>CAVXLB010000001.1:0-3927877 GCA_963762625.1 uncultured Actinomycetota bacterium
CCGCACGGGTGATGTCTTCGCACAGCTTGGACCCGACGAGTTCCGATTCGTCGACCGGCGCAACAACGTACTCAAGCTCTCCCAGGGAGAGTTCGTCACGATTTCAAGATTGGAAGCCGTGTTCGCGAACTGCGACCCCGTCCGTCAGGTCTACGTGTACGGCAACGGTGAACGGTCATTCCTGCTGGCTGTGGTGGTGCCCACCGACGAAGCGATGGCCGGGAACGATGTCGATGCGCTCAAGCCGCATATCCTGCGCACGCTGCAAAGAGCCGCACGAGCCGCCGAACTGCAAAGCTACGAAGTCCCGCGCGACATCATCGTCGAAACGACGCCGTTCACGGTGGACAACGGCTTGCTGACCGGCACTGGAAAACTCTCTCGTCCTAACTTGAAACGTATCTATGGGGAGCGGGGTGAGCGCTTGTACGCCGAGCTTGCCGACGCCCAACACGACCGACTGCGCGAGTTGCGCGAACTCGTATCCAGCCAGCCCACGACCGACACTGTGTGCGCGGCCGCGGGTGCGCTGCTGGGTTCTATCGGCAGCGCTCCGGCACCTGATGTGCACTTCACCGAGCTGGGCGGAGATTCTTGTCTGTCGGCGTTGACATTCGCCGATGCGCTCGAGGACATTTTCGGTGTCGAGGTACCTGTTGGGGTTATCATCAGCCCGTCGAGCGACCTGCAGGGCATCGCCGATTACGTCAACGCGCAACAGGAAACAAATTCGGACAGGCCCACTTTCGCGTCGGTACACAGCACCAGCTCGAGCAACGGTTTGTGCCAGCGACCTCACGCTGGACAAGTTCATCGACGTCGCAACCCTTGCCCATGCCCCGACGCTCCCGGGCCCCCCCGCCAATATTTCGACCGTGCTGCTGACCGGCGCGACCGGTTACCTGGGTCGCTACCTATTACTGGACTGGCTGCACCGCGTGAAGGGGTCGGGCGGAAAGGTGATCTGTCTGGTCCGCGCGAAGGACGATGCGGCCGCGCGGGCAAGGCTGGATGCGGTGTTCGACAGCGGCGACACCAAGCTGCTGGACGACTATCAAAGGCCGGCCGCCGATCATCTCGAAGTCCTTGCCGGCGACAAGAACTCGCCGAACTCGGGCTGGACCACCCGGGCTGGCAGCGCCTGGCCGACACCGTCGACCTGATCGTCGATCCCGCCGCTCTGGTCAACCACATGCTGCCCTACCATCAGCTGTTCGGGCCCAATGTGGTTGGCACGGCGGAGCTTATCCGCCTGGCGTTGACGACCCGCCAAAAGGCGTTCGCCTATGTGTCCTCGGTCGGCGTGGGTGTGACGGTTGACCCCTCGGAGATTGTCGAGGATCCCGATGTCCGCAAGATGAGCGTCACGCGTACCGTCGACAACAGCTATGCGAGCGGTTATGCCACCAGCAAGTGGGCGGCAGAAGTGCTGCTGCGGGAAGCCCATGACCTGTGCGGCCTGCCCGTGACGGTGTTCCGCTCCGACATGATCATGGCCGCACCCGGCTACGGCGGGCAGCTCAATGTTCCGGACATGGTCACCCGTTTGATCCTCAGCATTGCGGCAACCGGCCTCGCGCCCGAGTCGTTCTACATACACGCGGCCGACGGCAAACGGAGCCCGTCGCATTTCGACGGCCTACCTGTCGATTTCGTCGCGGAATCGATCTCGACGCTTGGTGTCAAGGCCGAGAGCGGCTTTCAGACTTTCCACGTGGTGAACCCGCACGACGACGGCATCGGGTTCGACGACTACGTCGACTGGATGGCCGAGGCCGGGTGCCGCATTGAGCGCATCAATGGCTACGACGAGTGGTATGCCCGATTCGAGACCGCGGTACGCAATCTCCCGGAACGACAACGCCAGGCGTCGTTGCTTCCGCTGCTACAAAACTACCGCCACCCGCTGCCGCCGACTCGCGGAACGTTCGCGCCAGCCGAACAATTCAGCGCCGCGGTGAAGGCGGCCGGCCTGGGTCGCGACGGTGAGATACCTCAGATCGACAAGTACGTCATCGAGAAATATCTCGATGGCCTCGAACTGCTCGGCCTGCTCGAAAAGCGTTGACAGTGCCGTCATGAGAGTAAGGGAGAACTGAGTGCCAGATCAGATCGAATTCGACGTGACCGCGCAGACGCCGTCGCTCGAGCATTACCGTCGAGGCTGGACTCCGAGTGATGACGTTGGCCTAGCCGGTATCTGGCTGGGTGCGATCGTCAGCGACGCATCCGGACAAACCTATTGGGGCTTAAGGGGACTCGAAGACTTCATCATCGGCATGACCCATGTGGTTTCGCCGGTCTGCGGGTTCCGATCGCTCTCCAACCAACTCGACACCGAGGCCGGGCACCTGTTCGATGAGTACGCGTCCATCGACTGGTTCGAACCCCTGCAATACTTCGAGAGCGGCGATCGACTGCAGTGGCTCTACCCGAGTGGCAGTGTCGAGCACGACGCCGACGGGTTTCACTGGCATGACGCCCGTGGGCGGTGGGAAATTCACGGGAAGACGGTTAGTGACATCGTCATCACCCGCGTGCCTACCCAGGACGGCATCGATGATGACGTGTATTACCGGCACGAACTGATGTATGTCACCGGCAAGGTCAACGGTGTCGAGGTTTCCGGGTACGGACACCAAGACCGTGCCTACGGTCCGGCCGGAAAGGTCTATCCCGAACTACCGATCGCCCGCCACCTGCAAGGAATGTGGGTGTCATGGCTGGACGACTATGGCGACGGCAACGTCGGCGGCGGAAGCTTTTGGCAGGGCAAGGACGGCCGCGAGTTTGGCCCCGGCTACCAAATCAAAGACGGCATTACCACGCTGCATAAGGACATCGAGGCCAATGCGAGCTTCGACGAGGCGGGCCGGATGACTGAATTGGACGCCGCGATCGGCGCTGATTCCTACTCGTTTACTTTCGAAACCTCTGGCAGCCCAATCCATTTCTTTGGACCCTTGACCCAGAGCTCGCGGGGCAAGTTGCCCGAGCGGAGTTGGTGCTGGGTGGAGTACGCCGGGGGCATGTTGACCCCCGAAATTCTGGATATGACGCTACTGCCATTCCGCCTCGCACGCGGGCGCTGACCAAGCCGAAGGAGTACAGACGGTGGCAGACACGACAGGCCGACAGGTTATGCGAACGTACGACCGACTCTTCATTGGTGGCGAGTGGGTTCCGTCGACGGGGGCTAGCACCATCGACGTCATCTCACCGGCTACCGAACAAGTGATAGGCCATGCGCCCGAGGCGACGGTCGACGACGTCAATCGCGCGGTTCGGGCGGCGCGAGTGGCATTTGACGAAGGCGAGTGGCCGCGAATGGCGCCGAGTAAGCGCGCCGAGCACCTGACAGCGCTTGCTCGGGCCTACGAGCCTCACGTGGGCGAGATGGCCGCGCTGGTGACTGAAGAAATGGGCTGCCCGATTTCTTATGGCCAAATCGGCCAGGCCTTCGTCGGCGTCATGATCATCGACTCAGGCGTCAAGCTGGCGGCCGGTTACGCGTGGGAGCAGCTGCGTCGAGGCGATATGGCCGACACTCTCGTGCGCCGGATGCCGGTCGGAGTCGTCGCCGCGATCGTGCCATGGAACATGCCGCAACTGAGTGCGCTGACCAAGATGGTTCCCGCGCTGCTTGCCGGGTGCACCGTGGTGCTCAAGCCGGCCGCCGAAACACCAGTAGATGCGCTGCGGCTGGCCGAGATCATCGAGGAAGTCGGTTTCCCCAAGGGTGTCATCAACATCGTCACCGGTGGGCGAGCCGTCGGCGAGCATCTCATCCGGCACCCAGAGGTAGATAAGGTGACCTTCACCGGCTCGACCGAGACTGGGCGACATATCGCCTCGGTGTGCGGACAACAGCTCAAGCGAGTCAGTCTAGAACTCGGCGGGAAGTCCGCGGCGATCGTCCTCGACGACGCCGACGTCGGCGTGATGGTCGAATCGTTGCGGCTGGTCTCGTTCGCGAACAACGGCCAGGCATGCGTAGCTCAGACGCGAATCCTCGCTCCTCGCAGCAAATATGACGCCGTGGTGGACGCCGTAGCGGGACTTGCGTCGAGCTTGAGAGTCGGTGACCCTGCTGATCCGACGACCGAGATCGGGCCGCTGGTCACGCGTCGTCAGCAGGAGCGGGTGGAGAAGTACATCGCGGCGGGTCAAGAAGAGGGTGCGCGACTCGTCGTCGGCGGCAGCGGTATGCCCGAGGGCATCGACACCGGATGGTACGTGCGGCCAACGGTATTCGCCGATGTCGACAGTCGAATGCGCATCGCTCAAGAGGAGATCTTCGGGCCGGTGTTGTCGATCATTCGTTATGAGGATGTCGATGACGCAGTCCGAATTGCCAACGACTCGCGTTACGGTCTGGCGGGCACGGTGTGGACAAGCGACGTGACGCGTGGAATGGATGTCGCCCGTCAGATCCGGACGGGTTCTATCGGGATAAACCAGTACATTCCCGACTTCGCCGCACCGCTGGGCGGATGGAAGGACAGCGGCATCGGCCGAGAGGGCGGCCCCGAAGGCATCGATCAATACGTCGAACTGCAGTCGCTGTTACCCGGGCCGTCCGTCTCGACCTGACCGATCCGTCAATCCAGCGAAAGGGACATCGTATGTCGTATCGCATCATTCAATGGGGGACTGGCAGCGTCGGCAAGCATGCGTTGCGGACCATCATCCAGCGCCCCGACTTCGAGCTGGCGGGTGTCCGGGTCTACAACCCCGACAAGGTCGGACACGACGCCGGTGAGCTGGTCGGGGTGGAGGCGACCGGTGTCTTCGCCACCGATGACGTCGAAGCAATCCTGGCGCTGGACGCCGACTGCGTGTGTTACAGCCCGCTGGGCGGGTCCCTCGACGGCGGAGTGAGCGCGGTCGAGGACATCACTCGACTCCTTGCGTCCGGCAAGAACGTAGTGTCCAGCGCCCATGAAGGTCTCGCGTACCTGGGACCGGACGTTGATCTGCCGGGCGCCGATCCCAAGGTCTACGAACGTATGACGCAGGCATGCGCCGACGGCGGCTCGTCCTTCTTTCACGTCGGCATCAATCCTGGTTTCGCGATGGACCTATGGCCGATGCTGATGACCCGGCTCTGTGGGCGCATCGACACCATCCGGGTCAGCGAGATCGTTGACATGCGCCGGTATGAATCAATTCACATGGTGCGCGATGCAATAGGATTCGGCCTCGCCCCCGACGCCCAAACGCCCTTGGACGCGCACTTCAGTCAGGTGTTCAATTCGCCCTACTACCTGTCCATGCGGATGTTCACCGACGCGATGGGTGTCCACCTCGATGACGTGAAATACCGCCGAGAAGCCGCAGTGACCGAGCGTGACCTGACCATCGCGGCGGGCACCATCGAAGCGGGCACGGTCGCGGCGCTCAAGATGAGCCTTGACGGGATCGTGCACGGTAGGCCGGCTATCGTGTTCGAGCTGATCTGGCGAATTACCGACGACGTGGCACCCGAGTGGCCCACAGGCGACAGCCGCTGGCTGCTGAGCATCGACGGAGACATGAGCGTCGAGTCCGAGGTGACACTCAAGACGAAGCTCGGTGCCGGCCGGGCCGTCTCGCTGGCCGTCGCGACGTTGCTTCTGAACGCAATCCCGTCGGTGTGTAACGCACCCTCGGGTCTCATCAACAACCTGGCCCTGGCGCCCCACGCGGGCGGCTACTTGGTTTAGCCGCCTGCTGTGAACAGCACCCGCAACGCGGCGGGCGACCGCAAGGGCATGCCAACGATTTGCGGGGCCGGCGCGTCAGGATCCAACCTCAGATCTGGCAGCCGCGGCAGGATCGCCTCCAGCGCGACCCGACTCTCCATGCGAGCCAGGTGCATGCCCAGGCAGGCGTGCGCTCCCACGGCAAACGCGATCTGGTGGTTCGGATTTCGGCGCACATCGAACTTGTCGGGCTCGGGAAACACGCGCTCATCGCGATTGGCCGACCCGACGAACAGGTTCACCAATGATCCGGCGGGAATGTCTACGCCGCCGAGTCGACTGGGTTTAGTGCTGATGCGGCCGGTATGGAAGATCGGCGGCTCCCACCGCAAGCCTTCCTCGATAGCGGAGTCGATCAGCGCTGGGTCGTTGCGAATTTCGTTGAGTTGGTCTGGGTGGGTCAACAAAGCGAACAGGAGATTGCCCAGCGACCGGTAGGTCGTCTCGACACCGGCTGGCAACAGCAGCCGCAGGAAGGCGAAGATCTCCTCGTCGGTCAACTTCTGCCCGTCGACCTCGGCCTGAGCGAGTTCGGTGATCAGATCGTCTCGGGGTTCGCGGCGTCGCAGTTCGATTTGCTCACCGAAGTATCTGCGTAGGGCCTCGAACGCGGCCATGCCCCGGTTCCAATCCAGCGGAATGCTGATCATCTCGATCGACCAGCGCTGGAACTTGGGCGCGTCTTCCTTTGGCACACCGAAGATTTGGGCGATTACCCGTACCGGCAGGGCGAAGGTGAACCGGCGGACCAGATCAACGCGACCCAAGCCGGCGAAAGAATCGATGAGTTGGTGGGCTATCGGGATGACAAATTCCTTCTCCCAGCGCGCGATGGACTTGGGCCGGAACGCAGGCGCCACCAGCGCACGGTGGACGCGGTGCTCGGCTCCGTCCATCGCCACGATGGTGTGCGCCAGCAGCGGGCCGATCGCCTCGCCGATCAACGCCGAGGAGTAGGTCTCGCTGTCGCGGAAGACAGTCGCCAACTCGTCGTAGCCAAGCACGCAGACCGCGTTGACGTCGTCGTCATCGCCCATCATGCCTTCGGGGCCCAGGGCGGTATCCATGGGTAGCGGCCAAGCGCGCTGAACCGCGTTGCGCCGCCGTGCTTCTGCCACGTAGGGGAACGGGTCCACGGGTGGTCCCAGCTGCAACGTGTCGGGCAGTTCGAACGGGTCGAGATCGCCTTCAGCGCCGGTTTTGGCGGTCATCGTGTCACCTTCCGTGGTGCGAGTGGTTCGAATTCGCCGGATTCCTGGGCGATCATCATCGGTTTGTGCAGGTACTCGCGGCGTCGCTCGGTGCGCCCGAACAGCCATATAAGTTCCTCAAGCCGCTCCTGGGGCCTGGCGGCAACAAGCTCGTTGAGCCGCGCGAGCCCGTCCTCACGGCCGGCAGGTCGGCGGCCGCCGAGCACCTTGCCCATGTCATTCAGGTCGGCGTCGAGAAGCGCCGCGCCGACAGCGGATTCGAGCTGTACGGCACGTGCGATCGAGGTGGCGGCAGAGATCTCGAACCTGCCGGCGTCGTCGGTTTCGATGGGGGCGCACTTGATGTCGAGGTACTCCACGAGGTAGTCGATCAGGCCGGGCCACGGCGGCGCTGCCGGTTGAGGCAGCTCGGGAGCCTCGATCTCGACGCCAGTCGCCTCCGCGAGGGCGTCGGTCAGACCGCGGCGCAAGGTTGCGTTCCATCCGAAGGCCGGAAACGCTGGCTCGATGTGCGCAGAGGGGTGCTGCATGATCGGCGACACTCCGATGGGTGTCAGCAGCATCGACATCACCGTGTAGAAGCACAGCGCCTGCCAATCCAGCGGACTGCCGCTGACTTCCTCGTAATACGCGATCGGCCGACGCAGAGAGCCCGTCGGGTACAACATGTTGCGCATCCGGATTACGCCGAGGTCGAGCATCGGGTCGCCGACATGGGACAGTTCCCAGTCGATCAGCGCGGTCAGGTGCCCGTTGGCGAACATGAACTGCCCGGGGCCGGTGTCGCCTTGGATGAAGCTGATCCGTCGCTCACCCTGCGGAACATTGGCGTGCAGCCACCACAGGCCTAGCTCCAGCAACGGCTCCGGCCGCAAATGTTGTCGCCACACGGCCCAGTCTTCTTCGACATAACCGAACTTGGCGCCGAATGCCGTCTCTTGCGGAGTCGTGGGGACCTTTAGGCCCGAGAACGCCATCGACTCGAGGTCGAGTCGGTGCAAGCCGACGAGTTGTTCGATGTACTCGTCCATTACCCGCTGGCGGGTCTCGTCGTCGGGCGCGTCCTTGAGTTCGTTGGTGCCGTCGACGCACTCCATGAGGATGAATCGGTGCTCGTCGTTGAAGCCGTAGAACTTGGGAACCTTGACGCCGTGGCCCTGCAGCGCCTCGAGCACGCGCGCCTCGTGGGCGAGGTCGAAGTGCTGTTGGAATTTGGAACCACCGAAGACGCCCTGGCGCTCCGATCGAACCAAAAGCCGCATAGTGCCGTCGGGTCGATCGACCGTCAGGAAATGGTGCGGTCGCCACCGAACCTGCTGTTCGATGTCGGTGACGCGCCCAGCGCAACGTTCCTCTACCCAGTCGATCGCCCCATCCGGCAGAGCCATCAGAACACTGCGATCGGATTGATGGGCGACCCCGAGCCGCCGACGAGTCGCAGCGGGCTGATGATGAACTGAAACTCCCAGCGACCCAGTTCTTTACACGTCGCGCTGAGGGCTTCGAGGTCGCAGTTGTCGATGAGCGGCATACCCATTGAATTCAGTGCGAGGACGTGCACGGAAGCGCCAAGGGCCTCGGGGTAGGTCGGCGGAATCACCTCCTGCGGCCCGTCGCAGCCGATGACGGCGACGTCGCGGTCGCGCAGCCAGGGCACGCAAGCCTGATGCCAGCCCGCCACCTGTCCCCATCGGGCTTGGTCGTGTGCATCCGCGTACTCCGTCGAGCCTCCCGACGCGCTGCTTCCCTGGTGCCAGCGGCCGGTACGGAGCAGGACGATGTCGCCGGGTCCCACTGTTACGCCTTGTTTGGTGGCGGTGGCCTCCAGGTCATCGGGTTTGACCGCGCGTCCGGGTTCCAGCGCGTCAGTGCCCTCGGCGGTCGGGACGTCCATCAGGATGCCGCGACCCACAATGCCGTCACTCATCTGCATGATGGATGCCCAAAGCGCCCCGTGTTCGGAGGTCATCAGGCCCGCGGACCGATCGTTGTATAGCCGACCCTTCCAAAACAAATGCGCCAGGGCGTCGATATGGGTCACGTTGATGCCGTGGAATACCAGGCCAAAAAACTCCACTGCCGAACCGCAGTCCCCGAAGCCGAGCGCGGTCGGGGGTACTGATGGGTCCTTGTTCACTGCCCCTTCGCCACTGGCGACGTAGTACATCTGCGCGGAGTTATCGGGGTGCCCGTATGCGGTGATCAGATCTCGGGCACACGACACCGTTCGGCCTTCGGTGACCAACCGCGCGGCCGCGACTCGATGTTCGCGCTTGATCAGATTCAGGGTGCCGCGTTGGTCGTCAGGACCCCAGCGCCCCCAGTTCTTGAGCTCGTCGATCCAGTCCATCAGCTCAGACGCGGTCGGCAATGTTGTCATTCGTGGTGTCCTCCCTCAATTGGGCTCGGTTTACCGCTGTCCGTCTAGCGGTTCGTGTTCCGGGGTGATTTCTTGGGCGAGGGCGATTCGCGGTGGCGCCGGATGTCGTCGCACAGGAATTGGGCCTGGCGGCGTCCGCAAAGCAACTCGTGCACTAGACGCATTGGGCCAACCTTCGTATTGCAGATTGTCTACAATTCAACTGTTGCATCTTGGCACTTTGGAGGATGCGTTCGCAAGGATGTCGAGCGAGCCCGGGCATACTGTGCGAAGCGGTCTGCGTGTCGAGATGTCGATAACGCCGGGCGTCAAAAAAAGGGAGAGCGGTTCATGAGCCAGCCGGCAAGGCGCATCGAGCGCCGCAGCAGCGGCGAACTCGTCGCCGATCACCTGCGGCGTCAGATCATTTCGGGCGAACTTGAGCCCGGCGAGCGACTCACACAGGAAGACATCGGCGCGCGCCTGGGAGTGAGTCGTGTGCCCGTCCGCGAAGCGCTCGTCATCTTGGAACAAGAGGGCTGGGTGCGCATGGAGATGCACCGCGGCGGGCGCGTGTTGCCGATCGAGACGTCGATCTTCGACAACGCCGAGGTCTGGAATCTGGTGTTCGGGTTGATGGCGCGCCGCGCCGCGGCGCGCCTAAATCCGGATCAAGATGCCCAATTGGCCGACATCGCCGAGCAACTCGGCGCCACGAAAGATCCCACCACTGTCTGGACGTTGTGCGAGGCCTACTTGGACGTGATCTTTGAGGCGGGCAGCGCCCCGGCGGTGGCCCGTATGCTGCGGCGCGTTCGCACGATGGCGATCGACACGATCTTTGAGGTGGTGCCCGTCGCTTTAGAGGTCAGCCGGGTGGGGGCCCTGGCCGTCATCGAAGCGATCCGCATGCGTGACGGTGAGCGGGCTGTGATCGCTCACGACGCGATGCAGGCCGAGTCGTTACGTCTTTTGGTGTCGGCATTCCAGGACCGCAAACCGGACCAGCCCAGCTAGCCACGCCCAGGGTCTAGCTGTGGATGATCGGCCGAGCGCGGTCGTCAGTCCACCAGTCGCTGTTGCCCAGGCTGAAGCGCACCGCGCGACTGTCGCCATCGCGCTGACATGTGCCGTCGGCTCCAATCGGTATACCCGACATGAGGATCGGTCGTTCGCCTTGTGGGTCGATGCGCCAGGTCCACGATTGATCCAATACCGCCTTGACTTCCTCGATGTCACTCGTGAGCAGCTGGGGCGCCCCCAGGATGCCTGCATTGTTGATGACGATGTCGGCGTCCGATGCCGTGGTCGCCAGCGCCGCAACTGACTCGGGCCTGGTGACGTCGAGCTCGACGCTCACAACGCGTGGGTCCGCGATTGGCTTTGGCGCCCGCGCCGTGGCGTACACCTTGGCCGCACCCCGCTGCAGGAACTCATCCACGATGGCCTTGCCGAGGCCACGCTGCCCACCGGTTACCACGACCGTCGACCCCTTGATGTTAACCATGATCCGTTCTCCCTGACTTAGGTAAAATAGCTTTGCCTCAGTCAAAGTAATTGCCTGATTCGACATAGCCAAGTAGCATTTGGATATGTCTGAATGGTCTGCATCACACCGATACGAGCTTGCGCCGGCGCCCGGAGGCCTCGGTCTGGTTCAGGACTTCCTGAACACGGTCGGCATCCAGGACTACGGCCCGGACCTGCTGGCCGACACCGCGCCGGCGCAGGCTTGGGCCGGCGACGCATTGGGGACCTGGTCACGGTTACGTGGCGTTGACGCAAACCCGCCGTTACCGAACGACGCCGATCTGCCGAAACTTCGCGCCTTGCGTGACATCGTGACGCAGATGCTTTCCGGCCAACAACCGGACGGGCGAGGAATCGGCGGGGTTTGCGCGTCCTTCGCGCTCTCAGGTACGGGCGAGGTGCAGCTGGTACCCGCGGGAAGCGGCTGGCGCTGGCTGGCCTCGGCGCTGTGGAGTGAGATCTTGCTGAGCCAACAGGCAGGCACCTGGCGGCGGCTCAAGCGGTGCCACCGCCACGGTTGCGATTCGACGTTCTACGATCGTTCGAAGAACAACAGCGGGGTCTGGCATAACGTGAAGACGTGCGGCAATGCCGAAAATCTGCGAATTTCTCGGGCTCGCCGACGCGAACGTGAACGAGCGGGTAGCCCGCCGGCTTAATTCAGCAGCGCTCGACGCCCTTGCGCATGAGCCGCGGGTCAGAGCTCAATCTGCGCGGCCTGCTTTTCAGCACCGCCTGCAATGCGTCGCAGGCGCGCGTCTTGATCGGAGCGACTAGGTCGAAACTGGCGTCTAGGCCGAAAGTGGCAGAGCCTTGGCGTGTTGGCACAGCATTAGTCCTTCGTCAGTGCGGCCAGTCGGCCGCCTCATGGAATTTCACCGTGACTGTTTTACAGATCCGCCGCGCTGCGGTAAACGGCACGAAAAGCCGTTGTCAAGAATAACGAAATCGTGGCGCAGACAGGCCGCCGATGCTGGCACGAAACCCGTCACAACCTGCCGTTGGAGGTTCGCTCGCAGCCCTGACACTACCACGGTGGGCCGACCATTAGGTTCTCTATATGTATGGCGAAGGGCTCTGGGGTGATTCGTCCGGCTCGCATCGTCAAGTCGTCATAGCCGCTCGTTCGACATCCAGCAGCTGCTCGCCACGTCGCTCCTCGTCGTAAGCTTTTCGGCCACCGCGCAGACCGAACAGCCGTTTCGAGATCAACAGGTAGATCACCGCGGCGACGTTGATGGTGAAGGTCACCAGGCGGGTCATCGTGATGCCCTTGGCCAGGTCGTGGATCTCCAAGGGCAAAAAGACCGAGGTCGCCACTACCGCGAAGTACTCACCCCAGCGTTTCAGCAACCACAGGCCGACGCCTTCGACGATCTCCAGCAGCGCGTAAGCGACGAGCATCAGCGTCAGTAGGACCAACGTGGACGGTTTGGCGGCCAGCGCCTTTTCCAGCTCATGCACCGCCGTCATCTGGTCAACCTTGAACCCTGCGGCGCGGAAGATCGGCAGGTCGCGGTCGAGAGTGGCCTGGATAGCGCCGCGCACACCTCGGAACTTCCACACCGCATACGCCGCGAGCCCAATGACCACAGCCCGGAACAAGCGCTCGATCGCCAGCGCGCGAATAATGATAGCCTGACGTAAAGCCTTGCCGCGCATGATCATCGGTGCGTCTTCGGCATGGCCGCGTCCGTGGGGCTCGCCTAGAGTGAATTCGCCACATCGCAGGCAGCGCCACACCTCGCCCAACCCGGTCAAGCCGCTGAGCTGGCCGGCAAGGGCCTCTTCGTCGGGCGCGTACGTGGCGTGTCCTGCGAGCGCGCAGGTGACCAACTCCCACCGGTTAATGGTTCGGTCTTTGGGGTCTTTGGGATCTTTGCGCATCGCCGATCATTCAATCAGAACCGCGGCTTGCTGCGCGGACGTTGGGCGGTGGAACTCGCCGCGCCCAGCAGTCCGGTGAGCTCGGCAACGGGTATCTCGTCCAGATGATCGACCGAGGCGATGATGTCGGCGCGCAACCCCTCGTCACAGAACGGTTCGGCGAGCCATCCGAACTTGTCCACGACACGTTCCCAGGACATCGGCCGGGTTGGTGATCCCTCGTAATCGGACTCCTCGCGACTGAATTCCTGCCCGTCGCGCAAAACGATGTGCACACGCGCGGCGGTGCGTTGCGGGTAGTCCGCGGTTAAGTCGGCAGCGGGCCTGACGTCGACTCGCGTCAGCAATTCCTGTGCATCGCTGCGCAGAACACGTTCGGTCTCAAGCTGTTCGGGACCTACTCCACCATCTAGTAGTGCGACCGCGCTCAGGTACTTGAGGTTGTAGTCAGCCTGCTCCTTGGTCTGTGGGTGACCTTTGTCGCCGTATGCCCCGCCGCCGGCGAAGTCGTAGGCGCCCTGAAAGACCTCAAGGGATACCCGCGCTACGTCCTCACCGCACAGGTTGTTGTCAGTGCGAATTGCCAAGACGGCGTCGATGATGACCTGGCCGTGGATCAGCGAGCAGTACTGCTTGAGGTAGGTCTGCTCCACCGCGACGAGTCCTCGGTCGGCGGTGTGAAAATCAATCGGCTGGTTGAAGAGCCGCACCAAACCGTGCGGGCCTTCGAACAACGCCTTGGGCCCGCTGATGCCACGACCGGCCAACATCGTCGCGTAGACCGCACGCATGCCGGTAATGGCCGGTGAAATGCCTTTCCAGTTCGAGACCGGTTCAGCGTGCACGGCGGCAAGGGACACGTTGTCCGCCGCAGAGGTCGCGATGGCGTTAGCAGTCTGCTCGGCGTCCAGTCCGAGCAGTTTCGCCGAGCCACTCGCGACCGACATCGCCAGCTGCAGTGCGTGGTTGAGACCAAGCGCCATGACGGGCACCTGTGCGCTGAACCGGCATTGCACCTCGTAGGCGACGGCGAGGGCCAGCAGAAAATCGGCGCCACTGGCGTCGACGTGCTCAGCCACGGCGAGCAGCGCACCAAAGTTGTCGGCGGGGTGGCAGAGTCCCCCCACCGTCAGGTAGGTGTCGAGCAGATCGGGGTAACGCACCAACACCGTATTGAAAAACGCGGCCTGATCCACTGATGCCCGCCCGCCGCCGACGAGGGTGGCCGTCGGGCGGCCGCTGAACTGCTCGGCGTGCTCGCGGATTGTCGCGATGAGCTCACCGTCCAGTGCGCCGACAGCACAGGCGATGCTGTCCAGCGTGTTGCGTTTGAGCAATGCCCTCGGCCGCCCGGTCAGATCATCCTGCGTCGCTCCGACGACGAAGCCGGCAAGATCGTCCACAACATAGTTATGTGCCATAGCTTTTCAGCCGACCGGCGCTACGGCACGCTGCTGGGATTCCGTGATTGCCGCCGTTTCCTCATTGAGCTGTTTCCCGATTACCCGGATCTGACGCGCGCTGAGCGGGCACAGCGGATGCACGGCCACCATCAGCGCGGCCTGTCCACGGTGATCGAAGATCGGTGCGGCGATGGTGACCACGGGCTGTTTGCGGCGGCCCGGGTTGTCGTCGGAAAGGAAGCCGATGGTGGTGAATTCGACGAGTAATTGGTCCATGATGTGCCGCACCGGGGTTGGCATCTCGTTGCTGTCCAGCGTGCCGACCACCTGCACGGCCTGCGCCAGCGCAGGCGTAGTCCAATCGACGTCGAATCCGCGCTCTCGGGTGTGCTGCAAAACCTGCTCGAGGCGCAGGGTGCGATCAGCGTTGCTGCCCGCACCACGGCGAATCCACGCGCGTTGTTCCTCTGCTGTGTCCCAGGCGGCCAACGCAACGCCGAACGGCGGGGCATAGGGGATGCGATCACCCGGTATCCCCGCCGGCTGGGTCGCCGGGTCACCCTCAAAGGCGGTGACGACCAACGAATCACCGAATCGCTCCACCACAGAACCGGCATAGCCGACCTCGCGGGAGAGCCTGAGCGCAGCCGAACGGGCCGCGTGGGCCAGCGGCCGGGCGGTGTCGGTCCGCGCGGCAACCACGGCGAGCGCGGGGCCAAGAGTAAAAGTCTTCGCAACGGGGTCACGGCTGGCCCACCCGCGGTCACAGAGCGTCTTCAGGATCGCGTGCGCGGTCGCCTGAGTGACATCGAGTTCGCGCACGATGTCGGAGAACCGCAGCCGCGCATTCCCGGACCGCGCGAGCAGTTCGACAACGTCGAGTACCCGGGCGGTCGGCGCCGACGTCGATCCGCGAATAGCTTGACTCCCTTACGACGAGGTTCCTACAGTTATACCGAACATTCGAAATATTACATCGACTATTCGAGAAATATTAGGGCTGTGACGCATTGCGCGCTGTCGTATTGAGGGAAGGCCGGCTACAGGTCCGTGAAACACCGGACCCACAACCCGGACCTGGTGAGTTGCTGCTGCGGACGCTGAGCACCGCGATCTGTGCATCGGACGTGCATTTCATGGACCACCCGAGCCTCGGCGTCAACGATCCGACCGGTCGCTCGCTGTATGACGCGGATCAAGACATCGTGCTCGGCCACGAGTTCGTCGGCGAGGTCATTGGGCACGGTCCGCACTGCACGGATCAGTTCTCGATCGGCACTCGGGTGACCTCCGTGCCGATACGTTTGATCGACGGCGGGGCCGGCGGCGTGCGGATCATCGGTCAACACCCACAGGCGCCGGGGAGCTTCGGTGAGCTGCTGGTGGTATCGGAAGTGGCCGCCAAACCTGTCTCGAACGACGTCTCCTGCGATGCCGTGGCGCTGACCGACGCGTTCGCAGTCGGCGAGTTTTACGTGAGGTCGGCACACCTGCAAGAGGGCGAGGTGGCCATCGTCATCGGCGCAGGCGCGATCGGTCTTTCGGCCGTCGCCGCCCTGGCCAGCAGGGGCATCGAGCCGATTGTCGTGTCGGACTACAAGTCCGACCGCCGCGATCTCGCCCGCGGTCGCTTCGGCGCGCACGTCGTGGTTGATCCGGCCGAGAAGACGGCCTTTGACGCATTCAGGGAGGTGCGTGCCGAACGCGGATTGCCCGGGCCGGCCGTGATTTTCGAATGCGTTGGCGCACCCGGGCTCATTCAGAACATCGTCGAATCCGCCGAGATGGGCACCCGCATCTACTGCGCGGGCGGCTGGTACACCGGCGACACGCTGGACATCACCACCGCCACACGCCAAGGCGTCACAATCCAATTCGGCGGCGGCCCGCATCCGCAGGACTGGTACGGAACGCTGGAGGCGATCGCGTCGGGACGGCTGGACCCGTTGCCCAGTGTGGGCAAGATCATCACCCTCGACGAAGTGCCCGATGCGCTCGACATGGCCCGCCGGTCCGACGGACCACCCCGCATCGTGGTCCATCCGAACGGAGAACCCGCATGACCGAAACGGATCCGCGTCTGGACATCTCCGATCTGCTAGTGCGCTACGCCACCGGGATCGACCGACGCGACTGGCCGCTGTTCCGCACGGTGTTCACCGACGACTGCGAGGTCGACTATGGCGAGATCGGTGTGTGGAACGGGGTCGACGCGGTCACCGACTTCATGGAGCAGACACACGCGATGGCGGGGCAAACCATGCACCGCTTGACCAACCAGGCCATCACGGTCGACGGCGACAAAGCCTCCGCCCGCACCTACATCGACGGCGTGATCATGTTCGGCGACAACCAGGCCGGCGTCAACGCGCTCGGTTTCTACGACGACGAGATCGTCCGGACCGCGGACGGCTGGCGTATCGCACGCCGCCGGTTCACCCAGGTGCGAGTAACCACGTTCGGCCAACCGTAACGGAGCAGGAGTACTCAGGTGACCTTTGCGACGAAGTATGGACCGTGGGCGCTGGTCGCCGGCGCCTCGGATGGGGTCGGCGCCGCCTTCGCCAAGGGACTCGCCGAGCGCGGTGTCAACGTAGTGCTGCTGGCACGCAGGCAGCCGGTGCTCGATCAGGTTGCGGCAGAGATCAAATCGGAGACTTCCGCCGAAATACGCACTCTTGCTGTCGATCTCGCACGGCCCGATGCGGCATCGACAATCGCCGCAGCCACCGGCGACCTGGAGATCGGGTTCCTGGTGTACTGCGCGGGTGCCGACCCGAACTTCGAGCCCTTCCTTGCCAACCCCATCGAAGCCGCCGAGGCGATGGTGCAACGCAATTGCATGGTGCCGATGCAGCTGTGCCACCACTTCGCTCCGGCAATGGTCGAGCGAGGCGGTGGCGGAATCGTCATCTTCGGGTCCGGCGCCGGATTGGCCGGCGGACCCAACATGGTCGCCTACGGTGCCTCCAAGGCGTTCGACATGGTCTTCGCCGAAGCATTGTGGGCCGAACTGCACGACAAGGGCGTCGACGTGCTTGGCCTCATCCTGGGCAAGACCAATACCCCCGCGCTGCGACAGCTCGAGCACAGCCGCGGCCAGATCGGTTCGCCGGATGACTTGCCGGTGGGCGCCGCCGCCGTGGACGACGTCATCGCCGAGGCATTCGCGAACCTGACCAACGGCCCGACCTGGATGGTGGGTGACGCCATGCGCGGCGCCGCGCAAATGCTGGCTTCACTGACCCGCAATCAGGCCGTCGAGCTGTTCACCCGGGCCGCTGCCGCGGCGATGGGCCCGGATGAGTAGCGGCTCACCTGGTCGGTGCGCGCCAGGTGATCAAGACACGGCCACTTGATCGGGGCGCTGAGCTGCCGTTTGCCTCAAGTGCGACAAGATGTTTCGGCGCTACGATTTGACGAACGTAACCACGGCGTCGAAGCGCGGCAGGTCGGCGTTCATGACGTCATCGTGTACCCGGCGAATTGGCGCTCTGGCAAGCCGGGCCTTCGCGCGCTGCAAGACGGGCTCGTCGAGGTCAACCGCGGTGACGTCGGATATTCGCTGCGCGATGCGGGCCGCGAGGAATCCGTCGCCGCACCCCACGTCGAGGACGCGCCGGCGCCGGTAGGAACTTTGGAATCCAGCAGTGCGTCGTAGTGGTTGTGGATATTCCAGGGTTTTTTCACGGATGGCGCTCTATCGAATATTGCGTCGAAGCTATCCGAACGGCTGGGCAGAAAAGGTCCGCCAGCCGCTTGCTGGCCGCCTCGGGATCGCACGATCCTCTGACGCGTTGATGCTAAACAGCACGGCATCGTCGTGAGCAGGTTGCCGAAGTTTCGGATCAGTGTGTCCGAACTTTTGGGGTTATACACTCTGGCCAGCAAAGATCGGGGTCCCGCAGGTCGATACAACGCCCGCCCACAACGTTGCTGGTCCGGGGTTGAGCAGGTAGTTTGATAACCAGTTGGCCGCCGACGCGAGCCGAAACCGCCACCAATTGATCGGCACCCGTTGCCGAGTTGAAGGATGACGATGCTCGCCACAGAAAGGCCCTCCGGCCCGCTCGCGACGGCTGCGCGCTCGCGGCGGCGCACGCTGACCCGGTCCGCGTTGATCACCGCGATATTCATCGCCCCGGCGGTGGCGCTCCGGATCGTCGGTCCGCATCTGGACCCGGTTGCGGCCCTGCTGATCTATGGGGCCGCGGTGGTCTCGGCCAGCTTCCTGCTGGCTTGGGGCGCCGAAGCCGCGCAGATCGACGTCTCCGGTGGCCTCGCCATCGCCGTGCTCGCGCTGGTCGCAGTGCTGCCCGAGTACGCCGTCGACCTCTACTACGCGTACGTGTCGGGTCACAATCCGGATTACACCCAGTACGCCGCCGCCAACATGACCGGATCCAACCGGCTCCTGATGGGCCTGGGCTGGCCCGTCGTGGTGTTGGTCGGCATCCTGGTGGCCCGTAGGGCCGGCACCACCAAGTCCACCGGTTTGGTGTTGGAGCCCGCCAACCGGGTCGAGCTCGGGTTTCTGCTGATCGCTGGTCTGGTCGCATTCCTCATACCGGCGACGGGCCAGATCCACCTGGTGCTCGGGTTGGCGTTGCTGGCGTGGTTCGGCTTCTACCTCTACAAGATCAGCCACGGCGACGTGGAAGAGCCGGACCTGATCGGTACCGCGGCCGCACTCGGGGAGTTGCCCGACCGCACCCGGCGCATCGCCGTTGTCGGCATGTTCGTGGCGTCCGGCGCGGTCATCTTGCTCTGCGCCAAACCCTTCGCCGACAACCTTGTGAGCGCCGGGACCGAGCTGGGCGTCGACCGGTTCCTGCTGGTGCAGTGGCTTGCCCCGCTGGCTTCCGAAGCTCCCGAATTCATCATCGCGACCATCTTCGCCGCCCGCGGCAAGGGCACGGCCGCCATCGCCACGCTGATCTCGTCCAAGGTCAACCAGTGGACGCTGCTGATCGGATCGTTGCCGATAGCCCACCTGGTGGGCGGCGGCGGATTCTCGCTGATACTCGACTCCCGTCAGATCGAGGAAGTCCTGCTCACCGCTACCCAAACTCTGATGGGGTTAGCGCTGATCCTGGCGCTGCGCTTCTCCCGAGCGAGTGCCTGGGCGCTACTGGCGCTGTTCATCGTCCAGTTCCCGCTCGCCTCGACCCAAGGACGGCTGGTGCTCTGCGGCGTCTACACAGTGGTGGCCATCGCCGGGTTGATCATCAACCGCGGCCACCTCCCCGCCACAGTCCGAGCACCGTTTGTCGGAACGGCGATCCGGCACGGTGGTCACCCCCACCATGAACCGGAGAGTCCCACGCTCCCGAGCTAGCACGCGGCGTATACGGTCCAGGTATGAATCGAGTATCGGTGATCACAGGCGGTGCGGGCGGCATGGGTCTGGCCACGGCCAAGATCGTCGGCCGCGACCACACCCTGGTCCTCTGCGACGTAAGGCAGGACCGACTGACCACGGCGGCCACAACCCTGCAAGACCTCGGGATCACTCCCACGATCGTGAACTGTGATGTCACCGACCGGAGTGCGGTCGATGCCCTACTCGATACGGCAAACGACCTCGGCACGATCGCCTCGGTCATCCACACCGCGGGGGTAAGCCCAAGCATGGGCCCCGCCGACTACGTCATGCGCACCAACGCCCTCGGCACCGTCAACGTCAACGAGGCGTTCCACGCGACAGCCGGCGAAGGTGCCGTGATCGTCAACGTGGCATCAATGGCGGCCCACATGTTGCCCGCGGAAATCGTTCCCACAGGCCAATTCCCGCTCGCGCTTCACGACGGCGACGACTTCATGGACGCCATGATGACGGCTTGCAGCATCGCCCCCGAGGAGATGCGGTCCGGTATGGCCTACGCCGTGAGCAAGAGCTTCGTCAAGTGGTACAGCCAGTCGCAGGCGGAACGCTTCAACGCGCGTGCGCTGCGCATCGTCTCAATTTCTCCAGGGTCTGTCGACACCGAGATGGGCAAGCTCGAGGAGGAAGCCGGGGCCGGCGCGATGGTTGCCGATGCCGCCGTCCCGCGATGGGGCAAGGCGGAGGAGATGGCAGAGCTGCTCGCCTTCTGTGCCAGCGACAAGGCGGGTTATCTCACCGGCACCGACATTCTCAACGACGGTGGGGTGGTCGCCTCGATGACGGAGCGGGCCAGGGTGGCAGCCGCTAAAGGTTGACCTTCACAAACCCAGCCGGCATCAGACCAGGTAGTACAGGTCCGTGTGCTCGGTACGTTCGGGTTCCGCCGTGAAGGGCTCCTTGATTTTCAGCTCAGCGAGCTTGTTCTGGGCGTGCCGAACCGCTTTGAGCGTCGCCGAGTATTCCTCTTCTTCCTCGGGGAAGACATGCTCTGCGGGGAACCAACTTTCGAATCCGACGTTCTTCAAAAGGCCGAGCGTGTCGGTGCGCACCCCGGCAAGCAGGACGGTGACACCGCGCTCGGTCTCTTCGCGCAGGAAGCACTCGATGTGCTCGATGCAGACCACGTCCGGGTGGCGTACCCGCTTGAGCCGCAACACCGCGAATTTGACGTTATCGTCTTCGATTCGCTGTTGTAGCGCCTGCAGATAGCGGTCCAATTCGGGTGCGGCTCCGAAGAACAGCTCGCCTTCCAGGTCGAAAATGATGAGCGGTGGGTCCGCGGGCTCACCCGGAAGACGCTCGCGGACAACGCGTTCGGGGGTGACGATGAGCTCCCTGGCTTTCAGCTTCGCCGCGCGTGGTAGGAACAGCAGGATCGACAGGATCACGCCGAGCAGGACGGATTTGTCGAGATCGATGGCCACCCCGGTGACGGCTGTGACGATCACCAGGCCTGCGTCATACCGCGACGCCTTGAGCGTGTAGATCAGGCGCTTGAAATCGACCAGCCTGGCCGCGGTGACAAGCAGCAGCCCAGCCAGCGCCGGCTGCGGCACGTACTGCAGCAGGGGCGCGAGCAGTAATAGCGCCGCGGCAACCGTTGCGGCCGAGACGATCCCGGAGAATCGTGTTGCCGCACCGGACTGAAAGTTGATCGCCGATCGCGACAGCGAGCCGGAGCCCGGCAGGCTCTGGAAGAAGCCGCCGGCGACATTGGCCAGGCCTTCGGCCATGATCTGCCGGTTGTAGTCAAGCTTCTGCTGGGTCTGGTGCGCGATGGCTTTGGCGATCGACAACGCCTCGATGATGCCCACGAACGCGATGGCCAGCGCCCCCGTGGAGAGATGTGGCAGCCAGTCTGTGTGCACCTCGGGTATGTGCGGACTCGGCAGGCTCCGTGGGATTTTAGCGGCCACCGACACCGCGGTATGGCCGCTGGTTCCGGGAACCGACCATCCCGTGAGGTAGGCGATCAGGGCGGTGATGATCAACACGGCAAGCATGTCGATCTGCGGCAATCCGTAGCGCTGCACAACTTTACGAAGGACGACCGCCAGAATTACTGCCGACGTACTCAGTATCAGGGCACGGTAGTTGATGTGATCGCCGTGGAACAGGGTGAGCCATACGCGACGCAAGACCTGCATGTGGCCGTTGCCCTTATCGTGCACCCCCAGCGCGTTGCCCAACTGTCCCACGGCGAGCAAAAACGACGCGGCCGCCATGAAACCGATGATCACCGACTCGGAAATGTAGCGAGTCAGGTTGCCCAGCTTGAACAAGCTGATGATGATCTGAAATACGCCAACCAGGATGGCCAGCAGGAACAGCGCTTCGAAGAGTTCGGTGGAGTTCTCCGAATCGACGAAGGCGAGCGCTGTGAAAACAAGCAGTGATATGGCGCTCGTCGGTCCGTTGATCAGATGCGACGACGATCCGAAGATCGAGGCGACGATCGTCACGACGATCGCCGAGTACACACCGAACCGGGGATCCACCCCCGCGATCAGCGCATACGCCATAGCCTGCGGGAACGAAATCGCCGCGACGGTGAGGCCGGCAACAACGTCATGCCGGCCTTTGATCAGGTTGTAATTCAGCGCGAGGGCCACGTTGTTCCCCTATGTTCCCGACGCCGCGGCGGGCGACGCTGAGATCGTGTCGAGAATTCCGTTGGTGCCGAAGAACTGGTCGCGCGCGTCGCTCCAGTCCTTGGCAATGGCGCCGATCGGGAAGAGTGTCAGCGGGGGCAGCCGGCCGCTGTGTTTTGCGAGGATTTCTGACTTAAAGGGTCGATAGCCGTATTGCGCTGCCTGCTCCTGTCCGGCATCGGTGAACAAGTATTCGAGGTATGCCTTGGCGTAAGTCGCTGTCTTGGGATCGGTGACGTTCGCGTCGACCCAGGCCACTGCGGGCTCGGCTAGAAGGCTGACCGGTGGGTACACCACCTCGAGTTCGTCCTTGTTGGCGGCGACCTCGCGCAGCGCCTCGTTCTCCCACGCCAACTGCACGTCCCCGGTCTTGGCCAGGGTGAAGCTGTCGGCTGCGCCGCGGGCACCGGCGTCGGAGACCGCCACGTGCCGCAATAGCGTCTTAAGGTAGTCGGTGGCTTGAGCCTCGCTGCCGCCGCGGGTGGTGACCGAGCCCCACGCGGCGAGCAGACTTAATTGGCCGTTGCCGGAGCTGCGCCAGTTGGGTGTCACGACTGCCACGTCACCGTTGACCAGATCGGGCCAGTCGTGGATGGCTTTCGAATTGCCCTTCCGGACGACGAAGACGATGGTCGACGTGTACGGCACCGAATTGTTCGGTAGCCGCTGTTGCCAGTTGGCGGCGATCAGCCCCCGCTTGCTCAACGTCTGCACGTCGCTGATCAGCGCCAGCGACACCACGCTGGCTTTTTGGGTGCCGTCCAGGACGCTGCGCAGCTGGCGCCCTGAGCCACCGTGCGACTGCTTGATGTCCAGGGTTACTCCGCTGTGCGTGCGGTATTGCGGGATGAACGCCTTGTCGATCGCCGCGTACAGCTCGCGCGTCGGGTCGTAGGAGACGTTGAGGATCTGGTTGGACCCCTTAGAAGAAGGGTCGGGAACATTTTTGACCACGAGCGCGGTCCCGGCGAGGACGATGGCAACGACACCGAGGATGTTCAGCCAGCCGACGCGAAACCTCGGGCGGAGACGTCTGAGCACCGGACGCGCATCTACCATCCGAGCGTCCCCTCACCAGCGATCTTCCGGGCCATTCCGTCTAGTCCGGCATTCGACATCTTTAGGTGATGTTAATGATTAGGCCACCTGATGGCAGCCTTGAGAATCAGCCTGACCCTAAGTACCCGCGCCACCGCGGTGGACCCAATCGCCGGGCCGTAGACGCCAGGTCCGTCGAGCATATTCGAGCTCAGTGTGGGGCCATTGGGTGACGATGCGCCCGGTGGGTGAACGGAAGTAGCTGTCGCACTGGGTCCAGATGGTGCGTTCAAGGTCAGCGGAAAGCCGCTCGTTGTAGCGCCGTTCGACTTCTGGACGCACCTCGAGATACCCGCCGCGACGCGCCACCCGGCCTACCGCGCCGGTCACCAGTCGCGCACCGGCCTCGAGAATGTAGACGATCGAGTTGCCGCCCTGGTTGGTGTTGGGACCGTACAGCATGAAGAAGTTCGGAAATCCGCCGACCGCGACTCCCAAATACGCGCTGGGATCGTCTCCCCAGCGCTCGTGCAGGTTGTGCCCGCCAGCCCCGATGACGTCGATGCCCGACAGATAACGCGACGTCTCGAATCCGGTCGCCAGCACGATCATGTCGACTTCGAAGACCTGGCCGGTCGCGCCGCCGGCGGTGACCACCGACGTTTCGGTGATTCGGTCGATGGGGTCCGCGACAAGCTCGACATTGTCTTGCTGCAAAGCCTGGTAGTAGTCCTCGCCCAGCAGCACCCGTTTACACCGGAACGGATAATCGGGCGTCAGCACGCGGCGAAGCTGCTCGTCAGCGACGACGCGGCTCAGGAACGACGTCGCAACCTGGTTGCGGGACGCCACCACCGGGTCGTCGGCCATCGTCGCGGTGTTGTCGTGCTGGAATTTCCAGATCTGCCAGCGCAGCCGGCGTACCGCCAGGGGGTTGCGTCGAAATTGCGCCAATTCAGTGGGGCTGTAAGCACGGTCGTCCTTGGGAACCATCCACGGCGGCGTGCGCTGGAAAACCGTCAGGTGTTTGGCGACCCGGGCCAGTTCGGGAACGACCTGGACCCCGCTGGCCCCGGTGCCGATCACCGCCACCCTTTTGCCCGCCACGTTGGTGTCGCGGTCCCACCGCGCGGTATGCATGACGGCGCCGCCGAAGTCGGCCAGGCCGTCGATATCGGGAAGTTTCAGCGATCCGAACAACCCGGCAGCGCAGACGACGACGTCGACACTCAACGCTTCGGTCCGCCCCAAGCGGTCGATCCGCAAGTCCCACTGCCAGGTGTCCTCGTTCCAGCGGGCCGTGCGGACCCTGGTGCCCAACATGAGGTGCCGACGCAGATCGAAGTCGTCAGCCACCGATTCCAGGTAGGCCAGAATTTCGGGTTGCCGAGCGTAGGTTCTGCTCCAGGATCTATTGGGCGCGAACGAGAACGAGTAAAGGTGACTCTGGATGTCGCAGGCGGCGCCGGGATAGATATTGCGTCGCCAGGTGCCTCCGACGCCGTCGTCACTCTCGATGATCACCAGGTCGTCGACGCCGGCCCGGCGCAGCGCCACCGCCGCACCGAGCCCGCCGAATCCGGCGCCGATGATCGCCACCTTGGGTGCGGGTCGGCGCCGGGTCGCCGCCCGCAACCGGCCGAGGAGGTATTTCATGGGCCTCCCTCAGCGCCACGAATCTCGAGGCCCGCCATATCGCCGTCCGCCCGCCATGTCCGCAGGATGTCGGCGTATTCCGTGGGTCCACCGAAGAAGAAGCTGCCCTGGCGCGTCTTGGCGTCGGCCTTTCCTTCTCGGTTGTAGTAGCCGGGCGTGCAGGTTTTGGCCCGCTCGGCGGTTGCGGTCGAACGGGCTACCACGGTGTCGACCCACGCGGCTTCAGCGCTCAGCGACGCCTCGACCTCGGTGACGCCGCGCTCAAGTGCCCAGGCGATGATCCACGCAGCGTGACTGGCTTGCACATCAAGCAGATACGGAAAATTCACCGTGAGCCCGGCCTGGGCGATGCTTTCGATAAAGCAGTTCGGGAAACCGTTGACACATAAGCCCTGGAACGTACGCACACCGTCACGCCACCGCTCGGTCAATGTCACACCCTCGCGTCCGATCAGCTCAAACCCGGCCCGCCGGCAGTAGTCGGTGCCCACTTCGAAACCCGTCGCAAAGATCAGGCAGTCGAGCCGGTAGGTCACCCCGTCGACGACCACGCCGGACTCGGTGATGCGCTCCACCCCGCGGCCGCGGGAATCGACAAGCGTGACGTTCTCCCGGTTGAAAGTCTGCAGATAATCGTCGTGAAAGCAGGGCCGCTTGCAGAAGTAGCCGTACCAGGGTTTGAGCGCCTCCGCGGTGGCGCGATCGGTCACCATCTCATCGACGCGCGCGCGGATCTCCTCCATCTTGGCGAAGTCCGCCAGTTCGATGTCGCGCGTTCGCTCCTCGGCGTTCGATGAGCCGCCACTCTCGTGCCGCATCACCGGAAGCTTCCTGGTAATGCTGGTCCAGGCGTCGGCTACCAGGTCTTCCTCAGCCTGCCCGCCGCCGGTGAGGACCTGAAAGTTCTGGATGCGCTTTTGCTGCCATCCTTGCTGTAAAGCGTTGACCCACTGCAGATCCGTGGGCTGGTTGGCGCGCACGTCCACCGATGACGGCGTGCGCTGGAAGACGTAGAGGTGCTGGGCCGCCGCGGCCAGATGCGGCACACACTGGATCGCGGTCGCACCGGTGCCGATGATGCCGACGCGCTTGCCCGCCAGGTTCTCCAGCTTCTCGCCCGTGTAGCCATAGTCCCACCGGCTGGTGTGGAACGTGTGCCCGCGAAATGAATCGAGACCGGGGATGCCGGGCAACTTGGGTTTCGCCTGATAGCCGTTGGCCATGGAGACGAATCTGGCCGTTACCTCGTCGCCCCTGTTCGTACGGATAATCCAGCGGGAACTCGTCTCATTCCAACGTATCTCGTGCACATCGGTCTGCAGGCACGCGTCGCGGTACAGGTCGTAGTGCTGGGCGATGCGCTGGCAGTGCGCAAAAATCTCCGCTCCCTTCGCGTACTTCTCCGTGGGAATGTAGCCGAGCTCTTCCAACAGCGGGATATACACATAGGACTCGACGTCGCAAGCGATTCCTGGGTAGCGGTTCCAGTACCAGGTTCCACCTACGTCGGCCGCCCTGTCGATCAACCGCACACTCTCCACGCCGAGCTCGCGTAACCGCGCACCCGTCAACAACCCGCCGAATCCGGCACCGACGATCGCCACGTCAACCTCGTCGACGAGCGGCTCGCGCGCGAATTCCCCATCCACCCAGGGATCCTCGGCGAACCGGGCGAACTCACCCGCTGTCTCGAGGTACTGCGCGATCCCGTCGGGGCGCAGTCGCCGTGCCCGCTCTTCGGTGTACTTCTTCCGCAGCGCATCGACGTCGAATGGCCGCCCAGCAGTCTCGGTCAACGTCTCGGCTCCCTCTCCGTGACCCCGACTCTATAGTCAATCGTTTCGTCGGTGGACTTGACTGAAAATAATCCTCACCTACGTGTGAATCGCGGGGCCGCAAGGGAGTCACCAAGCGACCACACCGCCACTCCGATCAACACGAGATCTTTGAGCAGGAATTGGCCAGACTGCGCCGACAGCACGGGCAGGCCGGCAGCGTGGGCGGCCACCACCCCCGGGGTGGTGAACAAGAAGCTCAGCGTCCCCATGAAAAGCAGCACCGCCAATGCGCTGCCAACCGCCGACACGCGCGGCCACAGCGGCCGCAGCGCGATGAGAAGTGCCGCAACAATTTCCATCGTCCCCAGTCCGCGTGCCACAGTGGTGACGCTGAATACGTGGTACATCCAGCTCATCAGCGGGCTGTGTTCGATCAGCACGCGGGCTTCCATCTTCACGTACTTACCGAACCCGATCCAGGCCAGGACAATTACCAGGCCGTAACGGCTGATTATCTGCCCGGACCGAGTCAGTAGCTGCGCTGTCCGGTGCGGTGTGGCGGTCGAGATTGGGCTGTCGTCGATGGACCTTCAGACCAGGGCACTCAGCGCGTCAACGATGTCGGCGACCTCGGTTCGGCTTGTGTAGTTGGGGTGTACGTCGATCCAGCGGATGATCCCGGCGCTGTCGACGATGGTCACCGTCGGCATAGGTACGCCATCGGTACCGTCGGCGTTGGCCTGGGACAACTCGAGCCCAAGGCTGCGTTGAGCGGCCCGGGCATCATCGCTGGGCGCAGTGAGCACACCCAGTGCGGCCGCTAGGTGATTGCCCGGGTCAGACAAGACGGTGAAGCTCAGCTCGTTCTTCTCCTGCATCGATAACGAGCCGTCGGGCTTTTGCGGGCTGATCGCCACCAGCGGAACACCCCGTTGGACCAGGTGCGGGACGAGATCTTCCTGATACGCGCGTAGCGCCAGGTTGCAGTAGGGGCACCACGCGCCGCGGTAGAAGACGACCACTGCGCTTCGGCCGCCGACGGCCTCGGCAAGGGTGGTGGTCGCGCCGTGCACATCGAGTAGCTGCGTGTCGGGCATGGCGTCGCCGGGTGCGGCGACGCCGTCCGGCACTCCGCCGGCCTGCAGGGCGGCTTGCTCGGCGACGAAGGTGTTGAGGACGTCGTCCGGGAGGTGGCCAGCCATCCCGCTCTGCAGTTGGGCGACCCGGCCGGCGATGGTCGCGTAGTTGGTGTCGGCAGTAGTGCCCATAATGCGTTGCCCTTTGCGAGGATGCCGGCCTGGCGCACAACCGCTTCCGGCTTTGATTAGTAGACGAACGTGTCTAGCCTCCGGGTTCAAAAATGGAGTGTCAACTCCAAAAATGGATTTGTCCAGTACATTTTGGAGTGATTACTCCACAGTGGGGAAGGGGGCGTAGATGACGGCAGTCGCTTACGACAAACTGACCGCGAAAGGCCGGGCAACCCGCGAACGGATCGTGGCCGCGGCCTCGGAGTTGATGCTGCAGCGCGGTGTAGCACGGACCACCATCGAAGACATCCAGGAGGCCGCTGGCATAAGCACCTCGCAGATGTACCACTATTTCAGCGATAAGAACGATCTTGTCGGTGCGGTCATCGATCTTCAGACCGACCAGGTACTCGGCGTTCAGCACCTCGGCCTCGATCGGATCGACACCATCAAGGACTTGTATCGCTGGCGCGACATCATGGTCGAGCTGGTGCGTGGTCTGGGTTGCGCCGGAGGCTGCCCGATCGGATCGATGGCCAACGAGCTCTCCGAGTCAGACCCCGTCGCGCGGGCCCGGCTTATGCGGTCATTTGCTCAGTGGGAGAACATGATCCGCGATGGCCTAGTGTCCATTGCCGCGCGCGGCGAGCTCGCTGAAGGAACAGACATCGACCGCATCTCGCTGGCGATGCTCGCCGGCATACAGGGTGGGCTGTTGCTGAGTCAGGTCCGCCGCGACACCGCGCCGCTAGAAGCCGCGGTGGACACCATGATCGAACACCTGAGCCGCCTCGGCATGCGGTGAGGCGTGCAATGACTCCAGGCCACCCACGATGAGCCGCAATCCGAATTCGAACTCCTCTCCCAATGGCACCGGGAGTTCGTCGGCCACTGCAACCGTAGCGGGATAGCGGGAAGGATCGAGTTGGTGAAAGGCGGCCGACAGTTCGACGTCTTGTTGCCCGATGTCCGGCGTCGCTCCGGAGTGTTGGATCGCGAAGCCGAGCACGTAACGCGCCAGCGTCGCGTAGGCATGGGCGGCGACCGCGGGCGGAAAGCCGTTGTCGAGTAGTACCGCCAGGTATAGCTCACGGTTGGCCAACGCGTTGGACCCCATTGGGGTGTATTCGACAAGCAAGGCCGCAACATTCCCGTGCCGGGTGAGCGCATCGAACATATGCTGCGCGAACGATATACATGCTTGTTGCCAGGGCAATTCGGCCACCGTTCGAGGCTCGAGGTCTACTTCGCCGAGTATGTGGTCGATGACCATAGAAACCAGCTCGGATCGGTTGGCGAAACGACGGTATAGCGTGGCGGTGCCCGACCCCAGGCGCTGGGCCAACGATCGCATCGATAGTGCGTCGGCTCCCAGCTCTTCGACGAGCTCGAGAGCCGCGGCGACAATCCGGTCCAAAGGTATGGCCGGACGCCCGCGCGAGCGGTTTGTCCGTGGCTGGTCGGGCCCGTCGGCGGTCGTCACTTCGCCCGGCCGTTCGAATACGCAGTGGTGCAACAGCTATCGATTCTTATGGGGATAGCGGCCACACCCGCCTCCAGGCTCTCCTTGACCACACCGTTCATTAATGGATACAGTGTATCCATTAATGAACCCGCAGGCAACCCGCCTGATAGCAAGGAGACTCAGTCATGCTCCTCCCCTTGGCTTCCGAGCCCTACACAGTCCCAACCGACCGCGACATGCTTCCCTCGGAGCGCCGCGACTTCGTACGCACGCACCGCACCTGCGTGTTCGGCTACCGCCGCCGCAACGACGGGCCGGCCATGTCCGTCGTCTATTACATCCCCACTGACGCCGACGAACTACTGGTGGCCACCATGCAAGGTCGCGGCAAGGCCCGCGTCATCGGGCGCGACGGCAAGATCAGTCTGTGCGTCCTTGACGAGCGGTGGCCCTTTGCCTACCTGCAGGTCTATGCCGACGCGACTCTCGACCGAGACCCGAACTTGACCGTCGACGTGATGATGGCGGTCGCCGGCCGTATGTCAGGCCAACCACTCGGCGAGGAAGCGCGGCCCCACGTCCAGGCGATGTGCGAGCGGGAGAACCGCGTCGTCATCCGTTGCCGGCCCTACGGCACCTATGCGACGCCGCCGCGCCACCTCTACAGCAACGACCAGGTAGAGCAACTGACTCACTGGGCATCCGGCGTGGTGCCGTGGGATGCGGCCGAACCCACGACGGACTGATCACCTACCGCGTGGCGTAGCGATCGCGCAGCTTGGACAACGTCGCCTCGATGCCCGATGCGTTGAATTTCCGGGCACCTATCAAGCTGTAGTACTTCAGCCTGTTCTTGAGCGCACCGTCGCGATGATCGAATGTTTCGGTCACCCGGGTCAGCGTCGGTGAGAGCGACTCGAATTCCCAGCGCCAGCGGTGGCCCACCGGATGCCGCCATTCGACCACTTCGTTCGGTTTCAGTGCGGTCACCGTGCTGGTAATGCGGTATGGCACGCCCAACATCTTCATGCTCGTCGAAAACTTCGACCCCACAACCAGTTCCGCTGGCATTGTGATGTTGTCGAGGACAGAGCCCGATCCGTCCAGTTCGCAGTGACGTCGCGGGTCGGCGGCGAATGCATAGAGCTCCGCAACCGGCGCCGCCACTTCAATCGACCGGCTCACCTGCCGAGGCCCCGCGTCGATGACGATGACAGTCATGACTTTCCTTCCGCCTGTCCGGTAATCCAGGTCGAGGCTACGCTTCGCCGAGTGCTGCTTCTAGCACCGTTTGGAATACGACATCCCGGGAGGGAGGGTTCATGGCAATCGCTATCGAGGTGATGGACGAGGCGCGGGCAGCGACTGGCCTTGACGACTTCGGCGAGAACTCGTTTCGCGAGGGCCTGGAAATCCTGCTGTCGGCCCTGCAGGACGAGGCCCGGCTGCACGAGCGCGGCCGAGCGTTCCTGCATCAACGCATCGCGGGTTACCTGTCCCAACGACTACAGGTCGAGGACTGGTATCGCCGGCACCCGGAGATCGACGAGGTGCCCATCACCGCACCGTTGATCGGCTTGGGGTTGCCCCGGACCGGATCCACCGCGTTGTCGATGCTGCTGGCTCAAGATCCCGACGTGCGCTACCTGCGCCGGTGGGAGTCGTCTCAACCATGTCCGCCACCGTCGACCGTGCAGGGTGCCGACCCCCGCATCCCGACCGACAAGGGTGAAATGGTCGGCAGCCGCTACCACGTCCCCGCGAATACGCACGGCCCGATGGAGTGCCATGAGTTGATGGCACTCGACTTCAAGTCGCACATCTTCCAGTCATTCGCCCAAATCCCTTCATATTCAACATGGTTGGTCGAACACGCGGACCTCACGTCGACATTGCGGTATCAGCGCAGGGTCATGAAATTGCTGCAGTGGGGCGAGCCGGAGCGTCCGTGGCGGCTGAAATGTCCGTCCCACGTGTTGTGGCTCGATGCCCTGGATACCGCGTTTCCCGACGCGCGGTTCGTGATGACGCACCGCGATCCAACCGATGTCATCTTGTCGGTGGCCGATCTGTATGCCGACATCATCGGATCGTTCAGCACCGAGATCGACCGTCCGTATATCGGCAGGCTCAATGTCGAGCACTGGTCGTTGGGCATGCGGCGAGCGCTACAGTTTCGGGCCGACGGCGCAGAGGGTCGCTTCTACGACATCGATTTTCTTGCCATGCAGGCCGATCCGGTCGGGGAGGTCACCGGCTTGTACGCGTGGCTGGGGGTCCCGGTCGGTGCGGAGTTCGAAGCACGGATGCAAAGTTGGTGGACGCACGCCGCCGACGAGCGTGAGCCGAGCTCGCACGCAGACCCGCGGGACTTCGGCATCGACTTTGACGAGGTGCGACCCCGGTTCGCCAGCTACGTAAACAGCGCACGCCGTTGGACTGCCCACTGAAAACGATCGAGGACAAATGATGACTGTTGATCTGACCGGCGGTATCGACCCGTCACGCGAGTACGTATTGGCCGAGCGTCCCGAAAATCCGGACATGCGCGACTCCGTGAGTTTCTGGGTCGTCGATGACCGCGGCGAGATCGGCTTGCCGCGCATCGGAATCGAGGCAGTGGGCGCCAATTGGGCCGCCCATGACATTCAAGTCAACGTCGCTTTCCCAAACGGTCGCGTCTATCGATTACGCACCAACGGTCCGTCACTGCCGGCCGAAGGACCCGACGGGCGCCCCACCGTGCTGGGCGCTGGCGGCTTGGTGTTTCGGTGCATCGAACCATTCGACCGATGGACGATGTCCTACGACGGGCCGGCAGTGCAGACTTCGTCGGCCGACTTGATCGAAGGCAAAAAAGACGGCCCGTCCGCCGACATCAGTTTCCATGTCGAATCGAAGATGGCCGTGCCGCCGTGGGTCCAGGGAGCGCTGCAAACCGACGCCAAGTCGCGGCTCAACACCTCGATCGAGGGGGACCTGATGGGCGGGCCTCGCTATGAGCAATTGTTCACCGCCACCGGCAGATTCGCAGCCGACGGCGGGCAACGCAGTTTCACGGGGAGCGGGCTGCGCATCCGCCGCACCGGAGTCCGTAAGCTCACCGGATTTTGGGGACACTGCTGGCAGTCGGCCGTGTTCCCCAGTGGGCGGGCGTTCGGCTACATCGCCTACCCACCCAGGGCCGACGGCCAGCCCACCTTCAACGAGGGCTACGTCTTCACCGGCGGTGGCGACCTGGTCGCGGCCCGCGCGGTGCGGGCACCATGGCTCAGCCGGCTCCGGCCTCCCGGCGAGGACGTCTCGCTGGTCTTGGAGACGGCTGCGGGCACCGTGCAGATCGCCGGTCAAACAGTGCTGTGCACCCATGATGTTCATCACGACGACGACATGTACTCGACGCAGGCCCTGAAACAAGAGATGCCCAGCTTCCCCGTACTGCAGCAGGCCGGCGTGCGCTATCGCTGGGATGGCGAGGAGACCTACGGCATGCTCGAACGCTCCAACCCACTCGACAAGATCACGCGCGACTAGCAGAAAAGGAACTCAAACCACTGATGAGCCAGTCACTCCCGGGAAGGGTTGCGCTGATCACCGGCGCCGCGCGAGGACAAGGCCGGGCGCACGCGCTACGCCTCAGCGCCGAAGGCGCCGACATCATCGCGCTGGATATCGCCGGGCCATTGCCATCGAGCGTTCCCTACGATTCCCCGACTCCCGACGATCTCGCCGAGACAGCGAGGCTGGTGAGCGCCAACGGCAGACAGGTCATCACGGCGGTGGTCGACATCCGCGACCTCGACGCACTCCAGGCCGCCGTCGACAAGGCGGTCCGGGAACTGGGCCGTCTGGACACTGTCGTGGCCAATGCCGGTATCTGCAGCCCCGCTGCGTGGGACCAGATCACCGCAGAATCCTTCCGTGACACCATCGATACGAACGTGACCGGAACGTGGAACACCGTTATGGCGAGTGCCCGGCACATCATCGACGGAGGCCGTGGCGGGTCGATCATCCTGATCGGGTCGGCCGCCGGCGTCAAAATGGAGCCGTTCATGGTCCACTACGTGGTGAGCAAGCACGCCGTCGTTGGAATGGCGCGCGCATTCGCGGCCGAACTCGGCCGGCACAGCATCCGCGTCAACAGCCTGCACCCGGGAGCGGTCGCCTCCCCGATGGGCGGAGGTCAGATGCGCGAGGCAATCCGATCGGCCGGCGATAGCTATCCATACCTGCGGGGCCTGAACAGACCGCTGCTGCCCGAGGACTCGGCGCAACCCGAAGACATCGCCGACGCCGTCGCCTGGTTGGCCTCCGACCAGTCGAGGTTCGTTACCGGAACCCAGCTGTCGGTGGACATGGGCATCTCCTACTGCTGACCTTGGTAGCGACTCACGCACCCACTTACTAGTGCGAGATGGCGGCATCGTGAATACCGCGTCGCCGACAACAATTGCTCCCCGCCCGGCCCGGACCTGCGCACAAACGTCACCGCACTGGCGCAGGAGAATTAGCGGAGCGGTGATATTCTGTATCGTCGGCAGTCAAGCTGGGACCCGACCAGCAAATCCTGAATCAGGACGACAGGGCCCGATGGTCCGTCCACGGTGCGGGCATCGGCAGCGATCTCGTTACCGCGCACCAGAGCCGCCTTCGATTCGTGCCCAATTTTCATGGTCAGCGTATACATCTCATAAATATGCCGCCAAGGATGATGTGGTATCTAGCAAAACACTATGAATCGACTAAGCCGACTTCATCCGGCGTTATGATGCGCGGCATCGGATGGGTGCGTAGCTACTTTCGAATTCTCTCGACAGGCCGCAGCCGCCGATGTCGGATGCGTTCGCGGGAAAGGCGGCCCATGTCTGAGACGGTGCTTGTTACCGGTGCTTTCGGTCTGGTGGGATCTGCGTTGCTGAAGCGCCTCGCTGCCGACGGCCGCCGGGTGATCGCCACCGGCCGGACTAGTCCGGCCAATCGCAAAGCCGCTCAAAAACTGCCTGCAGGCGTGGACGTCCGGTGGGCGGACCTCACCGACTCCGCCGCGATCGATCGGCTCGTCTGCGAGGTGGTACCGACCGTGATCATTCACCTAGCCGCGGTTATCCCGCCTGGGGTATACCGCGACGCCGCATTCGCACGCAAGGTCAACGTCGACGGCACCACGGCGTTGACGCACGCCGCCGAGTCCCTACCGAATCCGCCCCGGTTCGTCCACGCGTCGAGTGGTGCCGTCTACGGCGGCCCCAATCCGCACCGGTTCACAAATCTTTGCCACCCTGACACACCACCCCGGCCCTGTGACGTGTACGGCGGACATAAGCTCGAAGCCGAGGAAGTGGTTCGGTCGTCGCGTCTGAACTGGGTGATTTTGCGGCTCGGCGGTGTGTTCACCGTGGACCCGGCCGAGGAGCATTATGACACCGACATCCTGTTTTTCGGGAGCTTGCTGCCGACAGACGGACGGGTGCACACCGTCGACGTCCGGGACGTCGCAACCGCACTGGCCGCCGCCACCACAGCTCCTGTGGTCGGTGAAACTCTGTTGATCGCCGGTGACGAATCACACCTCCTGAAACAGCACGACACGCTGGAGGGCCCGGCGGCCGCGAAGGGACTGAACGGGCTGGTTACAGCGGTGCGGGCCCGACCGGGAAATCCGCACAGTGACGGCGACTGGTTCATCAACTGCTGGATGGATGTCACTCGGGCACAGGAGGCTCTGTCGTTTCAGCATCATTCGTGGCCGGATATGCTCGCGGAGATGCGTGCCGCGGCGGGCTGGCGGCGATATCCCGCGCGGCTCGCAGCTCCGCTCGTGCGGACCTTGGCAAAACGTCAGTCTGCGTATTGCAATCTGCCCGGTGAATACGCCAACCCGTGGGCGGCCATCCGAATGAGATACGGCGAACCAAGACTCGACACCGCGAGGTCCTGAGTTCAAGCGCGGGGGTGCTCGATCGCAGTCGACCCGGAGCGCGCCGAACTCGGCCTAGCCGCGCGGCTCATGGCGACGACTCCGGTGCCGCGCGCAGCCCCTACTGCTGACCCCCGAGCGATCACACGCTCCCCGTCGGGTCCACGGCGTCCACCAGCGGACCGAATCCCGCCGCCGCGGCGGCAGCACGGTGGCGCTGCATCAACTCGCGGGAGCCCTCGTCGTCTCCCCGGGCCCTGGCGACCAGCGCCCGAAGCCGAAGCAACGGGAGCACGTGCAGCACGAAGCCTGGCTCCGTGGGTACGGAGGCCAGCCGATCGATAGCGGCTTGGGCCTCCTGGAGATCGCCGTCGTCGCCACGTTCCAACAGCGCTTGCACCAGGACCGTGGTGGTAACCCCCCGCAAGAACATCGCACCCGTGTCGAACATGTCGTCAATGGCGGCTCTGGCCAGTTCGGCGGCGCCGTCGAGATCGCCGTTTCGGGCTTTGTCCGTCGCAACCTCCAGATCGACCACCGCCAGCGCGTTCATCGTGAACCCTTTGGTCCGCGCTGCGTCGCGAGCCTGGGTCAGCAGCCTGAATCCCTCCTCGCGGCGTGCCTGCCGAACTAACACCAGGCCCCGCACGAGCTGGGCTTGGGCCACGGTGAAGTCGTCACTGGCTTGTTCAGCGATCCGCAGCGCATCGCCGGTCTCGCGCAGGGCCACCGCATCGGCTGGCAGCGCTCCCACCGGGACGGCGACCACGTACTTGTAAAAGATCGCCCCCACATGGCTGGTCGGGTCGACCGAGGCGGCGACGCGTACCGCCTCGTCGAGATCGGCCTGCCATCCCGGGATGCCCAGGCACAGTCTGGCGAGGCCGCGCATTCGCGTCGCCATTTCCAATGGTGATCCGATCGGCCCACGGCTCCGACGGGGCTCACTGTTGGAGAGGGCGATGACGAGTTGCGCCAAGCGCAGGGCCTCGGTCATCTCGCCGATCGCCGACTTTGCATAGATGGCCGCGGCCAACAGGCCAACAGTCAATGCCGGATTGCCGATTTCGTCGACCAGCGCAACCAACTCCGAAGCTTGTCGGGCCGCCTCGCGCAGCCTCTGATGCCCAGCGAGCGCCAGGACCCGCCCCGCCATGCCCATCGCCAGCGATACCCGATCGCCCGTATCCACGCACAGCTCTCTGAGTTCGTCGAAGCCGGTGTCGTCGACGCTGCCGCCGGTCAGCCATACCGTCCCGCACAGCATGGTGCGCGGCGCGATCCGCTTCGCCGACCGGCCCGGGTCGTCGGGCAGCGCGTCGGCGACCTGACGGGCGCGCTGCCAACTGATCCTCGCCGCAGCCCCATCGCGGCTTATCGACCATGCTCCAGCCCGCATATGCCAGGCGAAGGCGGCAGGCAAATCCCCGGCCGCCTCCTGGTGTTCGGCGATCAGCGAGGCATTCTGGTCGGCCGAGCCGAGGTTGTTTTCCTCGATGGCCGCCGCCACCCGCCGGTGCAGCTCGGCGCGGCGGCTTCTCAGTTGGGATTCGTAGGCCACCGCGCGAACCAGGGGATGCCGGAACGCATATTCGGTGTGCCGGGAGAACCCCACCTGGTCCACGAGTTCGACTCGAACGAGTTCAGCAATAGCTGTTCCGATCTCACCGGTCTCGCGGAGGACGCTGCCCAGCAGATCGAGACTGAACCGCGCGCCGATAACGGCGCCCGCGTACAGCAAGTGCTTGGCGGGTGGGTCGAGGCGATCGATGCGGGCTGCGATAGCGGCCTGCAGTGTGCCGGGCACGCTGATGTCGGCGCCTTCTTCGCGGCAAACGTAGGCGCCGTGATCGCCGTTGAGGACGCCGCGTTCAGCCAAGTCGCGCACGATTTCTTCAGCGAAAAATGGGTTTCCAGCAGCCCTTTCGGCGACGCGGGCCACCAACGCCGTGACCGACGGGTGCGTGCCCAGCAGCGCGCTGGTCAGCGCCAAGGCCTGTTCCTCAGTCAATGGCGCCAGTGCGATCGTCTGAGCTCCCGGTATCCGCGACAAAGCTCCCCGGTATTCGGGGCGATGGGTGATCAGCACGAGCGACCGGATCGATGCCACGCCGACGAATTCGGCGAGCATGGATTCACTGGCCTCGTCGATCCAGTGCGCGTCCTCGATGATGTAGAGCGGCGGTGTCGTCCGCGCAGAGGCGGAGGGGTTCAACACTTCAGCCAACCGCCGCTGGCGCGCATCGGGAGTAATGGCAGGCAAGGCCACACCGGCGTCGCCGATACCGAGCAGGTCGTTGAGCAAGAGCAGGTCCTCTGGGTTTGCGTCCAGGAGCCGCGAACGCACCTGAGCCCGCGCGTCATCCGGGGCGAGGTCGCTGACGCCGAACACCATTCGCAGCAGCCGGGCCATCACGCGGTAGGGCACCTCGCGCGCATGTGACTCGCAGAACGTGGAGTACACCGTGACGCCACGGGCAGTGGCCAGCTTGGCCGTATCGCCGACGGTCCGGCTTTTGCCGATACCGGGTGGCCCGGCCACTGTGGCCACACACCCAGCGCCGGCGATCGATTGATCAAGCATCTGGGCGACGGTGTGCATCTGCGCGTCGCGCCCGATCAGGGTCGGCTCCCGTCGGCCGAGCCGCACGTGCTCACTGCCGGCTGCCAGCAGGCGACGCGCGCATACTGCAACGTCGGCGCCTTTGATGTGCACCCGTTCGAGCTCGCCCAGCACCGCGGCATGTTCGACCAACTGTGCCGTTGACTCGCTGAGCATCACCCCACCGGCCGGGGCCACTGACTCCATTCGCTGCGCAAGTCCGACCTGCTCACCGATTGCGGTGTAACCACCTGGGCCAGAACTCATTTCGCCAGTGATCACCTGACCCGAGTTCAGCCCGATGCGCAACTGCAGCGCGATACCGTCGCTGCGGTCGACCGTTGCGGCAAGGCGCTGCATCTCGTCTTGTATCTCCAGCGCGGCGAGGCAGGCGCGAAGGGCATGGTCTTCGAGCGCCACGGGCGCTCCGAACATCGCCATGAGTCCGTCACCGGTGAATTTGTCCACGGTGCCCCCGAAGCGTTGCACCACCGCCGTGCTGCGATGCAGCAGCTCAGCCATGATCTCGCGCAAACGCTCTGGGCCCAGCGCCGACGCGATCCGCATCGATCCCACTACATCGGCGAACATCACGGTCACCTGCTTGTATTCAGCAAAGTTGGAGTCGGCACTCACCGGCGCACCGCATCCGTCGCAGAATCGGGCACCTGGCCTCAGGCCAAGACCGCAGGCCCGGCACAATCGTGCTGACCCCATCCGACCTCCCGCCGCCGATTCGTGGTCCGGATCACTAGATTGACCCACGATAAAGCGCTTCGTGCACTAGGTACATGCGGCGGATACCGGCCTGACCGTCGACAGTAACTACGGTTGACGGGAATACCCCATCGGGGTATACGGTTGGGTGCAATGGGCTATACCCCAGCGGGGTACGCCAGCCGAAGGAGCGCAATGACCACGAGCGAATACCTGGTGACCGGGATGAGCTGCGGGCACTGCGAGGCCGCCATCCAGGGCGAGGTCCGCCAGATCCCCGGCGTGCAGGGCGTGAACGTGAGCGCAAGCACGGGCCGGCTGGTTGTCATGAGTTCGGCGCCGATCGACGAGCAGACCGTGCTGAGCGCTGTCGATGAGGCCGGCTATGAGGCGGTCCTCGTCACATGACGACGACACCCGTGCGCGACATCGAGCTCGAGATTGCCGGGATGACCTGCGCCTCGTGCGCGATGCGTATCGAGAAGAAGCTGAACAAGCTCGACGGAATCACCGCGACCGTCAACTACGCGACCGAGAAGGCCACCGTCACCGTCCCCGCCGGGTACGACGCGCAGGCGCTGATCGCCCAAATCGAAAAGGCCGGCTATACCGCATCGCAGCCAAACACCGACGAAGTCCTGGAATCGGCGACAGAGGCCGTGACCGACGACGCTGAGCTGACGTCGTCACGCAACCGCCTGGTCGTGGCCACCGTGCTCGCCATCCCGGTGATCCTGATGGCGATGATCCCTGCTCTGCAGCTCCGCTACTGGCAATGGGCGTCCCTGACACTGGCCGCACCGGTCATCGTCTGGGCGGGTCGGCCCTTCCACGCAGCCGCCTGGGCCAATCTCAAACACGGTGCCGCCACCATGGACACCCTCGTCTCGGTCGGGACCCTCTCGGCGTTCCTGTGGTCGCTGTACGCCCTGTTCTGTGGAACGGCCGGCGAACCGGGCATGCGGCACCAATTCGAGCTAACCGTCACGCGCAGCGACGGCGCGGCCAACATTTACCTCGAAGTTGCCGCGGGCGTGACTTTGTTCGTGTTGGCCGGGCGGTACTTCGAGAAGCGGTCCAAGCGGCGCGCCGGCGCCGCATTGCGCGCCCTGCTGGAGCTCGGCGCCAAGGACGTTGCGGTGCTGCGCCCGCATTCCGAAGGCACCGAGACCCGCATCCCCGTCGACCGGCTAGCGGTGGGTGACGAGTTCGTGGTCCGCCCGGGCGAGAAGATCGCCACCGACGGCATCGTTGTTTCGGGCTCATCAGCCGTGGATGTGTCGATGCTCACCGGCGAATCCGTTCCCGTCGAGGTCGGCGCGGGAGACACCGTCACCGGCGCCACCGTGAACGCCGGCGGGCGCTTGATCGTGCGCGCCACCCGGGTCGGCGACGACACTCAGCTGGCCCAGATAGCCAAGCTCGTCGAGGCGGCCCAATCCGGCAAGGCCGAGGTGCAGCGGCTCGCCGACCGTATATCCGGTGTGTTCGTCCCCATCGTCATCGCGATCGCGGTCGCCACCCTGGGAGTGTGGCTCGCCGCCGGCTTCCCCGTCACCGCGGCGCTGACCGCCGCGGTTGCCGTGCTCATCATCGCCTGCCCATGCGCGCTCGGGCTGGCGACTCCAACTGCGCTGCTGGTCGGCACGGGACGTGCGGCACAACTCGGCGTGCTGATCAAGGGACCCGAGGTGCTGGAATCCACCCGCAAGATCGACACCATCGTGCTCGACAAGACCGGCACAGTCACCACCGGCAAGATGACGCTGGTCGGGGTCATCACCGCACACGACACGGACCGCGAGACGCTGCTGCGCTATGCCGGAGCCGTCGAGGACGCCTCCGAGCACCCCGTCGCGCAGGCCATCGCGAAGGCGGCCAGAGCAGAACTCGGCAGCTTGCCCGCCCCTGCAGACTTCGCCAATGTGGAAGGCAAAGGTACGCGAGGCATTGTGGACGGCCACGCCGTCGTCGTCGGGCGGGAGAGCTTGCTGGCCGATTGGGCCCAGCACCTGGATCCAGAATTGTTCCCAGAATTTTGCGAGGCCAAGGCCCGCGCACAGGGCGACGGCAAGACCGCCGTCGCCGTCGGTTGGGACGGCAGGGTCCGCGGCATCCTGGTGATCGCAGACTCCGTCAAACCCACCAGCGCGGAAGCCATCCGACGGTTCAAGCGGCTGGGCCTGACACCGGTGCTCTTGACCGGTGACAATGAGACCGTCGCAAACCGGATCGCCGACGGGGTCGGCATCGCCCGGGTCATCGCCGGGGTGTTGCCCGAGGGCAAGGTCGCCACGATCCAGCGCTTACAGTCCGAGGGCAAGGTCGTCGCCATGGTCGGCGACGGCGTCAACGACGCCGCCGCTCTGGCCACCGCCGATCTGGGATTGGCCATGGGGACCGGCGCCGACGTTGCGATCGAAGCCGCCGACATCACCTTGGTGCGCGGCGACCTACGCGCCGCGGCGGACGCGATCCGGCTCTGCCGCAAAACGCTGACCACGATCAAGACAAATCTCTTTTGGGCCTTCGGATACAACATCGCCGCGATCCCGCTGGCCGCGCTAGGCCTGCTAAACCCCATGATCGCTGGCGCCGCGATGGCTTTCTCCAGTGCCTTCGTCGTTGGAAACAGCCTGCGCCTGCGGTCATTCAAAACCACGATCGGCAAGGACGGTATGGAATAGTTGGTCTGGCACACCGCGTTCGGAGAACCGCGAGCGGTGGGCAGATCACGCTTCGAGTTCAGTGTTCGCAGAGGGAGAACGATGCCGGTCCGCCACCGCCGCGCACTCGCCGTCCGCGTTGCTTTCGGATTCTGCAAAGGTCACGACCGTTGAACGACTTCATCGGACAGCTGTCCTTGCTGCACGGCTGGCTGCCTGCGGCGGCGCAGGTGCTCGCGCTGCTCGTGGCTGTCGGCGCGATCGGATGGCGCAGGCGACATTGGCTGAGGTGGGCACTGCCGGTCGCGCTAGGCGTCGCGGCGGCGGTGACGGCCCTGTCACACTGGTACATCACGGCGCTGGGTGTGGCCGGGGATCCGGCACCGACATCGCTGTGGCTATGGATAGCGATGAGCGGACTTGCGGCCGCAGTGCTGTTGTTGGGCTGGGCGGGTGCCCACTGGTGGCGACGCGGACTGGCGGTACTTTCGGTCCCCCTGTGCGTGTTGTGCGCGACCTTGGCCCTGAACGGTTGGGTCGGCTATTTCCCCACGGTGGTTACCGCATGGAATCAGCTGACAGCGGGGCCGCTGCCCGATCAGATCGATCGGCTACGGGTCACCGCAATGCAGGTCGCTGGAACCCGGCCGACCAAGGGCGTCGTGGTGCCGGTGGCGATCAGCGCCGACGTGTCCAACTTTCCGCACCGCCAGGAACTGGTGTATCTGCCGCCGGCGTGGTTCGACAGCAACCCACCCCCCCGGCTGCCGACCGTCATGATGGTCAGTTCTGCCTTTAACACTCCGGCGGACTGGCTACGCGCCGGCGGTGCCTTCGACACCATCGACAACTTCGCGGCACATCATCACGGCTTCGCCCCGGTGCTGGTGTTCGTTGACCCGACCGGAGCGTTCGACAACGACACCGAGTGCGTCAACGGGAGCCGCGGTAACGCCGCTGATCACCTCACGAAGGACGTCGTACCGTTCGTGGTCTCGAACTTCGGCGTCAGCGCTGATCGCGCGAATTGGGGTGTGGCCGGATGGTCGATGGGCGGTACCTGTGCCGTGAACTTGGCCGTCATGCATCCAGAGATGTTCAGCGCGTTTGTGGACATCGCCGGGGACCGCAGCCCTAACGTCGGAACCAAAGAACAAACCATCACCCGGTTGTTCGGCGGCAACCCCACCGCTTGGGCCGCTTACGACCCGGTCACCACCATCACCCAACACGGTCGCTATACCGGAGTGTCGGGATGGTTCGATGTCCCCGCATCGTCCGGTCCGCGCAACCTCGCCCAAGCGGCCAATCCCAGCCTCGTTGCCAGGACAGATCCCGTCGCCAACCCAGAAGGCCAGGACGCCGCCGCCAACTCGCTGTGCGACGCGGCGGCAACCAACGGGATTAGCTGTGCTGTGTTCACGCAGCCGGGCAATCATGACTGGCCCTTCGCCGCCCAGGCGTTCGCCGCCTCGCTGCCCTGGCTGGCCGCGGCGCTGAGCACCCCGGCTGCCGAGCCCGTGCAGCTACCACAGCGCGGCGGCGGGGCGTCACACTGATCGGCCGCCGGGGTCAGCCGCTGCCGACCGTTGCTGCCCCGAGTCCGAATCGTTAGCCAATCACAGCTGACCCTGCCGTCACTAATCCGACGAATCGACGCTGGTAGTGGTACGGTTCGCTGCTGTGGCTTCGAACTTTGGCGACGAGGACGTTCCTTATCCGGGGACCCCTGTCGCACGGCGCCGCCCCAGTTCATCCACAGCGAATCGCACCAGGTTTGCCACTTCCACCGCTGCGCGGACGATTGATGGCGGCGGCACCGGCGCCGAGTTGAGCCGGCGTAAGTTCCTCGGGTCGCTCGCCGCGGCCACCGTTGCCAGCGTCGGTGCGGCACGGCTCATCGTCGACCCGCAACCGCGGACATTCGCCGAGGCGCGTTCGGCCTCCGCGGCCACCTCTGGTCCAACCGCCCCAGCGTCGTTGTTACCGCCCCCACCCCTGAGTGCCCGCATCCCGCTGCCCGGTGGCGGAGCACTGACCACAATCCCCGGCGACGGCGACCTCCTTGCGCTGACCCTCGACGACGGTGTCAACAGCGACGTGGTGCGCGCCTACATACAATTCGCCAAGGACACCGGCGCGCGAATGACGTTTTTCGTCAACGGGATCTATGACTCCTGGACCGACCACCGGGCGCTGCTGCGACCGTTGGTGGATTCCGGTCAGATCCAACTGGGTAACCACACGTGGTCACACCCAGACTTGACCACGCTGTCGGAAAGCAAAATCTCCGAAGAGCTGGGCCGCAATGACGACTTTCTGAAGAAGAACTACGGCATCGGTGCCAAGCCCTACTATCGGCCGCCGTATGCAAAGCACAACGCCACGGTCGATGCTGTGGCGGAGTACCACGGCTACCAGGTACCGACCTTATGGTCGGGTTCGCTGTCCGATTCCACGTTGATCACCGAGGACTACATCGTGAAGATGGCCGACCAGTACTTCACGCCGCAATCCATTGTTATCGGGCACCTCAATCACCTGCCGGTCACTCACGTCTATCCGCAACTCATCGACATCATCCGCGCGCGGAATCTGCGCACCGTCACCCTCAACGACGTATTCCTCAAGACCCCGTAGCAACAACGACGGGATCGCGCACCGATCGCGATGCCGGGAAACAGCTCCTCTAACGCCTCTGCGCCCCGCATGAGCAGCCCATGGGTATGGCGACCCTGCGGCACACCTCTGCGGGCGGTCGGTGTGTCGCCCAGCGTGTCTCGTTCGATCACCGTCACCGTCGTGTAGAAGTCCGCCAGCACTCGTGCCGTCAACAGGCCCGCCATACTGGCCGCCAGCACAATCGCATTCTTTCCGATAGCCGCCTTTGTGGCGGTGCAACTTGCGTTCATCTGCGACCTCCCGGGTTGTGTCGCGTCCAGCAGCTGCGGTCGGCTGGTGCGGAACATCGGTGAAACCACGGAGATGGCGCTATTGGGCGTGCGGCAACCTCAGTCCGCGGGTTCCGGCGATTCGGGGGATTCCACTGAAAGCAGCATCTGCAAGGTCTCGCGCAATTCTCCAAATCGCTGCTGCCCCAGGGTCTGTTCCCACCGCTTCTCCAACGCGAGCGCATTGGAACGCAGCACGCGCAGCGCCTGCCGACCGCGAGGCGTCAGCTCGATGATTCGAGTGCGGGCGTCGACGGGGTTGGGCACTCGAATGACGTAGCCATGCCGTTCGAGTCCTGCTACGGCCTGGGCCACCGCCTGACGACTGACCCGGAGCCGGTCGGCAAGATCCGATGCGTGCAGCCCCCCGACTGTCAGCGGTACCAGGGCAACCGCTTGCGCGGGGCGAATGCCGTCGAGCCCCGCTGCGGCGAACGCCGCTCTCAGGTGAGGTGCCCCGGATGCGGCCACCAGGTTCACCAGGGCGGGCACGGTGGGCTCCCACTCGGCATCCAGAATGCGTCGCATGGCCATAGAGTGTGCCATTCGACAGTATTTTGACAAGTTACTTGTCAAATGTTGGGGCGGATGCCACGATGGGCTGATGCGGTCTGGATGCATTCGGGTACTCGTCGTGTTTCTCCTCGGAACCCTGGTCGTCGTCCTGAGCGGGTGCCTCGGCGGAGGCCATGCATTGGGAACACCTGGTTCCCAACCGATCCCGGTCGGACAGTCCTCTCAGGCGATCGAGGTGGGCGGGGTCAGCAGGACCTTTAACGTGTACCGACCGCAAGGGCTGAGCGATGCGGCGCCGCTGGTGGTGATGCTGCACGGCGGGTTCGGCACCGGCGCTCAGGCGGAGCATTCCTACAATTGGGACGGCGAGGCCGACGGTGGGCACTTCCTCGTCGCCTACCCCGACGGTCTCAACCGCGCTTGGAACGCCGGGACGTGCTGCGGCGAGCCCCAACGCGACAACACCGACGACGTCGGTTTCATCACCGCTATGGTCGGCGCCATCGGGCAAGAGATCCCCATCGATCGCGCTCGCGTCTACGTCACCGGCATGTCGAACGGCGCCATGATGGCGCTGCGACTGGGCTGCCAGACCGACACCTTCGCCGCGATTGCGCCGGTGGCGGGAACACTGCTGACCGACTGCTCCCAAGCGCGGCCAGCATCGGTTCTGCAAATACATGGCACAGCCGACGACAGAGTCCCCTACAACGGCGGACCAGGAAAAGCTTTCACAGCCAATGGGACTGCACGCGTCGACGGCCCTTCGGTGGAATCTGTCAACGCCACCTGGCGCGCCATCGATGGGTGCGGGGCACCAAACTCAAGTACTTCCGCAGACGTGACGACCCAAACAGCCGGGTGCGCCGATGGGCGCACCGTGCAGCTGATCTCGGTGGCCGGAGCAGGCCATCAATGGCCCGGCGGAGAGTCCAGTCCTGTAGTGGAAAGGCTGGCGGGTCTCCCAGCTCCATCGACGGCCCTCAACGCCACCGACACCATCTGGCAATTCTTCGCGCCGAACCACCGCTAAGCCGGCGCCGAATCTCTAAAAACTTAGAGATTGCCCTTCCCCGGCGGCATCTGCGTTGTTACGGTTCCGTAATGCGCCGGGTTGGGGGAGGCTTTGCAGTCCTGCTTGTGATCGCGTGGTCGCTGGTCGGCAGCGGAATTGCGCATGGCGACGGCGGCGATGAGTCGCAGTACGCGGAGTTCTACACCCCGCCGGATCCGCTGCCAACCGGCCAGCCCGGTGACGTGATCCGTACCGAGCAGTCGCGGCTGGTGCTCGAGCCGTCGGGACAGCTGGGGGCAATCATGGCCAGCGGCACCCGAATCATGTACCGCAGCAACGATACCCGGGGCAATCCGATCGCCGTCACCGGCACCTATTTCGAGCCCTACAACGCGTGGCCGGGCAAAGGGCCGCGGCCACTGATCAGCTACGCACCCGGCACCCAAGGCCAGGGCAATCAATGCGCCCCGTCGCGAATGTTCAATCAGGGCATCCACTATTCGGGTGGCTGGGACATCATGTTCAACTACGAAGAGCTGTTTGTCGCGACGATGGTGGCCCGTGGTTTTGCCATCGTGATGACCGACTACGAGGGCCTGGGCACCCCCTCGATGCATACCTATGTGGGCAGAGTGGCCGAGGGGCAGGCCGTGCTCGATGCTGCCCGCGCGGCCATGCGATTGCCGGGGACATCGTTGGATCCGCATGGGCCCGTGGCGCTTTGGGGTTATTCGCAGGGCGGCGGCGCGACGGCATCGGCGGCCGAACTCGCCCCGTCTTATGCCCCTGACCTGCATATCGTGGGCACCTACGCCGGGGCTCCCCCGGCCGACCTCAAGGTACTGCTGCCCTACGCCGACGGCAGCGCCCTGGTCGGCGTCGTCGGGTACGCGCTCAACAGCGTCATGGGTGCCTATCCGGAGGTCGCCGACGCCATCCGCTCCAAAATGACGCCCCGCGGACTCGCAATGCTTGAATCGGTGTCGCGGCAGTGCATCGGCCAGACCGTCCTCGACTTTCATGTTCCGCCATCTGCAGCCCTACTTCACCGAGGACCTCAACCAACTGGTCAACGAGGAACCGTTCAACACCATATTCGAAGCGCAGCGGATCGGACGCTACAAACCCAACGCGCCAGTGCTGCTGGACAGCAACCGCTACGACCCGCTGGTACCCCACGGCCCTGTCGTGCAACTCGCCAATGACTGGTGCGCCCAAGGAGCCGATGTGGAGATGCGCACCAACGAGGAGCCGCCGTTCCTCAACAAGCTCGTCATCAACCACGCATTGCCGATGCTCGTCGACGGTGAACCGGCCATGCAATGGGTCGCCGCCCGCTTCAACCAAGAACCCACCGGGCCCAACTGCGGTCAGTTCTGAAGCACTCGTACGATCCCGCGCTGGCGGCAACAGATGGATAAACTGACCACATTGCTGCACATAGGAAGCACAACGCGCCCGAGCGGCGCCGACAGCTAGCCGATGCCGCGATAGAGCTGCTCGGCAGCAACGGTGTCCACGGCGTCAGCCACCCGAAAGTCGACGAGCACGCCGGCGTACCGACTGGCACCACGTCGTTCTACTTTCGAACCCGCAAGGCGCTGCTGCAAGCTGTCGCAAGTCGGCTGAACGAAGTCGACGTCGCCGACCTGTCGTTGATGAACGAACTGGCCGACGAGCAGTCGACGAAATTCAGCGGCACTGCGGGTCTGGCCCGCATTGTCACGTACGTGGGCAGCGAACCTTGGCTCACCCGCGCCAAGGCGCGCTACGAGCTCATCCTGCTCGCCAGCCGCGACCCCGAACTGGCCTCAACAGTCAATGAGTCTGCGGAGCAGGCTCTACACGCTGGCACGCGACGTCGTTGCCCAGTGGCATCCCGCCGGCAGCGAGCCGGATCCGGCACTGGTCGAAGACCAGGCCATCGCCATCCTGGCGTTCATCAACGGGGTAATGATGACGTTCGTTGCGGGTCAGCCGGTAATCGACAGTGCCGGAGCGTCTTGACCGACTCATCCAGGGCGTTATCGCGGGCGTCGCCCACGTCCGCCGCGATTGAAATGCCGCGCCTTCCGTAATCTGGCTGGGGCTGGCCAGAAATCCGGATTGATGGCGAGGTAGCTCCGCGTATCACTCACCTGCCAAGGCTTTTGACCCTTAGAGGTGGTTTCGCTGCAAGGCTGGTGCAGCATGCCGTCGATGAGCCGGTGCAGCACCTGCCCGGTCTCCCGGCGGGCGCGTTTCGGGTCGTCCGCGGTAGCGATGGCCATGGCCGCCTCGTCCAGCGCGCCGATCAGCACGTGGGCCAGCGGCCGTGTCGGTTGGCGGGCCAGCTGCCCGGCCCGGATCGCCTCGACGAGCAATTGTTCGGTCATGCCCAGGCTGTACCGCTGGGCGACATCGCGAAACGCGGCCCAGCCGAGCACGCTCGGCGCATCGAGCAGGATCAACTGGCGCACCTCCGGATCGGCGGAGACCTCGAGCCACGCGTCGACCGCGGCCCGGATCGCGTCCGCCGGTGACGTGGCGGCCGACGACGCCACAATGGCACCCATCCGGGCCATCACATCCTGTTCCACCTCCTCGACAACCTCGCGGAACAGCGCAGCCTTATCTGCGAATTGGTGGTACATCGCGCCGCGGGTGACGCCCGCGACCGTGGCGATCTCCGGCGTGCCCACCTCCGAATAGCCCCGTTGGCCCCACAGTCTGCGGGCAGCCGAGATCAGCGCGTCGCGGGTCGCCGCGGAGCGCTCCTCCTGAGTACGCCTCTTGATTTCCATACAACCTGTTGGTAACTTACGAACAGACAGACTGTTTGTAAATATTTCTCTCGGAGTAGGAGTCCTCCATGTCGACGATCGACATTAGTGCCGGAACCATTCACTACGAAGCAACGGGACCCGAAAAAGGCAGGCCCGTCGTGTTCGTCCACGGGTTCATGATGGGCGGCGAGCTGTGGCGCCGGGTCAGCCAGCGGCTCGCTGATACGGGCCTGCGGTGCATCGCCCCGACCTGGCCGCTCGGCGCACAGCCGGAGCCGCTGCGCTCCGGCGCCGACCAGACCATCACCGGCGTCGCACACATGGTCGCCGATTTTCTGGCCGCCCTTGACCTCGAGGACGTGGTGCTGGTTGGCAACGACACCGGCGGGGTTGTCACACAACTCGTCGCGGTGCATCATCCCGAGCGGGTCGGTGCGCTTGTGCTCACCAGTTGCGATGCGTTCGAACACTTTCCGCCACCGATCCTCAAGCCGGTGATCCTGGCAGCCAAATCCAAGGCCGTATTCCGTACCGCGATCCAGGCCTTGCGCGTGCCGGTCGTACGCAAGCGCGCGTTCGACGGGCCTGGCTCACAGCAACATCGACGGTCTCACCGAGATCTGGGTGCGCCCGGCGCTAACCGACGCGGCGGTCGCCGAAGACCTGCGCCAGTTCACGCTGTCGCTGCGCACGGAAGTCGCCACCGGCGTCGCGGCGCGGCTGCCGGAGTTCGACAAGCCGACGCTCATCGCGTGGTCGGCTGACGACGTGTTCTTTGCCCAAGAGGATGGCCAACGACTGGCCGCGACCATCCCGAACGCCCGTCTCGAGGTGATCGAGGGAGCGCGGACGTTCTCGATGCTGGACCGGCCGGATCGGCTCGCCGATCTGCTGTCGACGGTCGCGGTGCGCGCCTAGCGCCGGCTCATCTCAGCGGCCAGGCCGAGTCAGCCGCCCCCGGAGTCAGGGCCCGGACCGGCGGGGGCATCGGGTGGATGGTCGTTAGCGGGAGCGGGATGGTGGCGGACGGTACCGGGACAGGTAATGCCACGAATGCATCCACAATTGAGGCCGATGATGCAGGCGCCTCCGCCGACGGGAACCACGGGCAAGGCACTGCCTCGGGTGGGTCCACTCGGAGCGGGTGTGGGCGCCGGCGGTGCGCTGGAAAAAGCGCTCGCCGCCGTGGCATCCGGCGCGGGTGCGCTCGGCTCCGCACCACCGACAACCACAGCGCCTCCGACCATTGCCAAGGAGAGCCCCACGCTTGCGCGCAGCGCGATCGTTCTCTTGCCGTCGTTTGACATACCCCTAGCCGCCGGGTCCCGGGCCGGGGCCAGCCGGGGCGTCGCTTGCATGGTCATTGGGGGGAGCGGGACGGTGGTGGACAGTGCCGGGACAAGTGACACCACGGATGCACCCACAGTCGAGGCCGATAATGCAGCCACCGGGCTGCGGCAGCGGGGCAAGCCTGGCGGGGACCACAGGTAAGGCGCCGCCGCCAGTCAGACCGCCGGGGTCATTTGAGGGCGAATGCATTTCGCCAGACAGAGCGCTCGTCGCCGGCGTATCCGGCGTGGGTGCGCTTCGGTTCGCACCGACAGCCGCACCGCAGCCGACCGCAAAGACGAACATGGCCGCGGCACCGCGCAAAGCGATTGCCGTCGTGCCTTTGTCCATCACGACTCCCAACTGTATGTCCTCGACGTGACACGCATATAAGCGAAACCTCACGGCATCGCCCATATCGCTTGACGACTCAGGTGCGCCTTTCGTTCATCGCGTCTTTCGATGGAATTCGGAACGGAATGACCGCTGGACGGGTTGGTAGCGTTTCGCGCATGTCAGATTTGACGCCACCGCTGCAAGGCCGACGGATTCTGGTAACGGGCGGAGCGACCGGCATCGGCGCCGCCGCCATCGGGGTGCTCATTGAGGCCGGTGCCGACGTCGCTGCCACCTATCACCAAACTCCACCGCCAGACGATCTGGTCGCCACCTGGCTGCAGTGCGATGTGCGCGACGCCGACGCGGTTTCGGCAATGGTGCAGCAAGCCGTCGACAACCTCGGCGGACTCGACGTCCTGGTGAACGCCGCGGGGCTGTGGCAGCCCGGAATACCCGGCTACATCAGCGCCGACGAAATCTCGTTCCTGCTGGACACCAATGTCAAGGCAACGATCCTCACCAATCAGGCCGCGTACGCCGTGATGAAGGACGGATCGGCGGCCGGATCATCAACTTCGGATCCTCCGAAGCCGTTATGGGCAGCCCGATCTCGGCGGTGTATGCCGCGACAAAGGGAGCGGTGCAGGCGTGGACCCGATCCGCCGCTCGCGCATGGGCCTCCGACAATGTCACCGTCAACGCTTTGGCGCCCGCAGTACAGACGCCGGGTGCCGACCGGTTGCGTGATTTCCTCGGCCCGGACGCCAGCGCCCTCATCGACCAGCAGCTCAAATCGATGATTCCGCTGGGCGGGGCGCTGGGAGAGCCGGCACGCGATCTCGGGCCCGTGCTGGTCTTCCTGGCCGGCGCGGGTTCGGGCTTCATCACCGGGCAACTGCTGGCGGTCGACGGTGGCCTGATGATGGTGGGCGGATAGCGACCGGGTGGCGGTACAGATCCCCCGGCGTCGCCCCCAACGACGTATTGGCTATAACTTAGCGGGTGCAATGTTTTAAGGTAGCGGGCAGCAGGTGGGGCGCGCCGCGCGCAAGATACTCGGACAGGTGTGGTGATCTGGCGGTCATGTCGCGACGAGGCGCGCCGACCCGGCCCGCGCACGGCAGCCAGGCACGCGCCGAGCGTACGCGCGCACTGGCCATCGACCTGACCGTCCAGATCGTGTTGACGGAAGGCTTCGCCGCAGCCACCGGCCGGCATATCGCCGACGAGGCGGGCGTCACCTGGGGAGTGATCCAGTACCACTTCGGAGACCGCGACGGCCTGCTTATGGCGGTGGTCGACCGGGGGTTCGGCGAACTCCTGCACGCCCTGGAGTCGTTGCCGGCGGCGACGCCGGCAACGACGACACGAGAGCGACTGAACACCGTGGTGGCGGCGGCCTGGCATGCGATGTCCACCCCCACGGCACGCGCCGCCAGCGAAATTCTGATCGGGACGCGGGCCACCCGTGGCGCCAAGGCCGCCGGGCATCTGCGCCGGCTCGCCGAAACGTTCACCACGCTGGGCAGGATGATCGACGACGATTTGGACCCGACCCAGAGCGCGGCCATCGGCGAGCACATCCTGACCACTTTGCGCGGCATGATCGCGACCCAGCTGATGATGCCGAAGGCAGTCGACACGAACGATGACCGTCGATTGCTCGTCGACCTGCTCACTAGCTACATTCAAACGACCAGATCTGAACTGTGAAGGTGGATCGGAAGTCATGACCGACACGATTCAGTCGCTGCTGCGAAACCGCATCTCCGATACATCGGCCGCCGTGAAGTACGGCGACCTGGAACGGAGTTGGGCTGAGTATCTTTCTGAGTCCGCTGCGTGCGCCGCGGCCCTTCTCGGGGCGGCCGATCCGCACCGGCCGATGCATATCGGCAGTCTGTTGGGGAACACACCTGACATGCTGACCCAGATGGCGGCGGCCGGCCTGGGCGGTTATGTGCTGTGCGGTCTCAATACCACGCGGCGGGGTGAGGCCCTGGCCGCGGACATCCGGCGGGCGGATTGTCAGATCGTCGTGACCGATGCCGAACATCGGCCGCTGTTGGAGGGTCTGGACCTCACCGGCACGCAGGTCTTCGAGACCTCGACACCGTTATGGGCCGAGCTGGTCGCCGGTGCCGGCGCCTTGGTCCCGCATCGGCAGGTTGAGATGACGGACCCGTTCATGATGATCTTCACCTCGGGCACCAGCGGAAATCCTAAGGCGGTGCTGGTTTCTCATCTGATGGCAACGGTCGCCGGTCTTTCCCTGGCCCAGCGCTTCGTGCTCACCGAGCAGGACACCTGCTACGTATCCATGCCGCTGTTCCACTCCAACGCCGTGGTTGCGGGTTGGGCGCCGGCCGTGTGCTCCGGCGCCGCCATCGTCCCAGCGAAGTTCTCAGCGAGCAGCTTCCTCGACGACATTCGCAGGCATGGCGCCACCTACATGAATTACGTCGGCAAGCCGCTGGCCTACATTCTGGCCACCAGCGCGCGTGACGACGACACGGACAATCCGCTGCGGGTGGCCTTTGGTAACGAGGCCAATGACAAAGACATTGAGGAGTTCGAGCGCCGCTTCGGCGTGCAGGTCGAAGACGGCTTCGGCTCGACGGAGAACGCGGTCATGGTGATACGCGAACCCGGCACGCCCCGGGGCTCAATCGGCCGGGGGGCCGACGGCGTCGCGGTTTACCACAGCGACACCATAACCGAATGCGCTGTAGCGGAATTCGACTCCCACGGGGCGCTCACTAACGCCGACAAGGCCGTCGGTGAGTTGGTCAACACATCGGGATCGGGTTTCTTCACCGGCTACTACAACGATCCCGAAGCCAATGCCGAACGCATGCGCCACGGCATGTACTGGTCCGGGGACCTCGCCTACAAAGACTCCGAGGGCTGGATCTATCTGGCTGGACGCACCGCCGACTGGATGAGGGTGGACGGCGAGAACCTGGCGGCGGCACCGATCGAACGGATCCTGTTGCGGCACAGTTCCATTAGCCGTGTCGCGGTGTACGCCGTCCCCGACGGACACGTCGGCGACCAGGTGATGGCCGCCATCGTCCTCAACGACGGCTGCATCCTCGAGCCTGAGACATTCGAAGCGTTTCTCGGCGCACAACCCGACCTGTCTCCCAAGGCCCGGCCGCGCTATGTCCGCATTGCCGCGGAGCTGCCCAGCACCGCCACGCACAAGGTTCTCAAACGCCAGTTGATCGCGCAGGGAACAGCCATCGGTGAGGGTGAAACGCTGTGGGTCCGCGAGGCACGCGGCACCGCTTACCAGGTTGCGCCCTCGAGCTAAGGGGCAAGACGGACCCGCCGGCGGATCTGACCCTTGGACCGTCGCGCCCGTTTGACCGGATCCCTGGTTGTGCCGGCCGCGATCTCGTCACGCAGCTGCTCGATATTGGAGATCTCTGCGTACAAGCCGCGGATCGCGTAATCCAGTACGGCGAAGGAGAAACGCTGCTCCGGATCATCGACGATGCCCAGCTCGCGTGAACGCTGCCGCGACCATAGCGCCTCGTCCAGCCGAGCCCGCGTCGCCTCGAGATGCCGCTCCAACGTATCGATAATGTGTTCTGGATCCTCACCACGGGCCAGCCAAGTCTTGAGGATGACCGGGTGCTTGATGACGACCTGATCCTGACCCGGAAAGTGTTGCACCCAGCGTCGAAGCGCTTCGAGCCCAGCTTCTGTGGTCTCGTACAGCGTGATGGCACGCTTGCCGGATTGGGCACCGATCTCGCCGACCATCCCCCGCTCCAATAGTCTGTTCAGTTCGCGCCGCACATGGCTGACCGACGGCGACCAATAGAAGTGGCCGACCGACAGTTCGGCGCGCGTCTTGATCTCACCGGCGGTGAGTTGTTCATCGTTGGCCGCCAACACACCCAGGACAAGATAGGCGGTAACCGGCAAGCCGTTGCTGGTGCGCGCCTGACTCACCGCGGTCTACCCTGACTCGGTGAAGTACGGCAGCGTGAAATCCGCACCCACGTTGTGGAATTGCACTCGAACACGCATACCTATCGCCAAGTCGTCTGGCGCAATGCCCACGACGTTGGTCAACATCTGGTAGCCCTCGTCCAATGTGATGATTGCCGGAGCGTATGGCGGCTCGAATTCAGCGGTCACTGGGCGGTGGACTACCGTCCAGCTGTATATCTCGCCGACACCGCCACCCGGCGTCCAGAGCAATTCAGCCGAAAGGCATTGGCGGCAGTTCTCTGCCGGTGGGAAGTTCGCCAGACCGCAAGCCGCACAGTGCTGGTAACGCAGCTCCTCCGATCGACATCCCTGCCAGAAGGGAATGCTGACCTGACTACTGGCATGGGGCACCGGCCCGGTCTGCGGGCGCAGCGGCTCGAACGTCTCGAAACTCACAGTGGTTCGTCTCCCAAGATCAGCAGTGTCGTGAACAAGGCCCCGGCTCCGCCGTTGCTGCACAATGCAATATGCGCATCCGGCACTTGCAGCGGGCCCGCCTCACCGCGCAATTGCTGGACGGCTCGAATGGCCCGTTGCATCATTTGCGGGTTGGCACCCGCGTGACTGAAGGACATGGTCCCCCCGTCCGTGGTGATCGGATGGCTCCCGTCGGGTGCAATGTGACCGTCGGCGACGAATGGTCCGCCTTCGCCTTCGCCGCAGAATCCGAACGCCTCCAGCTGCCGAATGATCTCGAACGAGAACGGATCATAGAGTTCCAGCACATCCACGTCGTCACGACGAATTCCGGCGTGGCTGAACGCGCGGTCGGCCGCGCGTCTCCCAACCACACCATTAACGTGATCACCGCGCCGCCCCAGGAGATCCCACGCGGGTGGGTGCTGATACGACGGGCCGTGGAAATCGGCGCCGCTGCTCAGCACATAGATCGGTCGGCTGGCAATGTCTACTTTGTTCAGGTTCGCGACGACCAGGGCGCAACCGCCTTCCGAGGTGGTGGCGCAATCGAGCAGATGAAATGGGTCCGCGATCGGCCGGGACGCGGTGATATCCCCCGGAGTGAATGGTCCGCGCCGGTAGTAGATGGCTTCGGGATTCTGCGATCCATTGTTGCGGATGGTCGCTGCGACGATCGACATCTGTTCACGCGTCGTGCCGTAGACGTGCATGTGCCGCCGAGCGATGAGCGCGAACTCGGCGGTGGTGAACATTCCCCACGGCGCCACGAATTCGTTCTCTGGCCTGGTCCACGGCGCCGTGGCCTCGTGATCGCGGTATTCGCCTGCCTGAGCTGCGACCAGCACCACCACGTCGGCCATGCCGTGCTCGATCGCGGTGGCTGCCTCGGTAATCATGCCCACCCCAAAGGCCAGACCCTGCCACGCGGGGCCGACGCGCAGGTCGTAGATCAGCGCTGTCGACAGTGCTCCCGCACTGATCCCGTCCACGTCGTCGAGACTCAAGCCAGCGTCGTCGAGTGCGCCCTGAATGGCTTTAAGCGCCAGCCCATGCGAGGTCTCGCCGTCGAGGCGGCGTCCCTGCTGGGTGTTGTGCACTCCGACGATGGCTGCCTCAGTTTTCATCTGCAACGACTCCCAGATAGGTGCCTACGACATCGAACCGCCACCCGTCACGCTCGACGGTGCCGATCATCCTGGCCCGTGGGTCGCCATGTACAGCACCCACTGCAACGACGTCGATCCGCACGTCCACGGGCCGAGCGGTTTGCGGGTCGGTGATCTCGACGACCATCGCCACGGCGCGTTCGGCTACATCCCACTCGACGCTGGTGATCCGGTGCCGCGCGGTCAGCTCCATCACCACGGAGTCCTCGCGCACCAAAAAGCGTACCGGCGCACACAACTCGCCGGGACGCGGCGGAACGCACAGCGTCACCGCCACGTCACAGACCGGCCGGCCGTGCGCTGGTGGCCCCCGACTCCCGCAGATCTGCTAGATCTTGCTCGCTGTGCCCCAACACGTCCATCAGCACCTCGCCGGTGTGTTGGCCATATAAGGGCGGCACCCGGCGAATCCAGCGCCGCGGCTTACCAGCGAACGCGAACGGCATCCCGGTGCACAGGAACGAACCGGCAACGGGGTGGTCGACGGTTTCCCAGAACCCCCGAGCCAGCAGTTGTGGGTCGGTCAACAGCGATGCGGGTCTCACGACTGGCGCCGCAGCCACCCCGCACCCGCGCAGCGCGCTGACCACTTCGGCCACCGACCGCCGAGCCGTCCAATCGGAGATCAACTTGTCGATCTCGTCGGCACGCTCCCGCCAGCCTGGCCCGTCCAACGCCCGATCGAGTTGACCGATCAGGTCCGAGAGCGCCGCGCGTGCGTCGTCGCCCAGCGCGGCGACGGCGACCCACTGATCCTCGCCCGCACAGCCGTACACGCCCTGCGGCATCGCTCCGGGGCCTCGATTTCCGTTCCGGCGCATCTCGATTCCGTTGCGCGAATACTCCACGAGCATTTCGGCTGCCACATTCAGCGCCGATTCCGCCATGGTCGATTCGACATGCATCCCGGCCCCGGCCCGGTCTCGAATCACCAGCGCAGCCACGGCAGCGAACGCGGCGTGCAGGCCGGCCATCGGGTCGCACACGCCTCGGGGAATCACCGGTGGGCCGTCAGAATGCCCCGTCATCCATGCCATTCCGGTCGCCTGCTCCATGGTCTGCGCGAAGCCTACTCGGTTGCGCCACGGGCCGTCGAGGCCGAACGCCGGCATCCGGACCATGACCGCGCGCGGGTTGGTTGCCGAAACAGCAGCCCAGCCCAAACCGAAATTCTCCATCACTCTCGGTGAGAAGTTCTCCAGCACAAGATCACTGGTGGCAATGAGCTCCAACGCGATGGCTCGCCCGGCCTCCGTACTCAGCTCGACGCTGATGCCGCGCTTGTTGTTGTTGCTGCACAGGAATACCGGTCCCCATTCCCACCATTGGTCCCAGTCGGGTGGACGGCCGCCGGCGAACCGTAAACCGTCCGGACGACGGACGCCCTCGAGCTTGATCACATCGGCGCCGAGGCAGCCAAGGAACTGGGTGGCGACCGGTCCCGCCCAGAATGCGGTGAAGTCGGTAACTCGTATGTCGGACAGCGGAAGTGCATCAGCAACTGCCGCACTAGGACCATCGAGCCGTCGAGAGCGGAGTGGCCAGTAAACACCTTCATTGTCGGCACCAACCAGCGGAGGGCGACCCGGCGGCCTGGTCGCCATGGCGTCGCTGCGATACGGCACCCGCGGCTGCAGCACCCCCAGCCCAGACTCGACGAAAACCCCGCGTTCTACGTAGTGGTCAATCGTCGGCAGCGTGGCGGGAGTCGCGATGGGAGCCACCGGAATTCGGAACGCGACCGCGAGATCGACGATCTCCCGCATGGTGCGGGTCTCCGTCCACTGGGTGACCATGCCAAGGAACTCGTCGCGCCGCTGGGCTCGGCCCGCGAACGAGGCGAGGTCGGCGTCGTCGACCAAATCGGCACGGTCGATCATCACCAGAAAGTCCTGGAACTGCTGTGCGGTGATGGTGCAGAAGCCAACCATCCCGTCGGCGGTGGGGACGATCGACGGCAGTTCCAGACTGCGTTGGTGCAGCAGGGAGTCCGCTCCCAAAACGCTGGCCGACATGGTGGACAGGCCACCCATCGCGATGACCATCGCTTCGAACGTCGAGACGTCGATGATTTCGCCACGGCCACTCCGGGCGGCATGCCGGGCCGTGGCCGCGGCTACGGCCGCGGCGAACGTTCCCGCCAGCCACTCGCCGAGCCGGCCGCCCGCTTGTACGGGTTCGTCGCCGGGCCAGCCGCGGCCGGCGATCGAGCTGCATAACGCCTGCAGGATGAACTCGTTGGCCACCACGTGGTCGTCGACGTAGGGTCCCGTCGTTCCGAACGGCGTCACGGACACCACCACCGCGGATGGACCGGTGTGGGCCGTGATGTCGTCGAGGGTCCAGCCATCGGTGAGGTCGGCGAGGACGACGTCGGCGCCGGCCAACAGCGCGGTGATATCCGCCCGGTCATGCCAGACCACCGACTTCTTGCCCGCAGCAAGGTAGCCGAATAACGCACCGGGCGGTCCTCCGGCCGACCACGCCCGAACCGCATCGCCCTGCGGGGACTCGATTTTCACCACCTCGGCGCCGGCATCCGCGAACATCTTGCCGGCGTACGCCACCGCAATGCCGTTGGAGAATTCCAGCACGCGCCAGTCCGCAAACGGTGCCTGGCCGCGTAGTGCCACGCTCAGTTGCCCAGAGTTGTCGCGCGCCCAGCGATCCCGGCGACTTCTGCCGACACCGGTGTCACCCCCTGCGCCTGCAGGGCGAACTGCGTCATCCGGGTCCACGCGTCGCGGTCACGCTGGCCGGCCTCGCGCCCGACGTGGGTGACGACGTCGACGTCGGTGGCCTGGGCGCGCAGGTAGCCCGCGCGGGCATGGTCCCTGGGGATGTACCGGAATGGATCGAATGAGTATGCGGCCATGGCATTTTCGTGGGTGATCTTGTTGATGACGGAGTCGTCCAGATGGCCCATGTTATCCACGATGTCCTCGGGCGCGAACGGCCAGTTGCTATCGGAGTGGGGGAAGTCGGACTCCCAGCACAGCATGTCCTCGTTGAACCAGTCCATGTTCCGCACGCCGACCTTATCGCTGATGAAACAGGTATAGAAGTGCCGCTTGAACACATCGGTGGGACCGCTGTATCCGGGCGGGAACTTCGCGAGCGTCCAGCCCGAGTGGCGGTTGTAGACATGCTCGGCGCGCCAGAGGAAGTAGGGGATCCACCCCACGTCGCCCTCGGTCAGGGAAAACTTGATTTCGGGGAAGTCGGTGTAGAACTCGGCCCAGATCAGCTCGGTGAACGTGAACATGCTCATCATCGACGACGCGGTCATCTGCACGCTGGGCGGGGCGTCCGTCGACACCATCGGAGACCGGGATGCCGAGCCGACATGGGTGCACAGCACCGTCTTGTTCTCACACACCGCCTCGAACAGCGGATACCAGTACTTGGTATGGATGCTGGGCATTTGCAACGCTTCCGGGTTTTCCGAGAACGTCACCGCATGACACCCCTTGTCGGCGAGTCGCTTTACTTCCTTGGCGGCTTCGGCCACGTCGTACAGCGGCAGGATGCCGCAGGGGATGAAGCGGCCAGGATAGGCCGCACACCACTCGTCGACGTGCCAGTCGTTATAGGCCTTGATCATCACCAGATTGACGTCGCGGTCAGGGCCCTGGTTGAGGACCTGTCCCGAGAAGCCGGTGAAGTTCGGGAAATTCAAACCCGCCAGCTGCCCGCCGGCGTTCATGTCGCGGATCCGCTCGTCGACGTTGAAGCACCCAGGCCGCATCTCGTCGTAGCGGGAGGCGTCGATGTTGTACATCTCGCGGGGCTTGCCGGCGACGGCATTGAGGCCCATGTTCCGCCCGCGGACCTCCCCGTAGTACCACTGCTGGATGCCGTCGGGCTCGGTGACGACCCTGGGGGCGCGGTCCTTGTACTTCGCCGGGACGTGCGCATCGAACATGTCCGCCGGCTCGGCGATGTGATCGTCCACGCTGACCAGGATCAGTTCGTCCTTGTTCACGCCGCACTCCCTTTACTTAAAGGACTAGTAGACAATGATCCGGGTCATAGTGTCAACGGCGGTAGGCAGTCCGGTTCTGCGCTTTCTCACTGGTTGTACCAATTGGTGGGCAGAGAGCGGACGGCGCCCGCGCCCCGCTGAAGTGCGGACTATTAGTCCGTATCTACACGATGGTGATGGCCGCCAGACCCTGTCGCACCCGTTCCGGCAGCGATCCCCCGTCGCTCAGCCAGTCGTCCAGCGCGATGCGCACCGTCGCCATCGCCACCGCACCGATCAGACGGGGCCTGACATCCTGGGGAGCCAAATCGGGCAGCCGCGGTGCGACTAACTCGGCGATCGCAGATTCGTACCGCACGTAGATATGCAGCGTCCAGGCGTCCAACGTCTCCGACGATCTGGTGAGCGTGGCTAGCTCTCGCACCTGTTCTTCGATTTCGGCGAACCCGACAGCCAATTCATGAAAGGCGCCGAGGACGGCTGCCGTCGCACTCAGGCCGATCGGCTGGGCAGCCAGCGCGGTAGTGATCCGACCGAGCCAATGGGCATTGATGCCCTCGGCGACGGCATCCTCCTTCGAGTTGAAGTAGCGGAAAAAGGTAGCCCGGCCGATGTCGGCCGTGTCCGCGATCCGGTCGACCGTTGCCCCGGCCAGACCCACCTCGGCTACCAGCTGCGCGGCGGCCGCCGCGATGCGCTCCCGGGTGGCCGCCCGCCTCCGTGCGGCCGGTGACATCGCACTAGACAATACGTGAGACATAGTCTAATTATAAGACTATGACTCACAACCCGGCGAAGGCGCCGGTCGCCTGGCAGTTCTTCCAGCAGATGCTCGCTGACGTCACCAAGATCGTGACCGAGGACGCCGAATCCGAACGGGAACTCCTCGAAGGGTTGCGGGTCATCGCCCGGGTGTCGTCGCTGTGCGCGCAATTGTCCGTCGAGGCCGATCCCGACCGCCCGTCGTTCTTCGACATGTGCTCTCCGACCAGGATGATCGGTGGGCCCAATCCCGACGGCAATTACTACCTGGCGATGATCCGCGGCGACCGGCGCTACCGGATCACCGGCGCCCGGGGCACCACTGCCTACCTCGGGTTTCAGATCCTGGCGGGCACCGGCCTGACGCCACGCCGGATGTCCAATTACGTCAGCGACGTCGAGCTGGACCTGACCGCCCGCGAATTCGCGCTGGTGCTCTCGGCGGACGAACCTGCCGATCTCGCCGGCGCGCGGTGGGTGCAAATACCCGACGACGCATCGTCGGTCGTGGTCCGGGAGTACATCGGCGATCCCTCCTCCGAGGAGTTGGCCACTCTGCGGATCGATGCGCTCGACCCCGACCCTGCTTCACCGCTGACCGACGGCGAACTTGCCGACCAGTTCACCGCGATGGCGTGGTCACTCATGAAACTCGTTACCCTGCACCGCACCATCAAGCCGGAGCTCCTGGACACCCCCAACACGCTGCTGACAGCCGAGGCCGCCGATCTGGGCGCGGCGGACACCACCCCGGACAACCTGTACATGATGGGGACCTTCCGCCTCGAGCCCGACCAGGCGCTGGTGCTCGACATCGAGCCACCGGCCACCCGGTACTGGAATGTCACGCTCGAGAACATCTGGCATGAGTGCCTCGAGCCGCGCCGACGACACAGCTCGGTGACAAGCCGTGCCGTGCAGCCGGACGCCGACGGGCGGGTGCGAATCGCGATCTCCGGCGGGGACTTCGGATTCGGTCACTGGCTCGACACCGGTGGCCGACGACGCGGATTCGTGGTCGTGCGCTGGCTGGACAACCCGGAGCCCCCCGCCGTCACAGTATCGGTGCGCCGAAGGGGGAGCGGGCGTGACGCTGCAGGAGCGGTTCAACCCGGATCGACTCATCGCCGCCGCCTGCGAGGAAGCGGGCAGCGACGACTTCGGCGGCGACGGTTGGCAATCCGGGCTCCACCGCCTCGCCGACGGGTTGGTCAACGAGGCGCGGCTATCGGCCATCGGTGTCGAGATCGCCTACCTCGACATCATGCGCGCCCTGAAGAACCGGCTTGACGTGATCGCCTGGCGTAACCAGAACCCCGAGATCGCCGACCAACCCAATCTCCGCGCCGATCTTCATCGTCGGCCAGCCCCGCACCGGAACCACAATCCTTTACGACCTACTCGCCCAGGATCCTGACCTGCGCGCACCGCTGACCTGGGAGGTCGACGCACCCTGCCCGGTCCCGCAACCCGAGACTTACCACAACGATCCGCGCATCGCGACAGACGCAGGCCAGCCATCGAACTCTCCGAGCAGATCATCCCCGGATTCCTGGCATTTCACCCGATGGGTGCTCTCGTCGGGCAGGAGTGCGTCCGGATCACGGCCAGTGAGTTCACCAGCATGATCTTCACCGTGCAGTACCGACTGCCGAGCTACTACCGCTGGTTGCTGTACGAGGCGGACCACGCCGGCGCCTACCGATATCACCGAATCTTCCTGCAGCATCTGCAGTCTGGCGTTCCCGGGCAGTGGTTACTGAAATCGCCGGCGCACCTGTGGCAACTGGACGCGCTACTGGCCGAGTATCCCGACGCGTTGATCGTGCAGACGCACCGCGATCCGCTCAATGTCATCTCGTCGATCGCCGCGCTGACCCACCACCTGCGACGGATGGGCAGCGACGAATCGAACATCGCCGAGTGCGCGGCCCAGTCCTACGAAGAGATCGTCGTCGGCCTCGACCGTGGGATGGCATTGCGCGACAGCGGCGCTGTGCCCGCCGGCCGCATGATCGACGTCCAGTTCGCCGACTTCATGAAGGATCCCTGGACGACGATCAGCGACATCTATCAGAAGCTGGGCCGCGAGCTGCGGTCCGACACCGAGCAGAAGATGCGGGACTTCCTTGCCGCTCATCCTTGCTGACGGTGGACACGGCCGCTACACCTGGTCGGACACCGGCCTGGACGCCGGTGAGGTTCGTGACCGGGTGCGCACTTACCAGGAGCGCTACGCGGTGCCGACCGAGCAGTTGCGATGAGTCTCTTCGAGCGGTCGGTTGCCACATTCACCACATGCGTCACTGGAAAGGTCGGGACATGTGTTTATCCGCCTCGTGCGACAACGCGGATAGCAGTGCTCGACTTGTCGCTATGCGGCGGGCAAACAAGCGCCGCGCCGCCGGAGACGTATGGGGCAGATGTGACAACGTAGCGAACCTGCAGCACCGTGGCGGTGGCCAGAATTCGTGACGAAATCAGGCTTTACCTTGGTCGGAGGCTGGGCTCGTAACGCAACAGCGTCACGTCATGTTCGGGGTAGTCGAAGAACACCGGCTGTACCCGCATGCCGACCCGCAGCTCGCCGGGATCGACATTCACCATCTCGGTGGAAAACCTTGGCCCCTCATCCCATTCGACGATGGCGAGGAGCTGCGGAACGGCATCAGCGAAGTGCGGGCTGACCGGCCTGCGCGCCACGGTGTAGGAGTACAACGTCCCCATGCCGGATATCTCTCGCCATTCCAGGTCGTCGGCCAAGGTACGTGGAGCGCGGACTCGCGGGTAGAACACATAAACCTGTGCAGACGGCGAGTACTGGATAGCAATCCGATGTTGGGCCAGCGCATCCCAGAACGGTGTGCTCGTCGGGGTTTTGACCGGCATCGGTGGCTCGAAAGTCGTCATGGTCGTCAGTCTCCCTGCAGGATCAGCGTCGTCTGCTCGGACAGGATTCCGCCGTTGCCGGACACGAAGGCCCGGTTGCAGTCGGCGACCTGGGCCGCACCTGCGCGCCCCATGATCTGGCGGGCGGCATCACAGACGTGATGCATTCCGCCCGCCAATCCCGCTTGGCCGAAACCGAGTTGGCCGCCGGCGGTGTTGAGTGGGAAGTCGCCACGGAAGGTGAGGTCGTGACTGGCAACGAACTCCATACCTTTGCCCTTCTCGCAGAAGCCGGCGTCCTCCAGCGACAGCAGAACAGTGATGGTGTAGCAGTCGTAGATCGACACCATGTCCATCTGATCACGGGTGAGGTCGGTCATGGCGAATGCGGTTTCCGCGGCCGCCGCGATGGGAGTGTGCAATAGGTCCTCGGCGTAGGTCGGAGTCTTGAACGGCACGTGTTCGCCGAATCCCTTGATCCACACCGGTCTGTTGCGTGAACGCTTCGCCACGTCGGCGCTGGCGACGACGACGGCCGCGCCACCGACGCAGGGCATCACGATCTCCAGCATGTGCAACGGGTCGGCGATGACGGGACTGCCCAGCACGTCGTCGACGGTCAGCGGCTTGTCCTTCCAGATCGCGCCGTCAGTGTGGTTGGCGTTGACGCGCTGGTCGACGACGATCTTGGCCATCGCCCGCTCGTCGTATCCGTAGACCGCCGCGTAACGCTGGGCCACCTGGCCGTAGGGGCCGTTTTGCCCGAGGTTGCCATAGGGGATATCGAATTCGGCTTGCGGAGAGCCGTATTGGTTACTGGACGAGCCGAAATACAAGGCATCGCCCAGCGATCTGGGCTTCTTGCTGGACGTCGGGGTGATGTACCGGGCTGGCAGCGCGCACAGCACAGCGTCGCAGATGCCAAGCTCGATCGCCGCGGCGGCGCGCCACACCATGGCCGCGGCGCTGGCGCCGCCGAGGTCCACATGTTCGGCGAATCTCGCACCCACTCCAAGGTATTCGGCGATCGTGGAGGGCACGAAGATCTGGGACTCGGCCAGGTGCGATGCCACGATGCCGTTGACGACCTCGAAGGGCAGTCCGGCATCGCCCAGCGCGGCGGCGCCGAGTTCCGCCCATTGTTCGATGGCGAACGGCGCCGGTGAGGCCTTGTTCATCCGCTCGGGCGGCAGCTCGACGTATCCGACGATCGCGGCCTCTCCGCGTAATCCCATGTCACGTCCTCACTTACGGGGTAGGCCCAGAATCATCTGAGCGATGATGTTCAGCTGAATCTCTTTGGTTCCGCCGCCGAGCAGCTCAGAAGGCGAATGCAGATATGGCCGCACGACCGCGGGGTCGGAGTCGGCGACCATGGCCAGCCGCCCGGTCAGTTCCAGAGTGGCCTTGAATGTGCGGCGCAGCAGCACGTTCATGGCCACCTTCGCGATGCTCGACGCGGGACCGGACGCCTGCCCGTCGAGCAGCCGGATGGTTTCGCGCACGCCCAGGGCTTTGATGGCGTTGGTGTAGGCGTCAAGCTCGCCAAGTGCGCGCAGCAAGTCGTCGCGGTCCGGTCCGGGCTCCGCCGCCATCCGGCGCAGCCCGGCAGCTCTGTCGAACTGGACGTAACCGCTGATGGCCGAGCGTTCTTCGGCCATGGTGGCGATCGCAAGATTCCAACCGTCGGTCGGTTCCCCGAGCAGCATGCCGTCCGGCACGAAGACATCGTTGAGGAAGACTTCGTTGAACTCCGCATCGCCGGTCGCCTGTCTGATCGGCTGGATCTCCACCCCGGGGGATCGCATGTCGAGGATGAAGTAGCCCAGGCCGCGGTGCTTGCTCGCCGTCGGGTCGGTACGCGCCAGCAGCCCCCCGTAGTCGGCCAGGTGCGCCGACGACGTCCAGATCTTGTGCCCATTGATGTTCCAGCCGCCGTCCACCTTGGTTGCGCGGGTTGCCAGAGCGGCGAGATCGGAGCCCGCGCCGGGCTCGCTGAACAGCTGGCACCACGCGAGCTCGGCTCGCTGTGTCGGTGGAATCAGCCTCTCCCGCAAATCTTTCGACCCGGCTCGGAGCACCGAGGGCAATATCCACTCGGCGATGCCCAGGGACGGGCGGACCAGTGCAGGTCGTTTGGCGAATTCCTCGTCGATAATGAGCTGCTGCAGGGGGCTGGCATCGATCCCCCATGGCGCTGGCCAGTGCGGGGCGATTAGGCCCGCCTCGGCGATCGCGGTGCGCTGCGGCCCGCCGGCGAAGTGATCGTAGGGGCCTTGCCGTCCGGGCCGGTCGTTGTGCAGCTCCAACGCCAAATCGAGGGCTTTGGCGATCCTCGAACGAAAGTCAGATTCGGCGTCGCCGAGATTGACCGACATGTCACGGTCCTGGGTGCACGTGAGCTGTCCCAGCCGCCGGGCCCAGCGATTTGCCGGGCCGATTGAACCCGCCAAACTGATGGCCCGCCGCCAATAGAGGTGCAACTCGTGTTCCCAGGTGTAACCGATGGCACCGAACATCGTGAGGGCGTCGAGCACCAGGTTCGGCGCCGGCGAGATCGCGATCACCGCCGCCGCAGCCGCAGCGAGTCGGTGCTGTTCAAGGGGTTCGTCCACGGCACGGACCACATCCCAGGCCGCCGCAGTTGCCAACTCACTGTTGACCAAAAGCATCGCCGCGCCGTGCTGCAGCGCCTGAAACGTTCCGATGACCTTGCCGAACTGCTCGCGGCGGCTCAGGTGCGCAGTAACCGCCTCGACACACCATTGTGCGATGCCGGACGTGGCGCTGGCCACAAGTCCCACGGCGACGCATGCAGCACGATCGGGGTCGATGCCGGTGAGCACGTCGGAGTCAGCTACGCGATGCTCGGTCAGCCGCAAGATCCCGGCGTCGCTGACGAGATCAGTGCCGTCAACGGATTCCACTGTCGCCGTTGGCTTTCCAGTATTCACCGGCACCCACACGTAGTCGCCGTCGTTCGCACGGACGCCGACCAGCACCACCCGCGCCGAACACACACCCGCGGTAACCTCCGACGTGCCAGTGACGAGCCACTGCGAGCCGTCGGCGTTGATGCTGAACTCAGCGTCGTCGGGAAGGATGACGGCCGCGGGCACACCGGACGCCAGCTCGCGTAGTAATGATTCAGCAGCTGGTGTCTGATCGGCCAGCAGCGCAACCGCTCCCGCCGTCACCGTCGGCAACAGAGGACCGGGCAGCAGCGCCTTGGCCGCCGATTCCAGCACGCACGCGGCGTCGATCAGCCGACCGCCCTGCCCACCTAGGTGTTCGGGCAGGTGAACGGCATGGAAGCCGTTGGCGACCAGAGCGTCCCACCATTGCGGCAGCTCCCCGGCCGCCAGCACGGCGAAGTTGTCCCGCGTCGCGGCTATTGGCGCATGCCGCCCGGCGAACTGCCCGATGGCGTCGCTGAGCGCCTGTTGCTCTGGGGTGAGTCCCAGGGTCATAGACCGAAATCCTCTTCGACTAGACAAGACGAACCGTCTCGTCTTGTAGCAAGCTACGATGGTAGTCGAAGTATGTAAAGCCAGCGAACGAGGACCCCGGATGCCAATCGATCTGGACCCGAGCACCGCGATGAAGCCGCCGCGGCGCCGTAGCGAGAAGTCGCGTATGGCCATCGTCACCGCCACCCGCGAACTGCTTCTCGAGCGCGGTTTCGACGGTTTGACTATCGAAGCCGTCGCCGCACGGGCCGGTGTCGGAAAGCAAACCATCTATCGCTGGTGGCCCAGCCGTCCCGCACTCGTCGCCGACGTGATGCTCGAAGACGCCGACAAGATCCTCGCGTCGGTAAACCACACCGACGACCTTGCTACCGACCTGGTGGGATGGGTGCGCAAACTCGCCGCAAGCCTGACGACGCCCCGCGGCTCCGCCATGCTGCGAACCTTGACTGTCGCCAACATGGAGCACGAGGACACTGCCGTCAAACTGCGGGCCGGATTCAGTGTGCCGCTTCACGACAGTGTCCGGGTCCGCCTTCTTGCCGACGGCATCGATGAGTCAACGGCCGAGTCGGCCGCAGACGCCATCGTGGGCGGGGTCGTATATCCGATCCTCTCCGGAGTGCAGCCTTATTCGCCACGGCGCGCCGAACTGACGACGCGCATCATCGTTGCGGCCCTGGCCCGAGGACGCTGAGTCCGGGAAATGCCTAAGAAGCGTTGCAGCGTACGGTTGTCGACCTTGTCACGGTCGATCGCGTAGCCGAGGCCCGGCTTCTGCGGAGCAGAAATGTAGCCCCTGTCGTCGATGGTTGGAAGGTCCGCCATCCCGATCCCCAAGAGATTCTGCGGCACCATGATTTCCGCGAAGTCGCAGTTTCGGATGGCAAGCGCGACGTGCAGATACATCGCCAGATTGAGCGTCGGCCCATAGCTGTGGATCTCGTAGTTGAGGCCGAAAGCCTCGCAGGCGTGGGCCGATTTCATCATCTGGGTGACCCCTCCGGCGTATTCAGCGAGAGTGCGGACATAAAAACCGACACCGCTCTTCAAGTAGTCCCGGATGGCTAGGAAACCGGCGAAATTCTGCTCACCGACCGAGAGCGGCACACTGAGCTTGCTCGACAGGAACGCCAGCCCCTCCAGATCGAGGTCGGAGATCGGGTTCTCATACCAGTAGAAGTTGGGGTCCTGCAGGACCAGGCCTACCGCCAGGGCCTCGGGCACCGCATACGCGCACACCGGGTCGATCATGAGGTCGATGTCCGGAAATTCGCTTCTGACGGCTCGCGCCAGCTCGATGTCTCGTTTGGCATCCCGGAAGGGGTGAAACTTTGCCGCGGTGAACCCCTCCGCGACAGCGGCGTGGATCGCGTCGAGGTAGCCGTCGATGGTGGGGTACGCGACAGTGCTGGCGTAGGCACGGATCTCGTGGCGTTGGGCGCCGAGGTATTTGTACAGCGGCAGACCGGCCGCTTTGGCATTGATGTCCCATAGACAGGCGTCAGCCCCGGCCAGCGCGGGCGGATTCGAGTAGGGCGGCAGGGCATTGGTCATCTCATAGCTCAATGCGGCGACGTCATATGTATCCCGGCCGACCAGAATGGTTTTGGCGACCTCCGCCGCGTGTTCGACCGCGTTGGCCGGGATGAGTTAGCTGATGTAGTTGCCGTCGATCCCCTCCGCGGTCGAGACCGAGACGAGGACAAGTTGGGGCAACTTGTCCACGGCGACTTGAGTCGGGATGACAGCCTCGTCGAGCTCCGTCCGAAGTATCGACAACGTGATATCGGTAACTTTCATGGGCTTGGCTCTTTCACTCGGCTTAGCTCAGCTCGGCAGGAGTGCGTGAGCATTGATGACCTGTTCACAACCGGCCTCTTTGAGTGCCGCTATGTCCTTGAACCCGCAGACCGCCAGGCACAGATCCAGCTCCGCCAGGAACGACCTGAGATAGTGCGTCAAACTATCCGCGCCACCGTAGGACAAGGCATACGCATAGGGTCGACCGATCCCGACGGCCGTCGCCCCCAGCGCCAGCGCGATGATCGCATCGGTCGCCGATCGCACGCCGGAGTCGAACATCACCGGCGTGGAACCAGCCGCTTTAACGATCCCCGGCAGCAACTGCAGGGTGGACACCGCCGAATTTGCCTGACGCCCAACATGATTGGTGCAATACAGCACGTCAGCGCCATTGTCGATGGCCAGGCGTGCGTCATCGGGGTGCTGAATCCCCTTCACGGCAATGGGAAGTTTCGTCTGGGTGCGGATCCAGCGCAGGTCCTCCCACGACACGGGATATGCGAAGATTTTCTGGTAGTGCGCCAACGCGGCCGGCTGGTCCTCGGCAGGCGGTTTGGCGAGATGCTTGGTGAAATTCTCATCGGTGTAGTAGTTCTGCATACAGTAGCCACGGAATTGCGGGAAGTTTCCCCGATCGAGGTCCCTGGGCCGGAAGCCGAGGGTCCAGGTGTCAACGGTGAGCACTAAGGCGGAATAGCCGGCGGTTTCGGCGCGATTGATCAAACTCGACGCCAGTTCCCTATCACCGGGAAGGTAGAGCTGAAAGAAGTTGGGTGTCTTGCCGGCGTGCGTGATGACGTCCTCCATGGGAGTTCTGGGTGAACGTCGACAACGTGAATGGCACTCCGGTGGCGGCCGATGCCTGTGCGGCCGCCACGTCACCGTGAAAGTCGGGAGCGCACAACCCCACTAAACCGATTGGGCAGAGGAACATCGGTGACCCGAGATGCTTGCCGAACAACTTGATCGACAAATCCCGTTCTGGCGGGCTGACCATCATGCGGGGAACAATTCCGTAACAGGAATACGCAGCGATGTTGGCGCGCTGGGTCCGTCCATCACCTGCGGCTGAGGACACATACCGATATACCCAATCCGGAAGTTCCTCGGCTGCTTTACGTTCGATCGACGCGAAGTCAAAGGGGTACCGGGAATTCACTCCCCGCATCGCGTCGGCGTAGACGCCATTCTGAAAGTCACCAAAATTAGCCATGCCGCTGGTCCTTTGCTATTCGAGTGTTGTGCTAACTGCCTGCGATCCAGGCCTCCTCCTCGCCGGGCTCCGGCAATACGCGGCCGCCCTCAACGGCGAAACTTGCTGGACTGCTTTGGAAAACCACGAGCACCCGCTCGGCCGGAATCCCGGCAACCCGGGTGACCGCGGCCGCAATTTCGGTGGCAAGGCGAGTGGTCTCGGCCTTCGGGTGACCTTCGCGTACCCAGCCGTTCACTAAGACCGGGCTGGCGGGTACACCGTCGGTGTAGACGCTGTCGGCGGCGAGTTCATTGAAAACCACGTTCACATAGGTACTGGGAACGTGATTAATCGCCGAGTGAATGATCCCGATCTCACCCGCAAGCGCCTGCTTGGTGTCGGCGCGCAACGTCGATTCCGTTGTTGTGCAGGTATAAACGGGCATATCTGCTCCTTGCCTGAGACTAGCTAGGCGGACCCCGCTCGGTGCCGGCCGGCTGTTCGGTCGGTTCCCTTGAGTGTTGGGCGATCAGGCGCATCTGTCGATGTTCTCGCCCACAACATCGCGCACCCTTCGATGTCGCGCGAAACAACGGGAGGAGCTCGGCCATTATCACCCCGATGACGTCGGGCTCATCGCGTTAGCCTGTGCGAGACGTGCCATAACCGATCGGCGTTGTCTCCGTCAAGCGCATACGGGGCAACCCCAGCCGTATGATCAGCACGCTCGCTGATTTGGACCGCCTCGGTGCAGTCTTCGTAGTAGCGGCCGCTAACCCCTTCGACGTCGGGGCTGGCGGCCAGCAAGACCGATGTTGCCGCACCCTGCTGGATAGTCTTCACCGGCGGCAGCGCGAGCGTTGTCCGTTGCCCCAACGCGGCGAGGTCGTCGGCGGTCATGTGCCGGGCAAGGGCGGTGCTGGCGACGTTGCCCGGCATCAGCGCGTTGACAACGATACCGTCGTCGCGCCAGAGCTGTGCGGCGCCAACCGCGAACAGCACATTCGCTGACTTCGACTGGCCGTATGACGTCCATTGATCGTACGGCCGAAATTGATAGTGCAGATCGTCGAAAACAACCGGGGAAAACAGGTGCCCGATTGAGGCCACCGAGACGACGCGGGCCCCGCCTGCGGCAGCCAGTGACCGCCGTAACCCGGTCGCCAGCGCAAAGTGGCCGAGATGGTTTGTGGCGAATTGCATTTCGTAGCCGGATGCGGTGCGAGTGAGCTGCGGCAAGGCCATCACCCCGGCATTGTTGACGAGTATGTGCAGCGGACCCGTCCAAGCGTGCACGAATCCGTTCACCGACACCGGATCTGCAAGGTCAAGTGGGGCGACGCGGAGCTCCCCGCCACCGGGCGGCAGGCCATCGGCTATGCCGTTGGCAACTTGCGTGCCTGCCTCGAGATTGCGCACCGCCAGCGTGACATCCGCGCCGGCCGAAGCCAGAGCGCGGGCAGTCTCGCTGCCGATTCCCGAACTGGCACCCGTCACCACGGCACGATGCTGGTGTAGATCCAGGTCGCGCACGACCTCGGCCGCTGTCGTGGCGGGCCCGTAACTGACTGTGGGCATGGCCGGCTCCATCGTTGGTGGGACCGGCTGAAACTATCCGCGCAGACACCGGGGTATCCAGTCCGCGCTATTACTGGTACTGACAGGGTCACCCTTTCGCCGGTGCACGCCCTACCCTTGATCAATGGAGTCAGCCAGCGCGCTGGCAACCTTCCTGCGAGCGCGCCGCGAATTGCTCAAGCCCGCTGATGTCGGTCTGCCCAACAGCGATCGGAGGCGAGTCGAAGGACTGCGCCGCGAAGAAGTCGCGATGCTTGCCGGGATCAGCACCGAGTACTACTTGCGGCTCGAGCAGGGGCGGGACCACCAGCCTTCCGATCAAGTCCTTGAAGGTCTTGCCCGCGCGTTGCAACTTGACGAAGACGCGTCCGGCTACCTGCGCGAGTTAGCCCGCCCAAGGCCACCCCGGCGTCGACGCACAGTCCCAGAAAGATTCGACCCTGCCGTGCAGACTCTCATTGATGGTTGGCCGCTGACCGCCGCATTCGTTCTCAACCGAAACCTGACGGTGCTCGCCTCCAACGCTTTGGCACGGACGCTGTCGCGGTTCTTCGCGCCCGGTGAAAACATTTTGCGCGCAGTGTTTCTCGATCCCGAGATTCGCATCGTCTGGCGCGACTGGGAGACGATGACCACCAGAGTTGTCCCTTTTCTTCGGGCTACCCTTGGTGCGGAACCTCCCGATCGCGAGATGGTCGAGGTCATCGGCGAACTCAGCATCGCCAGCCAGCGGTTCCGGACGCTATGGGCACGACACGATGTCAAACATCGAAGTACCGGCCCTGCCCTCTTTTACCACCCACATGTCGGATCGCTGGACCTGAACTACACCATGCTGCACCTGCCGGATCAACGCCAGATACTGGTGTCCTTTCATGCCGACCCGGGTTCGCGGTTCGAGGAAAGTTTGCGCCTGCTCGCAGGCCTGACTAGCTAGGATCGTCAGTTGCGAGCCGCGAACTTCGTTAGGGGTCTGAGGACGCCCGGGTGTTGAGTCCGAACCCTGCAGCATTGATCAAGAAAGCCTCGATACTTGCGGCTGTGGCTGGATCCGGTGTAGTCGCGCGGCGTTACCTCACCTCTCGTGATGCCGTCGCCGCGGTTGCGGCCGACCTTCGCAGCCCAGTCCTGCCCCTACTCACCGGTGCCCCCAAAACCCGAACGCTGGCGTTGAGGCGAATGATTTTTCGGGTCAAGACACTGCCCGGGCCCGGCGTCGTAGTGACCAGGAGACATGTCCCCGGCCAATCACCCGTCGCCGTACTCATCACCGCGCCAGACCAGCCCAGTCCGCACCTGCGCCCCGCGGTCCTGTGGATTCACGGTGGCGGCATGATCCTGGGCTCCCCGCAAATGGAGGCCTCGGGCAGCGGGCAGCTGGCGCGCGAACTGGATGCCGTGGTGGTGGCACCGGACTATCGCCTCGCGCCCGAGCACCCTTTCCCCGCCGCTCTCGACGACTGCGTGGCGACGCTGGCATGGATGCGCGAGCACGCCGACGATCTGCGCATCGACCCCGATCGAATCGCGGTCACCGGGTCCAGCGCAGGCGGCGGACTGTCGGCCGCAATTGCACAACGGGCATACGACGAGGGCGTCGCGTTGCGCGCCCAGGTGCTCGTCTACCCGATGATCGACGACCGTACGACGCTTCGCGACAACCATGTCGGGCGAGGAAAGTTCTTGTGGACACCGGCGGCCAACCGGTTCGCGTGGACGGCATACCTGGGCAGGCAACCGCGACTGTCCGACGCGCCCGAGTACGCAGCGCCAGCGCGGCGGACCAACCTATCGGGTCTGCCGCCGGCCTGGATCGGAGTGGGTGGTCTCGATCTATTTTACGACGAAGCCGTCGGGTACGCGGAGGGATTACAGGCCTGCGGTGTTCCGTGTGAACTCGTCACCGTTCCGGGGATGTATCACGGCGCTGACGGCGTGGCCAGGAACGCGCCGGCGATGAAAGAATTCCGTCGCAAATCGGTGGACTACTTGCGCGAAAATCTCTGATTTGCAGCTAAATCAGCACTCCGGCAATGGCTTCCACTCCCGCGACACTGACATACTCCAGCGCGGAGCACGGCGCTGCATGAACGCCTCGACGCCTTCGCGCGCATCGGCGCTGCCCATCACCCGGTGATGCAGTGCTGTCTCCAAGTCGGCAACCTGGCGCGGTGTATAGCCCTTGATCATGGAGTCCCAGAGCAGGCGTTTGCTCAGCGCCGCCGACATCGGCGCAACATTGACGGCAATGTCTCGCGCCACCCCCATCGCGTGTTTGAGCACTTCGGCGGCGGGCAGTGCTCGGGTGGCGATTCCCATCGCCGCCGCCTCGACGCCACCGAACGTGCGCCCCGTGAGAAGGAGGTCAGCCGCCACGGCACCGCCCGCCACATGAGGCAGCGTCCAATGCGACATGCAGTCGGGTATGACACCCCGCCGAACTTGTGCAACAGCATATTTGGCATCAACGGACATGATCCGGATGTCGGCCTGCAACGCGATGGTCAAACCGATCCCGATGGCATGCCCGTTGACCGCCGCGATGACCGGGGTGCGGAGTTCGAATGCAGCGGGATGGGTCGGTGCGGCGGTGAACGCGGAGTCTTCGGCAGGGCTGTCGAAAGGATTCGCTGCCTTTGAGGAATCGCCGAAGTCGGCGCCGGCACAGAAAGCGTCGCCCGCCCCGGTGAGCACGATCGCCCGCACGCCATCGTCGTTGTCGCAATCCCGATAGGCGCGGTTGAGCAACTCACCCATCTCCGCGGTGTAGGCGTTGCGCCGCTCCGGCCGATTGAGGGTTAGCAGCGCGACTTTGTCGGTGATGGAGACGGTCAGATCGGTCATGGCAGCGCTGGCGTTTTGTGTAACGCTTCGATGAGGTCGCCAATCTGGGCGCCGGGAGGCGAGTAGCCGGGAAAGTAGCAGCAGACGTCGCTCGCGTGCGCACCGAAGCGCCGACCGATTTCGGCCGCGCACTGTTCCGGCGTCCCGACCACGCCGATGCGGGCCACCATCTCGTCGCTGATGAGGGCTCTCATCTCGGCGAAATTTCCCACTTTGGACAGTGCATTGAGTTCGGGCTGGGCGTCGGTCCACCCTTCGACCTCGAGGACCGGCACGTAGGCCGGCGTCGATCCGTAAAAGGCGATCAACATCGCTACCGCGTCGACGGCCGTGCGCAGCTCGGCCTCGGTGCGCCCGACGGCGACCATGGCCTGTGCCACCACTTGGAAGTCCCCGGGTGCGCGACCGGATCTGCGCAGACCTTCAGTGAGCGCGGGCACGGTGCGCTCGGCGAAGTGGCGGGCACTGTTGAACGGCATCACCAATAAGCCGTCGGCGACCTCAGCGGCTTTGCGGGTCATGATCGGCCCGAGTGCACCCATCAGCACCGGTGGGGTGCCAAAGGGGTTCGGACCCGGGTTGAAGTTCGGCGGCATCAAGGTGTGGGTGTGGTACTCGCCACGGAAGTTCAACGGCGCCTGCCCTTCCCAGGCTGCGAAGATCGCCTTGACCGCTGCCACCGTTTCGGCCATCTTGGCTGCGGGTTTGGCCCATTGCGCGCCATAACGTTTCTCGATGTGTACTTTGATCTGGGACCCCAATCCCAGACGGAACCGTCCACCGCTGTAGACCTGCAAGTCATAGGCGGCATGCGCCAGATGTAACGGGCTGCGCGGTCCGGCGATTGCGACGTTGGTCATCAGTTCCAGCGATGTTTGGCCGGCGGCGACCACCAACGGGAGGAATACGTCGTTCGGGCCTTCGAACGTGAAGGCACCGTCGGCGCCCAACGCGGCGAGTTCGGCAGCATGGTCCGCCACCCTGTCCGGCGAACCCTCTACTTGCAAGTGGACTTTCACGCGAACCCTCTGTCAATACCGCTGGTCGTGGGGAGAAAACAATGTGTTTTACCGCATCCGGGTGACCTCTGGCAATCGGCAGCCCTCGACGACGGCAACCGGCCGCATTGGCTATTTGCATTTGACTGCATTATTGCATTGGACTGCACAAATGGTTAGCATCGGGAGATGAGCGCGCCAACAACGAAGTCGGTTATGGAGTTCATGGACGACCCGATCAAGTTCTTCGGTCAGTCCTATACGCAGATGCACACCATCGGTCGCGCTGAGCTCGAGGACCTGCAGCGCCAAGCCATGGGTATCCGATTCCGGCAGCATCACCGGAGCATCGAGATGCTGCGCAAGTTGGCCGACAGGCTCGGGATCGCAGAGCTCAATGAATTCAACGACGTTGTCCCGCTGATGTTCTCGCATACAGCGTTCAAGTCGTACCCGTCCGTGCTGATCGATAAGAAGCGGTTCGACCTGATGACCGCGTGGCTGGACAAGCTGACCAGCTACGACCTGTCGAACGTCGACGCGCAGGAGTGTAGGAGCATCGATGACTGGATCGACCTGCTCGACGAACAGACACCGCTGCAGGTGATCACTTCGAGCGGCACCACCGGCACGATATCGATCCTGCCGAAGGACAAGCGCGGCGCAGTAGACGGCATGGTGCTCTGGAAGATCTGCCTTTTCCAAACCTTCGGCCAACAGCCCACCGACGAAGAACTCAACCCGAACGTCGACGTGATCTGGCCCAACTTCGCCAGCGGCAAACTGGGGCATCTGCGCATCGCCCAGATGCTCAAACAGGGCTTTACCGGCGGCGACGAATCCAAATTCCATCCGCTCTACCCGGGGTCGGTGGAAACCGACCTGATGTTTTTGGCATCGAAGATGCGGGCGGCGGCATCCCGCGGTGAACTCGACCGGCTGGAGATCGACCCGGCGCTGGCGGCACGCAAGGACGAGTTCATCGCCATGCAAATACGCCAGCCCCAGGAACTGGACGCCTTCTTCGTCAAGATCGCCGAAAAGCTCAGGGGCAAGAGGGTGTTCATGACCAGCGCGTATCCCCAGATGTACGAGATCGCCAAGGCCGGCCTGGAGCGCGGCGTCAGCAATGTCTTCGCCCAAGACTCCGCCATCCTCACCGGCGGCGGAATGAAGGGCGTGGCCCTGCCTGACAACTTCATGGAGGTCATCATGGAATTCCTTGGCGTCGAAAAGATCCAGCAAGGCTATGGCTTCTCCGAGTCCAGTACCTTCCATTGGGGCTGTGAGGAGGGCCGCTACCACGTCATGCCCTGGGTCATCCCGTTCGTTCTCAACCCCGACACCAGCGAACCGCTGCCCCGCACCGGGCGTCAAACCGGCCGCGCCGCGGTCTACGACATCCTGCTTCGGGCGCACTGGGGCGGGGTGATCTCGGGCGATGAGGTCACCATCGACTGGGACCTGCACTGCCCCTGCGGACGCAGCAGCGTTGCTTTCGAGAACGACATCATCCGGTACAGCGAAAAGCAGGGCGTCGAGGACGACCGCATCACCTGTGCGGCCACCCAGGAGGTACACAACGAGGCCATCGACTTCATGAAGGGCCTAGAACTGTGACAACCGCCGCTTACACGGTCCCGCTGTTCCTGCGCGGGCAGGTGATCGTCGACGATTTGGTGTCGTTCGGAACCCGAGACGGAGCGGCCCAATTCCGGGCACCCGACATGGCGAAGTATGTCCAACGGCTGCCGCTGAAAAGCCCCGGCGAGATGGCCGACCTATACGACGTGAGCTTCGACGAAATCCTTGATGTTCTCGAAGCCCTCGGTGATGCACTGGATTTCGACAACAACGACCACCTGCAGGAAGCCTACGAAGCCTCGCTGGTGGCCAACGTCCTGCCCGCGGAGATGATGCGCAACAGCTACCACGTGCTGCGCCCGATCTTCAGCCGGCAGCACGTGTTAGAGGTAGCGGACACTCAGGTCGGCTTGGACTACCTGAATGGCTGGGTGCCGCAAAGACTTTCCGACGGCCGGGAACTGCGGGTGCGCGCGTTCGGGTCACGAGTGCTGCATATCCCGGCCGGCAACGGCGGCTTGGTGTCTGCGGTCACTATCCTGCGTTCGGTGATCACCCGCTGCGATGCGATCGTCAAAGCGCCGTCCAACGACCCGCTGACGGCCATCGCCATCGCCCGCACCCTCGCCGATGTCGCGCCCGACCACCCGATCACCAAGCACCTTGCGGTCGGCTATTGGAAGGGTGGGGACCTGGCCGTCGAGGAAGTTCTCTACCAGCCGCGGAATATCGAAAAAATTGTCGCCTGGGGAGGATTGGCGTCGGTCAAGCACGTCACCCGCTACATCCAGCCCGGCCTGGAACTGATCGCGCTGGACCCCAAACGCAGCGCCACCATCGTCGGCGCCGACGCTTTCACCGACGACGCCACCATGCGCGAAGTCGCGCAGCGCGCCGCGATCGACATCGGCGTCGCCAACCAGGAAGGCTGCGCCAACGCCCGGGTAATCTACGTGCTCTCGGGAACCGACGGCGCTGGACTGGCGAACGCTAACAAACTCGGTGAGATGATCTACCAGGAACTCGTCAAGCTGCCGCGGTTCATCAGCACCCCGCCGCTTTACCCCAATCGCGACCTCTTCGAGCATCTCGAGACGTCACGAATGATCGACGACTTCTACCGGGTCTTCGGGGGCGAACAGCGCGAAGGCGCGATCGTGGTGTCCCAGTTCGACGAACCCGTCGACTACGCACCGATGCTGTCGGGCCGGGTGGCCAATATCGTGCCCGTCGACAACATCGACCAGGTCACCCGAGCCGTCAACGCCTACACGCAAACCATCGGTATTTATCCGGAATCCCTCAAACACCGACTTCGGGATATTCTTCCATTGTTCGGGGCGCAACGATTGACCAGCCTCGGCTACGCGTGCAGCGTTACCATCGCCATGCCCCAAGACGCCATTGAGCCCATCCGCCGCATGTGCAAGTGGATCGTCGACGAGGAATGTAACCCCGAGGTTGTCATCCCACTGTGGCGCCTGGGACAGCGCCGCGATCCCGACCTGACTCCCGCCAGTTAGGATCCGGCAATGAATCGCACCGAGCGACGCAAGAACGAACGGCGCGAACGTATCCTGGCTTCGGCGTTCGAGTTGTTTCTCAGCCAAGGTGTTTCAGCGACCAGGATCGACGAGATCTGCGAACGGGCCGACGTCGCCAGCCGCACCTTCTTCAACCACTTCCCCACCCGCCAGGACATGGTCCGCGCGCTGGCCGAAAGCCGACTGGTCAATCTGCACGACGTGGTCTTCGCGAGGAGCGCCGAGCCGATCCCCGAACGTCTCGTCGCGGTATTCGACGACATTGCAACCACATTGGTTGATTCCGGCCTGACCTATCGCGAGATGATCGGTGAAATGATGGCTGCGGCCGACTACGGCGCTCAACGCGGTTCACCGTTCCACGAGACGTTCGTTGAGCTCGTCAAAGACGGACTCGCCCGCGGCGAGGTCCGCACGCGTCACGACCCACAAATCATCGCGGACATCATCGTCGGTGCCTTGTCCGGTGCGATCGTCAATTGGCGTGTCGACACCACCTACTCGTTGCCAACCAATCTGCACAATTTAGGTTTGGCGCTGGCCGACCTGCTGGTCGCTAACGACTGAAGGAGGCTGTCGTGTTTGGGTTTGCCACTACCGTCGGCGATGTGATCGCCGGTGTTGACCTAACCGACAAGACCGCCGTGGTGACCGGCGCGTCCAGCGGTCTCGGACTGCAGACCGTTGCCGCACTGGCATCCGCCGGCGCGGACGTCGTTGCCGCGGTGCGGGATCCCGAGAATTTCCGCGCCGGCAGCGACTGGCTCGGGCTGGGTGAGCTGACGCCGCGAATCCATCCGGTTCCGCTAGACTTGGCGAGCCTGGCCAGCGTGCGCGCGGCAGGCCACACAATCGCCTCGCGGTACCCACACCTCGACATCCTGATCAACAATGCCGGCGTGATGTTCACCCCGCACAACACCACCGCCGACGGGTTCGAGCTGCAGTTCGGCATCAACCACCTCGGGCACTTCCAGCTGACGACGCTGCTGTTGCCGCAGTTGCGGGCAGCGGCCGTGGCATCGGGTGATGCCCGCGTCGTCACGGTAACCTCCGAGGCGCACCGGAACTGGGGTATCGACCTCGATGACATCAGCTTCGACCGTCGTGGCTACGACACATTTCTGGCCTACGGTCAGGCCAAATCCGCGAATATCCTGATGACGGTGGAACTTCAGCGGCGCTTCGGCAGCGAAGGGATCACCGCGCTGGCCGTCCATCCGGGCACCTGCGCGACCAACCTCGGCCGCTACATGGAACGGGCGACCGCCAAGAAGCTGTTTGAAATGGGCGCAGAGACATTCGCCCCCGAGAACATGAAGTCCATGGCGCAGGCCGCCGCCACCACCGTGTGGGCCGCCACCGAGCCCTCGTTGGCCGGCCGTGGTGGCGCTTACCTGGCCGACTGCCAGATCGCGGAGGCTGCCCCGGCGGCAACCGATTCGGCCACGGCGCAGCGGCTGTGGCTGTTGTCGCAGGAGTGGGTGCAGGCTTGACTCACGGGCCCGGCCTCACGGCCTGGGCTTAGTGGGCCACAGCGCCATGCGGTCGATGAGGCGATCACGCAGAACGAGTGTGTGAAACAGCACCGCGCACACGTGGGCGGTAAACGTCGCAAAAAGCAGAAAAGCAAACACGCTGTGGCACTCCCGCAGCACGGCGTAGACGTCGATGTTGTGCGGTGCGATTCCGGGCAGCCGAACTGGCCCGAAGAGAGTGACCGGGAATCTGGCGGCCGACAGCATGGCCCACCCGACCAACGGCTGGATCAATAGCAGGGCATAGAGCAGATATTCCGACCACGAGGCGATGCGACGTTCGGCGGCGCTCATGGTAGCCAGAAATGGAGGCAGCCTGTGAGTGAGTCGATTCACCAAGCGCACCATGGCGAAGAGCAGGATCAACACCCCTAACGGCCGGTGGATCGCCAGTAGCAGCGGGTAATAGGCCAGGGAAGCGATCATGGTCACGCCGATGAAAAGTTGCGCAATGACCATCGGCGCCATCAGCCAGTGCAGAATCCGGGACGGGAGGGCGAAACGCGGCGCGGCGGTGGTGGCTTCGGCTGCCCCGTCCGTCATGAGAGCACCCGGCGCACGTTGACCTCGCTGGGCGACTTGGGTTCCCCGGCTCGCAGGGTGAAGGAGCGCGAATACACGGCCGATCTCGCGGCAGGCAAGGGGTCGTCGGAGGCGGTGATGCCGTCTGGAAGCACTAAGGGGTCGAAGTTGATATCGCGCGCGTTGCCGGCGTCCTCGGTCTGGACCGCGGTAATGGTGATGGTGCCGGCGTCGATAGATCGCCGCGACTGCGGCCACGGCTTGGTGGCGTCGTTGGTCGGATCACCGGGGGCACCGATTGTGAGCACCAGTCGCCAATTCAGTGGCCGCTGTGCGACCGTGCGGATCAGCTCGTCGAATAGGTAATCCTTGCCAAGCGCTGACGGCGGCGCGAGAGCCCCGCTGTCATCCTGCGGAACCACGGACCAGCGCACCGGGACAGTCACACCGGCGCTGTTGGTGAAGTAAAAGGCATTCAGCCCGTAGAACGTGCTGTCCGCGAATCCCGCGGTGGGCGGTGACTGCTTGACGATTTTCATCGCCGCCACGGTCTCGGGGTGGCGATCGAGGAAGGCGGCCGTTTTCTGTGGGTCAGGCTTGCCCGTATCGGGCCGGGGTTTGGACACCAGCATGCGTTCGTAAAACGCTTGTGGGGTGCTGTCCAGGAAAACGGGGATGTTGACCATCGCGGTGCGCCACTGCTGGCCGTTCACCTGCAACAGCAACCCCAGCCCCCGGACCGTGCCGGGCTTGTCCGCCTGATCCGGCAGACCCCCGGACAGTGAAAACCGACCGATCACGGGAACGTCGCCGTGCTGGAAGACCGCGGCCCGGCAGATCGCCGCGCCCGCCCCGTTGCTCGCGAAAGACCCAGTGGCACTGAGGCCCTTGGCATGGTTTCGGCGAAATCCATCGTGCCGGCCGTAAACCTGCTCGAAACCGTCGGCGAAGCCTGAAGGGGTCAACGCGTCGGGCCGCAGCCAGCCGCCGGCATAGGCGAACCCGCCGACGTCCACCGCGGCGACACCGGCCACTGCACCCATCCCCAGTAGCGCGCCCCGGCGAGTCAGAGCGCCGAGGCGGGGACGCGTGGTTGAGACCTCGGCGCCTTGGTCAGCGGGACCGCCATCTTGCTCGTCGCCTCGATCATCGGCGTCCACACGACCGCCCTTTCCGTGCTTTCGGAGCTGTGCAGCCTAGGAACGAAGTCGGTCAATCTTCACACGCGGTTGACGCGATGCGCTATCGCGTTGACTGTGCGCTCGGGGCGGGTCGGCCCGGCGTGTCGTCGCCGTGAACGCGCAATCAACATGGAATCTCCCTAGCAATCCGACGCAAACGAACTAGACTCCCGGGTTGTGACGACCGCGTCGAACCCGTGGGGCGACGAACGAGGGAGACTCTCGCATCAACTACAGATGCGGGGTCAAGCTCTTGGCCGTAGGGAGGCGCGGCGCGTGTGTCGGCGCTGCGCGCGCGTGGGCATCCAAACCCGCCCAGAGCGCCTTCAGCAGATGGTGGCGGGCGTTCCCGTCACGGACGATGAATTTACGGACGTCAATTTCGCGTTGATCGCGACGCAGATCAACCGTGAAAAACGGACGGCGAAGTTCAAACGGCTACGCCGCCGGAGTACCCACTCGCTGATCTTTGCGGGCTTGGTGCTCGTCGTGTTGAACTTCCTATTCTGCATCGCCTACGTCTTGTTGAACCTCACCGAACAGGCGCCCCCATTGTGAAGCCCTCGATGGGGTAGGCGTCAGACCCGAGAAATCGAGTCGAGTCTGAACACCGCGCATCGGCCTGCCAGCGCCTCGAATTCGTCCGCGGTTCCTTGCTTCACCAGCCCAGAACGTTTGAAGAAGCCAACGCCGGTGGGCACTTCTTGAGGAAACGCGCGCAACACCGGGCGAGATTGCTCCGCGGTGAGCTCGACGAAGCTGACATGCTCTGACTTGCGACCCCCTGTGACAGTTCCCCTGCCGGCCGCGCGAGCGTTGAGCACCCAATCTGCCTTGGGGTATCCGCCGACTACGTAGAGCCCGTCATGAAGCGTGAAGGGAGTCGCCGGCGTGCTGCGCGGTTCACCCGACTTTCGGCCGGGCACCGTCAGCACCCGTACCGGTCCCGCGACGATGCCAAGCTTCTGCATGCCCACAAGTACTTTATTTATCGGCTTGAGCCACGCCGGCGGTTTCGGATCGGGCATCTCGTCCTTTACCTCTCTCGGAGCTGACACAACTCCATTGGTATCAATCTAGCTGATATGTGTCGCCGTGTCTGACATGGCCGGACGCAACAACTCAGGCGGGGCCACGCCCATCGCCGGCCAGCCTCAGCAGCAGCCGCGTACCGCCCAGCGGACTGGCGTGCAGAGACGCTGTGCCGCCGTGTAATTCGGCCTGCTGAGCAACCAGCGCCAGTCCTAACCCGGAGCCGGACCGCGATGCTGTCGACCCGCGGGAGAAGCGTTCGAAGACTGCGGTGCGCTCCCCCTCGGGGACACCGGTGCCGTCGTCGTCGATAGCTATTTCCACGCCCTCGCCGGAACTGGCCACGGTCAGCTGAATCTTGGTGGCGCCGCCGTGCTTGACGGCGTTGGCAATCGCGTTGTCGATCACCAGCCGCAGCCCCGTGGGCAGCCCCACCATCAGGACCGTGAGCGAAGGCACCAGCGACACCTCCACACCGGGGTAAATGCGCAGGGCGTCGTGCGCGGCACGATCCAACAGCTCGGTGATGTCGAACGGGACAAAATCATCGACGGTGGTCAGTTCGCCTTGAGCCAGCCGCTCGAGCGCCGTCAGGGTCCCTTCGATGCGGCTCTGAGTTCGTATGACGTCGCCGATCACCTCGTGACGCTGCTCGGGGGCCAACTCCAAAGTGGACAGCACCTCCAGATTGGTGCGCATGGCCGTCAACGGGGTACGTAGTTCGTGCGAGGCGACAGCCGCGAAATCCCGGGCCGACTCGAGCGCCGCCTTGGTGCGCTGCTGCTCGTTGCCGATGCGGGCCAGCATCCCCTCGACCGCTTCAGCGATCTCCACGGCCTCACGGACACCGCGCACTTGGACCTCGTCGGGGCTGGACTGGGCATTGATCGCGCGGGCCTGCTGGGCCAGCAGCAGGAACGGGTTGACCATAATCAGCGAGATCACCCACCCGACCAGGAACGTGGCGCCGATACCGCCGCCACAGATCAACAACACCCGCAGGTGCTGGTCGTTGATCCGGTGTTGAGCCTCGGCCAGTGGCGCGGCGAGCGCGATCGAAGCCGGGCCAGCAGTGAAAGTACGGACGCGGTATTGCACTCCGTTGATGGTGGTGTTCGCATAGCCGTCGGCGAGTTTGGGTACAACGATGCTGCTGGGCACCGACACCGTAACGCCCCCGATTCGTGCGGTCCGTACCAAGTTGCCGTCCGGTGTGGGGCGATCGGGGTCGGTCTGCTGTGCGCTACTGAGCAGTGTGTTGATATCACCCAGGCTGCTTACCGAGTCGAGGCGCCGGTCGAGCTGGCTGTATTCGTTGTTGGTGACGCCAATCCACACCCACGCGCCCAGGAAGACGAAGGTCCCAATCACCGCTAGTTGTGCGACGATGACGATGGTGCGCAGCGACAACACCCGCATCGGCAGCCGTACCCACCGAGCCAAGCGAACCTCAGGCGCCACTATCGAGCTCGCACCGGCAACGCGACGCGGACGGTCTCAACCAACCTGGCCGCGCGGCAATAGCTGACTTCCACTGTCCTGTCCTCCATCGAATCTCCATCGGGGCTTCCGACGAGTGTCCCGGTCAAAGTCTGAACCCTTGCACATGCTGGCCGCCATGTGCGGCCAACTCTGATCCACGCAGCACCAAGTCGTTTGCCGTTGAACGGGGCGAGTGAGTACTCTCTCACCGTGCTCACCTCGGGACGTGATCGGCTGCTGGCAGCGGCGCTGAAGCTCTTTGCCGCGAAGGGCTACGCGGCAACGTCGGTGGCCGACGTCCAGCGCGCGTCCGGTTTGGCGCCCGGGTCGGGCGCGCTCTACAAGCACTTCACCTCCAAGCACGAGCTGTTAGAGGCCGCGGTTGCGCACCGAATCGATAGCATCGTGGCCGCACGAGAACAGTACGACGCCGGGGAACCCGGCGGTGTCGAGCAGACGGTGCGCACGGCAGGCCAGCTCATCTGGAACAACCTGACCGAGAGTGAGGATGTGCTCAAGGTCATGCTGCGCGAACCCGACGAGGTCGGCGATCTCGAGGAGAAGACCTGGCAGGTCATCACCGACAACGCCTATCAGCGATTCGCCGACGAACTGGCTGCCTCGAATCACTCTGGCCGCACGTGCATCCCAGATCCGGCGGCGGCCGCGGCCGTCGCGATCGGGTCCCTGTCCTACGCCGCGACACTGCAAGCGCTGACTGGCCGCTCGCCGGGCAACATCGATGGCGACCGCTACTTCGAGGCGTGGGTCAACCAGACGGTCAGTGTCCTCGCGCAGTACACCAACCACATAAGCCCCGCAATCCGTGACCACCAACCTATTTCAGGAGTTTAGCCGTGACGTTCTCACTGGATCTCAGCGAAGACGTGATCGAGGTCCGCGATTGGGTGCACCAATTCGCGGCCGAGGTCATCCGCCCCGCCGCGGCCGAATGGGATGAACGAGAGGAGACTCCCTGGCCGGTGATTCAGGAGGCCGCGAAGATCGGGCTCTACTCCCCCGACTTTTTCGCGCAGCAAGCCGCTGAACCAACGGGATTGGGCTTTCTCACCGCGTTCGAGGAGATGTTCTGGGGTGACGCCGGCATCGCGCTATCCATCATGGGCACCGGTCTCGCCGCAGCTGCGTTGGCGGCCAACGGAACTGCCGAGCAACTAGGGCGGTGGCTTCCCGAGATGTTCGGGACGCCCGGCGACCCTAAACTCGGTGCGTTCTGCTCGTCGGAGCCCGACGCCGGATCCGACGTCGGCGCTATCCGCACTCGTGCGCGCTACGACGACGCGACCCGCGAATGGGTTCTCAACGGCACCAAGACCTGGGCAACCAACGGCGGAATCGCCAACGTGCACATCGTGGTCGTATCGGTCTATCCCGAACTCGGCACCCGCGGCCAGGCCAGCTTCGTCATCCCGCCGGACACCAAAGGATTTGCGCAGGGCCAGAAATTCAAGAAGCACGGGATACGTGCTTCGCACACCGCCGAGGTGGTGCTCGACAATGTCCGTCTGCCCGAAGACACGATTCTCGGGGGCCGGGAGAAGTTCGAAGCACGGATCGCCCGGGTTAAATCAGGTGCCTCCGCGGGTGGGCAGGCGGCGATGAAGACTTTTGAGCGCACCCGGCCAACCGTCGGCGCAATGGCCGTCGGCGTGGCACGGGCCGCCTACGAATACGCTCTCGAATATGCCTGCCAGCGTGAGCAATTCGGGCGCAAGATCGGCGAATTCCAGGCGGTTGCGTTCAAGCTGGCAGACATGAAAAGCCGCATCGACGCGGCTCGTCTGCTGGTTTGGCGGGCCGGCTGGATGGCCCGCAACAACAAGAGCTTCGACTGCGCCGAGGGTTCGATGGCCAAGCTGGCGGCGAGCGAGACCGCTGTTTACGTCACTGACGAGGCTATCCAGATCCTGGGCGGCAACGGGTACACGCGCGACTACCCCGTGGAGAGGATGCACCGCGACGCCAAGATTTTCACGATCTTCGAGGGAACCAGCGAGATCCAACGCCTGGTAATTTCCCGGGCGGTGACCGGTCTGCCAATCCGCTAAATCGTCCGCACTGCAGCCGCAACGGTTTGGGGCGCTTCGGATTGCGGGTAGTGGCCGACGCCATAGAGCTCAGTCACCTTGGCGTGCGGCAGGACCGTGGTCGCCCGCTCGAGGACGTGGCGTCCCGACACCGGATCGTCGAGGCCCCACACAAGATGCAGTGGACCATCCCAGTCAGCCAATGCCTTCTCCCACCGGAGGTGATGGGCGGCGCGTTCGGCGTTGTAGCGGATGTGCAGGTGCGCGAGCTTGTGGCCGCCTTGCCGCGAGACGCCGTACCAGAGATCATCGAACTCGGTGTCGGTGAGGCTTGCCCCGCGAACCGCGTCGAGTGCGGAACGCAAGCGGCCCGCCGTAATCCGCCCGGCCAGCAGCCTGCCGACGACGGGCAGAATCAACAGCTTCTGCAGGCACGTCGGCCGGTAGGCGCTGTAGACGATCCCGGAGTTCAACACGAAAAGGCTGTCAATGCTGAAGCCGAGTCGGCCGCCCTGCGCTCGGTCGACGAGTTCTTGACCGACGATGCCCCCATAGTCATGGACGACCAAGCGCACCGAGTCCAAATGCAGGTGGGCTGCCAGATCCTCGACCACATCAGCCGACTCGGCGACGGAGTACTCGTAAGGGTTGGGCTTCTCGGAGGCGCCGTAACCGAGGAAGTCCAGCGTGATGACGTCGTGGTCGGACGCCAGGTCGTTGGCGACGTCGGCGTAGCCGTAAGACCAGGTGGGGAATCCGTGCAGCATCAGCACCGTGGGCCCCTGCCCGCCCCGACGGAATGCGATGCGATGTCCGCGGCGGCTGATCAGGGTGTCACATTGGTCGATCCATTCCTGCGCCCGGGGAATACCGCTCATCGGCCAGCCCACTCTTCGGCAAGAAGCTCATAACAGCGCTCCCGGCCGGGGAACAGGATCGCACCTTCACCGGTTCGGATGCTGCGCACCCAGAGACCGTAACCCGCGGCCAGGTCACGTGCGACGACGCGTGCGACCCACTCACGATCGAGCGATTGTCACCACTGGTGGACAAGAACCAGAAAAACCTCGCAGACATCTCTCGATGATGGCGGCAGGTTGGCAGTGTCACCACGCACGGGCGGCGGGCAAGGCAACCGAGCCGCTCGGGCAACCACCCCGGCCACGAGACATGATGACCGCATGACCATCGAGATTCGTGTTCTCGACACCGAGGACGACCTCATCGCCGCGGCCAACGTGTTTCGCACCGCCATGATCGGGTTTCCGCCCATGTCGAACTTGCCACCCGGCCAGATCACCAAGCTGCTCGAACCTGGCCGCACGGTGGGGGCATTCATCGAAGGACAACTCGTCGGCACTGCGGACGCGACTACGGGCGGCCTGACACTTCCCGGCGGAGCGATCGTCGGCCATGCCGCCGTGACACATATCGGGGTGCTGCCGTCGTTCACGCGAAAAAGCGTCGCCACCGAGCTGATACGCCATCAGCTGCACGACATCGCCGCTCGGGGTGAGGTAGTCGCGACGTTGCGGGCGTCGGAGGCGACGATCTATGAGCGGTATGGCTACGGCGTGGCGAGTTCATCGCAAAGCGTGGAGGTACTGACGGCACGGGCGGCGCTCCGTCCGAATGTCGGGGCCGGTGGTCCGGTGCGACTGCTGGACGCCGCCGAAGCATGGGATGTCCTGCCCCGGATCTGCGCGGTTAACCGGCCGTCCCGGCCGGGAACGATCGACCGGCCAGGAGTGTGGTGGCAGGGTCTCCGGTTGCGTAACGAATCATCTTCGGGTGCTTCGTATGTCGCGGTACACGGCCAGCCCGGATCCGAGACGGGTTTCGCGCGCTACCGCCCCATCGACACCGAGAGGTGGTTCGTCAGCGACCAGCGCACCATCGTGGTCGAGGACTTCTTCGCCCCCACCACGGAGGCCTATCTCGGGCTACTCCGCTTCCTGCTCGGGCTCGATCTCATTGACCGCGTGATGTTCTGGATGCTGCCCGTCGACGATCCGCTGCCCTGGCTGCTTCGTGATCGGCGCGCCGCGAAGGTAACGGCAGTACACGACGAAACGTGGCTGCGCATCGTCGACGTCCCAAAAGCGCTGGAAGCACGACAATATGACGGAGACGGCACCATCACCATCGCGGTCCATGACCCGCTCTTGCCCGACAATTCATCCAGCTACACCATCACAGGCGAGGGCGCGGAACCGACGGGCCGGCGCGCCCAGTTGCACGTTGGCGTCGAGGGCCTCGCCACCGTTCTGCTCGGCGGCTCAACCTGGCACAGTCTTGCCGCTGCGGGCCTGGCCACGGGCGACGATCAGGCCGGACTCGTCGTGGCCGATCAGCTGTTCACCGGTTCCCAAGCACCGCACGCCGGGTTCTTCTTCTGAGAAACCGTCTTGTGGGTGAACCTAGACTGATCGGGTGCGGGTTGCCCATGACTGGCGTGCAGGCGAATTGGACGGATCCTCACCCGCTGACGCTGCGGTTCTCACGTGATTATCGTTGTCGGCGCGGGGATATGCGGGCTCGCGGCCGCCTATGAGTTGTCGAAGCGCGGAGAGCACGTGACTGTGTTCGAGCGTGGCGAGCCGTTCGCCGAGCAGTCCACAGGGCTGGCGCGGATCTTCCGCATAGCGCACCAGCGTCCGACATTATGCAGGCTCGCTATGCAGGCCCGTGTCGGTTGGCGGCGCTGGGAAGCTGAGTTCGGCGCGGGCCGACTGCTGGGCTCCGAGGGCTTTATCGCCGCCGGCGCCGCCGATCACACGGCGGCGGCAATGAAAGAAGCCGGCGCCGCATTCTCCTGGATTGATCGACCCGAGATCGCGGCGCGGATTCCGTTCGTGGCCGCGCCGTGGGAGGCCGGAGTGTTCGATCCGCTTGGCGGCAGCCTGCGCATCCGCCGTGCGCTCAGCGCTCTGGCGCGGCGGGTCATCATCGATCGTGGGGAGGTCTTGTCGGTCGCGGACGACGGCTCAACCACCCTCGCAGACGGCATCGTGGTGCGCGGCGACCATGTGCTGATCTGCGCGGGTGTCCAGACACCGGTGCTCTTCGGCCCCCTCGACGTCGAGTTCGCTCCGCACACTCGCTTCACCTATGAAGGTGCTGACGCCATGGGCGCCGCGTGCCTGTCCGCGCCGGAGGGCTACGGGTTGCCGGTGGGCAGTACGGGCCGCTGGGCCTTCGGCCAGGAGGTGCCCGACCCCGCAACTGTTCGTGCGCTGTTCCCGTCGCTCTCGCCGGTGACCCGTGTGGACTGCGTCACGGTTCGCGCCCCGTGGCTCGACTCGGGCGGGGACGGTTGGATGGCGGCACGCCGCGGCTGTGTCGTGGCGTTCGTCGGCAGCAACCTGATGAAGTTCGGGCCGTTGCTCGGTGAACTGCTCGCCGAGGCGTTGCTGAGCAGTGAACTGCCGAACGACCTGATCTTGAGCTAAGCGGATGGCGCGGACTGCCATCCGCTGGGTTTCAGTGTGGCTGGCCGCCTTCGGGCATGACGTATTCAGAGGTTGACGCGGTGACACCGTTGACGGTTGTCCCGCCGTTAATGATGCCCGGAGCCATCGTCAACATGTCGTGGGGGAAGCCGAGCCTCGGTTCGGTGAGAGCGTCGAGGCGAGCGAGTTCTTCGGCGGTGAGGTTCACATCGGCAGCGCGGATGTTGTCCTCAAGCTGCGAGAGCCGGCGTGCGCCGATGATGACTGAGCTCACCGCCGGCTGGGCGGCCACCCACGCCAGCGCCACCGCGGCGACGGTGGTCTCGTGCTGCTTGGCGATGATCTCGAGTTCGTCGATGAGCTCGAAGGTCTTCTCGGTTAGGAACGCATCGACCATCGCACCGCGATCGCCCCGGCGCTCCCCCGCATTGCGCCGCGTGTATTTGCCGCTGAGCACACCGCTTTTGAGTGGTGACCACGGGGTGATCCCGAGGCCGAATTCGCGGGCCATGGGAACCAGCTCCTGTTCGATGTTGCGTTCCAGCAACGAATACTCGACCTGCAGTCCCACGAATGACGACCAGCCCCGGAAACGCGCGATGAGGTTGGCTTCGACAATCTTCCACGCCGGGGTGTCGGATACGCCGAGGTAGCGCACCTTGCCGGCCCGAACAAGGTCGTCGAGCGCGGCCATCGTCTCCTCGATGGGAGTGTTGGCGTCCCAGATGTGCAGCCAGTACAGGTCGATGTAGTCGGTTTGCAGGCGACGCAACGAGTTCTCGCAAGCGCTGATCACCGATTTGCGGCCCGAGCCGCCGCCGTTGGGGTCACCTGGGTACAGGTTGCCGCTGAACTTCGTCGCGATCACCAACCGATCGCGGCGGGCCGGGTCGAACCCGATGTGTTCGCCGATGATCTTCTCGGAGTGGCTCCTGGTATAGAAGTTGGCGGTGTCGATGAAGTTGCCACCGAGCTCGACGAATCGGTCGATGATCTGTTGGGATTCCGCAACGCTGGTTCCCCAGCCCAGGTCTTCACCGAACGTCATCGCACCCAGGCAGAGTGGGCTGACGCGTAGACCGGATCGACCGAGTGTTACGTAGTGATCCAAAGGCATGCGTGGTCGCTTTCTGCTAGATTGTTCAGCGATGCGTTTGTTTATTTACCAACTAGTTTATCGTCGAACTAACTAGGATCGCAAGGTCGATGTCGCAAATCGATGCAGCCAAGATCTGGTCGCTGAACTATCGAGTGCTGCTGTCGGTGATCTCTGCCGCGGAGCCCGACATCGCCACGTTGGGGCTCGAAACCAAGGAGCTCTTCCTGCTCGCGGAGATCGACGAGCATCCCTACCCTGCCGAACTGGCGGTCACGCTGAGCATGCCCAAGCCGACGGTGACGGTTTACCTGAAACGCCTTGAGGCCGCGGGATTCGTGCGCCGCGAGATCGACTCCACCGATCTTCGGCGCCATCGCCTCCTGCTTACCGCGGCCGGACGGCAAGCCAACCAGGACGGGCTCGCCCTACTATCGGACGCATTCAGTAAACGACTGGAACGCCTGACCGCCGCCCAGCAGAAGGAACTCAAGAGCCTGCTCGATCAAATTCTCTGATGGCGAAGATCGAGGCAACGGCGGCGAGCACACGTGGAGCCGCGGTCTGGGTCGTGGCAGCCACCGCATACCTGGTCCTCGAAGCAGTCGCCGCCGCAAGTTTTGAGCCCTGCTACAGCTACGCGCGCGACTACATCAGCGACCTCGGGCTTACCGGCGGCGGGATGGTGCACGGCCGGATGATCAACTCCACGCGGGCTTACCTGATGCAGATAGCGTTCTACCTGCAGGGGATTCTCTTCTTTACCGGAGCGTTGCTGATTGTGGGGGTCCCCGACAGTCGGAGGGCCCGTGCGTTTTTGGGTTTGGTTGCCGTGAATGCCGTCGGCAATATCGTGGTTGGAACTGTGCACAGCGGGAAAGTACATGTCGTCGGCGCCGCACTGGCGATTGTTGGAGGAAACACCGCCATTCTGGCGGGATCTGCGGTTATTGGGATCGTCGGCGGCCATCGTTGGTACCGCAGTATCTCCAAAGTCATTGCGGCCCTGGGCCTGTTGTGTTTGACGATGTTAATGGTCAACTCGGCGACGACCAAGTCCAACCTGCTGCCCGATGGGACGTGGGAGCGGGGAAGCGTGTACTCGATCACCATCTGGCAATTGCTTACCGCGGCCAGCCTGCTGACCATTCGGCGAAGCCGCCGTCAGGCGGACACTTTCACCGCGTAGAGGTTGTGGCTGCCCTGCAGGCCTTTGAGTTCGGCCTCTACAGGCGCGCTGAGCTCGAAATCGGGCAGGTCGTTGATCGCATCGCGTACCGATTCGCTGATGAGGATCTCACCACCGTTGGCTTGTCCCGCTATGCGCGCCGCCATCGCGACGTTGCGCCCGAAGAGGTCGTCGCCGCGCCGGACCGAGGACCCCATGTGGATGCCGATCCGGACGCGGATTCCCGCCCAGCGTTCAGCGTCGGCGAGCAGGGCTCGTTGGACGTCGACGGCGCACAGCACGGCTTGCCTGGCATCGGCGAAGGCGATCATGAAACCGTCGCCCTGGCTCTTGACCACGTGGCCGTTGCGGTCGTCGACAAGTTTTTGGATGAGTCTGTTGTGCCTCTCGAGCACCTTCACCCAGCCCCGGTCGCCCAATGCCTCGTTCTGGACCGTGGAGTCCTCTATATCGGAGAAGGCGATCACGACATCACCGTCGGCGGTGAGTCTGGCGAGGTCGGGACGTTCGACCTGCGCCCACCCGGCGAGGTCTTCGACCGAGTTCCGGACCGTGGCGCCGATGCCTTTCGTCATCAGCGAATCAGCCGTCTTCCAAGCCGTCCTGATCGCAAAAGGTGCGACCCCGATGCGCCGCCGGCGTCGGGCCGTCCCGAGTGTGCGGGCGCGCTCGAGTTCGGCTCGTGTTCCCTTCAGCTGCCGTCGCGACACGATGAGCAGAACTCCGAGCGCAACGGCGCCGACGAGTTCGGCGAGGGCAACCGCCCCCAGTAACACAGTCACTGGCCGATTATGACCGCCGGACTCAACGGACGAGCCGCGTGGCTATGTCTGTGCGGTTAGCTCCCGGTCATCGGGTCAGGTATTTCGTGAGCATGGCGACCAGCTCGTTCTCGAATTGGGTGACCTCAATGGGTGTGGGCGAGGCGATGAGACGGTGCACGAGAGACTCGATGGCGGCGACGACAAGCCGGGCGGCGGTGTAGGTGTCGTCGACGCGGACTTCAGGGTGAGCGTCCAGCAGCGCACGAGTGAGTGTGACGATGGCGGTCTCGGATTCGTGGAGCATGCGCAGAAACTCCGGAGGCCGGGGCGCTTCCTCGAATAGGACGCGGTGTAGTGCCGGTGCTTCGCGGTGGTTGTCGATCGTGGCACGAACGAAGAGTCGGAGAGTGTCTTCGAGGGAGTCCGGCAATCCGGCGGCGAGATGTCCTTGGGTGACGGCGATGCCGGCCCGGACGTGCGCGGTCATCAGCTCGACGAGGATCGCGTCCTTGTTCGGGAAGTACTGGTACAACGACCCGATCGACACATCCGCTCGTTCAGCGATCCGGTTTGTGGTGCCGGCGGCGTAGCCGTGATCGGCGAAAACGTGAGCAGCGCCGTCCAGGATCCGTTGGCGAGTCAGCTCTGAACGACGCTGTCGGGGCTGCTTGCGGGGAAGGAGTTTCTGTCGTCCAGGTGCCATCAGCCGCGGTCCCTAATGCGAGTACCAAAAATGCGAGCAATTACTCATACTAGTCGTCTGACCTGACAACATGAAAGGTGGAGACAGTGCTGACAATCCGCGTCGAGACGGAATTGCCCACCGACGCTGATCGGATGTGGGTAGCGCTTTGCCATCCCGCGTCCTTCAACTATGTCTGCCGCGGCTTGATCGGCATCCCGGCGTTGGTTGGCCGCATCGAGCCGATGCGGCCAGGCGAGGTCGGCACAGCCTGGCTCTGGCTGTTTCACGTCGTCCCGTTCTCGCACCACACCATTGAGGTGATCGACGTCGATCAGGACGCCCGGACCGTGCGCACCCATGAGCATGGTGGTTTTCTGCGGGCATGGAATCACACCCTGCACGTGGAGCCGATTTCGGCAAGCCGGTGCCGCTACAGCGACACTGTTGCTATTGACGCCGGCGCGATAACCCCCGTCGTGGCCAGGGCGGCGGTGTGGATCTATCGCTACCGCCAGCGCCGGTGGCACAAGCTGGTCGACAAACATCTACTTCCCACCGGCCCCGCATACGAGAACCAACCAGGCGCCAGATGATTCCGAACTCGCGCGCCGCCCGTGGCCCCACCTCCGCGCGCCTGGGTTTATCGGTGCAGCATCGAAAGCAGTGGCGCGTGATCGGGGGCCGGCGGGACGCAGCGTTGACCCGTGGCGCTAGCCGAGCGTCTTAGCCAGGTAATTGAAGACCGTTTGATGAAGTAGGTACATCGCCCCCTCGTGGCAGTGTTGGCCTGCGCCGTCCGCGCTGCGCAAGACGACGTGTTCGTGCGGTGTTTTCAATGCGGCCGCGAATTCGGCTGCCTGGCCCGCGAACACCTTGTCGTCTTCGCCTTCCAGGACCAGCACCGGTGTCCGGATCTTTCCGATGTCCTGCGTGGTCAGGGTGTAGTCGGCGGTGCTCCGGACATAGTCAGCGGTGGTCGCAACCCCGTTGACCCAGGGGCCGTTCTGCAGTCCCCACCGAGCATTGGTGTCGTCCTTCATCAGTGCCTCAAGCTTTGGGATCGCCTCGTCGTCACGTTTGGCCTCGATCAAGCTCAGAATGGGCGCCGGTATCGGGGGATAAGACGCGTAAAAAGTCATCAGCCCGTCGTTGCAGACGATTGCTGCCGACCGATGGTCGTAAGCCGCATAGCGCGCCACCAGATAACCCCCCAGGCTGTAGCCGAAATGCACGATCTTGGTGCTGTCGATTTCGGGGACGGTCAGGGCGTAGTCAACAACCGGGCCCAGCACGTTCTCCCAGTCCGGTCGGTACGGCACCTTCTCCTCCCGAATCATCCAGCCCTGGCCTGGACCGTCGTAGGCCAGAAAGTTGTAACCCCGCCGCAGCGCCGCAGCACCGACGACGAAGTAGCCCTCCTCGCGGGTGGAGTCGAAGCCGTTGGTGTAGATGACGGTCGGGCGCGCACGCCCGCTGTCGTCGACGAAGAATAGATAGCCCGGCATCTCACCGTCTTCGTACGGGATGGTGACTTCGGCGAACGGACCGTCCAGCAAGCCGCCGGCTTTGACCAGGTAGTCCTTCGACAGCCTGGACAGTTCAAGAACCTGAGGATCATTCAACGGATCCGCCCGCCGGTAGAACTCGGCTGACCGGTAGTAGCTCGATGCACGGAGGAACGCTTCGCGCGCGCTGACTGTGTCCCCGACGTCCAGTGAGGCCTCGCCGCGTTTCGCCGTGCGTTCGGCGGTTGCCTTCCAGGCTGTGGTCCACGCGTCCTCGTCGCCCTCGGGAATCTGCGCGGTGGTGATGATGACTTCGCCGATGTCAGCGCCGGCGTCCCCGGCAAATCCGGCGGCACGCAACGTCTCGAACTTGAACGCCTCGTCGTTGAAAATGAACTCCACGATCTCATCCCCTCCCACGGTGGCGCGGCTCCGCTCAGGGGAAGAATATCGCCCTCGCGTACGACCATTGCGCAGCCATTGGGAGTAACTCCCTGGGCCGCGCCGTCGTTTGACCCGTCAATATTCGTTGGTCGGTGCAAGCAGATACCTTTGTGGAGAAGATTCGTGATGTCGTCGAGTGTGGCCACCGAGGTGACGTGCCGTCCCCGATCGGAATTAGTGACAGTGCATCAACCTGAGCGGCCGGGTGCGACCCGGGATTTATTCGCCAGCCTCTTGGCTCTCTTGCTGGCGATCGGGTGGGCCGCCAGCCATTTCATTGCGTTGATCCCCGCGATCAGCGATCACCAACACCTCACCGCGACAGTGCTCGATGCGGTTTTCGCTGTTTACGCGGTGGGAATACTGCCCGGCCTGGTTATCGGCGGCCGGGTGTCAGACGCGCTGGGGCGCCGGTGGGTGGCGTGGGCGGGATCTGCGGTTGTGCTGTTGGGGACGGTGGCCATGCTGCTCTCGCAGCAGTCCGACATGTTGTTGGCGGGGCGTTTGATCATCGGAGTTGGCACGGGTTTTGCGGTCAGCTCATGCACTGCTTGGGCTTCGGATTTGAAAGGTCCCGCCGGCGCGGCCATCGCGGGCGTCGTCTTGACTCTCGGTTTCGCTATCGGCCCATTTGCTTCGGGGGCGATCGCCGCAGCCGGAGAATCCGGCATTGCGCTGTCGTTCGTGATCGCCGCCGCCCTTGTCGTGCTGGCGACGGCTGTTTCTGTAGTGGCGGTGCAGCGTGCACGTGTGGCTGGCCCGGCATCAACGGGCAGCGCAAAGCAGCAGTCCAGCCCAGCCCGGCAGGCAAGCAGCATGCGGGCATTGAGTTGGGCGATGCCGCTGGCACCGTGGGTGTTCGCGTCGGCTGCACTTGCGTTCATCACGATCCCCGCCCGCGTGCACACCGGGTTCGCGGCCGCTATGGCTGCGGGGGTAGCGGCGCTGATCGCCAACGGCGTCAGCGGAGGCGTTCAGTTGCTCGCCCGGGCCCGTCAGTGGGGGCCGCAAGCAGGCACCGTCGGTGCAGTGCTGGCCGCGTTCGGTTATGCGCTGACCGCGGCGGCACCTCCGACGATGACACCGCTACTGGGCCTGTCGTTGGTGATACTTCTGGGATCAGCGGCCGGTCTTTGCTTACGCGAGGGCTTGATCGATTTGGAAGCCGCAGCCCCGCAACGTCTGCGCGGCACCCTCACCGGAGCGTTCTACGCGGTGACTTACCTCGGCTTTGGCCTGCCGTTATTACTGGCTGCGGTCGGGTCTGCGGACTCGGCGATGATTCTCGTTGGGTTGGCAGCGCTGGCGTCGGTAACAGCGGTCAGCCGGGCAGTGCGGGTGAGGCGAGACAGCCACCGGCAGAACTGAACGCGCCGAGGCTGCTATGCCGCTGTCTCTATGCGTCGGACGGCCTCGGTGACCGGTGTCGGGTTGCTGCTAACAACACTCAGCCCGGCTAGACGACGCCATGAGCGAATAGCGTTACGGGTGACATCCACGATTGGGGTCGCGCCGTTATCCCTGTTTGCGAGCCTGTGCGCGCGCAGCGCATTGCCCGTGACGGCATCGAGCGTGTCCCAGTCATCGGTATGAACAAGTGTGGTCGATTGGTATGCGGCCCGGACGGCGTACAGCTCCGCTCCGGCTAATGTCTTGCTCACCGCGCGGGCGGCGCGGGCAGCGCTGTCCCAAGCGGTGATCGACGGCACGTCGCCCGGGGCCAGGGCGCGATGCAACTCGGCGATGTCGGTGATCGCCTCGGCCGCGGCATTCTGTGCGTACCGGATGACGCCCCAGGGCGGGCTGATCAACAGCTTGGTCACCCAGGTGTGCATGACGGTGTCGGCAACATCGGCGGTTCCGACCGTGAGCCAAGCCAAGTCCAGCACCAGGAGGCTGTCCTCTGGCGACAAATACCCGTCAGGATTGGCAAGCAGGTCATTACACAGCTGAACGAAGGCGGCGAGCGGGCGGGCCGAAGTCGCGGGGAAGTCGGTGATCTGCGCGTCGCCGTTGATGTATGAAATCGCGTTCATGGCGCACCCTCTGCCGGATCCTGGCTGGTGGGACCCTCTGGCCAGTCTTAACGGGTGGGTGATGCGGTCAAGGTCCATGTGACTTGCTCCCTAAGAGTTCCTGGCCTTGGCAACCCAGGGTCGGAGGCGGATATTCCACTTGTCCGGGGGCGGCGGCCAGTACCCTGAAAAGCAGACTATGGCAAGCGAAGTCATGACTCGTCGCGACACGACGGGGGGTGGGACGGAGAACCCGAAGGCAATGAGGCGCTCGCGGCGGCCGCTAGGTGGGGTCGCACAATGAAGGTGCTCATCGTGGGCGCGGGAGCGGCCGGTGGTTACCTCGGTGCCCAACTGGTCACAGCAGGCCGCGATGTGTCGTTCCTGGTGCACCAGAGCAGCTTTGACCGGCTTACCGCGCACGGACTGCGTATCCGCGGCAAGTCCGGGGTATCCGCTCTGCCCGTGCACGCTGTCACCGCGTCACAGCTTGAGGGCAGCTATGACGTCGTTGTGTTGGCCGTGCGCAGCGACGTGGTCGCATCGGCGGTCGAGGACTTCCGGGGCGTGGTCACTCCGGATACCCGGATTGTGCCGTTGGTCAATGGGATGGCGCACCTGTCGGTGTTGATCGCCGCGTTCGGTGAACAGGCCGTCCTCGCGGCCGCGGTGCGGCTGGCTACGTCAATGCTGGCCGAAGGCCTCATCGACGAAGTCGCGCCGGGCGTTGACCTCGAAGTCGGCCAGTTCGACGGTGGCACGTCGGACATATTCGACGCGGTGGTGCACCAGTTCAGGGTGGATAACGTCGCGGTGCGCGTGCGCTCGGACATGGTGGCGGGCATGTGGGAGAAATTCGCCTTTATCAGCGCGACCGCCGTGCTGACCTGCCTGGCGGGGACTGTGGTCGGCGTGGTGGCTCGAACGCCGGGCGGACCAGCATTGGGCCGACGCGTGGCCGCTGAGGTAGCGGCGGTCGCTGCTGCCGACGGGTACCCGCTGTCCCCGGCAGCGCGGTCAGGATTGGACGCCACGCTGACCGATCCGACGTCGAACTTCGCCCCGTCGATGTTTCGTGACCTGGCCGCCCACCGGCGCGTCGAGGTCAGCGTGCCATCTGACCTCGCCGAGCGCGCCCGTCGGCATCGCATCGACACGCCGCTTTTGGACGCGGCTCTGGTCATCGTCGACATCGCCAACGGTAAACTCTAACGAGCGACCCGATGCGTTCCGGGCCGCGAGGGCAGGTCAACGACACCCTCGTCGCATTCCTGGCCTCGCTCTGATCACCCGCTCGACGTCGTGCAATAAGCCGCCTCGAGCCAAAACAGACCCTGCGCACAGCGCATGTAACACACCGACGGGATACTGATAGCGGACACAACATCGACGACAGTGACGCCGGGAGAAGAATCATGAGCGGCCAGCAGCCGACCATCATCTATACGCTGACCGACGAGGCGCCGCTACTGGCGACCTACGCCTTTCTGCCGATAGTGCGTGCCTTTACTGAGCCGGCGGGCATCAAGATCGAGACCAGCGACATCTCGGTGGCGGCGCGCATCCTCGCCGAGTTCGCCGATCACCTGACCGACGAGCAGCGCGTGCCGGACAACCTTGCCGAGCTGGGCCGGCTGACGCAGTCACCCGACACCAACATCATCAAGCTGCCGAACATCAGCGCCTCGGTGCCGCAGCTGGTGGCCGCCGTGAAGGAACTGCAAGGCAAGGGCTTCAAGCTTCCGGACTACCCGCAGAACCCGAAAACCGACGAGGAACACGAGATCCGCGACCGCTACGCCAAATGCCTAGGCAGCGCGGTTAATCCGGTACTGCGGGAAGGTAATTCAGACCGCCGCGCACCCAGGGCGGTCAAGGAGTACGCGCGCAAGCACCCGCACAGCATGGCGGAGTGGTCGCAGGCCTCGCGCACGCACGTGGCGACCATGCGGCACGGCGACTTCTATCACGGCGAGAAGTCGATGACCCTGGACCGAGCTCGCGACGTGAAGATGGAGCTGGTCACCAAGAGCGGCAAGACGATCGTGCTCAAGCCCACGGTGTCGCTGCTCGATGGCGACATCATCGACAGCATGTTCATGAGCAAGAAGGCGTTGTGCGATTTCTACGAGGCCGAGATGCAGGACGCCTACGAAACTGGCGTGATGTTCTCGCTGCACGTCAAGGCGACAATGATGAAGGTGTCGCACCCGATCGTATTCGGCCATGCGGTGAAGATCTTCTATAAAGACGCCTTCGCCAAGCACCAGGAGTTGTTCGACGAACTCGGCGTCAACGTCAACAACGGCTTGGTCGATCTGTACAACAAGATCGAATCACTGCCCGCCTCGCTGCACGACGAGATCATCCGCGATCTGCACGCCTGCCACGAGCATCGCCCCGAGCTCGCCATGGTTGATTCCGCCAAGGGCATCAGCAACTTCCATTCGCCCAGCGACGTGATCGTGGACGCCTCGATGCCCGCGATGATCCGCGCGGGCGGCAAGATGTGGGGCGCCGACGGACGGCAAAAGGACACCAAGGCCGTCAACCCCGAGTCCACGTTCTCCCGCATGTACCAGGAGATCATCAACTTCTGTAAGACACACGGGGCATTCGATCCGACCACGATGGGCACGGTTCCCAACGTCGGTTTGATGGCGCAGCAGGCCGAAGAGTACGGCTCACACGATAAGACGTTCGAGATCCCCGAGGACGGCGTCGCCAACATCGTCGACCTCGACACCGGGGAAGTCCTGCTGACCCAAAACGTGGAAGAGGGCGATATCTGGCGGATGCCCATTGTCCGGGACGCACCGATCCGCGACTGGGTCAAGCTCGCCGTCACCCGGGCACGGAACTCGGGCATGCCGGTGGTGTTCTGGCTGGACGTCTGGCGTCCGCATGAGAACGAATTGCGTAAGAAGGTCAACACCTACCTGGCCGACCACGACACCGAGGGACTCGACATCTCGATCAGGTCGCAGGAACGGGCCATGCGGCACACGATCGAGCGGGCGATGCGCGGGCAAGACACCATTGCCGCCACCGGCAACATCCTGCGCGACTACCTGACCGACCTGTTCCCGATCCTGGAGCTGGGCACCAGCGCCAAGATGCTGTCCATCGTGCCGTTGATGGCCGGCGGCGGCATGTACGAGACGGGAGCGGGTGGCTCTGCGCCCAAGCACGTTCATCAGCTCGTGGAAGAGAACCACCTGCGCTGGGATTCACTCGGCGAATTCCTCGCGCTGGCCGCCAGCCTGGAAGACCTGGGCATCAAGACCAACAGCGAACGCGCCAAGATCCTGGCCAAGACGCTTGACGCCGCGACCGGCAAGTTGTTGGACAACAACAAGAATCCGTCGCGCAAGACCGGTGAGCTCGACAACCGCGGAAGCCAGTTCTACCTCGCCATGTACTGGGCGCAGGAACTTGCCGCGCAGACCGATGACCAGGAGTTGCGGGAACACTTCGCCGCACTCGCCGATGCGTTGACCAAGAACGAAGACATCATCCTGGCCGAACTCAACGAGGTACAGGGTGAAGAAGTGGACATCGGCGGCTATTACGCACCGGACGGCGACAAGACCACGGCGGTGATGCGGCCGAGTAAGACCTTCAATGCCACACTCGCGGACTCGGAAGGCTGAAGAAGGCTGAGGGCTGTGGGTTAGAGCAGCTGGCGAAGCGTTTCGATGAGCTTGATCCGCTCGGCCGGCGTTGCCGCGATGGGCACCACGTTCAGGGTGGTCACCCCCGCTTCGCGGTAGGCCGCCAAGCGTTCCTTGACGAACCCGGGTGAACCGATCAGGTTGACGTCGCGGACGAGTTCGTCGGGCACCACCTTGGCGGCGCCGTCCTTATCGCCGGCCAGGTAGAGCTCTTGGATGCGGTCGGCTTGCGGTCCGTAGCCGTACTTGGTGGCCAGGGCGTGATAGAAGTTCTTGCCCTTCGCACCCATTCCGCCGATGTAGAGCGCCAGGTGCGGCTTGACCGATTCGCGGAGCGGCTCGATGTGTTCGCCGATGGCCAGCGCCGGACCGGCATACACGTCGAGCTCTCCCAACACAGGATCGCGCTTGGCCCGGCCGGCCGCCAACGCTTTGCCCCACACGTCCTGCGCCCTCTCCGGCAGGAAGAAGATCGGCTGCCAGCCCTCGCAGATCTCGGCGGCCAGTTCGACGTTCTTGGGACCGAGTGCGGCCACCAATATCGGAATGCGTTCCCGGACAGGTTGATTGATCAGCTTCAGCGCCTTGCCTAGTCCGGTGCCCTGCTCGGCGGGCAGCGGGACCGTGTAGTACTCCCCACGGTATTCCAGGCGCTCGCGACGCCACACCTGGCGGCAGATCTCGATCACCTCGCGGGTCCGGGCAATCGGGGCGTCGTAGGGCACTCCGTGGAAACCCTCGATGACCTGCGGGCCCGAGGCGCCCAGACCCAGGACGAACCGGCCATCGGAGACGTAGTCGAGACCGGCCGCGGTCATTGCGGTCAGCGTGGGCGTCCGGGTGTAGAGCTGCAAGATGCCCGAGGCGAGCTGAACCCGTTCGGTGCTGGCCGCGAGGTAGCCGAGCGCGCTCACCGCGTCGAACGAATACGCCTCGGGGACGAAGACGATGTCCAACCCGGCGCGTTCGAGGTCGGCCACCTCGGCGGCCACATCCTTGAATCCACCCGCGTAATTGATGCCCAGTCCGATCCGCATGATCAGCCCTAGGCCGTTGCGAACGTGCCGGCCAGCTCGACTGCCTCGCGCTGGATCCGATCGAACTGCGCCCCCATCGCCTCGGACAATGCCGTCGCGCCCGAGAGCGGCCGCACCATCACCGTGAACTCGTCGATCAGACCCTCGTCGTTGAAATGCAGGAAGTCGCAACCGGTGATCTGTACGCCCGGCGCCCCCGAGATCTTCGTCTCGAACACCAGCGCGTGGTCACGGCCGTTGCTGTCGGCGATTTCGCGGACGTAGCGAAAGTCGTCGAAAATTCGCAACACACCACGCAGGATCGCCGCGGTGATCGGCTTGCCGACATACGGCTTGAATGCCACCGGACTGGTGAACACCACGTTGTCGGCCAGCAGCGCCTGGATGCTCGCCTCGTCGCGTGCCTCGACTGCCTGACGAAAGGGATGCTTTGAGCTCACGAGACACCTCGCATTAGGAGATTTGTTGAGTAGGCCTGATTCACGGTAGAGGGTGGCCCGACGACCGTCGAACACGCCCGCCAGAGCGGGCATGGGTTACGGCGCGTGGCCGGTCAGGTAATGGGTGAGCACCGGCCGCAGCCATTCGATGAGATTTGCTTCAGCCATGCCCGCGAGTGGCGGGATGCACAGAATGTAGCGCGCCACCGCGAGGCCGAGCAGTTGCGATCCCACCAGGGCAGCGCGTTCATCCGCGCGATCTGGCACGACCGCGGCCAGAGCAGGGGCCACCCGGTCGACGAATATCTCGAGCAGGGCATCCGCAGCAGGCTTGTTCGTCGCGGCGGCGCGCAATAGCGGGAGAAATGGTCCCTGCGGTCCCCAGACTGCAATGAACGTCGGCAGCAGTACATCGGCTACGCGCTCGGGCGCGGTATCCGAGAGATCTGGAAACGTGACGTCGAATCGCGAGGCCGCGGCAAACAGTTCCGCCTTACTGCCGAAGTAATGCATGACGAGTGCTGGATCGACGCCGGCGGCCGATGCGACCGAACGGATGGTCGTGCGTTCGAAGCCATAACCGCCGAACTGCGATCGCGCGACGTCCAGGATGGTCGATCGGGTGGCTTCGCCATCGCGTCTATCACGCACTCTCGCGGACATACCGAGCAGTGTATTCAACAACTGTTGACATGACCACCCGCCATGCCTACCGTTAACTTCAACAACTGTTGAACTCAAGATCGGAGGTCACGGCATGATCGTGCGACTCGTCGCGAGCAACACACAGCGGTTCGAATCGATCGTCAACGCCGCTCTCACCACACCGCCCGGCTGCCGCTTCGTCTTCAATCGCGCGACCGTGGCAAGCCCCGACGACGTCCGTCCCTGGTACCCACAGCCGGATGCGGTGGCGTGATGACCAGCTATGACGTCGACGTCCTCGTCGTGGGCGCCGGTCCGACGGGGTTAACCGCCGCCGGTGACCTGGCGCGGGCCGGCCGGTCAGTCACCGTTCTAGAGCGCTGGCCCACCATCAACCCGGCGAGCCGCGCCTTCGCCACCATGCCCCGCACTCTCGAGGTTCTCGACGCCCGCGGACTCGCCGACGACCTGTTGGCGTACGCCCATCCGGCACCGGGAGTCACGATCTTCGGCGGGGCCCGCATCGACCTCACACACCTCGACTCGCCCTACCGATTCGCCATGATCACTCCACAAACCAACATCGATCAGGCACTGGGCGGCTACGCCGTCGCGCAGGGCGCCGATATCAGGCGTGGCAACGAGGTCGTCGCACTCGAGCAGGACGCCGACGGCGTCACCGTGATGGTGCGGTCGCACGACGATACGGAGCATCGGACACGCTGGCGGGCGCGGTACGTGATCGGCGCCGACGGGGCGCACAGCACGGTGCGCGGGCTGGTAGGCGCCCATTTCCCGGGCAAGACGATCTTGTCCTCGATCGTGCTCGCTGATGTCAGACTTGCGCACGGACCATCCGACGGCGGCCTGACGCTCGGCAGCACTCGAAACGTGTTCGCGTTCTTAGCCCCCTACGGCCAAGACGACGCCGACGGTTCGTGGTATCGCACGATGGTGTGGGACCGCGACAACCAGGTGCCTGACAGCGAGCCCGTGGCTGAGGAAGAGATCATCGACATCCTTGCGCGGGCAATGGGGACCGGAATGGAAGTGCTCGACGTCGGGTGGAAGTCCCGATTCCATTGCGATGAAAGGCAAGTCACGCAGTATCGGCACGGCCGCGTCTTCTTCGCCGGAGACGCGGCCCACGTCCACTCCCCCATGGGCGGGCAGGGCATGAACACCGGCATTCAGGACGCGGCAAACCTTGCCTGGAAGATCGATGCGGCGCTCGCCGGCACAGCCGACTCCGTGCTCGACAGCTACCACGACGAGCGCCATCCGATCGGCAAGCGGGTTCTGCTGCAGTCCGGCCTGATGGCGCGTGGCATCACACTTCATCCGCGAGTCGCACGATCGATTCGAAACCAGCTGGCGCCCTGCATACTTCGCGTCCCCCGCGTGCGCGACGCGGTATCCGGGAGCTTCGCGGGAACGACGTTGCGGTACGCACACCGCAAAGATGAGAGCCCGTTGGTGGGCACCCGCGGGACACAGATTCCATTGACGCAAGGCCGGATCGCCCAACTTCAACGCGTGTGGCCCGGCTTCGTTCTCGTCCGCGAGTGCGGCGCGAAACCGGTCGATGCCGCCGAGTTGGTCCAGGCGGAGCGGGCCGATCGCGGTCCAGCAGTGCTGGTTCGGCCCGACGGCTACATCGCCTGGGCCGGCGACTCGGCCGACCGCTCCGCGTGGACTGCGGCCCTCGCTCGCTGGACCGGCGGTGGAGCGCCCGCAACCAACGCGGCTCAATCTTTGCGGGTGGCGGTGAAGAACTTCGCACGCATCAGCCGGTAATCGCCTTGATCCCCACGAGTTCTGCCAGTTGCGCCGCCGAGTAACGGCCCGGCCCACGGCCGTCTCGAACCGCTGCACGTGCGGCACTCGCCAACGCCGCATTGAGTGGCGCGGTGACGCCGTGTCGGTGAGCGAGCCGGACGATCTCGCCGTTGAGGAAGTCGGTCTCGACGTTGCCCGTCTGACGGCTCAACGACTGCCACGTGGAATTGCTCGATCCGGTGTCCCAGCCCGGTACCGGGCGCGGTGTGGGTCCGTCGGCCCGCGCAGCCGTGGAGGTCTCGAACGAGATGAATTCGATTCCCACGTGCCGCAGCAGGTTCTCGCCTTCACTTCGCACCGCTGCAACCACCTGGCTCGCGTCGGCCGCCTCGGCGGACAGGGCGCCCACGGCGTTGCCGAGGTTGCTCAATAATTTGTTGTACTTCCAGGGGGCGACGTCATCGGGAATGCGCACCCGGATCCCAGCGGCACTCCATGTCTCGGCGAGCCGCGTCAAGAGGTCGGCGTCGTCCTGCGTGCTGGTCGAGGCAGGCCACCGTGCGATGTGGAACTGGCCGACCGCCGGCCACGACCGCACGATCACCTCACCAGGTTCGAGGTGCACGGCAGGTAACCAGACACAGACACCAAAAACTCGGCGGAAGTAACGCAGCGCTTTCTCCTCGGCGGCAACACCGTTGAGCGCGGTCATCGCCGGCAGTCGCTCGCCTGCGGTCCCGAGGACGCCCCCGGAACCACGGACCGGCTGATCGACCCATTCCTGCAGTGCCGCGTCGAGTTGCTGGGTTTTGGTGGCAAAGACCAGCACGTCATGATCGGTCAGCTCGATGTCCTCGGGCCGGCACGCCGTGGTGACTGGCGTGCGGAACGTGCCGTCCGCGGTTCTCAGTGTCATGCCCGCTGCCGCCAAGACCTCGGCGTGTCGGCCCCGTGCGACCAGCACCGTCGGACTACCGGCCCGAGTCAGCACCGCGCCCACCGTGCCCCCGATTGCCCCCGCACCAATGATCACGTATCGGTGGTCATCTCCGGTGGACGATGCCTCTTCCAAAGCCACACCTTCCATCGGTTCTGAGCCTGCCCGCTATCGCGAGGTTACGTCGCCTCACGTAGGCGCGTCGCCGGGCGGCGCAGCGTGCGTACCGTCAGCCACCCCATCGAGCCCTACGCCGAACTGGTTCGCCATTACCGGCGGCGGTGGGAGTTCTGCTCGGCCATGAAGTGATACACCTCAGTGCAGACTTCGACGGTGTGACGGAGGGTCAACACCGTCGTAGCCTGGAACTGTTCCAGTCCGACGTTGCTCCCGTTCTTCGTGAGCGGATTCCGAGCAGGCCACTGGTCTCGCAGTCCACGCCGAACGAAGGTGAGTTCGTCCATGTCAGTCATCACCGAGAAGGAATGCATGAACCATGACCAGCGCAGCTGATACCGCAGAAGCAACGTTCGAGGCGGCCTGGCACCAGTGGCACGGTGAACGCGAACGCTCCTACGCTGATCCCCTTGGCTGGGTGAGCCTCACTGGTTTGTACTGGCTCACCGATGAATTCGAGGTTATCGCCGACCTTCCGGGTCGCTGGCGAGCGGACGCCGTCGCGGTGTACGTCCAGGGGATCGACGGAATCGAGCGACTCGCGCCCGTCGAGGGCGCACCGGGATTGCGCGTCGAAGCAGGCGATCGCAGTATCGAGGTGATTCGCCGAACAGGCTCGGTTGCGTTGCGTGTGCATGATCCGAAGTCCCCGCACCTGAAGACCTACAACGGCATTCCTGCCTACGCACCAAACGGACGGTGGCAGGTGGCCGGCAGGTTCACGCCGTATGTAGAACCGAAGATCGTCACGACGGGAGCTGTCGTCGAAGGACTCGAGCACCACCTCAAGGCCGTTGGCGTCATCGACTTCGAACTCGCTGGCTCTGCTGCACAGTTGGTCGCCTTCGGTGACACCTCGACCGGCTTGCGGGTGCTGTTCACCGACGCCACCAGCGGCGTGACCACATACCCCGGCGCCAGGGCGCTTTCGATCGACACGCCCGATGCCGACGGGACCGTGACGCTCGACTTCAACCGATCGTCGAACCTGCCATGCGCATTCACCGACTATGCGACGTGCCCGGTAGCACCCGCCGAGAACAGGCTCGGCGTCGCTGTCGAAGCCGGCGAGAAGAATCCACGCTAGGCGTCAACGCTCTGGTACTGCGAACAGGACGTCGCCACCCTTGAGGTCACCACCCCGGTGACGGACGACGCTGCGCAACAGCGGCACGTCATCTTCGACCCGATCTCACGGCTGGCAGGAATCGAGCCATCCGACGACCCCTGCTGGAGCTGCGCGCTGCCGTCTACCTGATCAGCGGGCGCAGGCGCCGGGCAGCGTAGGGCTGCGTCCGAGCCCCATTCACCCGCGCTCTGCTCCCTGGGTACAGTTGGCTATATTCAGCGACCGGGCAGCGTGCCCCGGTCGGCCGGTCAGCAAGCCCAACTGCGAGGCAAACTTGGTTGCGACGACGCAGTTATCGGCGACACGCTCGACAGCGACGGTTCTGGTGGTGTCCGCCGCGGCATTTCTTGCCAGCTTGGATTTGTTCATCGTCAACATCGCATTCCCTGAGATCCGTGGAGCTTTCGTTTCCGCTGATCTTGGCGCGATGTCGTGGATTCTCAACGGCTACACACTCGTCTTCGCGGCGTTCATGAATCCGGCTGGCCGGCTCGGAGACCGATACGGCCATCGCCGAATCTTCCTGTGGGGCCTGGCTGTGTTCACCCTGGGATCAGCGGCCTGCGGGTTTTCTGGATCACTTGTCATGTTGGTCGCGTTTCGAGTCGTTCAGGCGATCGGCGCCGCAATGCTGATGCCGAGCTCGCTTGCGCTGTTGATGGCCGCGGTTCCTGCCGCGCGGCGCGCCGTCGCCGTTAGCACGTGGTCGGCGGCCGGTGCGATGGCCGCGGCACTGGGTCCGCCGGTCGGCGGCTTGTTGGTCGAGTTATCTTGGCGGTGGATCTTTTTCGTTAATTTGCCGGTGGGACTGCTGGCCCTCGCCGCCGGCCCATGGGTCCTTGCCAAGACAGCTGCGACCGGCGCCGGGGTACCCGATCTGTTCGGTGCGCTGAGCCTGGTGCTCGGCGTCGGGGCGCTGGTGTGGGCATTGATCGAACTGCCTGTGGCGGGCTGGAACGCCACGCGGGTCGCGGTGGCCGCCGTCGTCGCGACGTGCGCGATGGTACTGGCGATATGGCGTTCGTTGCGCCATCCATCGCCGGCGTTGGATCTAGCTGCCGTGCGCGTGCTGCCGATGTGGTCAAGTTGCCTGGCGCTGTTGCTGTTTGCCGCGGCATTCGCTGCGATGTTGCTGGGCAGCGTCATGTTACTCACCACCGTATGGGGCAAGGCACCGGCCGTCGCCGGCTTGTGTCTGTCACCGGGTCCCGCTGTCGTAGTGATTGTCTCGCTGACACTGGCCGGCCGACTGATCGGCAGACTCGGCGTCGGCGCTGTCGCCGCGACGGGGGCCACGTTGTATGTCATCGGGATCCTGATCTGGCTGTGCCGAGTAGGCCCCGCGCCCGACTATTTCGCGGATTTCCTTCCGGGTCAGCTATTTACCGGGGCTGGAGTGGGATTGGTCATTCCGAGTCTCTCTGCCGTCAGCGGCCTGGCGCTACCCTCACACCGATGGGGCGCCGGATCGGCGCTGACAAACACCGCCCGGCAGCTGGGCACGGTCTTGGGCACCGCGATCCTGACGATGATCTATCAACCCGGCATCGACCTGGCCGCGGTGAGGCGCGGTTGGGGGTTCACCGTCGCGCTCGCGGGCGCCTGCGCAGTCATCGCCACAGCCATGGCGGTCTGGTGGAGAACCTCGGGCGAAGAATCGCGGTCATGATCGGCCGGGAGGGTCAGGTCGCGACACGAGCCGGCGACGCGTTGGTGATGGTGACGCCGCTGATGACGGCGCCAACGAAGAACAACACCGCGCTGACCGGCAATAAACGGGTGAAGCTCGCGTTGGTGAGGTGGCACGCAGCGATCAGTCCCACACAGGCGACAGCGACCAGTGCAGACAGCCGGCCCACGGCATTTTGGACCGCTGCGGCGATCCCGCTTTGCGCGGGGTCGACGGCGGACAAATTGAGCGCGGTCAACGGGGTGATGGTGAGGACCAGACCGAATGCCAGCACGATCATCCCGGGCAGCAGGTGTGTGAAGATGTTGAACCCGTGTGCAGATGGGCGGATGAGCAGTAGCCCGAACCCAGCCAGCACCGGGCCAGTCGTCACGAAAATCCGCGGTCCGATCCGTGCAGCCAGACCACCGATTCGCTTGGCGAACAGAAACGACATGACGGGGGTGGGTAAGGTCGCCAAGCCCGCGACGGTGGCCGAATAGCCGGCGACTTCTTGGGTGTACAGGGCAATGGCAAGCGACTCCATCGTCAGGGCGCCGTAGACGAAAGCGGTGGCCAGGTTGGCACCGGCGAAGTTGCGGGTCGCAAACAGGCCCAGCGGCAGCATGGGATGCGGCGCCCGGCGCTCCCAGGCCACGAACCCCGACAATGCCGCGACTCCTAGAACCATCGATGCGATGACCAACGGGTCGACCCATCCGCGCCGGTGAGATGCGATCAAGCCGTAGACCATCGCGGCCAGTCCGGTTGCCGACAAGGCAGCACCGACGATGTCGACGCGCGCGCGTTCGGACGGCCCAGGCATTGGGCACAGCCAAAACGTCATGGAGAAGCCGATGGCCATCGGGATCGCCGACAACACATAGATCCATCGCCAACTCAGGAAATCCACGGCAAGCCCGCCGAGCAGCGGTCCCAACGCAAACGCGCTGGCGGTCCAGGCAGTCCAAGACCCGATCGCTGCCGGCCGGTCTGCACGGTCGAACACGGAATTGATCATGGCCAACGAGCCGGGCACCAAAAATGCGCCGCCGAATCCCTGGATAACGCGTCCCGTGATCAGCATCGCCGGCGAGGCCGCTGTGGCCGCCAGGACCAGGCCCGTTCCGAAGGCCACCAACCCGAAGCGCATCGCCGGTATGCGGCCAAACAGATCAGCGATCGAACCACCCGGCAAAATCGTGGCCGCCAACGCCAGGAGGTATCCATCAACCACCCACTGCTGTAAAGCCAGGCCCCCACCGAGGTCGCGTTCTGTGGCCGGCAGGGCCAGGTTCACCACGGTGCCGTCGAGGAAGGCGACCATCGACACCATGATCGCCACCACCAAGACCCGGCGCGCCGGCGCGGCGTCCCGCACGCTCACGTTCGATGCTGTAGACGCGCGGTCCAAGCGGGGCGCTTCGAGTGGTAGACCCCCAAAACCCATCGTTATCTCTCCTGACAATCCCCGAGTTGGCTGTTGCACGGCATACGTAGATAGGTACGCGCGTTACGTCGCAGAGGTTCAAAGACCCGAAACCACAAGCGATTGGTCAGAAAACAACGGTTGTGGCGTGATGCAACGAGTTGACTGCTTCTGCCGGCGTGGGACACGATGGCCGAAAGGCTTAGTGGTCAGGGAGGCTGACAGTCAGAATGACTGACATCACGATGCTGATCCTCGCCGACCATAACTGGTTTCGCGAACAATTCGCCAAGCTCGATGGACTGCAGGCGCAGACGCCGGTCGATCGCGGAGCACTCGACCGCGTCTGGCGGCCGCTGGCCGACAAGCTCGACGTACACGCATACATCGAAGAGAAGATCTTCTACCCGCAACTGCTGAAGCGAGGCACCGAGGACCCCGAAGGCGAGACGCTCGACGCGATCGGCGATCACAACGAGATTCGTGACGGAGTGCGCGCCGCCAAAGCGGCGCGGGTCGGCACTGAAGCATGGTGGACGGCAGTCGGTCGGACCCGGCTGGCCAACGACGACCACATGAGCGAAGAGGAACGGCAAGGACTGTCCGACTTTCGTCGCAACGCCCCAATCGGTCTTCGCGAAGCCCTCGGGGGCCAATACAGCCAGTTTATGGCTCAACACCCCACCACCAAGGGGTTGTCGATCGTCGACCGCGACCCCCGGGGCTACGTCGAGGACCTCGAGAACGCCCCGGAGTCGAAATCCACCGACAATTCGTTTGGCTCGCTTGGTATTGGCAGCCTGAAAGGCAAATGAGCGGGTTGTACAGGGGTAAGCAATCCCGCCGCGCCGGCGTGAATCGGGGAATAGCCCTGCTGGGCGATAGTGTTCAGCCCACATGAACGCTTTCAGTGAGAAGGACCGTCAGGAGTTTCTCGCGGCAAAGCACGTTGCCGTGCTATCCGTCGCCGCCGCCGACGGTCGGCCACCGGCGAGTGTCCCGATGTGGTACGACTACACCCCGGGCGGCCATATCCGGGTCAACACCGGAGTGTCGTCGCGCAAGGCCAGGCTCATTGAACAAGCCGGCACGGTGACGCTGGTTGTCCAGCACGAAGAGCCTCCGTATCAATATGTGGTCGTGGAGGGCACTGTCGTCGAGACCACCAAACCCACACCGACGGAAGTGCGGGAAGAGATCGCCATCCGCTACCTCGGCGAGGACGGCGGTCGCGCGTTCGTCCGCGCCATGGACAGTCAGACGACCGCATTGTTTAGCATCCGCCCCGACCGCTGGATCACCGCCGACTTCTCCGGCGGCGGCTAGAACGGGCTGGCTCCATGAGCGGGGACGAATCGTCGGCCGGCCTGCTCGAGGAGGTTGCGCACGACTGGCACATGCGTGGACTCGGTGGCGGCCCATACCCCACGGGCGACGGAATTGTCCTGCTGCACGAAGGTCGCGAACACCAGCACGTCGCGCTCGGGCTTGAATAGCAGTTGGCCCGGCATCCCGATCCGGGAGTCGGCGCCAAGCAGGACGAATTCGGGCCCGCTGGCTCGCACCTCCCAGCCGAGCACTGCTCGGGCCGAGTGGCCGTAGGTGACCTTCAGGCCGATCGCGGACCACCCCAACAACAGTTTGATCCGGAGTGCCGCCGGGGCTCCCTCGAGAATCGCTCGAGCCCATTCCTCCGGCGTCCGAGCATCACCTGGCCTGGTTTCGAGAACGAACGTGTCCGCGTAGTCGATGCGCGGAAGCGTGCATAACGCGCGCAACGCAATCGGCACCTCGATTTGGCGCACACCGTGTTTGGCGTCCGGCAGGCTGAACTCTGAACCATCCATACATCACTGTATGGATGGTTCAGACGCTTTGTCAAGACACCAGAGGACGTGGTACTCAGTGGCGATGGCTGCCCAGACCCGCATACCCCGCACCATGTGGATCGAGGCGGGACTGCGCGCTCTCGCTGCCGGCGGCCCGGATGCGGTGCGTATCGACGCACTCGCCCAAGAACTCGCGATTACCCGAGGCAGCTTCTACTGGCACTTCCAGGATCGGGGCGCATTCCTGATCGAGCTGCTCGACACCTGGGAACGCAAAAGCACCGACGAAGTGGTCGAGCGCGTGGAGAGCGAGGGCGGCGATGCCCGCGACAAGGTACGCCGCGGCGGCATGCTCACCTTCTCCAAAGAACTACTACCTATCGACCTCGCAGTCCGCGAATGGGCGCGGCGGGATAAATCGGTTGCCGAGCGCCTGCGACGCGTCGACAACCGGCGTATGGATTACCTGCGGTCACTGATCGGTACCTTCTGCGCTGACCCCGCCGACGTGGAGGCCCGCAGCGTGATGGCCTTCTCGTTGGCAGTTGGGAACCACTTCATCGCCGCGGACTTCACGCACAGTCGCAAGGAAGTAGTGGAGCGGGCCACCAAGCGGCTCTTGTCCTGAACGGCCGTTCGGGATTCGTCGTGAGTTACGAAGACCGAGCATCCACCACGTCGCCGGGCTGCTGCTGGCCAAGCAGCTCATCCTGCCCGACCTCGGGAAGATTGCGATTGCTATTCAACTCACCGCGCTTCGTCGGCTTTTTCTTCGACGATTTTTGTGACGCCGGCTCGCCGGCGCAGCCCGGCCCGGTGTCCGTTGGAGGGCAGCCCGGCGGACTCGGCGGCCATCTCGATGGCCTTCTCGGTATACACGCGGTAGCCGAAATTCGGTAGATAGCCGTGGATTTCGGGGGTGTCGAGATCGCGCATGAACTGCAAGATCTCGCGGCTGAACACCTGGCCGGGCACCAGGACCGGAAAGCCCGGGGGGTAGGGCGTTACGAAGGTCGCTGACACCACGTCGATTCCCGCGTCCAGCCGTTCGTCAATCTGCTCGCCGGTGAGGTATTCGCAGTTGGTGTCGTCATAGGAGAGGTAGAAGGCCGGGCGGACATCTCCTTCCGGCGTCGGCTCGGTTCCGCTGTGGTTCATAAACGCAGGGTGGAATCCACTGAAATCGGGCAGCGGCACCGGTTGTTTGGTCAGCCGGTACACCGCCCGCTCGAAATGTTCACGCTCGCCGAGACTCATCTCGGAAATGTTCTGGTCGAGCTCGCGCGCGATATTGACCAGGACTTCCACCAGGAAAGCGACCGAGCTGCGCGTGGTGCCGATATTGGTCATGAACAGCACGCTGTTGCGCGACGTCTTGTTGATCTGGATTCCGTAGCGGTCCATCAGCTGTTGGCGTTTGAACGTGTCGCCGTCATAGCCGGTGTGGCCGATGAACAGCGTGATTCTCGACGGGTCGAGCACGAATTCGTCCTGATCCCAGGCCGCCATCATGTTGCGCAGCCCCGAACGCAGGGGCTGCTCGATGGCCGACGGCCGGAAACTCTCCGGGGATCAAATCAGAAGTGCGAAGGCAGCGCATGTACTTGCTGAGCAACGGATGGTTGTCGATCGCGTCGCGCAATTGCATCGCGTTCTCAATCTGCCGCTGCACCAGTTCGACGCCTTCCAGCGCGACCTGTCGGCGACCCAGGTCCAAGGACGCGAGGATCTGGTAGTTGGGCGAGGTCGAGGTGTGCGCCATGTAGGCCTCGTGGAATGGCTCGGCGACCTTCTGGTCGAAGTCCTGATCGAAGACGTGGATCATCGATCCCTGCCGCAGCGCGGTCAGCGTCTTATGCGTCGACTGGGTGGCATACACCCGCACCCGAGCCCGTGCCGGGTCGGGGATGAGGCGACGGTCCAACAGCTCATCGTCGCTGGGGGCATCGGCCGCGTCGGCAGCCAGATACTCCTCGTAGCGCCGTTTGTAGTCGGGGTCTTGCAGCCGTTCCCGCAATGCCGCGCCGATGCCATCGCCGTGCGCGTCCGGTAGACCGGGTGAAACCGGGCGAACGCGAACCACGCCTCGTCCCACAGGAACACCAGATCGGGCTTGATCGCGAGGCACTCCTCCATGACCCGCTCGACGTCGTAGACGACCCCGTCGAACGTGCAGTTGGTCAGCGACATCATTTTGACCCGGTCGAGCTTGCCGGCGCGTCGCAGCGCCAACAACTTCGACTTGATCTCGCGCAACGGCACCGCGCCGTACATCGAGTAGTCGTTGAGCGGATATGCCTCCAGATAAACGACATTCGCGCCGGCCATCATCATCCCGTAGTGATGCGACTGGTGGCAGTTGCGGTCCAGCAGCACGATGTCGCCCGGCGCCACCAACGCCTGGGTGACGATTTTGTTGGCCGTCGACGTTCCGTTGGTGACGAAGTAGGTGTGGCGGGAGCCGTAGGCGTGCGCGGCGAGTTGTTGCGCTTCACGCAGCGGCCCGGTCGGCTCAAGCAGTGAGTCAAGACCGCCGCAGGTGGCCGACGTCTCGGCCATGAACACCTCCAGGCCGTAAAAGCCACCATGTCCTTGATCCAGTGCGAGTTGACGATCGACTTGCCCTGCGAAATCGGCAGCGCGTGAAAGACACCCGTGGGCCGGTGACTGTACTCCTTGAGCGCGCTGAAGAACGGGGTACGGTAGCGCGCCGCCACACCCTGCAGGATCGACAGGTGCAACTCGAGCATGCCTTCCCGAGCATGGAACACTCTGCGGAAGTACTGGCCCAGCCGCCCGGCGATCTCCTCGACCTCGATTTCGGTCATCAGGTACAGGTCGAGTTCGGGCCGCAGGTTCGCCAAGGAAGTCGCGAGGATCTGCGCGCGTTCTTCGGGCGACTGATGGTCGGCCAATTCGTGCGACACCGCGGCATCGACGAACTCCGCGAGGCTCGACAGGTCCCGGGTCGATTGGTGCGAAAAGCGCCGCCGAATCACCACCGCCTGCAGGTTGACGTTGAGCCGGGCCGCGATGAGAGCCTCGTCTCCGCTGGACACCACGACGAGCTCGTAGACGAATTCGTCGTCCGGGCGCCGCCATTTGCGCACCTCGTTGCGCAGCGCCCGTTCCTGGTCTTCGGTCATCTTTTCGACGACGAGCACTTCGAAATAGGGACGGTCGCGCTGCGGCCGGTTGATCCTCGAGCTGGCGCGGATCAGCCGGGAACATGTCCAGCTCGTCGGCGCCGGCGTTGTCCACGTCTCCCGAGCGGTATGACTCCGTGGTCAGCGCGCGGTTGATCCGCCCGACCGCTTGCGCGAATTTGTCATAGCTACCGGCGGCGAAAAGCCGTTGAACTCGTGCGAATTGGGGCGAGCCGGGGTAGGCCCAGTAGGGCTCCAATGTGCTCAGCCGAGCCAGTAACTCCTGACAGGCACTCACGCATTTTTCTTTCAACGCCCCGGTTGTCGTCGGGCGCGTCAGCCGATCGGCGGCTTCCTCCAAACGGCACCAGGAGTCGCTGCGGACCTGCCACAGACTGTTGTAAGCGCGCAAATGTTCTGTCATGAGGCCCTTCTGTCGGCGACTCCTGCGTCTCGGTGCGTAAGGTCAAGGTTGGCAGACCCAGCCCGCCCGCCGGTTGCCAGAAAACAAACAGTGCATGTCTTTCGTTTGACAGTGCGAACAGATGATGGAAGGCGGGGTCTTGTACCCCTTTTGTCGAGACGTCATGGCGCACAACTCGGCAACGACGGTCTACCCCGTGCTGTCCTCACGTGCCGGTCCCGGCGCCGGTTCGACCGTCGCGATCTCGCTGAGACCGCTGATTGTGAGGACCCGTAGCAGGAAGGGGTGCACGATGAGGTGCAGACTTTCGATTTCGTCGGCATGCTTGAAAAGCACGTTGATGCCTGCGCTGTCAAGGTACTTGACCGCGCTCGAGATCGACCGTGATAGGGCCGCGCGTGCCCTCGCTGGCGCCGGTTAGCGCTTCGGCTGAACACCTCGATGTTGCTGATATCGATCTCGCCAGCCGCAGTCACCCGGGGCGTCCCATCGACGCCTCGGTCGGTGTTAAGGGTGAGCGGTGTGGCCATTACGTGATCCTTGCGTACATCTGAACTGTAGTGCCGGTGCCGCTGGATTGGATGCTCAAGTCCTCCATCAGATATCGCATGAGGGAGATGCCGCGGCCGCGATTACTGCCGGCGACCTCGCGCGGTGTCTTCCAGGCGCCGGTGTCGGTGACGGTCACCTGCAGCCCGTCGACGACTGCGCTCGCACGCAACGAGATGGTGCCCTCGGGTCGGTCGCGGTGGCCGTGTTCGATCGCGTTGGCGACGGCTTCGCCGGTCGCGATGAGCACGTCTTGAATCTGACCGGGCTCGACCCCTGCCTGGGTCAGCCAGCTGCGCAAGGCAGCGCGGCCGGGCGCGAGGTGGCTGGCGTCGGCGGCGAAATTCATCGCCAGTGGAGCGGGCTGCCGGTACAGCAGCATGGCCACGTCATCGGGATAGCCACCCGCGGGCTCAAGCCCGGACATGAGGTCGTCTGCCACGTCATCGAGCTACCTGCGAACGGCCGTCCTGAACGAGGTCGGCGGCACGGGCCATGCCGTCATCGATCGGACTGCCGCGCCGTTCGACTAGACCATCGGTGTAGAGCAGCAGCGTCGCGCGCGCCGGCATCGTGACGCGGGCTTCGGGTCGGGGCCAGTCCGGCCGGATCGCCAGGGGAAGCCCGCGTCCGCCGTCGAGCATCGCGGTGGTGCCGTCGGCGTGCACCATGATGGCCGGCGGATGGCCCGCGCTTGAATACACCAGCTCACCGGTTTCGAGGGTGAGCACCGCGCAGAATGCGGTGGTGCAGTCGGCGCCGGGCAGCCGCGCGGCGAAACGGTCCAGCCCGGCGAGCACGGCGCTGGGACTGGACTTCTCGAGCAGCAGCGCCCGGCAGGCGCTGCGCAGCTGACCCATCACGGTGGCGGCCGCCAAGCCGTGACCGACACAGTCGCCGACGATCAACGCGACGCGGCCGTCGTCGAGATCGACGACGTCGTACCAATCGCCGCCGACCTGTAGCGGGCGGCTCGCCGGGTGGTACCGCACCGCAAAGCCCCCGGGCAGCGTCGCCGGGCCGAGCATCGCGTGCTGCAGCGCCGACGGCGGTTTCGCGTTGCTCATCCAATTGGTAGACGCGGTGCAGGCCTTGACCGAGGCGCCCGGCCAGCACCGTGAGCAGGGTGTGATCTTCCGGCGGTGAACGGCCGTCGTTCGGCCAACTCGACCCAGATGACCAGCACTCCGCGCGGATGTCGCAACGCGATGCCCGCCGCGCCCGCTTCCTCGGTGACCGCGGTCAGCAGGTCGGCGTCACGCAATGACTCGATGCGCTGCCGTTGATGTGGCGACAGGTCGGCCCACTCGGCGGGCTCCCCCGCGCACATCAGCTCCGGCGTAGCGGATTCGCGGTCGGTGCCGGCGAACGTCACGGCCAGAACGCGCCGGGCTTGCCACACCCGACGCAGCTCCTCGGCGGCTCCGCGCAGCGCGTCATCGACCGTATCGGCTTGAGCCAGCTGTTGATTGAGCGCGGCCAGCGCGGTCTGGCGTTGCACGACGTAGTGCTCGGCCGTGACGTCGCGCAAGGTGCCGACCATGATCCGGCGCCCAGAGTCGGGATCGTCGGCGTGGTTGAAGTTGGCGGCGACCCACACCCGGTGCCCGTCGCGGTGGTTGACCGGGAACGGTGAATGCGCTGTGGGTGCTCCCCAGCATTTGCGCGAACGCCGCTTCGACCTGCGCGATGAGCTTCGGGGTCGGTCTCGGCGTCCGGCCACCACGGGTGAATGGGTCGGATACGGCAGCTGTTCAGGGCCGTAGCCGAGAATCTCGGCGAACGCGGTGTTGATCTCGATGACGGCGCCGTGCTCGTCGCAGACGAAGAACCCCTCCTGCAGCGAATCCACCAAAGCGGTGCGCCAGCGGGCCTGATGGTTGCGCAGCCGCGCCAGCTCGATGTTGGCGCGCACCCTGGCGAGCAGCTCCGCGGCAGCGAACGGCTTGACGAGATAATCGTCGGCACCGGCCTGCAAGCCTTCGATGGAGGCTTCCTGCCCGGCGCGTGCGGACAGCAGCAGGACCGGGACGGCGGCGGTTCGGGGGTCCCTCCGCAGCGCCGTGACGCAGTTGGAGACCGTCCAGCCCGGGCATCATGACGTCGCTGATGACGAGGTCGGGGATCTGTCGGCGCGGATGGCCTCCAGCGCCTGCTGACCGTCGGCGACGTCACTGACCTGATAACCGGAGGTTCGCAACAGGTTGGTCAGGTATTCGCGCATATCGGCGTTGTCGTCGGCGATCAACACGCGTGGCCGCCCGCCGTCGCTCTCGGCTGGGGTGACCGGTCGTCGCCGTCGACTCGCATCGGACGGCGACAGGTTCGAGACGGTGTCGGTGGGCAGCCAGCGCAAGGCTTCCTGCACGTACGGTTCGGCGATCACGCCGGAGATCGCGCGGGTGCCCGGCGCCGGGGCGAGTTCGTCGGTCGGGAGATGGGCCGCACCGAAGGGCAGGCGGACGGTGAACGTTGTGCCCGCGCCCTCCCGGCTGTCGGCGGTGATCGTGCCACCGTGTATGCCGACCAGTTCTTTGACCAGGGCCAGGCCGATTCCGCTGCCCTCGGTGGACCGAGCGCGTGCAGTTTCGATGCGGTGAAAGCGTTCGAACAGCCGCGGCATCTCCGCGGCAGGTATCCCGATCCCGGTGTCGGTGACGGTGACGATCGCATCGCGTGTCGTCGCGGCCGACCCGGACGGTGATGGAGCCCTCGAAGGTGAATTTCAATGCGTTGGAGAGCAGGTTGAGCACCACCTTCTCCCACATCTCGCGGTCCAGATGCACCGGTTGGTCGAGCGGCGGGCAGTCCACGGTGAACGTCAGACCGGCCCGGTCGATCGCCGACCGGAAGACGCTGGCCAGTTCGGCGGTGACCGATGGCAGGTCGACGGCCTCGAATTGGGCGTGCATCCGCCCTGCCTGGATGCGCGAGAAGTCCAGCAGCGTGTTGACCAACTTGGCTAGCCGCAGACCGTTGCGGTGGATGAGCTCCAGTTCCTGGCGCGCCTGCTCGTCGACCCCGGTCGTCCGGCCCAGCAGTTCGTCGACCGGTCCCAGGATCAAGCGTGAGAGGGGTGCGGAACTCGTGGCTGACGTTGGAGAAGAACGCGGTCTTGGCCCGGTCGAGTTCGGCCAGTGTCTCGGCGCGCTGCTGCTGGGCGTCGGTAGCTGCGTGCGCTGCCCACTCCCGCCGCGATGTGGCCGGCGACGAGCTCGACGAAGCCGCGGTAGCCGTCGTCGAGTCGGCGGTGCCGGTTCAGCGCGGCTACCAGGAACCCGAGTGGCGCGCCGCCTTGCTGCAAAAGCGGCACGCACGAGCGCCTGCGTCGGCGGCTCGTGCCAGGCGCCGGTAGGCAGATCCAATGAGCCACCGATCGAGCTCGATCAGTTCGGGTTCACCGCGCGCAGGTTTCTCAACCGGCCATACCGAGGGGCCGCTGCTCGGGAGTATCTCCGGCGCCGCCGGATGCCCGACCGCGATTCCACTGACCCCGGCAAGCCGCGCGTCGCCGTCGTCGCCGAACAGGTAGGTCAGGGTGAACGGGAGGTCGTACGGATTACGAGCGAGCTGGTCGGCGGCGAAGTCCAACATCTGTCGCTCGGTGCGCACCACGCTCGGGTCAGAGCCCAGGTCGCGCAGCGTCGCCATCCGACGCTCACCGATCACCCGCTCGGTGTCCTCGCTGACCACGCAGAGCATGCCGACAATGCGCGCGTCGTCGTCCCGCAACGGGCTGTAGGAGAACGTGTGGTACGACTCCTCGGGGTATCCGGACCGCTCCACCAAGAGCATCAAGGCCTCGTCCCAGGTCGCCTCCCCGGTCGACAGGACGCTGCTCGATCCGCGGACCGATGTCAGCCCAGATCTCCGCCCACACTTCGCTGGCCGGCCGGCCCAGCGCCCACGGGTACTTGCTGCCCAGGGTGTCGCGCCGATACGCGGCATTGCAGAAGAACGTCAGCTCCGGACCCCACGCCATCCACATGGCAAACCGCGACGACAGCAGGATGTTCACCGCCGTACGGAGGCTTTGCGGCCATCCGTCGACGGGCCCGAGCGGGGTGGACGCCAGTCGACCGCGGCGAGATCGCGTCCGATCTCCTGGTCTGCGCGGAAGACCACGGACATCCCTCTCGAACTGTGGCCAGTCCCCAGGGGGCGGGTCACCTACCGCCGGCTAGGTCAGCGTCGTTCTTTCAAGACAACCATCCAGCGAGTTCATGGCGCCAGCGTTTGCCGAAAGGCTTCTACATTTCCAACGAGGTTCGCCTACTTCCAGGCGAACACGGGTTGTTCCAGCTCGTCGACCGGGTCATGGCGGCCTTCCAGGCATAGCCACCGCAGCTGCAAAAGCACAGCACCCGTCGGCGCGTGGATGAGGTCGTTCCCCAACGGTATTTGCACGACCGGATGCGGGCTCTCCGGGATGGTGACGAAGCGCGGCGAATCGTCACGTTGTAGTTGGTGTAGCCCCACCCGGTAGACCGCCACCACCTCGTCGGGTGCAGGACGGGGATCGAGCTTGCCGCCGCCCCAGACCACCACCGGCGTGATGACGTATCCCGACCGCGTCGGGTAGTCATCGAGCATCCCCAGCACAGTCGAGTCAGACAGTCTGATGCCTACCTCTTCGTCCAGTTCCCGCAGCGCGGCCTCGACCGCGGTTTCGCCCGGGTCTACGCGACCGCCAGGCAGCGCCCACTGCGCAGCATGTGAAGTCAGGCGAGATGCCCTGCGGCACAGTAGGAAAGCAGCACCTCCGGACACGTCGACCATACGACCGTCGAGCCCCGCTTCCATCGATCGCCCGGCAATCCAGTCGTCCACAGGCGCTGGATCCACCCGGTCCTCGCCGGCCTCGGAATCCACCACCACGACCGCCACTGCCGCGTGCCGTTTGGTCGGGTCGGTCACGGACCGACGTTCGTGACTCGCCAAATATGCACGGAACTGTTCCCGCAACGTCTCGTCGTAGGTGATCGTCACCGCTCGACCATAGAGCGCTGGCGGCCGGAGCGGCCGTTCAGGCAGGAGGCGCATAGTCGATGATATAGTTACGTTATCTAAGTAATGTGTGTGCTCGCGGAAGGGGGGTCGGTCGATGGCTCGCACCGACAATGACTCATGGGATCTGACGTCCAGCGTCGGCGCGACCGCAACGTCGGTGGCTGCATCACGCGCGATGGCTTCCCAAGGTCCGGATCCGCTGCTTGACGACCCCTGGGCCGACCCACTCGTCCGCGCGGTGGGCATCGACACCTTTGTCAAGCTGATCGACGGCGAGATCGGGCCAAGCAATGACGATCCCGTGCTGAGCCGCCAGAACATGCGCGAGCAGATGACGGTACGCACTCGCTACTTCGACGACTTCTTCGTGCAAGCGACAAGTTCAGGCATCCGGCAGGCCGTGATCCTTGCCTCCGGCCTGGACACCAGGGCCTACCGCCTGCCGTGGCCGGCCGGCACGGTTGTATACGAGATCGACCAGCCTGAGGTCATCGAATTCAAAACGCTGACGTTGGCCGGCCTGGGTGCCGAACCGACCGCGCAGCGCCGCACGGTCGCGATCGACCTGCGTGACGACTGGCCGGCGGCGTTGATAGAGGCCGGCCTCGACACGCAGCATCCAACCGCATGGAGCGCAGAAGGTCTGCTGGTCTACTTACCGCCCGACGCGCAGGACCGCTTGTTCGACAACATCGCCGCCCTGTCCGCGCCCGGCAGCCGGATCGCCACCGAACACATGGACATGAGCAACATCCCGTCGGATTGGGCGCAGAGGCTCACGGAGCGGTCTCGGCGCATCGGCTCCAACATCAACCTGGCCGAATTGTTCTACCCCGGCGAACGCAACACCGCCACCGAATACCTGTCCGCGCGCGGTTGGCAGGTCGACGTCCGAATGACCGAACAGGCCTTTACCGCCAACGGATTCGAGCTGCCCAACAACGAGCTCTCCCCAATGGGCAGCTCCTCCGGCTACCTGACGGCGACTCTCGACTAGTCGGTCACATACGTGGGCGCGGCCGCAGTACAGGTGTTACCAGCTCGCCGCGGTTGAGGTAACTGTCGAGGTTGCGGATCGCGAGCAGCGCCATCGCCCGGCGGGTCCGGGCCGTTGCGCTGCCGATGTGCGGGAAGAGCACCACGTTGTCCAGGTTGAACAGCTCGGCAGGCACGTTGGGTTCATCGACGTAGACGTCCAGCCCCGCTCCGGCCACGCCGCCGCCGGCGACCAACTCCACCAATGCGTCTTGGTCTACGACGCTGCCGCGCGCGATGTTGATCAGGTAGCCTTCAGGGCCTAGCGCCTCGAGGACGTTGCGGTCAACCAGGTTTCGAGCCTTGTGGTCGCCCGTAGTTGCAACGACCAGAACATCGACCGACTCGGCCAATTCCACCGGCGACTCCGCATAGCGGTATGGCGACCCTTCAATGCGGTGGCGGTTGTGATACGCGATGGCACAGTCAAATCCGAGCAGCCTCGTCGCGATCGCCGAACCGATACGGCCCAAGCCCACGATCCCGACCTGCAGGCCGCTGAGGTCCCTGGCGTAAGGAAACTGGCCCTCGCGCGCCCATCGACCCGCCCGCACGTAGCGGTCGGCGGCGCTAAAACGGCGCAGCGTCATCAGAATCAGCCCCAGCGCCGTGTCGGCAACGGTGTCCGACAACACGTCCGGCGTGTTGCTCACACCGATGCCGCGGCGCTTCGCCGCCTCCAGATCGATGGAATCCAACCCGGCCCCGTTGTTGACGATCGCCTCCAGGTTGGGCAGCGCCGCGATCATGTCGGCATCGACGCCGTGCTGGCCCGACGTCACCAGCACGTGAATGTCGGCTCCGTGCTTGGCCAGAAACTCGGGCCGCCGGGGGCCGTCGGGAAGCTTCGGAATCTCGTAGCGCGCGACCAGTTCGTCTTCGAACGTCCGCTCAAATTCGCCGACCCGTAGCGCGCCGCTGGCCTTCTTCACGTTCCTAGCCTCAGTTGTGTCGCTGGCCGAGCAAATCTGCCCAGTTGCGCGGTACTCGACCGCGGGGACCGGGCACCGTCTGGTCCTCGGGATGGCATTCCGGCGGGGCGAGTTCGGGACCCTCGTAGTAGTCGTTGGTCTCGTAGTCCCAGAACCAGTCTTCACCCGGTTCGAACGATCGGATGATCGGGTGGCCAGTCTGTCGCCAATGCGCCGTCGCGTGCCGGGACAGCGAATCGTCGCAACAACCGATGTGGCCGCAGGCGGCGCAGCGCCGCAGGTGCACCCACCAACCGCCGGCGGCATCGCATTCGGCACAACCGACACCACCCGGCGGCACCGATGGGTCGACAGCAGCTGTCATCGCGACCCTCCCTTCCTCACCGATGGCGTGCCTTACCGCAGCGAATTCGCCCGGCCACTCACTACTTGTCCAGCGTAACTGGACTTTTCCGGATCGAGCTGCGACCTACCGCGTAGTCTCATCGGCGACGTGGTGGCGAGTCTGCTGCAAACCGGGCGCGTCCGGGTCAGCGTCCCCCTGGTGCTCCAGTTGCTCCTGCACGTGACGCTGTTCCTCAGTCGCCTTCCCAGCGTCCTTGGGCTCTGGGGAAGGGTTGACGTCAGCTTGCTGGTCCACGCGAGATCTCCTCTGAGCGAGTGCGGATGCTTCCAGTAAGGATCTCCCGAATCACGCTGTTCGAAACCCTGCTGAATCTGCCAGCGGTCTGCCAGCCAGACGCGGGGTCGCCCCCGGTTACGACGGCGGGAAGCCGCCGGTGGCCACTGGGCCCCACCGGCGCGGGCTTACTCGGATCAGGCACTTACCCTGATCGAGCATGGCACGGCGATAGTCCTGCCAATCTGGGTGTTCGCCGGCGATCACGCGGTAATAGTCGACGAGCAGATCAACAGCATCGGGCATGTCGATCACTTCTGCGTCCCCGTCGACTTGTACATAGGCGCCATTGAATTCGTCGGAGAGCACGATAACGCTAGCCCTCGGGTTGCGTCGGATATTGACACTCTTGGCACGCTGCGGATAACTCGCAATCACTACCCTGCCCTGCCCGTCAATCCCGCCGGTCACAGGTGAACTCTGCAGCGACCCATCCGCACGAAACGTAGTCAACACCATATGGTGCCGCGGCCGGATGAAGTCCAGCAACTCACTAAAGCCCACCACGTTGGCTGTCGCAATTTTGGGAGCCATCAAATCACTGTAGCGGAGCCGAACATCACTTTACCGCCAGCGCTTCGGGCCCGGCGTTCGAAACCGAGTCACTTCGAGACCGAATAGCGTTGTGCCACAGCCATCACCAAAGACCTCGGCCTCGGCGCTCAGAAGGAATCCGCTGAGCAGTCCTCTACCGTGCTCACCCGTCACCGTTGGGTTCCCGTGATCGCGCCCGATATCTTTCAGGCGCCCTGGGGCACCTCAACAAATCCCGGTTCTCCGCCATCCACAACAGAATTGAACCGATAGCGAGTTTCCAGACGCTCGCTGATCTCTTGTATCGCGCTTTCCGGAAGCGCGGTGACATCGAAGTTCTCACTGATGCGCGAGGGCGTGACGGACGCGGTGAGAACTGCGCTGCCGCGCTGAATACCCCAGGCCAGAAGGACTTGCGCGGGAGTCTTTCCAAAGCGCTGGCCCATCAAGACAACGAGAGGGTCGTCGAGTAACCGAGGCTCCAGCGCGTGCCCCAGCGAAGCGAATGCCAGCAGGATGATGCCTTCTGACTTGCCGTATTCATGGAGATCCCATTGCGGGTGATACGGGTGCGACTCGACCTCCACGACCGCCGGCTTGATCCGGGCGGTATTGACGATCCTTCGGGTGCCTTCGACGTCGATGTCGGACAGGCCTATCGCCCGGGCAAGTCCGTCGTCGACGAGTGCCTCCATAGCGGCCCAGGTCTCTTCCAACGTGACTCCATCGTCGTAGGCGACAGCTCCGTGCGGGTGGCGAGGATCCTGGTCGTCGCCGGGCTTGAACGCGAACGGCGTGTGCACCAGATACAGGTCGACGACGTCCAGTCCGAGTCTGTCCAGACTGGCCTGCAGTGCGGGCTTGACCCGTTCAGGTCGATGGTTGTTGTTCCACAGTTTTGTGGTCAAAAACAGGTCCTCACGGCGGACCGTTCCGTTAGCGAACAATTCTTTGAGAGCTGCGCCGACCTCAGCTTCGTTGCGGTACCGTTCGGCGGCGTCGAGGTGGCGGAACCCCACCTCGACCGCGGTCTTGACAGCATTTCGGGTCTTGGTGTTATCGGAAAGTGAAGTGCCGAAGCCAAGCGCCGGGATCTTGCCGCTGCCGTTGTTCAAGGGAAATTTGCGCTGCCTCAGGTCCTCGATCGTTGCCATTTCGTCCGGCCTCCTTACTCATCAATTTGTTATCGGTCAGTAACGGCGCGGTCCGGTCATCGACCACCCTCCTTCAGGAGGGCGACGGCCTCGGCCGTGGTCCAGACCGCACTGGCGAGGAATCGGAAGTTGACCAACGCAGCCAGGTACCCGTCGCCTTCGGGCAGACGCGGGCCCGCCGTGGCGTCCTTGACGACAGCGACCTCGAAGCCCTGCTCGATCAGTTCGCGCAGGTGGCCTTCGACGCACAGGTTGGCGGCCATCCCGGCGAGAATGACCTGGTTCACGCCGCGCTTGCGCAACTGGAGCACGAGGTCGTTTGACTCGGGGCCAACGATCTTGTGCGGGGAGGCGATCACGGTTTGCCCGTCATGGATGTGATGCTGGTATGCGGGTAGGAAGTCGGCGCCAGAGCCGGCGAAGCCCTCCGTCGAGTATGCGCCCTGCCGGCCGAACATGCCGACCGCACTCATGAACCGCTCGAGCGGATCACCGAACAGCCATTGCTTGTCGGTTGGGTAGAAGTAGTGCGGCGACACGGCGACGGTGAGCCCCGCCAGTTTTGCGGCGTCGAACAGTTCGCCGATGTGCGTCACGGTGTTGTTGTCGCGGATGCTGGCACCGAACACCGGCCATGAGACACCTTCAGGACTAAGAAAATCGATCTGCGGATCGGTGATGACGAGCGCGGCGTGCTCAAGATCGAGCCCAAAGCCGGAAATCGGCAGTGCAGGGTTCTGGGGTTCGGCATAGACGGTCAGATCTGTCATCCGGGGCCATCCTCGCGGGTCGCAATGCGGTGGGTCGACACCGTTTACACTATAGATGACCAGTCGTCTACTTACAAGACTGGGCCCGCCGTTCCTGGCCGCCAAGATCGATGGACCTGAGCCGATCTAGTGCAGCAGCGCCGGGACAGTGACCGCTTCAAATCGGTCGTATGGCGTACGACTGCGGGTCACTTTCCCGCGAAGGGCCGCACCTTCCCACGCCTCGATCAACCGGGCGGCGAGCTCTCCCGCATCGAGATCTCCTCGAACGTCACCGCGGCCCCGCTGGCCGGAACGCACACACGCGGTCAGAGCCGCGCCCCAGCGATCGAGAATGCTGACGAGCTCGGTGCGTACCGGTTCACTCGAACCACCGAGTTCGAGCGACAGGTTGCCGATCAGGCACCCGAGCAGGAAGTCGCCGGCCTCGTGTTCGTCAGCGAGCGCATGGAAGAAGCGGGTGATTCGCTCCTGCGCCACCCCGCTCGTGTCCAGGATTGGCAGGAGCCGCGTTTCGACATCGGACCAATAGTGTTCGAGGATCGCCGCCGCGAAAGCCTCTTTGCTTGGGAAATAAGCGTAGAACGACCCCTTCGGCACGCCGGCGGCGTCGGTGATGTCCTTGACGCCGCTGGCAGCGAATCCATGCGCATGGACGAGGCCGAGCCCCGCGTCAAGCAGGCGGCGGCGCACCTCTGGATTCGATGGCCGGGGCATGCCTGAATAGTAGTCGACCGGTCGACTATCTGCGGGAGCTGCTCTAGGACACTAATGGGAACGGCGCATAAAGGGAGTCGGCGGCCGCCGAGGCGATGCCCAGCTCTGCTGCGACCGCGTCGACCCCCTGCTGCGCGATGTCGAGGTCGACGTGGCCGTCGGAGGTGAAAAACGGGCCGATGTAGCGCTCGTAGTACTGCTGGGCTTCATCGCGCGTGAGTCGATCAAGGAACCAGGCGACGTAGTCGACGGCCCGAGTGGGTTGTTCGGCAAGGGTCCGCAGCGCCCGCTGGTTGGCCCGCACCAGAGCCTGCAGCGCGGGGCTGTCCAGTGGAATATGGGTGGGGTCTACGGTCACGCCCACGGTAGGAATCCGGAAGTGATCGCCGACCCACGCCAGCACGTGAAATCCTTCTTCCTCGGCGACCTGTTCGGGTGAGAGCGTGCTGCCCACGTAGGCGGCGTCGATCGACCCGTCCCGAAGGCGTCGCAGGTCCATCTGGTAATCACCCGGATGGCGCTCCACACACTCCAGGTCGCGGTCGGGGTCCAGACCGTGCTTGCGCAGCACGATCCGCGCAAAAGTACCGGGAGGGCTTTTGGCGGCGTGGACCGCCAGGCGCCGCCCTCGAAGATCGGCCATGGACGCCACATCGGCGTTGCCGATAAACCAGAACAGCGGACGATCGGTGTTGACACTGAGCGCTGTCCAACCGGTCCCGTCGGTCAGCCGCGACAACAGGGCACGGCCCAGACCGATCGTTGCACCGTGGCGCAGACGCTCTATTGGCCAGCCAACCCCGTCGCGGATGGCAACGTGGACACCTTCATCCTCGTAATAGCCCTCCTGGTCGGCAACGTGGGCAATCAACTCCTCGTGGACGCCACGCCCGACATAAGCCAGATCGATCGTTTGCACGGCCACAACCCCTCTCCCGATCTGCTGACTTTCCTAGCGGCCGGACCTGATTTCAATCCATCGCAAGGCCACCGTTGATCTCCATGTAATGGCCGGTGGTGAAGCCAGAATCTTCACCGGCCAAGAAGGCCACCGTCTTGGCCACCTCGGCGGGGCGCACCAGGCGCCCCATGGGGTTGGTTGCGCCGAGTTGACGCACCTGCCCGGTCGTGAGCTGCCCGGTCACCTTTGTTTCGTCCACCGTGGCGGGCGCGACGAGGTTGGCGGTGATCCCGTGTGGCGCCAGCTCGAGTGCGACGTACCGGACAAACTGATCCAGCGCCGCCTTGGCGGTGCCCAGCGCGATCATGCCTTCGCGGGGCCGGCGGGACAAACCCGTGCTGAGATACACCAGCCGGCCGTAGCTGCGCGCAATCATCCCTGGCACAACGGCTTTCGTCAGCATAAAAGCGGCATGCAACTCTCGGTCCAACTTGCCGCCGAGTTGCTCCCAGCTCAGATCGGCAAACGAGGTGACATCAAATGGGATCAATGCGTTGTGTACGAGCACGTCGACCCGGCCCCACCGTTGTTCGGTTTCCTCCGCGATTGCGGCCACTTCGTCGGCCTGAGTGACATCGGCCCGAATCGCGATGGCCTCGCCACCGGCCGCGGTCGCGGCCCGCACCACCTCGTCTGCTTGCTCGGCATTGGAGTGGTAGTTGACGACCACCCGAAATCCCTGCTCCGCGAGGACAAGTGCGGTTGCCGCACCGATTCCGCGGCTAGCGCCCGTGATCACCGCAACGCGACCCATCAGCGTTACCTCCGCCTCTATCTACTGCCCGGGTAGCTTGACGGCCTGCGCGAGTTCCGTGACGGCCAGACGGACGATCTCGAAGTCATCGAACGCTGAAAATTCCGACAGGCTGTCAAGACAACCTGCGCTGGCAGGCCCGAACGCTACACCTGCGAGACACCTCGGTAAAGGGTGCCAGCGTAATTGCCTCTCCTTCAAGCGTTTCGAACCGAGCGTGCCTGCTCTGCCCATGTGCATGCTCTGGGCCACGGCGAACTTCGTCCGTTTGCTGACGCGCACCGCTGGCTGCGATTCACCCGGGCCGTGGGATGAATCCCGGCACGCCGCTGTCCACCACCGCGTTGAACCTGACGTTTGTGCTCATGCGGTCCCGGATGTCCCGCATGGCGTCTTCTGGCAGGGTCGAAACCTCGAAGTTTTCTTGGATGCGTTGCGGTTTGGTCGAGGTGGTCAGGAAAGCAGTGCCTCGCTGTGCCGCCCAGGAGAGAACTACTTGAGCCGGCGACATGTGCAATCGCTCTGCGATAGCTGTAATCACCGGGTCGTCAATAATCTTCGGCTCCATAGCATGCCCGAGCGGTGCGAACGCCAGCAACACAATCCCCTGCTCTTGGCAGAACTCGAGCAGGTCCCATTCGGGTAGATACGGATGGGATTCGACCTCCACTACGGCCGGCTTGATCCGCGCGGCCGCGACTACCTCGCGCAACTTGTCCAGAGTGATATCCGATAGGCCGATCGACCTGCAGTCGCCGTCGTCGACCAGGCGCTCGAGTGCTCGCCATGTGTCCACCAACGTGACCCCTGGGTCATAGATCACCTGCCCGCGGTCGTCTCGCGGATCTTGGTTGTCGCCGGGTTGGAAGGCGAAGGGGGTATGGATCAAATAGCAATCGACGTAGTCGACTTGCAGTCGCCGACGGCTCGCGTCGAATGCGGGCCTGACCCGCTCTGGGCGATGGTTGCTGTTCCACACCTTCGTAGTGACGAACAAATCTTCCCGCTGAAGCGTCCCGGCCTCGAATGCCTCGCGCACCGCATCACCCACGGCCTCTTCGTTGCCGTACCGTTCTGCGCAATCGAGATGTCGAAAGCCCACTCCCAGTGCAGTCTTCGTGGCTTCCTTGGTATCCACGGGATTCGGAATCAGCGTCCCAAAGCCAACAACGGGGATCGCACCAGATCCATGGGTAAGTTGAATCCTTGAATAGCGAAGCGCATCGGATGTTGTCATGCCGGTACTCCTTTGTTGGGTGGACTGCGACCCGGCCTTCGTCCCCGCCAACAAGTAATACAGCGACTGCTGGCTTCCCGACAACCCAAAGACTCTCTTTGTGCGAAATCCAATCAAGCTCCGATCACGTACTTTTCTTTGCTGTGTCTGCAAGACGGTTGGCGGCCAACCCGCACCCCGACCGCCGGTCGAAACCGGAATTGCCAAGCAACGCCGGGAGTTCGCACCGCCTCGACTGCGGGTGATGCCCAAGCGCCGGCAACCCCTGTATCGGCGCGGAGGCGGAGGCGAATAATCACGAGTCATGACTGGCAACTGCGATGATCTGCTGTCGGATGTCCGCATCGCGGCGATGTCGCCCGCCGAACGCCGCGACCTGATTCAGCGGCTGCAGCGTCCGCTTGACGAAGTGTTTCCGCCACCGCTGGCGAGGCGCATGCGGCGGAACCGGTTGACCTTGATGGTGGGCGGTGCGATCGTGTTGATCCCGTGGATGGTCCACCTCGCCTTCACCTTGCCCGCGAACTACGTTGCCCATAACTGGCCGGCGACATGGATCGGCTTCGATTGTCTGCTCATCGCGTTCATGCTCGGGACCGCGGTGCTGGGTTGGCTGCGTCGCCAGCTGGTGGTGCTACCCGCGTTCACGGCGGGGGTGCTGCTGATCTGTGACGCCTGGTTCGACATCATGACCGCCAGCCCGGGCCAAATTTGGGTGTCGGCGTTGACCGCCATCCTCGGCAACTTTCCGCTCGCGATGATCCTGATCTCCGGCGCGTTGCGGATCCTGCGACTGACAGCGACACGGCTCTGGTTTCTCGACCCCGGCACACCGGCGTGGCGCCTGCCATTGGTCCCGTAACCGGGGGGCCGCCGCTGCGGCAAGCGACACATACCGCTGCCGCAGCCATTGCGGCTTCCTCACCATCGCCGAGTGGTAAAGCGACAAAGTTATTGCGGTGCTAACATTTTCAACTTATGCCCCCGTTTACGCCTCGTCTCATCGTAGAGCCTGACGACGGGATGGAGCCGGTTCAGGAATTCATCGAAAACGCGCAGAGCTCCCTGCTGATCAAACAATTCAACTTCACTGAGGAAAGCCTGATCCAAGCGGTCATCGACCGCATCAATGCGGGTGTCGACGTGCGCGTGATGCTGAATGCGAAGCGGTCGGACGGGGGCCGCGTCAATGATGAGACCTATGAGCGCTTCAAGGCCGCCGGAATAAACGTCAAGTGGTCCAGCCCCAGGTTTTACGTGACGCACGAAAAGTCGATCGTTGCGGACGAAAAGGCTGCCATGGTAGCCACCTTCAATCTCAGCCCCAAATATTTTTCGCACACCCGTGACTACGGCATCGTCACGCATGATCCACAACACGTTGCCCAGATCATCGAAGTGTTCGACATCGACTGGGAGCAGCGCGACGCGACTCCCGCTGAACACGAAGGCCTGCTGTGGAGTAACTCGAATTCACGGCTGCATATGGCTAACTTCATCGACACGGCCCAACAGCGGCTCGATATTCAGCACCCCAAGTACGTCGACGCAGTCATTCTCGATCGGATCGCGGACGCCGCGGATCGCGGAGTCAAAGTGCACGTTCTGTGTGGAGGCCGGCACGGGATCAGTCGATTGGGACGTTCTTGATACATTCGCGTCGCTGCGCACATTGAGACGCTTAGGCGGCGTCAAGGTTCACAAGCAGAAGAACTTACGGGTCCACGCAAAGCTGCTCATCGTGGACAGCGAGCGCGCATTGCTGGGTTCGATGAATATCGACCGCAGTGCATTCGATTTACGCCGCGAGCTTGGGATCACGATCAGCGATCCGAGCGTCGTGGCACGGTTGCGTGAAACGTTCGACACCGACTGGGAGTTGTCGCACCACTACGATCCTCCAGATCCGCTGGATGCGTCTCAGCATGTCGAAACGGACTTTCCGCACGATCCAGATCTCATTCATGAGTGAAATCGACCCGCCGCGCCAGAAGGTGTCGCTATTCGAGCTGGCGTGGACGTTCAATCACATTGCCCTTGCCTCGTTTGGCGGGGGGCTGTCGGCTTGGTCCCGGCAAGTCCTGGTGGTCGACAAGCAGTGGATCGAAGAGGAAGAGTTTCTCAGCGCCATGACGATGTGCCGCATCCTGCCGGGCGCAAACCAGGTCAACATGGCGGTCTTCGTCGGCACCAGTATGGGCGGTATCACGGGTGCGGTCGCGGCGTTGTTCGGCCTTTGTCTCATGCCGGTGCTCTTCATATTGGCGATGGGATACATATATTTTCGGTTCAAGGAAGTTCCGGCGTTGAAGGGCGCCCTGCACGGTGCGTCGGCGGCCGCAGTGGCGCTCACTTTCGCGATGGTCATCAAGACCGGCCGAAAATGCTTGACCGGGGTGGTGCCGGTATTGCTATTTCTCGCGAGCTTCGTCCTGAGCGGCCTGGTCAGGTGGCCGCTTCCGATAACCCTCGCCGTCCTAGCTCCCCTGAGCCTGGTCTGGGCGTGGCCGAGAAAACTTGCCGAATGAAAGCCTACGTCCACCTGTTGGCGATGTTCGGCACGTTGTCGTTGCTGTCGATCGGCGGCGGTAACGCCGTCCTGCCACAAATGCATTTGGAGGCGGTGGCCGGGGAGCATTGGCTGACTGACGCCCAATTCGCCGGCATCTTTTCCATTTCTCAAGCCGCACCGGGGCCCAGCATTCTGATTGTCACGCTCGTCGGTTATGCCGCGGGATTCATGGTCGGGGGGGTTCCGGCCGGAATACTTGGGGGAGTCGCCGCTACCGCCGCGATGATTGTCCCGGCGGCTGCCCTGGTTTTTATCCTCACCCGCTTTTGGCAGAAGGCACAGAAATCTCGATTGCGACACGCTGTCGAGAAGGGTTTCGCGCCGCTCACCGTTGGCCTGATACTGGCCAGCTCGCTGGTGATGAGCAAGGCCGCTGATCACGACTGGCGGGCCTATCTGCTTACCGGAGTTTGCACACTGATCTTCGTATTCACCAAGACCAATCCACTGATCATGGTGGGCACCGCGGCGTTCATCGGCTATCTCGGGGTGGTCTGATCGCCGACCCAGCCGGCAGCGAGTAACGGCAACCGGCTTCCGACGATGCACGGGATTACCGAACTCGGCGGCTCGGTCGAGGGTGTTGTAGCCGCGTCTAGGTGCGATGCGGCCGAGACCGAACACTGATTTGCTGTTCAACGACGTTTGCGCCGTGGCGCATGCCACCACTGGCGGCGAATCCGGCAGCGACTGCATCTGCTCCGGTAGTCATCGTCATCGCGGACAAGATCTTCTGGCGCAAGCGTCGAACGGTCAGGCGGCGGGCGGGTAGCCGGGTTCCAGCCTGGGCGATCTCCACCCGGCGAGCTACCTCAAACTGGTCACGGCCAAACGGCGCCACACACACAGGTATTCCGCGGCTGAGCGCCTTCTGAGTGATTCCCATTCCGCCGTGCGTCACCACGCAGACCGCGCGGTCCAGGACTGCCGAGTGCGGTATGAACCCCGTCAAAGTCGCGTGACTATAAACGCTGATCGATATCGCGAGTGGAGTGTAGCGGGAGGAGGGTGATGGGGGTAGGGGGGTGGGAAGGTGGGATACGCGTTGATACGATGGTGCGAGCGTGGGAGGGTGCGCGGAACGCGCGTGAAGCGGTGGGTGGAGCGGGACGGCAAGCTCGGTGAAGACGATGTCAGGTGGGCGAGGGGCGGGTGGGGGAAATGGGTGGCGGAGGTGGGGATGCGGAGGGCCGAGCACGGTGTGATAGCTGGCGATAGTTGCGGGTGACGCGGCGTGATGTAGTGATAGCTGAGCCGACAGCTGGCGGGCCGCTGCGACGCGTACGAGTTGAGCGCGTTGCGGGTTGACGACGTGGTGTGCGGGCGGCTTGTCGCGGCGGCCAGGGGGGGCGCCGCAGGTAGTGTAGTCGCCCGCGCGTGGCGAGTAGGCCCCCGCCGCACGATGGTAGGATCTGAGAGTGCGAGAGTGCTGAGGTACGCCAGCGGCGGTGCGCGGGGCGCGGGGTGAGGTGGATGACGCCGTGGTGAAAACGTGTGCAGAAGTGAGACGCAGACGTGGGCGCGGTAGGGGAGATGAACGCACCGCGGTGAGCCGCGCGAGCGCGGCGAGCGGGCCGGCACGACGAGTGGTGATGTAGGCGCGCGGCGCGAGACGGCCGACGTAGGTCGGGGCAAACAGCGACAAGGGCGCCGGTGAGCGGCGAACGATCGCGGCACGGCGCGGAGTACGACGCGTAGACGTGTCGCCGAAACAGCGTGGTGAGGTAGAGCAGGCCACCCGGCGGTGCGGGCGTGGGCGAAGCCGCGCGGCGATCTGACGCGGTAGCAGGCCCGCCGGCGCGGGTCGTGCGCGGAACGACGCTGAGGTGCGGCCGCCGGGGGACGACGTGAGCGAGGTGGCGGGCGATCAGGTCGGACCCCGCGACGCGTCGAACGAGGCGGCAACCGGAGGGCGGTAGAGCGCCGCTGTAGGCTGAGGACGTGGGCGCGCAGCTGCGCGGGGCGGGCCAGCGGTGTAGTGAACAGTGTGCGCAGGTGGCGGCCCCGATGACGGGGGGTGAGATCAGCCGCCTGGGCCGGAGCGCGCAGGCTGCCGACACAGACCGGCGTCACGCGCGCGAGATGACGACGTCGACGCGGCCGACGGCGGCGTCTGCCGCGGTGGCGCCGAGGCGTGCGCCGCGAGACCGGCGAGCCGAACAGTGCTAGCTGGTGCCAGCGCCACGTCCGCCCGTAGACGCCTGACGTGGGTTGTAGCCGCGTCTAGGTGCGATGCGGCCGAGAACGAACACTGATTTGCTGTTCAACGACGTTTGCGCCGTGGCGCATGCCACCACTGGCGGCGAATCCGGCAGCGACTGCATCTGCTCCGGTAGTCATCGTCATCGCGGACAAGATCTACTGGCGCAAGCGTCGAACGGTCAGGCGGCGGGCGGGTAGCCGGGTTCCAGCCTGGGCGATCTCCACCCGGCGAGCTACCTCAAACTGGTCACGGCCAAACGGCGCCACACACACAGGTATTCCGCGGCTGAGCGCCTTCTGAGTGATTCCCATTCCGCCGTGCGTCACCACGCAGACCGCGCGGTCCAGGACTGCCGAGTGCGGTATGAACCCCGTCAAAGTCGCGTGACTATAAACGCTCGGATCGATATCGCTGACTCCGGCAGGACGGGTCGCGACGACGTGAACCGGGTCGCCGTCGAGCGCGCGCAGCGCAGTGCGCACCAGTGAAGCATCACGTTGCAGCACAGACGATGTCGTCACCAGGACGACTGGTCGATCTATGTCGTCGAGCCACCCGGGTGGTTCTTGAGAAGGCGGCTCGAATACCGCCGGGCCGATCATGTGGACCGACTCACCCCACTCGGTGTGCGCGTACTCGAACGGTTTACCGGTGGCAACGAGGATTCCTGGGGCCCGCCGCAGCAACTCGTCCGCGGTTCGCACCGGCGCGAGTCGTAGTGCGGCACGGACGGGATTGATGCCGGCGCGGAGGGGCCGATCGAAAATTTCTGCAATCACCGCCCGCATGCCGGTGTCGCGGACCTTGCCGGCCCAGCCCGGTCGGGGCGCGGCTCCTGGCCCGAACGGCGGCGATCCCGGACTGTCGAGGTAGGGGATGAAGGGACTGAAGACGAGCCAAGGAATCTGCTGAGTCTCCGCGGTCGAAATTGCCCCCCAGCAGTTCGCGTCGACCAAAACCACATCGGGGTTGACGCTGCAGACGGCACCATGAAGGTCGGCCACCTCGATAGCAGCCCGACGCACCAATACCTCAATTGTTTTGCTGACCACACGCAGCGCACTACCGGTAGTCCAGTCCCGGCTCTGTATGGACTCGATGCGAGGGTCGACACGTTCCGCCATGAAACCCAATTTGCGGCAGAGGTCCACCCCAGCGTGCAGGGTACGGACGTGGACCCGGTGTCCACGCGAGGCGAGCTCGGTGAGTAGCGCGCAGAACGGGTATAGGTGGCCAATGGCCGGTGACGTGTAAGCCAGTACTACCGCCATCGTTCACCTGCTCGGCAATCGCCGAACGGACCCATCCAGCACAGCATCGGCAACGAATCGATGGATAGCGCCAGTAATGCCCTCCTATCAATGCGAGTCATGCCGAGGGGATACCCATGAACTTTGTTAAGAACCAAGAGCTGGTTGTCCTTCTCGACGACGAAGGTCGCAGCATCGGCACGGCGCCCAAGTCGGAGGTGCACCACGACTCGACCCCACTGCATCTCGCATTCTCCTGCTACCTGTTTGACGAAGCTGGCCAGGTGCTGTTGACCAGGCGGGCATTGGAGAAGCCCACTTTTCCGGGCGTGTGGACTAATTCGTTCTGCGGGCATCCGACACCAAACGAATCGCTGGCCGATGCGGTGGTGCGCCGCGCAAGTCAGGAGCTTGGCCTGGGAATCACGGAATTGCACTGTGTGATACCGAACTTTCGCTACCACGCGGTCGCATCCGACGGTGTGGTGGAGAATGAAGTGTGCCCCGTGTTCTGTGGCCGCGCGGTGGGGACGGTGGACGCCGACCCGGGGGAGATCATGGACTCCGTGTGGGTGCCGTGGAATCAGCTGCGCACGGTGGCGCAGTTCGGCTGGGCGCTCAGCCCGTGGGCGGTCGAGCAGGTCCCGCTGCTGGAAGCTGCGGGAGCCGGTCGGCGAAATTAGGACCTTATCTCGAAAAGGCGCTCGGCATAGGCGAGGTCGTCGCGCCACAACCGGGTCGCAGACCGCCTCATCAGTGGCCTGATCACCGAGGCTGCGATCAGCGCCTTGCCGAAGAGTGGTCGATCGGAGTGCGCGATGACGGCTTCTACGACGGCAGTCCTTGGCAGTCCGTCGCGACCGCGGCCTAGTGGGGTGGCATGTGTCTCGACGACGCTGCCCTGCCCTTCGCCGTCGATGATTCGCATGATGACAGTCCGCGGGTCGGGGGTGGTGAATTCAGCGATGACCGGGACGCCTAGCCGACCGATCCGGAAGGTCACGGCGACGAGGAAGCGGTCGAGCTCGTCGCAAAGGTTATCGTCGGCAACAGGTGCGCTAAGGACCTTGAGTTGGGTGAACGAACGCGGATGGAACCACGAGCCGTGCCACGGGTCCAACCTGTTGGCAACGATATCGCGCGTCTCACAAACACCTTCGAGTCTTGTGACAGCGGCCAGTCGCGGATTACCCGGACGAGGTGAGGAAACCGGCGCGTCGGTCGGACTCTCGCCACCTACGGCGTCCAGGCGCACCCAGCACAGCACACCGTCGTCGTAGCCCGGGAACGGCTTCCACTTTCTGTTGCGCTGCTCCGAGAGCCGCAGGCCATGCCATGGGCACACCAGGGTCCCGCGCTCGACCGGCGCCATGGAAAGGTCCGCGCCCAGATGCGGGCAGGCACGCGGCGCCACGCGTAACTCCCCGTCGGCCGCGCGCCAGGCCACGATCTGCACCCCCGCCACCATGGTGCCCCAGGCCTTGGCGGCAATCTGAGAACTCGGCGCGAAGGCGTACCAGTTGCCGCTGGGGCGGCGCTGAGCCCGGGTGAGCGCCGATTGGATCACTGCCGGGTTGGCATCGGCGTAGGTGGGCGCCTGCCTCGACCAGTCGATCGGCGGAAGCGTTTGAAACGGCCAGGCTTTTGCCGTCCTGGCGCGCAGTTCCGAAATAACACTCATCGACGTTCGCCTCCTACAAGCGCACCCAGCCGGCGCAGTAGCGCCGAGCGGCCTCGGTTGGGAACAGTGCGTACCGCGTGTCCGGCCAGACCGAAACCGTCGAGCAGGTGGTTAGCGGCGATCCAACCGGTGGTCGCGGCGCGTTCCATCAATGCCACCGGTAAATCAATGCGAATCCCATCGCCGGCCAAAACCACTCGCGAATCGGGTGTCTGCACGGTAGGCCGGTCGGCGAAGTCTCCCGGGGCGAAACGGGGGCAGTCGTCCCGGCGCAACTGGCGTTCGTCAACGATTGTCGCGCCCACGGTTTCCGGGTAGAGGTCGTGCATGCGTGCCACCAGGGCGTCGCGCACGTCCTTGTCGCAGTCCCGTACCGAATAGGCGTGCAACTCCACGACCGAGCCACCGGTACGTGCGGCCCATTGCGCCGCTTCGCGTTCGTAACGTTCCAGGACACTGATGTTGTCCAGCGGGGGACGGCCGCCGGTCCCCATAAAAGCCGCTCGTCCGGAGCGTACCGGGCGGTCCAGCCACAACCTAAGCACGACGAACGGTGGCGCCGTGTGCATGTCAGCGACCCGGCGCCGCCAGTCGTCATCGCCGAGGCCGGGTGATCCGGCGACGATGTGACGCAAACCGGCAGCATCGGTCGCAAGCACCACCGCGTCGCCGGCGAATTCAGTGCCGGCGCCGCAGCTCACCCGGACGCCGGCGTCGGTGGAGACGCGGTCGACCGTCAGTCCGGTGTGAAACCGCACGCCGTTGCCCTCTAGGTACTTCCGTAGCGGATTCCACAGTGCAACATCGAAATTCGCGTTGGCGACGTCGAAGATCAGCCCTTCGCTGGATCCGAGGAAGTAGATGTGGAACATCGTCGCCAGCTCCCCCGCCGACAGATTCTCCGGCCTGGCGAAGAAGCTACGGGCGAACACCTCGAACGCCAGGTGCTGTGCGGCATCTGGAAAGTTGATGGCTTGTAGGAACGTTCCGGCATCTCGGTCGTCGAGATCGTAATATGTCTGCGGCACTGAAACTGTGATCAGCGGTGCTGCAGCTTTGGCGTTGAGCCGAAGCAGGTCGCGCAGCCGAAAGGTTTGGCTGCGCATCGCAAACGCCAGCGCATTGAGCGGTGGGGTGCGGGGCAGCCCGCGGAACGTGTCGAGACGACCCGACGCGTCGATCAACGGATAATCATCGACCGCGGTGAGGGCGGACAGATGGGGGTCCGACCGCCGCAGCAGCGCGCGCAGGTTGTAGTACTGACGGAAGAAAGCGTGAAAGCCCCGGTTCATGGTCGCAGCGGAACCGTCGGACAGGATTTCGGGCCAGCCGCCGACCCTACCGCCGAGGTAGTCGCGCGCTTCCACTATGTCGACACTGACTCCCCGCTCGCAGAGTCCGGCCGCGGCGGCCAGCCCGGCAATTCCGGCGCCGACGACGACCGCCCGTGGTGTCTGCGCCAAGGCGCTGGCGTGGGCCAGGCCGGTCAGTGCCGGCAGCGTCTCGCTGTACCGATCTGTCTCGTTCATCGCTGCTCCGACCCAGCGGGTCGCGGTCGACGGTGCTCCCACAGCAGGAGCACGGCGGTCACTAGCGCGAAGCCGAACAGAAAGTCCTCGATCGGAATGTCGAACGGGAAGCGGATACTGCAGGTGTACCGGTTGTCGTAGATCACCAGGGGCGCATTGAGTTTGGTCAGCCAACCGTCGACGAGTATCTGGAAGCCGATCACGATCACCATGGCAATCCAGTAGGCTGGGCGGCGGAACAGGCCGGTGCGCAACACTCCGAATTCCAGTGCGCAGACCGCAACCACGGCAATGGCCGCCGGCAGCGTGTAGCCGAAACCGGTCACGGGCGTTTCACCGCCGCGTTACGACGCCGAAGCGCCGTCAGCAGGGAGTCGACAGCCGAGTAGGCGAGCAATCCGCAGAGGGGAATCACGACGAAGAACAAGATTTCCTCCACCGGCAGATTGCCGGGTGCCATTACCCCGAGGATATAGCGCGGGTTGTACCACCACACGTGCGCGGCAACAGCAATGGCATCCCATAGCAGGAACACCACCGCTACCGGGAGCACGGTGGCCACCGCGCGGCCGAGCTGCCGGTAAACGCCGCGCCCGAACACCTCAAGCGGCGCAGTGATCAAAAGACAGGCGCCCAACAAGAGCAGGTACTGCCAGCGGTCCATTTTCACCTACCCCCGTCGCGGGCGCGGGCGCCCCAGGCCCGGGTGAGGCCCGTGGCCGCGACGGTGAGTCGCCGCCGCTTGCCGACGGTCGCGCGCTGACTGAAGACCTCGAAATCGATCTCCTCGATCCGTCGCAGGATCCCCGAATAGAGTTCTAGCGCCGCCGCGACACAGGGACGCGACGCCGGGATGAGCATCTCGATGCCAGGCCGGGCCCGATCGTAGATTCGGCGTGCGATCGCGTGTTGCTCGATCAAGGCGCGACGCACGCGGCGGTCGGTGCGCCGATTGGTTTGGCACCAGCCCAGCAGGTCACGGTCAACACTGTGGGCGGCGAGCTCGTCGGCCGGCAGGTACACGCGACCACGACGCAGGTCTTCGTCGACATCCCTGATGAAGTTGGTGAGCTGAAATGCTTTGCCGAGGGCGGCGGCTCGCGGCGCGGCCTCCTCCCGCGGGCCGACGGTGCCCAGGACGGGCAGCACCTGAAGCCCGATGACTTCCGCCGAGCCGTACATATAGCGGTCCAGCGCGACGCGGTCCGGGTAGTCGGTGACGGTGAGGTCCATCGCCATCGAGGCCAGGAAGTCGTCGAAGAGGCCCCATCCGAGGCCGTACTTGCGCGCGGTGTGCACCACCGCCGTCAACGTGGGGTCATCACCGCATGGCTGTCCTTCCACCAAGCTGTTGAACAGGTTGGTGGATAGCTGCTCGAGTTGACCCGCGCGCACTTCGACATCGCATGCGGCGTCGAACTCGTCGAGAATGTCATCGGCGCGCCGGGCGAACCCGTACAGCGCGTGCACTGCGGGTCGCTGCCTGGGCGCCAGCAACCGGGTGGCCAGGAAGAACGTTTTGCCGCAGCGCGCGTTGATCGCGCGACACCGCCGGTACGCGTCACGCAGCGACGGATCACCAACACCGGCAGCGTCGAGTTCGGAGCCGATCATCGGTGTTGCACCTCGCGCGCCTGTCGCGCAGACACTCCGGTGATCCGGTCGGCGGCAAGCCGCCCGGACATGACTGCGGTCGGCACGCCCACCCCGGGCACCGTCGATGAGCCGGCGAGAACAACATTGTCCGCGCCACGCACGGTGTTGGCCGGTCGGAAGGGTCCGGTCTGGGCGAAGTTGTGCGCCAACGCGAATGGAGTTCCCCCCGCCATTCCCTGACGGGCCCAGTCGCTGGGCGTCACCACGGATAGCACTTCGGCGTCATCACCGAGTTGGGGCAACCGCGCCGTGACCGCACCCAGCATCTGCTCGACGTAGGCTGGCGCGGTGGCGTCCCAATTCACATTACCCACTTCGGTATTCGGTGCAGGCGCCAGGATGTAGAGCAGATCACGACCGGGTGGCGCCAGACTCGGATCACTGGCAGTCGGTCGGGTCACCAGCAACGACGGGTCTCCCATGACGCGACCCTCGTCGATGATGTCGCGGAACGTCTGTTGCCAGGCGTCGCCGAACACGATGGTGTGGTGACCGACTCGATCATCGAGCTTGCGGCACCCGACGTGGGCGACGACGGCCGAAGGCGCGGGCCGCAACCGCAGCAGCCGCCGCGGCGTCCGGCGCAGCAGTCGATACGTGTCAGGAAGTTCGGTGGTCAGCACCACCGCGTCAGCGGGAACCCGATGCCCCGCCGTCGTCAGCACCGCGGTGACCCTGGGGCCGCTCCACTCGAGTTCGGAAACCGTTGACCCGTAGATGAATTCCACCCCCGCATGGGCCGCGGCAGCTGCCATCGCATCGGGCAGCGCCCGCATCCCGCCGCGCGGAAAGTACACCCCGGCGATGGTGTCCATGTAGGCGATCACCGCGTAGACCGCCAGCGCGCTCTGCGGGGGGACCCCGGCGTAGAGCGCCTGGAAGGTGAACACTCGCAGCAGACGATCGTCGTTCAGGAACCCGCGCACCACCTTCTCCCAGCGCCGGAAGGCCCCGAGCGCGACGAGGCGGGCCAGCTGCGGCGTAAGAAGTGATAGCGGTGAGTCGAAGTTGGCTCCGATGAACCCGTCGAATTCCGTCTGATATAGCTTGGTCAGCCAGGCGCGTAGCTGCAGGTAAGCGTCGGCCTCTCGGCGTCCGGCGAATCGTTCGATCTCAGAGCACATAGCCGTCGGGTCGGTGTGGACCTGCAGCGTGGAGCCGTCCGCGAACATCGCGCGATAGGCCGGGTGCACAGACTCCAATTCGAGGCGGTCGGTCATCGATTCACCGACTGCGGCGAAGGCGTCGTTGATGATGTCGGGCATGGTCAGCACCGTCGGTCCGGTATCGAGGCGATAACCGGCGATGTCGTCGCGACCGACCCGGCCACCGGGATGCTCGCCGCGTTCGACGACGGTGACGCTTCGTCCGCGCCCGGCGAGATGCAGCGCCGCCGACAACCCGGACAGCCCGGCGCCGACGACGACGACCCGGTCGGTTCTTCCTTCGACAGTGCGCATCAGGCGGCCCTTTCAGTGCAGACGACGGCCATATCTTCCATTGCGGCGCGGGGCATTTCGGGAATGTCAGCGGTGTCGAGGCAGTCGAGCGCCCGGGTCAGACGCTCGTCGATGAGCTGTTCGATCCATTGCACGGCACCGCTGACATTGATCAAAGCCCGCCACCGTTCGGCGTCGGCGGAGCTCAGTGCCGGGGTGGTCATCAGTTCCGAAAGCTGGCGCCGCAGTCCGGCATCGGCCAGTTGATGGGCGGCTACGACCACGCTGGTGGCCTTCTGTGCCGTCAAATCGGTGCCGACTGATTTACCGGTGACCGACTGTGACCCGAATACTCCCAGAAGGTCGTCCCGCAGCTGGAAAGCCTCACCAATAGCGGCTCCGTAGCCGGCCAGCGCGCCGAGAACCTCCGGTGTGCAGCCGGCCATTGCCCCGCCGATCTCCAAAGGGCGGCGCACGGTGTAGTTGCCCGACTTTCGCCTCAGGACGTCGAGCACATCCTCGAGTGTCGGAAAGGCATGGGAATCGTTGACCAGGTCGGCGAATTGCCCGATCGCCAACTCGATGCGCATGTCGTCGTACAGAGGCCACACCCGAGCGCGCGCTTCGGCGTCAATGCCACTCTCGCGCAGCATTTTGCCCGCCCAGACCAGACACAGGTCGCCGAGCAGTATCGCCGCCGACTCGCCGAATCGGTCCGACGAACCCTTCAGCCCGCGCTCTCGATGCCACGTACCCAACGACACGTGTACCGATGGCCGCCCGCGACGTAGCGCCGATTCGTCCATGACGTCGTCTTGCATGAGGGCGAACGCGTGAAACAGCTCGAGGCTAGCTGACGCCCGCAGGGCCGCCTCGTCCTGCTGCGCACCACACAACCAGCCCAGATACATGAACGTCGACCGCACAAACTTGCCGCCGTCGATGAAATTCGAGAGCACCTCGCCCGCGACATCGACGTTGGCGTTGCCAAGGTCTGCGCGGCACTGATTGGCCACGAATTCGGTCAGGTGCCCCCGCACGCGGGCGCGAACGTCCTCACGCCAGTGGGTTAAGACGCCGGTGCCGGGACGGCTTCGGTAGTCACGCAAGCGCCGTTGCGGTGGAACCAGGGCTCGGGTTCCGCCGTCATCGCTGCTCAACTGCGTTCCTTTGGGTAGTGGCTGCGGGCGGAACCGAGAGACATTCGATTTTGTGTGTCGCGCAACTCAGTGCTCCCCATGATCCGAACTCTGTGGGTCGTGTGACAGTCACGCCGTGGGTCCGCTCCCGTCGCGGACAGGCGTGTATTTGTCATTCGTAGCCGGGGGCGGTTTGGGTGGGTTGCCGATGAAAAAATCTCGGTCGCGGCTCCGACCGAATCTTTTGCCGCACCGAGGCGGATTCGCTGAGACCGATTTGAGTGTGAAGGCGGGCCACGGGAGCGGGTGCCCACCAGTTCCATCCCCCGAGGAAGTGCATGAAGGCCGGCACCAGGATCATCCGGACCAAGGTTGCGTCTATTAGGACAGCCAGTGTCAGGCCCACTCCGAACATCCGCATGAACGAGACGTGGGCGGCGATCAGCGCGGCGAACGAGATGACCATGACGAGGGCCGCGGCCGTGATCACCCGCCCGGTGTGGGCCAGACCGAGTGCCACGCTCTCGTTGTTGCGGGCTCGGGCAGGTTCGCGCATCGATGCCGTCGATGTGTCAGCCTCGGCGACTCCTGACGCTAGCCAGAATTCGCGGATCCGTGAGATCAGGAACACCTCGTAGTCCATGGACAGTCCAAAGGCGATGCAGAACAGCAGTACCGGCATGTTGACGACCAACGTGTCCGTGGGTGTGGTTCCCAGCGCGCCCAGGTGGCCGTCCTGAAAGATCCACACCAGCGCGCCGAATGCGGCCGTCAGCGAAAGCACATTGAGGACGAGGGCTTTGACCGGTAGGACCACGCTGCCGGTCAGAAGAAACAGCAATGCGAAGGTGACGACTGCGATGACGGTCAGCACCAGCGGCAGCCGCGAGGTGATGGCGTCGACGCCGTCGCGGTTGATCTGAGGCAGGCCGGTGAGTTCGACGGCGCGACCGCCCGGGGTAGCAACCTCGTGCAGACGATCCAACTGGGCGTCCGACGCCGACGAGAACAACGGCTCGTTGCTGCCGACCGTCAGAAACGCGCTCCCGCCGCTCACCCCGGCCGGGGCCAGCGGTGGACCGATCTTGTTCCCGCCGGTGAAGGCGGCCGTGGGTGCGCTCACCGCCGTGACGTCCGCGACTCTGGACAGTTGGGCGGCGTAGCGCTCGAAATCGGCCGGAGTCAGACCCTCGGCGTTAGGTACCACAATCGTTACCGCTGTGGCGGAGTTGTCGGTGAAGCCCTCGCGCATCCGATCGCCAACCTGATGCGCAGACGAAGAGTTAGGTAGTACGCGATCGTCGGGGAATCCCCATTTGATTCCCAAGAACGGTAGACCTAGCACGATCAACACGGTCGAGCCGGCCACGCCGATTACGACCGCGTGCCGCATCACCGACTTCGCCCACCGGTACCAGAACAATCGCTGTGTCGGCTTTGGCGATGGTTGGTCGCGGTGCAGCATCCGACGTATCCCACGGCGTACGTCGAAAGCGTTCAGGCGTGACCCGAGCAGCACGATGGCTGCCGGCGTGACGACCAGCGCGGCCACCGCGCACGAGGCCACAGTTGCGATGCCGGCGTAGGCGAACGACTTGAGGAAATACATCGGGAACAACACCATCGTTGCCATGGACAGCGCCACCGTCGTCGCCGAAAACAGCACGGTGCGCCCCGCAGTCCCCATCGTCCGAATCACCGCCTGATCGCGTTGGGCGCCCTGGGAGATTTCAGCCCGGTAGCGGCTGACGATCAACAGTGTGTAGTCGATCGCCAGCGCCAGACCCAAAGCGGTGGACAAGCTCAGTGCGAAAATCGAGACATCGGTTGTCGTCGCGACTAACCGCAGGATCGACAACGAGCACACAATCGCCAGCCCCCCCACCACCACCGGCAGCGCCGCCGCCAGCAGACCCCCGAAGACCCACACCAGCACCACGAAACTGACCGGAAAAGCAATCGACTCCATAGTCAGCACATCCCGCGCGGTCTGTGAGTTGATCTCCGAAAACACCATCCCCGACCCGCCCGGCAGCACGGCCACGTCACGGTGTCTGGACAACACAGACTGCGACAGAGCCTTCGCCCGCGAAGGCGCCTCCTTCTCGCCTCCAGCAATGCCCGCAAAGACCAGTCCGGATCGGCCATCCCTGCTGACCAGGTCCGCGGCGGCCTGCGGCGGCGCCGTCCAGGGCGACACCACATTGATCACGTACGGCTGGTCCTGGATCTGGTTCACGATGTCCAGCCCCGCAGCACGAGCGGCCGACCCACCAACACCGTCGGGTGCAGTGACCATCAACAGCAATTGCACTTCGCCCCGGCCGAACTTGTCGGTGAGTAGTCCCGTCGCGCGTGACGACTCCGCGGCGGGATCCTGAAACCCCCCCGCCGACAAGCTGTTCGCCACCGGCACGCCGAAGACTGCGCCGGCGACCATCAGCAGCGCGGCCAGACCAAGAACCCGCCGCGGGGCGGCAATGGCCAGCAATGCAACCCGATGCAGCACGATCGGCCCTCCTTACAGGCATGTGGTGTACCCGAGGTTGCGGATGCAAAGCGGATAGGCGGTCATCTGCTTTCGCCGCACTTGCCCGGCAATCACCATCGATTCGTCGCCGATGCTGTGTCGGATGGGAGCGGTGCCCTGTACCTTCGGTTGGGTCGACCAGGTTGGTGGGGGGCAGGGCTCGGCATTCCAGAACTCGGTGACTTTGGGGACCGAAGATTAGCTAATCCGTTAGTCGCGGGTTCGAGCCTCGGAAAAGGGGGCACGGTGAGAGGAAAGGTCGCGTCGCGGCAGAGCGCCGAGGCGCTGACGTGGCTGATCAGGTTGGGGGCACGGCAGCCCCTCAACGTTGCCAGGGCACGCGTCGATGTCTGGCTTCGCAATCGCAGGGGCCACTCGGGTCGGGGCATCGCACCTGCTGATCGCGCCGCTCTGCGGGTGACCAATCCCGCGCTCGTAGCGCTGCGTCAGCGCTATGCCGGATTGCACGATCTCATCGGGACAGCGCCCTTTTGGCGTCCCGGATACATCGGCGAGCAGGATTTGCTTTATTTCAGAGGCGACAATTGTTACGTTTGGCAGTTCCAGGACAATAATACACCGGAAAAATATTCCCTGACGTACCTATATTTGAGAACCATCGACACGCTCGGGCTTTTTGACGTCCTCACTGAAGATGGCGACTATGGCGTCTTTACGTTTCCGACTGGCGACACAGACAAGGACGGGAATAACAATTTCGTCAGCCGCGACCTCTTAGACTCGATCTGCGAGCTGTTATTTCTCGAACGAACGCTAGAAATCTCGCGTCGGCCCGGGTTGAAGGTGCTCGATATCGGAGCGGGATACGGCAGGCTCGCCTACCGCGCGGTGACCGCGCTGAGTAATATCGATACCTACTTTTGCATCGATGCCATTCCGGAGTCGACCTTCCTTTCCGAGTACTACCTGTCTGAAAAAGTCGCGGAACGTACGCGTGTCATCGCGTTCGACGCACAAGAAGATCTAGTCCCCGGAATAATTGACCTGGCGGTCAGCATCCATAGCTTTTCTGAATGCTCGATCGAGGCCGTCGACTATTGGCTTTCTCGATGCGCCGAGTTGAAGATCGAATACCTCTTCATCGTCCCCAATGTGGGCGGGGAGGGCGGAGAGGCCGTACGGCTGATGAACGGGACTGACATTAGTCCGCTACTGGCGCAACGCGGCTACCAACTGTGTCATACGGAGCCGAAATACCAAAACCCCCAGGTGCAGAAATACGGAGTTTCTCCGAAATGGTATTACCTTTTTCGCGCCGGCTAAACCGTGGAGCCCCAGGCCATGGCGGCTGGGGGGCCTAGTGCTCACATAAGTTTGAGAAATGAGCGCTTGCCCACGCCCGAGGAAGCGGATCGGGTAGGCAGTACCGGACCCGAACCGGCGAAGCGCATCGGCGTGTATTGCTGCGGTGTCCGCACGTTAGTGTGTTTTGGTCGGCTTCAGCTAACAGGCTGGCAGAAAAGTTGGGTAAATACGTGACCGCACCATCACCAGCGATCGAATCTCGGGTCGGCCACTACTACCAGATGGAGGACACCTACCAGGTTGGCCGCGAGAAGGTACGCGAGTACGCCCGTGCAGTGCAGGACTACCACCCCGCGCACCGGGATGTCGCCGCCGCCGCGGAGCTGGGATACGCGGGTCTGGTCGCGCCACTGACGTTCACGTCGATCCAGGCCATGACCGCCAATCGGCACCTGTTCGAATCGGTGGTCGTCGGTTACGACACCTACCTGCAGACCGAAGAGGTCTTCGAGCAGCACCGCCCGATCGTGGCCGGCGACGAACTGCACATTGACGTCGAACTGACGTCGGTGCGCAGGATCGCCGGCAGAGATCTGATCACCGTGACCAACACCTACACCGACACGGCCGGCGAGCGGGTGCACACCCTGCATACCACCGTCGTCGGCATCACAGCCGACGATCTCGATCCGGCGGTCAAGACGGCCGTGCAGAAGGCGATGATGCACGACGTGAACATCCTGGGAACCGGCGAATCCGATGCCACCTACCAGAAGACGGTGCGCCCCGCGGGCGAGATTCGGATCGCCACGGGAGGCACTACCCGCACGCCCGGGACGCCGTCCTTCGATGACGTGAAAGTCGGCGACGAGCTACCGGTGCACCACGCCCGACTGTCCCGCGGCGACCTGGTGAACTATGCCGGCGTGGCCGGCGATGCCAATCCGATTCACTGGGACGAGGCCATCGCCAAGCTGGCGGGTTTGCCCGATGTGATCGCCCACGGCATGCTCACCATGGGTTTGGGTGCGGGATTCACCTCCGCATGGTCGGGCGACCCCGGTGCGGTTACCCGCTACGCGGTGCGGCTGTCCCAACCCGCGATCGTGTCGGCCACCGAAGGAGCAGACATCGAGTACAGCGGCAAGATCAAGTCGCTTGACCCGGCAACCCGCAGCGGTGTCGTGCTCGTCGCCGCGAAGTCCGGTGGCCGGAAGATCTTCGGTCTGGCGACGTTGAACGTTCGCTTCCGCTGAGGTCGCCCTGACTTTTATCACCGCACCTCCGCCCGGCCAAAGTAAAGCTCCTGGGTAGCGATGCATACGAGTTGGCCCGTGCGGTTGTACATCGTCGAGGTCGTCAGCCCCCTGCCCGCGACACCGCTGGCCGACACCTGATCCGACAGCACCCAGTCCGTCAGGTCAATCGGCCGGTGAAACCACAACGCGTGGTCGATGAGCGCGTTAAAGGTGCTGACGGGCGTGGCTCGCCGCATAACGAGTGCGGGTTCGACCATCGTGGTTCCAGACAGGTAGGTCAGCAGGCAACTGTGCAGCGCCTCGTCTGCGGGCACAGATCCGTTGGGCCTCCACCACATTCGCAACCGCGGCGACAATTCGGCCAGATCGACCGCAATCCGCGGCGGGGGGTCGACGTAGCGCAGGTCGAAGGGCTGAGACCGAACCCAATGACCGCCCAGTTCGTCCGCGTAGGCCGCCAACTGCTCCTGCACCGGCGGAAGCGAGTCCGGATCGGTGACGTCGGGCATCGGCTGCTGGTAGTCGAGCGAGTCGAATGGCTCATTGAACGAAGCGAGCGCTTCTAGCAAGATCTGGCCGTCCTGGCGGGCCGTGATCTTGCGGGTGGACAACGTCCCGCCGTCACGGGCGACGTCGACATGCAGGTCGACCGGTCTGCTGGCATCACCGGCACGCACGTAGTAGACGTGCACGCTGTGGGGTCTGCGGCCGGGCGCAGTGAGGCTTGCCGCCATCAGAGCCTGGGCGGCGATATGACCTCCGACGATGTGGTGGCCCGGGTTGTCCAACTGCGTGGCAACGAACAGGTGGTCGTCGATGCGGCTGACGTTGAGTGTGGAGATGATGTCGGCCAGTGTCGGCGAGCGGTAAGTCACTCGCGCAATCCTTTCATCCTTCTCGGGGTCCGGCGTAGGCTCGCCCGATGCTGGGGAAGTCTCAGATCCGGTTCCTTCCCTACGGCGGCCGCCGCCTGGCCTACGAGATCCGGGGGGAGGGTCCACCGCTCGTGGCTCCAGCATGGTGGGTGAGCCACCTCGAACTTGACTGGCACAGCCCGGACTTTCGGCGATTCTGGGATGGCGTCGCCGACGGCTACACCCTGATCCGTTACGACCGGCTCGGCGTCGGTTTGTCGGACCGCACGGTGCGCGAGACGGATCTGACAATTGATGGAGAAGTCTCGACGCTGCGTGCGCTCCTCGATGAGCTTGAGATCGAACGGGTGTCGCTCCTCGGTGGCTCATGCGGGAGCTGCACCGCGGTCGCTTTCGCTTCAGCATTTCCGGAGCGCGTGGAGCGCCTGGTGCTGTACGGGTCGTATCCCGATGGCGCGGCAATTGCCGCGTCCGGCGTGACGGATGCGATCGTCGCAGCGGTTCGCGCGCATTGGGGACTCGGCTCGCGTCTGCTGAGCGACCTCTTCCTCGGCAATGCCGATAATGCCGAGCGCGAGCTCTTCGCGAAGTTGCAGCGGGAGGCGGCGACCGCCGAGACCGCCGCCGCGCTATTGCGCCTTGTCTATCGCCTCGACGTCCGGGGGCACCTTGCCCTCGTCCAGCGACCGACGCTGGTCCTGCATCGCCGCGACGACCGCGCCGTTCCGTACCGGCTGGGGCGTGAGGTCGCGGCCGCGATTCCAGGCGCGACCTTCATCCCGCTGCAGGGCAGCGCACACTTCCCGTGGCACGGTGATGTCGAGTCCGTCGTCCGCGCGTGCCGCGAAGTCCTGGCACCCCACCGTTCGTCGCCGCACAAGACGAGCGAACCGGCACAGGTCCTGCTTTCAAGTCGCGAACGGGAGATCCTGGCGTGCGTCGCGCGGGGGTTGAGCGACCGCGAGATCGCCGAACAGTTGGTGCTGAGCCCGCACACCGTGCATCGCCATGTGGCGAACATCCGCCGCAAGCTGGGCCGCACCTCGCGGACATCCGCCGTCGCGGAGGCAGCGCGTCTCGGGCTGCTCTGAGTGGCCGGAACCGGCCATCTGCAAGAGATGGCCCTCTCGAGCGATGCGCGCATGTTGTAGCGAGTTCTACCTTTTCGGCATGACAGACACGAGGACCACCGCACCGGAAGCAGCCCCGCAGTCTCGCGCGTGGCTGCGGATTCTCGCACTGGTCTACGACCCGTTTCTCTGGCTCGGCGAGATCGCCGGGCTGCGTCGCCGGCGAAGCGCGCTGCTGAGCAACGCCCGTGGGCAGGTGGTTGAGATCGGCGCCGGCACCGGGCTGAACGCGGCGCTTTATCCAGACGGGATCGCCGGGCTGGTGCTCAGCGAGCCCGATGCGGCGATGCGACAGAGACTCGCGCGTCGCCTGCAGCGGAATGGACGGTGCGCGCAGATTATTGACGCACCAGCGGAGCGCCTTCCGCTGGCCGACGCGTCAGTGGACACCGTCGTGTCCACGCTCGTCCTGTGCACGGTCCCCAATCCCGAAGGCACTCTGCGCGAGATCGCACGCGTGCTGCGCCCGGATGGACAGTTGCTTTTCATCGAACACGTGCGCGCGAAGTCGCGGTTTCTCGCGGCATGCCAGGACTACCTGCTTCAGCCGTGGCGCGGCTTCGCGGGCGGATGCTGCTGCAACCGCGCGACCGTGGAACTGATGCGCGCCTGCGGGTTTGCCATTGTGGCTGACGACTTCGTGTGGCGTGGCATGCCCGCGATCGTCCATCCGCTCGTTGTAGGGCGGGCTTCACGGCGACTCAGGCACTAGTGCAGAGAAACGATCCAAGACAGGCGTCGAGAGGTCTTCGGTCACTACGTCGACGCGGACGTGATGTTTGTTGATGAGACCGAAACCGTTCTATGCCGTAGGTGGCGACGCGCCCGTGGTATTCGCCCTGCACAGGATGCTGCCGCGGACCGTGGTGGAGCGGCTAATCACCCGGAGATAAGGACTACGCTGAGGTCTCGGACCTAGCCCAGCGGGCTTCTCCCCCGCCCATTATGTGCGTCTCATTCAGTGGGTTTAGCCAACTTCGCGATAGTCGGCAAAATCGAAACAGCCTTCTTAGCAAGCTAATGCCTTTTGCTATTTTTCATCGCATCTCGACAGTCGTCGTCACCGCGCCATGTTGGCGAAGCGCGACAAGTGCAGCTGATGCGCGACGGTCACCGTCTTGGTCGGACCGTTTCGGTGCTTAGCGAGAATGAAATCCGCCTCTCCGCCGCGTGGATCGTCGCGTTCGAAGGCATCCGGCCGGTGCAGCAAGATGACCATGTCAGCATCTTGTTCCAAACTTCCGCTCTCGCGAAGGTCGGACAGCATCGGCTTCTTGTCGGTGCGCTGTTCAGGACCGCGGTTGAGCTGGCTGATCGCGACCACCGGCACCTCGAGCTCCTTAGCCAAAAGCTTCAGATGGCGAGAAAATTCGGAAACTTCCACCTGCCGCGATTCGACCTTCTTGCCCGACGTCATCAGCTGCAGGTAGTCGACCACAACAAGCTTCAGGTTGGCCTTCTGCCGCAGCCGCCGCGCCTTGGCGCGGATCTCCATCATGGTCAGGTTCGGCGAGTCATCGATATACAGAGGTGCCTCGCTGATTTCGCTCATCCGCCGCGCCAGCCGGGTCCAGTCGTCATCGTTCATGCGGCCCGAACGCATGTCGGCGAGCTTGATCTTCGCCTCCGCCGACAGCAGCCGCATCACGATTTCGGACTTACTCATCTCCAGCGAGAAGATGACGCTGGCAAGGCGATTCTTGATCGAACATGACCGCATGAAGTCCAACCCCAGCGTGGAGTTGTGTGTCGGCACCATCCCGCGGCCGGCCAAGTACAGGTGCGCGGCATTGTCCACCTCGACGCAACGCACCGGAACACTGCCCACCCTGCAGACGGAGACGATTCCCACCACCGGAGCTATCAGGGCCGTGGTGGTGCGCCGCTCGGCGTACCGAGCGACGGACCTTTCCACCACGATTGTGTCCAGACCGCCACGCAACTGCGCCGACGTCCGGACGCCATAAGAGGTCGGCCACTGGTGCGCGGCGTCGGCGACAATCACCGTTCCGTCGGAAAATTCGATCTGATAGCACGGCCGGCCCAGCAAGACCCCCGTCGCGCCTACCACTCGTGTCGACAACCCGTCGGCATCGAGCAACTCAGCACCGGCGCAGACGTCACCCATCGTCGTCCAGCCGGTCGGTGTGGGCAGCGGCGTGTCCAACGCGAGCGCCTTACCCACACCCGGGCGCGCCGCGACGATGATCATCTGGCCCGGATGCAGACCGTTGGTCACCTCATCGAGTTCGGTGAAGCCGGTGGGCACGCCGCGCGACACGCCGCCGCTGGAGGCGATGGCATCGATCTCGTCCATCGTCGGCTGCAGCAGATCCTCGAGCGCAACGAAATCCTCGGAAAGCCGGCGATCGGCCACGTCATAGATTTCTGCCTGCGCGCGGTCAACCACCTCGGCCACGTCGGCACCCTCCGCGCCGGCATAGCCGTACTGCACAACTCGCGTGCCGGCCTCCACCAGCCGACGCAACAGCGCCTTCTCGGCCACGATGCCCGCGTAGTAGCCCGCGTTGGCAGCGGTCGGCACCGTCGAAATGAGGGTGTGCAGATACGGTGCTCCGCCGATGCGCCGCAGCGTTCCGCGGCGATCCAGTTCGGCGGCCACCGTCACCGCATCCGCCGGCTCCCCCCGCCCGTACAAGTCAAGGATGGCGTCATAGACGTTCTGGTGCGCCGGCCGATAGAAGTCGCCCGGCCGCAGCCGTTCGAGTACATCGGCGATGGCGTCCTTGCTCAGCAGCATGCCGCCCAGCACTGATTGCTCCGCGGCTAGGTCCTGCGGTGGCTGGCGGCCAAGGTCTTCACTGGGCGCCGAGGCATCCATGCCAGAGTGCGCTAGATCATCGACCACCGCCACGGACTCTCACCTCCTTCAACACATGCACCCGAACATACATTCGATAGCCGCCATTCGGAGCGTAAGCCATGGCACCGACACCCAAGCCCTTAGCGCCATGTCGTCTCGCGCCCGGACGAACGTAAACGTTGCTGGCGAGTACTCCAAGGGGTGGTTGTTCATGAACCTGTGCATCGCGTGTGCATATCCATCGACACCTGTGTTGAGTGGGGTGTGGAGAACCTGTGGATTAATTCGCGGCGCTGCGACATCTGTGCAGTTAAGCGTCATACAGCGCGGCACATTTTGTGTGGACAAGAATCTCTTCGGCGTGTCGGCCCAGGTTACTGCGCCGGGCGTGTTGGCTTTCGGCGAGATTTTGGCAGCGTTACGTACCGGTTACGACGTCCCGACTGGGACACGTTGGAAATAGTTCGCCAGGACGGGGACCCGCTCCGCCTGCACACCGGTCTCAGAGCACGATCAACCCCGGGGGCAGCCTTATCGCGGCCGCCGCCGGGGTTCAGCAAATGTTGGAGGTTTAGCTCTGCGCGACGACGTCGAGCGCAAACTCGACGTCAACTTCGGGATGCAAGTGCACCGACACCGGGTGTGTCCCGACAGCTTTGATATGCGCCTTGGGCAACCGGACGATCCGCTTGTCCAGGTTTGGGCCGCCGGCCTTTTTGATCGCGGCCACAACGTCGCCCGCAGTCACCGAACCGAACAGCTTGCCGGAGTCGGCCGCGGTCTTTACCGGAAGCGGGACCGGGCCGAGCGCCTCAATCGACGCCTTTATTTCGTTGGCGTGCCCGAGGTCGCGCACCGTCTTGGTTTCGCGCGCCCGGCGGATCTCGTCGGCCTGTTTCTGGGCGCCGCGCGAGGCGACGATCGCCAGGCCGCGCGGGAGCAGGAAGTTGCGGCCGTACCCGTCCTTGACCTCAACAGTGTCGCCTAGGGCACCGAGGTGGTCGACATCAGCCGTCAGAATCAGCTTCATCGTTTTTCGTACTTTCCGTTGGCTTTTGGGCGGCTATCGCGACGCGGAGGTAAAGGGCAGCAACGCCACCTCACGGGCGTTCTTCACCGCGATGGCGATGTCCCGTTGATGCTGCACGCAGTTGCCCGTGACGCGGCGCGCCCGGATCTTGCCGCGCTCACTGATGTAAGTGCGCAGCAGCGTGGTGTCTTTGTAATCGATGTTTTGGCCCTTTTTAGAGCAGAAGACGCATTTGCGCGCTTTGATCGGCTTTTCCGGAGCCGGGCGCCGCTTGGTGGACTTGGCCATGTGTGTCTTTCTTTCTGTTTCTTGCTGGTCTGAAGTTGGTGAAGTCAGAAGGGCGGTTCGTCGTCGCCGCCGCCGAAGGAGCCCGACGCCGGAGCGCTGCCCCAAGGGTCGTCACCCGATCCGCCGCTCGCCTCTGCCGGAGCCGACGCCGACGGCACCTGCGCCTGCCGAGATCCGCTGCCGAAGCCCCCGCCCCCGCCGCCACTGCGGCTGGCCTTGTTGACCTTGGCCGTGGCGTACCGAAGCGAGGGGCCGATCTCGTCGACCTCGACCTCGAAGACGGTGCGCTTCTCGCCCTCGCGGGTTTCGAAGGAACGCTGCTTGAGCCGCCCGGTGACGATCACCCGCGACCCACGAGTCAGGCTCTCGGCCACGTTCTCCGCGGCCTCACGCCAGATATTGCACCGCAGGAACAACGCCTCGCCGTCTTTCCATTCCCCACTCTGGCGGTCATAGATCCGGGGCGTCGAAGCCACGGTAAAATTCGCCACGGCAGCACCCGACGGCGTGAACCGCAGTTCGGGGTCGGCAGTCAGGTTTCCGACAACAGTGATGGTGGTGTCACCAGCCACAATTTCCTCCTGGGTCCGCCTCGTGTCGCGACTTGGGTCGGTGAATGGTCATGAGCGTGTTGTCGCTGAGCCTACGTAACGGCGCCGACAGCGGGCAGCCGTTCGTCGGCCAGCCTGTTAGTGCTTGTCAGTGCGCATCACTTTGGTGCGCAACACCGACTCGTTGAGGCTCAGCTGGCGGTCCAACTCGGATACCGTCGCAGGCGCGGCCTTCAGGTCGATAACGACGTAGATGCCTTCAGCATGCTTGAGAATCTCGTAAGCCAGCCGGCGCCGGCCCCAGATCTCGACCTTTTCGACGGTTCCGCCGTCCTTGCGGACGACGTTGAGGAACGTCTCCAAGGACGGTGCAACGGTGCGTTCGTCGAGCGTGGGGTCAAGAATGACCATGATTTCGTATGGACGCATGGAAACCTCACCACCTCCTCTGGTCTATACGGCCACGGTCGATCCGTGGCAGGAGAGCGTCGCCTGCGTCGGCAACCGCCCTAGGTTACCGGATGCGTGGCTGAGCTCAAAAATCCGCGAAATCCGCGCTACCAGGCAAGAGGCTTTTCACTGGAGTTGGAGATATGCCGAGGCCCCGGTCTTCGCCGCCTCATGCGAGTCGTATGCGATAGGCAGCCGACAGGCCTGCGCGGCCTGTCGGTCGACAAGCAGCTCAAGGAGTAGCAGGACCGAACTTCGCAGGGCCCGCCGGCGTGAGTGCGGTGAATCGCGCGAACAATTACGGCGCGCGTCATGCCCACCCCGAAGCGGTCGATGGCTCCGTTTCGGTCTCGGTTTCTGCCTCCGCTTCGGACGGCGCCGGCGCGACCGATCGCCGCAGCCTGACTGGACGCAGCCAGTCCGGCAGCCAACCGGGCGGGGCGTCGGGAGCACGGTCGAACGGGCCGCCCACCGGATCGTCCACCCGGCCGCCCCAGCGGACCAGATCCTCGTCGGACCGGTAGATCTGCCGGATCACCAGCGCGCACAGGGCCACGACCGCGATGTCGCGCAGCAAAACCGTGCTGGTGAAAAACTGCTCCGGAAGCGACCGGTTTGGATCGCCGTACAGGTAGTACATTCGCGGCACCCAGACCAACGCGTCGATCGTCATCCAGGCCAGCAGTATCCGGCGGTGTGGGAGGGCAAGCACTGCCAGTGGGACCAGCCACAGCGAGAACTGGGGACTCCACACTTTGTTGGTCAACAAGAATGCGGCCACCACCAAAAACAGCAGCTGTGCCACCCGCGGCCGCTGATCGGCGGTGAACGCGACATAAGCTATTGCCGCGCAACACACTACGAATAACACCGCGACAACGCCGTTGAGCACCGTCGGTGGCTGCCAGAAGCCCAGCCTGGAATCGAAACCACGCCAGCCGGTGAACGACTTCACGACGCTGTAGAGCGAGTCAAAGTCGTCGCCGCGGCGGGTATTGAGCCGAAAGAACTCCGACCACCCGCGCGGAAAGAGCAACAGCACCGGCACGTTCACCAACAACCAGGTCAATGCCGTCGCCGCGGCGGTACGGACCAACGCAGCCAGGCGCCCAGACCGGATTCCCAGCACCAGCATCGATCCGAGGAACAACAGCGGATACAGCTTGGCCGCAGCCCCCAGGCCGATCAGCACACCGGCAACCACCGGCCTGCGCCGCGCCCACGCCAACAATCCGCTCATCGCGAATGCCGTTGCCAGCGCATCGAAGTTGGTGAATATCTGAAAGATCACCAGCGGTGAGGCGGCCACCAGGGCCGCATCCCAAACCCGGCGGCCGGCAAGACCCGCGGTTGCCCAGACCGTCGCCAGCCAGGCCAACGCCAGCCCGAATGCGGCGACGTCAAAGAACATCACCATCTCGGCGATCACCGGAAGCGGTGCGAGCTTGCTCAGCGCGGTATAGGTCTTGGTTACCGCCATCGACATGTACTGGTAGACCCCGGTCAACACTGGATACTCCATGTATCGCACCGCGGGCTGACCGTCGTAGCGGGTCTGCGGAGCACCGGTGGAGTCAGTCTCGACCCAGCTCGACTTGTACGGAAACTTGCCCTGGCTCAACAACTCCGCGCTATAGAGTGGCACCGTATCGGAGTAGCACAGCTCGTAGTAGGCGCGTTGGTTATCCCAATTGGCGACCCGCTGATCGCCCGGCCCGTCACCGGTGCTCTGCAGGCAGGCCGCCTTGGTTGACCAGCCGAGCGCCAGGAACACCAGCGCGATCAAAAACATCACCCGTAGCGCGGTCATCAGCCGGGCGCGGCCAATCAACGCGTGCCGGCCCACCGGTCCCCCGGCCGCGTCCGCCAGAGCGGCGCCCAAAAAGTCGGTGCGGCTGGGGCAATCCCGGTTGTCGGCGCTACGCAGATCGGCGGCCAGTCGCCGCGGTGAGATGGTGCTGCTCGGCTCCTGAGCGTCGATCACGGGGGCGCTGCGGGAGCTGGCGGACCGCCAGGCGGCGCCGGAGGCGGTGGCGGCCCGAGAGGGACCGTCGTGGGAGGACCGACCGGGATGGTGATGCCCGGCGCGATTTCGACGGTGGGCTGGATGACCGTCTCGGAAGGTGGCGGCGGTGGCGGCGGCGGCGGCGCCGGCACACCCGCGTAGCCGCCGATGTCGGTCGGCTTGGGGAAGGTTTCGTTGGAGGTGCCCTTCAGCGCGCTGTCCATAGTCGACTTCCAGATGTCTGACGGCAGGCCAGAACCGTAAACCTCTGCACCCGAAGCCGTCACCAACGGCACATTGTCTGGCACAGTGCCCACCCACACGGCGGTCGACAGCGACGGTGTGTATCCGACCATCCAGGCGTCCTTGTTAGCGTCAGTGTCACCTAGCTGCACCGTGCCGGTCTTGGCCGCCGACGCGCGGCCGCCGGCCAAGTTATGGCCACGCGAATAACCGGCTATCGGTTGCATCGCCGCGGTGACGTTGTCCGCCACGGCCTTATCGATGCGCTGGTCGCCGCCGTCCGAGGTGCCGGCGTCGAAAAGCACTTGGCCCTCCGCATTGACAACCTTTTGCACCAAATGCGGCCGGTGATAGACGCCGGACGCGGCCAGCGTTGCGTACGCCGAGGCCATGTCAACGGTGCGAGTCTCATACTGGCCCAGCACAATCCCATTGTTAGGTGGACCGCCTTTGCCGTCCTCGGACAGCGTGTGCTCGACGCCGGGAAAGCTGGCCGCGACGCCGGCCTGGTGCGCGGCATCCGCCACGGCCTGCGGTCCGTTCTTGAGTTTAAGCATCAGCCGGTAGTACGCGGTATTCAGCGAAAGCTTAAGCGCCTCAGCAATATTGCAGGTGCCACAACTCTCGCCATCGACGTTGGTGATCTTGATGCCGTCCACCGTCAACGGGGAACTGTCGACCTGGTAGCCCAGGCCGATACCCTGTTCCAACGCGGCGACCAGGGCGAACACCTTGAACGATGACCCCGTCTGCAAGCCGGCCTGCGCGAAGTCAAAGCCGTTGGCGTCCGAACCGCCGTAGTAGGCGCGCATCGCGCCGTTGTGCGGGTCGATCGAAACCACGGCGGTCCGCATGTCGGGGTCTTGCCCGTCGAGGTACTTCGACACCGCCTTCTCGGCCGCCTGCTGGGCCTTTGGATCGATAGTGGTGGTGACCTGCAGACCCTGGGTGTTCAGGGACTGCTCGTCGATATTGAACAGCTCCATCAGCTCTTTGGTCACCTGGCGCTCGATGAGCCCGTTGGGACCCGTGGTCTGATTCTGCGCGCGCGCCTGATCGGGCGGCACCGTCTGTGGAAACACCTGTGCCGCACGATCACTTGACGACAACGCTTTGGTTTCCACCATCCCGTCGAGCACCCAATTCCAGCGCGCCCTGGCGCCCTTGGGATCTACAGCCGGGTCCAGCGTGGACGGCCGTCGAATCAGCGCCGCCAGCAGTGCACCTTCGGAGACGGTGAGCTGCTCCACCGGCTTGTCGAAATACGCCTTGGCAGCGGCCGATATCCCGTAAGCGCCTCGGCCGAAATAGATGATGTTCAGGTAGGCCTGCAGCACTTCGTCTTTGGACCACTCCCCCGACATCTTGGTGGCGATGACCAACTCCTTGGCCTTGCGCATCAAACCTCGAAGTCCATGTTGGGCCGAACCGACCAGCGCGTTTTTCACATACTGCTGGGTGATCGTCGACCCGCCCTGCAGATCGCCGCCGAGGAGGTTGTTCTGCACCGCCCGTGCGAAGCCGGTGAACGAAAAGCCCGGGTTCGTGTAAAAGTTGCGGTCTTCTGCGGCAATCACCGCTTGACGCACGTGCACCGGCACTTGGCTGATGTTGACGTCAACCCGGTTGCCCTCCGGTGGAACAATTTTGGCGATCTCCGAGCCGTCGCTGGCCAGGATTGTCGAGACCTGGTTGGTGCGGATGTTACCCGGCTTGGGTATGTCGACGATGACGTACGCCATGGCGAAGGTGACGATCGGTAACAGGACCACCACAGCAGCGGCGAGAACGGCTGCTCGTCGCAACCATCGCCAATTCACCCGATGGGTCCAGTCGCGACCACCCGGTGGGCCGGGGGCTGTGCCGGCAGGGCCCTCAGGCCCCTTGGGCCTATCAGGCGGTGAAGGTGGGGGTCTGCCTCCCGGTGGGCGCCCGGCGAGCGGCTCGTGGTGCCGCGGCCGCCGGTCGTCTAGCGCGGCCTTGACCTCCTCGATCGGGTCCGGCGGCACGGAAGTCGACGGGGGGCCGTCCATCGCGGCCTTGACCTCCTCGATCGGGTCGGGGCGCCGAGGCGATCCGTCATCGACGACGGGCGGGAGGATCGTGGTCAACCGGTCGTCGGGCGGAACCTGACGGCGCTGCCCGGATGCCGAACCGGGGTCCTGATACTCGCGCCCTGGGGGGCCATCGGGAGCTGCATGCTTGCCAACCCGCTCAGTGTCTGATCCGCTCGCGTCACTGAACGACTTATCGTGGCGCCCTTCGCTATTCCCCGTGTTACTCAATGGCCGTACGGGCGCCATTGCGCGCCGTCCGCGTGCCCTTCGGCGGCCGGGCCGCGCCGAGCACATACGACTTGACTAAATGATTCCAGCTGCACGTTCGGCACACCTCCACTACGTGGACGGCGAACTCCGCGAAGCGGGTTGCCAACAAGACCAATTCTTCGGCGCTTCGCGCCGAGCCCGATACCGCACCCAGATGTTCGCCGAACACCCACGACACCAGCGTGAGTTGCTCCTTGCGGCAGATCGGGCACATCACCTGGCTCTGCTTCCCGTGAAACTTCGCAGCGCGCAGCAGATAGGGGTTCGCGTCACACACCTCGGACACACCGGTGCGTCCCGAGTACACCTCGGCCAGCAGGGCACGCCGCCTAAGCGCGTAGTCCACCACCTGTCGCTGCAGTCGCACGGTGACCAGAGTACGTGGCCGACCCCGGCACCGACATGCAAGCGACGGTGTCGCCGTGCGTCGGCCGCGGTATTCGCTGATCAAATTCCGCCGTAGGGCCTCTACGATCGATCCGTGACGAAATGGCTCGGTGCACCCGTCACCAGCGGGGCGACAACTGCCACCCGGGCCAAAGACAGCGACCGGCAAGAAACCTGCAAGCTCCTCGACGACGCCCTGGGCGATGGCGAGCTGTCCATGGAGGAGCATCGGGAACGGATCGGTACCGCCACCAAGGCCGTCACTCTGGGCGACCTGCAGGCCCTGCTGATCGGACCTGCAGACCGACAGCACTCCGGTTCAACTGACCACCGCCAAATCGCCCAAGTCCCCGAAGTTCGCCGGCCGGGGCATCCTTGCCGCCGCCTTCGCCGTGTCGGTGCTACTGGGCGTCGGCATCGGTTGGGGCCTTTACGGCAACACGAGGTCACCACTGCAGTTCGCCAGCGATCCCGGGGCCAAGCCCGATGGCATCGCCGCCGTGGTGTTGACCCCTCCCACCCAATTGCAGTCGCTCGGCGGGCTCACCGGCTTGATGGAGCAAACACGCAAACGGTTCGGAGACGCCATGGGCTACCGGCTGGTGATCTACCCGACCTACGCAGTACTCGACCGTGCAGACCCCTCCGAACGGCCACCGGGTGCTGGCCTACGACTACCGCGGTGGATGGGACGACCCGACCAATTCCGCCAAAGGCGGCGCCGACCAGGGCGTCCCGGTCGACCTGAGCAAATTCGACATCGCGGCGACGGTCGGCATCATGCGCGGCGCCCCGCAGACCCTGCACATGAACCCGTCCGACGTCAAAAACACGTACCTGATCATCACGGCCGCCACCGACCCAACCACGCCAGGGGCGTTGTCACTGTCGGCCTACGTCTCCGGCGACTCCGGCAGTGGCTACATCGTCTTCGCAGGTGATGGCACTATCAAACGACTTAATCTGCCCTCTTAGCGGCGCTTTCCGTCGGCACGTTTCATGGCGACTAACGGCCCAATGATCTTGGTGGTGTTGTGGCAAATATATCGGCGCGATACAGTTATGCGAGGCGTCGGAGCAACCTAACAGATCGTGCAAAGGAGGTGAGTCGATGCTGGAGCTCGCGATCCTGGGTCTCCTGATCGAATCGCCTATGCATGGTTATGAGTTGCGCAAACGCCTGACCGGCCTGCTCGGCGCGTTCCGGGCCTTTTCGTACGGTTCGTTGTACCCCGCCCTCCGGCGCATGCAAACCGAAGCGCTGATCGCCGAGAATGCCGCGCCGGCCGGTACCCCGGTGCGCCGGGCCCGTCGCGTCTACCAGCTAACCGACGAGGGCCGTCGACGCTTCGCTGAGCTGGTGGCCGACACCGGTCCGCACAACTACACCGACGATGGTTTCGGGGTCCACCTGGCCTTCTTCAACCGCACTCCGGCAGAAGCACGGATGCGCATCCTGGAAGGCCGCCGCCGTCAGGTCGAGGAGCGTCGGGAAGGTCTGCGCGAAGCGGTGGCGCGGGCCAGCAATTCGTTCGACCGCTACACCCGACAGCTGCATCAGCTCGGGCTCGAGTCCAGCGAGCGCGAGGTCAAGTGGCTCAACGAGCTCATCGCCGCAGAGCGGGCAGCCCCGGGTCTTTCCGAACAAACGTAAAACCACCGCAGCAAGCGAACAACCGAAAACGCCCGAGAACACGCGAGGCACAAAGGTATGAGGTTAGGAGAACGTCCTATGAGTGAGCACAATCCGTTAGGGGCGCCAGCGGCGTCGACGGAGGTTCGGGTCGCCATTGTCGGCGTCGGCAACTGCGCGTCCTCGCTGGTCCAGGGCGTGCAGTACTACTTCGACGCCGACGCGAACAGTACCGTTCCCGGCCTGATGCACGTCACGTTCGGCCAGTACCACGTCCGCGACGTGAAGTTCGTGGCCGCGTTCGACGTGGACGCCAAGAAGGTCGGCTTCGACCTGTCCGAGGCGATCTTCGCGTCGGAAAACAACACGATCAAGATCGCCGACGTGCCGCCCACCAACGTGACCGTGCAGCGCGGCCCGACGCTGGACGGTATCGGCAAGTACTACGCCGACACCATCGAGCTGTCCGACACCGAGCCCGTCGACGTGGTCAAGGTGCTCAAGGACGCCAAGGTCGACGTTCTGGTCTCCTACCTGCCGGTGGGCTCGGAGGAAGCCGACAAGTTCTACGCCCAGTGCGCCATCGACGCCGGCGTGGCGTTCGTCAACGCGCTGCCCGTGTTCATCGCTTCCGACCCGGTGTGGGCCAAGAAGTTCGCCGACGCAGGTGTGCCGATCGTCGGTGACGACATCAAGAGCCAAGTCGGCGCGACCATCACCCACCGCGTGATGGCCAAGCTGTTCGAGGACCGCGGTGTGCAGCTGGACCGCACCATGCAGCTCAACGTCGGCGGCAATATGGACTTCCTGAACATGCTCGAGCGGGAGCGGCTGGAGTCCAAGAAGATCTCCAAGACCCAGGCCGTCACGAGCAACCTGCAGCGCGAGTTCAAGACCAAGGACGTGCACATCGGCCCCTCCGACCACGTCGGTTGGCTCGACGACCGCAAGTGGGCCTACGTCCGCCTCGAGGGCCGCGCGTTCGGCGACGTGCCGCTGAACCTGGAGTACAAGCTCGAAGTATGGGATTCGCCGAATTCGGCCGGCGTCATCATCGACGCGGTGCGCGCGGCGAAGATCGCCAAGGACCGCGGCATCGGCGGCCCGGTTGTCGCGGCGTCGGCCTACTTGATGAAGAGCCCGCCGAAGCAGCTGGCCGACGATATCGCCCGTACCCAGCTCGAAGAGTTCATCATCGGCGCCGACTGACCGTTCGGCCTTTCCTGCACCGGGTGTGCGGTGGGTTCGCGATTCACGAAATCGCGTAGCCTCCGCACACCCGTTTTTGTGCGCACTTTAGGGGTCCGCGCAACCCGGTGCTGTGCAGTTGCTTAGCATTGTCCGCAAAGCACGAGAGCGGGAGCACACATGCCATCAGCGGAACTGCAGCCCGCAGCGTTCCTCCGTACGACACTTCCGCTCGACCTGTCCCGCCTCAAAGAGCTGGACAGCGGCCGCTACCACTCGATCTGGCTTCCCGATCACATGGTCAGCTTCTGGCCGGACGCCCTCTGGACTCCCGAATTCACCGACCTGGCCAGCGCCTCACCCTCCCCGCACCGCCACCTGGACGGTCTGGCGGTCGCGGCCGCGGCCGCGGTGCTCACGGAGAACGTTCCGTTGGTCACCGCCGTCGTCGACACCGTGCGCCGCCATCCCTGCATGCTGGCCCAGACCGCGCTGACCATCGACCACCTCGCCAAAGGGCGGTTCATCCTCGGCCTCGGCAGCGGCGAAAGCGAGAACACACTGCCGTACGGATTCGATTTCTCCCGGCCCGTCGCCCGCTTCGAGGAAGCGCTGACGGTGATCCGGCTGCTCTGGGAAAGCGACGGCCCGGTCGACTTCGACGGGCAGTTCTACTACGCTGCGGCACGCCCGATTGGACACAGAGCCATACGAGGGCCGGTTGCCGCAGGTCTGGATCGGTGCCAGCGGCCCACGGATGCTCGACATCGCCGGCCGGTACGCCGACGGCTGGTGGCCGGCGGGCGCCTGGACGCCGGAGCACTACGCCGAGATGCTCACTGCGGTAAGGGTATCCGCCGACCGCGCTGGACGCGATCCGATGGCGATCACACCTTGCTTCATCCAGGTGTGCCTGATCGGCGAGGACGAGAAGGCGCTTGCCGAGATCCTGCGGGCCCCCCTGGTCAAGGCGTTTCTGCTGCAGGTCTCGGCGGAGACGTTGCGCGGCTTCGGGTTCGAGCACCCGATGGGCGGCGGTTGGCGTGGATTCCACGACATCGACCCGGCGGTACTCACGCGCGATCGGATCATGGCGTTTTCTGGACAACGTGCAGCCCGAGATGATCCTCGCCGTCGTGCCGCACGGAACACCAAAGGAGGTGGCGAAGATCATCAAGAACTTATGTGGATGCGGGTTTGCGGGTGCCGAAGATCCTCGATTACGGTGCCATGGCCGGCCTGAAGTACGCGGCGTCTTCGGCGGCGAACGTCCGCGCGGCCGAGGACGAACTGGTGCAGCTGTGCGGTGAACTGACGTGACCGCGCGCTTGGATGCCGCCGGACTGCTGGGCGCCGCACAGGCGCGAAACCGGATTGCACGACTACGGCGACCCCACGTTGCCGGAGCGGTTCGCCGTCGCCGTCGACCACCTGAACGGCCTCGGTATGGACGCCGACGGCAGATCGCAAGCCGCGCAGGTATGCCGATGGCTGCTGACATCACGTCTGGAATTCATCGAAGACCGCAACCGATACCCGATCGGCGCTGAAGTGGTCGACGGCGCCGATGTTCGTCACTGGCGAGCCGCGTTCGGGCACAACGCTTATGCACGCACTGATGTCAGTCGATCCGGACGCGCGGGCACTGCGGTTCTGGGAAGTGATGTATCCGTCCCCGCCGCCGGGCCTCGCCGGTCCAGACGACGGCCGACGTGAACAGGCCGACGCGGACTGGCGCGAGATCAACGCGAAGATGCCCAAATGGCTGCACAGCCATCCCTACAACGACATGCTGGGGGACGGCCTGCCCGAAGACGAACGGACCTGGGCATTCGATTTCCGGGTCATGACACCTACCGCGTGGTGGCGGGTGCCGATGCAGTCGCTGGTCGGCGGTCTGGCCACCGATCCCGCGGCCCAGTACCGGCTCCACAAGGCCATGCTGCAACAGTTGCAGTACAACCGGCCACGAAAATATTGGGTTCTGAAGGGCTTTCACGGATTCCGGCTCAAGGAGATGTTCGACACGTACCCCGACGCCAGGATGGTCTGGCTGCACCGCGATCCCGTACAGGTCGCCGCGTCGCGCACCATGATGATGGCCGACATCACTGGATGGCATCGTCGGTCCGGTCGACCTGCACGCCGAAGCAAAGAAACACCTCGAGATGACCCGCGCCAGCATCGCCAACACGATGAGCAATCCATGGTCGACGATCCGCGCATCCTGCACATCCGCTATACCGACTTCATCGCCGATCAGGTCGCTACGGTTCGGCGCTACTACGCGTTCTGCGGTCGCGAGCTCACGGAGGCGGCCGAATCGGCGATGCGCGCCTATCTGGCCAACAATCGCGGTGACCGGTACGGCAAGTTCAGATACTCCACCCAGTTGCTTGTCGACATCGGCGAAGACCTCGATGCGCTGCACGCCGAATTCCGGCCGTTCCGTGAGCGATTCGGCGTCGCGATCGAGAACCGGGCGTGACAGTGGTGACGGCCCACAAACGTCTGTCGGTGCACAACGTCACCTTTTACGGCGAGTCGTTGGCCGACCTGGAGGCACACTGGGCGGCGCTCGGCGTGTCGCGGTTGAGCATCCTGGACGGTCAGCTCCTCGATCCGGAGTTTCCAATAGCTGTTGCAGCGCAACGACTACACGCGTGGAGGCGGTTACCCACGTTTTCGCCGGCGGCCGACTGACCAGCGACCCGCAGGCCGCACAGGAAGCGCTGTCCACGGTGATCGACGCCGCCGCCCGGGTGGGCGCGCGCACCGTCTACCTGCTCACCGGCGGTCGTGGCGCCCTCACTTGGGAGCAGGCCGCCGAACAGTTCTGCGCCATGGTCGCCCCCGTGCGTCGAGCACGCCCAGCAGGCCGGCGTAGCGCTGGCGATCGAGACCGCATCGAGCCTGTATGCCGACATCCATCTCGCCCATACGCTGCGCGACACCATCACGCTGGCCGAGATGGGCGGGCTGGGTATCTGCATCGACGTGTTTCACTGTTGGGCTGAGGCCGATTTCGAAGCACTGGTGCAGCGCGCCCTGCCGCGAACCGAGCTCATCCAGTTAAGCGATTACGTCTTGGGTGACCGCGCGCTGCCGGGCCAGGGCGGTTCCCGGCGACGGCACCATTCCGATCGAAGCCGTTCGTCGCCCAAACTCTCGCCGGCGGCTACCCGCATGGCTTCGACCTGGAGCTGATCGGTCCCCGCATCGACGAAGAGGGCCGCTTCGAGTCCGCCCTGCGCGCATGCGATGTCGTCGGCGCAGATGCTGCAACAGATTGGGTGCGTGAATGGCATTCGGTGACGGTCCCGACGACGCGGCGCTGCAATCAGCGTGGGCCGATTCTGCGCGCAGCTGCAGCGCGCGGGCGAGCAGGTCTTCAAAGACGCCAACGCCGCGTCGGGCGCGCAGCGTGTCGATGCGTTCCGCTTTCTCACCCAGAACCTAGGCCAGGCCTTCGATCTGGCCCTCGAGACCCGCGACACCCATTACCCGGTGCTGCACACGTTCTGCGGCCCGACCCGCAAGCTCGGCGGTGACTGCGCCGACTTCACCTACCAGCAGGCGTGGATCGACGGGCAGTCGACCTACCGGCTGGCCGGCAACCGCGGCACCTCGCGCTTCTTCAACGTCACCGTCCAGGGTCCACGCGTACCCGGGCCGGGAGTGCTGCACGAGCCTTTCGGCGACACCCCGGAGGCCAACATTTTCGGCCGACAACTCGAGCGTCGCCGACGACGGAGAATTCGAGCTCTACATCGGCGGGCCCGAGCGCGGACCCAACTGGCTGCCCACGACCCCGGGATCACGAAAACTGTTCATCCGCCAGGGGTTCGACCGGTGGGACGAGCTTCCCGCGCAGCTGCGGATCGAGCGGATCGACATGGCCTCCCCCAAGCCGCTGCCCAGCCCTGCGATCATGGTCGAGGCGATGGGCTGGGCCGGCGATTTCGTCACCGGCCTGATGTCGTGACTGGCCGGAATTCCCGTTCACCTACGGCGGCGTCGATGCCGACCATCCGAACACCTTTCCCACTATTCCAAGGCGTGGACGCTACTGGCGCCGACAGCAAGCGCGGCCGCGCCGCGGCCAACATGTACTGGGAGTTGGATGCCGACGAGGCGCTGATCGTCGAATTCGACGCCCACGACGGGCTGTGGATGTTCACCAACATGGGTGTGTTCTTCAACAGCATGGACTACCTCTACCGCCCGGTCAGCTACACGCCGAGCCGCACCAAAACGGACCGCGACGGCCGCATCCGTCTGGTTATCGCGCACGGCGATCCGGGTGTCCACAACTGGCTGGACACCCAGGGCTTCGAACGCGGGCAACCTGACCTACCGCCACATGCTCGAGGGTGAACCCGCCGTGCTCGACACCCGAGTGGTCAAGTACGACGACCTGATCCGCGCACTCCCCGCGTGACACCACCATGGTGAGCGAGGCGGAACGCAGCGCCGCGATGTGGGCGCGTTTCCACGGCATTCGGCGTCGTTACGTTCTTTAGGGGCTCACATCCGTTCTTTGAGGATCCTTTACTGTCAGAGATTGTGACCGAGATCGAAGGCGAACTGGCCGAACTATCCGAGTTCTCCCTGCTGTCCGAGAACGCTGAGCAAGCCGGGGTCGCGGGTCCGCTGCCCGACGTAGCGCGGGTCGAGGTGCACACGCGCAAACGGCGTGATCAGCGCACTGCTCTGGGCGTCAGGCGCCGCGGGTCGTCTTTCTGCACGGCGGTGGGCAAAACGCACACACCTGGGACACCGTTATCGTCGGCCTGGGTGAGCCGGCGCTGGCAGTGGACCTTCCCGGCCACGGCCATTCCGGCTGGCGTGAGGACGGCGACTACTCGCCACGCCACAACGCCGACGCGTTGGTGCCCGTGCTGCGCGAACTCGCGCCAGACTGCCGAACTCGTGGTGGGCATGTCGCTGGGTGGGCTGACTGCGATCCGGCTGGGCGCGAGCGGCACCGGAACTGGTACGTGAACTCGTCCTCGTCGACGTCACCCCGTCGGCGTTGCACCGGTATGCCGAGCTGACCACCGAGCAGCGGGCACAGTGGCGCTGATGCAAGGCGAGCGGGAGTTTCCCAGCTTCCAGGCCATGCTGGACCTGACGGTCGCCGCGGCACCGCACCGCGAGGTCAAGGCGCTGCGCCGCGGCGTGTTCCACAATTCGCGGCGGCTCGACAACGGCAACTGGACGTGGCGCTACGACGCCATCCGCGCCGTGCCCGACTTCGCCGGTCTGTGGGACGACGTCGACGCGCTGTCCGCGCCCGTCACCCTGGTGCGCGGTGGCACATCGGGCTTCGTCACCGACGACGATGCTGCCGAACTCAGCAGGCGCGCAACACATTTCCGTCAGGTGCATGTCGTCGAGAATTCGGGTCACTCCGTGCAGAGTGACCAGCCGCTGGTACTGATCGATCTGCTGCGCGGGGTGCTCGACGCACGCTGAGGCCCGCCGCTGCATACGGTGGTCGCTATGAGCTCCTGACCGCCCCGTTCGCATCGGCGTGCAACTGCAGCCGCAGCACGCCCCGCATTACCGCGAGTATCCGCGACGCCGTTCGCCGCTGCGAGGACATCGGTGTCGATATCGCCTTCAACTGGGACCACTTCTTCCCGCTCTACGGCGATCCCGACGGTCCGCACTTCGAATGCTGGACCGTGCTCGGCGCCTGGGCCGAGCAGACATCTCGCATCCAGATCGGCGCCCTGGTGACCTGCAACTCCTACCGCAACCCGGAACTGCTGGCCGACATGGCCCGTACTGTCGATCACATCTCCGATGGCCGGCTCATCCTGGGGATCGGTTCGGGCTGGAAAGATAAGGACTACGACGAGTACGGCTACGAGTTCGGCACCGCTGGTAGCCGCCTCGACGATCTGGCGGCCGCACTGCCCCGGATCAAGTCCCGACTGGCCAAACTCAACCCGGCACCCACCCGCGAAATCCCGGTGCTGATCGGCGGCAAGGGCCCGCGCAAGACGCTTCGGCTGGTCGCCGAATATGCCGACATCTGGCACGGCTTCACCACCGTCGACACCTACCCGGCGGCCGCTACCGCGCTGGGCGACCACTGCGCCGCCGTCGGACGTGATCCTGCCGCCATCGAACGGTCCGCCGGGGTGGAGAACAACAGCGGTGTACGCCGCGGCGAAGGTATCGACGGGCTGATCGCCAACGCCGAGGGCCTGACGGCCCTGGGCGTGACGCTGCTGACCGTCGGCTGCAACGGCCCGGACTACGACCTGACCGCCGCTGAAGCGTTGTGCAAGTGGCGCGATACGTCGTTAGCCCGGTCCCTAACCTTTCTGCGCAGGCATGAGAAACTTGCCAGCGCTGGGGGGACGCAGCGGTGCTGAAAGAGTGCGATGCCAAAGAAATACGGGCTCAAAGAAAAAGACCAGGTCGTTTCGCACATCCTCAACCTGGTGCTGACCGGGAAGCTGCGCAGCGGTGACCGCGTCGACCGCAACGAGATCGCGCAAGTGCTGGGAGTGAGTCGTGTCCCCATCCAAGAGGCCCTCGTCCAACTCGAACACGACGGCATCGTGTCGACTCGCTATCACCGAGGCGCATTTGTCGAGCGGTTCGACCAGGACACCGTGCTCGAACATCACGAGCTCGACGGGCTGCTCAACGGCATCGCCTCCGCACGCGCAGCCACCAACCCCACGCCACGGATCCTGGGACAGCTCGACGCACTCCTGAGATCGTTGCGCACCACGAAGGACTCGCGAGCCTTTTATGAGACCGCTGAACAGTACCGGTGCACCGTCAACGAGGAGTACGCGGGACCGAGACTGCACGCCACGATCCGCGCCTCCCAAAACCTCATCCCCCGTGCGTTCTGGATGACCTACCAAAGCGGCGGCGACGAGATGTTGTCGTGCTACGAAGACGAGACCGCCGCAATCCACGGGCGTGACCCGGATGCCGCACGCGCGGCATGCGTCGGCCGCTCCAGGCTAATGGCCCGGACCATGCTGGCCGAGCTGATCCGGCGCAGGGTATTCGCCGCGTTCAACCCCGACGGTCAGGCGACTCCCGACCCGCTTCGGGTAGTCGTCGGAACCGACGCGGCCCGCGGTAACCCGTCAATCACGCTCTGAAGAAGCCAAATCCGCGGTCGGCCGATACGGTGGCCGTGATGAGCTTGTGCGACGGCCGGCGCGCGAAGCGCGGCGAGAAGCTGCGCGGCCTGGCCGCGACAATCCTGATTGTGGGCGGTCTGACGCTGGCTGCGCCCGCGGCACCCGCGGCCGCGGACCGAAACCAATGCGCACCAGCCGGGTTGGACAGCGCGATGGCCCTGCCCGCGGACCTGACCGAGACCAACGTCATCGGCCAGGACGACGACCGCTCGACGTCCAATGTCGAACCGCTGAGCTCGGTAGACAAGGGCGCGCTGGGCCTGGGCACGTCCGGGGTCCTGACCGTCGGCACGCTGTCGGACGCCCCGCCGAACATCTGCGTCACCCCCACCGGGCAATTCAGCGGCTTCGACAACCAACTCTTGCTAGCCATCGCCGGCAAGCTGGGTCTGCAAGTCCGCTTCGTCGGCACGGACTTCTCTGGCCTGCTTGCCCAGGTGGCGATGCGGCGCTTCGACGTCGGATCGGCGTCGGTCAAAGCCACCGACGCGCGCCGTCGCACGGTCACATTCACCAACGGCTACGACTTCGGTTACTACGCGCTGGTGGTGCCCCCCGGCTCAGCGATCAAGAATTTCAGTGATCTCGCGGCCGGGCAGCGGATCGGTGTCGTCCAGGGCACCGTTGAGGAGTGGTACGTCGTCAACACCCTGCACCTGCAACCGGTGAAGTATCCGGGCTTCTCGACCGTATACGCCAGCCTCAAGTCCCGTCAGATCGACGCTTGGCTGGCACCGGCAAGGCTCGCGAAGGCCACGATGCGGCCCGGCGACCCTGCGGTGCTGGTTGCGAACACCTATACCCCGGGCGACTTCGTGGCGTATGCGATCGCCAAAGACAATCAGCCGTTGGTGGACGCACTCAATTCCGGGCTGGACGCCGTCATCGCCGACGGCACCTGGGCAAACCTTTACTCCCAGTGGGTGCCACGGACTCTCCCGCCTGGCTGGAAACCGGGATCTCGAGGCATCGCTGCCCCGACATTGCCGGACTTCGCCGCGATCGCCGCGAGTCGCCCCCCGACGCCGGTGGGCCCGGCCGCGCCGGAGTCACTACTGGCCCATTTGCGCGATTCCTTTTTCGACTGGGATATGTATCGACAGGCCGTCCCCACGCTGTTGCTCACGGGGCTGCCCAATACGTTGATCTTGACGAACAGTGCCGCCGTCATCGGGCTGGTTCTGGGCATGGCGCTGGCAGTCGCCGGACTGTCCCGCAAGCGCTGGCTGCGCTGGCCGGCGCGGGTATACACCGACATCTTCCGCGGTCTCCCGGAAGTGGTGATCATCCTGCTGATCGGGTTGGGCATCGGCCCGCTGGTAGGCGGGCTGACCAATAACAATCCCTTCCCGCTGGGTATAGCGGCATTGGGGTTGACGGCCGCCGCCTACACAGGCGAGATTCTGCGTTCGGGAATCCAGAGCGTGGACCCCGGTCAGCTGGAGGCCGCCCGTGCGCTGGGGTTCAGCTACACGACCGCGATGCGACTGGTGGTAGTGCCGCAGGGAATACGGCGGGTGCTGCCGGCACTCGTCAATCAGCTCATCGCACTGTTGAAGGGCTCCGCGCTGGTGTACTTCCTTGGCCTCATCGCCCAACAGCGCGAGCTGTTTCAAGTGGGCCGGGACCTCAACGCACAGACCGGCAACTTGTCACCGCTGGTGGCCGCCGGTGCCTTCTACCTGATATTGACAGTTCCGTTAACGCATTTAGTGAACTATATCGACGCTCGGCTTCGCCGGGGCCGTAGCGGCTCTACACCGGAGGAGCCTACCGACACGGTCACCTTCGGCCAGGTGATGACGTGACCGCCGAAATAACACGGAGTGAGCCAGTATCACTGGCAGCCAATGGTATTCACCAGACCCTCGGCGGCAATAAGGTGCTGCGCGGCGTCGATATCGACGTCCCGGCGGGTAGCACAGCGGCCGTCATCGGCCCGTCCGGCTCCGGCAAGTCAACGCTGCTGCGCGCTTTGAACCGATTGCACGAGCCCGATAGCGGCGACATCCTGCTGGACGGCCGGTCGGTCTTGCACGACGATCCCAACGAGCTCCGCCAACGTATCGGTATGGTCTTCCAGCATTTCAATCTCTTCCCACAACTCAGTGTGCTCAAGAATGTCGCGCTGGCACCACGCAAATTGCGACGGCTCTCCGCCGACGCGGCCCGCGATCTGGCCCTTACCCAGCTGGACCGAGTTGGCCTGAAACACAAGGCCGGTGCTCGTCCCGCGATGCTGTCTGGTGGCCAACAGCAGCGGGTCGCGATCGCCCGTGCACTGGCAATGGGCCCGCAGGTGATGCTCTTCGACGAAGCCACCTCCGCACTGGATCCGGAGATGGTAAAGGGCATTCTGAAACTCATTGAAGATCTCGGCGCGGACGGTATGACGATGATCGTCGTCACCCACGAAATGGGCTTCGCCCGGTCCGCGTCCGACACGGTCGTTTTCATGGATCACGGCACGGTCTTGGAAAGCGGGACGCCCGAGCAGATATTCGAGGCCGCACAGACCGAGCGGCTGCAGCGGTTTCTGTCCCAGGTGCTTTGACACTGTTTGCCAAGTCGGGCATAAGTAGCTTGTACGCCACCCATATCGGGTTAGACTGCCGACTTATGGCGGACAGCGAACCCACCGCAGCCGAGGTGACGGAGCTTGCGCAAGGTTTACACCGCGCCCTGTCGAAACTCTTTTCCATGCTGCGCCGCGGCGACCCCAGCGGGGCCGCAGCCGGTGACTTGACGCTGGCTCAGCTGTCTATCCTGGTCACATTGCTCGATCAGGGCCCCATCCGGATGACCGACCTGGCCGCGCACGAGCGCGTGCGAACTCCCACTACCACCGTGGCGATCCGTCGCCTGGAAAAGGTCGGGTTGGTTAAACGCTCGCGCGACCCCTCTGACCTGCGGGCCGTGCTGGTTGACATCACCCCGCGGGGACGCGCGGTTCATGGCGAGTCGCTGGCAAACAGGCGCGCTGCCCTGGCCGCGATGCTCAGTCAACTTTCCGAGTCCGAACTGAACACCCTGATGAAAGCGCTGGCCCCACTCGAGCGCCTGGCCTCCGGTGATCCGACATCTGGCCCCGCGGGGGCACCCGCGCGGAAACGGGCATGAAAGTAGCTGATTCTCAACGGGATTTGGCCGCACCCGTAAGCTGAATTTTATGCCAACTGCTCTGATCACCGGCGCAGCCGGCGGTATCGGTTCGGCGATCGCCACAGCACTGGCTCCGACACACACCCTGCTGCTGGCCGGTCGGGCTTCCGACCGGCTCGACGCCGTCGCCGAGCGGCTCGGCGCCACGACCTTTCCGCTGGACCTGACCGACACCGACGAGATCGAGGCCAGCTGCGAAATCGTGGACGAGCTCGACGTGCTGGTGCACAACGCCGGGGTAGCCATCCCGGGCCGCGTGGCTGAGTCCACAGTCGAAGAATGGCGCTCCACGTTCAGCGTCAATATCTTTGGGGCAGTGGCTCTTACGCTCACGCTGTTGCCGGCGCTGCGAAGCGCTCGCGGTCAGGTGGTGTTCGTCAACTCCGGTACAGGACGGACGGCTTCGCCCACCATGGCGTCTTATTCGGCCAGCAAGTTCGCGTTGCGCGCCTTTGCCGACTCGCTACGCGAAAGCGAGCCGCGACTGCGAGTGACCTCCATATTTCCGGGCCGCACCGACACCGACATGCAGCGCGATCTCGTCACGTTCGAGGGCGGCGAGTACGACCCCGACAGCTTCTTACGGCCCGAAACCGTCGCGGCGGCGGTCGCCAACGCCGTGGCTACGCCGCCCGACGGTCACCTCCACGAGGTTGTGCTCCGGCCCGGCCGGCGATAACCCGGTTGCACACCACTTTCAGACGACCAAGTTGACCAACCGGCCGGTGACCACGATCACCTTGCGCGGGCTGGCGCCGGCCAAGAACGCCTTGACCTTCTCGTCACTCAGCACCGCAGCTTTGAGTGTGTCCTCGTCGGCGTCAGCGGCCACCACCACCCGGCCACGGACCTTGCCGTTCACCTGGACCGGGTATTCGACTGTGTCGTCGACCAGGAAGGTGGGATCGACCGTCGGGAACGGGCCATGCGCCAACGAGGCGGTGTGACCCAGGCGCGCCCATAGCTCCTCCGCCATGTGCGGCGCCAGCGGCGCCAACATCAGCACCAATGGCTCCACCGCCGCCCGGGGCACCGAGCCACGGTGTTCCTTGGTCAGGTGGTTGGTGTACTCGATCAGCTTGGCCGCGGCGGTGTTGTTGCGCAGTGCCGCATAGTCTTCGGACACTCCAGCGATGGTTCGGTGCAAGGACCTCAGCGTGTCGGTGCCCAACCTCTGTTGGCCGGCTTGCTGGTCGGCAGTGTCGACCACACGGGTTTCACCGGTGCTCTCATCGACGACCAGCCGCCAGACCCGCTGCAAAAAGCGATGCGCGCCGACGACGTCTTTGGTGGCCCACGGACGGGATGCCTCCAGTGGGCCCATCGACATTTCGTACACCCGCAGCGTGTCCGCGCCGTATTCGTCGCAAATCTCGTCCGGCGATATCGAATTCTTCAGGCTCTTACCGATTTTCCCGAATTCTTGAAAGACTTCGATCTCGCCGTCCGGCCCCGGATAGACAAACCCGCCGCCACGTTCAATCACTTTATCCGCCGGTACATACGACCCGCGAGCATCGGTGTAGGCGAAGGCCTGAATATAACCCTGATTGACCAGCCTGCGGTATGGCTCCCGAGAACTCACATGACCCAGGTCGTACAAGACCTTGTGCCAGAACCTGGAATACAGCAGGTGCAACACCGCATGTTCGGCGCCTCCGACGTACAGATCGACGCCTCCTGGATCGTCCGGGCCATGTTCAGACGGCCGCGGACCCAACCAGTAGATCTCATTCTCCCTGCCGCAGAACCGCTCTGAGTTGTGCGGATCGGTGTAGCGCAGTTCATACCAGGAGCTGCCGGCCCACTGCGGCATCACGTTGGTGTCACGGCTATAGGGTTTCAAGCCATCGCCCAGATCCAGCTCCACATTCACCCAGTCGGTCGCCTTGGCCAACGGCGGCGAGGGCATGCTGTCGGCGTCATCGGGGTCGAACAGCACCGGCGAGTAGTCCGGCACGTCGGGCAGTTCGACGGGTAGCGCGGCCTCGTCGAGCGCGTGTGGGCGTCCGTCGCCGTCGTAGACGATCGGGAAGGGCTCACCCCAATAACGCTGTCGCGCGAAAAGCCAGTCGCGGAGCTTGAACTCGATGCGCGCCTGGCCCCGGCCTTCGGACTCCAAGCGCGTGGTGATCGCTTCCTTAGCCGCCGCCACATCCATGCCGTCGAGATAATCGGAGTTCACCAGCACACCGTCGCTTGTGTGCGCGGCCTCCGAAACATTGCCGCCGGCAATGACTTCCACAATAGGCAGATGGAACTCGGTGGCGAAGTCCCAGTCGCGCTGGTCGTGTGCCGGAACCGCCATGATCGCCCCAGTGCCGTAACCGGCCAACACGTAGTCGGCGATGAAAACCGGCACCGGTTTGCCGTTGGCCGGGTTGGTCGCGTAGCTGCCTAAGAAAACGCCGGTCTTCTCCCTGCTCTCCTGGCGCTCGAGGTCGGACTTGGCGCCGATAGCGCGGCGGTAGACGGCGACCGCCTCACCCGGTGTGGCGGCACGGTACGTCCAACAGAGGTCGGTCCCGTTGGGCCACGCAGCGGCGACCAGATCGTCGACCAGATCATGCTCGGGTGCCAGTACCAGATACGTGGCGCCGAACATGGTGTCGGGCCGGGTGGTGAAGACCTCGACGTCGACCGAATCGCCGCGGCTTGTCGTTGCTGAGAACAGCGCCTTCACGCCGGTGGAACGGCCGATCCAGTTGCGTTGCATGCTTTTGATCTGGTCCGGCCAGTCCAGCAAGTCGAGGTCGTCGAGCAACCGGTCGGAATAGGCGGTGATTCGCATCATCCACTGCCGCAACCGTTTCCGAAATACTGGAAAGTTGCCCCGGTCGCTGCGGCCGTCCGCGGTGACCTCTTCGTTGGCGAGGACCGTGCCCAACCCCGGACACCAGTTCACCACCGAATCCGCCCGGTATACCAGCCGGTGACTGTCGATCACATCGGCCCGCTCCCCCGCCGATAGCTTGGCCCAGTCTCGGCCGTCCTCGAGACAACGCGCACCGGAATAGAAATCGGCGATCAGCTCGACGATCGGGCGGGCCCTGTTGGCTGCGGTGTCAAACCAGGCGTTGTAGATCTGCAGGAAGATCCACTGGGTCCACTTGTAGAACTCGACATCGGTGGTCGAGAAGCTTCGTCGACTGTCGTGGCCGAGGCCCAGCCGGCCCAGCTGGCGTCGGAAGTTGACGACATTGGCCTCGGTCCGAACGCGCGGGTGGGTCCCAGTCTGGACGGCGTATTGCTCGGCGGGCAACCCGAAGGCGTCGAACCCCAACGCATGCAGCACATTACGGCCGGTCATCCGGAAGTAACGGGCGTAGACATCGGTGGCGATGTAGCCCAGCGGATGTCCGACGTGCAGTCCCTCACCCGACGGATAAGGGAACATGTCCTGCACGAACAATTTGTCGTCGGGCACCGAGCTCCCGTCCGTCGGAGCCAGTGAGCCGACCGGATTGGGGACGTTGAACGTTCCGAGGCTCGCCCAATTGTCCTGCCAGGTGGCTTCGATACGTGCTGCCAGCTCCGCGGTGTAGCGGTATCGCGGCGCATCGGAGTCCGTTTGAACACCACTGTGCCCGGTGGCAAGGGTGCTTCCAGGCGGATGGGTCGGAGATTCGGTCACGTGAACAGGGTATAAGGACAGGCTCGCCAGGTCCGTCGGCCACAGGTTGGTCTCGGTTCCGTTGCGCACCGATCAGAGCTTCATCCCAGGTGTATTTCGGTCCTGTTCAGGGCGTTTGACCCGCGGTTACAGTCAGGCTCTAACCGCGGGTGCTCACGCCCGGGCAATTGGGAAGGATCGACGCAGATGATTCACATCACCCCCAGTTACCGGGCCTTCACAGGGGGTATGGTCGCCGGCGTTATTGGTGTCGCGGTTTTTGCGGGTGCCAACGCGTCGGCCGACCCTTTGCCTCCGGCACCACAGCCCGTCCCCGCCGTCCCCGCGCAGGTCGCACCCGCGCAGAGCGTCACCGCTCCCGGAGCGCCCAGCAGGTTCCTCGCCACCCCGCCGGCGCCAAACGGATTTGCGCCATCAACTCCCGCCGCCGCCCCAGTGGTTCCAGGGGCCGCCACGGTGCCGATGCCACCCACGCTGGCTCCAGCGGTCACCGGCACCCTCCGTGATTACCTGCAGGCCAAGGGCGTGAAGCTCGAGGCGCAAAAGCCGCAGGGATTCAAGCCCCTGGACATCACACTGCCGGTTCCCGGCCGCTGGACTCAGGTTCCCGATCCCAACGTGCCCGATGCCTTCGCGGTAATCGCCGATCGGCTCGGCACCAGTCTGTACACGTCGAACGCGCAGGTGGTGGTGTACAAACTGGTAGGTAAATTCGACCCGAGGGAAGCCGTCACGCACGGCTTCGTGGACAGCCAGCAGCTGTTGGCGTGGCAGACCACGAACGCCTCACAGGCCGACTTCGGTGGCTTCCCGTCGAGCGTCATCGAAGGCACGTACCGCCAGAACGACATGACGCTCAACACCTCGCGGCGCCACGTCATCGCCACGTCCGGGTCGGACAAATACCTGGTGTCGTTGTCGGTGACCACTGCCTTTTCACAGGCGGTTACCGATGGACCAGCCACCGACGCGATCATCAACGGATTCAGGGTCGCTGTACCAGGCGCTCCGGCCCCGGTTCCCGCTCAGACACCCAGCGCGGCACCCGGCGGAGTTCCCGCCCAGGCATCTACAGCCCCGGCCGGGGTTCCCGGACCGGCGGCCCTCTCCAGCCAGACGTCCCCCCGGCAGCCCGCACCCAACCTGTTGACCCTGGTACCCGGACTGCCACCCCTGCCGAACTTCAACTTCGCGCCACAGCACTGAGTCGGCCTCAACGGGCGCACCGGGCACCCGACAGGCGGCTTCACCGCCGGACTCGTATTGTGAGGCCATGTTGATCGCAGGTGTGCTCTGCGTGTGTGCGGCGGTGACGTCTGCCGGGTTCGGAACCTGGTCGCTTTCCCAGAGCCAGCCTGTTGACTCCACTCAGGTGGCGCTGCGTGCCATGGCGCCGACACAGCTCGCAGCCGCGGTCATGCTGACCGCCGGCGGCGTGGTGGCACTGGCTGCGGTTCCGCGGAACGCTTTGGTGCTGCTGATCGTTTGTGTCGCCGGGGCTATGGGCACGCTGGCTGCCGGTTCCTGGCAGAGCGCGCGCTTCGCGCTACGCCGCGAGACCGCAAACTTCGCGCCGGCGAGTTGCGCCGGCAGTTGCGTGGCGTGCACCCAGTCTTGCCGCTGACCAACCCGCCCATGCCGTCATGCTGAAGCGCTTCACGCGGCTCACGCAGCTCTCTAAGATCCCGGTCGATGCCTTTCTGCTGAGCCTGGCGGCGACGGTGGCGCTCGCCGCTGTGCTCCCAGCCCATGGTGCCGCCGCTGAGGTCGTGTCCGCAGCCGCCAAAGCGGCCATCGCGTTGCTGTTTTTTCTGTACGGCACCAGGCTGTCGCCTCAGCAAGCCTGGCACGGGATCCGGCAATGGCGACTGCACTTACTGGTGCTGGCCACCACATTCGTGATTTTCCCGCTGCTTGGGCTGGCCGCGCGGGCGCTCGTCCCCACGGTGCTGAGCATGGATCTCTACAACGGGCTGTTGTTTCTGTGCCTCGTCCCGTCGACGGTGCAGTCTTCTATCGCTTTTACCTCGATCGCTCGGGGCCATGTCTCGGCTGCCATCGTCAGCGCATCGTTGTCCAACATCGTCGGAGTGGTGCTTACCCCGCTCCTGGTGGTGTTGCTGATGAACACCAGCGGCGCGCCCCGCGTCGACGGTGCCGCGATCCGCGACATCGTGTTGCAGCTATTGCTGCCGTTTGGGGCGGGCCAGCTGGCACGGCCATGGATTGCCTCGGTGACCGCCCGGTATGCGGCATTGCTCAAGGTCGTCGACCGCGGGTCCATCCTGCTGGTTGTCTACACAGCCTTCTCGATGGGTGTGGTCCAGGGAATTTGGGTCAGCGTCAACGCGTGGCGCTTGGTGTTGGTGGCCGTTGTCGCCGCGTTGCTGCTGGCGGTGGTACTGGTCTGCACCACGGTGACCGGCCGGCTGGCCCGACTCGACCGCGGCGACGCGATCGTCCTACTGTTCTGCGGTTCCAAAAAGAGCCTGGCATCCGGGCTTCCTATGGCGTTGGTGCTTTTCCCTGCCGCCACGGTTGGGCTGGCCATGCTGCCGCTGATGATCTTTCACCAGATCCAACTCGTCGTCTGCGCAGTGATCGCGAGCAGACTCGCGCGAGAGTCTGACGAGAACGCCTCTACATCAACGGGGGTGGGGGAGGAGCCCTAGTTCCGGCTGACGTCGATCGGGTGGGTTGCAAGCAATGAGAGCGGTAGTGGCTGGCGGCGCAGAACCTGCCCCCACAGGTCGGCTCTCGTCCCGACCAGAACATCAGACGGCAACGCCGACAACACAATCCAGTCATCGCGCTCAATCTCGCCCTCGAGCTGACCAACCGTCCACCCGGAGTAACCGGCGAAGATCCGCACCCCCTCCACCAGCGGTGCGATCAGGTCAGGCTCCGCGTCCAGATCGACCATCACCATGCGGCCAGCCACATGTCGCAGACCCGGCACACCGGTCGGGTCGGCGCCCACCCGTAGCGCCGCCAGGCATAAGGCCGCATCGCGTTTCACCGGTCCACCGATGAACATCGTTTTTGGCTTCGCCGCAAGTTTGGCCCACTGCGGCAAAACGTTGTAAACGGCGGTCTCGCTGGATCGGTTGAGGACCACGCCCAAGGTGCCGCCGTCGTTGTGCTCTACGATGTAGATCACGCTGCGGCGAAACGTCGGTTCGAGAAGATCGGTGTTAGCCAACAACAAAGTCCCCGCTCGCACCCGCTGCGCGGCGGGTGCGACAGAGTCTTCGGGATCTTCGGATTGCGACACTGAACCATCATCGCACCCCTCGCAGAATCACCCGGGGCAAACGAGCGCGGGCCGCAAATATTTGTACTGTTGGTGGGGCGCCGTCGCGCACGAGCCCCCAATCCTTGAAAGTCGGTTCTGTGATACAAACCCGGACGCAGTCGCGTGCACCCGGTGAGGTTTGGCGGTCGGTCCGCGATTTGCCCGACTTCTGGCGACTGCTGCAGGTGCGCATGGCGAGTCAATTCGGTGATGGGCTCTTCCAGGCGACGCTGGCCGGAGCGCTGCTGTTCAACCCGGATCGTGCTGCCGATCCCATGGCGATCGCGCGCGCATTCACGGTGCTGTTCTTGCCCTACTCGCTGTTGGGACCGTTCGCCGGGGCGCTGATGGACCGCTGGGATCGACGGTGGGTCCTGGTTGGCGCCAACCTCTGCCGCCTAGTGCTGATTGCCGGGATCGGCGCGATTCTCGCGGTCCGCGCAGGCGAGCTGCCCCTGCTGCTTGGCGCTCTATTCGCGAACGGCTTTTCACGATTCGTGGCGTCGGGCCTATCGGCGTCCCTACCCCATGTGGTGCCGCGCAAACAGGTCGTGACGATGAACTCGGTAGCCACGGCAACCGGCGCGGTCGCCGCCTTCGTGGGCGCCAACTTCATGCTGTTGCCCCGCTGGTTCCTAGGCGCCGGCGACGAGGGGGCCTCAGTAATAATTTTCCTGACCGTGATTCCGGTGTTGATTGCGCTGCTGCTCTCGTTGCGGTTCGGCCCCCGGGTACTCGGTCCGGACGACACCCAGCGCGCGATCCACGGATCCGTTGTCTACGCGGTGATCAGCGGCTGGCTGCACGGCGCGCGTACGGTCGCGCGTTACCCGACGGTCGCCGCCACTCTGTCTGCCTTAGCCGCGCACCGGATGGTGGTGGGCATCAACTCGCTACTGATCCTGGTGCTTGCGCATCACACGAAAGACCCGGCGGTGGGCGGCTTGGGTATCGCGCTGCTGTTCTTCGGCGCGTCGGGCCTTGGATCCTTCCTGGCCACGGTGCTGACCCCGCCCACGGTGCGCCGCTGGGGGCGCTACGCCGCAGCGAACGGTGCATTGGCGGCGGCCGCGCTGATCCAGGTCGCCGGGGCCGGGTTGCTGCTGCCGGTCATGGTGACGTGCAGCTTCTTCCTGGGCGTGACCGGCCAGATGATCAAGCTATGTGCCGATTCAGCGATGCAGATCGACGTCGACGACGCGCTGCGCGGGCACGTGTTCGCGGTTCAGGACGCAATATTCTGGGTCGCGTTCATCATCTCGATCACGGTGGCGGCGGCGTTGATTCCCGAAGACGGCCACGCGCCGACGTTCGTGCTGTTCGGATCGCTGTTGTATCTTCTCGGGCTCGTTGTTCACAGCGTCATCGGCCGGCGCAACCAGCCGGCGGACAATCGCTAAAGTACGACAGGTGATGTGTTCCCGGAGGCAATGATGGCGGGTCCCGGGCCGATCGTGGCCGACTTGCGTGCCGAAAGCGACGACCTCGACACGCTCGTAGCGCCGCTTCCCGCGGACGCCTGGGCCAATCCGACGCCCGCGCCGGGCTGGACTATCGCGCATCAGGTCGCCCACCTGTTGTGGACCGACCGAGTGGCGCTGACAGCCGTGACCGACGAGGCGGGATTCGCTGAGGTGCTGGCCGGCGCGGCAGCCGATCCGGCGGGCTTCGTCGACGCGGGTGCCGAGGAAGTGGCGACCGCTCCGGCCGCCGAGCTGCTTGCCGACTGGCGGGTCACCCGCGGGCGGTTGCACGAGGCGCTGCTGACCGTTCCGGATGGCCGGAAGTTGCCCTGGTTCGGGCCGGCGATGAGCGCGGCGTCGATGGCTACCGCACGGTTGATGGAGACCTGGGCCCATGGCCTTGACGTCGCCGACGCCCTCGGGGTCAAGCGGGCCGCCACAGGACGACTGCGGTCGATTGCCCATATCGGAGTACGCACCCGCGATTACGCGTTCGTCGTCAACAATCTGGCTCCTCCGAGCGATCCGTTCCTGATCGAGTTGCGCGGGCCCGGCGGCGATACCTGGTCCTGGGGTCCTCCGGATGCCGCCCAGCGTGTCACGGGTGCCGCCGAGGACTTCTGTTTCCTGGTAACTCAGCGGCGCGCGCTGGACACCCTCGACATCACCGCGGTCGGCGCCGATGCGCGGCGCTGGGTTGAGATCGCGCAAGCCTTCGCGGGGCCGCCCGGCCCCGGTCGATGAGCGCGTAGCGCGAAGAGAGCCGGGGCCCCTCCCAACCGAGCCCCGGTCGATGAGCGCGTAGCGCGAAGAGAGCCGGGGCGACGGTGCCGGGAGTCGCTAGTCGGGGTCCGCGCGGTTGCCGCCAACGACGACACGCGCGCGGGTCACGGCGTCCTTATCGGATTCGCTACCGCTTCCGCGGGCCAGCATGCCCGCAGGCGACATCGGCATCGGGCTACCACCCAGCGCCGTGGATGCTGTGGGGCCACGCACTTCGGCGGCGTTGAGCACGCCAGCGCGCAGGCTGCCCGGTTTGCCACCAGCCTCCGGCTCGAAACTGCTGGTGGGACGTGTGTAGCTGGTAAGTCCAGCGCCTGGGAAGCCCCCGAGGCCGCCGCCACCACCTATCGAAGCGGCGCCGAGGCCTCCCGCGGCGCCCCCACTGGCAAGCACGGGCTCGGCGACGGCCCCAGCCTCAGCGGCAGCATTCGGAGCCCCACCCGACTGAAGTAGGCCGCCCATCGACGACATCAGCCCCTGCGGCATGCTCGTAAGACCCTGAATCCCCTGCATTGGGGCCTTGACCAGCTCTTGCAAAGGTTGGGTCATGCCCGAGACCATCGACATCGGCTGCTGTAAGAGCGAACTCAACGAGCCGCCCGCATCGGCAGGCGCAGCCGCCGCCGGCCCCCCAGCCTGGCCGGCCTGACCCGACGCCTGCACTGCGCCGCTCATGCCGGTCTGTCCGGCCGCTTCTGCCACCGCCTCACCCGCGGCTGCGGGCGCGGCCGGTGACGCGCCCATAGGGGCGGCGGGCGGCGGGACCGCCAATACCGCGGTCAGCGCACTCAGCGCACCGGAATACGCCCAGCCCACGCCGGAATTATGCGGCCAGTGTTCCCCGTAATATTCCGTGTCACGTTCGGCGATCGCCGGAAAATTCATACCGAAGAAATTGGTGTCGTGCAGAACCTGCGTCTCGGCCCGGTTGGTTACGGATACCAACGAGGGGATGACCGAGGATTGCGCGAGCATGAAGGCCTGTGCGGCCGCCTGGGTGACGGTGATTTTGTGCGCTGTCCAGCCCACCAGCGTCTGCAAACCGAGGTTCAATCCGTTGTTGGCCACCATCGAGGCAACCGAACCAAATCCCTGCCACTGTGCGGCCGTGAGCAAGGCGTTGGCCGTAGAAAGGCCCATCACCAGTTCCTTGTTCACGGTCTCGGTGACCCATACCGCGTTATTGGCGACCACCGACGCCGGGCTGCCCGCCTCGAAGATCGCGGCAACTACCTCGGGGGGACCTGTCCACCTGGGATCGGGCACGCTGTGGTCTTAAGTCCCCAGCAGGCTCAGGCTAGAGCCGATGCCGTCGACGATGCCGGCGGTGCTAGAAGCAAGGCCCTGCGCACCCGAGTATTCAGTCCGCTGCGCGACATGCTCGGTCGCGGTGGCGATGTACGCAGCGCCCGCGGCGTTCAGCGCGACCGCGAACTGAGCGGAGTCCTCGTCCAACGCCATCGGTATCACCCCGGTAAGCGCGGCCGCTCCGGCTCCGGTCGTGGCTGCCATCTCCTCGCTGATCCCCGCCTCCGCAGCCGCCGACAGGTCGACGGCGCCCGGAACCATACTGAACAATCCAGCCATATTTGCCTCCCACTTTTTGGCTACCCTGCTGCGGCAGAATGTCCCCTCGAACCGCTCTCCGGGAAAATTGTGTGTCCGCCGTACAAACTCCGCGGAGGGTCCCAGTCTAAAGTGGGCCGCTCCGGCTGTCGACTCACCTTCCTGACAACCCACCGGCGGATCTGCCCTATTCCGGGGCTCCTACCAGCACTCCCTCTATTACCCCGTCGGTTGTGACCATCAGGCCACGCCCCGGAGGTAGCTGCTGCGCCCCTATCCTGCCGAACACTTTCACCCCTGTCGGATCGTTGTCCATGAATAGTGTGGGCGCTCGCGAACTGGTCATCTTCTGCAGGAATGGGTTCGTCACCGACACCCCTGCCCAGTTCCCGGGTAGGCGCGAGACGATGACGTGCAGGCCGATCTCTCGGCTGCGTTCGAGCAGTCCCCACAACGGCGCGGTTGCGGCGTTCTTGCCGATCACACCGTGTGGCCGCAGCTCTTGCTCGTCGTCGATCAGGAGGAAATGATGCGGCCCTTCCCATGTGCTGCGGTTCAGTAGCTCTTCCTGGCTCAGACCTGAGGGAGGCAGGCGGTCGCGCATGCTCTCCGCCAGACCCGCGATCACTTCGTCGATGTCCTCGGCCGTATACGCGTAGGCGCGCACATGCGGACCTTGAATCTTCCCGATCAGCGATGTCTTCGGGTCGATGATGGTGATCTGCGCCTGTTCCGGAGTGAGTCCGCGGGTGATCGCTTGCCCGATTGCCGCGAGAGTCGTTGTCTTGCCACACAACTGCCGCCCCAACACGAGCATGTTAGGCACTGTTCGTGCCGCGAGAATCACCGGCTGCAGAGCACTTTCGCTGATCGCGAAGGGGATGTTCAACGGGTCGGCCGCCTCGGCGGTGTGCATGAACGCCGCCACAACCTGGCTTAGCTGGATCCGGTCGGGCAGTCGTGCCAACTTCTCGAGCCTGCCGGCGCCGGTCACGTCGGCGATCACTGCGCCCATCTCGCGGGTGGCACCCGTTCACCGGTAGTCCCGGTGATTTCCGGCACCCCGACCAGCAACTCATGGCCTTCCCGGGTGACGCCGAAGCCAGGCCGGTCTAGTGTGTTGCGAGCCGCTTTTCTGCGCTCGAAACCCTCGCCCATCTGGGTCTCGTCAGGATTGCTCAGCCGCAACTGGATCCGCGCGTTGGACACATTGACCAGGTGTTGCTTTTGTCCAACCAGCCACGCCGTGGCGGTGGTGATGACATGGACCCCGTACGACAGGCCCTGGCGGGCGATCGCGATCAGACGATCTCCCATTGCGGCGGCCTTGTCGTAAAGGTCGCTGAAGTTGTCCACAACGAGGAAGACATCGCCGAACTTGTCGTCCGGATCGGTGCCACCATCCCCGTCCGTGCCGAACCGGCGTTCCCGGAATTCAGAGATGTCGATTTGGTACTGCTTGAACGACGCCTCCCGGGCCAGGATCAAACCCTCGATCGACGCGAGGGTCCGGGACACCCCCTCGCCGTCCGTTTGGCTGACGACGGACGCCACGTGCGGCAGTTCTTCAACCGGGTACAGCGACGCGCCGATGCAGAAAAACGTGACCCGTTCGGGCTGATACATCAACGCCGCCGAGGCCATCAGAGTCATCAGCGTGGTGGACTTTCCTCGCTGAGCGGTGGCGACCACCATGATGTTGTCCATCTCGGCGTCGATCGCGTGCACGCGTTGGGCATGCTCTTCGGGGATGTCCACAATTCCCACCGGAAACACCAGGCCCGGGTTCTGCCCGTAGTCGACGTGCCATGGCCTGCCTCGCCAGCGGGCCACCAGCGCATCGACGGCCTCGCTGACTTCCAAAGGCGGAAGCCATATCTGGTGCGGTGGGCGCGCAGGGTGGGAAAGGAGCGACTCTCGGATGATGTCGACCAGTTTCTTTTTGCGGAATCCGTCCGAATGGAACAGAAACTCGTCGGGCTCCTCGGGCTCATCGGCGATGGCCAAAGCTGCGCTGTCTTCTTCGCTGAGCGGTTGGTAGGCCCAAGTGAATGCACGCGGCTGGGAAAAGCTCACGGCCACTGTCGTGTTCGCGTTGACCGCTCGCTTCGGCACCACGAAAGGGGCTGACACGTAAAAGCACCGGAACTGATCAAGGTCGCGTGGCCCGACCTTGAGCAGAGCGTACCCGTTCTCTTTCGACGGAAGATGCAACGCCGAGTCACTACCGATGACGTCACGCGAATCCTCCGCCGTCTCGGCACGCAAGGCCACCCGGAAGGCGATGTTGCTCTTGGCTTTACTCAGTGACGAAAGATCTAGTCGCTGGCCGCCGAGCGTGAAGAAGACATTGCAGCCGCGCCCCTCCTGACCGATATGGATGACCAGATCGATCCACTCCGGGTGATGAATGAACAGCTCGAGGTACTCGTCGATGATCACCAGCAGAATCGGAACCGGCTCCAGATCCCGTCCGGCCAACCGCATCTCCTCATACTCGTTGGCATCGCGCGCGCCGGCGTCTTTGAAAAGCCGGTAGCGCCTGGCAATCTCGCCATTGATCGCCTTGCGCATCCGTTCCGCCAAGTGCCGGTCGTCCTTGCCCAGGTTGGACAACGAACCGGCGACATGCGGAAATCCCTGAAGATCCTGGGCCGCCGACTCGAACTTCATGTCGACGAAAATCACGATGAAAGTTTCCGGTGAGTGTGTCAGGGCTATCCCGCTGCACAATGACAGGAAATACTCCGACTTCCCAGAGCCAGACGTACCGATCACTACCGAGTGAAATCCGAATCCACCGAAATCCTTGGCGCGCAGGATAATATATTGCAGCTCGCCGCCTTGCTTGACGCCGACGGGTACCATCGCCCATTTATGGTCGCCGCGGCCGCGGCTCTCGCCCCAAAGCCTGTCGACGTCGAGTTCTCGCGGATCGCTGATTCCCAACGCACGCAACAATTCACCGCCTTGACTGTCGGTCTCAGATAACTCCCCGGCGCTCGTCGGCGACCAGCGGGCGAGCGCTCTGGCGTACCGATTGGCTGTGCTCTCGGCGAGCATGTCCGCCACGGAGTAGAAGGTGCCCCGATGCGTCAGCCTGCCTTCACGCAGCCCGAAACGCTGGCTATCCTCTGCGAATCCGACGCCGACACCAGGCCGAGTCGCCAGCCGCAACACAGTGATGCCGGCCATGCCCTTCTGGCCGGTCACGCCCTCCCATTGCTCAGGCGTGCCGACGTTGTCGTCGACGATCACCCAGTGCGGACCCAGCGCCAGGCCGGTAGTCGACTCCATGGGCGATGGCATGGAGGTCGGACTGGCTCCGACCGGTGGCGTCCACGGCCCCCGGCCCTTGCGGTGCAACTCGGCATCCAGTGCCACTTCTAACTCTGTTGGCGACGCGAACACCAATCGGCGGAGTCCGCAGGCGTCGAACATCTCGTCGTGCTGGTTGTGCGGCAGCCACACCAGCCACGACCACAACTCGGGGTGCCGGGTGACCACCATGAGCTTGAGATCGTTGGGGCTGTGGTAAACCGCGAGGGAGGACATCATCGAGCGCGCGAGGCTGTGCAGTTCGCTCGGATCGTCGCCGATGAAGCTGAACCCGGGTTTCGACCGCAGGCTCAGCACCTTACCGATCCCGCGGATCTTGCTCTGCTCGAGGATGAAATCTCTCAGCGCTCCGCCGGTTACGGGTTCTAGCTCTTCCCCGATAGGAACGTCGGGCCATTGCAGTGAAACCGCCGACTCGCTGGCTTGCTGCACACCGATACCCAGTCGGACGTCAAGGAAATCCGGGTCGCTCACACGCCGTTCCCACATCCGCGGACCACCGATGACCGTGTCCAGCTGCTGGGGGTCACCGTTGATGAAAAGCTGGCTGCGTCGCTGCTCTTGAGCGGCGCGCTGTACTTCGTCGCGATCGTCATCGAGTTGACGCAGGTAGCTACGACGCTGCTTTTCTTGTTCCCCCCAGCTGATCCGGCGTCCCCGCCCGAACCGCCCGCTGAACATGAGTGTGCCGAACCCGACCAGACCGATCATCGGGAAGAATCCGGACTGCAGCGATCGAATCCCCGACGCATACATCACCACCAGAGTGCCGACGATCCCCACCAGCAGCGCGGGAAGCGCGATCATCAGCAGGATGTTGCGCGGTTCACGCTCAGGCAGCGCCAGCGGCGCGGCGACCGTGATTCGAACGGGCGGAACGCTCGGCGGTGTCTTGCGGGCACCGCGGACGAAACCTCGTTTGGACATACCTAACCCCCGGTGGACGCTTCGTTGGATTGGGGAATGGGTGCCACGGCGCCCCCTCCGGAAACGGCGTCGCGCGAAACCAGGGCAGCATCGCGGCTTATGGCCGGTCCGGCGGCGAACGTGCGCACCATCGGCCAAGGTGCTTGCACGGCGAACCGCGGATCCATCCCCAGCGCCTGCAAGGTCGGGCGATCCGACTGGATCCCATACCGAACACCCTGGGGTGAAAGCCAATACAAGCTTTCTCGACTGCCGGCCGTCGCCACGCCACTGGTCGTCGCTACGAAGTTCGCCGCACCAGGCAGCACCAGCGTCTGATGCGCCTCCGCCGAATCGGGATCGCGATCTTCGCGGACGAGCTGCACCAGATGAGAGTCCATGCTAATCGGGACGGGGAGCCCCCGCCCGGTGAAGATTGTGATCCTGGCCTGAGGGTCGCTGGATTGCTTCTCCCACCCGACGCAGGTCACCGGATTGGCTGATGTGTCAACGAAATCCAGCTTGCCCGACGGGTAATAGTCGACGTCGAGCACATCGACCACCGGGATGTGGATCAGCTTGTCGGGGGCAACCAGTGTCGGCGTCGTCGAGCCCTGCGAATCCCCGGTACGCAGCAGATCCGCGACGAAGCTGGTGATCTTCTGTAGGCCGCCTGGCAGCAGCACATAGAAGCCGTTGACTTCCCCGCTCGCATCCCGAGTTTCCAGGACGCTGCCCACCATGACGCCGGACAGCCACCGTGAAGGTGTCCCCGCCTCCCGGATTGCAGGTAATACAAGGGGTTCGGTCGACGGCATGGCGTCGAAGAGAGCATTGGAGATTTCAATCGGATACGTTACCCCCGGGTCGAGGCCGAGATTGAACGTCACGGATCGGTCGGTGGGGTCGATGCGGGATCGTTGCCCTCTCCAGATCACATAGGTCGCGCCCTTATGGGTCGCAAGGACCGCCTCTGCTGGTTCCATGGCCGCGGCTCGGCCGAACGGCGAGAGTTGGCCGGCGACGGACGTCACCACCGGAGCCGTCCCGCTGCCCCGGGTGGCTGCGGTATCGCAGACCGACCATGCCGACACCCCGCTTGCCGCGATCGGCAGACTGTCTGGAACACCTGGAATGCCGACCAGCGGACCCGTAGGGTACTTCGCGATCTCGTTCGCCTTCACCCAGGTTGGGCCAGAGGCGTTCCCGACCGCGAGCCGCGCGGAAGTCAGGTTGAGCACGGGGTACAGGCGTCCATTGATCTTCGCGTAGACCGCGCCGGTGTCGCGGTCGCCGATGATCGCCGACTCGCCGATCAAGCCCGCCGGCTTCATGAAGTGCAGTAAAGCCATCCAGCCGACACCGATGACGACGAGCACGATCGACAGTGCCACCGCCGCTTGTTGTTTGCGATCGTCGTGCTTCATCCGCACCGAAAACCTGGTGATCGCGGCCCGCAAGCGCCGGTTGTAGAACAGGTGCCCCGAATTCTGGTCCCGGTTCGACAGGTTAAGTGGCACAGTCGTTACTCCTCATGAGGAAGGCCCGTGTCGTTTTAAGCCGGTCCTGCTATTTCATCGACACTGACGTCACTTCAGGTGGCCGCCATACCTGGCCTCGTTCTCGGCCTCGGCCTCTTCGCGCAGTGCTGAGATCGCGAGATTCAGCCTGTCAGCCAGATCTCCGTGGCCGTAGCCGGTCATCACGCCCGGATGCAGCCGCAACTTGAGCAACCTGCCGTCGGAATTCGCGACAGCGCGAACATCGCCGAGGTCCACACTGTAGGTGATGGTCTCGGCCTGGGCGACGAGGGCTTCCCACTTGTCGGCCGCCTCGCTCAGCTCGCGCAGAACTGACTCCACGAGATCCCGGTCCTTCAGTTCGCTCCGCTCGCCGCGACTGCCCGATCCCGACACGATGTAAGTATCGTCGACCCCTCCGACCAGCGTCAATTCATAGTTGTGGGTCATTTTGCCGCCCTCGGGCGGGCCGCGCTGCTGCCTTCGCGGCCCACTGGCTGCGCGGCGACGCGCTGAGTTTCTGGAACCAGGCCAGGTGATAGTTGGCCGTTATTGAGTCTCCGGCGACGAGGCCCTCTGTCGTGGCCAGCAACAGACAATTGAGCAGGACCGCGGGATCGATACCCGGATACTGGCCCAGAAGCTGGTAGCGCGCAGTATCAAGATGTACCCGCAGGAGGTCGACTTCTTCATCGACGATGCCGCTTCCCGCGGCAGCGGCCTTGGCCAGCGTGTGCACAATCCGCGGCAGTTCGTCACGCCAGTGCGTGGCTTGACCCAGCACCCATCCCAAGTCTTCGACCGGCGGCAGCTCGCGCGGCCGCAGCGAGGCGTTCGTCGCCGCGAAGTCGGCAGATCGACCCAGGGAATCGCCGGGAGCATAAGACGCCGAGTACGTTGTTTCGCCGATCAATGCAGAGGCTCTGCCGGTCCGTCGCTCAGGTTCCAACAACCGCACCCCTTCCGGAAGCGTGACACCGGGAGGTATCCAGCCGTGGGCAAGGTCGGTGACCAAAATCGTCGTGCCGTCCGCCTTGTCGCCAACCGCCCACCTCAGACCTGGTTCCTGGCGAACCACGAACGCGAGAAGCCGCCGCAATCGCTCGTGGTCGGACTCAGGTTCAACTCCAGCTTCCGGGACCTCTGGGACTTCAAGGACCTCTGGGACTTCCAGGACCTCTGGTTCCGGCACCCGGGTGACGCTGTCGTCGACAGGGGCGCGATGCCGAGCTCCCAATGCTTCGGGTTCCTCGTCTTCACCAACCACGGGCCCAACTACCGGCGCGGCGCGGCGCGTGCTCTCAGCGGTGATGGCGGGCAGGACTTGTGTCTCGGCGAGATCTGTTCCAGCAAAATCGTTGGCACGATCCGGGCGCCGGTACGCCACGGCAATCTCAGCCGCCACCGTGCGTAATTGGCGAACCGCGAACTCGACTCGTCGCACCGCGCGGGCGCGGGCATCGTCTATAACCCGGGCCTCCTCCGCCCGCCGGGCTGAATCGGCCATTCCCGCCCGCCGGATGATCTTGAGCTCGTCGTTAGCGGAACTGGCGATCCGCTGTAGATCGCCCTTGAGATGCTCTGCTAGCGGGGCATTTTCGGCGTCGATCGCCGACAGCTCGGCAGGCCAAAGTCCACCTATCACCCAGGGGGTGTAATCGATGGGAGAGCTGAAGGGGGGAACCGTGAGGGATTCTCGAGTCGCTCTCCGGAGGCGCTCACGCGCCGTCTTCCGACCGAAGATCGCCACCAGCTAAGCGTACCGGGATCTATTCGGTGTGCGAGCCACCGCTGATTACCTGACTTTCCCCCGCAAGCGGTAGCTACCCCACCTCAGCCCTGGCGGGCCGCATCGTCGTCGAGCAGTCGCTGATTGCGGGGTAACAGGTCCCACACGTGTTCGGTGGTGTTGACCGCCGCCACCATTGCCTGGCCGGATCGCGAGTACAGCAGGCGGGTCACCGATGCGTAGTCCACCTGAAAAGACAGCAGCCGGGCGGTCCCCAGGATCTCGTGTAGTAGCAGGTTGATCACCCCGCCGTGACTGAACACCGCGACGGTGTCGTCGGCATCGACGGCGGCGACAAGATCGGCCACCGCCGCCAGCACCCGCGCCCGAAAAGCGTCTTCGTCGACCGCACTGGGCAGATGCCCCTGCACCAGCCGGGCCCACTCCTTGGGGTTTTCCTCGCGGATCTGCTCGACGGGGATGTACGCCTGAAGGTCACGGTCATATTCGGCGAACCGGTCGTCGATCTCGACGGGCAGCTCCCGCGCCGCAGCGACCGGTTCGGCGGTCTGGATGGCCCGGCGCTGCGGGCTGCTGACCACCCGGGTGATGGGAAACCTGGCAAGCGCCTCAGGCAAACGCGCGGTCTGCGCCATCCCCGCATCCGACAGGTCGGGGTCGGAACCCTGGCCGTGTTCGCTGCGCAGTGGCAACGCATGCCGGACCAGAAGCACTTGCATCCTGTGTCCTCTCGTCTGGTGGATCCACCGTCGGTTAGCTCCGCTAAGCCTTGCATGCGGACGGCCGCCGTACCTTTCCAGGCGGCCGGAGAATGCTATTCTCTGCTCAGAGAGTGGGGTGTGCGGACAATGGTGACTGCGGGTGAAACCCGACTGGACCCGGGCGTTCTTGGTCGTTGGCTCGATGCGAACGACGCTCCCGGCAACGGCGAAGAGCCGCTCCTGGAACAGCTCAAGGGGGGTTCACAGAACACCCTCTATCTCATACAGCGCGGTTCGGGACACACAGCCGAGCGCATGGTGCTCCGGATGCCCGGCGCACGCGCCGACGCGGCCCGCATCGACGGCTTGTTGCGAGAGATCCGGCTGGTACGGGCCCTGTCCGGCACCGACGTGCCGCACGCGAGTCTGATCGCCGCCGATGACACCGGCACCGTGTTGGGCATGCCGTTCTACGTGATGCAGGCAATAGACGGGTGGAGCCCGATGGACGGTGGCTGGCAGGCACCGTTCGACGGCGACCTGGCGGCGCGGCGCGGGCTGGCGTTCCAGCTCGTCGACGGCGCCGCCAAGTTGGGCCGGGTGGATTGGCGCGGCCAGGGACTCGAGGGCTTCGGCCGCCCGGACGGGTTCCACGAACGGCAAGTCGATCGCTGGCTGACGTTCCTCGACGCCTACAGGGTGCGCGAGCTTCCCGGGCTGGACGAAGCGTCCGACTGGCTGCGCCGCAACCGACCCGCGCATTACAAGGCGGGCATCATGCACGGGGACTATCAGTTCGCCAATGTGATGTTCGAGCACGGGGGCCCGGCCCGGCTGGCAGCGATCGTGGACTGGGAGATGACGACGGTAGGTGATCCGTTGCTGGACCTGGCCTGGGCGCTGCTGGGGTATGACGGGGAAAATCCCCGCGACGACGGGTTTTATCTGGATATGCAGCGGCATGCCGACCCGCAGCGAATTGCTGGAGCACTACGAGAAGGTCAGCGGGCTGTCCACCGAGAACATCGACTACTACCTGGTGCTGGCCAACTGGAAACTCGGCATCGTGCTGGAGAAGACCTATGCGGCCGGGGTGCGCACCGGGAAAGTCGACGCGAATATCCAGGATGCCTTCGGCGCGATGATCCCCCGGCTGATCACTACGGCGGCCGAGCTCGCCCGGTCGCTACCCGGCAATGGACGTTAAGGACCATTCAAGTGGGCTACGCGGATCAGCTTTTCGACCTCACCGACCGGGTAATACTGATCACCGGCGGCAGCCGTGGACTGGGCCGCGAGATGGCGTTCGGGGCCGCGCGTTGCGGCGCCGACGTGGTGGTCGCCAGCCGCAACATGGAGAACTGCGTCGCCACCGCCAAGGAGATAGCGGCCGAGACCGGCCGCGCCGCAATGCCGTATCAGGTGCACGTCGGACGATGGGATCAGCTCGACGGATTGGTCGAGGCGGCCTACGCCCGTTTCGGCAAGGTTGACACATTGATCAACAATGCCGGCATGTCCCCGTTGTACGACAAGCTGACGGACGTCAGCGAGAAGCTTTTCGACGCGGTGGTGAACCTGAACTTCAAGGGGCCATTTCGGTTGTCGGCGTTGGTGGGCGAACGAATGGTCGCCGCCGGCCGCGGGTCGATCATCAACGTGAGTTCCGCCGGCTCGCTGCGCCCGGACGGCGCCATGCTTCCTTATGCCGCAGCCAAGGCTGGGCTCAACGCGATGACCGAAGGCCTGGCGCGGGCGTTCGGTCCGACCGTGCGGGTGAACACGCTGATGGCTGGTCCGTTTTTGACCGATGTCAGCAAGGCCTGGAATCTCGACAAGATGGACACCAATATGTTCGGCCACATGTCGCTGAGACGAGCCGGAGACCCACCTGAAATTGTCGGCGCCACACTGTTTCTCGCTTCCGATGCATCCAGTTTTACCACCGGTTCGATCCTGCGCGCCGACGGCGGCTTTCCCTAAACGCTAAGGAGTATTCGAATGTCTTGGGACTTCTCCACCGAACCGGAGTTCGAGAAGAAACTCGACTGGATCCGCGAGTTTGTGCGCGAAGAGGTCGAACCCCTGGAAGTGCTGTTTCCGGGCTGCGAGTTCCTGCCGTTGAACGACGAGCGACGTCGCGTTGTGGACCCGCTCAAGCAGCAGGTCCGCGATAACGGCTTGTGGGCCCCGCATTTGGGGCCGGAACTGGGCGGCCAGGGTTTCGGTGCGGTGAAGCTGACGTTGATCAACGAGATTCTGGGCCGCAGCCAGTGGGCCCCGATCGTGTTTGGAACGCAGGCACCCGACACCGGCAACGCCGAGATCATCGCCCGCTTCGGAACCCAGGTTCAGAAGGACCGCTATCTGGCCGGGTTGCTGTCCGGGGAGATCTTCTCGTGCTTTTCGATGACGGAGCCGCAGGGCGGTGCTGATCCGAGGGTATTCACCACCCGCGCCGTCCGCGACGGCTCGGACTGGGTCATCACCGGACACAAGTATTTTTCCTCCAATGCGTCGGTCGCCTCGTTCTTTATCGTCGTAGCGATCACCGATCCCGACGTGCCCGTGCACCAAGGCGCCTCGACGTTCCTGATCCCGGCGGGAACCGAGGGCCTGAACCTGGAAGCCAATCACCACTTGGTTGGCGCGGATCCCCACGAGCCCGGGCATTCCCTGGTGCATTACGACGGGGTGCGGGTTCCTTCGGATGCGTTGCTCGGTGAACCCGGTCAGGGCTTTCTGATTCTGCAGACCCGGCTGGCCGGCGGGCGGCTGCATCACGCGATGCGCGCGATCGGCATGGCGCAGCGTGCTGTCGAGATGATGTCGCGACGCGCGAAAAGCCGCTACACACAAGGTAGTTTGCTCGCGGACAAACAATTGGTGCAGGAGTTCGTGGCCGACTCTTACACCGAGTTGATACCGTTCCGGCTGACGGTGCTGCACGCCGCGTGGCTGATCGACAGCGGCGACGAGCGTGCGGCCCGGGCCGAGATCGCCGCCTGCAAGATCTTGGCGTCCCAGGTGCTGAAATCGATTGCACTGCGCGCGATCCAGGTGCACGGCGCGCTCGGCCTCACCGACCAGCTGCCGCTGGTCAACGTATTACTCGGTGGCATCGCGCTTGGGCTGGCGGACGGGCCCACCGAGGCGCACAAGGTCAACCTGGCCCGGATGCTGTTCAAGGGGTACGAGGCCGAGGATGCGGAATGGCCCAGCGAGATGCTGGATGTCCGCCGTGATGCTGCCCGTGCCAAGTACGGCCACCTCGTCGGTCGCGTTCCCGCGCTTCCCGATTCCCCGTGAACAACAGGGTTACCGCGGCCGTCGAGCGTGCCCTCGACGACCGCCAGCGCGGGGCGACCGAAGAGGTCGAACGCATCCTGGCAGCGGCGGTGCGGGTAATGGAACGCGTCGCGCCGGAGCCGCCCCGCGTGAGCGACATCGTCGCCGCGGCCGGATCATCGAACAAGGCGTTCTACCGGTATTTCGCCGGCAAGGACGAACTCATTCTGGCGGTGATGGAACGCGGGGTGGCCATCGTCGTGTCCTACCTGCAGCATCAGATGGCCAAGGAATCCAACCCGCAGGAGAAGATTGCGCGCTGGATGGAGGGCACCCTGGCGCAGGTTGCCGAGCCCGAATTGATCAGCAAGAGCCGCGCCGCGGCCGGGCAGATGTCGGCCGGGGCCAACTGGCGCGCCGCCGACCAGGAAATGATGAGGCCCCTGCGCGACCTTTTGATCGAGCCGATCGCAATGCTGGGCAGCGCCGATGTCGAACGCGACGTCGATGCGGTGTTCTGCTGTACTGCCTCGACGATGCGACGATACATGGGTTCGGCCGATCGGCCCGGGCCCGACGACATCGCCCACGTGGTGCGGTTCTGTCTCAACGGACTGGGGGTCAACTGATGCGTGCGATCGTCTGCCGCTCCTACGGCACGCCGGATGAACTGGTTATCGAGGACGTTCCCGAGCCCGTCCCGGGTCCCGGCCAGCTGCTGGTGCGGGTACGCGCTGCCGCGGTCAACTTCCCCGACGTGCTGCTGATAGCCGGCAAGTATCAGGTCAAGATTCCAGTGCCGTTCACCCCGGGCAGCGAATTGGCCGGCGAGGTAGTGGCCGTCGGCGAAGGTGTGTCGTTTCGGCCGGGCCAGCGCGTCTTCGCCAGCACACCGATCGGGGCGTTCGCCGAGCAAGCGCTGCTCTACGCGCCAGCGGTGGCGGAGATACCCGACGACGCGGACTTCGCATCGGCCGCGGCATTCGGTGTCACCTACCGCACCTCATACCACGCATTGCGATCGATAGCCCAAGTTACCCAAGGGGACTGGGTGGTCGTACTGGGCGGCGCAGGCGGGGTGGGTCTGGCCGCCGTCGACTTGGCGGTAGCCATGAAGGCCCGGGTGCTGGCCGCCGCGTCCAGTCCGGAAAAGCTCGACCTGTGCCGGCGGCGTGGCGCCGAGGCCATTGTCGACTACGACCGTGAGGACCTGAAATCCCGTATCCGCGAACTGACCTCCGACGCCGCGCGGGTGGTGATCGACCCCGTCGGCGGGTCGTACTCTGAGCCGGCGTTGAGGGGCCTAGCGCGTGGCGGAACCTTTATCACGCTTGGCTACGCCGCAGGCTCGATCCCGTCGATTCCCCTGAATCTCGTTCTGCTCAAGGGGATCACCATCCGCGGTATGGAGATCCGCACCTTCGTGAGCGACCGGCCCGACGACTCCGCGCGCGACGTCGCGGAGTTGGCGCAGATGTTCGCTGCCGGCACCATCCGACCCTACATCGGTGCGCGCTTCCCGTTGTCCGAGACGGCGGCGGCACTGCGGCATATGGCCGAGCGCAAGGTCCTGGGCAAGATCGTCATCGAGGTCGCGTGATGCTGCCCGGCTGACTTCACCTTATGGGGTGACGATGTTGAAGTTCGTATCCGGCGAGTCGAGCACCCCCAGGAACGACTGCAGCGCCGTCTGGTCGCCAGAAACATCCAGCCCAGGGGAAGTGAAGTCGCCCGCCGCCACCAACAGCAGCCGAAATTTGCTGTCCAACTTGACCGTAACGGTCGCGGTCACCGAATCTGCCAGAATCTTGCGATATACCAGCACCCCGTTGCGCAGGGCGAGCCGATAGTTGGTTTCCAGATCGGCGAACGTAACGTCGAGAGCGATATCGAGGTCCCAGCTACGCGGTCCGTTGACACGAATTGCCAGGCTGTCGAAGACCTGCTCCGGAGTCAGCTGACTGAGCAGCGACATTGACGTGACCGTACCGGCGGTGCCGAAATTGCCCTCCCGCAATTCGGTGGCACCACTCATGAAGAAGTTGCGCCAGGTCGCATTCTCGGCGCCGTAGCCCAGCTGCTCGAGCGTGTCGGCATACAGCCCTCGGGCGGCGGCGGCACCGCTGTCGGTGAAGACGGCGTGATCGAGTAGCGTCGCCGCCCAACGGAAATCACCCGAATCGAAGGCCGCTCTGGCAAGTTCGACGACCCGGTCGACCCCGCCCATCGCCTCGACATAACGGGGGGCGAGTGCCTCGGGCGGATGCGCCCAGAGCCGGGCCGGGTTCCCGTCGAACCAACCCATATAGCGCTGGTACACGGCCTTCACGTTATGGCTGACCGACCCATAATACCCGTGGGTATGCCAGGCTTGCTCGAGGGCGGGCGGCATCTGGAACATTTCGGCGATTTCGACACCCGTGTACCCCTGGTTCAGCAGCCGCAGCGTCTGGTCGTGCAGATAGGAGTACATATCCCGTTGCAGCGAAATGAATTCGACGATGCGCTCACGCCCCCACGTCGGCCAGTGGTGCGAGGCGAACACCACATCGGCTCGGTCGGCGAAAGTGTCAATCGCCTCGGTGAGATAGCCCGACCAGGCATGCGGGTCGCGCACCAGCGCCCCCCGCAGTGTCAACAGGTTGTGCAGATTGTGCGTGGCGTTCTCGGCCATACACAAGGCCCGGAAACGCGGGAAATAGAAGTGCATTTCGGCAGGAGCCTCGGTGCCCGGCGCCATCTGGAACTCGATCTCCACACCGTCGATGGTGTGTGTTTCGCCGGTCGTCCGGATATCGATGGTCGGGACGATGACGGCCACCTCGCCGGTGGATGTGGCCTGGCCGAGTCCGCAGCCCACCTGGTCCTGAGGTCCGCGCGCCAGCAGCGTGCCGTACATGTACGTCGCCCGCCGCGTCATCGCCGGACCGGCATAGACGTTCTCCTGCACCGCATGCTCCACGAAACCTTCCGGCGCCAGCACCGCCACCGCCCCGGCGTCCACCTCCGCCTGCGAGGTAACGCCGAGCACGCCGCCGAAATGATCGACGTGGCTGTGGGTGTAGATCACCGCGACGACGGGGCGATGGGCGCCCCGGTGAGTTCGATACAGGCCCAGTGCCGCAGCCGCGACCTCGGTTGACACCAGTGGATCGATAACGATGATGCCGGTGTCACCCTCGACGAAGGTGATGTTCGAGAGGTCGAATCCACGCACCTGATAGATGCCCGGTACCACTTCGTACAGTCCCTGTTTGGCGGCCAAAGTCGATTGCCGCCACAGGCTGGGATGCACCGAAGTCGGCGCGGAGCCGCCAAGGAATGAGTACACGTCGTTGTCCCACACCACGCGACCGTCGGCCGCTTTGATTACGCATGGGGACAGGGCAGCAATGAATCCTCGATCGGTATCGTGGAAATCCCTCGTGTCATGCAATGGCAGTGTGTGTTGGTGATGCGCCGACTCGATGACCGCGGTGGGAGGTTTGTGATCCACCGGCAATACATTGCCATTACCCCGGACTCCTTCGAAAGGATTCCGCGGGATCTACCCCGCTCGCCTTTTCAGCAATGAACAGGTGGTGGCTTTCGGTTAGCGAAAAGAATTTTCACCTAACCTCTTTTGCTGGCCCCGGCAAACCCGCATACTGCCGTGAGGGTCCTCCATCCTCGTAGGACCGCTACATCGGGCAAAGGAGCATAGGTGAAGCGTGGACTAACGATCGCGGTGGCCGGAGCAGCGATTCTGGCTGCAGGCATTTCCGGCTGTTCGGACAATAAGTCGGCGACAAGCAGCAGCACATCGGCGAGTGTCAGCACAGGCGGCGGCACGACAGTCATCATCGATGGGAAGAATCAGAACATCGCCGGTTCGGCCGTGTGCAGCACGACTGGTGGCACTGTCAACATCGCGATCGGTGCCGCAGCCACTGGCGTCGGCGCCGTGCTTACCGACGCCAACCCGCCCGAGGTTAAGTCCGTCGGCCTCGGCAACGTCAACGGCGTCACGCTCGCGTACGCGCCGGGCGGCGCGGGCAGTGCCACAGCGACCAAGAACGGCAGCAGCTACACAATCAAAGGGACCGCCACCGGAATTGACATGGCCAACCCGATGCAACCGGTGAACAAGTCGTTCGAAATCGACGTGACTTGTTCCTAGCTTGACCTAGAGCTTTCAAGCGGGCGGTTGCCACCCGTTGAGTGGCAACCGCACCGTGAACTCCGTCCGGCCGGGTGAGCTGTTCACCGTGATCGTCCCGTTGTGCGCCTTGACCACCGCGGAAACGATCGCCAGGCCCAGCCCGGTGCTGCCGCCTTTGCGGGACCGCGAGGAGTCACCACGGGCGAACCGCTCGAACACTTCTGACTGCAGCTCCGCCGGAATGCCGGCACCGTTGTCAATGACCTGTAGCACGGTATGGACCGGCTCGGTGGTCAGTCGGGTGGTCACCACTGTGCCGGGGCTGGTGTGGATGCGAGCGTTGGCCAGCAGGTTAGTCACCACCTGGTGCAACCGCGCCGCATCACCGGTGACGACCACCGGCTCGTCAGGCAGATCAAGCTCCCATTGGTAATCCGGTCCCGCGACGTGTGCGTCGCTTACTGCGTCGACCGCCAAACTCGACAGGTCGACCGGTTCGCGTTCCAGCGGTCGGCCCGAGTCCAGGCGGGCCAGCAGCAGCAAGTCCTCGACAAGGCCCGTTATCCGCACCGTTTCGGAGGCCACCCGGCTCAGCGCGTGCGCCACAGCGTCGGCATCCTCGCCACTCTTGGTCATGCGCTGCGCGAGCTCGGTGTAGCCGCGGATCGCGGCTAGCGGCGTGCGCAGCTCGTGGCTCGCGTCGGCGACGAACTGGCGAACCCGGGTCTCGCTGGCCTGTCTCGTCGACAGCGCGGCGGCGATGTGGTCGAGCATGCGATTAAGCGCCGAGCCGAGCTGTCCTACCTCGGTGGAGGGGTTGGCATCGGATTCAGCCACTCGGACCGGTAGTTCAACCTCGCCGCGGTCCAACGGCAATTCGACGACTTCGCTCGCGGTTTGCGCGACGCGTCGCAGCGGCGCCAAAGCGCGCCTGATTATGACGATGCCGGCGCTGGTCGCGGCAGCCAGGGCGATCAGGGTGACGAACCCGAGAATGATGAGCATTCGCATCATCGTGGCGTCGACGTTGGACATCGACAGCCCGGTGACGATGACATCGCCCCCGCTGCGGCTCGGGGCGGCGATGACGCGGTATCGGCCCAGACCCTCCAGGTCCATGGTCACCGGCTTGCGGCTACTGGCAATCCGCTCCAATTGGCCCTGGGCCGTCGGACTCAACGCGGCCCGTGCACCGCTGCTGGTCAGGTAGCCGGCGTCAACAGTCTTGCCGTGGCTGACCACCGCGGCCACCATGCCCGCCGGCTGGCCCGGCGCGTCGAGGAACCTCGGACCGGGGCCCGCCCTCGGGTAATAGCTGTGCGGCTCGTGCCGCCACCCGGGATGATTTGGTTCCGGGTACATCAGCGCCGAACGGTAGGAGGTGCCCCCGAGTTGACCGTCCAGCTGCTTCACCAGATGATGACGCAGGGCGAGTTCGGTTGCCGCGGTAATTCCGATGCATACAACAGCGAGTACGACGACCTGCCCGACCAGCAGCCGCTGCCGAAGCGACCAGACTCGCCGCGCGCTAGCGGGCTGGCTTGAGGACATAGCCCGCGCCGCGCAGCGTGTGGATCATGGGGTCGCGACCGCTGTCGATCTTCTTGCGCAGGTAGGAAATGTAGAGTTCGACGATGTTGGATCGACCGCCGAAGTCATAGCTCCATACGCGGTCCAGGATCTGAGCCTTGCTCAGCACTCGCTTGGCGTTGCGCATCATGAAGCGCAGCAGCTCGAACTCGGTCGAGGTCAACGAGATGGGTTCGCCGGCGCGGGTGACCTCGTGGCTGTCCTCGTCCAGCACCAAGTCACCGACCACCAACTGCGCGCCGCTGTCAACCGTGGTTACACCGGTACGCCGCAGCAGCGCCCGTAACCGCAGTACTACTTCTTCGATACTGAACGGTTTGGTGACATAGTCGTCGCCGCCAGCGGTCAACCCAGCAATACGGTCTTCCACCGCATCCTTCGCAGTCAGCAGCAGCACCGGCAGCTGCGGACTCTCTTCGCGCAGTTTGTGCAGCACATCGAGCCCGCTCATGTCGGGCAGCATCACGTCGAGAACAACCACGTCGGGTCGTTGGGCACGTGCCGACGCGATCGCCGACGATCCGTCGCCCGCAGTGGCGATATTCCAGCCCTCGTACCGCAGGGCCATCGACACCATTTCGGCGAGTACCGCCTCGTCGTCGACGACCAGCACATTGATGGGGTTGCCGTCGGCGCGGCACATGACAACTCGCTCAACCGAGGCTCGCGGGTGCGACATAGCTCCTAGTATCCGCGCCTGGCTTAGCCGGCGCTATGACATTCCTTTGCTTCCGCTGTGAAACAGAAAAGTCGCGTGACCGCAGAGCAGTCACGCGACCTTCCATCCCCGTTCGATTGTCAGTACCAGTACCGCCTGCCGGCGACCGGGCGACCCACCGAGCCCAACGCCCACAGGACCGCGCCGATCACGAGTACGGCGACGCCGATCTCCATCAACAAATGAGAGAAGAAATAACCGAGAATGACTAAGGCAATTCCGAGCACGAGCATGATGATTTCCTTTGCGTTGAAGGTTTCTTAGGCCGCTGCTGGCATCGAACTGGGCTGCGGGACATGGCAATCTTTGACTTTCGGGTTGACGCCTCCGTAATTCAAAGGCCCCGCGACGACCGTCAACGCAATGTTTCCCAGTGTGTAACAGTTCGCCGGCCCATCATTGAAGTAATCGCGCTGCCACGCCGCGAAGACTCCGATGAGCAGCCACACCACGACAATCGCGCCGATAAGTCCACCACCACGCATCGTGACCTCCGTTGTGTTCGAGAAAAATTTTCCCGTGCGCTAGCGATACCCATTAGACATGTGTCTAAACATCGCTGGGATCGATCTATTTGACCCGCCCTTAGAAGGACGGAACGCGCGTTAGGGACGATCGCCACGCCACGCCGCGGCGCACTTCCCGGACGCCCGAGACACCACGCGTCCTGAATCCGTCTCGACCATGCCGTGGTTCTGATTTTCTGCCAGATGAGTGGGTCGGGGCTCGAATTCTCCGTGAGGATGTGCCATTACGCCACGGACACGACGATGCTCAGCGGTCGAGAACTTTGGCCAACAGGGCGGTGAGTCGCTTCTGCTCGCTCGAGTTGAGCCGAGCAGTCAACGGCGCCGTAAGCGCACCGATCTCGGCAATGACCCCGGCGGCGAGTCGGTGCGCCTCGGCCGTCAGATTGACCCGCACCGATCTGCCATCTTCGGGATGGCTGGTCTTGCGTACCAGCCCCCGCTGAACGGCGCGGTCGATGAGTCCGCTGACCGTGGAGCGCTCTAGTCCCAGATAAGTTGCCAGTTCGGCCATGGTCGTTTCGCGGTCACGCAGTATCCCTAGAACGCGCAGTTGAGTCAGCGACAAGTCGTGCTCGGCGGCCACCCTGGTCAGCACGCCGATCACCGTGAATGACACCTGCACCAAGCTGTCCCTGAGGTCGTCGGCCGTATCCATGATGACAACGATATCTTGCAATAGATCGCAACACCATCTACTTTAGTTCGTGTCACCATCTATTTCCGATCACGTCTCGGCAGGGAGACCACATGCACGCAGCCGTCGTCACCAGCTTCGACAAGCCACCGGCCTACGCCGAGTTCCCCAGTCCCACTCCGCAAACGGCCGACGAGGTCGTGGTCGACGTCATCGCCTCCGGACTGCATCCGCGGGTGCGGTCTCAGGCTGACGGCTCGCACTACACCAGCTCAGGACATCTACCTTTGGTCCCGGGCATCGACGGGGTGGGACGCACTCCCGACGGCGCCCTGCGCTACTTCCACTTACCTGACACCAACATGGGCGCGATGGCCGAACAGACCATCGTCGACCTGAGCCGCAGCATCGCTTTGCCGGAAGACGCCGATCCCGTGCTGGTGGCTGCGGCGATGAATCCCGCTATGTCCTCATGGGTCGCCCTGCGCCGGCGCATCAACTTCGAGCCCGGCCAATCGGTGTTGATTCTTGGCGCCACCGGCAGCTCGGGTCAGATGGCGGTGCAGGTCGCCAAGCGCCTTGGAGCCGGACACGTTATTGGCGCTGGGCGCAACGCTGCGCGGCTCTCGGCCCTCACCGACCTCGGAGCCGACACCACCGTTCAACTCGACGATGCCACTGCGGTAAGTGATCTCGCCCATTCGGCACACGACGTTGACGTCGTCATCGACTACCTCTGGGGCCCGATCACGGCCGACGTGATGGCTGGTATCGCCAGCAACCGCTCTGACCCCGGACGGCCTCTCAGCTGGATCGAGATCGGGTCGGTCACTGGTCCCTCAGCCGAGATTCTCTCCGCAGCATTGCGAGCGGTAAGACTGCAGATCGTCGGAAGCGGGCAGGGTTCGGTCCCAACGCGCGACATCTTGGCCGAACTGCCAATCCTTGCCACCGAAATCACCAATGGCGCTCTGCGTATCGACGCGCGCACCGTGCCACTCACCGACGTCGAGACGGCATGGAGCGACAAGGCCGCTGAGCAACGGATCGTCATCACAGCCCGTGGCCGATAGCCACCGGACGCTCCAACGATCCACTCCGCCAGCTACTTACCGGCCGCGTGTTTGCCGTGCGATGACGGCCGTGGCCGGCGCGCTGAGCGCCGGCCACGGGAACGGCACATTGGACGGACTCGATCGGCACGGAATCCGGCAACGCGCGAAGACCTCGCCGGCCGCGTGCGTGCGCTAACTCAGTGCCAGTGACCCTGGTCGCGAGGTTCGCCATCACGCCAGTGGTCGTCGTGGCAGCGGCCCCCTTCCCAGTTGAAGCCCCAGCCTGGATCCCAGAACTGTCCGGGGCACCAGTGATAGGCCGGGAAGGGTGCTGGCTGGGCGTCGGCGACGGCCGCCGCCCCCAAGCCAGCGAGCCCCAGACCCGCGCTCATAACAATTGTCGATGCGGCGATGCTGAATATGTTTCTCACGCTAACCGTCTTACCCGCGGCTTCTCAGCAGTAAACAATCTGAATCATGTTGTTACATAACAGATTAGCAACGTGTAACAGTGCGTGCTATCAGGCAAACGCGGCCCCTCATCTAGTCCAGCGGATTCGTCGGCATCAGCGAACAGATTGAGTCGTTTCATTCGTTGTCTCACAACAAAATCACAGATGTTTGCTGTCGGTGAGGAGTGGGTTCGGTAGTATCGGCCGCGAATGGATGCCGGGGGCACGGATCGGCGACACGGTGGCGTCGGTCCTTATTGCCAACGTATCCACAATGATTCGGAGATGGATCGGCCTTATCAGCTTTCTTTTCGCTGCCCAGATACGTAAAGGGTGGGCGGCATCGACTCTTCGCACCCGTGCGGCACACTGCGGCCATAACGAGCCATCAGGTCCTCGAAGGTTGCCGCCGACACGTCCCAGCCGTGGTCGCGCAGCCAGCCGTCGACGGGTGTGCGCTCCTCGGGGTACCAGAGGTCGTCGAAGTCGGTTATCTCGGCGTTGATGAACTTGGCGGCCGTGGCACGTATGCGCTGCGTGTCTTCACGCTGGCGCAGAATGCGGTTGGGATCGGTGAAACCCTCGCCCGGAACGTTGGAGGCCAACCAACTGCCCGGCGCGCTGAGCCCATGTATACGCTCGAACAACAGGTCCTGAGCCTGCGCCGGGAGGTAACGCACCAGCCCCTCGGCTGACCATACCGCCGGTCGCGACGCATCAAATCCGGCTTCCTGCAACGCCGTTGGCCAATCCTGGCGGAGATCTATCGGGACGTTCGCCAGTTTCGCCGTCGGGTGCGCGCCGTGCTGGCGCAATGTGGCCGACTTGAATTCCAGCACCTTGGGCTGATCCAGCTCGTAGACGACCGTGCCGTCCGGCCACGGCAGCCGCCAGCTGCGTGCGTCCAAACCGGCGGCCAAAATCACCACCTGCCGAACCCCGGCGTCGGCGGCATTGAGAAAGAACTCATCAAAATACGCCGTCCGGGTGGCCATGAAGTCGACCATCAGCTGTAGGCGCTGCCGCACCTCCGACTCGATTTCAACCGCCTTAACCAACACTTTGGGATGGGCATAGATGCTCCATATCCCCTCACCCACCGCGTCGACGAATACGCGCGCGAACGGGTCGTTGATGAGCGGATTTTCGCTCTCGGTCTCCGCGGCGCGGGCCGCCGCAACACCCAGTGCGGTGGCACCCACACTTTGAGTGATATCCCAGGAATCGTTGTCGGTACGCGGCACGGCCATATCCTTTTCTCCCGGAAAGTAAGTTCCGCTCACTATTCTTCCAGTCGTTGACGGCGAGGGCCGCTCGCCAGGGGTGGCCTACGCTTTTTCCCAGACGGTCGACAGGTTCCGCGGAGGAGCGCTTATGAAACCCACAGGGGCACGGACGGCGCAGGAAGTATTCGCCCACCACGGCAAGGCGCTCGCCGCAGGCGACCTCGACGAGATCCTCGCCGACTACGCCGACGATTCCGTCGTCATCACGGCTGCCGGCGCAGCGCACGGCACGGGTGGCATCCGGAAAGTGTTCGTCAAGTTACTCGACGATCTGCCGAATGCGGCCTGGGACCTGAAGACCCAGGTTTTCGACGGCGACGTCCTGTTCCTCGAGTGGGCTGCGGATTCGGCCGTCAACTGGGCTGACGACGGTGTCGACACTTTCGTGTTCAGGGACGGCATGATCTGGGCGCAGACCGTGCGGTACACCCCCCAGCCCAAGGGCTGATGTTCGTGCCACTCCCACATCGCGGAGGAGGTTCTGCCACATGGACCACAGGGATCTGAACGTCGACCTGAAAGCCGTCGCGGACTGGATGTCCGAGCAGGGACTGGGTGAGGGCCCGTTGGACGGGGTTTCCGCGGTCACCGGTGGAACGCAGAACGTGATGCTGCGATTCACCAGGGCCGGCCGACCCTACGTGCTGCGGCGCGGACCTCGGCACCTGCGCGCTCGCAGCAACAGCGTGATCCTGCGGGAGACCAAGGTCCTCGCGGCGCTGGCCGGCTCGGATGTGCCGCATCCGCACCTGATTGCCGCTTGCCAGGACCCTGGCGTGCTCGGCGACGCCGTCTTCTACCTGATGGAGCCGGTCGATGGATTCAACGCTGGCGAGGGGCTGCCGCCGTTGCACGCGGGTGATCCCGGCATTCGGTTCCAAATGGGGCTGTCGATGGCCGAAGCGCTGGCCAGGCTGGGTGCCGTCGACCATATCGCCGTTGGTCTTGCTGATTTCGGCAAACCGGCGGGCTTCCTGGAACGCCAGGTGCCGCGCTGGCTGTCCGAGTTGGACTCCTATCAGGAGTACGAGGGCTATCCGGGGCCCGAGATTCCGGGCATCGAATTGGTGTCCGCCTGGCTCCACAGTCATCGACCGGAAAGCTGGACGCCCGGCATCATGCACGGCGACTACCACGCCGCCAACGTGATGTTCTCCCGCACCGGCCCGGACGTGGTCGCGATCGTCGACTGGGAGATGTGCACCATCGGTGACCCGTTGCTGGATCTGGGCTGGCTGCTGGCCACTTGGCGTCAGCCGGACGGGTCCAGTGTGTTCAGCCACGCCCTGGGCGGCCAGGACGGCTTGGCCAGCACCGACGAGCTGTTCCAGCAGTACGCCGCGAACACCTCCCGTGACCTGTCGCATATCGCGTGGTACACCGTGCTGGCCTGCTTCAAGCTCGGCATCGTGATCGAAGGCACGCTGGCCCGAGCCTGCGCGGGCAAAGCCGAAAAAGAGGTCGGTGACCAGCTGCACGCTGCTACCGTGCAGCTGTTCCAACGGGCACTGACGCTTATCGATGACCAGCCCTGACCGGTTAACCTCAGAGCCGTGAATGTGGGAGATTCGGTCAGGCAGTCACTCGATCACTGGGCCAGGCGGACGTGGGACGGAGCCCTACTGCACGCCTGCAACGCTGCCGATGGAACGGCAAAAAAGCGATATCCGCAGCTAGGCGTGGCAACTCGGTTCAAGCGGACGATCCGAGACGGGCTTGACATCTTCCACGTGATGACAGCGCCCGGGATCGACTTCGATGAGACCCGGTTCCCTATCGCGGTGAAGTCCGATCTGCCCGACGGACGTCCCGACATCGCCGACGTTCTCTACGGCGTCCACCGATCCGGCCACGACCACAACGACGAACTGCCCAACGGTTTCGAAGTAACCCCGCACGGGTCGCGCACCACAACCGTGCACATATGGCGCGACGGCAAGGTCCAGCTTCCGGCGTCGACGGTGCTGGGCCTGTTGGCAGTCGCCGTGTTCGCGCCGGAGAATAAGGACGAACCGATACCCGTCAACTATCAGTTGAGCTGGTACCAGCACGTCTTTCAGATCAACGGCTGGTGGGGCTGGCAAGATCATTTTCGCGAGATCATCAGCGTTGCCCAATTCGCAAAAAAGCCGGTCGAGTTTCCCGAGTTGTGGGAGAGCTGGACGCCGGTCTGACGGCGGATGACACAGCCCCTAACCTGAGTTCGCCCGAAGAGATCCGAACTCCCAACCTTGATCCGTTGGCAGCCGAGAACTGTCCGTGGCGATCTGACGCCGATCATGGAGTAGGGCGGACGAACCGGCAGAACTAGTGAAACTGGTCGAGCATGCCGGGGCGCTGAAAGCAGCGCTTCCCTCATCCGCGTTAAGTAGCTCCGGCGACCAACCCCGACCGGCGCCGCGGTCGGCATCCATTTGCCACACACACCACGCACACTGATTAGCACAAAAGCGCATTAGTTTGCTGAGCAACCTTTAAGGTGTGTTCTGCCGACCCCACCGATGTGGTCGACACCGTTCTGGGGAGATTTCGGGGACCTGTTTTGGAGGTGTCGCGTGTCGGTTGTCGTGGTTATCCCGGAGGCATTGGGGACAGCAGCATCGGATTTGGCCAGTCTGGGCTCGACGCTGAGCGCGGCCAACGCGGCGGCGTCAGCGCCGACGACGGGACTGTTGGCCGCGGGTGTCGACGAGGTGTCGGTGGCGATCGCGGCATTGTTCAGCGAGCACGGGCAGGCTTATCACGCGCTCAGCGCCCAGGCGGCGGTGTTTCATACCGGGTTCGTACAGGCATTGACCAATACGGCGAGCACGTATTCGGCAGTCGAGGCGGCTAGTGCCAATCCGTTGCAGACCGTCGCCGGTGACGTGCTCGGGGTGATCAATGCACCCACCAATTTGTTGTTGGGGCGCCCGCTGATCGGTCCCGGCACCAACGGAGCGGCGGGAACCGGCCAAGCAGGTGGGGCGGGCGGGATTTTGTGGGGCAGCGGCGGCAATGGCGGGTCCGGTGCGTCAGGGCAGGCCGGCGGGCATGGCGGTAACGCCGGGCTGTTTGGCACCGGTGGCCAAGGTGGGGCTGGCGGGGCAGGCGCCACCGGCGCCAACGGTGGTCTCGGCGGCAACGGCGGTAATGGTGGCGCGGGCGGTCACGGCGGGATTTTGTACGGCAACGGCGGGGCTGGTGGTGGCGGTGGGCTCGGCGGCAACGGCGGCCTCGTTACCACTGCCGGCACTAGCGGAGGCCAAGGGGGCACCGGCGGGGCAGGCGGGGCCGGCGGCCAAGGGTCGCCTTTGTTTGGCCACGGCGGCGTCGGCGGCGTCGGCGGCAACGGCGGCAACGGCGGCAACGCCAACGTCACAGCGCCGCTTACCTCGGTCACCGCCGTGGCCGGCGGCGGCGGCGGAGGTGGCCTCGGCGGCATTGGCGGCAACGGCGCCGCCGCCGGCCACGGCGGCACTGGTGGCACCGGCGGCAGCGCCAACATGACCGTCACCGGCTCCGGCAACGCTACCGTCGGCGGCGGCGGCGGCGGTAGCGGCAGCCCGAGCGGCGCCGGTGGTGGTGGTGGCGGCGGCGGCGCCATTGCCGTACTTAATAACGCCGACGTCACCGGCGGGATTGGCGGCAGCGGCAGCGGCACCGCCAGCAACTTCCATGGTGGAATCGGCGGCCGCGGAGGTACCGTCAACGGCGGCACTGGGGGCTTTAGTCTCGCTGCCGGTGGTGGTGGCGGCGGCGGAGGCGGCGGCAATACCGGCGGCGGCGGCGGCACAGGCGGGAGCATCAGCTATAGCCTGACCGTCGGCGGCACAGGCGCCCCCGCCGGCGGCAGCGGGGGCGGGCCCCAGACGCACGGCAGCGACGGTCAGGCCTTAATCATCAATCCTGGCGTGGGCACCGCCACTGCCGGCTCCGGCGGCAATCAACAAGGTTTTGGGGGCGGCGGCGGCGGCGGTGCCGTCGCTGTCTATCAGAACGGCGGCGGCACTGGCGGCTCCGGCGGCGCCGGCGGTTAACAGCGTCTGACGCTGGCGGTGGCCCACCGATAAGGCCAACCACCCCTCGCACGTGACATCGCGATCCTGCTACGGCAGCGGTGATTTCGCTGTCGATACCCTGTCGCCCTCGTGTTGGCGGTCCGAACCGGGTGTGGATCGGATGTCGGAAAGTGGAGTAGCCAAGTACTCACGACGGGGGAACCACGCTCCCTGCACAATGACTACCCACGCGGCTTGGCGGCAGGCCGCCGGGAATCCTCGCGACCCCACATCAAATTCCAGCGAAAGAACCCCAGGGAAGGGAATCACATGCAGCGGAGGCTTGCGGTGGTTACAGATCCGGAGGCAGCCGCCCGGCGCGCCCTGACAGCGGCTCTGTTCACCGAATACGAGGAGTCCGATCACGAACGCTGGCGCCGATTCATCGCCGGACCTGCGTTCCAGTACCGGCTGGGCCTGTCCGACGAACAGCAGGTGGAGCAGTCATACGCGCGATTACGAGCGCTGCGGGACACGATCGAATCGGCCGAGACGTTCCCGACTAGTCCCTACCGGCTCTGCGGGATGTTCGAGTGGGCCGTGGTGGCGGACGGCGCGTTCGCGACAGTGGCCGCGATCCATTACAACCTGTTCCTGGGCAGCCTGGCCGACCACGACGCGGAAACGCCACGTGACCTGACCGACTTCACCGAGATGCGCCGTATCGGCACCTTCCTGTGCACCGAACTGTCACACGGCAATAATGCCTCCGCCTTGGAGACCACGGCGACATTCGACCCGACCGCCGACGAGTTCGTCGTGCATTCTCCCTCGCCAGGCGCCCGTAAGTACATGCCGAACACGAGCCTGCTCGGCGGACCCAAGACCGCGGTGGTCGCGGCCCGCCTGCTGGTGGGCGAGCAGGATCACGGCGTATTCCTATTCCTGGTCCCGCTGTCCGACGAGTCCGGGTTCCTACCGGGCATCGAAGTGACGATTCTGCCAGAACGCATCGGCAACCCCGTCGATCACAGCATCACGTCGTTCCACCACGTCCGTGTGCCGCGTCACGCGATGCTCCAGGGCGAGCACGGCCGACTCACTGCGGACGGCGCCTTCACCAGTGCGGTCGCCAAGCAGCGTCAGCGGTTCCTGCACTCGATCAAACGGGTCACGCTGGGCAAGTTGACCCTGAGCAGCGGAATTGTCGGCGCCAGCAGAGCCTCGTTGGCCATCGCGGTGCGCTACGCACACCACCGGGACGTCAGCGGTCTAGGCCCCGGGAGCCGGATGCCGGTGGCCGCGCTGCGCAGCCACCACGCGCCGCTGATCAGGGCACTGGCCACGACCTACGCCATGACCTTCCTGCACCGGGCCGTGCTGCGGGAATGGCTGACAAACGGTGACGCCGATCCAGACAGCGCCGAGCGGCTGATCGGGATGACCAAGGCCTGGCTTAGCTGGGAGGCCCGATGGATCTTCAGCGAATGCCGGGAGCGGTGCGGCGCCCAGGCGCTGTTCCCGATCAACCGGCTCGCGAACTACCTCACCAATGTCGAAGGCGTGATCACTGCAGAAGGCGACAACCTGCCCATTTTGGTCAAGGTGGCCGCACAACGGATGTCGTGCGGCCAGGCTGCCGCGGTCGACGAGTCGGCCGTCCCGACAGCCGAGCGGACGCTCACGGACCTGCCCTTCCTGCGGGACCTGTTGCTGCACGCTGAACACATCTGGGAAACACGATCCCAGGAGGCCATGCGCTCCACCGCGAGCACGGACCCACTCGACACCTTGAACGCCGCTGTCGTCCCGGCGCTCGAGGCGGTCCGCGCTCACACCCAATGGCGGGCCACGGTCGCGTTCCTGGAGGTCGTGGAGCGCACGACCGACTCGGTCGCTCGCTCGTTGCTGCACCGGTTGTGTCAGCTTTTTCTGCTCGGGCAGGTCAAGGAGCACTCCGGCGACCTGCTGGCCGACGGCCACCTGACGGCCGAACACGTGCGGCGACTGCCCACCACCATCGACACACTGATCGCGGGGCTGGCGCCCTCCATGATGACCTTGGTCGACGCGTTCGACCTACCCACCGAGGTGCTCGCCGACATCCCCATCGCTAACGAGGACTACCTGGCCTATCTCGACCCGACCATGGCACCGTCCGAAGTCGCCGATGTGGCCGATGCTGCGGCCGTCTGACCGATGCACCGAATTCCCCGGGTCGCGATGCACCCGCGCCGCCACCTAACGAAACAGCCCAACGTTCGATCAAGAAACATTAGGTGCCCGGAAAGTGGAGCTAGCTCGAACCCTGACCCGACCCTGCCGGAAGCGGGCACACGCCAAGACTTTGCCACCGCCCGCTTCGAATCGTGCCGTGATTCCGCTCAGTGCGGTTGCCGAGGAGCTGGTGACCATCGTGCGCCGGCATGGGCTTGATCAATCAGGCGACACAGAGGTCTCGCGGTCCAACACACTCGGGCTGGTGTTCACCACCAAGAACGGGCCGCCTCTGGATCCGAGGAACATCAACCGGGCCTTCGAGCTGTGCCTACGAGCTGGCGTGCGAAGCCTCCGGCTGCACGACCTTCGACATTCGTGCGGGACGTTGCTGCGCGCCTCCACCGCGATATGAAGCGCTTCTAAGCTGCGTGCGCCCGAAGAGATTCGAACTCCCAACCTTCTGATCCGTAGTCAGATGCTCTATCCGTTGAGCTACGGGCGCCTGTCTTCAGTTTTTCTTCAACTTTTCTACCAGGGCGGAGGCGAGAGGATTTGAACCTCCGGTCCCCCGTAAAGGGGACAACTCATTAGCAGTGAGTCCCATTCGGCCACTCTGGCACGCCTCCATTGGACTTCCTGAGGGTACCCGACCCCTTTCCGCTGTCCCGGAACCGCCGGAGGCATAGCGTACACAGCCGCGACATATGCTGTCGAAGTGAGCGCCCGTCTACGGCCCGAACTGGCCGGGCTGCCAGTTTATGTTCCTGGTAAGACCGTGCCGGGCGCCATCAAACTGGCCAGCAACGAGACTGTGTTCGGACCATTACCCGGCGTCCGCGAGGCCATCGAACGAGCCACCGACGCCATCAACCGGTACCCGGACAACGGCTGCGTGGAACTCAAGGCAGCCTTGGCCAAACGCCTGGGTTCAGATTTCGCTCCCGAGCACGTCGCCGTCGGTTGCGGTTCTGTCAGTCTCTGCCAGCAGCTGGTACAGATCACCGCCTCGCCGGGCGACGAGGTGATCTTCGGCTGGCGCAGCTTCGAGCTGTACCCACCGCAAGTTCAGGTCGCGGGCGCGACCGTCATTAAAGTCCCGCTGGCCGATCACACGTTCGATCTCGACGCGATGCTGGCCGCGGTGACCGACCGCACCCGGCTCATCTTCGTCTGCAACCCCAACAACCCGACGTCCACGGTCGTCGCCCCGGACGCACTGGCCCGGTTCGTCGAGACGGTTCCGCCGGACATCCTGATCGCCATCGACGAGGCTTATGTCGAGTACATCCGCGAGCCCATGTTGCCCGACAGCCTGGAGCTGGTCCGCACCCGCAGCAACGTTGTTGTGCTGCGGACGTTTTCGAAGGCCTACGGGCTGGCCGGTCTGCGGGTCGGCTACGCGGTCGGCCAACCCGAGCTGATCACGGCGCTGGACCAGGTCTACGTGCCGTTCACAGTGACCGCCGTCTCGCAGGCCGCCGCCATTGCCTCGCTGGATGCTGCCGACGAGCTGTTGGCCCGCACCGATGCCGTCGTCGCCGAACGCGCTCGAGTCAGCGCCGGGCTGCGTGCTGCCGGGTTCACGCTGCCACCGTCGCAAGCCAATTTCGTCTGGCTGCCCTTGGGGGCCCGGACACTGGATTTCGTCACACTGGCCGCCAACGCGCGCCTGGTGGTGCGCCCGTACGGCACCGACGGTGTTCGGGTCAGCATTGGCGCGCCGGAGGAAAACGACGCCCTGCTGAAGTTCGCCCGCGAGTGGATCACCCGCCCGGAATCATGAGGAAGCAATGAGCCTGACCCGCAAGGTATTCACGGAATTCAAGGAGCGCGGCGACCAGATCACCGATGCCGAACTGGACGATTTCTGGGCGACGCTCGAGCCCGCGAACATCGACGGCATGATCGGCGAGTGGAAGGGCGGGGAGTTCCTCACCGGCCACAAGATGAACGGGCAGTTGGAGAAGGCCGGCTGGTTCGGCAAGACCTTCATGTCGGCCGGCGACGTGCAGCCGCTGGTGTGTGTGGACGCCGATGGAAAGAAGTTCTCCAACAAAGCGATGGGCAAGGGCGAGGCAAGCCTGTGGCTGGAAGACTTCCGCGGCGAAGTCACAGCGACGATGGTCTACGACGGACAGCCTGTACACGACCACTTCAAGAAGATCGACGACGACGCGGTGATGGGCATCATGAACGGCAAGGGCGTGCTGGACAACGGCCGCTATTACTACTTCTATCTGGAACGCGTATAGCCGCCTGCGCTCGAACTCCCGGTGTCGAGTGTGGCTCGAAGTCGTGAGCCCCCGCGTGGCTTCGGCACCCGCCGCGCTACGGTCTCGATATGGGTGAAGCATACGAATCCGTCGCCGTCGAAACCAAAGATCAGGTGGCCCAGGTAACACTGATCGGACCCGGCAAAGGCAACGCGATGGGCCCCGCCTTCTGGTCGGAGATGCCCGACGTGTTCGCCGCACTGGACGCCGACCGCGACGTGCGTGCCATCGTCATCACCGGATCGGGCAAGAACTTCAGTTACGGACTGGACGTGCCCGCCATGGGCGGGACATTCGCACCGCTGATGGCCGACGGCGCGCTGGCCCGGGCACGGACCGACTTTCACGCCGAAATACTGCGGATGCAGAAGGCGATCAACGCCGTCGCCGACTGCCGCACGCCCACCATCGCATCGGTGCACGGCTGGTGCATCGGCGGCGCGCTCGATCTGATCTCCGCGGTCGACATCCGCTACGCCAGCGCCGACGCCAAGTTCTCGGTGCGGGAAGTCAAACTCGCCATCGTCGCCGACATGGGCAGCCTCGCCCGCTTGCCGCTGATCTTGAGCGACGGTCATCTGCGGGAACTGGCGCTCACCGGACGCGACATCAGCGCCGCCCGCGCCGAGAAGATAGGCCTGGTCAACGACGTGTATGAGGACGCGGATCAGACGTTGGCAGCCGCCCACGCGACCGCCGGCGAGATCGCCGCCAACCCGCCGCTCGCGGTCTACGGCGTCAAAGACGTTCTCGATCAGCAACGTACCTCGGCCGTCTCGGAGAACCTGCGCTACGTCGCCGCCTGGAACGCTGCATTCCTGCCGTCCAAGGACCTTACTGAGGGCATCTCGGCGACGTTCGCCAAGCGTCCACCGCAGTTCACCGGCGAATAATTCGCCGGCACGTACGCTCGCAGAGGTGGGGGACGCTACGGAAGACGGCAAGATCCGTGTGCCGGCAGACTTGGACTCCGCGACCGCAATCGGCGAAGAGGACCACTGCGAAGTCGACAGCGCCGCCGTAGAACGGATCTGGCAGGCCGCACGGCAGTGGTACCAAGCCGGTATGCATCCGGCGATCCAGTTGTGCATCCGGCAGCACGGGCGCGTCGTGCTCAACCGCGCCATCGGCCACGGCTGGGGCAACGCCCCGACCGATGGCCCTGATGCCGAAAAGATCCCCGTCACGACGGATACACCCTTCTGCGTGTATTCGGCCGCCAAGGGCATCACCGCGACCGTGGTCCACATGCTGGTTGATCGGGGCGTCTTCTCCCTCGACGACCGCGTCTGCGAATACCTGCCCGGCTACACCAGCCACGGCAAGGACCGCACCACGATCCGGCACGTAATGACCCACAGCGCAGGTGTCCCGTTTCCCACCGGGCCCAAGCCGGACCTCAAACGCGCCGACGACCACCAGTACGCTCAGCAGCTGCTTGCACAATTGCGGCCGCTCTACCGGCCCGGACGGGTGCACATCTACCATGCGCTGACCTGGGGTCCGTTGATGCGCGAGATCATCTATGCGGCCGCGGGCAAGGATATTCGCGAAATTCTGGCCGCCGAAATCCTCGATCCGCTCGGCTTTCGCTGGACCAACTTCGGTGTCGATCAAAAAGACGTGTCGCTGGTAGCACCGAGTCACGCCACCGGCCGACCCCTCCCGCCGGTTATCGCTCAGATCTTCCGCAAGGCGATCGGCGGCACCGTGCACGAAATGATCCCGTACACCAACACAGCGGCTTTCCTAACCACCGTGGTCCCCTCGTCCAATACCGTGTCGACCGCAAACGAAATGTCACGTTTTGCCGAAATCTGGCGTCGCGGTGGCGAACTCGACGGCGTGCGGGTAATAACTGCGGAGACCATGTACGGCGCAGTACAGGAAACGCGGAAGCTGCGGCCGGATTTCGCGGTAGGGCTGATGCCGGCCCGCTGGGGCACTGGGTTCATCCTCGGGACACAGCGGTTCGGCCCGTTCGGCCGCAACGCGCCGACGGCGTTCGGCAATCTCGGGCTGTCCAACATCGCTATCTGGGCTGACCCTGCGCGCGGAATTTCCGCCGGCTTGATCAGCAGCGGCAAGCCCGGGCGGGATCCCGAACCCCGTCGCCACACCGCGCTGATGGACACCATCGCGGCCGCGATCCCGACCGGTTAGCGGCGGAATTTCTTTGGCGGTGGCGGAGGTGTGTGGTGGGGGGATTTCGCACCGCAGAAGAGAAGGTAACTGACGCTAATCCCACCCGGCTCCCGCGCCAACCGGAATGCCCAAGAAATTCTACTTCGGGATGGTCATGATCCTGATCACGAACGGAACCGCATAGCTCAGGCACGCCACTCCGGTCACGGCCACAACCCCGGCGACTGGTACCGCCCATCGCGGATCGAAAGGGGTGCGCGGCCCCAAACCCGTCTTCTTCGGATGACTCTCGAGTGGCCGTAAGCCGGCTCAAGCGGGTCGCGAGGCCCTACCGGTCGATGCTCTGGTGTTGGGAAACCCGTTATCGAAAAGTGTAGGGAAATCCCTAATTGAGAGATGGCCGGGCGGGGCTTTAGCTTATAGCCACCGCGCGGGTGGCGGTTGCCTTATCGACGACTAAGAGACTGCAGGCGAGACTGCGTGTCGCTGAAGTCACGTATCGAAAGGGGACGCCATGTCAACGAATTTAGCCACCTGTCGCCTCATGCATGCTGACTCTTGCCGGTGGCGCCGCGCTACCGAGGCCCCACGGCCAAGCGCCGTGGCTGGTTTGCTCGCGGCGGTTGCCATAGCCACGACTTCTGCACCGCAGGCGATGCTTCCCGCGGCTGCCGCCGACCCCGGGCAACACACCGTCATGTACCAGATCCTTGGCGGCGGTGACGTGTTCTCGGTCATTCCCGACCCAGGAACCCCGGTGTATCCGACGGGCACTGCGACTTGGGTTTCAATTCCCTGGTCGCAGAGCGTGCAGATCAGCGGAAACCCGTACCTGGCGCTGAACTACACCGACAAAACCGGCGGTCCACACGACTGCGTGATTCAGGTGGACGGCCAACCCGTCGCGCTCACGGAACACAAGGCCGGTGGGTGCGCATATCAGATCCCCGGCCCGGCGCAGTAAAGGGTGAATGACACCGTGAGCGCGGTAATGGCAGGAAGTTTATCGAGGTTGAGGTGTCGCGACGAGCGGACACCCGGGACACGAAGGAGAGCAGTGGTGAAGCGTGGAATCGTCGTCGGCATAGCCGGCGTGGCCATCGTGGTCGCGGGTTGCACTGGCTGTTCCAGCCATAAGTCGCACAAGGAAGCGACGAACTCGGAGGCGCCGGAAGCTACTGGACCGCAGGTCATTGTGGACGGCAAGAAACTAGATGTCAGTGGTCCGGTCACCTGCACCCCGGCCGGCAACAACGTCAACATCAGCATCGGCGCCGCGGCCAACGGTATCGGCGCGGTAGTCAGCAATGACAACCCGCCAATTGTTCACGCGGTCGGGCTGGGCACCGTCAACGGCATCACCCTGGGTTATTCAGATGCCGCAAAAGGTCAGGGCGGAGACGCCGGAGCCGCGGTAAGCGACAAGTCTTTACAGATCAAGGGCACCGCGACCGGTGCCGATGTGAGCAATCCACAGCAGCCGAAGCCGGTAACCAAGCCATTCGAGTTGGACGTGACCTGCCCGTAGCGCAGGCCACACACACGTCGTTCGGACCGAACCCGAGAGGGGACGCAACTAATGTCTATCAAACGTCTCGCCGCGGCAGCGGCAGTCGCTGCGGGCCTGGGCATGTCCGTAACGGCGGTCAACGCCGGATTCGCCGGCTCCGCCCCGCTGGACCCACCACCGCGGCCAAGCACGGCGACGCCAGCGCCGCCCCACAACACGCCGCCGCTCGCCACCGACCCGCCGCACAACACGCCGCCGCCGAACACGTGGCAGGCGACTCCACCGCACAACACACCGCCGCCGGCGAGCACGCCGCCGCCACACAACAGCACGACGCCGTCGATCCCGACGGAATCGACTTGCCCCAACTGGGAAAAGGGCTGCACCCCCGCCCCCAACCCGGGCCCCGGTTACGGGGGCACGACGCCACTGGGTCCAATCCCCTCCCAGGTGCCGGGGGCCGGCAAGCCGCCGCCGCCCGTACCCCCGGGGGCCGGCAAGCCGCCCACACCCCCGGGGGTCGGCCCGTCGCCCACACCCCAGGCGCCGTGGGGCGGCAAGCCGACGCCCACACCCGAAGCTCCGTGGGGCGGCAAGCCGACGCCCACACCCGAAGCTCCGTGGGGCGGCAAGCCGACGCCCACACCCCAGGCGCCGTGGGGCGGCAAGCCGACGCCCACACCCGAAGCTCCGTGGGGCGGCAAGCCGACGCCCACACCCGAAGCTCCGTGGGGCGGCAAGCCGACGCCCACACCCCAGGCGCCGTGGGGCAGCACGGCTCAGCCTGGCGAGCGCGGCCCCTACCCCTCAGCGGCCCCTCAACGCCCAGTCCTCAACGCGCCGAACCGTCAGCCGCCGCATGAGCCGTACTATCCGCCGCCGCCTCCCATCTCTCGCCCCACTGCGGAAATAGGCGGCCCCGTCAACATGCCGGGTGGCTTCTGCGTCCCGGGCCAAGGAGCGCCGCCTCCTCCACCGCCGAGCGGCTACGGCTGGAGCAACGGTCCCGCCCCCGGCGCTCCCCCGCCGAACTGGGAAGGCCCGCCGCCTGCGGGTGGCTGGAACGGGCCGCCACCTGCCGGTGGTTGGAACCAACCCTGGCAAGGGACGCCGGTTGACGCGTCCTACGGACAGAACTATTACGCGCCGTTCACCTACAACAACTTCACCGTCCTTCCGGTCTTCAACGCGGACTACGGGGGTTTTGGTTACTGGTTCTTCGGTGTTTGGGCCCCGCTGTACCAATAGAAGGCGCTGTTGACCGGGGGCACCCCAAGCGGGTGCCCCCGGCTCAGCACGCCTCAGCCCGCACGAGTCGAGGCGCCCCTGTCGATAACAATCGAGGCAACAACTCGGGTGGTCGTTGAACTCGTGCCGACGACGCGGCTCATCACGCAGTGCCGGCTTGTGTGACTTCACGACGAAGGTGACAGATACGTCGCGTTATAGGCCCACTTGCGAATGATCGCTTAATGGTTGGGTCAGCCGATTGCGATCCGCGAGCCGGTAGTGAGCCGCGAGGCGGGCGGCTGGGCTGACCGTCAAGTGCCGCGCCGGCTGTCGGGCGCAGTCAACTCGTCTACTGAGGCACCTGCGGTGCAATCTTGCGTGCAAGCTCGATGGCAGCCGAGTTAGCCTGTTGCGCCGATAATCTCAGCACCCATTCGAGGCGGCTGGCGAAGCGCTGGCACGGCATCAGACGCAAGGGCACGTAGTAGGGAAAACCCTGATGTCGGCGACAACCGACATCTATATCGTAGGAACGGTGGCGAGCGCTGAGCCTCATCCACAACGGTTCCTCGTCGAGTGGTACGGACCCCGGACGTCCGCCCACTCGATCGGCGATATCGTCGATCGGCTCAATAGCCGCGCTGCGCTCATGTCGACTCGTGGCGACCAGGTCCAGCTTCTGACGGCGATGGCGGTACCAGACGACGATTACACGTTCGGTGTCTTCGCTGCCGAGTCAGCCGAGCTCGTCACGCAGCTGTGCCGCGATGTCGGCGCGCCCGCAGAACGGCTCAGCTCCGGCGTCGGCTGGACGCGGTCCCAGGGTTGCTGACAGGTCGGCTCAAGGCGGTTATCATGTCGGCCGTTGACACCTGGCGGCAAAGGCTTGGCTGCCCCCTCAGGTTGTGCTTGCTATCGTCCTGTGCCAGGGAACAGCGTTTTACAGCGAAGTCTGCAAGAATCCCTGAGGTAGCCACCGCTCGGGTTGAGTGCCAGCTGGCAAACGAAAGGGCCACGGTATGGGTGTCCGGAGTGAACAGTCTCAGCCGTTGTCGCGACGTCGCTGGCCAAGTGCCGGTGCAGCCGTCTGAGCGCAAAGGCTCGATGTGGCGGAGCAGTTGGTCTCTCGGCGGGCCGAAGATCGGGCCGTAAGCGATTTTCTTGACTCGTTGCCGCATCGGTCGTGCGCTCTCGTCATCGAGGGAGAGGCGGGGATCGGTAAGACGACGTTGTGGGCGGACGCGGTGCGTCGGGCCGGTGAGTGTGGCTACCGCGTGTTGAGTTGTCGGGCTGCCGCGGCTGAGTCGGTGCTGGCTTATACGGCGTTGGCTGATCTGCTCGGTGATGTCGATGACTCGGTGTGGGCAGACCTGCCGGCTCCGCAACATCAGGCTCTGGAAGGTGCGCTGTTGCGGCACCTGGTCGAGGCTTCCGGGATTGATGCCAGGGCGGTGGCGGCGGCTTTTGTAGCGGTCATCGGGCGACTCGCCGCCGTAAGTCCTGTCGTGATTGCCATCGATGACCTGCAGTGGGCAGATACGTCGAGTGCCAGTGTGGTGGCGTATGCCGCGCGCCGGCTTCGGGCCGGCATAGCTTTGTTGTGCACGACGCGGACCGAAGAGGCCGCTGCGCGGTTGCAGCTGCCCAGCCCCGACGATGTGGGTCGCGTCCGGATGCAGCCGCTGACCGTGGGTGAGTTGCAACAGATTCTGCTGATCCGGCTGGGGCAGTCGCCGGCACGTCCCACGCTGCTGCGGATTCACGAGATAGCCGCCGGCAACCCGTTTTTCGCACTGGAGTTAACCCGAGAACTCGGCGTAGAAGGCCGAGCTTCCGAATTGAGTCTGCCGGGCAGCCTCAATGACTTGGTCCGTGCAAGGATCAGTCGGGTCGGCGCCGAAGACATTCTGCTTGCCATCGCCAGTCTCCCTGATCCCACGGTGACGATGGTCGCTCAGGCCACCAATTTGGTGCCGGATCAAGTGGTGCAGGCGCTCAGTGAAGCCGAAAACCAGGCGGTGGTGGCCGTCGACGGCAGTCAGCTCCGATTCACTCACCCAATCCTGGCGCACGGCGTCTACAGCACAGCGGCGCCTGGTCGCCGCCGCGAAATGCACCGCCGTCTGGCCGAACTCACCGCCGAACCCGAATTGCGCGCCCGCCACCTGGCCCTGGCAGACACGTCCGGAGAGCCCGAGACTGTCGCCGCGCTGGACGCGGCCGCCGAGATCGCCCGTGACAGAGGAGCACCGGCCGCTGCCGCCGAGCTGGTTGAACTGGCCGTCGGTCTGGCCGGCGACAACGATCCGCGGCGAAGAATACGCTGTGCGACACATCATTTCATGGCTGGCGACCCCGGGCGGGCCCGGCGGATCCTCGACGCGGTCATTACAGCCCTCCCAGCGGGCCCAACCCGCGCCGAGGCATCGCATCAGCTGGGGTTGGTCGTCCTCGCCGACGACAGTTACCTTGAAGCGGCGGAACTACTCGAGGACGCAGTAAACGAGAGCGGCGCCAACGTCGGGCTACGCGTGCTCATCTTGATCAGCTTGGGGTACGCCCTCCTCAACGCCGGCCGACACGAACACGCCTACGACCGTGTCCAGCAGGCCGTGACCGACGCCGAGCGCCTTGGCGACACTACGCTGCTCAGCCCCGCGCTGGGCATGCGGGCGATGATTGACTTCATGGGCGGCAAGGGTTTTGACGAGCCGTCCCTACGACGGGCGGTCGAAATGGAGGGGCCGCGGTCGCTCCTCCCACTACCACAGCGACCTCGTGTACAGATGAGCCTCCTGCGCGCCTGGACGGGTGAGCTGGGGAAGGCCCGTAAGGAGCTGACGAAGGTGGAACAGCAGTGTCTCGCCCTCGGCGAGGAAGCCGAGCTGATGTTCGTCGGCTTTCACCTTGTGCTCATCGACATCTGGCGTGGCAACCTCGCCAGCGCGGCTGCACTCGCCGACGCCACGATGGAACGCGCAACCCAGCTAGGCGGCGACTTCCCACTGTTTATTGCACTCACCCTTCGGGGCGCGGTCGCCGCATACGTCGGCCGCCTGGGCGACGCTCGTCATGATCTAAGCCAGGCGATAGCAACTGCGCAACGTTGCGGCTCAAGACGTTCAGCGCTGTGGCCGGCGACATTAGCTGGTTTCGTCGAGGTGTCATCCGGTGACTATCATGCCGCCGTGAGCGTGCTTGAACCGCTGTTGCCCATGGTGGGACTCTTTCCTGACGCAGGTGAGATTATCTCGTTCTCATTCGTTCCCGAGGCCGTTGAGGCCTTGATCGGTCTGGGTCGACTAGATGATGCGGAGCCGCTGGTGGAAGCCTTGGAACGCAATGGCCGCCGACTTGATCGCGCATGGACCCTAGCGGTCGGTATGCGCTGTCGCGCCATGCTGCAGGCTGCGCGCGGTGACGTTACCGCCGCCATGACAAGCGTCCAGCTGGCATTGTCCGAGCACCAACGTCTCCCGATGCCGTTTGAACGCGCCCGCACCCAGCTGTTGTCCGGCCAGCTGCAGCGCCGCCAGCGCCGGCGCGAAGCGGCCAGCGCAACTCTGCGCGAGGTGCGAGACACCTTTGAGCAACTCGGCACCACAGTATGGGCCGAACGCGCTAAAACTGAACTAGCACGGGGTGTCTCAGGCCAAGGCCGCGACCCAGGATTGACCGCCACCGAAGAACGCGTCGCCGATTTGGCCGTTCTGGGCATGACCAACCGCGACATCGCCGCCGCAATATTCGTGAGCCCCAAAACCGTGGAAGTCAACCTCAGCCGCATCTACCGGAAACTCACCATCCGGTCCCGTGCCGAGCTCTACCAAGCACTCCAAGCCTGGAAATTGCAATCCCATACAAGCTAAGCCTCAACAGGAGACGATCCATGGACGTCTGGATAAGCCGACGCAAGATGCTCGCGCTATCAGCCGCTGGAGCTCTTGCGGCTACGCTTCCCTCCTGCAGCAGCCACCATCGACACAGCAGCCCCCCACAAAGCAGCAATCCGCCACCAATCGACGATACAAACGAGCTCGAGAACGAGGGATACGATCCCGGGGCCGGCGAGCCAGGCACACCAGAGCCGCCCAGACGTCCCGGCGAGGTGCCTGGCGCGGCATCTGTTCGCACCGAGTGGTTGCCGCCAGTGGGTCAGCAGTCACTGTCGAATTGTTTCGTATGGAGCACGATCTACGGTCTGGCGACGTTCTACGCGGCTCGCAAAAGCCAAACGCCCCCGACGTCACCCGACCTGCAGGCCGGCCCTGATTACGCCTATGTCCGGTATGAACTCGCGAACAAAGTCCCCGCCAACACGTGTCTGGGCGGCAATCTCACCAAATGCCTGGACTGGCTGCGGTCCAACGGCGGCACTCCATCGTTGGCCGCCGCCCCGAATGCCGACAGACAGCACTCTCGAACGGCGACATGTGGCGTCGACTGGTCGGACTACGGCTCGCGGGAAATCCCACCGGATCCCCGCTTCCTGATCCCCGCCTACAAGACGATGAAGATCACCGGAGCCGACGGCCTGAAGAATCTGCGTGCCGTCATCGCGTCCGGCCTCCCGGTTGCCTACGGCACCTCTTACTACACGGACTTCAACCACTACAAGGGCAAGCCGTCGCCCTACGTCGGCAATGGAGAGCTGAGGAAAGACACCAAAGGCCAGCCGAAAGGACACGCCATGCTGATCATCGGCTACGACGACGCCCGCGGCGCGGTGCGGATCCAGAACAGCCACGGCACGAGTTTCGGTGACACGGGATTCGTGTGGATGGCTTACGGCACGTTGGAAAAACTGGCCGAGGGCACCGGCTTTTACGTACCTGATCCCGCCTAAAGACGTCAGCGGGTGTGTCGCTACAGCACGTCGGCATACGGGCTTCACCTCGTGAACGTCAGGGACTACTTCCTATCGGGCGAAGGTAGCTTTGCCGTCACAGCCTCGAAAGCAGACTGGCCATTTGTCACCTATGACCCGACTCATCACAAGGCGGTGGCGGAGGGATTTGAACCCCCGGACGGTTTTAGCCGTCTCTCGCTTTCAAGGCGAGTGCATTAGGCCGCTCTGCCACGCCACCGCCCACAAGGGTAACGGGGCCCGCGTCGGGTCTGCGTCGTCGCCCAAGCTGCGGTTTCCGGCGGGTAGTAGCGTGGCCAGCATGCGCGCCATCGTCGCCGAATCCTCCGAACAACTTTCGTGGCAAGAAGTACCCGATGTGTCTGCCGGGCCCGGCGAGGTGGTGATCAAGGTCGCTGCGGCCGGCGTCAACCGGGCCGACGTGCTGCAGGCCGCCGGTAACTATCCGCCACCGCCAGGAGCCAGCGAGATCATTGGCATGGAGGTTTCGGGCATCGTGGCCGAATTAGGCTCCGACGTCACCAAATGGTCCGTCGGACAAGAAGTTTGCGCCCTGCTGTCCGGGGGCGGATACGCGGAGTACGTCGCCGTTCCCGCAAGCCAGGTGCTGCCGATTCCCCAAGGTGTCGACGTGGTCGACGCCGCCGGGCTGCCCGAGGTGGCCTGCACGGTGTGGTCGAACCTGGTGCTGACCGCTCACCTGAGCAAGGACCAGGTGCTGCTCATGCACGGCGGCGCCAGCGGTATCGGAACCCACGCGGTCCAGGTTGCGCGTGCGTTGGGCGCCCAAGTGGCGGTCACCGCGGGGTCGGCGGAGAAGCTGGAGACATGTCGCGGCCTGGGGGCCGAGATCACCATCAATTATCGCGACGAGGATTTCGTCGCGCGGCTGAGGGAGGAGACCCATGGCGCCGACGTGATCTTCGACATCATGGGAGCCTCCTATCTGGACCGCAACATCGACGCCCTGGCCACCGACGGGCAGCTGATCATCATCGGCATGCAGGGCGGGATCAAGGGCGAGCTCAACATCGGCAAGCTTCTGGCCAAACGGGCGCGGGTCATCGGCACCACGCTGCGGGGGCGCCCGGTGAGCGGCCCGAACAGTAAGGGCGAGATCGTGACGGCGGTGATCGCGTCGGTCTGGCCCATGCTTGTCGACGGGCGCGTCAAGCCGATCATCGGCGTGCGCCTGCCCATCCAACAGGCGGCCGAGGCGCACCGACAGTTGGTGGCGGGGCAAGTGCACGGAAAGATCGTGCTGACCGTCTAGCGACCAAGTGCGGGCAGGCGCAAAAGCCCCATTCTCGGCACGAAATGCGGGCTTTTGCGACTGCTCGCCACGCCTAGCCCAGCGACGCCAGTGCGCGCACCAATTGGTCGACTTCGGCCGTCGTCGAGTAATGCGCCAGACCGACGGTCACAGCGCCGCCGATGTCGTTGGCGCCCAACACGTCCAGCACGCGTGAACTCTGATCGGCAATCGCCAGAATTCCGTTGTCCGCCAGCCGTTGCACCACCCGTTCGGCGGGCACCTCGTGCAAAGCGAAGCTGACCACCGGTATCCGCACCTCGGGACGACCGATGATCATCACCAACGGCAACGACCGCAACGACACCATCAGGTAGTCGAAGACCCGGTTCAGGTAGAGCGCCGCGGATTGCATCGACAGCGAGAGACGTTCACGTCGGCTCCCGCGAGCAGACTCGTCGAGCGCCGCGAGGTACTCGATGCTGGCGACCACCCCGCCCAGCAGCCCGAACTGGTGCAAGCCCACCTCCAGGCGCGCGGGGCCGGTGGCATCGGGATTCGTCGAAACCGAACTGAAGGAGTTGATCAGCGCAGGATCGCGAAACACGATCGCTCCGATCGGCGGGCCGCCCCACCCGACGGCGTTGACCGCCACCGCATCCGCGTCGGTTTCATTGACGTCGAGCAATCGGTAAGGCGCAGCGGCGGAATGGTCGACCACCACCAAGCCGCCGACGTCGTGCACCAGCTTGGTCATCGCCCGCAGATCGGTGACCGTGCCCAGCGTGCCCGACGCGGAGGTGACGGCGACCAGCCTGGTCGACTTGCTGATCAGGCTCTCCCATTGCCATGTGGGCAGTTCACTGGTCTCGATGTCGACCTCGGCCCACTTCACCTTGGCGCCGTAGCGATGCGCGGCGCGCAGCCAAGGGGCGATGTTCGCCTCGTCGTCCAGGCGGCTGACGATGACCTCATACCCCAGGCCGGCACGCGAGGACGAGGCTTCGGCCAGCGAGGACAACAGGATCGCGCGATCGGCGCCCAGTACGACGCCCGCCGGGTCGGCGTTGAACAGATCGGCCACGGCCGCGCGCGCCGTCTCCAGCACGGCAGCACTCCGCTGGGCCGATGGGTGGGGACCCGCAGCGCTGGCACTGGACCTGCGAAACGCCGTGGACACCGTGGTCGCCACAGAATCCGGAATCAGCATCCCGGCCGGCGCATCGAAGTGCACCCAGCCGTCACCCAGCGACGGGTGTAGTCCGCGCACCCGGGCGACGTCGTAAGCCATACCAGCCACCTTAGAGCTTCCGCTATGCGGCGAAATTGTGACGGTGACAGGTGCCTGGAAACGCCCAAGCCGTGCCAACCGATCGGGGCTTCGCGAGCCATGGCACCCGGCCAGCCATACTAGTCGAGTGGGCCTCTGGTTCGGAACGCTGATCGCATTGTTCTTGCTGATCGCGCCGGGAGCAATCGTCGCACGTATCGCTCAGTTACCTTGGCCGATCGCCGTCACAGTTGGCCCGGCACTGACGTACGGCGTCGTCGCACTGGCGATCATTCCTTTCGGCGCGCTTGGAATCCCTTGGAACGGTTGGACAGCGCTTGCCGTGCTGGCCGCGGTATGCGTGCTGGCGACGGGTTTGCAGCTGCTACTCGCCCGCTACCGCGACACCGAAGCTGAGGCTCGGGCCGTCAGTCGCTGGCCGGCGCTGACGGTGGCGGCCGGTGTGCTCCTGGGCTCTCTGCTGATCATGTGGGCGGCCTATCGCGGACTCACGCATTGGCAGTCCGTACCCAGTACCTGGGATGCGGTCTGGCATGCCAATGAGGTGCGCTTCATCCTCGATACCGGCCAGGCCTCGTCGACTCACATGGGCGAGCTTCGCAATGTCGAGACGCACCAAGCGCTGTACTACCCGTCGGTGTTCCACGCTCTGACAGCGGTGTTCTGTCAGCTCACCGGGGCGGCACCCACCACCGGATACACCTTCTGTTCGGTGGCGGCGTCAATCTGGCTGTTCCCTGTCAGCGCCGCCGTACTCACCTGGCATCTGCTCAGGCCGCGCACCGGTGAGTGGCGCGCCGCAAGCGTGGCGGCCACCGCGGCGGCCCTGTCAGCGTCGTTCACCTCGGTGCCCTACGTCGAGTTCGGCGTCGCCGCGATGCCCAGTCTGGCGGCCTACGGAGTCGCGGTACCGACCTTCGTTTTGATCACCTCGACGTTGCACCACCGCGACCGAATCCCGGTGGCTGTGCTCGCACTGGTGGGCGTCCTGTCAGTCCATCTGACCGGCGGATTCATCGTCATCTTGTTCCTGTCGGCCTGGTGGCTATTGGACGCGCGGCCGCATCCGGTGCGCGGGCGCCTCGCCGACGCGCTGACCCTCGTCGCGGTGATCGTGCCGACCGCACTGATTTTGGCGCCGCAGTTCATCGGGGTGTTGCGACAGGCAGACATCATCGCGGGGCATGCATTCCCGAGCTTCAAGAGCGTCAAGCAGGGAGTCATCGACGCACTGCTCCTGCACACCCGCCACCTCAACGACTTCCCTACCCAATACGGTCTGGTCGCGCTTTCGACCGTCGGCATGGCGATCCTGCTCTACAAGAGAATCTGGTGGCCGGTGGCGGTATGGGTGCTGCTGACAGCGGCGACCATTTACTCGGGCGCGCCGTTCCGGAACCCTTTCGGACAGGCCATCGAAGAGTTCAGCCAGTTCTTCTACAACGATCCGCGGCGGCTCACGGCGGTAACGACGATGCTGTTGACACCGATGGCAGGCATTGCCATGTTCGCGATCGTCATGATCGTGATCGCCGCCGCCAAACGAGTCGTCGGCCGGTTCAAACAACTGTCCCCACCGGCCTGGGTCTCGGCTACCGCGGTGCTGCTCGTGGCAGCCACCGTGCTCACTGGCCGGCACTACCTCTACCGGCACATCGTGCTGTTCGGGGACAAATACGACTCGGTGATGATCGACCAGAGAGACCTCATGGGCATGGCCTATCTGGCCAAACTACCGGGGGCGCATCACACCCTGATTGGCAACTCCAACACTGACGGCACCGCCTGGATGTATGCGGTGGCCGACCTGCACCCGCTGTGGACCCACTACGACTACCCGCAACAGACGGGCCCGGGCCCCGAACGTTTCGTCATCTGGGCCTACGCACGCAAGGGCGATTCCGATCCTCGGGTAGTCGAGGCCATCAAGGAACTTAATATCCGCTACATCTACACCAGCACGCCGACGGTGCGAGGGTTTGCCGTGCCCGACGGACTAAAGTCACTGGAGAAATCGAAGTCGTGGGAGATGATCTACGACAACGGTGGGGCGCGAATTTACGAATGGCGTGGAAATGCCTCAGCTCCACACGCTTAAGGTCCAAGGATGGTGACTGGATTGAGTACCGGCAACGATGACGATGGCATCGAGATCATCGGCGACGTCGATCCGGGGTTCATGGCGATGCGCGACGACGATTCGGATGAACGCTCCTTGACCGACCTGGTCGAGCAGCCAGCCAAGGTGATGCGCATCGGCACCATGATCAAGCAGCTGCTTGAGGAAGTGCGCGCGGCACCGCTAGACGAAGCCAGCCGCAACCGGTTGCGCGACATCCACGCCACCAGCATCCGCGAGCTCGAGGACGGTCTGGCGCCCGAACTGCGCGAGGAGCTCGATCGCCTCACGCTTCCGTTCACCGAGGGTTCCGTGCCGTCGGACGCCGAGTTGCGCATCGCCCAAGCCCAGCTGGTCGGCTGGCTGGAAGGACTGTTCCACGGCATCCAGACCGCGCTGTTCGCCCAGCAGATGGCAGCCCGCGCACAGCTGGAACAGATGCGCCAGGGCGTGCTGCCACCGGGAATCGGCAAACCGGGGCACGGCCCCGGCTCGGGCACCGGGCAATACCTGTAAGCAGACATGTCGAGTCCGCACAGTGCTCATATAGAGACGCGCGACGCGTGGGTGGAATTTCCCATCTTCGACGCCAAGTCGCGCTCATTGAAGAAAGCCGTCCTAGGCAAGGCGGGCGGCACCATTGGACGCAACAACTCCAACGTGGTCGTCATCGAGGCGTTGCGGGACATCACCATGTCGCTCAACCTTGGCGACCGGGTCGGTCTGGTCGGCCACAATGGCGCCGGGAAATCGACTCTGCTGCGCCTACTTTCGGGCATCTACGAACCCACCCGCGGATCGGCAACGGTCACCGGCCGCGTGGCGCCCGTGTTCGATCTCGGGATCGGCATGGATCCCGAGATCTCCGGCTACGAGAACATCATCATCCGCGGCCTGTTCCTGGGCCAGACCCGAAAGCAGATGCTGGCCAAGGTGGATGAGATCGCCGAGTTCACCGAGCTGGGTGATTACCTGTCGATGCCGCTGCGTACGTACTCCAGCGGGATGCGGGTCCGGCTGGCGATGGGCGTGGTCACCAGCATCGACCCCGAGATCCTATTGCTCGACGAAGGCATCGGCGCCGTGGACGCCGATTTTCTGAAGAAGGCTCAATCCCGGCTACAAAGCCTGGTCGAGCGCTCCGGAATCCTTGTCTTCGCAAGCCATTCCAACGAGTTCTTGGCCCGGCTCTGCAAGACGGCGATGTGGATCGACCACGGCGTCATCAGGCTCACCGGCGGCATCGAAGACGTGGTACGCGCCTACGAGGGTGAGGACGCCGCGCGGCACGTGCACGAAGTGCTGGCCGAGACCGCCGCCAACAGACCCCTCGCGCAACAAGCTTCTGAGACTTTCAAGGATGAGTGAATCAGTCTTCGCTGTCGTGGTCACCCACCGGCGCCCCGATCAGCTGGCCAAGTCGCTGGACGTGCTGAGCACCCAGACCCGTTTGCCCGATCACCTGATCGTGGTCGACAACGATGCCCGTGAAGGCACCGGCGACCGCCGGGTTCGCGATCTGGTTGCCGGACAACCAATGTCCAGCACCTACCTGGGCTCGCGCCGAAACCTCGGAGGTGCCGGTGGTTTCGCGCTCGGCATGTTGCACGCCCTGGCTCAGGGCGCCGATTGGGTGTGGTTGGCCGACGACGACGGCCGCCCGCAGGACAACCAGGTGCTCGCGACCCTGCTGGCTTGCGCCGAGAAGTACGGCCTGGCCGAGGTATCACCGATGGTCTGCAATATGGACGATCCGCAGCGGCTGGCGTTTCCGTTGCGCCGCGGCCTGGTATGGCGCAGGCGCACCAACGAATTGCGTACCGAAGAGGGACAGGATCTGCTGCGCGGAATTGCGTCGCTATTCAACGGCGCCCTGTTTCGGGCTTCCACCCTGGACGCAGTCGGTGTACCGGACATGCGGCTGTTCATCCGTGGCGACGAGGTCGAATTGCACCGCCGGCTGGTGAGGTCCGGCCTGCCGTTCGGAACCTGCCTGGAAACGAGTCTACCTGCATCCCTGCGGATCCGACGAGTTCCGGCCGATTCTGGGCGGCCGAATGCACACCCAATATCCCGACGACCCCACCAAGCGGTTCTTCACCTACCGCAACCGCGGCTACCTGCTGGCGCAACCGGGTCTTCGTAAGCTGCTGGCCCAGGAGTGGCTGCGGTTCGGCTGGTTCTTCCTGGTCATCCGCCGCGACCCCAAGGGAATGCTGGACTGGATTCGGTTGCGCCGCATGGGGCGTCGTGAGCAATTCGGCAAGCCTGACGCTGGAGGATCCTGATGACGTTCATCGACGCGGCCGCCCAATCCCGGACGTTCACCCGGGCAAAGCGCGATCTGACCGACGGCTTCCACCGACGCGAGCTCTGGCTGCACCTGGGCTGGCAGGACATCAAGCAGCGCTACCGCCGCTCGGTGCTGGGGCCGTTCTGGATCACCATCGCGACCGGGACCACCGCCGTGGCGATGGGCGGCTTGTATTCCAAGCTGTTCCACCTTGAACTGTCGGTGCACCTGCCCTACGTCACGCTCGGGCTGATCATCTGGAACCTGATCAACGCCGCCATCCTGGAGGGCGCTGACGTATTCGTCGCCAACGAGGGACTGATCAAACAGTTGCCAACGCCACTGTCCGTGCACGTCTACCGACTGGTGTGGCGACAAATGATTTTGTTCGCGCACAACATCGTCATATACCTCGTCGTCGCGATGATCTTTCCCAAACCGTGGTCATGGGCCGACCTCTCGGTCATTCCGGCGCTAGGGCTGATCGTCTTGAATTGCATCTGGGTATCACTGTGTTTCGGCATCCTGGCGACACGCTACCGAGACATCGGTCCGCTGCTGTTTTCCGTCGTGCAGTTGCTGTTCTTCATGACGCCGATCATCTGGAATGACGACACGCTGCGGCAGCAGGGTGCAGGGAGCTGGGCAAGCATCGTCGAACTCAACCCGCTGCTGCACTATCTGGATATCGTGCGGGCGCCGTTGCTCGGTGCACACCAGGAGCTGCGGCACTGGGAGGTGGTAGTGGCGCTGACCGTCGTCGGCTGGCTGCTGGCGGCGTTTGCAATGCGGCAATTCCGCGCCAGGGTTCCGTATTGGGTGTGACTGCTGCCGAAGCCCAACACAGCGTTATAGGGATCGCCCCAGCGAAGAGCCGAACTCGACACCTAACCCCTCCGAAGGGGATCATGCGATCGTGAGCAACGCCTCGGTGGTAGGTCGCGTAGGCACGCTAATCGTGGCGACCCGCGGCGATCTTGGCGCCGGCGAGGTCCTGCTAACCGTCCGCGGGTCCAAGGAGGCCTTCCTCGCCTGGTCCGACGATCCGTTACCGAAGGGCGCCAAGGTGCTGGTGGTCGAGATTCGGGGTCCCCGGACAGTAGTCGTCGAACCTTGGAAGGACCTCGCCGGATTTGGGTTGACGGCCGAAAATTCCTGATACACAACGATAGAACCCCAAGGAGTCCAACAATGCTCGGTTACAAGGTGCCCGCTCCCGATGAGGCGATGCTGATCTCTGGCGGAAGAGCCAAAAGCAACGCGCCGTTCCGCGTCGTGACCGGTCACGGCGCATTCATCCTCCCGGTCTTCCGCAAGGCTCGATTCCTGACACTGGCGATGTGCGAAGCCGAGGTCGCCGAAAAGTGCGTGACGCAGCAAGGCATTACCCTCAACGTCCGTTCGGTGATCGCCTTCAAGGTCGGCAACGACACCGAGAGCATCATCAGCGCCGCGCAGCGATTCCTGTCAGACCAGGACCAGATGGCCGTGCTCACCGGCCGGATCTTCGCCGGCCACTTGCGGTCGATCATCGGCTCGATGACCGTCGAGCAGATCATCCGGGAACGCCAGAAGCTCGCCACCGAGGTGCTCGATGGCTCCAAGGAAGAGATGGCCCGGATCGGCCTCACTGTCGACGCGTTGCAGATCCAGTCGATCGACGACGACGGGCTCGGCTACATCAACGCGATGTCCGCACCACACAACGCGGCCATCCAGCAGCAGGCACAGATCGCTCAGGCGCAGGCGAACCAGTTGGCCGCGGAAGCCGAGCAGGAGTCCCAGCGCAAGCAAGCCGAATTCGCTCGCGAGACCGCGATCGTCAGGGCCCAATACAAGGCCGAAGTCGACAAAGCTCAAGCTCAGGCCGCCCAGTCCGGCCCACTGGCCGAAGCACAGGCTCAACGCGAGGTGTTGGAAATGCGAACAGAGCTGGCCGAGCGCGCCGCCGAACTACGCCAGCAGGAATTGGTCGCCGAGGTGGTCAAACCGGCGCAGGCGGAAGCCGAACGCGTGCGGATCATGGCCGTTGCCGACGCGGAGAAGATGAAGATCCAGGCCGAGGCGGCGGCGTCGCACAATCGGGTTGCCCTGGACAAGATGCTCATCGACCAGCTGCCGCAGATCGTCGAGAAGGCCGCACTTGGTCTCGCCAGCTCCAATCTCACGGTGCTCAACGGCGCCGAAGGCCTCGGCCAAGTGGCCGCGGGGCTGGTCTCGCAGGGCGTGGCCATCTTCGACGCGCTGCGCGGCGGGATTGTGTATGACGACGAAGACGGCGCGCCGGGAAAGCCGGGGCGCAGCTGACTCAGTCACTCCTGCCCGCGGCCCCGTTAGACTCCCCCGGTGGTCTCCACTCCGCCCAGCGCCGTGCCGCAGCGCGCACAGCTGAGCCTGACGACGCAGGTCTGGCGGTTCGTTGTCACCGGCGGCCTGGCGGGGATGGTCGACTTCGGCCTCTACTTCGTGCTCTACAAAGTGGTGGGCTTGCAGGTTGACCTGTCCAAGGGCCTCAGCTTCATCGTCGGCACCCTTACCGCCTACCTGATCAACCGCCGATGGACTTTTCAGGCGACACCCAGCACCGCCCGGTTCATTGCGGTCATGGTGCTCTACGGGATCACCTTCTCCGTGCAAGTCGGACTCAACCACCTGTGTCTGGCGTTTTTGCACTATCGGGGGTGGGCTTTACCCGTCGCATTCGTGATCGCGCAGGGGACGGCCACGGTCATCAATTTCATCGTGCAACGAGCGCTGATCTTCCGCATTCGCTGAGCCCACCCACCCGAGTTGAACTCTTCCGCTCTTCACCCGGACGCGAACGTCCCGCACGGTCGCCCGGACCGGCGGGTACCCTTTTTGACGATGTTCACCACCAAAAGGCTTACCGGCTGGAGCCGCACCGCGCCCTCTGTGGCGACGGTGCTTTCCACCCGAGAGCCTGAGGAGATCGCCCAGGCAGTGGCCCACGTGGGCGACCGCGGAGTAATCGCCCGCGGGCTGGGCCGTTCGTACGGCGACAACGCGCAAAACGGTGGCGGCCTGGTCATCGACATGACCGCGCTCAACCGCATCCACTCGATCAACGCCGACACCCGGCTGGTCGACGTCGACGCCGGGGTCAACCTCGACCAGCTGATGAAGGCGGCACTGCCGTTCGGGCTGTGGGTTCCGGTACTGCCGGGAACGCGCCAGGTGACCATCGGTGGAGCAATCGCTTCCGACATCCACGGAAAGAACCATCACAGCGCCGGCAGCTTCGGCAACCATGTGCGCAGCATCGATCTGTTGACCGCCGACGCACAGATCCGAACCATCACTCCGGGCGGCGAGGACGCCGAGCTGTTCTGGGCCACCGTGGGCGGCAACGGCCTTACCGGGATCACGCTGCGGGCCACCATCGAGATGACCTCGACCGAGACCGCGTATTTCATCGCCGACGGCGACGTCACCGCAAGCCTTGCCGAAACCATCGCGTTTCACTGCGACGGCAGCGAGGCCAACTACACCTACTCCAGCGCGTGGTTCGATGCCATCAGCGCACCCCCCAAGCTGGGCCGGGCGGTGATATCGAGGGGATGCCTTGCCACACTCGACCAGCTCCCGGAGAAGCTTCGTAAAAACCCGCTGAAATTCGATGCGCCGCAGTACTTCACGACGCCAGACATCTTCCCCAGCGGCCTCGGTAACAAGCTGATCTTCGGCGCGGCAACCCAGCTGTGGTATCGCACGGGCGGCACCTACCGAGGCAAGGCCCAAAACCTGACGCAGTTCTACCATCCGCTCGACATGGTCGGCGAATGGAACCGCGCCTACGGATCCGCAGGCTTCGGTCAGTACCAATTCGTGGTGCCGACAAATGCGGTCGAGGAATTCAAAGCGATAATCCGAGACATCCAGCAGTCTGGCCACTACTCGTTTCTCAATGTGTTCAAGCTGTTTGGTCCGGGCAACCAAGCTCCACTGAGTTTTCCGATTCCCGGCTGGAACGTCTGCGTTGACTTCCAGATCAAGCCGGGTCTCAACGAACTACTCAACGAGCTGGACCGCCGAGTGCTGGAATTCGGCGGTCGGCTCTACACCGGCAAGGACTCCCGCGTCAATGCCGAGACTTTTCACGCCATGTATCCACGTATCGACGAATGGATCACCTTGCGCCGCAAGGTAGATCCCAACGGGGTGTTCGCCTCCGACATGGCCCGACGTTTGGAGTTGCTCTAAATGGTGCTTGACGCCGTAGGAAACCCCCAGACGGTACTGCTGCTCGGTGGCACCTCTGAGATCGGGTTGGCCATCTGTGCGCGCTACCTGCGCAACGCTCGCGCCCGTATTGTGCTGGCCTGCATGCCCGAAGACCCCGGCCGTGACGACGCGGTGGCTCAGATGAAGGCAGCCGGCGCGCGCTCGGTGGACCTGATCGACTTCGATGCCCTGGACACGGACAGCCACCCGAAGGTGATGGAGCAGGCCTTCGCCGACGGCGATGTCGACGTGGCCATCGTTGCGTTCGGTCTGCTCGGCGACGCCGAAGAGCTGTGGCAGGACCAGCGCAAGGCTGTCCAAATCGCCGAAATCAACTATACCGCAGCGGTTTCGGTAGGCGTGCTACTGGGCGAGAAGATGCGCGCCCAGGGGTTCGGCCAGATCATCGCGATGAGCACGGTGGCCGGCGAACGGGTGCGGCGTTCCAACTTCGTCTACGGCTCTACCAAGGCCGGTCTGGACGGTTTCTACCTGGGGTTGTCGGAGGCGCTGCGCGAGTACGGGGTTCATGTGCTGGTGATTCGGCCCGGTCAGGTCCGTACCCGGATGAGCGCACACATCAAGGAAGCTCCGCTGACCGTCGATAAGGAATACGTCGCCAACCTGGCGGTGACCGCGTCCGCAAAAGGTAAGGAACTCGTTTGGGCGCCAGGAGCATTCCGGTACGTGATGATGGTGTTGCGACACGTCCCCCGGAGCATCTTCCGCAAACTGCCCATCTGATCATGCGCAACGCACTGGCCAGCCTGGGCCAGATGATGCTGGCTGCGGTGGTGGCGATTGCGGTCGCGGTGGTGGCCCTGATCGCGATCTCGCGCGTGCAGTGGCCGGCCTTTCCGTCGTCCAACCAGTTGCACGCGCTGACCACCGTCGGCCAGGTCGGTTGCCTGGCCGGGCTGGTTGGCACCGGTTGGGTGTGGCGGCGGGGGCGGCACCGGCTGCTGGCCCAGCTGAGTGGGCTCGTGTTCGTATCCGCCTTCACCGTCGTAACGCTGGGTATGCCGTTGGGAGCCACCAAGTTATATCTGTTCGGCATCTCCGTCGACCAGCAATTCCGCACCGAATACCTGACCCGGCTCACCGACAGCCCCGCCTTGCACGACATGACCTACCTCGGACTGCCGACGTTCTACCCGCCGGGCTGGTTCTGGATCGGTGGACGCGTCGCGGCGCTGACCGGTGCGCCGGGCTGGGAGATTTATAAGCCGTGGGCGATCACCTCGATCAGCATCGCGGTCGCGGTCGCGCTGGTGCTGTGGTGGCGGTTGATCCGCTTCGAGTACGCATTGATCGTCACAACCGCGACCGCGGCGGTGACGCTGGCCTACAGCTCGCCGGAGCCCTACTCTGCGATGATCACCGTGCTGTTGCCGCCGGTCCTGGTGCTGACGTGGTCGGGTCTGCGTGCCGGCACCCGCGAACATTCCGGCTGGGCCGCGGTGGTAGCCGCCGGCCTATTCCTGGGCTTCGCCGCCACCTGGTACACGCTGCTCGTGGCCTTCAGCGCGTTCACCATGGTGTTGATGGCCCTGTTCCTGGCCGCGTCCCGCTGGCGCCAGGGTGGACTGAACGGCGCACTCGAACCGTTGCGCCGACTGGCCGTCATCGCCGTTATCGCGGGGGCCATCGGCTCCACCACCTGGTTGCCGTTTTTGTTGCGGGCAATCAGCAGCCCGGTCAGCAACACCGGCAGCGCTTTCCACTACCTGCCCGCCGACGGCGCCGAACTGACCTTCCCGATGCTGCAGTTCACGCTGCTGGGAGCCGCCTGCATGCTGGGCACGCTGTGGCTGGTGATGCGGGCCCGTTCATCCGTGCGGGCCGGCGCGCTGGCCATCGGCGTGCTCGCCGTCTACTTGTGGTCGCTGTTGTCGATGTTGACCACGCTAGCGCGCACCACGCTGCTGTCGTTCCGGCTGCAGCCCACCTTGAGCGTGCTGCTGGTCGCTGCGGGGGCGTTCGGCTTCGTCGAGGCCACACTCGCAATACGCGAGCGGAGCCGCGCTATCGTCCCGGTGGCCGCCGCGATCGGGCTGACCGGAGCGATCGCGTTCACCCAGGACATTCCCGACGTGCTGCGGCCCGACCTCACTGTCGCCTACACCGACACCGACGGCCACGGCCAGCGCGGCGACCGGCGCCCAGCCGCATCGGAGAAGTACTACTCCGTCATCGACGCCGCTATCCTCCAGGTCACCGGCAAGCCGCGTGATCAGACCGTGGTGCTGACCGCCGACTACAGCTTCCTGTCCTTCTACCCATATTGGGGTTTTCAGGGGTTGACGTCGCATTACGCCAATCCGCTCGCGCAGTTCGACCTGCGGGCCGCGCAGATCAAGAAGTGGTCCGATCTCAAGACCGCCGACGAACTGATTCATGCGCTGGACGCGTCGCCCTGGCCGCCGCCGAACGTGTTCCTCCTGCGCCACGGTGCGAACAACAACTACACCCTGCGGCTGGCTGAGGACGTCTACCCCAACCAGCCCAACGTTCGTCGCTACATCGTCGACCTGCGCGCGGCCCTATTCGCCGATCCCCGTTTCGTTGTTCAGACCGTTGGCCCGTTTGTGCTGGCCATCCGCAAACCGGTGGCCCACCCAGTTTCAAACAGCTGATGGCTACCGAAACCCCGACCGACGCGGTCCAACAACTACCATCTAGCTCCGTGGCAGCCACGGGCGCAAATCACCGGAACGCGCGCCTCGTCGCAGTCGTCACAGGTCTGCTCGGAGCGCTCTTGGCGATCGCCACCCCGGTGCTGCCGGTCGACCAGACCACCGCCCAACTGAACTGGCCGCAGAACGACACGTTCAACAGCGTCGAAGCACCGCTGATCGGATATGTGGCCACGGAATTGAACGTCAGCGTGCCCTGCGAGGCCGCCGCCGGACTGGCTGGTCCGCAAAACAGCGCCAAGACGGTGCTGTTGTCGACGGTGCCCAAGCAGGCCCCGAAGGCCGTCGACCGTGGGCTGCTCATCCAGCGCTCCAACGCCGACCTGGTGCTCGTGGTGCGCAACGTCCCGGTGGTCACCGCCCCGTTGAGCCAGGTGCTCAGCCCGGCCTGCCAGCGCTTGACCTTTAGCGCGCACGCCGATCGGGTGACGGCCGAATTCGTCGGGCTGACACAGGGACCCAATGCCGAGCATCCCGGCGCGCTACTGCGCAGTGAGCGCAGCGGTTATGACTTTCGGCCACAGATCGCCGGTGTCTTCACCGATCTGGCTGGGCCGGCGCCACCCGGCCTGAGCTTTTCAGCAACCATCGACACCCACTACAGCAGCAGCCCGACACCGCTGAAGATGGCCGCGATGATCCTCGGCGTGCTGCTGACCGCTGCCGCTCTGATCGCGCTGCACGTCCTCGATACCGCCGACGGCACCCGGCACCGGCGGTTCCTGCCCTCGCGGTGGTGGTCGATCGGCGGTCTGGATGCCATGGTCATCACCGTCTTGGTGTGGTGGCACTTCGTCGGCGCCAACACCTCCGACGACGGCTACATCCTCACCATGGCCCGGGTGTCCGAGCATGCAGGATATATGGCCAACTACTACCGCTGGTTCGGGACCCCCGAGGCACCGTTCGGCTGGTATTACGACCTGCTGGCGCTGTGGGCGCACGTCAGCACCACCAGCATCTGGATGCGGCTGCCGACCCTGGTGATGGCGTTGACCTGCTGGTGGGTCATCAGCCGCGAAGTCATCCCTCGCCTCGGTCGCGCGGCCAAGAGCAGCCGGGCAGCGGCGTGGACCGCCGCGGGAATGTTCCTCGCGACCTGGTTGCCGCTCGACAACGGCCTGCGGCCCGAGCCGATCATCGCCCTGGGAATCCTGCTGACCTGGTGTTCGGTGGAGCGCGCGGTGGCCACCAGCCGGCTGCTGCCGGTGGCTGTGGCCTGCATCCTCGGCGCCCTGACACTGTTCTCCGGGCCGACGGGCATCGCCTCCATCGGTGCACTGCTGGTCGCGATCGGGCCCCTGCGGACCATCCTGCACCGCAGATCCAAACAGTTCGGTGTGCTGCCGCTGGTGGCACCCATCCTGGCCGCGGCCACGGTCACCGTGATCCTGATCTTCCGCGACCAGACCCTGGCCGGCGAGGCCCAGGCCACCCGTCTGAAACGCGCGGTTGGGCCGAGCCTGAGTTGGTTCGACGAACACCTTCGGTACGAGCGGTTGTTCATGGCCAGCCCGGACGGGTCTGTGGCACGCCGATTCGCGGTGCTGGCATTGGTCCTCGCGCTTGGGATAACCGTGGCAATGTCGTTGCGCAAGGGCCGAATTCCGGGCACTGCTATCGGGCCGAGCCGCCGCATCGTCGGGATCACCATTATTTCGTTCCTGGCGATGATGTTCACTCCCACCAAGTGGACGCACCACTTCGGGGTGTTCGCCGGGCTGGCCGGATCGCTGGGCGCGCTCGCCGCCGTCGCCGTGTCGGGTGCCGCGATGCATTCGAGACGCAACCGCACCGTCTTTGCGTCGGTGGTGCTGTTCTTGGTGGCCTACTCGTTCGCCAGCGTCAACGGCTGGTGGTATGTGTCCAATTTTGGTGTTCCGTGGTCAAATTCGTTCCCGAAGTGGGGATATGGCTTTGCCACCATACTGCTCGGGCTGACCATGCTGGTGCTGCTGCTGGCGGCATGGTTCCACTTTGTCTCTACCGAGATTGTCGCCACGAACGGGCCGCCCCATGCGCCCCCCAGGACCCGGTATGGAGCGCGCATGGCCGGAATCATTCAGTCCCCGTTGGCGATTGCCACCTGGGTGCTGGTGACTTTCGAGGTGCTATCGCTGACCCTGGCGATGACAGGTCAGTACCCGGCGTGGTCGGTCGGCCGATCGAACCTGCAAGCTCTGACCGGCAAGTCCTGCGGATTGGCCGAAGACGTCCTGGTGGAGCAGGATCCCAGCGCGGGCATGCTGCCCCCCGTGATGGCCTCGACGCAAGACGCACTGGGCGCCGGCCTATCGGAGGCCTTCACGCCCAACGGTATTCCCGCCGATGTCTCCGCCGACCCGGTCATGGAGCGTCCGGGCGACCGCAGTTTCGTCAACGACAACGGAACGATCACCGGCGGTGAGGCCGGCAACGAAGGCGGCACCATCGCCGCACCGGGAATCAACGGCTCCAGAGCCGATCTGCCGTACAACCTTGACCCGGCGCGCACGCCGGTGCTCGGCAGCTGGCGGTCCGGCATCCAGGTGCCTGCCAGACTGCGCTCGGAGTGGTACCGACTGCCCGCGCAACGGGACAAGGCCGGACCACTGCTGGTGGTCACTGCAGCCGGCCGCTTTGATTCCCACGAAGTCCAGGTGCAGTGGGCCACCGATGCCGGGGCTGCCGGCGGACACCCAGGCGGGTCATTCCAATTCGAGGACGTCGGGGCGTCGCCGGCCTGGCGCAACTTGCGGTTACCACTGTCAGCGATCCCGAGCACCGCCACCCAGGTCAGGCTCGTCGCCGACGACGAGGATCTGGCGCCGCAGCACTGGATCGGGCTTACACCGCCGCGGATTCCGCAGCTGCGCACGCTGCAAGATGTGGTGGGCTCCCAGGACCCCGTATTTCTGGACTGGCTGGTCGGTCTGGCGTTCCCGTGTCAGCGGCCGTTCGGCCATCTCAACGGCGTCGACGAAACTCCGAAGTGGCGCATCTTGCCGGATCGGTTCGGCGCTGAGGCGAATTCACCAGTGATGGACAACAACGGCGGTGGTCCGCTAGGCGTCACCGAGCTGCTGGTGAAGGCGACCACCGTGGCCACGTATTTGAAGGATGACTGGTCCCGCGATTGGGGCTCGTTGCAACGGTTGACGCCGTATTACCCCAGCGCCCAGCCCGCCCAACTGCAGCTGGGCACCCAGACACGCAGCGGCATGTGGAACCCCGCGCCGCTTCGACACTAGGGGCGCTGCTCGGCGGCGACCCGCTGCGCCCGGCGTCGCCGCGCTTGCGATCGCCGCTTAGCGGTCGTCAGACACACTTCTGCCCCGTCTCCCGGCAATCCCCCTCGTAACCCGGAAACGGGGCAGAACGTGGCGTGAAACCGATCAGCTCAGATCAGGGCATGAGCGACCGAATGGGGTGGGTGATCGTGTAGATCGGGTGCAGCGCGTCCGCGGCGTAATGCCGAATCGGGTGCAGGGGTCCGCTGAACGGGACATACGGGTCAGCCGACGCGGTGGCCGGGACTAGCGCCCCCGCCAAGGACAGACCGACGGTGCCCAGCAAGACAGCAGCGCCCATGCGGACCTTCGACGGTTTAGGTGCCTTCTTCGTAGTCATGGTTGATTCCTTATCTGCAGCTTGGTCCCTGTGAGGGGTCGGTTGCGGTGACCGACACCATCAGGTTGCCTGATGCCCCTTGACAGATAGTGGAGAAATTCTTGCGAAATTCTTGCGCTCGCTTGGCAAGGGTGGCCCCGGCTCGGCGCCAGACGCTATATCAAAGGACTGCGCGCCACCGACATCGACTGGGCCCCCGACCGCGGACCCGAGGTAACCGGCCCGGGCGAAGCATTGCTCATGGCGATGGCCGGCCGCCCCGCGGCCGGCGCGGACCTCGCCGGTCCCGGTCACCCTACTCTGGCTGCGAGGTTGGCCAAATGACGCTCAGCCCTGGCTGATTTCGAAGATGAACTCGCACCTGCCGATGCGAATGTGGTCGCCGTCGGCGAGGGTGGCGTTGACCTCGATCGGCCGGCGCCGCACTTGGACCCCGTTTGTCGAGCGGAGATCGGTAATCACGAAACCCGTTCCGGTGTAGGTGATCATGGCGTGATACCGGCTGACGTCGTCGTCGTCGAGAACGATGTCATTGTCGTCAAGCCGTCCGATCCGGGTGGCTGTGCCGTTCAGCGGATACTGGTGTCCGGCCTTGTCGCGCAACCGTGCAACGACGGACTCGCTGGGCACCACGGTGCCCGGGACGAACTTGACGACGCTCTGCTTGTGAGTGTTCGGGATGGCTCGTTTAGTGACCAGGGGCTCCTGCCGCAGGATCCGCTCATGCAGAGCACTGACCGTGGGACCGGGGTCGATGCCAAGACCGTCGGCCAAGGCTCGTTTCAGTCGCCGATAGGTGCCAAGCGCATCCGATTGACGCTCAGTGACGTAGTAGGCGGTGATCAGTTGCGCCCACAGCGGTTCGCGATAGGGATGTTCGGCGGTGAGCGCCTCCAGTTCACTGATCACGCCGGCGGCGCGCCCGCACGCGATCTCGGCTTCGGCGCGGGCGGTGTGCACCGCCACTTTGTCTTCCAACAGCGTTGTAGCGAACCCGTGGACGAACGTGAAGTCGCGCAAGTCATCGCAGCACCGGTCCCGCGCCACTCCCCCAACGCGGCCGACAGGTGGGCGCTGGCTTCTTCGAATCGGCCCGCCGCGGCGGCCTGGGTCCCCGCAGTCTTTTCGCTGATAAAACGCCCCAGATCGCACTGCATATCGGCGAAGTTGAGCTGGTAGCCGGGCGGTGCGCTCGCCAGCACGACGTTGGGATCGACCCCAGCGGTCCGCAGTAGCCGGCGGAGGGTGGATACGTAGGACTGGATGCTGGTCCGCGCCGCAGGAACGGGATCCAGGCCCCAGACCGCGTTGGTCAATGAGTCGACGGAGACCGGCCGATTGCGGTTGATCACCAACATGGCCAACACCGCGCGCTGTTTGGGCGCACCCAACGGCATGTGGGTGCCGTTGACCGTCATCGCCAAGGGTCCCAAAACACCGAACCCCAGCCCTGTGTTCGTCATCGCGCTGCCGGCCTCCCGGGTTGTCCGTGGCATCAGCTTCCATTTTGATCGCTAATAAGCAACCAGTGTGCAGGCGGCGCGGCGACACGACATTTTGTGACATTCCCCCCGCCGTTGATCCACGCGTCCGATCCACAGGGGGACAGGATCTGAGCGTCCGCCACGTCCTCAGGACCGCTGCGCGGCCCTGCATCCTCAACGGACAGGATCTGAGCGTCCGCCACGTCCTCAGGACCGCTGCGCGGCCCTGCATCCTCAACGGACAAAGCGACGTCGCTTACGATCGACCCTCGTGCCCCACGACGGTAATCAGCGATCGCAGCGGCTCCCGCAGTTGACCGCCGTCGTCGCGGGGTTACTGGGTCTGCTGCTGTGTGTCATTGTCCCGCTGCTTCCGGTGCAACAGACGACGGCGACCGTCCTGTGGCCCCAGGGCACCTCGGACGGCCACGTCACCCAGATCACCGCCCCGCTGGTATCCGGCGCGGCGCGCGCGCTCGACATCTCCATCCCGTGCTCGGCAATCGCCACCTTGCCCGCCAGCTGGCGGATTGGTGGTCTCGACTTTGCCAAGCGGAGGGGTAGACACCGGCAAAAACGGGCTCTTCGTGCGCGCTGACAAGGACGTGATCGTGGTTGCGTTCCGGGACACAGTGGCCGCTGTGGCACAGCGCTCGGCGGTGGCCTCGGACGCCTGCCGCAGGCTGCACGTCTGGGCCGACGCCGGTGCAGCAGGCGCGGATTTCGTCGGCATACCCGGCGCCGCCGGTATCCTGCCCGCCGAGAAAAAACCGCAGGTGGGTGGAATCTTCACCGACCTGAAGGTGCCCGCACAACCTGGGTTGTCGGCCCGCGTCGACATCGACACCCGATTCATTACGGCGCCCACCGCGATAAAGAAGATTGTGATGGTCGTGGGTGTGCTGGCGGTCTTGGTCGCGATCGTGGGGTTGGCCGCGCTGGACCGCCACAGCCGGGGCGCGACGCTGCTCGACTGGCGGTCTCCCATCTCGTGGCTCTCGCGTTACCGTCCGCGTGCGGACCGGGCTTGGTGGCGGCGTATCGGCGTCGCGACCTGGCTCGCAGACGTGGGAGTAATCGGAACGCTGCTGGTCTGGCACATCATCGGCGCCACCTCCTCTGACGACGGCTACAACCTGACCATCGCGCGGGTGGCGCCGAAAGCAGGGTATGTGGCCAACTACTACCGGTACTTCGGGGCGACCGAGGCGCCCTTCGACTGGTATCTCGCGATGTTGGCCAAATTAGCGTCGGTGAGCACCGCGGGCGTGTGGATGCGACTACCGGCCACGCTGGCCGGGATCGCGTGCTGGCTGATCATCGGCCATTGGGCGCTACGCCGGCTGGGCCCAGGGAAAGGTGGCCTGGCGACCAACCGGCTGGCCGTGTACACGGCGGGCGCGGTGTTCCTGGCCGCGTGGCTGCCGTTCAACAACGGCCTGCGCCCCGAGCCGCTGATCGCCCTCGGGGTGCTGGTCACCTGGATGTTGGTTGAGCGCGCGATCGCGCTGCAGCGATTGGCTCCCGCCGCGGTCGCGATCGTGGTCGCGATCCTGACGGCGACGCTGGCGCCGCAGGGGCTGGTCGCCATCGCCGCGCTGCTGACCGGTGCCCGTGCCATCGCACGGATAATCCGGCGGCGCCGGCCGACCGACGGGTTGGTTGCCCCGCTCGCGGTGCTGGCGGCGTCGTTGTCGCTAATCACCGTGGTGGTGTTCCGCAGCGAAACCCTGGCCGCCGTCGCCGAGTCGATACGCATCAAATACAAGGTCGGCCCGACGATCGCCTGGTACCAAGACTGGCTGCGCTATTACTTCCTTACCGTGGAGTCGAACCCGGACGGGTCAATGTCGCGGCGATTCGCGGTGCTGGTGCTGCTGTTGTGCCTGTTCGGCATGCTGGTCATCCTGCTGCGCCGCGGCCGGGTGCCCGGGTTGGCCAGCGGACCGGCGTGGCGATTGCTCGGCACCACCGCGATCGGCCTGTTGCTCCTGACGTTCACACCCACGAAGTGGGCGATTCAGTTCGGTGCGTTCGCCGGGCTGGCCGGCGCCCTCGGTGCGGTCACCGCGTTCGCCTGCGCCCGGATCGGCCTGCACAACCGCCGCAACCTGACGCTGTACGTGACAGCGCTGCTGTTCGTGCTGGCGTGGGCCACGTCTGGCATCAACGGCTGGTTTGGTGTCGGCAACTACGGGGTGCCGTGGTTCGACATCCAACCCGTGATCGCCAGCCATCCCGTGACGTCGATGTTCCTGACACTGTCAATCATCACCGGGCTGCTGGCCGCCTGGCAGCACTTCCGGATGGACTACGCCGGCCACACCGAAGTCAAGAACAACCGGCGCAACCGCGTGCTGGCATCGACCCCGCTGCTGGTGGTCGCGACGATCATGGTGCTAGGCGACGTGGGCTCGCTGGCCAAAGGCGCGGTGGGCCGCTACCCGCTCTACACCACCGCCAAATCCAACCTGGCCGCAATTACTTCAGGGTTGTCCGCCGCAAGCTGCGCGATGGCCGATGACGTCCTGACCGAGCCCGACCCGAACGCCGGCCTGCTGCAGCCGGTGCCGGGCCAGACCTTTGGCCCGGACGGCCCGCTCGGCGGGATCAACCCCGTCGGCTTCAAACCCGAAGGGGTGGGCGACGATCTGAGGTCGTACCCGGTGGTGACCAAACCGGGGGTGGTGAATTCCGACGCGTCACCTAACAAGCCCAACGCGGCCATGAGTGATTCCGCGGGCACCGCCGGAGGGAAGGGACCCGTCGGGGTGAACGGGTCGCACGTGGCACTGCCGTTCGGCATTGACCCGGCCCGCACGCCGGTGATGGGCAGCTACGGCGAGAACTCACTGGCCGCCACGGCGACATCGGCGTGGTACCAGCTGCCCGCCAATTGGAAAGAGACCAGCCCCGATCGGCCGCTCCTGGTGGTCTCCGCAGCCGGTGCTATCTGGTCGTACAAAGAGGATGGCACGTTCACCTACGGGCAGTCGCTGAAGTTGCAGTGGGGCATCGCCCGCCCTGACGGCACCGCCCAGCCCCTTACGGAGGTGACTCCGATCGACATCGGTCCGGAGCCGGCTTGGCGCAATCTGCGGTTCCCGCTGACCTGGGCGCCCCCGGAGGCCAACGTGGCACGCATCGTCGCCTACGACCCGAACCTGAGTTCCGAACAGTGGTTCGCGTTCACACCACCGCGACTCCCCGTGCTGCAGACCCTGCAGCAGCTGATGGGGTCACGGACGCCGGTGCTGATGGACATCGCGACCGCCGCGAACTTCCCGTGCCAGCGGCCGTTCTCCGAACACCTTGGCGTTGCCGAACTTCCGCAATACCGGATCCTGCCCGACCACAAACAGACGGCGGCGTCGTCGAACGGGTGGCAGGCTAGCGAGGCCGGTGGTCCGTTCCTGTTCACTCAGGCGTTGCTGCGTACCTCGACGATCTCCGCGTACCTGCGGGGTGACTGGCATCGCGACTGGGGATCGATCGAAAAGTATTACCCGTTGGTGCCGGCCGATGATGCGCCGGATGCCGTTGTGCAACAGGGCGTGACCACCGTGCCAGGCTGGAGCCGGCAGGGACCGATTCGGGCTCTCCCATGAGGCCTCAAGAGGTCCGCTTGACGCGTTGGGTGGCGACGATTGCCGGGCTGATCGGCTTCGTGTTGTCGGTCGCGACGCCGCTGCTGCCCGTCGTGCAGACCACCGCGACACTGAACTGGCCGCAAAGCGGCCTTCCAAATCGGGATTTGAATAGTGTTACGGCGCCATTGATCTCGCTGACGCCGGTCGACGTGACGGCAACCATGCCGTGCTCAGTGGTGAGCGGTCTGCCACCGGAGGGCGGGGTCGTACTGAGTACGGCACCCAAGAAGGGCAAGGACGCCGCCCTGAACGCGTTGTTCGTCGTCGCCAGCAGCCAGCGTGTCATCATCACCGACCGCAATGTGGTGCTTGCCAGCGCGCCTCGGGATCAGGTGTCTTCCCCGCAATGCCAGCGTATCGAGATCACTTCCACACAGGCCGGCGCCTTTGCGACCTTCGTTGGGTTGACCGACCCCGCGGGCAAGCCGGTGCGAGGAGGATTTGCCGATCCCAACCTGCGTCCGCAGATCGTCGGGGTGTTCACCGACCTGACCGGTCCGGCGCCGGCGGGACTTCGGCTTTCGGCGACCATCGATACTCGGTTCTCCACCACCCCAACGACACTGAAGCTGATTGCGATGGTGTTGGCGGTGCTGTCCACCATCGTCGCGCTGGTCGCGCTGTGGCGCCTGGACCAGTTGGACGGCCGACGGATGCACCGGTTGATTCCAACCCGCTGGCGCAAGTTCACCCTGGCCGACGCCACGGTGATATTCGGCTTCCTGCTGTGGCATGTGATCGGAGCGAACTCCTCCGACGACGGCTACATCCTGGGCATGGCCCGAGTCGCCAACCGCGCCGGCTACATGTCCAACTACTTCCGTTGGTTCGGCAGCCCCGAGGACCCATTCGGCTGGTATTACAACCTGCTGGCGGTGATGACCCGCGTCAGCGACGCCAGCTTGTGGATCCGGTTGCCGGACTTGATCGCCGGAGTGGCGTGCTGGCTGCTGTTGTCGCGCGAGGTGCTACCTCGGTTGGGGCCGGCGGTGACGTCAAGCAAGGCCGCCAACTGGGCGGCCGGCCTAGTCCTGCTGACCGCGTGGATGCCGTTCGACAACGGCCTTCGCCCCGAACCCATCATCGCGCTCGGTTCACTGATCACGTACGTGCTCATCGAACGCTCGATGTGCGCATCTCGGCTGACACCAGCTGCGCTGGCGGTGGTGACCGCGGCATTCACCCTGGGTGTTCAGCCCACCGGTCTGATCGCGGTGGCCGCATTGATCGCCGGCGGCCGGCCGATCCTGCGAATCTTGGTGCGGCGTCATCGTTTGGTCGGAACCTGGCCGCTGGTGGCCCCGATCCTGGCCGCCGGGACTGTGATCCTCACCGTGGTGTTCGCCGACCAGACACTGTCAACGGTGTTGGAAGCCACCAGAATCCGCACCGCGATCGGGCCCAGTCAAGCGTGGTACACGGAGAACCTGCGCTACTACTACCTGATCCTACCCACCGTCGACGGCTCGCTGTCCCGTCGATTCGGTTTTCTGATTACCGCGCTGTGTCTGTTCACCGCGGTATTCATCATGTTGCGGCGCAAGCGAGTTCCCGGCGTGGCCCGCGGGCCGGCCTGGCGGCTGATCGGTGTCATCTTCGGCACCATGTTCTTCCTGATGTTCACCCCCACCAAGTGGGTGCACCACTTCGGGCTGTTCGCCGCGGTCGGCGCGGCGATGGCCGCACTCACGACCGTGCTGGTGTCGCCCACGATACTGCGCTGGTCGCGTAACCGGATGGCGTTCGTGGCGGCGCTGCTGTTCGTCCTGGCGCTGTGCTTCGCCACCACCAACGGCTGGTGGTACGTCTCGAGCTACGGGGTGCCGTTCAACAGCGTCATGCCCAGATTCCACGGCATCAGCGTCAGCACAGTCTTTTTCGTCCTGTTCGCCATCGCCGCCCTCTGCGCGATCGGGTTGCACTTCGCGTCCCGGGACCACGGTGAGGGCCGGCTGGCGCGCGCGGTGACGGCCGCGCCCATCCCGATAGCGGCCGGATTCATGGCGCTGGTGTTCGTCGCATCCATGGTGGCCGGGATTGTGCGCCAGTACCCCACCTACTCCAACGGCTGGGCTAACCTGCGGGAGTTCGCCGGTGGCTGCGGGCTGGCCGACGACCTGCTGGTCGAGCCGGACAGCAATGCCGGATTCATGGCGCCCATCAAAGCTGGAGAGCCCGGCGATTACGGCCCGTTGGGCCCCTTGGGCGGAGTCAATCCCACCGGGTTCACCCCCAACGGGGTGCCGGAACGCACCCTCGCCGAATCGATCAAGGAAACGTCGGTGCCGCAGCCGGGCACCGACTACGACTGGGACGCCCCGACCAAGCTGGAGGCGCCGGGCATCAACGGTTCGCGGGTGCCACTGCCCTACGGCCTCAATCCCGACCAGGTTCCACTGGCCGGCAGCTACACCACCGGCCCGCAACAGCAGAGCCGGCTGGCGTCGGCGTGGTACCAGCTGCCGAAGCCGGACGCCGGCCACCCGTTGGTCGTGGTGACCGCCGCGGGAGAGATCGCCGGGAACAGCGTGCTGCACGGGCACACCGATGGGCAGACCGTCGTACTTGAATACGCCAAGCCCGCCCCCGACGGCAATTTGGTGCCGGGCGGCCGACTGGTGCCCTATGACCTTTATGGAGAACAGCCGAAGGTGTGGCGCAACCTGCGCTTCGCCCGATCCCAAGTGCCCGCCGACGCGGTTGCGGTCCGGGTGGTGGCCGAGGATCTGTCGCTGACTCCGGAGGCTTGGATCGCGGTGACCCCGCCGCGGGTGCCGGAGCTCCGGTCCGTGCAGGAATACCTCGGCTCGTCACAGCCGGTGCTGCTGGACTGGGCGGTCGGGCTGGCCTTCCCCTGCCAACAGCCGATGTTGCACGTCAACGGCGTCACCGAGATCCCCAAGTACCGCATCACGCCGGACTACAACGCCAAGAAGCAAGACACCGACACCTGGGAGGACGGCGTCAACGGCGGCCTGCTGGGCATCACCGACTTGCTGCTGCGGGCGCACGTCATGTCCACCTACCTGTCCCACGACTGGGGCCGCGACTGGGGATCGCTGCGTAAGTTCGAGACCTTGGTCGATGCGCGTCCGGCACAACTGGACTTGGGCACCGCGACCCGCAGTGGATGGTGGTCTCCCGGCGAGATCCGGATCAAGCCGTAGCTTTATATTCCGCGCGGCAATAATTTGTCATCTGTCGAATAAGCGAGTGCTAAATATTCAAATGCCTATGGGGTTTTGAATTCGCAACTCCGGTCAATTCCATCGCCATTCCGCAAGGACATCTTCAAAGGCGAAGACGGGGGTCTCCATGAGCGCGTTGAGACGCATAGGAACGTTCGGCGCGGCGATTGCCGTGGTGGTTTACCCCGCGGTGATGTTCGGGATCAGCAACGTCGCCGCCGACACGATGGTCCCATTGCGAGAGGCCCTCCGCAGATGCGATTTCAGCTCGTTGGGAACCGTACCCATGATGCCCCGCCCCGAAGACGGTGGCGGTTCAGCCGTCATACATAGCTCCGGTTCGACTGCGAGCGCGCAAGTGCGTCTGGTGGATCCCGACCAACCGGGTGCCCACTTCGACGTCGGCCTGATCGAGGAACCTCGGCCCTCGTCCGCCACCTGCGGTCCTGGGGATCCCGGCACCGCGTATGCCGGACTCGACACCGACGGGGCAGGCAGCGGCATGGTGACCATTCAGGAAAGCATTCGGCAAGGCTCGACGGGTGTCTGGGTGATCGTCGAGCGCCCCAACGGCAACTCCCAGAATCCGGCCGAGTTCTATACGTCTGAGTTTGTCGCGCCGGTCTAGACCGGAATCAGCCCGTGCTTGCGGCCGACCCGGAACCACAATTGCTTGTCCCGCAATAGATGTAGCGACTTACGGATCAGTAACCGGGTCTGGTGCGGGTCGATGACCGCGTCGATGAATCCCCGCTCGGCGGCGGTCCATGGGATCGCCATGTTGAGGTTGTAGCCCTCGATGAAGTCTTTCTTGATCTGCTGCGCCTCAGGCGTCGTCGGATCGGGGAACCGCTTCATCAGCAGCTGGGCAGCACCCTCGGCGCCGATCACCGCGATGCGTGCGGTGGGCCAGGCGAAGTTGAAATCGGCGGTCAGCTGCCGAGACCCCATCACGGCGTAGGCGCCGCCGTAGGACTTGCGGATGGTGATTGTCATCTTCGGCACGTCGGCTTCGACGACCGCGTACAAGAACCGGCCGCCACGCTTGATGATGCCGTTCTTCTCCTGCTCGGCTCCCGGCAAGAATCCAGGTGTGTCCACCACGAAAATCAGCGGGATTTCGAACGCATCGCAGAAGCGGATGAACCGTGCCGCCTTGTCGGACGCTTCGTTGTCGATCGACCCCGCCAGGTGCATGGGCTGGTTGGCGACCACGCCGACCGGACGTCCGTCGACCCGGGCGTACCCGGTGATGATGGCCGGACCGGCCTGCGCGGCGACGTCGAGGAAGTCGCCGTCGTCGAAGATCCGCAGCAGGATTTCGTGCATGTCGTACGCCGCATTGTCGGAGTCCGGCACGATCGAGTCGAGCTCCAGGTCGGTCGGGGTGATCCCCGGCTCCAGCCCGGGGTTGACGATCGGCGGTTTGTCGAAGCAATTCGACGGCAGGAACGACAGGAAATCACGCACGTACTGGAACGCCTCGGCTTCGGAGTCCACGACCTGGTGGATATTGCCGTAGCGGGCCTGGGCATCGGAACCACCCAGCTCGTCGAGGCTGACGTCTTCGCCGGTGACTTCCCGTATCACGTCCGGCCCCGTGACGAAGAAATAGCCCTGGTCGCGCACCGAGACCAGCAGATCGTCCTGAATCGGCGAATACACCGCTCCCCCAGCGCATTTACCGAAAATGAGCGAGATCTGCGGCACCAGCCCGGACAGCGCCTCGTGACGGCGGCCCAGCTCTGCGTACCAAGCCAGCGAGGTGACCGCATCCTGAATCCGGGCGCCACCCGAGTCCTGGATGCCGATGATCGGGCAGCCGACCATCGCGCACCACTCCATCAGCCGGGCCACCTTGCGGCCGAACATCTCGCCGACCGTGCCCTGGAACACCGTCTGGTCGTGGGAGAACACCCCGACCGGCCGGCCGTCGATCATCGCGTGGCCGGTGACAACCCCGTCGCCGTACAGCGCGTTGGGGTCGTTGGGGGTCTTGGCCAGCGCGCCGATCTCCAGGAAGGTGCCCGGATCAACCAGCGCGTGCACCCGCGCGCGGGCGCTCGGGATGCCCTTCTTGTCGCGCTTGGCAGCGGCCGTCTCACCGCCGGGCTCTTTGGCCAACTCGATGCGAGCGTGCAACTCGGCCAGCTTCTCGGCCGTCGTGTGCAGGGCAGGAGGTTGCACGGTACCCGTCACTACTTGCCTACCTAACTTGTCTTGACTTCGATCTTGTCTAAAGCCTGGCTCATGTGCGCGCCGACCTTGGCGATAATCGGCTCGTCGATGGCCTGGATGTGCTCGCCACCGATCTGCACGACCTCGAGGTCGGAGACATACTCACCCCAGCCGCCGTCCAGCTTGCGAACGGCGTACCGCGGCTCGAACATGATCGCGTCGTCATGGTAGCGATCGGCCATGTAGAGGGTGACGTGCCCATCGAATGGCTGGATATCGGCGGTGTCGATTGCCCGGTTGTCCAGATACGAGGTGCGCTGGTGCTCGATAATCCCGCCCGGGATCTGCACACCGCTGGCTTTGACGGCGTCCAGGACAAACCGGATCTGGCCCTCGTCGTCCAGCTCCTCGAGCTGTTCGTAAGGGATCGCCGGGATGGTGACGTTGAAGGTCTTCTCGGCGAACCGCGCGTAGCGGTCCCAGCGCTTGCGGATCTCCTCCTTGGTCCTCGGTATCTCCTCGCCCGCGCGTACCGCATCGATCAGCCCGACGAACCTGACGTCATGCCCAAGCCGCCTCAGCCCGATTGCACACGCGTAGGCCAGCACGCCGCCCAGGGACCACCCCACCAGAATGTATGGCCCGTCGCCCTGCATCTCGATCAACTTCGGAACGTATTGCGCCGCGCGCTCTTCGATCGAGCCTTCGACCCGCTCGAAGCCGAACATCGGGGTGTCCGCCGGCAGCCGGTTGAGCAAGGGTTCGTACACCACCGTCGAGCCGCCGGCCGGGTGGAACACGAACACCGGCACCTTCGATCCGCCGTCGGGACGCGGGCGCAGCGTGCGGACGAATCCGTCGATCTGGCCGGCCTCCAGGTAAGTGCGGACCTTGTCTGCCAGCGCCTCGATGTTGTCCGACGTCAGCACGTCCTCAGCGGTGATCGGCCCTTCGGCGCGCTCGGAAAGCCGCTGTGCCATCTTGTCCGCGGCCTCCCCATCCAGCTTGGGCAACCGGTTGAAAATGCCGCCAGGGGACTTGCCGGTGACAATCGCCCAGGTGGCGAAGGTGACCCGCTCAGAAGCATCGCGCGGCGGCACGTCGGAGTTGAGCGCCTTGGCGACCGCCTCCTGGTTGAGCGCCTCTGCCGCGACGGCAAGATTCGGATTGGCGCCGTTGGCGGCGGGACCCGACGGGCCAGACGGGTCCGTCGGCGGCGGTGGGATCGGGACGTCTGAGGCAGGTGGGGTGGCCGCACCGGGCCCAGCGTCCGGCAACTCGGCCTCGGCGATGGCGGTGGCTATTTCCGAAGCAGTCTGCACTTTTTGGTAATCGTGCAGCTGCTCCACCTCGTCGCGGTGCTCGAGGGCGTACTCGATCAGCTTCTCGACGTTGTAGAGGTTGGCGTCGCGCACCGCCTGCAACTGGATCGGCGGCAGGTCGAAGTCGTACTCGACGCGGTTCTTGATCCGCACCGCCATCAGCGAGTCCAGGCCCAGCTCGATGAGCGGCACCTCCCACGGCAGGTCCTCGGGCTCGTAACCCATCGCGGCCGCGACGATCGTGCCCAGTCGCTCGGCGATGGTCTCGCCGGAATCCGGTGACCATTTGGTGAAGCCGGCCGGCATGTAGCGGGTGGTCAGACTGTCTCCCAGCGTGTCGGACGTTAGGTCTTCGCCGCCCTCGATCGCCGCGATCCGCGGATCCTGGCTGGGGAACACCCCAGCCGGTGGGGCGACGGCGGACGCGACCGCGGTTCCGGCACCAACCGCCACCGGCAACACCGCTTCCGCACCGCCCCGCACCACCAGCGCGTCGTAGACCAGCGTGAAAGACTCGTCGATCCGGGCGTGCACCTGAACCGAGGCACCGCCGGGGTGGCGGGTCAACGTCGTCACCAGCCGGGCGCCCAGACCGGGGACCGCCCGCTGCTCGGCGGCCGTCAGCGTGGCATCCGGAAGCACAGCCGCCGCAGCGGCTTGCACCAGCGCGGCCAGATCGGTCTGATCCCGCGCCGCGTATTCCCAGACGTGGCGACCATCCGGCAGCGCGACGTGGGCACCGGGCGGAATCACGGAACCGTCGCCGGAGAAGTGGGATTCCAACCAGTGCTCTTTGCGCTTGAACCGGGTCGGGGGGATGTTGGCGTAGTCCTCGGGTCCGTTAGCGCGGGTGAACAGCGTGCGGATGTCCAGGTCATGGCCGTACAGGTAGAGCTGCGCCATGGTCGAGACCATCGACTCGACCTCGTCCTGCTTGCGGGCCAGGGTCGGGAGCAGTTGCGCGTCATGCAGGCCGGCGTCCGCCGTCGTCAGCCCCACCTGCATCAGCGCGACTGGGTTGGGCGCCAGCTCCACGAAGGTGGTGTGGCCGCTGTCGACGGCGTTGCGGATGCCGTGGGTGAAGTAGACGCTGTGGCGCAGGCCCTTCTTCCAGTACTCGACGTCGTGGATCGGGTCGCTGCCGGGCTTGACGTAGCTGCCCTCGTGCACGGTGGAGTAGATCCCGGCCGTCGGGCTCATCGGCTTGATGCCCTGCAGTTCCGCGGTGAGCTCGCCGAGCAGTGGATCCATCTGCTGGGTGTGGCTGGCGCCCTTGGTCTGGAACTTGCGGGCGAACTTACCCTCGGATTCCGCGCGGGCGATGATCGCGTCCACCTGGTCCGGGGGCCCGCCGATGACGGTCTGGGTGGGTGCGGCGTAGACGCACACCTCAAGGTCGGGGAATTCGGAGAACACCGTTTTGATCTCGTCGGCGGAATACTCCACCAGCGCCATCAGCCGGATGTACTCGCCGAACAGCATCGCCTCGCCCTCGCCCATCAGATGCGAACGAGAGCAGATCGCCCGGGTGGCGTCCTGCAGCGACAGGCCTCGGGCGAAGTAGGCCGACGCGGCCTCGCCCAGCGACTGGCCGACGACCGCGGCGGGCTTGGCACCGTGGTGCTTGAGCAGTTCACCCAGCGCGATCTGGATCGCGAAGATGGTGACCTGGGTGGTTTCGATGCCGTAGTCCTGCGAGTCGTCCAGGATCAGTTCGAGCACCGAGTAGCCCAGCTCGTCCTGGACCAGGGCGTCGACCTTCTCGATCCACTCGGCGAAAACCGCGTCGCGCAGATACAGGCTCTTGCCCATCTTGCGGTGCTGTGCGCCGAATCCGGCCAGCACCCAGACCGGGCCGTTGCTGACCGGCCCGTCAACGCTGAAGGCGTTCGGCCGCTGCTTGCCCTCGGCGACCGCCCGCAGGCCCTTGATGGCCTCCTCGTGGTCGTGTGCCAGGACCACCGCGCGGGACCGGCCGTGGTTGCGGCGCGACAGCGATCGCCCGATCGATTCCAGCGACGCCGCCTGACCCTCGGGGGTCTCCATCCAGTCCGCGAGCTCCGCAGCGGCGGCCTTCTTACGGGACGTCAAGAACGCCGACACCGCAAGCGGAATCAGCGGCGGGCCCAACTCTTCCGATGCCTGTTCGGACTCAAGCTCCTGCAGCGCGACTTCCTTGAGCCGCAGCGCCTCGTCGGTGATGCCCGGCAGCTCGTAGTCCGGCTCCTCGGGCGTTATTGCGTCGCTGACGATCTCGCCGTATTCGTCGAAGCGCAGCGAGTGCCCTTCGAGGGCGGGCGCCTCGGCTGACGCAGTTTCACCGACCGCCTGAGCCTCTGGCTCCGGCTCCCGCTCCGTCACATCGCGCGGCAACACCTCGCGAACCACCATGTGCGCGTTCGCGCCGCCGAAGCCGAAGCTCGACACCCCGGCCAGCGCGTAGCCGCCGTAGCGGGGCCAGTCGGTAGCCGTGTCGATCACCTTTAGGTGATTCGCGTCGAAGTCGATATACGGACTGGGCCCGGCGAAGTTGAGCGACGGCGGCAACTTGTCATGCTGCAGCGCCAGCACGACCTTCGCCATGCTGGCCGCACCGGCAGCCGACTCCATGTGCCCAACATTGGTTTTCACCGCGCCCAGTAGCACCGGTTGATCGGCGGGACGACCCCTGCCGATGACGCGGCCCAGCGCCTCGGCCTCGATCGGGTCACCGAGGACGGTGCCGGTGCCGTGTGCCTCGACATAGTCGACGTTGCGCGGATCGATGCCGGCGTCCTTGTAGGCCCGGCGCAGCACGTCAGCCTGTGCGTCCTGGTTGGGCGCGATAAGGCCGTTGGACCGGCCGTCGTGGTTGACCGCGCTGCCGGCGATAACCGCCAGTATCTGGTCGCCGTCGCGGCGGGCGTCGTCGACCCGCTTGAGCACCAGCATGCCGGCGCCCTCGGAGCGGGTGTAGCCGTCGGCGTCTGAGGAGAACGACTTGATCCGGCCGTCGGGTGCCAGCACCGCGCCGATCTCGTCGAAACCGAGGGTCACCGCGGGTGTGATCAGCGCGTTGACGCCGCCGGCGACGACCACGTCGGCCTCGCCGTTGCGCAAGGCCTGCACGCCCTGGTGCATCGCCACCAGGGAGCTCGAACAAGCGGTGTCGATGCTCATCGACGGGCCGCGGAAGTCGAAGAAGTACGACACCCGGTTGGCGATGATTGCAGTCGAATTACCGGTGATCGCATAGGGATGCGCGACACTCGGGTCCGAGATGGCCAGGAAGCCGTAGTCGTTGTTGGTAAACCCGACGTAGACGCCGACGGCCTCGCCGCGCAGGCTGGACGCCGGGATACGAGCATGCTCGAGCGCCTCCCAGGTCAACTCGAGCGCCATCCGCTGCTGCGGGTCGATGTTGTCGGCTTCGGTCTTGGCCACCGCGAAGAACTCGGAGTCGAAGCCCTTGATGTCCTTGAGGTAGCCGCCGCGGGTGCGGGCCTGCGCGATCCGCTGGGCCAACCGCGGCTCTGCAAGGAATTCCGACCAGCGGCCTTCGGGCAGGTCGGTGATGGCGTCCCGGCCTTCCAGTAGCGCCTGCCAGGTTTCGTCCGGGCTGTTCATGTCGCCGGGCAGCCGTGTGGCCAAGCCCACGATCGCGATGTCGACGCGTTCCGCCGGGCCGTTGCGCGACCAGTCGACGGTGTCGACGCCGTCGTCGGCTCTTTCGGGCTCCCCCTCGACGATCCGGGTCGCCAGCGCTTCGATGGTCGGATGCTGGAAAGCCACCGCGACCGAGAGCGTGACGCCGGTCATGTCCTCGATGTCGGCGGCCATTGCCACGGCATCCCGCGACGACAAGCCCAGCTCCACCATCGGCACCGACTCGTCGATGCCGTCGGGCGACTGCCCGACGGCCTTACCCACCCAGTTGCGCAGCCACTGCCGCATCTCGGGGACCGTCAACTCGGTCTTATTCGAGGGCGCGTTCTGCTCGGGCTCGGCGGAGTCTCCGGAGCCTTCCGGGGAAGGAAGGTTCTCCTGGGGGGCCGCATTCTCCTGGTTGTTCTCTGCCATGGTTACCCAGCTCAGTTCGGTTCGGTGGCGAAGGCCGTCGGGGAACCTACGCCGCTGCGCAGGCTGCCGTCGAGGTAGGCCGCGCGGCACGCGCGTCGGCCGATCTTCCCGCTAGAGGTACGGGGAATCGTTCCGGCCGACGCCAGCAGCACGTCACGCACGGTCACGCCGTGCGCGACCGCGATGGCCGCCCGGATACCGTCGACAATGGGCTCATAGTCCAGCTTATGTGCACCGGCGGCGCGCTCGCCGACGATGACCAGCTGCTCAGAAGTGTCCTCGGAATCGAATTTCAGCCCGGCGTGCGGGTTGTTGAACACCGCCTGCGGCAACTGGTTAGCCGAGACGGAGAAGGCGGCCACGTAGCCGACCCGCAGCGCCTTGGTCGACTCCTGCGCCGTGCACTCCAGGTCCTGCGGGTAGTGGTTACGGCCATCGATGATGACAAGGTCCTTGATCCGGCCCGCTATATAGAGGTGGCCGTCGTAGTAGGTGCCGTAATCGCCGGTGCGCACCCACAGCCCGTCGTCCGAAGCCCCCTCGGCGTGCGATTCCTGGATACGCGACTTGAGGATGTTCCGGAAAGTCTGAGCGGACTCTTCTTCCTTGCCCCAGTAGCCGCCACCCAGGTTCTTGCCGTGCAACCAGATCTCGCCGATCTGCCCGTCGGACAGCTCGGTGGCCGAGTCGGCATCCACGATGGCCGCCCACTCGTCCACGCCGATCTTGCCGGCGGAAACCTGAGCGACGGCGTTCGCAGCGCCGGCGGCCACCTCGACGAAGCTGCCTTTGTTCAGCGCATCCCGGTCTACGTGGATGATCCTTGGCTTCTCGTCCTTCGGCGTGGTCGAGACGAACAGCGTCGCCTCGGCCAGACCGTACGACGGCTTGATGGCGGTCTCCTGCAGTCCATAAGGCGCAAATGCTTCGTAGAACTTGCGCATCGACGCCGGCGACACCGGCTCGCTGCCGTTGAGGATTCCCTTGACGTTGCTCAGGTCCAGCGGCGGCTCGTCGTCGCGGGGCAGGCCGCGCATGGCGGCGTGTTCGAAGGCAAAGTTCGGCGCGGCTGAGAAGACGCCGCCGGTCTCGCCCGGCTTGCGGGCGAGTTCGCGGATCCAGCGGCCGGGCCGGCGCACGAACGCGGCGGGCGTCATAAAGGTGAAGCTCTGGCCGAGCACTGGCGCGAGCAGGGCAGTGATCAGACCCATGTCGTGGAAGAACGGCAGCCACATGCAGCCGCGGTCGCCTTCGGTGCCCTCCAGGGAATTCAGCACCTGCAGCACATTGGTGGGCAGGTTCAGGTGGCTGATCATCACGCCCGTTGGCGTGCGGGTGGAGCCCGAGGTGTACTGCAGGTAGGCGGTGGTGCCCTCGTCGGCCTCTGGCTCCTGCCAGGTGGAGGCGACCTCGGTGGGTACCGCATCAACGGCGATCACGCGCGGCCGTTCCTTGGCAGAACGGGCACGGATGAACTTACGGACGCCCTCGGCGGCGTCGGTGGTAGTCAGAATCGTCGACGGGGCGCAGTCGTCCAGCACCGCGTGCAAACGGCCGACGTGACCCGGCTCCGCCGGGTCGAACAGCGGAACCGCGATCCGGCCGGAGTAGAGCGCACCGAAGAAGGAAATGAGGTAGTCGAGGTTTTGCGGGCATAGGATTGCGATCCGGTCACCCGGCTGGGTGACTTGCTGCAGACGCGCACCGACGGCGCGGTTGCGGGCACTGAAATCTGACCAGAGGATGTCGCGTTCGACGCCGTCACGTTCGGTGGAGAAGTCCAGGAATCGGTAGGCCAGCTTGTCGCCGCGAACCTTCGCCCATTTCTCAACGTGGCGAACCAGGTTGGTGTTAGCCGGGAACTTAATCCTTCCATCCACGATGAAGGGGTTGTGGTACGCCATGCCGCTCTCTCCTGTCACACACCTCATGTGCCGGCCACGCCGACGGCCGCGTTCCGCGCCCCGCGTGCGCGCCCAGTCAACGCCGGTGCAAGCCGGCTTAGACCCGATCGGGTCAACCACAAGCCTCTAATTGCTCTTAATTTTCTCTTAATGTTAAGGCGCGCCGCGCGGCAGACCAAATCACAAGGTACCGCCGATCGCTCCCAGGATTGACCACCACACAGCCATGTCATCCATGTTTGGGATGAGGCGCGTTGTCGATCAGCCCATGCGCCCAGTTCAGCGTCCAATCGGTCGCCGGTGCCCCGTCCAAGTTCCAGAACTGGGTGGTGGCGTACAACGCATGGACGGGCTGGCCGGCGCCGCCTGCGAGCGTGTTCAGCGTGTTCGACAGGTTAGCGATGCTGAACGCGTTCTCCGGGGCGGCGCAGATGAGGTCGCCTAGGGCGCAGATCTCGTTGGTGTTCCCGTCGAGCGAGCCGAAACCGCCGGGCCGCGGGCCAGTCATGGTCAGCCCCATCCCGGCCAATATAGGCACCTCGTGCAGGGTTATCTCGGCACCTTCACCCGGCGGATTGGGCCCGATGTCGTTACCCACCCCTTGCTGACGGCGGCCGTCGGCAATCAGCGTGACACCGAGCACCAGGTCGTCATCGACCGGTCCGCGGCCGTTGCCGATGTCGCTGGCGATATCGCCGGCGATCACCGCGCCTTGTGAAAAGCCCACCAGCACGTAGCTGGTCAGCGGGCATTTGTTAGTCATGTCGGTCATCGCTTGGACCGTCGCGCGGGTGCCTTCTGCCCTGCTCTCGTTGTAGGACATCTGCTTGACGCCGCCCAGCGGATTGTTGAACTGCGCCGTGTAGGGAACGGTGAACGTCTGCACCCGGGAGGACGGAAACTGCTGGCCGATCGACGTAGTCACCTTGTCCAGCAACGCATTCGGAAATTGCACCGGGTTAAGCGGGTCGTCTTCCGGGGACGACTCCCAGGTGCCGGGAATGTCAATCAACTGCACGTCGGGGCAGGACGCGTCCTGCGAGGTGGGTCGAGGCTTGTGCGGGTGGGTTGTCGTCGAAGCCGGAGGCAGCACGCCGGGCGGCACCGCGCTGGGCGGTGATTCAGTACTGCGCAGCATGGTCACCACGGCCACAATCACCAGCCCGACGACAACCGCCATGGTGCAGGCCGCAATCCAGGCGAGGAGTCGGTGGCGCTTAGCGCGGGAGTTCTTGGCCATGTTCTCCTGCTAGCAGAGTCGGACGGTCGTCGAAAGGTCATTGTGCAAATGCAGCGGCCGGCCCGACCTCTGCTGCACCCCTACACGGTACCGATCGCCCGACTAACGAATGGCTCCGACGATCTCGCCCGACATGGCACCGAGCTGGCCGGCCCACGAGCCCCAGCCGTTGTCGCCGCCGCCCGGGAAGTCAAAGTGGCCGTTGTGCCCGCCGTTGCTGCGGTACTGCTGGTAGAACTCCCGGCTGCTGCCCATCGCCGCGCCTGCCTGGCCGATCATGGCGGCGGGGTCGCTGGCGTCCTGGGTGGTCGGACTGTACACCCACACCCGGGTGTTGTTCTGCGCCAGCAGCGCGGCGTGCACCCACGGGTCGTGCCACTTCCACCGGCCCAGCTGCGGGGCGCCCCACATTCCATTGCCGTCGATGCCGCCGAATTGCTGCAGGCCGGCGAGGATCGCGCCGTTGTAGTTGGTGCTGGACGGATACAGGAACCCGGACAGCGAGCCGGCGAAGCCGAAACGGTCGGGGTGGAAGGCCGCCAGGGCCATCGCGGCATAGCCACCCTGAGAAGCCCCCACCGCGGCATGGCCGCCGGGTGCGAGGCCCTTGTTGGCGGCCAGCCAGTCAGGCAGCTCACTGGACAGGAAGGTGTCCCACTGCTTGCTGCCGTCCTGCTCCCAATTGGTGTACATGCTGTAAGCGCCGCCGGCGGGCGCTACCACCGAAATCCCCTTGCCAGCCATGGTGCTCATCGCGTTTCCCGCGGTGATCCAGTTGCTGACATCCGGGGCGGCGTCGAAGGCGTCCAGCAGATACACCGCGTGCGGCCCGCCGGCCAGGAAGGCCACCGGGATGTCCCGGCCCATCGCGCCCGACGGCACCATCAGCCTTTCGTAACCCGCCGCCCTGGCTTTGCCGGTGGTTCCTACCGTCTCTGACGCCAAGGCCACACAACCGAATCCAACCGATAGCGCGGCAACGCAGAACACTCGCAGCAGCGTTGACAGAGTCTGTACGCCCCTCATGTCTACCCCCCTCGTTCATCGTCTATCCGCTGTGAGCACAGTATCCAGCGGCGCGACGCAGCCGCCCCGCAGGGTAGTGAAATAGACCACACCCCTGAAGAAGCCGGCGGCACCCGGACGGAAGACACTAACGGCGGCGACCCGAGGTGGGATCGCCGCCGTTAGTGAGGTTGCGTTTGGCCGCCTATCAGCCCTGGCTGGTGCTGGTACCGGTACCGGTATCGCCCGTGTTCGGCATAGCACCCAGCACCGACTACAGGTCGGGCTTCATGGCGTTGAGCTGCTGGCCCCAGTACTCCCAGCTGTGGGTGCCGTTGTCCTGGAAGTTGAACACCGCGTTGTGACCACCGGCGGCGTTGTACGCGTCCTGGAACTTGAGGTTGCTGGTCCGCACGAAGCCCTCCAGGAACTTGGCGGGCAGGTTGTCGCCGCCCAGATCGGACGGCTTACCGTTACCGCAGTACACCCAGATGCGGGTGTTGTTGGCGACCAGCGTCCCCACCTGCAGCGACGGGTCGTTGCGCTGCCACGCGGGGTCGCTCGACTGTCCCCACATGTCGGAAGTCTTGTATCCGCCCGCATCACCCATGGCCAGGCCGATCAGCGTCGGGCCCATCCCCTGGGAGGGGTCCAACAGCGCCGACAGCGAGCCGGCATAGACGAACTGGCCGGGGTGGTAGGCCGCCAGAATCAGCGCCGACGAACCGGCCATCGACAGACCGACGGCGGCGCTGCCGGTCGGCTTGACCTGCTTGGCGCTCTGCAGGTACTGCGGAAGCTCACTGGTCAGGAAGGTTTCCCACTTGTAGGTGGTGCAGCCGGCCTTACCGCAGGCTGGCTTGTACCAGTCCGAGTAGAAGCTGGACTGCCCGCCGACCGGCATGACCACCGAAATGCCCGACTGGTAGTACCACTCGAAGGCCGGGGTGTTGATGTCCCAGCCGTTGTAGTCCTCCTGCGCGCGCATACCGTCGAGCAGGTAGAGGGCGGGCGAGTTAGCGCCACCGCTCTGGAACTGAATCTTGATGTTGCGGCCCATCGCCGCCGACGGAACCTGCAGGTACTCCACCGGCAGACCCGGGCGCGAGAACGCCCCAGCCGTCGCCGAGCCCCCCACGACGCCAATCAAACTCGACAGCAGGGCCGCCCCAACGGCCCCCACCAGGAGTCGGCGCGGCATACGTGCCACGGCGCCGCGAAACCTGTCAACAAACGTCATTCTTGCTTCCTCATCCTTTCGGTGCATCCCCAGAATCCGGGCGCATCTCGATTACTCCAACTGCATGCGCTGGGCGCAGCAGTGCCCGTGTAGTCAATCACACGATAGGGCAAGCCTTCTCATCGAGCGGGTCGCACAAACCGTGATCCGACGGCGGTTTGTGCTGATTTTCCGGCCGCAAATGGCGTCCCCGCGTCACGGCTTCGCATGTGCCTGCTGGCGGCTGCGGTGCTGATGAGCACTCCTTGCGGCGTTGCGGTCAGGGTTCGTGGCCTCGACCGACCGCTCGCAGCCGTTATTGTTTCGAGATTTGCCGAAATTTAACCTCGCGCGCCCTACTCGCGAGGGGCGGGTGGGCCCGCATCGGGGACCTCGAGCCCACACCTGACGAGCTCGTAAAGCGGAACGCGGTCGATCCGGTACTGGGTGAATTCGTAGGAATTCATGACGTTGGAGATGAACCGATGCGGAGTCATCGGGGAGCGCACCGAGCTCAGCACCGCCTTGGTCGCGGGGCATTGCAGCGCCGCCACCGCTTCCGCGACCCACTGCGGGTCCAGGTAGCCGGGAATACCCGGATACACCTTCACCCATGGACCGTCCGCGATCACCCAGTCCGGAAAGAGGTTCTTGTCATGCCCGATGCGGCCGTGTTCCAACCGCGCTGTGTGTTGGGCAAGCGGGTTTGCCAACCCGATCTGGTCGATCACCCGCACATCGAGCCCCACGTTCATCCCCAGCATTCCGAGGTTGGTGAAAAATACTGCGTGTTGGGGTGTCTTCCCCTCCGGAGAAGCTCCCGGTGGCGGCTGGATCATCGGCACCAGATCCCATTGCGTGTAGTTGCCAGACGGCAGCAACAGCGCCCCGTCCGGAGTGTTGTCGAGCGCAACCAGGACAGCGGCCATCCTCGGGTAATCCAGGTAGTCAGCAGCGGTCAGCGGGTGAGCGTGCCCGGTGGCCTGAGCGTAGAAACGGCGTTCGTCGACGATTCCGGAGTAGGTGACGCGGGTCGCGTCGTCACCCATCCCCGGCGAGTTTGCTGCCCACAGCGACCAGCCGGCGACCCCAAGCCAGAGCACGCTGGCGGCAATGCCCACCCAATGACCGGTCTCCCGCGAGTAGGCGTTTCCGTCGGGTCCGCCGGGAAGCGCCACGGGGATGACGGACACCGGAGCCAGCAAACAAAAGAGCGGCGCGAGCAAAACCCGGCCGTGCATGAAATCGCCGCCCTGCCGAATCCAGTAGAGCGCCTGCAACAGCCCACTCACGACGACGAAAGCCACCACGGCAGAGGGGCTTTGCACCGCGCGGGCCACCCGGCCGTAGTTAGGGGCCACCCTGGGACGCAGGAACGACGGCCGGCGACGCGCGGCCATCAAGAGCAATCCCAGCGGCACTAAAAGCACGGCCGGCACCCACAGCGCATAGGGTTCGTCAAAATTAGACAGATAGATCATGCCCTGTGACCATTTGTCGCCGGCCGCGTCCTTGGCCAGGGCCGTTCCAGGCACCAGCAGGCCGTAGTAGCCCATCCGGAAGATCTGATAAGCGACCGGCAGGAATCCTCCGGCCAACACGATCAGCGCGCGACGGCGCCAGTCGCGAGCCGCGATCAGCATCATGATCAGCGCTGCCCCGCCCATCAACGCCAGCTCGGGCCGGACCAGAACGCTGCTCCCGGCGACGGAGGCCAGCGAACCGAGGAACGGCCGGCCTTGCGAGCGAACCCGCAGCGGCTGCGACCAGCAGACCATCATCCACCACAGCAGACCGAGGTACGCCAGCACCAGCCCGCTCTCCAAGCCGGACGTGGCGAAGTCACGTGCCGGTGGGAGCGCGATGTAGGCCAGCGCCCCGGCAGGCAGCATGATCGCCCGACGGCCTCGCAAGCTCGGTGCGTAGAGCCGGCCCGTTCCCAGCATGAGGAATGCGGCGCCCAGTAAGGAAAGCATCAGCGCCAGGGCCAACGCCACATATTCCATGCGCATCGGGCCGCCGACCCAGCTTCCCGCGTACATCAGATAGGTCCATGCCGTGGAGGTATTGGCCTCCACCCGTTCGCCCTGGTTGAAAACCGGCCCGTTGCCGGCCATCAGATTGCGCACCGTGCGCAACACGATCAACCCGTCGTCGGCGATCCAGCGTCGTTGCCAACTCCCCCAGCCAAACAGCATGGTGACCACGGCCACGCTGGTCCACAGGCTGACCCGGACCACGGTGTCGTAGGGGAACGCGGGCCGAGCGGGACTAACCGAAGACAACAGCGGCACCAACGGTCCCGATCCACGCCAGAACCAGCAGCTGGAACACCCGGTCTCGCAGAGCGATGTCTTCGGGTTCCCCGGCCAGCCCGCCGTCGACGTCCACCGCGTAGCGCAGGATCGCGATGGTGAATGGAACCATCGAGATCGCGTACCAAGACCCCGAGTGGTGGTCGCGCTCGAACGCCACCAGTCCGTAACACATGACGACCGCGGTGGCAGACATCGTCCAGACGAACCGCAGGTAGGTGCTTGTGTAGTTCTCCAATGACTTGCGGATCCTGGCACCGGTTCGCTCCGCCAGCTGTAGCTCGGCATAGCGCTTGCCTGCCGCTATGAACAGCGATCCGAACGCCGCGGTCAGCAAAAACCATTGGGACAGCGGTATGCCGGTGGCGACACCCCCGGCGATGGCCCGGAGCAGAAACGCTGACGACACAATGCAGATGTCGATGACCGCTTGGTGCTTGAGGCCGAAGCAGTAGCCCGAGCTGCATGGCGATGTAGATGGCCATCACTACCGCGAGGTTGGGGGTCAGCCACCACGCAATGGCGAGTGAGGCCACTGCCAGCACAGCCGCGAGAGTGTAGGCGAGCCACTCGGGCACCACGCCGGCCGCGATCGGACGGAACCTCTTGGTCGGGTGCTCCCGGTCGGCTTCGACGTCGCGCACGTCGTTGACCAGGTATATCGACGAGGCGCCGAGGCTGAACACTACGAACGCGACCAAAACCTGGGTGAGCACCGCGGCGTAGTCATGGTGGATGGGCCCGCCCAGCGCCGCCAGCGGCGCGGCCAGCACCAGCGCGTTCTTCATCCATTGCCGCGGGCGCATCGCCTTGATCACCCCGGTGAACAGGTTGGCCGGAGGGCCTTTCACGACCTCCTGGCTGTCCCCACTCACGTGCGCCACACCTCTCGCATCCGGACGGCTATGCCCGCGACGGCGGCACCGAGACCGATCCCACAGGCGACGTCGCTGGGATAGTGCACGCCAAGCAGTATCCGCGAAATCGCCATCGGTGGAACGAGCAACACGGGTAGCGGTAATCCGGTAGCGCGGCCCATCAGGATTGCCGCTGCCGTGGTGGACGTCGCATGCGCCGACGGGAAGCTCAGCTGACTGGGTGTGCCGACGTTCACCGCTACGGCCGGGTGATGCGGACGCTTGCGCTTGACCACCCGCTTGACCAGCACGGCGGCCGCGTGGGCGGCGAACGCCCCGACTGCGGCCAGCAACCAGCCTCCGCGGCGCCCAGACTTCCCGGGCGCCACGACAGCGCCCAGCAACGAGACGAGGACCCAGCCGATGCTGTGCTCTCCGAAGTGAGACAGTGCGCGCGCCGCGGTCAGTACACCGGGGCGGTCAGCCAATACCGACTGAACGGCCACTATTGCGGCCACCTCGCCCCGCGGCGCCTCTGCTTGCAGGGCTTCAGGCATGCTCGGGCTCTTTTTGGGCGGGAGGGTCGGCTGCCGAGTGGGGGTGCGGACCGCTTGTGGGGGACAACACCGTTTCCCACTTCTGCTTGCTCGACAACACCGGCAACGCGTCCCGGTACACCTTGCGCATCTCGTTGAAGCGGCTGGCCAGCCGACTCTGACGGCGCAGCGATTGAACTAGCAGCGAGAACATCTTGCGCCGATCACGCTGGCGGTAGACCACTCCGCACCCATCGGCCGTCGTCACGGTGACACCGTCAACCGTGCACAGCCGGAACCAGCGCGCGTCCTGGGTCGGCACGTTGTACTCGGGGCGTTCATGGTGGGCGGGGTCGGCGGCCTTCAGGTTGTGCACGATCCCGCGCACCAGCCGGTATCCGACGGACACCGGGTTCACCGGCGGTTTCATCGCCTGGCTTTGGTGCAACGGCGGCGCCAGCTCGCTGGCCGCGGGCAACACGACCGCGTCTGGGAATTCCTTACGCATCCGGTGCACTTCGGGCAGCGCCGATTCCAGTATCGAGAAGATGTGCTCCGGCCCGGCCAGGAAATCATCGATAGCTCTGTTCTGGATTTCCACCGTCGAATATTCCAGGCAGGCAAGGTGTTTCAGAGTTGCCTTGAGGTGGCTGCGGACTAGGCCGGTGACGTCACCGTCCCAGTGCATCGCCGCGACTACCAGCCGGTTGCGTAGGTGGAAGTAGGCCTGCCAGTCGATCGCGTCGTCCTTATCGCTCCAGGCCATATGCCAGATCGCGGCGCCGGGCAAGGTGACGGTCGGGTAGCCGTGCTCGGCGGCCCGCAGACCGTAGTCCGCGTCGTCCCATTTGATGAACAGCGGCAGCGGCTGCCCCAGTTCTTCGGCTACCTGCCGCGGAATCATGCACGTCCACCAGCCGTTGTAGTCGACGTCGATGCGCCGGTGCAGCAGCTTGCTCTTGTCTTCGTTGTCGTTCAACGGATATTCGGCGAAGTCGTGGTCGTACTTGGTGTGCGGAGCGGCCGTCCACATGAAGTTCGTCCGATCCACAACCTCGCCCATGATGTGCAGGTGCGACGGCTCCTGCAGGTTGAGCATCTGGCCGCCCACCAGCATGGGAGCTTTAGCGAAGCGACTTATGGCCAGCACCCGCAGGATCGAGTCCGGCTCAATGCGGATGTCGTCGTCCATGAACAAGATCTGTTGGCAGTCGGTGTTTTTCAGCGCCTCGTACATCACCCGGCTGTAGCCGCCCGAGCCGCCCAGGTTGGGCTGGTCGTGGATGGACAGCCGACTGCCCAGCCGGGCGGCCGCCGCGGGGAAGTCCGGATGGTCTCGCACCTTGCGGGTGCCCTGGTCGGGCACGATCACCGCGCCGATCACCCCGTCTACCAACGGGTCTGCGGTGAGTTCACCCAGTGCGTTGGCGCAGTCCGCGGGGCGGTTGAACGTCGGAATGCCGACCGCGATGTTGGCCCTGCCCGGTGCGGATTCAGTCGCGTACCAGCCCCCGCTAAGCAGGGTGACCGCGGTGTCGGTGGTGATATCGAACCAGATCCATCCGCCGTCCTCGAACGGCCCCAGGCCAACCTCGACCTCGACAACTTCAGGCGCAGCGGCCTCATCTCCGCTGCCGGTGAACTGGCGGCCCTCGATGAAGATGCGCGCACCGGTGGCCTTGGTCCGATATACGTCGACGCGCCCTGCGCCGGTAACCTCGACGCGCAGCACCACCGATTTGCAGATCGTCCAGCGGCGCCAGTAGCTGGCCGGGAACGCATTGAAGTAGGTGGCGAACGACACCTCGGACTCTTTGCCGATCTGCAGCGAGGTGCGGCTAGTCGAGTGTGCCCGTCGAGAGTTGGTGGTCGACTCTTCCAGGTAAAGCTTGCGCACGTCCAGGGGCTCACCCGGGCGCGGCAGGATTATTCGGGACAGCAGGCTCACGGCACTCATGCGCCCGCGCCCTCCTCTTGGCTTAGAGCGGTGCCGTCGCGTAAGTGTGGCGCGAGGGTGTTGTCGTACATGTTCAGCGCGCTGGCAATGGCCATATGCATATCCAGGTATTGGTAGGTGCCCAGCCGGCCGCCGAAAAGTACTTTCGAAGCGGCGGTCTCGGACTTCGCCCTCGCCCGATAGGCGGCCAACAGGGCGCGGTCGGCCTCGGTATTGATCGGATAGTAGGGCTCATCCTCTTCCTCGGCGAACCGGGAGTACTCCCGCATGATCACCGTCTTGTCGGTCGGGTAGTCGCGCTCGAGGTGGAAGTGCCGGAACTCGTGGATCCGGGTATAGGGCACGTCGAGGTCGTTGTAATTCATCACCGGCGTGCCCTGGAAATCCCCGATCGGTAACACTTCAACTTCGAAGTCCAGTGTGCGCCAACCGAGCCGACCTTCGGCGTAGCCGAAGTAGCGGTCCAACGGGCCGGTGTATACAACGGGCGCGTCGGGGCTGTCCCCGCGCAAATGTTCGCCGACTTCGAACCAGTCGGTGTTCAGCCTCACCTCGATGCGGTCGTCCGCGGCCATATTCTCCAGCCACGCCGTGTAGCCCTCCACGGGCAGGCCTTCATAAGTGTCGCTGAAGTAACGGTTGTCGAAGGTGTAGCGCACCGGCAGCCGGGCGATGTTGGCTGCCGGCAATTCCTTGGGATCAGTCTGCCACTGCTTGGCGGTATAGCCCCGCACGAACGCTTCGTAGAGCGGCCGCCCGATCAGCGAGATTGCCTTCTCTTCGAGGTTCTGTGCGTCACCGGTGTCAATTTCAGCGGCTTGCTCCGCGATCAACTGCCGCGCCTCTTCGGGTGTGAAGTACTTGCCGAAGAACTGCGACACCAGGCCAAGTCCCATCGGGAACTGGTAGGCCTGCCCGTTGTGCATCGCGAACACGCGGTGCCGGTAGTCGGTGAAGTCGGTGAACTGCCGCACGTAGTCCCAGACCCTCTTGTTGGAGGTGTGGAACAGGTGGGCGCCGTATTTGTGCACCTCGATTCCGGTCTGCGGCTCGGCTTCCGAATACGCGTTGCCCCCGATATGGGGTCGTCTGTCGATGACGAGCACGCGCTTCCCAAGTTGGGTAGCGGCGCGCTCGGCAATGGTCAGGCCAAAGAATCCAGAGCCGACGACGAGGAGGTCAAAACGAGCGGTCATCGGTTGCCTAGGGTATCCGACTGCGTTGGCCCAACCTCATTTGGCGACTCTGCGCGGGTCGGGTTTCGACTGGTGGAGATCGCCTTCGGGCCTCTCGAATCCGAAGTAACACCGAAGGTGCCAATTACCTCACGATTCAATATCACCACTCCAGTCACACTAATCTCACCCGTACCATCGACTTTGGGTGATCCTTGCCGGACAAGACGGGCAGGGCACACCGAGACAACACATAGTCAAGATTGAGGAGACTTCCGTGCCGAACCGTCGCCGACGCAAGCTCTCGACAGCCATCAGCGCGGTTTCCGCCCTGGCAGTCGCGAGTCCGTGCGCATACTTCCTGGTTTACGAATCAACCTCGAGCGCCAAGGCGCCCGAACACCACGAATTCAAGCAGGCGGCAGTAATGACCGACCTGCCGAACGAGCTGATCGGAGCGCTCACGCAGGGCCTCTCGTCGTTCGGGATCAACTTGCCACCCATGCCCGCCCTCACCGGGACCACCGGCGGCACTGGCCTGACCAGCCCAGGGTTGACGAGTCCAGGCCTGGGCGGTCTGACCAGCCCGGGTCTGACCAGCCCGGGTCTGACCAGCCCGGGTCTGACCAGTCCTGGCCTGACGAGTCCTGGGCTCACCACGCCCGCTACGGGGTTCCCTTCGACGGCCGCCGGGGGGCTGACCAACCCGGCCCTGTCCAACCCGGGGCTGACCAGCCCGGCCGGGGTCACTCCGGGCCTGACCAGTCCGGCGGCAACCGGCGAGGTGCCGATCACCGCGCCGACTGGTTTGGACCCCGGCGCCGACGGGACCTATCCGATCATCGGTGATCCGTCGTCGCTGGGCGGCGGCGGCGGGGGCGCCGGCGGCGGCTCCGGCGGCTCTGGCGGCCTGGTCAATGACGTGATGCAAGCCGCCAACCAGTTGGGCGCTGGTCAGGCCATCGACCTGCTCAAGGGCCTGGTAATGCCCGCGATCATGCAGGCCCAGGGCGGTGCCGCAGGTGGCCTGCCGGGTGCCGCAGGTGCCCTGCCGGGTGCCGCGGGCGCTCTCCCGGGTGCCGCAGGTGCCCTCCCGGGTGCCGCAGGTGCCCTCCCGGGTGCCGCAGGTGCCCTCCCGGGTGCCGCAGGTGCCCTGCCGGGTGCCGCGAAGGCGTTGCCCGGTGCCGCAGGCGCCCTGCCGGGTGCCGCGAAGGCGTTGCCCGGTGCCGCAGGCGCCCTCCCGGGTGCCGCAGGCGCCCTCCCGGGTGCCGCAGGTGCCCTGCCGGGTGCCGCAGGCACGCTACCCGGAGCGGCCGCGGCTGCCCCGCCTGTGTCACCGCTTCTGCCGGGTACCTAAGTCCTTCGAGAAACGTGTCACCTGACGGCACCGCAGGGTTCAGCTCTGCGGTGCCGTCGAACACGTTTTCGTGGAGTTTCTCCGGGCGCATACCGTGTCGCCTCATAGATAACATTAGAAACACTAGTAACATCGGCTGGTGCCGTCCCGCAATCGCGCACCGACGATGCTGCTCATCGCCATCGCGGTAACCGTCGTCCTGGTGGCGTGGGTGGTGGACTCAACGCAGAAGAAGGCGACCCCGGCGCCGCCGGAGGCTCGCGGGACTCAGCTCACCGAGCAGCCGTTGATCGGGCTTGGCGGCGGTGTCACGGTTCGTGAACTCACACAGGACACCCCGTTTTCGCTGGTCGCAATGACCGGGGATTTAACTGGCACATCAGCGCGGGTGCGCGCAAAGCGCCTCAACGGCTCCTGGGGGCCGTGGTATCAGACCGAATATGAAACCGAAGCGCCCGACTCCGTGAGTCCGCTGGGGGGCGAAGGATCGGCTGTTGCCAGTCCGGGCGAACCGACCGCGGGGCCCCGCAGCACAGATCCGGTCTTCGTCGGCACCACCACAACTGTGCAGATAGCGGTGACCCGCCCGATCGACGCGCCGGTAACCGAGGGGCCAGCCCCATCATCCAGCCATTCGCCAGAGACCGACAGCCTCGGGTACAAGCCGGCCTCAAAAGATCAGCCGTTCGGCCAGAACATCTCCGCGATCCTCATCTCCCCGCCCAAGGCGCCGGCCAGACCACATTGGACGCCGCCGACCGGGGTCATCATGCCGGGCCAGGCGCCGAGCATTATCAGCCGTGCGGAATGGGGTGCCGACGAATCCTTGCGATGCGGTACTCCGCAGTACGACAACGGGGTTCGCGCCGCAGTCGTCCACCACACCGCCGGCAGTAACGACTACCTGCCGCAGGACTCGGCCGGCATTGTCAAAGCTATTTACACGTACCACAGCAAGACCCTGGGCTGGTGCGACATCGCCTACAACGCGCTGGTCGACAAATATGGCCAGGTGTTCGAGGGGAGCGCCGGCGGTCTCACGAAGCCGGTTGAGGGGTTCCACACCGGCGGATTCAACCGCAACACCTGGGGCGTGGCCATGATCGGCAACTTCGACGACGTGCCGCCGACACCAATCCAGCTCCGAACGATGGGCCAACTGCTTGGCTGGCGACTGGGATGGACGGCGTCGACCCAAAAGGCAGGGTGGCACTGGAGTCAGCGGGTAGCCACTACACCACCTTTCCCGCCGGCGCCATCGCGACACTACCCACCATCTTCACCCATCGCGACGTCGGCAACACCGACTGCCCGGGCAATGCCGCGTACGCGCTGATGGACGAGATTCGGGAGCTTGCTTCGCATTTCAACGATCCGCCGGAAGAGCTGATCAACGCGCTGAAGGGTGGGGTGATCTACGAGCACTGGCAGGCAATCGGCGGTATGAACAGCGTTCTGGGGGCACCGACCTCGCCGGAAGACGGCGCCGAGGGTGATGCCCGCTATGCCACTTTCGCCAAGGGCGCGATGTACTGGTCGCCCGACACCGGCGCAGAACCGGTCACCGGCGCGATCTACGACGCCTGGGCATCGGAGAGCTACGAACGTGGTCCGCTGGGGTTACCGACCAGCGCGGAAATACAAGAGCCGCTGCAGATCACGCAGAACTTTACGCACGGAACCTTGAACTTCGAGCGGCTCACCGGAAACGTCACCGAGGTGGTCGACGGGATCACTACGCCGCTGTCGTCGCAAGCCCCGAGCGGCCCGACGGTTCCGACCGAACACTTCTCACTACCAACTCACCCTGCCTCCGCTTAGCGACGGCCCTTAGTGCCCGAGTCGCCCTATCTGACGATCGACCTCGATCGGGTGCGCAAGAACTTCCAGACGCTGCGCGCTGCATTGCCCGGCGCGCAGATCCGCTACGCCGTGAAGGCGAATCCGGCCGAGCCGATTCTGCGGCTGCTTGGGGCCGAAGGAGCCACGTTCGACGTCGCCTCGGTCGGCGAACTCGACGCGTGCGATTCCGCCGGCATCGACGGCCGCCTCCTCACATTCGGCAACACCATCAGGAAGCCTTCAGATACGGCCGCGGCGTACGCGCGAGGGGTGCGCCGCTTCACGTTCGACACCGAGCACAGCCTGACGGCGATCGCCGAGCACGCCCGCACTGCGAATGTGGAGTGCCGTATCGCGCCACCGTTTCCTTCCTCGGTGACGCCCTTCGGACACAAGTTCGGCTGCGCTCCCGAAGAAGCGACGCGGCTGCTGAGTCGTGCTCGACGGCTTGAACTGCGCACGGACGGCGTGTGCTTTCACGTCGGATCGCAACAGCTCGAACCATCCGCGTGGGAGGTGGGGATACGTTGTGCCGCGCCCATCTTCGACGCGCTGGGGGACCTCACGACGATCAACATCGGAGGCGGGTTCCCCATCGCGTATGCGACGAGCGTGCCCGCACTCGAGGCCTTCACCGATGCCATCGAGGCGGCTCTGACACGCTACTTCGGCACGCATCCACCACAACTCGTCCTGGAACCGGGGCGAGTGATCGTCGGTTCGGCGGGCACGATCCTGTGCGAGGTGGTAGCGGTGCGCACCGGTACCGACGGCCGGCGGTGGGTGTACCTCGATATCGGTCGCTATGGCGGTCTTGCGGAGACCGAGAATGAGTACATCCGGTACCGGCTGCGGACCGAACGCGACGGCGATCCGGTTGCCGACGCGGTCATCGCGGGGCCGACGTGCGACGGCGACGACGTGCTCTATCAAAGGTATCCGGTTCCGGTCACGCTGTGCCCCGGCGACCGTGTCCAGATCCTGGACGCCGGCGCATACACCGCAAGCTATGCGTCGGTGGCGTTCAATGGATTCCCGCCGCTGCCCACTTATTTCGGCACCGAGCGTGACGCGGTCGAGCCGCTAGAAATCGTCGAGCCGTTAGCGCCGGGGATTACCCGGAACTGGCGCCTCTCCGAGGTCATCTGCGACGTGCGCACCGAGTTCCAGCATCTGGTGATCGGCCGGACCGAACAGGGCATCGCATTGTTCAGTGACCGCGAACGCCAGAGCACCGAGTTCAGTCAACTCGTCTATCACGAGGCGCTGCTGGTGCCGGCGCTGCTGCTGGCGGACAGGATCGAGCGGGTGCTCGTCATCGGGTCCGGTGAAGGGGTGGTGAGCCAGCTGGCCGTATCCGCAGGGGCGACACACGTCGATCACGTCGACATCGATCGCGAAGCGGTACGGTTGAGCGCGCAACACCTGCCTTACGGCTACACGGTGGACGAATTACGCAGAGCGGAAGAGTCTGTCGGTCCAGTCACCATGCATTACTGTGACGGCTGGGAATTCGTGGACCGCAGTACCACCATGTACGACATCGTCGTGGTCGACCTGCCCGATGAACGAACCGTCCCCGCGCAGCACAACCGACTGTATGAACTCGACTTTCTCAGAAGATGCAGCAGCATCGGTCATGTGGTGGTCGGTCAGGCCGGCTGCCCGACACTTTGGCGCAACGAGTCGTTGCGCTCGTCGTGGCAGCGCTTTCATGAAACCTTCCGCAGCGTAACCTATTTCGGTAGCGACGAACACGAATGGGCGTTCCTGTCGGGCTTATCGGGAACAGGCACAACGGGAACAGGCAACGACGCACTCGCGATGATGTCAGCTCGATTACCGATGCTGACCTACCGTCCGCGCACCATCGATGCCGACTCGCTGGTCGCGTCCACAGTCCCCCCGAAAGCCCTGAGGGGTATCACGAGAATCGCGACGGCCACCACGACACCGAGCGCGAACTGTGCCGCGGCAACCATGAGCGCCTCATAACTGAACTCGTCGGCCTCGAACAACTGGTGCATGTCGATGCCGATCATCAAGGTCGCGATCCGCATCATCACCACCTGCGCCACGATTCCCACCAACCCGAAAACCGCTGACCCCACCAATCCTTCGGCCAGCTTTCCCGATGACGAGTAGATCGCCAGCACCACGATGAACGCCATGCTCACCATGCCCGCGGCAGACACGATGATTGCGTTGGGTTTTCCTGCGTCGACCATCTTGCGCAGCGGTCCCGGCGTGGTGAGGTCGATGGCGTAGAACCCGATCAGCATCAGCACCAGGCCGACGATCGAATACAGGACGATTGCTCCGGCCCCGCGACCGAGCGCGGTCACGTAACCCGCATCCCAATATCCCGAATTCAGCGCCACGATGGTTGTCGTCATCGATGATCAACTCCGTTCATTTTGGCCGGAAGTTCACTGCGGACGTTCATTTTTGAGGGATACGGTGTGGTACAAAGGCAGCGCCGTCGTCGGTCACCAATCCAGCGGTCTCGCGGATGCCGAGCCCGGCGGACGAGTCACCCACGATCCACGCGCCCAGCGCGGGTCGCATGTCGTCGAATTGCGGCAGCGGATCCAGCAGCTGGTAGACAAAGCCCTCTTCACCGTAGACGCCACCGGTGGCAGTCTCCATGCCGGCGCCGACAATGGAGATATTCGCCCCTTCCCGACCGAGCTTAGGTTTGCGGACATATTCGGTGAGCTCGTGCGGGTCGTCGATGTATGCGGGCAGCAGGTTCGGGTGACCCGGATACATCTCCCACAGCACGGCCAGGATCGCCTTGTTGGACAACAACGTCTTCCACAGCGGCTCGATCCACGCCGTCTGCGGCAGGCTCGACGCCACGTGTCTGCCGAAGTCGTCGTCGAGCACCCACTCCCATGGGTACAGCTTGAACATCGCGTGGATCTGCGACTCCTCGAGGTCGACGAACCGCTTCAGGGCGGAGTCCCAACCGAGGTCCTCGATCATCAACCCGATGGTCTGAAAACCCGCTTCGGCCGCAGTCTCCTGCATATAGGTCGTCGTGATCTGGTCCTCGCCGGTGGCCTCCGCGCCGGACCAGCTGAAGTGCAGCTCGTTGCTGGGCAACAGATCCCGCAACTGCTTCCAACGGTCGACCAGCTGTTCGTGTAGTGAGTTCCACTGGTCGTCACCGGGGAATTTATCCTTGAGCCAGTACCACTGCACGATTGCGGCTTCCAGCAGCGTGGTTGGCGTATCAGCGTTGTACTCCAGCAGCACCGCGGGCCGTCGTCCGTCGTAACGTAAGTCAAAGCGCCCGTAGACATGCGGGTCAGAGCGGCGCCACGATTCGGCGATGGCTTGCCAACTCCATTCCGGGAGGCCAAAATCCGCGTACCGCTCCATCAGGACCACCTGTTCGACGGCGTTCAGGCACATCGAATGCAACAGTTCGACGTCGGCTTCCAGTGCCAGGATCTCGTCCATGTCGAATTCGTAGTAAACCGACTCGTCCCAGTACGGGCGTTCCGCACCCTTCGCGTCACGGGCCGGCGTCCCGTACACCAATCCTTGCGATTCGACGAGCGACCGCCACTTCGGTCGAGGCTGCGTCCTGGCTCGCTTCACGAGCCACCGCCCCTGCCGCCGAACTTGCCACCGAGGCCGCCGCGCTGAATGGTGCTGCCCGACTTCGTTTTAATCGTGGCGCCCTTCGGTGCGGTCGTCGTTCCGCCGATGGGCCGCGAACCCACAGGCCCCGAACTGCCGTAGTAGTAGCGGTACTGATGTCCGCCGTAGAAAAAGAAGCCATCGAGGCCGGCGGTGTGCCCGGTGCAGTAGTTGTCCTGCACGATGATGGGCTGGCCGTTCATGTCTTCCTGGACGCATTGGGCGTTAACGGTGGGCGCCGACAACGCCCAATACCCGAGCCCCGCCACCACTCCCACGACGCCGACGGTGGCTGCGGCGCCGATGAGCGTGCGCTTCTGTTTGCGCCGCTTGGCTTCCGCCTCGAGCCGTGCCTCCTCCATCTCCTGCTGCTTTTTGGCGAACTTGTCCCGGGCGCGCAACTCGGCGGGCGTCGGCGGGCGTGGCTTCGTCGTCGACGGATCCTGAAACTGAACGCTGCCGCGTGATCCGTAGTCGGTGGGTTCGTCCTGTTCCGGCTCGTTAGCCGACGCCGGTTGCTCGCCCAGCCCGCTCTCGTCCTGTTCGGGCCGATCGCCTTCCGGCGGGTCCTGGTTCATGCCACTACCGTTTCCACGCTTGAAGGGACGCGACGAGTGTCGGGCCGGAACGCGGGCACGCGGGCAGTCTCCCACATCGTCGGCCCGGACACCGTTAGCCCCACCAACGTTCCAGCACCCGTCCCACCCCGTCGTCGTAGTTGGGGGCGGTGATCTCGTCGGCGACGGCTAGGACATCGGGATGCGCGTTACCCATTGCCACACCATGGCCGGCCCACAACAGCATCGGCATGTCGTTGGGCATGTCGCCGAATGCCACCACCTCGTCACTGGAGATCCCCAGCGGACCGGCGACCTCTGCGACACCGGTGGCCTTGCTGACGCCCAGGGGCACGACTTCCACCAGTCCGTTGTTGGTGGAGTACGTGATGTCTCCCTCGTCGCCGACATGCTTGGCCAGTTCGGCGGCCATATCCGCGCTGCGGGCTCCCGCCTTGCGGATCAGCAGCTTTATCGCCGGCGCGCTGAGCAAATCTTCTTTCGACACCTCGGTGTTGTCCGGGTTGAGCCATGCGTGCTCATAACCTGGCGAGCTGATGAACTGGGGAGTCGCCGTGTCATGTGCGCGATCGCCGATTCGCTCAACGGCCAGGCCCACACCCGGGATGACGCGAGTCGCGATCTCAGCCAACTCGCCCAGAGTGTCGACCGGCAGCGTGCGCACCGACACCACCCGGTCGGTCGCCGGGTCGTAGATCACGGCGCCGTTGGCACATACGGCCATCGGCGCGAACCCGAGCGCCTCGACGACGGGGCGCACCCATCGCGGGGGACGGCCGGTCGCCACGACGAAGTATGCACCCGCGGCTACAGCGGCCCGCACCGCGTCGCGAGTACGCGGCGTGATGGTTTCATCTTCGTCGAACAAGGTGCCGTCAACGTCGCAGGCGATGAGCGCCGGCCGTATCGACTTCGACTTCGAGGTCGACGTCGTCTTCGAAATCGGCCCTGTCACTGAGCTCTCGTCAATGTAATCCGCTCTGGTTGTCCCCCGGCCGTGTTACGCCATCCGTCCCGTACTTCTGCAATCGTTCTTGCAATTCGGACAGCCGGATTGCCCTGGGAGTCTTCCTGGCTCGGCGCGCTACCGCCGAGCCGCCGCGGAACCCAGTACTCCCCCTCGGGGTGCGGGTACTCCTGCTGCACCCGGTACAGCACCGCATTCATCGCCTGGCGCAGAGCGACGTTGAGTTGGTCGGCGTTGCCGTGCGGCGGCAGCGCCCGACCGGCCGCCACGGTAACCGGAACTTTGTTGCGGAACACCTTCTTTGGATGATCTTTGGGCCAAATCCGGTGTGCGCCCCACACAATCATTGGGATTATCGGCACCTGGGCTTCGAGCGCCATCCGCGCTGCTCCGGTCTTGAATTCCCTGAGTTCGAAACTGCGGCTGATAGTGGCCTCGGGGTGCATCCCAATGAGTTCGCCCTCGCGAAGGCGCTGCACAGCGACCCCGAAAGCGTCGTGTCCCGTCCTGCGGTCTACCGGGATGAGCCTGGCGTGTTTGATCACGTAGTTGACCGCCTTCACATCAGCCATTTCCGCCTTGATCATGAAGTACATACGTCGGCCCCGCTCACGTACGGCGAACAACGGGGGAAGCCAGTCCAGGTAGCTGGTGTGGTTCTGGGCGAGCAGGGCACCGCCCCGTTCAGGAATGTTCTCAAGTCCATTGAACGTGAATGTGGTTCCTTGCATCGCGACGACCGGCGGAACGATCCACTCTCCCAACCGGTAAAACGCCTCTGCCATGCGGTGCCCTCTCCTTCCCCTACGGCCCCTCAAACCCCTACAGCGCCTTGCGCGACGGGCGCGGGTCACGACCAGCGGCCTTGGCCGCGGCCTCGTCCGCCTCTATCTGAGCCGCCTCGGCCAAGGTCGGTGCCCCGCCGCCGAGCCGGCGCGGCGCCCAGTATGCCCCGGGTGGGTGCAAGTAGTGGGCCTGTACCTGCTGCAGCAGCGTGATCATCGACGCGCGGAGCGCGGCGCCGGTCCGCGAGATGTCCTCGGTCGCCCGCAGGGGCTCACCCACCCGCACAGCGATCGGGATCTTGTTGCGGCCTATCTGCCGTGGGTGGTCCTTGGTCCAGATCCGCTGTGCACCCCAGACGATCATCGGAATGATCGGGACGTCCGCTTCGCCGGCCATCCGGGCGGCTCCCGTCTTGAACCCCTTCAGCTCGAAGCTGCGGCTGATCGTGGCCTCCGGGTAGACACCGACCAATTCCCCATCGTGCAGCCGCTGCACGGCCAACGCATAGGCCCCGGCCCCAGCGTCTCGGTCTACCGAGATGGTCCCGGAACGCTTGATCAGGAAGTTGACCACCTTCACCCGTTCCATCTCGGCCTTGATCATGAATCTGAGCCGACGGCGCCGACGGTGGACGGCCAATGCAGCGGGCAGAAAGTCGACATAGCTGGTGTGATTGATGGCGACCACAGCGCCGCCTCGTTCGGGGATGTTCTCCACACCGCTGTAACTGATCCGGGTTCCGGTGGCCAGGACGCCGAGCTGAGACGCGATCTCGAGAGTGCGGAAGGTCGGCTCAACCATGAACGGTTACTCCGGCGCCCCTGTGGCTTGTGCGCGGCGGGCCGCTCGCGCAGCCGCCTCCTCGGCGTCCAGACGGGCCGCCTCGGCCAGCGACGGAGCGTCACCGCCCAGCCGGTGCGGCACCCAGAACTCACCGGCCGGGTGCGGTCCGTACTGCTCTTGTGCCCGTTCCAGCAAATGCTGCATCCTCGAGTGCAGCAGGCCATTCAGCTCCGCTACGCCCAGCGTCGGTTCGATCGGTTCGCCGACGAGGATCGTGATCGGCACCTTCGGCCGCCACAGCTTCTTGGGGTGTCCTTTGGTCCAGATCCGCTGCGCACCCCAGACGATGTGCGGGATGATCGGCACCCCCGCCTCGACCGACATCCGGGCCGCTCCCGCTTTGAATTCCTTGATCTCGAAGCTGCGGCTGATCGTCGCTTCGGGATAGACGCCGACCAACTCACCGTCTTTCAGATTCCTGACGGCGGCTTCGTAGGACGCGGCCCCGTCTTGCCGATCCACGGGAATGTGCCGCAGGGTGCGCATGATCGGACCGGTGATTTTGCTGTCGAACACCTCCTGCTTGGCCATGAACCGCACTTTGCGTCCGAGACCCTGCCGGTAGGTGGGTAAACCCCCGAAGGTGAAGTCAAGGTAACCGGTGTGGTTAATCGCAATGATCGCGCCGCCACTGGTCGGTATATTCTCCACACCCGAGATACTGATCTTTAGGCCCTGTACGCGCCAGATCAAGCGGGCAAGTTGGATGCAAGTCCCGTATACCGGTTCCACAGCCCTTTAGCCTAGTGCTCCTAGCTGTGGGCCGCCCTCAAAGGGGAAAAGAGGCGATCAGACCGGGCGGCGCCGGCGGCCCTTCGATCACACCTCAGATGAGGCCTCGGGCTAAGCTTGAAACGGTCCGAAAAGTCCTTCGAAAGGTATTTGTGCAGGTCACGAGCGTAGGCCACGCCGGCTTCTTGATTCAGACCCGAGCGGGCAGCATTCTGTGCGACCCCTGGGTCAATCCGGCCTACTTCGCGTCCTGGTTCCCTTTCCCGGACAACAGCGGGCTGGACTGGGACACCCTGGGCGATTGCGACTACTTGTACGTCTCGCACCTGCACAAAGATCACTTCGACGCGAGGCACCTGAGCGCACACGTCAACAAGGACGCGGTGGTACTACTGCCCGACTACCCGGTGCCCGACCTTCGAAATGAGCTGCAAAACTTAGGGTTCCACCGGTTCTTCGAGACCAGCGATTCGGTCAGGCACCGGCTGTCGGGGCCAAAGGGCGACCTCGACGTCATGGTAATTGCCCTGCGCGCCCCCGCCGACGGCCCGATCGGTGACTCTGCGCTGGTCGTTTCCGATGGCATGACAACGGTTTTCAATATGAACGATGCGCGACCAGTCGATTTGGACACGCTGACATGTGAATTCGGACACGTCGATGTACATCTGTTGCAGTACTCCGGAGCGATCTGGTACCCGATGGTCTACGACATGCCGGCCCGCGCCAAGGAGTCGTTCGGAATCCAGAAACGGCAGCGCCAGATGGACCGCGCGCGGCAGTACATCAGCCAGGTAGCGGCCAGCTGGGTGGTGCCGTCGGCGGGACCGCCTTGTTTTCTCGATCCCGAGTTGCGCCACCTGAACGACGATTGCGGTGATCCGGCCAACATATTCCCCGACCAAATGGTGTTCCTGGATCAGATGCGCGCACACGGCCACGACCGCGGCCTGTTGATGATGCCCGGTTCGACCGCGGACTTTACTGGTAGGGCACTGAATTCGCTGAACCACCCGCTACCCACCGACGAGGTCGAGGCCATCTTCACCACCGGCAAATCGGCGTACATCGCTGACTACGCCGAACGGATGGCGGCCGTCTTGGCCGCTGAGCGGGCGAGCCGGGCCCCCGCGGCCGGTGAGCCGCTGCTGGAGCCACTGCGCACCCTGTTCGAGCCGATCATGCTCCAGAGCGACGAGATCTGCGACGGCATCGGCTATCCCGTCGAACTGGTGATCGGTCCCGAGACCGTGATTCTGGACTTTCCCAAGCGCTTGGTGCGCGAAAAGATTCCGGATGAAAGGGTCCGCTATGGCTTTGCCATAGCGCCGGAGCTGGTCCGGACCGTGTTGCGAGACCGCGAGCCGGACTGGGTCAACACCATCTTCTTGTCCACCCGCTTCCGGGCATGGCGGGTGGGTGGCTACAACGAATACCTGTACACCTTCTTCAAGTGCCTGACCGACCAACGGATCGCCTACGCCGACGGCTGGTTCGCCGAGACCCACGATGACTCCGCGTCCATCACACTGGACGGCTGGGAGATTCAGCGCCGTTGCCCGCACCTCAAAGCCGACCTCTCAAAATTCGGTGTGGTAGAGGGGGACACGCTGACCTGCAATCTGCACGGGTGGCAATGGCGACTGCAGGATGGCCGCTGCCTCACCTCACGGGGCCACCAACTGCGGAGTTCTCGAACATGAAGCAGTTCTACAGAGATGGAGTCGTCCAGCTCGATCGCGCGGCGATCACGTTGCGCCGCTACCACTTCCCGTCGGGAACAGCGAAAATCATCTCGGTGGACAAGATCCATGGGTACAAAGCCGAGTCGCTGGGCCTGTTCATGGCTCGGTTCAACCTTTGGGGCAGCCCGGACCTGCGCCGGTGGCTGCCGCTGGACATGCACCGGCCGCTCAAGTCGACTTTGGTGACCCTGGACGTGCCAGGGACCTGGCCGAGCCCCGCATTCACGCCGGAACGCCCGGACGAGTTCGCCGCGTTGCTTGACGAGCTGCTCAGCCAGCGGAGTTAACGGCCAGAGTCGGTCAACGCTGCGCGGCCGGCGTTGTAGCCGGGGATGAACGTGATGCCCGGGCCGCCGTGGCAACCGGCACTACCCAGGTACAACCCGTCGATCGGGATCGGCTGGCCGAGATAACCTTTCGGGCCGGGCCGGTTGGGACCGATCTGATTCGCGTGGAACAGCCCGTGGCAATAGTCGCCGCCCGGGGCGCCGAACATCACGCCCATGTGCTTGGGCGTGAAGGTGGTGTGCCGGATAATGCTGCGCTCGAAATTCGGTGCGAGTCGGGTGATCTTGTCAATTACCCGCTGACCCATTTCGACCTTCGCCGCGCCGTAGTCCGCGCCGCCCTCGATCGGGAACCACAACGCGAATGCCGACGCGGCGTGCTTACCCTCGGGTGCCAGGTCGGGGTCGTTCTGCGAGGGTATCTGCAAGACCAGCGTCGGGTCGGCCGGAACGATCCCACGGCGGCAATCCTCCCACTGCTCCTGGACTTCCTCCGGCGTACAGAAGAGGCCGATCGATGCCTGCATAGCCGGATCGTTGAGCGCCTCGTAGGGCGGCGCGAACACGGGGGCTTCTTCCAGCGCGAAGTGCATCTGCAGGTAACTGCCGCGGTGGTCGATCCGCGCGTAGCGTTCCCGGATATCGGCGGGCAACGCTGCCGGGTCTATCAGCTCGTTGAGCGTGATGTCGGGCGAGATGCCGGAAACGACGATCGGCGCGGTCAGCGTCTCGGCCGCCTCGGTGCGGACTCCGCTCACCCGACCGTCAGCCACCAGGATCTCGGTGACCTTGGTGCGCAGCCGAACTTCGCCGCCGTGGCTCTCCAGCAGCTGGCACAGATGAGAGGTGAGCGCGCCGATGCCGCCGCGCAGTTTCTTCATCTGCATAGTGTCGCCATCGGGCACTCCCAGCCCAAAGGCGAGCGCCGCCGCGCTGCCGGGTGTGGCCGGCCCGCGGTAGAGGGTGTTGACGGCCAGCACGGTCATCGAACCGCGCAGTGCACCGTGCTTCTCCCGGTCCGGGAGATAGCGGTCCAGCACGTCGGTGACCGATCCGAACAGCATGTCGTCGATGGCCGAGCGTTCGAATTCATTGGTGGCACAGGCATACATCTCGTCGAGGGTCTTGGGCGGCGCGCCCGCGTCAAATCGGCCCAGCGCCCGGGTCGGCGCCATACTCCAGGCCATCAGCCCCGCCATACCGTTCACGGCGTCGGCCCCATGCACCTCGTTGAGGTGAGTGAACAGCTTGATCGGGTCGCTGTACTGGACGAGCGGGTCGTCACCCACACCGCGCAGCGCCACCGACATCACGTCCAAGTCGATGGTCGGCATCGTGTCCAAGCCCAGTTCCTGGACGACGACGGACGCCGTCGGAAACTGCACCGACCCGGCGATCTCGAACTGGTACCCGTCGAAAAGCTCAACAGTGGAGGCCATGCCGCCGGCGTACAGCTTGGAATCCAGACACAGGGTTCGCAGTCCAGCCTTCTGCAGCAGCACCGCCGCACTCAGCCCGTTATGTCCTGCGCCGATAACTATCGCGTCAAACTCAGTCGCTGATTCAGCCATGTCCTGACCTCCGGAATGCAGGCTGACACGGTGCCAAAGTTTTGTCAATTATGACGAAACTGGATCGGCCCACGCTTCGGTGATGCCGGCCCGGAGTGACTCCAAGGCCAAGTGGCACACTCGCGCCAGCTCGCCCAGCGATCGATCGCCGCTGAGCATCCAGACTTCCATCGCGCCGAACACCGCCGCCGCGATGCAGCGGGACGTCACCGCAGTGCGCAATCGGTCATCGGGTGTCGGGTCTTGTCCCCGAACAGCAGCACAGCTACGGCGTTGCAGCTGGGCCTGAATGGCGTCGGCGAAGTCGGCTTGGACCTCTTGGATATGACGGACGATGCGGCCAGGGTCCAGCTCGCCGTCCCTTAAGGCCGCGATTTTGGCCACGGCGTCGACGTCGTACGGAAACGAGAAGACCGCCGATTGCACAGAATCGATGATCGATTCGGCGGCCGGTCTGGCATCCAGAGCCGTGCGAAACCAGTGCAATCCGGTGTAGTCAGCAAACAGCAAATCATGCTTGGAGCTGAAGTGCCGATAGAACGTCCGCAGCGAGACGCCGGCGTCTGCCGCGATCTGCTCTGCTGACGTGTCCTCAACACCCTGGGCCAGGAATCGCACCAGAGCGGCCTGGCGCAGCGCTTCGCGGGTGCGCTCGCTGCGCACCGTCTGAGCGGGCCGGACCATGGCAGTAAGGTACCCCAGCCTCGTGGTGTCAGTTGCGCCCGTTATGTCAATATTGACAAAACTTTCCGCAAAGGGTGAGACTGCGCCCATGGTGTCCATCATCGTTCACTTTCTGCTGGGGCTCGTTTGCATCGCTGGGATCGTCGCGTCCAACCAGAAGATCTACGCCAGACCCAAAGGCGGCCCGTGGCTTTCGCCGCTGGAATGCGTGTATTACGCCGCCGGCATCGCGTCGATCGCGCTGGGCTACTGGTTTAACATCCACTTCGTACTCGCTGCGCACGGACAGGGCAACCTGATCTCCGGGCCGGCAAGCTATCCGACTTTCCTGCGGGAGCAGTTCGCCAACCCGGCGTGCGGTTCGGGCAACCAGGACTACATGATCGCGAATGTCGTGCTGATGCCGGCGTTTACCATCATCGACGGCCTCCGGCGTGGCATCCGGCGGCCCTGGCTGTTCTTCCTGTCCAGCTTCTTCACCAGCTTCGCGTTCCCGTTTGCCTTCTACTTCGCCACGATGGAACGGCAGCGCCGTCACACACAGGCCCGCGAGCAGATCGCCGCCTAGGGCTCCAGCACCTCGGTGCCGACAAATGGGATCAGTGCTTCCGGCACCCGCACGCTGCCGTCCGGCTGCTGGTGGTTCTCCAGGATCGACACCAGCCACCGCGTAGTGGCCAACGTGCCGTTGAGCGTGGCCGCAATCTGCGGCTTTCCGCTGTCATCCCGGTACCGCGTCGACAGCCGGCGCGCCTGAAAGGTCGTGCAGTTCGACGTCGACGTCAGCTCTCGATAGGTCTGCTGGGTCGGAACCCATGCTTCGCAGTCGAACTTGCGGGCGGCCGACGAGCCGAGATCGCCCGCCGCCACGTCGATTACCCGGTACGGCACCTCGATGTGTGCCAGCATCTCGCGCTGCCAGCCCAGCAACCGCTGGTGTTCGGCTTCGGCCTCGTCGGGCGTGCAGTAGACGAACCCCTCCACCTTGTCGAACTGGTGCACTCGAATGATGCCGCGGGTGTCCTTGCCGTAACTACCTGCCTCGCGACGGAAACACGACGACCAGCCCGCATAGCGCAGCGGCCCGCCAGACAGGTCAAGGATCTCCTCCGAGTGGTATCCGGCCAGCGGTACTTCCGAGGTGCCCACAAGGTAGAGGTCGTCTGCCTCCAACCGGTACACCTCGTCGGCGTGGGCGCCCAGAAACCCGGTGCCGGCCATCACCTCCGGGCGCACCAGCACCGGCGGGATCATCGGGATGAAGCCGTTGTCCACGGCCAGACGCAGCGCCAGCTGCAGCAGGCCCAGCTGCAGCAGCGCACCGCGACCCGTCAGGAAGTAGAACCGCGAGCCGGATACCTTGGCGCCGCGCTGCATGTCGATGAGGCCCAGGGCCTCCCCGAGTTCCAGGTGGTCCTTTGGGTTGTTCAGCGAAGGTGGATCGCCGACGAAATCGAGCACAGCGAAGTCGTCCGCACCGCCCGAGGGCACTCCGTCGACGATGACGTTCGAGATAGCCATGTGCGCCGCGACGAACGCCGTCTCGGCCTCGGCCTGATCGGTTTCGGCGAGCTTCACCTGTTCGGCGAGTTCCTTGGCGCGCCGCAGTAAAGCAGGGCGTTCTTCGGCTGACGCGGCCCCCACGCTCTTGCTGGCGGTCTTCTGCTCGGCACGCAGTGAATCGGCGGTCGAAATCGCGGCCCGGCGGGCGGCGTCAGCCGTCAGTAGCCCGTCCACCAGCGCCGGGTCTTCGCCTCGGCTGAGTTGGGAACGGCGTACGGCGTCGGGGTCTTCCCGGAGCAGCTTGAGGTCGATCACGGCCCCGACACTACTTTTGACGTCCCGGTCGGATCGCATCAGCACCCGCCGGTCCAATCCCATGCCACCACATATGCAACATTCGTCACGCGGCTGCGGCAGTACTGTCAGAATGGAGACGATGTCGGACGCGCCCGAAAAGGAACTTCCCCCCGCTGACCCTCCCGTCGAACCCGCCGGTGAGGAGGAACAGCCGCTGGCCGAGTTCCGTTGGCCGCGCAGCTTGCAAGCGACGGCAACCAGGCGATCGCTGCTCCTCACCGCTCTTGGCGCCCTGCTGATCGCCGGGCTGGTCACGGCGATTCCCGCTGTCGGTACCGGCCCGGGGCGGCTCGCCGGCTATATCGACAACGATCCCGTGCCAAGCACGGGCGCCAAGAGTGACGTTGCCTTCAACCGCGCAGGCAGCGGTGACTGCCTGATGTGGCCGGATATCACACCGGAGGCGGGAAGCATCGTCAACTGCGCCGACGATCACCGGTTCGAAGTTGCCGAGTCAATCGATATGCGGACCTTCCCGGGCTCGGAGTACGGCCCCAACGCCGCTCCTCCATCGCCCGCTCGCATTCAGCAGATCACCCAGGAGCAGTGCGAGGCCGCCGTGCGCCAGTACCTCGGACCGAAATACGATCCCAACAGCAAATTCTCGGTCAGCATGCTGTGGTCCGGTGACCGCGCGTGGCGGCAGGGGGGCAACCGGCGCATGCTGTGCGGCCTGGAGTTACCCGGGCTGAACAACCAACAGGTCGCTTTCAAGGGCAAGGTCACCGATATCGACCAGTCCAAAGTCTGGCCGGCGGGCACCTGCCTGGGCATCGACTCGGCGACCAACCAGCCAATCGACGTGCCGGTGGAGTGCGAAGCCCCACACGCAATGGAAGTGACGGGCACGGTCAATCTGGCCGACAAGTTCCCCAACGGCGTACCGGTGGAGGCCGAGCAGGACGGGTTCATCAAGGACTTCTGCACCAAGACGACGGACGCCTACCTTGCGCCCATCAAGCTGCGCACCACCACCCTCACGCTGATCTACCCCATCCTGTCGCTGCCCAGTTGGTCGGCCGGTAGCCGAGAGGTCGCGTGCAGCATCGGCGCGACGCTGGGCAACGGGGGCTGGGCCGCGCTGGTCAACAGCGCCAAAGGCCAGCTTTTGATCAATGGGCAGCCCCCGGTGCCGCCGCCCGACATTCCCGAGGAGCGGCTCGCGCCGCCGCAGATTCCGGTGCAGGTACCGACCAACCAGCCCAGCGCCCCGCCCGCCAGCACGCCGCCGGGCAATCAGCATCTCCCGCAACAGCCGGTGACGACGGCTCCCCGGGCACCCGTATCGCAGCCTCCAGCCATCCAAGCGCCTCCGCCGCAGGCCCCGCTTCCGGCCGACGGCCCAGTGGTGCCTCCGTATGGCGAACTACCCGGGGCCCCGCAAGACGGGCCGGTCGGGCCAGCACCAGGGGAATAGGCCGGTGGCCGTGCGGATGGATCCGCAACGGTTCGACGAGCTGGTTTCCGAGGCACTCGATCTGATCCCGGCCGAGCTGGCCGACGCCATGGACAACGTCGTCGTGCTGGTAGCCGACCGCCATCCCGAGGACGGCGAGCTTCTCGGACTCTACGAGGGGGTGGCACTGACGGAGCGGGACTCCGACTATGCCGGAGCGCTCCCGGACGCCATCACGATCTACCGCGACGCACTGTTGGACGCCTGCGATTCGGCCGATGAGCTCCTCGAGGAGGTGGCGATCACAGTGATCCACGAAATCGCCCACCACTTCGGTATCGACGACGGTCGGTTGGAAGAACTGGGCTGGGCCTGATCCGGGCGCGGCATCCCGGATTTGTCCGCGCCCGGTGCTATGAACGGATCATGAGCGCTGATTGCCGCGACTGCCGCGAAGGCTTAGATCATTGTCACGGCGCCATCATTCGCCATCCATTGCGCCGCGCGGAATGCACCGAGGAGGGCTGCGTCAGCCCAGAGCTGCTGCCGCACACGTTCGTCGTCGACTGCGATGCCATCGGCTGCGGATGTACTGGATCGGTCGCGCTGGCGGTCTGACCCTCGCTCAACCCATCGGGTCGGTGCCGGATCGCACAGCGTCGGGGACCGAGCCGGGTCCGGCCTCAGTGGGGTCGGGGTAGAACGGCGGGGTCAGGGCTCCCCATCTCACACAACTCCACCGCCCGTCGGTGATCGGGGCCAACACCACTGATTCGGCGTTGTCCAGATGGTGGTCCACCGCAAAGTCTGCGTCGACTCCGGCGAGCACCGCTGAGGCCAGTCGGATCGCCGCGCCATGGCTGACGATCACAATGTCGCCGTTCCAGTTGTCGTCGTCGAGGTACCGCATTCGCAGGTCGGTGAGCACCGGCACATAGCGGCCCAACACCTCGTTGCCGGTCTCGCCGCCAGGCAGTCGTAGGTCGAGCTCTCCGTGCTGCCAGCGCTCATAGACGGCATTGAATTCCGCGACCGCCGCGTCATCGCTGTGGTTTTCCAGCTCTCCGACCTGTACTTCGTGAATGCCGACAACCTCGTGGATCGGCAGGTTGAGCTCGGCGCCGATCACCGCGGCCGTCTGCGACGCCCGGGTGGCCACCGAGTGCGCAAGCATTGCCGGCTGCTCGGGGCCTCTGGAAAACGTGGCAAACGCCCGCGCCTGATCGCGGCCCAACGGCGTCAACGCTGCCCCGGGTGGCCTGGTGTCGAGCCTGCGCTCAACGTTGGCGTGGGACTGACCGTGTCTTAGCAGTACCAGGTGGCCACTCATGGAATGAACTCCCCCGACCCGGAAGCCTGGGTTTCGTCGGGTTTGCCGGCCTGTAGGCGCGCCAGCCAGCGCGACGCCTCGTCCACCGGAGGCGGCCCTGCGCCGGCGACCGGCCCGGTCGGCCAGGAACCCAGGTAGCGCACATCTGCGCAACGACGGTGCAGTGCTTTGAGTGCCTCGGCGACTGGGCCGTCGTCGATATGACCGAGGCAGTCAACGAAGAACAGGTAGGTGCCGAGTTCGATGCGGGTCGGCCTTGATTCGATCCGGGTCAGGTCGATGCCACGAATACCGAATTCAGCCAGCGCGGCCAGCAGCGCGCCCGGTGCGTTGTCGATGCGCAACACCACCGACGTGCGATCGCCCCCGGTGCGGGCCGGCGGCGGCCCCGGCAGCCCAGCCAGGACGAAGCGGGTACGGGCGTTGGGCTCGTCGACGACACCGTCAGCCAAGGCCGCCAGCCCCCAATGGGAGGCCGCCAGCGGCGAGGTCACCGCGGCATCGGCCTGGCCTTCGGCGACCTGCCGGGCCGCGTCGGCATTGGAATATGCCGGTCGTAGTTCGGCGCCGGGCAGATGTGCGGCCAGCCATCGCCGCACCTGCGCCGCAGCGACCGGGAAGGCCGCCAGCGTACGTACGTCGTCGGCGCCGAGGACTTTTCCAGGACCCTTTTTACCGACTGGTTTGACGACAATGCTGAACGCCACATCCAGCGTTGTTTCGGCGAAGACTTGCAAGGCCGAACCGATCGCCAAGCTGTCCAGGGTGGGCATCACGGATCCGTCGATTGAGTTTTCGATTGGCACGCATGCGTAGTCGGCGACGCCGTCTCGGACAGCATCGAGCGCAGCGACGGTGCTCTCCAGAGGTAACCGCTGCAAGGCCTCCGGCGCGTGGTCGGGAACCAGGCCGGCGGCCGTCATCTGGAGCAGCGCCGCCTCGGTGAAGGTCCCTTCGGGACCGAGGTAAGCGATGCGGACCACATCCCAACCCTAACGGCGCCCGATGCAAAGCAGACCTTGCGGCCCGCATCGAACTAAGTTAACTTAGCCTTGCCTAAGTCTAGAAGGAGAATGATGTTACCGCTGACCAGCTCCTTGCCGACGACCGCAGAACGCATCCGCAGCGCTTGCGTGCGGGCCGGTGACGCGCTGCTGGCCGTAGAGCGTGAGGACCCGGTGGCCACGCCGATACACCACTTGTTGCATGACGGATCCTTCGTAGTCGCACTTCCGGTCGGAGACGCGAATTGCCGGCTCTCCGGGTCACAGGCGCTGCTGGAGCTGACCGACTACGCGCCGCTCCCGCTGCGCGAACCCGTCCGCTCATTGGTTTGGGTTCGCGGGCGCCTGCGGCAGATCCCAACCGCTGCGGTGACAAGCACGCTCGACCTGATCGCCACGGACAACCCGAATCCGGTGCTGCTGCAAGTCGAGACCCCCAGGTCCATGCGGTCCGAAGGAGAAGAGACCCGGTACACGCTGCTACGGCTCGAGATCGAATCCGTGGTGGTGGCCGATGCCACCGGCGCCGAGCCCGTTAGCACTCAGGATCTGCTCGCGGCTGCGCCCGACCCCTTCTGCGAGGTCGAATCGAGCCTGCTCCAGCACCTGGGACACGGCCCATAGCGACGTGGTGGCGCGGCTGGTTTCCAGACTGCCCGCGCCAGTGCGGCGCGGGCAGGTTCGCCCGCTGGGACTCGACCGGTACGGCGTGCGATTTCGCGTTGAAGGCAACGATGGCGACCGCGACATCCGGTTGCCGTTCCATAAGCCGGTCGACGACATGACCGGGCTGGCCCAGGCCATCAGGGTGCTGATGGGTTGCCCGTTCATCAACGGGTTGCGGGCCCGTCGTTAGATCGGATCGAATTCGCGGCGCCGAGTGAGGCGCGCGACGTGAATCGGCTGACCTGATGCCAGGTCCCAGCACGTAAGTTAGCCAGGTGAACGGCGATCGATCACCGGAACTTCGAGGCCCCCGAAGACCCATCCCGCCGCAGGAAACGCGTCCGGAGCCCTCGCAGGTGATTCGGCGTCAAACCGGGCCGCCGCAACCGACCGCAGCCGGGTGGCGTGTTCGCGCACCGGGGCCGCCAGGGTACCCGTCGCGACCCGTGACGCCGAAGGCGCCCAGCGAGCGGCGCAAACGCGGCAAGCGCCGCTGGGGCCGCCTGGTGGCGCTGAGCCTGCTGATCGTTTTGCTGCTCCCCGCCGCCGGCATCGCCGGCGGGTCGATTTGGCTCGACACGTCGTTGCACCGTGAACCGGCGCTGTCGGACTATCCCAACCGCCCTGCACCCGGCCGCGGTACAAATTGGTTGCTCGTCGGCTCGGACAGCCGGCAGGGTCTCTCGCCCGAACAGCAGCAAGAGCTGGCCACCGGTGGCGACGTCGGTAGCGGCCGAACCGACACCATTCTGCTGGTCCACGTGCCAGAGTTCGGATCGAGCACCCCGACCACGATGGTGTCGATACCGCGCGATTCGTACGTACCGATCCCGGGTCATGGCCAGGACAAAATCAATGCCGCGTTCGCGGCCGGCGGGGCAACGCTGCTGTCCCAGACGATGGAGCAGGCCACGGGTCTGCGCCTCGACCACTATGCCGAGGTCGGATTCAGCGGTTTCGCCGTCGTGGTCGACGCGCTCGGCGGGGTCACCCTGTGCCTGAGCGCGCCGATCGATGATCCGTTGGCCGGCGTCGATCTGCCGGCCGGCTGCCAGGAACTGGACGGCCGTTCTGCGCTGGGGTACGTGAGGAGCCGGGACACGCCCCGGGCAGATCTGGACCGAATGGTCAACCAACGGCAGTTCATGTCGGCGCTGTTGCATCGCACCTTCAGCCCGGCGGTGTGGCTCAATCCGTGGCGCTGGTTCGCGATGCCGCGTGCGGCCGCCGGGGCCCTCACCCTCGACCAGGGCGACCATGTATGGGACCTGACCCGGCTCGGCTGGGCAATGCACGGATCAACCGCCGCCATGACCGTCCCGATTGGGGAGTTGACCAACAGCGACGCCGGCTCGGTGGTGGTGTGGAACCACGATGCGGCGCGCGCATTGTTCGACGCACTCGGCTCGGACGCACCGGTGCCCGCCGCCGCATTGGCCGTACAGCAGTAGCGATCCCCTTTTCCCCTTAGCAATGTCGCCGAATTTGATGCTCGAATAATCTGCATCCGGTATTTCAACATAGCCTTCCTTTACTTAGGTTAACCTGACCTCAGAAACAATGGCATGGGAAGCCGTGCGCACTTAGGGAACCTTTCCTGAGTAAGTGGAACCTTCGTTGCAAGGCGGCCTTTACCTGCGGTAAGCTGCGTTCATGAACGACCACGACGTTCCCAAGACTAAATTTTGCGCGTTAGTTCAGGAACAGATTTTCAACGAATTCACTAGCGCCCAACAATACGTGGCGATCGCCGTTTATTTCGACGGCGCCGACCTGCCGCAATTAGCGAGACATTTCTACAGCCAAGCTGTCGAAGAACGAAATCATGCGATGATGCTGGTGCAGCATCTGCTCGACCGGGACGTCCGCGTTGAGATTCCGGGAGTCGACTCGGTGCGCAATCGATTCAACAGACCGCGGGACGCGCTGACCCTGGCGCTCGATCAGGAACGAGCGGTCACCGACCAAGTCGGCCGGCTCACTGCCGTGGCCCGCGACGAAGGTGACTTCCTCGGCGAGCAGTTCATGCAGTGGTTCCTGCAGGAACAGATCGAAGAGGTGGCACTGATGAGCAGGTTGGTTCGGGTGGCCGATCGGGCCGGAGCCAACTTGTTCGACCTGGAGAACTTCGTGGCCCGCGAGGCGGGACCGACGCCGGCCGGCGCGGCCGCCCCGAACGCCGCGGGCGGCTGGATCTCGCCGAACTAAAAGCTGCCCTCGCCGGTGCGCGCGTTTTGCAACCACGCCTTCGTGCGACCCGGATGGTTGGTAGCAATCCAAGCCACCCCGGCATCCCGGCAGAAGTCGATGTCTTCGTAATCATCGACGCTCCAGCAGTACACAGCTCGGCCCTGCGCAACGGCGCGATCCACGAGCTGCGGATATTCCTTGAGGGTCGATAGTGAAGGCCCGACGGCGGTGGCCCCAACGGCACTGACCGCGCTGCTGGTCAGGTATCGGGCGGTCCTGCCGAGTAGCACCGTCGGCAGCAGTGGTGCGGCTCGGCGGATCCGCCAGACCGCGGCCGAGGAGAACGACATCACTACCGCGCGGGACCTGTCGGCGGACGCCGGGGAGGCGATGCCGAAGCGGTGCAGCAGGGCAAGGACTTTGCTTTCCACCAGTGAGCCATACCGGACGGGGTGCTTGGTCTCGACGAAAATCTTGACCGGCCGGTGCCAGTCCAGAACCAGCGAGACGAGGGCCTCGAACGTCAGCAGACTGGTATCGCCCTGCGTACCGTCGGCACGCCAGCTGTCGTGCCACGCGCCGAATTCGAGTTCGCGTAGCTGGTCCAGCGTCATCGCGCTGACCAACCCGGCTCCCGTGGAGGTACGGTCCAGACGGCGGTCGTGCACGCAGACCAGGTGACCGTCGCGGGTCAGCCGCACGTCGCACTCAACGCCGTCGGCGCCCTCTTTGAGTGCGAGGTCGTAGGCGGCCAGCGTGTGTTCGGGCCGAGCGGCCGAAGCGCCTCGGTGGGCGACTACATAGGGATGCCCGGCGAGAACCTCGTCGGGCGACGTCATGACCCTATGCTGCCGGTTCCTGCCCCTCCAACTCAACCGCAGGGGTAGATAAGGGTGCGCCGGGTCGATCGTCACCCGCTACGACCCAGCGATGCGCCGGCCGTTCGACCGGTTTGCGCTCGAATCTCTCGAAGACCCGGGCAACGGCGGCTAATGTCGCCGCCGCAAGCAGGTAGGCAAGCATCATCAAGACCGTGTTGTTGGCGATGCCCTGGGCATCCTTGGCCCAGCTGGTGGCAATGGCGAAGATAGAAACCACGCAGCTGAAAACCCAAGCGACCCACCACTGCACGATCGGCCTGCGCAGCCGAGCGTGGTGTTCTTCGATGGTTGCCAGCTCGGTGACATACACCGGAGCCCACAGCAGGTTGACCAGCGGCACCAGGCAGCCCACCCACAACGCCCGGACCGAGCGCTGATCCTGCAGGCCGTAATGCGCGAAGGCGCGGGCCCGTCGCGCGATCAGCCACCGAGTCAACATCACGCCGGACACGCCGACGGCCACAACCGCCGCCACACTCACCAGCACACCGAACCAGTTCGCGGCAGAAGCCACCACCGAGTTCAGCAAGGTGTTCCGGTTCACGATCAGCAGCACGTAGCGCACGACATACATCAGGGTCGCGATGCAAAGCACCAGCAAGCCCAACAACATCGTGAGGCGCACCGCCGCTGCCGACGGCCCTGTCTGCGTAGGTGTTTCGGCCGGCGCAGGGGTGTAGTCGACACGATCCGCCAGTCCCCAACGAGGTATTACGGCGTAGCGCGGGGTGGGCCCAAGGGGCCGTCGTCCATGCCGGGGAGAAGGCGCGGCGCCGGGTCGCACCGCTATCCATCGGAAGCCCGGTGGCAACCGGGGCGGCGTGCGCTGCCAGCCGCGGACCCCCGCGGCCGGCGGGGCGCCCTGCGTACTCCAGCGGGGGTCGGGCGCGGGCGCATCCGCGAGCGGCGCCATCAGCGCCCCGTGACAGCGGGGGCACCACTCGCGGCGTCGCTCGCGCACGTTCCACCGAGTGGCGCACTGGGAGCACACCTGGATCACCGGACCAGCGTAGCGCCGACGACGATGCGGGCCGGCGGAACACGGGCCCGCTGAGGAGCGACGCAATCCAGCCCCACGCCGACGACGATGCGGGCCGGCGGAACACGGGCGGGACACTACTTCAGCTATTTCCTGACTATCCACAGTTTCCACAGGTTTATCCACAGCGACAGTCGGGGTAGTCCTGCCTCCGACACAGGCTTATGTGCCGGCTCGTGTCGAAACTGTGCATAACACCGGGTGGTTGACCCATGCCCATAGACAGCCCCGACGGGTGCCTGAGCGAAATGGATTGCTTCGCTAAGCATCGCCAGGCGACGTACTGCGTCCCTGCACGCGTTCAAGCGTCGCGCTCCGTACGATTTCCCGGCGTGCAGTCGTCCCAGAGCCTCGCTGCGCAGGGTGTTTTCCACACTGTTTTTCAAGCTCTCTGCGAGGCGCTATGATCTCGATCACGACAGCTCGATGTGACTGACCTCACTCGCGTGAAATGAACGTGCAGGTGAAAGGCGCTTAATGGCGACGCATTCCTTCGGGACGGGTACATCGGTCTCACCGGCCTCGCCGAACCTATATTCCGGTTCGGCCGCCTGGAACCACGGCTACAGCGTCGCCGCTTTGCGTGCCGGCCTGATCGCACTGGCTTTACTGGCCGTTCTCGCCGTCATCGTTTTGTCTTGAATTCACGCCAACCGGGTATCCGACTTACGCAACCATGACGGGTCGTTCTTGCGGCGCGCGCGGTCATAGAGCAGGGTTGACTGTGCTGGGTCGCCACTTTGGCGAAACCCTTGCGAACGAGCGTAAGACGATCCGATCATCGAGGAAAGGAATTCCGTGGCTGAATACACGCTGCCCGATTTGGACTGGGACTACGCAGCGCTGGAACCGCACATCTCCGGTCAGATCAACGAAATCCACCACACCAAGCACCACGCCACCTATGTCAAAGGCTTGAACGACGCGGTAGCCAAGCTTGAAGAGGCACGCGCCAAAGACGACCACAGCGCGATCTTCTTGAACGAGAAGAACCTGGCATTCCATCTGGGCGGCCACGTCAACCACTCCATCTGGTGGAAGAACCTGTCGCCGAACGGTGGAGACAAGCCGACCGGCGACCTCGGCGCCGCCATCGACGACGCAGTTCGGGTCGTTCGACAAGTTCCGCGCTCAATTCAGCGCGGCCGCCAACGGCCTGCAGGGTTCGGGCTGGGCGGTACTCGGCTACGACACCCTGGGCGACAGGCTGCTGACTTTCCAGCTGTACGACCAGCAGGCCAACGTCCCGCCTCGGCATCATCCCGCTGCTGCAGGTCGACATGTGGGAGCACGCGTTCTACCTGCAGTACAAGAACGTCAAGGCCGACTACGTCAAGGCGTTCTGGAATGTCGTCAACTGGGCGGACGTACAGTCGCGTTACGCGGCCGCAACCTCCAAAACCCAAGGTCTGATATTCCCCTGACTCGATCTCGGCTGGCTTGGGCGTCGCGCGGATCGCGCGGCGCCCTTGCTTTTCGGCCGGGCCTGATTAAAGACCTCAGGCAATGTGGCCGTGTCGAGTTGCAAGCGGCCTAAACCGCGGGCATGCTGAATTATTCGAGCTACCAGCGTGGTTATTCGATACGGAGGCTTCACGCGGAGGGCGAGATGGATACTGAGTCGGGTCGACCTATAGGGATTGCTCCCTTCCATTCTCGTGGTGCCCTGAAAGGGTTCGTAATCTCCGGACGTTGGCCGGATTCGACAAAAGAATGGGCCCAGCTCTTGATGGTGGCGGTCCGGGTCGCTTCGTTGCCCGGATTACTCTCCACCACAACGGTGTTCGGCGCCCGTGAGGAACTCCCCGATGAACCTGAGCCGGGCACGGTCGGCTTGGTGCTGGCCGAGGGCACGGTATTTGGCGAATCAGCCATCCAGCCAGGGTATTTCGCCGATCACCAGCCCCCTGCGTTGCTGATGCTGCACCCGCCCTCAGAAACCACTCCGTCGTTGCCCGAATGCACCGGAGCGGCGTCGGGATGCGTACTACTGCCCGGATTGCCGTACCTTGGGTTGGAGCACCGGGCGGCCTGGGTGGAAGCGGAGGCCGACGGCACAATCACATCGATGGTCAGTCGTGTCGGCGTCGATCCAATCAGCCATCCAGACACCGCGATTCTGGCCATGCTTCTTGCCGCATAAGACAATTCATTCGCCTGTCGAATCGAGGAATACGGGCGTCCGAACTTCATCGCGTTCCTGGCGCGCATCGGATTCGCCCGCTAGCCTTGTAACGGTCAGCGAAGGGGAGTAGCCCCGAATCGTCGGGTCGACATACTGGCGAACAGCCCGGCCGGCGAGCCGATCCTAGGACCGAAAGGTCGGCGACGACGTGTCGAAAGGTCGCCCATGCTCGCTGCCACTCTGCTGAGTCTCGGGGTGGTATTCCTCGCCGAACTCGGCGACCGATCCCAGCTGATCACCATGACCTACGCGCTGCGTTACCGATGGTGGGTGGTGCTGCCCGGGGTGGCCGTCGCCGCGTTTCTGGCGCACGGGGTCTCGGTGACCATCGGCCACTTTCTGGGTGCCACAGTGCCACCGCGTCCGATGGCCTTCGCGTCGGCAATCGGGTTCCTGATTTTCGCTGTGTGGGCTTGGCGCGAGGGCGCCGCCGCAGACGAAACGGTTTCGATCACGCACGAGCCCCGATTCGTACTGCTCACCGTGGTGTCGTCCTTCTTGCTCGCCGAGATGAGCGACAAGACGACATTGGCGACGGTTACCTTGGCCAGCGGACACGACTGGGCGGGCGTGTGGATCGGTAGCACCCTGGGCATGGTCTTGGCCGACGGCCTGGCGATCGGTGTCGGCGCACTGCTGCATCAGCGGCTTCCGGAGCGGCTGCTGCACGCCTTGGCAAGCATCCTGTTCCTGATATTCGGGTTGTGGATGCTGTTCGACGGCGCGTTGGGCCGGCGTTCGGTCGCCATTGCCGTGACCGCGGCGGTGCTGCTGGCGGCGACAACTTTGGCGGCGCAACGTCTGCGGCGGCGCCGGACTGAAGCTCGGATCGCCGCCGGGTCGCCGGACGACGTTTGAGTTGCCGACGGCACCCTATCCCTCCGCCTCGATGCCCCCGGCCCTCCGCCCGGCAGCAAAGAAGACTCCGGGCGCGTCTGCGTTGTCTGCTGGTTGCGGTGCCCCCGCCCGAGACATTGCGTCCGCCACTTTTGTCAAACGCCAGCGGGGCGATTCGTCACACGAATTTCCAGTGCACTTTCTGCGGGTAACCTGTGAGTTTCATGCATTTCATAGACACTTTCCCGAATCGGTTGGACGCTCTTCACGTGCGGATCCAGCTACATCCAGCAAGGACGGTAGCTAATCCGCGCAGGTTTGCAATTGGTTGTTGACTAAATCTGTCGCTACCATGGTCAGCAAATACACACAGGTAACAGTTCGCTTCTCCAGCCCTCATGGAGGTCACGTATCGATGAGCACGACGTTCGCTGCCCGCCTGAACCGCCTGTTCGACACGGTGTATCCACCCGGACGCGGGCCGCACACCTCCGCGGAGGTAATCGGGGCGCTCAAGGCCGAGGGCATCACGATGTCGGCTCCCTACCTGTCTCAGCTCCGCTCAGGCAATCGTACGAACCCCTCATCAGCGACCATGGCCGCTTTGGCTAACTTCTTCCGAATCAAGCCGGCCTACTTCACTGACGACGAGTACTACGAAAAACTCGACAAGGAATTGTCGTGGCTGGACTCGCTGCGCGATGACGGTGTGCGCCGCATCGCGGTACGGTCCTTCGGGTTGTCTGCCCAAGCCCAGCAGGACATCGTGGAACGGGTCGACGAGCTGCGCCGCCTGGAACACCTCGACGCGTAAGCCGCCTGCCGGCTGCCCAGCCCTACCAGAAGGGCTGCCCCTCCGCTGTCCCTGTTTGGTTTGGTCCCGATTAGGGTGGGCTCACGGATCGCGCGCAAGCAACGCGATTGTCCACGAGACACCGGGAGGCGACCGGGAATGGGCCTGTTCCGCAAGCGAAAGAGTCGCGCGACGCGTCGCGCCGAGGCCCGTGCGATCAAGGCTCGCGCCAAACTTGAGGCCAAGCTGGCAGCCAAGAATGAGGCTCGTCGTATCAAGGGTGACCGGCGAGCCGCGGACAAAGGGCTGAAGGCGCACGTCAAATCTCAACGGGATAGCGACCGCGCGGCGCTCAAAGTCGCCGAGGCCGGCCTCAAGGCAGCGCGGGAAGGGAAGCTGTTGTCGCCGACGCGAATCCGTCGAATCTTGACAGTGTCGCGGCTGCTCGCCCCGATCGTGACGCCACTCATTTACCGGGCAGCTATCACTGGGCGCGCGTTGATCGACCAACGTCGCGCAGATCAGCTCGGCATCCCGTTGACTCAGATCGGCCGGTTCTCCGGGCACGGCGCTCAGCTGTCGGCCCGGATTGCCGGGGCGGAGAAGTCGCTGCGGATGGTGCAAGACAAGAAGCCCAAGGACGCCGAGACCAAGCAGTTCGTATCCGCTATCAACGAACGGCTCGCCGACCTGTCCGTCGCCGTCACCGCCGCGGAGAACATGCCCGCCGCGCGGCGGCGTGCGGCGCACTCCGCGATCTCATCGCAACTCGACGGTATCGAAGCGGACCTGATGGCCCGCCTCGGATTGACCTGACATGTCACGCACTCCGCAGATCTTGCGCGTCCTGATCACGGCATGTTTGCCCGTTTGCGGGGCAGTCGCGCTGTATCTTGGCGCAGCCGTGGGTACGCCGCCGGCCTGGGCGCACGTCCATGCAAGCAGCGACAACACCGTGCGCGGCGCCACGGCGATCGTGACCTTCCAGGTACCCAACGAGTCCGACACGGGCGCGACAACCACCGCGCTCACCGTCACGCTTCCCGACGTAGGATCAGCCGGCACCGAAACCATGCCCGGCTGGACAGCCAAGCTCGACCGCGATACCGCATCTGGCAGCGTCCGCTCGGTGACCTGGACGGCGGCTCCCAACGGCGGGATCCCGGCGGATCAATTCGCGCTGTTCCGGATATCTGTACAGCTGCCCGATACCGACACGGTCAGCTTCCCGGCCACGCAGACCTACTCCGACGGCTTGATCGTGAAATGGGACCAACCGCCAGGCGGTGAGCCCGAACATCCGGCACCTATGTTGAATCTCGCCGCCGGGCCGGTCTCGCCGCACGAACAACATCCAACTGCCGGCACCCCGGCGAATCACGGCGCCGCAGCCGGGCAGTCGAAATCAGCGGACGACAACACCGCGCGCGTGTTGGGCGGGGCAGCCCTGGTAATTGGCGCCCTGGCTATCTGCCTCGCATTGGTCCGCCGGCGGGCATGAGCCGACTGCTCGGCATCGCGTGGATAGGTCTGTTGCTGGCCGCGATGGCGTTGGCGGCGACGCTCAGCGCACAGGTGGCCTCGGCGCACGCCGTACGGCTGTTCGCTGACCCCGCGGATAACGCGGTTCTGACGACCAGTCCCGAACGGGTGAGCGCGACCTTCAACGAGCGACTGCAAACCACATTCGTGGCCATGGCGGTCGTCGGCCCCGATGGCAACGTTTGGTCTGCCGGCGAACCCGCCGTCCAGGGCGCGGTCGTAAGCACAGGGATACGCGCGCTCGGACCGGCCGGCACCTACACGGTGAACTACCGGGTGACCTCTGCGGATGGCCATGTGGTCTCCGGGTCCTGGTCATTTCGGCTCACGGTGGCCGGCACCGGGACGCCCGGACCTGCGGCCGCCGCCACCTCTGCCGACAACGACATTCCGGTGTGGCCGTTTGCCGCGGTAGCGGTGGCGCTCGTCGGCGCGGGCGGCTTCTGGGCGATGCGCCGCAGGCCGTGAGCTGCCCTAGAAGCTCCCGGTGGCCTTGGCGCCGCCACGCGTCCTGGCATGATGGGACCCGGGGCAGCTTCGAGCCCAACTAGAAACTGTGTGAAATCTGCAAAGGAGCGGCCGCATGGCAGACCCGCAGGATCCAACCCACAGCGAAGCCGCCGATGGCGGATCAACACCGCCGGCCGAGAAACCCCCGGCCAAGGCGGTTAAGAAGACCGCGAAGGCACCCGCCAAGAGAGCACCGGTGAAGAAGGTCGCCGCTAAAAAGGCGCCGGCCAAGGGAGCGGTCGCCAAGAAGGTGCCCGCGAAAAGCCCTGAATCCACATCTCTTGAGCCTGGCAGGCTGGCCGAGACCAACGGCCAGCTTGGCGAGGCCGCCAAAGATGTCGCGGCGCAAGCGAAGTCGACAGTAGAGGAAGCCAACAACCCGGTCCCCCCCGCCGCTCCGATAGCGGCATCGGGCCAATCTCCGGTCCCGCTGCTGGTCGCCCTGACACTCAGCCTGTTGGCCATCCTGCTGGTTCGCCAGCTGCGCCGCCGCTGACCGCATCGCGATGGCTAGCATGTCCCGGTGACCGCCTCATTCCGGCCAACCGCCGACCTCGTCGACAGTATCGGCCCCGATGTACGCAGCTGCGATCTTCAGTTCCGCCAGTTCGGCGGCCGCTCGGAATTCGTCGGCCATATCAGTACGGTGCGCTGCTTCCTGGATAACGCGTTGCTGAAATCGGTTCTCTCGCAGCCCGGGGCGGGCGGGGTACTGGTGATCGACGGCGCCGGCTCACTGCATGCGGCGCTGGTCGGGGACGTCATCGCCGAATTGGCCCGGTCCAACGGCTGGGCTGGGCTGGTGATCAACGGCGCGGTTCGCGATGCGGCCGCGCTGCGCGGCATGGATATCGGCATCAAGGCGCTCGGCACTAATCCCCGCAAAAGCACCAAGACAGGTGCCGGGGAGCGCGACGTCGATATCAGTCTGGGTGGCGTGACGTTCGTGCCCGGCGAGATCGCCTACAGCGACGACGACGGCATTGTCGTCGTGGCCGATGGTACCTAGACCCCTACCGGTGCCAGCTTTTTCGCGAATCGCAGACTATCCTCGTTGACCTTGCCACGCCGGATCATTCGCATGTCGAAGAGATAGTTCTGCTTGAGCCGCCACGGCGCGCGCGACCCCGACTTGGGCAACAGGTGCATCGAGCGCTGGAAGTAACCGGGGCTGAAGTCCATGAACGGCAACTCGTCGACGGTGTCGTCCGGATGCTGCGGCTCCACGAAGTCAAAACCCTTGGAGTCCATGTAGTTCAACAATCGGCACACGAATTCGGACACCAAGTCGGCCTTCAGCGTCCATGACGCGTTCGTGTATCCGAAGGTGATCGCGAAGTTGGGCACGCCGGAGAACATGAGCCCCTTGTAGGTCATCAGCGATGTCAGATCCATCGGTGCACCATTTCTGGTCGGCTGTACCCCGCCGATCAACTGCATGTTCAAACCGGTGGCGGTGATCACGATGTCCGCCTGCAACTCCTCGCCCGAGGCGAGCTTGATCCCGGATTTGGTAAACCGGTCGATGGTGTCGGTGACCACATCGGCCTTGCCGTGCCGGATTGTCCGGAAGAAGTCGCCGTCTGGGGCGAGGCACAACCGCTGGTCCCAGACGTTGTAACTGGGCCCGAAGTGCTTTTCGACATCGTAGCCAGCGGGCAGGCGCCGCTGAGCCATCGTCATCAGTGTCTTGCGCATGTACGCGGGCGCTTTCCGCGCAAGCTGATATTGGAAGGTACTGAACGCGATGGCCTTCCAACGGTTGGCCACGTGCGCGAGGCGATCGGGCAGCAAGCGGTTGGCCCGGACAGCGAACGGATCGACTCCCGGCAATGAGCCGATGTAGGTCGGCGACCGCTGCAGCATCGTCACATGCCCGGCGCCGGAGTTGACCAGAGCTGGGATCAGCGTGATCGCGGTGGCGCCGGATCCGATGACAACGATCCTCTTGCCGTCGTAGTCGAGGTTCTCCGGCCAGTGCTGCGGGTGGACGATCGTGCCCGCGAAGTCTTCGGAGCCGACGAACGCGGGCGAAAACCCCTCGTCGTAGTTGTAGTAGCCGGTGCAAGCAGAAAGGAAGGAGCAGGTGATCTCTCGTCGTTGCCCGTCGTTCTCGACTGTCACGGTCCAGCGGTTGTCGGCGTCGGACCAGTCGGCCGCCAGAACACGGTGGCCATAGCGGATGTGCCGGTCTATCCCATTCTCGACCGCGGCCTCCCTGATGTAGGACTTGATCGAGGCGCCGTCCGCGATCGACTTTGCCGACAGCCACGGCTTGAACCGGAATCCCAGGGTGAACATGTCCGAGTCCGACCGGATACCCGGATATTTGAACAGGTCCCACGTGCCGCCCAAATCGGCGCGGCGTTCGAGGATGGTGTAGCTCTTGGTCGGGCAACGATCCTGTAGGTGCCAGGCCGCGCTCACGCCGGAGATACCGGCGCCCACGATGACGACGTCAAGGTGATCAGTCATGGTTTCACGTTATCAACAGCATGTTGAGTAAGTCAACGTCCTGTCCAAATTATCAACAGCGTGTAAAGTAACCGGCGTGACTACGGGTAATTTGAGCGCCAGTTCGACTCGTGCCCCGCGCGGCCGGCGTTCCACGCGCCCCTCGGGCGACGAACGCGAGCAAGCGATCCTTGCGACAGCCGAGCGACTGCTCGAAGAGCGCACGTTCGCCGATATTTCGGTCGATGACCTGGCCAGGGGCGCCGGCCTTTCGAGGCCGACGTTCTACTTTTATTTCAAGTCCAAAGAGGCCGTGCTGCTGTCGCTGCTCAAGCCGATGATCGCCCGCGGCGACGCCGAGTTCGACGGCGCGACGCAACGCCTACCCACGGATCCGCGCCAGGTGTGGCGAAACGGCATCGAAGCGTTCTTCAGCGCGTTCGGCTCGCATCGCGCGGTGGCCCGGGCAGCGACGGAGGCGCTGGCCACCAGCTCGGAACTCCGGGCCGCGTGGTCGGGCTTCATGCAGAAGTGGATCGACCAGACGGCAACGATGATCACGGCCGAGCGAGCACGGGGCGCCGCACCCGAGACCATCCCCGCCGCAGACCTCGCGACGTCGCTGAACCAGATGAACGAGCGCACCATGATGGCGACCCTCTCCGCCGAGAGGCCGGCGGTCACCGAGGTTGGCCTCGTTGACACCCTCACGTACATCTGGATTAACAGCATCTACGGCAGCATCGACGGGGAGGCCCGTTAACAGCGCCCTTTGTGGTGTCGGGCAGGCGTGGCATGATCGAATGTATGTTCGATGATCTGACCGGCTGGTTCGCCGAGCACCGTGAGCGGCGCGACCCTTCGGCCATGCCGGGATCGGCCGGCATGGTGGAGCGGATCTGTGAGGCCACGCGGTGGGAGAACCGGGCCGCGGCCGCACAACTGGATGCGATCTGGGACTTGTTCTCCTCCCAATTGGCCCGGCATCACGAAACCGAGGACTGGGCCATCGACACCATGGAAGCCGTCAGCGCCGAAGTGGCCGCCGCACTACGGATCAGCCAGGGCCTGGCGGGGAGCCGGTTGCGGTATGCCCGGGCGATGCGTGAGCGCCTCCCGAAAGTCGCTGAGCTGTTTCGGGCCGGCGAGATCGACTTTCGGATGTTCACCACGATCGTGTACCGCACCGATCTGATCGAAGACCCGGCGCTGATGGCCGCCGTGGATGCCCAGTTGGCGGCTAATGTGGCGCGCTGGCCCTCGATGAGCCGCGGCCGGCTCGCCGGTGCCATCGACAAGATCGTGGTGAAAGCCGACCGGGATGCGCTGCGGGCCCGCATCAAGCATCAGGTCGGCCGCCAGGTGTATATCGGTGTGCGCACTGACGGGCTGTGCGAGCTGTCGGGCAGCCTGTTGCAGCCCCACGGCCAAGCCCTGGACCAACGGCTCAACGCGTTGGCGGCCACGGTGTGCCCGCACGACCCGCGGACCCGCGATCAGCGCCGCGCGGACGCGTTGGGGGCGTTGGCTGCCGGGGCGGACCGGTTGGGCTGTCGGTGTGGGCGACCCGATTGTGTGGCCGGGGCGCGGCGGGCGGCCTCGCCGGTGGTGATCCATGTGATCGCCGAGCAGGCCACCGTCGATGGCACAGGGTCGACACCGGGCTCTGAGATTGCTGCAGACGGGCTGATCCCGGCCGAGGTGATCGCCGAGCTGGCTGCCACCTCCCGCCAGATCGCCCTGACCCATCCCGGCGAGAGCCCACCCGAACCCGGCTACACCCCCTCCAAAGCCTTGGCGGACTTTGTGCGTTGCCGCGACCTGACCTGTCGCTGGCCGGGCTGTGACCACCCGGCCTGGGACTGCGATGTGGACCACACCATCCCCTACTCCCAGGGCGGGCCCACGCATGCAGCCAACCTGAAATGCCTATGCCGCACGCATCATTTGGTGAAAACTTTTTTCGGCTGGCACGAAAAGCAACTGCCCCACGGGACGCTGATCTTGACCTCCCCGGCCGGGCACACCCATGTCAGCGCGCCGGGCAGCGCGCTGCTGTTCCCCACCCTGTGCGCCCCGGCCGGCGGCATGCCTGCGCTGCACGCCCATCACCGCATCGCCTACTGCCCCGAGCGGGTCGCGCTGATGCCCAAACGCCGCCGCACCCGCGCCCAAGACCGCGCCCAACGCGTGGCCACCGAACGCAGCCACAACCGCAAACGCCTACGACAGGCCTACCAAGCCGCACAACCCAAACAACCCTCACCCGACGATGAACCCCCGCCCTTCTGAGTGCCGTTTAGGCGCGTCCATCCTGCACGCGGACTTGGATTCGTTCTATGCGTCAGTAGAGCAGCGGGACGACCCGACTTTGCGCGGCCGCCCGGTGATCGTGGGCGGCGGAGTCGTGCTGGCCGCCAGCTACGAGGCAAAGGCGTACGGAGTGCGTACCGCGATGGGTGGCGCGCAGGCGCGTCGCCTGTGCCCGCACGCGGTGGTTGTTCCACCACGGATGTCCGCCTATTCGCGGGCCAGTGACACCGTGTTCGAGGTGTTTCGGGACACCACACCAGTGGTAGAGCCGCTCTCGGTCGACGAGGCGTTCCTCGACGTCGGCGGGTTGCGTCGGGTCTCTGGCACATCGGTCGACATCGCAGTGCGGTTACGTGCCGCCGTGCGCGAGCGAGCCGGTCTGGCGATCACGGTCGGAATTGCCCGGACGAAATTTCTCGCTAAGGTCGCCAGCCAGGAAGCCAAACCAGACGGGCTACTGCTCGTGCCGCCCGAGCGGGAACTGGCATTCCTGCACCCTCTACCGGTGCGGCGATTGTGGGGAGTGGGAATCAAGACAGCCGAGAAGCTGAATACGCATGGGATCAACACGGTGGCCGACGTCGCGGAACTCGGCGAGTCGACACTTGCCTCGCTCGTAGGCGGCGCGATGGGACGCCAGTTGTTTGCGCTGTCTCACAACATCGACCGCCGCCGGGTGAACACCGGCGCGCATCGCCGCTCCGTGGGCGCCCAGCGGGCTCTCGGTCGAGCCGGCAACCGCATGTCCCCCAACGAGATCGACGCGGTGGTGATCAACCTGATAGATCGGATCACCGCCCGAATGCGAGCCGCCGGGCGTACCGGCCGGACGGTGGTCCTGCGTCTGCGGTTCGACGACTTCAGCCGGGCTACCCGTTCGCACACCCTGCCGTGGGCCACTTCGTCGACGCGACCGATTCTGGCCGCCGCCCGGCGGTTGGTAGCGTCGGCCGCGCCCCTGATCGCCGAGCGCGGGTTGAGCCTGGTCGGATTCGCGGTGTCGAGTATCGATCGCAGCGGCGCCGAGCAGCTGACGTTGCCGTTCGGCGAGGGATCGCAGGGCGTGGGGGATATTGATGCTGCCGTCGACCGGGTGCGTCGTCGCTATGGCAACTCCGCACTCACTCGCGCGGTGCTGGTCGGCCGCTATCCCGGTCTCGAGATGCCGCATCTACCCGACTGAGCGCGTCCACTCCAACAGTTGCTCAGTCGGCCAGGTGTTGACGATCCGGTCAACTGGTACACCGGCGTCCAACGCGCGCTGGGCACCGTAGCCGAGAAAGTCCAGCTGACCCGGCGCGTGCGCGTCGGTGTCGATGCTGAACACGCATCCGATTTCCAGTGCCAGGTTCAGTAGGCGGGTAGGCGGGTCACGTCGCTCCGGACGGGAGTTGATCTCCACCGCGGTGCCGTGATCACGGCAGGCGGTAAAGACGGCCTCTGCATCGAACTTCGATTCGGGCCGGATGCCGCGGTTGCCCGCGACCAGCCGGCCCGTGCAGTGACCCAACACGTCGGCGTTGGAGTCGCGCACGGCGCGCACCATCCGACGGGTCATGGCGGGGGCGTCCATCGACAGCTTCGAGTGCACGCTGGCCACCACCACATCGAGGCGATCCAGTAGCTCGGAATCTTGGTCCAGGCTGCCGTCGTCGAGGATGTCCACCTCGATCCCGGTCAGTATTCGCATGGGCGCAAACTCGTCACGCAACCCGTCGATCACATCGAGTTGCTTGCGCAGCCGCTCCGGCGACAGGCCGTTGGCGATGGTCAGCCGTGGCGAGTGGTCGGTGAGTGCGCAGTACTCGTGGCCCAGCGATTTAGCGGTCGCCATCATCTCGTCGATCGGCGCCGCACCGTCCGACCAGTTCGAATGCAGATGTAGATCGCCGCGCAGTGCGGCCCGGACCTCGCCGCCGCCGAGATCCTCGGCTGCACCTCGTAATTCGACAAGCGCATCGGGTTCGTGGCCGGCCCACGCCTGGGCGATTACCTTCGCCGTCTTGGGCCCAATGCCCGACAGCGACTGCCAGCTGTTGGCCTGTCCGTGGCGTTCGCGCTCTGCGTCGTCAAGGCCTTCGACGATGTCGGCGGCGTTGCGGTATGCCATCACACGCTTGGGGTCTTGCCGGCTCCGGTCCTTGTAGAAGGCGATCTGCCGAAGCGCGGTTACGGGATCCATGGTTCCAGTGTGAGCACGGTGATCTTGGCGTCGATTCCCAGGGAGAAGTTCATCCTCCGGACGAGTTTAGTTGCGCTTCAGAAAGCTGCGCTAACGTCGATTTCATGCGATTCGCATTCAAAACCTCACCCCAAAACACCAGCTGGGCACAGATGCTGGCCTTCTGGCAGGCCGCCGACGATATCGCTGTCTACGAGTCCGGCTGGACCTTCGACCACTTCTATCCGATCTTTACCGACAGCGACGGGCCCTGTCTGGAGGGCTGGACGACGCTGACCGCACTGGCCCAAGCCACCGCGCGACTGCGACTGGGCACCCTTGTCACTGGCATCCACTACCGTCACCCCGCGGTGTTGGCCAATATGGCAGCCGCGCTCGACGTGATCTCCAATGGACGACTCGAGCTTGGGATCGGCGCCGGTTGGAACGAGCAGGAGTCAGGCGCCTACGGGATCGAGTTGGGCAGCATGCAAGAACGCTTCGACCGGTTCGAGGAAGCCTGTCAGGTGCTGACGAGTCTGCTGAGCGAAGAGACCACCGACTTCGATGGCAAGTACTACCAGCTCAAGGGCGCCCGCAACGAGCCCAAGGGCCCGCAGCGCCCACACCCGCCGATCTGTATCGGCGGCAGCGGAGAGAAGCGCACGCTGCGCATCGCCGCGCGTTACGCGCAGCACTGGAACTTCGTCGGTGGTCCTCCGGACTTGTTCGCCCACAAGCGAGACGTACTGGCTTCACATTGCGCCGATATCGGAAGGGACCCGAAAGAGATCACCCTGTCCGCCCACCTTCGGCTGGAACCTGACCGCAACTACGGGAAGGTCGTGGAGGACGCGGCCGGGTTGGCCGCCGAAGGCCTAGACCTGGGTATCGTCTACATCCCCCCGCCGCACGACCCTGCGGTCCTGGAACCGTTGGCTGAGGCAATCCGGGATTCTGGGTTATGGGACGGAGCAGACTGCAAGTGAGCAAAGGGATTCCGCAGCGGAGGGCGCGCAATCCGGGCGACTAGAACCCGAATCCCAGCAGGTCTTGAGCGGTTACCAGGCGCTCATGTTTTGCCGGAAACTCGCGGCTCTTCACCGGGTATCGAAACCATGACCAGGCGATTCGCACCATTCGGGTCCGGGGTACTGGATTCATATGCACAGTGATCACTCCTGCGATCGGTCCATTCGACCGGGGCCCCCTCTGTGACGAACCCCACAGCGGACCATTAGACACCCGGCGTCTGGCAAACGAAAGGAGGCACGCCGAGCAATTACGAAGGTGTTTCTGGTGTGGCTGGTGTGACTATTGAAGGGGCGCGGCCGTGGGCTTGACGGGTGCCGGCAACGCGGTTGACCCCATGAGATACCGATCTACACCCGCGGCAGCAGCCCTGCCCTCGGCTATCGCCCAGACGATCAAAGACTGCCCGCGACCCATGTCCCCCGCAACGAAAACCCCGGGGACCGAGGTGTCGAAATCGGCCCCGCGGGCGACATTGCCGCGGTCGGTCAGATTGACCCCCAGGTCGGTCAGCAGGCCCGGCTTCTCCGGACCGACGAATCCCATCGCCAGCAGCACCAGATCGGCCTCGAGCTCGAAATGGGACCCATCCACCTTGACGAACTTCCCGTCCTGCATCGCCACTTCGTGAACCTTGAGCGCGGTGACACGCCCCTCCTTGCCGACGAACTCTTCGGTGTTGACCGAGAACACCCGGTCGCCACCTTCTTCATGTGCCGCCGACACCCGGTACATCAGCGGGTAGGTGGGCCACGGGGTGGAATCGGCGCGGGCCTCCGGCGGACGTGGCATGATCTCGAACTGGTGCACGTTGACGGCGCCTTGCCGGTGCACGGTGCCCAGGCAGTCAGCCCCGGTGTCGCCGCCGCCGATGATGACGACCTTCTTGCCTTTGGCGGTGATCGGCGGTTGCCCATCCTCGTCAAGCACAGCGTCATCGAGCTCGTTCAACGCTTGCTGGTTGCCCCATGGCAGGAACTCCATCGCCTGGTGGATGCCGTCCAACTCACGGCCGGGGATCGGCAGGTCGCGCCAATCAGTTGCGCCGCCGGCCAGCACCACGGCATCGAAATCGGCCAGCAGTTGCTCGGCGGTGATGTCGACTCCGACGTTGACGCCGGGGCGGAATTCGGTTCCCTCAGCGTGCATTTGCTCTAGCCGACGGTCGAGAACGCGCTTCTCCATCTTGAATTCCGGAATGCCGTACCGCAGCAGCCCGCCGATGCGGTCTGCCCGCTCGAACACGGTCACACTGTGGCCGGCACGGGTCAGTTGCTGGGCGGCGGCCAGGCCTGCCGGGCCCGAACCCACCACGGCGACCGACTTTCCGGTCAGCTTGTCTGGGGGTAACGGCTGCACGAAGCCTTCATCGAAGGCCTTGTCGATGATCTCCAGCTCGATCTGCTTGATCGTCACCGGATCCTGGTTGATGCCGAGCACACACGCCGGTTCACACGGCGCCGGGCACAGGCGGCCGGTGAAGTCCGGGAAGTTGTTGGTGGCATGCAGTCGCTCGCTCGCGTCGCGCCAACGGCCCCTGCGCACCAGGTCATTCCATTCCGGAATTAGGTTGCCCAGCGGGCATCCGTGGTGACAGAAGGGAATACCGCAGTCCATGCAGCGAGTCGCCTGATGACGCAAGGTCTCGCCATCAAATTCCTCGTATACCTCGTTCCAATCACGAAGTCGCAGCGGGACAGGCCGACGCGTCGGCAATGCCCGATGTGTGAATTTCAGGAAGCCGCTGGGATCAGCCATGTGCGGCCGCCATGATCGCCTTTTCGACGTCCACGCCGTCGCGTTCTGCTTCAGCAATGGCCTTCAGTACCTGTTTGTAATCCCGCGGCATGACCTTCGCAAAATTCCGCTGCTGTTCCGACCAGTCGGCCAGAATCCGCTGGCCGACAGAGGAATCGGTGGCATCGACGTGTGCCTGGATAGCGGCGCAAAGATACTCGGTGTCGTCATCGTCGAGGGCTTCGAGTTCGACCATCTCGCCATTGAGGTTCGACGGCAGTTCGTCATCGGGGTCATAGACGTAGGCCACACCCCCGGACATGCCGGCCGCGAAGTTACGGCCGGTGCGGCCGAGAATGACGACCTTGCCTCCGGTCATGTATTCGCACCCGTGGTCGCCGACGCCTTCGACCACTGCGTGGGCTCCGGAATTTCGGACCGCGAATCGTTCGCCGACTACGCCGCGCAAGAATGCCTCCCCGCTGGTAGCGCCGAACAGGATTACGTTGCCGCCAATGATGTTCTCCTCAGCAATGTAGCCCGGGGGCACGTTGTCCGATGGCCGAACCACAATCCGGCCACCGGACAGGCCCTTACCGACGTAGTCGTTGGCATCGCCATAGATACGCAACGTGATCCCCTTCGGCACAAAGGCGCCCAAGCTGTTGCCTGCGGAGCCTTCGAAGGTGATGTCGATGGTGCCGTCCGGTAGGCCTTGGCCGCCATACGCTTTGGTCAGCTCGTGACCAAGCATGGTGCCAACGGTGCGGTTGACATTGCTGATGGTGGTGGAGAACCGCACCGGTTTGCCGGAGTCCAGTGCCTCGCGGCTCATCACGATCAACTGCTGATCGAGCGCTTTGTCCAGGCCGTGATCCTGACGGGAGCTGCAGTACAGGTCCTGGTTCATGAACGCGGACTCCGGCTCGTGCAGCACCGGTGTCAAATCCAGCCGGTGCGCCTTCCAGTGCGCGCGCGCCAGCGTGGTGTCCAGCGCTCCCACTTGACCGACAGCCTCGTTGAAGGTACGGAAGCCCAACTGCGCCATATACTCCCGGACTTCCTCCGCGATGAACAGGAAGAAGTTCTCGACGAACTCAGGTTTGCCGTTGAAACGCTCGCGCAGCACCGGGTTCTGGGTGGCCACGCCGACCGGGCAGGTGTCCAGATGGCACACCCGCATCATGACGCAGCCCGCGACCACCAACGGGGCGGTAGCGAAGCCGAATTCCTCGGCACCCAGCAGCGCGCCGATCATCACGTCGCGTCCGGTCTTGAGTTGGCCATCCACCTGGACCACGATTCGGTCGCGTAACCCGTTGAGCAGCAACGTCTGCTGTGTCTCGGCTAAACCCAGCTCCCACGGCGCGCCGGCATGCTTCATCGATGTCAGCGGGGTTGCGCCGGTGCCGCCGTCGTGACCGGAGATCAGGACTACGTCAGCGTGCGCCTTGGACACACCCGCGGCCACCGTGCCAACGCCGTTTTCGGAGACCAGCTTGACGTGCACCCGCGCGGATGGGTTGGCGTTCTTGAGGTCGTGGATCAGCTGCGCCAAGTCCTCGATGGAGTAGATGTCGTGGTGCGGTGGTGGCGAGATCAATCCAACGCCAGGAGTGGAGTGCCGCACTTCGGCAACCCACGGATACACCTTGTGTCCCGGAAGTTGGCCGCCCTCACCTGGTTTCGCGCCCTGGGCCATCTTGATCTGAATGTCAGAGCAGTTGGTCAGGTAATGCGAGGTAACCCCGAACCGCGCAGAGGCGACCTGCTTGATCGCGCTGCGGCGCCAATCCCCGTTGGGATCACGGTCGAATCGCTTGACGTTTTCGCCGCCCTCACCGCAGTTTGACCGGCCGCCCAGGCGGTTCATCGCGATCGCCAGTGTCTCGTGGGCCTCCGCGGAGATCGAACCGTAGCTCATGGCACCCGTCGAGAAGCGTTTGACGATTTCGCTGGCCGGCTCGACTTCGTCCAGCGGAACCGGAGGCCGCACCCCGGCACGGAACTTGAGCAGCCCGCGCAGCGACGCCAACCGCTCGCTTTGGTCGTCTACCAGACGGGTGTACTCCTTGAAGATCTTGTACTGCCCTGTACGGGTGGCGTGCTGCAGCTTGAAAACTGTCTCAGGGTTGAACAGGTGGTACTCGCCTTCGCGGCGCCACTGGTATTCGCCGCCCACCTCGAGTTCGCGATGGGCGCGTTCATCCGGCCGGTCCAGGTAGGCCAGCCTGTGGCGCGCGGCCACGTCGCCCGCGATGTCGTCCAGAGTGATCCCGCCGGTCGCACAGCTGAGCCCGGTGAAATATTCGCCGAGCACGTCCTGGGAGATACCCACAGCCTGGAACAGTTGCGCACCGGTATAGGACGCCAGCGTCGAGATGCCCATCTTGGACATCACTTTCAGCACACCCTTACCGGACGCCTTGACGTAGTTGTTCAATGCCTTATCGCGATCGATACCCTCGATGACACCGCGGTCGAGCATGTCCTCGATCGACTCGAACGCCAGATAGGGGTTGACCGCCGCCGCGCCACAGCCGATCAGCATCGCCATGTGGTGAACTTCGCGGGCGTCGCCGGATTCGACCACCAGGCCCACATGGGTACGGGTCCGTTCCCGCACCAGATGATGGTGCACCCCCGCAACCGCGAGCAGCGACGGTATCGGCGCCATCTGTTCGTCTGAATTGCGGTCCGACAAAATAATCACCCGGGCGCCGTCCGCTATGGCCGCCGACGCTTGCGCGCGTACCTCATCCAGCGCGGCAGCCAGCCCGACACCACCGTCGGCGACTCGGTACAAACAGTGAATCACCTTGGACCACATGCCATGCCGGCGTCCGTTGATCTCTTCGGTCGGATCGAGATTAACCAGCTTCGCCAGTTCGTGGTTACGCAGAATCGGCTGTTGCAGCGAGATCTGATGACAGGATTTCTCGTCCGGGTTGAGCAGGTCGCCCTCTCCGCCGGTGGTGCCCTGCAGACTGGTCACCACCTCTTCGCGGATGGCGTCCAGCGGCGGGTTGGTCACCTGGGCGAAGAGCTGCTGGAAGTAGTCGAACAGCATCCTCGGCCGCTGCGACAGCACCGCAACGGGAGTGTCAGTGCCCATCGATCCGAGCGGTTCCGCGCCAGCACGGACCATTGGCGCCACCAGCAGGTTGAGTTCCTCATAGGTGTAGCCGAACGCCAGCTGCCGCATGACAAGTCGATGATGGGCCATCCGCACGTATTTGCCCTGCGGCAATTCGTCGAGCGCAACCAAGCCCTTTTCTAGCCACTCCTGATAGGGGTGCTCGGCCGCCAGCTCCGCTTTGATCTCCTCGTCGTCAACAATCCGACCCTGCGTGGTGTCCACCAAGAACATCCGGCCCGGCTGCAGCCGCATCCGGCGGACCACCGTCGACGGGTCCAGATCCAGCACGCCGGCCTCGGAAGCCATCACCACCAATCCGTCATCGGTGACCCAGATCCGCGACGGACGTAGGCCGTTGCGGTCGAGCACGGCGCCCACGATGGTGCCGTCGGTGAATGTGATCGACGCCGGGCCGTCCCACGGCTCCATCAGCGAAGAGTGGTACTGGTAGAACGCCCTCCGCGCCGGGTCCATCGACTCGTTTCGTTCCCACGCCTCGGGAATCATCATCAACACAGAGTGCGCCAGGCTGCGTCCGCCCAGGTGCAGCAGTTCGAGCACCTCGTCGAAGCGCGCGGTGTCGGAGGCGCCCGGGGTACAGATCGGGAACAACTTCTCGACGGCATCTCCCGACCCGAAAACGTCGGTCTTGATCAACGCCTCACGGGCCCGCATCCAGTTCTCGTTGCCGGTGACGGTGTTGATCTCTCCGTTGTGGGCGACACGCCGGAACGGATGCGCCAGCGGCCAGGACGGGAAGGTGTTGGTGGAGAACCGCGAGTGCACGATCCCCAGCGCACTGGTGAGCCGATCGTCTTGCAGATCGAGGTAGAACGCCTTGAGCTGCGGGGTGGTCAGCATGCCCTTGTAGACGAATGTCTGGCCAGACAAGCTTGGAAAGTAGACGGTTTCCCGTCCCGGCCCGTCCTGACCCGGGCCTTTGGTCCCGAGTTCGTGCTCGGCGCGCTTGCGGATGACGTAGCAGCGGCGCTCCAGAGCCATCCCGGATGCCCCCGCCAAGAACACCTGCCGGAAAGTCGGCATCGCGTCGCGAGACAGCGCACCTAGCGATGAGTCGTCGATGGGTACGCTTCGCCAACCCAGCACCTGCAAGCCCTCGGATTCGACGATCTTTTCCACCGCGGTGGCCGCAGCTGCGGCATCTTTAGACGACTGCGGCAAAAACGCGATACCGGTCGCGTAGCTGCCCGCGGCGGGCAACTCAAAGTCCAGGACCTCCCGAAGAAACGCGTCCGGAACCTGAATCAGGATGCCCGCGCCGTCACCGCTGCGCGGCTCGGCACCTTGAGCACCGCGATGTTCAAGATTGAGCAGCGCGGTGATCGCCTTGTCCACAATGTCGCGGCTACGACGGCCGTGCATGTCGACGACCATGGCTACTCCGCACGAGTCGTGCTCGTACGCGGGGTTATACAGCCCGACGCGCTTGGGCGTCATACCCACCTGACCCTTCACAAGAACTTTCTGCGCGGCTATGTGCGGCTCCGACTGGGCCGCACCCGGAGGTTGCGGGCTGGGCCCCTTCGGTCTCGTCGATAGGCTTTCCCATAAGCGGAGATTATCCGGTAAGGGTTTCGTCCGTGCAGCGCTGAACGGTGGTCGTGCAATCGGTCTCGACAAGTCGTAAAACGATATGACAAAAACCGCCTGACATGCCAACTTCCCTAATACTAACCTGCCTCCCAACTGCACGTACCTGCACGGTTACCAGGAGGGGAACACAGCGGCGCTGCCCTATTTGCTGGTGACAATCGCGTCGCCATGACTTGGATACCCGTTTCCCGACCGCCCCCCAACCCCGCTTGGGCAGTTTGCTCAAATCGTTGTCGGACGTTGGCCACCTGCGCCGTAGGAGTCACGAGTCAAGGTCGCACCGGCAACATGGCACACGATAAAGCGAGGCAGCAATGCTGCAGGTCTCGACACGAACCCTCGCACCGCACCGCAAAACACGTCCTGGGGGCACCACGGTGTCGCCCCACTAAGTTTGCACGATGCTGAAAAGAGTCCAAAAGCGGCCGGTGCCCGATACTGGACTCTCGTACTGGTCTTACCTGAGGAGCACATGAACGAGCGCGACGAATTTCTGCGAGACCGGCTACGGCCCGAGTCGCCCGGAACCCGTGCTGCACGCCCGTCCGGTGGCCAGCCCCGAGACTTCCCGCCGATCGGACCAAGACCAACCCCGCCGCCCCCGCAGCCGCGCCAGCAGTCGGTGCCGCCACAGGGCCAGTGGGGCCCGGAAATGGGTGCCGCCGTGCCGGGGGCACCCGCATTCCCGACGCACACCCCCGACCACGGCTGGCGACGCTTGGTCCGGCTGGCGACGTTCGGGCTGATCAATCCGGGTCCGTCCGCGGCCCAGCGCCAAGAGGCTGAATTTGAGGCGGTCATACAGACCGTCCTGCGTGGTAACCACAAGGTCGGCGTGCTCGGCAAGGGCGGCGTGGGGAAAACGTCGGTGGCGGCCAGTGTCGGCTCGATCTTCGCCGAACTCCGTAAACAAGACCGAATTGTGGCAATCGACGCCGACACCGCCTTCGGCCGGCTCAGCAGCAGGATCGATCCACAGACAACCGGCTCATTCTGGGAGCTCACCGCGGATAAGAACCTGCGATCGTTCACCGATGTCATCGCGCGAGTGGGCCGTAACTCCGCCGGCTTGCACGTGCTCGGCGGCGAGCCGGCGACCGGTCCGCGCAAGGTGCTCGATCCAGCGATCTACCGGGAGGCCGTGTTCCGGCTGGATCGCCATTTCGCGATCTCGGTGATCGACTGCGGTTCGACGATGGACGCACCGGTTACCCAGGAAGTCCTGCGCGATCTGGATGCGCTCATCGTGGTGTCCTCGCCGTGGGCCGACGGGGCCTCCGCCGCCGCCAAGACCATGGAGTGGCTGTCGGACCGCGGCCTGACGCGCTTGTTGCGCAACAGCATCGTGGTACTCAACGATTCAGACGGGCACGCCGACAAACGGACTCGCGCGCTGCTGGCTCGCGAGTTTGTCGATCACGGACAGCCAGTGGTCGAGGTGCCCTTCGACCCCCATCTGCGCCCGGGCGGCGTCATTGATGTGAACAACGAGATGTCGGCCGTAACAAGGCGCAAATTCCTCGAGGTGGCAGCCACCATCGCTGGGTATTTCGCGGCCCAGCCCGCGCGAACGCGCCACGAGGGTTAAGCCCGCGCAGCGGGGTCGGCGATCACCTCGATCTTGGCGATCAGGCAGCCGCGGACTGTCAGCACAATGACGGCGAAGAGTCGGCGTTCGGCGAAGGCTAGCAGCACCGGCTGCCCGGCCGGACCGCAGACCAGCGTCACTCCCGGACCCAGATACTGCAGCAGGTTGGTGGCCACATCGCGCGGCCCATGGTTGACCTGGGGCGGGGGCGCCGGATCGGCCAGGATCGTGCCTACACCCCACACCGTCGGATCCAGGACTGCGGTCAAGGAAGCGATGTCGCCGTTGGCGCACGCGGTGATGAATTTCTCGGTGACCAGCTGGTGCTCGGTTGAGGCCACCTCGCTCAACTTCGGTTGTGCCGTGCTGAATTTGGCGCGCGCGCGGCGCGCCAACTGACGGCAAGTGCCGACGGGGCGCCCCACGGTTTCGGCGATCGTGTCGAACGGGACACCGAAGACGTCGTGCAACACGAAAGCGACCCGTTCGGCGGGACTGAGCCTGCGCAAGACTTCCATCAATGCGGTGCGGATCTCGTCGTCCAGGGTGACCCGGTCGGCCGGGTCCACGCGCCGCGACTCGTCAACCATCAGCTCGTGGCCAGCGTGGCCGTCATCAGCGGGTTCACCCGGGCGTTCGTAGCGGGCGCGTGCTGAGCGCACCTGATCGAGGCAGAGCCGGGTCGTGACGACGGTCAGCCAGCCGCGGACATCGTCGATCTCGTTCGGACCGGTGCGCGAGAGCCGCAGAAATGCCTCTTGCGCAACCTCTTCAGCGTCGCCGATATCTCCGATTATTTGGTAACCGAGGTTGACCAGATACGGGCGGTTACGGCGCCACGCCTCGCTGACCCGCTCTGTCGGTGCCTGCAATTGGTTCATGAATCATCGACGATCTGGTGCCGGAAAAAGTTACTAGTAACTGTAACTTTCCTACGTTTGGACCCGTCTTTGGTGAAGAGCTTGAGGAAACGCTACCTCACACATGAAGGGACCACGCCATGTCCATCGTCGTAACCGGAGCGACAGGCAATGTCGGCCGCCCACTGGTTGCCGAACTCGCCGGCGCAGGAGCCCGAGTACGGGCCGTCACCCGCAGCCCGGAGACCGCGCGGTTTCCCTCGCAGGTCGAGGTCGTCGGCTCCACAACCGAGGCACTCCCGGGAGCAACGGCCGTATTCCTCAATTCCCGCGCACTTGACCCAGGCACCCAAGAACTTGCCGACTTGGTGGCGCGATGTCGGGACGCCGGTGTCACCAAACTTGTTGCGCTGTCGGCCATCAACGCCGACGATGACTTCTCGCGGCAGCCGTCCCGCGTGCGCGGAGACCGGAACAAGGAGGTCGAACAGCTCGCGGTCAGCTCCGGCCTGGCGTGGGTCAGCTTACGGCCTACGGTTTTCGCGACGAACTTCGCCGGCATGTGGTCGGCCCAGATCCGCGGCGGTGACGTGGTGGCCGGCCCTTACGCAGCGGCCTCGGCTGCGCCCATCGCCGACAGCGACATCTCGGCGGTCGCGGCGCGCGCGTTGCTCACCGATGAGCTTGTCGGCCAGCAAATTCCGCTAACCGGTCCGCAGGCGTTCACCAACTCAGAACTGGTCAGAATTATCGGCGCTGTCGTGAATCGCCCGTTGCAGTACCTCGAAGTGCCGGCGCACTCAGTGCGGCAGCGGTTCATCGGTTTGGGTTTCCCCGCCGAGTTCGCCGACGCCTATATAGCCATGCTCGCCGAGACGGTGGACGAACCAGCCTTTGTCACCCACGAGGTGGAGAAGATCCTCGGCCGGCCGGCGACGACCTTCGCGGATTGGGTGTCCGGACACCGAGACCTATTCACCAAATAAACAGCAACCGACACCTGGAAAGGGAAGTAAGTCATGTCTGAACCACATCCGCCGCGCTACCTCAAACCCATGAATAAAGTGATGTTGGCGGTGCAGCGACTCGGGATACCAACCGGTCCCGCGATGATTTTGACAGTGCCCGGCCGTAAGTCTGGCTTGCCGCGCAGCACACCGATGACGCCATTCGAGCTTCCGAGCGGCCTCTACGCGGTGGCCGGATATCCCGGCGCCGACTGGGCCGCTAATGCACGTGCCGCAGGCACTGGCACGCTGGCCCGCGGCCGACGCACACGGCGCATCAAGATCGTAGAGCTGAGCGCCGAGGAAGCGCGTCCGGTGTTGCGGGCATTTCCGACCGAAGTTCCGGTCGGCGTGGCATTCGCCAAGCGCTCCGGAATGGTGCGCGATGGAACGGCCGACGAATTCGAGGCATTGGCCGGCCGGATTGCAGTTTTCCGATTTGAGCCGCTCGCATCGACTTAGGATCGCGCTTCCCCGCGAATACGCTGTTGCGCGGTCAAAGCCCCACCGGCACATGCTTTTCCGCGCACGCGTCCCGGACCGCGGCGATCACGTCCTGGGTCCGCAGCGTCTGTAAGTCTTCGACCGTCACCGAACCCTTGTCGCTGCGATGCTGGGCGGCCACCCGCGAGTCTCGCAGCCGCTCGGCACGCTCGACGACATTGCGCGCGAAGCGCCCGTTCTGCATGACGTCGATGCCGTGCAGACCGTCGGGTGCGTGATAGGCGCGCAAGGTCGTGCAGACTGCCCTGAGCGCGTCGCCGGCGGCAGGTTCTAAAACGGTGGCACGCGGCGTCCCGTATCGACCCGCGATTTGAACCAGCTCGTCCGGCGTGTAGGACTCGAACCGCAATTTGCGGTTGAACCGGCCGGCCAGACCCGGGTTCACGGTCAGAAATTCGTCAACTTCCTTCTCGTATCCCGCGCCGATGAAGCAGAAGTCAAATCGGTGCACCTCAAGCGCCACCAAGAGCTGGTTGACCGCCTCCATGCCGATCATGTCCGGACGACCGTCCTGGTGCCGTTCCACCAGCGAGTAGAACTCGTCCATGAATAGGATCCGGCCCAGCGAACGGTCGATCAGTTCGTTGGTCTTCGGTCCCGAAGCGCCAATGTGTTCGCCGCAGAAGTCGGCCCGCTTGACTTCGACGATCTCGGGATGCCGCACGATTCCCAGCCCAGCGTAGATCTTTCCCAGCGCCTCCGCGGTAGTGGTCTTACCGGTGCCGGGCGGTCCCACCAACAGCATGTGGTTGGTCTGATTGGTCACCGGCAGTCCGGCCGCCAGGCGCAGTGCCCGCACCTCGATCTGGTCTTCCAGTTCGGCGACCGCCCGCTTGACGTCGGCCAGACCGACTTGGTTGTCGAGCAGCGCACGCCCCTCCTGCAGGAATTCGGTCCGCCGCTCTTGGTGTCCCTCCTCCTGACGCTGCTGCTCCGACTGCTCGGTAGTGACGTCCCATTTGTTGGTGCGGGTCCCGATGGCTTCCTCATCGGTGACTACCAGCTGTAGCGAGGGGTCGGCCAGCGCTTGTTTCGCAGACTCGATCAGCGCACCGTTGATCGTCGCCTTCGACAACCAGATCTGCGCCCTGTTCTCTTCGCCGAGCTGACGATGCGCCATCCCGCGCACGTAAGCCAGGTCGGCTGCGATCAACGGAAAGTCACTGGGATCGACTGCGGTGACAGTCGTTTCGAGGTGCTGGCGGCGCGACTCGGTCAGGCCTCCCTGCCCGGTGCGCAGCTCTACACGGTCAGTCCACTCCAGTGCCACCCTGGCTTGACCGAGATGGGCCGCGGCATGCGCCGCCAACGTGCACGTTGCCGCGGTGACCGCCGACATGATGATGGCCTGCGGCGGCAAAATAGCCGCGGCGACCGCGATCACGTCCGGCCAGCGTTGCGTGGCAAACATCAAATAAGCATCGATGTACTGCCGCCATTGGTGATTCTCCCAGGTGTCCAGTAGCGATGAATCACCCAGCAACGCTTCGGCTTTCCCGTACTGGCGATCATCGATGAGTGCGCTCGCCAGCGCCAGGCCTGCGTGCGACGCCTCAGTCACCGAAATCGACAGGTAAGGGCCGGCTTTGATGGGCGCCGATAGGCGCGTGCCAAGTCGGTTGGTTTCCCGGTGCAGCCGGGCTCCGTACGCGTAGAGCTGCTGCACCGTCGACAGCGTCTCATCCCCCGTGGCAATCCGCCCCAGCCAGGCGTCGGCCATGGACGAGTCGATCTCTGTCGCCTCCCGGAAGCGCGCGCCGGCTGCCGCCGTATCGGCTTGGAGACCGGCGCCACCGAGCAATGCCATCGCCTGATCGAACCGCTTACGTGCGGCGCCGGGCGTGGTGCTGCCGGTCATGGTCATTCCACCGCTTCGAGATCAGAACTTCGGAACGTCGTCGGCTCCAAGGATATATAGCGGTTTTCGGCACGGAACAACTCGACCTCCACCGTATGCACTTGACCGGCCGCGGCGAATTCCACCGTCGCCGGTCCAGTCTGCGTGATCAACACACTGACAGTTCCGCGGTATGGTTCGCCTGGATCACCCACGGAGACCAGCGTATTCGGACGCGGCGCAGGCGCAAGCGTTCCGTCCACGACGCTGACGGTCGTGCCGGAGACCGGCTTGGACTGGTCGCTGACGGCGATATCCGGCATTCGAACACTGGCCCACCGCTGCATGTTCCGGGTGTGCACCGTGATCCGCTCGCCCGCCCCGGCCATTCGGATTATGAACCGCTTCGCCAAAGCGTCCTCGGCGGCAATGTGCACACGGCTGAACTCTCCCGCATCGTCCAGCGGCAACATTATTCGGTTTCCGCCATCGACCTTCCCGAGCAGCACACCCGAAGGCCCGATTGGGATAACAAGCGGGCCACGCAGCGTCCCACCACGGATGCCGCGTAGCGACGGTAGCGGACCGCAAAGATTGGCGGCAACCGCCTGAGCTTGCTCGCCGGGCAAGGTCCGCAGCATCGTGTTCAACGGAGCTGTCGGCGGTTGTGCGCTGCGCACTGTGAGAGTCGCGGTGGCGGTAACTGTGCCGGTGTCAGAGCCGAAAAGCGTGATGTTCTGCACGACCCCGTCGGCGCGTGCCGACCAAGCTTGGGCCAGCCTCTCCGCGGTGATGTCCCCCGGCGGGTACCAGTACGTGGTCAACCACCCGCTGTCACTGCGAACCGATCGCCAACGCCGATTGAGCAACTCCAGCGCGGATCGGCCTAACCTGCGCTCCATCTCGACGATGTCGGTGGCCGTCGCCACCTTCGCGCGGATGCCCTGTTGGCGCATCGCCGCACTGATCCGCTGCGCGGCCGCCAGGGTCGCGGTCCCTACCGAAGTACGCCACCGTAGGGCCTCGGCATTGTCGAGGGCTGAGGAACGCAAAATGAGCCAGGTCTCCCGCTGCCCGGCATAAGGTGGCGTTCCGATCAGCGTGTCATACACCCGCGCATAGTCGCCGGTGCTCCGCCGTCGAGCCCCCGCATTGATCACACTCAGCGAATCGATCCGCAAACCAAGGCTTTGATGCAATAACGGCTGTAGATCGGTGATGTCAAAGGCATTTTCGGTGTACGTAGAGGTCGACCCGGTGAACAGGGTTGGCGTATGGGCCTTCCCGAGCAGTTGCACCGCGGCCACCGCGACGCCTTCCTGGTATCGGACTCCGCCGCCGGCACGGTCATTGGCCACCGTGAGAGGTTCGCACCACCTGATGGGCCGACGGCGCTGCCACCAAAGGGTCAGCCACGACCACAGCGGCTGACCACGCCAGGGGACGACGCCGGCAACGAACCCGATTACCAAACCAGCTGCGGCACCAGGAAATGCCGCGGCTGCCCACCCAACGAGAACCGAAGCAAAGACGCCGACGATTACCGCCAGCTTTGTCGTGGCGCTCATCGTTCCCGCCGCGCCCGCGTGATTAGAGAGACGACCGCGATGGCGGCCACAACGACACCGGCGAACATCAGTGCAACGGTGCGGGCGCGGCGATCCGGGGGTGGCGGCGGCGCGGCCGGCCTGATCACCCGACTCTGAGCCGCGGGTGAAAGTCGTTCCCCCGGAGGCACATCGAAGGTCAGCGCGGCCACCGGGTCGACCACTCCGTAGCCGACTTGGTTATCGACTCCGCGTGGCGGATTATGTGCCGTCTGCAGGATACGGTTGATGATCTGGTGAGCGGACAGGCCAGGATATTTCGCCCGCACCAGTGCTGCCACCCCGCTGACATAGGCCGCCGAGAAGCTGGTACCCCAGAACGGCATGTTCTTATCGCCGGGGTGGATCGGTGGGTAGGCATTCGCCGGTCCCCCAGTTGCCGGGGACAACCCCATGACCCCGACACCCGGTGCAGCGGCGGCCACCCACGGCCCGGTCAGGCTCTTGTTGATCGGTGAGCCCGAATTGTCGACTGCGCCCACCGAGAGCACGTAATCAGAGAACCACGACGGCGACGACACCGTCTTGACTTGGTGCCAGTCGCGGGGATCCGAGGCGGATAACGGGTCGAACGAAGGGTTTTGGGTACAGCCATCTTCACTGTCGTTGCCTGCCGCAGCGACGATCACCGCGTCCTTGACCGTGGCGGCGTACCAGACGGCGGCGCCGATGGCGCCCTGATCCAGCGAGTCGGCCGCCGAGACGCACGCTGTCACACTGACATTGATCACCTTGGCGCCCATGTTCGCGGCATGCACAATGGCGCTGGCAAGCGACGCGATGGTACCGGCCTTCTTGCGTCCCTCCATGTCACCGGGACCAGGGTTGATCGGTTCAAAGGCCCGCGACGACTGACGGACGGAGATGATCACCGCGTGCGGCGCCACGCCGGCGATGCCGTCCGGCGCGCCCGGAGCCGGTGGGGGCACCTCGGGATCGTCGGGCTGGTCGGGGCTGAGATCCCCGGGTCCGTTAGAGGGTTCGTCCGGTGGTGGCGGTGGTGGCGGCGGCGGTGCCGCCGGCACTGTTTGGGTGATCGTCACCGGCGACGGCGGTGGCGGCGGTGCGGGCGGCGGCGGCGGTGCGCCCGGAGGTGGCGGTGCCGAATCCGTCGCCGGCGGCCCCGCCGGTGGCGGAAAGGCCGGGGCACTCGGCAGCGGTGCGGGCATCGGAGTCCCTTGTGGGGCGGCGCCAATCACCGACGCCACGATGGTGCCGTGCGCGTCGCAGTCCGTGAGTCCATCGCCGCCCATAATGTAGTCCCCACCGGCGACTACCGGGAGCCGTCGGCTCGGATTGATGCCGGTGTCGATCACGGCTACCGGCACGCCGTTACCGGTTGAGTACTGCCAGGCTTTGCTGACGTTGAGCATCGTGAAGCCGGGTGCGGTGACAGCCGCGTTGGGATCAGCGACGGTAATTGTCCGCGCGCAGGCGAAGCTCTGCCGCATCGGCTGATCCGGCCCCGGCTTGCCGTCCGCCGGCACTCGGCCGGGGTCGAAGCTCGGCGGCGGAATCGCCAGTGCTGCTGGAAGGCTCGACCATGAAACAACGAGTAGACCAGTCAGCGCCATCGCGGCGACCCGCTGCGGCATCAGGGTCATCGCATGCGCACCCAGCTGAACAATCCGCCGATCCATGCGGCCAAGGGTAGGGCCGCGATGATCGCTGCTATCTCTACCCATTCGGCGGTCATCCGGACCAGCGGAGTGAACCTGGTGATGGGTACCAGCAGCGCTGCCAGCAGGCTGACGCCTCCGAATCCAGCCAGTATCAGCGCGGCCCACAACACCGAATAGCCCGAAGCGGCGGGCTCATGCGCGACGTATTTGACGACGCCGAGGCACATCGCAGCGCCTGCGCCGCACACCAGCGCGATAGCCTGCCGTTTGTCGGCGAACGCCCGGCCGCGACTGATGAAGATCACCACGAATATTCCGGCCAGCGCCGCCGCCGCCGCGCTCCGGTCGCGTCCCGGCATCAGCGTGGCCCACACCGCGGCCGGCAGCGTCAGCCCGGCACCCATGCAAATTCCAGTCAGAACGTTGTTGGCGCCGACCGCTGCTGCCGCGATCTGCGCGCCGCGCGGAGTGGTGTCCGGATTCACCTCCTGGTCAGCGCCCTCACCGCCCTCGCCGCCCTCAAGGGCCTCGTCCACGGGGGAGACCGCATCTGCGGGCAGACCAGCGCTGCGCCGGAACAGATCGCGCCCGGTGATTGATCCGAAATAAGGTGGCCGAATCCGCGCAACCCACAATGCAATCGTCGGAGCCATGGTCAGCAGGAACAGCAAGGCGACTAGTGCGCCCATCCCCAGCCACTGGGCGGGAACCGCCCACCACATCCGGACCAACGCGGCCGCCCCCCCTAGTCCGCACAGGGTCGCCACCGCCGCCGCCACGTTAACGTAGCGCCTGGTCACCGAGGCGATTCCACACGTCAGGACCCCGGCCGCCAGTGCCGCGATAAACACGTGGGCGGATCCGAGGTGACCGGGTGCGCTGGAGGCGAGGCTCACCGCGAGCAAGGGCAGCGCAAGCCAGGCAAGCGCGTCCATCATGTCGACGTGATCCGGCCACCAGCGCCATACGGCGGCCGCCCCACCGGCGACCAAGAGACCGGCGATGCCGGTGACGATGACGGCGACCAAAGAATCGGTCGCGATGCGTTGGCGCACAGCCAGCCCCAGCACCGTCGCGCAGACCATAGCGAGGATGGCCAACGCCGAGTGTGCGGCGGTTAGGACCGTAACCGGCTCGAACAACTTCTTGCCGATCCGGGCCAGTCCAGTGGACAACGACTCGTACTGCGGCTCGAACGATTCACCTTGCACGGCGGGAACCAGCGAGAGCGTGGCACCGTCCTCGACGTCGAGCTCGTCGAGCGTCTTGGTGACGTCCAGCCGCACACCGTTGGCCTTGTGCAATTCGTATCCGACGCCGGGCTCGAGCCCGTTGAGCCCCCTGCGCTTGAGTTCGTCGTTAAGCAACTCGACCACGTTGTCGATGAAGGCCTCGATCGGCACGGATGCCGGGTACACCTGCGAAACGAGGTGTTCTCCGCATACGACCGCAACCGCGCAACGAGCCGGAAACGACACCTTCCCCATCAGCGGGGCCACTAGCGCGGCCTGTCAGCATCTGGAATGTATTTATCAGCCAACGCCGCGGTGATCTCGAATAACCGCAGTCGCGTTTTCTTATTCAACTCGTGCCGCGTATCAATTATCCCGCCCTTTGCGAGATACGGGTCATAAGGCATAAACTCAACTGTCGCGCCGATCTGCTCGAAGCGCTCGGTGAGATAGGCCCGCGACTCCTCATCATATTTATTGCGGCTGTCGTTCAGGACGACCGTGCTGCGGGACACCACTTCGTGATAACCCATCGAACGCAGCAGGTCGATCGCGCGGGTGACCGGCAGCGAGGTGTCGGCGGTCAGGCCGGACACGAAGACCAGCGTGTCGCACGCTTCGAGCACTGCCTTCATCACCGGGTGCTCGAGGTCGTCGGAAGTGTCCACCACAATGACCGTGTGCGTGCGACGCAGCCTTGACAACACGCCGGTGAACATTGAGGGAACCAGTGGTCGCGGTTGGTCAGACGCTCGGTTTCCGGAAAGCACGTCCAACCCGAGGCTGTTCTGCCCCAGGTGTTCTCGAATGTCGGCGTACCCCTGGACATCGGTATCGTTCAGCACCGCAGCGTAATCGCCCGGTGGGGACTCATCGATCCGGCCGGCCAGCGTCCCGAAGCCGGGCGCCGCGTCGATGGCTACCACGTTCTCGGGCCGGCATTCGCGGAACACCGCGCCGATGCAAGCGGTCATCGTGGTCTTTCCGACGCCGCCCTTTCCCGAGACCACCCCGATGACATACTGCTTGCGGATGTGCCGCCGTATCCGTTCCTGCAATTCTCGGTAATGCCTTTCGGCAGGCGATTCGCCCAGGTTAATGGTTTGGAATGATGCGCGATAGATAAATTTTCGCCAACCCCCACCTGGCGGGATTTTGCGAGGCGCGACCATATCGGAGATGCGTAGTGTTCCCGATACCGAATCTTGGTGCTGGTAACTCACGACGCCGTTGCTAACATTTTCGCGATACCTCTCGGCTACACAACTTTTCGGTAGGAATGCCATTCTTTATCGGCAGGTAGGCGCCGCACCATATGCTGGATCGCAGAGGCCACGTTGTTCTTAGTCCCGGGAGCAACGATCATCCATTTCTTGCCCCCGGAAACGACGCGCTCGGCGACCAGCCGTCCTTGCGGCGTATCGATGATAGCTACCGCGTTTTGTTCGACGTACGTGCGTGTGGGCCTGCCCGTCTCCACTCCGGACTGGATCGCGACTATCGACACCTGGGCCGACCGCTCGGGGTCGACGGCCAGTTTCAACAGTTGCGACTGATCGGGCTCCAGACCCCGACTGTCGAAGAATTCGCATAGGCTCTCCCGGCTGGTTGAGGTAGTGCTCATGACATCCTCGTCCAGCGTGACGGGTCTAAGGGTCGCAGGAGTGTTAGTTCCGCACAATCGCTCGATCTGCGCGTTGAGCGCCGCGTGAGCCGCGCCCTCCGTGCTGGAAATGCCCGCGCCGCTGATGCGCAGGAGATCGCAGGACCGCTCCATGGCCACCCACCACTGCGCGAACCTCGCAAGCAGCACACGCGGCGGTTCGTCGTCGCTGGGTGTCTGGAAATGCATGAGTAGGGCGAAATCGCGGCGTGAGAGGACGGTCAGCCACTCGACGACGATCGAGTCCACCTCGCCTGAGTCGGACATGACGCCGGCAGCCCGCAGCTCGGCTGTCACCGGGTGTTCCAAGGCGAGCCGCTTGGGTTCGACACTGGGCAGGTGTGGCCGCAGCCCAAGTTCGGGGGCTAGGACCTCTATCCCGGTGAGCACCTGCAGGACCCATAGGCCGTCGACTGTTGTGGTTAGCACTTTGTCTTAAACCCTAAGTCCAAGGGGGCGCACGCGAGCCGCGTGCGCCCCACCAAACGCCCTGTGCCTATGTAAAAAAGTTTTGCGTCTGCATATCAGTGCGCAGCGCGTTCTCGTCAACGGTGTTGATGGTTTGGGAGTGGTGGCTGACAACCTGGATCAGGTTGCTCAAACCGTGCAGCATCTGCTGTTGCGCGTCGAAGAAGGCCGTTGCGCCGTGCCCCAGGAAGAAGTCAGCGAGTGATTGGGTGAGGTGCTGAACATCGTCATGGATTTCCATCAACTGCGCCGCCTGCTGCGCAACGTCCCCGGCGAAGCCGGTCACGGCGCCGTGGTTGTAGACAATCTCTGTCATGTCAATTGTTCCTTACTTTGAATACGTTCTGGGCGAGCGTCGCTACACGATTCGATCTAGGTGGACTGCCCACCGAACAGGCCCTGGAGGTTGGCAAGGGTGTGCGACGAGTCTTGTTCGTGGTGCTCCATGAGCTGCGCAGTCTGAGAGAGGCCGTGCGCCAGCCGTTGACCGCCGGTCATGATCTGTTGCAGGTCATGTTCGACCTCACCGGCCGTGTTGAGGGAAGTCGTCCCGGCGTCGCCCTTCCACCCCGTGGCGCTGAGGATGTTCTCATGACCACTCAGGTACTGCTGGGCGATGGTGGCTGCCTCCTGCAGTCGTGACTCAATCTTTTGTTTGGTGCTCCGCAGCAGATCCGGTGTTACAACGGTTGTGGCCATGTGTTTCTCCTCGTTTTTAAGGCCCCCCGGGGCCGCGCTTTGCCTAAAGCTTAACCAGTTGTCGCCAGCTGTCACTTCACGGTTTGCGGGGCTGCATAAGGCGCCTACCGGGCCTTTATAGCGCACACCACAATGTGCCACGGGTCGATCAGCCGATGAGCCGGCCTGAAATTGCTCCGTCAAAGGTTGCTGGCGCCGTCGGCCAAACCGTCGCCGTCGGTGTCGGTCAGGCGGACGTTCCACCGACCGTCACCGTCGGTATCCACATACCCGGTGACGCCTTGCTCGCCGGCGCACAGCGCACGGTCGGCCAACCCGTTGCCGTCAGTATCGAGCAGCCTGTCATCGGTGTGCCCCCGCCCGTCGAAGTCGACCAGCGGACCCCCGGTGTGCTCGACGCCGTCGAGCCCGAACCAGCGCACTTGGCCGCCTTTCTGCACGGCCCCGTCCACGGCCACCGCCCAAGTCCCCGACCCGTCGTCGGTGAAGTAGGTCTTCAGAGTGCCGTCATTGTCGAGGTCGAGCACAGCATGATCAGCTACCCCGTCGCCGTCGAAATCCGCCAACGCGTCGTCGCGCATTCCGTCACCGTCGAAATCCAGGCCAATCGCATCGAGCCGACCGTCGCCGTCAAGGTCCAGGTCAGGTCGGCCATGCCAGATGGCCGCGCTGCCCTCGTGACCGGACAAGTCGCCGGCTAAGCAGTAGTCCACGAAATTTCCGACGGCTCCCTGCCGCTAGGGGTTCCCGCGTGATCGCCACCAGGCCAGCAGCTCCGTGATTGCCTCATCGTCGGTCAACGGACCGCGGTCGAGCCTCAGTTCTTTCAAGTAACGCCACGCCTCGCCGACTTGCGGGCCCGCCGGTATATCCAGCAGTTGCATGATCTGGTTACCATCCAGATCGGGGCGTACCCGCGCCAGGTCCTCTTGGGCGGCCAGCTCGACGACCCGCTCCTCCAGCCGGTCGTAGCTGGCCTGCAGCCGTGCGGCCCGGCGCTTGTTCCGGGTCGTGCAGTCGGCACGCACCAGCTTGTGCAGCCTAGGCAGCAGCGGCCCGGCGTCGGTGACATAGCGGCGCACCGCCGAATCGGTCCACTTGCCGTTCCCGTAGCCGTGGAACCGCAAGTGCAGGTAAACCAGCTGCGAGACGTCGTCGACCATCTGCTTCGAGTACTTCAGCGCGCGCATCCGCTTTCGGACCATCTTGGCGCCCACCACTTCATGGTGGTGGAAGCTCACACCGCCGTCCGGCTCGTGCCGCCGGGTAGCGGGCTTTCCGATGTCATGCAGCAGCGCCGCCCAGCGCAGCACCAGATCGGCGCCGCCGTCGGGCGGCGGGTCTTCCAGGGCGATCGCCTGTCGCAGCACCGTAAGCGAATGCTGGTAGACGTCCTTGTGCTGGTGGTGTTCGTCGATGGCCATCTGCATGCCGCCAACTTCGGGTAGCACCACCTCACCCATCCCGGTCTGCACCAACAGATCGATACCGGCCACCGGGTCGTAGCCAAGCAGCAGTTTGTCCAGCTCGGCGGCCACTCGTTCGGCGCTGATGCGGGCCAGCTGCGGGGCCATCTCTTCGATGGCCACCCGCACCCGCGGAGCGACGGTAAAGCCCAGCTTTGACACGAACCGCGCGGCGCGCAGCATGCGCAACGGATCGTCGCCGAACGACGACGACGGTGCCGCCGGGGTATCCAGCACTTGAGCATGCAGCGCCGCCAAACCGTCCAACGGATCAAGGAATTCACCGGGACCGGATGGCGTGATCCGCACGGCCATCGCGTTCACCGTGAAATCCCGGCGCACCAGGTCGTCGTCGAGGCGATCACCGAAACGCACCTCTGGGTTGCGCGACACCTGGTCGTAGCGGTCCGCACGGAAAGTGGTGATCTCCAGGCGTTGTCCGCCCTTGCCGACGCCTACGGTGCCGAACTCGATCCCGGTGTCCCATATCGCGTCGGCCCACCCCCGAACGATCTGTTGGACCTGCTCGGGATGGGCATCGGTGGTGAAATCCAGGTCGGAGTGGTAACTCAATTTGCCCAGCAAGGCATCGCGCACCGAACCGCCGACCAGGTACAGCTCGTGGCCCGCGACGGCGAAAGCCGAGCCCAGCTCGCTCAGCACCGGGGCGTGCCTATTCAATGCGACCGCGGCTGCGGTCAGCAGGTCGGGTTCCTGGGTGGCGTCAGGCACGTTCGGTCAGCCTAGTCGGTGACGAAGCGAGCTGGGACGGCCACCAAAGGGCCCTGCACTGGGCGCGTGGCGCCGTCGCGCACCGCGCTAGCGGCGAGTATGTCTTGGGGACCGGTCTGTGCCAGCTACTATCGCTTGGGTGTCGGACGGCGAACAAGCCAAACCACGCCGGCGTCGGAGCCGACGCCGTGGTCGTGGTGCCGCCGGTTCGGCCGAGACCAACGCGGACGGCCAACCAGCCGGCGACTCTGCGGGGAAGAAGCCGCGCAGATCTCGCTCGCCACGCCGTGGGCCGGAGCGTCTTCGCACCGTCCATGAAACGTCCGCCGGCGGGCTGGTCATCGATGGTATCGACGGGCCGCGCGACTCGCAGGTTGCCGCTCTGATCGGCCGCATCGATCGGCGCGGGCGGATGCTGTGGTCGCTGCCCAAGGGTCACATCGAGCTCGGCGAGACGGCCGAACAGACTGCTATTCGCGAGGTCGCCGAGGAGACCGGAATTCGCGGCAGTGTACTGGCCGCGCTGGGGCGCATCGACTACTGGTTCGTCACTGACGGCTGTCGGGTGCATAAGACGGTGCACCACTATCTGATGCGGTTCTCCGGCGGGGAGCTCTCTGCCGATGACCTCGAGGTCGCCGAAGTCGCCTGGGTGCCGTTGCCCGACCTACCGTCACGGCTGGCCTACGCCGACGAACGGCGCCTGGCTGAAGTGGCCGACGAGCTGATCGACAAGCTGCAGAACGACGGCCCCGCCGCGCTGCCGCCGCTGCCGCCCAGCTCGCCCCGGCGCCGGCCACAGACGCATTCACGCATCCGGCATCCCGACCAGCCGGCACCGGGCCGGAAGAACGGCCACGGGCCGGGGCCGTGATCGCGCCACAACTCGGCTGGGCCGGCTTGTTGCGTCTTGCCGCGGTGGTCGGCATCGTGGCCGGATTTACTGTGGTGCTCATCGGACCAGTCGTGCCGCGTGCGGCCGCCGGCGAGCCGCAAGAGGCACCGTTTGTCCGTGTCCGCATCGATCAGGTGACGCCGGATGTGGTCAGTACCACCAGTGATCCCGTCGTCACGGTCAGCGGAACAGTGAGCAATATCGGTGACCGCCCCGTGCACGACGTAATGGTCCGGTTGGAACACGCGCCTGCCGTCACCGAGTCGGCGGCCTTGCGCACCTCCCTGGACGGGGGCACCGACCAGTACCGCCCTGCCGCGGACTTCCTGACGGTGGCCCCCGAGTTGCAACGGGGGCAAGAGGTCGGCTTCACTCTGTCCGCTCCGGCGCGCTCGTTGACCAAGCCTTCCTTGGCGATCGAGCGGCCCGGGGTCTACCCAGTCCTGGTCAACGTGAACGGAACGCCCGACTACGGCGCACCCGCCCGCCTCGACAACGCCCGGTTTCTGCTGCCCGTGGTCGGATTGCCAGCTGACCAAGCTGATGCGCTGGATTCCAGCCTTGCACCGGACACCTCAAAGCCGGTGTGGATCAGCATGTTGTGGCCGTTAGCCGATCGGCCCCGGCTGTCCCCCGGCGCACCTGGTGGAACCATCCCGGTCCGCCTGGTCGACGACGAGCTCGCCACATCACTGGCCGCCGGCGGCCGGCTGGACATTCTCTTGTCCGCGGCGGAGGTCGCCACCGGCCGCGACGTCGATCCCGATGGCGCCGTCGGGCGAGCACTGTGCATAGCCGTCGATCCGGATCTGCTTGTCACCGTCAACTCGATGACCGGCGGCTACGTCGTGTCCAACTCGCCAGACGGCGCCGCTCAACAACCAGGTACGCCGACGCACCCGGGCAGCGGTCAGGTCGCGGCGACCCTCTGGCTCGACCGGCTACGCGCACTGGCACATCGGACGTGCGTGGCGCCGCTCCCCTATGCGCAAGCCGACCTGGACGCCTTGCAGCGCGTCAAGGATCACAGCCTGAGCACGTTCGCCACCAACGGCGTCGGGGACATCGTCGACCACATTCTGGATGTCGCCTCCACCCGCGGGGCCACGCTGCTGCCCGATGGTCCGTTGACCGACCGCGCGGTCGACCTGCTGAGCGCCAACGACGGCACAGTCGCAATCGCGGCCGCCGACTTATCCGCTTCGGACTCCGGCAGCGAGCCGCCGGCCGCCATCAGCACCGCACCCCGGCGGTTGTCCCCGCAGGTGGTGGTCGCCCCGTTCGACCCGGCCATCGGAGCCGCGCTGGCCGGCACCGGGACCAGCCCCATCGTCCCCACATATCTGGACTCTTCGCTCACGGTTCGGCTGGCGCATGACTCGAACACCGCTCGCCGCCAGGACGCTTTGGGCTCCATCTTCTGGCACGCCTTGCAGCCAGACGCAGCGCCGCGAACCCAGATCCTGGTCCCACCGGCGTCGTGGAACCTGCGGGCCGAAGACGCGCAGGTCATCCTGACGGCGCTGGCCACCTCAATCCACTCCGGTCTGGCGGTCCCCCGACCACTGCCGGCGGCAATCGCCGATGCCGCAAGCCGCACCGACCCGCCGCAGCCCCCGGGCGCCTCTGCCTCGGCGCGGGGTCGGTTCAATGACGACGTCACCAGCGATATCGCCGGCGAGGTCGGCCGACTGGGGGGCCTGACTTCAGCACTGACTACCGACGATCGCACCGGGTTGACCGGTGTCCAGTACACCGCGCCGCTGCGCGAAGACATGCTGCGGGCGCTGAACCAATCGGAACCGCCCGATACCCGCAATGGGCTGGCTCAGCAGCGTTTGGCGGTCGTCGGGAAGACGATCGACGACTTGTTCGGCGCGGTCACGATCGTCAACCCAGGCGGCTCCTACACGTTGGCCACCGAGCACAGCCCCCTTCCACTGGCGCTGCACAACGGCCTGGCTATTCCCATCCGGGTACGGCTCCAGGTCGACGCTCCACCCGGGATGACCGTCACCGACCCCGGTCAGATCGAGTTGCCGCCGGGATACCTGCCGCTGCGCGTACCGATCGAAGTCAACTTCACCCAGCGGGTCGCCATCGACGTCGCGCTGCACACCCCGGACGGCATGCGGCTGGGCGAGCCGGTGCGCTTGTCGGTGCATTCCAACGCTTACGGCAAGTTGCTGTTCGCGATCACGCTGTCTGCCGCCGCAGTGCTGGTGCTGCTCGCCGGCCGACGGCTTTGGCACCGTTTCCGTGGCCAGCCTGATCGCGCCGACCTGGATCGCCCCGACCCGCCCCACCCAGCACCCGCTGAACGGCGTGACGAAACCGACCGGCGGGTCGACGAAGAGCACCACGTATGAACCCCGCCACCCGGCGGACCCAGGCACGACCAACGCGCAGGGTCGAGCTGTCGGATGCCGCGCTGGTATCGCGTTCGTGGGCGATGGCGTTCGCGACACTGATCAGCCGGATTACCGGCTTCGCCCGGATCGTGCTGCTGGCCGCGATCCTGGGGGCGGCACTGTCCAGTGCGTTCTCGGTGGCGAATCAGCTGCCGAACCTTGTCGCCGCGCTTGTGCTGGAGGCGACGTTCACCGCAATCTTCGTGCCGGTGCTGGCCCGTGCCGAGCAAGGCGACCTCGACGGCGGCGTCGCATTCGTGCGGCGCCTGGTCACGCTGACAACCACGCTGCTGCTGCTGGCCACGGCGTTGTCGGTGCTGGCCGCACCGCTGCTGGTGCGGTTGATGCTGGGCCGCAATCCCCAGGTCAACGAGCCGCTCACCACCGCCTTCGCCTACCTGCTGCTGCCGCAAGTACTCGCCTACGGCCTCACCTCGGTATTCATGGCGATCCTCAACACCCGCAACGTATTCGGGCCGACGGCGTGGGCGCCCGTCGTCAACAATGTCGTCGCGCTCGTAACCCTGGGCGTGTACCTGGCGGTTCCTGGTGAGCTTTCGGTCGATCCCGTCCGGATGGGCAACGCCAAGCTGCTGGTGCTCGGGATCGGCACCACCTTAGGGGTGTTCGCGCAGATCACGGTGCTACTGGTGGCGCTGCGGCGTGAGCACATCAGCCTGCGGCCCCTATGGGGCATCGACGAGCGGCTCAAGCGTTTCGGCGCGATGGCCGGCGCCATGGTGCTCTACGTGCTGATCAGTCAGCTCGGCCTGGTCGTCGGCAACCAGATCGCCAGCGCCGCAGCGGCTTCCGGGCCGGCGATCTACAACTACACGTGGCTGGTGCTGATGCTGCCTTTCGGCATCATCGGAGTCACGGTGCTGACCGTCGTGATGCCGCGGCTCAGCCGTAACGCCGCCGCCGACGACACCCGGGGTGTGCTCGCCGACCTGTCGCTGGCCACCCGTCTGACGTTGGTCACGCTGATCCCGATAGTGGCGTTCATGACCGTCGGCGGCCCGGCAATCGGTACCGCATTGTTCGCATACGGCCACTTCGGGCATGTCGACGCCGGGTACCTGGGCGCCGCGATCGCGTTATCGGCGTTCACGTTGATCCCGTACGGGCTGGTGCTATTGCAGCTCCGCGTCTTCTACGCGCGGGAGCAGCCGTGGACGCCGATCGTGATCATCCTCGTCATCACGACCGTCAAGATCGCCGGCTCGCTACTGGCGCCCCATCTCACCGGGGACGCGGAGCTGGTCGCCGGCCTGCTGGGACTGGCCAACGGTGTGGGGTTTTTGGCCGGCGCAATCGTCGGCTACATCTTGTTGCGGCGCGCACTCCTGCCGGCCGGCGGCCACCTCATCGGCGTGCCGGAGGTGCGGAACGTCCTGGTCACAGTTGCCGCGTCGTTGCTTGCAGGTCTGGTTGCCCACGTAGCCGATCGGCTACTGGGGCTACGGGAACTAACCGCGCGCGGTGGCGGTGCGGGCTCGCTGCTGCGACTGCTGGTGCTGGCCGCCATCATGTTCCCGATCATGGCCTCGGTCATGGTCCGCGCACGGGTCCCCGAAGCGTGCGCGGCACTGGCCGCGATCCTGGGCAAGATCAGGCGCCGGGGTGAGCCGGCGTTGCCTTCGAAAAGGGGGGTGCAAGCGACTGTGCCCCATCAATCGTCTGAGCGGGGCCCTGTCACGTACCCTGAGCAGAGGAATTCGCCCCTGCAGGGGGTCAATGCGGTCCAGGATCCGATCCGGCGCAGGCCTCCGGAGCGGGTAGCCAACGTCCGGACAGCGAAAGGACCGGAGGTGACCGACCGCCCAATGGAGAGCGCCGCACCCAGCTCCGCGTCAGGAGCCGGAATACCACGGTCGGTTGCCGACGACTTTCAGCCCGACATTCCGGCCCCCGATATTCCCGTCAGGCCCGATTCACCACCGCCCCGCCTATCCGACGCCCGCGACGGCAATCTCTCAGCCGCGCCCCCCCGTGAACCGATTCCATTCGACGCACCCCGCGAGCGAGGCCCCGAGCCGTCTGGCTCCCAAAGCCTCCAGGACGAAGCCCATTTAGTTCCCGGCGCGCGTATCGCCGCAGGTCGCTACCGCCTATTGGTCTTCCACGGTGGTACGCCGCCCCTGCAGTTCTGGCAAGCCCTCGATATTGCGCTGGACCGCCAGGTGGCCCTGACATTCGTCGACCCTGAAGGGTCCCTGCCCGAAGACGTCCTGCAGGAGATCCTGGCTCGCACTCTGCGGCTCAGCCGGATCGACAAGCCCGGTATCGCCCGCGTTCTCGACGTCGTCCACACCGGGTCCGGCGGCTTGGTCGTCGCAGAGTGGGTCCGTGGTGGTTCGCTGCAGGAAGTGGCCGACACCGCGCCATCGCCTGTTGGCGCCATCCGGGCAGTGCAGTCGCTGGCCGCGGCCGCCGACGCGGCACACCGCGCAGGCGTCGCTCTGTCGATCGACCACCCAAACCGAGTGCGCGTCAGCATCGAAGGCGATGTCGTGCTGGCCTACCCCGCAACCATGCCCGACGCCAACCCGCAGGACGACATCCGCGGAATCGGCGCCACGCTGTATGCCCTGCTGCTCAACCGATGGCCACTCGCCGAGTCCGGGGTACGCAGCGGGCTCGCCCCGGCCGAGCAGGATTCTTCAGGCCAAGCCCTCGAACCCAGTGCCGTCGACCGCGATATCCCCTTCCAGATTTCCGCGGTAGCCGTCAGATCGATTCAGGAGAACGGCGGGATACGCAGTGCGTCAACGCTGTTGAACCTGTTGCAACAAGCGACCGCAGTGGCCGACCGTACCGAGGTGCTCGGCCCGATCGACGACAAGCCACCGCCGGCCACCCCGCGCCAGCCTGGCGCTCGAGACTACGGCGCGTTCGGTCGCCGGCGCCGCAGCCTCCTGATCGGTGTCACTGCGGGCGCTGCCATCATCCTGGTGGCCCTGGTGGTGCTGGCGTCAGTGGTGAGTAAGATCTTCGGCAACGTCGGCGGCGGCCTCAACAAGGACGAGCTCGGACTTAACGGGCCGACATCGAGCACATCCGCGGCAGCCAATCCGGCGGCCTCCGGCAGCGTGGTCAAGCCCACCAAGGCGACGGTCTTCTCCCCTGACAGCGAAGCCGACAATCCGGGCACCGCCGGTAACGCCATCGACGGCGACCCGTCCACCGCCTGGCAAACCGACGAATACCACGACGCTGTCCCGTTCCCCAATTTCAAAAACGGCGTCGGGCTGATCCTGCAACTGCCCAGCCCCACGGTGGTCGGCACCGTGACCATCGATACTGTCAGCACCGGGACCAAAGTAGAGATTCGCTCCGCACCCACGGCGACGCCGACAAAGCTGGACGACACCACCGTGCTGGCTCCGGCCTTTCCACTCAAAACCGGTCATAACGTCATCCCGGTCAGAGCCGGCTCGCCCACGTCGAATTTACTGGTGTGGATCTCTACGTTGGGGACCACAGACGGCAAGAACCGCGCGGATATTTCCGAGATCACGGTCCAAGCGGCGTCCTGAATTCGCACACACGGCACCCTTGCGGGTGAAGTGCCGCGCGACAACCGATTGATTACTGTCCCGCCCGTGGGCTTCGGGGGAGAAACGCAAAGGGAACGCAGCGACGCCGAGCTGCTGGCAGCCCATGTTGCGGGCGACCGGTACGCCTTCGACGAGTTGTTCCACCGTCATCAACGGCAGCTGCACCGGCTTGCGCGGCTCACCAGCCGGACCGCCGAGGACGCCGAAGATGCGCTGCAAGACGCCATGCTTTCGGCCCACCGCGGCGCTGGTTCGTTTCGGTACGACGCCGCCGTAGGCAGCTGGCTGCACCGCATCGTGGTCAACGCCTGCCTGGACAGGCTGCGGCGTGCAAAAGCCCACCCGACTGCTCCACTACAGGACATCTACCCGGTCGCCGATCGGACAGCTCATATCGAGACGGCGATCTTGGTGCAGCGGGCGCTGATGCGCCTGCCCATCGAGCAGCGAGCGGCCGTCGTGGCCGTCGACATGCAGGGTTACTCGATCGCCGACACCGCCCAGCTGCTCGGTGTCGCCGAAGGCACCGTCAAGAGCCGATGCGCCCGCGCTCGCGTTCGCCTGGCCGGGATGCTCGGTCACCTGAACACCGGCGCCCACATCACTTCTGGCATGACGGACACTGGGGTGGATGGGTGAAGCCAAGAACGACCCTGCGGATCATGGTTCGGCGGGTGCGGATCCACCGCTGACGGTCGAGGTCCTCGCCGACCTACAGGCGGGACTGCTGGGCGACGACGCCGCGGCGCGAGTGCGCAGACAGATCCGCGCAGACCCGGAGGCCGAGCGGATGCTGCGGGCGCTGCATCAGGTGCGCCGCGACGTCGCGGCCACCGGCGCGGATCCGACCACGGCGCCGGACCCTCCCCCGGAAGTCACCGCGCGAATTTCGGCTGCGCTGAGGTCGGCGGATCCCCCGCCGAGCAGGTCGGGCGGCGGCGCGCACCTGGCCCGGCCGCACATCCGCCCGGGTAGGGTCGTCGCGGGCGTCGCCGGCTTGTGTGCGTTGGTCGCAGCGATCGCCGTGGGCACAGTCGCGCTGGTCAAGGCGCCCGCGCCCACCCCGAGCACACCGGCCACGGCTAACCACATCACGGTGTCAACACCGCCCATGGCGATACCCCTAACGCAGGCACAGCTTCTCGCCCTGCTCGACCAAAGGCCGGACTTCGGCGCACGGGAAGGCCCGCTCTCCAGCCCACTCAACGACCCGCCGCGGCGGACCTCCTGCCTCAGCGGCCTGGGCTACCCGGCGTCCACGCAGGTGCTCGGCGCGCGGCCGATCGAGATCAACGCCCGCCCTGGCGTGCTGCTGGTGCTACCCGGGGACACGCCCGACAACCTGGCGGTCTTTGCGGTGGCACTGAATTGCAGCGCCGCCGATACCGGGCTGTTAGCCGATACCCAGATCCCTCGCCCCTAGCGTCGCTACGAAGTCGTATGTTGTTGCGAAGTCCGTGTGGTGCGGCGCGCGTGGGAACAGCAGTGCCTAGGCTGGCGTTTGTACCGTTGATTAGTTCCGTCCCTGAAAGGTACGCATGACCGTCGCCAGTTCTGCCCATGAGACCGTCCACGACGTGATCGTTATCGGCTCCGGTCCAGCCGGGTACACGGCGGCGCTGTACACCGCCCGGGCCCAGCTCGCGCCCCTGGTCTTCGAAGGCACCTCTTTCGGCGGTGCATTGATGACCACCACCGAGGTGGAGAACTACCCCGGCTTCCGGGACGGCATCACGGGACCGGAGTTGATGGACGAGATGCGCGAGCAGGCGTTGCGCTTTGGCGCTGACCTGCGGATGGAAGACATCGAGTCGGTATCGCTGGACGGACCGGTCAAATCGGTGGTTACCGCAGAAGGGGAAACCTATCGGGCGCGGGCCGTCATTCTGGCGATGGGCGCCGCAGCGCGCTATCTGCAGGTTCCCGGAGAGCAGGAGTTACTAGGCCGCGGCGTGAGTTCATGCGCGACGTGCGACGGGTTCTTCTTCCGCGACCAAGACATCGCGGTGATCGGTGGCGGTGACTCCGCGATGGAGGAAGCCACCTTTCTGACCCGGTTTGCCCGCAGCGTGACCCTGGTGCACCGTCGCGACGAGTTCCGCGCCTCGAAGATCATGCTTAGCCGCGCCCGAGCTAACGACAAGATCAAATTCATCACCAACCACGCCGTGCTCGGCGTCGACGGCGACACCACGGTGACCGGATTGCGATTGCGCGACAACACAACTGGCGACGAAACTACCTTGGCGGTGACCGGCGTTTTTGTCGCGATCGGTCACGAGCCGCGTTCCAGCCTGGTCCGCGATGTTGTCGACGTCGACCCCGACGGCTACGTACTTGTACAGGAGCGCACCACCCACACTTCGTTGGAGGGTGTGTTCGCGGCCGGCGACTTGGTGGACCGTACCTACCGACAGGCGGTCACCGCCGCGGGCAGTGGTTGTGCGGCGGCCATCGACGCCGAACGTTGGCTGGCCGAGCACGCAGAGTCTGGCGCACCGCAAACAGGTGGGACCGCTGACAGTATCGATACATTGATTGGAGCACGGCGATGACCGACACCGAAAAAGCAGGCGGCACAGTAGAAGTCTCTGACGCTTCCTTCTCGACCGATGTGTTGTCCAGTAATAAGCCTGTGCTGGTTGACTTTTGGGCAACCTGGTGTGGACCATGCAAGATGGTTGCGCCGGTCCTCGAGGAGATCGCGGTCGAGCGGGCCAGCCAACTGACCGTCGCCAAACTCGATGTGGACGCCAACCCGGAGACGGCGCGTGACTTTCAGGTCGTGTCGATCCCGACAATGATCCTGTTCAAGGATGGTCAAGCGGTAAAGCGGATCGTCGGCGCCAAGGGCAAGGCAGCGTTGCTGCGCGAGCTTTCCGACGTGGTTCCCAACCTCGCCTAGCCTCGATCCGATTCGGCGCACCGAGCCTGCGGTTAGCCTGGCGTTTTCCCGAATCCGAGCAGGATCTGCGACAATACCGGTTAGCTGCCGTGCATACGTCGGCGTGTCCAGACTGTTCCGGAGGGGCCTTGGTATGTCGAGTCCGCGCCGCGAAGCCGGCGACGCGCTGCGCTGTGGTGACCGCAGCGCAGCTGTCACCGAGATTCGCGCCTCGCTGGCCGCGCTAGGGCTGCTGGACAATCCCGACGAGGACCTGAACACCGGCGGTCACGTGGCATTCGATGTGTTCGATGCCGGCCTCGACCAGGCGGTGCGAGCCTTTCAGCAGCACCGTGGCCTGCTTGTGGACGGGATGGTCGGTGAGGCCACCTACCGGGCCCTGAAGGAGGCCTCCTATCGGCTCGGCGCCCGCACGCTGTATCACCAATTCGGCGCCCCGCTCTACGGTGACGACGTCGCGACGCTGCAGGCCCGGCTGCAGGACCTCGGTTTCTACACTGGTCTGGTCGATGGATACTTCGGATTGCAGACCCACAACGCGTTGATGTCGTACCAACGTGACTACGGGCTTTCCGCCGACGGTATCTGCGGTCCGGAAACGCTGCGCTCCCTGTACTTTCTGAGTTCACGGGTTAGCGGCGGCTCGCCGCACGCCATTCGCGAGGAAGAGCTGGTTCGCCGATCTGGTCCGAAGCTGTCGGGCAAGCGGATCATCATCGATCCGGGCCGCGGCGGCACGGACCACGGTTTGATCTCGCACGGTCCAGATGGACCCGTAAGCGAAGCAGATGTGTTGTGGGACTTGGCAAGCCGCCTTGAAGGCCGGATGGCTGCCATCGGCATGGAGACCTTTCTGTCCCGGCCGACTAATCGCAGCCCGTCGGATACCGAACGCGCGACGACGGCCAACCGTTTCGGCGCGGATCTGATGATCAGCTTGCGCTGCGAGACTCAGACCAGTCCTGCCGCTAACGGAGTGGCCTCCTTTCACTTCGGCAACTCGCACGGTTCGGTCTCTACGATCGGCCGCAACCTTGCTGACTTCATTCAGCGAGAGGTGGTAGCCCGTACCGGTTTACGGGACTGTCGCACGCATGGCCGGACCTGGGATCTGCTGACGCTGACTCGAATGCCTACCGTTCAAGTCGACATTGGCTACATCACCAACCCTCGCGACCGCGCAATGCTGGTCTCAACGCAGACCCGTGATGCTATCGCCGAGGGCATCTTGGCCGCGGTCAAGCGGCTCTATCTACTTGGCAAGAACGATCGGCCCACCGGCACATTCACCTTCGCCGAGCTGCTTGCTCACGAATTGTCGGTGGAACGGACAGGCAGGCTCAGCGGTTCTTAACCGTCTTGAGGACGTTCAAGGTACTTCCAGCCTTCAAGAGGTTGCTGGACCCCGCCCCCACTGGCTGTTGCAGCTGAGCATTGGCCAGCAGGCGCTCCAGCGCGGCCTCGACTTCGGCTTTCCATCCCAGGCCCTTGTCCAGCTCGAGCCGCAGCCGCGGGAAGTACATATGTGGTGCCACCACAATGAAACCCGCGTCTTTCAGGAAGTCGGCGTCGATGATGCAGTGTTCGACCGAGCAATCGCCGAGAGCCTCCAACACCGGCCGGACGTCGGGGTCCACCAGTCGCGGATCCTGCAACTGGACAGAGGCTTGAGTGCGGCCGAACGCCTCCAAGGCCCGGACTCCGCGCCGGACCAATTCGTCGATTACTCGGGCGAGGAGGCTGTGTGGCAAGTCGTCACCGGCTTGGCCTGCCTCCACGCCCATTGACGTCAGCAGGACCGCGTCCGCGGACACCGGCGCGGTAGGAAACCGATGCGCCCGCGGCACCGCTCGCGGCGGAGCGTAGAGCACATACCCCAAGCACGGCGGCTCGCGGTGGCTGCGGTCATCCGGAATGGGTGTCGCAACCTGGCCGCACGTGCCCCACTCCAGCATGACCATCGACAACCATGCCTCTTTTTCGAATTCTGGGTCGGCGAGGTGGTCCTGATCACCGAGGGTCGCGGGGTCGACCTCCCAGAAGACACAGCGGCGCGCATGCTTGGGGAGCTGCTCGAATGCTTCGAGCCGCAGCGGTGTGATTCGAGCGGACACTAGTCTCCTGGCTTCCGTGCGGAACTGCAGCCAACAGTCCCGCTCCTCCGCGCACCGTCGTTCGGCTCGCATCCTCTCAACCCCTCCAGGATAGGAGAGTTCGTCGGCATCCGGCCAGTGTTGGCGCCCCCCACTTCGGCTGCCTGGGAAACGTCCGGGCAATGCCCTCCAAATGCCCGGGCCAAAAAGCTCCGCACCCCTTGGTCGGAATCAGGCGAACATCGAAATAGCTTGGCGTGCAGCGGATTAAGCGGGGGAGGTGAGTCGTGTCAGGCCCCGGAAATGGCGTGGCGTCACAGTGACGTAATTACACAATATGGCCGTTCATGCCTTGGGCGGGCTCATCATGCCGATGATTCGCTGCAGGTCATCCACCGACGCGAACTCCACCACAATCTTCCCTTTGCGTTTGCCGAGGCTGACGGTCACGCGTGTATCGAAGGCGTTCGACAGTCTCTCAGCAACGTCTTGGAGGCCGGGCATCTGGATCGGCTTGCGGCGTGGCGGCGACGGCGTGGTCGCGTTGCCACGGTTGGCCTCGTGGTTGGCCAACGTGACCGCTTCCTCGGTGGCCCGCACCGACAAGCCCTCCGCGATGATGCGGGCGGCGAGCGCCTCCTGCGCCTCGGGACCGGACTCCAAGGACAGCAGGGCGCGTGCATGGCCAGCGGACAGCACGCCAGCAGCCACCCGACGCTGGACCGGGATCGGCAGCTTGAGCAGCCGGATCATATTGGTGATCAACGGTCGGGAGCGGCCGATCCGTGACGCGAGTTCATCATGGGTGACGCCGAACTCGTCAAGCAGTTGCTGATACGCCGCCGCCTCTTCCAACGGGTTCAGCTGTGCCCGGTGGATGTTCTCCAATAAGGCGTCGCGGAGCAGATTGTCATCGCTCGTCTCGCGGACGATGGCGGGGATGGCGGCCAGGCCTGCCTCCTGCGCTGCCCGCCAGCGCCGCTCCCCCATCACTATTTGGTACCGGGCCCCGCTCTGCGATCCAGGCACCGCGCGCACCACGATGGGCTGCAGCAGGCCGAACTCGCGAATGGAGTGCACTAGTTCGGATAGCGCCTCATCGTCGAACACCTGCCTTGGCTGACGGGGGTTGGGTTCGATATCGGCCGGCGGGATCTCGCGGTAGACGGCGCCCATCTCCAAAGCCGCCGCCCCGGCATCAGGTGCCGGTCGCCCGATCAGAATGTCCGCAGCCGCGTCCCCCATCCGCGGGCCGAGTGTCGCCGGCCCGGAGTCGCCGTCGGCGGGGCCGGTGGGGATCAGCGAAGCCAGGCCCCGGCCGAGGCCGCCTCTCTTGCGTGACGGCTGCGTCATGGTCGTCCCTTCACGGCTGTCAGTGATCCCGCTCGGCCAGTTCTCGGCTTGCGTCGAGATAGCTCATCGCCCCGCGTGAGCCGGGGTCGTATTCAATTATGGTCATGCTGTAGCCGGGCGCCTCGGAGACCTTGACGCTACGGGGAATCACGGTGCGCAAGACTTTGCTCCCGAAATATCGGCGCACCTCCTCGGCGACCTGGTCGGCGAGCTTGGTCCTGCCGTCGTACATGGTGAGCATCACCGTCGTCACTTCAAGCCGAGGGTTGAGGTGGGCCTTCACCATCTCAATGTTGCGCATCAACTGCGACACGCCCTCGAGTGCGTAGTACTCGCACTGGATCGGGATCAGCACCTCGGGCGCAGCGACGAGGGCGTTGATAGTGAGGAGTCCCAGGGACGGTGGGCAGTCGACGAAGACGTAATCGAAGTCGCAGTTCTCCAGCTCGACCAAGGCGGTGCGCAGCCGATTCTCCCGCGCCACCATACTCACTAATTCGATCTCGGCACCGGCTAGATCGATCGTCGCCGGAATGCAGAACAGGCGCTCGCTGTGCGGGCTTCGTCGTAGCGCGTCTTGCACGGTAACTTCGCCGAGGAGTACCTCGTAGGACGACGGGGTGCCCGATTGCCGGTCCGTGATGCCCAGGGCCGTACTCGCGTTGCCTTGGGGGTCGAGGTCGATGACAAGTGCCTTCAGTCCCTGCACCGCGAGAGCGGCGGCAAGGTTCACCGCCGTAGTCGTTTTACCTACGCCGCCTTTTTGGTTGGCAATGGTGAACACACGGCGTTGCCTTGGGCGGCGCAGTGGCCTGTCGGTCGTATGGAGCACACGCATCGCTCGCTCCGCGGCGGCGCCGATCGGCGTATCGATTTCGTCCGATGTTTCACGTGAAACATTCGGCGCTGGATCCCCGGGCAGTGAGCCGACGGTCCACTCCGGTGGAGTGCTCATCGTCTATCCCCGTTCGCCGATCGAGCCGACTTGCGACGCGACCGCTTTCCGCGTCGCGCTGACACCACGGTTACGGGGGGACGCAAATAGTTCGCGCCGCATGCCACAACCCTGACATCCACGGCCCCGGATGCCTCCATCACACGCCGGTGCTCGTTTATTTCGTCGGGAGCATGTTCCCCCTTGATCGCCAGCATCCGCCCGTCCGGCCGTAGCAACGGCATACTCCACTTCGTCAGCTTGTCTAGCCCTGCAACCGCACGTGATACCGCGGCGTCTTGCTCACCAATCCGCTCGCGGACCGCTCGCTCCTCCGCGCGTCCCCGAACCACCTCGATGTGTAACCCTAGTTCGGCCACGACCTCGTTGAGAAACTCACTTCGCCGAAGCAGTGGTTCCAGAAGTATCACTTGAAGATCCGGGCGCGCGATCGCCAGTGCTATCCCCGGCAATCCCGCTCCACTGCCGATGTCGACGATTCGCTCGCCTGGATCTAGGAGCTCGCCGATAGCGGCGCTGTTCAATAGGTGGCGGTCCCAAATGCGGCCCACCTCACGCGGGCCAAGCAGTCCGCGTTGGACCGCTGCATTCGCGAGGGTCTCCGCGTACCGTCGCGCGATGATGAGGCGTGGTCCGAAGATTGTCGATGCAGCCTCCGGCGGAAGGCCCAATTCGTTAGAGGGCGCCTGAGCGGATGCGCCGACCACGTGCTCGCTAGGACCGACATGTTTCACGTGAAACATTCCTCTAGTTCTGGGGCCAACGCGCTTTGCTGACGACCGATCCCCGGCGAACTACATAGCTGTAAGTCAGTCGAGCAGCACAACGACGCGGCGCGCCGGCTCTACGCCTTCGCTTTCGCTGTGTACACCGGGCACCGCGGCGACCGCGTCGTGGACGATCTTCCGCTCGAACGGGGTCATCGGCGCGAGTTCTTCGCGTTCCCCGCTATCCAGCACGCGCCTGGCCACACTGTCGCCCAGCGTGGCCAGATCTTCACGGCGACGGCGGCGCCAGCCCGCGACGTCGAGCATCAACCGGCTGCGCACACCGGTCTTCTGGTGAACCGCCAGCCGGGTGAGTTCCTGGAGGGCGTCCAGCACCTCGCCCACGCGGCCGACCAACTTGTTCAAGTCGTCGCTGCCGTCGATGCTGACGATGGCGCGATTGCCCTCGACATCGAGATCGATGTCGCCGTCGAAGTCGAGTAGGTCCAACAACTCTTCTAAGTAGTCGCCCGCGATCTCGCCCTCGGCGACCAATCGCTCCTCCGGGTCATCGGGTTCGGCAGCGCCCGCGTCGTCCGCGTTGATCTCCCCTTCCGCGTTGATCTCCCCTTCCGCGTTGATCTCCCCGATATCGCCTTCCGACAGCTCGGTATCAACCTCGCGCTCGGTGGTGTCTGCGTCTGTCATGACTACTTCTCTCCCTCCTCCATGGGTCCCGTCTGGGTGGGTCGCCCCTTCAGTCCGAGAATCGGTAAAGCTTTGGCACCCAATCAGCGTTTGCGTCGCTTCGCGCGCGGGCCGCGATTACCCGGCCCAGCGTTGGGTGTGGCTCGATTCGGGTTATCCGCACCGGTCGTCGCCGCGCTCGCGTCGGCCACCCGGCCATCGGGATCGGTCTTCGCGACGTCCGCTTCGGTGTCACCGTCACTAGTCGCCGAACCATTGCCGCTCGGCGCTGGTGTCTTGGGGGTCCGTTTGGGCTTGGCTCCCGGTGCGGGCGAGTTGGCCGCCCGGCGCTCGATGGCTTCTTGCTTTTTGGCTTCGTCCTCTTTCTCGATCATTCCGAACACGTAGTGCTGCTGACCGAACGTCCAGATGTTGTTCGCAAACCAGTACAAGATGATCGCGAGTGGAAGAAACGGGCCACCAACAACCACGCCGGCCGGAAACACGTACAGCGCGAGTTTGTTCATCATCGCTGTCTGCGGATTCGCCGCCGCTTCCGCGCTCTGCCGCGCGACCGATGCACGACTGTTGAAGTAGGTCGCAACGCCGGCCAGAATCATGACCGGGGCGCCGACCGCGATGACCGACGGCCGGCTGAAATCACTGAACGCTTCCAACCCGGATCGCTGGGTCATGGATGCACCAATCGGGGCACCGAACAGGTTCGCATCGAGGAAGTGCTGCACCTCGAGGGGACTGAACACATAGTTCCCCGTCAGTCTGTTCTGAAGCACCGACAGGTGTGGCTGGCCGAATCCACCCTGGGTCCTGTTGAAGGACCGCAGCACGTGATACAGCCCGAGGAACACCGGCAACTGGGCAAGCATCGGCAAACAACCGAGGATGGGATTGAAGCCGTGCTCCCGTTGCAGCTTTTGCATCTCGAGCGCCATGCGTTGGCGATCTTTGCCGTACTTCTTTTGCAGCGCCTTGATCTGTGGTTGCAGTTCCTGCATCTGCCGAGTGGTGCGGATCTGACGTACGAACGGCTTGTACAAGAGCGCACGCAAGGTGAACACCAGGAACATCACGGACAGTGCCCACGCGAAGAAGTTGGATGGACCCAGCAGCGCGGCGAACAGCTTGTACCAAGCCCACATGATCCACGACACCGGGTAGTAGACGACATCGAGGCTCAAGAAATCAAACGGCAAAAGACTCACTCTCCCCTTGCTTTGCCGGGCGCCCCCAGGCATCGTCGGCGGCATCGAAGTCCGCCGAGCATCCGCGGTCGGGAATCGGATCCCATCCTCCCCGATGCCATGGTCCACACTTGGCGAGCCTGGCCACTGCCAGCCAGCCGCCCCGAATCAAGCCGTACTCGGTAAGGGCATCGGCGGCATACTGACTACAGGTCGGAACAAACCGACACGTCGGTGGTCGGAGCGGCGACACCATGTGGCGGTAGAGCCGGATCGTAAAAACAAGGGCCACCACCGAACTCTTGCCTGCACGCCTACTGGTGCCCATGGCTGCCGCGCGCACCTGCTCCCACAGACTCACCGGCCGGTTCCCGCCGACTCGAAAGCGCGCCGTAAACCGGTTCGCAGCTGCTGCTCCAACCGCGCCGAGGACACGTTCCGACTACTTGGCCGAGCCCGGATCACCACTTGGTCGGACTGGTCGAGGCCGCCCAATAGAGTTCGGGCGATATGCCGCAGCTGGCGCGCTACCCGGTGCCGCTCGACTGCCGAACCGACGGATTTGGCGATGATCAACCCGATGCGCGGACCCGTAACGTTGCTGTCACGCGCACGCTGAACATGAACGACGACGTCGGGCTGTACGGTACGCGTCCCGTACTTCACCGTCTCGCCGAACTCGGTTGACCGCCTCATGCGGTTACGTGCGGGAAGCACCGCCAGAAAACCTGTCTTACAGATCAGGCAGATAATGCGCGGCGGCCCTTACGGCGCCGGACGGACACGATGGCCCGCCCAGCCCGGGTACGCATCCGCAAGCGGAATCCGTGCACGCGGGCTCGGCGCCGGTTGTTCGGCTGGAAGGTCCGCTTGCCCTTGGCCACGGCGTTCTCCTCGTTGTCTCTGGCGTTCTCCGGCCGTTCACGCTTCGCAAGCGAGTTGGTCCGCGGGTCGGTCGAAGGTGGTCTTACTACTGGCCGGCGCGGTCCCCACCAACTTCGTTTGGGTCGCAGCCGTATCGCCGACTTTCGGGCGACTGTTTGAGGGTACTGACGCGAGTTCGCCTGGTCAAACCTGGACTGCCCCAAGGAACCCCCGGGACGGGCGCCGGGTGCACATCAGAACCCCCGAGTGACCCTAGCTAGTTCAATTGGAATGCAACAGAACTGTTGGCAGCCGCACGGAAAACTGTTAACTTCGGGCAGTGCCGTTTCAGCCCGGAACGGAGTTCGACAACGAAGCGAGGATGGCGGATCGACTAGCTGCCTAGACGACCTCCCCAGGGTTGTCACCAGCATGGAGATCGAGTGCCGTGGCCGGTAGGCTCCGGCTCCCCCACGATCATCCTGTCCACACCTGTGTATAACTATGTGGACAGTTACTTTGTCGTCGAGCATGGTTTGTACTTCGACCCGGATTTCGCAAGGACCAGGGAGATGCGTCGTTGACCGATGATCCCGGTTCGAGTTTCACGACAGTGTGGAACGCGGTCGTCTCAGAGCTGAACGGCGAGTCCGCGGCCGACGGCCTGGCCGCGAATCGTATAGCTCTCGTTACTCCCCTGACTCCCCAGCAAAGAGCATGGCTCAACCTCGTCCAACCGCTCACCATCGTCGAGGGGTTTGCCCTGTTGTCGGTTCCGAGCAGCTTTGTCCAAAATGAGATCGAACGTCACTTGCGTGCCCCAATCACCGACGCGCTCAGCCGTCGGCTCGGACAACAGATTCAACTGGGCGTGCGCATCGCACCCCCTTGTGACGACACGGACGACGGCGCTCTCACCCAGCCCGAAGCGTTCCAACAAGTGGATGGCCCCGACCTGGAGATGTCGACCGACCCCGAGGAGGGCGACGAAATCATCGGCAGTGGCCAGCAGAGCTGGCCCACCTACTTCACCGAGCGCCCACACACCGCCGACACCGCGGCCGACGGTGGAACCAGCCTTAACCGCCGCTACACGTTCGACACGTTTGTCATCGGCGCCTCCAACAGATTCGCACACGCCGCGGCCTTGGCGATCGCCGAAGCACCGGCGCGTGCATACAACCCGCTGTTCATCTGGGGTGAGTCCGGCCTCGGCAAAACGCACCTGCTGCACGCCGCCGGCAATTACGCGCAACGATTGTTTCCTGGTATGCGAGTCAAGTACGTCTCCACCGAGGAATTCACCAACGACTTCATCAACTCGCTCCGCGACGACCGCAAGGTTGCCTTCAAGCGCAGCTACCGCGACGTCGACGTGCTATTGGTCGATGACATCCAGTTCATCGAAGGCAAAGAAGGTATCCAGGAGGAGTTCTTCCATACCTTCAACACATTGCACAACGCCAACAAGCAGATCGTCATCTCTTCCGACCGGCCCCCAAAACAACTCGCCACCCTCGAAGACCGGCTCAGGACGCGGTTCGAATGGGGCCTGATCACCGATGTGCAGCCACCAGAACTGGAAACCCGCATCGCTATCCTGCGCAAAAAAGCACAGATGGAAAGACTCGCAGTGCCTGACGACGTACTCGAGCTGATCGCCAGCAGCATCGAACGCAACATCCGCGAGCTTGAAGGTGCTCTCATCCGGGTCACCGCGTTCGCCTCGCTGAACAAGACTGCGATCGACAAAGCGCTGGCCGAGATCGTTCTTCGCGACCTCATCGCCGACGCCAGCACTATGCAGATCAGCGCGGCAACCATCATGGCGGCCACCGCCGAATACTTCGACACGACGGTCGAAGAATTACGTGGCCCGGGCAAGACCCGTGCGCTGGCCCAGTCGCGACAGATCGCGATGTACCTGTGCCGCGAGCTCACCGATCTCTCACTTCCCAAGATCGGCCAGGCATTCGCGCGCGACCACACCACTGTCATGTACGCGCAGCGAAAAATCTTGTCTGAGATGGCCCACCGGCGCGAGGTGTTCGATCATGTCAAGGAACTCACCACCCGCATCCGCCAGCGGTCCAAGCGCTGACTTAAGCCCACGCCCTGAAGTTTTTTTCAAAAAACTTCTCACACCCCAGTCACACCAGTAACACCTTTGGTGGTGTGCGTACCCCTGTGCACAAACTGAGCAAAGGGCCGTGTAATAGTCGGGCCCACGCACACACCCGTCCTTCCTCCCCAACGGGCCCACACACAGCACACAGTCGCGGGTGCTGTCATCCACAACCCGATCTCTCCCCTAGCAGCAGCGAGGCAGCCTATCCCCAACGTGCACACCCCTTAATACTGTTATTGAAATATCTTCTTCATTTCTTCTTTGAAGAACGCCGTTGGGGAAATCCGGTTAGCCAGGGTCCGCGAACCTGTCGTTGACCGGGACTGTCGGCCTTTGCGATTAGCTTTGAAGATGGGCTCAGAAGATTTACGGTTGTTCTTCGACTCCCGTTGCGGTCGTCGCGGCGCAAGAAGCGGCACCGGCGTTCGTCGCGGGGAACCCCACACTGGCGGGGCCGGCTAGCCAATGGATTCAAACTCTTGCTAGGTGAAGGGACGCTATGGACGCGGCGACGACGAGAGCTGGCCTCACCGACTTGAAGTTCCGCTTGGTGCGAGAGCCGTTCGCCGATGCGGTGTCGTGGGTGGCGAAGAATCTCCCCACCAGGCCGGCCGTGCCGGTTCTTTCCGGCGTTCTGTTGACCGGTTCGGACGACGGCCTGACAATCTCAGGATTCGACTACGAGGTTTCCGCCGAAGCGCAGGTCGCGGCTGAAATAGCTTCTCCGGGAAGCGTGTTGGTGTCCGGGAGGTTGTTGTCAGATATCACCCGCGCGTTGCCGAACAAGCCGGTTGATTTCACCGCGGAGGGCAACCGTGTTTCACTGACCTGCGGAAACGCGAGATTCTCGTTGCCGACGATGGCAGTCGAGGATTACCCGACACTGCCGGCGCTGCCGGAGCAAACGGGTACTTTGCCGTCGGATCTGTTCGCCGAGGCGATCGGCCAGGTTGCAATCGCGGCCGGTCGAGATGACACGCTGCCCATGCTGACGGGCATCCGGGTCGAGATCTCGGGTGAGACGGTAGTTCTGGCCGCCACTGACAGGTTTCGCCTGGCGGTTCGCGAACTGACCTGGTCTGCGTTGTCGCCCGATATCGAAGCCGCCGTGCTGGTACCGGCGAAGACACTGGCTGAAGCCGCCAAAGCCGGCATCGACGGCTCCGAAGTCCGGCTGTCGTTGGGCGCCGGTCCCGGGGTAGGAAAGGACGGGCTACTCGGTATCAGCGGGAATGGTAAGCGCAGCACTACTCGTCTTCTGGACGCCGAGTTCCCGAAATTTCGGCAGCTGTTGCCTGCTGAACACACGGCGGTAGCCACGATCAACGTGGCGGAATTGACCGAGGCTATCAAGCTCGTCGCGCTGGTGGCGGACCGCGGCGCGCAGGTGCGTATGGAGTTCGGTGACGGTTTGCTGCGGCTTTCCGCCGGGGCCGATGACGTGGGCCGGGCCGAAGAGGATCTTGCGGTCGATTTCGTGGGTGATCCGTTGACCATCGCGTTCAACCCGACGTATCTGACCGACGGACTGGGTTCGGTGCACTCGGAGCGGGTGTCATTTGGTTTCACGACTCCGGGTAAACCTGCGTTGCTGCGTCCGGCATCCGGGGATGACAGCAATCCGTCCGGGAGCGGTCCGTTCGCCGCTCCTCCGACGGATTACGTCTACCTGTTGATGCCAGTTCGGTTACCTGGGTAGGTGTACGTCCGGCATTTGGGACTGCGTGACTTCCGGTCTTGGGCTCACGCCGAGCTTGAATTGGAACCCGGTCGAACGGTGTTTGTCGGTCCAAACGGCTTCGGGAAGACGAATCTGATTGAAGCTCTGTGGTATTCGACGACGTTGGGTTCGCACCGGGTTGGGAGTGACTTGCCGTTGATCCGAACGGGGGCCACTCGAGCGGTGGTTTCGACGATCATTGTCAATGAGGGTAGGGAATGTGCTGTCGATCTGGAGATCGCAGCGGGCAGGGCGAACAAGGCGCGACTGAATCGGTCACCGGTCCGCGGCACTCGCGAGGTGGTCGGGATATTACGAGCGGTGCTGTTTGCTCCGGAGGACTTGGCATTGGTCCGCGGGGATCCTGCGGACAGGCGCCGCTATCTCGACGATCTGGCGATCGTTCGCCGACCGATGATTGCTGCGGTGCGCGCCGACTACGATAAAGTTTTGCGGCAGCGCACGGCGCTGTTGAAGTCAGTGTCCGGGGCACGACACCGAGGTGCCCACGGCGCACTCGACACGCTCGATGTTTGGGATGGCCGGTTAGCCGAGCACGGCGCCGAATTGATGGCAGCCCGAATCGATTTGGTGAATCAGCTGGCGCCAGAAGTGGAGAAGGCTTACCAGCTGTTGGCGCCCGGATCGCGGCCGGCGTCGGTCGCGTACCGCGCCAGCATCGAGGGCTTGGCGGCCGACGAGTGCGCAGGTGTTGGCGGCGCCGACCGCAAATTTCTGCAGGCGGCCTTGTTGACAGCGTTGTCGGCGCGCCGCGATGCCGAACTGGAACGGGGTTTGTGTCTTGTTGGTCCGCACCGCGACGACCTGGAGCTACGACTCGGCGATCAAACCGCGAAAGGCTTTGCCAGCCATGGGGAATCGTGGTCATTCGCGATAGCGTTGCGGCTGGCGGCCTACGAGTTGTTGAGAGCTGACGGTAGTGAGCCGGTGTTGTTGCTTGACGATGTGTTCGCCGAACTCGATGCGGCCCGCCGCCGTGCATTGGCCGCGGTGGCGGAATCGGCGGAACAGGTGTTGGTGACCGCAGCGGTCCTGGAAGATATTCCCGCGGGCTGGGACGCTAGGCGGGTGCAGATCGATTTGCGCGACGATGACTCTGGACGCGTATCGGTGGTGCAATCTATGACCGGCGCCGACACGGAGGGGTCGGGCTGACCCGGACTCTACTGAAGAACCAATCAAGTTGGCGGGTATCGACTTGGTCCGGCGCACACTCGAAGAAGCCCGAGCCGCCGCACGTGCGCAGGGAAAGGATGCCGGCCGCGGGCGTGCTGCGCCGGCTTCCGGGCGGCGAGTCGCGGGACGGCGGCGCAGCTGGTCGGGTCCGGGTCCGGACGTTCGCGATCCCCAACCGCTGGGCAAGGGTGGCGCGCGAGCTGGCAAAAAAACGCGGCTGGTCGGCGCACGTCGCCGAGGGCACGGTGCTCGGTCATTGGCCGTCGGTGGTGGGCCAGCAGATCGCCGACCACGCGACGCCGACCGCGCTGAACGACGGTGTGCTCAGCGTGGCAGCCGAATCGACGGCCTGGGCCACCCAGTTGCGGATGATTCAGGCGCAAGTGTTGGCCAAGATCGCCGCGGCGGTGGGCAACGGTGTGGTGACGTCGCTGAAGATCACCGGCCCGGCCGCGCCGTCATGGCGAAAGGGGCCGCGTCACATCTCCGGCAGGGGGCCGCGCGACACTTATGGATAGGGTCTCCCGCAGCCGATAGCGGGCCCTGGAGCCGATCGCGAAGTTCGCGCCGCTCAGATCCGCCAGGACGAAGCGGAGCTGTGCGGCAAACGTCGGGACGCGCCGCGAGTGAAGAAATTGAGCGCACGGCGCGACCAGATAGGTAGAAACGCGGCCAGAGAATCGGTGCCGTCGGTGCATCACGGTAGAGTGGAGTGATGCGACTGCTGCGGTGACTGGACCGCTCGCATGAAACCCCAAGGAGAGCATTCCGACCGTGGCTGCCCAGAAGAAGAAGGCACAAAACGAATACGGCGCTGACCAGATCACCGTTCTCGAAGGGCTGGAGGCCGTCCGCAAACGCCCCGGCATGTACATCGGGTCCACCGGTGAGCGCGGTCTGCACCACCTGATTTGGGAGGTGGTCGACAACTCGGTCGACGAGGCGATGGCCGGGTACGCCAACCAGGTCGATGTCCGGTTCCTCGAGGACGGCGGTGTCGAGGTCATCGACAACGGCCGCGGCATCCCGGTCGCCATGCACGCCACCGGGGTCCCCACCGTCGATGTGGTGATGACCCAGCTGCATGCCGGCGGCAAATTCGGCGGCGAGAACAGCGGCTACACGGTCAGCGGCGGTCTGCACGGTGTCGGCGTCTCGGTGGTCAACGCCCTGTCGCAGCGGCTCGAGGTCGAGATCTCCCGCGACGGCCACGAGTGGTCGCAGTACTACGAGCGCGCGGTGCCCGGAACGCTGAAGCAGGGTGAGGCCACCAAGAAGACCGGAACCACCATCAGGTTCTGGGCCGATCCCGAGATCTTCGAGACCACCGAGTACGACTTCGAGACGGTGGCGCGCCGGCTGCAGGAGATGGCATTCCTCAACAAGGGCTTGACGATCAACCTCACCGACGAGCGGGTGACCCAGGAAGACGTCGTCGACGAAGTCGTCAGCGACACGGCCGAGGCGCCCAAGTCCGCCGAAGAAAAGGCGGCCGAGTCGAAGGCCCCGCACAAGGTCAAGCGCCGCACCTTCCACTACCCCGGCGGTTTGGTGGACTTCGTCAAGCACATCAACCGCACCAAGAGCCCAATCCAGCAGAGCATCATCGACTTCGACGGCAAGGGCACCGGCCACGAAGTCGAAATCGCGATGCAGTGGAACGGCGGCTATTCGGAGTCGGTGCACACCTTCGCCAACACCATCAACACCCACGAAGGCGGCACCCACGAGGAGGGCTTCCGCAGCGCGCTGACATCGGTGGTGAACAAGTACGCCAAGGACAAGAAGCTACTGAAGGAGAAAGACGCCAACCTCACCGGCGACGACATCCGGGAGGGCCTGGCCGCGGTGATCTCGGTCAAGGTCAGCGAACCGCAGTTCGAGGGCCAGACCAAGACCAAGCTGGGCAACACCGAGGTCAAGTCGTTCGTGCAGAAGGTCTGCAACGAACAGCTGACGCACTGGTTCGAGGCCAACCCCTCGGAAGCGAAAACCGTTGTGAACAAGGCGGTGTCGTCGGCGCAGGCGCGGATGGCGGCGCGCAAGGCGCGAGAGTTGGTGCGCCGCAAGAGCGCCACCGATCTCGGCGGGCTGCCCGGCAAGCTGGCCGACTGCCGCTCCACCGATCCCGCGAAAGTCGCGAACTCTACGTCGTGGAGGGCGATTCGGCCGGCGGCTCGGCGAAGAGCGGCCGCGACTCGATGTTCCAGGCGATCCTGCCGTTGCGCGGCAAGATCATCAACGTCGAGAAGGCCCGCATCGACCGGGTGCTGAAGAACACCGAAGTCCAGGCGATCATCACGGCGCTGGGTACCGGAATCCACGACGAGTTCGATCTCACCAAACTGCGCTACCACAAGATCGTGCTGATGGCCGACGCCGACGTCGACGGCCAGCACATCTCGACGCTGCTGTTGACGCTGTTGTTCCGGTTCATGCGCCCGCTGATCGAGCACGGGCACGTGTTCTTGGCGCAGCCGCCGCTGTACAAGCTGAAGTGGCAGCGCAGCGATCCGGAATTCGCCTACTCCGACCGCGAGCGGGACGGTCTGCTGGAGGCGGGGCAGAAGGCCGGCCGGAAGATCAACAAGGAAGACGGCATCCAGCGCTACAAAGGTCTGGGCGAAATGGACGCCAAGGAGTTGTGGGAAACCACGATGGACCCGTCGGTCCGGGTGCTGCGGCAGATCACCCTCGACGACGCCGCTGCCGCCGACGAGCTGTTCTCCATCCTGATGGGCGAGGACGTCGAGGCACGCCGAAGCTTTATCACCCGCAACGCCAAGGACGTTCGCTTCCTGGATGTCTGATGAGTCAGACAGCCTCAGCTGACGACACAGACCGAGGAACACATGACTGACACCACGCTGCCGCCTGGCGACGACGCCGGCGACCGGATCGAGCCGGTCGACATCCAGCACGAGATGCAGCGCAGCTACATCGATTACGCGATGAGCGTGATCGTGGGCCGCGCGCTGCCGGAGGTGCGCGACGGCCTCAAGCCGGTGCACCGCCGGGTGCTGTATGCGATGTTCGACTCCGGGTTCCGGCCGGACCGCGGACACGCGAAATCGGCACGGTCCGTTGCCGAGACGATGGGTAACTATCACCCGCACGGCGACTCGTCGATCTACGACACCCTGGTGCGGATGGCGCAGCCGTGGTCGCTGCGGTACCCGCTCGTCGACGGGCAGGGCAACTTCGGCTCGCCGGGCAACGACCCGCCCGCGGCCATGCGGTACACCGAGGCGCGGCTAACTCCGCTGGCGATGGAGATGCTGCGCGAAATCGACGAGGAGACAGTCGATTTCATCCCGAACTACGACGGCCGCGTGCAGGAGCCGACGGTGCTGCCCAGCCGGTTCCCCAACCTGCTGGCCAACGGCTCCGGCGGCATCGCGGTCGGCATGGCGACCAACATCCCGCCGCACAACCTGCGCGAGCTCGCCGAGGCGGTCTTCTGGTGCCTGGAGAACCACGACGCCGACGAGGAGGCCACGCTGGCCGCGGTCTGCGAGCGAGTCAAGGGGCCCGACTTCCCCACTGCCGGCTTGATCGTCGGCTCGCAAGGGAATCACGACGCCTACACCACCGGACGCGGTTCCATCCGGATGCGTGGCGTGGTGGAGATCGAGGAGGACTCGCGCGGGCGGACCTCGATCGTCATCACCGAGTTGCCCTACCAGGTCAACCACGACAACTTCATCACCTCGATCGCCGAGCAGGTCCGCGACGGCAGGCTCGCCGGCATCGCCAACGTCGAAGATCAGGGCAGCGACCGGGTCGGCGTGCGCATCGTCGTCGAGATCAAGCGCGACGCGGTCGCCAAGGTGGTGCTGAACAACCTCTACAAGCACACCCAGCTGCAGACCAGCTTCGGCGCCAACATGCTGTCGATCGTCGACGGGGTGCCGCGCACGCTGCGCCTCGACCAGATGATCCGCTACTACGTCGAGCACCAACTCGACGTCATCATCCGGCGCACCACCTATCGGCTGCGCAAGGCCAACGAACGCGCCCACATCCTGCGCGGTCTGGTCAAGGCGCTCGATGCGCTGGACGAAGTGATCGCGTTGATCCGGGCCTCACAGACCGTCGACATCGCCCGCACCGGCCTGATCGAGCTGCTCGACATCGACGAGATCCAGGCCCAGGCCATCCTGGACATGCAGCTGCGGCGGCTGGCGGCGCTGGAGCGCCAGCGCATCATCGACGACCTGGCCAAGATCGAGGCCGAGATCGCCGACCTGGAAGACATCCTGGCCAAGCCCGAGCGGCAGCGCGGAATCGTGCGCGACGAACTCGGCGAGATCGTCGAAAAGTACGGCGACGACCGCCGCACCCGGATCATCCCGGCCGACGGCGACGTCAACGACGAGGACCTGATTGCCCGCGAGGACGTCGTCGTCACCATCACCGAGACCGGATACGCCAAGCGCACCAAGACCGATCTGTACCGCAGCCAGAAACGCGGCGGCAAGGGCGTGCAGGGTGCCGGGCTGAAACAGGACGACATCGTCAAGCACTTCTTCGTGTGCTCGACGCACGACTGGATCCTGTTCTTCACCACGCAGGGCCGGGTCTACCGGGCCAAGGCCTACGAACTGCCGGAAGCCTTGCGCACTGCGCGCGGTCAGCACGTGGCGAACCTGTTGGCTTTCCAGCCCGAGGAGCGCATCGCCCAGGTCATCCAGATCCAGAGCTACGAGGATGCCCCGTACCTGGTGCTGGCCACCCGCAATGGCCTGGTCAAGAAGTCAAAGCTGACCGACTTCGACTCGAATCGCTCGGGTGGAATCGTTGCGGTCAACCTGCGCGACAGCGACGAGCTGGTCGGTGCCGTGCTGTGCTCGGCCGAAGACGACCTGCTGTTGGTCTCGGCCAACGGGCAATCCATCAGGTTCTCGGCGACCGACGAGGCGCTGCGGCCGATGGGCCGCGCCACCTCCGGCGTGCAGGGCATGCGATTCAACACCGATGACCGGCTCTTGTCACTGAACGTGGTACGCGAAGGCACCTACCTCTTGGTCGCGACGGCCGGGGGCTACGCCAAACGCACCGGGATCGAGGAGTACCCCGTGCAGGGCCGCGGCGGCAAGGGCGTCCTGACCGTCATGTTCGACCGCCGGCGTGGCAGGCTGGTCGGAGCGTTGATCGTCGACGACGAAAGCGAGCTGTACGCGATCACCTCAGTCGGCGGTGTCATCCGGACTGCGGCGCGCCAGGTCCGTAAAGCTGGACGGCAGACGAAGGGGGTTCGGTTGATGAACCTCGGCGAAGGCGACACACTGTTGGCTATCGCGCGGAACGCCGAAGAAACGGGCGACGAAGTCGACGATGCGGACGACCAAACATAATGCGACTGCCACCGCCCTGGCGGCCTTGGTACACAGGTAAGGAGTCGGTGTGACGTCACCGAACGAGCCGGGCGCCCCCAAACAGGGCGATAGCCTTATCGGGGAGGGTTCGGTCGAGCGGACCTCCGCCCACCGGGCGCCGCCCGCACACGGTCAGGATGCCGGAGATACGCCACCGTGGCAACGGGGCGCCACGCGGGCCTCTTACGGGACGCGCCAGCACACGGAACCACACACCGAGGCGCCGCGGCCTGCGGGTCCACCCGCCGGTGCGGACGCCCGGCTGAACCGCTTTATCTCCGGGACGGCGACACCGGCGGCAGGTGCAACGGCGCTTTCGAAGGCCGCGCCCCAGGAGTTCGAGTCGGCGCCGGCGGCCCGCGGCGACAGCGCTCCCGCGGATGCCTACGCCAGTGAGTTGCCGGATTTGTCCGGGCCGATTCCTCGGCCGTCGCAGCGCACGGCCCCGCCCGACCGCAGTTCGGATGCTTCAAGCGCAGCGGGGCGTTCAGTGACCTCGGAACCCCGGGAAAACCGTGTTCAGGTATCTCGGCGCGCCCAGGGACCTGTTCGGGCCAGCATGCAGATCCGCCGAATCGATCCGTGGAGCACGTTGAAGGTGTCGCTGACACTCTCGGCGGCGTTGTTCTTCGTCTGGATGGTCGCGGTCGCGTTCCTCTACCTGGTGCTCGGTGGCATGGGCGTGTGGGCCAAGCTGAACAGCAACGTCGGTGACCTGTTGAACAACACCAGCGGCAGCAGCGGCGAATTGGTCTCCAGCGGCACCATCTTCGGCGGCGCTGTTCTGATCGGCTTGGTGAATATCGTGCTGCTGACTGCGATGGCCACCATCGGCGCGTTCGTGTACAACCTGGCCACCGATCTGATCGGCGGTATCGAAGTGACCCTCGCGGACCGGGATTAGCCGCGTTTTTGGGGGTGGGGCGTCGATTGCGGTAATCTCGGCGCTCGGCCGTACGCAAGTATGGGCCTATAGCTCAGGTGGTTAGAGCGCTTCGCTGATAACGAAGAGGTCGGAGGTTCGAGTCCTCCTAGGCCCACAACCATGTGCCCGTCAAGACGTTGTGTGAGACTCGCATTACCGTTGGCATTGATCGCCGCGGTGGTGGTTGCGGTGATGCGGTCCCAACGTGGGATCGAGGTCTGGCATGTGGCTGCAGGCGAGGGGCCTTAGCTCAGTTGGTAGAGCACTGCCTTTGCAAGGCAGGTGTCAGGGGTTCGATTCCCCTAGGCTCCACAAGTTAATAGCGCGGTCTAGTCAATGGCGCAGCTCAGGGGCGTGGTTGAACGTCCACGCTGGGTGGGCGGGGTGACGGCTCCGAGCGCGATGAACGCCGGACAACGCTGAACGCTGCGGCGCCGCCGGCCAGAACCGCGACGACGACCCCAGCGATCACCAACGGTCGCTTGCGGCGTTGCGACCGCCGTGCCTCCTGCAGTGCCTGCGGCAGGTTCGTTACCACTTCCTGCGTGGCGGCCAACTCCTGCGCGATCGTCGCTTGGGCCGCCGCGATGTCGCGTGCCAACTGGCTCTGTCGGTAACGGCGCCGAAGGTCCGACGTGGTTGCCTGCGCGGAGTGGACCCCGAGCCCGACAACTCCTCGCGTGACGTCCACCGGTCCCACTGCCGAATAGGTCAGGCCTCGGGCCAGTCGCTCCCCGGGGGTCAACCGGGATTCTGCCTTCGCTGCCATCTGCCACCTTTCTGTGCTGCGCTGTGCCGCTCTGCGCCAACCGGTGAAACCTACAGACTCCCACCATAAGGAGGCCGGCGGACCCATTGCGCGCACGCAGTGTTTTCGGCGCGGAGATCTTGGTCGAGTGACACCGGCTGCGGGCGTGCGGGCGCGTGATGGCAGACTCTCGTGTCGTGACTAACAGCCCCATTCAGACTGCCACTGCCACGCTGCACACCAACCGCGGCGACATCAAGGTCGCCCTGTTCGGCAACCATGCGCCCAAGACGGTTGCCAACTTCGTCGGCCTAGCGCAGGGCACCAAGGATTATTCCACCCAGAACGCGTCAGGCGGGCCGGCCGGCCCGTTTTACGATGGCGCCGTCTTCCACCGGGTGATCCAGGGCTTCATGATCCAGGGCGGCGATCCGACGGGCACGGGCCGCGGCGGTCCGGGCTACAAGTTCGCAGACGAATTCCACCCCGAGTTGCAATTCGACAAGCCTTACCTGTTGGCGATGGCCAACGCCGGGCCGGGCACCAACGGCTCGCAATTCTTCATCACCGTAGGCCAGACCCCGCACCTGAACCGGCGCCACACCATCTTCGGTGAGGTGACCGACCCGGAGTCACAGAAGGTCGTCGACGCGATCGCGACGACGGCCACCGACGGCAATGACCGTCCCACCGACGCGGTCGTCATCGAGTCGATCACGATCACCTAAGCATCCGGCCGACGGGGGGTCTCAGCGCCCCTTACGCCCGGAATAGCCGGCGGCGGTGAGGGCATCGAGCACGTCCAACGGGTCGGTGCCCAGGTCCCAGCGGGAGAAGATCACCAGCCCCCCGTCGACCATTTCGACTTCGAGTAACCGAGTTTTGCGGCCCAAGCGCCGGAACTCCGTGATCCGGATGATCTTGATCTCGGGTTGTCGCAATAGTTGCGTCCGGAACCAGCCCCGCAACACCAGGCCGCCGGGGGCAATTGCCAGCTTCGGGCGCGCGCGCCACGACACGCCCGGCAAACAAGATCAGGCCCAGTGAGGCAATTCCGGTCAGCAGACGCCCCGGTGTGTCTGTGACTAGGGTCACACAAGCGATAGCCATGAGAACGCCGCCAGCCCCGCAACCAGCGATTCCCGCCGCACGTGGTTCCCAGGCTGTTTGCTGCATGCGGTTGCTAGGCCCTCCGACCACTGGCGATACGGTTATCCACAAGCGCTATCAACAGTGGGGATAAATCACACGAGTGTGATTGGGTGACGCTATGGTTGCTGGCGGAGCGACACACAGACCGCGAGATGAATTCATTACGGGGCGTGATTGGGGTCAGTGCCAACGCATGGTGAGCAACAAACCGGTGATCATGAAAGCGAACGCGATCGCATAGTTCCATGGACCGAGGTGCGCCATCCAGTTGAGCGCGGTCGGGGCCTGACTTCCGACGGCCGCCAATTGGAAGACCATCAGCCAAATGAGCCCGATCAGCATCAGGCCGACGAACAAGCAAACGAACCACACACTCGACGGGCCGACCTTCACCTTGACCGGCGTGCGGCTCACCGCTGTGACGGTGAAGTCGTTCTTCTTACGGACCTTGGACTTCGGCATGATTTCCTCGGGTTACCTTGGGTCTACTCGGGACTGACCTCAACAACACGGTGAGCGGGACGGAGTGCAACCATAACGATTGCAGCTGCAGGCTAGCTTGGCTACGAGACTAGCTCACCTGGCCCGGTGACCAGGAAACGGAGAGCCAATGAGTGATAGGCGCCGCTCGCCATGGAGCTTCGGCGTCCCGTTGGTATGCCTGCTGGCCGGGCTGTTGCTTGCCGCCACACACGGGGTGTCCGGCGGCTCCGAGATCCGGCGCAGTGATGCACCGCGTCTCGTCGACCTGGTCCGCGCGGCGCAGTCATCGGTGAGCCGCCTCAACGCCGAACGCGACGAGCTCGCCAACAAGATGGACTCTGTGCACGGGCGGTCGCCGGACGCCGCTCTGGCGGCGATGCTGAGGCGGTCGGGCGAGCTGGCTGTCGAGGCTGACATGGATCCGGTCCACGGGCCCGGCCTGGTGGTGACGCTGCAGGATGCGCAACGTGACGCCAATGGGCGCTTTCCGCGCGATGCTTCGCCCGACGACCTGGTGGTGCACCAGCAAGACATCCAGGCCGTGCTCAATGCGTTGTGGAGTGCCGGTGCGGAGGCGATCCAGATGCAGGATCAGCGCATCATCGCGACTTCGGTGCCCCGCTGCGTCGGGAACACCTTGCTGCTCAACGGGCGTACTTACAGCCCGCCCTACGCGATTACCGCGATCGGCAATGCCGCGACGATGCAAGCGGCTCTGGCCGCCGCTCCCCTGGTGACTTTGTACAAGCAGTACGTTGTTCGCTTCGGCCTCGGCTACAGCGAAGATGTCAGGGCCGACGTGCAGATCGTCGGCCATCCCGAACCGGTCCGGACGCATTACGCACAGCCCGCCGGCCCGTTGGGCTACTAGGGGTCGGGCGGTAACCTGACACGATGCAGATCCTGGTTGTCGACAACTACGACAGCTTCGTGTTCAACCTGGTGCAGTACCTCGGACAGCTCGGTGTGACGGCCGAGGTGTGGCGCAATGACGATCCTCGGCTCTCCGGTGAGGCCGGTGAGGGGTCCGTCGCCGAGCAGTTCGACGGAGTTCTGCTGAGCCCCGGTCCGGGCACCCCGGAACGCGCGGGTGCGTCGATCGGGCTGGTGCGTGCCTGCGCCGCGGCCCGCACCCCACTGCTGGGCGTCTGCCTGGGGCACCAGGCCATCGGCGTTGCATTCGGCGCCACCGTGGACCGGGCACCCGAGTTGTTGCACGGTAAGACCAGCAACGTATTTCACACGAATGTCGGTGTATTGCAGGGGCTCCCGGATCCATTCACGGCAACCCGATACCACTCGCTGACGATCCTGCCGGAGTCCTTGCCCACCGAGCTTGAGGTCACCGCCCGCACCCACAGCGATGTGATCATGGCGGTACGTCATACCGAGCTGCCGATTCACGGCGTGCAGTTCCATCCGGAGTCGATTCTGACCGAGGGTGGGCACCGCATGCTGGCCAACTGGCTCGCCTACTGCGGGTGGGTACGCGACGACACGCTGGTCCGGCGGCTGGAGAACGAGGTCCGCGCCGCGGTGCGGCCGTATTTCTCGGCCGACCCCACGGCTACTGACCGAACTTCAGCGTGATGATCCCATCCTTATTGACGCCCGTGCCGGCCGGCGGGTTCTGAAACACGATCTTGTTGTGCTGGGAACCACCGGCGTCGACATCGGGACCCTTGTCCAGCGTCCCTGTCCAGCCCAGTGCGCGTAAGCGCGGCTCGGCGTCGGTCCAGACCATGCCGATCACGTCGGGCATGACGATTTGATTGCCTTTGGAGACCTGGAGCTCGATGACCTTATCGAGCGGAATCGTCTGGCCCTTGGGTGGATTGGTGCCGAGCACCTCACCTGCCGGCCGCGGGCTGTCCACCGGCGCCTGGCTGAACTTGGTGAAGCCATTGACGGTCAGGTTCTTTTGCGCGTCGTCGACGGTCTGGCCGGTGACGTCGGGGACCTCCTTGGTCTCCGGCCCCGAGCCGACGATGACGGTGATGACATTGGTGATCGCCGAAGTCTGGTTGGCCGGCGGGTCGGTCATGATCACCTTGCCCAGCGCCTCTGGGGTCGACGGCGAGTTCGCCTGTTTGAACTTGGTGAATCCGGCGGCTTTCAGCTTGGTGACCGCGTCGGCGTAACTCAGCGAGGAGACGTCGGGCACTTCCCGTTGCTCCGGTCCGGTGGAGATGTCGACAGTGATCTCATCGCCCGCACTCACCGACGCGTTGGCGCCGGGATCGGTGCTGATGACGTGGTCGGGCGGAATGGTCGAATCTGGTTTCTGCAGGGTGCGCGGCTTGAAGCCCCGGTTTTGTAGTACGGCGATAGCGTCGGCCGACACCTGGCCCCGCACGTCGGGTACTTGAATATCGCGGGTATTGCTGCCGAACGTGTTGAAGCTGATGACAACGGCGATCGTCAGGACCGCCAGCACGGCGACCGCCACAACCCAGCGACCGACTGGACCACCGCGATCACCGTCGGTGTCGAGGGCCTGGCGAGGTAGCGGATCGGTGCGCGGGGCATTGTGGTTCGAAGGCGTGGCCGACATCAGCGAGGTGCGCTCCGCGTCGGTGAGCACCTTGGGAGCTTCGGGTGCCTCACCGTTGTGCACGCGGACCAGGTCAGCGCGCATCTCCGCGGCGGTCTGATAGCGGTTCTCGGGGTTCTTGGCCAGCGCCTTGAGCACCACGGCGTCGAGGTCGGCCGAGATGCCCTCGTGCCGTTGCGACGGTGGAATCGGATCTTCGCGGACATGCTGATAGGCGACTGCGACGGGAGAATCACCGGTGAAAGGTGGCTCACCGGTGAGAATTTCGTAAAGAACGCAACCCAACGAATAGACGTCGGACCGGGCGTCCACAGATTCGCCGCGAGCCTGTTCGGGCGAGAGATACTGGGCGGTGCCGATGACGGCTGCCGTCTGGGTGACGCTGTTGCCGCTGTCGGCAAGAGCGCGTGCGATGCCGAAGTCCATCACCTTGACCGCATTGTTCGTGGTGATCATGATGTTCGCCGGCTTGACATCGCGGTGGATGATGCCGTTCTGATGACTGAAGTTCAGCGCCTGGCAGGCATCGGCGATGATCTCGATAGCCCGCCGCGGTGGCAACGGACCGTCGGTGTGCACGATGTCACGCAGGGTGACGCCGTCGACGTACTCCATGACGATGTAGGGCAGCGGTCCGGCGGGTGTTTCTGCCTCACCGGTGTCGTAGACAGCCACGATGGAGGGGTGATTCAGTGCGGCGGCGTTCTGCGCCTCACGCCGGAAACGCAGGTAGAAGCTCGGATCGCGGGCCAGGTCGGCGCGTAGCACCTTAACCGCGACGTCGCGGTGCAAGCGGACGTCGCGGGCCAAGTGAACCTCCGACATGCCCCCGAAACCGAGGATGTCGCCTAGTTCATAACGGTCGGACAGGTGCTGCGGGGTGGTCATTGTTGTGTCTCGTGTCGGACCTGCCAGGTGCGGTGCGCCAGCGGGACAATCCAGCTGACGGCAGGCGGCCTGCTCTGGAAGTCCAGGATTACCTATTTCCCCGCGGTCCGTCCAATTAAGCCGCAGGTTGGCGCGGATCCCCGAACCGCTGGGGGTCCTGGTCGGCGGTGGGGTCCCGGTGTCGGTGACCGTCGGGGCGGGCGTCTGCTGTTGGGTCTCACCACGGGAGTTGATGACGATAAGCACCGCGATGATGATCGCCAGCGCCCCGAGCACGCCTGCGGCCCACAGCAGCGCGCGCTGGCCGGACGAGAATGTGCGACGGGCCTGCGGCGGGCGATGACCGCCCGTTGATGGCCGGGATCGACGCGGCGCGGCGCTGCGGCTGCTGGAGCTGGTTGTGGTTCTGGCCGGCGGGCCGGCGGGCATGATCGCGGCCGGGGAGGCCCGGCCCGCCGGCGGTGACTGGCTGGGTCGCGGCGGGCGGCGGCCGGCCCGCACCGCAGCGACGGCGTCGGCGAACGGTCCCCCACTGCGGTAGCGCATACCGGGATTTTTGACCAGTGTGATCTCGATGAGTTCTCGCACATTGGGCGGTAGCTCGGAGGGCAGCGGCGGCGGCGGTTCCTTGATGTGTTTCATCGCAACCGTCAGGGCGCCGTCACCGGTGAACGGCCGCTTACCCGAAACCACTTCGTACCCAACAACTCCCAGCGAGTAAACGTCGCTGGATGGGGTCGCGTCGTGACCCAGGGCTTGCTCGGGTGCGATGTATTGGGCGGTGCCCATCACCATGCCGGTCTGGGTCACCGGCGCTGCGTCCACGGCCTTTGCGATACCGAAGTCGGTGATTTTCACTTGCCCGGTGGGTGTTATCAGGATGTTGCCCGGTTTGACGTCACGGTGCACCAGGCCGGCCGCATGCGCAATCTGAAGAGCGCGGCCGGTCTGCTCCAGCATGTCCAGCGCATGCCGCAACGACAGCCGCCCCGTGCGCTTGAGCACCGAATTCAGCGGCTCGCCGTTGACCAGTTCCATCACCAGGTAGGCGGTGCGCCCCTCGCCGTCCATCTGGCTCTCGCCGTAGTCGTGGACACTGGCGATGCCGGGATGGTTGAGCATCGCGGAGATGCGGGCCTCAGCGCGGAAGCGCTCGATGAACTCGGGGTCCTGGGAGAACTCACCCTTGAGAACCTTGACCGCGACGCGCCGGCCTAGCCGGCTGTCCACCGCTTCCCAGACCTGGCCCATGCCACCGGTGGCGATCAGGCGCTGCAGGCGGTAGCGGCCCGACAGCGTCACCCCAACTCGCGGGCTCATGGTCCCCCCTGCAACGCGGCTTCGATCACGGCCCGTCCGATCGGCGCGGCGAGCGCACCCCCGGTCGCGGACAGGCGGTCGGCGCCGTCCTCTACCAGCACCGCCACGGCAACCTTCGGAGATTGCACGGGCGCAAAAGCGATGTACCACGCATGCGGTGGAGTGTGACGCGGGTCGGTGCCATGTTCCGCGGTACCGGTCTTGGATGCGATCTGCACGCCGGGAATGGCCCCTTTCTGCTGTGCTACCTTCTCGGCGCCGACCATCAGCTCTGTTAGCTTAGCGGCGACCTGCGGTGACACCGCGTGGCGCTGCTGATAGGGAGCAGTGGTGCTGATGTTAGCCAGGTCTGGGCCCTTGAGGCTGTCGATCAGGTAGGGCTGCATCATCACCCCGTCATTGGCGATGGTGGCGGCGATCTCCGCGTTCTGCAGAGGCGTCAGCGCGACGTCCTTCTGACCAATGCTCGACATCGCCAGCGCGGCGTCGTCTGGGATTATCCCGACGGTCGATTCTGCGACCTGCAGCGGAATTACACTCGGAGTGCCGTCCATTCCGAACGAATGAGCCATGCTGCGCAGCGCATCGGACCCAGTGGCGATGCCCAACTGGACGAATGCGGTGTTGCACGACAACGCGAATGCTTGGCGCAGCGACGCCGTCGGTTCGTTGCCGCACGGGGTGCCACCGTAGTTCTCTAAAGTCGCCGTGCTGCCTGGCAGCGTGATTTTGGGCGCCGCGGTCAGCTGCTCGTCCACGTTGGCGCCCCCCTGCAGCGCGGCGGCAGTGGTGATCACCTTGAATGTGGAACCGGGTGGGTAGGTCTCGGAGATGGCGCGGTTGGTCATGGGTGAGTCGGGGTCGTCGCGCAGCCGCTGCCACGCCTGCTGCTGTTGCGTGGGATCGTGCGACGACAGCAGGTTGGGGTCAAAGGACGGCGACGACACCATAGCCAGGATTTTGCCGGTGGACGGCTCCAGGGCGACGACAGCTCCCTTGCACGGCGGGCCGCCGCAGCCTTGTTGCATCGAGTCCCAGGCCGCCTGTTGGACACGCGGATTGATCGTCGTTTCGACATTGCCACCACGCGGGTCGCGACCGGTGAAGAAGTCAGCCAACCGGCGTCCGAACAGCCGCTCGTCGGAGCCGTTCAACAGCGCGTCCTCGGCGCGTTCGAGGCCGGTGCTCGAGTAGCGGAGCGAGTAGAAGCCGGTGATCGGCGCGTACACCGCCGGGTTGGGATAGACCCGAAGGAAACGGAAGCGGCTGTCGGTGGCCACCGAATAGGCCAGCAGTTGCCCGCCCGCGATGATCTGACCACGCTGACGTGAATACTCGTCAAGCAGGACGCGCTGGTTGCGCGGGTCGGCACGCAGGCCGTCCGCCGTGAAGACCTGAGTCATTGTGGCGTTGAGCAGTAGCAGCACGATCAACGCCATCACGGTCACCGAGATCCGGCGGAGAGAGGCGTTCATACCCGCTCGATCACCTCGGTGCTGGCCGCCGCGATCGGCGACGTGGTTCGCGAGCGGGTGCGCAGTGGCCGCCGGGCGCTGTGCGATATGCGAGCCAGGATGGCCAGCAGCACGTAGTTCGCCAGCAGTGACGAGCCGCCGTAGGACATCCAGGGTGTGGTCAATCCGGTCAGCGGTATGAGCTGGGTTACGCCGCCGACGACGATGAACAATTGGATGGCCAGCGTCGATGCGAGACCCGCGGCGAGTAGCTTGCCGAAGCTGTCGCGTGTCGCGATTGCGGTGCGCAGGCCGCGGACGATGACGATCGTGTACAGCATCAGGATGCTGGCCAACCCCACCAGCCCCAGCTCTTCGCCGAACGCGGAGATGATGAAATCTGTGGACGCCGCCGGCACGGTGTCGGGTTGACCGTTGCCGAGCCCGGTGCCGAAGATCCCGCCGGTGGCAAAGCTGAACAGCGACTGCACGATCTGGTAGCCGCTGCCATCGGGGTCGGCGAACGGATCCCACCACGTCTGCACGCGAACCCGGACATGTTCGAAAATGAAATACGCCACAACGCTTCCCGCGGCGAACAACACCAAGCCGATGACCACCCAGCTGAATCGCTGCGTGGCGAGGTACACCACCACCAGAAACGATGCGTACAGCAGCAGCGATGTGCCCAGGTCTTTTTCCAGGACCATCACGCCTACCGAGATCACCCAGGCAGCCAGCAGCGGCGCGAGGTCTCGCGGGCGGGGCAGGGTCATACCCATCAAATGCTTGCCGACGCTGGTGAACAGACCACGCTTGGCGACCAGCACGGCTGAGAAAAAGATCAGCAGCAGAATCTTCGAAAACTCGGCTGGCTGTATCGAGAAGCCCGGAAAGCGGATCCAGATCTTCGCGCCGTTCTGCTCGGACAGCGATGCAGGCAGGAGCGCGGGAATTGCCAAGAAGATCAGGCCCGCCAGTCCGTATACATAGCTATAGCGCGCGAGTTGTCGATGGTCTTTCAAGAACGTCAGCACCAGTGCGAACGTGGCCACCCCGACCAGGGTCCACAGCATCTGCTGGCTCGCGCTTGGGTAATGGTGTCCGGTGAACTCGTTGTTGACGAGGTCGAGTCGGTGGATCATCACCAGGCCAAGTCCGTTGAGCAGGGCCACTATTGGCAGCAGTAGGGGGTCCGTGTAGGGAGCAAATCGCCTGATGGCCAGATGGGCGCCACCGAACACGGCTAGAAAGGCCAGCCCGTAACGGGTCAGGTCCCACCGCAAACCTTGCTCCTGGTTGGCCTCCACGATGAGTAATGCAGCGACGGTGATCAGTGCAGCGAAGCACAACAGCAGTAGTTCGGCGTTCCGCCGGGTAGGCAGCGGGGGTGTCACCGCGACCGGCGGCTGGAGTTGTGTTGTCATGCCGCGGCCCGGCAGTCGATGCCCGGCTGCTGTGGGGGTGGCGGGAGCGCGGTTACCGTCTGAGAGGTGATCGGGGGCGACGTGGCTGCGGGAGCCCTGCTGGCAGTGGTGGTGCTAGGTGGGTTGGGGTTGGGGCTTGGGTTTGGGTTGGAGTTAGTGGAGGGCGTGCTGGACGTTGGCAATGGCGGGGGGGTTGGCCCCGGTGTCCCGTTCGTATCGGCCGGCGGCGATGTAGCCCGAGGTGGCGGGCACGGCAATAGGGCTTTGGCCGCCAAAGTGCGCAGCTGCGCTTCGGCTTCGTCGAGGGAGCCGGCCGGAATCACGCCCTGAACCTGTGCCCGTTCGGGAGGGGGCAGATCCTGCAGCTTCATCACGTGGCAGTTGAGCTGCGCACTGGATTGGCTGTAAATGGTCACGGACAATTCGTTACGTGTGTTGAGGCAGCCCACCAGATAGGGTTCGTGCAGGGATACGCCCAGCAGCGATCCTTGAATCCCACGCATGACGGAGACCATGCCGCTGTATTCGGCGACATAGTAGTTGCTCCTGATGACCCACCGGCTGATAGCCACGCCCGCCAGCACCGTCAGCACGAGCGCCGCGATGACGATGGCCATCCGAGATCGCGACCAACGTGGTCGGCTGACTGATTCGACTTGCGGCGGAACGCGTTTAGCGGTTTCTTTACGGGGGGTGATGGCCGAGGCCCGGCCGGCGGAGGTGTTGGGCAGCGTGGTGAGCTGGTCGTCTTCACCGGATACCGCGCCAGCCAGAATCGGCTGGGTTTGGCCGTAGTCGTAGTCGACGACGTCAGCGACCACGACGGTCACGTTGTCGGGGCCGCCGCCGCGCAGCGCCAATTCGATGAGGCGGTAAGCGCTTTCGGCCACGTCGGGGATCTGCAGGGCCTCGTGGATGGTTTCGTCGCTAACCGGGTCGGACAGCCCGTCCGAGCAGAGCAGGTAACGATCACCGGCGCGCGCTTCTCGTATGGTCAGGAAGGGCTCGACCTCGTGACCGGTCAATGCCCGCATGATCAACGAGCGCTGAGGGTGGCTGTGCGCCTCCTCGGCGGTGATCCGGCCTTCGTCGACCAAGGTCTGGACAAATGTGTCGTCCTTGGTTATCTGGGTCAGCTCGCCGTCGCGCAGCATGTAGCCGCGCGAGTCACCGATGTGGACGAGGCCGAGTCGGTTGCCGGCGAACAGAATTGCGGTGAGCGTGGTCCCCATGCCCTCGAGGTCGGGTTCCATGTCGACCTGGTCAGCGATGGCCGAGTTGCCGGAGCGCACCGCGGTATCGAGCTTGCTCAGCAGATCGCCGCCGGGCTCGTCGTCATCGAGATGGGCCAGTGCCGCGATGACCAACTGGGACGCCACCTCGCCGGCTGCATGGCCACCCATCCCGTCGGCCAGGGCCAGCAACCGCGCGCCGGCGTAGACCGAGTCTTCGTTGTTGGCGCGTACCAGGCCGCGATCGCTGCGGGCGGCATATCGCAAGACCAGGGTCACTCGCGCCACTCCTCGATCCCGGCTTGAAAACATGCCGAGCCAGCATCTTCGTCGTCGGCGCGGGTCACGGGCGCAGCTCGATTGCCGTTTTGCCGATCCGAACCGGCGTTCCCATCGGAACTCGTACCGCCGTCGTCACCTTCGCCCTGTCAAGGTAAGTACCGTTGGTCGATCCTAGATCCTCGACATACCATTCCAAGCCCCGCTGGGATAGTCGGGCGTGCCGCGTCGAGGCATAGTCGTCGGTGAGGACCAGGGTGGAGTCGTCCGCGCGTCCGATCAACACCGGCTGACCGCTCAGGGTGATGCGCGCGCCCGCCAGCGACCCGTCGGTCACGACTAGGTAGCGGGCCGCGCGCCCGCGCTGGCGCGGCAGCAGGGTGCCGCGCAATGCCAGGCCGTGGCGCACCATTACGGCGCCGGTCGGCGCGTAGATATCGGTCCGCAAAATACGCAGCACCGACCAGATGAATACCCACAACAACATGAGAAACCCGGCACGCGTCAGTTGCAGTACCAGTCCCTGCATCTGGCGTCCTTTCCGTCATGGCGCCGGACCCCCGCATGGTGACACCGAGCACATCAGCAACGTCACGATACTTGTACGGTGGTCGACGCGTGTCGAAGCACGGCGGCGTTGAGCCCGGCGGGTTTCAGTGAATGCGGACGATGATCTCCGAGTGCCCGAGACGGATCACGTCGCCATCGGCCAACTGCCACTCCTGTACCGGTGCGTTGTTGACGGTGGTGCCGTTAGTGGAGTTCTGGTCGGACAATAGCGCGACCTGTCCATCCCAGCGGATCTCGAGGTGGCGGCGAGACACGCCAGTGTCGGGTAGGCGGAACTGCGCGTCCTGTCCGCGACCCACGATGTTGGAGCCTTCGCGCAGCTGGTAGGTCCGGCCGCTGCCGTCGTCGAGCTGCAAGGTGACTGAAGTTCCCGCGGATCCATAGCCGCCCTGCCCGTAACCGCCGAAGCCGCCCGCCGGCTGACCATAGTCAGCGCCGCCCGGTTGGCCGTAGTCAGCGGGGCCGGGTTGGCCGTAGTCGTACTCGCGGTTGACGGTCTCGGGGTAGCCGGCGCTCGGAGCCGCGTACCCGCCTTGAGGGCTTTGCGCGTATTGCGTGAAGTCGCCCTGTCCGTATTCTTGCCCATACCCTTGGCCGCCCTGCGGGTAACCCTGGTCGTATCCGCCACCCGGGTCGGGGTAAGACGGCCGTTGTTCGGGCTGGCCGTATCCACCCTCCTCGGGGCGAGCCGGCCCGCGAGCTCCAGGGGCATAGTCGCCATACCCGCCATAGCCCGGCTGGCCGGGCGGCTGACCGCCGGGGGGGCCAGGCGGGGCGTATGCGCCGCCCGGGCGGTAGCCCTGGTCGTAGCCCTGACCGCCGTAACCCGCAGGGGCGGGGGGACGCTGCTCATAGGACGGCGGCGGATAGCCGCCCTGCCCCTGATCGGGATAGCCGGCGGGATCTTGGTACCCGGCGGCCTGCGGGTCGGGGTAGCCGGCCGGGTCCTGGTACCCGCGCTGTTCCTGGTAGCCCCGCTGGTCGGGGTAGCCCGCTGGGTCGGGGTAGCCGCTGCGCTGATCTGGGTAGCCGCCCTGGTCGGGATGTCGGGGCGGCGGGTAGCCCTGCTGCGGCGGGTAGCCGGCTTGTTCTGGCGGGTATCCAGCTCGAGGGTCCGGACCGCCTTGCGGCTCCGGCCCAACCCGTGGGTCCTCTTGCGGGCGCGGGTAGCGGTCGTCGTAGTACTCATCGCCGGGCCGCCCCTGCCCCGGCCCGCGGTAGCTCGGATTGTCAGTCATTGGTGCTACTCCTGGTTCTGCGCCGAACGCTTGGTTTGATTGTGGCCGGACGGGATCATCGACCGTCGGGCGGGTCTCGACGTCGGGGTTGACAGCACCGCGGGCGCGGAGCTGGCCGGTATGCAGGTTCGACGACTGCTCGAACCGGACGACCACCTCACCATACGTTTGCCACCCCTGTTCATGGATATAGTCAGCCAAGTACCTGGCGAAAGCGCTCGACTTGAGATCCTGATCGGCGCCCACCTTCTCAAAGTCGTGTACACCGAGGGTAATGATGTATTCGTTGGGCGCCAAAAGGCGATTTCCCTGCAGCGCCCGGACTCCGTACTCGGCTTCGCGGCGCAAGAGGGCTTCGACCTCCTCCGGGACGATGGATCCCCCGAATACCCGGGCAAAAGCATTTCCGACGCTTGACTCGAGCCTGCGCTCGATGCGCTGAAGCAGCCCTTTTTGGCTATCCATTCCCTAGGGTTCATCCGCACTTGTGCTGGCATATCGCCGACGCAAAGCAAAGGGCTCGCTGGCGTGTCGTATCACCCAAGCATGGTATCGGTCTACCGCGCCGCTGCGGCACCGGGAAATTGTGAGAATCGCTCCGGCGCAGTTCAGCGACGTCCGGCTCGCGGACGCCGGGTGGCGGAACGGCGGCGAGGCCCTCCGAGGCGGTTGGGGCACGAGGCTATTACAGTGGTATGGTCCATCGGTTGTTTTCCCGGGCGAGTGGCGGAATGGCAGACGCGCTGGCTTCAGGTGCCAGTGTCCTTCGGGACGTGGGGGTTCAAGTCCCCCTTCGCCCACCATTGTGATGAGTCGGGTCATAGGTGACAGATTTCCCCGGCCTTTGGTCGGGGTTTTTTGTTGGTTGGGCGACAGCGACTGAGTCGGGCCCGTCGGGTCACACAAGAGCCGTAAACCGGCTTGGTCACGGGCAGCAGCGAGTGGTTAACTGCGACCGTGCGCAGAGACCCTGAGCTGGCGCGGCGCTTCTTCCATCGTTTCGAGCCGGTGCATGGTGTGACTTACTTCGCGCCGGAGGCGCGGGCGGCGTTGGACGGGCTGGGCTACCGGGGTTTCTGGATGGGTTACTTCGCTGCCCGGTCGGCGCCGCTGGGGATTGTGCCGGCGGAGGTGGTGACCGCGGTCTTCTACAACTTCGCTCCCGAGCGGGTCGCCAAGGCCCTGCCGGCGGCATGGCAGATCGCTGGCCCCGAAGCGGCGTTACGCGCCCGGCAGGATTCTGCGGTCGCGGCGTTGCGCCGCTATGGCCTCAGCTCGGATGAAAACGTCTTTGTCGCTGCCGAATTGGCGGGAAAGGCTGCGCGCGAAGCGCCACTTGACGGACGACCGCTGTTCGCCGCGAACCGGGCACTGCCGTGGCCGCAGAATCCGCTGGCTGCGCTGTGGCACGCGGCGACGCTGTTGCGCGAGCAGCGCGGCGACGCGCACGTGGCGGCACTGACCGCAGCCGCTGTCTCCGGGCGGGAATCCAACGTGTTACACGCCGCGGCCGGCGGGGTTCCCCGCGACTACATCGCCCGCACCCGTGATTATGACGAGGAGGCGTGGCGCCACCACGAACAACGGCTGGCCGAGCGGGGGCTGCTCAACGACGACGGGTCGCTGAGCCAGCAGGGCCGGGAACTCAAGGATCACATCGAATCAAGAACCGACACGCTTTCGCTGTCGGCGCTGGACGCGCTCAGCGACGACGAGGTGGAAGCGCTGTTCCAGGCCCTCACCCCAATCACCCGGGCCGTGATCGCCGGCGGGGATCTCCCGGTCGCCACTCCGATGAATTTGCGTCGGGACGAATTACATGACGGCAGCGGGCATTTGGTCGATCGCGAGCGAGGTTGAACAACACCATGACGGGGCTGTTGACAGGGAAGACCGCCGTCATCACCGGCGGCACCACCGGAATCGGGCTGGCGACCGCACACTGGTTCACCGCCGAAGGCGCCGACGTGTTCATTACCGGCCGCCGCCAGCCCAGAGCTGACGGCCGCTGTTGACGTTCTGGGACCGCGAGCCGTCGGGGTTAGATCACCGTTGCGGCGCTGCCCGTCGACGGCGGTGCCAACCAAATCTGAGGTACCGCTTAACGGCTCGGCTGGGTCTGCACCCAGTGCTCGACCTCGGTGGTGGCGGGGTCGGTGATGTCGTCGAATTCGGGATGCTTTTTGAGCACCGTGCCGACCATGGAGCACACCGGGACGATTCGTTTGCCGTCGCCCCGGGCAGCATTCAGCGCCTCTTCGATGAGAATCGTCGCCAGGCCTCTTCCGCCGAATTCAGGATCGATCACGGTGTGGTAAAAAACGCGCTGGTCGTCACGGTCCGCATAGTCTGCGTGGCCGACGATCTTGCCGTCGACGGCAATCGTGTACGTCCGGTGCTCCGGGGTGACGGTGGTTGGCGCGCCGGTCTTATCGGTCGTCATTGAGAGTCCTTCCCAGTTGGGTGATGCGGTATTGATCTTGGTTGCGGTCGAGCCCGCAGCCGGGTAGCAGGCATTGGTGGGGCGGGTAGTCGGCTGACCGAGCCGTGGTATCCCTGCACGACGCCGAAGTGCTCGTCGGCGTCCTCTCACTGCCGGCGATAGTTGACGATCTCGTCGTGACTGCGCCCGACGAAGTTCGTGTTTGAAGACCTGCCTGAAGGCCATAATGGTCGACAAAACACCACGCGCCGATCGGCGAGCGTTGCCGTTGCGGCAGTGTGCGTTGCACCCTGATCGCCCTCGGACCATCCAGCGGGACCTCGCGCGGATGCAGTGCCTCGATACCCGCGACCTTTGACGCGCTACCGGCGACTTCGCTCGGCGCAGCTTCGAGGTTGCTCAGCATCGATCTTCGTCCCGCGTCGATTTTCCGGCCCGCGTTGTTCCTTCGTCCCAGCGCGACACTACCGGGCATCGTTCATCGGGCGACCGGACGGTTCGGCAACCACAGCAATCCCGCACCGGAGCAGGACGGCGCACCTTTAGGCGGCCGACCGCGGGCCAACCTGTGTGGCCGGCAGGTGCAATACCAGCGTGGGTGCCGGAATCGCATCGTGCTCTCGGCGCGCCAGCAGAGCCGCGTTCTCGGGTAGCTGCCGGGAGTTGATCTCTCCTCCGGCGATACGCCGCAAGACGTCGTGAGCCCGGGCAAGCTGGTCGCGTTTGCGGTGCTGGCCGCCCGGAAGCTTGACGCCGGCCCAGACGCCGTACTCCTCGCGGTGCGCGATGGCGTGTTGGGCACATCGGCGCTGCTGGGCCAATGGGCAGCGGCGCAGGCATTGGACCCGTGCCTCGGTGGCTGACCGTTCGTAAGCGCGCGCCTTTGCCGCGCCGTCACCACCGTCGTCATCGGGGTAGCCGAACCACAACTCCGGGTTCGCTGCGCAGGGGTGTCCCATGTCGGTCTCCTTGTCCGAGTAAAACGTATACGGAAGCGTATACATGATGTCAGTATGTTCGCAAGGGAAACGTGATGAAAACGTATATACACAGGAAGCGTGTGGTGCCTGTGTAATATCCGGCCTATGGCCGGAGTGTGCGGTGAGCCGTGAATCGGCCGGTGCCGCCATCCGCGCATTGCGCGAGTCGCGCGACTGGTCACTAGCTGAACTTGCCGCCGCGACAGGCGTCAGCGTCATGGGACTGAGCTACCTCGAGCGCGGTGCCCGCAAGGCTCACAAAAGCACTGTTCAGAAGGTTGAAAACGGACTTGGTTTGCCGCCCGGCACCTACTCGCGGCTGTTAGTGGCCGCTGACCCTGATGCTGAGTTGGCCCGGTTGATCGTCGCTCAGCCACCTGAGCCCATGTCGCCGCGACGCGCCAGCGCGGTGGTGGTCGACCGCCACAGTGACACCGATGTGCTGGAAGGCTACGCCGAAGCGCAACTCGATGCCCTCGAATCCGTCATCGATCGGCTGCCTGCGACAACATCAAACGAATATGAGACGTATATTCGGTCTGTGATCGCGCAGTGCGTGAAGGCAGAGATGCTGGCAGCCAGCTCGTGGCGGGTGGCCGTGAATGCGGGCGCCGACTCGACGGGGCGGCTCATGCAGCATCTACAGGCGCTCGAGGCGACGCGCGGGGCCCTGCTGAAGCGGATGCCGACGAGCTTGAGTGCGCAGTTCGATCGGGCATGCTCGCAGTCGTCGTTACCGGAGACGATCATCGCGACGCTGCTCGGTGTTGGCATTGACCAAATGTGGGATATCCGCAACCGGGGCGCTATCCCGCCCGGAGCGCTCCCCCGCGTGCGAGCCTTCGCCGATGCGGTCGAGGCGGGGTCTTCTACGGCGGCGGGGGCCGGGGACAGCACAGATCAGGACGGGGACTCGTGACCGAAAGTGAAGTTGACGCGTTAGATCGTGCTCACCAGATGTTCGCGGGCAGCACTCGGCACCCCAAGTTAGACGCGGGCACGGTGCATTACCGGGAACAAATACAGCGAGTCGCTGACCTGAGTAGCGTTGCAGCACATGGTCGTTACCAGCTCGTCGTAGACCTCAACCGGCAGGCGCTGCTGTCCGCGGCGCGCACGGATGCTGCGGCCGAAGACGTCATCGCCGGTGCTCACCAGGATCGGGCCCGGGCCGGTGAACTCACCAAGAGCGTGCTCGATCAGGCTCGCGCAGACGCCGCCATCGCTCCGGTTACTGCAATGGCCCAGCGCGAGGCAATGCGGCGCCGCGCGGCACGGTTGCGAGCGCAACGAACGCATGTCCTAGCGGCCCGCTTGCGGGCGCAACGGCACCTGGTGGCGTTGAAGGCGCTGCATTACCGGATGTTGCACCACCGGGGCCCAGGATTGACCGGATTGCGGCTGCCGCCGGTGAACAGCCGCGCCGGAATCGCTGTGAGGGCAGCGTTGTCACGCCTCGGGCGGCCTTATGTGTGGGGCGCGACCGGGCCGGACCAGTTCGACTGTTCCGGGTTGGTCCAGTGGTCCTACGCGCAGGCAGGTATTCAACTGGACCGCACCACCTATCAGCAGATCAACGACGGGGTCCCGGTGCCACACTCGCAAGTCCGGCCTGGCGACCTCGTCTTCCCGCATGCCGGTCACGTGCAGATGGCTATCGGCCACAACCTGGTTGTCGAAGCGCCCTACTCGGGTGCTTCGGTCCGGGTCAGTCCTCTGGGCAACAACGTCGCGATCCGTCGGCCACTATAAGACTGCAAGAACCGCCCATGCGGGGCACGAAGAATAGGTTGAACCCATGTCGCAGCAAGCCGGAGACTCGGTAATCGTCATCCAGGCACGTCAGGCAACTCTGGTGAGCCAACACGGCAGTGTCACTGAGGCGGACCGTGTACTCGCGGACCTACTTGCCGGCGCTCATGCGGCGGTGCGTGAAAGCATCAGTCGACTGGACGCGATCGGCGCCGAAATCGACCGCGCCGTGCCGGACCGGCCAGATCGCGGCGTCGACACTCCGCTGGGTGCGCGTGAGTTCCAGAGGTTCCTGGTCGCCAAACAACAAGAGATCACGGCGGTCGTTGCGCGCGCTCGCGAACTCGATCGCGCGAAAGCCGCTGTTTTGCAAAGCCTGCGGACGCAGTACGAAGTCTCCGCCAGCTAGCGAAACATGACCCGACGGCAGCTGTGCTGTGCACAAGTCCTGGGGTGAATTGTCGCGAAGTACCCACCTGACTACTGTCGCGCGGCATGGAGGGGTCGCAACACAACCTGCAGCAGGGCACGCTGTGGGGCCCTGCGCGATTTGCCTAGACGATGTCTACATATGACGAGTTGCTCGCCGTCGTGAGAGCCGTCCGGGACCGCACCGGTGATCCAAACGCGTGGCAGACAGGGCTGACGGCGAATGAGGCGGCTGCCGTGAGCAGCCCGACGACCAGTTCGGAACAACTCGCGGCGATCCTTGACAAAATTCGCCAACAGCATCCCAACGTGTTCCGTGTAGGAGCAATTCCGGACGGCATGACCCCACCGGGACGGGAGCAGGGCGAAGCTGCCGAAGCCATTGCAGACGCTGAAGCTGCTCTAGCGCACCAGAATTCAGCTAGTTCTCAGCTCGACCTGCAGGTGATTTCGGCCATCCTCAATGCGCACCTCAAGACCGTCGAAGGCCGAGAATCCCTGACCACATTGCAGCAGGACACGGAAGCCGCGGTACGAACGCGATCAGATCTGGACACCCCGGCGGGAGCGCGCGATTTTCAACGATTCCTTATCGGCAAGCTCAGAGACATCCGTGCAGTGGTCGCGGACGCGAGCCTCGACGACACGTCGAAGTCGGCTCTGATGGCCGCGTGGACATCGCTCTACGATGCCTCGAAGAATGAATCGGGCGATCCCGCCGAACATCGACCGGCGTCGACCGCGCCCGTTGGGGCACCCGCACGCGCCACTGCGCAACAGCCGGCGGACGTGGCTGTGGCGGGAGGGGATCCACTATTTGATTCGTTGCTTGGCGACGACCCTGGCCTGGCGGCCGGGCGGCAAGCGCCGACGGAGGGCGCCACAGCTCCGGCGACGCCGACGATGCCGAACATCCCCGGCCTGGGTACCGGGCTGATGCCGGGAGGGGGAATATCACCAGGCTCGATGACCGGTTGGAGTGTGCCGGGCGGGTCACCCGTTCCCGGGGTGCAAGAGGACGCGGCTTCGTCAGCGGAGCCTGACAGCCACAAATACGACGTGGACCAAAAAGACGGTGAGAACAACAAAGACGGTGAGAACAATAAAGATGGTGAGAACAACAAAGACGACGAGCACCACGATGACGAGGCAGTGTCGGATCAGCCTGAACCGCCGCCCGCGGGTCCAACAGCCGTGACCCTGCCCGACGGTGACACAGTGACGGCGGCCAGCCCACAGCTGGCCGCCGCCATCAAGGCCGCGACTGGGGGAACGCCGATCGCGGATGCCTTCCACCAGCAAGGAATTACTATTCCTCCACCGGGAACGCCAGTCACCAACCCCATCGACCCGGTGCGGGTCACACCGGGAGACATAGGTATCTTCACCGACCGTCACTCGCTCGGGCTGGGCCACGGTAAAGCCCTTCTCGACGGTCAGATCCAGCAGATTGCCACCGTGAGCGGGCCGAGCTTTCTAGGCTGGGAGCATCCGCCGGCCGCGGCGACCGCGACCGCGCCCACCGCTACCGAGGCACCGGCACCAACCCGGCCGGCGGCTACGTCGACCACCTGACGATAGTGAACTCGCCGGCCGGCGCGGCCGGCGCAGCATGAACAGGAGACAGCGAATGGCAGATCGCATCCAAGTAGTGCCCGAGCACCTACGTGAAGCCGCCGGGCACCACCAGGAGACCTCCGATTACTTGCGGACCATCCCAGCCTCGCATGCCGCGATCCAGGCGAGCCTGGACTCTCTTGGGCCGATCTTCGGTGAGCTCCGCGCTGCCGGATGCGATCTGCTCGAGCTGAGACGCCAGTGCTACGAGCAACAAGCCGACGACCACGCCGATATGGCGCACAAATTGACTACGTCGGCGGCGATGTGGGAGCAGCACGAGAAAGATGGGGCCCGCGACCTCGGCGGCATCGCTGACGGCGGTCGATGACAGACGCCAATCCTGCCTTCGACACCGTTCACCCAAGCGGACAGATCCTCGTTCGCTCCTGTCGTGGTGGGTACATGCACAGCGTCGCGCTAACCGCGGAGGCGATGGACACAGACGCCGAGACGTTGGCTCAGGGCATCGTGTTGACAGCCGATGTGTCGTGCCTCAAAGCGTTGCTGGAAGTGCGCGGCGAGATCATCGCGGCGGGGCACACCCCATCCGCGGAGGTTCCCACTCCCCACGATCTCGACTCGGCCATCGAGAAGCTGTTGGCGCATCGATTACACCGCCGCGAAGGCGCGGATTAAACCGCTCGAAATAGGCTTGAAATGGGCTGATAGTCTAAAGAAGCCAAGCCTTGGCGGTTTCGGGATCGGGCACGATATCGGTTGGCGGCTCGATGGGATTGGCGCCGAACAACTCTCGCGCCCGACACAGCAGAGCGCGTACTTCGTCGAGTTGCTGCTGCAGCGCAGACTCAGCCATGTCTCCACGCTACCCAGCACTTCGAAGCCGCACAATTCACCGCCTGAGTCGACGGCAATCAGCCGGGGCCCCGAGTGCGCTCATCGAGCCTGCGGTTAGAGCCTCCCATCGGTCGCAATATGGATCGTGGGCGCCGGGTCGACGCGACAGGCGCAGGGTCGATGCGCGAAGCTGTTCACGCCGGGCAGTCCGCGATGGTAAACAAGTTCGGTGACTTCGGCTGACCGACTTGACGGGCTGGACCTGCCCGCGCTGGACCGCTATCTGCGTTCGCTGGGCATCGAGCGCGACGGTGAATTAGGGGCGGACTTCATCTCGGGCGGCCGCTCTAATCTGACGTTCCGGGTATATGACGACAAGACAAATTGGCTGGTGCGACGTCCGCCGCTGCACGGGTTGACACCCTCGGCGCATGACATGGCCCGCGAATACAAGGTGGTTGCCGCGCTGCAGGACACGGCGGTTCCGGTGGCGCGGACGATCGCACTGTGTGAAGACGAGTCGGTGCTAGGAGCGCCGTTCCAGATCGTTGAATTCGTCGCCGGTCAAGTGGTGCGCCGGCGTGGTCAACTCGAATCGTTTAGTCGCACCGTCATCGACGGCTGCGTTGACGCACTGATCCGGGTCCTCGTTGACTTGCACGGCGTCGACCCGAACGCCGTAGGGCTGGCCGATTTCGGTAAGCCCAGCGGATATCTGGAACGCCAGGTACGACGATGGGGTTCCCAATGGGATCTGGTGAGGCTGCCCGACGACCACCGCGACACCGACGTCGAGCGATTGCATTCCGGTCTACGCCAGTCCATTCCGCAGCAGAGTCGCACCTCGATCGTGCACGGTGACTACCGGATCGACAACACCATTCTGGACGCCGACGACCCGACGCGGGTTCGCGCCGTTGTGGACTGGGAGCTCTCGACGCTGGGAGACCCGCTCAGCGACGCGGCCTTGATGTGCGTCTACCGCGACCCTGCGCTGGACCTGATCGTCAACGCGCAAGCAGCCTGGACGTCGCCGCTGCTGCCGACGGCCGACGAGCTGGCAGACCGGTACTCCCTAGTTTCCGGGTTGCCGCTCGCGCATTGGGAGTTCTACATGGCGCTGGCGTACTTCAAACTCGCCATCATCGCGGCCGGCATCGACTTCCGCAGGCGCATGTCGGACCAGGCTCGCGGCAAGGGTGACTCTGAGCACACGCCCGAAGTCGTCGCGCCGTTGATCTCTCGCGGCCTGGCCGAACTCGCCAAGCTACCCGGCTAGTGGGCCTCGGTGCTCCCGCCCTGGACCGCGATAGCGCTCGCGAAGTGCTTTTTTGCCGCCCGTCGCAGCTGAAGGATCCGCGCGGTGCCGACCGCCACCGTGAGCAGGCCGCCGCCGACTGCGGCCAGCAGAAAGGCCACGCCCAACGGCAAGCTCCAATGCCAGGCGAAGAACGTAAAGGGCGTCGACGCCGTGTTCTGGGCTATGAAGATCAGCAGCACGATCAGGGTCAGGAATCCGACGATCAACGCCGACCACAAGGCGCCCGCGCGGGTGAACTTGACCGCGGGCTCCACTGATATCGGACCGGCGTGGGACGCCGAGGGGGACGGACTGGGTGAGACATCAGGGTCGCCGCTCATGGTTCCATCTTTGCCCCATCCGCCATAGAAAGAAACAACAACGCAGAAAACCCGGTGGTGCCTACGCGGGCACAGCAGCGTGTCGTCGTTTCTGACGTTAGTGTCGGCGGTATGGAGATGCTGCGGCGCCTGCGTAATGCAACGGTCTCCGCGGCAGTTTGGATCGCCACGGGCAGCGTGGTTGCGGCCTGCAGCAATCCCGATCCGCTGGCAGGGGAAACCCGCGACCCGAAATCCATCGTAGTCGGATCCGGCGACTTCCCGGAATCGGAGATCATCGCCGAAATCTACGCACAAGCATTGCAGGCCAACGGTTTCGACGTCGGACGGCGGATGGGAATCGGCAGCCGCGAGACATATATCCCGGCGCTCAAGGACCATTCCATCGATCTGGTGCCGGAGTACATTGGCAATTTGCTGCAGTATTTTGAACCTAGCTCCACTGCGACCGTGCTCGACGATGTCGAGTTGGAACTCTACAAGAAGCTACCGGGTGACCTGTCGATCCTGACGCCGTCACCGGCTTCCGATACCGACACAGTCAGCGTCACCAGTGGGACCGCCAGCTCGTGGAATCTGAAAACGATCGCCGACTTGGCGGAACACTCACCGGATGTGAAGTTCGGCGCGTCGTCCGCGTTCCAGAATCGGCCGTCCGGGCTACCCGGACTGAAGCGCAAGTACGGGCTCGACATCAAACCGGGTAACTTCGTCGCCATCGAGGACGGTGGTGGTCCGGTGACCGTACGCGCGCTACTCCAGGGACAGGTGAACGCGGCCGACATCTTCAGCACGTCACCGGCGATCTCGGCAAACCATTTGTTGGTGCTCGACGACCCGGCACACAATTTCTTGGCCGGCAACATTGTGCCGCTGGTGAATTCGCAGAAGATGTCCGATCGCCTCAAAAATGTGCTGGACGCGGTATCGGCAAAGCTCAACTCGTCCGCCGTGGCCGCGCTCAACGCCACGGTGCAGGGTAATGCGGGCATAGACCCTGCGCAGGCTGCGCGAAATTGGGTGCAGTACAACGGCTTCGACCATTACATCGGCCAATGATCAGATTCGACAAGGTCAGCAAGGTGTTTCGCGGCGGCACCACCGCCGTGAGTGAGCTGAACCTGGAGGTTCCCGCTGGCGAGTTGACGGTTTTAGTCGGCTCCTCCGGCAGCGGCAAGACCACGGCACTGCGGATGATCAACCGGATGATTGAGCCGACTACGGGCACCATAACTGTCGGCGGGGCCGACGTGTCCACCGTTAACCCAGTGAAGCTGCGCCTTGGAATCGGCTACGTCATCCAGAATGCCGGGTTGCTGCCCCACCAGCGGGTTATCGACAATGTCGCGACGGTGCCGGTGTTACAGGGCCAGCCCCGGCGGGCGGCCCGCAGAGCCGCCTACGCGGTGCTCGAACGCGTCGGACTGGACGCCAAGCTCGCTACCCGCTACCCCGCGCAGCTCTCGGGAGGTGAACAACAACGCGTCGGGGTGGCACGTGCCCTGGCCGCCGATCCACCCATCCTGCTGATGGACGAGCCGTTCTCTGCAGTCGACCCGGTGGTTCGTCTCGAGCTGCAGAACGAAATATTGCGTCTGCAAAGCGAATTGCACAAAACCATCGTCTTCGTCACCCACGATATCGACGAGGCGCTCAAACTCGCCGACCAAGTCGCGGTGTTCGGGCGCGGAGGGGTGCTGCAGCAGTACGACGAACCCGCGCGGCTGCTGTCCCGGCCGGCCAACAATTTCGTGGCGAAGTTCATCGGTCTCGGCCGTGGCTATCGGTGGCTGCAACTCATCGACGCGTCGGGGCTGTCGATACACGACATGGATCGGATCACTGCGAACGGTCTCTCCGATCCCGGGGGCACGCAGGTTGTGGACGGCTGGACGCTGGTGGTCAACGACGACGGCGTGCCGTTGGGGTGGATCGACGCCGACGGCCTGCGACGCCATCGCGGTGGTGCGTCGTTGTCCGACAGCATCAGCGCCGTCGGTTCGCAGTTACGGCCGGACGGAAATCTCAGCCAGGCGCTGGACGCGGCCTTGTCCTCACCGTCGGCGATGGGCATCGCCGTTGACCACGGGGGCAGAGTCATCGGCGGCATACTGGCCACCGACGTGCTGGCCGTGGTGGAAGCCCGGCAGCGGGCCTGAACGGGGTTACGCATGCACTATCTGCTTAAACACCACGACGAGGCCTGGGTGCTGACCCTGGTGCACCTTCGGCTGTCGATGGTGCCGGTGCTGATCGGGCTGGCGATAGCGATGCCACTGGGCGTGGTTGTGCAGCGCGTCCCTTTTGCCCGACGGCTGACGACCGCAACCGCCAGTGCGGTGTTCACCATCCCGTCGCTGGCGTTGTTCGTGGTCTTGCCGATGATCATCGGAACCCGAATCCTGGACGAGGCCAACGTCGTGGTCGCGCTGAGCGCCTATACGGCGGCGCTGCTCGTGCGAGCGGTGCTCGAGGCGCTGGACGCGGTGCCGGTTCAAGTGCGTGACGCCGCTACCGCGATGGGCTACTCGCCAATCAAGCGAATTCTGAAAGTTGAACTACCGCTGTCTATTCCGGTGATGATCGCGGGGCTGCGGGTGGTCGTGGTGACCAATATTGCGATGGTCTCGGTGGGCTCTGTGATCGGTATCGGCGGCCTGGGTACCTGGTTCACCGCCGGGTATCAGACCAACAAAAGCGGCCAGATCGTCGGCGGCATCATTGCCGTGTTGTTGCTTGCGTTCGTTTTCGACGTGCTGATCGTGCTGGCCGGCTGGCTGGCTACGCCCTGGGAACGCGCTATGCACGCCAACCGACTGCCGGTGGTGTCCCCGATAGTTGGCGGCGCGCGATGAACTTCGTGGAACAGGCGGTGTCCTACCTGCTGACCGCCGGCAACTGGACCGGGCCCGTCGGGCTAGCGACGCGCACCTTGGAGCATTTGGAGTACACCGGGGCTGCGGTCGGCGCGTCGGCGCTGGTGGCCATCCCGGTCGGATTATTGATCGGACACACCGGCCGCGGGACGCTGCTGGTGGTGGGCGCGGTCAACGTGTTGCGCGCGCTCCCGACGCTGGGCGTGCTGTTGCTGGGTGTGCTGCTGTTCGGGCTGGGGATCGGCCCGCCGCTGGTCGCATTGATGCTACTGGGTATTCCTTCGGTGCTGGCTGGGACCTATGCGGGCATTGCCAGCGTCGAGCCGCTGGCGGTCGATGCCGCCCGCGCGATGGGTATGACGGAGGCCCAGGTGCTGCTGCGTGTCGAGGTGCCAAATGCTCTGCCGCTGATCCTGGGCGGGCTGCGCAACGCGACGCTTCAGGTGGTCGCCACCGCGACGGTGGCCGCCTATGCCAGTCTGGGCGGCCTGGGCCGGTACCTGGTCGACGGGATCAAGGAGCGCGAATTCCAACTCGCTTTGGTCGGTGCGCTGGCGGTGGCCGCGTTGGCGCTTTCCCTCGACGGCCTGCTGGCGCTGGCGGTGTGGCTATCGGTGCCGGGTACCGGCCGACTGCGCAAAGCTGTCGGTCGGTGAGATCCAGCGCACGCTGTTAGCAACAACGCCGCCGCGGTTTTCGGATCCGTCTACGGTAGAAGGGTGAATGAAGCCCCCCCTGATCCAACTCGGCGCGACTGGCCGGCGATGTTGACATGGCGCGCACAGGACGTGTCCCGCATGGAATCGGTCCGAGTGCAGTTGTCCGGCAAGCGAATCAGGGCCAACGGCCGTATCGTGGCCGCGGCCACCGCAAGCAATCCCGCCTTCGGCGCCTTCTACGAAGTCCAGACCGACGACCGTGGCGCCACGAAGCGGTTCGGGCTCACGGTCACGTTGGCCGAGCGGGAACGTCAGCTTGCTATCGCCCGAGACGAGGAGAACATGTGGTTGGTGACCGACCACCAGGGCGAGAGGCGCGAGAGCTACAACGGCGCTCTTGACATCGACGTGGTGTTCAGCCCGTTCTTCAACGCGTTGCCGATTCGCCGCCTCGGGTTGCAGGAACGCGCGGACTCGATCACGTTGCCGATGGTGTACGTGAATGTGCCCGAAATGACTGTCACCGCGAGCACCGTGAGTTACAGCAGCCTCGGCGGTCTTGAGGGCATCAAATTACGCTCCCCGGTCGCCGACACCACGGTGAAAGTCGACTCGGACGGGTTCATCGTGGACTATCCCGGATTGGCAGAGCGGATCTGATCACCCCGCCCGCCCGGCCCGCGGCGGCCAACTCCTCGCGCCAGTTGTCTGCGCCGATAACGATTGTGAAAATGTCGGAGCGCGGAAAGCTGTCGTAACGCGTGCGCGCGGCGTGGCCTGTCTCGACCAGCTCGGCCACGGAGTTTCGGCACGCCAGCGACTCGCGGGCGCGGCTGAGCAGGTCGATCACTTGGTCGATCGCCGGCACCAATTGGCCCGAGTTGCCTTCGCACATCGCGCGCACCAGGTCCGGGGGGCTGGCGGCCACCCGGGTGCCATCGCGGAATGATCCGGCGGCCAGCGCAAAGGCCAGCGGGACGTCGGCAGCCGTGACGGCCAGCGCCTCGGCGAGCAGGTGGGGTAGATGCGAGATGGCAGCCGCTGCGGCGTCGTGCTCGTCGGACTTGGCCGGTACCACCAACGCGCCACAGTCCAGCGCCAGCGTCATCACCATCGACCACACCGCGGGGTTCACGGCGTCGTCCACGCTGATTACCCATGGGGTCCTGGTGAACAAGCCGGCGTGGCCGGCCACCCAGCCCGAATGTGCCGTGCCCGTCATCGGGTGACCGCCGACGAAGCGTTCCCGCAGGCCGGCTGCCGCGACCGCGTCGAGGACCGCGCCTTTGACACTGGTGACATCGGTCAGCGGGCAGCCAGGGGCCAATTCGCGGATGTGGGCGAGCATGCCCGGCAGGGCCGGCATCGGTACGGCCAGCACGATCAAAGCGTTGCTGCTGGCGGCGCGGGTGAGCGTGCCGGTCAGATCGGTGGTGGCGTCAAAGCCGTCGGCGCGGGCTCCGTGCGCACCCTCGACCGACCGGTTGTAGCCGAACACGTGACGCCCGGCTGCCGCGGTCGCCCGCATGATCGAGCCGCCGATCAACCCCAGGCCGAGCACGCACACCGGCTGCGCCGCAGCTGTCCCCGATGCCGTCCCTGCCACAGTTCAAGGTTGGCACAGGTCGTCCGCCGGCGGTGACGCCGGATGCCGCGACTCCTCTGCATTTGTCTGGACGTATCTGGTCAGCGGGCCTCATCAGCGACTACCGTAATCGCCCATGGGAGCACAACGGGCCACAGCGTCGGGCCCGTCCGTGGACACGCCGGACGGCTTCGGCGTTGCTGTCGTGCACGAAGAGGGCCAATGGCGCTGTTCTGCGATGGCCTCCAAGTCGCTGACGAGTCTCTCGGCCGCCGAGACAGAGTTGCGGGAATTGCGCAGCGCGGGCGCGGTCTTTGGCCTGCTTGACGTCGACGACGAGTTCTTTGTCATCGTGCGCCCAGCGCCTTCGGGGACCCGGCTGCTGCTGTCGGACGCGACTGCGGCGCTCGACTACGACATCGCCGCCGAAGTACTCGATAACCTGGATGCCGACATCGACCCCGAGGACCTCGAGGATGCAGAACCGTTCGAGGAAGGCGACCTTGGGTTGCTGTCCGACATCGGGCTGCCGGAGGCGGTGCTCGGGGTCATCCTCGATGAGACCGACCTCTACGCCGACGAGCAGCTCGGCCGTATTGCGCGGGAGATGGGCTTCGCAGACCAGCTGTCGGCATTGATCGACCGACTCGGTCGGTGACGCCTGACGAAGATCTGATCCATACCGCACTGGCGGTTGCGGCGACGGCAGGCCCTCGCGACGTGCCGATCGGTGCGGTGGTCATCGCTGCTGACGGAACCGAGCTCGCCAGGGCAGCGAACGCCCGGGAGGCCCTGGGCGATCCCACGGCGCATGCCGAGATCCTTGCAATGCGGGCAGCGGCCGGCGTGCTCGGCGACGGGTGGCGGCTAGAGGGGGCCACGCTGGCGGTCACCGTCGAGCCGTGCACCATGTGCGCGGGCGCCCTGGTACTCGCGCGCATCGCCCGGCTGGTGTTCGGGGCCTGGGAACCCAAAACCGGAGCGGTCGGCTCACTGTGGGACGTCGTGCGCGACCGGCGGCTCAACCATCGCCCTGCGGTACGCGGTGGTGTGCTCGCGGAGGAGTGTGCCGCACCACTGGCGGCCTTCTTCGCCCGCCAGCGATTGGGGTGAGCGGTGGTTGGTTGGGTAAGCTGCTCGGCGGTGGCGTGTCCGAGCGGCCTAAGGAGCACGCCTCGAAAGCGTGTGACGGCTAAAACCGTCCGAGGGTTCAAATCCCTCCGCCACCGCCAAAGCTCTACCGCCGTCAGCGCAGGTCAAGACGGTATCGGGGCCGAATAGACGTGCTACCGAGCACGCCGTGAGCGCATTTTGAGCACGTTTTTCTGGCAGAATACGAAAGAACCCCGCCGACGTCACTTCGGCGGGGTTCCTCGTTTGGGCGGGTCAGCGCGCTTCGCACTCCCTGACTTCGGCGGCATCCTTCGCGGCCTTGAGGGTGCCGAAGTGCTCACGGTCGGTGCGACCGCCAGCCGCCGACCACGTCAACTGCCACGCTTCGCCACACCGGCAATTCCAGGGCACGCTGCGCGGCTACGGCGGCATCCACCGCTGCCCTTGGTGACGAGAATGCCGCGCAAACACCATCCCCGGTGTGCTTGAACATGAAACCGCCGTGTGCCTCGATCGCCGCCCGCAGTACCTCGTCATGGGCGGCCAGCGCCACCCGCATCTCATCGGCATCGGCTTCCCACCGACGAGTCGAACCCTCGACATCGGTGAACAGAAACGTCACCACCCCCGAAGGAGCAGCCGCCGTCATGACATCGTCTCAGCCCAGTCGATATGTCCTTCGAAGCCAAGCGATGTCGCCATGTCGCGGTATCGATCCCGGAAGTCGCGATAAGCGGTGTCATCGCCCTGAGCCCGCACCAGTAGAGCGCGCAGCCGCAGCAGCCAGATGTCGCGCATCACCAGACCCTCATCGGCTTGCGCAGCCGCTAACCGGTCGATGGCAGCTTCGGCTTCGGCCTCGTCAACGTCGTACCCGCGTTTGAGCAGCGTCTCCACCAGCACACCCGTCGCTGGGATCCCCCACGCCAGCAGCCGTCCCTCGCGGAACAGATGGTCGACGGCGGTCCGCATGAGCAGTATCGCCTCATCGCGGTCGCCATGCCGAGCGAACTCACGCGCTAAGTACACATTGACGAGCGGTAAATCGGACAGGTTGTGTCCCTGGCGCACGAACACTTCGCCAGCCTCGGCCAGGAGCTTATGTCCGCGATCACGCTCCGCCGCCGTGTGGCGGTGTAGCAGCGCAACACCCAGCACCCACTGGGCGACCGTCAACGCGAAATCATCACTGGATCGCTCGGCATTCTGTAGCGCATCCTCGATCTCGCGCACCGCGGAATCGTCGGGCCTCAGCACACCAACGGGTATCCCCATGGAGTAGACCCAGCTGACGACCGTGGCGTAAGACATGGGGTCGGCGCTGCGGGCCATGCCCAGGCCGTGCCGCAGGTCGCCGCGCCATTTGGGACGACCCAGGCAATACCGGGCAAGACCCCGCGCCGTGAAGGCGAGCGCCAGCGGGGACCCGATAATGAAGTTGCCCTTTGAGGGGTCACCGTCGGCCAGGTCGATAACCCTCTGTGAGCACCGCAACACGTCACCCCACTCGCCACTTTCACCCTTGGCGTAGATCACCGGGAAGGACAGCCCCACGGCGAGGGTCGGGTCGCCGATGGACTCAGCGAGGGTCCAGGCTTCCGACGCCAGTTGCGACGCCTCGCGTATCCGGTCCTGCAAGGCGTGATCAGCCACCAGCCCAGCCATGGCGATGGCCAATGACGCCTTGTCCCCGGCAGCAGTGCACAACTGCCGCAATTCATCGAAGCGGTCACCGGCCACATGTTCGTGGACTCGAACGGCGATCCCGCACAACATGGTGCGCGGGGCGATGCGCATGGCCACCCGGTTTGGGTCACCGGAGGGTAAGGCGTCGGCGATCTTGCGTGCGCGTTCCAAACTCAGCCATGCGGCGCCGATGTCGCGGTTGGTCGCCCACGCGGCGCCCCGCATGTGCCAGCCGTAAGCGGCGTGCAGATCACCGGCAGCCTCCAGATGTTCGGCGATCAAGGCCGCGTTCTCCTCCGCCGCTGCCGTGTCACGGGATTCGATTGCGGCGGCCACTCGCCGGTGCAATTCGGCGCGATCGGATTTGAGCTGTGCTTCGTAGGCCACGGTGCGGATCAGTGGATGGTGAAATACATACTCGGGTTGTCGGGTGAATGTGATCTGATCGATGAACTCGCCCCTCAGCAGGTCCTCAAAAGCAGGATCAATGCCCAGCGTTTCTAGCATGTCTCGGCTGAACCGTGAGCCGATGACTGCCGCTGCGCTCAAGGTGCGTTTTGCCTTCGGGTCCAGGCGGTCGATGCGGGCGGCGATGGTCGCCTGCAAGGTGGCGGGCACGCTGACCTCGCCGGTATCGGCGGTCAATTCGTAGGCGCTAGGGTTGCCCCGTAGCACGCCGCGCTCGGCCAGGTCGCGCACGATCTCCTCGGCGAAAAACGGGTTTCCGGCAGCTTTCTCGGTGATCACGGTGGCCGCCCCGCTGACCGAGGGGTCTGGGCCGAGCAGCTCGGAAACCAGTGCTGTAGCCTCCGGATCACTCAGCGGCGCAAGGGCGATGGTTTGCGCACCTGTCACTTGACTCAACGCGCCGCGATATTCGGGGCGGTAGGTGACCAGTACCAGCGACGGCGTCTGTGGGATCACCGTGAAGAACTCGGCGATCATCGACTCGCTGACCTCATCGATCCAATGCGCGTCTTCGATGACATAGACCGCTGGGACGCGGCGGCCCAACGAGCCGGTGTTGACCAGCGCGGTCAACCGCCGCCGCCGGGCATCGGGGTCAATTGCCGGTAAAGGAGCATTCGGGTCGGCGATGCCCAGTAGGTCATCAAACAGCGCCAAATCCTCGGGGTCTGCGTCCGGAAGCTGGTCGCGTACTCGATCGCGGGCGGCCTGTGCGTCAAGATCGCCGACACCGAAGGCGGCGCGTAACAGCCGCGCGACGGCATGGAAGGCGAGTTGGCTGGTATGCGACTCGCAGAAGGCGGTGAACACTTCCGCACTGCGGTCCCTAGCCATAGCCGCAACCTCGCGCACTAGACGGCTTTTGCCGATGCCCGGCGGACCCACCACAGCGACCACAGCGCCGTGGCCGTGGATGGCACGATCCAACAAGCCTTCTACGGCGGACATCTCCCACCGCCGACCAACCAGATTGGACTCCGCACGCCCGACAGCGCCGTACTGGTCTCCCATGGCCAACAGCCGTTGGGCGGCGACGGGTTCATCCGCACCCTTGATGCGCACCATCTCCGGCTCACCCAGAGCCGCTGAGCCATCAACCAGTCGCGCCGTGGATGCGCTGAGCATCACCCCACCGGTCGGTGCCACCGACTCCATCCGCTGAGCCATACCCACCTGCTCACCAACGGCGGTGTAACCCAACGCACCAGAACCGATCTCACCGGCGATCACCTCACCGGAGTTAAGTCCCACCCGCAACTGCAGATCCATACCATCCCGCTCTCGGACGGTGACGGCAAGCCGGTGTGCCTCCTCCTGAACGCCCAAGGCAGCCAAGCAGGCGCGAACGGCATGGTCCTCCAACGCCACCGGCGCACCAAACACAGCCATGATGCCGTCTCCGGTGAACTTGTCCACCGTGCCGCCGAAACCCTGCACTACTGCCGAAGCGCGGTTGACCAGCTCGGTCATAATCTCGCGCAGCCGCTCTGTGCCGACCGCCCCAGCGATGTCCATCGAGTGGACCACGTCGGCGAAGACAATCGTGACCTGCTTGTACTCCGCCGACTGGGTGGCCTGCGTGAGTCGTGTGCCGCACTCGCCGCAGAACTTGGCTGTCGGGCTCGACTCCGCACCGCAGGAACTACAGAACAGCCCCGTCGCAGTCAGTCCACCGCCACCATCCCCGCTGGGGTCCACGTCCGTATCGTTTCATGCTGGTCAACGATGTCCGTCATATCGCTGTGCATCTCCGCCACGAAGTTTTGAGACCCTCGAATGTTGTCTTATTCGAGGCGTGGGCATCACGAATGCTTGAACGGTTGGTGTCAAGCTAAGTTCGAGCGGGTGTGGCAAGGCGGATTCTGCTGACGATGCTCCAGTCCCAGGCCCGTTCGGGGCCGTGCTGGATGACGAGGCTCAGCGCGCTGATGTCGATGTCGCATCCGGGTAGCCGCGTGCCGAGCCCGTCAATGATTGGCTTGGCAGGCTGGCGAGACGTGCTGTAGCAGATGGTGATGTGGGGTCTCCAGCGCGCGGGCTGGCCCTGCGGTGCATGCTCCCCAGTGACCTGACCGGTCGCCGAGCGCGCGGCCGGGTGACCGGTACGGTGCATGCATCGCGGACGACGGTGGCTGGCTGACTATGAAATGCGAGGATGGTCGCGTGAGCGACGGGCGCGTGCGGTACGCACGCAACGGGGATGTCCGGCTGGCGTATCGCGAGTTCGGGGATGGTGACACCACGCTCGTTTGGATCCCCGGCTGGTTCAGCAACGTGGAGATGTACGACGATCCTGCGACCCCGTTCGCACCCTTCACCGAACGACTGACTGAAGTTATGCGGGTCGTCGTGTGGGACAAGCGCGGCACTGGCCTTTCAGATCCGGCCAGCCGCGTCCCCCCGCTCGATGAGCGCATGGATGATCTCCGCGCCGTACTTGATGCTGCCAACGTTGATCGTGCGGCCTTTTTCGGTCAGTCCGAGGGGGGTCCGATGAGCCTTCTGTTTGCGGCGACATATCCAGAACGCGTCGAGTCCTTGATGATGTACGGCACGATGGCGCGGTTCTCTCAGGAATTGCCCGACCACCCATGGGGATTTACCGCCGAAGAGATGGCTGTTCATCTTGAAGACATCGAAAGCCATTGGGGGGAAGGCGCTTTGGCTGAGCTATTCTTCAACGAGATTGCCGACATACCGGGATTTCGTGACTATTACGGGCGGTATCAACGGACAAGCGCCAGTCCGACGATGGCGTCGTGGCTGTGGCAGGCGCTGTTGGAATTAGATGTTCGCGGCGTCCTGGGTTCCGTTCGTGCCCCGTCTCTTGTCCTGGCGCGGGCGGGTGATCGCATGGCTCCGATTGACGGCGCTGCGGCGTTGGCCGCTGCCATACCGGGAGCCGAGTTCAAGACACTGGCTCCGGGGCCGCACGGCCTGATCGATGACACGCTGGCTTCGGCCATCCTCGACTTCGTGACCGGCAGGCCAAGTGTTGCCGTCGATGAACGAGTGCTCAAGACGGTGCTGTTCACCGACATCGTCAGCTCCACCGAACTACTCAGCGCTCGTGGCGATGCGCAGTGGCGACATCAGTTAGACGCCCATGACAAGCTGGTCGACGGCGTTCTGGCGAAGTACAGCGGCAGCCGTGTCAAGCACACCGGGGACGGCGTGTTCGCGCTGTTCGACGGCCCGACCAAGGCAGCCCGCTGTGGGCTTGAACTCGCACCCGCGTTGGCTTCGCACGGCCTTTCCATCCGCGTTGGTATTCATATGGGCGAATGCGAGCGACGCGGCGATGAGTGGAGCGGGATGGCGGTGCACATCGGCGCAAGGATAGGCGCGATGGCCGGACCCGACGAAGTGCTCACGAGTCGCACGGTGCGCGATCTTTCAGCGGGCTCGGGCCTGCGTTTTGAAAGCCTCGGCTTCCGCCACCTCAAGGGCCTTGCTGAGGAAACGGAACTATTCCGCGTCACTACGCAAATAGGCGTTCGGTTCTAACCCCTGCGCGCTGCCACCACGGATGCAACTGTCGAGTGCGACGCGAGAGGTGGGTTCGCTAGATGAGGGTCATCGTTACAGGTGGCAACAGCGGCGTCGGAAAAGCGACCGCTGCCGCGCTCGCCGCCGCCGGTCACAGTGTGGTGATCGCCTGCAGAACTATCCCGAAGGGCGAACGCGCCGCTGCAGAGATGTCCGGTGACGTTGAGGTGTGTCACCTCGATCTAGCCGACTTGAGCAGTGTGCGTGCCTTTGCCGATTCGGTGGATACCGTTGATGTTCTGGTGAATAACGCCGGCGTTCTGGGTCTGCCGCTCACTCGCACCGCCGATGGTTTCGAGGCGCACATGGGAACCAACCACCTGGGCCACTTCGCGTTGACGTGCCGACTCGGCGACAAGATCACCGACCGGGTGATCTCGGTCAGTAGCGCGCTTTATGTGTTGGGCCGCATCCATCTCGACGACTTGAACTGGAATACCCGCAAGTACTCGATGTGGGCGGCCTACGCCCAGTCCAAGCAGGCCACCATGCTCTTCGTCAACGAGTTGGCCCGACGCGGCGTTCGGGCCTACGCATCCGATCCGGGAATGGCGGACAGCGACATCACGCGAGACAGCAGCGGTGGGCTGCATTGGTTGGGTGAGCACTTGCTGGGGCACCTGGGGCAGAGCCCGCCTAACGCTGTGCGGGCCACCATCCAGGCCATCACGACGGCCCTGCCCAGCGGAACCTACCTCGCGCCACGCTTCAACCAGTGGGGCAGACCTGAGCTGACTGCGCCACGGAAGAAGGCTCGCGACCCGGAGATAGCCCGTCGACTGTGGGAACTCTCCGCCGAACTGACCGACTGCGACTGGCACGGGCATCCGAGCAGCCAAGGCAACCCAGCGAGCAGCTAGCAGTGAAAAACAACCTTCGGCGTCGTCCACCGTGCGTGCGGGGAGGCGCACGAGTCGCCATCACCTGATTGCCGGGACAAAGCTCAGGCCCTCTTGAGGACAAAGGCCTGGATCTGGCGGTCACCGGCCCATGCCCGCTCCTTGGTGAGGCCAGGGAAGATGTCGACGCCTTTCGCCCATATCGTTTCTCGCTCGCCGGGTGTGGCGATGCGGGCGGTGGCATCCCAGGTGTCTCCGTCGATTGTTACCGTGGCCGTCGGGTGCGCCTTGAGGTTGTGATACCAGCCCGGGTGCTTAGCGTCGCCGTAGTTGGTCGCGACGACAGCCACTCCATCGGGATGCGGGATTCCCATCAGCACTACGGTGCGGTGCTTCCCCGACTTCGCGCCGATGGTGGTGAGGATGACCGCTGGCAGGCCAGCCGCGATCCGGGCGAAGCTACGCTTGCCCCCGGTGAGCTTGCTGACCAGCTGATCCATGCGGTGTGCCGTGGGTCGGAAGAACACCCGACCCGCCTTCGTGGCGGCGACGGCGCGCATTGCTCGATGAAAAACATTTGCATCGTCGAAGGAACGCACTGACATACCAGTAGTCTCGCCCAAATCCGGACTCACCAAGCCACATTTCTCGGATACGCCGCTCACTCTTCAGTGAGAGGCGCTCTTGCCAGACACCGGTCGGTGCCCGGCCGCTTCGTCATCCGGACCACCCGGTAGCGCATCGGGCTGGCGTGCCGCTAGCCGGAGCTTGACGCGGCATCTCATGAAGCATCTTCAGTTCATGCAAGGCCACCCAACGGCGCGTGCGTCACTGTCCACGCGACAGGAAAGGTTACAAGTTCGCAGAGGTAAGTTAGAAGTTCGCTGAGGTAAAGGACTGATGTCAGACTTGGGTGTGGGTTCCGGTAAGCCAGCCCTGGTGCTGCTGCATCCTTTCCTGCTGTCGGGCAACGTGTGGCAGGACGTGGAGCCGTTGCTATCGAGCTACCACCAGGTGTTCACCCCGACGCTGCTCGGCCATCGCAGCGGGCCGCCGGTGCAGCGCCGTCCTGCCACGATCTGGGATGTCATCGACGCGGCCGAAGAGTATCTCAACGAGCACGGTCTCCATCAGCCACACCTGGTCGGCAATTCGGCGGGCGGATTCGTGGCACTGGAGCTGGCCAGGCGCGGTCGGGCCGCCACCGTTTGCGCCTTGTCGCCCGCTGGCTTCTGGTCAACCGAAGACGGCTCGAAAGCGCGGGCGGACAAAAAAGTGCTGCGGAGCGCCACGATGTCTCGCCTGGCCAGTCCCGTTGGTCCGCTGATCTTCAAGTCGGCAACCGTGCGTCGGCTCTCACTACGATTCCTCAATACCGCGTACCACGGAGATCGACTGGCGGCAGCCCGGCTCAACGGGCTTTGCCAGGACACCGTCGGGTGCACAGTCACCAACGAGCTTTTTTCCACCGACGACGAACAGATAGCCCCGCTGGATCCCCTGCCATGCCCCATCACCATCGCATGGTCAGAGAAAGATTCACTCTTGCCGTTTGCCATCTACGGCAAGATTGCCCGCGAGCGAGTGCCCCAGGCGACGTTCGAGACCCTGCCCGATGTCAACCACATGCCGATGATCGATGACCCAGACCTCGTCGCGCGCACAATTCTGGCGGTCACCGGCACCGCCAAGCAGTAGTGCCAACGGCACGGAATGTGAAGTCGATGTCGACGGGCGGAGGTCAAAACCCGTCTTCGCCCTCCGCGAATTCGGTCGGGTCGAAGGGCTCATCGCCATCGTCATCGAAGGAGTCCGTGCCGACGTCGACCGCCTCCTGGTGCTGCTCAAACTCCTCGATCTTCTCGATGATCCCGCCCCACATCTCCTCCGGCACTACCGACTTGACCGCTTGGCAGATCTGGGCCAACTGGACCTTCATCGACAACAGTTCGCGGCCGTCGTCCCCAGAGTCCATCAGCGACTGCAGCCGCCCCGCCGCGATCATGCCGGTGTGAACATCAACCTTGGTGCCCGAGTGGAACAGGGCCTCATAACTTTTGACCATCACCGTCTGTTGGCCAGCCGTGGCGACCACGGCCTACCGAGCTGCACCGGCCTGGACGCACAAAGCCTCGACGCGATCCAGAAGGCGTGGGACTCGCCCTCGCTCGACGCGGCGGCCCGGCAGGCATCCGCGTTGCAGCGCAACGGAACTCACGCCCGGCAGGCGAGAGCCCGCGACGCCGCCCACTTCGCCACCGCCCCTCCTGGGGGCGGTCTCCCTTGAGCGATATCGCCGCGCCGCAGTGCATAGCGCCTGACGGTCCGTGCAATACGCCAGGAACTTCCGGAGCGCCTCACTGCGCTTCGTCGATTTTTTGGGCGACTGCTGACCAACTACGTTTCGTCCGATCAATCCGGCGATGGTCCATGGCTGTTCCATGGGCCCGAAATGTCCGAGCCCCTCAACGGCAATCGTCGGGGTGCTGGTCATGCGCGCGACTGCAGCGACCGCATCCCGCATTGCCAGCTCGGTCAGTGTGCCAAAGACTTGCGTCAGCGGGCAGCTCAGTGCCGAAATTCTCGCCCCGGCGTCGTGGATAAGCGACATTGCGACGACCTGCGCTTCGACTTCGGGGCGGCATTTCAATTCGACGCCGCCATCACCCTCACACGACGCGAAACCGTACTCGACATACGCCGCGAGGGCACCAGCCTGAAACTTCGACATCGGCGGTTTGCGGGCATAGGTGGCGAGCGCCGCATCGCGGGAGGCGAAGCGGGAACGCCTGCGCTTCATCGCTGCGATCATCGCCTCCTGGTAGGCCACTTCGTCCTCGGAAGGCACTGATGTCGGTTTGATGCCCGGCTCGTACAGAAGGAGTTCCCCGAAGCTTCCGGGACGTGCGAGCTCCGCCAACACTAGTGCCGCGCCACCGAGTGAGTGACCTATACCGATAACGTTCGGTTCGCCGATGGCATCAACCACCGCAAGAGCGTCCCTCGCGAAACCCTCGAAGTGCATATCGTCGGTGGGGTCGGCCTCCGAGTCTCCGTGCCCACGGAAGTCCAGTGCCCAGCAATGGAACTGGCCTAGAAGATGCCGCGCGATAGTGCTCCAAGTCCAGCCATGCATGCCCGTCGCGTGTGCAAATAGCAACGGAGGGCCCTCGCCGCCAAAATCGTGCAGCGCAATCGAGTGGCCATCGCGGCCGGGAACTTGTAACGGTTGCGGTTCAGTCATCGAGAGGACACCTGCCGGAATGGGACATGGTCTCCGAAGAGTACTAGTCAACGCGATTCCCAATGCACGAAACTCAACACCTCAACAAACTGCACGGCCGGGCCGTGATCATCGGACTCAACCCAGCGGGCGATGGGCAGCAACCCCCGTTACGCATACCCGGCCACGAATGGACCAACTTTCACTGCCCAGGCAAACATAACGACCACTTCCTTGCCACAGCGTTTTGCGGGACATGGCTTTGGGGGTACTAGATGACAGACCTCATACCAGGGACACATCAGCGAGTCGGCAGAGGTGAATCCCGGCGACATGGATGTCGAAGCCTTCACGCAGGAAGTGTCCCTACTCGGAGAACCAGACCAGTTGTTTGTGTGCCTGGGTGACACGGCAAACAAGGCGCTGTCCAGGTCATTACCGATGGATTCGCCAGTTGTGATAATTCCGCACTACAGCGCCGCCAATGCGCGTGTGCACACGGAACGGCCAGAGGTGTATCGAGAGATCTACCAGCAAGCGTTGGCTGAATACCTCTGATCTGCCGATGTGTCGATGGACCACCCCGCGATCTCTGTAAACTTGTAAACGGTTCTGCCACGTCTGTTGCGTCTGTCGGCCGGCAGGGTAGCCGCTACCGCCAACAACAGAAGAAATGAATGATGGCGCTGATCGAAAATACTGCGGTTCAGCTCCCCGCTACACCTGTCCCGCGGTGTACGCGATTTTTATAAGCGTCGGTGTCTCGACGCTGGTGGTCGCGACGGTTACGTTGTTCTCCACCATGTTGATCACGGTGTCGGGACCGGCGTTGGCGAGAAAGTCGTTGGGATCTCCACCACCCATAGCGGAATCAAAATAAATTTCGCCGAAGTTTGGCAGTTGCGGAGACTCGCCGGTCACCCCCGGGTGTTCCATTACCCACTCGATCTGATTTTCCAGCGACGTAGTCGCACCCGGCGCGGAGAAATAAAATGAGACATGGACACCCGTGGTCACGTTCACCAGGTTCGCCCACGCGTCGGTCGTGGACTCGAGGCAAATCAAGCCGATCACGGTGTCCCCGAAGTTGACCTTGAAGTTACTGATCGTCGTCCAGCCGTTTGGGAACCATTCATACACGGCATAGCAGCTCTTGCTGACGTTTCCGTGCCCATCCGACGATACGTACTGAATCGTCCCTATCTGGGTGACGTCGGAGTTTCCATCGATACCGATCCACGCGAACGAGTAAAATTTGCCCTGGCCGGTGTTTGTTGGAGGGGGCTGGACATCCGGGACATTCCACTGACCCACCACCCAGGTGAACGCCTGACCGGAAGCAGCGTGCACGACGCCGCCTGACCAGAATGGATGCGTGACGGTCGTTGCCTTTTGGTGTAAGGGGCCACGAGACTTTATGCCGGGCACCAGCTCCTCAAGGGGCTGAAACCTGGGCGCGATGTAGGTGAGCTTGCGCGAGAAAATCTTGTCCCAGAGGGCCGCCAATTCTGGGCGCGCGGACGCCTCGGGTCTCTGCGGTATGCCGTAGCGCCGCAATTCTGTTGGCGATGCGCTGCGTGGGTCGAATCCGGCTGGCGGCAAAGAAAAAGTCCTGACGCGACCGGCAACGGTCCCAGGCGAAACACTTCCTGTAGCCATATCGATGACTCCGTTTCTGTGGTTTTGCGGCCCCGTGGGTTTACTGTCACGGGTCTACAAGCAGATGTTCTCGCCACGCCCGGTCACCGGCACGCGTAGTCCACTACGTCATTCCAAGGCCGTCCACTACCTGCGAATCCCGCCACGGATAAGCGCGGATACGTCGCGATCCGTCAACTGCGCCTTCATCTGTTAGCGGACTGCGCCAGCAGTTAGTCGCCGCAGTCGTGGATGCGGCCTAGGCCGCCAGTGCTGGCTGACTTCGGTGCCGGTCTTTGTGGAGCGTTACCTAGCGTTGGTTGTTTCGGCAGTTCAGAGCAGGTCCAGGTCGCTGACCAGCACCGCTGAATAGGGTTCAAATCCCTCCGCCACCGCCAAGCTCTGCACCTGCTACCGCAGTCGAAAGGCTCAGACTCGCGAAGCTAGCCCGTGCTCGTAGCACGCGATCGCTCATCCAACAGGGTGTCTATGAACACAGTGTTCGGCATGCAGCCCATCTCGCGAGCTACCCGCCACGCGCGGCAAAGGTCCGAAAGTTCCGCGTCGATGGTCTCGATGCTGCGCATGCGTGCAGCTTGGGTACGTACGCCCTCGGTCACAATTAACCCACGTGATCGGACGCGGAAAGGTTCAATTGAACCTCTCGCCGGGCGGAGTTGCCCAGCTAGCGCGTCGAAGAGTCGGTTTGTAGCATCAGCACGGTGCTTGGCATGTGGGTTCAGGAAGCCCCCGTCGATCAGTATCAACGCCGAGCAAGCAAGGCAGGGTGACGACCGCGCCGGTGGCTGCGACGTCCACGAAACGTATCGCAGTCGTATGCATGGTGGGTACCGCCGTTGAGTTCTATGACTTTTATATCTACGGCACCGCGGCGGCGTTGACGTTTCCCAGCGTGTTTTTCCCGAACTTGAGCCCTGCGATGGCGACGATCGCCTCGATGGGCACGTTCGCCGCGGCCTTTGTGTCCCGGCCGTTGGGTGGGGCTGTTTTCGGCCATTTCGGCGACCGCTTGGGCCGTAAGGCAACCTTGGTTGCAACGTTGCTGATCATGGGCGTGTCCACGGTGGGGGTGGGGCTGATTCCTAGTGCGGCAACGATCGGTGTGGCCGCGCCGTTGATCGTGCTCACCTTGCGGCTGTTGCAGGGGTTCGCTGTCGGCGGCGAGTGGGCAGGGTCCGCACTATTGGCTGCGGAATACGCGCCGGCGACTAAGCGCGGCCGGTATGGGATGTTCACCCCGCTCGGCGTCGGCATCGCATTGGTACTGTCCAGCCTGACCTTTCTCGTCGTGAATTCCACCATCGGTGAAACAAGTTCCGAATTCACCCATTGGGGATGGCGCGTGCCATTTTTGCTGAGCGCACTCCTGATCGCGATCGCCTTATACGTGCGCATCACCGTCGACGAAACCCCGGTGTTTACCGCGCAACGAGTCAGCAGCAAGCCGTCGCGCGCGCCCATCGTCGAGGTCATCCGTGAACAGCATGGCAGCGTTGTTCTCGCCGCAGGTGGCTTCGTGGCTGTCTACGCCTTCGTTTTCATGGCCGGCACTTACCTGACAAGCTATGCGCACAACCACCTCGGGCTCTCGCAGAACACGATTTTGTTGGCTGGGACGCTCGGCGGCTTGGTGTGGTCCGCAGCTGTGGCATTGTCAGCCACCCTGTCCGACCGCCTCGGGCGCCGACCCATCATCCTTTGTGGGTGGGCGCTGGGTTTGCCCTGGTCGTTCGCAGTCATCCCCTTGATCAACACCGGCAATCCTGCCCTGTTTACGGCGACCATCGTCGGCATCTACGGCATCGCAGCGTTCGCTTACGCGCCCATGACATCCTTCGTGCCAGAACTGTTCGCCACGCGGTATCGGTACACCGGCGCCGGACTGGCACTCAACCTCGCCGGCATCATCGGCGGAGCTGTGCCGCCGTTGATCGCCGGCCCGCTACTCACCCGCTACGGTGGCTGGGCCATCGGACTCATGATGGCCATGCTGGTGCTGGTCAGCCTTGTGTGTACCTATCGGCTACCGGAAACCAAAGGAACATCGCTAGGCGACGCGGACGCGCTCCCAGCTGCTACGGCCTCGCATCGATGGCCCGTCGGCCATCGACCCTCGGCAGAAACTCTGGGCCGAAACCACCCTGAATGTTGAGGGCTTCTCGCCCAGCATCCAACCGCCTTTCCTTGTTGGATCCTGGAAACGGCGACACCTCTTGGCGTCGAAGGACATATCGCGCGGCGGTAAGTCCGCTGACCTGACGGCCTTATCTCGCAACAGGTTGTCGCTCAGAGGTCACTCGCCAGGAGATTTAGCTGAGGGCTATTTGACGCAGGCGATATCCGCCGCCGTCATCTCAGTGAGATCAGTCGGCGCCGGACCGCTGGCTCCGGTGCCACTAGCGCTGACTGGGGTCACCGGGGCATCTTTGACGGAGGCGCTCATGGCTGCGGAATAGCCGGATCCGGATTTGTAATCGCCTGCCGGGAATTGTGTGCCGACCGTCAGCCGAACCGAGCCGGCGGGGACCGCGTCGGAAGCGGTAGCGGTCACGTGCAGTTCATCCGCGAGCAGTCGGGCGGCGTCCTGGGTGCCCGGGCCGTATTCGATTGTGCTGGAATCGACGGGGCTCGGCGCGGTGCTGGTATTCCCCCGGGTGAAGCCGCGACTGGCGAAAGCCTCTTCGACGGCGGCGGCGAGACCATCGCGGGTCGCGGCATTGACTACATCGAGCACTGCCGGTGCGCTCAGCCCGGTAGGTGCCGAAGGGCTAATGGTTGGGGGTGATACGGGAGCTGCGGATGCATCTGAAAATATGTGAGCGTGCACGATTTTTCGGATGGCGTCGACATCGACACGGTTCACGTCCGAGGCATTTGAATCCTGGCCGAATCCCGAGATGGGCAAGGTATACAACGATATCGGCGTGTTCTGTAACTGCACGGCGCGTTCGGCGAACCCTGCCAAATCCAGACCGGCATCCACGGCGACGTTGTCACTCGCGATCCGCAGAAGATTACTCATCCTGCTGGGACTCGATAGCGCACCGCTGTTTCGCAACGCCTTGACTAACGACACCAGGAACGCCTGTTGTCGGCGTGTGCGATCCAGGTCGGTGAACGATCCGTCGTTCTCATCGCGTCGCTGACGAACGAAAGCCATTGCCTGCGCGGCGTTGATGCGCTGGACGCCTTGATGAAAGTCCGCCCCTGAGTAGGTGTCGCTGGTGTCCTCGTTGAGGCACACCGTAATCGGTTCGACGACTTTGGCAATCTGGAAGAAGGCGGCGAGTGTGACCTCGACGAAATGGTCGATCGGTATCCCCAAGAGGTCACGTACGGTGGCGATCTCGGCCTTCCGGCCGGCCTCACGCGCCCGCTGCTCACGGGTGGTCAAAACCGTTGGATCGGTTTGCGTCTCGGCTCCGCTAGCCGCAAGTGAATTCAACGCCTCCTGGTAGGCCAGCCCATACGATTGCTTGATCTTGCCTTTGCAGTCAGCTGTCGGGCAGCCCGCCAACTGCACGTAGTCGTCTCGCGGTATCGAGAACGCGGTAACCGGACCGTCATCGCCTGGCACGTGCAGCACAATCAACACATTGGCGTTGTACCCCCCGGAGGATTCGTCGCCGGCGTGCAACGCGGCGTACAGATCTTGCGGCAGCGGCCGGCCATGCTCATCGAGCCTGGAGTCCAGGCCCATGATCAAGATGTCCTGTGCGCCACCGGACGAAGTCGCGTCACCATCCAAGACCTGCGACAGGGTAATCCCGCCAACCAGGTGATGATATGTAGCCCAACCGAATCCGGTGAAAGCGACGACCAGCGCGGCTGACAATGCAGTCAGCCACCGTAGCTTGGGGCGCCAGCGTCCGCGGCCATCCCCGCTGGTCGTCGCTTCCATAACAGCTATCGATTATCCAGGTCGACCCGTCGTTACCCGGTATATCGAGGAGCAGACCACACCGTGTCTGTGCGGCAAACGCCTGAACCCACAGGGCCCGTGGCCGATTCGAGGGCGAGCTTGCTCAGTCGGCGCCGGCGGGCGTGGTCACCGATGCCCGCGTGCCACCGCCGGTCGTCGAGGTGAGCTTCATCGATCCGCCCATTGCGTCAACGCGGACCGCCAGCGACGCGAGTCCGATGTGTCCTTCGGCGACACATCGATCCAGGATGGCCGGATCGAACCCGATTCCGTCGTCGAAGACGCTCAGCGTTATCGCGTCGTCCGCTCGAGTGAGGTGGACCTGTACGGTGCTCGCCCGCGCATGCTTGTTTGCGTTGGCGAGCAATTCGCGGGCCGCCCGGTACAACAGGGACTGGGATCGTGGCCGATCCACCTCTTCGAGATCGGCTTCGATGGCGAAGTTCCCGCGGTGCTCGTAGGCGCGAATCAGCTCACCCAGCGCTGCGGTGAGACCCACTTCGGTGAGCACCTGGGGATGTAGTGCGGTAACGGTGTCGCGCAGCCAGGTTGCCGTGTCCTGTACTGCCTGATAGGCGGCGTCCAGTCCCGGATCGGTATACCGTTCTCGAACTTCGTCAAGTTCGAGTCGCGCCGCCAACAGATCCTGCAGCGGTCCGTCGTGCAGTTGCTCGGCCAGTGTCCGGGTGTGGCGTTCGTCGGCGCGCATCGACTCTGAGACAAGCGTGCGGCGCATGTCGAGCAATGCCGCCACCCGCGCCGCGGCGCGAGTCAGGAAATAACACAGGGCAGTCATCGCAGCCGCCAACCACAGCAGCAATCCGAAATGTGTGTACACCACGCTCGGCAGCTCAACCGAGTCGTCGCGCTTGGAGTAGACGATCCACACCGCGAGGTACCCGACGGCAGTGCAAATTCCAACGGCGGCCGCCAGCGTCGGGCGGTCCTGGAACGCCACCGAAATTGGCAGCAGAAAGAACACTGGCAGCAACGCCACAGTGGCGCCACCCGACACCACACACAGCGCCACCACCGTTAGCACGTCGATAACCGTCGAGGCCCAGCCGGCCCACGGCGGCACCGGGCCGCGGAGCACCACCACCACCCACACCAGTGCGGCGACGCTATAGAGGGTAAGTATCGCCGCATAAGCCAACGGCAACCAGTGCTCAACCTCCCACACTGAGACCAACAAGACGATCAAACCGATTAGCGGCAAGCGCAGAAACGCCGACAAGCGGACGGGTTCGGCCGCAACGAAGTCGACCACTCGAGCCAGCGGGCGGGCCATGCTATTCGAGTAACCCGCGCCGCATTGCCGCCGCGACAGCCGCGGCGCGATCACTGACGCCGAGTTTTTCGTACAACCGCTGCACGTGGGTTTTGACCGTGGACGGCGCCAGGTACAGTTCCGCAGCGATCGACGGGACGCTGTGGCCCAGGGCGATGAAATCCAGCACCTCACGCTCGCGGGGGCTGAGGGCCGGTGTTTGGGCTTGGCCGCGGCGGCGGATCTCCCCCGCCAGACCGGCGGCAAGGGCCGGCGCCACGACATCTCGGCCCTTAGCGCAGTCGAGGACTCCGTTCACGATTTCGCTTTTCGTCGATTCTTTGGGCAGGAATCCTGCGGCGCCCTCCGCCAGGGCGTGGAAGACGATTGCCGACTCGTCGTGGGCCGACAGCAGCAACACCCTTGTCGGCAGGTCATCACGCCGTACCGCGGCGGCGACCTTTGCGCCGTCCATCCCGGGCATCCGGTAGTCCAGCAGCGCGACGTGCGGCAGATGGGTTTTAATCAGGGCCAGGGCAGCGATGCCGTCATCGGCTTCTGCGACCACATCCACTACGCCGCTCGATGTCAGCGCGCGCACAAGTCCGTCGCGAAACAGCGGGTGATCTTCGCCCACGACCACGCGCACTTTCCCGGTCGCGTCCGCGCCGATCATGCCTGTCAGTGTCGCACAGTGGTTGCCGACGTTCCCCCAATCGGGGGACGCGCGATTCATCCCCCATAACAGCAGGTCGACGGACAGACACCGGCGGACCGCGCCGGAATAGTCATTGCCAGGGGTGGCGAACACCGGCAGAAGGATCGAAGAACGTGGATGCAACCAACGCCGACCGCGACAGGATGAACGAAGCCCGCATCGCCTGGGTGTCGAAGGCGCAGTGTCTTTCCGTCGATCCCGACGAACTCTTCGTTGGTGGAGCGGCGCAGAGGAGAGCGACTGCTATTTGCCGGCACTGTCCTGTCACTACCGAGTGCCTCGCCGACGCGCTCGACAACCAGATGGATTTCGGTGTGTGGGGCGGCATGACGGTGCGCCAACGGCGGGTGTTGCTCAAACAGCACCCCGAGGTGGCCTCCTGGTCCGAGTTCTTCGCCGCCCAGCGCAGGCGCCGCAACACGGGCTAACCGGCGTAACCAACCGCTGGAGCGTCCTGACCAAGGTGCTGCTCGACCGCCGCCCGGACATCGATCGCTGGTACCCGTTGCCCCGCCCGAATGGCGGCTGCGACACGGTTCATTCCGACGCACCGACCCGAACGCGAGCAATCACCGCCGAACACTGGACACCGTGCGCGAACGCTTCGATATCCGGTGCGGCGCACTTGGGCAGACAGGCCCGGCTGCGGCGTTTTCCTTCGAGCGGCGTCGCCGCCGTCACTCACAACCTCGGCATCCGTCGAACAGATTGCTGACGGCGTGGACAGATCGCCGAGGCAGAATACTTAATGTTTGTACAAAACGCTTGAATCATCCATCGGGTATGGAATAGCATGAAGGAATGGGTTTCGGGTTTGCTCGTCGTGTCCCCGCCTGGATGCCGGGTGCGGGCACATCGCTGGCAGCCGTTCCGGTCGATCTGTCTCGTTAGGAGAAGCACATGTTGTCCGTGACCACTGCAGGGCGTCACACCACGACGACAGACGGGCCAAGTCAAATCGCAAGGCACACAGGGAAACCGGCTGCCCGCAGGATCGTGCCGCTGGCCGCAGCCGGCCCGCTCGTCCTAGCGGGCGCGCTCGCGCTAGCCTCGCCCGTGCATGCCTCAACCACATGGATGGCGGGAGCGGTGAACTCCAGCTCAATGAGCAACAGGACCGAGGCGTTCTTTTATACCAACGCCTACACCCAGTCTGATGCCGAGCAGCATGCGATGGCGAACTGCCATGCGAAGTTCCCGACCGGCTGCAAACTCGCCGGAAGCACCACGAGTTGCATGGCCGTCGCCCTTAGTGGCGGCAGTGATTACGCCGTCGCCTACGCCCCGACAGTGCAGTCGGCGCAGGTATTGGCGGCGATGGAGATCCAGGGCCGCATCAACCCGCCCGGCGGCCATTGCAGTTGGGGATGAAAGGAACGACGACAGAACTGAGCGCGCTCTCGAAAGTAGTTCCGAGAAGCAGGCGCCTCGTTAGTTAGGTCAGGCTTGGCGCCCCGGTCAGATTCCGAATCGTCTGAATTTCGCTGTCCCGATAGGGTCGGCCATCGGGTAGCAGCAGATCGCTGAACCAGACTTTCGGAGCCGCCGGGTACGGGTGATCCCACGAGTCCCACGGCAGATACGTCTGAGTCTTACCGGCCACCAAACCCCAATTGAAAGCACCAACATTGTGCCGTTTCGCAATCGGAAGGATTCCCTCAACAGTGCTGCCGCGCGGCCGAGCCAGGTATTCGGTGCACACGATGGGACGCCCCAGCGGAGAAAGCTCAGTGATCCGGGCCTCGAAGTCGGCCGGAGCGCCATAAGAGTGGAAGGTGATCACGTCGGCGTTGTCAAGTTGAATCCCACTGACCGTGCTGCGGCGCCCCGGATCTCCCCAGTTCCCTTGCCAGACGCCACTCGTCAACGGTTGAACAGGATCAACTGAACGCGCCCACCGGAACACTTGCGGCAGCAGCTCTGCGACAAGCTGCTGCTTATCCCTCCTCTCCACACTGCGATAGACGCGCGCGGGGTTATCCGGTTCATTCCACAGGTCCCAACCCAAAACGCGATCATCACTACGGAATTGGGCCAATACTCCCGTGACATAGTCTTGCAGAACGCCGCTGTAGCGGCGGTCATCGAGGTGTTCAGCACCCGGGCTTTGCACCCAACCGGAGTTGTGCACCCCAAGTCTGGGCGCGCGTTGAGGACCCAGTCTGGGGAGCGGATCCCAACAGGAGTCGAACAAGACGAACAGCGGTTTGATGCCGTGGTTGGCCGCGATGCCGACGAACTGCGCGAGACGGCTTTGGAAGCCCTGGCGATCCTGAGCCCACAGCTGGTCGTGGAGGAAGACCCGCACGGTGTTGAACCCGTGCGACCGGGCCACGCCCAGCTCGCTGTCGATCCGTCGGGGGTCATAAGTCCCCGCTTGGAACATCTCGAGTTGGTTGATAGCGGTTGAGGTGACGTAGTTGGCGCCGACGAGCCAGCCCTGTGCTTGGTACCAGCGGTTCGCACGATCAGCCGACCACCGGCCGGGTTCGGCAGAGGCGCGAGGCGCTTGAGCGAGCGTCGCGCCCACTGTCATCAGCAACGGTAGCTTCAGAGCCGTTCGACGGTGCACGAAGTGACAATAATTTTCCGGGAGGTGCTTGCCGCCTCGCAAATATCTGTCGTTAGAAACTGTTACCAGGTTGTCACCAAGCAGTTCTCAACGCACTTGGTCGGCATCAGAACAGTCGCTTACGGCAGCACGGTGTGCATCAACATCACGTCGTATGCCGACCACAGCGACAGATTGAAATAGAGATCTTTACCCGACGACCAGGGATGGATCATCGGCGCATAGATGCCACCGGGCATCTGGAAGGACGACACGAGCGGTTGCTCTGGGCTCCATGGTCCTTGCGGAGACGGCGCAGTCCGTGCCACGACGTCGTTGCTGCCGCCGTTGGTGTACAGCACCAGGTATTGCTTGAGATAGGTGTTGTATTGGGCTGACATTTCGCCCACAGGGCCTGGGAAAATCGGCGTCGCCGCCCCAGGATTGTTAGGGACCCAGTGCCCGTCTCCGTCACCATTCCAATATTGGTATTTGGTCAGGTCCGGCAGAGCACCCTGGGGAACCCGCGACAGAAACGCCGCACCGCTGCGCCCCGACGGGGTCCCGAACGAGTAAATGTAACCATCGTTACCCCGCATGAATGCCGCCATCTGAAAGTTTTCATTTCCCGGAGTGAACCCGGCTCCCGGGACGGCGTCCGCCGAGGCCGTGCGGATTGAGCCGGGGAAGATCCCCCAGTTCTGGCCATTGTCGTTGGAACGCGCGATCGCCGAGTAGTTCGTCGACCATTCGCCGTCACGGCCCCATTGCCTGATGGACATGTAACTCATGTATTGGACTCTCCCGAGGGAGAGGGCGGCGGTCGGAATGATTCCCGTTTCGTGTGCGGCCTTGTGGATGGTGTTGACGACCTGTTTGGACAGGTGGTTCGCCCACACCGGCGAGCCGGAGTAGTTATCGTTGGGCACGCCGTCCGCGATGTGGATTCCGTGCGACAGATCATGGTCCGAACTGCGGAACAGCGTGTTGTAGCGCCATTCCTGGCCGTGCACCTTGCAATATCCGAAGGTGTCGCCAAAAGCCATCAGTACCTGGTGGTTTGCGGGATCGCCGTTGTCCCAAGCGATCCCAAGGTCAGTCCCGGAGATCCCGAAACGTTGCAGGGTTTTGTTCGGGCCGTTCGGTCCGGTCACCCAGTCGACGAGCGATGTCGGCGCCCCCGCGATCGAGGGAGGGGGCTCTCCCGGATCCGCCGCCGGTTGCGGTGCCGGCTGCGGCTGAACTGGAGCTGCGTTGGGCTGCAACTGAGTAGCGTTGGGCGGGTGTGGGTTACCTGGGGCGGGGGGATTGGGCCCAGGCGGAACTACCGCCGCTTGATTTTGCAGCGGAGCGGAATACCGAGTACCTGGGGGAGTCGGCTTGAGCAAAGAAGCGATCAGCGGCCCCAGCTTGGGTAGCGGCGCCTGGTCATTCGTATGAGTTGGCCGACGCCCAGTCGGCGGTTGGACGACCGGTTGGGGAGCGGGCATCTCGGGAGGAGCAGCAGGGGGATCGACGTTGGCATCCGCCGCGTTGCAAGGCGTGGCGTTCGCTGCTGGCGCGAGGCCCATCGCAGCGATGAACGCGACAGCGGCCGCCGACGCCACCGCTAGCGAAGCGCTTCGAAAAATCGCCGACATCTAACACCTTTCGAGGAACAGTCCCGCGCATTGACGCCGGTAGCTGACACATGTGACGATAGTGACTCAAGGGGCTCTTGTGATCAGCGAATTATCAATAGGTACGCATCCGAGACCGTGTCGAAACCGACCCTGAAGGCCGCAAACTTGACAGCAAGTCGCGCGATAGCTTTGGTTGTCCGACTCGTCTGGCGCAGGTCAGGACGCACTCCCTCCGCGGGGCAGCTGAAGGCGGGGAGGTGAGTTAAGCAGGGCCCCCCATCACGTCTACCGTCTGAGGCAGATTTCGAACGACGTGTCGAGGAGGCGGTCGCATGGCCCGTGCCGGCCCCGAGACCGCTGACATCGACTTCGACGACCTGACGTCGCCCAAGCTCACCGACGTCCAGCGACAAATTCTGGAGTTCACCGAGGCCAAACGCGTCGGATTTGACATCGATCGGATGCTTGCCGAAGCCATTGACCAAGCCGGTCTAAGGGGAGGGGCCGATGTACTGGACGACACCGACGGCTTCGGCGAGCGCCTGACCGCGCACGTGGCCGCGATCGAAGCCGATGACGGCCTGACCCAGCTCACTCGCTCGTCGCTGCGGCGACGAGTGGTTCGCCTGCTGCGTAACCGGTTGTCGTTGGCCGACCTCATCGAGCGCTATCCCGAGATCGAGTCGATCCCTATCGAGAAGCCCTTCATTGTGGTCGGGATGCCGCGCTCCGGCACCACCCATCTGGTGAACCTCATCGCGGCCGATCCATGCCGGCGCGCACTGCCCTACTGGGAGAGCCAGGATCCGATACCGGCACTCGGCCAGGGCCCCGACATCTTCGGTGTCGACCCGCGCTACGCGCGAGCCAAGTCTGAGCACGACGCACTCATGGCCAGCGCTCCCGTGGTGGCAGCCATGCACGACCGCTACCCCGAGGCGATCGAGGAAGAAGTCGAACTCCTCGATCTGGACCTGGCCGGCTATGTCTTGGAATGGCATGCGCGGGTGCCCGACTGGCGCGACTACTACCTGTCACTGGACCAGCACCGGCACTACGCGTACATGAGAAAAGTCTTGCAGGCCTTGACATTTCTGCGCGGCCCACACACCTGGGTACTCAAGAGCCCCCAGCACTGTGAACAACTCGGCCCGCTGATGGCGACCTTCCCCGACGCGACCGTGGCATTCACCCACCGCGATCCCGTCGCAGTCGTTCAGTCCACGATCACGATGATGGCCTACTCGGATCGGCTGCGCCGGAGGAGTATCGACCCAAGCTGGCTGCTGGACTACTGGAGCGACCGCATACACCGACTGCTCAGCGCATGCGTGCGTGACCGCGATCTGGTGCCGGCAGAACACAGCATCGATATCGGTTTCCACCACCTGAACGGCAACGAAATGCGGCTGCTGGAGCAGCTTTACCAGCGTGCCGACGTCGAATTGGCACCGAAGGCTCGCGGACGCTTCCAGCAATACCTGGACGGCAATCCGCGCGGCATGCACGGTCGCATCAACTACGAGCTGCAACGGCACTTCGGTATCTCGCCCGACGAACTCCGCGAGCGGTTCGCCTTCTACTTCAACAGGTTCGACGTACGCCCCGAATAATCTGCGACAAATGAAAGCGACGCCAGCGATGAGTACCAACGCGCAAGAGTTCGAACCGGTGTTTCGCAGCCGGCCGGGCGCCGACGCGATGCGGCCTGCGGCAGCCGAAAAAGCTGAGCAGATCGCCCCGGGCGTGTGGTGCTCACCAGGTCTGTCGAACGCCTACTTGCTGACCACCGGCGAGGGCCGGGTGATCATTAACACCGGGATGGGTTTCGAGGGGCCGGTGCACCGGGCCAACTTCGACGCAGTCGACTCCGCACCGGTGCGCTACATCATCTTCACCCAGGGCCACGTGGACCATGTCGGTGGTCTCGACAGCGTCCGCGACCCCGATACAACGGTTGTCGCGCAGGCTAACTGGACTGCGTGGCGGGACGATAACGAACGCCTCATCCCGTATCGTGCCAGCCGCAGTGCTTTCGCCTTCAAAGACACACTGGCAAACGGTATCCAGGCGATTCAACAACGTCTGGGTAGCAAACGCCTGGCCGGCCAGAGCGTGCCCACCGTCGATGTCGACTTCGAGGACACGCTCACTCTGGAGATCGGCGGGCGACGAATGGAGCTGATATCGGTGCCCGGCGGAGAGACGACCGATTCGCTGGTGGTGTGGCTGCCGGAAGAACGGATATGCTTGTGCGGAAATACTTTTGGTCCAACGTTTGGCCACATCCCCAACCTCGTCACCATGCGCGGCGATCGGTATCGGGACGCCCTAACCGCTGTTGTGTCAGTCGAGCGGGTACGTGATCTGCAGCCCGAACTCTTGGTGACCGGTCATTTTGAACCGATCGCGGGGGCCGACCGCATCAATGCTGAGTTGATCCGGCTGCGCGACGCCATTCAATACATTCACGACCAGACTGTCGCGGGGATGAACGCCGGGAAGGACGTCCAGACCCTGATGCGCGAGGTCTCCTTGCCCGCGGAATGCGAAGTGGGTCAGGGCTATGGAAAGGTCGCCTGGGACGTGCGGGCCGTTTGGGAGAATTACTCAGGTTGGTTCCATCACCGCTCAACGACCGAGCTGTATCCCGTCGGTTTCGATGCCGTCGCCTCCGACGTGGTCGAACTGGCGGGCGCCGATGCGCTCCTGGATCGGGCGCGGGCACACCTGCACGCGGGCCGTCCGCTGCACGCGATCCACTTGGCCGAGCTTGTCCCCGCAGACCATCCAGCGGCGCGCACGGTACTCAAGGAGGCTCACGAAACCCTGTTGACCGACAGCACCAACTTCTGGGAGTCCGCATGGCTCCAACAAGAAATAGCGAACAACGCATGACGGCGCGAATCAGCTTCGACTTCACCGGGATAGAGAGCGAAAGGTAAAGATCATGGCATTCGCACTGCGACCCGAGGATTTTTACCACACCGGCATCATCGTGCCCGACCTCGAGCAGGCGATGGCCCGGCTTAGCGCGTTGGTCGGCTACCGGTGGATCACTCCACTGACGTACACGCTGCCCTTCCGCACGACGACTGGGACCCGCGAGCTCACCTCGAAGTTCGTCTACTCGCTGGAAAGTCCACACGTCGAATTGATCCAGGAGGTCCCCGGATCTGTATGGGTGGGCGCACCCGGCAACTCCATCCACCACCTCGGCTACTTCGTCGACAGCCTCGCCGAATCCGCCCGAATGCTGGAGGCAAATGGATTTTCCTTCGAAGCGACTGCCGACGTCTCACCACCAGATCTGATGCTGTTCGCCTACTATGTCGATGCCTTCGGCACCCGTATCGAGATTGTCGACCGCTCACTGTTTCCCGATTTTCCCGCGTTCCTGCAGTCGCAAGCGCCTGCTGAATCCTGAGCGGAGGCCGCACATGTTGCTGACGGTGCTGCGCTTCAACTTCGCCTCGCCGCAAGGAGAATCACGCACGCAGGGCAAGCTGATCTCCGCCGCGCTCGAACTGGCACAGTGGGGTGAGTCACGGGGGATTACGACGGTCAGTGTCGATGAGCATCACGCCACCGGGCAGGGATGGAGCTGCAATCCAATCATGGCCGCAGCGATGTTCCTGGCGCGAACCGAGAGGATGATCGCCAGCGTGGACTGTGCGCTTGGACCGTTATGGAATCCGGTCCGGCTGGCCGAGGACATCGCGCTCGTTGACAACATGAGTCGAGGCCGACTGCACACCACGGTAGGCCTCGGCTACCGTGCCGTCGAATATGAATCGCTCGGAGTGGATTTCAGCCAGCGTGGCAAGCTGATGGACAGCCTGGTCGAGCGAATGCTGTCCGTATGGTCGGGCGCTGGACCCGACGCGGAAGTCTGTACCGGTACCTGGACCCGGCCGCATCCGCCGCTCTACGTCGGCGGCGGCGCGCGCGCTACCGCCCGGCGCGCGGCGCGTTTCGGGCTACCGCTCAGCCTGGCCGACTACCTGCCCGATATCGACGCCTACTACCGCGAACTGTGCGCCGGCGCCGGCATCACGCCATTTGTCATCATGCCGGGGCCGGTCAATCGCGGGATGATCTACCTGCACGAGGATCCAGACCGGGCGTGGGTAGAACTCGGTGATTACATCCTTTGGGAGGCCGTCACTTACGGCGGATGGTCAACCGACGAACGATCCCTCATGCACCTGCCCGGGGTCCAGACGTTGGAGGAGGTCAAGGCGTCAGGACGGTACCGGTTTCTGACTCCCGACCAGCTCATCGCGGAAGTCCGCGCCTCCAAAAACTATGGGCCGCTCGTGTTGCACCCGCTGGTCGGTGGGATGCCGGTCGACGAAGCCTGGAAGTCGGTCCAGCTCCTCACCGACGCCGTACTGCCCGCCGTGACATGAAGGCAGATTTGTCAAAGCTCCAACTGTGCCGGCGGGGGCCAGCTACTCACCTGGAGCGGAAGTGAGACCACGTCGGTGCCCCCGTTCACCACAATCACCCATCGGCCATCAGATGGCAGGTTTACGGCGAGATCGAAAAAAGCGAAGCCCGGGAACTCGCCAATGGAAGCCTCCGGCACCTCGAACTGCTTCTCCAGCGCCTCTTCAAGTGTGGGAGGCCTGATCTCGACGGTTACCCGCGCGTCCGAATCCTCACCATCCGACCGCGTCAGCACCACGAGCACAAATTGAGCCCAGCGGTCGGGGCCGACCGTATATCTGGACAGCACGCCGCCCTGCACGTTGAGTTTGTTATCCACCGTCGCCGCCGCTTCGGCCAGGAAGGCCCCGGTCATAATCACACCGCGTAACCTACCGCGCAGGCCGCCGCCCGAACGATCGAATCCGTGCGGAATAGCTCATGGCACGGCGTCAACATGGCCTCCCGGCCGCAGCGGCGTTCCGACAGCGCACGGGATGGCGCGGGTTCAAGCGAGGGGGCAATCGCTACAGCTCGTGCAAGCGGTGGCGCGGCGGACCTAGACCGCGGGGTGGTGTTAGATACCACACGTTTGTAGCCGGTAATAATTGCTCACTACTACTATTGCTTATAACATCTCATAACATCGTTGTGCGATCTCGTTAACCGGTTCGCCGCTGAACGCCACGAAGTGTTGTGCCCTCAAGGCCGTAGCTGCCGACGGGCCGAGTCCTTCTGAGCAAAGCTGAGTCCTTCTGAGCAAAGGAGTACCCCCTTGCGGTTCACTGCATTCGAATCGGCCGAGGCTGGTCTGTGGACTCGATATCGGCTCGCGGGTTAGCGCGGATGTACCGGCACGAGATCAATCCGCCGAGGCGTGGGTGGAGAAGTTCATTCCGACTTCTCGCCCGGGAGCGTGATACTAAACATGTGCCTGATCGCAATGTGCTGGGCGGCCAACTGGAGACGTGTTGCACGGACCCTCTCACCGGCTTTTACCGCGATGGTTGCTGCTCGACCGGGCTCGAGGACCTGGGTCGGCACACTATCTGCGCGGTAGTTACCGTCGAGTTCCTGGAACACCAGCGTTCTATCGGCAACGACTTGCTGACGCCGGTCCCCGAGTACCGGTTTCCCGGCCTGCTTCCCGGCGACCGCTGGTGTGTCACTGCGCTGAACTGGTTACGGGCCCACCAGGATGGGTGCGCCGCCCCGGTGGTGTTGGCGTCGACTCACGAGCGCACGCTCGAGGTAGTGCCCCTTGAGACGCTGCAGGAACACGCCGTCGACGTTCCTGACGATCTGGCCAACTTGTAAGAAAGCTCCGATCAGGGCACTTTCGTCGAGTAGAGCCACGCATCCCACAACGGCCGCAGCGATTCGTCGGAATAATTCGCGGCCAGGCTGGTGAAGTCGTCGGTGACGGCCGTGCCGTGGCGATACCGGCTGGTCCAATCCTTGAGCAGCGTAAAGAATTTCTCGTCGCCCAATCGCCCGCGCAGGGCGTGCAGGGTCAAAGCGCCGCGCTTGTACACGCGGTCGTCGAACATCCAGCGCGGTCCGGGATCGGCCAGCAGGAGGTCTTGCGCCTGATGGCGCAGCCGCGCGTGGTGCTGGCGGGCGAGGGCGTCGGCGCTTGGATCACCACTACCCTCCGACCACAACCACTCTGCGTAGCAGGCGAACCCCTCGTGTAGCCAGATGTCCCGCCATCGCCGCGCGGTCACCGAATTACCGAACCACTGGTGCGCCAGCTCGTGGGCGATCAGCCGCTCGCTGGCCCGGGTGCCGTCGCAATGGTTCGCACCGAAGATCGAAATCCCCTGGGCCTCAAGTGGTATCTCCAGTTCATCGTCGGTGACGACGACCGTGTATCCATTGGCCAGCGGGTACGGCCCGAACAGCTCGATGAACAGCTTCATCATGTCGGGCTGGCGGGCGAAGTCGTGGTCGAAGTCCCGACGCAGCCGGTTGGGCAACGCGGCCTGTATCGGCACCGGCGTGCGCGCCAGTCGCGCCATCTCATACACGCCGATCTGCAGGGTGGCCAGGTACGTCGGCGTCGGTTCGGGTTGTTCGTAGGTCCACACCGTCTGGGAGGCCCGTGCCCGCCGCGACACCAACTTGCCGTTGGCAACCACTCGGTACCTGCTCTCGGTGCTGACCCGGATGTGGAAGGCGGCCTTGTCGCTGGGGTGGTCGTTACAGGGGAACCAGGACGCGGCGCCGTTAGGTTGTCCGGCAACCAGCACGCCGTCGGTCAGTTCCTCGAAACCGACATCGCCCCACAGTGATCGGAGTGGTCTGGGTGAACCACCGTAGCCCACCACTATCGACAACGTCGCCCCGGTAGCCAGCTTCGATGCAAGTCGGATGCGCAACTTGCCACCGCGAGAGGAGAACTGGGCCGCGCGCTTACCGTTCACCGATACCTTCGACACTGTCAACGCGGGGGACAGGTCGAGCGTCAACTCCTGAAACTCGGTAAGTGCCACCGCGGTGATCGTCGCCGATCCGGACAGCCGGTTGATCGAAACCTTGTACTCCAGATCCAGCTCGTAGCACGACACTTGGTAGCCGGGGTTGCCGTTTTTCGGCAGGTACTCGTCGATGACCGAAATGTTAGGTGGGCTCTTCTTGGGCGCCTTAGCAGAAGCTTTCACGCCGCAGTGTCCTGGACGCCGCGCTCCGCGGCCTTCTTGCCGGCCGCCTTTTTGCGGGCGGGATTCCACGGTCTGATCGGGTTGCCCTGCCAGCGCGTTGATGACGGCACCTCATCGCCGCGCACCACCAGCGACGCGGGCCCGACGGTGGCTCCGGAGCCCAGCCGGGCAGCAGGCAGCGCGACGCAATGCGGACCGAGGGTTGCGCCGGACTCCAATACCACGGTGTCCATCCGCATGATGCGGTCGTGAAACAGGTGCGTCTGCACCACGCAGCCGCGGTTGACCGTAGCGCCCTTGCCGAGCGTGACTAGGTCAGGCCTCGGGCAGCCAATAGGTCTCAGACCACGCGCCACGCCTGACCCGAGCCCCTAACGCGCGCAGCCACATGTTCATAATCGGCGTCCCGCTGGCCGCCCGGGCGAACCACGGCGCCGCGAGGGTTTCGACGAACGTGTCGGCGACCTCGTTGCGCCACACGAACGATGACCACAGCGGGAATTCGCCGGCCTTAATCCGGCCGACCACAAGCCATTTCGCAGCCACCGTGATGCCACCGGCAATCGCGCCCGCCGCCAGCAGCACCAGCCCGCCACACAACGCCGCCCACCAGATGCCGTAAATCCTTGCCAGCGCCTGCAGTGCGCCCAGCACCGCCAACCCGATCGCGACCGTCACGATGACGGGCAATAACCGGAACGTCTCCACGACCGCCCGCATGACCTTCAACCTCAGCGGCGGGTCGTACGTGGTCGCCACGTCGGCCTCGGCGGGGCGTCGGCGCAGCCGCATCGGCGGGCTGCCCAGCCAGGACGAGCCGCGCTTGGACTTTGGCGGTGTGGCCGACAGCACCGCGACCAGTCCGTCCTCGGGTACGCGACGGCCCGGCTGGGCAATGCCCGAGTTACCCAGGAACGCGCGCCTGCCGACGGTGGTCTTCGCCGCATAGATCCAGCCGCCGCCGAGTTCGTAAGACGCGACCATGGTGTCGTCGGCCAGGAAAGCGCCATCTTCGATGACCGCGAACTTCGGCGTGAGCAACACCGTAGAGATCTCGGTGCCTCGGCCGACCTTGGCGCCGAGCAGTCGCAGCCACGTCGGTGTCAGCAGGCTGGCGTACACCGGGAACAGGTAATTGCGCGCCGCGTCCATGAGCCGCTCGGTCGCCCACAGCTGCCACCCGATCCGGCTGCGCACCGGGTGGTAGCCCTCCCGGAGTCCCAATGACAGCGCGCGCACCGCGATCACCGTCAGCAGCGCGTACACCGCGAATGCGGCCAGCGCCGCCATTGGTGTCCACGACAGCGCGGGCAGCACCGCCTGCGACAGCCGATGGGTGCGGTGGACGGCTACTCCGATCACCGCAAGGCCGCTTGCGACAGCGACCAGCGGCAAAGCGCCGAGCAGGAGCGACGTCAGCCCGTACACGGGGACCCAGTGGCTTTTGCGTGGCGGCCGTTCATCAGGCCACGGGTGGTTGACCCGGCCAGACTTCTCCGCCGGAGACCCCTTCCAGTATTGGCCGTTTTTGATCTTGTCGCGTACGCCCGAGCCGGGTGCGACATCGGCGTTCTTGCCGACGATCGCGCCGGGCAGCAGCGTGGTCCGGGCACCGACCGTCGCGTCGTCGCCGACCGTGATCTCACCGACGAGGAACGCGTCCCCGTCGATCCAGTGCCCGCTCAGGTCCACCTCGGGTTCGACGGCGCTGCGATGTCCGAGCGTCAGCAATCCGGTGACCGGTGGCATCGAGTGCAGGTCGACGCCCTTGCCGATATTGGCACCGAGTGCGCGGGCGAAATACACCAGCCACGGTGCGCCGGCCAGGTTCTGAGCACCACAAGCCTCGGTCAGGTGCTCGACGAACCACACCCGCAGGTGCACCGACCCGCCGCGGCGATAAGTTCCCGGCTTGACGTTCGACAGCAACATGCGCGCGAACAACACCGCGATGCCCATCCGGCCCAGCGGCGTGACGAACAGGGCGAACGCCAGCACGATGAACCACCAGTTCACCGCCACTGTCCAGGGCACCACATTCAATGCACGCGCCACGTTGTTGCCCAGCGCGAGCCAGGTCAACCATGGCAGCGCCGCCAGCGTCGCCAACGGCACCGACAGCAATATCTGCACGGCCTGCGTCAGCCGGGGGGTGGGTACCACCACGCGCTCGGTGACCTCCAGCGGTGGTTCAAGCTCGTCGAGGAAGCCGGCGAGCGAGCCCAGCCGAGGATGGTCGTACAGGTCGGCGACGGTGACTTGGGGATACTGCGTCCGCAGCGTTGCGACGAGTTGCGCGGCGGTGAGCGAGCCACCGCCGAGCGCGAAGAAATCCGCTTCGGGACCGTCCCCCGAGCCGGTCACTGGATCGGTCTCGAAGACCCCGAGCAGATCCCGCCACAACCCGGCCAGCCAGCCCGCTGTGCCCTCCAGGTTCGCGGTCTCCTCCTCGGCGCCGCCGGGTGGTGGCCATGGCAATGCGTCGCGGTCGACCTTGCCCGATGTACGGGTGGGTAGCTCGTCGACCTGGACCAGGCGCGGTACCAGCGCCGCCGGTAGCTGCTCGGCGAGCAGCTTGCGCGCCGTCGCGATGTCGAACGACGGATCGGCGCTGACCAGATAGCCAACCAGCAGCGGAGTTCCGGTGGTGGTATGGCGTACCGCGGTTGCGCCACCACTAACGCCCGGCAGGTGCACTAGTGCGGAGTCGACTTCGCCCAGCTCGATTCGGCGGCCCCCGACCTTGACCTGGTCGTCGCTTCGGCCGCAGAAAAACAGTCCCTCGCGTTCCATCCGTACCAGATCGCCGCTGCGATACGCGCGTTCCCAGCCCAGGGTGGGCATCGGGGCGTATTTCTCGGCGTCCTTGTCGTTGTCCAGGTAGCGGGCCAGACCCACGCCGCCGATCACCAGCTCGCCCACGTCGCCGTAGCTCACCGGCAGGCCGTCGGCGTCGACCACTGCCAGGTCCCAGCCGGGCAGCGGCAGCCCGATGCTGATCGGCCCGCCACCAGTGAGGATGGCCGCGCACGCGACGACGGTGGCCTCGGTCGGTCCGTAGGTGTTCCACACCTCTCGACCATCTACGGCGAGCCGCTCGGCCAGCTCCGGCGGGCAGGCCTCACCGCCGAAGATCAACAGCCGCACAGCTTCTAGTGCTTCGGCGGGCCACAGCGAGGCCAGCGCCGGCACCGTGGACACCACGGTCACGTCGCGCGTCACCAACCACGGACCGAGGTCCATCCCGCTGCGCACCAGCGATCGCGGCGCCGGAACCAGGCATGCGCCGTGGCGCCAAGCCAGCCACATCTCCTCGCACGACGCGTCGAAAGCCACCGAAAGCCCGGCCAGTACTCGATCGCCTGGCCCAATCGGATTGTCGCGCAGGAATATCTGCGCCTCGGCGTCGACGAACGCGGCGGCATTGCGATGGGTCACCGCGACGCCTTTCGGCGTGCCGGTCGATCCTGACGTGAAAATGATCCACGCGTCGTCTCGGGCCAGCGGCGCGGTAGCCTGCCAGCCGCGCGATGAGCCGGGGCCCCTCATCAGCCCGGTCTCGGTGATGACCGCAACGACGCCGGCCTCACCGAATACCAATTCCGCGCGTTCGCCGGGGTCGTCGGCGTCGACCGGCACGTACGCCGCACCGGTGGCCAGCGTGGCCAGGATCGCCACGTACAACGCATAGCCGCCCGACGGCATCCGGATGCCGATGCGATCACCACGCCCGATGCCCCGCGCGGCCAGCCATTCGACGCTGGCCTCGATATCGCCGATCAGCTCGCTGTAGGTGAGTTGGACGGTGCCGTCGTCAATGGCCGCCGCGTCCGGGTACCGCGCGGCGGTTTCGTAGATGATGTCGATCAGCGTCCGCGGATTCGGTGCGGCGGCCGACAACGTGTATTGCGCTGGGATCTCGGGCATCGCCACCTTAACTTAGTGCCGAGGTTAGCGCCGCTGCTCCAGCCATCCGGCCAGCGAGCGTCCGGCCTCCAGGACGTGTCGCTCGGCGATCGCGCGGGCTCGCTCGACGTCTTTGTCCGCGAGGGCGTCGAGTAGGTCTTGGTGCTCGTCGAGCGAATGTATCTCGTGATCGGGAAACAAAATGAGAAAGTTGCTCGGCACCACCCGGGCCGCCTGCTTGATCTGGGTCATCAGCCGCGGCGAGTGGGCGGCGCGGTGGATCTTTTGGTGGAAATGCCAGTTGGCTTCGCCGATGCTGTCGTCGCCGGACCGGGCTGCGACGTCGGCCGCCAGTTCTCGCAACATCTCGAGTTCGTCCGGCTCAATCCGCTCGGCGGCCCAGGCCGCTGCCTGCCCGGTCAGCACCCCGAGAATAGTGAAGCTGTCGACGACGTCGTCCGGGCTGATGCCGATCACGGTCACGCCACTGCGCGGGGCGACTTCGACCAGTCCCTCGAACGAGAGCTCCAGCAATGCCTCGCGCACCGGGGTCCGGCTGGTGGCGAACTCCTCGGTGATGGCGTCGAGGTCGACCCGCGCACCGGCTGGCAGAACACCGGTGAGAATGCGATCCCTGAGCTCACGGGCGGCACGCTCCCGCACGGTACCCGAGATGTCCATCCCGGAAGTCGAAGCCACCCAGCCAGTATACCAACCAACACATCTAACATTTGAAATCTGAAATATCAGATGTTACGTTTCAAGTATGACATCACGAACCGACAAGATGGCGCTCGTTGCATTCATGCAGGCGGGCAGCACCTCGGTGTACGCGGGCTCGTGGCGGCACCCCGCGACCGAGCATGGCTATCTGGATGCGTCCTACTACGCCAAGATCGGGCGCCAGCTCGAAGAAGGCTGCTTCGACCTGATGTTCTTCGACGATCGTCTGGCGATGCCAGGGGTCTACGGCGGGTCGGTCGACGAAGCGGTGCATTACGGCGCCCGCCCGGTCAAGCTGGACCTCGGCGTGGTTCTCGGGGTGCTGGCGCAGGCCACGTCGCGAATCGGTCTAGGCGCGACATATTCCACCACGTACTACGCGCCGTTCCACGTCGCCAGAACCTTCGCCACGCTCGACCACCTGTCGGGTGGTCGAGCCGCCTGGAACGTGGTCACCTCGGTCAACGACAGCGAGGCGCAGAACTTCGGCGTCGACGCCCATATGGGTCACGACGAACGGTACGACCGGGCCGACGAGTTCATGGACGTGGTGGCCGGGTTGTGGGATACCTGGGAAGACGACGCGATCCTGCACGACCGGGTTTCCGGTCAGTACGCCGACCCGGCCAAGGTGCACGAGCTGAGACACGTCGGCAAGTACTTCTCCGCCCGCGGACCGCTGACCGTGCCGCGCGCCCCACAGGGCCGGCCGGTCATCATCCAGGCCGGTTCTTCTGGGCGGGGTCGCGAATTCGCCTCCCGATGGGCCGAATTGATCTTCACCGGTGACCCGGGCATCGAAATCGCGCGTAGCCACTACACCGATCAGAAGGAACGCATCGCGGAGGCCGGGCGCGATCCAGGCGCGGTTCGCATCTGCCCGATGGCCTACGCCGTGGTGGGCGAGTCCGAGGCCCATGCCAAGGAGCGAGAAGCTCTGTTCCTCGACGATCTGGTTCACCCCATGGCATCGGTGACGCTCCTGTCGGAGTTGATGAATTACGACTTCGCCAAACACGATCTCGACGACCCGGTAACCGATGAGCTGATCGCATCGGTCTCGGGTATCCGAGGGCTGGTGCAGAACCTGCGCACCCACATCGGTGGTGACACTGTGACGGTCCGCGATCTGGCCGGGCACCGCGCCACGCTGCTACAGGGGCCCCGCTTCGTCGGCACTGGTGAGCAGGTCGCCGATCAAATGGCGGCATGGTTCGAGAGCGGTGCATGCGACGGGTTCGTCCTGGCGGCAACCCATCTGCCCGGCGCGTTCGAGGACGTGGTGCGTATGGTGGTCCCGGAACTGCAGCGGCGCGGGCTGTTCCGCACCGAGTACGAGTCGTCGACGCTGCGGGGACACCTTGGGCTGCAACGACCTTCGAACACCGGGGTGGGTGCCAGTGTCAATGCTTGACGGCGTGCGAGTGCTCGACCTCGCCAGTTTGGCCGCCGCTCCGCTGGTTGCGACCTATCTTGGCGAGTTCGGCGCCGACGTGATCAAGGTCGAAGAGCCGAAAAATGGCGATCCGATCCGCGGTTGGGGGAACCAGCGCGACGGCGTCGGGTTGATGTGGAAGTCGATAGCCCGCAACAAGCGATCCATCACGCTGGATCTCCGCTGCGCCGAGGGACAGGCGCTCGTGCGCCGCCTCGTGGAGCACGCCGACGTCGCCATCTTCAACACCCGGCCACAGACGCTGCGCAAATGGGGTCTGGACTACGAGAGCCTGCGCGCGGTCAACGACCGGATCGTGATGCTGCACATCACCGGTTACGGGTTGACCGGGCCGAAGAGCGAGCGCCCGGGGTTCGGCACGCTGGGGGAAGCGATGAGCGGATTCGCGCACATCACCGGCCAGGCCGGCGGACCGCCCACGCTGCCGCCGTTCATGTTGGCCGACGGGGTCGCGTCGTTGAATGCCGCGTACGCGGTGCTGATGGCGCTGTATCACCGCGACGTGCACGGTGGACCGGGGCAATTGATCGATATCAACCTCATCGATCCGCTGGCCCGGTTGCTCGAGCAAACGCTGTTGAGCTACGACCAGTTGGGGTTGGTGCCCGAGCGGTCCGGAAATCGGTGGGACATCTCGGCGCCGCGTAATACCTACCGCACCTCAGATGGACGGTGGCTGGCCATGTCCGGTAGCTCACCGGCGCTGGCGCTGCGGGTGTTCAAAGCGATTGGCCGCGACGATCTGGTGACCGACCCCGACTTCTCGGACCCGCAGCGGAGGCTGGCGCGGGCCCGCGAGGTTGATGAGGTGGTGGCGGATTGGGTTGGCACCAAGTCGCTTTCGGAGGCAATGGCGGTATTCGAAAAGCACGAGGTGGCCGCGGCACCTGTCTATGACATCAGCGATTTGGTCAGCGACGTACAACTCGCGCACCGCGAGGTGTTCATCTCCGTTGACGACGAGCAGCTCGGGCCGGTGACGGTGCAGGCCCCTGTTCCGCGGTTCTCATCGGAGGCCGGCAGGGTCGACCATCTAGGGCCCCGGCTCGGTGAACACAACGCCGAGGTGTACGGCGAACTGCTGGGTCTGAGCCAAGACGACCTTGATGATCTGCGTGCCCGTGGCGTGTTGTGACGGGGCGAAATTTAACTGATGACGGGAATTTCAGAAGATGACTGATCTGCTGCGCCGCTCCGAACTTGCGGTGCCCGCGAGCAACGACAACATGTTCGAAAAGGCCGCCAACTGCGGTGCAGACCTGGTGTTCCTCGACCTCGAGGACGCGGTGCCCGCGGCCTTCAAGGAGGAGTCGCGCGCAAAGGCGATCACCGCACTCAACGACATTGACTGGGGGAGGACTGTCCGCGCCGTTCGGATCAACGGCCTGGACACCCAGTGGTGCCATGACGACATCGTCGAAGTGGTGACCAAGGCCGGCGACAACCTGGACACGATCATCATTCCGAAGCCCCGCAAGGCTCGCGACGTCTGGTGGGTGGACGTCCTGCTCACCCAGTTGGAGTCCAAACTCGGCCTGAACAAACGCATTCGGCTCGAAGTACTCATCGAAGAAGTAGAAGGACTGGCCAATGCCGAAGAGATCGCGGTGGCCAGCCGCCGGTTGGACGCATTGATCTTCGGTGTGGGTGACTTCTCGCTATCCCAGGGCGCACGGGTGGACACCAACTTCGTCCCGCTCGGCGAATACCCAGGTGATATGTGGCAATACGCACGGAACAAGGTGATCGTGGCAGCGCGCATCGCGGGCATCGACGCGATTGACGCGCCATACCCCGACTACCGGGACCTGTCGGGTTACGAGCGCGACGCGCGACGGGCCTCGTTGATGGGTTACACCGGCAAGTGGGCGATACATCCTGACCAGGTTCCGGTCGCCAACGGCGTCTACGCACCGACCGCCGACGAGATCGCGCGTGCCGAAAGCAATGTCGCTGCCTATCGAGAAGCGGAGGCCAAGGGCCGCGGCGCAGTCGGGGTCAACGGTGTGCTGGTCGACGCCGCGCACGTAAAGATGGCGGAGCAGACGCTTGCGCGTGCAGCGCTGATCAACGGCAGCCGTTAGATTCCGGATTCGTCGGCTATGTCAAGCCGACCACGCCGTTGACGCCGACGAGTCCGGACGACCCACCGGCGGCGGCCGCACCGGGCGTCGTTCCAAACCCGGCGTTGCCACCGTCCGCCCATCCCGCCGATGCCGAAGGGGTTCTGTCCAATTCGGCGTCGGACTCGATCGGCGATCGGCTACGTCAGGCCGTTGTTCCCGTCGAGGCCCAACAAGGCCGACCCGCCAGTGCCTGGTACGCCGGGGCCCGCCTGCTCCGCGGCGTTGCCGCCGTTGCCGCCGTTGCCTATCAGCACGGCGTTACCGCCGTTGCCGCCGCTACCGGAGGTCCCGGTGCTCTGCCCGCCGGCGCCTCCCGCACCGCCGTCGCCCCACAGCTGACCCGCTTTGCCGCCGTTCCCGCCGGTGCCCCCGTTGTCAATATCGCCGTATCCGCCGAGCCCGCCAGCCCCGCCGAAGCCGATCAGGCCGGCGTCCCCGCCGTTCCCGCCGGCGCCGCCGTTCGCGTCGCCTTGTCCGCCAGCACCACCGGCCCCGGCGCTGGAGTACAGCAGGCCGGCGTTGCCGCCGCCGCCGCCGGCTCCGCCATTCACGGGGCCGGGTCCGCCCGTACCTCCGGCACCGCCGCTGCCGAACAACAAGCCGGCGTTGCCGCCGTGACCGCCTATGCCCCCGTTGGTCATGCCAAGGCTCAGACCGCCGTCCCCGCCGGTGCCCCCGGCGCCGGCGAATATGCCAGCGTTGCCGCCCGCTCCACCCGCGCCAGCGATGGACCCGGCCGAACCGGCTCCCCCGTTGCCCCCGCCGGCGCCGACCATTGCGCCGAGTAGACCGCCGGTCCCGCCTGCCCCACCGGCTCCGGCCTCGCCGAGAACGCTGAATCCGCCGTCCCCGCCGTTACCTCCAGCGCCCAACAGCCCGCCGCGGCCGCCAACTCCGCCTGCGCCGCCCATTTCGGCGAGGGCCAGTGTGGTGCCGCCGCCGCCGCCGAGCCCGCCGTTGCCCGACAGCAACCCGCCGGCCCCGCCTGCCCCACCGGCCCCGGCGTTGCCCGCCGACGAATCCCCGCCGGCCGCGCCGGCGCCTCCGGTACCCATCAGTCCGGCGGCCCCACCGGCACCTCCGTCGTGACCATTCACACCCGAACCACCGGCCCCGCCGTCGCCAAGCAAGAGCCCGCCCGCGCCGCCGGTCAACCCGCTACCGACGGCCGCATTGGCGCCGTTACCGATCAGCGGGCGCCCCAGCAGCGCCTCGGTGGGTGCGTTGACGACGCTGAGCACCGCCTGCTGTGCGATGTGCAGGGGGTTGGTGTTGGCAGGAGAGTTGAATCCGTCCGCACCGAACAACAGCCCGCTGGTGCCGCCTGCTCCGGTGCCGCCAGGAGCGTGGCCCGAGCCGCTGCTGCCGCCATTGGCACCATTGCCGCCGTTTCCGAACAGCACGCCATTACCGCCCGCCCCGCCCGCACCGCCGCCGTCGCCGGCACCAATGGCGGATCCGCCCTCACCGCCGGCGCCGCCGACGCCGAACAGCAGACCGGCCCTGCCGCCGCTTCCGCCGGCCCCGCCCAAAGTCGTGCCGGTTCCGCCCTCGCCGCCGATCCCGCCGTAGCCCAGCAGGCCGGCGGCGCCGCCGGTCCCGCCGCCGCCACCGTGGGCCTCGCCGATCCCACCGGCCCCACCGGCACCTGCGCTGCCCAACAACATGCCGCCGTTGCCGCCGCCGCCGCCGGCCCCGCCATTGGAGCCACCGAAGCCGCCGTCCCCGGCGGACCCACCGGAGCCGAATAGCAGTCCGGCGTTACCGCCATTCCCGCCGGAGCCACCGGTGGACCCGGCGGTAATTGCCCCACCGCCTAGTCCGCCAGCCCCGCCGGTGCCGGCGAACAGGCCGGCGTTACCGCCGGCGCCGCCTGCACCGCCGAGTTCGCCGCCTTGACCGCCGGTGCCGCCGTTACCACCGCCCGCAGCGATCAGCCCGGCTAGCAGGCCGCCGGCCCCGCCGTTTCCGCCGGCCCCGCCGGTAATGCCGATGCCGAGTCCGCCAGCCCCGCCGCTGCCGCCTGCGCCCAGCAGCCCGCCGGCCCCGCCCGCGCCGCCGGCCCCGCCATTAGCGCCGATTCCGCCGGCGCCACCGGTCCCACCGTTGCCGAACAAGAGCCCGCCGGCTCCGCCGGCCCCGCCGGCCGTGCCGGTGGCCGTCAGCGCCTTCCCGCCGATCCCGCCGGCGCCTCCAGTGCCTGCCAAGCCGGCGGCCCCGCCGGCCCCGCCGTTTTGGCCGATCCCACCCGATCCGCCGGCCCCACCGTCGCCGAGCAACCATCCGCCAGCCCCGCCCTTTTGCCCCGTACCTGGGTTGCCGTTGGCGCCGTTGCCGATCAGCGGGCGTCCGGTAACCGCCTGGACCGGCGTGTTTATCGCGTTAAGCAGTTCCTGCAGCGGGGACACGTTGGCGGCCTCGGCGCCGGCATACGCGCTCGCACCGACGGTCAATGCCTGCACAAACCGGTCATGAAACGCCGCCGTCTGAGCGCTGATTGCCTGGAATTCGGCGCCGTGCCCGGAAAACACGGTTGCTACAGCCGTCGACACTTCGTCCTCGGCGGCAGCCAGGACCGTCGTGGTGGGGGTCGCAGCGGCCGCGTTAGCGGTGCTCAGCGTCGAACCGAGACTGGCCAAGTCCGTAGCTGCCGTCAACAGCACCTCGGGCGCTGCCATTAAGAAAGACATGTGGACACCTCCAAAACTTCGTAGAGCGGCCCGCAGAATTAGATTAAGTTCCAGGGCAAACTACCTCTTTTATTAGAAGTCACTCGTCTTTTTGCTAGAAGTCTTTGTTGCGGCTAACCGCCGGTGTCGATGCTCCTCTTGTGGTCCCCGCAGGCCCTGCGCGACGCCCTCTCGGTGCTGCGCTTCCCAGTCCCCGGTGGTCCAGCGGCGCCTTATATCGGCGCCGACCCGATGTCAGCGCTCATTTTTCCAGTGGGGACTCTTTACAGCCTCGAGGGCTTCGGTGACGTAGCGATCGAGCGGCCAACGGCTGGTGGTTTGGCGTACCCACAGCTGGAATCCGAAATCAGCGGCTGCGAAGGCGAGTTGGACCAGCAGGCCGGGGCGCATATCGACGTCGGGGCCCGCGCCCATGCGCTCGGCGACCAGCTTCATCGTCCGTTCCCTGTCGGCGGGCGTGTGGATCGTGACCTTATCCAGCAGACCAGGCGCCCCCAGCAGGGCTTCCCGCCATTCTTCGCAGTCGGCCTCGTCGAATGACCGGGTCCGGGTGATGATGGCGTTGATCAGCGCCACATCCGGCGGCTCGCCGGCACCCCGCTGTTCGAGCAGCATGACGATTGCGGCTCCGCCATACCGAACCGGCGCAAGCAGCAGTTCCTCCTTGGTTGGCACGTGCCGGAAGAGCGTGCGGGGTGAAACACCAGCGGCAGTTGCAATTTCCTCCGTTGTCACGTCGTCGTATCCACGTTCGACGAACAGCCGGAACGCCGCCCGCCTGATATCGGCCCGGATCTGCGTGCGCTGCCGATCTCGTAACGACTCTCCGCCGGCATTCACCTGAAGACACCGATTCCACCGTCGACGTGAATCGTCTGAGCGGTGATGAACGACGCGTCGGTGCTGAGCAGGAAGGCCGCGAGTGCACCGACGTCCGTGCGAACGTCGCCGATGCGCTTCATCGGAACGCGTCGGACCGCCTTCGCGTAATCGTCGGGTGCGAACTGTTTCCACAGTTTGACGCCGTCGGACTCTGCGAACGGGCAGATGACATTGACGCGGATGTTGTCGCGCCCCCATTCCAGCGCGGCGACTTTCGACAGTCCACGGATGGCTTCCTTTGCGGCGGCGTAGCCGCCCCACTTGAGATCGCCGCCGGTGCCCGTTCCCGAGCCGAGGTTCACGATGGACCCACCGCCTTCCTTGACCATCACCGGGTGAACGGCCTGCATGAGCAGGAATGTCGCCCGGGGACCGACGTCGTAGCCGAGCGCCAGGTCGCCGGTGGTGATGTCGACGAATGCCTTGGGCTCGTTGGTGGCGATGGCATTGTTGACCAGGCCGTGCACCGTGCCGAATGCGGCGACCGCGGCCGTTACGATCCGCTGCGCATTGTCCGGGTCGCGCAGGTCGGCAACCAGCTTCTCGACCCGGCCGGCCGTGCTGAGCTCGGCGGCTGTCGCGTCCAGGACATCGGCTTGGATGTCGACCAGGAACACCGACGCACCGCGTTCGAGTAGCGCGGCGGCGATGCCCTTGCCCACACCTTGGGCGGCACCGGTGACGATGGCGACATGGCCGCGCATCGAGTCGGGGTGGGTATACCTGGTGTGAGACATTCCAGTCATTTGGCGGGTCCCATCTGCAGCCGTATGCCGCGGTGCATCTCGTAGGTGCTGCGGACGCCGTTGGGTAATTCGATGAACTCCACCGGTGTCCCGTCCGGATCTTTGACGAAAAACATTCGCACGCCGCCGATTTCGAATGGGGCCTGGTCGGGGGTGTAGCCGGCCGCGATGATGCGGAGGTGGGTGTCGTCGAGGTCGATCACGGACAACGACATGTTGTGGATTCCGGTGATGCCGCGACGAGCCGGGTTGGCGGTGCCACGGGCGACGGCCGGCTTGGGTCCGAGCGAGAGCAGCTCGACCATCAATCCGCCCAGCACGCCGCCAACAACCCGGCCCTCCTGTTTGCGCGTGGCATGCAGCACCGCGTCGAAAGGCTCTCCGGAGATGAGGGTGTCGAAAACAACCTCCATGCCGAGCGCATCGCGGTAGAACGCGAGCGCCCGATCCATGTCGGTAACCCCGACGACGAGGTGACAGAAGGAAACGTCGGTAAGGGTGCTGTCTTTGTCGGTCATGGTTCAGCGCGTGAGGTTGGCAGCCGGACGCCCAGCGAACAAAGGCAGGTCTAAGTAGGTCTTGATGCCGGGCTCGGCAGCGCAGACATCTGGGATGGCGTTGACGCAGTGGTTTGCCGTTGCCACGACGCCCGGATTCTTCACCAGCCCTTCGGCGATCGTCTCGGGTTGCAGACCTTTGAAGGTGAGGCTCACGGTGGGGTCGCCGGTGATCTCGACCTCGAAGCGCTCGCCGCGCCCACCGAAATTCCAGGCTGGTTGCAGGTTCTCCTCGCCCATGAGCCAGTTGACGGCCGCCGTGATTACCGGCTCGCCGTCTACGAGTGCCTGCCATCGAAACCGGCGCGCGGCCACGGTTCCCGCGGTGATGGGAAAAGGGGCGTAATCGATATCGGAGGCCGCCACCGCGACGTCCTGAATGGTCCTGATGTTCGGCTCGATGCGAAATCCCATGTGATCGGCGATCATCCGCACGGACTGCTTGAAGCCCGCCTCGAGTAGGCTTGCCATCGGTCCTTGCGTGGCCTCCTCGGGCGTACCACCGAATCCCATGATGTGGCGCACCACGTCCGGGGCGTTGTACGTGCGGATGTCGGAGAACTCCTCTGCGCGCACGTGGGTGACCGCAGACGAGAGCCCAGACACCATGAGCGGGAATCGCTCCGTGATACCGCCCGGATGGATTCCCGAGCCGTGCAGGGTCACCCCAGCCGCGCGCGCGGCGTCGGCAACCGCTTTGTGGCGCGGGTTGCTCAGCTCGGGGTATACCCAACCGACCGGCGTGACAACATTCTTGCCGGACCGCAAAATCGCCATGACCTCTTCGTCATTGGGCACCAGCGGGCTGTACATGACGCAGTCGGCGGCCAAGGCCAGTACCTCGTCGCGGCTGGAGGTAGCGGCGACGCCAACTGCGCCGGTTCCGATGATCTCGCCGACGTCGAGACCGTTCTTGTCGGTGCTGTGCACCCAGCATCCGGCCAACTCGAGTTTCGGATGATTCAGCACACACTCGATTGCCGCTTTACCGACGCCTCCGGTCGCCCATTGGATGACACGAAGTTTGTCCGGGCTGCTCACCGTTGACCTCCCGAGGGGTTGGAGCGTGTTTCGGAGCGTGAGGACCTGCACGCGTAATCAAGTGAAATGGCAGGCTATGACCCTATGGCAGGCACTGTCAATGGCCCGTCACCGGTAGCGCGGGAGCCGTCCTAGCGGGTTGCTTCCCGCGCGCGGTCTAATTGGTGGATGGAACTGATGATGCCCACCGACGCGGTATTTCTGATGAGCGAATCGCGCGAGCACCCCATGCATGTCGGTGGCCTGCAGTTGTACCAGCAGCCCGAAGGTGCCGGCCCCGATTTCGTGCGGGAGTTCTACGAACGTTTGGTCGCGCAACAGGATTTCCAGCCCACTTTCCTCAAGCGTCCGGCGACGTTTCTCGGTGGGATCGGCAGCCTGGGCTGGTCCTACGACAAGGACCTCGACGTCGACTATCACGTCCGGCGAAAGGCGCTGCCCTCCCCGGGGCGGGTTCGGGACCTGCTTGAGCTGACATCCCTGCTGCACAGCAGCCTCCTCGATCGCCACCGCCCGCTATGGGAAGCGCATGTCATCGAGGGACTGAAGGACGGTCGCTTTGCGCTTTACACCAAGTTCCACCACTCACTGATCGACGGTGTGTCGGCGTTGAAGCTGATGCAGCGCGCACTGTCGAACGATCCGGACGATCACGAGCTTCGGGCGATTTGGACTCTGCCCAAACGGGGGCGCCCTAAGTCCGGTTCTTCGTCTCCGTTGGGTTCCCTGATGCGTACGGCGGGATCTGTTGCTGCACTGGGTCCTTCGACGGTGTCGCTGGCTCGTGCGGCGCTATTCGAGCAGCAGCTCACGCTGCCGTTCGGGGCCCCGCGCACCATGTTCAACGTCAAGATCGGCGGTGCCCGCCGGTGCGCGGCGCAGTCATGGCCGGTGGACCGCTTCAAGGCCGTCAAGAGGGCCGCGGGGACGACCGTCAACGACGTCGTTTTGGCGATGTGTTCGGGTGCGCTGCGTTACTACCTGCTTGAGCACAATGCGCTGCCGGACACGCCGCTGACCGCGATGGTTCCGGTGAGCCTGCGTTCCGAAGCCGAGGCGGATAGCGGTGGCAACCTCGTCGGATCCATCTTGTGCAACCTCGCTACCGACACCGACGATCCCGCGCAGCGGCTCGAAACGATTCACGACTCGATGAGTAGCAACAAGAAGGTCTTTTCTGACTTGCCCCGGTTCCAGGCGTTGGCGCTGTCCGCGATGAATATAGGTTCGCTGGCCCTGGCTGCGGTTCCGGGTTGGGTGTCGTCGACTCCGCCTCCGTTCAATCTCGTCATATCGAACGTTCCTGGGCCCACCCAGCAGATGTATTACGGGGGCGCGCGGCTCGACGGCAACTACCCGTTGTCCGCCGTGCTGGACGGGCAAGCGCTGAACATCACCTTGGTCAGCAACGGCGGCAACCTCGATTTCGGTCTGGTCGGATGCCGGCGCAGTGTGCCGCACCTGCAGCGGCTACTCGCGCACCTGGAGTCGTCCCTCAAAGATCTGGAACGCGCCGTCGGGGTGTGAAAGATCGTGCCCAAACTCAGCGCGGGTGTGCTGCTGTACCGGACCCGCAAGCGCGTCGTCGAGGTGCTGATCGCCCACCCGGGCGGCCCGTTCTGGGCCCGCAAGGACGACGGCGTCTGGTCGATACCTAAAGGCGAGTACACCGACGGTGACGATGCCTGGGCCGCCGCGCAGCGCGAATTCGCCGAGGAGATCGGAATGCCATTGCCAGGCGGCCCGCGAATCGACTTCGGCCCGTTGAAGCAACCTAGCGGCAAGGTGGTCACTGGCTTCGCTGTCCTCGGCGATCTGGACATCACCGACGCGCGCAGCAACACCTTCGAAATGGAGTGGCCGAAAGGCTCCGGCAAAATCCGGGAATTCCCTGAGGTTGATCGAATCGGCTGGTTTCCGGTGGGGCAGGCGCGCATCAAGCTACTCAAGGGGCAGCGCGAATTTCTCGATCGTTTGATGGCGCATCCGGAATTGAGAGCCCTAACCGGCGGGTCATGATCGCGGTATGTTCGCAGTCATGCGAACACTGCGGACGCCCGCCGAGTGCTTCCAGAACTTATCCGAATTTCCTTATGCACCAGAATATTGCGAGGTTGCGGATGGCGATGACCATGCCGATGGCGGTGTGCTGAGGATCGCCTGGGTACAACAAGGCCCGGAGACCGCCGACCCTGTTCTGCTGCTGCACGGCGAACCCTCGTGGTCGTACCTCTACCGCAAGATGATTCCGACACTGGTGGCCGCGGGCCATCGGGTCGTCTGCCCGGACCTCGTCGGTTTCGGCCGTTCTGACAAGCCGACTAATCGCGAAGACCACAGCTACGCGCGCCATGTGGAATGGATGCGGGCCCTGGCGTTTGATGTCCTCGATCTGCACAACGTGACGTTGGTCGGGCAGGACTGGGGCGGCCTGATCGGGTTGCGCCTGGCCGCGGAGCATCCTGAGCGCTTCGGGCGGTTGGTGGTGGCGAACACCGGGCTGCCCGACGGAGGGCAGCCGATGGCCGGTATCTGGTGGCGGTTTCGGGAGGCCATCACGACGGCGCCAAACCTGAACATCGGCTGGTTCGTGCAAGGCGGCTGCCGCCAGCAGATGAGCGACGAGGTGCGCGCCGGCTACGACGCGCCATTCCCCGACGACGAGTACTGCGCCGGGCCGCGGGCTATGCCCGGCCTGGTGCCGACCTCGCCGGACGATCCCGCATCAGCGGCCAACAAGGAGGCCTGGGCGAAGCTGTCCGTGAGCCCGACACCGATGCTGGTCGCATTCAGCGACAGCGATCCCATCACCGGGCCGATGGGCGCCATCTTCCAGCGTGAGATGCGCGGCGCGCAGGGTATCGATCATCCACTCATTCGCGGCGCCGGACATTTTTTGCAGGAGGACGCCGGCGAAGAACTGGCCAACCGCATCGTGGAGTTTCTGCGTCCCTGAGCCGGAGCCGCTCAGTCGTGGGAGCAGAATGTGAAGATGGCGACCGCGTCCACCGGGGCGGTCGGGCGGCCCGGGTCGCAGGCATTGCTGCTGGAGCTGCTCGAGCCGGCCAACCGGGCCGACCCCTATCGGATCTACGGAGCCTTTCGCGACGGTGGACCGTTTCAGCTGACCGAGGCCAACCTCGTTGTCTTCTCGACCTACCGCGACTGCGATGACGTTTTGCGGCACCCTTCGTCCAGCAGCGACCGCAAGAAGTCGACTATCCTGCAACGGAATATCCAGGCTCTGATCGATGCCGGTAACGAGCCACCCCCGCAACGGCCGCCTGGATTTCTGTTCCTCGATCCGCCCGATCACACCCGGCTACGCAAGCTGGTGAGCAAGGCGTTCGCCCCGAGAGTGGTGAACGCGCTGCGGCCCCATATCGCTGCGTTGGTGGACGGATTACTCGACCGGATCGCCGAGCGTGGCCGGTTCGATGTCGTCGAAGACTTCGCCTATCCGTTGCCGGTGGCCGTCATCTGCCGACTGCTCGGTGTACCGATCGACGACGAGCCGCAGTTCAGCCACGCCTCGGCGCTATTGGCCCAGGCGCTGGACCCGTTCATGATGTTCACCGGCGCGCCGTCGGACGGCTTGAACGAGCGGTTCCAGGCTGCGATATGGTTGCGCGAATACCTACGCGGGCTGATCGAGCGACGACGCTCGCAGCCCGGCGACGACCTGATGTCGGGCCTGATCGCGGTGGAGGAGTCCGGCGATCAGCTGACCCAGGATGAGATCGTGTCCACCTGTGTTCTACTGCTGGTCGCCGGCCACGAGACCACCGTGAACCTAATCGCCAACGCCGTCCTGGCGACGTTGCGCCACAAGGGGCAGTGGGCAGCGTTGGGCGCAGACTCCACCCGCGCTCCGGCGGTCATCGAAGAGACCCTGCGATACGACCCACCCGTGCAAATGGTCGGCCGAATTGCCGCCGACGACATGACGATTGCCGGTATCGAGGTGCCCGCAGGGGACGTGATGATGCTGCTGCTGGCTGCGGCTCAGCGTGACCCGGCGGAGTTCGACCGGCCCGATACCTTCGATCCGGATCGGGAGACGTTGCGGCACTTGGGATTTGGTCATGGCGCGCACTATTGCCTGGGGGCGCCGCTGGCGCGGCTGGAAGCCGGCTCGGCCCTATCGGCGGTGACGAGACGTTTCCCGGACGCACGGCTGGACAGCGAGCCTCGATACAAGCCCAACGTCACGCTGCGCGGCTTGTCGGCGTTGGCCGCGACGGTTTAACGCTGTCGTCGGGCGATCAGCTAAGCACCGTTACTGCCAAATGGGCGGTCCGTGGCCAGTGTGATCAGAATCGGTATGGGTGTGGCGATCTCGTCGGTGGCATCGGCGTCCCGGTAAGCACCGATCGTGTACTCGCCTTCGGACTCGACCGCGAACGAGAAGTCGTACGAAAAGCATCGGTATTTGGACGGTTTCGGATCGTCGTCCGGCCAGTGCCAAATCGACCGGGCGGCTCCGCGACGCTCCCCTGCGGGGTCTTTGCAGACGATAAATAGTTCCGGGTCGTAGTCGCCACCGGCCGGTGCGTGTACCACGGCGACGATCGGAATCGTCAGCCACATGGGGATTTGGTCGAGCTCATAGTTGGTGGTCGGTATGCGCAGGGCGTTGATCGCACCGTCCTCCATCGTGGCAGAACCCGCCACCAGCAGTGCGGCTACATGCATCACGACAGGCTCAGTGTTCCGGGCCGCGTCCCGCTGTCGTGGCCGGATGCGAGATTGACAAACATCTGGTGTTCCCGTCTTCGTTTGGTGCTCACGTCTTGCTCATGGTAAAGCCGTTAAGCCGTCGAATTGCACACACAACATAGCGGAGCCAACCTGGCCGTGGGCCCTATTACGGATCATTCGCGTTGGTTGCGCCGAGGCCGGGCACGATGTTGCCGAGGCTGAAGGTCAACGGCTGTTCGAGTTGCGCGTAGGTGCACGAGCGCGGGTCGCGGTCGGGGCGCCATCGGCTGAACTGGGCGGTGTGGCGGAATCGATGCCCTTCCATGTGGTCGTAGCGGACCTCGACCACTCGCGCGGGTCGTAGCGGCACGAACGAGAGGTCCTTGCCCGCGTTCCAGCGGGAGGCTTCGTTCTTGCGCGGGGTGCGTTCGCCCGCTTGGTGGGCCGCCCAGTTCCACGGGTGCTCGTCGAAGCCGGTGACCAGCGGCTGAAGCTCGGTGAACAGCCTCCGTCGTTCGGCCATCGGGAAGGCGCCGATCACGCCCACTGAAGCCAGCTGGCCGTCATCCTGGTAGAGCCCGAGCAGCAGTGAGCCGATCGCATCACCGCCGGACTTGTGTACTCGATAGCCGGCGATCACACAGTCGGCGGTGCGTTCGTGCTTGATCTTGAACATGACGCGCTTGTCCGGCTGATAGGTGATCGTCAGCGGCTTGGCGATGACGCCATCGAGGCCCGCTCCTTCAAACTCCTCGAACCATCGCTGTGCGGTCGCCATGTCGGTGGTTGCCGGCGTGACGTGGATCGAGCGGCCCGAACGGGCCCCCGAACCAGCTACGGCGTCGACGAGAGCGGCCCGCCGCTCGCTGAACGGACGCCGGGTGTAGTCGTCGTCGCCCAGGGCAAGCAAGTCGAACGCGATGAAGGATGCCGGCGTCTTCTCCGCCAGCATCCGCACCCGCGAATCAGCCGGATGGATGCGCTGTTGCAGCGCCTCGAAATCCAGACCGTGGTCGGTGGCGACGACGATCTCACCGTCAATCACGCAGCGGTCCGGCAGCTCGGCCCGGGCCGCCGTGACCAGCTCGGGGAAGTAGCGCGTCATCGGCCGTTCGTTGCGGCTGCCCAGCTCGACTTCGTCGAGGTCACGGAAGCAGATGGACCTGAATCCATCCCATTTAGGCTCATACGACGCATCTGGAGGGATAGCCCGAACCGACTTCGCCAGCATGGGCGAGACGGGCGGCAGGACCGGTAGTTCCATGGGCACATTCTCGCGTCTCCGCTCGGTTTGGTTTCGCCGGCGTGCTGGAATCGGACTATGGCTGCTGCAGCGGAGGAACTCGACGTCGACGGCATCGCGGTTCGGCTGTCCAATCCGGACAAGGTGTATTTCCCCAAGCTTGGGGCGAAAGGCACCAAGCGACGGCTTGCGGAGTACTACCGCGCGGTGGCGGGCGGTCCGATGCTGCCGCCGCTGCGCAACCGGCCCACCCATTTGCAGCGCTTCCCGGATGGCATCGACGGCGAGGAGATCTACCAGAAGCGGGTACCGCAACATCATCCCGACTACGTGGAGACCTGCCTGGTGACGTTCCCGTCGGGGCGGACCGCCGACGCACTGAAGGTGTCCCACCCCGCGGCGATCGTGTGGGCGGCGCAGATGGGCACCATCACGCTGCACCCGTGGCAGGTGCGCTGCCCCGACACCGACCACCCCGACGAGTTACGCATCGACCTGGATCCGCAACCCGGCGTCGCGTTCAAGGAGGCGCGCACGGTGGCGGTCGATGTGTTGCGGCCACTGCTCGAGGAACTCGGACTGGTCGGATACCCCAAAACGTCCGGCGGCCGCGGAATCCACGTGTTCCTGCGGATCGCCACCGATTGGGACTTCATCGAAGTACGCCGTGCGGGGATCGCGCTGGCGCGCGAAGTAGAACGCCGCGCACCGGACGCGGTGACCACGGAGTGGTGGAAGGAAAAAAGGGGGTCGAGGGTCTTCCTCGACTTCAATCAGAACGCCAGGGACCGCACCATGGCGTCACCGTATTCGGTGCGGTGCACTCCGATCGCGACAGTGTCGATGCCGCTGACGTGGGAGGAGTTGGCCGGTGCCGAGCCCGACGACTACACCATGGCGACCGTGCCAGATCTGGTTCAGCACCGAGATGACCCGTGGGCCGCGATGGATGAGGTGGCCCAATCGATTGGTCCACTGCTGGAGATGGTCAAGGCTGACCAAGATCGGGGACTCGGCGATATGCCATATCCGCCGAACTACCCCAAGATGCCGGGCGAGCCCAAGCGGGTGCAGCCGAGCCGGGACACGGATCTGAAGAGGGAAAAACAACGGGATATGAAGCGGTAGATCCGCGGGATATTGGTGTAAAGATCGCGGTCGACGACTTCGGTACCGGCTACAGTTCGTTGACCTGTCCGAAGTTTCAGCGACGGCGTTGGAACAGGTAGTACTGCGTCGGGGTCTTCTCGTCTAGCTCCTGCTCGGCGCCGGCGGACAACAACGTCCAGCCAAGGGTGAATCGTCGTTCGATCTCGGCTTGATCGATGCCCGGCACGCCGAACCTCCCGCCGGGAGGAAACGCGACGATCAACAGCCGCGCGTCGGGGGCCGCCAGGGCGCTGACTTCACGGACGTACGCCTCGCGATCGCCGCCGCTCATGTTATGCAGGCAGCCGTTGTCGACGATTAACTGGAAGCCCGCACCGATCCCTGCCTGACTCAAATGTGTGACGTCAGCACGGACAAAGTTGACCGAAACGTCGGCAGCGTCGGCCTTGGCACGGGCCTTGTCGAGGGGCTTAGCCACATAGTCCACCCCGGTGACTTTCCAGCCCTGTCGCGCAAGATAGATCGAGCAATCTCCAGTGCCACATCCGACATCAAGCGCCAATCCCGTTGGCAGCGCACGCGTGTCAGGGGTTCCCTCGACCAGATCACGCAGACCCTGTCCGAGCGGATGGCCTTCCCACGGGGTGAAGCCGACCCCGTAGAAAATCCGAAAGCGGGTGTGTCGAGAAGCCATAGCCGACATAATGGCATCTTCGTCGCTCTATGCGCGATAGATCGCGTCGAAGAGCCTGCGGTTCCATCGGTGACGAGATAACCGCGCTGTGCCACAATGTGGCGATATGCTTGACCGCATTTCAGTGTGGGATGTGACGCGTCGTTCGGGGGCCCAACGCATGCACTCGGTTGCGTTCTTGCAGCACGCGCCGGTTTGGTCTGAACAACGTCTCCTGGAATGCCCCTGATGACAGTTCATCGAGGTGACACCCGTGGGGCCTACGTACGGGGCGCGGATCCGCGGGCGATTGCACCGGTCCAGTCCGAATCGCGAGCGACGACCTCCACGATGATCCGTACGAGCCCGCCGCTGGGGCCGCCATGATCGAACTTCTCAAGCGCGACATCCCTCGCGGTTCCATTGTTCAACCTTTTCGGCGGTAGTCCACAGTGTCAGATACCACCTATCCGGTCCCCGAGAGCAGCGCGCCCGGCTACTTCGCCGTCCCCCACGGCCAGGGTCCGTGGCCTGGTGTGGTGGTGGTCCAGGATGTTCTCGGCATGACAGCCGACTTGAGACGGATCACCGACCGCCTTGCCGCCAGCGGCTATTAGCCCTGGCCCCGGCACTCTACGGCCGCCCACCCAAGATCCGATGCATGATCAGCACCATCCGAGCGCATTTCGCCGGCCACGGCGCCGCCTATGACGGTCTCGTTGCTGCCCGTGAGCACCTCATCGCCGATGAACGGTGCACCGGCAAAGTCGGACTCGTCGGATTCTGTATGGGCGCGGGATTCTGTTTGGTCTTGTCCTCCGGAGGCTTATTCGACGCAACCGCTGCCAATTACGGCCTTCTACCACAAAACATTGAATCGCTGAGCCGCTCCTGCCCTGTGGTGGCGAGCTTCGGCGCGAAGGACCGCATCGCGGCGGCCGGCACGGCAGCCAAGCTGGACGCCGTGCTGGCTCGCGGCGAGGTGCCACGTGACGTCAAGGAATACCCCCATGTCGGCCACAGCTTCATGAACAATTGGGACTTCCCCGTTCCGGTCCGCATCATTGAACGCATCCTCGGAATGGCCTACTCCGAACCGGAAGCCGAGGACGCGTGGCAGCGCATCCTCACCTTCTTCGAGAACCACATCAGCTAACTCCACCCGTTGGCGCGAATTCGGGGGAGCAGAACGATCATCGTGAGAACGAGACACGTGACGCTGCGTCGCGCCGATGAAGGCATCGGCACTGTTTGATCCAGCCCTGATGCTTCGACGAATCGTTGTTTCGCTACGGTCCGGATCGGCGCGCGGTGGGATGCTATTAGCTTCGCGATGCTATAGAACAGAGCACAATGGACGAGCCCGACACAAATGCCTACAGAGCGGAAATTCTCCGCCCTGATAAGCCTGCCGACAGTTCCGCATTGCTACGGCTCCGAGCAGATCCCAACGTGGAGTTCATTGACCACCTCGACGCACAACAGGCGAGTTTACGTAGCCTTCGCCCGCGACCCGCTGATGAGCTAGTCGCGGAACCGGCCCGTTGGGCTTACTACCCATGGCGACGAACGGTCGTAGCGGTGCTGGGCCCGCGCGCGTTTCGCGCAGTGCGCCTGGACCGTAATCGCAACAACATCACCCCACGCGAGCAGGACAGGCTTGGTGCGCTGAGCATCGGCGTCGCCGGACTGAGCGTCGGGCATGTCATCGCGCACACCCTGGCCGCCCAGGGATTGTGTGGCTGCCTTCGCCTGGCCGACTTCGATCGCCTGGAACTGTCGAATTTGAATCGAGTGCCGGCTACCGTGTTCGACCTGGGCCTCAATAAGGCTTGTGTGGCCGCGCGCAGGGTCGCAGAGCTCGATCCCTACCTACCGGTCGAGGTCTTAGAGGCAGGGCTTGCGTTAGACAACGTAGACGAGTTCGCCGATGGATTGGACATCATCGTCGAGGAGTGCGACGCGCTGGATATGAAGGCCGCGCTTCGGGTGGCTGCTCGCGCTCGCGGGATCCCCGTGTTGATGGCTACCAGCGATCGCGGACTAGTCGATGTAGAACGCTTCGATCAAGAGCCTCAGCGCCCGATTCTGCATGGTTTGCTGGGCGATCTGGACCTCGCATTACTCCCGGGCATGAGCAGCCATGAAAAAGTTCGACACGTCCTGCGTCACCTTGAGGCCGAGCGGTTGTCGCCGCGCGGCGCTGCGTCACTGATAGAGGTTGACCGCACGTTGTCGACCTGGCCGCAACTAGCCTCGGATGTCGGCCTGGGTGCGTCGGTGCTTGCCGAGGCCGTGCGCAGAATCGGGCTGGGTGAAGAACTGCGCTCAGGCCGAACCCGCATCGATATCGGCTCGGCGCTCGATGAGCTCGAAAACCCCGACACGACCGAGCATCGCCCCGCACCGGAAGAACGTCATGAAACGCCGGCACTACCGGGGATACCGGGTGTCGTCGTCGCTGCCGCGATCCGCGCCCCGTCGGGCGGAAACGTACAGCCGTGGGGTGTCCAAGCCGTACCCACCGCCATCACATTCGAGCTTGACGTCCAACACACTTCAACGATGGACGTCGGATTCCGCGGCAGCGCTGTCGCGTTTGGCGCCGCTGTGTTGAATGCGCGGATCGCCGCTGCGGCCCACCACGCCCTCGGGTCCGTCACTATTACCGAGTGCGCGGAAGGATCGCCGTTACGGGCCGTTCTGAATTTGACCGACGGCAGCGACCGGGACCTCGCCGACCTGTATCAACCGATGCTCGCCCGCGAAACCAACCGCCATCACGGCAACCCCGAACCGATCGACACCGCCACCATCGACGCACTCACCACTGCAGCCCGGCAGGAGGGCGCGCTGCTACGCGTGCTCACAGACAGAGACGACATTGCACAAGCGGCAACGATTCTGGCCGCATCCGATCGCACCCGATACTTGACGCCACATCTGCACCAAGACATGATCTCGGAACTCCGCTGGCCCGGGGATCCCAACCCCGACACCGGGATTGACGTGCTCAGCTTGGAACTGGATGCCGGCGAGATCGCAGTGCTCGATATCCTCCGCCGCCCAGATGTCATGGCCCACCTGGCCCAGTGGAACGCGGGCAGCGCCCTCGGTGAGGATAGCCGCGACCGGATCTTGGCTTGTTCTGCGCTGGCAGTTATCAGCGTGCCCGGGCAGACACTTCGCGACTACGCAAAAGGAGGCTCGGCCGTCGAACTTGTCTGGATCATCGCGCAGCAGCAAGGGATATCAGTCCAGCCGGTGTCACCGGTCTTTCTTTACGCCCACAAACGTACCGAAATCGAGCAGCTGTCAACAGCTTTCGCCGACCAGTTGACACAATTGCAACGTGAATTCTGGCTTCTGGCCAACGTCCCGCCCGAAGAATCCATTGTGCTGGTATTAAGGTTCGCTGTCGGGCCACCAGCATCAGTGAGTAGCCGCCGCAGCCTTGACCGAGTCCGGCTCGGCTGACCCGAAACCTCAGCGACACCGCACACGGGCCCAAATCGGAGCCGCCGCGACCATCGTGAACGGCACCGCAAGCGGGAAATCATCCTTCAGAGAATGGATGTCGACTCTTCGAACAATGGTGGCCAACGCAAGTGTGGTTTCCAGCATGGCAAAATGATCTCCGATACATGACCGGGGCCCGCCGCCGAACGGAAGGTACTGCCAACGGTTGCCGCCATCAGAACGCTCTGGACTAAACCGGTCCGGATCGAACTTCAAGGGATCGTCCCAGAGGCTCGGATCGCGTTGTACCGCCATTCTTCCGAACGCCAGCATCGTGCCAGCTTCAACGCGGAAACCAGCAACTTCAATGTCGCGCATCGCCATCCGTGTGCCGGTCGGCCCAGGCGGACAGAGCCGCAGTGCCTCCTGAAGCACCTGAACCGTAAAGCCTAACCGTGGAACATCATCGGGAGTGAGTTGACGATTGCCGAGTTCGGCGGCTTCTGCCGCGGCGCGCTCCTGGAAGTCAGGATGGCGACCCAATGCCCACAACGCATAGGTCAGAGTCGTCGCCGTTGTGTCGTGACCTGCGAACAAGAAGATGATTGTTTCGTCGCGGATAGCCTCGTCCGACAATGACTGCCCGGTTTCTGGATCAGTCGCCGCGATCAATGCCTGCACCAGCGGCGCGTCTCTGCCTGGGTCGATACGACACGCTTCGACTATCTCATCGGCAAGCGCACGAATGGTCGCGGCCGCCGCACGCGCCCGCCGCCGCGCTGGCGTGGGCATCCATTCGGGTGCTCGCAGCGGACGCAGCGCCCGCTTGACGGCGTAACTCGTAGCGACACGCAACGGCTCGGCGACGGCGTCCGCCCGCTCATCGAGGTCTAAACCCAACACCGACCGACCCAGCGCCCGCAACGTAAGGGTGCGGCACTGCGCATCCAGGTCGACAACTGTGTCGTCGCGCCACGTGGCGCATACCATCTCCGCCGCCTCGGCCATGTGCCCGCCGAACTGGCGGACACGCTTTCGGGTGAATACCGGTTGCAGTGTGCGGCGACGCGGTAGCCACTCGCCGTGCGGCAAGACGAACAGATTGCCGCCGAGCAGTCGGCGAAGCTCGGTCGCCACCGTGCTCGTCTTATCGACAGAGCCATCTCGAACGCTGACAATGTCGCGAATACCCTGCGGTGACGTTGCGATAACGATCGGTGGCATCAGCCACTTAGGTCCCAAGATGACTCGGGTAACCGGCCCACCCGCATCGCGAAGTTTATCCACCCCAGTATGAAAGTCCCTCACAGCCTTCAAACGTTCGCGATACGGCAGCGGGTTTTTCGGGGCCAACGGCAACACGGTGACGCCACGCCTGACGGACACGGCTCCGAGCCTACAGCTGTTGCCTTGGCGGCCCGGCCTGTCACGTGCAGCTCTCACCACATCAAACGGATCACCAGGTCGCGCCCGAACGGTTGGAGGGGCATAATAACGTTCGCCAGTTAATCGGGTTACCCTAAAGGAGTGTCGGGTTCGCTGGATGGTCTGGTGACGGCGGTGGGTGCCGCGTTGATGGCGGCGACCGCGACCAGCGCTGCGGCGATCAGTCAGCGGGTGCTCGGCGATTTGGGCGGCGACTTGGGCGTGGATTTCGGCTTTTTGCGCCACAATGATCACACGATTCGCGCGACGGTGCTCGTTGCTAACTGGCCGCCACTAGCCGATTCCGACCCGCTCGGTGTGGTGTATTTCGACGAAGCGGATTCGGTGTTCGCGCTGACCGAAGATTATAAGGATCCCTACGTTTTGCGTCCCGAGCCGGCAAACGCCGACTATCAACGCAATATCGCAGAGGGCACCGGCATTGCCTCTGTCTCGCTGGCCTGCATACCTCTGCTGTCCGGCGATGTCACCACGGGCACGCTTGGGTTCGGCAAGTTTGGTGATCGTGAATGGCTGCCCGACGAGCTCAATGCGCTACAGGCGATCGCCACGTTATTTGCTCAGCTGCAGGCCCGCGTGGTCGCCGAAGAGCGAGTCCGCTACCTGGCTGAACACGATGACCTTACTGGCCTGCTGAACCGCAGGGCGCTGATCGCCCACCTAGGCGAACGCCTGGCCGAGGGTCAGCCGGGCCAAGTCGCGGTGTTGTTCCTCGATCTGGACCGCTTCAAGGTCGTCAACGAGCACCTCGGTCAGGACGCCGGCGACCGGTTCATCAAGGGTTTCGCCGAGCTGCTAGATGAGGCCGCAGGCGCGTCCGCGGTCACCGCCCGGCTCGGTGGTGACGAGTTTGTAGTCGTGCCTTCTGCACCGATGGACACCGACAGCGCCGTCGTGTTTGCGCGTCGGCTGCAGAACCGAGTTAACAAGCAGGTCGTGATCGACGGTGAGAGGCTCAGCCGTTCCGTCAGTGTCGGTGTCGCAACCGGCGTACCCGGACGCGATAGCACGTCCGAGCTTTTGCGTCGCGCCGATCAGGCCGCCCGGTCGGCTAAGGGTACCGGCGGGGCCACGGTCACAGCTTTCAGCGCGGAGATGTCCGATCGGGACATGATCCGAAGCGACATCGAATTGGAGCTACAGACCGCCAACAGTGAGAACAGCGCCCTGGTGCTGCATTACCTGCCGGAGTTTGACATGCATACCGGCGAGGTCCTCGGGACCGAGGCGCTCGTGCGTTGGCAACATCCGACTCGTGGGCTGCTGATGCCGGACTCCTTCGTCGGGGTGGTCGAGTCAATCAATCTGGCGGGCAAGCTGGGCCGTCTGGTAATGCGTTCGGCCTGTGCGCAGTTCGGGCTCTGGCGCTCCCGCGGCGTGGGGAGCCATGGCGTGCTACGGGTCAACGTATCGCCAATGCAGCTGGTTGCGAACAACATTGTCGACACGGTCGCCGCAACCCTGGATGAGTTTGCTATCGATCCCGGCGCGGTATGTCTTGAGATCACCGAAAGGGTCGTAGTCCAGGAGATCGACACCACGCGCCGGATACTGGGGCGACTGAAGGACATTGGTGTGCAGATCGCTATCGACGACTTCGGTACGGGCTACAGTGCGTTGACATATTTGAAGTCTCTTCCGGTCGACATACTCAAGATCGACAGGTCATTCGTCCGCGATCTCGGCACCGACGCACGCGATCTGGCGATCGTGCAGGCTATCGTCGCCGTGGCGCACGGTCTCGGACTCGAGGTCGTCGCGGAGGGCGTCGAAACTGCCACCGCGGCCAGGGCACTGCTTGATTTGGGATGCCATCGGGCGCAGGGCTTTCTGCTGTCCCGTCCGCTGGATAGCACCGCGATGGAGTCGCTGTTCGCCAAGCGCGTCGTACCAATGGACTTCTCCACCACGGGCGATCCGCCACCCAACGATTTGTCTAAACCGAACAACAACCGGCTCGGCAAATCCCCGCGGGAGGCGTCCACTGGCACTGGGATGCAGCCTCTTCATTGATGCGCTGAATCCCATGGCTCCGCGTTCACAGTCTAGGCTCGAGCCGATAGGACAGCCAGCAGCTGCTCGTCTGGCGTGGTCGTGATGCGCAATCACGCCGTAACGAAGAGCGGGGCCTCGGTCTCACCCTGGCGGTAAAACTGTGTGGTCAGTTGCTTTGTCTCCATGAGGATCTTGGCGACCTGGTCTGGTTCTGCATGATGCACCCAATCGCTCCGGTTCCACCACATGATCTTCGTTTGGTAGCGTTCGTCAGGGTAGGGCGTCGCTGGAATACCCGCCACCACCCCTCCAGACGAGCGCCACCGGTTCAGAGCGTATGCCGCGGCTGTTGCCATGCAAAACTGGATGTCGAGTAGAGCCATCATGTGGAAAGCCGTTCGGGCGACTGCCTGAGTTAGGCAGCGATTCCGATCCGGATCGTCGGCTGCCCATGCAGACTTCATCTCCAGCACACCAAACGGCACGCGGTCGTTAATCGCATTGCGGACGGCTTGCTGGCCGGGCTGCCCCGCCCACTCAACGACCGCATGCGAGTCGTCGGCCGACCGCAGCGGTCCCTTGGCTCGCACACCCGCCACCATCTTTCCGGCGTCATCGATCACGCTAAAGAACATGACGGTGTCCGCCCCGGTGCGCAGCGCGTCGACGTCGAGAGCGCGCTCGACGCCATGTTTGCGATAGCTGCGCCGCACGCCGCGTGCATACTCGGTCCACAAGCCCGGATCAGCGGACGGCTGCGAAATCACTAACGTGCAGTCGATGTCCGGATCACGCCAGCTGAGGGGTTGCCGCAGACGGAATTCCTCGACGCTTGCGGTATCCAGCGAAATAACGGTCATCGACGTCCTTCATGTCAGGGCGCCGTCCACTTCCAGTATGTCAATCCAGCGCCTTAAGTACCTCTAGGATGGATTTATTCTGTTTTATATACCAAGTGTTGCAAGGTTTGGCATTGCGTTCCTACGGCCGTTTTTGGCCGCCCGAAATCCAGACTCGATGAATGCAAACCGCGGCGGACCGTACTCAGCATATTACAGCGCGAGGGTCTTAAATCTAGACCGAGTCGTGTCTAGGCAGAACAGAGGGGGTTTGTCAACATGGCAGGCAACACGGAATTGGTCGCTGTCCGCCCAATTCAGCTAAGCCCAGAACCCAGGCGCGTGGCATTGCGTCCCCACTCTGTAGTTGGCCGTCGACCGGTGATTATTAACCCCGTTCCGACATTTTGGTGACTGTCGAGCAGTCCGGTTGAGGGCATGACCGGAATTGCTTCGAGAATCAAATGAAGAAAAGTGCCGTGGATCGGCTATCTCATCCAGGCTTGCGGGCCGGCCGGACGGGCCGCCGTGGCGATCGTCCGCTTCAACTGTGGCAATTCACGCCGAGCGCACGCGCCGCGCACAAGGCAGTGAGCCGGAGGGTTCTTTCGTACGGTGCATTGTCGCTGGTCCTAGATGGTGCCTAACGACAATGTCGCGTGGTTAGCCAGGAACGGCATCCGCATCCATTGCGCGGCCGGTAGTTCTTCGGTTTCGTTATGGAGAACTTGGCGCCGCAACACGAATCCTTCGCCGATAACAGCCGTGCTGCAGCAAAGTTAGTGCGGCAGCGGGGTATCCTGACTCCCTCTGCGACCAGAGCACCCCGAAGGCCTCAGCGAGCCATATGATCGCCCGGGCGATCGCAAGCCCGTCTACAACCAGCTAGGACTCACCTCCCGCGTACACCCGCTCTACGCGGTTTTGCTGATGGGTGTGGCTGCATGCTGGCTAGCGTGAGCGAACGAACGGACACCGACCTTTCGACCTGGGGCTGTGGCCGACCGATCTGGGCGTTCACCCACTGCGTGATTGCTGCAGTGAAATCGGGCCGGCGCGCAATCGCAGCATGCCGCCGGCGAAGAGCGCGGTCAGCGTCCCGGCCAGCCCACCGAGCGGTGCCACCGTCGATGGCCCCGACATCAGGAAATAGCCGAATGCGACACCACCGAAGAGCAAAACCATGTGAATAGGTGTCCAGCGCACAATTGGACGAAGCCGGAAGGACAAACCCATGCCGAGCAGCAGCGCCAGAATGTGGCCGAACGGCGTGAAGTCCGTCCCCAAAGCTGCCGCCACCGCGATGCCGAGCCACCAACCTACCCAGACCGCACGCCAGCGCGCTGGTATAGATGCCGTCAACGCGCCCAGAACACAAACCGCGCCGTAACTGACGCCGACGTCGCTGGCCCGCGCAACCGAGTTCGGCAGCCAGTTAGCCTCAACCGCGGCGACAAGCCCTACCGCGACGAGCAACGTGGCACCGACATGACCGACTGCGAATGCGATGAGCAAACCTCTGCTGCGCCATATCAGTTCGCCCAGAGCGAGTAGGCACACCAGGCCTGGCAACCAGACGAAGACGTCGCCACCGTCTTCGACGAAAGCGCTGCCCACTAACGTGCTCAGGCGGCCGTGCGCCAGATTGTGCAGGTTGGTACTCATCCGGCTCACGACTGCGTCGCGCGCGTGCGGACCAAGCGCCGTCAGCGTCACGGAAACGGCGACCAGCGCGACGGCATAGGCAGTGGTGACACGCAACGCGGCCACGCCGGACCACCTTCGCGCAGCCGCCGCTGTCCAGCGATGGGTTTGATCGCGAATCATCATGCTGGATACCATTGTTCGCCACCTAACTCGCCGTGGCAGCGTGCCCTGGGTACGGGTGGCCCGGCCAGCCACGGTCGCGGGACAGTAGGTCGGCGACCGTTTCGCGGCGTACTAGTTCATGCGGATGGCCGGCGGCGACGGCGACCAGGGGCGGGCTTCCCGCCAGGTTGCTGCTCGATCTCATTGAGTGGTGGTAGGCGCCGGTGCAGGCTACCGCCAGCAGGTCGCCTGGGTGGATGTCGGCGGGCAGATCGACATCGCGGGCGATCTCGCCCCCGGCCTGCCAGTCCCGGCCCACAATCGTGGCGCGAGCCATACGAGCGGACCGATGCGGGTTAGCCAGCGCGACCGTGTATTTCGCGCCGCTGGCGGCCCGCGGGTTGTCGGGCGTGCCGCCGTCCACCGCGACGAAGCTGCGACCGCCGGGCTGGCGTTTGGCGGCGATCACTCGGTACAGGGTGATCCCGGCGCGCGCGGCGATCGCCCGACCAGGCTCAATCACGGTCCGCGGACGAGGATAACTGTGCTCCGCACAAGCGGATTCCAGGGCGGTTTCGATGACCGTGGCGAGTTCGCGCAGGCTGAGTTCCGGGGCCCCGGAAATGTACGGGACCGCTTGTCCACCACCGAGATTGAGCTCAGTAAGTACAACCCGGTGGCGGTCACGGACCTCAGCCAGCACAGCCAACATCTGCCGGATCGCCGCACCGTACCGCTTGGCGTCGGACAGCTGCGACCCGAGTTGGCAGTGCAGTCCGACCAGGTCCAGGGATGGCTGATCGAGCACCCGTTTGATCGCACCGGCGGCCTCTCCGCCGGCCAGGGCGAAGCCGAATGTCGATTCGCCGATGTCGGGAATCACCCGGACCAGCACGCGTTGCCGACGCACCCGGCTGGCAAGAAGCGCGATCTCGCTTGGCGAATCGATTACGACGCGCCCGACCCCGGCGGCGGCCGCCTCGTGCAGGTCGCCGGCGGTTTTGACGTCGCCGTGCAGGATGATTTGCGACGGCGGAACTCCGCCGGCCAGGGCGGTGGCCAGTTCGCCGCTCGAGCACACACCCACGCCTGCCCGCTCGGCGGCCGCCCACCCAGCCACGGCAGCGCTCAGTAACGCCTTACCGGCGTAGACCAGGTCGACACCGGGGAGCGCCGCGCGATAGCAGCGGATGCGGGCCCGAAAATCCTCTTCGTCCACCACGTGAGCCGGCGTGCCGAACTCGGCGGCGATGTCAGTGGCTGCAACCCCCCCGACGCACAGTCGGCCCAGTTCGTCGACGTGGGTGCTTAGCGGCCAGATCGCGCGGTCGAGCTGCGAATTCAACCCACCGCGCAGCGATGGGCGCAGCTCAGACAGCGTCATAACCCCAAGGTGCTGGTTCACAGCGAAAATGGCCAGGGTCTTAACAAGGCCTTCACGCGCGGAGACAGATATTTACGGATTGAAACCGGCGATGTGGCCGGCTACCGCAAATCACGGCTCAACCAGCGACAATGAACGGGACGTCGTCAGGTGCCGCATGGCGCGCCGTCAACGACGCCCGCGCGGCATCTCCAATCGGAATCCGCAGCGGCAGCTGCGGCTTCTCTGCGGCATCGGCGACCTCGGCGGCGACCTGCTCCGGGGTTATCAGTCCCGCGCGCGGGCCGCCGCTTCGCAGGATTGCAGAATAGGGATCGTCGGGCAGGGTGTACGTCGTCACGTCGTCGAGAGCGCCGGAGCTCACCGCGCCGGGTTCAAGCAGGGCGGCCTGGATGCCGAACGGTGCAGCCTCCATAGCCAGGGCTTCGACCAGCGCTTCCAGCGCCCATTTCGACGCGTCATAGGCCGCGCTGGGCGGTAGCACGACGCGCCCGAGCACGCTGGACATAAACATGAGCTTCCCGGCGCCGCGAGCACGCATTCGCGGCAGCACCGCCTGGGCTACCCGTAGCGCGCCTACCGTGTTCAGGTTGAACAAACGCCGCAGCTCCGCCAAAGGCGTGGCCTCGACGGCGGCGTAGAAGATGACTCCGGCGTTGGCTACGACGATGTCGATGTCCCCGGCGGCCGCGACAGCGGCGGCGACGCTTTCGTCGTCGGTGACGTCGAGGGCCAGCCGTCGACTGACGTCTAAGTCTTCCAGCGTGCGCGGGTCACGTGCGGTCGCCACGACGCTGTGGCCGCGGCGGGCGAACTCGGTGGTGATAGCGCGGCCGATACCGCGGTTGGCTCCAGTGATCAGTACGGATGCCATCGCTGGACCGTTCCTTTCAGGAATATTGTCCGTTGGTTGAATGCTTTGCGTCACTTCGCAAGTCGAAGACCAGGAGTGTGCTCGTCGCGGTGGCGACGAGCGCCCCCGACGGCGTCGGTAACCTTCCCCTCGGTGAACCCGATCCGCGATCCGGCTTTGACGACGGTGCCCACTGCGATCAGCGGGCCGCTCGTCATCGTGACCGCTTTGAGGTAGTTGACCTTGATCTCGACCGAGGTGTAGCCGACGCCTTCGGGCAGGGTGGTGTGCAGTGCACAGCCGGTCACGGTGTCTAGCAGGGTGCAGACCGCACCGCCGTGAACCATGCCGAGCGGGTTGTACATCGAAGCGTCGGGCGTGCAGCTGAAGGTGATACGGCCGTTTTCGACGTCATCGACGCGCAACTGCAGTAACTCGCCGATTGGCGGCTGGGGCAACTTTGCGTCGGCGACGGCCTTCCAGTACGAGACCGGGCATCGACGCAACCGTGGTCTGTGTGGTGATCGGGTCGCGCCAGGTGACCAGCCGCGACTGTGCCGCGCCCCAACCGGCGGTGTTGGCGGTGTCGACTTCGTCACCGCGTGCGTCCTGCAGAACTGCCATTCGCGAAGCCTTTCCTAAAACTGATCGGTTTACTTTACGGACTCGAACATAATGCCCCTTTCATCGATTGTAAACTGATCGGTGTATTATGGAGCGATGAACGACGTCACATCGCAGCCGCTCCCGCCTGCACGGGCGGGGGGACGTGGCGCACGTCAGCGGATCGAACGCGCTGCGGCCCGGCTGTTTTATCGCAACGGAATCCATGCCACCGGTGTCGAACTCATCGCGCAACAGGCGAACGTGTCCAAGAGAACGCTGTACCAACATTTCGCTAGCAAGAACGACCTCGTGGACCATTACCTTCGCGGCGTGGACGCTGGTGGCGGCGGTCCCACCGAGAGGCAGCTCAATGACACTGCTCTGCCTGCCCGGGAGCGCCTACTGGCAATTTTCGATCTTCGCCACGCGGACGTCGTGCGCGGTTGCCCTTTTCATAATGCGGCCGTGGAATCGGCCGGATCGCTGGCTACTACTGACGAGATTGTGCGAACCCATAAGCGGGAGTTCAGCCGCCGCCTCATTGCCGTCGCGCGTGAAGTGGGTGCCGTTGATCCTTATCTGTTAGGTCAGCAGCTGGCGGTGCTGTTCGAGGGTGCCACCGCATTGGCAACCTCACTGAATGACACCGCACCTGTCGCTCATGCGCGTGCTGCTGCGGCCGCCCTGATCGACGCCGCGACCGCGAATTAGACCGGAGATCGCGTGTCGGCGATGCTTTCGACCTTGCTGTCCGGGGATTGCGGCGAGTAGCACCGTCCGGCTCGCACCACCCCGGCGATACCGTGCACGTTGTCCACATCATCGATCGGATTACCCGACAACAGGACTAGGTCGGCATTCTCACCCGGGCGTGCATGTCACAGAATCCTGGGACGACGAAAGTACCCCGCGCATCCACCACCGCGACACGGCCGGGGTACTCGCCCGCGGTTGGCGCGACCGACCTGATCCGCTCGGCCTCCATGACGATGTCGACGTCAACGGGCAGGCTGCTCCACGAACGTCGATAACGGCGGTGCCGCGCAGCACCGTGCGGTCGCTGTTCATCCGTGAAACCTAAAGTTTATCGACGAAGCCTAAAGCTCGCCGTATCGGATCTTCGCCACGCGAGTCACGCTCTTGACGAGCTCTTCAAGGTACTGCTAGACATGGCCTGCGCCACTATTGGGCGATCGCCCAAGGAACACTCGGTGGAGGTTGCAATGGGTCAGATGGACGGCAAGGTCGTGTTCGTGACGGGCGCGGTGCGCGGGCAGGGCAGAAGTCATGCGCTCCGCCTGGCGCAGGAGGGCGCCGACATCATCGCCGTTCGACATCTGCCGGGGATTTGATGTGTCACCCGTGCCGGGTTCGACGCCGGATGATCTCGACACGACCGCGCGGATGGTCAAGGATGCCGGTGGGCTGGTCGTGATCGCCGAAGTCGACGTCCGGTTGCGTCGGTGTGCCAAAGATTTCATTACCTGCCTGTCCCATGGGTTAAGCCGGACGACATCACCAGCGTCGCGCTGCCAGTCGATGCCGGCCACCGTCTGAAGTAAGGAACACGATGACTGCCGCAAACGAAACGGACGTCTACTACGACCCCTACGACACTGGCATCAATGCCGACCCGTATCCGACCTATGCTCGGCTGCGCGAAGAGGCCCCGGTCTACTACAACGAGCGCTACGACTTCTGGGCTATATCAAGGCACTCCGACGTCGAACAGGCATTGGCGAATTGGGAAGCGTTCTCGAGCCGCCGCAGTGACATCCTTGAGCTGGTTCAGTCGAAATTCGACATGCCCGGCGGCGTCATGATGTTCCAGGATCCTCCCGAACACACGCTGCTGCGCGGCCTGATGTCGCGGGTGTTCACGCCGCGTCGGATGGCCGCCATCGAGGACCAGATCCGGCAGTACTGCGTCCGCTGCCTGGACCCGCTCGTCGGGTCCGGGGGATTCGATATCATTACCCAGCTCGCCTCGATGATGCCGATGCGAGTCATCGGCATGTTGCTGGGAATCCCTGAATCCGAGCAAATCTCGGTGCGCGACGCCAATGATGCCAACCTGCGTACCAAACCAGGCGCGCCGCTCAAGGTCGCGAACGCCGACTCCATCGCCGACGGCCGGATCTACGCCGACTATGTCGAATGGCGATCGAAGAACCCGTCCGATGACCTGATGACGACACTACTCAACGTCGAGTTCGACGACGAGCATGGGGTGCACCGAAAGCTCACCCGCAAAGAGGTGCTGCATTACACCCAGGTGGTGGCCGGCGCGGGCAACGAAACGACGGGTCGCTTGATCGGCTGGCTGGCCAAGGTACTTGCCGAGCATCCCGACCAACGCCGGGAAATCCACGAGGATCGATCGCTACTGAACCGCACTATCGATGAGACGCTGCGATTCGAGCCCACTGGACCACATGTAGCTCGTTGGATGGCAAGAGATTTCGAATGCTACGGCACCAACATCCCGGCCGGCAGCGCCATGCTGCTGTTGTTTGGCGCCGCCAATCGCGATCATCGCCGCTATGCCGAGCCGGACAAGTTCGATATCCGCCGCGACAACATCTCGCACATCACGTTCGGAAAAGGCGTGCACTACTGCCTGGGCGCCAACCTCGCACGCATCGAGGGTTGCGTCGCTCTCGACGAGATCCTTAACCGCTGGCCGGAATGGGACATCGACTACGACACAGCACAATTAGCGCCGACATCCACCGTCCGCGGTTGGGAGCGGTTGCGGGTGGTGCTGCCCTGACAGGGGTCAGTCAGATACCATGCGATCCCGACGAGCCTCAGGGGTCGGCATCTCAAATCGGTCGAGTAATCGGTTCACCAACGCGATCGCCTCGTCATGCCCTCCCGCGGTCCCCATGCCCTGCTCCAACACCAGGGTCCGGCCGATCGAGGCGATGACGACCGCGAGGGCTGCGGGCGGGAATTCGTCTGTGTCGATGCTGTGTTCGCGGACGATGAAGTTCAGCGCGGTGATCTGCATCTCGCGCCACCGCTCGGACCAGGCTGCGATCTCGGCCCGGATCTCCTTGCGGTGATTTCCAAGTCCCATGAACTCCAACAGCAGCCGGGTGTCCTTGGGTTCGATGAGGGTATCCCAGAAGGCGTGCAACGGCCGGTCAGAGGCTAACGCTTGCTGTTGACGCTCCAAGTAGACCGCGGCACCCTGACGGAAAACGGCCAGATACAACTCGTCCATAGTGGGGAAGTAGTAGTGCACCAATGCCGGTTTGACACCGGCTTTGGCGGCGACCCGACGCGATGTGGCTGCGGCGTAACCCTCCTCGAGCATGATCTGAATCGTTGCGGTGATCAGCATGTCGCGAGTAGTGGAGTCCCGCGCCTTAGGGCGTTCGGATGCGGTCACCGTGTGGTCCTATCACACCGCCGGTTCGGCGACCATGTCGAAGAAGGCCGCACCGGAGTCCGGAATGCGGTTCTGCTTGAACACGTTGACGGCATAGGAAACCAGGATCATCGAGTAAAGCAGGTGCAGAAGCCTTTCGGCGTCCTCTGGCAATGCGTTGATGTCGCGCTCATTCAGATAGGCGATCGCCTCCTCGGCCCTTTGAGCGACGGCGTCGTAGAACGTGACGAGTTCGTCGTAGGGCTTCGACAGTCGCGCTTCGTAGCGTTGCGCCCGCGTAGGTAAAGCCCAATCGGCCACGAAGGGTTCCAGGTCGGTGAACCCCTCCGGCAAACCCGCAGCAGACATCATGCCTCCCGCGCGGCGTTGGCGGCCCGGTGAGCATCGACCGTATCGCGGATGACCGTGTGGAACTGGCGGATGAGCAGCTCCTGGTCGCTGAGGTGGAAGGTGTTCTGCGCTCGTGTCTTGAGCGCCGAGTGGGTGGCCTCGATGGTGTTCACGTCCTGCATCGCAAACTCAATTGTGCTGTCAACCACCAATTCCTGCGCGAGCCGGTCCCGCGCGTTTGCGGGCGGCACGAAGTACATGTCGACCTCGTAGATGTGGGAGTCGACCGTCTCGGGCCAGTAGGTGTAGGTGATGTAGTAGTTGCGCGCCCACAGCTGGATGGAGATGTTCGGGAAGACCCAGAACTGGTCGTTGCCCCACGACGCTATGTCGCCACGGTTCAGAAAATCCGGTGGGGGTCCAATCTCGGGAACATCATCGGGCCCGAAAAGACCGGCACGGAACAGCTTGTACACCCAACGTTGGTCCTGGCGGGCAGGTCCCGCGGTGCCGGGTTCACGGGGCGGCAGCGGTGGCGGTCCCGGAACCGAGGTGAGCATGTGCGGCCGGAACAACTCGTAGTGATACGCATCGACGGGCGGCACCATCTTCTCGGCTTTGGCGACATCCGGGTCGATGAAGCGCCCGTGTACGTATGGCGGGTGATACCACTCGCAGACCGAGTCGACGGCCAGTTTCCAGTTCCCATTGATCCGGGTGGAAAACCCGTAGCGCTGCGTCATCTTCTCGAACGGGTAGGCCTCAATGCCTAACAACCCTTCGCCGAGGAAACTTCGCAACGGTGCCGGGTCTTGTTTTGATTCGGAGGCGAGGTTGATGAAGATGAAGCCCGCCCAGACCTCGCAATGCACCGGTGGCATCCGCAATGTGGCCTGGTCGAGGTCGAAGAATTCGTCTTCATTGGTGATGTGGTTGACCTTGCCGTCGAGGCCGTACCGCCAGCCGTGGTACTTGCAGGAGAACGCGCGGCAGGTGCCGGAGGACTCGCGCCCGGGATGTTCCTGCCAGACGACCTTGTTACCGCGGTGCGCGCACACGTTGTGAAACGCGTGCACGGTGTCGTTCGAGTCGCGGGCGATCACGATCGAGGCGAGGCGCCCCGGTAGGTCGCGGGTGAAGTAGGAACCTTTGCGTGGGAGCCGTTCGATCCGTCCGACGCACAACCAGGTTCGTTCGAACACCGCTTTGCGTTCCGCCGCGAAGAATTCCTCGGAGATCGAGTCTTCGTAGTTGACCGGTGCGGTTCCCAGTTCGGGATAGTCGGTGGTGAACTTGCCGCGACCCGTCGAGAGTCGTTGTTGGATGCTGGTCACGAGGGGACTCCTTCGGTTGACCAGGGCTGGTCATCCCAGGCCCGATCGAGGGGTGCCATCTCGCCGCCGAACGGGAAGAAGGCCCGTTGCGCGTAGGTTTCCCGGGCCAGGCCGTGGCCGAGTTCGTCGATGAAGGCCCGCTTGAGTGGGTTGGTGAAGAGCTGGCGCGAGTAGCGCAGCGTCAACGGTGGGCGTTTGACCAGTTCGCGAGCGAGTTCCCAGGCCCTGTCCAGCAACTTGTCTTTCGGCAGCACCTCGTTGACCACGCCCCACTCCCTGGCTTCCTGCGCGCCGAGCTTCATGCCGGTCAGCAGGAAATAGCGGGCGCGGGTGTGGCCGGCCAGAAAGCTCCAGATGACGTGTTGGCCGTCGCCGGGCACCTGGCCGCGAGGGAAATGGGATGCGTCCTGGAAGTAAGCGTCGTCGGAGGCCAGCACGATATCGCCGAGCAATGGCACTTCCGAGTGCATGTTGCAAGGACCGTTGACGGCGCTGATCATCGGAACATCGACGTCGAGCACGTTGGTGATCAGATGTCTGGCGTACCAGGCCTTTTCGTCGAGTTTGACCAGGCCTCGGGTGCCGGGCATCAACAGGTAGTCGGGCTTCTCGACAGGGTCACCGTTGGGCATGCGGCCCCAGTTGGCGTTGTAGTTCTCGCCGGTGCCGGTGTGGATGAGCACCTTGATCTCGCGGTCACCCGCGATATCGGCGAACGCATCCGACATTTGGTCGTGCGCCCGCCAGTCCCATACCAGGCTACCGCCATTGGTGTGGCATTGCATGAACAAGATTCCGTCATCGGAGAGCTCGAGTCGATAGTTCGCATACCGATCGTGGTACTCGCTGTATCTGCTGCGCTTTGCCATTGAGCTGCCTCGTTCCCGCCGTGGTAGAGGTGACGCCTGCACTATTTGAGCGATCGCCCAATAGTGCAGGTGCAATGCTTGCACCTCAGCCCGCGGTGGTCAAGGCTCAGCGCCCGTGCAGGAGGGCCACTATGGGTGCGAAGGATTCGATCTGCGACTGCTGCACCGTGACGTAGTTGACGCCCAGGGTTTCCCGGTACGAATACAGCTTTTCCACAATGCTTTCCGCAGGGCCGATCAGGGCATTAGGGTGGTCGCGCAACACCTCCGCAGAGATTCTCGCCGACTTCGCTACGCCTGCCAGAACGGTCTCCGGATCGTCAGTGATCTCGGTGAAGTACGGGGAACTTTCGACGTCGAGACGTCGGAAGCGCTCACCGGCCGCGGCGCGGACGAAGCCGATCCGACGCTGTGCGACCGCCTGTGGATCAAGGCCGTCGGCGTCGCGTGCCACGAACGGCACGCTGGACATGCTGACGATATCGGCTTCGCGGCCCGCCAAGGTGAGGATGCGCTGGCCGCCCCCGCCGATCATGATCGGCGGATGTGGCTGTTGCACTGGCCGTGGCCGCCCCGCGTATCCGTGCACCTGAATGAATTCGCCCGAGCAGTCCATTTCCTCGCCTCGCCAATGGGCCTTGATAAGCGCAACGACTTCGGCCAGCTTGGCGATCCGCCGACCCGGGCGGTCGAAGTCGAGTCCCATCGCTGTGTATTCGAGCTCGCTCCACCCGGCTCCGACGCCCATTTCCAGACGGCCGTCGGACAGGAGATCGAGTGTCGCCGCTTCCTTGGCCAACACCGCCGGCACGTGATAGTCGATGCAGAACACCCGGCAACCGATGCGCAACGTCTCGCTGTAGGCGGCCGCGGCAGCCATCGCTGCGATGGGGGCCAGGTCTTGGCGAGGGGTGTGTGCGGCGCGCTGCGCGGGACCTGGGCCCAGGTAGTGATCCGCAAGGAAAAGCGTTGAGTACCCGAGGTCCTCGACTTTGCGAACCGTGTCGCGCCACTCGCGGCCCGCACTGGTGTTGGTCGCCTGCACTGCGAAACGAAACGGGGGCCTCTCCATAGGGTTGACCGTAATCGATGCGGGGTGATAGGCATGTGAAGCCAATCGTTTGGGCGATCGCTCAGGAAGGCGGGTGGGCGGCGTGGACGCCAAGACGGCGGTGGTGACCGGTGGTGCATCGGGGATCGGCCGCGCCGTAGCCGAACGGCTGCGCGGCGACGGATTTCGTGTGGCCGTCATCGATCTGTCGCCCACCGAAGACGGGCTCGGTCAGGTCGCCGACGTCACCGACCGCGCGCAGGTCGACGCCGCCGTATCAGCGATCCGCGACGAGCTCGGCCCCGTGCTTGTGTTGGTCAATGCGGCCGGGGTGGAGGGCTTCAAGAAATTCATAGGTATGTCGTTCGAGGAATGGTCGAAAGTGATCGACGTGAACCTCAACGGCGTATTCCACACTATTCAGGCGGTGCTGCCCGACATGGTCGAGGCCGGATGGGGACGCATCGTCAACATCTCGTCGTCGAGCACCCACTCCGGGCAGCCCTTCATGGCGCACTACGTCGCGGCGAAATCGGCGGTCAATGGCCTGACCAAGTCGCTCGCCCTCGAATACGGCCCGAGCGGGATCACTGTCAACGCCGTACCGCCGGGCTTCATCGACACGCCGATGCTGCGCAGCGCCGAGAGTCGGGGTCTGCTCGGCGGCACCGTGGAGGAGCACATCGCACGCACGCCGGTGCGCCAGGTGGGCCGACCGGAAGACATCGCCGCCGCATGTGCTTTCTTTGTGTCCGAAGAGGCTGGCTACATCACCGGGCAGATACTCGGCGTCAACGGCGGTCGCAACACCTAGAGCAGGACATCTGAGAGGGAATATGTACGAGAGGGACCAGCTCTTCATCGACGGTCGCTGGGCGCTACCGGATTCTGAGTCGGTCATCGCAGTGATATCGCCGCACAGCGAGGCGGTGATCGGCCACGCGGCTTGCGCGGGACCCGCGGATGTGAATCGGGCTGTCGACGCCGCCCGGGCAGCGTTCGACACCGGACCGTGGGCACGCATGCAGCCCGCTGAACGGATCGAGGCGATCACCCGGCTGGCGGCGATCTACAAAGAGCGGCGATCCGACATGGCCACGCTGATCTCAGCCGAGATCGGCGCGCCCATCACTTTCGCCAAAATGGCGCAGGTCCGCCTTCCCCTGACCATCATGTCGGCGTTCTGTGGTTTCGCGGGCGGCTACCAGTGGCAGCAGGCGCGTCCGGGCCTGTACGGCAAGGACATCCGGATCGTGAAGCAACCGGTGGGGGTTATCGCCGCGGTGGTGCCGTGGAACATGCCGCAGTTCCTCACCATATGCAAGATCGTGCCCGCGCTGCTGGCCGGGTGTTCGGTGGTGCTCAAGCCCGCGCCAGAGTCGGTGCTCGATGCGCAGCTGCTGGCCGATCTGGCCCTAGAGGCCGACCTTCCGCCTGGCGTCTTGAACGTGGTGCCCGGAGGTCGCGAAGTCGGTGAACAGCTGGTCGGCCACCCCGGTGTCGACAAGGTCTCGTTCACCGGATCGACGGCGGCCGGTCGGCAGGTAGCCCTTGCCTGTGCCGCCGGGCTCAAGCAGGTGAGCCTGGAACTTGGCGGCAAGTCGGCGGCAATCGTGCTCGACGACGCCGACCCCGCGGTCACCGCCGCCGGAATTCAGATGGCCAGCCTCGCCAACAGCGGCCAGGTGTGCAACGCGCTCAGCCGGATCCTGGTGCCGGAGGAGCGTAAAGACGAGTTTGTGGACGCATTGGCGGACGGGATGGCGTCGATGACAGTTGGCGACCCAGCGGATCCCAACACTCAGGTCGGTCCACTCGTGGCGCAGCGCCAACAGGAGCGGGTGCGCGGTTACATCGAATCGGGCAAACGCGAAGGTGCGCGCCTGGTGACTGGCGGCAGCGACATGCCGGACGGCCTCGACACCGGGTGGTATGTACGCCCGACCCTGTTCAGTGACGCGCACAACGACATGAAGATTGCGCGCGAGGAGATCTTCGGCCCGGTATTGACCGTCATCTCCTACCGGGACGAGGATGACGCGATCCGGATCGCCAACGACTCCGAGTACGGGCTGGCCGGCTCCGTGTTCACCGCCGACGCCGGCCGCGGATACGGCGTAGCGGCTCGGGTGCGGTCCGGCACCTTCGGAGTCAACGAGGGCTACATCATGGACCCTGCGGCACCGTTCGGCGGCGTGAAGAACAGCGGCTACGGTCGCGAACTCGGAACCGAGGGAATCGACAGCTACACCGTGAGCCAATCGATTTCGACCGGCGGCTGACCGACACCTTGCCATGGTTAGAAACCTGCGCGATTGGGGAGACTCTGTTACCTATGCGCAGACAAGGAACAAAGCGTGGCCATCAGCTTCAACGACGTCATTGGGTCGAAGTACCTGCTTTTGACGACATTCACTAAAGACGGACGTCCCAAACCCACACCGATCTGGGGAGTGCCCGACGGCGACAAGCTCCTAGTCATCACCGATGACGGGTCGTGGAAAACCAAGCGGATCAGCAACACACCCCGAGTGACGATCGCCAAGAGCGCGGCGTTGGGTAAGCCCAAGAGCGATGGCGTCGAGGCCGTCGCCCGGGTGCTACCGAAATCGGAGACGCGGCGGATCTACAACGCGGTGCTCAAGCGGTACTGGTACCACGCCTGGTGGTTCCTTGCGCACTCGATCGCGCGCGGCGGTATCGACAAGGTGCACGTCGGCCTCGAGATCAAACCCGCCGGCTAGGAATCCACGAAACGGCTGTTCGTCGCCAGAACCACGACAATCTCGCGCGTGATGCGGTGCGGTTTGCGGCTTTTGCATAGCGGCATCGCACCAACGTGGTCGCTGTGCAACGAGGCATCAGCTCGGCTTGTTCTCGCTCTTCACGCGTTTTCGCAGCTTTTGGCTTAATCGCGTGGCAGACGAGATAATTCCTGGTATGGATTCCAAACCCCAACTGGGTATGCCGTAGTGGTGGCGCGTGGTAGATCGGTTGTGGGTTACCCAGGACGGGATGAAATCATGCGCCAGTTAATCGCCGCCGTAGCCGTTGCCGGCATCTGCATTTTCACCGCCGGCTGTCACAGCGAGGCCGACCAAGGCGCTAAAGCGTCGACCACGTCGACCACCAAAACGAAACCACCTCCGCCTCCGGTTACCGAGGCTGCGCTGAAGGGTTTCCTGATGAGCCCCGAGGAGATTAACGCCGCCATAGGAGCAGCCGATATGAAGGTCACGAACAGCCGCACCGGGATGTCTGATGACAGCGCCACGATGACGCCGAAGGAGTGCTTAGCCATAGATGGCTCGGCCCAAGCTCAGGTCTATGCCAACAGTGGTTTCATGGCTGAACGCGACCAGACACTCAACCGTCAAGAGGGCGATAATTTAACTCATTTCGCCGAGCAGGCAGTGGTGCTATTCCCCACCGCAAAACAAGCGGGCGACTTCTTCACCGCCTCCGCCCAGCAGTGGCCGGCCTGCCACGACTACACCCACACCCAGTCCAAGACGCAGTGGACCGTCGCGGCGATAACCAACGCCAACGGGGTCCTAAGTACGATCGCAACTTTGCAGGACCCCCCTTCCACGGGCTGGAAAGCTTGCGGACGGGCGCTCACCGTGAAAAACAACGTCATAATCGACGTCAACACATGCAGCGTCGAGCCAAAGGACTCGGCCGTCGACATCGCGAACAAGATCGCTGCAAAAGTGCCCGCGTAAACGAGGTGAGGTTAGGCGGCCAGCGCGGCGCGGGTGCGGGCATGCGTCTTCCCTGCGCACCCGCCGCCGAACAGCACGACATGCGAGATGGCTAGGGCGTCAAAGCCATGACCGCCCGCAACACCCCGACGCTCCGGTTCACTACACCGGAGTAAGTAGCGGACCTCGTCGTTTTACTTGCGACCGACCGCGCCGGAAACAGCAACGAAGTCGACTACCGCGTCGATGGTGGGTTCGTAACGACTCTCTGATTAGGGTTTGAGGTGTGACGCAAGGCCGGACCCGGGCATCCACCAATTTAAAGGCGCCAATATTGGCACTGGTGGCAGCGGCGCGCGTCGGTGTGGGCGCCGCCATGCTGGTGGCGCCGGGCCGATTCTTCAAGCCCGGAACGGGTACCGAGACGCTACTCATGCAGACGATAGGGATACGCGACGTGGTGCTGGGGTCGGGTGCTTGTGCCGCGTGGGTGCGCGGTGGCGGCGGCGAGTTCCGGGGCTGGGCGACTGCGGGCCTGATCAGCGACAGCGCCGACCTGCTGTTGGGGCTGCGCAGTAAACCCCTCGTCGGTACCAAGAGCGCGCTCATCGCCACGCTCGCCCCCGCGCCGTTCGTGGGCGCGGGTTTGCTGGGCTTGATCCGCAGCCTGAGAAAGGGCCTGGCTTAGCTGCTGGAGCCGCGAAGTGCCGCGACCGTGTCGGCGACGGTTTCGTATGGATCCCGATAGGTGATGCCGAGTTCGCGCTCGCTGGGCGAATCATCGGACGCCGGCATCTGGGTGTAGTACTGCATCCCAGCCGACGTGATCGGGGTGTCGAACGGCAGAAATCTGCCCGCCCGATCCAGCACGGCTCCCGCAACGCGTAGCGCGGTGTCGGGAATCGGGACGGCGAGCACTGGGGTGGCGGCGATCTGGCCCAGCATCGTCGCCAGCTCGGACACGGAAACCCGATGACCGCCGGCGGTATAACGGCGCGGCCCCCGCCCGGGCTCCAAGAGTGCTGCGTGCAGCGCGGCCAGATCGCGGACGTCGATGATCAACCATGCCGCGCTGCGCCCGGGGATCGCATGCATTTGCAGAGCCGCTTTGACGCCCTCGCCGGCCTCACCGAACTGGTCGCCGACGGGCGGCCCGAGAACCATGCCGGGGTAGGTGATGTCGACCGGGGCGCCGGCGTCCTGCAGGCCCCGGGCATAAATATCGACCTGCGCTTTGGATGTCCCGTATCCGTCGGCCCCGCCGACAACCGGCAGATCCGCCGTCAGCGTCTCCAAGTTCGGATGGAACAGTGCGGTGAAGCTCGACACGTGAATGATGGGGTCCAAACCGAGCTCGACGGATTGACCGAGGACGTTTTGGGCGCCCTGCATGTTCGTGGTCAGCATCTCCTGGGTCTGTCGCGGATCGGTTGCCACCAAGGCCGCGCTGTGCACGACGGCATCGCACCCAACCAATGCCTTGCGTACCGACACCCGGTCGGTGATGTTCCCAACGGCGTAGTCCGACACGTCTGCGCCCAGTTTGGCGACAGAAGTATCCAGCCGGGCCGGATTTCGCACCAGGAACCTGGTGGAGTGCCCCGCGTCGGCGATGACCTTGGCGGTCCACCCGCCGACGAACCCAGTACCGCCGGTCACGAGAACGCGCACGGTGTGATCCTGCTCTGGCCTGCCGCCCGCTGCTATATGTGGTTGGTGGCGAATTCTGCGGCTTGGCCCGTCATGCCGTTTACGGGATACAGACCGTGCCCGAGTTGGCTGGTGCCGTCTCCGCAGATCGAATCGCCCTGGGCGCACAACTCGAGCGTCTTGGGCTGATAGAGCGGCCCGATCGTGATGGGTGGTGCCCCGTACTGTCCGAGCCATTGATTCGACGGTGTGCCGAACAGGGTCACCGCAGCGACGTGGTTGGCGATTTCAGGCGCCAGCGGCCGGGGGACCATATCGGCGGGCACGCCGGGCGGTACGGCGGCCGAGGTGACGTAGCCGGCCAAGGCCGCGCCCTGCGAATATCCGCCAAGCACCTCTTTGGTCTTGGGGCAGTTCGCCGCCATGGATTCGATGTGCGAGCCCGCGTCACGGATCCCGTCAACGACGGTCCTGGGGAAATCGGGGCTTCCGAAGTCGGTACTGGCTTGGTAGTTGACCGGATACACCCCAAGCGACCTCCCGCCGATATCACCGCGGAGCGCGTCGGCAAATGGTCCTCCGACGCTGCCGATGCCAGGTGGCTCACCGCTGCCGCGTGCGAAGACCACTTCGACGTCGGGACACGGGTCAGCGGACGCCGACGGGGCCGGCAAGCCGAGCAGCGCGGAAGCCGCCGCGACGGCGCCTGCCGCGAAGGCTGGCGCGAAGCGTCGCGCGAGTCCGGTTTTCATCCGTTCGAAGACATCCATCGAGCCCCACCCGTTTCGCATCGTCGTTACCAGTCTGGTTTACCCGTTGTTTGTCATTCGACACCGATTGCGAGGCGGATGGCCAGGTGGATGATTTTTCAACCTGTCACCATGGAATTCGTGAGCAGCGCGGTCGTGATCGGGATTGTGGTGGTGCTGATGCTGTTGGGCATCGGCATCGTGATCAACCAGCTGCTTCGGCTGAAGAAGTGGCTAAAAGATTCGCCCCCGGGCCCAGAGCCTCCAGAAAGCTAACGCGCCAATAAGTAGACCAGGAAGTTTGCCACCGTTCAATGGCAAACTTCCCGGTCGGTAAAGCGAACTACTTTTTAAAAGCGTCCTTCACTTTTTCGCCGGCGTCCTTCAGGTTGGACTTCGCCTGGTCCGCCTTGCCTTCGTTCCTGGTGTCGTGGTCGCCGGTAACTTTGCCGACGGCCTCCTTGGCCTTGCCGCCCACGTCTTCGATCTTGTTCTTGATCTTGTCTTCGGTGCTCATTAGCTCCCTCTTTGATTGCTCGCTCTGCTTACCTATCGATGGGTACCCGGCGGGGCGGGACTTGAACCTGCGGCGATCGTCCGGCGCACCGGCGACGCGAAGAACACGCTGGCAGAGCTACTTCTTGAGGTTGCCTTTTAGCTGCGCGCCCGTGTCTTTCAGATTGGCTTTGACCTGATCGAGCTTGCCTTCGTACCGGGTGCGCCTGTTGCCGGTGACTCGGCCGATTGTCTCCTTGGCCCTGCCGCTCCAGTACTGGCCCTTGTTCCTCAGTCTGTTCGTGGTGTTCATGTGTCGTGGGGTACCCCGTGGCGCGTGACCGTCAAACTGAACCTCACTGGCTGCTGTCCGCCTGATAGCTTCAATCCCGTGATGGCACAACGATGTGCAGATGCCGCTCGGGCAAGAGCTGCACAGTGACACCGGCAACTCTTCTGGCGACCGACGACGGCTTGCCGCGCGGTATCTCCGGCGCCGCCGACCCGCGTTTCGCAAACGTCATCAGGATCTTCTCGCGGCTGTTTCCGGGGCGCCGGTTTGGCGGAGGAGCCCTCAGCGTCTACATCGAAGGCCAGCCCGTCGTCGACGTCTGGACGGGATGGTCGGACCGGGCCGGCACGCAGCCTTGGACCGCCGACACCGGTGCAATGGTGTTCTCCGCGACCAAAGGTGTCTCGACGACGGTGATTCATCGGCTGGCCGACCGCGGCTTGCTGTCTTATGACGAACGCGTCGCCGAATACTGGCCCGAGTTCGCCGCCAACGGCAAGGCCGATATCACGGTGCGGGAAGTGCTGCGACATCGAGCCGGGCTGTCGCATCTGCGAGGCGTCACCAAGGCGGAGTTGATGGATCACCTGCTGATGGAGCAGCGCCTCGCGGGCGCGCCCGTCGATCACCTGCGCGGCGTGCAGGCCTATCACGCGTTGACCTATGGCTGGCTGCTGTCCGGCCTGGCCCGGTCCGTGACCGGTAAAGGCATGCGCGAACTGATCCGCGAGGAGGTCGCGCGTCCGCTCAATACCGACGGGTTGCATCTTGGCCGCCCTCCCGAAGGGTCGCCGACAACGCCAGCCGAGATTTTGATGCCGCAGAAGTTTATTCGCACCCCGGTGCTGAACTTCATCACACCGAGGGTGGCGGGTCTGCCCTACTCGGGCGCCCTCGGCGCGATGTACTTCCCTGGGATCACCTCACTCATGCAGGGGGACACCCCGTTCCTGGACGGCGAGGTCCCGGCGGCCAATGGGGTGGTAACCGGCCGCGGCCTGGCGAAGATGTACGCCGTGCTGGCCAACGACGGTCGTATCGATGGGAAAAAGTACTTGTCCAAGGAATTGGTTCGTGGCTTGGCGGGTACGCCGGGAACAAAGTGGCCGGACGCGAACATGGTGGTGCCCATGCCTTTTCACCTCGGCTACCACGAATCGCCGGTTCCCGGCTTAATCCGCGGGTTCGGTCACGTCGGACTGGGTGGAACCCTCGGATGGGCCGACCCCGAGGCCGACAGCTCCTTCGGCTTTGTGCACAACCGGCTGGTGACGCCGATGGTGTTCGACATGGGCTCATTCGCGGGTTTGGCCGGTCCGCTGCGCGATGCCATCGAACTAGCCCGCGACCAGGGCCTCATCGAGGTGCCCCAGCTCGGAGCGGCCTATCCCAAGCCCGCTCGGCGGCGGTCGGCCGCGCGCGAGACGACGGCGTCGGGGAAAGGGTAGGGAAGCGTCAGCTGGCGAGTTCCCGCATCGAAGAATCCTGAGAAATCGTTGCGGTATTGAAGCCACCCGGGCTCGCCGCTAGACCTTGAGGTTGCCGCGGGGAAGTGTTAGCGGAAGGTCCGCGTATGTGGCGATGCCAGGGGCCGCGGCGACGACGGCCGGGATTGCGTTGATGACCGGCATCGCCGTCATGATGTGTCCGAGGTCCATGAACTCCTCGATCGTCGTGGCTTCGAAGTACGGCGGCGGCAGGAAGCCGACTTTCGTTGTTACCGTGGGCTGCCCGTCGATCTGGATGACCCAGCCATCTTGCTCGATCTTCCAGTCGGGTTCGAGTGTCTGTCCTTTTTTCCACCGAACGTTGAGGTCGATGACAGTCTTGCCGGCGACGATTCCCTGCCAGCTGATGTAGACGCCCGCGACGCATCCCGCGGGTATGGTCCAGGACGCCATTTCAAGGTCCGCCGTGGTTTGGGCGAATTCGGCCTCGCACCGCACATCGTCGAGTTCGACGCCGAGGGCGTCGCCCACTAGTAGGACGGCCTCACCGAAGATCGCGGTGCCCTTCGCTGCCATCGCCTGCAGGTCCGGGTGGTCGATCGGTTGGCCGAATCCCACCGGCTTCTCGGTCTCAGGTGAGTCATAGAACGTGGTGTCGGCAGCCTCGTTGACGGTTACCTTGTCGATCCGGTTGCACACCATCGCCGACACGATGGCCAACAATTCGGCGAAGCCCGGGCTTACCCCGGAGCCGAACATCGTCGATCCACCTTTCTCGCAGGCCTCGAGAATGCGGTCGCGGCCCTTACCCAGGTTGTGTCCGGTGACGAAAGATGCCGTGGTCACCACGTTGACGCCCGCAGACAGGATGCGGACCAGCTCGTCGACGTCGATCCACATCGGGTTGTACACCACGCAGTCCGGTTTCAGAGCGAGCAGCTCGTCGACATCGTTGGTGGCAGCCACCCCCAGCGGCGAAATGCCTACTAGTTCGCCGGCGTCTCGGCCGGCTTTCTCCGGCGACCACGCGTAGCACCCCACCAGGTCAAGCAGAGGGTTGTCGACGATCGACTTCAGCGAGCTTTTGCCGACGTTTCCGGTGTTCCACTGAACCACTCGATAGTTGTTTGGCACTCGCTCAGCATAGGGAATCGTCGTCGGGCTTAGTAGGCGGACTCGGAAGCCAGGATCTCGGCCAGGAACGCGTCTTCGCCCGGCTGCTCCATCCTTAACCGCGCCAAACGGCGCACCCGGTCTCTGGTGTCTCGGGATTCCATCGCCGCGGAGATCCCAGTGCCGATGATTACCGAGGTCGCCGGCCAATCGTGGTCCCAGACGGCCTGTTCTGTCATCGGCCGTCGCTGTGCGTCGACCAGCGGCAGGGTCGCGCGACCGTCGGCGTCGAGGGCGCCGGTGCTGGTGATGGCCTGAGACCGCAGCTGCACGGCGATGCCGGTCGCCGGATCGGGTCCGATGACGGCGGCACGTACCACCGCGGCGGCCGCTGTTCCGGTCGCCTCGACGCTCCATTCGACGGTGTTCTCGGCGGCATCGAATATTCCGGGGGGAACCGCGCTCCAGTTGATCGACGCGACGCCCCGGGCAATCGAGGTCCCCCGCCGCGGGACGGCGTCAGAGCCGGCAGCCAGCGCGTAATCGTCAGGGCGGCCGCTCGGCGTCGTCAAGATCGCATGCGAACCATCGAGAGCGGCATGTAGTTCCGGCCATCCGATGTCGTCCACGCCGACTTCGTCGGCCAGCCCGGCACCTGCCCGCACCAGATCCACGATCCGCGCGTCCGCACTTCGGACCCGCGTGATCAAGGCCGTGGCGTGCGGCGCCAGCAGCCGGGCGACGTCCGAATCCAGCGTGTCGTCGGTAAAGAACCCCTGCGCGTCGACGGTCAGCAACGCGACCTCGACGTCGAGCAGCGCGCGGTCCAGCCCGGCGATGCCGTCCTGTCGACTGGCGGGCCACCATCGCCGCAGCCAGTGGCCTATGGCCAGCCTCCGGAGCGAGTCTGCCGATCCCGGCACGATGTCGACACCGGTAAGGTCGATGCTGTGTGGCTGATCGTCGACGGGGGCCACCGCCCCACAGGCAGCGGCCAGCGCGACGTGTCCCGATTCGCCGAGGACGCGCCAAAGCCAGTCGGCGCGGGCCAAATCGGTGAAGGTGATCTGGGCTGACGTACCACCGGGCGGATCGTCGACCGTCCAGGACAGCACAGCGCCACTGACTTCCAGCACCGCGACCAACATCGGCGGCGCCGCCAGGGACGGGTCGCTGGGGCCGGCGCGCCAGAGACCGGAGTCGGCCACCAATCTCATCCGGCTACCTGCAATTCGAGCATCGCCTTGATCCGTTGCCGGTGATCGAGACTCACTGACCGCGCGACCCCCTCCAGCAATGAGCGCACATCATCGACATCGTCGCAGGGTTCCTGCCATACGTCGCGGCCGTGCAGTCGCGCCCAGAGCCGGCTCAAGTACGGCTGCGCGTAGGCGGCGAGGTCCTCGACCACCTGCCGTTGGCGCGGATGGATCGGGCCGCCCTCGGCAAGGTAACGACGGGCGTGCAGGACGTAGGCCTCCTTGCGCAGCCGGGCCTGGATCTGCGCTGCCAGCGCATAGCGGCCTGCCGATGGATCGGTCCAACGGTGCCAGCTCGACCGCGACCTCGATGCCGGCCACCAACGTGGCCTGTTTGTCCTCCCCCAGCAACCCCCAAGGCGCACAGGCCCGGTCGACTTCCTCGGCGCACAACAGCGGAATGTCCGGCAACGCGTCGCGGTCCAAGGCGCGGCGCAGCGTCGCGCGCACCCGGTCAACCACGCTGCGATCCAGTGGACGATCACTGTCGGAGCCGCCGCGGATACCCGGTCTTCGTTGCGGTGCAACTGAACTGAGTCCAATTTTAACGATCGACCAGGGCAACTCGGCTGTTTCAACGCGTGCCAGAGCGCCCAGGTTATAAGGCGTGGGGTCGGCGATCACCGCCGACCAGACTCGCTGGCGCGCTGTCGCCGCACTATGGCTATCGGCGGGTCCGAGCACAGTCCTGAGCTCGACGAGGAACGGACCGGCATGTTTCTCGCCGATTTCGTCCGCCCGCACGTCGCGCCAGCTGCGGTCGAGCTGATCGGCCAATGTGGCGACGGTCTCTGGACTTGCCACGTACTCGTGCAGCACTTCGATCGCGGTGCGGTCCCGCCCGCGGTGGATGTCGCCGAGCACTGCAGCCACCGTCTCGCGATCTTGCGGCACCGGTGCGCCTTTCGTCACCGCGAGTTCGAAGCACACTGGAAAGTACAGCTCCTGGGCGTTTCCGGTGCGAATCCGCTGCCGACGGCGTTCGAGCTTGAGCGCCCCGAACCATGCTGCGGCGAAGCGCAATTGGGGGCCGTTGTCGATGATCAGGTCACGCATCGCTGCGGCGGTGCGGGGGGCTACGACCGGTGTCGAATACTGTGGGTTCGAGCGCAACCTCAGCACCAGCGGGTCGATGATGCGCTTGACGGTCCGGGTCAACGGGCCGCCATCATCGCTGCTGAGCACCTCGACGCCGGGGCCGATCGCCCGCCATGCCTGGTCGATCACCAACCGGCGTGGCCGGCCCGCTGCCTGACTCGGCAAGGCAGCCACCACCTGCGAATCCGCGCTCATCTGCACAGGATAGGGGCATTGCCAAAATCGCGGCAGCCAAAAAGTTGGGTTCGGTAGCCGGCCTGCCCGTGGAACCTGGTCGAATGAGGAAGCTGACTGTGCCGCTGGGCGGCGCCGAGATCGCGCTGATCGCAACCACCATCGCCATCCTCTACGCCGCTTCTCGCGAGTTGTGGATCACCCTGGTAGGTACCGCCCGGGTCGTCCTTGCGCTGGTACTCGGTGGCCGGCACATGTTTGCTCGACGTGACATCGCCGGCCGCCCTACCGTGGGAGTCGGCACCGTGTACACGGCTGAAGGTGTCGAATCCGCAAGCGGTGAATCCGCCGATGGCGGACGTCAGGTCTTGCTCCAGGTGACCGGCGTGCGCGGGGAGGTTTTCATCGGCCGATTGATCCACCGTGACGGAGATCTGGACATGTCGACGTTGCGGCCCGGGCTGATCGTGCTGGTGGCATTTGATCCCGCTGCCCGCGAACGGCTTTCGCTGCCAGACGACGTCCTTGCGGTCCGCGCCGCATGCATGAAGTCCGGTTGAGCTGCATCATCGCTCACCGTCGACGGCGAAGGTCACCAAGGCGCCCCAGTACAGCGGGCTGGCGGTGATGACACCGTCACGCCAGCGCCGCATCTGTTCACGTTGCCAGCGATTCACCGCGCACCCCGCCTCAACGGTTTCGTGGGCACGATCGACGGCGACGACAATGTCGGCCATCGGATTGGCCGGTTCGTCAGTTGCGGGCGCAAACTGCCGATACGCCGCTGCGGTGGGCAGTGACCAAAGAGTGGCGGTCACCAACTGCGCACCACCCAGGATCATCGCCGCAACCAGCCCGGTCGCCTCGTCGAATCGATAGTCGCCGCCTGACCCACATGCCAGCAGAGCCACCCTCGGCGGCATCGGCAACCGCAGCGACATCAGGTCCGACGCGGTCAGCGGGCGATGATCGCCGATAGCGTCGGATTCTCCGGAAATCACTGCCGTACAAGCCAGGTGAAGCGCAGCCCGGTCAGCCCGACTGGCGTAATCGATGCTTTCATTTGCTGAAGTCGCATGTCCGACGTACATCAGCCGGCTGGGGGTTTGCGCCAGCAACTGGGCCAGCCACCTGCGGTCGGCATCCTGACGCCGGAACAGCTCGACCGCCGCGTCGACAGCCGGCAGCACGGGCCGGCGTTGCATCAGCTCGGTGAAGTGCCGCGCCAACGGCGTCTCTGCCGATGGCCTGCCGAGCACCGACCCGAGCACGGAGTCCGGAAGCTGTCCTGGCACTCGAGGGTCGAGGACCAATATCGGCGGACCGTCTTGCCTGCTCTCCCATCGGGCAGGTGCTCGCGGCGAGTGCACGATATTGGGCGGTACCGCCATCAGCACGTCTACCAGCTCCATCAGGCGATAGCCATCGGTGTGCACGCTTATATCGGCGAGCTGCCAAGGGATTTGGGCCGGTTCTACGCCGGTGTTGGTGAAGGACACCGCCCGGGCACGGATCAACTCCTCGGTAGTTGGTCCCGATTTGGGCATCGCGAGCAACCCCCAAGGGACCCGCGCGAGACGCGAGCTGGGCGAAATGAACAACACCGCGCGCGGCGAAGCCAGACACTCCGTCAGCAGCTGCCAGCCCGCCGAACCGATCAGCAGCACGCCCAGAATGTAGGCGACCGTCAGTTCGGATTCCGGTGCGGCGAAGGGGCCTCTGGACAGTGCCCGTTCAATGGCGTCGCGCCCGCTCTCGGAAGCGTGCGGCTCAGGTAGAGCATCGTCCAGCTCTTGCACCGCCGCGAGCAGGGTCGGTTCGTCGACCACCCAGGTGACGGTTCGCGACGGTTGCCCGACGATTCGCAAACTGGCGTACGTGGCGATCCCGACGTCGGCGAATCGCAGGACCATGGTCAGCCGGTCGGTCATGGCCAGGTCGACCAGACGGGTTCTCCCGCCGTGACGTCACGGCCGTATCGCTGCAACGCCAGCTCGCGATAGTGACCCATGATCGGCGCCGCATCCGGCTGCATCTGTAGCGGCGGCAACGGACCTAACCGGGTCAGCGAAAGCGAAACGCCGCCACGCGTCTTCGGGCCGGCTGCGGTCGTCGCTGCTGGTATGGCCGGTTCGGTGTCGAGGAGAACCGGCACAGTGGCGGTAGCCGCCCATTCGCCGATTTCGTGAGTGACGTCCCGCGCCTGTGGTTCGGTGCTGAAAGTTCCCCGGGCGCTGTGATACTCGATCAGCTCGCCGAGCAACTCGGTGTTGTCCCACTCCCAGGCGACGGCGAAGGCGCCCGCCAGGATTGGTGCCGAAATGCTGCTCGCCCAACGGGATCGCGCGTCGGCGCCCGCGATCGAATACCGCACGGAATCGACGGCCAGCGCGGCCGGCACCTTGAGCTCGGCGGCCTGTTCGAGCTTCGTCGCCGCGCGCAGGTATTCCGGACTACTGACGTGCGCCTGGGTGACGCCCAGCGCGTTGGCCTGTCTGGCTTCGACTTCGCGCCACGTGTCGGATGGGTCGCCGGCAGCGTCGAAGCCGAGGTCGGTCAACGCATCCGCGCGCCACACCGTTCCCAGGTGATTGTCGAGCTGGGCGTACTGCAGCCAGCTACTGCGTGGCGACGAGTCGAGCCATTCCCGCGCCTGCGCGATCAGCTCGACCGCGTCCCCGAAGCGGTTGCGAAATATCGCTATCCAGCTGCGCTGCAACAGAATGCGGTGAATGTGCAGTGGCTTGCCCAGTTCACGCCAGTGCCGCTCGGCGTGTTCCCAGCATTGGTCGGCCGCCTCCAGCGCGCCGCATGCCATTCGGGTCAGGCCGAGATACAGCCAGCAGCGAGAAACGTCATGAGCTCGGGCGTACCGGGCGATGACGGGATAAGCTTTCGCGACCAGCTGTTCGGTTGCCACCTGGTCGCGTGTCGACCAGCACGCTGCCGCGCGCTCCAATTGTGCTCGGGCGGTTGCCAGTTCCCATCCGTTAGCTTGCGCTCGGGCTTCCGCGCGACGCAGCCAGGGTTCGGCCTCGGGCAGTCGCCCGGTCTCGACGCAGAATCTGCCGTACGCGGTGGCCCCGGCTATCCGAACGTAGTCGGCGACCTGGCCGCCACCGCTCAGCTGGGCCGGATCCGCCAGGGCGCTGAGCACCTGCTTCCACAGCGGAACCGATCGAACGTGCAGGTCGTCGTCGCAGAGTGCGGTCCCGCAGAGGATTTGGGCGAGGGTGCGCAGGTGGGCGTGTTCATCGGCGAGGTCGGGAAAATCCGCAGCCTCCGCGTCGCGCAAGGTCGCCAGCGCCGCCGCGGCACGTTCGTGATCGCCCTGCGCCGCAGCCAGGCCCGTTTCCAGAAACTCGGCTCGTCGCGAATATCGGCAGAGCATGTGCGCGACCTCGGCGTCAGACATCCCCGTCTGGGCGGCTGCGTCCGGCATTGTGCCGGCCGCAATCCCCGAATAGATGGCCAGACAGTCGCGGATGCGCCGTATGGACTCTCGGACGCCGTCAGTGGCTCCGCGCGCAAGGTAGATCTCGCCAAGCTGAGCAAGAACTTCCAGCATGAGATCGTCTCGATCCTCGTCCTCGATCCGCGGAACCAGAGACAGCAGGAGGTCCCGGGCCGCTATTTCGTCGGCGGCAAACGCCAGACGACGGGCGTGCTCTAAATCGCCGGGGACCGACACGGCTGCATCATAAGCAACCCGGAGCGGCGGACGCGTGAGTGAGGCACGTCCGCCGCCCGGAGTCTGATCGAATTAACCGCAGCTCACCTTGATGTTGAAGTCCTTGGTGAGCATTCCGGCCATCGGGTTCTTCATGTCGGCACCCTGCGCCTGGCCGGTGATGGTGTAGGTCTTGCCGTTCACCGCGACGTTGGCCGAGCCGACCTTGGCGCCCATGTTGTTGGCGACCGACAATGCGTTGCCGTCGACGACGAGTGCCAGCGACTCGACCTTCGGGGTGGCCTCGTCGGTCATCACGACAGCCAACGCTTGCTGGGGGCCTCCGGATGACCCACTGCCGATGTCGATCTTGCCGCCCTGTTTGACGCAGGTCACCGAGGCCGGGTTCAAGCCCGGCAGGTCGTTGCCCCCCACCTGCACCTGGGCGCCGCTCCCGGTGGCGGCGCTCGGCGCAGTAGACGAGGCCGGGCTGGCTGCTTGACCGCCGCTGGAACAGGCCACCAGAGCCGATGCGCAGCCGATCGTTCCGATGGCGCCCGCGAGAACACGTTTCACTGGATTTCCTTCCGTTCATGCGCCGCCCTCGTGGCGTCGTCATGTCGCAAGTACAGACCGCCCCTGTCGCTACCGATCCCAAATTTCAGCCGGTAAGCTGCGGTCGACACGGCAGGCCCGTTCATCTGGCCGCCCTCGATGCCGTTGTCGGCGCACAAGCCTGAGGACCTGTTCCAGTGGCGAGCGCCAGATGAAGGGAGACGCTCGATGGCAGGCGTGAAATGGTTGGAAAAGCCTCAGGCCCATGACTTTCCGGCCGCAGCCGACTACCTTGACCTGGTCGCGGAATCGCGGACGGTCAAAAAGGTGATTAAGCGACTGCGGGCCGGAACCGTTGCGCACAAAAAGGCTAAGGACATACTGCGTGCCGCGCAGCTGAGTTTGCTGCCAACCGACAATCCCCACGTCGCCGAGGATCTTGCCAAGATCAAAAACGAGGATCCGCTGTCGCCCATTCTGCTGGTCCGCGGCGACTTGCTGACCGGTGTTCCGCTACAGATCGCCGACGGTTACCACCGGGTGTGCGCGAGCTACTACACCGACGAAAACACCGACATTCCGGTCGTCATCGTGACAGCGAGCCGAAAGGACTAGGTAACGGGCGTTACTCCTCGACGGCGACGCCACCGGGGGAACGTCTGCGACGCATCCGATGCGAAACCTTCCCGCTCGGACGGCGGTTTCGCAACCCAGCCGGAGTGGCTTCGGTGTCTGCGGTGACCGGCGTTTCCTCGGTCGCCTCGACGGGTTCCTCCGACAGCTTTGACTCCTCCGTGTCGGCGGGGGCCTTGGCAGCTTCGATGTCGGAGGTCTCGGCTTCTTTCGTTTCGAGGGTTCCGTCGGCTTCGGCCTGCTCGGTCTCTTCGGACTGTTTCGCGTCTTCGGTAACTTCAGCGGCTTCCACGGCGTCGGGGTCAGCCTCGTCGTCGCCCCTCTTACGGCGAGCATCGCGTCTTCTGGGCTTCTTCGCCTTGATAGGTTTCGGCGGAGGCGGCGGCAACTCGGCGACGAACGACAGGTAGAACGCGAAGAACCCGAGCACCGCGATCGCCGCAGCGGCGCCGTAAACTCCGAACAGCCACTGCCCGGCAGTGTCCAGACTGAGCCAGAACTCGCTGATCGCGGTCCCGATGATCAGCACTCCGGCCAGCACGTGGGCCACAATCGACCAGGTCCTTATCGATAGCGCCAGCTGTGGGGTGCCGAGTTCGGGCTTGCGGGTGCGCAGCAGAGTGAACACCACGGGCAGCGCGGCCAGGCCAATCAGCACGCCCGCCACGATCCGAAGCGCTATCCCCCAGGTGTGCGTAATGTCGCCCATCAGCTCGTGCCAGCGGGGCAACACAAAATAGAAGTAGAGGACGCCGGCGCCAATCGCAAATGACGCGTGCCACAGCATGGCGACCTTGCGTCCCATACCCCTCCTCAAGCTGGTGAGTTCAGGCCAGCGTAAAGCCGGCCGAACCGATTCCAGACCGTTTTCGTATCTGTCCCCGCCGCGAAAAAAGGCGGAACCGATTGCGGAGGATGCGGGATTTGAACCCGCGAGGGCGTTAACCCAACCCGCGTTCCAGGCGAGCGCCATAGGCCACTAGGCGAATCCTCCGTGGCCATGGTAGCCGCTGAAGCACGCCGTCAGTCCTGCGGCCGCCGCGGACCCGTCGGCCCCAGGTATTAGACTCTGGACGGACCCCGCGCGGCGTCTATCCTGTGAACTCCCCCAGGGCCGGAAGGCAGCAAGGGTCAATGGGCTCTGTCGGGTGCGCGGGGTCCCCTAAGTCTGGGGCCGCGCCACCAGTGCTTATGCCCCTATGAACCCACGGTGTTCGAGAGCGAAAGGGCCCCACGGTGTCTTTCGATTCCCTTAGCCCGGCGGAGCTATCGGCGGTGCACACGCGCCACCAGCAGGATTATGCGGAGCTGCAGGCCAAGAAGCTGGCCTTGGATCTGACCCGCGGCAAACCCTCCCCAGCGCAGTTGGACTTGTCTAACCAGCTGCTGACCCTGCCCGGGGACGATTACCGCGACGAAGAGGGTACCGACACGCGCAACTACGGCGGCCTGCACGGCCTTCCCGGGCTGCGTGGCATTTTCGGGGAGTTGCTCGGCATCCCAGTGCCCAACTTGATGGCGGGGAACAACTCCAGCCTGGAGCTGATGCACGATCTCGTGGCTTTCTCGATGTTGTACGGCGGCGTGGACTCGCAGCGGCCCTGGAAGGACGAACCGAGCGTCAAGTTCCTCTGCCCGGTGCCCGGCTACGACCGGCACTTCGCCATCACCGAGACGATGGGCATCGAGATGATCCCGATCCCGATGCGTGAGGACGGCCCCGACGTCGACCTGATCGAAGAGCTCGTCGTTGACCCCGCTATCAAGGGGATGTGGACGGTTCCGGTGTTCGGCAACCCGACCGGCATCACCTATTCCTGGGAAACGGTTCGCCGCCTCGTCCAGATGCGGACGGCGGCCCCTGATTTCCGGTTGTTCTGGGATAACGCGTACGCGGTGCACACCTTGACGCTGGACTTCACCCGTCAGGTCGACGTTCTCGGCCTGGCCGCCAAGGCCGGCAACCCGAATCGGCCCTACGTCTTAGCATCCACCTCGAAGATCACCTTCGCCGGCGCAGGCGTCAGCTTCCTGGGCGGATCGCTGGGCAACATCGCGTGGTATCTGCAATACGCGGGGAAGAAGTCGATCGGCCCGGACAAGATCAACCAGCTACGGCACCTGCGATTCTTCGGCGACGCCGACGGGGTACGCCTGCAGATGCTGCGCCACCAGCAGATTCTGGCGCCGAAATTCGCCTTGGCGCTAGAGATTCTGGATCAGCGGCTGAGCGATTCAAAAATCGCTTCCTGGACGGAGCCCAAGGGCGGCTACTTCATCAGCCTTGACGTGTTGCCGGGCACAGCGCGCCGGACCGTCGCCCTGGCCAAGGATGCCGGTATCGCGGTCACCGAGGCGGGCGCCTCGTTCCCGTATCGGAAGGATCCGGATGACAAAAACATCCGGATCGCGCCTACCTTCCCCTCGATGCCTGAGCTGCGCGATGCGGTTGACGGGCTGTCGACGTGCGCGCTGCTGGCAGCATCCGAGTCCGTGCTGGGGACGTCCCCGTCGAGTGTGAACTGACGGCGGCACCGCCGGCGAAATCCCGCCCTACGTTCACACGCGACGCCGCGATCTCACTGTCGATGGCCAGCCCGACCGTCGTCAGCCCGCGCCGGTAGCCTGGCTGACCGTGGCCCTCTACCGCAAGTATCGACCGGCAACCTTCGCCGAGGTGGTGGGGCAGGAGCACGTCACCGAGCCGCTTTCCATCGCCTTGGAAGCCGGCCGGATCAACCACGCGTACCTGTTCTCCGGGCCGCGTGGCTGCGGAAAGACCTCGTCGGCGCGCATCTTGGCGCGATCGCTGAACTGCACACAGGGACCGACGGCCACTCCCTGCGGGGTTTGCGATTCCTGCACCGCGCTGGCACCCAATGCGCCCGGCAGCATCGATGTGGTCGAACTCGACGCCGCCAGCCACGGCGGCGTGGACGACACCCGCGAGCTGCGGGACCGCGCGTTCTACGCGCCGGCGCAGTCGCGCTACCGGGTGTTCATCGTCGACGAAGCCCACATGGTCACCACTGCGGGGTTCAACGCGCTGCTCAAGATCGTAGAGGAACCGCCCGAACACCTCATCTTCATATTCGCCACCACTGAACCGGAGAAGGTGCTGCCGACGATTCGGTCGCGCACCCATCACTACCCGTTCCGGCTGCTGCCGCCGCGCACCATGCGGTCATTGATCGGGCGGATCTGTGAGCAAGAGGGCGTCGTCGTCGACGATGCGGTATATCCGCTGGTGATCCGCGCCGGTGGTGGTTCGCCACGGGACACGCTCTCGGTGCTGGATCAGCTGGTGGCCGGCTCTGAACACGGCCCGAACGGCCCCCGGGTTTCTTACCAGCGGGCACTGGGCCTGCTGGGCGCCACCGACGTTGCACTGATCGACGATGCCGTCGACGCTCTGGCCGCTTCGGACGCTGCGGCGTTATTCACTTCGGTCGAATCGGTGATCGACGCCGGCCACGACCCCCGGCGGTTTGCCACCGATCTCCTCGAACGCTTCCGCGATCTCATCGTGCTGCAAGCGGTACCCGACGCGGCAACCCGCGGCGTCGTAGATGCACCAGAGGACGTGTTGGACCGGATGCGAGAACAAGCGGTCCGCCTCGGCCCGGCGACCTTGACCCGCTATGCCGAGGTAGTACAAGCCGGGCTGGGGGAGATGCGCGGTGCGACGGCGCCACGTTTGCTGCTCGAGGTGGTCTGTGCGCGGCTGCTGCTGCCCTCGGCCAGTGACGCCGAGTCGGCCCTGTTGCAGCGCGTCGAGCGGATCGAGACCCGGCTGGACATGTCGATCCCCGCCTCCCAAACCGCGCCGGCAGCTGCACCAGCGCGCGCACCAGTGGCCGTACCCGCCGCGCGATCCGCACCAGTCGAGTCGGCTGCGCCACCCAGCCCGCCACCCCGGCAGGTCCCGGTCGCCCAGCCGAAGCGAGCGGCGGTGCCCGAACCGTCCGAACCAACTCCGCCGGCAGCGCCCCAACCAGTCCCTGCCCCGGGTGAACTCAACGCGGCCGCGGTACGAACCATGTGGCCGACGGTGCGGGACAAAGTGCGTCAGCGCAGCCGCACCACCGAGGTGATGCTGGCGGGCGCAACGGTTCGCGCCGTGGAGGACAACACGCTGGTGCTGACCCACGAATCCGCGCCGCTGGCGAAGCGGCTATCCGAACAGCGCAACTCGGATGTCATTGCCGAAGCGCTGAAAGATGCCCTCGGAGTGAATTGGCGGGTGCGGTGTGAGACGGGTTCCCCGGTACCCGCCGAGACGAGTTCGCTACCCGCCAAGGAGGAGCCGACCGCCGTCTCTGACGCGGATTCCGCCCAGCGTGACGAAGAGGAACACATGCTCGCCGAAGCCGGCCAAGGCGATCCAACGGCGCCGCGCCGCGACCCGGAAGAGGTTGCGCTCGAACTGCTGCAGAACGAACTGGGTGCGCGCCGCATAGACAGCGGCTAGCCGAGGCTGGCTCGGCCGGGTCAGGGTGTCCACCAAGGCCGCACCGGCAGGGTGTCGTTTCCCCAGACATCGACGTTTGACGCCAGCACGTGGTGCAGCTGAAGATTGTTGCGTTCGAAGCCGACCCGCGACGCCGCCATATAGAGCCCCCACACCTTCGCGGTTGCCAAGCCGACCTCGACGACCGCGGCGTCCCAATGCTCGACGAGGTTGCGGCACCAATCACGCAGCGTCATCGCGTAGTGATGGCGGAAGTTCTCCGCGTGCAGCACCTCCAAACCAGCGTCCTGGATCTCGGTGATAATGCGTCCCGAGCCGGTCAGCTCCCCGTCAGGAAAGACATAGCGATCGGTGAATCCGCCCGCAAACGAGCTCTGCTTGTTGTCGTGGCGGGTGATGCAGTGATTGAGCAGCAGTCCATCGGTGCGCAACTTCGACTTGAGGAAGCCGAAATAAACGGGGTAATTCTTGACGCCGATGTGCTCGGTCAGCCCGATCGAAGAAACGGCATCAAACTCCGCCTCGGGCACGTCGCGGTAGTCGCGAATGGCGCACTTCGGCTAAGTCCGAGAGCCCTTCATCCGCAATCGTCTGTTGCGCCCACTTCGCCTGCTCGGCCGACAGCGTGGCACCGATAGCCAGCACGCCCTGCCGGGCGGCGTAGCGGACCATGCCGCCCCACCCGCAGCCGACGTCGAGCAGTCGGTCGCCCGGCTTTAGGTGTAGCTTCTCGAAAATCAGCCGGTACTTGTAATCCTGGGCCTCTTCCAGCGTCGCGTCTGCGCTCGGATAGACCGCGCAGGTGTAGGTCATCGACGGTCCGAGCACCGATTCGTAGAACGTGTTGGAGACGTCATAGTGGTGGTGGATGGCCTCGGCGTCACGGGTTTTGCTATGCATCAAGCCGTCGGCGACCCGGCGCCACCGCGGCGGTGTCTCCTGCGGCGGTGGTGGGACCGGCAGCAGGTGTTCGACGCCGATTGACCGGACCACATTGGCCAGCACCCGCGCCGACGGCCGCCTGAATTGGACCCTGTCGGTCAGCGTCTTGAGCAGCTCGTACGGATCGCCAGGGTGTACGCCGTACGTGTGCAGATCACCTGAGATGTACGCGCGTGCAAGACCCAGCTCGCCGGGGGCCGTAGCCAGATAGGTGACGCCGCGGGACGATCGAAGATCCAGGCCCAGCTCGGCATGGTCGTTTCCGGCCGAGCTGCCGTCGTACGCGGTGAACTTGAGCGGGTGCTGTCCGGTCGCGGTGAGGATCTCCAGAACCTCGGCCATGCTCAGTTTGCCGGTCGTCGCGCGGTCGGGTTCTTGGGTCGTGGTCATCGCCGCTTGCACCGCTTTTGCGTAGAGGTCCAGAAGACGCGAATCGGGGTCATACGTCTTCTTCACGGTGTTGTAGGTCTCACCGCCGTACAGCTCATCGAACTCATCACGGGTGTAGAAGGATTCGGAGTACAGCGACTTGCGCCCGTTGAGTTCACTCACCTTCGTTTCGATCGTCCGGTTGGTCGCGCCATCTACGGCACCGGCCGGTACCGAGGACCAGAACCCGACGTTGACGTAGGTATGGTCCGGCCGGATCGGATACAGCCGCCAGCCGTCGTGATCGCGCAGCCGCAACGGGCACAACCAGATCGGTGTAATGGGCACGTTGTCCAGGAACCACTCCAAGAATTCGCCGGCCCGCTCGATCGGCACCTCGACGTCCTGCACCACGCGCTCGCGCAGAGGGCGGCCAGGCAAACGAATATCGCGGGCCTCGATCCGATCGGCGATACGGAAGCACTGGTCCACGGCCACGAGCTTCGAGTAAATGCTGCTACGCCGGTAGCGGCGTGGCCACCAGCGCCGCAGTCGCGGGTTCTGCAGCCCGAACGCACGTGAGCACCAAAACCAATCGGTGTCCCACCGCCAGAAGTAGTCGTGCATCGTCAGCCGGTCATCTTTGCCTTCTGACTCTTCCGAGCCGGCGTCGTGCTGGATCGATCGGTAGTAGATGTTTTTTCCGGTGTAGTCGCTGACGGGTCCGGGGGTGGTGGTTCGCCTACCCACGCAGAGGTAGCACTCGTCGGCGCTGAAGACCACCCCGTCGAGGTAGTCCACCGCGATGCCGTTGCGTCCGCTGGTATCGACGATGCGTGCCATCTCCGCGACCATCTCGCTCAACGAGTGGAAACGGACATGCCGCAAAGTCACGAACGGTGCGACGGGCTCCAGCTCGATCCGAAGCCTGGTTGAATACCCCAGCGTCCCATAAGAATTAGGGAAAGCGCGAAATAGGTCAGAGTGCTGGCTGCGGGATGCGGTGAGCAATTCGCCGGTGCCGGTGAGGATATCCATCTCCAGCACCGATTCGTGTGGCAGGCCGTTGCGAAACGACGCCGACTCGATGCCCAGGCCGCTCACCGCACCGCCGAGGGTAATGGTCTTCAGCTGCGGGACCACGAGTGGTGACAGACCGTAAGGGAGAGTCGTGGCGACCAGGTCCTCGTATGTGCACATGCCGGCCACGTCGGCGGTCCGCGTCTCGGGATCGACACCGAGGACGCTGGTCAGCCCCGAGGTGTCCAGGCCGCGCGCGACGCGTTTGGTGCGGGCGCGGAACAGATTTGACGTGCGCTTGGCGAGCCGCACAGCCGACGTCGCCGGGATGGATCGATAACTCGCCATCAACCGGTCAACGCCCGACGTGTGAGCCGAGAGCGCGGATCCAGTTAGAGGCATCACCTACTACCCTAGTCTTCGGAAGCAGCCCGTGCATCCGCGCGCGGGCACGATTACAAAAGGAGTTGCGCCTGATGGGACAGGTGAGCGCGGCGAGCACCACCTTGATCAATGCCGAGCCCGCGGCCACGTTGGCCGCGGTGGCTGATTATCAGAAGGTCAGGCCGAAAATCCTGTCTCCGCAGTACAGCGAGTACCAAGTGCTGGAGGGCGGCCACGGGCAGGGCACAGTCGCCAAGTGGAAACTACAGGCCACCAAGTCACGCGTTCGCGACGTTCAGGTCGACGTTGACGTCGCCGGCCACACCGTCATCGAGAAGGACGCCAACTCGTCCATGATCACCAATTGGACTGTGGCTCCGGCGGGACCGGGGTCCAGCGTCACCGTGAAGACCACCTGGACCGGCGCGGGCGGCGTCAAGGGCTTCTTCGAGAAAACCTTTGCGCCGTTGGGGCTGAAGAGGATTCAGTCCGAGGTGCTGGCCAACTTGAAGAACGAACTGGAACGCCAGCCCGGCAAGGGCGAGTAAGGAGTCGGGCTCAGCGCGCCTGGCCCTGAGTGGCCAGGAAGCCCGCGACGCCGCGGACCACTGCTTCGGCGTACTTCTGCCTGCCGTCGGGGGACTCCATCAGCGCCGAATCGGCCGGGTTTTTCATGTTGCCCAGCTCGACCAGGATTGACGGATACTGCGCCAGGTTCAGGCCCGCCAGGTCCGAGCGACCGTAGAGGCCGTTCTGACCGATGTAGTTCGCGGGCGGTATCCCCGAGGCCTGTAGCTGGTCGCGCATGATTTGGGCGTACTGCAAGGAGGGTCCGGCCTGCGCCGCGTTGAGCGGTGGGGCCGAGTAGTTGACGTGGAAGCCGCGGCCGGATGCCGGGCCGCCGTCGCCGTGCAGGCTGATGATCGCATTGGGGTGCAGCGCGTTGGCCATCTCCGCGCGCTGATCGACGCACGGTCCCAGAGCGTTGTCATTGTTGCGCGACATGGCAGTCCGGACCCCGAGGGCGTTCAGCGCAGCGCGGACTCGAAGTGCCGTGTCCCAGGTAAAGGTGTGCTCTTGGTAGCCGCTGTTGGTCGACGTTCCGCTTGCTTGGCAGTCCTTGGTGCCGCCGCGACCGGTGGGGACTTGACGGCTGATGGAAGCGTCATTGGCCCCGTTATGGCCGGGGTCGATGAAAACGATCATGCCGGCGATATTGGACGGGGTTGCGGTCGCGCTCGGGGTGATTGCTGTCGAAGCAGCGACTAGGACGCCGACGACCATCCTGATCCCGACACGCCTGCTCACTCTTAGGTCCACGGCGCAAAGGTAATGTCGCGCGGTCTACGCTTGGGGTTTCGAATCGCCCAACACCCGCAGGCGAAACCAACTCGAGACCAAAATGCTAGGGGACTGTCATGCAACCCGGAGGCGATATGTCGGCGCTGCTCGCCCAGGCGCAGCAGATGCAACAGAAACTACTACAAGCCCAGCAACAGCTCGCCAACGCTGAGGTACGCGGTGAAGCGGGCGGGGGTCTGGTCAAGGTCGTTGTCAAAGGCAGCGGCGAGGTGATCGCGGTAGAGATCGATCCCAAGGTCGTCGATCCAGGGGACATCGAGACTTTGCAGGACTTGATCGTCGGCGCCATGTCCGACGCTTCCAGGCAAGTCACCGCAATGGCGCAGGAGCGTTTGGGGTCGCTGGCGGGTGGCATGGGTGCTCCACCGGCCAAACCGGTGCCGCCGACGCAGATGCCGCAGCTCTGACTTTGTACCGGCATGTTTGAGGGACCCGTTCAGGACCTGATCGACGAGCTCGGCAAGCTGCCGGGTATCGGGCCAAAAAGCGCGCAGCGCATCGCTTTTCACCTGCTGTCTGTTGAGCCTCCGGACATCGATCGGCTGACCGCCGTGCTGGCGAAGGTCCGTGACGGCGTGCGGTTCTGTGCGGTGTGCGGCAACGTTTCCGACGACGAGCGCTGCCGGATCTGCGCCGACCCGCGCCGGGACGGTTCCCAGGTGTGCGTCGTCGAGGAACCCAAAGATATCCAGGCCGTCGAACGCACCCGCGAGTTCCGTGGCCGCTACCACGTACTGGGCGGTGCGCTGGATCCGCTGTCCGGAGTTGGTCCCGAACAGTTGCGGATCCGTGAGCTGCTGAGCCGGATCGGTGAGCGGGTCGACGATGTCGACATCACTGAGGTGATCATCGCCACCGACCCCAATACCGAGGGTGAGGCCACCGCCACCTACCTGGTCCGGATGTTGCGCGACATTCCCGGACTGACCGTGACGCGGATAGCCTCGGGACTGCCGATGGGTGGCGACTTGGAGTTCGCCGACGAGCTGACGCTGGGTCGCGCGCTTACGGGCCGCCGGTCGATGGTCTGATTTGGCGCCCGACGCCGACTGTCACCTGGTCACAACGGCAAAGTGGTCGCTGACGGCCCAGGCCGCGTCGAAGGTGGCGGTGGAAACCTGCTCGTCGCGGCCGCCCGCGACGCCGCTGTCGTTGAGATGCACCACATCGGCGTTGGTGTCGATTCCGGTGACGACGACGAAGTGGTTTTCCTGACCGCGGTTGCCGGACTCATTCCACAGGGTCTTGTCGTTGACCGCGGCGATCACCTTGCGCCCGTGATCCAGATCCTGCTCGATCAGGTCGAGATTGCTGTGGAATCCTCCGGCCTGGATTCCGTAGTGCGCCAGCAGCACCACCAGGTCGTTGTTGCTGGTTCTGCTAGAGGGGGTGTAAATCGGGCCGGGATGGTTGTCGCTCGGCGTGTGCCCGGCCGCGGCGGTGATCTCACCCTCGCTGGGCTCGTGGCCCGTGATCTGGCCGATCACGTCGGCGACCGCCATCTCCCCGCAGGCGTATGGCGCTACCTGAAAGCGCCAGAAGGGTGCGGCGGCGGCCGGATCGCCGTGCATACCGCCCTGCGAGTTGGTATTTGAGGGTGCGGCGTGCGTTGGACCGGCGAACCCGACCATCGATGCGGCCGCGGCCGCGCTCAGCACAGCCGCGGCGACCCTGGTACTCAAAGCGTCGGTCATGGGGTTCCTTCTCGAGAGGTGCCGTGCGGCGTGCCGAAAGGTCGAGAAAAGGCTGAGGGATGGCCTGATACGGATTCTAAAAGAATTCACCGCCCGCACGGTGGATCCGTTGGCTTACGTGTCGGCGAAAGCCCCGTCGCTGGTCTGCTCAAGGTGGAGTTACTGCCGTCAGCCTCAGCGCGCGGCCGACAGCGACTCGCTGCGGCCAGTGGCTACGCCGGTGTCGGTTCCGGTATTGTTCGCCGCGCAGGTGGCTCGGACGCCGGGGGCAGTGGCGCTGGTGTGCCGGCCACTTTAAAACCAAATCTACCGAGCTGTCTGGCACACTTCGTCGAGCCCGCGTCTGAAAGTTGACCGTCGGAAGGTTTCGGCGGCAGCGACTGGGGGAACGATGCGCTGGTGATTGAGGCCTCCATTCCGGCTGTCCTTCGGGAACGTGCCAGTCTGCAGCCCGACGACGTCGCGGTCACGTTCATCGACTACGAGCGGGATTGGGCCGGCGTGGCCGAGTCCCTGACGTGGTTGCAGCTCTACCGGCGGGCGTCCAGCGTCGCCCGAGAGCTCGACCGTTACGGTGTCATCGGTGACCGCGCGGTCATCCTGGCTCCGCAGGGGCTTGACTACCTGATCGGCTTCCTCGGCGCAGTGCAGGCGGGACGGATTGCGGTTCCGCTGTCGATCCCGTTGGGCGGCGCCACCGATGAACGTGTCAATCTGGTGGTGCGGGATGCCTCGCCTGCCGCCGTTCTGACGACGTCCTCCGTCGCCGGCGATGTCGCCAAACACGTCGGGCCGCAGGGCGAGTCCGGTGGTCCGGCGGTTGTCGAGGTCGACCTGCTGGACCGGGACCCTGGGCACGGATTCAACGCTGAAGCAATCGACAGCGAGGGTACGGCGTACTTGCAGTACACGTCTGGTTCGACCCGTCGGCCGGCCGGAGTCATGATCTCGCACAGGAATCTGCTGGCCAACTTCCAACAGATCACCTCCGACTACTTTCTGGAGTACGGAAAGGTTGCTCCGCCGGACACCACCACTGTGTCTTGGCTGCCGTACTACCACGACCTGGGTCTGATCTTAGGAATTTGCGCACCGATTCTTGCCGGGGTCCACGGCGTGTCCATGAGTCCAGTGGCGTTTTTGCAACGTCCAGCTCGATGGATGCAATTGCTCGCCAACAATGGCCGTGTCTTCTCCTCGGCGCCGAACTTCGCTTTCGACTTGGCGGCACGAAAAACCACCGACGACGACATGGCCGGGCGGGATCTCGGGGACGTTCTCATCATCCAAAACGGTGCCGAGCGGGTGCAGCCCGCGACGCTGCGGCGCTTTACTGAGCGGTTCGCTCGCTTCGGTCTGCGCAACAACGTGATTCGGCCCTCGTATGGGCTGGCCGAAGCAACGGTGTACGTGGCGACCCGCACACCGGCGCAACCGCCAGAAGTCGTCCGGTTCGAAGCCGACAAACTATCCGCCGGTCACGCGGAGCGGTCCCGCGGCGGTACAGCGCTGGTTAGCTACGGTGTGCCGCAGTCGCCGACGGTGCGGATCGTGGACCCCGACACCAACACCGAATGTCCCGCGGGAACGACGGGGGAGCTATGGGTCCACGGCGACAACGTCGCCGCCGGCTATTGGGGCAAACCCGAAGAAACCGAGCGCACTTTCGGGGGCGTGCTTGTCGACCGTTCGGATGGCACCCCCGAAGGGCCTTGGCTGCGGACCGGAGACCTTGGCTTCATCTCCGATGGCGAGCTCTTCATCGTCGGTCGCATTAAGGACCTTCTGATCGTCTATGGGCGCAATCACTCCCCTGACGACATCGAGGCGACGGTCCAGGAGATAACCGGAGGCCGGGCCGCGGCCATATCCGTGGCGGAGGGTCACTCGGAGAAACTTGTCGCCATCGTCGAACTCAAGAACCGGGGCGACTCCCGGAGCGATGTGGCGGAAGGACTGCTCACGGTCCAAGAGGATGTCGCCGCGGCGATATTCAACGCGCACGGCCTTGGCATCGGGGATCTGGTGCTCGTGGCGCCGGGTTCGATACCGATCACCACGAGCGGCAAGGTCAAGCGAGCGGCGTGTGTCGAGCTGTACCGACACGGTCGATTCGACCGCTTGGATGGGGAACTTGATTCGACCGTTGCCTTCTAACGCACTGGTATGCGGCCGATGACGGCAGGGAAAGTATCCGGCCCTCCCCGATGGTATTCGCGCTTATCACGATCCTGGCCGCGGGCGCTGCGATGGGCATGCAAACCGCCGCGGCGCATTCATCGTGGCGACGCTGGCGGTCGTCGAGATCGTCGCGCTGGTGGCCCAGGGTTTTGGCGGCATGTGACCAGAGTGTCAGGCCCGCAGCCGTTCTCGGCGCAACAACTCCACCTCGGGCAACTCTAGCGGCGTGAGCTCACCGACCACCTTGCTCAGCAGCAGGTCGGCCAATTCCGGGTTGCGGGCCAGGCACGGACCGTGCATGTACGTGGCGACCACGCTGCCCTGAACCGCGCCGTCTATCCCGTCCCCGCTGCGGTTGCCGGCACCCTTGACCACCGTGCCCAGGGGTGACGCTGCAGGGCCGAGAATGGTTCCGCCACGGTGGTTTTCGAAGCCGGTGAGCCGTTCGGTCAACCCGGCCAGCAACGGCCTACTGACCAGTTCGCCGATGGTACGCGCGTCCTGCGGCGTGGTAGTCACATCGAGCATGCCCACGCCGTCGACCCGTTCGCCCGCCGATGTCTCGTACCAGTGCCCGAGCACCTGGACGGCCGCGCAGATCGCCAGCACGGGCGCGCCACGCTCGGCCGCGCGTTGCAGCCCCGGATGCTTGATCAGATGCCGGGTGGCCAACCGCTGCGCGTAGTCCTCCGCGCCGCCCAGGGTGTAGAGGTCCAGCGATTCCGGCACCGGGTCGGCCAGGGTGATCTCGACGATTTCGGCGGCGATGCCCCGCAGCAACAGGCGTTCGCGCAGGACCACGGCGTTGCCACCGTCGCCGTAGGTGCCCATGACGTCGGGCAGCACCAGGCCGATCCGCACTTTCGAGCCGTGCGCCGTATTCGAAATAAACGTTGCATCAGTCATGCCGCGCCAGCTTCCGTTGCAGCTGCAGGAACGCCGTGTAGTTGGCGACGACCTCAACTCGTCCGGGCGGACAGGACGCGACGGCGGCCATGGTGTCGTGCAGCAGGGTGTGCTCGACGCCCGCGTACCCCAGCCGCACCGCCAGGTCGGTGCCGCGTTCGCCGGCCGCTACCACTGCGGTTTCCTCGAAGTGTTCAAACCGCACGTCCCACAGCCACGACAGGTCCTCGCCGTCGGGAACCTGCCCGTTGACCGCGATGACCACCCCGGCCGCGTGCTTGTCCACCATCGACAGCGCTTCCTGCCATCCCGCCGGATTTTTGGCGAGCAGGATGCGCGCGTCGTGCGCGCCGATACGGACAGTTCGGTAGCGCCCCGCGACTTCGTCGACCATTGCGATGGCGGCGACGGCCTGGGCGGGGTCGGCTCCCAGGGCGACGGCAGCGGCCACGGCCTGGGCGGCGTTGCCGCGGTTGACCGAGCCGGGGAGTGCCAGCCGCATCGGCACGGCCAGCCCGTCGGGCCCGTAGAGGGTGTCGTCATCGAACCACCAGCGCGGGCTGGGTCGCTTGAAGTCGGCGCCGGTGCTGTACCAGTGGTCCTTGTCGCGCACGATGACTTCGCCGCTGCGCGGACAACTGACGGAGTCGTTCACCCAGCCGCCGCCCGCGGCCACCCACACGACGTTCGGGCTGTCGTAGGCGGCCGAGGTCATCAGCACGTCATCACAGTTGGCGATCACGACTGCCCCGGGGTGCCGGGCCAGGCCGGCCCGCAGCGTGCGTTCGATGACGTTGATCTCGCCGACCCGGTCCAGCTGGTCGCGCGACAGGTTGAGCAATACGACGACGGCAGCTTTCACTTCATCTAAGACGTGCGGCACATGCATCTCGTCGACTTCCAGGCCGGCCAGGTCAGTGTGGCGGTCGGCGGCCAGCGCTGCTACCAGGCCGGCGTCCATATTGGCGCCCTCGGCGTTGGTCGCCACTGGTCCCAACGTCGCCAGAGCGGCCGCCGTCATCCGGGTGGTCGTCGACTTGCCGTTGGTGCCGGTGACGACGACGGTGCGCCGCCCCACCCCCAGCTGACGCAGAATCGAGGGGTCCAGAGACATCGCGACAAGACCGCCGATCATCGCTCCGGCCCCGCGTCCGGTGACCCGCGACGCCCACCGGGCGCTCGCTCCTGCAGCGAGGGCCAGACGTGCACGGGTGGTAACCACTTGGGGAAGTTTAAGGGCGATCGCAAACGCGGCGCTTTTTGCCGGGCGCAGCGGGTCGTCGTCGTCCAGATGAGGGCGATCGCAAACGCGGCGCTTTTTGCCGGGCGCAGCGGGTCGTCGTCGTCCAGATGAGGGCGATCGCAAGCGCGGCGCTTTTTGCCGGGCGCAGCGGGTCGTCGTCGTCCTCGTCCTCATCCAGATTCGTGCCCGACACGATGCGCAGCGACCAGGTGATGTCGGTCCAACATGTAATCCTCAAGACCATGACCCCCGTAAACCCGACCCCCTGGGGTCGTCCGGCCAGTGAGCCGGATGGGGGTTGGGCGGTCGTCGACGTCGAGACCTCCGGCTTTCGCCCCGGCCAAGCGCGGGTCATCAGCATTGCGGTACTCGGGCTGGACGCCGACGGCAAGGTGGAGCAATCGGTGGTCAGCCTGCTTAACCCGGGCGTGGACCCGGGTCCCACCCACATACACGGGTTGACGGCGGCCATGCTCGAGGACCAGCCGCAATTCACCGACATCGTCGACGACGTGATCGAGGTACTGCGCGGCCGCACGTTGGTGGCGCACAACGTCGCGTTCGACTACGGCTTTCTGACCGCAGAGGCCGAGCTCGCCGGGGCTGTGCTTCCCCTCGACACCGTCATGTGCACCGTTGAGTTAGCCAGGCGACTGGATCTCGGCACAGACAACCTGCGGCTGGAGACGCTCGCGGCGCACTACGGCCTGACTCAGCAGCGGCCGCATGACGCTTTCGACGACGCATTGGTATTGACCGGGGTGCTGGCACCGGCGCTGCAGCGGGCCCGCGAACGCGACATCTGGCTGCCCGTGCGCCCGGTGACCCGGCGCCGGTGGCCGAACGGCCGGGTGACCCACGACGAGCTTCGACCGCTCAAGGCGCTGGCGTCCCGGATGCCATGCCCCTATCCCAACCCCGGCCAGTATGTCCGCGGCGGCCCGCTGGTGCGGGGCATGCGGGTGGCCCTGGCCGCAGAGGTACGGCGCACCCACGAGGAACTCGTCGAGCGGATCCTGCATGCCGGGCTGGCTTACCGCGACGCCGTCGATGACGAGACGTCGCTGGTCGTCTGTAACGACGACGCCCCCGCGCAGGGCAAGGGCTATCTTGCCGAGCGGCTGGGTGTGCCCGTGGTGTCGGACGCGCTGTTCATGGACGGCGTACGCACCGTTGTGGGCGGCATCAGCATGGATGAGTTCGCCGACGCCACCCCGCTCGACGAGCAGCTCGCGCTGTTCTGACCGCGGCTACCCTCGGGCGGCGCGGTTGACGGCCGAGACCACGGCGCGCAGCGACGCGGTGGTGATCGACGGCGCAATCCCGACACCCCACACCGTGCGTCCGCTCACCGAAGCCTCGACGTAGGCAGCGGCCTGGGCGTCGTCGCCGGCACTCATCGCATGCTCGGAGTAATCGAGAACCGCGACGTCAAAGCCGACGTTCCCCAGCGCGTCTATGAACGCGGCCAGCGGACCGTTGCCGGCGCCGTCGATCTCGGTCTCCACACCGTCGATCTTGACGGTCGCGATGATGCTGGTGCTGCCGTCGTCCTCTTCCGCGGCGACGACGCGTTGCCTGATGCGTTCCAGGGGCTGAATCGGGGCCAGGTATTCGTCGGAGAACGCGTCCCACATCTCCTTCGGCGAGACCTCTCCACCGTCACCCTCGGTGATCTTCTGGATCGCCTGGGAGAACTCGATCTGCAGCCGTCGCGGCAGGGCCAGCCCGTGGTCGGCCTTCATGATGTAGGCCACCCCACCCTTGCCGGACTGCGAGTTGACCCGGATCACCGCTTCGTAGGTGCGCCCGACGTCCTTGGGGTCGATCGGCAGATACGGCACCTGCCACAGGATGTCGTCGACGTTCTCGTCGGCCTCGTCGGCTGCCACTTTCATGGCGTCCAGGCCCTTATTGATGGCGTCCTGGTGGCTGCCGGAGAACGCGGTGTACACCAGATCCCCACCGTAGGGGTGACGTTCGTGTACCGGCAGTTGGTTGCAGTACTCGACGGTGCGGCGGATTTCGTCGATGTTGGAGAAGTCGATCTGCGGGTCGACGCCGCGGGAGAACTGGTTCAGCCCGAGTGTCACCAGGCATACGTTGCCGGTGCGTTCCCCGTTGCCGAACAGGCAGCCCTCGATCCGGTCCGCACCGGCCTGATAGCCCAATTCGGCTGCGGCGACGGCGGTTCCGCGGTCGTTGTGCGGATGCAGGCTGAGGATGACGGACTCCCGGTTGGCCAGATTGCGGCTCATCCATTCGATCGAGTCGGCGTAAACGTTCGGGGTTGCCATCTCGACTGTGGCGGGCAGGTTGAAGATGATCGGGTTGTCCGGAGTTGGTTGGATGATTTCGCCGACGGCGTCGCATACCTGTTTGGCGTACTCCAACTCCGTCCCGGTGTAGGACTCCGGTGAGTACTCGAAACGCCATTGCGTGTCGGGGTATTTGGCGGCTTCCTCGACGCATTTGCGGGCACCATCGGTCGCGATAGCCTGCACCGCGGCCCGATCCGCACGAAAGACGACGCGGCGCTGCAGAATTGACGTCGAGTTATAGAAGTGCACGATGGCCCGGGCCGCGCCCGTGCAGGCCTCGAACGTGCGCTCGATCAGTTCCGGTCGGCATTGAGTCAGCACCTGGATGGTGACGTCGTCGGGAATGGCGCCGGCGGTGATGATCTCGCGGACGAAGTCGAAGTCGGTCTGGCTGGCTGCCGGGAAGCCGACCTCGATCTCCTTGTAGCCCATGCGGACCAGGAGGTCGAACATGCGGCGCTTGCGGGCCGGGCTCATCGGGTCGATCAGCGCCTGGTTACCGTCGCGCAGATCCACCGCGCACCACAGGGGGGCGCGGCTGATGACGCGGTCGGGCCAGCTGCGGTCGGTGAGCCGAATGGGTTCGACTTCTTCGGCGAATGGTCGGTACCGATTGACCGGCATCGACGAACTCCGCTGGGGATTCCAGGTGGGCTGGCCGGGGCCGGGCGGCCCCGCGGGTTGGACGATGGTTCGCGCCGAGACGTAGGCGTCCGGGCTGGATGATTCAGGAAAGCTGGTCATGATCGTTGCTCCGGGTTGTCAGAAGGAACTTCAGACCGGCGCATCGCTCACACCCGCGACGGGAAGCCGGTCTGGATCAGACCCCGTCGCGGCGTCCGAGGAGGAGCACCCGCTGCACGCTCTGCACTCTACCGCGCTGAGCCTTTCGAACAAAAAACGGCCTTCGAACGAAAAGTGACATCAGAGCCGTGGTGGTGCGGGGTCGGGGTCGGGTGCGGCCGATCCGAGGAGGTTGGGCATTCGGTAGGGGAATGCCTCGGCCTGGGGCTGAACCGTGAGGCGCTGAGCAATTCGGCGGAAAGCCACACGCGGTCGGCTCGCCGTCGCAAACGGGCGACCCATCTTCGAGAAACCTGGATACATCTGTTCCCAAAGCACGTATGGTGCATCCAGCCTGGGCACCGACGGTCGGGTGCCTACCGAGTTGTCGTGACTGTCGGGAGGTCCGAGATGTCGTTCGTGATAGCGGTGCCGGAGGTGCTGGGGACAGCGGCCACCGATCTGACGAGTCTCGGCTCGACGCTGAGCGAGGCGAACGCGGCGGCCGCGACCCAGACGACGCGGGTGCTGGCCGCTGGTGCTGACGAAGTGTCGGCGGCTATTGCCGGATTGTTTTCCGGGCACGCGCACGAGTATCAAGCACTCGCCGCGCAGGTTTCGACGTTTCATGACCAGTTTGTGCAGTCCTTGACCGCAAGTGCGGGATCTTATGTCAGCGCGGAGGCCGCCAACGCTGCGGCGTTCGCAGTCAATCCGGCGCAGGCCATACAGCAGGATCTGCTCAGCGTGATCAATGCGCCCAGTCTGGCGCTGACGAATCGCCCGCTGATCGGTAACGGCGACAACGCAACCCCGGGATCTGGGCTGAACGGCGCGCCCGGCGGGTGGTTGCTTGGCTCCGGCGGAGCCGGCGGTTCGGGCGGGGCGGGCGAAAAAGGCGGTAATGGCGGGGCTGCTGGGCTGTGGGGCACCGGTGGTGCCGGCGGTGCCGGCGGGATTGGCGGCGGGGCCGGTGGGGCTGGCGGAACTGGCGGGTTGCTCTACGGCAACGGCGGGATTGGCGGCGCGGGTGGATTCGAGGGCGGGGTCGGAGGGCACGGCGGGGCCGGTGGGTTGTTGGGGTTGGGCGCCGGCGGCGCCGGTGGGGCCGGGGGAGTCACGGAGACTGTTGGGGCGACCGGCGGGGCCGGGGGTGCCGGCGGGGCTGGCGGGCTGCTCAGCGGGCTGGTCGGTGCGGGCGGCGGCCACGGTGGGGCCGGCGGGTTGAGCCTTTTTGGTGCCGGCGGCGCCGGCGGCGCTGGCGGCAACGCCGGTATGCTCGCCGGCCCGGGTGGGGCCGGTGGGGCGGGCGCGTTCAGCGGTGACGCCGCTGGGGGCGGCGGCGGAGCGGGCGGCACTGCGGGCGTCTTCTTCGGCACCGCCGGCGCCGGCGGATCCGGCGGATTCGGCACCACCGGTGGGGCCGGCGGCCACGGCGGCAACGCGGGCCTGCTCTCCTTCTCCAGCGGCGGGGCCGGCGGATCTGGTGGCCACGGCAACACCACCGCCGGCGGGGTGGGCGGGGCCGGCGGCAACGCGGGCCTGCTGTTCGGCTACGGCGGCGTCGGCGGGGCCGGCGGAGAGAGCTTAGCCACCGGCGGGGTCGGGGGCCACGGCGGCAACGCAGGCCTGCTGATGGGCACCGGCGGGGCCGGCGGTGCGGGCGGTGAGGGCGTAACGATGGGGGGTGCGGGCGGCGACGGCGGCAACGCCGCGCTAATGGGTACCGCCGGCAACGGCGGCAACGGCGGGTTTGGCCCCGGCGTCGGCAGCACCGGTCTCAACGGCGCCAGTAGTCCGCTGCAGCCGGTGTTCACCGCAGTGAACGGCCCCGTCGAGGCGCTTACTGGGCGCCCGCTGATCGGTAATGGCACCAACGCGGCCCCGGGATCTGGGCTGAGCGGCACGGCCGGCGGGTGGCTGCTCGGCAACGGCGGCGCCGGCGGCTCGGGTGAGGGCGGCCTAAACGGTGGCGCTGGCGGGGTTGCTGGGCTGATGGGCACCGGGGGTGCCGGCGGGGCCGGCGCGAGCTCATCAACCTTCGCCGGCGGGGCCGGTGGGGCCGGCGGTGCCGGCGGGCTACTGTCCGGCAGCGGTGGGGTCGGCGGATCCGGCGGATTCTCGCTCGTCACTGACGGTGGGGTCGGCGGAGTCGGCGGGTCCGGCGGGCTGTTGGGCGCCGGCGGTGGCGGCGGCGCCGGCGGAGTCGGCGAAACCACCGGCGGGTCCGGCGGTGCCGGCGGGGCGGGGGGGCTGCTCAGCGGGTTGGTCGGCGCCGGCGGCGGAGACGGCGGGGACGGCGCATATGGCGTCACCACCGGTGGTGCCGGCGGATCCGGCGGCCACGCCGGGCTGCTGGCCGGCTATGGCGGAGCCGGTGGGCACGGCGGGGATGCCGGCACCACCGGCGGGTCCGGCGGGTCCGGCGGCACTGCGGGCCTGCTGGTCGGCGCTGGGGGGGACGGCGGGGGCGGCGGAGGGAGCTTAGTCACCGGCGGGGGCGGCGGGGCCGGCGGCCAGGCCGGCCTGTTGTTCTCCGGCGGCGGAGCCGGTGGGTCCGGCGGATTCGGTGGCGACCGGCGGGTCCGGCGGGCACGGCGGCCAGGCCGGCCTGCTTGGCGACGGAGGGGTCGGTGGGTCCGGCGGATACGGCGACGCCACCGACGGAGGAGTCGGCGGGGCCGGCGGCGGTGCCGGCGCGCTGCAGGGCGACGCCGGTGCTGGCGGTGAGGGCGGCGGCGGAACGACAACCGGTGGTGCCGGGGGCGGCGGCGGCAACGCCATCGTGGTCGGCAACGGAGGCAACGGAGGCAACGGCGGGCTTGGACCGGCGCCTGGCACCGGGGGCTTCCCCGGCATGGGCGGCGCACCTGGGCTGCTGGTGGGCGTTAGCGGGATCGACGGGTTTACGGCGTAGCCGCTTTCGGGCCGACTCCCAGCCGCTTTGGCGGCGGGCCGAAAACCGCCGGCCGCAGCATTGGCGGAGTGGACCAGATACCGGACGAGACCCGGGCTCGGGCGAGGCGGTAGCCCAACAAAGCCCAGGAGTCTGAATAGCCGACATCACGGAGTTTATCAAGATGCGCCGGCACGTATCCTGTTGTGGACTTAAATCCACACCGGTACCTCGAATCCGAGACAGGAAAGACAGTGGCGCTCGTCGTACAGAAGTACGGTGGATCCTCGGTGGCCGACGCCGATCGGATCCGCCGCGTCGCAGCACGCATTGTCGAGACCAAGAAGCAGGGCAACGACGTTGTCGTGGTGGTCTCGGCGATGGGCGACACCACCGACGACTTGCTGGACTTGGCTCAGCAGGTGTGCCCGGTGCCGCCGGCCCGCGAGCTGGACATGCTTCTGACGGCGGGGGAGCGCATCTCCAATGCGCTCGTGGCGATGGCGATCGAATCACTCGGCGCCCAGGCCCGCTCATTCACCGGCTCCCAGGCCGGTGTCGTCACCACCGGCACCCACGGCAACGCGAAGATCATCGATGTCACGCCGACCCGCCTGCAAGCCGCGCTCGACGAAGGGCGGATCGTCTTGGTCGCCGGCTTCCAGGGGGTAAGCCAGGACACCCGGGACGTCACCACGCTGGGTCGCGGCGGCTCCGACACCACGGCGGTCGCCCTGGCCGCCGCACTCAATGCCGACGTCTGCGAGATCTATACCGACGTGGACGGCATCTTCACCGCGGACCCACGTATCGTGCCGCAACGCCCGCAAGCTGGACACCGTCACCTTCGAGGAAATGCTCGAGATGGCGGCCTGCGGCGCCAAGGTTCTGATGCTGCGCTGCGTGGAATATGCCCGCCGTTACAACCTTCCGGTCCATGTCCGGTCTTCGTATTCGGACAAACCGGGCACCGTAGTCATCGGATCAATCAAGGACATGCACATGGAAGACGCCATTCTGACCGGAGTCGCACACGACCGCAGCGAGGCCAAGGTGACGGTCGTTGGGCTACCCGACACCCCCGGCTTCGCGGCCAGGGTGTTCCGGGCCGTCGCCGACGCCGACGTGAACATCGACATGGTGCTGCAGAACGTCTCCAAGGTCGAGGACGGCAAGACCGACATCACTTTCACCTGCTCCCGCGACAGCGGACCCACCGCAGTATCCAGGTTGGACTCGCTCAAGGACGAGATCGGCTTCACCCAACTGCTCTACGACGACCACATCGGCAAGGTGTCGCTGATCGGGGCGGGCATGCGCAGCCATCCCGGAGTCACCGCGACCTTCTGTGAGGCGCTGGCCGAAGTGGGCGTCAACATCGAGCTGATCTCCACCTCCGAGATCCGAATCTCGGTGCTGTGCCGCGACACCGAACTAGATAAGGCCGTTGTTGCGTTGCATGAGGCGTTCGGCCTCGGCGGCAACGAGGAGGCGACGGTGTATGCGGGGACGGGACGGTAGATGGTTGCTATTGGCGTAGTTGGCGCCACCGGTCAGGTAGGCCAGGTGATGCGCACGCTGCTTGACGAGCGTGACTTTCCGGCAACGTCGGTGCGGTTCTTCGCCTCGGCCCGTTCGCAGGGCCGCAAGCTGCCCTTCCGCGGCCAGGAGGTCGAGGTTGAAGATGCCGCGACGGCGGACCCGACCGGCCTGGACATCGCATTGTTCTCCGCGGGTAAGACGATGTCGCTGGTGCAGGCGCCGCGGTTCGCGGCCGCCGGAGTGACCGTGATCGACAACTCGTCGGCGTGGCGCAAAGACGTGGATGTGCCATTGGTGGTGTCGGAGGTCAACTTCGAGAGAGATGTACGCCGGGCCGGGCCTCTCAAAAAGGGCATCATCGCCAACCCGAACTGCACCACCATGTCCGCCATGCCGGTGCTCAGGGTGTTGCACGACGAAGCGCAGCTGGTTCGGTTGGTGGTCTCGAGCTATCAAGCCGTATCCGGCAGCGGCCTGGCCGGGGTGGCGGAACTGGCCACGCAGGCGCGCGCGGTCATTGACGACGCCGAAAAGCTGGTGCACGACGGCGGTGCGGTGGAGTTCCCGCCGCCGAAGACCTACGTCGCGCCGATCGCGTTCAACGTGGTGCCGCTGGCCGGATCGCTGGTGGACGACGGTTCCGGGGAAACCGATGAGGATCAGAAGCTGCGCCACGAGAGCCGAAAAATCCTCGGTATCCCGGACCTGTTGGTCAGCGGTACATGTGTGCGCGTTCCGGTATTCACCGGGCACTCACTGTCGATCAACGCCGAGTTCGCGCGGCCGCTGTCGCCCGAGCGGGCCCGTGAGTTGCTCGGCGGCGCGCCGGGCGTGAAGCTGGTTGATGTCCCGACGCCGCTGGCGGCCGCCGGGGTCGACGAGTCATTGGTCGGGCGGATTCGGCACGACCCGGGGGTGCCGGACGGGCGGGGCCTGGCGTTGTTCATCTCCGGGGACAACTTGCGCAAGGGGGCGGCGCTGAACACTATCCAGATCGCCGAGTTACTCGCCGCAGAGCTGTGACCCGCGGGTGAGCTCCGCCCGCAGCCGCCGGGTCACGCGGCCCTCGCTGTTGGTGGCATCGGTGGTGTGTTTGCTTGTGCCGCAGTATTTTTGGGGTTCCTTCGGGCTGGCCCGTGCCGATCCACCGGCCCCGACTCCCGAGCCGATATTGCAGCCGCTCTCACCGGGTCAGGTGCTGCGGATCGGTCCGACGGCCGGCACCGGCACTCCGTCCGGTGACTACGGGGTGGGCGCCACCGACCTGTGTGAGTTCGTCGAGTTCCCGAGCGAACTGCTGCAAGTCTGCGGCGACAGCTTCGCCGGCCAGGGCGTCGGGTTCGGCGGCTGGCATTCGCCGGTCGCGTTGCACGTCGACACCGCGTCGGTCGACGACCCGACCGGGGTGCGCTACACCGGTGTCACCGGGATCAGCGAGCCGCTGCTCGCGGACCCTAGGCCGGCGGGTGACTCTCAGTTGCCCGCGGGAGTGGTGCAGATCAACCGGCGCAATTACCTGATGGTCGCCACAACCAAGGACTTGACTCCGCAGAACACGCGGTTGGTGGCCGCAGAACCGGGGCGCGGCGGGTGGCGGACCGTTCCCGGCTCCCGGCGAGATGGCTCCTACCAGGGCGGCTCGCAGACCCAGATCAGCGGGTACTACGACCCGATCCCCCGGCCCGACTCACAGAGCGGGTGGGTGTACATCGTGGCTAACAGTTTCACTCGCAGCCATCCGGTGGTGCTCTATCGGGCGACGCCGCAGACATTCACCGACCGGTCGCGGTGGCAGGGCTGGGCGGCTGGCCCCGGCGGCGGCTGGAACAAGCCGCCGACGCCGTTGTGGACGGACAGTGTGGGCGAGATGAGCATCAGGCAGATCGAGGGCAAGACGGTCCTGTCCTATTTCAACTCCGCCACGGGCAACATGGAAGTTCGAGTGGCCAATGACCCCACCTTGCTGGGCGATGCGCCGGTGACCACCGTCGTGCAACATGACGACTGGCCCGACCCGGCGGAAAGCCTGCCGCCGCCCTCCGACAATCGGCTCGCGCAACCGTATGGCGGGTACATCTCGCCTGGCTCCACACTCGATGAGCTGCGGATTTTCGTCAGCCAGTGGGACACCAGTGCGCGGGTACGCGCGCCCTACCGGGTGATCCAGTTCGCGGTCAACCCGTTCAAGCCCTGATCGAAGGCTTAATCTCCGCTTCAGTCCGCAGTTGGTCCGCAGCAGAACCTAGCGACGCCCCCAGCAGCTCCGGCAGCCTTGCGGATGTCAGACCGATCAGGTATCGAGAACGATCAAAGCGGGCAGACGCACGTTATACAGGCGAATGGACGTAGAACGGTGGCCCGCAGAAGTCGATGAACGGTCCGAACCGATGCGCAATAGCAGGAATGACCGCGGCGTCGATGCTGCGCCTACGCCTCAGTAGCGACGGATTTTGGGGGCGCCATTGTGTGGTCACAAGTCCCGCCAAAACGCTGAGGAGTCCGGAAATCAACCATCTAAAACCCCTCCGGATTAGGATTGCGCCATGAATGGCGGACCATCAGCGCAGCCGATTGACCGCAAGCTGGCAACAAGCGTACGACGTCACGTCAAGAAATGGACGAGGCCGCTGTTCAAGAAGCCTCTCGATATCTCGAAGGCGCAGTGGTGGTGCCTGCTTGTCACGCTGGGCCTCGAGGCTCTAGCCGCGCTCGCCCTTATGGTCGGCCAGCTTTGGCTCGCTGGAACGCAAATCTTTTCAACGCTGGGAGCCGCTATTCTGCTCGCAATAGGAGTCGCAAATTTATGGGCTTTCAACTCGACGCGGAAGGCGGCATCCTCCTGGGCACGGGACGCCGTCATCGCTGAAGGATTAGTGCTACTCCTGGCGCTCTACATAATCATGAAGGACGTTTTCAAAAGTTCGGGCCGGTGGGCGCCGTCGCGGAGCGCCCTAACCAACTGGCTTGTTTACGCGATTTTAGTCACAGTTGGCGTGGTAGCCCTTGTATGGATTCTCCTTCTCGCTGGCCGGGCGGAGAAGGTACAACTGACAAAAACCGCGGCGATTATCACCGCCTTGTTTCCGCTCACCGGGCTGTTGCAGTCCTGGCTGGTGAACTATTACCTACCTGGAACCTCGGCGCCCCAAATAGACATTTCGACTGAGCTCACGCCGCAGACTATGACTACGCCGATAATCCATTTATCAGCCAAGATTACGATTCATAACCGCGGTACAACTCGGGTTGACATTCCCGCGGCGCTAATGCGGGTCACCGCCTATCCCCAAACGACGCAGCAACCAGAACCTTCCTACATGTGCGAGCGCCCTTCTGGGGATCAGAAGTGGTGCCAGATAGCGGGTGGTATGGACATTTCTGGTGCTAATTCTGGCGCCGATTTCCGTCGCGGGGCTACCCCAGCCACAAATGCTCAGCTGTTGTACGCCGGCCTACTGGCGAACGGCACTAGCAGCTTCATGACGCCGGGACAGACCGATACAGTGCAGAGAGAGATAGATCTGGACTCCTCCAAGTTCCGCCTCGCCCGTTTGTCCGTAAGCGCGCTGTTCCTGCCCGTGCGCCGGATCGAGGACGTTAAACCATGCGGGGACTATTCAAAAGCGTCCGCGTATACCGATTTTCGGGACTTTTCACTAGATGTAGGCCGACCGCTGTCATTTCCGGATCAAGAATATGTACCGGCAATAGACGCACGCACGTTCCGGCAATATCTTTGTATGAACTACGAGATCGCACCAAACGACGTTATCGGAAAGTTAATAGGCGATAGGTATGTTTTGAGCGTACAAATGATACTCAGCGATCCACAGGATCCTTACAACGAGTACCCTGACATTAAACAAATTTACTCTCCTGCTGACCGGAAGGGTAATCCAACGCAGGTAGATCCTCATACATTAATGATGTTAAAGGAAGGGACCCCCTTGTCAACGTATCAGGTCATCGCGGAATATGCGCCAGGAGACCCGATCCGGCCGAAGGACAAGAACTGAGTGCATATGTTGGACCCTCTCATGCATTCTGCTCACAGGTACAGGTCGTTGATATGCCCGGGGGAGGCGCCCCGTGCCAATTAGCTCGCGCCGAAGATGGTGGTGGAAGTGGATCGCTGTATTGACGATAAACGTCCTCCTCGCTGTCATCGCCGGGATATGGCTTCTCTTTCCCGATCGATTCTTTCCCGATCGATCCAATCATCGACCAGATCGAACCTGTGAAACGGTCCGCGGCATGATCGATTACACGCGACGTCAGACACGGGATCTATATGAGCGGGTCGCGGATCTAAGCGTGCCGCCAAATCCGGACGACTTTCAGGGCTGGGCCGACGACTTACGGTACTACGCAGAGCAGCTGATGATGAATGCGAACCCCGCTCGGAAATTAGATATGTGGGCACTCATTCACGATTCCCAGGAAATCGTCTACCTGTTTCGGTTCGCACAAGAGCACTTCGCGCCATTTTCTGATGAAAACCCACCTCCTCTGTGGCTGAAGCGATACAACGATGTCGCCGCACATCTACAGTGGGAGTTCCACAATCTCGAGACTGAGATTTTGGCCGGCTGCACGGCGACGACCGGCGGTGGCGCCCGGCCCGACCACCCCGCACCGACGAGCGCCACCACAACGGGCACGACACCGGTGCCGGTGCCAAACGTACGCATCGCCGACAACCTGCTCAAACCCAGCGAACTGGCCAGCATCGTCGGCGATACAGGTATGGATGAACCGCGCAGCATTATCCAGCCGGATATCCAAACTGATGGCGTTGACCCACCCGACTGCGCAGCACTCCAAACACCCGGCAACACGTTTTCCTACTACGCGCCCGGCAGAACGGCAGTAGCGGGCAACTCGAATGTCGGCGCACGAGGCCACAGAGCCTCCCAACTGATCACCATCTGGCAGAACCGTGAGCAGGCCAAGAAGGTGGTGGATCAGTCGTTCTACGAATGGGGCAATTACTGCCGGCAGCCCTTCACGGTGACCACCGGCAGCGGCGAACCCCAGACACTTTGGGTTCGCAACGATACCGACACCGATAATCCCGACAGCCCCACCCGGATCAGCGTTTCATACGAACGCCAGGAGCCAACCGCGCAGACCTGCGGTCACGTCATGGCCAGCAAAGCCAACATCGTCGTGGAGACCATCGCCTGCGGCGATGGCGATACCGTCACCCAGGTCACCCAGGCCAACGAGATCGCCAACCAGATACTACTGAAGTCACCGCAATAACGATCACGTCCTAGCCGGCGCGGCTGTTGGTTTTGCCAGGTAGGACGGGTTTTAAGCTCATAGCTGGTACTTATGCAGCACATAGCCGTAACTTGTGTTTACCCAGGGATCATGCGTCTCATGAGTGAAACATCTGAAACCCCAACAGTGCGGACTTCCACCGCAACAGCACCGCCGCCCGAGGCGCCAGCCGAGGTGGTGCACGTGCACAAGACCCCCAGGGTCTTCCAATTCGCGGCATGGGTTGCCATCGTCGCCGGGATCGTGTTCATCGTCGCGGTCATTTTCTTCGCCGGCTTCGGACTCGGCAAGCACGCCGGCCATGGTGGCGGCTTCCATCACGGTCACCACATGCACCACGCGATGATGATGCATCCGCACGGCCACGGTGGCCCGGGTGGTGGCGGACCTTCGGCAACACCTCAGGGCGGCCCTTTGTCCGTGCATCCGAGCGCCGGGCCCGGCGGTCCCGGGCAGATTCCGTCGTCGGCCTATCCTTCTGCGACAACGACGCCTTAGTGGAGTTTGGCTAAGCAGGAGTTCCAACAGTCAACGTGCTCACGGGGTGATAGGAGGACCCCGGCGGGCCAACAAACCCACAGACCCACAGCAAATGAGTCCGGCGCTCGCCCCGAGCGCCGGGCTCCTTTTATTTGGTGCCCACCAAACGCGCGGCGGCGATTCACAGCAAGTTTGTTACCGGAATGTCGTTGTGACGACTGCTGCCCCGGGCAGTATTCAAGGCATGAGTGAAACACCTGAATCTTCAACCGTACCGACTCCTGTCGCCCCCGTGCCGCCGCCGGTAGAGCGGGTCAAGCCGCCCGTGCTCTACGTGGCCGCGGCGTGGGTCGTCATTGTCGCCGGCATCGTCTTCATCCTGTCTGTCGTGTTCTTTGCCGGTGCCATCGTCGTGGGGTCCTGCCACCATCACCACGGCATGATGTTCGGCCCCGGGGGCCCCGGCGCACGGGGGGACGGCCCGTGGAGGTTCGGCGGACCCGGCGGTCCAGGACTGGCTCCACCCGCGTTCCCCGGTGGCCCGGGTGGGCCGGCTTTCGGTCCGGGTGGTCCGGGCGGTCCCGCTCAGTCGCCAGTGACCAGCGCCCCGACGAGTGCTCCGAGCCCGGCTCCTGCCCCTCCGGCGCCGCGCCCCTAGCGCTACTTAGCCGTGCTTGCCTTTTCTTGACTCATTCAAGAAAAGGCGCATACTGGGTTGCGGGCCCTCTGTGCCGCGTGATCACCAGCCCGGCACCCTACTGCGGGGGTGCGGGGCTGTTTGGTGTCATGACCAAAGTGCTTGACACCGATTCAGATTCGCGTGCTGGGGTACCCGCTTGCACCATGAGACCGTCGCGGCAGTGACCAACGACGAGATGGGACCAAAGCCGAGACAGAACCAACGGCGAGACAGACCAATGAGGAGACTTGCGAAATGACGGAACGCTTCACCACCACGGACGCCGGTATCCCCGCACCCAGTGACGAGCAGTCGCTGACGGTCGGCCCCGACGGTCCGATCCTGCTCCAGGATCACTACCTGATCGAGCAGATGGCCCAGTTCAACCGGGAACGCATCCCGGAACGCCAGCCGCATGCCAAGGGCGGCGGCGCATTCGGCCACTTCGAAGTGACCAGCGACGTCAGTAAGTACACCAGGGCGGCAGTCTTCCAGCCAGGAACCAAGACCGACACGTTGATCAGGTTCTCTACCGTCGCAGGCGAACGCGGCAGCCCAGACACCTGGCGGGACCCCCGGGGTTTCGCGCTGAAGTTCTACACGACCGAGGGCAACTTCGACATGGTCGGCAACAACACTCCGGTCTTCTTCATGCGCGACCCGCTGAAGTTCCAGCACTTCATCCGGTCGCAGAAGCGCCTGCAGGCAAGCAACGTGCGCGACCACAACATGCAGTGGGACTTCTGGAGCCTTTCGCCCGAGTCCGCGCACCAGGTGACCTGGCTGATGGGCGATCGGGGGATCCCCAAGAGTTGGCGGCACATGAACGGCTATAGCAGCCACACCTACAGCTGGATCAACGCCGCCGACGAGATCTTCTGGGTGAAGTACCACTTCATTACCGATCAGGGCATCGAGTTCCTGACCCAGGAGGACGCCGACCGGCTGGCCGGTGAGGACGGCGACTATCACCAGCGCGACCTCTATGAGGCGCTCGAACGCGGTGACCATCCAAGCTGGACGCTCAAGATGCAGATCATGCCGTTCGAGGAGGCCAAGACCTACCGGTTCAACCCGTTCGACCTCACGAAGGTGTGGCCGCATGGCGACTATCCGCTGATCGACGTTGGCAAGCTGACGCTGGACCGCAACGTCACGGACTACCACACCGAGATCGAGCAGGCCGCCTTCGAGCCGAACAACGTGGTGCCCGGCACCGGATTGAGTCCCGACAAGATGCTGCTCGCCCGCGGCTTCTCCTATGCCGACGCGCACCGCGCCAGGCTGGGAACCAACTACAGGCAGATCCCTGTCAATACGCCGAAGGTAGCGGTGAACAGTTACTCCAAAGACGGGGCGATGCGGATAAAGAATGCGTCCGATCCGGTCTATGCGCCCAACTCCTACGGCGGTCCGGTGGCCGACCCGGCCCGCGCCGCCGAGGTGCGCTGGCATGCTGATGGGCAGATGATCCGCTCCGCGTACACGCGGCACGCCGAGGACGACGACTTCGGTCAGGCGGGCACCATGGTCCGTGAAGTTCTCGACGACGACGCGCGGGACCGGCTCGCGCACAACATCATTGGCCATGTCTCCAAGGGTGTCAAAGAGCCGGTGCTGTCGCGGGTGTTCGAGTACTGGCGCAATGTCGACGCGAATCTCGGCAAGAAGGTCGAAGAGGGCGTCCGGCACGGCTAATTCGGCGTTCGCGGAGGACCGCCGCCCTGGCATGATCGAGGTTCATGAGCCTCGTGCGGATCAGCGCCATGGCGGTCAGCCTCGGCTTGGGCTTGGGGTGCGCCGTAGCCGCAGCGTCGGCGGCCCCGAGCGCGGCCGCCCACCCTTCCGAACCGGGGGTGGTTTCCTACGCGGTCCTCGGCAAGGGGTCGGTCGGCAACATCGTCGGTGGACCGATGGGCTGGGAGTCGGTCTTCACCCAGCCGTTTCAGGGATTCTGGGTCGAAGTCCCGGTGTGCAACAATTGGGCCGAGATCGGGTTGCCCGAGGTCTACGACGACCCCGACCTGGCGGCGTTCAACGGAGCCACCGCGCAGACGTCCGCCAACGACCAAACCCATCTGGTGCGCCAAGCGGTCGGGGTCTTCGCCACCAACGATGCCGCGGGCCGGGCATTCCATCGAGTAACGGACCGAAGCGTGGGCTGCTCGGGACAGACCACCGCGATGCATTTGGAAAACGGGACCACACAGGTATGGGCGTTCGACGGCGGGCCGCCGAGCGGCGCTGACGCGGGTTGGTCCAAGCAGGAAGCGGGCACCGATCGGCGATGCTTCGTTCAAACCCGGCTGCGCGAAAACGTATTGCTCCAGGCGAAGGTCTGCCAATCTGGCAACGCCGGTCCTGCGGTCAACGTGCTGGCCGGGGCGATGCAGAACGCGCTCGGGCAGTAGTCCTGATGGAATTGGGCGCTCGTCTAAGCCGTGCAGCGAAAACAACGGGGAATTTGTCGGTGGCTTCTGCTAGATGAAGAGGTGGCGCTATCGTTTGATAGCTGCCAAGCAAGCGGTCTGCGACCCATGCTCGTGCCCGGAGGGAGCGTTATATGGCGTTCGCCGCCGCCACCGCCGTGACCTCGCAGCTGAAAGACGCCGAGATAGCCAGTTCTACCGCGGCTGCTCGGTATATCGCCGACGGTTGCCTGGTCGACGCCCCGGTGGGGCGTGTCGGTCTGGAGATGGAGGCGCACTGCTTCGACCCGGTGGACCCGTATCGCAGGCCGAGTTGGGACGAGATCACCGAAGTTCTCAACCCGCTACCCACACTGCCGGGCGGGAGCGCGGTCACCGTCGAACCCGGTGGCGCCATCGAACTTTCCGGACGGCCGGAAGACGGCGTAGTGGCGGCAATCGGCTCGATGAACAATGACCAGGCCGTGCTGCGAAAGGCCTTCGCCGACGTCGGCCTGGGCTTGGTCTATCTGGGTGCGGACCCGTTGCGGGCTCCCAAGCGTGTCAACCCGGGCGCGCGGTACGTCGCCATGGAGGACTTCTTTACCTCGAGCGACTCCGAGGCGGCGGGCGCGCGGATGATGACGTCGACGGCCTCGGTTCAGGTCAACGTGGACGCGGGGCCGCAGGCCGGCTGGGCGGCGCGGGTACGGCTGGCGCACGCCTTGGGGCCCACGATGATCGCGATCGCCGCCAACTCTCCAATGCTGGGTGGCGAATTCACCGGTTGGGTGTCCACCCGCCAACGGGTGTGGGGTCAGATGGACTCGGCACGCTGCGGGCCCATCCTGGGTGCCAGCGGCGACGACCCGGGCACTGACTGGGCGCGCTATGCCCTCAAGGCGCCGGTGATGATGGTGAATCATCCGGGCGCCGTAGCCGTCACGCATTGGGTACCCTTCGCCGACTGGGCGGACGGCCGGGTGCTGCTCGGCGATCGCCGCCCGACGATCGCCGACCTGGAATATCACCTGACCACCCTGTTCCCGCCGGTTCGTCCGAGGCAGTGGCTGGAAATCCGCTACCTGGACAGCATGCCGGATGACTGCTGGCCCGCCGTCGTGTTCACGCTGGTCGCCCTGCTCGACGATCCGGTTGCTGCGGACATCGCCGCTGAGGCCGTCGAGCCGGTGGCCACCGCCTGGGACACCGCGGCCCGACTCGGGCTGCGTGACCGTCGGCTGCATGAGGCGGCCAACAGATGTGTGGCCGTCGCCGCCGAGAAGGCGCCCGCGGAGCTCACCGACGCGATGGAGCGACTGGTCCGTACTGTCGAGCAGGGGCGATGTCCCGGGGATTACTTTTCCGAGCAAGTGATCGAGCACGGCATCGCGGCGACGGTCTCGGAGGCCGCGCAGTTGGCCCGAGGCGGCCTGTGACTTCTCGGGAAGGCCTCGCGGACGATCTGGCGCGCGCGCGAACGCGGACGCTGCGGCTGGTCGATTTCGACGATGCCGAACTTCGGCGTCAGTACGACCCTTTGATGAGCCCGCTGGTATGGGATTTGGCGCACATCGGTCAACAGGAAGAGCTCTGGCTGCTTGCGCAGCGGCGACCCGGATCGCCCCGGGATACTGCCGCCGGCCGTCGAGGGCCTATACGACGCGTTCGAACACTCCCGCGCCAGCCGTGCCGAGTTACCGCTGCTGTCGCCCGAGCAGGCGCGGTCATATTGTCAGACCGTGCGGTCCGCCGCACTGGATGCCCTCGATGCATTGCCCGACAACCCCATTGGCGACCGAGCGGCCTTCGTTTACAGCATGGTGGTCAGCCACGAAAATCAGCACGACGAAACCATGTTGCAGGCTTTGAACCTGCGCACCGGCGCGCCGCTGCTACCCGACACTTCGATTTTGCCGGGTGGCCGGCCAGGCGTGGCCGGAACATCGGTGCTGGTGCCCGGCGGCCCATTCGTGCTGGGTGTGGATGCAGCGAGCGAACCGTACTCATTGGACAACGAACGTCCCGCCCACGTCGTCAACGTCCCGGCGTTCCGGATCGGCCGGGTTCCGGTCACCAACGGCGAATGGCAACAGTTCATCGACGACCGCGGCTACGGGGAGTCGAGGTGGTGGTCCGACCGCGGGTGGCAGCACCGCCAGGCCGCGGGCTTGACCGCGCCGCAATTCTGGGATTCCGACGCGCGAACCCGCACCCGGTTCGGCCACGTCGAAGACATTCCCGCCGATGAGCCGGTGCAGCACGTCACCTACTTCGAAGCCCAGGCCTACGCGGCCTGGGCCGGTGCCCGGCTCCCGACTGAAGTGGAATGGGAGAAGGCCTGCGCGTGGGATCCGGCGACCAACGTCCGGCGCCGCTATCCGTGGGGGGCTGGTGCGCCGTCGGAAGCTTTTGCCAACCTTGGCGGCGCTGCGCTGCGTCCGGCGCCGGTCGGCGCCTATCCGGCCGGCGCATCGGCCTATGGCGTCGAGCAGCATGCTCGGCGATGTCTGGGAGTGGACCACCTCACCGCTGCGGCCGTGGCCGGGGTTCGTGCCGATGATCTATGAGCGTTACTCGCAGCCATTCTTCGACGGCGACTACCGGGTGCTGCGCGGGGGATCGTGGGCGGTGGAGTCGGCGATTCTGCGGCCCAGTTTCCGTAACTGGGATCACCCGTTCCGCCGTCAGATCTTCTCCGGTGTCCGGCTGGCGTGGGACGTCCCCGACACCGGGGAATCGGCCTGATGTGCCGTCACCTCGGCTGGCTGGGGGCCCGATGTCCCGATCTCTTCGCTGGTGCTGGACCCGCCGCACGGCTTGCGGGTGCAGTCCTATGCTCCGCGCCGGCAAAAGCACGGCCTGATGAACGCCGACGGTTGGGGCTGCGGATTTTTCGATGGTTTTTCGAAGGCGAGGTGCCCCGGCGCTGGCGTAGCGCGGCGCCGTTGTGGGGCGACACGTCGTTCGACTCGGTCGCGCCGGCGCTGCGCAGCCATTGCATGGTGGCCGCGGTGCGCTCGGCGACCGTTGGGATGCCGATCGAGGCCAGCGCCACGGCGCCGTTCACGGACGGCCAGTGGCTCCTGTCGCACAACGGCGTGGTGGATCGCGCGGTGTTGCCGCTTACCTCGGCAGCCGAATCCGTTTGCGACAGTGCGATGTTCGCGGCCACTATTTTCGCGCTTGGGCCCGCGGCGCTGGGCGAAACCATCGCGCAGGTCGGGTCGCTCGATCCCGATGCCCGGCTGAATGTGTTGGTCACCAATGGCTCTCGGTTGCTGGGCACCGTCTGGGGTGACACGCTATCGATCTTGCGTCGCAACGACGGTGTGGTGCTGGCCAGCGAACCCTATGACGACGATTCCGACTGGGAGGACGTGCCGGACCGACACCTCGTCGAAGTCACCAGTGCGGGCGTCACGCTGACTTCCCTAGCCGCCCTTGATCACCCGAAAGGACCTTGATGACGCTGACGTTGTCCAACCACCTGGCCGCCGACTCGGCGTATCACGCATTGCGTCGCGATGTGTTCGACGGCCTACAGAAGACACCGAAATCGTTGCCGCCCAAATGGTTCTACGATTCGGTGGGTAGTGATCTGTTCGACCAGATCACTCGGCTGCCCGAGTACTATCCCACCCGCGCCGAGGCCGAGATCTTGCACGCCCGATCAACCGAAATCGCCGTCGCCAGCGAGGCCGACACACTGGTTGAGCTGGGGGCCGGGACGTCCGAGAAGACCCGGCAGCTGCTGGATGCGCTGCGTGATCGCGGATCCCTGCGCGGATTCGTTCCGTTCGACGTCGACGCCACCATGCTGTCGGCGACCGCCACCGCCATCCAGGCCGAATACCCGGGCATCGAAATCAATGCTGTCTGCGGTGATTTCGAGGAACACCTGGCCGAGATTCCCGACGGCGGGCGACGCCTTTTCGTGTTCTTGGGGTCCACGATCGGCAACCTCACACCCGAGCCACGCGCGGAGTTCCTCGCCACCTTGGCCGCATTGATGCGACCGGGGGACACCCTGCTGCTAGGCACCGACCTGGTCAAAGATACCGACCGGCTGGTGCGCGCCTATGACGACGCTGCCGGAGTGACGGCACGGTTCAACCGCAATGTGCTCGCGGTGGTCAACCGGGAACTCGACGCCGATTTCGACGTCGATGCCTACCAGCACGTGGCGTGCTGGAACACCGAAGAGGAACGCATCGAAATGTGGCTCCGGTCCAACCGTCGCCACCGGGTGCGGGTGGGCGCGCTCGACTTGGACGTGGAGTTCGAGGTCGGCGAGGAAATGCTCACCGAGGTGTCGTGCAAGTTCCGCCGAGACGGCGTGCGTGCCGAGTTGGCCGAGGCCGGATTGCGTGGCATTCGGTGGTGGACCGACCGCGCGGACGACTTCGGCCTCTCGCTGGCCGTCAAGTGACCGACAGTGAGTCGCTGGCCGATCGATGGCGAGCGGCCCGCCCGCCGGTCGCCGGGTTGCACCTCGATAGTGCAGCCTGTTCGCGCCAGAGTTTTGCGGTGCTCGAGGCAACCGCGCGCCATGCTCGGTTCGAGGCCGAGGTCGGGGGGTACGTCGCGGCTGAGGCCGCCAAAACCGTGCTCGACGCCGGACGCGCCGCGGTCGCCGCGCTGAGCGGCATTCCCGACGCCGAGGTGGTGTTTACCACCGGCGCGTTGAACGCGTTGGATCTGCTACTCGGGAGCTGGCCGGTAGGACCCGTGGACCGAAGGACGCTAGCCTGCCTGCCCGGCGAATACGGTCCCAACCTGGCGGTGATGGCCGCCCACGGATTCGAACGTCAGCTGCTGCCGACACTTGAGGACGGCCGGGTGGCGCTCGACGACGCGGCGTTCGCCCTGGAAGCCGAGCCGCCCGATCTAGTCCACCTGACCGCGGTGGCCAGCCACAGCGGTGTGGTGCAACCGCTTTCGATGATCGCGGAACTGTGCCGCCAGTTGCGGCTGCCGCTGGTAGTGGACGCCGCGCAGGCGCTGGGACAGCTGGACTGCGCGGCGGGTGCCGACGTCACGTACTCGACGTCGCGCAAATGGATCGCCGGACCGCGGGGTGTGGGGGTCCTCGCGGCGCGGCCCGATCTGATGGAACGGTTGACTCCGCGGCTGGCGGCACCGGAGTGGGCTTTGAAATCCGGGTCGCCGAGCGTGGCCCAGCAATTGGAATTCGGCGAAGCCAATATCGCTGCGCGAGTGGGTTTCTCAGTGGCTCTGGGTGAGCATTTGGCGTACGGGCCGGAGTCTGTGCGCGCACGCCTGGCCGACCTGGGTGGCATCAGCCGCACGGTGCTGGCCGATGTGGCCGGCTGGGCGCTGGTTGAAGAGGCCGACGAGCCAAGCGCCATCACCACCCTGGCTCCGGTCGATGGCGCCGACCCGCAAGCGGTACAGGCATGGCTGCTCGCCGAACGGCGGATCCTTACTACCTATGCCGGAACGCAGCGGGCACCACTCGAACTGACCGCGCCGGTGCTGCGGATCTCGCCGCACCTAGACACCACGGCCGAGGATCTGGAGACCTTCGCCGAGGCGCTGATCGCCGCCACTGCGGCGACGGGCACCTAGCGCTCCACCCGCTTGCCGTCGCGGTACTCCTCGGCAACGGAAACCGGAGTTCTAGAACGTTGCGGCCGATTTGACGGAAAGTACGAAAAACCTAGTGATTATTGGGTTCGAGTTTGCTAATCTTTGGTCGTAGCGCGCCGGGTCAAGTGTCGGGACTTCAGCGGCACGCCGCTCAATGATGAGCTGGCGAAAGGCATGCGCAATGAACCGCTCAGTGTTGCCCCCCAGAGATCAGTGATATCCGGATGTTCGCCGGAGCCGGGTCGGCTCCGATGCGGGCGGCGGCGGCCTGGGATGCGCTGACCGGTGAATTGGCTTCGGCTGCAGACTCATTCAGCCCGGTCATCTCGGGGCTTGAGCCCGCCTCCTGGCAAGGCACGGCGTCCCGAGTGATGACCACAGCTGCCGTCCGGCCCGTTGTTATTAGGCATCAGTAAGTAACTCGTCCGTTTACGGCGTACGTCGAAAGGGAGATTGAGATGTCATATGTGATCACCGAACCGGATGTGGTGAAGGGTGCAGCCCAGGATTTGGCAGGTATTCGTGCCTCGCTGGCCGACGCTGCTGCGACCGTTTCGGGCCCCACCACAGGGATAGTGGCCGCCGGTCAAGACGAGGTATCGATCGCGATCGCTTCGCTGTTCGGCAACGCCGGCCGGCAATTTCAAGTTCTCAACGCCCAAGCGCAGGCGTTCCATGCAGAGTTCGAAAGCCTTTTGGGTGCTGGCGCGGCGGCATATGTCAGCGCCGAGGCTGCCAACGTGGCGCAGATCGCCGGCGGCGGGCAGGTAGCCGCCGCAGCTCTACCCGCTCAGGCCGAACAAACGTTCAACTTTCTCAGCGGCATCCTCGACCTCGAGATTGGGCCGGGTGGCATACTCGTCGCAATCGACGCGCCTGGGATCAACCTGCCGGCACTAAACATACCTCTAATAAATCTCTCCGCTTTCGATCTGCCGAAGATAACTATTCCATCCATAAGCATTCCGCCCTTCGCGACGCCTCCTATAAATGTGAGCGGATTCAACCTGCCGCAGATAACCACGCCCCCCATATCGGTGCCGCCGATAACATTTCCCGCGGTGACGATACCTAACTTCAGCTTGCCCCAAATCCAAGTTCCTGCCATCAGTTTTCCGTCAATCCAAGTTCCTGGCATCGGCTTGCCTACGATAAGTGTTCCGCGGATTGGTTTTCCGGGGATACAGTTCCCGGATCTCAATGTTGCTGTTCCAGGGAACATGGAACCGATAATTACGCTTACCAATGGTCCCCTCAGCCTTACAACTATTAACCTCGACTCGTTTAATATAGTGGCTTCGCTTGGCTTGAATACACCGGGCTATATTACGGGATTCACCATACCCTCCATTGGCCTTGGGCCATTTACCATCCCGCCCATCGGCCTTGGGGCATTTACCATCCCGCCCATCGGCCTAGGGCCATTTACCATCCCGCCCATCGGTCTTTCCGGCTTCACTATTCCGCCCATCACTATTCCGCCCATCGGTTTAAGCGGCTTCACCCTGCCGCCGATCAGCGAGCCTGGGTTTGCCTTGCCGCCGTTGACCATCCCGCCTATCGGCCTCGGCGCCTTCAGCCTGCCCAACGTTTATGTCCCCAGCATCACCATCGAACCCCTCGTGCTCGGCGAGTTCGAACTCCCGCCAGTGGCCCCCTTGCTCAACACACTGGTCTCCGACGTGAACGGCTTCGTTTCAGGCTTGGAGGATGTCGGCAGCAGCCTGGTGCGCGCTATCTAACCTGCTGGTTCACGCCGTGCGTCACGCCAGCGCGACACTCGAGAGTGTCAGTCGGTCTTGTGCGCCGTCAGCAGGTAGGCAGGCAGCTTCATCCGGCCCTTTTCGTCGCGGTCGTGTGGCGGCATGGCACCGTCCTGCGAGGCAGGCACTGCCGGGATATTCGCATGGATATAGGCCGGGCGGATTTCGTCGATCTCCCAGTACTTGCTCACCGCGGCGCGCAATTCATCCTCGCCGACTTGATTGGGCCTGGCTTCCCACTCGGCAGGAAAGGCGCCGTTGGCGAATACCAGCACGTAATAATTGGCGCCAGGCGCCGCGGCGCGGTGCACCGAGCTCAGATAGCCGTCGCGGCCCTCCACCGGTAACGAGTGGAACAACGTGCTGTCCACCACGGTGTTGAACCGGCCGTCGGATCCGGCTGGATAGCCGGAAAACTCAGTGATATCGGCCTGCTCGAAGCTGGCGTTACTCAAGCCGCGTTCGGCGGCGGCCTTGGTAGCCGCCGCGATAGCGGTGGGTGTGAGATCGATGCCGACCACGGTATAGCCGTCGCTCGCCAGCGCCAACGAGAGCTCGGCATACCCGCAGCCTGCGTCCAGCACGTCACTGCGGAATTTGCCGGCCGCCATCAGTGCGGCCAACTCCGGCTGCGGTTCTCCGATATTCCACGGCGGCGGACCCTCGAATCGCCCTTGTTCTCGGTACGCACTGTCCCAGTCCGGCAACCCAGATGACATGCTTCCCAAGGTACCCGAGATCAAAGCTCCCAAGTGTGGACCGGCTGGTTGGCGTGCATGTGCTCGCAGTACCGGCGCAGCATTTCCGCCAGTGCCGCCGGCCGCGTCATGCCGCCGTCCTGAAGGGCCCGCACCGTCGACACCTGCCAGCGCGCGCCGTTGCGGCCGGTCTTAGCGCGGCCCTCGATAACGCCGAGAAACCGGTCGCGCACCTCGACATTGACACCCCACTTCCGCAATCCTTCGTCGGCGATCGGTAGCAACGTGTCCAGCACCAATTCCGGTACCGGCACTCCGCCCAGACCCGGCCAGTGCAGCCGGGCATCCATGCCGTTACGGGCTGCCTGAAGGAAATTAGCGTGTGCCGTGGTGAAACTCATCCTGGTCCATAGCGGGTTCTCCGCTTGGGACAGGCTGCGTAAGATCCCGTAGTAGAAGGCCGAATTGGCCAGCATGTCAACGACGGTCGGCCCTGCCGGCAGCACCCGATTCTCCAGCCGCAGATGTGGGCGTCCGTCGACGACGTCATAGACGGGCCGGTTCCACCGATACACGGTGCCGTTGTGCAGGCGCAATTCGGGGAGCTGCGGAATGCGTCCGGCGGCCAGCTCGGCCACCGGATCCTCGTCGGACAACTCAGGCAGCAGGGACGGGAAGTAGCGGATGTTCTCTTTGAACAGGTCCAGAATGGAGGTGATCCACCGTTCGCCGAACCACACCCGTGGTCGCACGCCTTGGGTCTGAAGTTCCTCGGGCCGGGTGTCGGTGGACTGCGCGAACACTTCGATGCGAGTCTCCGACCACAGCTGGTGGCCGAAGAAGTACGGCGAGTTGGCGCCCAACGCTAGCTGAACACCGGCCACCACCTGCGCCGCGTTCCAGTTCGCAGCAAAGTCCGCCGGTGCAACCTGCAAGTGTAATTGCATACTGGTACAAGCGGATTCGGGCGCGATCGACGCGGCGTTCCAACTGAGCGGCTCCGGGCCGGCGATGTTGATCGGGATGTCCTCGCCGCGCGCGTTGAAGATCGAGGCGTTGAGGGCCGCATACCGCGTCGACTCACTCATCCAGCCGTCGTTGAGGTGTTCAGGCATCAGCGTGGGCAGAATGCCGATCATCACGATGTGGGTGCCGCCGGAGCTGGCCTTGGTCTCGGCCTGGTTCAGGCTGGCCCGGACTTCGGCCTCCAGGTCGAGGCCGGTGCGACCGGGCAGCGGACGGGGTGGCACATTGAATTCGATGTTGTAGGCGCCTAATTCGGTCTGATAGGCGGGGTCAGCGATGGCATCCAGCACTAGCCGATTCGACATGGCGGGCTGGTAGTCGTCATCGACGAGGTTGCACTCGATCTCCATGCCGGTGAGCGGCCGGTCGGAATCGAACCGAGACTGTTCGAGCATCGTCTCCAAGACGTCCAGACATAGCCGCACCTTGCGGCGGTATTCCTGCCGATGTGTGCGGTCATAGGTGGTGCGCTTGACCTCTTCGCCCACAAAGCCGATGCAACAGGGTTACCGTCGACAACGCAAGTGTCCTGCAGTAGTCGAATGTCACTCCGGAGGTAGAGCACTTGGCCGAGTCCCGTGACTTCATAGCCGCCATCGACCAGGGCACCACCAGCACGCGCTGCATGATCTTCGATCACGACGGTGCCGAGGTGGCCCGCCACCAGCTTGAACACGAGCAGATCCTGCCGCGCGCCGGTTGGGTCGAGCACAATCCGGTTGAGATTTGGGAGCGCACCGCGTCCGCGTTGATGTCAGTGTTTAACGCCACCAATCTTGCGCCAGAAGATATTGCCGCCCTCGGAATAACAAACCAACGCGAGACGACACTGGTGTGGAACCGGCGCACCGGCCGGCCGTATTACAACGCGATCGTCTGGCAGGACACCCGCACCGACCGGATCGCATCGGCACTGGACCGGGACGGACGCGGCGATGTCATCCGCCGCAAGGCCGGTCTGCCACCTGCGACCTATTTCTCCGGCGGAAAGTTGCAATGGATCCTGGAGAACGTTGACGGGGTACGCGAAGCCGCGGAACGCGGCGACGCTGTCTTCGGCACTCCCGACACCTGGGTGTTGTGGAACCTGACCGGCGGACCGCGAGGCGGCGTGCACGCCACCGATGTGACCAACGCCAGTCGGACCATGCTGATGGACCTGGAGACGCTGGACTGGGATGACGAGCTGCTGTCGCTCTTCTGCATCCCTCGGAGGATGCTGCCGGCGATCGCGCCGTCGGCGCCGCTGCAGCCCTACGGCGTCACCACGGAGGCCGGGCCCATGGGCGGTGAGGTGCCGATCACCGGTGTCCTCGGTGACCAGCACGCGGCGATGGTCGGGCAGGTGTGTCTGGAGGCCGGGGAAGCGAAAAACACCTACGGCACCGGCAATTTCCTGCTGCTGAACACCGGCGAGACGATCGTGCGATCCAGCAACGGCCTGCTGACCACCGTGTGCTACCAGTTTGGGGACGCCAAACCCGTATACGCACTTGAGGGTTCGATAGCGGTCACCGGCTCGGCGGTGCAGTGGCTGCGTGACCAATTGGGCATCATTAGCGGCGCCGCGCAAAGCGAATCGCTGGCCCGCCAGGTCGCCGACAACGGCGGGGTGTACTTCGTTCCAGCGTTCTCCGGGCTGTTCGCTCCATACTGGCGATCGGATGCCCGCGGCGCGATCGTGGGCCTGTCGCGGTTCAACACCAACGCACACGTGGCCCGCGCGACGCTGGAGGCGATCTGCTACCAGAGCCGCGATGTGGTGGACGCGATGGAAGCAGATGCCGGTGTGCGGCTTGAAGTTTTGAAGGTCGACGGCGGTATCACCGATAACGACCTGTGCATGCAGATCCAGGCCGACGTGCTCGGCGTGGACGTCGTACGGCCGGTGGTCGCCGAGACCACCGCGCTGGGCGTCGCATATGCGGCGGGGCTGGCGGTCGGCTTCTGGGCCGATCCGTCCGACCTGCGGGCCAACTGGCAAGAGGCCAAACGTTGGACGCCGGCATGGGACGACGACCAGCGTGCCGCCGGATACGCCGGCTGGCGCAAGGCCGTGCAGCGGACCTTGGATTGGGTCGACGTGTCGTAACTTCATCCGAGGTTAGTGCGCGACCTGCACACGCGGTCAGTCCTCGCCGAGGATGCCGTAGACCTCACGTCGCGCATTGTTGAGGATTTCGACGATGCGCTGTTGCTGCTCGGTGCTGGCGGCGTGCGCGGATTGCGCAACCGCACCGAACAACTGGCTGACGGCCGCCCGCAGGTTCAAGTGGCCCGGGGCTTCGCCGTCGGCGATCTCGTCCCACGGCGGGGTCTCGACCTTCTCGGCGGCCGTACGACCCTCGTCGGTCAGCTCGAAAAGTTTCTTGCTGCCCTCGCTTTCGCTCGCGGTGATCAGGCCTTCGTCGTCGAGCAACTGAAGCGTCGGGTACACCGAGCCGGGACTGGGCTTCCATAGCCCGTTGCTGCGCTCGGCGATCTGCTGGATCATTTCGTAGCCGTGCATCGGCCGCTCGGCCAGCAGCGTCAAGATGGCCGCCCGCACGTCACCGCGCCGGCCGCGGCCCGTGCCGCCACGACGCCCTGCGCCGCGTCGGCCGCCACCGAAACCGGGGCCGAATCCGGGGCCGAAACCCCGGCCGAAACCGGGGCCGAAACCGAACGGCCCGTCATGTCCGCCGGCGTTCTCGCGCAGGTGTGCGATGAATTCCTGTCGGGCCTGGTGCCTGGCGCCGTGCAGCGCACGTCGCTGCGCGGGACCTGGTCCAAAGCCGAATCCCAAGCCTGGTCGTCCGGCGAATGGCCCGCCGGGAGGAGTGAATTGGTTGTTCACGTCTGTAGTCCTTACGTCTCTCGAGGTAGCGCACCGTTCGTGCGCCTCGGTATATCACGATATATCGTAACCTAACGTGATGCAACGTTACCCTCTTCCTCTTTTGGTCACGGCCGGATCCCGCGGCGCTGAACTGCGGAAACAGTCGACTCGGCAAGGGCCGTTTGCATCCAGCGGTCGACGGTTAATACCTGTGTGATGGACGGTGACAAGCAGAACCTGACGATCGACGGCCGATCTCACGACCAAGCCAAGGCCGCACAGCGCGAAGGCCGCGGGGGTCGCAACGTTTGGCCGTGGGTGAATTGGGGGCTGGCGCTATCCATGGTGCCGGGTGCCGCGATCGTCATGCTTTTTGCGCTCGGCGCCGTGATGAGTACCGACAGCTGCAGCGATCGCCAGTGCCCGAACCTGGCCCACGGCAGCATTGATTTCGGCGTCACGTTCTACGGTGCTCCCGCGGTGGCCTTTGTCGTCATCGCCATCTCGTTTTTCACCGCGAAGCGCCGCGGCGGGATCGCCGTTCCGCTGTGCGGATGGGCCCTATTGGTCGCTGACGTCGCCGTTATGATCGCTACGGTCGCCTCGTAATCAACGCGGCGGCGCGAATCCGCCGGTGTCCTGTGATTCCTGCGGGCGGGCCGCGGGCGGCGGAGATTCTTCCGGCCATGGGATGGCCTGCTGCTGGGTCTGCTGAGGGGGCTGCGAGGGCGCCGTTGGTCGGAGTCGCACCAGTGCGCGGCGGTGCCGCTCGGCAAGAACGGCGGCAAGCACCAACTGTGGCTGAGACCCGGGCGGTGGTGGCGGGGCGATGCGCTCCACCACATCACCGGCGATCCGGTAGGCCATCTGCTGCCGTATCCGCGGATCGAGTTGTGATGCACGGGAAAGAAATTGGCGGGCAAGGTCGGCTTGACCGGGGCTCAGGTCCGAAAGCTGCAGCGATGACGCCCACCACGCCAACGACGGCGGCATTGCCGGCGGCGGGCTCAATCGGGGCCCACGTTCGCTGACCACAACTGTGCCGGCGAAGATGTCGCCGATGCATTTTGCTTTCGGTGACAAAATGCTGGAGATCACGGCGGGGCTCCCGAAGAGCATCCAGATCTCGACCAACGAGGCCAGCGCGCGAAACAGAGCCTGCCGGAAGCGTTCTGGGCCTCCGTCGTCGGAAACCACCCGTAGGCCCATCACGATCTTGCCCACCGACCGTCCGCGGGTCGCGGTTTCGAACACCAAGGGATACCCGACAATCGCCAATACCGTAAAGACAATGAGGACTGCTGCGCTCAGCGCACTGTCGAATTGAACCAGGGTGGCTGCCCACAGGATCAGCCCGACCATATAGCCGACGAGTATCACCGTGATATCGATCAGCGCACCCACCGCCCGCACCGGCAACTGGGCGATCTGAATATCGAGCACCACCGCGTCCCCGGTCACCACCTCCGACATAACACCGAACGGTACATGGGTGCGGCCGGCTGGCCCAGGTTCCTAGAAGGCTGCGCCTCGCTTCCGATTAGGCTTCGCAGAGTGGACGTCGACGCATTCGTGCTGACCCATCGCGGCACCTGGGACCGGCTCGACCAGTTGATCAAGAGGCGCCGGTCACTGAACGGAGCCGAAATTGATGAGCTCGTCGAGCTCTACCAACGCGTGTCCACCCACCTGTCGATGCTGCGATCGGCATCGTCAGATTCGCTGCTAATCGGCCGACTGTCGAGTCTGATCGCGCGCGCTCGATCCGCTGTGACCGGTGCGCATGCACCGCTCAGCAGCATGTTCGTCCGGTTCTGGACAGTGTCTTTCCCGGTAGTCGCCTACCGGACGTGGCGTTGGTGGCTGGCAACGGCAGTGGTGTTCTTCGGCGTCGTAGTGGTGATCGGGTGCTGGGTGGCAGGGAATCCAGAAGTGCAGCTCGCCGTCGGAACACCAAGTGACATAGATGAACTGATAAACCATGACGTCGAGTCGTATTACAGCGTGCACCCCGCGGCGGCCTTCGCCCTACAAGTCTGGGTGAACAACTCCTGGGTGGCCGCCCAGTGCATCGCGTTCTCGGTCGTGTTGGGACTGCCGATCCCGGTTGTGCTGTTCCAAAACGCCGCAAACTTGGGGCTGATCGCAGGCCTAATGTTTCAGGCCGGCAAGGGCGGCATCCTGCTGGGCCTGCTGGCTCCGCACGGACTGTTGGAGCTGACCGCGGTATTCCTGGCCGGGGCAACAGGCATGCGGCTGGGCTGGTCGGTGATCTCGCCAGGTGATCGGCCGCGCGGGCAGGTGCTCGCCGAGCAGGGCCGCGGGGTGGTGTCGGTCGCGGTGGGGCTGGTCGGCGTCCTGCTGGTATCCGGGTTGATCGAGGCATTGGTGACGCCGTCATCGATGCCGACATTCCTTCGGGTCGGCATCGGAATCCTGGCCGAAGTGGCGTTCTTGTCGTATATCGGTTACTTCGGCCGCCGCGCCGTAAAAGCCGGGGAGACCGGCGATATCGACGATGCGCCTGATCTGATCCCGACCCGTTGAGCATTGCCCCTAGTTCAGACCCGCTATCGAAAGCTAGAGGCGACCGGTCGCTTTCATCGCCAAATAGCGGTCGGCAAGTGCGGGGGCGAGTTCCGTTGGCGCCGCATCGACGACATCCACCCCGCTTTGGCGCAAACGGGACGCGATCGCGCGCCGATCGTTGCGGGCTCGCTCGGCAGCCGCCGCGTCGTACACCGCGGCCGCATCGGCACGCCCGGCGGCCATTTCGTCTACCCGTGGGTCGGCGACCGCGGCGATCATCACTTGGTGTCTGGCCGACAACTGAGGCAGCACCGGCAGCAAACCTTCGTCGAGCGCTGTGGCGTTGAGGTCGGTCAGCAGGACCACGAGCGCTCGCCGCCGGTTGCGCCGCGCAATCGCAGCAACCATTGCGCGCCAATCGGACTCGATGAGCGCCGGTTGCAATGGTGCCATCGCGTTGACCAGCTGGGCGAGCAGTTCGGTGCGCGAGGTACCAAACACGCCGGCCCGGCTGACCCGGTCGTGGGCGATGAAGTCGACATGGTCGCCGGCCCGCGACGCGAGCGCGGCCAGCAGCAGCGCGGCGTCCATCGACCAGTCCAGCCGGGGCCACCCCGCTGGATCGGCTTCAGGATGGACATCCGCTTGTTTTTGGGCAGTAGTCGGGTCGACACCGACGCGACCCGCCGCCGTGCGTCCGGTATCGAGCACGATCACCACGCGCCGGTCACGTTCGGGCCGCCACGTGCGGACCATGACGTCGGCGCGGCGCGCGCTTGCGCGCCAGTCGATCGACCGCACATCGTCGCCGACGACGTACTCGCGCAGCGAATCGAATTCCGTTCCTTGCCCGCGTATCAGTGTCGGCAACAGACCGTCGATCTCCCGCAGTTTGGCAAGCCGCGATGGCAGGTGCTTGCGGGAAAGGAAAGGCGGCAACACCCGGACCTGACCAGGCACCACCCGCGAACTCTGCCGTCCTGCCAACCCCAGCGGCCCGATCGAGCGGGCGGTGACCGCGGCCGCCCGCTGGTCGCCGCGGCGGGTCGGCCGCAGCGTCGTATCGATGTGGCGCTGCGCTCCGGGTGGGACTTTGACGGTATGGGTGCGCGGCACAGCACCCGCGCTGGGCGGCCAGGCATCGCGAATCTTGCCACGAAACCGGCGGCGACCGTCGTTGTCGATCAGCAGCCCGGCATCCACGTGTTGGCCGAGCCGGGCCGACGTGTCTGGAGAACGGGTATACCGCAACCCGCGGGGGCTGGCGGCCAGCCCGGCGTCAACGGCGACCAGTATCGCCAGCGCTGCCAGCAGCACGACGAAAGCCTTTGCCGGCCAGTCCGACACCGCGATCGGCAGGACGCAGATCAGCGCCACCAAACCGGCGCGTCCGGTCAGGATCACTAGCGGGGCACCGGAACCGATGCCAAGATACCGTCGAGCACACCGTCGGGTGTCGCGCCTTCCAACTCGGCCTCCGGGCGCAGCATCACCCGGTGCCGCAGCGTCGGGCGGGCCATGGCCTTGACGTCGTCGGGTGTGACGTAGTTGCGGCCGGACAGCCACGCCCAGGACCGGGCGGTGGCGAGCAGGGCCGTTGCCCCGCGCGGGGAGACACCCAGGTGCAGCGCGGGGGAGGAGCGGGTAGCCCCGACAATATCGACGATGTAGCCCAGCACCTCGTCGGCGACCAAAACCCTTTGCACCGCCTCGCGACCGGCCGCCAGCTCGGCCGGTCCGGCCACCGGCTTGATCGCCGATAGATCGCGGGGATCGAAGCCGTGCGCATGCCGGCTCAGAATGGCGATCTCGGAGTCGCGCGCCGGCAGCGACACGGTGAGTTTGAGTAGAAAGCGGTCCAGTTGGGCTTCTGGCAACTGGTACGTGCCCTCGTATTCGATCGGGTTCTGTGTCGCGGCGACGATGAAGGGATCGGGCAGCGGCTTGGCCTCGCCGTCCACGCTGACCTGACGTTCCTCCATTGCCTCGAGCAGCGCGGCCTGGGTTTTAGGTGGGGTGCGGTTGATCTCGTCGGCCAGCAGAAGATTGGTGAACACCGGACCGGGACGGAACACAAACGCCGCGGTGCGCGCGTCGTACACCAGCGAACCGGTGATATCGCCGGGCATCAGGTCAGGGGTGAACTGCACCCGCTTGAATTCCAGCTGCAACGCGGCGGACAGAGCTCGGACCAGCAGCGTCTTCGCCACTCCCGGAACACCTTCGAGCAGCACATGCCCACGACACAGCAGCGCGATCACCAGGCCGGTGATGACCCCTTCCTGACCGACTACTGCTTTGCCGAGCTCGGTGCGTAACGCCAGTAGTGCATCGCGCGCCGAGTCAGCGTGCGAGATTTGGTCTGGAGCGGCTTGAGAGGCGGACAGGGATTGTGGGGAGGAAGGGGTCTGCGTCACGAGTGGGTGACCTGCCTTTCGATTTCGTCGAGCGCACGGGCAAGTTGTAGCAGGTCATTGTCGGTGGCCGGGGGTGGACCGTACAGCTGGTAGGAAACAGATTGCGCGTCGACCGCTGTGCGGTGGCCTACGGCCATTAGCACCGCCGACGCTGGTGCGCCTGCGCCCAGACCAAGCCGGGGCAGCAGCCGTTGCAGTGTCGCGGTTCGCAGCGCGTCGGCGGCGCGATCGCGGGACCGGCGAGACCGGTACAGCCGGCCGCGGCCCTCGACAGTCTCCGACGCCCGCACCACAACGGGCAATTCCTCGGCCACCAGTGGACCGACTCGGCGGCCCTGCCACAGCGCAACCAGTAGCCCGACCAGACACAGCTGCCACACGACCCACGTCACGTTATCTGGGATCAAGTCGAAAACCGATGTCGGGGCGGATTTTTCACCCTCAAAGTGATGGGGTGCGTACCAGACGAGGCGGTGCCGGTCACCCGCGAGATTCATCGCCAGCGCGGCATTGCCCGCCTGCAACAGGCCACTGTTGGTCATGAAGTCGGTACTGCCGACCACCGTGACGGTTCGCGCGCCGTCTCGATAGCGGACCAGCACTCCGTCGTAGCAGCTGGTCATCGCCCGGTCGGCTTTGGCCGTGTAGGTGTCGCTTGGACCGAAGCGGACGGATCCTGCTCGGTTAGCCTCCCGCAGAGCACAATTCGGCCCACTGTCGAAGGTGGTGCTGGCGCCCGAGACCCGCAAACCCGGGATTAGTGCTTGGCGGGTTCGTGCCTTCGGTTCTACCAGGAAGAAATCACCGGGGGTTTTCGCCAGCCGGTCCAGCGTGTTGTTGGTCAGGTACTGACTCTGCGTCACAAGTACCAGCGTGTCGGGGCCTGCGGCCTGTTCGACGTCGGAGATGCTATTGGCCACGACCACATCCACGCCGTCGTAACGCAGTAGTGTCACCAGCGCGTGGGCGCCGTCGGGACCGGTCGCGGCCGGATCCATCTCGCCGCCGGGCCGCGGCGCGGTGAGATAGGCGCCGATCCCGGCGATGATCGTCAGTGCAACCAGCGTGAGCACCACCCAGCGCCACGATCGCCATCGCGATGCCGCCCCGGGGGTGCCGGATTCCGGACGCGCCGCTGTACCGGTTGTCATCACCGGACGTGCGCCCAGGAATCGACGGTGGCCGGCTGACCCGGTATCTGCGGTGCGGCCGATGAGCGCGACCGCAGGTGGTCATCGAGGTCGGCGATCGTCTGATAGGAGGCCTGGGTTCCGGGTTGCTCGCCGTAGGTGACATCGTTAAAAGCTGTTGCCGCTTGCGCCAATTCGCCTATCAGATATGGCAACGCGGAGCCGGCATCCCGGGCCAGTTCATTCGCCGTTCGGCCGGGGGCCGGGTTGAGCACGCCGGTCTCTTCGAGCTGGCGCGCGACGGCGCGCAATCGGTGCCGAATCGCCGCTGTCCAATTCCCTTCCTCCGCATAGCCTTCGGCGGTAGCACGATGCTGGGCCGAGGTGAGCTGGCCGGCTTCGAACAACTGGTAGTCGCCGCCGCTTTTGCTGCGCATCGTGCGCCGGATGATACGAATGGCTACCACCACCGCGACCACGAGCAGAATGAGCAACACCATGGCGGTGAACCACCCGCCTGGTATCGAGGCGGTCTTCTGCAACAGCCGGTACAACAGTTCGTTGATCCATTCGTTGAGTTGTTGTCCCGCTGAAGGCTTGGAGTAGATGGGCTTGTTGAGCTCGTCTTGTGCGGCCTGATGCGCGGCATCGCGGTCGACGTCGATGGAAGGCACAGTCAGCTAGCCCTTACACCGGCCGGGTCAGCCACAGGTTGTCGGTGGACGCGGTCGCATAGGGTCCGCCGGCGGCGCCGCTCTGCAACACCAAATCGAATGCCTCGGCGCGCATTCGGCGGTCTGTGTAGAGCAGCACGATGACGCCGGCGTTGAACGGCGCCGTGATGATCTGGCCTATCGCCGACCCGATGGAGGCGAGCGCGGTGCCGAGCAGCAGCACCCCGGTGGACGGAGTCCCGGCCAGTATTACCTGGCCGACGATGCTGAACGGTACCGCGATGGCGTCAGCGACAACAGTTGCCACGATGTATGTCAGCGCTCGGATGCCCAGTACGCGCCAGAATCCGTTGCGCACGAGCGCGAAGGATCTGGTGACCGCTTCGACGACCGGTAGCCTCTCCAACACGATCAGCACGGGTGCGAACAACACCACCGTATACAGGTAGGCGATCAGCGCGATCACGACGAGCACGAGCGGGAAGCCCAGGAGAACCGCCGCCACCCCGCCGCCCAACGCGGCCAGCAGGGACATTATTACCGCCACCAGCCCGAGAAGAGCCGCCACTATGGCGGCTTCGAGCAGCGCCAGGCCGAACAAGGACGGCAGCCGTCCGCGGATCTTGGCCCACGCTTCGCCGATAGTGATCGGCGAGCCGAACACCGCCCGCCCGACGATGACGGTGAGCATTCCGCTGAGCAGTATGCTGCCCAGCCAGGCGACGAGCAGGCCGGCAGCCAGTGCCGCTGCCCACGTCCCGACGACCCCCCAGGTCAGCTCGTCCGCCCGACCGGTTGTGAATTTTGCATGGGCGGTCAATGGTCCGAACAAGGCGATCAGCGTAAAGATCTGCATGACCACGACCACGATGGCGGTCAATCCCAAAGTCGCCTTCGGATTGGTACGGATGTAGCCGACCGCGCCGTTGAAGATCTCGCTCAGAGTCAAGGGGCGTAGGGGGATGATCCCGGGCTTGGCCACTCCCGGGACCGGCGGCGGCCCATACTGTGAGCCCCACCCATAACCCGGTGGTGCACCGTACAAGGGTGGCCCGTAGTCCGGTGCCGACCAGTACCCCGGTGGCGGGCCCGCATAGCCTGGTCCTGCGCCGTAACCGGGTGCCGGGTAACCGGCCGGCGGGTACCTCGGCGACTCGGGCGACGGACCAATCGGATATCCAGGCGGCAGCGTGCTCACCGCGTGCAGCGGCCGTCGTCGTTTGTCATGGACTCCATCCTGTCGACGCTTGGGGTATTTCTCAATCTTCGTGGGTCCCACGCGTAGCGTCTCAAGCATGGCGGAACTCAAATCCCGGCTCCGGGCGGACCTGACCCGGGCGATGAAGGCCCAGGATAAGTTGCGGACCGCGACCCTGCGCATGGTGCTGGCCGCGATCCAGACCGAGGAAGTCTCGGGCAAGGAGGCGCGGGAGCTCTCGGACGACGAGGTGATCAAGGTGCTCGCCAGGGAATCCCGGAAGCGCGGTGAGTCGGCCGAGATCTACACCCAAAACGGCCGCGGTGAGTTGGCGGCCACCGAGCACGCCGAGGCGCGGATCATCGACGAGTATTTACCCACGCCACTCACCGAAGCTGAGTTGGCCGATGTCGTCGACACCGCTGTCGCCCAGGTAGCCGAGGCGATCGGAGAGCGCCCCAGTATGAAGCACATGGGTCAGGTGATGAAGGCGGCCACCGCGATCGCGGCCGGCAAAGCCGACGGTGCGCGTATTTCCGCGGGGGTTAAAGAGCGCCTCTAGACGCAGTCGTTTGCAACCGTCGCCCCGGGGTACCCGTGCTGGTATGACCAGGTTCGGTTACACCTTGATGACGGAGCAGAGTGGGCCTAAAGACCTTGTCTGGTATGCGGTTTCGGCCGAGGACCGCGGCTTCGATTTCGAGGTCTGCAGCGACCACTTCTCAAGCAAGCTTGCCGATCACCTGGTTGCGGTAACCCCCGACGCGGAACTTGTCCAGGCATGGTGCGCTGCCCGTCAGGCAGCCGACGGGACACACGGCGGACGGGTGATCGGGCAGCTACCGGTGTGCTGGGATCCTGACCGCGACGCGGCGATCCAACGCGCGCACGATCAGTTCCGCTGGTTCGGCGGTGGTTGGGCGGTCAACGCCGATCTGCCAACCCCGGGGGGGCTTCGCCGGCGTGACCCAGTTTGTTCGTCCCGAAGACGTCGCCGAGAGCATTCCCTGCGGGCCGGACCTGGATGCGATCGTCGAAGCGGTCCGGCCGTATTGGCAAGCCGGTTTCAGCGATGTCGCACTAGTCCAGATCGGCGGCGAGGATCAGGACCACTTCCTAAAGGAACCGGCTGAGCCGTTGCTTCAGGCGCTGCGGTCTGCGTCGAACTGACCACAGTTTTGCCGGGTGGCTGCCCGGGTACCCGGTGATGGTGTCAAATCAATTGAATGGCAAGAAAATCGCCATCCTTGCCGCCGATGGGGTGGAGAAGGTGGAACTTGAGCGGCCGCGGGCGGCGCTAGAGCAGGCGGGAGCGGCGGTCCAGGTCGTATCGCTGAAAGCCGGTGAGATTCAAGCGCGTAACCATGACCTAGAGCTGGCGGGAACCATTCCCGTCGACCGCGTCGTGGCGGATGTGTCGGTCGACGAGTTCGACGGATTGGTGCTGCCCGGCGGCACGGTGAATCCTGACAAACTGCGGCTGGACGGCTCGGCGGTCGCGTTCGTCCGCGACTTCGTCAACTCGGGGAAGCCGGTCGGCGCAATCTGCCACGGGCCGTGGACGCTGGTAGAAGCCGATGCGGTGCGCGGTCGGACGGTGACGTCATATCCGAGCATTCGCACCGATTTACGCAACGCCGGCGCGCAGGTTGTCGACGAAGAGGTTGTCGTCGACGGGAATTTGATCTCAAGTCGGTCTCCTTCCGACCTTCCTGCGTTCTGCTCTGCCGTGGTCGACCGACTCGCCCGCGCCGCGGCGTCCGCGTGAATCGCGTCCTGCGTTGACGATCACCTGCCCGGATCCGCGGCCGGACCTGATCGTCGCGGAGGTCGGACGGACGCGAGGCATGGTGTATCAGCCGCAATGGGACTCGAACCTGCTGGTTGACACCATGAAAAGGGCTGCGCTCATCCCGGGACGACGCGTACTTGATCTATGTACCGGTAGCGGTTTCGTTGCGATGGGTGCTGCCCGAATGGGCGCGGCGGGCGTCGTCGCCTTCGACGTTTGTCCATATGCCATACAGTGCTGTCGGGACAACCTCGTCGGCACAGGGCTCGAGGTCGACGTCCGCCTCGGACCGTGGACAACGGCGCTTGCCTGCGAGCCTTTCGAGGTGGTCGTTTGCAATCCACCTTATGTGCCGACTCAGCCCAGTGGGGAGGCCTCGGCGATCTCGCCAAGCGCCGGTCCGCCGTGGGCATGGAATGCCGGCCCCGACGGCCGACTGATACTTGACCCGTTGTGCGACTCGGCGTGTGACTTGCTGTGCGACGGTGGATCCCTGTTGCTGGTGCAATCAGCGTTCGCCGGTGTCCAGCGGACACTAGACTCCTTACGGTTAACCGGCCTCGACGCCAATATCGCGGCTTCCCAATGGGTTCCCTTCGGCCCGGTGCTGTCGGCGCGGGCAAGGTGGCTTGAAGAGACTGGCCTGTTACGGCTTGGCTGCCGGAAAGAGAAGCTGGTCGTGATCCGAGCGGACAAACCATGACCACGACCCGCGTGCGCGTAGTACCCAAAGGCCCTGTGCTGATATCCGGGCCGGTGCAAATCGAGACTGCCGACGGCGATGTCATCGTCTCCGACCGGTTCATGGTCGCCATCTGCGCCTGCGGGCGCAGTAAGGATTACCCGCTGTGTGATACCAGCCATCGGAGGTGTCGGCGCATCGAAGATGCTGATGGCCTCCCTAATTGAGCTGACGACGCAACGACGTCCGACCTTGCGCCCACGACTCCATGATGTTGGCTGCTAAGCGGTTTTCCACGACAGCGTGTGCGCGTATCCCGAAGATGACATCGCGGTCGAGCTCGGGTTCACGGGCGACCAGATCGCCGACTACGTCAAAGCGCAGCACTTGTTCGTGCACCGCGTCGGCTTCGACGTGCTCGCGGTAGAACTCGATGCAGGCCGGCGGTGCTTCCAAGCGCTGCAGCGCCTGCACCATTCGTCGGGAGCCCGGGGGCGAGGTGATCTCCGTGGACGCGAAGTGTCCGATTGCGGCGCCGCGCAGCCAGCGGTGCAAACCGAACAGCGACATCAAGTTGACCGCCGCCAGCGCTTCGGCGCACACGATGTCGAGGTAACCCAGATAGGTCGGATCCAGATCGGCTGCGGCCATTAGGTCAGCGAACAGCTGTTGGTGCAGTCGACGGCCCTTCCCGGCGCCATACTCGTCGAACTCGACGGCCACGAAGGCCGCCTTGGCGTGGCCGACTAGCCGCGGAATTGCCCAGGCATGCGGGTCGCCCTCTTTCAGGTGGTACAGGGACCGCTGCGCGAAGTATTCGCGCATCTGCTGCCAGGTGCCGGCGTCGCGCAGGTAGTACGACGGCCCAGTGCCGTCGGCCGGTTCGATGGAAAGCGCGTCCATCTCTGTTGATGATGTGTGAGTGGGCTCGATAGGGCCGACATCGCGGCGCACGCCTGCCAGGAAAGCACGCTCTAGTTCGGCGCGTAGGTGTAGCAGCGCGGGATTCCACTCCCAGGTGGGATCGACGCCCGCAAACCCTCGATAGTGCAGCTCGTAGCATGTGCACAAGGCCAGCTGCAGATCCAACCCGTAGGGATCGGAGTCGCGCACAGCTCCCCCGATGCGGACGAGTGGGTCAAGTGATGGCGGTCCGGTCAACGCGCGACAGACTGCCATCGAGAGCGGTCCGTGGGCGGCCGGCAAAGCCGGTCCGACCGTGGTCGACGCGCGAGTCACGGCGGTGGGTACCACGATCATCGTCCCGGCAAACGGATCTTCAGTAATCGAGTGTCGCGGCGGCTGTCGGCAATCGGAAGGTGATGTCGACCGTCGTTCCGGTCGGGGTCGTGTCGAGGTCTATCGCGTCGCTCATGGCCCTCATCAGCACCAGGCCCCGCCCGCTGTTGCCCGGGTTGGCTGCCGGTGGCTTCCAAGAACCGGAATCGGTGATCCGTACCCGCACCTCGCCACCAACGGTGTGCACCTCAGTCAGCATGGTCCCGACGCTGTGCCCCTCGTACGCATGCTCAACGCAGTTGGTACACGCCTCGCTGACGACCAGCACGATGTCGGCCGCCTGCGCAGCAGGGATATCAGCGGCCCGCAGCCATGCGGTCAACTGGCGCCGCATGCCAGCTAATTGATCTGCGGTAGCTGAACTTTCGATGCGAAGCGGCGCTTGTTGGTGGCGGTATATCACCATCGCGACATCGTCGTCGTATCCCGACGCCGGAGCCAGATCGGTTAGTATCGTGTCCGCCACGGCGTCCAGGGGTAAGTTCATCGTTTCCACCAAAACATCTGTGGCGCGGCCGATTCCGTCATCAATCGGCTCGTGCTTGCGTTCGACCAAGCCGTCTGTGTACAGCATCAGCGTCGAGCCCAGCGGTAACACTTGGGAGGCTTGTGGGCGAGGTTCGTCTCGGCACACGGCTAGTGGCACCGACCGGGCATCGGTGAACACCTTTGAATCGGAACCGGACCCGGCGCCGACCAGCACGGGGGGCATGTGGCCGGCGTTGCTGTACTGCAAGACACCGGATTCGGTGTCCAGGATGGCGAGGAACACCGTTGTGCAGTACGCATTCGGGATCAGCGACGCCGCCGAGTCGAGCTGTTCGAGAAGTAGCGCCGGTTGGGCACCGTTGATCAACAGAGCGCGGGCCGAGCTGCGCAGCTGACCCATTACCGCTGCGGCCGGCAGACCACGGCCTACACAGTCCCCGACGACGATCCCGATGCGGTTTCCGCCGATCGGCAGCACGTCATACCAGTCGCCACCGATTTCCAACGGCGGGACGGCGGGTTCGTAGCGCACGACAAAACCCGGCGGCGGCTGCACGGGTGGCAGCATCGCGCGCTGCAACGTCAGCGATGTCTCGCGCGTGCTCTCGAACTGGCGGACGTGCTGAATGGCGAGACTGAGGTGGCTGACGAGCACCGTGATCAGCATCCGGTCCTCCCCGCTGACCCACCGTGGCGAGCGAAGCTCTAGCCACAAGGCGAGGTCTCCGGTACCGGTGAGCACTGCGACCAATCCGTGTGCCTTACCGGGACTGCCGGGCCGGCCGACCGTCGACGCTGTAAGCGGCAGCTGGTTGCGGGCATCCTGAAAAGTCTCGCGCAACCACGGATCGAGTCCGCGCCACGTCGATTCGGAGGGTGTGCCTGCTACTTGGACCTTCGGTTCGCCGTCACCCGTCGGCCAGGTGACCGCGACTACGCGCTGCACGTCGATCGCCGTCCGGCACTCTTCGAGAGTGATCGACAGCAGTTCCGCTACGCTTTTGGCCACAGCCACGGCCGTGGCCAGACGCAGGACAGCGCTTTCCCGGGCAGCAAAAGCCCGTTCCGCGGTGATGTCGCGCACCGTGCCGACATACACATCGTGGTCGGTGTCGCCGCTACTGACCACGTTGATGCTCACCATCACCCACGCGAGGTGGCCGTCTCGATGCCGAATCGGCGTTTCGTACTCAGCGCTACCGCGGCTGCGAACCAGGGATTGATTTTGGTCCGCAGTCTTTTTGTCCACGAGCCACGGGTGGGGCCATCGGTACGGTAAACCCTCGTTGGGATAGCCGAGTAGCTCGATGAAGGCGTTGTTCATCTCGATGACCGCGCCCTCATGATCGGCGACGAAGAACCCCTCCTGTAGGGAGTTCACCAAGGCAGTGCGGAACTTGTCGCGGTCGGCAAGTCCTTCGGCGCGAGCCCGTTGTTCCGCGAACCGTTTGGTGCCGTCGAGAAACCCCCGGGTTGCGACGTCGAGCGGAGCGAGTGTCTGCAAGAGGAATTCGAGTGCGACCGGAGCGTCGATTCGGGAGTCTTGCGATATCGCGAACATCGTCCTCGCGTGCTGCTCGATGATATCGAGCACACTGATTTTTTCTTCCAGGGCCCTACGTCCGAGCTCGTAACCGACGGCCAGGCTGTCTTCGTCGCGCGCGTCCAAGTAGGTATGCAGCGCAGCAATGTACTCGGCGTGAAAATCCTCGACGCCAGTCATGTTGAAACCCCTCGGTGACGCGCAGTGAGCACCAACGCGTCGTCGGTCTCTTTGGCGTGTTTACCCAGGATCTCTTCCGCTATAACAGTGGCCGACCCGGCGAAGTCAATGTGGTCCAGATGATCTTCGGTGATGCCGTCGGTGGCGATGACGATCAGGTCGCCGGCGCGAAGTGGAACCACCTGCGCTGGTTTGATCTCGGGTATGCGGTAGCCAACGATGCCTGCCGCAAGGCGGGCACCGGATCGGATGTGGATACCGGTGGGAGCCTTGGCGGCCAGGTGCGCGGCGACGTTGCCGACCCCCGTCCAGGTGAGCGTGCCGGCCCCGAAATCCACCCGCGCCAGCGTGATGGCGGCCCCTCTGCTGCCGGCCAGCACGCGGTGGCAGAGCTGAACCAATACTTCGAGTCGCTCGCTACGGGCGTTCGTGAGCACGTCCACGGCGCGCATTGCGGCTTTTGCGGCATCCGGACCGTGGCCGAGTCCGTCGATCACACCGAACAGGGCGGCATCTTCGTCGATGCCGACCGCGATCGACTGGTCACCGGAGACGTTCTCACCTGGAAGGGGGCGACCTGCGATGGCCCACTGAATCGGGCCCAGTCGGCCAGTGTCATGCATGGTCACGCACGGGCCGGCACCCATTTCCACATTTCGATACGCGTTCCGCGGCCGAGTGTGGACTCGACGATCAATCGATCCATCAAGCGGCGGGCACCAGGTAAGCCCAGGCCGAGCCCGCGTCCGGTCGAATATCCGTCTTCCATCGCCCGTTCGATGTCGGCGATGCCGGGGCCCTCGTCCTCGGCGCATACCACCAGCGCCTTACGGCCATCCCGGTCGGCCACCCTGACCCGGACCGCGCCGCGCCCTGCGTAGCTGGTGATATTGCGCGCGATTTCGGAGATCGCGGTGGCGATCATAGTGACGTCTGTGAGGGAGAATCCGAGATCTAGAGCTAGCTTATGCCCGGCTTTGCGGGCATCGACGATATCGTCCGGGTGATCAATGGCTACGACGATCTCATCCGCCACCGTCGCGCCCGATCGTCGATCTCCCCAGTCCCAGTTGGCGATTCAGCAGCGCAAGGCCCTCTTCTAAGTCGAGCGCAGTGTTCATATCGTCGAATGCCAGCCCCAATTGGACCATCGCGAAAGCCACCTCTGGCTGCAGGCCGACGATCACGGTGGCGGCGCCACGCAACCGGGTCATGTGCGCAATCGTGCGCAGCGATCGGGCCGCGAACGAATCCATGACGTCGATGGCGGTGACGTCGACGATGATCCCCTGTGCGCGGAACCGACTGACCTGTTCCATCAGATCTTGTCGAAGCCGTTCGGTGTCGGAATCGGTGAGGGCGGCCTGCACCGAGGCGATGAGTATGGACCCCTGTTTCAGGATTGGTACTGGCATCAGATCTTTGCCGTTGTCGTGCTCACCCGGTCTGCTCGCCGGTGCGGGTAACTTCGTAGCCCAGCAAACGCTCGGCTTCCTCGATACCGCCCTGCAGGTCGCCGACGGCGTTCATCTTGGACAAATCCAGCCCGATCGTCACCAGCGTCAGCGCGATCTCCGAGGACAGTCCGGTGATAATCACGCTGGCGCCCATCAGACCCGAGGCATCGACGGTTTGCACCAAGTGGTTTGCCACCGTGGAGTCGATGGTCGGTACACCGGTGATGTCGATGACCACGACTTTCGCGCGGTTCGCGCGGATTGCTCTCAACAGTTGTTCGGTGACCTGGCGGGCACGCTGACTGTCGAGCACGCCGATGATGGGCAGAATCAACAGCTGCTCCCGCACCTGGAGCACCGGCGTCGACAGCTCCCGGATCGCCTCCTGCTGCTGCCGGATGATGCGCTCGCGCTCCTGCACGAAGCTCACGGCAACGGTATTGGCGATACGGTTGGCCGCCGGCTCGTAGACGTCGAGGACCACATTGAGCAAGTCGAAGTCGGACTGATATTTCTCGAACAGGGAACGCGCCAGCACATCGCGCAGCAGCAGCACGATGCCGACGACCTCGTCCGTCTCCACTCCTCGCGGGATGATGCGTTCGGACAGGTCCCGGGCGTAGGCCTGCAAAGCCTCGACACTTCCGGTTTCGAGCACCTCAACGTAGTTGTCGTAGACCGCAGTTGCCTCTGAGAAGAGCTCTTCGGGCGTCATCGCGGTCAGCAATTCGGCTTCGGTGATCCTGCGCGCCCACTCCTCGCGCAGTACGGTGCGATTCTGCCGCAGATGCTGTACCAGTTGGGGCAGCAAACTTTCGCTCGAGATGCCGATCGTCTGCGCGTTACTGGCGGTGCTGAGTTCCGACGGCGAATCTGACATGTGGCCTCCCAAGGCCTCCCGAGTATGCGTCGCGGTCCGCTGTGCGCAGGTCCTATGGGGAGACTAGCGTGGTTGGACGCGCGGCAGGTGTTGAGGTCTTCTTCTTCTCGCAGTTCGCATGGCAGGTTAGGCTTGCACCACACTTAAGCCCCGGGACAAAGGATCGACATTGTCAGCTCCTGATTCGATTACCACGTTGGTTGCCGACCACGACGGGGTGTCCGTGGTCAGTGTGAGCGGCGAAATCGATTTGGTCACGGCACCCGCTCTGGAACAAGCCATCAGCGGGGTGGTTGCTGAGGGCCCGACGGCGCTGGTCATCGACTTGTCCGCGGTCGACTTCCTCGGCTCGGTAGGGCTGAAGATCCTGGCGGCGACTTACGAGAAACTCGCCAAGACCGCCGAGTACGGGGTAGTCGCGCGCGGTCCGGCGACCAGAAGGCCGATTCATCTGACGGGTCTGGACAAGACCTTCCCGCTGTACCCCACGCTGGACGAAGCGTTGACTGGCGTGCGGGACGGCAAGCTCAACCGCTAGGGCACGCGGGGAGCCGAAGTTCATGACCGGCTGATCGCTCCCTCACTGATGGTGCGATGATCGCGGCCATGGAGGCCGATGTCGATCATCCGGGTGATGACCAGCAGTGGGATAGGCGTGAGCGGCGCGGCGAAACCGAACTCCAACGGCTGGACCGCAACTGGAACAGCTTGCTGCAGGAGCTGCGGGTGGTGCAGACCGGTGTGCAGCTACTCACCGGGTTTTTGTTGACGCTGCCGTTTCAGCAGCGATTCGACGTTCTCGGCGAACATATGCGGATGGTGTATCTGGCTACGGTGGGGTTTTCGGTGGGCGCGACGGTGCTGCTGATCGCCCCGGTTGCCATGCACCGGCTGCTGTTTAGACGCCACCGGTTGCAGATGTTGGTATCGGCAGCGCACCGGTGCGCTCTGGCTGGGCTTGCGCTGCTCGGTGTCGCGATGATCGGGATGACGATGATCATTTTCGCTGCGGTGTCGGGCCGCAATGTGGGCTTTGCCGCGGGTGCCTGCGCGATGGCGCTCTTCACGGTGTTCTGGCTGATACTGCCGCTGTTGGTCCGCAACCATCCTGCGCGGCCACCGAGCGGCTGATCGCTCACGGTTGGCGACGTGCGAGGTTAATATCTGGTTTCCTGCCCGATCGGGTAACGCCGGAAATGTCGGGCACGTCGCCGTTGCCGGGCGCCTGAACTGGTCGATCGTGGCGCTGCATGGGCAAGGAAAGCCCTCTGGCTGCCCATGCGAATGCCGCAAATTGTGCGTGTGTGCAATTTCTTCCATGCGATCAGTGTGGGCGGGACTCGAACGGGGTATCGCCTGAGCCACGGATGACTACAGCGAATTGCATCAGCCCGCCAGTCAGCAGGAAGGAACACTCATGACGACGCTAAGTGATTACGACGCACGTCGCGTGTCGGATGTCGATGCCGCCCAGGACCGGTCCGCGCTACGTGAGCTGGCGCCCTCCTTGCCGGGATCTTCCACGGCGATTGTCGACGACGATCCCAACGATGCGGCCTTCTTTGAACTGCCCGGCGCAGACCTGTCCGGTGAAGAACTGTCGGTGACGGTAATTCCCCAGCAGGACGACGAGTTCACCTGCTCGAGCTGCTTCCTGGTACAGCACCGCAGCCGGTTACGCAGCCTGAGCTCTGCGCCCGCGATCTGCGCCGACTGTGCTTGATTCCCTACCAGCTGATTGGTTTAGGCCTGGGCCCATTCCCGTTTACACACCGCACAATGCCGAGTAGCCGTCGCCCAATCCGGCTCGTTCTCGGCGGGCTCACGGATCCGATGGGTGGCGGCGTGCCCACATCCGGGACAGATGCAAACCGCCTGGAACGGCTCGACCGCCTGCTCGTGCATCAGGTGCAGGTTTTCCGGCCGTGAGAACGGCACGATCTCCAACAACTCCGGCCGGGGGCCGATGTCCGGATTGTCGAACCACAAGAGGCCACAGACGACTGTGCCCACCGAGGTGAAGATAGACAGGATGACCAGCGGGATGTCCCATGGCCAGTTCGGCGGAATGGGTGTTACCGCGAGCACAATCATCACCGCGCTGATCAAGAAGCCGATAATGGCGCCGGGTTTTGCCCACCGATAGCCGCCTACGTTCAACGCCTCCCACGACTCGATCTTCTTCTGCCGGGCCGCGATCTCCAGCAAAGTCGGGTGGTCGGCAAAGTCGCTCTTCGCCAGGGAGTCGGCAGGCTCGGAGGAGAGTTCGCGGCGTCCACGCCGCACCCTGTCTTGGTCGGTCGGCCTAACCAACGCCATGCTGGCAAAGTGTAATGCGGTATCTACGCCGTCACCAATGCAAACGGCCGCTCAACAAAAAGCCCTGAACCCGACGCGCTCGTTCATAGCTTTGCCGATGTCTTCAGCCATCACAGACTCGGGGTGGCGAGATCCGAACCCACGGCCTCTTCGTCCTGAGCGACGGCGACCAGTGAATACGGCCCTGGTGATATTTCACGACGATTGACGAGATACCTTGTGGCGCAGTGTAATCACTCCAACAACCGTGACATTCAGCAACGTCGGACGACGGCGGTCACGTCGCTGATAGCGACTGTCGTAGCGTTCATGGGTGTGCTCTTGGTGGTTCAGAACACGAGCGAATTAGTGCTGAACCTGTCTTTGGCTGGTCTTATGCTGGGTAAATGAATCCACAACAGGGCGGCGAGCTGGGTGTTGGGGCAGCCGTGGATCCGCTGACCGGTAGGCCCCCTCCACAGCAACTGGCTCCGCGCCGCGCCTGGTTTTCCTGGAGAGCACTCATCGCCTCCGTTCTGGCAGCGGCAGCGTTGGCGATAGTCGTAATCGCCCTCATACGGCCAACCCCCGCAGCCGTACCCGCGTCGGCGCCCATCACCACGACACCGGCGCCGGCCCCGATTCCTCCTGTGTCAATAACGTCCGCTGTCGCTACCACCGGCATGGGTCAGAATCAGGTTGTATCGCTGTCGATTCCGGCGAATACGTTAGCCGTGGGAACAACCTTCGCAATCAAAGCGTTCGGCGTGCAAAACGGCACCGCCACCACTGCTGTTAACTTCCAAATACATCTCGGGCCCAACAACACCACCAGCGACCCGGTCGTGTCCACCGGTGGCGAGGCCTTGGTGGCCAATGGCGGTATCGCCACTGACGGGATGCTGACCATTCGCACCACAGGCAGCGGCGGCACCACGATAGCTGGGATTCTCAACACCATTACAGACGGCGCCGCCACATCAACGACGACAACCACACAGACAGTAGATACCACCGTCAACAACTTCCTGACCCTGTCCGTTGCAACGTCGGCCGGTGTGCACACCGTCGAGGTCGCGGCCATCACTGTCGTGAAGGCATAAGGGCGACTGAATGAACTCAGCCAGATCGGTGCTATGCGGGTTAGGCCGAAGAACAATTAGGACCAGACTGACGAGGTGCCATTGCCGCCGAGATGAGTGAAGAACCTATCGACAGCGGCCTGCTCAATCCTCGCGTACATACCGCAGCCGCTGCGTTGGCAGGATTCTGTCGCACGATCCTGCGAACACGCCCTGCAGCGCATTCCCTGTATCGCTGTTCGGGGCCGGCCAAGTCGACCGCGAAGTAGCCGGACAGCCTCTGTCAGGAGTGCCGTCCCTGCACCCTTACGCCGCCAATCTGGCCTAACAATGGTTTCGGCGTATCCCGGGGCTTTCTGAACATTCCCATTCGGGCGGCCGCGGTGCCTTCCGAACAACGGCCCGCGCGGCAGCACTGAATCAACCAACTTCCACGGCTAGCAGTGAATCCGCAGCAGAAAACGCACCCGGTACGCTCGAACAAACTGCTTAGTGGCCCTACATACACAGTTTACCGGCAAGCCCACTGGTCGGGGTGGCGGGATTTGAACCCACGGTCTCTTCGTCCCGAACTCTACGTACTTGGCCGGTTGCTTCTGTTGGCTTCGTTGGTTGCGTTAAGTATCCGCAGGTCAGAACGCTGGCGATGTTGGCAGTCGAAGGGTTTCGGTGGGACTGCTGCGGACGCGCCGCGGACGATTGCGCGATCCGATTCGCCGGAGAGCGCGCGGGCGCTGGGCTGTAAAAGGCGCACAATCAAGACCGAAGGGGTCCCCCTACCCTCGCCTAAGCCGTCCGGACAAGTCGCCATCGGTCGACCCGAATCAACTACTGGTAACCCTTACTAGTTTTATCTACAGTAAGCAGCGACTCGATCTGTCGGTAACCGTTCTAAAGCGACTCGCGGCGATGCGGCCTGACACTTACTCTCGCCCGAGAGGCAACGCCTGTGACTTCATCTGCTGGTACTACCATGCGGCGCGTGGTTCACGTCGGCACTGGCATGACGGGGAGCGTGGCTCTGCGAGCGATCATCGACGACCCCGCCCTCGACCTGATTGCGGTCAAGGTTTCGTCACCGACGAAGATCGGCACAGACGCCGGTCAGTTATGCGGACGGCCGGATGTCGGCATCGCCGCCACAGGTGACGTTGCCGCAGTCCTGGACACCAAGCCGGACTGCGTTGCCTACTGCGCGACTGCCGTTAGACGTGAGGAAGAGGTGGTAGCCGACATCGTCGGCTACCTGGAAGCCGGCATTAACGTCGTCACCATCTCCGCGATCCCGATGGTGTATCCGCAAGCAGCCCCGGCCAAATGGCGCGATCCAATCGAACATGCCGCGCGTAAGGGCAACGCCACTTTCTATGCGACCGGATGCGAACCCGGTTTCGTGAGCCTGAACCTTCCGACCGCCTTACTGGCGGGTGCCGGTGTGATCGACTCCTACCGCATGGACGAATATGCCCTCGACCTCGACTTGGCTTACCCGATCTGGGAAGTCCTGCACGAGTCGATGGGTTTCGGAAAACCCGACGGCCACGTACCCATCCGCATCGCGGTGGGCAAGGTGAACAACGACTGGGAACCCGTCGTGCGCTACATCGCCGACATCCTGTCCGTCGAGGTCGACAAAGTGGCACTGGATTGGGAGACGATCTTGGCTCCCCACGACCTCGACACCGCACTCGGCGTGATCCCGGAGAACACCATCTGCGCTCACCGTTGGCAGCTCGCGGCGATGTGCGACGGACGACCCGTCGTGTCGGTTCAGTACTTCGCGACGGTGACCTCCACCCCGTGGCTCGAAACCTGGCCCCGACCAGCGCAACCCGGCCAGGGCGGAATGGTGTTCCGGATCGAAGGTTCCCCCAACATGACCCTCGACCTCCGTCTGGACCCGGCGCAGGACGACGCCACGAACCCCGGTGTTGCTGCAACGGCGATGGCGGCTATCAACGCGATACCGGCTGTCATCGACGCTGCGCCCGGACTCCTGTCCGCGCCACTGGCCGGTCCGTCAATCGTCACTCGCCAAACCCGACGCGGCGCAGCGACCTAATCTCCGTCCCGATGCGCGCTGTCCGCGAGGACAGACTTTAGAAGAAGGTCGAATGCGCGGTCGTCACGCGACGGCTCGGTATCAGCGAACGCACCATCATCGTCGGTGAGGCCCACGTCGCCGAATCGGCCGTGCTTCTGCGCTAGCCGTTCAAGAAGAACCGAACCTCGGACGAGCAACGAGACCGCCGAGTACATTTCCAGAGCCTTTCGTCGATCCAGACCGGCTTCGATCATGCTGGCGATAGCCTTATCCGTCTCCTGGGCGCCGAGCCGTCGTGCCATCGGACTGAGCGCACCGCGAATTAAAATCAGATCCGTCAGCACTGGATTACCGAGGAGCGTCTCCCGCACCCCACGCGCGTGCGTCATTAACGACTCGCGCCAGTCAACCGACTCTACGAAGACGGGCAACCCGCTTCGCCGCAATGCGCGATCAGTCATGGCGTCGAGAAGCTCTGACTTATTGCGAACGTGCCAGTAGATACTCGTCACCCCGACGCCCAGCGACTTGGCGACCAACGGAATACTCACCTCGTCAACCGAGGACTCCGCTGCCAGCGCAAAAGCGGCTTCGACAATCGTCTCCGCGCTCAGTGTGCCCCGCGCGCGCCGGACCGCGTGCCGCCGCGAATCTGAACGCGACACCCCCACGCCTACCTACCGCCAACCGGCATGGACACCTCGCACCACTCAATTCTCGTCCAAGGCTGCCAAAACGCGGTAGACCGTCGCTCGGCCAACGCCCAAAGTCGCGGCGATAGTCGGTGCGGACTCACCACTGGCGTTCATACGCCTCGCGAGCGCAGCTTGCTTATCGTCCAGAACTTTGGGCCGGCAAGGGGCGCGACGAGTTAGTGTTCGCCGCGCCGGGTGGCGGCGTGCTGAGGATTGCCACGTTCCGTACCCGCGTTTTCAACCCAGCTATCGCCAAATTGCGGGGCATAGATGACGACGGCAAGCCGACGACCGACTGGCCCCGGCCGCCCCACACGGAAAAACCCCGAACCTAACGTAGGTTCAGGGCTATTCCGGTGTCTTGCGACACCACAGAGTCGGGGTGACAGGATTTGAACCTGCGACCTCTTCGTCCCGAACGAAGCGCGCTACCAAGCTGCGCCACACCCCGCCTGAAGCCACGACAGCCTATCGCACCGGTACACCGAACGGCCAAACCGCCGGCCGCGCTGGGTAGGTCCAGCGGCAATTGCGTTCGAGCTTGACCAGCGCCTCGGCGGGCGGGGGTGATGTGAGTTGTCTCGTCTTTGAGACAGAGCGCGATGTCGATGTCGGCGGACCACCCCGACGGCAATGGGTATCGCAGCAGGCGAGTGTCGGCGCTGCGGCGCGCGTCGGCCTCGATCAGCCAGACCGCGTTATCATCCGTTCTCGTGACAGGCTGCCGGCCGCGACCTTAGCCCGATCGTCAACGCACTGAGACGCTTGGCTGCGAACTTGACAGATTGTTGCTGTTGGAATCTCGCCCGCCCATCGGGGCGGCAACCAACGTCAGCAGGGTTGCTTCAGGCCTGCAGCAGAACCGCACTGGCGCAAACGGCGAGGTGCCGACGCCAGCGGAGACGTGCAACTGCGTATTGGCGCCCCAGCGCGATGGACCCTTGGCCCGCGACCGATCCAAACCGCAGTTGGTCACCAGCGCACCGTAGAACGGCAGACATAGTTGCCCGCCGTGGGTGTGGCCGGCCATCACAAGTTGGTAGCCGTCGGCGGCGAAGCGGTCCAGCACCCGCGGTTCGGGTGAATGGGTCAAGCCCAGCCGCAAGTCCGCGGTCGGGCTGGCCGGGCCCGCGATCGCGTCGTATCGGTCCCGGTCGATATGCGGATCGTCCACGCCCGCGGCGGCGATGCGCAACCCCGCGACCTCGAACTCGCGGCGGGTATGGGTGAGGTCGAGCCAGCCCCGCTCAGTGAACGCGGCCCGCAGGTCCTGCCAGGGCAACGGCTCACCACGAACCCGGTGCGTCGGGTTAGTCAGGTAGTTCATCGGGTTCTTTGGCCGCGGCCCGAAGTAGTCGTTGCTGCCGAAGACGAAGACGCCCGGCCGTGACAGCAGCTCGCCCAGAGGCTGCACAACGGCGGGCACCGCCTTCGGGTGCGCCAGGTTATCGCCGGTGTTGACCACCAGATCAGGCTCCCAGCCGGCCAGCTCGCGAAGCCAGGCCTGTTTCCGGCGCTGGTTGGGCAGCATGTGGAGATCGCTGATATGCAGCACCCGCAACGGTGAGGAGCCCGGCGATAAAACGGGCATGGTTATCTCGCGCAGGACGAACGCGTTGCGCTCGACAATCGACGCATATCCGATGCCGGCGACGGTCGATCCGAGCGCAATGGCACCGGTGCGTAACAGGACGGGCAAGACGTCAGCCATGCGGCCAGCCTACTGCGGGTAGCGGACTGAGAGGGGATCTACTCGCGCTCCGTGCTGGCTTGGGGCCCCCTCCCGAGCGCCTACGGAGGTGGCTGAGCGGGCGGCGGGGGTGCCAGTAGCGGAATGGTGATCGGCGGCAGGCCGGGAATCTCGATGACCTGCGATCCGGCCGGGGGCGGCCCCCCCGGCCCACCTTCCGGCGGCGGAGGGGGCGCAGGCGGGATGCCGTTACTGATTTGGATGGTGATGACCGATCCCGGAATTGTCTGGCCGCTCGGGGACGTTCCGACCACGTCGCCGAACTTTGCACTGCTGTTGACCGCGTTGGTTTGGTCGGCGACCTGGAAGCCCGCGTCCTTAATGCGCTGGCGGGCTGCGTCCACCTCCAGGCCGGTGACGGCCGGCACCCGTGACGCGGGTGAGCCGTCGACGTACCGCGGGTCGGTCGGCGGCAATTTCACTTCGCCGAAGCTGGTGGCGATCGGCTTCATCGCGGTGAACCAGGTGCGCGCCGGCTCGTTGCCCCCGTACAGATCACCCTCGCCGCAGTGGCGTAACGGAGAGGAACATAAATCCGTGGGCGTTGTCGAGTCATCGTAGATGTAATTCGCCGCCGCGTAGTGGCTGGTGAATCCTACAAAGCCGGAGGAGCGGTGGGCTTCGGTAGTGCCGGTCTTGCCGGACACCGGCAGATCCCAGCCGGCCGCACCGGCCGAACCCGCGGCCGTACCCATGCCCAGGTGCGTCTTTGCTCATCGCGTTGGCCAGTGTGTTCGCCAGGCCCTCGGGCACCACCTGATCGCAGGTCTCGGTGGTGACCGCAACTTCATTTCCCTTGCGGTCGAAGACCTTGTCGATCGGGCTCGGCGGGCACCACACGCCGCCGGAGGCCAGAGTGGCCGCGACATTCGATAGCTCGAGCGCGTTGACCTCGATCGGGCCGAGGGTGAACGAACCGAGGTTCTGCCGTTTGACGAAGTCGGCCAGGCTCTCGTTGCTGTCGGGGTTGTAGTCGCGGGCAGTCCCGGGGTCGGCGTAGGAACGCAGACCGAGTTTGATCGCCATATCCACCGTGCGCGTAACCCCGATCTGCGAGATCAGCTTCGCGAACGCTGTATTGGGCGAAGTGGCCAGCGCATCCGTCACATTCATCGACCCCCGGTAGTTACCGGCGTTGACCACACACCACGTCTCCTTGGGGCACCCCTTGGCCCCACCGCTACCCAAACCCTTGGCCTGAAACCGAGGCGGCGCCTCCAACGTGGCGCTGATGCCCATACCCATGTCCAGCGCGGCGGCGGTGGTGAAGATCTTGAAGACAGACCCCGCGCCATCGCCAACCAGCGAGAACGGCTGCGGCCGCATGGTTTCGCCGGCATCGATGTCTAGGCCGTACTTGCGGTTGCTGCCCATCGCCACGACGTGGTGGGAATCCTTGCCAGGCAAGATCACACTCATCACGCTGGAGATACCGGGCAGGGTCGGGCTGGCAAACTTGTCAATGGCCGTCTTGACCGGGGTCTGCACGTCGGGATCCAGTGTGGTTTTGATCAGGTAGCCGCCCCTGGCCACCTGCTCCTTGCTGATCCCCGCGCGAGACAGGTACTCCTGAACGTAGTCGCAGAAGAACGCGCGGTCGCCTGCTGCAATGCAGCCGCGAGGCAGCTCTTTAGGCTGCGGAAGTACCCCCAACGGAGTGGCCTTGGCATCGCGCAATTCGTCGGCCTGCTGAGGCAGGTTCTCGATCATGGTGTCCAGGACCAAGTTCCGCCGGGCCAACGCGCCATCTGGGTTGGTGTACGGGTTGAGCGTGCTGGTCGACTGCACCATGCCTGCGAGCAGCGCTGCCTGCTGCCAGTTCAGGTCAACGGCGTTGACGCCAAAATACGTTTGCGCCGCGTCCTGCACCCCGAACGAATTGTTGCCGAACGAGACCAGATTCAGGTAGCGGGTGAGGATCTCGGGTTTGGTGAAAGTCTTATCTAGGGTGAGGGCCATCCGGATCTCGCGGAGCTTGCGAGCCGGAGTGGTTTCGACGGCCGCGCGCTTTTCGGCGTCAGTTTGGGCGGTCACCAGCAGTTGATAGTTCTTTATGTACTGCTGCTCGATGGTCGAACCGCCACGAGTGCCGACGTCGCCCGACGCGTAGCCGGCCAGCCCGGTCAGGGTGCCTTTCCAGTCGACCCCGTTGTGGTCGGCGAAGCGCTTGTCCTCGATCGAGACGATCGCCAGCTTCATCGTGTTGGCGATCTTGTCGCTAGGCACCTCGAACCGGCGCTGCGAATACAACCACGCGATGACGTTGCCTTTGGCATCTTCCACCGTCGATACCGCGGGTACTTCGCCTTGGAGAAGCTGAGCCGAGCCGTTAGCGACCACTTCAGAAGCACGATTGGACATCAGGCCCAGTCCACCTGCCAGCGGGAACATCAGAGCCGTGGCCACGACACTGGCCAAGAGACAGCACCCGGCAAGCTTCAGAAGAGTGAGGGCGGCTGGGGGACGTTCCGGCATGTCCAACACCCTAGCCGCCCGCCATGACGTCAACCCGGCGCAAGTTCTCAAAAAATTGAGCCGCCGCTAACCAGCAGAACCCAAGGCCGGGCCGAGCCAAATTTCGCTCCCTGCGTCACTGGTCAGCCGCCTAAATCGGGCAAGAAATTTGGGCCCGGACCCGTACTTCTTGACGAGACGGCACGCGCGTCCCAAAAAAAGCGTTATCAGAATGTTGCGCAATTGCCACTTGACCACCTAACTTGGACAGACGGTGCGACTCAGGTAACACCGATGTCCGTAATGTGGCGTAGATCGCAGCGCTGAGATCTGCACCTGAGGAGGGCGGTCGCTAAGCAGCGGCCGGAAGGAAGGGAACAGCTCGTGTCAGGAATAGAACCTGCCGCGCGCAGAGCGCATCTCGCGGCCGTTCCGGTGACGCTCCAAAGCGTCGCCGATGTGGAGGACCGGACTGCCTGGGTGTCGAAAGCGCTCTGCCGGACCGCCGACCCGGACGAGCTTTTTGTTCGCGGGGCGGCTCAGCGTAAAGCCGCGGTGATCTGCCGTCACTGCCCTGTGATGCAGGAGTGCGGGGCCGACGCCCTGGACAATAAGGTCGAGTTCGGCGTTTGGGGAGGTATGACCGAACGCCAGCGCAGGGCCTTATTGAAGCAACACCCCGACGTCGTTTCGTGGGCTGATTTCTTTGACAAGCGCAGGGGCCGCACCGGGTGACGGTCTACCGACCGCACGCAAGCAGCCTGGCCAGTACCCCGCGAAGTACCTGAAGGCCCTCCCTTCTAGTTACATTCTGGTTACAGCCCGGTCTGGCATGTCCCGTCCGACTGGCTGCTCATCGGGCCGCTGTGTGGGTGGCCCCGTCGCCGACCGAACAAATCTGATCGGCCAGCGCGCGCAGGGCATCCAGGTCTGATACATCGAACGGCAGCGACGGAACCCCGATGATCGGCACGTCGGGGTTGGCGCCGGTGAATCGGGACAGCAGCCGAATCTCCCGTTTGGACGTTAGAGCGCGGTCGGCGTGAATCTTCAGCACGACTGCGGCCAGCGACGCAGCCTCGGAGTCGGTCTCGCCCTCCAACGCTTCGCTTCCGTCGATCGCGCGCTCGACCGGCAGCGGGCACAACATCGGGTGGGTGCGATTCAATAAGAGCCCCGCCAGTGGCATCCCTTCCCGCGACAGTCGGTCGACAAAGAAGGATGCCTCGCGTAGTGCGTCGGGTTCGGCCGCCGACACCACGACGAATTGGGTACCGCGCCTTTTCAACAGCGCATAGGTGCGATCCGCCTTCTCGCGGAAACCGCCGAATGTGGCGTCCAGCGATTGCACGAACGCTGCGGCGTCGCCCAGCATTTGTGAGCCGAGCACAGTAGAAAGCGCCCGCATCGCCAATCCCATAGCGCCGGTCACCAATTTCCCGATGCCCCGGCCAGGCGCCAGCAACAGGCGCCACAGTCGGCTGTCCATGAAGCTGCCCAGCCGTTGTGGCGCGTCCAAGAAGTCCAGCGCGTTACGCGACGGAGGGGTGTCCACCACCACCAGGTCCCAGCGGTCTTGGCTCAGCAACTGGCCCAACTTCTCCATCGCCATGTACTCTTGCGTGCCGGCAAGCGACGTGGCGACGGTCTGGTAGAACTGATTATCCAGAATCGATTGCGCCCGATCGGATCCCGAGTATTGGACCACCATTTCGTCGAAGGTGCGGCGCATGTCGAGCATCATCGCGTGCAGCTCACCGGAGACTTCGGGTGCAAGCGGCACCCGCTGTGGAGTGTTGCCGAGGTCGTTGACTCCCAACGCTTGTGCCAGCCGCTTGGCTGGGTCGATCGTCAAAACAACGACGGTGCGCCCGTATTCGGCCGCCCGCAACGCCATCGCCGCCGCCGTAGTGGTCTTCCCGACGCCACCGGCGCCGCAGCACACCACGACCCGATTGGCTGTGTCGCCCAGGATCCCGGCCATGTCAAGGAGTTTTCGGCTTGGTACTCATCGAACTCCCTGCTGTGCAAGCGATTCAGACAGCTCGTACAAACTACCGAGGTCGACACCATCGGAGATCGCCGGTAGTTCCAGCCGCGGTACTTTCAGCGCCTCGAGCTCTTGTGCGATCTCGGCACGCGCGGTGATTCGCGTCGCATGCTGGATGGTCTCGGTCAGCAGGCCCGCGAAATCGGTGTCGCTGAGCTCGATTCCGGCGAGCTTCAACCCGGCCCGCACCGAGTCTGCATCGACATCGCCCTCGGCTGCCTTTGCCAGGTCGCGGGGCTCGAGGTAGGACGGGATGTTGCGATTCACGATCACACTTCCGATCGGCAGCTCCAATTCGGCAAGCTCATCGATGGCTTCCATCGTTTCTTGCACCGGCAGTGCTTCCAGCAGCGTGACCAGGTGGATAGCGGTCTGATCGGAGTGCAGCAGTCGCACCACGCCCTCGCTCTGCGAGTGCACCGGGCCGCCCTTGGCAAGATCGGACACCGCCTTGGTGACGTCCAGGAAACGCGCGATGCGGCCGGTTGGAGGTGCGTCGACGACTACAGCGTCATAGACCGGCATCTTGTTCTTGTCGACACGCACCACCGATTCCTTGATCTTGCCGGTGAGCAGCACGTCGCGCAGACCAGGTGCGATCGTCGTCGCAAACTCGATCGCACCGATGCGCCTCATCGCCCGGCCCGCGATGCCGAGGTTGTAGAACATGTCGAGGTACTCCAGGAATGCTGCCTCGATGTCGATGGCCAGTGCGTTGACCTGGCCACCGCGCTCGGCGGTCGCGATCTTGAGTTCCTGGTAGGGCAGGGGCGGGACATCGAAAAGCTGCGCAATCCCTTGGCGCCCCTCAACTTCCACGAGGAGGACTTTGCGGCCCCCCGCTGCGAGGGTCAGCGCCAGGGCGGCCGCGACCGTCGACTTACCGGTACCGCCTTTTCCGGTGATGAAATGCAGACGGGCCTTCGATAGACGCGTCGGCCAGCCGACGGGATTACCGCCGCTAGATGTGCTTCCCACCATCGCATGCTAGCCCGATCACCCGGGGCCCCCCGCAAACCGGTCGGTACTTCCAATCCGATCACTTGGCCAGCGCCGGGCTGGCCAGAGCTATTCACAGCCGACCGATAAGCTCGCGTCATGAGCCAACCGACTGCGTGGGAGTACGCCACGGTTCCGCTGTTGACGCACGCCACCAAACAGATCCTCGATCAGTGGGGCGCCGACGGCTGGGAGCTGGTAGCGGTGCTGCCCGGGCCCACCGGTGAGCAGCACGTCGCATACCTGAAGCGCCCAGCGTAAGGGGTGGCATGCATGAGCGCATCGGTCCGGCTCGGGGAGCTCGGTGTCGTGCTCCCGCAGGTGGCAGCGCCACTTGCCTCCTATATTCCAGCGGTGCGTGCCGGCAACCTGGTCTACACCGCGGGCCAGCTCCCGCTGGTGGCTGGAAAGCTTGCGCGCACCGGCAAGGTCGGTGCCGAGGTCAGCGCTGAGGAAGGCAAGGCGATGGCGCGGGTGTGCGCGCTCAACGCCTTGGCGGCGGTAGATGCGCTGGTAGGTATCGACGCGGTCAGGCAAGTGGTCAAGGTCGTCGGGTTCGTTGCTTCCGCCCCGGGTTTCAATGGGCAGCCAAGCGTCGTCAACGGGGCGTCCGACCTGCTCGCCGAGGTGTTCGGAGATGAAGGCGTGCATGCGCGTTCGGCCGTCGGGGTATCCGAGCTACCAATGGACGCGCCCGTGGAAGTCGAGTTGATCGTGGAGGTCGGCCAGCTGCCGTGACCGAGGCTACCGAGTCGCTGACCCATCCCGCATACGGCCGGCTGCGGGCGGTCACCGACACCGCGTCGGTTCTGTTGGCCGATAACCCCGGTTTACTTACGCTGGAAGGCACCAACACGTGGGTTTTGCGGGGCCCGGGCAGCGACGAATTGGTCATTGTCGATCCTGGGCCCGATGACGACGAGCACATCCCGCGGATTGCCTCGCTGGGCCGCATCGCATTGGTCCTGATCAGCCACCGGCACGCCGACCACACCGACGGGATCGACAAGCTGGTCGAGCTGACCGGGGCGACGGTGCGGTCGGCGGGCAGCGGCTTTTTGCGCGGCCTCGGCGGTGAGCTGGTCGATGGCGAGGTGATCGACGCGGCCGGCCTGAAAATCAAAGTTATGGCAACCCCCGGCCACACCGCCGACTCGCTGTCGTTCGTCCTGGAAGACGCGGTGGTGACCGCGGATACCGTGCTGGGCCGCGGCACCACGGTCATCGATAAGGAAGACGGCAGCCTTGCCGACTATCTGGAATCGCTGCGGCGGCTGCGTGGCCTGGGCCGACGTACGGTCTTGCCCGGTCACGGACCGAACTTGGCCGACCTGGAAGCCGTCGCTGCGGGATATTTGGTACACCGGCACGACCGTCTGGAGCAAGTGTGCTCTGCGTTGCAGGATCTTGGCGGCGACGCCACTGCCCGCCAGGTTGTGGAACGCGTCTACCTTGACGTCGACGAGAACCTCTGGGATGCGGCCGAGTGGTCTGTCCAGGCGCAAATCGACTATCTAAGCGGGTAGCGCGCCATCTTTGAGGCGTGCGCGGAAGAGTGCAGCCCAGGCCCAACGTCGATCTCGACGGGAAGCCCCAGCGTGCTCGGTGTTGGATTCTCGCTCGGTTGCGCCCGCGCTGCGCGCGCGCTTACCTCGCTCGGTGTTGGATTCTCGCTCGGTTGCGCCCGCGCTTACCTCGCTCGGCGGGCCAGTCTTTCGGAGTCGGAGATCAGCACGCTCTTGCCCTCAAGACGAATCCACCCGCGGTGGGCGAAATCTGCCAGCGCCTTATTCACGGTCTCCCGAGAAGCGCCCACAAGCTGGGCGATCTCCTCCTGAGTCAGGTCGTGGGTGACCCGCATCGCGCCGCCCTCCTGGGTGCCGAAACGCTGGGCGAGCTGCAGCAGCTGCTTGGCCACCCGGCCGGGCACATCGGTGAAGATGAGGTCGGCCAGATTGTTGTTTGTGCGGCGCAGCCGCCGGGCCAGCACCCGTAGCAACTGTTCGGCGATTTCGGGACGATCAGCGATCCATGCCCGCAATGCGTCACGGTCCATCGACACCGCCCGCACCTCGGTGATCGTGGTCGCGCTGGAAGTCCGTGGTCCCGGGTCGAAGATCGACAACTCGCCGAACATGTCCGACGGACCCATGATGGTCAGCAGATTCTCCCGGCCATCCGGTGACCGGCGACCGATCTTGACCTTGCCCGAGACGATGATATACAACCGATCGCCCGGCTCCCCTTCGGCGAAAACCGTGTGTCCACGGGGGAAGTCGACGGGTTGCAGCTGCTTAGTCAGTGCGGCGACTGCGCTGGGCTCAACCCCTTGGAAGATTCCTGCCCTTGCCAGGATCTCGTCCACTTTGCCTCTTCAGCTTTCCAACGATGTGATATGGGCAGGCCAACCCTTTGCTCGAGTGCTGAGACTAAAGGTAGGCCGATGTGTCCAACGTGCCAACGCTACACACGATTGACATGTCTGGTCGCGTTAAATTGTGATTGTCGCGCAAATGCATGTGTATTTCGCGTGGGCAATCCCGCCTCGTCGGGGCCGGCGAAGTCCCCGGCAAAGAATGACTCGGGGCGATGCCTCCCAGCGTGCGACTCCGGTGACGGGGACTCGGCGAGTTGCAGAGCCTGGCGTCGATGCAGGTATTCAAGCGCCTCCGGCATGCCCTCTCGGGCCAGCGTGCGCATGTCCATGGCCTCCGCTTGATCGTTCACCGCGACTACGTCGGTCGCGGTGACCGAATCATGGGCAAGTTCCTTCTCGAGGCGTCCCAGGCCGAGCGCAGCGAGCATCAGAAGCCCCGGTACGCACGCCACCAGCAACCACGACACAAGGAGAGTAAACATGGTCAAGGTCTCAGCGAGATCACGAAATCAGTACTCTGTCGTAGGTGAAAGTGGCAAAGTCGTCTGGGCGCTCCAAGGCAGCGCAAGCCATGCCCGCCGCCGTGGTCACCAAACGCTGGTCTGAGGAAACCCGAGTTGGTTTGGTGCGACGGTCGCGGCGGATGAATCGGACGCTGGCGCGGGCGTTTCCACACGCTCATTGCGAGCTGGATTTCAACACGCCATTGGAACTGACGGTGGCCACCATTCTTTCGGCGCAGAGCACCGACAAACGGGTGAACTTGACGACGCCGGTCGTATTCGCTCGATACCCGACGGCGCTTGCGTACGCGCAAGCCGATCGCGCCGAACTCGAAGAGCTCATCCATCCCACTGGTTTCTTCCGCAACAAGGCGGCGTCGCTGATCGGCCTGGGACAAGCCTTGGTCGAGCGCTTCGGCGGAGAGGTGCCGTCCACCATGGCCGAGCTGGTGACGCTACCCGGGGTGGGGCGCAAGACCGCCAACGTGATCCTGGGAAACGCGTTCGGTATCCCTGGGATCACCGTCGATACGCATTTCGGCCGGTTGGTCCGCAGGTGGTCCTGGACCTCGGAAGAAGACCCCGTCAAGGTGGAACACGCGATCGGTGAACTGATCGAACGCCGCGACTGGACCATGCTGAGCCACCGGGTGATCTTCCACGGCCGCCGGGTTTGCCACGCGCGCAAACCGGCGTGCGGTGTCTGCCTCCTTGCCAAAGATTGTCCCTCCTTCGGCCTTGGTCCCACCGAACCGCTGCTCGCCGCGCCACTTGTGCAGGGTCCGGAAACCGAACACCTGTTGGCCCTGGCCGGGCTGTAAAGCAGCGTTGGCACGTTGACCGGGAAGACCCGTTGGACCGTCGTCGTCCTGGCCGTGGTGGCGGCGCTGACGGCGGCGCTGGTTGCCCAGCTGCGCGACAACTCGTCCACGACCGCGACGACCCAGACGACGGCCGACCGTGAACATCGCGACGCCGACACGCCGGCCGCGCTGGCCGGGCCCCGCGAGCGTGCGAATCTGACGCCATGTCCCGCCGCCGGTCGCGGTTTGGGGTCCCCCGACACAGCGGCGCTGCGCGGTGTGACGGTGGAATGCGCCGCTGACGGCTCTGCTGTCGACGTCGCCCGCGCCCTGGCCGGACGCCGGGTGGTCCTCAACATGTGGGCGTACTGGTGCGCACCGTGCACCGCCGAACTGACCGCGATGGCCGAGTATCAACGGCGCGTCGGGTCGGACGTGATGGTGGTGACGGTGCATCAGGACGAGAACGAGATGGCAGCGTTGCTTCGGTTGGCGGAACTCGGTGTTCGGCTGCCGACGCTGCAGGACGGTCGGCGCCTGATCCCGGCAGCGCTACGGGCGGCAAACGTGGTGCCCGCGACGGTGGTGCTGCGGCCGGACGGTAGCGTTGCGCAGACGCTGCTGCGCGGTTTCGCCACTGCCGACGAGATCGCGGCGGCGGTCGGAAACGACGCCGGATAGCAGGGCAAGATGGCAGTAGATGGAGGCGCGGTGAGTGCTGGGGGTACCGCCCGCTCGCGGGGGACGGTTCACCTGGCGCCTGACTTCTGCCCGTCTTGGCTGCGCCCGCTGGTTGACAACGTCGCTCAGATACCAGACGCGTACCGCCGCCGCCTGCCGCCCGACGTACTGGAGATGGTGACCGCGGCCAAAGCCAAGGCATCGCTGCACCGCGATGACCGCGAGGCTGCGGTTCTGGTGTTGTTCTCGGGTCCGGAGTCGGGCCCGCCCGACGGCGGTGTCCCCGACGAAGCCGACCTGCTGTTGACCGTGCGGGCGTCGACACTGCGTCACCACGCGGGCCAGGCTGCGTTCCCGGGCGGCGCATCCGATCCCGTCGACGACGGTCCGGTCGCCACCGCCCTGCGCGAGGCTTACGAAGAAACCGGGATCGACCTCAGCAGGCTTTATCCCCTGGCCGCGTTGGAACGTGCGTTCATTGCGCCGTCGCAGTTCAACGTCGTCCCGGTGTTGGCCTACTCTCCGGATCCCGGGCCGGTTACCGTTGTCAACGCGACCGAAACCGCGATCGTGTCGCGGGTTCCGTTGCGCGCCTTCATCAATCCATCCAATCGGCTGATGGTGTACCGCGGCGACCTCGGCAACCGTTGGGCCGGCCCTGCGTTTCTGCTGAACCAGATGCTGGTTTGGGGATTCACCGGCCAGGTGATTTCCGCGGTACTCGACGTCGCCGGCTGGGCAAAGCCGTGGGACACCAACGACATCCGCGAACTGGACGACGTGATGGCGCTGGTTGCCGACCAGGGTGACGCGCGATGAACTCGATGACCCCTTCGCAGTGGCTGGATGTCGCCGTCCTCGCCGTGGCCTTCATCGCGGCCATCTCGGGCTGGCGTTCGGGTGCGGTGGGCTCACTGTTGTCGTTTGTAGGGGTGCTACTCGGCGCGGTCGCCGGCGTACTGCTGGCGCCGCACATCGTCAGCCACATCGCCGCTCCGCGCGCCAAACTTTTCACCGCGCTTTTCCTGATCCTCGCGCTGGTCGTGGTTGGTGAGGTTGCCGGTGTGGTGCTGGGACGAGCGGTTCGCGGCGCGATCCGTAGTCGCACAATCCGAAACGTCGACTCACTGATCGGGGTCGGGGTCCAGCTTGTCGTGGTGCTGACCGCGGCCTGGCTGCTGGCGACGCCGCTGACACAGTCGAAGGATCAGCCTGAACTTGCTTCTGCGGTCAAGGGTTCACGGGTGCTCGCCCAGGTCAACGAGGTGGCGCCGCCGTGGCTGAAGACGGTGCCGAAACGGCTGTCGGCGCTGTTGAACACCTCAGGGCTGCCCGCGGTGCTGGAGCCGTTCAGCCGGACCCCGGTCATTCCGGTCGCGTCACCTGACCCCGCGCTGGCCAACAATCCGGTAGTGACTTCCGCTGCGCCAAGCGTGGTCAAGGTGCGCAGCGAGGCCCGCAGCTGCCAGAAAGTGTTGGAAGGCAGCGGATTCGTGGTAGCGCCCGACCGGGTCATGACCAATGCTCACGTGGTGGCCGGGTCCAACAGCGTCCAGGTCTTCGCCAGCGGCAATCCTCTCGACGCCACCGTGGTGTCCTACGATCCGTCGGTCGACATCGCTATCATCGCCGTCCCGAACCTGCCGCCGCCTCCGCTGCCCTTCGCTGAGGCTGAGGCGAGATCCGGGGCCAGCGTCGTGGTGCTGGGCTACCCCGGCGGCGGGAACTTCACTGCCACCCCGGCCAGGATCCGCGAGGCCATCAAGCTCAGCGGCCCCGACATCTACCGGGACCCGGCACCGGTTACCCGCGACGTGTACACGATCAGAGCCGATGTGGAGCAAGGTAATTCAGGTGGACCGCTGATCGACCTCAGTGGTCATGTGCTGGGCGTGGTGTTCGGTGCCGCCGTCGACGACGCCGACACCGGCTTTGTGCTGACGGCCGACGAGGTAGCCAGCCAGCATTCCAAGTTCGGCAACACCCAGCCGGTGCCGACGGGTGCGTGTGTCAGCTGACCCGGGGCCCGTGCACGTGATCGAGAAACCTGGTGAGGTGCCTGTTGATTTCGTCCGGCGCCTCTTCATGGCTGAAATGCCCTGCGCCGGAAATGGATATGTAACGCCCCTGTGGTGCATAGCGCTGCGTTCGGTCAACCGGATCGGCCAGCACATAGGGATCAGCATCACCGCGTAGGTGCAGCAGTGGCATACCGAGCTGTTTGGACATCGATCTCGTGAAGCGCCGGCCGTCGTCGCGCAGTTGGCTGCGCACCGCCCAGCGTTGGTACTCCAATGCGCAATGCGCAGCCGAGGGAATCTGGATCGCCATCCGCAGGTAGCCGACGGTTTGAGAAAAGTCTTCTGAAGCAACCCATTTGGCAGAACTACGGGTACGGACAAGGCGCTCGATCTCCGCCCCGTTGTCCCGGGTCAGCAGGTGTTCCGGCCAGATCGGCACCTGGTAGCGCAGCAACATCGGCAGCAGCGCGTAGCCCTGATCGCGTCGCGTCAGTGTGGATCGGCGTAACGCGGCCGGGTGCGGCGAGCTGATCAGCGCGATCGCGCGCACCAGTCGTGAATGCAGCAGTGCGGTGGTCCAGCAGACCAGCCCGCCGTCGGCGTGGCCAATCAGTGTGGCCGAGGTGTGCCCCAGTGCGCGGATGAGCCCTGCAGTGTCGCCGGCGAGCGTCCACGCGTCGTAGCCACGGGGTGGCTTGTCGCTGCCGCCGTAGCCGCGCAGGTCGACCGCAACCACTCGAGCCCCGGTGAGTCCGCGCAGTTGATGACGCCAAGACCACCAGAACGATCCGAAACCATGCAGCAGGATTACCAAGGGCCGCGCCGTAGGCGGCACGGTCGCGTTTTGGCCGGCTGGTGAAGCCTCGACAACGTGGAATCGGATGCCGTTGGCGTGGACGTCCAAATGGCGCCATGGTCCGTCGATGCGGGTCAGCGCCGGATCTGGTGCTGACACCTACCAACCCGAGGGATCTGCGGGTGGGGTGTCGGACTTGATTTCGGGGATTGTGATCGCGCGCGCTGCGGCTTTGTCGTGCCCAGGGGTCAGCGCGGTGCGTGTCTCCTTGACCGATTCGATCGTCTGCCGCGGGCCCCGGATGCGCCGGACCTTCCGGTAGCCCAGTACGGCCAGCGCGGCGCCTACGACCAGCATGATCGCGAACACGATCAAATATGACACCCATTTCGGCAGCCAGTTGCCGAGCAGCTCGGCGAGGAAAAAGAAGAAAAAGAACGTCGAATAGAACAGCACCACCAACGCGGCGACGAAGTAAACGCTGCCGGTCAGACCCTTCTTGACGTCGCGGGTGATCTCGGCACGGGCCAGTTCGACCTCGGCGCGCACCAACGTGGACACCTGAGTTGTCGCGTCTTTGATCAGATCACCGATCGACGACTCAGCTGGCCCGGCATGCGGGTCGGCCAACGGAATGGTGGTCAGCGTGCTGGGCACACCGTTCTTGCGATCGACTTTGCTCACAGACGGTCCTCTCGGTTGTCGTCGCGGTTCATGTTGCCATGCGGTGCAATGTGAGACGAGGCCAGCCGAAAACCGCAACCGCCGTCTAGTAACGGTGCCGACGAATTGACGTCGGAGCCATTTGGACGGCAATGGGGCTGGCGCGGGCATCACTTAGACTGGCGCACCTGTGCCCTGAAGTCCGATCAGCTCGACGGGAGTTCCGCTTTGCAGACGGCGCACCGGTGCTTTGCGGGAACGATGGTGGCTGTGCTCTTGGCCCTGGTGGGTTTGCCTGCCAAGACCGCGACTGCCGACGACCGGGTCCCGATGGGCGGCGGTGCGGGCATCGTGATCAATGGGGACACGTTGTGCACCCTGACGACCATCGGGGGCGATTCCGCCGGCGAGTTGATTGGCTTCACCTCCGCTCATTGTGGTGGCCCAGGCGCGCAGGTCGCCGCCGAGGCTGCCACGAGCAGGGGTGCGCTCGGCGTGATGGTTGGGGGGAACGACAACCTCGACTATGCGGTGATCAAGTTCGATCTGGCCAAGGTGATACCGGTGGCTAGCTACAACGGCTTTGTGATCGCTGGCGTCGCCCCGGATCCGACGTTCGGAGCGATCGCGTGCAAGCAAGGACGTACCACCGGCAACTCCTGTGGGGTCACCTGGGGGGCGGGTCAGACTCCGGGAAGCATTGTCATGCAGGTGTGCGGACGACCAGGTGACTCCGGAGCACCGGTGACGGTGAACAATCTGCTGGTCGGCATGATTCACGGCGCCTTCAGCGACGCCCTCCCGGACTGCGTCGTCAAGTACATCCCGCTGCATACTCCGGCGGTGGTGATGTCGTTCAGCTCGATCCTGGCGGACATCAACGCGAAGAACCGGCCGGGCGCGGGCTTTGTCCCTATCCCGGCCTGAGCCGGCTCCGCTCGGTTACTTTGCGGCCTGAATCGCGTCGAACACGCCGGGATCGAGCAGCGTTGACGTGTCACCCAACTCGCGCTTTTCGGCGACGTCGCGCAATAGCCTGCGCATGATTTTCCCGCTGCGGGTCTTCGGCAGCTCAGGCACCACATGGATCTCGCGCGGCTTGGCGATCGGCGAGATCTCCTTGGCCACCTGCCCGCGCAGCTCGTCGACGGTCCCGTCGTGCGCCTCGTAGCTGGTGATCATGACGACGAACGCGCAGATGGACTGGCCGGTGGTCTCGTCGGTGACGCCGACCACTGCCGCCTCGGCGACCCCGCTGTGGCCGACGAGCGCGGACTCCACCTCGGCGGTCGAGATCCGGTGCCCTGACACGTTCATCACATCGTCGATGCGGCCAAGCACCCAGATCGCGCCGTCGGGATCGAAGCGGGCGCCGTCCCCGGCGAAATAGAAGCCCTTGTCGGCGAACTTGGACCAGTAGGTTTCCTGGTAACGCTCCGGGTCACCCCAGATACCGCGCAGCATCGAGGGCCAGGGCTGGTCCAACACCAGGTAACCGGTGACGTTCTTGGCATTGTCGCTGTCCGGCTGCAGTGGATCGCCGTGATCGTCGACGATCTTGGCCGAGATTCCCGGCAGCGGCGTCATCGCTGAACCGGGTTTGGCTGCAGCGACTCCCGGCAGCGGCGAGATCATCGCCGAACCGGTTTCGGTCTGCCACCAGGTGTCCACGATCGGCAAATTTCCGGCGCCGAAGACATCGCGGTACCAGCGCCAGGCCTCCGGGTTGATGGGTTCGCCGACCGTCCCCAACAGCCGCAGGCTGGACAGGTCGTGCGCGTCGGGTATCTCGCGGCCGAACTTCATGAACGTGCGGATCAGCGTTGGAGCAGTGTAATAGATTGTCACACCGTATTTTTCGATGATCTGAAAGTGCCGGTGCCGATCCGGCGTATCGGGAGTGCCCTCGTAGAGAACCTCGGTGACACCGTTGGACAGTGGGCCGTAGACGCCGTAGGTGTGCCCCGTGACCCAGCCGATATCGGCGGTGCACCAGAACACGTCGCTCTTGGGCTTGACGTCGAAAATAGTGTGCACCGTGTAGGAACTCTGAGTGAGATAGCCGCCGCTGGTGTGCATGATGCCCTTGGGCTTGCCGGTAGTGCCCGAGGTGTACAGCAGGAACAGCGGGTGCTCGGCGTCGAACGGCTGCGGGGCGTGCTCTGCGGACGCAGGGTCGACGACATCGTGCCACCACAAGTCACGGCCGTCATTCCAGGACACGTCAATTCCGGTGCGTCGCACCACCAGAACGTGCTCGACGGGACTCTCCGGGTCTCCGACCGCCTCGTCGGCTGCGTCCTTGAGCGGCGCGGGCTTGCCGCGCCGGAACTGCCCGTCGGCAGTGATCAGCAGCTTGGTCTGGGCGTCGGCGATGCGGGCGCGCAGCGCTGTGGCGGTGAAACCGGCGAACACCACGCTGTGCATGAGGCCCAGCCGCGCGCAGGCCAGCATCGCGATCACGGCCTCGGGGATCAACGGCATGTAGATGGCCACCCGATCGCCGGCGACCAGACCCAGGCTGGTCAGCGCGTTGGCCGCTTTGCACACCTCGGCCTGCAGATCAGAGTAGGTCAGGGTGCGGCTATGGCCGACGGGCTCGCCCTCCCAATGGATGGCGACCCGATCGCCGTTGCCGGCTTCGACGTGGCGGTCCACGCAGTTGTAGGCAACGTTGAGTTGGCCGCCGACGAACCACTTGGCAAACGGTGCCCCCGACCAGTCCAGCACTTCGGTGAACGGTGTCGCCCATGACAGCCGCTCCGCCTGCTTGGCCCAAAAAGCAAGGCGATCTTTCTCGGCGTCGTGGTAGAGCTCCTCGCGGGCGTTGGCCTGCTCCACGAACTGCGCGGCCGGCGGATACGACGACGGGGCTTCAGGACGGGTCTCGGTCACTGGCTTCTCTCCTAATCGCGTCATCGCGGTTTCAGCTCGGTCAACCGTCTGTGAGCCTAGCCCGGTCGATTTCGTCCCGGACAGTGACTAAGACGCAGGGTGTAGCGCACCCGGCGGCGCGCCTTCCTGGACCGATACCGGAGCCGCGGCCCCAGGCCATAGGGTCGCTGTCATGCGTCGGATGCGGGCCGTACTGGTCCAAGCGGCTTTGCTCGCGTTGGTCGGATGTGTGGCCGGCTGCGGTGGCGGCGTGCTGAGCCCCGATCTGGTGCTGGTCAACGGCGGGGAACCGGCGAATCCACTGATCCCGACGGGCACCAATGACAGCTTCGGCGGGCGGATCATCGATCGGCTTTTCGCCGGCCTGATGTCCTATGACGCCGCCGGAAAACCCACGCCGGAGGTGGCCCAGTCAATCGAGACCACCGACAACGTCAACTATCGCATCACTTTGAAACCGGGGTGGAAGTTCACCGACGGCTCGCCGGTGACCGCCCATTCGTTCATCGACTCGTGGAATTACGGTGCCTTGAGTGCCAATGCCCAACTGCAGCAGGACTTCTTCAGCCCGATCGAAGGGTTTGACGAGCTGTCCGCCCGGCAGTCCGACCAGACCAGCATGTCCGGACTACGCGTGGTCAGTGATCTCGAATTCACCGTGCGGCTCAAGGCGCCGACCATCGACTTCATCTTGCGGCTGGGTCACAGCGCGTTCTATCCGTTGCCGGACGCCGCATTTCGCGATATGACGGCGTTTGGCCGCAACCCCATTGGCAACGGCCCGTACAAGCTCGCCGACAACCCGGACGGGCCGGCCTGGGAACACAACGTCAAGATCGACCTGCGACCCAACCCTGGCTATCATGGCAACCGGATGCCGCACAACAGAGGCCTACGGTTCGAGTTCTACGCCAATCTGGACACCGCCTACGCCGACTTGCTATCAGGCAATCTCGAGGTCCTGGACACGATTCCGCCGAGCGCATTACCGATTTACAAGCGCGACCTAGGTGATAATGCCGCCAGCGGTCCCGTAGCGGTCAATCACGACCTCGATACCCCGTTGCGGCTGCCGCATTTCGGCGGGGAGGAAGGCCGACTGCGCCGGCTTGCGCTATCGGCGGCTATCAACCGGCCACAGATCTGCCGGCAGATATTCGTCGGCACCCGCAGTCCGGCCGGTGATTTCACCGCGCGGTCGCTGCCGGGCTTTGACCCGGAGTTGCCGGGCAACGAAGCGCTGAACTTTGATCCCGACCGGGCGCGGCGACTCTGGGCGCAGGCCAACGCGATCTCCGCGTGGAGCGGCCAGTACCCGATCGCGTACAACGCCGACGCCGGGCATCAGGAGTGGGTGGATGCGGTCGCCAACAGCATCAAGAACGTCCTGGGAATCGACGCCGTCGGTGCGCCACAGCCCACTTTCGCCGGATTCCGCACCCAGATCACCAACCGCACCATCACGACCGCATTCCGGGCCGCTTGGCAGGGTGACTATCCGTCGATGGTCGAGTTCCTCGCGCCGCTATTTGCCACTGGGGCGGGTTCCAACGACGTCGGCTACTCCAACCCGGAGTTTGACGCTGCCCTGGTGACAGCCGAAGCCGCCCCCGACTTGCGGCAGTCCGATGTGCTGGTCAACAACGCGCAGCGAATCCTGCTGCACGACATGCCCGTTGTCCCGCTGTGGGACAACATCAGCGTGGTCGGATGGTCGTCACAGGTCAGCAGGGTCAGCGTCACCTGGAATGGGTTGCCCGACTACGAGAACATCGTGAAGGCCTGAGATGGGCTGGTACATCGCACGCCGAATCGCCATCATGGTGCCCGTTTTCCTCGGTGCCACGCTGCTGATTTACGGCATGGTATTCCTGCTGCCCGGTGACCCCTTGGCTGCCATGGCTGGAGACCGGCCGCTGACTCCCGCGGTAGCCGCGCAGCTACGTAGCCGCTACCACCTCGACGATCCGTTCTTCTTGCAGTACCTGCGCTACCTGGGTGGCGTTCTGCATGGCGACCTGGGTCGAGCCTATTCCGGACTACCCGTCAGTGACGTTCTGGCACACGCGTTTCCGGTCACCCTCAGACTGGCCCTGATCGCGCTGGCCGTAGAAGCGGTGCTCGGGGTCGGATTCGGCGTCATCGCCGGTCTGCGCCAGGGTGGACTTTTCGACTCCACCGTGCTCATCACCGGGCTGGTCATCATCGCGATCCCCATATTCGTTCTCGGCTTCTTGGCACAATTCGTGTTCGGGGTGCAGTTGGGAATCGCGTCCGTCACCGTTGGTGAACGAGCGACCTTCGCACGCCTGCTGCTGCCCGGGATTGTGCTGGGCTCGGTGTCGTTCGCGTACGTGGTGCGGTTGACCCGATCCGCGGTGGCCGCCAATGCGCACGCCGATTATGTCCGCACCGCCACCGCCAAAGGGCTCTCGCGGCCGCGGGTGGTGACAGTGCATATTCTGCGCAACTCGCTGATACCGGTGGTGACGTTCCTGGGCGCCGATCTCGGGTCGTTGATGGGCGGAGCCATCGTGACTGAAGGGATTTTCAACATCCACGGCGTCGGCGGCGTGCTATATCAGGCTGTCACCCGGCAGGAGGCGCCGACGGTGGTGTCGATAGTGACGGTGCTGGTGCTGATCTATCTGATCAGCAACTTGTTGGTGGACCTGTTGTATGCGGCCCTGGACCCGCGGATCCGTTATGGCTGAACACCAGATGAGAGCGCACAGTGGTTTCTGGCACGGAATTTGGCGCGGGCTACGCCGGCGTCCGAAGTTCGTCATCGCCGCCATGCTGATCCTGCTCGTTCTTGTCGTAGCTGCCTTTCCAGCGGTGTTCTCCGGCGCCGATCCCACCTACGGTGATCCCGGGCAGAGCCTGCTCGGACCGTCGGCGGCGCACTGGTTCGGCACCGACCTGCAGGGCCACGACATCTACGCACGCACCGTCTACGGCGCGCGGGCCTCGGTCACGGTCGGACTGGGGGCCACCCTCGTCGTGTTCGTCGTCGGCGGGGCGCTCGGCGCACTGGCCGGCTTCTATGGGGGCTGGGTCGACGCGGTGGTCTCCCGTGCCACCGACGTGTTCTTCGGAATACCGCTGCTGCTGGCCGCTATCGTGCTCATGCAGGTCATGCACCACCGGACGGTGTGGACGGTGATCTCCATTCTGGCCTTGTTCGGCTGGCCCCAGGTCGCCAGGATCGCCCGCGGCGCCATGCTGGAGGTGCGATCCAGCGATTATGTGGTGGCAGCCAAGGCTCTCGGGTCGAGCAGATTTCAGATCCTGCTGCGACATGCGCTGCCCAACGCGTTGGGCCCGGTGATCGCCGTGGCGACCATCGCCCTGGGCATGTTCATCGTCACGGAGGCCACGATGTCCTACCTCGGCGTCGGACTGCCGACGTCAGTGGTGTCCTGGGGCGGCGATATTAACCTCGCGCAGACGCGACTCAGATCAGGCTCACCTATATTGTTTTATCCTGCTGGTGCACTGGCAATTACGGTGCTGGCGTTCATGATGATGGGCGACGCGCTACGCGACGCGCTGGATCCGGCATCACGCGCATGGCGAGCATGAGCGCCAAAGGCACCGCCGCACCGCCACTGTTGTCGGTCGAGGGTCTAGAGGTCAGATTCGGCAACCACGCGCCCGCGGTCAGCGGCGTGGATCTGACCGTCCTGCGCGGCCAGACCGTCGCTGTGGTGGGCGAGTCGGGATCGGGCAAATCCACCACGGCCGCCGCGATTCTCGGGCTGCTTCCACCCGAAGGACGAATCACCGCCGGGCGCATCGTTTTCGACGGGTGCGACATCACCCGTGATATCACCCGAGCCGACCGACGGTTACTCCGGTCGATCAGGGGCCGTCGCGTCGGCTACGTGCCCCAGGACCCGATGACCAACCTCAACCCGGTCTGGAAAGTCGGCTTCCAGATCCGGGAGGCATTGCGCGCCAACACTGATGGACACGGCACCCGACGCCGAGCGGTGGAACTGCTCGCCGAGGCGGGTATGCCGGATGCGGCGAAGCAAGCCGGCAAGTACCCGCATCAGTTGTCCGGCGGCATGTGTCAACGTGCGCTGATCGCGATCGGGCTGGCGGGCAGGCCGCAGCTGCTGATCGCCGACGAGCCGACTTCGGCGCTGGACGTCACCGTGCAACGGCAGGTGCTCGACCATCTGCAGCGGCTCACCGACGAACTGGGCACAGCGCTACTGCTAATCACCCACGACCTGGCGCTGGCCGCGGAGCGGGCCGAGTCTGTGGTCGTTATCCATCAGGGGGTGGTCGTGGAATCCGGTCCTGCACGGTCTATTTTTCAGAATCCGCGACGCGATTACACCAGGCGTCTGGTGGCTGCGGCCCCGTCGCTCGCGGTCGGGCGTCGGGCCCAGACCGGGCCGAGGCCGGCCGCCCAAGCCGACGACATCCTGGTCGCCTCGGAGTTGACTAAGACATACCGGGAATCACGCGGTGTGCCGTGGCGGCGGGCCGAGTCTCGTGCCGTCGACGCCGTGTCTTTTCGGCTCCGACGGGGGAGCACGCTGGCGGTCGTCGGGGAGTCGGGGTCGGGGAAATCCACCCTGGCGCGTATGGTCCTGGGTCTGTTGGAACCCACGTCGGGGACGGTGGTTTTCGAGGGCACCCGAATCGATGGTCAACTGGACCGGGATAAGGCGTTGGCGTTTCGCCGCCGGGTACAGCCGGTGTTCCAAAACCCTTACAGCAGCCTGGATCCCATGTACTCGGTATTTCGTGCCATCGAGGAACCATTGCGGGTCCACCGGGTCGGGGACCGCAAGCAGCGCGCGCAAGCCGTTCGCGAGCTGATCGAGCAGGTGGCGCTGCCTTCGTCGGTGTTGGGCCGGCTGCCCCGCGAGCTGTCGGGTGGGCAGCGGCAACGGGTCGCGATCGCTCGGGCGCTGGCGCTGCGTCCCGAGGTGCTGGTATGCGACGAGGCCGTCTCAGCGCTCGATGTCTTGGTGCAGGCGCAGATACTGGACCTGCTGGCCGATCTGCAGGCCCAGCTGGGCTTGAGCTACCTGTTCATCAGCCACGACCTGGCGGTGATCCGGCAGATCGCCGACGACGTCCTGGTGATGCGGGCAGGGCAAGTGGTGGAGCACGCGCCCACCGAAGAGGTGTTCACCCGGCCAGGCCACGAGTACACCCGGCAGTTGTTGGAGGCCATCCCCGGAGCCGCTAGTGCCCCTTAAGGCCCCCGATCGGGCCGCGATAACCCCCCAGATAGGTTGCAACCTGTGACGCGTGACCCGCTGGCTCCGCTGATGGAGCTGCCCGGCGTTGCCGAAGCCAGCGACCGCGCCCGCGACGCGCTGGGCCGGGCACACCGGCATCGGGCCAACCTGCGGGGCTGGCCGGTGACCGCCGCTGAGGCGTCGCTGCGTTCGGCGCGGGCCTCGTCGGTGCTCGATGGCGGCCCGGTGCGATTGGAAGACTTGGCGGCGACCACACCGGAAAACTTAGCGATCAGCGATCCCGTGTTCGGCGGGGCGCTGAGGGTGGCCCAGGCGCTCGAAGGCGGCGGGGGTCCGTTGATCGGGATATGGCAACGTGCGCCTCTGCAGGCGCTGGCCCGCCTACACATGCTCGCCGCGGCTGACCAGGTCGACGATGACCAGCTGGGCCGTCCGCACGCCGGTGCCGAGGTTGGGCCGCGGCTGGAGTTGCTCGCGGAAGTGGTAACCGGCCGCACGCGGGCGCCGGCACCCGTGGTTGCCGCGGTTGCACACGGCGAGCTGCTGACACTGCGGCCGTTCGGTAGCGCGGACGGTGTGGTGGCTCGCGCGGTATCGCGATTAGTGACCATCGCCAGTGGGCTGGATCCGCACGGGCTGGGTGTGCCCGAGGTTATTTGGATGCGCCAACCCGCGGAGTATCGAGACGCCGCACGCGGCTTCACCGACGGAACACCGGACGGTGTGGGGGCTTGGCTTGTGCTGTGTTGCCGGGCAATGCAAGCCGGTGCGCAGGAGGCTTTGTCGATCGCAGAGTCCATGCCGAATGCATAGCTGGGTTGCTCGACGAATGTAAGCGGGCGGCGCTCCGAAGAATTCGGACCGCCGCCCGCTAGCACGGAACCCGGTTACCAAGCGTGCATCTCTGGGCTGCGTGGGTGGCCTCGGCGATCTTGCGACGCAGGTAGCTGCAACCCCACCCAAAGGGCTGTCGACGCATTTCGCTTTTCGCAATTACGCAGGCCCGCAACACTTCTGCCATTATCGCGGCTATGACTCCGCGTGGGTGCCGGGAACCGTGCTGGGCGCCCGGATCGGGAGATCGATCCTTCTCTTCCGGATCGAACTAGGCCTAACCGAGCTTCCGTGTCTCCTTTGTACTACTAGACCCTTAACACAGCAAGACCCAATTCTACGAAAGTTGCGAAGCGTGCGGCGTAGCGCGGTAATACGTTTGCGCCAGCCGCATTCGGCCTGGATGGTTGCGTGCGCTAGAGCGCGAAACGACGGAGCAATGAGTAGGTAACGGCGCCGGCGGCCAGCGCCGTGATGCCCACCGCGGCAGTCGTCGCGATCGCGGCCCCCGACGGCGCCGGAATACGGTCACGCAGGGACACCGGGCGGGAGAATGTCAATACGGGCCAACCGCGCTCGGTGGCTTCTCGGCGCAAGCCCCGGTCGGGGTTGACCACGCTGGGGTGACCGACGGCCTCGAGCATCGGGAGGTCGGTGATCGAGTCGGAGTAGGCGTAGCAATATTCCAGCGGGTAGCCCTCGCGGGCGGCCAATTCGTGGATTACCTGCACCTTGCCTTCGCCGTAGCAGTAGAACGCCACGTCGCCGGTGTATTTGCCGTCCTCCACGACCATTCGGGTCGCCATCGCATGAGTAGCGCCCAACGCCCGTGCGATCGGTGCCACGATCTCCTCTCCGGACGCGGAGACCACAACGACGTCACGGCCGCACAGCTTGTGCGCGGCGATCAGGTCGGCCGCTTCAGCGAACACCAGTGGAGTCACGATGTCGTGCAATGTTTCGTTGACGATCGCTCGGACCTGCTCAACATCCCAACCGGAGCACATGTTGGTCATGTGGGTGCGCATCCGGTCCATCTGGTCATGATCGGCACCGCTCAGCAGAAATATGAACTGGGCGTAGCTGGACTTGAGCACCGCGCGGCGAGTGAGCAGTCCCTGATCGAAGAATGGTTTGCTGAACGCCAGCGTGCTGGACTTGGCGATGATGGTCTTGTCGAGGTCGAAAAAGGCGGCTGTGCGTGCGCGTGGCCCAGTGCTGCCCATGGCATGTGGTGAGGTTTGCTGATGGGCGGCCGAGTCGAAGACGGTCACCGACCCAGCATAGGGGGCGGTCCAATCCGGCCGCGATCCTACGACGCAAGACGCTGCCTAGAACAGGTGTCGCCGAAGGGGTTGGTGGCGTTTTAGCGGCTCAAGCTGTTTTTTTGATTGCACGGGCACTTGCGTTACTCCGCACTGTCGTGTGTATAGTAAGCATTACTCGGCCTGAGCCGAGGGTGTATCAGCCCGACCCCCCGGGGCTGATGCACGACGACCCTCGCCTCCTCCCCCCCTGGCGGGGGTCGTCCCTTTTGTGGGGTAAAAATCTCCGGCCGGCACGGCATTTAGCCCGTCTGTCCGCGCGTTGCGGAGAACGTATTCGGCGAACTCGGTTGCAATGCTCCTATGGGTGTTTGTGCACACTCGCGCGTCTGTCCACAAATCCAGCTTTGGTACTGGCGTCCCGTCGCTGTTGGCCCGCACATTAGGTGGATGACGAGCACCACACCCATCGGATCGACGGGCTCCCCAGGAGTCTTGGCGGTGCTGACCGATTCAGCGTTGCGCAACGAGCTGGAGCGGGTGGCTGCGGCGGTCGGAGTTCGGATTGTTCATGCCGGTCTTGGGTCTTCGGTGAGCAGGAGGACCTGGTCGGCCGCCGCCGGGGTGGTCCTCGACCAGGCCGCGGCGGATCGGTGCGGGCAGTCTGGGTTGCCGCGGCGCGGCCAAGTGAGCGTGCTGACTGGCATCGAGCCCACGACGGCGACCTGGGCGGCGGCGATCGCCGTTGGTGCCCAGCATGTGCTGAAGCTGCCTGAGCAGGAACGTGACTTGATCCTTGAGCTCGGCGAAGCGGCGGAATCGGCGCGCGACGATGGGGTGCGCGGCGAGGTCGTCGCCGTTGTCGGCGGCTGCGGCGGGGCTGGCGCCTCATTGCTCGCCGTCGCCCTGGCCTACGCGGCGGCCGACGCGTTGTTGGTGGACCTGGATCCCTGGGGCGGCGGCATCGATTTGTTGGTGGGCGGCGAAACGGCAACAGGTCTGCGTTGGCCCGATCTCGCGCTGCAGGGCGGACGGCTCAATTGGTCAGCCGTGCGCGAGGCGCTGCCCCGACACCGGGGAATCACCTTGCTGTCAGGCACCCGGCGCGGGTACGAGTTGGATGCTGCGCCGGTGGGCGCCGTCGTCGACGCCGGTCGCCGTGGGGGAGTCACCGTTGTCTGCGATCTTCCCCGTCGTCTCACGGATGCCACCCAAGCCGCCCTGGATACCGCCGACCTCGTCGTTCTGGTCAGCCCATGCAACGTGCGGGCCTGCGCGGCTACCGGGTCGATTGCTCCGGTGTTCGCCACCATCAATCCCAACCTTGGGCTCGTGGTTCGGGGACCGTCGCCGGGAGGACTGCGGGCAGCGGAAGTCGCTGATATTGCCGGCCTACCTCTGTTGGCGTCGATGAGAGCTGAGCCTCAACTCGCGGATCAATTGGAACGCGGTGGCCTGCGATTGCGGCGGAGATCGGCGCTCGCAACGGCCGCCCGCCGGGTGCTTGCCGTGTTGCCACGTGCGGGATCGGGGGGACCGGTCCAGAACGGTAGGGCGGCGTGAACGGTCCTCTGATTGAACGGGTGCGCGAGCGGCTGGCAGCCGAATCCGCTCCGCTGCGGCCCAATGTCGTGGCAGCCGCGATCCGCGCCGAGTCCGGCGGGATGCTCGGTGACACCGAAGTCCTTGCCAATCTTCGGGTGCTACAGACCGAGCTGACCGGTGCCGGCATCCTGGAACCGTTGCTGTGCGCGGACGGCACAACCGACGTCTTGGTCACCGCACCCGACGCGGTGTGGGTTGACGATGGAAATGGATTGCAGCGCAGTCCGATTAGGTTTGCAGACGAGGTTGCGGTGCGGCGACTGGCGCAACGGCTGGCGTTGGCCGCGGGTCGCCGCCTCGATGACGCGCAACCCTGGGTGGACGGCCAGCTGACCGGCATTGGTGCCGGCGGATTCGCGGTGCGCCTGCACGCTGTGTTGCCGCCGGTGGCGCCCCAGGGCACATGTCTATCCCTGCGGGTGTTGCGACCCGCCACACAGGATCTGGCCGCGCTGACCGCCGCGGGCGCGATCGATCCCCGGGCCGCCGCACTGGTCGCCGACATCATCGCCGCCCGGCTGGCCTTTCTGGTGTGCGGAGGAACCGGTGCCGGCAAAACGACCTTGTTAGCCGCGATGCTCGGCGCGGTAGCGCCATCCGAGCGGATCGTGTGTGTCGAGGACGCCGCCGAACTGGCGCCCCGGCATCCTCATCTGGTCAAGCTGGTTGCGCGGTGCGCCAATGTCGAAGGCGTCGGCGAGGTCCCGCTGCGCCAACTTGTCCGTCAGGCTTTGCGAATGCGGCCCGACCGCATCGTGGTTGGCGAAGTCAGGGGCTCCGAAGTGGTCGATCTGCTGGCGGCGCTGAATACCGGGCATGACGGTGGCGCGGGCACAGTGCATGCCAACAGCCCGGGGGAGGTTCCCGCCCGACTGGAAGCGCTGGGCGCACTCGGCGGTCTCGATCGGGCGGCGCTGCACAGCCAACTCGCCGCCGCGGTCCAGGTGCTGCTGCACGTTGCGCGGGACCGGGCCGGCCGTCGCAGGTTGAATGAAATTGCGGTGTTGCGCCAAATCGACGGGCGCGTCCGGGCGGTCACGGTATGGCACGCAGACGGTGGGATGACAGACGACGCGGACCATCTGCACCGCTTGTTGCGAGGCCGGATGAGAGCATGAACGGCGACATTCTTGCCGCGCTGCTGTTGTCGATTGCGCTGATGGTCGTTCCGGCGACACCGCGGCGCAGGCTCGCGCCATTCGCGCCTATGCGCCGGCAGGTTCCGCTACACGGCGCGAACGGTTTCGGCCGGATCGTCGTGTGCGCCGGCGTTGCCGCAACCCTGGTGCTGCCCCTAACGACGGTTCTGGCCGTGGCGGTGATGGGTACGACTGCCGGCCTGCGTTACCGTCGTCGCCGTCGTATCCGCCGTGCTAACGATGAGGGGCTGGCGCTGGAAGCTGCTCTCGACGTGCTGGTGGGCGAACTGCGGGTGGGCTCTCATCCGGTACGCGCGTTTCGCGTCGCCGCCGACGAATCCGATGGCACGGTTGCCGTGTCGTTACGCGGGGTCTCGGCACGCGCAGGGCTGGGCGCCGACGTCACCGCGGGCTTACGCAATGTGGCCCGATCCTCAGCTCTGTCCGCGCACTGGTCGCGACTCGCGGTGTGTTGGCAGTTGGCCAGCGATCACGGGTTGGCGATAGCCACCCTAATGCGTGCCGCTCAGCGCGATATCGCCGAGCGGCAACGGTTCTCGGCGCGGGTGGCAGCGGGGATGGCCGGGTCCCGCGCCACCGCGGTGATACTGGCGGGTTTGCCGGTGCTCGGCGTGCTGCTGGGTCAACTGATCGGAGCCAGACCGGTGAGCTTCCTACTCGGCGGGCACGCTGGCGGTTGGCTGTTGGTGGTCGGCTCGATGCTGGCCTGCGCCGGGCTGGTGTGGTCGGACCGGATCACCGATCGGCTCGAGACATGAGTAGCACGGCGGCGGTGGTGCTTGCCGTGGCGCTGTGGATCGGCCCCGGGCCGTCGTTGGTGCTGGCGCGCGCCGGAACAACGGTGTGCGCAGATGATCGGTCCGGATGGCCGCCGCCTCCGGCCCGTGGCCCGGACCCGCTGGCGGTCGCATCCAGCCTGGACGTGTTCGCTGTGTGCCTGACGGCGGGCATGGCGGTGTCGACCGCAGCGGCGGCGGCCGCGGCGTCCGCGCCACCGAAGCTGGCCGCACTGTTGCGGCGGGGCGCCAATCTGCTGGCGCTGGGCTCCGATCCCTCCGCGGCATGGTCGATGTCGGCGGATTCGGTCGGCCCGCAGACCGATGCGCTACTGCGACTGGCGCGCCGTTCGGGGTCTTCGGGTGCGGCGCTGGCCGACGGCGTCCTCGAACTGGCCGACCAATCCCGCCATGATGCCGCCCACGCGGCCACCGCCGCCGCTGAGCGGGCCGGGGTTCTGATCGCCGGGCCGCTCGGGCTGTGCTTTTTGCCGGCGTTTGTGTGCCTGGGCATTGTTCCTGTGGTGGCCGGGCTGGCTGGTGATGTCCTGCAGTCGGGTTTGCTGTGAACAGTGACCAGAGCACACAAAAGAGAGGATGCATTGGTGATCAACATGTTTCGAGGTCTCGTCGCGCGGGTGGCGCTGTTGGCGACCGACGAGTCGGGGATGTCCACCGTCGAATACGCCATCGGAACCGTCGCGGCGGCGGCTTTCGGCGCGATCCTCTACACAGTCGTCACCGGCGATTCCATCGTGTCGGCGCTGACCAACATCATCGGTCGCGCACTCAGTACCAAGGTCTAGCCGGCTGTGTCGGTGGGAGCACCGTTGAGGCGGCACTGGCGATCGCCACGCTGGTGCTGGTGCTGGTGCTGTGTCTGGCCGGCATCACCGCGGTGTCGATGCAGGTGCGCTGCGTCGATGCGGCCCGCGAGGCCGCCCGCCTGGCTGCCCGCGGTGACGAACGGTCGGCGATCGACACCGCGCGCCGCATCGCGCCCACTGGAGCGCAGGTCCAGGTGCACCGGGACGGTGACTTTCTTGTCGCCACAGTGGTTGCACATTCAAAGCTGTTGCCCAAGTTGGATATTGCGGCCAAGGCGATTTCGGCGGCCGAGCCATCGGGATGACTGCGGCTCGGTGACGGTCCTCGCGGTCGCGATGGTTGCGGTGCTGCTCTGCGTTACGGGCGCAGGTGCATGTCTCGGCTCCGTGCTGATTGCACGGCACCGTGCGCAGTCGGCGGCCGATCTGGCCGCGCTGGCCGCCGCCGCGCGCCTACCGTCGGGCATCACGGCGGCGTGTGCCGATGCGACCAGGGTGGCTCGCGCGATGCGGGTGGCTGACCCCCGATGCGAGGTAGACGACCTCGACGTAGTCGTCACCGTCGAGGTCGCTGTTTTTTTCGGGGGCGCGGCGCGAGCGGCCGCACGGGCGGGGCCTCACGTCTTGTCGTCGGGCGCCTTCGGCAGTCCAGCGTCGTCGAGTTCGTCACCGGTGGGCAATCGCAGCGAGACCAGTCCGGCGAATGTGTCCGGTTCGAGTTCCACTCGATCGACGGTGACGTGCACCGCCACCCAATCGTCCTTGAAGCCCCGCATCCTCAGTACCCGGCTGGTAGCTCCGCCGAGGAATTCCTTTGTCATGGAAGCAATCACGTCTTCATCGTCGGGATGGACCCGCGGCGTATCCGCGTCGCTCCTCCGCCAGTCGTAGAAAGGGCAGGGCTCGTCGAGCCACTTCAGCAGACGCCGATTGTCCAGGTCGATCAGCGCACGGTGGACTCCGGCCTGCGTCAGCCCGCTGAGGATCCGGTGTGCCAAATCATCCGCCGATATCATCGGGCCGTTGAGGTCGGCGCGCCAGGTCATTGCCCGCGCGATTAGGTGGTCTTGGCGGTCGGGTCCCAGTTCCAGCGCCGTCCGCGCAACGAAACCGACCCGGACGGCGTTTCCCTGCCAGTCTGTGAGATCCCATGTGCTACATAGCGTTCGGCCCGGCTCGACCTTCGCCGCCATCGCCAGCACCTTGCTTTCATTCGGATTGAGCTGGCGAGATGGGAGATCTTCCGCGAACGCTCTGCCAAAGACGACTTCGACGTCGGGGTTCTTTCCGCTGTTGGCCAGCGACTCTCGGGTGTCGGTGGCGGCACCGACGGTCAGATCCCATTTGAGCGGGCCTGGGGTCGGCCGCTCGGGAGGTTCGGCGTCGGCAGGGCCGATCCATACATGCACCCCGTGCATGCGACCGTCGGACATCACCACCGGTTCGGTGCGGATGACGCGGTCGCGCTTGGGCGTCATGCTATTCAAGCTCTGTCCGGTCTGCACGCACTCAGCGATCGCCGTTCGGACCGCGGAGAGATGGGGGCGGCGGCGAAGGAACGTGGTTATCGGGATCAGGTTTTTGAGTTGTAGCCCCTCCGCCACCACGGCGGGTTCGTCCCCCAGCGTCTCCACGAGCAACCAGTCGTGGGCCATGAAGCCGATACTACGGCCGGTTGGGTCGCCCCGTCCGTCAGGCCTTGTTCCGGTGCAACATATCTCCGGGCTTGGGTCGGGGGTGGGTTGCGCTCCCCTCTGGGGGGCGGGTAGCTTTGCCGCTGCGCCCGCGTTGTCGGGATTGCGAGCGGCTCATGGTCGTCCGGCCGTTTGTCGCGCTGTGCGGCGGCACATCTTCAGCAGCGAGGAAGTGCCATTTCAACGCGGCCGTCGCGCGATGCAGATCCGTGGAGGTCGATCGTCGAGGGGTCGGTCCCCATCCGCTGGATTGCTCAACGGCCTACGGGCAAACCGGCTATCCCGTCGACACCCAATAGCCTGCCGCTGCCGAGATAGCCATTCCGGCGCTTGCGTGCCTGTATGGCCGCCAAGCTCGGGGGAATCGATCACGCTGCGGTGCAGCGCATCCGGTGACCGCGATGTCACCGTCCCCTGGGACGGATCGAGACCAGAACTTTGGTCCACGCCAGCGCTGCGGTGGCCGGCGGTTGCCAACCCCCGCCGCCAAGAGGTAGACGTAGGGGTCGGCTGAAAAGCCGGCTACGCCGTCAGCCCGTCGATCCCGGTTGCGCCCAACAGCAGCCCGCCGGCGCCGCCGGTGCCGGGGGTGCCGCCATCACCGGGCTGCCCTCAAGTCCAAACCCGCCATTGCCGCCGTCGCCGCCGTTGCCGATCACTATGGCCTTGCCGCCGTTGCCGCCGTTGCCGCCGGTCGTTCCGCCTATCCCGCCCTCGCCACCGGCACCGCCGTCGCCCGACAACTGGCCGGCCGCGCCGCCGGCCCCGCCGGCCCCGCCGGCGCCGTCTGCGCTGGATCCGCCGGCCCCGCCGACCCCGCCGTCGCCAAGCAGGAAGGCGTTTCCGCCGACTCCGCCGGTGCCGCCGCCGGCGACGACGGCGGTTCCGCCGGCACCGCCGGCACCGCCGCTGGAGAACAGCAGGCCCGCGTTGCCGCCGGTGCCGCCGTTGCCGCCGGCCCGCCGGCCGTCGGTGAATCCGCCGGCCCCGCCGTCACCGCCGGCGCCGAACAGCAGGCCCGCATTGCCGCCGGTTCCGCCGGTCGCGCCGGTCGCGCCGCCGTCGGTGTATCCGCCGTCCCCGCCAGCGCCGCCATAGCCGGCGAGCAGACCGGCGTTACCGCCGGCTCCGCCGGCACCCCCGGCGAGGTCGCCGACTCCGCCTAGCCCACCGCCCCCGCCGCCGACGCCGACCAGCCCGCTGAGCAGCCCGCCGGCCCCGCCGGCCCCGCCGGCTCCGCCGGTCCCGCGGAAGGTGGGCAGGCTGGCTCCGCCGCCCCCGCCGGTCCCGCCGGCGCCGAACAGCCCGCCGGCTCCGCCGGCCCCGCCGGCGCCGCCTACCGCTCCCGTGCCGGCCTGACGCCGCCTTCGCCGCCGACCCCGCCGTTGCCGGACAGCCACCCGCCGGCCCCGCCGGCCCCGCCGGCCCCGCCGGTACTGGGGGTGGAGGCTCCGCCGGCCCCGCCGGCGCCGCCGGTGCCCATCAGCCCGGCGGCCCCGCCGGCGCCGCCGTTTATGCCGCCGTCCGCGCCCGAGCCGCCGGCGCCGCCGTTGCCGAGCAACCACCCGCCGGGCGTGCCGTTTTGTCCGGTGCCCGCAAGTCCGTTGACGCCGTTGCCGATCAGCGGGCGCCCAGTAATAGCCTCGACAGGGCCATTCACTGCGTCGAATACCGGCTGCAGCGGTGAGGTGGCGCCGTTGAGGCCGGTGCTGCCGAGGGCGGGGCCAAGCCCGCCGTTGCCGCCGTTGCCGGGGGTGCCGATCAGCGCGGCGGTGCCGCCGTTTCCGCCGGTACCCCCGACGACGTCGCTGAACGCGCCTTCTCCGCCGGCACCGCCGTCGCCCACCAGGAGGCCGGCGTTGCCGCCGGCCCCACCGTTCCCGCCTTGGGCGAAGCCGAATCCGCCTGTTCCGCCGGTTCCGCCGAAGCCGAGCAGCAGGCCCGCATTGCCGCCGGCCCCGCCGTTCCCGCCGATGCCCGTTGAGCTTTGCCCGCCTTCCCCGCCGTTCCCGCCGCCCGCACCGAACAGCCCGCTGAGCAGCCCGGCATTGCCGCCGGTCCCGCCGTTCCCGCCGGCACCATGGCACCACCGCTGGCTCCGCCGGCCCCGCCGGCGCCGCCGTCGCCGAACAGCAGGCCCGCATTGCCGCCGTTTCCGCCGGTACCCCCGGCGCACGCCGCCGACCGCGCCGGCCCCGCCGGCGCCGCCGGGGCCGCCCAGCAGGCCGGCGGTGCCGCCGTTTCCGCCGGTATCCGCCGGTACCCCCTAAGCCGACTCCGCCGGCGCCGCCGTTTCCGCCGCCCGCACCGAACAGCCCGCTGAGCAGCCCGGCATTGCCGCCCGCCCCACCGGCCCCGCCGTCAGTCGAAGCCGGCCCCGCCGACCCCGCCGGCCCCACCGGCGCCGAACAGCCCGCTGGCTCCGCCGGCCCCACCGGCCCCAGCGGCCCCACCGGTGTTGATGCCACCCGCGCCGCCGATCCCGCCGTTGCCCCACAGCAACCCGCCGGCCCCGCCGGTCCCGCCGCCCCCGCCGGTCCCGCCGGCACCGCCGGCACCGCCGGTGCCCCACAGCCCAGCGGCCCCGCCATTACCGCCGTTTAGGCCCGCCATGCCAGAGCCGCCGGCGCCGCCGCTACCGAGCAGCCACCCCCCGTTACCGCCGTTTAGCCCCGAGCCCGGGGCCGCGTTGGCGCCGTTACCGATCAGCGGGCGCCCGGTCAGCGCCAGGCTGGGCGCATTGATCGCGCTGGTCAGGCCCTGCCCTATCGTCTGCGCCGGATTTGCCGTAAACGCTGCAACATTGGCGGCCTCAGCGCTCACATAGGACCCCGCACTCGTGGTCAATGACTGCACGAACTGGTCGTGAAACGTCGCCGCTTGCGCACTGAGCGCCTGATAGCCCTGACCGTGGGCGGAGAACAGCGCCGCGATGGCCGCCGACACCTCATCCTCGCCGGCGGCCAGCACCGCCGTAGTCTGAGTCGCTGCGGCAGCGTTAGCCGCGCTGATCGTCGAGCCGAGACTGGTCAAATCGGTGGCTGCTGTCCCCAGCACCTCCGGCAGCGCGATCACGAACGACATCTCCGACCCCCCGGCAACTCATGAATTACGATGACACGATGACACGATGAAAGGTACAAGATTCGTAGGCAGCTGTCTCGGATCCCGCAAAGATTTTTTGACCCATTGCCTGTTTTTCCCCTAAATTGATGACTCATCGTTCGTTGTGATGGCAGACCGACCGCCGGTGGCCATCCGCTGATGGCTTAGCGTGACTCCGAACGCAACTCCGCAAGCACGAGCCGCAGCACCAGCACAGCGCCAGCCTTATCCAATGGATCGTTGCCGTTGCCGCACTTGGGGGACTGCACACACGATGGACAACCACTCGGGCACTCGCACGCCTCGATGGCCGCAGCTGTCGCTCCTAACCAGGTGCGTGCTCGGCGGAACCCACGTTCGGCGAATCCCGCCCCGCCCGGATAGCCGTCATAAACGAAGACAGTGGGCCGCCCATCGGGTCCCACCGCTGTGGACATGCCGCCGATGTCGCCGCGGTCGCAGCTAGCCACCAACGGCAACAGACCGATGGCCGCGTGCTCAGCGGCGTGCAACGATCCGGGGATCCGTGGTAGATCAATCCCATTGTGCGCCAGAGCATCCAGCGAAACTGTATACATGACCGCGATGGTGGGCAGCGTCTGTTCGGGCAGGCCCAGTTCGATGAAGTCGATCACCTCACCATCGAGCCGACGCCGCAGGTAGCCGACGACCTGGTTGGTGACCCGCACCGGAACAAGTCCCAGCGTCACGGGCCCGAACGCCAACAACTCGCCCTTGTCGGTGACGGCGATATCGGTGAGCTCCCGCGCGAACGTCGCATAGCCGGGATCCTCGGCGTGGACGAAGGCAATCCCTTGGGGCAGATCCAACGAGTCGACGACGTAGCTTTCGCCCTGGTGCAAATACACCGCCCCGGGGTGCACCGAAGCCGGCGCCTGACCCACTCCGGTACTGCCCAGCAGTCGCCCGGTGCCGGCCTCCACGATGACGATCTGACCGCCGGTCGAACCGCGAATGTCCACCGCGCCATGCGGTGCCAGGCCGGGCGCCGGAAAGTACTTGCCGCCGCGACGTCGCAGCAGTCCGTCGTCGATCAGGCCCTGGGCCACCGCTACGGCACCCAATGTCTGGACTTCGGTTTCTTCGAGCGGAATTTCCGTTGCAGCACAAAGGAGTTGAGGTCCGAGAATATAGGGATTGGCGGGATCGATCACCACGCGCTCGACGGGCTTGTCCAGCAGTGCGGCAGGGTTGTGGACCAGATAAGTGTCCAGGGGATCGTCGCGGGCGATCAGCACGACGAGCGCACCTTGGCCGCGCCGCCCCGACCGCCCGGCCTGCTGCCAGAACGAGGCGACCGTGCCGGGGAAACCAGCAAGCACCACCGCGTCCAGCCCGGCGATGTCGACGCCCAACTCCAGCGCGTTCGTGGTGGCCAGCCCCCGCAGCCGGCCCTCGGCCAGGGCACGCTCGAGTGCGCTGCGGTCCTCGGCGAGATAGCCGGCCCGATATGACGCCACCTTGTCCGACAGTTCCGGGGCGATGTCTTGCAGCCGCGCCCGGGCGCCCAGCGCGGTCAGTTCCGCAGCACGGCGCGACCGAACGAACGTCAAAGTCTGCGCACCCTCGGCGATCAGGTCGGCCATCACGCGCGCCGCCTCGGCGCCGGCGGATCGGCGCACCGGCGCACCGTTCTCGCCGGTCAGATCGGCCCGCAGGGCGGGCTCCCACAGCCCTATCGTGCGAGCGCCTTGCGGTGAGCCGTCTTCGACGACCTCCTGGACCGGTCGGCCGATCAGCTCGGCGGCGGTCGCGCCCGGCGAGTCCGTCGTCGCGCTCGCGAAGATCACCGTCGGGGTGTTGCCGGGCTGGGGAGAGTACCGCGCGCACAGCCGCAACAGGCGGCGCAATACCATCGCCACATTCGAGCCGAAAACGCCGCGGTAGTAGTGGCATTCGTCGACAATCACAAAGCGAAGGCCGCGCAGCAGGACAGCCCAGCGGGCATGGTTGCGCAATATCGACAGATGGATCATGTCGGGGTTGGAGAACAGCCATCGGGAGCGTTCACGCGCAAAGCGCCGCACCTCGGCGGGGCTGTCGCCGTCATAGGCCGTGGGCGCGACGTCGTCCAGTCGCGGGACAGCGGAAGTCAGCGCACAAGCACTGCGAAGCTGGTCGTGACCGAGCGCTTTCGTAGGCGACAAGTACAGCACCCGGGCGAGCGGGTCCGTCGCCAACGCATTGAGGACGGGAAGTTGATACGCGAGAGACTTGCCCGACGCAGTACCCGTACTCACCACCACGTGATGGCCGGCGTGGGCCAGCTCAGCGGCCTCAAACTGGTGCGACCAGGGGGCGCTGATGCCGCGGTCGGCAAACGCGCGAACCACCTCGGGATCAGCCCACTCCGGCCAGCCGTGTTGCCTGCCGCTGCGGGATGGCAGTTCGGCGACATGGCGCAGCGGCTGCTCGCCAGGCCCGGTACCGGCGAGCGCGACGGCAAGCAGGTTGCCGCCGAAACTCGCCATTTGAACCTTTCAAGAATCAGCCCGCGCCTGAAGGCTGTCGCCGAAGCGACGAACATGGTTGACTATTTGCGGTCGCAGCTTCTGTGTTCGTGTCAAACTTTCGCAGGAACGACGTTGCGGCCGCGGTTCCTGCGAGGTTATCGGTCGGGTGAAGTTCCGGCGACTCTGCGAGGTATGGCGGTCGTAGCTGGCCCGGGGCACCGAACCGCGATGCCCCGCACCCAGAAGAGAAGGAAAGATCGAGAAATGCCACAGGGAACTGTGAAGTGGTTCAACGCGGAGAAGGGCTTCGGGTTTATTGCCCCCGAGGACGGGTCCGCGGATGTTTTTGTCCACTACACGGAGATCCAGGGTTCGGGCTTCCGCACCCTTGAAGAAAATCAGAAGGTCGAGTTCGAGATCGGCCATAGCCCTAAGGGCCCCCAGGCCACAGGAGTCCGCTCCGTCTGACCGAGCTGACTCCGACGAAGCCCCCCGTGCATTCCCGCCCAGCGGGTCCACCGGGGGGTTTTCGTTTACTTGTTGGTGCAAAGCGGGTTCTCGACCTGACAGTGACCCCCGGCGCGCCGGATGCCGGAAGGCACGAATCGACCTACTGTCGGTGAAGTGAGCCAGCTTTCCTTCTTCACCGCGGAGTCCGTGCCGCCCGCGGTGACCGATCTTTCCGGGGTGCTCGCAGCCTCCGGTCAGATCGTGCTGGTTGGCGTCGGTGCCCGGCTTTCAGTGGTGGTGGATCAGCTCTGGCGTGCCTCGGCCCTGGCCGAGATGATCCTCGAGGCCGGTTTAGTACCTGAGGTCGCTCGCACCGAAGAAGAAACCCCCCTGGTGCGGACAGCGGTGAACCCACTGCTGACCGGTATTGCCGCCGAATGGACGCGCGGCGCGGTCAAGACGGTGCCGTTCAAATGGCTACCTGGGCCGCGCGAGCTGCGGGCGTGGACCCTGGCGGCCGGCAGCCCCGAGGGGGACCACTACCTGCTGGGTCTGGATCCGCACGCCCCAGACACGCATTCGCCGCTGGCGTCGGCCTTGATGCGCGTTGGGATTGCGCCAACCCTGATCGGTACCCGGGGCGGTCGGCCTGCGCTTCGAATAAGTGGCCGTCGCAGGCTATCGCGCCTGGTAGAGAACGTAGGGGAGCCCCCCGAAGACGCCGAAGCGATGGCGCAGTGGCCCAGCGCGTAGCGGCCCAATAGGGTGCCCGTTCCGGAGGCCCGGTTTGCGCAGGCCCGCCTAAGGGTGCGAAATTGTCAGTTGCCCACAGGCGAAGGACGTCGGCTCAGCTGGATTTCACCGGAATTTCAAGAGCGGGCCGGTCATTCTTTGTACTACGCGGGCCGGGATAAGAGATGGAGCGTAAGCGCAGGTGGCTGACCCGAAGGAAGGCCGCGATAGCGGCGGAAATGGCAGCCTCAGGCGACTCGTCATCGTCGAGTCGCCGACAAAAGCGCGCAAACTAGCCGGCTACCTGGGCTCCAGGTACATCGTGGAGTCCTCCCGGGGGCACATCCGGGACCTTCCTCGAGCCGCGGCCGACGTTCCCGCGAAGTTCAAGTCGGAGCCGTGGGCCAGGCTCGGAGTCAACGTGGACGCTGACTTCGAACCGCTCTACATCATCAGCCCGGAGAAAAAGGGCACCGTCAGTGAACTGAGGGGTCTGCTCAAAGACGTCGACGAGCTCTACCTGGCTACAGATGGCGACCGCGAGGGCGAAGCCATCGCCTGGCACCTGTTGGAGACCCTGAAACCGCGCATCCCAGTCAAGCGGATGGTCTTCCACGAGATCACCGAACCGGCGATCCTCGAAGCCGCGGCAAATCCCCGCGACCTGGACATCGACCTAGTCGACGCGCAGGAGACCAGGCGCATCCTGGACAGGCTGTATGGCTACGAGGTCAGTCCGGTGCTGTGGAAGAAGGTCGCTCCCAAGCTTTCGGCGGGCCGGGTGCAGTCGGTGGCCACTCGCATCATCGTGCAGCGTGAACGCGACCGGATGGCCTTCCGCAGCGCGTCTTACTGGGACATCATCGCCAAGCTGGACGCCAGCGTGTCCGACCCGAACGCCCAGCCGCCGACTTTCACCGCCCGGCTGACCTCCGTCGACGGATTGCGGGTCGCCACCGGCCGCGATTTCGATTCGCTGGGCCAGCTGCGTAAGGCCGATGAGGTCACAGTGCTCGACGAAGCGAGCGCGACCGCGTTAGCCACGGGCTTGAGTGGCGCGCAGCTGTCGGTGGCCTCGGTGGAGGAGAAGCCCTACACTCGGCGCCCGTATCCACCGTTTATGACGTCGACGCTGCAGCAGGAGGCCGGCCGCAAGTTGCGGTTCTCCTCGGAGCGCACGATGAGCATCGCCCAGCGGCTGTATGAAAACGGCTACATCACTTATATGCGTACCGACTCCACGACTCTGTCGGAGTCGGCGATCAATGCTGCGCGCACTCAGGCCCGTCAGCTCTACGGCGCAGAGTATGTACACCCGTCGCCGCGTCAGTACACCCGCAAGGTGAAGAACGCTCAGGAGGCGCACGAGGCCATTCGGCCCGCCGGCGAGGCGTTCGCTACCCCGGACGCCGTGCGTCGCGAACTGGACGGCGACGAATTCCGGCTCTACGAGCTGATCTGGCAGCGCACGGTGGCCTCCCAGATGGCCGACGCACGCGGCACCACGCTGAGCTTGCGGATCGCCGGATCAGCAGGGGATCAGCAGGTGGTGTTCTCCGCGAGCGGGCGCACACTGACCTTCCCCGGCTTCCTGAAGGCCTACGTGGAGACCGTTGACGACCAGGTCGGTGGCGAGGCCGACGATGCGGAGCGCCGACTGCCCAACCTCACCGAGGGTCAGCGGCTGGCCGCAACCGAGCTCACCCCGGACGGCCACGCCACCAACCCGCCTGCGCGCTACACCGAGGCGTCGCTGATCAAAGCCCTCGAAGAGCTGGGCATCGGCCGCCCGTCGACCTACTCGTCGATCATCAAAACCATCCAGGACCGCGGCTACGTGCACAAGAAGGGCAGTGCCCTTGTGCCGTCCTGGGTTGCGTTCGCCGTAACCGGTTTACTGGAGCAGCATTTCGGCCGGCTAGTCGACTACGATTTCACCGCGGCGATGGAAGACGAGCTCGACGCCATCGCCTCCGGCAACGAGCAACGCACCAACTGGCTCAACAACTTCTACTTCGGCGGCGACCACGGTGTGCCCGACTCGGTGGCGCGCGCCGGTGGCCTCAAGAAGCTCGTCGGCGTCAATCTCGAAGGCATTGACGCTCGAGAAGTTAACTCCATCAAGTTGTTTGATGACGTTGAGGGCCGTGCCGTCTATGTTCGGGTCGGCAAGAACGGTCCCTACCTGGAACGCACGGTCACCGGCGACGACGGCGAGCCGACGCCGCAGCGGGCTAACCTCAACGACTCACTGACGCCGGACGAGCTGACTCTCGAGGTGGCCGAAGAGCTTTTCGCCACGCCCCAAGAAGGGCGCGTCTTGGGAGTCGATCCGCAAACCGGGCACGAGGTCGTCGCCAAAGACGGCCGTTACGGGCCCTACGTGACCGAAATCCTTCCGAAGCCCGATGAAGACGGTGAGGCTGATCAGGGCGCCAAGAAGGGCAAGAAGCCCACTGGCCCCAAACCCCGGACCGGTTCGCTGCTGCGCAGCATGGACTTACAGACGGTCACCCTCGACGACGCGCTGAGGTTGCTGTCGTTGCCCCGGGTTGTCGGTGTGGACCCCGCCTCGAGCGAGGAGATCACCGCGCAGAACGGTCGCTACGGTCCATACCTGAAGCGTGGCACCGATTCTCGATCGCTGGCAACCGAGGACCAGATGTTTACCATTACGCTCGACGAGGCGCTGAGGATTTACGCCGAGCCCAAACGCGGTGGACGGCAAAGTGCTTCAGCACCGCCGCTGCGCGAGCTGGGGACCGATACCGCGTCCGGAAAGCCAATGGTCGTCAAGGACGGCCGATTTGGGCCTTACGTCACCGACGGCGAGACGAACGCCAGCCTGCGCAAGGGCGATGACGTGGCGTCGATCACCGACGAGCGCGCTTCCGAGCTGCTTGCCGACCGGCGGGCCCGGGGTCCGGCTAAGCGACCCGCCAAGAAGTCGACCCGCAAGGCGCCGGCCAAAAAAGCCCCGGCGAAAAAGGCCGCCAAACGCAGTTAGGTCGGGACCGGGTCCAACCGAGTCTAACCGGGTCTAACCGGGTCTAATAGCCCGGACCGATTGCCTCGCCGGATGCTTCGGTGGCGGCGGCGCGGGTGGCTTGTCCGTCTACACTGCCGGCGAATTTCACCGGGCGGGCAAGCTGCGTGGGTGCGGTGCGCCCGCGCAGGTTGACGATCTCGCCGACATTCCAGCGTAAGGCCTCGGCGTCCAGCGCATCGCTGACCGCGATCGCCGACGCAAGCACGTGGCCACTCTCGAGCTTGGCCAGCTCGGTGAGCCGAGCGGCTTCGTTGACCGGGTCGCCGATCACGGTGTATTCGAAGCGGGCCTGCGCGCCGATGTGGCCGGCGATGGCTCTGCCGGCCGACACTCCGATGCCGAACTCCGCGGAGTCGATGACCGGGAGCAGTTCGTCGTGCAGCACACGCGCGGCAGCCAGTGCGGCGCCGGACGGATCTGGGTGCTCGATCGGTGCGCCGAAGATCGCAAGCGCGGCGTCGCCCTGGAACTTGTTGACAAACCCGCCGTGCCGGCCGACGGTGTCCACCACGACCCGGAAGAACTCGTTGAGCAGATGCACCACCTCAGCGGGCGGTCGCGTCGCGGCCAGCTGGGTTGACCCGACAAGGTCTACGAACAGCACCGCGACGTCGCGCTCCTGCCCGCCCAACTCTGTGCCGCGCTCCAGGGCCCGACGGGCCACGTCTTCGCCGACGTAGCGACCGAATAGGTCACGCAGCCGCTGCCGCTCGGACAAGTCGCGCACCATGTCGTTGAACCCGGCCTGCAGCAGGCCCAGTTCGCTGGCGTCGTAGATCTGCATGTGCGCGTTAAAGTTGCCGCGCTGTACCTCGCTGAGCGCCCAGCGCAGCTGGCGCAGCGGATCGGCGATCGACATTGCCACCAAGAGGGTGCTGCTGAACCCGATAACCAACGCCGCTGCCGCCAGTATCACGATGGGCGTGAACAACTTCTCGGGAGTGGCGTGCAGCAGGGAGGCCCTATCGGCCACCACCGCGAGCACGATCGCCAATACGGGCACCGCGGTGGACAGCGTCCAGGTCAACATCTGTCGCAAGATGACGCCGGGCGCCTTGACGTTCTCCGGTACTCCACCGCGCAGCGCGGCGACAGCCACCGGGCGCAGCACCCGCTCAGACTGCAAGTAGCCGATGATCGACGTCGCGGCGGCTCCCAGCCCGGTGGCGACCGTCACAACGGGGGCCGCGTACCTGGCGACTGACCAGCTGGCGACGATGAACACGACGCCGCCGATGCCCCAGGACACCACGCTGGACACCGTGCGGTAGAAAGGCATGCGCAGCGCCCGGGTACGCGCCAGTTCGGTGGCGGCCGGATCAGCCTCGGCAAGCAGATTGTCGTGGCGCTGCCATCGGAACACCGGCAGCAGCAGCCGCAGGTTCACCACCTCTCCGGCGAGGAACACGACTGTCAGCGTCCCGGCCCAGATCACTAAGTTGAGGGCCGGCAGGTCTTGCAGTTGAACACGGTCCTGGGGTGGCAGGCCGTAGCGCAAGAAGCCGAGCACAAAGAGGGCGCCGATGATGTCGGCCTGCAGCATGCTCAACGCGAACAGCGGCCATGGGGTGCGGACCACCCACTGGACGAATCCTTTGATTCGCCCGGGCAGTGCTGCCGCGGTTGTCACCAAACCACCGTATCGGTCGGCGGGGACGTGTCGGAAACCTTCAAGCGCCCCGGCAAGTCGCGTCGTCCTGGCGAAATAGTCCAAAAGATAACGGAAGGATCGCGATATGGTGGCCGCCAGGTATCTGTCGGCGCATGTCACTAGTGTTGCCGGTGATGTCCGGAGTGTTTAAGCGGCTGGTAGGCCAGGAAGCGGTGGAAGCCGAACTGCTCGGCGCTGCCAAGGCCGCCCGCGGTGATTCGGCTCACAATGGACCGAACGACGGGACCATGACACATGCCTGGCTCATCACCGGCCCGCCGGGTTCGGGGCGCTCGGTCGCCGCGCTGTGCTTCGCGGCTGCCCTGCAATGCATATCTGACGGCGTACCCGGTTGCGGGCACTGCCGGGCATGCACGACGACGATGGCGGGCACCCACGCGGACGTGCGGCGGGTAATTCCTGAAGGCCTGTCCATCGGGGTGGACGAAATGCGCGCCATCGTCCAGATCGCGTCGCGCCGTCCTACTACCGGACACCGTCAGATCGTGCTGATCGAGGACGCCGATCGGTTGACTGAAGGCGCGGCGAACGCTCTGCTCAAGGTCGTCGAGGAACCGCCCCCGTCGACGGTGTTCCTGCTGTGCGCGCCGTCGGTGGATCCCGAGGACATCGCGGTCACGCTGCGATCCCGGTGTCGCCATGTCGCGCTGGTGACGCCGTCGACCGACGCGATTGCGCAGGTGTTGGTCGACAGCGACGGCCTGGCCGCCGAGACGGCGAACTGGGCGGCGGCGGTCAGCGGTGGTCACGTTGGGCGGGCGCGCAGGCTGGCCACCGACCCGGAGGCTCGGCAACGACGAGAGCAGGCTCTCGGACTGGTCCGCGACGCCGCTACCCCGTCGCGGGCCTATGCCGCTGCCGAGGAGTTGGTGGCCGCGGCCGAAACCGAGGCCGTCGCGTTGACCGCGGATCGTGCAGAGGCCGAGACCGAGGAACTGCGGACCGCTCTCGGGGCTGGCGGAACCGGCAAGGGCACCGCGGGGGCGATGCGGGGTGCGGCAGGCGCGATCAAGGAACTCGAACGACGGCAGAAGTCTCGTCAGACCCGGGCTTCGCGGGATGCGCTGGACCGGGCGTTGATCGATGTGGCGACCTATTTCCGGGATGCGCTGGTGCTCTCGGCCCAGGCAGGCGAAGTGCGGCCCAACCATCCGGATATGGCCGACGGGGTGGCGTCGCTTGCCGCCCATGCCCCGCCTGAGCGGCTGCTGCGCTGCATCGAGGCGGTGCTGGAATGCCGCGAGGCGCTGGCGATCAACGTCAAACCCAAATTCGCCGTCGACGCCATGGTGGCCACAATCGGCGAGCAACTTGGGTGAGCCCACCCGCCTGCCGTAGACTCGTGCCGCTCCCGGCGCCAGGGTGCCAGGGCAACAGCCGCCTTAGCTCAGTCGGTAGAGCGATTCACTCGTAATGAATAGGTCGGGAGTTCGATTCTCCCAGGCGGCTCCATTAACAGCAGATATACCCCAACCAGGGCTGCTGCCTGAGTTTTGCTTAAAATCTCGGTAGCAGCCTCAAACCCGCGTCACGATGCTCGAATCCGAGGTCGCTGCGGTTCAACGGGGCTGACGTGGCGGCCAGCCAAAACAGCACTCACAGCAGCAATGCAAGTGGCTTGCAGCAGTCCAACTAGCAGCACCGGCCACAACGCACCTGCGAGAACGATGACTGCTGTGCGAGTCGTAGATGGTACGTCGGGCTCAGAGAACAAGTCAGCTGCCACAGAAGCGCCGGCCACGGCAACGAGCGCACCGCACAGGTAAAGTTGCCACAACAAAATCGAGATCATCTCCCGTCATAACCGGCTGTGGATCTACATGCCCACCCACGCCATGTACTAAACACCAATAACACCTATATTCGCCAGCATCTCGATGGCGGTCGATGCAACTGCCGACTTGAGAACCGGCCTTAGGCGCGGCGCACACGGAAGACCGCGGCAATGACGACGAGAAAGTTAGCTGAAAAGCTTCGTAGGCCGCCCGCGCGCACGTCCGGCAAAGTCCATGCGTCTGGGGGCCCACCGAACGGTGATCCCGCATCCCGCGTCCTCAAGCGACTCTTGCGGACAGTTCCTGATTTAGTCGAATACGCGAATTCCGCTATGGCGCGCTGGCGCTCACCTAGGTGCCAGAAAACCGACAGGGCCGGACGCAATGCACAACGACAGCGCCGTGGTGTCGGCCCGCAGCGTGATCGCGTCCCCGGCGCCGGGCAGCCGGGCGAACACCCGGTTGAGTCCCGGACGCACCGGAACCTTGACGTCGGGTCCTTGTGTGAGTGACAGCGTCATCGAGCCTTCGCTGTTGGCCAGGTAGTTGAGCTCGACGGTCCAGTCGGCGGGCAGCAGCGGACCGTCCAGGATCAGGCGCGCCGGCCGGTCCGGCTGCGTGAAATATCCGCACTGCGGCGTAGGCCCCGGCACGATGGTCCGGACCCAGGTCACACCCGCATCGATCAGTCGGCCCGAGCTGTCCAGCATCCGTAATTGCGTTGTCGCCGAGGCAAATTCCGGTCTGTCCCGCAGCAGGGCGAACAAGTGGCTGGCCAAGTTCTCCGGCGCCGCAACCCGTTGCAGCACCAGCGGATCGACCTCCTGATCCAGCAACGGCGTATTCGACGCCAAGCGCGCGGTCGCTAGACCGGCGCGGGCGTTCTTCAAATAGGGCTCGGCGGGATTGTCCTGCCAGCTGGTCAGAAAGGTCGCGGTTGAGTAGAGGCTGCTGGCCAGGAACAAGGCCGCCAAACCGGTTGCCAGCACGGTGCGTTTCAACGAGGCGTCCAGCCACTGCGCCCCGGTTCGGTTGGGTGCGCTCAACGCGACGGCGGCCAGCAGCGCTAGCACGATGACGAGATCCGGCAGGTACCGCAGTGTTTGGGCGAGCACAAGGGCGGTCAGCTTCGAAGACCGCATCAGATAGATCGGCACCTGGCAGGCGACCGTGTAGCCGGCCGCGGTCAGCCACACCAGGCCGATGCGTTGCTTGCGGATCAGCGACAACACCACCGCCCCGATCAGAACGAGCCAACCCAGGGCCATCACCAGCGGCCCCGGCGTCGCCCACGGGGAGGCAGGCGCCCAGCGATCCCAGTGCCACGGACCGCCGGCCAGACCTGGCACGATGCCGTGGGTGATCGATCGGGACAGCAGATCCCACGTCATCGGCAGGTCGGAACTCCACCGCTGCTGATTGACCACCGCAAGATAGAGCGCTATCCAGCCCGCGGTGAGGATCAGCGTGGCGATCCACAGCCGCATGCCCGCCCGCCACACCGTCCGCACCGCCGCCCGACCACCGTGTACATGGCAGACCAGTGCCGCCACCGCGAAGGCGACGAACGGGATCACCGCAGCCTTCTCGAAGAACAGCAGCCCGGCGAAGTAGACGTGCAGCCCGGTCGCCGCGTAGCGCTGGTTGCCAGTGCGGACTAGCAGGATCGCGTCGGCGCACACCCAGGCCAGCGCCGCCAGCATCGGCAGCGAGTTCAGCGCCGCCGCCCACCACGCGAATCCCGGCACAGCCAGCGGCGTGAACAGCGCGAAGGTCAACGGGATAAGCAGCAACCGCCGCCAGCCCAGGATGACGTACAGCGCTCGCAACAGAGCCAGCGAGGCCAGCAGTTGTAGCACGAGCAGGCTGAACGCCGGCCCAGCCCAGTCCAGCGGCGCAAGCCGGATGATCATGCCGGCAACCAGAAAGGCGGCGGGCATCACGTGCCCGTCGTGGTCGTCGAACAGATACGAGGGTGACAGCAGGCCGTGGGTGCCGGCTTTCCCGATCAGAATCAGGTCGTCCCAGTAGAAGTAGCCGCCGAACGCCAGCACCGCGCGGACTGCCAGTTGCGCCACGATTAGCAGCGCCGACGCTAAAGCAACGCTCCGGTATGGTGGGCCGGTGCGCGCACTGGTCACCGGGGCAGCCGGATTCATCGGGTCGACGCTAGTCGACCGCCTGTTGGCCGATGGCCACACAGTCGTGGGACTGGACAATTTCGCGAATGGTCGCGCGACCAACCTCGAGCATCTGGCCGGTAATCGGGCGTACGTCTTCGTCCAGGCAGACATCGTGACCGCCGATCTGCGCGCCATCCTCGGTGAGCACCGGCCGGAGGTGGTGTTCCACCTGGCGGCGCAAATCGACGTGCGGCGCTCTGTGGCCGATCCGCAATTCGACGCTTCGGTCAACGTCATCGGCACGTTGCGCCTGGCCGAAGCGGCACGGTCCACCGGTGTCCGCAAAGTCGTACACACCTCGTCGGGGGGATCGATTTACGGCATCCCGTCCCAGTTCCCGACCCCCGAGACCGTTCCCACCGACCCGGCATCGCCGTACGCCGCGGGCAAGGTGGCGGGCGAGACCTACCTGAACACCTTTCGGCATCTGTACGGCCTGGACTGCTCCCATATCGCACCGGCCAACGTCTACGGCCCCCGCCAAGACCCGCACGGCGAGGCGGGCGTGGTGGCGATCTTCGCGCGAGCGCTGCTGTCGGGTAAGCCCACCAAGGTATTCGGCGACGGCACCAACACCCGCGACTACGTGTTCGTCGGCGACGTAGTGGACGCCTTCGTCAAGGCCTCCGGTGACGCGGGCAGCGGGCAGCGCTTCAACATCGGCACGGGAATAGAAACCTCGGACCGCCAACTGCATTTAGCAGTGGCGGCGGTCGTCGGGGGGCCCGACGACCCGGAGTTTCACCCGGAGCGGCTGGGTGATCTGAAGCGGTCCTGCCTCGACATCGGTTTAGCCGAAAGGGTTTTGGGCTGGCGGCCGAAGGTTCAGCTGGACGACGGTATTGGCAGGACCGTGGAGTACTTCCGTCACCAGCGCACCGCCTAGCGCTACTCGGGTGCCTGCGCGCCCTCGAGCGCGAGGGCGCGGGCAAGTCGCGCGTAGCGCAACTCCAAGTCCTTGAACCGCATATAAGTGCTCAGCGTGGTGAAACTGAACGCCATGATCAGCGCGTAGAGCATCAGGTCGGTACCGCGGCCTATCCCGAACCAGTGCGCGACCACCGTCGTGTCGTCGGGCCGAAGCACGGCGTAGACACCGGCCAGCACGAACAAGACGTATCCGACCTTCACCCAGGCCCGGGAGCGCGCACTTCTGCGGGATCGCAGTAGATAGACCAGCAGCGCGACGATCGACCCGATCAGCAGCACCTGGATCCAGTTCATCTGTCCGTCCTTTTCACCTCGGAAGCCTCCCTCGCAGGAACCCGTCGAAAATGATGTTGACGCCGTTGAGCAGGGGTTGCCCCTTCGACTTCGAGTATTCGGTGTAGAGCACCTCGACCGGTTCTTCGGCCACGCGCCAATGGTGCTCGGCGATCAGCAGGACGAACTCATTCGCGTGGCTCATGCCACTCATGGTGATGTTCAGGCCGTCGGCCACGGTCTTGTTGAACACCCGCAGGCCATTGTTGGTATCGGTCAGGCCAAGACGGCGACCGCGCCGGCTCAACCGCGCCGCGGTCTGCAGCACGATCCGTTTCAGAAACGGCGGCCGACTGCCCTCGTTCTTGGCGGCGAATCGCGTTCCGATCACAACGTCGACGTCACCCGCGCAGAGCCGGTCGACCATCGCGGCGACGTCTTTGACGCGGTGCTGGCCGTCGGCGTCGAAGGTAGCAAAAATCTGGGCCCCGGGTTGCCGACGGGCGTACTCGACACCGGTTTGGATGGCGGCGCCCTGTCCCAGGTTCACCGGATGGCGCACCAGGTGAGCCCCGGCCCGCAAAGCGATCTCCCCGGTGCTGTCGGTGCTGCCGTCATCGACGCACACGACATGGTCGAAGCTGGACCGCACGTCGGCGACGACCTCGCCGATGACGGCGGCTTCGTTGAAGGCGGGGATGACGATCCAGGCGTCGGCACAGTGCATCACGTGCATTTTATGGGCCATTTGAGTCGGTAAAGCGTCCGGCGCGCGCCAGCGCCAGCAGATGGACGACGATTCCCACCATTGGACCGCACAGCAGGGCGACCACGGTGCGGGTCGGTAGCGGCAGCGGCACCAGGAGCAACAACCCCGACGCCACCGTCGCGGCGACCCAACCCAGCGAATACGCCCGATGCAGGGCGGCCGCTACCGCGGCGGCGCCAGTGAGCGTCAGTATGGCGATCGCCACCGCGGCCCCGGTCAGCCACGCCAGCAGCGCGCTGCTGGCGTCGTACTGCGACCCGAACGCGACCCGTAGCAACCACGGGCCCACGAAGGCGGCCGCGAGCACGCCGAACGCGCCAATGCCGGCGATGATGCCGGCAGGCGCAATAAGCGCCCGGAGCCGGTCGGTGCGTTCGTCGACGAAATGTGCGATGAGATTGCCCTGCATTGCTGTCATCGGCATCAACAGGGGCGCGCGGGTCAACGTCACTGCCAGGATCACGACGCCACCTTCTGCCCCCAGCTCACTGCTGGTCAGCTTCAGCAGCACCGGAAACCCCATGACCAAAATCGCGCTGGCTCCGGCCGCGGTAATCGAATGGGCGGCGCCGCGCAGGAAGGTCGCGGCACTGCCGGGCGTCAGCAGGCGCGCGGTTGCGCGTGCGGTGGGTGAGGCAATCAGCATGACCAGCCACGCCGCCGAGCCGGCCACGGTTGCCCACAAGAATCCCGTCAGGCCCCATCCGATCATGAACGCGGCGGCGGCGACCGTCACCCGGGAGACCGCATCGGTCACCATCAGCGCTCCGTACCGGGTCCACTGGTCGGTGCCGGCCAGCATGCCCAGCAAGGTGGCGTGCAGGCAGAACCCGGCCAGCCCAACGCTGAGTAGTCCCACCGACAGCCACCGCGCCTCGGTGAACAGCCGCCCGCTCCACAACGGCGAGCTGCCGGCGATCACGACTGCCGCGACCACGCCGACCGTGGCGGCTACTTGAAGCGGATGGGTGTGTGGACGGGTGCCTGGCGTCCCCGGGCGCCACGGGGCCCCCGGGACGCCCGCGTAGCCCATCGAGCGGACGTCTCGGGTGGTTTCTTGCAACAAGCCGTTTGCGGCACCGGTGAACAGGCCGAACGCCCCCCAGAACACCCCGAACACCGAGAAGCCGCCGGGAGCCAGGTCACGCGCGGCCAGATAGATCACCACGTAGCCGCACGCCGCGGTCAGCGCGGTTGCGGTGCCGACCCGGGCCACACTGCCCCGCGCGATCGGCCCCCGCGAAGCTCCCGTGGCTGTCATCGGGACAGCAGCGTTAGTGGTCGCCAGCTTTGAACCGCTCAACCGAGCGCACCACTTCCGCCTCAGCTTCGGCGCGGCCCACCCAGTCGGCTGCCTTCACGAACTTGCCCGGTTCGAGGTCCTTGTAATGCACGAAGAAATGCTTGATCGCCTCTAATTCGAAGGCCTGAACGTCGCCGATGTCCTGGATGCGGTCCCAGCGGTTGTCGCCGGCCGGAACACACAACACTTTGTCGTCGCCGCCGGCCTCGTCGACCATCTTGAACATTCCCACCGGGCGTGCTTCGACCAGCACACCGGGGAACAGCGGCGCGGGCAGCAACACCAGCGCATCCAGCGGGTCGCCGTCTTCGCCCAACGTGTCCTCGATGAACCCGTAGTCGGCCGGGTACGCCATCGGGGTGTAGAGGTACCGATCCAGGCGCACTCGGCCCGTCTCGTGATCGACCTCGTACTTGTTCCGTTGGCCTTTCGGGATTTCGATGGTCACGTCGAATTGCACGTGTCGGCTCCTCGGTCTGAGTTCTGGGTAGGTCCGTTGCGTCGCGGATCCACCCTAGTCGAGCCCCAGCTGGGCCCTGGTCGAGCATCGTCAGCCTGATTTCGGCAGAATAGGGGCAGATAGTCAGGAGAGTGATGGGTCCAACTCGCTGGCGGAAATCCACCCACGTGTTTGTCGGGTTGTCCGTGCTGGCGTTTGTTACCGCCATTGTGGCGGCGGCTACGTTTTTCACGACGGCTGGTCACAGCACCGTTGGCGCGCGGGCTCTCCTGCCGCCGCCGCGGGCGGCGACGGTCAAACCGGGTATGGTGCCGATCGCCGACACCGCACCGACGCCCAGCGCCAGCGCGCTGGCGGCCACGCTAGGGCCGGCGGCGGCTGACCCCAATCTGGGCAGGTTGGGCGGGCGGATCACCGACGCGATCACCGGCAAAGAGCTCTGGCAGATCGCCGCCGACGTCCCGTTGGTCCCAGCGTCGACTAACAAGGTCCTGACCGCGTCCGCGGCGCTGCTGACGCTGGATCGTCAGGCCAGGGTCAGCACCCGTGTGCTTGCCGGCGGCCCCAAGCCGCAGGGGCCTGTTGTGCTGGTCGGCGCCGGGGATCCGACGCTGTCGGCTGCCGCACCCGGCCAGGACACCTGGTACCGCGGCGCGCCGCGGATCAGCGACCTGGTCGAACAGGTTCGTCGCAGCGGAGTGACGCCGACGGCGGTGCAGGTGGACACCTCGGCGTTCACCGGCCCGACGATGGCGCCCGGCTGGGATCCGACTGACGTCGACAACGGTGATATCGCCCCGATCGAGTCGGCGATGATTGATGCCGGGCGTATCCAGCCGACGACGATCACTCCCGGCGGTCGAAGACCCCGGCGCTGGATGCCGGGCGTGAGTTGGCCAAGGGTCTTGGTCTCGATCCCGGGGCGGTGACGATTGCCGCGGCGCCGACCGGGGCGCGACAGCTGGCCGTGGTGCAGTCGGCGCCGTTGGTCCAGCGGCTGTCGCAAATGATGGATGCCTCCGACAACGTGATGGCGGAGTGCATCGCGCGTGAAGTGGCGGCCGCCATCAACCGGCCGCAGAGCTTCGCCGGCGGGGTCGACGCGGTGACCAACCGGTTGAGCACCGCGCATATCGACACCTCCGGCGCCGCGCTGTCAGATTCCAGCGGGCTTTCGGTCGACGACCGGTTGACGGCCAAAACGCTGGACGGCGCGGCGCAAGCGGCGGCGGGGCCGGACCAGCCGTCAATGCGCGCACTACTGGATCTGCTTCCGATCGCCGGCGGCAGCGGCACGCTGGCCGACCGTTTCCTCGACTCGGCCACCAACCAGGGTCCGGCCGGCTGGTTGCGAGCCAAGACCGGCTCGTTGACCGCCATCAACGCGTTGGTCGGGGTCGTCACCGACCGCAGCGGGCGGGTGCTGACGTTCGCGTTCATCTCCAATGCCGCCGGCCCCAATGGCCGCAACGCGATGGACGCCCTGGCCACCAAACTATGGACGTGTGGGTGCGCATGACCGCAACGTCTGACCTGACCCTCGGTACCGCGGTGGACTGGCGCTTCGCTGCCACCGTCGGCCAGCGGCTGGCCCGGCCGGGTCCGCTGTCCAGTGACTACACCCGCCGCCAGGTCGATCGACGAATTGACCAGTGCGGCGCTGAAAGCCGAACCACCGGTGCGCGACGTCACCGGCCTGGTCACCAATGACGCCGTGCCGGCGGCGCGGGTCGTCGATCGCGGCAGGCGTGGATCCGGCGCGGCGGCCGAATCGATGCGGGTGATGACCAACGGAAGCGAGAAACCGCAGGGGTTTCTGACTGGCCGGATCACCGGTGCGCAAACGGGTGCGGTGCTGGCGTTCGTGTCGTCTGGGATCCTCGGTCAGTACGACCCGTTCGCAACCGCCGAAGACGGCTGTCCTGCTGCTGGTGTATCCCAACGTCATCGCCGTCGAGCGGTTACTGCAGCTCGAGCCCTCCGATTTCCGATTGTGGGTATGCCTGCACGAGGTGACCCACCGGGTGCAGTTCACCGCCAACCGGTGGTTGTCCGGTTACATGTCGCAGGCGCTCGGGCTGTTGACCCAGGACGCCGGTGACGACATCGGGCAGGTGATGAGCCGGCTCGCGGAATTCGTCCGGAACCGCGGTGCCGGGTCGTCGGCAACGGATGCGAGCGCGTCGGGGATCGTCGGCCTGGTGCGCGCCGTGCAGTCCGAGCCGCAGCGCAAAGCCCTGGATCAGCTCCTGGTGCTCGGCACGCTGTTGGAGGGCCACGCCGACCACGTGATGGATGCCGTAGGGCCGATGGTGGTCCCGTCGGTCGCTACCATCCGCCGTCGATTCGACGAACGCCGGAATCGCAAGCAACCTCCGTTGCAGCGCGTCTTGCGCGCCCTGCTGGGCCTCGACGCCAAGCTCAGCCAGTACACCCGCGGCAAGGCGTTCGTCGATCACGTGGTGGGCCGGGTCGGAATGGAGCGGTTCAACACGGTCTGGTCCGGCCCCGAGACGCTGCCGCTGCCCGAAGAGATCGAAGAACCGCAGCGATGGATCGACAGGGTGCTGTAGGGCAGCTGCGGGCGGCTGTCGAGACTTTCACGAAGGCCCATCTCGCCCTCGGCAACCCGTGGTGTGTCGCTCTTTCTGGCGGCCCGGACTCGTTGGCGCTCACCGCTGTCGCCGCGCGGCTGCGGCCCACCACGGCGCTGATCGTGGACCACGGCCTGCAGTCCGATTCGGCCGCCGTCGCGAAAACCGCGCGGGAGCAAGCCGTGGCGTTGGGATGTGTTGACGCCCAAGTGCTTTGCGTGCAGGTGGACCGTCCATCTGGCCCCAGAGGTGGTCCGGAGGCGGCGGCCCGCGCTGCGCGGTACGCTGCGTTGGGCGCCCACCGAGAGGGACCGGTGTTGTTAGCTCATACGCTCGACGATCAAGCGGAGACGGTGCTGCTGGGCCTGGGCCGAGGTTCGGGGGCGCGCTCGATCGCCGGGATGCGGCCGCACGATCCGCCGTGGTGCCGGCCATTGTTGGGGGTGCGGCGCGCTGTCACGCATGCCGCGTGCCGGGAGCTCGGCCTTACTGCGTGGCAGGACCCGCACAACACCGACCCGCGCTTTACCCGAGCCCGGCTGCGCCAGGAGGTGCTGCCACAGCTGGAAGACGTACTGGGCGGGGGGGTGGCCGAGGCGCTGGCCCGCACCGCGACCGCGTTGCGCGAGGACACCGAGCTGATCGACGGACTTGCCGCGCACGCGCTGCCCGATGTTGTTGCCGGGTCCGGGCTACGCACCGAGAGCCTGGCCGCGCTGCCCGACCCGGTTAGACGCCGGGTGATCCGCGGCTGGCTGCTTGCCGGTGGCGCGACCGGGCTGACCGACAAGCAGATCCGCGGGAGTGGACACGCTGGTCACCGGCTGGCGCGGACAGGGCGGCGTGGCGGTCGGGTCCACGTTGCGCGATCAGCGATTGATCGCGGGGCGGCGCGACGGCGTACTGACATTGTGGCGCGAGCCTGTGTAAACATGGGCTTCCGTTGGTTGTTGGCTCGCCGGCGTGGCACGCTGGGGTCGTGACCCACGGCTCTTCTGCGATCACCCCACAGCAGCCAGCGGAGCTGTATCCGGGAGATATCAAGTCGGTACTGCTCACCACAGACCAGATTCAGGCCCGCATCGCCGAGCTCGGCGAACGAATCGGCAACGATTACCGCGAACTCGCCGAGGAAGACGGACAGGATCTGCTGTTGATCACCGTCCTCAAGGGTGCGGTGATGTTCGTCACCGACTTGGCGCGCGCGATTCCGCTGCCCACGCAGTTCGAATTCATGGCTGTCAGCTCCTACGGTTCCTCGACGTCATCGTCGGGCGTGGTGCGGATCCTCAAGGACCTGGACCGCGATATCCACGAACGCGATGTGTTGATCGTCGAGGACGTCGTCGACTCAGGTCTGACCTTGTCGTGGCTGCTACGCAACCTGACGTCTCGGCATCCGCGCTCCCTGCGGGTGTGCACGTTGCTGCGCAAACCCGACGCGGTGGGCGCCAACGTCGCGATCGCGTACGTGGGCTTCGACATACCCAACGAGTTCGTTGTCGGCTACGGCCTGGACTACGACGAGCGCTATCGCGATCTGTCGTACATCGGGACGCTCGATCCCAGGGTCTATCAGCAGTAGTTAGTCGAGTTCCCAGGCCGCGGTCACCGAGAAGCTCACCGTCTGCTGGCCCGGTTCCAACGGCACTGCCGTAGGCATGGCCCTCGTCGGTGCGAACGGCACCCCCGCCGCGGGCGTGCCGCCCGTTGCCTCCGATATGGAGAGCACCTTGCCCAGCTTGAGCCCTGACAGTTGCGCGTACTGTTCCGCACGGTTCCTGGCGTCGTTGAAAGCGCGGGTACGCGCATCCTTCACCAGCTGCGAGTCATCGGCGATGGAGTAGCTGACGGAGGTGATCCTGGTGGCGTCGCCGCCGGTGCCGACGATGAGCGCCAGCATCCGTGACGCGGTGTCGGCCGGGTGGATCTTGACCTCGATTGCATTGATAGCGCGGTAGCCGGTGATGGTGGCGGTGCCGTTGGGTCCGGGATTGCTGTACTGCGGCGTCAGTGTGACCTGAGTGGTGCTGATGTTCTGGCGATCGAGGCCCGTGCCGACCAGTGCGTTGATGACGGCTTGCTGACGGTCGTTCGTCTGGTCCATTGCGGCGGTCACGTCGGGCGAGGTGAATTCGATGCCAACCTTGACGGTCAAGGTATCTGGGACCCCTTGCACTTGCCCCGAACCCACGACGGTGACCTGACGCGGGTTGGCCCCGGGAGCCGTCGAACTGTGGGAATCGCATCCTGCCAGGGCTGCTATAGCCGCTCCGGCAGCAGCCAAAGGAATCGACCTCCGGACGAACGCGCTGGGTTTCACCATGCCTGCCAACACTAGCGCGGCTCTGGTCCCAGAGGGGTGGGTCGTCAGGCAGGGGCGCCAACGGTAATCGTCAGGGCCCAGTCTTCAGGGAGTTCTGCCGGCTCGGGTGGTTCGTTCACCCAGGTGCGCCTGACAAAATCGCGCTCGATGCATCGTTGAACACAACCAATATGTCGCGCATGTGGTTTCGGAACTTCCACCCATCAACCTCCCGCTTGCGGACGACGGACCGAGCTTGCCAGCATGGTCGTGCCGTGTTCGAGATGGCAGCAAGCGATTGGCTGACGACAGTTGTGACTTCGCGTCGATCGCAGGCCTCGGTGAAAAGTCGTTAATTCAGTGAATGATCCGGTTTATAAAAGTGATACGACACCGACCGCGAGAGCTGCCAATCCAAATACAAACAACCCAATCCCTACGGCTACCACAATCGATGCTGCTATCGGAAATAAAATAACTGCAGCAATCGGTAATCCAACAATTGCTATCGCGGCAATTAATGCGTCCTGAAGGATCGGCGTTAATGAATTCGCGGCCGAGCTCGCACTCGCAGCCAGGGAGCTGGCGCCCGCAGCCAGGGGTTGCAACAACTTGGCGCTAGCGGCCTCGGCGCTGGCATAAGAACTCGCGCTGGAAGTCAAGTGCTGCACAAACTGGTCATGAAACGCCGCTGCCTGCCCAGCCAACGCCTGGTAGTCCTGGGCATGCTGGGAAAAAAGGTGCGCGATGCTCGACGACACCTCATCGGCGGCGGCAGGAATCACCGCGACGGTCGGGGTAGCTGCCGCCATATGCGCTGCGTTGACCGTCGAACCGATATTCGCCAAATCCGTTGCTGCTTCGGTCATCAATTCAGGCGCTGCCAACACCAACGACATATCTTCCCTTTCAACCGGTCTCATCGACGCATCGGCACGGCAAAACACAGCGCACGAACCTGTCACGTATCCTAGGGCTTTCGCGCGTACCGGCTCAACACGCACCGTGAGGTTCGCCCGTTGTTCACCAACTGGTCAAACTTCTTCGCGGCGAAGTTCCTCTCAATGTCGGCGGTGTCCTCCCCCCATGTCGAAAGGCCCTGTGCAAGATCCGATTTGACAGGATGGTTCGTGGCGCCTACGAGTACAGTGAGTATCCGCGAAGAGTGCCGGATCGCAAACTGAGGGTGTCGACCGCAGGTAAAGCTCCCGCATGCTATCCAGCATACTTTCGAGCACCGATTCGCCGTCCGACATTTTCTGCTGGCCGCGGCTCACCCGACCAACTACGGTGTGACGAGAATTTTGCAGTGCCGTTCGGGATCGGCGAGGTCGTCGAATGCCTCACCCACTCCGTCCAGGCCGACCTCTCCGGTGATCACCGGGGTGACGTCGATCTCGCCTTCGGCCAGCGCGCGCAGCGTCGCGGCGAACTCATCCGGGGTTTGGGCCAGTGAGAATTGCACGTTGATCTCTTTGGCGATGGCGAAGAACGGGTGCACGGTGTCAGGTTGCATGCATACCCCGGCGACCACCAACCGCGTGCCATGCCGGGCCCGCAACAAAACGTCGTCGATGATTCCGGGTACCCCGACCGCCTCGAATACCACTGCCGCTCTGACGGAGTCAAACGGCGAACCCTGCGCCGGGTCCAGCACCTGATGTGCGCCCATTGCGGTGGCCAATTCCCGTCGCTTCGGTGAAAAGTCGGCTGCGACAATGTTTTCAACACCACGGACCACAAGCGAAGCGATGATGGCGATGCCGATCGGACCGCATCCAAGCACCAGCGCGGTCTCCGCGCGTTCGATGTTCGATTTGTTGACGGCATGCAATCCGACCGCCATCGGCTCGGTCAGGGCGGCATGCTGCGGGGCCAGGCCGTTAGGGATGGGCAGCAACAACGCGGCCGCGAGCAGCATCCGCTCGGAGTAGCCGCCGATGGTGCTGTTACTGAAGATGATTGGCTCGACGCCCCTGCTGGACAACAGCACTGGCAGCGATGTCACCAGCGTCCCCGCCGGATGGGTTTCGGTGTCAGGTCCGGCTTCGAGTATTTCGGCGCTGAATTCGTGACCCATGAAGACGTCGCGGCTGAGATCTGTGTCCATGCCTCCGGCACCGGCGGCCACCCGATCGCTCATTGCAAGCACCTCTGCGCCGTGGGCAGCGAAATGCAGGTCGGACCCGCAGATCCCACACGTTCGCACGGCAACGAGCACTTGGCCGGGTCCGGGCACCGGGTCGGGCACATCGTCCCGGTAGACCATCCGGCCTTCTCGCAACACGGCGGCACGCATCACTTCCCCCCGCCTTTCTGTTCGTCGACATGCTCGGTGATGGCATTGACCACGGCCTGGCCTGCGCGGGCAAACAGCTGGTCGCGGCTGTCTCTGGCCCAGTCGTGAGATGACCGGGGCGCTTCCAACTGGCTTTTGAAGTAGGGAATCACTTTGCGCGCGAACAGATCATAGCAATGGTAGGTCGCTTCGGCTGAAGCCCAGTCGTGACCGAGCATCAGCAGTGTCCCGAAACCACCCGACCGTTCCAGCAGATCTTCAATGTGTGCGATGGCGTCGTCAGGTGTGCCGATGCAGCAATTTCCTTGCGCCGCATATTCGGCGACGAACTCACGGGGTGTCTGGGTGCCGTCGACCGAGTTGGAGAGCGGGACGAACCCGGCGGCGCCGAAGTAGTTGGCGAAATCCTGCAGTCCATAGGTGCAGTCGTCGATTGCCTGGTCCCGGCTGTCTGCAATGTGCATGATGCTCAACACGCGCCAATCGCTGCGGTCCGGCTCGTCCCGGCCGACTTTGGCGGCCTGCGCACGCACAATCTCCCAGGTGTTTTCCACCGCGGCGTACCCGCCGGGCACCGACATCGACAGCGAAAGCAGCGAAGTGCCCAGCGACCCCGCCAGTCGAGGACCGGACGGTGAAATCATTGCAGCTGTGGAGATTTCCGGATAGGGCCAAGTGTAGGGGCGGATATGCAATTGCGCGTCCCGCAGGGTGAACCAGTCGGAGTGGCGGTCGATGCGCTCCGTGGGCGCGGCGCGGAAGAGCGCCAGGATCGCCTCAAGGGACTCCTGCATCATCCGCCGTTGCTCGATCGGGTCGATGCCCATCATGTAGGCATCCGACGGCAGCGCGCCCGGACCGGTACCGAACATGACCCGGCCGCGGGTCAGGTGATCCAGCAGCACCCAGCGGTCGGCCACCATGAGTGGATGGTGGTAGGGGAGCGAGACCACTCCGGTACCCAGCCGGATGTACTTTGTCCGCTCAGCCGCGGCGGCAATGAACACCTCAGGGCAGGCGATCAGCTCGTAGCCGCCGGAGTGGTGTTCGCCGAACCAGGCCTCGTCGAATCCCAGGCGGTCCAGCGCGACGACGCGTTCCATGTCGTATTCCAATGCCATCGTTGGGGATTGGCCGATCGGATGAAACGGCGTGATAAAGACGCCAAAACGCAGTGGGGCGTTCATCGCAATCCCAATCCGCTGAGGAAATCCAACAGCGTCGAATTGACCTCGTCGGGTCGCTCCTGCTGTATCCAATGCCCCGCGCCCTCGATCATCACCTGACGGTACGGGCCGGAGATCACCTCCGACGCGCGGTCGGCACGGGTGAACGCCAACACCGGATCGGCTGTCCCCGCGACGAACAACGACGGCACCGAAATTGTGGCGTCGGCCAGTTCGGCGGTGGTCTCCCAGTTCCGGTCCAAATTTCGATACCAGTTCAGCCCGCCAGTGAACCCAGTCCGGGAGAACTCGCTGATGTAGTGGTCGAGTTCAACCTGGCTGATCCAGTCCGGCAGCCCCTCCGGTTCGGGAAGCCGATCGATGAATCCTTCCGGCCCCGGGGCCACCATCCGCAACGCCGCCCTCTTGTCACCGGACGGCCGCAGGCCACCGATCATCCGGCGCATTGTGCGGGCAGGGTCGCCGTTGAGCTCGGCGTCTGCAACACCTGGCTCCTGGAAATACAGCATGTAGAAGAAGTTCTTCCCGAATATTCCGCGGAAGGCCTCCGTCGGGGGCACCTGGGCGCGGGGCAGCACCGGCACACTCAGCCCGGCGACCGCTGCGACCCGGTCTGGGTGCAGCAGTGGCGCATACCAGACCACCATGGAACCCCAGTCGTGGCCGATCCAGACAGCCCGCTCAGCGCCGACGTCGTCGAGCAGGCCCACCAGGTCGCCCGTCAACTTGTGGATGTCATAGGCGTCGATTGCGTCCGGGCGAGACGAGCCGCCATAACCGCGCTGATCGGGTGCCAGCACGTGGTAACCCGCCTCGACGAGAGCCGGAATCTGGTGCCGCCACGAGTAGGCCAGTTCGGGAAAACCGTGGGCCAGGATCACCACGGGTGCGCCGCGATCACCGGCTTCGATCACCCGAAGTTGCACACCGTTGGTATCGACTAACCGCTCGGTCGATAGAGGCTTCGATAAGGGCATGCCCCACCAAATCACAACCGCATCTGGCTGAGAAGGGCTTGTTGCGGGTCGGGCCCGGACGGTTTGCCATCGCCGGCGACCGGTCTGGGAACTGCCGGTCGTTGTCTCGGGTGGAAGGTGGCGACCCGCTGCGCTCCGGCTCTGCCGGAGCTGGCGATCACCACCGGCGAGAGGGTGGCGACCCGCTGCGCTCCGGCTCTGCCGGAGCTGGCGATCACCACCGGCGAGAGGGTGGCGACCCGCTGCGCTCCGGCTCTGCCGGAGCTGGCGATCACCACTAACGGTAGCGTGGACTTTTTCAGCTGCGTATACAGGCGTGTATAGGGAAGGACCTGGCCTAAACGGCCGATGATTGATGAACCGGAAAAACGTGATTCGCACCGTCACGGCGATCGCTGTAGTTGTACTGCTCGGCTGGTCGTTCTTCTATTTCAGCGACGACACTCGCGGTTACAAGCCGGTCGACACGTCAGTCGCCATGACTCAGATCAAAAGCGGGAACGTCAAGAGCGCACAGATCGATGACCGCGAGCAGCAACTGCGATTGACCCTGGACAAGGGCAACAACGACACCGACAACTCCGACAAGGTCATCACCAAATATCCGAACGGGTATGCCGTCGACCTGTTCAACGCGCTCACCGATAAGAACGCAAAGGTCAGCACTGTCGTCAACGAGGGCAGCATCCTGGGTGAACTGGTCGTCTACCTGCTTCCGCTGCTGTTGCTGGTGGGCCTGTTCGTCATGTTCTCCCGGATGCAAGGCGGCGCCCGGATGGGCTTCGGCTTCGGCAAGTCGCGCGCCAAACAGCTCTCCAAGGACATGCCCAAGACCACCTTCGAAGATGTGGCGGGGGTCGACGAGGCGGTCGAGGAGCTCTACGAGATCAAGGACTTCCTGCAGAACCCGTCGCGGTACCAGGCACTCGGCGCCAAGATCCCCAAGGGCGTGCTGCTCTACGGGCCGCCTGGAACCGGCAAGACGCTGCTGGCCCGCGCGGTAGCAGGTGAGGCCGAGGTGCCGTTCTTCACCATCTCCGGTTCGGACTTCGTCGAGATGTTCGTCGGCGTCGGTGCGTCGCGGGTGCGCGACCTTTTCGAGCAGGCCAAGCAGAACAGCCCTTGCATCATTTTCGTCGACGAGATCGACGCGGTGGGCCGCCAGCGCGGAGCCGGGCTGGGTGGTGGCCACGATGAGCGCGAGCAGACGCTCAACCAGTTGCTGGTCGAGATGGACGGCTTCGGCGATCGCGCCGGCGTCATCCTGATCGCTGCCACCAACCGGCCCGACATCCTGGACCCGGCGCTGCTGCGGCCGGGCCGCTTCGACCGCCAGATCCCGGTATCCAACCCCGACCTGGCGGGCCGCCGTGCGGTGCTGCGAGTGCATTCCAAGGGCAAGCCGATCGCTCCGGACGCCGACCTGGACGGGCTGGCCAAGCGCACCGTCGGCATGACCGGCGCGGATCTGGCCAACGTCGTCAACGAGGCAGCGCTGCTGACCGCCAGGGAGAACGGCACCGTCATCGGCGGCCCTGCCCTGGAAGAGGCGGTGGACCGGGTGATCGGTGGCCCGCGCCGCAAAGGCCGCATCATCAGCGAGCACGAGAAGAAGATCACTGCCTACCACGAGGGCGGACACACCCTGGCGGCTTGGGCGATGCCCGACATCGATCCGGTCTACAAGGTGACGATTCTTGCCCGCGGACGGACCGGCGGACACGCGGTGGCTGTACCCGAGGAAGACAAAGGGCTGCGGACCCGCTCGGAGATGATCTCGCAGCTGGTCTTCGCGATGGGTGGGCGAGCCGCCGAGGAACTGGTGTTTCGTGAGCCGACCACTGGCGCGGTGTCCGACATCGAGCAGGCCACCAAAATCGCCCGCGCCATGGTCACCGAGTTCGGCATGAGTTCCAAGCTGGGCGCGGTCAAATACGGCACCGAACACGGCGACCCCTTCCTGGGCCGGACCATGGGCAATCAGGCCGACTACTCCCACGAGGTCGCCCGCGACATCGATGACGAGGTTCGCAAGCTCATCGAGGCCGCCCACACCGAAGCGTGGGAGATCCTCACCGAATACCGCGACGTACTCGATACTTTGGCGGGCGAGCTGCTGGAAAAGGAAACCCTGCACCGGCCCGAGTTGGTGGGGATCTTCGCCGACGTCGAGAAGCGCCCCCGGCTGACCCTGTTCGACGATTTCGGTGGCCGCATCCCGTCGGACAAACCGCCGATCAAGACGCCTGGCGAGCTGGCGATCGAACGCGGCGAGCCGTGGCCCCCGCCAGTCGCCGAACCGGCGTTCAAGGCCGCTATCGCACGGGCCAGCCAGGCCGCCGAGGCCGCGCGAGCCGATGCAGATAGGAACGCGAACGGCGCCAACGGTTCTCACGGCGCTGATCGTCAGGGTGCTCCGCACCAACCCAGCCAGCCCGACTATGGTGCTCCGGCCGGTTGGCATGCGCCCGGATGGCCGCCGCCCGGATGGCCGCCGCCCGTGTGGCCGCCGCAACAGGCACCCGTCTCCGCCGCAACAGGGTCACCCGTCTCCGCCGGCACAGGGTTATCCGGGCCAAGCGTATCCCGCATACCCGCCCTACCCGCCGCCTGGTCAATCCACGCCGGATGCCCAAAAGTCTTCTGACCAATCGGATGAGGACGTGAGTAGGTCCAACCCGCCGGCCCACGGCTGACGAACGGAGGATTCGATGGCGTTGCCGGATTCCCGCACCGCCCCCGGCCGCATAGGGGTGTTCGACCAGCCGCGTGCCGAGGCTGCGATCCGCGAGTTGCTGTGCGCGATCGGCGAAGACCCGGATCGAGATGGTTTGCGGGACACCCCTGCTCGCGTTGCTCGCGCGTACCACGAGATGTTCTCCGGTCTCTACATCGATCCCGACTCGGTGCTGAACACCATGTTCGACGAAGAGCACAACGAGCTTGTGATCGTCAAGGAAATCCCGATGTACTCCACATGTGAGCACCATCTGGTGTCGTTTCATGGTGTCGCCCATGTCGGCTACATCCCCGGCAAGCACGGCAGGGTAACCGGTCTGTCGAAGATCGCCCGCCTGGTAGACCTTTACGCCAAGCGTCCTCAGGTGCAGGAGCGGCTCACCAGCCAGATCGCGGACGCCTTGGTGAAACAACTCGATCCATGCGGGGTGATCGTCGTCGTCGAGGCCGAGCACCTGTGCATGGCGATGCGCGGCGTCCGCAAGCCCGGCGCCGTCACTACGACGTCGGCGGTACGCGGTCAGTTCAAAACCGATGCCGCTTCCCGAGCCGAAGCGCTCGACCTCATCCTGCGTAAGTGAGTCGGCGCACCTGTGCAGGTTATGGGGGTTCTGAACGTCACTGATGACTCGTTCTCAGATGGCGGGCGTTATCTCGATGCTGACGGCGCCGTAGCGCACGGTCTGGCATTGGCCGCCGAAGGCGCGGGAATAATCGACGTCGGCGGCGAGTCGACCCGGCCCGGTGCCACTCAAGTCGACCCGCGGGTCGAGCTGTCCCGCGTGGTCCCCGTCGTTAAAGAGCTTGCGGAACAGGGTATTACCGTCAGTATCGATACAATGCACGCCGACGTTGCGCGTGCGGCGCTGCAGAGCGGCGCGCGGATCGTCAACGATGTCTCCGGTGGACGAGCCGATCCCGCGATGGCGCCCCTGATGGCGGAAGCCGGTGTGCCGTGGGTGCTGATGCATTGGCGATCGATGTCGGAGCGGCATCCCCACGAGGCGCCGCACTACCGCGACGTGGTGGCCGATGTGCGTGCCGAGCTGCTTGCCAGCGTTGACGACGCGGTGGGTGCGGGTGTCGACCCGGCGAAGCTCGTGATCGACCCCGGGCTTGGCTTCGCCAAGACGGGACAACACAATTGGGCGCTGCTGCAAGCATTGCCTGAGTTTGTTGCCACTGGGATCCCGGTACTTCTGGGCGCCTCGCGCAAGCGGTTCCTCGGCACGTTGCTGGCGGGGCCCGATGGGTCGCCGCGACCGCCCGACGGACGGGAGACGGCGACCGCGGTGATTTCCGCACTGGCCGCCTTACATGGGGCCTGGGGTGTGCGGGTGCATGACGTGCGGGCCTCCGTCGACGCGCTCAAAGTTGTGGGGGCCTGGACGGATGGCTGACCGAATCGAGTTGCGCGGCTTGAAGGTTCATGGCCGACATGGAGTATTCGACTACGAGCGCGCCAACGGACAGCACTTCCTCATCGATGTCACCGTGTGGATAGACCTCGCCCGCGCCGCCGCAACCGACGAGCTGGCCGACACCTACGACTACTCCGCTTTGGCCCGGTTGGCTGCCGATACCGTGGCCGGACCGCCACGCAATCTGATCGAAACCGTTGGCGGTGAGATTGCCGACCAGGTGATGGACGACGAACGCGTGCATGCCGTCGAGGTGGTGGTCCACAAACCGCAGGCTCCCATCCCGCAGCAGTTCGATGATGTCGCCGTGGTGGTCCGGCGGTCGCGACGCGGTGGCCGCGGCTCGGTGATCCCCGCGGGCACGACGTTATGACGCGGGTCGTACTGTCCATCGGCTCGAACCTGGGTGACCGGTTGGCCCGACTGCAGTCGGTCGTTGACGGACTCGGCGAGACGGTGCGGGCGGTCTCTCCGGTCTACGAGACCGACCCGTGGGGTCGCCTCGAGCAGGCACCGTTTCTCAACGCGGTGTTGGTCGCCGACGACCCGGCGTGCGACGGGCAGGCCTGGTTACGCCGGGCCCAGGAGTTCGAGCGGGAAGCGGGCCGGATCCGCGGCGAGCGCTGGGGACCGCGCACCCTCGACGTCGACCTCATCGCCTGCCACCAGTCCGGGTCTTCCGGTCGAACCGAAGTGATCGCCCGCGATTACAACCTGACGCTGCCGCATCCGTTGGCTCATTTGCGGGCGTTCGTGATGGTCCCCTGGTTGGCGTTGGACCCGGAAGCTGCCCTGACTCTCCCGGGCGGGAGGCGGCGCGTTGCCCAGTTGTTGGCTGAGCTGGAACTGGCCGACCGAGAGGGCGTGCAGTTGTACGGGCGGACGCTGGAAAGCTGATGGGACCGACCCGCAAACGTGATCTGACCGCCGGGGTGGTCGGCACCGCGGTGGTCGGCTATCTGTTGGTGGTTGTCCTGTACCGGTGGTTTCCGCCGATCACGGTATGGACCGGTCTGTCGCTGCTCGCGGTCGCTATCGCCGAGGCGCTGTGGGCGCGCTACGTGCGGTCCAAGATCAACGACGGCGAGGTCGGCGCCGGACCCGGACGGCTGCACCCCCTTACGGTGGCGCGCAGCCTGACGGTCGCCAAGGCGTCGGCCTGGGTGGGTGCGCTGATGCTGGGCTGGTGGGTCGGGGTGTTGGTGTACTTCCTCCCGCGACGGTCCTGGCTGCGGGTCGCCGAGCAGGACACCTCTGGAACGCTGGTGGCGGCAGTCAGCGCGCTGGCGTTGGTGGTAGCCGCACTGTGGCTGCAGCATTGCTGTAAGTCTCCGCTGGATCCGACCGAACACGGCGAAGGTGCGGAGAGCTAGCTCGGATCGTCGGCGCTGGCGCGCTCCGATAAACCCAGGTGAGAATCGCCGGACTAGTGCGACACGCGGATTGAACTGCACAGGTACAGTCACCCCATGACCGTTCTGTCCCGCGGCGGCCGGGTCCGGCGCGGCGGACGCAGGCCGGGGTGGGTGCTCTTGACGGCATTGCTGGTCCTAGCGCTGGGGGCCAGTTCCGCGCTGGTTTTCACCGATCGCGTGGAACTTCTCAAGCTCGCTGTGATCCTGGCGTTGTGGGCCGCGGCCGCTGGCGCGTTCGTGTCGGTGCTTTATCGTCGGCAAAGCGACGCCGACCAAGCCCGGGTGCGTGATTTGAAGCTGGTCTATGACCTGCAGCTGGACCGGGAGATCTCTGCCCGCCGCGAGTATGAATTGACCGTGGAGTCCCAGCTGCGCCGCGAACTGGCTTCTGAGCTGCGTGCCCAGGCTGCGGACGATGTGGCGTTACTGCGTGCTGAACTCGCCGCGCTGCGCTCCCACCTGGAGATCTTGTTCGACACGGACCTCGAGCAGCGCCCGGCGCTGGAAACTCTGGATTCAGAGCCCACCTCGGGGCACGCTTACAGCGATTGGCCGCGAAACGGTGAGAACGGACCGGTCGACTGGGTGGACAGTGATCGGGTCACTTCGGTTCGCCCGGACAACCCAGCCGGCCGCGCCGACGAAGCCTCGATCATCGACGTCCCCGAGGAGCCGCTGTTGCCGCCCCGGCAGCCGTCGCCCGCGCGAGAGCCCATCCGATACGAGGCCACCGTTGTGGCGCCGCCGCCCACGGCGCGCGAGCCGCGATTCGAGCCTCGCCACCGACCGCCACAGCCCACCCCGAACCCCGCTCCAACGCCCGCGCCACCGGCGCCGCCGGAACCGGAACCGCAGGGTTGGCGGCCGGTCGGGGCCGACGGACAGTGGCTGCCTCCCGGAACACCCGCGCCTGAGCCGTCGGGTCGGCGACGACGCGACCGGCGTTACAACAGCCCGGACGAACCTGGGGACGGCCAGCCGCTAACCGAGCCGCCACCGCAATACGGCGAGGCTGGCCGCAGAGCGCGGTCGCGCCATTCGGCTGAGTATCGCGACTATGGCGTCGGCGACTTCGCTGCAACGAGCGAGCCCCAGCCAGCACCGCCGCCCGCCGCGCCAGCATCGCCACCCGAGCTGCCGACACCCGAGCAGGCCCCGACACCCGAGCCACCGCCTCCGCCAAAACTGGCTCCGGCGCCGCCTCCCGAGCCGGCTCCCCGGCACCGGGGCACGGAACCGCCGGATGCGTCGCATGGACATGCGGCCGATACCGGTGGTCAGTCGGTCGCCGACCTGATGGCTCGCCTGCAGGTTGAGTCGGGCGGAGGCGGCCGGCGTCGTCGGCGTGACGGCTGACACTGTGGACTGGTTCAGAAATCGACTACAGTCTTAGTGACCGTCCGGTACCCGTCACACGGGACTGGAACGAACGAATAAACATGTGAGGTCGTCTGCGATGGTGCAGCTCGACGGTTTGCGCCCGGCCAGGCTCAAAGTGGGGATCATCTCCGCCGGCAGGGTGGGCACCGCGCTGGGTGTCGCGCTGGAGCGAGCCGACCACGTCGTCGTGGCTTGCAGCGCCATCGCCCAGGCGTCCCGGCAGCGGGCGCTGCGTTGGTTGGCCGACACCCCGGTGCTGTCACCGCCGGACGTCGCCGCCTCGGCGGAGCTGCTGCTACTGGCGGTTCCCGACAGCGAGCTGGCCGGCCTGGTGTCCGGCTTGGCGGCCACTTCGGCGGTGCGGCCCGGCACGATCGTCGCGCACACCTCCGGCGCCAACGGTATCGGCATTCTCGAGCCGCTGACCGAGGACGGCTGCATACCGCTGGCGATTCACCCGGCGATGACATTCACCGGCTCTGACGAGGACATCAGCCGGCTGTCGGACACCTGCTTCGGGATCACCGCAGCCGACGACGTCGGATACGCGATCGCGCAATCGTTGGTCCTGGAAATGGGTGGGGAGCCCTTCTGCGTCCGCGAGGACGCCCGCGTCCTCTACCACGCCGCTCTGGCCCATGCAGGCAACCACATCGTCGCGGTGCTCGCCGACGCGCTTGAGGCGTTGCGGGCCGGGCTGCGCGGCAGCGAGCTCCTCGGCCAGCAGTGCGTCGATGACCAACCGGGCGGCATAGCCGAACGCATCGTCGGGCCACTGGCCCGGGCGGCGCTGGAAAATACCCTGCAACGCGGCCAGGCCGCGCTCACCGGCCCGGTCGCCCGCGGCGACGCGGCCGCGGTTGCCGGGCATCTGGCCGCGCTGGCTCGGGTTGACCCGGACCTGGCCCAGGCGTACCGGGTCAACGCGCTGCGGACCGCTCAGCGCGCGCATGCCCCCAAGGCCGTCGTCGAGGTGCTGGCGCCATGACGTCGATGAACCCAATGACCGGCGGCAGGCCGCCGGCCTTCAAGGCGGGCGAACTCAACCTCTACTCGACCCCGCGCGACGTCACCGACGTCAGCCGCGCGCTGCGGCACACCGGCCGGCGGGTGATGTTGGTGCCCACCATGGGCGCACTGCACGCCGGGCACTTGGCTCTGGTGCGCGCGGCCAAACGGGTGCCAGGCTCGGTGGTCGTGGTGTCGATCTTCGTCAATCCACTGCAATTCGGTGCCGGCGAAGATCTCGACGCCTACCCTCGGACCCTGGATGACGACTTGGCGATGCTGCGCGGCGAAGGCGTCGAGATGGTCTTCGCGCCAAACCGCCGCTGCGATGTATCCGAACGGCCTGCGCACCACCGTGCAGCCTGGTCCGCTGGCTGCCGAGCTCGAGGGCGGCTCCCGGCCATCCCATTTCGCCGGCGTGCTGACCGTCGTGCTGAAGCTGCTGCAGATCGTGCGTCCCGACCGGGTGTTCTTCGGCGAGAAGGACTACCAGCAGCTGGTGCTGATCCGGCAGATGGTCGCCGACCTGAACGTCGACGTTGCGGTCGATCGGAGTGCCGACCGTCCGGGAAGCCGACGGGCTGGCGATGTCGTCACGCAACCGCTATCTCGACCCGGCGCAGCGCGAACTGGCCGGCGACGCTGTCGGCGGCGTTGACTGGCCGCGGTGCATGCCGCGCCGGCCGGTGCACAGGCCGCGCTTGCCGCGGCGCGTGCCGTGCTCGACGCCGTGCCCGGTCGACCGTCGACTACCTGGAGCTGCGCGACGCGGAACTGGGTCCGCTGCCGGCCGACGGACCCGGTCGGCTGCTGGTCGCCGCGCGGGTGGGCAGCACCAGACTGCTGGACAACATCGCGATCGAGATCGGAATCGCCGGCACCGGGGCCGGACGGACGCCCGGTGACGATGCGGGCCGCGCAGCGGCCGAGGAGGAGCCGGGCAAGACGACGCCCAATCACCTTGGAGGAACTGATGTTACGGACGATGCTGAAGTCGAAAATCCACCGCGCCACCGTCACCCAGGCCGACCTGCACTACGTCGGCTCGGTGACCATCGACGCCGACTTGATGGACGCCGCGGACCTGCTCGAGGGCGAGCAGGTGACCATCGTCGACATCGACAACGGCGCCCGGCTCGTGACCTACGCCATCACCGGCGAGCGTGGCAGCGGGGTGATCGGAATCAACGGTGCCGCAGCACATCTCATTCACCCCGGCGATCTGGTGATCCTGATCGCCTACGGGACGATGGAGGACGCCGAGGCGCGCGCCTACCAGCCGCGGATCGTGTTCGTCGACGCCCAGAACAAGCCGATCGATCTTGGGCACGACCCGGCGTTCGTGCCCGCCGACGCGGCGGAGCTGCTCGACCCCCGGATCGGTGTGCGGTAGCCGTGCTGCTGGCGATCGACGTCCGCAACACGCACACCGTCGTCGGGCTGCTGTCCGGATCCAAAGAGCACGCAAAGGTCGTCCAGCAATGGCGGATTCGCACCGAATCCGAGATCACCGCTGACGAACTGGCACTGACCATCGACGGGCTGATCGGTGACGACTCCGAGCGACTCACCGGGGCCGCCGCACTGTCGACTGTCCCGTCGGTGCTGCACGAGGTGCGGGTCATGCTCGATCAGTACTGGCCGTCGGTGCCGCACGTGCTGATCGAGCCCGGGGTACGCACCGGTATCCCGCTGCTGGTCGACAATCCGAAAGAGGTCGGTGCCGACCGGATCGTGAATTGCCTTGCCGCGTTTCACAAGTATCGGTAAAGCCGCCATCGTCGTCGATTTCGGGTCGTCGATCTGCGTGGACGTGGTTTCGGCCAAAGGCGAGTTTCTCGGCGGCGCCATCGCGCCCGGGGTGCAGGTGTCTTCGGATGCCGCTGCGGCGCGCTCCGCCGCACTGCGTCGCGTCGAGCTGGCCCGGCCCCGCTCGGTGGTCGGCAAGAACACCGTCGAGTGCATGCAGGCCGGTGCGGTGTTCGGCTTTGCCGGTCTGGTCGACGGTCTGGTCGGACGCATCCGCGAGGACGTGGACGGCTTTTCCGGCGACTAGGCGATGGTCGCGATCGTGGCCACCGGGCACACCGCGCCGCTGCTGCTGGCCGAACTGCGTACCGTCAACCACTACGACCAGCACCTGACCCTGGATGGCCTGCGGCTGGTCTTCGAACGCAACCGGGACACCCAGCGCGGCCGGCTGAAGACGCGCACGCTGACCGCGAGGGCCCTCGTCGAGTCTGCGTACCACGGTGGGGGCGCGGCCGGTATCGCGCCGCAGCGCTGGCCCGACGCCGTCCGCGCAGGCTCGATGCCCCGGCGGCGCGGCGCCAGCAGTTCATTTAAGCTGGCACGTCGTGACATCTGTCGCCCCGGAAGCCGACGCAGACATCCCCGAGCAGTTCCGGATTCGCAGGGACAAGCGCGCTCGGCTGTTGGCAGAAGGGCCATGATCCCTATCCGGTCGCCATCGAACGCACCCACACTCTGGCGCAGGTCCGTGCCGCCCACCCCGACCTGGCGACCGACTCGTCGACCGACGACATCGTCGGGTGTCGCGGGGCGGGTCATATTTGCGCGTAATTCCGGAAAATTTGCTTCGCCACACTCCAAGACGGCGACGGCACCAATCTGCAGGTGATGATCAGCCTGGACAAGGTCGGTCAGGAATCACTCGACGCATGGAAGGCCGACGTCGATCTCGGCGACATCGTCTATGTGCACGGCAATGTGATCAGCTCACGACGCGGCGAGTTGTCCGTTCTCGCCGATTCCTGGCGGATGGCAGCCAAGGCATTGCGGCCGCTGCCTGTCGCACACAAGGAAATGAGCGAAGAGTCACGGGTTCGGCAGCGCTACGTCGATCTGATTGTCCGCCCGCAAGCGCGAACGGTGGCTCGCCAGCGAATCGCTGTCATCCGCGCGATACGGAACGCACTGGAACGGCGCGGGTTTCTCGAAGTCGAGACGCCTATGTTGCAGACGCTTGCCGGTGGCGCCGCGGCTCGGCCGTTCATCACGCATTCCAATGCTCTGGACATCGATCTCTACCTGCGGATCGCGCCGGAACTGTTCCTCAAGCGATGCATCGTCGGTGGTTTCGACAAGGTCTTCGAACTAAATCGGGTGTTCCGAAACGAAGGCGCTGATTCCACACATTCTCCGGAATTCTCGATGTTGGAGACCTACCAGACCTACGGAACCTATGAAGATTCGGCAGTCGTCACGCGAGAGCTTATTCAAGAGGTGGCCGACGAGGCGATCGGGACCAGACAACTACACGTTGCCCGACGGCAGTGTCTACGACATAGACGGAGAATGGGCTTCGCATACAAATGTATCCGTCCCTGTCGGCGGCGCTGGGTGAAGAGATCACGCCGCAGACTTCGGTCGATCGGCTACGTGCCATCGCGGATCGGCTGAGCTCCGAGGGTGGCCTCGAGATTCCCGATGATCGTGGCTACGGCCACGGCAAACTCGTCGAGGAACTGTGGGAGCACACAGTCGGCAATACACTGATCGCGCCTACATTTGTCATGGATTTCCCTGTCGAGACAACGCCTTTGACACGCCAGCACCGCAGTATCCCCGGCGTGACCGAGAAGTGGGACCTTTACGTGCGCGGAGTTTGAACTGGCCACTGGGTACTCGGAATTAAACGATCCGGTCGTGCAGCGCGAGCGATTCGCGCAACAAGCGCGCGCCGCAGCCGCCGGTGACGACGAGGCGATGGTGCTTGACGAAGACTTTCTCGCGGCCCTGGAGTATGGGATGCCGCCATGCACCGGAACCGGAATGGGTATCGATCGGTTGTTGATGTCTTTGACCGGGCTGTCAATTAGGGAGACAGTTTTGTTCCCGATTGTTCGTCCCCACTCAGAGCTGAAACCGCACGTACGTCTTGTGCTCAGATTGAGTATGCTGCGTTAGTTATGGCAGATTAGTGGCCGGGGAGGTGGATCCAATCTGCCCAGCAACTGCTCAGGAAGAAACGCGAGGGTAAGCCAATGGCGAAGAAAGTTACCGTCACCTTGGTCGATGATTTCGACGGTGCCGGCTCCGCCGACGAAACGGTCGAATTCGGGCTTGACGGGGTGACCTATGAGATTGATCTTTCGACCAAGAATGCCGCGAAACTGCGCGGCGATCTGAAGCAATGGGTTGCAGCCGGCCGTCGCGTCGGCGGTCGGCGCCGTGGGCGTTCCGGCTCGGGGCGGGGCCGTGGCGCCATCGACCGTGAGCAGAGCGCAGCGATCCGGGATTGGGCCCGTCGCAACGGGCACAACGTGTCGACCCGCGGCCGCATCCCGGCAGACGTCATCGACGCATTCCACGCGGCTACCTGACCTACGGATTCCCGGCGCGCGGGCCATCAAGGCTCTGGGCTCCGGTACTTTCTCAGTTTCGCTGGCGGCGAAATGATTGGCGCTGGCCAGATGAAACGATTCGCCGTGGTTTTCTCGTTTGACCAGTTACGGCTCAGTCGTCGCAGGGAGATCCGGAAGCCGAAGCGGGATCCGAAGCACAAGGAACGACAACGTTAGGAACCCTGGCGGGCCGACCATTAGAGTGGACGGCAGGTACGCGATTCCGGCCCCGAGGGGACCGGAACTGGGCCACTAACAGGCTTGTACCGATGGTGAGGGAGAGCAGGTAACCGCCGATGTTTGAACGATTTACCGACCGTGCCCGCAGGGTGGTCGTCCTGGCGCAAGAAGAGGCCAGGATGCTCAACCACAACTACATCGGCACCGAGCACATCCTGTTGGGTCTAATTCACGAGGGTGAAGGCGTCGCGGCGAAGTCGCTGGAGTCGCTGGGAATCTCGCTGGAGGGCGTCCGCAGCCAGGTCGAGGAGATCATCGGCCAGGGCCAGCAGGCCCCGTCGGGGCACATCCCGTTCACTCCGCGCGCCAAAAAGGTTCTCGAGCTGAGCTTGCGCGAGGCGCTGCAGCTTGGCCACAACTACATCGGTACCGAGCACATTTTGCTGGGCCTGATCCGCGAGGGTGAGGGTGTGGCCGCTCAGGTGCTGGTCAAGCTCGGCGCCGAGCTGACCCGGGTACGCCAGCAGGTCATTCAGCTGCTGTCGGGCTACCAGGGCAAGGAGGCCGCCGAAGCGGGCACGGGTGGCCGTGGCGGCGAATCGGGCAGCCCATCCACGTCGTTGGTGCTCGACCAGTTCGGACGCAACCTGACGGCCGCCGCGATGGAGGGCAAACTGGATCCCGTCATCGGCCGCGAGAAGGAAATCGAGCGGGTGATGCAGGTATTGTCCCGGCGCACCAAGAACAACCCGGTGTTGATCGGCGAGCCCGGAGTCGGGAAGACCGCCGTCGTCGAGGGCTTGGCTCAGGCCATCGTGCACGGCGAGGTCCCCGAGACGCTGAAGGACAAGCAGCTCTACACCCTGGATCTGGGATCGTTGGTGGCAGGCAGCCGTTACCGCGGTGACTTCGAGGAACGCCTGAAGAAGGTGCTCAAGGAGATCAACACCCGCGGCGACATCATCTTGTTCATCGACGAGTTGCACACGCTCGTCGGTGCCGGCGCCGCCGAGGGCGCGATCGACGCCGCGTCGATCCTCAAGCCGAAGCTGGCGCGCGGCGAACTGCAGACAATCGGGGCCACCACGCTCGATGAATACCGCAAGTACATCGAGAAGGACGCCGCGCTGGAGCGCCGCTTCCAGCCGGTGCAGGTGGGGGAGCCGACGGTGGAGCACACCATCGCGATCCTCAAAGGTTTGCGGGACCGCTACGAGGCCCACCATCGGGTGTCGATCACCGATGGCGCTATTGCGGCCGCGGCCACCCTCGCCGACCGCTACATCAACGACCGATTCCTGCCCGACAAGGCGATCGACCTGATCGACGAGGCGGGCGCACGGATGCGGATCCGTCGGATGACCGCGCCGCCAGACCTGCGTGAATTCGACGAGAAGATCGCCGAGGCACGCCGGGAGAAAGAGTCGGCCATCGACGCCCAGGACTTCGAGAAGGCGGCCAGCCTCCGCGACCGCGAGAAGCAGCTGGTGGCTCAGCGCGCGGAACGCGAAAAGCAATGGCGTTCAGGCGATCTCGACGTGGTTGCCGAGGTGGATGACAACGAGATCGCCGAGGTGCTGGGCAACTGGACCGGTATCCCGGTGTTCAAGCTGACCGAGGCCGAGACCACCCGACTGTTGCGCATGGAAGATGAGCTGCACAAACGGATCATCGGCCAAGAAGATGCCGTGAAGGCCGTCTCCAAGGCGATCCGTCGTACCCGCGCCGGATTGAAAGACCCCAAGCGCCCGTCGGGTTCGTTCATCTTCGCCGGCCCCTCCGGTGTCGGTAAGACCGAACTGTCCAAGGCGCTGGCCAACTTCTTGTTCGGCGACGACGACGCGCTCATCCAGATCGACATGGGCGAGTTCCACGACCGGTTCACCGCGTCGCGGCTGTTCGGTGCCCCGCCAGGGTATGTCGGCTACGAGGAGGGCGGCCAGCTCACGGAGAAGGTGCGGCGCAAGCCGTTCTCGGTGGTGTTGTTCGACGAGATTGAGAAGGCGCACCAAGAGATCTACAACAGCCTGTTGCAGGTGCTCGAGGATGGCCGGCTCACCGACGGTCAGGGCCGCACGGTGGACTTCAAGAACACCGTGCTGATCTTCACGTCCAACCTCGGCACCTCCGACATCTCCAAGCCGGTCGGCCTGGGCTTCACCCAGGGCGGTGGCGCCAATGACTACGAGCGGATGAAGCAGAAGGTCAACGACGAGCTCAAGAAGCACTTCCGGCCGGAGTTCCTCAACCGCATCGACGACATCATCGTCTTCCACCAGCTGACTCGCGACGAGATCATCCAAATGGTCGACCTGATGATCGGTCGGGTCGGCAATCAGCTCAAGGCCAAGGACATGGCGATGGAGCTGAGCGACAAGGCCAAGGCGTTGCTGGCCAAGCGTGGCTTCGACCCCGTGCTGGGCGCGCGTCCGCTGCGGCGCACCATCCAGCGCGAGATCGAGGACCAGCTGTCCGAGAAGATCCTCTTCGACGAAGTCGGACCCGGACAGATCGTCACCGTCGATGTGGACAACTGGGACGGCGAAGGCGCCGGCGACGACGCGGTCTTCACGTTCACTGGAACCCGCAAGCCGCCGCCCGAGCCGGACCTGGCGCAGGCCGGAGCGCACAGCGCCGGCGGCCCGGCGGCGACCACGCAATAGGCACGCATACACGGGGGGTTACTGGGCTCGCACCAGTAACTGCCCGTTTGCGTGCCAGGCCCATCGACCGACGGGCAACACGCGGTTTACACTGTCGAGTGTTGTTAACTGTTGTCGACGGGTGTCCGGAATCCTGGTGAGAATCCAGAACGGTCGCGCCACTGTCCAAAGTCAGACCCGACACCCGTCATCAGCACTACGCGCGGGACGCGATATCCCGAGAAGGAGTCCACTGTGTCCAATGCAATTGGTACCCGTAGCCAACCGATAGATTTGTCGGCAACGAGTGCCGCGCTCTGGTTGGCCGCAACCGCCTTTTTGGCGCTTTTGGCGATCTATTTCGTCGGCGTCGATCAGGGTGCTGTTTCGCTGTTCGGCAGCGACTCACACGTGCACGAATTCGTGCACGACGCGAGGCATCTACTCGGCTTCCCCTGCCACTGACGCCGGTGTCGTGGAGAAGCGTCTGATCGCACGCGGCCTCGTGGCGGGCGCGGTTGCCGCAGTGCTGGCGTTCTTATTCGCCCGCCTGTTCGCCGAGCCCGTCATCGGCCGCGCGATCGCTTATGAAGACGGTCGAACTGACGCCGAAGACGCTCATGGTGTGCACGAGCATGGCGTTGAGTTGTTCACCCGCGGCGTTCAGTCCAACGCCGGATTGGGCTTTGGTGTGCTGATTTTCGGTGTCGCTATGGGAGCGCTTTTTGCCGTGCTGTTCTGCGTCGTGTACGGCAGGGTGGGAAGCGTTGGGGCACAGGTGCTTTCGATACGGCTGGCCGCGGGCGCCTTCGTCTCGGTCTACCTGGTGCCGTTTGTCAAGTATCCACCTAACCCGCCCGCGGTCGGCCAGTCGGACACCATCGGCATGCGCACCGGCTGGTATCTGGTGATGGTGCTGGCGTCGGCGCTACTGGCGGCCGCCGCGGTACTGCTGGCCCGTCGGCTCAGCGCCCGATTCGGCGGGTGGAACGGTCGGCTGATCGCGGCCGTGGTCTACGTGGTCGTCGTCGCGGTGGTGATGGCGCTGCTACCGAGAGTGGGCGAGACGCCCGAACCGCTGCGCGACGCCTCGGGCGTGATCATCTATCCGGGCTTTCCCGCCGACGTTCTCTACGAGTTCAGATTGCTTTCGCTGGCTACCCAACTGCTGCTGTGGGTGACCATCGGCCTGATCTTCGCGCCGCTCGCAGCGCGACTGCTTGGTGAGCCGGCCGACGAGCGGACGGGCATCGAGTATCGCGGCGTGACGGGGGTCGTCCGGCTGACCCTGGTGTCGCACGCGATGACCGATGCGATGGCGGACCTACGTTTTTCAGCGGACGAGCCACTCAACGACGTCGGCCGTCGGCAGGCCGCAGCTGTTGCGGGCCTTGGTATCGGCGATACCGAGCGTCAGCTTGCCGGGCCCGAACAGCGTGCGCGGCAAACTGCGCACTGCTTGGGCCTGCAGCCGACCACGGAGCCGTGCTTGGCCGACCTCGACTGCGGACGGTGGAGCGGCCAGACACTCGAAGGCATCCACGCCGAGGAACTCGAGGTATGGCTGACCGACCCGGCCCAGGCGCCGCACGGTGGCGAATCGGTCATCGACCTGCTCGACCGGGTAGCTGGATGGCTGGAGTCGTTGACCGACGACAAGGTGAGGACGGTCGCGGTGACGCATCCGGCGGTGGTCCGGGCCGCGATCCTGCTGGCCGTTAATGCGGCACCGAAATCGTTCTGGCGCATCGACATCGCGCCGGTCAGCCGGACCGTCATGCACTTCCGCGGAGGCTGCTGGACGTTGAGGTTGTAGAGCTATTGCGGCGCGACAGCGCGAAGACCTGCTTGGCGATCCCCAGCACCCAACTGGTTACGGTGGGCCCGTGATCGCGGGGCCAGTTCAGCTGGAAGCTGACCACCCACGGCTGTTGCGTCTTGTCGACGGCGTACCAGCTGAATGTCAGGTCGCCCGGCAGGCCACCGGCTTTCGCGCCGATGTACGGCCAAACGTTCCGATCCAGCTGGATGCCCGACACGGCAGAAAGGATCGTGTCTGACGGGCGCGGCCACGCCAACAGCGTCGGCTTGCAGCGACGTATGGACTCGGCAGATGTCTTGGGCGCTGCCGTACCACTCCGCGCCGTAACTGGAGGCCGGCACGTGGGCGCGTTCCGGATCGGGTTGGTATGGAGCCGAATTCGCCTGCTGCAGCAACTGGGCACGGACTGGTGGCGACGCGTGCTGCCATTGGCTGCGCAGATCCGGTTGACCCCAACCAATGGAGAACAGTTCGTACATGGTCGGGAAGGGGGTCATGCTGGCTGGATCGTGGTGTCCGGCCGTGACCAGCGCCTGTTCGATAGCGTGGCTGCCCATCCTTTCGATCAGCATGTCGGTGGCCATGTTGTCGCTGGTGGCGATCATCTTCTCGGCGGCGGTGCGAACCGAAACATGCGCGCCGGGAGCGAGTTCCAAGCCCGAGGAGCCGACGGCTTTGCCCTTTTCGGTGACGGTCAGCTGATCGTCCCAGGACACCGTTCCGTTTCTGATGGCACCGGCCAGGGCGTGTAGTACGTATAATTTGAAAATCGATGCCAGGGGCAGAGATTCGCCGGTGTTGGTGCCTGCGACCGGGTCGCAGTGACCGTTATCGACCTTGGCGACCTGATAGGAGTAGCGGGCGCCGGTCTTGCTCAAGACGGCGTCCACGTCGCCCCACGTCGCGATCGACGGTGTTTGGGTGTCCAGGTCGAACCGATCAACCCGGCCGTAGTCGTCGGTGTGAATCCGGATGTCTTGGCGCGCTCCGTAGGACGAGATGAGATGCAGGGTGGCCGCACTGGCGCCGACGTCCACCCCGTCGAGGGTGAAGGGGCGATCCCACCACAGCTCTTCCATCGTGGTCTCGACCGAGTCGACCCTGTCGGGCGCGGCGAGGGTGCGGACGCCCACCGGGCCGATGGGCCAGTCCGAGTTGAGCATGTCCATGGTCTGCTGAGCGCGCAGACCGGGCGGAGTCCGGGTGTCGATCCCCCGGCCCGGGTTTGCGGCGTTGGCCTGCAAGGAGGGGGAGGATGTGCAACCCGGTATGAGGGTCACGATCAGTGCCGCGCTCAACGCCACCGCGCGGTGACGCACCGATCGGCGGCTACGCAGTCTGGTGGCTCCCCGCAACGTCCAGCACAACCTCGAATTCCAGCAAGGACGCACCCGTCGCCACCGGATTGGCCCGCTGACCGGCATGGGCTTCGATGGCCGGTCCGTTCGCCCAGGCCTGGAACGCTTCATCGGACTCCCAGTGTGTCACGACGAAGTAGCGGTCCTCGCCCTTGACCGGACGCAGCAGCTGAAAGCCCAGAAAGCCTGGGCTGTTTTCGACCGCGTGCGCACGGTGGGCGAACCGCTTCTCCAATTCTGGGCCGGCGTCCGCGGGTATCTCGATTGCGTTGATCTTCACCACAGCCATGGACCTAGGCTACCGTGCCCGCCATGCCCATCGATCTGCTGACCCATCGCGGCGGCCGGGGTGAGCCGTTGATCCTTGTGCACGGGTTGATGGGCCGAGGTTCCACCTGGTCGCGTCAGATACCGTGGCTGACGCAGCTCGGCACCGTGTACACCTACGACGCGTTGTGGCACCGGGGCCGCGACGTCGACGACTCGCACCCGATCAGCACCGAACGCTTTGTAGCCGACCTGGCTGATGCCGTGGGTGCGTTGGGCGCTCCGGCCCGGTTGGTCGGACATTCCATGGGCGCGCTGCACTCGTGGTGTCTGGCCGCGGAGCGTCCCGAGTTGGTTTCGGCGCTGGTGGTAGAGGATATGGCGCCGGACTTCCGTGGCCGCACCACCGGGCCGTGGGAGCCCTGGCTACATGCACTTCCGGTCGAATTCGATTCGGCAGAGCAAGTATTCGGTGAATTTGGGCCCGTTGCGGGGCAGTACTTCCTGGAAGCGTTCGACCGCACCGCAACCGGATGGCGACTGCACGGCCACACCTCGCGATGGATCGAGATCGCCGCGGAATGGGGCACCCGTGATTATTGGGCACACTGGCTGGCCGTGCGGGCGCCAGCGCTGCTCATCGAGGCGGGCAATTCGGTCGCACCGCCGGGCCAGATGCATGCGATGACCAAAACAACTTCTCCAACAACGTATTTGCACGTGCCCGAAGTGGGTCACCTGATTCACGACGAGGCGCCGCGGTTATACCGGCAGGCCGTCGAGTCCTTCTTAGCGCACCACTGATGAACTGAACCTAAAAGGCCCGGCGCGGTGTTCCCAGGTGGTGGCCGATGAGCGTCAGCGTCTGCCGGTGAGCCCGCGCGCGGTGCGCAGTGCCACCGCCATCAGTGTGTTAGTCGGGTTCTGGCAGCCGGAGGTGACGAACACGCTGCCGTCGGCGACGAAGACGTTGTCCATCTGGTGCATTCGCCCGTGCGGATCGACAACGCTAGTCGTGGGGGAGACGCCCATCTGCATGCCGCCCATGACGTGCTTGGTGTCCGGCGGAGCGCCGCCCCCGATCTGCCGCTCAATACCGTCCGGGATGGCGGCGAACAGCGTCGCGCCTGCCGCCGCCATCATTGCGGTGATCGGTACCAGGTAGAAAGTTTGCGCGATCCTCTCGTGCTTCCCGGGCAGGTAGGTGATCCGGGGGACCGGCTGTCCGTTGAGATCGGTGACCGTCGGGTCGAGTGTGACGTTGTTGGTCAGGTACGGCAGGTCGGTGCCGATGAAGTTGACGCCAGCGAGCCGATCGCGCAGGAGCGAGGCGCGCATCAGGTCCTTGAACGTGCTTCCGAAGAATTGCACCCCTGGCAGGAATCCCAGGATCTCCTGGTAGAACTTGCCTTCCGCGATTGGTTCCTGGCTCCCGCCCAACTCGCACAGGCCGCCGCGGATGTAGGGCAGGCCGGCCAGTTTTGCCACGGCTCGGGAACCGGGGAAGTTGGGGTCACAGAAATCCTCCATGCACTGCGTGATCGAGCGGCCGCGGTAAGCATGCACTCGCTCGTAAAGGTAGATGCCGAATCCGTCGATAAAGTTGTGGAACATCAGCCGTTTGCCGATGCGTCCGCTGGCGTCGGGCAGGTCGGAGAGCAGGGCCAGCCGTGCGGTCTCGATCGCCGAAGCGGCCAGGACCACCAAGTCGGCGCTTTCTCCACCGGGATTGCCCTGCGGGTCGAGATAGGCGACCCCGGTGGCCCGCCGACCGGTGAAATTGACCTTTGTGACGGTCGTTTCCGGACGCAACTGCACTCGCCCGGTTCGCAGCGCTACCCGCAGCGGCGCAAGTGCGCCCACCCGGGCCGAGATCGGGCAGCCGTAATTCGCGCAAAACCCGCAGTTGTTGCAAGCGGGGCGGCCGTCGTACTCGACCGAGTTGATCGCGCTCGGGAACGGAAAGGGATGTAGCCCGATGCGCCTGGCGCCTTTGGCGATGAGCGTGGACGACCGCTGCTGCGGCCCCGGCGGCATCAGGTACTGCCGTGAGCGTGGTGCGTGCTTGAGGCTGAGAGCGGGTATCGCGTGGACATCGCCCTGCGTCCCCAACAGCTCCTCGACCGCGTCGTAGTAAGGCGCGATCTCGCTGTATTCGAACGGCCAATCCGCCATGTCCGCGCCAGGCTGTGGGCCCAGCATCGACAGTCCCTTGAAGTCGATGTCCCAGAACCGCGGGACCTTCGCGTCCCAGTGCACTGTTCCGCCGCCGACGGTCACCGGAAGCTCGTTGACGGGGCCCACGTAGTTCGCGGCTTGGGCTGCGGTTTGCCGGTAGGTGCGGGGGTAGGCGATGGGGTCCGGCTGCTCGAAGTAGCGGGACAGCGCCTTGAGTTCGTCATTGGAGAATGTCGTGCCGAGCGGCCCGGTGCCCTCCAGATTGGTGAAGTAGTTCGACCCCTTTTCGAATATCACGACGTCCCACCCGGACTGCGCGAGTTCCATTGCCAGAGTGGATCCGCCGGCACCTGAGCCAACGACGATCGCCTTACTAGCCGGCACTGACGCCGCCCTTTCCGTTTAATTTGGCGACGACCTGTTCCCAGCCCCCGTGACGCAAGCGGTCGATGATGTTGGTTATGACGACCACGTCGATCTGGGTCTGCTCGACCTCGGCGGCGGTGTATCCCCGAGGTTGGGAGTCCCCGGGGAACTTGATGCCCTGCCAACCGACGAGGTTCGCGTTGCCGCCGTATTCTGGGGCGCTGTACATCGCCTCGATGGTGTGACCGAAGAGCACACTGGCGAAACTCGTCGCTTGGCCCCCCAGGATGAGGTCTTGCCGGATCGGGCGCACCGCGCTGAAGTCGCCGCCGGCCAGTTGGTCGAGGAGTGCGATGCCGTTGGCGTACTGGGTGCGAAGGCTCGCGACGCGCTTTTGCCACGCGTAGGTCTGGGCGCGGTTGAGCGGGACGAAGGTGGCCATGTAGTCCTGCGAGCCGCCGGCGCGGTCACTCCACGGCCCACCCGCGTGCACGTCGGCGGGCGTGACGTCGAAGACCGACAGCATCCGGTCCAGATAGTTGACGACGTTGGCTTCGTGCGCTCCTGGGTAGCCGGTTTCGAGCGGGGAGTCGTCCGGCCCCGGGATCAGGCGTCGGGTAGCGGCGTCGAGCACCGCCGCCTGGTGGGGCGTCAGGAATCGGTATGTTGCTTCGGCCGAAGCGGTCGGGAGGCTGACCCCGACGGCGGCGGCCAGCGGCAGCAGGCTCAGCCCGCCGAGCATCACCCGCCGGGACACCGGCGCAGCGAAGCCCGATCCGCGTGCGGCCTCCTCGCAGGGCACATCGGCAGGGTATGACGCACATATGGGGGTTAACGGGGAATGCCCAGGCACCGGCGTGTCGGCGCCGGGCCGATTCCGCCTTCGTTGTGGCGCTCCCACGCAGGCGTCCGCTAATTCTCCTCGCCGGCCAGCGCGAACCGGCCATCGGCGGTCCGGGTAACCAGGCCGTCGGCGAGCAACGAGTCCAGTGCCCGGTCACGCTGCTGGGTATCGGTCAGCCACGCCACGTCCAGCTGGGCCCGGGTGACCGGATAGTCGTTGAGGCGCAACACATCTAACAAAAACCCTCGGACCTGACGGTCGGTTCCGGCGTAGGTTTGAACGCGGCGCGCCGGCGCCTGTGCCGGGGGGTAACCGGCATGCCGCCATGCGCAATCGGCAAGGGGACACAACCCGCATCGGGGTGCGCGCGCCGTGCACACGATCGCGCCCAACTCCATCAGCGCCACCGAAAAGTCCGGCGCCGTTTCGTCATCCGGCAGCAGTGCAGAGACGTCGGCGTGGTCGCGTGCGGCCGACGGAGAATCGGCATCGGCTCGGCCGTGCACGGCGCGCGCCACCACCCGCCGGACGTTGGTGTCCACCACCGGCACCCGCTGACGGTAGGCGAAACACGCGACGGCTCGTGACGTGTAGCTGCCGACGCCCGGGAGCCTCAGTAGCGTGTCGACGTCGTCGGGAACCACATCCCCGTGGTCGCGCGCAATGACGGTCGCGCATTCGTGTAACCGCTTGGCGCGCCGCGGATAGCCCAGTTTGCCCCAGGCACGCAGGACGTCGGCGGCGCTGGCCGCGGCGGTGGCCGACGCGGTAGGCCAGCGCAGTACCCAATCGGGCCAGATCGGCAAGACCCGGGCGACCGGTGTCTGTTGCAGCATGAACTCGCTGACCAGGATCTGCCATGCGCTTACGCCGGGTTCTCGCCACGGGAGTTCACGGCGCGATCGTTGGTACCACTCCAGAAGTTCATCCGCCGGGACGCACGGTCGGCTAGTCATGAGCGACCCTGGCAAAGCAGAATGTGTGCCATGTCCAAGCCCACCCCGGTAACCGCATGGAAAACACTCAAAGAGGGTAACGACCGATTCGTTGCCGGCAAGCCCGCGCATCCCAGCCAGAGCATCGAGCATCGAGCCAGCCTGGCTGCCGGGCAGAAGCCGATCGCGGCGATATTGGGCTGTGCGGACAGTCGGGTGGCTGCCGAGCTCATCTTCGACCAGGGACTTGGCGACATATTCGTCGTTCGCACCGCCGGACAGGCCATCGACACGGCAGTGCTCGGCTCTATCGAGTACGCGGTGACGGTACTCAACGTGCCGCTGATCGTCGTCCTCGGCCACGACAGCTGTGGCGCGGTCAAGGCCGCCATCGGCGCGATCGACGACGGCGCGATACCGGCCGGCTTCGTGCGGGACGTGGTGGAACGGGTCGCGCCGTCCATCCTGCTTGGCCGGCGCGACGGCCTGACGCGTGTCGACGAGTTCGAGGAACGGCACGTACGCGAAACGGTGAAGCAGCTGGTAGAGCGTTCCGCTGCCATCGCTGAGCGGGTGGATGCGGGGACCCTGGCGATTGCGGGCATCACGTACCGCCTCGCCAAGGGGCGGGCCGCGTTGGTCGATCACGTCGGCGACATCGGAGAGTAACCGCGGCTGTGTTACCGGCGGCCCACTAACACGAGGGTTAGCCGGCTAACCTGGCGACACGCCGAGGCGGGTCAAACAAATCGACGTGACCTGGACCTACGGTGTAAATGTGCTGGATTTGGAACCGCAGGGCCCGCTACCCACTGAGATCTATTGGCGGCGCAGGGGCTTGGCCCTGGGCATCGCGGTCGTCGTCATCGGGATCGCCGTCGCCATCGTTATCGCCTTCGTGAGCAGCAACGCGGGCGCTAAACCCGCCAATGCCGGCAAATCTGCCCCCGCCCAAAGTCATCCGGGCTCGCAGGAGCCTCAGGCGCCGCCACCACCCGGGCAAGAAGGCAACAATCCGCTGGCGCCGCCGCAGGGGCAAAACCCGGAGTCCCCCACCGCCACCGCTGCGGTGCAGCCGCCGCCGGTGCTGAACCCGGGCGATGACTGCCCCGATTCGACGCTGGCAGTCAAAGGTCTGACCAACGCCCCTCAGTACTTCATCGGAGACCAGCCGAAGTTCACCATGGTTGTCACCAACATCGGGCTGGTGTCCTGTAAGCGCGACGTTGGAGCCGCGGTTCTCGCTGCCTACGTCTATTCACTGGACAACAAGCGGCTGTGGTCCAACCTGGACTGCGCGCCATCCAACGAGACCCTGGTCAAGAGCTTCACCCCGGGCGAGCAGGTAACGACGGCAGTGACCTGGACCGGCATGGGATCGGCACCGCACTGCCCGCTGCCCCGGCCGGCCATCGGGCCGGGCACCTACAACCTCGTCGTACAGCTGGGCAATCTGCGCTCGCTCGCGGTTCCGTTCATCCTGAACCAGCCGCCCCCGGCTCCTGGGCCGGCACCTGCGCCAGGTCAGCCGGCGCTCGCGCCACCGCCGGAAGCGCCGCCAGCGGCCGTTCCCGGTAACTGACCAGCGTTTTTCTGGGGCCCCTTTAATTTAAAGGGTCGGCGATCGTCGACTCTGCCAGCTGTGAAAGCCCCTCTCGGACATGGCGGGCCCACATCGAACCGATACCCTCCACCGATTGCAAGTCGTTTGAACTGGCCGCCAGCAGCCCCTGCAGTGTTCCGAATGCCCGGACCAGTATGTCGACATGGGCGAATTGCAACCGGGGAATCCCGGCCATGGCGCTGTAGCCACGCGGGCTCAGCGCCGAGTCCTGCGCCTCTGTCGTGGTCGGATATCCGAAAACCTTGGCCAGCGCGGTGAGTTCGAGCAATTCGGTGTCTGAGAGGGTGTCCAGCTCCGCCAGGGTGCTGGCGACCTGCGCTTTGGACGGCGGCTCGGGGTTGGCGTGATAGTCGCGGACGATGAGTTCTCGCGCGGTGTCGTTGCCGCCCAGCAGCTCTTCCAGTTGTAGTCGCAGCTGACGCCCATCGGTGCCGAGTTCGACGGCGTCGTAGTCGATCACCAGACCGATGCGGCGGGCCAACTCGAGTCGCTGGACCACCGTCATCACGTCGCGCAGCGTGACGTAGTCCTCGATCTCCGCCCTGGACAGTTGCCTGGTGACCTCGTCGAGCCTGGCTTTGTAGCGCTCCAAGGTGGCGATGGCCTGGTTGGCTCGCGACAGGATGGTCGCGGAGTCGGTGAGCACATGGCGCTCGCCGCCGACATAGACGGTGACGATGTTCATCGAATGGCTGACCGAGATCACCGGGTGACCGGTTTGGATCGCGGCGCGTTCCGCCGAACGGTGCCTGGTTCCCGATTCGTCGGTGGGTATGGACGGATCGGGAACCAACTGCACGTTGGCCCGCACGATGCGACCGCCGTCGGTGGACAGCACCACGGCACCGTCCATCTTCGCCAGCTCCCGCAGCCGCGTCGGGGCGTACCGGACGTCGAGCGAGAAGCCGCCGTCGCAGATGGCCTCCACGCTGTCGTCGTGGCCGAGCACGATCAGCGCACCGGTACGGCCGCGCAGGATGCGCTCCAGGCCGTCCCGGAGCCCGGTGCCGGGCGCCAGGCGGCCGACGGTCTCACGCAGCGTCGGACGGGTCACAGCGTGCCATTCTGCTACGTGCGGGCGTGCGGCGGAGGGGTGTCGAGCGAATGTGGCACGGGAGGTTTGCTGCTCCGGTGATCGGCGACGTCGATCATGTGCTCTAGCGCCGCGACGATGGTGGGTGCGCTCAACGCACGCATGCCCGGCGGTACCTCCCGGCAACCCGGGGGGATCAGCGCGATGGTGAACCCTTGCCGCGCGGCTTCGGCCAGGCGCCGCTCCATGCCGCTGACTCGCCGCAGATCGCCCGCTAGCCCGACTTCGCCGATCATCACGGCGGTGGTGGGCAGCGGGAGATCCGCGTATGCCGACGCGAGCGCGATCGCGACGGCGAGATCCGAGGACGGATCGGTCAATCGCATGCCGCCCACCGTGGACAGGTAGACGTCATTGGCGGCGATGGACAGCCGGGCGTGCTTTTCCAGTACAGCGGTGATCATCGCGGCCCGGGCATGGTCTATCCCGCTGACGGCGCGCCGCGGCGAGCCACCGGTCGACGTCGCGAGCAAGGCCTGGACCTCGCCGATCAGCGGTCGCTTGCCGTCCAGCGACACCGTGATAGCGGTGCCGGCGACCGGCGTCGGCCGCTGATCCAAGAACAGGTTCGACGGATCGGCCACGCCTTCAATCCCATTGTCGTGCAGCATGAAACATCCGACTTCGTCGGACGCGCCAAATCGGTTCTTGATTCCGCGGACCATCCGCAACGTGCCGTTGCGGTCGCCTTCGAAGTGCAGCACCACGTCGACGAGGTGTTCCAGCGAGCGCGGTCCCGCGATGGCTCCGTCCTTGGTGACGTGGCCGACGAGAATCAGCGCGACACCGTTCGCCTTGGCTGCCGCGGTCAGCGCGGCGGTAACCGCGCGCACCTGAGTGACGCCGCCAGCGACGCCGTCGGCTTCGGCGGTGGACATGGTTTGCACTGAATCCACTATGACCAGCGCAGGCCGGACTGTCGCGATGTGATCCAGCACCGTGTGCAGGTCGGATTCGGCGGCCAAATAGACCTCGTCGACTCCCACAGCCATGCGGTCGGCGCGGAGCCGGATCTGGCCGGCAGACTCCTCGCCAGAGATATACAGCGCGCGCCGGCCGGACTGGGACCAGCGGTGGGCGACCTTGAGCAGCAACGTCGATTTACCGACGCCCGGGTCGCCTGCCAGCAGCGTCACCGAACCCGGCACCACACCGCCGCCGAGCACCCGATCTAGCTCGTCGATCCCCGTAGGGCGATGCTTGTTGAGGTTCGGCTCGATGGAACTGATCGGAACGGCTTTCGAGGGCGGGCCCAGATTCGCGGAGCGACGGCTCCCGCCACCGACCGCACTGAGCACGGCTACTTCGTCGACTGCGCCCCAGGTGCCACACTCCATGCAGCGTCCCACCCACTTGGCGGTGACATGGCGGCATTCCGAGCACCGGTATTGCGAGCGCGCGTTTGCCACGCCATGACCGTATCGGGCGGGTGCGACAAGTCCGGTGTGACAGGCCGTTACATCGGCCGCAGTCAGGCCTGCGGCGGAGCCAGCCCGGCCGAAATCGGCACCATCACGGTGGCCTGCCCGGCCTTCTCGAAATTGAAGGTGAAGTTGTAGGCGAGGCCGTTTGTGATGGGCTTGGCCAAGGTGACGGTTGCCTTGGCCGCATTGTTGGCGTCTATCGGGCCCGGCGCCACGTGCTGGCCCTCGGGCGTGCCGATTAACAGCATCCCGCCGGCGGGCAGTCGACCATCGCCGCCGCTGACCGCCACCGTGCCGATGTCACTGGTGATGCCGACCAGTCGGTCCGTGATGTCCGGTGACTGATTGACGGCCACCAGCACCAGGTCCACCGTTTTGCCAGGCTCGATGAAGTCGCCGGATTGCGTGGCCGGATATGTATGTCGCGCAGCGCTACGTTGTTGAAAGTGGCCCTGTTGCCGTTGACGGCGGGCTCCTGGAGTGGCCATCTGCGAGATCTGGCCGGCGCCGCAACCGGTGAGCGTAGAGGTGCGGCCATGCCGACGAGGGCGACCGGAGCGGCCAGTGCGGGCAGGCGGGTCTTGAAGCGGTTCACTCGATTCCTCCTGCTGGGCCAGCGTTGGACGTGTTGCCTATGCGGGACATTGCAACTATGCACAGTAGTAGGAACGTGCCGCCGGCGGTAGCGCAGGGAGCAAGACCAGCCGCCGAGACCCGCAGCGCTAGGGCATCGCGACGGGGTGCCACGGTGGGTCCGGCAGGGACGTTGCTAATGTTTCGAGGGCACGTCTTACTCCGTCCTGTCAACCCCTAATCTGCGCGTGTCGTGCCCCTGACCTGCAACGTTGATCCGCGCGCTTTGGGCCGCCGTGTTAGAATGAAGTAACGAAAGGGGCGCGAATCAGATGATCTTCAAGGTCGGCGACACCGTTGTTTATCCGCACCACGGTGCTGCGTTAGTCGAGGCGATTGAAACCCGGACCATCAAAGGGGAGCAAAAAGAGTATCTCGTCTTGAAAGTGGCGCAGGGAGACCTGACCGTTCGAGTGCCCGCCGATAACGCCGAGTACGTCGGAGTTCGCGACGTCGTCGGCCAGGAAGGCCTCGACAAGGTGTTCCAGGTGCTGCGCGCCCCGCACACCGAAGAGCCGACCAACTGGTCACGCCGCTACAAGGCCAACCTCGAGAAACTCGCCTCCGGTGACGTCAACAAGGTGGCAGAGGTAGTGCGCGATCTGTGGCGCCGCGACCAGGAACGTGGCCTGTCCGCAGGCGAGAAGCGCATGCTGGCCAAGGCCCGGCAGATTCTGGTCGGTGAATTGGCGCTGGCCGAAAGCACCGACGAGGCTAAAGCGGAGACCATCCTCGACGAGGTCCTGGCCGCCGCTTCTTGAAGACCCTGAGGTTCTGGTGGTCGGGGGAACGGGCGCAGTTGTCGCAGTGGTCCCGGCCGCCGGTTCAGGGTTACGGCTTGGCGCCGGTATCCCGAAGGCGTTCTATCAGCTCGAGGGACAGCACCCTGGTCGAGCGTGCTGTGGATGGCTTGCTGGAGTCTGGGGTCGTCGACGCCGTGGTGGTGGCTGTACCCGCCGACCTCATCGATGAGGCAAAGCTGATCCTCGGCGAGAAAGCCGCCGTCGTACGCGGCGGGTGCGGCCGTACCGAATCCGTAAGTCTGGCCCTGTTGGCCTTGCGCGAGTCCGCAGAGCCGGAATTTCGTGCTGGTGCACGACGCCGCGCGGCCGCTGACGCCGCCAGGGTTGACCGTGCGTGTGGTCGAATCGTTGCGGGCGGGACACGCCGCTGTGGTCCCGGCCCTGCCACTGTCTGACACCATCAAGGCCGTGGATGCCAACGGGGTGGTCCTGGGCACGCCGGAGCGGGCCGGACTGCGGGCAGTGCAAACCCCGCAGGGATTCGCGACCGATCTGCTGTTGCGTGCCTATCGCGCCTACCAGAGCACCGACGCACCTGGTTTCACCGACGACGCGTCCCTGGTTGAGCGGGTGGGCGGCCAAGTCCAGGTGGTCGATGGCGACCCCCTGGCATTCAAGATCACCAACCAACTGGATCTGCTACTGGCCCAAGCGATTGTGCGGCGATGAGCGAACCACTGGATCTCCCAAGGGTCGGGCTGGGCACCGATGTGCACCCGATTGAACCCGGTAGGCCCTGCTGGCTGGTAGGGCTGTTATTCCCGGGCGCCGACGGCTGCGCCGGGCATTCCGACGGTGACGTAGCGGCGCACGCGCTGTGCGATGCTGTGCTGTCGGCAGCAGGTCAGGGCGATATCGGCGGCGTGTTCGGCGTCGACGACCCGCGCTGGAAGGGGGTCACCGGCGCCGAGATGCTGCGCCACGTCGTCGACCTGGTATCAGGGCAGGGCTATCGGGTCGGAAACGCAGCCGTGCAGGTGATCGGCAACCACCCCAAGATCGGTCCGCGGCGTGCCGAGGCGCAGGAGGTGCTTGTCGGGCCTGCTGCGGGCGCCGGTCTCGGTATCGGGGACGACCACCGACGGACTCGGTCTGACCGGGCGCGGCGAAGGGTTGGCCGCGATCGCGACGGCTCTGGTGGTCCCTGTCGGGTAAGCCCACCGAGGGGCCCGAGCGTCACGTTGGCGTGGCACTCGCCGGTGACAGTCACGCTGACGTGACGCTCGAAGTAACGGGTCGCACCGATTGGGCAGGTAAGCTGGCACGTCGTGACCGATCCCGCCCGCTTGCGGCTACACGACACGGCGGCCGGTGCCGTGCGTGACTTCGTTCCGCTGCGGGCCGGGCACGTGTCTATCTATCTGTGCGGCGCCACCGTTCAGGGCCAGCCGCATATCGGGCATGTCCGCAGCGGCGTGGCTTTTGACATCCTGCGCCGCTGGCTGGCCGCGCGGGGCTACGACGTCGCGTTCATCCGCAACGTGACCGATATCGACGACAAGATTCTCAACAAGGCCGCTGCGGCCTGCCGGCCGTGGTGGGAGTGGGCGGCCACCTACGAGCGCGCGTTCACCGCGGCCTACGACGCCTTGGACGTCTTACCGCCGTCGGCCGAGCCGCGGGCCACCGGTCACATCACCCAAATGGTCGAATTAATGGAACGCCTGATCGAAACTGGCCACGCCTACCCGGATTTGCGTCCAGGCGGCTCGGACGTCTACTTCGATGTGCTCAGCTACCCCGAGTACGGGCAGCTGTCCGGCCATAAGATCGACGATGTCCATCAAGGCGAGGGCGCGGCGACCGGCAAGCGTGATCAGCGCGACTTCACCTTGTGGAAGGGTGCCAAGCCCGGTGAGCCGTCCTGGCCTACGCCGTGGGGTCGCGGACGTCCCGGCTGGCACTCTGGAATGCTCGGCGATGGCCCGCACATATCTCGGGCCGGAATTCGACATCCACTGCGGTGGAATGGACTTGATATTCCCCCACCACGAAAACGAGATCGCGCAGAGCCGTGCCGCCGGAGACGGCTTCGCGCGCTACTGGCTGCACAACGGCTGGGTGACCATGGGCGGGGAAAAGATGAGCAAATCGCTGGGCAACGTGCTCGCTATACCGGCGATGTTGCAGCGAGTCCGGCCCGCCGAACTCCGCTACTACCTGGGTAGTGCGCATTATCGGTCGATGCTGGAGTTCTCCGAGACGGCCCTGCAGGACGCGGTCAACGCCTACGCTGGTGTTGAGGAATTCCTGCACCGCGTTCGCATTCGGGTCGGCGCCGTCTTTTCCAGCCACTGGACGCCGCGCTTCGCCGAAGCGCTTGACGACGACCTGGCCGTCCCGATCGCACTGGCCGAGGTGCATCACGCTCGCGCCGAAGGCAACCGGGCTTTGGACGCCGGCGACCATGAAGGAGCGTTGAAGAGCGCCAGCGCCATTCGAGCGATGATGGGCATCCTAGGTTGCGACCCGCTCGATGAACGCTGGGAATCTCGCGACGAGACGTCGGCCGCCTTGGCTGCCGTCGACGTGCTGGTGCAAACTGAACTGGAAAACCGGCAAAATGCTCGCGCGCAACGCAACTGGGCGCTCGCCGACGAGATCCGGGACCGGCTGAAGATCGCCGGCATCGAGGTCACCGATACCGCCGACGGGCCGCAGTGGGAACTGCTGGCCGGTGACGGCAAGTAGATGGCCGGCAACTCGAGACGTCAGGGCGCGATACGCAAATCCGGCTCCAAGAAGGGACCCACCGTCGGCTCGGGCGGCCAGCGTCGCCGCGCGCTGGAGGGACGCGGTCCCACACCGCCGGCGCATATGCGTCCCAACCATCCAGCCGCCAAGCGCGCCCAATCCCCGCAGCCTCGCCGGCGACCGGATAAGCGCACCGACGAAACCGAAACCGTGCTCGGGCGCAATCCGGTGCTGGAATGCCTGCGCGCCGGTGTCCCCGCGACGGCGCTCTACGTCGCGCTTGGCACCGAAGCCGACGAGCGACTCACCGAATCTGTTTCCCGTGCCGCCGATTTGGGCATCGCGATCCTCGAGGTGCCGCGCACCGACCTGGACCGAATGGCCACCAACCACCTGCACCAGGGCATCGCATTACAGGTACCGCCATACAGCTACGCCCACCCCGACGATCTGCTTGCCGCAGCCAACGGGTCGCCACCCGCGCTGTTGGTCGCACTGGACAACATCTCCGATCCTCGCAACCTCGGTGCGATCGTTCGTTCGGTTGCGGCATTCGGCGGCCATGGCGTGCTGATCCCACAGCGACGCTCGGCTTCGGTGACGGCGGTGGCATGGCGCACCAGCGCCGGGGCGGCGACCCGGGTCCCGGTGGCGCGGGCGCACCAATCTCACCAGGGCGCTCAAGAGTTGGGCCGATCGCGGAGTGCGGGTGATCGGATTGGATGCCGACGGCGAAACCGTGCTCGACGACCTGGACGGCACTGATCCGATGGTGGTTGTCGTCGGGTCGGAAGGCAAGGGCCTGTCCCGGTTGGTGCGGCAGACCTGCGAACAGGTGGTATCGATCCCGATGGCCGGTCACACCGAGTCGCTGAATGCCTCGGTGGCCGCGGGGGTCGTGCTCGCCGAAATCGCACGGCAGCGCAGAAGTTGACTTCTTCCGCCGAGCAGACGCAAAGCCCGCGACACGCCGAGGATCTGGGAGCTTTTGCGTCTGCTCGCGGTTCACGTGCCAGGTGCGCGTTGACGATCTGCAGATCGCCTAGGTTGCTTCCTCGCCGCAGGAACACTGCGCGGACCTCGGCCAGCCCTCGTGTCCGCGGTCAGGATCCGCATCTGCCCGGCGATACACGAGCGCCATGTCGAGGGTCAGACGGGCATTCGACCAGGCGGCGCTCAGCAAAAGGAAACGGCGTTTTCGTTCGGACTACGGATGCGCTCACCAAAACGCCGAAGCATCGGCCCGCCTGGCCCCTGCGCACCGGGCTATAGTCACCGAGTGATCAGCGGTGGGCTGCTGACTGGGCGTGGCAGTGAATTAGAGACTATTCGCCGCGCGCTGAGCGGGGCTGGCAACCACTCCGGCGTCGTAATCGCCGGAGTGGCCGGTGTGGGCAAAACCTGGCTGGCCCGCGAGGTGCTGCGGCGCGCCGAGGCGTCCGGCGAGCGCACAAAATGGATCGTCGGCACCGAATCGGCGCGTGCGCTGCCTCTGGGGGCATTCATCGGCTCTCTGGGCGAGGCAATGTCGGATCCACTGACAAACATCGGGCGCGTGATCAATTCATTTGTCTCGCAGCAGCGGCGGAGTCGTGTCGTGGTCGGGGTCGATGACGCGCACCTGCTGGACGGATTGTCTGCCTTTGTCGTTCAACAGTTGGCCCAATGCGGCGGGGCTCGGCTGGTGGTCACAGTGCGCACCGGCAGTGAAGAACCCGATGCCGTGACCGCGTTATGGAAAGACGGGCTGCTGGCCCGCCTTGACCTCGAACCCCTTTCGGCTACAGCAACGCGCGAGGTGATCGAGAGCACGCTAGGCGGCCCGGTCGACGCTCTCAGCGCGGCTCGATTCCGAAAGCTGACCGGCGGAAACGCCTTGTTCCTACGCCAGCTCGTGACCGATCAGATAGCAGCCGGACGGACGCGGAAGCTGGCCGGGGTGTGGACATGGGATGGCGATGTCGCGGTGTCGGCGAGCTTGTTCGACATGGTGGGGCGCCAGCTGAGGCAGTTGAGCCCGCGGGTGGCGCTGGTGGTCGACACGTTGTCGCAGTGTGAGCCGCTGGCCGTTGATGTCTTGTGTGATTTGGTGCGTCGCCGCGACCTGGCGGCTGCCGAGACGATGGGCCTGGTGCGGGTCGAACGTACTGGCAACAGTCTGATGGCCAGGCTGGCCCATCCCCTGTTCGGTGAACTTCGCCGCGCAGAAGCCGGTGAGATGTATTTGTCGGATCTCCGGGGCAAGCTCGCGACGCGACTGGCGAAAAGCGCTGACGCCGACTTGCAGGCCACCGTGCGCCGGGCACTTCTGACCCTCGAGTCCGATCTTGACCCCCAGCCCCAGCTGTATCTGGAATCAGCACGGCATGCCATGACGCTGCTGGATCTGGAGCTGGCCGACCGTCTCGCCACTGCTGCCGCGCAAGCCGGGGCGCCCGAGGCGGCCGGAGTCCGGGCGATGAACTTGGTGTTGCTCGGGCGCGGCGAGCAGGCCGAGACGGCGCTGCGCGACATGGTTGGTGGCCCCGACGGACACCATTGGGCGACCCTGCGGGCGGCCAACCTCGTGTGGATGCTCGGTAAGCCTGCAGACGCGGCTGTGATCCTCGACGGCCTTGCCGCCACCCCCGAGACCCCGGAGCAGGTGGCGGAGCGTATGGCGGTGCAGGCTTGCCTGGACGCGGTCGCGGCGCGCTGCGAACTCGCGGCCGAAAGGGCCCGGACCGCCTTGGGTTCGGCTGCTCTGCCGGATTTCCACGCGATGATGGCTTCGGTTGCATTGATCATGGCGATGGGAGCACTGGGGGAGGTCGATGACCTCACCGCCGTGGCCGAGGAGGCGTTGCGGCGCGCGCCGACGTCGTCTCAGGCGTCGCATTTGCGCTTCTGGTTCGGCGCCGTGTATGGCCGGGCGTGCCGATTGACCGGACGAATCGACGAATTCGTCTGCGCAGCAAAGCAATTGGCTGACTCGGCCCGCGACATTCCGGGTCTGGCCTATGCGAACCTGGCCTCCCTGCTGGGGAACTCCGACCTCGCTCGCGGCGCTGTCGCCGACGCGGCCCGGCTGGTGCAGGAGGCGCTTGCCGGTGTGCAAAGACATTCCATTAGAACGGGTTTGAGGCCGGCGAGCTACTTCGCGTTGGCGGAGGCACACGCTAAGCTCGGGCAGCCCGCCGAAGCGAATGACGCGGTTGCCGAGGCGCAGTCAAGCGTGCCGGCCGACTTTCTGTTCATGCATACCGGCTTGGCGCTGGCCAGCGGGTGGGCGATGGCGGCCAGCGGTCGCTTGAGCGAGGCTGTCGCGAGAGTGCAGCAGGCGGCCCGACTCGCCCAGGACCGCGGCCAGCCCACCCACGAGCTGGCCTGCATACAAGCCGCGGCTCAATGGGGCGATACCTCGGGAGCCGTGCGGGCACGGGAGCTGGCTGAGGAGTTGTCGCTGCCACTGGCGGAAGCCGTTGCTTTGCATACGGAGGCGTTGCTGGCTGGGGACGGCGAGGGCCTGATGGCGGCATCGACCAAGTACCGGGGGATCGGCGACCGGGCCGCAGCCGCTGACGTGGCCGCGCAGGCATCTACCGCGTTCAGTCTGAGTCAGCGGCACCAGCGTGGGCTCTATGCTGCGGCGCTCGCCAGGGAATTGGCCGATGAGTGCGGTGGTTTGTGCACGCCGGCGCTGCGGACCCCGTCGGGTCTTAAGTTGTCGGGTCGCCAGCGCGATGTAGTCGAACTCGTTGTGGCGGGTCTGTCGAACCGCCAGATCGCTGAACAGCTGGTGATGTCGGTGCGCACTGTGGAGGGCCACATTTACCGGGCCTGCCAGCGGGTGGGGGCCCAGTCACGCGAGGAACTGGCGTCGATCATCCGAAATGGACCCGGCGAAGCATAATTGGCCCGGTAAATGGAGTAGTCGATTACGCATTCCCATCTTTACAAGTCGGCAGTACCGTGCTTTCAACAAAGGAGATGGCATGGTCGAGACGCTGGGGAAAACCGACGTCAGTGTCCTTCCACTGGCGCCGAAGAATCCGCTCCCGTATTGGCAGCAACTCAAAGCCATCCGATCGTTCATCGATGGTCTTCAGGCGCTGTTGGACGCCGGGGGACCGGTCACCCGGATCGTGCTGGGACCGAAGTGGCTGTTACCGCACGGGGTGCTGATCTGCTCTCCGCAGGGTGCCCGCGATCTGTTGGGCCGCACCGATGAGGTCGCCGACCGCGGCGGTGTGCGCATGATGGTCGAGATGCATGCACTGATGGGCGGCAACTTGCTCAATCTTCCGCACGAGCGGTGGCTGCCGCGGCGACGGGCGCTGCAGCCGATGTTCGCCAAGCGTCAGGTGCCCCGGTACGCGGGGCACATGGCCACGGCCGCGCAAGAGCTCGTCGATGGTTGGCGGGACGGCGCCTTCGTGGACCTCGACAGCGAGTGTCGCAAGCTGACACTGCGGGCACTTGGGTGCTCGGTGCTCGGGCTGGACCTCGGCGAGCGCGCCGAGGAGGTGGGCGGCGCACTGCGTGTTTCATTAACGTGGGTGGCCGAACGTGCCGCGCGGCCAGTAAATCCGCCGCGGTGGCTACCCACTCGAGGCCAGCGCGCCGCGCGCCGGGCCAACGACACGTTGCACAGGCTGGCCGCTGAAATCCTGCACGCGGTTCGCGCCAACCCCGATCGCGAGGCCCCACTGGTGCGTGCCCTGATCGCGGCGATCGATCCGCAGACCGGCCGTCCGCTGGCCGACGACGAGATCTGTCACGAGCTCGTGCTGTTCCTGCTGGCCGGCCACGACACCACCTCGACCGCGCTGACTTACGCGTTGTGGTCGTTGGGGCACCACCGCGACATCCAGGACCGGGTGCGAGCCGAGGTGGCCGCGCTCGGTGAACGGGCACTGACCCCACACGACGTGCCCGAACTCAGCCTTACCGTGCGGGTGTTGCACGAGGCGCTACGGCTGTGTCCGCCTGGGGCGGCAACGATGCGCTCGCCCACGCGCGACATTGCGGTGGACGGCTGCCGGGTCGAGGCGAAAACCATTGCCGTGGTCAGTTTCTTTGCGCTGCACCGCGATCCCACGCTGTGGGAGGATCCGCTGTGTTTCGATCCGGACCGGTTTCTCCCAGAACGGTCGGAGGGGCGCAGCCGTTGGCAGTACCTTCCGTTCGGGGGCGGACCACGCTCATGCATTGGCGATCACTTCGCGATGCTAGAGGCCACGCTCGCGCTGGCCACGATCATTCGCGCGGCCGAGATCGAATCGCTCAGCGTGGAATTCCCGCTGGAATCGCCGTTCACGGTGGTCGCAGCGGCACCGATCCGAGCCCGCGTGCTGGGCGTCCGGGCAGCGGCGGCGGCACTACGGGGTGCAGCGCGTTCGGCACTCTCGGTCCCTGCCTAAACCCCCAGCAGGCGCACGCTTTCCCACAGCGCGAGCACCGCGACAACCAGGGTCGCGGGCACGGTGCACAACCCGAGGCGGGTGTACTCGCCGATGCCGGCCTCGACGTTGTGCTGGCGCAGCACGCGCCGCCACAACAGGTTGGACAGCGAACCGACGTAGGTCAGGTTCGGGCCGATGTTGACCCCGATCAGCACCGCCAGGATGGCCACCGGCCCGCTGGGTGCGACCAGCGGCAGCAACACCAGCGTTGCGGGCAGATTGTTGACGACGTTGGCCAACACGGCGGCCACCGCGGCGATCGCGAGCAATGCGGGTAGCCCAGAACCCGACGGCAGCACGGCAGACATCGCCCTGTCCATTCCGTTGACCATGACCGCCTGCACCACCACGCCCAGCGCGAGCACGAACACCAGGAACGACACATTCACTGAGCGCACGATCTCTGCCACCGAGGTGTGTCGACGCCGCAGGCTGCGCAACGCCAGCACCGACGCGCCGGCCAATGCCACCCAGGCCGGGGCGACACCCACGGATTGAGCGACCGCGAACCCGGCCAGCGTCAGGCCCACGACCACCAAGACGAACACAGGTGGCCGCGGCGCCGGCCCCAGTCGCTCTGGATCCGGCGGCACCCGCAGGTCCCCGGCGAAAAACCACCGGAAGACCAGGTAGAGGGTGGCGACCGCGGCCAGCCAGGGCAATGCCATCAACAGGGTGAACTTGGTGAAAGAGATGTTCGCGAGGTGAAAGGCGAGCAGGTTGGTCAGATTCGACACCGGAAGCAGCAGCGAGGCGCCGTTAGCCAGATGAGCGGTGGCGTACGCGTATGGTCGCACCGGGGCGCGCAGTCGGCGGACGGCGGCGAGCACCACCGGCGTCAGCAACACCACGGCGGCGTCCAGGCTGAGCACAGCGGTGATGGTGGCGGCGACGACGAAAACCCGTCCCAGCAACCCGCCCGACCCGACATGCCCGCGCGCGATCGCCGCGCCCGCCGCCTCGAACAGGCCCTCGTCGTCGCACAGCTTGGCCAGCACCAGCACCGCGCCCAGGAATGCGACCACTCCCGATAGTCCGGTCATCTGCACGGCCGCCTGACGAACCGGGATCGCGCCGATCGCGATTAGGATGACGGCCGCCGGAACCGCCGCCAGCGCCTCCGGCCAGCCCCGTGGTCGGGCGACGGCAAACCCGAGAACCACAGCAAGCAGCAACAGCGAAACGGTCAGGGCCATGTGCGGATCCAGGGTCTATGCCCAGGGGTCCTCGCGCCGCCACACTGTCGGCATCTGCAGCGCGACACCGTCCTGCGCGGCCAGCTCGTCTAGGATGCGGATAGAAACATCCAAGTCGTCAGCCGCATATGGCAAGGCCCGCAATGGTTTTGACAACGGGCGGAAGAAGTCGTCCCAGTGAATGAGGATCACTCGGCGGGCGCCCACCGTGCGCACCGTCTCGGTCCAGTAATCGACCAGGTATGACCGCGACTGCAGACCGAGCTGGCCGATGCTGAGGTAGACGGTGTCGGCGCGGCGGCCGGCCAACGCACCCTGCACAAAGCCCGCACTGCCCTGGATCAACAGCCGCCGCCCCGACGGCCGGTGGCTGCACCAGCGCCGACCACGCCTCACCGCACCGATATGCCGACGCTTTCACCGGCGTGGTCAGCGGCGCACTGATCGCGCCGGGAAACCGATCGGGTGGGCAGTGGTGCGACTCCACCAGCGTGACGTCGTAGTTGCCCAATTGAATCGGTTCGCCGGAGACCGCGACGACTAGGCGGCCCGCGGGTAACCCGTAGCCGCGACCGACGTTGGCCGCCGATTCGCCGCCGACCAGCAGGGCGCCGGTGCGGTCGGCGACCAGCGCGGAGTCCATCACGTGGTCGATGTGGGTGTGTACCGGGACGACGGCCTCCAGTCGGGATACCTTGGCCCGGGCAAGGCAGCCGTCCACGCGCGCCGCGGACGGCGACACCTTGCCGGCCGCCACCCGCACCAAGCCCGGGCGTGAGAAGTAGCCGTCGGTCATCAGTGCCGACGACCCGTCGTCGAGTAGCAGCGTCGCCACGCCCAGCCACGTCGCCCAAAGCGGCGCATCAGGTTCGGCGGCGGGAACGTCGAACCGATCCGAATACCGCGTGATATCAGGGCGACCCAGCTTGAGTCGCATCAGCAAAACGCCCTGATATCGGTGCCGGCGGCCTTCAGCTGATCGCACACCGCTGCCGCGATCTGGACGGCTCCTGGCGAATCGCCATGCACGCACACAGATTCCACGCTGACCGGGATCTGTGTGCCGTCGATCGCGCTGAGCTGACCGGAGGTCACCATGGTCACCACCCGCTGCGCGATCTCGCTCGGATCGTGCAACACCGCGCCGGGTTCGCGACGGGAAACCAGTTGACCGTCCGGTCGGTACGCGCGATCGGCGAATGCCTCTGCCACGGTGCGTAGTCCAAGGCGGGCGGCTTCGTCGAAGAACGCCGAACCCGCCAGGCCGAGCACCGGCAGCGTGTTGTCCACCAGGTGGACCGCAGCCACGACGGCCGCAGCCTGTTCGCGGTTGGTCACGATCGTGTTGTACAGCGCGCCATGGGGTTTGACGTAGGACACAGTTGAGCCGACAGCGGCCGCGATGCCCTTCAGCGCGCCGATCTGATAAACGATGTCGGCAATAAGATCTTCGGTAGCAACGTCGATGAAGCGCCGACCGAACCCGGCCAGGTCTCGATAACCGACCTGCGCTCCGATGCGCACGCCCCGCTCGGCGGCCGTCCGACAGACCCGCAACAGGCCGGCCGGATCCCCCGCGTGGAAACCACACGCCACGTTGGCGCTGGTGACGATGCGCAGCATCGCATCGTCATCACCGAGGCGCCAGACGCCAAAGCCCTCGCCCAGGTCGGCGTTGAGGTCGATGCAGGCCACTCGATTAGCTTAGGGCCGCGGAGGTTGCCGGCTGCCGGGGCAGTGTCCGGCAGCCTCACGCGGCGTCCGCTTCGTGGCACATGGGCCCACGTTCGGGTGTCCCCCTGGCGGCGGTGCGACCGGCTTACGCGGGCGCCTCCCGACGCCGCCCCACTAGCCAGCAAACCAGGTAAATCAGAAATGAGATGGTCGCGACGAACACCGAGACCGGGACGCCGGGTGCCAGCGATAGCACGATGCCTCCGACGGCGGCGACCTCGGCGAATACCACCGATGCCACGACCGCCGCAACCGGCGATCCGACCACCCGCGCGGCCGCGGCGGCTGGGGTGATCAGCAACGACATCACCAGCAGCGCCCCGACGATCTGCACCGCCTGCGCGGCCACCACACCGACCAGCGCCGCGAAGACGATGCCCAGTGCGCGCACCGGCACACCGCGGGCGGCCGCGACCTCCGGATCGACGGTGGCGAACAACAGCGGTCGGTAGCATGTCGCGAGCACGGCGATGACCAGCAAGCAAACGAGCGACAGCATGGCCAGCCCGGAGTACCCCACTCCCACGATCTGGCCGGTCAGCAATGCGAAACTGGTCCCGGTCCGTCCCGGGTAGAGGTGAATGAACAGCACCGCCAGCCCCAGCCCGAAGGCCAGCACCACGCCGATCACTGAATCCCGTTCCCGGGCACGCGGTCCCAGAATGCCGAACAGCGCCGCCGCCAGCGCGCTGCCGATCAGCGCTCCCAGCCCTACCTCAAAGCCGACAAGCAACGCGAATGCTGCTCCGGTCAGCGAGAGTTCGCTGGACCCGTGGACGGCGAACGACATCTGGCGCATCACGATGAATGGCCCGATCAGCCCGGCCACCAGCCCAAGCAGCGCGGCCGCCAGCAGCGCCTGCTGGACGAAGTCGTGGGTCAGCTAGCCGCGCGGTGATGTCGAAAGAGAACAGATGGTCCAGCATCTCGGCGAACCGGTGGTTCACAAGGTGCGCCCGTCATGCTCGCCGGCCACCACGTAGCGGTCTTTGACCTTGACTACTTGGATGTCGGCTTGATACAGCATCGAGAGCGTCGCCGTGTTCATCACCTGCTCGACGGTGCCGATCCGGAATCGGCCGTCGACCAGGTAGAGCATCCGGTCCACGTACGGCAGGATCGGGTTGACCTCATGCGTGACGAAAATGACCGTGGTTGCGGCCTCCTGACGGCGGCGGTCGATGAGCGTCGCAACCAGCTTGGCGTTGGCCGGATCCAGGGTCAGCAAAGGTTCGTCGCACAGCAGCAGCGTCGGATCGCTGGCCAACGCCTGAGCAATCCGCACCCGCTGCAACTCTCCACCCGACATCACCCCGACCGGGACATCGGCCAGTCGTTCGCCGTTAACCCGTTGCAGCGCCAACTGCACCGCCTCGCGCCGCACGGCGCGATCGGCAGAGCGCAGCGGCATGACGCCCCAGCGGCGCCCGTCGATGCCCAGCCGGACCAGGTCGCGACCGCGCAGGATCACCTCACGGTCGATCGGACGGTGTTGCGGCACATAGCCGATGTGCCCGCTGCCTGCCATCGCGAATCGTTTGCCAGAGATGCGCTTGCCGTCCACAAACGCCGCGCCGGCACTGAGCGCCAATTGTCCGAGCAGCACCTTGAGCAGCGACGTCTTGCCGGTGCCGTTGGGACCCAGCACCGCGATGAACTCACCGGGCGACACCGACAGGTCCAGGTGGTCCCACAGAATGCGATCACCGAACGCGAGCCGCGCGCCGGCCAGCGAAACCGCGGGCGGCCGACGGTTCCTGGTCTGGGCTGCTTGGTCGATGACGCGCATGTCTATCGGTTCGACCGCAGCGCGGCCAGCAGTTGGTTGACCGTGTTGCGCTGCCAGGTCAGGTAGTCGGTGCCGCTGGGCAAAGTCTCGGACACGAGGGTTACCGGCACACCCGCCCGCCGGGCCGCGTCTTGTAGCCCGTCGATGGCGGGGGTGGAGGTCTGCGGGTTGACCAGCAGCGCCGAGACTTGGCGATGGTTTATCAGGTCGAGGACGGATGCCATGTCGGATGGAGCGGGATCGGTCTCGTTCTCGTTGGCTGACGTGAAGGCGGCCGGAGTGCGATTGACCAGGCCAGACGCCACCAGCAGGTAGTACGCGACAGGCTCGGTCGTGATGACTCCGGCGTCATGGTATGTCGTGGCGATGGCGTGTTCGGAGATGGCGACGGCGTCGGCGCCCCGGCAGAATTCGGCGGCGTTAGCCCGATAGTCCGCGGCATTGCCCGGGTCGATGCTCGCCAACCGGTCGGCGATCGTGGCTGCCACCGCCTTGGCCACGTTCAGGTCGTAGAAGACGTGCTCGTTGGGCGCTTCCCTGGTGCCGGCGCCGTTCGCGGTGCCCAGCAGCGAGTAGGCATCGACCGTTTTGACGGCCGGATGGCCGGCCAGCACGTCGTCGACCCACGGGTCGTAACCGCCGCCGTTGTAGACCACCAGGGTGGCGTCGGTGATCGCGGCGGCGTCGTTTGGACTCACCGCATACGAATGCGGATCGACATCGGCGCCGGTCAGGATCGACCTGACCCCGAGATGGTCGCCGGTGACCGCGCGCGCCACGCTGCCCCACACATCAGTGGACGCCACGACGGCGACCGCAGCGGGGTGCCCAGAAGTACCAGGGTTACCGATTCCGCAGCCTGGCAGGATTATCGAGGTGGTGGCGCCGATCACGCAGACAGCTATGGCCGACAGCCAACGCGTTCCATCGACTAGCGCCATTCGCACTTCGGTTCCCTACCTTCCGGCCCACTGGCCGAGGAATAATAGTAATGAAAATCGTTTCCATTAGAAAGTCGCGAGTCAAGAGCCTGCTGAGCGCAACCCTGGACGCGCTGTAGCCTCACCAAACGTGCGTCCCACACCACGCAGGCGTGCGACTCTGGCGTCGTTGGCGGCCGAACTCAACGTCTCGCGCACTACCATCTCGAATGCCTTCAATCGGCCGGATCAGCTCTCCGCCGACCTTCGTGAACGGGTGCTCACGACGGCCAAGCGACTGGGCTACGCGGGGCCCGACCCAGTGGCGCGATCGTTGCGAACCCGCAAAGCCGGTGCGGTTGGTTTGGTAATGGCCGAGCCGCTGACCTATTTCTTCAGTGATCCGGCGGCGCGGGATTTCGTTGCGGGAGTTGCGCAATCGTGTGAAGAACTGCGGCAGGGACTGCTGTTGGTAGCGGTTGGACCCAGCCGCAGTCTTGAGGACGGCGTCGCTGCCGTGCTGGGCGCCGGAGTGGACGGGTTCGTGGTGTATTCGGTACGCGAAGACGATCCCTACCTACAGGTCGTGCTGCAGCGGCGCGTGCCCGTTGTAGTGGTCGACCAGCCCAAGGGACTCTCCGGAGTGTCCCGGGTGGGCATTGACGATCGCGCGGCGATGCGTCGGCTCGCCGACTACGTGCTCGGGTTGGGGCATCGCGAGATCGGCATGCTGACGATGCGGCTGGGCCTGGACCGCCGCCAAGAGCTGGTGGACGTCGCCCAGCTGAAGTCGCTGACCTTCGACGTGCAACGCGAACGCATCTTCGGTGTCTGGGATGCAATGACGGCGGCGGGTATCGACCCGGATTCGCTGACCGTGGTGGAAAGTTACGAGCATCTACCGACGTCGGGTGGCACTGCCGCCAAGGTGGCGTTGGAAGCCAATCCGCGGATCACCGCGCTGATGTGCACTGCAGATATCTTGGCTCTGTCAGCCATGGATTACCTTCGGGCACACGGGATTTACGTGCCTGGCCAGATGAGCGTCACCGGCTTCGACGGCATCCCGGAGGCGATCAGCCGCGGGCTGACCACGATGGCACAGCCGAGCCTGCAAAAGGGCCGCCGGGCGGGCGAACTGTTGCTCAAGCCGCCGCGATCGGGCTTGCCGGTCGTCGAGCTGCTGGACACCGAGCTGATTCGGGGGCGTACCTCCGGTCCCCCCGCCTGACTGGCGTTACCCGCCGGCTCAGCTGCCTTCCGAGTCGCCGATCAACAATCGCACCGCGAGGTCCAGTCGTTTGCTGACGTCGGTGGCCGAGGCTCGCCGGGTGAGCCAGGCAAGCAGATTCGACAACCACACGTCCGAGATCACCCGAGCGATGTGGTACTGGTCTTCGGTCGGTTCGCCGTCGCTCATGGCGCGCGCGAACATGCTGTCGATCAGCTTCTCGACGTGATCGACTTCACTGGCCGCCGACGCATCGGCAAAGACGTAGGCACGCGTCATCGCCTCGGTGAGCAACGGATTGCGCTGCATCGCCCGATTGAGCTTGCCGACCATGAAGTTGAGCCGCTGAAACGGAGTGCCACCGGCCACCGCGGAGCGGTCGGTTTTGGCGTCGATACGGCTGAACTCCCGACCCAGGGCCGACACCAGCAGATGCACCTTCGACGGGAAATAGCGGTACAACGTCCCGACCGCCACGTCGGCGCGGTCCGCCACGGCGCGCATCTGGACTGCCTCGTAGCCGCCCTTCGATGCGATGGCCATAGTGGCGTCCAGGATGCGCTTACGGCGTTCCCGTTGGGCCTCGGAACCGAGCTCGGACTCAGCAAGTACCGCCACGTTCATAACCTCGCGCGGCTGCGAGTCAGGAACGCGACTCGAGTCGGTATTCGCTGGCGACATCTGCCGGGGCGCTCCTCTTCCGGGCGGTTCGATCGCAGACGATACGCATGCCGGGTGTGAATTTCCCACCTCCGTACCGCCGGGGACAGCGATTTGTCCTGGACCTTTCTCGCCGTAATGGCGTTCGACTTGTCGGTCGATCGCTGGCACTATTAGAACACGTTCTAGTGGCTAGTATCGAAGATGCGGAGGGCTCGCACGTGGTAGCGACCGTCACAGACGAGCAGTTTGCGGCGCGTGAATTGGTGCGCGATTGGGCCCGAAACTCGGCCTCGGGGCAGGGCGGGACCACGGCGATCCGCTCAATGGAACAAGGTGATGCCGATGCCTGGCGGCCGGTGTTCGCCGGTCTGGCTGAGCTAGGACTGTTCGGGGTAGCCGTTGCGGAAGACAGCGGAGGCGCGGGCGGCAGCATCGAGGATTTGTGCGCGATGGTCGAGGAGGCGGCCAGGGCACTCGTGCCGGGGCCGGTCGCGACCACCGCATTGGCCAGCTTGGTTGTCGACGATCGTGAGCTGCTCGCCGCGCTGGCCGGGGGCGAACGCTTCGTCGGGGTGGCGATCGAAGGCAGTGTCCGGTTCGACGCCGCGACTGCTCGGGCATCCGGTTCGGTGAGTTGGGTGCTCGGCGCTGCCGACGGCGGCGTCCTGCTGCTGCCCGCCGATGGGAAGTGGCTGCTGGTCGACACGGCAAGCGAGGGCGTACAAGTCGAGCCGCTGCGGGCAACCGACTTCTCCCGACCGTTGGCTCGGGTGGTGCTGAAGTCGGCACCGGCCACTCTGATCGGCCGGTCGGGGCGGCGGGTCGAGGACCTGGCCGCGACCGTGCTGGCGGCCGAGGCAGCCGGCGTGACCCGCTGGTCGCTGGAGACCGCCATCGCGTATGCCAAGGTGCGGGAGCAGTTCGGCAAGCCGATCGGCAGCTTCCAGGCAATCAAGCATCTGTGCGCCGAAATGCTGTGCCGCGCCGAGCAGGCCGAGGTGGCCGCAGCCGACGCCGCCCGGGCTGCGGGCGACTCCGCGACGCAGGGGCCGGCCAGTTCGCCATCGCCGCAGCTTTAGCCGCGAGCGTCGGCATCGCCGCCGCGAAGGCCAACGTCAAAGACTGCATCCAGGTACTCGGCGGCATCGGCTGCACCTGGGAGCACGATGCGCATCTCTACCTGCGTCGTGCGCACAGCATCGGCCGGTTTCTCGGTGGAGCCGAGCACTGGTTGCGCCGCATTACCGCGCTGACCCAGGATGGCGTGCGGCGCCGCCTGGGTTTAGACCTCTCTGAACAAAAAGAGGTGCAAGCCATGCGGCCCGAGATCGCGGCGGCCGTCGCCAAGGTGGCCGCGCAGCCCGAGGAGAAGCGACAGGTGGCCTTGGCCGAGGCCGGGACTGCAGGCGCCGCACTGGCCGGCGCCGTACGGCCGCAGCGCGTCCCCGGCCGAGCAGTTGCTGATCGATCAGGAGATGGCGGCGGCCGGCGTGGTCCGGCCGGACCTGGTGATCGGCTGGTGGGCGGCCCCGACGATCCTCGAGCACGGCACGCCCGAACAGGTCCAGCGCTTCGTACCGGCAACCACGCGTGGCGAATTCCTTTGGTGTCAGCTATTTTCTGAACCCGGTGCCGGCTCCGATCTGGCATCGCTGCGCACGAAAGCAGTGCGCTCACAAGATCCGGACGGTGGCTGGCTGCTGACCGGGCAGAAGGTGTGGACGTCCGCGGCACACAAGGCGCGGTGGGGGGTTTGCCTGGCGCGTACCGATCCGGACGCGCCGAAACATAAAGGCATCACCTACTTCCTGGTGGACATGACCTCACCCGGTATCGAGATCCGGCCACTGCGTGAGATCACCGGCGACTCGCTGTTCAACGAAGTGTTCCTGGACAACGTGTTCGTGCCCGATGAGATGGTGGTCGGCACCGTGAACGATGGCTGGCGGCTGGCCCGCACCACGCTGGCCAACGAACGCATCGCGATGGCCAACGGGACGGCGCTGGGCAACCCGATGGAAGAGCTGCTCAAGGTGCTCTCAGAGATCGATCTTGACGCTGCTCAGCAAGACCGGCTGGGCGGCTGATCGTCCTGGCCCAGACCGGGGCGCTGCTGGACCAGCGCATCGCCCAGTTAGCTGTGGGCGGCCAGGACCCCGGGGCGCAATCCAGCGTGCGCAAACTCATCGGTGTCCGCTATCGGCAGGCGCTGGCCGAGTTCATGATGGACGTGTCCGAGGGTGGCGGCCTGGTCGACAGTCGTGCGGTGTTCGACTTCCTCAACACCCGGTGCCTCACCATCGCCGGCGGCACCGAGCAGATCCTGCTCACTGTGGCCGCCGAGCGACTTCTTGGCCTGCCGCGCTGATCGCCAGGCGCTAGGAGCACTACGAAAAAGTCGTCTGCGCGCAGGTGCTGGGCGAGGTGATGTTGACCCCGGTGTAGACCACCTGCATGTGGGTGCACACGATGACGTTGACGTCGGTCTTCGGGCTGCCCGTAGCCCAATCGGTCGAGTCGATCCGGCCGGTCGTCTGGTACTTGTCCGGCGGGCCTTCACCGAAGTAGACGGTGGTGATCTCGTCGGATCCCCCTCGATTTCATGACCCGCTCGTATTGGCCGTTGGCGTGGGCGTCCAGGTAGGCCAACCGATTCGTCGACCGGATCTCGGTGGTTTGGCGGGCCCAGAGGCCGGGCGGGAAACCGGTCACGCCGTCGGGCGTGCGCATGTCGGCCCCGGCGGTGAAGTCGCAATGGCCATCGGCTTTGTAGCAGTCGAGGAACGATGTGCGTTTCCAGCTGGTTGGGGCCGTCCAGCGGGAACAGCGTGGTGGCGGTGTTGCTGGCCGCCTGCGCAATCGGGGCGTTTGGAGCCGGTAAGAACGTCAGGATCGATCCGACGACTGCAAATCCCGTTATCAGCCGCTTCATCCTGCACCCCTTGCTGAGTTTGTCTCCGCGACTACTCGTCGTAGGTGACATCTACCGAATCAGATTCCGGGTGAGATTGACAGGCCAAAATTAGCCCGTCGTCGAGATCCTGCTGCTCTAGCACGTCGTTGACCTCCATGTTGACCTTGCCGCTGCGCAGGGTGCAGGCACACGCGCCGCAGTGGCCCTCTCGGCAGGAGAACGGCGCGTCGAGTCCCTTGGCCAGCAGCACATCGAGCAGCTTGGCGTTGCGCGGCCACGACACCGTGTGGGTTTCACCGTCCAGCTGAACTATCGCGGTGGCCGGCGGCTTCCCATTATCAGCCGGCGTCGGTGTCATCGATCTGTCACCGCCGCGAACGGATCCGAATCCAGCGACTTGAACACCTCGATATGTACTTGCCGTGCAGGCACTTTCAGCGCTTCCAGAGCCTGGCGCGCGGCGTCCATGAACGGGCCGGGTCCACAGATGAACGCGGGCCGGTCGGTGAACGGCGCGGCCAGCTTGCCAGCGCGGTCAGTGCTGGGCAGTCCTTGCAGCGATTCCAGCCAGTGCACCACCGTGAGCCGGTCGGGATACTTGGCGGACAGCTCGCGCAGTGCGTCGGCGAAGATCACCGAGCGCTCGTCGCGGTTGGCGTACAGCAGCGTCACCTGCCCGCTGCCTTCGGACGAGCGCCGACTTGCAGATCGACATGATCGGAGTGATCCCGCTGCCGGCGGCCAGTCAGCAGGAAGTCGTCGTCGAGTGTCTTGGGCACGAAGGTGCCCGACGGGGCCAGCACATGGATCCGCATGCCGCTTGTGGGCGTGGTCGCATAGCCAGTTGGACGCGTATCCGTCCGCGGTTCGCTTGACGGTGACGGTGAGCGCGTCATCGGTGAACGGCGAGCTGCACAACGAGTAGCAGCGCGCCACCGAACCGGTGCGGTCGCTGGGGATGCGCAAGGTCAGGAACTGACCGGGCGCATAGCGCAGCCGCTGCGGCGGGATGGCGGGGTCGCCGGCTTCGTCCGGCACCGCGAACACCAGCGACCGCGCATCGTCGGTCTCGTCGACGACCTCGGCGATCTGCAGTTCCAGGACGTGGTCGCCGAGTGGCTCGTCAGGGGCTTGGTTCAGATCCGCTTCGGTCAAGACCCGTCCTCCCTTTCGTCACAACTAGAACATGTTACAGAAAACCCGGATTCATACCGCTACCAGCCGCAGGAATACCCTGCTCGACACAAATCGGAACGTGTTCTAGTCTGCTGTGTAAGTCCGCACTCCCAGGAGGCAAACGTAAGTGACGTCCATTCAACAGCGTGATGCGCAGTCGGTGTTGGCTGGGATCGATGATCTGCTTCCGCAGATTCGGAAGCGCGCCCAGGCGACGGAGGATCTGCGCCGGCTGCCCGACGAGACTGTTCAGGAGCTCGACGACGTCGGCTTCTTCACCCTGCTGCAGCCCGAGCAGTGGGGGGGCCTGCAGTGCGACCCCGCGCTCTTCTACGAGGCGGTGCGGCGACTGGCGAGCGCGTGCGGTTCCACCGGCTGGGTGAGCTCGATCATCGGCGTGCACAACTGGCATTTGGCGTTGTTCGACCAGCAGGCCCAGGAAGAGGTCTGGGGCGACGACCCGAAGACCCGGGTCTCGTCGTCATACGCCCCGATGGGCGCGGGCGTCGTGGTCGACGGCGGCTACCTGGTCAGCGGCTCTTGGAACTGGTCTTCCGGCTGCGACCACGCCACCTGGGCGTTCCTCGGCGGTCCCGTCATCAAGGACGGCCGGCCGGTCGACTTCGGCAGCTTCCTGATCCCGCGCAGCGAATACCGCATCGACGACGTGTGGCACGTGGTCGGCCTGCGCGGCACCGGCAGCAACACCGTCGTCGTCAAGGACGTCTTCGTGCCGCGGCACCGGTTCCTGTCCTACAAGAACATGAACGACGGCACCGCGGGCGGATTTCAGACCAACACCGCCCCGGTTTACAAGATGCCTTGGGGCACCGTGCATCCCACCACTATCTCGGCGCCTATCGTGGGCATGGCCTACGGCGCGTACGAGGCGCACGTGGAGCACCAGGGCAAGCGGGTGCGGGCGGCGTTCGCCGGGGAGAAGGCCAAGGACGACCCGTTCGCCAAGGTCCGCATCGCGGAGGCGGCCAGCGACATCGACGCCGCGTGGCGCCAGCTGATCGGCAACGTCGGCGACGAGTACGCACTGTTGTCCGCCGGCAAGGAGATTCCCTTCGAGCTGCGTACCCGCGCGCGTCGCGACCAGGTGCGCGCCACCGGCCGTTCGATTGCCTCGATCGACCGGCTGTTCGAGGCATCCGGGGCCACCGCGCTGGCCAATGACGCTCCGATTCAGCGGTTTTGGCGTGACGCGCATGCTGGCCGGGTGCACGCCGCCAACGACCCCGAACGCGCCTACGTGATCTTCGGAAACAATGAGTTCGGGTTGCCGGCCGGCGACACGATGGTCTAGCGATGGCGGTTAGCCAGACGGGAGCCGAAGACAAGACCGACGAATTGACGTTCGAGTCCACCTCGCGATATCGCGGAAGTCGACGTCGACGGGCCGCTGAAGCTGCACTATCACGAGGCGGGCGTCGGCAACGAACAGACCGTGGTACTGCTGCATGGCGGCGGTCCGGGAGCGTCGAGCTGGACCAATTTCTCGCGCAACATCGCGGTGCTTGCGCGAGCAGTTCCACGTCCTGGCCGTCGATCAGCCCGGGTACGGCCACTCAGACAAACGCGCGGAGCACGGGCAGTTCAACCACTATGCGGCGAGAGCGCTCAAAGGTCTCTTCGACCAGCTCGGCGTGGGACGTGTTCCGCTGGTGGGCAATTCGCTGGGTGGCGGTACCGCGGTCCGTTTCGCGCTGGACTACCCCGACCGGGCCGGCCGCCTGGTGCTGATGGGGCCCGGCGGGCTGAGTGTCAACCTGTTCGCGCCCGACCCCACCGAGGGTGTCAAGCGGCTGGGGAAGTTCTCCGTGCAGCCCACCCGGGAGAATCTCGAGGCGTTCCTGCGCGTCATGGTCTACGACCAGAAGCTGATCACCCCGGAGCTGGTGGACCAGCGTTTCGCGCTGGCCAGCACACCGGAATCGCTGACCGCGACCCGCGCTATGGGAATGTCGTTCTCCGGCGCTGATTTCGAGCTCGGCATGATGTGGCGCGAGGTATATCGACTGCGCCAGCCGGTACTGCTGATCTGGGGTCGCGAGGACCGGGTCAACCCGCTGGACGGCGCACTGGTCGCGCTGAAGACCATTCCGCGTGCGCAGCTGCACGTCTTCGGGCAATGTGGGCACTGGGCGCAGGTGGAGAAGTTCGACGAGTTCAACAAGCTCACCGTTGATTTCCTGGGAGGTGCGCGATGAGCAGCGTTACGGGTATTCGGTCGTTGGGCTATCTGCGCATTGAGGCCACCGACGTGTCGGCCTGGCGTGATTACGGCCTGAAAGTCCTCGGCATGGTCGAAGGCAAGGGCAGCACCCCGGGCGCGCTCTATCTGCGGATGGACGATTTCCCGGCCCGGCTGGTGATCGTACCCGGCGAGCACGACCGGCTCTCCGAAGCCGGTTGGGAGTGCGCGAATGCCGAGGGCCTGCAGGAGATCCGGAATCGCCTCGACGTGGAGGGCACTCCCTACAAAGAGGCCACCGCCGCCGAACTGGCGGACCGTCGCGTAGACGAGATGATTCGGTTCTCCGACCCCTCGGGCAACTGCCTGGAGGTCTTCCACGGCGTCGCGCTGGAGCACCGCCGCGTCGTCAGCCCGTACGGGCATAAGTTCGTCACCGGTGAGCAGGGCCTGGGTCATGTCGTCTTGTCCACCCGCGACGACGAAGAGTCGTTGCATTTCTACCGGGATGTGCTGGGCTTCAGGCTGCGTGACTCGATGCGCCTACCACCACAGGTGGTGGGGCGGCCCGCCGACGGGGCGCCGGTCTGGCTGCGTTTCTTCGGTTGCAACCCGCGGCACCACAGCTTGGCCTTCATGCCGGGACAGACCCCCAGTGGCATCGTGCACCTGATGGTCGAGGTCGAAGAGGCCGACGACGTGGGGCTGTGCCTGGACCGTGCGCTGCGCAAGAAGGTGCCGATGTCGGCCACGCTGGGCCGCCACGTCAATGATCTGATGCTGTCTTTCTACATGAAGACGCCCAGCGGTTTCGACATCGAATTTGGTTGTGAAGGACGAAAAGTCGCCGATGCGGACTGGATCGCCCGAGAGAGCACCGCGATCAGCCTGTGGGGTCACGACTTCACCGTCGGCTTCCGCGGCTGAGCCCGAGGCCAACGATGTCGGCGCCGATCGACCCACGGGCCTTCCGGCAGGTGCTGGGTCAGTTCTGCACCGGGATCACCATCATCACCACCGTGCACGATGACATGCCGATCGGCTTTGCGTGCCAATCGTTCGCGGCCCTGTCTTTGGACCCGCCGCTGGTGCTGTTCTGCCCAACCAAGGTGTCGCGATCCTGGCAGGCCATCGAAACCAGCGGCCATTTCTGCGTCAACGTGCTCACCGAGAAGCAGAAGCACGTCTCCGCGCGCTTCGGCTCCAAAGAACCGGATAAATTCGCCGGAATCGACTGGCATCCTTCGCAACTCGGTTCGCCCGTCATCGAAGGGTCGCTGGCCTACATCGACTGCACGGTGGCGTCGGTCCACGACGGCGGCGACCACTTCGTGGTCTTCGGCACGGTCGAATCGCTGTCAGAGGCTCCCAAGATCAAGCCGCGGCCGCTGCTGTTCTATCGCGGCGACTACACCGGCATCGAACCGGATAAAACGACGCCGGCTCAATGGCGCGACGACCTGGATGCGTTCCTCACGGCCACCACCGAGGACACCTGGCTTTAAATCTCCCCAGCGAGCGTGGCGCCACTGCGAATTCCTGCTTGTATCTTTCGCGGTGGCATCACGCTCGGCGGCTAGTTATTCGGCTTATTCGGCGTCACGGTAGTTGGTAGCTCCCACCGGGGTGTCTTCCACTGACTGGTCGGACTTCGCGGCTTCACGCTTTTGCTTTGCGGCCTTCGGGTCGATGCTCTCAGCGCGGTCCCACTGCTCTTGGAGTTGCTCGCGCGATGTGGCCGCTCCGCTCTGATGCTTAGCGGCCTGCTCCTGCAGTCTGGCGGCTTCGGCCGCCTTGACCTCCGCCTCGGCCTGTGCAGCACGGGCCTTGGCGGCTGTTTCTTCCGCAAGCGCTTCGCGCCGCTCGACCTTGGCCGTCTCCAGTCTCGCCTGTTCGCGAATCTCCTCCGCCTGCCGTTGCCTGCGCCGGTTTCGTGCGCTGCTGGCCACTACGACCAGGACGATAACCGCGAGGACAGCTACTACAGCGACAATAATCCAAATGTTATTGGTGCTCATAGGGGCTCCATTGTTAGGTCGGTATGTGACGGAGCTGGTCAGCCCGTGCTACCCGAGTCCCCGTATTTGACAGAAATAAAACAAATCGAGGTCCGGACCCCCGCGGGGCTCTAGTGCGCGCAAACGGGTTCAGTGCGCGTACGTGGTTTCGGTGTTGGCGTCCTGGAACATCTCGGAGACGATCAGCCACGATCCGTCCTCCTGACGTTGTAGGGCGCGTAACGAGAAATTGTCGCGGTCCAGCGTGGCGCCGTTGACCAGCCCTTGACCTTTGACCTGGAGATGCGCGGAGACCAGCACTACCTCAGGTGTCAGCACCCGGAAACTGGTCTCCGGTGGACCGGCAAGTTCGCCGCGGTTGAAATTGTCGTCTCCGAACAGGCCCTTGAGGTATTCAACGATTTCGTCGCGTCCCCGCTTGACCGTGCCGAAGGCGTTGACCCAGTCAGCGTCGTCGGAGTAGACGTGCTGCAGCGGCTCGGCGTCGCGCTCGCCGAACGCCCTCAACAGCGTCAGCAGCGTCTTGCCGATTGCTTCCTGATCCGTAGCCGGCAACTCCGAGAAATGGCTCATGCGAGGATGCTAGGGCTCTGCTGTTGCATGAATTCGGGGGCCTCGATCCCCCGACACCGCGACATCGACTCGGCGGGCCAGAATGGGCCCTATGACGATGGATCTGGCGGGATATTTCGATCGCATCGGCTACCGGGGTTCCGCCGCCCCGACCCTCGAAGTGCTGCAGGATCTCATCACTGCGCACACTCGAACCATCCCGTTCGAAAACCTGGATCCGGCGCTGGGAGTGCCGGTCGACGACCTGAGCGCCGCGGCCCTGACCGGCAAGCTCGTGCACCGGCGCCGCGGGGGCTACTGCTATGAGCACAACGGGCTGATGGGCTACGTGCTGGCAGAAATCGGCTTTCGGGTGCGGCGATTGGCGGGCCGGGTGATCTGGATGCACGGGCCGGACGAGCCGCTACCGGCACAGACGCACACCGTTTTGGCAGTAAGGTTCCCCGGCGCCCAGTTGACTTATCTGGTCGACGTCGGCTTCGGTGGCCAGACACCGACCTCGCCCATCCGCTTCGAAATCGGGGGTGTCCAGGAAACAACGCGCGAGCCGTACCGCCTCGAGGACCGCCGGGACGGGCTCGTCCTTCAGGTCGAGATTCGTGGCGATTGGCGCGACCTCTACGAATTCAGTACGCGGACCCAGCCGCAGGTCGATTTGGCCGTGGGCAGCTGGTACGCCTCAACCCACCCGAAGTCGCACTTCGTGACGGGTTTGCTGGTTGCGATGGTCACTGATGACGCCCGATACAACCTGTCCGGTCGGAACCTGGCCATCCACCAGGACGGGGCGACCGAAAAAGTCCTTCTGGACGGCGCGGCTGCGGTCCTCGATACCCTGAGAGACCGATTCGGGATCAACGTCGACGATGTGGGCGAGCGCGGTGCGGTCGAAGCGCGCATCGACGCTATTCTCGAACCGTAGAAAACTCGAATTTAGACATGCGAATTTCGAAAACCATTGCAACGTAGCAAATTTCAAGACCGCGATCGACGAGAAGCGATTGGGACTCAAAAGATATTCTCGCAAAGGGGTTTTGGAACCGCCCCATGTTCGTATTAAAGGAAATCAGGGCGCCGAAACTGGCCGGACCCCAAGGTTTCGGATTCGCCCTCCGACTGGGCGCGCCCTTCGACAACGCTATGGTCGGTCTGGCATGCTGTATTGGTCCGCAACCCGGTCCGCGCGTGGCCGTGCGGCGCCTCCAAGGGAAACTATCAATGTCAAATGGGTCGACGTCAGACCCGATCGTGACGAGCGCGATACAGGGCCAGAGGCGCAAATGCTATGCACGCCTACTAACCTCTCCTAACGTGAGTCGGGATCAACGTTGAACAACATTGCTACCGCGTCGAACGGGGTAGACCCTTCCGCCTTCCGCGGCCGCGTGGTCGTGGTGCCGGATGGCGTGACGTTGACCTCGAATTTAGCCAGAAACCGAGACGAACTCGGTGACAATCTGGCGTACCGCTTCATCGACTACTCGCAGGATCAGGATGGACGGGCCGTCGAGCTCACCTGGAACGAGCTGTGGTTGCGGGTCTGTGCGATCGGCGCCCGCCTGCAGCAGGTCACCAAGCCCGGCGATCGGGTGGCGGTCCTGGCGCCACAGGGGCTTGATTACGTGGCGGCTTTCTTTGGTGCTGCCCACGCGGGCAATATCCCGGTCCCTTTGTTTGCGCCGACGCTGTCGGGCCACGCCGAGCGGTTGGCGGCGGTGCTGACCGACGCCCAGCCCACTGTGATATTGACGACGACCGCAGCAGCCGAGTCCGCTCGAACATTCATTCGAACGCTGGCGCCCAACGAGCGGCCGCGGTTGATCGCGGTGGACGCGGTGCCCGACACGCTTGGTTCGATGTTCGTCGACGCGGCGATCAGCACCGACGATGTCGCGTACCTGCAGTACACCTCTGGCTCAACGCGCACGCCGGCCGGAGTGGAGATCACCCATCGCGCCGTCTACACCAACGCCATGCAGATGATCATCACCGGCGGGCTGGACTTTGATGTCCGCAGCGTGAGCTGGCTACCGCTGTATCACGATATGGGCCTGATGATGATCATGTTCCCGGCATTGTGTGGACCACACCTGACGTTGATGGATCCCATGGCATTCCTTCGTCGGCCCTACCGCTGGATCAAACAGCTCGGCATTGAGTCGGGAAAGGGTCGGACTTTTGCGGCCGCGCCGAACTTCGCCTTTGAACTGACTGCCGCGCGCGGACTGCCGGCGGCGGGCGATGACCTCAACCTCAGCAACGTTGTTTGCCTGCTTAACGGGTCCGAGCCGGTGAGCATCGCGGCCGTCGAGACATTCACCAAGGCTTTCGCGCCGTACGGTCTGCCTGCGACAGCCATCAAGCCGTCCTACGGGATGGCGGAAGCGACCTTGTCGGTCGCCAGCATCGACCAGAACGCCGCGGCCAGCGCCATCTACCTGGACCGGGAACAGCTGGGTTTGGGCCGTGCTGTGACCGTCGCGCCCGATGCACCGGGTGCGGTGCCCCACGTATCTTGCGGCCAGCCGATCCCCGATCAATGGGTGGTGATCGCCAACCCGGACGGCGCCGAGGTGCCGGACGGTACGGTGGGGGAAATCTGGTTGTATGGCAACAATATCGCCCGCGGATACTTCCGTCGTGAGGAAGAGACGCGACGGGTTTTCGGCAACCGGCTGCAGTCTCGGCTGCACGACGCCAGCCACGCCGAAGGCGCTCCGGATGACAGCTTCTGGCTGGCTACCGGTGATCTCGCCGTCTACGTCGACGGTGAGCTGTACCTGACCGGGCGGATCAAGGACCTGATCATCATCGACGGTAGTAACCACTACCCGCACGACATCGAAACCACTGTCAGCGAGGCTTCGAGCGCGATCCGAACCGGTTATGTTGCCGCATTTTCCGTTCCATCCGAGGGGTCCGACCCGTCGGGCGGTCAGGCCGGCGAGCAAGTGGTGGTCGTCGCCGAGCGCGGCGCCGGCGCGGGCCGTGCCGACCCGCAGGAAATCGCCGAGACTGTGCGCGCAGCGGTCTCGCGGCAACACCACATCCGGATCGCCGACGTGCGACTGGTGGCCGCTGGCGCCATCCCCCGCACGACCAGCGGGAAACTGGCCCGCAACGCCTGTCGGGCCGCATACATCGCCGGACGGTTCAACCGATGACCGTCAGCCGTTGATCTGACAGCCAGGGACCAATTCTTTGTAGCGCTTCTTCGATGTCGCCGGTTGGTCCGGCGAACGACAGCCGGACGAACTTGTTGCCCTGCGTAGTGTCGAAGTCAATGCCCGGTGCGATGGCAACACCAGTGTCGGCCAACAGCTTTGAGCAGAACGCCATCGAGTCGTCGGTGAAATCGGACACGTCGGCGTAGACGTAGAACGCGCCGTCGGTGGGTGCCAGTCGGCCGATCCCGATCTGGCGCAGGCCGTCGAGCAGCAGCGAGCGGTTGACCGTGTAATGGTGCAGATTGCCGTCGGCTTCGGCTGTTGCCTCGGGAGTGAACGCCGCCACCGCGGCGATCTGCGAAAGCACCGGCGGGCAGATGGTGAAGTTGCCGGTTAGACAGTCCACCGCGCGGCGCAGTTCAGGCGGCACGAGCAGCCAACCCAGTCGCCAGCCTGTCATCGCGTAGTACTTGGAAAAGCTGTTGACCACCAGCGCATTTCGTGACGTCTGCCAGGCGCAGCTGGTCTCGCGGCGAGCCTTCGTAGACCAGGCCGTGGTAGACCTCATCGCTGATCAGCCGCACTCCGGAGTCATCGCACCAGGACGCGATTGCCGCCAACTCGGCCGGCGGTATTACCGTTCCGGTGGGATTGGCAGGGCTGGCGACGATGACGCCGTGCACGGGCGGGTCGAGCTCGGCGAGCATCTGGGCGGTGGGCTGAAACCGCGTCTCCGGCCCGCATGGGATCTCCACTACCTCACATCCCAACGCCGACAGAATGTTCCGGTAGCACGGGTAGCCAGGACTGGCCAACGCCACCCGATCGCCCACGTCGAAGCACGCCAGGAAAGCCAGCAGGAATCCGCCCGAGGAACCCGTCGTGATCACCACCGCATCGGACTCGACAGAGATCCCGTGCTGGCGTTGGTAATCCGTTGCGATCGCGGCACGCAACGCGGGAATGCCCAGTGCCACGGTATATCCCAGTTCGTTGGTGTGCAGGGCGGCAGCCGCCGCCGCCCGCACTGGTTCGGGAGCCCCCACGCTGGGTTGGCCTGCCGATAGGTTCACCAGATCACCGTGGCTGCGCTGGCGCTCCGCGGCCGCCAGCCAGACGTCCATCACATGGAACGGCGGGATACCGGCGCGCAGTGCGACAGGATCGTTCACGGTGTACGGGCCAGGACTTCGGATTCGAGTTGACGCAACAGTTCCCGCGGCGATCCCAGCAGGTGTGCACTGCTGTGTGCCCGTTTGAAATACAAGTGCATGTCGTGTTCCCAGGTGATCGCGATACCACCGTGCAGCTGAATGCCCTCGCTCGCCGCACCACAGAGCGCCTCACTTGCGGCGAGGCGTGCAGTAGCCGCGTTGGTGGATGTGGGGTTGTCGCACGCGTCGGCCACAACGGCCCGCGCCGCGGCGATCGCAACATAGAGATCGGCCATTCGATGCTTGAGCGCCTGGAAGCTACCAATCGGACGGCCGAATTGCACTCGGTTCTTAGCGTATTCCACAGTCAGTTCCAGGCAGCGTTCGGCAGCGCCGATCTGCTCGGCGGCGAGCAGGATGGCCGCACTGTCAGCGATTCCCGGGTCGGGGCCCAGCGCGACGGTGTCTTCGGGTTGCACCCGGGCCAGCCGGCGGGTGGGATCCATGGTGGCGACCGGGTGTGCCCCGAATTTGGTCCACCTGCTCAACTGGCCATCGGTGGCGGCGACAACGACGTCAGCGACATCCCCGTTGACGACGTAATCAGCGTCGAGCACCAGCGCGCCGATCGAGGTTCCCTGGGCAAGGGATTCCAGCGTTTCGACGTCCGGCTCAATTGCGGCCAACAGCGCCAGCTCGGCCAGTATGGTGCCCAGCAACGGAGAAGGTACCAGGGCGCGGCCCAGCTCCTGTAAAACCGTTGCAGCGTCACCGAGTTCGCCGCCGGCACCGCCCATCTCCTCTGGCACCACCAGCGCGGCAGCGCCGACTTGTTCGCACAACAGCTGCCATAGCGCCTCGTCGTAGCCGGGCTCCGATTCCATCGCCGCACGCACCGACGCCGGACCTGCGTGCTTTGCCACCAGCGCAGCGACGGTATCGGCCAGCATCTGCCGTTCTTCAGTGATTCTGGTCATAGCGCCTCCAGTACTCCGGCGTCGATGCGCATCGGGAGCACCCCAGGCCGAACGCAATGCCTGCACGCGGAGCAGCAACAGTGACAAGTCGTGTTCCTGGGTGAAGCCGATGGCTCCGTGGGTTTGCAGCCCCGACCGCGCCGCCGACAGACCCGCTTCCCCGGCCGCCACTTTGGCGGCGCTGACATCGCGGGCTGCATCGCCCGATTCATTGGCGAGAGCCACGGCGGCGCCGTAGACCAGTGGGCGCGCCAACTCGATCGCGATGTGTACGTCGGCGAGTTTGTGTTTGATCGCTTGATACGAGCCGATGACGCGGCCGAACTGGGTCCGTTGCTTGGCGTAGTCGACGGTGGCGCTCAACAGTGCCTCAGCGGCTCCGACCAGCTGTGCGGCCGTGGCCAGAGTTCCGAAGTCGAAGGCGCGCTGGATATCTGCTTGCCAGGATACGCCGGTGGCCGTGACGTCGAAAAGGCGGCGGCTGGGATCGACAGACTCGCGCTGTTCACCTATTGCCCCTTCGGTGACGCCGTTCGCGGTAGCCAGCAGAACCAGCCCGGCGGTATCAGCGTCGACTGCGCGCGGCACGTGTGGCGGCAGCGCGACAGTGGCGATCAGCTCGCCGGAAGCCAACCCGGCGCAGCGGTCGCCTTGATTGTCGTTGGCAAGTAAAACCGGTGCCACGGCAATGGATTCGGTGACCGGGCCGGGCACGCACCAGCGTCCGAGGCGTTCGAGCGCGACCACCAGGTCAACCGGATCGGCGCCTAGACCGTCGAACTTCTCCGGCACGGCCAGGGCGGTGACGCCGAGGTTGGCCAACTGCTCCCACACCTTGCGGCCGGGTACGGCATCGCCCGCGGCCCACGCGCGAACGGCGCCGGGCACGCCGGCACCTCCCAGTGCTGCATCGATGCTGGCCGCGAAGTCACGCTGCTGTTCGTCGAGTGCAAATTCCACGGTCACTTCTTCTCTCGCGGAAGACCCAGCAGACGCTCGGCGATGATGTTGCGCTGGATCTCGTTGGTACCGGCATAGATCGGGCCACCCAAGGCGAACAGCAGGCCTTCGGTCCACGGGCCGGCAAGCTCCCCGTCGGCGCCGCGGATGTCAAGCGCGGCCTGGTGCAACTCCACATCCAAAGCGGACCAGAAGACTTTGGTCACCGACGATTCTGCGCCTAGCTCGCCGCCGGCAGCCAGTCTGGTCACCGTCCCGAAGGTTTGCAGCCGGTAGGCCTGCGCCTTGATCCACCCGTCGGCGACCCGTTCGGCGAATTCGGCCGCTGACCCATTTTCTCTCCAGAGTTGCACCAGTCGCTCGGCCGCCGCGACGAACCGGGCCGGGCTGCGCAGTGACATGCCGCGCTCATTGCTCGACGTGCTCATCGCGGCGCGCCAGCCGTCGTTGGGGGTGCCGATGACGTCCTCGTCAGGCACGAACACGTCGTCGAGGAAGATTTCACCAAAGCCGGTATCGCCACCCAACTGAACGATGGGTCGTACCGTGATGCCCTTGGCTTTCAGGTCGAACATAAAATATGTCAGCCCATTATGCCGCTCGGCGCCGGGGTTAGATCGGAACAGCCCGAATCCCATGTCGGCGAACGGGGCGCGCGAACTCCAGATTTTCTGCCCGTTGAGCAACCACCCGCCGTCCGTCTTGGTGGCAGTTGACCGCAATGACGCCAGGTCACTCCCGGATTCCGGCTCCGACCAGGCCTGCGCCCAGATCTGTTCGCCACTGGCCATCTTCGGCAGGATCCGGTCCAGCTGCTCCTCGGTGCCGTGCGCAAACAGCGTCGGCGCCAGCATCGAGGTGCCGTTGGCGCTGGCCCGGCCGGGCGCGGCGGCGCCGAAGTACTCCTCCTCATACACCACCCAGTGCAGCAACGGCGCGTCACGCCCGCCGTACTTCTGCGGCCAGGTGATCACCGACAGGCCCGCGTCAAACAGCACGCGGTCCCAAATGCGATGCTGCGCAAATCCTTCCGCATTGTCATACGACTTCGTCGGGATCGACTCCTGATTGGCCGCGAGGAATTTGCGCACCTCGGCCTGGAAAGCCAGCGTCTCGTCGTCGAAATTCAGATCCATTCAAGCCATCTCTCGCAACTGAGGTTTAAGCACCTTGCCGCCGGCGTTGCGCGGCAACGCATCGACGAAGCACACGGAGCGCGGCGCTTTGAAGTTTGCCAAATGTTCACGGGTATAGGCTATTACCGCCGCTTCGTCGAAAACCGAACCGGGCCGCGCCACCACGAACGCCCGCCCCACTTCGCCCAGTCGCTCGTCGGGCACCCCGATCACTGCGGCGTCGGCCACGCCTTGCATTCGGGCCAGTACCTGCTCGATCTCAGCGGGATAGACGTTGAATCCGCCGCAGATGTACATGTCCTTGAGCCGGTCGGTGATTCGCAGGTTGCCGGCGTCGTCCACAGCACCGATGTCGCCGGTGTGCAGCCAGCCGTCGGCGTCGATGGCGGCCGCGGTCGCTTCCGGGTCGTCAAGGTAGCCGAGCATGACGTTGGGCCCACGCAAGAGGACTTCGCCCGATTCTTGGCCGACGTCATCACCGGTCGCTTCGATCCGCAATTCAAAGCCGGCGAACGGGCGCCCGCAGGTGGTGGCGACGGTTACCGCATCGTCGTCGGCGCGGCACATGGTCCCCATACCATTGGCCTCCGTCAGGCCGTAGGCGGTGAGCACGATGTCGATGTCGAGTTCGGACTGCATCCGTTCCACCAGCACGATCGGGACGGTAGCCGCCCCGGTCACCGCGAACCGCAGTGAGCTCAGGTCGTAGTCGTGGCGCGCCGGGTGGTCCAGCAGGGTCTGGTAGATGGTAGGCGGCCCCGGCAGCACGGTGATGCGGTGTTCCTCGATCGCCTGCAACGCGCGCAGTGGATCGAATGTCAGATGCGGGATCAGCGTCGCACCCGTTTGCAGGCAAGCCAGGATTCCGGCCTTGTAGCCGAAGTTGTGGAAGAACGGGTTGATGCACAGATAGCGGTCTTCGCTGGTGATCTTGCCGTTGGCGGCCCACGACGCCGAGGCCGACAGCGATTGCCGGTGCGCGCAGAGCACACCTTTGCTGCGCCCGGTGGTTCCGGAGGTGAACAGAATGTCGCTGACGTCGTCGGGTTCGATGGCGCGGGCGCGGGAGGCTACCGCATCGGTGCCCCAAGATTCCGCACCGCAGGCGATGAAGTCGTCCCACGTCCCGTCGTCGGCGTCGATCGGTATGCGCACAATGTGGCGCAGTGCGGGCAGCACGGTGCGGTCCAGGTCGCCGACGCGATCGTTGCCGAGGAAGCGGCCCATTCCGAACAGCACCGGGGCATCGGTGCGGGCCAGGATGTCGCTGGCTTCGGCCACGGTGTAGCGGGTGTTCAGCGGCACCATGGCGGCGCCTGCATGGTGGATCGCCAGGCAGGCGACCACCCAATGCCAGGTGTTCGGCGACCAGACGGCCACCCGGTCTCTGGGTTCGACGCCGTGTGCGATTAGTGCGGCAGCCGCCCGGTGCACCTCATCGCGCAAGCCCGCCGCCGTGAAGGTGCGGTCTTCGGTGATCAGCGCGTCGTGGTCAGGAAGTTGGAGCGCGAAACGATCCAGCGCCGTGGGCACGGTGCGGGGATCGCTCGCCATCGATGCTCCTCTAACAAAGCCCCTCTGGGCTTGATCGCCCGGCTCCTCCTCGGGCCGTTTCGGCCCGCATCATCGCCGCGCTACAAAGCAAGTGCTTGGTAGGTTAGCCTACAGGGCATGCAGGACGTCGAGGAGTTCCGGGCGGAGGTCCGGGGTTGGCTCGCCGACAATCTAGTCGGCGAGTACGCCGCTCTCCGCGGGCTGGGCGGCCCTGGGCGTGAGCACGAGGCGTTCGAGGAGCGCCGGGCGTGGAATCAGCATCTCGCGGCCGCCGGGCTGACGTGTCTGGGCTGGCCGGTCGAGCACGGCGGTCGCGGGCTCTCAACCGCGCACCGGGTGGCGTTCTACGAGGAATACGCCCGCGCTGACGCGCCGGACAAGGTCAACCACTTCGGCGAAGAGTTGCTGGGCCCGACACTCATCGCATTCGGAACCCCCGAGCAGCAGCAGCGATTTCTGCCGCGCATCCTCGATGTCACCGAGCTGTGGTGCCAAGGATATTCGGAGCCCGGCGCTGGCAGCGACCTGGCCAATGTGGCGACCACCGCCGAGCTCGACGGCGACCAGTGGGTGATCAACGGGCAGAAGGTGTGGACGTCGCTGGCGCACCTGTCGCAGTGGTGCTTCGTGGTTGCGCGTACCGAGAAAGGCTCCAAACGGCACGCCGGATTGTCGTATCTGCTGGTGCCGCTGGAGCAGGCCGGCGTACAGGTCCGGCCCATCGTCCAGATCACCGGCACCGCGGAGTTCAACGAGGTGTTCTTCGACGACGCCCGCACCCACGCTTCGATGGTGGTCGGCCAGCCCGGCGACGGCTGGAGGGTCGCGATGGGAACACTGACATTCGAGCGCGGCGTATCGACGCTGGGACAGCAGATCGTCTATGCGCGTGAGCTTTCCAATTTGGCTGAGCTGGCCGGGCGCAACGGCGCGGACGGCGACCCGTTCATCCGGGAACGGTTGACCCGGGCGTGGACCGGGCTGCGCGCGATGCGCAGCTACGCCTTGGCCACCATGGACGTCGAGCAACCCGGCCAGGACAACGTGTCGAAGTTGTTGTGGGCGAACTGGCATCGCGATCTGGGCGAGTTGGCGATGGACGTGATCGGCAAGCCCGGAATGACCTTGTCGGACGGCGAGTTCGACGAATGGCAGCGGCTATTTTTGTTCACCCGCGCCGACACCATCTACGGCGGATCCAACGAGATCCAGCGCAACATCATCGCCGAGCGGGTGCTCGGCCTGCCCAAAGAAGTCCGTGGATGAGCGCTTGCGCGAAGACCGAGGAGAGAGCATGAATCTGTCAGAAGCGCCTAAAGAGATTGCCGGACACGGACTTCTAGAAGGCAAGGTAGTCGTGGTTACCGCAGCCGCTGGCACCGGCATCGGTGCGGCGACCGCACGTCGGGCGCTCGCCGAGGGCGCCGACGTGGTGGTCTCCGACCATCACGAACGGCGACTGGGGGAGACCGCCGCCGAGCTGTCCGAGCTGGGACTTGGCCGGGTCGAGAGCGTCGTGTGCGACGTGACGTCCTCCGCTCAAGTCGATGCGCTGATCGATTCGTCCACCGCGCGGATGGGCAGGATCGACGTGTTGGTCAACAACGCCGGGCTGGGTGGGCAGACGCCGGTGGCCGACATGACCGACGACGAATGGGACCGCGTCCTGAACGTCACCCTGACATCGGTGTTTCGGGCCACCCGTGCGGTGCTCCGGTATTTCCGCGATGCACCGCACGGCGGAGTGATCGTCAACAACGCCAGCGTTCTGGGCTGGCGGGCGCAGCACTCGCAGTCGCACTATGCGGCCGCCAAGGCCGGGGTGATGGCGTTAACCCGTTGCAGTGCAATCGAAGCTGCCGAGTACGGCGTCCGGATCAACGCGGTCTCGCCGAGCATCGCCAGGCACAAGTTCCTCGACAAGACGACCTCGGCAGAACTGCTCGACCGGTTGTCCGCCGACGAGGCATTCGGGCGCGCCGCCGAACCGTGGGAAGTGGCGGCCACCATCGCATTTTTGGCCAGTGACTACTCCAGCTACCTTACTGGCGAAGTGATTTCGGTATCCAGCCAGCATCCGTGACCGGTTTGCGGCCGCGAGATGTCGGAAAAAACGGTGGGAAGTCCGTTGCGACCGATGCTGTTGGCCCCGACGCGTTCAGCCGGAAGCCAAGCTCGGTATCAACGCCCGTGAGCTGACGGGATTGCGTCGACTCTGCGCTACGACACCCAACCGGTGTTAAAGCTCCCGGCGTACCGATGTGAAACGCGAAGGCTTTTTGGACAAGTGAAGGAACATCAATCTTGTTCAATTGGCCGAGCAAGCGCTTGGTTGATAGGCTGGAGAGGTGGACCGAGTGGCTGGTCAGGCGAACAGCCGACGAGACGAGCTGTTGGAGCTCGCCTCGGCCATGTTCGCGGAGCGCGGGTTGCGCGCCACCACCGTGCGCGATATCGCCGACGGTGCCGGCATCCTGTCAGGCAGTCTGTACCACCATTTCTCCTCCAAAGAGGAGATGGTCGACGAGCTGTTACGCGGTTTCCTGGACTGGCTGTTCGCCCGCTACACCGAAATCATGGACACCGAGGCTGACCCCTTGGAGCGGCTCAAGGGACTCTTCATGACCTCGTTCGAAGCGATCGAGCATCGGCATGCCCAGGTCGTCATCTATCAGGACGAGGCCCAACGGCTGTCATCGCAACCCCGGTTCTCCTACATCGAGGACATGAACCGGCAACAACGCAAGATGTGGGTCGAGTTGATCAATCAAGGCATAGACGAGGGATACTTCCTGCCCGACCTCGACGTCGACTTGGTTTACCGCTTCATCCGTGACACCACCTGGGTTTCGGTGCGCTGGTATCAGCCCGGCGGACCGCTCACCGCAGAGCAGGTCGGTCGCCAATACCTAGCCATCGTCCTTGGTGGAATTACCGCGACGTAAAAGACATTGAACAAAAGAACGACTAAAGAAGGAGTTTGGAAAATGCCCGAGGCGTACGTCATCGATGCTGTACGTACCGCGGTTGGCAAGCGCAATGGCGCACTGGCCGGGATACATCCCGTCGACCTGGGCGCCCTGGGTTGGCGCGGACTGCTGGACCGGGTCGACGTCGACCCCGCCGCTGTTGAAGACGTGATCGCCGGCTGTGTCGACGCCATTGGGGGACAGGCCGGCAACATCGCCCGACTCTCGTGGTTGGCCGCGGGCTATCCCGAAGAGGTACCAGGTGTCACTGTGGATCGGCAGTGCGGCTCGAGCCAACAGGCGATTTCCTTTGGTGCGCAGGCGATCCTAGCCGGCACGGCCGACCTCATCGTGGCCGGCGGCGTGCAGAACATGAGCCAAATCCCGATCTCGTCGGCGATGACGGTCGGCGAGCAGTTCGGGTTCACCTCGCCGACCAACGAGTCCAAGCAGTGGCTGCACCGATACGGTGATCAGGAGATTTCGCAGTTCCGTGGCTCGGAGATGATCGCCGAGAAGTGGAACCTGTCTCGTGAAGAAATGGAACAGTACGCGCTGACGAGCCACGAACGCGCGTTCGCGGCGATCCGCGGTGGCCACTTCGACAACGAAATCATCACTATTGAAACCGAATCCGGTCCGTTTCGGGTCGACGAGGGCCCGCGCGAGTCGTCGCTGGAGAAGATGGCCGGCCTGAAGACATTGGTCGAGGGTGGCCGGCTCACCGCGGCGATGGCCAGCCAGATTTCCGACGGAGCCAGTGCGGTTTTGTTGGCCTCCGAGCAAGCTGTCAAAGACCATAAGCTCACACCCCGCGCCCGTATCCACCACATCAGTGCCCGCGCCGCCGACCCGGTGTTCATGCTCACCGGGCCCATCCCAGCTACCCGGTACGCGCTGGAAAAGACTGGGTTGTCCATCGACGACATCGACACCATCGAGATCAATGAGGCGTTCGCGCCGGTCGTGTTGGCCTGGCTCAAGGAGATCAAGGCCGACCCGGAGAAGGTCAACCCCAACGGCGGAGCCATCGCCCTCGGTCACCCGCTGGGTGCCACCGGGGCCAAGCTGTTCACCACCATGCTCAACGAGCTCGAGCGCATCGGCGGTCGCTACGGCCTGCAAACGATGTGCGAGGGCGGCGGCACCGCCAACGTCACCATCATCGAGCGGCTCTAGCGGCGAGGCTGCGCCACCGCAAGGCCGAACGTAAACTTGGTGTCGGGCGATGATGCCGGCTTTCATGCATGGGCGAAATCCCCCTGGCCCTTCCTGGGTTCCGAGGCATTAGCCGCGAAGGCCCTTCCAGAACGGGTGATGCGCGCTGCACGAGCTTGGCGTATCCGGGCGTCTAGATTGCGGACGCTAGCCCTGCACGAGGGCAGACGCGGCCCGCAGGTGTTCGATTGCGTCGGCGACGATCGACTCGATCAGCTCGGCGCAGGAAGGCAGGTCATCGAGGATGCCGGCCACTTGTCCCGAGGCCAGCACTCCGGCGTCGGTGTTGCCTTCGACAAGCCCGGCTTTCAGCAGCATCGGGGTGTTCGCGGCCATCACGACTTGTGACCAGGTCAGCTCTTTGCCATGGCGCATCGCAAGACCGTCGGTGATCATCGATCGCCAGGTCATCTGTGACATTTGCTTGAACTTGCCGGCATTCCGCACCGCCGCCGTCAAGCCCCTTGCCCGCGTGCCGCTTTCCAGCTTCTCAACCAGCCCGGTACGCAGCACCCGGTGCGGCATGCCGTCGACCCGGGTGGTGACGACCGTGCCGTCGAGCGCCGCATCCAGATAGCGCCTTTTGACCGCATCGGGCACGGTGGAATCCGAGGTCAGTAGAAACCGCGTCCCCATCGCCACGCCGGACGCGCCGTAGGACAATGCCGCCGCGAGCCCACGTCCGTCGAAGAATCCGCCAGCGGCGATAACCGGGATCCCGGTGCCCTTGACGGCGTCCAGCACGGACGGCAGCAGCAGCGTGGTGGCGACGGGTCCGGTGTGGCCGCCGCCTTCGCCGCCTTGCACAATCATCGCGTCGGCGCCCCATTCCGCGACTTTGCGCGCATGCTTGGCCGCACCGATCGACGGAATCACGACCGCCCCCGCCTCTTTGAGCCGAGAAATCAGCTCCTGCTTGGGCGCAAGCGCAAACGACGCAACCTTGACGCCCTCGCGGATCATCAATTCGACGCGGTCACCCGCGTCGGCGGCGTCGGCGCGCATGTTCACGCCAAAAGGCTTGTCGGTGGCGGCCTTGACCTTGCCGATGGCGGTCGCCAGCTCATCCAGCGTCATGGTGGCGGACGCCAAGATGCCAAGTCCGCCGGCGTTGGCCGTGGCCGATACCAGTCGGGCCCCGGCCACCCAGCCCATACCGGTTTGGACCACGGGGTGCTCGACGCCGACCAGCTCGGTCAGCGGCGTGCGCAACTTCATGACCGTATCTCTCTGTCCCGCAATGCCTTCGGGTCGATATCTTCGCGGATTAGCCGTAATTCCGCGTCGGTTGGCAGCCTGGTCTCTTCGGTCTCGTTCAGCCCATGCACGTCGAATGAGGTGGCTTCGCGGACGTCGTCCGGCGATACCCCGGGGTGCAGGCTTAGCGCCCGCATTGTGCCGCCCGGGCCATCGAAATCGAACACCCCGAGGTTGGACACCACCCGGTAGACGTTCGCGAACCGAAACGCAGGGTTGTCGCCGTCGATCTTGTCGGTGCCGATACCGCATACCACGTCGACCGTATCGCAGAATACCCGGTTGGAATGATTGCCGACCCAGTAACTGGTCGCGTGGTTGATCGCGTTGCCCGGCGCACCGCGCAGACCGAACATCTGCCGAGTGGGATGCTGCAGCGGCCCGAACGCCGAGAGGTTCTGATTGCCAAACCGGTCAACCTGATTGGCACCCATCACCACATGCCGACGCCCCCAGGCCAGCGTTTCGAACACGCGGCTAAACGGCATCCAGCCTTCGACGGCGCCGGTCTTGCCCAGCGCCGGGGTGTCCGCGAGCAACTGTGCTTCGCCGTCGGTCAGCGCGATGTCGGGGGAGAAGGTCAACCGCGCCAGCCGCGCCCCGACGGAGGCCATATTGGTCATCGGGCTGACCATGATTTCGCCCGCGTCCCGGAACAACTCGGCGCAGGCGACCGCGCATACTTCGGCTCGGGTGCTCATGACCGGGCCTCCTCTCCGAAAGCGCGGACAGCTGCCTGATATTCGGGTTCGCCGCCCGACAGGTAGGTTTGCAAGAACTGCTGCCAGCCCTCTTCCGTCCCGGCGGCCTCGGCGTAGTGTCGCTGGAATTTTTCGTCGCGACCGTAATCCGGCGCGGCGGTGGTGAAGTGGGCACCATTAGGTGCTTCCACCACCGCGTCGACCATCATCCGGTTCACCAGTAGCGCCTGCGGCGGGACGGCTTTGACCAATTCTTGAGTCGAAACCACGCGCTCCACTGATAAATAGCGCCTGTCAGCGGCCATCAGGAACAGGTCGTCGAAGTATGGATCGATGCCGGTGTAGGCCGCATTGCCTTGGCTGTCACCGAGATTAAGGTGCACGAAGGCGGCGTCCAGTCGCAGCGCCGGCATGGCGATCAGCGTCTCGTGACCACCACCGGGTGCCGGGTACGGGCTGGTTACCGTCTGTAGTTCGCCTTCCCAGAAGTCCGGGACCGAACTGCCCAGTCCGGCCCGGATGGGCAGGAATGGCAGCCGCTGTGCCGCTGCCTGCAATCCGCAGCGCAGCATGCCCTCGTCCATTTCGCGGGCTTCGATCGACCCGGTGGTACGCGCCTTGGCGAACCACGGGTCGTAGAACGGCGGCGAATCCAGCGAAACGAAACCGTAGTAGACGCGCTTTACCTTGCCCGCGGAGCAGAGCAGTCCCAAGTCGGGTCCGCCATAGGTGACGACGGTCAGATCTGTGACATCGGTGCGCAAAATGGCACGGACGAAGGCCATCGGTTTGCGGCGCGAGCCCCAGCCGCCAATACCGATGGTCATGCCGGAGCGCAATTCGGCGACGGCCGCATCGAGGGTGGTTCTCTTATCGGTCATGATTCGCCATTCCTCCTCATCGCTTCGATCTGCATCGTCATCGGCGGCTATGGCTTCTTCACAAACGCGTCGCGGTGCTCGTCGGAGACCCCGGCAAGGTTGAGCTCGAACGTAAAGCCTTGCTCCATGCGGTAGCTCGAGTTGACCCGTTGCACGTCGATCAAGTTGAGTGCCTCCTTCGCCGCGCGGATGACCCGGGTGTCTTTGCCGGCGATGTCGCGCGCCACCCGCAGAGCGGCCTCGTCGAGTTCGGCGCGGGGCACCACCTCATGCACCGAACCGAAATGGTGCAAGGTGGCGGCGTCCACGGTGGCAGCCGTGAAGAACAACCGCCGCATCATGTGTTGTGGCACCAGTCGCGACAGGTGGGTCGCGGCGCCGAGCGCACCACGCTCCACCTCCGGCAGTCCGAACGTGGCGTCGTCGGAGGCGACGATGACATCGGCGTTGCCGACGAGTCCGATGCCGCCGCCGACGCAGAATCCGTTGACCGCGGCGATCACCGGAACCGCGCACTCGTAAACCGCGCGGAATGCGGCGAAGCAGCCGCGATTGGCGTCGATAAGTGCGCCGAATCCCTCGGTGCGCTGCATCTCCTTGATGTCCACCCCGGCGTTGAAGCCGCGACCCTCGGCGCGCAGGATCACCGCATGCGTCTCGCGGTGCGCGCCGGCGGCCGTTATGGCGTCGGCCAACTCGAACCAGCCCTGCGAAGGGATGGCGTTGACGGGCGGGTAGTCGACGGTTACCGCGACTATGCCCGGTTCAGTAGTGGTGGATGTGATCGTCAAATTTGCACTTCCTTTGGAAGAATTAGGCGGTAGCTACCTAAGCAAGCACTTGCTTGGTACGCTAGCACAGTGACTCGACCCGAAGGAGCCGACGCCATCAATTTCGGATTGGCCGGTCGGGTGGTTTTGGTCACCGGAGGCGTTCGTGGAGTGGGTGCCGGTATCAGTGCGGTTTTCGCCGAGCAGGGCGCGACAGTGATCACCTGCGCACGGCGAGCCGTCGAGGGCCTGCCCTATGAATTCCACTCCTGCGACGTTCGCGACGAGGAAGCCGTCGAAGCGTTGATCGACACGATCGTTGAGCGCCACGGACGGCTCGACGTCGTCGTTAACAACGCCGGAGGTTCGCCATACGTGCTGACCGCCGATTCAAGTGCGAAGTTCAACCGCAAGATCATCGAACTTAATCTCATTGGTGCGCTGCTGGTTTCGCAGTACGCGAACGACAAGATGAAAGATCAGCCTGGCGGCGGATCGATCGTCAACATCTGCAGTGTGAGCGGCCGGCGGCCAACCCCGGGCACCGCTGCATACGGGGCGGCCAAGGCCGGCCTGGAGAGCCTGACCCAGACACTGGCGGTCGAGTGGGCGCCCAAGGTCCGCGTGAACGCGTGCGTGGTCGGGATGGTCGAAACCGAGCAGGCCGATCTGTTCTACGGCGACGCCGAGTCGATAGCCGCGATCTCTAAAAACGTCCCACTGGGCCGACTGGCCAAGCCCGAGGACGTCGGTTGGGCTGCAGCATTTTTGGCGTCGGAAGTGGCGTCCTACATCAGCGGCGCCACGTTGGAGGTGCACGGCGGCGGCGAGCCGCCGCACTATCTTGCTACAACGAGCGCGACCACGATCAAGTAGAGGAGACAGGAAGTATGGGTGTGGTTGACGGCCGCGTGGTCATCGTCACGGGAGCGGGCGGCGGGATCGGGCGCGCGCATGCTTTGGCTTTTGCCGCCGAAGGTGCGCGCGTTGTGGTCAACGACATCGGCGTGGGGCTGGACGGTTCGCCCGCCGGCGGCGGCAGCGCGGCGCAGGGCGTGGTCGACGAGATCACCGCAGCCGGCGGTGAAGCCGTCGCCAACGGCTCCAACATCGCGGACTGGGATCAAGCGGCCGGCCTCGTCAAGACCGCTGTCGAGACGTTCGGCGGTCTGGACGTGCTGGTGAACAACGCCGGGATCGTGCGGGACAGAATGATGGCCAATACCAGCGAGGAAGAATTCGACGCCGTCATCGCCGTACATCTCAAGGGCCATTTCGCGACGATGCGGCACGCCGCGTCATATTGGCGCGGGCTGTCCAAAGAGGGGAAAACGGTTGACGCGCGGATCATTAACACCAGTTCGGGGGCAGGCCTGCAGGGCAGCGTCGGGCAGGGGAACTACAGCGCCGCCAAGGCCGGCATCGCGGCGATGACACTGGTTGCCGCGGCGGAAATGGGTCGTTACGGTGTCACCGTCAACGCGATCGCGCCGTCGGCCCGTACCCGGATGACCGAGACCGTCTTTGCGGAGATGATGGCTACGCAGGGAGACGATTTCGACGCCATGGCGCCGGAAAATGTTTCGCCACTGGTCGTCTGGCTGGGCAGCGCCGAATCGCGCAACGTCACCGGCCAGGTGTTCGAAATCGAGGGCGGCAAGATCCGCGTCGCCGAAGGCTGGGCGCACGGCCCGCAGATCGATAAGGGTGCGCGCTGGGATCCAGCTGAGCTGGGGCCCGTCGTCAGCGACCTGCTGGCCAACTCGCGCCCACCGGTTCCGGTATACGGGGCCTAGTCAACCCGATGCGCGACCGTTCGTGTTGAGGGCCATCGAAATAAAGTCAAGGCGCCAGAGGGACTGAAATAATCCGATCGCGAATTTTTCGGTGGCACCCACGCTGCCTGTCGGTGAACGGCGGCTCTGCATCACGCACTCGGCAATCTCTCGAATCGTGCGACGCCCATCTATGTACTCAACAAAGGGCAATTGGCCTGCGCTCAGATTCAGACGCCAATCCGATCTAAAGATCTCGGTGCCCGAAATACCGCAGCGGTAACGCATCAGTGGAATGTAATCAATGGATTCACGCATGGAAAAATCGATGGCGTAACTCTCGGTCGGTCGGTCGGGACCGGCCGCAACAAAAAGATGACAGGCATTGAGTGTTTTGGTGCGCTCCATGATGGACCACATCTTGATCTCAGGCAATGCGTTCACAGCCGCATAAAACTCGCCTCTCGGCGCCTGCAAAGCCCGCAGATAGTGCGGATAGTACGGCGTTCTGTTAAACCATGTCTGAAATTTGAGTCCAGCCGAGGCGACAAGATCGATGCAGTCCTCGACCGTATAACTGCGGTCGCGACCGTGCAGAAACGTATCCACGAGACCGGCATCGAACGCCAAATCCGGCGCGATTCTTCGATAGCTTTCGATGGGATGATCTTCATTTATGTGCGCGAGCGTCTCTTTTACCATGTGGATCGATTCTTCGTCCTGATGTAGTCCTAAGTCATGAAAGATGGATTGCATCAATTCGACCCCGATTCGACCGTACCGTGCGTAGAGCATCAGTGCGACCGCGCCGTCCGGTCGCAGGCAAGGGGCGAGCGCTCGCATGCCGGCCTTCGGATCTGCCAGGTGATGGAGAACTCCGGTCGACACAATCAGATCGAAATCGAGCTCCAGCGACGGCGCCTCTTCGATCGGAAGCAGGTGTAACTCCAGGTTCGATAGCCCGTGCTTGTCCTTGAGATACTGCTCATGGTCCAGTGACGGCTGGCTGATATCGATCGCCACGACTTTGGCGCCGGGGTTCATGTACGCGAAGACCGCCGCCTGATTCGTCCCACAGCCGGCAATCAAAATGTCAAGGTCGGGCTTGTAGTCCCGATCGGGCCATAAGATGCGGTGCGCGTGACTAGGGTCGAACCACTGCCAATCGGTCTTGCACCACGACTCCAGATCCTCGATAGGCTCGGGGTAGGTCCATTTCTCGTATTGGCGGGAGACAACGTCGCTCCGCGGGTCGTGCTTCATTCGCTCGCCTCCTCGCTAGCCCATCGCGGTGCAGCTCGCGTTTGCGGATACGAGGCTAACGCAAACCTTAAGGATCGCAGATCACGATCGGGATCACCCGATCGGTCCACGACTGGTAGTCGTCCAACGTGGGATACATGGCTGCCAACTTGGCCCAATACTCGTCACGCTCTTCGGCCGTGGCGTCGCGCGCCCGCAGCTGCAATACCTCGCCCTTAATCTGAACGGACACGGTGGGATTGGCCTTGAGGTTGAGATACCACATGGGGTTTGTGTCACGGCCGCCCTGCGAGGCGACAAGTATCACGCGGCCGCCCTCGCGCAGGTAAAGCAGTGGGCTCACGCGTGGCTCGCCGGTCTTGCAGCCCGTCGTGGTCAGCAGCGCAACTGGACTACTCTGGAACGTGCCGCCGAGTTTTCCGTTGCTGAGTCGATAGACCAAAGTTGTGGTGCGGCCCATCCACTTCATGATGAAGGTGACCCAAGGCGCATTCAACGCACGCGGCGGTGATTTTGGCATGGTATTCCCAAGTCTCAGCGTTGAATAAATGGCTGAAAGCGAACTTTGATGTGGTGGATTTCGGCCCTCCCGTTGGGGCTTTCGGCTGGGATCGCGAAGGTTTCGTTAACCCGCGCGGCAACTCGCCGGCCGCTGAACGCTGCCTTGGTCAGCACGTCGTACGCCGCGTGCACCTGGTCGCCGGCAATGCGGTATTCGGGTGGCGTCGCGTCGGCAACGATCCAGTACTGGACTCCGCGATTCAGGCTGCGCCGCAGGTGATTGCCGGAAAACCCGTTCTTGATCCCCTGCTCGACACGGGTGCATGAAACTGCGAACGGGACCGAATCGCCGTCATGGCTGACGAGCGCGTCGATATAGGCCTGCGCCGCGGCAATGCGGCTTTCCTCGGAGACGACCACCGACCTGGCTAAATCCGCTCGATGATGGTACCGGTGGACAACGCTCCGCCGGCACACATGGTGATCAGGGCAGTGCTTTGATCGGAACGCTCCAGCTCGTGCAATGCGGTGGTGATCAGTCGGCTGCCAGTCGAGCCCACCGGGTGGCCCAGGGCGATTGCACCGCCGTTGACGTTGACCGTCGCCATGTCAGGTTCATGGACCCGCGCCCAGGACAGCACCACCGACGCGAACGCCTCGTTGATCTCGACGATGTCGATGTCGCCGATCTTCATTCCGGCCTTCTCGAGCACCTTCGCGGTGGACTGCACCGGACCGTCCAAGTGGTAGTAAGGCTCCGCGCCGACAAGCGCTTGACTGACGATCCGGGCCCGCGGCGTCAGGCCGAGTGCCTTGGCCTTGTCCTCATCCATCCACAGCACCGCCGCCGCGCCGTCGGAGATCTGCGACGACGTACCCGCGGTGTGGATGCCGCCCTCCAGTACCGGCTTCAGCTGGCTCAGCCCCTCCAGAGTGGTGTCGCGCAGGCCCTGGTCGCGGGTAACCGGTGCCCGATCGGCGGTCGGCCTCTTGTTCTCGTCGAGCACCGGCGCGACGATCGCGCTGATCTCGCGGTCGAACCGGCCCTCGGCCCAGGCCTGCTTTGCCTTTTGCTGAGATGCGAGGCCGAAGGCGTCGATGTCTTCGCGGGTGATGCCGCGGCGCTTCGCGATGCGCTCGGCAGCGGTGAACTGATCGGGGAGGTCGATGTCCCAGGACTCGGGACGTAGGATTCCGCGGTCGGGGCCCGCGTTGGCGCCCAACCCGACCCGGCTCATCGCCTCGATGCCGCAGGCGATGCCGACGTCGATGGCGCCTGCCGCGATGAGACCAGCGATCAGTCCGTTGGCCTGCTGGCCGCTGCCGCATTGGCAGTCCACCGTCATCGCGCCGACGTGCTCGGGCAGACCCGCGACCAGCCACCCCACTCGGGTGATGTTGTTGGACTGCTCGCCGTATTGCGTTACGCAGCCGCCGATGACCTGTTCGACGTCGCCGGCGTCGATGCCGGCTTTCTCTGTTAGTGCCTTCTGCACCGCGCCAAGCAGCTCGGTGGCATGCAGCCCAGACAGCCATCCGTTGCGTTTGCCGATCGGGCTACGCGTGGCTTCAACGATTACCGGGTTACCCATGGGGCCAGGCTAGAACACGTTTCATTACTCTGACAAGCGAGGACGCCGGACCGCCTTTTGTCTGCGGTGGAGGCATGTTTTACTGGCACTAGAACACGTTGCAATTCAGGAGAGGCGCTATGGCACCCCCCAATATTTCGGCTGACTTCGACTTCCTTGATCCCGACGTCAACCTGGTAGGGCTTCCCGTGGCGGAGCTTGCGCAGCTCCGCGAGTCGGAACCGATCCACTGGGTCGACGTGCCCGACGGCTGCGGGGGCTTCGAGGACAACGGCTACTGGCTGCTCAGCAAGCACGCCGACGTCAAAGAAGTGTCGCGCCGCAGCGACATCTTCTCCAGCTGGCAGAACGGCGCCATCCCGACATGGCCCAGGGAGATGACGCGCGAGAGCGTCGAAATGCAGCGCAGCGTCATGCTCAACATGGACGCCCCGCACCACACCCGGCTGCGCAAGATCATCGCTCGCGGCTTCACTCCCCGCGCGGTGGGTCGGCTGGAGGACGAACTCGCACAGCGCGCCCAGAACATCGCCAAGAACGCGGCCGCCGCTGGCGTGGGTGACTTCGTCGAGCAGGTGTCGTGCGAACTTCCGCTGCAGGCCATCGCTGGGTTGCTCGGCGTGCCGCAGGACGATCGCGACAAGCTGTTCCGCTGGTCGAACGAGATGACCGGCGGTGAGGATCCCGAATACGCCGATGTCGATCCCGCGCAATCCTCGATGGAACTGATCATGTACGCGATGGCGATGGCCGATGAGCGGGGCAAGAACCCGACCGACGACATCGTCACGACCTTGATCCAGGCCGACATCGACGGGGAGAAGCTTTCCGACGACGAGTTCGGCTTCTTCGTCATCATGCTGGCGGTGGCAGGCAACGAGACCACCCGCAACTCGATCACGCACGGGATGATCGCCTTCGCGAGCAACCCGGACCAGTGGGAGCTGTACAAGAAGGAACGCCCGTCGACAGCCGCCGATGAGATCGTCCGCTGGGCGACGCCGGTGTCGGCATTCCAGCGCACCGCCAACGAGGACACCGATCTGAACGGAGTCCAGATCAAGAAGGGTCAGCGGCTGGTGATGTCCTACCGCTCGGCCAACTTCGACGAAGAGGTCTTCGAAGACCCGCATTCGTTCAACATCCTGCGCGACCCGAATCCCCATGTCGGATTCGGCGGCACGGGTGCGCATTACTGCATCGGAGCCAACTTGGCCCGGATGACGATCAACCTCATCTTCAACGCCGTGGCCGACCACATGCCGGACTTGAAACCGGTGTCGGAGCCTGAGCGGTTGCGTTCTGGCTGGCTCAACGGCATCAAGCATTGGCAGGTCGACTACACCGGCAAGAGCCCGGTGGCGCGGTGACGAATTCAACACTGACGATGGACTTCGAGCTCACTGCCACGCAACAGGCTGTCGCCGATGTCGTCACGTCGGTATTGGACCGGGATCTGACTTGGAAAGCTCTGGTCGACGGGGGAGTGACGGCGCTGCCGGTGCCCGAGCGCCTCGGCGGCGACGGCGTGGGCCTGTCGGAGGTGGGAACCGTGCTGACCGAGGTGGGTCGCCATGGCGCCATCACGCCGGCGCTCGCCACGCTGGGTTTTGGCGTGGTCCCGCTGCTGGACCTGGCCTCTGATGAGCAGCAGGATCGTTTTTTGGCGGGGGTTGCCAAGGGCGGGGTCCTGACGGCGGCCCTCAACGAACCCGGCGCGGCACTGCCGGACCGGCCCGCAACCACCTTCGCCAACGGGCGTTTATCGGGCACCAAAGTTGGTGTCGGCTATGCCGAACAAGCCGATTGGCTGGTCGTGACGGCCGATAGCGCGGTGGTTGTGGTGTCACCGAAGGCCGAGGGTGTGCGGCTGGTCAAGACGCCGACGTCGAATGCGTCCGACGAGTACACGGTGACGTTCGTCGACGTGGCGGTTGCCGATTCCGACGTTCTGGCGGGTGCGGCGGTGCACAGAGCCAACCAGTTGGTGCTGGCCGCGATAGGCGCCTTCACCGATGGCCTGGTGGCCGGGGCACTCCGGCTCACCGCTGACTACGTGGCAGAGCGGAAGCAGTTCGGCAAACCGCTGTCCACCTTCCAGACCGTGGCCGCGCAGCTTGCCGAGGTTTATATCGCTTCGCGCACAATTGGTTTAGTGGCAAAATCGGTGATCTGGCGGCTGACCGAGGGCCGGGACGCTGACGACGACCTCGACGTGCTGGGGTACTGGGTCACCTCACAGGCACCCCCCGTGATGCAACTCTGCCACCACCTGCATGGCGGCATGGGTATGGACATCACCTATCCGATGCACCGGTACTACTCCACGATCAAAGACTTGACCCGACTCCTCGGCGGGTCATCTCATCGTCTCGACCTGGTGGGAGCGCAATGTTCATAGAGTTGACTCCGGAACAGCGTCAGCTGCAGGCGGAGCTACGTGAGTACTTTCAGAATCTGATTTCGCCCGACGAGGCGAAAGCGATGGAGCAGGATCGTCACAACGACGCCTACCGCGCGGTGATCCGGCGGATGGGTCAGGACGGCAAGCTCGGGGTCGGATGGCCAAAAGAGTTCGGCGGCCACGGCTTCGGGCCGATCGAGCAGTCGATCTTCGTCAACGAAGCCCAACGGGCCGACGTGCCACTGCCCGCGGTGACGTTGCAGACGGTGGGTCCCACCCTGCAGCGCTTCGGCACTGAGCTGCAGAAGAAGAAGTTCCTACCGGGGATCTTGGCCGGCGAAGTGCATTTCGCGATCGGCTACACCGAACCGGAGGCGGGCACCGACCTGGCGTCGTTGCGGACCACGGCCGTGCGGCAGGGTGACGAGTACATCGTGAACGGGCAGAAGGTCTTCACCACCGGTGGGCACGATGCCGATTACATCTGGTTAGCCTGCCGAACCGATCCGGAAGCCGTTAAGCACAAAGGTATTTCGATTCTGATCGTCGATACCAAGGATCCGGGATATTCCTGGACACCGATTATCCTGTCCGACGGCGCGCACCACACCAACGCCACGTACTACAACGACGTGCGAGTGCCGGCCGACATGCTTGTCGGCGAAGAGAACGCCGGATGGCGGCTGATTACTACCCAGCTCAACAACGAGCGGGTCATGCTCGGTCCCGCTGGTCGCGTCGCCAGCATCTACGACCGCTTGCACACGTGGGCATCCAAGCCCGGTGGCAATGGGGTCACGCCGATCGACCGCCAAGACGTCAAGCGCGCGCTCGGTGAGATTCATTCGATGTGGCGGATCAACGAACTGCTCAACTGGCAGGTGGCCGCCGCCGGTGAAGACATCAATGTGGCCGATGCGGCGTCGACGAAAGTATTCGGCACGGAACGTATTCAGTACATCGGGCGCCTCGCCGAAGAGGTCGTCGGCAAGTACGGCAACCCCGCCGAGTCGGACACCGCCGAACTGCTCGATTGGCTGGACTCGCAAACCAAACGCAACCTGGTGATCACCTTCGGCGGAGGCGTCAACGAAGTCATGCGTGAGATGATCGCGGCGTCGGGCCTCAAAGTGCCGAGGGTGCCTAGATGACGGGGTTTGCCGACATCCAAGAAGCCCTCGCGGAGATCAAGGGGGCGGGCGGCCCCAAGCCCCGCGCGGGCCGTGATCCGGTGAATCAGCCGATCATCAACAACTGGGTGGAGGCGCTCGGCGACCGCAACCCGATCTACGTGGACGAGGCCGCGGCCCGCGCTGTCGGCCATCCCGGGATTGTGGCCCCACCGGCGATGATTCAGGTGTGGACAATGTTCGGCCTGGGCGGAGAGCGTCCGAAAGACGATCCCATGGGGCCCATCATGGAGTTGTTCGACGGCGCCGGGTACGTCGGCGTGGTCGCCACCAACTGCGAGCAGACGTATCACCGGTATTTGCAGCCTGGTGAGCAGGTCACCATCGCGTCGGAGATGGGCGACGTGGTTGGGCCCAAGCAGACCGCCCTCGGCGAGGGCTGGTTCGTGAACCAACACATCGTCTGGCGGGTGGGCGATGAGGACGTCGCCGAGATGAATTGGCGCATACTCAAATTCAAGCCGCGCGAGTCTGATGACGCTCAGGTTTCGGTGCCCGAGGATTTGGACCCCGATGCCATGATGCGCCCCGCGGTGTCGCGCGACACCGCGTTCTTCTGGGAGGGCGTCAAGGCGCACGAGCTGCGAATCCAGCGGCGCCCCGCTGGCGTCCTGCAGCATCCCCCGGTTCCGGCGGTCTGGCAGGACAAGGAACTTCCGACCGAGTTTGTGGTGGCGAGTGGCAAGGGGACGGTGTACAGCTTCGTGGTGCATCACGCGCCTAAGGTGCCCGGGCGCACGCTGCCCTTCGTGATCGCGTTGGTAGAGCTTGAAGAAGGCGTCCGCATGCTGGGCGAGTTGCGCAACGTCGACCGCGCCAACGTGGAGATCGGAATGCCCGTTCGCGCAACCTATATCGACTTCCCGGCCGGCGAGTCCGGCCCGGAGTGGACCCTTTACGCCTGGGAGCCCGAAGAATGAGCGCACCCGCGATTGAAGTCGGCACCACGCTGCCCGAGCTCAAAATCCACGGCGACCCCACCTTCATCATCTCGACGGCCTTGGCCACTCGTGACTTCCAGGACGTGCATCACGACCGCGACTTGGCGCAGTCCAAGGGCTCCAAGGACATCTTCGTCAACATCCTCACCGACACCGGGCTGGTGCAGCGATTCTTGACCGACTGGGCCGGGCCGTCGGCGTTGATCAAGTCGATCGGGCTGCGGCTGGGGGTGCCGTGGTACGCCTACGACACGATCACTTTCTCCGGTGCGGTGACTGCGGTGGAGGACGGGTTGATCACCGTGAAGGTGTTTGGCCGAAACAGCCTCGGCGACCACGTCATCGCAACGGCCACGCTCACGATCGGGGACGCGTAATGTTGTCGCGCAAGGCGGCCATCGTCGGCATCGGCGCCACCGACTTCTCGAAGAACTCGGGCCGGAGCGAGTTGCGGCTGGCGGCCGAGGCGGTGCTTGAAGCCCTCGGCGACGCCGGCTTGAGCCCGTCCGATGTCGACGGTCTCACAACGTTCACGATGGACACCAACAACGAGATCGCCGTCGCTCGCGCCACGGGCATCGGGGACCTTAAGTTTTTTTCCCAGATCCACTACGGCGGTGGCGCTGCGTGCGGAACCATCGCGCATGCCGCGATGGCCGTCGCTACTGGGTTGGCAGATGTCGTGGTGGCCTACCGGGCCTTCAACGAGCGGTCCGGGATGCGCTTCGGCCAGGTGCAGAGAAGGCTAGTGGGAAGTGCTGACGTTCAGGCGGATTCGACGACGGCCGACAATTCCTTCTCGTATCCGCATGGGCTTTCGACTCCCGCGGCGCAGGTGGCAATGATCGCGCAGCGGTACATGCACTGGTCCGGAGCCGGCAGCCGCGATTTCGGCGCCATCTCGGTCGCCGACCGCAAACACGCTGCGAAGAACCCGAAGGCCTACTTCTACGAGAAGCCGATAACGATTGAGGACCACCAGAATTCGCGGTGGATCGCCGAGCCGCTGCGGCTGCTGGACTGTTGTCAGGAGACCGATGGCGCGGTGGCGCTCGTGGTGACATCGGTGGAGCGCGCGCGCGACCTCAAGCATCGGCCGGCGGTCATCGAGGCGGCGGCGCAAGGTGCCAGCCCCGACCAGTACACGATGGTCAGCTACTACCGCCCCGAACTCGGCCTGCCCGAAATGGGCGTGGTCGGCCGGCAGCTTTGGCAACAGTCCGGTCTCTCGCCGGCCGACATCCAGACCGCTATCCTGTATGACCACTTCACCCCCTTCACTCTGATTCAGTTGGAAGAGTTGGGATTCTGCGGCAAGGGCGAAGCCAAAGACTTCGTCGCCGACGGTGCGGTGGAGGTCGGCGGCCGGCTGCCGATCAACACGCACGGTGGTCAACTCGGCGAGGCCTACATCCACGGGATGAACGGCATCGCCGAGGGCGTCCGGCAGTTGCGCGGCACCTCGGTGAACCCGGTGCCCGACGTCGAGCACGTGGTCGTCACCGCGGGTACCGGAGTGCCGACGTCCGGCCTAATCCTCGGCTAGGCATCGCCCTTGCCTCGAACGTGACTGCAGCGTCACGTTCGGGTGGAGTGGGCGCTAGGCGGGGACGAGCTCGACGCCGCTGAGCACCGTGGCATTGTCGCGCGAAGGCGCGATAACGCTGGCCAGGAAGCGGTTGTCGTCCTTCCAGATGCCGACCTTGAGTGTCTCGCCGGGGAAGGCCACGCCGGCAAACCGCGCGCCGTAGGCGGCGACCGCCCCGGCATCCCCGTCCAGTAGCGCGTCGGTGATGGCCTTGCATGTCATGCCGTAGGTGCACAGGCCGTGCAGGATGGGCTGAGAAAAGCCTGCGGCAGCAGCAAATTCAGGATCCGAGTGCAGCGGATTGCGGTCCCCACAGAGCCGGTACAGCAGCGCCTGCTGCGGCAGAATCGGCACGTCGACCTCGAGGTCGGGCGCTCGGTCCGGGGCGGCATCCGACCCCGACGGCCCGCGGGAGCCGCCGAATCCGCCCTCACCGCGGGCAAAGATGGACCGCTTCTGTGTCCACAACAGGGTACCGTTGGGGGCGCTCACTTGCGTCTCGCTCCAGATCACCGCGGCCTTGCCCTTGTCCCAGATATCGGTGAACCGGGTGACTGCGCGCGCCGATCCTGACGGAGGTAGCGGCGCAGGCACTTCGACCCGTTCGCTGGCATGTAGCACCTTGCTCAGCTCGATATCAATTCCGGGGAACTGCACGGTGGGTGGCTTGGTGGCGTGAAAGGTGGCAGCGACGTTGCCGAACGTCGGCAGCACTTGCGGTGTGTCATCCACCAGGTACCGCAGCTCGCGCGGGTCCATGGGATCCTCCCCGGCACCCAGTCCCAGGTGGTAGAGCTGCACATCGCTACTGGACCAAGAGAATTCGATTGGCTCTAACTCCGCAGCCAGCGCGACGTCGACATCGATTGGCATATCAGTTCTTCCTGGGTTGTTCGGCTATGTGTAGCGCGGCGAGATACCCGAACGTCATCGCCGGGCCAATGGTGCCGCCCGGACCGGGGTAGGTGTGTCCCATTACCGGGGCGCTGACATTGCCCGCGGCGTAAAGGCCGTCGATGATGGTGCCGTCGTCGCGCAGTGCACGCCCATGTACGTCGGTGCGGATGCCGCCCTTGGTGCCCAGATCCCCGGGCACCATCTTGGCGGCGTAATACGGCGCATGGGTGAGTTCGCCGAGGTTGGGATTGGGCTTGTTGGTCGGGTCGCCGTAGTACCTGTCGTAAGCGCTTTCACCGCGGTGGAAGTCCTCGTCGACACCCGAGCGGGCAAAGCCGTTGAATCGCTTTACCGTCTCAGTGAACTCGGCTACCGGCAGGCTGGCCTTGTTGGCGAGCTCCTCAAGCGTATCGGCCTGGATGATCACACCGGATTCCAGCCACTTTCGCGGAATACGTTGTCCGGGCTGTAGTCCCGCGAATATGTAGCGCTCCCGGTACTGCTGGTCGAACACCAGCCACGCGGGGATATTGTCGCCAGGTCCGGGGCCCTGGCCGTATTGCCCCCCGTACATGTGGTGGCAGGCTTCGACGTATGGCATCGATTCGTTCATGAAACGCTTGCCCGACACGTTGACGATGATCGATCCCGGCGAGTTGCGCTCCGACAATGCGAACCACGGCGCTCCCACCAGAGGCACCGTCGGTCCCCACCAGGCGTCTTCCATCAGCTCTAGTGCAGCACCGAGCTTTTCGCCTGCGACGATGCCGTCACCGGTGTTGGCTTTGGCGCCCACGGTCCATTCGGTGGTGATAGGCGCGCGCTGGTATTTCACCCGCATCTGTTCGTTGTGCTCGAACCCGCCGGAGGCGAGGATCACACCGAGTCGGGCCCTGATCAACTGCGGCTCAGCTGATGCTTGGTCTGGTTGCGACGCGCCTGTGTCCCGGACATAGACCCCGCGCACCACGCCGTCCTCGACGAACAGTTCGGTGAGTGCGGTGTTGAGTTTGACCGGAACGCCAGCCTCTTGCAACCCGATCCGCAGCGGCCCGATCAGGGCTCGGCCCATGCCGACGAGGTTCTTGCCTGTCGCTTTCGCCCACATCGTGCGGGCGCCGACCTTGAGGCTGCGCACCAGACCTCGGGGGTGTCGCTTGAGCTGGTTCAACCGCACGTAGTCCTGTTGCATGACAACGACATTGAGTGGCACCTTGCCGTAAGCCGGCTCCAGCCCAGACTCGTCGGCGCCGAGCTTTCTGGCGTTGAACGGCTTCGGCTCGATCGAACGGCCGCCCGCGCGACCACCCGGTGCCTCGGGGTAGTAGTCGGAGTAGCGTGGCACCCAGCACATCTTCAGTGGTGAGTGCTTCAAGACGAACGACAACATCTCGGGCCCGCGTTCGAGATAGGTATCGATGCGCTCCGGTTCGACGACGTCCCCGATGATGCCATGCAGATAGGTACGGGCGGCCTCGCCGGTGTCCTGCACCCCGTCACGCTTGAGCACCTCGTTGTTGGGGATCCACACCCCGCCGCCGGAGCGCGCGGTAGAGCCGCCGAAATGTGGGGCCTTCTCGATGACTACTGTCGAGAGGCCACGGTTTGCGGCGGTCAGGGCAGCTACCATGCCGGCTCCGCCGCTTCCGACCACGACGACGTCGAACTCCTGCGCTGTCATGTAGAACACGTTATAGAATTGCCCGGGTCGGGCGCTACCGGCCCGGTCAAACGGACGAGGGGACTTCGGTAAATGCTCAGTGTTGCGATCCGCGACGAGCTGGCCGCCGACCTGGCGCAAGCCGAGCGGAGTCGCAAGCCGATCGCTCCGCTGACGTCTGCGTACCCGGATATTGACGTGGTCGACGCGTATGAGATCCAGCTGATCAATATCGGTCAGCGGGTCGCGGAAGGGGCGCAGGTAGTAGGGCACAAGGTCGGGCTTTCGTCATTGGCGATGCAACAGATGATGGGGGTCGACGAGCCGGACTATGGGCATCTGCTTGACGAGATGGAGGTGTTCGAGGACACCCCGGTCAAGGCGGGCCGGTATCTCTATCCCCGGGTGGAGGTGGAGGTGGGCTTCATCCTGGCCGCTGACCTGCCGGGAGCCGGTTGCACTGAGGACGACGTGCTGGCCGCCACCGCAGCCCTGGTGCCGTCGATCGAGTTGATTGACACCAGGATCACCGACTGGAAGATCGCGCTGTGCGACACCATCGCCGACAACGCCTCCTCGGCGGGGTTCGTGCTGGGTGAAGCCCGGGTGCCGCCAACCGGTCTTGATGTCAAGACGATCGACGCGGTACTGACCCGCAACGGCGAGGTAGTCGCGGAGGGTCGCAGCGACGCCGTGCTGGGCAACCCGGTCACCGCGGTGGCCTGGCTGGCCCGCAAGGTGGAAAGCTTCGGGGTCCGGCTGCGAAAAGGTGATGTGGTGCTTCCAGGATCGTGCACGCGAGCGATCGACGCCCGCGCGGGCGACGATTTCGTCGCCGACTTCACGGGGCTGGGTTCCGTCCGGTTGTCGTTCGAATAGTCTCGAATTAGTTTGGAATTAGTTTGGAAATTCAGGAGCTTTAAAAAGGAGCGACATGCCTTCTAAGGCAAGTGTGGCCATTGTCGGGTCCGGAAATATCAGCACCGACCTGCTTTACAAACTGCTGCGATCTGACTGGCTCGAACCGCGCTGGATGGTCGGGATCGACCCCGAGAGCGAAGGCTTGGCGCGGGCCCGCAAGCTGGGCCTGGAAACCACGCACGAAGGGGTTGACTGGCTGCTGGCGCAGCCCGAAAAACCCGACCTGGTGTTCGAGGCGACCAGTGCCTACGTGCATCGGGACGCGGCGCCGAAGTATGCGGCCGCGGGCATCCGGGCCATCGATCTGACGCCGGCCGCGGTTGGGCCGGCAGTGATTCCCCCGGCGAACCTGCGGGAGCATCTGGACGCACCGAACGTGAACATGATCACGTGTGGGGGACAGGCGACGATTCCAATCGTGTATGCGGTGAATCGCGCGGTGGTCGAAAAAGGTGGGGTCCCCTACGCGGAAATTGTCGCGTCGGTCGCTTCCGTTTCGGCGGGACCCGGCACCAGAGCCAACATCGACGAGTTCACCAAGACCACGTCTCGGGGCGTCGAGACCATCGGCGGGGCTGCGCGCGGCAAGGCGATCATCATCTTGAACCCGGCCGACCCACCGATGATCATGCGCGACACCATCTTCTGCGCCATTCCCGAGGACGCCGACCGCGCCGCGATCGCCGCCTCCATCCGGGAGGTGGTGGCCGAGGTGCAGGCCTACGTGCCGGGATATCGGCTGCTCAACGAGCCGCAGTTCGACGAGCCGTCGATTAACTCGGGTGGGCAGGCCCTGGTCACCACGTTCGTCGAGGTCGAGGGCGCCGGAGATTACCTGCCGCCGTATGCGGGCAACCTCGACATCATGACCGCGGCGGCCACCAAGGTAGGCGAGGAGATCGCCAAAGAGACGCTCGCCGTCACAGGAGGAATGCGATGACCGGCGCCGACGATGCAGAGCGAAGCGATGAGGAGGAGGCGGCGTAATGGCTGACAGCATCTGGGACGTCCGGATCACAGACACTTCGCTGCGCGACGGGTCTCACCACAAGCGTCATCAGTTCGTCAAAGAAGAGGTCGGTGCCATCGTTGCGGCTCTCGATGCCGCCGGGGTCCCGGTGATCGAGGTGACCCACGGCGACGGACTGGGCGGATCCTCTTTCAACTACGGCTTCTCCAAAACTCCCGAACAAGAGCTGATCAAACTCGCCGCGCAGACCGCCAAAGAAGCCAGAATCGCGTTTTTGATGCTGCCGGGCGTGGGCACCAAAGAGGACATCAAAGAGGCGCAGGACAATGGTGGATCGATCTGCCGGATCGCCACACATTGCACCGAGGCCGACGTCTCGATCCAGCACTTCGGCCTGGCCCGCGAACTCGGCCTGGAAACCGTCGGGTTCTTGATGATGGCCCACACCATTCCGCCGGAGAAGCTGGCCGCGCAGGCGCGGATCATGGCCGATGCCGGTTGCCAGTGCGTCTACGTCGTCGACTCCGCCGGGGCGCTGGTGCTCGACGGGGTGGCCGACCGGGTGTCCGCCCTGGTTGCTGAACTCGGCGAAGACGCCCAGGTCGGGTTCCACGGGCACGAAAACCTCGGGCTCGGGGTGGCCAACTCGGTGGAGGCGGTGCGCGCCGGGGCCAAGCAGATCGATGGCAGTGTGCGCCGCTTCGGGGCCGGCGCCGGCAACGCGCCGGTCGAGGCCCTCATCGGGGTGTTCGACAAGATCGGCGTCAAGACCGGCATCGACTTCTTCGAGATCGCCGACGCAGCCGAGGACGTGGTGCGACCGGCCATGCCCGCAGAGTGCCTGCTGGACCGCAACGCGCTGATCATGGGGTATTCCGGTGTCTACTCCAGCTTCCTCAAGCACGCCGTTCGCCAGGCCGAGCGTTATGGCGTGCCGGCCCACCAGCTGTTGCACCGGGCCGGTCAGCGCAAGCTCATCGGCGGCCAGGAAGACCAACTCATCGACATCGCTCTGGAAATCAAACGCGAGCAGGAAAGTGGCGCTGCGGTATCGCATTGATAGCCACCGTTTAGCGCCCTTGTGACGGATGTGCGCGGTGTTCACTCAGCTTGGCCCGAGTTTGCCGAAAAACGAGATTCTCGGTCGGGATTCGCATACCGTTTCAGTTGTCCTTTGCTCCCGCTTTGAGGAAAATAGAGCCGAGTGGCACGCGCAGTGTGGCGCCGGTGGCTGTGTACCAGCCTGACAGTGGAGGAATGCGAGTTTCTCCACCGGGCTCGGTCCACGCTCGTGGTGTCGCCTTGCGTCACCGTTGGAGGTTAGAAGGGGTCCGATGAGTTTCTTCTCGTTGCCGCCGGAGATCAATTCGCTGCTGATGTACTCGGGGGCTGGTTCGGCGCCGATGCTGGAAGCCGCGGCGGCCTGGAACGGGTTGGCCTCGGAGTTGGGGACGGCGGCCGAGTCGTTTGCGTCGGTGACATCCGGGTTGGCGGGTCAGGCGTGGCAGGGCGCGGCGTCGAAGGCAATGACGCAGGCGGCCGCTCCCTACGCGGGGTGGTTGCATGCGGCGGCGAGTCAGGCGTCCGGGGCTGCGTCCCAAGCCCAGGCGGTGGCCAGTGCGTTTGAGTCCGCGTTGATGGCGACGGTGCATCCGTTGTCGGTGCAGTCCAACCGCAATACATTTGTGCAGTTGATTCGGTCGAATTTTTTTGGATTCAACGCGCCGGCGATCATGGCGACCGAGTCCCACTACGAGGAGATGTGGGCCCAGGATGTGTCCGCGATGGTGGGCTACCACGGTGGGGCGGCGGCGGCGGCCGGGCAACTGATGTCAGGTCTGCCCAACTTGTCGGGCATGCCCAGCTTGGGTGGTGGGGCCATGAGCGGCATCGCCGGCCTTGCCGGCGGCGGTAGTGCCGGCGGCAACACCCAGGGCGGCGGTACTCAGGCCAACCCCAACGTGGGCGGCGGCAACGCGGGCGATAGCAACGTCGGCAGCACAGGCGCTGCAACCTCCAACGTCGGCAGTGGAAACGCCAACATCGGTTTCCCGAACAGCAGCGGATACATCGATGGTGGAAGTCTGAGTGGCAATAACGTCGGTCTCGGCAGTGCCGGCGATTCTGGCGCTGGTCTCGCGAGTACCGGTAGCAGTGATTTCGGGAACGGAAACCTTGCCGGCGGAAGCATCGGCAGCGGGACGTCCGGTCTCGGTGGCATGGCTGGCATGGGAGCGATGATGGCTGTCGCATCAATGGGAGCAGCAGGAACGACAGCAACTTCGGCAACCGGGACACCGGCACAGCCGACGACAGCAACACCGCCGGTCGCACAGGCAACGGAAATCGTGGCAGAGGAAACCGCTGTAGAAGAAGCGTTGTCAGCGGCAACACCGCTGATTTCTACGCCGGCTGCGGCTGGACCGGCGGCGGCGGAAACTACGGTGCCGGAAACTCAGGCCGCAGCGGAGCAGGAGCAAGAGCAATATCGGCTTCAGCGCCGCGCTTAGCAACGGCTTCGGCACGAACGTAGCCCGCCTTCGCTAATAGCCGGCGAGGTAATCTCGAGTACATGACTGCGACCAGCAGGACTGCCAGCCCTCTTTACCGCGGGCTACACGCTGTGATTGCCGCGGGTCTACTGAGCGCCGCCGCCCCAGTGGCGATTGCGCTGCCGGCGGCAAGCGCGGAACCATGCAACAGGACAGTGGGTGAATCCGCCTCCCAAACCGTCCAGTCGTACCTCGACCGGCATCCCGACGTTAAGGCTCAGCTAACGGCAAAATCGCAAGCGGACGGGGGAAACGGCTCGGTGATCGACTACCTCAACCGGCACCCGGATGTGCGGCAGGCACTGATCACACTCGCCAACGAGTGCACATCGTAAGCTAGTGGGCTTCGTATCCAAGCAGCATTCAAACCCGCTCGACGACGCGCGGGAATGTTCGCCATTGACGAAAAAGTAGAACACGTTCTAGCGTCTAGGCGTGCCCACTAATCCCTTCTCCGGTCCGCTCACCGACTCGATTGCCGAGGCCGAGAAACTCGTCGCCGCCGCACCGCACATTGAGACCGAAGCCGACCTGCTCGAAGGACTGCAATACCTCGCCGGCTGCATCGCGGCTTGCACCCACCTGGCCTTCGACTACGAGCGTGACCATCCTTTCCTGCAGTCGGGCACCGGGCCGTTCACCAAGATGGGCTTGGACAATCCGGACACCCTCTACTTCGGCACTCGGGTACACGCCGACCGCGATTACGTTGTGACCGGCATGCGCGGTACCACCACCGACCTCAGTTTCCAGCTACTCGGGGGCGAATACACCGACGACAACGTGCCGGCCAGCCAAGCCGCCTTCGACGACCGTGAGCTCGAGATCTCCCCGGACGGAAGCTTCCAGTGGCGGCTGCGGCCGACCAGTCCCGGCCAACTGGTGATGCGCGAGGTGTACGGCGACTGGTCGGCGCAGCGTGGCACGTTGGCCATCTCCAGGTTGGACACGGCGGGCACCGCGCCGCCGCCGCTTACTCGCGCGACAATTGAAAAGCGTTATGCCACGGCGGGAAAGCAGCTCGTGAACCGGGTGAAGACCTGGCTGCAGTTTCCGCAGTGGTTCTACCTCGACATCCCGGTGAACACCATGGTTGCCCCCCGGCTTACGCCAGGGGGCCTATCGACGCAGTACTCGTCGGTCGGGCATTTCGAGCTGCGCCCCGATCAGGCGCTGGTGATCACGGTGCCGGTCAGCGATGCTCCCTACCTCGGTTTCCAGCTTGGCAGCCTGTGGTACATCTCGCTGGACTACATCAACCACCAGACCTCGCTGAATAACACTCAGGCCCAGGCAGACCCGGACGGAAAGGTGCGCATCGTCGTCGCCGACCAGAATCTGGGAGTCACCAACTGGGTCGAAACTCTCGGCCATCGGCGAGGTTTTCTGCAGTTTCGCTGGCAGCGGGTGTCGCGACAATTGGCCGAGGCAGACGGGCCGACCGTCGAGCTCGTCGACGTCGACGCCGTGCCGGGCGCGCTGCCGTATTTTGCGCACAACAAGATTTCGGATGAACAGTGGCGCGCGCGAATTGCGTTGCGTCAACGGCAGATCGCAGCCAGGATGTTGGGTTGAAAAGGAATCAGCGATGACAGGAATACTCGACCGTAAAGTAGTGGTCATCAGTGGCGTCGGGCCCGGGCTCGGTACCACGCTGGCGCATCGATGCGCCCGCGAGGGTGCCGATCTGGTGTTGGCGGCACGCACCGTCGATCGACTGGACGACCTGGCCCGAAAGCTCAACGATGCCGGCCATAAGGCGGCGGCGGTGCGCACCGACATCACTGATGACGAAGATGTGAGTAGTCTTGTCGAATCCACGTTGTCCGCGTACGGCAAAGTCGACGTGCTTGTCAACAACGCGTTCCGGGTGCCTTCGATGAAACCATTGGCCGGCACCACGTTTCAGCATATCCGCGACGCGATTGAACTCAGCGCGCTCGGTGCGCTGCGGCTCATCCAGGCTTTCACGCCGGCGCTGGAATCCTCCGCTGGATCGATCGTCAACGTCAACTCCATGGTCCTACGGCACTCGCAGGTCAAATACGGCGCCTACAAGATGGCCAAGTCCGCTTTGCTGGCCATGTCGCAGTCTCTGGCCACCGAACTCGGGGATAAAGGTATTCGGGTCAATTCCGTTGCACCTGGTTACATCTGGGGCGAGACGTTGCAGGGCTACTTCGAGCATCAGGCCGGCAAGTACGGCACCACGGCGGACCAGATCTATGAGGCCACCGCCGCGAACTCCGACCTCAAACGGCTGCCCACCGAAGACGAGGTGGCCTCGGCGATCCTCTTCATGGCCAGTGACCTGTCCAGCGGCATCACCGGCCAGACCCTGGACGTCAACTGCGGGGAGTACCACAACTGATGGAACGTACCGATGTCGGCACCGTCGACGACCTGCATGCCTCGGCGGCCAAGCTGGTCGGGCTCGACGATTTCGGCACTGACGACGACAACTACCGCGAGGCGCTTCAGGTGCTGCTGGACTCGTATCAGCGGGAAGCCGGCCTTACGGTGTTGGGCAGCAAGATGAATCGGTTCTTCCTGCGCGGTGCGCTGGTCGCCAGGTTGCTGTCTGAATCCGCGTGGAAGCAATACCCACAGCACTCCGACGTCACCATCGAACGACCGATCTTCGTCACCGGACTGGTGCGTACCGGCACCACGGCGCTGCACCGGCTACTGGGCGCCGACCCAGGACATCAAGGCCTGCACCTTTGGCTGGCCGAGTTCCCGCAACCGCGCCCGCCCCGCGACACCTGGGAGTCAAACCCGCTGTATCGCCAACTCGACGCACAGTTCACCCAGCATCACCAAGACAACCCCGATTACACCGGCCTGCATTTCATGGCCGCATACGAGCTGGAGGAGTGCTGGCAACTGCTCCGCCAGTCGCTGCATTCGGTGTCCTACGAGACCCTCTCGCACCTGCCGGGCTACGCGAAATGGCTTTCGCAGCAGGACTGGACGCCGTCATATCAGCGGCATCGCAAGAACCTTCAGCTGATCGGACTGAACGACGCCGGCAAGCGTTGGGTGCTGAAGAACCCCAGTCATCTTTTCGCGTTGGACGCGTTGATGGCCACCTACCCCGACGCGCTGGTGATCCAGACCCACCGGCCGGTCGAGACGATCATGGCCTCGATGTGCTCGTTGGCGCAGCACACCGCCGACGGTTGGTCGACGACGTTCGTCGGCGCCCAGATCGGTGCTGACGCCATGGAGACCTGGTCGCGTGGTCTGGAGCGGTTCAATACCGCTCGGGCCAAATATGATTCGGCTCAGTTCTACGACGTCGACTATCGCGATCTGATCGCCGATCCGTTGGGTACGGTGGCGGACGTCTACCGGCACTTCGGACTGACGCTGACTGACGACGCTCGGCAGGCCATGGCGAATATCCACGCCGAGAGCCAGACTGGCGCACGAGCCCCGAAGCACAACTACTCGCTGGCCGACTACGGACTTACCGTCGAGACGGTCAAGGAACGGTTCGCCGGACTGTAGTCCGATTGCCGCGGTTTGTGCAGGCTGTCGGGCGGATCAGTCTGGCTTGAGGTCTTCCAGGCAGCCTTCGGCCACCGCGTGCTCGATGCTGTCACCGAGGCGCGGGCATGACTTGGTGCGCGCGGTATCCCCACCGCACTCCCGCACTTCGGCGAAGTGCGCACAGCGTTGCGCGGCCTGGGTACTCCATTGAACCGCAGTGTGTCCGGGCCCCAGCCGTTTGACGGTGACTGTGACATGGCAGAACCGACAATCCACCGGCTGTAGGCCGGACGTGAGGTAGCGCTCGCGGTCGGCGCGGGAGGCTTCAGCGACTGCGGCGGCGCGCGCTGGATCGTTGGCGAAATCCCCTGATTTCGACCAGGATTCAGACCCGCCGTTTCCGTTGGAACCGTTCCGCTCTTCGTGATCGTGATGATCACCGTGCAACAGCAACATCGACCGGGCCAGCCGGTCGACATCAGGAAGCGCCGGCTGGTCTTCTGGCGAGGTCATGCCAGTCAGTGCTGCTCGGCGGGGACGTCGGAGACTTCCCTGGCCCGCAGGTTCTCTTCGACCTCGACGTTCCAGAACTCATTGGCGCGGGTGGTGTCCACCTCAATTTCGAACCGCTCCACCATTTCCGGTTTGATGTCGGCGACGTCGACATAAAACTGCTGATACCAGCGGCGCAGCTGATAGACGGCGCCGTCCTCCTCGACCAGCAACGGGTTGTCGATCCTGGTCTTGTGCTTCCAGATCTCGACGTCCTGCAGGAAGCCCTTGCTGACACCTTCGGTGAACACCCTGGACAGCTTGTCGGTCATCTTTTCGTCCATGCCCTTGGGCTTTTCGACGATGACGCCCCATTGCAAGACGAACGAGTTCTGGTTGACTGGGTAGTGGCAGTTGATCAAAATCGATTCAGCCTTGTAGCCGCCGTAGCTGTTGTGCAGCCAGTTGATCATGAACGACGGTCCGAAGTAAGACGCCTCGGAATCCAGGTGCGCTTCACCGTACGACGTTCCGAGGTCGTTGACATCGGGCCTGCCCACGTTGTGCAGATACTGCGAGGCGATGTGCCCTTCGAAGACGTTCTTGAAGTACGTCGGCAAACCGAAATGGATGTAGAAGAAGTGCGCCATGTCGGTGACGTTGTCGATGATGTCCCGGCAGTTGGAGCCTTCGATGAGGATGCTGTTCCACCGCCACTCGGTCCACTCGCCACTGGCGGCCTCGGGAATCTCGGGGATCCTGACGGCGGGGTCCGGCGGATTGCCTTCGTGGTCGTGCCAGACATAGAGCAGGCCGCTGCGCACGTCGGTCGTCCATGACCGGGTGCGTGCCGTTTTGGGTGTGCGCTTGGCGTACGGCACCAACTTGCAACGGCCGTCGCCTCCCCAGCGCCAGTCGTGGAACGGGCAGGCGACCTCGTCGCCCTTAACGGTGCCCTCGGACAGGTCGCCGCCCATGTGGCGGCAGTAGCCGTCGAGGACCTTCAGATCACCGTGTGAGTCGGCGAATACCACCAGCTTGGTGCCGAATGCCTGGATCGGGTGCGGCTTCCCATCCAGGTAGTCCTTTGCAACGCCCAGGCAGTGCCAGCCTCGGGCGTACCTGGTCGGCAAGGTGCCGGAATCGATTTCCCGGACGCCGACCGCATCAGTGTCGGTACTCACCTGTCACCTCCTCGCTAGGCCCCTAACTAGAACACGTTACAGTTTTTTGGTCGCCATGCGCAATGACGGCAGTTCCGGCCGTGCCATCCATGGGACATTCACGCCTGCGGGTATATCTAGACGATGCCGTTGTTTTCTTTCGAGGGTCGCTCGCCGCGGGTCGATCCCACCGCGTTTGTGGCCCCCACGGCCACCCTCATCGGCGACGTCACGGTCGAGGCGGGAGCGTCGGTCTGGTTCAACGCCGTACTGCGCGGCGACTACGGGCCGATCGTGGTCCGGGAGGGTGCCAATGTGCAGGACGGCTCGGTGTTGCACGCGCCGCCGGGTGTCCCGGTCGACATCGGTCCCGAAGCGACGGTGGCGCATTTGTGTTGCATTCATGGGGCTCATGTCGGGCCCGGGGCGCTGATTGCCAACCACGCCACCGTCCTCGACGGCGTGGTGATCGGTGCCCGCAGCCTGATCGCCGCGCATTCGCTGGTGGTCGCCGGCACCCAGATTCCGGCCGGGGTGCTGGTGATGGGCGCGCCGGCCCAGATAAGGGGACCGATCGCAGGAACCGGTGCGGAAATGTGGGTCAACCTCAACCCGCAGGCCTATCGGGAACTGGCTCAGCGGCATTTAGCGGGGCTCGAGGCGATTTAGGCGATCGCTACGCCCTAGATCTTTTGGGTGCTCGCCGCCGCGCGGTCCATCTCCCAATACGCGCGCAGGGCGACCAGCAGGCCGTCGTCGTTGGCCTTGTAGGTGAACACGCCTTCAGCGGTGACCTGGTAGTCACCTGTCGTGATGAGGATGTGCCCGACGTTGGCTTCTTCGTTGCCGCACTGATAGGTGTCGCGGAAGATGAATTCGATCTTGTCGGTTGGGGCGATGGCCTTGTCCCAGAAGGCCGATATCGCAGCGTGGCCCCGGTGCCCCTTGCCTTCCGGGTCGAAGGGTGACGGTCCGATGGGGTCCTCGACGATGCCGTCGTCGGCGAACGCCGCTAGCCAGGCTTCTTTGTCCCTGGCGATGACCGCCTCCCGGGATCGCCGGCCGGCCTCGTGCGCGGGGTGCTGGTCGCTCATGCGTCGGTCTTCGCCGGCTTGTCGGCGCCGACCACCCACATGGAGAAATACTGCGCGCCGCCGCCATAGGCATGTCCCAATGCTTTTCGCGCACCCGGAACCTGATGGTCTCCACCCTTGCCCATCACCTGGATCGCCGACTCGGCGAAACGGATCAGGCCCGAGGCGCCGATCGGGTTCGACGACAACACTCCGCCGGAGGGGTTCACCGGGAGCCGTCCGCCGATCGCGGTCTCGCCGGCCTCGGTGAGCTTCCAGCCTTCGCCCTCAGGCGCAAACCCCAAGCTCTCCAACCACATCGGCTCGAACCAGGAGAACGGCACGTAGATCTCCGCGACGTCGATCTCGTCGATGGGGCTGGTGATGCCGGCGCCCTTCCACAGCGCGGCTGCCGCGTCGCGGCTGGCCTGCGGGTTGACCTGGTCGCGCCCGGAGAACTGTAGCGGCTCGGTGCGCAGCGCGGTCGCGTGAATCCAGGCCACCGGATGTCCTTGCGCCAGGTGGGATTCGGCGCTCTCCTCATTGCCGATCACCACGGCGGCGGCACCGTCTGACGACGGGCAGGTCTCGTCGTAACGGATCGGGTCCCACAACATCGGGGACTCCATCACCTTCTCGACGGTGATGTCGGGCTGGTGCAGGTGCGCCAACGGGTTGCGGGCTCCGTTGAGCCGGTCCTTGGTCGCGACGATGGCGCCGATGTTCAGCGGTGCACCGGAACGGCGGATATAGGACCGAACGTGCGGGGCGAAATACCCGCCCGCGCCCGCGCCCACCGGCTTGATGAACGGGATCGGAATCGACAACGCCCACATGGCATTTGATTCCGACTGCTTCTCCCAGGCCATCGCCAGCACACGGCGGTACTTGCCCGACTGCACCAGGCTGGCTGCGACCACCGCGGTGGACCCGCCGACCGAACCCGCGGTGTGCACCCGGATCAGCGGCTTGCCGGTGGCTCCCACGGCGTCGGCCATGAACAGCTCCGGCATCATGACGCCCTCAAAGAAGTCGGGCGCCTTGCCGACCACGACCGCGTCGATGTCGTCGAAGGTGGACCCAGAATCGTCCAGCGCGCGGTCGATGGCCTCGCGCACCAGGCCGTTCATTGACACGTCTTTGCGCTTGGCCACGTATTTCGTCTGCCCGGTTCCGAGCACCGCGGCGAGGTTTGCCCCTGCACCGGCCATCAGTTGTTTCCTTCCAGGACCGCGACCAGATTCTGTTGCAGTGCCGGCCCGCTGGTGGCGTGTGCCAGCACCCGCCCCGCTGATCCGTTCCAGATGTGTTGGGCCGCAAAGCCGATGCGCTCGAGCCCGGCGACGAACATCGGGTTGGCCGACAGCGCGCCGCCCGACGGGTTGACTTTGGTCTTTTCTGGTATCCCGATGGCTTCGGCCAGGATCAGGTGCTGGTGGGAGAAGGGCGCATGGATCTCGGCGACATCGAGTGCGCCGGTGTTGCCTCCGGCGGCCACCCTGGCCGCCGCTTGGGTCGACGGCGACTCGGTGAGGTTGCGTGCACCGAGCACGGGGGTTTCGATACGGTGCTCGATTCCGGCGATCCAGGCCGGGTTTTCGCGCAACCCACGGGCGCGGTCGCCGGCCGCGAGCACGATCGCTGCCGCGCCATCGGTGATGGGTGCGATGTCGTGGCGGCGCAGCGGGTCGTTGAAGAACGGCCGGGCCAGCAGCTCGTCGATGCTCTTTGCCGGCTGCTCGGAGTCGTTCCGCTCGGACTGTGCGAACGATTCGAGGGCGACCTGAGCCATCTGCTCGTGAGTCCACTTGCCGGAGTCCAGCCCGATGCGGGCCTGCAGCCCTGCCAACGACACCGAGTCCGGCCACAGCGGCGCCACGGTGTAGGGGTCGGTCTGCCGGGACAGGATCTGACGCAGGATCCCTGCCGAGGACTTCCCGAAGCCGTACACCAGCGCGGTGTCGACCTCGCCGGTGAGGATCTTGATGTAGGCCTCGTAAAGGGCCCAGGCGGCGTCCATTTCGACGTGCGACTCGTTGATCGGCGGAATGGCGCCGATCGAGTCGATCGCCGAGATGAATGAAAATGCCCGTCCGGCAAGGTAATCGGACGATCCTGAGCACCAAAAGCCAATATCGGTCTGCTTGATGCCCAACTCTTCGTAGAGCTGAGCGAAGCACGGGATCAGCATCTCGACCCCGTTGGTGGTGCCTTCGGTGCGGCGGACATGCGGTGCGTGGGCAAAGCCGACCACCGCAACGTTGCGATCACTCATATGTGGGTAGGCCCTTTACAGGTGGTGCTTGTAGGTGTCGTACTCGGCGTCGGGTTCTCCCGTGGGCCGGAAGTATTCGATGTTGTCGATGCCAAAACCCCACTCCTCGCGAGGGCGCCACACCGCCTCGACGCGCATGCCCATACGCACTTCGTGCGCATCGATTTCGGCGACGAGATGCAAAAACGCGATGTCGGCGCCGTCGAGCAGCACATAGGCCGCCACGTACGGCGGTTTGATGCGCTGGCCCTGGAACGGGATATTAATGATCGCGAACGTCGTCACCGTGCCCTTGTCCGGCAGTTCGACGAAGTCGGTCGTCGGCTGGCCGGTGGCCGGGTCCGCACCGTGCGGCGGGAAGTAGACCTTGCCGTTTTCACCCGTTTTGGCGCCGAGCAGCCTGCCTTCCGCGATGGCGCGCAGGTACGCACTCTCCTCGTGGGAGGCGGTGTGCTGAATTGTCAGCGACACCGGCGTGACGATCATGGTGACCGGGTCTTTTTCGTCGCTGCTCGGTTCGGGAACGGATTCGGCTTCGTCACCGAGCGCGAAGTGGGCAATGTCGGTGATGGCGCCCACCGGTTCGTCGGCCCAGTGCACGTGCACTCTGGTGCCGGTGCGGATCGCGGAAGGACCGGCAGCTCCGACGTCAACCGCGTGTATCAGCGGGGTGTCTGCGCCGTCGAGTTTGATCAGCGCCCAGGCGAACGGACGGTCCAGCGGCTGGCCCTCCAGCGGCTCGGGCTGCCAGGTCCAAGACACCACGGTGCCGACACTGGACACCGGCACCATCTCGCCCAGCGGTTCGTAGGTAACCGGGTCGTATTCTGCCGGCGGCACATGTACCCGACCATCCGACCCGCGGACCCCCAAAACACGCCGCTCGCGCAGTGCGGTGAAGAACTTGCCGAGGGTGGCGCCGACTGAACGGGTGTAGTCAAACGACAACGTTAGCGGCGCGGAGAGTGGTGGCTCAGGGTGATCGATCAGGATCGGGCTGCTTGAACTGGCTGTCACGCCATCGAGTAGAACAGGTTCTAAGAATGGTTTCAAGGAGGCAGGGATGAAGCTCGGACTGCAACTCGGCTATTGGGGCGCCCAACCGCCGGAGAACCACAGGGAACTCGTGGCCGCCGCCGAAGCCGCCGGCTTCGACGCCGTGTTCACCGCGGAGGCGTGGGGATCCGATGCCTACACCCCGTTGGCCTGGTGGGGCTCGTCGACGCGGCGGATCCGGCTGGGCACCTCGGTGATCCAGCTGTCCGCCCGCACCCCGACTGCATGTGCGATGGCGGCGCTGACGCTGGACCACCTCAGTGGTGGCCGGCACATGCTCGGGCTTGGGGTGTCCGGACCGCAGGTGGTGGAGGGCTGGTACGGCCAGTCTTTCGGCAAGCCGCTGGCCCGCACCCGTCAATACGTCGACATCATCCGACAGGTATGGGCCCGGAAGGGGCCGGTGACAAGCGACGGCCCGCATTACCCGCTGCCATTAACGGAGGGAGCCGGACGCCCGTCCACTGGCCTCGGCAAGCCGCTCAAGTCGATCACCCACCCGCTGCGTGCCGACATCCCGATCCTGCTGGGCGCCGAAGGGCCGAAGAACGTTGCGCTGGCAGGTGAGATCTGCGACGGCTGGCTGCCGATCTTCTACACCCCGCGGATGGCCGACACCTACAACGCATGGCTCGACGAGGGGTTCGCCCGGCCCGGCGCGCGCCGCAGCCGCGAGAATTTCGAGATTTGCGCGACCGCCAACGTCGTCATCACCGACGACCGCGCCGCAGCTTTCGCGGCCATGAAGCCCTACCTGGCCCTCTACATGGGCGGCATGGGCGCCGAAGACACCAACTTCCATGCCGACGTTTACCGGCGGATGGGCTACGGCGAGGTGGTCGACGACGTGACCAAGCTTTTCCGCCAGAACCAGAAGGACAAGGCGGCGGAAATCATTCCGGACGAGGTTGTCGACGACGCCGCGATCGTGGGCGACGTGGACTACGTCCGTAAGCAGATCAAGGCGTGGGAGGCCGCCGGCGTCACGATGATGGTCGTCAGCGGCCGCAATACCGCGCAGATCAACGAACTCGCTGGGCTGGTGTGAGCCGAGCTTGCCAGCGGTTTAGAACACGTTCTAGATTAGCCCGATGACTCCCTCGCAGCACACCATCGCGGGCACGGTGATCACCATGCCGGTGCAGATCCGCAAGGCGAGTCAGCACATGGCGATGTTCTCGGTTGACGCCGACGCCGCGCAACAGCTGATCGACTACAGCGGCCTGCAGGTCTGCCGATACTTGCCCGGTCGCGGGATCGTGGTCCTGACGTTCATGCATTACATCGACGGCGACTTGGAGCAGTACCACGAATTCAACACCAGCGTGATGGTCAATCCACCCGGATCGAACGCGAGCGGGCCCCGCGCCCTGCAGTCGGCTGGCGCCTTCACCCACCACATGCCGGTCGACCAGGAGTTCACGCTTGAAGCGGGAACTAAGATCTGGGGTTATCCGAAAGTCATGGCGGACTTCACCGTTCGAGACGGCCGCCAGTTTGGTTTCGACCTCAGCATCGACGGGCGATTCGTCATCGGCATGGAGTTTCGCCGCGGCCTGCCAATTCGTCTGGCGCCGCGCCAGCAAGAGATGCGCAGCTACTCGCACCGTGATGGCGTCGCGCGCGAGACCTGGTTCGAGCACACGCTGGACGGAGTGCGCAATCGCCTCGGTGGTGTACGGGTCCGGTTGGGCGATCACCCCTATTCGAAAGAGTTGGCGTCGCTCGGCCTTCCGAAGCGCGCGATGGTTTCCGGCTCTGTTGAGAACGTACAAATGACATTCGGCGATGCGCAGGAGATCTCATGACCCCTTCCAAATTGGAGACCAGACCGGACGTCGACCTGACCGACGGCACCTTCTACGCGGGTGACTCCCGGACCGTCTACCGCTGGATGCGAGAGAACGAGCCGGTCTTCCGGGACAGCAAGGGACTGGCTGCCGCGGCGACGTATCAGGCCGTCATCGAGGCTGAGCGCAACCCGGAGTTGTTCTCGAATGCCGGCGGCATCCGACCAGACCAGCCGGGCGTCGAGATGATGATCGAGATGGACGATCCGCAACATCTGTTGCGCCGCAAGCTCGTCAACTACGGTTTCACCCGCAAGCGGGTCAAAGACCTGGAGTCCAAGATCGAGTCACTGTGCGACACGCTGATCGACGCGGTATGCGAACGCGGCGAGTGCGACTTTGTCTGGGACCTCGCCGCGCCACTCCCGATGGCCGTCATCGGCGACATGCTCGGTGTGCGTCCCGACGAACGCGAGATGTTCCTCAAGTGGTCCGACGATCTGGTCAGCTCGTTGAGCAGCACCGCCGCGGAGGCGGACATCCAAGTCACCATGGACGCCTTTGCCGCCTACAGCGGATACATGATGGGGATGATCGAGGCCCGGAAGGCGGAGCCGACCGACGACCTGGTCAGCGTCCTGGTGCAGGCCGAGGTCGAAGGATCGCGCCTGGAGGACCACCAGATCGTCACCGAGGTCCTGCTGCTCCTGATCGGCGGCGACGAGACCACCCGGCACACGCTGTCCGGCGGGACGCGGCAGCTGCTGCAACACCCCGACCAGCACCGCCGGCTTGCGGGCGACCTGAGCCTGCTGCCCAACGCGATCGAGGAGATGCTGCGCTGGACCGCACCGGTGAAGAACATGGCGCGGACGATGACCGCGGACACCGAGTTCCACGGCACTCAATTGCACAAGGACGAGAAGATAATCCTGCTGTTCGAGTCGGCCAACTTCGACGAGAAGGTGTTCGACGACCCCGACACCTTCAACATCGAGCGCTACCCGAACAACCACCTGGCGTTCGGCTTCGGGACGCACTTCTGCCTCGGCAACCAGCTCGCCCGGCAGGAGCTGTCGATCATGCAGACGCGCCTGCTGCAGCGCCTTCCCGATATGCGACTGGCGTCGGACGCCGCGCTGCCCCTGAGGCCGGCGAACTTCGTGTCCGGCCTGGAGAAAATGCCGGTGACGTTCACCCCGACCGCGCCTTTAGGCTGAGCTCGCCCCGCTAGCGTAACCACACTGCGAAAAAGCAGACCAAATTTCGCAGTGGCGGTACGCTCGGCGACAGAGCGGGCTAGCGGTTCTGGAAGTCGGGCTTGCGCTTCTCAGCGAAAGCCCGCGGGCCTTCCTTGGCGTCGTCGGACAGGAACACCTTGATGCCGATCTGGGTGTCGATCTTGAAGGCGTCGTTCTCATTCATGCCCTCGGTCTCGCGGATCGCCCGCAGGATCGCCTGCACGGCCAGCGGGCCGTTGTTCTCGATCAGCTCTGCGATCTCTAGCGCCTTGGTCAGCGCCTGGCCGTCGGGCACGAGGTACCCGATCAAACCGATCTCCTTGGCCTCCGCGGCGGTGATGTGCCGGCCGGTCAGCAGCAGGTCGCAGGCCACCGTGTAGGGGATCTGCCGCACCAGTCGCACGGCCGAACCGCCCATGGGATACAGGCTCCACTTGGCCTCGGAGATGCCGAACTTGGCGCTCTCGCCGGCAACCCGGATGTCGGTGCCCTGCAGGATCTCGGTGCCGCCTGCGATCGCAGGTCCTTCGACGGCCGCGATCAGCGGTTTGGTCAGCCGTCGGCCCTTCAGCAAGGCGTCGATGCGCGACGGGTCGTAGCTGCCGTCTTTGAACGAATCGCCCGGCGGCTTCTTGGTTGCTGCCTTGAGGTCCATGCCTGCGCAGAAGTAGCCACCGGCCCCGGTCAGGATGCAGCACCTGATGTCAGGATCGTTGTCGACTCGGTCCCAGGCCTCGACCATGATTTCCATCATTTCGGTGCTCAGCGCATTGCGGGCGTGGGGCCGGTTCAGCGTGACGATGAGGGTGTGGCCGCGCTGCTCAACGATCGCGTCAGGTCCTGATTCGTTTGCTGGAGCCTCAACCACGGCTACCGCCTTTCCCTCGACAATGAGCATGAGCTTGTCAAGAAATGTAACACGTTCTAGTTTGGTGGCCGTGGCCCTGAATATCGCTGATCTTGCTGAGCACGCTATTGACGCTGTGCCTGACCGTGTAGCCCTCATCTGCGGCGACGAGCAGCTGACCTACGCCCAACTAGAAGAGAAGGCCAACCGCCTCGCGCACTACCTGATCGATCAGGGCGTGCAGAAAGACGACAAGGTCGGGCTGTACTGCCGCAATCGCATCGAAATCGTCATCGCGATGCTGGGCATCGTCAAGGTGGGCGCCATCTTGGTGAACGTCAACTTTCGCTACGTCGAGGGCGAACTTCGCTACCTCTTCGACAACTCCGACATGGTTGCGCTCGTCCACGAGCGCCAGTACTCGGATCGAGTCGCCAACGTGCTGCCGGACACTCCCAACGTCAAGACGATCCTCGTCGTCGAGGACGGCTCGGATGTTCCTGACAACGACCATCAGCGCTACGGCGGCGTCGAGTTCTACGCGGCGATCGCGCAGAGCTCACCGGAGCGTGACTTCGGCGAGCGGAGTCCCGATGCCATTTACCTGCTCTACACCGGCGGCACCACCGGATTCCCGAAGGGTGTGATGTGGCGCCACGAGGACGTCTACCGGGTGCTATTCGGTGGAACCGACTTCGCGACGGGCGAATTCGTCAAGGACGAGTACGACTTGGCCAAGGCGGCCGCGGCGAATCCGCCGATGATCCGGTATCCGATTCCGCCGATGATCCATGGGGCCACGCAGTCGGCCACCTGGATGTCAATCTTCTCGGGTCAAACCACCGTGTTGGCACCGGAATTCAACGCCGACGACGTGTGGCGCGCGATTCACGAGCACAAGGTCAACTTGCTTTTCTTCACCGGCGACGCGATGGCGCGACCGTTGCTCGACGCACTGCTGGCGCATCAGGACGCAGGTAACGAATACGACCTCTCGTCGTTGTTCCTGCTTGCCAGCACTGCCGCGCTGTTCTCGCCGAGCATCAAGGAGAAGCTGCTCGAGTTACTGCCCAACCGTGTGATCACCGACTCGATCGGCTCGTCAGAAACCGGCTTTGGTGGCACCAGTATCGTGGCCAAGGACGCGCCGCACAGCGGTGGCCCGCGCGTGACCATCGACCACCGCACGGTCGTCCTCGACGACGAAGGCAACGAGGTCGAGCCCGGCTCGGGAGTGCGCGGCTTCATCGCCAAGAAGGGCAACATTCCGGTCGGCTACTACAAGGACGAGAAGAAGACCGCCGAGACATTCAAGACCATCAACGGCGTTCGCTACGCAATCCCCGGGGACTGGGCGTTGGTCGAGGCGGACGGCACGGTGACCATGCTGGGCCGTGGCTCGGTGTCGATCAACAGTGGCGGCGAGAAGATTTACCCCGAAGAGGTCGAGGCCGCTTTGAAAGGGCATCCCGACGTCTTCGATGCGTTGGTGGTCGGCGTGCCGGACCCCCGGTACGGCCAGCACGTGGCAGCCGTCGTGCAGGCCCGTCCGGGATCGCGCCCGTCGCTCTCGTCGCTGGACGGCTTTGTGCGCTCGGAGATTGCGGGATACAAAGTTCCGCGCAGCCTTTGGCTGGTCGACGAGGTGAAGCGTTCGCCTGCAGGCAAGCCCGACTACCGCTGGGCCAAGGAACAGACCGAGGCGCGGCCCGCAGACGACGTGCATGCGAGCCACGTGACTGCGTGACGCACCTGGCAGTGTGAGCGATTTCGTCAAGAAGAACCCGGGTGCGCCGGCCGGTTACTTCGCGTGGGAGGCCGCAGGGCTGCGCTGGCTTTCCGGTGTCGACGGCGGCGTGCCCTGTGCGCACGTTATCGCTGTTGAGCCGACGAGCCTGACTCTGCGACGACTCGAGTCGGCGCCTCCGGGTCCCGACGCGGCGCACAGGTTCGGATGCCAACTGGCTGTCACCCACGACGCGGGTGCTGCGGCGTTCGGGGCAGGGCCCGACGGATGGGACCGGCCAGCGTTCTTTGGGCCGTTGTCGCAGCCATTGCCGATGTCGCTGCGCCGGCACCAACGCTGGGGTGATTTCTACGCCGAGGAGCGGCTGGTCCCGATGGCCGAGCTCGCGGCGCCGAGTCTCGCCGCTTCGACCCGCGCCACGATCGACTCCGTTGTGGCACGCTGCCGAGCAGGTGACTTCGACGACGACGACCCTCCGGCCCGGCTGCACGGCGATTTGTGGGCCGGCAATGTGATGTGGACGCCGGGCGGGGTGGTGCTGATCGACCCGGCCGCACACGCCGGTCACCGCGAAGCGGACCTGGCGATGCTCGCGCTATTCGGCTGCCCGCACTACGACGCCATCCTGGCGGGCTACCAGCAGGTGCGATCCCTCAAGCCCGGCTGGCGCAACCGCATCGGGCTGCACCAGCTCTTTCCGCTGCTGGCGCATGTCGTGCTCTTCGGCGGCGGGTACGCACCGCGGACGCATGCTGCGCCCGCGCCGCGCTGGCCGTCTAGCCGCGTCTACTGTCGGATTGCCCGCCTTCTCCGGGTGCTCAAGCTCGAAGGAAAGTGCAGCGTGAACGGTGCTCAGGCTCTGATCAATACGCTGGTCGACGGCGGCGTCGACGTGTGCTTCGCCAACCCCGGCACGTCGGAGATGCACTTCGTCGCCGCGCTGGACACCGTTCCCGGATGCGTGGCGTGCTGGCCCTGTTCGAAGGGGTCGCCACCGGCGCGGCCGACGGTTATGCCCGCATCGCCGACCGCCCGGCGGCGGTGCTGCTGCACCTGGGCCCCGGACTGGGTAACGGCCTGGCCAACCTGCACAACGCACGCCGGGCCCGGGTGCCGATGGTGGTCGTCGTCGGCGACCACGCCACCTATCACAAAAAGTACGACGCCCCACTGGAATCCGACATCGACGCGCTTGCCGGCACCGTCTCAGGGTGGGTGCGCCGCACCGGCACCGCCGAACACGTCGCGGTGGACGCTGCCGAGGCGATTGCCGCCAGCAAGGTGGGCCCGCAGATCTCGACGCTGATCCTGCCCGCCGATGCTTCCTGGTCCGACGGCGGCGTGGCCGCGACGGGCCCGCGCGGCCGGCGGCGGCCGACGCGGACGCTGGGACCGAGGTGCCAGACGTGCTGCGTTCGGGCGAGCCTACGGTGATCATGGTCGGCGGCGAACGCTACCCGCGAACCGGGTTTGGCCGCGGCAGCGCGGATCGCCGCGGCGACCGGGGCCCGTTGGTTGTGCGAGACATTCCCGACCCGATTGCAGCGCGGCGCCGGCATTCCCGCCGTTGAGCGGCTCGCGTATTTCGCCGAGGCCGCCGCGGCCCAGCTCGACGGCGCCAAGCATCTGGTGCTGGCCGGCGCCAAATCGCCGGTGTCGTTTTTCGCTTACCCCGACAAGCCCAGCGACCTGGTGCCGGCCGGCTGCACGGTGCACGTACTCGCCGGGTACAGGGGCGCGGCAGATGCGCTAGCCGCGTTGGCCGACGAACTGGCGCCGGGAACCGTTGCCCCGGTGGCCGCCGCGTCGCGCCCGCAGCTGCCGACCGGTGCCGCTGACGTCCGCGTCGGCGGCCGATGTGGTCGGCGCGCTGCTGCCCGAACGGGCGATCATCGTCGACGAGTCGAACACATCGGGCGTGCTGCTGGCCGCAGGCCACCGCCGGGGCTCCGGCCCATGACTGGTTGACGCTGACCGGCGGCGCGATCGGCTATGGCATCCCGGCCGCGGTGGGCGCCGCGGTGGCCGCCCCGACCGCCCGGTGCTCTGCCTGGAATCCGACGGGTCCGCGATGTACACGATTTCGGGGTTGTGGACCCAGGCGCGGGAGAAACCTCAATGTGACCACCGTGCTCTACGACAACAGTGCCTACGACATTCTGCGGATCGAGCTGCAACGTGTCGGCGCCGGATCCGCTCCGGGCCCCAAGGCGCTGGACCTGCTTGATCTGTCCCGTCCGCACAATGGATTTCGTCAAAATCGCCGAAGGAATGGGGGTTCCGGCGCGGCGGGTCACGACACTGCCGAGGAGTTCGCCGATGCCCTGCGCGTGGCCTTCGCGGAACCCGGACCACACCTGATCGACGCGGTAGTGCCGTCAATTCTCGGCTAGGTCAGCAAGGTGGCTGACCAGCCAGTCGGCCAGCCTGTTGACAGCGACTTTTGCCGGTGTCGAATGCGCCGTTGTGTGCTTCGGCCGCCAACGCCACGCCCCAGTTCCCGGATTCGGTTGGCACAATCCCGAATTGGCGGACCATGTAGTCTTTGGGGGCCTTGCCCGGACCCCAACCGCCTTTCGCGGCAAAGCCCTTGGCGGCGAGCCCCCAGCGCTGCCGATCGATGAGGTTCTGCATCAGCTGGACGACGTCGGCCGCGCCGGGGATCTCGGGCAGCTGCGCACGCGAACTGCGCTTGGGCGCTCAAGGCCCATTGCGTCTGGCCGAATGCGGTGAAGCCAGGTCGAATTCGTCGTGATTCGACCACGGTGGCCGTATCGCCGCATTGTCGCGATGACGGCCTGTAGCCGCTGTGCCGCTTCGGTCGGATCGTACCTAGCTGTGACCAGAGGTTTTCCGACGCGAGGTTGTCGGATTCAGTGATGGCTTTGAAGACGGGGTCGCGCGCACGGCGCTGATCATTGCGCAACGCCGCGATTGCCAGCGGCACTTTGATCGTCGACCACGCGACGCCCGACGACCACCGGCCAAGCGAATACACCCCGGCTCCCCCGGCGCGGCGATCGCGATACCACGGTCGCGGGGATCGTCGCGGAAAGCCGCTCAAAACTGGCTTCAAGCGCAAGTTCAAGAGGCCGGGAAGTCATGTGCTACCAGCGAATCGGCCACACCGGATCGCCGCACTCAACACCCTCGGCCGACAACTGCCGCTTGAGCACCTTGAAGGTCACCGTCCGCGGGAGCTCCGCGCTGATCCGGACATACGACGGCCACTGCTTGGGACCCAAGTCGGGCTGCTCGACCAGGAAGGCCCGGAACTTGTCGGCGTCGAATTCGGTTCCCGGCGCCAGCACCAACGCGGCCATCACCTGGTCGCCGACGACGGGGTCGGGCACCGGGTACACCGCAACTTCGGCCGCGTCGGAATAGCGCAGCAGCACCCGTTCGATCGGGGCCGCACCGAGATTTTCTCCGTCAACCCGCATCCAATCGCCAAGCCGCCCAGCGAAGTACGCGTAGCCGGCCTCGTCGCGATAGGCCAGATCGCCACTGTGATAGACGCCACCCGCCATCCGCTCGGCCTCGGCGGCCTCGTCGTTGTAGTAGCCCTCGAAACGGCCCGGCGCCGGCTGTGTTCACCAGCTCCCCGACCACACCCGGCGGGCACGGCTTGCCGGTGTCGGGGTCGACGATGTCGATCCCCGCGGGCAGCGGACCAAGCGCGCCAGCCGGGGTATCGGGGGTATGGGCGATCGCCACGCCGAGTTCGGTCGAACCGAACCCATCTTGAACGGCGCACCCGAACCTGCGGGCGAAGCGTTCGATGTCGCTGGGGACGCCCTCGTTGCCATACACCGCGCGCAGCGGGTTGTCCGCGTCGTCGGGCTGCTCGGGCGTGGCGAGCACATACGACAACGGCTTGCCCACGTAGTTGGCATAGGTGGCGCCGTAACGGCGCACATCCACCAGAAAGTTCGACGCAGAGAACTTGCGCCGCAACGCCAATCGAGCCCTGGCACGCCGCCGCGACCGCCCAGCCGACCAATACCGCGTTGGAATGAAACAACGGCATCGACACATAACAGACGTCGTCGCGGCCAAGTTCAAAGCGCTGTGTCATCGTCACCCCGGCGCTGGCCACCTTGCCGTGGCTGCACTTCACCGCCTTGGGCTCACCACTGGTTCCCGACGTGAAGATCAACATGAAAAGGTCTGCGGGCGAAGCGGACTGAAAATGTTGCTCTGCATCCCGATGCGCGGCCACCTCGCGCGCCCATTCGGCGGAATCGACATTCAGATGCTCGATATCACCCAGTGTCGCAGCCGATTTCGAGTCGGCCAGCACCAGCTGGCAGTCGGCCCGGCTGATGTCGCGGGCCAGCGCGTCGCCGCGGCGCACCGGGTTGAGGCCGACCGGCACGATGCCCGACATCCCGGCCGCCACCAGCATTGCCGAGAAGAACGGCGTGTTCTCCAGCAGCACGCCGACGTGCGGCGGCCGGCTCGGGTCCAGGCGCTCGCGCAGCGTCGCCGCAATCGCGGCGCCGTGCTGGACGTGTTCGCGCCAGCTGATGAACGAATCCTCGAAGTAGACGCCCCGGTCGTCGATATCGGCCAATGGCACCAGCAGATCGGTGACCGTGGGGTCAGACGAAGCCACGCTAGGCAGGGGTTTCCGCCAGCTCACGGCCGATCCGGCGCAACTGCCCAGTGGCACCGCCCAGCGCGAACTCGGTTTCCTTGGCGGCCAGGAAGTAACGGTGTGCCGGGTGATCGGTGTCGACGCCGACGCCGCCGTGCACGTGCACGATGGTGTGCGCTACCCGATGCCCGGCGTCGGCGGCCCAGAACGCCGCACTGGCCACGTCGATCTCGGCGGGGATGTCCTCGGAGACCTTCCAGGCCGCCTGGGTGAGCGTCAGTCGCAGCCCCTTGACGTCGATGTAGCCATCGGCCAGCCGCTGCGACACCGCCTGGAAGCTGCCGATCGGGCGGTCGAATTGCTCACGCTCGCGGGCATATTCGGCGGTCATCTGCAATCCTCGGTCCAGCACCCCGAGCTGATACGCGGCGCGGCCCAGCGTCGCCAGCGTGCCGAGCCAGGTGGCGACTTCGGCTCCCCCGACCCGCCGCGCAGCCGTCGACCCGACGCCGTCCAGCGCCAGGTGCCCGATGCTGCCCAAGCCGGTCGTCCGCCAGCGCGGTCACCTTGACGCCCGGGTCGTCGGCGGCGACAAGGAAAACGGCTGTGCCGGAATCGGTTTCGGCGGGAACCAGGAAGGCGTCCGCCACCGGGCCGAAGCCGACCTGGGTGCGAGTGCCGGTCAGCCGGTAGCCGTCACCGGAGCGGGTGGCCTGCACCGGCCCTCGCCCATCTCGCCGTCGAGGGCGACCGGCAGGATCTTCTCGCCTTTGACGCCGGTACGCCCCAGCTCTGCTGCAGTTCCTCGGAGCCGAACCGGGCCAGCGCACCCGGCGCCCAACATCACCGACTCCAGGTACGGCACCGCGGCCAACTGGTGGCCCAGCGCAACCAGGATGGCGACCTGTTCGAGCGCGCCGAAACCGTCGCCGCCCAGCGCCGAGGCCGATGCGCTGGTCAGGATGTCGGAGTCGACCAGCTTGCTCCACAGCTCGCGGTCGAACCGTTGCTCGCAGGCCGTCCAGTTCCCGTTGATGCTCCGGCGTGCACACCGAGTCCACGATCGTGTCGACCAGGCCGCCGAGGTCGTGCGCCGCTTCGGTTGTCGTGAAATCCATGAATGTTCGTCCTTTGAAGTAGGAGTTCATTCCTCAGTAGGAACTCGTTCTCAAATGAATGCAGTCAGCGGTTGGCTCGAGGCAGTCCCAGTGCGACCATGCCGATGATGTCGCGCTGCACCTCGTTGGTGCCGCCGCCGAAGGTCAGGATCAGGCACGCCCGGTGCATCCGCTCGACCCGGCCGCGCAGCAACGCGCCCGGCGAATCCTGGCGCACCGTCGCCGCGGTACCCAGCACCTCCATCAGCAGCCGGTAGGCCTCGGTGGCCAGCTCGGTGCCGAACACCTTGGCCGCCGACGCATCCGCGGGCGACAGGGCTTCACTTGCCGCCTACCGCCGAGGAAGCCAGCTCCCAGTTGATCAGCTTGAGAACCTCGGCCTTGGCGTGCACCCGCGCCAGGTTCAGCTGCACCCACTCCGAGTCGATGAGCCGGGCCCCGCTGGAGTCCTTCGTGTTCTGCGCCCACTCGCGAACCTCGCGCAGGGCCAGGAAGATCGGTTGCGCCGACACCAGGGCGACCCGCTCGTGGTTGAGCTGGTTGGTCACCAGCTTCCAGCCGCCGTTCTCCTCGCCGATCAGGTTGGTCACCGGGACCCGCACGTCGGAGTAATAGGTGGCGCTGGTGTCCACACCTGCCATGGTGTGCACCGGCGTCCAGGAGAAGCCCTCCGCGGTGGTCGGCACGGCCAGCATCGAAATGCCGCGGTGCTTCTTGGCCTCGGGGTTGGTGCGCACCGCCAGCCAGACCCAGTCTGCGTAGGCGATCAGGCTGGTCCACATCTTCTGGCCGTTGATGACGTAGTCGTCGCCGTCGCGAACCGCTGTCGTGCGCAGGTTGGCCAGGTCGGTGCCGGCGCCGGGCTCGGAGTAGCCGATGGAAAAGTGCAGTTCGCCCGCCGCGATCTTGGGCAGGAAGAATTTCTTCTGCTCGTCGGTGCCGAACGCCATGATGGTCGGCGCCACGCTGTTGATCGTCAGGAACGGCACCGGCACGCCGGCGACCGCGGCCTCGTCGGTGAAGATCAGCGAGTCCATCGGGGAGCGGTCCTGGCCGCCGTACTCCTTGGGCCAGTTCAGGGTGAGCCACCCGTCTTTGCCCATCTGCGCGACGGTGTCGCGATACGCGTTGCCGGTCCCGACCTCGCCCTGTGTCGAGCTGAGTGCCTCGCGACGCTCGGGGGTCATGAGCGTGGTGAAGTACGACCGCAGCTCGCGACGCAGCTCCTCCTGTTCAGGGGTGTAACTGATGCGCATTCCAGCCGTCCTTTGGTTTATGTGCCAAGCCGTGGCGCACCGGCACTGCCGTTGTAACTCGACCAACGACTACCCATTCGCCTTCCCGGTTGTAACACGTTCTAGTCTGGGAATCCAGCGACCGTTTCCTCAGACGTACCGGGGCCCTATGGTGGTAGCTACAAACTGATGGGACATGGGGCCAGATCCAAGGCCAGCTTCAAGGAGGGTGCCGTGCGGGTGATCGTGGATCGTGACCGGTGTGAAGGTAACGCGGTGTGCTTGGGAATCGCGCCGGATATCTTCGACCTGGACGATGAGGACTATGCCGTCGTGAAATCCGATCCGATTCCGTCCGACCAAGAAGATCTCGCCGAACAGGCGATCGCCGAGTGCCCGCGCGCAGCGCTGTTGCGCGAGGCCTAGCGGCGATGACCCGAAACTAGAGGTATTCATAAATTGACTAGCAGCACGAACGCGACCGATCTATCCGGAAAGGTCGCGGTGGTGACCGGCGCGGCCGCGGGATTGGGACGGGCCGAAGCGCTCGGCTTGGCCCGCCTGCGGCGCCACCGTCGTCGTCAACGACATCGCCGGCCGCGCTGGACGCCTCCGACGTCATCGACGAGATCGGCGTCGCCGGCGCCAAAGCCGTCGCGGTCACCGGTGACATCAGCCAACGCGCCACCGCTGACGAACTGGTTTCCTGCGCCGACGGGCTGGGCGGACTGGACATCGTGGTGAACAACGCCGGGATCACCCGCGACCGGATGCTGTTCAACATGTCCGACGAGGAGTGGGACCTCGTCATCGCCGTGCATCTGCGCGGCCATTTCCTGCTCACCCGCAACGCCGCCACTTACTGGCGCGAAAAGGCGAAAGACGCCGGGGGCTCCATCTACGGCCGGATGGTCAACACTTCGTCGGAGGCTGGCCTGACGGGGCCGATCGGGCAGGCCAACTACGGCGCCGCCAAGGCGGGCATCATCTCGCTGACGCTGACGGCCGCGCGGGCGCTGGGGCGCTACGGAGTGTGCGCCAACGCGATCTGTCCCCGCGCTCGCACCGCGATGACGGCTGACGTGTTCGGCGCTGCACCAGACGCAGAAAAGGCGGGGTCGACCCACTATCGCCCGAGCATGTCGTGAACCTGGTCCAGTTCCTGTCGTCTCCCGCATCCGCGGAAGTCAACGGCCAGGTGTTCATCGTTTACGGTCCTCAGGTGACATTGGTCGCGGCCCCGACCGCGGAGCACAAGTTCATCGCGGACGGCTCCGCATGGGAGCCGGCCCAACTCAGCAACACATTGCAGGGCTACTTTGCTGGCCGCGATCCGGAACAAAACTTTTCCGCGGTTAGCCTGATGGAACAATAACGCCGTAAAGCTACTTCTCGGGGGGAATTAGCAAGTTGAAGACGAGCGTGAATACGTAACAGATTCACTCCGCCGTAATGCCCCCGACCTGCATAAATCGACGCTATCCGACGGAGATAATGCTGTTCATTGGCGCCGGTGAACTTGCTTCTGAGTTGATATGATCCGGCTCACACCGAGTCGGGGACGACAGAAGGTAGCGCAAAGGCGACACACGGACTTCGCCGCGAGCAGCAAAGGGGGGTACCGAGCTTGCTTCAACAACTCGCGGTTCCGGCCCGCGCTGTCGGCGGGTTTTTTGAAATGATCGATCGACACGGCCCGCGCGGCATTCCGGCGGCCGTTTCAATTGCGCGAGTTTCTGGATCAGACTTGGATGATCGCCCGCGTATCACTGGTGCCGACGCTGTTGGTCTCCATCCCGTTCACGGTCCTGGTGGCGTTCACCCTCAATATTCTTGCTGCGCGAAATCGGCGCGGCCGATTTATCCGGTGCCGGAACGGCATTCGGCACCATCACCCAGCTGGGCCCGGTGGTGACGGTGCTGGTCGTCGCGGGCGCCGGCGCCACCGCGATCTGCGCCGACCTGGGCGCCCGCACCATCCGCGAAGAAATCGACGCAATGCGGGTGCTCGGCATCGACCCGATCCAACGGCTGGTGGTACCGCGCGTTCTGGCGTCGACATTGTCGCACTGCTGCTTAACGGTTTGGTGTGCGCCATCGGTTTGTCCGGCGGCTACGTTTTCTCCGTCTTTCTTCAGGGCGTCAACCCGGGTGCATTCATCAACGGGTTGACCGTGTTGACCGGACTGCGCGAATTGATGCTCGCCGAAGTCAAGGCGCTGCTGTTCGGCGTGATGGCCGGGCTCGTCGGGTGTTACCGCGGCCTGACCGTCAAGGGTGGGCCCAAGGGCGTCGGCAATGCGGTCAACGAAACCGTCGTCTACGCGTTCATCTGTCTGTTCGTCATCAACGTGGTCGATGACGGCCATCGGCGTGCGATTGTCGGCGAAGTGAGCGGCGCGATGAGTTACGACGTCACTTACCGGGTCCGCACGGATCTTGTCGCGATTCCAAGGGCCGGTTGACGATTTCGGCGAGCAGGCGCTGTTCTACGGCCAGACCATGCGTCTACGTCCCCAACGCGCTCACCCGGTATCGCAAGGAGACGATCCGGCTGATCGCCGAGATGACGCTGGGCGCGGGAGCACTCGTCATGATCGGCGGCACGGTCGGCGTTGCGGCGTTCCTGACGCTGGCCTCCGGTGGGGTCATCGCCGTGCAGGGTTACTCGTCGCTGGGCAACATCGGTATCGAGGCGTTGACCGGCTTCCTGTCGGCGTTCCTGAACGTCCGCGTCGTCGCGCCGGTGATCGCCGGCATCGCGCTGGCGGCCACCATCGGTGCCGGCGCCACCGCCCAGTTGGGCGCCATGCGCGTTTCCGAGGAAATCGACGCCGTCGAATGCATGGCGGTGCATTCGGTGTCCTACCTGGTCTCGACCCGGCTCGATTGCCGGTCTGGTCGCGATCATTCCGCTGTACTCGTTGTCGGTGCTCGCCGCGTTCTTCGCGGCCCGCTTCACCACGGTGTTCATCAACGGACAGTCAGCGGGCCTGTACGACCACTACTTCAATACCTTCCTTATGCCGTCTGACCTACTGTGGTCGTTCCTGCAGGCCATCGTGATGTCTATCGCGGTGATGCTGGTGCATACCTATTACGGCTACAACGCCAGCGGTGGGCCGGTCGGCGTGGGTATCGCAGTCGGGCAGGCGGTTCGGACCTCGCTGATCGTCGTGGTCGTCATTACTTTGTTCATCTCGCTCGCGGTTTACGGCTCGTCCGGCAATTTCAACCTCTCGGGATAAAGGGGACCGCTTAAAAACATGGCAGAACGCGTATCGCGACGGTCAACCGTCCGGCTGGCAGCGGCGCTGCTGGCTGGATTGTTGTTGGCTTTCGCGGTCCTGACCTACCTTTCGTACAACGCGGCTTTCGCTTCGACAGACACCGTCACCGTGTCCGTCGCCGCGGGCCGGGCTGGTGATGGAGAAGGGCGCCAAGGTCAAGTTCCGCGGCATCCAGATCGGCAAGGTCGAGGACATCAGCTACAGCAATGAGCAGGCGCGGCTCACGCTGGCCATCAGCAGCGACCAGATGCGTTTCATCCCGTCCAACGCAACGGTGCATATCGCGGGCAACACCATTTTCGGCGCCAAGTCGGTGGAATTTATTCCGCCCCAGGCGCCTTCGCCAACGTCGCTGCGTCCGGACGCGCACGTGCAGGCATCTGCGGTGCAGCTGGAAGTCAACACCTTGTTTCAGTCGCTCATCGACCTGCTGCACAAGATCGACCCGGTAGAACTGAATGGGACGCTGAGCGCACTGTCCGAAGGCCTGCGTGGTCACGGCGACGACCTGGGCGGGCTGTTATCAGGACTGAATACGCTGACGCGGCAGGCCAACCCGAAGCTGCCCGCCCTGCAGGAGGATTTCCGCAAGGCCGGGATCGTCACCCACGTCTATGCTGACGCGGCGCCCGATCTGAACGCCGTGTTCGACAACCTGCCGACGATCAGCAAGACGGTCGTGGATCAGCAGAACAACCTGAACGACACGCTGCTGGCCACTATCGGGCTGAGCAATAACGCCTATGAGACATTGGAGCCGGCCGAGCAGAACTTCATCGACGCTATCAACAGGCTGCGGGCCCCGCTCAAGGTGGCCTCCGATTACTCACCGGAATTCGGGTGTCTGTTCGCGGGTATCGAGCGAGGTATCAAGGAGTTCGGCCCGTTGCTCGGTGTCCGCAAAGCGGGGCTGTTCTCGTCGACGAGCTTGGTACTTGGCTCACCGTCATACACCTATCCCGAGTCACTGCCGCAAGTAAACGCGTCCGGGGGGCCGAACTGCCGCGGATTGCCGGACATGCCGACCAAGCAGACCGGCGGGTCGTTCTACCGCTCGCCGTTCCTGGTCACCGATAACGCCAACATCCCGTACGAGCCATTCACCGAACTGCAGTTTGACGCACCGTCGACATTGCAGTTCTTGTTCCACGGGACTTTTGCGGAACGGGACGACTTCTGATGGCGGAGACGCGCATGCCGTCGCACCGGTCGATGATGATCAAGGTCAGTATCTTCGCGGTGGCCATGCTGTTGGTGGCCGCGGGTCTGGTGGTGGTCTTCGGTGAGCTTCCGGTTCGGTCCCGAATCCACTTACCACGCAACCTTTACGAACGCGTCACGGTTGAAAGGTCGGCCAGAAGGTCCGCATCTCCGGAGTGCCGGTCGGTGCGGTGTCTGGCGCGAAGCTCAACCCGGACAACACCATCGATGTGGAGTTCGGAGTCGACAAGCGCTACACGCTGTATTCTTCTACGCGCGCGGTGATCCGCTATGAGAACCTGGTCGGCGACCGGTTCCTGGAGATCACGTCGGGGCCGGGCGAGCTGCGCAAGCTAGCGCCGGGCGGGACCATCAACTCTCAACACACCCAGCCCGCGCTGGATCTCGATGCGCTGCTGGGCGGACTGCGGCCGGTACTCAAGGGGCTGGATGCCGACAAGGTCAACACGATCAGCAGCGCCGTCATCCAGTTACTGCAGGGTCAGGGCGGGGCGTTGTCGAACGTGCTTGCCGACACCAGCGCGTTCTCGACGGCGCTGGGCCAACGCGATCAGCTCATCGGTGACACGATCACCAACCTCAACACAGTGTTGGGGACCATCGACCAAAAGAGCGCACAATTTTCGGCCAGCGTCGACCAACTACAGCAATTGATCACTGGGCTGGCCAAAAACAAAGACTCGATCGCGGGCGCTATCCCGCCGCTGGCGTCGACGACGACGGATCTGACCGAGCTGCTGCAGAATTCACGCCGGCCGCTACAGGGCATCCTGGAAAACACTCGGCCACTGGCAACCGAGATGGACAACCGCAAGGCGGAGGTGAACAACGACATCGAGCAACTGGGCGAGGACTATCTGCGACTTTCCGCGCTCGGCGCTTACGGCGCGTTCTTCAACGTTTACTTCTGCGCTGTGACGCTCAAGATCAACGGGCCGGTCGGCGGCGACATCCTGGTGCCGATCGGTGGTCAGGTGGATCCAAGCAAGGGTAGGTGCGCTTTTGTCAAATAAGCGTGAACGTGATCCATTGCGCACCGGGGTCTTCGGCCTGGTGCTGGTGATCTGCGTCGTGTTGCTCGCATTCGGCTACTCCGGGCTGCCGTTCTGGCCGCAGGGAAAGACGTACGACGCCTACTTCACCGACGCGGGCGGCATCTCGCCCGGCAACGCCGTTTACGTGTCGGGCTTCAAGGTCGGCAAGGTGGAGTTCGTCGGTCTGGCCGGAGACAGCGCCAAGGTGATGTTCACCGTGGACCGCCATGTCGCCGTCGGTGACCAGTCGCTTGCCGCGATCCGCACCGACACCATCCTCGGTGAGCGCTCCATCGCGGTGAGCCCGGCCGGAACCGGGAAGGGGACCACCATTCCGCTGAGCCGGACGACCACGCCCTACACGCTGGCCGGCGCGCTGGAGGATCTGGGTCAAAGCGCGAACGGCCTGAACAAGCCGCAGTTCGAACAAGCCTTGAACGTTCTCACCGACACGCTGCACGAGGCCACCCCGGACCTGCGCGGCGCGCTGGACGGGGTGACATCGCTATCCCGCACGCTGAACCGACGTGACGAGGCGCTGCAAAGCCTGCTGGCGCACGCGAAGTCGGTGACATCGGTGTTGTCCGCACGTGCTGACCAGGTCAACAAGCTGGTCGACGACGGTAACGAGTTGTTCGCCGCGCTCGACGAGCGGCGCGCCGCCCTGAGTCAGTTGATCTCGGGGATCAGCGATGTCTCAACGCAGATTTCCGGCTTCGTCGCCGACAACCGCAAGGAGTTCGGTCCTGCACTGAGCAAGCTCAACCTGGTGCTGGACAACCTCAACGAGCGGCGCGATTACATCACCGAGGCTCTCAAACGGCTGCCCACCTACGCGACCGAGCTGGGCGAGGTGGTTGGTAGCGGCCCAGGATTCAACGCCAACGTCTACGGGGTGATACCGGCGCCGCTGCTGGCGACCGTGTTCGACTTCGTCTACCAGCCGGGCAAGATGCCGGCCAGTCTCGCCGACTACTTGCGCGGGCTGATCCAGGAACGCTGGATCATCAGGCCGAAGTCACCATGAGCGAGTCGCCACGATGAAACGGATTGCCGGCAGCCGGGGGCTGCGCTACGCCACCGTCATCGCGCTGGTCGCGGTGCTGGTGGGGGGAGTGTATGTGCTTTCATCCCAAAGCAATGACCGAACCATCATCGGCTACTTCACATCTGCTGTCGGGCTCTATCCCGGAGATCAGGTCCGCATCCTCGGAGTTCCGGTGGGTTCGATCGACAGGATCGAACCGCGGCCTTCCGACGTGAAGATCACGATGTCGGTCTCCGGCGACGTAAAGATCCCCAAGGACGCGCAAGCCGTAATCATGTCGCCGAACCTGGTGTCGGCTCGGTTCATTCAGATCACCCCGGCATACACCGGCGGCGCGGTGTTACCCCAAGGCGGCAGTATCGATCTGGCCCGCACCGCGGTCCCGGTAGAATGGGACGAGGTGAAGCAGGCGCTGACCCAGCTGGCCGTCCAGCTGGGTCCCACGTCGGGATCGACGCACGGGCCTTTGGGCGCGGCGATCAACCAGGCCGCGAACACGCTCGACGGCAACGGCGCATCGTTTCACAACGCGTTGCGGGAGCTCTCGCAAGTCGCTGGGCGGCTGGGGGATTCGCGCAGCGATATCTTCGGCACCGTCAAGAACCTGCAGATATTGGTCAATGCATTGTCGGCGAGTAACGACCAGATCGTGCAGTTCGCCGGCAACGTCGCATCGGTGTCGCAGGTGCTCGCAGATAGTTCGAGTCATCTGGACAACACCCTGGGCACACTCAACAAAGCACTTTCCGATGTCCGAGGATTCCTGCACGAAAACAACTCGACGCTAATCGATACGGTCAGCAAGCTCAATGACTTCGCCCAGACGTTGAGCGACCAGAGCGACAATATCGAACAGGTGCTGCACGTAGCCGGCCCCGGCATCGCCAACTTCTACAACATCTATGACCCGGCGCAGGGCACGCTGAACGGCCTACTGTCGATACCCGAATTCGCTAACCCCGTGCAGTTCATCTGCGGCGGGTCCTTCGAAACCACGGGCGGGCCAAGTGCACCCGACTACTTCAGGCGCGCCGAGCTCTGTCGCGAGCGGCTGGGGCCCGTGCTTCGTAGGCTCTCGGCGAACTACCCGCCGATCATGTTCCACCCGCTCAACACGATTACCGCGTACAAGGGTCAGATCATCTACGACTCCCCGGCCACCGAAGCCAAGTCGGCGACTCCGATTCCGCAACTGACCTGGATCCCAGCGAAAGGCGCCCCGTCGTCGCCCGCCGCCCAGAATCCCGCGGACCTGCAGAACCTGCTCGTGCCGACCGCCCCGCAGACCGGCCCACTCCCAGGCCCGCCGCCGGCGGGCCTCGGTCCTGCGCCAGGCTCCGCGTTCGGCCCCGCGCCGGGGCCCCCACCGCTACCGGCCCAGCCGGGGGGCGGCGGATGAAGCGAATCTGGATGCACGGCAGCGTATTAGCAGCGGGTAGCCTGCTGCTGGCAGGTTGCCAATTCGGCGGCCTGAACTCGTTGCCGTTGCCCGGGACTGCCGGTCATGGCGGCGGCGCCTACCAGGTCATGGTCGAAATGGCCGACGTTGCGACGCTGCCGCAGAACTCCCCGGTTATGGTCGATGACATCACTGTGGGCAGTGTCTCCGGAATTCAAGCCGAGCAGCGGTCTGACGGATCTTTTTATGCTGCAGTGAAGTTGGCGCTGGACCGCAACGTCGTGCTGCCAGCCAACGCGACGGCGACGGTTGCGCAGACGTCGCTGCTGGGCTCATTGCACGTCGACCTGGCTGGCCCGAAGGACAAGCCGGCGACCGGCAGGTTGACCAACGGGTCGAGTATCGCGGAGTCCAACACGGGCCGCTTTCCCACCACCGAAGAGGTGTTCTCCGCGCTTGGCGTGGTGGTCAATAAAGGCAATGTCGGTGCGTTGGAAGAGATCACCGACGAGACGTACCAGGCCGTCGCGGGCCGGCAAGACCAGTTCGTCGACTTGGTCCCCAGGCTGGCGGAGCTGACGGCAGGACTCAATCGGCAGGTCGAACGACATCATCAACGCGGTCGATGGATTGAACCGGTTCTCCGCGATATTGGCGAACGACAAGGATAACCTGGGTCGCGCACTGGACACACTGCCAGAAGCGATTCGCGTGGTCAACAAGAACCGGGACCACATCGTCGACGCCTTCGCCGCGCTCAAGAAATTGGCCACGGTGACCTCACGCGTGCTGTCAAAAACCAAGGTGGACTTCGCCGAAGATGTCAAAGGACCTGTATGCGGTCGCAAAGGCACTCAACGACAGTCGGAGGAATTTCGTCACCTCGCTGCAGTTCTTGCCGACGTTCCCGTTCCCCAACTTCGGCATCAAGCAGGCGGTGCGCGGTGACTACCTCAACCTGTTCACCACCATCGATTTCACGTTGCGCCGGGTTGGTGAGACGTTCTTCACCACGTCGTACTTCGATCCGAACATGGCTCATATGGCCGAGATTCTCAACCCGCCCGATTTCTTGACCGGCGAAATGGCCAACCTTTCCGGACAGGCGGCCGATCCGTTCAAGATTCCACCCGGCACCGCATCGGGACACTGAGGGGCGGCGCAGATGATAAACAGACTGACCAAGATCCAGCTCGGTATCTTTGCGTTGATCACCGTCATCTCCCTGACGGTGATGGGAATCTACTATCTGCGGCTACCCGCTACGCTCGGCATCGGGACCTACGGCGTCAGTGCCGACTTCGTCGCGGGCGGCGGCCTTTACAAGAACGCCAACGTCACCTACCGTGGCGTCGCGGTCGGCCGGGTGGAGTCGGTAGGGCTGAACCCCAACGGGGTCACCGCCGAAATGCGGCTCAACAGTGGCAGTCCTATTCCGTCGAACGTCACCGCCACCGTGAAGAGTGTGTCTGCCATCGGTGAGCAGTACATCGACCTGGTCCCGCCTTCCGATCCGTCGCCGGCGAAGTTGCGCAACGGATTCCGGATCGAGCGGCAGAACACCCGGATCGGCCAGGATGTCGCTGACTTGTTGAAGAGGGCCGAGACGCTGGTCAATAGCCTCGGCGACACCCGGTTGCGGGAGCTGCTCCATGAAACGTTCATCGCGGCCAACGGGTCCGGTCCCGAATTGGCCCGGCTGCTCGAGTCCGCCCGGTTGTTGGTCGATGAGGCCAACGCCAACTATCCGCAAGTCTCGCAGTTGATCGATCAGGCGGGCCCGTTTCTGCAAGCCCAGATCCGCGCCGGTGCAGACATCAAGTCGCTCTCTGATGGGCTGGCGCGGTTCACTTCTGAGGTGCGTCAGGCCGACCCGCAGCTTCGCTCAACGTTGGCCATCGCCCCGGGCGCGGCCGACGAGGCCAACACCGCGTTCTCGGGTATCCGGCCCTCGTTTCCGGCGCTGGCCGCAAGCCTGGCCAACCTGGGCCGGGTGGGCGTCATCTACCACAAGTCGATCGAGACGCTGCTGGTGGTCTTACCGGCGTTGTTTGCCGCGATCACCACGGCCGCGGGCGGTTCGCCACAGGACGAAGGTGCAAAGCTGGACTTCAAGCTCGACCTGAACGACCCGCCGCCCTGCGCGGTCGGCTTCCTGCCCCCGCCATTGATGCGCACGCCGGCCGACGAGACGGTGCGCGAGTTGCCAAAGGACCTGTACTGCAAGGTCGCCCAGAACGATCCGAGCACCGTGCGCGGCGCCCGCAACTATCCGTGCCAGGAGTTCCCCGGCAAACGAGCACCGACGATTCAGCTGTGTCGTGACCCGAAGGGCTATGTGCCAGTCGGTCGCAACCCCTGGCGCGGTCCGCCGGTCCCGTACGATGCACCGGTAACAAATGGGCTTAACGTGTTGCCGCCCAACAAGTTTCCCTATATCCCGCCGGGCGCGGATCCCGATCCGGGCTTTCCGATAGCCGGGCCTCCGCCTCCGGGTGTGGTGCCCGGGCCCGGCCCGGTGCCACGTCAGCCGGCGTTCGTTCCGCCGCCGCCCAACGACAACGGGCCTCCGCCGCCGTTCACGTCGTGGCAGCCACCGGGGATCCCGCCGGTGCCGCCGCAGGTTCCGTATCCGAAGTGGTTACCGGCGCCACCGCCGCCGGAGGGTACCGGGCCTGTGCCCGGACCAGCGCCGGAAGCTGCCCCCCCCGCCCCAGGTCCACCGCCGCAAGCCAGCGGCCCGACCTACACCACCTACGACCAGAACACTGGCGCATTTGTGGACCCGGCAGGCGGCACTGGTACTTTCGCGCCCGGTGACCACAGCGCTAATAGCGGGTCCAGTGCCGAAAATTGGGTGGACCTCATGCTTGATCCAAGGCCGATGTAGTGGCCGACGAGCAACCGACGACTCAACGCGCTCGCCGGCGAGCATCGCGCGCGGCGGGCCCGGCGTCAAGCGCGTTAACCGAGGCCACCACGGTCCGGGTAGAGGTTCCGGCGCAGCTGACGGAGCCGGCGAAACACGCCAAGGCCCTCAAGCCCGTCAAGCCGCCGCCGCGGCGGCGGGCTCACCGGGTCCTGGTCGGATGGGTCTCATTTGCCGCCGCGTTGGTGGCGATCGGCGCGTTGGTGGCCTGCGTTGTCCTTCAGCTCCGCGACCAGCGGCGCGCCGAGGCCGAACATGCGCGCAACCAACGCTTTGTCGACACCGCCACGCAGATGGTGGTCAACATGTTCAGCTACAAGCAGGACACCATCGACGAAAGCGTGAACCGGTTCTATGACAGCACCAGCGGCCCGCTGCGCGGCATGCTCAGCGCCAACAATGCCGTCGAGAACCTCAAAAGCTTGTTTCGAACTACCAACGCGACATCGGAAGCCGTCATCAACGGCGCTGCCATGGAAGCCATCGACACGGTCACCGACAATGCGTCAGTGCTGGTGTCCGTGCGGGTCACGGTGGCCGATATCGACGGAGTCAACAAACCCTCCATGCCGTACCGGCTGCGGGTCATCGTGCACGAGGACGAGCAGGGGCGGATGACGGGTTACGACCTGAAATATCCCAACGGGGGGAACTGATGCGGTGGCGGTGGCGGATGATCGCCATCGCGGGATACCTATCGGTCGCGTGCATTGTCGGGTTGTCCGCGGCGAGTGGATGGTTCTACTGGGAACGGATGCAGACCAGCGGCGAGGATTCGGCGCGGGCGGTGTTGCCTCAGCTGGCCGCCAAAGAAATACCCGAGGTTTTCGGCTACGACTACCAGACGGTTGAACGCAGCCTCGCCGATGCGTATCCCTTTCTGACGCCCGACTATCGCCGGGAGTTCCAGAAGAGCGCCAACGCGCAGATCATCCCGGAGGCCAAGAAGCGCGAGGTGGTCGTGCAGGCCAATGTCGTCGGGGTGGGAGTCATGTCCGCCAAACGGAATTCGGCATCGGTGATGGTCTACTTGAACCGCACTGTGACCGACAAGTCGCGACAGCCGCTCTACGACGGCAGCCGGTTGCGGGTGGACTACAAGAAGATCGGTGACAAATGGTTGATCAGCTACATCACGCCGATCTAAGCGACTCGGGCATCCCGGGGCGCACGGTTCAGGAGCAAAACGCAACGTTGTTGCACTGCAACGGGTAACGCTGGATGGGGCTGGGCGGGGGACCGGCTAGCTGTAGTGAGAACGGTTGCTTGCTCATCGCCGGCTCCAGGCCGCATTCGGCGCCGTGCAAGCTGGTGTGTGTGCCGCTGAGCGTTCCGTCGTCGAACGCGTAGGTTTCGGTTGATGGTGCCGTGCCGCCGCCTGGACAGGAAACGCCGTCGGCCACGGTCGCTCGGAAGGTCCAGAGTCCGCTGACCAGCCGGGCTCTGCCGCTGTAGTTCTGCAGCTTGTCCTGACGGCTGATCCGTTCGGGGGTCGCGCTGACGATGTTCAGAGCGCAAAAGTCTGCCTGAATATCCGGATTGGAATAGTCCTTGTAGTAGCGGCTGCCGTTTACTTGATCGCACAGCGCCGTTACCGTCCAGGTCACCCCGGAGATGCCAGCCTGGTTGAATGTGTAGTCGCCGTCCGGCGGCGGCCCGACCGCATGTGCCGGGTCACCCGAATTCAGGGCGATTCCGATTGCAACGGCCGAGAAGATGCCGGCACCGACGGCCAGCCCGCGACGGAGATCCACCTCGTACGCCCCCTTCTAGGTTCGGCGCTGAATCCGAGTATCACAGCGATAAGGCGGCAACACCATGGGTTCGCGGTGGCTTCTTGCGCTACTTAGCGTCGGTTGGATGCGCATCGGCGAGCGCGTCGAGAAATGACCGTGCCCAGCGATCGACGTCATGAGCGAGGACCTGCCGGCGCATCGCCCGCATCCGCCGCCGCCCCTCCTCGGCCGTTTGGTTCAGTGCTGCCTCGATGGCGTCTTTGACGCCTTCCAGGTCGTGGGGGTTGACCAGATAGGCCTGCCGGAGTTCGGCGGCCGCCCCGGTGAATTCGCTGAGGACGAGCGCGCCGCCAAGATCGCTGCGGCAGGCGACATACTCCTTGGCCACCAGGTTCATTCCGTCCCGCAGCGGGGTGACCAGCATGACGTCGCTGGCCACGAAGAAAGCGATGAGTTCGTCGCGGGGAACCGGTCGGTGCAAGTAGTGCACTACCGGATGACCGACCTCGGCGTATTCGCCGTTGATGTGCCCGACCTCGCGTTCGATGTCGTTGCGCAGGATCTGATAGCTCTCCACGCGTTCGCGGCTTGGTGTCGCCAGCTGGAGCAGCACGGTGTCGTCGCGTTTCGCACGGCCTTCGGCGAGGAGTTCGGAAAAGGCTTTCAGGCGGACGTCGATGCCCTTGGTGTAGTCGAGCCGGTCGACGCCGAGCAGGATCTTGCGGGGGTCGCCCAGCTCGGCCCGGATCTCCCGGGCGCGGCGCCTGATCTTGCGGCCGCGGGCAGTTCGGTCGAGTGCTCCCGAGTCGATGGAGATGGGAAAGGCTCCTACCCGAACGTTGCGTTCCTGGAGCTCGACATGACCGAACCGCGAGCGAACGCCGACCGATCCCCGCGAGGTGTTGGCCCCGAGCAGTCGTCTGGACAGGATGAGGAAATTCTGCGCGCCGCCGGCCAGATGGAACCCCACGAGGTCGGCACCGAGCAGGCCTTCGATGATCTCGGTGCGCCACGGGATCTGCATGAACAGCTCCACCGGCGGAAACGGGATGTGCAAGAAGAAACCGATGGTGACGTCGGGCCGCAACGTGCGCAGCATCTTCGGTACCAATTGGAGTTGATAGTCCTGCACCCAGACGGTCCCGCCGTGCGCGACGGCGCGTGACGTGGCTTCGGCGAAGCGGCGGTTGACTTCGACGTAGCGATCCCACCAATCGCGGTGGTAGATCGGCTTGACGATGACGTCGTGGTACAGCGGCCATAGCGTGGCGTTGGAGAAACCCTCGTAATACTGGGCGACGTCGTCGGCGCTCAGCCGAACCGGGATAAGTCGCAGGTCTTCCTGGACGATGGGCTCGTCGTCGTCGTCGTCGACGTCATCGTCGACCACGCCGGGCCAGCCGACCCAGGCCCCGCGTCGGCGGCGCAGCAGCGGCTCCAAGGCCGTGACCAACCCCCCGGGGCTGCGTTTCCAGGATGTTGTGCCGTCGGGAAGCCGCTCCAGATCGACCGGCAGCCGGTTGGCGACCACCACGAAGTCAGAATCCCCGAAGCGCGAAGTCTTGGGGTCCTGGCCTCCCTTGGAAGCCATCTATGTGTCGAGTTTCGCCGGTCCAATACCGAGCATGGACAGGAAAACGCGGCACTCGTCCGCGTCGTTCGCATAGGCGGCGACGACCCGCCTGGCCTGGCTCGCAGTGCTGTCGGCCAGGGGCTCTACGTCGCCGATTTCGCCAGGGTCAGTTTTCGAAGGCATGACATAACTGTATGCGACGCGGGTATTTCCTCGCAGGACGCACCGCTGGCGCCGGCTGACGGCCGATCAACCCAGCGGCGAGTGTGCCCGGTGCTGGACGTATTGTGCAAACAGCCTGGCCCATACGCAGAGGCCCGAAAATAGCGAGGTGTGTGCGGAATGACAGTCTCCGAGCAAGCCGGAGCCGAGGCGGCCAATGCCAACGTTGACGAGTTGGTGGCCTATGAAACTCTCGACGAGGGCCGCATCGCGCGGATTTGGCTCAACCGGCCCGATGCGCACAACGCGCAGAGCCGCGGCCTGCTGGTTCAGCTTGACGAGGCGTTCGGCCGCGCCGAGGCCGATGACAAAGTCCGCGTGGTGATTTTGGCGGCGCGCGGCAAGAACTTCTCCGCCGGTCACGACCTTGGCTCGGAGCAGGCATTGGCGGAGCGGGCACCCGGACCGGGGCAGCATCCGACCTTCAGCTCGCACGGCGCCACCTACGAGCCGATCATGGAGAAGCTGTACCACCAGGAGTGGCACTTCTTCTTCGAGAACACGTGCCGTTGGCGCGATCTGCGCAAGATCACCATCGCCCAAGTCCAGGGCAACGCGATCTCGGCAGGCCTGATGCTGATCTGGGCGTGCGATCTGATCGTCGCCGCCGACAATGCGAAATTCAGCGACGTGGTCGCGGTTCGGTTGGGGATGCCGGGCGTCGAATACTACGCTCACCCGTGGGAATTCGGTCCGCGCAAGGCGAAAGAACTGCTGTTGACCGGTGATGCGGTGGACGCCGACGAGGCCTACCGGCTGGGCATGGTGTCCAAGGTTTTCCCGGTCGACGAGCTGGAGGCCAAGACCCTGGAATTCGCCAGGCGCGTCGCCGAGCGTCCCACGATGGCGTCGTTGTTGATCAAGGACTCGGTCAACGCCGCCTCGGATGCGATGGGATACACCGAGGCATTGCGGCATGCGTTTCATGTTCATCTGCTTGGGCACGCGCACTGGGCGGCTTTCAATGAGAACAGGTGGCCGGTCGGCCAACCGCCTCACGTCGAGGACTGGCGCAACGCGAAGCCCACCAAGTTGGCGCGCCGCGATACGCCCTAGCCAAGCCGGGGGACCCGACTTCGCATCGCCGGTCGCATGGTTCGATGACTAGAACCTGTTTCAGTTCAGTGTGAGGGGCTCGCGTGCGGCTTTCATTCCAGGAACGGACCTATCTGGTCACCGGCGGCGGCAGCGGAATCGGCAAGGGGGTGGCCGCCGGTCTGGTCGCTGCCGGGGCCTCGGTGATGATCGTCGGCCGAAATGCCGACCGGCTGGCGGCGGCGGTCGAAGAGATCGAGTCGCTCGAGTCCGACGGCGGCTCGATCCGCTACGAGCCCGCCGACGTCACCAACGAGGACGAGGTCACCCGCGCAGTTGACGCGGCAACGGCGTGGCACGGACGGCTGCACGGTGCGGTGCATTGCGCGGGCGGCTCGGAGACCATCGGCCCGATCACCCAGATCGACTCGGAGGCATGGCGGCGCACGGTCGACCTCAACGTCAACGGCACCATGTACGTGCTCAAGCACGTCGCGCGCGAGTTGGTGCGTGGCGGAGGCGGATCGTTCGTCGGGATCTCGTCGATTGCGGCAAGCAACACCCACCGCTGGTTCGGCGCCTACGGGGTCAGCAAGTCGGCCATCGATCACATGATGCAGCTGGCGGCTGATGAACTCGGCCCGTCGTGGGTGCGGGTCAATTGCATTCGCCCCGGCTTGATCCGCACGGATTTGGTTGCGCCCGTCCTGGATTCGCCGGAGCTCAGTGAGGACTACCGTCTGTGCACCCCGCTGCCCCGGGTGGGGGAGCCCGAGGACATCGCCAACACTGCAATGTTTTTGCTCAGCGATGCGGCCAGCTATGTCACCGGACAGGTGATCAACGTCGACGGTGGGATCTTGGTGCGGCGTGGCCCGGACTACTCCGCGATGCTCGAGCCCGTGTTCGGTGCCGAAGGGCTACGCGGAGTGGTCTGAGTTCGACGTCCCGAGCACAAGGAGGTACACATGAACCGACTAGAGGGCCAGCGGATCCTGGTGACCGGCGCCGCATCGGGGATCGGCCAGGCCACCGCGCTGCGGCTACTGGCCGAAGGTGCCACCGTGGTGGCGGCCGACGTCGCGACCGACGGTTTAGCCAAGACTGCGAGTCAGGCCGACGAGGCCGCGACCGGGGACCGGCTCACCACTCTGGAGATGAATGTCGGCGATGAGGGTTCGGTGGTCGACGGCGTGCGTTCGGCCGTCGAGACGCTCGGCGGCCTCGACTCGTTGGTCAATGCGGCCGGCATCCTTCGCGCCGCACACACCCATCAGACCAGCACCGAACTGTGGAATCAGATCATCGCTGTCAACCTGACCGGCACCTTTCTGGTGGTGCGCGAAGCCCTGCCGGCGCTGCTGACCAATCGGCGCAGCACAGTCGTGAACTTCAGCTCCACGTCGGCCTCTTTCGCCCATCCGTATATGGCGGCCTACGCCGCGAGCAAGGGTGGAATCCAGGCCTTTACCCATTCCTTGGCGCTCGAATACGCGAAGGACGGGCTCCGCGCGGTGTCTGTCGCGCCAGGCAGCATCAAGTCCGCGCTCACCGATGCCACCGGGGGATACATACCCCAGGATGCTGACTGGTCGCTATTTACCAGGCTGATGCCGATCCTGGCCACCACGGTGGAATCCAGCGGTGCCGGGATGGCCGAACCCAGTGTGGTCGCCGGCGTCATCGCCATGCTGGTGTCCGAAGACGGCGCGTTCATCACCGGCACCGAGATCCGCATCGACGGCGGTACCCACGCCTGAGCGCAGCCGGGCGATGCAGGTCGCCACGGACTAGTTAACGCAGGGCACTCCGCCGCCGTCGATCGGCTTCCCTTGATCCGGTGTGGGATAGGTGCTGGTTTCGTAGCCATAACTCGGATAAGTGCTGGTCTTTGTAGACGTTGTGGTCGTGGTGGTGGATTCGTCCGTGGTGGTGGCTTCGTCCGCGACAGGCACCGAGAAGTTGGTATCCACCGTCACTCGGATATGTCCGGGCCGGAGGCTGGGATCAGGCTGCTTTGGGGCATCCAACCCAAGCAAGCTAGCCACATTATGAGCGTCGGTTTCGGCGCCGGCGCCGTACCCGATCGCGGTCGCATTCGGCTCCCCGGACTCACGGTCGCGGACCTGCCCGGCGGTGTAGCCGTGCTTTCTCAGCGCCCGGGACACCTCGGTGGCAAGGCCGCTCATGCTGCCGGCGTTGATCACGTCGACGACGGTGGACGGACTGGGTTTGGCGGCGGTGGTGGCGGGTGTGGTCGTCGACGGCGCGGCGCCGATCGCCGCGGCCACCTCAGCCTTGATAGCGGTCGAGTCGATGATGTTGACGTCCTGGCCGTCGATGTTGTCGTAGCGCACCACAGGCAGCGTCCGGAATTCGACATTGCCCCCCGCCAGCGCACCCAACCGTTGGATCAGGTCCTCGTCCCAACCGGAAGACAGCACGACGTCTTTGCGTGCCACTGCCATCAGGCTCTGCAACTTGTTCAGATCGGTGAACGTCCCTGTCTCCTGAAGTTCGCGCATGACCGACGAGATGAATGCCTGCTGTCGATGAGTGCGGTCCAGGTCCCCGTTCTCCAGACCGTGGCGCTGCCGGACAAACGCCAACGCCTCTGAGGCCTTCAACCTTTGCTCCCCGGCAGGGAAGTCGGCGCCCGAATACGAGTCGTAGACAGCGTGATTCAGGCACACATCCACCCCGCCCAAGGTCTGAGCCAGATCGTAGAAACCGGCCAAGTTGATCTCGGCGAAGTAGTCGATCGGAACGCCTGTCAAGCTGCGCACCGCGCGCAAGGTTGCCGCGCGAGCGGCTTCGCGGCCCTTGGTTTCGAGTTCTTTCTGGCTGCTTGCGCCTTGGTCGGCGAGCTTCTGCGCGACGTACTGCTTGGTGAGTCCGTATGCCTCTTTAATCTTGATGTGGTTGTATCCGGGGACGCCCTTGAAAGGCACCCAGTCATCGCGGGGGATCGAAAACGCGACCATTTTGTTGTCAGCTCCGACGTGCACGAGTATCAGGGTGTTGGTGTTGTAGCCACCGTCATCGGAATCGCCGGCGTGCAGCTGCTTGAGGATCGACCAGGGCAGGTCGTTGCCGTCCTGGTCTTTTCGGGAGTCCAGTCCAATGAGCAAGATATTCATGCCGCTGCCGTTGGATCGCGGATCTTCCGCGCTCAGTGCCTGTGAAACGGTGATGCCGCCCAGCGCACCGTGGGCCACGTAATAGCCCGCTCCGGTCATCAGCACCGCGGCCAGTGACGTAAGCGTCATGACGCCACGCGTCAGTCCTTTACGGAGACGTGACGGCCGATTCACGGCTCTATGGCGGTGATGAGCACCCGCAGAAGGTGCCATCACAACCCTCGACCGCGTATCAGCGCACCACCTAGTACCGCACCAGCGGTTTGCGGTGATCGCGCTCTCAGCATGGCGTTAAGTATGCGTTAGCTTGCTGAGAAGCCCCCAATCGAAGAGCCTTGAGCAGGTCTCGAAACGGCCTCCACGATGCCGAATGTGGGCAGGCTCACTCCGGCGAACCCGGGAACGTTCACGGCAGAAATCGTGCCTCTACCTGCAGTTCTGGCTAACGGCGGCGAACTTGAAGGCAGGGGAGGGTCCCAGGGGAAGCCGTGGGGAGGATCTCAGGGAACCTGTTAGCAGTACCGCTAGTCGATGTTCGACCGGCCGTTCACCCAGTCGGCGCGAAAGTGGCCGCCCAGTCGTGGATCAGTGTCGTTGACCATTCCCGAACCACCCACGTTTGGCGTGAAGCCCGGGAGGATCCCAAGTCACGCACTGGGGGTTGGGCGGTGTATCCGGTGTGCGGCGTTGCTGCTTCGCGGTGCAGCCCTCGATGATCCGTTTCCTCCAGGAGAGGGGGCTATCCGACCTCAACGGGTTCGCGTCCGCCTCGTAATCGAGTAAGCGCCTCACTTAACCGGCCCGGCGCAGTAGGGTTTCTCAGCTATGGCCACCGCAAACGCGGACGACGTCGCGTTGCAGCAGACTCGGGCCCAGGTGCTGGGCAACATCGGTCCGAACTGGTTCGCCTCGGTAATGGGAACGGGGATCGTCGCTGTCGCGGGCGCCACCCTGCCCATCCACGTGCCGGGGCTGCACACGTTTGCCGAAATGGTCTGGGTGATCGCCGCAGTCCTGCTGACGGTGCTGGTGGTCGCGGTAGGGGGTCACTGGGTGCGCCACCCGACCGTGGCGCGCGCTCACGCCCGCAACCCGCAGATGGCCCACTTCTACGGGGCTGCGCCCATGGCGCTGATGACCGTCGGCGCCGGCGCGGTGCTGGTCGGCAAGGATCTCATCAGCGAGCGCGTTGCCGTCGACCTGGACTGGGTGCTGTGGACCGGGGGAACACTAGGCGGTCTGTTCACCGCCGTCACTATTCCGTTTCTGATGTTCACCCAGCACGACGTCGCGCCGGACGCGGCGTTCGGTGGATGGTTGATGCCAGTGGTCCCGCCCATGGTCGCGGCCGCGGCAGGTGCGATGCTGCTCCCGCACATGACGGCAGGAAGTGGCCGAGAGACCATGCTGTACGGCTGCTACGCAATGTTCGGATTGGCGTTGATAGCCTCGCTCAACATCATCGCGATGATTTGGAGCCGTCTCACACTGCACGGCACCTCTGGCACCGCGCGGGTTCCGACGCTGTGGATCGTGTTGGGTCCGCTCGGGCAATCCATCACTGCCGCAGGACTGCTCGGAGCCGCCGCCACAACCGGGATCATCGACCACGAGTTGGCCGAGGACATGCATGCGTTCGCGATCCTCTACGGAGTTCCGGTCTGGGGTTTCGCGGTGTTGTGGATCGCGCTGGCGGCCTCGTTGACGGTGCGCACCCTGCGGCGCGGCATGCCGTTCGCCCTGACCTGGTGGAGTCTCACGTTCCCGGTCGGCACCTTCGTCACCGGCACCTCGCAGCTTGCCGTACACACGCATCTGTCCGCGTTCAGGGTCGCCGCGGCCATCGCCTACGCCGGGCTACTTTCCACCTGGATGTTGGTGGCCGTGCGCACCGCTCGGGGCAGCTTGCGAGGCAACCTGTTGAAGCTGCCGCCGAGTAGCGCGCCGATCAAGGCCAGCAAGGATCCGCTCATCGGATCATCCGGAGCCGAGAAGCAGGTGTGAGCGTACGATCTGTCCTGTCTGCGGCGGTTGAACAGGCTGCGCCGTCGGTTAGGGCCGGTTAGGGAGAGTCGACAGATGCGAATTGTCGTGGATCTGAATCGGTGTCAGGGATACGCGCAATGCGTCCCGCTCGCTCCGGACGTCCTCAAACTACACGGCGAGGAGGCACTCGCCTATGACCCGAATCCCGATGATTCCCAACGCCAACGGGTTTTGCGGGCAGTGGCATCCTGCCCGGTGCAGGCCATCAAAGTCGAACTCGACCCACCATCTGACCGGGCGGCGAAGTGACCCACGCATCGCTTGTCGCTGACATAGTTGCCAGCTTCAAGGCCGAGGGGCGGATCGTCATCGTCGGCGCCTCACTGGCTGGGCTTCGTGCCGCCGAAGCGTTGCGGGACGACGGGTTCACCGGATCGCTGACCCTGATCGGGGACGAGGTGCATGAACCATACGATCGTCCGCCGCTGTCCAAGCAGGTGCTGAAGGGATGGGTCCCCGCGGATCACACCAAGCTGCCTCGGATGCGTTCCGTGGACGCGGACTGGCGCCTCGGAGTGGCGGCAACAGGCCTGGACCGCCCGAACCGAGAAGTGTTGTTGGCCAACGGCGAAAAGGTGCCCTACGATCGACTGCTGATTGCCACCGGCACCCGCGCGCGCCCTTGGTTCAATGCCGAAGAGGCCAAGCTAAACGGACTGTTCACGCTGCGAACCAGCGATGACGCCGCGGCCCTACAGGCAGCCCTGCACGCAAATCCACGCCGCGTCTTGATTGTCGGCTCGGGCTTCATCGGCTCCGAAATGGCTTCTGTCTGTTGTGAACTCGGCCTCCCGGTTACGGTCGCTGAACGCGGCGGCGCCCCCTTGGTGGGTGCGCTGGGCGGAGTGATCGGTGAGATCGCCGCCAAGATGCAGCGCGACGCCGGCGTCGACCTGCGCACCGGCATCTCGGTGAACGCACTCGAAGGAGACGCCGGGGGACACGTACGCCGAGCCCGGTTCTCTGACGGGACCATCCTCGACGTCGATGTCGTGGTGGCATCACTGGGGTCGATCCGCAACATCGAATGGCTCGAAGGTGCTCAACTTGCCACCGGCTTCTGGGGACTCGCCTGCGATGCCGGCTGCCGGGCGTTCGACATCAATGGAGTCGTCACCGACAACATCTTCGTTGCCGGCGATGTCGCCCGGGCCCCGCATGTGCTCTACGAGTACGAATTCCTGTCGCTGGAGCATTGGGACAACGCGGTTTCGGGTGCGCAAGTCGCGGCGAACAACATCCTCAACTTGGAGACCGGCCGCCGTCCGCACCTACCGCTGCCCTCCTTTTGGTCCGCCCAGTTCGGTGTGAACATCAAAGGAGTCGGGGTGTGTTCCTTCGGCGACCAGATCGCGTTCACCCAGGGCTCGGTCGAGGATCGGCGCTTCGCCGCCGCATATGGGTACCGGGGCCGCACCGTGGGCGCGGTCACCTTCGATCACGGCAAGTGGCTGCCCTACTACGGGGCATTGATCGAGCGATCCGCGCCGTTCCCGCCTCCGCCGCCGGGTTTCGATCGGCCCCCAGACATCCAGCCGATGCCGGCGCGGTTCCCGGATCCGCGGGTGCCGACCGCATTTCCTGACGTGGTTCTCACCGGCCACGATCCGACTTCGCGGGGCGCCGAGTTCCGCCGCAACGCGTAGCGGGCGCCACACCCAAAAAGGACCAGAGGGGAGCGACATGACGACGGGCCAGACTGCAGCCGAAGCCGCTTGGGCGGAGGCGATGAAGTACGAGAACCGCCACGATCCTTACCCGTTCTTCGACCGGCTACGCGAGACACCGGTGGTGCGGGTCGCCGAGAAGACCTATGTCGTCACGGGGTACCGGGAGCTTCTCACGCTGACGCATGATCCACGGATCAGTTCCGATCTCAGCCGCAGTCCAATCAGGACTCAATCGGCGGCACTTGACGACGCCCCGCCCGAGGCGTTAGGCCTCGAAGACGACGCGCATGACGTCAGCCTTATTGCTTCTGACCCACCGGACCACGACAGGGCCCGCCGTCAGGTGATGCGTCACTTTGGTCCGCCGCACTCTCCGGACGTTATTCCGAACATGGAACCCGATATTCAGCGACACTGCAATCGCTTGCTCGACCAGATAAGGGCAAAGGGTGAGCGGAGGTTCGACGTCGCCGAGGACTACGCATACCCGGTGCCAGTGGCCGTCATCTGCAAGATTCTGGGTATTCCGCTGAAAGACGAACCCAACTTCCATAGCTGGATCCACGACTTCATGGCGGGAACGGATTTGGGCCCGGACGGTCAAACGGAGGAAGGGCAGCTTCGCGCCCGCAAGGGCCGGGATAGCACGGCCGTGCTCACGCAGTATATTTCGGACCTGATCGAAGGCTACCTCGATAAGCCCGGCGAAGGTCTGCTCTCCAAACTTGTGAACGATCATGACGGTCCGGACGGGGCGATGGCGCCCAAAGAGGCTACCGCCAATGGGATTTTGTTGCTCGGCGCCGGTCACGACTCCACGGTCAACACGGTTTCCAACTGCGTGATGACGTTGCTGCGCAACCCAGGATCCATCGAACTACTGCGCGCTAGGCCGGAGCTGATTCCGCGCGCGATCGAGGAGGTACAGCGGCTTGAGTCGGCGGTTCAGTTCTTCCCCAGCTTCAGCACCACGGCGGACATCGAGATCGCCGGCACCGTCATCCCGAGTGGTTGTGCGGTGCATCTGATGTACAGCGCGGCAAACCGTGACCCCGCCAGGTTCGTCAACCCGAACCAGTTCGACCCCGAACGGCCCGGCAACGAGCACTTCGGTTGGGGGAGCGGCATACACACCTGCATGGGTGGTCCGCTCGCTCGCCTGGAGGTCAATATCATGCTCGAGACTTTCCTGCGCCGCGTCGAAAACCCGCGGTTGGTTGTCGACCCGCCCCCATACCGTCAGAGCCAAATCTTCCGCGGCCCAGCCCACGTTTGGATCGACTTCGACGACATTCTCGACTGAGCAAACGGCGTCACCTCATATTGGCAAGGTTGCGCCAAAAGTTCTTCAGGCTGTCGGTGCCCCCGAAGAGAGTGGTGAAGTTCGTGGAGTCGACGAGAACGATGTCGCCGGAGCGTTGTCCGCTCGGGGGCATCCAGATCAGCGCATTGAATTCGGTGTTGCCCGCTGCGGTGAAGGGGTGGGGCCTGTCGGCGTCGACACGTTGACGGCCCAGCACCCGCACCGAATCGCTTTCCGGCGCGGTCAGTTCGTAGTGCGGCAGGTGCGGGTGGAAGTTGAATGTGGTGACGTCGTCGAGCAGCCTGATCGCGTCCAGGTCTCTGAACGAGGTCAGCGGTGCGATCTCCTTGGTGCCCTCGATCACGGCGGGACGCAGCCCCCACGTGTTGTGAACCGGAACGTCGAGGGCCTTTATGAGGGAGCGCGTGTATTGACCCAACCGCTGCTGCCGCGGAACCAGCGGGTCGCCGTGATGATCGAATTCAACCTGACGCTGGGCGAAATCGTCGCTGAAGCCGACGTCGTGATGCGGTGCCAATAGCAGGCATGTGCCCTCGCGCTGCAGCCATTCCCGGATGGCACTGATCTCCTCCGGTGCGGCTTCTTGTTCCGACAAGAGGTGGTCGAGCCCGAACACCATCAGGGTGTCGGTGTCGGCAAGGATCCGTTCGTCAATCGGAAGTTTGTAGCCGGCCTGGTCGATGCGTTGAAACACGGCAACGGGGTGGCCCGTCGCTTCACCCGCCAGCTCCTGAAACGCGAGCGTCGAGCGGTGGAAAAGCTCGAGCGTTCCGGCGATGCCTTGCAGGAAATGCGCTTCCTCGTACTCCGGTGTCTCGTAGTTCGGCCATGCCGCGTTTCGGACCTCGGTCATGGTGGAGAAGCGGTTGTACATCTCCGTCGGTTCGCGTTGGGCCTCCCACGGGTAGCTCCAGGTCCAGTAGATACTGATGCGCCGGCCGCCGGTGTGGGCACGTGTGACATGGCTTTGGTTGTAGGTCCGCGCTGCGGGAAGTGTGCCCATGGTAAATCCTTAATGTGAACAGTCGAGCGCTGCGAGGTAGCGCATCGCGTTGATGCCCGGTAAGAAAAAGTAAGCCCCACCCGTAAGGGTTGTGAACGCCGGCAAGCCTTTGTGGACCGTGCGGATCGGCCGCTTGGGAATCTTGAATTCCATTGTTCCGTCTTGTGTTCCGCATATCGGATCGTGCTCGTTGGCCAGCTCGTGGAAGGTACGGTCGTTGATCCAGACGTTCTGCGCGAACTCGAACTGCCGGACCAGGCTGGCGCAAATGATGAACGCCGCGATGCCACGATCGGATCCGTCGTCCGGCGCGCCGTCGGGCAGGGCAGGACCGTAGGTAGCACCTCGGCGAATCATCCTGCGCCGGTTCATGTTATGCGCGGTGTCGCGCGGGTTGAGCCGTCGCGCGTGCGAGCCCAGCGGGCAGGCATACCCGAGTGGATCCATCTCCTTATAGTTGAAGTTGTTGTTACGCATGGGATCAGCGCCGAGATCAGGATCATCCTTGTCCGGTGCCAGCACAAGGGGCGCTCCGCTTCGCCAGCGTCCCATGAACTTCGCCGCGAGTAATTCCTCTTCATCCGCCGTGTCTGCCCGCTCGTGGATATAGTCGCGGAACAATGCAACGTGCTCCTGTAACCGCCGATAGGCCATATAGCTTCCATTGCGGGCCAGAACTTCTGGCTGTGGCAGATCCGCGACCGGTCCGAGTTCGTCCGGATAGCCCAGAATGAATTCACCCGGCTTCAGCGGCGCGCCTGACCCCGGTGTGGGCTCCTCACCCGATCCCTCGATCACCGGCTGCGAAAGCCTGTCCCGGAATCCGAAGTGATCGTGCGCGTAATTGAACGGTGGCGTCGCGTTCAAATCCAGAAACGACAGCCGCCGCACACCGTCGCACCGGGCCACCAGCTCGTCGTGGACCCCGGTGGCCCGTGCGTGTTCAGCGTCGTCGCGGGCAAACAGGATCGCGATCGCGTGCAAGTCGGGGCCTGCCAATCCGCCGACCCAGTTGTCTGGATGCAGCGGCCCCGGTATCGCCCAAGATGTCGGCCCGGGCCGCCATGCCCTGGCGAAACTCCTCAGGGAAGGTCGCCAGGGATTCCTCAGGGACCCCCAGCGCCCGCAACCCGGCCCATGTGAAAGCCAAGGTGACCCACCGCTTGGTGTCATCCATCGAGGCTTGCGCCGTGGCGGCAGATTCGACGACTGGGATCAGCTCGGCCAGCCACGCGCGGCCTCCCGCCGGGTTGCCGAACGTCAGGAACTCGTAGCGCCCGGTCATTGCCGGTGTCCGGGTCAGCAGAATGTGCTGGATGTCGTCGACTTCAAGCATCAGCGCACCGCCCGGTGCGCATCACTGCATCTGATCGAGCATGTCGGAAAACGCCGCTTTGAGCCGCAGCGCCTTCTTGATCTCGTCGGCAGTCACGTACGGGTATTCGCCGTACTCCAGGAAGCTGGGGCACTGGTGTTCGCGTACGAAATTCACAAACGCGTCGGGGTTCTCTTTCCAGTCTTCAGGGAAGCCCTCCAGGTTAGTGAAGACGGTCGTGATGCCCGTCTGGCTGAACAGCTGCACAGCGTCTTCGGTGTACTTGTCGAAATCGGTGTCGAAGATGCCCTGGTATTGAAAATGCAGTCCCGAACCGACATCGAAGAGCACCCAGCGCAGGTAATGCAGTCGCAGCGGAGCAAGCACATCGGGGCTGCCCGCAATGGCCTCCTCGATCTGCTTGCCGTAGGCGCGGACGGCCTCTTCACGCCCCTCTTTGACTTTGGCGATGATCGAAAAGCCGTAGCATGCGGGTGTCCTCGGATAGACCGGTCCGTAGCGGCCCCGCTCGAGTTCGAAGTAGCCCTCCTTCGGGATGGCCACCGCGGCGGGTTTGCTCCAGTCATGATCGCTGGCCGGCATTTCGTTCTCCCCTCGACGTGTCCCTGTGAGCCCGAACACTACCCCGCGACGGGCGACCCGCAAACACCTTTCGCGTGCTCGAATCCGCGGCGTGTGAACAGGATCTTTCTTGGCCGCTACTCGGGCGTGACTAGAACCCGTCCGTGGGTTCGGGTGCCGCGGACGAGGTCGAATGCGTCTGCGATCCGGTTCAGCCCGAGCGCGGGGCCCACCATCGGCGCCGGGTCGACGGCACCGCTACCGAAGCCGGCGATAACCTCGCGGAACTCGCCCGGGGTGTAGCAGACCGAGTACCGGATGCTCAGTTCCTTGAGCAGAGCGGTCACCGGTTCGATGGGTGTCGGCTCGGCACACGCGCCGGAGACGACAATGCGTCCCTGCGGGCGTACGGCGGCCTGGCAGGCTTGCAGAAGTTCGGGACGCCCAGCGCATTCCAGTGCCACGTCATACGCGTTGGCTGCAGTGTCTGCGACGGACGCCAGCGCGTCGGTCGCGCCCATAGCTCGCGCCGATTCACACCGCTGGGCGTCGGGGTCCACGACGGTGACACGCGCTGCACCCGCCGCCCGCGCCCACGCGGTGGTCGTCAGACCGACACCGCCGGCACCGACGACGAGCACGTCCTCGCCGGGACTGACGTGCGCGCTGTGGACACCGTGCAGTCCGACCGCGAACGGTTCGACCAAGGCCGCGTAGATGCCGGGCATGCCTGCGGGCAGCGCGAATGCATGCCGGGCGGGCACGAGGGCAAGCTCGGCGAAACCGCCTGCATCAGGACCCATTCCGATGTAGCGCGCGTGTGCGCAGTGCGACACGACGCCCGCTGCGCAGTAATGACAGCTGCCGCAGGAAACCACCGGCAGGATGGCCACGGTGGCCCCTTCTCGCCAGCCGTCTGCATCGGACCCGACCGCAACGATCTGACCGCCCAGCTCGTGACCCATCACCAAGCCGGCTGGCATGAAGGGCTGCGCTTTGATGTCAGAGCCACATACACCGCATGCGGCCACTCGGATCACCAGCTCGTCGGGTCCTGGTGTCGGATCCGGCACTTCGATGACTTCGAAACCGTGCTGCTCGGTTGTGACAGCCGCTTTCACGACTAGACCTCTTCGAGTTCGATGTCGAAGGCCGACAAATATTCGGCGAATACGGGTTCGAGGTCAGCGCGCGTCACGCCGGTGCCGTCCAGCGAGTAGGGCGCAGCACCGAAGCGGTCCTGCGGGTTTCGTTGGAGCCAATCGAGCATCGCATGTTCTGTCGACGCTGTTAGTTCATCGCCGGCCCAGTCGTACAGAGAGTGCATCACGCCGATCGGGTCGTGTATGAGAGCCGCGTAGTGCAGGTCGAAGAATCGGTCGTCGCCGATGCGCTCGCGGGCCTTCAGTGGCCGGATGACATGTGCTCTCAACTGGCGCAACACATTTGACACGACATCAGCGGTGTCGACGGCACAGCCGAGCACCGCCCGAGACAGGTAGTTCAACCGCAGAAACGATGCGGTGGCCTTGAACGGGTCGCGATGAGCCCAAATGATCCGCACGTCGGGAAACGTGGCGAGGAGCGCCTCGATGTGCACCGCATGCGAGGGCATCTTCAGCGACCATGTTCCCGGGGCGCGTGACTGCAGCAACTGCAGGACCGATCGCTCGTAAGCGTAAGCGCTCGTCATGTCCGTCTCCAGCAGCCATTCCGCGTAAGCCGACGTGGGCATGAAGGCCTCCCAGAGGTAGGCCTTGAAGTCCTGGTTCTGGACGAAGAGACATTCGGTGGGCCCGTCAGCCTCGTCCCAGTGCACCAAGGGGATGTTGGCGGCCTTGAGTCCGTCGGCAAGGGCCTTCAGTTCCGCCTTCTTCTTGAGACAGCGTGGATCGGTGCGCAGCGTCTCGGGCGACGGGGGCGGCACCGAGTCCTCAGCCTCCCAAGTCAGCAGTGACCGCCGCTGGGGGTCCCGGTCCAGCAGGTAGCTCGCCAGCGATGTGCCGGTACGCGGCAGACCGAGGATTACCAGTGGCCGTTGCACCGGTTGCGCGCGGATTTCGGGATGCTGGTCGAGATAGTCGACGATGCGCAGGCGATTCCACAGCGCGTCGGCGAACTGGCCGTATACGAAGTCGCGGCCGCCCGGATTGACCCCGGGTGTGGATTCCACGCTGTCGACGAGCAGGCGCAGGCCCTCGCGCCACGAATCGCCGCCGAAATCGTGGAACCCGGCGCGTTCGGAGGCGTGGGTGACGAGTTTGTCGGCCGGCGGGGCCGACGCGGATGGGAGCGGTTTGGCCATGCTCAGTGAGACTATACGGAGTGGAGAAACAAATGTTAGGTTGTCGCCGAGACGATTCCGCAGGAGGTCCGGGCGATGGCGCAATCCCTGGATGCGCTGGTTAAGCAAGGCGAAGGCAGTCAGGATGCCGTCGATCTCGGCGACGGCATCTTCATGTCCAAGAACATCGCCAACAGTTACCTGGTCACCACGCCCGAAGGCGACGTTCTCATCAATACCGGCACCGATTTCGAAGCAGACGCGATCAAGACACGGTTCGCCGGGGTGAGCAAAGGGCCACTACGGGTCATCACGTTCACCCAGGGCCATCCCGACCACGTTGGAGGCTGGGATCTGTTCAACGCTGCCGGAGTCCAGACGATCGCCCAGGCCAACCACCGTGACGTGCGGGAGTACTGGCGGCGTCTGCATCCGTTTTATGCCCGGCGCATCATGGTGCTCTGGGGTGCGTTCATGGATGTCGACGCGACGTCGATGACGCTGCCGCCGGAGCCCGTGCTTACTACCGCCTTTATTGACAGCCACAGGTTCGAACTCGGCCGTCGACGGTTTGAGCTCTATTCGACCCCGGGCGGCGAGACCACCGACGCGCTCGTGGTTTGGATGCCCGAGCACCGCACCGTGTTCGTCGGCAACTTGATGGGCCCGTTTTTTGGCCACGTCCCGAATCTGTACACATTGCGGGGCGACAAGATTCGTAGCGCCATGGCCTTCATCCACTCGGTGGATAAGGTCATTGCACTGAAGCCGGAAACTCTGATCAACGGGCACGATGTTTTCCGTGGCACAGACGAGATACGGCAGACCTTGACTAAGGTGCGGGACGCCGCCGTGTACCTGCGCGACCGGACGATCGACGGAATGAATGCGGGCAGCGACCTTTGGACGTTGATGCGCGAAGTCACGCTTCCGCCCGAGCTCGCACTGCCGCAGGTGCACGGCAAGGTGCCGTGGATAGTACGGGCGATCTGGGAGGAGCACGTCGGGTGGTTCCGCTACGAGTCGACCACCGAGCTTTACCAGATTCCGCCGACGTCGGTGTGGCAGGACATCGTCGAATTGGCGGGCGGCACAGCCGCACTCACAGAGCGCGCAAGTACCCACGCAGAGCAAGGACGCGCACTGCAGGCGCTACATCTGACCGACATCGTCCTCGCTCAATCACCTGACGATACTGCTGCTTTGCGGGTAAAGCGCCTTGCACTCGAAGCGATTTTGGAGGACAGCGGCCGCGAGAACTTCAGCGAGGTGCAGTGGCTTGAGCAAGCAATCAAGGACATCGGAACCGAGGACAACCAGTGAAACCCGAAAATCTTTACCACAGTGGCATTGTCGTCGACGATCTCGACGCGACCCTGGACTGGTTCACCAAAGTCGCCGGCTACCGGTGGACCGATGTGGTCGAGGTGGATCAGGTCGCACAGACACCCGACGGCGAGCTGACCATTCCGCTTCGAATGGCGTACTCGGGCAACACGCCGCGATTGGAGATCCTACAGACCGCTCCGGGCACCATCTGGATTCCAGCGGATTCGGGCGTACACCATCTGGGCTACTGGTCTGAAGATGTCGAAGCAGATTTGGCTACATTGGAAGCTGGCGGAATGCGCTATGAGGCCAAGTCATTCAACCCGGACGGATCCGGGACGCTGCTGTGGGCTTATTGCAAAGGGCCGACGGGGCCTCGCATCGAACTTGTGAGCCGGGGGATGGAACCATTCATCGAATATTGGTGGTCGACGGCCGGCAGCGGGTCGGAAAGCGCCCAAAACTCGCCTCGGCACCCCGCCTCGAGTTGAGGCCGTCCTAGGATCTCTTGATGGCATCGATGTCAGCAGCACCTGAACAGTTCTCGACCGACGGGCCGGGCGGTGTCCGCATCGTCTCGGATCGCCTAGGCGATCCTCAAGCGCGTGCCGTGGTGTTCTTACACGGCGGCGGACAGACCCGCCGTTCGTGGAGCCGGGCAGCTGCCGCTGTCGCCGAGCGAGGATGGCAAGCCGTCACGGTGGACCTGCGCGGCCACGGAGAATCCGACTGGTCCAGCGAAGGCGATTACCGCGTCGTTAGCTTTGCCGGCGACGTTCAAGAAGTGCTGAGCACCCTGCCCCCTCGACCGGTGCTGGTGGGCGCCTCGCTGGGCGGCTTCACCTCCATGCTGCTCGCGGGCGAGCTCTCGCCGGGCATTGCCAGCGCCGTGGTTTTGGTCGACATCGTGCCGAATATGGAGCAATCTGGGGCGACGCGAATCCACAACTTCATGGCCGACCGGATGGAGTCAGGGTTCGGCTCACTTGAAGAAGTGGCAGATGCGATCGCCGAGTACAACCCGCATCGGCCCCGACCCACTGATCTGAATGGCCTGACCACCAATCTGCGCCGCCGCGGCGATCGCTGGTACTGGCATTGGGATCCGCAGTTCATCAGCGGTACGGCGGCGTTTCCCCCATTTGAAGTCACCGACGCCGAGCGCATGCACACAGCCGTTGAAGCGATCCTCCGTAGCGGCGTACCGATGCTTCTGATTCGGGGCCAAGTGAGCGACCTCGTCAGCCAGGAGCGCGCTGACGAATTTCTCGCGCGCTTCCCGCAGGTCGAGTTCACCGACGTGCGCGGGGCGGGACATATGGTCGCCGGGGATCGCAACGACATCTTCGCTGGCGCGGTCGTGGATTTCCTCGCCCGGCGTGTCAACGCGGGATGACATTCTCGTCGGCGCCCGGATGCGAGGCAGGGCAAACGATTTGGTGCCATTGCCGCGTACGCCGATTGGGCCTAATATTTGTTCACATGCTGGCCTGGTGAATCGACAAAGATCACCGGCATGGCAGATGGGATGACCGATGACGTCGGATGCTGAACTTCGCGAACGGGTAGCCCGCCTTGAGGCCCGGGCCGAGATCTTCGACTGCATACAACGCTATGCACGGGGCATGGATCGACGTGATCGCCCACTTTTGCGGTCGGCTTACCACGACGACGCCGTCGACGACCACGTCGGATTCGTAGGCCAGGTCGAGGATTTCATCGACTGGGCGTTCGCATACCACTCGACGCAGACGCGGTATCAGCATTACCTGCTGAACCACACGGCGGAGGTGAACGGCGACGAGGCACATGCCGAGACCTACTACCTCTTCGTTGGGACGGATCGTGAGCCGGCCAACCACATGACGCTCTCCGGGGGACGCTACATAGACCGCCTCGAGCGACGAGGCGACCGCTGGGCGATCGTCGACCGGGTGTGTGTTGTCGAGTGGAACGCGGAGTCGACGTCGCAGATCACTGATGAGGTCCTAGCGATGCTCACAGATATCAAACGCGCCGCCCCCGACCACAGCGACCCTTCCTACACCCGGCCGCTGACGGCAACGCGAGCCGATGCCGGCTAGCCACCCACACGCTCCTCTTGTTGCCAACTAATTGGCACGTGTTGTTGCCAACTAATTGGCATGTGCGCGCTGCTAGTATCCAGCGCGACGTATACGGAGGAGAAGGGCGTGACCAAAGCTTGGTTGCAATTGCCGGTGGTCGTGGGCGCCACGGTGATGGCCGCGACGGCGATTGCGAATACGGCGCGGGCAGAACCGGATTCCACGCCGGTCCCGGTCCCTGCGCCGGGCATCGAGATTAATGACGGAGGCGGCAGGTGCACAGCCAGTTTCGCGGCTCAGGGGAATGACGGCAACTACTATCTCCTGACCAGCGGACACTGCGACCCCCACGACGGCTCGGCATGGACGTACGGGCAGGACATGCCGCTGGGGACGATCACCGCCAGCGAGAAACTAGGTGAACGGAAGGACGCCGCGATCATCCGCCTCGACCACAGCGTGGGTGCGCCGCTCGGTGATGTCGGCGGCAGGTACGCGGTCCGGGATGTGTTGAACCGCAAGCAAATCAAGGTGGGCATGCCGTTCTGCAAAATTGGTGCCGCAACCGGCGAGACTTGTGGCGCCATCACAAAGTTCGACGGCGATGTGGTCGAAGCCAGCGTATACAGCCTGGACGGCGACAGTGGTAGTCCTGGGTTCGTGACGAACGCAGATGGCACCGTGAGCGCGGTCGGCATCCTGATGTCATCGCCAGACGGGGACGACAACACGACATACTTCACCATCGTGGATCCACTGCTCAGCAAATGGGGCTTGCGAATTCTGCCCTGAATTGTGCCGATCACCGGTCAGAATTTCCCCATCGGTAATTTGCTCCACCCCCATGCGCGCGAACTGACTGTTTGCGATCGCCGGGATCGGGTACCCGAAGCCGGGCCTCCTGAGCCTGGGACCGCCAGGGCGGTAAGGTCCGCTTGTGTTGACGGGGCCACGACGAAAACGTGGCGATCAGCGACTTGAAGGAGCGCAGTGGTGAAGCGTGGGATCGTGGTCGGCGTAGCCGGAGTTGCCATGGTGGTCGCGGCTGGCGCCGGCTGTTCGAGCAACAAGTCCAGTACTGGCGCGTCGAGCACGGCTCCAGCGGCGGCTGGCCCGCAGGTGATCGTGGATGGTCAGAATCAGAACGCCACCGGTCAGGTCACGTGCACCGTGGCAGGCCCCAACACGAACATCGGCATTGGTGATGCGACAAACGGAATCGGCGCGGTGGTGAGCAACGACAATCCGCCCATCGTCCATTCGGTCGGACTGGGCACTGTCAACGGCGTCTCGCTTGGTTTCTCCGACGCCGCACCCGATCAAGCCAACAAAGCCGGAGCCGCGGTAAACGGTAAGTCCTACGCGATCAAGGGCACCGCAACGGGCACCGACATGAGCAACCCGCAGTCGCCGCAGCAGGTGACTAAGACATTTGAGATCGACGTGACCTGCCCGTGATGAAGGCCATCCGACACCCCAAAGGGGACGCAGCTATGTCTATGAAACGTGTCGTCGGTGCCGCAGCGGTCGCGGCGGCCCTCGGCATCTCCGCACTGACGCTGAACCCGGGAATCGCGTACTCGGACCCAACGCCCCCGCCGGGCCCGACCAACCACGGCGGTCCCGGCGGTGGTGGTGGCGCGCCGCAAAACCCGCCGCAAACCCATGAGCCGCCGAGCACCCAAGCCACCCAGCCGCCGGCCACTCACAGCACCCAGTCGCCGGCCACCCAAAGCACCGAGCCGCCGGCCACTCACAGCACCCAGTCGCCGGCCACCCAAAGCACCCAGCCGCCGGCCACTCACAGCACCGAGCCGTCGCCTACTCACAGCACCGAGTCGCCGCGGAACGAACCCTCGGGCGCGCCGAGCGGCGAGCCCAGTACCCCGCCGAGCGGACACGAGGGCACTACGCCGCCGAATGGACACCCCACGGGCCCGCCGAGCACTGAGGCCCGGCCGGCGCTGGTTGCGCCGAGCACCCAGCCTCCACACCCGCCTTACATTCCTCCGCGCGGAGACATCGCGCGGGGTACTGCGGAAATAGGTGGCCCTATTGACATCACCGTTGGCTTCAGCATTCCGGGCCGCGGTGCGCCGCCACCGCCGCCGCAGCGCGGCCACGGCTGGAACGACGGCCCGGCTCCTGGCCACCCGCCACCCAACTGGGCGGGCCCCCCGCCTCAGGGTGGGTGGGACGGTCCGCCGCCTCCCGGTGGCTGGAACCGCCCGTGGTACGGACCGCCGCGCGATGTTGTTTATGCGCAGCGCGATTTCGGTCCGTTCGCCTATAACTCCTTTACCGTTATTCCGGTTTTCAACTGGCAGTACGGCGGTTGGGGTTACTGGTTCTTCGGACTCTGGATTCCGCTGTACTGACGGCAAGAAATGCATGCCGCCGCGCACCCACGCAATGGCCACCGGAGATGTGCGGTGCTCCATCTGCGCCAATGGCAGCCGGCCGAAACCGTTGCCACCCAGTACTTTTAGGGGAGCGTCGAGACGTTCGCTTGGGACGTCGTAGGCGCCTGCTCATCAAGACGTACTACGACATGCCCGCCGTCGTAGGCGAGGGTGGCGATCCGTACGAGTTTGTCGTGGGCACAGACAAACGTCATCGCCAATGGTCTAGTACCAGACATAGCGCATTCCGTTGAAAGCCCGTCCTTTCCTTTAAGTTGCGCCCGGTCGCGACTTGTTCCAAACTTGGGAATCAGCTTCCCAGAAAAACAGAACCACCAGATCGCCGATCCGATCGCACGACGACCCGGGATCATCCGCCGATCACAAGATGGAGACGCGTCGAAGTTCGTGTCCCGTCTAATTCATCCAACGGTAGTTGCCGGAATCCTGGCGGCTCTGATCGTTACAGCTCATACACCTACACTGATGCCGGTCGCGTGCGGGACTACTTGGACACGGACGGGCGGGGCATTTATCGTCGTGCCCGACTGTTCACGTCAGTCGCCGCCTGCACCGCCCCCGCCGTCTGGTTCCGATACACCACCACCAGGCCCGGCACCAACTTCGTAAGTAAACGTGTTGATGCGCAAATGCATCTTCGATAGCCCATCAGACATCACCGGTTCTCCTGCGCGGCAAGATGTTTGTAGCAGCTGGAGGGAACGCGAAGCACAGTAGCGCCGATGGCTGTCGCCCCGTCGCGCACGGTATCTCAGTCCCGATGCTGCGCGATGTTGAAGACGTTGCCGTCGGGAGACCGGACGAAAAACCTTCGTACGCCCCATGGTTCGGTGGTCAGCGGATGCACAATCTCGTACCCTCGTTGCTGGGCCTCCTCGAGCGCGGCCTCAACGTCGTCGACTTTGATCGAGACGACCGGGTTTTCTCGGGCGGTCGCATCAGAGGTAAGGAGTTGGACGTTCGCGCCGGTTTCCGGGGACGTATAGCGCGCCACCCATCCCATGTTGAACTCCTCGACACTCAATCCGAGGTAGTCCGCGTAGAAGCTTCTGGCCGACCCGACATCCGCGACGGGGATGTCGGCGATGACGCTTATCACACGCATGCATTCCTCCTCTGTCCCAGCAACACTTCCAAGCATCGGTCAGAGAGTGCAAGTCATTAGAGCCCCTCGGTTTGGAACGTTCCGCCGAAAAATACGAGCTCGCTTTGCTGCGCGGCGTTCACTTCCATTTGGACGGGCATTGGACGTATTTTGGACGTTCTAACGGGACTCCCTTTGGAGGACACAATGCTGTCCGCTGACAAACTTCTTCGATCTGCGCTCGTTGTCTTTGGCGCGGTTTGTCTCCTTCTCTATCCGTTGGCCTTGGTCTGGCCCTCGGGGTGGGCGTGGCATCCCGGTGCGCCGTATCACTCCGACTATTTCATGATGATTGTCGGCCTGTACGCCACGCTTGGCGTCTTCCTGGTTAACGCGGCCCGAAACCCGCGGGCCAATCTCAGCCTGATCTGGTTCACCGTCTGGTCCAGCGTGGTGCACGCCGCGATCATGGGTGTCGAGGCCTTCGGCGGCGAACACCATATGGGGCACCTGTCGGGGGATGTCCCGGCGCTCCTTTTGATGGCCGTTGTCCTGTCGGTGCTCGTGCTGCTGTCGGGCGTCAAGCAGCCTCCGGTCGCGCCGAGTTCTACACGTTAATCGTCCGGTCAATCGCCGATCGCGCTTGATGGCGGGTCTCGCGGCACGAGGTCCGGGTTGTTGATGCCGTGGCCTTCTGCTTCGGCCAACGTCGCGCCGCGCCACGCCGGCTCGATGGCCGATCGTTGAGAATGACATTTCCCGCGCGTGGCGATTTCACCTACACCCAGCGGCGTGGGTCGGTGCGGGCAAAGGGGTTTCATCGATACACCCAACTTTTCTGCCGCTGCGCTGCATCATGGCATTGACGCGATTACAAGGAGGTAAGCGAATGTCGTTCATGCTCGTGGCGCCGGACATCTTGGGGACGGCCGCGGCCGACGTATTAAAGATCGGTTCGGCCGTGAGTGCCGGCAATCTGGCCGCAGCCGTTCCGACAACTGCGGTGACCGCGGCGGCCGCCGATGAGGTGTCGGCGGCCATCGCGGAGTTGTTTGGTGCCCACGCCCAGCAGTACCAGGGGGCAGCGGCGCAGGCAGCGACCTACTACGAGCACTTTGTGGGTCGATTGGGCGCGGCGGCGGCATCGTATGCGGGGGCGGAGGCGACCATCGCCCAGGTCTTGGGGAGCCCACTGGACGGCGGTGCCGCCAACGGTGCTCCCTTGGCTGGACTGAGTTCATTCGTGTCCGATGGGTTCCAGACAGTCGTCTATGGTCCGATTCACACGGTCGGCGAAGCCTGGATCAACAGCCAATTCGGCCGGGCGCTCGACCCGATCATCAATGCGCCTACCGACGCCCTGTCGGGGCGTGATCTGATCGGCAACGGCACCGCCGGTACGGCGACGTCCCCGAACGGCGGCCGCGGCGGTTTCCTGTTCGGCGATGGCGGGGCCGGCTATACCCCGACCGGCGGCGTGGCCGTGGGCGGCAACGGTGGGAACGCCGGGTTGATCGGCAACGGCGGCATCGGTGGTGGCGGCTTCGGCGGCGGGACCGGTGGCGTGGGCGGCGTCGGCGGCTGGCTGATGGGCAACGGCGGCACGGGCGGCTTGGGTAGCGTGGGCGCTAATGGCGGTGCCGGCGGCCAGGCGTTGTTGTTCGGCAACGGCGGCCTGGGCGGGGCCGGTGGCGCTGGCGGTGTCGCCGGGGCTGTCGGTTATGGCGGGCTGTTCATCGGTCAGGGCGGTCCAACCACGGCAGTGGCCGGCGGACCCTCGATCGTCATTGACTTCGTCCGCCACGGGCAGACGGCAATGAACGCAGCGAACTTGATCGACACGGCGATACCCGGAGCTCCGCTCGATCAGCTGGGCCTGCAACAGGCTCAGACCATCGCCAACCAACTCGCGACGCAAGGCCCCTTCGCCGGGATCTTCGACTCGCAGTTGCTCAGGACGCAGCAGACCGCCGCGCCATTGTTGACCGCTCTGGGGATGACCGCGCAGTCATTGCCCGGGCTCAACGAGATCAGCGCCGGGGCTTTCCAGGGCTTAGGGCAGATCCCCGCGGGGATCCTATACATCGTGGGGCCGATCGCGTGGACTCTCGGATTCCCCCTCACACCGATGCTGGCCCCGTTCAGCGCTGACCCCACCGGGGTGGTATTTGCCAACGGCTTTAACAATGCACTTCAAACCATGTACAGCACCGCCTTGGCGAACCCAGTCCTGGCCGCGAGTGGCAAGATCACCGACGTCGCATACTCGAGCGCGCTTGCGATTGAGGTCGGGACGTTGATGAGCGTCAACAATCCCGATCCGTTGCTCATGCTCACCCACTCGCTGCCCAACACCGGCGTAGTCGTGGTGGAAGGAAGTCCTCAGGGTGGCTGGACGATGGAGAGTTGGGACGGCATGCCCGTCCCGCCGGCGAATCTGCCGACCCAGCTATTCGTCGATGTGCGCAACCTGGTTACCGCGCCGCAATTTGCGGCCTGGGATATAGGGGCGTCGCTCCTCACCGGCGATCCGGCGACGATCGTGAACACTGTTCGGGACGGCGTTCAGCAGGTCACAGCGGCGACTTTCAATTTCCCCTTTGCTGTCGGCCAGACCTTGGCCGGAGCCGTGGGCTGATGCAGCCGGTCCTCAGAACGCTGGCTGCCGAAGCCACCGACCTCTGAGACCCAACGCGCGTGCCAGCATCTGGCTCATGGCGGGTCAGGTTATCGGGCCGGGCTCTCTAGTACTCGACGGCTCCCGTCCCGCTGACGCGGCCGATGGTGTGGACCTGACCCGGCAGCTGCGCCACGTCGGCGACGGTCATGACCCGCGCTCCGGCTGGCGGCTGGCCGACATGCCAGGTACTGACCTGTTGCCAGACCTTCTGTTTGCGCCACGGTGCCCACCAGCGCCGGACCGTCCGGACCTCGAAGTACGCGCCGTGCTGACCCGGTAGGGGCACCTTGCTTTCTGGCTCGGGCTCGACCGGCGCCGATTGGGGCAGAGGCTGCGCCGTCGGCCGCGGCCTCTGTGCTGGGTGGCTCGGGGGCACCTCTTGCTGCCGCCGGGCCTCCTCCCTTTGTCGCTGTTGCCGGTCGCGCCTCCGCTCCCGCTGCTGCCGATCCCGTTTGGCCTGCGCCAGCCAGTCCCGCTCGGGCAGGCTCGTGAACCCCGGTCGTGGTCCGGGCCTGCGTGGCGACTGGTAGCCGAACTGGTCGAGCTGCGGGTCACCCGTGACGTCCAGGTCGACGATCTGGTCCGCATCGTCGTCCCAGTCCTCGTCCATGTCTCTCTCCTGCTCTGGTTTAGGGCTCCTGTCTATCACCACCCCCTGACCACCGGACTACACCGCTAACGAGTAGCCAGCAACTGGCCCGCGCATATTGCACCCACTGTGTAGTAGGGGACGCCAGGGAACGGCCAGATCCACCCCCAGCCGCCCCGACGGCACCAGCCGGCCACGACGGTGATCACGCCGCCCACACGTTTCGGGTCAGCGCAGCCGAAACCTGGCCGGGCTAGCTAGCCCAGCGGGTGGGGTGTCCATTTGGACACCCTGCACTCGTTGTTTCCGTCCGCAGGATGCTCTGGGCGGCCCGGGGTCTGCGTGGTACGAAGAACAGGTGAAAAACATCAAACGAATCGCAGCCGCGACTGCCATCACCGCAGGTCTGGGACTTGCTGGTCTGGGTGCGGCGAGCGTTGCTGAGGCTTATCCCGGGCCGTTGCCCGACTATCACTGGTGTCCCGGCGAGGGGTGGGACCTGGGCTGGGGTATCAACTGGGACTGGGGCCGCTGCCACGACGACAACTATTACGACGGCGACCCCCGCGACGCGGGCCACTGGCACGGGCCCGCCGGCTGGGACCCGGGCCGCCCGGGTGCCCCCGGCCCGAACCCCGGCTGGGACCCCGGCCGCGGCTGGTAAGCCAGCCCCAACCCTGCTCGGGCGCCGGATGGTTGCGGGTGTCCAATTCCATTTTTGGAAAACCCCTGGCCGTTAGCCCGTTTGCTGTGGCGGGTGGCCCGTTTTGAGGTGTGCCCAATATGTGCCCAAATGGTGCCCAATCGCACAGATGTTCCGCACAAAAAACGCTTTGACCAGGGAAAACACTGCAGCCAGGGTAGAGCCCCTGAATGTCTGAGCCTCCTGTCAGGATTGAACTGACGACCTTTCGCTTACAAGGCGAGTGCTCTACCGCTGAGCTAAGGAGGCCGGGTTAACCGGGTGCAAGCCTAACGGGTCAGTCGTCGCCCTCGATGATGCGTTGCGAGCGCATCGGTCGAGGCGGAGCGCGGCGCGGGGAACGGCGGCCAGGCAGCGGGAACCGGTCGGCGATATTGCTTAGCGGGTTGACCACCATGGTGAGCGCCATTACCGCATCTTGCAGGGTGCTGATGGCGGGCTCGAGCGCCTCCATGCCGGGTGCCAGCCTGCTGAGGGTGTTGGCGACGTCGGCGAGCTGTTCGAGTGGTCCGTTCTTTGATGTCAACTTGTCGATCAGCCCGCCTTCGGAGAGCAATCGGTCGGCCAGCCCATCCTCGGACAGCACCCGCTCGATCAACCCATCCTCGGCCAGCAGCTGATCGGCCAGCCCGCCCGGCTGGAGTGCGCGCTGCAGCCCGCCGCCCTCTGCGGTCAGGCGGTCGAGCAAACCGCCCGACGCGGTCAGCAGGTCGACCACTCCGCCGGGACGTAGCAGTCGGTCCATCGGCCCGTCGGGGGCGATGGCACGCCCCAGCGGTGCATCGTCGTCCAACAGCCTGGCCAGCCGGTTCGCGCGCGCGAGCGCGTCGTCGATCCCGAACATGTTGGCCATCGCGGTCGACCCAGCCGCTCCGCTGGAATCGCCCAGCGATCGCTTCGCCACACCAACGGCCACGCCCGCCAGGTTCAAGCTCGCTTCGGCGGCGGCAAGTCCGGCCCGCGCGGGCGCGGTCGCAACCGCCACCATGCTTTTGGCGAAGTCCACACTCCCGAGTCTATGCACGACGCGGCCCCACCGAAGCCGTACGGGTCCAAGCTGATGCAATGATTCCTGGCAGACTGCTTGCAGACTATTGGCAACCAGCTCTCAGGGACTACACAATGATTACGAAGGCAACGTACAAGTATGCGGGACGGAAGTGACCTCATGACAATGGCGAGCACGAGCGAAAAAACACCCGAGGCCCGTGTCCTCGTTGTCGACGACGAGGCCAACATCGTCGAACTGCTCTCGGTGAGCCTCAAGTTCCAGGGGTTCGAGGTTGCCACCGCGACCAACGGAGCCCAAGCGCTGGACCGTGCCCGCGAAGCCCGTCCGGATGCGGTGATCCTCGACGTGATGATGCCGGGCATGGATGGCTTCGGGGTGCTGCGCCGGCTGCGCGCCGACGGCATCGACGCGCCCGCGTTGTTCCTCACGGCTCGCGACTCCCTGCAGGACAAGATCGCGGGCCTGACCCTGGGTGGTGACGACTATGTGACAAAGCCATTCAGCCTGGAGGAGGTTGTCGCCCGGCTGCGGGTCATCCTGCGACGCGCCGGCAAGGGCAGCGGTGCGGAGCCTCGCAGTGCCCGCCTGACCTTCGCCGACATCGAACTCGACGAAGAAACCCACGAGGTGTGGAAGGCCGGCGAACCCGTGTCGCTGTCACCGACGGAATTCACGCTGCTGCGTTACTTTGTGATCAACGCGGGCACTGTGCTGAGCAAACCGAAAATTCTCGACCACGTCTGGCGTTACGACTTCGGAGGTGACGTCAATGTCGTCGAGTCCTACGTGTCCTATCTGCGCCGCAAGATCGACACCGGTGACAAGAGGCTGCTGCACACGCTGCGTGGAGTGGGCTACGTCCTGCGCGAGCCGCGCTGAGTCTGCGCGCGTTTACTGGGCGAGATAGCGAGTGAAGAATATCGGTATGGTCAATCAGACTCGACGAGGATTGCCGCTGCGGGTGGGTCTTGTCGCCGCGACCCTGGTTCTGGTGGCCTGCGGTCTAGCGAGCTCGGGGATCGCGGTCACCTCGATCCTGCGTCACAGTTTGGTCAGCCGGATCGACCAGACGCTGCTCGAGGCTTCCCGCAGCTGGGCGCAGGCCCCGCGGCGGCAATCCGCGCCTCCCTACGAGGGCCCAGATCCCGGCCGGCCGCCATCGAAGTTCTACGTGCGAGGCGTCGGCACCGACGGCACTCCGTTTACGGCCATCAACGATGGCCGCAATGCCGAACCGGCATTACCGCCGGACAACGACGTGGGTGCCAACCCGACGACGGTGCATTCGGTCAACGGCTCTGATATCCAATGGCGAGCGGTGTCGGTGCGCGGGCCACACGGCCTGACCACTGTCGCGATCGACCTTTCCGACGTCCAGCACACGGTCCGCTCCCTCGTCTATCTGCAGTTCGGCATCGGGGTGGCGGTACTGGTTGTCGTCGGGCTCGCCGGTTATGCCGTGGTGCACCGCAGCCTGAAACCGCTGGCTGAGGTCGAGCAGACCGCCGCGACGATTGCTGCGGGCCAATTGGATCGCCGGGTTCCCGAACGCGATCCGCGAACGGAGGTTGGCCGACTTTCGTTGGCGCTCAACGGAATGCTTACTCAGATTCAGCAAGCGGTGGCGTCCTCGGAGTCGTCGGCTGAAAAGGCCCGCGGTTCAGAGGACCGGATGCGTCGGTTCATTACCGACGCCAGCCACGAACTGCGCACCCCGCTGACTACCATTCGCGGCTTCGCGGAGCTGTATCGCCAGGGCGCCGCCCGCGACGTGGCCATGCTGCTATCGCGGATCGAAAGCGAAGCCAGCCGGATGGGTCTGCTGGTGGACGATTTGCTGCTGCTGGCCCGGCTGGACGTGCAACGGCCGCTCGAACATCACCGAGTGGACTTGTTGGCGCTGGCCAGCGATGCCGTGCACGACGCGGAGGCGATCGATCCCAAACGCACGATCACCCTGGAAGTCGTTGACGGTCCCGGCACCCCGGAGGTGCTCGGCGATGAACCGCGGATTAGGCAGGTGCTGAGCAACCTCGTCGCGAATGCCTTGCAGCACACCCCGGTCAGCGCCGACGTCGTCATTCGGGTCGGCACCGAGGCCGACGACGCAGTACTTGAAGTGGCGGACCAGGGTCCCGGCATGAGCCAGGAGGATGCGTCGCGGGTGTTCGAGCGCTTCTATCGCACCGACTCATCGCGGGCACGGGCCAGTGGCGGTACCGGACTGGGATTGTCCATCGTCGACTCGTTGGTGCACGCCCACGGCGGTGTGGTCACCGTGACAACCGCGCCCGGGGAGGGCTGCTGCTTTCGAGTCACGCTGCCGCGAGTCAGCGATGTGCCCGCGCAGGAGCCAGTTCACGCCAGTTGAGCCAGGGCTGCCTTAATCTTGGACTGGGCATTGTCGAGTGATTCCGGTGATGGGTTTCGGTCGACGTTGGCGAAGCCGAAGTCGCTCAGGCTGCGGGTGGGGAACACGTGGACGTGCAGATGGGGCACTTCCAGGCCGGCGATGATGACCCCGGCCCGCTCCGCGCTGAACGCCTTGCACACGGCCTTGCCGATTAGCTGGCTCACCGCCATGACCCGGGCGAACGCAGCGTCGTCGACGTTCTCCCACTGATCGATCTCGGCGCGGGGCACCACCAGGGTGTGCCCTGGCGTCATCGGCTCAATCGTCAGGAACGCGACAACGTCGTCGTCCTCGTAAACGAATCGGCCAGGTAGTTCACGGTTGATGATCTTGGTGAAGATCGAAGGCATGGGCCAAGCATATGTTCGGCGCCAAGGGAGGCCGAATCGTCGCCGTGTTGTGGCCGTGCCGTGTCGCGTGGTCGTCAAAATGCTCTGTGGCCCACACCAGGGGAAGGGGTCTTCGTGCGGTGTCCTGTCGCATTGCTGACCGCTTGCACCGTGCTCTTCGCCCCGGCGGTTCTCCCCACCGTGATCCCGCCAACCGCGCGGGCGGCCGCTGCGTGGGGACCGCTGGCGTCGCCGAACCCGTTCATGGCGCCGCAGGGCCTGGCGTCCTTGCACAACGACGCTGCATCATCGGATGCGGGACCGCTTCCCGGGCCTGGCGCCCACCTGGCCGCGATCGTCGGCTACGTGCTCCTGGCGGCGTGTCCGACGATTATGCAGGGCACCGACGGCCTGGTGCTGGCCCTCTGCACGACCGACGTCGGCCAGATCCCGACCATCTTCCTGATTGATCCCGGCGGCATCGTCCCGCGCGTCGTCCCGCTGGCCAGTCTGCAGGTAGCCAAGGGCAGCTTGCTCGGCGGCGTTTATGCCTACCTGGACAACAAGAACCGACTGGTGATGATCGACGGAAGCAACCACCTGCTACGCATCAGCCACGCCCAGGACGGGCCGTTGGGTTGTTGGAAGCTCACCGTCACGGAGTCCACAGACTTGTCGAGCGCGATACCGGCGGGGGACAGCTCCGTCGGTCTGGTCCCCGACTATGCGGGCAACGTCTGGTTCGCCACTGGGCAGGGCGTGGTGGGGGTGTCCAAGCTGGCCGGCGGCATTGCCAGCCTGCAATTGCCTGCCGGTGAGCAAGTAGCGAACAGCATCTCGTCGGCGCCCACCGGTCGCGTCGCGGTCGCCTCCACCTTTGCCCTGTACGAACTGAACCTAGACGTCGCAGGTAACCCGCAGATCTTGTGGCGCGCAGCTTACGACCGCGGCACTGGCCGCAAGCCCGGACAACTCAGCTGGGGCACCGGCTCCACCCCTGTCTATTTCGGCCCCACCACCGGTGCCGATTTCGTGACGATCGTCGACAACGCCAGCCCCCAGGTGCACGCGCTGATCTACCAGTCCGGCACGGGCCAACTGTTGTGTCAGCAACCAGTCCTCACCCAGGGCGGCCCCGGTAGCGAAAACGCCCCGATCGCGATCGGGAACTCGGTGTTCGTATCGAGCACGTATGGCTATCCCTACCCGGAGGTTCCGGCTGGTGCGCCTCCGGCGGTTCCGCCGATGGCGCCGTTCATCGGTGGGATGACCCGGGTCGACTTCGACAACCCCGGCTGTCATACGGCGTGGGAGAACAGGGTTCGCAGCGCGGCGTTACCGCACCTGTCCCTCGCGGACGGCCTGATCTACACCATCACTCGAATCGGATTCCAAAACACCACGCCGCTCGACATTTTCGCTTATGCCGCCGTCGACGCCAACACGGGCCAACTTCTGCTGGAGCAACCGAAATCGGCCACCATCCTCAGCGACCCGCTACAAACCCCCACCATGGTCCTGATGGATAACAAGATCATGCAGGGCAACGTCACCGGGCTCGGGCGCATTGGCTTGGGTCTTTGAACTCGGCCTGCAGGGCCGAGCAGACTTCAGCTCACCGCGCCTTGCCGAACTCCATGACGTCGAGGTTCCAGTAGCCGCGCATGTTCGCGATGAGCCCGGCCTCGTTGACGCGATAGGTGAAGACACCACGAACCGTGCTGGTGAGCCCGCCCTCAAACTTGCTGCGCAGGACCAGGATATGCGCGATCTCATCCGGCGAACTGGACGGAAAGGTCTCCTCGCAGGTGATGGTCAGCTGATTCCGTGCGATGTTGTTGTCGAAGAAGGCGCCGACGGCATGCTTGCCGCGGACACCGGTGCCATCGGGGTTGGTGACGGACTTGCCGATGGGGTCCTCGATGACGACATCGTCGGTCATCAGCGCCAGCCAGCCGTCTCGGTCGCGGGCTTGTGCGCACCGCCACGAGGATTGCGACGCGCTCAAGGCGGCGGTTTGGGCGGTTTGGGTCATGATCTTCTCCGGTGTCGGTCGGCTTACCGGTCGGCGTCGGTGTAGCGGATGACGCCGCGAATGTTCTTGCCTTCCAGCATGTCCTGGTAGCCGTCGTTGATCTGCTCGAGCCGGTACTGGCGGGTGACCATGTCATCCAGGTTGAGCTTGCCGACCTTGTACATCGAGAGCAGTTGCGGGATGTCGTACTGGGGGTTGCCGCCGCCGAAGATGGTGCCCTGCAGGTTCTTCTGCATCAGGGTCAACATCGCGAGGTTCAGGTTCACGTTGGTGTCCAGCAGGCTGCCGATAGCGGTCAGCACGCAGGTGCCGCCCTTTTGGGTGATGTTCAGGTAGTTGTCAATGTCGGCGCCGTGCAGCTCGCCGACGGTGACCACGACCTTGTGGGCCATCAGGCCGTAGGTGACCTCGGCCATGCCCGCCATCGCGGCGTTGATGTCGGGGTAGACGTGGGTGGCGCCGAACTTCAGGGCCTGGTCGCGCTTCCATTCCACCGGGTCGATCGCGAAGATGTAGCGGGCGCCGGCGTTGACGGCACCCTGTAGTGCTGCCATGCCGACCCCGCCGACACCGACGATGGCGACGTCGTTGCCCGGCCGGATGTCGGCAGTGCGGACCGCTGAACCGTAGCCGGTGGTCACGCCGCAGCCCACCAGGGCGGCTACCTCGAAGGGCACCGACGGGTCGATCTTCACCACCGAGGCGCGGTGCACCACCATGTACGGCGAGAAGGTCCCCAGCAGTGTCATCGGGAAGACGTTTTGGCCGCGGGCCTGGATGCGGAAGGTGCCGTCGGAAACTGCTGCGCCGCCCAGCAGGCCGGCGCCCATGTCGCACAGGTTGCGCAGGCCCGACTGACATGTCGGACAGGTCCCGCAGGACGGTATGAACGACAACACCACGTGGTCGCCGGGGGCGATGTCTTCCACGCCTGGACCAACTTCGGTGACGATGCCCGCACCTTCGTGTCCGCCGAGCACCGGGAATCCAGCCATTGGGATGCCGCCGGTGACCAGGTGGTGGTCGGAGTGGCACATGCCCGCCGCTTCCATCTGGATCTTGACCTCGTCTTTGCGCGGGTCGCCGATCTCGATGTCCTCGATGGACCACGGCTGGTTGAACTCCCAGATCAATGCGCCTTTGGTCTTCACCGTAAACCTGCTTTCATCGTTGAACCTGGCCACGAACGGCCCCGAGCAGCTGCCGAACAACCGTTTGGCTGAGTGTAGGACAGCAGGTCGACGGCCCACCCGGCTGGTCGTCGATGAGAACCTTCTGGCGGGGGTGGGCTAAGTCCGCTGTCCGCCTAGGGTGTGTCTCCCAATCCTGAGTCAGTGCCCTGGCTGCGGCGCGCTGGCCCTAGCCCGTGAAACGGCTGCGGTGATGAGGTCGCGAGATACCTACGCACCGATAACACCGTTACCCACGGTGATTCAGCGCCGTCGTCTCACCGGTATACGCAAGGGGGCACAACCGTATTCGAAACTAGGCAGGGGATGTTTCAGCCTCAGAGGTTTGCAGGCAGAACGGTGCCTGGTTGCAACGCTTCCCAAGAACATGGCGCGGATTTATATTGGTAGGGAAATGAGCGCCTATCAGACCCTGGTGGTCGGCACCGATGGCTCGGACACATCGTTGCGTGCGGTGGATCGCGCAGCCGCGGTCGCCGCGGAAAATAACGCGAAATTGATCATCGCGATGGCGCACTTGCGTGAGGTGGACCAGGGAGGCTGGGGAAGACCGGGCCGGCCGGATCGTGTTATTGATCCCCGCGCCGAGGTCGTCCTCGGGACCGAGGGGGACTATAAGGTGCACGGAGAGGCCCCCGTCTACGAGATCCTGCGGGGGGCCCGCGAACGGGCCAGGGTGGCTGGGGCGAAGAATATCGAGACGCGACCGATTCTGGGTGATCCGGTACACGCGCTATCCCGCCTCGCCGAGGAGGTTGAGGCGGACCTGTTGGTGGTTGGCAACGTGGGATTGGCGACACGCAGCGGCAAGTGGCTTGGCTCGGTGCCCGGTAACGTCTTGGCCAGGGCCAAGAAGACCGCTGACGTGCTGATCGTCCACACTACCGACTGAGGTATCGAGAGATACTTTCGGCGTCGGGCCGTTACCCGCGGTACAGTGCTGGGAACAACTGCTTGAGACCGTCCACCTTGGGCACGTCGTTCGCCACGATGTAGGGGTTCGACGGATTCAAGTTGAAGAAGTCCTGGTGGTATCCCTCGGCGGGGAAGAACGCGGCCCTCGGTGGCACGACGGTTGTGACGATCGGGCCCGGAAAAACAGCGGCCTGGGTCAGCTGAGCGACATAAGACTGCGCGACTCGCTGCTGAGTCGCGTCCTCCGCGAAGATCGCGGATCGGTACTGAGTACCCACGTCGGGACCCTGGCGATTGAGTTCTGTGGGGTCTTGCGCGACTGAGAAGTAGATCTGCAAAAGTTGGCCGTAGGTCACCTGGGTCGGGTCGTAGGTGATGCGCACAGACTCGGCGTGCCCGGTGGAACCGGTGCTGACCGTCCCATAGTGGGCTGTCGCCGCGTCCCCTCCGGCGTAACCAGATTCCGCCTGGGATACCCCTTTGACGTGCGCGAACACCCCCTGAACGCCCCAGAAGCATCCGCCGGCGAGTACGGCCGTCTCCGGTGTGGCGGAGGTCGGCGTCGGTTCATCGACACTCGGCGCCGGCACAACGATCGACGTTGCCGCGCCGCTCCGGGGCTGCATCGCTGGGTCGACGACGGTGAACACCGCCGCGGCGAGGACAACCAGTCCGAGACCGGTTGCCAGGATCACCTCCCTGCGGGATGTCACAGTTCGCACATCACCCTCCAACCGATCTCAACACGCCCCGGAAGTGCCGTTGACGGCCCCTCTGGCCGCCAGTCTAGCCAGGAATCGGCTGAGGCCGATTCTTAACCGTGTTAGGTCTAGGCGGCCCGATAGAGTGACGTGTCGTGCGCGTTCTGGTGATCGGTTCCGGTGCCCGTGAACATGCCCTGCTGTCGGCGCTCCGCCGAGACCCACGGGTCACGGGACTGATCATCGCTCCCGGCAATGCCGGCACCGGCCGGATCGCCGAGCAACACGACGTCGATAGCAGCTCCGGTGAGGATGTCGTGGCACTGGCTCGGGAAGTGGCCGCCGACCTGGTGGTCATCGGGCCCGAGGTGCCGCTGGTGCTAGGGGTGGCCGACGTCGTGCGCGAGGCCGGGATCGTTTGTTTCGGGCCCAGCAAGGACGCAGCACGTATCGAGGGTTCCAAGGCATTCGCCAAGGAAGTCATGGCGGCGGCTGGCGTGCGTACTGCCACCAGTGAAATTATTGACAGCCCAGCGCATTTGGACGCGGCGCTGGACCGGTTCGGGCCACCCGCCGGCGACCCGGCCTGGGTGGTCAAGGACGACCGTCTGGCAGCGGGCAAAGGTGTGGTGGTGACGCCGGATCGCGATGTCGCGCGCGCCCATGCCGCCGGACTGCTCGATGACGGGCACCCGGTATTGCTGGAGACCTACTTGGACGGCCCCGAGGTATCGCTGTTCTGCGTCGTCGACGGTGCGACGGTGGTGCCGCTGCTGCCGGCCCAGGACTTCAAGCGGGTAGGCGAGGGCGACACCGGACCCAACACCGGCGGCATGGGCGCCTATGCGCCGTTGCCTTGGCTGCCCGATGAAGTCTATCGGGAGATCGTCACCGGGATCGTCGAACCCGTTGCGGCCGAGATGGTTCGGCGTGACAGTGCGTTCTGCGGATTGCTGTATGTCGGACTCGCGATGACCGCGAAGGGACCGGCGGTAGTCGAATTCAACTGCCGCTTCGGCGATCCGGAAACCCAAGCAGTCCTGGCATTGCTGGATTCACCGCTGGGGCAGCTGCTCCATGCAGCCGGGACGGGTGCCCTGGCCGGCTTCGGCGAGTTGCGCTGGCACGACGGCGCCGCCGTGACGGTGGTGCTGGCGGCCGAAAACTATCCCGGACGACCCCGGGTTGGGGACGTTGTCATCGGCTCCGAAGCCGATGGGGTATTGCACGCCGGAACGTCCCGGAACGTCGATGGCGCCATCGTCTCGTCCGGCGGGCGAGTGCTATCGGTGGTGGGCACCGGAGCCGATCTGTCCGTGGCGCGCGCGAATGCCTATGAGATTCTGCGTTCAATTCGATTGCCCGGCGGCCATTTCCGAAGCGACATCGGTCAGCATGCGGCAGAGGGCAAGATCTCGATCTAGAAAGCTGCGGCCTGGCCGTCTCGGCGTGGGTCACTGGCCGCGAGATACCCGTCATCGAGGCGCCAAATCGCCTGGCAGCTGCCGAAATTGTTGTAATCATCGATAGCGAGCAGGTTGTGCCCGCGCCGCCGGAGTTCGTCGAGCGTCGACTGCGGGAAGCCGTCCTCGCAGCTCACCTGCATACCCTGTACCCAACGGAACCGGGGGCCGTCGCAGGCCGCCTGCGGGTTCTGGCCTTGATCGGCGATCCGCACCAATACCTGCACATGGCCCTGGGGTTGCATCGGACCTCCCATCACCCCGAAGCTCATCACCGGTGCGCCGTCTTTGGTGACAAAGCCCGGGATGATCGTGTGATAAGGACGCTTGTTGGGCCCGACCTGGTTCGGATGTCCACGCTCCGCCGAGAAGTTCGAACCACGGTTTTGTAGCGAAATGCCGGTGCCAGGCACCACCACACCAGAGCCAAAACCCATGTAGTTCGACTGGATCATCGATACCATCACCCCTGATGCGTCGGCGGCGGTGAGATAAACGGTTCCCCCGCTGGGGGTGCCGGCAGTTGCCGGCTTGGCTCGCTTCGAATCGATCAACGCGGCCCGTTGCTTCAGATATCCCTTGTCCAGTAGTTGTTCCGGCGAAACCGGCATGTGGTCGGCATCGGCGACATAAGCCTGGGCGTCGGCGAAAGCCAGTTTCACGGCTTCGATCTGTAGATGCACACTGTCGGCGGAATCGGCTGGTAGCGAGGACATGTCGAAGTGCTCCAGGATGCCGAGCGCGATCAGGGCCACGATGCCCTGCCCGTTGGGAGGTATCTCGTGGACGGTGTAACCGCGGTAGGTGGTGCTGATCGTGCCGACCCAGTCGGCGCGGTGCGCGGCGAGGTCGGTGGCACGCATGACGCCGCCGTTGGCGATCGAGTGTGCCTCGAGCCTGGCCGCCAGTTCTCCTCGGTAGAAAGCTTCTCCGTTGGTGGTGGCGATCTGCCCCAGGGTGGCCGCGTAGTCCGGAAACTTAAACCGTTCACCGGGTTTCGGTGCCCGACCGTCCGGCAGGAATGCTTCGGCGAACCCGGGCTGGGTCTTGAAAAGTGGAACCTGGGCAGCCCATTGCTCGGCTACCGTCGGCGAGACCAGAAACCCTCTTCGGCCGTAGGAGATCGCGGGTTTGAAGAGATTTTCGAACGGGAGCTTCCCGAATTTGGCGTGCAGTTCGACCCACGCCGACACCGCTCCGGGCACGGTCACCGCATTCCACCCGAGTGTGGGAACGGCGTTGCCGCCGAAGTATTCCGGCGTCCACGCCGCCGGCGATCGGCCCGATGCGTTCAGTCCGTGCAGTTGCCGGCCGTCCCAGACGATGGCAAAGGCGTCCGAGCCGATGCCATTGGACACCGGTTCCACCACGGTCAACGTGATCGCGGTGGCGATGGCCGCGTCGACTGCGCTGCCACCGTCGGCGAGCATTCGCAGACCTGCTTGCGCGGCAAGCGGCTGTGACGTGCACACAACGTTCGCCGCCAGGATCGGCTTTCGCGGCCAGGCGTACGGAAAGCTCCAGTCGAAGGGTGTGGACACTGTGGGGCCTAGGCCGTTAGCAACGGAGCCATCCAGGTCAGCTCCGCCGGCAGCTGCGAACTCCAAAACGCGCCGTCGTGGCCGCCGGGTGAGAAGCCGCCCGCGGGTGGGGTGGGCAGTTGAGCGATGAACTGCTTGGTCGCGTCGTAGAACGGATCGCTGTTGCCGCAATCCACCCGGATCGGGATAGAAGCCAGCGCCGGCATCCCCAACACCGAGTTGGCCGAAAAGTCGTCGGACCCGTCGAATGCGCCGGGTGCGGCCGCCCCGGACGACGTCCAGAGCGCAGGGCTCACCGCACAGATCGCGGCGGTACGTCCGGGTCCCAGCCGGCCGCCGAGCAGCAACGCGCCGTAGCCGCCCATCGACCAACCCAAGAACGCCACGCGTGAGATGTCCAGGCTCTGTGTGTCCAGCATGGGGATGAGCTCGTTGAGTACCATTGCCCCGCTGTCCTCACCCGATGCCCTCTTGTGCCAGTAGCCACCGCCTCCGTCGACGGCCACCACCGCGAAGGGGGGTAACCCGGCGTTGACGGCCTGCGCTAGGCCGTGCTCAACGCCGCCCGCCATCACGGTGGACGCGTCGCTGCCCTTACCGTGCAGCGCGATCAACGGTCGCAGCGCCTTGGTTTGGCCCGGCGGACGCGCGATCGCCCAGTTGGTCGATATGCCACCGCGCGCCGCCGACACGAAAGAACCAGTCACCATGGTTGGCGCAGGCTGGGTCGCCGGGGCCGGATCGAGCGGTACGGGTGGTGCCAACGGGGCCTGAGTGCCGGCCGTCGGTGCCGGCATGGCTTGTGACATTCGGGGCTGAAGCAGCATGTCAAGCGCATATGCGCCCACCCCGCCGACCACTGCGCTGGCGCCAAGACCGAGCACCGTGCGGCGGCTCAAGTCAGGCATGCGGGTCATCATGCCATGTCCGTTTGGCTGAAATGGCAATGCAGTACCACTTTGGCTGGCACGATGGCTAGTCGTGACTGCAGCAGTTACTCCGAAAGGAGAACGTCGAAGGTATGCGCTGGTGAGCGCGGCCGCCGAGCTGCTTGGCGAAGGCGGATTCGAAGCGGTGCGACACCGGGCCGTCGCCCGGCGTGCTGGCCTGCCGTTGGCTTCTACAACGTATTACTTCTCGTCTCTCGACGATTTGATTGCACGTGCGGTCGAACACATAGGGATGATCGAAGTGGCGCAGCTGCGAGCGCGGGTCACCGCGCTGTCGCGCCGGCGCCGGGGCCCGGAGACCACCGCCGAAGTCCTGGTGGACTTGTTGGTGGGGGACTCATCCGGACCCGGACTTGCCGAGCAGTTGATATCGCGATATGAGCGCCACATCGCGTGTACCCGTCTGCCCACCCTGCGCGAATCGATGCGCCGCAGCCTGCGCCAACGCGCCGAAGCGGTGGCCGAGGCCATCGAGCGATCGGGCCGTTCGGTCCATATCGACCTGATTTGCACGCTGATCTGTGCGGTCGATGGTTCGGTGGTCTCCGCCCTGGTCGAAGGGCGGGATCCGCGTGGGGCTGTGCTGGCGACGGTGGTCGATCTCGTCGACGTCCTCGCACCCATCGACCAGCGAAGTGTGCGGATCTGACTTTACCGGTGAGAAAGCCCGGAGGGCAGTGACGGCGTGACGATGCACCCGGTGGCGAAGTCGCCGTAGATGGTGATGTCGGCCGGGCAGCGCTGCGCGTACAACGCCACGTAGGCGCAGACGACGGCATCGATCGGATCTTCCGCGCGGCGTAGGTCGCTCTTACGCTGCGCGGTCAGTACGTGCCGGCGCAGCTCAATCCACTCGGAACCGTCGACCAGCAACGGCACCGCGGCCTGCGCCAACTTCTCCAGGCCGTCCATCAGCAGCAGCAACTCCGACTTGAGTTGGTCGAGGCCGCGGCCTGGCTTTGCTTTGTATTTGAGCGTGCGTGGCAGCCGGAACAGCGCCACGGTTGCCGCGTGCGGGTAGACCTCGATGGCGCGCCGCGTAGCCGGTGATCGAGGGTCCAGATCAAGGCCCAGTGACCGCGCTAATCGCGCCGCGCGGGGTCCGTCGGCGAATTCGGGTTTGCCGGTGTTGCACGGGTGCGCGCCGGCTTCGAATCTGCGGAAGTCGCGGTTGAGCGCGCTCTCGGCCGGCCGCTGACCAGTGGGGTTGATCACCACCAGGGGGGCGTCGAAAGCGACCAGACAATCACCCAGTGTGTAAGGCCGTAACGCGGCCAGCACGTCGGCGTCGTCGCGGGCAGCGCCGATATGCACAAGACGGCCATCGGGGTCGAGCACCGCGACGCCGGTCGGATTGCGCCCGGCCCAGGCCAGATCGACGCCCGCGAAGTACATCCGCCCAAGGGTATTGGCTCCGAGACACCTTCCCGGATTCCCGCGGAGGTGTTGTCACATCCGCCATATTGGCCCCTGTCGGAAAGGATGTTCGTTATGGCCGCCTCCGAGCGACAGTGCGCGGGTGCGACCAGGCTTGCATGCGACGTGGTTGACCAGCGGGGTACTCCTGAGCGCCACCGACCGTAAGCTGTGTGTTTGTGAGCATTCCGAATGTGCTGGCCGCTCGGTACGCCAGTGCCGAGATGGTTGCGATCTGGTCGCCGGAGGCCAAGGTGGTCGCGGAGCGGCGGCTGTGGTTGGCCGTACTGCGGGCCCAGACGGAACTCGGCATCCCCGTTCCTGCCGAAGCGGTTTCCGACTACGAGCGGGTGCTCGACGAGGTGGACTTGGCGTCGATCGCCGCCCGCGAACGGGTGCTGCGCCACGATGTCAAGGCCCGCATCGAAGAGTTCAACGCGCTGGCCGGCCACGAACAAGTGCACAAAGGGATGACCAGCCGCGACCTGACCGAAAACGTGGAGCAACTGCAGATCCGCCGGTCGTTGGAATTGATTTTCTCCCACGGGGTAGCGGTGGCGGCGCGACTTGCTGAGCGAGCGGTGGCCTATCGCGATCTGGTGATGGCCGGACGCAGCCACAACGTCGCTGCTCAGGCGACCACTTTGGGCAAGCGGTTCGCATCCGCGGCACAGGAGACGCTGATCGCGTTGACCAGGTTGCGCGAGCTGATCGACCGTTACCCGCTGCGTGGTATCAAGGGTCCGATGGGCACCGCGCAGGACATGCTCGACCTGCTTGGCGGCGACGTGGCCAAGCTGACCCAGCTCGAGCGGCGTGTATCCGAATTTCTGGGTTTTACAACGGTTTTGACCAGTGTCGGACAGGTTTATCCGCGTTCGCTCGACCACGATGTGGTCTCCGCGCTGGTGCAGCTCGGGGCAGGACCGTCATCGATGGCGCACACGATCCGTTTGATGGCCGGGCACGAACTCGTCACGGAGGGTTTCGCGCCGGGTCAGGTCGGCTCGTCGGCGATGCCCCACAAGATGAATACGCGCAGTTGCGAGCGGGTCAACGGGCTGCAGGTGGTGCTGCGTGGCTATGCCTCGATGGCGGCCGAACTGGCCGGGGCGCAGTGGAACGAGGGTGACGTCTTCTGCTCGGTAGTACGCCGGGTTGCGTTGCCGGACAGCTTCTTTGCTATCGACGGGCAGACCGAGACATTTCTGACGGTGCTTGACGAGTTCGGCGCCTACCCGGCGGTGATCCAGCGCGAGCTGGACCGCTATCTGCCGTTCCTGGCCACCACCAAGGTCTTGATGGCCGCGGTGCGTGCGGGTGTCGGCCGTGAGGCGGCGCACCACGTGATCCGGGAACACGCGGTGGCGACGGCGCTGGCCATGCGGGAACAGGGCGCCGAGCCCGACCTGCTGGACCGGTTGGCCGCAGATCCGCGACTACCGCTGGACCGGGCCGCGCTGGACGCCGCGCTGGACGACAAAAGGGCGTTCATCGGTGCCGCCGCCGACCAGGTCGACGAGGTGGTCGCCGAGGTGGATGCGCTGGTGGGCCGCTACCCGGCCGCGGCCAAATACACTCCCAACGCGATCCTGTGACTCCGGCCGGCGCGCTGTCGGGGGTCGACCTCACCGACCTGGACAACTTCGCCAACGGCTTCCCGCATGAGTTGTTCGCCGCTCATCGGCGGGAGGCGCCGGTGTACTGGCACGAACCGACCGACAACACCCCCGATGGGGAGGGCTTCTGGTCGGTGGCCACGCATGCAGAAACCCTTGAGGTACTGCGTGATCCGGTGATCTACTCATCGGTCACTGGAGGCTCGCGGCCATTCGGTGGCACGCTTTTACAGGACCTGGCCATCGCGGGCCAGGTGCTCAACATGATGGATGATCCGCGGCATTCGCAAATTCGGCGACTCGTCAGCTCCGGGTTGACGCCGCGGATGATCGGTCTTGTTGAAAACGATCTGCGGGCCCGGACACGCCGGCTGCTGGATGCCGTGGTCTCGGGCGAAGCGTTCGATTTCGTTGTCGACATCGCCGCTGAACTGCCAATGCAGATGATCTGCATCCTGCTGGGAGTGCCGGAATCCGAACGGCATTGGCTCTTCGAGGCCATCGAACCGCAGTTCGACTTCGGTGGCTCGCGCAAGGCGTCCCTTTCGCAACTGTCGGTCGAAGAGGCCGGCTCGCGGATGTACGCCTACGGCCAGGAGTTGATCGCATCCAAGCGTGCTGAGCCCACCGACGACATGCTGTCGGTAGTCGCGAACGCGACGGTCGACGATCCCAGAGAGCAGGGGGCCGTACCGGGCCTGTCGGATCTTGAGCTGTACCTGTTCTTCAGCTTGCTGTTCAGCGCAGGTGCGGAGACGACGCGCAACGCGGTTGCGGGTGGGATGCTGGCGTTGGCCGAGAATCCCGACCAATTCCACGCGCTGCGTACGGATCTCGATCTGCTGCCGACGGCGGTCGAGGAGATGGTCCGGTGGACATCGCCGTCGCCCTCAAAGCGGCGCACCGCCACCCGTAACGTCACGCTCGGCGGACAGCCGATCGAAGTGGGACAGAAGGTACAGATCTGGGAGGGCTCGGCCAACCGCGACGGCAGCGTCTTTGAACGCGCCGATGAGTTCGACGTCGCCCGAAAGCCCAATCCACATCTGGGCTTTGGTCAAGGTGTGCACTATTGCCTGGGTGCCAATCTGGCCCGGCTGGAATTGCGGGTGCTGTTCGAGGAATTGCTGTCCCGCTTCGCCACGGCGGAGGTTCTCAAGCCCGTCGAATGGACTCGCAGCAACCGGCACACCGGCATCCGGCATCTGGTCGTGCAACTGCGATGACTACGACGTCAGTGCGTCTACCCGGTAGCGGCTGGCAGTCCAGGGCGGGGAATCTCGCGCAGGTGTGAGTGCGACCGTGATGAGGGCCTTACCTGCTGTGAGTGAGGCAGGTAAGAGGTAAGTGTCATCAAGCCATCGATGTGAAGCGTTGCTGCGTGCCTGTAACCATGTTCCGGCAGGCACTCCGTCGATGGCGACGTCTGCTGATTGATAGCCGGCTGTTTGATCCGACGTGCGACGCAGCAGAATGCCTTGGTTATCAGGGGGAATTGAGACGCGGAATGTGATCGGGGCTTGGGTGGCGCGGACCAGTCCGGCAACGACGCGGGTGTCGTCGTTCCCCTCGTACTCGCCAATCAGGATTTGATCGGTGGCGGCTGCATCGGTGTAGCCGTGCTGGAGCCGACTCGAAGGGTCGGTAGGGCTGACTCCGTCGCTAAAGGTAGTGGTGTCGTTCGGTTGCGTATACAGAAATGCCGTTGAGCTGTAGTCGGCTTGGATCATGTCGCGTTTGCCGTGCTCAATGCCGAATCGGATTGCGGAGTGGTAGCCGACGGCGTCGGCGAGCATCAGGCGGTAGACGGCGACGCAGTAGTCTGCACACCCGCGCGTGGCCGTGCGTTGATCGGGTTGGCCGGTGAGCGGGGCGCTATAGCGAGTGCCGTTTTTGAAGTACCAGCCGCCCTCGTAGAAGTCTTCGGTGCCAGTGCCGTACCACTGGGGTGATGGGGAGCCGTCCGTGTAACCGCGTTCGGCTCCTTCGAGAAAGAAAGGGGCGTCGTCATTGGACGAATTCTTGACCCGAGAACCGCGGATGGTGTGGTTGACGCCCACGAATTTGCCATGGCCTGCCTCATCGGCGAACGACCAATCCTGACCCGGTGTCGTAGGTCCGACATGGGAGCGGGCCGTGAAGTAGCCGGCATGGCCACTGGCCAGTGCGGGTGCCCACTGGGCATCAGGTGTTGTCACGACATTGCTGTCGACTCCCGATACCGGGCTGTCGGTTGTGTTGACCAGAGAGACGTGGGCTGTGCGGGCGAAAGGCATCGGCCACCACCCGGATAACGACAACGCCCCTCCCGATTGGGGGGTCGTTGCGAACATCAGTGATTGCACGCCGTTGGTGCCCAGTCCGGCCCCGAAGAATTCTCCAAGTGGCGAGTCGACCATGGTCCGGCCGTCGAAGTCGATCTGGAGCCGCAACCCGGTTAGGAGTTGATCGGTCGGATCCGGTAGTCGCAGTCGCAGCGCCGAGATGGTGCCCGAGCCAGTCGATTCCGCGAGCGTCTGCACCCCACCGGCAGGGAGGTCGATGATCCGATTATCAGGCGCCGCAGTAGGTTCTGCCGGTTTGGGATCGATGGTGCCCTCGGCGCGTAGGGTCGCGAGCACGTCGAGCGCGGAATCGGAAGGTGAGAAACCGGGAATGCCGTCGGCGCTCGGAAACTGGCGGTAGTCGACGTGGTAATACTCCAAATTCGTTGCGACGCTAATCCGCATTGACTGTCGATACGGCATCGGCACCTTGATGTAGACGCCCCCTGACGACTGCTCAGCGTTGGCTACGAGAGGCCAAACAAAGGGTGCACCCAGCGCACCATCGACCAACGATTGCAGCGGTGCATCGATCACGGTATGCCCGTCGAGTTCGATGCGGATCGTCCCGATCGCGGTCACATTGCCGCCGTCGCGCGTGAACCAGATCGAATCAACCTCTCCGGCACCGTGATCCTCCGCAACGACGCACCCGGCACCACCGGCCACCAGGCATCCACCGGTGCCGTTGCGGTTACCTGTCGATAAGTCGAAATCACCGCCGCTTCGGTCGAAACTCGAGACCTGTACGGTTCGTGTGTCGGCGCTCAGATACGGCAACAGATCCAGTCGGCGGTAAGTGTCCCAGCCCACCGCCCGTGTGCCGGATCCCGCGATGACCGGCTCGGCAGACGCAGCGGGTGTGGCCGCAACACTGGCGATCCCCAACAGCAGCGATGCGAGCAACGCGGACAACACCCGTAGACCCGACGCGTTGCTACAAGCGGCCAGCGCCATCAGGGCACGCGGATCCGGATGCCGGCCGACCGCAGTTCGAGGGCGGCCAGGGCCCAGATGATGACGGGATCCTCGCGGCGCCACCCGCCAACCGGATCCTCGCTCAGGGCCGCCAATTTGCGCGGCGGCCGGTTGGTCAACGCCCGCAGTGCCAGCAGCTGTTGGCCGGCCGCGGTTGCGGCCAGCCCGGTTGCCACCCATTTGCGCCGGAAGAACCGGAGTCGCAGGAACAGCCACGGCAAGACCGCTACGAGGATCGGCAGTGCAACCACCGCGATGGCGAGCAATATCCCGAGCCAGCTCGCCGTGGTGTCCAGATCGTGCACGGCGTCGGCGATATCACTGGCAGCGTGGCCGGCAGACGTGAGCGGCTTGCTGACGTCATCGCCGACCAGCGGAATGCTCTGGGCACCGTGGCCCGCTGATGCCAGGCTGTCGGCGATGCCGTTCGTGCCGCTCTCGACTTCGCGGCCGGCTTTGACGATTGTCGCGATAGCGTCGTAAACCGCCAGACCGATGAGTACCCAGATCGTCGTCCACGCGACGACGACGAAATCGCTGAACAGTTGGGTTAACAGCCGGACCGGCCTGGTGGAGTAAGGCAAAAACCGCGATGTCATAGCACAGATACCAGCACAGCTCCCGGCACACCGCTGGTTTTACCGGCGGTTTTCGGGCGCCCGATAGGCTGACCCGATGCGCCCCGCTTTGTCTGACTACCAGCATCTGGCGAGCGGCAAGGTCCGTGAGCTGTACCGCGTCGATGACGGACATCTGCTCCTGGTCGCATCGGACCGGATCTCGGCATACGACTACGTCCTCGACAGCACGATTCCCGACAAGGGCCGCATCCTGACCGCCATGAGCGTGTTCTTCTTCGGTCTCGTCGAGGCGGCCAACCACCTGGCCGGGCCACCGCATGATCCGCGCATCCCGAACGACGTACTCGGCCGTGCTCTGGTGGTGCGACAGCTCGACATGTTTTCGGTGGAATGTGTGGCTCGCGGTTACCTGACCGGCTCGGGCTTATTGGACTACCAGGCGACCGGGAAGGTCTGCGGCATCTCGTTGCCGCCGGGGTTGGTCGAGGCAAGCCGGTTCGACACGCCACTGTTCACCCCTGCCACGAAGGCGGCTCTTGGGGACCACGATGAGAACATCCCGTTTGCCCGGGTGATCGACATGGTGGGCGCCGTGCGCGCCAACCAGCTGCGCGATCGAACGTTGCAGATCTATGTCCAGGCCGCCGATCACGCCCTCAGGAAGGGAATCATCATCGCCGACACCAAATTCGAATTCGGTACCGATCCCGACGGCAATCTGATTCTGGCCGACGAAATCTTCACGCCGGACTCGTCGCGGTACTGGCCAGCCGAGGATTATCGCGCCGGCGTGGTCCAGAACAGCTTCGACAAGCAATTCGTCCGCAACTGGCTTACCAGCCCCGAGTCCGGCTGGGACCGCTATGGGTCGCAACCCCCACCACCACTGCCGAAAGACATCATCGACGCCACGCGCGACCGTTATATCAATGCCTATGAACGGATCTCCGGCTTGAGTTTCGATGACTGGATTGGCCCGAGCGCGTGACGGACGCACAGGTGCCACCTGTCGCCAAGCGGGTGGAGACCCGGCGGGAGTACCACGGGGACGTCTTCGTCGACCCGTACGAGTGGTTGCGAGATAAGGAAAACCCCGAAGTCATCGCCTACCTTGAAGCGGAAAATGAGTACGCCGATCAGACGACCGCTCACCTCGAGCCGCTGCGACAACGGATTTTCGATGAGATCAAGGCGCGCACCAAGGAAACCGACCTGTCGGTGCCGACGCGACAAGGCTGCTGGTGGTACTACGCACGCACCTTCGAAGGAAAGCAGTACCGTGTCCAGTGCCGTTGCCCGGTAAGCGGTCCCGATGACTGGGACCCGCCGACCTTAGACGAGAGCACCGAAGTACCGGGCGAGCAGATTCTGCTCGACTCCAACGTCGAAGCCGAGGGACACGACTTCTTCGCGCTGGGCGCCGCCTTGGTCAGCCTCGATGCGAATCTACTCGCATACTCTGTTGACACGGTCGGCGACGAACGCTACACGCTGCGGTTCAAGGACTTGCGCACTGACGAGCAGTACTCGGACGAGATCGCCGACATCGCGGCCGGCGTGACGTGGGCCGCCGACAATCGCACCGTGTACTACCTGACTTTGGACGCGGCCCACCGCCCCGACAAGGTGTGGCGGTATCGACTTGGCTCCGGCGAGCCGTCGGAGCTGGTGTATCACGAAGCCGACGAACGTTTCTGGGTCGGAGCGGGGCTCACCCGAAGTGAAGCCTATGTCTTTATCGCTGCGGGTTCGTCTATCACGTCCGAGATCCGCTACGCGGACTCCGCCGACTCGCACGCACAATTCACCGTCGTGCTGCCACGACGTGAAGGTGTCGAGTACTCGGTGGACCACGCGGTAGTCGGGGGGCAGGACCGGTTCTTGATCCTGCACAACGACGGGGCGGTGAACTTCACCCTCGCGGAGGCTCCGGTCACCGATCCAACACAGCAGCGCACCCTGATCCCGCACCGCGACGACGTCCGGCTCGAAGGTATGGATGCCTTCGCCAGTCATCTGGTGATCAGCTACCGGCGTGCGGCGTTGCCCCGAATTCAGCTGTGGCCCATCGACTCCGACGGCGGCTACGGTGAGCCCGAGGAGATCTCGTTCGACTCCGAGCTGATGTCGTCGGGCTTGGGCGGAAATCCGAATTGGGATTCGCCCAAGCTGCGGATCAGAGCGGGATCCCTGGTCACCCCATTGCGCGTGTACGACATCGATTTGGGCAGCGGGGAGCGCACATTGCTTCGCGAGCAACCCGTGCTCGGCGGTTACCGACACGAAGATTACGTCGAGCGGCGCGAATGGGCACAAGCGGACGACGGCACTCGGGTCCCGGTATCGATCGTGCACCGCGCGGGCGTCGAATTCCCGGCGCCGGCGCTGCTATACGGCTACGGAGCTTACGAGATCTGTACAGATCCAAGCTTTTCCGTGGCACGGTTGTCGCTTGCTGGACCGGGGCATGGCTTTCGTCATCGCCCACGTTCGCGGCGGCGGTGAGATGGGCCGACTGTGGTATGAGCACGGCAAGCTATTGGAGAAGAAGAACACCTTCACCGACTTCGTGGCGGTGGCAAAGCATCTGGTGGAATCGGGACTGACCCGACCGCAAGAACTGGTCGCGTTGGGTGGTAGCGCGGGTGGTCTGTTGATGGGCGCGGTGGCTAATTTGGCGCCGGAGCTCTTTGCCGGAATCCTCGCGCAGGTCCCGTTCGTCGACCCGCTGACCACCATCCTGGATCCATCGCTGCCGCTGACCGTCACCGAGTGGGACGAATGGGGAAATCCGTTGAGCGACAGCGATGTTTACTCCTACATGAAGTCATACTCGCCGTACGAGAACGTCGAGACCAAGCACTACCCGGCTATCCTGGCGATGACGTCGCTGAACGACACCAGGGTCTACTACGTGGAGCCGGCCAAGTGGGTCGCGGCGTTGCGGCACGCCAACCCCGGCGGCAATCCGGTGCTGCTCAAGACCCAGATGGCGGCGGGTCATGGTGGCGTCAGTGGTCGCTACCGGGCGTGGGAGGAAACTGCATTCCAATACGCCTGGCTGCTAGCTGCCGCCAACGGCGACCGCTATGGCGGCGGCAAGGAAGACGATTCGGTGGCGGTGCGCAGGGATAGCCGCGTCGTCATCGACGTGGGCGGATTGGGCATCCGGGAGGCATAGACGTTGGCCGGGAACATGACCAGCATCAGGACCAGCAGGCACACCGGCTGCCGCCACCCGGGTGGCGGGAAGCAACAGGCCCGCGGCGCCCAGGAGCTCCAGCACGCCGGTGATGGTCACCAGCAGACCGGGCGCAGGCAACTGGGGCGGCACGATCGCGATGAGGTCGCGACGCATCGGCGGTGCGAAATGCGCAATCCCGGTCAGCACGAACATGGCTGCCAGGCCGACGGCGATCGCCGCGGTCCAGTTGTCGACGTAGTCGACGCCAAGCCAGCCGGCGATTCGGGCGACGACGCTGCCCACCAGCAAAGTGATCAACGGAGCCATCTCCACTTCTCCAATCTAGACAGTGACAAGATCGTTATGGACTCAACGTAGATCCGAGATCTAGTCAGTGTCAAGTTTGTTTCGGTATGCTGACGTCATGAACAGTCCGAACCACCGCGCGGCTTACCACCATGGCGACCTGCGCGCCGTGATCCTGACCGAAGCCGCGCGTCTGGTGGCCGAGCGCGGCGCGGAGCAGGTCTCACTGCGCGAGTTGGCCCGGGGCGCGGGCGTGTCACATGCCGCGCCGGCCCACCACTTCACCGATCGGCGCGGCCTGTTCACCGCGCTGGCCACCCAGGGTTTCCGACTGCTGGCCGACGCGCTGCGTCGAGCGCGCGGGGGCATTTCGCCGACGCGGCCCTGGCCTACGTGCGGTTTGCGATCGAGCATCCCGGCCACTATCAGGTGATGTTCAACAAGTCCCTGCTGGACGTCTCCGACGCCGAACTGGCCGCCGCCGAGGCCGCTGCCGGCGCTGAACTGTCGCGCGGGGTGGCGACCCTGCGCGATCGCAACGCAGCGGCCGATCCCGCCGGCGCTCAGTTGGCCGCATGGTCGCTGGTGCATGGGTTTTCGACGCTGTGGCTCAATGAGGCGGTGAACGCTCAAGTCAGGGAGATGGACCCGATGGACACCGTCATGCGGATAGCGACGATGCTGTTCGAGGGGTAATCGCGCTAGTCGTCTGCGGCGGTTTGCGTGGCCGGCTTTTTCGGCAGGAACGACGCCGGGATGAAGGTGAACACCACCAACACGCATGCGATCACGAATACCAGTGTGTAGGCATGCGAAAGGTCGTGCAGCACATTGCCCGAGAAGTCGGGGGCAAGCGCCTGCCGTGGTATAGCGGACTGGTCAACCGGCACTCCGCTGGTCGCGGCCTTCTGTTGCAGCGCCGCGAGTTTATTTGCAGCGGTGATGTTCTCGCTTCGGTTGAACTGGTTGGTCAGGATCATCGACATCAGCGCGGTTCCCATCGAGCCGCCCACCTGGTGGCTGACGCTCATCAGCGTTGTGCCTCGGGCGATCTGGTGCGGGGCCAATGCCTGCACTGATGCGACCGAGAGCGGCATCATCGTGCAACCCATGCCCAGGCCCATGATCGCCAGCGCGACCAGCAGGGTGGGTAGGTACTGGGCGTGCCGGGCCACACCGAAGGCGAAGGTGCCCAGGCCGACAGTGATCAGCGCGATGCCGACCAGCACGATCTTGCCCGGCCCCCGTCTGTCCACGAACGGTCCGGTCAGCCGCATGGTCAGCATGGCCCCGAGCCCCTGGGGGATCATGTGCACGCCGGCTTGCATCGGGCGTCTGGTGCAGTACCTGCTGGAAGTAGCTCGGGAGCAGCAGGCCGGCGCCGAAAAAGGCGGTGGCGAAAAGCAACATCGTCACATTGGCCTGGGTGAGCACGCGGTTCTGAAACAGCCGCAGATCGATGAGTGGGTGATCGGCGCGGTGCAACGCGTGCACGACGAACGCGACGATCAACGCCAGGCCGATGCGCCGCCGGTATCAACACGTGGCGATCGGCCACGGTCCCGCGCGGCCGGGATCGACGACAGCGAGAACAGGAATGTCGCCAGGCCGGGCGAGAGCAGCAGCGCGCCGATGACGTCGAAGGTTTCCGACGCGCGCCGGGTGATCTCGTCGGAACACGATCGCCGCGAGGACCAGCGTGAGGAGCCCGATCGGCAGGTTGATCAGGAAGATCCACTTCCAGCTGGAGGTGTCGATGAGCCAACCGCCCAGGATCGGCCCACCGATCGGGGCGAGCAGCATGGGGATGCTCAGAATCGACATCAGGCGCCCAGCCGCCCGGGTCCCGCCTCGCGGGTCATGATCATGAATCCCAGGGGCAACAGCATGCCGCCGCCGATGCCCTGCACCACCCGAAAGATGATGAGCTGCGCGATATTTGACGCTACTGCGCACAGCAGCGAGCCAAGCATGAATGCCACTACAGAGCCCATGAAGAGCCGTTTGGTGCCGAAGCGGTCGGCCGCCCAGCCGGTCAACGGGATCACGGTCGCCAACGCCAGCGTGTAGCCGGTCATCGTCCATGCGACGACGGCCTGGGTGGTCCCGAATTGGTCGATAAAGGTGCGTTGCGCGACGCTGACGATGGTGACATCCAGGATTGCCATCACTGTGGCCAGGAGGCACACGCCGGAGATCCGCAACAGCCCGGCGTCCAGCTTGTCGGGATAGACACGTTCGCCGGCGCCCGATTGCCCGGTGGGGGCGGTGGGCAGCGGGGTGTCCGCCGCTGCGGAAGGGGCGTTCTCCATGGCGTTGCTTAGCATATCGAACCGATTACCTGCACGGACGTTGGTGGGTGTTTGCTGGGTTGGGTGGGTCCGGTCATCGGGCCCGACCTACCCGCGTCCGCGGCGCCAGTGCCGAGGGTGGCGATCCTGACGGCGGATCAACGCCCTTGCAGGGGCACGCTATCGAGCCGCACGAGCGGTGCCTCGCCGTGTCGTTGTAGGTCGCGATATACGCCTGCCGTCTGCGTGTACTTCACCATCCCGACACTTGGAATCGGCAAACTGCGGGTGTGTCTGGAAAATTGATCGTCTCGGTCTCAGGGATAAGCGAGCGCACCCTGGCCGACGTCGAGGCGTTCTGCGCGCAGATGGATGCCCGCAAAGTGCCGGTGTCGTTGCTGGTGGCTCCCCGGCTCTGCGGCGACTACCGACTCGACCGCGATCCGCGCACCGTCGAATGGCTGACCGACCGGCGTGCTGGTGGCGATGCCATCGTGCTGCACGGCTACGACGACGCGGCCACCAAGAAGCGGCGTGGCGAGTTCGCAATGCTGCGTGCACACGAGGCCAACCTGCGACTGATGGCCGCCGACCGGGTGCTCGAGCACCTCGGGCTCCGTACCCGGCTGTTCGCGGCACCGGGCTGGGTGGTTTCGCCGGGCGTCGTCAAGGCTTTGCCGGGCAACGGCTTTCGACTGCTGGCTGATCTGCACGGGGTCACCGACTTGGTCCGGCACACCACCGTCCGCGACCCGCGTGCTGGGCATCGGGGAGGGCTTCCTGACCGAGCCGTGGTGGTGCCGCATGGTGGTGCTGTCCGCCGAGCGGATCGCGCGCCGCGGCGGCGATCGTGCGGGTCGCGGTCGCGGCCCGTCAGCTGCGCAAGCCCGGTCCGCGGCAGGCGGTGCTGGACGCCGTCGACCTGGCTTCGATGCACGGTTGCGCGCCGACGGTGTACCGGCGGACGATGGCCCGACAAGGCCGTCGGTCGACGCCGCCTGATCAGGCCGAGGCGGTTGATCGCCCGGCCGCGGGGCACTACCCTGGACCGACATGAGCGATTCTTCCGCCGCAGGGTTCGCCGCTGACGCGATTGTTGTCGGAGCGGGACTGTCGGGACTGGTGGCGGCCTGTGAATTGGTAGAGCGCGGCTTGCGGGTGCTGATCATCGATCAGGAGAACAGCGCCAATCTGGGTGGGCAGGCCTTCTGGTCGTTCGGCGGGTCTGTTCTTCGTCGATAGCCCTGAGCAGCGCCGGCTGGGTATCCGCGACAGCCACGATCTTGCATTGCAGGATTGGCTGGGGACAGCGGCTTTCGACCGGGAAGAGGACTACTGGCCACGGCAATGGGCACATGCTTACGTCGATTTCGCGGCCGGGGAGAAACGTAGTTGGCTGCGTGCCCGGGGGCTGAAGATCTTCCCGTTGGTGGGCTGGGCAGAGCGCGGCGGCTACGGCGCGCAGGGGCACGGCAACTCGGTGCCCCGTTTCCACATCACCTGGGGCACCGGGCCGGCTCTGGTCGAGATCTTCGCGCGCCAGCTACGGGACCGCTCGACGGTGCGTTTCGCGCACCGCCACCAGGTCGACGAGTTGATCGTCGAGGGTGACGCGGTGACCGGTGTTCGGGGTACCGTGCTGGAGCCCTCGGCCGAGCTACGCGGTGTGCCATCCTCGCGAAAAGCAATCGGGGCAATTCGAATTCCGTGCTTCGGCGGTGATCGTGACCAGCGGTGGCATCGGAGGTAACCACGATCTGGTACGCAAGAACTGGCCCAAGCGGATGGGCCGCGTTCCCGAGCAATTGCTCAGCGGGGTACCGGCCCATGTCGACGGCAGGATGATCGGCATTTCTCAAAAGGCCGGCGCGCGGGTGATCAACCCCGACCGGATGTGGCATTACACCGAGGGCATCACCAACTACGACCCGATTTGGCCGTTGCACGGCATCCGGATTATTCCCGGACCGTCGTCGCTGTGGCTGGATGGGGCGGGCAAGCGATTGCCGGTTCCGTTGTATCCCGGGTTCGACACTCTGGGCACCTTGGAGTACATCAGCAAATCCGGTTATGACTACACCTGGTTCGTGTTGAACGCCAAGATCATTGAGAAGGAATTCGCGCTATCCGGCCAGGAGCAGAACCCCGACCTGACTGGGCAGAGCGTGCGCGGAACTACTGCGCTCCCGGGCGCGCTCCGGCCCACCGGCGCCAGTGCAGGCGTTCGTCGACCGAGGTGTGGACTTCGTCAGCGCCGATTCGTTGCGCGAGTTGGTGACCGCCATGAACCAGCTGCCCGATGTAGCGCCACTGGACTTTACGACGGTAGAGGCCGAGGTCACCGCCCGCGATCGTGAGGTGGCCAACAGGTTCAGCAAAGATGGTCAGATCACCGCGATCCGGGCCGCCCGCGGCTATCTCGGCGACCGTCTGGGCCGGGTGGTGGCGCCGCATCGGGTGGCCGATCCGAAGGCCGGGCCGATGATCGCGGTAAAGCTGCACATCCTGACTCGGAAGACGCTGGGTGGCATCGAGACCGACCTGGACGCGCGGGTGCTCAAGGCCGACGGAACGCCGCTCACCGGGTTGTACGCGGCCGGGGAGGTAGCCGGGTTCGGCGGCGGCGGCGTGCACGGGTATCGCGCCTTGGAAGGCACATTCCTGGGTGGCTGCATTTTCTCCGGTCGGGCCGCCGGCCGCGGTGCCGCGGTCGACATCGCCTAGCCCGCTGGTGGGCCGAGCAGCCGCAAAAGCCCCCGATTTCGGGCCAAATTGGGGGCTTTTGCGTCTGCTCCCAATAGGAGGGGACCATGGTAGGAGGCGACCGCGCTAGAAGGTGACTGCGCTTTCTTCGGGCAGCACCTGGAAATCGGCACTGGTCATCTCCGTGAACCGGCTGTAGTAAATGCCTCGCGCCTCGGGAGCGACCACGCCTTGGTGGATGGGCACTGCGCGCGCCGGGGCTACCGCGCGCAAATATTCGATGGCCTCGGAGATCTTCATCCACGGGGCCGCGGCCGGTGCGGCCAACACGTCGACCGGCTCGTCGGGAACGAACAATCGCGTCACCGGGATGCATCAACCTGGCGCGATGGTCGCCCTCGTCGACCAGATAGGAAATGTTGTCTATCACTGGGATCTCCGGGTGGATTACCGCGTGCCGGCCGCCGAGGGCCCGGATGGTCAGCGTCCCCACCGTCAGCTCGTCGCCGACCTGCACCGCATGGCACGGCTCGCCGAGTTGCGCGGCAGTCTGTGCGTCGGCGTACAACGTGGCACCCGGGTTGGCATCGAGCAGGGCGGGCAGGCGCGCGATGTCGACGTGGTCAGGGTGCTGATGGGTAATCACGATCGCGGACAGCCCGGTGATTCCCTCGAAACCATGTGCGAAAGTGCCGGGATCAAAGAGCAAGCTGGTTTGCCCGAACTGGGCCAGTAAGCAGGAATGGCCGAAATGCGTCAGTTCCATGCCGATGATTGTGCCCTGCGGAGGGTAGCCAGGACCGAAGTCGCGCTGAACAACGTGTTGTCGATCGTATTGTGACCAGATTGTGACCACCGTCACGCTTATCAATGCGCAGGATATATTAAGCACCGCTCTTATTATTTGTTAATGGGACGGAACGCCCTGTCTAACATTGCTGTTCAGCCGGCCATGGCTGATATCAACGATTACGTTCTTGCCGACGGCACGATCGTCTTGCCAGACGGCCTGACGCTGACCTCGTTTCTCGACCAAAACCGGGCAGCATTCGGTGACCGGCCAGCGTACCGGTTCGTCGACTACGCGAAAGACCCGGACGGGCGAGTCGTTGACCTGAGCTGGAATGAGCTGTGGTCGCAGGTCCGCGCGATCGGGGCCCGCCTCCAGCAGGTCACCAAGCCGGGGGATCGGGTAGCGATCGTGGTGCCACACGGCGTCGAGTATGTGGCTGCCTTCTTCGGCGCCGTGCACGCGGGCAACGTTTCGGTCCCGTTGTTTGCGCCAACCCTGTCCGGGCACGCCGAACGGTTGACGGCGGTGCTGGCAGATGCCCGGCCCACCGCCGTGTTGACCACCACAGCGGCAGCCGGGTTGGTGCGGGAATTCCTGCGGGCACATCCGGTGGCCGGCCGGCCACGGCTGATTGCGGTCGACGCAATCCCGACGACGATCGCCTCGATGTTCACCGACCCGACAGTCGGCACCGACGATGTCGCCTACCTGCAGTACACGTCGGGTTCAACGCGCATTCCGGCTGGGGTGGAGATTACTCATCGCGCTGTCTGCACCAACGTGCTGCAGATGATCCTGGGTGCCGGGCTGGACCGGGGAATCCGCAGCGTGAGCTGGCTGCCGCTCTATCACGACATGGGATTGCTGATGATCATGTTCCCGGCGTTGTCCGGTGAATACCTCACTCTGCTGGATCCTATGGCATTCCTTCGTCGGCCCTACCGATGGATCAAAGAGCTCAGTGCGGAAGCAAAGGGTGGTCGGACGTTTGCGGCTGCGCCGAACTTCGCCTACGAGTTGGCGGCCGAGCGGGGGCTACCCCCGCAAGGCGTCACCGTCGACCTGAGCAACGTTGCCGGCCTGCTCAACGGCTCCGAGCCGGTGACGATGTCGGCAATCGAAAAGTTCACCAACGCGTTCGCTCCATACGGTCTGCCCGCGACAGCGATCAAGCCGTCCTACGGGATGGCGGAAGCCACGCTGGGGGTGGCCACCACCGCTCCGGACGCGGCGGCCGGCGCCGTGTTCCTCGACCGTGTCCAGCTCGCCGACGGGCGTGCGGTGGTCGTCGTGCCGGAATCCCCGGGCGCGGTTGCCTATGCTTCGTGCGGCCGGCCGTTCCCTAACTTGTGGGCTGTGATCACCAGTCCCGACGGTGCCGAGGTGCCTGACGGTACCGTTGGGGAGATCTGGTTGCACGGCAACAATATCGGCCGCGGATACTTCGGGCGCGAAGAAGAAACGCAACGCACGTTCGGCAACAAGCTGCAATCCCGGGTGGAGTCCAGCCGTGCCGAGGGCGTCGCGGACAACAGCTACTGGCTGGCTACCGGCGACCTCGGCGTCTACATCAACGACGAGCTCTACCTCACTGGGCGAATCAAAGATCTCATCATCATCGACGGCCGCAACCATTACCCGCACGACATCGAGACCACGGTCAGTGAGGCGTCGCCCGCTATCCGCACCGGCTACGTGGCGGCGTTTTCCGTTCCCCCCGGCACCCTTAGCTCGCCGGGCGCTGACTCTGCGGAGCAGCTCGTTGTGGTGGCCGAACGCGCGGCGGGCGTCGGGCGCGCAAATCTGGAGCCGCTCGTTGCGGCCGTGCGCGCAGCAATCTCACGTGAACATCGCATCAGGGTCGGCGACGTCCGACTCGTCGCCGCCGGCACTATCGCCCGCACCACGAGCGGCAAATTAGCCCGCAACGCCTGCCGGGCCGACTACATTGCCGGGCGATTCAACCGATAAAGCGACCTGGTCGGTGCGTGCCCGTGAGCCGGCGCAGCACCTGCCGCCGGTAGAGTTGGCGCCGAGCTAGATCTGAGGAGGAGCGCCGATGGCCCGGGTGGTCGTGCATGTGATGCCCAAAGCGGAGATTCTCGACCCGCAGGGGCAGGCGATTGTCGGAGCACTTGGTCGACTAGGCCATCCTGGGATCTCAGATGTCCGTCAGGGCAAGAGGTTTGAGCTTGAAGTGGACGATACCGTCGATGATGCGGTGCTCGCCGACATCGCGGAATCGCTGCTGGCGAACACCGTGATCGAGGACTGGACGATAACCCGGGAGGCGCAGTGACGGCGCGGATCGGCGTCATCACCTTTCCTGGGACGCTCGATGACGTGGACGCCGCGCGGGCGGCGCGTCGCGTCGGCGCTGAAGCGGTCAGCCTCTGGCACGCCGACGCCGATCTCAAAGGTGTCGACGCGGTGGTGGTGCCCGGTGGGTTCTCCTACGGCGACTATCTCCGCACTGGCGCCATCGCCAGATTCGCCCCGGTCATGACCGAGGTGATTGCAGCCGCGGGCCGCGGGATGCCGGTGTTGGGAATTTGCAACGGTTTCCAGATATTGTGCGAGGCCGGACTGCTGCCTGGCGTGCTGACCCGCAATGCGGGTTTGCACTTCGTCTGCCGCGATGTGTGGCTGCGGGTGGCGTCGACGGCGACGGCGTGGACATCGCGATTCGAGGGTGACGCCGATCTGCTGGTGCCGCTGAAGTCCGGCGAAGGGCGTTACGTAGCCCCGGAGAAGGTGCTCGACGAGCTAGAGGACGAGGGCCGGGTGGTGTTCCGATATCACGACAACATCAACGGCTCGCTGCGCGACATCGCCGGTATCAGCTCGGCCAACGGCCGCGTCGTCGGGCTGATGCCGCATCCCGAGCACGCCATCGAAACGTTAACGGGGCCCTCCGACGACGGGTTGGGCCTGTTCTATTCTGCGCTGGATGCTGTCTTGGCGGTTTGAGCCGATAACGACTTCTCGCGGCCCGGCTTTCGCTCGGTATCGATCGCATCGGTGACCGTGGGGGTCGGTCAGCCCAGGATGGGGAACCGGCGTTGGCTGGCCAGTCGCTCGAGTGCGGCCTCCATTACCGAACGCACATGGGCGTCGACTTCGGCGACGTCGGGGTCGTCGCCGAAACGGGCGGTGACGTCGATCGGCTCGAGTACCTCGGTGACGATCTTGGCCGGCAGCGGCAGGTTCGGCGGGAAGATCACACTGAGACCGAACGGGAATCCGAAGCTCAGCGGCAGGATGTCCATCCGGGCTTTGGTCAGGCCCAGTCGGCGGGCGAGCCAATTGCCCCGGCTCAGGAACAGCTGAGTCTCCTGGGCGCCGATTGAGACGGTGGGCACGATCGGTACCCCGGCTTCGATGGCGGTGCTGACATAGCCGGTGCGGCCGTTGAAGTCGACGGTGTTCGCGCTCAGCGTGGGCCGGTACGACTCGTAGTCACCGCCCGGGAACACGAGTACGACTGCATCGGAATGCAATGCGGCGGCTGCATTTTTGCGACTTGCCTCGATGACCCCGAGTCGGCGAAGCCAGCCGTCCAGCGGGCCTATGAACAGCCCGTAGTGAGCCAGTGTGTAGAGGGGGCGATGGTAACCGAAGGTGTCGTAGAAGGCTGACCCGAATATCATGACGTCGGGCGTGAACATGCCTCCGGAGTGATTCGACACCACCAACGCGCCGCCGGCGCGTGGGACGTTGTGCACATTTCGCACCTCGGCGCGAAACCACCCTTTGACCAGTGGCCTGAAAGCGCCGATGAGTTGCTCGGTGAACCCCGGATCCCATTTGGCGGTCTCGTGGTTTTTGGCCGCCGGACCTCTTATGCCTTTCATGGTTCGCCCCCAGATTTTTTGCCCATGCGGCGATCTACCCGCCCAACGCGGGCCCGCTTGGGCTCTACGCTTATAGAGTCGACGCTACTGTTCGTCCCTGGACTGCGTACCCATTTTTAGCGAATCATCAAACATGGGGAATGGCGACCTGAAAAGGTCATTTTCTCAGGCGGTTTCGGGAGGTCGGCTCGCGAACTGTGCGACCGGCCGGGGCTGGGCTGGCCTGCCGCGGTTCAGCCGGCGTCTCGTACCAACGGGTGGGCCGTCGACGTCAATTCGGTGACTGGCGCTAGCTCAGTGAAGAAATCGATCGCGCCCGCGATGGCGCGGTCGACAAAGCAAGCGAACTCCTCGAAGGGGATGCGATCTCGGATCCGCTGAGAGGTGCGCGTCAAAATACCGATACGCCGGGGATCAGAGGAGTCGTGCACGATCGCGGTGACTTCGCGGTTCCGCTGATTCCAGGTGTCGGCGAGTTGCGCCAAGCGAGCACCATCGGCAGCTGGGAAGAAACACGCGGGAGCGACCCGGATCGTGAACATGTCGGAGTGCCAACGCGAGATCCCGAGGTGGACATGCAGCCGACGGCCATCGGCGTCGGTGGCAAAGAAGCATTCGCCGTCGTGCTGGCCGCGGAAATAGCGGATCCCGCGGGTGCGCAGGTAGCGTTCGGTCAGCTCGCTGGACAGCAGCTCACCCAATGGCTCACTCATGGGATTAATGCTGACGCCAGCACCTTTGTGAATCCTTGGAGCCGAGCAAGGCGTGAGCCAAGAATCTGTTGAGAATTTGCTGAGGGAACATATTCGATGTCTTGATCCAAACCACAGAGTACGGTCAGTCTTGCCGTCACACGAGGTACAACACGACCGCCGGGAGAGTTGAAGATGGGGTTTGCGGTGGAACGGTTCGACCATATCGTGTTGAACTGCAACGATGTTCAGGCCACCGCGTCGTGGTATGAGCGGGTCCTGGGCATGACACGAGAGACCTTTGGACCGTCCAACCGGACCGCCCTGAGCTTCGGAAATCAGAAAATCAATTTACGACCTGTTGGTGCTCAGGCCGACGATCCTGACTGGTTCACCGGGTCGGTCGAAGCGGCCGGCTCGGAAGACTTGTGTTTCATCACGCGTTGCGTACCGGGGGACGTACGAGCCCACCTGGCCAGATGTGGAGTTGAAGTCATCTCGGGACCAGTGACCAAGACCGGCGCTTTGGGTGCGATGACATCGCACTACTGTCGCGATCTCGATGGAAATCTCATCGAGATCGCGGTCTACTGAGCGTCTCAGAGAGGGTACAGGGCCGGCAGGTTGACCACGATGGCCTCTTGGGTGCTGCGTGCGATCACCACCTCCGCAGGTGTGCTCGGGTCCGGGTTTTCTTCCCGATGCGGCAAATACGGCGGGACGAAGATGTAATCGCCGGGCTGAGTTGCGATACGCACCTCTTTCACGCCGTCGTGGAACACGAACTCCGGATTGCCGCTGCGTACATAGATTGCGGTTTCCGATTCGCCGTGATGGTGATTGGCCGAGGCGGTCTCGGGTGACACGTGTGTCTCGCCCATCCACAGCTTGTCCGCACCGACCGATCGACCGCTGAGAGCGGCGAAGCGCCGCATACCCTCCGACTGGGCGGTGTCGGAACTGATCTCCGATGCCTTGACGTGGTGCACGCGATTGTGCGTCACTGCCTGATTCGTGTCATCGAAATCCGGATGAAATCCATCTGACGTTGCCATGCGCGCTCCTTCTCTGGTTACCGGCTCAAGCAAGCAATCAACCGGCGGAATCCCGGTAGGCCTCGAGAAGTCTTAACCACAGCTCGCTAATGGTGGGGAAGCACGGCACGGCGTGCCAGAGTCGATTGATGGTCACCTGCGCGGCGACGGCGATGGTCGCCGCGTGCAGGAGCTCGGTGGTACCCGGGCCGACCATAGTCACACCGAGTAGATAACCCCGATCCTCATCGACCACCATCCGTGCCCGGCCCCCGTAGCCGTCGGCGTAGAGCTTGGCTCCCATTACGACATCCCCCTATTTCGACGTCCACTGCGCGCACGCGATGGCCCGCCCGCACGGCCTGTTCATGCCTCAGCCCCACCGCGGCGGCCTCGGGGTCCGTGAAGAACGCCTGGGGCACCGCGTCGAATTCGTTTGTCGCTGCACTTTGAGAGCCATAGTCTTCAGATTGTCTCGTTTCGACTCGGCGCGCTCAATGCCTGTGCATCGTTCGGGTCGGTTGTACTCGAACATCGCCGAGTACTTGCGCAGGTCAACGGGGCCGGGCGATGAGGTGTTCGACGAGCTGGCGCAGGTCGCCTACCACGAGGGTGGGCTGTGGCAGACCGTCAACGGGCAGCGGTGGGTTACCCGGCCGCGTGACAAGAGCAGCGCTGAAGCCGACGCTTTGCGCGCCGAGGGTATCCCATACGTGGGCGGCCACCATCATGCAATCAGTGGGCGCCACGCCGAGGACCCGGCATGCGTACCGGTAGACCGATGGAGCCGGCTTGAATGCGCGGCAGGGCTCGACGCTCAATTGTTGCTCGAAAAAACTTGAGAGCCCGGCGTTGTCGAGCGGCGTCGGGGTGCCCGGCTGGTGTGGTGAATTCGTCAGCGTGGCCAGCCGAAATCCGTTGTCGCGTAATGCCGCGAGCGCAGGCGCGGCATCGGCGTGTGCCGGCATTGTGCGCATCCGCGCATGCAGGCGGCCTACGTCGTCGTCGGTGATGTCCACGCGGTGGATGTCGGCCAGCATGCGTAGCACTCCTTGGCCAAGGGTGAAGAAGTCCACATAGTATTCGGCCAAGGTGGCAGTCATCGAGTACATGACAAGCTGACCGAACCATTCACGGAGCACCCGGTCGTCGCCGAACAACTCCCCGAAAAGCGGTGCTATCGACTCAATATCGAGCAGAGTCTCGTTCACGTCGAACACCAGCACCGACGGTACAGTGGCGGCGCTATCCGCCGGCATCGCCACGTGACCTCGCCGCCATCCCAAAACTCATCAAGTAGCCTCCTGGGTTGAAACGCGTCAGTCCATTACGGCAACCATTTTTCCACCGGCTTCTCCCGCCTCCATCACCCGATGCGCTTCGTGAATCTGGTCGAACGAGAAGACGCGCAACGGCTTTGCGTCGAGTTTGCCATCAGCGACCTGCCGAGCGATGTCCTGCAGCGGCACGTCGGAAAGCGGGAAACCCGGCGTTCCAAACACAAAGCTGCCGAAGAAGTTCAGATTCACGCCGCTGGCCATCCGCAGCAATGGGTTGAAATCACCGATGGGGTCGAGTCCGCCCAGCCATCCCGCCAGGCATGCTGTGCCGCCGCGGCGCAGCATGTCGAGGGAGTCGAGGATGGTGCTGTTACCGACCAGGTCAAGGACCGCGTCGATCTGCTTGGCTTCGGCAATGTGCGCGGCCAGGTCGGACCTCTCCAACTCGACGCGCGAAGCGCCCAAGTTCTCGAGCATGGGAATGCGCTTGGGGCTACGCGTGGTGGCAATGACGCGAGCGTCGGCGGCGACCGCCATCTTCAGTGCCGCCTGACCGAACGACGATGTCGCACCACGTAGAACCAGTGTCTGTCCGCCCGCCAGATTGAGGTTGCGGAACAGGCATGTCCAGGCGGTCGCGTAAGTTTCGGGCAATGCCGCCAAATCCGACCAGGGCAGGTCGGACCCGATGGGAGCGACGTTCGCCGCGCGGACGCGGGTGTATTCGGCGTAGCTACCGTTGACGGTCCGGCCCAGACCGCCCATCAATGCCGCGACCTTGGAACCGACGGGGAACTCGCCTGAGGGGCACGAGTCGACGATGCCGACGCATTCGATGCCACTCACTTCTGCGGCTTCGGCCCATTCGCCCCGGCGCATGTGCATCTCGGCGTGATTGATTCCGAATCCCCGTACCGCGATCACAACTTCACCGTCTTTGGGTAGCGGTTTGGGAATATGGGTATAGACCAGGCTGTCGAGGCCGCCGAACCCATTCAGGACGATTGCCCGCATGTTGTCACCACCCGACTGTTCGCGCACCACTGCGGGTGCTGTGGGCAGCGCGTTGCCGGTGTCGATGACGGACATGGGTGTTGGCCTCCAATAGTGCTTCAGCATCCACCTTATTGGGTGGTATGACCCAATATTATGGGCCGCATCACCCAGAGTTGTCCAGAGCTGCTACTCGCCCCAGCAGTTCAGAACTTGCCGCAGGGCGGCTCGGGTCGGCGGCTCTGGATTCAGGGTTTGGATCTTCGGGCCGAAGAGGTGGATCGGGTTCTTCGGGGTTCGGGATGGGCGGCGAAGGAGCGCACATAGTCGACAGCGGACTTAACGGCGGCCCGCAGCGGCTCCGCGTCACCGGTGGCGTGTGTGATCATCGCGCCGCCCTGGTGCGCGATGACCAGCGACGCGGCCAGGTGTCGCGGGTCGGCATCGGAGCGCAGATCGCCTCGGCGCCGCATGGCCATAAGGCCGGTCTGGAATAGTACGAGCCACTCGTCGTAGCCGTCGACGAGGTCATCGCGGATTTCGTCGTCGGCATCGATCAGTTCGCCGGCGAGCGAACCGTAGATGCATCCGCCCAGCCGGTAGACCGTGTCGATATCAGCCACGCAGGCGGCGGCCCATGCCTGCAGGGTTTCGATACTGTCGAGCGCGCCGAGTTCTGGCCGAGTGTGGAACGCCACGACATCCGCGCGCCGTGATGCGATGACCTGACGGGTCAGATCACGTTTGTCGCGAAAGTAATGCGAAATCTGTGATCCGCCGACCCCAGCGGTGGTGCGCACCTCGTCGATGCTGGTGTTGGCAACGCCGCGCTCGAACATGAGGCGGGCGGCAACGCCGATGATGCGGGCCCGCGTCGCCAATCCCTTGCGGGTGAACCGCGACCTGCTGTCGTCATTCACGTTGCCGCCCTGGTTGTCGCGCGACGTCCGCGGCGGCGCCGCGGCGGGCGCGGCGCTCGTTCGGCAGGGTCGGTAGCGAACATGCGGAGATAGTTGACGGCGAATCGCGTGGCGTCAGCGAGCGGCCATTCCGCCCGGTAGGTAAAGGCCAACGTGACGCCGCCTTGGTGAGCGCTGACGATGGCCAGCGCCAACCGTGGCGGGTCGGCATCCGCGACCAGCGCGCCGCGGTCTTTCATCCGCTGGATCGCCACTTCAAGCAGCTCGATCCACTGCCAGTAGCCTGCCGCCAACGTGGTACGGGTCGCGTCGTCGGACTTCGCCAGCTGTGCGGTGAGGGCGTGGTAAGTGGGTGTGCCGCCGGAGGTTCCGATACGCCGCAGGTAGCGCATGTTGAGATCGATCCACCGCTCGAAGTCGTCGAACGAGTCCAGCTCTCGAAGCTTGGGCTGCCGGTGAAAGTCGAGCACCACGTCGATCTGGCGCCTGATGACCGCGCGAATCAAGGCGCTTTTATCGGCGAAATAGTGGGCGAGCTGAGAACCGCTGACCGACGCGGCGCTGCGCACGTTCTCCATGTTCGACGACGACAGGCCCTCGGTGACGATAAGCTCGGCGGCTGCCTGCACGATCCGATCGCGGGTGGCCCGGCCCTTGGGGGTCAACCGTTGTTCGTCCTGAACGTCGGGATGGGCCATCGCGTCAGGCTAACCTGCGAGTGCCTCCAATTATGGGATATCCAGCCCATTGATAGGAACGAGCACGGGCGAGGAGTCGGCGGGCTATCGTCCGCAGGCCGTCGTCAGACGGCTATGTGAACCTTGGCGAGGAAGTTGCGAATCAGCACAGCGACTTCGTCCAGCGCGGACTCCAGCAGGAAGTGCCCGCCGTCGAGCAGATGGATCTCGGCATCGGGCAGGTCGTCGGCGAAGGCTTCGGCGCCGGCGGGGCCGAAGATTTCGTCACCGCGGCCCCACACGGCCAACAACGGCACCCGGCTGGCCCGGAAGTATTCCTGCACGCGCGGGTATAGCGGCGCATTGGTCGCGTAGTCCCTCAGCATCTTTAGCTGCACCAGGTCGTTGCCCGACCGGGATATCAGCGCGTAGTCGTGGTACCAAGACTCGGGGTCGACCAGTGTCTCGTCGCCCACGCCGGTCAGGTATTGCCATCGAGTGGCGTCAAGTGTGAGGAACTGGCGTACGGCGGCCTCGTTGTCGGGCGTCTGCTCGTTTTGATAGGCGCGCACGACCTTCCAGAAGCTCTCGACGAAACCGGCGTCATAACCATTGCCGCTCTGGCTGATGATCGCCGTTATCGCGGCCGGGTCGCGAAGAGCGAGCCGCCATCCAATCGGCGCTCCATAGTCCTGCACGTACAGGGCGTACCGATCGACGCCCAGCGTGCGCAGCAGGCCGGCGGTCAGGTCGGTCAGCGCATCAAAGGTGTAATCGAATTCCTCGACGGACGGTGCGTCGGAAAGCCCGAAGCCGAGGTGATCGGGCGCGATCACGTGGTAGCGGTCGGCGAGCGCCGGAACTAGATTCCGAAACATGTGGGAGCTGGTCGGAAATCCATGCAACAAGACCAGCGCGGGCGCGTCGGCATCGCCTGCTTCGCGGAAGAACAGCCGATGGCCGTCGATGGTCGCGTAACGATGATGAACGGCCGACATGAGGTTCCTCCTGCGCGGTGTGGTCGGATAGCCGTAAGGCGCTGCATTAGAAAATACTGGGATATGCATCCCAGTATGCATCAAAACCGGGGGTGCGCAATAGTCTCCGGGCGAGTTGACCGAGCACCGTTTGGGAAATAATCTGGGTTGGCCATCCCAATAACTCGGCTCGGAGGACGAACGACTCAGAGGAGCAAACACCCATGGGTGATATGTTGCGCGACAAGGCGGTGTTGGTGGTGGGACGCGGCAGCGGGATCGCACGTGCAGTCGCTTTGCTGTCGCAAGTCGAAGGCGCGCGGGTCATCGTAGCCGGGCGGGATCGGGCCAAGCTCGCCGACGCATACCGCGGCAACGACATTGCCGCCGAGGACGTCGACATTACCGATGATGAGTCGATCGCCGCCCTCGCTGAACGGGTGGGAGCCGTCGATCACGTGGTGTCCACCGCCTCGGCTCGCGCCCGCGGAAAATTGGGCGAACTGCAGCGCCATAACCTGCAGCAGTCGTTTGACACCAAGGTCATCGGTCCCACGATGTTAGCGAAATACTTTGCACCTCAAATCAACCCGAGCGGCTCGCTGGTGTTGTTCTCGGGGGTGCATGCCTTCAAACTCAACGTCGGGTATCTCGGGGTAGGTATCACCAATGGCGCCGTAGACTTCCTGACCCGCTGGCTGGCCGTCGAATTGGCTCCGATAAGGGTCAATGCGATTTCGCCGGGCGTTATCGATACTGGTGCTTGGGATTCGCTCGGGAACGCCGGCAAGCGTGAATATTTTCAGCACATCGCCGCAGGCAACCCCGCCCGGCGGATCGGCACTCCGGACGACATCGCCGGAGCCGTACTGTTCGCGATGACAAACACCTTCATGACCGGAATGACGTTGAAGGTCGACGGCGGCGAATCGCTCGTCTAGTTCGGCCGCTTCGGAGAGTGACCTCGTCTTGGACCTCTGTGCTAAGCGGCGATACCGCGTTGGCCTCCGTTCCTACGCGCCTAGTGCAACCGACGCCTCGCCGGTGTAGCACAGGAATGTCAGCGTCTCCTGCAGGTACAGCTGCACGGTCTGCGCGTCGTGGCTGGTGTAGCCGATCGCGACATCGGTGCCCAGCTGCAGGTCGAAGTCGCCGCCGCGGGTGGTCAGCACGAAGGCACCGTCGATCGCCGGGGCCCAGATGATGTCTCCGTTGACCAGTCGGTTGATGTGTTCGAGAATCGGATATCCGTGCTCGGTGGTTTCGCTGACCTTGGTGTAGACGTCGGCCGACAACAGCACCGAATAAGGGCCGTCGACGCCAGCCAGCCGCAGTTCCGAGAGCGCCTGCGTGATGATGTCGGGGATTGCGCGGGGGTCACCGGGCAGCGTCAATGGCGGGTTCGAGCTGGCGCCGCGGATGCCCTCGATCGAGGCGGCGGCGTAGCCCTCGAAGATGGCGCGGTCCTCGACGAAAGCCAGCTTCTTGGCAGCCTCCTTGACCGGGTCCCAGTCGGAGTCCTGCGCGCCGCGCTCGACGTCATCAATTTCGTCACGGGCCAGCGTGAAGGGAACCCGCAGCCGGACAAGGGGCTTGCTTGCCCGCAGGTGAGCCTCGACGCCGTCGGTGGGGGCCTTCACGTTGATCAGCCGTCCGGTGCTGACCGCCGCGGTGACCGGCCCACCGGGCTCGCTGACGTCGACCACACGGCGACCGGCGATATGACGTTTGAACGTCCGCGTCGCCTCCAATTCGATTTCGGTCCAGGCGACGTCGGTGATCGGCGCCAGGTTGCGGTAGAGGTTGTTCTTCATTGGGTGGTTCCTTTCAGGCTGCCGATCGAAAGTGCGCCGTCTTCAGGGGTGGGTGCGACTGGTCGCTCGGTGACAAGCGGCGCGGGCAGGTCCGGTGGGTCGTCGAGAAAGTCGATCGTGGGCGAAAAGAACAGCCCACCGGTAACCGCGGTGGAAAAGTCAAGGACGCGGTCAGTGTTGCCGGGCGGGTCGCCGAGGAACATGTTGCGCAGCATCTGTTCGGTGACTTCGGGGGTGCGGGAATAGCCGATGAAGTACGTGCCGTACTCGACTTTGCCGACCTCGCCGAAGGGCATGTTGGCGCGCACGATCTTCAGTTCATTGCCGTCTTCGTCTTCGATGACGTTGAGCGCGATGTGTGAGTTGGACGGCTTCACGTCGTCGTCCATTTCGATGTCTTCCAGCTTGCTGCGGCCGATCACGTTCTCCTGCTCGGTGACCGAAAGCGACTCCCACGAACGCATGTCGTGCAGATACTTCTGCACGTGGACATAGCACGAGCCGGCGAAGTCGGGATCCTCGTCACCGATAGCGGTGGCGTTGACCGCAATTGGGCCGTCGGGGTTTTCGGTGCCGTCGACGAACCCCAGCAGGTCTCGGTTGTCGAAGAACTTGAACCCGTGCACCTCGTCGACGACAGTGACCCCTCCTGCCATCGATTTCACGATGCGGCCGGCCAACTCGAAGCACACGTCGAGCGACTCGGCCCGGATGTGGAACAACAGGTCGCCGGGGGTGGCCGGCGCCTCGTGGCGAGGGCCTTTCAGTTCGATGAACGGATGCAGCCCGGCCGGCCGCGGCCCGCCGAACAACCGGTCCCAGGCGTCGGAGCCGATCGAGACGACCACTGACAGATGTTTGGTCGGGTCGCGGAAGCCGATGGCGCGCACCAAGCCCGACAGGTCTGGCAGCGCGTCGTGCACGAGCGCTTCGCCGCCGTCGTCGATGGTGACGACAAGGAATATCGCGGCGGGTGTCAACGGCGCGAGTACGGATTGCGGCTGAACCGGAGGCACATGGGCGACCCTAGCGTGAACCCCGCCATCGGGAACAGCCATGATGTTGAATATGTCGGCCAGCGCCGCAAGCCTCTGCGATTTCATCGACGCCTCTCCATCGCCGTTTCACGCCTGCGTCACGGTGGCCGCACGGCTACTCGAGGCCGGCTACACCGAACTCAGTGAAGCCGACCGCTGGCCAGAACAACCTGGCCGCTACTTCACGGTCCGCGCCGGATCCCTGGTCGCCTGGAATTCCGACGCCCCCGACAGACCGTTCCGGATTGTCGGCGCGCACACCGACAGCCCCAACCTGCGGGTCAAGCAGCATCCGGACCGGCTGATCGCCGGCTGGCAGGTGGTGGCGCTGGAGCCGTACGGGGGGGCGTGGCTCAACTCGTGGCTGGACCGCGATCTGGGCATCAGTGGGCGTCTATCGGTGCGAGATGGCTCCGGGCTCAGCCACCGGCTGATCCGGATCGACGATCCGATCCTGCGAGTGCCGCAGCTGGCCATCCATCTGGCCGAGGATCGCGCGTCGCTCAAGTTGGATCCGCAGCGACACGTCAATGCGGTGTGGGGGGTGGGCGACAAGCCCGGTTCTTTCCTGCGCTACGTCGCCGAGCGCGCCGGGTTGACCGCGGCCGACGTGCTAGCAGCCGACCTGATGACTCACGACCTGACCCCGTCGACCGTGATCGGTGTGGACGCCAGCCTGCTGAGCGCGCCCAGGCTGGACAACCAGGCCAGTTGCTATGCGGGAATGGAAGCATTACTGGAGGTTGAGCCGCGCGGCTTTGTGCCGGTGCTGGCGCTCTTCGACCACGAGGAGGTCGGTTCGACTTCCGACCACGGCGCGCAATCGAATCTGCTGGGCACCGTCCTGGAACGTATCGTGCTGGCGGCCGGCGGCAGCCGGGAAGACTTCCTGCGGCGGCTGCCCGCTTCGCTGCTGGCCTCGGCCGACATGGCACATGCCACCCATCCCAACTATCCGGAGCGGCACGAGCCCAGCCATCTGATCGAGGTCAACGCCGGGCCCGTGCTCAAGGTGCACCCGAATCTGCGGTACGCCACCGACGGGCGTACGGCGGCCGCGTTCGAGCTGGCCTGCCGAGACGCCGGGGTGCCGTTGCAGCGCTACGAGCATCGGGCCGACCTGCCGTGCGGATCGACGATTGGGCCTATGGCGTCGGCTCGGACGGGCATCCCGACCGTCGACGTCGGTGCCGCCCAGCTCGCCATGCACTCGTCGCGCGAATTGATGGGTGCACACGATGTGGCCGCGTATTCGGCTGCACTGCAAGCATTTTTGTCGCCGGAGGGTTAGGGTCGGACGGCATGGCGCTTAACGTGGAGATGGTCACCTTCGATTGCAGCGACCCCGCGAAGTTGGCCGCTTGGTGGGCCGAGAACTTCGGTGGTGACATCCAGGAGCTGCTCCCCGGCGAATTCTTTGCGGTAGCCCGATCCGAAGGGCCCCGGCTCGGGTTCCAGAAGGTGCCCGATCCCACGCCCGGGAAGAACCGTCTACACCTCGATTTCAGTGCTGTCGACGTGGATGCCGAAGTAGCGCGGCTGAAGGCGGCGGGAGCCACCGAGGTAGGTGGGCGCAAGATCGGCGACAACTTCCGCTGGGTGGTGTTGGCCGACCCGGAGGGCAACGTGTTCGACGTGGTGGGTCAGTAACAGGACGGGTGTGGCAGGCGCGTACTTCTACACGACCTGAACGTCGGACGGGGACCAGAATGCCCGCATCGACGTGATCCTCGCGTCCTCGTCGAACGTCATCAGCGAGATGGGCGAGATTCGGGTGCGGCTGTCGCCGGTGTCGAGCGTGAGGTGCCACAGGAATGTCGCCTCGCTGCCGGCCGCCCGCAATTCCGCGAGCTCGGTCTCCTTCGGGACATCTTGGAATGCTGCGTAGAACTCGCGGATCGCGTCGTGGCCGCGCCGGAGTTCCGATCCGACCGGATCCTCCACGGTGGCGTCGGCAGCGTAGAGGCCCACGATGTCGTCGGCGGTGCCGCTTGCGACAAGTTCGAGATAGTGATTGACATTCTGTGCGATCGCGTCCAGGGAAGGCATGGCTTGGGACGCTACACGTGCGCTGCGATCGCGTTCATGTGACCGAAAAATGGCGACCGCGAGCGAAGTGGGCCGAGACTCTAGACTGAGTGCGTGACGTCTGGGCTCACCCGAGTGATCGACACCGTTGAACATGCCGCCGCCACCCCCGATCAGCCGCAACCGTTCAGTGAGCTGGGCCTCAAAGACGACGAGTACCAGCGGATTCGCGAGATTCTGGGCCGCAGGCCCACCGACGCCGAGCTGGCGATGTACTCGGTGATGTGGAGCGAGCACTGTTCGTACAAGTCCTCCAAGGTGCACCTGCGCTATTTCGGTGAGACCACCACCGACGAGATGCGTGCCGGGATGCTGGCCGGTATCGGAGAGAATGCCGGTGTCGTCGACATCGGCGACGGGTGGGCCGTCACCTTCAAGGTGGAGTCGCACAACCATCCGTCCTACGTCGAGCCGTACCAGGGCGCTGCCACCGGCGTCGGCGGCATCGTCCGAGACATCATGGCCATGGGGGCGCGACCGGTCGCCGTAATGGACCAGCTTCGGTTCGGCGCGGTTGACGCGCCTGATACCCGCCGCGTGCTGGATGGTGTGGTGCGCGGTATCGGCGGCTACGGCAACTCGCTGGGTCTGCCCAACATCGGCGGCGAGACCGTGTTCGACGCGTCGTACGCAGGCAACCCGCTGATCAACGCCTTGTGCGTCGGCGTGCTGCGCAAGGAGGACCTGCACCTCGCGTTCGCATCGGGCACCGGCAACAAGATCATCCTGTTCGGTGCGCGCACCGGGCTCGACGGCATCGGCGGCGTATCCGTGCTGGCTTCGGAGACGTTTGGCGGCGACGAGGGCCAGGGATCGGGACGTAAGAAGCTGCCCTCGGTTCAGGTCGGTGACCCGTTCACCGAGAAGGTGCTCATCGAGTGTTGTCTGGAGCTGTACGCCGCGGATCTGGTGATCGGCATCCAGGACCTTGGTGGCGCCGGATTGTCCTGCGCGACATCGGAACTTGCGTCCGCCGGAGATGGTGGGATGCGCGTCGAACTTGACACCGTCCCGTTGCGCGCGGCCAACATGACGCCCGCCGAGATTCTGTCCAGCGAATCCCAGGAGCGGATGTGCGCGGTGGTCGCGCCGGAGAATGTAGATGCCTTTTTGGCGGTGTGCCGCAAATGGGAAGTGCTGGCCACGGTGATCGGCGAAGTCACCGACGGCGACCGGTTGCAGATCACCTGGCACGGCGAGACAGTCGTCGACGTGCCGCCGCGCACGGTGGCCCACGAAGGCCCGGTGTATCAGCGACCGGTCGCCCGCCCCGAATCCCAAGATGCTCTGAATGCGGACAGCTCGACCAAGCTGAGACGGCCCGCTACCGGTGACGAACTGCGAGCGACTTTGCTTGCGCTGCTGGGGAGCCCGCATCTGTGCAGTCGCGCGTTCATCACCGAGCAGTACGACCGTTACGTCCGCGGCAACACCGTGCTGGCCGAGCATGCCGACGGCGGCGTGCTGCGCATCGACGAGTCCACCGGCCGTGGCATCGCGGTGTCGACCGACGCGTCGGGACGCTACACCCAGCTGGATCCATACAACGGCGCCCAACTGGCGCTGGCCGAGGCCTACCGCAACGTCGCCGTCACCGGCGCCACTCCGGTCGCGGTGACCAACTGCCTCAACTTCGGCTCGCCCGAGGATCCCGGGGTAATGTGGCAGTTCGCGCAGGCGGTGCGTGGACTGGCTGATGGCTGTGCGGCCCTGGGGATTCCGGTGACGGGTGGCAACGTCAGCTTCTACAATCAAACCGGATCGGCGGCGATCCTGCCCACGCCGGTAGTCGGGGTGCTCGGTGTCATCGATGATGTCGGTCGGCGCATCCCCACCGCTCTGGGCAGCGAACCAGGGGAGACCTTGCTGCTGCTGGGCGACACACGTGATGAGTTTGACGGCTCGATCTGGGCGCAGGTGACTGCCGACCATCTGGGTGGCCGGCCGCCCGCAGTTGATCTGGGGCGCGAGAAGCTCTTGGCCGAGGTGCTGAGCTCCGCGTCGCGGGACGGATTGGTGTCCGCGGCGCACGACTTGTCCGAAGGCGGCCTGGCCCAAGCCATCGTCGAGGCGGCGTTAGCGGGCGAAACAGGTTGCCGCATAGTGCTGCCCGAGGCCACGGACCCGTTTGTGATGCTGTTTTCCGAGTCGGCGGGCCGGGTGCTGGTGGCGGTGCCGCGCACCGAGGAGAGCCGCTTCCGTTCGATGTGCGAGGCGCGGGAACTGCCGGTCCTCCGCATCGGCGTCGCCGATCAGGGTTCGGACGCAGTGGAGGTTCAAGGGCTTTTCACGGTTCCCCTTGCGGAGCTGCGGGCGACGTCCGATGCGGTGCTGCCCCGATTCTTCGGATGACTGGCCCCGCGTGAATCCTGATGCCTGACGGGCATTTTCGTCGGCTTGGGGCGCTGTCTATGGCTGCTGGCCTGATTGCCTGGAGCTTTGTCAGTCCGCGGTTGCCTGCCGCGTGGCGTACGCCGGTGCAGGCCGGTATGGGCGGGCTGCTGGTGCTGGTGACCCGCGCGCCGCTGGGCCTGTGTCCGCCGCGGCTGTGGGCGGGATTGCGGCTGGGGTCGGCAGCTGGGGCTGTCGCGGCGACCGCGATCGCCGCGATGACCCTGGTGGCGCCGGTCCGACGGTCGATGTCGGTTCGCGAGCTGCCGGCGTCGGTCCCGTCGTGGCTGCTGGTGGGGATACCGGTCGGGACGGTTTTGGCCGAGGAGGCCGCATTCCGCGCGGCGCTGGCCACCGCGGGTCGCGGCGCCTTCGGCCCCACCGGCGGAGGGTTGCTGCAGGCCGCTACGTTCGGGCTGTTCCACATCGCGGACGCACGCGCGACGGGTGAGCCGCCCGGGGCGACCGTGCTGGCTACCGGTATCGGCGGGTGTTTGTTCGGTTGGCTGGCCGAGCGGTCTGGCAGCGTGGCCGCGCCGATGCTGGTGCACCTGGCGATCAACGAGGTAGGTGCCATCGCCGCTTTGACGCTGCAGCGGCGGGCCGGCATTCGGTGATGTTCAGTGCGGGTGCAACAGCTCGAAACCGCTATGGGTGTACCCGGTCTTGCTGGTCGGGCACCACGGTGCCGTCGGGTCGCGGCAGCGGCCCCTGGTTGCCATCGGGTTCGTCGAATCCCTGGGTGGCGCACGGGTACGGTGGGCTCATCCCCAGCGGATTGATGAACATCGGGTTGACCAACCAACGGCCGTCAAGGTCCGCGTATGCGCGGCACATCAACTCGATCTGGTTGCGATTGATCACCAGCCGCAGTGCGGTGGCGTCCGCGGTGAACGTCGCGTCTCCGTCGGCGTCGCCGGCCGCGAAAGCCTGACGGCGTGGCTCGGGCAACTGGTCGAACGCCGCAGCGCCCTTGACGCCGTAAACCTGCTCATTGACCCGGCACCGCTTGCCTTCGTTGTAGGGGATGGACGGCTCGCCACCGCACAGCGCCAGGCGCGTCGTCAAAACATCACCGTCATGGTCGGTGCGTGTTCCCATCACCCGATCCTCGGAGATTCCCACGTCGGCCGCCCAGACCCGCACCACCGGCTCCGGGGAGGCGGAGATGATCCGGACGTCGAATCCGTCGGCCTGCAGCGTCCCGATGAGGTCGCGCATCTGGCTGTAGTAACGCACCCATCCGGTCTGGCGGGTGGTGCCCACCGACTGCTCGTCCCCCTCCGGCGCGTCCAGGCTCTGCTTGCGCGCCTCCTGAGCGAATCCGGTTACGTCCGCATCGGTCCAGCCGGCGAGCAGTTGCGCCGCCCAGGCGGCTGAAGGCTCGACGCGGCGATGGTTGTAGTTGGCGAACGCCGCTGTGCCCGCGCGAGTCTGGCGATCGATGTATACCGACGTCAACTCGTCGGCGCAGCCGGTGCTGGTGCCGGTGGGCAGCGACTGGCCCGGAGCAGCAAGTCCGCCGCACGCTGCAGCCAACGCTGCGGCAGCCGGCGCCGTGAGATATTGGCTGGTGGTGGTCCAGTCACCGTTTATTGGCAGGCGAACCTTGGAGTTGCGCACCATCCAAAAGAATGTCGCGTTGCCGATGTCGTTTTTCACCGTGGTGTTGTCCCAGTCGAGCAGTGCCAGCGGTGCACCATTTCCGACTGATCCCACCTTGCCGCAGGCGCCCAGTTTGCTGATCATGTCGTTAACCCGGTCGCGGTTATCGCCGTACCATCCCGGATCGGCTGCCAGGACGCGGCATTGGGTCTCCGCCGGGTCACCCTCCGACTCGTCGACAGAGTCGCCGCACCCGGCCACTGACAGCGTTGCCGCGGTTAATGCGAACGCCGCCAGCCGACGTGTGACCGGCCCGGCACGGGTGGCGGGCCCCCGTGCAGAAGACTCCATAATTCTGCGACCCTAAGGTATGGCAGCCCGAGATAGCGCCGATCCGGCGAAGACTCGGCAGGCCGTGCTGGCGATTGCGGACTGGTTGTGTGACGAAACTCATGCGGCGCCCGACCGGGTAGCACTGGCGACCGCGGTCCGCCTCACCGCGCGCACCCTTGCCGCATTGGCCCCCGGCGCCAGCGTCGAGGTCCGGATTCCACCGTTTGTCGCGGTGCAGTGTGTTTCCGGGCCCAGACATACCCGTGGCACCCCACCCAATGTCGTGGAGACCGATCCGCGGACCTGGCTGCTGCTTGCTACCGGACAGTTGGGGCTGGCCGAGGCGACTACGACCGGGGCGCTGACCCTGTCGGGCTCCCGAGCAGCTGAAATCGGACATTGGCTGCCCGTGATCGCTTTGGGCAGAATATAACGCTGAACTGGACGTTTAGGGTCGTACGATTGCGGTTTCGGCGCTCGACACGCGCGACGGATTCGGCGCTACGGCCGTCGTGGCCGTAGACTTCCTCTCGTCACCATCCGTTCCCCGGGGAGCCGCCGAATCGTGACCGTTCAGGAACCCGAGCAGGATTTGAATTCGCCTCGTGAAGAGTGCGGTGTATTCGGGGTCTGGGCCCCCGGCGAAGAAGTCGCCAAGCTCACTTACTACGGACTGTACGCACTACAGCATCGTGGCCAAGAAGCCGCGGGGATGGCCGTCGCCGATGGATCCCAGGTCCTGGTATTCAAAGACCTCGGCCTGGTCAGTCAGGTGTTCGACGAGCAGACGCTGGCGGCCATGCCCGGCCACGTCGCTATCGGACACTGCCGTTACTCCACCACCGGCGACACCACTTGGGAAAACGCCCAGCCCGTGTTCCGCAACACCGCAGCCGGCACCGGGGTCGCATTGGGACACAACGGTAATCTCGTCAATACCGCCGCCCTTGCCGCACGCGCTCGCGATGCGGGGTTGATGACGAAGCGCTTCCCCGCCCCAGCGACAACGGACTCTGACATCCTGGGCGCGCTGCTGGCTCACGGCGCGGCCGATTCCACTCTGGAACAGGCGGCGCTGGAACTGCTGCCGACCGTGCGCGGAGCGTTCTGCCTGACATTCATGGACGAAAACACGCTCTACGCCTGCCGCGATCCGCATGGAGTGCGGCCGCTGTCGCTCGGGCGGCTGGATCGCGGCTGGGTGGTGGCCTCAGAAACGGCCGCGCTGGATATCGTCGGCGCATCCTTCGTCCGCGACATCGAGCCGGGCGAGCTGCTCGCTATCGACGCCGACGGGGTGCGCTCCACGCGGTTCGCCAACCCCACACCCAAGGGCTGCATCTTCGAATACGTCTACCTGGCACGGCCGGACAGCACGATCGCCGGCCGGTCCGTGCACGGGGCCCGGCTGGAGATTGGTCGCCGGCTGGCCCGTGAATCCCCGGTCGACGCCGACCTGGTGATCGGCGTGCCGGAATCGGGCACCCCCGCCGCGGTTGGATACGCGCAGGAGTCCGGCATCCCATATGGGCAGGGCCTGATGAAGAACGCCTACGTGGGGCGAACATTCATCCAGCCGTCCCAGACCATCCGCCAGCTCGGGATCCGGCTGAAGCTCAACCCTCTTAAAGAGGTAATCCGCGGTAAGCGGCTCATCGTCGTCGACGATTCGATCGTCCGGGGGAACACCCAGCGCGCATTGTTGCGAATGCTGCGCGAGGCCGGTGCGCTCGAGGTGCACGTTCGGATTGCCTCACCACCAGTGAAGTGGCCGTGCTTCTACGGAATCGATTTCCCCTCGCCGGCCGAATTGATTGCCAACGCCGTCCAGGACGAGGAAGAGATGCTCGAAGCGGTGCGGCATGCCATCGGGGCTGACACGCTGGGCTATATCTCGCTGCGGGGCTTGGTCGCGGCCACCGAGCAGCCGGCTTCGCGGCTGTGCACCGCCTGCTTCGACGGTAAGTACCCCATCGAGCTACCCAGCGAGACCGCGTTGGGCAAGAACGTCGTCGAGCACATGCTCGCCAATGCAGCGCGCGGCACCGGGCTGGGCGATCTCGCCGCCGATGAAGTTCCCATTAACCTCTGACGAACTCGCGACGCGACTAGATGGTGGATACCGGCGGTGAAAGCCGCCCGGTAGCCTTTACCGCAATGACGGATCCCGGAAAAACCCCCGGACAAGACCCAGGCAGCCAGGGCATCACCTACGCGTCGGCTGGGGTGGACATTGAAGCCGGTGACCGCGCCGTCGACTTGTTCAAGCCGCTGGCCACTAAAGCCACCAGACCTGAGGTGCGCGGCGGCCTGGGCGGGTTCGCCGGATTGTTCGCTCTGCGTGGCGATTACCGCGAGCCGGTGCTGGCCGCCTCCACCGACGGGGTGGGCACCAAGCTGGCGGTCGCTCAGGCGATGGACAAACACGACACCGTTGGCCTCGACCTGGTCGCAATGGTCGTCGACGACCTCGTGGTCTGCGGCGCCGAGCCACTGTTCCTGCAGGACTACATCGCGGTCGGTCGCACGGTGCCCGAACGAGTGAGCGCGATCGTCGGCGGTATCGCCGAGGGATGTGTGCGCGCGGGCTGCGCGTTGCTTGGCGGCGAGACCGCCGAACACCCCGGGCTAATGGAGCCAGACCACTACGACATCTCGGCCACCGGCGTCGGCGTAGTCGAGGCCGACAATGTGCTGGGGCCCGACCGCGTCAAGCCCGGTGACGTGATCATCGCGCTGGGATCTTCCGGGCTGCACTCCAACGGATACTCATTGGCCCGCACGGTTCTGCTCGAGATCGACCGGATGGACTTGGCCGGCTATGTGGAGGAGTTCGGCCGCACCCTGGGCGAGGAATTGTTGGAGCCCACGCGGATCTACGCCAAAGACTGCCTGGCACTGGCCGCCGAAACCCAGGTCCGTACGTTCTGCCACGTCACCGGTGGCGGGTTGGCCGGCAACCTGCAGCGTGTCATCCCGCAAGGGTTGGTCGCCGAGGTCGACCGCGGCACCTGGACACCCGCGCCCGTGTTCGCGATGATCGCCCAGCGCGGCCGGGTCGACGCGCGAAGAGATGGAGAAGACGTTCAACATGGGCGTCGGCATGATCGCGGTCGTCGCGCCGGAAGACACCGACCGCGCCCTGGCCATCTTGACCGCGCGGCACCTGAACTGCTGGGTGTTGGGAACCGTCGGCAAAGGTGGCAAGGAAGGGCCGCGGGCCAATCTCGTGGGGCAACACCCGAGGTTCTAAGGGCGCGAGCGTAACCGGCGGCCGGCGCGAAGCCGATGCGAAACGCTCCGGCATCGGGGCGTCGGGCAATTAGGAAGTCCTAGCGGCGCCAGTCGTCCTCGTCGCTCCACGTTTCGTCGGCGGCGTCGCCGTCGAGGTGGTTGGAGTCATCGGCATCCGTTCCTGCCAGCTCCTGCTGAAGCCGCTGAAAGTCGGTCTGCGGAGAGCTGTATTTAAGTTCTCGAGCAACCTTGGTCTGCTTTGCCTTCGCCCGGCCGCGGCCCATGGGGGGACCCCCTCGCGCAATAACGGAGCGGCCTAACAAGTAGGCGGCCCCGATCTCCTGGTGTGGTTTATTGTCCTGCCGACAGTTTACCGTGCCTCGCGGCCGAACGTCGGCCCCCCCGCCCGCGGTGCCGGACGCCAGCAGTAGTTCCGAACTCATCGGCCCCGTAACCGTTCGACGGCCCGCCGTCCCGCGCCGACCTCATCGGCGGGCGGCAGGGAATCGGCGTCGACTGCCGCACCGACCGCGGCCTCGGGCCCGGTCGCTAGTTCGATGTCGGCTGGCAGCCCACGCTTGAGCAGGGCCAGCGCCACCGGCCCCAGATCCACATGCTCGACCACCGTCCCGAGGCGGCCGACGACGCGCCCGCCGGCCAGCACCGGGTCACCGGTGGAGGGCTTTTCCCCGGAGCCGTCCAGATGCAACAACACCAGCATTCGGGGCGGTTTACCCAGGTTGTGTACCCGCGCGACGGTCTCTTGCCCGCGGTAGCAGCCCTTGTCCAGATGGACGGCGCCCTCGCCGGGGCCACCGATCCAACCCACCTCGTGTGGGATGGTGCGCTCGTCAGTGTCGACGCCGAGCCGCGGGCGCAGCGCGGCCACCCGGAGGGCCTCGTAGGCCCACACCCCGGCAGGTCGGAGGCCCGCCTGCGCCAACCGACTCTGCCAGACGGCCGACTCGCCGCGCGGCACCAGCAGGTCCAGTTCGATCTGCCCGGCTGGGCCGCCTGGCATCCGACGCACAAAGCCGCTGTCTGGGCCACCACCGCATACGGAACCGCGGTCAGCTCGGCGGGCAGCGCTTCCAGGCCGAGCACACTCGAGCACCGCATGGTTGGCCAGGCGCGGTCCGATCAGCGACAACACCGCCGTATCGGCGGGTGCCGGGGCGACGTCGGACCAGAACACCATCTTGCGCAGATAGCTCAGTAGTGGCTCACCCCGCCAGGGTTCGGTGTCGATGTGGGTCGACGCCGCCCAGCTCGGTCTGGATCCAGTGGTCCTCGACCCGGCCCTGTCCGTCGAGGCTGAGATTTTGGGTGCTGGCGCCGTCGGGGAGTTCGCTGACGTGTTGGGTCGAGATGCTGTGCAGCCAGCTCTGCCGGTCGCCGCCGGTCAGGGTGAGCACCGTGCGGTGCGAGCGGTCCACCAGCACGGCATCGGTTTCGGCCGCCCGCTGCTCGCCCAACGGATCGCCGTAATGCCAGATCGCGCCCGCGTCGGGTCCGGGATCGGGTGCTGGGACTGCGTTCACGTGCGCCACTCCTCCTCATCGCTTCGCTCTGCATCGTCGCCGGCGGGGTTCACGTGCGCACTCCTCCTCATCGCTTCGCTCTGCATCGTCGCCGGCGGGGTTCACGTGCGCCGCGCGGCGCGGTTCACACCTCAACTCTACGGACCCGGCACGCGCGTCCCGATGAGCGTGGAGCAGCCAGGTTCACGCGCGTGGTTAGGCTTTGTTTCCATGGCTGGTGTCGTTGTCACGCTGGACGGTGGGATACACCCGCCGGGAACGGCATTGCTACACGCCGATGACCTCGCCGCAGTTCGCGGCGATGGTGCCTTCGAGACGCTGTTGGTCCGCGACGGTGGCGCCTGCCTGGTCGAGGCGCATCTGCAGCGGCTCAGGCAGTCGGCCGAATTGATGGATCTGCCCGAGCCGGACCTCCCGAGTTGGCGGTGCGCGATCGACGTGGCCACGCGGCAGTGGGTCGAGTGCACCGACGACGAAGGCGCGATGCGACTGATTTACAGCCGCGGTCGTGAGAACGGCGCGGCGCCAACCGCCTACGTGATGGTCAACGCCGTCCCGGAACGAGTCGTCGAGGTGCGGCGCGACGGGGTGTCTGCGGTCACGCTGGACCGCGGGTTGCCCACCACGGGGATCGACGCGACGCCCTGGCTGCTGGCGGGCGCGAAAACACTGTCTTACGCGGTCAACATGGCCGCCTTGCGCCATGCCGCCCGGCAGGGCGCCGGTGATGTCATCTTCGTCAGCACGGACGGCTACATCCTGGAAGGGCCCCGCTCGACGGTGGTGATCGCCACCGAATCCGAAGGGGTCGAGGGTAATCCCTGCCTGCTGACACCGCCGCCGTGGTATCCGATCCTGCGCGGCACCACGCAGCAGGCGCTCTTCGAGATGGCCCGCGCCAAGGGCTACGAGTGCGACTATCACGCGTTGCGAGTCGCGGACCTGCATGCCGCCCAGGGAATCTGGTTGATCTCCAGCATGACCCTGGCCGCCCGCGTGCACACCCTCGACAGCCGGCGACTACCCCGATCTCCCATAGCCGCGGAATTCGCCGAACTGGTCGACGCGGCTATCGTCAGCGACCGCTGAGACAGTCAAATCTGTTGTCGGCTGGCGGAAGGGCGGGTACGGTCGGCGGTACACAAGGAAGGAGGTGGTCCGCGAAATTGATAGCTTCATGGACATGTGAGGTGGCTGCACGCTAGCTGCATTTGGCTCGGAAGAGCTAGCGATTCACGCGCGCTGGCGAATTCCCGCAGCCACCCGGCCCCCGAGCTCCCGGTCTGTCCAACCAGGAACCTTGCTCGGGGGCCGCTCCATGTTTTGCCTCGGCTAAGCCGCCCGTATTACTCGTCCGCTCCGCACACCAATACGTGGATAACCACATCGGACGCCGCATTCAGGTAACCGAGTCCGCTAAGCCATTACCCGGCGAATCGAGACAGCCGCGCCGACAGATTCGGCACTAGCCCGCCGTCGGCGTCCACCCGTTCCTCGACGTAGGCCAGGTCGCCGCCCTCGACGATGCCGTACAGCCTTTTGGCACCCCCCACCAGCACACCGGTACGGCTGCGGGCCAGCGCGTCGGTCACCAACTCCCACGACGACTGGGTGAGCGGCCGCCCGTAGAACAATTCGACGTAGCCGGCCGAATTAGCCAACAGCAACTCGATCGCCTGCGACTCGCTCGGGTCGTCGTCGGGGTCGCTGACAAATCGCCAAAAGCCCGTCTCGCGCAAGCCTGGTTCCTGGTAACCGCCCGTTTCGTCGAGGCGCCAGGACCGGGCTTCCCAGTTCAGATAATCCCCGCCATCGTGGGAGACCACGATCTGTTGGCCGAACCGGTAGTCACCGTCTGGCCCGCGGCCCTCGCCTTCCCCGCGCCACACGCCGACCAGCGGCAGCAGTGCCAGAAGCGCGTCGTTGAGGTTGGCGCCCTCGCGCAGGTTCGCGGTGTCGGCGGAGACCGGCAGATCGTCGAAGGTCGGGATATTGCGGGCAGCGGTCGCCTTGGCACGCTCGGCAGCGGCAGCCACCGTACGGTCACCCAAGCCGTCGGGACCGGCCGATCCGGGATCCTCTTCGGAACTCACGACTCGTCAGTGATGAGCCGGTAGAGGGTATACAGCGCGAACCATGCGATGACCACCGTCATCCCGACCAGGATGATCTCGAAGAAGAGCACCACGGGACGAGTGTATTCGCCTTGGTCCGTCAGCGCGGCTTGCGGGACCCCGCCGCCCGGGCTTGTGTCGGCCCGTCAGCCGATCTTGACGTCCACCTCGTGAATGCCCGCACCCGACGGCGCCACAACGGCGTCGCCGTTGCCGGCCTTGGACAAGGCGCGCAGCGTCCAGGATCCGGGGGCGGCGAAGAACCGGAAGTCGCCGGTGGCCGATGCGACCACCTCGGCGGTGAACTCGTCGGAGGAGTCCAGCAGGCGGACAAACGCGCCGCCCACCGCCTGGCCGTCGCTGTCCACGACGCGACCAGAGATCACCGTTTCCTTCTCGAGATCGACGCTGGCGGGCAACGTCAGTCCTTGCTTCGGTGCAGAGCACATATCAGCTTCCCAACTCGATCGGGGCGCCCACCAGGGAGCCGTATTCCGTCCAACTGCCGTCGTAGTTCTTGACGTTTTGATGCCCGAGTAATTCCTGCAGCACGAACCAGGTGTGCGACGAACGCTCCCCGATTCGGCAGTAGGCAATCGTTTCCTTCGTGCCGTCCAGGCCGGCATCGGCGTACAGCTTGGCCAACTCCTCGTCGGACTTGAAGGTGCCGTCCTCGTTGGCGGCCTTGCTCCACGGCACGTTGATTGCGCCGGGGATGTGGCCGGGCCGCTGGCTTTGTTCCTGCGGCAGGTGCGCGGGCGCGAGGATCTTGCCGGAGAACTCGTCGGGCGAGCGGACGTCGACGAGGTTCTTGACGTTGATGGCGGCGATGACCTCGTCCCGGAACGCCCGGATGGTGTTGTCCGGCGGGGACGCGGTGTAGGAAGTGGCCGGCCTGCTGACGGTGTCGCTGGACAGCGGGCGGCCGTCGAGCTCCCACTTCTTGCGGCCGCCGTCGAGCAGCTTGACCTTGTCGTGGCCGTACAGCTTGAAGTACCAGTACGCGTAAGCGGCGAACCAGTTGTTGTTGCCGCCGTAGAGGATCACGGTGTCGTCGTTGGAGATGCCGCGGTCGCACAGCAGCTTGGAGAACTGCTCCGCGTCGACGAAGTCGCGCTTGACCGGGTCCTGCAGGTCGGTGCGCCAGTCGAGCTTGATAGCGCCGGCGATGTGGCCGCCGTCGTAGGCGCTGGTGTCCTCGTCTACCTCGACGAATACGACGTTCGGCGGCGTCGAGATTGCTCTCGGCCCAGTCGGCGGAGACCAGGACGTCGGAGCGTGCCATGGTGGGGATCCTTTCGATTGCTTTGTGGTGAACGGTGCTCGTTAGCGCGGGACCGGATGCGGTGGGCCGGAAGCGCGCGACGAGCGGGTAGAGCTGGCAGCCCAGGCAGATGCCGAAGGCCGCATTCAGGAAGGCCGCCACCAGCGCGAAAGCGGTGGCGATGACGCCCACCACAGCCGCGTGGACCCACCGGCGGCGAATCCGCGCGGCGCCGACGACCGCGAAGATCAGTCCGACCAGTTGGGCGAACTTCAAGCGGCGGCACCGGTTCGCGCTCTTTGACCGGACCCAGCCGGGGTGCCACGACTTTGGCGAACAGCTGCCCGTAGGGGTGCCGGCGCGGACCGGCGACGGCGCCGATCGCGAATACCAGGGCCTGCAGACCCAGAACGATCGCGGCGGCCAGCGGGCTTATCGCCGAGACGATCAGCGCGACGACCAGGACCGCGGTCGTAACCCAGGCGGCGAACCGGGGGCCACGAACGTCGACGCGGTCCGGCTGGGTGGTGGTGTTGGTGCTCGACACGGTGCTGACTCCTAGATATTTTTGCTGCGCAGGAACGACGGCGAGCATGCCACGGTTTGGCTCCGGGGCTGCTCCGAGCGCTGCGCGGTGGGCGCGGCTACTCAGCAGCTACAGCAACAGCAACAACCCGCGACGCGGCACAGATCGACTGCGCGGCGCTTGGTGAGCATGGGCTCCAGGCGGGCTGACACGTCGGCTAGCTTACCCAATGACATGGTCGATCAAGCCAACAGCGGCTGCAGCGCGGACCGCAGGTCAGCGGCCTTGGGCACTCCGGAAGCCCGATATCGCTGCCGTCCGTCGATGTCAAAGATCAGTGTGGTGGGCAGCGACAACACCGAAAAACGGCGCGCGGCCACCGGATTGGCGTCCAGGTCGATCTCGACGTGGGCCACGTCGCCCAGGTCCCCGCAGACCTGATCGACTACCCGGCGCACCCGATCGCAGGGTCCGCACCAGGGTGCGCTGAAATGCACGATGGTCGGGCCGGTACGCGACAGGCCCAGATCCGCGGTGTCCGAGGCGGCGTCGTGGGCCGACTCGGAATGAGTTTCGTTGACACTCCCAGAGCGCCGGGTCAGCAACCACCCGACGAGGGCCGCCAAAGCCAATGCCGCGATAATCGCGACAATCACAGTCATCATGTGCGCCGCTCCTCCTCATCGCTTCGCTCTGCATCGTCGCCGGCGGGGGTCACGACTGCTTAAACCCTTCGAGGGTCACAGTTAGTCCCTGGGTGATGCCTTCGATGATGACGTCGGATCCCCGCGCGCCCACGGTGGTCGGTACAACACCGAAGGGCAGCCGTTGATGGGGCAGCCTGGTGCTGAACGCATGTAGCACCGCATCCCGCATGTCATCGGGAACGGTCTGATTGGCGGTGTCGGGTCCGGTGAGGATGCCGGTCGGGAGAGATCACCACTGTCGCCTGGTCGTCGGCGGCGATGGAAAGGTCCACCGAGACGCTGACCGGATGGTCGAAGTTCGCCGACTTCGGCGTGCCACTGAACACCAGCCCGTGGCTGCCGGAGATACCGGATTCGGTGGTTCCGCCGGTGGCGTTGTTGGTTTCCTGCGGGGGTGCCTCAACCATCAGGTCAGTAATGCCCATGTATCGGCCGAGGTGCGTCGAGTCGATGATGATGCGGCTCTCCAGCTTTCCCACCGGCAATTTCGCATCGGGCCTGATCAGCCAAGACGCGTAGGTCAGGTCGATGGAGTGCATGGTGGCTTCGAGGGTGGCCTTGCCGGTCACCGCGTGTTCCACCGCGTTGGCCTTGATCTCCAATTGGTTGTAGTGGTCGCGCATCGCCTGCGGGATGAAAGGGAAGGCCACGATGGCGACGAATGGGTCGGACCCCAGATTGGCTGCTTTACGCACGGTGGAGGACAGTCGGTACTCGGCGTAGATGCTGGTTCCGTAGTCGACGCCAATGACGCCGATGACGATCACGCCCGCCGCGATAGCAGCTGCGATCACACCGATCAGCACCTTGCGCATACGCATATTGTGGCCCGGCCGTCTCCGGGCCATCTGTCTGGCCCATGCCCGCGTTTCGTTCCCCTCCGCCTCGTGGCGGGGCTCACAGTCCTTCGGGGGCCACACACAACGGCCTGGTGGCACGTTATCGTTATATGTCCTGGCAACTAACGCCATGTGGCGTCGGTAAATTTGGGAGATGCCTTTCACACGGCAGGAGGGGCTTGTTGGAGCTACTACTGCTGACCTCGGAGCTGCATCCTGACCCGGTACTACCGTCGTTGTCGCTGCTCCCGCACACCGTCCGGACGGCACCGGCGGAGCCATCCTCGTTATTGGAGGCCGGAACCGCTGACGCTGTGCTGGTGGACGCGCGCCAGGACCTATCGTCCGCGCGCGGTCTTTGCCGTCTGTTGAGCACGGCGGGCCGCTCGGTCCCGGTCTTGGCGGTGGTCAGCGAAGGTGGCTTGGTCGCGGTCAGCGCTGACTGGGGGTTGGACGAAATTCTGCTGCCCAGCACCGGGCCCGCCGAGATCGACGCCAGGCTGCGGCTTGTGGTCGGGCGCCGCGGCGGGCCTGGCCGACCAAGAGAGCGCGGGCAAGGTCAGCCTCGGCGAGCTGGTGATCGACGAAGGCACCTACACCGCGCGGCTGCGTGGCCGGCCACTTGACCTCACTTACAAAGAGTTCGAGCTGTTGAAATACCTGGCCCAACATGCCGGCCGGGTGTTCACCCGTGCGCAGTTGCTGCACGAGGTGTGGGGGTATGACTTCTTCGGCGGTACCCGCACTGTCGATGTGCACGTGCGTCGGCTGCGGGCCAAACTCGGCCCCGAGCATGAAGCGTTGATCGGCACCGTTCGCAATGTGGGTTACAAAGCCGTGCGGCCGGCCCGCGGCCGGGCTCCGGTTGCGGAGCGCGACGACGACGAGATCGAAGCCGACTCTGACGACCTGCGCGATCCGCTGGTTGACCCTCTTCGCAGTCAGTGATCCCGCCTGACTGGCGCTCCACACTGACCGCACAGCAGCAACAGGGCGTGCGCGAACTCGTTTCGGCGGCCACGGAGTTTGATGGGGTAGCGCCCGTCGGCGAACAGGTGCTGCGGGAACTCGGACTCGACCGCACCGAGCATCTGCTGATCACCGATTCACCGTCCGGCGACGCGGCCGACACGATCATCGGCTACCTCAATCTCAGCAACCTGAGCCCGCGGGACGACGCGGACGCCGGGATGGCGGAACTGGTGGTGCACCCGCAGGCCCGCCGCAGCGGTATCGGTGCGGCGATGGGACGTGCGGCGGTGGCCAGAACCAACGGTCACAACCAGTTCTGGGCGCACGGCACACTCGAGCCGGCTCGGGCAACGGCGTCAGCGCTGGATCTGGTCGCGGTTCGAGAATTGGTTCAGATGCGACGCTCGTTGCGCGATCTCCCCGAGCCGCTCGCCGCCGTTCCCGGGGTGCGGGTCCGTACCTACGGCGGTGCCCCCGACGACGCTGAGCTGCTGCGGGTCAACAACGCCGCCTTCGCCACGCACCCCGAACAAGGCGGCTGGACCGCGGCCGAGCTGGCGGCGCGGCGCAGCGAACCGTGGTTCGACCCGGAGGGCTTGTTCCTGGCGTTCAGCGACTCCGAAAGTGATCATCCGGACAGGCTGCTGGGCTTCCACTGGACCAAAGTGCACCTCGATCAGCCCGGCTTGGGCGAGGTCTACGTGCTGGGCGTCGATCCGTCGGCCCAGGGGCGCGGATTGGGTCAGGCGTTGACATCGATCGGTGTCGAGTGGCTGGCGCGGCGGCTCGCCGGCCCGGCAAGCCCCGCAGATGCCACCTCTCCAGTTGCCCCCCTAGTTGCCCCCCTAGTTTCCATAGCACCCACCGTGCTGCTCTACGTCGAGTCAGACAATGTCGCCGCGCTTCGGACCTACCGGAGCTTGGGCTTCACCACCCACAGTGTTGACACGGCCTATGCCCCCGCCCTCGCCCGCAGTTGACCGACGACGCAGGCAGCAACCGTCCGCATCCCCTATTGTTCGCCCGTATATGTCCAGGATTCCTCCAGGAAGCGGGATCGGGTGAGGCTCGACAGGGTGAGTAGAGCGTTGGGGGCGGTGGCGGTGGCGGTGGCAACGACAGCGGGTGTATTGACTGCGTGCGGCAGTGACGACAACCGCCCCAGCGCCTCGGCGACAGCCCTCTCGGCACCCGGAGGCGGCGTGGGCTGCGACGGGAAGAATGCGGTGACGGCCGAGGGCTCAACCGCTGAACAGAACGCGATCGCGGTGTTCAACCAGGTGTGGGGCCGATATTGCCCGGGCAAGAGCGTGGCCTACAACCCGACGGGGTCGGGTGCCGGTAGCGAGCAGTTCATCGCCGGCCATGTCGACTTCGCCGGGACGGACTCGCCGCTGGTCTCGGGTCAGGCCCGCCCGGCAGCCAAGCGCTGCAACGGAAACGCGGCCTGGGACTTGCCGCTGGTCTTCGGGCCGGTCGGCTTGGTCTACAACCTGCCGGATGTTCACGCGTTGATCGTCAATGGTGAGGCGCTGGCCAAGATCTTCAGCGGCACGATTACCAAATGGAGTGACCCGATACTGGCTGCACTCAATGGCGGTGTCGCTCTGCCCGATACCAAGATCACGCCGATCTATCGGTCGGATTCGTCGGGGACCACCGACAGCCTGCAGAGATATCTGACCGGCGCCGCACCACAGACCTGGACCAGCGGCGTTGGCACCGAGTTTCTGGGTGGCGTCGGTGAAGGCGTCTTGAAGTCGGCCGGCGTGATCCAGGCGGTGCGGACCACGCCGGGAGCCATCGGCTATGTCGAGAAGGGCTTCGCTGATCAGGCCGGCGTGCCGTTCGCCCAGATCAACACAGGCAACGGTGCGGTCGCGCTGACGAATGACACAGCACGCACCGCGATGAACGCCGTCCAGTTCGCGGCTGACGGCAACGACGTGGTGCTGGACTTGAACCCGATGTATGCCAGCCAGCAGCCGGGCGCCTACCCGTTGGTGCTGGCCACTTACGAGGTCGTGTGCTCCAAGGGATACGACCCGGAGACCTTCAAGGCGATCAAGTCGTTTCTCAGTGTGGCCGTCAACAATGGTCAGAGCGACCTTTCATCGGCTGGTTATGTCCCATTGCCGGATAAAGTCAAGGAGCGGGTGGCCACCGCGATCGATGCAATGCAATAGTTTTTTCGGAAAGCCTTTTCAAAGCGACTTGACCATGGGTTTAAGGAGCGACAGCAGAGCCAGAGTGACGGGAGAACAGTGACGACGCCAAACCCGGCCGATGCGGGCTCGGGCGCGGTCGTCGCTGCGCCCTTTCCCGAGTCGCCCGTCGTACCCATCAGCCCGTGGGGGAACACCCGACCGGTCTTCGGGGACCGGATATTTCGCAGGCTGTCGGAGGGCTCCGCTGTCCTGATTATCGTGCTGATCGCTGCGATCGGCGCATTCCTGCTGTTGCGCGCGATACCGGCCTTGCGGCGCAATCGAGAAAACTTTTTCAGCTACGGCGGCACTTGGATCACAACCGACACCTCGGCGATGCACTTCGGAATCTTCGACCTGCTCCAGGTGACGGTGTTCGTCTCGTTGTTCGCTTTGATCCTGGCCATGCCGGTCGCCCTGGGTGTTGCCATCTTTCTCACGCAGTACGCGCCGCGACGGATGGCCGGAGCGCTGGCCTACACCGTCGATCTCCTGGCTGCAGTTCCATCGGTCGTCTACGGCGTCTGGGGTCTGCTTGTGCTGGCACCGCAGCTGCGACCGGTCGCGATGTGGCTCAACCACACCATGGGCTGGTGCGTATTCTTCGCCAGCGGTAACTCGTCGGTGGCCGGCGGCGGCACCATCTTCACCGCGGGGATCGTTTTGGCGGTGATGATCCTGCCGATCATCGCCGCGGTCACGCGCGAAGTGTTCGTCCAGACTCCGCACGAGGAGATCGAAGCCGCACTGGCACTGGGCGCAACCCGGTGGGAAGTCGTCAAAACAACCGTGCTGCCATTCGGGCGATCCGGGTACATCAGCGGCGCTATGCTGGGTCTGGGCCGCGCCATGGGTGAAACGGTTGCGCTGCTGATCATCTTGCGCGGCACCCAAACGGCTTTCGGTTGGTCGTTATTCGACGGCGGTTCTACCTTCGCCACCAAGATCGCCGGCACCGCATCGGAATTCAACGACCAGTACAAGGCGGGCGCTTATATTGCGGCGGGTCTGGTGCTCTTCCTCCTCACCTTCGTCATCGATGCCCTGGCGCGACAGGTTGTTGCCGGGATGGGATCCATAAGGGGTGCCAGGTGACCTCGATCTGGGACCGTCCCCTCAAGGCGCGGACGATTTCCGGGCTCGGCGAGCGCCGTCGAATCGCGAACGATGTTGCGACAGTGTTGGTGACGTTGTCGATGCTGATCGCGCTGGCGCCATTGGTGTGGGTGCTGTGCTCGGTAATCGCCAAGGGGTTCAAGGTGATCTCGTCGAGCGTGTGGTGGACGCATTCACAAGCGGGTACAACGGAATTCGTGGCCGGCGGCGGTGCCTACCATGCGATCGTCGGCACCGCGCTGCAGGGATTGGTGTGTGCCGTGCTCTCCGTCCCGATCGGCGTCATGGTTGCGGTCTATCTGGTCGAATACGGCGGCGGCACGCCACTGGGCAGGTTGGCCACATTCATGGTGGACATCCTCAGCGGGGTGCCGTCGATCGTGGCGGCATTGTTCATCTACGCGCTGCTTGTGGCGACGCTGGGTCTTCCCCGTTCGGAATTCGCGGTGTCGTTGGCGCTGGTGTTGTTGATGGTCCCGGTGATTGTGCGGGCGACCGAGGAAATGCTGCGGATCGTTCCGGTCGATCTTCGCGAGGCTAGTTACGCGTTGGGGATCCCCAAGTGGAAAACCATTGCCAGGGTCGTGATTCCGACGGGTCTGGCCGGGATCATCACGGGGATCATGCTGGCGGTGGCCAGGGTGTTGGGCGAGACCGCCCCGCTGCTCATCCTGGTGGGGTACTCGCAGGCGATAAATCTCAACATCTTCAGCGGATTCATGGGGTCACTGCCCGGCATGATGTATTACCAGACATCGGCGGGCGCGGGCAGCAACCCGGTTCCCACCGATCGGCTATGGGGCGCAGCGCTGACACTGATCCTGATGATCGCCGTCATCAACATCGGGGCCCGCGCGGTCGCGAGAGTCTTCGCTCCCAAGAAGGCATAGGCAGGAGCAGTAGGTGGCGAAGCGATTGGACCTCGAAGATGTCAACATCTACTACGGTTCTTTCCACGCGGTCGCGGACGTGTCGCTGGCGATCTTGCCGCGCAGCGTGACCGCGTTCATCGGCGCATCGGGCTGTGGCAAGACGACGGTGCTTCGCACGCTGAACCGGATGCATGAGGTCATCCCCGGTGCCCGGGTCGAGGGCACCGTGCTGCTCGACGACGAAAACATCTACGCCCCCGGTATTGATCCGGTGGGTGTGCGCCGGGCAGTCGGGATGGTATTTCAGCGACCAAACCCCTTTCCTGCCATGTCGATTCGTAACAATGTGGTGGCCGGACTGAGGCTGCAGGGTGTGCGTAATCGCAAGCTGCTCGACGACACGGCTGAATACTCATTGCGCGGCGCGAACCTTTGGGATGAGGTTAAACATCGTTTGGACAAGCCCGGCGGCGGATTGTCCGGGGGGCAGCAGCAGCGGTTGTGCATCGCACGGGCCATTGCTGTGCAACCCGATGTCTTACTGATGGACGAGCCGTGCTCCTCGCTGGACCCCATCTCGACGATGGCGATCGAAGAACTGATCAGTGAGTTGAAGCAGGAGTACACGATCGTCATCGTCACCCACAACATGCAGCAGGCTGCTCGGGTGAGCGATCAGACTGCGTTCTTCAACCTGGAGGCCGTAGGAAAACCCGGCCGCCTGGTGGAGATCGACGACACCGAGAAGATCTTTTCCAACCCGTCCCAGAAGGCGACCGAGGACTACATCTCCGGGCGCTTCGGCTAACGCGACGTGGGCGCCGCGTCTTCCTCCGGAAATCTGCCTGTTGCCTGGAAGATGACGCGGCGAGCCACCTCAACGGCATGGTCGGCGAAGCGCTCGTAGAACCGTCCCAGCAACGTGACGTCGACGGCGGCCGCCACGCCGTGCCTCCATTCACGGTCCATCAGCACCGAGAACAAGTGCCGGTGCAGATCGTCCATCGCGTCGTCTTCTTCGCGGATCCGGGCGGCTTTCTCCGGATCGCGGGACAACACCACCTCTTGGGCATTGTTACCCAATTCGACTGCGACTCGACCCATTTCGGCGAAATACCCGTTGACCTCCTCGGGCAACACGTGCTGGGGATGACGTCGGCGGGCGATCTTGGCGACGTGCAGCGCCAGCGCTCCCATCCGGTCGATGTCTGCCACCATCTGAATGGCGCTCACGATTGACCTGAGGTCACCGGCGACTGGCGCCTGCAATGCCAATAGAACGAAGGCGCTCTCTTCGGCGCGTGCACTCGAGTATTGCGATCTTTTCGTGGTCGGAGATCACCTGCTCGGCCAGTACCAAGTCGGCCTGCAGCAGGGATTGGGTTGCCCGCTCCATCGCGATGCCCGCCAGCCCACACATCTCACCGAGCCGCTCGGACAAATCCGAGAGCTGCTCTTGGTAAGCAGTCCGCATGCCGTCAAGCCTACGTTCTCGGCGCCGGATAGGTCAGCCGAGCGCCGCGAGAAGTGGTTACTCGCAGGTGGTGTCGGCGGCGTTGGTAACCGTCAGATCCTCGGGCAGCTCGGCCGGCGGGTTGCTGGAGCCGCGGTCGATCTGCACGGTCACCGACGAGCCGCTGGGGGCGGGAGCGGTCACCGAATGGAAATCCGAGCCGAGCACCACCTGAACAACCTGGCCGTAGCCGGAAACGCGCTGGACCTTTGCATTGGCGAACGCCGATGCCACCGTTGCTGCGGCTTGCTCGTTGCCGGGCGAGAACAACACCGTCGTCGCGTTCACCGAACTCGGATAGTCATCGGGCGTCATCACGTTGAACCCGTTCCGCTTGAGCTGGCTGGTGGCGGTAGTGGCCAGACCAGACTCGTCGGTCGCGTTGGACACCCGCACCGTGACATCTTGCGGCGAGGTCGTCATCACTCGTTGGGCCTGCGGGGTCGCGACGGGGGTCGGCGCCTTCTTGGTGGTGGGTGCGGTCGTCGGCCCCGAGGTAGGGGATGTCCCCAAATTCTGGGCGTTGTGGTCGTTTTCCTGGGGCAGCGGATCATCGTTGATGATGGCGTCGAACAGCGATCGCATATCGGCCATGCGGGGCGGCTCGTCCCCGTTCTGGTCTGTTATACCGGTCGGCACGGTGACGAACGTAAAGTGTCCGGCCGCCATACCCTGCAAGGACTGGCCAAGCTGGACCAGGTCTTTGGTCTTGACGTTGTCGACCTGAGTGTCGCTGATGATCATGTTGACGACGTTGTTGAGCTTGTTGAGGTCGAGCAACGTCTCCTCGGAGATCATCGACCGCAGCAGCGACGACAGGAACAGTTGTTGGCGTTTGATGCGGCCGTAGTCACCGTTGGTTTCGGTGGTGACCTGGCGGGCGCGCACATAGTTCAACGCCGTTGGCCCGTCGACGACCTGGCGCCCCGCGTGTTCGAGGACTGTGCCCAATTCGTAGTCGTGCAGCGGGGCGGTGGTGCACACTTCGACCCCGCCGAGGGCGTCGACCATCCGCGCGAAACCGGCGAAGTCGACTGCGATGAAGCGGTTGATGCTCAAACCGGACAGCTTCTGGATTTCCTTCACCAGACATTTCGGGCCGCCGAATGCGTATGCCGAGTTCAGTTTCGTCTCGGTATGGACCAGCTTGGAACCCCAGGTCCCGGTCTTGTTGTCGTAGAGGGGTCCGTACTTGCCGGTGTCGGGGTTCCAGGCCTCGCATTGGATTGGGGTGATCGCCAGATCGCGGGGAAACGAGACCGCGACCACGCGTTTGCGGCTCGCCGGAATGTTGACCAGCATCACGGTGTCCGACCGTGCGCCATCGGCGTCATCGGTACCACCGGCGCCCATATTCGCGTTTTCCCCGGCGCGCGAGTCGACACCCACGATCAAGAAGTCTTCGTCGCCGTACTGCCCATTGGGGTCGCGGATGTCGCTCGAGTTCGGGTCGAGCGCGCTGACGGTGTTGAGCCGGGCGTTCTTCGACGCGCTCCACTGCCATGCGCCGCCGGTCAGGACAAGTGCCAGCACGGCAAAAAGTGCCGCCAGCGACCGCCCAGCCAGCAGCATCGGTCGGCGACCGGATTTGTGTTTTGACTCAGCCGTCGTGGGACCGTCGGTGGCCGGCACTTCACCGACCCCGACCGGTTCGGACTCGTCGGTGGGGTATGTGGTGGCCTCGAGGTCGGGCAGCTCCGAGAGCATTTCGAACGAGTAGGCCGGGATCTCGATGATCTGGGTGTCCCGTTGGTCGGCGGCCACGTCGGCCGACGCCTCGGAAGGTTCGGCGTCGGGCGCCATGTGATGGTGACTGGGCCGGTCAGGGGTCGGCGCCCCGACTTTGGCGATCAGGTCAGCGACGCTGAGCCCGCCGCTGGCGTGGCTGCCGACCTGCTGGGTCGTGGCTTCATGCGACTCGGCCACAGGCTCGATGTGGTTGTCGACGGAGTCAGCACTCCATAGGTGGGAGCCCTCCTCGATTGACGGTTCAGAGAACCGTTCCCAAGGCGCGGCGCCCAGCGTTCCCAGCGGGCCTGGGGTAGTCGATTGACCATCGGCGGCGGATGCGCGCCCACGGTCAAGAGTGGCGTCATGCTCGCCGTCACTCATGTCCTACCGGCCTCCAAGTTCAGCTGCACTCTGCTGCGGGCGACAGTGGTGCCCGTGCGCACGCGTCTACGCGCGCTGGCATTCTCAGCGCCGCACCACCCTCGGGGTCGCGCCGTATCTGCACCCCTCCGGCAGCGATTGAACCGATCCGCTACCAAAGGAATCGGCACAAGGCCCACATCGTACTGAGTTATCGGCCGAGACGCGATTTTGAGTGGGTCGAGACTCAGCCGCCTGAGTGCATGACGTCGGCCCCGGCGGGCACCGTGCAGTCGTCCGCGTCAGTCAGCCAGCCTTCGGGCAGGACCACCCGGGCGGGTGAACCCTGTCGACCCCGGGGGCCGGTCGCGGCGTCCGGGAACGGGACGGCGCCATCCAACCGGTCCAATAAGCAGTCAAGCTCAGCGAGCGTCTTGACCAGCGCCAGCGCTCGCCGCAGATCGGATCCGGCCGGAAAGCCATGCAGGTACCAGCCGATGTGCTTGCGGATATCGCGCATGCCCTTGTCTTCGCCGAAGTGGGCCGCCAGCAAGCGGCCATGCCGGCGGACGATGTCGGCGACCTCGCCAAGGGTCGGCGGGGTGGGTGCCGGTCTGCCGGTGAACGCGGCTGACAGCTCGGCGAACAGCCAAGGCCGGCCCAGACAGCCACGACCGATGACGACGCCGTCGCATCCGGTGCTGGCCATCATGGCCAGCGCGTCGCTGGCATCGTAGATGTCCCCGTTGCCGAGCACCGGAATCGTCCGCACCTGCTGCTTGAGCTGGGCGATCTGTTCCCAATCGGCGCTGCCGGAATAGCGTTGCGCCGCCGTACGGGCATGCAACGCGACCGCGGCGGCACCTTCGGATTCGGCGATGCGCCCGGCATCCAGATGGGTGTGGTGGTTGTCGTCGATGCCGACGCGGAACTTCACGGTCACCGGTATTTCGGTGTCCGAGGTCGCCCGCACGGCAGCGGCCACGATCTGGCCGAACAGGCGGCGCTTGAACGGCAGCGCCGCGCCGCCGCCACGCCTGGTCACCTTGGGCACCGGGCAGCCGAAATTCATGTCGATGTGATCGGCCAAGCCCTCGTCAGCGACCATCCGGGCGGCCGCGTACGTGGTGGCGGGATCCACCGTGTAGAGCTGCAGCGAGCGCGGCGACTCGTCCGGGGAGAACGTCGTCATGTGCATGGTGACGGGATGCCGCTCGACGAGGGCGCGCGCCGTCACCATCTCGCAGACGTAGAGTCCGCTGACCGTTCCGGCTCGAGCTTGCTCAAGCTCGCGGCAGAGGCTCCGGAATGCGACGTTCGTCACACCGGCCATCGGAGCCAGCACCACCGGGCTGGCCAGCGTGATGGGGCCGATGCGCAACGCCGGCTACCGCTCGCTTAAAGCGAGCTTGCCTTCGGTCTTATGCAACTCCTGGGCCGTGATCGTGCGGCCCGTGCGGGCTTCCCGATCGAGTTGACGCCTCTTGGAGATCTCAAATTTGTCGCAGGCCGCCTCGAGTTCGTCGATCAGCACGGCAAGGTCGTCGCGCATTTCGGCTGCCTGGCCGGTGAAGTCCTCGCGCTCGAAAATGCGCCACTTCTTCAGCACCGGCATCACGACCTCGTCGAGATGGATGCGCGGGTCGTACACGCCCCCGACGGCAATCATCACAGCCTTGCGGCGAAACTCCGGCACCGTGAACCCGGGCATCCTGAAGTTGCGCAGTACCCGGTGCAGGGACTTCATCGCTTGGTTCGGCGCGATCTCCAGACCGGCTTCGGTGACGTCGCGGTAGAAGATCATGTGCAAGTTCTCGTCGGCCGATATTTTCGCCAGCAACTGGTTGGCGATGTCCTCGTTGCACGCCTTTCCGGTGTTGCGGTGCGAGATCCGGGTGGCCAGTTCCTGGAACGTGACGTAGACAATCGAGTCGAACAGGTTCTCGGCGAAAAGGTCGCCCTGGCGATTCTGACCCGGGCTGAAGCCCCGGTTGACCACCTCGAGGCGCAGTTTCTCTAGCTCGACCGGGTCGACCGCGCGCGTGACCACCAGATAGTCGCGCAGCGCGATCCCGTGCCGGTTCTCCTCGGCCGTCCAGCGGTTGACCCACTGACCCCAAGCGCCGTCCATGCCCAGGTTCATCGCGATCTCGCGGTGATACGACGGGAGGTTGTCCTCGGTCATCAGGTTCTGCACCATCGCCACCTGGGCGACATCGGAAAGCCTGGTCTGCTCGGGGTGCCAGTCCTGGCCGCCGAGCGCATAGAAGTTCTTGCCGTCCGACCACGGGATGTAGTCGTGCGGATTCCAGTTCTTGTGCATGCTCAGGTGCCGGTTCATGTACTGCTCGACGACCGGTTCAAGCTCGTGCAACAGCTGTAGGTCGGTCAGCCTGGCTGACATGGGGCCTCCAGTTATCTGTGTCCAGTGGTTGCACTCAATATATCTGTGCACCCCGGTAGCATCAAGCTTGCGCGCGGCACGGCAGGCTACATTTCAGCGTCGTATATCGGTTGCCCGCATCCGAGGCGGGTGCGGACAATTTGTCCGGGAGGCCAGTGCCGCCCAAATGGTACGCCGATCGAACGTTATTCGAGTTTCCCCAGCTCATTGGCGGGAACGTAGGGGCCGGCCGTGTTGAACAGCATGTTGACGCAATAGTCGATGAACTGCTTGCGGGTGGCCCCTAACCCTCCGTTGAGGTACGTGGTGAACAAGCTTGACAGGCCGCCGACGAGGCTGGTGGCGATCATGTTCTGCAGGACTGGATCGCCGATCCGAGACAGCTTGCGCTGCAGCAGATCGATGAAGTTTGGCATCCATTCCGCGCCTGACCGGGTCAGTACCGGTTCTACCGTCGGCGCCAGCAGCAGCACGCGCCCTCGTACCGGGTCGTCGATCATCAGCTCGACGAATTGTTCGACCGCTTCGCGAGGGGTCTTCGCCGAGGTGAGGGCCTCCATCGCCCGTGTGCAAACGTCGTCATAAACCGCACGTACGAATTCGTCGCGGTCGGAGAAGCTTTCATAGAAATACCGCTCGGTGAGCGCGGCCTTTCGGCACACGGCACGAACGGTCAGCGCCGGTCCGCTGTCGCTGCCGAGCAACTGCACTCCGGCAGTGATGAGGTTGTCCCGACGCACAGCGTGACGACTCGCCAGGGGAACGCCCGACCAGCGGCCCCGTCGTTGACCGGACTGCACATCACTCCTAAGCTGCGAACTGACAACACGTGTAGTCAGAATTACTTGTAACTACAGGTACTGAACAAATATCTACAGGAAACTCGATAGGTGACTCAAAATTCCTCCGCGGCGTGCCCGCTTGATCACACCGAAGCCGGTCGCGAGTCGACTACCCCTGGCGGGAACGCAGGGTCCGATGTGTCGCCCACCGGCTCCACGGGCGTGGCCGGCGGTTGTCCGGTGTCGCCCCTGGGCTACGAGGCGCCGCCGATCCCCCTCGGGCCGGAATCCTTGACCTGGCGGTATTTCGGTGACTGGCGCGGCATGCTGCAGGGTCCATGGGCCGGATCGATGCAGAACATGCACCCGCAGCTGGGCGCAGCGGTGACCGATCACTCGACGTTCTTCCGTGAGCGCTGGCCGCGGCTGCTGCGGTCGTTGTACCCGATTGGCGGCGTTGTGTTCGACGGTGACCGTGCCCCGATCACCGGCGCTGAGGTGCGCGATTACCACACCACAATTAAGGGTGTTGACGGTCAGGGGCGGCGCTACCACGCGTTGAACCCCGATGTCTTCTACTGGGCACACGCCACCTTCTTTGTCGGCACTATCCATGCGGCCGAGCGGTTCTGCGGCGGCCTGACCGAGGCGCAGAAGCGCCAGCTGTTCGATGAACACATCGAGTGGTACCGGATGTACGGCATGAGCATGCGGCCGGTGCCGGCGTCGTGGGAGGAATTCCAGGCCTACTGGGATCACATGTGCCGCAACGTATTGGAGAACAACTACGCGGCGCGTGCCGTTCTCGACCTGACCGAACTACCCAAGCCTCCGTTCGTCCGATGGGTGCCGGATTGGTTGTGGGCCGCACAGCGCAAATTGCTGGCCCCATTCTCCGTCTGGCTGACCGTCGGTCTCTACGATCCACCGGTGCGCGATCTGATGGGCTATCGGTGGTCGCGCCGCGACGAATGGCTGCACCGACGCTTCGGCGACGTCGTCGGCCTTGTTTTCACCTGCGTGCCACGCCGGTTCCGCAAGCACCCGCGGGCCCGCGCGGGGTTGGACCGTGCGGCTAGCCGAATCTCCGCGGATGCACCGTTGGTGCAGACGCCGGCGCGCAACTTGCCGCCTCTCGATGAGCGGAACAACCCAATACACTACTGCCCCAAGGGTTTCTGACTACATCATCTCAGGTGCAGGCACGGCGTCAGGCGTGTGCGTGGCCGTGGGCTTCCTCGAGGCCGGACTGGTGCACGTGCGGGTGGGTGTGCTCAGTCCCGTCGCCGTGGGCGTGAGAGTGCTCGTGGGTCACGTGGTCGTGCTCATGCGTGGTGTGCGCATGCGAGTGAGCCACCTCGTCGTGGTGGTGTTCGTGCGCATGCGGCGCTTCGTGGGCGTGCTGTTCGGCCATGGCTTTCTTCTCCTTGCGTGAAATATATTGTGAATAAAACCTGCTATGCGCCACCAGTGCGCGTTCGAGCGCTTGGCGCCTCGGCATCATTCGTCAAGCCCCTCAGCCCACCGTCAGCGCGGTGATGACGGGGGACCCCGGGGCCGGCGTGCTCGGCGTTGAAGACGGCATCCATGACGAGTTGGCGGACATGGTCGTTCTCCAGGCTGTAGAAGATCGTGGTTCCGTCTCGGCGGGTCCGCACCAGGCGCGCCATCCGCAGCTTCGCAAGGTGCTGGGATACCGATGGCGCCGGCTTGTCGACGTGCTCGGCGAGTTCATTGACCGACATCTCGCGATGTGTCAGCGACCAGAGCACTTGCACGCGGGTGGCGTCGGCCAGCATTCGGAACACCTCGACCACCAGACCGGCTTGATCGTCGGGCAACCGCCCTTCGCTATTACCTGCATGCATACGTAGATAATAGCGGAAAATTGCTGCTCTGCCAACGGTCGGCCGACCCGTTCGCCGCCGGCTTGGCATGCCGTGCTGTGGTAATAACTAGATTGTCTATATTTATTCAGATTTCGAGACGGTAAGGGAACACCATGGCGCGGAGCGAAAGTGATCGTTGGGATCTTGCGACGAGTGTCGGGGCGACGGCGACCATGGTCGCCGCCCAACGGGCCCTGTCGTCCGACGAGAAGTTGATTGATGACCCGTACGCCGCGCCGTTGGTGCGTGCGGTCGGAATCGATGTCTATGTCCGGGTGGTGAACGGGCAGATTCCCGTCGGGGGAGAAGCCGATTTCGATCCGCACCGAATGGCACAGGGGATGGCCTGCCGCACCCGGTTCTATGACCAATTCTTCCTCGATGCGACACGGAGCGGAATCGGCCAGGCGGTGATACTTGCATCGGGTCTCGATGCGCGCGCCTACCGCTTGCCGTGGCCGGCAGGCACCGTCGTCTACGAGGTCGACATGCCAGAGGTGATCGAGTTCAAGACCCTGACACTGAGCGATCTCGGCGCTCAGCCGACCGCCGAGCGGCGCACCGTCGCCGTCGACTTGCGCGACGACTGGGCGGCGGCACTGCAGTCTGCGGGGTTCGATCCCCAGGCTCCCGCGGCGTGGAGTGCCGAAGGGTTATTGGTCTACCTGCCCGACGCAGCCCAGGACGCATTGTTCGACAACATTACCGCGTTGAGTGCGCCCGGAAGCCGACTGGCCTTTGAATTCGTGCCCGACACAGCCGTTTTCGCAGATAAGCAGTGGCGTGCACACCATGACCGGATGACGGAACTCGGGTTCGAGGTCGACCTCAACGACCTCGTGTATCACGGCCAGCGTAACCACATCGTCGACCATCTGGCCCAGCGCGACTGGCAGACCTCGTGCCACACCGTCAAAGAGCTGCACGCGATTAACGGCTTTGGCTATCCCGAGGACGACGTCGCTGCTGCTTTCGCCGACGTGACCTATACCAGTTCGGTGCTTGCGCGATAAGGCGAATACCCGGACCGGGCCCCCTCTTGGGTGTCCTACTGAGAGGCTTACCGGCGAAGCAGGTCATCTTTCAGGCGGCTGGTGAGCATCTCCTGAAACACGGTCTGCGATGGTTCGTACAGATCCTGGAAAGTCGTGACAAGCAGATCCCTGTTGTATTCGGGGATTCCACCCTCGGGGGTCCAAAAGCTGTCGATGTCCATGAGGAAATACGGACCCAGCTGGGCCGGCGTGGTCCGGCGCAGGTGGTAGTTCTGATCAAGCGCCTGACCCACTCCCGGCCCGTATCGGATGATGAGCGACTTACCTGGTTGCGCTTCCCGGTAGACCGCAGCACCCTGCCACTCGGTCAGGAGTAGACCACTCGGAGCGATGCGCTGCGGTCCGATGAGCGGCTCGGAGATCCAGTTACTCCAGTCGATGCGGCCATCGACGCCCACCGGGACTCGGACCTCAAGGACATAGCGCAGGCCGATACGTTCCACCCCGACGATTGATGAAACTTGTGCTCGCGCGTCCACGACCTGCATCACGATCTCGCAGAACGACTCGAAGTTCGTGTAGGCAGTGGTCTCGACGGTGATTGCTTCGCTCTTCATTGAAGCGGCGATCGTGTTATCGCGGTTGACATAACGGACGAATCGGTCAGCGGTGGGTGTCGGACTCCCGCCGGGGCCCATCCCCCACGCCATATCCTGAGCTTGGCGTTCGATCGGCAGTCGATCGGAGAGCAGGCGCTTGAGCTCCCGGCTCGATGAGTCGGTAAGAGCATCCATCGCGGGGTGACGGACCTCCATCGTCACCAGGGCTACGGGCGCGTTGGGGTAGATCTCGGCGTCGCTCATTCCCGAAAGCATATCCAAGGCGTGCGACGCCCAAACGCCGTGGTGGCCGTGTGCCGGACGTGATCGACCGTGGACGATGCCGACGACGCTCTCGTCGCGGAAATCGCGGGTCAACGGCGCCAAAAATCATATCGGCGGTCCGGCGACTCCGGCGGCATCAGCCGAGGTAATAGGGCATATAGTGCCCCCAGCAGGGCTCGAACCTGCGACCTGCGGATTAAAAGTCCGTAGCTCTACCAACTGAGCTATAGGGGCGGCGAAGATTCAGGATACTGGGTTGGCAATCGATGTTCGTTTGAGGATTAGGCCTGCAGTGACCTAAGCTGGCGTGGCTCCCAACGTCACCTCGTTGCGAGTACCCCGGAGTGATTCGGTTCTGGCCCCCATCGTCTAGTGGCCTAGGACGCCGCCCTTTCACGGCGGTAGCACGGGTTCGAATCCCGTTGGGGGTACTTGCGACGCAGTTGAGGCGGAGCAGTAGCAAGGCCCTGTGGCGCAGTTGGTTAGCGCGCCGCCCTGTCACGGCGGAGGTCGCGGGTTCGAGTCCCGTCAGGGTCGCCAACACGGCGAGGCACATGTTGCCTTCCGGCCAGGTAGCTCAGTCGGTACGAGCGTCCGCCTGAAAAGCGGAAGGTCGCCGGTTCGATCCCGGCCCTGGCCACCACCATCGCGACGGCTGTGGGTCGTCTTGGGCTCGCTGATCACGAGCCGGCACTGCCCTACGGCAGAATCCTCGCTACGCGACATTGAGCCTGAACCGCTTCAGCGTGGGCGTCATGTTGCGCGTAGACGGCGCGACACCACTCACGCGCGGCCGTGCCACATGCGTGCTCGAGTGCGCCGCCCATCGAGCTCGCGATCGTGACATTCACGCAGCCATCACCCGATCGGTCGTAGGTCGACGAGTGGCCGGTCATTACCCATGCCGTCGAGCCGGCAGCAATAAAACCAACGACAACGCCCACCGCTATCAGCATGGCACGGCGTTCGCCAGGCGTGAGCGGGTCGGTCGGTGGGGTCTTGCCTCTGTTGACCGTCGGCGGCTCCTTCGTGCGGCGAACTCGACCGGTCTACGGTAAACGGATTCCCCGGGCTCGTCATAGGCTTACTTTCGCTAAACACTGCGATGAGCGGGTCGATCTGCTCGAGGCTGAAGTGCTCACCCAAGACTTCACCGAGGAGCCAGTCACGCGCCGTGGCGCACACAGCACGTCCTCGTTCCCACGGGCCTGAAGCTCGATGGCCCTTGATCGACCCGAAGGCGCGCCTCCTAGCTGGGCACAGCCTCGATGACGCAGAGCGGCCCTGCCGTCTGCACCACGCGCTGCAGCCGGAAGCCGCCCCGCCGGAGTAGATCGGTCCACTGCGTGAGGCCCCGTTCCAGTGCGCCCGCCAGCACCAGCATCTCCATATCGGCGTAGTGGCCGAGGAATTCGCGGTCGTGATCGGGGACGACCATCTCCAGCAGCAGCAGTTTCGCACCCGGAGGGGCCGCGGCTCTGATGGTGCCGAGGATCGCGATGGCCTTGTCGTCAGGCCAGTCGTGGATGACGTTCTTCATCACATAGGCGTCAGCAGAGGGCACGCTTTCGAAGAACGACCCGCCCTCCACAGTGACTCGGTCGGCGACACCATGCGCGGTCAACACCGACGGCGCGCCCTCGACTGCCTCGGGGAGATCGAACAGCACGCCACGGGCAGCGGGGGCGGCGGCAAGGAGGGACGACAGTAACCGGCCGTGGCCGCCACCGATATCGGCGATGACGCCGAAGTTGCTGAAGTCGTATGCCGCGACCACCGCCGCCTCCAACACCGACGACGTGGAGGTCATGGCGTTGTTGAATATCTCCGCGAACTCGGGGTCGTCGGGGAGGTAGTCGAAGAGGTCCTTTCCGAACACTTTTGGGGGGTTTGGCTCTCCCGTGCGCACCGCGTCGGCTAGCCGTGTCCAGTTCGCCCGGTGCTGCGGCGAGCCGTAGAACAGCGCAACCCCACGCATCGAGATCGGCGAGTCGGTGCGCAACGTGTCGGCCAGCGCGTTAAGCGCGAAACGGCCGTCGCGGCGCCTGCAAAACACGCCGCGGCTGATCAGCAACCGCATCAGCCGCGCCACGCTGCCCGGGTCGGCCCCGATGCGCTGCGCCAGCTCCTCCTTGGTCAACGGGCCCGCAGCAAGCGCGTCGGCGATACCCAGTTGCGCGGATGCCGAGATGGCCTGCGACAGAAAGGCCCCGAAGATCATGTCGATGACCGTGATCGGCGGAGGTGCCAATCGCTGGTATAGACGCCCCACGTGATGGCGGACTCGTTCGACTGCGCGAGCCACCCGGGCGGGCGGCAGCTTCGGGGTTGATGTCAGTGACTTAGGCGGCATCGTTCTCCTTTACCCGGCGATCACAGGACTCGACGAAACAAGTACTCTTCTTGAGAATTTCCGCGCGTTCGATCTGCTCTCATATTGATCCCAGAACCTAGGGCTGGTGTCATTTCTGGTCTATCGCAAAGGATTGTGATGGAGCCATTATCGCCGTGGCGGTGCGGTGTCCCTACACATCAGGCTGGGTGGGATTCGATAGAGTCCGGCGACTCGGTCCATCACCGGGTGACCGTCGGCGCGTTCACTCATCACCGGACCTCCCGCCTTCGTGCCGGTCAGCGTATGCCTGAACGGAACGGACCGTTAGGCGCAACCGTTGGCGACGATCCCAACGTCGTGTCACCGGTGCTGGGTGCTCGTGGACCAGAAGTCCTCGAGGAGTCCGGTGATGCGGTCACCGTCGATCAACAAGGGGGCGATGTGCCCGCCGCCGGCGACTTCCTCGACGCGACAGTCCGCGATGACGGTGCAGGCCCGGCGTGCCTCCTCGGGTCGCCATCCCATCGCGTCGTCGCGCGCAGACATCACCAGGGTCGGCACATCAATGTGTTCGAGAAGGTCATCGATGTCGTCGCGGTGCAGCATCATCGACCGCATGGCGTGTGTCATGCCGCGTCGATCGGCTTCGGCGAATGAGGCCATCACCGTCGCCGCCCGGTCGGGTTGCCCGCTGACGGCTTGTGATCCCAGCAGCGAGTCGGAGAGCTTGTTAACGAGGAACGGACTCGGGCCTGCCAGTCGGTACAGCCATACCAGTGGCCATCCCTTGGTGAGCTTCTCGGGCAGGGTGAATCCCCGGACTGGGGTGCCGATCGTGGTCAGCGTGCGCACCCGGGAAGTGGCAGCGCGGGCCAAGCGGATACCGACATGGCCGCCCCAAGCGTTGCCCACCCAGTCGACGGGTTCGGTGAGGCCGAGGCGGTCGAGGGTCTGCTGGGCGGCGGCCACGCATTGCTCGAGAGTGAAGTCGCGGCGTACTGGCTCGCTTTTGCCGTGCGACGGACCGTCGATAGCGTAGACGGTGCGGGTACGCGCCAACTCCGGGAGCAGCGGACCCCAGGATCGCGAATCGACGAACAAGCTGTGCCACAACACGACCGGGGGACCGGTACCCGTGCAGTCGACGTGCAACCGCCCCAATGCGGTATCGACATATTCCAGCGGCTCGGCCATGATCCTCCCTTTTTGCTACGGAAACCGAAACTTCGGTTGCCGTAGTATGCTCGCGTGCTATGGCGAAGTCAACGGATCCGGTTGCGGACCGGCAGGCCATCGGGCAACTGCTGACGAGGCTGCTGCGGGTATTCCGCGAGGATCTGGCCGCCCCGCGCGCCGAGGCGGGTTTTGGTGACATCCGAGAGCCCCACATGCAGATCTTCGGCAATGTCCGCATGGGCGGCGTGCGCCTCACCGAGTTGGCCGATCGCGCGTCGCTGAGCTTGGCCGCCGCCTCCGAACTCGTCAACGACCTTCAGGACATGGACTACCTGGCTCGGCGACCGGACCCCGCTGACGGCCGGGCCAAACTGATCGACCTGGCCCCACGCGGGCGCGACGCCATGTCGGCCGCGGGCCAACGGGTGGTCGACATTGAACAGCGTTGGTCGAAGCTGGTTGGTGCCAAGGACTTCGAGCGGATGTGCTCAACGATGCAGCGTCTGCTCGACGGATTGGACCCCGAGCAATCACGAAGTTAGCGCCGAACATCATTGATAACTATCACTTCTCGACCGGTCAGCGATGGGTATTGGACGCGATGTGCCGCGCCGCGGAACGTGGGCTGTAGGGCTTAGCTCCGCAAGCGAGAGGTTTCGCAATGTCGTTGTTCGTCACACCGGATCTCGTCGAGGACGCCGCTCAGCATCTGGCCCGTATTCAATCGTCGCTGGCTGAAGCCACTTCGGCCGTAGCCGCCCCTACGACCACCGTTGCGGCCGCGGGCCAGGACGAGGTGTCGATCGCCATCGCTTCGCTGTTCGGTGGCGTTGGTCAGGACTTTCAAGCTCTCAGCGTCCAGGCTCAGGCGTTTCATGCGAAATTTGTCAGCTTGATGCAGGCAGGGGCGGATGCCTACCTCAGCACCGAGGCGGCCAACACCTCACCTTTGCAGACGCTCGAACAAGACGTCCTGGGTGTGATCAATGCGCCAACCGAAACGTTGTTGGGGCGTCCGCTGATCGGTAATGGCATGACCGGTGCGGCAGGAAGCGGGCAGGCCGGCGGGGCCGGCGGGTTGTTGTTCGGCAACGGCGGAATCGGCGGTTCAGGTGCGCCCGGGCAAGCAGGCGGTGCCGGTGGCGCGGCTGGCCTGATCGGCGCCGGGGGGATTGGGGGGACCGGCGGTGTCGGCGCCTCGGGCGGTAAGGGCGGCACCGGCGGGTTGCTGTCGGGCAATGGCGGTGCCGGGGGTATCGGCGGGCTCGGCGGTGGGACCGGCGGTGCGGGTGGTGCCGCGGTGCTGTTCGGCTCCGGCGGGACCGGCGGGTTGGGTGCGGCCGCCACCGGCGCCGGCAACGGAGGGGCTGGCGGCGCAGGAGGTGCCGCCGGCTTCCTAGCGGGCATCGGTGGCACCGGGGGGACCGGCGGTGGCGCCACCAGTGGGATCGGCGGGGCCGGCGGTGCTGGCGGCACCGGGGACGGCCTGTTCCTTGGCTTTGGCGGTGCCGGTGGGCACGGCGGCGGTGCCACCATCGGAACCGGTGGGGTCGGCGGTGTCGGCGGCAATGGTCTCGCCAGCAGCCGGGTAGGGATCGACTTCGCTCTCGGCGGCGCCGGAGGAGCCGGTGGCGCTGCTACCACTGGGTTCGCCGGGGCCGGCGGGGCCGGAGGTGGCGGCGTTGCGACCGGGTTAATTGGATTCGACGACGTGGCCGGCGGCGCCGGTGGAGTTGGCGGCGCGGCCACCGGCGCCGGTGGCGTCGGCGGTGGGGGCGGCAATGGCGGCGTCGGCGCCGCCCCCGCCCTCGTCGGCTTCGGCGTCGCCCAAGGTGGCGCCGGTGCGGTTGGCGGCGCGGCCACCGGCACCGGTGGCGTCGGCGGTGCGGGCGGCAATGGCGGCATCGGCGCGGCCACAGGTCTGGGCGGCGGGGGTGCGGGCGGGGCGGGCGGCGCCTCCGCCCTCGGCAACGCCGGCAACGGCGGAACTGGCGGCACCGGCGCCGGGTTGGTAGCCGGTGTCGGCGGTGTCGGCGGGCACGGCGGCGCGGCTCCCACCGGGACCGGCGGCGACGGCGGCGACGGTGGAAACGCTCTCGGGTTCCTCGGCGGCGGCGGGAATGGCGGAGACGCCGGCAGCGGTATCGGGCTTGCCAACGGCGGCAACGGTGGCAACAACGGGGAAGTCGTCGACGGCGCCTTCACCCAGTCGCTAGTCGGCGATGGCGGCGATGGCGGCAACGGCGTCAACGGCGGGATCGGCGGCACCGGTGGCAGCGCCGGCATGTTTGGCGGCACACCGGGAACGAACGGAACGCCGTAGCATTTCTAAGCGGGACACCCACTCCAACCGTTTCGAGTGTTATGCGACGAGAACGCTTGGAGGCCAAGCCGAATTGTCGGCGCGCATTTTGCTGGACTTTGTTGGCAGTTAAGGGATTTCAGCTCGAGGTCACCCGCTCGCCGTCCGCATGCGCAGCGATGCCGAAGATTCGTCGGAAAGAATCCTCGCCGTGGCTGGTCGGTTCGGGCTTGCCGGGGGTCAACCGGAAAGTGCGTACACCATCTGGACGTCGCTCGGCCCGCAAGAACAGATCAGCGGGATCGTGGCGCGCGTACAGACTGTACGCGAGGTCGTAGAGGTGGGTCACGAACAACACTCTGACCCCACTCTCGACCAACGCGTGCACGACGCCTCGCGCGATTTGCGATCCCTCGAGCTCATTGGTCGAGGCAAAGGACTCATTGCACAGCAGCAACGACGTCGACCCCATGCACTCGACGATCGCGCTCATCCGGGCAAGTTCTTCTTCGAGCTTGCCGCGCCTCAGAGTGACATCCTCTTCCCGATTGAAATGTGTGAAGACGCCGTCGCGGACGTTGGCAACAAACGCTTCCGCGGCGACGAACATGCCGGCTTGCATCATTAGCTGCGCGGCGCCGACGCTGCGTAAAAACGTTGATTTTCCACCCTCATTGGCGCCGGTGATGGTGATCAAAGTTTTGCCATCGGCGTCGATGTCGTTGCCGGTGACTTTCTTGCTCGTCGTCAGGCAAAGCCCGACGTCGCGCAGACCACGACATTGAAAGCGCGGCGAGTCGATTGGCGTGGGTACCGGAAAACACGTCGGTACATCGCGTTTGGTTAGTTCGTCACACAAATTGAGGCACCCGAGATAAAACCCCAGCTCCGTTCGGAGCCGTCCGAAGAAAGTTTGGAGATGTTCTGCCGATTGGGTGACTGTGTTGGCGACGTCGTTGATGGCGCGACCCGCCAGCTTGCTGAGCGCTTGCGCACCGTCCAGGTCGGCGTCGTCGACCACAAACCCGCAGCCGTCGCTTTGGTTTCCGCTCAGCTTCGCCCAAAAACTGCGTCGGGGTGGTTGGTGGAGCAGGTGGCGTTCGCCTTTGTTGCCGAGTCCGAGTTGGGCGCTGAGCAGGACGCCGCGCGGCAGTTGCAGTTCGCTTAGGTACTCGTTGACCCGGGCTAAATAGTCGTCGGACAGCTGCTCGGCGAGCATCGCAAATAACTGCCGGAACCCGGTGGAGCGGACCCGGCCGGCGTACTCGTCGGATAGGCTCCGCAGTTGCCTGAGAGTTGAAGTGAGCAGTTCCAAAACCCGGACGGATCGGCGCAGGATCAATTCCGGGTCGCGCGAGTTAAGGCCGCCTAGGAACACCTTGTGCCGCAGTTCGACCCCGTCGACCGCGGATGCGGCGTCGTAAATCTGGCGCACCACAGTGCGATTGGCCAGACAGTCGGCCAACACCTCTTGGCGGTAGATGATGACATCAGGATCGACTACGGTGAGTGGAATCAGCTTTTTGGCCGTGTCGAGCAGAAATGCGTCGCCGGCTGCCATGGCATTGTAGAGCCTGCCCAGTTCCAGGTCATCGTTGATGAGAGCGCTTTGCTGCCAAGGCAACCGGGGCTCCAGGTCGAGGTCGCTTCGGGGGTGTAACAGGCGGACTTTCATGGGCTGATCCTCCGTCGCAGGACGTCGTGATTGAGTCCGTATTTATTGGCTAACGCCGCGGCATAGGCCAAGCCGTCCGCGGGCCGACGGGTGAATTTGAATGTCCGTTGCGCAGGATCATCGGGCGCTACTTCGCCGACCATGCTGACGCACGCCTGATCCACGCCGGCCAGTTGATCGAGGAAGCCGACATAGACGGCGGTGCTGCCCAGTTTGATTATCCGTTCAAGGATTTCGGTGCCGATCAGCAGGGCATCGCTGAGGGTGGTGGATGAGAAGCTTTCATTCATGATGATGAGGCTTGCCGCGGTGGCTCGGCCCAGGATCTCATGGATTCGGATCAGTTCCTCTTCGAGCTTTCCATGCAGTGTCGACAGGGTCTCCTGCCGTTCGAAGTGGGTGTAGATCTGATCGGGCAACGTGAACCTGGCACGTGCGGCGGGTATCGGACAGCCGAGCGACGCGAGGTAGGCGCATTGGCCGATAGTCCGGGCAAATGTCGTCTTGCCACCCTGATTCGGCCCGGTCACAACGAAGACTCTTTCGGGTCCGGACAGACGAAAGTCATTGCTTACTAGGGGATGCCGCTCGTCAGGCGACTTGATCGCCAACGCGAGGTCGAAGGTGCCATCAGCGGACAGGGCTCCGGGTTCGGTGGTGACCTCGGGATAGCTGAAGTTCAGGCCCGCGGTGGTGAGGCGACGAACAAAGGCCAAATAGTACAGATAGAAACGAATCTCGTGATCGAATTGCACGATTGCGGGTTCAACGAAGCGCTCGTTTCGCCGGCAGAATCGATCGAGCAGGGAAAAGGCGTCCGGGTAAAGCTTGGCGACGCACTCAAGGACCTGTCTTTCGACATGATTCATGTCGGCGTTATCCTTGAGGGGTACGTGGTAGTCCTTGTTTACCTCCGTGGCGAACCTCTCGAACGTCGCCACGACTCCTTCACTGTAATCGGTTTGGCCTTCAAACTTCTCGACGTGTACCCGCAGGCCCTGGATTTGGACGGTATAGCGGACCTTGCGGAGTTCGGTCTGTACGGCTTCGGTGTCGCTTACCAGTTTTCGGAAGGGTTCGCTCTCGACGTATCCGGCCACATATCGCGCGAAGTCGCGTAGCCCGCCGGAATCCGGCCCAGCATAAGCGAGCTCCTCGTGCAGCGATGCCACAGTGCCGCAGAATGTTTGAACGGCGTAGATGAACCAGCCTTGTCGTTGCAGCGGATGCTTCAGGTGCTTCGCCTGGTCACGTCGGCGCCGCATCGTTCGCATTCCGTCAACGAAATTCAGGATTGGCTGACGGGTCTGGTCGCGTTCGAGATCTCGGAATACCTGGTGGCGGTGCTCGACGGCGGAAACCTCGTGCAGCGGAACGTGGAAGAACCGGTCGACGTTATCGTCGGGATGTTCGGCGGTCACCGCAGCGATGATTTCGTCGAGGTGCAAGTCGGGTAGGCAACCGGGTGGCGCGTCAGCACCCTTCGACGCGCCGCCCTCTGGAAATAGGATGCTGGTGAAGCGCGCCACCTGTCGCTCACCTGCCTTCTGCCGCGAGTTGCCACAATGCTAGACCGAGCTCGCGAGCGCAGTGGTTCAGTGCTGTGGGACGCCTTCAAGGATGAGGCCGACGGCGGTCTCGACCCGGTCGGCGGCCCGCTGAAAGGACATGGTTCCCGCCGCTGCCTGAATCAGGGCCCCGGAGAACACGAGCTCCAGCGTTGTGATTACCTCAGGCCACGACCCTGGGCCCACCGCGGAGGCAATCAGCCGGTGGATCTCCAGGCCGATCTGTTCGTGGGCGCGATCGACTGTCGGCCCGCTGTCGAGGAAGACCGCGGCACAGGCGGCAGCGACGGCGGGTTCTTCAGCGACGACCAGCATCATCCGGCTCAGTTGCGCGGCAACACGGTCGATCGATCCACGGGTGGCGTCGGCGGTCAGATCAACGGCGCGGATCCGGCGCAGACAGATCTCGACGACCAGTTCGTTCATCGAGGAGAACAGTCTGGCCGCACTTGCCTCGGGAACTCCCGCCCGCACAGCCACCTCGCCGACGGTCACGGCATCAAACGAGGTCTCACGGAGCAGTTCCACCGCGGCGTCGAGCAACCTCGCGGAGGCTTCTTCAGCGGCCCTCTTGCGTCGGCGGGACGCCAGGTCCGAGACATCGGCCAGGCCATTTCTGGACACATGTCCAGGGTAGCTAATGATCACGCGCAATACGCCAGTAATGGACTCAATTGTCGTACCGCGGGCGCGTCGATCTGGGTAGTCATGGGGACAGCATCACCACAACGGAACGGGGCTTTCGCCGAGTGGGTAGTAGCCGGGCAGCTTTTCGCCGGCCAGGCTGCGCTCGATCCGGTCCTGCATGCCCGTGGATAACTTCCCGTTGGTCATCAGGTCGAGATAGAGCTTCTGGACGTGGCCGAAGTCGAAGAAGTCGCGCTGCCACTCGATCTTCGCGTCGCCACCCGCCTCGACGAGCCGGAACCAGCTTCCGCCGATGCCGTAGATCTCGCGCTCGCCGGCGTCCGGGTTGTCCGGGTCGGTGACGACCTGCTTCCAGAATCCGACGATCTCACCCTGCTTGTCGTCGATGACCACCTTCTGATAGGGGTACTTCCAGCCTTCGAGGCCGTCCATCTCGAGTCCCAGCGCGATGTCGCGGATTTCGTCGATGCCGACGCACATCACGTCTTCTTTGGGGCCGATGTTCCACCCATACGTGGCATCGTCGGAGTAGAAGTCCGCCAACGATTTCCAATTGCCAGCCTGCTCGGCATCGCGATTGACCTGCAGCCACCGCTGCACCCAGTCTTCGAGTTGTTCGCGGGGAAACGACGCCATTGTCAGTCTTCTTTCTCTTTGATGAATAGCGCATGGGTAGGACACATGTCGACGGCCCGCTCGATCTCATCACGCGCGTCGTCGGGCGGCTCCGAGTCGAGAATTTCCACTTTGCCGCGCCTGGGCACCGTGAAGTAGTCGGGTGCCTCAAGTTCACACATCGCGTGGCCCTGGCACAGGTCCAGGTCCACCTCGATTCGAAATCCCATTGCGAGATCCCTCGGCCTAGGCCTGGCGCTTGCGGTAGCGAACCTTGGCCGGCCGATCTAGCTGGACCACCATTTTCGAGTGGTCGTTGCGGTAGGTATCGGCGGGCTGCGCCATTTCAAACTCGTACTCACGCAACAACACCGAGAAGATCGCCTTGATCTGCATGGTGGCGAACGCTGCGCCGACACAGCGGTGACGGCCCGCGCCGAATGGGATCCACGTCCATCGATTCGCGACATCGGCCTGTTCGGGCTTGTTGTAGCGATCCGGCTTGAACGCGTCGGGATCGGGGAAGTCCTCCGGGATCCGGTTACTGATCGCGGGGGAGGCGGCTACGAAGTCGCCGTCGTGGATCGGAAAGCCTTCGACCTCGAACTCGCCCTTCGCGACCCGCATCAAGATGATCAGCGGCGGATGAAGGCGCAGGGTCTCCTTGACCACGTTGTCCAGCAACGGAATTTGGCGCAGCGCGTGGAAACTCACCTCCTGGCCGTCGGCGTACAGCTCTTCGAGTTCGGCGACGATGTCGGCGTAGACCTCGGGGTGACGGATGAGTTCGATCAGTGTCCACGACGAGGTCCCCGAACTGGTGTGGTGGCCGGCGAACATCAATGAGATGAACATCCCGGTGACCTCGTCGGCCGAGAACCGGGCATTGCCCTCCTCGTCTTTGATCGACACCAATACGTCGAGCATGTCACGGTCGCTCTTGTCCTTGGGAGGATTCGCGAGGCGGCCGTCCATGATCTCCTGAACCAGCGCAACGAGATTCACGCGAGCCTCGTCGCGTCGCTTGAAGCTCTCGATCGGCAGGTAGGGGTCGACGTAGCACAGCGGGTCGGTGCCGCGCTCCAGCTCGTGGTAATAATGCGCGAACCGGACGTCGAGCTGCTCGCGGAACTTCAGCCCGATCAGGCAGGCAGTCGAGGTATAGATGGTCAACTCGGAGAAGAAGTCAAGCAGTTCGATCTCGCCCTCGTCGCCCCAGTTGGCAATCATCTTCTTGACTTCGCCTTCGATGGTCGCCGCGTGGCCCTTCATCTGCTCGCCGCGAAGCGCCGAGTTGTGCAGCATCTCCTGGCGCCGCTCGGGGCTCGCGTCGAAAACGACGCCCTTACCAAAGATCGGTGTCATGAATGGGTAGGCCTCAGCCTGGTCGAGATCCTCGTCGGAGGAACGGAAGAAGAACTCGTTCGCTTCCGTTCCGGACAGGAAGATGACGTGCTTGTCGACCAGCTGGAACCAACCCACGTCGCCGCACTCGTCCCGGATGCGCTTCATTAAACCGATGGGATCGGTGCGGAACTCCTCGAGGTGGCCGTGCTCTTCCTCGCCACCCGAAACCCTTTGTACCTCTTTGGTGATCGTCATACCGGTGGCATCCCTTCTTCGCCAAGCTTGAGCTGTTGACGTTCCTTCACGCCGGCCAATGGGGCCTCCGGCTGTAGTTCCATGTTCGCGATGAAGCCGCCGCGCGGGGTCTCTGCGACGAAGGTGATGGCCCGCGCCAAGTCCGACGCGCGCAGGAAGTAGTCGTGGCGCGCCTGGCCCCACTTGGCCCAGTCCTCGAGTGCCGGCCCGATGGACTCGGCGGGCAGGCTCCAGCCCATCGAGGTCTTCGTCGGACCCGGGTGCACGATTGATGCGCGCACGCCGGTGCCTTCAAGTTCCATCTGGAAGTTGGTCACCATGGCGACCAGTGCGGCCTTCGCGGCTCCGTAGGCGCCCATGTGCGGGCGTGGACGCAACGCGACGTCCGATCCGACGAAGATCAGGTCGCCGCGTTGACGCTCAATCATGCCGGGCAGGACCGCGGTGGCCAACCGGTTAGCGCCGACGAGATGGATCTGCAGCTGGGAGTTGAAGTCGTCGGTGCTGATCTCGTGCAGCCTGCCGAAGTAGGTGTCTCCGGCTCCCGCCACTAGCACTTCGATCTCACCGAGTGCGGCCACAGCCTGGGAGACGAAGGACTTCACTGAGTTGGGGTCGGTGACATCGAGGTGGAATCCGACGGCCTCGCCCCCGTCGGCGTTGATCTTGCCGACGAGGTCTTCGAGCTTTTCGACACGGCGAGCGCCCAGCGCGACGGGGAAGCCGCGGGCTGCGAGCGCGATCGCAGTGGCTTCTCCGATGCCGGCTGACGCGCCCGCGACAATTGCGGGTCGGCGTTCGGGCAGTGCTGCGAAACGGGGCATCTATCGGGCCTTCACGGTGATGGGTAGGTGGGCGAACCCGCGGACATTGCTGGAGTGGACGCGCACGGAGTTGGCCTCGTCGACCTCGTAGCCGCGAACGCGCTTGAAGAACTCGGCGAGTGCGACCTGCGCTTCCATGCGTGCCAGGTGCGCACCAAGGCAGAAGTGTGCACCACTGCCGAAACTGACCAACTTCGAACCGATCTCGCGGCCGATGCGGTAGTCGTCGGGCGCTTCGAAGACCCTGTCGTCGCGGTTGGCCGACCCGGGTAGCAGCAGCAGCACGTCGCCGGCAGGAATCGTGGTGTCATACATTTCTATGTTGCCGGCCACGGCGCGGGCCAGGATCTGGCTGGACGTGTCGTAGCGCAACGTCTCCTCGACCCACGGCTTGATCAATGCGTGATCGGTAAAGACCGGGGCGAGTTCGTCGGGGTTTTTGAACCCCCAATAAGCCGCGTTGGCAAGCAGTTTGGTGGTGGTCTCGTTGCCTGCGATCACCATCAAGAACATGAAGCCCAGCACCTCGTCGTCGGTGAGGCGATCACCGTCGATTTCGGCCTCCAACAATGCCGACGTCAGATCGTCGGTGAGCTTCTTGCGGCGTTGGGCGACCATGTCCTGGTAGTAGACGATCAGGTTGATGGACGCCTCGATGGCCTCGGCCGGCACGTCGTTCACGCCGTCCTCGCGGTGCATCACGCCATCGGCGAGCGCCCGGATGCGGTCCCGGTCGGCCTCGGGGACGCCCATGAGTTCGGAGATGACGTCCATCGGCAGCTTGCCCGCGAACTCGGCGACGTAGTCGACTGTGCCGTCGGTCCCCTGCTCCATCAAGGCGTCGAGATGACCGACCGCCAGTTCGGTTACCCGGGGCTCCAACTCGCGAATCCGACGCGGCGTGAACCCCCTGGACACCAGGGTCCGCAGCCTCAGGTGGTCGGGGTCATCCATGGCCAAGAACGACATCGTCTTCGACGCGTGCGGCCCCCGCGAGATCGGGTCGAGGGACACGCCCTCCCGGTTGGACAGCGTCGTGCTGTTGCGGAAGCCCTGCAGGACGTCGCTGTGCCGGGACACGGCCCAGAAGCCGAGGGCCTCGTTGTGATAGAGCGGAGCCTCGTCGCGGAGCCGCTTGTAGTACGGATACGGATCTTCGTGGAAGTCATAGTCGTATGGGTCCAACAGCGCCGCGGCCGGGGGGTGGCCGGTGTCGATTGTCATCGGTCTTCTCCAAAGATGAGGCCGACGACGTAGGTCAATCGATCGGCGATCTGGTGGTACGTGAACACGCCGGTGCCGGCGTTGACTAGCGCGCCGAAGAAGGTCATCTCGAGTGCGGCGACCATCCTCGGGTCGCAATCGGGGCCGGCCGCCGACTTGATCCTGCGGTGGATCTCCGCGCCGATGCGGTCGCGGACCGGGCGCACGGTGGGATCGTTGCCCGTCAGCAGCGCCGTCGTGCATGCCGCCGCCACCTCAGGTTCGTCGGCGACCGTCAGCGCCATGCTGCGCAGCGCCTGCTCGACGCGAACCGGCATCCGCTCGTTGACATCGGTGAAATAGGGCACCTGCTTCATCAGGTCCAGATAGACCTCCGCGAGCAGGTGGTTCTTGGATGAGAAGTAGGTGTAGGCGGTAGCAGGCGCCACCTTGGCCCGCGCGGCGACCGCGCGCACGGTGAGGTCGGCATACGAGGATTCGCGCAGTGTCTCGACGCCCGCAGCGAGTATTTTCCGAAAGGTCTCCTCCTGCCGGCGATTGCGCGGCGTCTCACCAGGATCGGTGGTTGCCGCCCCGGTGATGTCGACGACTGCTTCGCTGGACACATGTCCAAGTTATCTGACTGCGGTGGCTCTAAGCAAGCTTGGCGCTGAAAATGCCTGTAAGAAGTTGAAAAATGAGTACTTACCACCTTGGTTAAGGTGCCGACTCTTGCCATGCCTGCGCTATAGAGGTTATGGTTCGATTGAACACTGTCGGACAGTTGTCCAGGATATGAATGGGAGTTCGGATGGCGCTACTGGACGATCGCGAAAGTCGTCTGCTCATCGACGGCAAGCTCGTCGCGGGCAGCGGGGGCACGTTCCCGAATGCCAACCCGGCTACCGAGGAAGTGCTTGGCGTCGCGGCCGACGCTGACGCCGCCGACATGGGCGCCGCGATTGGCGCGGCGCGCAAGGCGTTCGACGAGACCGACTGGTCGACGAACGTCGAGCTTCGGGTGCGGTGCATCCGGCAGTTGCAGCAGGCGATGCGCGATCACATCGAGGAATTGCGCGACATCACCGTTTCCGAGGTGGGTGCGCCGGTGATGCTGACGGCAGGTGCGCAGCTCGAAGGACCGGTCGAGGACTTGAGCTTCGCCGCCGACACGGCCGAGTCCTACACGTGGAATGTGGATCTCGGTCACGCGAAACCGCAGGGCATCCCCACCAACCGGACGATGGCGCGTGAGGCCGTTGGTGTGGTCGGCGCGATCACGCCGTGGAATTTTCCGCACCAGATCAACCTGGCCAAGGTTGGGCCCGCCCTGGCGGCGGGAAACACGTTGATCCTCAAGCCCGCTCCGGACACCCCGTGGTCGGCGGCGGTGCTCGGCGACCTGATCGCCGAGCACACCGACTTCCCCGCGGGCGTCATCAACATCGTGACGTCCAGTGACCATGGTGTCGGAGCGTTGCTGTCGAAGGACCCGCGCGTGGACATGGTGTCGTTCACCGGATCGACGAACACGGGCCGAAGCGTCATGATCGATGCCGCCGCGACCATCAAGAAGGTGTTCCTGGAGCTGGGCGGCAAGTCGGCGTTCCTGGTGCTCGACGACGCGGATCTCGCTGGTGCGTGCGCAATGTCAGCGTTCACCGCCGCCATGCACGCCGGGCAGGGCTGCGCGATCACCACGCGCCTCGTGGTGCCGCGGGCACGCTACGAGGAGGCCGTAGAGGCCGCCGCCGCAACGATGGGTTCGATCAAGCCCGGCGATCCGACCAACAAGCGGACCGTGTGTGGTCCCGTCATCTCGGCGCGCCAGCGCGACCGCATTCAGGGTTATCTGGATCTGGCACTCGAGGAGGGCGGCAAGTTCGCCTGCGGTGGGGGCAGCCCTGCCGACCGTGACACCGGCTACTTCATCGAGCCGACGGTGATCTCCGGACTGACCAACGACGCCAGGGTGGCGCGTGAGGAGATCTTCGGACCGGTCCTCACCGTCATCGCCCACGACGGCGACGACGACGCGGTGCGCATCGCCAACGACTCGCCTTACGGTTTGTCGGGAACGGTGTTCAGCGCCGATGACGATCGCGCGCAGGCCGTGGCGGCGCGCATGCGGGTCGGCACCGTCAACGTCAACGGCGGTGTTTGGTACTCCGCCGATGCGGCGTTCGGTGGCTACAAGCAGTCCGGGATCGGCCGCGAGATGGGTTTGCCTGGTTTCGAGGAGTACCTCGAGACCAAACTCATTGCGACGGCAGCGAACTAAGGAAGAAAGCGGTGGGTCCGATGGGTTTGTACGGCGATCAGTTCAAAGAAAAGGTGGCCATCGTCACCGGTTCCGGCGGTGGTATCGGCCAGGCCTACGCGGAGGCTCTCGCCCGCGAAGGTGCGGCCGTCGTAGTGGCCGACATCAACACCGAGGGCGCACAGAAGGTCGCCGACGGAATCAAGGGCGAAGGCGGCACGGCACTCGCGCTGCGGGTGGACGTCAGTGATCCCGAGTCCGCGAAAGAGATGGCCGCCGCGACTCTGGCCGAGTTCGGCGGTATCGATTACCTGGTCAACAACGCGGCGATCTTCGGTGGGATGAAGCTCGACTTCCTGATCACCGTCGACTGGGAGTACTACAAGAAGTTCATGAGCGTGAACCTCGACGGCGCGCTGGCGTGTACGCGCGCGGTGTACCGAAAGATGGCCAAGCGGGGCGGCGGGGCGATCGTCAATCAATCGTCGACCGCGGCGTGGCTGTACTCCAACTTCTACGGTCTTGCGAAGGTCGGCATCAACGGCTTGACTCAACAGTTGGCGACTGAACTCGGCGGTCAGAACATCCGGATCAACGCGATCGCGCCCGGTCCCATCGACACCGAGGCCAACCGGACCACGACACCGCAGGAGATGGTCGCCGACATCGTCAAGCGCATTCCGTTGTCGCGGATGGGCGAGCCGGAGGACCTGGTGGGCATGTGTCTGTTCCTGCTGTCGGATCAGGCCAAGTGGATCACCGGCCAGATCTTCAACGTCGACGGCGGACAAATCATCCGCTGAGAGGGTGGCAACTTCATGAGTGAACGCAACGAAGCGAAACTCGGCTATATCGGTCTCGGGAACATGGGAGCGCCCATGGCTAAGCGGCTCGTGGAATGGCCGGGCGGAGTCACGGTGTTCGACGTTCGTACCGAAGCCATGACGCCGCTGGCCGAGCTCGGTGCGTCGCTGGCCGACAGCGTCGCGGACGTAGCGACCGCAGACATCATCAGCATCACCGTGCTGAATGACAAGCAGGTGCGGGAGGTCGTCGCTGAGCTCGCCGCACATGCGAAGCCGGGCACGGTCATCGCCATCCACTCCACGATCAGCCCAGAGACTGCAGTCGAGCTCGCGGCTGATCTGAAGCCCAAGGGCATTCACGTGATCGATGCGCCGGTCAGCGGCGGTGGCGGGGCGGCCGACAAGGGTGAGCTGGCCGTGATGGTGGGCGCTGACCGCGACGTGTACGAGCAGATCAAGCCCGCGTTCAAGCAGTTCGCGTCGATGGTCATCCACGCCGGCGAGCCGGGGGCGGGAACGCGAATGAAGTTGGCGCGCAACATGTTGACGTTCACCGGCTACGCCGCCGCGTGTGAGGCGATGAAGCTCGCCGAGGCAGCCGGCATCGACCTGGCGCAACTCGGCAGGGTGGTCCGCCACACTGATGCTCTCACCGGCGGACCGGGCGCGATCATGGTGCGTGAGGACATGTCGACGCTGGCCCCGGAGCACTGGCTGCACGACGCGTTCACCCATACCCGCGGGCTGGGCGAGAAGGACCTGAGCCTCGCGTTGTCTCTTGGTGAAGCGACCGGTACCGAGCTGCCGCTGGCCGAGTTGGCTCTCGAGAATTTGGCGGCAGGCCTCGGTGTGCCCCACAGTGCGTCGACCACGAAGGAGTAGCCATGGAGGAATTGCGTAAGAAGGGCCTCGCGAAGATGAACGAGGTCTACGGGTGGGAGATGCCGGACATGCCCGGCGAATACTTCGCGCTCACCGTGGATCATCTCTTCGGTTCGATCTGGACCCGGCCGGGGCTGTCGATGCGCGACCGCCGGATGATGCTGCTCGGAGTGCTGGCCGCCCAAGGCATGGAAGAACTCGTGGAAGTGCAGGCCACCGCGATCCTTCACAACGACGAGATGACGCGGGAGGAACTCCGCGAGGTTGCGATCTTCCTCACCCATTACGTGGGCTTCCCACTGGGCTCCAAGGTAGACGGTGCCGTCAAGCGGGTGGTGACCAAGCGTAAGAAGGCCGAAGAGAAGGGCGCCGCGCGCGACGGAAAGGACAACGTCAACGACGCGATCCAGATGCACGTCGGCAGGAATCTCCATGACAAGTAGGTATGCCGCGCTATCCCGCGACGAGCTGGCGACACTGGTTCCGGAGTTGCTGCTCATCGGGCAGATGATCGACCGGTCCGGAATGGCCTGGTGTATCAGCGCCTGGGGACGCGAAGAGATGTTGCAGATCGCGATCGAGGAATGGGCTGGCGCCAGTCCGATCTACACCAGGCGGATGCAGAAAGCGCTGAAATACGAAGGCGTGGACATCTTCACGATCTTCAAGGGTCTCCAACTCGACATCGGCGCGCCCCCGCAGTTCATGGACTTCCGCTACACCGTGCACGACCGCTGGCACGGCGAGTTCCACCTCGACCACTGCGGCGCACTGCTCGACGTCGAGCCGATGGGCCCCGATTATGTCAAGGGCATGTGCCACGACATCGAGGATCCGACCTTCGACGCAACCGCGGTGGCGACCAACCCCCGTGCGCAGGTGCGGCCCATTCACCGTCCGCCGCGGGTACCGGCCGGCCGGACACCGCACTGTGCCTGGACGGTCATCATCGACGAGAGTTACCCACCCGTCTCGGGCATTCCGGCGCTCGACATCGTGGCCGAAACCCGCGCCGCCACTCTGGAACTCGACCCGATCGATCCTTCGCAGGAAGGCACGGCCGACTATTCCGGTGCGCTGCTCTCCGACGTCGACTTCGGGGCTTTCTCGCATTCGGCGCTGGTCCGCATCGCCGACGAGGTCTGCCTGCAGATGCACCTGCTGAACCTGTCGTTCGGGATCGCGGTGCGTGCTCGTGCCGGAGCCGACGCCGAGCAGGCCAGGTCGATCTGCACGAAGCAGCTCATCGGTGTGGCCGGTGTTGCCGCCGACCGGATCCGGCGCGCGCTGTCATTGTCGGACGACGCTGCGGGCGCCCTGCGCGTCCTCGAATTGCACCCGCTGCTCAACCCGGCCAGGTATGTCGACGCTGACCTGACGGAAGGGACGCTGCACGTGCGTCCGTCGCCTGCCCACGACGACGGATCCTGGATCTCGTTGTGCTCGCCCGACGGATACGTGCCCCTGCAAGCCATCGTCAACGCCGTGAATCCCAATCTGGATGTCCAGGTCGAGGGGACCGACACCACATGGACCGCCAGTGTGATCGAGCGCAGCACCCCGGCGAAAGAACTGTCAGAAGTCGCGGTGACCAAATTCAGCGGCGGAGCGACCTTCCAGTTCGAGCCGCGTCATTCACTGCCCCTGACGGTGGTGTGATCAACGGCAGGTGCGCTCGTCGCAGGGCATGAGGGACGCACAGCTTTGCGGCTAGCGCAGTGCGGCGGCAATGCGACGCCACTGCTCGCGGGGGAATTCCGCTGGGTCCGCGGTGAGCACCTGGACGCAGACGTGATTCGCACCGGCGGCGTGATGCTCTTTCACCCTGCGCAGCACCGTCTCCTCGTCACCCCAGGCGATGATCGCGTCGAACAGTCGGTCGCTGACTGATTCCAGGTCGGCGGCGGTGAACCCGGACCGCAGCAGGTTGTTCGCATAATTCGGCAGCGCCAAATAGCCACGCAGCCATTCGATCCCGATGGCGCGCGCCTCGGCGGCACTGTCACACAGGATGACGCCCTGCTCGGGCAGCAGTAGGGGACCCTCGCCCAATATTTCGCGAGCGCCCGCAGTGTGTTCGGGCGTGACGAGGTAGGGATGCGCACCGGCGGCGCGGTGCGCCGACAACTCCAACATCTTGGGCCCCAGCGCGGCCAGAACCCGGTGTTCGACAGGCACCGGTTGCTCCGCGGAGTCCAAGGCATCGAGGAATGCGCGTGTGGCCGCCAGCGGTCGCCGGTACCGACCCGGTTCTGAGGCGTCGATCAGAAGAGCGTGGCTCACGCCGATTCCCAAGAGAAACCGATCGCCGTAGTCGGCCGACAATGACGCGTAGGATGCCGCGACATCCGATGCGGAGTGCATCCACAGGTTCAGAATTCCCGTCGCCACGACGGCGTGGCTGGTCGATGCCAGCAAATGGGCGACCGAATCGAACACTTTCCCTCCGGCATCGGGTATCCACAGCGCCTGGAAGCCGAGTTCCTCTAACTCCGCCGCGGCATCGGCGGACTCGTTGGCGTCGCCGTAACGCAATTGCGAACTCCACACGCCTACGCCAGCAAGCTTCATCGATGTCGCTTCTTTCCGTTCAGCAGCCCGCTTCTGCGTCGTTCGCGGAATGCGTGGCTGGCGGCCGGGTACTCCTTGAGGTCGCGCTCAATGCCAGTCCTAGCGAGCGCATTGCTGAGCTCCTCCTCCACCACCAATACGGGAGTTTCCGGTCTTTTATGAGCCTATTACGCAATCCATCATCTATAACACCAACGAACGTTATTGTTTAAAGCCTATAGAGCGCAGCTCACGTCGGCTCATCCATCCGACTTACTTCGGCGCTGCGTCCGGGCATAGGTCGGCTAGTGCAAAGCCCACTTCGGCGGTGGCCTGAGCGGGGGTGAGCGGCGGACGGCTGTCGGAACGGGAGCTGGTCACCAAATTGTCGACGACGTGGCCGGATGCATCGCCGGTGTAGAGCCGCCAGCAAATGGCGTTGCCCAATCCCACCAGGTCGAAGTTGTGGGGGTCGTCGCGGCTGCCGATGCCGATGTTGTTGATGTCGTCGAGGAAATCATCGGCTCCCTGCGCCTGGGCTGGGATCGCCGCGGCGACTCCGCCGCTCAGGAGTGCCCCGACTGCTAGCGCGGTGCGTAGAAGATTGATGTTCGACCTTCTCATGGCCATAGGCCTCCTCGGGGTGGCGATCCGGCATTAAACAGAACTAAAATTTTCTGTATGGTGGCATAGTTGGTAGTTTCATGGCTATAGAGGGTCCAATCGTTTTCGTTTAAGGTAGATTGGTGCCCAAGCTGAGTGACCAAACCCGTGCCCGCCGCCGGCAGCACATCCTGGCCAGCGCGTGGTCCTGTTTTTCGCGTAACGGTTTCCATGCCACGTCGATGGACGATGTGATCGCCGCGTCCCGGATGTCCTCGAGTGCGGTCTACCGCTACTTCCGCAGCAAGGACGAGTTGATCGAGGCCACGACCGAGGAGGGTCTGGCGAAAGTGCGACAGATCTTCGTGGACATGCTCGCGTATGAACCCTGTCCGACGCCCGCGCAGACGCTGACGTTGTTGGTCGGTGAGTTGGATAGCAGGGTGGAGAACTCCGAATACGATATGAGTCGTATCGCCCTGCAAACCTGGGCGGAGGCGCTGCGCAACCCCACGTTGCACGAGCGTGCGCGTGTGCTGTACCTGGAGACCCTCGACCACATCGCTGAACTGGCAGGCCGTTGGCGCGACAACGGCTACGTGCCGGCCTATTCGGACGCCAACGCCATTGCCGCGACACTATTTTCGATGATGCACGGCCTGATCGTCATGCATCACCTCGTCAGGGACGTATCGGCCGAAGAGTTGCGCGAAGGCATCTATCTTCTCGGTAATGCCGTCTCCCGGGTTTGATCAACACGGAGAGTTAAGTCCGGTCACCGTTGACGCGTGAAATACACTGCATAGCAACGTATTTACCAAGAGGGCGGCGGTCAGCGCCGGTAGGCCGGCAGGTTGCCGGCGAGCTCGTCGAACAACGCCTGATTCAAGCGGAAGGCGACCTTCACTTCGTCGACAGCACGCGCGATTTCGTCGGCGTCGAGACTGAGTTCGTCGAGCCGAGCCCGATACGCGTCCTTGTAGGGCTTGGGCCGAATCGGGAATTCGTAGAACGCCAGGCCGGCCCCTCCCAGACCGAACGTGCGGTCGAGAAGCTTTCCGATGATCTGACCGCCCGAGAGGTCGCCGAGGTAGCGGGTGTAGTGGTGGGCCACCAGCGCGCCGCCCCAGGAGGCGCCGGCGATCCGGTCTCGGTAATTCTGAGCGGCGACGGATTCGACCTCGTGCGCGGCGCCGGGTGCCCAATGATCCAGGTCGGCATCGATGGCCGGGAGGCGCTCTAGCGCCGGGTCGTACATGGGGGCAACCAATGAGTCGTCGCGTCGTGCCCTTACGGCCTTTTCCAGCGCGCCGTAGACCACACGCAACCGGAGCAGATAGTCGGCATAGCCCTGACCGTTGACCCGGCCGGCCAGCAGTTCCGACACGAACGGTGAATGCTCCGCAGCGTCGTGCTCTGCCGTCGAACCCTCCTTCATCGCGACGGAAAGGGGTCGGACGGCCTCGGCGGCGCTCAGGGACATGTTCTGCTCCAGGTGGTCGGCGAGTGCTCTGACAACATGTCAAACGATGCTGACAGTCTGTCAGAAAGCTGCTCGCGATGGCCGCCATCAGCCGCCGGGCATTTAGTGTTGCCAACCCCTCGGCCTCGAGTAACTCGAGCGCGCGGCTGTGGATCGCTCGACCCTTATCAGCGGCTTGGTCATCGCTGCATCGTGCAAGGCGGTCCACGAAATCCCGGTCCTCTTGTGCGATAAGCACATCCCGCAGAAGGCAACGTGGTTTTACATGCTCGACCCGTCGTGCCGCACCCCCGACCACTGGTAGGTGGTCGGGGGTGCGGCATGGATCTAGAACCAGACTTTTCGGCCACCGACGGGACGCCCGACCGCACCCAAGATCCACAAGATCACACCGATGACCAGCAGCAGGCCGCCAATCGAATACAAGATCGGTATGGCCGCGACGTATCCGACCACCAAGAGGATGATGCCCAAAATAATCACTTCGTGCTCCCTTTATTGAATGCTTGTCTAGTAGGCCGATCCATCCCCGTGTACCCCGCCACAGGCACCTCCAATCCAAATGTCCGCACGTCGATTGCGGCGATGGCGTCGGGGGCCCTAAGCAGTCCGGAAGCAGCACCTGACATTTCCCGGCGGCGATTAGGGATTGTCCTCGGCTACCAGCCCTTTCACCTGCTTGTAGTAAATGACCCTGCCTCCGCCGGCCCAATTACCTTCTGGGATTTCGCGGATCAACGTCCAGACATGGAAGGCCCTTGGGCCCCGCGGGTCGATTCCCGCCGCCGCGCACACCGCGGCATGCACATCCGCGGCAAGTTGCTCTTTACGTTCCTGGGATAGTGCGCCTTCGAACGCCGTCACGTCGACCCTGAAGCGGGGTGCGGCCTGGCCCCGGCCTCCCACCGACAGCTCGGCAGGTTCGATCGCATGCAGGTACACCCAGGTGTTGTCCCGCAGAAACGGGGTGTCGGGCGCGCGTTCGGCGCGTAGCAGCGCGCCGACCAGCTCGTCGGTCAGCCGGCTCAACGCGTCGTCGTCCAGGGAACCACGCACGAACGTCAGGTCGATCATCGGCATCGCGACATCATCTCCTTGCCAGTCGAACTCGTCTGTTGCGGAAGGGGGGTTCTGTGTGAGGATCTTCGACCATGCGCATTGGTCTGACCGGGGGCGCCACCTCGACCCAGAAGCTCGTCGAGCAAGCGGTGCGCGCCGAGCAGCAGGGCTTCACCTCGTTGTGGTACGCCAGCAGCGTCCTGGGGGACCCACTGGCCGCGATCGCGCTGGCCGGCCGGGCCACGACCTCGATCGAGCTCGGCACCGCGGTCTTGCAGACCTACCCGTGTCATCCTCTGCTGCAAGCGAATCGGGCCGCCGCCGTCGCCGAGGCCATGGGGCGGCAGGGCTTCACACTCGGCATCGGTCCGTCGCACGCGACCCTGGTTCGCGACGTGTACGGGTTGTCGTACGAGAACCCCGGCGCCAGCACGGAGGAGTATGTGCGGATCGTGGCCGCGCTGTTGCGCGGCGAGGTCGTCGACTTCGACGGCGAGCACTGGTCGGCGCACAGCGCCGACCGGATGGCTCCCGTCGCTGCACCGGTTCCCGTCTTGCTGTCGGCCATGTCGCCCCGGATGTTGCGCGTCTGCGGGCAATTCACCGACGGCGCGGTGCTCTGGATGGCGACGGCGCGGGTGATCGAGACGCTCATCGCGCCGCGACTGCACGCCGCCGCGGCGGAGGCGGGCCGGCCAGTGCCGCGGATCATCGCCGGGCTTCCCGTCGCGGTGCACGACGACGTCGCGGAGGCACGTTCGGCGGCGGCCGCCACGGCGACGTTGTACGCCGGCCTGACCAATTACCAGCGAGTGCTGGAGGCCGGCGGCGTCAGCTCGCCCGCCGAGGCTGCCCTGGTCGGCAGTGAGGAGTCGGTGCGCGCCCAGTTGAGCGGGCTGCTCGATGCCGGCGCCACCGACGTCTGGACACAGATCGTCCCGGTCGGCCAGACCAGAGACGAGCGGATCGCGTCGCTGCGCCGGACCACGGACCTGCTGACAGGGCTCGTGAGGTGACTGTTGGGGCCGATGCCGGGGCACGGGATCACAGCTTCCTCAGGCCCCGCACGACCTTGACGTACGGTGTGGTCGCCGCTGCGCTCTTGCGCAGACTCGGTTGTATCGCACCGGCATTGCCCACGACGAGGTAGCGCATACCGTGATCGCGGAACTCCGCGATCTGCTCGACGACCTCGTTGGGCGTCCCCACCGCGAACAACTCTTTGACGAGGGACCGCGGCACCTTCGCGGCGTACGACAGCGCCGTCTCCTCGTCGATCAATTGCGGTATCAGGTCCTGCACTCCGGCGAAGTCTGAACCGAGCGGGTGTTCTACGCCGTGGCGGGCCCAGTCTTTGGCGGGGGAATTCAGCGTGAAGACCTTGGCGATATCGGAATCCACGACTTCGTCGATTTCGTCGCGGGACCGCCCGGTGACGATGAACCGGATGAGCGCGGGGGTGATGACCGTCGGGTCGCGCCCGGCATCCGACGCCGCGGTGCGGACGATTTCGAGTTGTTCGCCGTATTCGGTTGCCCGGGTCGTTCCCGGAAACCACCCGTCCGCGTAGCGCCCGGTCGCACGCATCATGCGGGGACCGTGCGCGGCGATCCAGATCTCGGGCCACCTGCCCTTGTATGGGGGCAGCGCGAACGTTGCGTTGTGCAACGGAAAAAACGGTGAGTCCCGGGTAACCAACTCGCCGTTGGAGTCCCACAGCGCGCGGATGGTGGCCACGGCTTCCTCGAAGCGAGCTACGGGCTTGGACCAGTCCACGCCGTAAGGTGCATTGCTTTCACGCTCACCGGTTCCGATGCCGAGAACCGCGCGACCACGGGTGAGCAGGTGCAACGAAGCCACGGCCTGCGCGGTGACGGCGGGATTGCGCCTACCGGTATCGGTGACGGCCACCCCCAGACGCATCCGGCCGAGCTTGTTGTGCCCTGCCAAGTAGCCCAGCATCGTCCACGGCTCGAGGTGTGCGTCCATCTTGGGGATGAGACGGGCCGCGCCGACATGCTTGGGAGTCCACATCGACGGCGGCAGCACGGAGTTGAGATGGTCGGCCACCCAGAAGGAATCGGCACCACAGGCCACCGCGGTGATGTAGTCGGCGTGGATCAAAGGCTTTGGGCCGAAACGCGAATTGATCGTGTTGTGCATGACGCCCACCCCCAAAGCAGCCATCGTTTTCACTCCTTTATGCCCCGGGCAGATGGTCGGCAGGGTGTTTCCTTGGGATCGACGCGGCGGCGAGAACGGCAAATGGCCTGGACCGCTGCCAGTCCTGCGTTGCAGGGCATATCGCATCTCCGCGCCGCCGGCCTGAGGGAGTAGCCGATCGGCTAGTCGGACCATAGATGAGCGGGCGCGGTTCATCAATGGCCGCGAGATCACGGCTGCTCGGCGCGACCGACCGGCCACCCGGGACAATGTGCAGATGGGACTGATCCGGCGGTTTCTTCCGCCCACGGTTGCCGTTGGACTGGCCACGCTTTCCGCCGGCGCCATCGCCGCGGCCGGTCCCGGCGTGCCACCAGTCAGTGACGCGGCGCGTGCGGCCGGATTTGTCGACGTTCTCAGTGTGGTTCCCGACGCCCTCATCGACCTGCGCTACGCGACGACCAACAACTTCACCCGCACGCAGTTGTATCCGTCCGACGCCCGATGCCTCGTGCACCAATCGATGTCTCAAGGCCTTGCCGCGGCTGCGGCGGCAATGCGCCCGCAGGGACACGTGCTGGTGTTTTGGGACTGCTACCGGCCGCATGACGTTCAGGTCAGGATGTTCAACGTGGTCCCGAACCCGGCCTGGGTAGCACGCCCGGGTCCGTATGCGCACAGCCATGAGTCGGGGCGTTCGGTTGACGTGACCTTCACCAGCGTGCAACAGCAGTGCCCGCCCGAACGCGTGGTGGGTGGACAGTCCGGTGGACTCTGCCTGGCTGACATGGGCACCGACTTCGACGACTTCACCTCGAGGGCAACGGCATATCGCGACCCAGGACGTCAGCGCCGCCGCTCAGGCGAACCGCGTCCAGCTGCGGACCGCGATGAACTACGGAGGGTTGGCCGTGTATTCGGGTGAGTGGTGGCATTTCGACGGTCCCGGAGCCGCCGTCGACCGCCCGATTCTCAACGTTCCGGTCGACTAGGGTGTCTCATATTATGAGACGTGAGTTTCAAAATATGATCGCCACCGGTAAGCTTCGAGCTAGAACGCGCAGATCAAGGAGCCGCAGTGAACGACGAACGTCGGGCTGTCTACACGCACGGACACCACGAGTCGGTGCTGCGCAGTCATCAGCGGCGCACTGCGGAAGATTCCGCGGGCTACCTGTTGCCCTACCTGAAACAGGGGTTGTCCCTGCTCGACGTCGGGTGCGGCCCCGGCACGATCACCGTCGACCTCGCCGACCGGGTCGCGCCCGGCCCGGTGACGGCCGTTGATCAATTCGCCGACGTCCTCAACGTGGCCCTCGCTGAGGTCCAGCGCAGCAACCTGTCGAACGTCTCGTTCGCGACCGCCGATGTACACAGGCTTGACTTCCCTGACGACGCCTTCGACGTCGTCCATGCTCACCAGGTGCTGCAGCATGTCGTCGATCCGGTTCAGGCGCTGCGGGAGATGAGGCGGGTGTGTGTGCCGGGCGGAATTGTCGCGGCCCGCGACGCCGACTACTCGGGTTTCATATGGTGGCCGCGGCTGCCTGAGTTGGACTTTTGGCTGGACATCTACCAACAAGCGGCCCGCGCCAACCGCGGCGAACCCGATGCGGGCAGGCAGCTCCTGTCCTGGGCTCTCGCGGCGGGGTTCGACGACGTTGCGCCAACGGGGAGCGTCTGGTGTTACGCGACGCCCGAGACGCGCGCTTGGTGGGGCGGGATGTGGGCCGACCGGATTCTTCATTCGGGTGTGGCTCGCGAGCTGGTCGCCCGGGGGCTGGCCACCCCGGCGCAGCTGCAGGAGATCTCGGCGGCGTGGCGGGCATGGGCGGCCGCTCCGGATGGTTGGCTGGCGATCCCGCACGGCGAAATCATTTGCCGGGCATAGCGGGGCCGAGAGCCGACGCGGCTCGGATGCGGGTGTTTGACCAGGTCAGCCATGCGGTATTGGCATTCTCTTTTTTTGCAAGTACGTTATTCATCGATGAATAATGAGGCTGAGACCCCCTCGGGCATCCCGCTTGCTCCGGTGTATGGCCCGGGGGACAGAAACGCGGAACCGCCACCGCCGGGGGAGTATCCCTTCACGCGCGGTAACTTCGCGTCCGGCTACCGCGGCAAACTGTGGACGTTCCGCCAGTACTCCGGCTTCGGCACCGCAGAGGAATCCAACCGGCGCTACCGCTACCTGATGGAGCAGGGCGGCACGGGGCTGTCGGTGGCGCTGGACCTGCCGACCCAATGCGGATACGACTCCGACGATCCCGAGTTCGGTGAGGAGGTCGGCCGGGTCGGCGTCGCGGTGGATACCCTGGCCGACGCCGAGATCCTGTTCGACGGCATCCCACTGGACAAGATCAGCACCAGCTTCACGATCAACGGGACCGCGGCGATCCTGCTGGCGTTCTACGTGGCCGCCGCCGAGCGCAAAGGCGTGCCGCGGGCCAAGCTCACCGGGACCATCCAGAACGACATCCTCAAGGAATACGCATCACGAGGGACCTGGATCTGGCCACCGGAGCCGTCGCTGCGGTTGATCGCCGACACCATCGAGTTCTGCGCGGCCGAGGTGCCCAGATTCAACGCAATTTCGGTGGCCGGCGCCCACTTCCGCGATGCCGGGGCCAACGCGGTGCAAGAAATGGCGTTCACCCTGGCCGACGGTGTCACTTATTGCGACACCGTGGTGGAGCGGGGCCGGATGACCATCGACCAGTTCGCGCCGCAGATCTCGTTCTTCTTCTATACCCATGGTGACTTCTTCGAAGAGATCGCCAAGTACCGGGCGGGGCGCCGGCGCTGGGCGACCATCGTGCGGGAACGCTACGGTGCGACGACGGCCAAGGCGTCGATGTTCCGGTTCGGCTGCGTGTGCGGCGGCGCATCGTTGTATGGCCCACAAGCGCAGAACAATCTGGTGCGGGTGGCCTACGAGGCGATGGCGGCGGTGTTGGGCGGCGTGCAGTCGATGTTCACCGCGGCGTGGGACGAGCCATTCGCGCTGCCCAGCGAGGAGTCCACCACGCTGGCGCTGCGCACCCAGCAGATCCTGGCGCACGAGACGGGCGTGGCCAGCGTGGCGGACCCGCTCGGTGGCTCTTACTTCGTCGAAGCTCTGACCGACGCCACCGAGGCCCGCATCATCGAGATCATGCACGATCTCGAGCAGCACGGCGGAATGGTTCACGCGATCGAGGACGGTTACCTACAGGGCCTGATTGCCGACGAAGCCTTTCGGATACACCAGGACATCGAAGCGGGCATTCGCCCGGTCGTCGGGGTCAATCGGTTCGTGTCCGAGGAGCCCGAACCCGACATCGTCACCTACGAGCTGGACGCAGAGGGCCGCGACCTGCAGCTTAAGCGGCTCTCTCAGGTGAAGGCTGAAAGAGATTCCACCGCAGTGGAATCCAGCCTTGCGGCGCTGTCAAGCGCCGCCGAAGGAACCGATAACCTCATGCACAAGCTGATCGACTGCGCCAACGCCTACTGCACGGTCGGTGAGATGGTCTCCGCGCTCAGAGCGGTGTGGGGCGAATTCCAGCAACCGGTGGTGTTCTAGATGGCCGTTCGGGTTCTTGTTGCCAAGCCGGGCCTCGACGGGCACGACCGCGGCGCGAAGATCGTCGCCCGCACCTTGCGTGATGCCGGCTTCGAGGTCATCTACACGGGTATCCGGCAGCGCATCGAAGACATCGCGTCGATCGCGGTCCAGGAAGACGTCGCAGTGGTCGGCCTGAGCATCCTGTCCGGTGCGCATCTGGCGCTCACCACGCGCACCATCGACGCGTTGCGCGCCGCCGATGCCGCCGATATCGCCGTCGTTGTCGGAGGAACGATTCCGCACGGCGATGTGCCTAAGTTGCTGTCCGCCGGCGCTGCCGCGGTGTTCCCCACTGGGACTCCGCTCGAGACGCTCGTGCGCGAGATCCGCGCGCTGACCGGCACCCCGCAACCTGCCTTAGAGGAAACGGAGGAACCGTGCGCATCGGAGTGATGATCGGCGCCGAGCGGGGCGACATGGCCCGCAAGGTCGCCAAATTGGCCTCCGATATCGAGTGGGCCGAATCTGCCGGACTAGATACCGCGTGGATGCCACAGGTGCCCGACGACTTCGACTGCCTGACCATGGTGTCGCTGATGGCCGCGCACAGCTCGCGCATCGAGCTGGGTACTGCGGTGGTGCCGCTGCAGGCACAGCATCCGATTGCTCTTGCCCGCCAGGCGCTCTCGACGCATGCGGTGGCTGGTGGACGGCTGGCGCTGGGCGTCGGACCGTCGCATCACTGGATCATTCGCGACATGCTCGGCCTGCCTTATGAGAAGCCGGCTGCCTACACCCGCGACTACCTGCAGGTGCTCAACGCCGCCACTGCAGGTCCGGGATTGGTTGACGTCGAGAACGATTCGTTCACGGTACACAATCCGATGGCGATCAGTGCCGATACCCCGATGCCCGTGCTGGTCGCCGCCCTGGGGCCGGTGATGCTGCAGCTTGCCGGTGAACTGGCCGACGGCACCGTGTTGTGGATGGCCGACGAGCGTGCGATCGGTGATCACATCGCACCGAAGATCACCAAGGCCGCCGCGGATGCCGGGCGCCCCGCTCCGCGGATCGTCGCGGGTATCCCGGTATGCCTGTGCGAGGCTGCACGAGTCGACGAGGCCAAGGAGCGGGCCAACCGCATCCTGGGCGAGGCCGAGGTGTCGCCCAACTACCAGCGCCTGCTCGAACGTGGCGATGCCCGCGATGTCGGTGATCTGTGTGCGGCCGGAGACGAGGGGGCGATCCTGGCCAGGATGCGCCGATTCGCCGACGCCGGTGTGACCGATCTGTCGGTGCGACTGCTGCCGATCGGCGACAACCGCGACGAGCTGATCGCTTCCAAACGCCGAACCCGGGAGATGCTCGCCGAGCTCGCAACGGAGTTGCGGTGACGCCGGGTGACGCCGGACCACTAGCGGGAATTCGGATCCTCGAAGTCGGTACCATGCTGGCGGGTCCATACGCCACCATGCTGCTGGCGGACCTCGGCGCCGAGGTGACCAAGATCGAGCCGCGCGGCGGTGAGATCTCGCGCACCGTCGGGCCGAGCTACTTCGCCAGCCTCAACCGCAATAAGTCCAGCATCTGTCTGGACCTGAATTCGGTTGCGGGACAACAACGGCTGGGCGAACTGGTGTCGCAGTCACACGCGCTGCTGGTGAACCTGAAGCCATCGGCCATCCACCGGCTGGGCCTCACTTACGAGCAGTTGCGGCGATGGAACGACCGGATTGTCTGCGTAGCAATCACCGGCTTCGGGCTGCACGGCGGCGACGATCCCGCTTTCGACTATGTGATTCAGGCGGCCTTTGGAATCGCCGCATTGACCGGCGACCCCGAGGGGCCGCCGACCTTGCCCGGTTATTCGTCGGCGGACAATTCCACCGGAATGAGCGCGGCACTAGGGCTTCTGGCCAAAGTGATCTCCGGCAAGGGCGGACAAGTTGATGTGTCGCTGCGCGATGTCATGCTGTCGCAGCTCAACTATCACGCGTCCGCCTATCTGAACAACGGTATCGAGCCACAACGGCGGCCGTATGGCGCGCATTCGTATTACGTACCGGCTCAGCTGTTTCCGACCGCCGACGGCTATTTTGCGCTGTTCATCACACACGACGGATTCTGGAAATCCTTTGCGACCGAGGCGGGTATCGGCGGTTTCGAAACCATGGCCGAAAGGGTGTCCCGCCGTGATGAGGTGCTTGCCGTCGTCACAGCGATGCTCGCGACCGACACTGCCGTGGGTTGGGAACGGCGACTACGTCGCCTCGGGGTGCCGGCAGCGGCCGTTCGAACGCTGCCCGAGGCGCTCAAAGCCACTCCGGAAGTGATTGTGACAGCAGGTGATTTCCGCCTGGTCGGTAGCCCGATCCACATTTCGGATTATCAGCCGGAGTACCGGCCACCGCCCGAGCTGCCCGAGTGCTAGGCGGCGCCCGCTAGGCGCCCCGGCCGAGCGTGACGCTGCAGTCACGCTGGGGCCTGAGGTGTGACGCTGCGGCCACATTCCAAGCCCGTTAGGAAGCAGCGGGTCCGTTTAGGTGGGCCTCGGCGAGTTTGCGGAAGGCCGTCACCAGCCGGCTGCGGTCTCCGGCGCGGGCCGCCAGGACGACGTGGCAGGGCTCGACGCCTTTCAACGGGACCGTGGTGATGTCGGGCCGCACGGTGTTGCCGTGAAAGCCTGCCGTGATGGCCACGGCCTGTCCGGCGGCGATGACTTCGAATTTGTCCTCGATCGCGTCGATGAGAGGACCGTCGGGGGCCCGGCGCCCGTCGGGTCGGGGATCGATGCGCCAGAAGGCATTCCAGGCCGGATCGGAGTGGCGCACCCGCGGGATGGGCTCGTCGGCGATGTCGGCGAGCGTGACGAACTCCCTACCCGCGAGGCGATGGTCGACGGGCACTACAAGCACGCGGGGCTCCTCGTACAGGATCGTCACGTGCAGCCCGTCGGTCGGAAACGGTAGCCGCGTCACCACGGCGTCCACCCGATGGCCGAGCAACGCGTCAAGCGCCTGATCCCAATCCAGGTGCAGGACCTGCACGTCGGCGTCAGGGTGCTCGCGGCGCAGCTCGCGTACCGCGGGCGTGGTGATCAGGCCCGTCGTGTAGCCGATCGCGATGCGGCTGGGCTGGGCGGCGGCCCTGGCCTGTGCGGCGGCCTGGGAGGCCGAGCGCAGCAGCGCCCTGGCCCGCGGCAGGAAGACCTCGCCGGCCTCGGTGAGCCGGGTGCCCTGCGGCGTGCGATCCAACAGGCGCGCGCCTATCTGCTGTTCCAGGCGGCGGATCTGCCGGCTCAGCGAAGGCTGCGCGACCCGCAGCGCGGTGGCGGCGCGCCCGAAGTGCCGCTGCTCGGCCACCGCCACGAAATACCCCACCAGCCGCAGGTCGAGATCTATCACCGAAGACGCCGAGTCGGTCATGCGCCAAGTGTAGCCACAACCATCGGCCATTTTGACCTGCCCAGCATTGCTGAACAGCGACTATGCGGAATTTGCATCGCGTGATGTGAAACAGGTCTTGGACGCGCGCCGCCACAGGTCATTGACTTGAAGGCACGAGCGCAACGCTTTAGGAGGAAACCCATGCACGTCTTTGTCACCGGCGCCACCGGCCACATCGGATCTGCCGTCGTCGACGAACTTCTCGAGGCCGGACACCGGGTCACCGGGCTGGCGCGCTCGGACGCGTCCGCTGCTGCTCTGACTGCCAAGGGCGCCGACGGTCAGCATTCCCCCCGAGGAGGCCGGCCACTTCCGCTTCCTGGCCGGTTTCGTGCAAATCGACAATCCGACGTCGAACGCCCTGACACAGAAAGTGCTGGACTAGTACCCGGAACGGCCGGGGCTGATCGAGGACCTCGAACAAGGCCACTACTTCGAGGTGATCGCCCCTCGAGCGTGACGCTGCAGTCACATTCGGGCGCCGGCGTGACTGCAACGTCACGCTCGGGGCAGGGCTAGGGGCTCGGGTTATGCTCGGCGGTCACCCGCAGCAGTCGCGGGACCGGCGCGGGATCCAACTGCAGCGCATCGGACATGTGCAACTGGCCGGCGTTGGCGATCATGTTGTCCAAGACGGCCTGCAGGTTGTCGCCTTCGATCTCGTACAGGGCGACGTAGGGGCCGTCGCCGTCAACCGGGCGAAGGCGTCGCGCCGAGACGAAACCATCGAGTGCCACGAGTTCCGGCAAATGGATCTCGTCGTACCAGGTGTTGTATTCCTGTTCCCGCTCGGGCGAACTGGGCCAACTCTCGACGAGGATGATTCCCCTGGCCATGACCGCCACCTCTCTGTGACCGCTACTCGTACAGCACCGTGATCGTCGCCGTGTCGGGAACACCCTGGCAAGTAAGAATGTAACCCTCGGCCACCTCGTCGTCGTCGAGAGCGTCGTTGGCCCGCATGGTCGCGTGACCCTCTGTGAGCCTGGCCATGCACGTGCCGCAGTTGCCGGCCTCGCAGCTGAACGGCGGTTCCAGACCGGCTCGGCGCGCGGTTTCCAGCAGTGTCTCGCCGGGAACCTGGGGCACCGTCACCTTCTTCCGGTCCAGCTGGATCGTCACCGTGCTGACCTCGGCGCCGTTTGTTGCGGGATCTGTCACCCGTGGAGTCTCCTCGATGATCCGGGTGACGTTGCCGTGGCCACCCCACCCGTACTTGCGTTCTTCAGTATAGAGAATACTATTCTCACTGGCAGATAGGATCTTCTCATGATTGTGCCGAGGCCGGAACTTACCGGCCCGCCGGGGAAGGACGGGACGTGACCGAGCGGGCCGCGCTCGTATTCGAGGAACGGCAATTCAGCCTGCCCGAGCTCGACGCATTGGCTGCCGGCCTGGCCGCGACGCTGGCCAAAATCGGTGTTGCGGCCGGAGAGCGCGTTGCGGTGATGGCGTCCAACCGGCCCGAGTTCGTCACCGCCGTGCATGCGATCTGGCGGCTGGGCGCGGCGGCGGTCCTCATCAGCCCCGCATGGAAGCGCGACGAGGTCGACCACGCACTTGCACTGACCAACCCGGCCCACGCCGTCGGGGACCATCCGGTGCTGTCCGGGCTGATGCCGATGCTGCACCTCGACGAACCGATCATCCCTGCGGCGCCGACACCGTGCTCGCCGCTGCCACAGGCGGATGCGGTGCTGGTGTTCAGCTCCGGCACCACCGGTCTGCCGAAGGCCGTCCGGCACACGCATACGTCGCTGGACGCGGCCGTTCGGCACTGGCGCGGAGCGCTGCAGATGACGGAGCGTGACCGAATTCAGGTTGCCACGCCGCCGTCGCACATCCTCGGTCTGCTCAACATCCTCACCGTGCTGCGGACCGGCGCCTGGATGCGCCTGCATCCCCGGTTCGACATCGACCGGATGCTGCGTCACATCGAAAGCGACCGCATCACAATCGAAATGGCGGTCGCGCCCATAGCGCTGGCCATTGCCGCGCACCCCGAGCTCGAATCCTACGACCTGTCGTCGCTGCGCTACATCATGTGGGGCGCGACGCCGGTCAGCCCCAGCGTTGCCGAAACGGTGACTCGCCGGACCGGTGTCGGCTGGTTGCCCGCCTACGGCACCACCGAAATGCCCGTCATCGCCTGCAACCCCGTTGGCGGGGCCCGGCTCGACTCCATCGGGTGCGCCGTGCCGGGCGTCGACCTGCGGGTGGTGTCGTTGCACACCGGCGAACCGGTGGGCCCGGGCGACATCGGTGAGATCCAGGCGCGGTCGGTGTCGCTGATGGCGGGCTACCTGCCCGCTGAGGCAACCGCGGAAGCGTTGTGCGACGGCTGGTACCGGACCGGCGACGTCGGGTGGCTCGACGGCGACGGCTGGCTGCGGATCACCGACCGCCTCAAAGAGATGATCAAGGTGCGCGGGTTCCAGGTTGCGCCGGCCGAAATCGAGACGGTGCTGCACGGGCACCCGGCCGTCGAAGACTGTGCGGTGTTCGGCATCCCCGACGGGATCAACGGGGAAGCGGTCGTTGCCGCGGTCACGACGCGGACGCCCTTTGGCACGGACACTGAAACGGGCCTTGAAACAGGCCTTGAAACAGGCATTGAAACAGGCATTGACACGGACGCGGTCGCCGCCGATTTGACCGCCCGGGTGGACGAGAAGCTGGCGTCCTACAAGCGCGTAAGCAGGGTGGTGTTCGTCGCCGATATTCCCCGCCTACCCTCAGGCAAGGTGTTGCGTCGAGTTTTAAAGGAGCGCTATGGATGTACGTCTGACAGCTGAACAGCAGCAACTACGCGACGCCGCCGCAAAGCTGGCCGATGATCTTGGGCCCGGTTCGGTTCAGGATCTCGACGACGAGAAGCGAATCGCGCGGCTGGACAAGCAGGTTGAGGCGACGGGCTGGAGATCGCTGCGCTCCGATGGCGCCTCGGGCGTCGAGGTGGCGATTGTCGCTGAGGAATTCGGGCGCCGTTTGGTCGACACTCCGTTTCTCGGACCGGTTCTCGCTGACGATCTGGCCCGGCACCTTCTTTCCGACGTGCGGACTGCCGACGCGCAGGGCGCCAGCCTGGCCGTCGACGATCGCGTGATCGACGCCCGGGGATGTCGGCGCGCGCTGTTTCTGTCCGGAAGCACGGTGCTGGCGGCAGAACTGGCGCCGGGCTCCGGCGGCGCGGATCTGACCAGGAGAGAAGCGGCCACGACCGGACCGTCCGAACCCCTCGGTGAGGTGTCCGCCGAGTCAGCCACTCGATGGCGGGCGCTGGCGCTGGTCACCACCTCGGCGGACCTGGTCGGAATTGCCCGAGGCGCGCAGGCCGTCGCCTGTGACTACGCGAAAATCCGTGAGCAATACGGCAAACAGATCGGGTCTTATCAGGCCGTTGCGCATCTTCTGGCCGAAAGCCTGGCGCTGATCGAAGGCTCGGTGAGCGTGCTGCGGCACGCCGCGTGGGGGGTCGACGAACTCGCGCCCGACCAAGCCATTCGGGCCGCCCAGATCGCCAAGGTCTACTGTGCGCGCGCCACCCGCACCGTTTGTGAGACAGCCATTCAGGTGCACGGTGGCATCGGCAATACCTGGGAGTGCCTGGTGCATGTCTATCTGCGGCGCGCCCTGACATCGACGGAGCTGTGGCCCGTCAATTTGAAGGAGATCGACCTTGGACTTTCGTGACTCACCGACCGAAGCCACCTTCCGAGAGCGGCTGCGATCCTGGCTTTCGCTGCACGCCAAAGAATTCCCCAGTTCGGGTGACGAGTATTGGGCCCGGCAGGCCGAGTGGCATCAAGCCCTGTACCAGGAGGGCTTCTTCGGGCTGTCGTTCCCACGCGAGTATGGCGGCCAGGAGTTGCCACCGGTCTACGACGTCATCGTCGACGAAGAACTGGCTCGTGCCGGGGCGCCCCCGCGTCCCAGTGTGGGCTATCTGATCTACGGTATCGGCCGGCACGCAAGTGACGAACTGCGGCAACGATTCCTGCCCGGCATCATCAACGGCACCGAGCGATGGTGCCAGGGTTTCAGCGAGCCCGGCGCCGGCTCGGATCTGGCATCGTTGACCACCACCGCCCGCCTTGAGGGCGACACCTACGTGGTGAACGGACATAAGATCTGGACCAGCTACTCCGATGTCGCGAACTGGTGTCTGCTGCTGGCGCGCACCGACCCCGAAGCCAAGCGTCACCGCGGCATATCGGCGTTCGTGGTCGAGATGAAACAGCCTGGCGTGCAGCAGCGCCCGTTGCGCATGATCAATGGGGTGACCAACGAATTCGGTCAGGTGTCCTTCGACGATGCCAGGGTACCTGCGGACCGGATGGTGGGAGCTCCCGGCGACGGCTGGGCGGTTGCCATGACCGTGGTTGGGCACGAGCGGGAGCCGTCGACGCTGGGGTACGCGGCGAAATACGCTAAACTCGTCCGAAATATGTTGGCGCGCACCGATTCCATCGGAGGACCCGTCCCGGAAGACGTCGCCTGGGCGGCGATCCAGTCGGAAATGCTGACTCACCACGTTCGGCGGCGGCTGTCCGAACAGCTGGATGGGGTGTCGCACGGGCCGGAAGGGTCGCTCGACAAGCTGCTGATGACCTGGGTCGAACAGTCCGTCGGACACGCCGCACTGGCGGTCGGCGGAACCCGCGACCCGGACCTGCTCAGCGCCTACCTGTACAGCCGGGCGCAGAGCGTCATGGGCGGCACTTCGCAGATACAGAAGAACATCATCGCTGCACGAATCTTGGGATTGGGAGTCTGACGTGTACGACATGCCTGCTGAAATCGACGTCCGCGCCGACGGTGCGTTGCGGATCATCACCCTGAACCGCCCGGATTCGCTCAATTCGGTCAACGACGACCTGCATTCCGGACTCGCACGGATATGGCAGCGACTGACCGACGATCCGACGGCCCGCGCCGCGGTGATCACCGGGGCCGGCCGGGCGTTTTCGGCCGGGGGCGATTTCGGGTATCTCGAGCAGTTGGCGAACGACGCCGACCTGCGGGCCAAGACCATCCGAGACGGACGTGAGATCGTGCTGGGCATGGCGCGGTGCCGAATTCCCGTGGTGGCCGCGGTAAACGGCCCGGCGGTCGGGCTCGGCTGCAGCTTGGTCGCGCTCAGCGACATCGTCTACATCGCCGAAAACGCCTATCTCGCGGACCCGCACGTGCAGGTGGGACTGGTGGCCGCCGACGGCGGCCCGCTGACCTGGCCACTGCACATCAGTCTGCTGCTCGCCAAGGAGTTTGCGTTGACAGGCACGCGCATTCGCGCGGAGCGGGCCGTCGAACTGGGATTGGCCAACCACATGGTTGCCGATCCGGTTGGCGAAGCGATCGCCTGCGCGAAAAAGATCATGGAGCTGCCCCAACAGGCGGTGGAGAGCACCAAGCGGGTGCTCAATATTCACCTGGAACGCGCAGTCCTCGCCAGTCTGGACTATGCCCTCTCGGCCGAGAGTCAGTCGTTCCTAACCGAGGACTTCCGGGCTAACGTCGCCAAGTTCAACGCGAGTAAGAACTGACGCCAGCTCAGACGTCGTGGCGCCGCAGGAAGTTGCGCATCACCTGATCGAACCGGGCAGGCTCCTCGATGAAAGGCATGTGAGCGGTCGACTCGAACAGCTCGAACTGCGATCCCGCAACCCGATGGTGCATTTCTTGCATGTCTTCGGGTGAACATTCGTCGAACCTGCCCGCGAGGAGCAACGTCGGGACGGCGATCTCGTCCAACCGCTCGAATACATCCCAGTCCCGGATGGTCCCGACGATGCGAAAGTCGCTCGGCCCAAACATCGTTTCGAAGATCTCGATTCCCATGTTGCGGAAAGCGTCCTCGAGTTCTGTGGGCCACGGGCGAATACGGCAGAGGTAGGTCTCGTTCCAGGTTCTTATCGCGGCCTGATACTCGGCGGACTGGGTCGTTCCCGCTGATTCGTGGCGGTCAACCGCGGCTTGTGTTACCGCATCCAAGTCGGCCTTCAGGCGGACCACGTTGGCGGCAAACCTTGGTATGGACGGGGTGCTGTTCGAGATGGTGAGGCTGGCGGCACCGGACGGCACGTCAAGTGCGTACTGTTGCACCATCATCCCGCCCCACGAGTTGCCGAAGATGTGGAAGCGATCGAGGCCCAGCGCGCGCACGACCGCGTCCATCTCGGCCACCGAGCGGTCCATTGTCCAAAGGTCTTTGTTCAACGGCCTTTCGGAATTTCCGCAACCCAGCTGGTCCCAGAATATGACCTCACGCTCGTCCGCCAAACGTGCGAGCGAACCAATGTAGTTGTGCGGCAAGCCGGGGCCGCCGTGCACCGCGAGCAGCGGAAGACCCGCCCCGGCGCCGACCCGCTTGAACCAGACTCTTCCTCCGGGGACCGAGATTGTCCCCACCACCTGAGCCGTGCCGTCTCCGCTCACGTTTGCGGCACGGATTGCGGCGACAGCAGTCGCTCGGCGGCCGCGTACGGATCGTCGCCGCCGTCGGCAACCGACTCCGCGTAGCGGTCCAGATCCGGATGGGTCCGCAGCCGGGTCTGGGCCAGCGAAAGGATCAGCGCCCGCGCCCGGGCCAACCGGCGATCGGGGCTGTCGGCCCGGTGATGGTCGTCGATCGCGGCCATCAGGTCCGCGACACCTTCCCCGCGGGCGGCGATGAGACTGACAATTGGAGCCTTGGTTTCTGCGCGCAGATCCCGCACGGTCTGTTCGGCACCGTCCCGGTCGGCCTTGTTGACCGCAACGATGTCGGCGACTTCCAGCACGCCCGCCTTGGCCGCTTGGACCGCATCGCCCGCGCCGGGATTGAGGATGACCACGGTTGGGTCGGCGACGGCGGCGATCTCGATTTCGGACTGACCGACCCCCACGGTCTCCAGCAGGATCACGTCGTAACCAATCGCGCCCAGCAGACGGATGGCCGCCGGGACGGCGGCGGCCAGACCCCCGAGATGGCCCCGGGATGCCACTGAGCGGATCAGCACATCGGAATCGTTGATATGGGCTGCCATTCGAATTCGATCGCCCAGCAGCGCACCGCCACTGAACGGCGACGACGGGTCCACGGCCAGTACGGCCACCCGGGATCCACGCTCCCGATAGGCGGCGACCAGGGCCGCGATCGTCGTCGATTTACCCGCGCCCGGTGGTCCGGTAATGCCTATGACAGGGCCCGGGCGTCCCGAAACTGGGCCGATGCTGGTCAGCACCTCGTTGCGCCGGTCACCCTCGATTAGGCTGAGTAGCCGGCCGACCGCGCGCGGAGAACCGGTGCGCGCGCTGGTGATCAGCTCTGTGACCGTCATATGCCCGTCACAGAGCCGGGATCGCGATGACCACGATGCCCATAGCCGAACCCATCCCGCCCTTCGCACATATCGCTGATTCTACTGCAGGTCAACGGACTTCCCGGTGGCGGCAGCGTGGCCCGCGCGGTAGCCGAAAACCATTGCCGGACCGAGAGTTCCGCCAGCGCCACCATAGGCGCGTCCAGTCGCGCCCGCCATCGTGTTGCCTGCGGCGAACAGACCGGGAATCGGCTCGCCGGTGACGTGGAGCACGCGGCCGTCATCGTCGGTGCGTGGCCCGCCCTTGGTGCCCATCGCGCCGACGCGCACTGGCACCGCGTAGTAGGGGGGGCTGTCGATCGGGCCGAGTGTCTTCCCGGCAGGGGTGCTCGCGCTGTCGTCGCCCCAGTAGCCGTCGTACGCGCTGGAACCGCGACCGAAGTCAGGATCCGCGCCGCCGGCGACGTGGCGGTTCCAGTCCTGGATCGTGCGAGCCAGACCGTCGGTATCGATGCCGGTCTTGGCGCCCAATTCAGCGAGGTCCGCGGACTCGCAGAACCAGTCCGGAACCGGCTGTCCGGGGGCGATGCCCAGAAATCCATAGCGCTGCAGGTGAACTGAATCGAAGACAATCCACCCGCGATCGTTGACATACCCGCCTCGGGGATCGAGGTAGTGGAACGCACCCGCCATTGAGTTGTAATCGCATGCCTCGTTGACGAAGCGTCGCCCGGCCGAGTTGACGATGATGCTCCTCGGGCGAGTTCGTTCCAGCCGCACGCTGCGGCTGCGCTGCTCGCCTTCGATGGTGTCGCCCGGGATTCGCACGATCGGTACCCACCACGCCTCGCCCATGTTGGCCAGATCCGCGCCGTGCGCCATCGCCATGCGCAGCCCGTCGCCGGTGTTGTTCGGCGGTGAGACCGCACCATGCATCGGGCCGCGCAAGAACGCCTGCACCAAACCCGGGTCCCATTCGAAACCGCCGGTGCCCAGGATCACTCCGCGACGCGCGCGCACAGTCTTGCTTTGCCCCGGAAGTGTGATCCGCACTCCGGTGATCTCTACGCCGTCGGCGATGAGTTCTTCGGCCCGCGCATTCGTATGCGGCGTCACTCCGGCAGCGAGCAGACCTTTGAGGAGTCCCGCGATCAGCGCGGTCCCGGCCACGCACAGATCACTGGTTCGTTCATCGATCCCCGCGTGCAGGCGCGCCCTGGTTTCAGCATCGAAACCGACGTTGGACCAATCGGCGGGAAACGAGGTGATCCGGCCACCCCACTCGCCCAGTTCCTTGAGGTTGAAGGGAGCCGCGCTCAGTGACCGGCCGCCGGTCGGTTGTCCCCCTGGCAGTTCGGGCTGGTAGTCGGGGAAGCCTTCCGCGATCTCAAAGCGAAGGCTGCTGTGCGCCTCGACGAAATCGAGCATTGCCGGGCCGGTTCGCACGAATGTCTCGACCAGGGCGTCATCCATCGAACCAAGGGACTGGGCTCGCAGGTATCGCAGCGCGTCTGCGACGGTCAATTCGCCGTCAGGGGAACGTTGATGGGCGGGGATCCATACGATGCCACCCGATACCGCGGTGGTCCCGCCGACGGTCGGGGCCTTCTCGAAGACTTCCACGGAGGCGCCCGCGGCCGCCGCGGTCAACGCGGCCGTCAGCCCGGCGCCACCGCTGCCGAGCACGACGACATCCACTTCATGGTCCCACGACATGCCCTGGTTTCCCTTCAGCTCAACAGCGCCGATCAGCTCAACAGCGCCGACAATTGCGTTGCCGCTTTGATGACCGCTTCCTTTCCACGCATCACCACGTCCTCTCGATGCGAGATGAGGTTGATGCAAGTCGCTGGCGACGGGGCTTCCCGGCGCACGGCCACGGCCAGGCCATAGGTGTTCGGTTCGATCTCGCCATATGTAGTCACCCACCCCCGCTCGCGAGCCCGCGCGACCAGATCCCGTTCTCCCGGGCGCGGCGGCATGCAGGAGAGCAGTGCGATACCGGCGGCACCGCGTTCCAACGGGTACCGGCTGCCTTCGTGAAACGAGAGTTGGTAGGCGACATGACTCGGTGCGATCACCGCGACCGCCACTTGCTGATCGCCCTCCGCGACGAGCAATGAGACGGTGCTGCCGAGATCGTCGGCCAGCGCGCGCAGTGTGGGCAGACTCAGTTGGCGCACGTTGCGGTCGAACGACGCGCCGAGGACCGCGAGCCCCGCCGCCGGCCGGTAGCGCCCGTCCTCCCCCTTGGAGATCAGCCGGAACTGGGCCAGGGTCAAAAGCAAACGATATGCGATGGTCCGGTGCACCCCAACCTGGTCGGCGAGCTGTTGCACGGTGAGACCGCTCGGGGAAGCCGCCACCAATTGCAGCGCACTGAGTCCCCTGGCCAGCGTTTGCGAACCGGTCACGGCCTTGACAGACCCAGACGTGAGAGCGAAGCTTTACGTATAACGCACATTAGCGTGCGATATTAGCACGGGAGAAGGCCAAAAGCGAGCACGCAATTTCCATCGGCTATGCGCGCCGAGCAGGATCAGAGAGGGGCCGAGCGGACGAGTGGCGGAGTTCGAGAGCGTATGGAGCGACCTCCAGGGCGTCGCGTTTGAGCAGGGCTACCTGGACGCAGCGGGAGTCCGGACCCGCTATCTGCGCGCCGGCGACCCGGGCAAGCCGGTGCTCATGCTGTTGCATGGTTCCGGTGGTCACGCCGAGGCGTACACCCGCAATTTGGCTGCGCACGCCGAGCATTTCTGGACCTGGTCGATCGATATGTTGGGCCACGGCTATACCGACAAGCCGGGCCATCCGCTGGAGGTCAGCCACTACATCGAGCACCTGATGGCTGTGCTGCGCAGCATCGGGGCCGATCGCTGCTACCTGAGCGGGGAGTCACTCGGCGGCTGGGTGGCCGCGCGCACCGCTGTCGATCACCCGGACGTGGTGGAACGGCTCGTGCTCAATACAGCTGGCGGCTCCCAGGCTGACCCGGTCGTGATGCAGCGGATCATCAGACTATCCATGGCGGCCGCCGAGGACCCGACGTGGGAGACGGTGCAGGCGCGGATCAAGTGGTTGATGGCAGACAAGTCGAAGGACTACGACGACCTGGTCGCCAGCCGCCAACGGATCTATCGCCAGTCCGGATTCGTCGCGGCGATGCGCGACATCATGGCGTTGCAGGATCCCGAGATCCGGGCACGCAACATCCTCGGCCCGGCCGAATACGGTTCGATTACCGCGCCCACACTGGTGCTCTGGACCAGCGACGACCCGACCGCCGACGTGACCGAGGGCCGGCGCATGGCGTCAATGATCCCGGGAGCGCGATTCGAGGTGATGCCAGATTGTGGTCACTGGCCGCAGTACGAGGACGCCAAGACGTTCAACCGCCTGCATCTCGACTTCCTGCTGGGTCACTGATGAGTGCCGCCGCGCACAGCAAGGATGCCTTGGACGGCTGTGACGTCTTCGAGGTGTTAGTCGTCGGCGCAGGCCCGGTCGGGTTGACATTAGCGAATATCCTTGGCCTACAAGGTATTCGCACACTAGTCGTCGATGAACGCGCCTCGTTGATCGACTACCCGCGTGGGGTCGGGCTGGACGACGAGTCGTTGCGCACCTTCCAGTCGATCGGCCTGGTCGACCGCGTCCTGCCGCACACTGTGCCTAATCAAATTCTGCGATTCGTCGACGCCCGGCGCCGGATCCTCGCCGAAATGGCGCCACCGGACGCGCGTTTCGGCTGGCCCAAGCGCAATGGCTTCGTGCAGCCGCTGGTCGACGCCGAATTGCTGCGCGGTATGGACAGATTCGAGCACGTCGAGGTGCGCTGGGACAACCCGATGATCTCGTGTGTCCAGGACGCAGACGCGGTGACGGTTGAACTCGGCCGTGACGACGAAACGTCCAGTGTGCGTGCGCGTTACGTCGTAGGCTGCGACGGCGGCCGCAGCACGACCCGCGGAATGATGGGAGTGTCCTTCGACGGCACGACGTCGCCGACGCGGTGGCTGGTCGTCGATGTCGCCAACGATCCGCTGGGCCACCCCAACAGCGAGGTCGGCGCCGACCCCGAACGCCCATACGCATCGATCTCGATCGCGCATGGTATTCGCCGGTTCGAGTTCATGATTCATGCCGACGAGTCCGACGAACAGGCCGAGGATCCCGAGTTTCTGACGCAGATGCTGGCGCGGATGGTGCCGCACCCCGACCGGGTCGACGTGATCCGGCGCCGGGTCTATACGCATCACTCGCGGATTGCCGGCGCGTTCCGCAGCGGCAGGCTGTTACTGGCCGGGGACGCGGCGCACCTGATGCCGGTCTGGCAGGGGCAGGGCTACAACAGCGGCATCCGGGATGCGGCGAATCTGGGCTGGAAGCTCGCCGCAGTCGTCAGCGGCCTGGCCGGCGACGGGTTGCTGGACACCTACGACGCGGAGCGGCGCAAGCATGCCCGGGCGATGATCGACCTGTCCACCATGGTGGGCCGGGTGATCTCGCCTACCAATCGCCGCGTCGCCCGCGCGCGAGACCTACTGGTGCGATCGGCATCAATTGTCCCTTCGCTCAAGCGGTATGTGCTGGAGATGCGGTTCAAGCCGATGCCGCGTTACGAGCACGGGGCGGTCGTTCACGCGGAGCCGCGCCGTGCGGAATCGCCCGTCGGCACCCTGTTCATTCAGCCTCGCGTCGACACTCGCACGCAGCAGAACGTCCTGCTGGACGACGTGCTGGGCACTTGGTTCGCCGTGCTGTGCTGGAACAACAACCCACGCAGGATCCTCGGCGACGAGGCGTTCGCGAATTGGAAGGCATTGGGCGCCCAGTTTGTTGCGCTGCGGCCATCTACTCAACTCCACTGGACTGACCCTGCGACTCCTGAAGATCCCGAGGTGCTTATCGTGGGCGATCGCACTGGTGGTCTCAAAGCGTGGTTCGACACGCACCAAGAATCGGTATTGTTCCTGCGCCCCGACCGCTGCATTGCGGGGGCCTGTATCGCCCAGCTCGCGCCCGACCTGAGCGCCTCGCTGCTCGAGGCCCTCGCGCTCACCCCGGGCGGGGGTGATTTCCAAAGTGCCACTGGCTCTGTGCTGTATGTCGCACAGCCCGCTGCTGAATCTACCGGGGCCGTCGCAGGACCTGCTTGACGATATCGATGGCGCGATCGGGCAGGCCCGGGAATTCGTCGAGGATTACGACCCCGAAATCGTCGTCATCTTTTCGCCGGATCACTACAACGGGTTCTTCTACAAGTCGATGCCGCCGTTCTGCATCGGCACCAGCGCCAACGGCGTTGGCGACTACGGGACCCACGCCGGCCCACTCAACGTTCCCGAAGATATCGCGGCGGACTGCGCGGAGGCCGTCCTCGGATCGGGCGTCGACGTCGCGGTATCGGCGAGCATGGACGTGGATCACGGCACCGTCCAGCCGCTGGAGAAGCTCTTCGGAGACGCAGTCTCGCGTCCGGTGATCCCGATCTTCGTCAACGCGATCGCGGCGCCGCTGGGACCGTTATATCGTTGCCGCGCATTGGGCACCGCAGTCGGCAGCTACCTGGCCACCCTGGACAAGCGGGTCCTGGTGATCGGATCTGGCGGGCTCTCCCACAGCCCCCCGGTGCCGACACTGGCAACGGCTCCCGCGGCGGCCCTGCCGCGCATCGTGCACGGCGTGCCGATGACATCGGAGCAGCGGCAAGCCCGGCAGACCGCCGTGATTGAAGCGGCCAGGAGCTTCGCCGGTGGCCAGAGCGATCTACAACCCCTCAATCCGGGGTGGGACCGCCGCGTCTTGGAGATCATCGACGCGGGAACGCTGGCCGAGTTCGATCAATGGTCCAACTCGTTCGTGCTGGACGAGGGCGGCGGCTCCGCGCATGAATTCAGGACGTGGATAGCCGCTTTTGCGGCGCTGGCAACCGCCGGGCCGTACCGGACCACGGTGCGCTACTACAGGCCGGTCGCCGAACTGATCGCCGGCTTCGCCATCAGGACGGCGATGCCGCAATGACTGCCGAGACGACTGCTCCGGATCGAGAGGGTTTCGATCACACCGTCGACGTGCTTATCGTCGGGTCCGGCGGTGGCGGCATGACCGCCGCGCTGACTGCAACTGCGTCCGGGCTGACCGCGTTGGTTATCGAAAAGTCCTCCCATTTCGGCGGGTCCACGGCCTTATCGGGCGGCGGCATCTGGGTTCCGGGCGCACCTGCGCAGCGCAGGGCGGGCTACGTGCCTTCGCCGGAAGGCGTTGTCGAGTACCTGCGTCAGATCACCGACGGTCTGGTCAGCGATGCACGAATACGGCAGTACGTCGAGTCATCGCCGAAAACGTTGCAGTTTCTGGAAGGGCTGTCCGGATGGCTTGAGTTCGTCTGGAAGCCCGGTTACGCCGACTACTATCCCGAGTTGCCCGGCGGTTCCGAACTCGGCAGCACGATCAACGTACCCCCGATTGATCTGCGCAAGCTGGGTGCCGACGAGCAGAATCTGCTCGCGCCGCTGACTCTCGCGCCCAGAGGAATTTGGTTGGGCCCCAAGGAACTACGGTCGTTCTACCGGATCAGGCAGTCGTGGGCGGGCAAGGGCGTGCTGCTCAAGTTGATTGCACGCATGGTCAGGGCGCGGGTGTTCGGCGAGCGAATGGCGGCGATCGGACAGTCGCTCGTGGCTCGGTTGCGGCTGGCGATGCGTGAGCATGATATTCCGCTGTGGCTGGACACGCCCATGGTCGAACTGCTCACTGACGCTGACGGATCGGTGACCGGCGCGGTGGTGGAAAGGGACGGTAGGACGCAGCGGATCGGCGCGCGCCTCGGGGTCATCCTGGCTTCCGGCGGGTTCGACCACGAGCTGGCTTGGCGTCAGGAACAGCTACCAGAGGTCGAACAAGACTGGAGCTTCGGTAATCCCGCCGCCATGGGCGACGGCATCCGCGCCGGCGAGAAGATCGGGGCCGCAACGGACCTGCTCGACGAGGCCTGGTGGTTCCCGGCCATTCAATGGCCGGACGGCAGGATGCAATTCATGCTCAACGAGCGGATGATGCCGGCACAGTTCATCGTCAACGGCGATGGCAAGCGGTTCATCAACGAGGCGGCCCCATACATGGACTTCGGACACGCCATGATCAACGGGCAGAGGTCCGGCGTCACCCACATCCCATGCTGGCTCATCACCGATCACCGGTCCTTCAACCGCTACGTCGTCGGGGGCCACCTGCCCATCCCGAAGGTCCCGTTCGCGCCGGTACCCACCGGGCGCAAGGTCCCGGCGGCATGGCTGGAATCGGGCGTCGTCAAGGCTGCGATGGACTGGGACGAGATGGCAACCAAGATCGGTGTGCCGACGACACATCTTCGGGAGACTGCGCGCCGTTTCAACGAGCTGGCACAGGGGGGTCACGACGATGATTTCAAACGTGGTGACAGCGTTTACGATAATTACTACGGCGACCCGACCTTGCCGAACCCCAACCTGTATCCGCTGGGAAATCCACCCTACTACGCGTTTCGAATCGTTCTTGGCGACCTTGGGACGTCCGGTGGCCTGCGTACCGACGAGTACGCCCGAGTGCTGCGGTTGGATGACACTGTCGTGCCCGGGCTGTACGCGGTGGGCAACACGTCGGCTGCGGTGATGGGCCGCAGCTACGCCGGCGCGGGGGCAACCATCGGGCCGGCCATGACCTTTGGCTTCGTGGCGGCGAATCACGCTGCCAGACAGGCCGGCACAGAGCCGGCCGACCAGACCCTTAATTCTCATAGGAGGTAAGCAATGAAGATCTCGCTGTTCTACGAATTCGCGCTACCGCGCCCCTGGGTACCCGACGACGAGCGCATCATGTTGCAAGACTGCCTCGACGAGGTGGAGGCCGCCGACAAGGCCGGGTTCTCCACCGTCTGGCTGACCGAGCACCATTTCCTCGAGGAGTACTGCCACTCCACCGCCCCGGAGATGTTTCTGGCCGCGGCCAGCCAGCGCACCAAGGATATCCGGTTGGGCTTCGGCATCATGCACCTTCCGCCCGCGGTCAATCACCCGGCCCGGGTCGCCGAACGCATTGCCACGCTCGACCTGATCTCCAACGGACGCGTCGAGTTCGGTACCGGGGAATCATCCTCGGTTGGCGAGCTGGGCGGATTCAACATCGATCCCGCCGACAAGCGTGCCCAGTGGGAAGAGGCCCTCGAGGTCGCCATCCGCTGCATGATCGAGGAGCCCTTCACGGGATTCAAGGGCGAACACATCGAGATGCCGGCCCGAAACGTCATTCCCAAGCCGATGCAAAAGCCGCATCCGCCGGTCTGGGTCGCCTGCACGCGACCGGCCAGCGTGCAGATGGCCGCCCAGAAGTGCATCGGTGCTCTGAGTTTCGCCTACACCGGACCTGGGCCGCTGACCGAACGGGTCAACGGCTACTACAAGGAATTCGAGGAGAACGGCGTTCCGGTCACACCGCAGATCAATCCGAACATCCTGGCCATCGGTGGCGACCTGTCGATGATGGTCGCCAAGACCGAAGAGCAGGCGTTGCAACGGCTCGGGCAGGGCGGCGGATTCTTCTCGTTCGGAATCATGCACTACTACATGACCGGTGTGCACACCCCCGGGCGCACCGGAGTGTGGGAGCGCTATCTCGAAGAGGTCGGGAAGGATCCGACGCTTGCCTACGGTCCCGGACGCGGCGCCATCGGCACTCCGGCCACTGTGCGCGAATTCCTGCGCGGCTACGAGGAAAGTGGCGTCGACGAGATCATCCTGCTGCTCAACCCGCGCAGCCACGAGGGCACCATGGAATCCATTGAGCTGATGGGCAAAGAGGTGCTACCCGAGTTCATCGAGCGCGATCAGAAGGCCGTGGCCGATAAAGCCAGGCGGCTGGCGCCAATCATCGAGAAGGTCGAGGCGCGGCGCCCTGAACCGACTGCGCCGCCGTTCGACGAAAACTACTCGTTCGGTGGTCTGCCCACCGGTCGGGGCGGCAAGTTCACCGCCAGCGAGATCCCCGAAGCCATGGCGGAGATCAACGAGGGCCGGGTGCAGGCGGCGCAGCGTGCAAAGGAAGAACAGCAGAAATGACAGTAGAAGGCCTGTGAGAGGAAGCGCGGGAAGCGCTTTGGGACCAATCGAAGAGCTGTGGCGCTACGACGGCCGCCGCACGGTGGTGACCGGATGCGCGTCGGGCATCGGCGAACATGTGGTCCGCCAGCTCACCGAACTCGGGGCGCACGTCGTCGGGCTGGACAAGCGCCGTCCGTCCTTTCAGATCAACGACTTTCGTGAGGTGGACCTGTCCAACCCCGCGTCGATCGATCGCGCGGTGGCGTCCATCGGCGGGCGTGTCGACGCGCTTTTCAACGTCGCCGGTGTCTCCTCGGGTATCGGCGACCCGCCGCTCGTTGTCACGATCAACTTTCTCGGTCTGCGCCACTTCACCGAGGCGCTGGTCCCCCTGATGCCCGCGGGTTCGGCGATCGTGAGCGTGTCTTCGCTCGCGGCGGCGGGATACCGGAGACACGTGCGCGATGTGGCGCCGCTGCTCAACACGGCAACGATGCAAGAGGGCATCGACTGGTGTCGTGACAATCCCGACACGCTGGGCACCGGCTACCAGCTGTCCAAAGAAGCGGTCATCTTCTACACCATGCGAAACGCCACGCCGCTGGGTGCTCGCGATGTCCGTATCAACTGCACTGGACCGGGGGTGACCGAAACCCCCATCCTCGATCAGCTGCGGACCGCGTACGGTCAAGAGTTCCTCGATGACATACCCAAGCCGCTGGGGCGGGTCAGCGAGCCCGCCGAGCAGGCGTCGGTGCTGGTCTTTCTGAATAGCCCTGCAGCTAGTTATATCTCCGGGCAGGTGGTATGGGTGGACGGCGGTAACATCGGCGCCGCGATTGCAGCTGAGCTCTCAGAAGGACAGGAAGGAGCGCCACCCAGATGAACCAGGCCGACTTGACCGACTTCCGGCGGGTTGCTCGCGACGTCTCCAATTGGGGGCGCTGGGGTGACGCCGACGAGCTTGGCACGCTGAACTTCATCACCGCGGACAAGGTCGCGCAAGGCGCGAGTCTGGTCCGGCATGGGAAGGTGTTTCCGCTCGGCGTGGACTTCGGCGCGTCAGGCCCGCAGGGGGCCTTCGAGTTTCGGCATAATCCAGTCCACATCATGACCGTCGACGGCGGCGACGCGAACACGCTGGCCAAGTACGGGCCCGGTTGGGCGAGTAATCCGTTGGCGAAGCAGCTCAGTGACTACATGACCGCTGACAATCCGTTCCGCTTCAACGACGACTTGATCATCATGCCGTTGCAGGCGGCCAGTCAGTGGGATGCGTTGTCTCACGTCTATTACGAAGACCAGCTCTACAACGGCTTCCCGGCGGATTCGGTGACCAGCCTGGGTGCCTACCACTGCGGCATCGACAAAGTCGACGGCAAGGGCATCACCTCGCGTGGCGTGCTGCTGGATCTGGTTCGCCACCGGGGTGCGGACGTCTTCCTCGAGGAGGGGAACCCGATCACGCCGGAAGAGCTGGACGACGTGGTGCGGGCTCAGGGGGTGGCCATCGGGCGTGGCGACATCTTGTTGATCCGGACCGGTTGGTGGACAAGGTTTCTCATGACCGGCAACAAGACCGAAGGCTACTCCGGGCTGGACTGGCGATGCGCCTCGTGGCTGCACGATCACGAGATCGCCGCTGTCGCGGCCGACAACCTCCAGGTCGAAGACCTGGTATCCGGGGTCGAGGGGATAACCTTCCCTTTGCACCTGCTTTGCCTGCGTGACATGGGAATGATGTTCGGGGAGTATTGGGACCTCGCCGCGCTGGCGGATGACTGCGCCGCCGACGGCGTTTACGAGTTCCAGCTCGTTGCCCCACCCCTGAGAGTCATTGGCGCGGTGGGCTCACCGGTGAATCCGATCGCGATCAAATAGAGAAGGCGGCGATGCAGATTCACCCCAAGACCGTCCTGGTCGACGGGCTGGTCACGAGCTACCTCGAAGCCGGCGAAGGCGACCCGGTGGTGATGCTTCACGGGGGTGAGTTCGGTGCCAGCGCCGAACTGGGTTGGGAACGTAACATCGCCGCCCTGGCCGCGCGCCATCGCGTGTTGGTGCCCGACCAGCTAGGGTTTGGCGAGTCGGCGAAGGTCATCGATTTCATCGACGGTCGCGGTATGCGAATACGGCATGTGGCGCGCTTCTGTGAAGTGCTCGGAATCGAGTCGGCGCACTTCGTGGGCAATTCCATGGGCGCCATCAATCTGCTCGCCGACACCACCTCGGATGCGCCGCTGCTGCCCGTGCGCACCTTGGTGATCATTTGCGGCGGCGGACAGATCCAGCAAAATCGGCACTTCGAGGCGCTGCAGCAATACGACGCGACCCTGCCGGCCATGCGGCGCATCGTCGAGGCGCTGTTCTACAACCCCGGCTATCCAGCCGACGAAGACTATGTGCGGCGCCGCTATGAGTCGAGCATCGCACCCGGCGCATGGGAAGCGGTGGCAGCCGCCCGGTTTCGTCGCCCAGATGCGGCACCGTCTGCAACCCCTTCGACGGCACGGGCCTACGAGCGCATCGGAGTCCCCACGCTCGTCGTCGAAGGGGGAGGCGACAAACTCCTTCCGGCCGGCTGGGCCGCGGAGATTGCCGGGCAGATCGAAGGCGCGCGGTCGATGGTGGTCGACGAGGCCGGCCACTGTCCGCAGATCGAGCGGTCGTCTGTGGTCAACGAGTTGTTGCTGGACTTTTTCGAAACCGTTTCCGCTCAGAAGATGTAGTCGAGGCGGGTCTGCATCCCGGCTGCTTGGTGATAAGTGTTGTGGCAGTGCAACTGCCACAATCCTGGGTTGTCAGCGATAAGGACGGCCGAGCTTTTCTGTTTGGGCAACACGATGATGGTGTCCTTGCGTGCCCCGGGGCTGCCGTCCGCCTTGATCATCTGGAAAGTGTGACCATGTAAGTGTATTGGGTGATACATCATCGTGGTGTTGTCGAAAGTGATGGTCGGCCGCTGGCCCAGTCGGACGTGCAGGGGATTGGTCCTGCTGTAGGGCTCGCCGTTGATCGTCCATTGGTATTTCGCCATGTCGCCCCCCAAGACGACCGGCAAGTTGAGGCCGGGTTCAGCCGGCCCCAAGTTTACCGGCGTTGTGGCGGCGAACATGTCGACGGTGCCGACCCGTTTATTGAGTTCGGAGGGCTGAAATTGCGGGTCGGGTGGGCTGCCGGCTCCGGTGGAGAGCAGCGCGCGCGCCAGGACGTTTTTGCCTTCCGCCAGTGCGACCAGTGGGAAGACGCCGTCGTCGGCGGTCACGATGACGTCGTAGCGTTCGGCCATGCCGATCAGCAGAGCGTCCACCTCGGTGGGCACCACGGGGTAGCCATCGGTGTGGGTGACCGTCATCGAATGGCCGGCCAAAGCAACGCGGAATGCCGTGTCGGAGCCGGCGTTGATGAAGCGGATCCTGATTCGCTGGCCCGGCTTTGCGTTGAAAGTAGTGGGAGCCAAGGGAATTCGGCCATTGATCAGATAGTACGGGTAGGCGATATCCCCGGCGTCACCGCCGAGCAGCTTGCTGGTGCCGACGGTGTCCGCCGGCTTCGGCATACCCGGCATCCCGGTCGTCGGAGTGGCGGGGTCTTCGGAGTTGTCGGGGCGGCCGGAGTTCTGGTTCTCGGCGGAGTTCTGGTCCTCGTCGAGGGTGCTGTTGTCGTCGAGGGTGTCTGGGGCACGTTTGGCGCACTGGATTTGGGGGCGGTCAGCTCGTCGTAGAGCTGTTGCGGAGACTTGCCGACGCCATCGGTCCAATCGTCCATGACGACAATCCATTCGGCGTCGTACCCGCTATCGTGCGGATCATCGATGATGACCGGCAGATAGAGCCCCATGTCTTCTTCGAGGCCGACGTGCGGATGACCCCAGTACGTCCCCGAATTCGGGGCGGAGAAACGGTAAATGAAGTCCTGGCCGGCATCGATGTTCGGGGTGGCAGGGGCCGCGCCGTCCATGTCGTTGCGCAACGCGATGCCGTGCCAATGCAAGGATGTCGGGGAATCGAGCCGGTTAGAGACCGTCACCGCCAGCTCGTCGCCGATGTTGGCCCGGATCAGCGGGCCCGGGATCGTATCGCCGTATGACAGCGTATGGACGATCGGCCCACCTAGGTCGATCTGCGCCCGCTGGGCAGTCAGTCTGGCGGTCACGGTGTGCCCACTGTGTGGCCGGGCCGCCTCGGCCGCGGCAATGGCGGCGGCCATTTGGGCCGAACTGTTCGTTGCACTGGTGCTGGATTGGCCACATCCGGCCAGCGCGAAACCACCGGCGATACCCGCCGCGATGAAGCCGCGCCTGGTCAGCTCCGCGCTCCCGAAAGGGATCCCGCTGGTGGGCAGCACAGGCATCGACCGCTCCTCGTCTTCGCCGATCCGTCCCCGGCGCTTTATCCGGTGCTCGGGTGTTAGGCGGATCGTAACCGCTGGCACGGCGGGCGAAGACGATTGCAGCGTCGCCGCCGTGGTGAGTGTCGGCAAGCTGGGACCTAGCGCCCGATTTGGCCCACGAAGTATCCGAGCCGGTTTGCCGCACGCCCGGGCTCCGGGAAGCCTGGGCCTCTGGCGAAACTTATGTCGCAGGTGAGCGTGAGCTCGCCGCCGCTGCCCGAAACCGCACCCTGGAGGTTCTCTTGAACTCGCAACCGGCACGCAGATCGTTCTGAGCGTGGGTCGCGTTATGGTTCGGGGTGCCGCGGTCGTCCGACCAGCTGAGTTGACGGGTGTATGAGTGTCGCAAGGGGTCAGATTGGGCAAATATGAATCGGACATACTCGCCGCTGGCCTCGACGTGATTTTCTCCGGCATTAATCCGGCCTCCACTGCGGCCGTCGACGGCCATAATTTCTCGAATCGGAATAATCGCTTCTGGCCGGTCCTCTATCTCGCGGGTTTCACCGATGTACGACTGCAGCCGCAGGACGAGCGTAGGTTGCTCGAATATGGCTGTGGCATAACGGCGGTGGTTGGTCGACCGACCAAACGTGCCGATGAGATTTTACCGACGGAATTCAGGCAAGCACGCCCGGAGTTCGAGGCGAAGATGCGGCGATACGCACCGCGCGTGATCGCCTTTCTCGGAAAACGCGCCTTGGTGGCCATGCTCGGCCGATCGGATATTGGTTGGGGCTTGTACCCACATCGATTCGCCGAGACAACGGCCTGGGTGCTCCCCAATCCGAGTGGGCTCAACAGGGGCTTCACACTTGATGCCCTGGTGTGTGCCTATGCCGAACTTCGGCATGCTTTTCCGCCTCAGACATAGCTGATACCGCCGAGGCAGTCTCGCCGCTGCTCCGCGTCCATGGGGCCCATTGGCCGATTACGCACCTGGCCCTCTTAAATCAACTGCTTGACTTAACAGTGTTGGCGCCGATTAACTCGTCGGGTGGTCAACGAACTGGATGGCAAGGTGGCCATCGTCACCGGTGGGGCATCGGGAATCGGTCGCGGCATAGTGGAGCGGTTCTCGGCCGAAGGCGCGCGGGTCGTCGTCGCCGACGTCGACACCGACAAGGGAGAGGCCCTGGCCGCCACGCTAGGCCCGGACGCCATCTTCCAGCAAACGGACGTCTCGGACCCAGAACAGGTTGGGGCGCTGGTAGCTACCGCCGTCGAGAAATTCGGCGGTCTGCACGTCATGGTGAACAATGCCGGTGTTTCAGCGGCCATGCACCGATTGCTTGACGACGACCTCGCCGATTTTCACCGCATCATGGGGGTCAACGTGCTGGGTGTGATGGCGGGTACCCGGGATGCCGCTCGGCATATGGCCACCAACGGCGGGGGATCCATCATCAACATGACCTCGATAGGTGGGATCCAGGCCGGCGGCGGCGTGATGACGTATCGCGCGTCAAAGGCGGCGGTCATCCAGTTCACCAAGTCCGCGGCAATTGAGTTGGCTTACCACGAGATCCGGGTCAACGCCATCGCGCCGGGCAACATACCCACGCAGATCGTGGCGACGTCGGCGGTTAACGTCGATCCGGCGGAGCTTGCGCGGTACGAGGCGGCGATCCGCGAGACGATGCGGGCTGACCGGCCACTGAAGCGCGAGGGCACGACCGGTGACGTCGCCGAGGCGGCCCTGTATTTCGCCGGCGACCGATCGTGCTACGTCACCGGAACCGTGCTACCGGTGGACGGCGGGACATCGGCGGGCAAGGCGATCCGGTCCAAGCGCAAGGAGTGACGGGCGGAGCTCAGTCTTCGAGCGTGACGGTGCAGTCACGCTCCGCTCCCGGCGTGACGCCAACGTCACGCTCGAGGTTCCTCGCGCCGCTGCCGCCGGGCAGAATGTGGTCATGAGGCCGCCGGTCGTCCACCGACCCGTGTCCTCCCTGCCGCGAACTACCGCGCGTCTTGTTCTCGGCACCTTCCTCTTGTTCGCCGGGGTCAGTCATCTGAGCTTCGCCCGAACCGCCTTCTATGCCCAAGTGCCACCGTGGCTGCCGTTGGACACCGACTTCGTCGTCATCGCATCGGGTGTGGTGGAAATCTTTCTCGGGGCCGGCGTAGTGCTGCTGACCCGATGGAGAGCGGCGATGGGATGGCTCGTGGCGATCTTCTTCGTTCTGGTGTTTCCCGGCAACATCTCCCAATTCGCCACGCACGCAGATGCTTTCGGGCTCGACTCCGACCTTGCCCGTGGTATCCGACTGCTGTTCCAGCCGCTGCTCGTGATCTGGGCGCTGTGGTGCACGGGGGCATGGGCGGCCTTCCGGAAGCGTAGGACCAGCGCAGCAGCCTGATCCGCGCCGCGTAGAAATCCCGCCCCGAGCGTGACGCTGCAGTCACGCTCGGGTCCCAGCGTGACTGCAGCGTCACGCTCGCCGTTCACGTCACACCCACCGCCTAATTAAATCAAGCGCTTGACTTAAACCCTGTGCACGCGGTTGACTGGCTGGGTGACCGCAGTCAGCAGGGCCGTTCGCACCGAGCGTGCCAGCTCCACCCAGGAGGCGATTCTGGTGGCGGCCGAGCGGTTGTATGCCGAGCACGGCGTGTTCGCGGTGTCTAACAGGCAGGTCAGCGAAGCGGCAGGTCAGGGTAATAATGCCGCGGTGGGCTACCACTTCGGCACCAAAGCGGACCTGGTGCGCGCCATCGAGCAGAAACACCGTGGGCCCGTCGAGGAGCTTCGCGAGCAAATGGTGGCCGATCTGGTGGCATCGGGCGACTCCGCCGAGTTGCGGGGTTGGGTGGGTTGCCTGGTGCGTCCGCTCACCGACCACCTGGCCGCTCTCGGCAATCCCAGCTGGTATGCGCGCTTTGCGGCGCAGGCGATGACCGATCCCGCGTACTACAACGTCGTGGTCAAGGGAGCGCTCAGCTCTCCGTCGCTGGTTCAGGTCGTCGAAGGGTTCAACCACTGCCTGCCCAACTTGCCGGCCGATGTGCGCTACGAACGCAACATCATGGCCCGCAACCTGTTGATGCATACCTGCGCCGAACGCGAGCGTACGCTCGCCGCAGGCAGATCCATGTCCCAACATTCCTGGCGGGCTGCCGCATCCGGCCTCATCGACGCGATCGCGGGCCTGTGGTTGGCGCCTGTGACGCCGTACAAGTGAAGAGTTTGCTTCCGAAGGTGTGTCTATGAAAGTGACTGTTGACCAAGATATCTGCGCATCGTCGGGGAACTGCGTAATGAATGCGCCCGACGTGTTCGATCAGCGGGATGAGGACGGTGTCGTCGTCCTGCTCAATGCGAACCCGTCGGCTGAGCAGGTCGAGGGCGCACGCCGAGCGGCTGCCGCATGCCCCGCACTGGCTATCCATATAGAGGAATGAGAGACATGTCAGACACCCTGGCGAGTAGCACGACCGAGGCGGCCTCCGAGGCCCCGGAGTACCCGATGGCCAGGAACGCGGGCTGCCCATTCGCCCCACCGCCCGACGTCATGGCCCTGGCAGACAGCAAACCGCTGTCCAGGGTTCGGATCTGGGACGGCAGCATGCCGTGGCTCGTCACCGGCTATGAGGAAGTGCGCGAACTGTTCTCGGATTCCCGGGTGAGCGTCGACGACCGGGTCCCCGGCTTTCCGCACTGGAACGAAGGCATGTTGTCCACGGTGCACAAGCGCCCGCGATCGGTCTTCACGTCTGACGGCGAAGAGCACACCCGATTCCGACGGATGCTCTCGAAACCGTTCACGTTCAAGCGGGTGGAAGGTCTGCGACCGACCATCCAGCAGGTGACCGACGAGAGCATCGACGCGATGCTGGCCGGGCCGCAACCGGCCGACGTAGTCGCCGCGATCGCACTGCCGGTCCCGTCGGTGGTGATCAGCCAGCTGCTCGGGGTTCCTTACGAGGACGCCGAGATGTTTCAGCACCACGCCAACGTCGGGCTGGCGCGTTATGCCACGGGTGAGGACACCCTCAAAGGCGCGATGAGCTTGCACAAGTATCTCGCTCAGCTGGTCGAGGCCAAGATGGAAAACCCGGCCGAGGATGCGGTATCCGACCTCGCCGAGCGGGTCAAGGCCGGTGAGCTCAGCGTCAAAGAAGCTGCGCAATTGGGTACCGGGTTGCTGATCGCCGGGCACGAGACCACCTCGAACATGATCGGGCTCGGTGTGCTCGCTCTGCTCGAGAATCCCGACCAGATGGCGGTCATCCGCGATGCCGAAGACCCAAAGATCGTGGCCAACGCGGTCGAGGAATTGCTTCGCTACCTGAGCATCATCCAGAACGGCCAGCGTCGCGTCGCCGTCGAAGACATCCACATCGCTGGAGAGGTCATCCGCGCCGGCGAAGGCATCATCATCGACCTTGCTCCGGCCAACTGGGATGCGCAAGCATTCACCGAACCAGATCGGCTGTATCTGCACCGCTCCGGCGCCGACCGCAACGTCGCGTTCGGTTACGGCAGGCATCAGTGCGTGGGTCAGCAACTCGCCCGCGCCGAGATGCAAATCGTCTTCGGCACACTGTTCCGTCGCGTTCCCACGCTGGCACTGGCGGTTCCGTTCGAGGATGTCCCGTTCAAGGATGACCGGCTCGCCTACGGCGTCTACGAACTGCCAGTGAAGTGGTAGGTCCTGGTAGGCGAAGGTTATCGATCTGCCCGAGATGACTATTGTCGAAAATGCCGATCCGACTGGAGGGTCAACAATGTCAACGAAGACAAGCACCGTTTCGCTCTACCCGCCCGGGGGACATGGCGCACCGAAAAATCGCCGCGGGCACGCCGCGGACAGCGATGTGGGCCTGCCGGAAGGGACTGTGGTCTTCTCCGCGGACAACCATATTTCTCTGGCCGCCGACATCTTCTACGAACGTTTTCCTGAAGACCTCAAGGACAAGGCACCGCGGATCTGGTACGAGGACGGCGCCTATCAAGTAGGGCGCAAGGGCCAGTCCTTCCTGCCGGGCGATTTCAGCGCGGTGCTGATGCAGTACGACGACCTGCCCGGGGCTGCGAGCACCAACATCGAGGCCCGGATCCAGGAATTGCACGACGACGGAGTCGACAAAGAACTGGCATTCCCCAACGCGGTGCTGGCGCTTTTTCACTACCCGGACAAGAAACTTCGCGAACTCACGTTCCGCATCTACAACGAATACATTGCCGAGCTGCAAGAGCGCTCGGGCGGCCATTTCTACGGTGCCGGGCTGATCAACTGGTGGGACCCGCAAGGCACCCGGAAAACGTTGGCCGAGCTGAAATCGTTGGGGCTCAAGACCTTCCTGATGCCGCTGAACCCGGGCAAGGACGACGACGGCAACCCGATCGACTACTCAAGCACGAGCATGAGCGCGGTCTGGGATGAGATCGAGGCCGCGGGCCTTCCGGTCACGCACCATATCGGGGAGACCCCGCCGAAGAGTCCGACTGAATTCAACGGCGTCGTTGTCGGCATGATGATCAACATCGACGGCTTCCGGGAAACGTTCGCCAAGTACATCTTTGGCGGCATTCTTGACCAGCACCCGGCGCTGCGCCTCGGCTGGTTCGAGGGCGGCATCGCCTGGGTGCCATGGGCGCTGCAAGATGCCGAGCACCTGATGGGCTCCTACCAGCACATGTTCAACCGGCCGTTGCAGCACGATGTGCGCTACTACTGGGAAAACCACATGAGCGCATCGTTCATGGTCGACCCGCTGGGTCTGCAGTTGATCGACCAGATCGGGCTGGACAAGGTGATGTGGTCCAGCGATTATCCGCACAACGAAAGCACATACGGCTATTCCGAGAAGTCGCTGGCGGCCGTTGTCGACGCCGTCGGACCGGCCGACGCGGCGCGAATCGTCAATGGGAATATCACGAAATTCCTAGGGCTCGGATGACGCCTGTAGTGGTGGCCCGATGACAACTTTCGCGCAAGCGGGCACCAGCACTAGCCTGGTGATTCCCGAGACACCCGACCTGGGCCGGCTGCGCCGGGAGACCGGCGCTCGGCTGCGGTCGGCGATGGCCGAACGCGGCGTGGACGCGATGATCCTGCTGGGCAACAACGCGGTGGTTTACGCCACCGGCACCAGTTGGCCGCTAGGCGACGCCGGCCTGTCCTACGTCGAACGACCGGTGGCCGTGGTGGTCGCCGACGACGAATGGCCGCACCTATTCGTGCCGTTCCGTGAAGGCGCCTCGTGGGAGTCCGACCTACCCGCCGATCATTTGCACGGACCGGTCTATCTCGAATTCGAGGAAGGTGTGACCGATTTCGCGCGGGTCGTGGCCGACCTGATTCCGGCTGGAGCGGTGGTCGCGGTCGATGAACTTACGGGCGCCATGTCCCGTGCGACGGAACTGTTGTTCCCCAACGGCGCTCCGGTCGACGCGGCGGCGATTGTCGGTACCGCCAAGGCGGTCAAAACCCCGGATGAATTGTCGTGCATGCGTACCGCGATCCGGATCACCGACGCGGCGATGGTCGAGGTCCAGAAGCGTCTGGCTCCCGGCATCCGCCAGACCGACTTGTCGGCAAGCTTCTTACGACGGGCCTTCGAGTTGGGGGCCACGGCCAGCATGCTCGAGCCGATCTGGCAGGTGATGCCGCTAAGCAAGGCCGAGGGTGTGTGGACCACGCATGGCGACCTGGCGCTGCCGCTGCTGAGCACCGAGCGCGAGCTGGCCGAGGGTGACGTGCTGTGGACGGACGTCAGCATCACGTACCGCGGCTACTGCTCGGACTTCGGGCGCACCTGGATCGTCGGCCGTGACCCATCGCCACGCCAGCAGGCGCAGTTCGACAAGTGGTTTGAGATCATGACCGCCGTCCTGGGTGTCGCACGTGCGGGAGTCACCGCCGCCGATTTGGGCAGGGCGGCAATCAAGGCCAACGGCGGTAGCAAGCCCTGGCTCCCGCACTTCTATCTGGGCCACGGCATCGGCGTCAACGCCGCCGAAATGCCGATGATCGGAACCGATCTCGGCCAGGAGTTCGATGAGAACTTCGTCCTGCAGGCCGGGATGGTCCTGGTCCTAGAGCCTGTTGTGTGGGAAGACGGAACCGGTGGCTACCGCAGCGAAGAGGTTTTGGTGATCAGCGACGAAGGCTGGATTCGATTGACCAACTACCCGTATGACCCCTATGGCAACTGAAGTTCTGCCCGACGATCGCACGCTGCGATCGGGGCGACGTCAACGGGCACTGGACCAGATGGCCGCGCACGATCTCGACATCTTGGTCCTGGGTCGTCAGGCCAACGTGCGTTACGTCACGGGTGCACCGCAGCTGTGGGTAGCCGGGACGCGACCGTTCGGCCCCACGTGTGTGCTGGTGCGCGCGACCGGTGCCATTCATCTGCTGAGCACCTGGGATGAGGGCGTCCCAGACGACATCCCGCACGAGCATCTGTACGGCATCTCGTGGAATCCGATGAATACCATGTCGGCGCTGCAGCGCATCGATGGAGCGGCCACCGCCCGGCGCGTCGGAACCGACGCCTTGTCACCGGTTTTCGCCCAATTGCTGCCGACGGCGTTTCCCAACGCCGAGCTGGTCGACGGTGAACTCGCGATGCGCGCAGCCCGGCGGATCAAAACAGACGAGGAAGTGGCCGCATTGCGGGAGGCGATCGCGGTGGCCGAGTCGAGTCTGGCCGCCGCGGTGGCCGAGCTGGCGCCCGGCGTGCACGAGCAAACGCTCGCCGGTGCGCTGGTGGAAGCCGCCGCCGCGGGCGGGGTGAGCACCCCATTGAATCAGGATGTCGCGTGGGTGACATCCCGCGGGCATCCGTGGCGACGGGACAACGGCGACGGCCGCGTTAATGACGGTGACCTGGTGGCCTTTTCCGCAGGCGTGCTGGCGGGTGGCTACGCGGGTGAGGTCGGGCGAACCTGGCCTGTGGGGGAGGCGCGGAATGCCCCAAATGTCTCAGCGCTGTACCAACGCTGGGACAGCTTGTGGGCCCGCCTCATAGCCGCGTGCCGACCGGGCGCCGGTGCCGGTGAATTGCTCGCCGCCTACCAAGCCGCAGGAGAGCCGGCGCCGCCGATGCCGGTGGCCCGGGGTCTGGGCATGGGCTTTGACCCACCGGTCATTTCGTCGCATCTGCCGCAGACCGCGGCCGGCGAGCGACTGGAGCCGGGAATGGTGCTCGCTGTCACCGGCTATGTCTGGGAGCAGGGGATCGGCGCGGTATTCGGCCGGGAAGCGGTCCTGATCACCGCTGACGGTCCCGAAGTGCTGACCGTGAGCCCGTCCTGGCAGGCATGAGTGGAGGAAGCGCGGGTCGAACCGCCGCTGACCGGTTACACGGTGGTCGACCTGTCCACCGGAATAGCGGGCGCATACTGCACCAAGTTGCTTGCCGACGGGGGCGCCGACGTCATCAAAGTCGAGCCACCAGATGGTGATCCGCTGCGCCGGTGGTCATCCTCGGGCGCGACCATCGCGGCCGGCGGTGACGGGGCGTTGTTCAGCTATCTGGCGGGTTCGAAACACAGCGTTGTCGCTGATGCGGAGGTCGGCGACGACATCGAAATGGTCCACAAGCTGCTCGCAGCGGCAGACGCGGTGGTGTGGTCAGTCGGCTCGAAACTAGCCGAACACCAAAGTTTTGGGCCCGCCGCAATTCACAGTGCGTACCCGCACCTCACCGTCACCTCGATCACGCCCTTCGGTCTGGAGGGCCCGTGGAAAGATCGGGCGGCAACCGAATTCACCCTGCAGGCGTGGTCAGGCGGGATCGTCGGGCTGGGGCGCGGATTGCCGGAGCGAGCACCGGTGTTCGTCGGCGGACAGGTCGGCGAATACTTGGCCGGCGCCTACGCAAGTGCTGCGACCCTGGCGTCGCGGTGCCACGGAATAAGCGGTGGCGCGGGACAACTCGTCGACCTGTCGATGCTGGAAACACAAATCCTGTGTCTGACCTATTACCCGGTGAGCTATTTCGAAATGCTCGGGCGCCCCTGGCGCGATGCCCGTCGTCTCACGGTGCCGGGTGTGGCCCAGGCCAAGGATGGTCTGGTAGACCTCGGGTGTGGCACCGCACAGCAGTGGTTCGACCTATGCGCGATGGTTGGCCATCCGGAGTGGATCGACGAGGAATCGGCGCTGTCGATCACCGAGCAGGCCAACATCCATGCCGAAGAGATCTATGCCTGGGTGCGAAGCAACGCGGCCGACGAGATCCGCGATCTGGCAACGGCATTCCGGATTCCCAACGCGCCGGTGGCCAACGGCGCGAACGTCGCATCGCTGGACCAGTTCCGGGAGCGCGGCTCGTTTGTGCGCAACCCGCGCGACGGATTTCAGCAGCCCGGCCACCCGTACCGCATGGGGCCCGCGCGCCTTCGGCAGCCGCAACCGGCACCGCGGCTGGGCGAGCACACCGCGCATTATCGGGCCGCGAGCATGACGCCTAGGCCGACGCCGACCGGGAACGCAAAACCGCTGCCGTTCAGCGGACTCCGGGTGCTGGACATGACGACATTCTGGGCAGGTCCTTGCTGCACCCATTTTCTGGCGATGCTCGGGGCTGAGGTCGTCCATGTGGAATCCGCCCGTCGTCCCGACGGCACCCGATTGATCGCCGGTGTGCCGATCACCGAAGACCAGTGGTGGGAGAAGTCGCCGATTTTCGCGGCGCTCAACACCAACAAAAAGGGCTTGACGCTGGACCTGCAGAGTCCGCGCGGCCGCGAGCTTTTGCGCCGGCTCGTCGCGACCTGCGATGTGATCGTGGAGAACTTCACCCCGCGGGTGCTGGACCAGATCGGGCTGGATTTCGCAGCGGTTCAGGCGGTTCGGCCCGACGTGGTGATGTTGCGAATGCCCGGGTTCGGACTCGACGGGCCATGGCGCGACAATCCCGCGTTTGCGTACGCCATCGAGTCGGCGGCCGGGCTGAGTTGGTTGACCGGCTATCCCGACCGCCCGCCCTATGAGCCGTACTCCATCGGCGACCCGAACGCCGGCGTGCATGCGATTAACGGTCTGCTACTGGCACTGGAGCATCGCCGCCGCACCGGTCAAGGCGTGCTTGTCGAGGCGGCGATGGTGGATGCCGCGCTCAGCATCTCCGCCGAGCAGGTCATCGAATACTCCGCATACGGGGCACTGCTGGACCGCGCGGGTAATCGGGGACCAACGGCCGCGCCGCAGAACCTCTACCGGACCGCCGACATCGACGAATTTGGGCGCCCCGACAGCTGGGTCGCGGTTGCGGTGGCAACCGACGACCAATGGCAATGCTTGTGTGATGCCCTCGGATCACCCTCCTGGGCAATCGATCCGAGGCTGTCGACGGTAGCCGGCCGCCGTGCGCACGAAGACCTGATCGACGAGCAGCTGGCCGCGTATTGTGGATATCGTGGCATCGACGACATCGTCGCAACTCTCTGGGACGCCGGTGTGCCGGTGGCCAAAGTGATGCAGCCGCACCGTCAAGGGGAGCTGGACCAGCTCACGTTTCGGGATTTCTTCGAAGAGCTCAACCACCCGGTGAACGGCCCGGCGAGGCTCAGCACCGTGCCGATGAGGTTGTCCGGCGGCCCTGGCCTGTTCCACAAATATCCTGCGCCGCTGCTTGGGCAGCACAACCATGAGCTGCTGGCCGAGCTGGGCCTGACCGCGGCAGAGATCGCGGACCTGGAAGCCGACGGAATCATCGGGCGCACGCCCACAATGCACGCGACGACCTGACCGATCACTGCTATGCGGTGCTAGTGCCGCCAGCCCTCAGCGGCCTGCTCGTCGAACGTGTGGTCAATGCGCTCGAACCGGCGCCGGACGGAGGCACGGGCAGCTTCGTGTGGCAGGACGTACAGACGGTTGGCCAGAATCGCGTCGGCCGTGAGGCGTGCGACCTCGTCGACGCCCAGGCTGTCGTCCTGCGTGGGAAGCGGACCGAATTCCCCCGTCACGTCGGGCGTTGCCGATAGGCCGTAATCCGCGCCGCGGATTCTTTCGGAGTTGGACACCAGTTTCGTTTCGACGACCATCGGGCAGAGCACCGAGACTCCGATGCCGTTGTCCTTGACCTCCCGCGCCAGCGTCTCCGCCAGGCCGACAACGCCATATTTGGCGACGCCGTACGTCCCGAGGCCGGCATTGGGTACCAGGCCGGCGAAGGACGCGGTAAAGGCGATGTGGCCGCCCGTGCCCTGCTCGAGCAATCTCGGCAGGAACGCCTCGACGGCATGGATCGAGCCCCACAAGTCGATATCGATCACCCAGCGCCAGTCGTCGTGGGTCATCTGCGCGATCGGACCCGCGACGACAATGCCGGCGTTGCTGAATACGACGTCGACGTGACCGAGCAGGCGGAACGCCTCGTCCGCCAAATGAACTACCTCGTCGAGATGGCGGACGTCGCACATCACGCCGTGCGCGTCAAACCCCTCGGCGTGCAGCCGTGCCACAGCCTGTTCCAGGCCGCGCACATCGACATCCGCGAGCACCACGCGTGCTCCGCGCCGGGCGAACTCGGTGCCGGCGGCCAGACCGATACCACTCGCACCGCCGGTAATGACCGCTCCGCGGCCCTCGAAACTCGACACGAATCCGTCCACAGGGCGGAATCTATTTCAGGCAACCGCCCGCGTCGACCGGCAGGGTCACGCCGGTGACGTAACGAGCTTCGTCAGAGGCCAAGAACAGCACCGCATTGCTGATGTCCACCGGCTCCACCCATGGAATGGGCAGCGTGTGGAACAGCTGACAGATCGGGGCCATGTCGTCGGGACCCGGATTTTCCAGATCCGGCCGGAACATCTTGAAGGTCCCCTCGTTGTGCAGCATGGGGGTCTTCACGTGCGTGGGATGCACCGAGTTGACGCGAATCATCTTCTGCCCCAACTCAACCGCGAATGCTCGCATCAGCCCCACGACACCGTGCTTGGCGGCGACGTAGTGGCCGGTGTGCGGGTAGGCCTTGAGCCCGCCGACCGAACTGGTCAGGATGATGGACCCACCCCGCCCGCCGGCCAGGATGTGCGGGACACCGGCTTTCACGGATTTCCACACTCCGGACAGGTTGACGTCGATCATTTCCGTCCAGTCTTCTTCGCTGGTTTGGTCCAGTGTTTCACCACCATTGCCGATGCCCGCATTGGCCACGATGATGTCCAGTCGGCCAAGTTGCTCCACGCCGCTGTCTACGGCGGCCTTCAGCGCGTCGTAGTCGCGCACGTCGACTTCGGCCGTGACGATTCTGCGGTTGTGGCCCTTGACAAGGTCGGCGGTCTCCGCCAGGTCTTCGGGTGTGGACGCCGGGATGGCGGTGTCCACGACGCCCTCGCGAATCGGCTTACAGATGTCGATGGCGATGATGTCGGCGCCTTCTTGCGCCAACCGCACCGCGTGGCTACGGCCTTGACCGCGCGCCGCTCCGGTGACGAAAGCGACTTTGCCTTCAACACGTCCGGTCATGGCTTACCTACCTCATTCCTCGTTTGATTCTGTTCGGCCCGCCTCAGCGGAGATGAGCCGGCTTGTCTGGGTCCCCGTTTGCCTCTAGCTGGGATCGCGTTCGCCGCGATCCCGTGAGGACCGCGAATCGTGCCGCACCCTGAACTCTGTCATCAGCCGCCGATAGGTGTCAACGGCGAATCCATTTTGGCTATTTGTGGTTCTAGATATTAGAGAATCCGATTCTCGCGCAGCAAATCGTGTGCGCTATTTGCTCTGCCCGCCGGCGAATCCGCGTGAGCAGAAGTCCCACACCTCGTCGGCGCCGATGGGATTAACCGTCGCGTCGTCGGAGCCGCCGCTGGACTGGGCGATAAACATCACCGTCTGCATCGTCATGGCGGCCACCCGCCGGGGATTGATGTCATCGCGCAACTCTCCGGCCTCGCTGGCCGCCTCCATTAGCTCAGACAGCAACGCTACCAACGGCGCGTGCGCAATCTTGACCTCGACCGGGTGTGTAACCAGCAGCCTCGGAGCAAAGTCGGTGAACAACGGCCGCTTGGCCATCGGATCCGGGCGTGACGACTCGTACAACAGCTCGACGGCGACCTTCAGCCGCTCGAGCGGATCGGAATGGCTCTCCGTGGCAGCGCGGATCTGGTCGGCCGACCGGCTCAAGGCATCTTCGAACAGCGCCAGCAGCAGCTCGTGTTTACCGTCGAACTGCAGGTAGAAGCTGCGCAACGATTGGCGAGAGCGGTCCACGACCTCTTGGACGGTGAAGTCCGTGGTCCCCTTCTCGATGATGATGGCCTGCGCCGCATCGAGGAAGCGCTGAACGCGCTGGGCCGCCCGCAATTTCGCCGTCTTGATGGACCGCTCGACCGCCCGTTGCTTCCAGGCCGGCTCTTCACTCGGGCTGGTCACGGGCGGCTCTGACGGCTGCCGCAAGGGGAGAACATGATTGGACTCTACCGGAGAACGCCGTGCCATCGCTGCGCTCGACCCCCTCACGGACTATGTTTCGGAGATTGTAACTTTCTTACTACGAGAATACTATTCTCTTGCGCGTGTGTGTGGAAGCGCAATGAAAAGAGCAGAACGCGCCGTCCGGGAGAACCTCGAAGGCTTGGTCCTTGGTTGGCCGGCGAACACCCGGGGAGTGCTGTGCAGCTGACCTTTGATGCCGACGTTGAGGCGTTCCGCGCCGAGTTCATCGACTTTCTGGACGAGCACCTGCCCGACGTAATCGACTCGGGCGACGTCCTCGATCGACCGCGGTCGAGTTCGGACATTCCGGAATGGGCGCGCCGTTGGCAACGGTTGATGTTCGACAGTGGGTGGTTGCTGCCCGGCAATCCGCCGGAGTTCGGCGGGCGCAACGCCTCGCTGATACAGCAATATGTGTACTTGGAAGAGCTGGCGCGGCGGCGGATGTACCAAAGCTTCAATCCGCAGGGTGTGGGCATCATCGCCGCGTCCTTGTTGTCGTTTGGAACGCTGGAGCAGAAACAGCGATGGGCGATCCCGATTCTGCGCGCCGAGATCACCGCGTCTCTGGGCATGAGCGAACCAGGTGCGGGCTCGGATCTGGCCTCACTGAAAACACGGGCGGTGCTGGACGGCGACCACTTCGTGGTCAACGGGCAGAAGGTGTGGACGTCGGGTGCCCATCACGCCGATGTGTTGTTGGCGTTCGTGCGCACGGATCCGGATCGGCCAAAACACAAGGGCATCAGCGCCTTACTCATTCCGACCGATACCCCCGGTGTGGTCCGCCGGCCGTTCGCGTCGGTGTCCGATCACGAAGACGTCGACTTCAATGAGGTGTTCTTCACCGACGCGCGTGTACCGGTCGAGAATTTGGTGGGGGAGCTCAATGCGGGCTGGCAGGTAGCGACCGGTTCGCTCGGGCACGAGCGCGCCATGCTGTGGATGGATTATGCGGACATGTTGCGCGGGCTGACCATCGACTTCGTGCCATCGGGAGTGCCTCAGCGGGATCACTACGCCACCCTGGTGATGGATTGCCACGCGTTGCGGCTGATGGGATCGGCGGCCTTGGCCAAGGCCGCTCGCGGAGAAGAGGATGTGTCCGCGCACTCAGTGCTCAAGCTGCTGGGCTCGGAGGCAATGCAACGCGCCTGTGAGGACGCGCTGAACGCCGAAGGTCCAGAAGGCCTCGTGCTCCGCGCGGTCACCGCCCCGTTCGCCCCGCTGAACCTGGACAGCCACTACGGGAGCTGGTTCGACCGGTACACGCGCACCTTCGCTGCGACTATCGCCGGCGGCACCTCTGAGATCCAGCGCAATATCATCGCCCAACGCGTACTCGGCTTGCCGCGCAACTAGTTTGCCCGCCGGTGTACCGGTGCTACGCGTCTGGCTAGTGGTCTTGCGAGGCCCAGTAGCCAATGGACGCCAACCCTGCCACGATCGCCACCGCCCCCAAGGCCATGCCGGCAAGCGCGATTCGGGGGTTGTCTGCTTCACCGCGCTTGACGCGGCCCCGGCCGATATCACCGGTCACAATCGCGGCGATACCGAAGAACGTCCCGATCAGCAGCCAGCAGCTGATCAGGCCGACCAGACCCAGGATCAACGACGCAACGCCGAATTCGTTTCGAGGTGGATCGGGTTGCCGCATGGCCCAATTCTAGGCACCCGGGCCCAGCGCCGGCCTGACTGTGCGACGCTGTGTCGCCGACAGCCGCTACAGATGCGCCAGCCGAGGCGCAGATCCCTTGGCCCGCAACATCGTGCCCGCCTGGTGGGTCAGTTCTCGGGCGCTGCCGAGCAGTCCGTCCAGGATCAGGGCCCGCTTGACGTGGCGATGCAGCATGTGTTCGGCGGTGAACCCGATACCGCCGAGCACCTGCTGACAGTGACGCGCGGTGGTCAGCGCCGCCTGGCCGGCCGCTGCCTTCGCCAGTATGCAGGCCAGACCGTCCGGGTCGTCGGATACATCGGCAGCGGCCTGCAAGGTCGCCTCGGCACCTTCGATCGCGACGAGTGTCTCGGCCAGTCGGTGCCGGATCGCTTGGAACGAGCTGATGTGGCGGCCGAATTGAACGCGGTCCACGGCGTGTTGGCGTGCCAGTGAAAGCATTGCCCGGCTAGCGCCGACCAGCCACCAACCCAACGCGCGCCGTCCCGCGGCCAGCGCCGCCGACGGCACCGGATCCCCTTCTGGCACGCGATGAATCGGCAACTCGCTGTCCATCGCCGAACTGGGTCCATCGGTGCGCTCCCAAACTACCCAAGAGCCGCCCGCGAAGGGAAGCGGTGCGGTGCCGCCCGATGCACGCCCGGCAGCGCGCAGCACGACGTCGTTGAGCACGGAAGCGTGTGCACCAGTCTCGCCAAGCAGCCCGAACACCAAAGAGATTGCAAAATCGGGGATTTCATCGAGCATCTCGAGCCAGCCGAGGTCGGTCAGCGCCGCGTCGAGCTTGGCGCCCGAGGAACCATTGATGGTGGTTCGCACCGAGTCGGCCAGCAGCTGCAGCGACTCTGGGTCGGTGGCGGTGTCCAACGGGTCCACGTCACTCCTTCCCAAGGTCGAGCAGCCGGCGGGCGATGATATTGCGCTGAATCTCAGCGGTACCGCCATAGATGGTCGCCGCCCGGGAGTACAGGTACTCCGATCGCCACGGCGTGTCGTCGAGCTCGAGCGCACCGGGCAGTAGGTCGTGGACGGTGTCATAGAGCCGTTGCTCGGCGGTGGCCAGCAGCACCTTGTCGATAGAGGTGTCCGGCCCGAGCCGAGCTCCGTCGCGCAAGCGGTGCTGGGTGGCGCGCGATCGGCAGCGCACCGTGTGTAGCGCGAGATAGGCGGCGCCAAGGTCGTATTCGTCGTGGCTGTCGGCCTCGCGGACGTCAGAAATCTCTGCGATCAGCGCGTCGAGTCGCGAATAGAGGTAGGCGATCCGCTGCCAGAAGCAGCTGGAGCGCTCGTAGGGCAGTAGGTCCATCGCGAGGCGCCAGCCGTCGCCCGGTTGGCCGAGCATCCGGCTTGCCGGGATCACGACGTCGTCGTAGTACACCTCGCAGAATTCGTCGACCCCGTGCATGGTGCGCAGCGGCCGGATGGTGATGCCCGGTGTGTCTAGGTCGACGAAGAACGCGGTGATCCCGTCGTGACCGGGTCCGGTGCGGGTGAGCAGGACGCACCGCGTCGAGAATTGCGCGAAGCTGGTCCAGACTTTCTGCCCGTTGACAATCCAGTTGTCCCCGTCCTGGACCGCCCGGGTGGATAGTGACGCGAGGTCGCTGCCCGAGCCCGGTTCGGAGAAACCCTGGCACCACTGCTCGCGACCGCTGAGCAGCCGCGGCACCATTTCCGCCGCGAGTTCGGCTGGCGCATAGTCGATCATCGTCGGCGTGAGAACCTCGAGCATCGAGTAGGGGCCGGGATCGGCGAGACGGCGTCCCACCACCTCTTCGCCGACGATCGCGCGCAGCAGCGCCGGCCCGCCCAGTCCACCAACCTCGACGGGCCAGCCGTAGCGCATCCAGTCGGCGTCGTAGAGCGCCCGACTGACCCGGAGGAACTGCTGCATGTGGCCCTGCAGCGAGTGGTCGGGACCGGGCGTCAGGTCATTCTCGTCCAGCCATGCGCGCAGATCCGCCCGGAACTGCTCGACGTTCACGGTGAGCCGGATGGACGACCTATGGCGTGCGGGCGCCCGTGGTCGTGCACGCCGCTGCGGCGAATGAACGTCATGGCCCGCGTCTTCAGTCGCCATCCATCGGCGGTGCGGGAGTAGGTGTCGCGGTAGTAACCGATGCGCATGTCATGAGCGGAGTGCTCGATGAAGCACAACGGCTGCGTCCCGCTGCCCGAATCGCCGTCGATGTCGACCAGCGCGGTTCCGGTGAGAAATAAGCCTTTTGGCGCGGCGGCAACCAACTCCGGGAATCTGTCCAAGCGGTACGTGTCGCCGAAGGCGCTGTACGTTCCGTCGGGAGTGAAGACACCGATGAGCCCCTCGATGTCGCCCTGGGTGATGGTGACCGCGTAGCGCGCGAGCAGTTGCTGGATCTCGACCAGGTCGTCAGTTCTGGATGGCTGTTTATTGGACAAAGACTTTGCCGCCTTTCATAACAAAGCTGACTCTCTGGGTAACGGTGATGTCGTCCAACGGGTTTCCCGGTACCGCGATGATATCGGCGACCTGGCCCGGGGCGAGTCGCCCACGATCGGTGACGTTGATCAGCTCGGCGGCGGTCACCGTGGCCGCGCGCAGCACCGCCAACGGCGGCAGGCCCCACTCGACAAGGGTGACTAGCTCGTCGGCGTTCTTGCCATGCGGTATTGCCGGGGCGTCGGTGCCGACCGCGATCTTCACCCCGGCCTGGTATGCGGCCAGTATCGACGTGCGCGACTTCGGGAACATCTCGGCGGCCTTGGCCTGCAGCTCGGGCGGAGCGTGCGAGACATCCATCCCCTCGGCCAGGCGCCGCGTGCTCACCAGGAAGGTGCCGTGTTCGACCATCGTCGCGATCGCCTCATCATCGATCAGAAAGCCGTGCTCGATACAATCAATCCCCGCCGCGACAGCGTGTATGACCGCTTCGGCGCCATGGGTGTGCGCGGCGACGCGCAGCCCGCGGCGGTGCGCCTCGTCGACGATCGCGCGCAGCTCTTCGTCCGAATAATGTTGCGCGCCTGGCGCACCCGTAAGTGACATCACCCCGCCCGAGCAGCAGACCTTGATCAGCTCGGCACCGTGTTTGATCTGATAGCGCACGGCCTTGCGAATCTCATCGACCCCGTTGGCGATGCCTTCTTCAACCGTCAGCTCCAGCACATGCGGTGCGAACGCGGCGAACATCGTCGGATCAAGGTGTCCACCGGTCGGCGTAATGGCGTGCCCGGCCGGCACCACCCGCGGCCCGTCGATCCAGCCCGCGTCGATGGCTTTTCCGAGTGCGACGTCGAGCAGATACCCGCCGGTCTTGACGAACAGACCCAGGTTGCGCACCGTGGTGAACCCGGCGCGCAACGTGCGACGGGCATTACCGACCGCACGCAATACCCGCGTCGGCGGATCATCCTGAACCTGGGACAGTCCGGGCTTCTCGCCGCGGCCGCCCATCAGGAGGTTGACCTCCATGTCCATCAGCCCGGGCAGCAGGATCTGGTCGCCCAGATCGATTAGCTCTCCCTCGACGTCACCACCGACGCCGACGATTCGGTCGCCGTCGATACGTAGGATGCCAGGCGACACGATCTCCCCGGCGTCGATGTCGAGGAGTCCGGCGGCCTTGAGCGTCAGCACCTGTCAGATCACCGGTTCCCGGATCAGCTCGACCCAGGCCGCGCCGCTGTCGGGTACTCGCGCCTGTTTCCACGCCTCGATCGGGAACGACACCATCACCAGCGACTGCATCACGTGCATGAGGGTCTTTGCGTCATCGGGCAGGTCGTCCAGCGGATACTTATCGCAGTAGGCGATCACATCCTCCAGACGGGGGAATGCGACGTCGTAGAACGCCTGCATCTCGGCCATCGACGAGGCCAGCCTCTTGGCGTAACGCTCGGGTTCGGTGGCGAGGTCCCAATCCAGATAGGGCTCCAGGTCAGCGAATTGAGACGGCAGCGCCATTGTCCTTGTACTCCTTCACGTAGTCGTTGGTCACCTTGTGCAGGTGGCGCAGCATGATCTCCTGATCGCACAGCGGGAAGTCGTTGATGACCCGGGTCCCGATCATGGTCTGGGTCGCTTCCAGGGTGTTGGCGTCCTGAAGCGCGTACTCCTTGAACGTCACCGCGGCCAGCTCCTGGGCCAGGCGTTCCCGCGCGTTTTTCGGCGGGACGAAATACAGGGTGCATTCGAAGATGTGCTTGTCGACCGCCGTCGGCCAGTAGTGATAGGTCAGGTACCAGCCGGGCTCCCAGATCAGCAGCATGAAGTTCGGGTAGAAGTGCCACTCGTCGATGCCCCACTGCGGCACCTTCTTCGGGTTGACGCCCGGGGGCAGTTCATCGAGCTTCGCCATGACCTCCGGCTTATCCCAGGGGCCGAACAGCCCGCTGCGCAGCACCTGGTCCATGGGCTTGACCATGCTCATGTCCACGGGTGGCGACTGGCCGCCCCAGGTCGAGATCATCGCGTGCGGGCTGGCCATCTCGTAGTACAGTGCCTCGAAGCCGAACTTCTGGATTTTGGCTGCTTCTTCCTTCGTGTACTGGCCCTGGTGCAGGATCGGCGCGTGGTAGAACTCGGCGAACGCGTCGACGAACAGTTTCCAGTTGCTGCCGACCTTGGCCCGGTACGAATAGGTCTCGGTCATCGCGTGGAACGGGTAACCTTCGATGCCCTTGGCCAGCGATCCGAGGTAGTCGGCGAGCGGCTTGGCATGTTGGTCGAAGTTGATGAAGATGAAGCCTTCCCACAGCTCGCAGCGGACTCCCACCAATCCGTAGTCGCTCTTGTCGATGTCGAAGAACTCGTTCTCCTGTTGGATGAAGGTCAAATCACCGTCGAGGCTGTAGCGCCAGGCATGGTACTTGCAGGTGAACTGCCGGCAGGTACCCGAGGTCTCCTCATTTGGATAGTCGTTCCACACCAGCTTGTTTCCGCGGTGCCGGCACACATTGTGGTACGCCTTGACCGACCCGTCCTTGGTCTTGACGACGATCACCGACATGCCCGCGCCCGCCGACGGCAACTCTTTGGTGAAATAGCTTCCGGTACGCGGCAGCCGTTCGACTCGGCCGACGTTGAGCCACGTCTTCTTGAAGACCGCGTCGCGCTCGGCTTCGAAGAATGCCGGATCGATCGAGTCGGTGTAATCGACCGGCGCAGTACCCAGTTCGGGGTAGTTTTCTGTCCAGCTGCCGGCGGCTGGCTTCGGGAAGTGAGCCAAGGTACTTACCTCTCTTGTGCGGTCTATTCGTGCTCGAGCTGAATGCCAAAAGTGTTGAAGGCCATGGCCAGTAGGGTGTAGCAGCCGACCGTGAAGACGTAATCCATCCGCTGCTGGTCGTTGAGGCGGTTGCCGAGCGCTGCCCAGGTTTTGTCGGACAGCTGGGATTTCTCGACGAGTTCATCGACCCCGGTGAGCACCGCGCGCTCGAACTCCTCAAATTCTCCGGCGCTACCCTCGCTGGCCTGGCGAACCGCGGCTATCTCGTCGTCGCTGATCCCCTCGTCTTTGGCCAGGGCGACGTGTTGGGTCCACTCGTAGAGGCAGTCGCGGAGATGCGCGACCCGCAGGATGGCCAGTTCGCGGATGCGAGCTGGCAACGTGGATGAATACAAGAGGTGGACGTTGAATCGGAGAAACGCCTTGGCCAGCGCTGGGTGGTGGGCGAAGGTGGCAAGCGCGTTGTTAGCGTCGCGCGGGCCGTCCGCGGGCAGCATGGGAGCGAGCGCCCGCAGCACAGTCTCGTCCCACTGGGCAGCGGGGAGCGGCGGCAAACGCATCGACAGTGTCCTCTCGGTCAAAGAGAATCATATTCTCATTTCCAACTAACAGACTTGCACGATTCGGTCTGTTGGTCAATCCCGGTGGCCAGGGATTGACACTGGTTGGTCACCGTGTGGCTCGGCGTCAGACGCGGCTGCCGGTTCGCTCGCGCAGGTGCCCACTTCCTGGTGACAAATTTTTGGTTCGGTCCGTGTTTGGCACGCTGTACCGGCATTTCCGCCACGCCGTTGTCGCAGTTGGGAGCCCAATTCACCGAATCATCCGGGATCCCGGAACGCGTTCTGGATTCGCCACAGGAGGCTCCCGAATGTTGATTCTCTCATCGCGAGAAGATAGTTTTCAGGACTAGAGGGATCAGGGCACCCGGCGGTGCCTCCCCGATGCTGCGGGAGCAGACTGTTCAGGGGGATCCGATGGATCCGATGGGAAGGGAACGCTCATGAACAAAGAAGACATGATCCTGATCAGTGTGGACGACCACACCGTCGAGCCCCCGGATATGTTCAAAGGCCACCTTCCGAAGAAGTACATCGACGACGCGCCCCGGCTGGTGCACAACGCCGACGGCTCGGATATGTGGAAGTTCCGCGACACGGTAATCCCGAACGTGGCACTCAACGCGGTGGCGGGCCGCCCCAAGGAGGAGTACGGCCTGGAGCCGCAGGGTCTGGATGAGATTCGGAAGGGTTGCTACAACGTCGACGAACGGGTCAAGGACATGAACGCCGGGGGCATCCTGGCGTCGATCTGCTTCCCGTCCTTCCCAGGCTTCGCCGGGCGCCTATTCGCCACCGAAGACCACGAGTTCTCGATCGCTCTGGTGCAGGCCTATAACGACTGGCACATCGATGACTGGTGCGGCGCTTACCCCGCACGATTCATCCCGATGGCGATACCGGTGATCTGGGATGCCGAAGCGTGTGCCGCGGAAGTACGGCGCGTCTCAAAGAAAGGCGTGCACGCGCTGACGTTCACCGAGAACCCGGCTGCGATGGGATACCCCAGCTTCCACGACGAGTACTGGAACCCACTGTGGAAGGCGTTGTGCGACACCAACACCGTGATGAACGTGCACATCGGATCGTCGGGCAGGCTGGCCATAACGGCGCCGGATGCGCCGATGGACGTGATGATCACGCTGCAGCCGATGAACATCGTGCAGGCTGCGGCGGATCTGCTGTGGTCAAGGCCGATCAAGGAGTACCCGGATCTGAAGATTGCGCTCTCGGAGGGCGGCACCGGCTGGATCCCCTATTTCCTGGAGCGAGCGGACCGCACGTATGAAATGCATTCGACGTGGACACACCAGAACTTCGGCGGCAAGGTGCCCAGCGAGGTTTTCCGCGAGCACTTCCTGACGTGCTTCATCAGCGACAAGGTGGGCGTTAAGCTGCGGAACATGATCGGCATCGACAACATCGCCTGGGAGGCCGACTACCCGCACAGCGACTCGATGTGGCCGGGCGCACCCGAGGAGCTTTGGGATGTCCTCAGTCTGAACAACGTTCCGGACGATGAAATCAACAAGATGACGTACGAGAATTCGATGCGCTGGTACTCATTCGACCCGTTCACGCACATCCCGAAGGACCAGGCCACAGTCGGCGCGCTACGCAAGGCCGCGGAGGGCCACGACGTGTCCATCCAGGCGCTCAGTCACCATAAGGACGCCAGGGCGGGTTCGTCGATCGCGGACTTCACCGCCAACGCGAAAGCGCTCACCGGCAACAAGGACTGATACGCCACCGGAACGCCAATGCGCCGGTGCATAAATTGACCTAAAGGAGATGCAGCAGTGCCCGGCGGTGGAATGAATTTTGACTTGACCGATGACCAGGAGCTGATCCGCAAGTCGGTCGCGGAGTTGGCGCGGAAGTTCGACGATCAGTACTGGATGGAAAAAGACCAGGCGCATGAGTTTCCGACCGAGTTCTATCGTGCCATAGCCGACGGCGGCTGGTTGGGCATGACGATTCCGACCGAGTATGGCGGCCATGGCCTCGGAATCACTGAAGCCACACTGTTGCTCGAGGAGGTCGCCAAGTCCGGCGCCGCCATGAACGGGGCCAGCGCGATCCACCTGTCGATCTTCGGCATGCAGCCGGTCGTGGTGCACGGCTCCGAGGAACTCAAGGCCCGCACGCTGCCTTCCGTTGCGACGGGAGAGGTGCATGTGTGCTTCGGCGTGACCGAACCCGGTGCCGGGCTGGACACTTCGCGCATCACCACGTTCGCCAAACGCGACGGAGATCGCTATATCGTCAACGGCCGCAAGGTGTGGATCTCCAAGGCGATGGAGTCCACCAAGATCCTGCTGCTGACCCGGACCAAGAGCTACGACGAAGTCGTCAAGAAAACCGATGGGATGACACTGTTTCTCACCGATCTGGACCGCAGCCGCGTCGACGTGCGCCCGATCCGCAAGATGGGCCGCAACGCCGTGAGCTCCAACGAGTTGTTCATCGACAATCTCGAGATACCGGTCGAGGATCGAGTCGGGGAGGAAGGCAAAGGATTTCAGTACATCCTCGATGGCCTGAACCCCGAACGGATGCTGATCGCCGCCGAGGCGCTCGGCATCGGCAGGGTGTCGCTGGACAAAGCGGTGAAATACGGCAACGACCGCGAGGTCTTTGGCCGGCCGATCGGCATGAACCAGGGCATCCAGTTTCCGCTCGCGGATTCGCTGGCCCGACTGGACGCCGCCGAGCTGATGCTACGTAAGGCCACTTGGCTCTACGACAACGGCAAATCCTGTGGGCGCGAAGCGAATACCGCCAAATACCTGTGCGCCGACGCCGGCTTTACGGCGGCGGACCGGGCGCTGCAAACCCACGGTGGCATGGGCTATGCGGAGGAGTACCACGTCGCGCGCTACTTCCGGGAGGCCCGGCTGATGAAGATCGCCCCGGTCAGCCAGGAGATGATCCTGAATTTCTTGGGATCGCACGTCCTGAAATTGCCGAGGAGCTATTGATGCAGCTGCTGCCGGTGGACTGCGGCATGGTGATGTGATCACCCGCCGCTTATGACGACGATGTCTAACACCGACGAACCCACGCTGCTATTAGATGACCGCGATGGGGTGCGGACGCTGACCCTCAACCGTCCGCGCCGCAAGAACGCGATCAACCCGGAGCTCTGGATCGCGTTGCGGGACGCGCTCGACGCGGCCGGCCGTGACCGCAGCGTGCGCGCGCTCGTGATCACCGGCGCCGGCGGAAGCTTTTGCTCGGGCGCCGACATCTCGGTCCCCGACGACGTTCATCCGAGATACAAGCTGCAACGCTTGACCGACGTGGCGCTGGCGTTGCACGAGCTCCCGATTCCCACGGTCGCCAAAGTGACCGGGGTCGCCGTCGGCGCCGGATGGAACCTGGCGCTGGGTTGCGATTTGGTGGTCGCGACGCCGCAATCAACGTTCTCCCAGATCTTTTCCAAACGGGGCCTCTCTATCGACCTCGGCGGCTCCTGGCTGTTACCCAAACTCGTTGGCCTGCAACAGGCGAAGCGGCTCGCGCTGCTGGCCGAAACCATCGACGCCGCGGAAGCTCAAGCCCTTAATCTGGTGACCTGGGTGGTGTCCGACGCTGAGATCGACGCCTTCGTCAACGACGTTGCCGGCCGGCTGGCAGCCGGCCCTCCGTTCGCGCTCGCCCAGACCAAGGCACTGCTGAACGAGGGCGCCGACAGCCCCCTGCGCGATGCCCTGGCCAACGAGGCTCGCGCGCAGGTCGGCAACTTCGCGACGGCAGATGCCGCGGCCGCCTATGCTGCTTTCGCCGAGCGACGAGAGCCGTCGTTCACCGGTCGGTGGGCGCTATCGCGATCCAACGACAAATCGCAGTCTAAAGACAAAGAGCAATCGGAGTAGAGCATGCGTGAGACAGTCATCATCGAGGCAGTACGGACCGCAGTCGGGAAGCGCAACGGTGGGTTGTCCGGCATGCATGCCGCCGACCTGTCCGCCGTCGTCCTCAACGAACTGCTGGAACGCACCGGCGTCGACCCGGCGATCATCGACGACGTGATCTGGGGATGCGTGTCCCAGGTCGGAGACCAGTCCAGCAATATCGGGCGCTACGCCGTCCTGGCGGCCGGCTGGCCCGAGAGCATCCCTGGGACAACGGTCAACCGGGCGTGCGGTTCCAGCCAGCAGGCCCTCGACTTCGCCGTGCAAGCGGTGATGTCGGGCCAGCAGGATGTCGTCGTGGCCGGCGGTGTCGAGGTGATGAGCCGCGTTCCGCTGGGTTCGGCCAGGGCCACCGGGATGCCTTACGGCCCGAAAGTCCTGGCCCGCTACGACGATTTCTCCTTCAACCAGGGTCTGTCGGCCGAGATGATCGCCACGAAGTGGGGGTTGTCCCGCAGCCGACTCGACGAATACTCTTCCCAGTCGCACGAGCGGGCCGCCGCGGCCCAGGACAGGGGCGCCTTCATTGAGCAAATCGTTCCGGTGTTCGGGGAGCTGACGACGCAGTCGTCGCCGCTGACGAGGGGGTGCGGCCCGGCACCAGTGTCGAGAAACTGGCCGCACTGAAGCCGGCGTTCGCCGATGACGGGGTAATCCACGCTGGCAATTCCTCGCAGATCTCCGACGGCGCGGCGGCCCTGTTAGTGACGACGGCGGAGATGGCCCTTGAGTTGGGTTTGACGCCGATCGTGCGCTACCGCGCGGGCGCGGTGACCGGGGCAGATCCGGTGCTCATGCTCACCGGCCCGATTCCGGCGACGGAGAAGGTGCTGCGCAAAGCCGGTGTTGAGCTGTCCGCAGTGGGCGTCTTCGAGGTGAACGAAGCTTTCGCACCGGTCCCGCTCGCGTGGATAGCCGAGACCGGCGCCGACCCCGGCCTGGTCAATCCGTTGGGCGGTGCCATCGCCCTGGGCCACCCGCTGGGCGCTTCCGGAGCCGTGCTGATGACGCGAATGGCCCACCACATGCGCGACAACGGGATTCGCTACGGACTGCAGACCATGTGCGAAGGCGGCGGTACGGCCAATGCCACGTTGGTCGAGCTCGTGGGCTAAGACTGCGCTACGCGCCGAAAGCACCGCGACCCTTGTCACAGCGCCCAAACCAACCTACTGTATGTTCACTAGGTTGGTTCAGCCCGACCAATCAGTAAAGGAGTTCGGTGCCCGAAGCACGGCGATACGACACGCTCCTCGCCAAAGGCGAGGATCGCAAGCAGCTGATCCTGGCGGTCGCGCAGCGGCTCCTTACGCGCAATGGCTGGCGCAGCACGACACTTGCCCAGATCGCCGGCGAAGCCGGGGTCACCCCTGCGGGGCTGTTGCATCACTTCGAGTCCAAAGAGCAGCTGCTGCACGCGGTGCTGGACGCGCGTGACCTCGATGACGACTCCCACTCCGACCGGGCCGGCGATCTCCTCGCCCAGATCGCTCAGGTCGCCGATCGTTTCGCCCGAGCTCCCGAACTGGTGGGCACGTTCACCGTGCTGCTGGTGGAGAACATCCTTCCCGACGCTCCGTTGCACGATCGCATGCTGGCCAGGCACCGAGACGCTCTCGACATCGTCGCCGAGGCCATCCGGCGTGGTCAGGCGGACGGCTCATATCGCACCGACATAGACCCCGCCGTAAAGGCAGCGGAAATTCTCGCCTTCACCCACGGAATGGAAACCATATGGTTGCTCGACCCATCGATACCACTGACCGAGGTCTTCAAGCAGTACACGGAGACGCTGGCGCGCGACTTCGCGCCTCGAAAGACGTGTTAGTGGATGTGCGAGCAGACATGAGATACCGGCTCGACGTCGTCGCTTCCAACGTGGTCGACGTGGTGCGGTTCGCCGGTGGTTGGCTGTTTGACCGGGCTATGGCGGGATGGGATGTCACCGTCCTGGTGGCCGACCACCCGGACGTCCGGCCGTTGCAAATCCTCGGAGCCCAGACACTCGACCTCGAAGAGGTCTTGGAAGCGATCGATTCGGGGACCGGAACCCGCCCCCGTCCCCAGGCGTTGGCGGCCGCGGCTGATCTGTTCGGATGCGACTCGCGCGTCCGGCAAGGCGTGTTACAGGCCCTCGATCATGGCGTCACCGAGGTCACGCTGTGGGGGGAGAGTTGGCCGCCCGAGCTTGATGACAGCGTTGGCCTTGTCCAGCATCAGCTGAGCGCAGCCGCCCGGATATTCAAGGCCAGGGCGCTGGCCGCCGCTATGAACATCGGGGTGCGGACGAGCTCAGTCGGTCAGACAGAACTATTCCGAAGTGGTCTCCTGGCGTGCCCTTCGGTCGCCGCCGACCTGATTCCTGCCGGCTAACCGGAGGTTTCGCGTTCGTCGGCGGCACCCGTCGTTGACGCCCCACAAGGGGTATGGAAATGTAATACTCATCTCTGAGAGGCACATTCTCACGTGTCGAGATTGGAACGGTGCGAGATGGTGAACGACATCACCGAGTTGGACTTCTTCCGGGGCAGCGAGCTCATCGGGGACCCCTACCCTTACTACGAGGCGCTGCGGCAGCGATGCCCGGTGACCCCGGAAAAGCACCACGACGTCACGATGGTGACCGGCTGGGAGGAAGCATGCGCCGTCTTGAACGACGCCGACACGTGGTCCTCGTGCGTATCGGTGACCGGACCATTCCCCGGCTTCTCCGGTGCCCCTCGAAGGTGACGACATCACCGAGCTGATCGAGCAGCACCGGGACGAGCTGCCCTTCAGTGACCAGCTGCCCACGCTCGATCCGCCGACTCACACTAACCACCGCTCCCTGCTGATGCGGCTGATCACCCCGAAGCGCCTCAAGGAGAACGAGGACGCCATGTGGGTGCTTGCCGACCAGGCGCTTGACGGGTTCCTGGCTCCAGGCCAGGGCGAGTTCATCAAGGGCTTCGCGAGCCCGTTCACGCTGCTGGTTATCGCTGACCTGTTGGGCGTGCCCCTCGAGGATCGTGACAAGTTCGTCAAAGGCATCCGCGATCACTCGGGTGGTGGCGTCGGCGGCACCGGCAAGGAATCGCTGGCCCATAGCCCGCTGGAATTCCTCTACGGTCTCTTCTCCGACTACATCAACGACCGCCGGCGCGAACCCCGCGACGACGTGCTGACTGGCCTCGCGACCGCCGCCTATCCTGACGGCTCCACACCCGAGGTCGAAGACGTGGCCCGCGTTGCAAGCAACGTCTTCTCGGCGGGCCAGGAAACCACTGTGCGGCTTCTCGGTGCGGCGTTGCAGACGCTGGGTGAGCGTCCGGACATCCAGGCGCAGTTACGCAAGGATCGCAGCCTGATTCCGAACTTCATCGAAGAATCGCTCCGCACCGAGAGCCCGGTCAAGGGGGACTTCCGGATGAACCGAGTGCCCGTCAACGTCGGCGGGGTCGACCTGCCCGCGGGCAGCACGGTGATGATTCTGCAGGCGGCCGCCAATCGTGATCCGCGTAGGTTCGATGACCCGGCCACGTTCGATCCGGCCCGCAAGAATGCGCGTCAGCATCTCTCGTTTGGGCGGGGGATCCACAGCTGCCCCGGCGCGCCGCTGGCACGCGCGGAAACGCGGGTGGCGATCGAGCGTCTGCTGGATCGGACATCTGACATCAGGATCAACGAGAGCGTTCATGGTCCGGCGAATGATCGTCGTTACCAATTTGTTCCGACCTACATTCTGCGCGGCCTGACCGAGCTGCATCTGGAGTTCACTCCGGCATGAAGGTCTGGGTAGACGACCAACGCTGTCGCGGGCACGGCATGTGCCTCACGCTCTGTGCGGATGTTTTCAGCCTGACCGATGACGGCTATGCGGTGGCGATATCATCCGATGTCCCAACGGAGCTGGAAGCGGCCACCCGAGAGGCGATCGAATGTTGCCCCGAGCAAGCCATTAGCGAGAGTTAACCAAACCAGCGAACAGGTAAGGAGATCAAAAGCGATGGGTGCTAAGGGATACGTGATCCTTACCGAGGCGATCAAAGATCCGGAAGGCATGAAGGCTTACGGTCAGGCTGCCCGAACTGCAATGAGCGGTGCCACCGTCCTTGCGGTAGACACTGCGCCCAAAGTCGTTGAAGGCAGCTGGCACGGGGATCAGACCGTTGTGCTGGAATTCGAATCGGTGGATGCCGCCCGCGCCTGGTACGAGTCCGAGGGCTACCAAAAGGCGGCGAAACTTCGCCAGGCGGCCGCCGACTGCAACGCGGTCATAATCGCCGGCTTCTAGGCCGTTACTCCGTGATCGAGATGGCCTGCCGGGGGCATTGACGCACAGCATCGCGCACCTGTGCTTCGTTCTCCGGCGTGACTTCTGGCTGCAAGACGGTCAGCATGTCGTCATCACCGAGCTGAAAGACCTCCGGGATGATGCCCATGCATACCCCGTTGCTTTCGCATAGACCCCAATCGACCTCGATTTTCATCGCAGCCGCCTCAGCGAAGCACCCTGACGGGTACGTGGTGGTACCCGGCCACGTTCTGCATATTGACGCGCTGCAGGCCGTCCCAGTTCACCTCGTAGCGGGGCATGAAGTCGAGCAACTTGTCCAAAGCGATCGCGCTTTCCATTCGGGCCAACGCTGCGCCCAGGCAGCTGTGAATCCCGTATCCGAGCCCGAGATTCTGCGCCTCGGAGCGATCGCGGTCGATGTCGAACACATCCGCATCGCTGAATGCCTCTGGATCGCGGTTCGCCGCAGCGCCACAGAGGAATACCGCCTTGCCCGCCGGAATCACGCCACTGCTGACACGAGTTTCTTTGAGGGTGTAGCGGACGTTGTACTGAACCGGCCCTTCGTAACGCAACAGTTCTTCGACTGCCGCCGGAATCTTGCTGCGATCGTCGAGCAGTTTCTGCCATTGTTCGGGGTTGCGGGCGAAGGTGACAGCCGCGGTGCCGAGGAGCTTCGTGACGGTCTCGGCCCCGGCACCGCCTAAAAGCGTTGCAAAGCCGGTTATTTCAATGTCGTCCAGTTGGCGGGCGGGACCTTCGTCAGTCGGGATCTCAGCTGCGATGAGCCTGCTGATCATGTCGTCCTGCGGGTCCTCGCGCCGCTGCTGTATCAGGCCGAAGTAGTACATCGCGGTGTCGATGTTGGCCTGCATCGCGGTTTCGCTGACCTCTATCTGACCGGGTTCGTGGTGCAGGCTGGTGTCGATCCAATGCCGCACCTGTTGGCGGTATTCCTCCGGAACCCCGGCCATCCGGGTGATGACTTCCACCGGGAACGGTCCGGAGAAGTCCTGTACAACGTCGAAGTTGTCGGGATCGGCCTTGCTCAGGTATTTGTCGATCGTTTCAATGACCGTCTGTTTCTGCGACTGGATGGCGCGCGGGGTGAAAGCTTTGTTCAGCAGGCTGCGCATGTGCCGGTGCTCCGGCGGGTCCATGAAGATGATCGACTTCTGCGGAGGCTCAGGGGAGCGCACCATCGCCAGGTCGCAGCCGCGGGTCGACGAGAAGCTCTCGAAATCCTTGAACGCGGCGGCCACGTCCTCGTGGCGCGTCAGCGCGTAGAAGTCTTCCTTCTCGTCGTAATACAGCGGCGCGTCCTCGCGCATCCGTCGATATATGTCGAACGGGTTCTCGAAGTACTCTTCGGAGAACGGATCAAAGACGACCTTCGGTTTTGTCACTGGATCCTCCTCAGTGGCGATGGACGGGTGCGGCCTGGCACCTTTACGGCTGAATGCTCGACTGTAACGCTAACGGTAGCGGTTGGAACCCGAACCGGAAAGATGCACAGCGCTGCCACGTCAGACTTTCTCGGCTTTCTCGATGACGTTGATGGCGTCGTCGAGCACTCCGAGATCGTTGCCGAGGTCCTCGGCGATGCTGCGGACGACGGCCACGTCTTTGCTGACGAATTCGCCTGCTAGCTCAATAAACGACGCGACCGAACCCCCGGCCGCGACGATATCGAGCACCCGGCTGGCGGCGCTACCGCGAGTCAACGCGGCCAGCAACGTCGACTCCGAGACGCCCAGCCGCTCGCCCAGCCGGATGGACTCAGCGAGTAGACCGATGTGTCCTGCGAACAGCGTGTTGTTGACCAGCTTCACCTTCTGGCCGGCACCGGTGGGCCCGACGTGCAGGATCGGATCGCCGTAACTGTGCAGCACCGGTCGCAGACGCGCCACGGTGTCATCCGCGCCGCCCACGAACAGGGTGAGCCTTCCCGCCGCGATGTCGTGCGGGCCTCCGCTGACCGGGGCGTCGACTACGTCAACGGAATAGGCGGCGGCTTGAGTCGCGATGGTCTCGACAGTGCGCGGGCTTGCGGTGGTGTGCACCACCAGCGCGGACCGCGATGGCATGGTTGACAGCAGGGGGCTGTCCAGGCAGACCTGCCGCACTTGTGCGTCGGTGAACACACAGAGCACGACGACGTCGGCCTGCGCACCCGCCTGCGCCGTATCGTGCACCGGCGTCGCGCCGAGCTCCTCGAGGGCGCGGCGCTTCTCGGCCGTTCGGCCCAAAGCACTGACGTGGTGGCCGGCCTCGAGTAGGCGGGCCAGCATGGGGCGCCCCATCCGCCCAGCTCCGATGAATCCGACTCTCATCGGGAATGCCCCATCAGCTTCAGCGTGGCGTCGGCCGCGTCGAGCACCGCCCCGCCTTGGGCTGGGGCCTTCTCGGAGGCCTTGTCTATCAGGTCGACGACCAGCCGGACATCCTTCTGTAGCAGCACTCCCGCCACGCCGGCAAGGTTTTCCAGACCGCCAATGCCACCAAGGGCATTGAGCGCGAAGCTATTCCCGCTGCTGCGCGAGACGACTTCGGCGAGACGATCGGGGGAGACCCCGAGGGATTTCGCCAGGGACAGGGCGCTGGCCGCCGCTCCCAGGTTGGCGGTGAAAAGAAGGTTGTTGAGCAGCTTGGTGGTTTGACCCGAGCCGAGTTCGCCGAGATGGACGACCGGATCGGCGTAGGTTTCGAACACCTGTCGGCAGCGATCCACCACGTCGGCATCCCCGCCGGCCATGACCAGCAGGCGCCCCTCCTCCGCGGCCGGTCCACCGCCGCTTACCGGCGCATCGATGACCGAAACACCCTGGACTACTGCCTTATCCGCGAGTTCCCGGCAAGTGTTGGGGTGCACGGTGCTGTGTACGGCGATCACCCCGCCCGGTTTGAGCCCGGCCAGCACCCCGCGCTCGCCGCCGGTGAGTTCGACGATATCGGCGTCACCAACGACACACAGGCACACCAGGTCGCTGTCGGCGGCGAGTTCGGCCGGTGATCCGGCTAGCTTCGCCGCGGTGTCGGCGAACGGCGCCAGGGTCTCGGTTCTGCGTGCCCACAGCGTCGTCGGGTGGCCGCCCTCGATGATCCGCCGTGCCATCGGGGCGCCTTGGCTTCCCAATCCGATGAATCCGACTTTCAACCCGCGGCCTCTTCTGCCGTCGAGGCTCCGATGCACTCCTCCGCGAAGGCAAAGACCCTGGCGTGGTAGTCGGCGGCGGAATGGCCGAGGCTGATGTTGTGCCCCGCCTCGGGTTGCCTGTTGACGGTGAACCGCGGCGAGCCGGAGAACATCGCGGCGATCTCGGTCATCGCCGACTCGTCCGTCTGCCAAACCTTTTCGTACTCCGCGATGCTGAACTGCACGGGGACGCGCACGGCGGGGGCGAGTGCCGGAAAGGTTTCCCGGGCCCAGTCCGACACCATCTGCTGCTCGTAATCCGGAGCCGACGGCGAAACCGTCACCCCGGTGAGGAGCTCAGGCGGATACAGCCGCTCCGGGTGCCACAGCAACTCACGCAGGCCCGACGGGCGGTTTTCCCGGGTCGCCGCCTTCAGCATTTCTCGGGCCGCGGGGTGATAGTGCCGGCCCGTGCCCGCCAATTCGACGCCGAGCAGAGCGGCGCCGCGCTGGTCGGCAGCCATCCGCATCGCCAGTTCGCAGCCACCCGAATGGGCCATCACGAACAATCCCGCGCCGCGCGGTTGTTGCCCGAGGATGCGATCCACCACCCCGTAAGCGAGGTTGACCCGCTGTTCGGGCTGGCTCGTCGCCTCCGGATAGGCGGCGGAGCTGCCATACCCGGGCCGGTCGAGGGCAATGACCGTGAATCCGTGCGCGGCACCGGCCCGCAGCAGGGAAAGCGAGGGGTGGCCCGGGCAGTCGAAATACATCGCGGTGGTACCGCCGCCGTGAATGGCCACGATCACGGCCTTGGAGTCTTCGGGGTGCTCGGGTTCGGCGACCCACGCCGACATCGGCACGCCGGCGACGATCACCACCCTGGGGACGGGAACGACGGGCTTAGTCATCGGGCGGTCACTCGGCCCGCAACAGGAGAACGCCGCTGGGAGTGAGGCCACCACTGCTGACCACGCCGACGCGGGCGCCGGGGACCTGGCGTTCGCCGCCCTCACCACGCAACTGGCTGACGGCCTCGTACATCAGGCCCATGCCGTGGGTGCGGCCATGCGAAAGCTGGCCACCGTGGGTGTTGAGCGGTAGCTGGCCGTCGCGGGCGATGTTCTTGCCGCCGTCCAGGAAATCTTTGGCCTCGCCAATCCCGCAGAATCCCAGCGCCTCAATCCAGGACAGGCAGTTGAAGGTGAACCCGTCGTAGAGCTCGGCGACGTCGACATCGGCAGGGGTCAGCGAGGTGCGCGTCCACATGTGCGCAGCCTGGCCCAGCACCTGCGGTTCGTGCGTCAAGGTGCTCTGGTCCCAATCCAGGCGCTCGACGATCTGGGTGCCGACCGCCTCCACGAAGACGGGTGGCTTGGGCATGTCGCGCACGGCGTCTACGGCGGACACGATGACCGCGATCGCAGCGTCGCAGGGCACGTCGCAGTCGTACAGCCCGAAGGGCGTGGTAATCGGCCGCGCGCTGAGGTAGTCGTCCATGGTCATCGGGGAGCGGTAGATGGCGGTGGGGTTGAGTTCGGCATTGGCCCGCTGGTTCAGCGCGATCCAGCCCAGCGTTTCTTTCGTCGTGCCGTAGCGGTGAAAGTGCCGCTGCGCGTTCATCGCCAGCGTGTGGGCCGCCGAAGTGGCGCCGAACGGCATCTGCCAGCCGGACATCCTGCCCCCAGACGGGGTGATCTTGCCCTGCTTCATCAGCTCGCTGTTGGTGGCTTCCCACAGCGTCCGGAAGCACAGCACGTGACGGGCCAGCCCGCAGGCGATCGCAAGCATCGCGGAGATCACCGAACCTCCGGGGCCGAACGTCTCCATGGTGCCGTTGTGCCAGGTCGGCCGAATTCCGAGGGCGGCCTCCAGCGCGGTGACGCCGCCTTCCCCCATGCCGGCGACGTTGATTGGGCCCGGATAGGTTGACAGGCCGTCGATGTCGGCGAAAGTCAGCCCGGCGTCGGCGATCGCCGCCTCGCACGCGTCGATGGTCAGCGACAGTGGCGGCACCATCAACCGCCGCCCGATCTTCGAGATGCCGATCCCGGTGAGGGCGGACTTGTCCTCGAATTTCTCCTTGGTCAGTATGGGCCGCACGTGTTCGGCGAAGCGTTCCGGCGCGATCTCGTCGGCCGGCAGGGGGCTGCGCTCAGCGTCCGCTATCGGTCGGAACAGGGGAAACCACACGTCCTCGACCTGCTCGAAGACGACCTCGACCTGCTGGCCGAGCTCGAGCGCTTCGAAGTCGCTGGGGTCGCACCCCACGATGTTGGTGGTCAGCCGCACGCGGGGATCTTCCGCGATCGCCACCTGGGCGATCACATACGGCGCAGGCAGCCCCGGCAGGCTGAACCGTTCGTTGATCGTGAAGCCGGCGAGCGTCGCCCTACCGGAGAGCTCCCGCACACCGATGTCGCGGGAGCGACAGTAGCGGCACACCGGCGCCGGCGGATGGATCAGTGCATCGCATGCCCGGCATTCCTGAAACCGCAAGGTCCCGTCGGCGCCCGACGTCCAGAAGAATTCGTTCTCCGGCGTGATCAGGGGCAGCGGGCGATCAGGCGCGGCCGCGGTCAACGGGTGAACCCCCACTCGGCCTCGTTCGCCTCAGTTTTGAGATGCGCGCCGGGATCTTCGTCGGTGGCGGCATGCGGCGGTACAACGTCAGGTCGCCGCTCGGTGAGCTCCATAATGGCGTGCACCGGGCAGTCCAGCAGCGCGCGCAGGACCGCATCGTGGTCCTGTTCGGGGACAGTGCCGTCGCCAATCAGCGACGCGTACCCCCAGTCATCGAGCGAGAAATAGCCGGGCGCGTGCCGGGCGCAGATGCCGAACCCGTCGCACAGGGTGCGGTCGAGCCGAATTCTCATGTTCTCGGTCACGCGGGGACCACCGCCAGTACCTCGTAGGGGCGATCGGCGTGGAAGGCACCGGCACGGCAATCCGGGCAGGCGCCGCCCAGGTGGTGGGCCACCTCATCGGGAAACTGATCCAACAGGCTGGCGGCCACATTGCAGGCCGCGTCGATCGTCGCGCACGCGCCGCGCCCGCGCAGCACTACCGACCAGCGGCGCAACCGATCGACATCCTCCGTCGTCGCGGCGGCGTCGCGCAACGCGCCGGCGGCGGCGGCCATGGCGGCGGTTCCGTTGAAGCACGATCCGCACTGTCCCGCGTTTTCCCGGTCGAAGTAGGCCAGCACCGATGCCGCGACCGCGACGGGGCAGTCGTCGGTGATCACGGTGATCGCTCCGCAGCCCAGCCCGCTGCCGAGGCCGCGCATCGTCTCGTGGTCCAGGCCGGTGTCCAACGCGCCGCGGTTGAGGAAGCCGGCGAAGTATCCGCCCATCAGCGCGCCGCGCACCCGATCCGGCGAAACACCATGCAGCTCAAGCAGTTCAGTGAAAGCGAATCCGTGCGGCAGCTCGTAGAGAACCGGCGGCCGGCCGGCTCCGGTGATGGTCGCCAGGAACGTGCCGGGCGAAAGGGCGGTGCCCTGCGAGCGGAACTGTGCGGCGCCGTGTCGATGTAGGTATGCCAGATTGGCCAGCGTCTCGACATTGCTCACCAGGGTCGGTCGACCGCCGACGCCGGACTCGAAGGGACGCGGTGGCTTGTCCGTCGGCTTGGTGATGCCCTCGTTGATCGACCGGACCGCGGCGGTCTCCTCGCCGGCCACGTACCCGGGCTGCACCGTCCAGACGCCGACCGTCACGCCGCCGAGGACGTCGGGGTCTAATTCGCCGAGCGCGGTTTCGATGCTGCGCGCCGACTCGGATTCGGACACATAGACGATGGCGCGATCGGCGGCCACGATGGCCGCGGCCAGCCGCAGCCCGTCGATAACCAGGTGCGGCCGGTTGCGCAGCAGCCAGCGGTCCTTGACCGAAGCGGGTTCGCCCTCTTCGCCGTTGGCGACGACGACGGCGCCACCCGCGGCGCGGCCGTTATCGCGAACCGTGCGTAGCTTCACCGCTAGCGGAAAGGCGGCGCCGCCGCGGCCGAGCAGTCCGCTGGATTCGACTTCGCCCAGCAATTCGTCGGCGCCGGTGAGCGATCGGTAGCCACCGGCATGCCGATACGCGGCCAGGTCCTCGCGCCGGTCAGGCTGCTTGCCCAGCATCCGGGCTTGGCCCCCGGGTGAGGTGGCGGTGGTGATCATCGTCGCTCCGTCTTAGTTAGGCTTGCGCACATGCGAACTGCGGTGGTGCGCGTCAACGTCGACCCCGAAAGCGTGCTCACGCCCGCGCAACTACGAGACGGCATGGCCGCGCTCCTCGAGGTCACGGGTGAGGCCAACGTCGACATGGTCGAAAACGACCTCGCGACCATGCCCGCAAGCCGTCGCGAGGTCGAATTGCTCATCGCGGCCGAAAACGGCGACGTGGCCAAAGGATCCGCGATTGAGTTGTGCGCCAAGGTCGTTCGGCACCACCCCGGTGCCCGGCGTGGTGACGTTCATCAGCCGGGGAACCGACGATGACGCCCACGGGGTGCTCTCGGCGTTCGGGCTGACCGGCGAGATTACCCGGGCGCCCGGTGACGACGGCTACGACATCGTCTACGTGACGCTGCGTGAGGACGACCTCGATCAGGTTCCGGAAAGCCGCGTCCACACGGCCCTGGAGGCGTCGCTCAACTGCGAGGTCCACATTCGCACCAGGTGAACGCATTACGAGCCTAAAAAGTCCAGGATCGCCGGTGCCGCCTGCACCCAGGTGTCGAACATGTTGAAGTGCTTGACCTTGCCCGCCGCGCGTTCTTCGGACGCCCGTTCCCACGCATCCTCGGGCCAGGGTGGATCGATCAGCTTCGATCCCTTGATCAGGCAGCTGACTTCCAGCGACGTCCGCTTGGGGTGATCTAGATCGTTCTCGCCGCCCCGAATGATCAGCGTGGGAATCTCTATGCGGTCGAACATTTCATCGTCGACGCCGGGGATGGTCTGTCCGGGCTTGGACACGAAGGCGTTGAGCCACCGCATCATCAGCTTGAGGAAGTCGTCCTTGTCGATATCGAGGAACCGCTGCTCGTTGGCCGGGTTCTCCTCGATGCGTTCGCGCCATTCCTGTACCTGCACTACGCCGTCCATTCCGGTACCGCGCACCGCCAGAATGCTTGGGATGATGTAAAAGGATCCCAGTACGAACGAGCCGTAAACTCCGCCGACGATGTTCCACACCACGAGCTTCTCGACGAGTTCGGGGTAGAGCATCGTGGTGAGCATGGAATCCCTTGCCCCACCGGAGCCCCCGGCGAAGATGCACCGCTTGACGCCGAGCGCGTCCAGCAGCCCACGCAGGGTCTCGGCACGCATGTGCGACTCGCTTTGGCCGTAGAACTGCACATCGGAGGCACCGCAATTGGGCCGGTCCCACAGCAGCACCCGGTAGCCGCCGGCAACCAGTGCTTGGGCCAGCGGGCGCAGGCCGGGGATTTCCTTGCTGAACCGGCCTCCCGGCGTCAGGACAATGAGATCGCCTGATTCACCAAGGATTTCGTAGACAACGTTGCCGCCGTTCACCTCGATAGAAGGCACCGATTCTCCTGTCGTGTCACGCCATCACCAGAACGTCGTCGTCGACGACACGCACCGGGTAGGTGCGGATGCTCCATTCCGGCTTGACCGCGGTCGTGCCGGTCGCCAGTTCGAAACCCCATTGGTGCCAGGGGCAGTAGATGTATTCCAGGTCCCGAACCATGACCGCGTCTCCGGCGGCGGTTTCGTCTACGACCGTGCGGCCCCTGGGGCGCCCCGAGCAGAGCGGGCCACCCTGGTGCGGGCAGTAGTTCGCGATCGCGTAGAAGATGCCGTTGACGTTGTAGACGCCCACGCCGTGCCGACCGATCGGCACCAGCTTATGGCTACCCGGCGGAATCTCGTCCACCGTCGCGACAACATGTTCGCGGCCCTGGGCGAGGCGGAGCTGGGGCCGCTCGGTGGTTGCGCGTCGTTCTTCAGAAGCCAATTCGTCAGACGCCAATTCAGAGCACCCGGACCTGACCCTCAAGGACGGGAACCGTCTCGGGAAGGTGGTAGGTCGCGATGCCGTTTTTGTACATCACCGCGTCGCGGGCGGCCTTGGGTAGGTGCTTGACCAACCAGCGTGGGTCATCGAACGTCCAGTGCGGGTAGTCAGACGAGTACAGCAGGATCTTGTCGCACTCCATCCACTCCAGCGCGCGGGTCAACTCGGTCTTGTCCTCCGGGAAGTCCAGCGGCTGGGTGGTGAATTTGATGTGGTCCTTGACGTACTCCGACGGCTTGCGCTTGATGTCCATCCACGACTTGCGTGCTGCGTAAATCGCATCCATCCGCCACATCAGCGGCAGGATCCAACTGAAGGCGTGTTCGACGAACACGATTCGCAGCGTCGGGAAGCGATCGAAGACGCCGTCGAAGATCAGGCTCATCACCTGGTTGGCGGCGAGCAACGAGTAGGTCACCATGAAATCGTGGTTGTAACTGGGGAAGCCAACCGGCGGCATGGGCAGCTCGTCGAAGTGGCTGCGGGACAAGTGACAGCTCACCGGTATGTCGTGCTTGGTGGCCGCAGCCCAGATCGGGTCGTACTTCGGGTCGCCCCATGACGGACGCGGCTCGGCCTTGATCAGGATCTGCGCCATGTATGGATGCCCGGCCCAGCGTTCGATCTCGCGTACGGTCGCGTCTGGGTCCTCGATGGCGGCACAGATCGAACCACGCCAGCGCTCGTGCCAGTTGTTATGGCCGTCCAGCCAATGGTTGGCTTGCCAATCGTTCAAGGCGGCCGACATCGCGTGCTGCGCGCCTGGCACCCGCGCTGGGTACGCGGCGGGTTCCAGGATGCAGATGTCCGCCCCGGCCTCCATGATCAGCTGCCTTAACGCCATGTCCGGGTCGCTGCCGGGGAACTCACCGCCTGGGGGGAACGTGTCGAGCCGCATTGCGTAGGCGTGCGCGTAGTCGGGAGCGTCGTAGTAGATCTGGTCGCCCACGTTGCGAGCGAGGAAGTATTTGCTGCGCCACGGTTCCGGGATGTACTGGGTGAGTTCACCACGTTTGGGTGTTGGGTGGACATCCGAGTCGACGCACCGAACGGCTATGCGCTCGGCGGCGGGAACCCGTTCCTGCGTGTGAGTCAGTGTCATTGTGACCTCCTCAGTCTCCCTAAACTTCTATTCTGCGACTAGCCAGTCGCCAGGTCGACCGAAACGTCAATCCCGTACAAATTGGCCGCATTGCGCCAGCACAGCTTCTCGCGCTGTTCGGTCGACAGCGCCCTGGGCAACTTGTGAATATCAGCGCACTGCCAGTGCGGATAGCTCGAGCCGAACATCACCATGTCTTCCTTGCCGGTGAAGCTGAACCATTCCCCGGCGAATTCCGCGTCGCCGGGCCCGTCGAGGCTGCCCTGAACGAAATACACGTGACCGGGCAGGTAGTCGCTCGGCATCTTCGGTGCCCACGGCGTTTGCTCGAGGTGCGGCCGGCCGAAGCAGTCCATCCGCCACATGAATGGCGTCAGCAGGTCGGCGGCTCCGTCAGCCCAGACGAACTTGAGCGCGGGCATTCGTTCGAATACGCCCTCGGCGATCATGTTCATCAGGTGATAGAGGTAGTTCAGCGCCATGAAGCTGACGTACTGCTCGTAGGTGAGGGTGTTCCCCGACGGCGTCGGGGTAAAGCCGATGCCCGAGCCGACTTCGATATGCACGGCCACCGGCAAGTTCGCGTCGACCGCCGCCTCCCACAGCGGCCAGAACTGGGGTTTGCCGTAGAGCTCGCGGGATTGCAGCGGGACGCCGATCTGCACCACGCGCGGATGGTCTTTGTACTTGTCGATCTCACGCAGCGCGCCGGGGATGTCGTCGGGATTTACCCGGATAGTGCCGCGGAACCGATCGCCGAACTCGCCGGAATCCAGCCAGCGCGACACCATCATCTCGTTGTGTGCGGCATGCAGTGCGGTGCCGAGGTGCCGGTCCGGCATGACGCCGCGGCCCGCGGGGTGCAGGATCGCCACATCGACTCCGCGTTTCGAAAACAGCTCGTTGGCAACGAATTCCGGATCCGAACCCGGATACTGGCGGTCCGGTCCCTCGGTGTTCGGTGCGTACTCGCCGCCGGGCGCGCCATACCAGTCCATCTCGTAGTCGGGGAAGCCGCGACTCTTGAACGGCTCACGCAACACCCCGCGTAAGTCCCTGTTGGACGCAAAGAAGATGTGCACGCTCGCGTCGATCAAGGGCGTGCGTGTGCCGTCAGCGTGTTCGATCACGACAGCCACCCTTCGGCGCTGGTAGCCAAAGTAAGCCAAATCCCATCATAAGATAGATAATCTAACATTCTGTTTCGCTGCCAATCAACGGGTTTCCGGTAAGCGCCTCGATTAGTCAACGTGCCTGGTAGCCGTCCGTATTGCCGGTGCGTCTGCAAGTGCCGTTCTTGAATATGGATAATACCATTCTCGGGATCACCGAGGCGCGCCGCCCGGATGGCAAAAGTTGCCGAGGCGAGCACGAGCGATCAGCCACGCGGGGCTGGCGGCTGTCACGCCAGTCGCCGTTTCGTGCGGCTCAGGTCACGCCGGGAAACGGCAACTAGCGACGGTGCTACTCGGGAAACGTGTAGTGGAATGCCGTTTCGCGGCGAATTGGGGGCGACGCGATCAGTGCTTGATGTAGACCGCTTTGGTGTTGAAGTACTCTTCGATGCCTTTGCGGCCGCGTTCGCCGCCCCAGCCGGACTGCTTGTGGCCGCAGATCGGCATCGAGGGGTCGGTGGCGATTGCGCAGTTCACCCAGATCTGGCCGGCGCGCAGTTCGTTGGCCATGCGGTGGGCGCGGCCGAGGTTTTCGGTCCAGAGGGCGGCGGCGAGCCCGTACTCGGTGTCGTTGGCGGCGGCGAGCACTTCGTCTTCGTCGTCGAACGGGATCACGGAGCCGACCGGCCCGAAGATCTCTTCGCGGATGAGCCGCATGTCGGGGGTGGTGTTGGTGAAGATCGTGGCCTGATAGAAGTAGCCCTTGCGGTCCATCACGTCGCCGCCGGTCATCACTTGCGCGCCGCCGGCGATGCCGTCGTTGACGATGCCGTGCACGCGTTGGCGCTGTTTCTCGCTGATCAGTGGCCCGATGATGGAGTCGGGCTCTTCGCTGCCGCCCATCGGGATCATCTGGGCGAGGCCGACGAGGCCTTCCACGACCTGGTCGTAGACGCCGCGCTGGACGTAGATCCGTGAGGTGCAGCAGCAGTTTTGCCCCGAGCCGGCCAGCAGGCCCATGCCGCCCAGCATGATCGCCTTCTCGAGGTCGGCGTCGTCGAAGATGATCAGGGGTGACTTGCCGCCGAGTTCGAGGGTGAGGCGCTTGAGGTTGCCGGCGGCGGCCTGGACGATCAGTTTTCCGACCTCGGTGGACCCGGTGAATGAGATTTTGTCGACGTCGGGGTGCGCGGTCAGCGCCGCGCCGGTGGTATGGCCGTAGCCGGTGATGACGTTGAGGACGCCGTCGGGTAGACCGGCCTCGCGGAAGATTTCCTCGAGTTTGAGTGCGGTCAGCGGTGTTTCCTCGGCGGGTTTGAGGACGGCGCTGCAGCCCGCCGCGAGAGCGGGTGCGACTTTGAGCATGGCGACGAAGAACGGTCCGTTCCAGGGGATGATCAGGCCGACGACGCCGATCGGCTCGAGTTGGGTGAAGTTGTGGTAGTCGTCGAACCCGCCGAGCAGGCCGTCGGAGACCACATTGCTGGACTCGCCGTGGATTTTGCCGACCCAGCCGGCGTAGTAGTGCAGGATGCCGTTGGCCACCGAGATGATGTGTTTGGCGGCGGTGGTGTTCATGCCGTTGTCGCGGGCTTCGAGTTCGGCGAGTTCCTCGGTGCGTTCCTTGATGAGGGCGTGGGCGCGGAACAGCACGTTCGCGCGATGCGCGGCGGGCGCCTTGCGCCAGACACCGGATTCGAAGGTTTCGCGTGCCCGGGCCACTGCCGCATCGACGGCCGCCTGGTCGGAATCGGCGACTTCGGCGATCTGCTCCTCGGTGGACGGATTGAAAACCGGAATGATCCCCAAGCTCCGGGCGTCGACCACAGGATCGATGTCGATGGTGTTACTCACTGTCCATATCCTTTCGCCGAGCTCCCAACGGCCACTGCCGACGGGTCGACAGCGCGGGGCATCCGACCGAGGTTATGCGCGTAACTAGCGGGATGTCCAGACCCGCGCGGGAGCGCTCACGTGGATTGTCGGAGATTGGCGTCGCTTCGCCCCGCGCTGCGGTCAGGTACTCGATTGCGAAACCGCCAGCAACACCGTCAGGGTCGCGTTACCTGGTTGATGCAACCTCCAACGTTCCTGCGCGAAGCCGGAGCCAGTTCGCAACGGCTTACGAAATTGCGGGTCGTCGGTCACTAGTTGGCCGGAGTGGCGCGATCACGGACTGCGCCGCCCACAACCGTGAGTTTCAATTGAATCCCTCACAGTGATTCTCCAAAATCGCCGACCCTGGCACAGCATTCGAAGTCACGGCGGACTCATACCGTAAAGGGTCGTTGCCACGTACTTCTCTAACACCTTCGCGCGAAGTCCGTGAGCCTCGGGCAATGTCAACAACAAGGCATAGACCCCGACAAGAAAGAACACGCCGCTGTGAAACGGGTCCGCATTCTGCGGAATATCGCCGCGCGCATGTGCCCGTTCGAGCTCTTCGATGACCGCGACCATCACCGGGTGATTCGTCCACACTTCCTGCGGCGGACGCGATGCCGAAAAATGCAGTGCGAGGAAGTCTTTGAACAAGTGGCTGCCTAGTCGGCGTTCCAGCAACTCGATTGCCCGCGCGGTCTTGGTCAGTGCCTCCGCGGTAGTGTGCGGTTTAGTGAAGAATCGCGTCAACTCTCGGGCGATGCGCTCCTCTTCGCGGCGTTCGAGTTCAATCAGGACGTGTTCTTTCGTGGGGAAGTGGAAAAAAAATGTACTGGGCGCGACGCCAGCGGCCGATGCGATCGCGCCGGTATCGGCTCCGGCCATCCCTGTCCTCTTGAACTCGCCGACGGCGGCACCAAGCAGGCGCTCACGCGTCTGTAAACCTTTGGCGCCCCGGTGTGTCGAGGTGTGTTTAGCGACAGGCATGGCGGTTCCTGTATCACTCGGTGTCGTCGGTTCAACTAAAAGCTCGTACTGGAACTGATTTAGATCAGAATAGTTCTTCCGCTATCCAGCTTGTCACGTTAGTCTTGGCGAAGCTTTATAGCACTTGTTCCAACATGACTCAGCTAAAATCAGTCCAATATTGGGACATCTGGCTAACGCATAAAACTGATCAAAGTCAGAAAGGATGAGCAGATGCAGATCCTTACCGAGGCCGAAGATCTGCCCAAGACGACGAACGTCAGGACGCAGCTGGTCGCGCTTTGGACATCGGCCGCGTCAGCGCTGATCTTGTTGATCGCTTTCATTGCCTTCCCTGGATTTTGGCCGCCGATGTCGCCGAAGCTGACGGCTGACGAGGTGGCCTCGTTTTATCGAGACCACACCACCTGGATCCGGTTCAGCATGGTCACGTTCAACCTCTGCGGCATCATGCTCTTGCCATTCTTCTGCGTAGTTGTGGTGCAGATGAAAAGGATGGCCACCCAAAGCCAGGCATTCGCATACTGCTACCTGAGCGCCGTGGTCAGCGGGGCAACGCTTTTCGCGCTTGCCGACGTCTTCTTTGCTGCTGCGGCTTTCCGGCCCGGCCGTGATCCGGATCTGGTCATGTTGCTGAATGACCTGGGGTGGATTGTGTTCATTGCGCCGGTCGGGATGATTCTGGCACAGAACTTGATGCTTGCGTTGGCGGTGTACCACGACAAGGGACCAAATCCGGTATTTCCGCGTTGGGTTGGTCATTTCGCGTTGTTGACCCTGTTCGCAATGCTGCCTTCGGCCTGTGCTGCCGTGATGACCAGCGGGCCGCTGGCCTGGGACGGTGCGGTGTCGTTCTGGTTGCGCAACGCGTCCTTCGCCGCGTTCGCTGTCGTCATGTTCTTCGTTGTCCGCGCAGCCATTCACCGGCAGGCGCTCGAGGAGGGGGTTGCGCGGTGAGCACGACGGTCTTGCCCGCCGGCGGTGAACCGATCGACGCCGAACGAGCCGATCAGGCGAGTAAGCGTGACTTGTCGATCGTGTTCTGGATTTTTCCGATCTTCTTCGGCCTGTTCGGCGTAATCTTCGTTCTTCTCGCCAGAGTCATTCCACCACCGAGGCCGGACGTCACAACCGATCAGAAGGTCCAGTGGTTCGTTGCGCACGCCACGACCATCCAGATCGGCTTTGCTGCGGTGTGCGTGGTTTTCGGCGGCGCAGCCATCGCCAACGGGTATGTCGCTTACCAGATGAAGCGCATGTCTTCAGGCTCGACATTCGCCTACGCCTACATGGGCAGCATGGCCGTCGGCACGCTACCCGGACTGCTGCTCGTCGCACTCTGCTTTTTAGCAGCGACCTTGCGCCCCGACCGCGAGCCGCGCATCACCGCTTTGCTCTACGACCTTGGAATGCTGTCCTTCAACGGGTCGTTGGGCTGCTTCAGCACCGGGTACCTGGCATTCGCCATCGCGATTCTCTACGACAAGAACGAGATCTTCCCGAAATGGCTTGCTTATGTGTCGATCTGGCAAATCGTCACCGAGGTCATCGCTACGCAGATGTGGGTGTCCTCAGCCGGGCCGTATTCCTGGAACGGATCGATCGCATTCTGGCTGGCCGTTCTTGTATTCGGCTTCTGGCTGAACTGTCAAGGCATTTTCCTTAAAATCGCGACCGACCGGCAACCCGCCGGAACCCGGCCCGTCGACTAACCGGGGTTCGCGATGACCAATACAGAACCGACCACGGTCGCGTCCGGAGGATCCGCCTCCGTCAGCTCCGAGCAGCAACGCGGGGAACACCTGCCCGGCGATGGCCACATGTGGTTCATGGTTCTGGGCGATCTCATCATCTTCGGCGCCTATTTCATCGTGTACATGGTGCAGCGCGCGATGGCACCCGCGGCGTATCTGCAAGCGCAACAACACCTCAACATCACCATCGGGGTCCTCAACACTCTGGTCTTGGTGACTAGTTCCTGGTTCGTCGCACAAAGCGTGCAGGCAACGGCCAACGCCCAGCACGAACGCGCGATCCGGCTGCTTTATGGCGGCGGCGCCTGCGGGCTGCTGTTCATTGCGATCAAAGCCTACGAGTGGTCGATGGAGATTTCGCGGGGCTACACCACGTCCAACGAGTTCTTCATGTTCTATTACATGCTCACGGGCGTGCACGTGCTCCACGTTGCACTCGGCATTTTGATCCTGGGAATCGTTGTCCGCGAGCTACGCAACCCACGGCGCCGGCGCCTCTCCGTGGTCGAACAGGGCGCGACCTATTGGCACATGGTGGACCTGCTCTGGCTCGTGATCTTCGGCCTGCTCTACGTGATGAGGTGATTCGACTGAGCACGACTGCCGCACCGGCGCGCCCTGACACGAAGAAAGTCGGTCCCCGGGCCATCACGTACGCCTGGGCCGTGCTGTGCGCCATCACAATCGGCTCGTGGTGGCTGGCGCCGGGACACACCACCAACACTGCAACACCCAGCGTTGCCATCACCACCGCCGTGGTGCTGCTGGGATGCATCAAGGGCCGTCTGGTCATTCAGTACTTCATGACGGTCAAAGCCGCGCCGCGGTGGCTCAAGTTGTCCACCGACGTCTGGCTCCTCACGCTGTGGGCGGCGGTGCTCGCTATTTACCTGTATTGAGCAATGCGGGCAAGATCTTTGTGGCGGGAATGTGAGCGCCATTCAGACTTCATCCCATCGGTGAAGGCGTTCGGCCGCCGCTTTTGCGCGTGGCCACCAGGCCGGCGTCCCTGACCTTCTGGCCGTAGAAGGCGACGCGGTCGGCATTCAATCCGGGCGGAAGGCCAAGGAGCGTTAGCGCGACCACGGCGGTACCAGTGGGCCCGAACACGGGTGCGGTGACCATCACGACGTCGTAGGAGGCCTCCGGGTCGATCAAACCGAGCGGTTGGTAGTGGTCCGGTTCGAAAGAAGCGGCCCAGCCACGGCTGCGGACTTCTTCGAGGACGGACTCCATCGGCGCGCGGTCGCTCGACTTCGCCAGCCACGCCTCGGGGTCTCGCCACGCGACGAAGACGGCTCCGACGGGCGGCGACAGGGGTATGCGCTGTCCCGCGTAGGCTTCGATATCGCGAGGTCGGTGCTCTCCGGTCCGGCCGAGGAAGACGATGTCATTGCCCGCGTCAGCGCTGACGGCCACGCTCAGTTCGAGTTCCGCGCCGAGCCGTTGCGCCTCTTCGTTCGCGCAGGCGATAGCCGGATGGCATTGCAGGGCAGCGTTTCCGAGTGCCACCACCGACGCGCCTAAACAGTAGGTACGCAGCCGCGGGTGGCGGTTGACGTAGCCCGCGGCTTCCAGGGTGTTGAGCACCGCGTGCGCCGATGCGAGGTTGATGTCGAGGCGGGCGCTGATGTCGGAGAGAGTGAACTGCTCAGGTGCACTGGACGCGAGAAAGTTCAGCACTGCGATGGAACGGCTTGCGGACAGGGCGGGGCGCGCCATAGCATGGACATTACGAAATTATTTTCACTATTGCAAAAGGATGCATGCTGTGAAGCTTGACTTGTTGTACGAGTTCCAGCCCAAGATCGGCCCGTTACGTGAGCCGCACCCCTATGGCCAGCGTCGGGCGGAGCAGCAGACCTACGACGAGGCGATCGCCGAAATTCAATACGCCGACCGGCTGGGGTTCAACACGGCCTGGGTCGTCGAACACCACTTCCGCGAGGGCCGCTCGGCATGCTCATGCAACGAGGCAGTTCTCGGCGGGCTGGCGTTAAGCACGGAGTGGATCAAGCTGGGTTTCGGGGTCACCCTGACACCGGCCGGCTTCATCCACCCGGCCCGGTTGGCCGAGAAGGTGGCCACGGTGGACGTGCTCAGCCATGGCCGGGTCGAGTGGGGCACCGGGCGATCCACACCGATGGAGCAGATCGCGTTCGGTGTGCCTACCGACGACCGATCCCGCGATCAGTGGCGAGAAGCGATCGAGATCGTCATTGCCATGTGGGAGCAGTATCGATTCAGCTGGGACAGTGCGACATTCAAGTTCCCCGAGCGAGTGCAGATTCCCAAGCCGTACCAGGATCCACACCCGCCGGTGTGGCAAGCGGCGGCGAGCGAAAAGAGCGCGGTCAGCGCCGGGGAGCTCGGGCTCGGATTGATGTCGCTGTCAATCCTGCAGCCGGTCGAGAAGATGGCCGAGACCATCAACGCCTACCGGACGGCTCAGGCCTCGGCGCGGCCGGAGAACATGCTGACTCGGGTGCAGAACGACCGAGTCGCCGTATACACACTCGTACACGTCTACGACGACGAGGAGGAGGCCGCCGCCTACGGCCTGTGGGAGTCGGTGAACTGGTGGTACACCCACCTTGCCGAGTTCCACTTGAAATATGAACTGGCCCACCTCAGCGACGAGGACAAGGCCAGGGCATTCCCGTACTTCGAGGCGATCATCAATGGCGACACCCCCATCGAGCACTACCGCGAACAGGACATGATCATCGTCGGCACCGCCGAAGAATGCCTGCGCAAGATTCACCGCTACGAAGAGGCGGGCGTGGATCAGCTGCTCTGCTACGTGCAGTTCGGCGACCTTCCGCACGACAAGGTGATGCGCACCCTGGAACTACTCTCCACCCGGGTCATGCCGCACTTGGACGAGCGCGACCACGCCGCCAGGGGCGCGGAGCCCGTCGCCGCATCGGTTGTCGCCCATGATTGATTTCGGGTTAACGGGCAAGGGGGCGTTCGTCTCTGGCGCCGGCTATCTCCCGGAGCGCGCCGGGCATGGGCGGCTGTGCTCGCTGGTGCTGGCCGAAGCGGGCGCATCGGTCGCTTGTGTCGACATTGACGCCGGGCGAGCCGTCGGGACTGCTGATGAGATCAAAGCCGCCGGGGGAAAGGCCTTTCCGATCACCGCGGACATGACCGACCCCGTGCAGGTGCAGCGGGCGGTCGATGAGGCCGCCGAGGGCTTGGGGTCGATCGACGTGTGCGTCGATATCATCGGCGGCGCCCGTTGGGGGCAGGCGGAGACGATCGGGCTGGAAGACTGGAATTGGACGATTCAGAACAACCTCAGCCAAGTGTTCTATCTCTTTCAGGCGGTGGGCAGCAAGATGATCGAGCAAGGCCGCGGCGGCGCGATGGTCGCACTGGCCTCGGTGGACGGGATCAACGCCGCGGCGATGCACGCCCCCTATGGTGCCGCCAAAGCGGGGGTCATCTCACTGGCCAAGACTTTTGGGCAAGAGTTGGGCCGCCACGGCATACGGGTAAACGCGGTCGCTCCGGGCAACGTCGGGCTGGGCAACGAAGACTGGCCGGAGGGTCAATGGGCTGTTAACGCGGTGAATCCACTGGCGCCGCCGCGCACCCGTGACATCGCTCATGCCGTTCTCTTCCTGGTCTCGTCCCTTGCGGCACGGATCACCGGGCAAACGCTGATCGTCGACGGCGGGGCAATCATTCGCGACCTGTGGGGCCTGCACGAGGCGATGATGGAGCGCTTCTCCGACGGAAAATACGGTGACTGACGAGGCCTACCGATGGTGACGCGTTCGGTGGAGGTTGGGCCATTCCTGCGAGGCTGTGTGTGGCCGGCGGCGTCCGGCGTCGCTTATCCGCGGGCGGATCCGGCCAATGCGCGTCGAATGCCGCAAGACACGTGGGTCGCCGCTCAGGTGCCGGCGGGGGTGCGCCTGGAAATGGTCGGGAGCGCAACGAGTATCGACGTCGGCTATCTCACCGCCACCGACGAACTCGGCTACCGGGGATCGGGCGCCGGCTGCACCTTCGAGGTATGGCGCGGTGACCGCTGCGTCGACGCACAAACGGCAGTGCTGGGCCGAGGCGTTGTGCGCCTTGACCTTAGCGGCGGTGACGGACGCGTGGTCGTGTACCTACCTGAGGGCATGAAGCCGCACGTGCGTAGTCTGTTGGCCGTTGGTGGCGACATCGCTCCTGCTCCGGCGCAGCCAATCTGGGTCGCCTATGGCGACTCGATCACCGAAGGCTGGTCGGCCACCTCACCTGCGCGCGGCTGGCTCGCCACCGCAGGCCGTGAAAGGGCAATGAACACCGTCAATCTGGGCTTCGCCGGAGCCGCGCGCGGCGAGATCGTCCTGGCTGAGCAGATCGCGGCACTCGATGCGGATCTCATCACCGTGGCCTACGGCACCAATTGCTGGAGCACCATCCCTCACTCGGCGGACATGGTGCGTGCGAACACCGCGGCTTTTTTGCGAATCATCAGAACCGCACATCCACACGTCCCGGTGCTCGTTGTCAGCCCGTTGATCCGGCCGGACGCCGAAGATCGGCCCAACGCACTCGGCACAACCCTCGCCGACATTCGCGCCGCGATCGAGTCCTCGGTGGCCCAGGACAACGACGAAATGACCTCGCTGCTGCCGGGCGCGGATCTGATGTCGGCGGACCTGCTGGCCGACGGCATCCACCCCGACGATGAAGGTCACCGCGAGCTGGCCAAACGCATCGGTCTCGAGGTGCAGCGACTGAGAAACGCGTGACGGCTCCGCGCAAGATGCGCGATCTTTAGAAAACAATATGGTCATTCTCGCTTGAAGTGCGTAAAGTCGTGCGCTGATGGGCTCTCGTGCGGTAGGCGGGGACTCTCAATCGGCTAGAACTGCCTTTTCCGGGAATCTGGCGAAAGGAGCCTCGGGTGCTGACTGCCCCGTCGCGGAAAACCATGGACAGCGGCCACGACACGAAGGAGACAGTGTCATGACCGACCTGTCGAGCAAGAACAAAGCCCCCTCGGTTACTGAGCCACTCGGAGCGGCCAGGCTCGGTGCCCAGGCGCAATCGGCGGTAAAGCCCGTCCAGATTTGGGCCGTCATCGGCGGCGCGATTCTCGCTCTTCAGCTATACGTATGGATCCGTTGGGTTTCCGGGCCGTATTTCCAGCGCGTGCCCGTGGGGCCGACCGATCCGCCGACGTACATGAAGTTGTTGCTCACCGCGAACACCTTCGTACTCTTAGGCGGCCTGCCCGTGGGCATCTGGTGGTTCATCGTCCGCCCGTGGCGTCGGGAGCGGCGAATCACGCTCGACGGCATGCTGCTGGTGTCGTTGAGCCTGATGTTCTTTCAGGATCCGCTGCTGAACTACTTGAACACGTGGTGCACCTACAACACCTGGCAGTTCAACCGGGGCTCCTGGACCTCGAGTGTTCCGGGGTGGCTATCGCCCGAGCAGCCGGGCCGTCAGGTGATCGAACCTTTGTTGTCGAATGCGGCGGGCTACGGATACGGACTGGTGTTGGTCACGGTCGTCGGATGTTGGGTGATGCGCAGGGTCAAGGCACGATGGCCGAACATCAGCAATCTCCGTTTGATCGGCGTCACGTATCTGTTTACCTTCCTCGTCGACTTCGTCATGGAGGGCTGCCTTTTGCTGCCGACGGGGGTCTTCATCTATCCCGGTGCGATCCGGTCTATGTCGATCAACGCCGGCCACTACTACCAATATCCGATATATGAAGGGCTGATGTGGGGAGGCGTGCAGGCCGCTTTGTGCTGTCTGCGCTTCTTCACCGACGACCGTGGCCGCACCGTCGTCGAGCGCGGGTTGGAGCAAGTCCGGGGCGGAGTTGCGCGGCAGCAATTCGTGCGCTTCCTGGCGGTTTTCGCGGCGGCCAGCTCGATCTTTTTCCTGATTTACAACGTTCCCGCGCAATGGTTCGGCATGCACGCCGACCCATGGCCTCAGGACGTTCTCAAACGCTCCTACTTCGTTGGGGGCCTTTGCGGTGACGGGACGGATCGGCTCTGTCCTGATCCGGCGCTTCCGATGCCCGGCAAAGACTCCGGGCACATCAACCCGGATGGCCAACTGGTACTTCCGCCCGGCGTGCAGCTTCCGACGATCGTTCCGTTCCAGCGAGGTAAGTGAATTCTCGATCACAGCGGGTGGAAGGAGATTGGGTGGCTGGCACGAGGATTGTTCAATGGACGACCGGCCAGGTCGCCCGCCACGCCGTGAAGTCAGTGCTGGAGCGACCAGGCCTGGATCTCGTTGGCGCCTACGCCTTCAGCGCTGACAAAGTCGGCCGCGACGTCGGCGACCTCATTGGGCTCGATCGCACGGTCGGCGTTCTGGCAACGGACGACGTCCAGGCATTGATCGACCTCAAACCCGATTGTGTCCTCTATATGCCGTTGCACCTCGATCTCGAGCACATGACACGTCTGCTGCGGGCGGGCATCAACATCGTCACCACGGCCGGGTTCGTGACCGGTCGTTCGATTGGTGCCTCAGCGCGCAACGAGTTGCACAACGCCGCGCTGGCTGGTGGCGCGAGTTTGTTTGGCACCGGGATCCACCCCGGTCACACCGACTATCTGGCCGCCGCGGCGTCGGGCATGTCGTCCGAGGTGAACTACGTGCGGGTAGTGGAAAGCATGGACTTGAGCCTGTGGGCCGCCGACGCCAATCAGGACGAGTTCGGTTGGGGGCGTCCGGCGGGCGACCCAGGCCACGCCGAGGACATCGAGAAGGCGACGCTCATCGATATCGATTCGCTGGACCTGATCGCCGAGCTCTTCGGATTCGAACTGTCCGACACCCGATGCGAGGTTGACTTCGCCGTCGCCGGTGCCGATCTCGACATCCCCGGCCGTCCGGTTCTCAAGGGTCACGTCGCCGGAATCGACATCCGTTGGATCGGCAACTCAGCCGGCACCGACGTGGTCGAAGTCGCTCTGCGCTGGACGCTGGGCTCGAATCTGGAACCGGCGTGGGAGGTCGGGCAGGGGTTCTCGCTGGAGTTGCGCGGTAACCCTTGCGTGACGGTGCGTCTCGATATTCTGCCCGCCAACATCGAGTCGCTGACGATCGAGGAGATGGCCGGAATCGGCCGACTGATGACCGCGATGCCGGCCGTGAACGCGATTCCGTTGGTCGTTTCGGGACCGCCGGGGATCATCACCTACGCCGACCTGCCCCCGATAACGTCCCGGGTCGTCCCGAAAGCCTAACGCCGCAGGGGGATCCACCCCCGACAACCGATAGGAAAGTGAGTGCAATGCCGCACGCCAAGCCAGCCGATCTGCCCAATGCCGGCGGGGGCCGTTGGCCCGCGGCAAAAGACCATTTCCGGTCGGTGCAATGGGGAGATCTGGAGGTGGGGTACACCACCACGGAGCACCCCCTCGACACCACCGAACTCCTCCGGATCGGCGGACTCGCCGGCAGCGTGTGCCCGTGTCCCCATTATGGCTACGTGTTCGAAGGATCGATCACCGCCGTGTACCCCAACACCAGCCGGCCAGACGAAGTGATCTCCGCCGGCGAGGTTTACTTCATCCCGGCCGGCCACGTGCTCAAGTACAGCGCACCGACAAACCATCTCGAGTTCAATCCAGCGTTCGCCCTGCAGGAATGCATGGACGCAATGCAACGCGTCGCAGACGCCGGTCAAGCGCCCGAATAACGATCCGATACCCATGGTCACCGGGACGGCGTATCTGGTGCAGCCCGCGCTCTATGGAAATAACTTGGTGCTTGTTCATACAAGAGGCGCGTTCTACTGTGACTGTGTGTTTCACACTGGAAATGTCGTGCTGGATCTGACGTGGTAGCGGTGATCCCCAGTCGGATGATTCCCGCCGAGCTGAAAAGCCGCTACGAATCCGAGGGGTGGTGGACGGCCGAGACGCTGGGCGCACTGCTGTCCAATGCACTGGCGGCACAGCCCGATTCGACGTTTCGGATTTACTCTGAGGTCCGACCGTACACCGGAACGTTCGCCGACGTCGAGCGTGTCGCGCGCCGGCTGGCGGCTGGACTCCGAGCGCGTGGGGTGGTGGCCGGTGACGTCATCGCGCTCCAACTACCCAATTGGATGGAGGCGGCCGCCACGTTCTGGGCATCGACCATCCTCGGCGCGGTCGTGATTCCGATTGTGCACTTCTACGGACGAAAGGAAATCGGTTACATCCTGACGGCCGCCCGACCCAAGGTGTTCATCACCACCGAGGAGTTTGGGCGAATGACGTTCCACCCCGACCTTTGCGCGGAGGTGCCGATCGTCGGTCTGGTTGGCCGGGACTTTGACGATCTGCTGGCCGACGAACCCATGTCGGGCTGCGCCGACGCCGACCCGGCGGGCCCGGCACTGATCGCATTCACCTCAGGGACGACTAGCAATCCCAAAGGGGTCGTGCATAGCCACCAAACCCTGGGGTGTGAGATCCGTCAGCTCAACGACTATCAACCTGGGCATCCCGCCGGACAACTCACGGCATTGCCGGTCGGGCACTTCATCGGCATGCTCGGGGGATTGCTATGTCCGGTCCTCAAGGGTGAGCCGATCCACCTGAGCGACGCGTGGGACCCCAGCCTCGTGCTGAAGCTGATGGCGCGGGACGGCATCGGTTTCGGTGGCGGGCCAACATATTTCATCACCAGCTTGCTGGACCATCCCGAGTTCTCTGATGACCACCTGCAGTACATGCGCTACCTCGGGCTAGGCGGTTCGGCAGTGCCGAACACGGTCACCCGGCGGCTGACCGACCTGGGACTCGTGGTGACCCGGTCCTACGGCAGTACCGAGCACCCTTCCATCACCGGGTCGCGCGCCACGGCACCGCAGGAAAAGCGGCTGTTCACCGACGGAGCTGCGCGCCCCGGCGTGGAGGTCCAGTTGGCGGATGACGGCGAAATCCTCAGCCGGGGACCGGACCTGTGCCTCGGTTATCTCGATCCCGAACTGTCGGCGAAGGCGTTCGACGACGAAGGGTGGTATCACACCGGCGATATCGGTGTCTTGGACGACGATGGCTACCTGACCATCACCGACCGGAAGTCCGATCTGATCGTCCGCGGAGGTGAGAACATCAGTGCCCTCGAAGTCGAAGAGGCGCTGCTGGCCATGCCTGAGGTGGCGGAGGCCGTCGTGGTCGCAGCACCCGACGAGCGCTTCGGCGAGCGCGTCGTTGGTGTGTTGCGGATCCGACCCGGTCACGAGCTGCCCGACCGCGACCGCTTGCGTGCGCACTTCGCGGCCACCGGAATGGCCCGGCAGAAGTGGCCGGAGGAAGTCCGCGAGGTCGACGACTATCCCCGCACCGCGAGCGGCAAGGTGCAGAAATATGTAGTGCGACAACAAGTTAGATCTGCCAAGGGCGAGGAGAAATAAAGTGGCTGGACGTGTTGACGGCAAGGTGGCCTTCATTACCGGCGCGGCACGCGGGCAGGGCCGCAGTCACGCGGTCAGGTTGGCGCAGGAGGGAGCTGACATCATTGCGATCGACGTCTGTCAGCCCATCGAGAATACGACGGCACCGCCTGCGACTTCCGAGGACCTTGCTGAAACCGCTGACTTGATCAAGTCGCTGGACTGCCGCGTCGTCACCGCCGAGGTAGATGTACGCGATTACGCGGCGCTCAAAGCCGCGGTCGACGGTGGTGTCGAACAACTGGGGCGCCTCGACATCGTCGTTGCCAATGCAGGAATTGGCACCCCGGGCGCCATGCTTGAGGAGATGGACGAGCCGCGGTGGCAGCAGATGATGGACGTCAACCTCAGCGGTGTGTGGAAGTCGGTCAAGGCTGCCGTGCCGCACATCAAAGCGGGCGAGCGCGGCGGGTCGGTGATCCTGACCAGTTCAGTGGGCGGACTCAAGGCATACCCCCACATCGGGCATTACGTCACCGCCAAGCACGGCGTCGTCGGATTGATGCGGGCGTTCGCGGTCGAGTTGGGGCAGTATTCGATTCGGGTCAACTCGGTTCACCCGACACACGTCGCGACGTCGCTGCTGCACAATGAGTCGACATTCCGGGCGTTTCGACCGGACCTGGAGAATCCAGGCAAGGAGGACCTGGAGCCGATCTGTCGGAACTTTCACTTTCTCCCGATCCCCTGGATTGAACCCGAAGACGTCAGCAATGCAGTGTTGTTTTTGGCCTCCGACGAATCGCGTTACGTCACCGGGGTTCCCCTCCCCATCGACGCTGGCTGCTGTCTGAAGTAGGCACAGCCGCGCCGGGAAGGTGGGACGTCACCGTTGGTGGACCATCGGCATTCCCGGCACCGAACTTCGCCCCTTGAGGACGTAGGGCGTTGCGATCGAGCCGATGTATACGTCGCGCATGTCCGCGCCGCCCCACGCGACGCTTGTCGGCGCGCTCAGCAGCTTCCCTTCGGGATCTTCGACCACTACCGTGACATACTCTCCGGGCGTTACCGCAACGATCTTGTTCGCGAGAACGAGTGTGACCCAAAGATTTCCCTCCGCATCGAAAGCACAACCGTCGGCCATCCCCCAACGCTGACCCGCCTGCGCATCGTCGAATAGGGTCGGGGCGTGCGCGCCGTATTCCTCGGGCTGACTCGACCCCAGCGCCGGACCGTACGGTTCCTGTTCGTCCAGGGTGGTGCCGACGATGGGGAACCGCACGGCATCGGCGGCCAGGGTACGGGCCACATAGAGATGGGTCTCGTCGCGGTCGAGTGCCATGCAATTGGGGAATTGGATGTTTTCGGCGACGATCGCCGCCGACGACCTGTCGGGCGCTACGCGGAAAATGTAGCCGTCGGCGGTTCCCCGTGTGATGGTGTCGAGTAGGTCGTCGGTGGCCGTGCTGACCGAACACCACAGGGCCCCTGCGGAGTCCACCAGGACGTAGTTCAGCCACTTCAGTGGGCGGCCGTCCACTTCGCCGCTCACCACCGTGGTGATTTCACCGCTTTCCGGGTCCAGATCTTGCAGCACACCTGAGCCGAAGTTCGCAATGAGGAAGTGCCCCCGGCGGTCGACGGCAATTCCGTTGGGCTCGCCGCCGGCCTGCCCGATCCGCCGGATCCGGTTCTCGTCCAAGATCTCTGCGACGGCTGAGCCGCTATCTGACGCGAAGAGCCGGCCGTCCGAGGTGACAACCACCTGTTCGGGTCGTTCGATGCCGTGCCCGATGGGTGCCAGATCCGTTACCCTGATGGACATCTCGGCCCCTCCGGCTGTACGTCAGGGGACAGCTCTGCAATCTCGCGCCGCGATCAACCGAAGTCACCGTGCCGACATCAAGACGCGGTGATGAGCATGTCCTTCCACGTCTTCGGTGCCTTCGACGGTACCAGATCGGACTGCCGGTAAAGACGACCGTCGGGTGTGACGTACCGGCCGGTGCGGGGGTCGTAATGCAGTACGGCAACCGAGGGCGCCACGCCCGGGCCGGTGGAATTGAATGCGTTTGGCTCGACCGACGGAATGCCGGTTACGTCGGCGCCAGGTTGCTGTGGTGGAACCTCGATCGGCGCCGGAGTCGGTAGTGCGGGAGGGGGAGGCCCCGGCAGCTGCTGCGGCAGAGGGGTCCCCTCAGCCGGACCAAATATGTGGTCTCTGTACGTTACCCGGTCATCCGGCGGCACACCCTGGGACAGCAGGTTTGGATCTAGCGGATACGGGCCCAGCGCGTGCTGGCGTTCGGCAAGCGGCTCAAAGGGTTTATCGCTATTGCAAATCTCGACAGTTGGCGCACGTTTTCCGGGGTGGTCCACGCAGGGATAGTTGCGGGCGCCGCGCACTGCTATAGGTGAATCCTGCGGAAGTTTGCAGTAGAGGTTGTCTGGGGTATCGATCTCGCTCGTGTCGGCCGGCGACCGCCACTGCGACGGCGGCAGGAATCCCACCGTGCACGCCGGGGGATCGGCGATTGACAAAGCGAATCCACCGATCGCGAGGCCGGTCGGGTTGTTGAGGGTGCCATAGGAACTGGTGGATGCGACGTATGGAGGGAGCAATACCAGGAGCTGCTCCAGCGACGGATGATACGTCACGCCGATTTGACCGATGGTCGTCAGGTTCGCCAGCAACACCGGCAGCGTCGCCTTGACCTGGTTGAGCAACCTTGAAACCTCCTGCTCGAAGCCAGGTCCGGCGCGCAGCAGCTTGCGAAATTGCGGGTCGTCGGTCACCAGCTGGCCGGTGAGGCCGGCAAGGCTGTGTGACCACAGCCGGATTGCGTCGGTCGATTCGTCCTGTGAGTCCAGAACGGGTCCCGCATCGTCCACCAGGGCGCGGGTATGGTCGGCGGTGGCATTGGCGTCGTGCAATATCGTCGCTGAGGAATCGAGCAGAGATCCCACGTCGTAGCCAGCCCCGTTGAACGCCTTGAACGACTCGTCAAGTAATTTGGTCAGCTTGTCGGTAGGGATGCTGTTTACCAGCGCGCTGAGCCTATCCAGCATTGGTGCCACCGGCTTCGGAAACGTCGTGTCGCGCCGAGCGATCACCGACCCATCCCGCAGGTAAGGGGGTAACTCGGAGCGTGGGACCAAATCGACATATTGCTCGCCGACCGCTGAGACGCTGTGCACCGAGGCCTGCAGGTCCTGGGGAATCTTCGGCGACGTGTCAATTGACAGCGTGGCTTCCGCGCCGGTTGCCGTGGGGCCCACCGCGGTCACCTTGCCGATTTGCACACCTCGGTAGGTGACATTGCTGAACCGATAGAGGCCGCCGGTGTTGGGCAGCTCCAACTTCACGGTGAGCCGGCTGATCCCGAGCAAGGTCGGCACCCGCATGTACTCGAACACCATCGCGGACATGCCGACCACCGACGCGATCGCGAAGATCGTCAGCTGAATGCGCACAAAGCGTGTCAGCATCAGCGGCCACCGGGTGCTGAGGGCTGATCAACTGGCGCAATGGCACTCATGTCGGGCGCCACGGAAGCCGGCGCACCTGCCGGCGAGGTACTCGCGGCTGGCGGTGCGGCCGCTTGCGGTGGCGGTATGCCCACACTCAATGGGCTGTAGGTGTAGTTCAGGTATGCGGGATCGCCCGGGGCGGGCACGAGTGGTGCGTTCGGATCGCCCCAGCGGGTGCCAAGGAACAGCGACCTCTTGAGCCGTGGCACCGTTAAGTCGACGACCGCGAAGACATTGAAATAATCTCCACGGATTGCCCGATCGAGGAAGTTCTGCGTAAACGGGAACGCAGGCAAGTATCCCAGGATTGTGCCGAGATCTGGTCCCACGTCGGCCAGTGCGCGAATCGTCGGCTCAAGATTCTGCAGGTTTTTCACAAGGTCGGCCTGCGTATCGTTGATGAGCCGGGTAGCGGTGTTGCTGAAGACGCGAAGTTTGTCCAGGGCCGCGGTGACGCGTGGCCGTTCGCGGATCAGCACGTCCAGCGCGGGCGGTATCTTTTGCAGCGCTTGCGATATCACGTCGCGTTGTGATGCGAACGTGCCAGCCAGACGGTTCAACGAGTCGATGGACGCAATGATCCGCTCGCGTTCGCGATCGAGGACGCCGACGAAATCGTCGAGTCGCGTCAATAGTTCGCGGACCTCGGTCTCGTTGCCCGATAACGCGGTACTGAAGTTGTGGACAATGTCGCCGATTTGCCCTAGCCCGCCGGAATTGAGCACCACCGAGAGCGACGATAGTGTCTGCTCGGTCGACGGATATGTTGACGACCTGTCCAGTGGAATGGTGATGCCGGACTCGAGGTGTCCGGTTGGACGTTGGCCAAGTGGAGGATTCAGCTCGACATGCATCGAACCCAGCAGGCTGGTCTGCCCTATGGTGGCGACTGCGTTTGCGGGGACGACGACATCGGGTCTGACGGAGACCTCGATATCGGCGTGATCGCCCTTAACCCGCATTTTACCAACACTGCCCACTACGACGTCGGACATCATCACGGGCGAATTGGATTCGAGTGTACCGATGTTCGCGATTTCGACGTGGTAGATGCTGGCGCCCGGCCCGCGTCCCACCGCGCCGGGCAGTGGCAGCGAGTTGATTCCTTGGAACGCGCAGCCACTGATGGCCATCGTGGTTGAAACGATGGACAGTGTTCGCCGCACTGTTTTGGGTGCGCTCATGGCGGCGGTGCGCCTTGGCCGCCCGGTTGCTGATCCCCGGGCGCCGGCGGCCTTTCGGCGGGCAGCAGCATGTCCATCCAGTTGTGGGCAGCCGATTCGTTTAACCCTGTGTAGGCCGAGATCGCCGGTGGGATTTCGGGGGGCTGCGGAGTTGGGCCCTCGCCACCGGGTGCAAGGCGGGGCTCGGCGTAGATGACCTTGTCCGGAGTAACGCTGCGCTGCAGAACCGGGCTGAATGGAAAGGGCAGATAGTTCAAGTTGGCCTGTCGCAGTCCCGGACCCGCATATAGCGCGCACAGTTTCCCGGTCTCGGCAGCGGTGACATCTTCGAGCGCCCCGATCGCAGAACAGAGGAATTGCACCGGATTGGAGAAATTGTTGATGATGAAGCTCCCGATCGCGCCCGGAATGTTCGGGTTGTAGATGCTGTAACCGTTGGCGAAAGCGGTAGGTGCAGCGTGCAGGATGTTTTCGACGTCCATCCGCCGATCCACAAGGGTCTGAGTGACGTTGGCCAACCGCTGCAGCTGCTCCGCGGTCTTGTCCCGGTTTTCGGCGACGAATCGCTGCACCTGTCCGACCGCAACCGATAGATCCGTCAGGGCAGCATCAAGATCGGATCGGTTGTCGTTAACGACACTGCTCAGGGTCGCCAGCCGGTCTTCGAACTGCACGACCTGTTGCTTGCTGTCGCGGAGCGTTGTGACGAAGTTTTGCAGATTCTTGATGATGTCCACGATGTTGCCGCTGCCATTGGCCAGGATGCGGCCCAGGCCGGACAGCTGCGCCAGCGTTTGCCGCAGCTTTGCGCCGTTACCGTCCATCGCGCCTGCGGCGCTTTCGATGAATCGACTGACCGCCGTCGACGACACAGCGCTGCTCGGGCCTAAATCCGTTGCCAGCCGGGTCAATTGGGAGACGACCTCGTCCCACTCCACAGGTACGGCGGTCCGCTCGATTGGGATGACCGCGCCGTCGCGCATGGTAGGTCCGCTCTTGCGATAGGCTGGTGCGAGCTGGACGAAGCGCGCCGCAACCAGGTTTTGCGGAACGATTACCGCTTTGGCGTCAGCCGGGATCGGCACGTCGCGGTCGATCTCCAACGTCAGTTTGGCCTGGTTCGGCATCGGTTGGATCGACGATATGGTGCCGATTTTGACGCCGGACACCCGTAGGTCGTCGCCGGGGTAAATACCGGTGGCCGAGGTGAAATAGGCGGTGATGCGCTTCGGGCGGAAAAACGTCTCGCGTACGACCAACGCAGCCGCTGCCACGATCAATCCCACCAAAACCACTGCAGTCACCGCGGCGAGCCGTTTCTTGCCGATCACCGTGAACCCCCCGGAATGCCGTTGTGTGGCCATGGAAATAAAGCCCGCGGCATGCTCGGGTCTCCGCGTCGGAAACCGAGATAATAGTCCAGAAATGGTTGGGTCAGTTCCGGTAGCGAAAGATTCGGGACATAGGCGTTGTAGTAGTTGCCGTTGGCGACGGTCTCACCCGATGTGATCTCAAATTTCTTCAGCCCCGGCAACGCCTTGGAGATGTTGTCGCGGTTCTTCTCCAGAACTGCTGCAATGGAATTCAATCTGTCCAGTGTCGGCGCGAGCTTGCTCTGGTTGTCGGCTACCACCCCCGACAGCTCTTTGGCTACGACAGATGTGTTGGCCAGCAGCTCGTTGATCGCGTCACGCCGCTGGACCAGCACGCCGAGTAGATCGTTACCGTCGAGGATCAGCGCGTTGACCTGCTGGGTGCGTTGCGAAATGATTCCAGTGACATCCGTGGCGCTCTTGAGCAGATTGCTCAGCGATTCACTGCGGCCGTTGAGCGCCTGCGACAGTCGGGTTAGGCCGTCAAACGCAGGGCCCAGCTCCGGTGCAATACGGTCGAGCGTCGCTGAGAGGGCATTCAGCGATTGGTTCAGAGTGTCGTTGCTGGTGCCGGCGAGATCAGAAGTCAGGTCGGACACGGCTTCGCTCAGTGAATACGGGGAGGACGTTCTCGAGACGGGTATGACCTCCGATGAGTGCATCCTGCCGTGGCCCGCAGACTCCAGCGTCAGCACTCTGGCGCCCAGCAGCGAACCGGTGCGGATATGTGCGGTGGTTTCCAACCCCAGCCGCACCTTGCCGTCGATCTGGAATGTGACCAGAGCATCGCCCTCTTTTAGCGAGATGTCGGACACGGTGCCGACCTTGACGCCCGATACCAACACCTTGGCGCCCGCGGCGATGCCGCCAGCTTCGGAGAACAAAGCCTGGTAGCCGACCGTCGTCGCCCATGACATCAGCTGCTGGGAACCCAGCCCGACGGCGACGGTCAACGCGACCAGAACCACACCGATAAAGCCTGGCCGAATAAGGTTGGCGCCACGATATTTCAGCATCAGGGCTCCGCGCACCTTCCTTCTGTCTGCTTGTACCAGGGAAAGACCGCGGTTCGGCCCTGCAGATCGGTGACGCGGAAACTCAGCCCGCAAATGTAGTAGTTGACAAAGCTGCCATAGGAGCCAGTCCGCGCGAGTTTGCGGAAGTTGTTGGGCGCCCGCTGCAAGGCATCATCGAGCATCCCCTTGCCCTGATCGAGCAAGGGCGCCAAGCGATTCAACTGGTCGACTGTTCCGGCCAGCGGCGCGCGCGCAGCGCCGAGCAGGTCGGCGACCGATGCCGTGCCGTTGTCGAGCGCATGGATGGCGTCGCCGATAGGGTCGCGGTCTTTTGACAGGTCGCTTACCAGACGCTGCACGCGATCAATCGCGCCGGAAAACTGGTTGCCGTCTTTCGCAAGGGTTTCCACCACGGTGTTGAGGTTGTCGATCAGCTTCTCGACTGCCTCATTTTTGTTTGCGACGTCGTTAGCGAACGACGAGGTTTTCGACAGCAGCGACTGAAGGGTCTGCCCTTGGCCCTGAAATACCTGTAGCAGCGCGGCGGTGAGTGCGTTGACATCGTGCGGATTCAGGCCATGGATAACGGGTTTGAGGCCGCCAAGTAGTAGATCGAGGTCCAGCGCGGGTGATGTTTGGTCCGCGGGAATACGTGATCGCGGGGATAATATCCTGGTCGACCCGGGCCCGATGACGAGTTCGAGGAAGCGATCACCGACGAGATTGAGGTAGCGCACGGCGGCCTTGGTCCCCGTCGTGAGTACGACGTCACGGTCAGCGTCGAATTCCACCAGGACCGTATTGTCTGGCTGCAGCGACACCGAGCTCACCGTGCCCACGCGAATTCCGACTACTCGCACCGAGTCTCCCGACTTGAGCTGCGAGGCATCGGTGAATGTCGCCGAGTAGCCGTGTGTCGAGCCGGCGCGAAACCCACCGAAGGTAAGAAAGAGGAATCCCGTCAGCACCACCATTACGACGGCGAAGGTGCCGAACTTGATAAATGTCCACCCTGTGGTCCCCCCTGCATCGGTCAACCTGGTTGCCCGATCTGAGCGGAGTTGCGGGGCGGCCCATCGATGGGCCCGTACAGAAATTGCTTGAGAGCGTCGGAGTTGAGCAGGTTCGTCGGGTTTCCGTACTTCCACGGGTTGGAGCCGACATCGGCAACATCGAAGGGCGGGAATGTGTTGAACTGCACTGGCAATTCGTGTTCACATTGTGGACCGCCCCTGGCGGCTATTTTGGGCAGGTCGGACGGATAGCGGTACCGCTCGGCACCCAAGCTAATCGCGCCCAGCACTTCAAGCCCGGGCAGGTTGCCATTGGGTTGTTTGGCCAGCTGGAACATTCCTTTCAGTGAGCAGGTCAGGGCGGAGTGATACTCGTTGGTCAGATCGGTCGTCGGCAGCAGCAGATGCGTCACGTCTGTGAGCGCTTGGCGGTTGGGGCCCAGCACGTCGTTACCGAGGTCGGCCAGGCCGATCGTACTGACGAGCAGCATGTCGAGGTTGTGTTGTTCGTCGACGATGGTCTGGCTTATTCGCGTCGTGTTGTCTACGGTCCTGATCAAGTCCGGGGCCGCGTCGGCGTAAGCGGTGGTCACCTCGGCTGTGGCATCGATGTCGTGGCTTAGATTCGGCAGGCTCGGCTCGATCTTGGCGAGAAAGGCGTTCAGGTCGCGCAGCGTTTCCCCGAATCGCTCGCCTCGCCCGCTGAGAGCCTTGGCGATCGCACCCAATGTCTCGTTGAGTTTGGCGGGGTCGATTTTCGACAGCACCGAAGTGAGCTGCTGGAAGATGGTGTTGTTCTCGACGGTGACATGGCCGGAGTCCAGCACCTGCCCCGCGTGCATGCTCTGCGCCGACGGGTGATCGGGCGGAATCAGCTGGACGAATTTGGCGCCGAATGCCGTTGTTGCGACGATGTTGACGAGGATATTTGCCGGAATGAGGTGCAGCCGCGCCGGATCGATGGCCAGATGAATCGCGGCGTGCCCGTCGGTCGTGTCCTCGATGGAAGTGACGGCGCCCACCGGCGCGCCGTGCAGTTTGACCTTGGCGCCGGGGTTCATCATCAGACCCGCACGAGCGGACATCACGGTCACCGGTACGGTTTCGGTGAAACCGCCCCGGAACTGCGTCACGGCAAGGCCGATGAGTCCGGCGCTGACCATTATGGTCGCCAGGCCTGCCAGTGGGCGCGCGTAGGCGCGAGGAGAGCGACCTGTCGGCGCGGAACCCGCTGCCAGCATCCGCGCCGGTGCTGTCGGGAGACTTCCGGTCACTCATGCGCCTTCGCCGAAGCGCAGCACGCCGCTGCGGCTCCAGACAGCTACTGCAGCAATCGGAAAACGCACAGCCAGGCGTTTACAAGCTCGCATATCGCTGTCCTGATCGCAGGTGTTCAAATCGCCGACGTGGTGTGATACAAATCTCATGTCAGTGACGGTGTGAATGGTACATCCGTTGAAATCGAACTACAAGTCTTCTTCGGACAAGATGACTATTATCGTCAAAATGAGAGTGTAGTTCTGTTGTGAGGGCTGAATCCTTGTTGCAGGAACATCCGTGACCAACCGTCGCGTCGGAAGGGAACCCAGAAGAGAGTTGAACATTTGGCAGAAGAAGAATAGCGTTCTACTGCCACCTGACCTTTAGGAGTGCGGTGACGATCATCGCGGAGCAGCGCAGCTACGTCGCCGGCCGATGGATCACGGGCGACGAGGTAGTCAGCGTCGAAAACCCCGCTGACGAAAGCCACGTCGCGGACATCACCGCGACGCCGCTGAGTGAAGTGCATCGCGCGATCGCCGAGGCGCGCCGCAGTTTCGACGAGGCCGTCTGGAGCGGCACCCCGCCGAGTGAGCGGGCACGTGTCCTGCAGGCATTCATCAACCACGTCGAGGGCTCTGCAGCTGAACTCGTGCCCACGCTGGTGGCCGAAGCCGGCCAGCCGGAACGCTTCGCCGAGATGACCCAGCTGCGCGCCGGGACGGCAATGGCGAGGCAGACTATCGACCTCTTCTTGTCGATGAAGCACGAGGAAGCGAGCCCGGTCCCGGTCGATGACTTGGTGCGCGGTCGGGTCGCCCTGAGCATCCGCCGACACGAGCCGGTCGGGGTGGTGGCCGCTATCACGCCGTACAACGCGGTGCTGATGATGGGTTTCCAGAAACTGATTCCTGCACTTATGGCCGGGAACTCCGTGATTTTGCGGCCCAGCCCACTCACGCCGATTTCGTCGCTGATGTTCGGCGCGGCCGCAGATGCGGCGGGGCTGCCGCCCGGGGTGCTCAGCGTAGTGGTGGAGCCGGGCACCGCGGGCGCCGAGCTGCTCACCAGCCACCCGGCCGTCGACATGGTGTCATTCACCGGTTCGACGCTGGCCGGGCGCAAGATCCTGGCCCAGGCGGCGCCGACCGTCAAACGGGTGTCCCTCGAACTCGGCGGCAAGTCGGTGCAGATCTACCTGCCGGACGCCGTGCATCGGGCCGCCGGCGGTGCCGTGGTCGTCATCGCCGCGACGGCTGGACAAGCCTGTGTGGCCGCGACCCGAATGCTCGTCCCGCAAGACCAGAAAGAACAGGTGCTCGAAGCGGTAAGCGCGGCCTACAAGTCGATCAAGGTCGGCGCGCCCACCGACCCCTCGGCCCTCATGGGGCCGGTGATCAGTGCCGCGCAGCGTGACAAATGTGAGCGGTTCGTGAAGCTGGCAGAAGAGCACGGCGGCAAGGTGTTCTGCGGCGGCGGACGTCCAGCAGGACTCGACCGCGGCTACTATTTCGAGCCCACGGTGCTGGACCTGCCAAGCAACGCCAACCCGGCGGCGCAGGAGGAGATCTTCGGTCCGGTGATCGGCGTACTGGGCTACCGCGACCTAGACGATGCGGTGGCTATCGCCAACGACAGCATCTATGGGCTGTCGGGTCAGGTCTACGGGGCCGATACGGCGGCCGCGGTGAATGTGGCACGCCGGCTGCGCACCGGCGCGGTCAACGTCAACACCAGCGTGTTTTCGGCGTATGCGCCGAGCGGTGGTTACAAGCAGAGCGGGCTGGGCCGGGAAAGAGGCCCGGACGGAATCCGCGAATTTCAGGAGGTAAAGCACATGTCGATTGGGGAGTTGCGATGAGCGTAGATACCAGCACAGCAACCAGTACAGCAACGAACGGCAGCAAGACACTCAACTTGGACTGGCTGATCTCGGTCGACGACCACATCCTGGAGCCGCCGAATTTGTGGGTCGACCGCGTTGCCTCCAAGGACCGGGACCGTGCGCCGCACATGGAGCCCGACGAGAACGGCATGGACATGTGGGTCTACGACGGCAAGAGGTACCCGAATTCGGGTCTCAGTGCCGTCGTCGGAAAGACCAAAGAGGAGTTCAGTCCCGAGCCGCTGTCGTACTCAGAGATGCGCCCCGGATGCTACGACGCCAAGGCGCGAGTCGAGGACATGGATCGCTCCGGCGTACTGGCCTCGCTGTGCTTCCCCACGATCACGCGATTTTGCGGACAGCTGTTCATGGAGGCCAGTGACCGCGAGTTCGGGTTCGAGTGCCTGCAGCATTACAACGACTGGCTCGTCGAGGAGTGGTGTGGCGCCGCCCCGGGACGATACATCCCGCTGATGCTGATCCCCATGTGGGACCCGGCGCTCGCCGCCAAGGAGATGGAGCGCATGGCGGCCAAGGGCGTCACGTCCTTCGCCTTCTCGGAGAACCCGGAACCTCTGGGACTGCCCACAATTCACGATGTCGACCACTATTGGGACCCGGTCATGGCGACCGCCAACGAGCTCGGAATGGTGGCCAGCATGCACGTCGGCTCGTCCTCGACGCTGCCCAAGATCTGCAAGGACGCACCGTTCATGGCCAACCTCACCTGGGGGGCCTCGCGCACCTCGGGGACGATGCTGTCCTGGCTCTTCAGCGGGCTGTTCCAGCGCTACCCGAACCTGAAGATCGCCTTGTCCGAAGGTGAAATGGGCTGGATGCCCTACTTCCTGGAGCGCGCCGAGCAGGTGCTGGACAAGCAGCGCTACTGGGTGAAGCGCGGGACGAAGTTCATGGGCCACGCCGGCAACGAGGCCGACCTCGACACGCTCGACATCCGGGAGACGTTCCGCAACCACATCTATGGCTGCATCATCGAGGACCACCACGCAGTCAAGAGCCTGGCCGAGCTCGGCGAGGACAACATCATGTGCGAGACCGACTATCCGCACTCGGACTCGACATGGCCGAACTGCATCGAGGTCGCCCGCAACACGATGAAGGACCTCCCGCCGGAGGTCCAATACAAGCTGCTGCGCGGCAACGCCGAGCGGCTGTACCGATTCACTCCCGCCGCGCCGCCCGTCTTGGCGTCCGAAACGAGAGAAGCCTGAGCCGATGACCGGCGTACTGGACGGCAAGAGCGCCATCGTGACCGGCGCCGGCTCCGGCGTCGGCCGGGTGTCTGCGCTGCGGTTCGCGCAAGAAGGTGCGCGGCTGGTCGTGGCCGACATTAATCTTGACAACGCCAAAGACGCTGTGCGCGAGATCGAATCGGCGGGCGGCGTCGCCGTTGCCGTGGGTGTCGACGTGTCGGACGAACGGCAGGTTCAGGATCTGATCGCGGCCGGGGTTGACCAGTATGGTCGGCTCGACATCCTGTTCAACAACGTGGGTATACCGACGCCGCGACTCGGCCTCATTTTCGAGGAGCACACGCTCGAAGACTTCAACCGCCTGGTCGCGGTCAACCTCGGCGGGGTGTTCCTCGGATGCAAGCACGCGGTGCTGCGCTTCAAGGAACAAGGTGACGGCGGCGTCATCCTCAACACCGCGTCGGTCGCAGGGCTGGTGGGGTGGGGTGGCACGGTGTACGGCGCCACCAAGGGTGGGGTCATCCAGCTCACCCGGGGAGTCGCGATCGAGGCGGCCCCCTTCGGAATTCGCGTCAACGCCATCTGCCCGGCTGCCATGCCCGCCACCGGCTTCATGGCGGCGGGCGGACTGCAAGTCGACGCGGAGCAGCAGGCAGCGATTGCCGAGGCCGTCGGTGGGCAGCACCCGCTCGGGCGCGCCATCACGGCGGAGGACTGCGCCGAGGCCGCGCTGTATCTGGTCTCGGACGCGTCACGCAACGTCACCGGGGTGGCGCTGCCGATCGACGGTGGGTTTGTGGCTCGATGACAAGCCCGACACTCGACCGCGACCGGTTAAGAGAGCTGTTCGACCTACGCAGCTCCTTCAACGAGTTTGTCGGCGGTCGGTACCACGACGATCCGTACCCGACGTGGCACCGACTGCGCGGGCAGGGTCCGGTGTTACCCGGGACGTTGCATGCGCTGACCGGCCTTAGTGGCGATCTGTATTGGCACGGATTGCCGTATCCGGATCGCCCACATTTCACCACGTTCGACTACGAGACCGGCTTCACGGCGTACCGCAATTCCGAGGTGTTCGCTTCCTCGCCGGAGCCGTTCGACATGTCCAACGGTCCGCTCTCGATCACCAACAGCATGTTGTCGATGGACGGCGCCGAGCACAAGCGATACCGAAGTCTGGTGCAGCCGTCGTTCCTCCCGGCCAGCGGACAGTGGTGGACCGACAACTGGATCACCGAGACGGTAGACCTGCTCATCGCCGGGTTCGCGCTCGACGGGCGGGCCGAACTCAACGTCGACTTCTGCGCCGCCATTCCGATCTTGACAATCACGGGCAGCTTCGGAGTGCCGATCGAGCAGGCACTCGACATTCGGGCGGCGCTCGGAACCGACCCTCAGAAGGTCGTCGAAATGATCAGGCCGATCATTGCGGCTCGCCGTGACAAACCGCAGGACGATCTGATCAGCATGCTGGTGCAGGCGGAACTCACCGATGACGACGGTGTGACAACCCATCTCACCGACCGCGAGATCGACTCCTTCGCGCTCCTCCTACTCGGTGCGGGATCGGGAACGACATGGAAGCAGATGGGCACCACGCTGGCGGCGCTCCTGCAGCGGCCGGACATGCTGGCGGCCGTGCGCGACGATCGGCAGCTGCTGCGTCCGGCAATCGAGGAGTCGGTGCGGTGGATGCCGACCGACCCAATGTTCTCCAGGTACGTGATCGCCGACACCGAACTCGGCGGGGTCGAGATCCCGGCGGGATCGGTGGTGCACATCGGAATCGGTCCCGCCAATCGTGATCCCGCGCGCTGGGATAATCCCGATGAGTTTGACATCACTCGGAAGTTGAAGCCGTCGTTAGGATTCGGGCAGGGGACACACATCTGTCTCGGCATGCACGTGGCTCGCGCTGAAATGACCATTGCGATCTCGGCACTACTAGACCGGCTACCGAACCTCAGGCTTGACCCCGACGCCGAATCTCCCCGCTTCGTCGGAATGTACGAGCGCGGGGCGACTGCCATACCCGTCCTCTTCGATAAAAGGCCGCGGTGACCTGAGATGAATAAGTCCGAATCCAACTACACACAACCCGACCTCATGCTGCTCGGCGAGGACCACATTCGCGCATATCGAGAAACCGGTGGCGAGGTCGGGTACATTTGGAATGGCGCTCCCACGCTGTTGCTCACCGCGACCGGTCGCCGCACCGGCCAAGAACGCACCTCGGCGCTCATTTTCGGACGCGACGGCCATGACTATCTAATCGTGGCTTCCATGGGTGGCGCGCCAAAGCACCCGGTGTGGTACCTGAATCTGCAGGCCGAACCCGACGCCACCATCCAGGTGCAAGCCGAAACGCTGGCGGTTGTCGCACGCACGGCGTCAGCCGCCGAGAAGCCGCGCCTGTGGGAGATCGTCACCGATGTCTGGCCCAACTACGACGTCTACCAGTCACGCACCGATCGCGACATTCCCATCGTTGTGCTCTCACCGACATGACAGCCACTAGCATTTCGTTGATGTCATGGGCTGAGGAACGCGCCACGGAGCGATCGGCTGCCGTACAGCGGTCGCGCGCCCGCATCGCTAATCAGGTCAGGTTGATGCTCGACGCCGCCCTGCGACTCATTCGGGAAAAGGGCGACAGTTTCACCACCCAAGAGCTGGCCAAAGAGGCCGGCGTTGCACTACAGACATTTTACCGCTACTTCCCAAGCAAGGATGAACTGCTGCTTGCCGTGATCGCCGACGCGATGACCAATGCCTGTACCCGATGGGCGGTCGCCGCCCAGGAGTTGTCCGATCCGGTCGCGCGGTTGCGCTTCTATGTCACCGCGGTCATGCAGGTGCTCGACGCCGACGAGGGCGACGGTGGCACCGCCAAATTCATCGTGTCAACGCATTGGCGGCTGCACCGCATCTTCCCCGATGAGCTTGCCGCGGCCGAGAAGCCCTTTGCCGACCTTCTGCTCACCGAGATCAAGGCCGGTGCCGGAGCCGGACTGCTGGCGCCCGCCGACCCGGAATGGGCTGCCTGGTTCATTGCCGAACTGGTTCGGTCCGTGTACCACTTCCACGCCTACGCTCCACTGGAGGCCGACGCAACGGATCGCCTCTGGGAGTTCTGCCTAACTGCCCTGGGCGGGACGCCACAATGATTTTTCCAGAAAAGACCGCCTCGAGGAAATCCACTGAGAGAACCCTATTGACATGGCACGGCTAGAGGACAAGGTCGCATTCATCACTGGCGCCGCGCGGGGACAGGGGCGCAGCCACGCCGTGAGGTTTGCCCAAGAAGGGGCCGACATCATCGCAATCGATGTGTGCAAGGAGCTGGGCATGGCGCCCTACGCCATGCCCACCCCAGACGACCTTGCCGAGACTGCTGACCTGGTCAAAGCCCAAGGCCGTCGAATAGCGACCGCAGAAGTCGATGTCCGCGACTTCGACGCCATGAAGTACGCGGTCGACTCTGGTGTCGAACAATTGGGTCGACTCGACATCATTGTCGCCAATGCCGGCATCGGCATCGTGGGCACGGAGTTGCACGAACTCGACGAAACACGTTGGCAGAATATGATTGATATCAACCTGAGCGGAGTCTGGAAGACCGTCAAGGCCTCCGTTGGACACATCCTGGCCGGTGGCCGCGGCGGGTCGATCATTCTGACCAGCTCCGTTGCAGGACTGAAGGCGCATCCCAACGTCGGACACTATGTTTCGGCCAAACACGGCGTGGTCGGCATTATGCGCGCCTTTGCCGTCGAGCTCGGCCAGTATGGCATTCGGGTGAACTCGGTGCATCCCACGCAGTGCAACACGCCACTGATGTTGAACGACACGACATTCCGCTTGTTCCGGCCTGACCTGGAGAATCCCGGTCCCGACGACATCGCCCCAATTTCGCAACTGCTGCACGTGCTGCCGATTCCCTGGGTGGAGCCGGAGGACATTAGTAATGCCGCCTTGTATTTTGCGTCTGATGAGTCCCGCTACGTCACCGGAGTCACGTTGCCGGTGGACGCGGGCTGCTGCCTGAAGTAGCCGAGACGTGAGTGACTTCAACATCAGTGAGCTGACGCGGCTGTTGACGATACCGGCGGGTGCCGGGGTTCCCGAAACCAGCGCAACCCGGCCGCCGTCAGATTTCGATGAAACCGTCCCCGAATTCTCGGTCGGATACGCGGAGGCCGAGTACCTGCTCGCCGGTGTCGCGAGCCGCTACGCAGGACCTGCCACCGGCCCGGTCAGTGCCACCAGCAGTGGGCATCGTTACGTCACCCGAGTCTTGGTTCGTTATCCAAAACAGCTGGCCCGCTTCAGCGGCCGGGTTGTCGTCGAGCCGTTCAACACCACCTACGGCGTTGACCGCGATGCCCTCTGGTTACACGTCGGGGCCATGCTGCAAGCACAAGGCGACGCCTGGATCGGAATCAGTGTGCGCGCGTGGTCGGCAGGCGAACTCCAGCGTCGCGACCCCGTGCGCTATGCCGACGTTGATATCCCGTCCAACGACCTTGTTTGGGATTTGTTGCGGGCGATCGGCACGTTGGTCAAGCAGGGCGGTGAACACAGCCCGCTGCACGACCTCGCGGTTCGGCACGTCTACCTCGGCGGCTACTCGCAAAGCTCTGTTGACACCGCAACTTTCGCGGCGGCGTTCGGTGCGTTGACCCGCACGACGGACGACCGTCCCGTGTACGACGGATATTTTCCCGCCTCCCACGCGGCAAGTCTGACCCCGGTCGCCGTCGGGGAAGGACTGCCCCGCTTCGAGTACGCCCCAATGCCACCAACCGGGGTTCCGGTGATTGAAGTCCAGCCGCAAAGCGACGTCGAAGGATTCAGATTCGAAGAGTTCGTCAACCCCGGCGCCGCGTCGGTACGGCGCGATGACAGCGACATCATCGGAGATCGCTTCAGGTCGTACGAAGTCGCCGGTGCACCCCATGCGGCCAAGATCGTCGGCTGCGACGGGAACGGCTCGAGCTTTCCGATGTCGGCGTTCCTCCGGGCCGCGTTGCGGTTGCTATTCCGTTGGACCGAGGACGAGATCACGCCGCCGACGGCGCCACGCATTGCCTTGCGAATCGATGACGTGGTGGCCGAGGCGCAGGTTGACCGGTTCGGCAATGCGATCGGGGGTGTGCCGTCACCGTTCCTGGACGCGCCGATCGCTTGCTATGAGGCCCATTCGACCCCAGGCCCAGTGTGCATGCTCGCCGGCCGGGAGACGGCGTTGCCTTACGAGGTGCTCGCCAGCCGGTACGGCGACGTCCAGACTTACCTCGCCGAGTTCACGATCAGCCTCGACGCGACCATCCAAGCGGGGTTTCTGCTGGAAGATGACCGTTCGGCACTCCTGGAAACCCAAACCGCAAAGGCGCACGCGGCGTTTCGTCCAGTCTCGTTGCCAAACAAGGCCACAACGATATGATCGTGTCGACGGCGCCCGTCCCGGACAGCCTCGAAGAGGCGCTGTCCCCGCGGTGGCTCACCGCCGCGCTGCAACCGCGGTTTCCGGGGATCGACGTACGTGCGGTGGTACCCGGACCGATCGTGGACCGGATATCCACCAATGCGAGATTTACCATCGAGTGCGCCGGCGGTGTTCCGGACGGGCTCTCGCCGGCCCTGTGCGTCAAAGGCTACTTCAACGAAATTGGCCGCACGGCCCGCTATGTCGGGGCCCCCGAGGCGTACTTCTACCGAAACATCGCCGCCACCAACGGAGTGCGCACGCTGCGCTGTGTGTACGCGGATATCGACCCGGAGACCCAGCACGGTGTGGTAATCACCGAAGACGTTGTGTCGCAGGGGGGTACCTTTCTCGACGGAAACAGTCCGTACACGCCCGACCAAACGGCCCAGACGCTGGCTGAGCTGGCCCGGCTGCACGCAGCGACGTGGACCGAGCCTCGCTATCTCGATGTGACGTGGTTGGGACCGCGTCTTGGTCGGGTACTCGAGGTGTGGGGCGTGCCGACAACGATCGCCACGATCGCCCGCAACTTCGAAGGACCGAATGGTCAAGGGGCCCCTCCCGAGGTAAGGGACGCAGCCCGGCTGGTGGAAGCCTATCGTCGCCTGATTGCGGCGAGCGGCGCCGAGATGGCGGCCACGCCGTGGTGCGTCATCCACGGTGATGCCCATGTTGGCAACGTTTTTCTGGATGCCGCCCAGGTCCCGTCAATGTTGGACTGGCAGCTCGTCCAGCGCGGCAACTGGGCTCTCGACGTCGGCTATCACCTCGCCTCGACGCTGACCGTCGAGGAACGCCGACACACCGAGCGCGATCTGCTGCGCCATTACTTGGATTGCCTGGCTGCACACGGCATCACGCCACCTGCCTGGGACGAAGCGTGGCGCGCCATCGCTTTAGGCATGGTCCATGGGTTCTTTCTGTGGGGTATTACCACCAAAGTGCAGCCTGATGTGATTGCCACCTTGCTGCATCGGATCGGCACGGCAGTCGCCGATCACGATGCGCTGTCAGCGCTGCACGAGTAGAGACGGAGGCATCAGATGGACCCAAACGCTTCGAATGCTTTTGACGGACTACGCGTTGTCGAGTTGGCACAATGGGTGTTCGTGCCGGTGGCCGGTGCGCTGTTGGCCGACTGGGGCGCCGACGTCATCCGTATCGAGCGTCTCGAGGGAGACCCCTATCGAGGCCTGGCAACACAGGGTATCGGCACTGACCGCGACGGCGTCAACTTGTCGATGGCCCTGGCCAATCGCGGCAAGCGTTCAATCGCTGTCAATCTTCATCATGAAACCGGATTGACCGTGCTTCATGAATTGCTCGCCTCCGCTGATGTGTTCCTCACCAGCCTGCGCCCGGGCGCGTTGAGCCGGTTGGGCCTTGACGCGGAGGCGTTGCGCGACCGGTATCCCAGCCTCATCTACGCGCGCGGTCATGGCTTTGGAGTACGTGGCCCGGATGCCAACCAGCCCGGCTACGACAGCTCGGCGTTCTGGGCACGCGGAGGAATGGGGCACATCCTCACTCCGCCCGACCGTGAGTTCCCCATCAGCCAGCGCGGCGCGATCGGCGACCGAAACGCCGCTATGGCACTGGCTTTCGGTATCGCCACTGCGCTGCTCAAACGAACGAAAACGGGCGTTGGCTCGGTGGTCGACGTGTCGCTGCTGGCCACCGCGATGTGGACGCTGTCCTCCGACTTGCTGGCTGTGCTCAACGGCGGTGAGGCCACGCCGGTGAGTGGCCGTGGGCCACAGGTCAATCCGCTCACCGGCAATTACCGGACCAAGGACGGCCGTCACATCCAACTGATGTTCCTGCAAGGTGATCGCTACTGGGCCGAGTTCTGCCGAGTGATCGGCCGCGACGACCTCATTGAAGATCCGCGCTTTGTCGATCTGGCCGCCCGGCGAGCTAATGGTGATGCTTGCGTGGCCGAACTGGATTCGGTGTTCGCTCGCCGCACGCTTGCGGAGTGGAAAGAATCACTCGCCAAACTGGATGCGCCCTGGGCGCCTGTGCAATCCGTAGCGGAGGTGATCGAGGATCCGCAGGTGATCGCCAACGGCTACGTCGGCGAGGTCAGGCTCGATGACGGCCCGACCTATCGCCTGCCCACGGTGCCGGTGCAACTCGACGACCAGGGACCGGCGTTGCGTCGCGCACCTGAGCACGGGGAGCACACGGAGGCGGTGCTACAGGAACTCGGCTACGACTGGGACGCAATATCGAACATGATGCAGGACGGGGTGATCCCGTGACCGAGCGGCCGGTTCCGGTTCCCGATGCGTCATCGGCGCCGTTCTGGTCCGCTGCGGCCGAGCACGTGCTGACTGTCGCGCGCTGCACGCAGTGCGGTCAGTTCACCATGCCACCCGACGCGGTCTGCCCGCATTGCCACACCACCGATCCTCGATTCGAGTTCACGCCGGTGAGCGGTCTCGGCGCGGTCCGGTCATGGACGGTAGTGCGGCAGGCGTTTCTGCCGGGGTTCGACGACGACCTGCCATTCGTGCTCGTCGACGTCGAACTCGTTGAGCAGAAAGACCTCCGGATGATCGGCCGCCTGCTCAACGGTGTCGATGCGGACCTGCACATCGGTGACGCCGTCGCAGTCGGATTCGAGGACCTCGCCCCGGGCATGGCCGTCCCAGCCTTCGAGCTACGTTGACCGCCAGGTTCGCGGCGAGCAACAAGGTCGCCATCGCCGGCTATGCGCAAAGCCAGGTGACTCGCCACGCCGACCAGCCCCTGGGGGCACTGGCCGTCGATACCGCCCGCGCGGCCATCGCCGACGCCGGATTGCGCCTTGACCAGATCGACGGCTTCGTCAGCTCGAGCCTGTTGCCGAGTGCGGGAGGCCAAGCCGCTGAAGACGGCGTCAGTATCGTTTCGTCTGCCTGGCTGTCCCAGCACCTGGGCGCCGCGCCGCGTTACGTTGCCGGATTCGATGGCATCGGCCAGATCACCGGGTCGATGGCCGTCGCCGTCAACGCGGTAGCCAGCGGCGCCGCTGATTATGTGTTGTTCCATCGCGCACTGCACAATCCCGCCGGGCGGTATCACGCCAACCCCATGCGCGAGGTCCACGGGCTGCAGCAATGGACGGCACCCCAGGGTTTTTTCGGGCCATTGGCAATGATTGCCTTGCCGCATAACGAATACCTGCAGCGCTACGGCGTGAGCCGGGAGTCGATGGCGACCGTGGTTGTCGAGGCGCGTAAGAACGGCGCGCGCATCCCCTGGTCGTTTTGGCGCGACCGGCCCCTTACCGCAGACGAGTATCTTTCTGCACCAATGCTGTTCGATCCAGTCTGCCGCTACGATTGCGACATTCCCGTTGACGGCGTGGCCGCATTCGTGATTACCTCCGCCGAACGCGCAAAGGAACTGCCGCACCGGCCGGTTTATGTCGCCGGCTATGCCTCGGGTACGCCGACCCGGCGGCGGCTGCCTTTGCACTGGCCGTTGGACGATATCGTCGAGGTGGGCGCCGAGACCACTCGGCGGCTCTGGGAGCACGCCGGCATCTCGGTCGGGGAGGTCGATCTACCGCAGGTCTACGACGGATTCTCACTTTTCGTCTGGCTATGGCTGGAGGTTCTGGGACTCTGCCCTCGCGGTGAGGCGCATCGGTTCGTCCAGGCCGGCGGCATCGACAGTGATTGCCCAACCGGGATACCGGCGCTCTCGGGCGGCGGCGCGCTCGGCAACGGGCGTATGCACGGAATCCCGCAGATGCTCGAGTGTTACCTGCAGTTGGCGCAGCGAGCCGGTGAACGTCAGCGCGAAGGCGCGACCATCGGCGTGGCGTGCCATTCGTCACCGCATTTCGGCGGTGCTGTTGTCTACAGCGCCGAACCCTTTTGAGAGTTGTCTTGTTAGTTTTAGGAGAATAAAGTTCTACTGTTACTCGGGGTTTCAGGAGTCGCCGTGGGCGTTACCAAGGAAATTAATCCGCGCACAGTGTGCTCAGTCGCATGACGAGCGCCAGCGTTGGGCGTGAGTCGTGGGTAGAGCGCGCGGTTGATCGCTCGGCTGCCGTCCAGCGTTCGCGCACCCGCATCGCCAAGCAGGTGCGGGTGATGCTCGACGCCGCCCGACAGCTCATCCGTGACAAGGACGATTTCACAACCCAGGATCTGGTCATCGAAGCCGGGGTCTCGCTGCAAACCTTCTATCGCTACTTCGCCTCCAAGGACGAATTGCTGCTGGCGTTGATCGCGGACGCGATGAACGAGGCTTGCGACCGCTGGACGACGACAGCCGCCGACATTCCCGATCCCATGGATCGCCTGCGGTTCTACGTGACCGCGCCGCTGGACCAGTTCGATAGCGAGAGCCACGAAGTCGCTGGCATGCGGTTTATCGTGTCAACGCATTGGCATCTGCACCGCAAATTTCCGACCGAGCTTGCTGAGGCCGGGAAACCACTTGTCGACCTCGTACTTGCCGAGATCAATAGCGCCGCGGCTGGCGGCCTACTGAATCCCCGTAATCCCGAATGGGATTCGTGGTTCATCGTCGAACTCGTACGCTCGATCTACCACTACTACGCCTACGCGGCGAAGGCCGACGACGACCTGAACGCCACCAAAGAAAAGCTTTGGGAGTTCTGCAGAACGGCGCTCGGAGCGCCTCGCGCATGACCGCCGACCACATTGCGAAAGGGTGCCCAGTGACCGACTTCGATAGCATCGACTTCTTCACCGATCCATCGTTGGTTCCCGATCCGCATCCCTATTTCGACTATCTGCGCGCAAAGGGGCCGGTGACGCGGGAGCCGCACCACGGGGTCGTCGCGGTCACCGGTTACGACGAAGCCATGGCGTTATACAAAGACATCGACTCGTTCTCGAGCTGCGTCGCGGTTGGCGGCCCGTTTCCGCCATTGCCGTTCGAACCTTCTGGTGACGACATCAGCGATCTGATCGCGCAGCATCGCACCAAATTGCCGTTGCACGAGCACATGGTGACGATGGACCCTCCGGACCACACCCGCGCCCGTTCGGTGCTGAGCCGGCTGCTGACGCCAGCGAGATTGAAGGAGAATCAGGACTTCCTGTGGACGCTTGCCGACGAGCAGCTTGACGAATTCGTCGAGCGCGGTGAGTGTGAGTTCCTCGCGGAATATTCCAAGCCTTACTCGTTGTTGGCCGTCGCCAACTTGCTCGGTGTTCCCGAAGCCGACCACAAGGAATTCCGGATGGCGCTGGCGGATTCGCACACCGTGGGCAACCTGGACCATGATCCGGCGGCGATCAACCCCTTGGAATTCCTGGATGAGAAGTTCAGCTTCTACATCGAAGACAGGCGCCGCGAACCCCGTGGTGATGTGCTGAGCGATCTTGCTGGGGCGAAATATCCGGACGGTTCCACACCCGAGGTTGTCGACGTGGTTCGGACGGCCACCTTCCTGTTCGGGGCCGGTCAGGAGACCACCGCGAAGCTGCTCGGCGCCGCGTTACAAATCCTCTGCGACCAGCCGGATCTGCAGCAGACGCTGTGTGACGATCGCAGCCTGATCCCCGCGTTCATCGAGGAGACGCTGCGGATGGAAAGCCCCGTGAAGAGTGCCTTCCGGTTGGCGCGCAAGTCGACCTGTCTGGGTGGCGTCGATATCCCAGCCGGTACCGTACTCATGGTCTCGCCAGGCGCGATCAACCGCGATCCCAACCGTTTCGAAAACCCGCACGAGTTCCGACTCGACCGCCCCAACGTTCGTGAACAGATAGCATTCGCGCGCGGCGTGCACACCTGCCCGGGTGCGCCGCTAGCCCGGGTCGAGGGCCGGATCTCGTTGGCACGCATTCTGGATCGCATGGCCGACATCCGGGCTAACGAAGCCGAACACGGGCCGGTGGGTAGCCGCCGCTACAGCTACACGCCGACCTTCATCATGCGGGGTCTCACGGAACTCCATATCCAATTCACACCGACAAAGTAGGTGGTCAACGGTGTATCGGATGGCGGTAGCAAGCCCCGCCCTGGTAGTGGCGTTCGCAATTGGGGCCGCAGCCCCGACAGCAGCCGCGGCAGGCGACGACTGGGGACTCAACGGAACATACATCGCGACATCGAACGGTGATTGGGCCCAAACCAACGACGTCTACCGCGACGAGGCCACCGTCCGCAGCACCTGGACGATCAGCACGACCTGCGCGACACCAGTCGAATGCACCGGACGGGTCACCAGTGACCTGGGCTGGAGTGCGGATGTAGCAATACACGGCAGCGAGTATGTCGTTAAGCATGACATTGCCAACTGGGAGCCCTGCGTCGATGGGATCGGGCGGACCGGCCATCAGATTTACCGGTTCTTCCCAGTGGATGAAAGAGGCTGGATCAGTTTCGGATCTACTGTGTTCGCCGGTCAGGACAAGACTATGGGGGACAGCGGCGCCTGCGGAATCAATCAAGCGCTAATGATCACGATGCCGTTCCGGTTGGACAAAACTGGTTGAACGCGGCTAGGCGGGGGGCCCGCCGACGGTTATGCCGGCGGCCTTTTCGAGCGGTTTGATGACCGCCGTGAAATCGGAATCAGGACCTTCATCCCGCGCGGCCGCCTCCCAGAGCCGCCCGATTGCGTCGGCGACGTCGACCGGCACGCCGAGGGCTTTAGCCTCGTCGAGATAAAGCCGCACATCCTTGAGCATCAGCCCGGTGGCGAAGCCGTAATCGAAGGTGCGCGGCAGGATCGCGCGGGGGAACTTGTCGCGGCTCGCGCTGGTCGCGCCCGAACCCGCATTGAGCACGTCGATCATTACGGCGGGATCTAGACCAGCCTTGACACCCATTACGACGACCTCTGCGGTGGCGACCAAGACGTTTGCCGCCAGGATATTGTTGGCGAGTTTCATCGTCTGCGCCGACCCGGGCTTCTCGCCGATGTAGAAGGGCCGCCCGAGCGCTTCGAGCGCGCTTCGGACTAAGTCGAATTCGTCGCGTGGGCCAGACACCATGAGGGTCAGTGCCCCTTTTTCGGCTCCGCTGACACCGCCACTGACCGGGCTGTCGATTGCAGCGATGTTCCGTTCGGTCAGCAGGTCATGGATGTGCACCGCTGTTCGGCTGCCGACGGTGGACAGGTCGACGTAGCGCTTGACCCGCGAGCCCTCGATCACGCCCGCGACCCCGGTCGCCACTTCCAGTGACGCCGTCGGCGACGGCAGGCTCACCATGACCGTCTCAGCTTGATCGGCCACCTCTTTGGACGATGCCGCGACTTTTGCCCCGAGGGCAACAGCGCGCTGCAGCGGTGCGCTTTGCGTGTCGAAGACGATCACGTCGTGATGTGCTTGGATGAGGCGTCGCGCCATGGGAAAGCCCATGTTTCCCAGCCCGATAAACCCGATCTCCATCGCCAACTCCTAGGTTTTGTCGAGGTCGGCGAACGCCTCGCTGGCGATGCGAAAGCTGTCTACCGCAGCCGGCACACCCGCGTAGATGGCGACCTGCAGAAAGACCTCGCGAATCTCGTCCCGGGTCACGCCGTTGGTCAGTGCCGCCTTGACGTGCGTACGTAATTCGTTCGGTCGATTGAGGGCGGAGATCATGGCCAGGTTCAGCATGCTGCGTGTCTTTCGCGGAAGTTCCTCGCGGCCCCATACCGCGCCCCAGCAGTACTCGGTGACGAGATCTTGCAGCGGCTTGGTGAAATCATCGGCGTTGGCCAGCGCTTGCTTGACGTATTCCTCGCCCAGCACTGCGGAGCGGATTTCAAGTCCCCGTTGGTAGGTTTCGCGGTCCACTGCCTTCTCCTTTGCGATCGGGGTCATTTGCGGCCAGCGCCGTCAATCTATTCCTTTGCGGAGTTCTCTGTTGCAACTGATGCGCGCCACACTAAGCTCCCAGGATGGCACTGCCCGGCTTGGTGCTGATACATGGTGGGGCGCACGCCGCCGATTGCTGGGAGCCCACGATTGCCGCATTGGCGAGACAGGCACCGGAACTGCGTGTCCTCGCGGTGGACCTCCCCGGCCGCTCCGCCAAGCCGGCGGATTTGGCGAGCGTCCATATCGCAGACTTCGTGAATTCCGTGGTCGCCGACGTCGACGACGCGGGATTCAGTCACGTTGTCGTTGTCGGGCATTCGATGGCCGGGCTGACGGTGCCCGGTGTCGTCGCAAAGCTCGGGGCGGCGCGGGTACGCGAGCTGATCCTGATCGCAGCGTTCGTCCCACCGCAGGGAAGGTCGGTGGTGGACACGCTTGTCGGGCCGCTGGCCCCGCTGGCACGCTCGGGGCGTTGGATCCACATGTCGTCGATACCCAGGCCGTTGGCGCGATTTGCCTTCTGCAACGGCATGACCCGCGCCCAGCGCGACTTCGCGCTTACGCGGCTGTACGGCGAGTCGATCAACGTCATCGTGGAGCGGGTCGACCGCGGTGACCTCCCGGACGACGTGCCGCGGACGTGGATCATGACGCTGCGCGATCGCGCGCTGTCCATGCGACAGCAACGGTTTGCGATCGAATCACTCGGCGGGGTCGACACCATGCTCTGCGTTGACAGTTGTCACAACGCGATGATCTCCGAGCCGGAATGGCTGGCAATGACACTGGCCGAACGATGCCGACTGCGTGCACGCGGCTAGCTGACGGCGTTTCGAGGAGCCCGCCACGATTTACGACCTACAGCGAGCCTTTCAGTGCCGCAACAGTTTCCAGGTCGTCGAGCGCCGCCACACTTCGTCGCAGGCCTTCCATGGCGATGTCTTCGACCTGCATTCCCCCCATCCCGACGGTGATCAGCGTTGCGGTGTAGGCGTACAGCGCGCCTTGCCGGTACCGCAGCCAGAGATCGTCGCGGTCTAGGTCGGGCCCGCCGGCCGCCACCAACGCCCGTTGGTAGTCATCAAGCAGGTCGCGCTGAGCCGCACGGCGGTCCTCGGGAGTCAGGCTTGTGATCAGGGTGTAGGCCAGTTCGCGGCTCGGGTGCCCACGTCGAACCGCCTGCCAGTCCAGGAGTCCCGCTTCGCCGTCGCGGAAGTACACGTTGCCCGGGTGGGCGTCACCGTGCATGACGGTATGTGGGGGAGTGTCGATTACCGCGGCCACCGCGCGGTAGTTGTCGGCAATGAAGCGACCGTTCTCCACCGGGATGGTCCTGCGTTCGGAAAGCCGCTTGATAGAGGTGTTCATCAGCGAGCCGGTCAATAAGGAGGTGACATCACCCGACGGGGTGTAGAGCCATCGCAACGGGCCCCGCCCGTCGCGGGGAAGGCGGTCCCAGAAGGTGGCGTGCAGGGCGGCCAGCAATTCGACGATAAGACTGGCTTGATCGATGGAAGGCGGATGCAACGTGTCGGGAAATTCGCACGAATCGGCTGGCAGGTCTTCCAAGACCAGCAAGTACCGGCCCGTCCAGGAATCGAATGACGTCCCATAGGCTTTCGGTACCCCGTTGAGTTCCGGGGCGAGTTGGCTGTAGAAGCGCACCTCGGTGTCCCCGAGCCGGCCCAGTTCGCCCATTAACCGGGTGGCAGCCGTCTGAGCGGTAATCTTGACGAACACCGTCTCAGGTACATCGTCTCCGGTTAGTGCCAGCCGTGCCCGCGACGAAGTGCCGGCATCGCTGTCCACGACGATGACCGAACGCACAGTGCTCCCCATGACTTTCGACAGGAGCGCGGCGTCGATCGCCTCGACCGTGCGTGGCAGGCCCGCCCGGCTTCCCACCACCGCGTCGGTGGTCACCCGGCCGATGCCCCGACTCAGATGACCAACCAGGCCGATGACGTTGCGAGCCGGCCCCAGGGGGTTCTTCATCGGTTACTCAGCTCTGCCGTGAGTTAGTGGACAAACAAGACGTCGGCGGGGTGCGGCGTGCGCAGATACGACAAAGCTAGCGCAACTTCCAGCCCCCCTGCCACGTGACGACTTTAGTGATTTCTGTAAAGTACACGTCCGGCGGTCCGAGGTAGGGAACGCAATCCGCAAGAGTTCAGCGACGTGCAGGTCATGTCCGACAAAAGGAGGTCCATGCCCAGCGACCAAAGATCCCTTACTGATCGCACGTTGGTGGTTTCCGGCGGGAGTCGCGGTATCGGCCTGGCGATCGCGCTCGGTGCCGCGAGGCTGGGCGCGAATGTCGTCCTGCTGGCCAAGACCGATCAGCCCCACCCGAGACTGCCAGGCACCGTCCACACAGCGGCAGCCGAGGTCGAAGCCGCCGGAGGCAAAGCCCTGGCGGTGGTCGGTGATGTTCGCAGCGAAGAAGATGTTCAGCGCGCCGTCGACGCTGCGGTCGAGCGGTTCGGAGGGGTCGACCTTTGCCTCAACAACGCCAGCGCGATTTCGACCGAGCCCACCGAGCGGTTGTCTGCCAAAAAGTTCGATTTGATGCAGCAGATCAACATTCGGGGCACTTTCCTGCTGACCAAGGCGTGCCTACCGCATCTGCGTGAATCGCCCAATCCGCATGTCATCACCATCTCGCCACCGCTGAACATGAACCCGCGCTGGTTGGGTGCACATCCCTCCTACACCCTGTCCAAATATGGGATGACTCTGCTGTCACTAGGGTGGGCAGCCGAGTATGCCAGCGCCGGAATCGGTTTCAGTTGCCTGTGGCCGCAGACCTACATCGCGACGGCTGCTGTCGCGAATTCCGCAGACGCGGAGGCAACGCTAGCGGCATCGCGTAGCCCCCAGATCATGGCCGACTCCGCGGTTGAAATTTTTTGCGGTCCGGCCAATGACGCTAACGGCCAGTGCTACATCGATGTCGACGTGCTGGCCGCAGTCGGCGTCGACGACCTGTCCCGGTACGGCGGTGGCGAGCGACCCATCATGGACATATTCGTCGACGAATAGCCGCTGTGCTACAAGTCCTTTGGGGCGAGGAGCTCAGCCAGGTGCAGCCCGTCGCGGGCGGCCAGCTGGCGAACTTGGGTTCGGCACGAGAAACCGTCGGTCAACACGATCGCTTCGGGAGCCTGTCGCAGGGCCGGCAGCAGCTCGTTATCGGCGATGTCGACGCTGAGATCGTAGTGACCTCGTTCGGCGCCGAAGTTACCGGCCAGGCCGCAACATCCGCCGACCACTTGTGTCGAGATGCCGAGGCGTTTCAGTATTTGCAGGTCCGCGCCAAATCCCAGCACGGCGTGGTGATGGCAGTGTGGTTGCACGACGGCGCAGGTGCCGGACAGGTTGGGTGGTTGCCAGTCATCGGTGCTGTTGAGAAGTTCTGCCAGGGTGCTTATTCCGTGTGACACCTTCACCACGTTGTCGGTCCTGCCAAGCAATTCGGCGGCGTCGCTGCGGAAGACCGCCGTGCACGACGGCTCGAGACCGACGATCAGGATGCCGGCCTCCGCCGCGTCTGATAGCGCCGTGACGCTGCGGTGCAGCATCTTTCGGGCGGTATCGAGCTGTCCGGTGCTGATCCACGTCAACCCGCAGCACAGCTGTCCCCGCGTGATACGGACCGAGTATCCGGCCGCCTCGAGCACCGTCACTGCGGCGACGCCCACCTGCGGGGTGAAGTAGTCGGTGAATGTGTCAACCCAAAGCAGCACCGGCTCGCCGGCGCCACCGGGACGCCGCGCGAACCACCGGCGAAACGACTGGGCAGCCAGTGGCGGCAGTCCCTTCGACCATCAATACCCGCCAGCCGTTTGGCGGTACCCGCGAATCGCCCCGCGGCCAGGCGGTTCGCCTGGCGCGGCACCAGCGACCCCAGGCGCGCCCAGCGAGGTAGCCAGCCCAGCGCGTAGTGAGCGGCCGGTCGCGGCCGGTGCCGGTACCGTTGATAGAGGACCTCGGATTTATACGTGGCCATATCCACTCCGGTGGGGCACTCCGACGAGCACGCCTTACAGGACAGGCACAGATCGAGTGAGTCCAACAATTCTGGGGACCGCCAGCCGGAGGCGAGGGATCCGTTGGCGAGTTCCTGCAAGACGCGGGCACGGCCTCGGGTGGAGTCTTTTTCGTCGTTGGTGGCCCGAAATGATGGGCACATCGTGCCGGCGCCTGTGCGATTTCTGCACTTCCCGACGCCGGTGCAGCGCTGGACCGCGGTGCCGAAATCGCCGTTGTCGTGCTGGTATCCAAAGCCGTAACTCGCACGGCCAGTCAGGTTGTTCTCTTCGCACTCCGCCGACATGACGGAGCTTTACAAAACACGCCAAAAGTGTCACGCTCGCTACGTGTCATTGTCAACCACTCGGAGCGCCGGCGCGACCGGCGCCGCCTGCATCCTCGGCGCTTAGGACGCCGCGCGATGCCGACGTTCTCTTACGATCCCTTCGACCCGACCGTGATGGCCGATCCGCGGCCGTACTACGGCGTGCTGCGCGACGACTACCCCCTGTACTACATCGACAAGTGGGATACCTTCGCTCTGTCGCGCTTCGCGGATATCTGGCAGGTTCTGGAAAGCAACGACGGGACGTTCGTCGCGTCGGAGGGGACCTTGCCCGCCGCAACGGTGTTGGCTGAACACAACGACGGGCCCGTCGCAGATCCGCCGCTGCATCCCATGCCGTTTCACGCCAACTTCGACACGCCGATCTACGACGATGTGCGGCGTTGTACCTCGGCGCCGTTCCGGCCCAGGGCAGTCGCGAAATTGGAAGAGCGGATCCGCGGACTGGCCAACGAGCGCCTCGACGAATTACTTCCGCGTGGTGCGTTTGATCTGACCCAGGAGTACGGCGGAATCGTCGCGGCCTCGGTGGTGTGCGAATTGCTCGGTCTACCGGTCGATCTCGCCCCCGCTGTGCTGGCCACCGTCAACGCCGGCAGCCTGGCTCAGCCGGGAAGCGGGGTGGAGGTGGCTAATGCCCGACCCGGCTATCTCGAATATCTGGTGCCCGTCGTACAGCGCCGTCGGGCTGAAGCGGCCGACGGCACATTGCCGATCGTGGACAGCCTCATCAGCTACCGACAGCCGGACAGCTCCGAGCTCACCGACACCGAAGCCGCCGTCCAGATGCTCGGCGTGTTCATCGGCGGGACCGAGACCGTGCCGAAGATCGTCGCGCACGGATTGTGGGAGTTGAGCAGCCGGCCGGAGCAGATGGCAGCGGTACGTGCCGACCTCGACGCCAACGTGCTGATCGCGCGCGACGAGATGATCCGCTATTGCGCTCCCGCGCAGTGGTTCGCGCGCACAGTACGCAAGCCTTACTCAATCCACGGCACGACGATCAACCCGGGGCAGCGGATCATCACGCTGCTGGCATCGGCCAATCGCGATGAGCGCGAGTACCCCGATCCCGACGAGTTCATTTGGGATCGGCCCATCGCGCGCTCGCTGGCGTTCGGCCGCGGCCAGCACTTCTGCCTCGGCTTTCACCTGGCCCGCTTGGAGATCGCAGTGCTGGTGCAGGAATGGCTCAAACGTGTGCCCGCCTACCACGTCAACGCCGAGGCCGCGTCCAGGCCGCCGTCGAGTTTCCAGTGGGGTTGGAACAACATCCCGGTTGAGGTCTGACCGTGTGGTCCTATCGGCTCGTCGCACCGTACACCTTCGGGAGAAAAGATCTGCCGGACAAGTCCGCTGAGTGCCTCAGCGAAAGTCAGGTACTGCTGCGCTTTTTGGCCGCCGGGATCTGCGGCAGCGACATTCCCGGTTTCCGCGGCACCCAGGGTCGGCTGCCCGGCGACACCGGCGCCAGCGTCGCTGGAATGGACGGCTTCCCGATTCACGAGGTCGTGGGCGAGGTGCTCGCCAGCAGGCATCCCGAACATAAGCAGGGCGACCTAGTCGTCGGGTGGGCCTCTGGATTCGACGGCCTGATGCAACGTGTGGTGTCCCACGGCGACGGACTGGCACCGTACGACCCCTCGCTCAGTCCCGAGCGCGCGGTCGGGCTTCAGCCGCTGGCGTGCGTGCTGTACGCGGTCGAACAATTACCCGATCTCCGCGGCCGTCATGTCGCGGTCATCGGCCAGGGCTCGATCGGGCTGTTGTTCTCGTACGTTGCGAAAGCCTTCGGGGCGCAACATGTCACCGGTGTGGATCCGGTTGACCGTGCTGGCATCGGCGAGGCGTTCGGTGTCGACACGATCGTGCGGGCCACCAGCGATCGCTGGGTCAATCACCTGACCGCCGACCGTCCTGATGTCGTCATCGAGGCCGTCGGCCATCAAGTGGCGACGCTTGGCCACGCGATACAGGCGGCCGCGTTCGGTGGCACGGTGTTTTATTTCGGCGTCCCAGATGACGACAGCTATCCGATCAGCATGCGCACCGTGCTGCGGAACAACCTCACACTGAAATCGGGTGTGACACTTGATCGGCGACGTGTCCTCGGCCGTGCTGAGGATTTCGCGCTCCAACACCCAGAGCTGTTGGAGCGCTACATCACGCACGCGCTGAGCGTCCACGACGTGCAATCGGCTTTCGAACTAGCCTGCCGGCCGACTCCCGACCGTGTCAAGATCGCCCTCGTCGAATGATCCCGAGGTCGTGGTAATCGATGAGTGACGAGAAGGAAATTCGCGATCTGCTCGCCGCGTACGCGCTCACCCTCGACGTAAACGATATCGAAGGCTGCATGAAGCTGTTCACCGATGAAGGACAGTTTCTCGTGTACGGAGAGACACTGGCCGGCGAGCAGATCCGGGAGATGTTCACCAGCGCCCCGCGCGGCATGCATTTGTGCGGAGCCATTCTCGTCGAACTGCACGGCGATACGGCGACCGCACGAACCCAGGTGTTGTTCATCAACTCATCAACCCATCAGCTCAGGCCGGCGCTGTATGACGACGACTTGGTCAGATCTCAGGGTTGTTGGCGATTCCGACGCCGGCGTTGCCAATTCCTCACCACGAGCGGCCTTTCCGACAGCCCAAAGGAGCAGTCGTGACACAAGGTAACCGTGTTGCCCTGGTGACGGGCGCCGCTCGCGGACAGGGGTTGGCGATCGTCAAGCGGTTGCACCTCGACGGCTTCCGGGTGGCCGCGTGCGACCTGCTCGCCGACGAATTAAAAGCCAGCACAGCGGAGTTCGATGACCCTGGGGTGGTCGCTGTCCCGCTCGACGTGACTTCGGCGGAGCAGTGGGCCGCAGCCGTCGGCCAAGTAATACACCGGTTCGGGGCACTGACGACGCTGGTCAACAACGCTGGTGTGCTGCACCGGGCGCCGCTGGCCGACGAAACACCCGAGGGCTTCGAGCGTACTTGGCGGGTGAACTGCCTCGGGCCTTTCCTGGGCATGCGGGCCGCGCTCGACGCACTCAAACAGGCTGACGGTGCCGCGATCGTCAATACCTGCAGCACGGGTGCGGTGCGGGCATTCCCTAACCACGCCGCCTACGGTTCGTCGAAGTGGGCGCTGCGCGGCTTGACACAGATCGCCGCGGCTGAGTTCGGGGAGTTCGGTGTCAGGGTCAACGCAGTGTTTCCCGGACCGGTCGAGACTCCGATGCTTGACGAAGTCACGCAGCAGCGTCTGGCCGCCACGGCAGTGTTCGGCCGGATAGGTAAGCCGATGGAGATCGCCGATGCGGTGGCGTTTCTGGTATCCGAACACGCGTCGTTCATCACGGGAGCCGAACTTGTCATCGACGGCGGACAAACCTTGCGGATCGGATGACGATGACATGGATGGCCGAGACGCTTTCGCTAGGAATCATCGGCGTCCTACCCGGGGTGCAGCAGAATAGGTCGCGTTCAGGATGGGGGCAGGTCCAGAGAGGGGCGCGGCATGACGAGAGCAAGCAGTGACGTCTGGGAGGTGATGTCGACCGCCCGGACCATCCGGCGCTTCACCGACGAGCCGGTTGACGACGTCGTCCTGGCGCGGTGCATGGAGGCGGCCACCTGGGCTCCCTCGGGCGCCAACGCGCAGGGCTGGCGCTTCATTGTGCTGCGATCGCCCGAGCAGCGGGCCGTCGTGGCTAAGGCCGCGGCGCACGCATTGGAAGTGATCGAGCCTGTCTACGGCATGACTCGCCCGGCAGCCGACGACAGCAGCCGCCGCGCCCGCACCTACCGCGCGACCTACGAACTGCATGATCGAGCGGGCGAATTCACCTCAGTCTTGTTCACGCAAAAACACTTCCCGACGGCGTCCGAACTTCTGCTTGGCGGATCGATCTTCCCCGCCATGCAGAACTTCGTGCTGGCCGCCCGCGCCCAGGGCCTCGGGGCCTGTCTCACCAGCTGGGCTTCCTACGGCGGCGAGCCGCTGTTGCGGGCAGCCGTCGGCGTACCCGAGGACTGGATGATCGCCGGCCACGTCGTCATTGGATGGCCCAAGGGCAAGCACGGGCCGGTCCGTCGCCGCCCGCTTTCCCAAGCCGTCAACCTCGACCACTGGGACGCGCCTGCCGACCACCTTTTGGCTGCCACGTGGGGTCGGTCGACGCACTGAGCCGGAACCCGCGTCGATACGGCATACGCCGATTTCGAGATTATTACTTCCGCAAGAGAGAATGTTATTCTCGCTACGGCGGTACGGGTGGGTGACCAGAGGAGGCGGGCCCAGAATGCTGTTGGAGTTCGATGCTGATCAGCGACTGTGGCAGAGCACAGTCCGTGACGTTGTAAGTAAGCAGTGTCCGCCCTCCCTGGTGCGCAGCGTGGCCGAGGATGGCGTCGACCCGAGCCCGCTCTGGAAGTCCTATGTGGACCTCGGCTGGACCGAGCTGAACGATCCGGACAGTGCGGTGGAGCTGGCCATCGTGCTCGAAGAGCTGGGTCACGCTACCGATCCCACTCCGTTCCTGGCGACGATGAGCCAGTTCGCGCCGTTGGTCGCGGACCGGTTCGACGCGCACGAGTCGGGCACCGCCGTGTACACCGGGGTTTCAGCGCACCGCGATGACGAAGGCTGGGTGCTGGAGGGAACGGCGCGCCATGTCCTGGACGGCGATCGGGTGGACCGGCTGGCCGTGGTGACTGATGCCGGGGTGTTCATCGTGGCCTCCAATCAGGTGAGGGCTCGGCGCTCCTCCGTATTCGACCCGGTACTGCATGTCGCGGACCTTTCCTTCGGCGAGGTTCACGTCCCCGATACTGATCGGTTGACTGTCGACCGGGAGCGTGCACACCACATCGCGCTGACTGGCATGGCAATCACCATGGTCGGCGCCTGCCAACGCATCCTTGATCTGGTGCTCGAGCATGTCCGCAGCCGCCAGCAGTTCGGCGTCGCGATCGGATCTTTCCAGGCCGTTCAGCACAAGGCCGCCGATATGCACGTCGCGGTTGAGCGGGCCCGCGCGCTGTCCTATTTCGCGGCGTTGACGATCGCCGCCGACGATCCCCGGCGCCGGCTGGCGGCCGCGATGGCCAAAGCCTCGGCCGGGGAGTGCCAGTCGCTGGTATTCCGGCACGGCCTTCAGCTGCACGGCGCGATGGGCTTCACTTGGGAGAACGATCTGCAGTTTGCACTCAAGCGGGCCAAAGCGGGTGAGCTCATGCTGGGCGGCGCCGCCGAGCATCGGGCGCGGATTGCCGAGGAGTACCGTGCAGCTGACTTTTGATCCCGACGTCGAGGCGTTCCGAGCGGAGTTTTCGGCATTCCTGGACGAGAACACGCCCCCGGCAAGCGAAACTTTAGAGCGTCCCCGATCGGTGTCCCACATGCCGCAGTGGGCGCGTCGTTGGCAGCGGCTGCTGTTCGACAACGGCTGGCTGCTGCCCGGTCAGCCCCCTGAATTCGGTGGGCGCAACGCGACCGTCGTTCAGCAGTTCGTCTACCTCGAGGAGTTGTGCCGGCGGCGGATCTACCACAGCTTCAACCCGCAAGGCGTCAATATCATTGCGGCGTCGCTGTTGTCGTTCGGCAGCGACGAACAAAAACAACGTTGGGCGGTCCCGATCCTGCGGGCCGAGATCACGGCTTCGCTGGGGATGAGCGAACCCAGCGCCGGCTCTGATCTGGCGTCGCTACGCACCCGCGCGGTACGCGGCTCGGATTCGCAAGGCGATCACTTCGTGGTCAACGGACAGAAGGTGTGGACCTCGGGCGCCCACGACGCCGATGTGTTGTTGACCTTCGTCCGTACCAACCCGGATGCACCGAAACACAAAGGCATCAGCGTATTGCTCATCCCGACCGATACCCCGGGCGTGGTGCGCCGGCCCTTCCCGTCGATCTGCTCGATCGACGACCGGGATTTCAACGAGGTGTTCTTCACCGATGTGCGGGTGCCGGCGGAGAACCTGGTCGGTCCAGCTGGACCAGGGCTGGCGGGTGGCCAACGGATCGCTGGGCCACGAGCGCACCATGATGTGGCTGGGTTTCGCCGATCGACTGGACAACATGATCTCCGACTTCCATCCCACCTCGGAGCTCGAGCGGGACCAGTACGCCTGCACGATCATGGACAAACAGGCGTCTGCGCCTGTTGGGTTCGGTGGCCTTGGCCCGCGCCGCCCGCGGTGAAGAGGACGTGGCCGCGGTGTCGGTGCTCAAGCTGCTGGGGTCCGAAGCAGAGCTGCGCGGGTTTGAGCATGCCCTGGCGTCGGCGGGATCCGACGGCCTCATCCACCCCGGGCAGACCGGCCCGTATGCGCACATGAACCTGGACCACTATTTCGCCAGCTGGTTCGACCGCTATGCCCGCAGCTTTTCCGGCACCATCGCCGGCGGCACCTCGGAAATCCAGCGCAACATCATCGCCCAGCGAGTACTGGGCCTCCCCCGCGGCTAGCTGGGCAGAGCGTCCTGCTCGCGCGAGGGCCGGCTCAGTCGATGACCGCGGCTTCTTTGCGTTCGGTGACCGGCCGGGCGAGTTCTTGCTCGTCGCAGATGCGCTGCAACTTTTCGAGGGTCTCGTCCAGGTCGGCACCGACCTTGCGGCCGGGTGTGAACGTGGCCGGCAGGTGGCGCATGCCCTGGATGACGCCGATGCTCTCGTAGTGGACGGCGCCGTCGGGGTCGCAGTGGTAGTCGGGCATCCGGTCCAGAACCGCCGTCAGCATGGACTTGAACACGGTGCGCGCAACGTTCGATCCGACGCACCGGTGCACGCCGATGCCAAAGCTGAAGTGCCGGTTACCTTTACGGTCAAGGACGATCTCGTCCGGGTCGGCGAATACCGACGGGTCGCGATTCGCCATGGCCCACGAAATCCACAGCCGTTCACCTTCTTTGAATTGGTTGCCGTCGATTTCGACATCGTCGGAGAATGTCCTGCCATCACCGGGTGCCGGGGTGAAGTAGCGCAAGAACTCCTCGGTCGCGGGGTCGAGCAGGGTATCGCAGGTTGCCTTATAGCAGCTCTCGCTCGTCAAGGTGCTCCGAAAGCCATTCCAGTGAATGCGCGGTCAGGGCCGTGGTGGTGTCGAAGCCGCCACCGATCACCAGCCCGAGATTGCCGAGGATTTCCAGATCCGGGGCGGGCTCGCCGTCGATCCGCATCTGCAGCAGGCCATTGACGATGCCGGGGCGAGGATTCTCGCGAATCTCGAGCATGCTGTTGACCATGTCGAGCCCCATCTCCCGGTGCATGGCGGTGACGCGCTCGATGTCAGGGGAGTGTTCAGGGGTGTAGACCGCCGCGTGAACCGGCTCGCTGTACATGTTCCACTTCTTCAGTGGGATGCCCAGCATCGCCAATGTCAGCACGGCGGGCACGATGTTGGCCAGGTCGTCGACGAAGTCGATGGTGCCGTCTTCGATCTTCTCGTTGAGGCAGGCGCGGGTCATGTCATGGATGAACGGCTCCCAGCGCTTGACCGCGGCCGGCGACAAGTAGGGATTGAGCACGGTGCGGTAGGTGCGGTGCTCGGGGTCATCCATCTCCAGGATGCCGCCGCGCACCATGCTGACGCGGCTGGCCGTTCGGGATGGAGATGCCCTCGTAGCCGCGGCGTTCGTTGTTGATGTCATGGTCGTTGGAGACTGCGGGGCAGCGGGCGAGCTCGAAGACCTCGTTGCTGCCGGCCGCGACCCAGTGCCCGCCGTAGGTCTCGGTCCACGCCATCGGGCACTTGGCGTGCATCTCCTCGGTGATCTGCTTGAACTGAGAGCGGTACTCCGCGGCGTGCCGGTCGAAGTGATACTGATTCTTCTTGCGGTCGCTGTCGCCCACGGCGTCGTCGACACTCAACGTGCTGTCTCCCTTTACGTTTCGTCCGTGATGAGGATGGCCTGCTCCGGACAGGAATGCGCGGCCTCACGAACCTGGTCCTGCTGATCGGCCGGCACCACTTCGTTGACTGCCGACGAACTGCCGTCGATGTCGCTGAGCTGAAAAGAATCCGGAGCGATCATCGAGCACAGGGTGTGGCCCTGGCAGCGTTCTGAATCAACCCAGACCTTCACGATGTCTCCTAATAGACGTAGAGATGCTCAGGTGTTCCGGCCGCCGTTGACGCCCAAATATCTGACCGGTGATGTAGCCGGCTTCTTCGGACACCAGGAAGGCGCACGCCGCCGCGATGTCTTCCGGCTTGCCGATCCGGCGCACCGGTGTGGCCGGGCGATGGTCTTCTCGATGTCGCCGAGAAACCCGTTCTGCTCGGCCTTGCGCAGCATCGGGGTGTCGATGAAACCCGGCGGCACCGCGTTGACGGTGATGCCGCTGGGCCCGTATTCGAGCGCAAGCGACTTGGTGAGGCCGTTGACCGCGGATTTGGCCGCCACGTAATGCGACATGTAGGGCGCGCCGGAATGGGTGCTGGACGACGAGATGTTGACGATCCGTCCCCACCCGGCCTCGACCATGTCGGGCAGCACCGCCTGAATCGTGTGGAAGACGCCGTTGCAGGTTGACGTCGATCACCCGCTGCCAGTCCTCGAACGTGAGGTGGTTGAAGCGCTTGAATCCGTCCAGGCCCGCGGCGTTGACCAGAACAGTGACCGGCCCCAGCTGGCCGCGGATCGCCGATAGCGCGGCATCGATCTGCGACCGGTCCGTCACGTCGGCGGTGAAAGCAAGGTCGGCGTCCGGACGGTTGAGATCGATGGTGGCGACGTCGAGGCCGTCGGCGCGCAAGCGGCTGCGCGACGGCCAGAGCCGATGCCGGAGCCGCCACCGGTGACCACCGCGGTCTTCACGTCCCGGCCCCCGGCCCAAGCCCCTCGCAAATGTGACAGTCTCAGTCACAAAGAATCTCCCTTACAATTATGAGAATCTTACTCTCGCGCCGGAGCGGCTCGCAAGGCAACCGGGAAACCGGCTACGGCCTGCACCGAAGGGCGATCGACGGGCAACTGCCGCGCGTCGCTAGCGGAGTCACGGATTCGGCCATTCCTGAGAATTTCTTGAATTCTCGAGACACGAATGTAAGATTCGCCACGGAAGAGAATCAAATTATCGTGACGCCGCCACACCGGGGAGACATGAATGCCACTAGCAGTCACGCGGGAGACCGTCGCGGGACGCGCCATCCGGGCTGAGGAAACGCGATGAGGCCACTGGAGGGCATTCGCGTTCTCGAAGTCGCCATGTACGGGTTCGTCCCGTCGGCGGGCGCGGTGCTGGCGCGAGTGGGGCGCCGACGTGATCAAGGTCGAGCACGCCGTGACCGGCGACCCGCAGCGCGGACTCCGGCAGACCGGCATGCTGCGCGTCGAGGGCGACCCCAACCCCAACATCGAGCACGCCAACCGCGGCAAGCGCAGCATCGGACTGGACATGTCGGTGCCCGAGGGCAAGGAAGTGCTCTACGAACTGGCCCGCCGGTTCCGACGTGTTCTTGACCAGCTTCCTGCCCGGCGCCCGGCAGAAGTTCGGCATCGACGTCGACGACATCCGCGCGGTGAACCCGAAGATCATCTACGCGCGCGGCAGCGCGCTCGGCCCCCGCGGTGAGGAGGCGACCAAGGGCGGTTACGACATGACCGCCTTCTGGTGCCGGGCCGGAACCGCCGCCACCATCACCCCGATCGGGATGCCGGGCATGATCGCTCCGCCCGGGCCGGCCTACGGCGACACCATCTCCGGCACCAATCTCGCCGGCGGCATCGCGGCGGCGTTGCTCAAGCGCGAGCGCACCGGTGAACCGTCGGTCGTCGATGTGTCGCTGCTGGGCAGCGGGCTGTGGTCGTTGGGTCACACGGTGGCGCTGACGAAGCACCTGGGTCAGCTGATGGAATCGCCGCCGCCCGGTGTGCACGGCTCGCCCGATCAACCCGCTGGTGGGGCTGTACGCGACATCCGACGGCCGCTACATCTCCTTGGTGATGATGCAGCCCACCAAATTCTGGGCGGACGTGTGCCGGCACATCGACATGCCGGAACTGGCCGACGATCCGCGCTTCGCCACCGTCGAGAAGATCGCCGCCAACACAGCGGATGCGGTAGAGATCTTGACCAAGGTCATCGCGACCCGCACGCTTGCCGAGTGGAGCGAACGCTTTGCCACTCTCGCCGGACCGTGGGCGCCGGTGCAGGACACCCTGCAGGCGGCCGACGACGCGCAGATCCGCGCGAACGAGTATCTCGTGCGCGCGGGCGAACTCGAACTCGTCGCCAACCCCGTCCAGTTCGATGTCAGTGCGCCGCATACCGGACCAGCGCCCGGATTCGCCGAGCAAACCGACGAGATCCTGTTGGAACTCGGACTCGACTGGGACCGCATCATCGAACTCAAGACGGCCGGCGCCGTCACTTAGAGTCTGGAGCTGCTTGAAAATGTTTCGGCGCGACATGCGTCGGACCCGCTGTGCGCCCGTTGTTCGGGGACGCCTGCCAACGTCTGTCTGATAACGGTTGCGCGTTTTCGCTCCAGCCCGGACGTGGCATGAGTCACAATCGCCGGACGCTTTCGACACACGAGAGGCGTGTTGGTCCGGCATGCTTCGAGCGCCAACCCATGCAAGCGAACGGAGGCCGGGCGCGAGTATGGTAGCCGTCGCCGCTTTGACGCGGCCCATGGAACGCCCGGGATGGCGTTCGCTTATTGGCCTACCGCTGCCGAAGGGTCGGGACCGGCCGATGGCGAGTAAGGGCGCTAGAGCGTTGGACTGCGGGCATTTCGTTGGGACGCGGCGCCAAGCCCATGGAGGCGGTCGGCGGCCTGTTCGCGATGTCGGCGGATGCGATCAAGTTCGTGTTCGTCCGGCCCTTCCAGTGGCGCGAATTCTTGGAGCAGTCGTGGTTTGTCGCGCGCGTCGCGATGGCGCCGACGTTGTTGGTGGCTATTCCGTTCACCGTCCTGGTCAGCTTCACCCTCAACATCCTGTTGCGCGAACTGGGCGCCGCTGACCTGTCCGGCGCGGGTGCCGCGTTCGGCGCGGTCACCCAGGTCGGCCCGCTGGTGACGGTGTTGATCGTGGCGGGCGCCGGCTGCCACGGCGATGTGCGCAGACTTGGGGTCGCGAACGATCCGCGAAGAGATCGACGCGATGGAAGTGCTGGGCATCAATCCGGTGCAGCGGTTGGTGACGCCGCGGATGCTGGCCTCGGGCTTGGTGGCCCTGCTGCTGAACAGCTTGGTCGTCATCATCGGCATCGTCGGCGGTTACATCTTCTCGGTGTTCGTCCAAGACGTGAATCCCGGCGCGTTCGCCGCAGGCATCACGCTGCTGACCGGGGTGCCCGAGGTGCATCATTTCGTGTGTCAAGGCAGCGCTTTTCGGGCTGATCGCCGGACTGGTCGCGTGCTATCGCGGCCTGACGGTATCCGGCGGCGGCGCGAAGGCCGTCGGCAACGCCGTCAACGAAACGGTGGTGTACGCGTTCATGGCGCTTTTCGTCATCAACGTGGTTGTCACCGCCATCGGCATCCGCATGTCGGCCAAGTAGCCCGAGCCCGAGGGAGGTGTAGGACACGCCGTGGCGCTTAGAGCCGTCTATCCGCGTCTGATCGCGGCAAATCGAAAAGCCGGTCGGCACCTTGGGCCGAATCGGCGATCACACGCTGTTCTACGGCAAGGCGCTCGCCGGGATACCGTTCGCGGTTACGACACTACCGGCGCGAGATCATTCGTCTCGTCGCCGAAATCAGCATGGGTGCGGGGACTTTGGCGATGATCGGCGGGACGCTGGTGATCGTCGGGTTCCTGACGCTGGCCGCGGGTGGCACGCTGGCGGTCCAGGGCTACAGCTCGTTGGGCAATATCGGCATCGAGGCGCTGACCGGATTCTTGGCGGCCTTCATCAACGTTCGGATCGCGGCGCCGATAGTTGCGGGAATCGGTTTGGCGGCCACCTTCGGCGCCGGCGTGACCGCGCAGCTGGGCGCGATGCGAATCAACGAGGAAATCGACGCGCTGGAAGCCATGGCGATTCGGCCGATTTCGTATCTGGTCAGCACCAGGATCGTGGCCGGGATGATGGCGATCACGCCGCTGTACAGCATCGCCGTCGTCTTGTCGTTCCTCGCCAGCCAATTCACGACGGTGGTCCTGTTCGGCCAATCCGGCGGGCTGTACAGCCACTACTTCACGACGTTCCTCAACCCGATCGACTTGTTCTGGTCGTTCCTGCAAGCCGTTCTGATGGCGCTCACCATCTTGCTGATCCATACCTACTACGGTTATTTCGCCTCCGGCGGACCGGCCGGTGTCGGCGTCGCGACCGGTAACGCGGTGCGCACCTCGCTGATCGTGGTCGTATCGGTGACCCTGCTGGTCTCGCTGTCCATTTACGGCTCCAACGGCAACTTCAACCTGTCGGGCTAGGAAGGGTGGTGAAACGACAGTGACGCGCAACATCGGGACCGCGCCCCTTCGGCCGTTCTGAAACCACCAGCGCCGCAGGACCTATCGCGGCGGCAGCCGGCGGTGACTTCGGCGCACGGTCGTACGCAAGTCCCTTGGCGGGGTTGGCGACATTCATCGTGATTGCCGCCATCGTCGCCGTCTCGGTGGGTCTGTTCCGGGGCGACTTCACCACTACCGTTCCGGTGACCGTGGTTTCACCGCGCGCTGGCCTGGTGATGAACCCCGACGCCAAGGTCAAAATGCGCGGGGTTCAGGTGGGCAAGGTTGCCTCAATCGAGTCGCTACCCAACGGCGAAGCGGCTCTTGCACCTCGCCGATGGACCCGTCGCAGATGCATCTCATTCCCGCCAATGTGCTCGTTGACATCACATCATCGACAGTGTTCGGCGCCAAGTTCGTCGATCTGGTGACCACCCGCCGAACCCTCGGCGCAGCGGCTGCGGGCCGGCCAGATGCTGGACGGCAAACACGTCACGGTCGAAATCAACACGGTCTTCCAGCAATTGACATCGCTGCTGTCGAGCGATCGAACCGGAGAAACTCAACGAGACCCTCGGTGCGCTGGCGTCGGCGTTCAACGGCCGGGGCGCAAAGCTCGGCCAGACGCTGTGCGACTTTGATGCTTTTCTCGCAAAGCAGGATCCGAGCCTTCCGGCGCTGAGCCATGACCTCGCGAGTCGCTGCCCGCGGTGCTTAACGCCTATGCCGACGCGGCGCCGGACTTGGTCCGCACCGCGGACAACGCGACAGGATCAGCCGAACCATCGTCGACGAGCAACAGAATCTGGACGCGTTGCTGATCAGCACTATCGGGTTGGCCGACATCGGCAATCAGGTGTTGGGCGACAACAGGCAAGCGCTGAGCGATGTGCTGCATTTGCTGGCTGCCGACGACCGACCTGCTCAACCAGTACCACGAAGCGCTGTACGTGCGGCATCAAAGCCCGGTCAACGTGTGGTCCGAGCAACCGCTGAACAAAGATCCGGGCATTAGCTATCTGACCGGCTTCGGATTCGGCGCCGAGCGCTACCGGTATCCGGGTAACCTGCCCAAGGTGGCGGCCAAGGGCGGCCCGCAGTGCACCGACCTCCCGCATATCCCCTTCGAGGGGCATGCGCCGAGTCCATCGTCGCCGACGACAGGTACCAACCCGTTCAAGTACGGAAACCAGTACCTGCTCTGGAACTCCGAGCTCTCAAAGATGGTTGTTCGGACCATGGACGGACCACCGCGCAACACCGCACAGATCGGCCAGCCCGGATGACCGGCGGTGCGCGCGCGATGATCATCAAATTCGGGATCTTCGCGATCATCATGGCAGTGCTGACCGCGTTCCTGTTCTTCATCTTCGGCCAGTACCAAACCGGTTCGACCACCGGGTATTCGGCCATCTTCAACGATGTGTCGCGGCTGAAATCCGGCGACTCGGTACGAGTCGCCGGTATCCGGGTGGGCACAGTGAACAGCGTGTCGCTACGGCCGGACAAGAAGGTCCTGGTGAAATTCGACGCCGACCGCGGCGTCGCGCTCACCGACGACACCAAGGCGGCCGTTCGCTATCTCAATCTGGTGGGTGATCGGTACCTCGAGCTCATCGACGGATCCGGGATCGACCAAGCCGTTGCCGGCCGGGGCCCAGATTCCCCTCGACCGCACCTCGCCGGCGCTCGACCTCGATCTGCTGCTCGGTGGACTGAAGCCGGTGATTCGCGGCCTGAATCCGCAGGACGTGAATGCGCTCACCCAATCGATCATTCAGGTTTTCAAGGGCGAGGGCGGAACGTTGGAATCGCTGCTGTCCAAGACGTCGTCGTTCACCAACGCGTTGGCGGACAACAAGGAAGTTATTCAACAAGTGATCGACAACCTGAACACTGTGCTCGCCACGATCGACAAGGAGGGCGGCAAGTTCTCCGGCACGATCGATCGTCTGCAACGACTGGTCACCGAACTTGCCGATGACCGTGATCCGATCGGCGCCGCAATTGACTCTCTGGACAGGGGAACCGCCTCGCTCGCAGATCTGCTGACCAACGTGCGGCCGGCACTGCGCGGCGACGTGGACCAGTTGAACCGGTTGGCTCCCTTGCTTGATGACCACAAGACTTTCATCGACGGTGGACTGGGCAAGGCCCCGGCGAACTATCGCAAGCTGATCCGGGCCGGCTCCTACGGCAGCGTCATCAACTGGTACCTCTGCTCACTGAGCTGGCGGGCTACCGACATGCAGAACCGTACCGTGGTGGCGCCGTGGTACAAGCAAGAAGGCGGGAGGTGTGGAGAGCCCGATGCTTAAATACCGCGGTTCTGGCCTGATCAAGGCGGGCTTCATCGGCGTCGTGCTGGTGATCCTCGTCATCGCCGTGGGCCTCGCAGCCGGAGCGGCTGATGTCGTGGGCAACCGCCGTCCGCTACCAGGCGGTGTTTTCCCAAGCGGGCGGTCTGGCCACCGGCAACCACGTGATGATATCGGGCATCAAGGTCGGTTCGGTGTCGGATGTGTCGCTGCGGCAGGGCGATGCGTTGGTGACCTTCACTCTCAACGGAAATGTCCTGCTGGGTTCGGACACCAGCGCCCACATCCGCACCGGCACGCTGCTCGGTGAGCGGGTGCTGACCCTGGAGTCGGCCGGCAGCGGCCGACTGCATCCCTTGGATGTCATCCCCGTCGCGCGCACATCCTCCCCGTATTCACTGACCGACGCGGTCAGCGACCTCAGCGCCAGCGTCGCCGGGACCGACACCGCAACGCTCAATCAGTCGCTGGACACCCTGTCGGCAACGATCGACCAGGTCGCACCGCAACTGGGGCCGACTTTCGACGGGCTGACCCGATTGTCACAGACCCTCAACAGCCGTAACGAGAACCTGGGCGATCTTCTCAAGAGCGCCAGTGATGTCAGCGGGGTCCTGTCGGAGCGCAGCCAACAGGTCGACACGCTGATCCTCAACGCCAATGATCTGGTCGGCGTGCTGGCACGGCGACGGCAGGAGATCGTCGACTTGCTGGCCAACGCCTCCGTTGTTGCTACGCAGCTGACCGGCTTGGTGCACGACAACGAAGCGAAGCTGGCGCCCACGTTGGACAGGCTGAATTCGGTGACGGCGGTTCTGGAGAGGAACCGCGACAACATCGGCAAAGCGCTGCCAGGCTTAGCGAAATACCAGAAAACCCTTGGCGAGGCCGTATCGAGCGGTTTCTACTACCAGGCGTTCGTACCGAACATGTTTGTATTGGAGCTTTTTCAGCCGTTCATCGACTACCTGTGGGGCTTCCGCACCTTTGACACGGCGCCGGGTCGCGGTCCTGGTTACCCGTCGCCCATGCCGCGGGCGTTGCTCCCATTCCCGTACGCCGGTATTCCGCCCTGCGATGGCTGCACGTTGGGCGGAAGGATCGGAGGGGGTCCATGATCCCGCGCAAGAGACTGGTGGCTGGATTGGCGATCACGTTGGCAGTACTGATCGTTGCCGGCGCGGGACTAGTCGTCCGCGATACGTTCTTCCGCCCGAGAACGATCACCGCCTTTTTCACCGCCGCCACCGCGATCTACCCGGGTGATCAGGTGCGGGTCTCTGGTGTCAAGGTGGGCACCATCGCCGCCATCCAACCGGTGGGCACGCAAGCCAAAATGACCCTGCACATCGACGGCGAGGTGCCGATTCCAGCCGATGCCAAGGCAGTGATCGTCGCCCAGAATCTGGTCGCGGCGCGCTATGTCGAACTCGCGCCGGCCTACCGGACCAGTGGCCCGACGATGCCAGACGGTGCGGTGATATCGGCCGATCGAACGGCGGTCCCCGTCGAATGGGACGAGGTGAAAACCCAACTGACGCGACTGGCAACCGATTTGGGACCCAACAGCGGCGTTTCGGGCACTTCGGTGGGGCGATTTATAGACAGCGCCGCCAACTCGCTGCAAGGCAACGGCGAGAAATTGCGGCAGACGCTGGCCCAACTGTCCGGGGTGGGACGGATTCTGGCCAACGGCAGCGGCAATATCGTCGACATCATCAAGAATTTGCAGACTTTCGTCACGGCACTGCGCGATAGCAACACCCAGATCGTGCAGTTCCAGGACCGTTTCGCCACGCTGACCGGCGTACTTAACGAAAGCAGGTCCGACCTGGATGCGGCGCTGAAAGATCTGTCGGTCGCGGTCGGCGAGGTGCAGCGCTTCATCGCAGGGACCCGCGATAAAACCAGCGAGCAGATCGCACGGTTGGTTGACGTCACCCAAAACCTTGTCGAGCACCAAACGGATATCAAAAACATCCTGCACGTCGCGCCGAATGCGTTCGCCAACTTTTACAACATTTACAGCCCCGCCACCGGCATGAACTACGGCGTGTTCGTGGTCAACCAGTTCTCCAATACAACGTTCTCGATTTGCACTTCACTCCAGGCCATCGAAAACGTCACCGCGCCGGAATCCGGAAAGTTGTGTTCCGAATATCTCGGCCCCGGACTGCGGCTGCTGAACTTCATCAATTATCTGCCCATTCCGATCAACCCATGGCTCGCGAAATCGGCCGACCCGGAAGACATCATCTACACCGACCCAGCCCTGATCCCGTGTCATCGCAACATGGATCACTGCGAAGGCGACCTGAACGGCACGACGCAAACGCCGCCCGAAATCCCGCCGGCGATCTCCGCGTATACCGGGCTGCCGGGGGATAACATCCCGAATTGGGGCCCGGGAGCATTCTGGGCGCCGCCGCCGCCGGGGCCGCCTCGCGCTGTGTCGCTACCCCCCGGGCCGGATGCACCGGGACCCCCTGCGGCCCAGCCGCCCGCGCCGGGGCCGGAAGCGCCGGGGCCGGCTGCGGCCGGGGCGGCTGCACCCGCACCGCCTACGTTGCCGGACATGCTGTTGCCCGGGGAAAGGCCAGGGCCATGACTATCCGTGCTGCCGTCCACCGGCTGCTCGTTATCGGATCGTGTGTGGTGCTCACCGTGACTGGATGTGCATTCAACGGCCTAAACTCGTTGCCGCTTCCCGGCGCGGTGGGACGAGGACCGGGTGCTCAAATCTTTCACGTCGAGGTCGCCAATGTCGGCTCGATGGAATCGAATTCGCCCGTCATGATCAACGACGTCGTGGTCGGCAGCATCAGCAAGATGACGGTGCGGGGTTGGCACGCCGACGTCGAGGTCGCGGTTCGGCCCGATGTGGTGGTACCCGCCAATGCGGTGGCTAAAGTCGGACAGACCAGCCTGCTGGGCTCGATGCACCTGGAGCTCAATCCGCCACTGGGGGAACAGGGGACCGGACGGCTCAAGCCGGGTGCCACGATCCCGCTGAGCAAGTCATCGAGCTATCCGTCGACCGAGCAGACCCTGTCGTCATTGTCGGTGATCGCCAACGCCGGAGGATTGGGGCAGATCGGCGACATCATTCACAATTTCAGCGGCGCGCTGTCGGGGCGTGAAGGCGACGTTCGAGACCTATTGACCCGACTGGACACCTTCGTGGGCACGTTTGATGATCAGCGTGACAACATCGTCGCATCGATCCAGGGATTGAACCGCGTCGCCGGTACGTTCGCCGGCCAACGAGATGTCATCACCCGGGCGTTGCGTGAGATTTCGCCCGCGCTCGAGGTGCTGCTGAAGGAACGGCCACGGTTCACCACCGCGCTGGACAAGCTGCGGGTGTTCAGCGACACCGCGACAAGGCTCGTCAACGACACCCAAACCGATCTGGTGAAGAACCTGCAAAACCTCGAGCCAGCGTTTTGTTCGCTCGCCGAGGTCGGCCCCAACCTCGACAGGAACCTGGCCTTCGCGGGATCGGCGTTCCCTTACGGCCAAGGTCTCATCGATCGGGGTGTGCGGGGCGACTACTTCAATGTTTTCGTCATCGTCGACATCACTCGTGCCCGGCTGAAGAATCAGACATTCATCGGCACCCACTGGCAGCAGAAGGACATGTCATTAGTGCCGGCGCCGGGCGACCCCGGATATGACGCCTACTACGCGAAGAACCCCACCGGTGACGGGTTCACCGGGCTACCGCGTTCTGCACCGCCACCGGATCTGTGCGCGAATGTCGGCGCTGGAAACGGGGGTCGCTGATGCTGACGCGGTTCGTCCGAATCCAGCTGATCATCTTCGCGATCGTGTCGATCATCGGCATCGTCGTGATGCTCTTCGTCTACATGCAGGTGCCCACGTTGTTGGGTGTCGGCAGGATCACCGTCACAGTGGAATTGCCCGCTGAGGGGGGACTGTACCGCTTTGCCAATGTGACCTACCGCGGTGTGGAGGTGGGCAAGGTCACCGAAGTTGGGCTGACCAACAACGGCGCGAAAGCGACGCTGTCCCTTGGTACTTCGCCGAAGATTCCAGCAGATTTGCGCGCGGAGGTGCGCAGTATCTCCGCTGTGGGGGAACAGTATGTCGATTTGCGGCCGCGTACAGACTCGCCGCCCTACCTGCGGGACGGCGCGGTGATACCAGTGGGGGAGACGTCGATCCCGCAACCGGTTGGGCCGATGCTGGATCAGACCGCCAAGCTGATCGGCAGCATTCCCAAGCAGAAGCTCAGCGGGCTGCTCGACGAGTCCTTCACGGCTTTTAACGGATCCGGCTATGACCTGGGGTCGCTGTTCGACTCGTCGGCGCGGGTGGCTGCCGATGCCAACGCCGTCTCCGACCGCACCGGGACGTTGTTCGAAGACAGTGCGCCGTTGCTGGATTCACAGGCTCAGACCGCCGACTCGATCAGGCAGTGGGCGCGCAGTCTCGCCGGGGTCAGCGAGCAGCTAGTGACTGATGATGCGCAGTTCCGGACGTTGTTGCAGACTGGGCCGGGGGCTGCCAATGAGGCTTCCCGCCTGCTCAACCAGGTCAAGGTCACGCTGCCGGTGTTGCTCGCCAACTTCACCACCATCGGCCAGATCGCCGTGACCTATCATCCGTCCCTGGAGCAACTGCTGGTGATGCTGCCGCCGGCTATCGCCGAGCTTCAGGCGGCTCTACCGACTAACAACTACGCCGGTATGCCGGTGGGCGGTTTTCACATCTCGATCGGTGATCCGCCGGCGTGCACTGTCGGCTTCTTGCCGCCGTCCCAATGGCGATCACCGGCCGACACCACCACGATCGACACCCCGGACGGCCTGTACTGCAAACTGCCGCAGGATTCGCCGCTCGCGGTTCGCGGTGCACGCAACTACCCGTGCATGGGGCATCCCGGTAAACGAGCACCGACCGTCGAAATCTGCGAAAGCGACAAGCCATACGAGCCGTTGGCCATGCGACAGCATATGGCCGGCCCCTACCCGCTGGACCCAAACCTGGTGTCGCAGGGCATTCCACCGGATGATCGGATCAACTTCCACGATTACGAATACGGTCCACCGGAGGGAACGCCGCTACCGCCGCCCCGGATACTGCCCCCTCCCCCGGCGCTACCCCCCCGCCCGCCGCTGGGACCGCTACCGCCGGGCAACGCTGCGGGTTCCGTGCCGTCGGGACCGGCGTCTCTCACCGCGAGCTCGCCATCGGTGATGCCGCCCGCTGACCCCGCGAGTCCGCCATCGGTGATGCCGCCCGCTGACCCCGCGAGTCCGCCGCCACCGCAAGGTAACCTCGCGAGCCCGCCACCGATGGGGCCCTTGGCGCCGATGGATACTCCCCAGTCCGATGCGCCCGCTCCGGCGGCCCCTCCGCCGCCACCTGGTGGGACGCCGTCGGCGGCTCCAAGTTCGTTTGATACCAGTGGATCCGGGAAGGGGCCCTCTGTTGCTATCGCTTCGTACAACCCTCGTACCGGGTCGTATGTTGGACCGGACGGTCGCATGTATCGCCAGTCAGATCTGATCGCTTCGTCGGACCACAAAGTCAAGACGTGGAAGGACTTGATCCTCACGCCAACATAACCGCCGTCACGAAGGTGCCTGTCGCGACCCGGAAATGGGTCAGCCGATCTTGACCAACGTGAATGGCAGGTCGACAGTAAGCCATTTGTTGACGCCGCAGGCACCGCTGGGGCCGATGGTTTTGTCGTCGCCGGCGAGGTCGTTGGTGGCGAACCTGAAGAGCTGGCGCCCCGTCGCGGCCGGCATGCCATCTCCGCATTGCTCCCAGTTGGGAACATCGTGGGCAACGATCCAGAGAGCGCCGCCGGACAGGCGCAGCGGCGCGCTCCATCCTTGGTCGCTGGTGACCTGGCCCGCGCACTCCAGGGGATTGGTGCAGCTGGAGGTGATCGTCCAAGTGCTCGTGACGGTCGCTTCGTGGTGAAGCTGATCGTTCGTCTGCGCCCATTGTCCGTCGGACGTCGCCCGATATAGTCCGTTGAGGGCGGGGTCATCCGATGATGCATGAACCGACGGGCAAACTCCAAGAATCGTTGCGGCGGCTGCCATCAACGTTGAGCTTGCCATCGCTCCAACTACCCGCATCGGTCGCTCCTCAGATCAGCGCACTATTCAGGCTCGAATTTCGATATCAGCCAGGACCCATTCACCTTTGTCAGTGTCACCCGCACGCTGTTCGTGGTCAAGGCCGGTTCCGGCTTGTCCTTGCTGCTGCTCGTCTGGTGGACGAATAGCATCACCACGGTCGCATCCGGATGTATTTCCACCACAGCGGCGCGCAGGACGGCTGCGGATGCCTTCACCCCTTGCTGCCGGACTGCCGGCGCCACGAAATATCGGCCGAAGTCGTTGAAGTACTTCAAGAAGCTTCCGGTCAAATGCGACTTGGCGACCGTCAAATCGTTGTCGACGCTTTCCGGTGAGTACGACAGGATCGCCACCGTACCGTCGGACGCCGCCTTGATCGCCGCCTGCGCCGCCGCGTTGTCCGTCTGCTGAATGGGGCGGTATTGGAAGAAGAACATGCCGCCGGCGAGCCCTACCGCCGCAACGACCGCCACCGTCAGCACAATGACGCGCCAGCGCCCCAGCAACCTGCGTATCCAGCGCCGGCTGAAACCCGTTGCATTTCTCATGCGGACGCGCCACCGTGCGGACTGCCCATCCGACGGCTTGACAATCCCGTCGTCGTCAGTTGCCACGTCGTCGATTTGCTTGTCTTGATCGACTGTCATTGGACGAACTCGATGTTCGCCATCTTGGGTTTGCCGCCATCCATGTGCATGCCGACGGCGATGTGCCAGGGTCGCGGTTGCGGCTTGTCACCCGGGGCCGTGGCCTCCGTCGTCGCTGCGACCAGGACGATCGCCGAATTGTTGGTCATCGACTCGACCGCGACGTCGTTCACGGTGACCGTAGTGGTGACCTTGGACTTCTCCAGGCCCTTGGTCAGCTGTTCTGCGATCATCGGGAAGCTGTTCTTGAAGTTACCTGTGGAGTTATCGGCGATGTGCTGCATGTCCTCCTTGGCTTTGTTGAAATCCAGCGACATCAGGGCTGCGATATCCCCGCGGGCCGCTGCTGCGTACTCCGCGGCGCGTTGCCGTTGTTGTAAAGCCATGCGGTCCTGCCAAAACATATAGCCACTCGCCGCGAGCGCGGCACAGATCAACACGATCCCAGCGCCGCCCACGGCCATGGCCTTCGTGCTCGGGCGACGCAACCGACGCGGTCGGGAAGCGCCTACCGCGGGTGTGTCGAGCACTGCGTCATCATCATCCGAGTCCACCGGGTCCGCATGTGCGGACTGATCAGACGGTATTGAGTCGGCTTTCCGGCGCAGCCTTATCGCGCGGGCACGGGCCACCGCGGCGCGAGCTTCCGCCTCAGCGGTTGCAGCTTCTGACTCCGCTTCTTCTGCCAATTCGAGAGCGGTAGCCTCTGGCAGGTCGTCACGCCCGTTGGCATCGAGCGCCGACCCAAGACGCTCGGGAGAAGTCATTCAGAACTCCTTATTCGGGGTTGCAGCGAAGCGGTTCAGTTGGAAATGATAATCCGGAACCGTGCAACAACGGCACCAGTTCGTGCAGCCCGCGTGGGGAGGCTGGCACCGCCCGGAATAATCCTCTCGAAAACCGAGAATTCGGCTTTCGTCCGTGCGAGACTAGCAGAGTGCGATCGATGGTAGCAGCCCTTGCTGCGCTGCTGGTCGCTGGGATAGTAGCGGCGCCGCCGGTTGTGGCCGACCCTGCGGCCAGTTGCGATGAGCCCAGCTGTGTGCCGGGTATCCAGCCGGGCGTGGTTCTCGGCACGCTGTGTGAAAACACGGCCTATTACGTGTTCGGGGTGACAGCTTCTGCGCCCGGCGGTTCGGACGCGCCGAACCGGATCGTCTTCTGCGGTTCGCCGAGGAGATACGCGCCCCGATGGTTCCGGTCACCAGGTTTGGTCGGGATCAAGGAATTGGGCGCGGACTGCACGCCCTACCTGAACTTAGTCGCGCAGGCGGCCGACGGACTCTTTCTGACGTGTATGGCGCAGAACGGCCGAACATTGTGGATTCGGGGCGACCAAGGCGACGCAGATAGGTAAAGTTGCTGATGTCGAACTCTCTGGTGCGCGGCCGCACGTGGCAGTTTGCTGGTTCGGCAAACCCCGCTAGCGTTATCGCGTAAGAAGGCCGACGGTCGTACAAGCCGGTGTCTGGCCAGATAAGGCACGCCCAAATTCACGTTCGACCAAGGGGCGCAGCACTTGTCAGGGAGCGCTACCTCAGTCAACTAGAGGGCGGCCCGATCGCTCACCACTGACGTATCGAGCAGAGCACGCCCTTGGGCCCGTCCTTGGAGACGACGACTACGCCATCCACCGCGAGATCGCAGTGAAACTGCGGTGCCGCTCCGGAGAGCCCGCTGCTCGCCGACACCCAGGCGTACTGATCAGGGTTGGCCAACATCAGCTCGAATACCCAAGGTTTACCGGGACCGACACCGGCTTTGATGTTCGGAGAATACTCATAAGGGTTGTGACTCCAGCGAAAAAAGGCATCTGGCTCGTTGTCCAGGTAGTAGATGTCGGCGTTGATCGAGTTGGCAGCGGTGATTGTGTATCTGACGCGGTGTTGGACTGGGTCGTCTGCGCGGGCCGGCGCTGGGGTGCACGTCGGCGCGACCAACAGGACCGTCAACGCCGTGCCCAGCGCGGCGTTACCAAAGGCTTTCATGCTGCACCTCCGACGTTGGCGCTGCGGTTCAACACCGGCCGGCGGCCTGCCAGTGGGCGTCGCCGGCCGCTGATGACCGGCGCGCTATATCCCCCGGCCGCGTCGAGTGCCTTCTCCCGCTGATCCACGGTGTCCAGGGCGATCGCGTTGCGTGCGTGGGGACGATCAATCGTGAGTACCGCAGGACCGTGGTCATACTCCAAGCCCACCATGCAACACACTCCAACGTGCGATATTGGCATTCTTCTGAGCGGAGACTAGCATCCCGCTTGCCATTTCAGGGCCGTAGTATTTAGGCCGGTTAGGTTCCCGGCCGACTCGTACGTTCGTTTGCCACACGCCGGGACAGCTCGTTCTTCCATGCTGTCTTCAGATGTAGAACGGTCAGGTTACCTGGCAACGGGGTGCATCAAACTTGAGGCGGTGCGCCACGGCGACCTTCCGCAGACTGCTGCTTCGCCGGTACCGCCGTTCACATGGACCGGCGGCCGGCACTTGGGCCAGGCCACTACGCGGACTTCCGGCGGTCCATCCCGTGCCGGGTCGTTGCGGATATCTACCTGCCGATAAATGTCCATTGCACCGGCTAGCTCAATGCCCGTAGTTAAGCGAAAGTGGGTCGTCGCCGGTAGACGCTATACATCTATATATTTAGAGAAAATGTTGCTTGTGTTATGGCCGATACGAATGTGACTCCTCGCAAATGAACGACTCCTCGTAAAAAGAACGGTCGACCTAGATCATGTTCGGTGACCAAGGAGTTGCAGTGCCTGAACAACAGGCGGCCGCGTAGCGGGCTTTGGAGTTGATCGTCTGGCAATCCCCTGAAACGTTTGATGTCGGCGATGCCGACACTCGTGAGGTATGGAAATGGGTCCGGGCGCCCCCTGGGTGGACGTCGCTTCGGAATGGTGTCAAGGGGCCGTCCTGGACTCGACGCGGGGCCACGTCCAGGAACTCATGATTGTTGCTTGAGCATGTGAGTGCACCCCTTTACTCCTTGTGGCCCTTCCGGTTTGCCCGTCGCGACATTGTCGGTGTCGCCGGATGGATCTGACCCGGTACACGACACCGTGGTCGTCGATATAGTCGAAGGAAATCTGCTGCCGATGCCCGTCGAACCGTCTATCATCGTCATCAGTGGGGCCCGCTCGAGCTCGGAAAACAATTTTCTGATGCCTAGATCAAGGAGCGTTTGCCCGAAGGATCCCCATCGCATGTCATTTTTCTCGTGCGGGATGGGCTTCGGGGGATGGCCGACAGGCAGGTCACGAACAGCGGGCCTCCAGCCCATTTGTGTCGGTACTGGTGAGTAACACAGCACAGCAAGATTTCCGCGGTAACAGGACACCAGTAAGGGGCTGCTGTTCGCCATCGCCTCGACGCCAAATTTCTGCGAGCACACGACAGTACGGATATAGTGTGTCAACATGTTGGCCACCGTTGCCGACATGCCGAACACTCGCAAACACCATTCCTGCACGTCCGCGCTGATGGCTTCACGGTTTCGATTCCGCAGATGTTCGAAAGGGGATTGTTGCGTGGTAACCCAGCAGGAGGCACTGTTACAGGCGGCCCCGGGGTGGGGGCACCGACGGGCGGCGGCAGCGGGAATCTTTCAGGCGGCGCACGCTCACTGGTCCGTTCGGCCTATCACAGTTACGACGCTGGTCGAGCTGACCCGTCGCTGTTCCGCCAATTGGGCGTTCCTTGCCGATGACTGGCCACGATGGTCCCAGCACAATTGTGTCCCGATGGAATCTGCGACCTAGGGTACCGACCGATTCGGATGAACCTCCTGCCTAGTAACAACGGTGCCGTCCCTGGCGGGCCTCGACGACCGAAACAACCGGTCGTGGCACCGCCTCGGTCGCAGTCGCCGGGCGGTCGCCCCTCTGCGATGTCGATATCTGATGCGCTGCGGCGCAGGGAATTTGATGAGAACTTTCCGGTCGCACTGCGTGTCCTGCCGAAAACCGTGCGTCGAGACCTCCATGCGATATATGGAGTCGCCCGCACTATCGACGACCTCGGCGACGTAGCACCCGGTGACCGCATTGTCGCGTTGACCGAATTTCGCACCGATCTCCACCGGATCTGGCGCGGCAGCACGCCGCAGTGGCCGGTGGTGCAGGCACTTGTGCCCACCGTGTGGGCCCGCGGTCTGACGGTTGAACCTTTCGACCGGCTCATCGAGGCCAACGTGATCGACCAGCGGGTCTCGACTTACGCGACGTTCGATGAGCTGATCGGCTACTGCCAGCTCTCAGCCGACCCGGTGGGACGGCTGGTGCTTGATGTGTTCGGTCAGTGTTCGCCGAGGGCGGTCGAATTGTCTGACCGGGTATGCCGGGCGCTGCAGTTGCTTGAGCATTGGCAAGATGTCGCCGAAGATCGCCGCGCAGGCCGCGTTTATCTGCCTCAAGAAGACCTCAGAGCCTACGGCGTGCGCGAGACTGACCTGGACCGCCCGCAGGCAACCGAAGCGCTCCGCGAGTTGATGCTGTTTGAGACGTGGCGCGCGGCGTCGCTCCTTCAGTCGGGTACACCGCTAGTTGGGCTGCTGACTGGATGGGCACGGGTTGCGGTTGCCGGTTATATTGCAGGCGGGCGCGCAGCCGAACAAGGCCTGCGCCGTACCGGCGGCGACGTATTGCAGCGAAGGGTCAAAACCCGGCGCCGCGACGTCGCTTTCTCGGCGGCCGCGCTGTTGCTTCGCGCTCCTACGGAATGGACCGGCTGATGAGCACGCTGGAGGACGCGTACCGCGTCGCGGAGGACATCACCCGAACGCAGGCGTTGAACTTTTATTACGGCATCCGGCTCCTGCCGTCGGGTAAGCGGTCCGCGTTGTGCGCGGTGTACGCGCTTGCGCGGCGAATCGACGATATCGGCGACGGCGATCTGCCGGCCGAGCAGAAAGTACCGAGACTGTCGACTGGTACGAAAATCACTGGTAAATCTGGATCATTCATCCGATCCCGTGCTGGTGGCCGTGGCCGACTTCGGCGCGCCGGTTTCCCATCCCGATTTCGGCGTTCGAAGAACTGATCGACGGCGTGCAGATGGATGTGGAGGGCATACCTACGAGGATTTTGCCGACCTCGTGGTGTACTGCCGGCGGGTGGCCGGATCGATCGGACGGCTGTGCCTGTCGATCTTCGGGCCGGTCGAACCCCGCACGTCGCGCTACGCCGACCAGCTCGGCATTGCGCTGCAGCAGACCAACATCCTGCGCGACGTACGCGAGGACCTGCTCAACGGCCGCGATCTATCTGCCGCAAGGCGAACTCGACCGGTTCGGCGTCCGTTTGACGGTCGATGAGCTCGGCGAGCTCGACGACCCAGACGGACAGCTTGCCGCGCTGCTTCGGTTCTGCGCCGGGCGTGCCGAAAATTGGTACTCGTTGGGACTCAGGCTGATTCCGCACCTGGACCGGCGTAGCGCCGCGTGCTGCCTGGCCATGTCGGGCATCTACCGCCATTTACTTACCATCATCAAGACGTCGCCGGCGAGCGTGTACGACCGACGGCTGTCCCTGTCAGGAACCCAAAAGGCGCGAGTCGCCGCCGTCGCGTTGGCCAGGGCGGCGTTATGACCGGCATCGCGTCGTGCCGCGTTGCCGTAATCGGCGGCGGCCTAGCCGGGCATCGCCGCGGCGATGCGCTGCGCCGATGCCGGGGCCGCCGTGACGCTGTATCGAGGCGCGGCCGCGATTAGGTGGATTGACGTGTTCGTTCCGCCGCGGCGAGCTGTGGGTGGACAACGGCCAACACGTCTTCCTGCGCTGCTGCACGCGCTTACCGCTCGCTGGTGCAACGACTCGGCGCCGAGCACATGACCACGCTGCAGCCGCGACTCGACATCGCCGTACGAAGCCCCTCCCGTGCCGCGCGGCTGCGGCGCACCCGCCTGCCCGCGCCGCTGCACCTGGCCGGATCGCTGGCACGCTACCCGTGGCTGAGCCTCGGCGATCGCCTGCGATTCGCCCGCGCCGCATTGGCGCTGCGCGCGGTCGACGCCGCTGACCCGGCCACCGACCTGCGCGGCTTCGGCGACTGGTTGCGCGCGCACGGTCAAAGTGCCAGTGCCGTGCACACCCTCTGGGAGCTCGTCGGCATCGCGACCCTCAACGCCCGCGCCGACGACGCGTCGCTGGCCTTGGCGGCCACGGTGTTCCAGATCGGCATGTTGCGCGATAATTCTACGCGGCCGACATCGGGTGGTCTGCCGTGCCGCTGCAGCGGTTGCACGGCGACGCCGCCGCCGATGCGCTGTGCCGGATCGGGCGGCGCCGTTCACCTCCGGACCACGGTGCGATCGCTGCACAGGGGCAGCGACGGATGGATCGCGGAAACCGACGGCGGCCACGGACCGCTTCGACGCCGTCGTTCTCGCGGTGCCGCCGACTGCGCCGGAGATCTGCTGCCCGATGGCGCATTGGACGTAGCAGCCAGGATGGGCGCGGCGACTGGGCAGTTCGCCGATCGTCAATATGCATCTGATCCTCGACCGAACGGTGCTGGCAGGAGCCGTTTATCGCGGCCGTCGACAGCGACGTTGCAGTGGGTGTTCGACCGCACCCACCGAAGCCGGCCTGGCCTCGGCCAGTATCTTGCGGTGTCGGTCTCAGCCGCCGACGAGTTGATCGACGTGCCGACCGCGAACTGCGCGACCGTTTCCTGCCCGCGCTGGCGAAGCTGATGCCTGCCAGGCTCGAATCCGCCGAGCGTGCGCGACTTTTTCGTCACCCGCGAGCGGCAGGCGACGTTTCGGCCCGCGCCCGGCACCGCCCGGCTGCGACCCGCCGCGCGCACACCGCGCTGCCCGGGTCTGTACCTGGCCGGGGCATGGACCGACACCGGATGGCCGGCGACGATGGAGGGCGCGGTGCGCAGCGGCGAAGCAGCGGCCGCCGCGCTGCTGCTGACGCGATGACGGCTCATCGACGGAGGCTCGGCATGACGTCGATCGCCAAACGTAGGATGGTGCGATCGGCAACTGTCACGCCGCTGTTGCGCAAGCTCGATGCACCGGCTCGACCCGAGCACCCGCTGGTTGTCTCCTATCACCTCGGCTGGTGCGACGAGCACGGCAACGCCGTCGTGGCCAACGGCGGCAAGTCTATTCGCTCCTGCTGTCGACCCTGCTGGCCGCGCGCGCGGCAGGCGGCGACGAGCCGAGTGCGCGCTGCCCGGCGCGGTCGCGGTCGAACTGGTACACAACTTCTCACTCGTCCATGACGACCTGATGGACCGCGACGCCGACCCGCCGGCATCGGCCGACCGTGTGGGCGGAGTGGGGTGACGCGACCGCGGTGCTGGCCGGCGACGCGATGCTGTCGCTGGCCCACGAGGTGCTGCTGGAGTCCGGCTCGCCGCATGCCGGCGCCGCCGGATTGGTCGGCGCGAGCGACCCGTGGATCTGATCCGCGGCCAGGCCGCCGACGTCGATTTCGAGAACCGTCGCGCACGTGAGCCTGACCGAATGCATCGAGATGGCCCGGGCAAGACCGGGGCGCTGCTGTCGGCCAGCGCGGCGGTCGGCGGGGCGCTGGCCGGCGCGCCAACGGCGGTGACCGACGCGCTGGACGGCCTACGGCCGCATACGTCGGCCTGGCGTTCCAGCTCGTCGACGACCTGCTGGGGATCTGGGGCGACCCGAGGTGACCGGCAAGCCGGTCTTCTCCGACCTGCGGTCGCGCAAGAAGACTCTGCCGGTCACCTGGACCATGGAGAACGGCGGGACGGCGGGCCGCGAACTCGCCGACTGGCTGGCCGCGGCTCCGCGAACCGACCGATGACGAACTCGCGACGGCGGCCGAGCTGGTCGAGCGAGGCGGCGGCCGTGCTTGGGCGCTGAACGAGGCCGGCCGTCGCGCCGCGACTGGCCGAAGAGGCAGTCGGCACACTGCCGGTGCAGCGCCGGAGCCGGCCGGCGAGCTGATCGGCGCTGGCTCGACTACATCGTGGAACGGAGCGCATGATGATCGACTACCGCAACCGCGTGCCCGAACCGGCCCCCGACGCGCAGACGATCTGGGCGATGTGCAGGCCGCGCTGGACGCGGCCGTGACCTGCTGCGGTCGCAGCAACAGCCGAGACGGCTGGTGGAAGGGCGGGCTCGGCACCAACGTCACGATGGACGCCGAGGACCTGCTGATGCGGGAGTTCCTGGGCATCCTCGACACCCGAGGCGACCGAGCCCGCGCCCGCTGGATCCGCTCGCAGCAGCGCGCGACGGCACCTGGGCGGTACTTCCACGGCGGTCCGGGTGATCTGTCCACCACCGTCGAGGCATGGGTGGCATTGCGGTTGGCCGGCGACTCGCCCGACGCGCCGCACATGGCGGCGCGGCCGAGTTCGTGCGCGGCGGAGGCGGCGTCGAGAAAGAGTCGCGTATTCACGCGAATCTGGTTGTCGCTGTTCGGTTTATGGTCCTGGGACGACCTGCCCGAACCTGCCGCCGGAACTGATCTTCTTCCCGTCGTGGTTCGCCGCTGAACATCTACGACTGGGGCTGCTGGGCCCGCAGACCGTGGTGCCGCTGACGGTGGTCGCCACGCTACCGCCCGTGCACGGCCAGCTGCCGTTCGGTATCGACGAGCTCGCGTTCGGACTCGACGGCGCCGCAAGCTCGGCACCGGCCGTGGACCATCGCGGGCATGTTCCAGCGGCTCGACAAATTGCTGCACTGGTACGCGCGGCATCCGTTCGCGACCGCTGCGAAGGTCGGCGATGAGGCAGGCCGCGGAATGGATCCTGGCCCGCCAGGAAGCCGACGGCGCGTGGGGCGGCGATCCAGCCCCCAACGGTGTATTCGCTGCTGGCACTGCACCTCATGGGTTATCCGATGGACCATCCCGCGGTGCGCGCCGGCCTCGCCGGGCTCGAGGGCTTCGTCATCCACGAGGACACTCCCGACGGGCCAACCCGCCGGCTCGAGGGCTGCCAGTCACCGGTATGGGACACCGCGCTATCGCCTGGCCGCGCTGCTGGAGGCCGGTGTCGCTCCAGACGACCCGACGGTGCTGCGCGCCACCGACTGGCTGCTCGACGAGCAGATCACCCGACCCGGAGATTGGCACGTGCGCCGCCCCGAATTGAACCCGGCGCGTGGGCATTCGAGTTCGCCAACGACAACTACCCCGACACCGACGACACCGCCGAGGTCATCGTCGGCCTGAGCCGCGTCAAGCATCCCGACGCGGCCCGAGTCGCCGCCGCCGATCGATCTGGCGGTGGAGTGGACTGCGGGCATGCAATCGCGCGACGGTGGCTGGGGTGCGTTCGACGCCGACAACACCAGCGTGCTGGTGACCAAGCTCCCGTTCTGCGACTTCGGCGCGGTCATCGACCCGCCATCGGCCGACGTCACCGCCCACGTTGTCGAGATGCTCGCCACCGAGGGCGTGCACCCCGAACGACGTGAACGGGGCGTGCAGTGGCTGCTCGATCACCAAGAACCGGACGGATCCTGGTACGGCCGGTGGGGCGTCAACTACATCTACGGAACAGGCGCGGTGGTACCGGCATTGATAACGGCCGGCGTCGACGCTGAGGCGCGACCGATCCGTTCCGCGGTGGATTGGTTGAAGCGGCACCAGAACGACGACGGCGGGTGGGGGGAGGATGCGCGCTCCTACGTAGACCGTGCCTGGGTGGGGCGTGGGGCGTCGACCCCTTCGCAGACCGCGTGGGCGTTGCTCGCCCTGTTAGCGGTCGGGGATGACTCCCAGGCAGTGCAGCGAGGGATCGAGTGGCTAGTGACCAGCCAGCGCCCCGACGGCGGATGGGACGAGAAGTACTTCACTGCTACCGGATTCCCTGCCGACATGTATATCAGCTGTGAGATGTACAAGCTCGTTTTTCCGATGTGGGCGCTTGGCCGTTATCTGCGGGCACGCACATGAAGTCGGCGGTGGTCTACCTGCCGATAAGGCACAAGCCGGCCGGGCAGTACGGACCCGTGCTGCTGGCTGAGGTTATGGGCTCGTTGACCTCCGAACCGCACGCCGGAGACCTCATCGTGGCCGACGAACTGCACCGACAGGGAACAGTATCCGTCAGCCGTGCAGCCCCTTTCGTCGCGGGTGCGTTGCGACGGCTTGGTCTTCGGACCCATGTTGGTGCCCTGGGCATCGACACCGGCTGGGCTTTCGTGAACGCACCGGAGTTCGTCGAGCAGATCGTCGCGCTGCGCGTCACCGCCGACAACCCGATCGCGGCGGACACCATACTGCGCGCGGCCACACCGGCGATCAACCAGTGGGCAGCCGCGGTCGAAGATCGCGAGATCCTGTTGGCCAGCCCGCGCTCGTTCTGCGCTGGCGTGGATCGAGCCATCGAGATCGTCGAACGTGCGCTGCAGCGCTTCGGATCACCCTTGTACGTGCGTCGACAGATCGTCCATAACCATTCCGTCGTACATGATCTCGAGGCGCTCGGTGCAGTATTCGTCAATGAGATTGGCGATGTTCCCGAGGGCAGTACCGTGGTCCTCGCTGCCCACGGAGTGGCGCCCTCGGTACGCCGCGACGCCGATGCGCGAGGGTTGCGCGTGATCGACGCAACCTGTCCGTTGGTGGCAAAGGTGCACGCTGAGGTGCGTCGGTTCGCGGCCAAGGGGCGCACTGTGTTCCTCATCGGCCATGGCGAGCACGAGGAAGTGGAGGGCACCCGCGGCGAGGCACCGGAAAACGTTGTGGTGGTGGCTAATCCTGCTGAGGCGGAAATGGTTCACCCGGCAGACCCTCGCAAGGTCGCCTACGTTATGCAAACCACCCTTGCCGCCGATGAGGCCGAGCGCACCGTGGCGGTGCTCCGGGAGCGTTTTCCGGCGCTCGTCGCGCCGCTTCAAGAAGATATCTGCTACGCGACTACTAACCGCCAAGCGGCCGTCCGCGACGTCGCCGCACGGTGCGACCTAGTGCTTGTATTGGGTTCGGACAACTCCTCCAATTCCCACCGTCTGGCGGAGGTGGCCGAAAGATGCGGTACTACAGCATATCTCGTGGAAAATGCCAGTGACGTCGATTTGCGCTGGCTGGTGGGTGCTCGCCGGGTGGGTGTGACCGCGGGGGCATCCGCGCCGCCGCACCTGGTGGACGAGGTGGTGCGAACTCTGTCTGGACTGGGGCGGATCACCGTCCGGGAGGCGGTCGTGGCCGACGAAGACGTCGAGTTCACCCTTCCCCTGGAGGTGAGATGAAATGGCTGCGGCCCCGTGTCGGACTCGGCAGTCGTCTGACCCGTGAGACCGTCGCAGAAGTGTTGGCCGACCGCCGGATGTTCACGTGACCCGGCAGAAGATACTGATCACCGGCGCCAGTTCGGGCTTGGGCGCCGGGATGGCACGACAGTTCGCGGCTCGTGGACGCGACCTCGCGCTGTGTGCTCGCCGCACCGATCGGCTGGCCGAGTTGAAAGCTGGCCTTTCGCAACGGTATCCGCGCGTTAACATCGTTTTTGCCGGGCTGGACGTCAACGACCATAAGCAGGTATCAGAAGTGTTCGCCGAGTTCAGCGCCGCGTTGGGCGGGATCGACCGGGTGATTGTCAACGCGGGGCTCGGAAAGGGCGCGGCGTTGGGTTCGGGCAAGCTGCCGGCCAACACAGCGATCATCGAGACCAACTTGGTGGCTGCGCTGGTACAGACCGAAACGGCGTTGGAGATGTTCAAGGCAGCCGGTTCGGGGCATCTCGTACTCATGTCGTCGATCATCGGCGCGAGAGGAATACCGGGTGCTTGGGCTGCCTATGCTGCCAGCAAAGCCGGACTGCGTTCGCTCGGCGAATCACTGCGCGCGGAATACGCCGAAGGCCCGATCAAGATTTCGGTAATCGAGGCGGGCGACATCGAGTCGGAGATAAAACCTAGATCTGACTCCGCGATGTTCATGGTGGACAACGCAACTGGCGTCAAGGCAATAGTCGAATCTATCGAACGGGAACGGGGAAGGGCCGTCGTGCCGTGGTGGCCCTGGGCGCCGATAGTGCCGTTGCTGCGTGTGGTACCGCTATCGATGATAAAGCGTTTTGTGTAGCAAGTATTTGTTCTCGGAGGGGCGTGGATAACTGCGGCCCCTTGCACGCTCGGAGGGAGAGAAACGAGGATGCATCCCCGTTACCCCAATGTTTTTAGCCCTGTGCGGATCGGGCCGGTGGAATTGCCCAACCGTTATTACTTCGCTCCGCACGCGATACCGCTGAGCGTCGGGTCCAACCCCTCCGACGATTTCGTGGCCTACTGCACTGAACGGGTGAAGGATGGCGGTTGCGGTCTGGTGATTTTGAGCTGCACGGCACATCAGCGCGGGCGCTCGTTTCAACCTTCCCCGTATCTCAAGAAGAGCATTCCTGCCTTCGCCGCGCTGGCCGACGCCGTGCACATGGCGGGTGGGAAAATCTTTGGCGAGATCTGGTATCACTGGATGACCCCCGGTCACTGGCAGACGCTGGCGCCGCAAGCGCCGTCGTTTGGCCCGTCGGTTTCTCAGTTCGCATTCAACGGGATCAGCGGCTCGAGCCGCGCGGCCACGCGCGACGAGATCGCGATGATCGTCGACGCGCATCACCAATCGACGGCGCATCTGCGTGAAGCCGGATTCGATGGGATTGAAGTCCACGCCGCGCATGCAACCATCATCGAGCAGTTCCTGTCGCCCTATTACAACCGCCGCACCGACGAATATGGCGGGCCGCTGGAAAACCGGATGCGCCTGCTGGTCGAGGTGTTGCAGTCAGTGCGCGACGCCGCGGGCACCGGGATGGCTGTCGGCGCGCGGATCAACTGTGATGAGCTGATTGAGGGCGGCTACGAGAGTTCCCACGCGTATGAAGTGGTTCGATCGATCTGCTCGCGGGGGCTGGCCGACTTCGTCGATCTGGACGTCGGTATGGAGCCACTCCAGCTGAAATACGGTATGCCTACAGTCTTTATCGAGGAGCTCTACTACCAGCCTTTCGTGGAGCAGGTCCGCGGCGCGGCGGGTGATGTACCGGTGCTCAGTGTGCTCGGCCGGGTGACCAAGATGATCGATGCCGAAGCGGCGATCGCCGCGGGTGTGTGCGATCTCGTCGGGTCGGCACGTGAGCTCATCGCCGAGCCGCAATTCGTCAAGCACGCCCGTGAGGGGACCGAAGACCAGGCCCGCACGTGCATCGCCTGCAACTGGTGCCTCAGCGGCATCAACTATCGCGTGATGGGTTGCACTATAAATCCGGCATCCTTTCGGGAACGCATCTGGGGTGAAGGCACATTCGCTGCGGCGACGCATCCATCGAAGGTGGTCGTGATCGGCGGCGGGCCGGCCGGGCTCGAGGCGGCTCGGGTTGCGGCGCTACGAGGCCACGATGTGACGTTGCTTGAAGCGCGCAAGGAGCTTGGCGGGGCGCTGGCGCTGTGGGCGCGGCTACCGGGGCGTGAGTTCTACCGCCATCCCATCGACTGGTGGGCGCGTGAACTGGCCCGGTTAGGCGTGTCCGTCCGGCAAGGCGAACCGGCAGCGGCCGAAGAGGTGCTGGCGTTGGCTGCTGACGCCGTCATCGTGGCCACCGGCGCAAGATACAGTCGGACGGGGCGCAGTGCTTTTCTCGACCAAGATATTCTCGGCGCCGACAAACCGCATGTCTGCTGCCCTGAAGACATCCTGGAGGACCGCTTGCACCCGCTGGGCAAGCTCGTCGTGCTAGACGCTGAGGCCACGCATGCCGGTAGCGGTGTGGCCGAACTGCTTAGCCGCCGCGGTGCCGATGTGATTATGCTGTCGCCCAACTATGCACCGTATTCCAATCGCGAGCTGATGAGCTTGGAAGGAGAGTCAATCGCCAAACGAATGGCCGAGGCCAATGTCGTGTTCCAACCTGCAACCTGGGTCCGCGGTATCGGTGATCGCGACCTGCAGATCATCGATGTCCACAGCGGACGCGAGTCTGCGATCCCAGACGTCGATGCCGTCGTCTTGGCAACCGGCCGAATCCCTGTTGACGGAATCGCGCGCGAGCTCGAAGGCAAAGTCCCACAACTGTTCACCATCGGTGATGCGCTCGGGGTACGGCCGCTGGCCACGGCTGCCTACGAGGGGCAGAAATTTGCCCGGCTGATCGGTGAGCCCGGCGCGCCCAGAAACGTCGCCGAGGTTTATTTCGCAGCTGACGCCCCGATGGCCCGATGACCCGCGCGGCATCGGCTGGCTGGTTCATTCTCGGCGCCCCCGGCGGGCGCAGCCGAAATAGGGTCCGCGACGCGCTGTTCGAGCCAGCCGTCGCCCGGCTGGAAAGATGGGAATGAAATCAGCTGGCCACGCGGTGAATTCAGATGGGCTGCATCACTTACGCCAGCACACACCGCCGCCGTCTATGTCGACAATCTCCGCGGCCACCCGGTGTTTCGATCAGTTGGGTAAGGTTCGGAGTTCGACGACGGGCCCACTGGATGGAGTCGTTAGGAGCAATAGCGAGTGCCTCGGTCGGGTTGCCACAGTATGCTAGCGCCCACGCCTACCGGAAGATGCGATCGTGCTTGATTCCATGGTCTCCTACAGCGTTGTTCGGCGAGTCTGGCAACGCATTCGTTCGTCGGCATTCGTCGGCCTGTCCGGCTGTTCCATCAGGATGCCGGGATGAACATTCATCGACTTAGTGGATTCGATGCCAGCTTGCTGCATCTGGAATCCTCGGCACAGCCAATGACCGGGTGCGCGTTGTGGGAGTTGGACACGTCGACCATGCCCGGGGGATATAGCTTCGCCAACTTCCGCGCGACACTGTCCGAGCGACTCGTCGCCGTGCCGGAATTCCGGATGAAGATGGCCGACAGCGCACTGAATTTGGATACTCCGGTGTGGGTGAAGGATCCCGACTTCGACCTCGATCGCCATCTGCACCGCGTCGTGCTGCCGGCGCCGGGCACCAGCGATGAACTGTCGGGGCTCGTGGGGCGCTTGATCGCCGAGCAGATGGACCGCAGCCGGCCGCTATGGGGGATGTGGGTGATCGAGGGATTGTCTGGCACCGATCCGCGCATCAGTGGCCGGGTGGCGGTCATGCACCGTATGCATCACGTGCTCGCGGACGGGACCACCGCCAACGACATTTTGGCGCGGCTATGCAGCACCGAAGCCGACCCGGCCCCGCCGGAACCCGTTGAGGGGGTCGGGAGTCTCAGCAAGCGGCAGATCATCGTTGATGGTTTGGTGCGGTTCGCGCGACGGCCTTGGTATCTGGTCACGGTGCTGCTCGCAACCATCTCCGCGGCAATTACAACGGCCCGTAGAGTTACTCGGGGTCAAACCATGTCAGGACTGTTCAGCGCGCCGCGGGCGCTGTTCAATGGCGCCCTTTCTGCACGTCGCACCGTGGCCTACGTCCAGCTGGACCTCAATGACGTCAAGACCGTTAAGAACAGGTTCGGGGTCACCGTCAACGACGTGATGCTGGCGCTGGTATCAAGTGCGCTCAGACGGTTCTTGCTTGACCGCTCCGCGCTGCCGCAGGCCACGCTGGTCGCGGCGATGCCGGTGTCGATTTTTCAGCCGAACCGCGCGAGCCGCAATCAATTGTCGGCCATGATTTCCAGTTTGTGCACCGATGTGGCTGATCCGGTGGCGCGGCTTAAAGCTATCGCTGCGGCGAGTTCAGTCGCGAAAGAGCATGTTTCGGCGGTCGGGCCGTCGCTGGGGCTCGATTGGACGCAATTCGCCCCCCGGTTGTTAGAGGTGGGATGGCGGGTCTATCGGTGGTCCGGACTCAGCGACCGCCGGCCGATATACAATCTGACCCTGTCCAACGTGCCTGGGCCGCAGGTGCAGTGTTATTTGATGGGCGCGAAGGTGAAGGCGAGCTATAAGTTCGGGCCGGTTTTCCATGGAGCCGGGCTCAACATTACCGTGATGTCGCTCAACGGCAAGGTCGACATCGGCCTCGTCTCCTGTTCAGACTTGCTGCCCGATCTCTGGGAACTGGCCGATGGGCTGCCTATAGCTTTGCAGGAATTACTGGATATGGCTGAGCCGATAGAGCGCTGTGCCGATAGCCGGGTAGAACCCAAGCCCGATGCGAGAAGTAACAATTGGGCCATCTGAAACGCCAAAGGTTTCCCAAGCCACGGCGCGCACCTTGGGCTCACTTCCCGCGAGGGCTTAGTTCATGCCGAGATCGACGATCGATGCCGGGCCGACCGGGATGAGCACGGCGGCAGGCGTGGCCGCGACCGGAACACAACCTACCGAGAACCCTGGTGACACCTGGATCTATGCTCTAGATTCGGCAAAGCGCAACTACACGAGCACTTCACGACGCCGATATGGAGTTCGATGACAATTCAGTCGCAATTGGTGTTCGATCCGTATTCCGAGGAATTCTTCGCCGATCCGCACACGGTCTACCAACGGATGCGTACGGAGGCGCCGGTCTACTACCACGAAGACCTGGACTTCTATGCACTCACCCGCTATGAGGACGTGGCCGCAGCGGCCAGAGACTTCCAGACGTACTCTTCGGCGGGCGGCCTCGATTTAGCGATGATGAGGAACGGCGAGGAGCCGCCGAAAGCGATCCTGTATCTGGATCCACCTGAGCACGGGCGGATACGGGGCCTAGTCAACAAAGCGTTCACACCGCGTGCGGTCGAGGCGCAGCGGGCCACCGTCATCGAGGCGGTGCAGCGCTGCTTGGAGAGCGCCGATCCTCGCCGATTCGATGTCGTGCAAGACTTCTCGGCCAACTTTCCCGGGGAAGTCATCACCCGCATGGTCGGAGTGCCACCGGCCGACCGTCAGCAGTTCCGGGAGTGGGTCCAAGTGGCGCTCAGCTATCAGCCGGGCCAGAGTGCGCCAGACGAAACTACCGTGACGATGCTGTTGAATGCGGCGGCGTATTGCTACAACTTGGTCCTGGAGCGTCGCGCGCAGCCGCAAGACGACATGATCAGCAGACTCATAGCGGCCGAGATCGAAAACGATGACGGCGAGAAGACGAGCCTGGGCGACGACGAGATCACGCTATTCGCAATGCTGGTCGGCGGCGCGGGCACCGAGACGGTCACCAAACTCGTTGCCAACGCTGTGGCGGCTTTCGCGCGCCACCCCGACCAGTGGCGCAAGTTGCAGGACGATCGCGCCAAGATTCCCGCGGCGGTAGAAGAGGTGCTGAGATACGACAGTCCGGTGCTGTATACTCTTCGGCAAACCACGAAAGAGGTTGCGCTGCACGGAGTTACAATACCGGCAGGCAAACCGGTGTTTCTGTGCGAAGTGGCGGCTAACCGCGACCCGGAAGTCTTCGCCGCCCCCGACGTTTTCGACATCGACCGGGACCACACGCGAGCGCAGCACCTCGCACTCGGGTATGGCGTTCACAGTTGCCTCGGCGCCGCACTCGGCAGGATGGAAACCGCCATCGCGCTTGACCATCTACTTGATTTCATGCCGCGCTACGAGGTCATCTGGGAAGACTGTCAACGAGTTAACGCATCGACGGTCGCCGGATGGGGGCAATTGCCGGTGCGGGTTGGGTAGTTGCTCCGAAGTGGCTGCCGTTAATCCGCGGCGGCCGCACCGATCTCGGCCGTATGAATGAGTCGGCGGTTGATGCGCCTCAGCTGACAACGCGGCGTTTCGTCCTCGACGTCGCCCATTAGGGGGTGAATTACCACTCCGACCGCGATGGCGCCCGAGGCGGTCTGCATGATGCGAACAGGGACCACACCGGGCAGCTTACGACCCCGATTTAGTGCGCAAATCCCGCCAACTTCGACCGCAAAGATCTAGTTCAGAGCGCTACCCCTGGGCTGACCACGGCGTTGACGACAACCGCGACGACAGTGGGTCCCTCAACGACATTCCCACAGCCCCAAAATGCACGTATCGTGCCTGGTCACAGCTCCTGCCTACTCCTGGCAGGGTGCGGATCATGTTCGAGTCACGTTGGCTCCACAATCCACGGCACCTGAGAGCGCCTCGCCGTCGGCGTGGGGCGATACGGTTCGGCCGTCGCTGGAATCTGTCACCGGTGATGGCAGGAGATGGCCAGGACGCCCCGGATGCGGGGCGAAACTGCACGCGCTGCGGCTGCGGAGGAAAAAGTCGGACTACGCTCCGAAGCGCATCGGCATCGAGGCGGCGCCCGCTGGGTTCGGGTGTAGTTTGGCGATGCGGCTACCGCGGCCGGCCAAACCTCACGTGGGACCGGACGATGCGGTGTAAAAACAGGGAGACGAGAGGAAGGGGCGAAAAGATGAAACGCTCAATCGCTGTGATCGCGGCAGTGTTGTCGATTGTGCCCGCCGTCGCGGCACCCACCCTGGCCGATGCCGATCCCGACCCCCACATGCCGGACGTGAGAATCGGCTACTGCCCTGGAGGCAAAGGGTCGAAACCCATCCAGTTAATGCCCGGCGGGTCTTACGGTGCGGTGGGCTACTACTGCGACGGTGTCCCCTACGAGGACGGTTCGTACTGGCGTTACGTCAACTTTCCCGTACCGGCTTCCATGCTCTCCGACCCGCAGCAGAATGCTTCCTACGGACTCCATTGCGTAACATCCGACGAACTGGCGCAGGCGGCGCTGGCGCCGCCGGGAGGCTGCGGCGGCGCAGTCTAAACACGCGCGAGGCGGATGGCGCATTAAGTCTTGTCTGACGCCGGCTCGGCCATGACGCCGGGTCATGTGACGCACGGCTGGCCAAGCAAGCAAGCTTTCTCCCAGACGAACCATGCTGCATAGGAGACGTTTTCCCGCACAGCACTGGAATATGCTCTTCAAAAGTGTGCGCCTGGAGGGTTTCGCCGATCATCGACGTCGGACGACCATTTTCAGCCGATGGCGGGGCCGTAACGCCATGGCGGCTAATGGTTCTACGGGACGCCCAGGCTTGATGTCGAACACAAATTGCTGGCTCAGCACAGCTGTGGTCAGCACAGCTTCCGTCACAGCCAAGTTCTGGCCGACGCAAATGCGCTTCCCCGCGCCGAACGGTATGAAAGCGCCACGCGGGCGGTCCTTCGCGGCGGCCGGCAAAAACCTTGAAGGATCGAATGTCTCAGGATCATCCCACCAACGCGGGTCGTGATGAACTGCGTGTGCTGCCATTAGAATCGTGGTACCTACGCGGATGGGGTGCCCGCCGATGTTGTCGGGTCTCACGGCGCGCCGCGACATCACCCATGATGGGCTGTAGTAACGCAGGGCTTCCATGAAACACGCAGTCGTCCAGCGTAATTTCGGCAGGTCCGCGACGGTGGGCATACGCCCACCCAAGACGTCATCGACCTCGGCAAACATCTTTTCTCGTGCCTGTGGGTGTAGCGCCAGCAAGTACCACATCCATTGCAGCCCGTTACCCGTGGTTTCGTAGCCTGCCACCACGAAGGTTAGCGACTCGTCGTGGACCCGCTGGTCCGACAGCCGAGTGCCCGACTCGTCCTCGGCATGCAGCAGATAGTTGAGCAGATCCGGGCTATCAGTGGGGTGTGCTCGGCGTTCGCGGATCAGTTCCCACGGCGTCCGGTCGAGAGATCGAATTGTCGCTTGCATCGCGCGCAACGGCCAGGGCAGCGGCAGTGCTGACCGAGCGATCGATATCAGACCACGAAAGAGCCATTTGGGCATTTCGGTCACCACAAGAATCCGCGTGACGCGATCTCCGAACCGGTTATTTACCACCATATCCAACAATGCGCTGGTGATCGGTTCGAATTTGTGGCCGAACACTACTTTCCCGGTGATATTGAGCGCCAGCTTCACCATCGCGTCGGTCATATCCACGTCGGTTGCGCCGTCAATGTTTAGGTTGATATCACTCGCTAGATCAGCAATCGGGCCGGTCATCAATTCGATCAACCCGTTCAGCCTGCGTTTGACCAGACCTGGGTTGATGACGGCACGGTGCCAATGCCATGACTGTCCCTCATCGGTCAGTAGGCTCACGCCGGCCATTGCCCGCAGCGGCTCATTATCCACCGACTTTTGGTAATTCAGCCGACCTTCGTGCAGCACGTGGTTGATGTAGTCTGGATGAGCGAGGGAAACGAATTTCCTTGTCCCGGAGCGGAAATAGGTGATATCGGAGCCTGCGAGTTGCTTATACCAACCCCTGTGGTGGTCTAGCCGTGTCACCAGAGCGCCACGAGTCATCACCGCCCAGCTCAACCGCTTCGCAGGATCCTCAGTCGGCGGTGTCGCGGCCGCTTGGTCGCTTCCGGCAGGTGGCCAACCAACGGGCTGAGTCGCTCTAGACATCCGCTCCCCTCACCTTTGGCGCGTACCGGCTCGGTGACAGACTAAACATTCAGCCGCCCGCCAGACAAACTTTTCAGGAGCGAAAAAAGCCCACGTAGCTAGGTGGCCGCGGAGCCCACCAGTTCCAGCGTCCGAGCAGAGCCATGGTCGCGGGCAGGAGCACCATCCGGATGACCGTGGCGTCAACCAAGATGGCCAGGGTGAGCCCGAGCCCGAATATGCGGATGAGCGAAACCTGCGACGCGATTTGGGCCGCAAAGGAAATCGTCATGATCAGCGCGGCTGCGGTAATCACTCGGCCGGTAGTGGCGACGCCGAGAGCGACCGCCTCGTCGTTGGCGACCCGAGTCTTGTCAGAAGCGCCCCAGAACTCGCGCATCCGGGCGATCAGGAAAACCTCGTAGTCCATCGACAAGCCAAAGGCGACGCAGAATAGCAAGACAGGAATGACAGCGAGCAGCGGACCGGGTGTCGTGCCTAGCCCGCCCAAATGCCCATCTTGAAAAACCCAGACCATAGCCCCGAACGTCACCGACAACGAAAGAGTATTGAGCACCAATGCCTTAATTGGAACAGTGATGCTGCCGGTCAGCATGAACAGCAGCGCGAACATGACGACCGCAATCGAACCCAGAACCACAGGCAACCGGTTGGCGATGCTGTTGATGCTGTCCCGGGTGCTCTGCTCCGTTCCACCGAACCACACCGTGGTGTCCGCGGGACGCGGCACCGCGTGCAAGTGCTCCAGCAAGGTACGAGATTCGTCGCTCAACGGCGTGGCCCGGGTCGGGATTGTGAAAAGAACGCTGCCGTCTCGAGTACCGGTCGGCCCGCTGGGAGGACCGACGGCAGCGCCGCGAACGAGGGTTGCGTCTGGGGAGACAACAGCGACGACACCGGGAACGCTCGACAGTTGAGCGGCATAGGAGCGGATCTGAGTGCCGTTCAAGCGCCGGGAATCGGGAATGACAACTTGAACGGTGGAATACAGGTCCCGATTGAAGTTCGCGCGGATCTCCTTGACGAGCTGAAAAACATGAGATGTCTGGGGAAGTAGGCGTTCGTCGGGTAGTCCGAGCCGCGCATTCAGAAAGGGCGAGGCGACGAGCAGTAGCGGAACCGTCGTGGCCACAATCATCATCGTCGGCCGCCTCATTACCGCACGTGCCCACCGATACCATATATTCGGGGCGCGATGACGCGGGACGCGGCCCTTCGTGATCCGCTTGGCAGTGAACAGGATAAGGGCTGGCGCCACGACCAAGGACGCCAGCGCGGCAAGGACGACGACGGCAACAGCACCGTAGGCGAGCGACCGCAGAGCGTACATCGGGAACAGAGCCATCGCCGACAGGCATAGCCCGACTGTGACGGCAGAGTAAATGACGGTACGTCCCGCGGTCCGCATCGTCCGCCTGATCGCCTCCCTTGGGCTCAGCCCCGGCGCCGATCTCCTCACGGTAGCGACTGACTAAGAGCAGTGAGTAATCGATTGCCAGCGCTAGGCCCATGCCCGTGGACACGTTCAACGCGAAGGCCGACACTGGGGTCACTTCGGCAAGCAATCGGATGATGGCCATCGAGCCGAGGATTGCGAAGCAACCTACTGTCAATGGGATCATGGCGGCTACCAGGCCGCCAAATACCCAAACCAGCACAGCGAAGCTAACTGGCAGAGCGATCGCCTCGCTCAGAGATAGGTCACGTCGCGCTTGCTCGTTAATCTCGGCAGTTATGACGCTGGAGCCACCGGCCTCGACGGTGGTGCCGCCATCATGGTCGCCGGTGAATCGGCGGCCAAGTTCGGCGCCGTAAATGGCAGATTGGGATTCACTGCCTTCAAGGCGCACGAATATTAGCGCTGAGCGCTTGTCGCGGCTGAGCTTTCCAGCGGCGACCGGGTCGGGCGAATCCCATGGAGAATCTACTGCGGTGACATGGTCCGCCGCGCGTAGCTGCGCGACGAGTTGTTCGACAAATTTGCGCGGCGCAGGGGTGTCGATCTGCTCGCGAGCGCGGACAAGCAGGAACAGCTGGTCATCGTCGATATCGAACTTATCCGCCAACAACCGAGTTGCCTTTGTCGAATCTGCGTTGGGATCGGCGAACCCTCCGGTGGACAACTTTTGGGCGGCGGGGGCACCTATGACAGCGGCGACGGCCATAAGCAGCAGGGCTATCGACAGCACGAATTTCGGCGCAGCGGCAGTGGATCGAGCGAGGGTATCGAGCACGGCTGACCTCAAATCTGATTTCGCCCAACGACCTGCAAAGCAACCCCCACTGTGTGGCCCACGAATTCGAAACCGCCGGCCGCCGCGTCAAGCGAGGCAGCACACTGGTGTTCAGTCCCTATGTCACGCACCGACTTCCGGAGTTGCCGGCCAACCCGCTGGCGTTCCGGCCACAGCGGTGGGATCCCCCCGGGCCGGAACGCCAGAGGCGTGGCGCAGATCAATTTTTGTCCTTCGCTGCCGGGCCGCACCGCTGCGTCGGCGTGGAATTGGTAATGACGCAGTTAACCGTAATGCTGGCGCGGCTGTTGGCCTGACGGTCGCTGTATCTTCCCGAGCAGCGGGTCCGGGCGACGATGCCTACCGTGCTGCGTCAGCGCATGGCCTGCTCGTCGATGTGTTGGGATAGTAGTCGTTGTCAGCCCCCCGTAGCCTGCAATTCGCTGAGTGCAGCTGGTAAACCGTCTGCCAAATCCCAAAGGTCGGGCAGCAAATCCGAGCAGGAAACGAGGCCGATGTCGAGTTTGTCGTTGTGCGAACCCATTACGACGTCGAGCCCGCAGCCGTGGACAACCGGCCCGAAGCCATACCTGCCCGTAATCGTCGCACCCAGCAGGTAGCCCTGCGTCTCCGGTACGCGCACGTTGGAGACGCTCACGTTGTAGACGGGCCGGCGCTCGCTGAGTCTAGACCATCTGTAGAAGCGCATTCCGATGGCCAACAGGCTGGGGGCGAATTGCAGCCAGTCTTGCAACAGCGTGGATCTGACCGCCGAGCTATGTTGCTTAGCAAGCGAAGTCATCTCGGCGATGGCTTCGAGCCGCTCCGCCGGGTCAGCCATGTCGCTGTGCAAGTTGGTCAACCGGAAAGCCAATTGGTTGCGGCCAGTGCGGGCGGCATCGAAAACCGCGACGGGCATTAACGCGAGCAGCCCGGTCTGGGGCAACGCGGAGCGGTCGAGCAGGAACTGTCTGAGCGCACCCGACACCACGGCCAACATCACATCGTTGACGGTAACGCCGAACCTGTCCTTGACGGCCTTGATATCCGTCAAATTCAGCTGGACATACGCCGTGGTGCGGCCCTTTGTGACGTTGCCATTGAACGGGGTTCGCGGGGCGCTTGGCATTCGTCCAAACCAGCCGGGCACCGTTTTGCCCCGAGCAGACCGACGAACCGTTCTGGCATCGAATAGGAGGGCGACCAACGCGGACAGCAGCGTCGTGACCAGATGCCAGGGCCGGCATGCGAACCGCGCCAACCCGTCAAGCACGATCCGCCGCTTGCTGACAGTCCCGACACCGTCCATAGCCTCCGGCGGTGGCGGGTCGGCTTCGGTGCTGCAGAGCCGGCCAAAAATGTCGAGGAAGGTCTCGCCGTCCGCGAGAGCGTGCTGCATCCGGAATATCACGGCAACATTCGCCTTCAAGCCCGGATCGGCACCGACGAGGCCCTCGACCACCCACGTGTCCCACACCGGTCGGTCGCGGTCCATCCGCTCTGCGACAAGACGCCCGGCGAGCTCCGAAAGCTCACGAGGACCACCCGGCGCCCGCAGCTCCACGCGGTTCAGGTGGTGGTCAAGGTCGAAGTAGGGATCGTCTACCCAGACCGGAGTGTCGAGATTCAGCACGCTGTCCGCCAGCTTCATGCGCAATTCGGGCAGTGCGACAATTTGCCCGCATAGCTTGTCACGGAACGCCTCAAAGCTATATCCGCCCCGCATCGTCGAAGTGTCCAGCATGAACATGCCGCAGCCGGTCATGGGCTGTTCCGGGGTCTCCATGCGCAGGTTGTGCGTGTCGGATCCACTGAGTCGATGCATGATCCAAAAGGCTAACAAATAAGCGGTCTGTAGGTCACGCAGATGACATGAGCGTTATTGCGCAGTTCTCCAGCATTTCCAATCGAGGTCGGTTGAGCTGCAGTGGCTGGCGGCAAATGCGACTCGCCGCTACCGTCTCATCGACGAATTCGCCAACAGCGCACGATATCTCGGTGTCGACCTGAGCTGGCTCAACAACGCTGACCGCAATCTGCCACGGGCAGAGATCGATTCGTGGCGTGTCGGCAACTGCCTTAAATCGCAAACTTCGATGCGCACTAGGCGCCGAGTAACCGCAAGTTGCTCAATCGCATTCACCTCGAATTGCCGGCGCAGCTCGCTTGGGAGCACGGTCTCCAATGGTCCACCCACCACGATCCCGGAATTTTTCACGACCGCATCCAGTTGCGCGGGTCACGAATTGGCAAGCATGCTGAGGTGTGCTGCATTTGTGACGTCGAGCAGCACCGACGAAATCCGGTGCGGATCGATGCATCCCGAGGTATCAGACAGCGATCGCTACGGACCTGGCCGCGGATGGTTGGGACGTCATCGCCGGCGTTGCATGACCGCGACGTTTATCTGTGGAATTAGCGGGTGATGCCGATCGAGGCGGTACGTATTGTCGCCGAAACACCGCTAGGGTCAACACTGCTAGGGTCCGGTTCACTCACCGATTGGCCGCCTTACCAGTCGGCACCTTCTGGATAGAACTGGCTCGCCCATTTTCGATATGCGTGGATCGGACCATCGCCGTCAGCAATTGCCGGCCGCCGGAGATACTTCTTGTAATTCCATATCGCCTCATCTTGCTTGACCTGGCCGACCATTCCGTGCAGGATGATTGGCCCGGCCGCTTTTTCGATAGAACGCCACAACGCTTTGCCGGCTACGCTTCGGCCCCGCTTGCGTACACTGACACAGAGGTAATGGATCGTGTCGCGTACACCAACGGGTGTCGTGAAGCCGAATAGCCGCAGTGACCAACCGGCCACCTCCACCTCATTAACAGCAAAGCCCAGACCGTCGACTCGAATGAGCATTTCGACGTTAACACCAGACTTCCACGGCGTTGGCTGAGTGAGTGTGTAGCCTACGCGCAGCCGCGGTCCGTCAAAAGTTGGCGGCCCGACCATTTGAACATTCCCGAACTCGTGCAAGGCACTGAGATGCGTAAGGTCAATACTGTTTTCGGCGAGTTCCTGCGGATGGTTGTGAACTCGCCGAACTGTATGGCCTAGGTAGTGCCAGTCCGAATCATCGCCACCCAGCGGTTCAATCTCCCACGGCACCTGTCCGGCGGGGCCATGCCAGACGAAGATGGCACCATGGATCTCGCGGACCTCGAGAAGCCCCAGGCGTGCCGCCGGAGGCGGGGCGCCCGTCGGCGAATGGACGCACGAACCGTTCACCGAGAAACGGAAGCGATGAAGCGGACAACGCAGCTCTTCGCCAAGTACCTTGCCGCCGTGCCCCAGGTGGGCCCCCAGATGAGGGCAATATGCCTCGGTGGCGCAGACCACTCCTGACTCGGTACGGAATATGACGATCTCGCGATCCATGAACTCACGGGTCAGAACCCCGCCCTTGCCTAGCTCACGGCAAAGCGCCACCACGAACCAGCCGAACGGGTAAGGCGGAGGTGCGTCTCGAAGCTGTCGCGCCTCTTGCAGCGACGCTGATTTCAAGGCGGTCTGCTCCGGCTGATTGGCGAGCGCGGCCTGTGTCGCCACGTCCTGAGCTTTGAAGGTTGTCAACGCATCCTCCCGGTGGGGACCTCCCGCAGGTGGTCCTGCGGATGCCGCTTCGGCGGGTACCGCCATTTACCTGGACCGGCGGCTGACACTTGGGCCAGGCCACTACGCGATCATTTGGCAGTGTATCCCGTGCCGGGTCGCTATGGGCGATAACTTCTTTCTCTTGTTGGATAGGCTCTGGGAACCCGGCAGGCAGGTCACGAACAGCGGGCCTCCAGCTGATTATGCGGATACTGGTGAGTAACGAAGCAACGGTAAGACCCGCGGTAACAGGGCAGCAGTCACAGGTTGATGTTCGCCAGCGTCTCAACGCCAAATTTCTGTGCGGGAATCAGTATGGATATAGTGTGCCAACATGTTGGCCACCTCGCCGACATGCCCGAACACGCGCAAGCGATGCCGCAATGTATGAAGGGGGACTGTTGCGTGGTAACCGAGCAAGACGTGCTGCCACAGCAAAGAGTAGGCGGGTCCGAAGAGCCGACATTCATCCTCGCCGTGCGGGAGAACGCTGTTCACGGCATGCCCTGCTTGCTTCAAATCCACTGAGCAGATACATGTTCACCGCGTCGCAGGCATAGCGCGCATTTTGTTCGTGAATGCTTTGACAGCACTGTCGGTATCGACCTGGAGGTGTATCGGGTGACGACCATCCCTCAACTGCCGTTTCGCCCGACATCTCCACTCGGTATCGCGCCTGAATTGCGCGCGCTGCAGCGAGGCACCGTTCATCGGGTGCGCACTGCCGCCGGCGACGAAGCCTGGCTAATCATCGATTATGCGCAAGTGCGACGACTCCTCGATGACGAGCGTCTCGGCCGTGCGCATCCCGATCCCGAGAATGCCCCACGTATCGCCGAATCGGCGTTACTCGGAATCCCGCTGGGCAACTTCGAAACTGAAGCGTCCGACCATGCCCGGATGCGGGCGCTGCTACAGCCTCATTTCTCAGCCAGGCATCTGCAGGCATTGGTCCCGAGGGTGGAGGAACTCACGACCGCGTTGCTGAACGAGCTGGAAGAGCAGGGTCCCCCCGCTGATTTGCACTCGCAATTGGCGGTGCCGCTGCCGATTCTGGCGATCTGCGAGCTGCTCGGGGTGCCCTATTCCGATCGTGACCATTTCATGGCGTGGACCGAGGATGCGGGCAGCGTGGAGGATCGCGCGCGGTCCGAGAGCGGGCTGGCTCAGCTATTCGGCTACAGCATGCAGCTGGTCCAGCACAAACGCGCTCATCCCGCCGACGACGTGATCTCTCGGCTCTGCGAGGCCGACGACGTCGACGACACCGGGGCAACTCTATTGACCTTGGCCTTGATCTTCGCTGGACACGAGACCACGGTGGTCGGGATCGAGATGGGAACATTGATATTGCTGGCGGACCGCGACCGGTGGCGCACTCTGCAGGAGAATCCTGCGCTGATCCCCAAAGCCGTCGAAGAACTTTTGCGCGCATCGCCTTTCGGCACCATGGGTGGTCTGCCCCGCTACGCGCGCACCGACTTTGACCTTGACGGTGTCACGATTCACGCCGGCGACCTCGTGCTGTTGGACATTGGGTCGGCCAACCACGACCCAACCGTGTTCGCCGACCCGGAGCGGCTGGACATCGCGCGCAAGGAAACCGCCCACCTCGCTCTTGGATACGGCACGCACTATTGCGTAGGGGCCCCGTTGGCGCGTATCGAGTTGCAAACGGTTTTCACCCAACTCATTCAACGATTCCCGTCCATGCACCTTGCCTGCGATCCCGCCGCGGTGCCCATGCGTCGTGACTCGCTCACCGGCGGCCTCGCCGAACTACCGGTGTCGTGGTCGTGACCGCACCGAATACTCGTTGCAACCGAGGCTAATCGAGGACGTCGACGTGCAGGCCATGCGCTGGATGCATCACAGGGAGGCTGCTCATCCGGATCGGGCGCTGGTCGGGAAGGCGTAATGAGCTGCGAGTCAGCAGCCGCGCAAGGATCACAGTCAGCTCCATTTTGGCCAGTTCTGCACCAATACACCGATGCGGGCCCGGAATAAACGGCAGATACTCGTTGGTCCTCCGGATCCGGTAACCAGGTTCGGCCGGATCCCAACGCTGCGGCCGGAACGCCAGGGGCTCGGGCCAGATTTCTGGCGACCGGTGCGTGATATAAGGACTAAATATCAGCGTGCTGCCCTGTTTGACCCGCCTGCCGGCGAATTCGAAGTCTTGGGCAACATGGCGGAGCGAGAGCCCAGATGGCGAATACAGCCGCAAAGTCTCGTGGACGACGCCATTGACATAGGTCAGTCGCTTCAAATCCCCTGCTTCGGGCCAGCGGTCACCGAGGACTTCACGAACCTCGGCCGCGGCGCGATCCCACACCCCCGGGCTGGTGAGCATTCCGTAGATTGCCCATGCCAGCACCGGATGGGTGGTCTCGTCCCCGTGGATCAGGTTCACCACTTGATCGCGAATCTCCTTGTCGCTCAGTGGCTCTCCAGAGCCATCAGCACCGTGCACCAGCGTGGCAAGCAAGTTATCACCGTCGTCGGTCGCATCCCGCCGCAGTCGATCGATCTCCGTGTACACCCGCGCGTCGATCTTGCGAATCCCAGCCATCGCCCGGCGCGACTGCGGTGTGGACAGTCGCCGCTTCAACGCCGCGACCTGCGGCACACCGCTTCTGACGAGGTCCAGCGGGTCCTGAATGTGCTCTGAAATAAACGGCGTATCTCTGCCCATTTCCTGACCAAACAACGAGTGAATGGTGCTGCGCCGTATCGCGGAGCGGAATGCCTGGAACACGTCGATTCGCTGCCCCGGGCGCCACTGGTCGATGACACCGTCGGCGTTCTCCGCAATGATTGCCAGATGGCGCTCTACTTGGCGGCGGTGAAAGAAGGGCTGCAGGACTCGCCGCATACGCCGGTGGGCTGCCCCGTCGCTGACGATCAGCGCCGCCTCACCGCCCACCGGAATGAACGCTCGGAAAGCCGCACGCCAGTTGAACAATTCGGCATTCGCCAAAATGAACCGGTTGGCCTCCGGGCCCAACAGGAAGACAAAAGGGCCGATCACCGTGATCGATCCATGCCGGCGATACAGGACCGACATCATTTCGCCGGGAAAATACGTCAGGGTTCGATTGCGAAACCGCTCGACGGAGCGGGTGGTAGGAGTATCAGCAGGAAGTGACATCCAGCCTCCCTCGGCCGCCTGGCTAAACTGGCCATTCGAGAATAACCGCGCACTGGTGTCCTGCACCGGGAATCCGTTGAAGAATGTGGGCAGCGACTCATTCGCAGATTCCGGGCGCTCAGAACACCCGGTCGCTGAGATCCAGTGCAGTGGTTACTGCGAGCGTCATCGTGATCACACTGGTCAAGGTGCGCAGCATTTTTCGCGAATTCCTGGAAGTCCGGCAGGCCCCTGCCTTGCTGTGCCGCCGCACCGATTCCTGGGTGGTGATTATGGCCGCCGCCATGCTCAGCTGCTACTTCATCGGCGCGACGGTCTGATTCACCCCACAGGCGCGACTGAATCGGCGGTTGTGAATGTCAGATGCAGTTCGCTCAAGCCCCGCAAGATATACGTCGGCTCGTAGTTGTACCGGCGCTCGGCAGCGACCCCGTGGTGGGCTTCGTCAATTGCGATGTGAGACATCCGGTCCAGGATGCGCTCGATCGAGACGCGGCCCTCCACCCGGGCAAGCGGTCCGCCTGGGCAGGAGTGGACTCCACGGGCAAAGGCCATGTGCTCGCGTACGTTCTTGCGGCGCAGGTCGAACTCGTGCGGGTTCTCGAACCGACGCGGATCCCGGTTGGCGGCACCCGGCAGCAGCATCACAACGGTGCCCGGGGCAATGTCGACACCGCCCACCGTGGTGGCCTTGCGGGCCAGCCGGCAGTCGCTCTTGACGGGGCTGTCCATGCGCAGCGATTCTTCGATGAACCCGGGAATCAAGCTGCGGTCGTCACGCAACTGCTGCTGTATGTCGGGCCGGTCGCCAATTACCTGCAACGCCGCGCTGAGCAGCTTGGCCGTGGTCTCCTGTCCGGCGGCGAAAAGGAAGGTGGCCGAGCGGGAGATTTCGATGACCTCCGGTGTGGATCCGTCTGGATATTTCGCCGTCGCGAGTGACGTCAGCACGTCGTCGCGCGGATTGCTGCGGCGGTCCTCGATGTAGGAGCAGAATTTATCGTCGAGCCACTCCAAAGGGTTGATGCCGACGGTTTCGTGATCGAGGGCCCCGACCCGGGCACCGGGACGGTCGGCGCCTAAGACGGTCCGGAACTCCGTGTGGTCCTCCTCGGGTACGCCGAGCAGATCGGCGATCACCAAGGTGGCGAATGGTTTCGAATATTCGGCGATGAACTCGCACCCGCCGGTGCTGAGGAACTCGTCGAGTTGGCGGTCGGCGAGGCTCCACATGAACTCCTCGTTGTGCTTCAGCCGGCTAGGCGTGAGCAGCCGACTCAGCACCGACCGGGCACGAGTGTGGTCCGGTGGATCCATGGTGACCATGTGTTCGTTCATCGGGAACTCGCTGCGGTGCTGATCGATCAGCGGGCTGATGTCGTCGCCCTCGGGTTTGAAGGGCAGCGGCGGGAACGGTCCGCCGAGCGCGACGATGTTGGAGAACGTATCGGGGTCTTTATAGACCTCAGTGGCTTCGTCGTAGCCGGTGACGGCGACGACCCCGTAATGGGGCAGCCGCAGCACCGGGTTTTGGCTGCGCAGGTAGTCGAAGTAAGGGTGCGGATCGGGAACCAAAGACCCATCGGTGAAGAAATCGATCGAATCGTAGTTGCTCATCTGACAGGCGTCCTCCACAACAGGGTTATTCGTGATGGCTCGGCGGCAAGCGGTAGCGCCGCCCAATTTCGAGACCGAGAATATGCTGAGCACCTGCTTAGCACGACGGTAATGTCGTGGTCAAGGCGGGAACGCCGTGCCGCGCTACCATCCGTGTGGTCGGCAGGGAGCGCAAAGAGTACGGAGCAGGGGCATGACATCGGCTCGCAGGATCGGGGCACCGGACGCGAAGAATCGCGGGCTGCTGCTCGACGCGGCCGAGCAGCTGATCGTCGAAGAAGGTTATGCCGCGGTGACATCACGCCGCCTCGCGAACAAGGCGGGGCTGAAACCCCAACTGGTGCACTACTACTTCCGCACCATGGAAGAGCTGTTCGTCGAGGTCTTCCGGCGCCGTGCCGAAGAAGGCCTCCACATGCAGGAGCAGGCGCTGCAATCGCCACAGCCGCTGTGGGCGCTGTGGCGATTCGGCACTGATCCCGCATTCACCCGCATTTCCATGGAATTCATGGCGCTGGCTAATCACCGCAAGGACATGCGAGCCGAAATCGCTTATTACGCAGAGCGTTTCCGCGAGGGAGAACGCCGAGCGGTGACGTCTGCGCTGCAGCGCTACGGTGTGGACAGCCACGATGTGCCGCCGGTGGCGTGGGCGGTGCTCATGACCAGCTTGTCGCGGTTCCTGGTGCTCGAGCAGGCAGTCGGCATGTTTAGCGGTCACGCCGAAACCCTAGAACTGGTCGAGAGCTACCTGCGTCGCCTGGAAGGCGAGCCGCAGCCCGTCGCGGGAGTACCGCCGGCCTGGGTGGCTCACCAGGTCCGCAGCGAACAAAGCGCGCCCTTGGGGCCGACGTTGGACACCACGACTTTGCCGTCCACCGGCAGGTCGCACTGAATGCCAGGTTCGCCCGGTTCGTGTCTGGTAGTGACGGTGACCATCGCCCACTGATCGGGTTCAGCAGGTTCACCGGTTGAACCCACGTCTTACCGGGGGGCGACATAGGCGTGGACCTGCGGAGTGAACGAGTAGGGGTCTGTAGTCGGCAAAGATGCCTGGCTCGTGATCCAGGTACAAGATGTCGACGTAGGCCGGGTTCCTCGCCGAGACGATGCGTACAACCTGATGCCAGGCGGGTGTCAGCCTGATTGCGTCCGGTGCTCATCAATAGACCCGCCCCTGCGATGGACATCGCCCAGCCCGCGCCCAACAATTTGGATGCGGTGGTCATGTCGCTCCTCCGGATGCGGGCCGCGGATTGCCGGTGCGCTTCATCACCCGATCCGCGGCCTGCCAATGGGCGTCGTCAACCCACAGACGCGCAAAAGCTGCTATTGCTTCGTCGGGCGAAACTCCCCTGATTACGCGCTTTACTTCGGCCGCCGGGCGGCGAGCCAGCGACCTGGCCACCGCTAACCACCCGTCCTCAAAGGAGGCGCGGGGCAGCACCACGTCCACCAAGCCGATCCGCTCGGCCTCCGCGGCATCAAGCGCACGTCCACTGCCCGCCAGCAGCAGCGCCCTGCTCTTTCCCACCAGCGCGGCCAACCGCTCGGCGCCGCCCCAGGCCGGCATGATCTCCAGCGTTACCTGATTGAAGGCGATCTTGATGTCGTCGGCGGCCACCCGGATGTCAGCGGCCACCGCGACCTCCGCGCCGCCACCGAACGCGTGGCCGTTCAGCACCGCGATCACCGGAGCCGGGAAACCGGCGAGCTGATCGCAGATGGATCGCATCCGTTTGGCCATCGCTGCGGCGTCCTCTTCGGTCCGCAGCGCGCTCAGTTCCTTGAGGTCGCCGCCCGAGACGAAAGCGCGGTCGCCGGCTCCCTTGATGACCAAGGCCTGGGCACCTGCTGCCGCGTCTATCGCCTTTTCCAGCTGCCCCATGGTGTCGAGCGCGATGGCATTGCGCGCGTGTGGCCGATCGATGGTGAGCACCGCCAGCCCTTCGGACTCTTGGTCAAACTCCAGGTCCACCACAGTGCTACCGCTCCTTGAACCAGCGGGGACGAGAACGCCGATATTGGCATTCTCATCTAGGGAGAATAACATCATCACAGTGGCCCAGGAGGGCTGGCGTCCGAGGATTTGAGGTAGCCAAATGCCCAACCGAATTGCCGCCGCGGCCGCCGCGGCGCTGGCCATCATCGTTCTCGGCGCCTGCGGTTCACAAACCGCGACTTCCAGTACCGCGTCGGTGACCGTCAATGGAAACGACTCCAGAATTCATACCGTCAAGTGTTCGCAGTTGGAGTGGTACCGGACGATCGACGTTGGCGGCGATTTGGCAGGAGTTACCGCGGTCGTCGACGAACGCGCCCAGCCGTTCACCGCGATTTCGGTTCGCATCAAGAACGTGGGGGGCTTCACCGGCTTGTACTCGCAAGGCGGCAACGGCGACGCGAAGATGAGCCTCAGCGGCGACAAATACCAGATCAGCGGCACCGCCAACGGCTACAAGGTCGACACCAATCAACCGGCGACGGCCGCGTTCAAAATCAGCGCTTCCTGTTGAGGTCAGCAGGCCACTGGGTGGAGGGCACGTTGCGGCCCGCGGCACAAGAGAATAGTATTCTCACAAAACGCGAAGGAGAATTTCATGGGGCAGATTTCGCATCGGGAAGACGTTCCGTTCCCGCTCTTTGACGCAGACAATCACCTCTACGAGCCACCGGAAGCGCTGACCAAGTTCCTGCCTAAGGCCTATAAGGACTACGTCCAGTACGTGCAGATCAACGGGCGCACCAAGATCGCGATCCGCGGCCAGATCAGCAACTACATTCCCAACCCGACCTTCGAGGTCGTCGCCCGGCCGGGCGCGTGGGAGGAGTACTTCAAGTTCGGCAACCCGGACGGCAAGACCAAGCGCGAGCTGTTCGGTGAGCCCATGCGCGCGATTCCGGCGTTCTTCGAGCCCGGCCCGCGCCTGGAGAAGATGAACGAGCTGGGTCTGGACCGCACCCTGATGTTCCCGACGCTGGCCAGCCTCCTCGAGGAGCGGCTGTCGGACGACCCCGTTGCGATCCATGTCCTGGTCCATGCGCTGAACGAGTGGCTTGACGACGTCTGGGGCTTCAATTACCAGAATCGGATCTTCACCACCCCCGTCATCACTCTGCCGATCGTCGAGAAGGCGATCGAGGAGTTGGAGTGGGTGGTCAAGCGCGGTGCGCGGTGCATCCTGGTTCGCCCGGCGCCGGTCCCCGGCTTCCGCGGCCCCCGGTCATTTGCGCTGCCCGAGTTCGATCCGTTCTGGGAGCGAGTCGTCGAGCACGACCTGCTGGTAGGCATGCACTCCAGCGACAGCGGCTACTCGCGGTACACCTCCGAGTGGGACGGTGCCGACCAGGAGATGCTGCCGTTCCAAACCAATGCGATGGGCATCCTCAACGAGTGGCGGCCGATCCAGGACTCGGTGGGTTCGTGGGTCATCCACGGTGCGCTCTACCGCCATCCCAAGCTGAAGGTCGCGATCGTCGAGGCCGGTTCGAAGTGGATGACGCCGCTGCTCGAGGGCCTGGCGGAGGTCTTCCGGAAGGCCCCCGAAGCATTTCCGAGCGACCCCGTCGAGATGGTCAAGAACCGAATCCACGTCAGCCCGTTCTTCGAGGATGGCATCGACGATCTGGTCAACCTCGTCGGAGTGGATCAGGTGCTGTACGGCTCGGACTGGCCGCACCCGGAAGGACTGGCGGAGCCGACCTTCTACATCAACGCGCTGGCGCACCTGCCCGTCGAAGACCAGGCGAAGATCATGGGCGGGAACCTTTCTCGCCTCGTCACCGTGTGACGGGCGCGCCAACCCGGCCGGCAAATCGGGCGTGGCAGACCATTCCCGAGATGGTCTTGAGTGCCGCCGACCGATTCGGTGACGCGGAAGCGGTTGTCGACGGTCCGTTGCGCTTGACGTTCGCACAGGTCGTCGAACGAATACGTTGCGCTGCCGGGGCCTTCGCCGATCTCGGTATCGGTAAGGGCGACCGGGTGGCCATCTGGGCGCCAAACTCCGCGGAGTGGATAATCTCGGCGTTCGGGCTGCTCACCGCTGGCGGCGTGCTGGTGCCCGTGAACACCCGGTTCAAGGCGGTCGAAGCGGGTGACGTCATCGCACGCAGCGGGGCGAAGGCCGTCCTGGTTCAAAAGGGCTTTCTCGGCCAGGACTACGCGGCCCCCGCGGGAATACCGGTCATCGATCTGAAGTCCGACTTCCTTTCTGGCGGTTCGCCGTTCGAAAGGTCGGTGAGCGGCGACGACATCTCGGACATCATCTTCACCTCGGGCACGACCGGCCGCCCGAAGGGCGCGATGATGAATCATCGTCAAACGCTGCGGATGTACGAGGAGTGGGCGACGCTCGCCGATCTGCGCGAGGGTGACCGTTACTTGCAGATCAACCCCTATTTCCACACGTTCGGTCTGAAAGCGGGACTTATCACGTCGTTCCTGCGCGGCGCGACGATGCTGCCGGTCGCGGTGTTCGATGTCGACACGGTCGTGGATATCATTGCGTACGAAGGCATCACGATACTTCCCGGGCCGCCGACGCTGTATCACTCGCTGCTGACGGTTGGGGACAAGTCCAAGCTATCGACGTTGCGGGCCGGTGTCACCGGCGCCGCCGACATCCCTGTCGAACTGGTCCGTCGCATCCATGACGAACTACCGTTCCAGACGCTGATGACCGGTTACGGACTTACCGAGGCGGGCAATGTCACGCTTTCCTTGCCCGGCGATTCCTTCGAGGATGTCGCCACCACCGCGGGCTTGCCCTGCGCGGGAGTCGAGGTGCGCATCGCCGATGACGGCGAGGTGCTGGCCCGCGGTTACGGTGTCATGCAGGGCTACTTGGACGACCCGGCCGCCACCGCGCAGGCGATCGACGGCGACGGCTGGCTGCATACCGGAGACTTGGGAAACTTCACCGACACCGGGCGCCTACGCATCGTCGGCCGCAAGAAGGACATGTTCATCGTGGGTGGTTTCAACGCCTACCCGGCTGAGATCGAGGGCTTCCTGGTGACCCACCCCGCCGTCGAGCAGGCGGCAGTGATCGGTGTTCCCGACGAGCGACTCGGGCAGGTGGGCAAGGCGTTCATCGTGAGCAAAGGTCCCATCGACGCCGACGAGTTGATCGGCTGGTGCCGGGATCGGATGGCAGGCTTCAAGGTGCCGCGCTCGGTGCAGTTTCTCGACGCGCTCCCGCTTAACGCCACCGGCAAGGTTGTGAAGGATCTCCTACGCTGAATCTATGCTCGAAACGAGAACACCATTTCCACAGCTTGGTTGGTGTTCCGGCCCAGTGGAGCGACGCCTCAGGTTCTCCACATCGGGTGGTGATAACGTGGCTTTCGCGGGCTATCGACACGAAAACGATACATAGTGATACACAAGGGGTCGTATGCCGCTGATGTGCTCGCACACTCTTGTATATGCCGAGTTGGGTGGCGCCACGGCGACGTCGGGCACGCGGTAGAGGAGTTTTACATTGACGCACGAGCAGCCGCATTGTCGGGCTGGTGAGCGGTGAGTGGCGGCGTCCGCCAATCCGCCGCTGACACGGGAACGGTTCCGGTGAACGAGGACGAAACCCCCACTACTGCCGCGGATATACGGGCGTTGGCCGAACAGGCCGAGGCCGAGGCCGCGGAAGCCGAAGCTCTCGCCGCCGCCGCCCGGGCTCGCGCGCGTGCCATTCAATTACGCCGCCAGGCCGAACTCGTCAAAGCCGCAGCGGAAAAGACCGCAGAAGCTCCGGCCTCACCGGTCACCGAAGTAGCGGCCACCGAAGAACGCCAGGCGGACGCAGCCGAGACCGTCCAGAGCGAGAAACGAGACCCCGGATCCCAGGACGAGGCAGGCAACGCGGAGGAAACCGAAGAAGTTGCGGTTGACGGCGCCCTGGAAACGGACGAAAAACCTGACGTCGATGTCTCGGCTGACGAGGCTGAAACGGAGGAGAAGCCGTTAAGGCTTGGACGGGTGCGCCGACTGCGTCGCCGTCCCAGATGGTCCACCATCGCCGCGGGCTTAGCCGTCATCGTTATTCTGGCCTCGCTGGGGGGCAGCGTGTATTTCGTCCTACACCATCGGGAGGCGGACCAGCGACAGCGGCGCGCGGCTGAATTCGCCGCCGCAGCGCGGCAGGGCGTCGTGACATTGACATCGGTCGACTACAACAACGCCAAGCAAAGTGTGCAGCGCGTCATCGATGACGCCACCGGCACCTTCAAAGACGAGTTCCTCAAGACCGCCGACGATTTCACCAAAGTGGTGGAACAGTCGAAGGTGGTCTCCCACGCCACCGTTCAGGCCGCCGCCGTGGACATGGGCACCATGACAGAAGATTCAGCAGTGGTACTGGTCACCTCCACATCGGACATCACCAATACGGCTGGTGCCAAGCAGGATCCACGTAGCTACCGGCTGGTCGTGACGATCACCCGCGACGGCGGCCAGCTCAAGATGTCGAAAGTCGAGTTCGCGGCGTGACCGCAGACGAAACGTCGGTCGAAAAGACAGTCGAAGTCGCGGACTCGGCTGACGTTGACAAGCCGGCGGACACCGACGACCACGGCAAAGAACCCGGTTGGCTGAAGCGCATTGCCGCGCAGCCGAAGAAGCGGTTTTCCGGAATGATCCTTCCCGCCGTTCTGGCGTTGCTCGTGATCGTTTCGCTGACATTGGTGGGCGGACTGTTCTGGTTCTCATACCGACCGGATCGGGCGACCGATGCCTCGGCGGCCAAGGCGGCGATGTCGGCCGCCAGTGAAGGAACGGTCGCGCTCTTGTCGTATTCTCCCGACACCCTTGACCGCGACTTTTCCTCCGCCAAGTCCCATTTGACGGGCGACTTCTTGACCTACTACAACCAGTTCACCGAGCAGATCGTGGCGCCGGCCGCCAAGCAGAAGTCCGTGCGGACCAGCGCGGTGGTGCTTCGCGCGGGGGTGTCGGAAATCCATCCCAACTCGGCGGTCGTGCTGTTGTTCGTCAACCAAAGCACGCAGAGCAAGGACCGGCCGGAACCGACGTTTACCTCCAACAGCGTGTCGGTCACGCTGACGAAAGCCAATGAGAAGTGGCTCATTTCGTCGTTCAACCCGATATAGGGCCACCCGGTTGACTACTGGCGACATTCACTCGATGGTCATCGCGTCGGACTACCGCGTCCCCGACCCCACCCGGGTATGGCCGTTGCTCGAGCGCAATAAATCGGCCCTGGCCGACATTGGTGCCCACCACGTCCTGGTCTACACCTCCACACACGACTACGGCCGCGTCCTGGTGATGATCGGGGTGCACAGCCGTGAGCGGATCGTGGATCTACTGCGCTCGCGGGTCTTTTTCGACTGGTTCGATGCCGCCGGCGTCGACGACATCCCCGCGGTCTTCGCGGGCGAGATCATCGACAGGTTCGTCGCACAGCCACCTTCGAACCCAAGGGCGCCCGGCGTTGTGGTGGCCGGAATAGGGTCCGTCGATGATGTGTCGACCCTGACCGCGGAGGTCGGCGATGCGATGGAAAGGCTCACCGCCGCCGGTATCCGAAAGACTTGGGTCTTTCAGGCATTCGACGACGACCATGAGGTATTGATCCTGCAGGAGTTTCCCGACGAGGAAAGCGCGCGGGAATGGATCGACCATCCGGACGCCGCGGCCGAGTGGATGTCGGGGGCCGGAGTGGGTGCTTATCCGCCACTTTTCGTCGGCCGCTTCTTCGACATGATGCGCATCGAGGCGAAGTGAGCGGATCTCGCGATGTTCGTGTGCCTGTGTAATGGAGTCACCAGCCACGTGGTGGCCGATGCCGTCGCGGCCGGGGCGTCGACGACAAATGAGGTCGCCCAGGCTTGCGGAGCGGGCGCCGAGTGCGGACGGTGCCGGCGCACCGTCCGGGCGATTCTTAACTCAGGAAGTCCGGATCGAACCGCACGCCCGGTGTAGTCAACGACGCGGGCTGCCGTCCGGCGACATCGGTTGGACGAGTTCGACGAGCAGGGGCGGAATCTCGAGCCGTGGCAAGACAGCCTCGACCAGCACCATGCGGTCCTTGTGCTTCGCTGCCGCGGTGAGCGCGTCGTCCAGTTCGCCGTAGTTCTGCGCACGGAACGCCAGGTGATTGGCCACCCCCAGCGCGTTGGGGATGTCGGTCCAACTCCAGCCGACGATGTCGTTGTAAGGGGCCGTTTCTCCGTGGATCGCCCGCTCGACGGTGTAGCCGTCGTTGTTGACCACCACGATCACGGGGGACAGTCCCTCCCGGGAAAACGTGCCCAGCTCCTGGATTGTCAGTTGCGCGGCCCCGTCGCCGATCAGCAACACCGTCCTGCGGCCGGGCTCCGCCAAGCCAGCTCCCAGCGCGGCGGGCAGTGTGTAACCGATTGAGCCCCAAAGGGGTTGGCCGATGAAGGTAACTCCCTGCGGCAACCTGTGGTCGGCCATGCCGTAGAACGAGGTGCCCTGATCGGCGAGGACCACGTTTCCGGGCGTGAGCGCATCGCAAAGCCGGTCCCATAGCATTTGCTGTGTCAGCGGGCGGTCGCGCGTCGGTGATTTGGGTGTCGCGGGCTTTTCCAAGGGCAGTTCGTCAGACGCTGACGCCGCCGGTGGTGAAGTGATTCCCCGCCGGGTCAGGATTCCGGCCAGCGCGTCCAGTGCGGCATCCATTTCCAGCGGCGCGAACACCAGACCGGCCACGCTGCTCTGGTATTGCCCGATGTCGATGCTGTGGGCCGGGTCGATCAACTGGCTGAAAAAGCCGCTGACCATATCGGTGAACACCACTCCGGCGGTCACCAGAACGGGTGCCTCTTCGATCGCGGTGCGTACCGACTCGGCGCTGGCCGCCCCGGCGTAGATCCCCAGGTAATTGGGCGAGCTCTCGTCCAGCAGACTTTTTCCCCACATCAGCGTGGCGTAGGGAACCACGTCGCCCGCAAGCAACGCCTCGAGTTTTTCGACTACTTGCAGGCGATGAACCAATAGGTCGGCGAGCACGGTCAACTGATGGTCAGCGATGAGTTCGCTGGCCGCGTCGGTGAACATCGAGAGCGCGCGGGGACTGGTGCCGCCGGTGTAGCGGGGCAACACCGCGCCGGGGGGTTCAGTGGGGAAGCGCGCTACGTCGGTGGACAGCAAGATATACCCGGGCCGCTTCTGCTCTCGCACCTCGCTGAGCACCCGGTCGATCTCTCTGCGGGCCGTTGCCGGCATTAAATTGGCTTGGGCGCAGGTAATTTCGCGACTTATCCGGAAGAAGTGTTCGAAGTCGCCGTCACCGAGGGAGTGATGCAGCGCCCGGCGGGTGGCCTGAGCGTCTTTAGAGGGGCCGCCGACTATATGCACCACTGGTACCTGCTCGGCATAGCTACCCGCGATCGCATTCGCTGCCGAGAGTTCACCGACCCCGAACGTCGTTACCACAGCTGACATTCCGCGTAGCCGCCCGTATCCGTCGGCGGCGTAGCCGGCGTTCAGCTCGTTGGCGTTGCCCACCCATCGAATGGCCGGGTGGGCGACGATGTGGTCGAGGAATTCCAGGTTGTAGTCGCCGGGGACGCCGAAGATCTCGGAGACGCCGAGTTCGGCGAGGCGGTCGAGCAGGTAGTCACCGACGGTGTAGACGGATTCAGTTGCTGCATCAGTCACAAAGACGACCGTACCCCCGGTCGAAATCAAGGCCGGCCGGACGGCGGAGCGCTATGGTTCGGCCATGGCGATAAACGAAACCCGGGCAGTTGTCATTGAAGCCAGCCCAGAGGAGATCCTCGACGTCATTGCCGATCTCGCGTCGTTGCCCGAATGGTCGGGTCCGCATCAGAGCGCAGAAGTGCTCGAGACCGGAGACGACGGCCGCCCCAGCAAGGCGAAGATGAAGATCAAGTCGGCGGGGATCACCGACGAGCAGGTGGTGGCTTACACGTGGAGTGAGAACGCGGTCAGTTGGACGTTGGTGAGCTCCGCGGCACAGCGTTCCCAGAAAGGCACCTACACATTGACGCCCGAGGGCGACAAGACTCGAGTCAAGTTCGAGATCAGCGTCGACCCTTCGGTGCCATTGCCCGGCTTCGTGCTCAAACGCGCCGTTAAGGGGTCGATCGATACCGCCACCGAAGGCCTGCGCAAGCAGGTGCTGAAGGTAAAGGGCAAGTAGTCACAGTGAGTGACAGGGGGCCCCTGGCCGGTGTGCGGGTCATCGAACTCGGCGGCATCGGACCCGGACCGCACGCCGGGATGGTGCTCGCCGACCTGGGTGCCGACGTGGTGCGGGTGCGCCGCCCCGGCGGGTTGACGATGCCGTCGGAAGATCGTGACCTGCTGCACCGCGGTAAGCGGATCGTCGATCTGGACGTCAAGACGCAGCTCGACGCGTTGCTACAGCTCGCCGCCAAGGCCGACGTGCTGTTGGACTGCTTCCGGCCCGGCACCTGCGAGCGACTCGGAATCGGACCCGATGACTGTGCGGCGGTCAACCCGAGACTGATCTTCGCGCGGATCACCGGCTGGGGACAAAACGGGCCGCTGGCCCAAACAGCAGGCCACGACATCAACTATCTGTCGCAGACCGGTGCGTTGTCGGCGCTCGGCTACTCCGACCGACCCCCGATGCCGCCGCTAAACCTGGTCGCCGATTTCGGTGGCGGCTCGATGCTGGTGCTGTTGGGCATCGCGGTCGCTCTGTACGAGCGGGAACACTCGGGTAAGGGCCAGGTCATCGACGCCGCAATGGTCGACGGGGTCAGCGTGCTCGCCCAGATGATGTGGACCATGAAGTCCACCGGCGCACTGCGTGACCAGCGTGAATCGTTCCTGCTAGACGGAGGCGCTCCGTTCTACCGTTGCTATGAGACCTCCGACGGCAAATATATCGCGGTCGGCGCTATCGAGCCGGAGTTCTTCGCGGCCTTGCTGACCGGACTCGGCCTGGCGTCCGGCGAGGTGCCTGGCCAGTTCGAGATCGCTTCCTACCGGCAAATGCGCGATGTTTTCGCCGCACGGTTCTCCAGTCGGACCCGTGACGAATGGGCGGAGGTTTTCGCCGGCACCGACGCCTGCGTCACACCGGTATTGACCTGGACTGAAGCTGCCACCGCGGAGCATTTGAACGCACGATCCACGCTGATCACCGCCCATGGTGTCGAACAGGCCGCGCCCGCGCCGCGTTTCTCACGAACACCGGCCGGGCCGATCGGGCCACCGCCTGCCGCGACCACATCGCTTGCCGAAATCGGTTGGTGATTAAGCAATTGTATGCAAATGCCGACGAACGCGATCGCGCAGTGCTAACGTCGCGTCAATGGCGGTACAGGCGTCGCGAGAGATTGTGATTGACGCGCCTCCGGAAGTAATTATGGAGGCGCTGACGGATGTTGGCGTCTTGTCAGCCTGGTCGCCCATGCACAAACGAGTCGAAGTTCTCGACCGGTATCCGGATGGTCGGCCGCACCACGTAAAAGCGATCATCAAGATTCTCGGGATCGTCGACAAGGAGATCCTGGAATATCACTGGGGCCCTAACTGGGTGGTCTACGATGCCAAAGAGACATTCCAGCAGCACGGACAGCATATCGAATACCTCGTCCAGCCCGAGGGCATCGACAAATCGCGGGTTCGTTTCGATATCACCGTCGAACCGTCGGGACCGATTCCGGCTTTCATTGTCAAGCGGGCCAGCAAGATCGTATTGGACGGCGCAACCCAAGGACTGCGCGATTGGGTGGTCAATAACAACGCCGTAGGGCAGCGAACAGACTGATCCTCTCATCAGGGTCGCTATGTCGCTGATTATCTTCGGCTTTATCGCTTAATTCGAGACACAATCTCAAAGCGAATTGCTAGCTTTGTATGAATGGCCGTCCAAGCATCGCAGGAAATCATCATCGATGCGCTGCCGGAAGTGATCCTGGACGCGCTAGCCGATATCGGCTCGGTGCCGTCATGGTCCCCGGTGCACAAGAGGGCTGAAGTCATCGACACCTATCCCGACGGCCGGCCGCACCACGTCAAGGTCGCGATCAGGGTTGCCGGGATCGCCGATCACGAAGTGCTCGAATACCACTGGGGCCCCGATTGGGTGGTGTGGGACGCCACGAGGACCGCTCAGCAACACGGTCAGCATGTCGAGTACACCCTGCGGCGCGAGGGAGAGGCCAGTACGCGGGTTCGCTTCGACATCACGATGGAGCCGTCGGCGCCGCTGCCGGAGTTCTTGGTCAACCGGGCTCGCAGGAGAGTCCTCAAAGCCGCGACGGAGGGCTTGCGAGACTTCGTGATCAGTCGCAACGGTTCGGGCCCGTCCGAGTAATCGGTCAGTCGCGGAGCGCGGACAGTCGCCTGATTGCCTCGTCGAGGGTGTCGTCGCGTTTGCAGAAGGTGAAGCGCACCAGGTGATTCCATACATCTGCATGTGGTGCCGATGGATCGCAGAACGCCGACATGGGGATGGCGGCCACCCCGAATCTTTCCGGTAGTGCCGCGCAGAATGCCGTGCTGTCGTCGTAACCCAGTGGACGCGGATCGGCGCACAGGAAGTACGTCCCATAGCTGTCGTGCACGGTGAAACCGATCTCGGTCAGCCCCGCCGCCAGCCGATCGCGTCTTGACTGCAAGGCGTTCCGGAGCGCTATCACCCATGCGTCCTCGGTGTCCAGCGCCAGGGCGACCGCCGGCTGGAAAGGTGCGCCGCCGACGTAGCTCAGATACTGTTTGGCCGCGCGCACGCCGGCAATGAGTTCCGCTGGGCCGCAAGCCCATCCGATCTTCCAGCCGGTGCAGTTGAACATCTTGGCCGCGCTGGAGATAGTAATCGTGCGTTCGGCCATACCGTCGAAGCAGGCCAGCGGCAGATGCCGGTGGGCGTCGAAAACCAGGTGCTCGTAGACCTCATCGGTGATCACCAAAAGGTCTGCCGCAACCGCGATCTCCGCAATGGCCGCCAGTTCGGTCGCGCCGAGCACCGCACCGGTCGGATTGTGCGGCGAATTGACGATCAGCGCCCGGGTTCGCGGTGTCAGTGCCCGGCGCATGGCGTCGACATCAAGAGCAAAGCCGCGGCCATCGGGGATCAGGGGCACCGTCACCCGGTGTGCACCGGCCATCGCCACCACTGGGGAGTAAGAGTCATAGAACGGCTCGATCAGCAATACCTCCGAGCCGGGTTCGACCAGGCCGAGCACCGCGGCCGCGATGGCCTCGGTGGCCCCGACCGTCACCAGCACCTCGGTGTCGGGGTCGTAGTCGATACCGAAATGCCGCCGGCGCTGCGCGGCGATGGCCTGCCTCAGGGGCGCGATGCCCAACCCGGGCGGGTATTGATTGACACCGTCGGCGATGGCGTCTTGCGCGGCCTTCAGCATGGCCGGCGGTCCGTCCTCGTCGGGAAAGCCCTGGCCCAGGTTCACCGCACCGACACGCGCAGCCAACGCCGACATTTCGGCGAACACTGTCGTCGCGTACGGGCGCAGCCGCGGCACCGTCATGGTGGTCGAGCCTAGCTTCGATCGTGACTGCGGTGTCACGCTCGGCAGCGATCGTGACTGCAGCGTCACGTTCGGCGTGACCAGGGCAATCGTGCCCAACCAACAGGTTGGCCGGGGGCTTTGTTAGGGTGCTGGTATAGGACCTAATCTTGAGACGGATCCGAGAACCCCCGATTTGCGAACAGGAAGCCGACATGTCCGAAGAAGCGTTCATTTACGAGGCCATCCGCACGCCGCGTGGCAAGGGACGCAACGGCGCCCTGAACGAAGTCAAGCCGCTCGACCTGGTGGTCGGCCTGATCGACGAATTGCGTACTCGCAACCCTGACCTGGACGAGACCATGATCAGCGACGTCGTCCTCGGCGTGGTTTCGCCGGTCGGGGATCAGGGCGCCGACATCGCCCGGACCGCGGTTGTCGCCGCGGGCATGCCCGACACCGTCGGCGGCGTCCAGCTCAACCGCTTCTGCGCCTCCGGACTGGAAGCTGTTAACACAGCCGCGCAGAAGGTTCGGTCGGGCTGGGACGACTTGGTGATCGCGGGCGGCGTCGAGTCGATGAGCCGCGTGCCGATGGGCGCTGACGGTGGTGCGATTTTCAACGACCCGGCCACCGGGTTCGACAACTACATCGTGCCCCAGGGGATCGGGGCCGACCTGATCGCGACCATCGAGGGCTTCTCCCGAGAGGACGTCGACGCCTACGCGGTGCGCTCGCAAGACAAGGCTGCCGCGGCATGGTCCGGCGGCTACTTCGCGAAGTCGGTCGTCCCGGTCAGGGACATGAACGGTCTGGTCATCCTCGACCACGACGAGCACATGCGCCCCGGAACCACGCTCGAGGGATTGGGCAAGCTCAAGCCGGCATTCGAGGGGTTGGCGGCTATGGCCGGATTTGACGATGTGGCGCTGCAGAAGTACCACTGGCTCGAGAAGATCAACCACGTCCACACCGGCGGCAACAGCTCCGGCATCGTCGACGGCGCCGCGCTGGTGCTGATCGGATCAGAGTCGGCAGGTGAGTCGCAGGGGCTGACCCCGCGGGCGCGGATCGTCGCCACCGCGACCAGCGGCGCCGAGCCGACGATCATGCTCACCGGACCCACTCCGGCCACCCTGAAGGTGCTGGACCGGGCAGGGCTGACGGTCGACGACATCGACTTGTTCGAGCTGAACGAGGCTTTCGCGTCGGTAGTGCTGAAGTTCCAGAAGGATCTGAACATTCCCGACGAGAAGCTGAACGTCAACGGCGGCGCCATCGCGATGGGCCACCCGCTGGGTGCCACCGGAGCGATGATCGCCGGAACCATGGTCGACGAGCTCGAGCGCCGCGGCGCCCGTCGCGCGTTGGTCACCCTGTGCATCGGTGGCGGTATGGGCGTGGCCACCATCATTGAGCGCGTCTGAGAAAGAGGACTGCAAAAGCCATGACCGAGAACACGATTCAGTGGGACAAGGATGCCGACGGCATCGTCACACTTACGCTGGACGACCCGACCGGTTCGGCCAACGTGATGAACGAGCACTACCAGGAGTCCATGCACAATGCCGTCGAACGCATTGTCGCCGAGAGGGATTCGATCACCGGTGTCGTGATCACCAGCGCGAAGAAGACCTTCTTCGCGGGCGGTGACCTGAAAGCGATGATCAACCTCGGACCGGAGAACGCGGGGGACGCCTTCGACATGGTCGAGGGCGTCAAGCGTGACCTTCGCGCGCTGGAGACGCTGGGCAAGCCCGTCGTCGCCGCCATCAATGGCGCCGCGCTCGGCGGTGGGCTGGAAATCGCGCTGGCCTGTCACCACCGCATCGCCGCCGACGTCAAGGGCAGCCAACTCGGCCTGCCGGAGGTCACGCTCGGTCTGCTTCCGGGTGGCGGCGGAGTCACCCGGACCGTGCGGATGCTCGGACTCCAGAACGCGTTCGTGAACGTGCTGTCGCAGGGCACCAGGTTCAAGCCCGCCGCGGCCAAGGAAGCCGGTCTGGTCGACGAGGTGCTGCCGACCGTCGACGAACTGGTGCCCGCGGCCAAGGCGTGGATCAAGGCCAACCCGGACAGCCACACCCAGCCGTGGGATGTCAAGGGCTACAAGATGCCGGGCGGCACCCCGAGCACTCCGTCGCTCGCTGCGATTCTGCCGTCGTTCGCCTCGCTGTTGCGCAAGCAACTCAAGGGCGCACCGATGCCCGCCCCGCGCGCCATCCTGGCCGCTGCTGTCGAGGGCGCGCAGGTGGACTTCGACACCGCCAGCCGCATCGAGAGCCGCTACTTTACGTCGCTGGTCACCGGACAGGTCGCCAAGAACATGATCCAGGCGTTCTTCCTCGACATGCAGTTCATCAGCTCGGGTGGTTCACGGCCCGAGGGTATCGGCAAGACGCCGATCACCAAGATCGGTGTGCTCGGCGCGGGCATGATGGGCGCAGGCATCGCCTACGTCTCGGCGAAGGCCGGCTTCGATGTGGTGCTCAAGGATGTCTCCATCGAGGCGGCCGAGAAGGGCAAGACCTATTCGGAGAAACTTGAGGCCAAGGCGCTCGAGCGCGGTAAGACCACCGATGAGAAGAGTAAGGCGCTGTTGGGCCGCATCACGCCCAGCGCTGACCCCGCCGACTTCAAAGGCGTCGACTTCGTGGTCGAGGCGGTGTTCGAGAGCCAGGATCTCAAGCACCAGGTCTTCCAGGAGATCGAGGACATCGTCGAGCCCAACGCGCTGCTCGGGTCGAACACCTCGACGCTGCCGATCACCGGTCTGGCGACCGGCGTCAAGCGGCAGGAAGACTTCATCGGGATCCACTTCTTCTCGCCGGTCGACAAGATGCCTCTGGTGGAGATCATCAAGGGCGAGAAGACTTCCGACGAGGCGCTGGCCCGGGTTTTCGACTACACCCTTGCCATCGGCAAGACCCCGATCGTGGTCAATGACAGCCGCGGCTTCTTCACCAGCCGCGTGATCGGTACCTTCGTCAACGAGGCGCTCGCCATGCTGGGTGAGGGCGTCGAGCCTGCCAGCATCGAGCACGCGGGCAACCAGGCCGGCTACCCCGCACCCCCGCTGCAGCTGTCCGACGAGCTCAACCTGGAGCTGATGCACAAGATCGCGGCGGCTACCCGTAAGGCGGTGGAAGATGCCGGCGCCGTCTATGCGCCGCACCCGGCGGAGGCCGTCGTCGACAAGATGATCGAGAACGGCCGACCTAGCCGCTTGAAGGGCGCAGGCTTCTACGAGTACGTCGATGGCAAGCGCACCCGGCTGTGGCCGGGCCTGCGCGAAACGTTCAAATCGGGCTCGTCGGAGCCGCCGTTGCAGGACATGATCGACCGGATGCTGTTCGCCGAGGTGCTGGAGACTCAGAAGTGTCTTGACGAGAACGTGTTGATGACTACGGCCGACGCCAATATTGGGTCGATCATGGGCATCGGGTTCCCGCCGTGGACCGGCGGTAGCGCGCAGTTCATCGTCGGCTACTCCGGGCCGGCCGGTACCGGCAAGGATGCCTTCGTGGCCCGGGCTCGTGAGCTTGCGGCCAAGTACGGCGACCGCTTCCTGCCGCCTGACTCGCTGACGTAGTCAACCGGCTGCGCGGCGACCCGACGCCGCAGTGCAACTGGAGTCATGTCGGTATTAACCGCTACCGAACCGGATATGTGGCCGTGTTGCAGTGCGGTGGAGGCAATGGTTTGGTGCCGCCCATTCGCGTCCTGCGCATGCCACCACGGCGGTTCGTCAACCCCCAGAGAAGTCGCTCCGCTGCGCGCCCGAATGCTTTAGGGTGCTATCGGGCCGATTTACACCGCAGCGTAGGGGGCGTCACATGTCGAGGGCGACTCAGCCAGTTGGCCGGCCAACCGGTGGTGACCGGGCCATCGCACCCCTGACCGGGGATCCGGCGAAGCGGCTGAGCTGGGCGGCGATGACTCGCGGCGCGCTGGTAACGCGGCTGAATCATCGCAGGGGATGGTATCGGCAGATCGCCGGTTTTGATATCGCCTATTTCCATTGTGGCACAAGGCGATTCGTATCGCTTGCGCACCCCGACCACATAGACCATGTGTTACACGAAGGCCGGCTGAACTATCAGAAGTCGGTGGAGTACGAAACGCTGCGGGCGGTACTCGGTCTAGGACTCTTGACCGACGAGGGCGAGACCTGGCACTGGCACCGTGACGTGATCAACCCGGGCCTCGCCAAACGTCGGCTGAACGGATTGGTGGAGTCGATGGTCGGCCCGATTACCGACTTAGCGGCCGACATCGATGAAAGCGTAGACGGCGCAACCGAAATTGATATGACCGGCGCGATGCTCAAACTAGCGCTTGATGTCACCGGGAAGGTAGTTTTCACCGACAAGTTCGGCAAGATCACCGAAGCAATGCTCGCTATGGTGACTACCAACCTCCGGTTCGGAGATCCTGCGACGCGGGTTCTTTTGTTGGCCGCGATACCTAAAAGGCTTCTCCGCGTGGTTATCCGGACCGGCTTGTCGGCAGTACCGCTGCCCTGGCCGTATCGTGCGATGCAGGCCACAGTTCGATCGCTCGATAGGGCGGTGTGGGATCTGGTTCGCCACCGTCAGGCCCACCCCACGGCTTCCGAAGATTTGCTCAACTATCTGCTGTGCGCCGAGGACGAGGGCGGCGCTCGACTGTCAGACCAGCGAGTTCATGATGAGTCGCTGACCTTCATAGCGGCAGGCTACGAAACCACGGGTAATGGGCTGCAGTGGTTGTGGTATCTGTTAGCGCTGCATCCGCAGGCACGAGAACGGATGCTCGCCGAGGTCGACGACGTGTTGGGGGGGCGCGTGCCCGCGGCCGAAGACCTACCGAAACTGCGTTGGACCACTGCGTGTTTCATGGAAACTTTGCGTTATTACAGTCCATCGTGGGCGATGTGGCGGCTCGCCGTCAAACCCGACAATATCGGCGGGCACCCAATTCGGCCAGGCACCACGATTCTGCTGGCGGCACACGCGGTTCATCACGACCCGCGTTGGTGGCATGACCCTGAGGAATTCGACCCGGCAAGGTTCCTGTCGGCTGCGGCGAAGGATCGTCCGCGTGGCGCTTACGTACCGTTCGGCAGCGGGAAGCGTATCTGCATCGGCCAGAACTTGGCTGTGATGGAGGCCGTGCTGACCATCGCCGTGCTCAGCCAACGATTTGTGTTCGATATCAAGCCTGGGCACCCGGTGGAACCGGAAGCCGCTATGTCATTACGACCCCGCTACGGATTGAGGATGATCGTCCGAAGTCGTTGACGGCGAACTTTTTCGGCAGTCACCTTGCGAGCTAGGTGACGATCTCGACCTGCAGACCATCGGCCGGCCGCAACATGGGGAGTATGGTCGGCCGGATCGTCTGCGCGGGGAGTCTCAATGAGTGGCGACTCAGCAGTCGTGCAAGCATCACGGTCAGCTGCGCCGTTGCCAGTTCGGCGCCGATGCAGCGGTGCAGCCCGGCAGTAAACGGCAGGAAGTGGTCGTTTCTGCGCTTCCGGTAGTCAAGCTCAGCGGGATCCCATCGCTGCGGCCGAAAGGCCAACGGCGCCGGCCACAACTCCGGCAGCCGGTGGGTTACGTAAGGGCTGAACAACACCGTGGTGCCACGCTTGATGCGCTTGGCTGCGAACTCGAAGTCACGCACCACATAGCGAACCGAGATCGCGGAGGGCGGGTACAACCGCAAGGTTTCCTGCACCACTCCGTTGAGATAGGTGAGTCGCTTCAAATCTTCTGCGGTCGGTGAGCGGTCGCCGAGGACGCGGCGTACTTCGTCGGCGGCTCGGTCCCACGCTCCCGGGGTACTGAGCATCCCGTAGATCGCCCACGCCATCACTGGATGGGCTGTCTCGGCCGCATTGATCAAATTCACGACCTGATCGCGAATCTCTCGGTGGCTTAGTGGTTGTCCGGACTCGTCAGCGCTGTGCACCAGGTGGCTGAGCAGGTTGTCGGCACGATCTCCGGGGTCCCGCCGAATCCGGCAGACCTCCGCGGAGATGCGCTCGTCGATCCTGCGCAGATCAGCCACGACGCGACGTGCCTGCGGTGTGGAAAGCCGCTGCTTCCACGCCGCAACCTGCGGCATGCCTTCAAACATGTGCAGCGGTTCCTGGAGTTGCTCGGTGAAGAATGCCGTATCTGCGGCCATTCGTTGACCGAACAACAACTCAATAGTGGTGCGCCGAAGCGGAGCGCGCAGAGCCTGGTACACATCGACTCGCTGGCCGGTCCGCCATTCATCGATGGCAGCGTCGGCGCTGTCGGCGATGGTCCTCAGGTAATGCTCTACCTGGCGATGGTGAAAGGACGGCTGGATGAGCCTCCGCATGTGCCGGTGGGCCGCACCGTCGCTGACGATCAGTGCCGTTTCGCCATCGACCGGAATGCGTCCTTTGAATGCCTCACGCCAACTGAATAATTCGGCGTTTTTAAAGATGAACTGGTTAGCGTCGGGGCCCAGCAGATAGGCGTAGCGTCCCGATCTCGTGACGGGTCCGCGCCAGCGGTAAAGCGACGCGAGCAGTTCTCCGGGAGGGTACTTCAGCGTTCGGTCGGTGAACTGCTTCGCCGAGCGGGTGGGACGGGAATCGCCGCGATTTGGAGTCATCCAGCTTCCTTGCAAGAATGATAGAACCTGCGGCGAGAGTATCAGCGGCCACCCGCCGCAGCCGCGCTTAGCTGGAATAGGCGCACAATTCGCCGTAGGCGGAATAATGAGCGGCGGCATCGCCGAACTGTACTGCCCGGAGGCCGTTCTGCGGCTCGGTGGTTCGCAGAGAGGGTCTGCATGCAAGACGCCGCTTGTCTGCTGGAAATCGAGTCAATCAGGCAACTGAAGGCGCGTTACTGCAGATATCTTGACGCAAAAGATTGGGTCGCTTGGCGCAACTTGCTCACCGACGACTTCGCCACCGATCTGGCCGACGTAGGCGGCGCGGTCATCAACGGTGCGGACGTGTTCGTGGCCTTCTGCCGCATGACGCTAGGCAGGTCTCCCCATCCCACAGTCCACCAGGTTCATGCACCGGAGATCGCGTTGACTTCAGCTACGACGGCGACTGGGGTGTGGGCGCTCAACGACGTCGTGCGCCTGGCGCCGGGCTTGACCCTCAACGGGTACGGCCATTATCACGAAACCTACGAGAAGGTCAATGGGCAGTGGCTGATAAAGACCTCCATAGTGACCCGATTGCGGGAAGATATTTTCAGCCCGCTGTTTTCAGTGCGAATGTCGCGATGGATGCGCTCGGCACGCGCCTTGCTGGTACGTCTGTGGATGCGAGGCGACGACTGGATGGGCGATCAGGTGCCACAGTGACACTTTGCAGACCATTTGTTACCCTCCTTCAACTATGCAGCGGCTCTGTGGGTTTGCTCTAAAGCACACCCGAAATGCCACGCTTTCCAGCCAGCCGTCTCCGTTCGGCAGGGCTGCCCAGTGAAACTTTCTCGGCTCAGCGGATTCGACGCCAGCATGCTGGTCGATATGCGGTCTCAGCCGATGACTGGCTGCGCGTTGTGGGAATTGGACATGTCGACTGTGCCAGGTGGATACAGTTTTGAGCGGTTCCGCGACGCGTTGTCTGCGCGTATGCCGGCGCTGCCGGAATTCCGGATGAAGCTGGCCGACAACGTGCTCAATTTGGACACTCCGGTGTGGGTAGAGGATTCCGAGTTCGACCTCGACCGGCATTTGCATCGGTTCGAGCTGCCGCCGCCGGGTGGCCGCGATGAGTTGATGGAGTTTGCCGGTCGGCTGATGTCCGGTCGACTGCACCGCGACCGGCCGTTGTGGGACATGTGGGTGATCGAGGGTTTGTCGGGCGCTTGCCCCGACTTCGGTGGCCGAGTTGCGGTCATGCACCGGATGCACCATGTGCTCGGAGATGGGCTCAGCGCGCTGGACATCTTGTCGCGGTTGTGCAGCGCAGAACCTGACTCACCGGTACCGCAACCGCGTGACGGTGCGGGGAATGTCGCCAAGCGGCAGATCGTCGTCGATGGATTGCTGCGCTTTCTCCGCCGGCCATGGCTGCTACTCACCAGGGTGTTGCCCGCGACCGTTGCCGGCGTGATCAGGGCAGCGGCGGTGCGCCGGCGAGCTCGGGATCTTGGGATACCGCTGGTGTTCAACGCACCGCGGACCCCGTTCAGCGGCAATGTCTCCGACCGTCGCAATATGGCTTTCGTCCAGCTGGACCTCGATGACGTGAAGGTCGTCAGGGACAGGTTCGGCGCCACGGTGAACGACGTCATGCTGGCCCTGGTGTCGGGTGCGTTGAGGCAGTTCCTGCTTGAGCGCGCCGTGCTGCCCAAGGCGGCACTGGTGGCACAGATACCGATATCCGTTTATCGGGAGGGCGTGGCGAGTCGCAATCAACTGTCGATGATGCAGTCGAGTCTGTACACCGGGATCGCCGATCCGGTGGACCGGCTCAATGCCATCGCCGCGGCGACTCCGGTAGCCAAGGAGTTTGCTTCGGCGGTTGGGCTGAACCTGGTGCAGGATTGGATGGAGTGCGCCCCCGGGATAGCAGCACTGGGCTTGCGACTCTATCGATGGTCCGGACTCAGTGGCAGACGGCCAATGTACAACTTGTATGTTTCCAACGTCCCCGGGCCAACGGGGCAGCACTACTTGATGGGTGCTGCAGTTCGGGCGAGGTATGCATTCGGGCCGGTGTTTGATGGCGCCGGGCTCAACGTCACGGTGATGTCGCTCAACGGCAAGCTCGACGTCGGTCTCGTCTCATGTTCACGCTTGCTACCTGAGCTGTGGGAGGTCGCAGACGGTCTGCCTGTCGCGCTCAAGGAGTTGTTGAAAGCGGCTGAGCTGAATTCGTCCAACTTCGGCCAGCCCACGGGGTAAGGCCGAGCCGCAGCCGTTAACCGACCGCGGGTGCCGTGTACTCCTTGAACTGCATTGAGTCGTATAGTCGCACACCTTTGGTGTTGAGCCTCGCGACCGCTTTGGTGAGCCCGGCGGGCAACACGGAGATCAGTTGCGCGCCACGGGTAATAGCCCACACCCCCGCGGCGGAGCCGGGGATGAGGCTTTTCGCCGTCACGCGCGCAAAGGCTCGGCTGCGGCGCACTGGATCGGCCATCTGCTGCTCGTAGGAGGCGAAGGCGCGCGGGTAGTCTCCGTCCGCCTGCGCCAGTTCGCCCGCAAGTGTGTAGGCGCCTAGCACCGCGATGCTGGTGCTGCCGCCGACGGCTGGCCCTGGACAGTATCCTGCGTCTCCAACCAGGGTGACCCGCCCGCGCGACCAGGTGTTCAGCTGCAACTGGGTGATCGAGTCGAAGTAGAACGTCGGTGTGCGGTCGAGCTCGTCGAGCCAGCCGTCCACCATTGCGTCTATCCCGGTAAACGCTGCGCGCAGTAATTCTTTTTGTCGCAGGACATCTCGGTGGTGGTAATGCAGCTCTTCCCTGCTGCGAAACATGAACAACACGCGTGAGTCGTCCAATGGTTGGGCGGTGTAGATTCCCGCCAGGTGACCGGCACCGGCGTGCATGACCATCTCTTGCGCGTGCGCGAGAGCTTTCGGCGCCGACAGTACTGCCAGGTATCCGCCGAGGAACCGGGTGCGTCCGGCGTCTTCGCCGAAGACGAGGCTTCGGACGTTCGAGTGCAGTCCGTCGGCGCCGACCACGACGTCGAACCTGCGTGGGGTCGCGTGTTCGAAGCTCACCTCACCGTCGGGGGAGACGGCCGTGATCGAATCGCCAAATAGGTACTCGACTTGGTCGCGGCCGGCGTCGTAGTAGGCCTCGCTGAGATCGTCTCGCATGATCTCTACGTGGCGGTCGGATATGGCGCCGGTGACCTTGGCGAGATCGACACGAGCCGGCCGCTGGGCACCCTTGCGGTACAGCGTCAACACGTCGGTCCCGGTGGCGAGGGCCTCGATCTTCGGCAGCACACCCATCTTTTCCGAGATTTCCATGGCCGGCCGGAACAGGTCAACTGCGTGACCACCCGTTTTTCGCAGTGCGGGCGCGCGTTCAACGATGGTGACTTCGAATCCGTACCGGGACAGCCAGTAGGCCAGAACCGGGCCGGAGATGCTGGCCCCCGAGATCAGAACACGCATGGCGCCCTCCTCGCTAAGTTAGGTTACCCTAACATAGCGCCCCACCTGCCGGTAGGTCGGAAGGGCTCGGCAGTGAGCGGAGCTCTTACGCGGTGCTCTGGTCTTGGGCGTTCTGCGTGAAGGTGTCGCCTTCGGTCTGGCCGTTGTCGTTGACCCCGGAGGTGCCGTCGAAGCCGTCGGTGGCCAAGCCGCCGACGCCGGCCATGTTCGGTGCAGCTGCCAGGTGCACTGTCCCAGGTGTGGCAACGGTTGCGGCGTTACCGGGCTGGGCGGCGCTGAATAGCGCGAACGCCGCGACGGTCGCGGCCCCGGCGAATACCAGTTGCATTAGCCGGATTTGGCGACGCGGAGCGCTAGTTGAAGTGAGTCCAGGTGCATCGGTGGTCGAGAGTGTGTTTGTCATGAATCTTATTTAGCTTCCCGTTGTCAGCAGCCGGCTAGGTCCTCGTTATCGATTTGCTGTGAGCCATGGATCCGCCGCCCATGCCATGCCACATCGTGACGAGGCTAGAGTCCTAGACATGCGCTTTGGTCTCTTCATTCCGCAGGGCTGGCGAATGGATTTGGTCGGCATCGAACCCGAGAAGCACTGGGCGGTGATGCGGGACCTGGCGACCTACGCCGACGGCAGCGCGTGGGACTCACTGTGGGTCTACGACCACTTCCACACCGTCCCGCTGCCCAGCGCCGAAGCCACGCACGAGGCTTGGTCGCTGATGTCGGCCTACGCGGCGACGACCTCGCGGATCAAGCTCGGCCAGATGTGCACGGCAATGAGCTACCGCAATCCCGTCTACCTGGCGAAGGTGGCTGCTACTGCCGACATAATTTCCGGCGGCCGAATTCAGATGGGTATCGGCGGCGGCTGGTACGAACATGAATGGCGCGCTTACGGTTACGGATTTCCGTCGGCGGGGGAGCGGTTGGCTCGGCTCGACGAGGGCGTGCAGATCATGCGGGCCGCCTGGCGCGACGGCAAAGTCAGCTTCGACGGTAAGCACTATCAGGTCGACGGCGCGATCGTTGCGCCGAAGCCACTGCAGAACAACGGGATTCCGCTGTGGATCGCCGGCGGCGGGGAGAAGGTTACCCTGCGTATCGCCGCGAAATACGGGCAATACACCAACTTTACGCCGGAGCCGGAGGCTTTCGCCCACAAGTCCGAAGTGCTCGCTGAGCACTGCCGCAAGCTGGGCACCGACTTCGACGCCATCGTGCGTTCGGCCAATTTCAACGCCGTCGTTGGCACCTCCGATGCCGACGTCAAAGACCGGTTGGCGCGGATACGCGACCGCATGGTCGGCCATGTATCGGAGGAAATGGCCGATTTGATGCTTGCGGCCGGCAGCGGCCCGGATTCGGCGACGGGCACGGTGGAACAGGTGATCGAACGGATAGCCAAGATTCGCGACCTCGGCTGCGAATACGCGATCTGCTACTTCCCAGAGGCCGCGTACGACCGCTCCGGCATCGAGTTGTTCGAGCGCGAAGTCATTCCCGCGCTCTGAGTTAGTTGCCGGGCGTCAGATATCTGAAGTGACGTATCTCGTCTTAACAGGGGGAGCGGCCAGCAGGGGCGGGAGCTCCGTTACTTTTCCTTCGCCGGCACGAAAGGTCCGATAGGCCTCGTCGTGCTCGGCCGTCTCCCAGAGTTGGTACATCATCCAGTGCGCTTCGTCGTCCGCATCGACGAGCACTTCGATGCCGAGATTGCCGTCGAACGCCCGCGTAACTTCGAGCGTACGGTGCATGAGATCACGTGCCGCTGGCACCGCGTCGGGCTTGATTCTGAGTTCGAATAACACCGTGACCGGCATAGTCGTCTCCTTACATCGGTCCAGAGTGACGTGTACACGCTACGGCGCTGACCTCCGGATCGCCGATGCCAAGGATAGGAGAATGTGATTACCACTTTAGTGGAATCCTGTTGTAGCTTTTGGTGAGTCACTTATTCTGTTGGCGGACTGTGGATGATCGCTGGAGGATCGCTCGATGCAAAAGGCCCTTGCCCCCGAAATATCGACCTGGCCGGACGAGAACCCGCAGCTGATTGGCAGTCTCTGCGGCGACTGCGGTGCTACCACCTTCCCGGTGCAGCAGCGGTGCCCGCGCTGTAGTGGCGGCGAGATGAGCGACTTGTTGTTGCCACGCCGCGGAAGCCTGGTGGCGTGGACCACCCAGGGCTTCGCGCCCGGCGCTCCCTACGCAGGTCCGACCGGCAAGGATTTCGTGCCGTTCGGGGTGGGCCTGGTCCAGCTCGGTGATGTCATCCGCGTCGAGGGCAGGCTGACGGAGAACGACCCGGCCAAGCTGCAGTTCGGCCAAGAGGTCGAGCTGACCATGCTGCCTTTTACCAACGACGCTGACGGCAACGAGATCGTCACGTTCGCATTCCAGCCGGTTTAGTGGCGGGTCGCCACCGTCTACCCAGAAGGAGCGTTAGATGACTAATGACGTCGCCATCATCGGCGTGGGCTTGCATCCATTCGGCAGGTTCGAGAAGACCGCAATGGAGATGGGTGCCGAAGCCATCCAATTCGCGCTGACCGACGCCGGTGTCCAGTGGAAGGACATCCAGTTCGGCTTCGGCGGCAGCCACGAGGTGTCCAACCCGGACGCGGTGACCCGCCTCGTCGGGCTGACGGGCATCACGTTCACCAACGTCTTCAATGCCTGTGCCACCGCGGCCAGTGCCATCCAACAGACCGCCGACACCATCCGGCTGGGCAAGTACGACATCGGCATCGCCATCGGCTTGGACAAGCACCCTAAGGGCGCCTTCACCGACGACCCCGCAAAACTGGCGCTGCCGCAGTGGTATGCGCAAAACGGCCAGTTCGTCACCACCAAATTCTTCGGCATGAAGGCTAACAAGTACCTGCACGACCACAACATCTCCCAGGCCACCCTGGCCAAGGTGGCAGCCAAAAACTTCCGCAACGGCGCGATAAACCCGAATGCATTCCGCCGCAAGCCGATGTCCGAGGACGAGATCCTGAACTCGGCCGTGCTGAACTACCCGCTGACGCAGTACATGTTCTGCGCGCCGGACGAGGGCGCCGCCGCCGTCATCATGTGCCGCGGGGACATCGCGCACAAGTTCACCGACAAGCCGGTGTACGTACGGGCCACCGAGATCCGCACCCGCCGGTATGGCGCCTACGAGGTGCACGCCACGTTCGGTGCGATGGACGAGGACGTTTCGCCGACGGTGTATGCGGCCAAGGCCGCCTACGAGGCCGCCGGTATCGGTCCCGAGGACGTCGACATCGCCCAGCTGCAGGACACCGATGCCGGCGCCGAGGTCATCCACATGGCCGAGACGGGCCTGTGCGCCGACGGCGAGCAGGAAAAGCTATTGGCCGACGGCGCCACCGAGATCCACGGCTCAATGCCGGTCAACACTGACGGCGGCCTGATCGCCAACGGCGAGCCGATCGGCGCTTCGGGGCTGCGGCAGATGCACGAGCTGGTGCGTCAGCTGCGGGGCGAGGCGGGCGAGCGTCAGGTGCCTGGCAACCCGCGCGTCGGCCTGGCGCAGGTTTACGGCGCACCTGGTACCGCGTCGGCGACCATCCTGTCACTCTAAATCGCCGGCCCCAGTAGGTCGTCGGCGTCGCGGATAATGTAGCCGTAGCCCTGCTCGGCTAAAAATCGCTGCCGGTGCGCGGCGTACTCGGCGTCCAGGCTGTCGCGGGCCACCACAGAGTAGAAGATGGCGCCGCCGCCATCGGCCTTGGGTCGCAATAGCCGGCCGAGCCGCTGGGCCTCCTCTTGGCGTGAGCCGAATGTTCCTGAAACCTGAACTGCTACTGAGGCTTCCGGCAAGTCGATGGAGAAGTTGGCGACTTTGGAAACCACCAGCGTGGAGATCTCACCCCGGCGGAATGCGTCGAACAACGCTTCGCGCTCAGGGGTCTTCGTTGACCCCTGAATCACCGGGGCGTCGAGCTCGACTCCCAGCTCATCGAGCTGATCCAGGTAGGCGCCGATCACCAGGGTCTGTTCACCGGGATGCATGTTCAGAATCGACTTGACCACAGCGATTTTGGTGTGCGCCGTCGAGCACAGTTTGTAGCGTTCCTCGGGCTCGGCGGTGGCATAGATCATCCGTTCGTTGTCGGTCATGGTGACCCGGACCTCGACACACTCCGCCGGCGCGATCCAGCCCTGAGTCTCCATGTCCTTCCAGGGCGCGTCATAGCGTTTCGGCCCGATCAGGGAAAATACGTCGCCCTCGCGGCCGTCCTCGCGGATCAGCGTGGCGGTCAACCCCAACCGCCGTCTGGACTGAAGGTCGGCGGTCATCCGGAACACCGGTGCCGGCAACAGGTGCACCTCGTCGTAGATGATCAGCCCCCAGTCGCGGCTGTCGAAGAGTTCCAGATGGCGGTACTCGCCCTTGGTCCGGCGGGTGATCATCTGGTACGTCGAGATGGTGACCGGCCGAATCTCCTTGCGCTCGCCGGAGTATTCACCGATCTCTTCCTCGGTCAGTGACGTGCGCGCGATCAACTCGCGTTTCCATTGCCGGGCGGCGACGATGTTGGTGACCAGGATCAGCGTCGTCGCACCTGCCTTCGCCATCGCCGCGGCGCCGACCAGCGTTTTGCCGGCCCCACACGGAAGTACGACCACCCCGGATCCGCCGGCCCAGAACGAGTCTGTGGCCAGCTGTTGGTAATCGCGCAGCTCCCAGCCGTCCTCGTGCAGGCTGATCGGATGGGCCTCGCCGTTGACATAACCGGCCAGATCCTCGGCAGGCCAACCGATCTTGAGCAGCATCTGCTTGACCCGGCCGCGTTCGCTTGGGTGGACGATGACGGTGTCGTCCTCGATGCGGGCGCCGAGCATGGGCGCGATCTTCTTGTTGCGCAACACCTCCTCGAGCACCGCGCGGTCCAGGCTTACCAGCGTCAGCCCGTGTGTCGGGTGTTTGACCAGTTGCAGCCTGCCGTAGCGGGCCATGGTGTCGACGATGTCAACCAGCAGCGGCTGTGGCACTGCGTAGCGGGAGAAACTGACCAGCGCATCGACGACCTGTTCGGCGTCATGCCCGGCAGCGCGTGCGTTCCACAGCGCCAGCGGTGTGATGCGGTAGGTGTGTATGTGTTCGGGTGCGCGTTCCAGCTCGGCGAACGGTGCGATGGCGGCGCGCGCCGCGCCGGCCTGCTCGTGGTCGACTTCGAGCAGCACGGTCTTATCGGACTGCACTATCAAGGGCCCGTCTGTCACAAGCGCCGCTCCTCCTCATCACTTCGTTCTGCATCGTCGTCAGCGGTCACAAGCGCCGCTCCTCCTCATCACTTCGTTCTGCGTCGTCGTCGTCGTCGCCGTCCGTCCATGGCGCCGTTCCCCTAATCCATTATCCGCCGACGGCCGACACCACCGACGTGATGCGGTGGATCGCGAAGTCGCGCAGCCGTCCGGACGCCGAATCGTAGGCCACCAGTTGACCGCCCCGCACGGTGATCGGCGACACCACCCGCTGAGTGGCTACACCGGCGGCGTCGAGGTAGTCGATCACTAGCGTGTCTTGATCCCGTGCCGCGCGCTGCAACAGCGACATCGCGACGGCGGGATCGACGCGGATGCTGCCGAACGGTGCGACGGTCACCTTACGCAGCACCGAGACGACGGCGTTCAGCGTCTCGCTGCTCGGGCGCGACGGTGTGCGGTACGGCCGACGCTGCTGCAGCGTTGCGACCCGCGCCCCACGCGGCCGGACGTCGACGATGGCGCCCGAGGAATCTTCGGCGGCCGGGACGAATCCTGCGGCCCGTAACGCGACGAGCACCTCAGCGATGGGCGCGGGTGACACCGCCACCGTCGGCGCCAGGGCACGCAACTGCAACTGTTCGGCCGCCGGCGCCGCCACCGCCTGGGCCAGCAGCGCCGGGTCTTCGCACCGTACGAACGATGCGGCCATCCCGATTCGAAGCTGGCCATGCCGACGTGCGACATCGTCGATAAGATACGTGAGCCCCTGCGGCACCAGTGTTTTGGAGTGCTTTGCAAAAAGCGCGTGCATCCAGCCACGGGTTTTGCCGACGTCGAGCGCATGCCGTATCGATTGTTCGCTGATGCGGTAGACCATCGCGGCGCCGGCTGATTCGACGGTGGCGACCGTGGCCAGCTGCTCGGCGAGATCGCGCTCCAGCGGACCTGGTACCACGACGGTCAGGTCGGCCTGCACCAGGAAATGGTCGATCGGCTTGGGCAGTGCACGCGCCATCGCCGCAACTACGGCAGCGGGCTCGATGGGTTCATCCAGCAGCGCGCGGCCGGGCGTGCTGATCGCCCCACGGCCCACCAGGCCAACCGCGTGGCCCTCGGCCAGCAGATCCCCGACGGGTCCCGGCTGCAGCCGCCTGGCCCAGCGCGGACGCAGCCAGATCAGCGCCGCCGACGCTTCGGCAGCGTCGACACCAGCACCGGCGGGCAGCCCCGCGAGCATTCCCAGCAAGAGTCGGCGATCCAGCGGTGCGGCCGTCGAGAAAAGTGAATCAGAAAGGGCGCCATAAGGTTTAGCGTCTGGTCCGCGGCTGCCAATTAACGCGGGCCGACCGGGAAGGTCGAGCCAGGTGGCGGCCAGCAAGTGCCAACGCTCGGCGGGGGACATCGTCGCGTACCGGTCAGCGGTCACCGTTGGCGCCCAATAAGGTCCGTCACCGCTGGTCGGCTCGGGATCGGGCATGCCGCTGGCGATTAATCCGGCCGCGGCCGTGAGTTCGAGGATCAGGCCCAGCCGAGGCTCATCGATACCGGTCGCTTTGGCCAACCGCTTGACTTCGCGGACTCCCAGCCCCCCGCTGCGTAGCTCGGAAACTGGTGCGGCGCCAAGGATTTCAGAAAGCACGTCGACCTCACGGAGCAGGTCGATGGCGGCTCCGGCCGCCACCGCGTCGGCGTCGTCGGAGGTGGTGGTGGACACCACCGGATCGGGCTCCGTCAGCTGCATTGGGCCGGGGCGCTCGCCGCGCAGTACCTGCCCGACATGTCGGGGCAAGATCACCGTCTCCGCATCCACCCGTCGCAGCAGGCCCGTCGCCAGTAGTTGCGGCACCGGCCGGTCTGCTGGGGCGCCGGGCGCGGCGTCGCGGGTACGTCCCATCGGGGACCCTTCGACCAGTTTCTCCAACACGTCCAGCTGCGCCCGGCCGAGCCCGTCGATGAGGTCGGCGATCGCTTCTCCGGGGTGCGAGCTGTCCTCCAGGGTGACTTGCCCGGGATGCCACGGCAACGACGTGCCGGCGTCGGCGGCCACCCGCACCGTAGCATCGCCCCAGGCCAGGGCGCGTTGCCTGAGGTCATCCAGCGCGGCGACGACGTCAGCTTGGGGAGCGCGGTCGCCGATCAGGGCCAGCAGCTTGGTGGTCGGCACCGGCGCGCTGTCGGCCTGCAGCACCAGTAGCGCGTCGAGCACAGCCAGGCGCAGGTAGTCGAGCTCGTCAGTGGCAGCCTTGACGGATTGCCGCGCCTGAGCGCGCGCCGCCAGCGCGGCGATACTGCCGGGCGGCGGCTGGGCCAGGTCCGGGCGTAGCTCCAGCAGCCGGATCAGCCGTTCGTCGGGCAAGTCGGCAAGCCAGGACCCCAACGGGACTTCCGCGGTGTTCTCGGTCATTGCTGACCAGCGTAAAGCAGCCGACGGACACCAAGGCGACGGTTGGCGGCCTTGTGCTCCGCGGGTGGGCGCGACCTGTCAGAATGGGTCTCGTGGCTGACAATGCTGAGGGCAAGGCGCGCAAACCCAGATACGTCGACAACGGCTGGCCGGCGGTGGACCCGGACCACCACGCGGTAAGCGAACTCGCGTGTGATCGGACGGGCGCGTTATCGCCCTTCGGCGAACTAGTGTTCCCGGTCCCCTCCGACGACCTCCCGTACGTCCACCCGGTTACCGTCCGCAACCGTTAGGTCGCCAGGATGGCTGGGGCGTCCGGGGCATCCAGGTCCGATGCGACCTGGGAATCGAGAGAACCCCGCTCGGGCACGCTGTCGCATCTGGACGATCGGGGCGCGGCGCACATGGTCGATGTCACCGACAAGGCGGCCACCAAGCGCATCGCGGTTGCCGCCGGTGTGCTGCGTACGTCGGCTCAAGTGGTCGCGCTGATCTCGGCTGGCGGGTTGCCCAAGGGTGACGCCCTGGCTACCGCGCGGGTGGCCGGCATTCTGGCGGCAAAACACACCAGCGACCTGATCCCGCTGTGTCACCAGCTTGCGCTTACCGGAGTCGACGTCGATTTCACCGTCGGGGAGTCGGATATCGAGATCACTGCGACCGCGCGCAGCACCGATCGCACCGGCGTGGAGATGGAGGCGCTCACCGCCGTCGGCGTGGCCGGACTCACCCTCTACGACATGATCAAAGCCATTGACCCGGATGCGCGCATCGATGACATTCGGGTGCTCCGCAAGCAGGGTGGAAAAACCGGAACGTGGGTGCGGTGATGACCGCCCGATCCGCACGGGTCATCATCGCCTCGACCCGGGCGTCGGCCGGTGAATATACCGATCAGTGTGGGCCGATCATCGCTGAATGGCTTGGGCAGCAGGGATTTGCGGCTGTAGAGCCGGTGGTGGTGGCCGACGGCGGAGCAGTCGGTCATGCGCTGAGCGACGCGCTTGACGATGACGCAGATGTGATCATCACCTCCGGTGGCACCGGTATCTCGCCGACCGATAACACGCCGGAGCAAACCGTGGCGGTCCTGGATTTCCTGATCCCGGGGCTGGCCGACGCGATCCGCACCTCCGGGCTGCCGAAGGTGCCCACGGCGGTGCTGTCGCGCGGCGTGTGCGGGGTGGCGGGCAGGACTCTGGTTATCAACCTGCCGGGATCGCCCGGCGGGGTACGCGACGGTCTGGCGGTGCTCGCCGACGTGCTGGACCACGCGCTTGCACAACTTGCCGGTGAAGATCACTAGCGGGATGACGCTGGTGCTGCGCGCCGTCGTGACGGACCAGCCGATTTCCCTGGCCGAGCATGAAGAGCTGGTGAGCCATCAGTCGGCCGGAGCCATCGTCGGGTTCGTCGGCGTGATCCGCGACCACGACGATGGGCGCGGAGTGTCGAGACTCGAGTATTCGGCGCACCCGTCAGCCGAACAGGTCCTTGCCGATGTCGTCACCGAGCTGGCTGGGCAGTCCACCGGGGTGCGTGCCGTTGCCGCCAGTCACCGGATCGGCGTGTTGCAGATCGGCGAAGCGGCCCTGGTGGCCGCGGTCGCCGCCGACCATCGACAGGCGGCATTCGCCACTTGCGCGCAGCTGGTCGACACCATCAAGGCGCGGCTACCGGTGTGGAAGCACCAATTCTTCGATGACGGAACCGAAGAATGGGTGGGTTTGGCCTAACGTCAGCTGATTACGGACGGCTGCGCGAGCGCGTCCAGCGCATCGTTTCCGTGCACGTCCAGCGCTTGAATCGCGCCCCACAGTTTCTGCGTGTAGCCAACGTCAGAGGCCTGCTGTGGTTCAACGGGTGCATCGTCGGCGGGAGGCGCCGGGGGTACGGCGTCTGCCGGCGGCGCGGCCTGGTCGCTCGCGGCCAGCTGAATCGGCGCAGGCGGGTCAGCCGGCGGCGGAGGCGGCGGCGGAGGAGCGTCAGGCGGAGGAGCGTCTGCGGGTGGCGGGGCCAGCGGCGCGGGCGCGCCGTTGATCCCAGGCGCGTCCAGCGGCGCGTCCAAACCAACCGGCGCGGGTAGGACCTCGCGCGGGGTCGCGCCGGACAACCCATGGCCACACACGGGCCAGGCGCCACGCCCCTGGGACGCCAGCACTCGCTCGGCGACCGCGATCTGCTGCTCCCTGGTGGCAAGTTGGGCCGACGGAGCGTACTGGCCGCCGCCGTGCGCGGCCCAGGTGCCTTGGTTGAATTGCAGGCCGCCCTGGTAACCGTTGCCGGTGTTGATCGCCCAGTTGCCACCGGACTCGCAGCTGGCAACCTGGTCCCATTCGCCGTCGGTCGCGGCGGCTGCCTGGCCGGCCAGGGCGATGCTGCCGCCACCAATGACCGCGCCGGTGAAGGCGATTTTGGCGACGCTGATACTCGATGTGGTGGGCTTACGGTGACGTCCACTCATACGCTGGAAAAATTCCTCTCTCGTCACGCGCCTACGAGGTCAGCTGTCGGGTTCGGGTTGGAGAGGCTACCCGGCCAGCGTCGTGGTCCGCAGAATCCGCAGGAAGACGACGACGGCTTCACCCCAAGGAGTCGCATGCGACTCCGGTCCGATCACGGTGGACCGGTGGGTCCCCCGCCTCCATCCATTTATGTTGTCCCCCGGCCTATTGGATGGAGCTCGGCGCGCTAGGAAGGGGGAGGAACGCCACCGATAGCTTGACGAGCCTCCGCAGACGCTAGCGGGTTCTGTTGGTCTCGTCACTTCTTGCGAAACCCGGCGTTTCCCCCACGGCCATCTTCGCAAAACACCAGGAAGACAACACACCTGTGCAGGTCACAAGCTCCGACATCAGAGCGTGTCCGGGTCGTTATCTTTCCGTTACGTGAGATAACTCACAGTTTCAACCGCCGGCGAATGGCGGCAAGCACGTCGAACGTGACGCCCTGGCGCAGCACCGCGGTGTCGTCGCGGACGGAAATTCCATCGCACAGATACGAGCACCGGCCCAACACTTCGGCCAGGTGAGCACCTCGGACAGCAAGGCTCTCGACCAGTTCGGCCACTGTGGTGCCTGGCCGCAACGTCACTGTTTCCGATTCGGCCCCCGCGGCCGCCCGCGCGGCAGCGAAATAGCGGACCGTGACCTGAATCGTCGGGCTAGCCACCGATAGCGCTCATCGGGCGATCAGGCTGGATGAAATCGGGATCGTTGATGCCGTGGCCGGCAGGCTTGCCCCACATCGCAGCGCGCCATGCCGCCTCGATCTGCGTCGTCGTCCGCACCGGTGCGCAGCAGACCGCGAAGGTCGGTCTCTTCGGTGGAGAAGAGGCAACTGCGGATTTGGCCGTCGGCAGTCAGCCGGGTGCGGTCGCACGTCGAACAGAACGCGTGCGACACCGACGCAATGACACCGAACTGTCCGGCCGGCGTGCCCGGGCCCGTATCGACCAGCCACAGCTCGGCCGGGGCCGAACCACGCGGCGCCGCGTCGGGCCGCAGCCGGAAGTGTGGCCGCAGCGCTGCCAACACGTCGTCGGCCCTCAGCGCTGCGTCCCGGCGCCACTCGTGGCCGGCGTCTAGCGGCATCTGCTCGATGACCCGCAATTGGTAGCCATGCCCGAGGCAGAACCGCAGTAGCTCAACGACGTCCTCGCGCCCGGTGACCGGGTCGAGTACGGCATTCACCTTGATCGGCGCCAGACCCGCCGCCTCGGCGGCGGCCAGGCCGGCCAGCACGTCGTCGAGTCGGTCCCGACGGGTGATGGCCGCAAAACGGTCACGGTCCACGCTGTCCAGCGACACATTGACGCGGTCGAGGCCGGCTCCGGCGAGCGCAACAGCGCGCCGGGCTAGTCCCACCCCGTTGGTGGTCAGCGAGATCTCTGGGCGGGGCCGCAGACCGGCCGCCGCCGCGACGACCTCTTCAAGGTGGCGGGCCAAAAGTGGCTCACCACCGGTGAACCGCACGCTGGTGACGCCGAGGCGGGTGACGGCGATGTGCATCAGCCGGGCCAGCTCGTCCGGCCGCAGCAGTTGCTCGCCGGGCAGCCAGTCCAGGCCCTCTGCGGGCATGCAATAACGGCACCGCAGATTGCAGCGGTCGGTCAGCGACACCCGAAGATCGGTGGCGACCCTTCCGTATGAATCCAGCAACGGGCCGTGGGTCGGCATGTCCGCGGCGACGGCACGGTTGTCCGCCCCTGTAAGGCCCGGCACCTTCGGCACACCGAGTGCCGTCAGTGTCATGCGGGCACCCGACTGACTGTCGGTGAGCGAACCGGAACTATCTCTTTGCCCAGCGGTAGCAGCGATACCGGGATCAGTTTGAGATTGGCCAGCGCCAGGGGAATGCCGATGATTGTGATCGCCATCGCTGCCGCGCTGACCAAGTGCCCGATCGCGAGCCAAATCCCGAAGAACAGCACCCAGATGATATTGCCGATGAGGGCACCGGTCCCAGCGTTGGGTTTATCGACGATCGTGCGGCCGAACGGCCATAACGCGTATGAGGCGATGCGCAGCGACGCGAAGCCAAAGGGGATGGTGACGATGAGCAAGAAACAGATTAGCGCCGCGACCAGATATCCGAGGGCCATCCAGAGGCCGCCGAATAACAGCCAGATGGCGTTCAGGATCAGGCGCATATCTCCTCCAGGGGTAGCTGCCAGCCTACCGAGGAAGCCGGTGATCGGGGGGTGCTCGGCGCGGCAACCCACCGAGTAGGATCACAATCCAATTGGGCGTCCTGCGCAGGCGGGACGCTTCTTGTGTTGCCCATCGTAGTGATCCGTCAGACAAGCAGGTGAGAGCAGTGCCGACCGGCAAGGTGAAGTGGTACGACTCCGAGAAGGGGTTCGGCTTCCTGTCGCAGGAGGACGGCGAGGACGTATACGTCCGTTCGTCCGCGTTGCCCGCGGGGGTCGAGGGGCTCAAAGCAGGTCAGCGGGTGGAATTCGGCGTCGCTTCCGGCAAGCGTGGACCGCAGGCATTGAGTCTCAAGCTGATCGATCCGCCACCCAGCCTTGCCAAGACGCGCCGCGAAGCTCCCGCCGAGCACAAGCACAGTCCCGATGAGCTGCACGGCATGGTCGAGGACATGATCACATTGCTGGAAAGCATCGTGCAGCCGGAGTTGCGCAAGGGCCGCTACCCAGATCGCAAGACGGCCAGGCGGGTGTCCGAGGTTGTCAAGGCAGTTGCCCAGGAGTTCGACGCCTAGCGCTTTTCTGAAGCCGGGTTGTGTTGCGCTTATTCGGCATGGCTGCGTACGACGCCGTCTCCATCGGCCGAGGTGAAAAAATGCTGCGCCTTGAGTATGTCCGGCCCGAGAAATTGGGTACTCGACTTTCAGTGAATGATTGGCGAGGAGGGCGGGCGGATGGCACACCAAGCGCAGGTGACCGAGGAGCAAGCAAGAGCGGTAGCCGAAGAATCCCGCGAAAGCGGTTGGGATAAAGCCGTCCTTCGCCAAGGAGCTGTTTCTCGGTCGATTTCCGTTGGAACTCATACACCCCTTTCCCAGGCCGTCCGATGCTGAGGAGGCCCGTACCAAGCGCGTTTCTCCAGAAGCTGCGGGAATTTCTCGACACCGTCGACGGCAGCGTCATCGAGCGCGACGCCCAGATCCCCGATGAATACGTAAAAGGCCTGGCCGGGCTGGGCTGCTTCGGTATGAAAATACCGTCGGAGTATGGCGGGCTGGATATGTCGCAAGTGGCCTACAACCGCGCGCTGATGATGGTTTCAACCGTTCACCCCAGTCTCGGTGCGCTGCTGTCTGCGCATCAGTCGATCGGGGTACCCGAACCACTCAAGCTTGCCGGGACCCCCGAACAGAAGCAGAGGTTCCTGCCGCGATGCGCCGCTGGCGCTATATCGGCGTTTCTGCTCACCGAACCGGACGTGGGCTCCGACCCGGCACGGCTTGCCTCGACCGCGACGCCGGTCGAGGACGGGATGGCCTACGAGTTGGACGGTGTGAAGCTGTGGACCACCAACGGTGTCGTGGCCGAACTGCTGGTCGTCATGGCCCGGGTACCCAAAAGCGACGGTCACCGGGGTGGAATCAGCGCCTTCGTTGTCGAGGCCGACTCGCCCGGGATCACCGTCGAGCGGCGCAACAAGTTCATGGGGCTGCGTGGCATCGAGAACGGCGTGACCAGACTCCACGGCGTGCGAGTTGCTCCGCGAAAACCTGATCGGCAAGGAAGGCGACGGTCTCAAGATCGCGCTGACCACACTGAACGCCGGAAGGCTTTCGATTCCTGCGATGGCCACCGGATCGGCGAAATGGTCACTGAAGATAGCGCGCGAATGGTCACGCGAACGCGTGCAGTGGGGCAAGCCGCTCAGCCGAGCATGAAGCGGTGGCCCACAAAGTCTCTTTCATCGCCGCCACCAGCTATGCGCTTGATGCGGTGGTCGAGCTGTCCGGTCAGATGGCCGACGAAGGCCGTAACGACATCCGGATCGAGGCCGCGTTGGCCAAATTGTGGTCCAGCGAAATGGCCTGCCTCATCGCCGACGAGCTGATGCAGATCCGGGGTGGGCGGGGCTACGAGACCGCCGAGTCCCTGGCCGCTCGCGGGGAGCGCGCGGTACCGGTCGAGCAATCGTTGCGGGACCTGCGGATCAACCGCATCTTCGAAGGATCGAGCGAGGTCATGAGACTGCTCATCGCCCGAGAGGCGGTGGACGCGCACCTGACCGCGGCCGGTGACCTGGCGAAACCTGACACTGATTTGCGACAGAAGGTCGCCGCCGCGGCCGGAGCGAGCGGGTTCTACGCGAAATGGTTGCCGCAGCTGGTTTTTGGGGAAGGTCAACGCCCGAAGGCTTATAACGAGTTCGGCCCACTGGCGTCGCATCTGCGGTTTACGGAACGCGCGACTCGCAAGCTGGCCCGCAACACCTTCTACGGGATGGCGCGTTGGCAGGCAAGCCTGGAGCAACGGCAAGGCTTCCTGGGACGCATCGTCGATATCGGTGCCGAGTTGTTCGCCATGTCGGCGGCGTGTGTGCGGGCCGACGCGCAGCGGGAGGCGGATCCGGTCCTCGGCCAGCAGGCATACGAACTGGCCGAGACGTTCTGCGAGCAAGCCAGCCGGCGTGTCGAGACGCTGTTCGACGCATTGTGGTCCAACACCGACAGCAGCGATGTCCGGCTGACAGGCCACGTGGTGCACGACCGTTACACGTGGCTAGAGGAAGGGATCGTCGACCAGTCTGAGGAGACCGGGCCATGGATCGCACCCTGGGAGCCGGGTCCATCGACTGAGACCAATCTGGCTCGGCGCTTCTGACCGTGTCGTCGGCGCATCGAAATAGGGCAGGATTATCGCCATGGGCTCCTATGTTGCCGGCAAGGGCGAATTCAACCGCGACACCAACTACATCACCACCCGCGTCACGGCCGATGGACGGGACGGTTATCCGGTAGAGCCCGCTCGATATCGGCTCGTTGTTGCCCGCGCGTGCCCTTGGGCCAATCGCGCGATCATCGTTCGCCGCCTGCTTGGGACTGGAAGATGCTCTATCCATTGGGTTTTGCGGCCCCACCCACGACCAGCGCAGCTGGACGTTCGACCTCGACCCAGGGGGTGTCGACCCGGTCCTCAAGATCCCACGGCTGCAAGACGCCTACTTCAAACGCTTTCCCGACTATCCAAAAGGCATCACCGTGCCGGCGATCGTCGACGTTCCCACCGGCGCGCTGGTCACCAACGATTTCGCGCAGATGACCCTGGACTTCTCGACCGAGTGGACCGCCGACCACCGCGACGGCGCACCTGAGCTCTATCCGGAGCCGCTGAGGGCCGAGATCGACGAGGTGAGCAAGAGGGTCTACACCGAGATCAACAACGGTGTCTATCGGTGCGGCTTCGCCGGCTCCCAGCAGGCCTACGAAGCGGCATACGATCGGCTGTTCACCGCGCTGGACTGGGTGAGCGGTCGACTGACGAACCAGCGATATCTGGTGGGAGACACCATCACCGAGGCCGACGTGCGGCTGTTCACCACCCTGGCCCGCTTCGATCCGGTTTACCACGGACATTTCAAGTGCAATCGATCCAAGTTGTCCGAGATGCCGGTGTTGTGGGCCTACGCCCGTGACCTGTTCCAGACACCGGGTTTCGGCGATACCGTCGACTTCGTCCAAATCAAACGGCACTACTACATCGTGCACGCCGACATCAATCCGACCCGCATCGTGCCCAAAGGGCCGGACCTGACTGGCTGGCGGACCGCACACGGCCGTGAAGCATTGGGGGGCAGTCCTTTCGGTGATGGCACGCCACCCGGCCCGCCGCGCGACGGCGAGCGGGTGCCCGCCCTGTTTTAGGGCTCGAGCGTCGGGTTGTCGGGTGACATCTCGCGCCGGGAGTCCGCGCGAAAGGTCGACGTTCGGCGCCAGAACGCTAGAAAATCAGCCGCACTGACCATTCCGCGTGCGGGACGTCGCGCAGTTCGCCGCGAGGAGTCGATCACCAACGTCAGCAATTGCACGACTATCCCGGTCAGCCGGCCGCGCTGTGGGTCGACCGAGGGGATGGTGACCGCCAGCCGGGTCCCCGGCCGAAACATGGTGGTGGCGGTGTTGGTGGGATCCTCATACACCTGCAGTAGCCGCCACGGTGCTCGGGAAATGGCTTCGGGCACCGAGAGCTGAACCGGATAGCGTTCGCTGGCCGCTAGCTCGCCCTGCGCCTGCGGTTGCTGGCAGTCGTCGAGGTTGAGCACGTTGCAGTAGAGGTAGGGCCCCACGCGCGATCAGGTGCCCGTGCGAGTACGACGCTGATCTCCGGTCGCTGGGGACCGGAGTGGCGCACCAGCAGCCATGTGCCGACCCCGGCGCCTACGGACAGTGGGATCAGCACGGCCACCAGGATAGCGCGACGCGGCGATTGACTCCAGACTTCACTCCGGCACCACCGCATGGCCGGCGCCCCGCCGCATACCTTCCTGCTCGACCATCACTGGCCGGTTACCTCCGAGGCCGGGGATCAAGCGAGTCGCCGCGGAAGCTGACGACGGTCTGCGCCAGGCCCAGGATCAACATCGAACTGACCGCGGTGAAGCCGACCCATAATTCGGTGTACACCATCACGCCCAGCGCACCACCCAGCACCCAGGCCAGCTGCAAAGTCGACTCCGAACGCCCGAACCCCGATGCTCGCGATTCCTCGGGCAGATCGTCCTGTAGCGAGGCATCGAGCGAGGCCTTGGCAATGGCGCTGGCAGCCCGAGGTGATCAAGGTGGCAATCGCAGCCGCGACCAGGGTGCCGGCTACCGCGGCGGCCAAGGCAACCGCACACACCGCCACCGTGCACCGCACCACCAACACAGAGGGCCTGCCCAGTTTCAGGCGCGCGCTGGTGAAGTTGCCGGCGAAATTGCCGATTCCGGCAGCGGCGCCGATCAGACCCAGCATGCCCAGCTGTCTCCAACCGTTGGCGTGTTGGGCTTTGGCGACAAACGCGGGATACAAGAACAGGAAGCCGACCATCACCTTGATGGTGCAGTTGCCCCACAGCGAGGTAATGATGTTGCGGCCCAGCGGTTGTCGAAGCGTTCCTCCGACCTTCTTGACTTCCTCCGGCCAGCTTCGCGACAGCTGGCCGTTATCCCGGCGATAGCTCAAGGTGGCCGGGACCTCACCCGCGGTCACCTCGACCCACCGCGGAATCCGCATCGACAGCAACGCGCCGGCAATCGTCGCCGCTACCACGACGAACAACGCCCCGGGCAGCTTCAACAGGTGGGTGCAGGCGAACTCGACACCACCCGCGATGGCACCGCCGGCGATGGTGCCGCCGAGCAGACCGAACATGGTCAGCCGGGAGTTGACCCGTACCAGGTCGATGGTCGGCGGCATCACCCTCGGTGTCACCGCGCTGCGCAGCACGCTGAACGACTTCGAGAACACCATCATGGCCAGCGCGCACGGATAGAGAACCCACGACGGGAAGCTGCCCGTAGCTCCGTCGTAGTTGATGATCAGCAGCACTGCCAGTGCGGTGCGGAGTGCGAACGACAGCGCGAGCGCGACGCGGCGGCCATGCTGCAGTCGATCCAGCGCCGGCCCGATGAGCGGCGCGATCACCGCGAACGGCGCGATGGTGATCAACAGATACAGCGCGACTTTGGACTTGCTCTCCCCGCTGGCCGCGGCGAAGAACAGCGTGTTGGCCAGTGCAACGGCCATCGCCGAGTCGACCGCGAAGTTCGCCACTACCGGCCACGTCAGCGCGGTAAGGCCGGACTTGTCAGCGCCGTCGGCCGTGGCGGCCCGCTGGACCATCCAGTACATCCGCGAACCCATTTCGCGGCTGCGCTGCGCCGCGGCGCGCGTGACGGTGATCCGTTCGCCGGCGGCCGGACCACGCGGCGGCGGGTTGCTAGGGTTCGGTTCTTGCTGTTGCCGGCCGAGCGGGGGGAGATAGCGGTTGGCGCTGGGCATGGGCGGCGGACGGCGTGAGCGGCGATACTCGGCGTCGTCGGCGGGGTAGTTGGCCATGCCGGGGTGCTGGTTGATCGAACCATTACGGGACCGGCGGCCTGGGGTCGAGGCCACCCGGCCCGGGTCATCACGCCGCCGTCCAGACACGAATCAATTCTGTCCTATGCCGACTTCCCGCGTGGGCAAGTGACCGGGTGTGGCTTGCCAACCTTGTCGTCCGGCAGTATTAGTGGCGCACAGCAGAGAGGGGATAGCGTGACCGGACCCATCGAGGAATCCGTCGTGGCGACCGTGGGCGAGTGGCCCGACGGGTTGGCGCCGGTACTCACGGGTGCGGCGGACCAGGCCAGGGCGGCAGTCGCCGAGTTCAGCGGCCCAGAGGCGGTCGGGGATTACCTCGGTGTCAGCTACGAAGATCCGAACGCCGGCACTCACCGGTTCTTGGCTCACCTGCCTGGTTATCAGGGGTGGCAGTGGGCTGTAGTCGTCGCGGCCTATCCCGGTGCCGGGCACGCCACAATCAGCGAAGTGGTGCTGATCCCAGGGCCCACGGCGCTGCTCGCGCCGGACTGGGTGCCCTGGGAGCAGCGGGTCCGGCCCGGGGATTTGGGCCCCGGAGACCTGCTGGCGCCGGCCGCTGACGACCCGAGGCTGGTCCCCGGTTATACCGCCAGCGGTGACCCCGAGGTCGACGAGACCGCTGCTGAAATCGGACTGGGACGCCGATGGGTGATGAGCGGTTGGGGCCGCTCCGATGCCGCTGAACGATGGCACGACGGTGACTACGGTCCTGACACGCCGATGTCGCGGTCCACCAAACGCACGTGCTGTGACTGCGGATTCTTCTTGCCGCTGGCGGGCTCGCTCGGAGCAATGTTCGGGGTATGCGGCAACGAACTCTCCGCGGACGGGCATGTCGTCGACAAGCAGTACGGCTGTGGCGCCCATTCTGATACTCCGGCGCCGGCGGGCACCGGCTCGGCACTGTATGAGCCTTACGACGACGGCGTCCTCGACGTCACGGACAAGCCGACAGTGCAGCCTGCCGAGCCTCCGGCGGAGGCCGCGACAGAGTTGCCGGATTAGCCTTTCTCGGCGGCGGCTTTGATCTTGGCCAGCGAGGCTTTCATACCGTCGAGCAATTCGCTTTCGAAGTTCGCGGTCCCACCGAAAAGCGCGTTGACCGACAGGTTCGAAATCGCGGCGACCCCGTTTTCGGCGTGGCGGCTCTCAATCACCCGGGTGTTCTCGCCGTTCGGCTCCAGCTCGTAGCTCCAAATCGTGTGATTGGTGTTGACCCGGAACGCCAGCTTCCTCTCCGGGATCACTTCGAGGACGGTGCACGTGGTGGTCCACAACATGCGATTGCGGCGGTTCAGGTTGAGGGTGCGGGTGCCCGGGCGTAGCGGGCCGAAGGACTTCATCCAGCGACACTGGGGGCTCCACTCCGGCATTCGCCGAAAGTCAGATATCAACGCCCAGACTTTTGCGGCCGGTGCGCTGACATCGACTTGCGCCTGAAGAAGCGGGGCCACCATTGGTCCTCCCAGGCCTGGTTCGTCGAGATTATTTAGGGTCGAGAAAGGTTTCGAGTCCGGTTTGTGCGCCAGGTGCGCCGCGGCGGGCGGCGGCGAGTTGCCACACGAAAATGCTGGTACCGAGCAACCCGACTCCGAGTCCGGCCAGCGCGACCGGACGCCAGCTCTCCAGGGAAGGCACGACGAACGCGGCCGCCACGGCGATCAACCAGCCCAGCGCGCCGACGGCGATGAAAGGCCACACCTCGAGCAGCACCTGCGGCACCTGCGGCAGTTCGGGGTCCACTCCGGATTCGTCAGGCATTGCGATTAATTTAGCCCGGCGACGATGCCGTGGTGCCGGCCGGGGGATAGCTGGGCGGGCAACGTTCGCCGTTTCGTCTCCCCACTTCTCAGGTTCCGTTGTAACCTCGCGCCATGCCTGACAGCGATGCGCGGCTAGCCAGCGACCTGTCGCTGGCCGTGATGCGGCTGGCCCGCCAACTGCGTTTTCGCAACCCGTCGTCGCCGGTGACGCTGTCGCAGCTGTCGGCGCTGGCGACCTTGGCGAACCACGGTGCGATGACACCCGGCGCCCTGGCGATTCGCGAACGGGTTCGACCGCCGTCAATGACCCGCGTGATCGCCTCCCTCGCCGAGATGGGCCTCGTAGACCGGTCCCCGCACCCCGTGGACGGCCGGCAGGTGTTGGTCTCGGTCTCGGAGTCAGGCGCCGAGTTGGTCAAAGTGGTACGTCGCGCCCGGCAGGAATGGCTAGCGAAGCGGCTCGCGACGCTGGACAGCGACAAACGCGACATCCTGCGCAATGCGGCCGATCTGATCTTGGCGCTGGTCGATGAAAGCCCGTGAGGGTCGATGAAAGCCCGTGAGGGCCGACGAAAGCCCGTGAGCGCAGGCCGGCGCGGAAGGTATTGACGGCGTGTATGTTCAGGACGTCAGCGATCCCGACGATCCGCGACTCGACGATTTCCGCGACCTGAACAGCGTGGATCGCCGTCCCGACCTGCCGACCGGCAAAGGGCTGGTGATCGCCGAGGGCGTGCTGGTTGTGCAGCGGATGCTGGCGTCGCGGTACGTCCCGCACGCATTGCTCGGCACAGACCGCAGGCTGGCCGAGCTCCACGACGATATGGCCGGTATCAACGGTTTGGCGGCACCGTATTACCGAGCGTCCGCAGATGTCATGGCGCGGGCCATCGGCTTCCACCTCAACCGTGGGGTGCTCGCGGCTGCGAGACGGGTCCCGGAACCCAGCGTCGCCGAGGTAGTCGATCGTGCCCGCACCGTTGCGGTGCTCGAAGGCGTCAACGACCACGAGAACCTGGGCTCGATCTTTCGCAACGGGGCGGGGTTGGGCGTGGACGCAGTGGTGTTCGGCAGCGGCTGCGCTGACCCGCTCTACCGTCGCGCCGTTCGGGTTTCCATGGGGCACGCGCTGCTGGTGCCTCATGCACGGGCTACGCGGTGGCCCGCTGACCTGGTGATGTTGAAGGAAGATGGTTTTCGGCTGCTGGCCATGACTCCACACGGCGAAGCGTGCGCACTGCCACAGGCGATGAAAGCGGTCCGTGACGAACGAGTTGCCGTGCTGGTGGGCGCAGAGGGGCCGGGACTGACGGAGGGGACTCTGCGGTTAAGCGATATGCGGGTGCGCATCCCGATGTCGCGGGGCACCGACTCGCTCAACGTCGCGACCGCGGCCGCCTTGGCGTTCTACGAGAGAGTTAGGCAGTAACTTGTGAGTGATCGGCGCGTAAGTCATAAGCAGGGTGAGATCGTGCCCTGGGCAACGGGTTTGACGGTGGCCGGGTTCGTTGCTGCGGTTACCGCCGCTGCCGTTGTAGTGCTCGGCCTCGGGCTGATCCGGGTGCATCCGCTGTTGGCTGTCGGACTCAACATCGTGGCGGCCGGGGGACTGGCGCCAACCCTGTGGGGATGGCGGCGAACCCCAGTTCTGCGCTGGTTTCTACTGGGCGCGGCAGTGGGTGTGGCGGGCGCGTGGCTGACGCTGCTGGCCTTGACGTTAGCCGGCCGCGGCTAACCGGCAGCCCCGTGGAACGCCGACGATCAGCGCTGGCCGCTCGAGCGAACCCCGAGCAGCACATCCTCCCAAGCGGGAATCGCCGGCTTGCCCCGGCGAGTGTGCACCGGCGGCTCGGGCTGCGCGGCGACGGCCGGCCTGGCGGCCTCGTCGAATTCGACGTGAGCCACCTTAGCCAGCGGCCGCAGCGGACGCTCGAAGTGCGGGTCGATCAGCTCGCTGGCGCCGTCGTCGACCGCGGTGACCGTTCCGCCGTGGGCGCCCGGAACGAAGCAGAAGTGCGCGATGTTGTCGGACCGGCCGACCTTCCACGCAAGCTGCACCGTCCAACGGCAGTCTTCGTTGCGCCAGGCGTCCCAGCTGAGCCCGTCGGGATCGAGGCCTCGCGTCACCAAGGCAGTGCTGACTGTTTCCAGCAGGGTCAGCACCGCGGGGCCATCGGCAAGGATTGGGTGAGCGGCGGTTGCCAGCTCCGCGGCACGATAGCGTTCCAGCAACACCGGGTGGGCGAACCGGCGGATGCGCGCGATGTCAGAGCCCGACGCCGTTGCCACTTGCTCGACAGAAGCGCCGGCACGGATCTTGGCCTGAATTTCCTTGGGGCTCAGCAGGTTGGTGACCTGGATATCGAGCTGTGGTTGCTCCAACGGAGCCGCGTCGCCACCTAAGGCGCCCCGGAGTCGATCGTCGGCCGGCAGTTTGAACTGTTCTGCCGGGTCGTCGCCCTCGCAGATGACGTGTTTGCCGTCGGCATCGAGCCCTACCAATTTCAGTTCCCGCATGGCTTCTCCTCGCAGGATCCGTGCAGGTCGGGCACGGATCCGTCAGGTCCGCACTCTAGTGCAGCTAACGCCGGTAACCCGCGGTGACACGCTGGGTGGTTGCCCGCTGATGACGAGGAAGTTAAAGGCGTTCGACCACCCAGTCGACGCATTGTGTGAGGGCGCTGACGTCATCCGGGTCGACGGCAGGGAACATCGCGACCCGCAACTGGTTGCGGCCGAGTTTGCGATACGGCTCGGTGTCGACGATGCCGTTAGCCCGAAGCGTCTTCGCGACCACCGCGGCGTCCACTTCGTCCGCGAAATCGATCGTGCCCACCACCTGGGAACGCAGCCCGGGGTCGGTGACAAACGGCGTGGTGTACGGCCGCTCGTGCGCCCAGGAGTACAACCGCTGCGAGGAGTCGGCCGTGCGCTTGACCGCCCAGTCCAGCCCGCCGTTGTCCAGCAACCAGTCCAGCTGCTCGGCCATCAGGGCCAGGGTCGCGATCGCCGGCGTGTTGTAGGTCTGGTCTTTGAGGCTGTTCTCGATCGCGATCGGCAACGACAGGAAGTCGGGAACCCAGCGACCCGACGCCGCGATGGACTCGACCCTGGCCAGCGCGGCCGGGCTCATGACGGCCAGCCACAGGCCGCCGTCGCTGGCGAAGTTCTTCTGCGGCGAAAAGTAATAGGCGTCCGTCTCGGTGATGTCGACCGGCAGGCCACCGGCGCCGGAGGTGGCGTCGATGAGGACCAGTGCGTCACCCGAGCCGGCCGGCCGGCCGACCGGCACCGCCACCCCGGTCGAGGTCTCGTTGTGCGCCCAACCGATCACATCGACCGACGGGTCGCTCTGCGGCTCTGGGGCGCTGCCGGCGTCCGACTTGATGATGATGGGGTCGCCGACGAACGGGTTCTTGGCGACGCAGGAGGCGAACTTCGAGCTGAACTCGCCGAAGGACAGGTGCAGCGAGCGCTTGTCGATCAGCCCGAACGCCGCGGCGTCCCAGAATGCCGTCGCGCCGCCATTGCCCAGAATGACCTGGTAACCGTCCGGCACGGAGAACAGATCGGCCACCCCCGACCGAACCCGGCCCACCAGGTTCTTGACCGGCGCCTGGCGGTGCGATGTGCCGAACAACGATGCCGCGGTCGTGGTCAATGCCTGCAACTGTTCGGGTCGGACCTTTGACGGGCCACACCCGAATCGGCCGTCGCGGGGTTTGATGTCAGCGGGTATCTGGAGGGGGTCAGCCATGATCTTCAGGGTAGTGAGCGGTCCCGACGCGGTATCGCGGTGGGCCGACTACCCGCATTCCGTGACAGCCCAGGACATCTGGCCCAGCCGTCACGGGCGTTGATCGGTGTGAACCAACGCACAAACGGGCACTCTGTGCGGCGTGGGTCACAAGGCCGGAAATAGGTCTGGATAATTCCCGGTACCTGCGGTACCGTTTAGACATTAGATGTCCAAATGTAAACCTCGGTGGGGAGGCCCTGAATGGACAGGACGCGAATGGTCCGGCGTTGGCGCCGCAACATGGAGGTGCGCGACGACGCGGAGTACGTCGACATGCTTGCCACACTGTCCGAGGGGTCAGTGCGGCGAAACTTTAACCCGTACACGGATATCGATTGGGAGTCACCGGAGTTCGCTGTCACAGACAGTGACCCCCGGTGGATCCTGCCGTTGACCGATCCGTTGGGCCGCCATCCCTGGTACCAAGCCCAGTCCGAAGACCGCAAGATCAAGATCGGCATGTGGCGCCAGGCCAACGTGGCCAAGGTGGGGCTGCACTTCGAGTCCATCCTGATCCGCGGCCTGATGAACTACACGTTCTGGGTACCCAACGGATCACCGGAATATCGGTACTGCCTGCACGAATCGGTTGAAGAGTGCAACCACACCATGATGTTCCAGGAGATGGTCAACCGCGTCGGCACCGACGTGCCCGGAATGCCGCGCCTGCTGCGCTGGATCTCGCCGCTGGTTCCGCTGGCGGCCGGGCCGTTGCCGGTGGCCTTTTTCATCGGGGTGCTCGCCGGCGAGGAACCCATCGACCACACCCAGAAGAACGTGCTGCGCGAAGGCAAGGCGATGCATCCGATCATGGAGCGGGTGATGGCCATTCACGTCGCCGAGGAAGCTCGGCACATTTCTTTCGCGCACGAGTACCTGCGTAAGCGGTTGCCGAACCTGACTAAGTGGCAGCGGTTCTGGATCTCGCTGTTCTACCCGGTGACCATGCGGGTGTTGTGTCAGGCGATCGTGAAGCCGCCCAAGGCGTTCTGGCGGGAATTCGATATCCCGCGCGAGGTGAAGAAGGAACTGTTCTTCCGGTCTCCGGAATCGCGAAAGTGGCTGCGCGACATGTTCGCCGACGTGCGGATGTTGGCCCACGACACGGGGCTGATGAATCCGGTGTCGCGGCTGGTATGGCGGATCTGCAAGATCAACGGCAAGCCGTCGCGCTACCGCAGCGAGCCGCAACGCCAACATCTGGTCGCCGTACCGGCTGCATAGCTGGTTCGCTATTCATGCCGCACGTTATTACCCAGTCGTGCTGCAACGACGGGTCCTGTGTTTTCGCGTGCCCGGTCAATTGCATTCACCCGTCACCGGATGAGTCGGGCTTTGCCACCTCGGAGATGCTTTACATCGACCCGGTGGCGTGCGTGGACTGCGGTGCATGTGTGAGCGCCTGCCCGGTTGGCGCGATCGCGCCTGATAACCGGCTGGAGCCAAAACAGCTGCCGTTCGTCGAGATCAACGCGTCGTTTTATCCAGAACGGCCCCCGGACGTAAAGCTGCCGCCGACGTCGAGGCTGGCCCCGGTGATCCCGGCCCCTGAGGTGCGTGCCCGCCGCCGGCCTTTGACGGTGGCCATTGTCGGGTCCGGGCCGGCCGCGATGTATGCGGCCGATGAACTGCTCACCCAGCGCGGGGTGCACGTCAATGTGTTTGAAAAGCTGCCCACGCCTTATGGGTTGGTGCGTGCCGGGGTGGCGCCCGATCATCAGAACACTAAACGGGTCACCCGGCTGTTCGACCAGGTCGCCGGCCATCGGAGGTTCCGGTTTTTCCTCAACGTCGAGATCGGCAGGCACCTGAGTCACGCCGATCTGTTGGCCCACCACCACGCCGTGCTGTATGCCGTCGGCGCCCCCGATGACCGTCGGCTCGACATCGACGGGATGGGTCTTCCGGGCACCGGAACCGCCACCGAGCTGGTCGCGTGGATCAACGGGCATCCCGAATTTGCTGACCTGCCAGTCGACCTCACTCACGAACGCGTCGTGATCATCGGCAACGGCAACGTCGCCCTCGACGTGGCCCGCGTGCTCACCAGTGACCCGGATGACTTTGGCCCGCACCGATATCTCCGACCGTGCGCTGGAGACGTTGCGCAGCGCTGCGGTTCGCGAAGTGGTGATCGCCGCGCGGCGCGGGCCTGCCCACTCGGCGTTCACGCTGCCCGAGCTGGTCGGCCTGACGGCCGCGTCCGACGTCGTGCTGGATGCTGGCGACCACCATCTGGTTCTCGCCGAGCTGGCGACCGTGTCTGACACGTTGACCAGAAACAAACTGGAGGTCTTGAGCAAACTTGGCGACGGCTCGACACCGCGCCAACGAATCGGGCGCCCGCGAATCAGGCTGGCTTATCAGCTCACGCCCGAGCGCGTGCTGGGCGAGCGGCGCGCCACCGGAGTGGAGTTCATGGTCACCGGTACCGAGGAAGTGTGTCAGCTCGAAGCGGGCTTGGTGCTGACCTCGATTGGATACCGCGGCAAGCGTATTCGCGATCTCCCATTTGACGAGGCCGCGGCTGTTGTTCCGAACGACGGCGGTCGTGTCATCGACCCTGAGTCCGGGCGGGCGGTTTCTGGCGCATACGTCGCGGGTTGGATCAAACGCGGGCCGACCGGGTTCATCGGCACCAACAAGTCGTGCTCTTTTCAAACCGTTCAGGCATTGGTGAATGACTTCAACGCCGGCAAGCTGGCTGACCCGGTGTCGCATGCCCGAGGCACTGCCCAAATTAGTGCACGACCGCCGGCCCGACGTCGTTGACTCAGCGGGATGGCGGGCCATCGACGCCGCCGAAATCGCGCGGGGCAGTGACCACGGCCGGCCCCGGAACAAGTTCACCGATGTCGCGGACATGCTCACGGCCGCCGCCAGCGCCCCGCCGGCACGCCGCGGCATACTGGCCCGCTTGCGCGACCGGTAACGGAACCGCCGCTCTCAAGCGATGGTGAGAACCCGATCCCAGCCCTCGACAGCTTCCGGGCTGCGCGGTTCCGGCCCCACGTAGATGGCCGACGGACGGACCAGCTTGCCCAGCCGCTTCTGCTCGAGAATGTGGGCGCACCATCCCGCGGTGCGTCCACAAGTGAACATCGCCGGCATCATGTTGGCCGGCACCCGGGCGAAGTCCAGGATTACCGCGGCCCAGAATTCGACGTTGGTCTCGATAGCACGATCCGGACGACGCTCGCGGAGCTCGGCCAGGGCAGCCTGCTCCAGCGCGACCGCAACGTCGTGCCGCGGCGCGCCCAGCCGCTCGGCGGCGCCGCGCAGCACCCGCGCACGCGGGTCCTCCGCGCGATAGACCCGGTGCCCGAAACCCATCAGCTTGTCGCCGCGGTCGAGGATTCCCTTGACCAGGCCGCGGGCGTCACCGGTACGCTCGACCTCTTCGAGCATCGGGAGCACCCGTGCCGGTGCCCCGCCGTGCAGCGGCCCGCTCATTGCCCCGATCGCACCGGACAGCGCCGCGGCCACGTCCGCGCCGGTCGACGCGATCACCCGCGCGGTGAACGTCGAGGCGTTCATGCCGTGCTCTGCGGCCGAAACCCAGTAGGCGTCGATGGCCTCGACGTGCTTGGGGTCCGGTTCGCCTTGCCAGCGGGTCATGAAACGTGCTGTGACCGTCGGGCATTCATCGATAACTCGCTGCGGGACGGCGGGCTGGTAGATGCCGCGGGCGGACTGTGCGACATAGGACAGCGCCATCACCGATGCCCGGGCCAGCTGGTTGCGGGCGGTGGCTTCGTCGGTGTCGAGCAGTGGCTTGTATCCCCAGATCGGTGCCAGCATCGCCAGGCCCGCCTGGACGTCGACCCGCACATCGCCAGTGTGGATCGGCAGCGGGAACGGCTCGGCGGGCGGTAGCCCGTGGCCGAACTTGCCGTCCACCAGGAGCCCCCACACGTCGCCGAACGTGACCCGCTGACGCACCAGGTCCTCGATGTCAACGCCGCGGTAGCGTAGGGCGCCGCCGTCTTTGTCCGGTTCGGCGATTTCGGTGGTGAAGGCCACCACGCCTTCTAAGCCGGCGACAAAATTTTCCGGGACCACAGTCATACGAAAATTCTCGCACCCGGCTTCCGAGCCGACGCTACCGGCCGGTAGCAACCCGGTAGCGTTGGCGCAATGGCGGGAAAAGACCCAGACCACGCTCCGGACCACCTGCAGAGGATGCGAGTCGAGTACGGGTCCGTCGAGAAGGATGGCAGCCCCGATCTCGACGCGGACTGGCTCGACGACGGTTGGCTTGCGCTCCTGCGCAAGTGGATCGGTGACGCTGAACGGCTGGGAGTCGCCGAGCCCAACGCCATGGTGCTGGCCACCGTCGCGGCCGGCAAGCCGATGAGCCGATCGGTGCTGTGTAAGAGCGTGGACGAGACCGGGGTCACATTTTTCACCAACTACGACTCCGCCAAGGGTGTCGAGCTCGCGACGACACCGTTCGCGTCGGCGACCTTCCCCTGGTATCAGCTGGGGCGACAAGTCCACATCCGCGGCCCGGTGACCATGGTCGACCTGCAGGTCACCGAGGACTACTGGTCCAAGCGGCCGCGCGGTTCGCAGCTGGGCGCGTGGGCTTCGCACCAGTCCCAGCCGATCGCCTCACGCTTGGCGCTGCTCGACCAGTTGGCAGAGGTGACCGAGCGCTTCGCCGACGTCGAGCCCATCCCGGTGCCACCGGGGTGGGGCGGCTATCTCCTCTCGGCTGACGTAGTGGAATTCTGGCAGGGCCGGGAAAACCGGGTGCACAACCGAATTCGCGTGACCGGCGCTCACGTCGAGCGCCTGCAGCCCTAGCTATCGCCGAGGACGGCTCCGATACGCCGTCGCACGTCGGTCTCGCCGAGCGCGAGGGCCACCAGATGCAGAGCGGGGCTGCGAGTGGAGCCGGTGAGCAACACGCGGATTACCTGCGACGCCTCGCGGATCGATCCGACAAAAGCGTCGGGGTTGTTCTTGAACTCCTTGGCGCTGGCGGCGAAGCCGTTGTTCTCGGCCACCTTGCGGATCTGGTCGAACCATGCGTCCGGCTCGGTCTCCTGATAGCTAGTCAGCAGGTCGCTACACAGCCGTCGCACCACCTCGGGTGGCAGGCCCCCGAAGCGACTGTCGGCCGGATCGGTCACCGGCTCGAACAGCGATGTAAAGAAATAGCCGTAAACGGGCCGGAAGTCCGACCACGAGCGCATGTCTTTGCGGGGGTTATCCACACCGGTTCGTTCGATGTCGAGCGCCCGCACGGCGAGGTCCCGCTCAGCGCGCACGGCTTGGGCCAGTTCGGGGTCGTGGGCGTCGGCCCAGGTCAGCACCACCCCGAGGATGTCCGTGCTGGGCAGCGTGGCGATGTAGTTCGACGAGATGTCGTTGAGTTTCACCAGGTCGACCAGTGCCCCCGACACTCCGCACTCGGACAGTCGCAGCGGCGTCCGCAGCGCTTCGTCAAGCGGCATCTCGGCGAGGCGCCCGTTGAGCAGCCCCCGCAGGTAATACAGCACGGCAGGCGCCGGGTAGCCCGCGTCGATGTAGAACTCGACGGACGCCTCAGGGTCTTTGCGCTTGGACAGCTTGCGTTTTCCGCCGCCCTCGGCCTTGAGCAGCGGCGCGATGTGCGCGTAGGGGATGTGGTCGAAGCCGGCCGCGTCGAACAACTGCAGGTGCACCGGCACCGAGGAGATCCACTCATCGCCGCGGATGACGTGGGTCACTCGCATCAGATGGTCGTCTACGACGTGGGCGAAGTGGTAGGTGGGCAGCCTGCCGGGACTGACGGAATCGTCGCCGCTCTTGAGGATGACGACGTCATTGCGGTTGGCGTCGGCTTCGATGGTTCCGCGGATCAGGTCGGTGTAGCTGACGCGACCGCCGGTTCCCGGCGAGCGAAAACGCACGACGTAGGCCCGGCCTTCGGCCAGCGCTTGGCGCACTTTGTCATCGGGGGCGTCACGCCAGATCGCCCAGGGGCCGTAGTACCCCGTCGGGACCTTTGCCGCGCGCTGTTGATCGGTTGCGGCGGTCAGCTCGTCTTTCGTCGCGAAGCACGGGTATGCCCGGCCGTCGCGGAGGAATTCGCGCGCATACGTCAGGTAGATGTCGGCCCGCTCCGACTGAATGTACGGTGCGTACGCTCCCGTCTGATCGGTTTCGTCCGAGGCCACCCCGAAATAGTCGAATGCGACGGCGAACTGCGCGATCGCGCCCTCAACGGTGCGAGCCTGATCGGTATCCTCGATCCGGACGAAGTACTTTCCGCTCGAGTGGGCCGCCAGATCCTTGTCCAGCATCGCCGCGTACATGCCGCCCAGGTGCGCGAATCCGGTGGGGCTGGGACCGAAGCGGGTGACCATCGCGTCTGGCGGTAGCTCGCGCGGCGGGTAGCGCTCCTCCCAGCTCTCGGGATCGGGCAGGTTCGCGGGAAACAGGGCGTCGATCTCGTCACGGCTGAGCATTGGGGTACCTTAGCGACGCTTTAAGTTCGGATGACCTGAGGGAACGCGGGCTTACGCGCGCTGGTCGGGCGGTTCATAGTTTAATTGCCGTACCGCCGGTGGGGCCGACTGCCCTCGTGGGTGGCCGTGGCGTGCGCCACACGTTGCGGTCATCACAGTGGCGGACCGCACCCCCGGGCAGGCGCTCCGCCGCGATAACGACTACCTTCGGCTGTACGCACACCGTGCGGCCAGCCATATCAGCCAGAGCGCAAAGGGGTTCTCGTGGCCGACACTGACGACACCGCAACTCTCGGGTACCCCGGGGGCGAACTTGATCTGGAGATCGTCCGCGCCACCGAAGGAAATGACGGCATTGCTCTGGGCCCGCTGCTGGCCAAGACCGGACTCACTACGTTCGATGTCGGCTTCGTCAACACCGCCGCTTGCAAGAGCTCCATCACCTACATCGACGGTGACGCGGGCATTCTGCGTTACCGCGGTATCCCGATCGAGCAGCTGGCTGAGAAGTCGACTTTCATTGAGGTCAGCTACCTGCTGATCTACGGCGAGTTGCCAAGCACCGAGCAGCTGGCCAACTTCACCCGCCAGATTCAGCTGCACACGATGCTGCACGAGGACCTCAAACGCTTCTTCGACGGCTTCCCGCGCAATGCGCACCCGATGCCGGTGCTGTCCAGCGCGGTCAACGCCCTCTCGGCGTACTACCCGGATTCGCTGGACCCGACGGACAACGAACAGGTCGAGCTGTCGACGATTCGTCTGCTGGCCAAGCTGCCCACCATCGCCGCTTACGCCTTTAAGAAGTCGGTCGGCCAGCCGTTCCTCTACCCGGACAACTCGCTGACTCTGGTCGAGAACTTCCTGCGGATGACGTTCGGGCTGCCCGCCGAGCCCTACGAGGCCGACCCCGAGGTGGTACGGGCCCTGGATATGCTGCTCATCTTGCACGCCGACCACGAGCAGAACTGTTCGACGTCGACAGTGCGGTTGGTGGGCTCCTCACAAGCCAACCTGTTCACCTCGATCTCCGGCGGTATCAACGCGCTGTGGGGTCCGCTGCACGGCGGCGCCAACCAGGCGGTGCTCGAGATGCTCGAGCAGATCCGCGAGAGCGGCGACGACGTCAGCGAGTTCGTCCGGAAGGTGAAGAACCGCGAGGCCGGCGTCAAGCTGATGGGCTTCGGCCACCGGGTTTACAAGAACTACGACCCCCGCGCGCGAATCGTCAAGGAACAGGCCGACAAGATCCTGGCCAAACTCGGCGGCGACGACGACTTGCTGGACATCGCCAAGGGCCTCGAAGAGGCGGCGTTGACCGACGACTACTTCATCGAGCGAAAGCTCTACCCGAACGTCGACTTCTACACCGGGCTCATTTACCGTGCCCTCGGGTTCCCCACCCGGATGTTCACCGTGTTGTTCGCGCTGGGCCGGCTGCCCGGCTGGATCGCGCACTGGCGCGAGATGCACGACGGAAGTGACAGCAAGATCGGTCGTCCGCGCCAGATCTACACCGGCTACACGGAGCGGGACTACGCCGCCATCGACTCGCGGAAGTAAGCCACAGAAGCGCAAGCACCGCAACTAAAGCCACGGTCAAACAGCGGCCAGCACCGCCATGGCGGCGTTGTGGCCACCGATGCCTGACACCGCCCCGCCGCGCCGGGCACCCGAGCCGCACAACATGATCCGCTCGTGGGCAGTGGCTACGCCCCATCGCCGCGCGGGTGTGTCGAGGGCGTCGTCGTCTTCCGCGAACGGCCAGGACAGCGCGCCGTGGAAGATGTTGCCTGCGGTCATGCGCAGGGTGCGCTGTAAGTCCAGGGTGGTCGTCGTCTCGATGCACGGCCGGCCGTTCGCGTCGCTCATCAGCACCTCCTGGATTGGTTCGGCCAGAACAGAGTTCAACGAAGCCAACACCGACTCGGTCAGTTGGTGGCGGAAGGTGTCGGAGTCGCTGACCAACGAGTGTGGTGTGTGCAAGCCGAACACCGTCATCGTCTGAGCGCCCGATCCGTGCAGTCCGGCCGACAGGATGCTCGGGTCGGTCAGCGAATGGCAGTAGGCCTCGCAGGGCAGCGGATCCGGTAGCTGACCGGCGGCCGCTTGAGAGTAGGCCGCATCCAGTTGGGTCCACGTTTCGTTGACGTGGAATGTGCCGGAAAATGCCTCTTCGGGTGTGGCGTTGTCGTCGCGCAACCGGGGCAGTCGCCCCAGCACCATGTTCACCTTGACCTGCGCACCCTGGGCCAGCTGTGGCGGCTGTTCCCCCAGCAGGCCGGCCAGGACGGCCGGGGTGACGCCGGCGAGCACGAACCGGCCGCGGACCAAGTACTCGTCGTCGCCGTTGCGGTAGCGCACCCGGCCGTCTGGATCGACGGCGTAAACCTCTGCATCAGTGATTATTTCGGCGCCGTGGCGGGTAGCCGCCGCAGCCAGCGCCGCAGTCACTGAGCCCATCCCGCCGATGGGGACGTTCCAATCCCCGCCGATCAGGTGATACAGAAAGCAGATGTTCTGCCGCAGTGACTCGTCGTCGAGACGTGCGAAGGTGCCAATCAGCGCGTCGGTGGCGATTACGCCACGGACCAGGTCGTTGCTCACCGCGTCGGCGATAGCGTGCCCGATCGGTTCATCGACGATTGCCCGCCACGCGTCCGCCGCGTCAGAGCCGCCTGCTTCCAGGACGTGGCGGCGGGCCTGCTGGCGGGTGGGCAGCGGTTCGAGCAGCGTCGGCCAGAGCCGTTCGGTCACCAGGCGGCAGCGTTGGTAGAACTCGGCGAACCGGGGCTCATCGCCGGCCGCGCCGACCGCGGCGAAGGTGTGCCCATGCTGCGATCCGACCAGCAGGCCAGAGCGGCCGGCCGTGGCCGGATCGGGCGTGTACGACGAAAGCCGCCGCCGGGCCAACCGCACCGGCGCGCCTAAGTCCTCGACGATGCGTGACGGCAGCAAGCTGACCAGATACGAGAACCGCGACAGCCGGACCGCGACACCGTCGAAGGCCTGCGCGGACACCGCGGCCCCGCCGATGTGCCCTAGCCGTTCCAGCAACCGGACCCGGAGGCCGGCCCGGGCCAGGTAGCCCGCTGCAACCAGGCCGTTGTGACCGCCGCCAACGACGACCACATCAAGATCCGCCGCGCCGCAATCCTGCGAGCGTGCCACGTCTAGCCTAAGTAGCCCTCGACTTCGTCGGCCGGACGCACCGACGCCTCGCGTGGGTCGCCTCCGGTTTCGCGTAGCGCTCGGCGCTGACGCAGCAGGTCCCAGCACTGGTCGAGTTCGATCTCCACCCGGCGCAGGCGGTCATGCTCCTCGGATTCAGTGATGTCGCGGTGCTGCAGCTGCGTCCGTAAGGTTTTCTCCTCGGCGACTAGGTCGCGGATGTGTGCCAGCGTCTCGCTGTCGGTCGGTTTCCTGCCGTTGCCCATTGCTCTAGTGTGCCCGAGATGGGCGGTGTTGCGGTGCAGACTCGGTAGGCTGCATATCGCCTGGACGAGCGACGAGTCCCGTACACGAACTGAAAGAGGGCGATAGTGGGTTTTGGGGCGGGTTCCGGCGAAACGGCCGCAACCACCTACTCGGGGCGGCTGCGGGAATTCTTCCGGAAGTCGCCTGGCCGTTCCTGGCTGATTGGTCTACTGGTTATTCCGTTGCTGATAGCGGCAATCGGCTACATTGCGTTCGACCGACCCCCCTCCGCCAATGGACCGAGCCCAGCATCGCCGACGGTCGCCCCATCCAGCACGTCAGCCGCTCCGACGATATCGTTGGCGGCGCTTTCAATTAGCCGCGATGGCAACAACATTACCCTCCGCGGCGATTTCCCCAACGACTCTGCTAAAGCGGCCCTGATGAAGGCTCTCAAAGGCGCACTGCCCGCTGATGTCAACTTCGTCGACCAAACCCGTATCGACCCCAATGTCAAGGCCCTCGATTTCTCGAACGCTGCACCGATTTTCAAGGACAGCGCGTCGATTACCGATTTAAGTCTCACGGTCGAGGGTGACACGGTCAACTTGTCCGGTACCGCTGCATCACAAGACCAGAAGAGCGCGGTGACGCAAGACGCGACACGCACCTGGTCTAACCTCAATATCGTTGACAAGCTTGTGGTTAACGGGCCGGTTCCGCCGGCCGGATCCCCCGGCTCCGCTCCACCGCCCCCATCCCCTGCCCCTTCTCCGTGCACCGACTTGCAAGCGGCCATCAATACCGTGACTGGCGGCCCGATTGCCTTCGGACACGACGGGTTTAGCCTGACGTCGGAGGACGATCCGATCTTGACCCAGGTGGCGGAGAAGCTCAAGGCGTGCTCGACCGCGCACGCGACCATCAACGGCTACACCGATAACCGGGGCACCGAGGCCATCAATATTCCGTTGAGCACCCAGCGAGCCGGAACAGTCGCCGACTTCCTGGTTTCGCACGGCGTCGCCCGCGATCAACTCACCGTCAAAGGCCTCGGTTCGACGAACCCGGTCGCCGACAACGACACGACCGAGGGCCGCGCAAAGAACCGCCGCGTCGAAATCGTGGTCAGCTAAGGAGAATCCAGCGTGGATTTTGTGATCCAGTGGGTGTGGTACCTGCTTGCTTTCGTCGCAGGCTCGGCAGTTGGCCGCGTGATCGCCCCGATGTGGATTAAACGCGGCGGGAGCCAAGAAGCACCGGCGGGTGCGCCACACGAGCTTGGTGCGCAGTGATGAGCCACGTGCACTGGGTGTTATTCGCGTTTTCCTTTGCGTTGGGGATGGTCTTGACGTTCGTGCTGATCGTCGGCTCCGTCAAACGCCATGCGCCGGTGGGGACATCGGGGGATGAGTCCGAACCACCCACCACGCAGATGTCTTCGGGTATGGAACCGCCGACGACGATGATTGTGGTCGAAACAGAGCCGCCGACGACGATGATTCCCGTCGCCAAAGACCCACCGACGACGAAGATCCCGTTCGCGAAAGACGCGCCGACGACGAAGATTCCAGCGGCAAATCGGCCCCCGCGGAAGAGGCCTCCGGGCGCGAAAGGGTCACCGACACGGAAGATCGCCGTAGTGCCGTACGCGCCGTTCGGCTCTGGCTCGGCTCGCGCCGACGCCCGAGGCAACGGTCCGTCGGGCTGGATGGTGAAGGGCCGCTCGGATACCAGGTTGTACTACACTCCAGACGACGCTACTTACGATCGAACCGTTGCCCAGGTGTGGTTCAGAGACGAGGAGTCCGCGGTGCGGGCCCATTTCACGCCGTGGCGTGAGAGCTCACGGAAGTGATGCTGGATTGATCTGCGTTCACTGCAAGCGCAGCACGAACCCGACTCCTCGAACAGTGTGCAGCAGCCTGGGTCCGCCGTTGGACTCCAGCTTTCGGCGCAGGTACCCGATGAACACGTCGACGACATTGGTGTCGGCGGCGAAGTCGTAGCCCCACACCAGCTCGAGCAGTTGCGCACGGGACAGCACTGCCGTCTTGTGCTCGGCCAGCACTGCCAGCAGGTCGAACTCGCGCTTGGTCAGATCGACGTCGACGCCGTTGACACGGGCCCGCCGACCGGGGATGTCCACCTCCAGCGGTCCTACCGTGATGGTTTCCGAGGACGAGCTCGCAGTGGCGCCGCGGCGGCGCAACAGTGCTTTCACCCGTGCCACCAGCTCGGCCAGCACGAACGGTTTGACCAGGTAATCGTCGGCGCCGGCCTCCAAGCCTGCGACTCGGTCGTCGACCGAACTGCGCGCGCTGAGCACGCAGACTGGGACGTCGTTGTCCATCGCGCGCAGTGCCGTGACGACGCTGACGCCGTCGAGCACCGGCATGTTGATGTCGAGCACGATGGCGTCTGGCTTTGTCTCGGTGGCGCTGCGCAAGGCCTCGGCACCGTCGACCGCGGTCGATACCTCGAATCCGGACAGGCGCAGGCCGCGTTCCAGCGAGGCGAGCACGTCGGCGTCGTCGTCAACGACCAAAACCCGAGGTGCAGTCCCACTAGTGTCCATGCGGCCTATTTTGCCTGACTAATGCCTGTGGCGGTGGGAGGCTGTCCGCCCCGGACGGCGGGCGCCGCAACTCGCCGAGATATAACCTGCGCACACCTGAAGCGCCTTGAGCCCAAGCGGCGTGTCGTGTGCCTGAGCTACGTGTCGCGGGGCAAGCCGATGCGGCGGTAGCGCTGCAATCGCGCGGTGAGACGCTCGGCTGCGGGTATTTCGCGTAGCGCGTGTACCTCTGCGGCTATAGCGCTAGACAGTCGCTGGGAGAACTCGATCGGCTCGTCTGCGGCGTCGGGATATTCGGGGACGACGACATCGACGATCCCAGACTCCCGGAGATCAACAGACCGGATGCCTTGGGCCGCCGCGAGTTCAGGGGCGTGAGCCGTATCGCGGAAGACGATCGCGCTGGCGCCCTCCGGCGGTAGCGGTGCCAGCCAACCGTGCAGCGCGGCCAGCACCCGGTCGGCCGGCACCATGGCCAGGGCTGGGCCGCCGCTGCCCTGGCCCAGCAGGACCGACAGGGTCGGGGTATCCAGCGTGACGAGCTCGGCCAGGCACTGGGCGATCTGGCCGGCCAGGCCGCCTTGTTCGGCCTCGGCCGACAACGCCGGGCCTGCGGTGTCGATCACCAGCACCAGCGGCAGCCGCAACTCGGCGGCCAGCGCCATGCCGCGCCGCGCCTCGCGCAGCGCGGCGGGCCCAACCCGGGCCGCTTCCAACCCGCCGCCACCGCGCTGCTGGCCCAGGACGACCGCGGGCTGGCCGGCAAATCTGGCCAGCGCCAGCAGGGTGGTCGCGGCCTCGCCTTGACCGGTACCCGACAACAGCACTCGGTCGGTGGCGCCGTGTCGCAGCAGATGTCCGACGCCCGGCCGGTCTGGCCGTCGCGACGCCACCACCGAGGCCCAGGCCGGCACGTCTGGCACCGGTGTCGGGTGGTTGCGCCGCCGGCAAAGGCTCTGGATCGTCGGAGATGACCGTCAGCGCACGATCCAGCGTCGGGCGCAGTCCATCCAGCGCGACGACGCCATCGATAACCCCATGCCGTTGCAGGTTCTCCGCTGTCTGGACGCCGCCGGGGAATGGTTCGCCATAGAGCAGCTCGTACACCCGGGGTCCGAGGAAGCCGATCAGAGCGCCCGGCTCGGCGACGGTGACGTGGCCCAGCGATCCCCACGAGGCGAAGACTCCGCCGGTGGTTGGGTTGCGTAGGTAGACCAGGTACGGCAGGTGCGCCTGTTTGTGCAGCCTGACGGCCGCGGCGATCTTCACCATCTGCAGAAATGCGACCGTGCCCTCCTGCATGCGGGTGCCGCCGGAGCTCGGCGAGGCCAACAGCGGCAGCCGCTCGGCAGTCGCGCGCTGCACGGCCTCGGTGATCCGTTCAGCGGCTGCCACCCCGATCGAGCCGCCGAGGAAGCTGAATTCGCACACCACTACCGCCACCCGACGCCCGAAGACCCGGCCTTCGCCGGTCAACACCGCTTCGTCGAGGCCGGAGGTGGCTCGGGCGTCGGCCAGCTCCTGTGCATAGGACTCGCTGATCGGCAGTGCCAGCGGTTCACGGTCCCAGCTGAGAAACGAGCCCTCGTCCAGCACGGCATCGCGCAGTTGATCGGTCGTGATACGGCTCACGCTTTGAGGCTATATAGGCTTGGTCCATGATCGGTGTCACCCAGGCCGAAGCCGTCATGACGATCGAGCTGCAGCGCCCCGAGCGCCGCAACGCCTTGAATTCTCAGCTCGTCGAGGAACTGCGGGAGGCCTTGCAAAAGGTTAGTGAAGGGTCCGGCGGGACCACCCGCGCGATTGTGCTGACCGGCCAGGGCACGGTGTTCTGCGCGGGCGCGGACCTGAGCGGCGACGCGTTCGCCGCCGACTATCCCGACCGGCTCATCGAGCTGCACAAGGCCATGGACGCGACGCCGGTACCGGTCATCGGCGCCATCAACGGCCCCGCTATCGGTGCCGGCCTGCAGCTGGCCATGCAATGCGACCTGCGAGTGGTCGCAACGGAAGCGTTCTTCCAGTTCCCGACATCGAAATACGGACTGGCCCTTGATAACTGGAGCATTCGTCGGCTTTCGTCGCTGGTCGGTCACGGGCGTGCCCGCGCGATGCTGCTGACCGCGGAAAAACTGAGCGCGGAGACGGCGTTGCAGACGGGAATGGCCAATCGCATCGGGACGGTGGCAGACGCCCAGGCCTGGGCAGCGGAGATCTCCGGCCTGGCGCCGCTGGCGATCCAGCACGCCAAACGGGTACTCAACGACGACGGCTCGATCGAGGAGGCGTCGCCGGAGCACAGGGAGCTCTTCGACAAGGCGTGGGCCAGCCAGGATGTCATCGAAGCGCAGATTGCTCGCGTGGAGAAACGGCCGCCGAAGTTCCAGGGGGCCTAGGAGGTGCGCGGAGCGCTGCAACGGGCCGCCGGTACGGCCACGCTGGCCGCCAGCGGGTTGGTGTTGCGCGTGCTGCGCGGTGCGCCGGCGGCGCTCGGTGCCGATCCCGCCGCGATCAAGGCCGCGGCTGCGGGTTCTCCGAACTACAGTGACGGCGTCTTCGTCAACCTCGAAGCCGCCTCCGCGGCCAGCGGTGCGGCAAATGCTGGTGATTGCACGGGAATTCGTGGATAGCCGTAGCGGAAGCCGGCCAGCCGCGCCGATCCCATTAGCCTCGCCGCAGATTTATCAGGGTGACGCCAGCCAGCTGGCCGTCAGTTGGTTCGGTCATTCGAGCGTGCTGGTGGAAATCGACGGCTACCGGGTACTGACCGATCCAGTGTGGAGCGACGCTGCTCGCCGTCGCACATCGTCGGCCCGCACAGGTTGCATCCACCGCCGGTGGAACTTGAAGGCCTGCCGTCGCTCGACGCGGTGGTGATCAGCCACGACCATTACGACCACCTCGATATCGACACCATCATCGTCGTTGGCCCACACCCAACGGGCCCCGTTCTTCGTGCCGCTCGGTGTCGGTGCTCACCTTCGTGCGTGGGGTATCCCCGAGCAGCGCGTCGTCGAACTGGACTGGAACCAGAGCTCGAAGGTCGACGACCTCACCGTGATCTGCCTGCCGGCACGGCACTTCTCCGGGCGCTTGTTCAACCGCAACAACACGCTGTGGGCATCCTGGGGGTTGATCGGTCCGAGTCACCGCGCGTACTTCGGCGGCGACACCGGCTACACCAAGAGCTTCGCGCAGATCGGTGCTGATCACGGGCCGTTCGATCTGACTCTGCTGCCTATCGGCGCCTACAACCCGGCGTTCACGGACGTCCACATGAACCCCGAGGAGGCGGTCCAGGCGCACCTGGATGTGACGAGTTCAGGGTCGGGACTGCTGGTGCCGATCCACTGGGGCACCTTCCGGCTGGCGCCGCATCCGTGGGCCGAGCCGGTCGAGCGACTGTTGTCGGCAGCTGATGCGGAACACGTGCAGGTGGCGGTGCCGACGCCCGGTCAGCGTGTTGATCCGGCCGCGCCGTTGCGGTTCGAACCCGTGGTGGCGGGTCTGATTAGGTGGCCACTGTCGCCAACGGGCGCCAAACGCTCAACGTGTAGCGTCACCGGTCTAAAGTTCGGCCATGACGAAACGAGCGGCAAGGGCCGCTGTCGTGGTGGTTTTGCTAGCGTCGGCGGATGTGGTTCCGCGCAGCCGATAGTCGAGCCCACCGCCCGCCTTGTCTGAAGCGCCGCCCAACGAGGTGTCGGGTCTGCAGATACCCTCCGGCCGCATCGACGACGCCATCGCCAAGGTCGACGGCCTGGTCGGCGATCTGATGAAGAACACCGGCATCCCGGGCATGGCCGTAGCCATCGTCCGCGGCGGAAAAGCAGTGTACGCCAAAGGTTTCGGTGTCAGAGACGCGAGCAAAGGCGACGGTCAAGACAACAAGGTCGACGCCGACACCGTCTTCCAGTTGGCCTCGGTGTCGAAGTCGGTCGGCGCGACGGTGGTGGCCCATGAAGTGACCGAGGGCGTCGTCGGATGGGACACGCCCGTGGTATCCAAGCTGCCGTGGTTTGCGCTGTCTGATCCCTACGTCACCGGCCATGTGACCATCGCCGACCTGTACTCGCATCGTTCCGGGTCTGCCCGACCACGCCGGCGACAAGCTGGAGGATCTGGGCTACGACCGCCGCCAGATGCTCGAACGTCTGAAGTATTTGCCATTGGCAGCCGTTTCGAATCAGCTACGCCTACACCAACTTCGGGGTGACCGCCGCCGCCGAGGCGGTGGCGGCCGCAGCGGGCAAGTCCTGGGAGGACTTGTCCGACGAGGTGCTCTACCGCCCGCTGGGGATGACATCGACGAGCTTCGAAGTTCGCCGAATTCATGTCCAGGCCCAATCACGCGGTCAACCATGTCAAGGTCGGCGACAAATGGGAGCCACGCTTCCAGCGGGAGCCCGATCCGCAGACGCCCGCGGGCGGGGTGAGTTCATCGGTCAACGACATGGCGCGCTGGCTGACGATGGTGATGGCCAACGGAACTTACAACGGCCAGCGGATCACCTCGCCCGAAGCGTTGCTGCCGGTCGATCACCCCGCAGGTCATTTCGGTGGCCGCGGCATCGCCGCAAGCGCGTGCCGGCACTCTACGGTCACGGGTTCAACGCCTCGGTGACCTCGTCGGGGCGCACCGAATACAGCCACTCCGGCGGCTTCTCGTCGGGCGCGGCGACGAACTTCGTGGTGATGCCCGTCCGAAGACGTCGGCATCATCGCACTGACCAACGCCGCGCCCTACGGCATGCCGGAAGCGCTGACCGCCCAATTCATGGATCTGGTGCAGTACGGCCAAATCCGCGAGGATTGGGCGGCGCTGTACAACCATGCGCTCGGCCCGATGAACAACCCGGAGGGCTCGCTGGTCGGCAAGCAGCCCCCGGCCAACGCCGCGCCGGCCAGACCGCTGACGCGACTACGTCGGGCATGTACGCCAACGACTATTGGGGCCCGGCGGTCGTGACCGAAACGACGGCGGACTTCAGCTGCGCTGGGCCCGAAGAACCAGACGTTCAATTTGACGCACTGGGACGGCGACACCTTCACGTTCACGTTGACGAGCGAAAATGCCCCAGCCCGGAACGATTTCCAAGGCAACCTTCGCTGGCCCCCCGCGCCACGCTGAACCTGGAGTACTTCGACACAGACAAACTGGGGACGTTCACCCGATGAACGGCCAGCGGCCTGACCGATGCCGAAGTAGCGCAACGGGTTGCCGAGGGTAACAGCAACGATATCCCGGAACGCGCCGCCCGCAGCATCGCCGACATCGTCCGCGCCAACGTTTTCACCCGGATCAACGCGATCCTCGGCGTGCTGCTGTTGATCGTGCTGGCGACCGGCTCGTTGATCAACGGGCTGTTCGGCCTGCTCATCATCGCCAACAGCGTCATCGGCATGGTCCAGGAGATCCGGGCCAAGCAGACGCTGGACAAGCTGGCGATCGTCGGGCAGGCGAAACCGTTGGTGCGCAGGCAATCCGGAATTCGAACGCTGTCGCCCGGCGAGGTGGTGCTCGACGACATCATCGAGCTGGGCCCGGGCGACCAGATCGTCGTAGACGGCGAGATCGTCGAAGCGGAGAACCTGGAGATCGACGAATCGCTACTGACCGGCGAGGCGGACCCGATCGGCAAGGATATCGGCGACGAGGTGATGTCAGGCAGTTTTGTCGTGGCCGGTGCCGGAGCCTACCGCGCCACCAAGGTCGGCCCTGAAGCCTATGCCGCCAAGCTGGCCGACGAGGCCAGCAAGTTCACCCTGGTGAAATCCGAATTGCGTAATGGTATTAACCGGATTCTGCAATTCATCACCTATCTTTTGGTCCCGGCCGGTCTGTTGACGATCTACACCCAGTTGTTCACCACGCACGCCGGGTGGCGCCAGTCCGTGCTGCGGACGGTGGGGGCGCTGGTGCCGATGGTGCCCGAAGGCCTGGTGCTGATGACGTCGATCGCGTTTGCGGTCGGCGTCATCAGGCTCGGTCAGCGTCGATGCCTGGTCCAGGAATTACCCGCCATCGAGGGATTGGCCCGCGTCGACGTGGTCTGCGCCGACAAGACGGGTACCCTGACCGAAAGCGGGATGCGCGTTTCGGGCATCGAAGAACTCGTCGCGCGCAACGGGAAACGGCTGCCGATGTGCTGGCCTCGCTGGCCGCCGCCGATGCGCGCCCCAACGCCAGTATGCAGGCGATTGCCGAGGCCTGTGACCAGCCACCCGGCTGGATTGCCACCGCGACAGCACCTTTCAAGTCCGCCACGAAGTGGAGCGGTGTGTCCTACCGCGACCACGGCAACTGGGTGATCGGCGCTCCCGATGTGCTGCTTGATCCGGCTTCGGCGGACGCCGAGCATGCCGAGCGGATCGGTGCGCAAGGGCTGCGGGTGCTGCTGTTGGCCGCCGCCGACGTGGCCGTGGATCAGCCGGCCGCGCCGGGTCTGCTTACCCCGGTCGCGTTGGTGGTGCTGGAGCAGAAGGTGCGGCCCGATGCCCGCGAAACGCTGGATTACTTTGCCAACCAGGGTGTTTGCGTCAAAGTCATTTCTGGCGACAATGCGGTGTCAGTCGGTGCAGTCGCCGACGAGCTGGGGCTGCATGGCGAGACCATGGATGCCCGTCAACTCCCCACGGACGAATCCGAATTGGCTGACGTGCTGGAGAGGCACACCACATTCGGTCGGGTGCGGCCTGACCAGAAACGTGCGATCGTGCACGCCCTGCAGGCACGCGGTCACACCGTGGCGATGACCGGCGACGGCGTCAACGACGTGCTGGCCCTCAAGGACGCCGATATCGGCGTCGCGATGGGCGCGGGCAGCCCCGCGTCCCGTGCGGTTGCGCAGATCATCCTGCTGGACAACAGGTTTGCGACACTTCCGTATGTCGTCGGCGAGGGTCGCCGGGTGATCGGTAACATTGAGCGGGTCGCCAACCTGTTCCTGACCAAGACGGTGTATTCGGCGCTACTGGCGCTCTTGGTGGGGCTCGAATGTCTGTTTTCCAGATCGCTCAGGGCGCGACCCGCTTGCTATATCCGTTCCAGCCGATCCATGTCACCATTGCCGCGTGGTTCACCATCGGAATCCCGTCGTTCATCCTGTCGCTGGCACCCAACAATGAGCGCGCCTATCCGGGCTTCGTGCGGCGGGTGCTGACGTCGGCGCTGCCGTCGGGACTTGTTGTCGGGGTCGCGACTTTCGTCTCTTATCTGATGGCCTACAAAGGGCGCCACGCCACATTCCAGCAACAGGACCAGGCGTCGACCGCGGCACTGATCACCTTGCTGGTGACCGCACTATGGGTGCTCGCGGTGGTGGCGCGTCCCTACCAGTGGTGGCGGGTGGCGCTGGTGATCGCCTCGGGGCTGGCCTATGTGGTGATCTTCAGCCTCCCACTGGCGCAGAAGAAGTTCTTTCTCGACCCGTCGAACGTGGCGGAGACGTTGACCGCGTTGGGTATCGGCGTGCTGGGTGCCGCGGCGATCGAGGCGATCTGGTGGATCCGGGCCAGGATGCTCGGTCTGCAGCCGCGGTTGTGGCGCTAGCCCCGTTCGGGCGATTTGGATGGTTCAGGACACCGACAAGTTAGGCTGCTACCGGCAAAGCAGGATTCCCGCGAAGCGCTGGGAATCCCTGGGGAAGGGACGTCGCACATGGGATTCCTGGACAAGGCAAAGGGTCTGTTGACGCAGAACCGACAACACGGTCGGCGGTGCCATGAAGAGGCCAGGAAGTACTCCGACACCATCCACAGGTGCAGGAGAGGCCAAGAAGCCCGGCACTCGGGCGACCAGCAGAGCTGAGCGCATGGCGAAACTGTCCGGATCCATCGACGTACCGCTGTCGCCTGAGGAGGCGTGGGCGCACGCCTCCGACCTGTCCCGCTTCAAGGACTGGCTGACAATCCACAAGGTGTGGCGCAGCACGTTGCCCGAAAACATCGAGAAGGGCATGGTCCTCGAGTCGATTGTCGAGGTCAAGGGGATGCTCAATCGCATCAAGTGGACAATCGTGCGCTACAAGCCGCCGGAAGGTATGACGCTCAACGGCGATGGTGTCGGCGGCGTCAAGGTCAAGCTGATGGCCAAGGTCGAGCCGAAGGGCGACGGCTCCGTCGTCAGCTTCGACGTCCACCTTGGTGGGCCGGCGCTATTCGGACCGATCGGCATGGTTGTTGCCGCCGCGCTGCGCGGCGATATCCGCGAGTCGTTACAAAAGTTCGTCACCGTGTTCACGGCTCCCGATCCGGGCCTGAATGGCGACAGTGGCGTCTGATGTCGCAACCATGATTCGCCGGCTGCACCCGGGTTGGCTGGTGGCGCTCTTTGCCGCGATCGTGTCGGCCAGCGCCTGGATGCCATGGCTGACGACGACAGTCGGTGGTGGGGGCTGGGCCAATGCTATCGGCGGTACTCACGGCAACCTGTTGCTTCCGCCGGGGTTTGGTGCGGGCCAGCTCATCGTCGTGCTGTCCTCGGCGCTGCTGGTGGCCGGCGCGGTAGCCGGCCGCGGCCTGTCGATGAAGCTTGCTTCGATTGCTGCGCTGACTATTTCACTACTTCTGGTGGCGCTCACGGTGCTGTACTACAAGCGCAATGTCAACCCGCCGATATCAGCCGAGTACGGACTTTATGTGGGTGCGGTGGGCGCGGTGTGTGCCGTGGCATGTTCGCTTTGGACAGTGGCCGCCGCGTTGGTTGCCAGTCGGTCTCGCCGGTGAGGCCTCACTGTGACGGGAACTCGTGTTTGCCGGAGGCGACGCTATCGTCGGGCTCATTCGCGCCGAACACGAACGGGGCGAACACCACCTCGCGGCCATCCGGGTCGCTGTAGGTGACCGCTCCGGTCGCTTCCCAGTACGGGTTCTGCTCAACAGGTTGCAGCGCTGCTTGTTGCAGGCGTGCGATCGCGGCTTGTTGTGCGTGCTTATCAGGAAAGTACAGGCACAGCTGTTCGTGATTGTCCACCGCGACCTCGTCGACGGCTTCCACGATTTCCAGCGTCAGAGCCGAACTGGGTAGGCCGAAGATTGCGCCGTTGCTGCCGTAGCTGCCCTCAAACGTCTCGTATAGCGGCAGTCCCACCAGCTCACGGTAAAACCGCACTGCTTCTTTGAAGTTCGACGAACGCCGAGCGAAGCGGATGGCACCGATCGACGTCAAATCCTTGGGCCAGTGCGTTGTCCGACGGGGCTTTTGATTGTCCGTCGGATTTTGGTTATCCATTGCTGCCTATGCGTTGCCGGGTTACAGGCTCGGCGAAAGTCACAGCCCGATCGCGCTTGCCGCCGATTCGGCGGTGTTCCAGCGCCGCAGCTGTGCGCCGGGCGCCCACGTCGAATGAGTGCCACTGGAAATGCGTTCCGGCAGTTGCAGTTTGCACACCGGGCCATCGGCGACCCGGGCGGCATCGAAGATCACGCAGAATGAGGCGTCGGCGTTCATGTCGGTCGTGAGGGTCACGAGGTAGCCATCGTCTTCGCCGGTGCTGCCGACGCGCGGAGCCATCGCGGTCTCGCTGCCATAGACACCCTCGCCGAAGGAGTAGCCCTGCTGGTTTCCGGTCAACAGATCGTGCTGCACCAACCCGTCGAACAGGAACCAACCCGGTTTCCCAGTAGCCGCATACGTGTAGCGGTAGCTGGTGCCGGCGTACTCGGGGTTGATGGTCCCGAACTCGGTGATGGACTCCGACAATTGCTCTTCTTTCACCGCGCCGGTGACCAGGTTGAATCGCCACCGGTGCAGCCGGGTTTGCAACCGATCCAGCGCCAGGAAGCGAAAGAGCTGGTCCCACTTCGTTCCGCCGGTGTCCAGCGGTTGCGGATCGCCTTCGAAGAAGCCGTCGAGGACGATCTCGTCGCCGTCCTCGTAGGCGTTGGTGAAGTGCAGCGCAAACGTCGGGTCCGCCTCGAACCATCGGATGTCGCCGGTTGCGCCCCGGCGCGGAAGCACTGCGAAGCGGGATGGGATGTCCGGATAGAAACGTGGCAGGTGCACATCATGCTCGAGCAGGCCGGGATCCCAGAACAATGGGAAATCGTTCAGTATCACGTAGTTTTCGGTGAACGCCATGTCGTGTGGCAGCCGTGGCCCGGGCAGCGGGACGTCGATGTAGTGGGCCAGCTCGTTGCTCTCGTCGACCACGCCGTAGCGCATGTAAGGGTCTTGTTTGCTGTAGTTGAAGAACAACAGCTCGCCGGTCTTGCTGTCGACCTTTGGATGTGCCGACACGCCCCAGTCGACGGGGAAATCTCCGTTCCAGCTTTCCTTGCCGAGCGTATTGGCCGAGTAGGGGTCGATCCGGTACAGGTCACCGCATTGGTAGAAGCTGGTCAGCGCGATACCCCGATGGACGATGACGTCGGTGCTGGACGCGTCCTTCATCCGGGTGCGCGCCCCCCAGCCCTCCTCACGCTGGGCCAATTGCACGGGCTCCGCCAAACCGGGCCACAGCGGCTCTCCCGCCTCATTTTCCGCCAAGAAACCATCGGTTCGGATAAAGCGGTTGCGGTAGAAGGCTTTTCCATCGCGAAAGCCGACGACGTGCAGCATGCCGTCGCCGTCGAACGGGTGGTAGGTCTTAAACGCCGGGTGTAGCGGGTTTTCGGTGTTGCGCAGATAGATGCCGTCCAGGTCGCGGGGGACTTCGCCCTCGACGGCGATCAGGTCGTCGGCATCCCACTCGGTCGTCTGCGGTGTCCACGGACCGGTCCGATAGGGATGGTCGTCGTCTTCGGGCAGCGTCGAAAGGAATTTGCCGACGATCGCCACGTCCTTCTGAAAGTCCATCGTCACGAGCCCTCGCTGGTGCTGGCTACGAAACTGACCGTGGTGGCGGTGCTGCCGCCGAAGTTCAGGGTTCCGAATGTTTTGGCATCCTCGATTTGGTACTCGCCGGCAGCGCCGCTAACTTGCTTTGACGCGTCGAGGAGCATGCGCACACCGGAGGCCCCGACCGGGTGTCCGCCGCCGATGAGGCCCCCGCTTGGGTTGATCGGCAGTCGGCCGCCGATTTCGATCTCACCGTTTTCGATGGCCTTCCATGATTCGCCCGGGCCGGTCAGCCCGATGTGGTCGATGGCCAGGTACTCGCTGGGGGTGAAGCAGTCGTGCACCTCGATCCCGTCGAGGTCGTCGAGGGTCACCTGCGCGCGGCGCAAGGCGTCCAAGACCGCCGCCCGCACATGCGGCAGCACGTAGGGGTCGTCGGCCGCGCGGTCCAGTTTTTGCCGCAGACCCAGCCCGACGGTCCGGTGTCCCCAGCCCTTGATGCGGCTGATCGGGCGCGCATCGGGATGCTCGCGCAGATAAGTGTCGTTGACAAGGACGAGGCCTGCGCCGCCGTCGGTCATCTGGCTGCAGTCGAAGCGCCGCAGCCGGCCGTCGGTGATCGGGTTGGTCGTGTCGTCGTCCGTGATGGGGTCGGGAATGGTCCAGTCGCGTGTCTGAGCGTTGGGGTTGCGCCGTGCGTTTGCGAAATTCAGCTGCGCGATGGCGCGCAGATGGATGTCGTCCAGACCGTAGCGCCGGTCGTATTCGTCGGCCACCTGGGCGAACATCGACGGCCACACGTAGCGGGCGGCGGCCCCCTCGTGACCCGTCCACGCGGCCGCGCCGAGATGCTGGGCGGCCGTCTCACCGGGCACCGTCTTTTCCAGCTCGATACCCACCACGAGCGCGGTGTCATAGGCGCCGGACCGCAGGTCGGCCATCGCAGAGAGCGCCGCCACGCTGCCGGATGCGCACGCGGCTTCGTGCCGCGAGGCCGGGGTGTCCCAAAGTTCATCGCAGACCGTTGCCGGCATCGCCCCGAGGTGACCCTGGCCGGCGAACATCTCACCGAAGGCGTTGGCGACGTGGACCACGTCGATTTCGGCCGCACCCACCCTGGCGCAAGCGAGCGTCCCGTCGATGATCTCCCTGGTCAGAGCCGCGAAGTCACAGTTTTCTTTGGTCAGGTTGCGAGCGAAATCGCTCTGGTAACCGCCGAGAATCCACAGACTCGTCGAGCCATCCATAAGCCGCACGCTACTCCTGGACGACGCTCCCTCGGATTCCGGCGACTCGGGGTGCAGGCCCCCAAGAACACAGAGGTGAGCGGTCCCGCCGGCTCTCGGGCTGAACCGACGGGACCTTGGTGGGCGCGTAGGCCGGCCTGCGCGCACCCCCCGTTCGTTCTATTACCGCGCATCGCGGTCGATCAAACATGTCGGACCAATATCACAAACCCCAGGGAGCGTGGCTGACCTGCCAAAAGAAGGGGTTACCCCTGTTCAGCGTCGGCGAGGTCGACGTCTGCCAGGTCGATGCCTTTCGTCTCGCGGGCGATCAACGCAGCCACAGCGCTCACCGCCGCGGTAGCGGCCAGATACCAGGAGATGGGAACCGCAGACTTGTAGGTCTCGAGCAAGCGGACTGCAATGATCGGTGCGAGCGAACCGGCCGCAATCGAAGTGACCTGATAGCCGAGCGACACCCCTGAATACCGCATCCGGGTCGGGAACATCTCCGCCATGGTGGCCGGCTGCACCGCATACATGAGGGCGTGGAACACCAGGCCGATGATGATGGCCGACATGATGACTGCGTCGCGGCCGCTGTTCATCATCGGGAATGCAAAAAACCCCCAGCTGCAGGCACATACTGCGCCGACGAAATAGATTGGACGCCTGCCGAATCGGTCGCTGAGATGTCCGGCTAGGGGATGGTGGCGAAGTGTACGGCGTGCGCGGCCAGCAGCCACCACAAAATGGTCTTGGTGTTCGCGTGGACGTAGCACTTTGAGATAGGTAATGGAGAAGGTGACCACCAGGTAGTACATGGTGTTCTCGCCAAAACGTAAGCCCATCGCGGTGAAAACGCCACGCGGGTAACGCCTGAACACCTCGACGACGCCGATCGTGGTGTCTTTCGAGTGCTCGGCACGTTGCTGCACCTCGAGGAAGATCGGTGCGTCGGTCACCTTGGTGCGGATGTAGTAACCGACGAGAACGATGACCGCAGACAACCAGAACGCGACCCGCCAGCCCCAGCTCAGGAACGCCGCGTCTGAGAGCGTCGATGTGAGGACCAACAGCACCGCAGTGGCGAGCATGTTGCCGCCCGGCACACCGGCCTGCGGCCAGCTGGCCCAGAAGCCGCGGCTGGGATTGGGGCTGTGTTCGGCGACGAGCAGCACCGCGCCGCCCCACTCGCCGCCGACGGCGAAGCCCTGAATGAACCGCAGTGCCACCAGCAGCGTCGGAGCCCAGTACCCAATCTGGGCGAACGTCGGCAAACAGCCCATCAGAAAGGTGGCCGTACCCACCAGCAGCAGGCTGAGCTGCAGCAGCTTCTTGCGTCCGTACCGATCCCCGAGTTGGCCGAAGACGATGCCGCCGACCGGGCGGGCGGCGAAGCCGACGGCGTAGGTCACGAAGGCGGCGAGGATGGCGTCGAGATCGTTGCCGCCCTTTGGAAAGAACACCTTGCTGAACACCAGCGTGGCTGCGGTGCCGTAAAGGAAGAATTCGTACCATTCGACGACAGTGCCGGCCATGGAAGCGGCGACTACTTGGCGAAGATAGGCCGAATCCTTGAACCGGTTGGGCTGCAACTCATTACGGACGCTCATCGACCGTTTTCTCCTTGTCGAGCTGCCTACTCCGGGCGCACTGACTGGTTCTCGCAGGTCATGGGTGATGGTGTGCTGGCGGATGGGAGCGTACCTGCTGGCAGGGCGTCGCGCAGGACGAATACGGGGCGGGTTTTGGTTTCTGGACCGACTGCTCAGCAGGTGTCTTAATCCGCGACGCTTACATGCGGTCTGATTTCCTCGATCACCCACTGTGCGTGGTCCATGTAGGCCTCCACCCCCTTGAGCCGGGGCGCAGGCACCGAGCTGAACGTCACGCCGAGTTCAGCGAATCGGCAGAGCTGGTCGACGATCTCTTGCTTGCCCATCCCGGGGCGGTAGTTGGGGTCGTCGGCCGAGACGTGACCCTCGCCGACTCTACCCATGCCTAGCGGATACATGACGTCGAACGGCCTGCCGTCGTACGTCGGCTGCGACTTGATGAAGTCGATCTTGGCCGGAACATCTTCGACCCTCAATAGGAACGGCCACCAACCCGATGCGAACCGCGCTGCCCGCTTCAACGCCGCATCCGCGTCACCGGCGATCCAGATCGGCAAATGCGGACGCTGCACCGGCTTTGGCGCGAACGCGATTGCGTCAAAGGACACGTAGTTGCCCGCAAAGCTCGGCGACTCGCTTGTCCACAGCTCGATCATCGCCGCCAGGTACTCGTCGGCGATGCGTCCCCGCTCGTGGAACGGCACACGCAGAACGCCGAATTCTTCTGCGTCCCAACCCACCCCGAACGTTGCGGTGATGCGTCCGCCGCTCATCCAGTCTGCGGTCGACAGCGCCTTGGCCAGCACAACTGGATGGTGCAATGGCAGGATCGTCACGCTCGAGTTGACCCGGATCCGCTGTGTCGCCCCTGCGATGAATGCCTGCCCGACTGTCGAATGCAGATAGTGCGGGCCCGACAACTCCAGATGCGAGTGCGGGACGACGAAATGCTCAGGCACCGAAACCATGTCGTAGCCCAGCTCGTCGGCACGCTTGACCATCGCCGCTTGCTGGGGTCCTGTCACGCTAAACTCCCAGTGGGCCGTGATCGCCGGCAACTCGAGCGTGTGCGGCAGTGCGAACGCCAACTTCATCCCGCCATGATGTCCGGTCCACAGTTACGTCGAGTCGTTGGGGGGCTCAAGACTTATTTGGCTACTCCGCGGCTGATGGTCGTGCGACCAAGGTAGGACGGAGCCCGTTTGCGTCTGGGTTACTGGCTTTTGGCTTTGGCGCTGCTGTTCTTGGCCCAGGCGATGACATAGAGCAGCCCGATACTGAACATCGTGCGGACCGATATGTACTGCGTCGCGAACGCTGCTGGCAACAAACCGAAAAACGCCGTGAACAGGAAAGCAATCGCACCGAAAACGATGAGGATGCCCCATTTCCTCTGTCCGCCATCTCGCTCACCTCTGCACAGTGCGACGCTGGCGGCTCCGGTCATACCAGCGAGCGGCCCGCGACACGCCCTTAAAGTTCTCTTACCGATCGCTTATGTTTCTAATCTTGACGTAGAGTCGCCTACGTGACCGGCCCTCCCGTTTTGACGGGATATATGAATGCTCCCAACGTGTCTCGGCAGTAGGCGCGCAACGTTCATGGCGGCTCTTGTGCTGGCGCTGGCAGGTTTAGCGTTCCTCGACTCCCTCAATGTCCTCAACGTGGGCGTAGTCTCAGCGGTCGCTTACGACAGCCGTTTGAATCGCCGGTCACCCATTCCGGGCGGGTTGAGCTTCATTGCGGGCGTTTTCACGGTGACCACCACCTTTGGCCTGTGCACGGTGCTCGGGCTCAGCATCCTGACCGACCTGACGCACTTCCACATCACACCGACAATCAGATACCGAGGTGAACTGCTACTGGGGCTAGTGCTGATCTGTGTGGCCTACTTCCCGTTGGCCGCCCAAACGCCCACGCCGGGGTGGGCGATGGTGGCGATGCGGCGACGTCCGTGGGTGCTGGGATTTGTTGGCATGGCAGTGGGTACGGGGCAAGCGCCGACCGCGGTCCCCTATTTAACTGGGCTGGCCATGCTCGCCGCTCTGCACCCACGACCGCAGGTCTGGCCGGTCATCGTGATCGGGTACTGCGCGATCGCGCTGCTGCCGTCCGTGCTGATCCTTGCTCTCGCCGCGAGACGAAGCATCCGGGCCCGCCGCATACAACGCCGGGTGGTACGGACTCTCACGCGCTACGGTCCGATATCGGTGCGAATACTCTTCCTCGTTGCCGGAGTCGCCCTAGTGGGCGACGCCATAATTCACCACAATGCTCTTTGGTGAAAGCGATAGCTGTTGGCGCACCGCCGCCGGCGATTGTCTTGGCGCTCCGCCGAGACGATCACTAATTGGAGCGAGCCTCGTCTTCGGCGTCCCGTTCTCTCATTCGTCCCTCCGGCCACTCGTCAACCTGTCAACCCGTTATTGCCGGGTACGACGCGTGGCCCGCAATTAATTAACGCGTTGGCCAATTTGTCGATAATGGCCTCTGGTGCGATCAACCTTTCGGGGATAGTCTGCACGTCCAGTCCCTCAAATGACGGGATTCTGATCCCTTTAGGGAGGCGCGTGATCACGTAGCAGGACTACTAGGCGAAATAGCGTGCTGAAATTGTTAGCTTCAGCCTGAACAATTGCGCGGTTCCGAGCATCGCGTGGATCAACCGAAAATCTCCGAGGTGTCAGCCTCAGGCTTGCATTACGAGGTGCGGCAAGCAACTCACGCCACCCAGGCAATCGAACACCCGGGCTCCCTTCACGGGAGAGGGAGAGGAAATGACTGCACAATTACCGCCAGCCGGCTGGCACGCGGACCCGAGTTACACGCGGGGCAACAGGTACTGCGACGGCCAGAGGTGGGTGACACCCGCCCCGGCGGTCCAAGCCAGGTTCGGGGAACGGGCTCTTGCCGAGTCGCTCCCCGTGAGTGACCTGAGCCTTCCTGAATTGCAGCGCAGACTGTTTCCTAATCCTGAGCAGGCCACACTGACGCCCGAAGGAATGCGCGCTCTTGCAGCCAACAAGCGCGCGCTCATCGACGAATATGGCAACGAGCGTGTCGACGCAATGATCAAAGAGTTACGGGCGATGACCATGGATGCGATGAGGGCAGAGTTCGATGTCATCCGGGAGACCGCGCAGAAGACGCACGTGCAGCGGAAACAAGACGATGAATAGACGACGCTCGGTTGTATCTGGGGTGCCGCGGTTGGTGCGACCGGTGATGATGAATATTTTGCATTTCTCCATTTGAAGTGGGCCAGGCGCCACTTGTGGTGAAGCGGCGCGGGCGCGGTGCGGGCCTAAGCTCCGCATGCGCGCGTCATCGAGGTGATCGACTCCGAACTTGCACGCCTGTGTGCTCGCGCGAGTGGCTCGTGTGAGGCCTAGAGAGCGAGTCGATGCGGATACGGCGCGAGGATGACTCTGCGATCCCGGCACCTGGTGCCTGGTGAGGACGATCCGCCTTACAGACTTCGGGAGCATTTACGATCCCGATCTTCAGGGCGTCAAGTTGTTAGCTGTTTCTTTTCATGATGAGACGCCTGAAATGGTGCTTAATCAGACCGACCAGGTCGAGTGCGCGGTCCCTCGGCACGTTCGTCTTCCCGAGTCGTGACGGTGCCGGTTGCTGGGCCCTAGCGGACAGGGCAGCGGGGTGCGATCATCTCGTTATGCAAGACAGCGATCCGGCCCAGGCTGTGGAGTTGATCCGCGCTTTACGCGATCTCGTGCGCGAGAGGAGCCATCACCTGTCCTGGATCGAGGGCCGCGATGTCCCCGGCGCCAACGGCCATCCAATGCGGTTGGAAGCAGCCGCACTACGCCGAGACATTGCAGAGGCACAGATGCATATCGGTCGGCTATATCGCCGCTACCTGAGCGGCGACGAGCGAATCCATGAGAGCCCCGTTGGAGGACAGCCTCCAGCAATGGTGGGGCGGCAAGCCAGGTAACAATGAAGCGTCCCCGTGAACGGCGCAGCCTTGCACGGCGCCCCGCTCAGGGGTGGCGAGTGGGGTGCTCGACGAGCCCGTTCGTTGGCGGAATGTGACACAGCAGGTCACGCGTCGAGGGCTGGAAGCGTGGAGCCTGGCATTAGAGGGCTGACAACGCGACTAGAAGCTCAAAACCACCTGCAGTTGTGAGCAATCCCGCGTCGGCGGCAACCGGAGCGACGAGCGCATATTGCAATCCGCCAAGAACGTTTCCGTCGATCGCTTGCTGGATCCCGCTCAGGAACAGGTTGACGTCATAGGCCGGGATCACGGTAACCACGGCATTCACGATGTCTGCCGTCGGAAGCAGAGCTGCGTAAAGAGTCGCGGCAGTACCCGAGATCCCGTTGGCGACATTGGTGGTCGCGGCCTGGATGGCCTCGATAATGCTGTCGGGCGACAAGCTCGCCGCCGACAGCGTGGACGTCAGCGCGGACACGTCCGCTGCGCCGGTTCCCGCCATCGACGTCAGGCCGGACAGTGAGAAGTTATTCGCGATCACTGGGGCTTCGGCATTGACGTCGTTCATGAAAGCGCCAAAGCCCTGCGGAGTCCCAGTCGCCAAAGCGCTAATGACCTGGCCTGGAGTGACCGGCGGAATCACCCCGAATGGGGTCGGCACATTCGCCGGTCCGGTCGACCAGCCCTGTGTCGTGCTGCCGTATCCGATGTTGACGAGCGTCGTTAGATCGGGCTGGAGCAGGTCGGCAAGGGGGTTGCCGATGACCGGTATCGCTCGCAGGGGCTCCAACAGCGGCAGACCGTTCTGCGTGGTGATCATGTAGTAGTTGGTGACACCGGTGTAGCCCGGCGATGTTGGCAGTTGCTGAACGTTGTAGCCAGGGGGAGGCGCCGACGGACTCGCTGGGTAAGTGTTGTGCACATAGTAGATGCCCGCAAAGGCGTTCAAGTCTGAAATCAAATTGATCGGGTATTGCGGGAAGTCGGCGAATCCGTCGTATTCCAGCGAGTAGATGTTGGTCGGGTAGATGGTGTTCGAAGGAGTCGCGCCGTAGAACGTGAACCCCAGACTCGGAATTCGTAGTGGCTGACCCGCCGGGAAGCCCGGGAAGCGCGCCAAGATGCCGCCGTTGGGATTCATCTGGTCACCCACCAGGACGAAGCCGAGTTGATGTGCCGTCGGCGGGTTCGGGTTGAGCAAGGGGTTCGCGAGGTTCTCCATTTCCAAGGAGGAGATGACGGCGCTCTGCGATGCGCCAAAAACGGCAACGCTGCCCGTGGGGTTGGTCGCAAGCGTGCTTTTGATCGCGCTGTCGAGAATCTGCACGCCCTGCGCCACCGAAACGTCGAAGGTCAAACTCTTCACACCAGTGAGCGGATATAAGCCCTCGGGCGTAAACAGGGCATGCGCATTTGCGGGAAGCACACTGAAGATTTGGTTGAAATAGTTGAGAGCGGCTGCAATGGAGGACGGCGGGGGTATCGGCTCGCCGCTGCCGCCGATGACTAAACCAACGGTCGTTCCCTGCAGTGGCGGCTGAACAACCATTGGCGTCGGCGAGCCGCCTCCCAGCAGCGCAGGGGTCACGCTGCCACCGCCCAGCGACGACCGGACGGGTGCGGTCAGCGCTCGCAGCGCGCCAGCGACCGCGCCGGCGTTTGCGGCTTCGACCGCTGCGTAGGCGTTTCCAGCGGCGGCCAACGCCGCGACGAATTCCTCATGAAACGCGGCTGCCTGCGCGAGGACCGCCTGATACTCCTGGGCGTAGCCGCCAAACAACTTTGCGATGGCCACCGACACCTCATCCTCAGCAGCGGCCAGCAGTCCCGGAGTCGGGGCGGCCGCCGCCGTGCTGAGTGTCGAGCCGACGCTGGCCAATTCGGAAGAGGCCAACGCGATGATCTCCGGCGCCGCGATCACATAGGACATGTCGGTCCACCTACTAGCTAGCCGGCCGGGCGATCACGGTGGGCAAACCCTACGGGACCAGACCGACGATGTCGTCGATGGCCGCGCCGATCCCCATAGCGGCGACGTCGACCAAAACTAAGCCCCCCAGCGTGTACAGGCCTACGTCCGCCGCGATAGGCAGACCGATGGCATCGACGGGGTTGGAGAGGTTGTTCAGGAACAGACTGACGTCGTAGGCGGGAATGCTGGAAAACCCAGCGTTGAGGATGTCCGCTGTCTGCAGCCCAACGGTAAACAGCGAGGCGCCGGCACTGGACCACGCGTTGACGACGTGGGTGAGGGTCGCTCCGGGATCACTGGCGGCGGTCGACATTGCCGGCAAAAGGTTCATCAGGCTCGGCAGCGAGGACGGTGACGCCGCCGGCGCCAGTGATGACAACGGGAGGTTTCGCAGGTCGCTCATGAACGCGTTGACGCCCTGGTGGGTGCCGTTGACCAGGAGGGGCCCCAGGGCCGTGGTTGCGTTCAGCGGCGGCAGGAACCCGAACTGGGTTGGGATATCGGCCGGGCTGGTCGACCAGCCGACGTTCGGGTCGCCGTAGCCCCAATTCACGAGGGGCGTCAAGACCGGCTGGAGTAGATCGGCCAGCGGTTTCCCCACGACGGGGATACCCAGCAGCGGCTGCAAGAGCGGGAGATAGTTTTCTGGATACGGCAGTGCGCTGAGCGGAATCATGTAGTACTCGGTGAGGGTGGGCTGCGACACCGGCAATGGAATCGCATTGGCGATCACCGTGGACGGAATGCTCAGATAGAGGCCATGGGTTTCCACGAGACCAAACGCGGCGTTGAGGTCGGAAAAAACATCGATCGGGTATCTCGGGAAGTCGGCGAAGCCGTCGTATTCGAGGGTGTACATGCGGGTTGGGTAGAGGTTGGAGGGGGTTGAGCCGTCGAACGAGAGACCGATACTCGGCAGTTGCAAACCGAAGAAGCGCTCGGACACCCCGCCGTTGGGAGCGTTGGGGTTACCGACCAGCACGAACTGCAGGAGATTTTGTGGCACGGAAAAAGGAGGCTGGCTGAGCTGCTGCATTACCAGGCCGGATATCGTGGCGCTCTGCGACCAGCCGAACACCGTTGATATGTTTCCGACTCCCACGTTGCTGAGGATCGCGTTTTCCAGAATGAGCATGCCTTGGCCCACCGAAGTGGACAGGGCCGGAAAGCCATTGACGGTGGGGTAATTGACCGAGAAGGGCACGCTGATGACTGGATACTCGGGCGTGAACACGCCGTTCGCATATGGAGGGGGGTACATGGTCATCGGGAAATTTTGTAGGAGGTTGATGTACAAATCGCGAGCCATTTCCACATAGGTGGCGCCGGGGATGGGTACCCCGCTGGGGCCGAGGACCAGCCCGATCGTCGTAGCGGCAGGGCTGAGTGGGGTGGGCGGATTGATCACGTTGAGCAGATCCTGCTCTATCGTCTTCGCCGGATTGGCCATGAACGCCGCAACATTGGCGGCCTCCGCGCTCACATAGGATCGCGCGCCCGCGGTCAACGCCTGCATAAACTGGTCATGGAAGGCCGCCGCCCGTGCACTGAGTGCGTGAAAGCCCTGACCGTGGGCGGAGAACACCGCCGCAACCGCCGCCGACACCTCATCCTCGGCAGCGGCCAGCACCCCCGTAGTCCGGGTCGCCGCGGCCGCGTTGGCCGAACTGATCGTCGACTCAAGGCTTGCCAAATCCGAAGCCGCAGCCGTCACAAACTCCGGCACCGCGATCACAAACGACATTTCTGTCCTCCCACCGCGTCATCGACCCATCGGGATGGCAAAAATTATCCCGCGAGTCTGTAACGTCCACAAGGGCTGTTGCTTGCGATTCGCCGCGTGATCCGTGAGGCGGAGGGCGGCCTTTTATGACTGTCGGGCACCGCGGTCGAGGCCGCCCCGTGACACCGCCACAGCATTGGAACTATCATTTGCTGCTATTACCGAAGGAGCAGCGCTGTGGCAGAGAACGAAGTTGCCCACCGTCCGGTATACGGCGGCCTGCAGAAGGAGTGCCCATGACCACTGAGTCAGATGCTCCGCGTTTGCAGGATAATTCCCTCCTCGCCATCGGCGCCGGTGTCGTAGCCGCAGTGGCGACGGGATCCGTGTGCAAATGGGCCGGTCTTCCAGACCCAGCGACAACCAGCGTGACGGTCTTAGCCTTGGGTGTCCCTCCAGCGGTCGAACTGAAGATAAACAGCCGCCGCCGCGACACAAATGTTGACATCGTGCACCTCCAGCGCGGCGAACTGCGCCGCCCCGTAGGGCTCGTGGTGATGCTGCTTGCCGCGGCAATTGTCCTGCTTGATAGTGCGCCGGGGATCATTACTTTGGGCATCGCCCTAATGCGCCTTGTGGACAAATTCCCGAAGGTGGTGCTTGCGCCCTTGCTGGGTAGCCTTCCAGTGATTATGGGAATGTGCCTTTTCCTGGTCGCGTCCTACGCCTCGCACTACTTCGCTACGCGTCCCTACCTCTGGACCGCCACTGCTGTCGGCTGCGCTTTTGCCGTCCGCGAGCTGGTGGTGCTCGCAATGTGGTCGGTGAGCTCGTTCAAGAGCACTGTTAGCGAGACGTACGGCTCGCTCACCGGCATCCTCGTGGCCGAGGTCGTGGCTTACCTGGGCGGCCTCCTTTTCATCTGCATGGTCGGGGCCTGGCTCGGCAGGCGTTACCACGACGCGTTCCTCGCGAAGAGGCTGGCACGCATGGAGGGCAATGCCGCGAGTGAGGCCGCCGACCAGCACCAGTCCACTCGGCAGAATCAAACGACGCCAACGCAGGCTTGGGCACAGGATTCCAATGCCCCGCAATACTCCGCGCCCAAATTGGTGACCCTGGTTAGTCAGCCCAATGACCATTCCAAGCCGGACCACCATCGGACATTGGACCCCCTCAAGCAGATTGAGAAACTCGCCCACCTGCGAGACACAGGCGCGTTGACCGAAGACGAGTTCCAGGCCAAGAAAAGCGAGTTGCTTAGCCGGATTTGAGCGGATAACCGACCCCGCTGGGCGCAGTAGCATAGCCCGCAGGTCAGTTTGGGTGGCCATCCGTGTTTTTGTTTGCTGCCTGGCGCGACCGCCCGGGTCGAGCTTGGTCAAGCTACCACATTTTTACCATTTAACAAACAAACAAAAACACTAAAACAATGGTAAAACAAAATGCGCTGCATTTTATCGAAACCTCGACTAGTGCAATAGAGTTGGAGCAAATGACATGCGGGCACCGGCCCGAAAACTGCGGTCGATGACTCGCAAGCCGGCTTAACCCGAAAGCCGCGGGGGTCGATGCGGGTCGCTGTCGCGCAGTGGGAGGTTTCGGAGCAGCTGCGCCACGAGTGGGCGGCCTGCCGTGCATGGTGTCGACGAGGACGATTATCGACATGGTGGGGTCGGCGCCGTTTGATCCCGACCTTTTGTTCTACGGGTTGCCGTCGGGGCCCAACGGCGCTTGGGCGGTCCGAAAAAACAGGTAGTCGACTACCTATCTGGAATCCGCGCGGCGGCGTATTTTCAGCAACGACCGCTGTACTCGGAGCATCGCGGCTTGGAGGTTGTCAGATGTCCTTTGTGATCACGGCACCGGAGTTTGTGACAGGCGCGGCGTCAGACTTGGCGAATATCGGCTCGTCGCTGAGCGCGGCTAACGGGGCCGCAGCGGTCCGGACTACGGGGGTGCTGGCGGCGGCCGAGGATGAGGTGTCGGCGGCGATTGCGGCGGTGTTTTCGGCCCACGGTCAGGGCTTTCAGGCAGCCAGTGCGCAGGCGGCGGCGTTTCATGACCAGTTTGTGCAGGCGTTGAGCGCGGGTGCGGGTTCTTATGTCAGCGCGGAGGCCGCCAATGTTGCGGCGTTTACCGCTAATCCGGCGCAGACGATCCAGCAGGATCTGCTTGGCCTGATCAATGCGCCCACCCAGGCGCTACTCGGGCGCCCCTGATCGGCAACGGCGCTAACGGCGCCCCGGGAACCGGGGCAAACGGTCAGGCTGGCGGGTTGTTGTGGGGCAACGGCGGGGCCGGCGGCTCGGCTGCCGCGGGCACGAACCTAAAAGGCGGTAACGGTGGGGCCGCGGGGCTGATGGGCACCGGTGGTGGCGGTGGTGCCGGTGGGTCTGGCGGCGGAAACGGCGGCTCTGGCGGGGCCGGCGGGTTGCTGTGGGGCAACGGCGGGGCCGGTGGCGTGGGTGGCATCAATGTCGGTGGGGTCGGCGGGGCCGGCGGGGCCGGCGGGGTGGGCGGGTTGTTGTGGGGCAACGGCGGGGCCGGCGGGACCGGCGGATTCAGCGATGCTGGTGTCGGGGGTGCCGGTGGCGTCGGCGGCAGCGCCGGGCTGCTCGGGGGCTATGGCGGCGGCGGCGGGGCCGGCGGACTCGGCGTCACCACCGGGGGGGCCGGCGGAGCCGGCGGCAAGGCTGGCCTGCTCAGCGGGCTGGTCGGTGCGGGCGGCGGGACGCGGGGGGGCCGGTGGATTCGGCGTCACCACCGGGGGGGCCGGCGGGGCCGGCGGCAGTGCGGGCGTGCTCTTCGGGGCCGGCGGGGAGGGCGGGAACGGGTGGCGGCAGCGAAGAGGCCAGCGGCGGGGCTGGTGCGACCGGCGGCAATGCCGGCCTCCTGGTGGGCACCGGCGGCGCCGGCGGCGCCGGCGGCGACGGTGCAGTGACTGGTGGCGCCGGCGGCGACGGCGGCAACGCCGCACTGATGGGCACAGCTGGCAACGGCGGTAACGGCGGGTTTGGCGGCACCACCTTCGGCAGCACCGGCCTCAACGGCACCGCCTCGCCGCTGCAGCCGGTATTTAACGCAGTGAATGGCCCCGTCGAGGCGCTTACTGGGCGCCCGTTGATCGGCAACGGCACCAACGGACTCACGGGCACCGGACAAAACGGCACGCCCGGGGGTGGTTGATGGGCGACGGCGGCGCCGGTGGCTCGGGCGCGGGCGTGATGGGCCAAAACGGCGGTCATGGTGGAGCCGGCGGGATGTTGGGCACCGGTGGTGCCGGCGGGGCCGGCGGGAGCAGCGGTGCAGGGGCCGCCAGGGGTCGGCGGGGCCGGCGGGGCCGGCGGGCTGTTTGGCACCGGCGGGGCCGGCGGGGCCGGCGGGCTCGACAACGGGTCCGCCGTGGCGGGTGGGGTCGGCGGGGTCGGCGGGGCCGGCGGGCTGTTGGGGGCCGGCGGGATCGGCGGGGTCGGCGGGGCCGCCGCAGGCACCGCGACCGGCGGGGCCGGCGGAGCCGGCGGCAAGGCCGGGCTGCTCAGCGGGTTGGTTGGTGCTGCCGGCGGGGACGGAGGGGCCGGTGGATTCGGCAAGGGCTCCGGCGGGGCCGGTGGCTCCGGCGGCAACGCCGGCCTGATCGGCGGCTATGGCGGAGCCGGCGGGGCCGGCGGCACATCATTGACCTTGGCGCCGGCGGGGTCGGCGGGGCCGGCGGCAATGCGGACCTGCTTGGCGACGGCGGAGCCGGCGGGGCCGGCGGATTGGCACCTTCACCGGCGGCGGGGTAGGCGGGGCCGGCGGCAACGCCGGCCAGCTGGTGGGCGACGGCGGGGCCGGCGGCGAGGGCGGCGGAGGCGCAACGACAGGTGGCGCCGGTGGTGCCGGCGGGAACGTCGTAGTGTTCGGCGGCGGCGGCAACGGCGGCAACAGCGGGCTTGGCGCGACCCCGGGTGCCCCCGGCGCCGGCGGCAGCGGCGGCCTACTCGGCGTACCCGGGAAAACGGGTTGACCTAGCCGGCGGCGTCGAACGGGAGCTCACTTGGGCCGGCGGCGATCAGCGTAGACCCCGTTCTGCTCCGCCTATACCACCCGTCGCATTGCACGAATGTTGAACGGGATCATGTTTAGGCTACTGAGAACGTGCCCCTGTTCAGTGCCCCCGGCAGTGCGGTGAGGTGGTTCGGCATCCGCGCAGCGGATCTCCCGGTTTGGGCGCGGGTGGGCGTGGTGTGCGGTGGTGGACGCGTTTGGTGGTGCGCCCCGACAACACGGTCACGTCCCGCGACGACGACGTGTCCGCCTGGCTGGCCGAGAACGGGCTGGACTGAACGCAATATCCATTGGTTTTGAATGACCCAGGCCTAGATCGGCAGCACGGCGGGCACGCTCTACAGCGAGATCTCCGCGGACCTATGAATGACCAACGGGCCTGACTCTGTTTGGCTGCTGATGGCCCGACCCTACGAACCGGCCTACAGAACCCCGACGAATCCCTGGGCGCTAGCACTGGACACAATGGCGTGCGCTGGCGCGAACACCTGCGGCCACACCACATCCGAGATGCCCGGGCTGGTAGCGCAATCGAAGTCCCGGAGAAGGTCTGATATCAACGCGCTCAACACCCTCGCTTCCACCGCCGCGGGCATCTGAGGCGGCACACCCAGCCGATACCCGCGAGCATCCGAGCTGAGACGTACAGCAGGACGAACGCCGCTGGCCACAGACCGAAGAATGCCAGCGCCAGGAACAGCGCCGCCAGGACAACGACCCAAATGCTGGCTTTCTGGCTGTTGGTCATTTCGATCATCCCCTACCCAGCACAACGCTGGCGACGGGTCCGGTCATACCGCCCTGGGCAGCGACGCACAGCTTGAAGCTGGGGGACTTGGGGAGCAAGCTGCTAAGGCGTTCCCGTGAATGTGCAATTTGGGTAAGCCTGCTCCGCGTTCGCTTTCGCCCTGCGTTCCTCCTTTGGGCCAAGGAACGAAGGAAGGCCAAAGTTCTGATAGATGACGTTGATAGGTTGGCCCGAGTAGCTGCAAATTTGGTGAGCGAAACTGACCATCTGCTTCCTGCATTGCTCGGCCTCCGAGTTGTCCGTGAAGTTCCAGCCCTCCTGAGACATCAGGGATAGGAAGTTTGTCGTACGCGGACGGCCCGGGTGGTGAGGACGCGCTGGGTGGCGGCGCGGCTTGGGCCGCCACAGTCGCGGTGGTGGTGCGGCGACTGGTGTGGATACGTTGTTTGTCGACGGTGCAACGGTATTCGATGGATTGTGGCTGAAAAGTGTTGAAGTCAAAAGTATTACAGCGCCAACGATCAGCCCCACCACCGCTAGCAGGCCAGCCGACACCATCCACCCGTGCCGGTAGGGCTTGGGTTCGTCTGTGTCGTCACCGGTCGACCGCGCGAGGTCTGGTTGTGCGTGAGTGGCTGGCGGAACGGCGGCGGTGTCCCCGTCGGGGGCCGGTCCAGGCTGCGTGTCGTCCAAGGCGGAAAGTGTGCCACCGGGATCGGCGTGCCGGAAGTGGGTTTGTAGTCGAGTGGGTGACAGTTTTGGTAAAAGCGAGACAAATTTCGGTTCGTGGAGAATTGTTTCGCTCTGCACCGAGTTGCCTGATCGTGGTGTGGCGATTTCTGTCGGCGGTTGAAAAGGAGATGGGTTATGTCTTTTCTGAATGTGGTGCCTGACAGTGTGGCGTCTGCGGCGGGGTCTTTGCGGGGTATTGGTTCGGCGCTGAGCGTGGCTACGACGGGGGCAGCGGTCCCCACGACGGGGATAGCGGCTGCGGCTCAAGACGAGGTATCGGCGGCGATCGCGGGGGTGTTCGGCAGGTTCGGCCAGGAATTTCAGGTTCTCAGTGCGCAAGCGGCGGCATTTCACAAGCAGTTTGTGCAGGCGTTGAGCGGGGCGGGAATTGCCTTTACGGCTGCCGAGGTGGCTAACGCCTCGCCGTTGGAGGCGTTGGAGAGCCTGTCCGGGCTTGGGGGTCAGCTGGCCAGCGGGGCCAACGCTGCGCCGAGCCTGGGTCTGCCGGGCCTGCTTCTGCGGGGAATGGGTGGCCTGAGCCTGCCGAGCCTGGGCATGCTTCTGCCGGGGCTGGGTCTGGGTGGCCTGAGCCTGCCGAGCTTGCGCCTGCTTCTGCCGGGACTGCGTGGCCTGAGCCTGCCGAGCCTGGGCATGCTTCTGCCGGGGCTGGGCATGGGTCTGCCGAACTTGGGCATCGGCAACAACGGGGGCGCCAACGTGGGTCCGGGCAACATCGGCCTCGCCAACCTGGGCGGCGGCAACATCGGTGGGGCCAACCTGGGCGGCGGCAACATCGGCGGCGTCAACATTGGCGGCGGCAACATCGGCGGCGTCAACAACGGCAGCGGCAACAACGGCAGTTTCAACATTGGCGGCGGTAACAGCGGCAACAACAACGTCGGGTTCGGAAACACCAACACCAGCCCGCGCACGGGCTTTAACGTGGGCTTCGGCAACACCGGCAACAACAACACCGGTATGGGGAACTTCGGCGCCGGAAATACCGGCGGCGGCAACAACGGCACCGGGAATCTCGGTTTCGGCAACACCGGCAACCACAACATGGGCTTCGGGCTTTCCGGCAACGGCTTGGTCGGTTTCGGCAACACCGTCTTTAACCCGGCAACCGGCCAGTTCACTTTCGGAGCGCCGAACTCGGGTAGCGGCAACATCGGTTTCGGGAACTCGGGCACCAACAACATCGGCTTCTTCAACTCGGGCAGCGGCAACATCGGCATGTTCGACTCAGGCACCAATACCGTCAGCGGCGGCATGATGAATAACTTGGGCATCGGCGAATCGGGCATCGGCAACGCAGGCTTCGGAAACTCGGGCCTTGGCAACTTCGGCATGTGGAACTCGGGCGAGATAAACACCGGGTTCGGGAACACGGGCACGTTGAACACGGGCTTCTGGAATTCGGGCGACTTCAACACGGGCAATGGGAATTCGGGCGACTTCAACACGGGCAATGGGAATTCGGGCGACTTCAACACGGGTATTGGGAATTCAGGCAGCATCAACACGGGCTCTTGGAATTCGGGTAACGCGAACACGGGCTTCGGGTTCACCACCGACACCGGCGCCACCACCTCGGGCTTCGGCAACACGGGTACCGACGTCTCGGGCTTCAACAATACGGCTAGCGGCGCTAGCGGTCCCTTGTCGGTTAACGGCGACATGTCGGGCTTCAATAACCATGCCAGCGGCGGCTCTCTCGTTAATGGCGAAATCTCGGGCCTCTTCAACACCGGCGTCACGGGCCCGCTAACAATAGGCGGGGTAACCTTCCCTTCTGGCGAGATCAGCGGCGTTGGCTCGGGCTTGTTCAACAGCAACACGGGTTTTTCGGGCTTATTTAACATCGATAAGTTGGCGGGGTAACTGGTCAGCTCACGGATGCTGGCTTGCTGGCCTGAGCCACGTCACTACGACGTTGGTCACAGACCACGCGCCGAGGTAGCTCTGTTGCGCCTCCGAGCGCCGTGATCGCGGCGGCAACGATTTTTGCCGGTCAGCGTTTGAGCGCAGCAGCGTCGAGGAGTCGGCACCCGGCACCGACACCCGGCGCATAGGTAATCACGTTGCACCACAGGCATTCCCACGTTGTGTGGCCACCGTGGCAGCTCCCGGCGCACGGCTGATGGCCGACCAGGACGCGACCCGGCCCGAACTGGTGTCCGTTGGGGCAGTGCTTGGGCGGCAAAATCATCCAGCCACCCGCAGTGCAGGGCACGAGATTTCCGAAGCTGGGCACGATCAGATCGGTGCGTTGTAGTCGGGGACCACTGTCATGGTGATCGGCTGGCTTCGCATGACCAGCGTGCCCGCAGCTGGGCTCATGCTGGTGACCCGCCAGTTGCCGGATTCATTGGGACCGGTTTCGGTCAATACGTCGTGGCCGTCCGGGGCGGTCGCGACGATGTTGTCGAAACATATGAGGATTGGGTCATTCATTATGTGATCGACCCCGTAGTCAACCATCGGCGGCAGCGGCACAGGCCAGTTCATGGATTCACAAGCTGGTCCCCGGTGACGGCGCTCGCAGCCGGTGCACAACCAACGGCTGCAGCAGCCGCCACGACGACGATCACAAGCCGCGTCATGTCGCGTCCATGGCGGAAAGTGTGCCACCGGATCGGCTGCTGGAACAGGGATGTGTAAGCCCAGTTCAGGGACTGCCTGGAAGTGACACGCGACGACACGCCGAGCAAACGAAAAGTCACGGTCGCCCTGCTGGCACCGGCCAGCGAACGAAAAACGGAGAGATGCAGGGGAGATGCAAGGCCTCTCGGTGACCCTCAAAAACATGCTCTGAACTGCTGCGGAACCTGTGCCCCCGGCAGGATTCGAACCTGCGACACCGGCTTTTGCAGCCGACGGCTTATGGGAGTTGCCGTTGGTTGCCGCTAGTTGTTGTCCCACAATGGATTTCGTGTCCAACGTTCATCGAAGCTTGTCATCAATATTCGCTGATTCTCGATCATAAGCGGGGAATAAGCGGTGGGCTCGGCCGGGCATTCCAGTACGCGGGTGGGGCGATAACCCGAGAGCGGTCGCGGCGATCCGGTCAGTAACTCAGGCAGTCGATCGGCGGGCATGGCTCAGCCCCCCAGAAGGCCACCGCCCAGAAGGCCACCGCCCAGAAGGCCACCGCCCAGAAGGCCACCGCCCAGGAGGCCACCTCCCCCCAAAAGGCTGCCGGTCAGGGCGGGAACGATGCCGCCGACCTCTGTACCCGGGATCGAGAAGGTCGTTGGCGGGTTCCCAGCAGTCGCAACGGTCGCTGAGACGGGTTGGAGAGGAGCGAGAACACCGCCAACGGGGACGTCGAGCGTCAATGACACAGCCCGTGACGACAGCAGCGGCACAGTTACCGTGCCTTGGCCGTAGAGGAAGGCGCTCCCGGCGATGGCGGGAGCATCGACGAGCGCGGTTGTGGCCGCCCCCACGTTCCCTGTCTGCACAGCATTGACCAACGCTGTTCCGCTGTGTTGGAGCGCGGACTGTGTGACGACCAGCGGGCCTTCCGCATCAAAGAAGAGTTCAGTCTGCTCCACACCCGGTATCTTGCTGACCAGCACGGACAGGAGGCTGTTGCCGATGGACTGGGCGATGCCGCCGGAACCGAGGCTGGACGCAGCGGCAGCATACGCGTTGGCGGCCTCGGTGCTGAGATAGGAATTCGCGCTGGCGGTCAACGCCTGCACAAACTGCTCATGGAACGCCGCCGCCTGCGCACTGAGTGCCTGAAAACCCTGACCGTGGGCGGAGAACACTGCCGCAATGGCCGCCGACACCTCATCCTCGGCCGCGGCCAGCACCCCCGTCGTCCGGGCTGCCGCCGCCGACTTGGCCGCGCTCAGCGTCGAGCCGATGTTGGACAGATCCGCTGCCGCCGAAGCCAAAGACTCGTGGGCCGCCAGCAGATACGACATCAGTTATCCTCCCGCAGGTCGTCGACACATCGGCGAATCGGACGAATATGACAAGTGTCGAATAGCGTAGGCCGATTCCCACCGATATTTCAGCGTTCCGCCGGACGTCCACCCCTCGCGTTAGAGGTGCAGTGACGCCGGTCCGCTGGCCGGAGGTGCGCAATGAGCTCGGCGTCCCCGATGCGACATCTCACAGCTTCCGGAAGACGGTGGACCATCGACCGTCACTCGTACCGCATTGTGCTCCTGACAGCCGCGGGTGCGTCGGGAACCCCTGGAAGGGCAACAGATGACGACTAGATCCCCTGCTCAAACTTCCGGGCAGCGCCTGAGATCGAGCCTCGATGCGGCACTGGCCCGCGCCGTCGAGGACTAGGGCCTGGCCGCCCTGGAATTCTCCGAGGCCGAGCGCCGCCTGATCGACACAGCGGCCGAGATGGCCGACTGGGCGCAGGCGCTGAAGGCTCACCGCGACGCCGAGCGGGCCGGGCAAGCCCGCCCGACCACCCTGGTTCGCTTGTCCGCCGAAGTCCGCCATTGTGAGCGGATGGTGCACGACCTGGTGGCGCTGGCGCGCGGTGAGGTGGTCGACATCCGCGCGGCGTATCTCCCGGCCTGGGCGCGCGTCAGCATGGTGTGCCGGTGGTGGACGCGCGCGGTGGTGCGGCGCGACAACACGGTCATGTTTCGCGACGACGGGTCGGCCTCGCTGGCCGAGAACGGGCTGGACTGAACTCAGTGTGGAGATGCAACGGCGAACAGCCGCCACTCGCCGGGCACGCCCTTGAGTTGGTGAGCGCCGCGGTCCTCGAACTCGAGCCCTGACCCGATCACGAGGTCACGCAGCGTGCTCGACACCAGCACGTCGTTCGGCCCGGCCAGTGCGCTCACACGCGCGCCGATATGCACAGCGATGCCACCGATGTCATCACCGCGGACCTCGCACTCGCCGGTGTGCAACCCGGCCCGCACCTCTACACCGAGCGACCGCACCGCATCGCGGATCGCCATCGCGCAGCGGATCGCTCGCTGCGGGCCGTCAAACATCGCGAGGAAACCGTCACCCGACGTGCTCACCTCACGACCTCGAAAGCGCGACAGCTGCGACCGGACGACGGCGTCGTGCGCATCAAGCAACGCGCGCCAGTCACGGTCACCCATGTCCGCCGCCCGACGCGTCGAGTCCACGATGTCGGTGAACAACACCGTGGCGAGGACCCGATCATCGGGCACTTCTGCCTGCTCGCCGGTGAGGAACTCGGCGATCTCCTGGAAGGAATCCCGCCACGGTTCAACCCAGTGGTACATGTTGCGTCCCGGCAGTTCGACGTATTTTGCGCCCGAGATGTGATCGGCAACGTACTTGCCCATCGCAGGCGTGATAAATGGGTCGTCGGCGTGCTGGAGGACGAGGGTTGGCACGCGGAGTGCGGGAAGCAGCGCCCGCACGTCCATTTCGGCCAGCAGCGGCATCATGAGAGCAACGGTCCCTGGGCTGGCCGCCAGACGTTCCGCTCGAGCCCACGTTGCCCGGATCTCCTCGTTCCACGGCATGTCCGGATTGAATGCATGTTGATGCTCGCCCGTGCCCCACATGGCAGCCAAGGCAGCGGTGATTTCCTCGAGACCGAGCTGGCCAGTTCGTTGAGCCACCGGATCCGCATCGACCTCAAGGGCGACCAGCGCAGTTGTGCGGGACGGATGCGTTGCGGCGAACAGTGCCGCTGGCGCGAACGCGCCGGTACCCGCAAGGAGGACCGCTTCGCGGCTCCCCAGATCGTCGAGCACCGCGGTGATGCTGTCGGCCCATTGCTCCATCGTCGGTAGCGCGCCAGGCATGACGGGATCGGACGCTCCGGTACCCGGCTGGTCGAAGAAGATGAGCCGACCCAGCGATGTCATCGCCTCGACCCACCCTTGAAGAAACGGTTGCTCCGGAAAAACCTCACAGTTTCCGACCCAGGTCGAGACGAACACAATGTCACGAGGACCTTCAGCCGAAGCGCGATAAGCGACGCGCAAGTCCCCGTTCATCGCATAGCGCGTCTCCGAGAACATGGCGGAAGTGTAAGCCGAGGAGAGGGTCGAGTTTCGGTGTCATGCAACCAGCCGAAACAAAGTGTTCTTCGCGTGTTCGGTGTCAGGTCCGAGGTTGGACGCTTGATCGGGTGGCTGTTCTAGCCGGTTCAGCTGGTATCCCAGGAAGTTGCCCGACGGGACCATCGTCTCGACACCCGCGCTCGGCCCGGAAATTGCCGTCTGATCAAATTAAATTCAATAACCGCAGGTCAGGGGGATTTGCTGGACTGTCTCTAGCCTGCGACGATACCGTTTTTAGGGTAGCTGTCAGCGCGACCGCCTGGTCACTCCTGCGGAAGTTGTAATTCAAATTTCAATTGTGACAGCTAATTAATGGTGAATTGCGAAATAGAAGAATAGCGATATAAGCAATTCAATGTAAACCGTTGTGGCGCAACACTTTTGGGGTTGCAACCGCTGACAGGAGGGTGACCATGGCTGGCAAACGTAGACCGCGGCAGCGGGGCTTGGGCGCTGCGGGCGGCCGTTTGTGGGATTCGGTGTGCTCGCAGTTCGAGCTGGATGCGCATGAGTCGGCGCTTTTGCGTGAGGCGTGTCGCACCGTTGATCTGCTCGGCGATCTGCAGAAACGGGTCGATGAGCAGGGCGTCACCGATGGGTCGTTTGAGGGAAGTCGGATGAATCCGGCGTTGCGGGAGATGCGGGCTCAGCGGATGGTGCTGTCGCGGTTGATGAAGGATTTAAAGCTTCCGATGGGCCGAAAAAAATGGGGTAGTCGACTACTCATGCAAATCCCGTGGAGAGCAGTTAATCTTCGCCGCAATCGCTACGCCGCGTAGCGCGACTTTGTGGAGGTATCAGATGCCGTTTGTGATCGCAGCACCGGAGTACGTGGCGGCAGCGGCGTCGGATGTGGCGAGCATCGGCTCGTCGATCCATGCGGCCGCCGCAGCGGCGGCGGCGCCGACCACTGAGGTGGTTGCCGCTGCCGGCGATGAGGTATCGGCGGCGATTGCGTCGGTGTTTTCGAGCCACGGGCAGGGCTTTCAGGCGCTAACTGCGCAGGCGGCGGCGTTTCATGAGCAGTTTATGCAGGCGTTGAATGGGGCTGCGGGCTCGTATGCGGCGGCTGAGGCCGCTAACGCGTCGCCGCTGCAGACCTTGGAGCAGGACCTGCAAAAGGGTGGCGGGGTTTTCGCCGGTGAAAGACCTCACGGGGCGCCCGCTGTTCGGCAATGGTGCCGACGGGGCGCCGGGTACTGGGCAGGCCGGTGGCAATGGTGGCTGGCTGTTCGGCAACGGCGGTGATGGCGGCTCAGGGGGCTCGAGCCAGGCGGGGGGCGCCGGCGGCTCGGCGTTTTTGTTCGGCAACGGCGGCGACGGAGGTGCCGGCACCCCCGGCGGACAGGGCGGCCACGGCGGCCTGCTATTCGGCACAAGCGGTTCACAGGGCCACACCGACGTGATGGGATTTGACCTCCCCCCCGGCAATAAGGCTGACTAAAAACAGGTTCTACGAACGGGTAGCAGGCGTCTTGGGGGTGTCATATCTCGTCTTGCCGTTGCCGGAGTTGATCCACTGCGGGTAATCGTCTAAGACGGCCGTCCGTTCGATGAACCCGGTCATGGGTGTTGCAGGTCAGCGGTAGCCGTACAGCGGCACCATGCAACCATCCACGCGCTGCTGACCGGTGCACGTCGCGTACCTGGTGGACCGCCTCGAGACGGTGACCATCGCCGATAGGCCGACACTCCCAACACGGCCGCTGACGCGAATGCGCTCATCGGGGTGATTGGTTGTGGTGGTCATGGCTAGTTACCTCCCAGTTGTCGCGATCGCGACCCGGGTAACTCCTCCACCGTTTGGCACATATTTGGCACGACATGAGGATCCTTCAATCGCGTCACGAGTCGGACACTCCCAGGGACTTTGTCGGTGGCAGCTGATAGGGGATATGCCGTGTTTGCCGACATGCCGGTAGTCGGGGGTCGATGCGGACCGCTGTCGCGCAGTGGGATGTTTGGGAGCCGCTGCGCCGCGAGTGGGCTGATCGGCATGGCGTCGATGAGGACGATTATCGACATGGTGGGGTCGGCGCCGTTTGATCCCGACCTTTGTTCTAAGGGTTGCCGTCGGGGCCCCACGGCGCTTGGGCGGCCCGAAAAAAATGGGGTAGTCGACTACCTATCTGGAATCCCGCGCGGCGGCGTATTTTCACGACACCGCTGTACTGGGAGCATCACGTCTTGGAGGTTGTCAGATGTCGTTTGTGATCACCGCACCGGAGTTTGTGACAGCCGCAGCGTCGGACTTGGCGAATATCGGCTCGTCGCTGAGCGCGGCTAACGGGGCCGCGGCGGCCCGGACTTCGGCGGTGCTGGCGGCGGGCGAGGATGAGGTGTCGGCGGCGATCGCGGAGCTGTTTTCGACCCACGCCGAAAGCTTTCAGGCGCTCAGTGCGCGGGCGGCGGCGTTTCATGCCCAGTTTGTGCAGGTGTTGACTGCGGGTGCGGGGTCTTATGTGAGCGCGGAGGCCGCCAATGTTGCGGCGTTTGCGGCTAATCCGGCGCAGACGGTGGGGCAGGATTTGACCACTTTGATCAATGCGCCGTTCGTGGCGTTGACGAATCGCCCGTTGATCGGTAACGGCGCTAACGGGGCTCCGGGGACCGGGGCGGCCGGCAAGCCCGGCGGGTGGCTGCTGGGTAACGGCGGGTCCGGCGGCTCGGGCGCGAACACGGCGGGGCCGGCGGGGCCGGCGGGGCCGCTGGGCTGTGGGGCACCGGCGGGGCCGGCGGTGCCGGCGGATTTAACGGGACAACCGGGGGGGCCGGCGGGGCCGGCGGGACTGGCGGGCTGCTGGGGGGCAACGGCGGGATCGGCGGCGCGGGTGGTTTTAGCGGCACCGGGACTGGCGGGGCCGGCGGGCACGGCGGGGCGGGCGGGCTGTTGGGGGCGGGCGCCGGTGGGGCCGGCGGGGCCGGCGGATTCGGCCTCACCGGGGGCGCCGGTGGGGCCGGTGGGGCCGGTGGGCTGGTCAGCGGGTTGTTCGGTGCGGGCGGCGGGCACGGCGGGGCGGGCGGAGTTAGCCTCGCCGGCCCGGGCGTTGGGGGGGCCGGCGGTGCGGGCGGTAACGCCGGCATGCTGGCCGGCCCCGGCGGGGCCGGCGGGACCGGCGGCTCGGGCGCGACAACCGGCGGGGCCGGCGGGACCGGCGGCAACGCGGGCCTGCTCTTCGGTGCCGGTGGGGACGGCGGGACCGGCGGCTCGGGCGGGACAACCGGTGGGACCGGCGGCACCGGCGGCAACGCCGGCCTGCTTACCGCGTTCTCCAGCGGCGGGGCCGGCGGAGCCGGCGGACTAGCCCCGGCGGGGCTGGCGGGGCTGGCGGGCACGGCGGCAACGCGGGCCTGCTGTTCGGCTACGGCGGGGTCGGTGGGGCCGGCGGATTGGGCAACCAAACAACCGGGGGCGGCGGCGGGGCCGGCGGCGACGCCGGCCTCCTGGCGGGCACCGGCGGTGCGGGCGGCGCCGGCGGATTCGGCGAAACCACTGGGGGCGGCGGCGGGCACGGCGGAAACGCCGCGCTGATCGGCACCGCCGGCAACGGCGGCAACGGCGGCTTTGGCAACGCCATCGGCACCCCCGGCCTCGACGGCGCCACCTCAACGCTGCAGCCGGTATTCAACTTTGTGAATGGCCCCGTGGAGGCGCTGACTGGGTCGCCCGCTGATCGGCAACGGCACCAACGCGGCCCCCGGAACCGGCGGGGCCGGCACGCCCGGCGGGTGGCTGCTCGGCAACGGCGGCGCCGGCGGCTCGGGCCACGCCGGTATCGCCGGCGGAGCCGGCGGGGCTGCCGGGTTGATGGGCACCGGCGGCGCCGGCGGCGAGGGCGCGCCTGGTGACACTACCGGCGGGGTCGGCGGGTCGGCGGGACCGGCGGCCTGCTGGCCGGCAGCGGTGGGGTCGGCGGGGCCGGCGGATTCGGCGAAACCACCGGGGGGGCCGGCGGGGCAGGCGGGGCCGGCGGGCTGTTGGGTGTGGGCGGCGGCGGGGTCGGCGGGGCCGGCGGGTTCGGCGATACCACCGGGGGGTTCGGCGGGGCCGGCGGGGCCGGCGGCCTGCTCAGCGGGCTGGTCGGCGCCGGCGGCGGTGCTCGGCGGGGTCGGCGGATTCGGCGAGACTGGCGTCGGGGGCGCCGGCGGGGCCGGCGGCAACGCGAGCCTGCTGTTCGGCGTCGGCGGGGCCGGCGGGGACGGCGGATTCGGCGCAACCGATGGGGGCTCCGGCGGTGCCGGCGGCAATGCGGGCCTGCTGGTCGGCGCCGGCGGCGCCGGCGGTGCGGCGGACGGCCAGAGCGCGCCCGGCAACCGGCGGGGCCGGCGGGCACGGCGGCCAGGCCGGCGCGCTGTTCTCCAACGGCGGGGCCGGCGGGGCAGGCGGATTCGGCCGAACTCACCACGGGGGCCGGCGGGGCCGGCGGCAACGCCGTCCTGCTTGGCGACGGCGGCATCGGCGGGGCCGGCGGGGCCGGCGGAATCACCGGGGGTGTCGGCGGGCGCGGCGGCGGGGCCGGCCTGCTGGAGGGCAACGGCGGTGCCGGCGGCGAGGGCGGCGAGCGGCGGTGGAGGCATACAGAGCGGTGGTGCCGGCGGGCCCGGCGGCAACGCCGTAGTGATCGGCAACGGCGGCAACGGCGGCAACGGCGGGCTGGCCGGCCCCGGCGGCGGGGCCGGCGGCACCAGCGGGCTTCTGTTGGGCCTAAACGGGATCAACGGGTTGACGGCGTAGCCGGGTTTCGGGGCCGACTCCTACCTCGTGGCGGCGGGGGTCGACAACTGCCGGCCGCGGCGCGGGACGCGGGTAGTGTGTGCCCGGCACGGGATTGGCAGCATATCGGCAGCGTCGCCGCCGAAGCCGCCCAAAAACATACTCCGACCTCAAATATGCTGGTGCGCGATACTGGGATTGAACCAGCGAACTGTCGCGGCTACACAAGGCAGTGGAGTTCAAAGCTGCGATCAAGTTGCCCTTGCTGTGACGTGGTCGCTCGCAGAGCTCGCTGGTGAGTTGCGGAGGCGGCGTCAAGGAAGGTCGGCAGTCTGGCGCAAGCACCAGTAGCTGATGATCAGGCGGGCCACTCGGCGATCTGCTCCGGTGTCAGCTGGGTCGGCCAGGGTCGCGCCAGGCGGTCGGTTGTCGCCGTGAGCGGTGTTCATCGGGCCACTTCGATCTCGTCGACGGCCGCGCTGAGTGCGGCGGCCAGCTGAAGAACCGTTCCGGCTCTAACAGCGCGGTGATCGACTTAGCCGATGCGATGGTCACCAACGCCGGAACTCTTGTTCTGGCGCTGGATACGCTCCGATGCAACCGGGGGCCGCGGCCTCGCGTGTGGACCCGGTGAACATGGCGTCGCCACGGTCGGTGGCGTGCTGCGTCCGTCGGATACCTCGGTGGCACCGGCGGGGGAGCGGTGTCTCGCGAGGTGGACACGTCGTTATCGGTTGGGGTCTGCATGGGCGCTCCGTTTCCGTTCGGAGCCGCGCCGTCAGTTGTGCAATCTTGAGCGGAGTTGCATTCGCGCTGTTCAAGTGGTGCCCCCGGCAGGATTCGAACCTGCGACACCGGCTTTAGGAGAGCCGTGCTCTATCCCCTGAGCTACGAGGGCGGACGGGCTGAGCTTACCGGGAGTGCCAGGCCGCAGACCGCTGGCAGCGACCCGATCACCGCAGTTCCGCGATTACCTTCGCGAAGTTGTCGATGTGGTTGTCCTGCACAGTGATGAACGTGACCCCGTATTTATCGCGGTACCCGGACAGGGTGTCGGCCATCTCGCGGGGTGATCCGCTTAGCACCGAGTGCGTGGCCAGTATCTCCTCGTCGGATAACCCCGGCGCATACATGCGGGTCATCGCCAAGTTAGGAATGCTCTCGCCTACGGCGGGCACCGCCGTGATCGCGAGGTTCAATTCGAGCGCGTCGAATCGATCACACGCGGCGCCGCGGACGAACTCGACGCGTTCGGTCAGTGGATCGTCGTCGGTCCCGCGGACATTGGCGCCAGTCAGACCGATGATGTCGGCGTGCTGCGCGGCGATCGTCAGCACCCGATCCCCGTTTCCGGCGATAAGGATCGGCGTCGTTGGGTGATGCTCTTTCAAGTAGGTCGTCATGTGTTGGAGGTAGTCGACGCGGGCGCCGGCGCTCGGGTACGGCAACTCGGCGGCCTCGAACTCTTCGCGGACGTAGCCGGTGCCGAGCCCGATCTCAAGACGGCCCTCGCTGAGCTTGTCCAAATCCTGCAGGTCCCGACTCAGCAGGGCTGGCTTGTAAAAAGCGGCGTTGAGTACGTACATGCTCAGCCGGAGCCTGGTGGTCACCATCGCGGCCGCGGTCAGCGTCGGAAAAGGTGCCGCGGCACCAAGATGGTCAGGCACACAAAGAACGTCGAATCCAACGTCCTCTGCCCGCTTCACCTTCTCCACCAAAACATCGCGAGATTTGATGAAGCGCATGCTCATGCCGAAGCGAAAATCTTTGGTCACCAACAAACCTCCGTTTAATTTGGGACAATTACCAAGAACGCGCCGCGGCAGCCAGGCTCTGCACCAGAGCCGAGGTGACCACCGACAAGCCATCGGCGCCAGGCAACGGACTGCGCGGGCTGAGGCCCCTGACGCGCACCGACAATTCCAGCTGTGTCCCGCCATCGCGTACCCGGTTGACCGGGTTGTCCGGATGTAGGCCACGCAGTTCGCGCGGCATCGCGTCGAGATCGGTGACGACCTGATAACCGGGCAACTGGATGTGCCCGGCGAGGTGGGTGGCCAGTACACGGTTGCGGCCTCCGGCCAGCAGCTGCGCGCTGCGCCCGATGCGGCCGTAGCCATGCAGCGAGACGGCGACGTCGACGTGGTCGAGGAACTCGGCAAGCCGCGGTGATTCGCTGGGGTCGAATAGCGCCGACGGTAGGTGGTGCGGGTACCGGTCGGGATGGCGCAGCAGGTACACCGAAGCTTCGGCTTCGTCGGCGGCCCGTTCGGCGATCAGGTCGGTCATCTGTTCCAGTCCACCGCCGTGGATGGCAAGAAAACCGAAACGCGATCGCAGCCGGCTGACCTCACTCACTCCTGGATCGCTCAACAACGCCGAAAGCGATTGGGGCGCGAGTGATGTTGCCATCCTCGGGCGGGGCCAACGCGCGGGATCCCAACGATGCAGGAAGTCGATCCAGCGTTGCGGCAGACCGTGGTCGACGGCACCGTCGATGACGCGCGGGAGATAACCGGGCCGGGGCGGGCCCGGAGTCACCCGGTGGTCGATGTACACCCAGGCCGGCGACAGGCCGTCGTCGGTGTGCACGGTCAGCCGGTCGCGCCGATAACGCACCGGCACGCCCTCGGCACTGTCCAGGGTGGCCAGGTCATGTTCGGAGACCTGCCAAAGAACTCCGTGCACCTGACTTCCGGCGAGCGGTTCGACAGTGGCCACCCCACGCTCGTTGATGAGCCAGTCGTGATCGGACAACACCGCCAGCCGGGGATCGGCGGCGTCGGGGCAGCGCTGTGCCATCTGTCGGACGCACAGGTTCGACCCGTATGCGAAGTATGGATGCCGGCGGGCCGGCATTTAGTCGGTCACCGTCAGATAAATCAGCACTAAGCCCTCCTATGCGCTATCCGTGACCTGCACAATCAGGCCGTCTGGGTAGCGTTGTCCGCCTCACTATCTTGAAGTGGCAAACGTGGACTGCAGCGCGGAAACGACACGGCCCCGACCATCATGACACGGTCGGGGCCTGGAAACGGCGAACACCCCGAGCCGGAAAGGACGGCAGTTAAGGGGTGTCGCGGCGCAGCCATGACGGCGCACCGGCGGGGGAAATGGCGGGGGAAACCCCGCACGGTAACCAAGGAACCCGTGCGGTGGCCGTCATCCGCGTGGCACAGCTAGCTGTCGGCCGGATTTCAAGTCCGGTACCTGATCGTTTGCTAGCGTTGGCGCGGATGAGTTGACGATGACCGGGTGGGAGGCAGAAGTGTCGGCTGTGATCGCAGCACCGGAGTTGATAGAGGCGGCGGCCACGGATTTGGCCAGTATTGGTTCGACGGTGAGCGCAGCGCACATGGCCGCCGCGGCTCCGACCGTCGCGGTGACGCCAGCGGCCGCTGATGAGGTGTCGGCGAGTATCGCGCACCTGTTCTCCGTGCACGCTCAGGACTATCAGGGGCTGGCCGGTCAGGCGGCGGCGTTTCATCAGCAGTTTGTGCAGCACCTGACCGCCAGCGCGCGCTCGTACGCCGGCACGGAGGCCGCCTCCGCTTGGTCGTTGCAGCCCGCGATCGCGATTGCGGGCTCGGAGGTCAGCACTATCGCCGCATCCCTAGACCAGCTTGTCAACTCTTTGATCGCTGTCGTCGGGCCCCAATTGCCCAATATATTAACGGTACTTGGAATAGCTATCATTGCAGTTGCTGTTATAGCTCTTCTGATAGTTTTAGCACCTTTTCTACCTGCTATTCTACCTTCTATAACTCCCCTTTTGTTATTGTTATTAGTGCGTGGCATGATATAAACAATGCCCCCATTGTCCGAGCCGGAAATATGCCAGCGACGACGTACGGACAGCCACTACGCGCAGGCAGTTACCATCCACGGCTTCGGCATGACATCGATCTCTTGATTGTCATCAAAACGACTGCCTCAATTCTTTCGTTGGCGGCGGTGTCCGTGAGTCGCGGTCCAACACAACGTCTACTGCTCGGGGATCCCGAATGGTGCGCTGAGGCCCGACGATTCCGCGATCCGCGAGATCGCGGTTGCACTGGTGCCTTATCGCGACTATCAGTGGTGTGCGTGCAGTGAGAACCCAGTTTCTCGCTACCCCGCGACCGTCAGATAGATCAGCACCACGTTAAGCAGACTAATCAGTGTGGCGACCGCCCAGCCAATTATCGTCGTCACCGGATGGTTGGTGTCGCTGCCCATCAGCCTGCGGTTGCTGGTCAGCCTGATCAGCGGAAGCACCGCGAATGGGATGCCGAACGACAACACGACCTGCGAGAGCACCAGGGCACGGGTTGGGTCGAACCCGAGCGCCAGGATCGCCAGCGCCGGGCACAGGGTGACCAGGCGGCGCACCATCATTGGCACGGACCGGTGCAGCAACCCTTGCATGATCATGGCTCCGGCGTAGGCGCCCACTGACGACGATGCGAGACCCGACGCGAGCAACCCGATCGCGAACAGCACTGCGATCGTCGTGCCCAAAGTTGCATGAATAGCGCTGTACGCGCCCTCGATGGAAACGTTGGCGACGCTGGGGTTCTTCAGATTGATCGCAGCGACCAGCAGCATCGCGGCGTTCACCGTTCCGGCAACCGTCATCGCCAGGACGACGTCCAACCGGGTGACTCGTAGCAACGTGCGCCGATGTTGGCCCTCGTCGGGATGCCCGTGCCGGTCCAGCACCAGCCCGGAATGCATATACACCGCGTGCGGCATCACCGTGGCACCCAGGATGGCGGCGGCCAGCAGCACGCTTTCGGGTCCCTGGAATCGCGGCATGAGCCCGCCGACCACGGCTTCGGGCGGTGGCGTGTTGACGAAGAAACTGGCCGCAAAGCCGATCGCGATGACGAGCAGCAAGCCGGTGATGACGCGCTCGAAAATGATCTGTCCGCGCCGGTCTTGGATCGTTAACAGCAGCAAGGACACCACTCCGGTGATGATCCCGCCGATCAGCAGCGGCAAGCCGAACAGGATGCGCAAAGCGATGGCCCCGCCGACGATTTCGGCGGCATCGGTGGCGATCGCTACGAGTTCGGCCTGGACCCAAAAGACCAGCCGAGCCGGACGGCCCATCCGCATGCCGATCGCCTGAGGTAGCGACTGACCGGTTACCAGCCCGAGTTTCGCCGACAGGTATTGCACCAGACCTGCCAGCACATTGGCTACCACAATGACCCACAGCAGCAGGTAACCGAACTTCGCGCCGGAGCTGACGTTGGCCGCGACATTTCCGGGATCGACATAGGCGATCGCAGCGACGAATGCCGGTCCGAGCAGATACCAGCTCGTCTTCAGCGAGGTCCCGGTGCCAAGCGCCAACGTTTGGACCCTCGATCCATGTAGCCGAATAATAAAGTGAGGGTATCCGAAACCGCTTGAAGGCCTCTCTATCGCCCCATGAGGTCAATGCCTATGCGGCGGGAATACTGCCGCCCCCGTCTACCCGGACGATCTGACCGGTGACATATCCCGCATCCTCGTGGAGCAACATCGCGATCACATGGGCGATCTCCGCCGGGGCGCCGACCCGGTTCAGCGGAATGCCTTTGAGGTAACGTGCCTCGCCTTCTGATCCGACTGGGCTACGTTCGCGGAATAGTTCGGTGTCGATGGGGCCCGGGGCCACCGCATTCACGGTGATGCCGTTCGACGCCAGCTCTCCGGCCCAGATACGAGTGCATCCTTCGAGCGCGGACTTCGCAGCGGCATACGGAGTGCGCTCGGGAGTGCCGAGTGCCGTCAGGCTCGAGACGTTGACGATGCGCCCCCATCCCGCGTCGATCATGCCGGGCAGGACCGCTTGCACCACCTGTACCGCGGTGCGCACGTTCATGTCGTACGTGGAGACGAGATCATCTAAATCAATCGACCCGATGCGGCCTGTCCGGACGAACCCGACATTGTTGACCACCGCGTCGATCGTGCCTTCGGTCACGATCTTGTCGAGAGTTGCCGCGGTCGCGACCCGGTCACTCAGATCGACCTCGTGGAATTCGCAGGGAGAGCCCAGCGGTGCAGTGCGTGCCAGCCCGATAGGCTCATGGCCCTCTGCGTGGAGGCGATCTACCACCGCACGGCCAATACCTTTGGACGCTCCGGTGACCAGGACTCGCCGTTTCGACATCGCTTCCCCTTTCGCGTTAACCACGTGACCCGCCACAACAACGCTGAAAAAGGGGGCGTTCATGCCCCGCTTAAAATCACCCGGCCGCGTAGAGCCCCCGACCGGTGACCAGGGGCAGATCGAGCGTTGTCACGATACCCGGCGGCGCAGCCACCACCGCCGGAATCGCGTTGACGATCCGCATCGCGGTCGCGACCAGTCCGGCGTGGTTGTGATCGCCGTTGGGACTGCTGAGGCAGATGTCCATGGCATACGACGGTTCGCCGGTGATCTCGACGCGGTACGAACCGCCGGGCTGCGCGGGCTGGGGCCAGTCAGGGCACAGATCCTCGCGTAATCGGGTCACGTGTTCCAGGACCACGGCCGGTTCGCCATTGACCATGCCGAGCACCTCGAACCGCACACCCGCCGCGCTGCCCTTGGGGATATGACCGGACGCGATATCGAAAGCCTCGGGGGCGGGCTCCCGCACGTACTTCTCAGTCACTTCGTCGAGCGAAATACCAAGGCCGGCAGCGAGTTGGCGGATCACCGATCCCCAAGCCAGGCTCAGCACTCCCGGCTGCAGCAGCATCGGAATCTCGTCAAGCGGCTTGCCGAAGCCCATTACGTCGAACATGACGACGGCGCTGTCGTAGGTGGCGTAGTCGACAATCTCCATGCAGCGCACCTGCTGGACGTTCTGACAGGTGCCGGCCAACGCCAACGGCAGCAGGTCATTAGCGAAGCCCGGATCAATCCCATTGACGTAAAGACTCGAATTGCCCTCGCGGGCCGCGTCTTCCAGAGGCTTGACGAGTTGCTCGGGGATCACCTGCCACGGGTACTGCAGAAACACCGGGCCACTGCCCACGATGTTGACTCCGGCCGCCAGGACGCGTCGGTAGTCCTCCAACGCCTCGGGCAGCCGGTTGTCGGCCATCGCGTTGTAAACGGCGCATTGCGGCCCCGTCGCGAGCACGGCGTCCAGATCGGTACTGGCTCGCACGCCAGTCGGATCCGGAAGCCCGGCAAGCTCGGCCGCATCTTTGCCTGCCTTGGCATCCGATGACACCCACACGCCGGTGAGCTCGAATTCGGGATTGGTGATGAGCGCCCTCAGCGCGTGGATGCCGACGTTGCCGGTACCCAATTGGACGACCGGTATGGCCATGAGCGGGCTCCTTAGCGGTTGGGGATCACAGGTCCGGGACGGGGATGTCGAGATTGGGGAAAGTGAGGCCGCCATCGATCTCCAGCGTCTTGCCAGTCAGAAAGCTTCCGGCCGGAGACGCCAAATAGACTGCTGCAGCGGCGATGTCGACGGGGTCACCAAGGCGGCGCAGCGGAGTCACCTGCTCCATCGGCTTGCGCAGTTCGTCGTTGGAAGCCACCACGTCGAGGGCCGAGGTCAGGATCGATCCCGGTGCGATGGCGTTGACCCGGATGCGTGGGCAAAGGTCCAGAGCCGCGAGCCGGGTGTAGTGAGACAGCGCCGCCTTGGCGGTGCCGTAGGCGGCGAAACCACGTCCGGCCAGCCGGCCCATGGTCGAGGTTATGTTGATCACGCTGCCGCCGCCGGAATGCTCGAGCATCAACGGCACCGCAGCGACGGTCAGCGCGTGGGCGGTGGCGACGTTGAACGTGAAGGCGTCTTTAAGGTCCTTTGTCGATGTGGTCAGCAGCGTGTTCGGCATGGTCCCGCCGACGTTGTTGACGACGATGTCTAGTTTCCCAAAAGCCTCGACTGCCTGACCGGCAAGCCGCGCGGTTGCCTCGGGGTGGGCCAGGTCGGCAGCGACGGTGTGCGCCCGGCGGCCGGTGGCGCGGACCTGTTCGGCGACGGCATCTAGTTGGGATTCGGTTCGGGAGGCGATTAGGACATCGGCGCCGGCCTCGGCGAAAGCGAGCGCGATGGCCGCGCCGAGGCCGCGGCCACCACCAGTGATGACGGCGACTTTGTCATCGAGACGGAACCTGTCGAGGATCATTACGGCCTCTCTACGTCGAGTTACCGGCCGAGACGGTAGGGAGCCCGACCGCCTCGGGATTGCAGCATTTCTGAAACAGGTTCTAGTTTGTCATACGGGGTCGGGTGCCGAAACGCCTGCTGTCGTTGTAGCCGTCGGCCACGTAGATGATCAGCGGCGGCCAGGATGCACCCGGGTTGCGAGGGCAGTGGCCAATGCCAGCCGAATGCATGTCAGGAGCGGCGGGACAAATTTGCCAAACGTTAACCCATTCTTACTGTAGCTTGACGACGTCTCGGCACACGGTGGTTGACGAGCCCCGTTAAGCGGGCGGCGGAACCCACCTATGTGAGGAAGTAGATTGAAACTCAATCGATCTGGCGGAGCGCTGAGCATTGTGGCAGCGAGCGCACTAGTGTTGTCCGGCTGCGGCAGTGACAACAGCGCAACCGGAGGCAGTGCAACAACGGGATCTGCGGCGGCTAAGGCGGACTGTGGTGGGAAACAGACCCTGAAGGCCAGCGGATCGACAGCCCAAGCGAACGCGATGACTCGCTTTGTCAAGGCGTTCGAACAGGCCTGCCCGGGTCAGACGTTGAACTACACGGCCAATGGTTCCGGTGCCGGGATTCGCGAATTCAACGGTAACCAAACTGATTTCGGTGGTTCGGACTCGCCGCTGAGCAAAGACGAGTCCGCCGCCGCGCAGCAGCGCTGCGGCGGCTCGCCCGCATGGAATCTGCCGACGGTGTTCGGGCCGATCGCGGTCACCTTCAACATCAATACCGTGACTTCGCTGAATCTTGACGGTCCCACGTTGGCAAAGATCTTCAACGGTTCGATCACCACCTGGAACGATTCCGCCATCCAGGCGCTGAACAGGGACTCCACATTGCCGGGCGAGCCTATTCACGTTGTCTTCCGCAGCGACGAGTCGGGGACCACGGATAACTTTCAGAAATATCTGGATGGCGCTTCTGACGGCGGGTGGGGCAAGGGCGTCGGAAAGGCGTTCAAAGGCGGTGTCGGCGAGGGGGCTAAGGGCAACGACGGGACGTCCGCAGCCGTCAAGGCCACCGAAGGGTCGATCACCTACAACGAATGGTCGTTCGCTCAGGCGCAGCATCTGAATATGGCCCAGATTGTCACGTCGGCCGGTCCGGCTGCCGTGGCGATCAGCACTGACTCGGTGGGCAAGACGATCGCCGGCGCCACGGTCAAGGGTCAGGGCAATGACCTGGTGCTCGATACGGCCTCGTTCTATAAGCCCTCGCAGGCCGGCTCCTACCCGATCGTGTTGGCGACGTATGAGATAGTCTGCTCGAAATATCCCGACGGCCAGGTCGGAACGGCGGTGAAGGCGTTCCTACAAAGCACCATCGGCGCCGGGCAGAACGGGCTGGGGGACAACGGATACATCCCGATCCCTGATGCATTCAAATCGAGGTTGTCCACTGCGGTCAACGCGATCTCGTGAACTGAGGTGGTCATGCCCCGAGGATTGTTGGTTGGACGGCCGAATCGGGCCAGGGCAAACGCAGAATTAAAGCGAACGGATACGCGCGCAGTATGGCGGGGCGACCGGCTGTTTAAGTCGGTCGCCTCCGCTGCCGGCTCGACGATTGTGGTCGGGGTTCTGCTGATCGCACTGTTCTTATTGGTTCGTGCCGTCCCATCGTTGGGCGCAAACCACGAGAATTTCTTCACGAGTGCCAAATTCGATACCGCCGACAGCCAGAATCTTGCGTTCGGTATCCGTGACCTGTTCATGGTCACGGTGCTGAGTTCGATATTCGCATTGGTGTTGGCCGTGCCGGTCGCGATCGGCATCGCAACGTTTCTCACCCAATATGCTCCGGCGCGGCTGTCGCGCCCGTTCGGAGCGATGGTTGACCTGCTGGCCGCGGTGCCCTCGATCATCTTCGGATTGTGGGGGATTTTCGTGCTGGCGCCAACGCTGGAGCCGTTCGCGGCGTTTCTCAACCGCAATCTAGGGTGGTTGTTTCTGTTCAATCAGGGCAACGTTTCTTTGGCCGGCGGTGGCACGATCTTCACCGCCGGGATCGTGCTTTCGGCAATGATCCTGCCGATCATCACCTCGGTATCGCGGGAAGTGTTCCGGCAGACCCCGCGTATCCAGGTCGACGCGGCGTTGGCACTGGGGGCGACGAAGTGGGAGGTGGTGCGGATGACCGTATTGCCTTTCGGCCGCAGTGGTGTCATCGCCGCGTCGATGCTGGGCTTGGGCCGTGCTCTGGGAGAAACCGTGGCGGTGCTGATCATCCTGCGGTCGGCCGCCCACCCGGGGCACTGGTCGGTGTTCGATGGTGGTTACACCTTTGCTTCCAAGATCGCTTCCGCCGCATCTGAATTCAGCGATCCGCTGCCCACAGGGGCGTACATCTCGGCGGGGCTTGCGCTGTTTGTCCTGACCTTTGTCGTCAACGCAGCCGCACGCGTGATCGCCGGCGGAAAGGTCAATGGATGAATTTCGACGTGCTGGAAAAGCCCGTCAAGACGGAGGTGCTTCGACCAGTTGCGATTCGACGGCGGATCAAAAACCACATTGCGACAATGTTTTTCCTCGCGTCGTTTCTCATCGCGTTGGTGCCGCTGGGCTGGGTGCTATCAGTCGTGGTCGCACGAGGCTGGTACGCGGTAACCCGGTCGGGCTGGTGGACCCACTCGCTGCGCGGCGTGCTGCCAGAAGAGTTCGCAGGCGGGGTGTACCACGCGGTGTACGGGACGCTGATACAAGCCGGGGTGGCCGCGATTCTCGCGGTGCCGCTGGGTTTGATGACCGCGGTGTTTCTGGCCGAGTACGGATCTTCCCGGCTGGCGCGGGTGACCACTTTCATGGTTGACGTGCTGGCCGGGGTGCCCTCAATCGTGGCGGCGTTGTTCATCTTCAGTCTTTGGATCGCCACCCTGGGATTCCAGCAGTGTGGCTTCGCCGTCTCGTTGGCACTGGTCGTGCTGATGGTGCCGGTGGTGGTGCGGTCCGCCGAGGAAATGCTCAGGTTGGTGCCCGACGAACTGCGAGAAGCCAGCTACGCGTTGGGCGTTACGAAGTGGAGGACCATCGTGCGGATTGTCTTCCCGATCGCGACACCTGGCATCGTGTCCGGCATCTTGCTCTCGATCGCTCGTGTCATCGGCGAAACCGCACCGGTTCTGGTGCTGGTCGGATACAGCCGCTCGATCAATTTTGACATCTTCGATGGCAATATGGCGTCGCTGCCGCTGCTGATCTATACGGAGCTCACCAATCCCGAACGCGCCGGGTTCCTGCGGGTGTGGGGCGCGGCGCTAACGCTGATCATCTTAGTCGCGGTGATCAACGTGGCGGCGTGGGCGATTCGATTCCTGGCGACCCGCCAGCGCGGAACACGCTGGTACCTCAGGGCGTGACGGCACCTCGTCCGGCGGTCAGGACTTGGCGGTCGATTTCGCGGGCGTCTTTTTGGCGGATGTCTTCTTCGCGGCCGTCTTTTTTGCAGGTGCCTTCTTCGCTGGTGCCTTATCCGGTGCTTTTCGGTCACCGGAACGCGCTTTAACGCTGGCCTCCAGCTTGGCCAGCAGGTCGGAGACATCTTCGGTTTCGTCCAACTGGGCCGGTTTGTCCTCGGTGGTAAATGCTTCCCCACCTGCAAGTTTCGCGTCGACCAGTTCTTGTAGCTGCTCCTGATAGGTGTCGTGATAGCGGTCCGGGTTGAATTCGTCGGCCATCGACTCCACCACCTGCCCGGCCATCTTGAGCTCGGTGGGCTTGATCTCGACCTTCTTGTCCAGCACCGGAAAATCAGGATCACGGATCTCGTCGGGCCACAGCAAGGTGTGCACCACCATCACTTCACGCTTTCCAAAGTCCTTGACGCGCAGCGCAGCCAGCCGCGTCTTGTTGCGCAGCGTGAAATGCACGATCGCCATCCGATCTGTCTCGGCGAGAGTCTTGGCCAACAGCACATAAGATTTCGACGACTTGGAATCCGGCTCCAGGAAGTAACTGCGGTCGAACAACATCGGGTCGACTTCGCCGGCCGGCACGAACTCCAGTACCTCGATCTCGCGGCTTCGCTCCTCGGGTAAGGTGGAAATATCGTCGTCGGTGATCACCACCATTTGGCCGTCGTCGGACTCGTAGGCCCGGGCGATGTCGCCGTACTCGACGACTTCGCCATCCTCCTCGCACACGCGCTTGTAGCGGATGCGTCCGTTGTCCTTGGCGTGTACCTGATGGAACTTGATGTCGTGGTCCTCGGTGGCGCTGTACACCTTCACCGGGACGTTCACGAGCCCGAACGCAATGGAACCCTTCCAGATGGAGCGCATGCAGTCAGTATGCCCATACCGCCGGTTCGCGTAACAACGCGTTAAGGATATTGCCGGCAAACCAGCTATCCCCAATCTCGCTCCCTACGTGAAACGATCGGGGTCCGCGGAGTGAGCTTGCAGGGCGGCGCGATCCGGTAGGTCGGCACCGGCGCGGGCGACGGTCAACGCCGACGACAGGCTCGCCGTCTCGAGTGCGGCAGTCAGGGCGTCGAGTCCGATCCTGCCAAGGTCGGCTCGCCGGTTTGCGCCCAGCAACCCCAGTCCCCACAGCGCGTCGAGCAGGCCGACCATGAACGCGTCACCGGCTCCGACGGTATCCACGACCTGAACCGGCCTGGCCGGCACTCGGGCCTCACCGGCCGCGCAAAACGCTATCGAGCCCCGATCACCCATGGTCACCGCGACGAGCGCAGGTCCCACCGCCGCCCAGGTCCGGGCGGTCCGCTCCGGCTCGTGGTTGGGATCGATCCAGCGCAGATCCTCGTCACTGACCTTGACGATGTCGCTGCGTTCGACGAGGTGTTCGATGCGTTCGCGAGCTTGATCCCGGTCCGCGATGAGCGAAGGACGAACGTTGGGGTCGAAGGTCACGCTGGCCGAGACGCGATATGCGTCGAGCAACGCCGCGACCGCCAAGCATCCCGGCTCGCGCACTGCCGCGATGGATCCGGTGTGCACGAATAATGGCGGCAGGACCGGCGGTGTACCGGACAACTGCCAGTCCAGGTCAAACGCATAAGTGGCGGACCCGTCGTCAGCAATCGTTGCCACCGCGGTCGGGGTCCGACCGGCCGAGGCGCTTCCCGGAACGAGGTGCGCGCCAGAGGCTTTAACGTAGTCGGCGATGCGCCGGCCGCGTTCGTCGTCACCGATGTACGTCAGGAAATCGACGTCGCGGCCCAGCCGGGCCAGTCCGACCACAACGTTGAGCGGGCTGCCGCCCACGTGCTCGACGCTGCCTTCTTCGGTGTCAGGGTGTTCGACGATGTCGATCAACGCCTCACCGATCACCAGTCCACGGGTCATGCCGACAGGTTACGTCCGACCGCCAAGACGTACGTTTGACATCATGGGTTCGACGGCGGAGCAGCGAGTGAAGCTGACCAACGCCGACAAGGTGCTCTACCCGGCAACCAACACCACAAAGAGCGACGTCTTCGACTACTACACCCGCATCGCCGAGGTGATGGTGCCGCACATCGCCGGCCGCCCAGCGACACGCAAGCGTTGGCCCAACGGCGTCGACGAACCTTCATTCTTCGAAAAGCAGCTGGCGTCGTCCGCGCCCGACTGGCTGTCGCGCGCCAGCGTGGCCCACCGGTCCGGAACGACGACCTACCCGATCATCGAAAGTCCCGACGCGCTGGCGTGGATCGCGCAACAGGCGGCGCTGGAGGTGCATGTGCCGCAGTGGCGGTTCGTTGCCGAGTGGACCCGGAGCGGAGCTGAAGAACGCAAGCCGGGCCCGGCGACACGATTGGTGTTCGATTTGGACCCAGGCGAGGGGGTGACGATGGCGCAGCTGGCCGAGGTGGCCCGCGCCGTCCGGGATCTGATCACCGACATCGGGCTGACCACGTTCCCGCTCACCAGCGGGAGTAAAGGGTTGCATCTGTACACACCGCTGCATGAGCCGGTGAGCAGCAGTGGCGCGACCGTGCTTGCCAAACGTGTTGCCCAGCAGCTGGAAAAGGCTATGCCCGGGTTGGTCACCTCGACCATGACCAAGAGTCTGCGGGCCGGCAAGGTGTTCCTGGACTGGAGCCAGAACAGCGGCTCGAAGACCACCATCGCGCCGTACTCGCTGCGCGGCAGGGAGTATCCGACGGTCGCGGCTCCACGTTGCTGGGAGGAACTCGACGACTCGGCGCTGGGCCAACTGCGCTACGACGAAGTCCTCGACCGGGTCGCCCGCGACGGTGATCTGCTGGCGCCGCTGGACGCCGACCTGCGCGGCCCCGACCGGCTGACCAAGTACCGAAGCATGCGCGATGCGGCCAAGACGCCCGAGCCGGTTCCCAAGGCGAAACCCGGCACCGGCCACGATAATACGTTCGTCATCCAGGAGCACCACGCCCGCCGGCTGCACTACGACTTCCGCCTCGAGCGAGACGGCGTACTGGTGTCGTGGGCGGTGCCGAAGAACTTGCCGGAAATCACGTCGGTGAACCATCTGGCAGTGCACACCGAGGATCACCCGCTGGAATACGGCACCTTCGAGGGCAGCATCCCCAGAGGGGAATACGGCGCAGGCAAGGTGATCATCTGGGACTCCGGGACCTATGAAACCGAGAAGTTCCGTGACTCAGGCGAAAAAGGGGAGGTCATCGTCACGTTGCACGGTGGCCGGATCTCCGGGCGCTACGCGCTGATTCAAACCAACGGTGATCAGTGGTTGGCGCACCGGATGAAGGACCAGACGGTCTTCGCTTTGGACGAGGTTGCCCCCATGCTTGCAACGCACGGTTCGGTGGCGGGCCTCAAGGCGGGTCAATGGGCATTTGAAGGCAAGTGGGACGGCTATCGGCTACTGGTCGAAGCCGACCACACCGCGGTGCGGCTGCGGTCTCGCAGCGGACGCGATGTCACCGCAGAATATCCGCAATTACGGTCACTGGGCGACGATCTCGCCGAACATCACGTGGTACTCGATGGCGAGGTCGTCGCCCTCGACAAGTCTGGTGTGCCCAGCTTCAACGAGATGCAGAACCGCAGCCGTGCCACCCGCGTCGAGTACTGGGCGTTCGACCTGCTCTATCTGGACGGCCGCTCACTGCTGCGGGCCAAGTACCAGGACCGGAGAAAGCTGCTGGAAACCTTGGGCGGGGCGGGCAACCTCAACGTTCCCGGGCTGCTACCGGGCGACGGCGCCAAGGCACTCGAGCACTCCCGCAAACACGGCTGGGAAGGTGTGGTCGCCAAAAGGCGCGACTCGAGTTATCAGCCGGGGCGGCGGTCGGCTTCGTGGGTCAAGGACAAGCATTGGAATACCCAAGAGGTTGTGATCGGCGGCTGGCGAGCCGGAGAAGGCGGGCGCACCAGTGGAATTGGTGCCTTGTTGATGGGCATACCCAATGCCGGCGGGCTGCATTTCGCAGGGCGGGTAGGCACCGGCTTCACCGAGCGCGACCTGGCCAACCTCAAGAAGACGCTCGAGCCGCTGCACACCGACGAATCTCCGTTCGACGCATCGCTTCCCGCGCGTGACGCCAAAGGTGTGACGTTTGTGAAGCCGGTGCTGGTGGGCGAGGTTCGTTACAGCGAGTGGACCCCGGATAGCCGGTTACGCCAATCGAGTTGGCGCGGCCTGCGGCCGGACAAGAAACCAAGTGAGGTGGTACGCGAATGAAATGGGTTACGTATGTAGGCGGCCAGAAAGACGCCACCGAGCGCACCGGAGTGCTCTCCGACGACGTGATCCACGCGCTGCCGCCGGGTGTGACGCTGCTTGACTTGATCAGCCGTGGAGCCGACGGCTTGCGGCAAGCCGGCGAGGACGCACTGCGTTCAGCGTCGGCGACGCGTTTGGAGGACGTGACATTGATGGCGCCGATCCCGCGCCCGCCGTCGATCCGCGACTCCTTGTGCTTCTTGGACCACATGCGCAATTGCCAGGCGGCGCTGGGGGCCGGCCGGGTACTCAGCGACACCTGGTACCGCATTCCGGCGTTTTACTTCGCCTGCCCGGCCACCGTCCTGGGGCCCTACGACGACGCGCCGACGGCTCCCGGAAGCGCTTGGCAGGACTTCGAATTGGAAATCGCCGCGGTCATCGGGGCGAGCGGAAAAGACCTGACGGTCGAGCAGGCCGAACAGGCCATCATCGGCTACATGATCTTCAACGACTGGTCGGCACGGGATCTGCAGCAGCTGGAGAGCCAAATGGCGATCGGGCAGGGCAAAGGAAAAGACAGCGGCGTCACGTTGGGCCCCTACCTGGTCACGCCCGACGAGCTGGAGCCGTACCGTCACCCCTCACATCCTGGCAAGCTTAGCCTGCAGGTGACCGCATTGGTCAACGACAATGTGATCGGTTCCGGATCGACCGCTCAAATGGACTGGACCTTCGGTGAAGTCATCTCCTACGCCTCACGCGGGGTGACGCTGACCCCCGGCGATGTCATCGGCTCCGGCACGGTGCCTACCTGCACCCTGGTCGAGCACCTCAATCCAGCAGCACTGGAATCGTTCCCGGGCTGGCTGCACGACGGTGATGTCGTCACCCTGCGAGTTCAGGGGCTGGGGGAGACACGGCAAACCGTCCGCGCCGGCAGCGCGCCACATCCGTTGGCCGCCCGACCCAACCCGGATGCCGCGCCTGCCCCCGTTCGGGTCAACCGCGCCCCGGCGCGGCTGCCCTACACGCGGGGGCTGCACGAAGTCGCCGACCGGGTATGGGCGTGGATGCTGCCGGACGGGGGCTATGGCTGGAGCAACGCCGGACTGGTCGCCGGCGATGGCGCCGCCCTGCTCGTCGATACCCTCTTCGACCTGGCGTTGACGCGCGAAATGCTCAACGCGATGAAGCCCATCACCGATCGCGCGCCCATCACCGACGCGCTGATCACTCACTCCAATGGGGACCACACTCACGGCAACCAACTGCTCGATGGATCGGTGCGAATCATCGCGGCCGAGGGCACGGCCGAGGAGATCGCGCACGGCATGGCACCAGAGATGCTGGCCATGGCGCAGACCGCCAACCTGGGTCCGGTTGCAACTCCGTACGCGCGTGATCGCTTCGGGCACTTCGACTTCAGCGGTATCAAGCTGCGCAACGCCGACCAGACGTTCGACCACGACCTCACCGTCGAGGTCGGTGGCCGGCAGATCAATCTGCTGAACCTCGGTCCAGCGCACACCGCGGCGGACTCCGTCGTGCACGTGCCCGACGCCGGTGTGCTGTTCGGTGGGGACTTGCTGTTCATCGGGTGCACGCCGATCGTCTGGGCCGGCCCGATCGCCAATTGGGTTGCGGCTTGCGACGCTATGATCGCGCTGGACGCGCCGACCGTGGTGCCCGGCCACGGTCCGGTCACCGACCCGGACGGGATCCGCGCGGTCCGTGGCTATCTCGCTCACGTCGCCGACCAGGCCGAGGCAGCGCACCGCGAGGGTTTGTCGTGGGCCGAGGCCGCCGACACCATCGACCTCGGCGAATACGCGACCTGGCTGGACGCCGAACGCGTCGTCGTCAACGTCTACCAGCGTTACCGCGAACTCGATCCCAGCACCCCGCAGTTGGAGATAATGGCGCTACTGATGATGCAGGCCGAGTGGTTGGCCAAACGCTCTTGACCGCGAAACTGTAGCTGGCAACGCATCGCCCGAGAAGCGACGTCGCCGTTTGCAGTTTCGCGTTAGATTCCAGGTATGCCCGTAGTGGAATTCGAAACTCTTGAGGACAATATCGCCTGCGTCACCCTGAACCGGCCGGCGCGGTTGAACGCCATCGATGGATCGCTGATCGACGGCGTGGACGACGCCTTGGAGGTGCTCAGCCGAGGCGAGTTTCGGGTCGCAATCCTGACCGGTGCCGGACGCGGCTTCTGCGCCGGCGCCGATTTGAGCGGCACCGGTGACGCCTGGACCAGGCCCGGGCCGCAAACCCCGCCGTTCAAGGCCAACTACGACGCCCAGGTCCGACTGGCCGACCTGTTCATCCGGATCTACGAGCTACCCATTCCGGTGATCGCGGCGGTCAACGGTGTCGCCGTCGGCGGCGGCCTGGCGTTCACGCTGGTCAGCGATATCCGGATCGCGTCTGAACATGCCCGATTCGGGTCGGTGTTCATCAAGGCGGGGTTCTCGTCGATGGACATGGGCACCAGCTACCTGCTGCCCAAGATCGTCGGTGCGGGGGTGGCCCGTGAACTCATGCTGACCGGTCGCATCATCGATGCCGCCGAGGCGTATCGCATCAAGCTGGTACACGAGGTGGTGGCGCCGGACGACCTGTTGCCGGCGGCGCTGGCGTTGGCCCGCTCGATCGCCGAGAACAACGCCTATGGCGTGTGGCAGACCAAGATTGGCCTGAACGCGGCGCTGGACGCGCCCAGTTTGCGCCATGCGATCGAGATCGAGAACCGCACCCAGATCCTCAGTGGCTTCACCAATAATCCGGCCGAGGCCGCCAAGGCACACCAAGAGAAGCGAGCTCCCACCTGGGATCCGCTGTAACGCTTAGACTTTAGAAATCACCTTCTCCGCGTATTTTTCCAGGTTACGAATCTTGGTCTCCAGAGGCTCGGTATCGGGTCCCTTGATGTAGGGCCACCGGAAGCCAACGATCGCGTCGGTGACGCCCTTGTCCTCGAGGCGCTTGATGCCGTCCAAAGTGTAAGCGTCTGTCGAGATCACATGGATCTCGAACGGGCCGGTCTTCCCCTCTTCCTCGCGAAGCTGCTTAATCCGAGCGATGAGCCGGTCGAGTTCCTCGGGGTTACTGCCGCCGCCGTGCATCCAGCCGTCGAGCCGAGCCGCGCGCCGCAGTGCGGCATCGGCGTGTCCGCCGACGAGGATCGGGATCGGCTGCGTAGGAGCCGGGGTCATCTTGGTCTTGGGAATGTCGTAGAACTCGCCATGAAACTCGAAATAATCGCCGGTGGTGAGGCCCTTGACGATCTCGATGCATTCGTCTATCCGCTTGCCGCGCTTGGCGAATGGGATACCCATCAGCTCGTAGTCCTCCGGCCACGGGCTGGTGCCGACGCCGAGTCCCACCCGGTTGCCGATCAGCGCGGCCAGTGAACCCAGCTGCTTGGCCGTCAGCGCGGGATGCCGGACGGGCAGCTTGAGGACGAAGAAGTTGAACCGGAGCGTCGACGTCACCGCGCCCAGAGCAGCGGTCAGGACGAAAGTCTCGACGATTTCCTTGCCGTCTAGGAATTCGCGGTTGCCGTCGGGCGTATACGGGTACGTCGAGTCGGATTCGAAGGGGTAGGCCAGACTGTCGGCGATCGTCATGCTGTTGTAGCCGGCCTCCTCTGCCGCCTTGGCCAGCGGGATATAGAACTGAGAATCGGTCAGTGACTCTGCATAGCTGAACCGCACGTGGATCTGCCTTCCTGGGAAAGGACGGGGAGGGGCCCGAGGGGCCCGTCACCCGACATTAGAACGTGTTCTAGTTTGGCCCGTGCTCGGGTCCCCGCACAACAAGGCGAGCTGTTTAGAGCTGGTTCTCGGGGCCGATGACCGCCCAGACCGTCTTGCCGGACGAGGTGGGAGTGCTGCCCCACGCGCGTGAGAGCGCCTCGACGATTGCCAGGCCGGACATGTCGAAGCCCTTCGGCGGCGGCGGCAACCGAGTCGCAGGCGCGCCACCGTCGTCGGACACCGCGATAGTCGCTGTCGCGCCGTCGCTTTCGACTCGCATCATCGCGGCCCCACCCGTGTGTTCCAAGACGTTCTCCACGAACACGTTGACAACTACTAACGCGACCGGGATCAGCTCGGTTTGCGACCAGGCGGTGAGCCACTCGCGGACGAGGCGGCGTGACTCGCGAAGGCTGGTCAAGTCCGCGGCTAGCCGCGTCTCAGCTCGCCGGACATCGGACGATTCAGCCGCCGCGCCCGCCGCGATCCGGCGATCCGGCATCCGCGTTCCACCCCTTCGTCGGAACGCTTCCGCGCCGACCGTGCGTTCTCGTTAGCGAAACGAGGCTACCCACGCGTGACGGCCGCCAAACGCAGGCATTGTCCCGCGCGTTCAGGGATGGGTGAGTGGGTACGGCGGAGTGCCTACTCCGGCGACAGAATGCGTGCCCCACGGCGTTCTTTCAACGATGCGGGTGGGCGCATTGCGTTCGCCCACCGACAGAGTCGCGGCGCGTGCCTGCTTGAGCGCTTCATCCGGTAGAGAGCCGAAGACCGTTCCCTGCCAGTGATAATGGCCGTCGATTGGGTCGAGGTGGCCGGCGAGCCGAACGCGCACCGGATGGCCGGTTCCGGCTATGTTGAGCGTCGCGTCCCCGTCGTAGGTCTCTTTCTCCCCGCGTGCGATCGAGGGAGGGCCGAAGGTGTCGAACGCCCGCGCCACCGGATGGGGCTGGGTCGGTCGCACGTAGACGCGCTCGTTGAACACCTGTTGGCTGCTGCGTCGCACCTCGATACGGACGCCGGTCGTGCTTTTCATGACGCCTACGCACTCGACGACGTAGCGTGCCTGCGCGCTGACATCGGGTCCCCCGATGAAGAAGTAATTGGGGAAACCGTGCACGGCGATCCCAAAGTAGGGCTCCATGCCGTCGGCCCAGGCTTCCCGGATCGTCAGGCCGCCGGCGCCGACCAGCGCTTCAGCACTGATTTGATCGGGAATTGCGAATCCGGTGCCGTAGATGATGACATCGACGGGGTGGTCGATACCGTCGCTGGTGCGGATGCCCGACGGGGTCAGGGCAGCGATCGCCCCCGCGTCCAGTGCGGCCGCGGGCCGCGAGTGCCCGTCGCGGGCTGCGAGTCGTGTGCGACGGCGCAGCCAACGCGTCGCGCGGGTTATCGGCAACGGCAGCTCCTGTACAAATCGGCGGGGCGCGTGTGCGAAGACGGTGACCGAGGCCGCCGATTCGACGAGCTGCCCGACGTGGTGGCCCGCGGTCGCGTCGCTTCCGATGACCGCGATGTTCTTGCCGGCCGGATCGAACTTGCCATCCCACTGCGCCGCGGAACACGACACTCCGCGGAAGTTGTCGCACCCGGGCAACGTCGGGATCCACGGGACGTAAATCGGCTGATGGGCCGCGATGACGGCGTGACCCAGGAGAATCTCATCGTCAGCTGTTCGCAGCGTCCAGGTGCTGGTGGCGTCTTCGAACACCGAACTGGTTGGAGCTTGGTCCAGGACTACGAAGTCGGTGATTCCGGCCGCCCGCAACTCGGCCGCGACGGCTTGGCCGGCAGTGCCCGTGCCGACGACGATGACCTGGTGGCGGGTGGGGGCTTGGGGCGCAAAAGACGGATGCGTCACAGAAACTTGCAGCGTTTCCAGCTGCGACGCGCGATCGGGCCCAGCAGGCCCACCTCGGTCAAAAACGCCGCCAGCGGGGCGAAGCCCGCCACCTGGACTTCGTGACGGTGCGCGCTGTTGCGCGCTGTCGCCCGTGCCCGCCTGGCGTCCAAACCCGTCCGGGCGTACGGAATCGGATTGCTGAACAGGTAGCGGAAGAAGTACCCACCGATCCCGTTGATATTTGCCATGAACCATTTGTTGATCCGCGGCATGGTCTGTACCCGCTTGCGGGCGCCGTCGCGCGCGAACTGAATGTGGCGGGCCTCTTCGGTGACGTGAATTCGCATCAGCCGCTGGATCATCGGCTGCAGTTCCGGGTCGTCCATCATCTGGCGTTGCAGCGAGTCGAAGATCTCTTCACCGATGAGGGCGGCGACCCACAGCATCGAGCCCCGCTGGAACGCCAGAGGCAGCGCGTTGATGACCATGCGGTGTAACAACCGCGGCCGCACCGGCTTGGCGCCGATGCGCTCGATGGCTTTGCCGAACATGATCATGTGGCGGGTCTCATCGCCCAGCTCGGTCAGCTTGTAATGCGTCGAGTTGCTGGTGGGGTCCTCGTGCAGGATCGTGCGCAGCAGCGCCTGGTTGAGTGTGTTCTCGAACCAGATCCCGGCCGATAGCGTGTTGGCCAGTTCCTGGCGGGACAACTCGATTTGTTGCTCGCGCGTCATCTCGTCCCACATGGGGGTGCCGTACAGGGACACCACCCTGGCCGGCAGATAGAACTTGTCCGGGTCCAATGGAGCGTCCCAGTCGATGTCGACGACGGGTTCGTAAGACTTTTTGACCGAGCCCTTCAGCAAACGGTCCGAAAACTCTTCACGACTCGGCCCATCGGATTTCACCGCAGTGGTCATCGCTGCTGTTCCTTCAGTGCATCAGAGGGTAGGGGATCGCCACAGGTACTCAATACCCATGGTATCGGGTACTTGAGGTCCGGGCTAGATGTTGGAGGCGCCAATTGGGTCGCCTCACACTGGACTGTAGAGCCGCGGCGCCCAATAGACTGCACCGCGGCATCGAGTCCCCATCAGGGGAGGATTCCGTTGAGAGGGCGGCACCGTGAGTCGGCATATCCACGTCATCGGTATCGGCGCCGGGGATCCCGACTATCTGACCGTCCAGGCCATCGCCGCGCTCAATGACACCCAGGTCTTCTTCGCGATGGACAAAGGCGAGGCGAAAAGCGACCTGGTGGCGCTGCGCCGTCAGATCTGCGCTCGGTTCATCCGCACGCCCGGCTATCGTTTCGTCGAACTGGCCGACCCGAAACGATCGGTGGAAACCAAGCACCAAGAGGGACCCAACTACCAACAGACGGTTTCCGACTGGCACGCCGCGCGCGCACGGGTGTGGTCGAACGCCATTACCGCCGAACTGGGCCCTGGCGAGGTGGGGGCATTTCTGGCCTGGGGCGACCCGTCGTTGTACGACAGCACGTTGCGCATTCTGGATGCCGTAACGGCCGAGGTCGATATCAATTACGACGTCATCCCAGGCATCACCGCGGTGCAAGCGCTCACGGCTCGACACTGCATTCCGCTCAACGACGTTGGCGAACCGGTTGTGATCACCACCGGTAGGCAGTTGCGCGCGCGCGGGTTTGCCGGTTCCGCCGTGGTGATGCTGGATGCTGATTGCGCGTTTCAGGCTTGCCCCGCCGAGACCCGGATCTGGTGGGGTGCCTACCTCGGTACCGAAGACGAACTGCTGGTGGCAGGCACCATCGGGGAGGTCGGGACGCACATCGTTCAACTGCGCGCGGAAGCGCGGGCCCGGCACGGCTGGATCATGGATACCTATCTGCTTCGGGCCAAATAGATCTTCGGACCAAATAGATCAAGGTGCCGTGACGTCGGCGCCCATCACGCTGCGGATAAGCCGGCGCCGAGGACTAACTGAAATCTGCCCATACGTGGTATGGATCACCGTACGATTCTGGGTGAATGTCGGGCCAATTGGGAGGTTCGGAATGTCGTTTGTCAACACGGCACCGGAATTCGTGGCGGCGGCAGCCACGGATTTTGCGAAGATTGGCTCCGCGCTGAGTATGTCTAATGCGGCGGCCTCGGCCCCGACGACGGGACTGCTGGCCGCGGGCGCTGACCAGGTGTCGGCGGCTGTTGCGAGGTTCTTCGGCGCGCACGCTCAGGCCTACCAGGCGATCAGTGCGGACGTGGAATCGTTTCATCAGCAGTTCGTCCAACTGGTCAATACCGGGGCCGCGCAGTATGCGGCAACGGAGGCGCAGAATGCGTCGCCACTGCAAAAGCTGGAGAGCATGGCTACCTCCCCCGTGCAGACGCTGACCGGACGCCCGCTGATCGGCGACGGTGCGAACGGCGCTGCAGGGACGGGGCAAAGCGGCGGCAACGGTGGGTGGTTGTTCGGCAACGGCGGTAACGGTGGATCCGGCGCGGTCGGCCAGGACGGCGGCAACGGCGGGTCGGCCGGGCTGTGGGGTAACGGCGGCAACGGTGGCATCGGTGGCGCGGGCACAAACGGTGCGGTCGGCCGACCCGGGGTGGCGGGCGGTAACGGCGGTCACGGTGGCGCCGGCGGATGGCTGTCCGGACAAAGCGGAATCGGGGGGCTCGCCGGAAACGGCGGGCCGGCCGGCGCCGCTGCTGCGGGCTTCAGCGCCGGCCAGAACGGCGGCCCTGGCGGTACCAGGGGCGCCGCTGGTTCCGGCGGCCTGCTCTTGAGCCAGGGTGGTGCGGGCGGTAATGGCGCTAAGGTGGCACCGCCGCCGACACGGTCGGTCCGCTCGCTGGCGGTCCCGCAGGCGATGGGGGCGACGGTGGCCGCAGCGGGCGTCTGCTCGGCAGCGGTGACGGCGGCAACGGTGACAGGCTGTTTGACAATCATGGCGTGAACGGGCCGGCTTAGCCTGCCGTTTGACAGCGGTGGGTACCTAGCGGCGCGCTGCTGGGATCGGCAGACTGAATGCGTGCCCGAACTGCCCGAGGTTGAAGCGCTCGCTGACCATTTGCGGCGGCACGCCGTCGGTCTGACGATCGGTCGCGTCGAAGTCGCCGCCCTGTCCGTCTTGAAAACGTTCGACCCGCCGATCAACGCGTTGCAGGGTCTGACGGTCGTGGGGGCCGAGCGGTGGGGCAAGTATCTGGGGTTGAGGGCCGGAGAGCTGTTGCTGATCACCCATCTGTCGCGCGCGGGCTGGCTGCGGTGGTCTGACAAACTGGCCGCGGCGCCGCTACGGCCAGGCAAGGGGCCGATCGCGTTGCGGGTGCACCTGGGTGTCCCGGGTACCGCGCCGGGATTCGACCTCACCGAGGCCGGCACCCAGAAGCGGCTGGCCGTCTGGCTGGTCGACGACCCCAAGCAGGTGCCGGGTATCGCGGCCCTCGGCCCGGATGCCCTGGGTATCAGTGCGGACGAGCTGGCCGCGTTGCTGGCCGGCAATACCGGCAGGATCAAAACCGTCATTACCGACCAGAAGGTGATGGCCGGCATCGGCAACGCGTACAGCGACGAAATACTGCATGTCGCCAAGATCTCGCCATTCGCCACGGCTGGGAAGCTGTCCGGCGAGCAGCTCACCACCCTGCATGACGCGATGCTGTCGGTGCTGACCGATGCGGTGCACCGATCCGTCGGCCAGGGCGCCGCCACGCTCAAAGGGGAGAAGCGCTCCGGGTTACGGGTGCACGCACGCACCGGGTTGCCTTGCCCGGTGTGCGGCGACACGGTGCGCGAAGTGTCGTTCGCCGACAAGTCGTTTCAGTACTGTCCGACGTGCCAGACCGGCGGAAAGGTGCTTGCCGACCGGCGCATGTCACGGCTGCTCAAGTAGCCGCCCGAGCGTCGACGCGTTGCGCCCCTCACCCGTGTTTGCCCGACAACTCGACGTTGATGGAGCAGACGATATGCTGCCCAGGTGACTCGCCAGAAGATCCTCATCACCGGTGCCAGTTCCGGCTTGGGCGCCGGCATGGCGCGTTCCTTCGCCGCCAAGGGCCGCGACCTGGCGTTGTGCGCCCGTCGCACCGACCGGCTTAATGAGCTGAAAGCCGAACTAACACAACAATATCCAGCGATCAACATCGCGGTCGCCGCGCTCGACGTCAACGACCACGAGCAGGTGCCGAAGGTATTCGCCGAACTCAGCGATGAGCTTGGCGGCATCGACCGGATCATCGTCAACGCCGGCATCGGCAAGGGCGCCCGGCTGGGCTCCGGCAAGCTGTGGGCGAACAAGGCGACCATCGAGACCAACCTGGTGGCCGGTTTGGTGCAGATCGAAACGGCTCTGGAGATGTTCGCTAAGAGCGGTTCTGGGCACCTGGTACTGATCTCGTCGGTACTCGGCTCCACCGGGGTGCCGGGCGTCAAAGCCGCTTACGCCGCAAGCAAAGCCGGAATGCGCTCCCTGGGTGAATCGCTGCGCGCGGAGTACCACAACGGCCCCGTCAAGATCTCGGTGATGGAGCCGGGCTATATCGAGTCGGAGATGACGGCCAAGTCGACCAGCACAATGTTCATGGTGGACAACGAAACTGGCGTCAAGGCGCTCGTCGACGCAATTGAGCGCGAGCCGGGCCGGGCCGTGGTGCCGCGATGGCCGTGGGCGCTGCTGGTGCAGCTGATGCGGGTGTTGCCGCCGCAGTTGACCAAACGGTTCGGGTAGGCCGCCCGCGCTGTAACGAGCTCCGTCAGCTCGTGCGTCCCCGCTCGGTCCGGTAGCGACGCACCAGCGCATCCGTTGAGCTGTCCGACTGCGGCGCGGGCGAGCTGTCGCTGGTGAGCACCGGAAGCAACGCCTTGGCTTGCGTCTTGCCCAGCTCCACGCCCCATTGGTCGAACGAGTCGATGCCCCAGATCACGCCTTCCGTGAAAACCTGATGCTCATAGAGCGCGATCAGCTGGCCCACCACGGACGGAGTGAGTCGGTCGGCCAGGATCGAAGTGGAAGGCCGGTTGCCGGGCATCACCTTGTGCGGCACCACGTCGGCAGGGGTGCCTTCGGCGGCGATTTCGGCTGCGGTCTTGCCGAAAGCCAGCACCTGGGTCTGCGCGAAGAAATTGCTCATCAACAAGTCGTGCATGCTGCCGGTGCCATCGAGGGTGGGCAAATCGTCGGTGGGCTGGCTGAAGCCGATGAAATCGGCCGGTATCAACCGGGTGCCCTGATGAATTAGTTGGTAGAAAGCGTGCTGGCCGTTGGTTCCCGGCTCGCCCCAAAAGACTTCACCGGTGTCGGTGGTGACCGGCGTGCCGTCGGCGCGCGTCGACTTGCCGTTGGATTCCATGGTCAGCTGTTGCAGATAAGCCGCAAAGCGCGCCAAGTCGTTGGAATACGGGAGCACGACGCGCGACTGCGCGTCCATGAAGTTGGAGTACCACAAGCCGATCAGGCCGAGCAGCGCCGGCGCGTTGGACTCCAGCGGGGCGGTCTTGAAATGTTGGTCGACAATATGGAATCCGGACAGGAAATCGGCGAAGGCCTCCCGACCGATCACGGCCATCACCGACAGCCCGATCGCCGAATCCACCGAGTAGCGCCCGCCGACCCAATCCCAGAACCCGAACATGTTGTCGGTGTTGATACCGAACTCGTCGACCAGGCGTTTGTTGGTCGAGACCGCAACGAAGTGTTTGGAAACCGCGCCGTCGCCCAGCGCTTCGGTCAGCCAGCGGCGGGCGGCGGTCGCGTTGGTCAGCGTCTCCAACGTGGTGAACGTCTTGGACGCAACGATGAAAAGCGTTGTAGCAGGGTCTAAGTCGGCAAGCTTCGCGACCAGGTCGGCGGGGTCGACGTTGGACACGAAGTACGCCGAAATCCCGGCATCGGCATAGTGGCGCAAAGCCTGGTAGACCATCACGGGGCCCAGGTCCGAACCGCCGATGCCGATGTTGACGACGGTGCTGATCCTTTTCCCGGTGGCCCCGGTCCATTCGCCGTTGCGCAGCCGGTCGGTGAAGTCCCCCATCGCGTCGAGCACCTCGTGCACATCCGCCACGACGTTTTGGCCGTCGACGACCAGCTCGGCATCTCGGGGCAACCGTAGTGCGGTGTGCAGTACCGCGCGATCCTCCGAGGTGTTGATGTGCACTCCGGAGAACATCTTGTCGCGGCGCTCTTCGAGGTGGGCCGCCCGGGCCAGGTCGATCAGCAGTTGCAGCGTCTCGCGGGTGACGCGGTGTTTGCTGTAGTCGATGTACAGGTCGCCGACGGTGACGGTGAGCTCACGGCCGCGATCGGGATCGTCGTCGAAGAACTGACGTAGGTGGGTTTCGCCGATCTGCTGGTGATGCTTGCGCAGGGCGGCCCACGCCGGGGTGGCAGTGATGTCGGGGATGGTCGGCACGGAGGTCATGGCTCGACCCTAGTGTGGTCTGGTGTGGCGGAGCCAGGTGTAGCGCGCGACGGAATGCCCCTTGAATGTCCTAACCATGCAAAAACGCAGTAAGCCGTGGTATTCGAAGGTGCTTAGTGGCCGAGCCGGCCTCTGCCCAACCGCAACAGCAGCATTGCCAGGTCCTTACCCTCCGGACCGAGCTCGCTGTAGCGTTCGATGACCTTCATCTCGCGGCTGTGGACCAACCGGGTGCCTCCCGAGGCCATGCGGACCTTGCCGATCGCCTGGGACACTTCGGCCCGCCGCTTTACCGCGGCCAGGATCTCGGCGTCTAACCTGTCGATCTCGTGGCGCAACTCATCGATGTTTGCCGGCTGTTCGGTTTCGATCATCTCGATGTTCATTTCTGCTAACTCCGCGTTCTCGTGATGTGGGGGTTCTGGTCTCATCCGATATCGGGCCTCACAAAAGAGACGAGCCCCGAATCCGGAAGCGGACCGCGGGGCTCTGCGAAGCAGCTAGACCACGGGCACCGCTGGCCGGTACCCGTAGAAAAATCGCTGCGCGTTGAGCACCAACCGAGTGTGCCACCAAAGGCCGCGCCGGTGCAAAATTGTCTGAGCTCGCATCCGGACCGGGTAACAGGCGTCGTCACCGGTCGGCGGTAAGTTTGGACAGACATGAGTGTGCACGCGACTGATACCAATCCCGAAGCGGACCAACTGCTCGACGGCCTTAACCCACAACAGCGCCAGGCCGTGGTGCATGAGGGTTCGCCGCTGCTGATCGTGGCCGGTGCAGGTTCGGGCAAGACGGCGGTGTTGACACGGCGGATCGCCTATCTGATCGCGGCCCGCGGTGTGGGCGTCGGCCAGATTCTGGCCATCACCTTCACCAATAAGGCCGCCGCCGAGATGCGCGAACGCGTCGTGCGACTGATCGGTCACCGAGCCCGCGCGATGTGGGTGTCCACGTTTCACTCGACCTGCGTGCGTATTTTGCGTAATCAGGCGTCCCTGATCGACGGCCTTAACTCCAATTTCTCGATCTACGACGCTGATGATTCGCGTCGGCTGCTGCAGATGATCGGCCGCGACATGGGCCTGGACATCAAGCGGTACTCGCCGCGGCTGCTGGCCAACGCCATCTCCAACCTGAAAAACGAGCTGATCGACCCCGGCCAGGCCGTGGGCAACTTGTCGGATGATTCCGATGACTTGGCGCACACCGTTGCCTCCGTGTACGGCGAATACCAGCGGCGGCTGCGGGCGGCCAACGCGCTGGATTTCGATGACCTGATCGGCGAAACCGTGGCCGTGCTGCAGGCCTTCCCGGAGATCGCCGGGTATTACCGGCGACGGTTCCGGCACGTCCTGGTCGACGAATACCAGGACACCAACCACGCGCAGTACGTGCTGGTGCGGGAATTGGTGGGTCGCGATGCCGGCGGTTCATCGGACGATCCACCGCCGGCCGAACTGTGCGTCGTCGGCGACGCCGATCAGTCGATCTACGCGTTCCGCGGTGCCACCATTCGCAACATCGAGGACTTCGAACGCGACTACCCGGACGCTAAAACTATTCTGCTGGAACAGAATTACCGATCGACGCAAAACATCCTGTCGGCGGCCAACTCGGTGATCGCCCGCAACTCCGGGCGACGCGAGAAGCGACTGTGGACTGACGAGGGCGCAGGGGAGCTGATCGTCGGCTACGTCGCCGACAACGAGCACGACGAGGCCAGGTTCGTGGCCGAAGAGGTCGATACGCTCGCCGATCGCGGTGACATCACCTACAACGATGTAGCGGTCTTCTATCGCACCAACAATTCGTCGCGGTCGCTGGAAGAGGTGTTCATCCGGGCCGGGATTCCGTACAAAGTCGTTGGGGGAGTGCGCTTTTACGAGCGCAAGGAGATTCGCGACATCGTCGCCTACCTGCGAGTGCTGGATAATCCCGGAGACACGGTGAGCATGCGGCGCATCCTGAACACTCCGCGCCGCGGCATCGGCGATCGTGCGGAGGCTTGTGTGTCGGTGTACGCCGAGAACACCGGCTCGAGCTTCGCCGATGCGCTGCATGCCGCGGCCGAGGGCAAGGTGCCGATGCTGAACACCCGGGCCGAGAAGGCGATCGCGGCATTCGTCGAACTGCTCGACGAGCTGCGGACCCGGCTCGATGACGATCTCGGTGACCTGGTCGAGTCGGTGCTGGAGCGCAGCGGATACCGCAGGGAGTTGGAGTCCTCGACCGATCCGCAGGAGTTGGCCCGGCTGGACAACCTCAACGAACTCGTCAGCGTCGCACACGAATTCAGCACGGATCGGGCCTTAAATACCCGCGAAGCCGCCACGCTCGAAGAGTCTGACGATGTCCCACGCGGATCCATTGATGAAGATGTGCCGGATACCGGCGTGCTGGCGGCCTTTCTGGAAAGGGTGTCGCTGGTGGCCGACACCGACGAAATCCCGGAACACACCGCCGGTGTGGTCACGCTGATGACCTTGCACACCGCGAAAGGTTTGGAGTTCCCGGTGGTCTTCGTCACCGGATGGGAGGACGGGATGTTCCCGCATATGCGGGCGCTGGACGATCCGTCCGAACTCTCCGAGGAACGGCGGCTGGCCTACGTCGGCATCACCAGGGCCCGTCAGCGTCTATATGTGAGCAGGGCCATCGTCCGTTCTTCCTGGGGGCAGCCAATGCTGAACCCGGAATCCCGTTTCCTCCGCGAGATTCCGCAGGAGCTCATCGAGTGGCGGCGCACCGCCCCTGCGCCGTCGTTCAGTGCGCCAGTCACTGGCGCTGGCCGGTTCGGTACGCCACGCGCGGCACCGACTCGCTCGGGTGCCGGTAAGCGTCCGCTGCTGGCGTTGGCGGCAGGCGATCGCGTGACGCACGACAAGTACGGGTTGGGGCGGGTTGAGGAAGTCTCGGGCGTCGGCGAATCGGCGATGTCACTGATCGACTTCGGTAGCGCGGGCCGGGTGAAACTGATGCACAACCACGCCCCGCTCAGCAAACTTTAGGCGCCGAGCGTGCAGTCACTGCGAAAATATCACGAAATTCCCGCAGCCAGTTTACATTCGGCGTGAGAGCGGCCGACGGGTCAGGCGTCCAGCCAGCGTTTGGTCTGCGGATGCAACACCAGCGCGACGCTGGCGACCGGCAGCACCCAAAGGGTGTAGACGATCCACGCGACGCGGGCGCCGGCGACGAACACGCCGCCGTAGGTCAGCACCGCGACCACTGCGCCGACCACGATGAGATAGCGCCCGATAGGCCGATGCTGCAGCAACATGATCACGCCGGTGATGGTGGTCACCGCAAAGACCAGAGCGAGAAACGCGACCGCGATGCAGAACAGGCGGTCGGTTCTCCACCAGCCGGCGATCAGGTCGGTGGCGACCACCGACGTGGCCCACCCGCTGACGATGGTGACTGCGCATGCGGCGACGGCCGTCCGGCCACTCGGCTCAGACGCGGGTGGTGCGTTCGGCAGCTGTACTTGCGGGGCCGCACGCGTCGCGTTCTGCGCATCCGATGAGTGACGGGGCATCTGGGTGGTCCTGGTATCGGCGATCGTGGGCAACGGTCCGGTCGGTGCGCGCCGAATGATCCGCGTTCGCGATTCGGGTGGTGGCTCGGTGGACTCGGGCGGGTCTGCGCCTGGGGCGGGCTCGTTCGGCGCGGTCACTCGATCAACCGGAGTAGTTGCCGACGTACAGTCCCCGCGTGGCCAGCCACGGCACGGGATCAATACGTTCGGTGCCGCCGAGTAGCACCTCGAAATGGAGGTGCGGGCCGGTGGAATTGCCCCGGTTGCCCATGGTGGCGATCTGGTCTCCGGCCATCACCCGATCGCCGACGCCCACCAATGTGGTGTTGATGTGGCCGTACAGCGTGACCGTGCCATCGGCATGGCGCAGCTTGACCCACATCCCGTAACCGGCGGTTGGGCCGGCGTCGGTGACGACCCCGTCAGACACGGCGTATATCGGGGTTCCGATCGAATTGGCGAGGTCGATACCGGCGTGCAGCACACCCCAGCGATACCCGAAATTCGAGGTAAAAATGCCCTTCGTCGGCATGACGTAGAGGGGCTGCTGAAGTCGCGCCTCACGCTGAGCCCGATCGTTGGCGAACGCCAACCCTTTGGCGAGCTCCTCGTTGTGCACCGCGGCCAGCGCCGCGGGCTGGACAGTGATCACCTGGGCGCCGCGGGTCGCGTTGCCGCCCGCCGCACCGGTAAGCGCCGATGCATTGGCCGTCAGCACCGTTTCGCTCTTGGTGGTTTCGGCATGGCTGGTTGCGGTGTGAGCGGCTGCGGCGGCCGCGCCGGCGGCCATCGCCGAGATCAACAGACGGCCCTTGGCCGCGCTAGTCGGCTCTCTACGGTGCTTCCCGCCGCCGCGGACTACCCCGATGACGTCGGTGGCCTGCAGGTCGCGGCCCGATTGAGCGCCGGGCCGCGCGGTCACCCGGGGCAGCACCTCGGTGACGGCATCGGCCAGCCAGCGCGGGGCCAGATCGTCGATGCCGTCGAGATCGTCAAGCTCGGGGGCCAGCAGCACTTGCTCTTCGTTGTCGAAGGTGGAGTCGTTGCTGAAGTCCAGCTCACCGAGATCGACGAAGTCGTGGAGGTCGTCCGGGTCGCCGAAATCGAAGCCGTCGAGCGGGAGGATTTCAGTGACTTCGCAAGGGGTCTCGTCCAACCAGCGACCTCGGTTCGGGCGCGCTGCTCCCACCGCGGAGGAACGGCGAGCTAAACGGTGCTGGGACAAGCTGGAATGTCCTCGGATCGTGACCATAACGTTATCTGGACCTTGAGACGGTATCCGCTAGCAGACGAAGCTGGCAACCTTAGTCCTTAAACCCGCCGATATTGTGACTCGAGTCACGTTATGCGCTGACTAACATCCGGTGACCTGTGCCACATCGGTGGGATGCGACGTTAGCAGCAATTGGGGGTGTGGATACAGTTCCACCGTGCGAGTCGCCGAGACCGGCTTCTCCCACCCGGAAGCCGCCCTATAGGCATTGCAGTAAGCCGAGCGAAGACAGTGAGCCCATGGACCTTTTCGAGTATCAAGCCAAAGAATTGTTCGCCAAGCACAACGTGCCCACCACACCTGGCCGGGTGACCGACACCGCAGAGGGCGCCAAGGAAATCGCCACCGAGATCGGCGCCCCGGTGATGGTCAAAGCGCAGGTTAAGGTCGGCGGGCGCGGCAAGGCCGGCGGCGTCAAGTACGCCGCTACCCCCGAAGACGCCTACGAACACGCCACGAACATCCTCGGCCTGGACATCAAGGGCCACATCGTCAAGAAGCTCCTGGTTGCTGAGGCCAGTGACATCGCGGAGGAGTACTACATCTCTTTCCTGCTCGACCGGGCCAACCGCACCTATCTGGCGATGTGCTCGGTAGAAGGCGGCATGGAGATCGAAGAGGTGGCCGCCACCAAGCCTGACCGGCTCGCCAAGGTGCCGGTGAACGCCGTAAAGGGTGTCGATTTGGCGACCGCGCGTTCCATCGCCGAGCAGGGCCACCTGCCGGCCGAGGTGCTGGACGCCGCCGCGATTACCATCTCCAAGCTGTGGGACGTTTTCGTCGCGGAGGACGCCACGCTGGTAGAGGTCAACCCACTGGTGCGTGACCCCAAGGATCGGATCCTGGCGCTGGACGGCAAGGTGACCCTGGACGCCAACGCCGATTTCCGTCAGCCGGGCCACGCCGAGTTCGAGGACCGCGACGCAACCGACCCGCTGGAGCTCAAGGCCAAGCAACACGACCTCAACTACGTCAAGCTCGACGGCCAGGTCGGCATCATCGGTAACGGGGCGGGCCTGGTGATGTCGACGCTCGACGTCGTGGCCTACGCGGGTGAGAAGCACGGCGGGGTCAAGCCGGCCAACTTCCTGGACATCGGTGGTGGCGCGTCGGCCGAGGTGATGGCCGCGGGCCTAGATGTCATCCTGGGCGACAAGCAGGTCAAGAGCGTGTTTGTCAACGTGTTCGGCGGCATCACGTCGTGCGACGCGGTCGCCAACGGAATCGTGAACGCGCTCAAGATCCTCGGTGCCGAGGCCAACAAGCCGCTGGTGGTGCGCCTCGACGGCAACAATGTCGAGGAAGGTCGTCGCATCCTGGCCGAAGCCAGCCACCCGCTGGTGATCCAGGCCGAGACCATGGACGCCGGCGCGGACAAAGCAGCCGAGCTGGCGAACAAGTAAAGGAGCAATGACCTCATGTCTATTTTCCTGAACGCGGAGTCCAAGGTCATCGTCCAGGGCATCACCGGCGGCGAGGGCACCAAGCACACCGCGCTCATGCTCAAGGCGGGTACTCAAGTGGTCGGCGGCGTGAACGCCCGCAAGGCGGGCACCACCGTGTCGCACAAGGACGCCGGCGACAATGCCATCGAGCTGCCGGTGTTCGGCACCGTTGCCGAGGCGATGAAGGAGACCGGCGCCGACGTCTCCGTCGTCTTCGTGCCACCGAAATTCGCCAAGGATGCGATCATCGAGGCTATCGACGCCGAGATCCCGCTTCTGGTGGTCATCACCGAGGGAATTCCGGTGCAGGACAGCGCATATGCGTGGGCCTACAACTTAGAAAAAGGCCGCGCCAAGGGTTCGACGACGCGCATCATCGGGCCGAACTGTCCTGGCATCATCACCCCGGGTGAAGCGCTGGCCGGCATCACACCCGCCAACATCTCCGGTCCCGGCCCTGTCGGGCTGGTGTCCAAGTCGGGCACGCTGACCTACCAGATGATGTTCGAGCTGCGTGATTTCGGCTTCTCAACCGCCATCGGCATCGGCGGCGACCCGGTGATCGGCACCACCCACATCGACGCGATCGAGGCGTTCGAGAAGGATCCCGACACCAAGATCATCGTGATGATCGGCGAGATCGGCGGTGACGCGGAGGAGCGGGCAGCCGACTACATCAAGGCTAATGTGTCCAAGCCGGTTGTCGGTTATGTCGCGGGATTCACTGCGCCGGAAGGCAAGACGATGGGCCACGCAGGTGCCATCGTGTCCGGTTCGTCGGGTACCGCGGCGGCCAAGAAAGTAGCGCTGGAGGCTGCCGGCGTCAAGGTCGGCAAGACGCCGTCGGAGACCGCGGAGCTGGCGCGGGAGATCCTGAAGACCCTGTAACGGTTTGGCGCGAGCAGACGCAAAAGCCCCCGCACGCTCGGCGTGTCAGGGGCTTTTGCGTCTGCTCGCGCAGTGCCGCAAGCTGGTTTCCGCAGCACTTGCGGTGCCCCGGATTCGGCCCTGAAATTGGCCTAAGGTAGATAGTGAGACTATGAATCTGGATTCGCGTACGCCCGTCATCGTCGGTGTCGGACAGGCGGCGGAGCGCATCGATGACCCCAACTACCGAGGATTGTCGCCCGTGCAGCTGGCAGCCGCCGCTGCCCGGGGCGCCCTCGACGACTGTGGCGCCGACGTTGCCGCGTCCATCGACACGGTGGCCGGTGTCAGGCAGTTCGAGATCTCCGGGGTGATCAATGCCCCGCTGGGCCGGTCGAACAACTACCCGCGATCCGTGGCCAACCGGATCGGCGCCGACCCGGCTCGCGCCATCCTCGAGATCGTCGGCGGCCAGGGGCCTCAGCATCTGATCAGCGAGCTGGCGGCAGAGGTCGCGGCGGGCCGATCGGAGGTCGCCATGGTCTTCGGCTCGGATACGACGTCGAGCCTGCGGTTCTTCGCGAAGGCCGAGGCCAAGCCCGACTTCACCGAGACCGTCGATGGTGACCTGGAAGATCGCGGCCAGGGTATCGAAAAACTCGTCTCGCGCTATACGGTCGTTCACGGTCTGACCAGTGCGCCAATCCAATACGCGCTGCTGGAGAATGCCCGACGGGCCGGAACCGGGCTTGGCCCGGCTGCGTATCTGCGCCAGATGGGTGAACTTTTCGCGCCGTTCACGAAGGTCGCTGCCAAGAATCCGTTAGCCTCCGCGCCGGTGGAACGCACCGTCGACGAACTGATCACCGTGACCGAGCGCAATCGGATGATCTCGGAGCCATACCCGCGGCTGATGGTCGCCCGTGACCAGGTGAATCAGGGCGCGGCCGCGCTACTGATGTCGGTCGAGGTGGCACGGCGGCTGGGGGTGCCCGAGGAGAACTGGGTGTACCTGCACGGGCACGCTGACATGGAAGAGCAGTCGCTGCTGGAGCGCCCGGATCTCGGGCATTCTCCAGCGGCCGTCATGGGGATGCGCGAGGCGCTGGCCATGGCCGGCATCGGCATCGACGACATCGCCACCTTCGATCTGTACAGCTGCTTCCCCGTGCCGGTGTTCAACATTTGCGACGGCATGGGAATCGCGACCGACGACCCGCGTGGCCTGACCCTGACGGGTGGGCTGCCGTTCTTCGGCGGTGCCGGCAACAACTACTCGATGCACGCCGTCGCGGAAACTGTCGCCCAGATGCGAAATGCACCAGGGCAATTCGGCCTTGTCGGCGCCAATGGCGGCATCCTGAGCAAGTATTCGATTGGCATCTACTCGACCACGCCAGTCGAATGGAAACCGGATCGCAGCGGGCGACTGCAGGAGCAGGTCGCCAGTTGGCCCACTGAGCCGGTGACCGAGAACGCCGACGGCGACGGGATCGTCGAAACCTACACGGTCCGCCGCGACGGCGGACGGCCGACCGGAATCATCGTAGGCCGGTTAGCCAGGGACGACAGCCGGTTTTTGGCGACCACCGAAGACGACGAGTTGATCGCACTGTTGATCGACGGAGAGCCCCTCGGACGGAAGGTTCGAGTGCGCTCCTTCGACTACGGGAACCGCTGCTTCCTCCGCTGAGCAGACACAAAAGCCCCCGCCGATCGGCGTGTCGAGGGGTTTTTGCGTCTGCTCGCGCTCATACGAGACTGGCCAGCTTGCCGGCCAGCCGCTCTACGTAGGCGGCGATCTCGTCCTCGGGACGGTCCGGCAGCCCGAACAGCACTTCCGTCACCCCGAGCTCGGCCCACTTCGCCAGCTTCTCGGGCACAGGCTTGAAGTCGAGGGCCACGACCTGCGGAGCCCCATCGCGGCCGGCGGCCGCCCAGGTGTCCTGCAACAACTTCACCGGCTCGTCGATATCGAAGTCGCGCGGAGTGGTGATCCAGCCGTCTGCGCTGCGGGCGATCCACTTGAAGTTCTTCTCGTTGCCCGCGGCGCCCACCAGCACCGGAACGTGTGATTGCACCGGCTTGGGCCAGGCCCAGCTGGGCCCGAACTTGACGAACTCGCCGTCGTAGGCGGCTTCTTCCTGCGTCCATAGTGCCCGCATCGCTTCGATGTACTCGCGCAACATGGTGCGGCGCCGACCGGGCGGCACATTGTGGTCCGTGAGCTCGTCGGTGTTCCAACCGAAGCCCACGCCGAGGCTGACCCGGCCACCGGACAGATGGTCCAGGGTCGCGATGCTTTTTGCCAGGGTGATCGGATCGTGTTCCACGGGCAGTGCCACCGCGGTGGACAGCCGGACCCGCGACGTCACCGCGCACGCCGCGCCCAGGCTCACCCACGGATCCAGCGTTCGCATATAGCGGTCGTCCGGCAGCGTTTCATCACCCGTCGTCGGGTGGGCTGCCTCGCGCTTAACCGGGATATGGGTGTGCTCCGGCACGTAGAACGTCTTGAAGCCATGGTCGTCGGCAAGCTTGGCAGCCGCTGCCGGGGAGATGCCGCGGTCACTGGTGAAAAGCACAAGCCCGTAATCCATGGACAGAATTAGAACGTGTTCTACCTGCGATCGGCAAGCTGCCCCGGGTTAGTTGATGTCGCCGGCGATCCGTGATCCAGATCGGCGCTGGTCGGAGCGTCGGCCCTGTCGTTCCGGCACGGGCACACGAACGTGCGCTAGCGTGGTTCTTCGATCGCGTCGCAACGCAAGCTGCCCACTCATCCGGCGGCAACAGGAGGAGTCATGACCTACTCACCCGGTAATCCCGGATATCCATCAGCGCAGCCTGGCGGCTCCTACCCAGGCGCCACACCCTCGTTCGCCAAAACAGACGACGCCGAAGGCAAGCTTTCGCTCTACCTGAGCATCGCGGTGGCGGTCCTCGGACTGGCGGTGTACCTCCTGAATTTCGGCCCCATCTTTACGCTCGGCGCCGACCTGGGTTCCGCCGCTGGTGGCCGCGCTGGTGATGCCGGAATTGCGGTCGCGATTGCGCTACTGGCCGCGCTGCTTGCCGGACTGAGCCTGTTACCCAAGGGGAAGGGCAATGTCGGCGTGGTCGCGGCGATCGCGGTACTGGGTGCGCTGCTGGTGATTGCCGAGGCGATCAACATTCCCACCGGCTTCGCGGTCGGATGGGCGATGTGGCCGTTGTTGGCTGCCAGCGTGCTCCAAGCGATTGCCGCCATCGCCGCAGCTCTGCTGGACGCCGGGGTGATCACCGCGCCGGCCCCGAAGCCCAAATACGACCCCTACGCGCAATATGGCCAGTACGGGCAATACGGGCAGTACGGGGGGCAACAGCCCGGATACTACGGTCAGCCGGGTGCCCAGCAACAGACAGGACCCCATTCGCACAGCCCACAGCAGCCTGCCGGGTATGGGTCGCAGTACGGCGGCGGTTACCCGTCGAGCCAGAGCCCTACGCAGGCCGCAATTCCGACCCCATCGAGCGGTGGATTCAATGCCCATGCGGCTGAGCAGCACGGACCAAACACGCCACCCACGGGTTTCCCCAGCTACAGCCCGCCGCCGTCGGCCGGCGCGGGGTCCACAGGCGCTTCGGGTCCGGTCAACTACTCAAACCCAACAGGGGGCCAGCCGTCCTTCGAGCAGGGCCAGCAGCCATCGTCACCATCTGGGCCGGCGCCGGCCTAACCGTGCGCTCTCGCGCCTAGGTGGGCACGTGCGCCAAGAGTGACACGGGTGGAGGACAACCGGGCAGCGGGTGCTCGCCAGGCGCGCGATCTCGTCAGGGTCGCGTTTGGCCCGGCGGTGGTGTCACTGGGCATCGTCGCCGCGGTCACGTTGCTCCAGTTGCTGATCGCCAACAGCGATATGACCGGCGCCTTGGGCGCCATCGCCAGTATCTGGCTCGGTGTGCACGACGTGCCGATCTCGATCGGTGGTCGCGAACTGGGCGTAATGCCGCTGCTGCCAGTTCTTTTGATTATTTGGGGTACGGCGCGCAGCACGGCGAGGGCCACGTCCCCGCACTCGTCGTGGCTGGTCGTCCGGTGGGTTGTCGCGTCGGCGCTGGGCGGCCCCTTGCTGATGACGGCGATCGCGCTGGCGGTCATCCATGACGCGTCATCGGTAATCACCGAGCTGGAGACACCAAACGCCCTGCGCGCGTTCACCAGCGTGCTGGTGGTCCACCTCGTCGGGGCCGCGTTCGGTGTGTGGTCCCGGATGGGACGACAGGCGTTGGCGACGTCGCCGCTGCCCAATTGGTTAGCTGATTCTTTACGTGCTGCAGCAGCCGGGGTTTTGGGATTGCTTGGGCTCTCCGGCCTGGTGACCGCGGCTTCCCTGGTCGTGCACTGGTCGACGATGCAAGAGCTCTTCGGAATCACCGATTCGATATTCGGCCAATTCAGCCTCACCGTGATGTCGGTGCTGTACACGCCCAACGTCATCGTCGGCACCTCGGCGATCGCCGTGGGGTCCAGTGCGCATCTTGGCTTCGCGACATTCAGTTCGTTCACCGTTTTCGGCGGCGATATCCCGGCACTGCCGGTGCTGGCCGCGGCCCCGACGCCGCCGCTGGGGCCGGCATGGGTCGCGCTGCTCATCGTCGGTGCGTCGGCCGCCGTGGTCGTTGGCCAACAATGCGCCCGTCGTCCGCTGCCGCTGATTCCGGCGCTGGGCAAGCTGCTGGTCGCCGCTGTCGCCGGGGCTCTGGCCATGTCGTTGCTTGCGCTCGGCGGGGGTGGCCGGTTGGGCAACTTCGGCGATGTCGGCGTGGACCAGGGCACCTTGGTGGTTGGCGTGTTCTTCTGGTTTGCCGTCGTTGGCTGGGTCACGGTGGTGATGACCGGGGGGATCAGGCGGCGTCCCAGGCGGGCCAAGCCCAGACCCACCCGAGCTCGGCCGGCCGAAGAGGACGTGGACGAACCAGCGGATCTTGCGGGCCTGTTCGGGGAGTCGGACGAGCCTGTCGACAGCGACGTGCCGGTCGAATCCGCCGGTCAGGATGCGCTCGGTAACGGTAACGGTAACGGTGACGGTGGCGGTGACGTTCCGGTCGCCTCGGCCGATCACGATCCGCTCAGTGACGGTGACGTCGACGTTCCGGTCGACGTCGCCTCGGACGACCTCCTCTCGGATGACGAGCCGCCTCCTCCTGCTGCGCGCGACAGTGGAGAGCAGTAGGCGGTTTGGCCGCCTAAGAGCGACAAACTGGCTCCTCCTCCGGCCGCGCTAACGCGCCGCCGACGTCGTCTCCCGCTGGGTCTGGATTGTCGGGCTCCTCCTCCGGCCGTGCTAACGCGCCGCCGGTGTCGTCTCCCGCTGGGTCTGGATTGTCGGGCTCCTCCTCCGGCCGTGCTAACGCGCCGCCGGTGTCGTCTCCCGACTAGGCTCGCCGGTGTGCAGGAACCGCTCCGTGTACCCCCGAGCGCGCCAGCCCGGCTGGTGGTGCTGGCATCGGGCACTGGATCGCTGCTGAGGTCACTGATCGATGCCGCGGCCGGCGACTACCCGGCGCGGGTAGTGGCCGTCGGTGTGGATCGTGACTGTGGGGCCACCGAGATCGCCGCGGCGGCAGCACTGCCGACGTTCACCGTCCGCCTCGCCGACCACCCCGACCGCGCCGCTTGGGACACCGCCATCACCGACGCCACCGCGGCGCACTCGCCCGATCTGATCGTCTCCGCCGGGTTTATGAAAATCCTTGGACCGCAATTTCTTTCACGATTCTGCGGCCGTACTCTCAACACCCATCCGGCCCTATTGCCGGCGTTCGCGGGCGCCCACGGAGTCGCTGAAGCGCTGGCTTACGGTGTGAAGGTCACGGGTTGTACGGTGCACTTGGTCGACGCCGGCATGGACACCGGGCCGATATTGGCGCAGCACGCCGTTCCGGTGCTCGACGACGACGACGAAGAGACACTGCATGAACGCATCAAAGTCATCGAACGGCGACTGTTGGTGGACGTAGTGGCCGCGATCGCTACTGGTGGTGTGACGTGGATTGGAAGTAAAGCGACGATCGGACGAGAGGCGACCATAGGATGAGCACCGACGACGCTAGACGGCCGATTCGCCGCGCGTTGATCAGCGTGTACGACAAGACCGGGCTGATAGATCTGGCCCAAGGCCTGAGTGCGGCCGGCGTCGAGATCGTCTCGACCGGTTCAACGGCGAAGACCATTGCCGACAAAGGGATTCCGGTGACACCGGTGGAGGAGCTGACCGGCTTTCCCGAGGTCCTCGACGGCCGGGTCAAGACGCTGCACCCGCGAGTGCATGCCGGCCTGCTGGCCGACCTACGCAAACCCGAGCATGCCGCGGCGCTCGAGCAACTCGGAATCGCGGCGTTCGAACTGGTTGTGGTCAACCTGTATCCGTTCACCCAGACTGTCGAATCCGGTGCGGGCGTTGACGAATGCGTCGAGCAGATTGATATCGGTGGACCTTCGATGGTCCGGGCATCCGCCAAAAACCACCCCAGCGTGGCGGTGGTCACCGACCCGCTCGGATACGACGGGGTGCTGGCCGCGGTGCGCGACGGCGGATTCACCCTCGCCGACCGCAAAAGGCTGGCGTCGCTGGCATTTCAGCACACCGCCGAGTACGACATCGCAGTTGCGAGCTGGATGGAGTCGACACTGGCGCCCGAGCACCCGCCCACGGCCTTTCCCAAGTGGTTCGGCGGCAGCTGGCGCCGCACGGCGATGCTGCGTTACGGCGAAAACCCACACCAGCAGGCGGCTCTCTACAGCGACCCCGCCGCGTGGCCGGGTTTGGCGCAGGCCGAGCAACTCCACGGAAAAGAGATGTCCTACAACAACTTCACCGACGCCGACGCGGCCTGGCGGGCTGCGTTCGACCATGAAGAGAAGTGCGTGGCAATCATCAAGCATGCCAACCCGTGCGGGATCGCCATCTCGTCGGTTTCGGTCGCGGACGCGCACCGCAAGGCCCACGAATGCGATCCGCTGAGCGCCTTCGGCGGAGTTATCGCGGCGAACGCCGCGGTCAGTGTCGAAATGGCCGAGTACGTGAGCACTATCTTCACCGAAGTGATTGTCGCGCCCGCCTACGAACCGGGCGCCCTGGATGTGTTGACCCGCAAAAAGAACATCCGGGTGCTGGTGGCCTCCGAACCACTGACTGGTGGCGCCGACCTTCGCCCGATCAGCGGGGGACTGCTCATTCAGCAACGCGACGAGCTGGATGCGCACGGTGACAATCCGGCGAACTGGACGCTGGCGACGGGATCACCGGCCGATCCACCGACATTGACCGACTTGGTCTTTGCGTGGCGCTCCTGCCGCGCGGTCAAGTCGAATGCGATCGTGATCGCCTCCGATGGCGCCACCATCGGTGTCGGGATGGGTCAGGTCAACCGGGTCGACGCCGCGCGACTGGCCGTCGAACGCGGCGGCGACCGGGTTCCTGGCGCGGTCGCGGCCTCCGATGCCTTCTTCCCCTTCCCCGATGGTCTGGAGACGCTGGCCGCTGCCGGAGTAAAGGCGATCGTGCACCCCGGAGGCTCAGTGCGCGACGACGAGGTGACCGCTGCGGCGGCCAAAGCCGGCGTCACCGTGTACCTGACGGGAGCGCGTCACTTCGCCCACTAAGGGCCCATTCGGCGCGCGAGTCTGCGCGAGCTTTCGAATCTCGTCCTTGCTCGCCGGTCGCGAACCGGAATAGGCTGCGAATTGGGTATGCCGATGGACGTCATACCTAATTCGAGAGGAATGTGATGCGCTCATATACGAAACGGACAGTGGCATTTACCGCTGCGATTGCGGGATTTGCTCTGATCGGTGCCGGATGCCACTCGACCAAATCTAGCGATACAAGTTCAAGCAGTGCGTCCGCGATGTCTTCGTCCGCGATGTCATCTGCGACCTCGGCAACCAGTTCGGCCGTGGCCGCGACTACAACCATCCCGGGTGCCAACGGCACGCCGTACACCGTAGAGGGACCGATTCTGGCGAAGTACCAGACCCTTACCGCGGATCAACTGAAGGACTTGGGCAAACCGTACGACAACGAGCTGAAGACCAAGGACGGCACCGGGTCCTACCAACAGTTCGACGGCGGCGTGCTCATCTACAAGACTGGCGGCCCGGTCTACTTTGTATGGGGCAAGATCCGCGACGCGTGGAATGCGGTGCAGGCTTCGCAGGGCAAGTTGGGCTATCCGATCTCTGACGAGACGGTCCAACCCGACGGCTCTTACAAGTCGACCTTCGAGCACGGCACGGTCACGTGGAAAACTGGCGATCCGGAGGCCACTGTCACCACGAGCTAACGTGTCTTAACGTCCACTGTTTCGGTGGTCACGAGGCCTTGACCGAAGGCCGGGCAATCGATCCGATTGCCCGGCCTTCGTTGGTAAATACCCCGCTTCTCGAAGCAGTTGAGGGAGGACGCAGTGCCGTATCGGCGGCACCGTCGTAGCGTGGAGTAGTGACCTCACCGAGTAACCTGCCCCGCACCGTCGGCGAATTACGCGCCGCCGGTCATCGCGAACGGGGAGTCAAGCAGGAAATCCGCGAGAATCTGCTGACGGCTTTGGCCGAGGGGGACGACGTCTGGCCGGGCATCCTGGGATTCGAAGACACCGTGTTGCCTCAGGTCGAGCGGGCGCTGATCGCCGGTCACGACTTCGTCCTGCTCGGCGAACGCGGTCAGGGCAAAACACGGCTGCTGCGGGCGCTGACCGGACTACTTGATGAGTGGACTCCGGTGATCGGGGGCGCTGAACTGGGAGAACACCCGTACACGCCGATTACGCCGGAATCGATCCGGCGGGCCGCCACGCTCGGCGACGGCCTGCCCGTGGAGTGGAAGCACCGCAGCGAGCGCTACACCGAGAAGCTGGCCACACCCGATACGAGCGTCGCCGACCTGGTCGGTGACATCGACCCGATCAAGGTTGCCGAGGGCCGCAGCCTCGGGGATCCCGAGACCATCGCCTATGGGCTCATCCCGCGCGCGCACCGGGGCATCGTGGCTGTCAACGAACTGCCCGACCTCGCCGAGCGCATCCAGGTATCGATGCTCAACGTCATGGAGGAGCGCGACATCCAGGTCCGTGGTTACACGCTGCGCCTGCCGTTGGACGTCGTGGTGGTCGCCAGCGCCAACCCCGAGGACTACACGAACCGCGGTCGCATCATCACTCCGCTCAAAGACCGGTTCGGCGCCGAGATCCGCACCCATTACCCGCTCGAGTTGGAAGCCGAGGTCGGAGTCATCGTGCAGGAGGCGCACCTGAGCGCACACGTGCCCGACTACCTGATGCAGGTGATAGCGCGGTTCGCCCGTTACCTGCGGGAGTCCAGTTCGGTCGATCAGCGGTCCGGGGTGTCGGCGCGGTTCGCGATTGCGGCGGCCGAGACCGTCGCGGCGTCTGCCCGCCACCGCGGTGCGGTGCTGGGGGAGACCGATCCGGTGGCCCGGATCGTCGACCTGAGCACCGTGATCGACGTGCTGCGCGGCAAGCTGGAATTCGAGTCCGGTGAGGAAGGCCGCGAGCAGGCGGTACTCGAGCACCTCTTGCGCCGCGCGACCGCCGATACGGCATCCAGAGTGCTCGGCGGTATCGACGTCGGGTCGTTGGTATCCGCGGTCGAGGGTGGTTCTGCGGTGACGACCGGGGAAAAAGTGTCGGCCAAGGACGTACTGGCAGCAGTTCCGGGGTTGCCGATCGTCGACAAAATCGCGACGAAGCTCCACGCCGAATCCGAAGGTGAACGTGCCGCGGCGCTGGAATTGGCGTTAGAGGCGTTGTATCTGGCCAAGCGGATCGACAAGGTATCCGGGGAAGGTCAAACCGTCTATGGATAAACCGGTTAGGGGGCATTCGTCGCGATACTCGCCGTACACCGGCGGCCCCGACCCGCTGGCTCCGCCGGTCGATATACGCGAGGCGCTCGAGCAGATCGGGCAGGACGTGATGGGGGGCACCTCGCCCCGCCGCGCGCTGTCCGAGCTGCTGCGGCGCGGTACCGAGAATATGCCCGGGGCTGACCGATTGGCGGCTGAGGCGAATCGGCGCCGCCGGGACTTGTTGCGCCGCAACAACTTGGACGGCACCTTGCAGGATGTCAAGAAACTGCTCGACGAAGCTGTGCTGGCCGAGCGCAAAGAGCTGGCCCGGGCGCTGGACGATGACGCGCGCTTCGGTGAGCTGCAGCTCGACGCGCTTCCGTCGTCGCCGGCCAAGGCCGTTCAGGAGCTTTCCGACTACAACTGGCGCAGTGCGGAAGCCCGCGAAAAGTATGAGCAGATCAAGGATCTGCTCGGCCGCGAGATGCTGGACCAACGTTTTGCCGGTATGAAGCAAGCGCTAGAGGGCGCCACCGATGAGGACCGCCAGCGCGTCAATGAGATGTTGGACGACCTCAACGGGCTACTCGACAAGCACGCCCGTGGCGAGGACACCCAGCAGGATTTTCAAGACTTCATGGACAAGCACGGCGAGTTCTTTCCGGAGAACCCGAGCAATGTCGACGAACTGCTGGACTCGCTGGCCAAGCGGGCCGCCGCAGCGCAACGTTTCCGCAACAGCCTGAGCCCCGAGCAGCGCGCAGAACTGGATGCGTTGGCGGATCAAGCATTTGGATCTCCTGCACTGATGCAAGCATTAAATCGGCTGGACGCACATTTGCAGGCAGCGCGGCCGGGTGAAGACTGGAACGGTTCTGAGCAGTTCTCCGGCGACAATCCGATGGGCATGGGCGAAGGCACGCAGGCCCTGTCTGACATCGCCGAGCTCGAGCAGCTGGCCGAGCAGCTGTCGCAGAGCTATCCGGGCGCGACAATGGACGATGTCGACCTCGACGCGCTGGCCCGCCAGCTCGGCGACCAAGCCGCCATCGACGCCCGAACACTCGCCGAATTGGAACGCGCACTGGTGAATCAGGGTTTCCTGGATCGCGGTTCCGACGGCCAGTGGCGACTGTCCCCAAAGGCCATGCGCCGGCTCGGTGAGACGGCGTTACGCGATGTGGCACAACAGCTTGCCGGCCGCCGCGGTGAGCGTGACCATCGGCGTGCGGGGGCTGCCGGCGAGTTGACCGGCGCGACTCGGCCCTGGCAATTCGGTGACACCGAACCGTGGAACATCTCCCGCACGCTGACCAACGCGGTGCTGCGGCAATCGGGGACCGCGACTGTGAATGGCTCGGTCGGCCCGCTCCGGATAACCGTGGACGACGTCGAGATTTCCGAGACAGAGACGCGCACCCAGGCTGCGGTGGCGCTGTTGGTGGATACTTCGTTTTCGATGGTGATGGAGAATCGCTGGCTGCCGATGAAGCAGACGGCGCTGGCTCTCAATCACTTGGTGAGCACCAGGTTCCGGTCGGATGCCTTGCAGATCATCGCGTTTGGCCGTTACGCCCGGACGGTGACGGCCGCTGAGCTGACGGGTTTGGAGGGCGTCTACGAGCAGGGCACCAACCTGCATCATGCCCTGGCGCTGGCAGGCCGTCACTTGCGCCGACACCCCAACGCGCAGCCCGTCGTGCTGGTGGTGACCGACGGTGAACCCACCGCGCACCTGGAGGACTTCGACGGTCAGGGCTCGAGCGTCTTCTTCGATTATCCGCCGCATCCACGGACCATCGCTCACACCGTGCGCGGATTCGACGAGATGGGCCGGCTGGGTGCGCAGGTGACGATCTTCCGGTTGGGCAGTGATCCCGGGCTGGCCCGATTCATCGATCAGGTCGCGCGGCGGGTCGAGGGACGCGTCGTGGAGCCAGATCTCGACGGGCTGGGAGCCGCCGTGGTGGGCGACTACCTGAGGTCTCGCCGGCGTCGCTGATCGCGCCGGTTTCACAGTTTCTTGAGCCCGCGCAGAATCTTAAAGAACGGTGGGTAGGACGCGAGGCCTTTCCGCAGGCTCGGCTGCAGGACGCTAACGTTGTTGACAACCAGATAACGCACTCCGTGGTCGCGCCAATGCGCAGCCTGATCGATGACCTCGTCGGGTGTCCCGGTCAAAAGTGCGTCCTTGAGCAGCGATACCGGGACATTTTTTGTGTAGGACAGTACGGTCTGCTCGTCGAGCGTTTGCGGGATTAGGTCTTGGGCGCCGGAGAAATCATGTCCAAGCGGATGGTCTACGCCGTGGTCAGCCCACATCTGGCCCGGAATGATGAGCGCCATGGCTTTTGCGGCATCTGAGCTCAGGGCCTGCTCGACATCGTCGCGACTTCGGCCGGTGACGACAAAAATTGAGAGTGCCGGCGTGATCGAACTGGGGTCTCGCCCGGCGTTGGACGCCGCCGTATGCACTGCTTCGAGACCGGATGCGTACTCTGTGGGTCCCGAAATCAGCCCGGGGAACCAGGCGTCGGCGTAGCGCCCGGTGGCTCGCAGCATCCGCGGTCCCTTTGCCGCTATCCATATCTCGGGCCATTTGTCACGGTACGGCGGCAGGTCAAACACCGCATGACGCAAGGGGAAGTACGGCGACTCGCGCGAGACTGGTTCGCCACCGGAGTTCCACAGGGCGCGGATTGTGGCGATCGCCTCTTCGAAGCGCGCCACGGGCCTGGTCCAGTCCACCCCGTAGGGCTCATTGCCTTCCCGCTCTCCGACGCCGAGGCCCAGGATGGTGCGGCCGCGGCTGATTAAGTGCAACGTGGCCGCCGCCTGCGCGGTAACCGCGGGAAGACGTCGATTGGCATCTGTGACGCCGAGACCAAGCCGCAGACGTCCAAAGCGATTGCGGGCGGAAAGGTATCCGAGCATCGTCCACGGTTCGAATTGGGCGTCGATCTTCGGGATGAATCTGGCGACACCGAGGTAGCCCGGCGTGGCGATGGAGCGTGGGTACAGCGAGTTCAGGTGGTCGGCCACCCAGTAGGAGTCGATACCGCTGGCTTTGGCCATCTGCAAGGTGGTGCGAGCGAAAAAGGTCGAAGAATATCGAGAATTGAGGAGTTGAACGCTGACCCCGACTCGGACCTGGTTCACACGTCGCCTTTCGCTGTCGCAGTGGGGAAGCCGTCCCGTGGGCCGAGCTTCCCGCACGCAGCTGCTTCACAGCAACACGTACGCTGCCATCTAGGAACTCGACAGCGATGCCGGGTTGCTGGATCGCCGGAATGTCAGGCTAAAAGACTAGGTGGGGCGGTGTTCGTTCCGCCGGCGGGCGAGGTCGACACCCATCAAATAGGTGAGTCCGGCCCGCAACCGCGTCCAGTTCGAAGGTTAAGGAGAACGCGTAAACACCCCGCACGCGACGAAGCGCCGGTACCCTTGCACTGTTCTCGGAATCTTGCCTGCATGAGAGGAGGGGCTTATGTCGGCGACGGTACCCAGTGCTGAAATAGCACAGGGTCGGGTGCCGCGGGGCGGGTGTCCGTTCCAGCACGGTACATCCTCCTCGGCGCCAGCCATGCAAGAACCGACCGCGCTGATTGGCGAGCTCGCGAGTCGACGCATGCCAGCCCGCCTTGGCTTTCCTGTGGGCACAACGATGAGGCGCGATGCCGGGATAGTGCGAATGTACGGGCCCGTGCTGGCAAAAGCACTCGCACGAAACGTCTCAGGGAGGGCCAGGGCCAGGCTAGTCGGGAGACGTGCGCCCAAGCATGTGCAGATCACCGACTTTGACCCATTGAACCCCGCGATAGCCGCCGATCCATACCCGTATTACCGGGAGCTTTTGGCGGGCGAACGGGTGCAGTACAACCCCAAGCGCGATGTCTACATCTTGAGTCGATACGCCGACGTTCGCGAGGCTGGGCGTAACCACGACGTGTTGTCCAGCGAGGGCGGAGTCACGCTTGCGCGGGGGTGGCTGCCTTTCCTGCCCACGTCTGATCCGCCGGTGCACACTCGGATGCGAAAGCAGCTGGCGCCGGGTTTGGCACGCGGCGCTTTGGAGTCCTGGCGTCCGATGATCGACGAACTTGCCCGAGAGTTGGTCGCCGGGCTGCTGACGCAGACACCCGCGGACGTTGTCTCCACGGTGGCCGCGCCGATGCCGATGCGCACCATCACCAATGTTCTCGGCATAGTGGGACCGGACGAGGCGACTTTCTGCCGCTTGTCCAGCCAGGCGGTTCGGATCACCGATGTCAATCTGTCAGTGTCGGGACTCGTTTCGCTGGTGCAGGGCTTCACCGGATCTCGGCGATTGTGTGCGCTGTTTGCTCAAAGGCGCGACACCGGGCTGCTGGGGGAGTGCACCGTCCTCGGGCAGCTCGCCGCGCATACCGAGCACGGTCGTCTCACTGATGACGAACTATTCTTTTTCGCGGTGTTGCTGCTGGTTGCGGGATATGAGACCACTGCGAATATGATCAGCACCTTGTTCCTCACGCTGGCCGACTATCCTAATCAGCTCAAGCTCCTTGCGCAGCGACCAGATCTGATCCCATCGGCGATCGAAGAGCAACTTCGCTTTCTATCTCCAATCCAAAACATGTGCCGTACAACGCGCGTCGACTATCGCGTCGGCCAGGCCGTTATCCCGGCAGGCTCACTGGTGCTGCTGGCATGGGGTGCAGCGAATCGTGACCCGCGCCAGTACGACGACCCGGATGTCTTTCGCGTCGACCGCGACCCGGCAGGACATCTCGCGTTCGGCTCCGGCATCCACTTGTGTCCCGGGACCCAGCTGGCGCGGATGGAGGGCTATGCGGTCCTGCGCGAGATCGTCGCCCAGATTGACCAGATAAAAGTGGTCGAGCCGCCGACATGGTCGACAAACGCCAACCTTCGCGGCCTGACCCGGCTACAAGTCGACGTGACGCCCCGCGCGACCGCGTAGTGCTCGTCCACCTGCGATGAAGGGCAGCCGTTCAACGTCTCGATTTTCCTGGTGGCATGAGTGGGCGGCGCCGGTGTGGATCGGTTGCAATTTCTCGGCCTGGACGCGCCTGCTGATCCATAACCGTTTCGCCGTGCACTGGAGCCGCTGGCACTACGCCTTTCTGTACACCTTTGTGAGCGTTGCCAACTCCGGTCTGGGGCTGTTACAGAAGATCGTGTTCGGCAGGCGAGTGGCCAAAACGGTGATCGTCGATCCGCCAATCTTCATCGTTGGACACTGGCGTACCGGCACTACCTTGCTGCACGAGCTGTTGGTCCTCGACGATCGCCACACAGCCCCCACGGGTTACGAATGCGTTGCGCCACAACATTTTCTATTGACTGATCGGTTTGCGTGGTGCGCAAAATTCCTGGTTTCGAAGCACCGGGCGATGGACGACATGGATTCGAGCTTGCATCATCCGCAGGAAGACGAGTTCGTGTGGTGCATGCAGGGGCAACCGTCGCCGTACCTGTTCATCGCGTTCCCGAACCGGCCGCCTCAATATGAGCGGTACCTGGATTTGGAGCAGTTGACATCCCAAGAACTAGAAGCATGGAAACGCGTCCTCTTCCGGTTCGTTCAGCAGCTGAACTTCCGCCGTCCCAAGGCAGTGATACTCAAAAACCCGAATCACAGCTTCCGAATCAAGGTGCTGTTGGACATATTTCCACAAGCGAAGTTCATACACATCATCCGAGACCCTTACGTCGTTTACCCATCGACCATCCATCTTCACAAGACGTTGACCCGTGTACATAGCCTGCAGCGACCGACGTTCGAGGGATTGGACGAAAAAGTTCTCTCTACCTACGTCGATCTGTATCGAAAGTTGGACGAAGGGCGGAAACTCGTTGATCCGTCGCGCTTCTACGAATTGCGCTATGAAGATCTGATCAGCGATCCGGAACGGCAGTTGCGCCTACTGTATGAGCATCTGGGCCTTGGCGGCTTCGAGGAGTATCTGCCGCGCCTGCAAAAATACCTTGCCGAGCATACGCACTACGCAACAAACACCTACGAACTGACGGCCGAACAGCGCGCGATCGTCGCTGAGCGCTGGGGAGAAGTCATTGACCGCTATAGCTACGGTCAGACATCCGCGGCAGGTTGACCAGATCCACGCCCCGGGTCGTGACCGGCCCGATGACCCGCTACGGGCGGTGTCCCCGGGCCTTGCGCCGGATGCCCACGCCGCCCCACAGGGAGAAGCCGCGAATTTTCACTTTCGGCGCACCGGGCGTGCCGTGGCCCAGGACGTCATGGTCGAAGCCGCCCATCACGCCGCGGCCGCGAACCTCGACGTTGACCTCGGGCGGCAGCAGGATGTTCGTGACGCCCATGATCGAGTACGCGTGGATCTCGACCTCGGTCGAGGTGAAGTCCGCATAGCGCAGATCCACCACCCCGCTGCCCCAGAGCGCGAATGTCGTCAACTTCTTCGGCACGTTCCACCGGCCGCGGCGCTCGAATCCGCTCAACAGCGCCAGCAGCAAAGTGGAGGGCGCCGGATTGGGTTTGCGACCCCTGCGCGGGTTGATCGGTGCGCCCGGCAGGTCGGCCCTGAGCTCTTCCAGCTCCTGGTACGTGGTCGCCGCATACGCCTTGGTAAGCCGGTCTTCGTAGTCGTTCAGCTGCAGCCGGCCCTGCTCAGCCGCGTAGGCCAGCAACTGCGCAATCTCGATGCGATCGGTGTCCGCCGCACGAGATGCTTGGTCGCGCGCGTCCTTCGCGTCGCGTTGCGCTGAGTCGCTCATCACACACGAGCGTACGACGTCCCGTTCTTGCTGCAAGCGGGTTGGCTAAACTGCAACCTTCCTGCGGTGTCGGGATCGCTCAATCCCCGGCTGTGGTCCAGTTGGGTGCGCGTTTCTGCAGGAACGCAAGCATGCCCTCGCGGGCTTGGTCGGAGACGAACAGTCGCGCCGACTCCTGGGTGAGCCGTTCGGCGTCGCGGTCGAATCCGTCCAGCACAGCGGCGGTGGTCAGCGCCTTTGACGCCGCGAGCCCTTGGGGTGAACCGCGACCCACGTCGGCGACGAGTGCCGCCACCGCGGCGTCGACGTCGTCGGCTGCCATCGTGATCAAGCCGATCTCCGCGGCCTGGCCGGCGTCGAAAGTCTCGCCGGTGAGGTAGTAGCGGGCGGCGGCGCGCGGTGTCATTTTCGGCAGCAACGTCAGCGAGATGATCGCCGGCGCGACGCCGATCCGAGCCTCAGTCAACGCGAAGGTGCTCCGCGGACCGGCGACCGCGATATCGCACGCACCGACCAAGCCGAACCCGCCGGCGCGGACGTGCCCCTTGACCGCGGCGATCACCGGCAGCGGCGACTCGACGATGGCGCGCAGCAGCGCGGTCATCTCCCGGGCCCGCGCCACCGCCATGTCGAACGGGTCGCCGCCGCCGGCCTCGCTCAGGTCCGCGCCAGCGCAGAAGGTACCGCCCGTATGCGCGAGCACCACCACCCGCACCGCCGGGTCGGCCGCGGCGTCACGCAGCCCCTGGTGCAGTTGGCCGACGAGCGCGCTGGAAAGCGCGTTGCGATTATGCGGAGAGTTCAGCGTCAGCCGGGCGAGCGGGCCTCCGCAGTCGGCCGGGCCGGTGTATTCGACGAGCGTGTCCATTGGCTCAGTAAGACCGGGGCAGGCCCAGCGACGTCTGTGCGACGAAGTTCAGCACCATCTCTCGGCTGACCGGCGCGATGCGGCCTAGCCGGGCCGCTGCCAGCATGGCGGCGACGCCGTACTCTTTGGTCAGCCCGTTTCCGCCCAGCGATTGCACCGCCTGGTCGACCGATCGTGTGGCCGCTTCGGCCGCAGCATATTTCGCCATGTTGGCCGCCGCGGCCGCACCCGCGTCGTCCCCGTTGTCGTAGAGCGTCGCCGCCTTCTGCATCATCAGCTTGGCAAGTTCGACCTCGATGTGACACTGCGCCAACGGATGTGACAGGCCTTGGTGCGCACCAATCGGCGTGGACCAGACCGTGCGGGTCTTGACGTAGTCGGCGGCCTTTTCCAGTGCGAACCGTCCCAGGCCCACTGAGCTCGCCGCGCCCATGATGCGCTCGGGGTTCAGGCCAGCGAAAAGTTGTGCAATAGCGGCATCCTCGGCCCCCACGAGCGCATCGCTGGGGAGCCGCACATCGTCGAGGAAAACCTGGAACTGACTCTCGGGGCTGACTATCTCCATCTCGATCCGGGTGTAAGTGAGGCCGGGCGCATCGGTGGGTACCACGAACAGCGCCGGGCGCAGCTTGCCGGTCTTCGCCTCCTCGGTACGGGCCACCACCAGGACCGCCTGCGCCTGGTCGATGCCGGAAATAAAGACCTTCTGGCCCTTGATGATCCAATCGCTGCCGTCGCGGCGGGCGGTGGTGGTGATCTTGTGCGAGTTGGATCCGGCGTCCGGCTCGGTGATCGCGAACGCCATCGTCAAAGAGCCGTCGGCGATGGATGGAATCCAGCGCCTCTTCTGCTCGTCCGTACCGAATTTGCTGATGATGGTGCCGTTGATGGCGGGAGACACCACCATCAGCAGCAGCGCGCTGCCCGCCGCCGCCATCTCCTCCATCACCAGCGACAGCTCGTACATTCCGGCGCCCCCACCGCCGTACTCCTCGGGAAGGTTCACCCCCAGGAAGCCGAGTTTTCCCGCTTCGGACCATAGTTCGTCGGTGTGCTCGTGTGCGCGTGCTTTTTCCAGGTAGTACTCGCTGCCGTAGTTCGACGCCCACGCGGCCACGGCCTTGCGCAGGGCTTGGCGGTCCTCGTTTTCGACGAAGCTGGTATCGGTCATTTCGGATCTCTTTCTGATTCAGGCGTTTCTACGCGCGCCAGGATTGCACCGACTTCGACCTGTTGGCCGGTGTTGACGTTGAGCTGGGTAAGCACGCCGTCTGCCGGAGCGGTGATGGTGTGTTCCATCTTCATTGCCTCCAGCCAGATCAGCGGCTGGCCGGCCACGACGGTGTCGCCGACCGCGGCGCCGAGCCGGATGACGTTGCCGGGCATCGGGGCTACCAAAGACCCCTGCTCGAAGGCCGAACCCGGCTCGGGGAACCGTGGTAGCGCGACCAGGTGAACGGGGCCGCGTGCCGAATCGACGTAGATGTCCTGATCGCCAGGACCGTATCGTGCGACCGCGAAGCTGCAGGCCACCCCGTTGCCGTCCGCCAGCACCACCTCGGTTGCCGAGGCCGAGAGCAGATGTACCGATTCGTCGCCGGGAAGCGTCAGTCCCGTTCTGGTGAAGCGGTATTCGATGTGATGCTCGGTGTCGCTGTCGTCTCGGTAGGACTTGACCTGATAGCCCGACGCCAGGTTGCGCCAGCCACTGGGGATGGAGCCGAGCGCCCCCGAGACCGCTGCCGTGGCGCGGTTGTGCGCGGCGTCTGCCAGCGCGGCGGCGATCGCCGACAATCGAACCGTCGCGGCGTCGGCCAACGGCGCGGCCAGTTCCGCCAGGCCATGCGTGTCGAAAAATGCGGTGTCAGTGGCGCCCTCGAGGAACGCCGGATGACGCAGCACGTTCACCAACAGCTCGCGGTTGGTGCGTGGGCCGTGTAATCGAGTGCGGGCCAGCGCGTCGGCGAGCACGAGCGCCGCTTGCCGGCGCGTCGGCGCATACGAGATGAGCTTGGCGAGCATCGGGTCATAATGGATCGATATCGTGAATCCGTCGGCTCGCCGGGATCCGGCCCGAATCCAGTCTTATCCCGGTGCGTTGTCCCAGCGAGGAGAACTCCGCCCGGACGGCCGGCACGTCGAACGTGTGCATCAGGCCCGCCTGCGGTTGCCAGCCGTGTGCGGGATCCTCGGCATAGAGCCTGGCCTCGATTGAATGCCCCATGGTGGCAGGTGGTTCGGTATCAAGCCGACCGCCCTCGGCAACCAAAAGCTGCAGCTCGACCAGATCCAGCCCGGTGGTCTCCTCAGTGACCGGGTGCTCGACCTGTAGTCGGGTGTTCATCTCCAGGAAGTAGAACTCGCCGTCTCGAGAATTTGGATCGGCGAGGAACTCGACCGTCCCGGCGCCGGTGTAGCCGATCGTGCTCGCCGCCAGCCGGGCCGCGTCGAACAGCTTGGCCCGCATACCCGGTATGCGTTCGACCAACGGTGCCGGCGCTTCTTCGATGACCTTCTGATGGCGGCGCTGAATCGAGCATTCCCGCTCCCCGACGGCCCACACGGTGCCGTGGGAGTCGGCCAGCACTTGAACCTCGATGTGGTGGCCGGTGGGCAGGTAGCGCTCGCAGAACACGGTCGGGTCGCCGAATGCGGACTCTGCTTCGCGCCGGGCGGCGGCGACTTCGCCGGGCAGGGCTGACAATTCGCGGACCACCCGCATCCCGCGACCGCCGCCGCCTGCTGACGCCTTGATCAGCACCGGCAGCTGCCCTTCGATGACCGTGTCGGGGTCGAGTTCGTCGAGCACCGGCACACCGGCTGCGGACATGAGCTTCTTCGCTTCGATCTTGGAGCCCATCGCCCGCACCGCGTCCACGGGCGGCCCTATCCAAATCAAACCGGCGTCCTGTACGGCGGCGGCGAAGTCAGCGTTCTCGGAAAGAAATCCGTAACCGGGATGCACCGCGTCGGCGCCCGCTGCGCGGGCGGCCGCGATGATGGCCTCGGCGTTGAGATAGTCGCGGATCTTCGGTAACCGCACGCGGGCGTCGGCCTCGCCGACGTGGGGCGCGCCGGCATCCGGGTCGGTGTAGACGGCGACTGTGCTCACACCCAGCCTGCGGCAGCTGGCGAACACCCGTCGGGCGATCTCGCCGCGGTTGGCTACCAGAACTCGGAGAATCGTCATGAGCTCCACTTTCGGCTCTTCGCGCAAGCGTTCATCGCTACATCCGGAAGACGCCGAAGTTGGACGTCCCCTTGATCGGGCCATTGGCAATGGCGGACAGACACATTCCCAGCACGGTGCGGGTGTCGCGCGGGTCGATCACTCCGTCGTCGTAGAGCATTCCGGACAACACCATGGGCAGCGACTCGGCTTCGATCTGGCCCTCTATCGCGGCTCGCATCGCCGCGTCGGCCGCCTCGTCGACCTGCTGCCCGCGGGCTTCGGCGGCGGCTCGGCTCACGATCGACAGCACGCCCGCCAGCTGGGCACCGCCCATCACCGCGGATTTGGCACTGGGCCAGGCGAACAGGAATCGGGGGTCATAGGCGCGCCCGCACATGCCGTAGTGGCCCGCCCCGTAAGATGCGCCGATCAACAGCGAGATGTGCGGGACGGTCGAGTTGGACACGGTGTTGATCATCATCGAGCCGTGCTTGATCATCCCACCCTCTTCGTAGTCCTTGCCCACCATGTAGCCGGTAGTGTTGTGCAAGAACAACAGTGGCGTGTCGGAGCGGTTGGCCAACTGGATGAACTGGGTCGCTTTCTGAGACTCCTCACTGAACAGCACCCCTCGTGCGTTGGCCAGGAGACCGACCTGATAGCCGTGCAACCGGGCCCAGCCGGTCACCAGCGATGACCCGTACATCGGCTTGAATTCGTCGAAGTCGGAACCGTCGACGATGCGGGCGATCACCTCGCGCGGGTCGAACGGGATGCGCAAGTCGGGCGGCACGATGCCGATCAGTTCCTCGGCGTCGAACAGCGGTTCGTTGACCGGCGCCGGCGCAGGCCCCTGTTTGACCCAGTTGAGCCGCGCCGCGATGCGGCGCCCGATCCGCAGCGCGTCGAGCTCGTCGACAGCGAAGTAGTCAGCCAAACCCGATAGGCGGGCATGCATTTCGGCTCCCCCCAGGGACTCGTCGTCGGACTCCTCGCCGGTGGCCATCTTGACCAGTGGCGGGCCCGCCAGAAAGACCTTCGAGCGTTCCTTGATCATCACCACGTGATCGGACATCCCGGGAATGTAGGCGCCGCCCGCGGTCGAGTTGCCGAACACCAGCGCGATGGTCGGGATCCCGGCGGCAGAGAGCCGGGTCAGGTCGCGAAACATCTGACCACCCGGGACGAATATTTCTTTCTGGGTGGGCAGGTCCGCGCCGCCCGATTCCACCAGCGAAATGACGGGCAGCCGGTTCTGGAAGGCGATCTGGTTGGCCCGCAGTATCTTCCGCAATGTCCACGGGTTGCTGGTGCCACCTTTGACCGTCGGGTCGTTGGCGACGATCAAGCATTCCACGCCGGAGACCACGCCGATGCCGGTGACCGCGCTGGCGCCGATCGTGAAAGCGCTGCCCCAGGCCGCCAGGGGGCTCAGCTCCAGAAACGGGGAGTCGGGGTCGATAAGCAGTTCGATGCGTTCCCGCGCGGTCAGCTTGCCGCGAGCGTGGTGGCGCTCGACGTACTTGGGACCACCCCCGGCGAGCGCCTTGGCGAATTCAGCGTCGATCTCGTCGAGCTTGGCCTTGGTCGCCGACGCCGCCTCGGAATACGTGTCGGCCTTTGGGTCGAGTGCGGATTGCAATGCGGTCATGACCACCGCCGACGAATTAGGGCGGAGCGACGAAGAGAGCGAGAAGGAGGCGGTGCAATCATGGTTGGAATCCCAGGGTCTTGGCGGCCAGTGAGGTAAGGATCTCGGTGGTTCCGCCGCCGATGCCAAGGATTCTCATGTCGCGGTATTGGCGTTCGACTTCGGATTCGGACATGTAGCCCATGCCGCCGAATAGCTGGACCGCTTGGTTGGCGACCCATTCACCGGCTTCGACGGCGGTGTTCTTGGCGAAGCACACTTGAGTTATCAGGCTGGCATCGACTGTGCCTGATGTCGCCGCCTCCGCGGCTCCGGTGAGTTGGCGCTCGATCACGTTGCGCGAATAGACCCGGGCAACGTCGATGCGTCTGGCCATTTCGGCGAGCGTATTCTGCACCGACTGGCGCGATATCAGCGGCCGGCCGAAGGTCTCCCGATCGCGGCACCACTGCACGGCCAGGTCCAGACATCGCTGTGCACTCGAATACGCCTGCGCGGCCAGTCCGATACGCTCTGACACGAATGCCTGGGCGATCTGGGCGAATCCGCTGTTCTCGACGCCGATGAGATTGGCCGCCGGCACACGTGCGTCGGCGTACGATAGTTCCGCGGTGTCTGATGACCGCCAGCCCATCTTGTCCAGCTTGCGGCTGACCGCAAAGCCAGGCGTGCCCTTCTCGACCACCAGGAGCGAGATCCCCGCCGCGCCAGGGCCGCCGGTGCGGACGGCGGTGACGACGTAGTCGGCCCGGACACCGGAGGTGATGTAGGTCTTGGCGCCGTTGACCACGTAGTGATCACCGTCTAATACGGCGGTGGTGCGTAGGTGCCCGACATCGGAGCCGCCGCCGGGCTCGGTGATGGCCAGCGCGCCGATCTTGTCTCCTTGCAAAGTCGGGCGGACAAACGTGTCGATGAGCCGCGCATCGCCCGACGCGATCATGTGTGGCACCGCGATGCCGCAGGTAAACAGCGACGCGAAGACGCCGCCGGGCGCTCCGGACTGATGCATCTCTTCGCAGATGACCACCGCGTCGGCACCGTCGCCCCCACCGCCGCCGACTGATTCGGGGAGACCCGCGCCCAGCAACCCGGCCGCCCCGGCGTGCCGATGCAGCTCGCGCGGCAGGTCGCCGGTGCGTTCCCACTCGTCGACGTTGGGCAGGATCTCGCGTTCTACGAATGAGCGCACCGTCTTTCGTAGCTGTTCGCGCTCCGGCGTTGTCCAGAGGTTCATGACAGCAGCCCTTCCGGGATGTCGACGTAACGGCAGCGCAGCCATTCGCCCAGCCCCTTGGCCTGAGGATCGAATCGCGCTTGGTAGGCAACGCCCTGGCCGAGGATGCCGTCGATGACGAAGTTGACCGCTCGCAGGTTGGGCAGCACGTGGCGGGTGACGTCGAAGTCCGCGGCCTCGGGCAGCAACTCCTTGAGCAGCCCGACGCTCAATGTGTTGGCCAGCCAGCGCCACTGCTCGTCGGTGCGAACCCACACCCCGACGTTGGCCGATCCGCCTTTGTCGCCGCTACGCGCGCCGGCGACCCGCCCCAGCGGGACCCGTCGGGTCGGACCGGCCGCGAGCGGCTCTGGTAGTGGAGGGGGATCGGCGGATGCCAGTTCTAAAGTATCAGTGGCGCAAGGGATCTGGCTGTGGCTGCCGTCGGCGTGCACCGCGGTGTGTGGCACCAGGCTCGCGTCGACGTAACCCGGGGTGAACACCCCGTAGACCTGACCTTCGCCCGGCGGGGCGGTCACATGGAAGCCCGGATAACTGGCGAGCGCCAATTCCACTGCGGCCGAGGAGAAGTGGCGGCCCACGTTGGCGGGGTCGGGGTCGCGGACAACGCAGCGCAGCATCGCGCTGGCCGCTTCTTCGGTATCGGCATCGCTGTGATCGGTGCGGGTCAAAGACCACTGCAGCTCGGCGGGCTTGACGGTGAGCCCGGCTTCGAGCTGCCGGCGCACCAAGTTCGCTTTGGCCTCGATGTCCAGGCCGGTCAATACGAACGTCATCGCGTTGCGGAATCCGCCGATGCTGTTCAGCGAGACCTTCAGCGTGGGTGGCGGCGGCTCGCCGATCACGCCGCTGATGCGCACGCGGTCGGGACCGTCAGCCGACAGTTGCACGGAATCCATCCGGGCTGTGACGTCCGGATTGGCGTAGCGGGCGCCAGTGATTTCGTAGAGCAGCTGAGCGGTGACGGTGTCGACGCTGACCAGGCCGCCGGTGCCAGGGTGCTTGGTGATCACCGATGAGCCGTCGGCATTGACCTCGGCCAGTGGGAAGCCCGCGTAGGTGAGGTCAGGGACTTCGGTAAAGAACGAATAGTTGCCGCCAGTGGCCTGAATGCCGCATTCGATGACGTGGCCTGCGACCACGGCGCCGGCGAGCTCGTTGTAGTCGGTGCGGCCCCAGCCGAAATGCGCGGCCGCCGCCCCGACGATCACCGAAGCGTCGGTGACGCGGCCGGTGACGACGACGTCGGCTCCGTTGTTGAGGCAGTCGACGATGCCCCACGCTCCCAGGTAGGCATTGGCCGTGAGCGGGTGTCCCGAGCCCTAGTTCCGCCGCGTGCGGCTGCAGGTCGTCGCCTTCGACATGGGCGACCCGGGCCGAAATGCCCAGGCGCTCGGCCAGGGCGCGTAGCGCGTCGGCAAGGCCGGCAGGGTTCAGGCCGCCGGCGTTGGCGACGATGCGCACCTCGCGATCGCGGGCCTCGCCCAGGCAATCCTCGAGCTGGGCGAGGAACGTTTTGGCGTAGCCGCGGTCGGGGTGCTTCATCCGGTCGCGACCGAGAATCAGCATGGTCAGCTCAGCCAGGTAGTCCCCGGTCAGGTAGTCCAGTTCACCGCCGGTGAGCATCTCGCGCATCGCCGATAACCGGTCGCCGTAGAAACCCGAGCAGTTCCCGATCCGGACGGCGTCTAGAGACGCCATGCGCGTCCTCCCTTCAGGGATCACTCTTGAGCGAACCAACCAACCGGTAGGTTAGTAGGTACTGCCGGTGTCGCGTCAAGGTGCGGTCGCGGAATTTCGCCGTGACGCTACGCTCACAGCCCGTTTTGGCGACCAGGGGCCCACCGACTATCCTGATGGGTAATCGTCGCCGTATCCGCCGACTGGCAACTGCTGGCTGGGCCGCGCGACGCACCGACCCGAATCCCCGATCGAGGAGTTAAGGCCCGACCATGGCCGTACCCAAGCGCAGAATGTCGCGCTCGAATACCCGCAGCCGGCGCTCGCAGTGGAAGGCCACGAAAACCGAGCTCGTCGGTGTGACGGTGGCAGGACAGAAGCACAAAGTGCCCCGCAGGCTGCTCAAGGCGGCCCGGCTTGGTCTCATCGACTTGGACCGGCGTTAGGCGGATCGCCCAACACGCCCTCGGGCGTGGTGGCCATCCTCAGGCGGAGTTAACTAAAACCACGGCGCGCCTCTCAGGCCGCTCTCAGGCGCTGGGACGAAACTAGTGGCCGTGCGGATACTTGTTGTCGACGACGATCGCGCGGTGCGCGAGTCGCTGCGCAGGTCGCTTTCCTTCAATGGCTACTCGGTCGAGTTGGCCCACGACGGTGTCGAGGCCCTTGCCATGATTGCGAGCGACCGGCCTGACGCGCTCGTCCTGGATGTGATGATGCCGCGTCTGGACGGCCTGGAAGTCTGTCGTCACCTCCGCAGCACTGGCGACGACCTGCCAATCCTGGTGCTCACCGCCCGCGATTCCGTCTCCGAACGGGTTGCCGGCCTAGACGCCGGCGCCGATGATTATCTGCCGAAGCCATTCGCCCTCGAAGAGCTGTTGGCCCGCATGCGGGCGTTGTTGCGCCGCACGAAGCCCGACGATGACGCCGAGTCGGTGCCCATGACGTTCTCCGATCTGGCCCTGGACCCGGTGACCCGCGAAGTCACCCGGGGGCAACGCCGGATCAGCCTTACCCGCACCGAATTCTCTTTGCTGGAAATGCTGATCGCCAATCCGCGGCGAGTCCTCACCCGCAGCCGCATCCTCGAGGAGGTGTGGGGATTCGACTTTCCCACTTCGGGAAATGCGCTGGAGGTCTACGTGGGGTATCTGCGCCGCAAAACCGAAGCCGATGGTGAGCCGCGGCTGATCCACACGGTGCGCGGGGTGGGATACGTACTTAGGGAGACCCCGCCGTAATGATCGTGGCGCAACGATGATCCGGTTCCAACCGCACCGACGCCCGCCGCTGCGGGCTCCCAGTTCATTGTCCCTGCGGTGGCGGGTCATGCTGCTGGCGATGTCGATGGTGGCGATGGTCGTCGTCCTGATGGCATTCGTGGTCTATGCGGTGATTTCAGCCGCGCTATACAGCGATATCGACAACCAACTGCAGACTCGTGCGCATCTGCTGATCGCCGGCGGCTCGCTGACCGCCGATCCCGGAAAGGCCATCGAGGGCACCGCCTATTCGGATGTCAACGCGATCCTGGTCAACCCGGGCCACTCGATCTTCACCGCCCAACAGCAGGGCCAGACGTTGCCGATCGGACCGGCTGAGAAGGCTGTCATCCGAGGCGATTTGCTCATGTCCCGGCGCACAGCGTCCGATCAGCGCATCCTTGCCATGCACCTGTCTGACGGCATGTCGCTCCTGATCTCCAAAAGCCTGAAGCCGACCGAAGTGGTGATGATCAAACTGCGCTGGGTCCTGCTGATCGTTGGTGGCATCGGTGTCGCGGTTGCCGCGGTGGCGGGAGGGATGGTCACCCGGGCCGGGCTGCGTCCGGTGGGTCGTTTGACGGAAGCGGCCGAGCGGGTGGCGCGGACCGACGACTTGCGGCCCATTCCGGTATTCGGCAGTGACGAATTGGCCAGGCTGACTGACGCATTCAACTTGATGCTGCGGGCGCTTGCCGAGTCTCGGGAACGGCAGACACGGCTGGTCACCGATGCCGGACATGAATTGCGCACCCCGCTGACGTCGCTGCGGACCAACGTCGAACTGCTGATGGCGTCGATGGAACCGGGAGCGCCACGGCTACCCGAGCAGGAGATGGTCGACCTGCGTTCAGATGTGCTCGCCCAGATCGAGGAATTATCCACGCTGGTAGGCGATTTGGTGGACCTCACCAGAGACGACGCCGGCCAAGTGGTGCACGAGCCTGTCGATATGGCGGAGGTGGTGGACCGCAGCCTGGAGCGTGTCAGACGCCGCCGAAGCGATATTCACTTCGAAGTCGACGTGGTCCCCTGGCAGGTCTACGGTGACGCCGCCGGGCTGTCGCGTGCGGCGCTGAACCTCATGGACAACGCCGCCAAGTGGAGCCCGCCCGGCGGCCATGTCGGTGTCAGGATGAGGCAACTCGACCCGTCGCACGCCGAGCTGGTGGTTTCCGACCACGGCCCGGGGATTTCGCCGCACGAGCGCCGTCTTGTGTTCGAACGGTTCTACCGGTCGACGACTGCGCGCGCGCTGCCAGGGTCGGGATTGGGGCTGGCGATCGTCAAACAGGTGGTACTCAACCACGGTGGGTTGCTTCGCGTCGAAGACACCGATCCGGGCAGTCAGCCACCCGGCACGTCAATCTACGTGTTGCTTCCCGGACGGCCGATGCCGACGGCGACCTATCCGACGCGCGTGGGAAACGACACGACCGCCAAGAACTCGAGGAAACCCAAGAACGCAAGGCCTGAACCCGACACAGACGCGGCCGTTGATCTAACAGGAAACACGGCGAACTCTCGGGATTCAGCGAACGTTATCTCAGTGGACTCTCAGTCCGCCCAGGCAAGGTAGTTCCAGTTACTGTTGGAAATCGAGTCCAACCGAGCCAACACACGCCGAAATAGAAAGAGCGACGTAGCGACATGACGAATCACCCGAGGTATTCGCCACCGCCGCAGCAGCCGGGATACAGTACCGCGCCTAATCAGCCCGTGCCCCCCGCGTATGCCCACGGGCAGCAGCACCCCTACAACCAGCAGTTCGACTGGCGGTATCGCCAGTCGCAGCCGGCGCAGACGCCGTACCGCCAGCCTTATGACCCGCTCAGTGGCAGCGGGGCGGGTCCGATACCCGGAGGCACCGGGCCGGGTCCGATACCGGGCTTGTTTCCGCCGATGTCGCCACCTCCCGGGCCGGCACGCCAAACACGCTCTCGCGCAGGCATGTTGGCCGCAGGAGCGCTGGCGATCGGGGTGGTGTCGGCCGGTATCGGCGGCGCCGCCGCAACGGTCGTCGAGCTAGGCACGCACTCGTCGGGCAGCGGCGGCGGACTGATGATCGGCGGGGCTCCCAGCGTCCCGGCGGCAAATATGCCACCCGGCAGCGTCGAGCAGGTCGCCGCCAAGGTGGTGCCCAGCGTGGTCATGCTGGAGACCGATATGGGTCGCAGTTCGGAGGAGGGCTCCGGATCGTCCTTTCTGCCGATGGGCTGATCCTGACCAACAATCACGTCATCGCGGCTGCCGCCGGCCCGGCTAAACCCCCTGCCGGCGGTGGCGGGGCTAATCCTCCAGGTGGCGGGCGCTAATCCGCCCCGCTGGTGGCAATAACCCGGCCCCGAAAACGACGGTGACCTTCTCCGACGGCCGTACCTCGCCGTTCACGGTCGATAGGTGCCGATCCCACCAGTGATATCGCCGTGATCAAGGTGCAGGGCGTTTCCGGACTCACCCCCATTTCCATGGGCTCTTCGTCCGACCTGCGCGTCGGCCAGTCCGTGGTGGCGATCGGGTCACCGCTGGGTTTGGCGGGCACGGTGACCACCGGAATCGTCAGCCGTCTGAACCGGCCGGTGTCCACGACCGGCGAGTCGGGCAACCAGAACACGGTTCTGGACGCGATTCAGACCGATGCCGCGATCAACCCGGGTAACTCTGGTGGTGCGCTGGTCAACATGAGCGGTCAGCTGGTGGGCGTCAACTCGGCGATCGCCACCCTGGGCGCCGACTCGCCCGATGCCCAGAGCGGTTCGATCGGCCTCGGCTTCGCGATTCCGGTCGACCAAGCCAAGCGCATCGCCGACGAGTTGATCAGTACGGGCAAGGCCACACACGCTTCGTTGGGCATTCAGGTGACCAGCGACAAAGGCACCCCGGGTGCCAAGGTTGTCGATGTCGTGCAGGGTGGTGCGGCCGCGACCGCCGGAGTGCCCAAAAACGTGGTCGTGACCAAGGTTGACGACCGCCCCATCAACAGTGCCGACGCGCTGGTTGCCGCAGTGCGGTCCAAAGCGCCCGGCGACAAGGTGGTGCTGACCTTCCAGGATCCCGCTGGTGGCAGCCGAACAGTGCAGGTCACTCTCGGCAAGGCGGACCAGTGATGAGAGTCGATGAGCCGTTGTCGGAGCTCGGATATACGGTTGCACCCATGGAAAAGGGTGCGGAGTTGGTAGTCGGCCGGGCGTTGGTCGTCGTCGTCGATGACCGCACCGCGCATGGCGACGAGGACCATAGTGGGCCACTGGTCACCGAACTGCTGACCGAGGCGGGTTTCGTGGTCGACGGCGTGGTCGCGGTCGCGGCTGACGAGGTCGAGATCCGCAACGCGCTGAACACCGCGGTGATCGGCGGCGTGGACCTCGTGGTTTCCGTGGGCGGGACCGGAGTTACGCCTCGCGACGTCACCCCGGAAGCAACCCGCGACATTCTGGATCGGGAGATCCTCGGTATCGCCGAAGCCATCCGCGCCTCCGGCACTGTCCGCGGGAATCATCGATGCGGGACTGTCACGCGGTTTGGCCGGTGTCTCCGGAAGCACCTTGGTGGTCAATCTCGCCGGCTCGCGTTACGCCGTGCGCGATGGAATGGCGACGCTGAATCCGCTCGCCGCCCAGATCATCGGGCAATTGTCGAGCCTGGAGATCTGAGCGGGGCGACGCCACGTACCCGCCGCAGGATCTGCGATTCTGCGTCCGCGCGAGGTCCGTAGTCGGGCGGCGGCGTCGTCGTGGTCCGCCGTGCTTGCCCGACGAGCCGCCGTTGGTTTGCGCGAGCAGGTCGCGGATTTCGGTGAGCAGGACGATCTGGGCGTCGTCGGCCTGCTCGACCTCGCCGCGCTTGCGCAGCCTGTTGTAGGGCAGCACGACCAGGAAATACACCACGCGCGGCGATCAGCACGAAGTTGATCGCCGCCGAGAGCACGATGTTCAAGTCGATGGTGTTGGCCACCGCCGATGTCGATCCGCAGGACGCCGACGTCAGAGTTCTGGTTGACGCCGATCCGGTTGATCAGCGGCGTGATGATGCTGTCGGTGAACTTGGTGACCAACGCGGTGAACGCCGTGCCGATGACCACCGCAATGGCCAGGTCGACGATATTGCCCCGCGAGAGAAACTCCTTGAATCCTTTGAGCATGGGGATGTCCTTTCTGCGGCTGTCTGCCCCTGGTACGCCGATGGAAATCATTGAGCAACGGAGGGAGTTTGCTGCAGATCACGTATGGAGCCGCGGGCAGGGAACTCAGTGCAGGGTGAGGGTAACCGCCTGACCCAGCACCGAGCCTGCGACCGTGTTCGCCACGCGAGCCGGCAGCGCGACTAACACTACGCGGTCACTGTCCGCGGCCTGGGCTTTCTGCTTTGGCCGACACGAGGACCACGACGGCGTCGGTGGCGACGACCTTGCTGACTGCCTGGCTGCCGGCTCGTGACTCGGTCGCCGGCGCGGCCAGCACGTCAACGACATCACCGACCCGAACGCAGGTCGATCAGCGCGCCGTCGGCCAGATGCAGCGGCACAATGCGGGCGCCGGGCCCGGCTGTCGACTCGGCGAGCCGGCTGCCCAGCAATCGGACATCGGTGAGCACCTCGCCGCGCCGCGTCGGGCTGGCCAGCGTCGAACCGACGACCGCGCCTAGGGTCGGCTTGTGAGCCATCGGGAACAGTTGTGGCCAAACGCTTTTCGAGCCGGACATCGTCGGCGGTCAGTTCGGCGCCGGGAGCCAGGTCACGCGCGGCCACCACCACCTCGGCGCGGTCATCGTCTGGGTTCGGATCGCAGCGCCGCGACGCCGGCCAACACGACCAGCCCGCCCGCGGCGACCCGGCGTGCCAGCACGGTCCGGGTCCAGTCCGGGCGCAACAACGTCGATATCCGGCGCAATAGCCGTTGGATTCAGCGATGATTCGCCCCACGCCGCAACGGTAGGCGCGGCACAGCGCATCACCGCGCCGGTCAGACAACCGTTGTGGATAAGCGGGTGGATAATCCGCTAGCTCGAGGCGGTCGCGGCAGACGAAGCGGATGGGGTCGAGCCGCTGCTCGACTTCTCGCCCGAGCCGGACTTCTCGCTCGACCCGGACTTCTCGCTCGATCCGGACTTCTCGCTCGATCCGGACTTCTCGCTCGACCCGGAGGTTGTCTCTGAACTCGATCCTTTGGCCGACGACCCGTTGGTCGAACCGGCTGCTTCTTGCCTGACTCGCGGCTGTCGGTGCGGTAAAAGCCGCTGCCCTTGAACACGACGCCGACGGAGTTGAACAGCTTGCGCAGTCGCCCGAGCACTTCTCGCAGGTGGTCAGGGTGTCGTCGGTGAAGGCCTGCACGATGTCGAAGCGGTTGTCGCACTCGGTGCACGCGTAGCTGTACGTCGGCACTAAAAACCTCCGGATGATATCTAAGTCTAATTAGCACTCTACCGTGCCTAAGTGCTAGAACCGCCGCGTGAGCCGTCTCATTCCCCGACCGTGACCGCTGGGGACAGGGCGATCACCCCGCGCCGCGGCGTGAGTGCGTGGGTCATCGGCACGTCGTGCGGTTCGGCCGGCAACTCGTCGACCAGCTCCTCGTCGCGCACCATCGCGATCAGCCGTGCTCGCGGATCCCGGCTACGGCAGTGAGCGGTCGTAGAAGCCTCGGCCGCGGCCCAGCCGCACGCCCCTGCGGTCGACCGCCAGCGCCGGGACCAGCACCAGCCTGGCCTCGGCCAGGGCCGACTCGGGCAGCCACGGCTCGGCCGGCTCGAGCAGCCCCCACCGCCCGGGGGTGAGGGCGTCGGGCCGGTATTCGCCCCACCGCAGCGGCAATGGAATGTCGTCAGCGGTGGTCCGCGCCACCGGCAGCAGCACCCGCGCCGACCGGCGGAGCAACATATCCAGCATCTCGACGGACCCCGGCTCGGTGCCTACCGGTACGTAGGCGCAGACCGTGCTGCCGCTGCTCACCAATGACTCGAGGTGCTCGCCGAGCATGCGGGCCTCGGCGTCCCGAACGCCGTCGGCAACGCGATTGCGGGCCGCCAGCAGCCGTTCCCGCAACGCGGCTTTGCTCGCGGTTGCCATGCGCTTAACGATGACAGCCGGGGCTTTGGCGCCGCCAACAGCGCTCGACAGGAGTGCTGGGCGCTATGGTGTCAATGATGTCACGCCCAGAAATCCCGATCCCGTTCACGGCGATCGTTCCCGCGGCTGGTCTGGGCACGCGCTTCCTGCCGGCGACCAAGACGGTGCCCAAGGAGTTGCTGCCCGTCGTCGATACGCCCGGCATCGAGCTGGTCGCCGCCGAAGCGGCCGCGGCCGGCGCCGAACGGCTGGTGATCATCACCTCCGAGGGCAAGGACGGTGTCGTCGCGCACTTCGTCGAAGACCTGGTGTTGGAGGGCACGCTCGAGGCCCGCGGCAAGGTAGCCATGCTGGCCAAGGTGCGCCGCGCGCCGGCGCTGATCAAGGTCGAGTCGGTCGTGCAGGCCGAGCCGCTCGGGACTGGGACACGCCATCAGCTGCGTGGAGCCCACGCTGGCGCCCGACGAGGACGCCGTCATGGTGCTGCTGCCCGACGACTTGGTGCTGCCGACTGGCGTGCTGGAGACGATGTCGAAGGTGCGGGCCCAACACGGCGGCACGGTGTTGTGTGCCATCGAGGTGACGCCGGAAGAGATCAGCGCCTATGGCGTTTTCGACGTCGGAGACGCTCCCCGGCGGCGGCAATCCGGACGTGCTGAAGGTCAAGGGCATGGTGGAGAAGCCCAAGGCGCGAGGACGCCCCGTCGCTGTATGCCGCGGCGGGCCGTTATGTGCTCGACCGGGCGATCTTCGACGCGTTGCGCCGCATCGATCGCGGCGCTGGCGGCGAGGTGCAGCTCACCGACGGGATCGCGCTGCTGATCAAAGAGGGCCACCCGGTCCATGTCGTCGTGCATCACGGATCTCGACACGACTTGGGAAATCCCGGCGGCTACCTCAAGGCTGCGGTTGACTTTGCATTGGATCGTGACGACTATGGCCCGGATTTGCGGCGAGTGGTTGGTGGCGCGATTGGGCCTGACCGAGCGGTAGCCGGGCGAGCCGGCCCGGCGACGAGGCGGTCGGGCCGGCGTGACGCCGTCAGGGTGACGGCAGAGAGGCGCGCTTGTGCGTTCTGTCGAGGAGCAGCAGGCCCGGATAACGGCCGCCGCGGTGGCTCCGCGGCCGATACGTGTTGCCATTGCTGAGGCCCAGGGATTGATGTGTGCCGAAGAAGTGGTGACCGAGCGGCCATTGCCCGGCTTCGATCAGGCCGCGATCGACGGCTACGCGGTGCGCAGCGTCGACGTGCTGGGTGTGGGCTGGGGTCGGCGTGACGTCGGGTGCCGACGAGGCTGCTGATGACGAGGACCCGCCTGATGGGCTGGTTCTGCCGGTGACGGGAACCATCGAGGCCGGTTCGCGGACGCCCAGTCGGCTGCAGCCCCGGCAGGCCGCCCGGGTGCAGACCGGGGCGCCCGCTGCCGACGCTGGCCGACGCGGTGCTGCCGTTGCGGTGGACCGACGGCGGGACGTCGCGGGTGCGGATTCTGCGCGGGGCGCCCTCGGGCGCGTATGTGCGGCGCGCCGGGGACGACGTCCAGCCCGGGCGATGTTGCGGTGCGCCCGGGAACGATAATCGGCGCCGCCCAGGTGGGGCTGCTGGCGGCGGTCGGGCGGGAACGGGTGCTGGTGCATCCGCGTCCGCGGTTGTCGATCATGGCCGTGGGTGGCGAGTTGGTCGATATCTCGCGCACCCCGGGCAACGGGCAGGTTTACGACGTCAACTCCTACGCATTGGCCGCGGCCGCTCGGGATGCCGGCGCGGAGGTGAACCGCATCGGCATCGTCAGCAACGACCCCACGGAGCTCGGCGAAATCGTCGAGGGCCAGATCAATCGCGCCGAGGTCGTGGTGATCGCCGGCGGAGTCGGGGGTGCGGCGGCCGAGGCGGTGCGGGCGGTGCTTGTCCGAGCTCGGCGAGATGGAGGTCGTCCGCGTCGCCATGCATCCCGGGTCCGTCCAGGGTTTCGGCCAACTGGGCCGCGAAGGCGTTCCGACATTTCTGTTGCCGGCCAATCCAGTCAGTGCCCTGGTGGTCTTCGAGGTGATGGTCCGCCCGCTAATCCGGCTGTCGCTCGGCAAGCGCCAGCCGATGCGCCGGGTGGTTCAGGCCCGCACGCTGTCGCCGATCACTTCGGTGGCAGGCCGCAAGGGCTACTTGCGCGGTCAGCTCATGCGTGATCAGGACAGCGGTGAATATCTGGTGCAGGCCCTGGGCGGAGCTCCGGGGGTGTCATCGCATCTGCTGGCGACCCTTGCCGAGGCTAACTGTCTGGTGGTGATTCCCAGCGGGGCCGAGCAGATTCGCACCGGTGAGATCGTCGACGTTGCCTTCCTCGCCCAGCGCGGCTGAGCGGAGCGACTTGCCCACTTTCGTGAACCTATTGCGCTCCAATGCCCAGCGTCCGGGTTGGCCGTTGGACGTTGGACCGCTGCGGGTCCCGGCCGGCGTGGTCCGGTTGCGCGCCGTCCGGATGCGCGACGGCGCGCAGTGGAGCCGGATCCGGTTGGCCGACCGTGAGCATCTCGAGCCGTGGGAACCCAGCAGCGACGGTGATTGGACACTCCGGCACACCATGGCGGCGTGGCCGGCGCTGTGTTCCGGTCTGCGTTCGGAGGCGCGCAAAGGCCGGATGCTGCCGTACGTCATCGAGCTCGACGGACGTTTCTGCGGTCAGCTGACCATCGGCAACGTCACCCACGGAGCCTTGCGTTCGGCGTGGATCGGCTACTGGGTTTCGAGATCGGCGACTGGGGGCGGGGTGGCCACCGGCGCGTTGGCGCTGGGTCTCGACCATTGCTTCGGTCCGGTCATGTTGCATCGGGTGGAGGCCACCGTGCGGCCGGAGAACGCGGCGAGCCGGGCCGTGCTGGCAAAGGTTGGATTCCGTGAAGAGGGTCTGTTGCACCGCTACCTCGACGTCGACGGAGCGTGGCGAGACCACCTGTTGATGGGCATCACCGCGGAAGAGGTGTACGGGTCGGTGGCGTCAACCCTGGTGCGCGCCGGGCTCGCCAGTTGGGCCTAATCGGGAGTTTCCCGGACCGAAAAACGGTGGCACGCCGCCTGTGCGGGCCGTCGGCGCGGGCCACTTTTTGGAAACAACCTGGTTAAGCAAGTGTGGCTGACGCGACACGAGTGACGTTTGGTGCTTGTGAGTCGCAAATTACAGGTGTGTAATTGTCCTGGTCACATTGACCCGCCGCGTCGGCCACCCCATCGACCGCGCGGGGAAAGGAGCAGGTCATCATGCCAAGCATCCCCCAATCATTGTTGTGGATATCTCTCGTGGTGCTCTGGCTGTTCGTCTTGGTCCCGATGCTCATCAGCAAACGCGATGCAGTTCGGCGCACCAGTGACGTGGCCTTAGCGACCCGGGTACTCAACGGCAGCGCCAACACCCGCCTCATCAAGCGTGCTGGTCCCGCCGCGGGCCATCGCAGCGACCCCGACTGGAAACCGCAGGAAGGCTGGGACGAAGACTCAGCTGACGGCGTGTTCGCCGATGCCGATGCCGACCAGGAACGCGATGAAGACTCGGACCACGAAGTAGAGGCTGAAGAAGGGCGCCAGCGCCCGGTCGTGATGAGGATTGCGGTGGCCGAACCCACTGAGCCCGACTACCTCGATGTCGATGTCGTCGAGGATTCCGGGGCCCTTCCCGCAGGAGTGAGCGGCGAAGTCAGCGAGCCATTGCCGGATGCCGTCGCAGACGAGCCCGAGTTCGAAGCCTCGGATCAAGAGGAAAACCGGGCTGGCGACGAAGAGGACGCATACGAATACATCGAGGATTCCTCGGGTTTGGAGCCAGGGGAGGACGACGAGGATTCCCAGGCGGCCGTCGCACGCCCGGCCAGCCGGCGACGTCGGCTCGACACGCAGACCGCCAGTGCGGTCAGGGCCCGCAAATACGTGTTCCGCAAGCGTTTGCTGGTGGTGATGGCGGTCATCTTGATCGGCTCGGCCACGGCGGCGTTCGAAGCGTCGCCGAGCGCCTGGTGGATATGCGGCAGCGCCACCGTCGTGACGCTGCTCTACCTCGCCTACCTGCGGCGACAGACCCGCATTGAGGAAAAGGTGCGCCGGCGCCGGATGCAGCGGATGGCGCGCGCCCGAGTTGGCGTGGAGAACGCGCATGACCGCGAATATGACATGGTCCCATCGCGGCTGCGGCGCCCGGGCGCGGTGGTCCTGGAAATCGACGACGAGGACCCGATCTTCGAGCACCTGGACTACGCGATGCCGATGCGGAACTTCGGCTGGCCCAGGGACCTTCCCCGGGCCGTCGGCGAGTAGTGCCGGCAGTTCGGCGGTCGGTGTCGCGGCTGGTAGCCTGCTAGCGGTTAGGGGCTATGGCGCAGTTGGTAGCGCGTCTCGTTCGCATCGAGAAGGTCAGGGGTTCGAATCCCCTTAGCTCCACCGAAGAGAGACCAGCTAAATGGGCTAGTCCGACTTAGCTGACGAAGGTGCATCCGACCCCTGGGAACGCTGGGGGAGCAGGAGATTGGCCGGAGACCGCGGCGAGAGCCGCGCCCCGTTCGTTCACTGCTAGGACTAGCGCGGGTGCGGCTCAGCCGTCAAATCCGGTGGCGCCGAGAGCGATATCCCATTGGCCCACCCCGTGACGGGCGAGACCCATGAGGATCAGGCCCGTTCCTTCCAGCCAGTGCGCCATGTTCAAGCCACCGACGTCCAGCGGGCGCAGCCCGAGACTCGCGATGAACTCCGAAACGCGTGCCTTGGCCTGCGCATCGTCGCCAGCTAAGAACACATCCAGCGTCCGACCCTCCTTCAGGACATGACCGAAGACGGTATTGAAGGCCTTCACCACGCTGGCGCCGGCCGGGGCCGCCCTGGCGGCCTCCTGTGCGATCGAGGTGTCATCGGGGATGGCCAGCCCATCGGCCCCGGCATTGAAGGGGTTGCTGATGTCGACGATGACCTTGCCCGCCAGCGCGTTTCCGTACTGGGTGACGACCCGCACGACATCGGCGTACCTCAGGGCCACGATCACGATGTCGCCGGCCGGCGCGGCGCCGAAATCTCCCGTCCTGGAGCCGCCGCCGAGAGCCGTGGCGAGTTCAGTGGACTTGGAGTGGTCGCGGCCGATGATCTCGACCGTGTTGCCGCCGGCTACCGCCAGCGCGCCGATGGCGCGGGCCATGTTCCCGGTGCCGATGATGCTGATGCTGTTCATGGTGTGCTCTCTTCCGCGGTCTCGATCTTCCGCTTTGTCTCGTTCGTCCCCGCGGGCCGGCGGCCGGCGTGCATGAAGTTGGGGTTGGTGGCCGGGTTCGGTCCGAATAGCCGGCTCCGGAGGCCCCGTCCGGTGCGGTGAACACTTGCCCCCTCGGGATCGGGCTTCGCCGTTACTCCATATCGGTGAGAAGTTCCCAGGGCCGCATGCCGAGGAGACCCGCAAGGTGCCCCTGCATCTGGACGCCGGATGGCAGCGGGCGCCACCATATGGTCACCTCGGCGATCTTGCCGTCCGCGTCGAGCAGGATGTAGTCCATCCCGTCGACCACGGTGTCTTCGATCTGCAGCCGGAAGTACGCGGCGTGGTGCGTCGTACCGCTGAGGACCTCCTTATAGGTGAGGTCGGTCGCCACCGCGCCGACCGTCCGTATGGCTTCCAGGACTGCCTCGCGGCCAGTGATTGGCTCATCGCCGAGCGGGCCGCACAGCACCACGTCCTCGGCGAGGATTCCGGAAAGAACGTCTTTGTCTGCGCCGCCGTGCATGCAGTCGACGAAGAATTCCACGGTGTCGCGATGCGGGGCGAGGGTGGTCATGGCTACTCCTTAATGTCCTTTGTTGCTTGTGTTGTGTGAGACCTGATCGGTGCGCCCACCCGTTCGAGTCGGTATGCAAGGTCATCAGGTCGGGGGTGGTGCCCGAAAGGCGCGGCTGTGCGATGACCCGAATAAACCGACGACCACAACGAATTTCCGGAAATCGGAAGGCCGGTACGCTTCTGCGCTGGTGGCCGTGGTCCGGTGCGACGACGTCTTTGTCGGCGTACGTCCCGGTGTCTGGCGCTCAGATCACTGTGGTGCCGCCGTCGACCACCAGCTCCATGCCGTTGACATAGTTTGAGTCGTCGGAGGCGAGGAACAACGCGGCCGACGCGATCTCCTCGGGGCGGCCCATCTCTCGCCGCGGGATCACAGACTCGAACTGCGCCTTCATTTCCTCGTCCATTACCTCTTCCAGCATCGGTGAGGCGACCTGGCCGGGGGTCAGCACGTTCACCCGGATCTTCCTGTCCCTCAACTCCGACACCCACACCCGCGCGTAGGCGGGCAGTACGGCCTTGCTTCCCGCGTACACACTCCAATTCGGGTAGCCCCGCAGCGATGCGTTTGACCCGGTCATGAAGATCGAGCCGCCGTCGTTGAACAGCGGAAGCGCCTTCTGCACCGTGAACAGCGTGCCGCGCGCGTTCAGCCAGAAGGCGTCATGGAAGTCCTCCTCGGTGATCTCGCCGAGCCTGCTCTGCTTGCCCACCCCGGCGCTTGCCCACAACACGTCGATCGCGCCCTTTTCCTGCCTGACCGCGTCGTACAACCGATCCAGATCGTCGAGGTCGGCCGAATCGCCCTGCACACCGGTCACGTTCCGCCCGATCAGTTCGACGGCCTGGTCCAGCGCGTCCTTCCGTCGGCCCGTGATGAAGACGTGAGCGCCTTCGTCAACGAACAACTTGGCACCGGCCAGCGCCATGCCACTTGTCGCGCCGGTGATCACCGCGACCTTGCCATCGAGTTTTCCCATGATCACTCCCATTGCATTGATGGTTGATGTTGTTATGTACACCGTCCTGAGTACGTAACTTATCTGACGGTCAGCCGGAATGCAAGCTATGCACACTGATCGGTACCCTATTGGGCTACGCTGGGGGTATGACGGAGTTGGGGAAGGGGCCGCGAGGCCTGCGCCGCGGCAGGGGCGCACGAGAGCGCATCCTGGGCGCTTCACAACAACTGTTCCGCGATCAAGGCATCAACGGCACCGGCATGGACCAGCTCTGCGCCGTGGCCCAGGTGTCCAAGCGGACGTTTTACCAGCACTTCACCGGCAAGGACGAGCTGATCGCCGAACACCTACGCCGATTCGATCCCGACATCCTGCCCGAGGTGTTCGACCGCACCGACCTCACGCCCCGCGAACGGCTCCTCGCCGCCTTCGACATCCACGCGCCCCTGTGCCCGTTCATCGCGGCGGCCGTCGAAATCCACGACCCGAGCCACCCCGCACGCCTACTCGCCCGCGACTACAAGAAAGCCTTTGCCGCGCGGCTCACCGAAGCCGCCCGCGACGCCGGCGCCACCAACCCCGAACAGCTCGGCGAACAACTAGCGCTGCTCCTGGATGGCGCCTCGGCACGCAACCGAGTCCTCAACACCGAAACCTTCGCCACCGCCGCCGCCATCGCAGCCGTCCTCGTCGACAACGCCATCCCCACGGCAGCGGTACCGCCCGACGCAGGCGGGAACCTGCTAGCCGGGACGGGGCCGCATGCCGGATCCGGCGGCGAGCTCAGCCGAAGTTGACGCCAAGCGCAAACAGACTTCACGTCGCAGGGGCCACGATGCGCCGCGCCGCCTCCACGGCGGCCGCGCGTCGCGCGGCGACAACCGCCGTGTCGGCGGAGACGGCATCGGGATGGGGCGACTGGGCCCAGGCTAGAGCGACGCCGAATAACAGCACGAGCAGGTCCATGGGGCGCCAGGCCGTGTCCACGTATCCGGCGGCCTGCGCAGTCTCGATGGTGGCGATGTCACGAGCCGCGACCGCTTCCCGGCCCTCGAGGGGCAACGGGTCCAGCGCCAGCCCCTCCAGGCTGGCCCAGGTCATCATGCGCAGGTGCTCGGGCCGCCTGCAGGCCAGGTCGTAGATGTCACCGACGAACTCCGGTACCGCGTCGGGACGCAGCCTGACGGCGGCGAAAAACTCCGCGGCATCGGCTGCGACGACTCCGCGGAACAGCGTTTCCTTGTCACCGAAGTGCGCGTACAGCCGCTCCTTGCTGGCATCCGCGGCACGGGCGATGCGGTCGATTCGCGCTCCCGCCAGACCGTACTGGGCGAACTCGGACCGCGCGGCACTCAGGATCGTGTCCCGGAGTTCAGTGGTGGATCGCACGGTCAGATCATATCCCATCCAATACGAACTAGTTCGTTTGGTATCGTTGATTTGGGGACGCGCACGCAAGCCGCGAAAGACAGCCCGAAGCAGAGGACACCATGAAAGAACCAATCAAAGTCGAGGTCGATATCGACGCGGTGATGAACCACCCGCGCCGCGTGGAGCGCTTGCGCGGCGCACTGGAAAAGGTTCACGACGGCATCTCGCCGCTGATCAACCTGTGGCAGCCCTACGTCGCCGGCCTGGAGAATCTCCCCGCCGACGGGCGGTTCCTGTTGGTGGGCAACCACACTGCGTTCATCGGAGGCGAGGTTTTGTTGATTCCGCACTTTGTGCGTCGCGCGATCGGCGCCCGCGTGCGGCCGCTGGCCGATCGCCGGTTCGGGACCAAGGCAGGCTTCGGGCACGACGTCATGACGGCCTACGGCGGCGTTGTCGGCGACCCTGCGACCGCACGAGAGCTGATGCGGCACAACGAAACCATCCTGGTCTTCCCCGGCGGGGGCCGCGAGATAGCAAAGTTCAAGGGCGAGGAATACCACCTGAACTGGACCGGCCGTTCCGGATTCGCCCGCGTCGCCGCCGATAACGACTATCCGATCGTCCCGGTCGGCCTGGTCGGCGGCGACGACGTGTACAAGAGTCTGGTCACCCGCGACAGCGCTCTGGGCCGGCTCAGCCGGACCATCAGCACAAGGATCACCGGCGAACCAGACATGGCAATGCCGCTGATGCGCGGCGTCGGGCCCACTCTTATCCCCCGGCCTCAGCGGATGTACCTGCGGTTCGGTAAACCGATCGACACCACAAAACCCGACGGCGTATCCGACGCCGACTGGGTCGCCTCGGTCAGGGAAACCACCATGGAACGGCTCGAGGCAATCCTGGACGGCCTGCTTGTCCTTCGGGCCGGCGATCCATACCGCGAGCTCAATCCGCTGTCCTGGTCCGGCGCGGTCAAGACCGGCTGACCCCGCCAAGGTTCGGAGTCCCCAGCGCCGCGGGCAATTTCACGTCTTGTCCCCGGCAGCGATGATGGCCGCATCCACGCCGCACCGTGCAGTTGTTCTACCTTGCCTGCAGACCGTCGAGAAGTGCGTTCAGTGCCTGGACCCCTTCGTCGCGAGCCACCAGCTGATCAAGCGAGTTCGCGATGAACAAAGCTGTCTCATCTGCGGCGGCCAGCAGGATGTGAGCGAGCGCATTAACGGGCTGGCCCGATGCGAGGTCACCTTCTTCCACGGCGCGCTCCAACATCGCCCGGATGGCTCCCAGTCCATAGAGGCTTTCAAGCTCGCGCCATTTGACCCAACCCAGCACGGCAGGTCCGTCGATGAGAAGCACCCGCTGGACATGGGGAGTGAGGGAAGCGTCGAGAAACCCAATTAGGCCCTGCCGTAACTGATTCAATGCTCCGTCTGCTGGATCGGCAAGGTTCTTCGCGGCCTCCATGACTAAGTCCTGCTCGACGGCGATGAACACCGCCTCGAAAAGTGCCTGCTTGTCAGCGAAGTGGTGATACAGCGCACCCCTAGTGCCGACTCCGGCCTCTGCGACGACTTCCTCGGTGCCGGTGTGGTGATAGCCCTTCTCGACAAACAGTCGCCGCGCAGCGTCGACAAGTGCGGCGCGCGTGGCCTCGGCTTGCGCGGCACGTCGCGCCTTCGGGTCGAGCCTTTGCTGGCCCCGTGGCATCACCACAGCCTATTGCATACCTGCTGTAGGCCACATACAGTTCGAATGTCACATACAGCCCGTATGTGAGGGGCGCTAACAGTCACCGCTTTCCCGACGTGGAGGTCCGTCATGTCTAATCCTGTCGACGTTGTCCGCAAGTTCTGCGCCCTGATGGAGCAGCGCAACGCGGAGGCCTTGAGACCACTGCTCGCCGACGACGCGGTGTATCAGAACGTCGGGATGCCCGCGTGTACCGGAGTAGGAGCCATTGTCGAAAACTTGGGAGCACAGTTCTCGATGTTCCCCGACGCCTACGCATTCGAGATCGTGAACATCGCCGGCGACGGGCCGGTCGTTCTCACGGAACGACTTGACTACATCCAGGCACCCGACGGAACCAAACCGGCCGTACCTGTCATGGGCACATTCGTCATTGACGACGACGGCAAGATCGCCCGCTGGACGGACTATTTCGACGTGTCGTTGACGGTCAAGCTCTTGCAAGGCGAAGACATCAGCGCACTGGTCCCTGCCGCATCTGCACAGTAATTGGACCGTTCACCCGCCAACTCCGACCCGACCGGATTTCAAGCGAATGGACGAGATTAGGGACGCCTGGCATTTGGATTCACCTAGCTCGTTGATCGAGCTGAATACCAGTGAGTAATGTCGTCGCCTCGGTCATACCTCCGGATCCAGCGGTCGGCGAAGTCTGGGAGTGGTTCCTTGGCGGGGTTGTGGAACGGCGTTTGGCTCAGCAGCACTCGGGCTGCGGTAGTGAGTTTCTGACTCCACGACACGGTGTGCAGCGCGGGGTGGGTGCGCGCCGTCGTACGACCGCGTGCGGTCGTACGACGTATGGCCGCGTGTATGCCGCTGAGCGGTCCGAAGTCGCGTGCGTCGATTCCGCGCTCTGGCAACGGAACGTTGGCGTTGATGCCTTCGAAGACATTGTTGGAAACCGTCATCAGGTGTTTGACGACGCGGGGCAGAACACGCGTTCGGTATAGCTTGTCGTCAACGACGGCGTCATAGATGATCAGCCCAGAGCTTCGGTGTTCGACCTCCTCAACGAAGTGCCACATCAGCAGCGACGCCACTCGTTCGTCTCCGGGTCGGAACAGGGTGGCTTCATTGTCGAGCAGCATCTTGAAGAACGGCGTGAAAGTTGCTTCCAGGTCGGCGACGTAGGCAAGCCGGTAGTGCAGCGGTGTCGTCTCCGTGAGGTGATCGTAAGACGCGACGGCTTCGTCGAGGGTTTCCTGAAGGCCGGGGTGGCGCTTGATGAGCGCCCGCAAGTGTTGACGGTGGGCGCTTGCGTGTTGTGCCTCTTGACGTAGAAAGGCGTCGGCTTCCTCGGCTACGGCGCTGTCGGTGATGAGTGGCATCGCCTCTCGTACCGCCGCGACGAGCATCTTCTCGAAGCAGATCGCCATGATGGAGACCATGTTCATGTAGGTGGAGAACGCGGGATTGTCGGCGTTCCAATTGAAGGGCACGTCTCCGTCAAGGTCGAAGCGAATGCGTCGAATCTCCAAGTCCGTCATGGCCTTACCCCGCTCTGCTTGTTCTACTATCGCCTGCCGGGACCTCGGCAGGTTCTGCGGTCGTGCGGGCGCGAATCGACATCGAGATCGTCATCACCACCGCGAGAAAGAAGCACGCTGCGGCGTACACCGCGTTGCCGGTCGGCGTGCCGTCGGACGTAAAGCCGTTGGCGGCGTTCAGGTTTTCCGGTAGAGCGGCGAGCCAAAGGCTGCCAATCACCACGAGGAAGATTGGACCGAATATCCGGACGAACGGGTTGGGTATGTCTGGCGTGGGCCCTGCGGCACGCCACTGGTGAAGCAGAACAGGAAGCGCCACAACGGCGAAGCCCGCAAGGAATAGAACGTAGACGGCCCACCGCAGCAGGCCGTCTGGATGGTTTGCACCGGCCAACAGAATCGGCAGGTTGGCGATGATCAGCCCTGCGGGGACCAGCGCGGCGACGCCAAACGTGCGCAGCGCCAGTGCCGCTGGACTCAGCGCTTGCCCTCGCGTGTGCGGTCGAGCTACCAGAAGCTGCGCGAAGAGTGCGACCAGTGCCGGTCCAACAGTTGCGAAGAGCAACGCGCTGCTCATCGGCACCGAGGCAAGCATCGGGCGGTTGATGACGTTGTCGGTGTTCCATGCCCACCACCGCAGTTGTGGGCCGAGCTGGTCGAAAATTTCGTAGAAGCAATGGTGGACGAATCCCACGCACACCGCGCCGACGAGTGGCCCTCGGTCCCGGAAGACGCCCAGGCTCCGCACGATTTCGTAGGCCAGCATCATCATCGCCGGGTACAGGGCGACGATGTACAGCGGCAGCCGGTCATACATGAACTGCACGGTGAACACGTTGTGGGCGAAGACCGCACCGATGGTGTCGTCGACGCCGAACACGGTGGGGAAGTACAGCGGCGGTTCCACGATCAACAGGTAGATGACCGTGGAGAACCAAATTACGAGGTTGACCGGGTCGCCGTCGCGCCGCAGCCGGCGGACTGCCCACCACAATGCCAGCAACGCGCCGGCCACCACCATCAGTTCCAGGATGGGCAACGTCCAATTGGCCAGTTCGAGCGGATTGCGTAGGTGCACGACCGGCGAGGCGTTCTCGCAACTGAACCCCAGACGGTTCGCGATGCGTTCGATGCTGTCGCTGCATTGACTGCTCATCACCTGCTACCTCAGCACTCTCGCTAGCCGGCACCGTTGTGGGTCATCCTCGTCGTCAGGGTGACGACATTATCGCGACCCTTACCGATGCCATGACGATACAGTCATACCAGTGATGTATCGCCATTGTCTAGATAGCACACCACGCAGAGCGACCAGGCACTAGATTGCTGACATGCGGACTCACGGATGGCTGGGCGAGCCGCCGAGCAGCGACGATGAGGCGGTGACCAGGATCTTGGCTGCGGCTGATCGGTGCGTTCAGCAACGTGGAGGTCAGACCACCATCGCCCATGTCGCGACTGAACTTGGCGTCAGCAGAGCGACGGTCTATCGATACTTTCCGAGTACAACCGCAGTGCTACGCGCCGCCGCAGCCCAGGGGACGCGTCGATTCCTGGAACGCCTGGCCGAAAGTCTCAGTTCATTCGACGACGTCTCGGAAGCCGTCATCGAGGGCGTCGTCCAGGTCGTAACCGCAGTGCCCGACGAACCCTACCTACAGCTCCTGCTCGATGAGCCGTCTCACACGTTGCTTCGGAGCGTCACATCAGAAACAGCCCGCCGTATCGGGCAGGCAGTCTTATTGGAGAGCACGGCAATCGACTGGGACCGAACGCCACTTGCGTCAGAAACGCTCGACGAACTGATCGAATGGACACTTCGTGCAGTGCAGTCGTTCATGTCCAATCCCAGTGACCCGCCAAGGGAACCCGACGAACTACGCGGCTATCTTCGCCGCTGGCTTGCGCCCGCCATCAAGGAGTGGGTAGACAGTCCCGATCCTGAAACCGTCGGCGGCTAGGCTCTTGACGCCGTCAAGACTCGAAAACGAAACCGCAGGTAACGATGGGGAACCAATCGGAACGGGGCGGACTGAACCTGCAGTTCAGACGGCATTTCCGCAGGTTGAAGCTGGGGTTCGATTCCCGGCAGCTGCACCAAAACTGGCCCGCCTGGGCGATTAGCCCTAGCCAAGTTTCCTTTCCCATCAACCACACTTGGCCGTCGCAGGCCGCCTTCACTTGGGGCGAGGTTCATCTACTACGTTGACCACCTCCCACTGGTAGAGAAGTTCGGCGAGCGCGCCCGAGGACTTTCGATGAGCAGCAATCAGTTACGTGGAGATCGGCCGACATGGCGTGAAGGGCCGAGTGGAGAAGGCTGGCATTCAGCGCCTGCTCGAAACCCTTCCACGCGGCATCGGGTAGCGACTCCCAGGACGCATGAACTGAATGCGCCTGTTGACGCCGTCAACACCTCTCGACGTATCCGCAGGTCGTGCCACGTCTTCTCGCGTATGTTCAGCCATCACGAAAGAAGGACTTTTTGCTGCTCAGAGGCTATTTCCGAGGGTCGGCGCGAGGGATTTCGAATCCCCTTAGCTCCACCAAGACTGGCGCAGGTCAGAGCGTTTTCTGGCCCTTGCCGGTGTCCCCGTTTTCCGTATGGTCCCTGTTTGGTCTGCGAGCCGGCGGCAGATCTCGTCGCGCCGGTTGAGCCGGTTGATCTACGGCATACGGGAATGGCGGGACACGGTGTCCTAGCCGATGAGCTCTTTGAGGTTGGCGCCCATCACCCGTGCGGTGGTCTCAGCTGGAAGGTGCTGCAAGTGCTCAAGGAAGTCGATCGGCTCGGCGAGCCCCTCAGGATGAGGAAAATCCGAGCCGAACATCACTCGATCAGCGCCCAGAGCGTCGATCAGACCGGCGATGTCGTCTTCGTGGAAGGGGTTCACCCACACGTGGCGGCGGAACACCTCCGACGGGTGCTCGGCGAAGGCGCGCGGTTTTTTGCGGTACACGCGGTCGAACGCGTCGAGTAGGCGCGGCGCCCATGAGCCGCCGTTCTCCACTACGCCGATCCGCAATCCGGGGAACCTCTCGAAGACGCCGTGCGCGACGAATGCGGCCAGGGTGTCGAAGATCGGGCGGCTTTCTTCGTAAATGAATCCGCGGAACGTCGTCAGCTGGAAACCCTGAAACTCGTCGCCGCCTTCCCAGTCGGATAGATAGCGGTCGTAACCCGAGTCCGAATTGTGCATCTGCACCGAGATGCCACTGGACTCAACGAGTTGCCAGAAGGGATCGAACTCGGGGAGTGCCGGTGAGCGTGATGTTCCATCGGCGCGGGGCACCGGGGCAGGACGGATCAAGACCGTGCGGGCTCCGTTCTCGAGGCACCATGCCAATTCCGCGACCGCGGATTCTGGGTCGTTGAGCGAGATAGCGGGCACGGCGAAGATTCGGTCCTGATAGTTGAAGGTCCAGTCCTCAAGGAGCCAGCGGTTGAACGCGTGAGTTACCGCGTGGGTGAGCTCGGTATCAGCCTTCAGGCGCTCCTCGAGCATTCCCGCGGTCGTCGGGAACATGACTGCACCGTCGACTCCTTGGCGGTCCATTAGTGCTAACCGCAAGTCGGGGCGCCGGAACTCCTCCGGGCACCGAATCGGCTCGGCCAGCTCGCGAAGGGATTTCCCTTCCGGGTTGACCCCGCGGTAGTAGTCGGCCCACGCGCCGGGTGTTGGAATCACTTCGTACGTCGGGTTGGGAATGCATTCGGTGACAACGCCGAGGATCTGCAGCTTGGTTCGGCCTTTGACGTCAACAAATTTCACTGCTTCGGAATACTTCTCAGGAAGGTAGCGCGTGTAGGCATCGACGGCCTCATACATGTGGTTGTCTGCATCCCACACCTCAAACGGTTGTGTGGTCATGGTGGACTTCCTTTCGCTGCGCGTAACGCTTGGTCAACTGCTCTGCCAGCGTGTTCTTTTGGAGCTTGCCGGTGTCGGTGAAGGGCAATTCCTGCTTGTTGGCGACCCAGATGTGCTTGGGGATTTTGTACGCCGACAGGTTCTTTCGTAATTCGGCGCGTAGCGCTTCACCGTCGAGTGACGCGCCGCTGTGCCCGACAACGCCCGCCCCCACGACGGTGTTGCCGTCACTGTCTGATATGCCGACGACGTATGCTTCCAGGACACCGGCACATGCGGTCAGCGCGGCCTCCACCTCGGAAGGGGTGACGTTCGTGCCCCCTCCGGTCTTGATCATGTCGCCGAGGCGTCCGGTGTAGGTGACCCACCCTTCGGCGTCGGCGTAGCCGCAGTCACCACTGCGGTAGAAGCCGTCGGGCGTGAAGACGTCTTCGCGTTCGCGCTTATAAAGCCGCTGCATAAGCGAATATCCGCGCACCCAGATTTCCCCGGGCGTACCGACCGGAACCGGCTGTCCCGTCACAGGATCGACAATGCGATGGGTCAGTCCGTCAAGTGACGGGCCCACGGACTTGCGGCGGTGCTCCGGTTGCGCAACATAGGGATCGGCGCCGAGATGGTTGCCGCACGCCTCCGTCATCCCGAGCGAGTCCGATCCGGTAGGTCTACGGTCCTCGGGCACCATCGCCGGCATACTCGTGCGGCGGATCGAAGAAAGATCGCGACGAGCGAAATCGGGATGTTCGGCCAGCGTCTTGCCTTGCTGGGGCCAGCCCAACGCGATCGTGGCGCGATGACGCTCGATAAGTTCAAGTGCCTCAGCGGCATCGAAGGCAGCTTGCGTGACCAACGTTGCACCGTGGTGTATGACGGCGTGCAAACCGGTGATCAGTCCGCCCACCCAGAAGAACGGCATCGATGTGAACAGGATGTCGTCGCCGGTGACGACGTAGAGGTACGTGAGGCTGTAGGTGTGGCGCACAAAGGCGCCATGGCTATGCACCGGCGCTTTCGGGTTGCCAGTGCTGCCGGAGGTGTAGATGATGGCGACATCGTCGGCCGGGGTGACGCAGGATTCGGCCTGGACCAGTAGGTCTGCGTCGATGTCCAACTCGGCAGCCGCGGCGGTGCTGTCATCGACGATCGATGTGGCCCAGCTCCGGTCGGTGGTCCCCCAAACCGCAATCGTGCGCAGATAAGGTGCGGCGTGCAACAGGATCCGTCCGGGGGAGTGCTGGTCAGCCAGGCCGGGGAGCGCCTGCTCGAGTCGCTCCAGGTAGTCATTGGTGCGAAAGCTCGGCCATGTCAGGATGGCCCGCAGATCAGCGTGACGGGTTGTCCACGCCAATTCCTGTGCTTTGTAGAAGGTGTTGATGGGCACCGCTACGGCACCGATGCGGGTGGCGGCGAACCAGGCGATCGCCCAGTCGATGCTGTTGGGCATCAGGATTCCAACGTGGTCCCCTTTGCCGATGCCCTCGATGAGCAGTGCGATTGCCAGGCGCGCAGATCTCGTTTCGAGAGCTTCGTAGGACAGTGTGTCGCCGTCAACGATCAGAAAGGGCTTGTCAGCGAAGTCTGCGGCGCTGGACCGGAGTAGGCAGGGGATCGTTGGCTCGATGGCCGGTAGCGACATGCGTTTGGCAACCTCGGCTCCGTTGTGATGGGTGACTAGATCGGGCGGGATACAGCCCCCTCCCGCTTGAGGATAGTGCCTTTTTCGATAACCGAGAATAACAATTCTCACGCGCCAACCACCGGCGGGGTAGCGATCCAGTGATCGACTGTCGCTAGTTTTTCAGCCCGCGCGTAAGGTCATCCGTCCGCGGACGTCACGTTGCGTGGTGGAGTTGACCGTTCCATGATGCCGTTTCCTTGCTGGCCATCCCACGTGTAGCGCGCGATCGACTTGCTGAACTGCCGGCCGCCGCCGATTTCGGGGCCTCGATTGTCTTAGACTGCAGCCATGGCCGTCGATATTGGATCGTCCGAGGTCTCCGCCAGGCTGGCACGGTTGGAGTCGCTACAGGAGCTTGGGCAGCTTCCCAGTCGCTATGCCATGGCGCTAGACGCCCGTGATCTCGACAGCCTTGTCGCGTTGTTCGTCGACGATGTTGCGGCGGGCGAACATGGCCGGGGGCGCGATGCGCTCAAGGCGTGGTACGACGTTGTGCTCAGACGTTTCTATCGCAGCATTCACTTGGTCTGCGGACAGCAGGTGGACCTCATCGATGAGGACCATGCGACCGGCTCCACATACTGCCGCGCTGAGCACGAGGACGGGCACGGTTGGTTCGTCATTACGATGCGCTACGACGACACGTTCGAGCGCCGTGACGGCGTGTGGGGCTTCGTACGCCGCCGTGAGCACCCCTGGTATTCAGTCGATATCACCGAGCGTCCGGGACCAGAGTTCGTGCGTTGGCCCGAAGACGTGAAATTGCGTGCATCTATGCCGCAGCGGTTGCCGACGTGGCAAGCGTTTTGGGAAGCCGGTGATCCCCTGCTGCCGCAACGTCTTTCGGCGAATCCATAGGCACCCTCATAGCCATCGGTTCCACGGAGCTCAGAGGCTGGTGAAATGGCCGCCGTCGATACCGAGGGTCTGCCCGGTGATGTATCGTGCCTGCGGTCCGAGCAGAAAAGCGACCGCGGCGCCGACATCGCCCTCGGGATCACCGACCCGACCGATTGGGATGCGATTGGACGTTCGCTGGCGCATGGGGGGATCCTTCTCCATCGCCCTGGTCATCGCCGGTGAATAGGCCAGCGGCGAAATCGCATTGACAGTGATGCCCGCGGGGCCCCACTCGCGCGCCAGGCTTTTCGCGAAGCCGCGCAGCGCACCCTTCATGGTCGCGTAGAGCGGCAGCATTGAACTGCCTTCGATCCCGGCCGGTGAGGTCATCACGAGCAGAGTCCCGCCACGGACGCACAGCGCGTCATATCCCGCGATGGCGCAGTGGTATGCGCCGCGCAGCGACACCGACACGTGCTGCTCCCACAATCCGTCGGTGACTTCGGTGAGCTGATGCGGTTGGCTTGACGCCGAACTGGTGGCGTTGTGCACGACGGCATCGAGACGCCCCGTGCTGCCGAGTGCAGTGGAAACGGCTGCGGCCACCGACTCTGGGTTGGTCACATCGCACTGGGCCCATGCCGCGCTGTGACCACGCGCGGCGATCTCGTCGGCGACGACTCGACCGTTGTCACCCCGCGCCGCGACGACCACGTGCGCACCCGCAGCGGCGGAGGCCAGCGCGATGCCACGGCCGACACCTCCTCCAGCACCGGTCACCAGGACCGTTAGATCCGTCAGCGTCATGGCAGCATCACCGACCCTCCGTCCGCCGTGATGGTGGTGCCGGTCAGCTCCTGGGCCGCATCCTCGAGCAGGAATTTCACTGTGGTCGTCACGCTCGGCAGAAGATCGACATCGGTGTACGGCGTGGCGGTCATGTGCTTTGTGTACTGCCCCAACTCCGGATCGAACAGTTGCAGCGGTACCGCGACGAGGTTGAGGCTGATTCGATCAGCGGCCCATTGGCGCGCAGCCGATTTCGCCATCGCCCTGACGCCTTCGATGCCGGTGAGGTAAGCAACGAGGTTTGCCGCGCCCGGAAGGCTGATCGTCGGAGTGACGACAACGATGCGACCCTCACGTTTTGCCATCAAGGCATGTGCGCGTTGCAGGATATGCATCGCCCGCAAAGGGACGGCTTCCGCATCGCGGCGCCACTCGCCGGCATCGATCGCCGCCAACGGGCCGGGGCTGGGCCTTGGGTCGGCGCCCACAACGATGACGAGTCCGCTGTATTCGCGGTCGAGTACTAGGTCGAAGCTCAGGGAGGTGGCTGACAGCGCCGCGGCGAGGCGCCCGCCCAGACCGTCGGGTGCCCCGACGACTGCGATAGTCATGAGCGGGGACCGCCTGGATGCACCAGCACTCCTGTGCGGTTTCCCGACCGGCCCGCGATCGAATCCGCCACGGCGCCGTCAGAGAGTGCCGGCGCACGACGTCGGTCAGGACCCGAACCCCCGTCGCAGCACTTTGCGGCGCCCTTTGACATCCTGCAACCCATCTCGACGTGTTCTTCGGTGCAGCAGCAACTAGAAGGAAATATCGATTTTCGGATTACGGTAGCATCCCTCTCAGTTGCGAGACCAAACGCTGGCGAAACCGATCTGGACCTGCAGTTGATCGGCAGAAGTGAAAGGGTTTGATGGAGAGCGACATCCGATCGGTGGGCCGCAGTGTGTCGCTGCGAGTGCCTGTCACGTCAGGTTCGGAAACTGATATTCTCGTTTTACGCGAACGCACGTTGCGGGCCGGCTTTTCCGCGGGATCTTTGGTGGCGGGTTACTCAGCCGCGAAAAGCACAATGGAGGGTCCAAATTAACGATCGAGTTCTTAGCGGAGTCCGTGTCCTGGAGGTGGCGGCCTGGACGTTCGTTCCGTCAGCCGGCGCCGTGTTGGCCGAGTGGGGAGCGGAAGTCATCAAGGTGGAGCCACTGCGCGGGGGAGACCCGCAACGCGGCCTGGTGACCATGGGCATCGTCGACGATGGCGGCGGCTCAGTCAATTACATGATCGAGATTCCCAATCGCGGTAAGAAATCGATCGGGATCGATTTGCTTACCGAAGGCGGCCAAGAGGTGATCCGCGAATTAGCTAAAACCTGCGACGTGTTCCTCACCAGCTACTTGCCGAGCCGACGCACACGCCTCGGCATCGACGTCGACGACATCCGAGCAGTAAACCCGAACATCGTCTATGTGCGTGGATCGGGCCACGGGCCGAAAGGACCCGATTCGGACAAGCCGGGGTATGACGGCGTGTCCTACTGGTCGCGCGGCGGTATTGCCACGGCCCTCACCGAGGACGGCGACGAGCTGGTGCGCTCACGACCGGCGTTCGGTGACCTGCTTGGTGGAATGACCATCGCCGGCGGTATCGCGGCGGCGCTCTATAAACGGGCGACCACCGGTCAAGGCTCGGTGGTAGATGTGTCGTTACTCGGCTTGGCGGCGTGGAATCTCAGTCCCGATGTCGCTGTCAGCCAGATCCACGGCGGTAGCGCCATACCGAAGTACGGCCACGCTGACGCACCCAATCCTCTTGTGGGCAACTATCGAACGAAAGACGACCGCTACGTCACGCTGATGATGCTCCAACTCGACAAGTTCTTCCCCGAGGCTATGCACGCGATCGGGCAGGCCGAACTGGTCGATGACCCGCGATTCGCCAATCCCGCATCACGATTCGAGAACCGGACGGCGTTGATCACCTTGATGGACGAGGCTTTCGCGCAGCGCAGCCTGGCCGACTGGCGCGAGACCCTGGCCGGTATGTCGGGCGCATGGGGTGTCGTGCAGACACCGGGTGAGATTTGCGAAGACCCCGCGGTGACGGCGAACGGCTACATCGCTCACACGACGACTATGAACGGAGTTCCCTACGCGCTGCCTACAAATCCCGTCCAATTCAACGAACACCCCGTCGTCCCACCGGGTGCGCCTGAGCACGGTCAGCACACCGAAGAAATCTTGATGGAGGCCGGAATGGATTGGGACACCATCATCCACTTCAAGGAGACGGGAGCCGTCCTGTGAGGGCGACCAGATCGGTGACATCAGAGGGTCCGCCGGAGTTCGATCCGTTCTCGGAGGAGTTCTTCAACGGACCGTATGAGACCTACCGTCGGATGCGTGACGAGATCCCGGTCTACTACAGCAAGAAGTGGGACTTCTATGCGCTGACCCGCTACGACGACGTCGCGCCGGCCACAAAAGACCACGAAACGTACTCGTCAGCTAAGGGCGCGACCCTGGACATGGTGAAAGCACCCGAGCAGGCCATCCCGCTGCCCAAAGTGATCATCTCGATGGATCCCCCCGAGCACCAGAAGATGCGCAAACTGGTCAGCAACGTTTTCACGCCGCGCGCGATCGCGAGCCTCGAAGACATGGTGCGGGAGAAGATCCACGACATCATCGCAACGCTTGACCCGACCTCCTTCGACATCGTGGCGGACTTCTCGGCGTTGTTCCCCGTCGAGATCATTACGGCGATGCTCGGCGTGCCTGAGGAGGATCGGCAGCAGATCCGAATGTGGAACGATCTGTTGTTGGAGCGCAAGCCTGGCCAGATCCACGTCACCGAAGAGGGATTCGAGGCCTCGGTCGCTGTCGGCATGTACTACTACGGCCTCGTTCAGCGGCGGCGTGAAAAACCCGAAGACGACATGATCAGCCGTCTGATCGAAACGGAGATCGAGCGCGAGGGGGAAGTCGAGAAACTCACTGACGTCGACATCACCGGGTTCGCCACCTTGCTCGGCGGAGCGGGCGCGGAGACCGTTACCAAATTGATCGGCAACGCGATGGTCGCCTTCACCGAATTTCCCTCGGAGTGGGCAAAGCTACGCGCCGACCGCAGCAAGGTTCCGGCCGCAGTCGAGGAACTACTCAGATACGAGGCTCCGTCGCAGTACCAGGTGCGCGTCGTCACTCGCGATGTCTCTCTGCACGACACGACGATTCCCGAGGGCAGTGCGGTTCTCCTCGTCACCGGTGCTGCGACCCGCGACGAGCGGATGTTCCCTGAACCTGACCGGGTCGACATCGACCGCGAACGCAAGATGGGTTTCAATCTTGCCCTCGGCTACGGGATCCACAGCTGCCTTGGTGCCGCGCTTGCCCGCATGGAAAGCCGCATCGCGCTCGACGCGCTGCTGGACTTCATTCCTGAGTACGAGGTCGACAGGGACGGTCTGCGCCGGGTCGCGATGTCGAACGTGTCGGGCTGGTCCAACGTACCCGTACACGCCCGAGGCTGAAGATGAGGTGCTACCCCGCGGCGGCCCGTCGCGGCCTGCTGGCACGGTCGTCGGTGAAGCCGCGAACCACGAATGCGCGCGCGAACTCCGAGACTGCCGGGTCGTCGTCCATGTCGATGTACGGCGACGGTGTCGTAAAGAGGGAGAACAGAATTCGCGCGAACCATTCGCCGGCTGCGGTCACGTCGAGGTCCTTACGGACCTCGCCGGTCAGCTTGGCCGCGACCAGGTAAGGCGCGATGAATTCGCCGCACTCCTGGAGCAGCACGGCCGCATTCTTGGTCAGTAGGAGGTCGACCTCCTCTTGGTCAAAATACTTCTCCGGCTCGACAACTCGACGCGCCTGAACGACGAAGACCGCGGCCCCCACCAGCTGGTCTTCCAGGGTTTCGAAGCGGTTGACCACTTTAACCATGTTGCGATAGAACCGCTGCGACGCCGCCTCCGCGCAGGCCTCGACAACTGCGCCCTTATCCGGGAAATACTCGTAAAACGTGCTGCGCGACACGCCGGCCTCACGAGCGATATCGACGATGGTGGTCTGCCCCAGGCCGCGGGTTCGGAAACAGGCGAGCGCGGCTCCGACGATCGCATCGCGCGTCTTGACCTCGGATTGCTGCGTCATCGCTGTGACACCGACGCGCCGGCGCCGCTACGAGCCTGGGGCGAGGATGAGGCCACTGGTGGGCACCCCGGTACCGGAAGTGACGAGTACATGCTCGACATTGTCCACCTGATTGTGCGACGTTCCGCGTATTTGCCGGACGCCTTCAGTGATGCCATTCATGCCGTGGATGTAGGCCTCGCCGAGTAAACCACCGTTGGTGTTGATCGGCAGCGACCCGCCCAGCGACATGCCGTCGATCGACACGAAGTCCTTCGCCTCGCCGCGGCCGCAGAAGCCAAGCTCCTCGAGCTGGGTAAAGACGAACGGGGTGAAGTGGTCGTAGAGGAAGGCTGTCTGGATGTCGGCCGGCTTGAGACCCGAGTCACGCCAAAGCTTGTCGCCGACGACGCCCATCTCCGGCAGCCCAGTGATCTTCTCGCGGTAGTAGCTGGTCATCACCTCGCCGTCGAACGCAGCGCCTTGGGCGGCTGCCGTGATCACCGCTGGTGGCTTGGCCAGGTCACGGGCCCGTTCGACGCTGGTCACGACGATCGCGACGCCGCCGTCGCTTTCCTGGCAGCAGTCCAGCAGTCGCAGAACCGGCTCAATGATCCATCGGGACTGCTGATGATCCTCGAGGGTGATGGGCTTCTCGTAGAACCAGGCATCGGGGTTTTTGGCGGCATGGATCCGGTCGATTACCGAGATCTTGCCGAAGTCCGCGTTGGTGGCGCCGTAGGTGGACATGTAGCGCTGTGCGTGCAGGGCCACCCACGCCGCGGGGGTCATCAGGCCAAACGGTGCGTAGGGCGCGAGCCATAGTGGGGGAGCGGTGGGTTGGCGTCCGGCGCCGCCGAAGCGGAAGCCTGAGCGTTCGTTGAATGCACGGTAGCAAACCACCACTTCCGCGACGCCGGTCGCGACAGCCATGGCCGCCTGCAGGACGGTTCCCGACGCGGCGCCGCCGCCGTGCGGGACGCGGGTGAAGAACGTGAGGTTGCCGATCCCGACATTGCGGGCAACCTCGATCTCCTCGTTCTCGTCGACGGTGAAGGTGACCATCCCGTCGACGTCGGCGGGTCGCAGACCGGCGTCCTTGAGCGCGGCGCTGACCGCCTCGCAGGCGAGTTGCATTTCGCTGCGGCCGGACTCCTTGGAGAATTCGGTCTGGCCGATCCCGACGATCGCGGCTTTGCCGCCGAGGCCGCTGCTCATGCGTCAATCCCGTTGAGCAGGCTCAGCACCGCGGTACCTGAGACGTGGTCACCGAGGCTGTTGGTCCCTTTGAAGGTCACCTCGACGAGGCCTTCGCCGTCGCCGGCCGACTTGTCGGTGACGGTGCCGGTGAATCGCAACGGGTCGTTGGGGTAGGCGGGGGAGCCCAACCGGATCGACAGCTTCTTGACCATCGCCTCAGGGCCGGCCCAGTCATGCAGAAACTTCACGCACAGACCGTTGGTGGTCAGGATGTTGAGGAAGATGTCTTTGGAGCCTTGGGAATTGGCGAAGTCGCGGTCGTGGTGTACCGGCATGTAGTCGCGTGAGGCGATGGCCCCGGCGACGATGGTTGTCGTCGTGACGGGAACGTCCATCGGGGTTACCTCGTCGCCGACCTTGATGGCGTCCCATGCCAACGTGTCGGTGCGGCCGATGGTGGAGGTCATTGGTTTCCTTCCGCGTAAGCGCTGCCGAGTCGTGCGAGTTGTTGAGAGGCGGATCCAAGGCTGAGTTCGATCTGCTTGGCCCACAGGAAATACCGCGACAGTGGATAGGTGATGTCGATGCCCATGCCGCCGTGCACTTGTTGCGCTGTGGCGGTGACGCGCGCACCCGCTTCGGCGGCCCAAAACTTCGCGATCGCCGCTTCGCGCTGGGCCGGGCGGCCCTCGGCGATGAGCCACGCGGCATGCCAGGCGGTCCAGCGGATCGCTTCGACGTCGATGAAGGCATCTGCCATGCGCTGCTGGACAGCCTGAAAAGACCCGATCGGTCTGCCGAACTGTTCGCGTTCGCTGGTGTAGGACGCCGCGAGTCGCAGCGCCCGTTCGGTGACGCCGACCTGCATGGTCGCCAGGCCGACGAGCGCCCGGGTGTGCAACGAGCCCACCGGGTCGCCGCCGTCGCCCAGGCGGTGCGTTTCGGGCACGACCGCGCCGGCGAGGATCACGTCCGCGAAGGGTTCGCCGTTGGTCGTGCGGACCGGCCGGATGTCGACGCCCTCGGCGCCCTTGTCGAGCAGGAACAGTGCGGGTCCGTCGTCCGTGGTTGCCGCCACGATGATGGCGTCGGCGAGTTGTGCAGCGGGAACCAGTTCCTTGCTGCCGTCCAGGCGCCAGTTCTGACCGTCGCGACGTGCGAGGGTGCCCGGTGTCATCACGTCGGAGCGCCCGGACTCTGCGAGCGCCGCGGTGAGGATCCGGCTTCCGTTGGCGACGGCCGGCAGGTATTCCTGCTGCACTGCTGAGCTGCCATGGCGCGCAATGGTGTCCGCGCCCAGCAGCAGGGTGGCGTATACCGGGGCCGGCGCTACACTCCGGCCGGTCTCGGATAGCAGGACACCCAACTCCAGGAAGCTGCCGCCGCTGCCGCCGACTGCCTCGGGCAGGGCAATCCCGAGCAGGTCTGAAGATGCCAGCTCGCGCCACAGGGCAGCGTCGTGCCGGACATCGCGGGTCTCCAGCTCGGTGAGGTGCTCGGGCGTTGCGCGAGCCTCGAAGAGTTGGCGGGCGACCTTGCCGACCGTCTTTTGTTCTTCGCTGAATGAAAAATCCATCAGAGGGTTTCCTCGATTAGGGGGCGGCGGGCCGAAACTGATGCAGTACGAGCGCGTCGTCGTTGAAGGCTTCGTAGAACACTTCGACAGGCATTCCAACCTTGACGTCGCCTGGGGCGATTTCGCGCAGGTTGGACACGATGCGGACGCCTTCGTCGAGGTCGACGAGCACCACGGTGTAGGGGTATTCGAAGAACGGCAGAGGAGGGTACTGTGGCATCACGTAGCTGTAAACTGTTCCGTGGCCACTTGATTCGGCTGTTTCCCAGTTGAGGGACTGGCAGTTGCCGCACATTGGCCTCGGCGGCACCCGCAACGTCTTGCAGTCGCTGCAGCGCTGGATGAGCAGCTTGTGTTCGCGCAGACCCTCGTAAAAGAACTCGGAATCGCGATTGGTCGTGGGCGCAAGTCGGTTCGACATCAGTTGCCCGTCTTGAATCTCAGGGTCCGGAACCGTTGGCGTCCGATTACCTCGCCGTTCTGGTCGCGGTAGATGGTGATCCAGGTGACGAAGAATCCGTTGCCCATGGCGGTTTTCTTCTCATCAGAGATCGTCTCGAACACAGTCTCCGCTGTGATGTCGTCGCCGACCCGCGGATAGCGTTCGATCTCGAATTCTGAGTTCGTCGCGACGGTGCCGGTGTAGCCAGCGTCCGCAAGGAACTGCAGTGGGCTGTCCTTGATCACGACTGGAACGCCGCCGCGTTCGTGGATGCCTTCTAGTTTAGGAGGCGCCATCGTCCAGCTCTGCAACATAACCGGTGGGGAGACCACGGCGCCGTAGCGCGACTGCGCTGCCCAATCGGGATCGAGGTAGGCCGGGTTCATCTCGTTGAGCGCGTATGCCCAGTGCCGGATCATCGGCGCGTTTACCGGGTCGGGCGCGTGGGCCTTACCGCCCCCCGCAACGGGCTGGCCGATGAGAGCGTCAAGGCGTTGGCGCAGTTCGTCTTTAGCGGTGTCAGGCATTGGCGTGGGTCCTTTCTATTTCGATGCGCTGGCGCGTAGGTCGCGGGGTGCCCTCGGCATGCCGAGGCCGGCCATGGCGATGATGTCGCGCTGGAGCTCGTTGGCACCACCGCCGAAGGTGTTGATCACAGCCAACCGGTAGGCGTGTTCAAGGCTGCCGCGCAACGGGGCGTCGGAGCCCACTCGGGTGCCGTCGGGGCCGAGGACTTCCAGCAGTTCCCGGGCAACCTGCTGGGTGAGCTCGGTGCCGAAGACTTTCGCCGCCGACGCCTCACCCATGCCGAGGGCGCCCCCGCTCATCGAGGCGTTCACTCGCAGATTGAGCAGCTCGTAGGCGGCCACCTGGGCTTCGACCCGCGCGAGTGACTGTTGAACCCAGGGCTGGTCGATGACATATCCGTGGTCCAGCGGTGTGGTCTTTGCCCATTTCATCGTGCGTGCAAACAACGGTTCCAACGCGCCGAGGTTGCCCAGGGCGGCCCGCTCGAGATTGAGCTGGTTGGTGACGAGCTTCCAGCCTTCGTTCTCACCCAGCACGACCGCGTTGGCGGGAACCCGCACGTCGTCGTAGAACGTGTAGTAGGTGGAAACGCCAGGCATCGTGTGCAGCGGTTTCCAGGAGAAGCCCGGTGAATCCGTCGGGACCATGAATATCGTGATGCCCTTGTGCTTCTTGGCTTCCGGATCGGTCCGAGCGGCTAGCCAGATGTAGTCGGCGAACTCAGCGCCGCTGGTGAACATCTTGGAGCCGTTGATGACGAAATCGTCACCGTCGCGCACGGCGCTCGTGCGTAGCGATGCCAGATCGCTTCCCGCACCCGGCTCGGAGTACCCGATCGCGAAGTCGACAGTGCCCTTCAATATCGCGGGCAGGAACCGGTTCTTTTGCTCCTCGGTGCCGAATTGGATCAAGGTCGGACCCACCGTGTTGAGCGTGATCATTGGAAGCGGAGCATCCACACGCCTGGCCTCTTCGGCGAAGATGTACTGCTCTAGCGCCGTGAGGCCGCCTCCGCCATATTCGACGGGCCATGCCACGCCGAGCAGTCCTGCCTCTCCGAGCGCACGCCGTGACTCCGCGACCGCGTGACCGCCCTCCATCCGCGCCGAGACCGCCTGCCGCCGGTCGGGTGTCATGACGGTCTCTAATCGCTTGCGGTAATCCTTGCGCAGCGCTTGCTGTTCGGGCGTGTAGTCGAAATCCATCAGGTGCCCGCTCCCAATCGCACGGGCATCCGCTTGACGCCGGGAGTCATCGTGGCGCGCAGCCTGGTCACATCGCCGCACAGTTCAATGCTGGGATAGGCGCCTAGCAGGACCTCGAACATGACTCGGGCCTCCAACCGCGCCAGCTGTGCGCCGATGCAGGCGTGCTCGCCGCAGCCGAACGCGATGTGCGGATTGGGACTGCGGGCGATGTCGAACTCCTCAGCGCTCGCACCGAAAACGTCCTCGTCGCGGTTGGCCGCACCGTAGAGCATCACGACCGTGTCACCTTTCTTGATCAGCTGTCCGCGCACCTCGACGTCGGCGGTCGCCTGCCGGGCCATGTGGGTGACCGGACTCGTAAAGCGCAGCATCTCCTCGACGGCGGCCTCGAGCAGCTCAGGCTTTTCCCGGAGTTTGGCGAACTGATCCGGGTGGTCGATCAGCGCCAAGGTGCCCAGTGAGATGAGATTGCGGGTGGTTTCGTTGCCCGCGACCAGCAGCAGGAACGAGAAGTTGAGTAGGTCCTCGTCGGAGAGTCGTTCGCCGTCGATCTCCGCGGCAACCAGGATCGACAACAGGTCGTCGGTGGCCGCGACCTCACTGGAACGGCGGATCGCGATCAGATTCATGAAGTACTCGTAGAGCTGCCCCAGTGCCACCACCGAGTCGAGTTCGATGTCGGGATCAGCTGTCCCGACTGCAGCGTCCGACCACGTGCGGAACCGCTCCCAGTCCTCGGTGGGCGCGCCGAGCATCTCGGCGATCAGCCGGGTCGGTAACGGAGAGGCGATCTCCTCTGCGAATTCGTGCGGAGTCGACGGGTCGATGTCGTCGACGATGCCCTTCACGATGGCGCGCACCTTGGGCTCCAGCAAAGTCACCTGTCGGCGGGTGAACCCGGCGTTGATCAGCTTGCGGAGCTGGCGGTGTCGCGGCGGGTCGGTGAAGATCAGGTTGCCCTCCTGGACCGGCTCGGGCTGCGCCGGGTCCGGAATGCTGATCCCCTTCGTTGAGGTGAACAGCGCGGGGTTGCTCGACACGAAGCGAATGTCCTCGTATTTCGCCAGCGCCCAGAACTTCGCGACGTCGTTCCACACCACGGGCGAGTTGGCTCGCAGCTCTCGATAGGTGGGGTACGGGTCACCAGCGTAGAAATCCGGCGAATGCAGGGGGACTGTCGTGTGCATCGCACGCCTTCCTCGACAAGTGGCGGAATCGTGCCTTCACGATATCCGGAATCGTACATTTACACTTTAAATGTCTGCTGGATGTGTCTACAGTACAGAACTGTGCCATGTCAATCAGCCTTTACCCCGGTAAAACCCGAAGGGGCGTGGCGGCATTTACCACGCCGGGCGTTGACGACACCTGTTCACTAGGTATACATACTGTCTTGATATGTAAGGTTGGCTTCCAAACCGGTAGCGAGGAACTCCATGACCGAGATATGTCCCCTTCTCGACACTTACGGGCATTACATCGACGGCAAGTGGGTAGATCCCGACAGCGGCCGCTATGACGACGTCGACCCGGCGTCCGAGAAAGTGATCGCTACGGCCCCCGATGCCAGCGCGGCTCAGGTCGGCAGCGCGATCGGGGCCGCGCGACGGGCGTTCGACTCCGGTGTGTGGTCCGAGGCGGCCCCTGCGGAGCGGGCGCGCTGCCTCGAGCAGCTCGGCGCCGCTCTGCTTGAGCATGCCGATGACTTCTACGCGCTCGCACGGTTGGAATGGGGCTGCTCAGCAAATGAGCGAATGTTCCACGTCGAGGGGCCCGCTGTGATGACTTCACACGCCGCCGAGCTGGCGATCGAGCCCGCCGAGCAGGCGATCGACGTGTGGGCGGCGGCCGGGACGACGTTGCTGCGTTATGAGCCGCTCGGCGTTGTTTCCGTGCTCACGCCGTGGAACTTTCCGCACACTCTCAATGCAATGAAGCTCGGCAGCGCGTTGGCCGCGGGCAACACCATCGTGCTCAAGCCCTCGCCGTTGACACCGCTGGCCGGGCTGGCGCTGGCGCGCATGGTCGACGAACACACCGACATCCCGGCTGGCGTGGTCAACGTGGTTACACCAACGAGCGTCGAGGCCAGCAAGTTGCTGACCACCGACCCTCGCGTCGACATGGTGAGCTTCACTGGCAGCTCCGCGGTCGGTCGCGAGGTTATGGCCGGAGCGGCGACTGGCATGAAGCGGATCCTGCTGGAATGCGGCGGCAAATCCGCGTGCATCTTTCTTGACGACGTGGAGATCACTGACGAGTTGCTCGAGCGGGTGGTCTTCGAAGGCTGCACCATGCACGCCGGTCAGGCATGCATCCTCAATAGTCGGCTGCTCCTGCCGGACTCGCTGCACGACGACGTCGTCGACCGCCTGGCCGAAATCGCACGCAAGGTAGTGGTGGGCAACACCATCGATCCTGCCGTGCAAATGGGACCGCTGATCAGCAGGCCCCATCTCGAGCGGGTCGAAGGCATGGTCGAGAAGGCGGTGCATGATGGTGCGACCCTGGTGGCCGGTGGGAGCCGACCTCGAGACCAGTCCACCGGCTTCTTTTTCCAGCCCACGATCCTCACGAACGTCACCGCTGACGCCCGGATCGCACAGGATGAAATCTTCGGCCCAGTACTCACCGTTCTTCGCTACGCCGATGACGACGACGCGGTGGCCATAGCCAACGACTCGCCCTATGGTCTGGGCGGCGTGATCTGGGGTAGCGACGTCGATCGCGCCGTCGCGATTGCCCGACGGGTACGCACGGGCCAGGTGTCGATCAACGGCTGCATCCCTGGTGACGCGCCCTTCGGTGGGTTCAAACAGAGTGGAATAGGTCGCGAAGGCGGAGTCATCGGCCTGCGCAGCTACATGGAGCCGAAGGCGATCGGCGTCCCGGCATGACGGGTTCGCTCTCCGGGCTGCGGGTGGTCGAGTTCGGCAGCGAGATCGCCGGCCCGTACTGCACCAAGCTGCTCGTCGATTTGGGTGCCGAGGTGCACAAGATCGAATCGCCGTCGGGCGATCCGCTCCGTGGGTGGGGCCCTTTTCCCGGTGGGCAGGCGAACCCCGACAGCAGCGCACTGTTCGAGTACATCAACGCGGGAAAGCTCGGTGTCACTCTGGATCTGGCGAATAAGCACGATGTCGCCAAGGCCAGTGAGCTGATCGCGAGAGCCGACATCCTGGTGGAGAACCTACCGCCCGGCATGACTGACGGGTGGGAATTAGGGCTGGACCTGGACAGCTTGGCCCGGCTCAACCCACGGCTGATTATTGTCCGGATCTCGGACTTCGGTCGCACCGGTCCGTTGGGTGGCCGGCAGACGACTCCGCTGACGTTGCAGGCGGCTTCGGGCTGGGTGAACGCGCGTGAACCGGATCGGCCCCCGGTGCAGGCGGGCGCGCGTATCCCCGAATACATCGCCGGTGCATATGCGGCCCTGGGCGCTCTAACTGCGTTGCGGGTCAAGGCGGCGGTGCCGGATAGCCCAGTCGAGGTGGATGTTTCAGCGTTCGAGTGCCTGTTGTCCACGCTGCCGTACCCGATGATGATGGCCGAACGCGTGAAAGCCTTGGGTAGGCCCATCAACACCAAAGCGGCGCCGATGCTTGGCATTGTGCGGGCCGCCGACGGCTGGATCGGCATCAATTGTTTGACCGGCCAGCACTGGCTCGATGTTTGCGCGATGGTCGGGCTGCCCGAATTTGGCGAGCATCAGATCGCGATCATGCTCGGCGGCCCTGAGCGCGAGGAGTTCTTCGCGAAGGCCCAGCCTTGGCTCGATCAAATGAATGTCGACGACATCGTCGAGCTCAGTCAGGCGATGCGAATTCCGGCCGCACCGGTTACCGACGGAGCCTCGATCCTGAGTTGTCCCCAGTACGCCGAACGGGGATTTTTTCTCGAATCCGGTGCAAGCCAGACTAGATTCACGCGCCCCGGAGCGCCCTTCCGGCTATCGAAGACAGCGGCGCGCGAACCGGGCCCGGCGCCTCGCCTCGGAGCCTCTTCGCCCGCAGGCGATCAGCGGGTGGAGTCGGGCAAAGCTATGGCAGCCGTGACTGATCCTGCCCTGCCGTTCGCAGGGCTGAAGATCCTGGACCTGAGCACTTTTTGGGCAGGCGCTTACCTCACCTGTTACTTCGGCGCGTTCGGCGCGGATGTCGTCAAGGTCGAGTCGATTCAGCGGCCCGACGGCCACCGTTATTCGGGTGCGCTGCTTCGCGAGGGCGACGATTGGTATGAACGGGGGGCGCTGTGGCAGGCCACCAATCTCAACAAGCGCGACCTGACGCTGGACCTCAACTCTGAAAAAGGCCGTGAACTTGCTCTCCGACTCGCAGCGGAAGCCGACGTCGTGGTGGAAAATTTCTCACCGCGCGTGGTGGAGCATTTTGGACTCGACTACGAATCGCTGGTGAAGATCAACGCCGACGTCATCATGGTCCGCATGCCCGGCTTCGGCTTGGCCGGACCGTGGCGCGACTACGTCGGCTGGGCGCTGAACATCGAGCAACTCTCTGGTATGTCCGCTGTGACCGGCTATCCCGATGGTCCGCCGTGCAACCTGCAGGGACCCGCCGACCCGCTCGCGGGGGTGCATGCGAGCGTCGCGCTGCTCGCGGCGCTGAGCCACCACGCACGGACCGGCCAGGGGCAACTGATCGAGGTCGCCCAGATCGAAGTCGGCGCCGCGGTCACCGCAGAGCCGGTGATCGAGAACTCTATGAGCGGTCTCATCCGTGGGCGGGAAGGCAACCGTCACCGTGCGTACCCCCAAGGCATCTACCCGACAAGCGCCGACGATGACTGGGTCGCGCTGTCGGTGCGCGACGATTCCGACTGGGCCGAAGTCACAACAGTAATGGAACAGGCTGAACTGCAATCCGATTCGCGCTTCTCTTCAAGCGAAGCCCGGCTGGCCCATCATGACGAATTCGATCGCGTGGTGACGGACTGGACGCGGAAACATACCGCAGCAGAGGTCGCCGAGATGCTCTCGGCGCGCGGCGTCCCCGCCGAGCGCCTCCTGACCCCCAACCGCATGTACGACGTGCCGCAGCTCGAGGCCCGCGAGTTCTACCAGGAGATGGTGCACGCGCTGACCGGCCGGGAACGCTATCCGGGCTGGCCGTTTCGGATAAGCCCCGGCCCCACGCACCACCATCGCACGGTTTCTCCCACCCTCGGTCAGCACAATGCCGAGGTACTCAGGGGGATCGGGGTCGCAGACGCTGAGCTCGCCGAACTCGCCGAACACCAGGTAATCGGACAGCGCCTGTTGAATGCCTGAGCCGCCGGCATCGTCGTCACACAACCAGATCCGGCATTGCCGTTCGTCAGTCGACCATCATGGCGATCGTGTCGACCACGCATGCCGGCCGGCTTTCGCCCTCGACCTCGACGGTAACCCGAACCGTGGCACGTCCACCCTTGTCCGAACGCTCGACCTTGATGAGTTCTGCGCCAGCTCTGATACGTGAATCTACCGGCACCGGCGAGGGGAACCGCAGTTTGTCCGAGCCGTAGTTGACCTGCATCGACAGCCCCGTCACCTTATAGATCTGCTGGACCAGGACTGGCACCAGCGACAAGGTGAGGTAGCCGTGCGCAATAGTCTTGCCGTAGGGCCCGTTGGCTGCCTTCTCGGGGTCGACGTGGATCCATTGGCGATCACCCGTCGCGTCGGCGAACAAGTCGATCTCCTTCTGAGTGACCGTCCGCCAATCGCTGTATCCGAGGTGCTCGCCGACGTGAGCCTCAAAACCGGCGATGCCATCGTAAGTGAGGGGCGATGCAGGCGCCTGAGTCATGCCGGCACGTGAATGTTGAACAGGCCCATCGCATTGCCGCCCATGATCTTCGCCTTGTCTTCTTCCGAGACTCCATCGAGCCGGTCGACGAAGCTCAGCGGATCGCCCATGCCCTCGGGGTGCGGGAAGTCCGAGCCGAACAGCACATGGTCGGCTCCCCATGACGTCAATGATTCCCTGCAGGTCGTCCTCTAGGAAGGGGTGAATGTAGATGTTGCGTTTGAACACCTCAACCGGATGTTCGTCGAACTCTTTGGGCATGATCCGGTAGGCCGTATTCAGTTGGCTCAGAAGGTTCTTCACCCATCCGCTGCCGTTCTCGACGCAAATGACCTTCAGGTCGGGGAAGCGGGACAGTGCGCCGTGGCAGACCATCGCCGCCAAGCTGTCCTCGATGGCTCGGTGGCCCATCACCACCTCGCGCAGCGCACTGGGCGCGAACGACAGGTACTCGTCACCGCCTTCCCAATCCATCAGATGCTTCTGGTACCCGCTGTCGGAGGCGTGCATGGTGACGGGGATGCCGGCGTTGACGACCTCCTGCCAGAACGGATCGAACTCAGGCAGTGCCATCGACCGCGAGCCACCGAGCGGACTGGGGACCGGTGCCGGACGGACGAGGAAGGTCTTCATCTTGCGCTCGAGGCACCAGTGCAGTTCCTCGATGGCCTTGTCCACTAACGGCAACGTGATCACCGGCGTAGCGAAGATCCGGCCCTCGTAGTCGAACGTCCAGTGCTCGTGCATCCACTCGTTGAGTGCGTGCATGACCGCGTGGGTGAGGATTACGTCGTCCGTGGTGCGCTCTTCGATGAGACTTGCCAGCGTCGGGTACATCACGCAGCGATCCATGCCCAGCTCGTCCATCAGCGCGAGGCGGGGAGCGGGCGCTTGATAGGCGGGGATGACATCCATGGCCTCACCGACGAACTCGCGAAAATTCAGGCCTTCGGGGTTGTTGCCCAGAAAGTAGTCCTCGGCGCTGCCCGGTCGTGCCACCCGTGCGAAGGTCGGGTTCGGGATCATATGGCTGATGTGGTCCTTGACAACCAATTTGGGTCGCCCGTTGACCTGGACGTAGCCCACCTTGCCCTTGTGTTTCTTCGGCAGGAACTTCGTCAGCGCCTCTTCGGTCTCGTACATGTGGTTGTCGATGTCGAAAACCGGGTAGGGGAGAGATCGGGGCGACATAACGGGTGGTCCTCCTGCGAATATGACCGTTTACGCTGAGCGAGAATGACGTTATCACCATCGACTTCCGACATCCAGTTAGCTTCAGGACGGCTGGGTGAATCCACCCCAAGTCGCGACCACGGCTTCCGAGGTCGTCACCGTGGCCAGCAATGACAACGAGTTGTCGATCACCGACTCGGCGTACTCCCGCGGGTAGCCACTGACTGCGTCGCGCGGCAGCACAAACTGGTAGCCACGGTTGACCGCGTCCATCACAAAGTTGGGGATCGCGATGTTCACCGATACGCCGACGCCGACGATCGTCTTGATGCCGAGGTTTCGGAGCACGGCGTCGAGGTCGGTGCCCTGCATGGGCCCCACGCCGTGGGTCCGGGTGAGAACCAGGTCACTGGCGGCAGGACCGAATTCGGGCAGTACCGAGGCGCCCGGGGTACCGGGCGTCAGATCGACGGCAAAGGACTTACCGGCGGCAAATAGCCGAGCATTGGTGTTCGACCCGCGACCATCCGGCCTGCGCTGCATGAGGCAGTGGATGACCGCTACATCGGCGGCGCGAGCCGAATCAAGCAGTTTTCCGATGTTGGGGATCGCCTCGCGGCGCGCCTCTTCGGCTATGGCAGGTAAGCCCGTCTGGGCCCCGATGACACCGCCCTGGCATTCTTGCGTGACGAGGGCAGTCGTACGCGGATCGAGGAGCTCTTCGAGGCTGGGCTGCGGCATGAGAACACACATTATCGTGAACGGAAACGCGAATTCCAGGGAGGCCACGGTGCAGATGTGGGAGCTCGAGATCCGGGAATCGGTACGGCAGACGCTCGCCGACTACACCGCGGCCACCGATAGTTTCGACCTGAAGGCCCTGGCGGCGTGTTTTGCTCCGAGGGGGTCTTGAAGTACACCGGCGGGGAACCGCTGATCGGGCCCGCGGCAATTGAGAAAGGCCTCGGCGTGCAACTGGGCGGCAACCGGGACACGCCACGTCCGACGTTGACCCACGTGCGCCATCATGTCTCGAGCATTCGATTCGCCAGCGTCGGGCGCGACCGAGTCGACGTGACCAGTTACTTCGCGGTGCACACCGACATTGGACTCGATCATTGGGGCAGATACCGCGACGTGCTGGTTCCCGGCGATCGCTGGCTGTTCGCGTCGCGGAAGATCGCCGTCGATTCCTTTGCCGCCGAGAGCCTGATGGGCGGCTCAGGTACGGATGAATTCCTTGGCGAATGATTTCGCGCGTTCGATCACCTCGGCGCGGGTATCGCCGGTTGGCGGGACGGTCAGCCAGGTAACTCCTGCGGCCGTCAGTCGCTCGACCAAGGTGTGGCGCTCATCGAGAGATCTGTTGTCATCCAACTGATTTCCTGCCGAGAAACAGATGTCGAGCGGTTCTGTCCGGCCGATCTGTTCGCCGTAGGCCTTGGCCCACCGGATGGCCGACTCGAGGTCTTCGAGCGTGGATATCTCCGCGGTGCGGGACCCGGCGGCGTATCCGAACGTGTTGAACGGCGCCCAGCCCTGGAACCGCGACAGCGCGCGGCGGATAGCCGGCTTGCTGTTGCCGCCGATCCAGATCGGCGGCGCGCTGGCCCGTACGGGGCGCAGCCGGACCCCCCGAGCGGAGAATGTCGTCCCTTCGTAAACGGTGTCGTCGCCGGTGAGAACCTTGGTCAGCACGTCGAGCGCCTCGTCGAGCTGCGCTCCGCGGTTGTCGAAATCTATGCCGAGCGCCCGGAATTCCGGCTTGAGGTATCCCGCGGCAGTGCCGAGGATCAGCCGCCCCCCAGACAACACATCGAGGCTCTGGATCGACTTGGCGCCGAGGAAGGGATTGCGGTAGGCGGCAATATAGACGTGGGTGAGCAGCTTGATGTCGGAGGTCGACGCGGCGGCGAACGACAGTGCGACAAAGGGGTCGAGCGCGTGGTGGCCGCCGGTGTCGAGCCATCTCGTGTCCGGCGCGGGGTGATCGGTGACGTGAACCGCGCCGAACCCACATGCTTCGGCTTCCCGTGCGATGTCGGCAATTGCGGCCGCGGTGACGAATTCGGCTGCAGAATCCACGCGTTGGGTGGGCAGCTCAAGCGAGTAGGAGACGGGCACGATCGTCCTTTCGTGGGGTGATCAGATTGGCGAGGCGCTGGGCGTGCATGTCGGGACTGCCGAACATCAACTGTGAGGCCTTGGCGCGCCGCATATACAGGTGCGCGTCGTGTTCCCAGGTGAACCCGATGCCGCCATGGATGCGCATATTGTCGAAAGCCGCTTGGAGGAAAGCCTCTGAGCAGGCCATCTTGGCCACCGAGGCCGCTATCGGCAGTTCCGCGCTGTCCGGGGCTTGCGCGACGTCGGCGGCGTGCATGGCTGCGGAACGCGCCCCTTCGACCGCCACCAGCATGTCCGCGCACCGATGCTTGACGGCCTGGAAACTACCGATCGCGCGGCCGAACTGAATCCGGCTTTTGGCGTAGTCGACCGCCATGTCCAGGCACCGTTGGGCGGCGCCGACCTGTTCGGCGCTGAGCGCGACGAGGGCGAGATCCGATGTTCGGGCCAGCCCGGCGGCCGCGGCGCCATCGGTTCCGATCACGGTGGCGGGGACGTCGCTGAAACGCAGCCTGGCGATCCTGCGGGTGCGATCCAAGCCGGCGAGCCGCTCGCGGTCCAACCCCGGCGCGCTCGATTCCACGGCGAACAACGAGATGCCCGCGTCGGTGCGGGCGGCCAGCAGGACCAAGCCCGCAGTGTGACCGTCGAGCACCATCGACGCCTCACCGTTGACCACAAAGCCCTCGGGTGCGCTGCGCGCGGCAAGGGTGACAGAGTCCGGATTCCACGGTCCCAGAGTGCCGTTGAGGATCAGCGTGGCGGTGGTCGAACCTTCGGCGATCCCGGGCAGCAGCTTTGCCATCGCGTCGCGATCCCCACTGGTAAGCAGCGCGGAACCGGCAAGTGCGACGGTGGCGAAAAAAGGGCAGCACAACAGCGCGGTGCCCATCTCTTCGAACACGACGGCCAGTTCCGGCATCCCCGCGCCGGCGCCCCCGAATTCCTCCGGCACTGCGATTCCGGGAAGGCCCATGTCGCCAGCGAGCTGTCGCCAGACCTGCTCGTCGTAGCCACTCGGGGATTCCATCGCTGCCCGTACCGCGGCACTTGGCGATCGTGCCTGCAGGAACCCGCGCACGGCTTCGCGCAGGTCGTCCTGGTCAGCTGAGGCCACCGTGTGCCTCCATGGCCGAGGCGAAAGTCGTTGGTGCAGTCATAATTCCTAACAGCCGGCGGCAGGGCGAACGGACCGCGGCAACTCGCCCGGATGTTTGCGACCCAGGATGGGTATGCCCGAGTCAGGATAGTATCCTCTCCTCATATAGAGAATACTCATTCTCGCTAACAAGGAGCTGTGCGGTGGCTACGAACCTCGACTACGGGATCTTTGATTGCGACACCCATTGCTACGAGACTCGCGACGCGTTCACCCGTTACCTGCCGGAGAAGTTCCGCGATCGTGCGATCACGACGGTCCGCGGAGCGGATGGCGTCGAGGTGATCCTTGCGGGCCGCCGCGTCGCGACCTTCAACAGCGAAGGGGGGCTGGGCTTGGACGTGGCGTACCGGCCCGGCTCGCTCAAGGAGATGCTCAAGCAAATGGGTTCGGGTAACCCTGAGGAGACCTACGAGCCGCAACCCATGCAACCGGAATTCATCGAGCGCGCCGCACGCCTCGCTGTCATGGCGGATCAGGGCATCGAGCGGATGGTCATCTACCCCAGCGGCATGGCGCTGGCCGCCGAACACTACGTCGACGACACTCCTGCGTTGTATGCCAACCTCCGCTCGTTCAATAGATGGTTCGACGAAGAGTGGGGCTTTAACCACCAAGGCAAGATCTTCGCCACAGCGCTGCTGTCGTTGCGCGACTTGGATTCCGCCATCGCTGAGACGGAGGCGATCATCGCGCAGGGCGCAAAATTCGTGCTACTGCCGACGGGGCCGGCGTACGGTCGCTCACCGGGGGATCCGTACTTCGACCCGATCTACGCACGCCTGCAAGAGGCCGGCTGCATTCTGGTGTTCCACATCATGCCGTTCTGGTACTTCACTGCGATCTCGCCCGCCTGGGGACAGGCGTCCGACCCCGCGTCTTGGCATATGTCGGCGTGGCAGTGGATGAACATCTACGGCCAGCGGCCTATCGAGGAAACGTTGTCTGCCCTCATCTTCGACAATCTCTTCGGCCGCTTCCCGGGCCTCAAAGTTCTGGTTGCCGAGCACGGCGCGGAATGGGTCCCGTTCTTCGTCAGGCACATGGACAAGAGCCGCGGTATGGGTCGCAACGGCCCGTGGATCGGTGGAAAGTTGACGGAGCGGCCGTCGGCGATTTTCCGCCGACATGTTCGGGTGGTGCCATACCCGGAGGACGACATCCCCGCGATCGTCACAGCAATGGGGTATGACGACTGCCTGGTAATGGGCTCCGACTTTCCGCACGCCGAGGGGCTGGCGGAGCCGGCGGATTTCATCAAACTGCTCGACCCGCTCGACGAGCCGGCAAAGCGGCGGATCATGCGTGACAACGCCGAACAACTGCTCCTCGGGAGCTAGCGCCGGATGGGTCGTGACGACGAGGACGATCTCGACCTCGATCTGCTACGGGTTTCGGCGCGCGAGTTTCTTGCTGGCCGGGGCGACAAGGATTCGATCGGCGACCTCGCGGCGATGGACTGGCTGGGACTGTTGGTCAGTGAGGATCTCGGCGGCGTCGGATGGCGTCCGGTCGAAGCGTGTCTGATCGCGGAAGAACTCGGCCGGGCACAAGACCGGTCGCCATGGTTCGGATGCGCCGTGGCGGCCGCTGCCTTTGCCGATGCCCCCGATTCGATTCGTGACGACTGGCTGACCGGAACACTTTTCGGCACAACGATCGTCGGCTTCGCACCGGCTGGAGATGTCGTCCGGATCGTGGGCGGTGACACGGTGCGCGCGATCGTCGTTGCGGGCCGTAACGGAGTGCATCTGCTTGAAATCGGTGACACTGAGAGCCGCTGGCCCGATGGCGATGTGCTGGACGTCGTGCGTCCGGTGTGGTGTGTCGACGTGTCGACGGCAGCGGGCGCATTGATCGGATCTCCGATTCAGGCCCAACGGCTCATGGCGATCGGCAGGCTTCTGGTCAGCGCCGACGCCCTCGGCGCGCTGTCGAGCACGCTTGCCCGCCTTATCGCGTATCTCAAGGACCGGGTGGCGTTCGGAGCGCCGATCGCCAGTTTCCAAGCGGTGCAACATCGTTTGGTCGACTTGCTGGTGCTGGAAGTCAAGTCCCGCGCAATCGTGGCGAAGGCGGCGCGCACGCTCGCTTCGGCCGACATTGACGATGACGCCCGCGTGCAGACGGCCGTTGCGCACTCCGCTGTCGCCCACGCCTTCGTCGCGGCGAAAACTACCGCGGCCGTCGACGAGTGCATGCAGTTATCCGGTGGAATCGGATTTACCTGGGAATACCCACTGCACCACGAACTGCGCCGAGCCGCGACGGACGCGGTTCTTCTTGGCACCGCTCGCTCGAGTCGCGCGCTGCTCGCCGAGGTATCGGGATGGTGACCACCTTGCGAACGCGGCCCACCGAGGCTCAGCTCGTATGTTCCGCGACCGCGTGCGGGCATTCGTCGCCGAGCACGCTCCGCCGATCGAGGCCCGCGAGGGCCACCGCGCTCCGGTGGACGCAGCGCAAGAGTCGCTATTGCGCTCATGGTTTGCCAGCCTGTTCGAGGCGGGCCTTCTCGGTGCTGATTGGCCGGCCGAATACGGCGGCCGACCCGACCATCACCCGATGCATGACCGGATCGTGAGTGAGGAGATCTTGCGTGCGCGTGCTCCCCGCCCGGTTGAACAGGTCAACCTCGCCGCGCACGTGCTCCTGCACTTCGGCACCGACGCTCAGAAGCGCGCGTACCTGCCTTCGATCCGCAGCGGCAAGCATGTGTGGTGTCAACTCCTCAGCGAACCCGACGCAGGCAGCGATATCGCGGCGATTCGCAGCAGAGCCGTGCGGCGGCCAGATGGAACATGGCTGCTCGACGGGCAGAAGACCTGGACAACCGACGGCCACTGGGCTGACATGGGTCTGGCGCTGATTCGTACCGATCCCTCGTCGCGGCGCCATCATGGGCTTACGGTGTTCGTCGTGCCGTTATCAGCTCCGGGAGTCCAGGTGCGTCCCATCCGCACGCTCGGCGATGCCGTCGAAGTCAACGAGGTGTTCCTCACCGATGTACCGCTGCCCGAAGACAGCGTGATCGGCGAGCCCGGCCAGGGCTGGTCGATCATCATGGCCGGGCTGGAGTTTGAGCGGTTCGGCATCGGCGGCAACGTGATACTGCTCGAGTTGCTCATCGACGACCTCGTCGTGCTGGCCCGCAACCTGCCAATTGACGGCAGGCCTGCCATCGAGGTGGATGACATCCGCCAGCGGGTCGCCGAACTCGCAGTTGAAGTCGAGGTGGCCAAGGCCTTCATCGATGACCATGTCGAGCGGCTTGTCAGCGGCGATGAGAAGCCGGGCGATGCGTCGATCGCAAAGCTGAGCTTCGCTGAGACGTACCACACCGTGGCCGCCTACGGGGCCGAGCTGGCCTCATCGGTGAGACTCGACGCACCGCCCGATTCGCCTGTGCACCAAGCCAAGCAGCGACTGCGTGAATGCTGGCTCTGGTCGCGCGCATATACCGTATCCGGCGGCAGTTCGGAGATGATGCGCAACATCCTCGCCAAGCGCCGACTGATGCTGCCGGCCAAATGAGCCACGACCGCACTGAAACCTATTGGGGGCTGGTCGACTGGGCGGCTTCCGAGCATCCGGATCGGGTGTTGCTGTGCGACGACTTCGGTCGCAGCTTGACGACGGTCCAGCTGCGGGACTCCGCGGTTGCCGCGGCGGCGGCATTCGCCGAACAAGGTGTCGGGGCGGGCACAGTGGTGACGTGGCAGCTGCCGACGACGCTGGAGACCATGGTGGTGATGGTCGCGCTGACGCGGTTGGGCGCGCTACAGAACCCGATTCTGCCGATCTGGCGCGAGAGTGAGGTCCGCTTCGTCACAGCACAAATGAACACCGCGGTGATGATCGTGCCCGGGACGTGGCGTGGATTCGACCACGTGGAGCTGTCGCGGTCGTTGTCCGAGGAACGCGACATGACAACCATCGTGATCGACCACGCAACCGCTCCGACGGCGGGCACGCTCCGTCTGCCGGTGGGTGATCTGGGCTCGCTGCCTGAACCCCCCACCTCTGCCGACGACGCTCGTTGGGTCTACTACTCGTCTGGCACCACCGCGGCGCCCAAGGGCATCCGGCACACCGATCGGTCGGTGATCGCGGGCTCGGCCGGTGTGGTGGGGATGGTGGGTGCGTCAAGCGACGACGTGAACCCGATCCCGTTTCCCGTCTCGCACGTCGGTGGCGCCGCGATGCTCGCAGCCAGTCTCCTGACCGGGATGCGGCTGGCGCTGTTCGATGCGTTCGACGCCGCCACCACGCCGTTCGCGATCGCCGCGCAGCGTCCCACGCTGCTCGGCACGGCCACGCCGTTCTACATCGCCTTTATGGCAGCACAACAAAAGCATGGGCCCGACCCGCTGTTCCCGAACCTGCGCGCCTGCCTGGCCGGTGGCGCGCCGATCACAGCGGAACTCGGACGGCAAGTGCGCGAGGCTTTTTCGGTTCCGGGTATCGCCAATTCCTGGGGGCTGACGGAATTTCCCGTCGTCACCTCACCCCCGCCCGATGCGGAAGCCGCCATCCTCGACCATACGGTCGGACCGCCGGTGCCCGGGGTGCGAGTGCGGGTGGTGGGCGACGACGGGCGCGAGGTAGAGCCGGGCGGCGACGGCGAGCTGAGACTCAAAGGGCCCCAGTGCTTCCTCGGCTATGTGGACGAGTCGCTGGACGCGGACGCGTTCGACGCCGACGGATGGTTCCGCAGCGGAGATCGGGGCCGTATCGACGAGAATGGCAATGTGGTGGTGACCGGCCGCATCAAGGATGCGATCATCCGCAACGCCGAGAACATCTCGGCGCTGGAGATCGAGGGCGTGCTGGCCAGTCACGCCGCAGTCGCCGACGTAGCGGTCATCGGCGTGCCGGACCGGCGCACCGGGGAACGCGTGTGCGCGGTCGTGGTCGTCGAAGCCGGCGCCCATCTTGAACTGGCATCGCTGGTCGAGCACTGTCAGGCGCACAAACTGGCTCGGCACAAGTTCCCGGAGCGAGTCGAGCTGGTGGATACGCTGCCGCGCAATCTGACCGGCAAGGTGCTCAAGGCCGAACTGCGCGCACGATTCGACTAGGCGGTATCGCCTACGCCGATACTGTGCGTTCGAACGCATTGCGCGGCGCGGTCAGGGGCAGGTCCAATGATGTCGCAATGCCGGCGGGTGCATCGACGACGTACGGGATGGCGTTGACAACCCGCATCGCGGTGGCCTCCATCCCGGCGTCGTTGGCCGCCGAGGGAGTGTCGGCGCTACCCAGCCGCAGGTCGCATGTGATGCTCGGTTCGCCATCGATGATCAGGCGGTAGGTCCCATTGGGTGCGGTGGCCCATTCCGGCGCCAAGTCGGGGGCCATCCGGTTGACGTGCTCGATGATGATCACCGGTTGACCGTCGACTATGCCCCTGGTCTCGGCCCGCACCGCTCCGCAGGTTCCCGCTGGGATGACGCCGCAGGCCACTGTCAGGTCTCGGGGGGTGACGACTCGCTCGTAACTCTCGGTCACCTCATCGAGCGTCAGGCCCAGTGCGCGAGCGACAAGGCCGATCGGTGGGCCCCAGGCGAATTGCTGGGCGCCGTCGAGGGCCAACAACGGCGTGAAGTCCAGGGGTTTGCCGAATCCCATAACGTCCACCATCATGTGCGCGTTGGGATAGCCGGAGTAGTCGAAGATCTCTTGGGCGCGAATCGAACGGATGGTGTTCGACAACGTGGTCAGCACGACGGCCAGCTGGTCGCCGGCGAAGCCCGGCTCGATACCCGAGGTGTATATGGTGACCCCACCGGCCGTCGCGGCCGCCCGGACTTTACTTGCTAGCTCGGGAATCCAGCTGTCCGGGAACATCATTCCCGGCGTATTGGTGGTGACGACGTTGATACCCGCTTCCAGCAGGCGGACATAGTCGCGCACGGCGGCGGCGTCCATCTCCGGGCTCGCAGCGGTATACACGGCGCAGTCCGGAGCCATCGCGATGATCTCGTCAAGAGCACTGGTGGTCCGGATGCCCAGTGGACCGGCGCCGACCAGCTCGCCGGCATCTTTCCCGGCCTTTTCTGGGCTGTAAACCCATACACCGACGAGTTCGTAGTTGGCGCGCCGCGCGATGGCGCGGATGGCGATGCTGCCCACTCCGCCGGTAGAGATCACCGCGACGCGGATCTTCTTGTCAGTCATGGTTGCCTTCACAGGTCGGGGATGGGGATTGGGGAGTTCGACGCATCGATGCCGCCGTCGACGCGGAAGGTTGTGTTGGTGGCATAGCAGTCGCGCGTGCACAGATAGACGGCCAGGCGCCCCAGGTCAGCGACATCGCCGAACCGGTGCAGCGGCGTCGCCGCTTTCATCTGTTCGTCTGACCCGGGCAGCATGTCGAGGCTGGACTGCAGGCCGGCCGTCAAGAAGGATCCCAGCGAGATGGCATTGACGCGGATCTTGGGTGCCAATTCCACGGCCATCGCCCGGGTGAGCGCCTCCAGTGCGCCTTTCGCCACGCAATACGAGGACAGCCCTCGAATACCGAACCGCCCTGAGCCCGAGGAGATGTTGATGATCGAGCCCTGGCCGACATCGAGCATGTGCGGTACGGCGAGCTGGCTCATGATGAAGGCCGATGTGACACACCAATCGAAGGTGTGACGCAAGTTCTCGTCGGTAACGGACAGGAACGGTGCGTAGCTGGCGCCGCCGACGTTGTTGACCAGGAAGTCGATGCGGCCGAATGTGTCGACCGCGGTTTGCACTACGCGCTCCCCATCGGCACGGTCGACCGCATCCGCGACGATCGCCAGGCCTTTGCCCCCCGCCTCTTCGATCTCCTTGATGGTTTGAGTCACCTCGGCCGGGGTGCGGGCGGTGCCGACGATCGTTGCGCCCGCTTCGGCCAGAACCTTCGCGATGCCCGCCCCGACGCCGCGCCCGGCGCCGGTGACGATCGCGACCTGCCCGTCCAGATTGAACTGTTCCAGCGCCATGCAATACCTCCATGTCATCAATGACCAACTCGGAACCTACCGCACGAGAATACAAATTTACATTAATCGAGAACCCGGATTTCGCAGACATCGTATGGTGGTGCAATCCAGCATGGCCCCCGATCGGAGACAACAAATGACACAGCCGAAAACCGCACTGCACCATGTGGTGTTCGCGATCGGGTCTGAGCGGCTCGACACCGCAGCGGAATTCCTCACCAGCTTGGGCTTTGAGTTCCAGGCCTTCGAGCTCGAACATCTCGGGCTTCAGATCAGGCTCGACTGGGACCGGGGCTTCGAGCTCATCTCGCCGACGCCCGCCGCTCCGAACGACCCGGGTTCGGCGGCCGAGTTCCTGGCTCGCTGTGGCGACGGATTATTTTCTGTCGTCGTGCGTGTCCCTGATGCTGACGCGGCCACGGACATTGCGCGGCGGTACGGCACGAAGCCGGATTTCGAGCAGGCGATGGACGATGGTGGGTTCGACCTTAAAGAGGTCAAGCTGGAGCCGCTCTGCGGGATACCGCTGACCCTGTTACAGACCAATCTGCCCTGACGGTTGGGCGAAAGCCACCAGCTCTCGCTTGACGACTTTGCCCACGTCGTTGCGGGGCAGTCGATCGACAAACACAATGCGCGCCGGGACGCGGTAGGGGGTCAACCGTTCGCGGCACCAAGCGACGAGGTCGGCTTCGGTCACTCCTTCGTCGGCGCAGACCACGAAGCCCCAAGGCACCTCGCCCAACCGCTCGTCGGGCATGCCGACTACGGCTGCCTCCCTGATCCCGTCCGCCGCGAGCAACACGTCTTCTACGGCGCCGGGAAATACCTTCAGGCCGCCGCGATTGATCATGTCGGACACGCGGCCGTCAAGCCACAGGAACCCGTCCTCGTCGAACCAGCCCAGATCGCCCGTGTGGAACCAGCCGTCCTCGGTCAGCCGGTCGAGGAATGCCGGGTCGATCTTGCGAGCGGCGGTGGTCGGGGTGCGAACCATCACTTCGTCGTCGCTGACCGCCACGTCGATGCCCGGCAGCGGTCTGCCCACCGAGCCGAGCTTGGCCTCGCCATACTCGCGCGCGTCGGCGGCCGACCACCCTACGACCTCGCCGCCCAACTCGGTCTGGCCATACGAATTCAGCACGAGCACACCGAATTTGTCCCGGAACCGGCGAGCCTGCACAGGTGACAGCGGCGCCGTGATGGATCGCACGATACGCAGCGGATCCAGGCTGGTGACCGTCTCGTCGTGCAGGACCATCGTCAGCGCGGCCGGCGGCAGCACGGTGGAGCGCAACTGGTGTTTGGCGACGAGTGCCGCGAAGTCGGCCGGTGCGAACCGGTCCATCAGCACCACGCCGGAGCCCGCCCGAAACGCGAACAGCACCTGGTAAATCCCCGCCCACAGCGACAGCGACAGCGGCACCAGGTTGGGCATCGGAGTTCGCTTTCGATCCGAGGTCTTCGCGCCACGCAGCTTGGCCAGCAGCCGGTCGATCAGATCGAGCACTGTGCTATGCCGGAGGGGCACCGGCTTCGGTGGCCCCGTCGTTCCGGAGGTGAATTGCAAGAGAGCCACGTCCGCGCCGAGGCGACGCGCATCCCGAGAGGAGTCCGACCGCCGCGCCGACCATTGCAGCCCGGCTCCCGCGACGACGTGCAAGGTGTCAAACGTGGCGAACCGATGCGCGAGGTCGGGGGTGGTGATCACCGCGACGGGGTCCAGGATCTCTATCTGGGTCGCGAGTTCCGCGTCGGCGGCCCGGGGGTTGAGCGGGGTATATACGCCACCGGCACGCCAGCAACCGAACAGCGCCGCGACAGTGGTGGCGTCATTGGGGAGCATGGCGGCGATGACCTGTCCCGTCCGCACCCCCAAGCCGCGCAGAGTTGCCCCGAGCCGGTCGGCGGCATCGGCGAGTTCGGTGTTCGACACGCTGGTGTCGAGCGTTTGCACGGCGACATCGGGAAGCCCGTCGAGAAGGTCGGCCAAACTCATGAATCCGGTTCCAGCTCTGGCTGTAAAGGCAGCCAATTCGGGGGGCGCTTCTCGGCGAACGCTGTTGGTCCCTCGTTCTGGTCGGGGTGTCCCCACATGGACGTCAGGTGCGCGGCGCCTTCACGGCAGGCGTCGGTCAAACCGTGCTCCAGCGCCCCCCAGAGCGCTCGCTTGGTGGCGCGCATCGCGGCGGGGGAGTTGCGGGCGATCTTTTCGGCCAGTTCTTGAGCAACGTCGCGAAGCGCTTCCGGCGGGTCGACGACTTGGCTGATCATGCCGAGTTCGTAGGCCCGCTGCGCGGTGAGACGTTCGTGACTGCCGACGAGCGCCATCCGTAGCACGGCCTCGGCAGGCATCTTTCGCATCAACGCAATGGTTTCCAGTGCACTGACCTGCCCAATCGAGACGTGTGGATCGAGGAAAGTGGCGTCGGAGGCGGCGATCACCACGTCCGCGTCGGCGACCCAGTGCAGTCCGCCGCCGGCGCACACGCCGTTGACGGCGGTGATCACCGGCTTGCCGACCTTCATGTGCCAACCCGTCAGCCGCATGTCCAGGGTGCGCATGGTTTCCTCGAACTGCTGCACCGCCTCGCCGTCCAGGTCATCGACATCGGCGCCGACCTGAAATGCGCGACCGTTTCCGGTGTGCACGATCACCCGCACGTCCGGATCGTTGTCGAGTTCGGTCCAGGCCCTTGGGAATTCCTCGCGCATGACGGCGTCGTAGGCGTTGAGCCGATCCGGTCGGTTATTGATGATCCACCCGACCGGACCCCGGCGCTCCACGATCAGCCGCCGATAGGGGACCTGCTCGGTGGCGTTCATGGGACCTCCGAGTGGGGCCGTGTGTCGAGTGGTTGCCAACGGGGCGTTCGCTTTTCGAGCCACGCTCGAGCACCTTCGGCGTGGTCGGGGTGATCGCGAAGACGCCAGATTTCTTCGCGGGCATCGTCGCGTGCCTGAGTGAGACCGACCTCCAGCGCGTGCCAGAGGGCCTGCTTCGTCGCTCGCATCGCGGTAGGGGAGTTGGAGGCGACGGCTGCGGCCAATCTCGCCGCCGCCCCTCGCAGCCCGTCGCCGGCGACGACCTCGGACACGATGCCCAACCGATAGGCCCGATCGGCCGAGATCCGTTCGCCTTTACCGCTCAACGCCATTCGGGTGATCGCCTCCATCGGGGATTTACGCAGCAGGGTTATCGCTTCGTAGGCCACGGCCTGGCCGACCGAGACGTGTGGGTCGACGAACGTCGCCGCTTCGGCGGCTATCACGATGTCGGCGTCAGCAACCAGATGTAATCCGCCGCCGGCACACACCCCGTTGACCGCCGCGATGACCGGCTTCCACACCCCGCAGTGCCATGCCGAGATCTTGAGCTGGGCATCACGGGTGCGTCGGGAGTGGCGTCGCATCGCATCCTTATCCCGGGCCACCTGCACGACGTCCATGCCTGTGCAGAACGACTTGCCGTTGGCGGTGTTGACGATGACGCGCACGTCCGGGTCGTCATCAAGTTCGGCCCAGGCGGTCTCGAGCTCGTCGAGCATCTGGGCGTCGAATGCGTTCCCGGCATCGGGGCGGTTCAGGATGAGCCAGCCGATGCCGTCGGCTTTCTCGACGACCAGGCGTTCATAGGAGGTTGGGGTCCTCATGATCGAGGAATGTCCTTCCAGGGTTTGCCTTTCCATGGGTCCGGCTCCTTCGGCAACCCGAGCACCCGCTCACCGAGGATGTTCTTATTGATATCGGTGGTGCCCCCCTCCGTGCCGTTGGCGAGACTGCGCAGCAGCCCTTGGACATCGCGGGGAAGCGCGTCCGGGTCTTCGCCGGGCTCCCAGGCGAGCGCAGACGTGCCCAGCAGGTCGACCATCAGGTCTTGGATCTGCTGGTTCAGCGTCGCCTGATGTACCTTGCCGATCGACGACGCCGCGCCGGGCGACTGTCCCACTGAAAGTGCGGCGCGTACACGGGCATTGGTCCAGCCACGGATCTGCTCCTGGGCCCACAGGCGCATGACCTTGTTGCGGATGACGGGGTCGTCCCAACGTCCCGTCTCCATGGCGAGTGTGATGAGCCGGTCCGCGCTGGAGCCACCGAGCCGGCCCATGCCACCAGACCCTGAGCCGGAGACCATCTGCCGCTCGCTGGACAGCGTAGACGCGCTGACCCGCCATCCGTCGTTGATCTCCCCGACTCGGTGCGCATCTGGGATGCGGGCGCCGTCCAGAAACACTTCGTTGAACTCAGCTTCACCGGTGATCTGGCGCAGCGGCCGAACGTCGACTCCGGGCTGATGCATGTCCAGTAGGAAGTAGGTAATGCCCTGGTGTTTGGGCTGATCGGGATCGGTGCGCGCGAGCAGCATGGCGAAATCCGCCTCGTCGGCCCAGGTGGTCCAGACCTTCTGACCGGTTACCACCCAGTGGTCGCCGCCCGGCACCGCCCGGGTGGCGAGTGAGGCGAGATCCGAGCCCGCCCCGGGCTCGCTGAACAGCTGGCACCATTTCTCTTCGTTGCGGACGATGGGTGGCAGGAAGCGCCGGCGCTGTTCCTCGGTGCCGTGGCTGAAAAGCGCCGCCGCGGCGTTGTTCAGTCCGAGTGGGTTGAGCCTGGACAGACGCAGGGGGGCGAGCACGGTCTCGATGGCGCGCGCGACGTCGTTGCTGATCCCGAGGCCGCCGTGTTCGGGCAGCCAGGTGGGTGCCACGAGTCCCGACCGGGCGAAGATCGGATACCACTGGTGGTAGTCCGCTGGGGTGCGGACGGCCCGCAACGCCGAGGGCCCGTCGGTGGCCGCGGCTCGCCACGGCGCGGGAACTTCGGTTGCGACCCACTGTTCGACGGCCGCGACGGCGTCGGCGGTGTTGCTGTCCGCGGTGATCGGTGGCCGAGTCATCGTCCCTGAAATCGCGCGTCGCGCTTTTCTTTGAAGGCCGCCAAACCCTCGCGGAAGTCCTCGCTGCGACTGGAGAGCTCCAACGCCATGGCCTCGTTCTGTAGGTGGCGGTCGAGGTCGAGTCCGTTGCCGCTCTGCAGCAGCCACTTGGTGAGTCCGAGGGCGACGGTCGGCGCTTCGCCTAGCTTCGTCACGAGAAGCTCGGCGGCCGAATCCAGTTGATCATCGTCGTACGCGCGGTGGATGATGCCCCAGTCGGCCGCGCTGGCACCCGAAATCTCCTCACCGAGCATCAACAGCTGTCGGGTCCGCACCATCCCGATCAGTCTGGGCAACAACCATGCTGCGCCACTGTCGGGCGTGAATCCTCGTGCCATGAACGGCTCCCAGAACCGCGCATCGGTTGCGGCCAGACAGAAGTCGGAGGCCATGGCGATGTGAAAGCCGAGTCCGGCGGTCCAGCCGCGGACCACCGCGACAATGGGTACCTGCGTCTCCAGCATCAACGGGATGAGGCGGTTGGCCTTGTTCGGCAATCGGCGCTGAGTGCTCCCGACGCGCGGTCTGCGTTCGGATTTAGCGTTATTGGCGATCAGGTCGGCGCCGGCACAGAAGTCGGGCCCGTCGGCATCGATGCGGATGACGCGCACCGACTCGTCGGTACCCGCCGAGGCGAGGTGGCCGATCAGGGCATCGAGCATGACGTCGTTGACGGCGTTGCGGCGGTCCGCGCGGTCGAGGGTCAGCCGCAGTACCGGGCCCTGCTGTTCGGCCCGCAGTCCCGGCGAACTCGCGTAGGTCATGGTGCTCAGCGTTCGGCGAACTGTGCCGAGACGGCGACGAGCAGATCGGTCAGGTTGGTCGCCCCGCCGGGCGGGTCGGGAAGACGGACCGGGCCGAGCTTCCGGCTGGGCAGCAGGATGGTGGCGTGCCCCGGCGCGGTCACCTCGCCGCGGTGGCTCGTTGCGGCGAGTTCGAGATCGATGGCAGGTCGCTCACCCTCCGCGAGGTACTTGTGCACCACGGTCCCGGTGATGGTGTGCAGGTCACCGACATAATTGAACAATCGGAACTCACAGTCGAGCTTCCACAGCCACGCGTCGTCGCCCATCCAGTCAGTGCACAAATGGGTCAACCAAGTCTCGCGCATCCGGCCGTAGTCGAACGTGGTGGGGTTCCCCGCGTTTCGGGCGGCGTCGGGCTCCCAGTGCACCCGTTGCTGTACGTCGGGTACGCCATGTTCGTTGGGGGTGTAGAAGCGCGGGATGCGTTGCCGGTTGCGCCAACCCAACCGCAGCGGCCGCACCCCGTACATGCCGGTACCCATGCCGACGTGCCAACACACCATGTCGGTGACCGTCAGCGGACCCTTGGTCAACGGACCGACCTCGTCGCCCTCGTTGACGTCCTCCCACCAACGAGGGTCGGCACCGCGCGGCACCTCGCGTGCGTATCGCTGGTCGATGTCGGCGATCTCGTCCTCGGTCCACGTCTTCAGTTCGACATCTTCGTACTTCTTGCGTCCGCGCGCCTTGTTGCGTTCGGTTCGGATCATGTTGCGGTACTGGCCGCCCAGGATCGTGCCCTCATCATCCCGGAACACCTGGGCTGACCACTCGTGGATCGCTCGCCCGGCGAACTCGCTGCGTTTGTCGAGCGCGGCCACCAGGGCGTTACGCCGGAACACCCGATGGTTGGCCCGCAACGGTGCCCACCACTCGCGCGCTGACGACGCGTAGAAGGCGTGCACGCCTCGCAACGGGTCGCCTTTGGTGAGGGCACGGTCCCCGTCGGAGAGCGTGGTGACCTCGTCCTCACCGATGAGGGTGTCGCCTCCGACGAGGGACGGCGGGGCGATCGAATCACCCCACACCGACTTGGTGGCGTACTCCGGATCCGACCACAGCGGGTTGGCGTCGCCGTAACTTTCGGCGACGTGGCGGAATGTGTCTTCGTTGGGGCGGAAGTAGTGGGGAGGCTGGGTATGCGGCACGGCGATACCGATGGTGGCGCGCAGCTGGGCCAGTCCCTCATCGGTGATCTGTCCCGTCCCCGCCATTTACACCCCTCCTCGTGTGGCCACCGATAAGGTGGAAATTAAGATACCCGAAAAGCGGAAACGCCGTTAACGCAGGGGTGAGCGCGATGTCAGCTGAACAGCCCGGAATCAACACTTCCGTGGGCGGTGACGGAGTTTGCCGCGTCACCATCGACCGGGCTTCGGTAGGAAATTCGTTGTCGCCCTTGGCGCGTGACTCGCTCACCGAGGCGTTTGTCCAAGCCAACAACAATTCGGCTGTCCGCGCTGTGCTGCTTGGCGCTGCAGGGGAGCGGCATTTCTGCGCTGGCGCTGGCCTTTCCCCGCAGCCCGCAGAGGCGAATTCGCAACTGTTGGAAAAGCGGCCGGGTGACATCGCGAAGATGTTGCGGCGGGGCTGGCAGCGTTTGATCGCTTCGGTCATGGACTGCGACAAGCCGGTGGTCGCCGCGGTCAAGGGCACCGCGGCCGGGGCGGGATCGAGTTTGGTGTTGGCCTGCGATCTCGTTGTCATGTCCACGGAGGCAACGCTTGTCGAGGCGTTCGTACACCGCGGGATCCTGCCGGATTCCGGTGCCGTGCACCTGCTGACCAGGATAGTGGGGCTGCGCAAAGCGACCGAACTGCTGATGCTGGGTGAACCTGTCGATGCGGCGACCTGTGAACGCCTCGGCCTGGTCAACCGTGTCGTCGCGCCGGAGTGCGTCGACACAGTGGCCGAGGACTTTGTCGGGCGGCTGGCCGCCGGGCCGACCGTGATGCTCGCGCTCACCAAGCGACTTCTCACGGTGTCGTCGGAATCGGGGCGTGACCGCGCGTTCGAGCAGGAGGCGTGGGCGCAGGAAGCGGTGTCGCGCACCGCCGATCTGCAGGAGGGTCTGCAATCGTTCGCCGAGCGCCGTAAGCCCCGGTTCCAGGGCTTCTGACGCTCAGGCCCCGGTCGGGCCCCCGCGGATGGTGAACGTGGCGCTGTCGTCGATCTCATCGATCGATGCAGCCACAGATTCGGCTGTGAGTGAGGTGTTCTCGACGCCCTTGGTGACGCCGATGAATACCCGCGAGACCTTGCCGGCGCCCACAGAGTAGATGTGCGCGGTGCGGTCGCAGCTGCGATGAGCCAGGTAGACAACGACGGGCGTGACCAGTTCGGGATCCATAGCCTTACCCGCCTCGCCCATGATTGTCTCGGTCATCCGAGTGCGCGCTATCGGCGCGATGGCGTTGATCGCGATCCCGTTCCGGGCGCCCTCGATCGCGAGAACGTGCATCATGCCGACCAGCCCCATCTTTGCAGCGCCGTAGTTGGCCTGGCCGAAGTTGCCAAACAGGCCTGTGCCCGAAGTTGTTTGGACGATTCGGCCGTAATTCTGCTCACGCATGACCGGCCACACTGCACTGGTCACATGGAAGGCGCCGGAGAGGTGCACCGTGATGACCGCGTCGACCTGCTCGGCGGTCATGTTCTTGAATGCGGCGTCACGCAGAATGCCGGCGTTGTTCACCAGGACGTCGACCCGGCCGTAGGCGTCCATCGCTGCCGCCACGATAGCGGCGCCGCCCTCCTCGGTGGCCACCGACTCGCCGTTCGCGATCGCGATACCGCCCGCCGCGGTGATCTCGTCGACTACAGCCTGGGCGGCCGACGTCGATGCGCCGCTGCCGTCCACCGCGCTGCCCAGGTCATTGACCACAACGCTGGCGCCCCTGCGTGCGAGTTCCAGTGCGTGGCAGCGTCCGAGGCCACCGCCCGCGCCGGTGACGATGGCTACCTGATTGTCGAAGGTCATGGACTGCATGAATGAGAGGTTACATTTGCATAGGCGAGAACCAGCATTTGCATCGAAGGGGACACCATGGGCGGCCCGACTGAGCTGCTGCGACATGCACAGCTTCGAGCCGAGGCTTTACGGCCCCGGTACCGCGCGGCCGGGCACTGGTCCGTGCAGCCGGCCGACGTCGTCCGGGATGCCGCCACGCGGCATCCGGAGCGGCTCGCGCTGAAAGACCGGGGCGTCGAGCTGACCTACGCTGAGCTCGATGCGCGCATCGACCGGGCCGCCGATGTGATGGTCACGGCCGGGGGGCGCGCATCGGCCCCGGTCGTCGTGGTGGTCGGCAATGATGTGGACTCGGTAGTGGCGGTGCATGCTGCATTACGGATCGATGCGGTGGTGTTGCTCGTACCGCGCAGTTCCGGGGCCGCCCAGGTCGCCGACATCATCGCGCGCACGGATGCGGCCTTGGGTGTCGCCCCGAACTGGGCTGCCGTCACCGAACCCGAATTGTCGGAAAGGTGTAGATGGATCGAACTGAACGATAGCGCCCACAGCGGCGGCTCCCCGCCCTACCGGCCGAGACGCTCGGCCGACGCGCCCGCACTCGTGCTCTACACCTCGGGCACGACCTCCAAGCCCAAGGGCGTCATCCATTCGTTGAGCACGTTGATCAAGGCGTCGGCGAACTACATCTCTGCCGCCGGGCTCGGTGCTGACGACCGGATCTTCCTCATCAGCCCGGTTGCCTCCGTCACTGGTGTGCTGCAGGCCGTCTTCATTCCCCCGCTGTTGGCGGCACCGGTCGTGCTGGAGGATCGCTGGGATCCGGTCGCCACCTGCGACTTGCTGCTGTTGTCAGACGCGACTTGGTACGGAGGGCCGGATCGGCTGTTAGGCAGGGTGCTCGACGAGGCCGTGGCGCGGGACGAGGCGATTCCGCTTCGCGCGGTCTATCTGGGTGGGACCATGCTGGACCGGCGGATTGTCGAGCGGATCGAGGACGAGTTCGGCATCGTCGTGATGCGCGCCTACGGCTCGTCGGAGGTCCCGATAAGCACTTCGGGCCTGCGGACCGAAGGCAGGGCGGTGCGCCACGCAGATGACGGCGTGGCGTTGGCCGACGTCGAGATCCGGGTGGGCTCGGCAGGTGATGCCACCGAGTGCTGCATTGCCGGCCCGCACACGTTCCTCGGATATACCGACGCCGATGACGACGCGGGCGCTTTCGACGGCGACTGGTTTCGCACCGGCGACGTAGCCGAGCTCGTCGAGGGTCGGGTCCGCATCGTCGGGCGGCTGAAGGACATTGTGATTCGCAACGGGCTGAAAATTCCGGTCGCCGAGGTCGAGGACGCGGTCGGGAACATCGCCGGAGTGCGCGAATGCGCGGCGTATCCGGTCGGCGACGCCACCACAGGGGAACGGCTCGCCGTGGCGCTCCTACTCGATGCCGGCGTGGGGCTCTCAGTAGCAGATGTGGCCGACGCGCTGGTGGCCGTGGGCCTGCCCAAGTACAAGCTGCCCGAGGAACTGGTGTTCTGGGACGGGCCGCTCCCCGTCAACGCCAACGGCAAAGTGGCACGCAACACGCTGCACGCACGGTCGGAGGGTTTGCCGCGCGCCCTCGCCGACCGCCTGGTGGCCGCTGGTTGAACAGCGTTGCGACCGTGCTGGTTCGGTCAGTTCACTGTGGGCTCGAAGACCGGGACGATGAAGCCGTCCTCGTCTTCCCGGAAGGCGAGGATGAGATCCATCTCGGGCTGCAGATTCTCGACCGGACAGTTCTGCAGCACCGTCATCAGTCTGGGTCCCTCCTCAAGGTCCACCATGGCCAGCACGTAGGGCGTGCGTGCGTCGAATGGGGCGGCGTTCTGATGGACGACGCTCCATGTGTAGAGCTGGGCGCGCCCACTGGCGGGCATGGGCTCGACCTCCTCGCTCCAGCAGTGCGGGCAGAAGGGCCTCATGTAGAGGGATTTTCGCGCACAGGATCGGCAGCTGCTGACGGTCAGCCTATGGTCCTGGATAGCCGTCCACCAGGCTTCGCTGTCGCCATCGGTGGTGGGCCTGTCCGGGCCTGAGTGTTCGGGGGGGACCGCCATCACTGCCTCCCCAGGATCATGGTCGCGCTATGGCTGAAGAAGCCGCCCATCGCGTGCACACACGCCAGGCGTGCATTGTCCACCTGCCTGGGTCCGCACTCCCCGCGTAATTGCCTGACAGCCTCGACCATCAGGAACATCCCACGCATGCCGGGATGACACGATGCCAGCCCGCCACCGTCAGTATTGGTCGGTAGCGCACCGCCGGGACGCAGCACGCCGGAGCCCACGAACGGCCCACCCTCGCCCTTTTCGCAGAATCCGAGATCCTCCACCGTGAGCAGGATCGTGGAAGTGAACGAGTCATACAGCTGGCACACGTCGATATCGGCAGGACTCACCCCGGCCCGCGCGAAGGCCCGTGGCCCCGAAACGGCCGCGGCAGACGTGGTGAAGTCGCGCCACTCGCTCATGCTGACGTGCGATGTCGCGTCGGCAGCACCGAGAATCCAGACGGGCTCTTTTGCGCAGTCCCGGGCGACGCGCTCACTGGCGAGCACGACGGCTCCGCCCCCGTCGGTGCGCAGACAGACGTGCTTGGCGGTGAACGGGTCGGCGAGCATCGGCGCGGCCGCCACGTCCTTAGCGGTGATGCGATCACGCTCGAACGCATTGTCGTTCATGGCCGCCCACTCGTGGGCCGCGACGGCAACCTCAGCAAGCTGTGCGGTGGTGGTGCCGTACTCGATCATGTGCCGTCGTGCCGCCATGGCGTATTTGGCGATGAGTGTGGCGCCATAAGGCGTTTCGTACTGCAGCACACCGCCAGTGCTCATCGCTGCCGCGGACGCGCGCACCCGGCGTTTCACGTCGGAACGTGCAGTGGACCCGTAGGTGAGCAGCGCGACGTCGATCTGGCCAGTCGCGATGGCCGCTGCAGCGTGGCCTGCCATGACCTCCCAGGACGAACCGCCGACGTTGGTCGCATCGACCCACCCGGGTTGCAGGCCCAGGTATTCGCTGACTTCTACCGGCGGTAGCAGCGTTCCATGCGCGCCGAAGCCTTCGATGTCATCTTTCGTCAGTCCGGCGTCGGCGATCGCGCGGCGCGACGATTGGGCCATCAGCGCCATCGCCGTCTTGTCCGGCACCCGGCCGCAGTCGGAGAGGGCCGCGCCCACGATGGCGACGCGGTTGCTTGGCATATCTAATGGTTATCACATCGACAACGTCGCTGATAATGGCGTTTACGGGAATATAGAAACGGTGTTCTCCATCAGCTACCGTTTGCCTGTGCAGCGATCATTGAGGGACGCGTTGCGTGGAGACCGGCTGGTGTTGTGCCTGGCCCTGTTGAACTCGCGGACGCCCGAGGTTCCCGCCATGGCCGCGGCGTGCGGATACGACGCCGTGTATGTCGATCTTGAGCACACGTCCACCTCGCTGGAGACCGCGGCGATGCTGTGTGTGGGCGCCGCGGGTGCAGGGATCGCGGGATTGGTCCGCGTACCCTCGCACGACCCGAGCGTCATCGCCCGAGTGCTCGACAACGGTGCAGTGGGAATCATTGTGCCCCATGTAACGTCAGCGTCTGAAGCGAAGGCGATCGTGGACGCCGCACGATTCCCGCCCCTCGGCCACCGTTCCATTTCCGGCCCAAATGTGGTCAGTGGGTACGACCCGCGACCGGCCGCCGAACTGACCGGCATCCTGGAGCAACGCACTGTCGTGGCGGTGATGATCGAGACGCCTGGCGCGGTCGATGCGAGCGCGCAGATAGCCGCGGTCGAAGGGATCGACATGATCATGCTCGGTCCGAGTGATCTGACCGCCGAAATGGGCATACATGCGCAGTATGAGAATGAGCATTTCCATCGTGCAGTAGAATCGGTCGCGGCGGCTTGTCGTGGTCACGGCGTGGCGCTGGGAGTGGCCGGCATCAAGTCTGTTGACCTGCTGAATCGGTTCGTAGGCCTGGGTCTGCGATTCATCTCAGCCGGCACGGACATCGGGATGATGACCGAGGCGGCCACGAACCGCGCGCAACAACTTCGGGGTCTCGAGGGCGGCCGAGAGCACTAGTAGCCGACACGCGCCACGACAACAGGAGGACCGGATGCCCACCGCGATCTATACGGAGCAAGTCACCGACCCGATGACCTGGACGGGTGCGGACTTGTCCAGCAAGGAAGACTTCGCCTTCGATTTGTCGGCACGCAATGTGGCTGCGCTGGAATCTATTCTGCTGGCGACCGCGAAGAAAGACCGCGACGAGATTACGCCCGCGGATGCGCGCCACCGTGATCTGGACGACGACCTTGCTCGGCTGTACAAGGACCTCATGTTCGGAAAGGGCCTGGCGTGCGTGCGCGGCTTCCCCGTCGGGCAGCACTCGATCGATGACCTGGAGCGAATCTATTGGGCTTTCTGCACTCACATCGGCTACCTGGTGTCGAACAACTCGTTCGGCCATCGCATGGTGCGGGTGCAGGAGGAAATTCTGCCCGGCGGCGTGCAGCCTGCGCGCGGAACCAAGTCGAGCGCCGAGTTGGCCATGCACAACGACGCCGCCGACATCCTGTCACTGCTCTGCGTCTATCCGGCGGCCGAGGGCGGCGAGAGCCAGTTCTCAAGCGGCCCTGCGGCACACAACCGCGTCTTAGCGGAACGACCCGACCTGCTCAACGTGCTCTATCAGGGTTTTCCGCACCACCGTCGTAGCGAGCAACCTGACGATCAGCCCGACGTCACACCCTACGACGTGCCTGTTTTCTCCCAGATCGACGGCAGGATCTGCATCAACTTCACTTACAGCAGCATCCTGCCCGCGATGCACACACTTGGGCGGGAATTCACAGCCGAGCAGAACGAAGCTGTTGAGTTGCTGCGGACGGTGCTCGTCGAGCAGCAGGTCGAGTTCCGACTCGAATGCGGCGAGGCCGCTGTGGCAAATAACTTCGCGATGTGCCACTCCCGGTCGAACTTCGTCAGCAGCAACGACCCGAAGAAGGCGCGCTGTTTTCTGCGCGCCTGGATGGAGGTGCCCCGCGAGGACCGCCGCCTACCGATCGGGCGCGAGTATTACTTCATGGAGAACAAAGACCTTCGTCTTGGCTACGACGTCGTCGAGGGCCGTGACGCCAAGATCGCCCGTAACGACTACGCGAACGTGGATACCGCGCTGGCAGACATGTTCAAGGCCGCCCAGGCCAAACCCAAAGTCGGCGGGAAATGAGCGCTTGAGTCAAGAGCGGAGAGCTGCGAGACACCCACGACTGGTTGTCGAGCGCTGGACGGACCCGGCCGCAGGCGACATCCTCGAGGCCACCGACATCGACGTCGTCAAGCTCGACCTGACCGCTCCGGCCGAATTTAATTGGGCCGCTCTGGGATCCGCGCACGGGTATCAGGTCGCCACCCGCACCGACGTGGCATCAGTCACTGACGGTTCACAGTGGTTGGCAGGCAAGTCGTTGGTGGAGCGCTGCGGCTCCTTGCTGGCTGTCTGTTCGGCAGGGGCTGGCTACGACGTGATAGACGTCGAGGCCTGCACGCGCGCGGGGATCGCGGTTTGCAACAACTCAGGCCCCGGGGCGGAGGCGGTCGCCGAACACGCGCTGGGTTTCATGCTCGACCTGGCCAAGAAGATCACTGTCGCAGACCGAGTCCTGCGCAGTGGGGCGCTGAGCGACCGACTGGCGCTGCGGGGCAGCCAATTACTCGGCAAGACCCTGGGCGTCGTGGGCATGGGCGCCATCGGGAGTCGCCTCGTGCAATTGTGCGCTCCGTTCGGTATGGAGGTCCTCGTCTTCGATCCGTACCTGGACGAGGCGAGCGCCCGAGCACACGGCGTCCGACTGGTCTGTTTGGCCGAGTTGATGACGCACTCGGACTACGTCCAGGTGACGTGCCCCCTTACCGCCGAAACCGAAGGCCTCATCGGCAAGAGCCAGTTCGCGGCGATGAAGCCCACCGCCTACTTTATTTCCACCGCGCGCGGACCGGTTCACGACGAACGGGCGCTGCTCGAGGCGCTTGTCAGCGGCGGCATCGCCGGCGCGGGGTTGGACGTGTTCCACGAAGAGCCGCCGCGACCAGACAACCCGTTGCTGGGTCTGGACAACGTCGTCGCCACCCCGCACATCGCGGGCATCACCGTCGAAGCCACCCGCGACATCGCCATAGCCACCGCTACGCAATGGCAGACGATCTTCGAAGGGCGCATGCCACAGCGCCTGCTCAACCCCGACGTCTGGCCCCGCTACTGTGAACGATTTAACGATATCTTCGGATTCCGTCCCAGTGCGCAGTCCGATCGAGCTACTTCCGAAGAGTGAAATACCCATCCCGACTTAAGTTTTGGAGATAAGGGGTACACGTGACGCATTACGACACCATCGAGTTCGACGTTCAAGGTCACACCGCGTGTGTGACCTTGAACCGACCGGAAGTGCTCAATGCGATCAACGACGAAATGATCGCAGAACTCGCTGACGCTTACGCGGAGATTGAACGCTCCCAGGATATCTGGACAATGCTGATCACCGGGGCCGGTCGGGCGCTCTGTGTCGGCGCAGATGTCAGCAAGGCCGCCGACCACGACATGGAGAACGCGGCAGGAATCGACAATCAGGGCGAACCGATTCTGAGTTCCATGCGGCAGTGGGATGCTCCGCAGGAAGCTACGCCGCCGTGGCTGCAAATGACCAAACCCGTCATTTGCGCGGTGAACGGCATCGCCTGTGGGGCTGGAATCGATCTGGTCACGACAGCCGACATCACGATCGCGTCGGACCGCGCCTCGTTGATGGACCCACACGTAAGTATCGGGGTGGCATCGGGCCGGGAAGCAGTCCGGCTGGCCAGAATCCTGCCGCTACCAGTCGCCATGCGCTTGGTCCTGATGGGGAAGCACGAGCGCTTGGAAGCCCAACGTGCGTACGACTTGGGCGTATTCACCGAGGTCGTGCCGCACGATTCGCTGATAGCGCGCGCCTGGGAGATCGCCGAAGTGGTGAATTCGAATGCGCCGCTGGCGGTGCGGGGTTCGCGAATGGCCGTGCGCAAGGGGCTGACGCTGCCCATCTACGAGGCCGAGCTGCTCTCCGAGAATTACCGGATGAAAGTGGCGCTGACGAAGGATGCCATCGAGGGGCCGAAGGCCTTCCTTGAGAAACGCAAGCCGGAGTGGAAAGCGCTGTAACGCTTCCGCTACGGTAGGCCGAAGAACGTCTTCGCGTTGGTGGACAGCACCTTCCGTTTGGTCTCCTCGTCCAGGCCCTCCGTCGCCTTATTGGCGACCTCGAGGCTGCGTGGCCAGTTCGTGTCGTTGTGTGGGTAGTCGGTCTCGAACATCAGCTGGTCCGGCCCGACCAGATCGAGGATGCGGAACGCGACCGGATCGCCGAAGGTGGAGAACCACACTCGACCGGGTACCTGGGTGCTCGGCGGTTCGGTCAGCAGGGGATGAATCCCGCCCCACGCCCGCCGATCTTGCCAGACCTCGTCGACGCGCTGCAGATAGTAGGGGATCCAGCCCGCCTGCGCTTCGGCGAACGCGAGCTTGAGGCCGGGGAACTGCCTGAGCTTACCGGAGAACAGCCAGTCGACCATGGCGATAGTGCAGTTGACCGCCATCAGCGCGCTTGTCACGACATGCGGAGAGTCGGGGGAGGATTTGGTGAGCGAAGAACTCGACCCGATGTGCAGCATGATCCCGACGTCGTTTCGCTCGCACGCGGCGAAGAACGGGTCCCAATAGTCGCTGTGAATGGACGGTAGATCGAGACGAGCGGGCAGCTCGGAGAAGCACACGGAGTGCATGCCGCGGGCGGCAACCCGTTCGACCTCCTTCGCAGCGAGCTCGACGTCCCAGAGCGGGATGATGCCGAGCGGGATCAGCCGACCGTTCGAGCTGCCGCCCCATTCGTCGATCTGGAAGTCGTTGTAGGCCTCAACGCAGAGCTTCGCGAGCTCCTTGTCCTTGCCGTAGAGGAAGCGTTGGCCGCAAAAGCGGACGAGCGTGTTGGGGAAGCAGGCCGAAGCCTCGATGCCGGCAATGTCCATGTCGGCGAGGCGGTCCGCCGGACGGAAGCAGCCCGGGCGCATCTCGTCGTAGGTGATCGGGTCGGTGGTGAGCTCGTCGAGTTCATAGCCTGCGGCCGCGCTGATGAGCGGGATCGGGATAACCGCGTCTTCGTAGTGCCAGATGTCCGCGTCGCGGCCCTCGTCGTCCTCCACGAACGCGACGTCGGAAGTAACGGTCGGATCCATGCGCCCGCGGGTACGGATGATCCGCGGCCCGATGTCGCGATAGCGCTCGGGCAGGCGGCTGGTCCACAGATCGGCCGGTTCCACCAGATGGTCATCCGGCGAGACGATAAGGATGTCTGCGCTCAACGCTGCACTCCTTCGCGACGAATTGCGGCTTCAGCTCACGGAATTCTCATTACCGCAAGCGAGAATGTCCATTTCCGAGGCTACCGCATGAGCTCCCCACGGTGCGCCGGGGTGCCGGGCTGGACGTGGTGCGTACGAGGATGCGAATTCTGGATCTAGATCGCGTATCCTGTAAGGCATCATGACGGCAAAGAGCAGCAGTGATAAGGGTTTCGACGAGAGTCTCGAACTCGTCGATGCCGAAGTCGAGATGCCCAGCACGTGGCAGCAACGCACCATCGACCGTCGGCTCAGCACCGCGAGAGCGCGTGCTCTCGCCCGCAGCTCGAGATTTCTGGCCACGGCATTGGAACTGGTCGAGGAATCCGGGCGAGCAGATTTCACCATCCAGACGCTCATCGATCGATCCAATCTGAGCCTGCGCGCGTTTTACCAGCACTTCGCCGGCAAGGAAGAGCTGCTGCTGGCGCTGTACGAGAACGTCACCGGCCAGTTCACCGAAGGAATCCGGCAGGAAGTCGCGGCGGCTGACGGGCCGTTGGAGCAACTCGAGGCGTTTTGTCGGGGGTTCCTGTCCCGAGCGGAATCTTCACAAGCGATCGGCGGTCGGGTGATGACCATCTACAACCTGAGCCTGGAGATCGAGCGCCCAGCGGATTTCGCGAAGATCTGGGAGCCGCATCAAAAGCTGCTCACGAAGATTCTTACCGCTTGCTCGCGCGCGGGTCTGATACGCAAGGACCTCACACCCGCCCAATTGACCACGCTGTTGAATTCGACCTTGACCGCACTGGCCCAGATCGGCGTGTTTCATCTGGGCGTCAAGGGAAGCAAGCTGTCCGAGGAGCAGTTGTGGGCGTGGTGCCGGCAGGCCGTCAGCCCGCCTGCGGACGCAAAGCCCAGGGCAACCCGCGCCAAGACCGCCACCACTTCCTCACGCACGGTCAAAAAGCTAACGGGGTAGACCCAGACCGCGCTGGGCGATGATGGTGCGCTGCACCTCGCTGGTGCCCGCATAAATCGTTGTGCCGAGTGAGAACCGCAGCAGGTGCTCAAATCGGCCGTTCTGAGGTGCCGTCGGTTCGAAATAACTGCGCAGGGCGTCAGGACCGACGAACTCATTGACGTCCTGAGCGGCCCGCACCAGCGACTCAGTGCTGAACAGCTTGGACATCGGGCCCTCGGCGACTGGAATCTGGCCCTGCTCGGTCATCCACACGCACCGTCGCAGAAGCAGGCTGGATACCTCTGCATCGATCGCGATCCTGGCGAGTCGGCGGCGGACGTCGCCATCACCGACGCGCGGACAGCCCTGCGCGTCGGTTACGGAGTGAGCCCATTGCTCGGCGTGGTCCAACAGCCGCTCGAGGTGAGGCCCCCATCCCGACGCATGCTCGTCGTGGAGTGAGATCCCCAGGACACCCCACCCCCCGTCCACTTCACCGATGCGGCACTCGTCGCCGACCCGGACATCGCTGTAGAAGGTGATGTTGGTGCGCTCGCCGGACAGGGTCCATACCGCTTGCACCTCAATGCCATCGGCGTCCAGCGGCACCAGGAACATGGTGAGGCCCTTGTGCTTCGGTTTGTCGGGGTTCGTCCGGGCCAGCAGGAAGACGTAGTCGGCGATATGACCGTTCGTGGTGAACATCTTCGATCCGTTGATGATCCACTCGTCCCCCGAGCGCACCGCTTTCGTCCGTGCGGCGGCGACGTCGGAACCGCACTCGGGTTCGGTGAACCCGAGCGCGATAGTGATGTCCGCATTCATGGCGCCGGCGACGATCCGCTCCTGCATCTCCTGCGTGCCGGCCTGGCGGATCACCGAGGCAACCATGCGCGAGGTCTCCGACAGGTACATGGGCGCATCGAAGCGCATCATCTCCTCGTTGAGGAGTTGGGCCTCGATGGCACTGCCTTCCGGCGCGAATAACCCTCTATCGACGAGACCGTGTGCGAACTCGTCGTCGTGCGCGACGCCGGTGCGGTAAATTCGCTCCTCGACATCGGGTGTCAGGACGTCCATGAGGTGTGCGCGCACCTCGTCGCGGAAGTCGACGGCATCTTTGTCAAGCTGAAAGTGCATGGCCGTCACCAATCCTCGCTACCGACCTGGACGATTCGACAAGGCAGCCAACTGCAACGGCAGCGCGCGAAACTGTTACTCTCATTTTCTGAGAGTGTACATATTCATCGAGGTTGGTTGACGACATGGACCTGACCCTGTCCAGTGAACAGGACCAGCTGGTCGACGCGTTCGTGGCGTTGTACGCGCGGCTCTCCACACCTGAGAGAGTGCGGGGTGCCGAGCCGCTCGGGTTCGATCCGGAGCTGTGGCGCGCGATGATGGAGACCGGGGTCATACAGATGGCCGTCAATGAGGCGCACGGAGGCTGGGGCGCAACCGAACTCGATCTCGGACTCATCGCCGAGCAGCACGGCCGCGCGATCGCGGCGGCACCGCTCATCGAGACGCAGGTCGCTGCCCGGCTGCTCGCCGAGTGCGGTCAATTGGGTGCGGTCCCGTTGGCCGCTGCACTCGCCGGTGACCAGATGGTCACTTTCGCGCCGAGACCCGCCCGCGGGCAACGCATCGAGCTCGTCCCTGCCGGTGCCGTCGCCCACTCCGTCGTCGCATTGGTTGACGATGCATTGATGGTCGTGCCGATCGGCAACGGGCTACGCCAGATCGAGAACCTGGCGTCGATGCCGGTCGCCGACGTTCCCGTCGATGACCGCGCGGTTGTCTTGGCGCGCGGCCCGGCTGCGTACGTTCTGCACTCCGTCGCTTTGGATCGCTGGTTGGCGCTGACCGGCCTGGCGCTGGTAGGCATCGCCGCCCGAGCGGTCGAGATGGGGGCCGAGTACGCCAAACAACGACACGCGTTCGGAGCTCCCATCGGTACCTTCCAGGCGGTGTCACATCCGTTGGCGGACAGCGCGACCGCGGTCGACGGCGCACGCCTGCTTGGTCTGAAGGCGGCCTGTGCGTTCGCCGAAGAGCCAGTCCGCGCAAGTGAACTCGCGGCGATGGCATTCGTCTTCGCTTACGAGACGGCGCGCGATGCGACCCACCACAGCCTGCACGTTCACGGCGGTTACGGCTTCGGGATGGAGCAGGACATCCAGCTCTACTACCGGCGAGCGCGCGGCTGGGCGATGGTGTACGGCGAGCCGTCGGTGGTCCTCGACCGCGTCGCCGAAATGCGTTATGGCGCCATCTAGGCAGATGTCAGCGCGGGTTGAGGACGGCGAAGCTCAGGGTGGCACGAGCGGCCAGCCGGTCGCGGCCGACGTCGGTCACGTCGACATCCACCACGATTAGCCGCGTGCCGGCCCGAACCAGAGTGGCAGTGGCCCTCGCGGGTCCGGTGGTGATCGGCGCTACGAAGTGGATGGACATGTCCGCGGTGCCGGCGCCGCCGCCTGGTTCGACGAATTTGATGGCGAGGCGTCCCGCGGCGATGTCAATGAGGGTGGCGACCAGGCCGCCCTGCAACGCTCCGCGGTTGTTGTGCAAATCCGGCCGGTTATGCAGGTCGACAATCACGGTGGAGTCAGTGTCGACGACGTCGTAGAACGGTAGATCGGCGAACAGGTGCCCCGGAACGTCGACGTCCATCGGACGCGGGGCGGGCAGCTGCGCGCCCGCGCTGTCGGTCACCGGGAACGCCGATTACTGCGCATCAGAGCGGACCTTGTCCTTGACCGACGGCACAATGGGCGGCGCTGTTCGCCAATGGGGGACACCGTGCTCCTCTCCGGCCTGCGGCAGCTTGTCTTCGCGTACTTCGGCCCAGTGTGAGTGATTGAGTTGATGCAGTGAGAAGCACGCCTGGAGTGAATTGTAGAAACCCATGTTATCGACGGTCTGATTGACCGACTCCTTGATCAGCAACGCCGCCATTGTCGGCACGGTGGCGATGCGCCTGGCGATTTCGAGCGTGCGATCGGCCAGCTCGTCACGTTTGAAGACCTTGCTTACCATCCCCAGCTGATGGGCCTCGTGGACGTCGATCGAGTCACCGGTGAGCATGAGCTCTTTGGTGCGGCGTGGCCCGAATTCCCAGGGGTGGCCGAAGTATTCCATTCCGCACATGCCCAGCCGGGTTCCGACGACATCGGCGAAGCGCACCTCCTCGCTGCCGACGATCAGGTCGCACGCCCACATCAGCATCAGACCGGCCGAGAACACGTCGCCGTGAACCTGGGCGATGGTGATCTTTCGCAGATTGCGCCAGCGCATGGTGTTCTGGAAGAAGTAATGCCATTCCTGCAGCATGCGGCTCTCGGCGCCTTCGCGCGTGCCGCCATTGACACGTCTGGTTGGGTGCTGATTCGCGCCTGGCATGTACTCGCCGATGGCCTGCTTGGACCCGATGTCGTGACCCGATGAGAACATCTTGCCTTCACCGGCAAGGATGACCACACGCACGGTGTCGTCCGCTTCGGCTTTTGCGAATGCCTCGTCGAGCTCGACAAGCATGCCGCGATTCTGGGCATTGCGCTGATCGGGGCGGTTGAGTGAAATCCGGACGATGGTGCCGTCATCGTGGGTGTCCCACTTGAGGAACTGGTAATCGCTCACGGATTTCCCTTCTCTGCCGTCCCGGCTGACGGCAATGCCGTTGTTAGTTATTGAGAAGGTATATTCTCGCATGGCGCTCGGTGGAGGAGGTGACGCATGGTGGCTGACGGTGTCAAACCCAGAGTGATCCTGTGGGGGCCCGGCCAAGTGGGGGTGGGTGCCCTGCGGGCCCTGATCAAGCATCCCGGGTTGGACCTTGTCGGAGTGGTCGTGCACAACCCCGACAAGCACGGACGCGACGCGGGCGACCTGTGTGGCATGCCCGAAACGGGTGTTATCGCCACCCCGGACATCGAAGCCGCGCTGTCCCTACCCGCCGACGTCGTCGCCTACTTCGCGTCTGGCGACTACCGCTACCGGGAGGCGGCCGAGGACATCGCGCGCTGCCTGCGTGCGGGCAAGAACGTCGTGTGCACGTCGCTGGTACCTCTGTGCTATCCGCCCGCGGCCGATGCCGAAACGGTGGAATTGCTCGAAAAGGCGTGTGCCGAGGGGGGAACGAGCCTATTCAATAGCGGCGTGGACCCGGGCTGGGCCAATGACGTGATCGCTTTGACAATGACGGGATTCAGTAGCCAGGTCGACACCATCACGATGCAGGAGATCCTGGACTACGGACCCATCAACCAGCCGGACATCATGTTCGACTTCATGGGCTTCGGTCACCCGCCGGATCATCCGGCGCCGCTCTTCGACACGACTCGCCTTGCCTCGTTGTGGGCACCGATCGTTCACCTGGTCGGTGACGGCGTCGGACTGCCGCTTGACGAGGTCAAGACGACGATTGAGAAGTGGCTTGCCCCCGAACGTTACGAGGTCGCTTCGGGCATGGTGGAACCCGGCACGATGGGGGGGATGCGGTTCAGGCTCGCCGGCATGGTGGACGGTGAGGAGCGGATAGTCCTTGAGCACATCACCCGAATGGGGGAAGGGTCCGCGCCCGACTGGCCGAAGCATCCGTCCCCGCTCGGCGGCTATCGGGTGATCCTCGAGGGCATGCCGACCTACACCGTCGACATCGAGATGCATGGCAGGGGAAGCAATATGCGCGGCCTGACCTATGCCACGGTCATGCGGGAACTCAATGCCATCCCGGCAGTGATCGCGGCACCACCGGGCCTGTTGTCGACGCTGGATCTGCCGTTGGTGACCGGCCCGATGCGGGGCGCGCGATGGCGCGGGGTCACGCCACAGGCGGCGCGGCGATGACGGCGGAATCGGCCGATCTTTGGTCGGTGATGAGTTCGGCCTCGGCCGTGCGGCGTTATCGACCCGATCCGGTCGCCGACAATGTGATCGAGAAGTGCCTGGAATCTGCCACTTGGGCGCCATCCGGAGGGAACCAGCAGCCTTGGCGTTTCGTCGTCCTGCGATCTCCCGAAGCGCGTGCGGCAATCTCGGCCGGCGCGCAACGGACATGGAAGGCGATGGCAGACTTCTACAAGTTTGAGACGCCGACCGAGGATGCGACGGATCGGAAGTCTCGGGTCCTACGTGCGATGTGGGAGCACATGCATGTGGGCGGTGACGCCCCGGTATGTGTGTTGTTCTGTGTTCAGCCGCAGCGCGGGGCGAGCGACCTTCAGCAGGGCGGATCCATCTTCCCTGCGGTGCAGAACTTCCTGCTGGCGGCTCGCGCGCAGGGACTTGGCGCCGCCATTACTCTGTGGCACGACTCCTGCGGGGACGACTTGCGGGCGTTGGTCGGCATTCCCGACGATTGGCGGATTGCAACCTTGATCACTGCCGGTTGGCCCAAAGGGGGGCATCATCCCGTGCGCCGCAAGCCCATCGAGGACGTCGTCGCGATCGACGCGTGGACCCGGGGCTGGCAACGCTGCTCCTGAGGCGGCCGTCACTCGAAGGCGATCACGCCGCGAATGTTCTTGCCCGCGCGTAAATCCCTCATCGCCTCGTTGATGTCATCCAGTTTGTACTTCTGGGTGACAAGTTCATCGAGTTTCAGGTTGCCCGTTTCGTACATCGACAACAGCATCGGCATGGCGTCGCGGGGGTTCATCTCGCCATATAGGACGCCCTTCAGCGTCTTACAGTTGCTGACCATATCGGACAGCAGCAGCGGAACCATCATGTCGGTTAGCTTCGCCATGCCAGTCAACACGCAGGTGCCGCCCTTGCGCAGCAGCATCATGGCGGTCATCACGAGATCGGCAGGCACCACCCCAGGCGTCAGTACGACCCGGTCAGCCATCACACCCCAGGTGATCTCCTTGACAAGCTCGATGGCGGCGCCCGCGTCGACTGCGGTGTGGGTGGCGCCGAAGGTCGGCGCCACCTCGCGCTTGAATTCGACCGGGTCGACGGCGACGATGAATTTGGCGCCCGCCGCCTTCGCGCCCTGCACCGCATTCATGCCAATGCCGCCGGTGCCGATCACCACGACGGTGTCGCCGATCTGCGTGCCAGCGGCAACCGATCCCGATCCGAAGCCCGTTGTGACACCACAGGATACGAGTGAGGCGGCTTCCAGTGAGATCCAGTCATGGATTTTGACCAGGGAACGCTCGGAGGCCACGGCATACTCGGAGAACGTGCCGACCTGCATCATCGCCATCAGATGCTCGCCGCCCAGGTGGCGCCGAGGAGTGCCGTCGGTGGTCATGTTCTTGCTGTAGATGTCGGCGCCGACGTCGCAGAGATACGTGTGCCCAGTCACGCACCACCGGCAACTGCCGCAGGAGGGAAAGAACGAAACGGCCACGTGATCACCAGGTTTGAGGGTCTTGACGCCGGGTCCGACCTCTTCGACGACGCCCGATCCCTCGTGCCCCCCAAGCATAGGAAACCAGTCCGGCACCTCGATGCCGGCGGCCCGAATCATCTCCTCCATCTCCTTGCTCGGCACGCTGTCCCCGGAGTGGAAGTGTTCGTCGGAGTGGCAGACACCGGCGTAGGCCATCTTGACCAGCACCTCACCCGCCCGGGGCGGGTCGATGTCGACTTCGGTGACTTCCCAGTCGACGCCGACGCCACGCAGCACGGCTGCCTTCGATTTCATCGATTTCTCCTTCGTTGGAGTAGCGAGATGACCATTTCCCTCACCAGTTTCGAAGTTTCTTCACCGCGTCGGCCGGCCGCGCAGCCATGGTCAGGTACGGGATGAAACTGCTGTTGCCGCAGTGGAGTACGGAATGCACCATCTCGACGAGATGGTTGGCGTCGATCAGGCCGCCCTGCATGTAGCCGTCGTCCATCCAGAGCCTGATGGCGCTCTCCATCGCTTCGGGGTCCCAGTTCTTATTGAACTCGGTCTGCGAGTCGCCCTCCCCGCCGAAGCTGTCGCCCACGGCCAGCCGGGTGAAGCCGATGCCTGGGTGCTCGAGTCGCCAGGCCTCGACAAGCTTGTCCAGCGCGGCCTTACTGACCGAATACGCGCCGAGTAATGGCCACGGTGTGGAGTACGACGCGCTGAGCGAGGACAGATAGATCGCCGACCCACCCGCTGCAGCGAGGTGTGGCGCGGCGGCGGCCGTGGCCAGAGAGGCGCCGGTCACGTTGGTGGCGAATAGCTGTGCCCACTGCTCGGCAGTCACGTCCTCGACGGGAGAAAGGATACCCCGTCCGGAGGTGTAGACCATCGCGTCGAGTCCGCCGAACGCGTCGACGACTTCGGACATCGCGCGCTGGCAGGACGATGCGTCGGTTACGTCGCAGACAACGGCGGCGGCGCCGTTGCCGGCCTCTTTTGCGGCGTTGATCAGCCGGTCGTGCCGGCGCGCGAGGAAGGCGACCTGGGCCCCCTTCTCAGCGAGCCCGATTCCGATGCAACGGCCGAGCCCGGACGAGGCGCCGACGACGGCGACGCGCAGTGCCCCCGGCTCAGACATTGAGCCCGATATTCGGCACGATCGCCCCGTTGAAGCTCCATACCTGCGAACCGTCGTCTTGCCGGATGACCCGTGGGGCTTCGCCGGCGAACCTGGTCGGCAACCTTGCCTCGAACAGGTTTGGCGGCTCCACGAGGTGGTCGTCGACGCTGACCAGGATCATGTCTTCGGGCTGCATGGGTCTCCTTGGGCAGAGGTTGAGAGCGACGTTATCAGAGTGCAGAAGTACTATATGCGATTAGCGTAAACGCTCATTTCCGCCGTCGGGTGGTCCACGGTGGCTCGCAACCGAAGACTCATCGCCGCTGAGTTTTTCGCGGTTCGGTGGCGAAGCTGAGGAGCAGGCGGTCGAGGACCTTGGCCGCGCGTTCCCGCGCCTCGGCGGGTTTGGCGGCGTGGGCGACCAGCAGCGAGGCCTCCTCGACGGCCGCAACCAGCATGTGGGTCAGTTCCGTGATTGGTTGATCGTCGATCACGCCGTCCGTGACGGCTTGTCGCACCACTTGGTCGATGAGGGCGATACTGTTGCGCTCTTGGATGGCACGCAGCGTCTTCCAGCCCAGCACGACCGGGCCATCGACCAGCATCACGCGCTGCACTTCGGGCTCTAGGGCGGCTTCGAGAAATCCGTGCAGACCGTGTGTCAGCCGCTGCCACGGGTCGGCCCCCGCCGGCGGAGTGGCGATTGACCGCAGGGTGAGGTCCGCTTCCACCTCTTCGAACACCGCGCGGAACAGCTCAGCTTTGTCCTTGAAGTGGTGATAGAAGGCGCCGCGCGTGCCGACCCGCGACCGAGTGACCAGATCGCCGATGCTGGTGTTGAAGAAGCCCTGCTCGAGGAAAAGTTCCCGACCCGCGTCCACCAGATCCCGTCGGGTCTGGTCGCCGCGTGCCCTACGTTCGTCGTCGGTGCCACCCCGCTTGGCCATGCCGCGATCGTAGCAACATTCGTTATGTATCTTGCCTGTAGGACAAGGCTACTGGCGTACGAGGCCGCGAAGGGGCATCAGCCCGAGTTCCCGGTGGCTCATGAAGCCCGGCGGGGCGTCGCAGACGGCCGGAATGGTGTTCACTGGTTCCATCGCGGTCCATGTGTAGCCGGGATTGCCGTGGTCGCCCTGTGCATCGGCGATTCCTTGCAAGATCAGCTCGGTGCCGGGATCGCCTTCGATCACCAATCGATAGTGGTAATAGCCGTCCCACTCGGGCTTGGGCTCGATGGCGTCGTGTTCGATGAACGCGTAATTCTCGTGCAGGGTGGCGAAGGGCTTGCCGTTTACCCACGCGGTCAGCTTATGGTGCTGGGCGGCCACGGTGCCCTTCTTGATCACACCTTTGAGGCCCGGCATGTCCATCTCCTCGGTTCCTTCGTACGGGATGTCGCGGGTAGCCAGCCCCAGCTCGACCTCCGTTGTCACCTTGTCGACGGCTTCGCCAATTCCCTCCACGACCATGGTCAGCGATTGCGCGAACAATGGCCACGCGGTGCCAAACAGATTGCCCGCCTCGAACTCTTCGGAAGTCTTGCCAAAGCCCATCTCGTCTAGGTACTTCAAGGTGTCCTTATTGAAGTTCACCATCTCGTGGATGTGGATGTGGTCAATTCTGCCGCTGATGCGGGCCAGCGTCAGAACGAGCAAGTCCGCTGCGTATCCGGGGTGGATGCCGCCCGCGTGGAACGATGTACCGCCTTCCTGGCACGCTGCCTCGATCTTGTCGATGTCGGCAGCGTTGGTTTCGGTTCGGTACCACCACGCTCCGCCGGAGGCCACGACGTTCTTTCCCCCGCGCAGCAGGCGACAGACCTCATCGATGTCTGACCATAGCGGCGCATAGAACACGCAATCTGCGTCAAGTGCCTCAAGGGCGTCCTTGTCGGTGGTGGCAAGGACGCCGATCGGTGCCACGCCCACGAGTTCGCCGGCGTCCTTGCCGACCTTTTCCGGGCGATTGCACAGAACTCCGACGACTTCGTAGGTGGGGTTGTGGGCAAAGTGGCGCATCGCCGTTGTTCCAACGTTGCCGATGCCCCACTGGATAATCCGGTACTTCTTCTCGGTCGACAGGGTTTGCGCCATTTGCACTACTCCTTTGTATGCATTCACGGCACTTGACGAGCTGGCCGGCTTCTGCGAGCAGCGCATCAGGCTGAGAGCGACGTTATCAGATTCTTAGAATAGCTATGTGCGCTATTTACAAATGCCGATTTCCGAGGATCGATGTCACAGATTGACCGGTAAAAGTGGATCGTCGCAAAGAGTTTCGTTGCTCGGCCGCGAGGCTCACAGAACCCTGTGGTGAACTCTGATCGTGCCAACCTTCTTGATGTATGTTGCGGGTATGGCAGACGAAGGGGTTCGCGCATTCGGTTCGGTGGCACCGCTGAAAGTCGGTTTGCTCAACGACTATCCGACCAGAGCCAAGACCGATAACGACACGATCGATGCTATCCGATTGGTGTTCGATGAGGCTGTGGCCGCTGGCGTGCTCGACCGCCCAGTTGAATTGGTGCAACGCAACGTAGTCGGTCTGCCCAACGGCACCTATCAGGCTGTGGAGAACGCTTACGACGAACTGGTGGCCGAGGGATGCCTGGTGATCTTCGGTCCCTACGTGTCCGACAACGCGGTGCCGCTGCGCGAACACGCCGATCGCGTCGCCAAAGTCCCGAACATCATTCTGTCGGGGTCGGAGGGGGCGCTGGGCGAGTGGTGCTTCGCGTTGAACAACGGCTCGATGCCTGAGGAACCACGGATGCTGGCCGCAGTGCTGTGCGGTGACGGGCACCGCCGCATCGCGATCGCCTACGAGGCGTCGTTGATCGGAAAGGAATACCTGCACTACGCGGAACGGGCGTACGCGGAGGGCGGGTTGGTGGTGGTGGCCACCGTGGCGATTCCACAGGTCGAGACCGACAAGGTCGCCGCGGCACTGGAGCTGCGCGAAGCCGGTCCGGACGCCATCGTCCACGTGGGCTTCGGCCACGGGCTGTGGGGATTCAACGAGGGTCTGGCAGCAGCGGATTGGGATCCGCCACGCTACACGACGACGGCGTTCGAGATGGCTCACATCGACGACGTCTGGTTCCGGCATCTGGCCGGCTGGATCGGTCTGGACAGCTTCGACGAACGCAATGAGGTGGGGCAGGCGTTCCTCGACCGCTTCGAGGCCCGCTACGGCCGGCGCCGCGACTATTTCATGCCGTGTCTGTGCCACGACGTCGCGACGGTGATCGTGCGAGGTCTGGCCGGAGCGCGGCCGCTGACAGGTGCGGGCGTCAAGGAGGCCATCGAGGACATCAAACTGGTACCCAGCGCGAGCGGCGCCCCCGGCACGTGCCTGCGTTTCGGCCGTTACATCCGGCAGGGGTGGATGGGGGTCGACTACCTGGTGGCGCGGCGGGTGCTGCCCGACGCCAGTGCACACGTTTTTCACGCGGCGCCCAGCGAGCACATCTCACGCGCCGTGTCGGTGAGCTTCGCTAGCTGAATCGCGGCGAACACCGGCGCGGTCACGATCCCGGCCGGATGAGCCAGCACGTCGGGAATGGCCCGCACCGCGCCCATGGCGATCATCAGGTGCCCTGGCATGGCGTGCTGGCCCGTAGGCAGCTCCCCATCCCATCCCACATCGAGTTGCAGCTCGAAACTGGGAACACCTTTGATGACGGCGCGGATCAGCGGCGCCCGCTGCCCAGGGGCCAGCGGCGTCAGGCCCCACTGCGGGAGATCGCGGGTAAGCACCCATTCCTCGTGGATCGCCAGAAGCGGGCGGCCTGACCAGTGTCCGACCCAGGAGAACCTCTGCCCGACAACGGTTCCCGCGTCGATTTTGCCGGCAAGGACGTTGATGTCGTGGGGCAGAGTGGTGGCGTCGACCGACACCTCGATGTGCGTCAGGGTGATGCCCAGTACGTCGGCTGTGGCATTGAGCGCTTGACGGTAGGCCATGTCCAGCTTCTTGATGATCGGAGAGTCGGCGCTGACGTCCGCGGGGGGCCGCCCCATGCCCATGAGATCGACAAGCATCGGCCGGCTGTCGACGGCCGACACATCGGTGGCCTCGTACAGGTCGATGCGGTCGATCGACTTGCTGAGTCCGGTGACCGTCGCGACGAGCCGTTCGAACATGAAGCCCGGGTTCTCGCCCGCGGCGTGGAATCGGGATTGGCCCACCCGGCACGCCTCAACGAACGCTGCCTCGGTCTGCGCACCGTAGGTGGGCAGGTGGTTGTACGAGGTCGTGGTGATCACGCTCGTGCCTGCGGCGAGCAGCCGGCAGATGTCCTCGGCGTTGGTCTCGACCGCGTGGGCCTTGCTGGCCGCATGAATGACGACGTCGGCCCGCAGTGCGATGACCGCCTCTTTGTCCGTCGTGGCCGTTACGCCTGTGGTGGGCGGCAGTCCGCACAACGCTCCCGCGTCCAACCCGGCCTTCTGCGGGTCATACACCAGCACGCCGACCAGTTGATAATCAGGATTCTCAATGAGCTCCTGCAACGCGGCGCGGCCGACGGCGCCGCTGGCCCACTGAACGACTCGAACTGCCAATCGAATGCTCCTGGTTACGCTTTCGCGGGATGGCGCGCGCCTGACCCGACCAAGGTACATCACGTACGTTCTCAACCACCAGGGTGTATGTTGAGGCACGTTCACAAATGCCTCAGGAGGTGTGAGATGGCAGAGCCGACGGCGACCGAGGACCTCGATCAACGCATCCGCGACTCGCAGGACAAGTTCAACGTCGGCCAAGGTGCGGACGGGGACGCATCTCCGTACCCCCTGCTGCGTGAGTTGCGGGCGCATAGTCCGGTGCATGAGGGGTGGCCCGAGCTCGGGATGATGGGCAACTCGGGCGACCGCCCACCCACGTTCACGGCCTACACGTTCGACGCCGTGAAGGCCATCTTCACCGACAACGTCACCTACAGCACTCGGTGCTACGAAGACGTGGTGCGTCCATTGCAGGGGCCCACCATCCTCGAGATGCAGGACCCGGAGCATGCGATTTATCGCAAGCTGCACGAGTTCGCATTCGCGCGTTCGTCGATGAAGCGGTGGGATGCCGAACTCGTCGGCCCGCTGGTGGACCGCACGATCGCGAAGTTCAAGGACAACAAGCGTGCCGACCTCGTTGACACGGTGTTCATGCCCATTCCAGTCCGGGTGATCGCCGCGCTGCTGGGGCTTCCCGAGTCCGATGTCGATGAGTTCCACCGGCTGGCGATCGACCTGCTCGGATTTCGCGGTGACATGGACTGCGCGATGCAGGCATCCGCGCAGATGAAGGAATCCTTCATCGGGATCCTGGCCGACCGCCGGAAGTCACCGCAGGACGACATGGTGTCGATCCTCGCCAGCGCCGAGGTCAACGGCGTGAAGATGTCCGACGAGCAGATTTACGGATTCATGCGCAACCTGCTGCCGGCCGGTGCGGAGACGACGTCGCGGTCGACGGCCAGTCTTGCCATGGGACTGCTCACCCATCCAGACCAACTTGATGCGGTGCGCGCGGACCGCGGCCTGCTTCCTCAGGCGATCGAGGAGGGAATTCGTTGGGAGACACCGCTGCTGAACTTCATGCGGGAAGTCACGATCGACACCGAGTTGGGTGGCGTCGCGATCCCCAAGGGTGCAACGATGATGCTGAGCTTGGGCAGCGCGAACCACGACGAGACTCGATGGGAGGACCCGGAGAGCTTCAACATCTTCCGGGAGCGCAAGCCGCACATCGGATTCGCCCACGGTGCGCACGTGTGCCTGGGTATGCATCTCGCGCGCCTGGAGAGCACCAAGATCTTCAATGCGCTATTTGACGAGTTACCGGGCCTGCGGTTGGATCCCGCCGCTCCCGCGCCGTACGTGACGGGCGTGATGTTCCGCTCACCGCCGCGCCTCGACGTGGTGTGGGATTAGGAGGAGACGACGTTGACACGCGTCATCCAGTGGGCGACCGGGGTTACCGGCACGATGGCCCTGCGTCACGTGATCGGCCGCCCCGACCTCGAACTCATTGGCGTGCGGGTGTACGACCCGGCGAAGACAGGTATCGATGCCGGGTCGCTCTGTGGGCTACCCGACACCGGCGTCATCGCGACCGACGAACGCGATGCGCTGATTCAAGCCGACGCCGATGTGGTGCTCTACATGGGCAAGGTGGAAACCGATACACCCGGATGCTTCGCCGACGTCTGCGATCTGCTTGCGTCTGGCAAGAATGTCGTCGCTACGGGGAGCCGGTTCATCCATCCGCGCTCGCTGGACAATTCGCTCGGCGACTGCATCGAAGATGCTTGCCACAAGGGCAACTCGTCGTTTCTCGGTTTGGGCTTGTTTCCCGGGTTCGTAGGTGAGTCGATCGCGCCAGTTCTGTCTCGGCTCACCGCTTGGGCCACACGAATCGACGTCCGAGAAGTGCTCAATTACTCGACGTACGCCAGCCACGATCTAATCTTCAACGCGATGGGGTTCGGACACGCCCCCGAGGACACCACGCCGCTCCTGACCAACACCGACTACGCCGCGAGCGCGTGGATCGGCACCGCGACCGTGCTCGCGGGGGCGCTGGGCCTGCGGATTGAATCGGTCGAGGGCTATCGCGATGTGGCCATCACTCCACGCGCATTGTCGGTCGCGGCAGGGGAGATCCCGGCGGGGACGGTGGGAGCCATGCGCTTTGGCGTGGTGGCTGACTGCGGCGACACCACGCTGGCCGTCGAGCACTTGACCAGGATGGCCGACGACCTCGCGCCAGATTGGCCTACGGAAATCGGCTACGGGGTGACGTTCCAAGGCGAGCCGAACATGAGGTTTCACTTGGTGATCGGCTCGCATGACGAGGATCACGCCGAACAAGGTTGCTTGGCCACCGCCATGCACGCGATCAACGCGATACCGTTCGTGCTCAACGCCGTACCCGGCTTGTACGACCTCGCGTCGATCTCGCCGTTTGTCGCGCACTGGACGAACCGCGCGACGTAGCCCTCGAGCTAGGAGTTGCAGCGCACTGCCATCAGACGTGGTAGTCGTACCACTTCAGGTATCCGCCGCCGTCGACACGAAGTTGTACTCCAGTTACGTACCGCGCCTCGTCCGAAGCCAGCCACAACACAGCGTTACTGATGTCCTCGGGCTCGACATAAGGGATGTTCATTGCTTGTTGCACAGCGAATACGGGCTCCGCGTCTTCGCGAGTGGGGTGCTCCATGTCGGGTCGAAACACGCGGTACATCGGGTCACTCTGGAGCATCGCGGTGTTGACGTTGGTCGGATGGACAACGTTGGCACGGATGCCGCGTGGGGCGAGCTCGGTGGCGAGGTCATGGACGTAGGCAGACAATGCGCGCTTGGAATGGACGTACGCCGTTCCGCCCGGGTCGCTCCTGGATTGTCCTTCTTCGCGAAATCCATCATGGCGGAGGTCGATCCGACCGCGATGATCGAAGCGCCTTCCCGTAGGTGCGGTAGCGACTCCTGGATGGCGTTGATAGAACCGACGAGATTGGTGTTGATCACGTCTGACCATGCCTGTAACTCGGGTCTGCCCTCGGCGCCCATGACGCCGGCTTGGGCCACCACAATGTCGAGCTTTCCCAACGCAGCGATCCCCTGTTCGATCGCGGCTCTGAGCTGGCTGGCTTCACGCACATCCCCTTGCGCGGTCACCGCTGTGCGGCCGGCCTTCTCGACCAGCCTCGCGGTCTCATCCAAGTCTTCGGGGCGTGACAGCGGATACGCGATCGTGCTGAGATCATGACAGAGGTCCACAGCAATGATGTCGGCGCCTTCCTCGGCCAGGCGGACCGCATGTGAACGGCCTTGCCCTCGTGCAGCGCCGGTGACAAACGCCACCTTTCCCTCTACTCGTCCCATGACCATCCTTCGTTCTCAAGGTGTTTCGCTCGTCCAGCTCGGAATTCGCAAGGCGTGGGCAGAAGAGCCTGCCGTCAGATGAGGTCGCTTAGATGAAGTCGGAGCCCCCGTCGACGTTGACTGTGGCACCGGTGACGTAGCCGTTGCGCCGGGAGCCAAGATAGGTCGTCATCGACGCGATCTCCTCAGGCAGGCCGGCGCGACCGACGTCACAGGGGTGGTGAAAGGTGTTTTCCACCCATCGCATGACGTCGTGGGGGTCCGAGGAGTCCAGCCCATCGGCGGCGAGCACCTCTTTGAGGTTCTCGGTAAAGCTCGCCGTGACGATGGTGCCCGGACACACGCAGTTGACCAGGATTCCCTCGGGGCCAAGGCTCTTGGACAGATTCTTGGTCACACTAGACAGCGCTGCTTTCACCGCCGTGTAGGCGATCAGCCTGGGACTCTGGCGCTGGATCGAATGCGCGGACAGGGTGACGATGCGCGCCCACTCTGCGGCCCGCAGCAGCGGAAGCGCGGCCCGAATCGAACGGACCGCCGACATCGTCCCGACGTCGAACGCCCGGTGCCAGTCTGCATCGTCGAGATCCTCGAATAGGCCGGCGTCCGGACCGACCGTGTGAACGAGCGCATTCAGCGAACCCCAGGCCCTGGTGACGGTGTCGAATGCTGCCGTGATCGACTCCGCGCTGGCCATGTCGACGCTGATCGCCAGCACCTCGGGGGCGCCCAGTGCGCGCAGCTTGTCGGCTGCGGCATCGAGTGAGCCTTGATTACGAGCCATCACCGCCACCGAAGCGCCCTCGGCCGCAAAACTTTCAGCGATGGCCAGTCCCATGCCCTTGCTGCCACCGGTGACGACCGCGGTGGCTCCGCCCAAACCAAGGTCCATATCGGGTCGTCCTCTCGTATGCCGAACTAGTGGGCGAATCGCTGGATTTTCGTGCCCGTCCGAGGCGCTAGGTGCACGATTTCGCTGACCACGGACGGGTTGGCCCTGGCGACGGCGATGAACGATAACAGCGCGTTGGCAACGTCGTCGACTGCGGACATTGCGGCCGGGATCTGACCTTCCTGGGCCCAAGACCGGTACAGCTCTCCCAGCAGATCCCGGTCAGCTCCGCGAAGAATCTCAGTGTCCTCGGTGGGGCCGATGCTTACCCGGATCAGCGGCAGTTCGGGGTGTTCGGCACGCCAGGAACGCAGAATCTCATTAAGCGCGGCCTTGCTGGCATGGTATGCGGCGACGCCCGCGCGGGGGCGTCCAACGTCATGGCTTGACGCGAAGAGAGCCACCGCATTTTCCGTCAGATGCGGTAAGGCGCAGCGCAACACATGCGATGCACCGGCGGCGTTCACCGCGTACGCGTGCAGCCAGGTGTTGAAATCGGTGTCCTCGATCAGCGCGAATGGGACCACCGCGCTGGTGAACGCGACGGCGTCGAGCCCACCGAACATCTGTGCAACCGTGTTGACGACGTCTTCGATTGCGCGGGGGCTTGATACATCGAGCTCGTGCGCCGAGCCGTCGAGCTTTTCGGCCAACTCAGTCAGCAGGTCCACCCGACGGGCCGCCAGTGCGACCCGCGCCCCTCGTGCGTGGGCGGCGCGGGCCATGGCCTGCCCGATACCAGAGGATGCGCCGATGACAAGCATGCGGATCCCGGTGATGTTGGAGTGCCGATCGCTCATATCCTGCCTCCTCTGCCTGACTCGGTGGCTTCGGGCTGAGGGGCGCGGAAATCCATCGCGAACATGAGAGAACGGACCGGGCCAGGGGCCATTCTTGGTCTCCTCTCGGCGCTCATCGACGCACCAAAATGAGCGGTGGTATATGGATTCTCTCATATGAGAATTAGAGTTCTCACTCGTCGTACCCGGAGGCTCGTCTCAGCGCCCCGACCACAGAGGAGAGCGTGTGCTTGATTTTGGCGACAAGGCCGTACTGATCACGGGTGGGGGTGCGGGCATCGGGCGGGAAACCGCGCTGATGTTTGGACGCCTCGGCGCCAGCGTGGTGGTCCTCGAGATCGACCCCAAACACGCCGACGCGGTGCGAACGGAGCTGAACGGGCTCGGTGTGGACGCGCTCGTTGTCGAGGGAGACGCCAGCCACACCGAGACCGTCGTCAAACTCGCCGAGTCCATCAGCGAGCGTTACGGGAGGCTCGACGTTCTGGTCAACAACGTCGGGCACTTCGTCACCCGGCCCACGCCGTTCGAGCAGCTCACCGACGACCAGCTCGACGACATCTACCGGATGAACCTCAAGCACGTCTTCCTGGTTACGCGAACGATGTTGCCGCTGTTGAGGCAGGCGAACGCACCCTCGAGTATCGTCACCGTCTCATCGATCGAGGGCTTCCGCGGCATACCAGGATTCGTGCCGTACGGCGCATTCAAGGCCGCCATCACCGGCTTCACCAAAAGCCTGGCACTCGAACTGGGTCCCGAGGGAATCAGGGTCAATGCCGTTGCTCCCGAAACCACCGATTCCGCACAGGTTCCGCTCGAGCGGATGATCCATGAATCGCAACGCCACAACATTCCACGATGGATTCCGCTCGGGCGTTTCGGTCGCCCCGCCGACAGCGCCGGTTGTGTCGTCTTCCTGGCGAGCGAACTCGCAGGATGGGTGACCGGCACGGTGATCCATGCTGATGGGGGAGCGCTGGCGGCGTCGGGCTGGTATCGAGACGACCGCGGCACCTGGACGAACATGCCGGTTATCGCTGGGAACAGCGGGCGGCCCGCCGCTCGAAGCGACGTAACGGGATGAGCATCCTCGTTGTCGGCGGAGCCGGAGTCATCGGCGGTGACGCCGCCCTTCATTTCCGTTCTGCCGGCGAGGAAGTCACGATCGCTGGGCGCAAGCAGCCGCATGCGGGTCCAATGACCGCATTCCCCTTCATCACGTTGGACTACATCGCGAACGATGTTGCCGCCGCGGCGCTCGGGCGGTACGAGACCCTTGTGTTCGCGGCCGGAAACGATGTGCGACACCAGCCGAAAGGCAGCGGCGACGAACATTGGCAACGTGCGAACGCCCAGGGCGTTCCGAGATTCGCCGCTGCCGCGAAATCAGCCGGCGTGACGACATTTATCAACGTCGGGAGTTACTACCCGCAAGCGGCCCCACACCTCGTCGACGCCGATCCCTACATTCGGTCACGGCGCGATGCCGACGATGGGGTGCGCGCGCTCAACGACGGCGCCTTCCGGGCGATCAGCGTCAACGCGCCCGTAGTGGTTGGGCCGCTGCCCGGCGTGCCGTCGCGGCCGCTGCGTGCCTGCGTGGGATACGCAGAAGGCCGACTGGATCTACCGATCTTCGCCCCACCGGGGAGCACCAACTACATCACCACAACGTCGCTGACGCAGGCCATCGACGGCGCGATCAAACGCGGGGTCGGGGGCACCCAGTACCTGGTCGGCGACGAGAACTGGACCTACCAGCAATATTTCGGCGCATTCTTCGAGGCGCTCGGCAAGTCGGCGCCCCCGGTGATCGACCAGGAGCACCCGCTGTTGCCGGACTCGGCGATCTACGGCGGCCGGGGTTCGCGGATCTCTTACGAGCCGCCACCAGCCGAGACCAAGCTCCTCGGGTACCGCCGCGACGACGTTCGTCGAATCATCAACGAAGCGGTGGCGCAATATCGAACCTGAGGTCTAGATCTGTCTTATCGGTGGACGTAAGCGGCTATTCGCGCCAACACATGACGACGAATCATGTGCCCGCTGGATGGCCGATTGCGTTACCGCCTCGTCCGACGAAAAGTCGCGTTCCGGTCATCGCATACGGCGGCGGTAATACTTCGCCTTGGTCGTAGACTTCGTTTGTGCCTGTACATCAGCCGGCTTGGGTCGCGCGAACGACCCAGACGCGGGCCGATATCGTCTCGTCGGCTCTGGAACTGTTCCGTCGTGACGGTTTTGACGCGACGAAGATCGACCAGATCGTCGATGCCGCCGGTGTGGCTCGGAGGACGTTCTTCCGCTACTTCCCCACGAAGGAAGCGGTCTTGTTCTCGGAATTCACGGTGCGGCAGGCGTTGGTCGTAGAGAGACTCGGGGCCCGGCCGCACGACGAGCCGCCGCTGGAAAGCCTGGTTTGGGTGCTCCGCTCCATGTCCGACGAGCCGATCGACACGCAACGCGCCGAGGCGGTGCGACAGATAGTGGCAGAGTCGACTTGGCTTCTGGAACGGCAGCAGCGAATCTTTGTGGACGAGTTCGCCCGGGACCTGACCCGCGTGCTCGCTGAGCGAGGCGAAGGGCGCGCGTCGACGCTCGCGCTGCACGCCATCGTGATGTCGGCCGTGGGCTGCATCGAGGTGGCCACAATGGCGCACCTGCGGACCCCCGAATTGTCGGTTCGCGCACTCTTCGACGAGGCACTACACGCGTGCCGTGCGAGTTGGAGCGCCTTGCCTTGATCGACTGTTAGGGAGCCCTGCACTGTGGACGCCGCGCAACGGAGCGGTGGCGTGAGATGGCTGGTAAGTGCTGCAAAAAACCTTCTGTTAAGAGTGGCACGTGTGCCATGCTTGATCGTCAGGCAAACCTGCGCGGGAGTTGACATGAACGATTCGTTGGCGCGACATCATCTTCGTATCGATGTCTCCGACGAAGTGGGAATTGCACAAGCTGACGTCGCGGCCACACTGATCGTCCCCACAGACATCGATCCGACCGGGATATTGACCGCGGCCTTTCCCGGCGGCGGGTACTCACGCGGCTATTGGGATATGCAATGGCCAGGCGGCTACAGCCAAGCTGAGTACCACGCCAGACGAGGTTGGCTATTTGCAGCTGTTGACCACTTGGGCATCGGTGATAGCTCGTCATGGGAACCCTCGACATTGACGCTCGAGCTGATGGCGCGCGCGAGCGCCGCCGCAACAAAGCGGCTGGTAGCGTTGTTGAGGTCGGGCAATGTCATTGATTCTCTTGGGCCCGTGGAGATCCCGTTGACCATTGGCATTGGGCAGTCGATGGGCGGATGCATCTCAACGCTGGCGCAAGCACTCGCCAGCCCGTTTGACGCCCTCGCCATTTTGGGCTACAGCCCGTGCAATTTCGAACTACCCAGCCCCGCGGGTGGAATGAGCGTCGTAGACGCCGCCGCAGAAGGGGCAGACCCCACGGCAGGCATTGAGTGGATCTTCCACTACGACGACGAGGATCCCGCGATCCGGCATGAAGATGTGCGGGGCGGGTTCCCGTTCCGGACGGAAAGCGTACCCGCTTGGGGCGCAGCGATTCCGCCAGTCGCATTGTCTCTCCTGAATGCCAGCGTGATTGGTAAGGAGGCGGCCGAGGTGACCGTTCCCGTACTGATAGGAGTAGGCGACCGCGACGTATGTCGGGACCCGTGGGCCGAGCCGGCCTCTTACCGCGCATCGCGAAGCGTCACTCTGTGCGTCGTGGAACGCATGGCGCACATGCACAATTTTGCGCTGACGCGAAGGGAGTTGTGGGAGGCTGTCCACCGTTGGGGCGAGTCCCTGTTGCTATGAACAGTGACAACGAGCGGTGCGCATAGGTCGTCATGCTCGCATGGCGGCAGCCTGCGCCTCCGGGGGTTCAGGGAGTGGGAAGCTCCAGGTGGTAGAGCCGGGCGGCATTGCCGCCCATCAGTTTCCGCCGCACTGGATCCGAAAAGTCGGCCAACGCCTCGGCGGCGAGGTCGAGACCATTGGGGTAGGTACAGGTGGGATGTGGGTAATCGGTCTCGAACAAGATGTTATCGGCACCGAGCGCATCGATGGCCTGACCAATCCCGGTAGTTTCGAACCAGAAGCAGGCATGAATCTGACGTTTGAAGTATCCGGAGGGCGGAAGGCTCAGGTAGTCCAGAGTTCCTGGGGGGAGTTCATTGGCTTGGTGATCGAGGGCCTGCATGAAGAACGGAAACCAGCCGACGCCGCTCTCCACGGACACGATCTGCAAGGTTGGGTAACGTTCGAGCACGCCGCTGAAGATCATGTTGGCTAGGCAAGCGCCGTTGTTGAGGTAGAGCATGGCAGAGCCGACGGCGAGCTTCTGGTTCATTCCCAGCGACGGCCATCCGACGGTCCCAAACCACGCGATGTCCGACTCGGCCGCACCGATGTGGAAGTTGACCGGCATCTCGAGACTGCTGCAGACCTCCCATAGTGGGTTCCAGTAGGGGTCGCCGAGATCGGGGAGACCATGCTGGTGCGGCGCCGTGGTGGTGTTGATCCCGCGCAGGCCCAGTCCGTGCACGCGCTGGACCTCGGCGACGGCTATGTCGATATCCCACCATGGCAGCGCGCCCATCGGCACCAGGCGGCCGCCCGAATTTTCCTGCATCTCGACCATGGCGTCGTTGAACAGCGTTACGGTGAGCAACCGGAGCTCGGGGTCTGGCAGCTTGGCGAAGGTTTGGCCGCCGAGGCCAAAGGTGTTCGGGTAGATGATCTGTGCCCAGATACCGAGCTCGTCCATAGTGATGACGCGGTCTTTGGCTGAATAGGCGCCCGGGTGGACGTCCTCAATCCCGAAGGCGAAGAACTCAATTCCCCCTACCTTGCTGCCGTCTGTCTTGACAACCGCGGCGCCACCGGCTTTTCCGACGGTCACACCGTCGACCACCCAGGTGGGCGTCCCGTCTGGAGCGGGCTTGACCTGCGGGACGCGATCGCGGAATGCGGCCGGTGCCCTCGATGTCCACAAGTCGTGAGGCTCGGTGAGGTGGGTGTCGGCGTCAACGATGCATACGTCTTCGAACAGTGCGGGCACAGCCATGAGCGAATCTCCCATCCAATCTTTCGTTCAAGTATGGCATGTGTGCCACTCCTGGTGATAGAAACAGTAATCTCAGCGTTTGAAGGGCGGCAAGTGGCAAGCGGATCGGAACGACAGCCAGGTGGTGTTCTGGCCGGCATTGAGGTGCTCGACCTCACCGATGGCATAGCAGGTGCCATCACGACGATGCTCCTTGCCGACCAGGGCGCGACCGTCCTCAAGGTCGAGCCGCGGGGCGGCGACCCGACACGCGCCATGTCGGGCGCCATGGTGTGGCACCGCTCGAAACGCAGCGCCGTCTTCGACCTCGAGGACTCCGCGGATCGTGATGCCGTCCGCGCCCTCGCCGTCGGCGCCGACGTCGTCGTGGCAAGTTCCGTTCCCGGCGAGGGTGAGCGCCTAGGCCTTGACGGCGAGGCCCTGTGCAGCATCAACCCCAGGCTTGTCCATTGCTCCATCACCGCCTACGGACGCGACAATCGGCACGCCGGCCGGCCCGACGATCCGGCGTTGGTGGCAGCGCGGACGGGGCTGGTATGGGAGGAACGGGGCTGGCCCGGCGGCGGCGTCGCGCGAATGTCCGGCGGTGCCATCAACAATCCGGACCTCGAGGTTCCTGACGGCTGCTTCGACGGTGCCCGCCGAGCCGGCCCGGTGTTCCCCTACACGCAAATACCCGCACTCGGCGCGGCGTACCTTGCCACCACTGCGATTTCGGCCGCGCTGTTCGCCCGCGGTGCAACCGGGCGGGGCCAGCGAGTGGAAACATCGCAGCTGCAAGGAGTGCTCGCCGCGACGTGGGGTGTGTGGCAGCGGGCCGAGCAACCCGACGCGCCGGGCTATGACACCTGGATCTTCGACTCCCGGGGAATGCGCGGGATGTTCGAGTGCGCAGATGGTCGTTGGGTCTCCTACTGGGTGCCCGCGCCGGGCTTCGTACTCGGCGCCTCAGCAGGCGACACCCTCGCGGTCAGCGACGAGACTCGCCCGATTAGTGAGGACCCTTCTCGGATACTGCCGGATCCCAACGAACTCGTGGTGCTGCACCATTACTTCCCGGAAATGGCGAAGGCGTTCAAGCGATTCCGCGCCGACGAGTGGGTCCGCGTCGCCGCTGAGGTACGCGTAGCCTTGCAACCGGTGCGGAGCCCGGAAGAGGCATTGGCGGACCCAGCGCTGCTGGCATGCGGTTCCGTTATCACGGTCCCGATCGACAGTCTCGGCGACGTACGCCAGGTCGGAGTGGGCTACAGGCTTGCCAATCGACCGGCTCCGCCACCCGTAGCGCCGCCGGGGCTCGATCGAGATGGAACCGACGTGCGGGCCGAAGCTGCCCGCAGAGCGTCCGCGCATCCACCACCTCCGCCGCCCGGGGAGGCGACTGGAGCACCGCCGCTCGACGGCATCACGGTCCTGGACCTCGGCCTCGCCGTCGCCGGCCCGTGGGGCGCCCAGTTGTTGTCGGACCTGGGAGCCGACGTGATCAAGGTCAACCGTCTCTACGACCAGTTCTGGCACAGCACCCATCTGGCCATGGCCTGCAACCGTGGGAAGCGCAGCCTTGCCGTCGACCTGAAGCATCCCGACGGACTCGCCGCCTTCCACCGCCTGGTGGCCAAAGCGGATGTCGTCCACCACAACATGCGGCCCGATGCCGCGCGACGGCTTGGCGTCGATTACGACTCGCTCCGGCAACACAACCCGCGGCTCATCTATTGCCAGACAACTGGCTTCGACCCCAGCCGAAGCCACCTGCCCGGCAACGACCAGACCGGCTCGGCTCTCGCGGGCCCTGCCTACGAAGACGGCGGTTGCGCGGCGGGCGGGCGCCCGATCTGGAGCCTGACGTCGCTCGGCGACATTGGCAATGGCTTCCTGTCGGCCATCGCCGTCGTCCAGGCCCTCCTTGACCGCCAGCACACGGGCACCGGACAGTTCGTCGAAACGTCCATCCTCGATGCCCAACTGCTGAACGCCTCCTATGCCTGGCTCATGGGCGACGGCACGCCTGTCCAGCGACCCCGACTGGACGCCGAGCAGTTTGGCACCAGCGCTTTCCGGCGCATCTACGAGACGAAGCAGGGATGGCTCTGCATCTCGGCGGAGGCCGAAAATTCTTGGTGCCGTTGCCTCTCCGTGCTGGGCTGCGATGCGCTGGCCGCTGACCCGGCGTTGGCGACTGTGGCCGGCAGACGCGAACACGAGTCACGACTCGTCACTGCGATCTCCTCAGCGTTGTGCACCGCGACCGCCGCCGAGTGGTCAGCGCGGCTTGACGTCGCCGGGGTACCGAATGAGGTCTGCTCTGACACCTTCGCCCTCGACCTGTTCGACGATCCCGACCTACGGAGGAGCGGGTTCGTCGCCGGCTACCCCCAGCCGGTGGTGGGCCACCTTGAACAGCTCGGCGTACTCTTCGATTTCTCCGAGACGCCCACCCGCATCGCCGGAGCCCCTCCGGTCGTCGGCGACAGCACCCGGCAGATACTTGAAGGCGTCGGCTACACCAACGCCGAACTCGACGAGCTCGAGCACGCACAGGTGATCCTCGATACCTCGGCGTGAGCCCAGCAGGATCTGGCGCTGTTCCTGGCCGGCGACGAAGCGCGTTACATCACCGGCCAGGAGATACGCGTCGACGCTGGCCCACTGCTCAAGTTCCCGAACGGGCCCGCTTAGGCGCTGGCAGGCGCACCTCAATGCACTACCGGCGCTGGGCTCTCGTCTTCGGGGAGCCAGCGGCTTTGCTCGACCGGGCGGCGGACCGTCGAATCGGCGCGGGCGAAGACTGATTCGGTCCGGCCAGCCTCTCAAGGGCTGGGTCGTCAGCGTGGTCAAGTGACACACCGACGACGATCGCGCGAAATAGGCGATCGAGTTGTTGGGCATCCGGGATTGTCGGGTCGCCGGCGATGAACCGGGTGAACATTCCGCCGATGAAGGTGGTCACGGCCGCGCACTGAGCATCGATTAGGGCGTCATCATGGGGGGTGCCAGGCAGCTGAAAGTGGGCGACGGCATCGCGAGTCATGGCAACAAGACGGGCGACGAAGCCCTGATACGCCGCTGCCATCGCGGGATCACGCGATGCGTAGAGCATCAATTCGAACCGCGCTTTGTTGAGCACGAGGCCCGGCCCGTCGGCCTGCATCACGGTGAGCTGCGCCAGCCGAGCGAACGGAGAACCGGAAACAATGCGTTGATCAATCCACGACAGCAGGTTCTCGGTGTCGATATCGGCCACACGTTCGGAGATGCCGCTCAATAAGGTGGCCCGAGTGCGGAAGTAATACGAGGTGGTGCCTTCGGCGACGCCAGCTTTACGGTCGACCTCTTGGTGAGTCAGCCCGCGAGAACCCAGCTCGGCCAGCACTTGAATCGCGGCGTCGCACAGTTCGCGCCGGCGTTCCTGGCTGTTGCGTTTACGTTGCGTGACGATGGGCATGAGTCTAGTGGGTCAGCCGATGGGGGGCCGTGAGTGCGATTTCATCGTCTCCTGTCCGCCCCGGTCGCAATAACAGTCGCGATAACAGCGGCCGGCTAAACACGCGCCCATCCCATCTCGGCGACTAACACCCGTTGCGGGTCTGCATCACGACACTTGACACTTCCTCTAGCGTTATAGAGCATACCTCTATATCTACAGAGGATTGTGTGCACGATGCTCGCTGTCGAATCCATGAGAGGAGCGCAATGGCGGGGATCTACCGGGAGCGCCCGAGCGTGACTGATCTCAAAGCCGCGACGGGCGACCCGGCGATACCGTTGGGCGACGACATCTGGATGTCACCCGGCGTGTCCAACGCCTATGCTCTGGCCACCGACGACGGCCGGGTCCTGATCAATGCCGGCGTGTTCTTTGAGGGTCCGCCGCGTCGACAGGCCTTCGCCGGCGTCCCCGGGCCGACTCAGGCGATCATCATCACGCAAGGCCATGGCGATCATTGGGGTGCGATCAACTCGCTGCGCGACGACGGCACCGAAGTCGTAATGCACTCCAATTACCGATATTGGCGCGACGACAACGAACGGCTCATGGGCTACCGCGTACCACGATTGCAGTTTGCCTTTCAAAAGTTCACCGACGGCGTTACGGAGTTCTTAAAAACCGTTGATCCAGCAACGATCGATTTCTCATTTCCCGAGCCGACGATCACCTTCGACCGGCGGCTCGACCTGACAAGGGGTGGCCGTCGATTCGAACTGGCGTGGACGCCGGGCGGGGAAACCACCGACTCTCTAGTCGTATGGCTGCCTGACAGCCGAGTTCTCTTCAGCGGCAATCTGTTTGGGCCCTTGTTTGGTCACGTGCCTAATCTGATGACTATCCGCGGGGACCGCTACCGCGACCCGGTCCTATATATCGAGTCGCTCAACACCGTGTTAGCTTTCGGGCCGGAGCGTCTGATTACCGGGCACTTCGATCCCATCGAGGGTGCCGACCGGATCACCGAAGAAGTCACCGCGATGCGCGATGCCATGCAGGTTGTGCACGACCGCACTGTCGAGCAGATGACAGCCGGCGTCGACCTGTACACCGCGATGCGCGACGTACGGGTCCCTGAACACCTTGACATCGGTGAGGGTTACGGCAAGACCTCTTGGAACGTGCGCGCGATCTGGGAGATGTACGCCGGCTGGTTCCAGCATCGTTCAACCACCGAGTTGTACGAGGTCGCACCAGCGTCGGTGGCTGCCGACGTGGTTAAGGCGGCCGGCACCGGCGCGCTCGTGGAGGCCGCTCGTCGGCACGTCGATGAGGGTCGGCCGGTGCAGGCGCTGCACCTGACCGACCTCGTCTTAACGGCCGAACCCACTGACGGTCCAGCCCGTGCCGTTGCGCGCGACGCACACGAAGCGTTGCGGGCAGGCACCGACAATTTTTGGGAGAAGGCCTGGCTCACCAAATCGATCGAGGAGTTGACGACCACCGTATGAACACCCTGACCTTTGACTACTCCGGAGCCAACGTCCTGGTCACAGGAGCCAGCAGCGGTATCGGCCATGGCATCGCCGTCGCTTTCGCCGCCGCAGGGGCAAAAGTGACCGCGACTGGTACTCGCGCGTCAGCGCACGACTATGACGACACTGACCTGAGCGCGTTCACCTACCGGCAGTGCCAGATGTCGGATCCGGCTTCCGTCGACGCGCTGGTCGACTCACTAGGCGATCTCGACATTTTGATCAACAACGCGGGTGGAACCTTTCCGGGCGGTCAAGACGAGTGGACACCCGACGGCTACGCCGCAGCGGTTACCCAGAACATGTTCGGTCCCATGCGCCTGACCATGGGCTGTCACGAGCGACTCAAGGCCAGCACCGTGCCGGGGGGCGCCAGCGTGGTCAGCATCGTCTCAATGTCGGCGTTTCGCTCGGCAGTGATGGTGCCCGGATATGGCTCGTCAAAGGCGGGCCTGGTCGCGTTCACCATGAATCTCGCACGTCGTTGGTCCGGCGATGGCATCCGTGTCAACGCGGTCGCCCCCGGCCTGATCGCCACCCGGATGAGCGCGGGCGTTGAAAATATCCCCGAGGTCATGGATGTGGAGATCGGGTTCCACACGCCGTTGGGTCGGCTCGGTACACCCGAGGACATTGTCGGCGCGGTCCTGTTCCTGTGCACCGACATGGCCTCCTACATCACCGGCACCAGCCTCGCAGTCGACGGTGGATACCTCACCGTCTGAGGACCCGCTTCGGCACCGACAACAACATGAAGGAAACAACAGTGGGTCAATTCGACGCCGTCACCACTCCCGACGACGTGCTCAAATTCGCCGCGGCGCGCACTGGCCTGAGCGACATCGACTCCGACTCGTGGCGCCCCGGGCTCGCCATCGTGCTCGATGAGATCAACACCTCGCCTGCGTTCACCCCGCAGGGTCGCGAACAGCTCATCGACGACAGCATCAACGCGCTGGGTCGGCGGCTGCAAATCCATGATTACCTCCAATTGCATCCCGAAGTCCTTGACGAGCCGGTCGAGCGGCCACTCGTCGTGCTGGGCATGCCGCGCACCGGCACAACGGTTATCAGTTATCTGCTTGACCAGGACCCTGCGCGCCGGTCGTTGCTGCACTGGGAATGCTTGCATCCGGTGCCCCCGGCGACCGCTGATACTTTGCGCACCGATCCGCGCTGCCTGGACCTGCTCGAGAAACAACAAGGGATCTTGAAGTTGATCAAGGACGGCAAGGTGGCGATCCCGCATTGGGAGGACGCTGACGGGCCTACCGAGGACATGTTCATCCAGAACCAAGACTTCAAGGCTCTGTCCTGGGACGCGTTCCTGTCGACGACGCGGTATGTCGAGTGGTTGATTAACGAGGCCGACATGACCAGCACCTACGAGTACCAGAAGCGTTATCTGCAAGTCCTGCAATCGAAAGCACCGGGTACCTGGAACCTGAAGATGCCGTCTCACTCGGTGCACATCGAGACCCTGCTGGAGGTGTTCCCCGATGCGCGTCTGATCTGGGCGCACCGCGATCCCTACAAGGCCACAGGGTCGTTATGCAACCTGTTCAGCCTGCCTAAGGCCTTCACGCAGCACCCCGAGGCCGTTGACCCCGTGGCAATAGGAAGCAACGCGATGCAACAGATGAAGGCTCACGTTGAACGTCCCTTGCGGGCACGCGATCGCATTGGTGATGACCGCTTTTTTCACATGTACTACCACGAGATGATGCGCGACCCGATGGACGTCATGCGCCGAATCTACGACTGGGCCGATGACGAGCTCACGGCTGCGACCGAAACCCGGATGCAGGAATGGCTTTCCGAGCACCCCCAAGACCGGTTTGCCCCCAACACCTACAACCTCGACCAGTACGGCCTGACCATGGAGATGCTGAAACCGGCCTTTGCCGAGTATCTGTCCACCTTCGACATCGAACTCGAGGGCAACGCGTGACCGCCGGCTCGCCATTGTCACCGGGCGACCTCTACCATACTGGCCTCGTTGTCGCCGATATGGACAGCGCGGCACAACGATTGACGGCGGCCATGGGATATACGTGGACCAAGCCTGTGGAGGCTGACTTGATGGTTGCCACTGCGGCGGGGGACATGGAGGTGCCCTTTCGGTTCGTGTACTCACTGCAAGCACCGCATCTGGAACTTATCCAGGAGGCGCCCGGAACCATATGGACGGCGTCTGTGGACGGCGCACCGCATCATCTCGGCTATTGGGTCGACGACATCGCTGCTGCAGCAACCCAATTGGAAAGGGCTGGATATCAGCTCGAGGCCCGCCCGAGCGGCGAGGCGTTGTCGATGTTCGCCTACTTCACAGATGCCACGGGCGTGCGCATCGAGATAGTCGACCACGCTATGTTTCCAGACTGGCCGGGGTTCCTCAAAGAATTTGCAGCATAACGTGTTTAAGAATAAGGAGCTGTAAATGAAAGTGTCGATGGTAACCGGACCCGGCGCGACAGACGTCGTCGATGCTACCCAACCGCAGGTCGGTCCCCACGATGTACTGGTTCGGATGCGGGCCTGCGGTATCTGTGGGTCGGATGCGTTCTTCGTCAGCATCGGCGGCGTTCCGCCCCGCCAAGGTGAGATGCCGCTGGGCCATGAGCCCGCGGGCGAGGTCGTCGATGTCGGCGCCGACGTGATTGGCGTCGCGGTTGGCGACCACGTTGTCATCAATCCCATGGCGGCGCCAAGTGGAATCATCGGTAATGGCGGAGCTACCGGCGCATTAGCCGAGTTCCTGCTCATCGAAAACGCCGTGCGCGGCACCAGTATCGAGGTCATACCCAAACACATCCCCTTCGAAGTGGCGGCACTCAACGAGCCGATGGCGGTCGCCCGGCACGGCGCTAACCGCTGCCGACCCAAACCCGGCGACAAGGTCGTGGTGTTCGGCGCCGGGCCGATCGGCCTTGGTGCCACGCTGGCCTTCAAGTCCATGGGTGTCGGCCATGTCGTGGTCGCGGACCTGATACCAGCCCGGCTCGAAAAAGCCCTCAAGATCGGCGCGGACGCGATCATCAACTCAGCCGACGAGGACGTCGTCCAACGGCTTATCGAATTGCACGGCGAGGGGGAATCGATGTTTTCGGGCAAGGCCGGCACCGACATCTATCTCGACGCTGCGGGAGTTCCGGCGGTAATTTCCACGGCGCTAGCCGCCGCTAAGAAGGGCGCCACTCTTGGAGTCGTAGGCATACACAAAGAGCCAGTACCCATCGAGTTCCTCAACGTCATGGCCAACGAGATCAATATCCTCGGCTCGATGGGTTATCCTGACGAAATCTTCGAAGTAACAAAGGATCTCATCGCGAACTGGGAGAAGTACGCGCTCATCGTCAGCCACACGATTCCATTTGAGAAGGTCAATGACGCGCTCGAGATGGCATCTACGCCCGGGGCCGCCGATAAAGTCGTCGTCACGTTTGCAGACTGAATCAACCGCGAGAATCGCAGTGAACGTCGTGGTGGTGATACCGCACAAACCGAAGGGAAGTTTCGGATGACCTCAGACGTCCTCGTCATCATCGGAGCAGGGGGGATGGGATTGGCGATCGCTCGCCGACTTGGCGCCGGCGGGATTACGGTCCTCGCCGATTTCGACCGGGCCCAGCTGGACTTGGCTGCCGCAGACTTGGCTGACGCCGGGCACAACGTCGCGACAACAGAAGTCGATGTCAGCGACCGCGGATCCGTGTCCGCTCTGGCCGACTTTGCGCAGACCCAGGGTCGCGTCACGAGCGTGGTACACACGGCAGGCCTCTCACCCGAGCAGGCCTCACGAGACAGAGTCCTCGCGGTCGACCTCCTCGGGGTGGCCTTGGTGCTCGACGAGTTCGGCAAAGTCATCGCCTCAGGAGGTGCTGGTGTGGTGATTGCCAGCATGGCTGGTCACATTAACCCGCCGCTTGATGCGGGCGTCGAACGCCAACTGGCGACGGTGCCTGCCGAAGAGCTCCTTGCCTTGGCGGCATGCTCTGAGCAGGTGATCATGAATAGCCACATGGCGTACCCATTTGCCAAGCGCGCCAATCACCTACGCGTAGCAGCAGCCGCGGCGAGTTGGGGTGAACGGGGTGCTCGAATTAATTCGATCAGCCCAGGCGTCATCTCGACGCGAATGGGCAAAAGCGAGCTCGCCAGTCCGACCGGTGGGATTGCAGAGACGCTGGTGCGCGCCTCTAGCGCGAAACGTCTTGGCACACCGGATGAAATTGCCGCCGCCGCCGAGTTCTTGCTCAGTAAGTCCGCCAGCTTTGTAACAGGAACCGACCTTCTGGTCGACGGCGGTGTGATTGCCGCACTCCGCACCAGGGATGTGTTCGCGGCGTAGCACAGACGGCGGAATTGACAGGCAATCCGTGTGGTCACCACCGGTGGTGCGGTGGTTCAGAACGGACCTCCCCTTCACCGAAGCGAGTATGGGCGGCGCACGGTCTGGAAGAGGTTGACTTCTCGCCCAATTGTAGTAAATTCTGAACATCGTTCGAATCCGATCGCTGTTCGAAAGGTGTGCGCATGGGGGAGTCCGGCCGGGTTGCTCCGGTGCTGTCCTATGGCGCACTGGACCGCGCTCATCTGACCAAGCACCTGATGGCTCTGGCCCAGCAGGTGGGCGTCGATAAGGTCACCATGCGCACCCTGGCCGCCGAGGCCGGGACGTCCGCGTCATCGGTGTACTACCACGTCAAAGACAAGAATGAGATGCTTGACCTGCTGATCGAGGCAATCGTAGACAGCATCGAGATCCCCAGCGGCGGTGACTGGGAACAGCGGTTGGTCAGGCTGTACACCAACGCGTGGCACGCGTTATTGGCAGTCCGCGGTAGCGCAGCTTTGCTGCAACAACGTCCACATACCCGCGCGGCGGCGAACATGGATCAGGCAACACGCCAACTACTACGCGAGTCTGGTTTGGCAACAGACGATTCCGACGGCGCTCACGCAGTGCTTTACATCCATCTGTTGGGCTCCGTCGAGTTGGCCCACCGCCGGTATCCCGATGGGGCGACTACAAAGCAAACCGCCGGCATGGAGTCGATCTTCCGGTACGGCCTGCGCGTGATCCTCGCAGGCCTGAGCCAAGTATCGGCAATGGACCAACCCGAAAGAGGTGCAATGTGACCGAGATTGCCCTGGACCTAGCAGATCCTGCCCTGTGGGCGGCCGGGTTTTCGGATGAGGTGTTCACCGAGTTGCGTCACCGCGCCCCGGTGCATCACCAGGAGCTCACCGACCTGGTGAATGACCAACTGGGTCGGGAATTCTGGGTATGTACCAGGCATGCCGAGGTCACTCAGGTGCATCGCGACTACGAGACGTTCACGGCCACCGGCGGTCCCCTGATTCAGGATGTCGGCCTGTTCGCTGCCTATCCCTCGATCGTCAACCTCGACCCCCCAGATCACACGAAGCGCCGACGCATTATCGCCAAGGCGTTCACCCCGCGGGCTGTCGCGAAGCTCGAGGATGGCATCCGGTCACGCGCTCACCTGATGGCGAAATCGTTGCTGGACAACCGTGGCGGGGAGTTCGTCGACCTCGCAGCGGGTCTGCCGATCTCTGTGATCGGAGACATCGTTGGGATTCCAGACGAGGACCGGACGCGAGTGTTCGAACTCATCGGCCAGGTTCTCAAGCTCGCAGGCGCCGGGATCGCCACACCAGACAGCGACAATCTGCGGCCGTTCATGGAACTCTTCGAGTACGCCAGCGAACTCACGGCCCACAAGCGTGACAAACCTGTCGACGATATCTGGAGCGCACTGTGCACCGCCGAACTCGAGGACGAGGACGGTTCGCGGTTCCTGTTGCCCGCCAACGAATTGGAGATCTTCTTCTTCATCCTAGGCTTGGCTGGCAGCGACACGACACGTAATGCGCTGTGCGACGGGATTCGAGCGTTCGTTGCCAATCCGGAGCAGGCTGATAGATACCGGCGTGACTCCCAGGCCCGGCGAACCGCCGTCGAAGAGGTGCTGCGCTACTCGACACCGATTATGTTCTGGGTGCGCGGTGCAACGCGGGACGTTGTGCTGGGCGACACCCATATCGCCCAGGGTGCCCGGGTGGTTACCATGCTGCGTTCGGCCAACCGCGATGAGGATGTGTTCGACCGGCCCTTCGACTTCGACATCGCGCGAGATCCAAACCCCCACGTCGCTTTCGGTGGGGGAGGTGCGCACCATTGCCTCGGCGCGATGCTGGCCCGCGCCGAGATCCGCGCCGCGCTCGACGAACTACTGCTGACCACCGACGCCATCGGCGTCGGCGAGCCACAGATTCAGCATCCGAACATGTCATCGAACATGACTGTCTACGAATCACTTCCGATTGTTCTTAGCCCCACCAAGGGGGGCCGCTCGACAATCGACACGATGTCAGCAAAGGAGCGAAATTGACTGAAACAGATGTTATCAAGGGTCGGCGCCACGCGATATATGCGCTGGTGGCTTTCTGCGCGGTGTTCTTCATCGGCGGGATCATTGTGTCCTACGCCGTCGCCGCCAACTACGGTTACGGCACCGGCTTTGGTGACGGCAACCTGGCCCCGATCGGAACCGTGCAAGGTCAGGGATTCTTCGGCGACAGCGCGATCCTGGGCGGGGCATTCATTCTCGACGTTGGGATCCTGTCCGCCTGGTATTGGCTGGTCAGCCGACTGGAGGCGCCGACGGACGATGATCCGTTGCTTACCGACGACGGTGCCGACCTTTCGCTCAATGAGAGTTGGTACTTCATCCAGGTACCCAACCTGACCAGGGTCCTCATCGGTATCGCTGTCTTCTGCACAGCGGGCGTCGCGATTCTCGCGGCGTCAATCCTGCCCGTCGTTCTCCTCCGGTACGGATGGTGAATCAGATGAATCCTCAAACGGCGGTTCAGGTCAATCCCGACAAAGACCCGGTGAGCACCCCCGAGTCTGACAAGGCAGATCGTTGGCTGCTCGCAGGCGCACTGTGCTGCGGCACCATCATGTTGGGCCCGCTCGGTCTGATATTCATTGCGGTCGGCCTGAGTAAGTTGCACCGTGCCCGCCGTCTGGGTGAATGGGTGCGCCCGACGGCGGTAACAGTATTCGGCATGTTCGCGCTCGTCGACGCCAGCATCAACTTCGTCGGCTGGTCGCTGGATCTGTTCGCGCACAACACTCATATGCTGCAGACGATGTCGGGCGGATTCGGTCGGATGATCGACGGCGGGTACTACTACCACTACAATTCCACCTGGCTCGGAGGCGTCTCTGATCGCGCCGAGAAGAGCTTCGCCATGTTCGCCGTGTTCATGATCTTCCCGGCCCGGATCGTGGCAGCATGGGCGTTCATCAAGCTGAGGCGATGGGGCTACCGATGGATGATTCTCACGGGTTGGGCATATGTGTTCTTGTGGACCGGATACCTGAGCAACCTGCTCCTGAATTTCCCTGACCGCTTCGGCAATTCGCTCTACGGCGTCACCGGGTGGTGGATCTTCGACATCTTCTACATGACCCCATTTCTGACCCTGCCGTGGCTGTATGCGCTGAACCGCCGGCGATGGAACCGATAGTCGGCCATAGAGAACAGGTGACCTCCGTGAACTTCGATTACCTCACGTCGATCGAGACCAACGGCATGGCCTTGCTGGGGATGGCCGCCGATTGCGACCTTGATTCACCGGTTCCTGCCTGCCCCGAGTGGACGCTAAGAGATCTCTTGGAGCACGTAGCCGGATCGAATCGCTGGGTGACCAAATGTGTCACGGAGCGGCTCACCCCTCAGAAGCGCATCCTGCCGCCCGGCCCGTCCGGTCGCGACGAGCTGAAGAAGTGGTCGCAGGAGTCGCTGGACGAACTATTGACGGTGCTGTCGGCAACAGCGCCGGAGCAGCTCGTGTGGACTCCGATCCAAGGCCCTCTAGGCAGCACCTGGTGGCGCCGAACTGCCGCACTTGAAGGCGCCATTCACCGTAACGACGCCGAGAACGCGCTCAGCATGAATCCCGAAACCATCCATGCGCGGCTGGCTCTCGGCGGAATCGATGAGTACGCCGAGGAGTTCCTACCGCTGATGCTGCACGCAGTACCCGAGCAGCCCCCGGTGACCGCTCTGTTGCTCTCACCAACCGACGTCGACGATTCGCGCCTGCTGTCACTGATCCCGGCGGGGGATGACCGCGATCCCGGGCCTGCCGAGGTCGAACTCACCGCAACGGCATCCGAACTGCTGCTTTGGATGTGGAACAGAGTGCCGGATGGGACTGTCACGGTGCGCGGCGATGACGCCGTGATGCAGTGGTGGAAAGTCTTGGCGATCTGATGAAGTTTGGGACCAACCACGCTTTTCAACTTCCGCGGGGCTGAGCAGTTGGTGATACTGCGAGCCGGTTAGGATTCGCGGCCCTACCGGTTTGCTGATCGGCTGGATGGTGTGCAGGTGTTCGAGGTGATTCTCGATATCAGCGACATGAGCAAACCGCGGACCGTTTCAGGATTGAATCGCCCTGGTTCTCGATGGAGGCTCGGGCTATTGGATTTCGACCAGGGGTTGGTCGGTCCGTTTCGTAGCGTAGAAGATGGCTTCGAACTCTGCTGGGGGTATGTCGTTGAGGTAGCCGTGCAGGCGGCTGGTGTTGTGCCAGTGGACCCAGCTCAGGGTGGCCAGTTCGACGTCTTCGACGGTTTTCCAGGGGCCGGTACGGGCGGGCCCGTAGATGAGTTCGGACTTGTAGTAGCCGTTGACGGTTTCGGCCAAGGGCGTTGTCGAAGCTGTCACCGACGGTGCCGATCGAAGGCACCGCACCGATCTCGGCGAGGCGTTCGCCGTAGCGGATGGACGTGAATTGAGATCCGGCATCGGAGTGACATCTCAAGCCCGGCAACGTCTTTCCACGTGACCAGCGGGCCATCTCGATCGCGTCGAGCACCATCGTGGTGCGCATGTGGCCGGCGACGCGCCAGCCCACGATCATCCGGCTGAACGCGTCGGTGATGAAGCAGACGTAGGCCACACCGGCCCAGGTGGGCACGAATGTCAGATCGGTGACCCAGAGCTGATTGGGTGCGGTCGCGGTGAAATCCCGGCCCACCAGATCGGGATGACGCGCCGCGGCGGGGTCGGGTTTGGTGGTGCGGACCCGTTTGCCGCGGCGAGCACCGGCGATGCCGGCGGCCCGCATGTGCCGGGCGACCTGATCACGTCCGACGTCGTGGCCAGCACGGCGGGCTGCTTTCCACAGCTTGCGGGCGCCGTAGACGCGATAGTTGTCTTCCCAGAGCTCCCGCAGCGCCGGACCGATGATAGTCGTCGCGGCAGGCTCGCGCTGAGGGCGGACGCGCCTTGTTCGCGTAGTAGGTGCTCGGGGCCACCTGCACCCCTGCTGATCGCAGGACAGTGCAGATGGGCTCGACCCCGAACTCGTCGCGGTTAGCGTCGATGAAGGCGACTACTTCTTGTGTTGGCGGTCGAGCTCCGCCCCGAAGAAACTGGCCGCTCGCTTCAGAATCTCGTTGGCACGCTTGAGTTCTCGGACCTCCTGCTCAAGATCCTTGACCCGCTGCGACTCCGCCGTACGACACGCCGGGCGCATACCCGTCGTCGATGTCGGCCTGGCGCACCCAGGAGCGCACCGATTCCACGCCATAGCCGAGTTGGCGGGCAACCCGATACACCGTCCCGTGCTCGGTGCCCAACTCGGCCCGCAAGGTGCGCACCATCCGCACCGCAGCGGCCTTCTCCTCCGGGCTATACCGACGCGTCGTCGGCTTTCCAGGCAACTGTTCCTTCGGCATGACTCCATCCTCGTTTCCAAGGTCAGGAGCCTCCAGATTTCCAGGGCGATTCAGTGTCGCTGTGCGGCCACGCGCCTGAGCAGCAGGTGGCCCGCTGGGGCCTGCCGATGTTCACCCACCTCCACCTCAACGACGACGAGTTGAGCGAGGCGTTCAACTCGACCGCCCCGTCCGGGGACAATTCGCGGTTCGTCGCGCGCACCATCGACACCGTAACCAAATACGTCACACTCGCCGGCACTTCCGCTGATCCGGCCGCCTACGCGCGCCGCGTGGCCGACCTGTTCGGATCGATGACCCTGCCCTACGAGCTGGGCACGCCCGCATCCTTCGACTACACCGGAATGAACGGGCGCGGGCTGATGGACAACGTGCTGGACAACGTGCTGTCGGTGTTGACCAACTCCCCGCTGGGCGCCGGTGTCGCGCCCGACCCAGCGCGGATCAGGGCCGAATTTCCTTACTTCAGCTGTCCGTGACACCGCTGAGCTACTCCCAGGGGACCTCATCCAGGAAAGTTTGCAGCGCCTCGAGGTTCACCCGTTCAACCAGCAAGTGGCCGGGGAGATCGTTGAGTTGCACCGTGATGTCACCAGAGCCATCAGCCGCCGGGTCCGTTTATTCGTTGACCTCGTTCGTCTCGAAGTACCTGCACTTCCGGAGCCGCATCGTGCCCATCTACGACAGCAGAGCCGAGGCCGCGATTGGCAAGCTCGTCGACCGGAGAAGCAGACCATCTCGGCAGCGGCGCGCGGCATGGCGGCCAGTTTGACTGGCCGTAACATATGCGAGTCTCGTTTCTAAAGAATCGAGACACGATCACTGACATCGGTTGCAGCGCACAAATCGCCAGCTCGTCCTGTCGCAAAAGTTGAGCCAAAAGACCAGTCGCACATAATTTGTTCTGGGACTCTTGAGGCCCCCTTTGTGCGTCGTCGACCGTCAGTGCACCCGCTGCAACCGGGACCCCTCCGTAGACGAGATGAGGAATAACTGATTCAAGCAGTTTGACTTTGCTCTCGCGTTGCTGAACAGTTGCCTCATCGCGAATCCTTTTGAAGGATATCCCCGAGTGCCTTGCCGATTGATCTCATTGCTGCTAGGGCCGTGTCTCGTAAACTTGGATCGACAGCTTCCCAATTAGCAATAGCCGCATAGGATAACCACATGCTGCCATTGCCGATAACTCCAGCATCTGCTCTGATTCCTGTGTCGGTGCCCGTTTTGTTGCGTATGTATAATCCACGATCTGATTCCGAATGTGCCAGTGGATCAAAACCGAATGAAGAGGCCACCATCGAAAGGTCCACGCCTGTCGCCAGCCACCTATCTAGCTGCTCTGACACTGTTTGTGATATCAGCTTCTTTCGGGTCATCTGATGCATGAAACGAGACAACTCGGCGGCTGATGCTATCGAAAGTGCCCATAAATCATCAGGGCCTCGATGGTCACGGACATAATCAAGCAGCGCTGTCTCAATTAAACCAAGAGACCCGGATAGTTCGCGAAGCCTCCGAAATCCGATGCGTTTCAATAGAACGTTTGTAGCTATATTGTCGCTGACCGCGGCAATTAAAACGCATAGATCGTGGATGGACAGCTTGTCAACCCGCAGGTATTGCCAGATACCCGAATCAGCAACCAGAAGTTTTGGATCACGATCCAGCAATTCCGTACTGTCCAGCTCGCCCGCATCACATTGGCGTGCAACCTCGGCCAATAACAACAATTTTCCTATACTGGCAGTCTTCATCGAAAAGTTAGGATTGTGAGACGCCAATTTGCGACCTGCGTCATCTCGAATGCAGATAGACCATTCTATTTTAGATGTCGAGCTAACAACATCGTCAATTGACTTTTGGAGCATCTGACTCGGGTATTTTCCTCTCGACCTACAGGATATTTACCTACCCTACTATCGTCGCGCCTGCGCTTGGTATCGCCGAGAGTGCGCTCGCCGGAACATGCTGTACCCCAACGAATAATTTCATGTGTTGACTTGCAGGAAACCGTTGTCGGCGGGGAGCTTACGACGTTCGGTAGTGGTCGTGGGATGGCATAGCGAAAAAACTGGGGGGCAGCTAACTTCGACTCGGCGTCTGTTAAACAGTGCGTATGCCGGTTCCCGATTTCATCGTTGAGCTCCGTAGGCACGTCGGACATGCGCCGTTGTGGTTGACAGGTGTAACCGGTGTGGTCATTCACGGCCGGCAAGTGCTTCTCGTGAAACGTTCCGACAATGGCGCGTGGACTGCGGTCACCGGCATTGTCGAACCTGGCGAGAACCCGGCAGACTGTGCCGTCCGAGAAGTGCTCGAGGAGACCGGCACTCACGCGGTTGCTAGACGGCTGGCCTGGGTGCACGTGACGAGCCCAACCGTTCATGCCAACGGCGACCACGCTCAGTACCTAGACCACGTGTTCCGAATGGACTGGACTGCCGGGACACCGTTCCCCGCCGACGATGAAAGCGTCTGCGCGCGGTGGTTCGACCTCTCAACGCTGCCCCCCATGTCTGCCGATATGCGCCGTCGCATCAAGTCAGCAAGCGACGAGGATCGCACTGCCGCCACGGTTTTTGACACCACTGACCACTCAACAAACTGAGATCACAGACCCCCAATTGGATAACGAGTCAACCAATTGGACGAGCGTCAAGCGGGGTCGGACCGCGCGAGCTGGCAGCTCTGGTTTGCCCTGGGTGCTGCCGCTGTGGGTGCGGAACCACCCTCGGATTGCCTTGCCGGCCTGGCCTGTGATGCCCGGACGCTTATAGAAACCATTGGGCAACACGGGATTCCTGGGCGGCCGTGGATGTGGCAACTCTGGCAGTGTTGTCGGGGTGTAGGCGATCGGAGATATACCGCGAACCGCCACAGGAAACCCGTTAACAACTACCCCCGGGGACGGCACCACCTCGGGGCGCCGATTAAGGGGGAGCGATGACTGAACCACTGCGCCCAACAGGGTGGTATCACGATCCGGGCCGCGAGCCGGGTATGGCCGTGCTGCAGCCGAAAGATGATCCGTTCTACCAGCACACCGGCAGCCTTGCGAGGGTCTTGCCGGGAACGGTGTTGAAGACGCGCAGTTTTGCCTACCGCGCGTTCGGTTTCCCGACATGGCTCAAGGCCACGCAACTGCTGTATCGGTCGACCAGCCAGACCGGGAACCCTACCGTCAACGTCACTTCGGTGATTCAGCCGCCTGACCAGCACGACAAGACGAAGGTGATCTCGTATCAGTCCGCCTATGATTCGTTGAACCAAAACGACGAGCCGTCGTATGCGATCTCGGGCGGAGTCACGTTGGGCGGACTCGTTCCCAGCGTTGAGGTGGCGGTCTTTGGTCCGTTCCTGGCCGAGGGGTACACGGTCATCGTCCCCGACACCGAGGGACAGCGAGCCGATTTCGCCGCAGGCCCGGAGTACGGCATGAACACGCTCGACTCGATTCGGGCCGTGTTTTCACCGTCGTCGACTGTGGGTCTCCCCAACGATGCAAGGATTGCGATGCTCGGATACTCCGGTGGTGCGATCGCCACCGAGTGGGCCGCCGAACTCGCTCCGACGTACGCGCCCGAAGTGAACGCACGCATGATCGGCGCGGCAATGGGCGGTCTCCTCGTTGATCCGGCGCACAACTTGCACTACGTCGAGGGCACCTGGTTCTGGGGCGGTGTCTTGCCGATGGCACTCGTGGGCATCGCGCGCGCGTTCGAGGACGATTTCACGCCGTATCTCACCCCCGCTGGCGTGACCGTCTTCAACGAGATGCAGACCACGTCGATCGTCGATGTCCTCGGCCGCTACAAGGGTCTGACCTGGCAGAAGCTGATCATCCCCACGTATCCGACGCCCGAGAGCCTGCCGCTCTACGTCACGGCGGCTAACAAGCTGATCATGGGCACGGGAGGCACGCCGACCATCCCGTTGTTCATCGGCGAGGGCGCCTCCGGTGTGCTCGAGGGCACGCCGGGCGACAAGGCGGGCATCGGCGCCGGCGACGGCGTGATGATCGCCGGCGATGTGCGCACGCTCGCCCGCGAATACTGCGCGAAGGGCGTGAAGGTCCATTACGAGCAGTACGACGTGCTCGGCCACATCTCGAGCTTGGTGCCTTGGTTGCCGCATTCCATTGCTTGGATCCAGCAGCGCTTCGCTGATCTGCCGGCGCCGCAGAACTGTTCGTCGATCGCCCCGGGCAACTCGCTCCAGCCGATTCCGGTCCCGTAGCCGCAATCGCACGGTAGACCGCCGTGCCAACCGACCCCGGATTTGTCCTGAACGCGCGCACTGTTTGGCGCGAGCACATGGCGATGACTCCGCTATATCGCGTGCGCCGAGGCGATGCCATGACGGGCGGCCGCTCAATATCCTGTCGTTCGTTTGCCACGGTCCATGCGGTCTGAGAACTAACGTCCCTGGCTTCTCAAGCGCGTCGGGGCATGCTGGTGGTTTACAACAGTCGACGCGCATGTTCGTGAGCTTCTTCATTCCTATAGGCGCCGTGCGTCGATGCGACGTGCAGCCATTCCGGTCTTCTTTTTCACGGTTCTTGAAAGGCTGGCCAGGGTATGAGGTTGAGGTAGAATTGTTGTCGGTAGCCGACATCGGGGGCACTCGCATTTCAGACGCGATGCGACGGTCGGCGGAGAACAAAGGAGCGGGATCTTGAATCAAGGTTTACTTGACGGTCTCACGATGCTTGTTGGTGCGCTGGAATTAGTATTCGCCACTTGCGTTTTCGTCTACATCAGACGGCTAGAGGATCGAACACCCGCCCTGCTGGGCGAAAAGGTGGGCGCCCATAAAGCGGTGTTGGCAAAATTGCACAAACGCGAATCATTGTCGCACGATGAGATCGATTATGCGACGGAGCTTATTTCCGATGCCCGATCACCGCTCGCATACTCAATACCCGCGGCTCTCTTCACAATGGGACTGCTTTATGTGGTCGGCTGTTTCCAACAGTTACATGGTGCCGCGCCGTCCTTTCGAACATTTATCGGGTTCATTCCCATGTTGGCATCGACAAACATGACCATTCAGCTACTCCGGGTGGCATCGTTGAAAGGTCAGTTGCGGAAGGCGTCCTTGGCGGTACCTGAGTCATCGGATGAGCTCAGCAACGCCTAGTCGGCATGAGCGCGCGGCGGTCCTTCGGAGGTGACCACTGGGTCGCCGTCTTCCCACAGCAGCAGTTGGCGAACCGCTTGGCGTGATCCGTAGGGCTGCAGCATTTGGCTGGCGGGGCGGGGGCGCACCTTTAGTGGCCACCAGAACCAGCGGCCCAGGAGTGCCGCGATCGATGGCGTCATGAACGAGCGCACGATCAGTGTGTCGAACAGCAGGCCGAGGGCGATCGTGGTGCCGATCTGACCGAGAACGCGTAAATCGGCGAACACGAACGAGGCCATGGTGGCCGCGAACACCAGACCGGCGGCGGTCACCACGGCGCCGGAGCCGGCCATCGCGCGGATGATGCCCGTCTTCAGGCCGGCGTCGATCTCCTCCTTGAACCGCGAGATCAGCAACAAGTTGTAGTCCGACCCAACGGCTAACAGCAGGATGACGGCCAGCGCCAACACGATCCAGTACAACTGGATCCCAAGAATGTCCTGCCAAATCAGTACCGAAAGCCCGAAGGAGGCGCCCAACGACAGCGCGACGGTGCCGACGATGACGAACGCGGCCACCACACTTCGGGTGATGAACATCATGATCAGCAAGATCAGGCTCATCGCGGCGATTGCGGCGATCATCAGGTCGTATTTGGCGCCGTCCTGGATGTCCTTGTAGGTGGCCGCAGTACCGGCGAGGTAGATCTTGGATCCCGCCAGAGGCGTCCCCTTGATGGCCTCCTGCGCCGCGTGTCGGATGGCGGCGATATGCGCAATGCCTTCGGGGGTAGCGGGATCGCCGTCGTGGGTGATGATCATGCGCGCGGCGCGGCCGTCGGGTGAGAGGAACAACTTCAGGCCGCGCAGGAACTCGGGGTTGGTGAATGCCTCCGGTGGTAGATAGAAGGAGTCGTCGGTTTTCGACGCGTCGTATGCCTGGCCCAGGGCGGTGGAGTTCTGCAGCGCCGCCGCACTCTGGTTGTCGATGCCCGCGGTGGTGGCGTAGTTCGTCAAGGTCAGGTCGCGGTTGGTCTGCTGGTTGACGATCTGGGGCGGGATCAGCGCGAGCAGTTTAGGCTGCAGCGCGTCCAATTTGGTGATGCTTGACGAGACGTCACCCAGTTGCTCGGTCAGCACGTCGATGCCGTCAAGCGCGTCGAAGACCGCCCGCAGCGCGGCGCAGGCCGGGACGTCGAAACAGTGTCTCTCCCAGTAGAAGTAGCTGCGCAAGGGGCGGAAGAAGTCGTCAAAGTTGGCGATCTTGTCCCGCAGGTCCTTGGTCGTGGCGACCGTATGCTGAAATGCCTGGGCCTGCTCGTCAGTGAGGGCGCTGGACTGTTGTTGCAGCGCATACTGCTGGCGCAGGACATCGATGGACTTGTCGATCACATTGACCTGATTGAGCAGATCGGCGGCACGGGCCTGCTGGAACGGCAGGTTCTGGATCTGCCCTGAGTTGCCCGCGCTGATCTGGAATGGGATCGACGAGTGATCCAGGGGCGTACCCAACGGCCGGGTGATCGATTGAACCTCGGCGATTCCGTCGGTGTGGAAAACCGACTTCGCGACCCGCTCGAGCAGAATCATGTCGGTGGGATTGCGCAGATCGTGATTGGCTTCGATCATCAGCAATTCGGGGTTCAGCCGGGCTTGGGAGAAATGTCGCTCCGCGGCCGCGTAGCCGATGTTGGCCGGTGCCTTGGCAGGCATGTAAGGACGGGTGTCGTAACTGGTCTTGTACCCCGGCAAGGCGAACAGGCCGATCAGCGCGATCCCGACAGTTACCACCAGGATGGGACCCGGCCAGCGCACGATGGCCGTCCCGATACGCCGCCAGCCCTGGGTGCGCATCGGGCGGCCGGGCTCGAACAGACCGAAATGGCGGCCGATGCTCAGCAGCGCCGGTGCCAGGGTCAGTGCGGCCACCAGCGCGACAAGGACGCCGGCTGCGGCGGGGACGCCCAGGCTCTGGAAATAGGGGAGTCGGGTAAAGGTCAGGCAAAACACCGCGCCGGCAATCGTGAGGCCGGACCCCAGGATGATGTGCGCGGTCCCCGCGTACATCGTGTCGAAGGCTGATACCCGATCCTGCCCGGTGTGGCGGGCTTCGTGGTAGCGACCCAGGATGAAGATCGCGTAATCGGTTCCGGCTGCGATGACCAGCAGCGTCAGCAGATTGGTCGAGTACGTGGACAGGTCGATGATTCCGGCGTTGGCCAGGACGGCGACGACGCCGCGAGACGCGGTCAGCTCGATCATCACCGTGAAAATCACGAAAATCACGGTGGTGAAACGGCGGTAGAGCGAAAACAGCATGGCCGCGATCACACCGAGGGTGATCAGGGTGGTCTTCAGGGTGCCTTGCCTGCCCACCTCGAACTGGTCGGTGACCAGGGGTGCGGCGCCGGTGACATAGGCCTTGACCCCCGGCGGCGGCGGCGTCTGATTCACGATATTGCGTATCGAGTCCACCGATTGATTCGACAGTGACGTGCCCTGGTTACCCGCGAGGTACACCTGAACCAGCGCCGCCTTGCCATCGGAGCTCGTTGAGCCGGCCGCCGTCAGCGGATCCCCCCAGAAGTCCTGAATGTGCTGCACGTGCTTGGTGTCTTGGGTGAGCTTCTGGACCAAGCCGTCGTAGTAGTGGTGTGCGTCGGCACCGAGCGGCTTGTCGCCCTCTAGGACGATCATCGCGGCACTGTCGGAGTCGAATTCCTGGAACACCTTGCCAATGCGTTTGCTGGCCTGCAGCGACGGCGCATCTTGGGGGCTCAGCGACACGTTGTGTGTTTCGGCAACGTGCTCCAACTGCGGCACGAAGACATTCGTGACCACCGCGAGACCCAGCCAGAACAGCGCGATCAGCACCGATATCCGTCGGATCGTGTGCGGGACTCGGTCGGTCAGTGACTGGCGTTCAGCCTGGGGGGTGCTCATCCGGACTTGTCCAGGCAGAAGACGTAGGCGTTCAGGGTGTTCACCGTTCTCTCGTCCTTGACGTCGTTGTCGATCTTGATCCGGCAGCCGATCGAGTCACTGTTGCCCTGAGCTTGGACGTTGACGAACACCGCGGGCTGGGTGGTAGTCGTGTCATAGGCCCATGGCAGCGTGACGGCGTCGGCGCGCTGCGGTTGGGTGTTCACGTCCAGGTAAGTAATGGTGGCCACCGTGCCCGGCGGCCCAAAGACCTCCAAGACCACGTGCTTGGGATTGAATGGAGCGCCCTCATTCGCGTTGCCGCTCGGAGTCGACGTCACGTCTTGGGAGGCGAAGATGCCGTTGAGGCGGTACACGGCGAATCCCGCCACCGCGACGACCACTACCGCAACCAGCAGCATCCAGCGTCGGCTCAGCCGCCTTCGGATGGACAACCGCGGCATCGGTGACCCTTTCGACGAGCGGCGACGTGCAGACGGTAGGAGGAGTCTTCGACGGCCGGTCCTATATCAACTAGGTTGACAATACGATACGCGACCGTCCACTACAACAAATACCTTTGGCATTGTGCCGGGTGGGGCCCGGGATGATCACCTGGTCGACCAAGTCATGCACGGTTCGGGGATGCGGACCGACGGGTTCAAGGTCGACCGGTAGATCAAGTAGCCCGCCAACGGGTAGGTCTTCGGTGATGGCGGAACCCTCGATCTTGGCGCGGCCGACCGTCTGGGCTACGCGATCTCGGCGGCGACATTGCCGAGTACTTTACCGACAGGTCGCGAACGCCTTTCTGCGTCGGTTGATTCGCTGATGCCGAAGCGCCGGTGCAGCCAGACGAACGGGGCAGGCGCCCACCAGTTGGACCGACCGAGCAACCCCATGAATGCCGGTACCAGCAGCGCCCGGACGAGTGTGGCGTCAGTCAACACCGCCAGCGGGAGCCCGACCCCGAATACCCGCATGACTGAAACCTGAGCGGTGGCCATGGACGCGAACGTGATAGCCATCAATATTGCCGCCGCGGTCACGACCCGCCCAGTGCGGGCTAGGCCGAGCGCAACACTCTCGGTGTTGTCGTCGCGGGTTTTGCCCGATACCGACCAATACTCGCGGATCCGCGAGATGACAAACAACTGGTAGTCCGTCGCTAGTCCGAAAGCCATGCAGAACAACAACATCGGCACACTGGCTGTGAGCGCACCCGTCGCAGTCGTTCCGAGGCCGCCGAGGTGACCGTCCTGGAAGACCCAGACCAATGCGCCGAACGCCGCGGTCAGCGAGAGCACGTTCAACACCAGTGTCGTCAGCGGTACCACGATGCTACCGGTGAACAGGAACACCAACACGCATGTGACGACGGCAATGACCGAAAGCACCAGTGGCAGAAAGGAGCTGACGGCCGCACCGGTGTCGCGGTCCAGCTGGGCCCACCCGGTGAACTCTACGGCTCGGCCGCTCGGCGGGGCGACCATGTGCAACAGATCCAGCTGGGTTTCTGATGCCTGTGAATACAGTGGTGCGGTGGAGTTGACAGTGAGGAATGCGCTCCCGTTCGCTATTCCCGTTGCTGCCGAGGGCGCCCCGGTGCGGATACAGTCCGCGTAAGCACCGCCCGGCGACGAGACCGACGTGATGCCCGGTATGCGGGACAACTGTGCGGCGTATCGGTCCAACTGCGCCGGAGCCAGTCCGGCCGCGTCCGGTAGTACAACGATCACGTCGTCGATCGAGTTCATCGCAAATTCCGTGCGCAACTCATCGCTCACCTGGCGGGCCGATGCCGATGGCGGCAACAGCCTGTCGTCGGGATAACCGAACTTGATCCCGAAGAACGGTAAGCCGAGGAAGAGTAGCAGGGCCGTAACTGCCAACCCAATCGGAACTGCGTGGTGCACAACGCCTTTTGTCCAGCGGTACCAGAATCCCCGCTCGGGCGAGCATCGTTGCTGGTTCGGCCGGCCCAGGATGCGTCGGCCGAGTCGGCGCACGTCCCAAGCGTCGATCCGTGGCCCGAGCAGCACGAGTGCCGCGGGCGTCACCGTGAGTGCCGCGCCAGCGGCCAGCACGACCACCGCAACACCGGCGTAGGCGAACGACTTGAGGAAGTAGATCGGGAAGAACACCATCGAGGCCATCGCCAGCGCCACGGTGACGGCGGAGAACATGACGGTCCGGCCTGCGGTTGCCATGGTGCGAAGCAAGGCCTCCTCGCTACCCGCACCCTCGCTCAGTTCGTCGCGGAATCGGCTGACGACGAGCAACGTGTAGTCGATGGCCAGCGCGAGTCCCATTGCCAGGGTGAGATTCAACGCGAAGATCGATACGTCGGTAACGAGTGCTGTCGCGCGTAATACCGCCATGGAGCCGATGATCGCGAATACTCCGACCGCGAGCGGCAGTGCCGCCGCCAGCACTCCGCCGAACACCCAGACCAGCACGACGAAGCTCACCGGCAACGCGACGGTTTCCATTACGGTTAGGTCCTTCTTGGACTGCTCGACGATCTGAACCAAACTCGTTGCCTCACCCCCTATCTTCACCGTCACGTCGTCGAATTGTGGTAGCAGATACTGGATTTCGCCGGCATGCCGCTGTGCGCTGGATTCATCGCCGGTGACGCCCGCGACTATCAGCCCGGACTTGCGGTCACGGCTGATCAGAGCCGAATCGGCCTGCGGCGGCTCCGTCCACGCCGAGTGCAGGCCGATCACATAGGGCAGACCTGCCAGTATTCGGTGAATCTCGCTTCCTGCTCTGCGCGCCGCTGGGCTCGCCACCCCGGCGTCGGACCTGACCGCGACTACGAGCTGCATTCCTCCGGTGCTGAACTTGTCCACCAGCAGCTGCGAGGCATGCGAGGACTCCGCCTGCGGGTTCCGGAAACCTCCGTTAGAGAGTTTGTCGGCGACCGGCATCCCGAAAACGCCAGCGGAGATCATCATCAGCAGCGCTCCGGCGATGATCCACCGCGGAGCGGTCAGTGCCAGCCTGCCGATCGCCTGGAGCGGATGTCCCGGGAAGCGCGCACCCGAACGGAAAGCCCTGTCATCCAGGGATCTTGGCGCAGTCGTCGGCATGTATACACCGTCGCACCGACCCACCCGTCCCGGCGTGAGTAGTCGACTACCCCATTTTTTTGGACGGCATGACCTTCGCAATTCGTCTCGTCACGCTGACCAGCGGGATCCCGCTCTTGTCCGGTACCCGCCGTTCGTCAATGTGATTTCGTCACTGCAACAACGCTGGCCGGATGGGTACCGCCCTGTTAACGTCCGCCCAGTGCGTCTGGCCCGGAGGCGCGGCTCGCGAAACCCATTGGGGGACAGATGAAAGTCGCGCGCAATCTGCTTGCAGCCGCAGTCGTGGCGATGTCCGGGTCACCCGCTCGGTCGGCCGCGCAGCTCAGCCTAACGGACGAGGTGAATGGCGTCGGTGCTGGTGACCCGCCGGAGGTGCCGCCCGGTATCAAGCCTTATCGAGCTGCGTTCAAGAACTGGTCGGGCGAGATCGTTGTCGACTCGCTATGGACCTGCTCGGTGTCGTCGCCTGAAGATGTTGTAATGCTGGCTAATTGGGCTCGCGCGAATGGATACCGGCTACGGCCACGAGGTTATGCCCACAACTGGTCGCCGCTGGCGATCGCACCGGTGACCGGATGCGGCGACCGTGTACTGCTTGTCGACACCACCACGTCATTGACCGCTGTCACCGTCAATCCCGGTATGCCGGTGTCTGTTACCGCCCAGGCGGGCGCGAGTATGCAGGCGATCCTGAGCGCGCTGGAGGAGTGCGGTTACGGACTCACGCACTATCCTGCTCCCGGTGACGTGACCATTGGAGGCGTACTGGCGATCGACGGCCACGGCACCGCGGTTCCCGCCGACGGTGAGACATTGGAACCCGGCCACACTTTCGGGTCGCTGTCGAATCTGGTGTTGTCCGTCACCGCGGTCGTGTGGGACGCCCCGAGCGATGCGTACGTGCTGCGTACATTTCGGCGTACCGAACCGGAGATCGCCGCGTTGATGGCGCATCTCGGTCGGGCGTTCGTGACCGAGGTGACGCTGCGGGTCGGCGAGAACGCGATGATGCGCTGTCGCAGCTACATGGACATCCCCGCATCGGAAATGTTCGGTGCCCCTGGCGCGGGCGGACGGTCCATCGAGAAGTGGCTCGCTGATTCCGGCCGCGTGGAGGCAATCTGGTTCCCTTTCACCTCCAACCCATGGCTGAAGGTCTGGACGAAGGCACGCACGAAGCCGTTATCGTCCCGCGAGGTGCACTCCCCGTACAACTATCCGTTCTGCGACCATTTCTCGCCGCGGCTGACGTCGCTGATCGGCCGGCTTCAGGCAGCGCTACCCCGGTTGGCGCCGGCCCTCGGGAAGATGCAGTGGGCGTGCGCTGCAGCGGGCCTGGCCGCAACCGATGGCTGGGATCTGTGGGGTTGGTCGAAGAACACGTTCCTCTACATCCGGCCCCACACGCTTCGCGTCACCGCCAACGGCTACGCGATCATCTGTCGGCGCAACGACGTACAACGGGTGATCCACGAGTTCACCGCGTTGTACGAGTCGAAGGTCGCCGAATATCGTGCGCTGCACCGGTACCCGATGAACGGGCCGGTAGAGATCCGGGTGACTGGACTCGACCACCCCGACGATGTCGGGGTTGCGCGTTCCCAACCGGTGCTGCTGTCGGCAACCCGGCCGCGGCCCGACCATCCCGAGTGGGATTGCGCGGTATGGCTGGACATCCTGACGGTTCCTCGTACCCCCTACGCGAATCGGTTCTACCGCGAGGTGGAGAAGTGGTGCCTGGCCAATTTCAGCGGAGACTACGCGTCCGTTCGCGTCGAGTGGTCGAAGGGCTGGGGCTACACCGACGAAGCGGCTTGGACCGATGCCGCGGTGCTTGGGGTCAGCGTGCCTGCGTCACTCAGCGACGGCCAACCGGCCGGCCATCGCTTCAGCGATGCCCGCACTATCCTCGACGAGCTTGACGCACACCGCATCTATATGAGCCCACTGCTCGACACGCTGTTCAGTCAGTCACGCGCCGCAACACCAAAGCCGCTGCTCTTGACGCCGTCAAGACCCGAATACAAAACCGAAGGTGACGAGCGGGATTCAACCGAAACGAGACGGTGCGAACCTGCAGCGTAAGCCGCATTCCGCGGTCCAGGGTCGGCGTATCGCGTGCGACCGTCTATCGAGACTCGGCCGGGGACGCCGATGGTCACATCTGCAGCAATTTCCTGATCAGGGCGGTGACCGCCTCGGGCTGCTCCATCGACCAGAAGTGGCCGGCATCGACGTACTCGACAGCCACGCTGGCCGCATTGGGAATGTATTCACGTGAGTTTTCGTAGAATTCGCGCGGCTGAGTCTTGCTGTCGTAGCCCTCGATGATCATCACCGGGCATTTCCATGCCGGCAGGAGGTCTCTGCGGCGTCGCAACCATTCCTGTCTGAACGACTGGGAATTGAAGTAACGCGGCACGGCCCGGTTGACGTCGGGGTAGGAGAACTCCTGAATCGTGCGGCGCATCTCGGCGTCGGGCACGCGGTACTTGCAGATCCAGGTGTAGACCCAGGTGACGAAGTGAGCAGGATCGTCCATCAACCCGGAGTGGGGTGCGTCGGCAAACAGAGCGCCCTGCGGCGCCAGATCGGGATGGAAGTGGTACAGGTGTTGCTCGCCCCGTCCGTACCGCAACACCCGGGCCGGGTGTTTGGCGACGATGAAGTCGGCTTGGACGGTGCCCCGGTCGTGGGTCACGACGTTGAACTTGTCGATGCCGGCGAGATCGATGGCGCGCAGGAGTTGCTCGGCGGCAGCTTCGTGACGGTAGTCGCCGACGGCGGTGCCGGACTGGCCGTATCCCTTCAAGTCGAACGCGACGCAGCGGTGCGTTGCGGACAAGGCGGCCATCTGGTGATGCCACTGAAACCACGAGTCGGGAATTCCGTGCAGGAACACGATGGTCTCACCCTGCCCGGCCTCAACGTAGTGAAACCGGACGGTCTCCTCGTCACCGGGCGCATCGACGAAGTGGTGGGTGAATGTCACCCCGTCCAGCACTTCCTGATCGCCGTCGGAGTCGAACGGGCGCGCAGGGACCTGGCCCAATTCGGCCACTCGGGCGGCGATCTTATCCTCGGGAGGCAGGAATCCCTCCAGCACCTTCTTCGCCCGTGCCGGAATCTCGGAGTATTCGATCACTTCACTCGCTGCCGTCATGTCTCCGTGCCTCTCTTGTCGCCGGACTGGTGCGTTGTGTCAGTTAGCGTCTGGTTCCCAGGCGGTCGCGGCGAGATAGTCATCGAGCGCGTCGGCTTCACGCGCCGATGAGAATCGCCATCGGATCGGGCAAGCCGGCTCGCAGCGACCAAGCGCGGCCGATGAGTTCCTCGATGCTGGTACCGCCGCGGCGGGCCGCGAGCATCGCTTCGGGATCGAAGGCCGGACCGACCGAGTCGCTCGCGTATTCCGGACCGAGCATGTAATTGGTGGCATCGGCGGGGGTGGCGAAGTTATCGATCTGCATCTCGACGAAATTGCCATCGGGATCCTGATAATAGATCGATGTCGTCACCCCGTGAGCGATGCAAACCGCTGGGGTTATCTCCTGGTCGCGAAGCAGCACGTAGCGGTCGAGCAGGTCATCGATGTTCTCAAAGGTGTAGGCCACGTGATGAACGCTGGCGGTGGTCGGATGTTTCCGCTTCAACTCGACCGGGGGGCTCAGTAACGCCACCCGATGGTGCTCGTCGTCGTAGGTGATGAAACACAGGGCTTGGTCCTGGTAGACGACATGGCCGTCCAGTACGGTGCAGTACCAGTCGCGCATCTGCTCCGGTTGACTGGTTTGAAAGACGACGTGGGCAAATTTTGGACTCGCGGACATGGCTGCTCCTCACATCTGCCGGCGCCCTACACCTCGATGCGCGACTGTGGCGTAGGACACAAGCTTACAGCGATATGTGATAACAGCAAGATGCCCCAGCCCGCGCGTTCCAGAAGGGCGGATATTCGATGTTGATTAGGCATTTAGCTGGCCGTACGCACTGCGGCCAGCGCCTAGACCCACGACAAATCGATATATAGTTGCTATCGTTTGAACGGTAGCGCTGAGCTCGTGATCAGGAAGTGAGACAGCTGTTGACCTCCTCCAACGCCGATATTCGGCCGATCTCATCGCGCTCGGTCGTCGCCCAGGTCACTGAGGAGCTGCGGCGAGCGATCCAGTCAGGCGTGTTGGCCCCTGGTCAAGAGTTCTCGCTGCGGGAGATCGCGACGATGCTGGACGTGAGCTTCATCCCGGTGCGCGAGGCGTTACGAAGTCTTGAGGGAGAAGGACTCGTCGTCATCCGACCAGGACGTAGCGCGCTCGTTGCTCCCCTGGATCTTGACGATCTGCACGCCATCTACCGACTGCGCCGTATTCTCGAGCCCGAGCTCGCACGCCGGTCCTGCCTGTTGCTGACGGTGGATCAGCTCGATCGCCTCGAAGCGCAGGCAGTTGAGTTTGGCGATGAAAGCCTCGGCATGGACGGCATCTACAGCAGCCATCTTCAGTTCCACCTCGCGCTGCTGGAGCCGGCGGCGAGCAGTTGGGATACCCGAGTGCTCACCACCCTCTGGCGAGCGGGGGAACGATATGTACGCATCGGGTTCGGCCTGCTCGACCTCGATCCGCATGAGCATGAACGACGGGAACAAGCTCACGAGGATCTGATCGCGGCGTTCCGAAAGCGGGATCCCGATCTCGCAGCGCAAGCCATCTACGACCATCTTGCCCGCAACGAAGAGACAGCGCGAATGGCGCTGGAGGCCTACCGCACCGATGCGATGAATGAGCCGGAGGATCGAAAGGCGCCCGCCAAGAATGGGAGTCGTGCCGCGCGGCCTAGCGGCACGCGGACCTCGGCGCGGTGACCGGCGACGGTCGCAGGCGCACGCCGGTACTAGTGATCGGTGGGGGCCCCGTCGGCTTGGGCACCGCGATCGAACTCGCTCAACATGGCACGGCCTGCATCGTCATCGAGCCACGCGCTGACGTGTCTTGGCTGAGGCCGCGCGCGAAGACGACGTCGACGCGGACGATGGAGCACTTCCGCCGCTGGCGGATCGCGGACACCGTCCGGCGGCGTGCGCCGATACCCCAGTCCTGGTCGGATGAAGTCGTCTTCTGCACAACTCTTTTGGGTCGCGAAGTAACGCGCTTCGACCATTGCCTCGGGCTGGATCTCATCGACGACGACTTGGTCGCCGAAGGCGGCCAGCAGGCTCCGCAGCCGTTGATCGAGTCCATCATGCGCGACCGGGTAAACGAACTCCCTGAGGCCGAATTGCTGGTCGGCTACCGCTTCGTCGGCCTGACTCAGGATGACAGCGGGGTCGTCGCCACCATCGCCGACGAATCCGGCAACCCCATCACGATTTTTGCTGAGTTCCTCGTCGGGTGCGACGGGTCCCGCAGCGCGGTGCGCGAGGCGATCGGAGCCAAATATGAAGGTAGCGCCGACGAGCGACCGAATTTCAATGTCGTCTTTCGTGCCGAGTCGCTGGCGGCCCGGATGCATTTGGGCGACGCCGTGCACTACTGGGTGCTCAACCCCGGCCAACCGGGCCTGGTAGGTCGGTTGAACCTGGTCGACCAGTGGTGGTGCGTCATCATGGGCGTCGGCGCCGAAGAAGGTGCCGTCGATCCAGCCCGATTGGTACACAATCTTATTGGCGATGGGACCGAACGGGTCGCGATCGAGGTGCTCGCCACAGATCCGTGGCGGGCGCGGATGCAGGTATCCGACACGTTCCAATCCGGAAGAGTCTTCCTGGCGGGCGACGCGGCGCACCAGAACCCGCCGTGGGGAGGCCACGGATTCAACACAGGCATCGGTGACGCCGTCAACATCGGTTGGAAACTCGGCGCGGTGCTCAACGGGTGGGGCGCGGAGGCGCTTTTGGACAGTTATGAGCTCGAGCGCCGGCCGGTCGCAATGGAGACGATATCCGTAGCCACCAGGAACATGTCCATCCTCGGCCCCGAGCTCGCCGACCCTCGCCTCATGGGCAGCGATGATGAATTCGCAACCGCGCAACCAATAGTGGCCTCTGCTACCCAGCGGGCCAAGCGGGTGGAGTTTCACAGCCTAGACCTCGTTCTCGGAACCTCCTATGCCGATTCGCCAATAGTGGTCAGCGACAACATAGTGACAGAGTCCGGTACCTCGACTCACGAACCCGGCGTGTACGTTCCGAACGCCGCACCGGGTAACAGACTGCCGCACAAATGGCTTGCCAGGCATCGTTCGCTCTACGACGCGTTGGGCGGTGAGTACAGTCTGGTCGGTCAGGTAAACCTCCCAGCTGGGCGACAACTCGTCGAAACCGCTGCGAGCCTGCGAATTCCGCTGACAGCCGTCGAACTGGACTGCCACTTGACCGAACAGCTGTTCGGGGCCCCGTTGGCGTTGGTCAGGCCCGACCAGCACGTCGCGTGGCGCGGCACAACAACATCCGACTCGGAGGCACTCATGCGAACAGTCTCCGGGCGTGTCTGAAACACGAGAGTAGGTCAACAGATGCAGTCAGCCGGGTGTCCTTGCTGTGCATACCAACAGCCCTTGTCAGGTCCGCGCCTGTTCAGCCGGGCGACGGTGAACTGGGAATGGGCAACGGGTGCGATTAAACGGAAGGTAGCGGTCGACGCCGGATCGGCTCGCACGCTGCTTCTGGACGGCGGCACAATTGTCGATCCGCGTGACGGCAGCACCGCCGTAAATGTCAGTGTCCGAATACGAAACGGCCGCATTGTCGAGGTGTCCCCGCGCGAAGCTGCCCGCGAGGATCCGGCGACGGAACGCATCGATGCGGTGGGAAAATTCATCGTGCCGGGCTACAACGACATGCATTCGCACGCGTTGAACCTCGCTGATCCCTCGGCGAGCCTGGCCCTGATGCTCGCCGAAGGCGTCACGGGGTTTCGCCAGATGTCGGGTTCGCCGGCCCTGCTGAAGAGACGGCGGGACAACGCGTTGCCTATCGGGCCGGCGGCACCGGCTCTGCTTGAGACCCCCGGAACCGTTCTCACCCCGCTCAATTCCGGATCGAGTAAGGCTGTGGCCGCCGAGATCCGGCGCCAACACGACCAGGGGGCCGACTTCGTCAAGATGGTCTTGGCGGGCCCCGACGTATTCATGGCAGCGGTCGAACAAGCCTGTGCCGTCGGGATCCCGATCCTTGGTCACCTCCAAGAGGGCGTCGACATCGTGGCAGCTTCGCAGGCCGGCTTCCGGTCCGTTGAGCATCTCGGCCCAGGCTCACCGCTATGGACGGCGTGTTCCGCCATCGACGACGAGTTGCGCTCGGAGGCCTACGCGAGACCGGTGATCAAGGGCCCCCCCATCAAGATTCCCTTGCTCGAACGCATTGTCACCTGGCGGATGCAGAGTTTGCTGGTCAATCCCGCCGCCTTCTCCGATCCCATCGACGTCGCCCGCATCCAGCGCGCGTTGGATACCTACAGCGCGGACAAGGCCGCCGCCGTGGCCGCGGAACTCGCTAAACACGGCACCTGGCAGGTACCGACGCTCGTTCGGCTGCGCAGCATGCAGTACGCCGGTGCGCCGGAATATGAACACGACGAATCAATGGCCTATCTGCCGGCCAAGAATATCAAGCGATGGCGCACGGTGACCGCGAAGTTCCTGGCACTGCCCGCCGAGGCGCAAAAAACTTACCGAGACCTCTATCCGCGCCAACTGGGTCTGGCAAAACTCTTCGCCGACAATGGGGTTCGGATGATGACCGGGACAGATGGCGGATCGATGATGGCGCCCGGCTTGACCCTGCGCCAGGAGTTCGCCGAACTGGCGAAGGCGGGCCTCTCACCGCTGAAGATCCTCCAGATGACCACCATCAATCCCGCGCAATATCTCGGGCGAGAGGACACCATGGGTACGGTCGAACCCGGGCGCAACGCCGACCTGGTGGTACTGGACGCCAACCCCCTCGGCGACGTCAAAAACCTACACCGAATCAACGCCGTGGTCAGAGCGGGCATTCACTACTCCGCGGCGCAGCTGGCCGCACTCAAGGTTCGGGTAAAGGCCAGTGCATGACGCTACTTAGACGCTATGAAACATGTCGTTGAACTGGTGTGTGACGGTCACTTCGTTAGGACGCTGCGCGTCGGCGCGGATCTTGGCCCGCTCGACGAGCACCTCGGGTGCGTCGGTGGCGAGTAGTGGCATGACCTCGTCGAGATAATCCTTGAGCGGCATTGCCCGCGGGTCCGTGCGGTTTCTCGCCATCAAATTGCTCTCGACGTAGGGCGGTGACAGGTCCACCACGGCGACCGAGGAGTCGCGCAATTGGTAGCGCAGCGACAAGGTGTACGACCGCATCGCGGCCTTGCTGAGTGAGTAGAGCGCCGTGGTCGCCAGGGGCGCATATCCCAGCATCGAGGTAACGTTGACGATGGTCGCGACCGGTTGTCGGCGCAGGTGGGTGATCAGTGCCGAGTTCAGCCGCAACGGGCCGAGCAGGTTCGTCGCAATGGTGGCGGTGACCTGCTCTTCGTCGAGCGGCTGACCGACATCATCGGCGAACTGAATGCCGGCGTTGTTGACGACCACATTCAGCGTCGGATACTGCGCGATTAGCTCAGGGGCGACCTCGCGGATGCTCTCCGGTTCGGAGACGTCCAGAACCACCGCTTGCATACCCGGATTGGCGTCCACCACCTCGTTCAGGGCCGACGCCCGGCGCCCGGCGATGATGACCTCGTTTCCGCGACGATGGAACTGCTCGGCCAGGCCCCGCCCGATTCCGCTGCTGCCGCCGGTGATCAGGATCGTGTTTCCGTCGAGCTTCATCTATTTCCTTTCGGTGGATCCGCTGAGCGCGTCTCGCTGTTCAGTCACGAACTCTGCGAATGTCGTTGGGGCTCGGCCGAGCAACCACGTCAACACATTGGCGTTCCCGACAAAGTCGTGGTGGCTGTAGTACGTGGAGATGGCACGCATGACGTTGGTTTGATGCCGGTATTTGTCGGAGTCGAGGTCCTTGCCGAACCAGGCCTCCATGTAGTCGTCGACATTGACTTGGCGTACTTCGATTGGGCGTCCCAGCACGCTGGCGATGATGTCGCCCAACTCGTGGGCGTTGTAGCGGCCAGGGCTCACCAGCTCGTATGTTGCCCCGTCATGCCTTGCGCTGTCGGTGAGCACCGCGCAAGCGACCTCGGTGACGTCCCCAAGATCCACCAGGGATTGGTAACGGTCCAGCGCCCAGTTCATCTCGAAGATTCCCTCGGTGAAGACACGCCGAAGTTTGAGGGGCAGCATGTAATTCGTCGGCTGCAGAATCGTGAATCCCAGCCCGGATGACACCAGATGTTCTTCGATATCTCGTTTGATCTCGTGCTGCACCAGATCGGTCACGATGGCGTGCAGCACCGAACTCATTACGAAGTGTCGCACTCCCGCTGCCCGGGCAGCGTCCACCAGCGAAATTCCCATCTGGCGCTCGTTGGGGTGAGCGGTGGGACCCACGTGGTAAATCTTGTCCACTCCGCGCACGGCATCCGATGCCACCGCCGGGTCACAGATATCGCCGACGACGACCTCCGTAACCCCCAGCTGCCGCAGCTGGTCGGCGGAGGCTCCCGTTGAAACACACGCTCTCACTGGTAATTCCGCGGCAATCAGCTTGGGAATCAACCGCTTGCCTTGGTTGCCGTTAGCGGCGGTCACGAGGATCACTTTGGGCTCCTGAGGTGTGGTTGCGGGGCGCTTCTCAATTCACCAGATCCAGCGCGGCGCCCACGATGCTATCGGTATCGATGCCGTGGTAGCGGTACACCGCTGCCAGTGATCCGACCTGTCCGAATCGGCTAACGCCTAAGGCTTTTGAGCGAACTTGGTTGATGGTCGCCAGGAATGCCAAAGCGTGGGGATGACCATCGAGCACGGTGACCATCGGGGCGGCGCGGTTGGCTGGGAAGATTTGATCAAGGATCCAGGACGGCGCGTCGCCCAGACCCTGTCGCGCTTGGCTGGCCTCAAATAACAACCCAGGGCTGGTCACGCAGATCACTTCCGCAGGAATCCCGATCTGCGCCAGGCGATCTGCCGCCTCGAGCGCTTCGGTGGCCAACGCACCGACCGCGACGACGGCGACCGCGGGTTCGGAACAGGACCGCAGGGTGTAGGCGCCGGCCACGACATGGCGACGACGCCGCTCACGCGCGGCCGGGTCCGCGGGAACAGCGGCCAGGTCTTGCTGGACAGGCCGGGTGGATAGCCGAATATATGACGATCCCCCGTCGGGTCGGCCGAGTCGCGAGATGCAACTGAGCAGCGTCCATTCAACCTCAATGGCGAAAGCCGGCTCATAGCTTATGCATCCGGGCTGCTCCAGGCCTATCGACGGAGTCTTGATCGACTGATGTGCGCCGCCCTCGGCGGCCAGGGTCACTCCGGACGGGGTGCCCACCAGAATCGACTGGCCGCCGGCGTAAATCCCGTAAGACCAGGGTTCCAGGGCCCTCTCCACGAACGGGTCATAGAGCACGCCAATCGGATACAGCGGCTGACCCCACCGGCTCCACGTCGCACCGAGTTCGCCGATGAGTCCCACCAGATTGGTCTCGGCGATTCCCAACTCCATGTGTTGGCCGGTTGGCTTCTCGCGCCAGTGCATGATGGTCTCGTCTGTCGTCATCGAACCAGTTGCGCCGTTCGTCGGGCGACCAGACCCCGACCTTGTTCAGCCAACCAGCGAGATTCGTGGTGGAGCTGACATCTGGGCTGACGGTCACGACGCGCTTGGCCACCTCCGGTGCTTCGCGGGTGAGATCCAGCAGTGCCCGGCCCAGCGCCGCCTGCGTGGTCGAGACGGCCGGCGGCGTGCGGCCCAGATCGATGGGCACTGTGGGAGCAGGCGCACTGGGTTGCTCGGCCCGGACCAGGCGCTCGGCGGCGTTCTGGCATAACTTGCCTGGCGCGGTGGAGATGTCGAATCGAGACCAAGGCTGACTCGGATCCTTGGCCAGGGTGACCGAGAAATCGGCGAACTGCTCGTCTGTCAGCAGGGAGGAGTGGTTTTGCGGATGTCCTTGGGTAGGAAGCCCGTAACCCTTGATGGTGTAAGCGATGATGATCGTCGGGCGGGTGTCGTCAATCTGGGCATACGCCGAGCGCAGACTGTCCAGGTCGTGGCCACCGAGATTGCTGATCGCCCGAACCAGCGTCTGGTCGTCCAATCCGGCGATTAATTGACCGACTGCTCGGCGTCGGGGCCGTCCCCGGGCAGGCGTGCGCGCAGGCCTTCGGCATTGCACCGCAGCAGGCGCTGATACTCGGGGTTGGGCATGTCCAGGATCCGCCGACGCAGCGCGTCTCCCGCCCGGGCGGGCAAACAGCTCCTCGAGAAGTCTTCCGAACCGCACGGTGATCACCTGCCAACCCGCGGCCGAGAACATCGTTTCGAGCCGGCCGGCGGCGATATTGGGCACCACTCGGTCCAGCGACTGGCGGTTCATATCGACGATCCATACGATTTCGCCGAGCTCCTGCACCGATGGGTCCAGGATGGCTTCCCACACCGCGCCTTCGTCGAGCTCGGCGTCACCCACCAGGGAGTACTGTCGGCCGGTGCCGGTGCTACCGAACGTGGTGTCAACGTAGCGCCGGGCGATTGCCCCCCAGATCGGGGCGGTAGCACCGATACCCACCGACCCCGTCGAGTAATCCACCGGGTCGGGATCCTTCGACCGGCTGGGATAGCTCTGCAGACCGCCGAACTCGCGCAGCGTGGTCAGGTACTTCCCGTCGAGCGTGCCCAGCAGGTAGTTGATCGCATGCAGCACCGGCGATGCGTGAGGTTTCACCGAAACGCGGTCGCCTGCTTGAAGTTGTTCAAACCACAGCGACGTCATGATCGAGACCATCGATGCGCAGGAAGCCTGGTGGCCACCGACCTTTAGCCCAGTAGTGTTGGGCCGCACTCGGTTTGCGTGATGAATGATGGCAGTAGAGAGCCATAGCACCTGGCGGGCGATCTCTTCGAGCGCGTCGTGATGTCCGATAGGCGTCGGCGGGGACTCGGCAGGTTGGTGATTCATCATGTGGCGTCGTCTCGCGCTGCGGTTGTGACCATGCTGCCGATCCCCTCGATGGAGCTCACCAGAGTGTCGCCGTCGACCAGGTAGCGAGGGGGAGTGCGAGCCATTCCCACTCCCGACGGCGTGCCGGTAAAGATGAGATCGCCGGGGCGCAGGGTAACCACACTGGACAGATACGACACCAAGGCCGCAACATTGAAAATCAGCTTGCTGGTGCTCGACTGCTGCACCATTTCGCCGTTGAGAGCGCAACTGATGGCCAAGTTGTCGGGATCGTCGAATTCGTCGGGTGTGACGATCACGGGGCCGATCGGACCGTATCCGAACTTGGATTTTCCGAGCCCGAACTGCGGGTTGGCGGGATCGGAGAACTGCAGGGCCCGGTCGCTGATGTCTTGGCCGATCGTTAACCCGGCGACGTAGCTCCACGCGTCTTTTTCGCTGACGCGACGTGCGGTCTGCCCGATGACCACCACCAGCTCGACCTCCCAGTCGACGGTGTCGGCGTCGAGCGGCAGCCGCTGCTCGGGGGACACAATGCACGACGCGAATTTGGGGAATACCAGCGGCGCTTTGGGAAGCGCAAAGGCGGCCTCTTCGGCATGATCGGCGTAATTCACGCCGATACCGAACACTTGTGAGGGCGCGGGCGCCGGCGCGCCCAGTCGCCCCTGGACCGGGATGAGGCCCTGGGGGTCGAAATCCGATGCGTACCAGTCAATGAGGTCACGCCAGCTGGCGTACGTTGCTTGCACGTCGCCGCTGAAACGGCCGCCGCTGGCCTTGGCGATATCGAAGTACTGTCCATCTGTCGCGATGCATGCGCGCTCGTCGATGTTGGCGAACCTCATTATCGGCCGACCTCCACGCACTGAGCTGTCGGTAGCACTGTCAATTCCTCCCATTTGGTTGGGCTGGAGCGGTAGCAATCCCGCCAGAGGCCTTCAGTATCCGCCACACTCGCTACGATATATTCATCGTTCAGCGAAGTCGATCCCCGGATTTCAAAATTGGTCTGGTGCGTTGCGCGGCTGGTCTGAGCCTGCGTTGCGCCGGGGGATGTCAGTCTCTGGCACCCAGTGCGGCCAGCCACTCCAAGCAGGCGACTTCGTGCTCGACGAGATGCTCGGCGATGGCCCGCTTGAGTTCCAGGGCGGATCGTGAGCGAGCGGCGTCGATGATGACTTGGTGAGCGACCTCGCGGCGTTTCCGCTCGTCGTCATCGAGTTCGTAGCTCTCGAACAGCACGCGGGTGTAGCGATCGCTGGCATGCCAGAGTTGATCCAAAATGCGAAGGTCCCACGATGTCAAGGCGGGCCGAAGTAGCGCCAGATGGAACTCGCGGTGCACTTCCCACAGCGTATCGGTGTCGCTATCGCCCCGGATGTGCTCAGCGAGAAGACGTTCGGCCTCTTGCAGGTCGTCGTCCGTCAACAGCGGGCATGCCCGGGCCGCAACGCTGGGCTCGATGTCTTGACGGAGGCGGTAGATGGCGCGCAGTTCGTCGCGGTCCAGTGGGTTCACCATTGCGCTGCGACCCGGCCGCAATTCGACCAGACCTTGCGCTTCCAGTCGGCGCAGTGACTCACGCACGGGTATGTGGCTGACCCCCAGCTGAGCGCTGAGATCCGCGATCGAGAAACTCGATCCGGCCGCGAGCGTGCCGTTGAGAACACCCCGACGGATTTCGGCGGTCACCCGGTCCACCGCGGACTCGGGTCCGGCGACCGAACGTAGCCGGCTTCTGGGGGCTAGCACCGTCGTCGGACTCTGTTCAGGGTTCATAAAGAATATAGTCTAGCCGATTTCGCTTCTCAGGCCTCACTAAGGGGCGCTGACCAGTGCCAAAGAAAGCGCTGTGCTTCGGCCTGGGCCAGGGCGTGTCCCTTTCTTAAGGCATTGACTGCCGGTCATCGTATATTTCCTGGCCATGCCCGCCGTGCGCTGCCTGTCGAATACGACGATTTGGAGCAGCGCTACGAGGGCGGGGTCGGGCCGTCGCCAGGCCACGGAATCCCAGCCCACCGGAAAGCGTCGACATGTAGTGCGTCGACCGCGGCCGGGCGATCGTCGCCCGGCAGCTCCTGGCTGATGGCGACACCCGCCTTGCCCATCGTCCACGCTACGAAGCGATACGGAGCACGCAGGCCGGCCAGCTCGGCATCGCCAATGGCGACGCGCGCCCCGGGTACCAGCGGGCGAAGGTCGTCGCGCTCGTAGACGACCTCTATTGCCGCGACCTTCCACACGCCGCCTACTTTCATTACGCGGTATAGAAGCCGGCAATACGCGTTCAACGCGCAGGCCACCCCATCGACGCTCGGATACGTTTCGACGACCGCCGGCAGGATCACCACACCGCGGTCGGAGTGGATCCGGACGGTCGGAGGCCCAACCGATGGCGCGACGACACGCCGCGCTCGGTCATCGCCTTGGACTGCGCAACGAAATCGCTGCCCGAACCCTGAAACCAGCTGATCGTGACGGTGGACTCGTCGTGGAAGCAATCCGCCATTTCAGCCCACCAGCAACGGTCACGTGCTTCGCGTTCCCTGAGCACCACCTGAGTCGCTGCGAATTCGTCGCACATCATCCTCGCAGTATCGCAGGGCCCGCCGAGGGTGCACCGAATTCGCCATGTTCAATATGCTGAATCTATTGACACGCGGCGCCGAATCGCCACAGACTACTGAGACCACGCTGATTCGGCATGGTGAATTAGGTAGGAGGGGTTCGCCACATGCCCGAGCGGGGGTGTCTTGTTGCGGTCGACGGCGTCGGGCACTGGGACCGATCCGCGACCACCGAGGGGCAGGTGGTATCACGTCAGACTCCAGTCGCGGCTCGCACGGGTGTCCTAGGAAACTCGGCGTGACTGTGTCGGTGCCGGCATGGAAGCCGGCTGCGGCCGTGGGTGGTCTTTTCGCGATGGGCCTCGATGTCTTGGTCCTGCTGCCACGACGACCGTTCGCCTGGCGTGAGTTCGTGCGCCAGGCCTGGTTCGTGGCGCGGGTGTCGCTGCTGCCGACGGTGATGCTGGCCATCCCGTATTCGGTGCTGGTCGTGTTCACGTTCAACATCCTGCTGTTGGAGTTTGGAGCGGCAGATTTCAGCGGTACGACCGCGGCGTTCGCCACGGTGACCCAGATCGGTCCGATTGTGACGGTGTTGGTGGTTGCCGGTGCGGGCGCGACCGCGATGTGCGCCGACCTCGGGGCAAGGACGATCCGGGAAGAAGTCGACGCCATGCGCGTCATGGGCATCAACCCGATTCAGGCGCTCGTCGTGCCGCGGGTGCTGGCCGCGACGTTGGTCGCGATACTGCTTTCGGCGGTCGTGATCGTGGTCGGGTTGGTCGGCGGCTTCTTCTTTTCGGTGTTCGTCCAGCACGTGACACCAGGAGCGTACGGAGCGGGGATGACCGTACTCACCCACGCGGCTGATGTGGTGGTGGCGGTGATCAAAGCCGCGTTGTTCGGGCTGGCGGCCGGGTTGATCGCTTGCTACAAGGGGATTTCGGTCGAGGGGGGCCCGGCCGGTGTCGGCAACGCGGTCAACGAAACCGTCGTCTATACCTTCGTGGCGCTGTTCGCGATCAATATCGTTGCCACCGCGGTCGGCGTGAAGGTGGTGGTGTGACTGTCGCGGCGGCGCGGCTGCCGCGCTCCTCGGTCGCGCTGAAACGGCTGGGGTACCGGTTGGACCAGGGTCGGCCTCCAAACCCTGTTCTACGCCAAGACGCTGCGCTACATCGGTGATGTGTTCCGGTCCTACAGATCCGAGTTGGTTCGCCTGATCGCACAAATGGGTCTCGGTACCGGGGCGCTTGCGGTGATCGGCGGGACGGTGGCGATTGTCGGGTTCTTGACCATGACGACTGGGGCACTGGTTTCGGTGGCCGGCTACAACCAATTGTCCGATATCGGCGTCGAGGCGCTGACCGGGTTTGCATCGGCGTACTTCAACGTCCGGCTGGCCGCCCCGTTGACGGCGGGGGTAGCGCTGGCCGCGACGATCGGCGCCGGGGCGACCGCGCAGTTGGGTGCGATGCGTATCAACGAGGAAATCGACGCCCTGGAAGTGATGGGCATCCGCACGATCGCCTACCTCGCATCGACCCGGGTGGTCGCCGGAGTTCTTGTCGTGGTGCCGCTGTACTGCGTGGCGGCGATCTCCGCGTTCATGTCGGCGAAGCTGTCCACGACTGTCGTTTATGGTCAGTCCGCCGGCGTGTACGACCACTACTTCAACACGTTCTTGTATCCCATTGATCTGGTCTGGTCGTTCGTGTTGGCCGTCGCGATGGCCCTCGTCATCATGCTTGTCCATACCTATTACGGGTTCACCGCGTCCGGTGGGCCGGCCGGTGTGGGTGAGGCCGTGGGTCGCGCGGTGCGCACCTCGTTGGTGTCTTCGTCGGCGTTGATTGTGTTTCTGTCCCTTGCCATCTATGGCCAGACCGGCAATTTCCACCTATCCGGTTAGCCCGATGGACTTGAGCACAGAGCGCCACCGAATCCACCCGGCGTGGTGGACCGCGGCTCTTGCTGTTGCCGTGGGCGGAGCGATGTGGCTCTGTTTGGCCATATTTGCGGGCACCTTGACGACGTATGTGCCCGTCACGGTCACCTCCGATCGCGCCGGGCTGGTGATGGAACCAGGCGCCAAGGTCAAGATGCGCGGCGTGCAGGTAGGCCGTGTCGCCGCTGTCGACGGCGGCCGCAACCAGGCCCGCCTGCACCTGGAGTTGTTTCCCGACCAGATCGGTTACATCCCCGCCAACGCGCAGGCGCAGATCCGTGCCAGCACCGCCTTTGGCGCCAAGTACGTCGATCTGACCTACCCCGAAGATCCGAGTCCTCAGCATATTTCCGCCGGTGCGGTGCTGGTATCCCGAAACGTCAGCACTGAGGTCAACACGGTCTTTCAGAGCCTTGTCGACGTTCTTCATCAGGTCGACCCGCCCAAATTGAATGCGGTGTTAACGGCTTTCGCTGACGCGGTACGCGGTCGGGGGCAACGGATCGGGGAGGCCACCACCGCCGCCAACGATGTGCTGGCGGCACTGAACCCCCGGATGGGAACCGTGCAGCACGACTGGCGGTCGCTGCAGGGTGCCGGCGACGCCTACAGCGTTGCCGCGCATAGTCTTCTGAGCACCTTCGACGCGGCCAGCGTGAGCAGCGCGACGGTGACCGCGCACTCCGCCGATCTGGATGCGTTGCTGCTGTCCACGATTGGTCTCTCGCAATCCGGGATCGACCTGCTCGTCCCGAGCCGGGCCAATCTGGTCAAGGCGATCAACGTGCTTGAGCCGACGACCAATCTGCTGGCGAAATATAACCCCGAATTTACGTGTCTACTGCTGGGTGCGAAATGGTCGCTGGATAACGGCGCCTATGACGCCGCCGGCGGCGACGGTCGAACCATCGTCATCGATGACGCCTTTATGTTCGGTGCCGACCTGTATAGATATCCCGAAAACCTGCCGATCGTGGCCGCCAAGGGCGGTCCTGGCGGCAAACCTGGCTGCGGTTCGCTGCCCGATGTTTCCAAGAACTTCCCATTACGCCAATTGGTCACCAACACTGGCTGGGGAACCGGAGAGGACATCCGGGTCAACCCCGGGGTCGGGCAGCCCTGGTGGGTGAACTTCTTCCCGGAAACGCGTGGGGTGCCCCAACCCCCGAGCTTCCATGGAGTCGGGCCACCGGCGATCGGACCGGTTCCCTATCCGGGCGCGCCGCCCTACGGGGCGCCGCTGTACGGCGCGGACGGCGCACCGCTCTACCCGCCCCCGCCCGGGCCGCCACCGCCACCCTCAGGCCCAGCCGGGCCCTCACCATGACAGTCATCAGCTATCCAGAGACGCAGCGCCGATGAGGGACAACACCATCGGCGCGTTGTGGCGCCTAAGCATCTTCGTCGTAGTCTGCAGCATCGTGATGTTTGGTCTCTTTGCCGTATTCGGGCAGTTGCGGTTTCAGCCGGAACAGGCCTACAACGCCGAGTTCACTAACATCAGCGGGCTGAAAGCAGGCAACTTCGTACGCATCGCCGGTGTGGAAGTCGGCCAGGTCAAACATATCTCGATACGGCGCGACAACATCGTGGTCGTGCGGTTCTCCATCGATGATGCGGTGGTGCTGACCGGCGGCAGCAAGGCAGTCATCCGCTACGACAATGTCATCGGCGATCGCTACATGGAGCTCCAAGACGGGCCCGGGGCCACGGCGCGCCTGACCGCGGGCCAGACCATCCCGGTGGACAGAACTGCGCCGGCGCTGGACCTGGATGCTTTGATCGGCGGCTTCCGGCCGCTGTTTCGGGCGCTGGACCCCGTGCAGATCAACGCTTTAACTGGCCAGCTCATTGCGGCGTTTCAGGGTCAGGGCGCGGCGGTCAGCTCCTTTCTGGCGCAAACAGCCGCGGTGACCGACACTCTCGCCGACCGCGAGGCGGTGATCGGGCAGGTGATCGTCAACCTCAATAAGGTGTTGGGCTCACTCGGCAAGCAAAGCAGCCAGGTGGATAAGACGGTCGCCTCGTTGGCCGAACTCACGCGGCGCCTGGCCGAGCACAAAAGCGACATCACCAACGCCGTCGCGTACGGCGATGCCGCTGCGCGCACCGTGGGCGACCTACTGCAACAGGCCCGGCCGCCGTTTGCCAACACCGTCGCCCAATCCGATCGCACAAACAGCATCGTGTTGGCCGACCACGACTACGTTGACGACCTGCTCAACACGCTGCCCGAGGCGTATCAGGCGCTGTCCCGGCAAGGGATGTACGGCGACTTCTTCACCTTCTATCTGTGCGATGCGGTACTGAAAGTCAACGGCAAGGGCGGCCAACCGGTGTATGTGAAGCTCGCCGGTCAGAGCACTGGGCGGTGTGGGCCCAAATGAAGCCGTTCTCCGAACGCAACCTCACCGTCATCGGCGTGACCGGGATAGTTGCCACCGCCGGGATTGTGCTGGCCGCACTGCAATACCAGAAGCTGCCGATCTTCACCGCGCACAAACACGAGTACTCCGCCTACTTCGCCGAGTCCAGCGGGCTGGATTCCGGTGCACGGGTGCAGGTATCGGGCTTTCAGGTCGGCGCGGTGACTGCAGTGGAACTCGACGGCGCTCGCGTGCTGGTCAAGTTCGACGTCAGCAAGGACGTGCACCTCGGTGATCGCACGGAGGCCGCAATCAAGGCAAGAAGCCTGCTCGGCGTGAAGGTACTGGAGATCACGCCCCGCGGCGACGGTGACCTCCGGGACGCCATTCCGATGGACCGCACCACTCCGGCCTACCAGTTGCCCGACGCTTTGGGCGATCTGGCCGACACCATCCACGGACTCAACACCGATCAGGTGAACCAGTCTCTGTCCACGCTCGCGGAGACATTTCAGGACACCCCGCCGGATTTCAAGGTGGCTGTCGAAGGGGTAGCCCGGTTCTCGCAGATACTCAACGACCGCGACGCCGAGTTGCGCAATCTGCTTGCCAACGCCAACAAGGTCACCGGCGTGCTGGCCAAGCGCAGCGATCAGATTGTCGACCTGGTCGTCAACACCAATGCATTTCTGGCGCAACTGCAGACCCAGAGCGCGGCGTTGGACGATGTCTCCGGCAGCATCTCCGCGTTGTCCAAACAGCTATCCGGATTCGTCGCTGACAATCGTGCGCAGCTGCGACCGGCGCTGGACAAGCTCAACGGGGTTCTGACGATTGTCGACAACCGCAAGGAGCGCATCCAGAAATCGATCAAACTGCTCAACTCATACGCAATCTCACTGGGTGAGTCGGTGTCGTCAGGCCCGTTCTTCCAGGCCTATGTTCCCAACCTGCTGCCGGGCCAATTCCTGCAACCGTTCGTCGATGCGGCGTTTTCCGATCTGGGTCTGGACCCGAATGTGCTGTTGCCGTCGCAGCGCACCGATCCGCAGACCGGCCAGCCGGGTACCCCTCCACTGCCGGTGCCGTATCCGCGCACCGGGCAGGGTGGCCAACCGAACCTCAATCTGCCGGACGCGATCACCGGAGTGCCGGGTGATCCGCGCTACCCGTACCGCCCGCCGTTGCCGGCGCCCCCGCCGGGCGGTCCGCCCCCGGGCCCGCCGCTGCCTGGGCCGCCCGCCCGCCCACACCCGCACCGGTATACGTGCCCGCACCGGGCGACGGTGCCCGAAGGGCGGGGCCGGTGACCCCGCGCAGGGCCAGGTCTGTGCTGGCGATCGCGCTGGTGCTCGTGCTGCTGGGCGGCGGCGTCGCGCTGGCGCGGTCCCAATCGAGGATCAACAAGATCTCCGTCGTCGCCTACTTCGACAACAGCAACGCGATCTACGCCGGGGACGATGTCGTCATCCTCGGCGTGAAGGTGGGGCGGATCGACACGATCGAGCCCCAGCCGCAGCGGGCCAAAGTCACCTTCTCCGTCAACGCCAAATACCGGGTGCCCGCGAACGTCAACGCGGTCATCGTGTCCCCGAAGTTGATCACATCGCGCGCCGTTCAGTTGACCCCTGCCTATACCGGCGGCCCGACGCTGGCGAACGGAGCGGTGATCCCGCAGAGTCGCACCGCGGTGCCGGTGGAGTTCGACGACTTCCGCAAGCAGCTGGAGAAACTCACCGAAAGCCTGCAGCCGACCCAACCCGGTGACGTCAGCCCGCTGGGCGCCACCATCAACGCCGCCGCGGACAATCTGCGCGGACAGGGCGCCAAGATCCGTGACACGGTCATCAAGTTGTCCCAGGCGGTATCGGCCCTCGGCGATCACAGCACGCGACATCTTTGCCTCCGTCAAGAACTTGTCGACTCTGGTTGCGGCCCTTCACGACAGCGCCGATCTGATGGCGCAACTCAACACCAATCTCGCCGCGGTGACATCGCTGTTGGCTAACGATCCCGACGAGGTTGCGCACGCGGTGGAGGACTTCAATGCCGCCGTGACGCGACGTGACCGGATTCGTCGCCGACAACCGCGAGGCTCTGGGCGCCACGTCGGACAGATTGACGTCGTTCTCAAAGGCGCTCGTCGACAGCCTCGACGACATCAAACAGACCCTGCATGTGATGCCCAACGCGTTGCAGAACTTCGTCAACATCTATGAGCCCGCACACGGTTCGATCACCGGGATGCTCGGGCTGAACAACTTCGCCAATCCGATCACCTTCCTGTGCGGCGCAATTCAGGCCGCCTCACGGCTCAACAGCCAGCAAGCGGCAAAGCTCTGCGTGCAGTATTTAGCGCCGATCATAAAGAACCGCCAGTACAACTCCCTTCCGATCGGGGTCAATCCGTTCGTCAACGCCGCGGCCCGACCCAACGAGGTCACCTACAGTGAGGACTGGATGCGACCGGACTACCGGCCGGCGCCCCCGCCGAGCGCGCCGACACCCGACTTACCCCCGGCCGCGGTGAGCGCCCCGTCGCCCGCACCAGCAGCGCCGGTCGCGACCGATCCGGCCGCGGGTCTGTCTGGCATGATGATGCCCCCCGCCGGCGGACAATGATGCGAAACACACTGCGCCGCAGTGGCACCGGCATGATACTTGCGGTGGCGGTTGCCGTCCTCGCCGGATGTGGATGGCGTGGCGTGAACTCGTTGCCGCTGCCGGGCACCGAAGGCAACGGGCCGGGGTCCTACCAGGTGCAGGCACAGCTGCCGGATGTCACCAACATCGAACCCAACTCGCGAGTGCGGGTCGGGGATGTGACAGTCGGCGCGGTCACAAAAATCGAGCGTCAGGGCTGGCACGCGCTGGTCACCATGCGGCTCAACCGCGATGTCGATCTTCCCGCCAACGCCAGCGCCAAGATCGGGCAGACCAGTCTGCTGGGCACGCTGCACGTCGAGTTGGCCCCGCCCACCGATCAGCCGCCGTATGGGCGTTTGCAGAACGGGTCGTTGATTCCACTGTCGCGGGCGGGCGCCTACCCCACCACGGAGCAGACATTGTCGGTCGCGTCGATGGTGCTCAACGGCGGTGGTCTGGGCCAGATCCAGGACATCACCAAGGCGTTCAGCACGGCGTTCGTCGGGCGGGAAAACGACCTACGCAGCCTGATTAAGCGGCTCGACGAATTCATCGGCCACCTCAACGAACAAAAGGAAGACCTGCTCGCGGCCACCCAGAGCATCAACGACCTCGCCGGTCAATTCGCCCAACAGACCCCGGTGCTGGATACCGCGTTGCGCACCATCCCCGACGCGCTGGCCGTGCTCACGGAGCAACGGGACAATCTCGTCACCGCATTCGACAGACTAGGCAAGTTCAGCGCGCTTGCTGCCGACTCGGCCAACCAAACCAAGGACGCTCTGGTTCAGGAGCTCAAAGACATTGGTCCTGTGTTTGATTCCCTGGCCAACGCCGGGCCGGCCCTGACCCGGTCGCTGAGCCTGCTGGCCACCTATCCGTTCCCGAAGGAGAACATCACCAAATTCGTCCGGGGCGACGCGGTGAACATCACCATGGTCATCGATTTGACGTTGAGCCGCCTCGACACGGCGTTCTTCACCGGGACCAGGTGGGAAGGCAACTTGACCGAGCTGGAGCTGCAGTGGGGCCGCACCATCGGTCAATTGCCCAGCCCCGTCACATCCGGGAACCCATTGGCGATCCCCTACCACACAGATCAGGGACGTTGAGATGCGGCTGGATCGGCGCATCAAAGTCCAGTTGGCGCTGTTCACGGTGATCGCGGTGACGGCGGGCGCCGTGATGCTCTTCCGCTACATCGACGCGCCGGTATTACTGTTCGGCATCGGCCGATACACCGTCACCCTCGAGCTGCACCAAGCCGCCGGACTGTATCCGAAGGCCAATGTCACCTATCGCGGCACACAGGTCGGTGAGGTGGAAAGCGTGGGCCTGACCCGAACCGGCGCGCGGGCGGTGCTGTCCCTGAGATCGGATGTCAGCATTCCCTCGGATCTGCGCGCCGAGATCCACAGCCAATCGGCGATCGGCGAGCAATTCGTCGAGCTGTTGCCGCGCACTGGCAGTGCTGCGTCGCTCAAGGATGGCGACGTCATCGCAGTCGGCGACACCTCCGCCCCACCGGACTTCGACTCGCTACTCAATGCCACCAACCGCGGTCTGATGGCCATCCCCCGGGGCAATTTGAAGACGGCTCATCGACGAAAGCTACACCGCTGTCGGCGGTTTGGGTCCCGACCTATCGCGGCTGGTGAAGGGAGCCACCCAGATTGCCGTGGATGCCGACTCCAACCTCGACGCGCTGGTGACCCTGATCGACAGATCGGCGCCTGTGCTGGACTCACAAGCGACGACCCCGGACGCGATCCAGGCGTGGGCGGCGCACCTGGCCACCATCACCGGCCAGCTGCGATCCCACGATGCTGCCGTCGCCGGGATTCTGCACAACGGCGGTGCCGCCGCAGACCAGGGCCGCCAACTGTTCGAGCGGTTACAGCCCACTCTCCCGCTGCTGCTGGCCAACCTGGCCAGCATCGGCCAAGTCGCCCTCACCTACCAGCCTGCCCTCGAGCAACTGCTGGTGTTGCTTCCGCAGGCCGTCGCCGTCGAGCAGGGCACTCAGATGGGCAACTTGAATACCAAACAGAGTTACCGGGGCCTGTACCTCGATTTCCACCTCAACTTGAATCTGCCGCCGACGTGCGCCACCGGGTTTCTGCCTCCCCAGCAGCGGCGGGCGGCCTCCTTTGAGGACTACCCCGACCGCCCGCCGGGCGACCTGTATTGCCGGGTGCCACAGGATTCGCCGTTCAACATTCGGGGTGCCCGCAACTACCCGTGTCTGACCGTTCCCGGCAAGCGCGCCCCGACGGTGAAGATGTGCGAGAGCGATGAACAGTATGTGCCCCTCAACGACGGCTACAACTGGAAAGGCGACCCCAACGCCACTCTGTCGGGTCAAGACGTCCCGCAGCTGCCACCGGGGGCAGCGCCGCCGCCTGGCGCGCCAGCAGCCGCGAAGGACCCCCCGCCGATCGCCGCAGCCGAGTATGACCCGTTAACCGGCAACTACATCGGCCCCGACGGGCGCGTGTACAAACAGTCCAATTTGAACCAAACCGCGCCGAAGCACCAGACCTGGCAGTCGATGTTGGTGCCGCCGACGGGCAACCTGGGAGCGGAAGGGCTGGACCTTAAGGTCAGGGCTGGTGGACCGCCGTTTGATGGACCATGCACTGATGGGCGAAGGCTAGCTGGGTGTAATGCAAAGCGGCGCCGACCCGGTGATGATCGATGCAGTGCCCGACGCCTGGCATGAATTCGGAGCGGACGGCCAGCGCCGGGTTGAACTTGGACAGAAACAGTTCCCGAGCCTCGGGCGACGTGTCCCATAGGGCGTCAAATTCGCCGAGAGTGTGGTGAACTGGGACCGCGATGGCTGCGGCCACGTCATCGAGGCGTTGAGCCGCCCATTGGGGCGCGGCCTTCAGCTCGACCATGGGTGCGGGGGCGAACGAGGACCGTGCGGCCGCGATGGCTTCGTCGGTGACGCTCGATGACGGCCCGTACCAGAGTGGTTCGCGTTCCTCGACCGGAAGGTCGACTACTCCGGTGAGGGGGATGGCGGCGAGTTGTTCAGCCGCACCCCCGGCAGGGATACGCGCACCCATGCCGCTGACAGCGACTCCTATGAGCCACTTAGGCTGTCGTGCAGCGACTTCCAGCGCGACGATTCCGCCGATGGATTGCCCTACGAGAACTGCCGAGACATCGCGGCGGTCGTCGAGCATCGTCGACGATTGCCGCCTCGAGTAGCTCCGCTTGCCGGGCGAAGGTGTTCTCGGCCTCGGGCAGCAGGTCACTTCCCGCGTAGCCGGGCCGGTCGATACGCAACACTGAGAAGCCGTTACGGATCGCGATGTCAACGAACGATCCGTCCGGACCGCCTGCAATACAGAAGTATTCGCCGGTGTATGTGCCGCCATGGAGGGCGATCAGCACCGGGTTGTTCGCGCTGGACTTGGCAGGGCTGTGCAGAAATCCAGAGACGGTTCGGCCCTCGACCACCGCGCTGAGTTGCTGCATGCTCATCCTCGCTGCATCGAAGTTGTTTGTTGGTCGCGGTCAGCGATGCGGTGATAGGCGGCGCGTACCTGCGGAACGATTGCCTGACACGCCGCGAGATCCCGGTGACCTTCGTCAAGAAGTTTGAGGATGTCGCCGCCGCGGCGATCGGCGGGCACATGCTCGCCGCGCGCGGCGACGAGCGCATGGTAGTGGCGATTGTTCTCCAAGAAGACGAACTGGTAGGTCACCGGTGCGCCAGTCACCGCAGCCACCGCGGCGACCAGGGCGCGCAGTCGGCGACCCAGCCCGTCCACCTCGGCGTCATGAAGTCCAGTGATTAATTCAGCGTGACGCCTTGTCCGCAAGACGAACCAGCCCGGGACTTCCATGCCGGGCCCGATCTCGGCTGCCCACAAGTCATCTCGGAAAATCACCGACTCGTCGTCGCTGGACTCCATTCCGCAGATGAGGCAGGACTTTGTCGAAGTGCTCATGGGGCGTCTCCTGGCTGTGCCATTGTCACCTAGATGAAACGTGTCAGCTAAATGAACGGGGTGATCTGATCATCGCGGCCAAGCAGGGCCTTGCCGTAAATTTCATAGTTCGGCATCGGCAGCGTCACTGCATTTCGCGCAGCGACCGCCGAATCACGCCAGATTCGTTGCAGCGGGTTGGTTTCGGCAAATGAACCGGCGCCGTGTGCGGAGATGAGAATATTGATGGCCTTGGTGACATTGTCCAGCGCCCACGCGGCGTCGGCGCGAGCCCGGGCGCGGGCGCGGGAATCGGGATACTCGCCGCGGCGGGCGGCCGAGTCGATGTCATCGGCAGCACGGTAAGCGTGCAGGTGCGCAGTGTCGATCATCATGGCGGCCTCGGCGAGTTGAAGCTGAAACCCCACCGAGTCGGACTGAGCGGTGTAATAGGTGTAGGAAATCGGCTTTGCGCAGGCTTGCTCTTTGACGAGCTGGAGGGCTTTGCGGCCGAGTCCTAACTGTGGGCCGACGAGCGCGAGCGCCTGCACCGGTACCAGCGCAGAACGATATAGCGGTGCGTCGGCGTGTTCGGTGCCGTTGATGCCGTGGATTGCCAGAGGCAACGAGAGGATGCGATGGCTCGGGACGAATACGTCGTCGGCGGTCAAGCAGTGTGAGCCGGCTGATTTCATTCCCGCCGCAAACCAGTTTTCTTCGAGCTGGAGGTCGTGGCGCGGGATCAGGGCAAGTCCTTGGTCGACGATCTCGCCATCAATGTCTGCGATCGGAATGCCCAGGACCGCCCATTGGGCGTGCCAGGAGCCGGTGTTGTAGTGCCAGCGGCCGGTAACTCGGACGCCTCCGTCGACCTGCACTGCTTCCGCGGTCGCAGCGAGCACGCCGGAAACCTTCGCCGTCGGGGTGCTGGCCCAGACGTCGTCTCGGGCCTGTTCGGGAAACAAGCCTGTCAGCCACGCGCATGCGTTGCAGGACGCCACTACCCAGGCCGTGCCACCATCTGCTTCAGCGACAGCCGACGACACCTCGAGCATGGTGCGAAGCGACGTTTCGTAGCCGCCGTACCGGCGCGGCTGAGCGACCTTAAAGGCGCCGACGTCGGTGAGCGCCGCGATGGATTCCTCCATGACACGACCCGCGGATTCGCCGTCTGCGGCGTTCTCCTCCAGCAGCGGCGCAATCGCGTATACGCGTTCGAGGATTTGGGCCTGAGACGGTGTTGCCGCGCCGTATCGGCTCGGGCTTCTAGGAACATCAACGACGGTGGTCAAGGTATTAACCCTCCGATCCGGTGGGGCTGCCTCCGCTGATATTGGATCCCGGACGCTGTGGCGTAGGACACATGGTAGAGGCTATATGTGATAACAGCAAGGCGGCTTCAGGCGATCCTAGCTCGGCGGACCTGTGAGCGGTGAATCGGAGTTTGAACTGCAGTTATCCGGCCGTTGGGTCATCGGAAACGGGCACGCGATGGGTACTGGCGAGTGTTGACAATGATGGATAGTTAATATCAGCACTGCCGCGCGACCGAACCCGTCGGTTGCTGTCGTACGCGGTGGTCGAGAGGACGGTAGATGTGACGACGTCCAGCGCTGAGCTACGGCCGATTCCATCGCGCTCGGTGGCCGCTCAGGTTACCGAGGAATTGCGGCGGGCGATCCTGTCGGGGACGTTGGCGCCTGGACGGCAGTTCTCGCTGCGCGAGATCGCTGGGATGCTGAATGTGAGCTTCATCCCGGTTCGGGAGGCGCTGCGCAGCTTGGAAAGCGAAGGATTGGTGGTCATCCGACCGGGCCGCAGCACGGTCGTCGCGCCGCTCGATCTCGACGATCTGCATGCTATCTACCGGTTGCGTCGGGAAGTAGAGCCTGAACTGGCGCGCCGCTCCTGCTTGCTGCTGACGGTGGATCAACTCGACCGTCTTGAGCGCTGGGTGACTGAGTTCGGCGACGAAAGCCTGGGTATGGACGGCATTTACGACAGCCATGTCCAGTTCCACCTCACGCTGCTGGCCCCAGCGGCGACTGATTGGGACATTCGCGTGCTCACCATGCTGTGGCGTGCCGCGGAACGCTACGTGCGCATCGGATTCGGTCTGCTCGACGTCGACCCGCACGAGCACGAGCGACGCGAGCAAATCCATGCGGATCTCGTCGCCGCGTTCCGCAAACGCGATCCTGACGCGGCCTCCCAGGCGATCTATGACCATCTCGCTCGAAACGAACAAACCGCCGGTACGGCGCTGGATGCCTATCGCGATGACGCGGACCGGAGCGACTCGCCGGACCGCGATGCCGCACGAATGCGGTGAGACTCCGGCGGCGGCACCGCCGCCTTTGGAGTGCGGCTATTGGCTAATGTGCGCCGAGCGTGCGTCGCTCACTGACGATAGTTCGGCCGGCGATGTGTTGTGTTCATTGATGATTCGCAACGCGTGTGGATCGTGATCGGCGATAGCGTCGACCAGATCCGCGTGCAGCTGATATCTGCGCTCGAAGTAATCGGGCAAAGGCTGCTCATCGACGGGTTGCGCGGCCAAGAGTTGAGAGTCGATGATTTCCAAGAGGTTTAGGTATAAGGATCGCAGAATCGCGCTGGGGCTAATCTCCGCGATCCGGGCGTGCAGATCCCAATTCGTCCGCACGAAGGTTGCGCTGTCGGCGGCGGCAGCAGCGACCTTCATCTGATCCAGTTTCGCGCGTAGCGCGGCAATGTCATGGGCCGATGCGTGCTCGATGGCGTCTTCGATCAACAGCGGATCCAGTGCGTCGCGCAGCCGCACCGCCTCGGCCACCGATGCTGCGTCGTCGCTGAGGGACAGCATCGAGTTACCGAGGCGCACCATCGGCGATTGGCGGCTCGCGAACAAACCGCCGCCGGGGCCGGATCGCACCGTGATGAGTCCGCGCGCCTGAACCATCCGCAGTGCCTCGTTAAAGGTGCCGACCGAAACGCCGCATGAGGCACGAAGGTCATCCTTGGTGCCCAATCGCTGCCCGGGCTCCAGGGACGCGGCTAGAGTGGCCAACTCGTCGGCGGCCTGTTCGGGCCGCGTCGGGTGCCGACGGGCAAGGCGAGGCTCCCAGTCAGTTCTGCGTAAGGCCGGGGGATCGGTTGTCATCACGTCCATCTTCCGTCATCAGTCGCGCCGGCACCATGGCATCTTCCCAATTGACCATTATTAATTAAGTTGAATCTATTGACAGGGGCGGACACCGCCTTCAGACTCGGATCACAAGCACGTGGAAGTGACATTTCTCCCGGACCCGGTGCGCCGGCCGCACTGAATCCATCGCCAGTCGGACTTGGGTCGACTTGCGCGAACCGGGTGGGGGCCCGCACAACCGGTTCCGACGCTTCTGGATTTCGCCGAAGGAGCAGACATGGCAGTCGACGCCGGCCGCGCCGACGAGGAACTGAGCGGATCCCCGGTCGAGGAATCGCTGTCCGCGTCAGACGACGTCGAGGATGTCCCTGAAGCGGATGAAAGCACCGACAGTCTGGAATTGCCGCGCTCTGGCGCTCGACTGGCAATCGCGGTCAGTATGGTGGCGCTCATCGCGCTGGGCGGGGTGGCAGGCTGGCTGGGCTATGGCGCGTACCAGTCCCACCGGTCCCAAGAGCAGAGCAGAGTGTTCCTCGCGGTGGCCCGACAGGGCGCGCTGAACCTCACCACGATCGACTACACCCGTGCCGAGGCGGACGTCCAGCGCATCCTGGATTCGTCCACCGGCACTTTTTACGACGACTTCGATAAGCGCTCAAGGCCGTTCATCGAGGTGGTCAAGCAGGCGCAGGCGAAGTCGGATGGCACGATCACCGAAGCGGGCATCGAGTCCGAGCACGGTGATGAGGCGCGGGTGCTGATCGCGGTGAGCGTCAACACGACCACGGCGGCGGCACCGTCGGCGGCACCGCGCGCGTGGCGGATGCGTATCTCCGTCCAGAAGGTCGGCGTCGGCGCCAAGGTTTCCAACGTTGAGTTCGTCCCGTGACCGCGGCTGCAAAGAGCGCTGCCGTCAAGGAACGGTCCCACAGCGACCCTGATCCGGCTGTCGAGCTGGACGAAAACGCCGGGGACGCGTCGGCCGGAGCTGACTCCGACGCATCACCGGCTGACCCGGATCTCGCCGACGAGCAGGCTCCGCCGGTAGACAAGGGTGGTGTGCGGCGCTGGGTCCGTTTGCTGGCCTACGGTGTGCTGCCCGCGCTGGTGCTGCTACTCGTGGTGGGTACCGGCTATCTGAAGTGGTTCGACGGCTCGACACACGCCGCGCAGCTGGGAGCTGTCGATGCCCGGCAGGCGGCGATCGACAGCACGATCGCGATGCTGTCGTATCGGCCCGACACCGTCGACCGCGACCTCGGCGCGGCCGCGGGCCGTCTGACCGGTGGGTTCAAGGACTCCTACACCAAGCTGGTGCACGATGTGGTGATCCCCGGGTCCAAACAGCAGCAGATCACCGCGCAGGCCACCGTGCCGGCCGCAGCGACGGTGTCGGCGTCAGGCCACCACGCCGTGGTTCTGGTCTTCGCCGATCAAACCATCACCATCGGCCACGACACGCCCAGCAACACCGCATCACGGGTGCGCGTCACCCTCGACAACGTCGGCGGCCAATGGCTGATCGCTGGCTTTGATCCGATCTAAACAAGCGGAGGGACACCGACATGCGTCATCGGCCACTGGCTTTCGCTGTTCTGGTTGCCGTCGCCGGCGGCGCCTGGTTGGGCACGCCCGCCGCACAGGCAGACAACAACCGACTCAACGGCAGCGTGGTCGCCAATGTCTACACCGTTCAGCACCAACAAGGTTGCACCAATGACGTCAGAATCAATCCGCAGTTGCGACTGGCCGCCCAATGGCACACGCTTGACGTGCTGAACAACCGCAACCTCGACGGCGACGTCGGCTCCGACGGGTCCCGTCCCCAAGACCGGGCCAACGCGGCGGGCTACCGCGGCAACGTGGCGGAAACGGTGGCGATCAATCCGGCTGACGCGATCAGTGGCGTCGAGTTGATGAACCAATGGCTTTACAACCCATCCTATTTCGCGGTCATGTCCAATTGCGCCAACACGCAAATTGGGGTGTGGTCGGAAAACAGTCTGGATCGCACAGTCGTGGTGGCGGTGTACGGACAGCCGCAACAATCAGCCGACAACGCGCCGCGTGGAACGCCGGTAGGGCTTCCCCCTGCGGGAGCGCTCCAAGAGAATGTCCCACTCGATCCCAGCCCCGACTATGACGCCAGCGACGAGATCGAATTCGGACTCAATTGGTTCCCGTGGATCCTGCGCGGCGTTTACCCGCCGCCGGCCAATCCGCCCCAGTAGCCGGAAAGCATGTCAGGAAATGAGATGTCGCATGTCGGTGGTCGCGTTGCTGGTGGCTGCGGTCGCCGTCGGGGAAGGGGCGCAGACGTTGACATTTCGGGCGAATGCCGCGCCGGCACCGGAGGTGGAGTATCTCTATAACGTGGCGGTGCGCCGGCATTACGACTTTCCGGACAATGACGCGCTCAGCTACGGTCATCGGATCTGCGACAAGGTCACTGAGGGCGAAAGCTACGCCCAACTAATGAGTGATGTGAAAGGTGACGTGAAACCTAGCGACGAGTTCGCCGCTAATTACCTGGTCTCGTACGCTGTTAATCTACTGTGCCCCAGCCAGATCTGGCAGCTGCGGAACTCGGCAGCGCACTACCGACCACCTGCAGGGTAGCCACGACTCATCTTCAGATTCCGGTTCGTCTGTGGGGCGTCGGGCGGGATTCTGCTCGGCGAAATGGAGCCGACGGACTGAACGGCACCCGGACTTCAACTCACCCGATGAATGCCGCGGGGAGTGCCCGATCATCACGATGGTCGCGTGCGGACCGCGACTCGCGTTCCTTGCCGACCATCAGCGCGGCCAACTCGTCGGTCGGGGCATCTTCGGTCAGTCGGCAGTTTCGTCGTCGACATGCACGCTGAACCCACGGAGTTTATTATTCGAACATTCGATGTCCGTCAGGAGAACAGTGGGCTGTACGCGCCGGGTTGGTTGGGAGGCGTCGTTTTTGGCAAATACGTCGGCTACGTGTCGGCCGATGACGCAATGTATGGATTTCTGTGCGGCATCGTTCGCGATCAACTAGGCGTGCACGAGCGGATACCGGCGTTCCGTGCGTTTCGGCTGCGGGGCAGCAATGAGGTCTATGCCTACGAGGAGAAGCACAGCCACGCGCGCGTAATTTGCAAGTTTTACGGGCCCAGGTTCGGCTGGGACCGAGATCGCGCAGCACGGGCGGCCTACCGGGAGTTCGACACGCTGCATGGGCTGCGCGGCTACAACCTAGTGGGCTCACCCCATCATGTGGTGCGACCGCTTGGTGTGGACCGGGAACTCAACGGTGTGCTCGCCATGGAGTTCTATGCCGGTGAGCAGTTCAGCCAAGCCATCAAACGATCGATCCGCCAGCACTACGATGCACACTTGTACTGGCGCCTGAAGTCGCTGGCATATTTCCTTGCGACTCAACATAATCGGACCGCTAACGTCGATGACGTCGACTTCGACGCTGACTGTCGCTACTTTAGCGAGTTGGTGTACAAGTTGAAGCAGCGTAACCGCATCGGCGCGTGGGACACTGACGAACTACTGTGGCTGCAGGGGCTATGGCGAGCCAGGTCGTCGATGTGGGCCGATCGGCAGGTCTGGTTGCACGGCGACGCGACACCGGCCAACTTTCTGTTCGGTCACGGCTTGGACGTCGCCGCGATTGACCTCGAGCGGGCGAAATGGGGCGACCGAATGTTCGACGTGGGTCGGGTCGCGGGTGAGATTCAGCACGCGTTCATGGCGGCGACGGGCCACGCGGGTCGAGCTGAGCCGTTCATCGGTCACTTCCTGTGGGAGTATTGCTGCCATTTCCCCGACCGTGACGCCGCGTTCCGATCGATCACAGCGCGACTGCCGTACTTCATGGCGATGAATTTGTTGCGGGTGGCTCGCAACGACTACATCTGCGACGAGTACGGCGACAGGCTGATCCGCCAGTCAAAACGGCTGTTGCAGGCGTGCTGACGTGACGATCGCCCTGACCGGAGTCGCCGCCGTCGCGTTCGACGTCAACGGCACCTTGGTGCACATCCGCACCGATGAGCACCGCGAGGATATTTTCCGGACCATTGGGCACTTCCTCACCTACCAGGGCATCGACATGCGCCGGAACCGGGTGCGAGACGAATACTTCGACCGCCTGAAGCGCCAGCAACGGGAGAGCCCAGAAAAGTATCCGGAATTCGATGCGGTGGCAATCTGGCATTCGATCATCGACGACTTCGGCGGAGATTACACTCGGGCGTTGCCGCCCGAACGCCTCGCGCAGCTTCCGCTGACTCTGGCTGAGATCTATCGCGGCGTGTCTCGCAAGAAGCTGAAACTGTATCCGCATGTGCGCGCGATGCTTGACCAGCTGCGCCAGCGGTTTCCTCTGGCGATCGTCACCGATGCCCAAAGCGCTTATGCCCACGGCGAACTGCACAAGGTCGGGCTGACGCAGTACTTCGACCCGATCGTCGTCTCCGGTGATCACGGTTTCCGTAAGCCAGACCCGAGGTTGTTCGAGTACGCGCTGCAGCGGATGGGAGTGTCGGCGGCCCAGACCGTCTATGTCGGAAACGACATGTTTCGCGACATCTACGGAGCGCGCCAGGTCGGAATGCGCACCATCATGTTCGACTCCAACCAGGGCACAAAAGCATACGAGGACTGCGCACCTGACTACCGCGTCACCGATCATCGGGAACTGCTCGAGATCATGGGGATCCGTTAATGACGGGCCGACTAATCAGTGATAGTGGATTCACGGCCGCCACGTCTGTTGCTCATGCCGCACGGAGATGCAGGCTAATTCACCGGAATGACCCAAGGCTCTCCCTCTGCGGAAACACGGCGATGTCAAACTGTCAGCTCGTCGCGCGATCAACGACGCGCAATCAACCAACGGGAGCATTAAGAATCGAATGACCGATCTCGTGCAGAAGACAAATAGCGCTGCGGCCGGCCCCAGCAACCCGACCGTCGTGCGCACTGGAACGTCGGCTGCTGCGCTACGCCAGGCCGTGAGTGACCATCTGGTGTACTCGATCGCCAGGCCGCCCGCGGCGCTCACGCCGGAGCATTACTACCGTGCGCTGTCGCTTGCCGTGCGCGATCGCATGCAGCAGCGCTGGATGGCCACCACTCAGAACTGGCTTCAAGGGTCCGACAAGGTGACGTGCTACCTGTCGGCGGAGTTCCTGATGGGGCCGCAGCTGGGCAACAACCTGCTCAACTTGGGCATCGAGGATGCGGCGCGACAAGCGCTGGCGGAACTGGGCCAGGACCTCGACAGCATCATGTCCTACGAAAGAGAGCCCGGCCTGGGCAATGGTGGCCTGGGTCGACTTGCCGCCTGCTATCTCGATTCGCTCGCCACGCTCGAGCGTCCGTCTATCGGCTACGGCATCCGTTACGAGTTCGGCATCTTCGAGCAGGAGATCCACGACGGTTGGCAGGTCGAAAAGACGGACAACTGGCTGGTTTACGGGAATCCGTGGGAAATCGACAAGCCTGACGCCAGCTACATCGTCAACTGGGGCGGCCACACCGAGCAATATCAGGACGGCGCGGGCCGCCCCCGAGTGCGCTGGGTTCCCCAGCGGGTGCTGAAGGGCGTCTCCTACGACACCCCGATCCAAGGCTACGGCGTCAATACCTGCAACACATTGACTTTGTGGAGCGCGCGGGCGGTCGAATCGTTTGCGCTGCAAGTCTTCAACACCGGCGATTTCTACAAGGCGGTCGACGAAGAGGTGATCTCGGAGACCGTCTCCAAGGTCCTCTATCCCAACGATGAGCCCGAAGCCGGCAAACGGCTGCGGTTGCTGCAGCAGTACTTCTTCGTCAGTTGCTCGCTTCAGGACATCCTGCGCATCCACCAGGAGCGGGCCGGACAGCCCCTCGATGCGTTGCCGCAGAAATGGGCCATCCAGCTCAACGACACTCACCCGTCGATCGCGGTCGCCGAACTGATGCGACTGCTGATCGACGAGTACTGCTTCGAGTGGGACCAGGCCTGGGAAATCACGGTAGCCACCTTCGGCTACACCAACCACACCCTGTTGCCCGAGGCGCTGGAAACCTGGCCGCTGTCGATATTCGGCGAGGCTCTGCCGCGACACCTGCAGATCATTCTGCAAATCAACGAAGCATTCCTCGACGAGGTGCGTGCGCGCTTCCCCGACGACGAGGATCGCGTGCGGCGAATGTCGCTGATCGGCGAGGACGGCGGCAAGTGCGTGCGGATGGCGCACCTGGCCACAGTCGGCAGTCACGCGGTCAACGGTGTCGCGGCACTGCATTCGGAGCTGCTGAAAGCCAGCGTGCTCAAGGACTTCTACGAGATGTGGCCGCAGCGATTCGGCAACGTTACCAACGGCGTGACACCACGGCGGTTCCTGGCGCTGGCCAACCCGGGGCTGCGCAAGCTGCTCGACGAGACGATCGGCGATGGCTGGCTGGTGGAGCTGGACCGGCTACGTGGGCTGGAGGCCTACGTCGATGATCCCGCGTTCCGCCAGAAATGGCGAGAAGTCAAGCGCGCCAACAAGGCTCGGTTGGCGGAATATCTGCACGCGGTGACGGATATCGACCTGGATCCGACCTGGCTGTTTGACGTTCAGGTCAAGCGGATCCACGAGTACAAACGCCAGCACCTCAACGTGCTGCACATCATTACCCTCTACAACCGACTCAAGCAGAATCCCGGCCTGGCAATCGCGCCGCGGGCGTTCATCTTCGGCGGCAAAGCCGCACCCGGATATTTCATGGCCAAGCGGATCATCAAAATGATCACTGCCGTCGGCGACACCGTCAACATCGACCCGGACGTGAACCGGTTCATGAAGGTCGTTTTCGTTCCCAACTTCAATGTGCAGAATGCGCATCTGATCTACCCGGCCGCCAATCTGTCCGAGCAGATCTCCACAGCGGGCAAGGAAGCCTCCGGCACCGGGAACATGAAGTTCATGATCAACGGTGCGCTGACCATCGGCACGCTCGACGGCGCGAACGTCGAGATGCTCGAGGAGGCGGGCGCAGAGAACTTCTTCCTGTTCGGGTTGAACGAGGAAGAGGTGGCACAGGTCTACGCCGAGGGCTACAACCCGGCGACGTACATCGAGCGCGACCCCGAGCTCGCCGAAGTCCTGGAACTCATCGCCCAAGGACACTTCACCGGGGGTGACACCGAGATCTTGCGCCCGGTTGTCGACTCGCTGCGCTACCACGACCCGTTCCTGGTGTTGGCTGACTACCGGTCCTATGTGGACTGCCAGGCCCGGGTCAGTTCGGCATGGCAAGACGCCGACGCGTGGTCGCACATGTCGATCCTCAACGCTGCGCGCAGCGGCAAGTTCTCCTCGGACCGGGCCATTGCGGAGTACTGCGCTGACATTTGGAACGTAGGGCCGATGAGGGTTGAGGTATAGCGACTGAACCTCATAGACGCGCCGCCGCGGATCGCGTCGAACTTTTGCGACGCGATCAGTGCTTGATGTAGACCGCTTTGGTGTTGAAGTACTCTTCGATGCCTTTGCGGCCGCGTTCGCCGCCCCAGCCGGATTGTTTGTGGCCGCAGATCGGCATTGCGGGGTCGGTGGCGATTGCGCAGTTCACCCAGATTTGGCCGGCGTGTAGTTCGTTGGCCATGCGGTGGGCGCGGCCGAGGTTTTCGGTCCAGAGGGCGGCGGCGAGCCCGTAGTCGGTGTCGTTGGCGGCGGCGAGCGCTTCGTCTTCGTCGTCGAACGGGATCACGGAGCCGACCGGCCCGAAGATCTCGTCGCGAATGAGCCGCATGTCGGGGGTGGTGTTGGTGAAGATCGTGGCCTGATAGAAGTAGCCCTTGCGGTCCATCACGTCGCCGCCGGTCATCACCTGCGCGCCGCCGGCGATGCCGTCGTTGACGATACCGTGCACGCGTTGGCGCTGTTTCTCGCTGATCAGCGGCCCGATGATGGAGTCGGGCTCTTCGCTGCCGCCCATCGGGATCATCTGGGCGAGGCCGACGAGGCCTTCCACGACCTGGTCGTAGACGCCGCGCTGGACGTAGATCCGCGAGGTGCAGCAGCAGTTTTGTCCCGAGCCGGCCAGCAGGCCCATGCCGCCGCAGCATGATCGCCTTCTCGAGGTCGGCGTCGTCGAAGATGATCAGGGGTGACTTGCCGCCGAGTTCGAGGGTGAGGCGCTTGAGGTTGCCGGCGGCGGCCTGGACGATCAGTTTTCCGACCTCGGTGGACCCGGTGAATGAGATTTTGTCGACCCCGGGGTGCGCGGTCAGCGCCGCGCCGGTGGTATGGCCGTAGCCGGTGATGACGTTGAGGACGCCGTCGGGTAGACCGGCCTCGCGGAAGATCTCCTCGAGTTTGAGTGCGGTCAGCGGTGTTTCCTCGGCGGGTTTGAGGACGGCGCTGCAGCCCGCCGCCAGCGCGGGCGCGACTTTGAGCATGGCGACGAAGAACGGCCCGTTCCAGGGGATGATCAGGCCGACGACGCCGATCGGCTCGAGTTGGGTGAAGTTGTGGTAGTCGTCGAACCCGCCGAGCAGACCGTCGGAGACCACATTGCTGGACTCGCCGTGGATTTTGCCGACCCAGCCGGCGTAGTAGTGCAGGATGCCGTTGGCCACCGAGATGATGTGTTTGGCGGCGGTGGTGTTCATGCCGTTGTCGCGGGCTTCGAGTTCGGCGAGTTCCTCGGTGCGTTCCTTGATGAGGGCGTGGGCGCGGAACAGCACGTTCGCGCGATGCGCGGCGGGCGCCTTGCGCCAGACACCGGATTCGAAGGTTTCGCGTGCCCGGGCCACTGCCGCATCGACGGCCGCCTGGTCGGAATCGGCGACTTCGGCGATCTGCTCCTCGGTGGACGGATTGAAAACCGGAATGATCCCCAAGCTCCGGGCGTCGACCACAGGATCGATGTCGATGGTGTTACTCAATGTCCATGTCCTTTCGGGCCACGCCGGGAGCGTGTTGATCTGACGTGTGCTAACAGCCCTCGGGTGAGGGGGCCCTCGTTCGCGGTGCGAATGAATTTCCCGAGGGGAGGTTACGCGCGTAACCACCCCGTGTCCAGGTTCTCCGGGGTCGATCTCTACGGTCGGGTGGTACTTGAAGTGTTTCCTATCGCAGTCGAGGCTGTCACCAAGAGCGCCAGGGCCCACGCTCGATGTGAGGGATGGGCGGTTCTCAACTCCGGCTCCTGCCCCGAAGAGCTGCAGGAAGCGCGGGAACATGTTGAGGGCGTCCAGGAGGGTCGGTGCGGCGATAAGCGGTGAGGTTAGAGCCAGCTTGGTTGCCACGAACCCAATGGCGTGAGTGGATACTTGTATTCGCCCGGCGTTTTGGACATCTCGATCATTTCCTCGACGCCGGTATAACGGCCCATTGGGGTGTCGACAACGAATCCATCGGGATCCGGATAGAGGTGCTCATCACTTGAGCCGGCCGTCTTTTTCGCGTAGTCGCGATCGAAGATGCCCAACTCAGGAAGCCACAGAGCGGCGCGTACCAACGAAACTCGGACGCGGTAGCTCCCGCCCTCCTTCGCACGCCGCAGCAGCGCCGACAGGATGCCGCAGGTGGCGAGCCAACCCGCCGCGTAGTCGCACGCCACGTAGATCGACGGATGTGCTGGCTTCTCGTCGCTACCCTCGATGTTGTCGAGGCCCAACGCGAAAGTGGCCGTGACGTCGAAGCCGACTCGATTGGACCACTGCCCGGTTTCGCCGGCCCAGGTGATCTGGGCATCGATCAGTCCGGGGCGCTCTTTGAGCACTTCCTCCGGTGTGATGTTGAATCGCTCTCGCCATCCCGACCGGCGATTCGTGACCAATACGTCGGCCTTGGAGAGCAGTTCATGGAACTTCTTATGGCCTTGCGTGGCGCCCAACTCCAGCATGGTCGAGCGCACGCCGACGTGCGAGGTGTAGTGCCAGAGTGTGTGCTCGACATCAGATGGCCGCCACACGTTGAGCGCGTCGGCGCCGTGCAGGGCCATTGCGCGACCAATCGAAGGGGCGGCAATGACGTGGCTTGATGAGAGTAGGCGGATGCCGTCGAGCGGCGTAGTCGGGTTGGGTGTAAAGGGTATTGGATCGCTTTCGCCGACTTTCTCGACGCTGACCACCGGCATCAGCCCCAGATTCTTGGTGAAGGCATCCATCTTCAGCACGTCTTTGATGTTGCGGGCCAGTGGCATGGGGATGCCCGCTTTCTCGCCGGCTGCTTCGAGTTCCTCACCGTCCCAATCCTTTACCGCGTCGCGTAGCGCTTCATAGGAGCCGCCCTTGGGTTTAAGAAGATCGAGTGCGTGCTGGCGTAACCCGGGATAAATCTCGGCGAACATGATCCATTTGCCGTCCCTGGTAGGAACAATGTCCGGACCGCCGGAGAATGGGCTGCACGGATCGGTGCGACCGGGAAATCCATTGACGAGTTCCCACTTTCCCTCGAGGAACGGGGTGAGGCGCCGCAAAGACTTACGCACGTCGACGTGAATATCCTGCACCTCTCCCGTGCGCCCCTTCCATATCTTTGCGATCAGAATCGCCTTGGCCGCCAGCGGGATTGCGCTGATAGCCCCGTACGGCAATCGATCTGGTGTGATGGGGTCCGAGCCGTAATAAGTGACCTTGCCACCGGAATCGGACGTCGTCGCCCCTAAGCTTTGCAGTAAGGACTCAACGTGTGCAGGCACGTCTATCGTGCTGCTTTGCAACGGATTGTCGTAGTTGGCGATTATGGCCTTCGCCAGTTTTTCTGCATTCACAGGCCATCTCCTTGTTCTGATCGCCGGTTCGCACGCGTGCCTTACGGGCATCGCGCTTCCTCTGTGTGGTCGAGCCGCACAAGGGTCGGTCCCTAAATCATCGGAGGTAGATCTGACAAGGTCGATATCCTGACCAACAACGATCGGTGGCTGTTGTTGTGTCAGATCACACGGGGCCGCGTCGTTGCCTATCGCCACCTTCGTGGGATGGTTCGGCCGACCGCCGTGCCGCCGCCGCGCACGGCTAAGCTGCCCTTTGGCCCGGCGACTGGAGGTTCGGTGCGCGTATTCGTTCGTGCGGTGGCAGTGTCACTGGCCAGCGGCTTGGTGCTCGTCGGGTGTGACCGCCCGGCCGAACAGCCGCCCAAGCCGAAGGTCGGTGCCTGGGGCGTCGACCTGTCCGAGATGGACAGGTCGATCCGGCCCGGCAACGACTTCTTCGATTACGTTCTCGGCGCGTGGGTGAAGAATGCGAAGATCCCTCCCGACAAGGTGTGTGCGGGCGCCAATCTCGATATTCAGAACCAGCTCAACGCGGACCTCAAGGCGATCGTCGAGGGTGCCGCCGCCAAACATGCGCCCGCTGGCGAGATCTCGCAGCAGATCGGCGACCTCTACGCGTCGTACATGGACGAGGCCCTGCTGAACAAGAAAGGCGTCGAGCCCGTGCGGCCCCTCTTGGCGTCGATCGAAGCCATCAACGACAGGCCGGGCCTTGATGCGGTCCTCGTGTCGTTCAACGGCACGACCGAGGTGAGCGACCCTTTCCCGGTCTCGGTGGACATCGACCCGAATAAACCGACCCGCTACGTACCCAATATCTGGCAGGGCGGCCTCTCGCTCGGTGACCGTGGCTACTACGTGAACACCGACCCCGAATCGGTCGACCTGCGCAACAAATTCGTCGCGCATGCAGCCAGGCTGCTCGGTCTCGCCGGTTACGCTGATTCGCAGCAGCAGGCCGAACAACTGCTTGCCCTGGAAACGAAGCTGGCAGAGGTGCAGCTGCCGCAGGAGGAGGAGCGCAACGTCGAGAAGACGAACAACATCATGCCGCGCGCTGAAGTCGAGCAACTCGGGCAGGGCGCACCGTTACGGGAGGTGTTCGACGCGCTGAAGCTGCCGGCGGCGACCGACTTCCAGGTCGGCATGCCCGACGTATTGCACAAGACCGCTGGGCTTTTCGCCACTGAGCCGCTGGACTCGTGGAAGGCGTACATGCGCTACCACGTCCTCGATGCATATGGCGGCGAGCTTTCGACGCCGTTCGCCGATGAGCTGTTCGACTTCTACGGCCGCACGATGGCGGGCGCCCAGGAGCGCGCACCGCGAGACGAGCGGGGCGTTTCTCGGGTGAGCGGTGGACTCGGCGACCCGGTCGGAGAACTCTATGTCGACGCACACTTCAGTCAGCAGACGCGCGACAAGGCGCGAGCGTTGGTCGAAAATCTCCGCACGGCGTACAGCAAGCGCATCGAGGCCGCCTCGTGGATGGCACCCGAAACCAAGAAAGAAGCTCAGGCGAAGCTCGCAGCGCTGGTCGCCAAGATCGGCTACCCGGACAAGTGGAAGTCATATGCGACGGTCAAGATCCACGCGGACGAACTCGTCGGCAACCAGAACAGTCTGTCGGTGTGGTCGTGGAACGACGAAGTCAGCAAGTTGGTCAAGCCCATCGACCGCGCCGAATGGGGCATGACGCCACAGACCAACAACGCCTATTACTCTCCGCGCCTCAACGACATCGTATTTCCCGCGGCGATCCTGCAGCCGCCGAACTTCGATCCCGCGGCCGACCCGGCGGCGAACTACGGCGCGATCGGGGCCACCATCGGTCACGAGATGAGCCACGCGTTCGACGACCAAGGCCGCAAGAGCGACGGCAGCGGTATGCAGCGCGATTGGTGGACACCGACCGATGCCGAGCGCTATGTACGTGAGTCGGACAAGCTCGTCGAGCAATTCAACGGATATGAGCCGCTGCCGGGCAATCGCATCAACGGGAAGCTGACACTCGGCGAGAACATCGCCGATCTCGCGGGACTGCGCATCGCTTACGACGCCTACAAGCTGTCCCTCGGCGGAAATCAGGCTCCTGTCATCGACGGCGTCACCGGCGACCAGCGTTTCTTCATCGCCTTCGCGGCGAGTTGGAAGGAGATCTGCCGGCCCGAAACCGAGCGCAACCAATTGCTGTCGGACGTGCACAGCCCTGCCAAATTCCGGGTCAACGGGATCGTCCGCAACATGGACGAGTGGTATGCCGCGTTCAACGTCCAGCCGGGTGATTCGTTGTTTCTCAAGCCCGAGGACCGTGTCCGAGTCTGGTGAACGCCCGAGGCATCTGGATCCGTCGGTCGTCAGTTCACGGCGCCGCGGGTCACTTGCGGACCGGGCGCCGCACGATGTCGCGATAAGAGGCGCGCTGCTTGACCCGGCGCACCGAGTTGGAGCATCGCGGCCAACGCCGTTTCGAGGACGACCTCTTGTTGCACCCGACTACCGCCAATAGACGGAAGGCCGGCGAGCGATTCGAGGAGATACTCGAGCGCGGCGCGCGGCTCTCCCTCCGTCAACGCAATAAGGCCCTCGCCGATAAGGCGCAACGTCGTTGCCTGCGCGTCGGTCGCGCCTGGAACATCGATCGCGCGGATCGCGGCCGGATCATTCGCAGCGGCCAGCACCAGCAGCGCGTGGAACGCGATGAACGGAGTCTGCGGCTCATAGGCCAGCGAGCCCACCTCGGCGAGCACCGGCATTGGATCAGGTGGCGTAACCCAGTCCGGATGCAGGCGCGCCCGCCATGCGAGCGAACCCGCATCGACGAGACAGCGCACGTCCTTCGATTGGGGTGGCGCAAGAAACGCGGCGTAACGGCGCGCCGCGGCGGCCGCGTCGCCCATCGCGAGCTCGTGCAGTGCGGCATGCCACTGAAAATGCGGGAGGTAACGCTGCGTGCTGCCGTCGCTCGGGATCCAGTCCGTCAGCCACTTCAGCCCGGCCCCGTGCGCATCGGTCTCGTAGTGCACGTGCGTCAGCGCATGCGCGGCATTGCCGTTGCCTGGGTCGAGTTCGAGTGCGGCGTCAGCGAGGTCGGATGCGTCGTACCAGAGGCCCTGCTCCGTTCGGCCGTACGCGCGCAAGCCGAGATACCATGCCGCCTCGCCGTGCACGCCCGTGAACCGCTCGACGTACTGCCACGCGTCCGGCAACGCGTCGCCGGCCCCGGCGAACGCAATCGACGGCGCCAGCACAAGCAATGCGACCGCGTCGTCCGGCACGCGGTCGAGATGATCGATGAGTGCGTCGGTGCCCGCCGCGTTTCCCTTCTCGCACCACGTCGCGATGGCCTCGACGTGGCTGCGGTCTTCGTCGCTCCCATGTGTAAGCGCCGCGCGCGCTCGAGCGACGTGGCCAGCGACTGCGTCAGGGCCCCCGGCGCGGTCGGGGCGCTCCGTGGCAATCATCGCGAGCGCGATGTGCGCACGCGCGTGGTGCCGATCTTCGGCGACCGCGGCAGCGAAGGCGACCGACGCGCCGTCTTGGACGGCCAACAGGCGGCGAACACCCTCGGCATACGACGCCGGCGCACCACTCAATTCCGGCGCAGTCTGGATGAGGCTTGGCGCTCGAACCGGACGGTGGCGGGTGTCGTCGGCGAGCAACTCCGCGATAGCGGCTGCTTGGGCACGGATTTCGGGAATCGCGGTGGTCTCCCACACCTCGCCCTGGCGGATCGAGCCGATACACACGATGCCCGGGACTGTGTCCCCGGTCCCGTCGATGAGGTAGCCGTCCCCGTCGAGTCGTACGCCTATGCCGCACGGGTGCAGCGACGCGACATCGGTGGCCAAAAGGTTCGCCCAGAGCGGGGAGCGATGCAACGATCGCCGATCCCACGCGGTGCCGGTCGCGACGACCACCGCGTCACCGCGCCGACGCACTGATCCGTCGCTCGTTGTCACAACCAGTTCGACGCCGCTGCCGTGCAGTGTCACATCGGCGACCTCGCCCGCCTCAACGGCGAGTTGGCCACCGTCGATCGCGGCGTGAATCGCATCGGCAATCGAGGGCGGCATGCGGTGGCGAAGGACCTCCCACTGCCGCAAGTCCTCCCGCAGGAAGCGGCGCTGGTCCTCCCACCCCAACGACCGCCACAGCCGAGCTGTGCGCGGCCGCAGTGCGTCGATCACTTGTCGCCAGTCCGAACCGGCTGCGTGCGCGCGCGCGAGATCCGCAGCGAGCGCGGTGCGCAACTGCTCAAGTGAGACCTCGGCAGGGAGTGCATCGTGGCTAGGCAATTCGGTCGGTGCGCCGGTGGCACGGAATCGGCGCGGGAGCGCGCCGTGCCGCGACAGCAGCGTGACCGTGGCGCCGCGCGCAATGAGATGCAGTGCGACATCAACGCCCGTGAGTCCCGAACCGATCACCAAGACGCTCGCGGGCCGGCGCGCACCGAGAGCCGCGAGCGCGCCGGGTGCCCATGGATCCACCACAACCTTGCCGGCGGCGGTTGAGTTGGCTCCTGAGGCCAACACCGGAGCGAAGGCGCGTTCCAACGAGTCGGGCATGCCGCCCTCGGGGCGCCCAGACGCCAGCACAACGGCGTCGGTCGATAACGAACGTCCATCGCTGAGCGCCACACCCGCGGGCGCCCCCGGCACCAACCCGACCACCTCGGCGGTCTCGATCCGCACGTCGGCGGCGGCGAGTTGGTCTTGCAGGTAGCGGCCGTACGCAAGACGCGGTGCGAAGCTCGCCACCGGCGTGACAGCTCGTTCGTCCAGCCAACGGCAGAAGTGGTCGGGATCGTCTGGCCATGCGGACATGCGCTGCGCGGGAACGTTCAACAAGAAGGTCGGGTCGTTGGTGCCGTACGCCGCGCCGGTGCCCGGACGACCGGACGCGTCGATCAGCGTGATCTGCGCTTCTGGTTTGCGCCGGCGGAGGTGCACCGCGGCGAGCACGCCGGCAGCACCGCCACCCACGATCGCGACGCGCATCATGACGGAAGGTTATATCGAATCGGGGCCCTCGCCAGCGGACTACGGCGACTGGTCGCGCGGGACGCGGATACATTGCGCGCGCACGTGTTCGGCGTCAGTCATCCATCCCTTGGATCGCGTAGCTGAGCATGTCCGCAAAAGCCGTCACCCATTGTTCGTCTTGGTCACCGGCGAGTTGCCGCAGCGTTGCAACCCGAAGGCCGATGTCGCCCTCGTCGTGCACCCGGCCCAATCCGTCCTTGGACCGCCGACTGAAGAGTGCGTTCATCAAGCCCAGCGATCTCGACATGGAGGCGCTGCAGATCGTTCACCTCGTGCAGCGACACAGTTTGGTCGCTCGCTATCCGCACGAACATCGCAGTGCTCCTCGACGCCCAGCGGCTCGCCACTGTCGGGCTGCCGGTCAGGCCAGGACGAGCGCGGGCACGTCGGGCTTGTGGACGATCTTGTTGGGGACCTTGAACAGGTCGATCATGTTACCGCCCATCACCTTCCGTTGGCCCTCTTCGTCGAGGCCCTGAAGGTCTTCGACCAGAGTGATCGGATCGGACATGCCTTCGGGGTGTGGCCAGTCGGACCCGAAGATGATCCGGTCGACACCGCACAGATCGGCCATCTCGGCGAAGTCGTCCTCCCAGAACGGAGCGACGTACACACCTCGCTTGAACGCCACGATCGGGTCCTCGAGGAATCCCTGGGGCATCTTCGAGTAGACGTCCTTGAACTGTTTCAACAAAGTGGGCACCCACGAGGCGCCGTTCTCGACCGACAGGATTCGCAGATCGGGATTACGGGTCAACGCACCGTGGCAGACCATGGCGGCCATGGTGTCTTCGATCGGCCGTTTGCCCATCGCGACCATCCGGAACGACGTCGGCGAGAACGGTTTGAACTCGCTCGCCGGGCTCCCAGTCGTTGAGGTACTCGGAGTATCCGCTGTCCGAGGCGTGCATCGACACCGGAATACCGGCCTTCACGCATGCGTCCCAGAACGGGTCGAACTCTTCCACGCCCATGGAGCGAGTCCCGCGGTAACCGGGCACCGGCGCGGGCCGGACCAAGACGGTCTTGGCCCCGCGCTCCAGACACCACTCGAGTTCTTCGAGCGCGCGATCGACACTGGCCAGGTTGATGACCGGAGTGGAGAAGATGCGGTCCTCGTAGTTGAACTGCCAGGTCTCGTACATCCACTGGTTCAGCGCGTGGATGATGTCGAGGATGAGGTCGGGATCGTCCTTCAGTCGCTCCTCGACCAGGCTGGCCAGCGTCGGGAACATCAGCGTGTAGTCCAGGCCGAGCGAGTCGAGGACCTCGAGGCGGGCCGCGGGGTCACGGAACGCCGGGATGGCCTTCATCGGCTTGCCCATCACCTCGCGGAAGCTCTTGCCGCCGCTGCCGTGCCGGAAGTAGTCCTCTTGGGCACCCGGCCGCGCGACCACCTCGAACGTCGGGTTGGGAATGTAGTCGCTGACCACGTTGCGAACCATGATCTTGGTGCGGCCGCGGACGTCGATGTAATCGATGACGCCTTTGCGGTGCTCCGGCAGGAATTGGGTCAGCGCTTCCTTCGGCTCGTAGAAGTGGTTGTCGGCATCGAACACCGGATAAGAAAGATGGCGTGATGGCATGGGCTGTCTCCTGGAAGTCTGGTCTTGCACGTGGTAATTACGTTACCACTTTCGAATGTAGCCTAACACCGCCCACCGAGCGGAGTTCGTCACACAGCGATTGTGCAGGTCAGTAGGGTCTAGGTCCTCTCGTTCGGTTTCGCCACCGCTCAGCCCCGCGCCGCGGCGAGAATGACGTTACCCGCACCCTTCAATGCGCGGGCCGGCTGACCGCGTTTGCCGAGCGAGCGGCCACGGGTACACCCAGTATCAGCACAAACCGGGTGGACGGCCGACGCTGCAGAACTGTCGCGAAGTGCGAGCGCGCTGTCAACTACTGTCGATCTACTTGTCGGTCGGCAGTCCTGGTTACCGCCGGCGGTGCAGGCCCGATGGGCCCCGGCGACGCGCTGGGCCTGTAGGAGTTGAGTACATGGGCGACACGAAGCGAGAACGAGGTGCAACCGTCCCGGACCTCGTCCCGGTCGGAACGCTCATCGACCTCGACAACTGCGCCCGCGAGCCGATTCACATCCCAGGCAGTATCCAGCCGCGCGGTGTGCTCGCGGTGGTGCGCGAGCCCGACTTCGAGGTGCGGCAGGTCAGCGCCAACGTCGCCGACCTGCTCGGTCGCCCCGTTGACGGTGTCCTGGGTCGGCACCTGTCGGCGCTGATCGGTGCCGAGCAGGCAGCCCGAATCAAGCAGGCGGCGTCAACCTTCGGCGATCTCCGTCAACGCAACCCGCTCGAGTGCATGATTGACGTCGCCGGCCGGCCACTGGCGTTCGACGCCATCCTGCACCGGGAGCCAGGCGACGTACTTCTGGTCGAGCTCGAGATCGCCTACGGCGAGCGGCCGTTCTCGTTCCCGAACACCTACCAGGCGGTGCGCAGCTCGGTGGAGGAGCTGAACCGGGCCGCCACGCTGACCGAGCTGTACGACACCGCCGCGCGCGCGGTCCGTGACCTGACCGGCTTCGACCGCGTGATGGTCTACCGCTACGACGAGGACTACAACGGCGAGGTCGTCGCCGAGTCCAAGCGCGAGGACCTTAATTCGTTCCTCGGTCTGCACTACCCGTCCACCGACATCCCGGCGCAGGCGCGGGCACTCTACGAGAAGAACTGGCTCCGGCTCATCTCGGACGTCGACTACACGCCCGCACCGCTCGTGCCGGCCATTGACCCTGGGAGCGGCACGCCGCTCGACCTCACGAACGCCACGCTGCGCAGCGTCTCGCCCATCCACGTCGAGTACCTGCAGAACATGGGTGTGCACGCGTCGATGTCGATCTCGTTGCTGCGGCACGGGCGGCTGTGGGGGCTCATCGCCTGCCACCACTACGCCGGCCCACATTTGCCGCCGTTCGGCAGTCGGGCGGCGGCCGAGTTCCTCGGCTCGACCCTCTCGCTGCGGCTCGTCGACCGCTTCGAGGGCGACCAACTGCACAAGCGGCTAGCCGCGCAGGCGGTGCTCACAAAGCTGACCGCCGCCACGCTGGACGACCGTGAACCGCTTGCGGCGTCGCTGCTCGGAGCACCCGACCTACTCGACCTGGTGCCCGCCGACGGTGTCGTCGTCGACCTCCAGGGTGATCACCAGATGCGCGGGTCGGTTCCGCCGCCCGAGGTCGTGTCTGCCGTCGCCGCGTGGGCGCGCGGCGCGGGCGACGAGATTGCGAGCAGCGAGTGCCTTTCTCGCGAACTTTCCGCGATCGACCTCGATCCGCAGTTGGCCGCCGGCGCGCTCGTGCTTAACCTCCCCGATGGGCAGTACGCCGTCTGGTTCCGGCGCGAGGTGCTGCGCTCCGTGGACTGGGGCGGCGACCCGCACAACAAGGCGATCGCAATCAGCGATGGCCGGGAGATCCGGCTCAGCCCGCGCAAGTCGTTCGAGCGGTGGCGCGAGATCGTCCACCTACGCAGCGAGCCGTGGACGCTTAGCGAGAACGAGTCCGCCGAAGTATTGCGACGCCACCTGGTCGAGTCGCTGTACCGACGCACGCGGGGTGCGCTGCGCGTGGCAGAGACGCTGCAACGCAGCCTGCTGCCCGAGTCGATACCGACGCTCGAGAACTGGGAGCTGTCCGCACACTACGAACCGGCCGCGGGCGATAACGTCGGCGGCGACTGGTACGACGCGTTCGAGCTGCGCGACGGCCGGTTGATCGTGCTGCTCGGCGACGTCGCCGGCCACGGCATCACCGCGGCCGGCACGATGGCGCAGTTACGCAACGCGCTACGCGCGCAGTTGTTCGCCGGCGCCGCACCGGCCGAGGCGCTGAACGAGCTCAACGACTTCTGCGTGCACATGCTGCCCGGCGCGTTCGCCACCGTCATCGCCGCGCGGGTCGACCTCGGCTCGGGACAGGTAGAGGCCGCGTCTGCCGGCCACTTGATCCCGTACCTGACGAACGCGGTCGCAAACCTGGCCAATGCGGCCCCGGCGCCGATAGAGGTCTCGCCGCCGATCGGCATCCGAGGCGCGACGTACGACCCCAGTACGTTCACCGTCGAGTCCGGACACGGGTTGGTCATGTACTCCGACGGCCTGGTGGAGCGTCGCAGCGAGGCGATCGATGACGGTCTCAACCGGTTGGCCGAGATCCTCGGCCGTGCGGGTGACGCATCGGCGTCCTGGGTCTGGACGGCGATGGCGTCGGGCAACATCGACGACGACGTCACCATCGTTACCCTGCGCCGCCCCCGATCTCTGCGGTCCGGCTAGGTGCCGGTGATTATTCCGTTGAAGCCTGGTAATCCGGGCAAACCGCCGAGTCCACCCGTCCCCGGTATGCCGCCGGAGCCTGCGGTGACAATGGCGAAATTAGTTGCCGCCGCGCTGCCGCCATCGCCGCCGTTGCCGCCGTCGGCTGAGGGCCCGACGCTGTTGCCGCCGCTGCCGCCGTCGCCTGCAGTCGTGTTTCCGATTCCGATGTTGTACGCGATGCCACCGTCGCCCCCGTTCCCGCCGATGGTGCCGTCGGCGCCCGCCCCGCCGACACCTGCGGTGGCGGTGCCGAGACCTTCCGTGGGGACGCCCATTTGGGCCTCGTTCTGGATAATCGCGTCGCCTCCGTTCCCGCCGTAACCGCCGGTGCCGGTGGTGCCGCCAGTGGTGCCGGCCGCGCCGGCGCTGGCGGTGGCGTTTCCGGATCCGAAGCTGTACGCGTCACCACCGTTACCGCCGTTACCGCCCCCGGCGGGGCCGGTCCCGCCGATCCCGGCGGTGCCGCCAAGGGCGTTTCCGGATCCGTCGTTCAACCCGTAGCCGGCGTCGCCTCCGTTACCGCCGGTGCCGGTGGTGCCGTTGCCGCCATTGCCCCCGGTACCGCCGATGGCGTCGGCATTAGAGACGACCACACCGTTGTTCAGCACGTCGTTCAGCCCATTGCCGCCGGCGCCGCCGTTGCCACCGCTGTACCCGTCGCCGCCGTGACCGCCGGCGCCGCCGACCGGCGTCACGTTGGAGACGCTGTCGACCACTTGCGCGATGCCGCCGTCACCACCGTCCCCGCCGCTGCCTGTGGTGCCGGTGCCGCCCGCTCCGCCGACGCCGGGCGTGATGTGTCCCGTTCCGGCGGTGCTCGCCATACCCCCGTCGCCGCCGGCCCCGCCGGTGTAGCCGCCGGCGCCCGCCCCGCCATTGCCGGCGATGGAATTAGCCGTCGAAGCGCCGTTCTCGATATCCGCCTCACCGCCCGTGCCGCCGGCGCCGCCGAAGCCGGTGGGCGAGGTCGCGGCGGTGCCGTCGGCGCCGTTGCCGGCGATGGCGGTTCCGGTTCCCCAGTTAATCGCCTCACCGCCGCCGCCGCCGGTGCCGCCGCCCGCTGCGCCGGTGCCGCCCGCCCCGGCTGAGCCGGCGAGGGCGTTTCCGGTGCCGTGGTTGATCGCGAAGCCGCCGGTTCCGCCGGTTCCGCCGATCCCGGTTCCGCCGGCGCCTCCGTTCCCGGCGGCGCCGCCCAGGGCGTTGCCGGCTCCGAAGTTCTCTCCGCCGCCGCCATTGCCGCCGTTCCCGCCGTTCCCGCCGGTTCCACTGCTGGTGTCGGCCCCGCCCACCCCGCCGACGCCTCCGGTTGCGCTGCCCGTCGAGGTGTTGCTGTCCAAGACCGCATAGCCGCCGCGGCCGCCAGTACCGCCGGTGAGCCCGGCCCCGCCGGCGCCGCCGGCGCCGCCGGCGGCGTTCCCGTTTGCGGGGTTGTCGGCCAAACCACCGTCGCCCCCGCTACCGCCGGTGCCATCAAATGCGGCCCCGCCTGCCCCTCCCGTGCCGCCGACGCCAACCCCGGCACCGCCGTAACCGCCGTGACCGCCGATGCCGCCGTCCCCGCCCGTGCCCCCGTCCCCGGCGTTGCCGCCATGGCCGGTAAAGCCGACGCCAGTCCCGCCATCCCCACCGGCCCCGCCTTGGGTCCCGGGGACGGTGGCGTTGAAGCCGGCCCCGCCGTTCCCGCCGTCACCGCCGGTGGTGGCGAAGCCGCCGGTCGCGCCGTGGGCGCCGGAAATCACATCGAACCCGCCGTTGCCGCCGAGACCCCCGTCGCCCGAGAAGCCGCCGTCCCCGCCGTTTCCGCCATTGACATGGCTGGCGTCCCCGGCAGCACCCGCCCCGCCCGTACCACCAGGCCCCGCGTTGCCGCCATTGCCGCCGGCACCGGCCTGACCGCCGAACAACGAGCCCATGCCGCCAGTCCCGCCCATGCCGCCACGACCTCCGTCGCCTCCGTTGCCGCCGTTGCCGCTGCCGGGCGCGTACGAGCCGGCCGCGCCGGTACCGCCGACGCCGCCGACGCCACCGGCCCCGCCGGCGCCGCCATTGCCGCGCAACAACCCACCGTTACCACCGTTGCCACCGTTGCCACCGGTGCTACCCGTGCCACCGGTGCCAAGGTTGCCCCCGGTGTGGCTGCCGGTAGTTCCGGTGACACCCGCGCCGCCTGCCCCGCCGTTGCCGCCGTTACCGAAGAGTCCGGCGGACCCGCCGGCACCGCCGGCGTACCCCGGAGCACCCGACCCGCCGTTTCCGCCGTTGCCCCACAAGATCCCGCCTCCTCCACCGGCCTGGCCGGTGCCCGCCGCCCCGTTGACCCCGTTACCGATCAATGGGCGATCCAACAGCAGATCGGTGGGCGCGTTGATCACACCGAGAATGTCGTGTCCCAGGGTCTGCAACGGCGAAGCATTAGCCGCCTCCGCGGCCGTATACGAACCACCCGCACCCGCCAGTGCCTGCACAAACTCGGTATGAAACACCGCCGCTTGCGCACTCAGCGCCTGATATTGCTGGCCGTGACTAGAAAACAGAGACGCGATGGCCGCCGATACCTCATCGCCAGCCGCAGCGGTCACCGCGGTAGTCGCCTGCGCCGCCGCCGCATGAGCCGCGCTCAGCGATGAGCCGATGCCCGCCACATCCGCTGCTGCGGCTGCAAAGATCTCGGGGTTTGCCACAACGAACGACATCGCCGTCTCGCTCTCCACCACGCCACCGCGGCCTCATCCCCACTGCGGTGGATCGTATCGCAGCATGCGGGCACAACGTCGAAATCCCTTTTAATCAAAGGGATTTCACAGCTGCTGCTTAAGTTGTCCGTGTCGTGCCGCGCTGTAGCACTGGGAATGGGCTTGCGTGACAGAAAGGTCGCCGGCGAGATCAACGGGTTCTTGGCATTGCTGCTCCAGCAGCCAGCCACCCGGGCTCTTATTCGCACTTATTCTTAATACGGAGGCCGTGACACCGGATCCCCTGATCCGACACCGTCGCTAGAGAATGCGCGAAAGATCGTTGTCAAGGGGGATCGGTAGGTCGGGGCCGGAATGTAGTCGATGTCCGGTGCGGCCCGTTCGCGCCACTGCCCTCGGCCCATATTCGCAGTCAACTTGGCGCACAGAGTATTTGGGTAATCGGCACGATCGTCAATTCCCAAAGTGGGCCACGCGACGTGGGCTGGATACTTGATCCGATCAGGCCCATCGCCGCCTACACCGCCGTGACGGTGTGCGACCTCATCGTTGTGGTATCTCGACGTCGGAGAACAGCACGCGAACTCCTCCGGTGGACAGCCGCGCCATGGCCTGGAAGAACGCGCCCGCTTCCGGAGTTGTCACGGCCGCGCTAGCCGCGGCGTAATCGGGATAGTAGAGATCGATCATGCGGTAGGCCGGCGTCGGACTGCCGTCCTCCTTCGGCCAAACCTTCGACGCCTCGAACCGGACGTGCCCGGGTATTTGTCGGGCGGCCTTCAATTGCTCGGAATCGTAGGCGTTTTCGAACGCCTCGGGTGCGGTCGGGTTGTCGTAGATGACTGTGATCTTTGTTTCCGACATCGTATTCTCTTCCTTGGGTGACAGGACTCGGGTCGTTGGTTGTCTGGATCGCGCGCTGCTGGTCGCCGACGGCGTTCAGCGTAGGCCGCGGTCACACGGTTTTGTCAGCCGGTCACGCTGGTGTGGGGGGGTAGTCGGGAATCCAGCGCACTTCGGTGACGCGTTGGGTGAGTTCTTCGGCGCCGCGTTGGGGGGCGACGCCATCGGCGACCGCCTGGACGGCGACGGCGTGGGCGATGCGTACGGCGACGTCGGGTACGTCGTTCCATGCCGGTAGCAGTGGTTGGTCAGGGTCGGTGAGAGCGGGTGAGGCATCTCCGAGGGTGGCCGCGGCGACGCGCATCATTTCGTCGGTGACCCGGGTGGCTTGTGCGGCGGTGACGGCAAGGCCCATCGCGGGGAAGATGTAGACGTTGTTGCATTGGGCGATGGCTCGTTGCACGCCGTTGCGCTGCAGCGGTGCAAACGGTGAGCCGGTCGCGATCAATGCACGCCCATCGGTCCACTTATCCAGTTCGGCCGGATGTGCCTCGGCGCGGCTTGTCGGGTTGGACAGCGGAAAGATGATCGGCCGCTCGGTCTTGCCGGCGAGTTCGCGCACAATGTCCTCGGTGAAGGCACCGGCCGCGGTGGACAGGCCGAGCAGGACCCCGACGTCAACGTGATGCACGACGTCGCCAAGCTGTGCCGGACCCGACAGGCCCCAGTGCGCCACGCGGCGGCTAGGCTGGGCGAATTCGCGTTGTTCGGCGGACAAGTCGGTGCGGTCGTCAGTGAGCAGTCCCACCACGTCGACGACCCAGATCCGTTCGCGGGCAGCCTGTTCGGACAGTCCCTCGGTCACCATCTCGCGGCGGACCATATCCAGCACACCGATGCCGGCGGAGCCTGCCCCCAGCATGACGACCTGCTGCTGCGAAAGCGGGCGCCCCGCGACTTTCGCCGCACCGTGTAGAGCACCCAGGGTGACTGCGGCGGTGCCCTGGATGTCGTCGTTAAAAGTGAGCAACTTGTCGCGGTAGCGGGCCAGGATCGGCAGTGCGTGCACGGTGGCGAAGTCTTCCCACTGCAGCAACACCTCGGGCAGCTGCCGGCGCACGGCGGAAACGAACATGTCGATGAACGCGTAGTACTCGTCGTCATCGATGCGCCGGTGCCGCCAGCCCAAATACTGGGGATCATCGAGGAGTTCGACGTTGTCGGTACCCACGTCGAGCACGATCGGAAGGGTGCGAGCCGGGTCAATGCCGCCGATGAGGGTGTAGAGGGAAAGCTTGCCGATCGGGATGCCCATCCCGCCGATGCCTTGATCGCCCAAACCCAGGATCCGCTGCCCATCGGTCACCACGATCACGTCGATATCGGGATGCGGCCGGTTGCCGAGTACCTCGTCAAGACAGTCGCGGTCGGCATAGGACACGAACAATCCCCGTGGGCGGCGGTAGATTTCGCTGAATCGCTGGCAGGCCTCACCGACGGTCGGGGTGTAGACGATCGGCAGGGTTTCGGGGATATGCTCGGCCAGCACCCGGTAGAACAGGGTTTCGTTACGATCCTGCAGCGAGCGCAGATAGATGTGTTTGTCGAGATCGTCGCGGCGAGTGGAGCACTCATGCCAGCAGTGCTCGGCTTGCTGGGTGAGAGTCTTCACCGTGGTCGGCAGCAAACCCAGCAGGCCGAACTTGCGGCGCTCCTCCACCGTGAAGGCAGTGCCCTTGGTGGTCAACGCGTCAAACAGCTTGGCCTGGCCGCGTCGTTCGTCAGACATCGTCAACATCCTATCTGCGCGAATCTCGCGGTGAGTCCGTCGCCGCGGGGAATTGCTAGCGGCCCGCGTCGGCGCCGATCCACACGGTTTTCGCGTTCATGAACTCACGCATACCGAGGTCGGACAATTCGCGCCCGTATCCGCTGCGTTTCACTCCGCCAAACGGGATTTCGGGATAGCTGGTCGTGTTCCCGTTGATGAAGGCCATGCCCGACTGGACGTCGCGGATGAACAGTGCCCGCTCGGCTTCGTCCTCACTCCACAGATTCGAACCCAATCCGTATGGATGGCCGTTGGTCTAATCGCAGCGCCTCCTCCAAAGAAGGAACCGACCACACTTGCGCCACCGGACCGAATACTTCTTCGTGGTACATCTTCATGTCGGGGGTGATGTCCGTCAGCACGGTGGGCGGGTAGAACCAGCCGGGCCGGTCCGGTCGTTTTCCGCCGACCAGCACCGTCGCGCCCTTGGCGACGGCGTCCTCCACATACGCCTCGACGTCATTCCGGCCGGATTCGGTAGCCAGCGGCCCGACGTCGGTCGCGTCGTCCATCGGGTCTCCCACCACGAGCGCGCCCATCTTAGCGACGAACTTCTCGATGAACGCTTCGTAGATGTCCTCGTGGACGAAGAACCGCTTGCCGTTGATGCACGATTGCCCGTTGTTGAGGGTCCGGGCCTTGACAGCGACATCGCTCGCCCGTTCCAGATTCGTGGAGGGCATGACAATGAACGGGTCCGAACCGCCGAGTTCGAGGACGACTTTCTTGATCTCGTCGCCGGCGATAGAGCCCACCGACCGTCCCGCCGGTTCACTGCCGGTCAGCGTCGCGGCTTCCACTCGCTCGTCCCGCAGCACCTGCTCTACCCGTCTCGCGGAGATGAGCAGGGTCTGGAACACGTCTTCCGGGAAACCGGCGTCGCGGAAGAGCTGCTCCATGTACAGCGCAGTCTGGGGAACATTCGAGGCGTGCTTGAGTATCCCCACATTTCCGGCCGTCAAGGCAGGTGCCGCGAACCGCATGGCCTGCCACAGCGGCAGATTCCACGGCATCACCGCGAGCACCACACCGATCGGCTGGTAGGTCACGAACGTCTGTTTGGCACCGACGCGGCCAGCGTCCCCCGGCAGCGCCCGTAAGAAGCCTGGGCCCTCAGCGGCGTAGAAACGCAGCCCGCGTACGCACTTGGCCACTTCCTCCTGCGCGGATCGATAGGGCTTACCCATCTCGGTAGTGATCAACCTGCTGACGGAGTCGGCCTCTTTTTCCAGGTTCGTCGGCCGCCTTGCCTAGCCACGCCGCACGCTGCTCGACGCTCGTCAGTCGGTACGTCGCGGCGGCGGCGCTCGCGCGAGCGAGTTTATCTTCGAGTTCCTCAGGCGTGAGTTCATCGAAGCTCTTGAGCACCTCACCGGTGACCGGACTGATAGTCGCGATAGCCATCTGTCGATACTATGGCCACCCGGGCGGCACGACCAAGGCTGAGTTCTTCCGCGATACAGCCGGATACGAATGCGAAGCGACACCCGTGATCAGAATCGAATTGGGCACACGTCGAGCGGGATTGCGCCACCCGAACCGGTAGGCGATCATTACGGAGTCGCCTGACCCGAAACTGTTAAATCATCAGACGTGCGCGGGCATGCGGTCCCAGCCGCGAGCGGCCGACGACGCGTTGTAGTGGAGCGGTGCGCCGTCCCGCAGCCGTTTGAACATCGGATATGGGTCGGCGTTGAGGTCGGTGTCCCACGGGTCGTACTAGACCTGTTCGGTTGTCTCAGCCGTCATGATTGATCCTGGTTCATTTCGGCGAGCGCATGAATCTGCTCAAGGTAATGCGCCAGCGAGTGATGGAGGAACCGGGCGGACAGAATCGTGGTGCCGCCTGCTGCCAGGGCCTTCAGCGTTTCCCGCGTCGCCCCCGGCTCACCGACCGGGTCGAGCGGCTTGTCGGCGGGCATCACCACCTCGAAATCGGCGGGCAGTTCAAACGATTGCAGCCACCGCGCGGCGACGTCGATCGAGACGTAGTACGGGCACCAGCCGTCGGCAAGCGTGACCGCCCGTCGCAACGAACGTTTGGTGCGGCCACCAATCCAGATCGGCATGTGCGGCTGTAACGCACACGGATCGACGGTCAGGCCACTAAACGAGTAGAACTCACCGTCATAGGCCGGCTCGTTACTCGCCAGCGCCGCACGCAGCGCTCGCAGGGCGTCATCGCCGCGGGCGCCGCGGTCGTCGAATGGTGCGCCGAGAAGGTCGAACTCCTCCTTCAGTGAGCCAACGCCCACACCGAGGATCACCCGGCCACCGCTGACATGATCCAGTGTGCCGTAGCGTTTTACGATCGCAAGTGGGTGGTGATATCCAAGCACCAGGGTCATGGTGGCGAACCGGATCCGCTTTGTGCGGGCCGACGCATAGCCGAACGTGGCAAGCGGATCCCAGTACCGGGCACCGCGTCGTCCGGTTTCGGTCAAGGGTAGGCCGATGTGTTCGCTGCACGTCATGTGGTGGTAGCCAAGCCGATCCGCGGTCTCGGCGACGCGTCCGATGTCCTCGACTGTGGCGTCCTTTTCCCACTCCAACGCGGCCCCGCCGACGTTGGTGACAACGGGCGTGGCGATGCCGAGTTTCACTGCAAGGGCTCTTCTCCCGCGAGGATCGTGCGGTGCATGAGCCGGCCGCTGTCCAGGGTGTAGGGCAGCACCCGGTGCATGGTGCCGGTGTTGCTCCAAATGAGCAGATCGCCCACCCGCCACTGGTGTTGGTAGACGTATTGAGGCTGGGTGGCCCAGTCGCGGAGGCGCGCCAGCAGCGCGCGGCTCTCTTCCGTGGGCATCCCGATAACGTAATCCGCTGTCGCGCCGGCCAGTAGGGATTTACGCCCGGACTGGTGCGTCCACACCAGCGGGCATGTCTTGGTGGGCGACTTCTGCCAGAACGTGATTTCCTCGTAGCTCATTTCGGGCCGCACGTAGTACTGCGAACGCTCCGCGCTGTGCACCACCCGAAGCTCGGCGATGGCCTCCTTGTCGGACTGCGACAAGTCGTCGTATGCCGCATAGGTGTTGCAGAACTCGGTCTGCCCACCGGTTTCCGATAATTTGATGGCCCGCAGCAGGGCGGCAAGATTTGGATAAGGCTGCAGCGAGCCATCGAAATGCCAGAACATCGAGCCTTTCAGATACTCGGCTCGTTGGTTCACGTCCTTGTCGAGCGAGATCTTATAGATGCCATCCTCACCCTCGCCTTGCACGATGTTGCCAAGGGTCTTTGCGATGGTTACCTGCTGTTCGTCGGTCATCTGCAGGCCGCGGAAGAAGACCACTCCGCGCCGGTCCAAAGTGGCGCGAATGCTCTCGGCTTCCCGGCCGCTGAGCAGGGTGTCGAGGTCGGTCCTGAGCTCGCTGCCGATCCTCGGGGTGAGGTCGATGATGTCCAATTGCGTGGAGGTAAGTCCCATAGTCGTCAACTGACTCTCGTGAGAATGGTTTTGGCTGAATGCTTCACGCGCGGTTGCTTCCACAACTCGACCGCCAGGGAGACGGTGATCAGCGAGTAGAGCAGGTTGCGTAGATTCGCGACGTCCTCGGGCAGCGGTTCGGCGTAATCGAACTTGTCGATGTAGGCGACCGCTTCCTCGGCCTGGGGAAACACCGCGTCATAGAATGCCTGGATCTCGTCCATGGAACTGTTCACCCGCTTCAGATAGCGCTCGTGCCCGTCCTCGATGGCCCAGTCCGGGACCAGGTGCTCGAGCGACGAAAACCCAGGCGGCAGAGAAGCGTTCATCGCTGCGCTTTCGCCTTCTCGCCGGCCTCGACGTGGTCGCCAACCACCTTGTGGAGATGGCGCAGCAGGATCTCCTCGTCGTTCATCGTGAAATGAGTGAGGGCACCACTGTTCAGCATCGCCTGTAATCCTTCAGACGGGCTGGCGTCTTCCAGGATGATGTCGTTGAGGAACGTCACCGTCATCTCCTGCCCCAGCCGTTCCTTGTGGGTTTTCGGGGGCTGGTAGTACATCTCGGTTTCGAAGATGTGCGAGTGCGGCCCAGTGGGCCAATGGGTGTGCACCGTAAAGCCGGACGCACCGAAGATGATCACGAAGTTCGGGAAGAACTGGTACGAGTCGAAGCCGTGCTTCTCCGCCCCGATGGGGTTGATTCCCGGCGGCATCGGACCGCGATCGACCTTCGTCCAGGGACCGGCCGCGCTGGCCTCCATCACGCACTCGATGGGCTTGGAATACGGAGTTTTCTGCGAGGGCTCGCCGGCGAACGAGAACATCCGGTGTGAACCCTTGAGCTGGAGGAACAACGCGTCGGTAAAGGGATTGGGCTTGTTCAGCGCCTCCTTGGCCTCCGCCGTGAGGTTGCCGAAGGACGATGCGTGCAGATACGGACCGTGGTAGCTCTCCGCGAAGCCATCGACGAAGATCTTCCAGTTGCACTGCAACTCAGCCTTGAATCGGTATACCTGGTGCGGCCCTTCGAACGGATAGCCTTCGAGTCCCTTCCCCAGGTCGCCGAGGAAGTCGCGAACCGACTCGGTGTTGTCGGGGTTGAGATTGATGAAGATGAACCCCTCCCAGACCTCGCATTGAATCGCCGGGACCCGGCAGCTGTCGGCATCGAAGTCGAGCAACAGATCCTCGCGGGTGGCCGAGTGCAGTGAGCCGTCCAGGTTGTAGCGCCAGCCGTGGAAGCGGCAATACAGCAACGGTGCGCGGCCTTGCACCTCCTCGAACGGGTCATCGCTCCAAAGTATTTTGTTCCCGCGATGCGGGCAGATGTTGTGAAAGGCACGGATCACGTCGTCCTTGCCGCGCACGACGATGATCGAGGTGTTCAGGAATTGCATTTCTCGGGTGAAATAACTGCCTGATCGTGGCACTCTCTCGACGCGCCCCATGTACAGCCAGGTCTTCTTGAAGACGTGCTCGCGTTCCTTGTCGTAGAACTCCTCTGAAACGCAGTCTTCAAGAGAGACGGGCCCGCGACCCAACTCCGGGTATGCATCGGCCCAATGCCCGCTCGCCGGCTTCGTGATCAGGGTTTCGGTACTCACAAGAGTGCTCCTCAATCGGATCAATCGGACCCGGACTCCACCCGGCCCGAACGTAGCATTTGCCAAGACCTTCACAAAAGGCCCGAATAGCAACACGCTGTTCCATTTCTGGAACAATGCAGGAGATGGAGCAAAACCTTCCGTTCGACGTCGATGCGCTGCTGGTTTTCGGCAAGGTGGTGGAGTGCCGCAGCCTGTCGAAAGCGGCCGCGTTGCTCGACATGCCCAAATCCACCGTCAGCCGCAAACTCAGCAAGCTCGAATCCGACCTCGGGATCAAGCTGCTGCGGATGAACACCCATCAGCTCACGGTCACCGATCTCGGCAAGAAGATCTACGACCACGGGGTGAAGATCTTGACCGAGGCCAATGGCGTTCGTGCGTTGGTGGAGGGCAGTAAGCAGGAGCCACAGGGTGAGCTGCGGGTTGCCATGCCGGTCTTCGTCGGCATCGACTATGCGTCGAGAGTCGGCGCTGTGTTTCTGAAGCGCTACCCGCACTCGCGGTTGGATATCCGGCTGGTCGACGAGATGGTCCACCCCGTCAAGGACGGCTTCGATGTGGTGTTCGGAACCGGGCCGCTGCAGGATTCCACCCTTATCGCGCGGAAGGTCTTCAGCCTCGAGTTATTTCTGTGCGCCTCGCCGGAATTCGTAGGGCATCTGGCGGATCCGATTACCGGTCCCGCGCAGTTGAACACGTTGCCGTTCATCGATTGCGGTGTCGGCGGAGGCCCACGCAAGCTCGTGGTGTCCAAACAGGCCCGGCGATACGAGGTATCGCCTCCGGTGCGGGCCCGCGCCAACAGCTTTCAAGTGTGTAAGCAGTACATCCTGCAAGGACTTGGCATCGGCGCGATGCCAACCCAAATCATCTGCACCAGCGAGTTACGCGACGGCAGCATCGTGCCCGTGCTACCGGACTGGGGCGTCGAGCGGCTGGATGTGCACATGATTTATCCCTTCCACCTATCCTTTTCCACGCTCATCAGCGCGTTCTACGACACGGCGTGCGAGATCATCATCGAGAACTCGGCGCGAAGCTGAGCGCTGCCTCATTCGTGTCCGGATGAGTTGTATCTATCCGCGCTGCCGGAACTCGCCGCACCAAAACCGCTGCGAGGATAAGACGTCAAGGTGTCGTTGACAGGGTTGATGGGCGACATAGGCTAGATTTTTGATCTCGACCCCGATGCCAAAGCGCCACCGATTCCCCAGCAGTGTCGCCGGAAGAATCGCAGGACCTATCGTTCGGCCCCTAGGGTTTATGGATTCCGCCGTCCGCGGCCACCGCCAGCTGCGGTCATTTTCGGATCTGCGCAAAACTTTAGCGAAGCCACGGTTCGCGCCAGGCGGGGTGGCCGGTCAGCAGTTTGTCGGCGCCGGGCGGACCCCAGGTGCCGGGCTGGTAGGACTCGATCGGCGGTGGCGCATCGAGTAGGGGCTGGACTATCCGCCACGTCTGGTCCACGGTGTCTTCCCGGGTGAATTGGGTGGAGTCACCCTTCATCGCGTCGGCGAGCAGTCGCTCGTAGGGTTCGGGGGCTTCGCCGAGTTCGTCGGCGAAGATCAGTGACAGGTCGACAGTGCGGGTGCGGTTGGCGCCGGGCGTTTTTGCCTGAATCACCAGGTCGGTGCCAGGTTTGGGGTCAATGCGCAAAATGAGCTCGTTGGCGTCGGGTATGTGTGCGGTGATGGGCAGTCGGGGTGCCTTTTTAAAGATGACCCGAATCTCGGTGGCCCGCACCGGCAGTGCTTTTCCAGCCCGGATGAAAAACGGCACCCCCGCCCAGCGCCAATTGTTGATCTCGAGGCGCAGAGCGGCGAACGTCTCGGTTTGCGAGGATTCTTGCACGCCTTCGATCGCTTGGTAGCCGTCGTATTGGCCGCGCACGTAGTGCTGGGGTTCGATGGCGGGGATGGCCTGGAAGACCTCGACGCGTTTGTCACGTAATCCGTCGGCGTCGGCCACGCTCGGTGGCTCGGCGGCGAATAGCCCGATGAGCTGCAGCAGATGGTTTTGCACCACGTCGCGCAGCGCCCCGACCGCGTCGTAAAAGCTGCCACGGTCCTCGACCCCGAAGTTTTCCGCCATCGTGATCTGCACACTGGCGATCCGGTCACGATTCCACAATGGCTCAAAAATCGTATTGGCGAACCGCAGGAACATGATGTCCATCGCGGGTTCTTTGCCCAGGAAGTGGTCGATGCGCAGGATCTGCCACTCCTGCAGGTGTGTGCGCAGCTCGTCGTTCAAGGCGCGCGCCGAGGCCAGGTCATGGCCGAAGGGTTTCTCGATCACCACCCGGGCACCTGAGGTCAGCTGGGCGTCGGCCAGACCGTCGACCACCAGACCGAACAGCGAAGGCGGGATCTCCAGGTAGAAGACTGGGGTGTGCTTGCCTTGGATCGCCTCGCCAATGCGCTCATAGGTTTTCGGGTCGTCATAGTTGCCTGAGACCAGTGAAAGTCGCTTGGCGAAGCGGGCAAAGACAGCGTCCTCGAGGGTCTCGCCGCTAGATTGGATGGCCGCACGCGCATGAGCCTGCAGCTCATCATTTGACCAGGCGCGGCGCGCGACACCGACGATTGGGCAGTCCAGCAGCCTGCGACGTTCTAATCGGTACAGCGACCGGAACGTCATCTTTCTAGCCAGATCTCCAGTGATGCCGAAAATCACCAGCACATCAGCCGGGGTGGTCGCCGGGTTGGTCATGGCATGCCTTTCTCGGCTTGGATGCCGAACCTTGAAGGATTCTCGGGGGATTCGCGCGACGCTCGGAACCCAACAATCGTGCAGGCACAAGCGACAATTTCGGCACGCTTCTTCGCGTAGTCCTACTGGGTATCGGGCGCCTTCCTATCGGGACCCAGATCCCTTCATCGAGGACTGAGACGTGCAGAATATGCCCGAAAAAGGAAACTTCACCAGAGCGGGATCCTGTGAAAAACGACCCCGCCTGAACAGGCATCAGCCGCCGACCGACGCTCCACGCCAAGGTTGTCAGGGTTCGGGCGCGACGGCGATGGACTTCGCGTTCAGTAGCTGTCGAGGTCTTCGGGTCCCAGTTCGCGAACCTAGCCGTTGTTTTGACGCCGCCGCGTGGCGCGAACGGGTACATGGTGTAGCCAGCCCTGGTTGATCCTCAGGCTGCCGGTGACCAAACAGACCCGACGAGACGAGCTATCGCCTCCGGTGCGCGCTCGCGTCAACAGCTTTCAGGTATGTAAGCAGTACATCCTGCAAGGACTTGGCATCGGCGCGATGCCAACCCAAATCATCTGCACCAGCGAGTTACGCGACGGCAGCATCGTGCCCGTGCTACCGGACTGGGGCGTCGAGCGGCTGGATGTGCACATGATCTATCCCTTCCACCTATCCTTCTCGACCCTCATCAGCGCGTTCTACGACACGGCGTGCGAGATCATCGTCGAGAACTCGGCGCGAAGCTGAGGCAGGGGGAGGCATGATCCCCCTGATCTTCCAGAAGCAGCCCGTGACGCCGGCCAGTTAACCAACGCCGAGGCGCCGGTTCTCCTTGACGTATGGAGAGCTGCGGGTCACGAACCACGTTGCGAGCGGGCGAACGAGACGAATGATGGGCACAAGCATGCCGAAGTCCTTTTTAGTATCTGCCAGTTGCTCGTCGAGTCCGCGCTTCTGATATTGAAGGAGGCGCTGGCTTTCTTCGGTGTCCGCCCAGTCGCCGAAGAAGCGGGGGGGCTTTGCTCGTACGAACGCGTCGGTTGGAATCGGACCGATGCCGATCCCATTCATCAGTGCGTTGACGAAGTCGTAAAACGTCATGCGGCAGTTGGCGCCGCCCGCCAAGTATAAGGTCTTCCCGATCGACTCGTCACAGGCCACGGCGCGGGCGAATGCCGTTCCGGCATCGGCGGGATGGAGGAACTCGAACCGCGCTTCCGGGCTGAAGTCGAACATGATGCCTGGACCCTGCATCGGCAGGTGGATGGGCGTCACCGCCGAAAGCCGCAGAATGCTCCACCGCAGACCGGACTCGCGGATCGCTTCCTCGCACGCGACCTTCTGGCGCCCGTAGTCGTCGGTCGGGGCGACCGGCGTGTCGACACGCAGCGGCGGCTCGCGATCCTGGACGTCGCCGACGACGCCCTGTGACGACGCGAAGACCAGCCGTCTGGCCGTGGGGGAGGCCTCCATCTGCTCGATCAGGGTGCGAGTGGCGTCGAGGTTTACCCGCCGGGCCAGTTCGGGGACCTTCTCATTGAAGGGCGGAATGATGGCCGCCAGGTGAATCACCGCATCCACGCCCTCCAGCGCCTGGCGCAGCGATTCCGGGCGGGTGATGTCACCCCAGATGAACTGCACACGTCCGTCGAACCCGGACGCGAGTTTGTGCGCCCTGCGCGACTCGAGGTCGAAGGCGACGACGTCGTGGCCTTCGACGAGCAACGCTTCCAGTGTGGAAGAGCCGATGTTGCCCAGCGCACCCGTCAAGAGCACCTTCATGCGTCACCCTCTCCGTGGTTGTGGTGCTGCGAGTTCTCGCAGGGAAGACAGGAACAATTCGTCCATGCGCGGGCTCAACTCAGCCAGCGTAGCGGCGCTGGCGTGGCTGGCGGAGCCGAATACCCGTTCGAGCGAATCGCTGGTTGTGCTGGCGCCGATCGAAAGGCACAGGCAGGCAACGCCATCCATGCGCAGCTCTTCGAGGGCCTTGTGGGCGTCGGCCTCGGCGTATCTGCCTTCGTAGCCGTCGTCGTAGGGCACGCCGTCGGAAAGGACGAGCAAGAGTCGATTTGGTGTGCCGGCTTCCTCTTTGAGGATCTCGCCCGCACCGCGGATGGCCGCGCCCAGGCGCGTGTAGCTCGACGGCTGGAGCTGGTTCAGCCGGGCCCGCCCGACGGCGCCGAATCGATGCCCGAACGGTTTGATCGCCAGCAGATGCACGGCGCGCCGGCCCTGTGACCTGAAGGCATAGACCGCGACGCGGTCGCCGAGTTCTTCGAGTGTGACGGCGAGAGTGGCTGCCGCGCGCCGCTGATGGTCATGCACGGCCAGGCCATCGGGATCGGTGTCGGTGGCCGACCCCGAGGCATCGACCAGAATTAGGACACCGAGGTTGCGCGCCAGTTTGCGGCGTTCCAGGTAGATGTGTTCGGGCGGTGAGAAGCCAGAGCGCAGATCGATGTGCAGATCGATCAGCGGCCCGATGTCGAGCTCATCGCCATCGGCGCGACCGCGCAAGACCTTGGGGCCCAGGCCAACCCGAGACAGACGGCGGCGCAGCACGTCGTCGGCCGGTACGCCGGCGTCGGCGATATCGGCGTCGACCGTCAGCGGAAAGTCGATGACCCGGCACCATTCCCGCCGATACCGCTGGTTGTGGACGTCCCATTCCGGATAGAGGGCACCGCCCACGCCGACGGCGGAGCCGGGCTTCCCATCGTCGGTGAAGTGAATCCGGGTGGGCATCGGCCGGGCGTTCGCCCCGACCTTCTGCACCCGCCGAACGGACCGAGCCTGCATCTCGGCGCCGGCGGCGCCGTCTCCGGCGGATCGTGAGTTGCCCAGCAGCTTGCGGAAGTAGTCCGCGAGGCCCTGCGACTTCATCAGCGGATTCTCGAACAGTTTGAGGATCTTGCTGTTCGCCGGATCCTCACTGTCGTCGCCGTCGTCGTCGTCCGCCTCGGGTAGGTCGATAGTGTCGAATTCCAGCCGCAGTTCTTTGTCGGAGGCCTGCGCGCCGGCGCCAGCGGTGGACCCCAGGAGTTTCGACGGTCTGATGACCCCGAACCACTCGGGTGGGTCGGCCACGCTGGTCCGGCCCCGGGCCGCTTCGAGCGACTCGTCGGGCGTCGCGGTAGCCGGTCGGCGGCCGGCGGACAGCGCTGCCGCGAGCGGAAGTTGCGCAGCGAGTTCGGCAAGCGCCCGGCGACCCTCGAGTTCCAGATAGCGGCGGGCTACTTGCGGGCGCGCCCGTAAACCCCGCACCAAACGTTTATCCAGACTGCCCGCCCCCAGCAGAGCGGTCTGGACCACCACCTCGCGGCGTTGCTCGTCGACCGACCGGTCCGGTGAGACGAACACGACCTGACCGTTGGTGTGCGCAGGCTCGCCGGGCGACGACTCCGCAACACCCACGGCTCTACCGGCAATGAAGCTGGCGAGCAGGCGAAACTGGCTAGGGTTCTGCGGACCGGGAGCGGTCACGTCCGGGGCAGGACGCCGTCGGCCAGCTCGCCGAGGGCACGGATGACGTCGGCATCGTCGGAGAGGGCCTGCACGATTGCCGACTGGACGGCACTGCGCAGGCTGAGTCCCTCAGCGGCGAGGCCGCCGGCGAGGATCAGCATCCGGGTGGACGACGCCTCACGCAGCGGCGAGCCCTTCAGGTTGCGAATCGCGTTGGCCAGCGTGACCAGAGCACGCGCCGTACCTGCGTCGATCCCGGCTTCGTAGGCGACCACGTCGGTCTCGACGTCGGCGGGCGGGAAGCCGAGCTCGATGGCGATGAAACGCTGACGGGTCGACTCCTTGAGGTTCTTCAGAACACTCTGATAACCCGGGTTGTAGGAGATCACCAGCTGGAACCCCGGCGCGGCGCGCAATGTCGTGCCGAGCCGATCGACGGGAAGCTCACGGCGGTGATCGGCGAGCGGATGGATCACCACGGTGGTGTCCTGGCGCGCTTCCACCACCTCGTCCAGATAGAAGATGGCGCCCGCGCGCACGGCACGGGTCAACGGCCCGTCCACCCATACCGTTTCGCCGCCCTTGAGCAGGAAACGGCCCACCAGATCCGCCGACGTCATGTCCTCGTGGCCGGCGACGGTGATCAGTTCTCGGCCAAGCTCGTGAGCCATCGCCTCGACGAAGCGGGTTTTCCCGCATCCGGTCGGCCCCTTCAGCAGGACGGGCAGACCGCGGCGGGCGGCCGCGCGAAAAACCTCCACCTCCTCACCGACTGCCTTGTAGAACGGCGCGGCGGAGCCGGCCTCGGAGTTAGCGGAAGCCGCATCGGGATGCAGGGTCGTCGCCTCGATTTCCTGGATCGACATATCACTTTCCGTGTTCGAAGGGCACAACCTGCGGAAGCTTTGTGCCCTCAGGAAGAACGAGGTGGCCGTCGCGATTAATGTAGCCGGACTTGTTGTTATCGGTTGGTAGGGCGGGGTCAGGGCAGAGCCGGTCGGTCCCGTCACCGCAGATGCCGCCCATGAAGTACGAGCGCTTCGTGATGTCGCTAGGCCACGAGTCGCCGTGCAGGGCGAACCACTGCGCGGGAATGTTGTAGAACACCAAGAAGAACATGCTGCACGCGGCGAAGATCGCCAAAAAGCGGATGGACTGTTGCTTGACGAACCCGCCCTGAATACGGTCCAAGCCCCGTTCCACGAATGAACGGCCGCGGTCGTCGGTGAAGTAGCGCAGCGCGCAAAGACCGGCCTGAGCGCCGCCCCACAGCAGGCCTTCATAAAGCGGCCATTGGTAGTAGTGGCCGGCATTGATCGACAAAGACTGGATAGCCCCGGGGTAGGTGAAGAGCCCCATCGGCATCAGGAAGCAGCCCTCCATGATCAAGTCGAAGAAGAACGTCCAGGCGATCAAGACGCCGATCAGGCCGACGTTGCTGATGTTGGGCCAGCGCGACTTGGCTTTGCGCATTACCCAGCAGCCCAGAATCGTGCACAGCAGAACCCCGAACGAGTAGCCCGGAGCGTTCATCAACAGCGGCTCGGACAACATGCGGCCGGGCTCACCGTAGGACTGCCAACCCGGGATGTTCTGCACCCACGAGCCGCGGTTCCAGAGCCAGGTGTTGTAAGTGCACCACGCCTTGGTGTAGTTCAACAGCGGATCCTGGAAGAAGATCAGGCCGCAGGCCACCAGGAGCATGCCGTCCAGGGTGATGCGCCGCTCCCGCCGCCAGGGTCGGACGATGAAGTACCAAATGGCCACCGGCATGCCGGCCAGGATCACGGTCGTCCATACCGTGAGGATCACCTTCATCAGCGTTGGCGGGTCGCTGGGCCCCTTGGGGACAGGCGTGAAAAACGGCCCACTGACCCACTTGATCCACACGTAGAGCTGCAGGGCCAGGATCGCGGCACCGACGGCGGCCCACAGCCGGACGGGCTTGGTCGGGGACTGCCCCTGGGAGCCCAGGTTGGCCGTCCCACCGAGCGACTCGGTGATGGCGGCAGTCTCCTTGTTTGACAGTCCGCTGCTCATGGCACGGTCTCCTCACGGGTCGTAGTACGACTTTGTAGTACATCGCCTGAGGCCGGGACGGCGATTAGCTGAAATTCGCCGTCGACACCTCACGAGTATCCGTAAGTTGCCTGTCTCCGGTGCCCGGGTTCTCCGCGAATATACCAACTGGTATCTCATCAACCAAGCGGTACTTTAGATTTCCGTGGCACAATCGCCCGCATGGTTGAGCGGTGGACGCGGGAGCGACGCATGGAGCACACCCGTTCGCTTCTCTTGGATGCGGCGGAGGCGGTCTTTGCCGAAAAGGGTTTCACTCCCGCAACTCTCGACGACATCGCGCATACGGCGGGCTACACGAAAGGTGCGATCTACAAACACTTCGCCACCAAGGAAGACCTCTTCTTAGCGGTCAGCGACCGATACTGGCGCCGCTACTTCGACAATTTCTCCGAAGTGTTGTCGGCGGCAACTCAGATGGGGGCGCGTGAACTCGACACCATCGCCCTGCGCTGGCGTCAGCTCAGTCACGAACATGGTGCCGAACGTGCCGCGCTGGGCCACGAGTTCGCCCTTTATCTGCTCCGTAACCCCGACGCGCGAGAACGGGTGGCCGCCAAGAGATTAGAGGTCGTCGAAGACCTGGGCCGGTTCATCGTCGAAGGCATCGAGCGGCTCGGCGGAACGCTGCTGATTCCTCCCCTGACGCTGGCCCATGTGCTCATTTCCACCAGCGACTCCGTCGTGCTCGGGAGCCAACTCGACGACGTCGACCTCTTCCGGCCGATCCTCGAAATGTATATGTCGGTCATCAAACTGCCCTGACCCCGGAAAGCCGTACCGCGGGGGCGGCCAGCTAACTTCCCGCGATCACTTCCCGCGTTCCAAGGGAACGGTCACCGGTAGCTGTACGCCGCCTGGAAGCACCAGTTTGCCGTCCTGATTGATGTAGCCGGAGTGTTTGCCGGGCACGGGCAGTGCGGGATCGGGGCACGGCCGATCAGTGCCGTCCCCGCAGATGCCCATCAGAAAGTAGGAGCGCTTCAGCAGGTCCGCCGGCCAGGGGTCCTGGTGCAGGGCGAACCACTGGGCGGGGATGTTGTAGAGCACGAAGAAGAACATGCTGCACGCCGCGAAGATCGCCAGGAAGCGGGTGAGCTGCTGCTTGGCGAACCCGCCCTGGACTCGGTCGAGTCCCCGCTCGACGAACGTCCGGCCGCGGTCGTCGGTGAAGAAGCGCAGCGCGCACAGACCGGCCTGCACGCCGCCCCACATCAGCCCTTCGTAGAGCGGCCACTGGTAGTAGGTCCCGGCGTTGATCGACAGCGACCTGATGGCGCCCGGGTAGGTGAAGAGTCCCATCGGCATGAGGAACAGGCCCTCGATGAAGAAATCGAAGACGAAGGTCCAAGCGATCAAAACACCGATCAATCCCACGTTGCTGATGTTGGGCCAGCGCGACTTGGCTTTGCGCATGACCCAGCAGCCGAGCATGGTGCATAGCAGGACCCCGAAGGAGTAGCCCGGTGCATTCATCAAGACCGGTTCGGCCATCATCCGGCCCGGCTCCCCGAACGACATCCAGCCCGGAATGTTCTGCACCCACGAGCCCCGGTTGAACATCCAGGTGTTGTACGTGCTCCACGTACTGATGTAGTTGAGCAGCGGATCCTGGAAGAACAGCAGCCCGCACGCGATCAGGAGCATGCCGTCGAGCGTGATTCGCCGCTCCCGCCGCCAGGGCCTGATGATGAAGTAGTAAAGGCTGAGCGGCAGGCCGACGACGATCACGCCGGTCCACGTCATGAGGATCGCCTTCATGTACAGCGGTGGGTCGCTCGGTCCGGTGGGCACCCGCTCGAAATTGGGCCCGGCGATCCAACTGATCCAGACGTAGAGCTGGAAAGCGAGGATCGCACCGCCGACGGCGGCCCAGATCCGGACGGGCTTGGCCGTGGACTGCACCCGGTTGCCCAGCGACGCCGCTCGGTCGAGCGATTCGGTCACAACCGCGGCGCTCTGCTTGCTCGACAGTTCGGTCATGACTCTGTCCCCTTTTGGATCGTCTTTCGACGTCGCACCAGTGGCAGCAGGCGTCGTCGCTCGATGTGAATATACCAACTGGTATCTAAATAACAAGAGTGCTTCGGGGATTCCAAAATGGTTGCGACGCGGGCCTTCGGTCGCTACCCAACGCCGCGTTTGGCGCGCTTGGCAGGCATGGCAGCCGTGGGCATCACGTTCGACATCACCATTTGCAAGAACGGCTGGTAGAGATCCGCCTTGTCGAGGTGTGAACTGATGGTGACGCCCTCATGGCTGGCGATCAGGACGCGCGCCATGGTCTCGGCCGGAATCGTCAGCGTGCCGCCGAGGCGTGCGATATGGCTGGCGATGTAGTCGGCCAGCGCACGGGTCGTTTCTTCCCGTTTGGCTGCCAGCCGTTCGTGGGCGTCGGGATTGCGCAGCAAGAACAACGAGAATTCGTAACCTAGAGCCGCGCTGTCCGGACCCGCGATGGTCAGTTCGCGCCACCGCTCGGCGAATTGAGCCACATTGAGATCCTCGAGACTCTCGAAGGAGGCGATGACGCCTTCAAAGCCCTCGAGGAACCGCAGCAGGTGACGTTCGGTGACAGCCAGGAAGAGTTCTTCCTTGGTGCCGAAATGCGAGTAGATCGCCCCGCGGGTATATCCGGCGACTTCTGCGATGTCCTCTAGCGCCGTGCCGCCGAACCCTCGTTTGGCAAACACTTCCTCGGCGGCGTCCAACAACACGCCTCGAGTGTGCTCGAGACGTCTTTGCCGTGTCCATCGTTCCGCCATGGCTTTCATCTTTCCAGCCTGTTGCCCGGTCCCGCCGCGTCGCCGGCTTAGCCGATACAACTTTGTATTTTAGATTCGCGCACGCATACGATTCGGGCATGCCCGACCTGACTTCGATCAGCGCGACCGAAGAGTTGTACTACGACCCCTGGCGGGCCGACCTGAACGCCGATCCCTACCCGATGTTCAGACGGTTCCGCCACGAAGCCCCGCTGTATTACAACGCGGATCACGATTTCTACGCGCTGAGCCGCTTCGACGACGTGAACCAGATCTTGGTGGACTACCAGAGCTTCAGCTCGGCGCGCGGCGCCGTTTTGGAAATCATCAAGTCGGGCATCGAGATTCCTCCCGGCACCCTGGTCTTCGAGGATCCCCCAATCCACGATATCCATCGCAGCTTGCTGGCCCGCGCGTTCACGCCCCGCAAGCTGAGCGCGCTGGAGCCCAAGATTCGCGAGTTCACCCAGAAATGTCTCGATCCACTCGTCGGTGGCGATCGGATCGACTTCGTCAAGCACCTCGGGTCGGTAATGCCGCTGCGCGTCGTGGGCATGTTGTTCGGAATCCCCGAGGACTACCAACACCGTCTCCAGGAGGATGGCGACAAGCATGTCCGGACTGAGCGGGGCGGACAAATGACTGACAACGGCGACGGGCCGCTCACCGACGGGCAGGTGTTCGCCGAATTCATCGACTGGCGCGTCGACCAACCCGCCGATGACCTGACCACCGAGCTGCTCAACGCCGAATTCGAAGACGAAACCGGAACCCTGCGCAAACTGCGGCGTGACGAGCTACTCATCTTCATGAACGTCGTGGCCGTTGCGGGCGCCGAGACCACGACCCGGATGATCGGTTGGATGGGCAAGCTGTTGTCCGAACATCCCGAGCAGCGCCGGCAGTTGGCTGCCGACAGATCCCTACTGCCAGGCGCGATCGAGGAAATCCTACGGTTCGAACCGCCGGCGCTACAGATCGCCCGTTATGTCACTCGCGACGTGGAATTGCACGGCACGACGGTGCCGCAAGGCAGTGCGATCCTGGGGTTGGTCGGCGCGGCCAACCGAGACGAACGCCGATTCGGCCCCGATGCGGAGTCTTTCGACGTCAATCGGCCCCCGCGCCAACACCTCACTTTCGGTGTCGGCGCGCACTATTCCTCGGGAACGCTCTGACCCGCATCGAAGGCCGGATTGCGCTCGACGAAATCATGAACCGGTTCCCGGACTGGGAGGTTGATCTCGACGCGGCCGTCTTCTCGTCGGCGTCAGCGGTGCGCGGTTGGGACAGCATGCCCGCCCGAGTCTGATCCGCCATCACTGGACGGTTGGCCCACCGCGGATGGTGAAATCCGTGCTGTCGTCGATGGTGTCGATGTTGCGGGCCAGGGACTCCGGGGTGAGGGCTGGGTCGTCGATGCCGGTGGTTTCGGCGATGAAGACCCGGCTGACATGCGCACCGCCGATGCGATAGATGTGGGCGGTGCGGATGCAGGTCTCGTGCGCCAGGTAGACCACGACGGGGGTCACCTGGGCGGGATCACAATCTTTGACCAGTTCGGGCATCGTGTGCTCGGTCATCCGGGTGCGTGCGATCGGGGAGATGGCGTTGACGCAGATGTTGTTGCGGGCGCCTTCGATGGACAGCACGTTCATCAGTCCGACGAGGCCCATCTTGGCAGCACCGTAGTTTGCCTGGCCGAAGTTGCCGAACAGACCGGAACCTGAGGTGGTCATGACGATGCGGCCGTAGTTCTGCTCGCGCATCACCGGCCAGACGGCCTGCGTGACGTGGAAGGCTCCGCGCAAGTGCACGTCGATGACGGGATCGACATCGCGGGTGGTCATGTTTTTGAACGCGGCATCGCGCAAGATGCCCGCGTTGTTCACCAAGACGTCTACTCGGCCATAGGCGTCGATTGCCGCACGGATAATGCCTTGGCCGCCTTCGGGTGTTGCCACGGATTCGGTGGCGGCGATGGCTGTGCCGCCTGCCGCCGTGATTTCGTCGACCACGGTCTGGGCAGCCGATGTGGTAGATCCGGTGCCATCGACGGCGGCGCCGACGTCGTTGACCACGACGTGTGCACCGCGCCGGGCGAATTCGAGGGCGTGGCACCGACCGAGGCCTCCGCCTGCGCCGGTGATCACGGCGACTTGTCCGTCGAACGTCAAGGGCGTCATCGTTGTCAGGCCCCAGGTGAGATTGCGATGGACTTAGTTTCGAGGTAGCTGTCGAGGCCTTCGGGTCCTAGCTCGCGTCCGTAGCCGCTGGCTTTGACGCCGCCGAACGGTGCGAAGGGATCCATCGTGTAGCCCTGGTTGACCCCGAAGGTGCCGGTGCGCACGCGGCCGGCGATTGCGATGCCCCGCTCGGTGTCGGCGGTCCAGACCGATCCGGCCAGGCCGTAGTCGGAGTCGTTGGCCTTGGCCACCGCGTCGTCCTCGTCGCGGTAGGCGATGACGGTGATGACCGGGCCGAAAATCTCCTCGCGTGCGATGCGCATCGTGTTCGTGGCGGCGGCGAACAGGGTGGGCTTGACGTACCAGCCGCGGTTCAGGCCGTCGGGCGATTCGGCACCGCCGACAACGAGTTTCGCGCCTTCGTGCTGGCCGAGCTCGATGTAGTCGCGCACGCGCTGCTGTTGCCGGCGCGAGACCAGCGGGCCGACCTGGGTGTCTGGGTCGGCGGGGTCACCGACGCGCAGTCCGGTCATTTCGGCGGCGAGAGCCTCGACGTATTCGTCGTGGCGCCACTCGGGCACCAGAACACGAGTCAACGCGTTGCAGATCTGGCCGCTGTTGGACAGGCTGGCCGATCGCACCCCGACGGCCACCTTCTCGGGCGTGGCATCATCCAGGACGATGGCGGCGGACTTGCCGCCGAGTTCGAGGCTGACCTTGGTGAGGTTGGCCGCGCACGCCGCCGCGACGGCCCGGCCTGCCGCGGTCGAGCCGGTGAACGACACCTTATCCACGCCGGGGTGGCCTACCAGTAGTTCACCGACAGTGCCGTCGCCGGGCAACACGCTGACCACACCCGAGGGCAGGTCGATCTGATCGAGCATCTCGGCCAAAAGCAGTGCATCCAACGGGGATTCGGCGGCGGGCTTGAGCACTACCGTGCAGCCGGCGAGCAGGGCGGGCACCAGCTTGGTGACGATGAGGAACTGCGGCATGTTCCACGGCACGATCGCGGCGACGACGCCAACCGGCTCCTTGCGCACGTGTACATCCGCCCCGAAGAAGCCGGCCCGGGTCTCCTGCCACTGGTGCCGCTGCGCCAGGTCGCAAAATGCGCGCATCATCATCGCGGGCAGCCCGACCTGCGCGCGCTGGGCGAAGGTGATGGGCGCGCCGATCTCGGCGGTGATGGTGTCGGCCATCTCTGCGCGCCGTTGGTCGTAGACCTCGGCCAGTCGTCGGATCGTCGCGACGCGTTCCAGCGGTTCCGTCCGGCCCCAGGGGCCGGAGTCAAAGGCCTCGCGTGCGGCGTTCACGGCCAGGTCCACGTCGGCCGGCCCGGCGGCGGCGACTTTGGCGATGGATTGCTCGGTGTGCGGCGAGATGACTTCGAAGACTTTTCCGTGTGCCTGCACTTTGCGGCCCGCGGCGGTCCGCACCCCAGAATTCTGATCCATCGAGTCCCATCCCACAATATCAACTACTTGTGATTACAACTCCGACGATATACCGTCGGCTCGACGGAGTCATACGGATCTTGGACAAGGCCCTGAAAACGGTGGCTACTTAGCTATTCCGCGCCATTCCCCAACTTCGCGTCGGATGGATGGTTGCCTGACCGCCCAGGGGTCCGTGCGAGATCGGAACGGACAGGAGCGATCGTGCCTCGATTTCCCAAGCCGCCGGAAGGCAGTTGGACGCAGCACTACCCCGAACTGGGCACCGAGCCGGTGTCCTATGAGGACTCGATCAGCCCGGAGATCTTCGAGCTGGAACGTGAAGCGATTTTCAAACGCGCCTGGCTCAATGTGGGCCGGGTCGAACAGCTTCCGCGCAAAGGAAGCTACTTCACCAAGGAGCTCGCGGCCGTCAACTCCTCGATCATCCTGGTGCGCACGGCATCCGGGGAGATTAACGCGTTCCACAACGTCTGCCGCCACCGCGGCAACAAGTTGGTGTGGAACGACATGCCGCTCGAGGAGACCAGTGGCGTGTGCCGCCAGTTCACCTGCAAGTACCATGCCTGGCGCTATGACCTGGACGGCAACCTGACTTTCGTGCAGCAGGAGGAGGAGTTCTTCGACCTCGACAAGAGCCGTTACGGGCTGGTGTCGGTGCACTGCGATGTCTGGGAAGGCTTCATTTTCGTCAACTTCGCGAAGACGCCCGAACAGTCGTTGCGCGAGTTCCTCGGGCCAATGATCACTGACCTCGAGGGCTACCCGTTCGACCAGATGACCTCGCGCTTTTACTACCGGTCGGAAGTGAACGCGAACTGGAAGCTCTACATGGACGCTTTCCAGGAGTTCTATCACGCGCCGATCTTGCACGCGAGCCAGTCACCGACTGCCTATTCGAAGGCGGCCGCGGAGGCTGGCTTCGAGGCTCCGCACTACCGTCTGGAAGGCCCGCACCGGCTGGTCAGTACGTCGGGTGTACGCGCCTGGGAGATGGCGGACGAGATGCGCAAGCCGATCGAGGACATCTGCCAGAGCGGACTGTTCGGGCCTTGGGACAAACCCGATTTGGGGGAGATGCCCGTCGGGCTGAATCCTGCGAAGTGTGATCCGTGGGGTTTGGATTCATTCCAGCTGTTCCCCAACTTCGTCATCCTGTTCTGGGGTCAGGGCTGGTACCTGACCTACCATTACTGGCCAACCTCCTATAACACCCACATCTTCGAGGGCACGCTCTACTTCCCGCAGCCGCGGACCCCGCGCGCCCGCGTCGCCCAGGAACTCGCGGCGGTGTCCTTCAAGGAGTACGGGCTGCAGGACGCCAACACCCTGGAAGCCACCCAGGCGATGATCGAATCGCGGGTGCTCGACCGGTTCCTGCTCAACGACCAGGAGATCCTGATACGTCACCTGCACAAGGAGACCGCAGCCTGGATCGACGAATATCGCCGAACCTCTCAGGCATCCAAGGCCGGAGTGTGAACGCGTTGTCCACTTTGCTGCCAGGCGAATTCGCTGACCTCGAAAAGTTCGCCCAGTGGTGCCTGCCCACTGAGCCGCAGCGCTACTCGAAAAGACTGGCGAGTTCGATGACCGAAATGAAGGCCTTTTACGACGCGATCACGCCGCGCGCCGAGGAGGCCCTCGTCTACTGCGACAAGTTCCCCCTCGACGACCTGCCCGAAGATGTCGAGAACCTCATGCACCTGCTGTATTCGATGATCATGGTGTCGTTTCCGGTGGAGTGCTGGAAGCAGCCACGGGTGCCCGACTCAGGTGCGTCCACCCTGGACTGCGTGTCCGAGCCTGTTCCGTGACCCGTCCGACGGTCCTCCGGGCCGCGCGGTGGGCCGACGTCGACACCGGCCAGGTTCGCTCGCCGGCAGTGCTGGTCGTCGATGGCGAGCGCATCAGCGCGGTCAATCCCGAAGGGCCACTACCGGATCCGGCGACTGTCATCGATCTCGGGGACGTCACGCTGTTGCCCGGACTGATGGACATGGAAGTCAACCTGCTCATCGGCGGACCCGGTGGGCCCGAGGGTCTGCCGGCGCCCATGCACGGCGTTCAAGACGATCCGGCGTATCGGACACTACGCGGGGCGGTCAACGCGCGAACCACGCTGGACGCCGGCTTCACCACCGTGCGCAACCTTGGGCTCATGGTGAAGACGGGCGGATACCTACTCGACGTTGCGCTGCAGCGCGCGATCGATCAGGGCTGGCACGTCGGCCCACGCATTTACCCTGCGGGGCATGCCGTCACCCCTTACGGCGGGCATTTGGACCCGACCGTGTTCCAGCGGCTGGCCCCGGGGATCATGCCGCTCTCCGTCGCGGAGGGCATCGCTAACGGTGTGCCTGACGTGATCGCCTGCGTCCGGTACCAGATTCGCCACGGCGCCAAGCTGATCAAGGTGTCGGCGTCGGGCGGCGTCATGTCGCACAGCACGGGCCCGGGGGCCCAGCAGTACTCCGACGCGGAGTTTGCCGCGATCGCGGATGAAGCCCACCGTGCCGGCGTACGGGTCGCCGCGCACGCCGTCGGCGACACCGCGATCCGGGCCTGTATTCGTGCCGGGATCGACTGTATTGAGCACGGCTTCCTGGCCACCGACGACACGATCCAGATGATGGTCGATCACGGCACCTTCCTGGTCTCCACCACGTATCTGACCGAGGCGATGGCGATCGACCGGATTGCGCCGGAACTGCGGAAGAAGGCGGAGGACGTCTTCCCGCGCGCCAAGGCGATGCTGCCCAAGGCGATTGCCGCCGGAGTCCGCATCGCGTGCGGCACCGATGCACCGGCGATACCGCACGGCCAGAACGCCGAAGAACTCATCGCGCTGGTGTCGCGTGGTATGACCCCGATGCAGGCCATCCGGGCCGCGACTGTGGTGGCCGCCGAGCTCGTCGAGGCCGACGACGAGCTGGGCCGCCTGGCGCCTGGCTACCTGGCCGACATCATCGCCGTGCCCGGCGATCCGTCCGAGGACATCGCCGCCACGCTCGACGTCTCGTTCGTCATGAAGGGCGGCCAGATTTACAAGACGCCCGCCTCGGAACAACGATGACCGTTGACGGGGGGGCGGGCATTGAGCTCACTGACAACATTCTGTGGCTGCTCAAGCAGGCCTTCTACTTCTCACTGACCACCGTCAACGAAGCGGTCAGCAGTCACGGCGTGAGCACGGCCCAGATCGGCGTGCTGCGTCAACTCACCAACGAACCCGGCCTGTCCGGCGCCGAACTCGCCCGACGATTGCTGATCAGCCCGCAAGGGGTTCAGCTCGCTCTCACCGCGCTCGAACGCCGCGGTCTGGTGGAACGAAAGCAAGACCCCCAGCACGGGCGCATTCTGCGGGCCTACCTTACCGGCGAAGGCCGCAATGTCGCGTCGACGGTGATCAACGACGCCATCGCCGCTCACGAGAAGGTATTCGGCGTGCTCAGTGCCGAAGAGCAGCAGGCACTGCGCGAATTATTGGGCCGTGTGGTGGAAAAGGGTACCGGCCATGAACTGTTCAATGACCACGTCGACACCTGACGCTCGCCCAGACTACCGCCCCTTAGTGTCTAGTACTTGAGATTAATCGCAAGTAGTTGATATTCTTCCTGGGATGCCAGAATCCACCGCGACCAACGCTCACTCGGCCGACATGGACGCGGCTGCGGTGCCAGAGGGCTTTGTGCCATTGCGGGTCAAACACGTGATCCGCGAAACCCGCGACGCCATCTCGATCGTTCTTGATGTCCCCGAACCGAGCGTGCCGCACTTTGGCTACCAGGCCGGGCAATTCCTGACACTGCTGGTCTGCGTCGATGGGCAAGAGCATCGGCGGTGCTATTCGATGTCGTCCTCGCCGGCGGCGGCCGAAGACCTGCGCATCACCGTCAAACGTGACCGTGACGGCGTGGTGTCGAACTGGCTCAATGACACGGCGGCGCCCGGCAACGAAATTCACGCTTTGCCGCCCCAGGGACGCTTCGTCCTGCGGGACACCGACCGCGAACTGGTCGCGTTCGCCGGCGGGAGCGGCATTACGCCGGTGTTCTCGTTGCTGCGCTCAGCATTGGCGTTGACGACCCGCGGAACCCGGCTGTTCTACGCCAACCGTGGCCGTGACTCGGTGATCTTCGACGACGCGTTGGCATCCTTGAAGGACCGCCATGCGGGCCGCTTCGCTTTGCACCATCACCTTGACGACGAAAACGGCTTCGTGACACCTGCGCAGATCCAAGCCTTCGTCGCGCAGGCCAAGGACGCCGAGGAAGTCAAGGACGCCGAGTACTACATCTGCGGCCCGGGTCCGTTCATGGACATCGTGCAGACCACGCTGCGTACAGCGGGGGTGCCGGCTGACCGGGTGCATCTGGAGCACTTCGAGGTGGCCGAATTGCCCGTCGGCCCATCGGCCGGTGGCGGCGAAGCGGTCACCGAGGAGGTGACCATCGAACTGGAAAAGCGCAAGATCACGGTGGCCTATACGGAGGGCGACACCTTGTTGCAGACCGCCCGAATGGCTGGCCTGCGGGCGCCGTCGTCATGCGAAATCGGTTCCTGCGGGACGTGCATGGCCCGTCTGACGCAGGGAAGCGCCCGGATGCTGAACAACGACGCGCTCGAGCAGGATGAGGTGGACGACGGCTGGGTGCTGACCTGTCAGGCCCTGCCGACCAGCCGCACCGTGCGGGTGGTCTACGAATGAACGCCAGGAGGCCAACCGCAATGGAGCGCAGTCAATGAACAGGGTAGCGGTGGTGACCGGCGGTGCCTCGGGCATGGGCGAGTCGACCTGCCACGAATTGGGCCGACGCGGACTCAAAGTTGCGGTTCTCGACGTCAACGAGCAAGCGGCGCAACGTGTCACCGATGATCTTCGCGCCGATGGCATCACCGCCATCGGAGTTGGCGCCGACGTTACCGACCGACCTGCACTAGAGCACGCGTTCGCCAAAGTCCGCAGCGAGCTGGGTCCGATTACAGTTCTGGTGACCAGTGCCGGGCTGTTCGCCTTTTCGGCCTTCGACGAGATCAGCACCGAATCATGGGCGCGGGTCATCGACGTCAACCTGACGGGCACGTTTCACTGTTGCCAACTCGCGTTGCCGGACATGGTGGACGCGAAATGGGGCAGGATCGTGATGATCTCGTCGTCCAGCGCCCAGCGCGGATCGCCGTTCGCCGCCCATTATGCCGCGTCCAAGGGCGGGGTAATGACCTTGACCAAATCGCTCGCTCGCGAATACGCCGCACAGGGGATCACGGTCAACAACATCCCGCCGTCAGGTATCGAGACTCCGATGCAGCACCAGGGGCAAGCCGCTGGATACCTGGGTTCCAACGAAAAGATGGCCAGCAACATCCCGGTCGGTCATCTGGGCACCGGTGCCGACATCGCCGCGGCGGTGGGGTTCCTCTGCTCGGATGAGGCAGGATTCATCACCGGCCAGACATTGGGCGTCAACGGCGGAGCGGTGATGTGAAGTCGTTAGATCAAATATCTTCGACAGGAGGCTCGCATGACACGATCAGGTAGGCCCGCAGAAGGCTCCTGGACAGAGCATTACCCCGAACTGGGGACGGGTCCGATCTCATTCAGAGATTCGACGTCACGGGAGTTTTACGAACTCGAACGCGAAGCGATCTTCAAACGAGCCTGGCTCAACGTCGCCCGGGTTGAGGAACTGCCTCGCATCGGCAGCTATCTGACCAAGGAGATCGAAGTCGTCGGCGCCTCGGTGATCCTGGTCAAAGCCCGAGATGAACGGATTCGGGCTTTCTACAATGTCTGCCGGCACCGGGGAAACAAGCTGGTGTGGAACGACTTTCCCGCCGTGGAGACCCGTGGTACTTGCCGACAGTTCACCTGCAAGTACCACGGGTGGCGCTATGATCTCGACGGCGCCCTGAAATTCGTGCAACAGGAATCGGAATTCTTCGACCTCGACCCGGCCGAATACGGGTTGCGACCCGTGCATTGCGATGTGTGGAACGGCTTCGTCTTCCTCAACTTCGACGACGAGCCGCGGCAGAGCCTGCGCGAGTTCCTGGGCCCGATGATCACCGGCCTGGACGATTACCCCTTCGGCAAGCTGACAGAACGCTATGAATGGGTGGCCCACAACAATAGCAACTGGAAAATCTTTGCCGACGCGTTTCAGGAGTACTACCACGTCCCCTCGCTGCACTCACAACAGGTGCCTTCCGAGGTGCGCCAACCCAACGCCGGATTCACTTGTGGGCACTTCCAAATCGACGGGCCGCATCGGCTGGTATCGACAGCGGGAACACGCCGCTGGCTGCTGGCACCGGAGTACATGTATCCCATCGAGCGGGCAACCAAGAGTGGTCTGGTCGGACCGTGGCGCACCCCCGACATCGGCGAACTGCCGCCCGGGCTCAACCCGGGGGGTATCGAGCCGTGGGGGATCAGCAACTTCCAGATCTTCCCGAATCTCGAAATCCTGATCTACGGTGGCTGGTATCTGCTTTACCGGTACTGGCCCACCTCGCACAACACTCATCGGTTCGAGGCCTACACCTTTTATCACCCGGCTGGGAGCGTGCGCGAGCGCATCGAACACGAGGTTGCTTCGGTGGTGCTCAAAGAGTTCGCACTGCAGGATGCCGGCATGCTCGGCGGCACCCAGGCGGCACTGGAATACGGCATTATCGATGACTTTCCACTCAACGACCAGGAGATCCTGGTGCGGCACCTGCACAAGGTTGCCGTCGACTGGGTCAACGCATACCAGCGCGAAACTGCTCCGGCGGGAGTGTGACCATGCCAGAAGCCTTGTTGCCCACCGCGTTCTCCGAACTGGAGAAGTACGCTCAAACCTGGTGTCTGGCAACTGAAACCGAACGATGGAACGCCCGGGTCAGCTCCACCATGCCCGAGTTGGGGGAATTCTACGATGCGTTCTTCCCCCGTCTGGAGGAGGCCATCGACTACTGCGACAAGTTCAGCCTCGACGGCCTGCCCGACGATGCGCTGAACCTTTTGCACATGATCTATTCGCTGGTCATGGTCGCGATGGCGGTGGAGATCATGCACCAGCCCGCCCCCGTTGACGCCGCCGACGCGGTCATGATCCGCACCGGCGATCCGTTCCCCTGAAAACGGCTTACCACCATCCCGATTTCTCAGAAAGGACAGACCATGAGTCTGCTCACCATCACCAAGCTCACCGAGTCTGTCGGTGCCGAGGTCGCCGGCCTCGACCCGGCCTCGCTGGCCTCCGACGACCCGGTCGGCGGGGCAGTCTTGGATGCGTTGGAGGACAACGGAGTTCTGGTCTTCCGGGGCCTGCAACTGGACCCGCAGGCCCAGGTCGCCTTCTGTCGCCGGCTCGGCGAGATCGATCACTCCTCCGACGGTCACCACCCCGTCGCCGGGATTTACCCGGTCACCCTGGACAAGTCGAAGAATTCGTCGGCCGCGTACTTGAAGGGGACCTTCGATTGGCACATCGACGGCTGCACGCCCCTCGAGGACGGTTATCCGCAGATGGCCACCATTCTGTCGGCGCTGCACGTCGCGGAGAGGGGCGGCGAAACCGAATTCGCCAGCGCGTATGCCGCCTATGAGGCGCTTACCGACGAGGAGAAAGACCGCTTCGGCTCGCTGCGTGTCGTGCATTCACTGGAAGCCTCCCAGCGGCGCGCGCACCCCGACGCCAGCCCAGAGCAGGTCGAGCGCTGGCAGTCCCGGCGTACCCATGAGCACCCGCTGGTGTGGACGCACCGCAGCAGCCGCAAGTCCCTGGTGTTGGGCGCCTCCGCCGATTATGTGGTCGGCATGGATGTCGACGAGGGCCGCGCTTTGCTGGACGAGCTACTCGAGCGCGCCACCGTGCGCGAAAAGGTCTACAGGCACACCTGGTCTGTGGGTGACACGGTCATCTGGGACAACCGCGGAGTCCTGCACCGGGCCGCCCCCTACGACCCCGACTCGGCGCGGGAAATGCTGCGCACCACCGTGCTCGGCGACGAACCGATCCAATGAGCGACCGACACCCACTGCGGCTGACGCCGCTGCCGGCCCAGGATTGGGGCGATGCGGCCCGCGGATCGTTGGCCTCCCTCATACCTCCCGATCGGGCCAACCCCGACGGCTCCGGCAACGTTTTGGCGACCATGGTGCGCCACCCGGATTTGACCGCGGCCTATCTGCCCTTCAACAGCTACCTGCTGATGAAATCGACACTTTCACCGCGGATAAGGGAAGTCGCACTGCTGCGGGCGGTGCTCCGCGGCAACTCCGACTACCTGTGGTCGCACCACCTCCCCATCGCCGCGCGGGCCGGCCTGACTCCCGAGGACATCAGCGGCATCGAATCCGGCAGTTGCCCCGATCCCCATGACCAGACGGTGATTAACGCCGTAGATGACCTCACCGCCCACTACGCAGTCTCGGAAGCGACCTGGGAGGAACTGGGCCAGGTCTTCACGGACGAACAGCGGATGGATCTGGTCTTCACGATCGGCGGCTACCTTTTGTTGGCTATGGCCGTTAACACGTTCGGTGTCCAGGCAGAGCACCCGTGACAGCGGTGACCGATCCGTCTTCCGAAGCGGCACTGTTCGTCTCGACCGCGCGCGCCTTCCTCGACAAGCAAGCGTCGCTGACTCATGTGCGCGCCCTGCATGCCGACGGCCTGTCCTACGACCCGGCCTGGTGGCAGCGTGCCGCTGAACTCGGCTGGACCGGCCTGCTGGTTCCTGACGAGCTAGGCGGCGGCAGCGTATCCGCAAGCCCCTTGCGGGACTTAGCATCCATCGCCGAGCAGATCGGACGCACCGTTGCGCCCGGGCCGCTACACCCGGTCAGCACGGTACTGGCCGCATTAGTCGACGCCGACAATCGGGCCAACCACGCAGACACAATCGCCGCACTCGTTTCGGGCCAGCTGGTGGCTAGCTGGGCCGTCGACGAACTCGGTCGGTCGTTCACCCCTCAGCGGCCTCAGCTCACCGCCACCCGCACCTCCGGTGGGTATCGCCTCGGTGGCGTAAAAGACCGTGTGGAAGCAGGTCCGCAAGCCGACCTATTCCTGGTGACCGCCGGCACCGACGACGGCCCGCGGCAGTTCTTGGTTCCTGCCGGCACACCCGGCGTCAGCGTGCACCGGCAACGCTGCGTCGATCTGGTAAAGCAATATGCACGAGTGGAATTCGATGCTGTCAGCATCGGCGACGCCGCGGTGGTCGGATCGGTCGACCAGACACCCGCACTGATCAGGCGCCAAGGTCACGTCGCGATGGTGTTGCAGTGCGCTGAGACCGTCGGCATTCTCGACGCAGTTCTCACGATGACGATCGCGTGGGCGCGCAGCCGCCATAGCTTCGGTCGGCCGCTGGCCTCCTACCAGGCGCTCAAACATCGCTTCGCCGACATGACGATGTGGCTGCACGCGTGCCGGGCCATCACGGCCGGCGCGGTCGACGAAGTAGCCGCCGACAACCCAGACGCGGACTTGTGGGTCAGCGCGGCAAAGTCCTATCTCGGTGAGCACGCGGGCCTGCTAGTTCAAGACTGCGTGCAACTTCACGGGGGCATCGGGGTCACCTGGGAACACGACCTGCACCTATACCTGCGGCGGATCACGCTTTACCGCAGCATGTTCGGCACACCGACCGAACATCACCAGGCCATCTACGGTCGCGCGGGCCAAGCGAAGATCCCGGCGTGGTGACCGACATGACGAAAGCTGCGGAATCCAGTGAATCGGTGCAGGCCTTCACGGCTCGCGCCCGTCGGTGGCTGGCCGACAATATGCCCCGGCTGGACCCCGAACATCCCCCACGGGCCGGACGCGGTGACGAGGGTGCCTGGCAGCGGGCCCGCGAACTCCAAAAGCTCCTCCACGAAGGGGGATTCGCCGGGATCTGCTTTCCCCGCGAATACGGCGGTCTGGGTTTGGACGTCGCATACCAGCAGGCCTTCAACGCCGAAACGGCCGGCTATGAGATGCCATTGATCCTTAACGTGCCGACGTTCGCCATCTGCTGTGCAAGCCTGCTCGACAGCGGTACCGAGGCGCAGAAGCGGCAGCACATCGCGGCAGCGCTGCGGGGTGAGGAAGTGCTCGTCCAGCTGCTATCGGAGCCCAGCGGCGGGTCGGATCTGGCCGGACTGATCACCCGAGCCGAACGCGACGGTAACGGGTGGGTGATCAACGGCGCCAAGACCTGGAGCACAAGCGCGTTCGCCGCCGACTACGGCCTGCTGCTGGCCCGCACCGACCCCACCGTGCCCAAACATGACGGGCTGACTATGTTTCTAGCGCCCATCGGCGCCCCGGGCGTGACATTGCGCCGCATCCAACAAGTGGATGGGTCCAGCGAATTCTGCGAAGAGTTTTTCGACGGCGTGCGCCTCGGCGACGACGCCGTCGTCGGTGAGGTCAACAAGGGATGGGAAGTGGCTTCCCGATTGCTCTTTCACGAGCGCCGTGCCGTGGGGCAGGGCTCGGAATTCGCAAGTGGTCGCGGTCGTGAACGCTCCGAGGATTCGATCGGGGACCTCTTCAGGGTGGCTGTGGCGACAGGCACGCACAACGACCCGTCGGTGCAGGACAAGATTGGCCGGGTCCTGGCGCGCCGCATGGTCCGCGACTGTCTCGTCGACCACGTCGCAGACGCCATGCGCAAGGGATCCTTACCGCCGGCGGCGGGATCGATCATTCGGCTGTTCCACTCTGACATCACGTTCCTTGAAGTCGACACCGCCACCGAAATCGCCGGACCGCTGGGCGTTGTCGATGATGACGACGAAGACGGCCTTGTCGCAATCGGTGAACGGTATCTATCGCGTCAATCGGTCGCCCTCGGAGGGGGCAGCGATGAGATGGCGCGCAACGTCATCGGCGAACGCGTCCTGGGCTTTCCCCGCGAGTACGCTGCCGACCGCGGTGTGCCGTTCAATCAGGTCAAGCACAACAAACTCTGACTCCGAAAATCAGAGTTCCGGGCACAGCGACGCGAGGAATTCCTGGGTCTGCGTTCGTGACTTCGTGCGGGAGTTGGCGTCGGCTCCCAGCGGCACGATGCGAATGGCAAGGTCGGTGACCCCGGCATCGCGATAGCGCAGAAGTCGGGCCAACACCGCTTGCTCATCGCCGGCGGCCATGGTGTCTCCGACGTCGGCCGCATCGCCGTGTTCGAGTAGGCGCACGTAATTCGGTGAGAAGTGGGCGTGCCCGAGCACTTCGCTCGCATACGCCCGCGCGTCGTCGACGTCGCCATTCGAACACAGCGTGACGGGGACACCGGCGACGATGCGCGGCGCCGGCCGTCCGGCATCCGTTGCGGCTTCGTTGATCCGGGGTGCGACATGGTCGTGGATCGCGCGCTCGTCGGCCATCCACAGGATCGTTCCACTCGCCTGCTCGCCGGCGATCCGCAACATGGTCGGCCCGAGTGCTGCCAGCAGCACGGGCATCGGCATGGCCTCGGCGACGTCGAACGGGCTGTGCACGCGGTAGCTGTCATTCTCGATGTCGACGGGCCCCGGCCCGGTGAACGCGGCGTTGAGCACCTGGAGACAATTGCGCACCAACCGAACCGGACGCTCGTACGACAGCCCCAACTGACCGTCCACGATCCAGTCGTGCGACGGACCAAGCCCCAGTGCGAACCGGCCGTCGCACGCCAATTGAGTGGTCAACGCCTGCTGCGCCAACGCGATGGGATGGCGCGTTTGAATCGGTACCACCGCGGTGCCGATTTCGATGCGGTCGGTCACCTGACCCAGGAGTGCGATCGCGGTCAGAGCGTCGAGGTAACCAGGAACCTGCGGGATCCAAAACGAGGTGAAGCCCGCCTCTTCGGCGGCCTGGCCGTCGGCGACCAGTCCGGCCAGCCGGTTAGCGCGTGTCCGCTCCTTGTCGGATCCGACCATCACACCTATTCGCACGAACGCCTCCGGTTACGGTACATAGCGATCCCACTCGTAAGGTACGACGGGGTGAAACGGTGCGGCGAAGAGCGGATTGACGCCCGCTGCTTTCCAACGCTTCTCGAGGACGGGTCGCAGCCGCCCGGCGGTGGCAACCGGATCGTCGTCGAGGAAAAGATAGGTGAGTTGCTGTCCCGCCGGCGCGCTCGCGAGAGCCGGCCCGAGGTCGAGTGCGGCCATTGACCAGATGCCGGCGACGCCCTCGACCTCCAGCAGTTCCGCCGGCGGTGCCTCGCGCGTTTCCAGTAGCAGGTACACGCCGCGCGCCGGCCACCACGGCAGCACGTCGGCACCGGCTTTTATGCGCGCGGAGGCAAGTCGGCTCTGCACGCGATAGACCCCACGCTCGACGTGCGGCAAGAGCGGAAGTTTGCGCCCGGCACCGCCCAGCGCGTCGGATAGCGTGAGAAATCCATCCATGCCGGCGACATCGGCGAAGAAATAGGTCATCACGTGATCTACCCGGTCGAAGCGCTCGTGCTGCACCGCTCTGGTCTCGCGGCAAGCCGGGGTCGACACGAGGCGCAACGACGCGCGGACGGCGCTCAGGCGGTGCTGCTCGGGCCGGTGATCCAGGGTGTGCCACTGCAGGTAGTCGGCGTCGGTGCCGTCGGGGTGTCGTTGCGCCATGGACACGAACGTGGTGGTGACGCCACCGTCGCCCGTCGCGAGGATGTCGGGGATTTCATCGGATGGTCTGCCCGGCAGCCGCATCAGCGTTGAACCTCTCGTGTGGTCGAGTCGACGTTGGCGAGTTCGAGTTCGGGGTGGCGTGCGCGGATCATCCGTTGGAAGCCGTCGCGCCAGCTGACCTTGGTGCGGCCGAGCAGCTCGTGCATATAGGTGACATCCGGCCAGAGCGGGGTGTGTGCTTCCGGCGTGTAGTCGAACGAGGGCTCGATACCGACCAGCCGGCCCATGTAGGTGCAGTAGTCCTCGACGCTCACCGTCTCGCTACCCGCCCAGTTCACGACAATGGGCGGCGAGGCGGCAACTTCCATCGCGCGGATGCCGAGTTCAACGTAGTCGTCTTCGTAGATCGGGTTGTAGTTGTTGGGCGCGTCGGGGTGGAGCCGAATCGTCTTGCCCGCCAACATCATCTCGAATCGGTCGGCCGGTGCCCCGCCTTGTGGGCCGTAGGTAGAACAGATCCGGATGATGGTGAGTGGGATTCCGAACCGCTCGGAGATCCAGCTGCACACCGACTCCGCGGCGACCTTGGAGAAGCTGTAATTCGCCCGTAGCGGTACCCCGGGACCGTCCGCCTCGGTCAGCGGGCGTCGGCCGGGATATCCGTAGACCGATCCCGTCGAGCACAGCACGAAACCCTTTGCCGTGCGGCAGTGATAGAGCAGCTCGCCGGAGTTGTGCGCGTTGGTCTTGAGGCAGCGCTGCCAGTCGGAGGTTCCGGTGTCCACCGCGGCATGGAAGACGTAGGTGAAGTCGCTGGGGACCTCGGAGAAGTCGCCGATGGACATGTCCAGCGGCAGCGGCGTTATCCCGGCGGCCACGAGGTTGTCGATGTCCTGGGGATTACGCAGGCGCGCCGCGCCCCAAACCTCGTTGCGGCCGGCCAGCGCCCTAGCGATGGGGAAGGCGATTTTGCCCGTGACTCCGGTGACGAGGATCTTCTCTCCGTCGAGCAAATCGCCCTCCTGCGGTGGATCGGTCTTCGTAGTTGGATCGGTGTTCGTACCATCTCCGGTTTGCGCGATGGTTGTCAACCACTTGATATTCGCCACCATAATATGAAGTACTTGATATCTTGAACGGGGGTATCGACCGGAACGGAGCGCCGTGCAGCTGACCTTTGATGCGAACGTTGAGGCGTTCCGGTCCGAGTTCGTCGCCTTCCTCGACGAGCACCTGCCCGCTGAGGCGGAGGCGGCCGAGCGGTCCCGGTCCACGTCGCACCTCCCGGAATGGGCCCGACGCTGGCAGCGTTTGCAGTTCGATCATGGCTGGCTGTTGCCGGGCAATCCCCCGGAATTCGGCGGCCGCAACGCGACCATCCTGCAGCAGTTCGTGCACCGCGAGGAGCTATCCCGCCGACGGATCTACCAGTCCTTCAACCCGCAGGGGGTGGGGATCATCGCGGCATCGCTACTGACCTTCGGCACCCCCGAGCAAAAGCGGGAATGGGCGGTGCCGATCCTGCGCGGCGACATGACGGCAGCGCTCGGGATGAGCGAACCGGGCGCCGGCTCCGATCTGGCCGGCCTGCGAACCACGGCCGTGCGGGACGGCGACGACTTCGTGGTCAACGGGCAAAAGGTGTGGACCTCTGGCGCCCACGACTCGGATGTCGTACTCACCTTCGTGCGCACCGATCCCGAAGCGCCCAAACATAAAGGCATCAGCGTCCTGATCATCCCCACCGATACCCCCGGGGTCGAGTGCCGGCCTTTTGCGTACCTGTACGACCGTGACCATCTCGACTTCAACGAGGTGTTCTTCACCGACGCTCGGGTGCCCGCCGGCAACCTGCTCGGAGAGCTCGACGGCGGTTGGCGGGTGGCCAACGGATCCCTGGGCCACGAACGCACCATGCTCTGGATGAGTTTCGCGGACCGGCTGCGCGACCTCGTGCAAGACATCCGTTCCGCGACCGCCCTAGACCGGGACCACTACGCCACCCTGGTGATGGACGACCAGGCCCTGCGCCTGCTCGGTTCGGCGGCGCTGGCGCGCGCGTCGCGCGGCGAGGAAGACGTCGCCGCGTTGTCGGTTCTGAAGGTGTTGGGGTCCGAGGCCGGGCAGACCGCGACCGAACACGCGCTGGCCGCCGCCGGTGCGGATGGCCTTATCCATCCCGCATCCACCTCCCGCTACAACGCGCTCGGAATGGACCATTCGCCGCGAAGTTGGTTCGCCCGTTATGCGGGCAGCTTTGCGGGCACCATCTCGGGTGGCACGTCGGAAATTCAGCGCAACATCATTGCCCAGCGGGTGTTGGGCCTTCCCCGGGGCTGAGCGTTCTCTCCGGTTGCATCGAGCTCTGCGAGTTTGGGTGCATCGCCGATGCGCTGCGCCTCGGACGTCCGGTGCTTACTGTTGACGGTTATGACAAAGATCGGCAGGTCGAAGGTCGCGCTGCGCGTGAGCGCGGGCCTGTTCGTCTTGACGGTCGCATGCGGCGCGGCTCTTGGTGGTGTCGCGCAACGCGGGCCGACGCCGGGCACGTCGGCGACGGGCGCTATCCCCCCCGAAACACCTGTGCCCCCAACCACTTCCAGTGGTCCTACTGCTGGGGGCGCCTTGATCGTGGCTCCCGCCGGTGCAGGCATGCCGTCGTGGAATTGCATTCTCGGCATGAACTGTATTTGCATTCGCGGTCTTAGCTGTCCGGGTACTGTCCCGCACCACCACCCCGCACCAGCTGATGGTCATCCAAACGATGCTCCCTCAGGCCCTGGCCCCTCGGGGGACGGCGGCTGAGTCCGGCTGCTGAAATCTGCGAGATAATCTATTGCAGTACAACGCTATTGCTGCGGACAGACTACGCCATCCAAGTCTGCGAATAAGGGGCGGCAGATCCGCCGGCCGACCGAAGTTGGGTCGCTTTAGTGCGTAGTTACGTCGCCACCGAGTGGACCACCCGTGGAGCCGGCCTGACGAATTCCCTTGCCTGAAATCTGGTTTGGATCGGCTTCTAGTGTCGAGATGCGCTGTGCACAAAATAAATCACGATGCATAACATGCTTACCTAAGCCATGGCTTGGCGGTGCTCATAATGTGCGCGTGTTTGGTAATTGTGGACCTGCTTCGCGAACGCAATCCCACGCCACGAGCAACAACCGCTCTCGGATCTCGTGGCTGACGTTGGGCATAGCCGCGAGCCAGCGTGCCTCGAGAGCAGCGGCGAGTAATTGCGATTGCCGGTCATAGGCCAGGTCGGCCTCAAGCTGATGCAGGGTGCCCTTGTCCATCATTTTTCGTTCCTCGGCTTCCTTGAACACTCATGCCGTTTGAGCAGCGAACACAGCAGAGTTATTCCGGCACTTGAACCGATGTGGTGTAGAGCACAGACAAACTCGTCATCGGTTCTGATCAACTGGTGAAGCCGGTGGGGCCCCAATGCGACGCGCGCAGCGGTGACAGCAGATCGGGGGCCAATGAATACCGGTGCTCGGTCGGTCGTGGGGTGCGAGCGTGCCCACCATGGTGGGCGACCTTTCTTTGTCTGCTACAGACTACTTTTCGGTGCTGGTCGGACCGAATCACCTGTCTCACAACAAAAGACACACCGTGACACGCAAGGGAGCGGCTTTAATGAGACGAGATGTGTCAGGCAACCCTAAACGAGGGTTAGATCGCCGATTAGACGAAAGCATTTTGTTTCGTTTGGCGAAACCGTGACTCGCGAGTGGAACTGCCATGTCGAAGTGCCATGACCCACGGTTCGGCATCTGGTGATAACGAAAGCGTTGTTCAGCGCCGCTGTTGCGCTCAGTGTTGCGCTAGGGGCCGGTGAGCGCGGACCCTGGCGCGTTCGGAGTGCTTAGCTGTAGTTGCGGGGTGGGCTCACGGCCGCAGTTGGCGGACCTACTGTGTCGGACCAAATAAATGACGGGATCCAGAACGGTCTCGCTGACTTGCGGTGGGTCTCGGGCTAACCTGTCGCGCCTGGGTACCGCGAACCACTGATCAGCACGGGATAAGCGAGGCCTTAATGGAGGCCGAGAGCCATCCGGCGGTGCCTAGTCGTACCGAAAGTCGTTCGCGATGGTCAGTGCAGCCGGCCTTCGACGAAAACACTTTCCGGGACTGCGTCGTCCAGGCCGGGCGGGACAGCCCGGTTGTTGGCGGCCATCAGCTCTTCTGCGCTCGGTGCGGCAGTGACGATCCAGCCATGGGCACGTAGCCAGTCCGCCACCTCGATCCGCTCCCCCTCGTAGAGCAGGTTGCCGGACTCGGGAATGTCTATGCCGCCCAGCTTGACCGCGGCCTCCCGATACCGATCCATCTGCTCTTCCCGGCGGGCAAAGCTGTCGGCACTGAAGAACTCGTTGGTGAACGCCTCCACCGCGACTCGGCTGCCCGGAGCGCTGAGCGCCTCAATCCGGTTGAACAGCAGGTCCTGTGCCTCCGACGTCAAATAAGGCAACAGTCCTTCCGCTGACCAGGCCGTCGGAATCGACGGGTCGAACCCGGCCGCCACCAGCGCTGCCGGCCAGTCCAGACGAAGATCGATGCCGACGCCCACGTGGGAAGCGATTGGGTCGACCCCATGGGATTCCAGCGTGCCGGTCTTGAACGCCAGCACCTTGGGCTGGTCAATTTCGTAGACGACACAACCGTCCGGCCACGCGAGTCGCCAGGCGCGTGAGTCCAGCCCGGCGGCCAAGATCACGGCCTGCCGGATACCGTCGCCGGCCGCGTCAAGAAAGTAATCGTCGAAAAACTTCGTCCGGCAAGCGGTATAGCCCAGCATCGCCTGCATCCGATCCGCCAGCTGCGGATCGAGCCCGACCAGTTCGGCCGACAATTCATCGTTTTGGTAAATCTGCCAGACGCCGTCCCCGGCTGCTTCGAGGAACAGCTGCGCGTACGGATCGCTGATCAACGGGTCGGCGCTGTTGGTCTCTGCTGCCCGCCCACCGGCAACTCCTAGCGCGGTCGCGCCGACGCTCTCGTTGATGTCCCACGTGTCATCGTCAGTCCTGGCCATCGGCGTCCCTTCGCTGGGCTGGGCAAGCAAGCTTTCAACCAGCGTATACGAAATGTTAGCTGTGCTTACCAAATGAGGCGCGGCGCACAGCACACTCGGTTCAGGCTTGGATATCGGGTTCGGGGAACGCCACGCCCGCGGCATCGCACCAGCGACCCAGCATCTTCAGCATGGCGTCAGGGTTATAGATGTCCTCCTCGCGCGACCACTGGTTGTTGCCGGCATATTCGAGAAGGGTCCAGGACGGCACCGAGTAGGGCCCTTTCCCGTCGACATCGGGCATGTCGTTGCCGACGGCGAACACGACCAGCCCGTCTTCCTCGTTGAAAGTGCGCCATAGCACCGGAAATCGCATTTGCGGCCACGCGGTCATGGCCGGGATGAGCCACTGCTTGATCTCTTCACGCCCGTGGTAGGTGCCCAAGAAGTGCTCCACATACAGGGCATCTTCGGTGAATAGCTCGCAGTATTCGTCCCACTGCCCGCTGCCCTGGGCGGCCACGCTGGTCGCGATCAGGTGCTCATGGGCGGCCGCAAGTTCTTCGCGTGAATACGTCACTGAACTCACTTTTCTGTGATCGCCGACCTGGCGGCGGCGGGGGTTTGACCATGCCGGCGATGAACAGCTGGGGCTACTCGACTGGTATTGATAACTGTCATCTAAAGCAGACTATATCTTCGTCATTGTAGGGCGATGCCTTCCATAGACGGCGGCCACTGGCTTGACCGGGATCGGAGTAGAACCATGAGCTACAAGGTCGTTCAATGGGGAACGGGAAACCTGGGCACTCTGGCGGTGCAGAGCATCCTCAAACATCCCGACTTGGAGCTGATCGGCACCTGGGTGTCCTCGGCGGAGAAGGCCGGGCGCGACGTCGGCGAGCTGTCCAGACTGCTGCCGATCGGCTTGCTGGCCACCCAGGATGACGATGCATTGATCTCGGGCGACGCTGACTGCATCTGCTACGCCGCCGACAGCATGGGGCGTGAGGACGAGGTGGTCAACGACTGCATCAGGATGCTGCGGGCGGGCAAGAACGTCGTCAACGTGTCCGACCCGGCGCTGGTTTACCCGAAGGCAAAAGGCGGAGATATCTACGACCGCCTCCAAGAAGCCTGCCTCGCCGGCAACACGTCGTTCTACACCAGCGGAGGAGACCCGGGCTGGGCCGGTTTCGGCCTGGCGTTGGCGCCACTCACCGTGGCCCAGCAGGTCCGCTCGATCAGGTTGCTCGAGATCTACAACTACGGCCCATGGAACAACCCGCAACTGGGCCTCTACGGTTTCGGCCAGCCCGATACGTCCACCTCGATGATTCTGCTGCCCGGTGTGACGGCCAGCATCTGGGGACCGTCCGTCGCCATGCTGGCGGACGCGATGGGCGTGACGCTCGAGAGCATCGACGAGGCTCACCGCGTCATCCGTGCCGAGGAGGACTTCGAGATCGCCTCGGGACGCATCGGCAAGGGCATGGTGTCGGGCATGTCCTTCGAAATCAAGGGGATGGTCGACGGCGAGGCTCGCATCGTGATCGAGCACATCACCAAACTGCGTCGTGAGGACTTTCCCGAATACGGCCTTGACGACTGCTACCGGGTATTGATCGAGGGTGAGCCCAACATCAAGGTGGACATGTCGCTTACCTCGGACTTCGGCGACAGCACCCACGCCGGCTACATCGTCGCCGTCACGCCGGTCACCAATGCCATTCCCGCGGTCTGCGCGGCGCCTGCCGGTGTGCTTACCTACCTGGACCTGCCGCCGCATGGTGCGCGCGGCTTGCTTTGACGCACCTCGGACAGGTGGCCTGGCTCGGCTTTAGCGTGTTAACCTCGGCGTACGGCACCTTTGCGTTTCGTCCTGGTAGAACCTGATAGGCGTATGGCAAGACCTTCGTTGACGTCAGCCGAGGGCGTGAGGCAGTGAGATGAAGGCCCAATCGCACTCGTCTGTCGCTCAACTATCCTGCGATTACCCGAAATCGAGAAGCACGTTGTTTCGTGAGGAAAGTCATGACTGATCAGCCGAGCGTCGCGCGTGCCTCCACGTATCAACACGATGGGTTGACGCTGGCATACGCGGTGGTCGGCGACGGGCCGCAGCCGATCTTGTTCGTCCACGGCGCTACTGCAACCGGCGAATTCGAGTGGGCCGGCCTGGCCGCCGCACTGGGACCCGGCTATCGGTGCATCCTCCCCGACCTGCGCGGCCACGGCCGTTCGGAATTCCGGGCGACGGAGACCTCGGGGGTGGCGGTCCGTGCGGACCTGCATCACCTCATCGACCACCTGGAGCTGGGGCGCCCGCACATCGTGGGTTTCTCCTACGGCGCGGAGATCGCGCTGACTCTGGAACTGGATAAGCCGGGAACGGCCCGGTCCCTGATCCTCATTTCCCCGGGGACCGGGCGCCCCAGCGACTACCGCGCTCCGCGGCTGGAGCATCTGCACAGCTCGTGGCCGTTCGCGCTGCGGCGTCTGCACGAGGCCGAGCACGGGCCCGAGCATTGGCGCGACCTGGTCACGGCGCTGCACGAGGACAGCGTGTCGTGGCCAGAAATGACGGATGAGACATTGGCCGGCGTCGGGTGCCCGATTCTGTTGATGGCGGGCGAGCGGGACGAGTCGACACGTCAGCAGCAGGGCCGTCAATTTGCGCAAGTCAATCCGCGGGCAAGGTTCGTCCAGATCGCGGGCGCGCCGCATTCCGCCCACCAGAAAGCCCCAGATGCGGTCCGAGCGGTCATCGCTGACTTCCTGGCGGAAGTCGACCTCGAGAAAGCGGGAAGTCATGGCGCGGTCAACTGAGGTGAAGGCGAAGAAGGATCAGCAGCCCCCGGAGGTGCACGTACCGGGTTGGCAGCGCGACAGTGTCGACCGGTCGTTGCGCAACGCCCGCGCGCGTGCGCAGGAGCGCAGCGACCGCTTCGTCTCGGCGGCGATCGAACTCCTCGGAGAGCGGGACGAAAGCGACTTCACCATCCAGGACGTTGTCGACAAATCCAACATGTCGCAGCGGACTTTCTACACCTTCTTCGACGGCAAAGACAGCCTCTTGTTGGCCGTGTACGAGACGATCCTGCGGACCACCGCGATGCCGATCATGCGGGAGCGGTGCGAGGGCATTACCGATCCCGTGCTGCGGCTGCGAGCCCTGATGGAGGCGCTGTCCGAGATCACGGCGATGCCGGCCCGTCTGGCGCGCGGGCTGAGTGTCCTGCACCTGCGGCTCGCAGAGTCCCGCCCCAATGACCTCGCTCACGCCCTGGAGCCCCTGCACACCTTCATCGTTGAGTTGTTAGGAGAGGTCGCTGAGGCCGGCCTGCTCCGGGACGACGTCCCGCTGACGAGCCAGGCCGCGCTGCTTCAGGAACTTCTGCTGGCGACCTCGCACTCCGCGGTGTTGTCCGGTGGCCGGTCGACCAGTGTCGATCACCTGTGGGCCTTCTGCTCGGCGGCCATCCTCCGCACGTCGACCTGACCGCCGCGCCGGCTTCGCTCAGGTCACCGCGCCGCTGACCTTGAGATCGATCAGTTCGTCGTCGGATTTGCCGAGTTGGCGCAGGATGTCATCGGTGTGCTCCGCGAATTGCGGTGCCCGCGTGAGCTGCACCGGCTTCTCATCGAACTGCACGGGGTTGGCCACCAGTTCCCGGGTGGCGCCGTCGATGTCGAGTACTTCGGCGATCATCCCATTGGCCCGTAACGCCGAGTCCTGGCCCACCTCCCACGGATCCTGCGCGATGGCCCACTGGCCTTCCATGCCGGCGAACCGGGTGGCCCATTCGGTCAGCGGCCGCGCGCCCAGCACCTCCTGCACGATCTCGGCCGCCGCCGGCGTATTGTCCATCAGCGCCTCGGCGGTCGCGAATCGCTCGTCATCGATGAGGTCTTCGCGGCCAATGTGCCGACAGAACTCGGGCCAGTAGCGCCCGGGTTGGAGCATCGCCAGGACGAGCCACCGGTTGTCGGCGGTCCGGTAGTTGCCCACCAGCGGGTTCGTCGGCGCCGTGTTGCCGGGCGCGCGTGGTGGCGGTGGACCGCCCTCTAGCAGCGCCAAACCTACCGAGAGCGCGCTGGCCCAGGCGCCGACGCCGAGCAGGGAGACGTCGACCACCGAGGTTTCGCCGGTGCGTTCGCGCGCCAGCAGCGCCGCGGCGATGCCGCCGGCGATGGTCATGCCGCCGAGCGAGTCCCCGTAGGCGCCGGCAGGCATCTTGGGCAGGCCATCGAACTCCACCGGCGTCGCCCCCACCGCACCGCCACCTCGCGCCCAGAAGGCGGTGCTGTCGTAGCCGCCCTTCTCGCTGTCGGGTCCGTGGGCGCCGAAGCCGGATCCGCGGACGTAGATGATGTCCGGATTGATCTTGCGGACGTCTTCGAGTTCGATGCCCAGCCGTCGCCGTGCCGCGGGCAAAAAGTTCGTGAGGAATACGTCGCTGTCGCGGATCAGTTCGTGCAGGACCTCCAGCGCTCCGGGCTGTTCCAGTGCCAGGCCGATGCTGCGTTTGCCCCGGTTGGGGTGTTCCATCAAGGGGGCGAAGGAACCACTGCCGACCGCCATGCCCATCACGGCGCTCAGGCCGCGCTGGGCGTCGCCGGTTTCAGCGTGTTCGACCTTGATGACGTCGGCGCCCCAGTCGGCCAAGACCGCACCGGCGGAAGGGACGAAGGTGAACTGTGCCACCTCCAGAACCCGGAAGCCGTCCATCGGTCGGATCACTCTTATCTCCTTATGCGGCTTCGGTTTCCGGGCCGTTAGGAGCCCGTTCGCGTCGGCGGTGGCCTAGCTGCTTGACGGGCGGACGTGGACCACGTCCATCATCACTTCACGTGGCCGGGTGATGACGTCGTGGAGCACGTCGGCGACGGTGGCCGAGGTGAGCAGGTGGGTGCCGCTCATTCGGGTCAGGTAACCGTCGGCTTCCCACAGCGGCCAGGCCCTTTCCAGGTCGCCCGGGCCGAAATTCTCGTCGATGCCGGTATCTCCGACCGCGCCGAGAATGACCAGGGTCACCCGGATGCCCTCTCGTCGCAGCTCCTTGCTCATTGCTCCGGTGAATGCGTTGAGCCCACGCTTGGTGGCGGCGTAGAGGGTCATCATCGGCATGTCATCTAGGGTGATCTCCGACGAAATGTTCATGATGTCGCCACCGCCGGCCGCGCGCAGCAGCGGAATGGCCGCGCGCGTGGTGTACATGGGAGCCACCAGGTTTGTGTTGACTGTGACGGCGATGTCCTCGTCGCTTGCTTCTTCGATCAACCGAATTCGGCTGGCGCCTGCGGAGTTGATCAGGACGTCGATACGGCCGAACTGCGCCCCGATCTGATCGAAGGCGGCGTTTACATCGTGGCTGCTGGTGACATCGGTGACGATCGGGATGGCGGTGGGCCCGATGGTCTCGACGACCTCGTCGAGAAGCAATTTGCGGCGCGCCAGCAGCACTACCGTTGCGCCGTCCTGCGCTAGGCGAATTGCCGTGGCCCGGCCAACGCCCCTGGAGGCGCCGGCGACCACGGCGACCCGGCCTTCCAAGCCTTGCGACATCACATTCCTCAGTGTCCAGTGTGTGAAACATAACGGAATACGCGGATCATGGTGAATCGGCGGCGCACCTATTACTTGCAATGGGCGCAGATAACGTTCTACCATGACGCGCACGTGATAGTCATCATCTGGCCCGAGAAACTCGCGTCCGGCGGCAGTGCAAAAAGGAGTCGGTTGTGGTCACAGGTGTCACCGGCAAAGAAGCCAAGGACTGGGCCTCAGAACACCTGCGCGGCAACTGCAGTTCGCTGTACACCCCGTTCTGCGGTCTGGACGGCGACGACATCGACTACGACGCGCTGCGCACCCTGGTGCGGCACTGCCTGGTCGAGCTGGACCAAGACGGCATCTGGCTGACCGGCGGCATCGCCGAATTCTGGTCACTGACCACCGACGAACTCAAAGAAGTAACGCGGGTCGCCATCGAGGAGGCCCGACGGGTCAAACCGGGCGCCCTGGTTCAGGTGATGTCGAGCACCGACACGGCCAAACAGGCCGTCGAACTCACGCTCAACGCCCAGGAACTGGGCGCGGACATCTGCTACATCCTGACGCCCTACTTCGAGTGCTCGGGAAAGCCCGGGGTGCTGGAGTACTTGCGTTACGTCGCCGATCGCACGGACATGCCCCTGGGCTTCTTCAACTCCCACTCGACGGGGCTGATACTGACCCCCGAGGAATGCGTCGAGCTCTATCGCGAAGTCCCCGCACTGTGTGGGCTGAAGAATGGGTTGCTGGATGCCCAGCACAGCCTGGCCGTACACAAGCTGGCCCCCGACATGGTGCTATGGGAAGCCGCCGACGAGGCCGGAATCCGGTTGGGGATACCTCACCCGGGTGCGCTCGGTTCGGCGCTCTATCTCTACGAGAAGGCGGGCGCACCACTGTTCAGCGAGTGGCGAGAATTGTTGGTGCAGGGCGATTTCGACGGCGCCGACCGCTTCGCTGCCGAGACCGGCCTGGCCGCCATGCGCGAGGCGAGCCGCCGCTACCAGTCCCATCCCGCCCGCCCCGGAATGTTCACGCACTGGGGAGCCGGATTTAAATTCGGCGCCTCGTTGCTCGGACTGCCCATCGGCGACCATCCCGCCCGCCCCCGCAGACCGCGTTCCCGGACGAGCTGAAGCCGCCGATCCGCCAGGCCTACGTGGCCTCTGGGTTCATCGAGTCCTGAGAACGGGTGGTTGTCGTGGAGGTGCGCGAATTTCGCGCGGGGGTACAGGCCTGGATCGACGAGGTCGGAGAGTCGTTGGTCCCCGCGATAGAGGAGCAGAGTGGCCCCAGTGTGGGTGCCCAGCTGAACCACCAGCGCCGCGTGCAGCGGCTGCTGTTCGACGCCGGGTGGATGCGCTGGGGATGGCCGGCGCGCATCGGTGGTTTGGGCGGCCCCGCGATCCTGCGTGCCATCCTCGGCGAGGAGCTCACCAGCCGGGCGCTGGTACACACGACGTCCTGGTCCATGCACGAAGTGCTCGGGCCCGCGGTGGCCGAGTTCGGGAGACCCGACCTGATAGCGGGCATCTTCCCGCAACTCCTGCGGGGAGAGGAATTCTGGTGTCAGGGGTTTTCCGAGCCGGACGCGGGCAGCGACCTGGGATCCATGCGCACGACTGCGCGCTCCCACGGCGAGGGCTGGGTGATCAACGGCGAGAAGTTGTGGACCAGCTGGGCTCACCACGCCACCCGGTGCGTCGTACTGGCCCGGACCGGTGGCCCCGGGTCGCGGGGCGTCAGCGCCTTCCTGGTGGACATGGACACACCGGGGGTGACCGCGAGCCCGTTGGAGACGATGGCTGGCGTCGACGAGTTCTGTTCGACATCGTTCGTCGACGTCGAGGTGCCCGCGGAGCGCCTGCTCGGTGAGCTCGACGGCGGCTGGCAGGTCGCTCAGTTCATCCTGTCGTGTGAGCGCGGCCCGATCTTCTGGCAGCGCGGCGCGTGGCTTGCGCACCATCTTGGTCTGCTTCTAGACAGCGCGGACGAGCGGGCGTCGTCGGCGCTCGGCGAGGCCTACCAACTGTTATGGGCCTTTCGCGCCACCTCCAAGAGCACGCAAGACCGCATCGCTACGACGGGTGATCTGCCCGGACCCGAAGCCTCGGTCGACAAGATCATGGTTGCCGCCGCCGACCAGGCCGTGTTCGACCTCGCGCGCGAGCTGCTGCCGGCAACATGGAAACCGGTGACAGCGCGCGCAGCCAGGCGTGGCGCCGGGAGTGGGCATACTCGCGGGCGGCCACCATCTACGGGGGCACCAGCGAGATCCAGAAAGACATCGTCGCGTCGCGGCTGCTCGGATTGCCGAGAAGCGCGTGACTCGTATTTCAAACAAGGCAAACACGATTGACGCCGCGGAGCGGGCGTTGATGGCGACGACGCTTCGCGGACTCGTCGAGGACCTGGATGGCACCGAACTTAATCAGGCACTCGATGATTTCGGGTTCGCCGAGCTGCTCGCCGAGGCGCCCCGGGATGCGGTGTCGGCGCTTCTCCCGCGCTCGGTCGTACTGGGTCGATGTCGACGGCGCTGCAGGATGTCCTGCTGCAAACACTGGCCGAATATTTGCCGGCGGCGCCGGTGGAATGCAACGTCGTGCTCCCCGGAGTCGGCGCCGCCTACGTTGGCGCGGCCGACAGCGGGCCGCTGGCGGTACGCGGCCTGGTCGTCGGGGCACGCTCGGCCCCAACGTATCTGGCGCCGGTAATGAATGATGGTGAGCTTTGCTGGATCGGCCTGCAGGAGGGGATCTCGACGCGGCAGATCGGCGGTCTTGATCCGGCCTTGGCATTGACCGAAATCACCGGCGTCGACGTAACGGCCGCCGTGATCGTGGCGGGGAAGCAGGCGGTCGCGGCCTGGATGCGGTTGCCACTGCGGGCCGCCTGGCGCTGGGATACCAGATCCTCGGAGCCGTCGGGCAGATGATCGACCTTGCCGTCGACCACGCTCAGAGCCGGGTGCAGTTCGGCCGGCCCATCGGGTCGTTTCAGGCGGTCCGCAACCGCCTGGCAGACGCGCATGTGGCCCGCGAGGGCCCGCGGCGGCCCTCGCGTTGGCCTGGGACGCCGACGACGCCTTCCTGGCGGGTCTGTTGGCCGAAATCCCTGGCTGGGCGCGCCGCCCGGATTGCGGCCACCCAGTGCCAGCAGGTGCTGCTCGGCATCGCTTTCACCGCCGAGCATCCGTTCCACCTCTTCCTGGCCCGCGCGCTGGTGTTGGATTCGGTGCTGGGTTCCGCTGCCGAACTACCGGCGGCGATCGGCGCCCACCTGATCTCTGCCGGGACGATCCCGCGGCTGGTGAACCTGTGAGCGGCGGCGACCCCGTCCAACGTGCACCCGGCCGTGGTCGTCGAGCGGGACGGATCGGTGGCGTGCGTGAATTGGCCCGGCCCGAAAAGGCCAACGCCATGGACGCGGAGATCACCGATGCCCTGCTCGGGACCGTCCTGGGCCTGCGTGACGACGCCAACGTGCATGCGATGGTCCTCGCTGGCCAAGGCCGCGCCTTCAGTGCCGGCGGGGACTTCGAGACCATCCGCGCGATGCGCGAGGACCGCCAGATGCGCGACGCGGTGCTGGAGGCCCATCAGGAGCTGTTCTGGGTGATGCGGCGGCTGCCATTCCCGACGGTCGCCGCCGTCAATGGCCCCGCGGTGGGCGCCGGCGTCACCGTGGCGCTGCTGTGCGATCTGGTCGTGATGGCCGAGGACACCTTCCTCAGCGACCCGCGGATTTCGCTTGGACTCCTCGACGGCGCAGGCGGTTTCGTGCTCTGGCCGCTGCTGACCAGCTTGTCCGCCGCCAAGGAACATCTACTGCTGGGAGACCGGGTCAGCGGCACCGAGGCCCACCGACTGGGGCTGGCGAACCGGGCGGTACCCGCACCCGACGTGCTGGCGGAGGCGCTGCAACTGGCCAAGCGACTGAGCGAGCTCCCCGCGCACGCCGTCCAGCAGGCCCGCCAGTTGCTGAACTCCCACATCGACCGAGCCGCCGGGATCCTGCCGGATTGTGCCCGCGCCGAAAGCGAGTGTTTCGACACCGAGGAGCACCGTGTTTACTCGAGCGCCTGAGCGCGCGGGTGGCCGCCAGGACAGAGAGGACCCGATGACGGCCAGCGGCGCCCGGGTCGCGCTCGTCACGGGCGGAACCCGGGGGATGGGTCGCGCCATCACCGATCGGCTGACGCAATCGGGCGTCACGGTGGCAGCGGCGTACGCACGCGACGCCGTGGCGGCGAACGCGGTGCGCGATGACGCCGCGCTGCGTGGAGCCGCCGTGACCCTGCATCAGGCCGATGTCGGCGAGCCGGCTTCATGCAAGGCCCTCGTTGCCGAGGTTCTCGAGCAGCACGGCCGGTTGGACTATCTGGTCAACAACGCCGGGGTGGTCAACGAGCAACGCCTCAGCGACGTCAGCCCCGAGGAGGCACCGTCAGGTCGCGGTCAACCTGTCTGCGGCGTTCTTCTCAGCCAGGCCGTCTTGGCCCACATGACTGAGCAGCGTTTCGGGCGGGTGGTCAACATCGGCTCGGTCACGGCACTGCTGGGCAGCCCGGTGCAGGTCGCCTACGGCGCTGCCAAGGGTGACGTCGGCCTGACCAGATCCTGCGCACGCGCCGTCGCCCGCAAGGGCATCACCGTGAACTGTGTGATCCCCGGAAGTTTCGACACCGATCTGGCGACCGAGCTGGTGTACACCGACCGGGATACGGTGACGTCGATGATTCCTGTCGGCCGCTGGGGGCGTCCCGAGGAGCTGGCGCACGCCGTCCGTACCTGCTGGATGACCTCGCGTCTTACGTCACCGGCGCGGTGTCACCGTTGACGGCGGAATGAGCATGGGCGGATGAGCAGTAACCGAACCCGGGTCACTGCCGCCGATATCCTGGCGCCACCGGTGGCCCCGGACCGCCTCGCGGAATACCGGCGCTTCGGTTACGTCAGTGACCTGACGATCTCCGCGGCGGTGGAACGGGCGGCCCGGCAGCACGGTTCGCGGCCGGCCATCGTCGAAGGCGGTCATCAGCTGACCTACCAGGAACTACTCGAGGTGGTCGAACGTGCCGCCGGATGGCTGGCCGGAGCGGCGTCGGGGCTGGGGACGCGGTGTGCTGGCAGACACCCAACTGGTGGGAAGCCCACGCGCTGGGCCTGGCGATCTGGGTGCCGGCGCGGTGAGCTGCCCGATCGCCCCGTTCTACCGGGAACACGAATTGCGACAGGTCATCGAGCAGGTCCGGCCCGCCGCCGTGGTGAGCGCCGAGACGTTCCGCGGCTTCGGCCACGCCGAAGCGTTCGACGACCTCCTCGCCACGGTTGGTCTCGACGACGTCGCCCGCATCGTGCTGCGCGGCACCCGTCCGGGCTGGTCGTCGTTCGACGCGGTGGTCTCGCATGGCGGCCGCCAGCGGTCCGCCGATGTCGGGCCCGACGAGCCCTGCTTGATCCTGTTCACTTCCGGGACCACCTCGGGCGCCAAGGCCGCGGTGCACTCGTCGCGCACGTTGCTGGCCGAAACCCGCCAGCTCCCGATGCGTGGGGCCTGTCCTGGGAGGACGTCGCGTACATGGCGGCCCCGCTGCAGCACATCACCGGCGTGCTCAACGCGATGACGATCCCGCTGTTGGTCGGCGCCTCCGCGGTGCTGTCCGAACGGTGGGACGCCGACGCCGCGGTGGCCGACATCATGCGCCACCGGGTGACCTATTCGGCCGGGGCGACGGTGTTCCTGGGGGAATTGACCGACGCCGCTCGGTCCGCGCGCGTGCACCTGCCGCTGCGGATGTTCGCCTGCGGAGGGGCGGCCGTACCGCGCGCGGTGATGGAACGCAGTGAAGAGCAAGGCATTCCGGCCGCGCGGGTGTACGGCATGACCGAACTTCCAACGGTGACGGTGATGAACCGCGCCTATCCGTTCGACCTGCGCGCGGAGACCGACGGCGCGATTGCACCGGGGGTCCAGGTGCGGGTGGTCGGTACGGATGGCGGGGCGTTGGACGCGGGATGCGCGGGGGAACTGCTGGTGCGCGGGCCGGAGCAGATGTTGGGCTATCTGGACGCTGCGGCCAACAGGGCCGCCCTCGATGACGAGGGCTGGTTCTCCACCGGGGACGTCGGGGTCATCGGGGTCGTCGGTAGTGCCAGCTACGTGACCATCACTGGCCGCATCAAGGACGTGATAAAACGTGGCGGTGAGAAGTCCTCCGCCCGCGACATCGAGGACCTGCTCGTCGCGCACCCCGCGGTGCGCCAAGCCGCCGTGGTGCCCGGTCCCGACGCGAGGTTCGGTGAGGTCCCGGTGGCGTTCGTCGTGTTCGATCAGCCGGGCCGCGCATCGGCCGAGGACCTGTCGCGCCACCTGCACGCCACCGGACTGGCGCGCCAAAAGATGCCCGTTGCATGGCACTTCGTGGAAAGCTTGCCGATGACGCCCTCGGGCAAGGTCAAGAAGTTCGAGTTGGTCGCAACCTTGGATGACGGAGCCACCACAATGAGGCAACAATGAAATTCGATCAATTCCGCACCATGCTCACCCTGGACGAGGACACCGAGGGCCGCACCGTGCTCCCGGTCTCCGACCCCAGCGTCGAGCGGATCTTCGGCGGGCAGATCATGGCGCAACTCATCGCGGCCGTCGCGCCGCCCGGATCGCCCAAAGTGGTGAAGTCACTGCAGATCGCGTTCCCCGCGCCGGACGCGCCACCGAGCCGCTGTACCTGGATCTGGAAGAGACCCACGACGGGCGCTCCCTGGGCATCGGCGCGCCGTGGCCTGGCAGGGCGACGAGTCTGCCCGCCGCGTGATCGCGACCGCGTCGATCCTCGTGGACCACGCCGATGACGGGCACGACTATCAGTACAACGCCGCTGAGGCCGGCGATCCGATGGCGGCCAAACCCGTTGACTTCGCAGTGGTTCCGGGCGAAACCCGGGTGATCGGCGACGGTCTGGAGCTCAGGATGCCGTCCCTGCCGAGCTGGGCTTCTGGATGCGCTGCCCGGACTTCACCGACACCGCACTGGCGCAACCGGTCATCGCCTACATCTCGGACTGGCCGCTGATCGGCACGATATTCAAAGCGGTGCCCGGCGTCAGCCAGCGCGACGCCCACGTCAGCGTCCAAACCGGTGTCGTGACCCACTCGCTGTGTTTTCACCAACCGTTCGACGTCGCGCAGTGGCTGCGGGTGCAGATCCACGGCGTGCGATTGGTCGGTGGCCGGGCTTCGGCACCGGCGACGTTTACACCCAGTCCGGATCACACGTGGCGTCCTTCGCGCGGAGAGGTCGATCAGGACGCCCCCGAAAGGAATGCAGCCATGACAGCTGAGCACTTCGTCCGCTACGAGATCGACGACAAGGTCGCGGTCATCACGTTGGACCGTCCCCAGGCCGCTAACGCCCAAACACCCGGCATCCTCAAGGATCTCGACGAAGCCTGGCGGCGCGCCGATGCAGACCCCGATGTCCGGGTCATCGTCTTTCAGAGACCACCGGCAAGCATTTCTCGGCCGGACACGACATGTCGGGCAACGATCCGTCGGCGGACGGGCGCAACCTTCATGGCAAACATGGCGAGGATGGAAAGCTGATCGCGGAGGAATACTACGATTGGGAGACTCGCGGCTACCTGGAGTACGCCAAACGCTGGCGTGACATCCCGAAACCCATGATCGCGGCGGTGCAGGGTAAGTGCATCGCGGCGGGGCTGATGTTGTGCTGGCCGTGTGATCTCATCGTCGCCGCCGACAACGCCCAGTTCTCCGACCCGGTCGGCATGATGGGCATCATGGGCGTCGAATATCACGCGCATACTTGGGAATTCGGCCCCCGAAAAGCCAAGGAGATGCTGTTCACCCAAAGCTCGATAGGCGCCGACGAGGCGCTGCGAATCGGGATGGTCAACCACGTCGTGCCGTTGGACGAGCTAGGTGCGTTCACGATGCAGCTGGCGCGTCGCGTCGCTCAAACCGACCCGTGGGCGTTGCGCCTGGCCAAGCGTTCGGTCAATCAAACGATGGACACCATGGGCTTCTCGGCGGCGATCGAGTCGTGTTTCGACATGCACCACCTCGGTCACCTCCGCGCGCTGGCCGCGACCGATGGCAAGACCGTCGTGATGGCCAACCTGGCACAGATGAAAGACGCCGGCCGCGGGAAGTAAGTTATCGGCGCAGCATTCGCTTGGCGTCAAAGCTGTTCCACGCCTGCGGACGAAGCTCGATGATGACTCGGTCCTGCCGGGCCAACACCGCTGCGTCCAGGCCGGCCATCTTGCCGAACTGCGGGTAGAACCATTCGGCGGTGGACGCGTCGTCATGCACGACTGCCAATGTCCGGGCACTGATCATCCGGCCATGGCTGAGGTCTTTACCTGCGCTGGAAACTGCGACCGTACTTCGGGGGTCAGCGATCAGACAGTCGACGCGGGGACGGTCGCGGAACGACGTCGCCCAGAACGCATCGCGCTCAAACAAATACGTCAGGAATGCCGACACCGGCCAACCGTCGCCGTTGAGCCACCCTACGGTGCACTCCGTCTGCACTGTCAGAAGTTGCCTTCGCTCGTCACCATTGAGTCGGAAGGCCGCGAAGTCCATCGTTCGCTTCCCTTTCTCAGGCATTCGGAAGGGTTTCGGTCGTCAACAACCTGACCAGCCCCTGCCGGTCGAGCTTGCCGGTGGGCAGCATCGGAAGTTCAGTCTCGGCGAGGATCGCGATCACGGTCGGCACTTTGAACGCGGACAGATTGCGCGCGGGCGTGCACCGCGACGGCGCCGTGGACAACAGGGCGCCGTGCACGGGCACGACGACAGCGCCGACAACCTGGCCGCGTACGAATGGGGTAGCCCGACGACGAAGCTGTGCAGCACCCCGGCCATGGCGTCCAAGACCGATTCGACCTCGGCCGGAGAGACGTTCGACCCGCGGTTTTGATGAGGGCGCTGGCGCGGCCGGTGAAATGCAGATGGCCCGCGTCGTCGAACCATCCCGATCCCCGGTGTCATACCAACCGTCGGAGGTGAACACCTCGTGGCGTTCATGCTTGTAGATCCGGCCCATCAGGATCGAACCCCGCACCTGGATTTCGCCGTCCGAGCCGACGGGTACCTCCAGCCCGTTGGCGTCCACGATGCGGTGATACCGCGCCAGGGAGGGGAATGCCGAAGGAGCCGCGTCGTTCTGGTCGCAGCGGCGTATCGGGAACTTCGGCCATGGTGTGCGGGCCGCCCGTTTCGGTCATGCCCAGCATGTTCGGGGTGAGGTCGGGTTCGCTGGTCGACGATCGTTGGGCAGCGCCTGCAGCAAGGTTCCACCACGGACGCTGGACAGGTCGCGCTTGGTGAAGTCGGGATGGTCGGCCATCGCTTGGCTGGCCTGCGGCCAGCACGAAATGAACGTGGCCCGTTCTCGTTCAGCAGAGCCAGGGTCTTGACCGGCCTCAAACACATCCTGGGCCAAGATCGTCGCGCCGGTGGACAGCGCTTGTAGCACCACCATGGTGAGGCCACCCACCCAGAAAAACGGCATCGGCGAGTAGATTCGGTCGTTCGAACTGACCCCGCGATGGCTGCCAGGACAAAAGCGTGACGCACGAGACTGCCGTGCGTGTGCACGACAGATTTCGGTAACGCCGTCGTCCCAGACGTGCTGACCAGCACGAGATCGTCGGCGGGTACCTCGCGCTCGGCCGAATCAGCGAGTGCCACGACGGAACCCGATACTTCAGGCCAGGGGGATGCCCACTGCGATCGCTCGGGCCACACGTGCACCCTTCGTAGGTATGGCACCGGGGCAACGCCATTGCCGTGCCGCCCTCGACGATGCCCGGCAGCGCTTCCTGGAGCCGGTCGACCAGACCGCTTACCGGCAGATCGACCGCCATCAACGAACTGGGTGTCCGTGTGGCGCAGCAACCTAGCGAGTTCCGCACCGGGGGCGAAAGTGGACAAGGGAACCGTGAGAGCGCCGACACGTGCCGCAGCCAGCCAAGTGATGAGCCATTCGGCGCAGTTCGGGAACAGAACCCGAGCCGTGTTCCCTTGCCCACGCCCGAGGCCAACAGCGCCTCGGCCAATTCCTGGACTGGCGTCGGCCTCCGCGAAAGTCAGCCGCTCCTGGTCGGTAACCAGAAATTCGCCGTCAGCCTCCCCGCGGCGCCAGGACAGCAACTCGGGAACGGTCCCCGGCGGCCGCTGAATGCCACGTCCGCCGGTCTTCACCGCGGCCATCAGCCGACGTGCACCGGAACGTGCGAATAGCCGGCCACATTGGACATCGTCACCCGTCGCAGACCATCGGTGTCGACCGTGAAACGCGGCCAGTTCTGGTATCGCGTGAACGCGACACGAGTCTCCAGTCGCGCCAGCCAGGAGCCCAGGCAGCTGTGTGCGCCGAATCCGAAAGCCAGGGTGGTGATCCGCCACGTTTGACGTCGAACGCATCGGGCCGATCGTAGGCCCGCGGGTCGCGCGAGGCGGCGCCGGTGACCAGTAGGGTAGGCGATCCCGCCGGAATGGTGCTCCCCTCGAGCACGACGTCTCGGGTGGCAAACCGGCCCTGGTACTGCGAGGGCGGATTGAGCCGCAGCATCTCCTCGATGGCTCCGGGGATCACGCCGGGGTCGGCGAGCACCAGCTCCCATTGCTCGGGATTGTGTTGGAAGGCCACGACGCCGTTGCCCACCAGTTTGGTGACCGTTTCGCTGCCCGCCGCCGCGATCAGCACCGAGAACGTGGCGATGTCCTCGTCGGTGAGCCGATGCGTCACCCCGGTCTCGTCCTCGTAGGTAGCGTCGACCAGCCTGCTGATGATCAGGTCGTCGGGCTGGCGGCGCTTTTGCTTCGACAGCTCCAGGAAGTATGCGTTCATGGCCATCGAGTCCTTGACGCCGCTTTCGGTGGCGAAGGGGTTGTTCGGCTCGCGGTGCAGGAACCCGTCGGTCCAATGCCGGATCTGCTGGCGCTCTCCGGGGCACGCCGAGCATTGAAGAGATGATTTCGACCGGGAACAGCGCCGCGAAGTCGGCCACGATGTCGAAATCGTCTTTGCCCTTCAGCGCGGCGGTATAGGAGGTGACGATGTCGGTCACCAGCGGCTCCAGGTTGGCGATCGCCGCCTTGGTGAAGACCTGGCGGACCAGCTTGCGCAGCAGTTCGTGTTCGGGGGGATCGATCAGGATCAACATCTTGAGTCTCGTCGAACCTGTGGCGCATCGACAGTGCGTCCAGGGTGACGCCGTAGGCGCTGCTGAATGTCTCCCAGTCGCGGTGGGCGGCAACGACATCCTCATTGCGGGTCAGGCATAGAAATCCCACCGCTCGCTGAATACACGGGCGCCTCGTCGCGCATCCAACGATAAGCTCATAGGGGTCGTCGAAGAAGCTGTCGAGTACGGGTCGAACTCCATGGGGGAGCCATCCGCGCGACGTTTAGTGGCTGATCCCGCGCCGTGATCGGTCGACATCTCAGGCGTCGATCCGACAGGCAAGTCAGCGTGCCGCCCATCACCATGGCGACCTCTCGTCGCTCAGTTCCGGGTGACGCTCGGCGTAAGTGAGCGGATCGGCCAGGCCCTCGGGATGCGGGTAGTCCGAGCCGAAGAACAGGGGATCGATCGGCACCAGCTTCGCGAGTTCGGCCACGTTCTCCTCCCAGAAGGGGTTGAAATAAACGCAGCGGTGGATGGCCTCGACGGGGTTCTCGCTGTAGAGCTGCGGCATCTTCTTGCGAGTGTCGCTGAGGTTCTCCAGCAGCCGGGGCAGCCAGGTCGTCCCGTTCTCCACCATGCCGATCCGTAGCTCGGGAAACCGCGTCAGCAGCCCGTGGCAGGCCAGCGCCGCCACGGCGTCCTCGGCGGGGTTGCGGGCCAGGGAGTAGTAGGAGCGGAACGGCGACGGCTGGAACGGCGGAACTCGCCGGCACCCTCCCAGTCGTTGGCGTACCGGGAATATCCGCTGTCCGAGGCGTGCATGATGACCAGCACGCCGGTCTCGACAACCCGCTTCCAGAAGGGGTCGAACTCGGGCAGCGCGAATGACCGCGGGCCACGCAGTCCGGGGACCGGCGCCGGCCGGATGAGGATGGCGCGCGCGCCGCGCTCGACCACCCAGTTCAGCTCGTCGATCGCCCTGTCCACGATGGGCAAGGTGATGATGGGTGTGGTGAAGATGCGGCCTTTGTAGTCGAAAGTCCAGGTCTCGTCCAACCATTGGTTCAGGGCATGAATGATCGTATGGGTTGCCTCGGGGTGTTCGCGGAATCGTTCTTCCACCAGGCTCGCCAGCGTGGGGTACATCATCGACTTGTCGATGCCCTGCTCATCGAGGAGCTCCAGCCGGGGCTCGGGCTCGCGCATCGCGGGAGTCGCCTCGATCGCCTTGCCCAGGATCTCGCGATGCGATTTGCCCTCGGGGTTGCCGTTGTGGAAGTAGTCCTCCTGCGCGCCCGGTGCGGCGACCTTGTCGAAGGTCGGGTTGGGGATGTACTCGCTGATCTGGCCCAACGTGGCGATCTTGGTGCGGCCGTCCACTTCGACGTAGCGGACGGCGCCGTGGTACTCCGGCGGCAGGAACTTGGTCAGTGCATCGCGGGTCTCGTACATGTGGTTATCACCATCGAAGACCGGAAAACCCAAACGCGACGTCATCGAACTCCTCCTCGTGCGCAGCTCAGCCTGCGACGCATGCCGAACGCTCATCAACCAAAGCGACAATCAAATGTGCGACTGACTCTAGCATCGAGTGCGTTAAAAGAGGATATGCGTATACTTTTTCGTCGTGCATCAGTCCGACTGCGGGTAACGTGCCTTCTGTGGCGGCGCTGACGCGCCGTCGGAGGTCGACAGCCTGGTCACGATTACGAGGAGTAACGGGTGGATCTATCGCTGACGCCGGAGCAACGCGCGGTCCGCGACGCGTTCGCGGCCTTGTTCGGGAAACAGGCCACGCCTGAGCGGGTGCGCGCAGCGGAGTCGAGTCTGTCCGGCGTCGATGGGCTGCTGTGGCGGCACTACGCCGAAATCGGTGCGCTGGGCATCGGAGTGCCCTCGGACTGCGGGGGCGGGGACGGCGGACTCCTCGAAATCGCGTTGGTGGCCGAGGAAGCCGGCCGGCGCCTTGCCCCGATCCCCGTCGCCGAGACCGCGGCCGCTGCCCGCTTGCTGGGCCGTCTCCAGGAGAAGGAACTGCTGGGACCGATCCTTAACGGATCTGTCATCGTGTCACTCGCCACGCAGCCTGGCCCGGTGGCGCAGCGGTTGCTAGTCGACGGCGCAGTCGCCGACGCTGTGCTGGCACTCGACGGAGACTCGCTGATCTACGTGAACCGCCCGGACGGTCTGCCCAAAACGGCCCGCCGCAACCTCGGCGGACTATCGCTGGCCCGGTGGGAGGCCCAGGGCGACACCACGGTCCTCGCCGAGGGCAACGAGGCGCGGGCACTGTTTGACGCCGCGATCGATGAGGTACGTGTGCTGCGCGCGGCGGCGCTGGTCGGGCTGGCCTACGAGGCCGTGGAGATCGGTTCCCGCTACGCGATAGTGCGCGAAGCGTTCGGCCAGCCGATCGGAATGTACCAAGCGGTCGCGCATCCGTTCGCCGACGCGGTCACAGCGCTAGACGGTGCCCAGCTACTGGTCCGTAAGGCTTGTTGGGCAATGGATTCCGCGCAGGAAGATGCCGGCGCGATGGCGGCGATGGCGTTCGTCTTCGCGGCCGAAACCGCCTATCACGCGAGTCAGCACAGCCTCCACGTCCATGGTGGGTACGGTTTCACCGACGAGTACGACATTCAGCTCTATTACCGGCGCGCCAAAGCTTGGGCAGCGGCGTTCGCCGATCCCCGACGCGAGCTACTCGTCGTCGCGGATAGACGCTTCGGTCCCGCTATCACGGAAGGTCACTGAGCCAATGGACTTCACCGAACCCGCGAACTGGGGGCGCATCCGGGGCGAAGCCGAGGAGTTCGTCGCCCGGCATGTCACCCGTGCATTGATCGAGAACGAACGTCGCACCGGCGACGGCGTCGACCGGGCGCTGACTCGCAAGCTCGGCGAGCGCGGGTGGGTTGCGCCGACGTGGCCTGTCGACGAGGGCGGCGCCGGCCTGGACCCATTCGAGGCGGGAGTGCTGCTGGACACGCTGCGCAGAGGCGGCGTCCCGACCATCGGGCCCGGCACCACGATGCTGCCGGCCAATGCGATCAAAGCCACCGGCTCCGAAGAGCTCAAGCGCCGGATCCTGCCGGGGGTCACCGCCGGCGAGACGCTGATCTGCCTGGGATATACCGAGCCGGCCGGCGGATCAGACGTCTTCGCGTGCGCGACACGCTCGGAGCAAGACGGCGCCGAGTGGATTGTCAACGGACAGAAGATCTTCACCACGTTTGCCCACCTGGCTGATTACTGTTTCCTATTGACCCGGTCACAGGTGGGATCGGTGGGCACCCGCGGCCTCACCATGCTGCTGGTACCGCTGGATTCACCCGGCATCGAGATCCAGCCGGTGCACACCATGGGCCATGAACGCACGAATGTCGTGTTCTACAACGACGTGCGGGTGGCCGACGCGAACCGGATCGGTGAGGCGCATCAGGGCTTTTCGGTGATGCGGGCCGCGCTCGAGGCAGAGCAGAACGTGGCACCGGCCTCACGGACAACACTGGTTGCGGCTGACACGCTGGAGTTCGCCCGCACCCAACCCGGACCAGACGGCGCCCCATTGATCAACGACGATCTCGTCCGAGAGCGTCTGGCGCGAATGGCGATGGAAGGCGAGGTCGCCGATCTACTCGGCTTGCGGGCCGCCTTCTTGGACGCCGAGGGTGAGAAGCCGGGCCCGGTCTCGGCCCTGTTTGGCCCGGAGAGTTATGTCCGCTCCGCGGCCGCCGCGAGTGACATAGCGGGAATGGCGGGCCTGCTCGATTGGACCGACCCCGAGGCTCCGATCGACGGCAGCCTGGACGCGCACTATCGCAGCGCGGTCGCGACAACGATCTATGGCGGCTCCAGCGAGGTGCTGCGCAGCCTTATCGTGGAGAACCGACTGGGATTCCCGCGTAGCCGCCCGCGGCGCTGACCGGGAACTAAAGGAAATCGCTGCCGCCGTCGACGTTGAGGTGGGCGCCGGTCATGAAGGTGTTTGCGCGAGAGGCGCAGAACGCGATGACGGCGGCGACCTCATGCGGGAGCCCGAGCCGACCCAGATCCACCGACATGCCGTGATCGCGCCCCAGCACCCCGAAGGCACCCACCGGGTCGTCCATCTCGATCCCCGCAGACGCCAGTATCGGCCGCGCCCAATCGGTCAGGATCGGACCCGGCGCGACCGCGTTGACCAGGATGGCGTCGCCCGCGAGACTGCGGGCGAGGTTTTTGGTCACGCTGAGTAGCGCGCTCTTGGCCGCCGTATAGCCGACCAGGCCCGGCGACTGGTGCTGCACCGACATGGCCGTCACGTTCACCACCCGAGCCCACGACGCGGCCCGCAGCAGCGGCAACGCCGCACGCACACATCGCACCGCCGACAGCACCCCCGAATCGAGCGCCGCCGCCCACTGCGCGTCGCCAAGGTCTTCGAAGCGACCCGCCCCCGCCGGCCCCGCCGCATTAACCAGCACGTTAAGCGCGCCCCACCGCTCGCCAACCGTCACGAAGACAGCATCGACATCCGACGCCGAGCTCAGATCCGCGGCCAACGTGAGCACGTCCGGGCTGCCCGCTGCCGCCAACGTTACGGCTGCCTGCGCCAGCGAGGCTTCGTTCCTCCCAACGACCGCGACCCGCGCACCCTGCTCTGCCAGGCACAATGCGGTCGCCAGCCCGATGCCGCGGGAGCCCCCGGCGATCACGGCGGTGCCATCGGCGAACCCAAGGTCCATGGTGCCTCCCATTATTTTGGTGCGAACTGGCGGGCCAGCCAGTCCGCGCTGTCGCGCGCGGCGGTTCGGGCGACCGCGGTGTCGGCGAACATGTCGAAGCCGTGTACGGCTCCGGCGTAGACATGCAGTTCGGTCGGCACCGCCGCCCGGCACAGTCGCGCGGCGAAATCGATCGCCTCATCGCGGAGGCAGTCCGCGGTGCCAACGCCGATGAACGTCGCAGGCAGGCCACTTAATCCGGTCGCCCGCGCCGGCGCGGCATCGGATGGCACGTCGCGGGTGCCGCAGCGGGCGCCCAGGTAGCTGCGCCAGCCGAACGCGTTGGATTCCCGCGTCCATAGCGGCGATTCCGCGAGTTGGCTCGACGCGGTGACGCCGCGGTCGTCGAGCATCGGATACTCCAGATACTGGAACAACACCGGGATGTTCGCACTCTCGCGCAACCGCAGGGCGAGGCCGGCTGCGAGCGCTCCACCGGCGCTTCGTCCACCGATCCCGACTCGCTGCGGGTCGATTCGAAGCTCGCTGGCGTGCTCGACGATGAAGCGCAACCCGGCCTCGCAGTCGTCCAGCGGCGCGGGGTAGGGGGCTTCGGGCGCCAGTCGATATTCGACACTGACGCAGACACAGCCCAGCTGGCGGCACCACTCGATGAGGCGCGCGTCGTCCATGTGGCGGTTGCCGATCACCGTGCCGCCGCCGTGCATCCAGTACAGGACGGGCGGCTCGGCGGCGGATTCGGTGGGGTTTTGCAAGGGTCTTAGCACCGACAGCGCGACCCCAGCGCGCTCGGTGCTCAGCTCGACGCGTTCGATGTCGGGCGCGGATTGCGGTTCGAACATCGATCCGCTGCGCATGGCCGCAAGGTTGTCGGCGGAGAAATCGAAATCAGGAAATCCGCGCAGCCTTGCGCAGATCTCAGGGTCGATCCAGTCGGCTCCGGCCGTGGCCATCAGCCGGCACCCATAAGAATTCTGTCGACGCTCATCGTGTCCTTTCGGGCCATGTGTACTTTCGCCTCTTCACCAGCACCTGATGGTCTACCAGGGGCCCGCCCGCGACGGTGCCCCGGCCGGTAAATCCAACGGGGTGGTTCCTGTGGCCATCCAAGCGTCCCGCGGCTGGTCAACGATCAATCCGGTAGCGTTCTGCGCCACAGGGAGCATATCAGCGTTGCTTTAGCTGCACTTATCGTTCTACTCTGATGGCAGTCATTTCACGGCTGTGATGAGAGCCTACGTACCAGAATTTTCCAGGAGAGAATCCGCATGCTGCCCGAGGACGCCAAGATCATCTCCGTCGACGACCACGTCATCGAACACCGCCGGGTCTGGCTGGACCGCGTCCCCGCCAAGTACGCCGAGGTGGCTCCGCGCATCGTCAAGCTGCCCGACGGCAACGACACCTGGCTCTACGAGGGCAGCAAATCAGGAAACTTCGCGCTCAACGCCGTCGCAGGCAAGCATCCCCGCGACTTCGGCATGGACCCGCGCAGCTACGACGACATGCTGCCGGGGTGTCATGACATCGCCGACCGCATCAAGGACATGGACATCGAGGGCGTATGGGCCCAGCTCTGCTTCCCCAACTTCGGCGGTTTCGCCGGCAGCACCTTCCATAAGGCCAAGGACAAGGACTTCGCCAAGCTGTGCATCAGCGCGTACAACGACTTCATCCTCGACGAATGGTGTGCCTACGCCCCAGAGCGCCAGATCCCGCTGATGATGGTTCCGTTCTGGGACATCGAGGCCTCGGTCGCCGAAGTCGAGCGCACCGCGGCAAAGGGCGCCAAGTCCATCTCCTTCATCGAAGCCCCGCACAAGATCGGATTGCCGTCGTTTCACACCGACCATTGGGATCCGCTGTTTCGTGTCTGCGAGGAAGCCGGGCTACCGCTGTCGATGCACTTCGGGTCCGGTGGCATGCCGCTGGGCCTTGCCCCCGACGGTGACATGTTCATCGGGATCGCGCTGTTCGGATTGAATTCGATGATGGCCACCGTCGACCTGTTGATGTCGGACGTGTTCTACAAGTTTCCCAAGCTCAAGGTTGCTCTGTCCGAGGGTGGTATCGGATGGATGCCTTACCTGTTGGAACGCATCGACTACTCGTTCGGCCGGCACAAGTACTGGTGCAACATCAACGCCGACAAACTGCCCTCCGAACTGTTCCGCGAGCACATCTACGGGTGCTTCATCTCCGACCAGTCCGGGATCGAGCAGCGTCACCGCATCGGCGTGGACAACATCATGTTCGAAAGCGACTACCCGCATTCGGATTCCAACTGGCCGCACACCCGCAAGCTGCTCGCCGAACACTTGGTCGACGTGCCTGACGACGAAGCACGCAAGATCGTCGAGCTCAACGCCCGCACCGTGTACAACTTCTGGTCCTGAAGCAAACCTGCACCGGATCGGTCAGCGTCGGATGGCGAGCTTGGTGTATCGCCCGCCCAACAACCATTCGGAGACATAGAGGTTGCCGTCGGCGTCGGTTGCGACACCATGCGGCGAGTTGAACCGACCGTGCTGCGGAAGATCGGGTGTCTCCGTACGCCCATCGGCGGCCAGCGCATTGGGCCATCCCGGCCGGGTCGGCCACCCTTGGTCCGCCGCGGGATCCGGGTCTGCGCCGATGTATCCGAGCAGATTGTCCTCGGGATCGAGGACAGCCACTCGCCCATACAGCTCGGCGACGGCCAGCAGGTCTCCCCACTGCGCAAAATCGCTGGGGCTGTTGAGGATTTGCTCACCGAAACTCCGCAGGTGGCGGCCGTCAAGGTCGTAGACAAGAACGCGGGTATTGATGCGGTCGGCGATGGAGAGCTCCGGGGCCGCTTCGCGGCGATCGATGAAAATGGCGTGTGGACATAACATTCGTTGGCCGACTTCGTCGCCGGTCAGTGTTAACAGGTGTTTTCCATGCTTGTCGAAGCGGTGCACGAGACCTGACCCGTATCCATCCGCTACCCAGATGTCGCCTTCTCCGCCGCAGCGCTCTTCGTCCACGGCGCAGCCGCACGGACAGTACGGTCCCATCGGGCCGGACGGGATGGCCGGATCCTGGGGGGGATAGGCAACTCGGCGCGGATCTGACCGTCGAGACTCATCTTCACCACTCGGGGTGCCCGGGTCTGACATTGCACGCCCTTTCCGAACATGGCAGCCCAGTTAGGGTCGCCGTCGTCGGCGCCGCAGCTGAACACGAATCCCGGGTCGCTGACCCACAGGAATTCCTCATCGTCCTCGCGCACGAGAGTGATGCCGTGGCCTTCGGTGAGCCCCGTCTCGGCCACTCGGAGCAGCTGGCCCCCGGCGTCGAACGCGACGAGCTGCCCACCATGGAATCCGATGATCTCCCCGCCGTCGGTGGCGACGACGGCGTTGTGCACCCAACACGAGGCAGCGCCGGGGACAGCGGACAGATCTGCCCAGTCGCCGACCATTGTGTAGGGGGGAATGTTGGTGGTCCTGCGGGTTTCTGATGACACGTCCAGAGCCCTTTCTGTCCCTCGCGGCGTCGGCACCAACGTTCCCAGCGGTGTCTGGCGCTAGGTGCTGTTGTACTCTACCGAGCCTTGCTTCATACGCAAACAACGTCCTACTATTATGAACATGGCCTGTACAGGCTGCTGCCGTCCGGTGTGCGAAGTGGCCCGCGGGCGTCGCCAATGAACAGGAGAGACATTGTCGGCCGATGGAAGTGTGCTGGAGTTCGAGCCGTTCAAGCCCGGTCCACCTGAGCAATTACCTGCGGTTTACGCGGAGCTGAGAGATCGGTTTCCGGTCTACCGGAGCGATTCGAACATCTGGGTGATCTCGCGATTTGACGACGTGAAGGCGGTGCAGTCGAACCCTGCTGTGTTCTCGTCGCGTCCTAACCCGTACGAGGGAGATTCGGACCCGGCTGATGCCGAGATGAAACCCGAGGTCATCGAGCGACTCATGGCCCTGGTCGCGGGGATGCCGATCGACATGGAGGAGATGGCCTCCGCCAAGACGATCGCTGCCGCAGACCCACCCCAACACACCCGGATGCGCAGAATCGTGAGCAGAGGCTTCACCCCCCCGCGAATCAAGGAGATGGCCACCGCGATTACTGAGATCGTCGACCGCTGCCTCAGCGGCATCGGTGACCTGTCCGGCTTCGATCTTGTCGAGCGGCTAGCCGTTCCACTGCCGGTGGAGATGATCTGTCACATCCTCGGTATCGACCGAAGTGAGTACGGCCGCGCCAAACGCTGGTCCGACGCATTCGCCGCGGCCGCCGGCGCCGAGTTCAGTAGTCCAGCCGAACGCAGCGAGATGATGCTGAGCACCATCAAGGAGTTCAGTACCTACTTCGTTCCGTTGATCGAGGCACGGCGCGTTGAGCCGAGAAATGACCTAGTCAGTGCAATGGTCGCGGCGATCGACAACGAATCACTGACCACTGTCGAAACCTTGATGGTGGCCATCACCATCATGGTCGCCGGCAACGAAACGACCACCAATCTCATCGGCAACACCGTGGTCGAACTGCTGAACAATCCCGACCAGCTCAAACTATTACTCGACGACCCGTCACTGTTGCCCGCCGTTGTCGACGAAGGCAACCGTCTGACGACCCCCATCCAGTTCGCGTTTCGTGAGGCGACCGAAGAGACCGAGATCGCCGGCACGCCAATCCCGAAGGGAGCCATCATCGCGCTACACATGGCCGCCGCTAATCGCGATCCTCGCCGCTTCGACGACCCCGACCGTTTTCTGATCACCCGTCCGGCCGGTAAGAACCTGGCGTTCGGCCACGGCATCCACTTCTGTCTGGGCGCCCACTTGGCCGGCCAAGAAGTGCGGGCCGCGATCGGTGGATTACTGCCCTACCTGGACCGCCTCAAGCTGGCCGATGCTCCGTTGCAACGTAATCCGACGGCATTGCTTAACGGATGGCAACGCATTGAATTGGCGTGGGTGTAATAGTGGATATCAGCGGAGCTAGCGCAATAGTCACTGGCGGCGCGTCGGGCATCGGAGCGGCATCGGCACGTCTGCTGGCCGCCAGGGGAGCGAAAGTTGTTGTCGCTGATCTACAGGCAGACCGTGGGGCAGAACTTGCCGAAATGATCGGCGGCACCTTCATGAGCGTCGACGTTACGGACACCGAGCAGATTCAGGCGGCCGTCGAAAAGGCAGCTGAACTGGGCCCACTGCGCGTCCTGGTCAACTCCGCCGGCATCGGCGGGGCACAGCGCACGATCGGCAAGGATGGTCGATTCGAATCGGCGTACAACCTTGATGCCTACAAAAAAGTGATCGCCATCAACCTGATCGGCACCTTCGACTGCATCAGGCTGGCCGCAACCGCGATGAGCCGCAACGAGCCGATGGCCAGCGGCGAGCGCGGCGCGATCGTGTCGATGGCGAGTGTGGCCGCCTTCGACGGCCAAATCGGACAAGCGGCCTATTCGTCGTCGAAAGGCGGTGTCGTGGGTATGACGCTGCCGGTGGCGCGTGACCTCTCCGCCGTGGGGATTCGGGTCAACACCATCGCGCCCGGCTTGATCGATACCCCGATTTACGGTGAGGGCGAAAGGGCGGAGGCATTCAAGGCGAAGCTGGGTGAGTCGGTGCTGTTCCCACACCGGCTGGGCAACCCTGACGAGTTGGCCTCGATGGTGGTCGAGTTGGTGACCAACTCCTACATGAACGCTGAGGTCGTCCGGGTGGACGGTGGGATCAGGATGCCTCCGAAATAGACCTTTCGATTGGTGATGGTCACCGCTTGGTCGCGTGCACGGGGACACATGGCGAAGCCATCTCGACCATCATGTACCGGTGGGCATCCTGCCCGCTGCGGGTATGACCGCGGTTGCCCCAGGTCGTCAAGTCCTAGAACGCAACCGACGGCTAATCTGACACCACACTCCACCGCCCTCACCTTGGTATTGGCGCCAGAGCGACCAATTCTGGGTTCGGGAAACCGAGGCATTCCCTCTTATTTTATTAATATGACAAGTACGACATAGCCTGGAGGTCGGGTGGGTCATCAAGTAGAAGACGCCGTGAAGGCCCACGGGATCACCACACTGTGTGTCGTCCGGTCCGGAGAGACCGTGATAACCCTTGGGGCCCAAGACGTGCCACTGCCTGTCAGTTCCATTCGTAAATCAATGATCAGCGCCCTATTCGGTCGGCTGATCAAAGGGCCCCGTGGAATTGGATGCGACACTGGCGGACTTCGGTATCGACGCGTCGCCCTGTGTCACCGATCAGGAACGAAGCCCGACCCTTCACCACCTTCTGACGTCGTGCTCTGGCGTTTACCTGGCGTTGCACAGCGGTTCAACCTACGACATTTTTCGCAATCGTCCGTCGGACTGGCCGCAACGTGGCTCTGCTGCTCCGGGAGTAGAATTTCACTACAGCGACTGGGACTTCAATGTCCTGGGTGAGATATATCAGCGCGTGTCCGGAGTCGCGTTGTTCGCCGCGACCGATGGCATCCTGGCTCGCCCGCTTGGCTTTCGCGATTGGAACCCGCTTGAGCACGCGCGGTTGCGCCACGGCTGTGACGCGCTGGGCGCGACGCCGCGATATCCGAACTACGCCATGCAACTGTCCGCACGCGACTTGGCACGCTTCGGCAGCTTTATCTCAATGACGGGACATGGGAAGGCGGCGAAGTCGTGCCGCCCGACTGGATCGGCGCAAGCACGCCGGCCCGGGTCAAAACCTTTCTGCCCAACCCATTCCGGTCATATGGCTACCTTTGGTGGACCATCGACGACGGCGACGCGATCGCCCTGCTATCCGGGAGCTACTCGGCTGTCGGGCTTGGGGGACAGACGGTTCAGTGATCCCGTCGCAACAGACGGTGGTCGTTGCACAGCGCGAGAACCTGGATGGCGGGTTTCCGCAGATGGCACTCCCGACCGGCATCATCGACGCCGTTCTGCAACGCTGACCTATCGGAAGGTTCGACTCCGGGCACGTCGGCCACGCGCTGGCCTACAACGTGTCGTGGGGTGGGTTGACGTCAGTCCTATCGCTTAAAGACCTTATAGCAGTGAGCAATTCGTTCAATCGGAGCGCGTCGGCATGATGCGCATATGGGGCGCCCCAGTCGTCGATCCTGGCTGCGAGCGTGAGAGGTACCCGCACTCTTGCCCGGACGATCGTCTCGAGCAGCGTCCCGATAGCGGCGTAGCAATCACCTCCACCAATGGCGGTGTTTACATCAATGCGATTGCGCTCAGAGAGGTGGCGGCTGGCAAGCTCGGCTAGGTCCCAGGCCAGCTGGGTTTCGGCGATGTCGTCCACCCACTCATTTTCCCTTATCGGGACAGATCGTGCTGCCCGCATCGACTGCCAGCCGAACTCATCGAGCGCGTCAGGCAACGAGCGTTGGTACCTGCGGTATGCGCCGTTCATCCAACCACGCGCCTCGATTACGGCGTCGCTGACGCTGCCGCCAGCACGGCATTGATCGCCGTCCCTGTGGGCGCGTGCCGCCGGTAACCAAAGCCTCGGAAATGATCGGGCCGATCCAAACGCTGGGCTGCCAGCGGCCTGCACTGGCAGGGTGGTGGTTGTGCGAGTGTGGCTGAGCGGCTAGGCAGCGGCCTGCAAAGCCGTATACACGGGTTCGAGTCCCGTCACTCGCTCCGCGGCGTCGGCAATGGCCGCCGCCACACCAGGCTGCTATGTGTCGTCGCGCCGCTGTCGTCGGCTCTTGTCGCCGAGAGCGTCAAGAAGTCGCCGTCGACGGCGGCGTGCCGGAACTGCCTTTGCGCCAACAGTTCCGGCATCATCGACACGGTGACGTCGTGGTGCAAAGTTGACGTCTCCTCGTTGACCGAGAACCGTCCGCCATACGCCACGTAGCCACCCATGTCCGGTTGGGCGAGTTGGGCCGACATATGGCCGTCGGCGGTGTAGAGAATCAGGCCCCGCGGTGCTGTGCCGAGTGGCTGGCGGTCCTGCCCGGTGGTCGCGTCGTGGGCGACGAACGACACCAGTTCCCATGCGCCGAGGACGGCTTCGCGCAGCGTCGGCGTCATACGACTTCCATCGCATCGAAATAGCGGAGATATAAGCGTCTCAATCGGTTCACGCCGGTATGACTCCACGACTGACGAGAATCTCGCGTATTGCCGAAAATCTCGTTTGGCGTTCGTCGTATTCGTAGCCCTTGACAACGGCGACCCAATCGTCGCCTCGACTGATCGCAAACTCGGCCGCCGCGGCAAGTGCACCGAAGAACGCCGTTGCAACATCATCGGACCACATGACCCATATTCCGTGCTGGGTCTCGGTCAGGGCGTCGATTGATGCGAAGTAGCCGTCGAGCGCGCCAATCGCCCGATCTGGATTCAAAAAGTACAAGAAATACGGGAACTCCGAATACACATTTTGTAAGTAAGCGGCAATCGCGGGATTCAGGTACGGATAACTCTCCTCTGCATCTGCGAAGCTCAGGACAACCGACCCGCGCGAGGCGCGGGCCAACTCGGGATCATCGCCAACGTGGGCCAACGCATCGCGCACCGCAGTGATGTCTTGAACGCGCCACTGACTCGCCGGGACATCGATCTGCCGGAGGGTCATTCTGCGGCCCGCGACTCGTGTGGCCCGCCGGTTGCGTGGTCTGTATAAGACGTGGCTGCCTGCATGTGGTCCCCAACATCTAACACTCCGCGGCACTGGCAATTCGAGTTCTCGCGGTGTCTGCTTGATCCAGCGGCGGGATGGCCGCGGACATACGGAATCCTTCCATGTTGCGGACGCCTTCGTCACGAGTTCGAAGAGGGGATGGCTTCTCACCAGTCGGTGCCGGGCAGCGCGAGTGTCGGTCGTTGACCGTACTGAATGCCTTACCGTAACGTCGATATCCGTGCTGAGAGGCGTCGGGGGTGCGCTGCCGTCGAGCGATTCGGGCAGTGCCGCCGGCCTCAGGATCGACCGGGGCATACCCAGCGATCTCACCCGCGTCCCGGCGACGGTCGCCACGCTCGAACGGCGCGGGTACGACGGATGCTGGACGGGCGAGATCAACCACGATCCGTTCTTTCCGGTGCTGCTGGCCGCCGAGCACACTTCGGTACTCGAGGTGGGAACCAGCATCGCCGTCGCGTTCGCGCGCACCCCGATGACGGTCGCCCACCTCGGCTGGGATCTGCAGTCTTACTCGGCGGGCCGTTTCAACCTCGGGCTCGGGACACAGGTCCGGGCGCATGTCGAGAAGCGCTTCAGCATGCCATGGAGCCACCCCGTCCGGCGCATGCGAGAGTTCGTCGCTGCGCTGCACGCGATTTGGGCCGCATGGCATGACGGGACGCGACTGCGATTCGAGGGTGACTTTTACACCCACACGCTGATGACTCCGATGTTCACTCCGGAGCCGATGGCGCACGGCGTTCCGAACGTGTTCATCGCCGCCGTCGGCGAGGCGATGACAGAGCTGAGCGGCGAGGTTGCCGACGGCCTGCTGGCCCATGCGTTCACCACGAAGCGGTACTCGGAGGAGGTCACCACGCCCGCCCTGTTGAGGGGTTTGCAGCGGGCGGGTCGCGAGCGCAACGGTTTTCAGGTGTCCTGCCCGGTCTTCGTCGTCACGGGCGAGACCGAAGAGCAGATGGGGGCAGCGGCCGCAGCCACCCGCAAGCAGGTCGCGTTCTACGGCTCGACGCCCGCGTACCGCACGGTGCTCGACTTGCACGGGTGGGGCGACCTGCACGTCGAACTGCATCGACTGTCCAGGGAAGGCGAATGGGACGCGATGGGTGAACTCATCGACGACGAGGTGTTGCGGGCGTTCGCCGTGGTCGCTCCGTTGCCGGAGCTGGCCGGCGCGCTGCTGGCGCGCTGTGATGGCGTCATCGACCGAGTGTTGCCCGCATTTCCCGCCGGCCTGTCTGAGGATGCCGTCGACGTGGTGCTCGGCGAGGTGCGCAACGCGAGTTCTGCGAGGCGACATCGGCGCTAAGGCTTGCCGGTACGTTCGCGGTGCTTGCAGCCCGGCCAGCAGCAAGGCCGGCGCTGGCCTTCTTCCAACTCCTCTTGGGTCCGCCGAATGCGGCGCTTTCGGGTCGTCTCTTGCTTGGCGTCCTCGACCCAACAGATGAACTCGTTGCGCGCCAAGGGCGTGATGTCCCGCCAGGCGGCGAGTGCCGGGGAATTAGACATCAGCGCTTTGCGCAGGTCTGCGGGTAGCTCGTGCACCACTCCACCGGGCACTTGCTTGCTAGTCACCGGTCCAGGGTAAATCGGATCGGGGGGCGTCCGGAATTGTCACTCGCAAGGATTACGTCCTGCGGTGTGTTTAGCTGAGAGGACCGCTGGTCGTCCGGCCGCCGAGTGAGGAAGTTCCCATGCTGATGTCAGGACGTACTCTTCGTAGCGCAGTGCTGGGGGTGATCGCCGGTGGCGCAATGCTGATCGGTGGAACTCCACTTGCCTCTGCTGACCCCCCCGTACCGGCGCCCAACTGCACGGCTGGTGACCTGGCGGTGGCGTCGGGCAACGTCGGAACGGCGATGGGCGCCTACTTGTTCAGCCACCCGGACGTGAACGATTTCTTCACCGGCCTCAAGGGGCAGCCGAACTCGGAAATCCATGACCGCGTACAGACGTATATGGACGCGCACCCGCAAGTCGAGTCCGAGATCAACGGTATCCGCCAGCCCCTCACCGATCTGAGAAGCCGCTGCGACCTCGCCCCGTCACCACTCGGCTCCTAGAAAGAGGCACCCGATATGACTAACTGGACACTGTCACGGACCGTCACGGCAGCCAAGGTCTTGGCCTTCGCCGGCGTCATTGTCTCCATCCTCGGCGCAATTCTCACCATCCAGCCCACGGGGGTCGCCAACGCCGACGTATGTGCCAACGTCGGGCGACGGGTGTCGGTGAGTGGCTGCGCCAACGTCGCCGACGCCGTCGCACCCTACGTTCCGCCGCCTGCCTACTACGCCCCGATGCCCTACGACGCACCACCGCCCCCGAACGGCGGCGCATGCGTCAGCTACAACGGCAGATGGGTCGACGCCAATAGGTGCAATTGAGCCAACCGATGCGCCTGCCGGGCGCGTCTACACTCCAACTACCACGTCCGCTTTTGTTCGACGTCAGCACCACGTTGGCGGCGGCGCCTGTGGCGACGAGGAGATGACGCAGTGAGTGAACGGATTAGGTCTTGGGCCGCCGGCCTCGCAACGGTGGTAGCGCTTGCGGCGATCGCGACGACCCAGACGCCCGCAGTCAGCAGGGCCGACGTCTGCGCTGACGCCGGTGGTCGCCACGTCGACGTCGGTGGATGCACGGACGTCGCTGGCAGAGCGGCGACTGGGGTGGCGGTCGCCGGAGACGACGAGGCGGCCGCGCAGGCCGCCGCGGGTCGGCCGCCGTGCTATGGCCCCACCGGGGTCCCGTACTACACGCCCGGCGACGCCCCTTGTAACTAGCGGGGGTTCGGATGACCCCTCCGCCCCGCATCGGTAAGCCCTATCGTGTCGCGCAATGGGGGACGGGCACCGTCGGGACCGAGATGCTGGCGACCATCATCGATCACCGACCCGATTTGCAGCTGGTCGGCGTCAAGGTTTACTCCGACGATAAGGACGGCGTCGACGCCGGCACGCTGGCCGGCCGCGAGCCTATCGGTGTCACTGCCACCACGAATGTCGACCACGTACTGGCATTGGGCGCCGACTGCGTGATTTACACACCCCGCACCGCGTCCCTCGACGACGTCTGCGCGATCCTGGCCAGCGGCGCAAACGTCGTTACCACCGCGTTTCTGTTCCATCCCGATCGCGTCGCGGCCGGAGATCGGGAGCGGCTGTTGGCCGCCTGCAAGCAAGGAAACAGCAGTGTGCACGGCAGCGGCCTGAATCCCGGCAACTTGTCCGGGGTGCTGCCACTCGCGCTGTCGGGGATGAGTCGAACGATCGAGAAGATCACACTGCAGGAACGCGCCGACTGGTCGGTGTACGAAAGCACCTCAATCACGTTCGACAACATGCGATTCGGACAACCCCTCGACCAGGTCAGTACCAGCGCCGGAGGCTTTCTCGCATTCAACAGCTCGATATTCGTCGAACAGGTCTGGTTGTTGGCCGATGCGCTGGGCGCCGACATCGACGACGTCACGGCGTCCGTGGACGCCGTTGCCGCCCAACAGGATCATCAGATCTTCGATCACGTTCTCAGGGCCGGCACCACCGCTGGGCAGCGGTGGAATTGGGTCGGGCGCCGCGGCGGCGAGCCACTGATCGAGATCGAGACATTATGGACGGTCGGCAACGAATATCCCTCTCACTGGCCCAAACCCAAGGATGGCTGGACGCTGACCATCGAAGGTGATCCCTCGATGCGAGCCCACTTCATCTCGCTGGCCAGCTTCACTCGCCCGGCCAGTATCGACGAACACGTCCGCGCGGCGAGTGTGGCGACCGCGATGCAAGTGCTCAACGCCGTGCCCGCCGTCTGCGAAGCCCCACCGGGCTTCGCCACAATGGCCACACTTCCGTTGATACGCAGCTACACCGGATTCGCTCGTCCTGACGAGACAGGCGCTCAGATACCGAGTTCCTGATAGATCTGCGGGCGGTAGCCGGCAGAGGCGAACGGCTGAAGCAGGGGCCAGTCGTGGAATTCCCCGGCGCGCAGCACGAAGCTGATCGGTGCACCTTGCGTGGCGGCTTCCTGGGCCAGGACAAGCGTGTCGGGTGCGAGGATCTCCAGCGAGCCGCTGTAGACGGTCGTTGGCGGCAGGCCTTTGAGTGACCCATACAGCGGGCTCACCAGCGGGTTGGTCTCGGAGAGACCGCCGGCCCACATCTGGCCGAGCTGTCCGCTGGGGGCGCCGAGCAGAGGATCCCTGACAAGCGAGATGTTCGGGTTGGACAGCGTCACGTCGAGGAAGGGAGAAAACAGCACCATTGATGCCGGTAGGGCCTCACCATGGCTGGCCATGTACTCCACGGCCGACAGTGCGATAGTGCCACCGGCGGAGTCACCGAGGACGCTGACGTTAGGGGCCCCGTGCAGGCCGATCTGCGATGAGATGAAGCTGGCCATTTGGGGTACGACCATGCCGGCGGTGCCGCCTTGCTGTAACAACGGGTAGATCGGCACTTCGATCGTCGCGCCGGTCTGGTAGGCCATCACCGTGTAATCCAGCCAGTGAAAGATTGAGGTTTGCAGGACAAAGGCGCCGCCGTGGATGCCAACCACGTACATACCGGACGGATGAGCAGGCGTGATCTGAACGACGTTCATCCCGTCGAACGTCGACTGCTGGACGGTTTCGCCCAAGATCGCCGTCAAGATTTTCGGCGGAGTGGTGCCGAGAAAAAAGTTTCCAATCGGATTGCCGGTACTCACCGGTACAGCTGCGGCAATGAGGTTAATTCCAAAGAAGCCGGTGACATTTTCTTCCAGGTAAAGCCCGCCGACCTCCAGGCGGGTTAGCAGCGACGGTGTGCCCGTGTAGGTCGGATTCTGCGTTGCGGGGATCGCCGGACTGGGCGGCGACCCAAGAATATCGGTGCGGAGGTTGTTGGACGTGTTGGCGATGGCCCGGACGATCTGGCCCGGCGGCCCGGGTAGATTCTTCCAGCATTTGCGCCCAGGAGCCCAATTGTGCGACGGCCGCCGACGAACTGGCGTGATACCCCGCCATCACGCTGACCGCCTGCGCCCACATCTGCTCGTAGGTAGCCTCGGCCGCCGCGATCGCGGGAGCGTTCTGTCCGAACAGGTTCGAGGTCACCAGTGACACAAACTGGGCGCGGTTAGCCGCGACCAGTGCGGGTTCTACCATCGCCGCCCGCGTAGCCTCAAACGCCCCGACCGCCGCTTGGGCCTGACTCGCTGACTCTTCAGCTTGGGCGGCCGCCGCCCCCAACCAGCTCGCATACGGGGCGGTGGCGTTCGCCATCGAAACCGAAGCCGGACCGTGCCAGGCATCCACCACCAGGTCCGCGGTCACCGAGCTGAATGCGGTCGCCGCGGAGTTCAACTCGGTGCTGATCCCGTCCCAGGCCGCCGCCGCGGCCAGCATTGGACCTGACCCCGGACCGGCGAACACCAGCTCCGAATTCACTTCGGGAGGCAACACCAAAAAATTCATCACGACTCCGTCCTCGATAGAACCCTCCGGGATCGAACCACACCGCGGGGATGATTATGACCGGTACCTTGGTGGGCACACAGGAGCTTCGAGTCTCGTCTGATCGTGTTCTCGGCTTATGCCTTGAACCGCCCCGCGAAGCCGCGGAGAGGGATGTCAGCGCTCGTCAGTAGCCCCGGCGGCGCGTCGACGACCGTGGAGATCGTATTGAGGGCGGGCATGCCGGTGATCGTCATGCCGATCGAGGCAAATGCTTCCGGCGAGTAGATGGTTACTAGCGTTCATTGAATGCCGCCCTTCGTCATTGGGATGCGGGCGCGGAGGGGGTGGACCGCAGCTCTGCGGCGCTGCCGCCTCGACCGTCGGGATAGAACTGTTTGGCCCACTCGCGGATTGCGGTGAAGCCCTTGAATTCTGAGGGAGACAACGCGGGCGGGTCCGAATATCGCTGGTGCGACCAGATGTAGATGTCCTGGCCGAACTGCCGGATGACCTCTTGGCCGAATTCCTGCGCCTTGGTTTCGGCCCGCGGCGTGTCGTTGCCTGTGCGGCCGATGTAGACGGTGAACCGTACGTCGGAGGTGTGCTCGTCGACAGGGGTGATAGCGGAGATGGTGCGGTTGTCGACCATGCCGGAGCTCTTGGTCACGGCGATGCCGAGCCCGCCGTTGATGGCCTCGACACCGCTCTTGATGTCGTCGATCGACTGATTTTCGTCGCCTTCGAAGGTGATGGTGAAGTCGACGTAGGACACCGGTTCATCGAAGTCGTGCCGGGTGAACACCGGCACGATCGGCGTCTTGTGCACGAACTTGAAATGCTCGACGTCGACCCCGTTCTCGAGGACGTACTGCGGATGCAGTTCAAGTTTCTGTTCGTAGAGGCTGGCGCGAGGCCAGTAGTCGGCCAGGCTGCTGCCGTCCTCGAAGCTGGCGAAAACGTCGGGGACTTCGAAAAAGGGTTCGCGACCCACCGCGTCATGCCAGATGTAGATCGACTCGTTGCGCTCCACCACCGGGTGGGTGCGCATCCTGCGTCCTTTGTTAGGCCGCTTCTCGTAGGGGATGCAGACGTTGCGGCCTTCGTGGTCCCACTGCCAGCCGTGGAAGGCGCACTCGATGACGTCGCCCTCGACATGACCGCCGAAACCCAGGTGGGCACCGAGGTGTTCGCAGTAGGCGTCCATCACCGTGACCCGTCCCGACTGCGCCCGCCAGGCCACCATTTCCTGGCCGAAGTAGTGCATCTTGTGCACGTCACCGACTTTGATCTCGTCGGACCATGCGACCTGGAACCAGCCGGTCGGCTGCATCGACAGCGGGGGTTTCGCCATCTGAGGTCCTCCTATTGCCGGATCGGCTGCCTTGTTCAGGTCGGTCTTAAGAAGAAGCATAGTGGGCTCGTTGAAAAAATCAACGAGGGCTCTGCGAAACACGTATTATCTGCAAGATGACCGACACGGGCGTTCGGCCGCAGCGGACGAACCGGCGCGGCAATGCCACTCGCGAAAATATGCTCGAAGCCGCGCTGAAGGCGTTGGCCACCGGCGACCCTGCGGCAGTGTCGGCCAATCGGATCGCCAAGCTGATCGGGGCCACCTGGGGTGCGGTGAAATACCAGTTCGGCGATGCCGACGGACTGTGGGCCGCGGTTCTGCACCGCACCGCAGAGCGACGGGCCGACGTGTTCATACCCGCCGACAAGACGGCACCTTTGCAAAAGCGCGTCGCGAAGATCATCGACACCCTGTACGACGGCCTCACGGCGACCGACTCGCGAGCGATCGAAAACCTGCGCGCGGCGCTGCCTCGCGACCCCGCCGAACTCGAACGCCTCTACCCGCGCACGGCCGCCGAGCTGCGGTCCTGGGGGCGCGGCTGGCTGGCAACCTGCCAGAGCGCGTTCGCCGACCTGGACGTGGACCCCAATCGGGTACGCGAAGTCGCCACCTTCATCCCAGGGGCGATGCGCGGCATCACGTCAGAACGCCAACTCGGCAGCTATTCCGACCTGAACCTGGCGCGGCAGGGCCTGACCAACGCGATCGTGGCGTACCTCGGAAGCAAAACCCGCGAGGCCGGCCTCGTGCAGCCCGCGCGCAAGTAGTTAAACCGCGGACTTTTCGAGGATATGGACGCCGCAGGCGGAGCCAAGTCCGATGACGTGGGCAAGGCCCACCTTCGCGTTCTCGATCTGGCGGTCGCCTGCCTCGTCGCGGAGATGGTGGCAGATCTCCCAGATGTTGGCGATGCCGGTGGCTGCGATGGGATGGCCCTTGGATTCCAGGCCGCCCGACACATTGACCGGCGTCGAACCGTCCCGCCAGGTGGCGCCGGAGTTGAAGAAGTCTGCGGCGCCACCCACTTCGCACAGCATCAAGTTGTCGTAATGCACCAGCTCGGCGGTGGCAAAGCAGTCGTGCAACTCGACCAGATCGAGATCGCTTGGGCTGACGCCGGCCTGCGCGTAGGCGATCTCGGCGGCCTTGCGGGTGAGCGTGTTGACGTTCGGCAAGACCTGGCAGCCCTCTTCGTACGGGTCGGTGGTCAGCACCGATGCCGACACCTTCACCGCGCGCCGCCGCTGCTCCAGCGACAGTGCCTTCAGAGTCTCGCCGTTGCACACCACTGCGGCAGCAGCGCCGTCGCAGTTGGCCGAACACATCGGGCGAGTGTTCGGGTACGCGATCATGACGTCGCCCATGATCTGCTCCAGCGAGAAGCGCTTCTGGTAGGACGCGAGCGGGTTCAGGGTTGAATGGGCGTGGTTCTTCTCGCTGATCTTGGCGAAAAGCTCGAAGCTCGTGCCGCCGTACTTGTGGCCGTACTCCGTGCCGATCTGGGCGAATACACCGGGCATGGTCTCGGTGCCGATCCGACCGTCAACCGGCGCCACCGCACCGTAACGGCCCCTTGGCGTCCAGGTGTCGGCATCCTTCTTTGACGCCGCCGCCGGCGAGCAGCCCCGCGCCGGCGAGCTTCTCGACACCGACGGCCAGGCCGTAATCGACCTCTCCGGCCTTCACCGCCATGATGGCGGTCCGCAGCGCGGTGGCGCCGGTCGCGCACGCGTTGGCGACGTTGTAAACGGGGATGCCGGTCTGGCCGATCTGTTTCTGCAACTGTTGGCCGATACCGGCGTTCGCATTCATCAGATTCCCGGCCGCGATAACGCCGATGTCCTTCATCGTGATGCCCGCGTCGGAGAGCGCACCCATGGCGGCCTCGGCGGCCAGGTCGACGGTATCGAGTTCGACGTGTTTGCCGAACTTGGTCATCCGGATCCCGAGGATCCAGACCTCGTCACTGGCGCTCATGGTCGGTGCTCCTTTGTAGGGGTGGGAACGTTCTCCGTCACGAGACGGGCTCGAAACCGAATCCGATCGCCTCGGTGCCGTCGGTGTCGGCGCCGAGCGAGTAGGTGGCAAGCCGCACCTTCATGCCGTCGTGGACGTGCTCGGGATCGGGCGCGACGTTGATGAGGTTGGCGCGGACCTGAGTTCCGGCGCAATCGACCACCGTCGCGACGAAGGGGGTGGGGATTCCAGGTGCCGCGAAAGCGACGATCGTGAACGCGCGCACCGTGCCCTCGGTCGCGATCGGGACGACGCTGAAGTCGGTGCCGAAGCAGCTGGCGCAGGCATTGCGTCGATCGAAAAACCGGGCGCCGCAGTTGGTGCACTCACGCGCGACCAAGTGTGGCTCGTCGGTGTCCAACACCAGATAATCGACCAGCGGTATCTGCCCAGCCATGTGTACCTCCGTTGTCGGTGGCATTGACGTTAGCGCGTGCGAGGATGCCCGCAGTGAGCAAGGTCTGTGACACTCGACGTCACCTAGGAGGTATGAGTTGGCGGCATTGCGCGTCATCCAGTGGACCACCGGGATCGTCGGCGCGTCCGCGCTTCGTGCGATCCTCGACGACGAACGACTCGAACTCGTAGGGGTCTTCGCCCACGGGGCCTCGAAACTCGGAGAGGATGCGGGGGCGCTGGCGGGTCGTCCCGCGGTCGGGGTACTCGCCACCGACGACGTCGACGCCCTCATCGCGCTGAAGCCCGACTGCGTGGTGTACATGCCGCATTGGCCCGAAGTCGAAGTCCTCGAACGCATCCTTCGTGCCGGTATCAACGTCGTAACGACGGCGCGGTTGGTAAGTGGCGAGCACTACCCCGCTGACGCAGGCGTACGGCTGCAGGCCGCCGCACTCGCAGGCGGGGTGTCTCTAGTCGGGACCGGCATGAATCCGATGTATGTCCCCGCCCTTGCGCTCGCGTCGACGGCGATGTGCCGCGAGGTCCAGTCCCTTCGCGTCACCGAGTCGCTCGACTGCGCGCTCTACGCGAGCGCCGCGATGTGGGAGGGCTACGGTTTCGGCGGACCGCCCGACACCAGTCGACTTCACGCGATCCTGTGGGAGGCCGAGCCCGATTACCGGGAAGCTCTCGATGGACTGGCTCGCGGGATCGGTCTGGAGATCGATGACTACAACCTCGTCGTGGACTGCGCCGTTGCCCTAGACGACAGGGATCTCGGCTTCATGCGCATCGACGCAGGGACGGTGTGCGGCGTCGACGCCACCTGGACCGGAACGAATAACGGCTCGCCGATCGCCGAGATGCGCACGGTATGGACCCTCGGCGGCTTGTTCGGAGCACGACAAGAACCCGAGTGGAAAGTCCTCCACGGCTACAGGATTGACGTGAAGGGCGAGCCGAACGTCACGCTTAAACTGTCGTTCCGTCCCGACGACTTCGCCAACTTCGACATCGGCACGACAACCGCGATGCCGGCGATCAACGCCATCACCGCGGTCGTCGCGGCCGCGAGCGGAGTGCGCTCGGTTGCCGAGCTTCCGATCGTCACCGCTCAGGGGATGGTGCCGAAGGGCGGCGGTCGCCACAGCCGTTCGTGAGCGATAATCATTTTCATTACGTTTCACGGGATGCAGCTGGCCGGGGGGTCGCAGTGACGGCTGGGCGCGCACTGCGCTTCGGCTCCATGGGATCCATGGAAGTCCTGGTCGTAGGGTTGGTGGCGTTCGCGATCTCGGGAGCCTGGCTGCGCGCGGCCGTGGCGAGCCACGACACGCTGGCCACCGCGGGCACCGTATTCTGCGGCGTCTTCGTCCAGGCGTGCCCTTTCTGGGATTGGGTGTGGTGGTCAGCGGGCTGATTGCGGTGTTTGTGCCGCCCGAGCGCCTGGTGCGGTGGCTGCCCCGCCGTGCTGAGCCGGCCGTCTTCGCCGCCGGACTGGCCGGCGCGGCGCTGCCCGGATGCGAGTGCGGCTCGGTGCCAGTGGCGCGACGTCTATTCGGAGACGGGGGGGCGGCAGGAGCGGCGGCGCTGACGTTCATGCTGGCCGCTCCGGCCATCAACCCGGTCGTGGTGGTCGCCACGGCCGTCGCGTTTCCCGGTCAGCCCAAGATGGTCCTCGCCAGGGTGGGGGCGTCGTTTCTGACCGCAGTGGTGATGGGCTGGGCGTGGTCGCGTTGGGGCCGTCGCCGAGTGGGTCACCCGCCGCCCGCCGCCGCACACTCCCGCGTCGGGAGTCGGCGAGTGGCTGCTGTTCTGCGAAGTGGCCCGCCAGGATTTTCTGCAGGCGGCGGCTTACTTGGTGGTCGGCGCTGCCGCCGCGGCGGCGTTGCACGTTCTGGTGCCGCCGAGGGTATTCGAGCACGTCGGCGCGCATTTGATCCTCGGCGTCACCGTGATGGCGGCGTTGGCGGTGACGCTGGCGGTGTGCTCGGAGGCCGACGCATTCGTGGCGTCGAGCTTGACCATGGTCCCGCTGGTGCCGAGGCTGGTGTTCCTGGTTGTCGGGCCGGCCGTTGACGTCAAACTGCTGGCGATGCAGTCCGGCATGTTCGGACGCGCGTTCGCCGCCCGGTTCGCGCCCGCCACCTTGGTGGTCGCCACCGCGGTGGCGACCCTGGTCGGCGTGTTAGTGCTGGGCGGTTCGGCGTGAGCCGCGAAACCGAGAACACCATCCTGCTGTTGGTGGGGTTGAGCGTCGGGCTCGTCACATTGACCGGCGCGTTTACCCGGTACGTCAAGCCATCGCTGTTGCCCTGGCTCGCGATTACCGCGGTCCTGCTGATCGGCCTCGCGCTGGTGGCGATGGCCGGGGACATTCGCCGTGGCGGGCCGGGGCGCCACGAGGGATCCCGATGATGGACATTCCCACCGCGCCGCTGTTGTGTGGTTGCTCGTCTGCCTGTCGTGGTGCTGATCTTTGTCGCGCCCCCGGCATTGCGGCCGCAGGCTGCATCGGTGCGGACTGCGTCCAATGATGTGGTGCGCCGGGGATTTCCGCCGCTGCCTCCCGGGCGCGCCCCCGACGTCTCGCTGCCGGAAGTGTTGATGCGATCGGCCAAGGACACCTCGGGATCATTGACGAACCGGCTGATCACGATCACCGGTTTCGTCCTCAACGAACCCGGCGGCGTGGATCTTGCGCGCATCGTCATCATCTGCTGCGCCGCTGATGCCCAACTGGCCCGCATCCATCTGCGCGACAGTGCCGGCGACGCTGCCTTGAAGTTTGCTGACAACACCTGGCTGCGAGTGGAGGGTCAGGTGGAGACCGACGCGGCTCCGGGGGCGCCTCGACCGAAGACGGCCCGCATCCCGACGCTTCGCGTGGTCACCGTCACCCGTGTGGCCGCCCCGGCGAACCAGTACGCATGACCGGCTCATAACCTGAGCTGGGAGACGACGGGAACACAGGCGGCAGGTCATGGCTGAGCGGTCACCGTGGGTCGCGGGCCCATGCGACGGAGTATCCCTATGGCCGAGTTGATCGGCGCGCGAGCCGCAGAACTCGCGACCATGGACATCTTCGCCGGATGCCCCATCGAAGACTTGATGCCATTGGCGGCCTGCGTTCAGCCCCTTCGCGCGGCCGCCGGCCAGGTGCTGATGCAACAGGGCGAGCGGGCCGTCTCGTTTCTGCTAATCGCGTCGGGCAGCGCCGAGTTCAGACACGTCGACGCCGACGGCGGGGTGCTCGTCGGACAGGCGTCCCCGGGCACGATCGTCGGAGAGATCGCCCTGCTGCGTGACGTCCCGCGGATCGCGACGCTGATCACGGCCGAACCGCTGACCGGTTGGATCGGCAACAACGACGCCTTGAGTCGGATGGTGCATCATCCCCGGGGTCATGCCGCGGCTACTGCGCACGGTGCGCCAGCGTCTCGCTGCACTCATCACGCCGATCCCGATCCGGGTTCGCGACGGAGGCCTGCTCATGCTGCGCCCGGTCCTGCCGGGCGACGACGAGCGGGCGGTACACGGCCACATCCTATTTTCCGATGAGACGCTGTATCGGCGGTTCATGACGGCGCACGCGCCCACCCCGGCGTTGATGCACTACCTGTCGGAGGTCGACTACGTCGACCACTTCGTCTGGGTGGTGACCGACGGGAGCGACCCGGTAGCCGACGCGCGGTTTGTTCGCGATGAATCCGATCCGACTGTTGCCGAGGTCGCGTTCACCGTCGCCGACGCTTATCAGGGCCGGGGGATCGGCAGCTTTCTGATCGGCGCGCTGTCCATCGCCGCCGAGATCGACGGAGTCGAAAGATTCTCCGCGCGAATGCTTTCCGACAATGTGCCGATGCGTGCGATCATGGACCACCACGGCGCGGTCTGGCAGCGCGAAGACATCGGGGTCATCACAACTGTCATCGATGTGCCCACCCGACGTGGCCTGCATCTGAAGCGTGACCTTGCCGACCAGATCAGCCGAGTTGCCCGTCAGGTGATCGAGGCGGTCGGCTGATCCGATGCGGCCGTTCTGGATTGGCACGGTGGTGCTGCTGCTGGCAGCCGCATGCGCGCGATCGCCCGGACCTCAATTCGGGTTCGCCCGCCGGGTCGGCCTCGCCGGCGCCTGACATCGCCGTCAACCCCGCGAACATCAAGAAGGTTGTTCGCGAGCTACCGTCCGGCTATGAGGTGAGCACCGGCATCCCCGACGGAGCCTCACCGCGGGTGATCTGGAATCTTGACGGCCGAACCGACAGCCAAGCCGCCACAGTGCGCGACGCTTGGCGACCCCGGCAACGGCCGCGACCACGCCGCGCAAGGGGTATCGGGATCGGGGAGCGGCGGCATCGTCGACGCGGTGTTGGTGGCTTTTCCCGCGCTGCCGGAACCGGTGGACCTCGACCACAACGTCGTCGCGGCGTGTGGGCAGTGGACCATGACGGCCGCACACACCACCGTCAGCGTTCGCCTCATCGACCCTCCGCACATCGACGGCACCGAAACGGTCGGCATGGTGGCCGATATCAAGACGTCCGTCGAGTCTGGTACCGAAATCGATTCGCGGGCATATACGTTCACCGCTTACCTGGGCAACTACTATGCATTCACCACGGTTATCACCGACCCCGGCTCGGTACTTCCGGCGCTGACTCCACAGTTCGCCGCTGATCTGCTTGTCAAAACGGTGTCCACGCTGCGCAGTTAAGCCACCCGCTTTGGGTAGATTGACCACGGTGTTCAAGCTGGGACTGGCGATCGCGTCCGTGTGGGTGCTCGCGGGTTGCTCATCGGGTGCGATTCCCCAGGCGACGAACGCAGACATCACCAAGGTCGCCACCGTGAAGTCAAGCTTCGGGCCCGAGTTCAAGGTCGCCGATGTCACGGAAAGGGCTATCGATCCGAAGTTCTTTTCCGCCCGCAAGCTGCCCGACGGGCTGACTTTCGATCCGCCGCACTGCGCGAAAGTCGCGGTCGGCCCGGACATGCCATCGGGCTTGCAGGGCAATATGGCCGCGGTCTCGGCCGAGGGCAGCGGCAACCGGTTCGTCGTCATCGCAGTCGAGACCTCGCAGGCCCTGCCGTTGGACACGCCGGGCAAGGACTGCATCAAGGTGACGTTCGCCGGTCCCCAGATGCGGGGCGGCAACGAGGTGGTTGATGCGCCGAAGATCGACGGCACGCAGACACTCGGCATCCGCGAGGTGCGGCAGATGCTCGTCGGCGGGGCAGCACACGCTGGCGAGCTCTACGACTACTCGGCTCAGTTCGGCGATTACCAAGTGATCGTCACCGCCAATCCGCTGGTGAACGCGGATCAGCCGGTTACCCCGGTCGACACGCAACGGGCCCGCGACCTGCTCGTCAAAGCGGTGAGCGCGATCAGGAGCTGACCCGGCCAACGTGTCTAGCGCACGTCGCGTGGCCGGAACTGAATGCTGACCCGCGGGACCCGCGGGCGACGACGTCTTGGGGACCGCGTGCTCCCAGGTGCGTTGGCATGATCCGCCCATCACCAGCAGATCGCCGTGCGCGAGCGGCAGCCGCAGCGACGGGCCGCCACCGCGTCGCCTCATCGCGAATGTGCGCGTGGCCCCGAGGCTGACGATCGCCACCATGGTGTCCTCGGAGCTGCTGCGACCGATGGTGTCGCCATGCCAGGCGACGCTGTCGGAGCCACCGCGGTAACAACACAAGCCGACGGTTGTGAAGGGCTCGCCCAGTTCGCCGGCGTAGATGTCGTTGAGCCTCCGGCGTAGCAGTGTCAGATGGGGATGCGGAGGATCTTCGCTCGTCAGATCGTGAAAACTCACCAACCGGGGCACGTCGACCACCCGGTCGTACATTTGGCGGCGTTCGGCTCGCCACGGCACCGTCGTCAGCAGCTCGTCGAGCAGGTCTTCGGCGGCCGGCGGGTCATCCGTCAGCCAGCCGGAGCGGATCTCGATATAGGCCCCGTCCCCGAGTTGTCTGCGTTCGCTGTGCTCGAACAGTGAGCCCTGTACCGCGATCCCCACGCGCACCAGTTTATCGCACATTCGTTCGACGAAGGGCCGGGCGACGTGACTTATGCGGACCTTTGAGATCGGCGCGGCTACGGTTTTAGGCGTGGGCGTCGTTGAGTTGGGGACCAATTCCGAGGTGGGAACACTACGGGTGGCCATCCTGCACCGCCCCGGCGCCGAGTTGCGGCGACTCAATCCGCGCAACAATGACCAGCTGCTGTTCGATGGGTTGCCCTGGGTGGCGCGGGCGCAGGAGGAGCATGACCAGTTCGCCGAGTTGCTGCGTTCCCGCGGCGTGGAAGTGCTGCTGCTGTCCGATCTGCTGACCGAGGCGCTCAACCATAGCGGGGCCGCCCGGATGCAGGGAGTTGCCGCCGCGGTCGATGCGCGCCGGCTTGGAACGCCGTTGGCGCAGGACTTTTCGGCCTACTTGCGGGGGTTGGACCCGTTCCGGCTGGCGCACGTGCTGATGGCGGGCATGACGTTCAACGAGCTGCCGCCGGATACCCGGACCGACGTGTCCCTGGTGCTTCGCATGCACCATGGCGCGGATTTCGTCATCGAGCCATTGCCCAATCTGGTGTTCACCCGCGACTCGTCGATATGGATCGGGCCGCGGGTGGTGATCCCGACGCTGGCGCTGCGGGCCCGGGTTCGCGAGGCGTCGTTGACCGACATCATCTACGCCCATCACCCGCGGTTCACCGGGGTACGGCGTGCCTACGAATCGCGCACCGCCCCTGTCGAGGGTGGCGACGTGCTGTTACTCGCGCCTGGGGTAGTCGCGGTGGGGGTTGGTGAGCGGACCACTCCGGCCGGTGCGGAAGCGTTGGCGCGCAGTCTCTTTGACGATGACCTCGCTAGCACGGTGCTGGCTGTGCCGATCGCTCAGAAGCGTGCGCAAATGCACCTGGACACCGTGTGCACGATGGTCGATACCGACACGGTGGTGATGTACGCGAACATCGTCGACACCCTCTCCGCGTTCACGATCCAGCGCAAGCCCGACGGCGTGACCATCAGCGATGAAACGCCGTTTCTGGAAGCCGCGGCCAAAGCGATGGGGATCGACAAACTGCGGGTCATAGACACCGGCTTGGATCCCGTCATCGCCGAACGCGAGCAGTGGGACGACGGCAACAACACGTTGGCGTTGGCGCCCGGCGTCGTCGTCGCCTATGAGCGCAACGCGCAGACCAACTCGCGGCTGCGGGAAGCCGGCATCGAAGTGCTGACCATCGCGGGATCTGAATTGGGCACGGGCCGTGGCGGACCTCGCTGCATGTCGTGTCCCGTCGCCCGCGATGCGCTCTGACGCTCTTTGCGCCGAGATTGCCGCCACGGTCGTGGTCGTCACGCGGAGCACAGCCCTCACGGCAATCTCGGCGCGCGCCGACGTTCCAGAGCGTCGCGTGCCCGCGCGACGACCACGTCCGGCCGATCCTCGTTGATCACTTTGATCACGGTCCAACCCAAGCGGGCCGCCATCTCTGCTCGCCGGATGTCTTTGACATATTGAGATCTATCCGTGCGATGTTGGTCGCCGTCGTATTCGAGTGCCACCATGGGTTCGTCCCACCCCAAGTCGAGATAGGCGACGAGGCGCCCGTCGGTGACCCGAATCTGCGTGACGGGCCGGGGTAAGCCAGCATCGATGAGGAGGAGTCGCAACCAACTTTCCTTCGGTGATTGCGCGCCGCCGTCCATCAGGGCGAGGGTCGTTCGGCATTGGCGTATGCCCCTCGCTCCTTTTTGGCGGTCGATCAGCGGAGCCACATCGGCGGCGGAAAGGCCGACCGTGGCCGACAGCGCGTCCAGGTGGGCGACCGCGACCGCGCGTGGCAGATGCCGAGCCAGATCGAACGCCGTGCGCGCCCGATTCGTCACCCGCAGCCCTCGCATTTCGATGATGTCCTCGGGCCCGATCCGTTCGCGACGGACGATGATGCCTGCGGGCGGATGGTTGAACGGACCTAAGATCTCTATCGGGGTGAAGTCGTCCACCCATTTCGCCCCGTGGAGCGCGGCTGCGGCGCGGCCGCCGATGATCCCGCGGCGACCCGACCACAACCAGGCCGCGCAGATGTCGTCCAACAGCGATCTGGGTGCTTTCCTCGGTAGGTATACGTTCCGATGGATTTGACGGTAGTTCCAACGCAATTGGCCGCGGGTCAAGGTACCGCGTGCTATCGCTTCGCTTCCGAGAAAGACTCCTGCCACGCGGTCATGATGCTGGTTGCGACCGACACAGCGCCGAGATTGCCGCCACGGTCGTGGTCGTCACGCGGAGCACAGCCCTCACGGCAATCTCGGCGTGGAGAGAACTAACGCCAGCTGGGCAGCCAGATCTCCATGTTCCAGGTCTGCTGTGCGATGGGCAGGCCGCTGAGCACCGGGAACAGCCACGCGAAGTTCGTCACCACTAAGGCCACATAACACGACACCGCGATCAACCCCAGCGTGCGTCGTTCAGAGCTTTGACCGGGGCCTCGATTAACCGCTGAACTAACCCCCGGCCTGCGGGGGTAAAGAATATCGCCACAGATCAAAGCGATGCCCATCACGAGGAACGGCGCCATCGTCGCCGCGTAGAAGAAGTACATCTGGCGGTCGATGTCGGCGAACCAGGGGAGCCACCCGGCACAGTAACCGGTCAAAACAGCGGCGTAGCGCCAGTCCCGGCGAATCAGCATTCGCCAAGTCAGGTAAAACAACACTGGCACGGCCAGCCACCACATGGCGGGGGTGCCGACCAGCATCTCCGCCTTGACGCAGGACTCGGAGCCACAACCGGGAACATTCTGCTGGTCGATGGCGTAGAGTACCGGCCGCAACGACATGGGCCAGCTCCACGGTTTCGATTCCCACGGGTGGTGGTTGCCTGCGGAATTCGTCAGGCCTGCATGGAATTCGAAAGCCTTGGCCGTGTAGTGCCAGAGTGAGCGAACAGCGTCGGGCAGCGGCAGAATCGCGTGCGGACCGATCGTCTGGCCGACCTGGTGCCGATCGATGGCGGTCTCGGACGCGAACCACGGCGCATAGCTGGCCATGTAGACGACGAACGGGATGAGCGCCAGCGAATATCCGGTGGGGATCAGGTCGCGTTTTAGGACCCCTAACGCGGGTCTTTGTGCTTGGTATTGACGACGTGCCGCAAAATCGAACGCCAACGACATCGCACCGAGGAACGCCACGAAGTACAGACCGGACCACTTTGTCCCGCAGGCCAATCCGAGGAGGATTCCCGCCGAGAAGCGCCACCAGCGCACGCCCAGCCGGGGGCCCCAGATGGTTTCGGTGCTACGGCCCTCCAGCAGTACGACATGCATCCGCTGGCGGACCTGATCGCGGTCGACGATGAGGGCGCCGAACGCCGCGACAACGAAGAACGTCAGGAACCCGTCCAATAATGCGGTGCGCGCGACGACGAAGCTGACCCCGTCGCAGATGAGCAGCAAACCGGCGATGGCGCCAACCAACGTCGAGCGGCTGATCCGCCGGACGATCCGCATCACCAGCGCCACCATGACCACGCCGAGTAGCGCGCCGGTAAACCGCCAGCCCAGTCCGGTGTAACCCAAGATGGCCTCGCCCATCGCGATCAACTGCTTGCCGACCGGGGGATGGACGACCAGACCGAACCCGGGGTTGTCTTCGACCCCATGGTTGTGCAGCACCTGCCAGGCCTGGGGCGCGTAGTGCTTCTCGTCGAAGATGGGTGTGCCGGCGTCGGTCGGCGAGCCCAGGTTCAGAAATCGACTCACCATTGCCAGCAGTGTGATCACTGCGGTCGTGACCCACCCGCGCACGTGGTCGGTCGGCCCGAAATCTGCGACCGGAACCAGCGGTCCGGGACTGACGACGGGCACGACACGCTCGGCCACGGCATCCTCCACTGCCAAGGAGCCTTCACGAGGCGCGGCGGTCATCACGTCGATCGTAGGCTGTCCGTCATGACGGATGGTCGCCTGTTGCTCGGTGCGACCCCGTTGGGCCAGCCCTCGGACGCGTCGCGACGGCTCATCGACGCACTCGGTGGTGCCGATGTGGTAGCGGCTGAGGACACCCGGCGGGTTCGAACTCTGGCCAAGGCGCTCGACGTTCGCATCCCCGGCCGGGTGGTCAGCCTGTTCGATCAAGTCGAGGCCGCGCGGGTACCTGCGCTGGTCGACGAGCTCAACGCCGGCGCGACAGTGTTGGTGGTCAGCGACGCGGGCATGCCGCTGATCAGCGACCCCGGTTACCGGCTGGTGGTGGCATGCGTCGACGCCGGGATCCGGGTGACCTGTTTACCCGGGCCGTCCGCGGTGACCACCGCACTGGCCGTGTCCGGCCTGCCTTCGGAGAAGTTCTGCTTCGAGGGTTTCGCGCCACGCAAAGCTCCGGCGCGCAGAAAATGGCTCGCCTCGCTGGCCGACGAGCGGCGCACGTGCGTGTTCTTTGAATCGCCGCGCCGGTTGGCGGGGTGCTTGCGTGATGCCGTCGACGTGCTCGGCGGCGCGCGTCGGGGGGTGGTCTGCCGGGAGCTGACCAAGCTGCACGAGGACGTGGTCCGCGGGTCGCTCGACGAGCTGGCGACATGGGCGGCCGACGGTGTGCTCGGCGAGGTCACCGTCGTGCTGGCTGGCGCGAGCCCGCGCGCCGACGTGGCGTCTCTGGTGGCACAGGTCGAGGACCTGGCCGCGGGTGGTGTTCGCGTCAAGGATGCCTGTGGCGAGGTGGCCGAGGCGAATCCAGGGGTGCGTTCGCGCCAGCTCTACGACGCTGTGCTGCGCTCTCGCCAGGACGGATAATTCGGGAGGACGCGTTACGTCAGGGCGTGCAGACGCCGGAGCCGGGCACGCACAACCGGTGCGGGATGGCCGGCAGCGGCGGCGGTGCAGGTAGCGCGGGTAGCGCCCGCGGGATAGCGGCTGCTGCCGCCTGTAGTGCGGGAATGCTGAGCGCCCCCGGCAGCGCCGGGAGGCCACCCCGCGGGATAGCTGCTGCCACCGCCTGCAGTCCGGGAATGCTGAGCCCCCCAGGCAGCGCCGAGAGACCACCCCGTGGGATGAGTGCTGCCACCGCCTGTAGTGCGGGAATGCTGAGTCCCCCAGGCAGCGCCGAGAGACCACCCCGTGTGATTAGTGCTGCCACCGCCTGTAGTGCGGGAATGCTGAGTCCCCCCGGCAGCGCCGAGAGACCACCCCGTGTGATTAGTGCTGCGACCTGCTGTAGTGCGGGAATGCTGAGCCCCCCCGACAGCGAAGGGAGAGAAATGCTGGACAGATTCTTCGGCAGGATGCCTGCGTTCTCCAGATAAACGACTGCGATGGCGGCACTGGTCACAGTACTCACGAGGCTGGTTCCCACGCCCACGACGCCATTTATCAGCGAGTAGGCCCCGGCGATCGAGCCAGGTAGCACGGCCGCGGTGGCCAAGCCCTGCAGGGCGCCTACAGGGTTGGAAATGCCCAAGGCCTGCAGCGCGCCTATGGGGTCGTTCGGAAGAGCGGGCAGGCCCACCCCCGGCTCGGCCGGCAGGCCAGAACTACCTGAGGCGCCAGGACTAGAACCACCCGAGGCGGCAGGCCCAGAAGAGTTGCGCGGCCCGGTCGCCACACCGGGCACGGCGGCTGCGGCTGACGGCCCACTCGGTTCAGGACTGGCTCCGGGCGCTATTACATTCGCCGCGGATGAAATCTGTGGAATGGCGTGATCCGCCGCCGGCTGCACCGTCGGTGGCCCTGGGTCCGGCATCAGCACCGACGCCAGGCGTTCGCATCCTGTGGCGCAGGTTCCTGCACTCGGTATCGGCGCCGGGACGGAACTAATCGGCATAGCCGCAAGCGCTGCGCCAAGGACGGCGGCAGCTACCGCGCCAACGGCGACGATTCTCATGACGGACCCCTCTGGCAGTCGATGCGCAATTGACACGCATGGATGCTCAGAGCGTAGCCGCGCGCGGCCCGCGATGTAGGGGTTATGCGAAATTGCGCAGGTAGCTGCGGTGGATCGTTCAGCTATCCGACCCCAGCCGCTGTGGCGGTGGACGCCAGCCCGACGATGGGGGCCGCCTTATGTAGGCATTCCTCCCATTCGGCGTCGGGATTTGAGTCGGCCGTGATTCCGCCTCCAACCCCGAGGACGGCGCCACCTTTTGTGTCGAACTCGACTGTACGGATCGCGACGTTCAGCTCGCACCCGGCGATGGGGGAGGCCAAACCAACTGTGCCGCAATATATCCCGCGACGGTTCAGCTCCCATTTCGAAATCAATTGACGAGCACGAAGTTTGGGGGTGCCAGTGACCGAAGCCGGGGGGAAGGCGGCGTCCAGCAGCGCGGACATCGGCAGCTCGACGAGAACCCGCGCCGAAACAGTGGAAACCAGGTGCCACACGCCCGGGGCGCGCCGCACAACCAACAGCTCCGGCACGGTGACCGTGCCGGTGATCGCAACCCGGCCAAGGTCATTGCGGACGAGGTCCACGATCATGATGTTCTCGGCCACCTCTTTAGTCGACGCTCGCAGCGCAGACGGCCACGCATCCAGTGGCAGGGTGCCCTTGATCGGACTGGAGAGCACGACGGCGCCGCGCCGGCGCAGGAAAAGTTCCGGGGACAGCGACGCGACCGCGCCCCACGGTCCGGCAACATATGCCGCCCGGGCCGGCGAGGTGCGTGCGACGCTGTCGATGAAGAAGTCCAGCGGCGACCCGGTGACGGTCCCGGTGAATTGTGTGCACACGCACGCCTGGTAGACCTCGCCCGCGCGGATCGCCTCCAGACAGGCCAGCACTCCGCCCCGGTGTGCCTCCCGGTCAGCCATGCCCCAGTCGATCCGGCAATCGTGTGCGGGTGCAGGCGGCGCAGCCAGTGCGGCGGTCAGCCAATCCGGCATCGGCGCACCAGATAGGCTCTCGTACCACCATTGTCCGTCGCGGTCGCGGCGCAGCACGCAGTCGGTCCAGCCGCCGGCAGCTTCGGGGATCCGGTTCGGCCGCCCGTCGGCGCTTGGGTCCGGGTAGGACAGGTAGCCGACCCAGCCACCGCCCACCGCCGTACAACCAGCGATGTCCGGCACACCCTGCGGAACAGCGAATGCGTCGTCGAGGTCTACCGGTTGCACCGAAAGACTCGGTGCGATCACCGCCAGCGCACCGAACCACTCGCCGGTCAACGCGGCCGGCGGTGGCAGGTGCAGCCGGCGGGTGGCGTCGCCGACCGCGCGCAGCACACGCGGTGCCCCGCCAAGATCGCCGAGCCGGTCGATTCGCACCGCCCTAGCTTGACAGAACGCTGGACTTTTGCACCCTGGCCTGGCCAGCGGGGTTTACGCGCGGCTGATTTCGTGTGCCGTCGCTGGGGCCGCCCGCTTACCGCCCTTGAGCCAGACGTACGAGCCGGGTTTGGCGGCCTCGCGCCGGATGGCCCACAGCGTGCCCTTGCAGATTGCCTCCTTGATCGACGCTGCGGTCCGCCCGCCCACGACTAGGTTCACCGGGGTGTCGTCAGTGCGCGACAGCTGCACGGTGCCGTTGCCGCGGCCCAAGCTGATGCACTGGCCGACGAATGCCTGGTTGAGCGCCGTGGGCGTGCTCTCGGCGATACGGCTGAGCACGGTGTTGGCAGCCTGTGCGCCCAACGGCCCGGCGGCTTGGCAACTCATCCGCAATGGCCGGCCCGACGGCGCCACGGCGTCGCCGGCAGCGACGATGCGTGCGTCGTCGATGCTGGTCAGCGTCTCATCGGTGAGCAGCCTGCCCAGCGCGTCGGTGGCAAGTCCGCTGCGCGTGGCCAGATCAGGCACGGCAAACCCCGCCGTCCAGACGGTGGTGGCGCTGGGCAGCACCGCGCCGTCGGTCAGTACCACTGCGTCCCCGCGGACCTCCTTGGCGGCAACCGATTCCAGCACGCCCACGCCGAGCTTGCGCAGCCGCTCGGCCACCGAACGCCGGCCCCGTTTACTCAGCGACGGTCCCAGGACGCCGCCGCAGACCAGGGTCACCGGGCGTCCTCCTTCGGCCAGCTCGGAAGCTGTCTCGATGCCGGTCAGTCCGCCGCCGACGACGACGATGGGCGCGTGGGCGGGGAGCTCGACCAGTGCGTAGTGCAGGCGCCGCGCGCTTTCCAGGTCGGCGACGGAGTGCGCGAATTCCGCCGCGCCGGGCACCTTGGACAGCACGGCGGGTTGCGCGCCGGTGCTGCCCACGGCGTAGATCAGGTAGTCGTAGGTCAGCTCGCCCCCCGAGGCCAGCGCGACCCTTCGGGCGCCGGTGTCGAGGTAATCGACACTATCGACCACCAGCCGGATGCCGTTTCCTAGCAATGTGCCGTAATCGACTGTCGCGGCATGGGTGTCAGCGACCAATTGGTGCAGGCGGATTCGTTCGACGAAGACCGGACGCGGGTTTATCAAGCTGATCTCAACATCGGGGCGCTGCCTTAGATGATTGGCCGCCAAGGTTCCGGCGTAACCACCGCCGACTACGACCACATGGATTTTCTGGCTGGCTGGCTGGGCTATCTGGGTCATTGCTGTCTCCTGTTCTCGCGGGACTTGTGCCCTTGAGACACCGCAGGCCGGCTAGGCGTGACAATCTGGGCGGCAATTGTGAGCTGTCTCACTGCCGGCCGCGCGGTTACGGCGAACTCATGGTCCGCCGCAGTGACCTTGTGCGGCGCGCGCAACCGGGCACTCGGAGCCGTTCGTGTGTGGTCAGACCAACACTGGTAGTGCAATAGGAGACTTGTTTTAAGTCTATTAGTATGAAAACAACTAACCGAGCACATATTTGGTATGGTCGCACCCAGCGGTGCATCGAAGGCCGCGTCTCGCGTCCGCATCGGCCTGTTGGGAGCATGCAAAATGGGACTTTAGGGGGACGGCGGTATGCAGCCTGAGCCATCGGTTGGCAAGCTAACAACAGGTTCGTCGATGCTGAACCAACCGAATCGATGGTTTCCAGCCGATCGATGAGACAGCGACCAGGACTTTGGTCGACTCACGTGCTCCAAGAACCTTCTTCTCGCTCAGGCCGCAAGTCGCGCAACATTTTTCACATTACAGATTGGCAGCCGAAAAGTGACCAATGCTTCATCCTCAAACCCAACCCGCATCCGGGGTCTACGCACCGTCCTGCGCGATCATCGCTCTGGTGTGTCAGGGCATCTCGTGCAGTCGGCGCGGCAACATGGTCGTGCTACTGGGCCCCTTACCGCGTCTGCGCTAGTCGGCTGGCAATGAGCATGGGGCAGAGTAAGTCGACAGGGCAATCACCATCGTCCCCGTCTGAGGTCGATGATCTCCCGATCGGTCTGATCGATATCGCGCTGAACACGCCGCCGTCCGAGCTCGTCGCCGACACGGCCGTGGTCCTGCTGCGTCCCGAGCCGGGTCCGCCCGTGGCGGTTTTGAAGGTGGCCCGTGGCCCGCTGGGAGCCGCCGAACTGCGCACGCAGCGGCGCGTGCTGGCCGAACTCGCGATCCATCCGCGACTCGATGACGAGTGGCGCGAACTGCTGCCCCGGATCCTGGCCTTCGACGAGCGTGTCAATGCGACGGTGTCCGTGGAGTCCTATCGGCCGGCACTGGACCTAGCGGAGGTGCTGGCGCGCCATCCGAACCGTGTCGAGGAGCTGACCACTGCGGCCCTGAGCGCTATCGCGCCGTTGCACCGGCGGACTGCCACGTTCGTCGTTGTCGACAACGTCTGCTTGTTGCGGCGATGGGTCCTCGAACCCGTTGCGGGCCTGACGGACATGTGCCGGCGGCTGGATCCGGGCCGGGTTCCCGAGGTGGACCGGCTTGGAGCGATGCTGCGGCAGGCCCTCGTTGGCTGGCGTATGCCGGTGAGTTGGACACACGGCGACTACACCCCCGGCAATGTTCGGATGGCCGACCTGCGGGGCCCGGTCACCGGCATCGTGGACTGGGGCGGCGCGCGACCGGGCCAGCCTGCGCTGATCGACGAGTACCTGATGATCTTGACCGCGAGCTGCCAGGTGGAGCGAGTTGACCTGGGCACAGTCGCCGCTGAGCGGCTACGGGCGGGTGGCCTCTTAGACCGCGAGCGTACTGCGCTGCGGGCGGCACGCGACCAAGCGGACGCGGACATCGGCGACGACGAGCGCATCGACGAGCGCGTTGCCATTGTGCTGACTTGGCTGCACCGTGTTGCGGACGTGTGGCGTAAGCGCGCCACCCATCCAAACCATCACATTTGGTGGGCCACCAACGTGGCTCCCGTGCTTGACGCTGTCGCTGCGTGGCGCGGATCGCCTCGGCCCGAGTAGCAGCCGAGCCGCGGGTCACGCCTGGCCAGATGCATGTCTTCCACAGCGCTGCGCCGATGGTGGAGGACAACCGATGCGCGGAGTGAACTCAGCCCAAATCCGGTCCACGGCACGCTGGGTGTCAGTGTTTTCCCGGTTTTCTGTCTTGATCTCATTAAAATTGCTACTGTGCCGTCCATGGCAGACGCGCGGTTACGTGATACTGGTCACCACGCCCAGCGGCGCGACGACGCTGGCACGGACGGCAGTCGGCGGACTGAGCGGCGACAAAGTGGGAGTCCGGAGGATTCGCCGATGGACATTCTGACGCGGTTGCCTGCTGTGGTGGTGTTGGAGCGGATCCCAGTTCCTTCGCTGGCTATGGCGCGGGACGGCATAATCTTGTTTGCGAACACGGCGTTTGCGGAGATGGTCGGTTACCCTCCGAACAGGTTGGCTGGTGAGTCGTTCCCTGAGATCTTCCATACCGCGCCAGCGGCGTTTTACGCACTTTCTGGCGTCGAGGCGCTGGCGAATCTGGTTGTGGAGCTGCGGCATTGTGAGGGTTGGACGGTGCGGGCCAGGATGAGCAAGTCGGCACTCGTGCGGCACGATGACCCGGTTGTGTTGATGACATTCGACAATTTGACCGAGCAACTCTGGATCGACGAGCCGTAGCAAGAAATTCGCTAAAGTAGGCCAGTCACGTATCGGCGACCATTGCTGGGAGCGGAAGTTTGGGGGCCGGTTGGTCGCCTCGATGTGATCGTTGCCGTCTGGCGGGTTGCGAACCGTTAGCAGCCGAACATGCGTTGAGGATTGATTCCCTGACCACCCAACGGATCGAAGCCCGACAGCGCTGGGGCTAGTGGTCGGCGTGCGTCGAGGCGGCGACGGTGGTGTGGAGGTCGGGTGAGTGCGCCTCGCGGGTGACTTTTTTCACGGCGAGTGCGTGGCGTCGTTTGATGAATTGGGTGAAGTAGTCGATCCGGTCGGGATTGGTGAAGCTGGGTAGTGCCAGTATCCAGCTTTTTTGCAGGTTATCGAGGTGCTGCTCGGGTTGGTCGAGATCGCTGATTCGGCGGGTCCCCATCCACAGCGCCACCAGCATTTTGGCGATGTCTTGGGGATCGTGGTGGTCGACGAGGTCGCCGTCGGTGACTGCTTTTTGGATGAGGGCGGTGACGGTGTCGATCCACGATTGCCACGGTGGGCTGCGCAGGGCGGTGTTATCCAGGGTTTCGAGCAGTCGGACGCCGGCTCGGGCCACCTCGTTTTGGCTGTCTTGGACGGCGAGGAGATAGACGAGGTCGATCAGTGTTTCTAGTCCCGACATTTTGCGGGCGATCAACTCGGTGACTGCCGCGCGGCTGATCTCGGTGAGGTCGTCGATGATCGCCAGGGCCAGTGCTTGCTTGGAGGCGAAGTGAAAATACATCGCGCCTTTGGTGAGTTCGGCCTCGGTGAGGATGTCATCGAGGCTGACCACGCTGTAAGCGTGGTGGGCGAACTGGCGTGATGCGGCGGCGATGAGTCGCTGGCGTGTGCTGCCGGCCGGTCGTTCGTGGGTCTCGGTCATCGCCCTCCCCGCCTCGTCGCGGTCGCCGCGTGCCGCGATTACGTCACACGAAGGCAATTCCGGCGCCGAGTCAGTCCTATCGATGATAGACCCACCGGGTATGCACCCAGTGTTGGACACGCCTGGGAGCGGCGTGGTGTCCATCGGACGTCTCCTAATGGTCCGCGGTCCGCTCTGGATCGGCATTCCGCCTTTGCCCGATGACACTTGACTTACGGGAAGGCTGCCAGTTTGTAAACAGTAATCCGGTTTGGATAACTGTTATGTGTGCCGCTGATATAACTGCATGATCGGTTCTTCATATGGTTTCGCACTCGGGCGCGGCCGGAACCCCGCCCGCCTGCGCGTCGGGCCGATTCATTAGGAGTCACACATGTCGTTCGTACCTGCCCAGCCGGAGATGGTGACGTCAGCGCCATGCGCATCCACCGCGCAGTTACTTACTGAGGGCAGTCGGCGGATTGAGCGGCGGCAAAGTGGGAGTCCCGGGGATTCGCCGATGGACATTCTGACGCGGTTGCCTGCTGTGGTGGTGTTGGAGCGGATTCCGGTTCCTTCGCTGGCTCTGACGTCCGACGGCATCATCTTGTTTGCGAATACGGCGTTTGCGGAGATGGTCGGTTACCGGCAGGATCGGTTGGCGGGGGCGGCGTTCCCTGAGGTTTTCCGTACCGTGCCGGCGGCGCTGTGTGCGCTTTCTGGCGTCGATGCGCTGGCGAATCTGGTTGTGGAGCTGCAGCATTGTGAGGGTTGGACGGTGCGGGCCAAGATGAGCAAGTCGGCGCTGATGCGGTCCGATGATCCGGTTGTGTTGGTCACGTTTAAGAATTTGACCGACCAGCTGTGGATGGACGAACACGAGTGCGCTTCGTGATGTCGGTCAGTTGCTCGGACTACCTGGTCGGTGCCGCAGTGACTCGCGGGCGAGGAACTCGCGAAAGTACGCCAGTGACGTGGCGGCGACGATTGCTGGGAGCAGAAGTTCTAGGGAGCGGGTCAGTCGCCTGATGTGATCGTCACCGTCTGTGGTCTTGGCGAGCAGTTGGGCGCCGAGCATGGCGTTGAGGATGGATTCGCTGACCACGTTGGGATCGAGGCCTTCGCAGAGGTCGCCTTCGCTGCTTGCGAGGCTGGCTTGGGTCGTCATCGCGTCCAGTCGGCTGCTCCAGACCTGGGAGGCTGCGCTGTTGAATTCGGCCAGTCCGCGAGTGAGTTGTTCAGCGGTGCGGGCGGTTTTGTCGGAGACAAGGAGGTCCGTGACGACGAAGACGCCGTGGATCATGTTCTCGAGTGCCGGCGAAGGTGATTCGCACACATTGCGGAATGCCTCGAGGGCTAGGTTGGTGCCTTGTTGGATGACGGCGGTTGCCAGCGCATCTTTGGAGTCGAAGTGGTGGTAGAGGGCGCCCTTGGTCATTCCCACGCGTTCGATGATCTCGCCTAGGCCTGCGGCCGCGTACCCGACCTCGCTGAACAGATCTATCGCCGCATTGAGAATCTTTTGGTGGGTGGCTTCAGACCGGGCTTGGGTCGCCATGGTCCCTAGACCTCCGAAGTGCGATAGATGTGTGTTTGCGCTGGCAAATCGATGCTACCTGCGTCGCTGTCCGTGGCTGAAGGCTAACAGCGGTAACGCTGGGGTCGCTGGGCACCAAGGGGTCGGCAGTGGTGTGGGGTCATAGGGCGAGCGCCTCAGTGGAGACTTTTTTCACCGCGAGTGCGTGGCGTCGTTTGATGAATTGGGTGAAGTAGTCGATCCGGTCGGGATTGGTGAAGCTGGGTAGTGCCAGTATCCAGGTTTTTTGCAGGTTATCGAGGTGGTGCTCGGGTTGGTCGAGATCACTGATTCGGCGGGTCCCCACCCACAGCGCCACCAGCATTTTGGCGATGTCTTGGGGATCGTGGTGGTCGACGTCGTCGCCCTCGGTGACTGCTTTTTGGATGAGGGTGGTGACGATGTCGATCCATGATTGCCATAGAGGGGCGCCCAGGTCGGTGTTATCCAGGGCATCGAGCAGTCGGACGCCGGCTCGGGCCACCTCGTTTTGAGTGTCTTGGACGGCGAGGAGATAGACGAGGTCGATCACTGTTTCTAATCCCGACATTTTGCGGGCGATCAACTCGGTGACTGCCGCGCGGCTCATTTCATTGAGGTCGTCGATGATCGCCAGGGCCAGTGCTTGCTTGGAGGCGAAGTGGAAATACATCGCGCCTTTGGTGAGTTCGGCCTCGGTGAGGATGTCATCGAGGCTGACCATGCTGTAAGGGTGGTGGGCGAACTGGCGCGATGCGGCGGCGATGAGGCGCTGGCGTGTGGTGTCGGCTCGTCGTTCGCTGGTGTCGGTCATCGTCCCGCCTGTCTCGTTACGGTCGCCGCGCCAAGGCAATTCCGCCGCTGAGCCAGCCCCCCCCGATGATGGAACCGCATCCAGTGCTGACACGCGTTGGGGTGCGCGGTGTCCGTTGACGTCTTCGGTTGGTCCGCGGTCTGCTCTCTTCTAAACATCCCGCGTATGCCCATGCTTTGCATGCTAATGGTACACCGCAAGTGTGGAAATAACATTCTCAGCATACTGCCCGTATGCATGTCCGCGCAAAGCTACATTGTCAGTACGTTAGCTGAGCTCAGCATCGCGTACCCGACTGCCTGAACAGATCGATCTTGGCGTCGAGGATTTTTGGCGGGTGGCGTCACCTCGGCTTAGGGCAGCGACGGTGGTGTGGAGGTCGGGTGAGTGCGCCTCGCGGGAGACTTTTTTCACGGCGAGTGCGTGGCGTCGTTTGATGAATTGGGTGAAGTAGTCGATCCGGTCGGGATTGGTGAAGCTGGGTAGTGCCAGTATCCAGCTTTTTTGCAGGTTATCGAGGTGCTGCTCGGGTTGGTCGAGATCGCTGATTCGGCGGGTCCCCATCCACAGCGCCACCAGCATTTTGGCGATGTCTTGGGGATCGTGGTGGTCGACGAGGTCGCCGTCGGTGACTGCTTTTTGGATGAGGGCGGTGACGGTGTCGATCCACGATTGCCACGGTGGGCTGCGCAGGGCGGTGTTATCCAGGGTTTCGAGCAGTCGGACGCCGGCTCGGGCCACCTCGTTTTGGCTGTCTTGGACGGCGAGGAGATAGACGAGGTCGATCAGTGTTTCTAGTCCCGACATTTTGCGGGCGATCAACTCGGTGACTGCCGCGCGGCTGATCTCGGTGAGGTCGTCGATGATCGCCAGGGCCAGTGCTTGCTTGGAGGCGAAGTGAAAATACATCGCGCCTTTGGTGAGTTCGGCCTCGGTGAGGATGTCATCGAGGCTGACCACGCTGTAAGCGTGGTGGGCGAACTGGCGTGATGCGGCGGCGATGAGTCGCTGGCGTGTGCTGCCGGCCGGTCGTTCGTGGGTCTCGGTCATCGCCCTCCCCGCCTCGTCGCGGTCGCCGCGTGCCGCGATTACGTCACACGAAGGCAATTCCGGCGCCGAGTCAGTCCTATCGATGATAGACCCACCGGGTATGCACCCAGTGTTGGACACGCCTGGGAGCGGCGTGGTGTCCATCGGACGTCTCCTAATGGTCCGCGGTCCGCTCTCGATCTGGACAGCCCCAGCCGTGTCTGTCATTTTTATACTCGTGAACTGAAGGTGCGGTGATTTCGCCCGGCTTGGTTATTTGGTATGTATGCTCCCCACTTAGCTGCATCATCGGTATATCCATACGGTTACACCCAGGACCCACGGCAACCGTAGCCCGCCAGCCGGGTCGGGCCGCTTCCATTAGGAGGAGCACATGTCGATCGTGACGACACAGCCGGAGATAGCGCTCGCTGAGGGTATCCACGACTACCCTCTCGGTGGCGCTGGTACGGACGGCAGTCGGCGGATTGAGCGGCGGCAAAGTGGGAGTCCCGGGGATTCGCCGATGGACATTCTGACGCGGTTGCCTGCTGTGGTGGTGTTGGAGCGGATTCCGGTTCCTTCGCTGGCTCTGACGCGCGACGGCATCATCTTGTTTGCGAATACGGCGTTTGCGGAGATGGTCGGTTACCGGCAGGATCGGTTGGCGGGGGCGGCGTTCCCTGAGGTTTTCCGTACCGTGCCGGCGGCGTTGTGTGCGCTTTCTGGCGTCGATGCGCTGGCGAATCTGGTTGTGGAGCTGCAGCATTGTGAGGGTTGGACGGTGCGGGCCAAGATGAGCAAGTCGGCGCTGATGCGGCGCGATGATCCGGTTGTGTTGGTCACGTTTAAGAATTTGACGGAGCGGCTGTGGATGGACGAGCGATAGCGTCCCTTGGGGCTTGGTCCTGTTTGTGGAACACAATGTTGGGTTGCGTTGTCGTCTGAGTGGTTCGATCCTTGTGCCCGATCCAGTCGCCGACGGCTAGCGTAGGGGCGGTGCGGGTAGGCGCAATGTATCGGTCGTAGAGCTTGCGTTTACCTGTGGCCCAGCATGATTCGGCTGCAGTGTTTTCTCAGAATTGACCGGCTAAATTTTGACTTGTTTGTGCGCATCGGCGCGGTCAGGCGGAGTTGGCGCCGTGTTATTCGAGCTTTGCGGGCTTGTTCCTTCAGGTCGGCGGCCGGCCGCTGATCGGCGCTGGCAGGGCCTGGCACGCTGGGCGGGTGCAGAATGTCATTATCGACCTCGGGACCGTCGCGTTCGTGGGTATCGGAGTTGTTGTTGGCTATAGATGGGCTATTTCGTGACTGGCGGACGCCCACGGCCGTGGCTCTGGCCGGGCTTGTGTTGGCCTTGACCTGGCTGGCGATCGGCGTGCACGTCCACGGATGGGTAACGGCGTTCGACGCTCCGACCGCATCTTGGATCCGAAGTAGCGGCCACCGATCTCACGGCCTTCACGAAGCATCGTTGATAACGGAGCGACTCGGCAACCCCGTCACAGTTACAGCGGCGGCGTTCGTCGGCGGAGCACTGCTGGCCTGGCGTGCTCGTTCGTTGAGGCCGGGAGTCGTAGTGATTGGCACGGTCGGCGGGGCTGTGCTCGCCAGGACCGCGATCGGGGCGGTCATTTACCGCCCATCGACCGAAGCGGAAATCCAAGTATCACCCCTGGGTACCGAGCACCATCCGTTTCCGTCCGGGCACGTGGCCGGGATCGGCGCGCTGCTCGGAATCATCGCCGTGTCCATCGCGGTTGGAAAGAGCCGTACTGTGCAGGCCTTGGCGGCGGTTTTGGTGGGTGCTGGCGTCGTGATCGTTGCCTTCAGCCGGTTGTACCTTGACGACCATTGGCTCAGCGACGTCATCGGGGGAGCGCTCCTGGCCGGGGTGTTCGTGATCCTCGGTACTCGCGCCATGGCGAGTCACTCTGATCAATCCTTACCGTGCCAGGAGTGCTCCCTGCCCCGCTAGCTGAACCCCAAATTGCTCATGGATGGTCCGGGTGACGATGCGGCTGGCGCCAACCGGTGTGACGAGCGCCTCCGTCTTCCGGCGGCCGGAACGAGGACCGGCTTGGCCAGATCACCCTCCACTCCACGACACCCACCCATTCGACGGCGCTCAGCGCCGTGACCTCGCGGAGAAAGTCGGCTGGGGATTTGCCGCGACGCCAACCCGGTGACTTCGCATCTCCGACCCTGCAGCCGCGCGGAGTCCGCCCAAACTATTTTCGTCCGGTCAAGACGAATTAAAGGACTCGTGACGGTCGTACCCGCGCCCCTGACGTTTTCACATCGGCCACATGCTGACTCGCTGGGGCGGCGCTCTTTGGGTCGAAGTCTTCTGTTTGGTCCCCGCAGTCTGTTCTCCGCATGACATCTCGAGTATATCGATGTTGCTTTCCAGGGCAATCAGAGACTAGAAGTCTCGTAGACGCTTCCTATTATGTCTATTAGTATGTAAGCTTTACTGTGAGTGCATCATCGGTATGGCCACACTCAGGGCTGCCGCCGGTAGCCGCGGCCCGCCTCCGCGCCGCCCTGGTAGGAGCAACATGGACCTTAGGCAGACGGCAGTTAATGCGTTGAGCTACAACTGGATCGTGCCCCAGAGCTGAGGCCGCCGGAGCGTCGGCAAAGAGGATCGGAACTCCGGTCTGCGAATGTCCAGGCCGCGCCGGGGCCCGCCGCGGGCCGTGGCTGGACCAAACGATCGTCAGACTAGGCGGTTGGCCAAGCGCTGAACAAGTCTCGCCGACGTTGAGCCAACCTTATCGAGGTCTCCGGCCGACCGAGGGGAGCGACCACGACGGGAGCGACCGGGACGTGGTCGGATCGCATCGTATGACAACTTTCTTGTCCCTCAGGCTGCGAGTCGCGCAGCACTCCACGTACAGATTGGCGGCGGAAATATGACCAGCATTTCATCCTCAAACTCAACGGAATTGGGATGCGGCGTGTTGGCGCTCAAGCCGGCACAACCCACGGGAACAGCGCAACAACTTCGTCGCGCTGCGCGGGCCACCCGTAGCGCGTCGGCGGCGGTTGGCTAGCAATGCGCGATACACAGGGAAGGTCGACCGCGCCGTCCTCGTCGGCGCGGCTGATCGACGTCAATGATCTCCCGATCGGTCTGATCGATATCGAACTAAGCACGCCGCCGTCCGAATTCGTCGGCGACACGGCCGTGGTCCTGCTGTGTCCCGAGCAGGGTCCGCCCGCGGCGGTTTTGAAGGTGGCCCGTGGCCCGCTGGGAGCCGCCGAACTGCGCACGCAGCGGCGCGTGCTGGCCGAACTCGCCATCCATCCGCGACTCGACGACGAGTGGCGCGAACTGCTGCCCCGGATCCTGGCCTTCGACGAGCACACCGATGCGACGGTATCGGTGGAGTCCTATCGGGCAGGAATAGACCTAGCAGAGGCGCTGGCGCGCCGCCCAAACCGTTTCGAGGAGCTGACCACTGCGGCCCTGAGCGCTATCGCGCCGTTGCACCGGCGGACTGCCACGTTCGTCGTTGTCGACAACGTCTGCTTGTTGCGGCGATGGGTCCTCGAACCCGTTGCGGGCCTCACGGACATGTGCCGGCGGCTGGATCCCGATCTGGTTCCCGAGGTGGACCGGCTTGGAACGATGCTGCGGCAGGCCCTCGTTGGTTGGCGTATGCCGGTGAGTTGGACGCACGGCGACTACACGCCCCGCAACGTTCGGGTGGCCGGCGTGCGGGGCCCGGTCACCGGCATTGTGGACTGGGGCGGGGCGCGGCCGGGCCAGCCTGCGCTGATCGACGAGTACCTGGTGATCCTGACGGCGAGCTGCCTGGTGCAGCGAGCTGATCTGGGCACCGTTGTCGCTGAGCGGCTACGGGCGGGTGGCCTCTCGGACCCCGAACGTAACGCGCTACGGGCCGCACGGGACCGACCGGACGCGGACATCGGCGTCGGAAGGCGCATCGATGAACGCATCGACGAGCGTGTTGCCATTCTGTTGACCTGGCTGCACCATGTTGCGGACTTGTGGCGCAAGAACGCGACTCATCCAAACCACCACACCTGGTGGGCCACCAATGTGGCTCCCGTGCTTGACGCCGTGGCTGCGTGGGACGGATTCGACGTGTCAAGCGCGCGCGCCCGCGCGGGCTACGGCACCGCAAGCGGTGCACCGATAACCACGTCGCCGCCCATCGAAGATGTCGCACAGGCCCCGAAAAATCAGGGCGATGGCTGAGCTGCAAAACGCACAACGAACGCTCACAGAACCCGGTCGGCATGTTGGTCTGGCCGCTCTCGGTGCCGATGTGGCTGCGGCTCGCCAGGGAACGTCGACCATGTTCGACGGGCGGGGCTCAGGGATGCTTCAGGAGGTCGTGGAGGACGATCCGAGCGTCGCCGGCCAGCTTGCCTGGCTCGGTGCGCGGCTTACCATCCGTCCAGCCCTGACAATTGGTAGCCATCTCCCGCACGCGCCGTGGCCATGGGGCCTGGTTGACTTCGCCGCCAGGGCTGTGACGCCCGCGCCAGGTAGCGTTCGCGCCACGATTCGGTTGCCGCACTCCACCGCCCGATTGGTCCGCGCCGCCGGTGTTCTGCCAGCCGACGGCGCCCGGACCGTGGTGTTGTACATGCACGGTGGCGGCTTCCTGACCTGTGGCGCCAACACGCACGACCGGCTTGTCACCACGTTGTCGAAGTACGCCGACAGCCCGGTTCTGGTGATGAACTACCGGATGATGCCCAAGCATTCGATCGGTGAGGCGATCGACGATTGCTATGACGGCTACCGGTGGCTGCGTCGCCGCGGTTACCGCCCCGACCAGATCGTCTTGTCCGGCGACTCGGCTGGAGGCTACCTGTCACTCGCGCTGGCCGAGAGACTGCTCAATGAAGGCGAGCAGCTCGCGGCGATGGTCTGCATGTCACCGCTGATGCAGATAGCCAAGGTCGCCAGGCAGGCGCACCCCAACATCCACAGCGATGCGATGTTCCCGGTCAAGGCGTTTGACGCATTCGTCGACCTGATCGCCAAAGCGGGCCAACGTCACATCATGGATGGGCGCCCCGAGAAGATCTACGAGCCGCTTGACCACATCAAGGGCGGTCTGCCCCGCACGTTGATCCATGTATCGGGTTCCGAGGTCCTGCTGCACGACGCTCGGTTGGCGGCGCGGCGGCTGGCCGAGGTCGGAGTACCGGTCCAGCTGCGGGTGTGGCCCGGCCAGATGCACGTGTTCCAGATCGCCGCGCCGATGGTGCCGGAGGCCGACCGGTCGTTGCGCCAGATTGGCGACTACATCCGCGAGGCGACCGAACGAAAAGCCAGGTCACAGGCCTGAGAGGGCCAGTGCGGACCGCCACAGCAACCAGGATTACTGCGCCGCACCGGAGGCCGAAGTGCGGTAGACGTGTGTTGGCGCTGTGGCCCGTCGGTGACGTGAAAGCGGCTGAGACGAAACGTTACTCACGGCGAGGGCGTGGCGTCGTTTGATGAATTGAGTGAAGTAGTCGGCTCGGTCGGGATTGGTGAAGCTGGGTACGGCCAGCATCCATGCTTTTGGTGAGTTCGGCGTCTGCCAGGATGTCGTCGAGGCGGACCATGCTGTAAGGGTGGTGGGCGAACTGGCGTGATGCGGCGGCGATGAGTCGTTGGCGTGCGGTGTCGGGTCGTCGTTCGCGGGCCTCAGTCATCGGGCCGCCCGTCGCGCTGCGGTCGCGGCGCAGAGGGCGAGCGCTTCGCGCCAAAGCAATTTCGCCAGCGAGTCAGTCCCTTCGATGATTGGGGTGGTGACCCGCCGGGTGTGCAGACCCGCATGAGGGGCGGCGCTGTGTCCGTGGAAGTCTTCTGCTGGTCTGCGGCGGATCACTACCTAACAACCTAAGTTTAATTCACACTTTGCCGGTTCTGGACGACTATGAGTGTGATAATTTGGTCCGTAGTGCCTAATAGTATGGATCTTTGGGTGCAGGTACACCTTCGGTATCTAAAAACGGTCGCAACTCGGTGCCGTGGTAAGCCGGTCTGCCTCCGGGTCGGCTTGCTTCAACGAGGAGGAGCACATGTCGGTCGTGACCCCACAACCGGAGATGGTGACGTCCGTGCCATCAACGTCGAATGCGCGGCTGTTTGGCGAGGGCTCGCCCCACTATCCGCGCGACGGCGCTGGTAGGGACGGTGGTCGACGAGTGGAGCGGCGGCGTAATGGGGGGTCCGGCGATTCACCGATGGACATCCTGACGCGGTTGCCCGCTGTGGTGGTTTTGGAGCGGCTCCCGATTCCTGTGCTCGCGATGGCGAGAGACGGCATCATCTTGTTCGCGAATACGGAGTTTGCCGAGATGGTGGGGTCCCGGCAAGACAGGTTAGCGGGGTCGGCGTTCGCTGAGATCTTCCATACCGTGCCGCCCGCGCTATGCGCGTTTTCTGGCGTCGATGCGCTGGCGAATCTGGTTGTACAGCTGCAGCACTGTGAGGGTTGGACGGTGCGGGCCACGACGAGCAAGTCGGCCCTGATGCGCCGCGATGATTCGGTTGTGTTGGTCACGTTTGAAAATTTGACGGAGCGGCTGTGGCTTGATGAGCACTAATGCGGTTGGTAAAGAAATCCCGCGAGGACCGGCAGCCGATTATCAAAGTGAATCCGTTGCCGTTGATGACGACGGGTGTGTGCACGGAATGAAGCACACGGTAGTCGAAGACACAGTAGTGGATGGGAACAGACCCAGAGGCTCGAAACCACGCCGATGCTGGCGCGGCTCAGATACCGGCCTACTCGTTTCGGTGCTGTTGGCCGCCGCGGTCTGGTGTTGGTGGTTCGGCTGGCGTGGATCTCTTCCATACGAGGACGCCGCGATCCTGTTCCGCTACGTTGACAACGTCGCCGCTGGCCATGGGGTTGTGTGGAACGTCGGCGAGGCCCCTGTCGACGGCGCAACCGATTTGGGCTTCGTGTTCTTGCTCGCCGCAGTGCGGACGCTCGGTGTCGATGCGCAGACAGCCGCATTGATAGTCAACTCACTCGCCTTCCTGGCCGTTGCCGGGGGTATGTTCGTCTTCGCCCGGCTCCGCCTCATACCGCCAGTTCCGGCAATGGTTCCGTCCGCCCTGTTCATACTGAGTCCAGCGGCGATGTTGATACATGCGGGCTTCGGTGCAGTGGTCTTCAGTGCATCGATAGCACTTGTCGCAATCGCAATGTTCAGGCTCACCGACCGACCGACTACTCGTAATGCAATCTTCCTGGCCTGTGCCGGGGTCGCCGCCGGCTTCGTCCGACCGGAGGGTTTTCTCGTGGCGGGGATCTTCGTTGTGACCTCATTTGCGATCGTCGGCCGCCCCCTGTTGCGCAAGGCAATCCTCGCCGGCGGAATACTGATCGTGGCTGCCCTCGGCTTCGTCCTCGCACGCTGGGCATATTTCGGATTCCCACTCCCGAACCCGTACTACAAAAAGGGCGGCGGAACCCTTCACTTCGATGGCCTGGAGAATTCGATCACTTTCGCGGCGACGGTGGGCGCAATACCGATCTTGCTGCTTGTTCTCATCGGCGTCCTGACTGCGACCAAACGCCGCTGGGTCGCGTATGTCCTGTGCACCGGCGTATTGCTCGGGATATGGATTTTGGTCTCAAGTGAGATGAACTTCGACTATCGGTTCCAATTCCCGATTGTGGTGGTCGTGTTGCTGATGGTGATCGATCTCGGATCGCGGGAGCTGCCGAACTGGGCCCGGCGAGTCGACTCCTTACCGCGCTCCGTGAGGCGATCTGTGCCCGCTCTCGTCGCTCTGGTTCTGGTGGCGCACTATGTAGCGACGCAGCATAGCCTGGTGCGTTCCCCGGATGCACTCCCCCAGCAGACCATTGCGAAGATATTGGCAGCGTCTGACCGTCATGACCTCGTCGTGGCGACAACGGAAGCCGGCTACGTCTGTTGGCAGTCGGGTTGGACGTGTATCGACCTCTGGGGTTTGAACGACGAACGGGTGGCGCACGAAGGCTACCTGGACCAGAAGGCGTTGGCCGACCTGAACCCCGATGTAATCGTTGTGCACGCACCTACCTCGCCGACAGCGTCGTCGATTCATGCCGGCACGGGCGGCTTCCTGGACGGTTGGACGAAGATGTCTGAGCCGGTGATTCGATTTGCGGAAGGCCGCAGGTATGTTCTGGCCGCCCTGGTGGATCCCAGAGTCGACTCGGGCTTCGCGGTGTACGTCCGACCCGGACAAGAGTGGAGCGATCAACTCATCTCTAGGTTCGAGGCGGTCGAACCGACGATGACGAGCTTCTACGGCCCCGGGATCGGATCACATCCCGCTCTGCCGACCACCTAGTAGACGTCAGCCTACCGGTTCGCGTCACGCGCGATGGAGATCGCGCCCAGAACGGCCCCGATGGTGACCGTCTGATCACGGCTACGTAAGCGGCAGCGGCTATTTCATGCTGGTTCAGCCCGGCCGGCCCCGAGCGTTGCCTGGAGCCCGAACGGACACGGAATCGCCACCGGCGGATTCGGGCTGCAGATCTGGGTGACACCATGCAATCCGACTTCGCGTCACAATGATCCAACGTGTACGACAACTGCGAAACGCCGGCACGCACGTTCAGCGGAACCGAGACAAGGCCTCCGTACATCGCCCCTAGGAACAACTGCGCGGTGAACAGCCCATTGTCCATCAATAACGCAATTTTGTCCCCGTACTCCAAACCCATTTGCCGAAACCGCGAGTGAAGACGATGGGCCTGCTCCTGCAGTCCCTTGTCCGTGGCCATGAAAAAGTCCCCACTGGTGACATCCCTGAAAGGTCACCACGCGTCCCGTTTCAGGGCTGATCAAAAACGTGTCATCGGGCTGGGCGCCCGCCATCCGGTCAATCAGATCGCGGATAGTATCAACTTCGCTATTGGAGCTCATCGAACTGCCTCATCCATTTACATTTACTCGATGCGATCTCGCATATCTGTGCTCTCTGTAGTTATGAATTACAGCGGCAGGGTGCATGTGGTACCAGATGAGTTAACTGCGAATTTCCGGTGGCATCTCTCAGGTTCGGCGCACGGGCGCCACACATTCGGACCGCAATCCCCTCATCGGGCATTGGAAGAGCCACTGCAAAGTCGCGAATAGTCGAGGCGCGGTGAATGGAGCGGTCTGACAATTCCCTCGGGGGGCATTATTCATCGTCGGTGCCATCGTACGGCTGGCTCGGCGTTCTTGCCGCCTGTCGACGCTACAGGCGAATTGTCACGTGTTCGTCAGCCGTCAAACAAGGAGGTTTGGGCAGATGTTCTTGCGTGCAATTAAGTTGCTGGCAGCGCGGTGTTCACCGCAGCGTGCGCCTCCAGCAGCACAGCAGCTCAGTCCACCACCACCGTGCCGCCGGCTGGAATCGGGCAAGAAGTCCGTGACGGCCAGTTCGCGTTCACCGTCACCAAGTCGACAGCTCCCCGGCGCATGTTTGGTTTGCGGAAGGCCTTGATCTCCCGAGTTGGGTCATTGGGCTTAGTGCCTTGAGTTTTCGTTTTTCAGCGCGTTGAGGATGGCGTCGACCTGGGGGTCCAGGGCGGGTGGGAAGGTGGCGATCACGCCGTTGATATCGATGGTCGCCGACCGCAGTGGCTTGAGGGTGCGCAGGAACCGCCGCAGTGACAGCCCGGTTCGGGTCTGGACTTCGCGGCTGACGGCAAGCGCGGTGAACACGATGGTCAGGTGGGCTTCGATGGCGTCGCGGGTGCGGGCGAACATGGGTCTGGCGGCAAGGTCGGATTTGGACATGCGGAAGGATTGCTCGACCCGCCACAGGTCGTGATAGCTGGCGATCACTTCAGTTGCGGGCATGATCGCGGCGTCGATGTTAGTGACATAGCCTTTGAGCCCGACCAGCTGGCGGGCCCGCTGCAGCGACGCCGTATCGAGTTCTTGAGCGCCGTTGCGGGTTTTGACGAATCGTGGTGTGCGGGCGGCTTTGTCGCCGGCGACCACGGCGCGGGCCTTGCGCTCCTGCAGGTTCAGTGTCTTATTGTCTCGCACCGCGCGTTTGGCCGAGTAGGCCCACACCGCCCGCCACGACTTGGTATGGATCTGAGAGTGCCAGACGGGTTCGGCTTTGACCTTCCGGTCACTGCTCTTAGCGGCGGTGCCGCGTTGGTCGCGCGGGGTGATGGTGTCGATGATCTGCCCGTCGGTGAATAACGTTCCGTGCCAATGAAAGTGAGACGCCAGATCGTTGGGCGCTTTGGTCACCCGGGACCCGACGATGAACCGCAACTTCGCGTCGTCGAGCTCGCGCAGATTGCCGCTGGCGAGCATGCCGGCATCGGCAACGACGACCATGTCGGTGATGTCATGGCGCTGCTGGAACGCCTTGACGATCGGCACGATCGTCAAGGTCTCGGCCTTGTTGCCTTCAAAACAGCCGATCTCCAAAGGGAACCCGCACCGGTCGACCAGCAGGCCGACAACGATCTGCGGATCCACCCGGCGCTCCTTGGAGTACCCGACCCGCCGTAGATCGTCTTCCTTGTCCGCCTCGAAATACAGCGTGGTGACGTCGTAGAGCACCAGGCTCACATCCCCGGCGGTGCGGGCGTGGGCGAAGCACGCCGCGGCGATCTGATCGCGGTAGCCACCGGCACACGCACGGCGCAGGGTCCGTTTGCGCGTCGACAACGACGCTGAGGTGCGGCCCAGCTCGGCCAGGACCCGATCGACGTCGAGCAGACTGGTCGGCTCCACCACCCGGGCGATCACCAGGTCCTGGAACACCTCATCGCCGACCGCGTCATCGAAACCGAGGCTGGCATACACCCCGGCCAGGGCGTCGTAGAGCAGCCCGCTGCAGGACCTGAGGACCCGTGGGCGCGCCACCAGCTGCCGCGGGGCGGGCTCACCAGCGGTGTCAGTGAACAGTGTTGCGCCAGGTGGCGGCACCATCTCGACCTTGACGGCCTTCGGGGTGATCCCCAGATCCAGCTCGCCCTGGGCATCATCGGCCAGCAGCCGCCAGGCTTGCTCGACCAACAGACCCAATTCGGCGTCATCACGCGCCGAACCGAGATGACGAACGATTCGACGCCGGCCATCGACGGATTCGGCGATCTGCACCGCGGTGGCGCCCGAGGCCGTGCGCACCCGCCGAATCCAGACCACCGGCCGAGCCTACCGACACAAATTAGTGCCTAGCTGGTGCACTAAGCCGAACCATCACCACAGTTCAACGCACTACGACCTTCAGAAATCGCCCAAAATGACCCAAGTCGGGTCAAACAAGGAGGTTTGGGCAGATGTTCTTGCGTGCAATTAAGTTGCTGGCAGCGCGGTGTTCACCGCAGCGTGCGCCTCCAGCAGCACAGCAGCTCAGTCCACCACCACCGTGCCGCCGGCTGGAATCGGGCAAGAAGTCCGTGACGGCCAGTTCGCGTTCACCGTCACCAAGTCGACAGCTCCCCGGCGCATGTTTGGTTTGCGGAAGGCCTTGATCTGACCCCGCTACCGAGCCATGACGCCGGCATCCGTTTCGTTATCAGACCCGGCCGTTTCCATGTCCTGGACCGCCTCATATCGGTCAAGCACTTCCTTGATCTGCCGTGCCACCGTCTCGACGTGGCCATCCAACATCATCGAGACATGAGCTCCTGGCGATTGGACGACCTCCAGGCCCCGAGCGAAGAGGCCGCGCCATCCATTGGTTAAGTCGTGGCCGGGCAGCATCTCCTCGCCAGGAGACTTCGCGCGAAATAGCACGGCCGATGTATCGATCGGGCGCGGTTGCCATGACCTCGCGGCGATGCGAGTAAACCGAAGAATGGTTGCTGTGTCGATCGGCATGCCGTTCCTATCGAAGGAGCCAGAAAGGCCAGAAAGGTTCCTCGAAGGCGAGACGCGGCTCTTCACTATGTGAGGAATCCGCGCGAGCAGCCACCGAAGCAGACGCCAGGAATTGCGGAGCCGTGCGCTCAATCTATCCATGTTAGGCGGGGTCATTAACAGTCTTGGATGCGGCGCCGCCCCAGATCGACCGCAAACTCTCCCGTGCCGCTCCGCGGGTGAATCCACTCCAGGTGGACGCACGCGCATCCAGGAGAATGACGAGCGCGACGTTGCCCCCGGCACGGTGCAGTGCTGCCGCTGCTTCGAACGCTATCTTGCCATGGAGGGAGTATCCCGCAACCACGCAGGGCGACGAGCCAGCATGCGCACGCAACGCATCGCCGTGGAGTGCGCCCAGTTTTTCGATGGTAGGGTGGGCCGCCTGGTCCGCGGCGGTAATCGCGGCACGCCATTCTACCGGCAGTGGTGCATCGGTCCCATATATGGCGCGATCCTCACCGATCAATTGCGCGAGCTGATATTCGGTTGGCCCAGAGCCGACGAAATAAAGCGGCAGACCGGTATGTCCTGGCTGCAACCGCAGCACCTGCGGTCGGAACTCTGGCTGCTCCATCCACGGTTCAGATCGGACATGACCCTTCTCCTCAATAATCCTCGCCAGCCCTTCGATAGTTGGATTCTGGAAAAATGCCGGAACATTCAGGCGCGTATTCATTGTCTTGTTGATTTCGCCAATGACGAGGACTACCAGCCGCGAGTTTCCGCCCAGATCGAAGAAATTGTCGCGCACGCCGATCTGCTTGAGGTCGAGGATCTCGCACCAAATCCGCACCAGAACATTTTCGGTCGGAGTACGGGGCGCAAGCGAGGCGGCATCGGTTTCGAGTACCGCCGCCTCCGGTGGCGGCAACGCTTTGCGGTCGAGCTTGCCGCTCGGCGTCAGAGGAAATGAAGCGACCGAAACGAACGCCGCGGGAATCATATAGGCCGGCAGCGTCTCGCCCAGCAGAAGACGCAGCTCGCTCGCGCCAATGACGGAACCGGCGGCGGGGATCATGTAGGCGACGAGGCGATGGTCGCCGTGGCCGTCCTCTTGCGCGACGACAACACATCGCGTTATGTCCGGATGACGTTTCAGGACGGACTCGATTTCGCCCAGCTCGACGCGGTGGCCGCGAATCTTCACCTGATCATCCCGACGACCGAGAAATTCGAGCGTGCCGTCGGCCAGACGTCGCACCAGGTCGCCGGTACGATACATTCGCGCTTCCGGCTCGGCCGCGAACGGATCGCTCATGAAGCGTTCGCGCGTGAGCTGCGGCCGACGCAGATAGCCCCGCGCCAGTCCGTCGCCGCCGATATGAAGCTCGCCGGGCACTCCCACCGGGACCAGTTGGAACGCGTCGTCCAACACATAGAACTGTGTGTTGGCAATCGGCGGCCCGACGACGATCGGCCGGCCGGGCTCCACTTTGCCGACAGCCGACCACACCGTGGTCTCGGTTGGCCCGTACATGTTCCAGAGCGAGCCGCAGCGGGGAAGCAACTCGCTCGCCAGTTCCGTCGTCCAGGCTTCGCCGCCGCAAAGGACCTTCAAGTGAGGAGCGCCGGCCCAGCCCGCATCCAGCAGCATCCGCAATGTAGTCGGCGTTGCCTGCATAACGCTCACGCCGGACCGCTCTATGAGACCAATCAGCGCCTCGGCGTCTCCGGTGGTTTCGCCGGCGGCGATGACGACGCGCGCCCCGCAGGTCAGCGGCAGGAATATCTCCAGCACGGCAATGTCGAACGCCAGCGTGGTGATGGCGAGCATCGTGTCCTCGGCATCAAGACCCGGTCGCCCATGCATCGATGCGAGCATGTTGGTCACCGAGCAATGCTCGATCTCGACCCCCTTTGGCTCGCCGGTAGAGCCCGAGGTGTAGATCACATAGGCGAGATCGTGTGGACCTCGCGTCAAGTCAGCAGCGGGAGCGTGACCGAGCCGGCTGGTAGACGGTGGCTCATCGGCGTCGATCGCAACCACATGTGAGCTGTGCGGCGGCAGGTCGGACTGCAACCGCTCCTGCGTCAGCAGGACGAGCGGCTGCGCATCCGCCAGCATGTAGGCGAGCCTTTTGCGCGGATGGCGCGGATCGAGCGGAACATAAGCGCCGCCGGCCTTCAGCACGCCCAGCATCCCCACGACCATGTCGAGCGAGCGCTCGAGAAAGAGCGCTACCAGGACGTCCGGTCCTACGCCCAGTGCGCGAAGCTGTTGCGCGAGTCCATCCGCACGCTGATTGAGCTCGCGATAGGTCAGGTTGCTCTCTTCAAATACCACTGCAACCGCGTCGGGTGTCCGCTCGACCTGTGACTCAAACAGTTCATGAATGCATTTCGTCGGCCTGGATTGTGTTCCCTCGACGAGCAGTTGATCCCGCTCGGCATTGGTTAGCAGCGGCAAAGTCGCGAGTGATTGTTCCGGGTTTGTAGCCGCACCTTCCAGCAGCGTGCGGAGATTGCCGACCATGCGCTCGATGCGGGCCTCGTCAAACAGATCGGTGCTGTATTCCATTTCCAAATAGATGCCGTCCCCGTCCCCATCGTCGGTCACGATGAGAGTCAGGTCGAATTTGGAAGTTGCGCATTGGGGTAGTAGCGGTTCGACGGTGAGCCCTGGCAGCCCGATGAACTGTGGTCGGGTGCCGCGATCGCGCCAGTTCAACATCACCTGAAAAACCGGTGGATAGCTGGGGTTACGCTCTGGCTGAAGGGCTGCCACAACTTGATCGAACGGCACCGCCCGATGCGAGTAAACGCCCACCACCCCGTGCTGAACCCGGGCCAGCAACTCCCGGAACGTGGGGTCGCCGCTGAGATCGGTTCGCAGAACGTGGGTGTCAATCATGAAGCCGATCACCGGTTCCAGCTCAGGCCTGTCACGGTCCCCAAACGGAATTCCGATCACGATGTCGTCCTGGCCCGCATAGCGATACAGCAACGTGTTCACTGCAGCGGCGAAGATAGTGAACAGGCTGGTCCGTTCCTGCCGGCACAGGTGCCGCAGGTCTTCCGCCAGCGTCGAGTCGAAGCGAAACTCTAGCTTGTTGCCACGATGGGACATGACGGATGGTCGGGGACGATCTGCTGGCAATTCGAGCAGCGGCGGTGCCCCCCGCAGGTTTTCCCTCCAGAAGGAAAGATCCGCCTCCAAACGCGCTTGCTGGAGTGGTTGTCGCTGCCAGGTTGCGTAGTCTCCATACTGGACCGGCAAAGGAGGCAGAGCGCAAGGCTGCCCTTGCAAGAAGCCTTCGTACAACGTTCCTAGCTCACGCCACAGGGTGCCCACAGACAAGCCGTCACAGACGATATGGTGCATCATCAGCATAAAGACGTGTTCTTCAGCACACAGCTGAATTACCCATGCACGTATCCCGGGCTCGGCTTCGAGACGGTATAAATGCCGCGGCTCATCGACGAGCAATCGTGCCAATTCTGCTTCGCGCTGGCCGGCCGGCAAGTGGCGTAGGTCGATCTTCTTGAGCTTCACCGGCCAGCTCTCGTGAACGATAGCGACAGGTCGTCCGTCGCTGGCCTGAATTGTGGTTCGCAGAATCTCATGCCGCGTGATAATCACGTTGAGCGCCCGCTCCAGCACCTCTACATCAAGTTCCCCTTTTAACCGCACCGCTTCGGGCTCGTTATAGACCGGCACTCCGGGATTTAATTGCTCCAAGAACCAAATACCCTCCTGGGAAGGACTCAGGGGGCATGGAACGGTCCGGTCTCGTGGCGGAATAGATTGCGAGTCAACGCGCAATTGAGCGCTGCCAGCGGTCTCCTGCGCCGGAGAATTCAACAACCGGTTCCGCACCAGCGCCGCCTGTTGCGCGACTGTGGCATTCTCAAAGAAATCTGAAAGCGAAAGGATGATCGGTAGCTCTTCACGGAGGCGGGACAGACATTGAATCGCCAGCAACGACTGCCCGCCCAGCGCAAAGAAGTTGTCGTGCGGGTCGACTTCACCCTGCCCGAGAAGGTTTGACCAGATTCTTGAGATGATTTTCTCAATTGGCTGGTCTATCGCTGACGGCACGTTTTGCTCGCCGGATCCGTCTGTATCGCATGTTTCGGAGCTGCCTGTCAATGAAGCAGGCCCCACGGCCGTACGTCTTTCCGCCTCTTCCACCAGGCGCAGCCGCTGCACTTTCCCGGAGGGGCCTTTCGGCAAATCCGGAACAAAATGAATGCGGGTTGGCGTCTTAAAGTAGCCTAGGTGGCCCTGACAAAAACTGAGCAGTTCCCCTTCATCGCAGCACATCCCGTTCCGCACAACGGCAAACGCAATCAGGTCCTCGCCGAGATAGCGGTCGGGCACCCCTACTGCGGCGGCTTCCAACACCGCGGGATGTGTCTCCAGAATTTCATCAATCTGTTTGGGAGCGATGTTCATCCCGCCTTTGATGACCAATTCCTTCAAGCGGCCAACGACGAAGAAGTAACCCTCCTCGTCCCGATAGGCGAGATCGTCGGTGTGCAGCCAGCCTTCAGCATCGACTGCCGCCGCCGTTTCGGCTGAGTCTTTGTAATAACCCTGCAGCAAACCGTCGCCGCGGAGCAGTATCTCGCCCGGCTGCCCATCTGGCAATTCGGCCCCTGCATGGTCGACGATCTTGCCCTCAAATCCCCAGACCAATCCGGGCGATCCAATCTTGTTCGTCCCCGGAGGCACGGGATTCGAAAAGACGTTGCCCGCTTCCGTCGACCCCATCGCCTGGATGAGCGGCAATTTGAATTTTTCAATAAATTCACGGTGCAACGACGGCGAGAGCGGTCCCGAGGAAGAACGCAGGAAGCGGATGCGCTGAAAAGCGGCTGTCCGATCTTGCGCCTTTGGATCCTTCCAATCGAGGAGTTGCGAGATGATCGTCGGCACCAAGGCCGACCAGGTGCAGCGGTAGTCATCCAGCCAGTCCCAAAACTCGCTGACAGCAAATCCGTGCGGGACCACCACTGAGCCGCCGCTCGTCAGCGCCGGAAGCAAGGTCACGCACTCGGCGTTTATGTGATACAGCGGAAGAACAAGCAGAGACCGATCCGCAGGCGTAAGTTGGTGCGCCCGAGCGGAATTCCTTCCATGCGCAAGAAGCGACCGGTGAGTATGGACCGCTCCTTTCGGCTGCCCTGTGGTCCCGGAACTGTATACGAGCAGAGCCGCGTCTTCCGCATCGACGGAGGGCAAAGTGTCTGGTATGGGCGGAGTATCACCCACTTCCAGGCAACCGTCGAGGTTGGCAGAGATGACCTCAACCGGCCTCCGGACATGGGCCATCACTTCCTCGATCAGCGCGTTGTATTGGCTCCCCACAAATACGATCTTCGCGTCACAATGATCCAACGTGTACGACAACTGCGAAACGCCGGCACGCACGTTCAGCGGAACCGAGACAAAGCCTCCGTACATCGCCCCCAGGAACAACTGCGCGGTGAACAGCCCATTGTCCATCAATAACGCAATTTTGTCCCCGTACTCCAAACCCATTTGCCGAAACCGCGAGTGAAGACGATGGGCCTGCTCCTGCAGTCCCTGAAAGGTCACCACGCGTCCCGTTTCAGGGCTGATCAAAAACGTGTCATCGGGCTGGGCGCGCGCCATCCGGTCAATCAGATCGCGGATAGTATCAACTTCGCTATTGGAGGTCATCCAACTGCCTCATCGCCATTTACTCGATGCGATCTATGGTTCTTGAGAGCACCTGCCTCGGCCGGAATGCATACCAGGGGGGTAGTCCGGCCCTCGGCTTTCGCAGCGCCGAGCCGGGCGATCCGCACCGGAGGCTGTTCAGTCGATGGGTATGTCGATGTTGATCCGTGGTCCCACGACATAGGCGACCCAGCGCCGACCAACGCCATCAATTCGCGCACCTGCGCCGGTGCCTGTTCATCGATCCGGGTCGCCAGCGCGACACAGCGTTCCACCGCGTCCGGTTCGAGCGTGGCTGCCAGGCAGTCGCGCACCTTGATGAGGTGCTCCGTCTCCGAGATCGGCGCCCGACCCCAGACGCCCCGCGGTCCGTCGCAGCGCGCTTCCAGCACGGTCCCGTCCGCCAGTTCGACGCTGGCCCGAACATGCATGGCCTCGAACTTCGGGGGAATCGCCGGGTCCTGCCGCAGCGTGATCTTGCCCAACAGTGCTTGCATGTCCGGCGCTTGCAGGCGCTCTTCGGTGAAGGTGCGGATGGCGACCTCGCCGTCCAGCAGCGCCGCAGCGAGTGTGTATTGCAGGCTGAACTTGCCCGAAAGCCCGGTCTCCGGCCGCGGCCGATCGACATAGGGCAAGCACGGCGACACCAGTTGCACGGCGCGGATCGCGTCGGCCGAGGGAATACGCGCGTGCAGATCCAGCCCGGCGGTGATGGCGAAATGCGTGCCGAACTGGCTGGGGAACATCTTGATCGCATATCCGGGTTGCACCACGCGCCACGGCGCGCTGCCATAACGCAGCAGCTCGTCCGGCTTGAACGTGTCGCGAAAATACGTGGCCGCGTAACCCTGGGGCGACTCGAACGTGGCCGTGTCGCCGGTGAAGCCGGCTTCGGCCAGCAGCGCCGCTTCCAGACCCAGCGCCGCCGCCTGCCCGCAATGCGTCGACTTCGTCATCGTCCCGCAATTGCTCCACACGGTGCCGACGCGCGAAGCGGCGATGCCGAACGCGCAGGCCATGCGCGCTGGATCGAGCCCCAGCAGATGCGACGCGGCGGCTACCGCGCCCATCGGCCCGACCAGCCCCGGCGGATGGAACGGCAACACGTCGAACGAGTGTTGGCCGGAGGCCTCACGCAGCCAACCTTGCAGTTCGATGCCCTTCACCAGCGCCGTCAGCACGTCGCGGCCGGACGCGCCGCGCACTTCCGCCAACGCCAGAGCCACCGGCAGAGTGGTGGAAAGCGCATGGTTCGCCGGGCTCCACATCGGCTCGAAATCAAGCACGTGCATCGCCGCGCCGTTCAGCGCCGCGGCCCGCACCGGATCGATGCGGAAGTCGCAGCCGATCACCGTTGCCACCGGCGTGCCGCCTAGCGCGCGCATGCACTGCGCCAAGATCGGCACGGCGGTCTCCTCCGCCACGCCAGCAACGCCGACCGCCAGCCCGTCCAGCACAAGTCGCCGGGCCGCGGCAACCGTTTCGGGCGGCAGATCCTCGAAGCGCGTCGCGGCGATGCGTTCGCACAATGTAGCGGTCAGGCCCATGACTGCAATTCCTCCGCGCCTAGAACGATGCCGTCCTGCGCTGCGAAACATAGGACTAAGCGGAACTCCTCGCGGTGCCGGCCCCTTGTTCGCGTCGCGCTGCGTGTCCTCATCTGAAACGCCTGCTCCCGTCTAGAGACGATCTGTTAGGGTCACCGAACATTCGCTGTGTCCGACTTTCCAGCCAATACCCGACATGGCTGCCAGGAAAGTTACCATAAAACATTCCAACATGTATATGAAAACCGGTTTTACAGACTATGTGCATGTTTCAAGCTTCGGGGCCTGACTGCTGGTGTGTCTGCGGGCCGCGCTGGCGGCGGGGCTGATGCGAATACCTTCGATTGCGGCACTGACTGGCGGCCGTTCTGGGTGGTCCACCGTGCGGTGGTGAATTATCCGGGGGAACGCCCAAACACTTGGGTGGCGCTGATCTTGCGCCACGATCCCCGCTCGTGCCCGGCCCGGGCCTGCTGATCGATTGTGGCGGCCGGTGCGTGTGGATTGACGGGTTTGGCGCTGCCCCTGGCGGGACATGACGGGCTGACGATCTAGTCACGGTCCTGGCGCGCCAAGCTGGCACCATGCCGCGTCCGAGCTTAATTACGCGGCCCCGGCTATATAACCCACCGGCGCCAAAAGATCCCGCCTAACCTCTGATGCCGTTGCCGTTGCCGTTCCGGCCGTTGCCGTTGCCGTTGCCGTTGCCGTTCGCCCTTCGCCCTTCGGCATAGTTCCTGGTGTCAGTGGGCATGCCGCTCCCCTCCTGGAGTCGTGCCATCTTCGACCCGAAGTTTGCAGACTCTCGTAGCGCGCAGTCACGCGCCAGCCTGGGGCGGGCCCTCGGATGAGCCGCAGTATGTTGCTGAGCGGCTGTCCCGCGTGTATGCATCCATAAACAGTCATTAAAGACCGTGAGTTTGGGCGATTCGTTGCTGCGCGGACGATAGGTATGTATTCTAGGGCTTCGAATGATCAACGGTATACAAGTGCGATCGTATCTAGGCACCGCGGTAACCGCGATCGGCCTATGGGGTCGGCTTGCTTCCATTAGGAGGAGCACATGTCGTACGTGACCGCACTGCCGGCGATCTTGGCGTCCGCGGCCGGAGACCTGCAAAGCATCGGCTGTGCAGTCGCCGCGGGGAATACGGCGGCGGCAGCCCCGACGACTGGGGTGGTTCCCGCGGCTGCCGACGAGGTGTCGGCGCTCACCGCGGCCCAGTTCGCCGCACACGGCGCCCTTTACCAGGAGCTGAGCGGCCAAGCCACCGCGATACACGAGCTCTTCGTCAGCACTCTGGCGACCAGCGCCGGTTCGTACGCGGCCACCGAGGCCGCTAACGCAACCGCGGTTCTCTGAGCGCGGAGAGGTTTCAGCATGCTGGATTTCGGGGCGTTACCGCCGGAGATTAACTCCGGGAGGATGTATGCGGGTCCGGGTGCCGGGTCAATGCTGGCCGCCGCCGCCGCCTGGAACGGGTTGTCCGCCGAATTGCAGTCGGCGGCATCCGTTTATGAGTCGGTGATCTCGGGGCTCACGAGTGGGCCGTGGCTCGGGCCGTCGTCAACGGCGATGGTGGCCGCAGCCGCACCCTACGCGGCATGGATGGGCGCGACCGCCGAGCAGGCCGAGCTGGCGGCCATCCAGGCCCAATCGGCGGCGGCCGCGCATGCCGCGGCGTTCGCGGCGACGGTGCCGCCGCCGGAGATCGCGGCAAACCGGGCCCTGCAGATGATGTTGACCGCGACCAACTTCTTCGGTCAGAACACGGCGGCGATCGCGGCCGCCGAGGCCCAATACGCGGAAATGTGGGCACAGGACGCCGCGGCGATGTACGGCTATGCCGCGAGTTCGGCGGCAGCCACCGCGCAGGTGACGCCGTTCAGCGCGGCGCCGCAGACCACTAACGCGGCCGGGTTGGCCGCGCAAGCGGCCGCTAGTGCCCAGACCGCCGGCTCGTCGGTTGGCACGGGCGTGCAGCACGCGCTGTCACAGCTGATGTCTACGTTTCAAACTGCGCTACAGAACCTCGCGTCGCCCTTGTCCTCCGCATTGGGCGCGACTTCTTCGGCCGCTACCACGACGACGGGCCCCTTCGGAACCCTTTTGTCGAGCACGAGCGGGGTCTCGCTTTCAAACGTCTTGACAAGTTTGATTTCGTCATACGGCACAATTCCAGGGTGGGCTGCCTTATCACTGGGGACATCAACGTTCAGCGAGGTGCTCGGTCCCCTCATTGCTGACCCCATGGGTATTTCCTTCCAATCCGCAGCCACCGCAGCCACCGCAGCGGGCGCGGCCAGCGCGGGGGCGGAGGGGGCGTCGGCCGCCGCGGCTGCGCTGGGGTCAGGGATCGCTGGGGGCTTTGGCGGTCTTCCAGGCCTGGGCGGCTTCGCGGGCCTAGGTCAAGCGGCCTCAGTCGGAGGGTTGGCGGTGCCGCCGAACTGGGGCTGGGCCGCGACAGCTCCGCCGGGGATGCTGAGTGGTGTGCCGATGGTGACGCCGTTGGCGGCGCGCGGACGCCAATTTGGGCGCCGGATTTGGTTTCCCATTCATGCCCGGCGGCATAGGCCGCGCCGCAGCAGCGGGCGCTGCTGGGGGCATCGCGCGGCGCTGCTGGGATGAAATATTTGCCACGCCTTAGCGTGGTCGGCCGCTCGCCAGCCGCTGGATACTCGGATGAGCCGGCAGTTCCGCAAACTGCGAAATATCCGGTACCTGCCGCATTTCCGACTAACGGACACGCGCCCCCCGGATACCAGCCGGCGATCGTATACGTGCCGATCAATGGGCACACCAATGGGCACGAGCCGGCCAAGTTATGACAGGCAGGAGGCTAGTCTTCTAATGGTCGTTCTGTGCCATAAGTTCGCTGAGTGCGGGCCGAATTCCACGGTCGCGCAGATGAATACCTCGTTCAACTATGCCCGGCCCACTTTGCGCGGTCTGTACCGCCAAAGCTGCACTCGCGGTGCCATTGTCGACGATGAGGTTCGTCCCAAGTCGCAGACCGTATGTCGCACACGGCTTCCAGACGCTGACAACAAGACGGAAGTCATCTGCCAGGTCAGCGGTCGTTGCAAGCCAGCCGGGGTGATCTACGAAATCGCCGGCCCGAATCCGGTGTGGGTTCTTGGGGCGGAGCCTAGGCGATGACATCTCTCTACAAGGAACCAGAAACTCCGCAACTCCTGCAGCGCACCGATTCCCCAGTTGTCGGCAACGCGTTTGTCGAGTGTGAGGACATCTCCGCTGGAGATTGCCTTAAGTCGCCCCTGCCGGGTTCGGAGTGGTGCACCGCGGGGCCGCGCGCTGCTGAGGTGGCCGCAATCGCCCCGTTGCGGACATCCGACTTCGATGCACTCGCGGCGCTGCCTCAGTCCCTGCGTGCACGGTGGCAGCAACGTTACGGCAATTGGCTTGTAGCCTCTGATGTCATCGTTGTGAGCGGTGTCGTGGCGATCGCACATATTCTGCGTTTCGGCAACGTGACAAGCAGCAGCCTGTGGGCAGGATGTACGTCGGTTGCTTACTCTGCGGTCTCCCTGTTGATCGCGGTCGCGTGGGCCTTGGTGCTTGCGATTTACCACACTCGTGCGCAGCAAGTGATCGGAGCTGGCCCCGAGGAGTTCCGCCGAGTGTGGACGGCCACGTTGTGGGTGTTCGGAGTCATCGCCGTAATCTCGACTCTGTTCAAGCTCGATATCGCACGCGGTTATCTCGCGATTGCGTTTCCGCTGGGCCTTTTCGCGTTGTCCGTCAATCGCCACCTGGCCCGCAGGTACGTCGCTGCGCAGCGTTGCCGCGGCCGCTTCACGACCGCCGTGCTCGCAGTCGGCGAGCCCCGATCGGTCAAGGCCCTCGCGCAATCGCTGACGCGGCATCCGGCGCACGGCTACACCGTAGTCGGTGTATGCACTCCCGGTACTCCGCACTGTGAAAACATCATCGTCCCCGGCCTCGGGCCGCTGCCTGTGTTCCCCTACGAAGCCGACATCCGACACGCGATCATCGCGTCGCAGGCCGACACCGTCGCGTTGACGTCGGCGGCGGAGCTGGGGCCAGAAGGCATCCGCGACCTTTCATGGCAGTTGGAGAAGCTTGGCGTCGACCTGGTCGTGTCGCCGGGAATAGTCGATGTCGCCGGCCCGCGGCTGACCGTGCGCCCGGTGGGCGACCTACCGCTGATCCACGTTGACAAGCCGCAGTATCAGGGGGCCAAGCGGTTTCAGAAGCGCGCATTCGATGTTAGCTTTTCGCTGCTGGCGCTGCTGGCGGCTTCGCCGGTCTTGGTCGTTGCTGCGGTTGCGATAAAGGTAACCAGCCGGGGCCCTGTCTTCTACTGTTCTGAACGCATCGGCCTGGACGGTGTGCCGTTCCGGATGATCAAGTTCCGCAGCATGGTTGTTGACGCCGACCGGCGACTGGCGGAGGTGGCCGACCTCAACGACAGTGTCGGCGGCGTGCTGTTCAAGATCCGCGAGGACCCCAGAGTCACTCGGGTGGGCAGGCTTTTGCGCCGGTACAGCATCGACGAATTCCCGCAGTTCATCAACGTGCTACTTGGGGACATGAGCGTGGTCGGACCCCGCCCGCCACTGAGGTCCGAAGTCGAAACCTACGACCACCGGGTACGTCGCCGGCTGCTGGTGCGTCCCGGCATCACCGGACTGTGGCAAGTCAGCGGCCGATCCGACCTGTCCTGGGAGGACTCGGCGAGGTTGGACCTGTCTTACGTCGAAAACTGGTCGATGCTAAGCGATTTGGCCATTGCGGCGAAAACCGTCGCGGTAATCTCCCGTGCGTCGGGAGCGTACTGAGCGTGGGTGAATCGATGCGTCGAGTCAGCGCAAGTGCATCACAGCCGGAGGGCAAATGAATGTTCTGTTGAAGCGCCGGATCGAACAGATCAGGCAGCGATGGTGGGTTGTTGTGGCGATCGTGGCGCTCACCGTATCCATGGCGGGGCTGTCCTTGCTAACTGGGCATCCGACGACGTATGTCGGGAAGTCGGAACTTATCGTATCGTCGCCAGGACGAGCGCCCGAACAAGACGCTGGGCTGGTCCAGGGCTACCTCGCTCTATTCAACAACCCAGAAACGATCGCCCGGTTGCAGGTCGCCAACCACATTCCCGCTGGGATTATCTTCGAAGCGAAACCAGTTGCCGCAAGCCCGATCCTGGCCATCGAAGCCACCGCAGATGACCCGAAAACCGCAGAGAGTGCGGCGCAGGACATGGCCGTTGCCTTCCGTCAGGACATCAACGCGATCCACGAAGCCGAGAAGAAACAAACACTCGCGGAACTGACATCGCAATTGGACCGCACTGATCCTGCGTCCAAGAATCCGATCAATCCGTTGCTGGCCGCCCCTCTGCAAGAGCAAATTTTCAACACGCGACACGACTCGACCAACGAGCTCCAAGACCTCCAACTGCGGGCCGGCGTTACCACGAACGCGAAACACGGTGTGGGCAGCCTGGCCCTCCCGGCTGTGGGCGGATTGCTGCTCGGAGTACTTACCGCGCTGGGTCTCAGCGTGTTGTCGACGCGGTTGTGGAGTTCGGGTGACATACGGGAGATGACCGACGTCGAACCGCTGGTTGAGGTGCCCGAATCTGGATCGGTCGCGCGGAATCGGTTGCGCGAACAACGATTGCGGACACTCGCCGACATTGCGAGTTCCGGAGATCTCAGTATGCCGAAGGTCCTCGCCCTCGTCGATATTGGCAAAGCCGGTGGAGCGAAGGATCTCGCATGGGCGTTGGCCGAGTTCTGGGCGAAGAAAGGGCATCGGACCGTTCTGGTCTACGCCGACGAGGCGTCGTGCCGAGGGGGAACCTGGGGATTCATCGATGCTCTCGGCGACCTCAATCGGATCGAGCGCTTCGAAAAGGTGCTCCAATACGGTGCGGTTGCATCGATGAAGATCCTGCCCGCCGGTAGCGTCGTTACCGATCGGTCCTCGCGTGTTACCCGTGAGCGAATCAGCGCGCTCCTCAGCAAGCTTCGGACGGTCGCAGATACGATCATTGTGGTCGCGCCGTCGATCGCCGATTCCAGCGAGGCGCAATTTGAGGCGCAATTCGAGGCGAAATTGCTGTGCGCCGCCGCCGAGCGGACGGTCCTCGTGGTCGCCAAAGGGAAGTCGCGGGCCGGCGACCTCACCGCCGCCGCCGAGGCCCTCACGAAGGCACACGCGGTTCCGCTGGGTGCCGTGCTGCTCGAAGGGTCGAACGACGCGCAAGCGTTCTGGCGACACGCCCGCCGCAGCGCGGCTGTCGGAGGCGAGCCCGGACCCGCGAACCCGGAGAGTTCGCCACCCGAAGAAAGGGTCCTGACAGACTCCGGCCTGGATCGAGACCGATGATGGTAATGCCCGGGCGCACACGCCCGCGGACCCGTGGGGGCCAATTCGGCGGATGGTTGTCGGCAGCGGCCCAGCCTGGATCGACACCGTTCATTGTGTTGACCAGGAAATCCGACCCAAAGACCGGTGGCAGCGAATTGGGCTTTTGGTTGGCGGCGGCGGCGGCCCTCGCCGTGAGTGTGGTAGTCGTCGCAGCGGTGCGTTTGCCAGGTGCAAAGTTCGGCGAGCTGCTTGTGCTCGGCGCAGTCGCTCTGGTGCTGGGGATGTTGGTCCTGAGAAGCCCGCCCTTCGCAACCATCCTTATGATCATCGCGATCGGCCTACGGCCCGCGACACCGCACGTACTACCCATCGACACGTTCTGGATCGTGTTCGCTGGGGTGGTCGGAGCACTGGTGCTGTGGATGGATCAAAACCCCGATCGGCGGCGGGGCATGGACGCGATCGAGTGGGCGATAGCGCTGTACATGATCTGGAACGTCTACTCGATGATCAGTCCGCACGAATACGCCATCGCGGCTTTTCCGGTCGACCTAGGGGGTGCCGGACACTCGATCGACACCATGCCACTGGAGGTCTGGCGGATGATTGTCATTCAGATGCTGCTCCCATTAGTGCTGTACAGGGTGGGGCGCTACGCGTTCGAACGCGAAGCGGTAGTGCGAGCATTGCTGGGGGCGATCCTTTTCTTAGCAGCCTTCAATGCGGTGATGAGCATTATGCAATTCACAGGCCCAAGGGCATTGGTCTGGCCCCGATACCTTGTCGAAGATCCAGAGTTCTGGCCCGGTCGGGCCGCGGGCGTGTTCAGACAACCGGTCGTCAATGGATGGCTACTCGGACTCGGCTTTGCGATCGCGATGCTGCTCCTCTCCCGGCGCAGCGAGCCAACCTGGCGAAGGTGGCTCGGATTCGTGATCGCCATCGCCTGCGGCTACGGCATTTACTTGACCCATACCCGCGCCGGTTGGATCGGCGGCGCGGTCGTGCTCATCATTGGTGCGCTCATCGCGAGGGGATACCGCAAAGGTTTCATCGTAGGGATCTGTCTGGTGGCTTCGGTGATCGCGGTCAACTGGTCCGTGTTCACCAGCTCCGACCGGAAGGCCGGCGGCGTGGCCGAAATGGGAGAAGTGCAGGATCGGCTCAACGCCAGTCAGACGGCGCTCTGGGCGTTCGAACGGAAACCCTTCGCCGGCTGGGGCATCGGCCGGTTCCGAGCGGTGAACACCTACCACCACCAGCAGTGGGCACCGGACATACCGTGGATCCGCGGATACGGCATCGTCTCGCATGGGAACGAACTGGGAATCCTGGCCGAGGTGGGCCTGATCGGTCTCGCGCTCTGGATCTGCGTGTTGGCGCTGGTCATCCGCCGGCTGTGGACTGCTTACCGGACTCTGCCGGACCACGATATATGTGGCAAGCCGCTGGCGGTCACCGCGATCATGGCGATCGTCACCATCATCTGCGCCGGGTTGACCGTCGACCTCCGAATCATGGATTTTCCAATGCTCCCTGTCTTCTTACTCGCCGGAATCACGATCGGCTGGTCCGATCGCTACCAGCGGTCGCAAACGGCTGCGGGCGGCGAAATCGTCGGGCATGTACAAACGGCTGCGGGCGGCGAAATCGTCGGGCATGTACAAACGGCTGCGGGCGGCGAAATCGTCGGGCATGTACAAACGGCTGCGGGCGGCGAAATCGTCGGGCATGTACAAACGGCCGTGGGCGGCGAAATCGTCGAGCATGTAATGGTGCGACATGGGTGAGCCGCGGGCGCTCTGGGTGTCAACCCGCACGAATACTCGCGGCGGCGTCGCAACGTACGTCCGGACCATTCAGCAGACGCAGCTTTGGACCGACTGGAACATCCGCCACGTCGCGACCCATCGGGACGGCTCCGCATGGGCAAAGATCGGGGCATTCGCGCGTGGCGCGGTGCTGTTCGTCTTCGAGCTGATCCGGTTCCGCCCCAGCCTGGTTCACCTGCACTCCAGCGCCGACGCGAGTTTCGTGCGGAAGGGGATCCTCTTGTGGATCAGCCAGCTCGCCGGTGTGCCCGTCGTTCTGCACATCCACGCGTCCGGTTTCTCGGAGTACTACGACAATTCGCCGCGGGCGATCCAGGCGATAATCCGCGCCACTCTCTGCCGGGCGAGCGCCGTCGTGGCGCTCGGCGACGCATGGGCCACCCGGCTGCGGGTGATTGCGCCAACCGCGCGGATCACGGTGATTCCCAATGCGGTTCGACCGGGCCGCCGGGTCACCCAGCCCAAGCGGGGTGCGCCCGTGCACATGGTGTTCCTCGGCCGTATCGGCGATCGGAAGGGCGCATTTCGGCTGCTCGAAGCGTGGGCCCAGCTGGCCCTTGATCGGGACTTCGGTGCGGGTTGCCCGAGGGTCGCCACCTTGACGATCGCCGGTGACGGCGAGGTAGAACGCGCGCGGCGCCGTATCCGGGAGCTTCGCCTCGAAGACAGCGTCGAACTGCGCGAGTGGCTGTCGGAGAGCGATGTCGACAAACTCCTCGATCGCTCCCATGTACTTGTGTTGCCGTCGCGCAGCGAGGGCCAGCCGATGGCGGTCCTGGAGGCGATGGCGCGAGGTTTGTGCGTCGTCGCCAGCGATGTCGGCGGGCTGCAGGAAATGATCGGCGACGGATACGGTGTTATCGTCCCGCCTGACGACATTGATGCGATCGCTGACGCGTCGCGCCTCGTCATTGACGACCGTGATCTGCGCGCCCGATACGGTGCCGCCGCCTACGCACGAGTCGAGGCGCACTTCGATGTCCGCGCGGTCTCGCGCCGAATCGACGCACTCTATCGCGAGGTGTCCAGATGAGGGTGCGTCCGATTCGGGTGCTGTTTGTCGTTCCAGCTTTGCCGGTCGGTGGCGCCGAACGGCATGTGACGACGATGCTGCCGCGAATGGATCCCGCACGATTCAGCCCATCGGTGATCTGTATCGGCGAGGAGGGGGCACTCTTCCCAACGCTTCCCGCCGCCGGGATCGAGGCAGTGGCACTGCGCCTGCACAAGCGGCAAGCAGTGCGCGCGCTGATCGAACTGGTCATGATGATGCGGCGCACGCGGCCCGACGTCGTAGTGGTGCAGGGTTACAACGCCGAAATTCTAGGCCGGATTGCCGCCCGCATTGCCGGCGTCAAGCACACGATCAATTGGGTACACAACATCGGCGATGTCGAGCCGCGCGGAACGGTGCGCAGCACAGTCGACCGCGCGTTGACCCGTTGGACGAGCGGCTATTTCGGTGTCGCCGAGGCACAGCGGCGGTATCTTGTGGACGAACTCGGCTACCCTGATGACAAGATCCGCATCATCCACAACGGCGTCGATCCGGCCCAGTTCAGTACTAGTACCGACCGGGGCGTCCGCGCCGAATTCGGTTTCGCCGAGGACGACCCGGTGGTCGGCATCGTTGCCATGCTCCGACCGGAGAAGGATCACGTCAGCTTCCTGCGGGCCGCGCGCACCGTGGTCGATGAGTTGCCCCGCGCGAGGTTCCTCATTATCGGCGACGGCCCGATTCGGCCCCAACTAGAGGCGCTGTGCACCGAACTACAGCTCACGATGAACGTCCACTTCGCCGGCTCGCGTGACGACGTCGCCCGGCTACTGCAGGCGATCGACGTGTTTGTGTTGAGTTCGGTCACGGTGGAGTGCTTTCCGATCTCGCTGCTCGAGGCCATGGCCTGCGCCCGGCCTGCCGTCTGCTCCGCCGTCGGCGGGATCGCCGAGATGATCAACGACGGTGAGACCGGTTACCTTGTGCCACCGAAGGATCCGCAGCAGCTCGCGGCTCGACTCGTGAGGTTGTTGCGGGACCCGCTGACAGCCCGTCGGATGGGCCGCGCCGCCCGCGCTCGCGTCGAGGCCGAGTTCAACTCTGGATCGCTCCATCGCCGCGGCGCAACAAGCGATCGAGGACGTGGTCAGCGGTCAGGCCGTGCTGAGCGGACGGGTCTGACGGATGCGGCGCCATATCCTGATTCTTGTCGAGAATCTCTCTGTGCCGTTTGACCGCCGGGTCTGGCAGGAGAGTCTGGCTCTGGTCGGCGCGGGTTACCAGGTCACCGTTATCTGCCCGACGGGCGCCAAACAGGACCGCGAGCGTCGAAGCCGTGGTCGAGGGCGTGCGCATACTGCGCTATCCGTTACGCGCGGCGACTGGGGGGCCGCTCGGTTATCTGCGGGAGTACACGCTCGCGCTGTGGCACACGCTGCGCCTGGCGCTCAAAGTCCGCCGCTCGGGCCGTATCGACATCGTGCATGCGTGCAACCCTCCTGATCTGCTGTTTCTGATCGCGTTGGTGCTCCGCCCCTTTGGCACCCGGTTCGTCTTCGATCACCACGATTTGGTGCCGGAATTGTTCGTCTCGCGCTTTCCCGGCGGTGGGCCGCTCCTCTACCGGCTGACCAGATTCGTCGAACGACTCACCTTCGCCGCCGCCGACGCCGTGATCTCGACGAACGAGAGCTATCGGCGGGTGGCGATCGAGCGCGGCAAGATGGCCGCCGACAGGGTCACCGTTGTTCGCAGCGCACCAGATCTGAGCCGCTTCGTCCAGCAGGAGCCAGATGAGAGCCTGCGTCGCGGCAAACCCTATCTACTTGCCTACCTGGGCGTGATGGGGCCGCAGGACGGTGTCGACTACGCGCTGCGGGCACTGCAGCTATTGCGAGACGACATCGGGCGCCGCGATATCCATTGCATCTTCATGGGCACCGGCGACGCGTTCGACGAGATGGTGGCGCTCAGTGAGCAATTCGGCCTCACCGACATGGTCGAGTTCCCCGGTCGAGTATCCGACGAGTTCGTCCAGCGCTGCCTTTCGACCGCGGACGTATGCCTGTCGCCGGACCCGTTGAACCCGCTCAACGACGTCTCGACAATGAACAAAGTCGTCGAATACATGGCGATGGGCCGACCGGTCGTGTCGTTCGACCTCGTCGAAGCACGCGTGTCAGCCGGCGAGGCAGCAGTCTATGTCCCGGCCAACGACGAACTTGCCTTCGCGACGGCGATCGACGCCCTGCTGCAAGACCCCGAGCGTTGTCGGCAGATGGGTGAGTGGGGACGCAACCGGGTCGCACAGGAACTGTCCTGGGAGGTATCGCGTCGCGCGCTCGTTCAGTTCTACGACAGGTGTTTCGCGCGCAGACAGTCGAGAAGCAACGCGGTGTCGAAGCTTGGATGGTATGTCGGTCGCGCGGCGGCAATGTCGCCCCGCGAGATGTCCTGGCGCGCACAGACATCTCGTGGACGGCTTGGTCGGCCGCGACGGACTCCGCGAGCAAACCGACGCAAGGATGCTGGCGAGTTCAACTCCCGACTGGGACGCGCTGGCGCAGGCGTTCCGCGATGGCACCGGACGCTCGGTCCTGCTCGACCAGGAACGAGCGGACCGGATTTCCGCCGAGCGCCCAACGGAGGTGACGGCGTTGCTGGTCGAGGCCGAGAAACTCCTCACCGGTGAGCGCGCCTACTTCGGATGCCCGAGCGTCAACGTCGGTTCACCCGTCGACTGGAACTACGACCCAGTCACCGACTATCGCTGGCCGGCCGTTGCCGGGAGCAGGATCAACCACCGGATGGCATCCGGCGACCCGAAGTGGATCTGGGAGCTGAACCGCTTGCAGCATCTGCCCCTGCTGGCGCAGGCATGGCTGTTCACCGGCGATCCGCGATTCGCCGAAGCCGCGTTCGATGACCTCGACTCCTGGCTCGATCAGAATCCGATCGGCACCGGAATCGCTTGGCGGGGCTCGTTCGAAGTCGGGATCCGGGCGATCTCGGTCGCCGTTGCACTGCAGGGACTGCGGCACTCACCCGCAATGACCACGCAGCGGTACCGCGCCGTAGTCCGCATGCTCGATGCAAGTGCCCGCTACTGCTGGTACGGCCGCTCTCGATTCAGTTCGGCGAACAATCATCTGATCGGTGAACTCGCCGGGCTGATCACGGTGCATTCGTTGCTGCCCGAGCTCGCGGTGCCGGCCTCGTTGCGTGCGGATGCGATCGACAGCCTTGCAGCGGAGGCGGCCCGACAGATCCTGCCCGACGGCGCAGGTGCCGAGCAGTCGATCGCCTACCAGATGTTCGCCGCGGAGCTGTTGGCGTTGCCGGTCGTGCTGTTGCGATTACGCGGAGAACACGTGCCGCCGCAATTGATCGCCGCGCTTGACCGAAGCGCCGAGTACCTGGCCGGTCTCGTGGGTTCCGATGACCCGGCGCCCCGATACGGGGACGACGACGATAGCTTCGCGCTCAGGCTCGGTGCCGAGCCGAAACGTACGGTCCGCCAACATCTTGGCGTGGTTGCAGCTATCACGGAAAGCGGCACCGCGGCCAGGTACGGCGAGCCTACCTTGACGGCCGCGTGGATTGCTGCCGCACTTGGTACCCACATCGGTGAGATCGGTGCGGGTGTCGGCCGCTGCGAAGCGACCGCAGGGGTCTACGCGCCGCACGGCGGTCTTGTGGTGCTGCGCAACGGGCCGCGCCGGTTGACTATGGATGTCGGTCCGCTTGGCTACCTGTCGATTGCGGCGCACGGACACGCTGACGCGCTCGCTGTGACGCTCAGCGCACAGGGGCGCGAGCTGATCGTCGACCCGGGCACCGCCAGTTTCTACGGCAAACCGGAATGGCGGGCGGTACATCGGGGCACACGCGCGCATCCTACGGTCTGCGTCGACGGCGTCGACCAGTCGGCAATCGGCGGGACGTTCTACTGGCGGCAGCACGCACTGACGACTGTTCGTTCGGTCGATCTCGACGGCGGCGTCGTTGACGCGGAGCACGACGGCTACACGCGTCTCGAAGACCCGGTGGTGCACCGCCGCTGGCTGATTGCTCCACCCGGGGACACGGCCGTGGCGGTCGTCGACCTGCTCGATTGCCGGTCGGTGCACGACGTCGCGGTGTCGTGGCCGCTGCATCCGGAGCTAGAGGTGACGCCTGATAGCAACGGCCACATGGTCATTCGCGATGGTCTCCCGGTCCTGCAGCTGTGCTACGCCGCAACCTCGCCCGTCGAAGCCGAGCAGGTGCGAGCGGACGCCAGTTCACAGCTGGGCTGGTGGTCGGATCGGTTGGAAGCCAGGACGCCGGCGTGGCTCGTCGGGGTGCGGTGCCGGACCACACGCCCGGTGGCAATTCTGTCCGTGCTCTGCACCTCTGATGCCGGGGCAATCGCCGAACCGAAGCTTGTGCGGGACGGCGCGATGCTGGTCGCCAGCTGGTCCGAGCGGGGGGCTCGGCGGGGATTTTCAATCGACAGCAGTCGCGACGGCACCGTCGCCACCATAGCCGCCGCTCCGGTGGCGAGCCTGATAGGAGAATCATGAGCGATCCGCAGATGACTAGCGTCGGCGTTTACGGACTCGGATATGTCGGTTGCGTCTCCGCAGCCTGCCTCGCCTCGCGTGGATGCCGGGTCGTTGGCGTAGACGTGAATCCGGACAAGGTGGAGTCCGTGCGGCAGGGCAGGTCCCCGGTCGTCGAGGAAAAGATTGGCGAGCTCACCGCTGAAGTCGTCACCGCCGGAATGCTCACAGTCACCACCGACGCTTACGCGACCGTCCTGGGCACCGACATCTCGCTGATCTGCGTCGGCACACCGTCGACCACAGGCGGCGGGTTATCGACGAGATACCTCGAACAGGTGACCACGGAAATCGGTGCGGCGCTGGCCGATAAAGACCAATGGCACACTGTGGTCTATCGCAGCACCATGCTCCCGGGGACGTGCGAGACCCTGCTGATCCCGCTGCTGGAGAAGGCGTCGGGCAAGCGCGCGGGGCGCGACTTCGGGGTTTGCGTGAACCCCGAGTTCCTGCGCGAGGGATCAAGCGTCCGCGATTTTCTCAATCCGCCGAAAACCGTTGTCGGCGAGACAGACCCGCGCAGCGGCGAAGCGGTGATCGGGCTCTACGAGGGCCTTCCGGGCCCCCGCTTCCGAGTCCCGGTCAGCGTCGCGGAGATGACCAAGTACGTCGACAACAGCTTTCATGCGCTCAAAGTCTGCTTCGCCAATGAGATAGGTGCGATCTGCTCGTCGTTGCAGCTGGACTCGCACGCCGTCATGGACATCTTCCTCGCCGACACCAAGTTGAACATCAGCCCTGCCTATCTTCGCCCGGGATTCGCCTTCGGCGGTTCATGCCTCCCCAAAGACGTCCGCGCTCTCACCCATACCGCGCGCCGCAACGACCTCGATGTCCCCTTGCTGGCGAATGTGCTCACCTCCAATGAAGTCCATCTGCGTCGCGCGGTAGACCTCGTGATCGCCGACGGGCGGCGCAAGGTGGGCGTCTTTGGCCTGTCGTTCAAGGCAGGAACCGATGACCTGCGTGAGAGTCCGATGGTCGAACTCGTCGAACGGCTTATCGGGAAGGGATTCGACGTCAAGGTCCACGATGCGAACGTGACGTTGTCACGACTCATCGGCGCGAACCGCGCCTACATCGGTGAGGTGTTGCCACATATCGGCGAAGTACTGATCGAGGATATCGATGCGGTGCTGGAGCATGGCGAAGTGCTGATAGCCGCCTCGAAGGAGCCCGAGGTGGTCGATGCGATCGAACGGGCCGGATCCGACCAGCTCGTCATCGATCTGGTGCGGTTGCCGGGCGCCGACCAACTCCGCGGCAGCCAGAACTACCGCGGCATCGGCTGGTAGCGGATGTCGCGCGTGCAAGCCGGCGCGCGAGCCGGCCAAGACCGGGCCCGAGCGGGCGGCCCCGCCGTCTCCGGTTGAGGCCGAACCGTGGACCGAGACTACTGCCGATCTGACGAATAAGCTCAAGCGCGGCGCGGGGATGGCCGCGATCGGCATGGTCGTATCCCAGATCACCGTCGTTGTACAGACACTCGTGCTGGGCCGACTGCTCGGACCGCACGAGGTCGGCGTCTTTACCGCCGGATCGGTGATGACGGGGGTGATGTTCATGTTCGCCCAGGGCGCCCTCTACCAGGCGCTCATCCAGCGTGAGAACGACATCGAGGATGCTGCCAACACGGTGCTGATCGCAGGCTGTGCGACGGGACTGCTGCTCGCGGTGGCGGCGCTGGTGGCCTCGCCGCTGATCGGCGCGCTGTTCCACGATCCGCGGGTTGGTCTGATTGCGGCGGCGAGCTCGGGGATAACCCTGCTGCATTCGTTTGTCAGTGTCCCCGACGCGCTGATGCAGCGCACATTCCAGTTCAAACGGCGGCTCATTCTCTCCCCTGCAGTCGCGCTGACGTTCGCCTCGGTCTCGATCGGGTTCGCTGTATTCGGGTACGGCGCGTGGGCGATGGTCATCGGCACGTACGCGTCGAACGCCACTTGGGTGCTGCTGAGCTGGTGGATGGCGAAATGGCGCCCGTTTCGGGGGCGTTTTTCGTTCCGCATGTGGCGCGAGCTGGCGGCGTTCTCGTTTCCGATGCTCATCGCTGGGATCGCAGAACGTTCACGTGAGGTAGTCGAGCAGGTGCTCGTCGGCCGTGCATTGGGAACCGCGGGATTGGGCCAGTTCCGGTACGGCTACCGGATTGCGTTACTGCCCTCGCAAGCGGTCGTAGGAGTCGGTGCGTACGTGCTGTTCCCCGCCTTCTCGCGGATCTCCGGCGACGGCACCCGGTTCCGTCAAGCCTTCCTGCGGGCGCTCGGCTGGATCTGGTTGGCCGCCCTTCCGATCGGAGCCCTGTTGGTCGCGGTGGGTCAGCCAGTGGTGGTGCTGCTGCTCGGCGAGAAATGGCGCGCTGCCGGCGCCGCCGTCTCCGCGATGGCGGGGATCGGACTGGGTATGGCGCTCTATTCCGTGGCCGGGGAGGCGGTTAAGGGTGCCGGCCGGTCAAGACTGCTGAACTGGCTGACAGCGATCCTCGTGGGACTCGGCGTGCCGTTGATCGTGCTGTTGTTACCTTTCGGTCTCGTCGGGGTCGGCGCTGCACTCTCCGTCACCTACATGGTCTTCGGCTTCGTCAGCCTCCTGCTCGCCCGCTCGGTGGTCGGTGTCTCGGTCCGCGACACGATTGCTTGCGTGATGCCGCCGACCGTCTCGGCATTAATCGCGTTAGGTGTCGTGATGCCGCTGGAGCGTTTCGTCGTCAGGTCCGACCGATACCCGGGGCTGCTGGGCCTCGCGTCGATCATCGCAGAATGCGCGCTGTTCTCAGCCGTCTACATCGGCGCGCTGAGGTTGATCTCCCCGACCTGGTATGGCTCTATCCGTGACGTCGTCGCGCGAGTGCTGGCGAAGCTTGCGGACCGTGCTCGCCGTTCGATGTGAGTTGGCCGATCCCGATGGCACTTCTCGATCGCGCGAATGCACACACCAACACAGAAGATGGAAGTGAGGAATCGCCGTGGGCCTCAAGGTCTTGATGATCGGCGCGTATCCGCTGGAGCCAGGGATCATCCATGGCGGCCCCGAGTCGGCGACCAGTACGCTCGTCCCGGCGCTGGCGGCGCAGGACGACATCGACAATGTGACGGTGCTCCGTTTTCATCACGGTGAGGCGTCGACCGAGTACCGGCGCGTCGGCCCTAAGGTCGAGGTCTATTACGTTCGTGGCCAGGACCGGTTCCGCACGATCACCGGGTCGTTCCTGGACGTCCGCAAGGCGCGCAAGCTGGTCGCACAGTTAAAGCCCGATATCGTGCATGGCCAGGAGATCGGCTGGACCGGCGACATTGCCGTGAAATGCAGCCCGAACTCCGTAGTTACCGTGCACGGTCTGATACACGTTGAGATGAGGATGTCCGCTCGAACGAAGTTCCGCGACAAGCTGCGAGTCAAGCCGATTGATGCCTTGGTCCGGCGGGTGCTGCGCCGTGCCAAAGTGGTCATCTCGATTTCGAAGTACGACACGCAGGAACTCGGCCGAATGATCCAAGGCACCCCGGTAAGCATCGCCAATCCAACCGGGTTGGAGTTCTTCGCCCTCGCGCCGCCGCGCCCGACGGAACCGCGGGTGCTGTTTGCCGCAGCGCTGTCACCGCTCAAGAACGTGCTGGGCCTGCTGAATGCGTTCGCTCAGGTACACCGGGCCATGCCGGAGGCCCGGCTGATATTGGCCGGTCCGCACCCTGATCCCGACTACGCACAGGCCGTTCAAGATCGGGTGACGAGTCTTGCATTAGGCGACAGCGTCGATATCGTTGGTCACCTCGACAACGACCGGCTGCGGCATGAGATCGCCACCGCTCGTGCGGTCGTGTTGTTTTCCCGGCAGGAAGTGGCACCGACGATCATCGCTCAGGCCATGGCCGCGGGAAAGCCGGTCATTGCTACACGGGTCGGTGGCGTGGCGGAGATGGTGAACGACGGCGAGAGCGGGTTCGTGGTGCAGTCCGAGGACGAGACCGCTTTGGGCGAGCGGATGCTGACGTTGCTCAACGACCAGGATCTGTGCCTACGGATGGGCGCTCGCGGGCATGAACTCGCGCTGTGCCGCTTCGATCCCGAAGCGGTCGCCCGGCAGACGGTGCAAGCGTATCGAACAGCACTGAATTCACAACAACTGAATCACTCGTTCGCGAGGTAGAACACACGATCGTGGCGCGAACTGAGCGAAAACTCAGGCGAAACCACAATTTCTGTAAGCCGTTGTAGAATCTGGGAAGGGCAAGAAGTGATCTCACGCATCAATAAGAAAATTGTCGAAAGAATTTCCTTTCTTCGACCCTTGCCGGTTGAGACCGCGGACCATGATTTTTCTAATGGCTTCAAAAGGAGCCTTGAAGATATCGAAAGACTCGTCGGCGGCGATTTGCGCGAGCAAGAGATCATGGTCATTGGCTGTGGCTATCGCTATCCGGACGTCGCACTATTCTCAGATAAGGTTAAGAGTGTAGTTGGCCTTGACGTCGAGGAAGTCTTCTACCGCGATGGATTCCGTGCGCTCTACCAGCATCACAAGCGAAAGACCGGCTCGGCCTTGAAGGCATTTTATGTAGCAACAGGCTTACGGTCAGGCGTCGCCAGATACTACCGGCGACTCGGAACGCTTAAAGGGGGTTCCATCCAGCACGAAAAGTTGAAACTGATCTCCTACGACGGCTCAAGAATACCGTTTGAATCGGATAGCTTCGATATTGTTATCTCCACTGCGGTGCTGGAACATGTTTTGGACATGGATACCTTTGTTCGGGAACTGCATCGGGTCACGCGGGCCGGTGGAATCAACTATCATCTTTATCATAATTTCTATAGCCTGTCCGGAGCCCATAATCCCAAATCGATCTATGAGAGCTATCCTTGGGGGCATTTGCTGGGTGAGATCGAAGTGAATCCTGAGCTTCTGAATCGGATTCGAATTGATGAGGTGAAAGCTCATTTTGGGACCCAATTCGAGTTGGAGGAGTCGCATCGTTTGGACCACTCGCATCGAAAGTCGGTAGCCGGCAACGAGTTTGACGAAGAGGGCAGTGAACTGCTAACTGACGAACTGTCCAGAAAGCTCATTCAATACCCTCGAGAGGAGCTGCTAACGCGTTCCTTTTTGATCGTTGCGAAGAAGAATGGGGCAACTGCAGAACTTGACGAAAACGCTGATAACCGACGGGCGAAATCAGCTGCTCCGTTGCCGTGAACCAAAATTCAATAAAGGCAAGGGTGAATTCGCCGACCTGCGGGCTGTTCGACTCGCCGAACACGATGACTCTTGGTCCTACGAGCGCAGCCGGTTGACTTGGCGCATGGCCAGCCTGGTGGATCAGCGAAGTATAGAGTGCTGTAGAGCAAAGAAAAGGTGCGAGCCGTTCAGCAGGGTCGATGAGGTGTACATCGGCTCGGGGTCGGAGGAATTGCCGAGCCTGCCGGCGTCGCCGTGTTCGAGACGCCGGTTGCCGAAGAAACTGTGGTCACCTCAACTGGCCCCTCTATTCGGGGTCGAGATCAGGCATGAAGGTCTGTCGCAGACGTACTCAGCTGCTCACTGCCGAATTGGCATATCCTGGCCACCAGCAGGTTGGACACTCGATCCAACGAGAGGCTTCAACAATCAGAAATCGCCCTGGTAATTTTCCGTAAGTGAATGGTTCCGAACGGAATACGATGTATTGCGATGGAATTTTGGGAGCGTCGTTTTCGGCGACGAATTGCACCACGTAGTTTACGTTATAACGTCGGAGGATTTCCACGGTGTTCCGTTGTTTGACAAGCGTCATGATCTCCCGATCGCCAGCCAAGCCGTTGAGCGCGATAGTATTGAATCCGGAAACAAATCGAAAGACCCCAGGGTCGGCCATGCCGAAGCGCAGCGTCTTAGGCTTCAAATGGCCCTCGGCCCAGACCGCTGTTTCGTACGAGCGCACGTTCAACTGATTCGGCAGCGTACGGGGAGCATAGAGCGCCAGAAATGCCAGAATGCCAATGCACACCACGGCGAAGGGCGTCCACTGCATGTTGTAACGACCTTCACGGTTGCGGATCCAAGATGCGCCGGAAGCAACTACTAATGACGCCAACAGATAAAGCGTGAGGTACTCGCAATACTGATACCAGTAAACATCGGCTTCGACCATGAACGTGGCAACGTAGAAGAAATGCAGGGCGGCGCTCACCGGCAGCACCCACAAGATCTGCAGCCGTTTGGCCTGTTGGCGCAACTCGCGACGGGCGACCCAAATCCCTATGATTACTGCGGCCAACACCAGCACAACACCGACAGGATGCAGGAGTCCCACAAGCTTGGCCAGTTTATGAGAGGCGAACTTGACCAATATATCCGCTTGTGCGGCCAGATCTAGGTTGGAAGTCGATTTTCGAATTCCGCTCACTGGAACCACGTTCCCGAAAACTGCGAGATTCCACCAAAGATAGGGCAGAGGCAACAGTGCTGCCGGTAACATCCATGCGATATTCAACCGAACATTGCGACCCACGACAACCAACATGACGCAACCCAGAACGGCCAGGAAGAATACGGAATCGAGGCGCGCCAAAAAAGTAGCAGCAATAGCCATGCCCAAAGCAACGGCGTTCATCGTCGAGCGATTGTGCGAAAGGCGATGTGCAAGCAAGAGGCACGTTCCCATTAACAGCACGACCAGAGGTGTTTCCATTCCGCCGTAAAGCGTGTACACGCTCCACCAGTAGCTGCCCAGGAGGAGTAAAAAAGTCGCTGACATCCATATTGAATCTGAGACGCGACGAATCAACTTTGCCCAGACTATCAGAGCCAATGCGACTATTAACGCCATAAACAATTTGACGAACCAGAGGTAATTCATTGGTTCTAGCGAACCGAAGATGGCTGCAATCGGAACCTGTAACCAACACCACAAGGGATGGTAGCCATTCGTCTGTGTGATTCCGTCATACGTGGAGCCAAGACCGGTGGCTATATTTTTGGCAATAGTTGGATAATATAATGCATCATCAGTGGCGAGATTCTTGATCCATATCTGCGTCGGCATGGCGACAATTATCAGAAAAATCAGTGATGGAATAGCGTATCCAACACTGCGCACTGTGACCTTTGGTGCACGCCGATTGGAATCAGCGTCAGGGATACGAGACCTGATCAGGATGGTATGGTCGTCCATTACGGCTCCTCCTTACGCCCTTGAAGTTTCCCCGATTTTCAATCGGCCTGTCGAATTCTGGAAATTAAAATGCTCTGCGCACGTCCGGATTGATTTACAACGAAGTACCGGCGACCAGGGGTCTAGATTTCGGCGTTGGTACTTTGAAATGCTTAATTATTGGCCGTTCGACGAACCAATAGACGAAGACACCCGCGCCCACCGAAGCTAGCGCCGTGACGATCATGGCCGCGGCTATGCCGGCCGGGTTGTGCAGCGCATCCACCTTGCGCCAGACCTGAAAGGCCGCCAAAGCAGTACCCATATGCACGAGGTAGATGGAGTAGGAGGCGTCGCCTAATAGCAGCGGCAAGGGCGCCAACCACGGGCCGGTCTCACGCTCCAGAAAGACGCACCCGGACACCACGAGCGCCGCGGGAATCCCCCACACCAGCACTCGGTCCAAGGGGGGTGCGGTCAACGCCGCAGCGATGAAGAGGCCGAAGCCGGCGATCACCGCCGCCGCCGCGATGGGGACCGGCGCGCGACGCTGTGCCGTCACCGCCGCGCCGAGGCAGACACCCATGGCGAACTCGAGGATCATCGGGTCCGTGTAGAAGTCGAACTGGCTGGTTCCCGCGTGCGGAATGAAGCCCAGGACGACGAGCCCCACGAGCGCCCCCAGGACCGCGGGCAGACGGAAACGCATGGGTGCGAACAGGATCAGCGCAAAGATTACATAGAACATCATCTCGTAATTGAGCGTCCAGCCCGGGATCAGCAGCGGGTGGAACTCTCCCTTCACCGGATGACGCCATGGGATAAACAGGTAGGACGTCACCACATGGACAACATTGAAGCGGGAATTCAGCAGCGCCGGCTTCACCAGCAGTATTGCCAACATCACCGTGGTCACGATCCAGTAAAGCGGCACGATCCGCTTCAGTCTGTTGCTGAAGAACGACCACGAACCGCCCTCGCGCCCGGCAGTGACGCCCCACATGACAAAGCCGCTAATGACGAAGAATATGTCCACCCCGCCCATGAGGACGATGACGTGGGGGTTGTGAGGCAGCCAGTGGTTCAAGACGTGATACAACGCGACCGATATTGCCGCAACAGCGCGGAGATACTGAATACTGGGGGAAAATTTGATCGTCCCGCCAGGCGCATGGCCGTTTCGGCTGCGAAGTGTCGTGGTCATGCTGGCTCGCTGATGAGGTCGCTGGTTTCGACCGAGTGGGATTGCGGGTGAAGTCGGTGCACCGTATGAAGCACAGACGTCACCATCTCCGGTTGTGTGGTCACTACGGACATGTGCTCCTCCTTCCGGGAAGCAAGCCGACCCGCGAGCGGGCCAGGGTACCGCGGCCGGGTGCGACGGTGTCGATACCGAACGTATGGCAAAATACATACTGCCAGGCATGGCAATGGCCAAATTATCATACTTTGGGTCTCTCGGGAGTGGCAAAGCGTGAATTAAACTCCGGATGTTGGGTGCAGACGAGACCGCAGACCCACGAAGATTTCGACGTACGCAGCGGCACCCCGGGCAGGTCAGCACACCAGGCGGCGGGTTACCCCCATGATCAAACGGACTGAGTCGGTGGCGGAATGATCTTGGCGCGCCGCGACTGCCCGCCGCGCGGCGACCGCGACGAGACAGGCGGGGCGATGAATGAGGCCGGCGAACGACGAGCCGATACCACACGCCGTCGACTCAGTTATCGGTCGCATCTCCACCGGCGGCGGCCACCAGTGCGTTAACAGCGTCGTTGCATCTAGAGTGTCGCCTCATCAATGGCGGCCCGGAATCCGGTGTGGTAGATGATGCCGGTGGGCTGCATCGGCTGTCGGTAGTAGCCCTCTTTGTAGTAGCACGTGGTCGTCCCGGGGACCAGCGTGCTAAGGAAATAGGTGTCGGATCCGTCGAAGAAGGTCTGGCGGACTCCGTTGAGCCACAATCTGACCCACCCTGTCTTTATTCCGGTAGACCAGTTGATCTGCATCTTCACGTCGTGCCAATGTCCGACGTTCAACGGCGTCTCGAAGATGGTGTACGTGCGTGCGTAGTCGCCGGGACTGTTCTGCTGATTGACGATCAGCGTCCAGTAACCGTTCTTGGTGCCCACATCCCAATCGAATGCCGCGCTGCCGATGCTGGTATCTGGATGCCAATCGTCGGTCAGCCCCCAGCCAAGATCTGCGTGGTTCTGTGGAAAACTCGGGTCGAACATGGTGGAAAACTCATACCAGCGCACCTGCCCTTCGGTGCCCCCGGTGTCGCTCGCGTTGGATCCCACTTCCGAGCGTTCGCCAGAGGCGAAGCCTGGGCTCAGTCGCCCGAACGAACCTCGAAACGGGCCGCCTTACCTTTGGACCGGGTCGTTGACCACGGTTGCCGAATACGACGGAACGTAACCAGCCCCGGTCCGTTATATCCCCGGTTCTGAACATTCGGCCACTGACTGAAATTACCGGTGGAGTAATCACCGATGAACATCGGCTGCGCCATCACAACAGACGCGGCGCACCCGCTGACACACTCAGCAACGACCATGAGTGTGACCACTACGACGGATCGAAGCGCGGCGCGCAAGCAGAACATCGCAACTCCTTTCGTCAGCACCGCCTCATTTCTCCTGTGTTTCCAACGGAGTTGCGCACGATGGGTGATCTGCGCATGCCCGTCGCGCGACGCCGCTGGGCCGTGCCCTGCAATATGCTCCTGAGCGGTGCATACCTTCATGGCCGTCTCCTCTGTTTTACTTGTGGGCTGATAAGTGGCGCGCTGATCGCGCCGAAGTCATGGGCACTCGCACCAGGCACCGGACTACCGCGGCCGGCCCTGCAGCACCGTCCGGCACCGTCTCTCCCACCGGCAGAATATATCGCGGTTGCGCGAATCGCTCTCGATGCGACCTAGTCATGCAGCCATCCGTTGGGTCGTCGAACCACAGCAACGAGACTTACTCCGGTCATCGTGTTTGACGGCACGATTGCTCGGTTGCAGACGCGAGTGACGCTTGTGACAACCGCCTAGCACTATTCTCTCCCCACCTGCGGCGACCAAAACGGCAAAACGTCGCGCAACCGATTATCCGTATTTACCCATACACTACATACTCTTTGGATGATCACAAGGCCAGTCCTAGACTCGGAGTATCCACTCGGGTAACGTCGCTGCGAGTCGGTGCGTCGGCGTCTAGACGATGGCTGGACCTAAAGCTTTGAGTTGAGAGGTGACCGGGGGAACGATGCTGGCGGACGTCATATGTGTGGAATAGCCGGAGTCCGCAGGTTCGACAGCGAACCGGTAAGCCGCGAACTGCTGGCCAATATGGCCGGGCGGCTGCTTCATCGCGGGCCAGACGACACGGGAATCTGGACGCAAGGTGATGTCGGATTCGCTCACACCCGCCTGTCGATCATCGACGTCTCAGGGTCGCAGCAGCCGATGGCCGGCGCTGGCGGGCATACTCACCTCGTCTTCAACGGGGAGATTCTGAATTACCGTGAGCTGCGCGCAGGGCTGTCATACCCGTTCCGGACCTCCGGCGACACCGAGGTACTCCTCGCCCAGTACGAGAAGTATGGACCGGGCGGGGTCGAGCGTTTGCGCGGTCAGTTCGCCTACGCCATACACGATTCAGCGACCGGCGAGACGCACCTCTTCCGCGACCGGCTCGGCATTTTGCCGCTCTACTACTACGTGCACAACGACGTGTTCGCGTTCGCCTCGGAAATCAAGGCACTGCTTCCGGTCATCGGCGAGCCACGTGTCGACGAGGACAGCCTGCACGACTATCTGGCCCACCGGTCAGTGCCCGCTCCGTACACTCTCATCGAAGGGGTACGCAAGGTTCCGCAAGGGCATCACCTGGTGGTCAAGTCCAACGGCACCGTGCAGTCGACCGCTTACTGGGCACTGTCCCCGCAGCCGAGCGGCCGCAAAGTGTCTCCGCGGGAAGCCGTCAGGCTCGTGGATGAAGCTCTCACTGCTTCAGTGCGCGAAGCCTTGGTTGCCGACGTGCCAGTCGGTGCCTATCTTTCCGGCGGCGTCGACAGCAGTTTGATAACCGCGCTTGTTGCACAGCAGCGGCAAGGTGCGGGACTGCACACCTTCTCGGCCGGTTTTGGCGACGATCGCCTCGACGAGACGTCGTGGGCACGCCAGGTCGCCGGAATCGTGGGGAGTACTCATCACGAGGTGCTCGTCACCGCCGACGACTTTCAGCAGAACTGGTCCAAGTTGAGCTGGCACAGAGACGCTCCCCTGTCCGAGCCCGCCGACGTCGCGGTCTTTTGCCTCGCCCAACTCGCCCGCCAAGAGGTGAAGGTTGTGCTGTCCGGCGAGGGCAGCGACGAATTGTTCGGCGGCTATCCCAAGTATCGCTTCGCCAATGCAACACGCTGGGCAGGCGTGATCCCCGGGAGTGTGCTACGTCACGTGGAGAAGTCGTTGCCTGCAAGCAAGTCCCGCTTGGGCATCGCGATGCGCGCTGTTTCGGAACCCAGCTATGCGGAGCGCATGCGCGGCTGGTTTGCGCCATTCACCGTGTCGGAACGTACCGATCTGATCGGCCGACCAGCAGCGCGCAGCGTCCTAGATCCCTATCTCCGTGGCGGCGGCGACGCCCTGCGCCGGATGCTCTACGCAGATGTACACACTTGGCTCGCCGACAACCTTCTCGAGCGTGGCGACCGGATGTCAATGGCCGCGTCGTTGGAATTGCGTCCGCCCTTCCTTGATCACCGCCTGGTGGAACTCGCGTTCGCGTTGCCGAGCAATGTGAAGGTGCGCGGGCGGACGACGAAGTGGGTGGTCAAGGAGGTTGCCCGCCAGCACCTGCCGGCCGCTGTCGTTGATCGCCCGAAAATGGGTTTCAAGGTTCCCCTCGACGAGTGGTTTCGCGGTGGGTTGCGCGATATGGCGGTCGAACTGCTCACGAGCCCGTCCTCGTTTGTCGGCACAATGTTCGACCGGGCAGCGGTAAGCAAACTGCTCGAAGACCATTCGGCCGGCGATCGCAACGAGCAGCCACGGATCTGGACATTACTGTCGCTCGAGGTTTGGCATCGCGAACTCGTCAAACAGATACAGCTGCCGGAGGCCCCCTCACCTCGGACGCACGTTGAGTCTGCGTCGGAGAGTTTTTGAGAACGTGAGAAAGTGACGACCTGGTGAGCATCAGACGTTTCAACGAGGACCAATGGCCGGTCGCGAACGCCTTAAGCGTCGGTAACGTCGCCGCATTCCCTCGGCTCCACTATCGTGCAGGTCGGGACATGCATCTACCCGAGGTTCTGGGGTGGACGGCGACGGAGAGGATGGGCCCGTGCTGCTGATGACGGACAAAGTGTCTGGTGGAGCGGTGCTGATACGGCGATCACCGAGCCGTCGATGAAGGCCGAACCCCGGCTTGGGCTGACCTTGTCGTGGCCGCGGATCACATCGGCGTTCGTCATCGACGTCGCGGTGCTGGTAGTGGCCAGCCACTTCCCCGGCGTATCGCCGACCGTCGCATGGTGGGTGGGTGTCGCGGTCGCGGCGGTTGTGACGATCGCCGCGATACTCGCCTACCGGAGGATCACGCTCGGCTCTGCTTTGGCCAGGTGGGTGTGGATGGGTCCACCGACTGGGTGGCGACGCTGAGTCGGGGATGCACGCCCGCGATCGATCACCGGCACCGCTTTGGCCGCGACGTGGTCGGGGTGCGCGAGTACCAGGGCCAGCTAGTCGCGGTGATCGCCGTGGACGAAAAGGCCGACGGGCCGCCCGGGCGCCATCAGCGCGAGAAGGGTGCGCCGGCCACCTTGCCGGTCGCGGTGGTCGCTGCGGGGCTGCACCAGTTCGATGTGCACCTTGACGCCATCGATATCGTCTCGGTGCGACAGCGACACATTCCCGAGGCCGCCGATCCGTCTGCCCCGCCAACCGCCGACGATCGCCCCACGGGTATCGAGGGCGGTACGTGGCTGGTGTTGCGGATGGATCCGCAGCAGAATGTCGCGGGGGTGGCGGCCCGCGATTCGGTGGCCTCGACCTTGGCGGCGGCCGTCGAGCGGCTTGCCGGCGATCTGGACGGACGGCGCTGCGCGGCCCGGCCTTTGACCGCCGATGAGCTTGCCGAGGTGGACATCGCCGTAGTGGCGGGTCTGCAGCAGGCTTCGACTCGACCGGGATTGCGTCGTCTCAAGCACATCGACGGGTACGCGACCAGCTTCTGGGTTTCACCGTGGGACATCACTTCGGAAACGCTGGACTGGTTGTGGCTGGACGATGCCGATGCCACCGTGGTGACAATCCGACTCACCGCCGCGGCCGGCTGGGCCTATGTGTCGGCTTGGGTGCGCTATCACAGCCGGGAGCGGCTGGGTAAAGATGCGTGGGCCGGGCTGAATCCGCTCACCGGCCGGCAGTTGGCCGCGGTGCGGGCAAGTCTGCCGGCTCCGGCGACGCGCCCACCGCTGGTGGTACCGGCTCGGGTGCTGCACGACGGCGAACAGCTTGAAGTCCGGGTGGATCCAACAGAGGCCGACGCGGCACCGCAACACTCGATCCGCCCGGCTGAAGGGATCGGTGACGCGCAGCCAGTCGCGGCGCCCGCGCTGTGACGGTACCCGGCCGGAGGGGTATCGAACGACACGTCGAAATTACGTGTCTGCCGCACGTGCGCGGCGACGAGCCGCCGGCTTCGCCCGACACCGCTGCGGTCTATGGGTTTGCCGCACTGTCCGCGCCCGGCGGCGACCCCAGACTGGCAATAAGCGGAAATGATGTACATACGTGCGTTTGCACCTTCCATAGACCCACGGGCGCTTGGCGACATTGGGCATACCGTCACCGCTCAGCCATGACTCCCAAAAAAGACGCGATCAGCCCAAAACGAGCGCGGACATTTAATCGGCCGACCACCGGGGACTTTCTCATGCCACCGCACACAATCACTCCCGCTACGCTGTGCGCCAGGCCAAACGTGGCAAGCCGGGCAAACGGCCCGCCGAAAACCCGGGCGAACCCGCCACTACGACGTCCCGCCGCTAGCTGCGGAGCACTATTGCCCGCAAACGGCGTATTCGCGTCGAAAACGGCTCGGCGTTGTTCCTCGTGCTGCGAGTTCCTGGCGCCGCGATAAATCAGGCTCAGCGAGAAAAGCTTTGACTTGCTCGACCTTCACAAAATCAATTGCCAATAAGCCGTTACAATAGGAGAACGAGTGAGTTCCAATGATCTTTGGGGCAAAGCGCGGCTCTATTATGCTAACGGTTTCCTCGTCGATAAGTCTCCGTTCCCAGGTCTTTGATCTGTGCGATTCCCATTGATTCGCCGTATTGATCAAAGCCCTGTCTTTGAAATACTCGAAATAACTTCTCACCGTCTCGAAAAAAGCCTCCATTTCTGGCTCTCTCGCTATCGAAAATCACAGGATTTTTTGCATGTGGCGTCCATGCATCAGAGTCGAAAGCATCGGAGTAGAATATGTGCAGTTCCGAGCAGCACTCTCCTATTTCGGAACTGTCAATATTGGTCAGCAGCCACCATCTATCTTTGAAAAAGAATATGTTGGTGTCTACTGCAGAGACATCCTTGATTAGAGTCTTGTGAAAAGACCACCGAAGTGGAAATTCAGTGCATTTATACAGCCGTATTTCTCTTATTTCCCCAGTTTCCGGACACATATATAGTTCATTGTCGACTGTAAAGATAAATGGGTACGACATGTGAAACGGCTCATCAAGGGCCGAGCCGAGCTCCTCATATTTGTTGCCGCTGATTTTAAAAACAGATATTTTGCCTCTGTTAGTTCTGAAGTCGAAATCCTCAACGAAACACACGTCCAAATCCTCGTGCCTGAAAACGAAAGGATCAGCAAGAAAGCGATAGGGAGGGTTCGCAATGATATTTGATCTCGAGAGCACTGAACTTTGCCAGTTTTCAGCGAACTGGTAGGCGACACCCCAGCGTTGATTTTTGCCACTCAACCTGTTGAAATGCCGTCGAGCCGTAGTAATGAAGGTTTTGATTTGATATAAAGCAATAACATGTAATGAGGGCATCGTGTAGAGTTGACCTGCATAAGGCGACGTCGGCAGAAATTGGGGTAAAATCCTTGTCTTGCCCAAATCTTCAAGAAATCTATGCATAAAGATATTCGACTTCTTGTAGATTTGTGCAAGATTTCGCGCATAAGGGTACACCGTAGCAATGGAGCCTCTTATGAGCACGTCCCGCTCCATGACGCCGCAGGCGACCTGCGCGTCGCCGCCGTCTAATTCATCCGGCAATCTTTGGATTACGAAGCCCGTTGACGGCTCTTGATTAAACACCTCCCAGAAGCCGGGGGGCCTCCCCTTTATTTGCGTCATTATTCCCGTGATGAAAAGAGATAATTCCGAATTCGCATGCCGTCAGAATTCCGCCGCGTAAAGTTCCACTTTGTCCGTTCAAAAGGACATCGACATTTAAACTTTTGATCGTTTCTAGGTCTTCTTCACGATACCGATAGACCAATCCGCTCGTAGACTTGAGTGGACAAACGCTGTATTTTTGGCACATGAAAAGTATCAAGATGATGCATATCAAGAGCGCTTTTAAATATGGGATCCTTGACAAATATGCGGCTTTCGAGGGCAAAAATAGCCTTGAAACAGGCAGCAGCGACAAATTTTAGAAGATCCCGTTTTTTGATTAACCTGTAAGCCCTTTTAAGCAGACTTTCGTCCTCGGCAAATGTCTGCACAATCAAATAGTCGATTGAGTAATGCTCTGCCGATTTGCTCTTCTCGATTACGTCATAAATTAGGCCCGGCTGGTATCCATCATCAACTAGATACCCAACACTAAGCTTTCTCATAATCGTCGTTTCCCTTCCGGAATATACAAAGCCGACTGCACTTAGCGGAGTTGGGCGTTCACAGCGGTAGCCTGCGACGTGCAATGAGAGCTGATTAGCTCGGTTAGATGCGTCACGGGGCTGATATCAATTCACCTGTGTGATGCCCATGCCTAACACCGAATGGGTCAGTCGCCCGAAGCGGGGTTGATGCAATCTCTGTAGGGTTTAGGCCAAGATGTTGCAGCGTTGATGCGGTCGCACTTTTGTAGAGTGATGAGGACCGGACTTTGCGGGCTTGCGGGGCGGAAAAGTCTTGCGCAAAGCCACCCGCGGACTCCGTGAGGTATGTCTCTGGCCGTGGTTGGCGTTCTCGCGCTTTTGCTGAAGAGCGTTTGAGAACCTTTTCCGACAAGACAGCCTCCCGTTGCAGTCGCTGGCGACGAACACGCTGACATGCAGAGTCTAGATTGGCGGGCGACCACGGCATGACTCGTCGGGCTGGGGCGAAGCCCCGTTAGATATCGAGCAGCACGAACTCCGAGTACAGCAGGTCGAGTTCGTTCGGGGTGAATCCCGCCGACCGGTATTGGGCGATGTCCTCCCTTCTGATCGCACGCGGCGCATTGGGAAAGAGGCGCTCGTTCATCGCGATGCCGAAGGTCTTCTGTTGCCACATGATCGCCAGCTTGATTCGTTCGAGGTTGCGCGCAAGCACGTCCGGCGCGCTGCAATACAATATCTGGGACAACGGAATCCGGGCCGACCGTATACGGCGCACACGCCGCTTGGCCACCAGATAGGCCGTGCCGCCGGCATCGCGGGCGGTCATCTGCAGGCAGTCATAGGACGCGTGGTCATCGTAGATCCGGCGCTCGGCGTGCCCGAGCGACGCACGCACCGTCCGATCGTTGACATCGATGTCGACACGCGACTGCCAAAGGGTTTTGGCATTGAGCCCCGGCGGGAACAGCAACACGTGCCGCTCGAGGATTGCAAACCCCATGGCCTCTAGCACCCGTTGTGTCACCGGGGCGGGGGTGAGGGAGGTGTAGGTGATGCGCTCGTCGCGCACGGCGGCCGCGACGAGCGTTGCCCCCAAGCCGCGACCGCGATAGGCCGGCGCGACATAAAAGCCGGAAAAGTTGCAGACGATGCCGGTCTTTCCGTTGATCTCCCGCTGCACATAGATCGTGCCGACATGGCCGACGATCCTGCCGCCATCAGTGAGAACGAAGCCTCGGGTCGGGTTGTCCGCCAGCCAGTTGGTCGTGCAGAGCGGGCGCCAGTCATCGGCCGCGATACCGAAGCCGTGCTCGAGCAGATCGCAAATCTCGGCGGTATCCGCAGGTGTTGTCGGCCGCACCCCGATGCCCGAACTGTACGGCTCATCGTCCGTCATTTGGCGAAAGTCTCCACACTCTGCCGAGGTTCCCATGTCGCTCCTAGACTAGTGAAAGCAGGTCGCCCCTTGAGGGGTCGTGGTTACGGCGGCGCCAATCGTGCGACCATACCGACAATGCACTCAAGAAGGAGCATACATACTAACTGGCATCCTACTATGGGATTTGTCAAACTGTTAGTCTTGTATGTTCCACTATGTGGACCAACTGTTCCGAGCACACCGCGAGGCCACGATGACATCTCCGCAGCCCATCGGTAGCTATTCCCTCGACGATCGATACGTCCGCACCGCCGGCACCGTCCACCTGACAGGAATCCAGGCGCTCGTGCGGGCATTTCGTGACCGCGCGATTCTCGACAGGTCACGAGGCTGCCACACGGCCACGTTCGTCACTGGGTACGAGGGCTCACCTCTGGCCGGGCTGGACCTTGAAATCGCGCGGCAGCGGGGGGCCTTAGACGGATTGGACATCGTGCATCGCCCCGCTGTCAACGAGGAACTGGCCGCGACGTCGGTGATGGGGACCCAGTTGGCAGGTTCAGCCGGCCGCCAGTTCAAAACCCCGGGTATCACCGGCTACTGGTACGGGAAATCTCCAGGACTCGACCGGGCATCCGATGCTCTTCGGCACGCCAACCTGATTGGCACCGATCCGCTAGGCGGGGCCGTCGCCCTGGTCGGAGACGATCCCGGCGCGAAGTCTTCCACCGTGGCGTGCGCATCCGAGTTCGCGTTGGCGGACTTGATGATTCCCACGCTTTATCCCTGCGATCCGCAAGAGGCGCTCGATCATGCTGTGCACGCGCCGTACCTGTCCCGGTTCACCGGGCTGTGGTCGGGTCTCAAGATCGTCACTGCGGTCGCCGATGGATCCATGACGGTGGCACTCGACTCCACGCGCGTCGCGCCCAGTTTCGGCGGCCTCAGCGCGTCCCACCACACACCTGACGCACTGGTCATCGGCCGAAATCTGCTGCGACTCGAGCAAAGCCAGATCGACGACAGGCTGCCGCGCGCAATCGAGTATGCGCGAGCCAATTCACTGAATCACATTGTCCAGCGGGGACACCAAGATCGCCTGGGGATAGTTGCCGCTGGCAAGACTTACCTCGACGTCAGGGATGCTCTGGCCATGTTGGGCATCAGCGACGACGGATTGGGCCACTACGGTATTCGTCTGCTCAAGGTTGGCATGATCTATCCGCTCGATGCCGAGATAGTCGGCAACTTTGCGCGCGGGCTCGACGAAATTATCGTCGTCGAAGAGAAGCGCGCGTTCGTCGAGACCGCGATCAAGGGCCTGCTGTATGGCACGGCGAACCCGCCTCGTGTGATCGGCAAGCTCGATCCCAGTGGACAAGTTTTGGTGAGCGCCTCCGGAGAACTTGATACTGACAGTGTCGCAACGGCTCTGGCGCGCAGACTGGGTAACGAGTACGCAATAGAACCTGTCCTGGAATGGCAGAAGCGATCCAAACGTGCGCGTATAGAACTTCCCCTGCTGACCCGGACCCCATATTTCTGTTCGGGGTGTCCCCACAACTCCTCGACGAGGGTGCCCGAAGGGAGCACCGTGGGTGGAGGCATCGGGTGTCACGGCATGACCATGCTCATGGATGACAAGCTGGTCGGCAACGTCATGGGAGTGACCCAGATGGGCGGCGAAGGGGCGCAATGGCTGGGACTGGCGCCATTCGCGGATGAAAAGCACTTTATTCAGCACATCGGCGATGGAACATTCACGCATTCGGGCAGCCTGGCGATCAGGGCAGCCGTCGCATCGGGTGAGAACATCACATACAAGCTGCTGTACAACTCGACCGTCGCGATGACCGGCGGCCAAGATCCGGTGGGCGCGTTCACTCTCCCACGCCTCATTCAGCTGCTACGCGCCGAAGGCGTGGCAAAAATCGTCGTCACGACCGACGACTTAGACCGTGTCCGTTCGCAAAACCTGCCCAAAGAGGTCGAGGTCCGCGATCGCGACGAGATGATCGCGGTGCAGCAGAAACTCGCCGCAGTGCCCGGCACGACCGTCCTCATCCACGACCAGGAGTGCGCCGCCGAAAAGCGCCGCAAGCGCAAACGCGGACAGATCGAGACACCGACGTCCAAAGTGGTGATCAACGAACGGATCTGTGAAGGCTGCGGCGACTGCGGTGAGAAGTCCAATTGCCTTTCCGTCCATCCGATCGATACCGAATTCGGCCGAAAGACAGCGATTCACCAGTCATCATGCAATCTGGACTATTCGTGCCTTAAAGGCGATTGCCCCTCCTTTGTGACGATCACCCCGGGACACGCACGAGTCAAGGTACACACGCCGCCTTTGGCGGCGAGCCGGCTTCCCGAACCCGAAAACGTGTGCAGTGCGGATGGCTTCGCGATGCGCATACTCGGCGTGGGTGGCACCGGCGTCGTCACGGTGTCCCAGATGCTGGCCACCGCCGCATTGCTGGATGGCAAGTCCGTTCGCGGGCTCGATCAAACCGGTTTGGCGCAAAAGGGTGGCGCAGTCATTTCTGATCTGAAAATCTCCGGCGCCTCGCAGCTTCGGTCGTCGAAGCTGGTCGAGGGAACCTGCGATCTCTATCTCGTCTGCGACAGCCTGGTCGGAACCGACGCGGCCAACCTGAAGGTGGCGTCGCGCGACCGGACCGTCGCCGTCGTGTCGACCACGACGGTGCCCACCGGTCAGATGATTGTTGACACCACGATTTCCTTCCCCGACGTGGGGACCATCCGAGACCGTATCGATGAGTCGACCCGGCGCACTGTTTACCTCGACGCTGGACACATCGCCCGGGAGCTGTTCGCCAACGAGCAGTACGCCAACATGATTCTGGTCGGCGCGGCGTATCAGGCCGGAGCCATTCCCTTGACAGCCGCGGCAATCGAACAGGCGATTACGTTGAACGGCGCGGCCGTGGAGACGAATCTGCAGGCGTTTCGTCGCGGCCGTCAAGTCGTGTGCGACCCGCTGGCGGCCGACGAAATGATTACCCGGAGAACGTCTTCGTCCTCACCTCCGCCGCCGCCACACGCCGCGCGTGTGATCGCCGCCGCCGTGCAGGCGGCCGAGGGGAGTGAACTGGCGCGCATCGTCCTATCGCGGGCTTGCGACCTCGTCGAGTACCAAAATGACTCTTACGCAAAGGAGTACGCGGACTTTGTAGAGCAGGTCCGGGTCGCAGAATCGGATGCGGCCGGCACGACCATTGTTACTGAAGCCGTAGCCCGTTACCTCTACAAGTTGATGGCCTATAAGGACGAATACGAAGTCGCCCGCTTGGCGGTCGATCCCGCCTTCCGCTCCAAGTTGGCCGCTGAGTTCGGTGAGGATGCGACAGCCAAGATACGACTGCACCCCCCATCGCTTCGTGCCATGGGTCTCAAGGACAAGCTGGCCCTGGGATCGTGGGTCAATCCATGGCTGCGGTTGCTCTACGGGATGCGGCGGGTCCGCGGTACCAGGCTGGACATTTTCGGGTACAGCAGGATGCGTCGGCTAGAGCGAACACTCGTCGACGAGTATCGGGCCACAATCCTCGAAGTCGCGCAGTGGCTGTCACCACAGACCGTCGAGCTCGCCGCCGAGATCGCGGGGTTGCCTGACCTCGTTCGAGGTTATGAGGACGTAAAGCTTCGTGCCGTCGAGATTTACCGCACTCGGACGGCACAGAGGCTCGAGCAATTGCGAGCGGGGTGGCTGATGCCGTCCAGTGGTCCATAACATGGACCACTGGATCGCAATGTGGGTCGCGTGTCATATTGCTGCGGGCGTGCCAACTATGGCCAACGGTCAGGACGTCCTGCGCCTTCTGTGACACCGGACGCTGGCGCAAACCTCGCGTCGCAGGCCGGCATGGGCTGGCGCATGAAGTTGGCTACTCGGATTCGGCCGGACTACAGACCACGAGAACGACGGCCATTGCGTGGCAATCGGCGTGCGAAAGTGACAAAGACGAGCTGAGCCAGCCTTGGTGTTGTGCCCGCTCGGCGACCGTTCCACTCAGACGAAGAAGGGGCAGCGGACCGTCCCGTGTTACCTCGATCTCGCGCAGGGGAAACGGCATGTCGGGTTCTGCGAATGCCTTGATCACTGCTTCCTTGGCGGCGAACCGGGCCGCCAGTCCGTGCGCCCGGTTGGGGCCCTGGCAGTCGTTGATTTCGCTCGCCGTAAAAACCTTGCGCAGGTACCGGTCCCCGAATGCCGCCAGCGAGTCCCGGATATCCTCAATGGCCACGACATCGCATCCGACGCGGACGTGTTGCCCGTCAACCTCGCCCGGCAAGGTGATCATGCACTCGCCGTAATCGTTGCGGTACCAAGGGAATCCACCGATGCGACTTTACCCAGCGGCGCAGCTTGAAGGTAGCAATCGGTCTTCGGCCGGACCCGCTCGCCCGCATGACTGACGTGTGATTGGAATCCGCTGCGGCTGGCAGAGATCTCCGGGGCCGGCTGCGGCAGGCCGACCGCTACCGCACGTGGCATCACGCAGACGACTTGACCAGGCCCTCGACTACCTGCTCGATGTTGTATACGGAAGCGAAGGTGGACTTCTTGAGCACCTCATCGGGGAACTCGATGTCGAATGCCTCCTCGAGCGCAAGCATGACATTGACCGAAGCGGTCGACGTCAGGCCGAGCTCATAGAGGTCGGCCTGACTGTCCACCTCGCGAGGATCGATCGCCATGCGGCCATGAGCAGCTAAGACGTCACGAATCCGGTTCTGCATCACGCTTCTCCTCACATCTCTGCTGTAACTCAACCCATTAGCCAGTGTCGAGTCAACCAACGTAACCCATGTTCCTCGGGCCGGCGTCCGGCGCAGGAGGATCCGAGTCTCGGCCGCTTGCGGGCTAAGACTCCGTGGGCGGAACGTAGTTCCCGGTCGCCTTGAGCCGCTTGCGAGCGGCGCGGCGGTATTCGTAGAAGTCCGATATAAACGCCGGGCTGTCGTACAGCCAGTCCAGGGGTTCTCGCATGTCGTCCACGTAGCCGATGGCGTAGGAGCCGCGCTGGTAGCCCATCAGCCTGAGCAGCCCCTCGGGGAGGGTGCGGGCGATCTCGGGCGGGCAGGCGAGGTATTGGTTTTCCTCCTGGCGCAGCCACCCGAGCGAGTAGCCCACGTTCATCCCGATCCGGCTGGTCTTGGTGGTGTTGGCGCCCCCGCCGTGGAATATCGAGCCCGTGTATAAGAGCACCGAACCCTTGGTCATGACCCCTGGGGAGGACAGGGCGGGGTCCACCTCGTCGGGATCGTCCTCCCACCGGTTGCTGCCCACCACCATCCGTGTCGCACCCATCTCTTCGGTGAAGTCGGTCACGGCCCACATGGTGCCGACTTCGGCTTCGAAGCCCCTCGGGAACGGGTAGTGATCGAACGACCACTGATCCCGATGGATCATCTGCGCCGGCGCACCGGGTCCGATGGTAACCAGCTGGGTCAGGTCGATCTGGAAGGTACTGGCGTGGTCGCCCAACACGAGGTTGAGCGTGTCGATGATTGTCGGGTGGGTCATGAGTGAGCGAGAGGTCGGCGAGCGGGCGATCAGGGCGCCGGTACGGCGGGTGGTTTCGCCCAGGAAGTCGGTATTGCCTCCGCCGGTGGCAGCGAGGTACGGCTCGAGCTCGGCCTGTATCTGATCCATCGTTTGGGGAGGTGCGAGGTCGGCAACGACCACACACCCGTCTTCGTTGAGCACCTTCGCAATGTCTGCCGGTGAGGAACCCGAACCGACTGTCTGTACTGCTGCTGGCATGGAACCCGAACCAATGGTCTGTACTGCTGCTTGCACGGTGCATACTGTACAGGATTCATGACCGATACGAGGGCGATCCGCTGAAATTCCGGCCGGTTGACACTTGGCTGTCACGACCGAGTAGTGGAGGTGCGACGACAGATGCTCTCGTTTCGATTCGGCGTGTACGCCGCGGTCACGCCAACCACGTCGGCTTCGGCGGGACCAGGCCCGTGTGGCCGCGGGTCTCGGTTACTCGAACCGGTACGTTTCTGACCACCTTGACGCCCAGTTCGGACGGTTTCCGGCGTAGCTCATTTCCCATTCCCCTCCATCAGACGCCGGTCGCCCCGGCGGGAGTTCCGCACGGTGTGTGAGCGAGAATAGCGTGCGTGCAGCACCTGCCAGAAGCCGTAACGGACCACGGTGTGCTCGGTGCGGTACTGGACCACGCCGATCGAGTTCCGGATCGGCCCGCTGTCAAGGACCTGGATCGCGCGTTGACCCGGGGCGAGTTGCGCGCGGCGGCTGGGAGAGTGGCCGCTGGCTTGCTTCAGAAAGGCGTCGAGCCCAGGGAGCGGGTTGCCCTCCTGATCGGTAATTCTGTGGACTTCGTGGTGGCGGCACTGGGCTGTCTGTGGGCGGGGGTCACGTTCGTTCCACTGGCGATCACCGATCCAGATGCCCGCCGTGCGCAGATCGTGGCTGACTGCCGGCCCGCACAGGTGATCACCGCAGGCTCGGAGCAAACGGCGCCATCGGGACTTCCCGTCGGGACGCCGTGGACCTCCCTTTCGGCATTGAGCGTCGCAGATGGGCGCACCCCACCACCCGTAACGGGCCCCATCTCCTACATCATTTACACGTCGGGGACGACCGGTATCCCCAAGGGAGTGCAGATTTCCCCGGAGGCCTTCTTCATCGCTGCCGAGGCGTGCGCCGACGCGATGGGACTGACCGCGGATGACCGGTACCTGTGCGTTTCGCCTGTGCACTTTGACGGGTCCTTTTCTGCCATCTTTCCTCCGCTCGTGCGCGGCGTCCCCCTCGTCATCCCCGACCGGGAAGCCCTCCTATTTCCACGCAGGTTCTTCTCGATCGTTGCGAGCGAAGGGATCACGGCGACCAGTTTCTCTCCCAGCTATCTCCGGTTGCTTCGGTCCGGCGGCCGTCTCGCGCGGTTGGCTGACACCCCGCTGCGAGTGATGGCCCTGGGCGGCGAAGCGCCGTCCACGGCCGATATCAGGGCGGTGTGGGCCGCCAGTCCGGGACTGCGGGTAGTGAATCGGTACGGCCCCACCGAGACGACCATCGCCGTCGCCCATCTGGAACTGACGCCCGAGTTGCTCGACGCGGGGCAGGTACCGATCGGACATCCTCATCCCGGGAGCTCGTTCCACCTCGTTGACGAGCACGGAAGGCTGGTGGATCGTCCTGGAGCGGTCGGCGAGTTGTACATCGGCGGAATGCAGCTGATGGCTGGATACCTGAACGACCGGGCGCGGAGCGCAGCTGTGCTGCGGACGGACGTCGTCGAAGGAACCGCCCTCTACCGCACTGGTGACCTCGTCTACCGCGACGACCGGGGCAACTACGTATACGTGGGGCGTTCGGACCGCGTCATCAAGCGACATGGCGTGAGGATGTCGCTGGTCGAGGTGACTGAAGCGCTCGGTGGTATCGACCGGGTCGCATCCGCGGCGTGCACGACATTCGACCTGGAGGGCGATCTGGGGGTCGTCGCATTCGTGGTGCCGGACGGCGAGCTCACCCCTCTCGCCGTCCGCCAGGCCGCCAGCGAACGGCTCCCGGAGACGATGCTGCCCGATCGATTCGTCTTGGTGGCCAACTTGCCCTTGACGTCTTCCAGCAAGGTCGACGAGCGACGGCTGCTGAAGGAGGCCGGCTTGTCTCCGCCGAACGAAGGGGCCTGAGCCGTCAGCGTCGTTGCATACTCAGTTATGTGGAGATCGACTCGCTGTGCAGAGTCCTGCCGCGAGAGCCAGCTTGCATTCGCGAGCCCCCAACGTGATGAGACGCGACTGCAGGTCTCGGTCGAGTAGAACTCGTTCCATTTCCGCGGTCGACAGGGGATCAAGATAGTAGGCCGACGTCTGCGCCTCGATCGCCGGGAGCCCGAAGCCTTCATGCAACGACGGCAATACGAACGCGGTCGCCTCCTGAAACTCCATCAACCCGGCCGACATACTGGACAACATGCACATTCCCGCCCATTTCGCCGCCGACGAGCAGGCCGTCGACGACCTGCTCACTCACCACGGTGCCGCTGATCTGATCACTGCAACACCGGAGGGCGTGGTCGCTACTATGCTGCCGTTCGTCTATGACCCGGGCATGAGGACCCTTCGCGGTCATCTCGCGCGCAACAACGACCAGTGGCGGCTCCCGGTGGTTGGCGAGGCTCTGATTATCGTGCGGGGACCAGATGCGTACATCTCCCCGGCCTGGTATCCGAGCAAGGCCGAGCACGGACGTGTGGTGCCCACTTGGGACTACGTCACTGCGCACGTCTATGGGCGACTCGCAGTGCACGATGACCCGGCCTGGGTCGAACAGAATGTGCGTGATCTAACCGGACGCCATGAGGCTGGACGACCGCAATCATGGTCCGTCGACGACGCTCCGCCACCGTTCATCGAGGGTCAACTACGCGCCATTGTAGGAGTGGAATTGCTGATCACCCGCATCGAGGCCAAGTTCAAGCTCAGCCAGAATCGACCAGCCGCTGACGTCGATGGCGTGATCTCAGGATTAATCGCCAACGGACACGAAGACGCTGCTCAAGCGGTGCAGCGAGCGCGAAGGGCATGAGATCGATGTCGCTTCTTAATGAGAGCCCGCACGCAACTCCCCAACCACGCGTTGCCGCGGGTCACCTGAGGACGGCTTAGCCGGTTCCGGCTCGGCCTTTGATAAACAGTTCACGGCGGGCACGCGTGCGGTAGGAATCGCCGGCGCGGTGCCTAGGCTAGGCTCTCTGCGTGCAATCAAGGGCAACTGGCGCGACGTCGGAGGGGCATTACGAGCAGCTGGTCCGGCGCCAGCGTGCCGAATTGCAAGATGCGTACTTGAAGGGTGTGCGCCGGCTGCGATGGGACGCAGGGCGTCTCGCCGCAGAACGCGAACGGCGTCTGCGCGAGCTGCTGGTATGCGCAGCGGATCGTTCGCCGTTCTGGCGGGAACGACTGGCAGGCCGCGATCTGGCGAATTTCACCGAAGCCGACCTCCCCTCTCTGCCGGTGTTGACCAGAGCCGAGATGATGGCGGAGTTCGACCGGGTGGTCACGGTCCCCGGATTGACACTTGCCCGGGTCCAACAACACCTCGATCAGTCGGACGACGACCGCGGATACCTGGACGACGAGTACCAGGCAATCGTCACGTCTGGATATATAGGAACCCAAGCAGTCCACGTCTACGGTTGGGACGCGTTCGTCACCTTCGTGATGCAGGGCTCGCGCTGGACCGGGCGACGTGGCGAAGACCCGGACGCGGTGCTGGCGCAAGCCTTCGCCACCAGCACTCGGCATGAGTCGGGGATATTTCACGCCTTCAGCACCTTCGAAAGCGGAGGGCCGGCATCGCACTGCTCCGGCGGCACGCAACCCCTGGACGAGATTGTCGACGGCCTCAACAACGCGCGTCCCGCGGTGCAGGCGCTCCAGGCGTGGCCGAGCCTGATGCGGGAGCTGGCGCTAGAGGCGATCGCAGGACGACTCACCGTCAAACCGACTTGGGTCAGCGTCGCGGGCGAGATCTGCACCCCGCCCGTGCGGGAGGCAGTTAGGTCCGCGTGGGGGATCGAGACGTCGGAGTTCTGGGGCTGCTCAGAGGGCACCTATGCCTTCCCATGCGGCGTTGGGGAAGGCATGCACGTCGCCGACGATCTGGTCATTCTCGAGCCGGCGGATGCAGACGGCAACGTCGTCCCCTATGGGCAACCGGCGGAGCGGCTACTGTTGACCAACCTGTTCAACCTGACGCAGCCGCTGATCCGCTACGACCTCGTCGACGCGGTGACGATGACCGACGAGCCGTGTCCGTGCGGTTGCGCTCATCGCCGCATCACCGCGGTCAACGGTCGGATCGACGGAGCCTTCGAGTACGAAAACGGTGCTCGGGTGCCCCGGGCCGCCCTCGAACAGACTGTCCTTGCCACCCCCGGCGTCGCCGACTTCTTCGTGGGCAAGACGCAACGTGGTGTCGACCTGTCCGTGGTGACTGACGGCGGTTCAAGCGACCTCCGGCATCTGCGGACGGAACTGATCGACGTGCTCCGCCGACACGGCGGGCCGGAGTCGGAAGTCGTTGTGCAAGAGGTCGGCTCCATAGACCGACTGTGGTCGGGAAAATCGAAGCAGTTCGACGCCAGGTGATCTAGCCGGCTCAGCCGGTCGTGGCCTTGGCCAGGGCCTGGTCGATGTCGTCGATGATGTCGTCGATGTGCTCGATCCCGATGGACAGGCGGATCGTCTCCGGCCGGATACCGGCCTTCACCAGCTCCTCATCGGACAGCTGGCGATGGGTGGTGGAGGCCGGATGGATGGCCAGGGTCTTGGCGTCCCCTAGGTTGAGCAGCCGCTTGACGAGCTGGAGCGCGTCGAAGAAGGCCAGTCCCGCGTCGTAGCCCCCCTCGGCCCCGAAGGTGACGATGGACGGCACGCGCCCGTGGAGGTAGCGCTCGACCAGGTGGTGGTGGGGATGGTCGGGGAAGCCGGCGAAGCTCACCCAGGCCACCCGTGGGTCGGCGGCCAGGTAGTCGGCCACGGCTCGGGCGTTGGCCTCGTGGCGCTCGAGCCGCACGGCCAACGTCTCGAGGCCCTGGAGGAGCAGGAAGGCGTTGAAGGGGGAGAGGGTGGCGCCGCTGTTGCGCAGCTGGGTGGAGCGGGCTCGCACGGTGAAGGGCCGCTCGGGGAAGTCGCGGGCGAAGACGACGCCGTGGAAGGCGGGCTCGGGCTGGTTGAACATGGGAAAGCGCTCTGGATGGTCGGCCCACGGGAACCGGCCGCCGTCCACGATGGCCCCGCCGAGGGTGGTGCCGTGGCCGCCTACGAACTTGGTCAGCGAGTGGACGACCACGTCGGCCCCGTGCTCGAAGGGTTTGAGCACGATCGGGGTGGCCACAGTGTTGTCCACGATGAGGGGCACGCCGGCCGCATGGGCCACGGCGGCCACAGCTTCGAGGTCGACGATGTTGCCGGCCGGGTTGCCGATGGTCTCGCAGAAGACGGCGCGGGTGTTCTCGTCGATGAGGGGGGCGATCGACTCGGCCCGGTCGTCGACGGCGAAGCGGGCCTCGATGCCCAGGGTGGGCAGCACGTGGGCGAAGTAGGTGAAGCTGGCTCCGTAGAGCTGGGGGGCCACCACGAAGTTCGAGCCGGCGCTGGCCACCGTCAGGATGGCGTAGCTGACGGCGGCCATGCCCGAAGCCACCACCAGGGCCGCCGTCCCCCCTTCGAGGGCGCAGATGCGTTGCTCGAGGACGTCGAGGGTGGGGTTGTTGAGCCGGTTGTAGTGGAAGCCGGGCGTCTCCAGGTCGAGCACGGCACCGGCGTGGGCGGCGTCGATGAAGTCGTGGGCCACCGTCTGGTAGATGGGCACGGCCACGGCCCGCGTTCCGTCGGGTGTGTAACCACCGTGCAGGGCGATGGTCTCGTCGTGCATGGCCTCAGGCACTCCTTTTATGGATGGTGCCCGACAGCCTATTCGGAATGGTGCCCAACAGGTTGGCGTACAAGCGCAGGCCCGCGTCCCGCCATGGCCAGGGGGCGCGGGCGCCGACCTCGTCGAAGGGGAAGGCGGCCACTAGGGCCGGGTCCCGTTCGCCGCCCACCACCCGCTCGTGCAGCCGGCGGAGCCGGTCCCAGTCCGGGCCGGCCACGCAGTCACGGGGGAGGCGGGGCAGTTGGTCGCACTCATGGCCGGTGTAGCGCCGCACGTCCCGGCCATACTCGCGCACGAGACTCGAGGGATCGTACTCGGGATGGGCCTGGACCAGCGCGACCTCGGACCGGCCCACCGTCTTCGTGACCACGCTCCACCCCACCTCCGCTGACTGCAGGGCCACCGCGTAGCCGGCGGCGGCCACCGCCTCTACGGGCACGGTGTTGAGCCGCGAGTGGGGTAGGACGACGGGACCGTCGAACCCGGCGGCCAGAGGGTGGGTCGGGTCGGCCTCCTGGGCGAAGACGCCCGTGCACTTGACCGGCAGGGTGGTCCGTTCGAGGCCGTCGAAGACGGCCAGGGCGGCGTGGGCCGACAGGCAGGACAGCACCATGGCCGGCACGTTCTCGCTCCCCCACCGCAGCAGACCGCACAGATCGGACCAGTAGGGCTCGTCCTCGATGCGGGACTCGATCGGGTTGGAGCCGGTCACCACCAGCAGGTCGGGGGGGTCGGAGGTGATGTCCTCGAGGGGACGGTATTCGGCGGCGATACGGGCCCGGATCCGTTCGCCCCGGGGCACCCCGGCCATGGTGTGGCGGGTCAGGACGACCGTCTCACATCCGGAGCCTGCGTCCAGAAGGCCCACGAACTGTCGCTCAGTGGCGCCGAAGGCGGCGTCCGGCATGTTGTTGACCAGGGCGCACGTCCACCGCACCGCTCCCTCGGCCCTGTCCCGCGCCATCCCCGGGTCGAGGGCCCGGGCCAGTCGAACGCCCATGGCCGCTCAATTCCTCTCGTCGGTGTCGCCCACCGCCACCAACGGCCGCGCCGGTCCGGTCGTGGAGTCCATCATGTGGTCAGCCGATGACGGCCTCGACGCAGTCCTGGGCGTCGTGGACGGCCCGGAGGCGACTGCGGGGCGAGGGCAGGTAGTGCGTGAAGTAGCGCACCCCCTCCGTGAGCACGCCCAGCAAGGAGAGGTTGCGCTGGAGCCGGCCTTCGGTGTCGTAGGGGTGGAAGGCCTCATTGATGGCGACGCTGCCTACGGGCGTGTCACCGTAGCTGAGCTGGGTCAGCCTTCCGTTGGCGTAGAGACGGTTGAGGAGGGGCGAGCTCGACCGGGCCAGCGAGGGCAGGTCGAGATGGCCCCGCACCACCCCGTCGACCGTCACGGCCGTCGGCTCGTCGAGGGTAGTGGAGGTCAGGCGGACGCCGTCGGGGCAGGCGGTCAGCTCCGGGTTCGGTCCCAGCGGGATGCGCACCACTCCGGCGTCGAGCAGCCCCAGCAGCTGCTGGGAGCGTAGGGGTGGTGGACCCGCCTCCAGGCGGTTGATGCGGCCCCGGACGTTGGACTGGAAGTCGACGTAGGAGTCGAGGGAGAGACCACCGAACTCAATGACCGAACGCAGCTGGTCCCGGAGAATGCGCATTACCTCCTCGGCCGCCTTAACTGGGCTCCCCCCGGGTCGCAGGGCCTCGGTGAGGTCGGCCTCGATCATGTCGTAGACCTGGCCCTGGTAGGCGGCGGGCGACGGGTAGTGGCAGTCTGACCCGGCGAAGACGTGGGTGACCGGGTCGAAGCGACCGTAGCGCAGCTCGAGACCGTCGACGGCCTTCTCGTAGTGCCCGCCGACCCAGCCTCGGTGGAGGACGGAGCGGACGTCGGTCGACTCGACGTCGCCCCCGGCCAGCAAGGCGGCGTGTATGTAGTAGCGCGCCTGCATCTCGGCGAAGATGAGGGGGAGGAGCTCGGCCCGGAAATCCACGTGCCGTCGCACCGGCGATCCGCCCGGATTGGTCAGCGCCGCGAACTCCTCGGGGGTGCACACCACCGGCTGGTACTGGCCGTAGGGGTCGACGCCGTGGGCCGACTTGGCGCAGTGGGGCACGCCCGAGCGCGAGTAGAGGGTGATGTTCGGCTCCCGACCCGAGGGCACGTACCGCTTGCGGTCGGCCCGGTCGGACCGGCCCTCGAAGGTCCCGCCTCGCCCGATGGTGAGGGCAGTGAGGACGTCGTAGGCGACCAGGCCCATGCCGGCCACCGCCAGCGAGGATCCGGCCGGAACGCTCTGGTCGAGGTACTCGACAGGGTAGGGCCGCAGGTAGTGCGCGCCCCCGCCGGCACCGGGCTCGTCGTTCCACGTGTGCCCCGAGGTCAGCACCACGTGGTCGACGGCGAGGGTGGTGCCGTTGTCGAGCAGCACCGTCTCGCGACCGCCGTAGCGGGATCGCTGGTGGGCCGGCGAGATGTCGACGGCCGCCGCGTAGTGCCGAACGATCTCGAGATTGGGTGGGGCGTAAGCCACCAACGTGTCGTAGAACCAGACCAGGTACTCGCCCATCAACCGCCGGGGTAGGTAGTCGGTGGGCAGGATGGGTTCACCGCCGCCGCCGATGCGGCACTCGTAACCCACCCAGCGGTAGCCGCGGCTAACCGCCCACTGGTGCAGGCCCATGGCGTAGGGGGGGAGGGTGTCCCCGTCGGGGGCGGCGTACAGGGAGAGCTGACCGCAGGCGTTGTTGAGGACCAGAAAGTCGGGCTGCTCGGCGGCGTAAACCCCGCCTCCGAGCTGAGACGGCTCGACCGCGTGCAGCCGCATAGGCGTCCTTGCCCGCCGGGCCCGGCTCACCGTCCGCTCCATGACGCACAGACCCCACGAGCCGAGCCCCACAATGGCCATCTCGATCATCGGACGCGTCCCATGCACTCCGAAGAACGCTCGCGCCAGGGGCGGCCGAACCTGTCACGTCGTTTGCGTGCACACGTTTTCAGGCACCTGAATGGCATTTCTGCCTGTGTGGTCACCAACGACATGTGCTCCTCCTAGACATGTGCTCCTCCTGACGGAAGCAGCCCAACCCGGGGTTGTTACGCCGACGCATGAGCGCGAGGGTGTGTATACCGATGATGCACCTGAACCGGAGCTTACATACCATTAGATCATAACAGAAGCAGATAGCCGACAATTAGTCTACTTGAATCCAGAATGCATCAGCACCCCCCGAAGACTGGCTAGTGAACAGACCGCGCGGTTTTGTCAGGCAGTTCCTGGAGAACCGCATGTCGTTCGTGTCCACAGTCGGAGGCGCTGACCCGGGCGGCCAGCACCCTGCAAGGGATCCGCGCAGCTGTGAGCGCCCAGATTGCGGCCGCGACGGCCCCAACGACGCGGGTACCACGCACGCCCAGATGTATCTGGCCGTCAGCGCCCAAGCCGGTTTTGAGGCGGCCGTTAGGCGACACCTACCCGTTCGGCTGTCAAGTCTGAGGCGGAACGGCTGCGCCGGCTGTCGCAGGCCACGACGGCAGGCTCACGAACTCTCTGTAGCATCGTTGACCCCGCTAGATTGCGCGCACACTCAGGGCCTCGTCGTCAGAGAGGAAGGTCATCGGCATCCGGCTTGTGGACAGCAGTGACTCCATGTCTTGGCCGGTGACGGGGCGCGACAGCAAGAAACCCTGCGCCCGGTGACATCCGTGTCGCAATAACGTCTTCGCGGCAACCGCGGTCTCCACTCCCTCGGCAACTGTTTGATGGCCGAACGCTTCAGCCAGTCCGATGATGGCGCGAACGATCGCCAGATCCTCTGGGTTGGTGCCCAAGTTGCGCACGAAACCCATGTCGATCTTGAGCGTATCGACCGGAAGGGATTTCAGGTGTGACAGGACGGCATAGCCGGTGCCGAAGTCGTCGATGGCGATCTGGACCCCGACCTCCTTCAACTCCGCGAGGGTTCTGCGAGTGGTTTCGATGTCGCGAACCACAGCGCGTTCGGTGATCTCCAGGCATACCGATCCGGCGTCGATGCCGAACTTCTCGATGGTGTCAGCAACGCTTCGCACGAAACCGCGGGTGATCAGCTGCACGGGTGACACGTTGATGCGTAGTACGGCGTTTTGTCCTACGCCACGCGATCGCCACCGGCTGAACTCGGCGCAGGCGCTTGTGATGACCCATCGGCCCAACTCCCCGGCGAGGTTCGTCGATTCGGCTACGCCGATGAACGAATCCGGCAGCAGCATCCCACGTTTGGGATGCCGCCAACGGACCAGCGCCTCGACCCCCAGGATCGCGCCGGTGCAGAGGTCCACCTCGGGCAGGTAGTGCAGCAGCAGAGCGTCGCTGTCGATGGCCGCCTTCAGATGGAGTTCGATATCGTTGCGGAAGACGACGTTGCGGGAGATGTCATCAGTGCACACCACGACCTGGTTGCCGCCCGCGCGCTTGGCCGTCAGGACGGCACCATCGGCGCGACGGAGCAGATCCGCGGTGTCGTCGTGGCCCGGCCTGCCCACCGCCACCCCGATGCTGACGGAGGGGCTGATCACATCGTCACCGATCTTCAGGCGACTGTGTAACGTCACCCGAAGCCGGTGCGCAAGTGTTTCTGCGGCCTCGGTTGCCATCGCCTCGTCGGGAATGACGAGGAACTCGTCCCCGCCGTGCCGACCGATGGTGGCCAAGCCGCCCATCCTTGCCTCGAGCCATTCGGCGAATAACCGAAGGTACCGATCGCCGGCGGCGTGGCCGAAGTAGTCGTTGATCGACTTCAATCGGTCGAGGTCGAGATAAAGGACCGCCACGGGTCCGGGGCGTCCCGCCGCGAGCCTGTCGGAAAGGTGCGCAACAACCGATCGACGATTGTGCAGACCGGTCAAATCGTCATGCCCAGCCAGGTAGCGAAGCTTTTCTTCCATGGCGATGCGGGCCTGGAATCCTGCAAACATAGGCGCGATCGCCCCGAGCATGTTCATCAACTTCGGCGTCCACTTCCTGCCACCGAATTTAACGAAGCCGAGCAAGCCTGTGGTCACCCCCCTCGAAACCAGCGGTGCAGCGGCGACGGAGGGCGACGCGAAGCGGCGGCTTTCGGGGATCCAATCCTGGTAAGCCCGGTAGGCATAGCTTGCCGGGTCCGGCTTGATCACGACCGGTTCCTTGCCGTGCGCGCAGTAGGCGAAGACGGGGTCGGCACTGGCGAACTTGGCAACCTGCAGGGGATCCGGGTCTGGCCGCGGGTATCGCGGTGGCCATTCCGCGACCAACCTCGAAACTCCGAGCCCGTGGTCGTTGTGGCGTAAGAAGCCGGCGTCCGCATCGAGCTGCGCGACGAGGTCCGCCAACACCTGTTGGCTCACCTCGGCAGCGGTGGATGCGGACGCATCCATCAGGTGGGCGGCAACGGAGCTGACGACGCGATCCAGCCTGTGCGACATCATGTCCTCCTGCGCGGGCGTTTTGCCTGAGCCGGGGCTGTCGCTGCTAATGAGCGAATGCCGGGCGCAAAGCGCTTGTCTACCGGCATTCGGCGTCAGCCAAGTCACAGAGGCGTACGAGTCGAGAGAGATCAAACGTACAGGACGCTCGCCTACCCGGCGACGCTTCTTCCGAAGTCGCTAAACAGCTCGCCAACCCCGGTACGCGGGTCGTCAGATCGTTCCGCTTACTCGACTTCGGTGGCGGGTTGGTAGCGGGGGAAGACGCCCGTGGGCGCCGGTAGCACCGTGCCAGGCACCAGCCGAGCACCGATCGCAGGGAATGCCCGCTGGTCTGCGGGCTGGCCGAGCAGCTCCAACAGCTTGCCGGCCGACTCCGGCATGACCGGTTGGACCAGCAGCGCCGCTATCCGGACCGCCTCACAGGTGGTGTAGAGGACGGTGCGAAACCTCGCCTGATCTGCCTCGGACTCACTCTTGCGCAGAACCCACGGCTGCTGCGCCGAGAAGTACCGATTCGCCTCTCCGAGCATCAGCCAGATCGCTTCCAGGGCCAGGTGCATCGCCTGCCCGTCGAAATTGGCGCGCACCCGCTCCAGCAAGCCGTCGGCCGTCGTCAGCAACCCAGTGTCGGCATCGGTGAACTCACCCGGTTCGGGCACCGCCCCGCCCAGGTTCTTGGCCACCATAGACAACGACCGTTGCGCCAGGTTGCCGAGCTCGTTGGCCAGATCGGTGTTGATCCGGTTGATGATGGCCTCTTCGCTGTAGCTGCCGTCCTGTCCGAATGGGACTTCGCGCAGCAGGAAATAACGGACCTGGTCCACACCGAACGTTTCCACCAGGGCCCCCGGGTCGACGGTGTTGCCCAGCGACTTGCTCATCTTCTCGCCGCGGTTGTGCAGGAACCCGTGAGCGAAAACCCTTCGCGGCAAATCGATTCCGGCCGACATCAAGAACGCCGGCCAGTAGACGGCGTGAAACCTGATGATGTCCTTGCCGATCATGTGTAAATCGGCGGGCCAGTAGCGGCGGAACAAATCCGAGCCGGTGTCCGGGAAGCCGGCTCCCGTGAGGTAGTTGGTCAGCGCGTCGACCCAGACGTACATGACGTGGTCGGGGCGATCGGGTACCTGCACTCCCCAGTCGAACGTCGTGCGCGAGATGGAGAAGTCCTCCAGCCCGCCGGAGACGAAGCTGACCACCTCGTTGCGCCGCACGTCAGGTCCGATGAAGTCCGGGTGGGCGTTGTAGTGGGCCAGCAACTTCTCGGTGTAGGCCGACAGCCGAAAGAAGTACGTCTGCTCCTTTTCGCGCCAGGTCACCGGTGTTCCGGTTTCCACCGCGATACGGGTGCCGTCTTCGTGGAGTTCAGTCTCGGAATCGCTGAAAAATCGCTCGTCGCGGACCGAGTACCAGCCGGAATAGGTGCCTAGATAGATGTCGCCCGCCGCCTCCATCCGGCGCCAGATCTCCTTCGACGCCTCATGGTGGTCGGCATCGGTGGTACGGATGAACCGGTCGAAGGAGATGTCGAGCTTCTCCTGCATGCGCTGGAAGACGTCGGAATTGCGCCGCGCCAGTTCGGCCGTCGGCAGGCCCGCGGCCGCTGCCGTCTCGGCGACCTTCTGGCCGTGCTCGTCAGTTCCGGTCAGGAATCGGACGTCGAATCCGTCGAGCCGCTTGAAGCGCGCGATCGCGTCGGTGGCGATGTATTCGTACGCGTGACCCACATGGGGCGCACCGTTCGGATACGCGATTGCGGTCGTGACGTAATAGGGCCTCATTGAGACACCACCCTATGGGGTCCTATGGGGTGCCCTTTCCTCATTGGGTGAACCTTGTGAACCTATTGTGTGCGCGTGAGCTCCAACCGACCCGGTCGACGAGAAGCGCCGCCCTTGCCGGATCCCCTGGCGCCTTTGATCGACGCCCACACCCACCTTGATGCATGCGGTGCCCGCAACGCCGACGACGTCACGGCCATCGCTGACCGCGCCGAGGCGGTCGGTGTCCTCGCGATGGTCACCATCGCCGATGATCTGGACTCGGCGCGCTGGGTGACCCGGGCCGCCGAGTGGGATCGTCGGGTTTACGCGGCGGTGGCGTTGCACCCGACTCGTGCGGACACGCTGACCGACGCCGCCCGTGCCGAGATCGAGGAATTGGCGGCCCATCCACGGGTGGTGGCTGTCGGTGAGACCGGCATGGACCTGTATTGGCCGGGACGCCTCGACGGCTGCGCCGAGCCTGGCGTGCAGCGCGACGCGTTCGCCTGGCATATCGACCTGGCTAAGCGGTGCGGCAAGCCGCTGATGATCCACAACCGGGAAGCCGACGCCGCCGTGCTCGACGTGTTGCGGGCCGAGGGCGCCCCCGACAATGTGATCTTTCACTGCTTTTCGTCGGACAGTGCGATGGCCCGCCGTTGCGTCGACGCCGGGTGGTTGCTCAGCCTGTCCGGGACAGCGAGCTTTCGTAACGCTCGTGCCCTGCGGGAAGCTGTGCCGTTGATTCCCGCAGAGCAGCTTCTGGTAGAAACCGATGCACCCTTTTTAACCCCGCATCCTTACCGGGGCTCAGCGAACGAGCCGTATTGTCTCCCATATACCGTGCGGGCCATCGCTGAGCTGGTAGATCGTCCTGCCGAAGAGATAGCGCGAATCACCACGAGCAATGCCGGCCGGATCTATGGACTGGTTGGGAAAACGGTTTAGTTACTGCGTGATTTCTGCAACACCGGCGCGCGCGAGTTGCTCAACATTGGCCGGTTCGTTACCGTCTTGTGATCGAACGGGTGGGCCTGCGGGCCCTTTTTGTCTATTTGAGCTGAAAAGGTCGTTGCGGTGGTTGCTGAGGTTCGTGAAATAGAGGTCTGCGTCCGTTGAGTGTTCTAACGGAACTTCATCAGACCCGGTCACCGATGTTGCGGCTGGTAGTCGGCGCCCTGTTAGTAGCGCTCACGCTGGGCGGTGGCATGGCGGTTTGCGCCAGCAAGACAGTGACCTTGACCGTCGACGGAACCGCGATGCGAGTGACGACGATGAAGTCGCGCGTGAGCGACGTCATCCGGGAGAACGGGTTCGGCCTCGACGCGCGCGACGATGTGTACCCCGCCGCCGATGTGCGGGTTCATAACGCCGACAACATCGTGCTGCGGCGCGGTCGGCCCTTAGAGATCTCGCTGGACGGCCATGACGTCAAGCAGGTTTGGACGACGGCGACCACTGTCGATGAGGCGCTGGCCCAACTCGCTATGACCGACACCGCCCCGGCCGCGGCGTCTCGCGGCAGCCGTGTGCCGCTGGCGGGGATGGCCCTTCCGGTCGTCAGCGCCAAGACGGTCCAGATCAACGACGGCGGCGCGATCCGTACGGTGCACCTCGCGGCGCCTAACGTCGCCGGGTTGCTTAACGCTGCCGGCGCGCCGTTGCTCGACAGCGATCAGGTGGAGCCCGGCGCGGCGTCGCCGATTGTCGAAGGCATGCAAGTCCAAGTGACCCGCAACCGCATCCAGCGGGTCACCGAGCGGATCCCGCTGCCCCCGATCTCGCGTCGGATCGAGGACCCGGAGATGAACATGAGCCGGCAGGTCGTCGACGATCCGGGCGTCCCGGGCACGCAGGACGTGACGTTTGCCGTGGCTATGGTCAACGGTGTCGAGAGCGGCCGGCTGCCAGTCGCCAACGTCGTGATAGCGGCGGCCCGTGACGCGGTATTGCGGGTGGGCGCCAAGCCCGGCACCGAGGTGCCCGCGGTGAGCAACGGAGCCATCTGGGATGCCATCGCGGGCTGCGAGGCCGGCGGGAACTGGGCCATCAACACCGGTAACGGGTACTACGGCGGTGTGCAATTCGACCAGGGTACCTGGGAGCGCAGCGGCGGCCTGCGGTTTGCCCCGCGCGCTGACCTTGCCACCCGGGAAGAGCAGATCGCCGTGGCTTCGGTGACGCAGGCGCGCCAGGGTTGGGGTGCCTGGCCAGTGTGCAGCGGAAGCGCTGGTGCGCGCTGACGATCCGGCTGCTCGGGCGCACCGAGATCAGGCGATTGGCCAAAGAACTTGAATTCCGGCCACGCAAATCGCTCGGCCAAAATTTCGTGCATGACGCCAACACGGTTCGACGCGTCGTTGCGGCCTCCGGGGTCAGCCGCTCTGACACGGTCCTCGAGGTCGGCCCCGGCCTCGGCTCGCTCACGCTGGCGTTGCTCGACCGCGGCGCCACCGTGACCGCCGTCGAAATCGACCCGGTGCTGGCGGACCGGCTGCCTCAGACCGTTGCTGAGCACTCCCATAGTGAAATCCAGCGGCTGACTGTGCTGAACCGCGACGTCTTGTCAGTTCGCCGTGACGAGGTGGCCCTTGGGTCGACGGGCCCCACAGCCGTCGTCGCCAATCTTCCGTACAACATCGCGGTGCCGGCGCTGCTGCATCTGCTTGCCGAATTCCCGTCCATCCAGACCCTCACGGTGATGGTGCAGGCCGAAGTCGCCGAACGGCTCGCAGCCGAGCCGGGTGGCAAGGAGTACGGCGTGCCCAGCGTCAAGTTGCGCTTCTTTGGACGGGTTCGCCGCTGCGGCATGGTGTCGCCGACCGTTTTCTGGCCGATTCCCCGCGTCTATTCGGGGCTAGTGCGCATCGATCGGTACGAGACCGCGCCGTGGCCTACCGACGAAGTCTTCCGTCGGCAGGTATTCGAACTGGTGGACATCGCGTTCGCTCAGCGGCGCAAGACATCTCGCAATGCGTTTCTGGAGTGGGCGGGCTCCGGTAACGAGTCGGCAAATCGATTGCTCGCCGCCAGCATCGATCCCTCCCGTCGCGGTGAAACGCTGTCAGTCGACGACTTCGTGCGACTGCTGCGACGTTCCGCCGATCCCGGCGTCAGCCAGCTGAGCGCGAACTGACCTTGACCCTCGTGATTGAAGTTCCGGAGCGTTTCCGGGGCATCGTTGCGTGTGGTTCACCTGGTGCAGCGATAGTCTGCTGCGGTGTCCGCATCTGACGGCAACACCGCCGCGCAGTGGGTGCCCACCGGGTCGGTCACCGTTCGGGTGCCCGGAAAGGTGAACCTTTACCTGGCGGTCGGTGATCGCCGCGAGGATGGTTATCACGAGCTGACCACGGTGTTCCATGCCGTCTCGCTGCTGGACGAGGTGACGGTACGCAACGCCGATGTACTGTCCCTCGAACTCGTCGGCGAGGGCGCCGACAAGCTCCCCACTGATGAACACAACCTCGCCTGGCAGGCCGCCGAGCTGATGGCCGAGCACGTTGGCCGGGCACCGGATGTTTCGATCATGATCGACAAATCCATTCCGGTGGCCGGTGGGATGGCCGGCGGCAGCGCGGATGCCGCGGCGGTGCTGGTCGCGATGAACTCGCTGTGGGAGCTCAACATGCCCCGCCGTGATCTGCACGTGCTCGCCGCGCGGCTGGGCAGCGATGTGCCGTTCGCGCTGCACGGTGGCACCGCGCTGGGTACCGGTCGTGGCGAGGAGTTGGCCACCGTGTTGTCCCGGAACACGTTCCACTGGGTGTTGGCGTTCGCTCACACGGGGCTGTCCACTCCGGCCGTGTTCACCGAGCTGGACCGGCTCAGGGAGGACGGTGACCTGCCTCGGCTCGCTGAGCCCCCGCCGGTGCTGGCCGCGCTGGCTGCGGGCGATCCGGAGCAGCTGGCGCCGCTGCTGGGCAATGAATTGCAAGCGGCCGCACTGAGCCTGGAACCGCCGCTTCGGCGTGCGCTGCGCGCCGGTATCGATGCGGGGGCGCTGGCCGGCGTTGTGTCCGGTTCGGGCCCGACGTGTGCGTTTCTGTGTGCCTCGGCGGCCTCGGCGGTCGATGTCGGCACCCAGCTATCGGGGGCTGGGGTCTGCCGCACCGTTCGGGTCGCCAGCGGACCGGTGCCCGGCGCCCGGGTCGTGCCAGCCCCCACTGAAGTGTGAAATCAAACTCAAACTGCGCGTGAGGTTGGCAGTTACTTAAGAGGAGCTTAAGATGTCTCACGGTGACAATTAGCGGTAGGCAAGAACACGTGGTTTCGTCGTCCGCCGGTCGCTCCGGTGGACGGCTCAGACAGGCTGTTGCTCATCGGGCAACCGAATGCGGAGTTGCTGGGCCGCCACTTCTTCGAGACATAACCTATCCCCAATTGTGCTCACGCGCCTGCTACACAGTGGCGCTCGGCAGGTGGACTATGAAATCCGGTGCCTTCAGGAAATTGCCGGGACCGAGGAGGCTTTTGTGAGCAGGTTCACCGAGACGATGTTCCGCAATGCCCGTGAGGGATCCAAGGGCATGGTGACGGGGGAGCCGCACGCCCCCGTTCGCCACACGTGGGGTGAGGTGCATGCGCGGGCGCGTCAGGTGGCCGGAGGGCTGCGAGCCGCCGGAGTGGGGCATGGCGACGCGGTCGGTGTGCTGGCCGGTGCGCCCGTAGAGATCGCCCCGACCGCTCAGGGTCTGTGGATGCGCGGCGCGAGCCTGACCATGCTGCATCAGCCCACCCCGCGCACCGACCTGGCGCTGTGGGCCGAGGACACCATGACCGTCATCGACATGATCGAGGCCAAGGCGGTCATCGTTTCCGAGCCCTTCCTGGTGGCGATCCCCGTGCTGGAGGAGAAGGGCATCAAAGTCCTCACCGTTGCCGACCTGCTGGCGGCGGATCCGATAGACCCAATCGAGGTCGGCGAGGATGACCTGGCGCTGATGCAGTTGACGAGCGGCTCGACCGGATCTCCCAAGGCCGTTCAGATCACCCACAGCAACATCTACTCCAATGCCGAGGCGATGTTCATCGGGGCCCAGTACGACGTCGAGCGAGACGTCATGGTCAGCTGGCTGCCCTGCTTCCACGACATGGGCATGGTGGGCTTCCTCACCATCCCGATGTACTTCGGTGCCGAGCTGGTCAAAGTCACCCCGATGGACTTCCTTCGCGACACGTTGCTGTGGGCCAAGCTCATCGACAAGTACAAGGGCACCATGACGGCGGCGCCCAACTTCGCCTACGCGCTGCTCGCCAAACGCCTGCGCCGCAACGCGAAGCCCGGCGACTTCGATCTGTCGACCCTGCGTTTCGCGCTATCGGGCGCAGAGCCCGTCGAACCCGCCGACGTCGAGGACCTGGTGGATGCGGGCAAGCCGTTCGGCCTGAACGCATCGGCGATCCTGCCTGCCTACGGGATGGCCGAGACGACCCTGGCCGTGTCCTTCTCCGAATGCAATGCGGGATTGGTGGTCGACGAGGTCGATGCCGACCTGCTGGCCGTGCTGCGTCGCGCGGTTCCCGCCACCAGAGGCAACACCCGTCGGCTGGCATCCCTGGGGCCGCTGCTCAAGGACCTGGAAATTCGCATTGTGGGTGAGGACGGCACGATCTTGCCCAGTCGTGGTGTGGGCGTCATCGAGCTGCGTGGCGAATCCTTGACCCCTGGCTACCTCACGATGGGCGGGTTCATGCCGGCTCAGGATGAAAACGGTTGGTACGACACGGGCGACCTCGGGTACCAAATGGACAACGGCCACGTCGTGGTGTGTGGTCGCGTCAAGGACGTAATCATCATGGCCGGCCGCAACATCTATCCGACCGACATCGAGCGGGCAGCAGGCCGGGTCGAAGGCGTGCGTCCGGGTTGCGCGGTAGCCGTGCGACTTGACGCGGGACATGCGCGGGAGACTTTCGCTGTCGCGGTCGAGTCGAACGCCTTCGAAGACCCCATCGAGGTACGCCGCATCGAACATCAGGTGGCGCACGAAGTGCTCAAAGAGGTCGACGTGCGGCCACGCAATATCGTGGTACTCGGTCCCGGGACCATCCCGAAGACCCCGTCGGGCAAGCTGCGCAGGGCCAATTCGGTGCCCTTGGTTACTTAGCGAGCTTACCTAGCGGCCGGCTGCTGTTGCGCGTACAGGCGAGCCCATTCCTTCCGCGGGCGGATGGAGACGTCGACATCGGCACCGTTGGCGCGTAGCGCCCCGACGTTGGCCCGCTCGCGCGGCGTGCGGGCGAACGGGTCCCAGGTGAAGAAGTTGCAGGCGTTCTGCCAGGTGATCTTGTTGATGTCGCTGTCGTCGGCTCCGGCCGCGTTGAGTTCGGCCAGTACCTGCTCGGGGGCGTCGGGCCAGAAACAGTCGGAGTGCGGGTAGTCGCACTCCCACGCGATGATGTCGATGCCGATTTCGTGTCGCAGCTTCAGTGACGTCTTGTCGGTCACGTAGCAGGCCAGCGAATGCTCGCGGAACACATCGCTGGGCAGCTTGTTGCCGAAGTCGCGGCGCAGCCACTTCTGGTTTGTGTAGTGGCGGTCGCTACGGTCCAGATAGAACGGAATCCAGCCGATGCCGCCCTCGGAAAAGGCGAACTTCAGGTCCGGGTAATTGCGCATCGCCGGGCCCCACAACAGGTCCTGAGCACACATCGCCGAGACCTGGGTGGCCAAGATGATCAGGTTGTCGATCGGGGCGTTGGGCGCCATGCTGATCGCGCCGAAGCCCGTGCCGATGTGTAGACACATCACCAGGTTCTCTTCGGACAACGTACGGAAGACGGGGCCCCAGTAGTCCTCGTCGTGGTAGCTGGGTAGGCCTTCGAGATGCGGCAGTTCCGGCATGGTGACGGCCCGGCAGCCCTTCGCGGCGACACGCCGGATCTCGGCGCACATGGCCTCGGGGTTCCACGTCGGCAGGACGGCGATCGGGATGAACCGATCCGGATAGGAGCCGGCCCAATCGTCGATGTGCCAGTCGTTGTAGGCCGACACCATCACCAGGGTGACCTCTTCGCGGTGCATGTTGAGGTGGCGGGCCGAGAAACCGGCGAACGTCGGGAAGCACATCGAAGCGAGGATGCCGTTGCGGTTCATGTCGCGGACGCGCTCGTGGACGTCGTAGACGCCGGGACGCATCTCCGCGAAGCCGGCGGGGTCACGGCCCCACTCCTCCGCCGGCCACGACACCACCGCATTCAGCCCGCTCACGCCCTGCGGCCTGCCCTGGTACATCCATTGGTCGACGCCTTTGTCGTCGGTGACGACGATCGGTGCCTCATCGACGTATTTGGCCGGCACATGGCGCACGAACATGTCCGGCGGCTCCACGACGTGGTCGTCGATGCTCACCAGGATCAGGTCGTCGGTGTTCACTACTCAAACTCCTCGATGCTTGTTCGGCGTAATCACCACGCGTGAACGCGGTTCTGGGCCGACTCTAGTCCCAGTTCGATGAGTAACTCTGTGGCGTCGGCGGCCTGCTCGCAGATCGCGGGCACTTCAGGGCGCTCGGGCGCGCTGAAGTTCTCCAGCACGAACGCCGCCGGGTCCTTGCGTCCGGGCGGGCGGCCGATACCGATGCGTACTCGCTGAAAGTCCTTGGTACCCAGCACGGTCGCTATCGAGCGCAGCCCGTTGTGCCCGCCTTCGCCGCCACCGAGCTTGAGGCGGATGCGGCCGAAGTCGATGTCGAGCTCGTCGTGGACGACGATGATGTCAGCCGGGGGCACCGAGTAGAACTTCGCCAGCGGGCCAACCTGGCGGCCGGACTCGTTCATGTAGCAGCGCGGCTTGGCCAATACCACCGCATGCCCGGCCAACCGCCCAGTGACTATTTCGGCACCGGAACGCTTGTGCGTCTTGAATTTCGAACCCAGCCTGGCGGCAAGCACGTCGGCGACCATGAACCCCACGTTGTGCCGGGTACGGGCGTAGTTCTCTCCCGGGTTGCCCAGGCCGACCACCAAAAGCGGTTCGGCCACGTCGCGAGCCGTCTACTCGGACTCGTCCGCGCCGGACTCGTCCGCGCCGCCCTCGTCGCCCGCTTCTTCGGATACCGCGGCACCGCTGTCGCCCGAGCCCTCTTCCTCGAGGTCCGCCGCGGTCGGAGCGTTCACCACATTGACGACCAGCAAATCCGGGTCGGAAATCAGGTTGACGCCTGAAGGCAGCGGAACCTGTGCGGCGGTGAATTGGGTTCCCGGCGCGGCGCCCTCGACGGATACCGTCAGCTGCTCGGGAATCGACAGCGCTTCGGCCTCGATCTCGATTGCGTTGGTCTCCTGGGTGACCAGGGTGTCCGGTCCCGCGTCGCCCTCGATGACGACGGTGACCTCAACGACCACCTTCTCGCCGCGTCGCACGACCAACAGGTCGGCGTGCTGAATGCTGCGGCGGATCGGGTGGATGTCGAGTGCTTTGGTCAGTGCCAGCTGTTCGGTACCGGCAATGTCGAGGGCCAGCACCGCGTTGGTACCCGAATGGCGGAGCACGGCCGCGAAGTCGCGTCCAGGCAGTTCCAGGTGTTGTGGATCTTCGCCGTGACCGTAGAGGACGGCAGGAATCTTGCCGTCGCGGCGGGCTCGCCGGGACGCGCCCTTGCCGGTCTCGGTTCGCACCGTGACCTTGAGTGCGTTGCCTGCTGTTTTAGCCATTTTGTCGCTCCTGTGTGCTCGGCGCCTAGTTCTGGGGGCACGGCCAGGATCGCGACAGTCTGTCGGTCCCCGTCGATAACGGTGCTGGCTAGCCTGCCAATCACCCTCGCCGTGACGCTCGGTCAGGGTAGCGCATATGGCCCGCAGAGCAGAAATTTGGGCGCAGCTGTCACATCTGCCACTTACGTCTCTGGTGGCGAAGATCCTGGACGTGCCCAACTCCGAGCGACTAGATGAGCCACAACGCGGGCGCCCTCCGTCGCGCACCCCCGCGGGCGTACGTGCACCGCGAAAAATCGGGCGGAAAATCGCAGTGCGGTTACGCCCGCCGCCAAGGCCTCGATATCGAGCGCCCACACGCGTGGCGATTAGTCGCGGAGAGCCGGCCGGAGGGCCTGCGGGCTTTTCCAAAGGCCAATGTGGCAAATGTGACCAGCGGGGGCACGTCAGAGCGGATATTTAGTGTCCGTGAGCTGCTCGGATAGCTCCCATAGCGCGGCGGCGGTGGCTGCGTTTTGCGCCGCCCCGGTGCGTCCGACTGGCTGGGTGCGGCCGAGAAATTTGTACCGGGGGCCGACGTACGTGTTGCCCGGCAAATCTTGCGACGCCGCGTACAGCGTTTGCCGGGCACCGAAGTTGGCGTCGGTGGCCACCACCGCGGTTGCGGCCGACATCACCTGATCGCCGAACTTGTTTCCCGACTGTCCTTGCAGGTTGGTGTGCGAATAGCCGGGATGGGCGGCCAGCGCGCGCAACGGCGAACCGGAGGCCTCGAGGCGTCGCTGCAGCTCGCAGGTGAACAGCAGGTTGGCGAGCTTCGATTGGCCATACGCCGGCCAAGACGAGTATCGCCGGGTCTGCCAGTTCAGGTCGTCGAGGTTGATGCGGCCAATCCGGTGCATCTCCGAAGACACCGTCACGACGCGGTCGGTGAGCTTGGGTAGCAACAGGTTGGTCAGCGCGAAATGGCCGAGATGGTTGGTGCCGATCTGGCTCTCGAAGCCGTCCTTGGTGAGCGCGTACGGAGTGGCCATGATCCCGGCGTTATTGATCAAGACGTCGACCTTGTCTATCCCGTCGGCGAACTGGCGCACCGATGACAGATCCTGCAGGTCGAGTTGACGCACTTGGACGTCACCCGTCATCTTCTTGGCGGCGGCCTCACCCTTGTCCGTGTTGCGGACGGCCAGAATGACCTTGGCGCCCCTTCCTGCCAACTCGCGGGCGGTCACCGCGCCCAGCCCACTATTGGCACCGGTGACGATGGCGGTGCGCCCGGCGAACGAGGGGAGATCTGCAGCGGTCCAGTCAGTCATGCTGCCAACACTAGTTAAAGACAAGGGCGTACCTAGTGGCCGCTGTCGAATTCCAGGGGCAGCGCCGTGGGTCCGGTGATTCCGCTGATCGCATTCCATGGCACTGGGCCGCTTTGGCGAGGGTTGGGCATGCATTGGGTGATCACCCGAAGCGCCTCGGTTAGTTCGAGCCGCGCGAGGTGCGCGCCGAGGCAGTAGTGCGCGCCGCCGCCGAACGTGAGCATGGGCGGTGCGCCCTCCCGGGTTATGTCCAGCTGACCCGGGTGTTCGTAGACGGCAGGATCGCGGTTGGCCGCGGCGGTGTTGGCCAGCACGACGGTGCCGGCCTTGATCCCGACCCCCGCAAGTTCGACGTCGTCGGCGGCCTGGCGGATGGTGCCGAAAATGATGGGGTAGTAACGCATCAGCTCCTGGACGGCGCCGGCGGCCAACTCGGGGTGCTGGGCGAGCAAGGCCCACTGGTCGGGGTGCGCGGACAGCGCCTGCACCGCCGCGGCGAGCTGGTTGCGCGTGGTGTCGGTGCCGGCGGCGAGCAAGGTCGCCGACAGCATCCGCAATTCGTCGTGGGTGAGGCGGTCTCCGGGAAAAGTCGGGTCCTCGCTGCGAATCAAGTCGGAGATCAGGTCGTCGGTCAGCGAGGCACGCCGGCGGTCGATGAGGTCATCGAGGTAGGCGTCGAGTTCATCCCATGCCGCCAGGATTGCCGGGGCGTCGTTGACGACGTTCCACTCGAGCACCTTCTTCGTGTCGTCGGTCCAGTCGCTGAACAACTGCCAGTCCTCGGCCGGCGCGCCCAGCAGCGCGCAGATGACCGGGGTTGGGTAGCGGCGCGCGATATCGGCGACGACGTCGCAGCGCCCGGCCGAGGCAAGGGACTCCACCAGCCCGGTGATGACGTCGAGGATCATCGCGCGCAGCCGTTCGGCGCCGCGGGGCGCGAACGCTTTCGACATCAGCCTGCGCAGGCGATGATGCGCTGCGCCGTCGAGCCCGAGGATGTTGCTGGTCACCCTGTCCCACAGGGGGCCGGAGGTGATGCCCTGCAGGGTGAGCCCGAGCCCGTTGGCGGTGACGAACCGGCTATCGCGCAGCACAGTGTGGACCAGCTCGTAACTCAACACCTCGGGGCAGTGGGGCCCGAGCGCGATCGGGGCCTGCTCTCGGGCGGCGGCTATCACGCGGTGAGCCTCGTCGGGATCGGTCAGGTGGTCGTAGGCGAAGGTGGGCAACCCGGCGTCAAAGACATTCGGGCTTGTTTGAAAGCTCGCTTGAACGGTGGTCATGAAGTCGACTATCGGCCAGCTCGCTCCCAAGACCATCCGCCACAGCGCGTAGATCTACGCGCTCGGTGGCGTATATACGCGGGCCCGTTGGTGGCGATATGCGCGCTGTGGCCGATGTTTTGCGCAATGGTGGCCTCGATGCTGGCTACCATGAGCCGAAACGCTGAAATGTCGACGCTGACCTGGAACGAATTGGGCGTGAGCGAGTTGCTGCCGACCGGAACGGTGACGTTGCTGCTGGCCGACGTCGAGGGCTCGACGCGGCTGTGGGAAACCCAGCCCGAGCAGATGACGGCCGCGCTGGCAATGCTGAACCGCACCGTGAACGAGGCGATTGCCTCTCACGATGGGGTGCGCCCGCTCGAGCAGGGAGAGGGCGACAGTTTTGTCGCCGCGTTCGCGCGCGCGTCTGACGCGGTGGCGTGCGCACTGGCGTTGCAGCGGGCACCGCTGCTTCCGATCCGGCTCCGTATCGGCCTGCACACGGGAGAGATCCAGCTGCGTGATGACGCTAATTATGCGGGCCCGACGATCAACCGGACCGCGCGGTTGCGGGATCTGGCACATGGCGGGCAAACAGTGTTGTCGGGCGTGACTGAGTCGCTGGTCCTCGACCGCCTCCCGCCCGATACCTGGCTGACAGACCTGGGCGTCTACACGCTGCGCGACCTGCCCCGGCCGGAACGTGTCGCGCAGCTGAACCATGCCGAATTACGCAACGATTTCCCGTCGCTGCGGACGGCCAATGATGTTGTCAAATCTAATGTTCCCGTCCAATTGACTAGTTTCGTCGGTCGCGGTGGGCAGATCAGTGACGTTCAGCAGGCTTTGCGAAGCAACAGGCTGGTGACCTTGACAGGCGCAGGCGGGGTGGGCAAGACACGCTTGGCAGTGCAGGTCGCCGCCCAGGTGGCGGCCGAGTTCGGTGACGGACTCTGGTATGTCGATTTGGCGCCGATCAACGATCCTGACGTCGTCCCCGTGGTCCTGGCGCGCACGTTGGGTCTCTCCGATCAGCCGGGGCGCCCGACGATGGACATCTTGTCGAGGTTCATAAGGGACCGAACGATGCTGTTGATACTCGACAATTGCGAGCATCTGCTGGATGCCAGCGGAGCTCTGGTGATCGCCGTGCTGGATTCGGGCGCGGGAGTCTCAGTTCTGGCCACCAGCCGTGAGCCGATCGGCATTGCTGGCGAGGTGACGTGGCGGGTGCCGTCGTTGTCGCTGGACGAGGAAGCCATCCAATTATTCGTCGACCGTGCCCTGCGGGTCCGGCAGGATTTTCGCGTCACCGAAGAAAATTCGGCCGCCGTCGCCGAGATCTGCCGGCGCCTGGATGGGATGCCGCTGGCGATCGAACTCGCCGCCGCCCGGATTCGCACGCTGTCGCTGACCCAGATCGTCGACGGCCTGCATAACAGCTTCCGCGTACTGACCGGCGGCGCGCGCACCGCGGTTCGCCGCCAACAGACACTGCGCGCCTCCGTTGACTGGTCACACTCCATGCTGACCGAACCCGAACGCGTCCTTTTCCGCCGCCTGGCGGTGTTCATGGGTGGCTTCGACCTCGATGCCGCCCACGCAGTCGGTGCGAGCACCGACATCGAGCAATTTCAGCTCATCGATCTTCTCGGACTGCTAGTCGACAAGTCGCTCATTGTCGCCGAAGAAATCCACGGCGCAATGCGATACCGCCTGCTGGAAACCGTGCGTCAGTACGGACAGGAGAAGCTCGGCGAATCAGGCGAAGCCGACACCGTGCGCACCCGGCACCGCGACTTTTACACCGCCACCGCGATGGCACTCGAAGCACAAGCGCAGGGTGATGGCACCCCGCTCATTCAGTGGGCCGAAGTCGAGATCGACAACCTGCGCGCGGCTCATACCTGGAGCCGGGAGACTGCAGAGACCGGTCCGGCCTTGCAGCTCGTGTCAGCATTGCGGCAGTTCTGGCTGACGCGTGGGCGGTTTCGCGAGGGGCTGTCCGGCTTCGAGGCGGTGTTCGCCGACGAGCTCTACGATGCGGATGAGATCGCGCCCGCGATCCTGGTCCGTGCCGTCGCCGACGCGTCGATTCTGGCCGTCTGGGCGTCCGTCCCCACCAGCTTGCAACGGGCGGAAAAAGCCGTTGCTGTCGCGCGCGAACTCGGTGATCAGAGACTTATCGCGCGCTGCCTGATGGGTCGCGGCATGCTCAGCTTCTACGAGGCCGGGCCGGACTTCGCGGAGGCGCTCGATCTGGCCCGCGCGTCGGGAGACCCTTCTGTGCAATGTCAGCTTCGCGCGTATCAAACCTTCGCGTGCGCCGCCGCCGGTGATCCCGTCGCAGCACAGGCGGCCGGTGACGAGGGACGAGATCTGGCCGATGCGCTCGGTGACAAGTTCATGTCCCGATACTGCCGGACGTTTCTCAGCACCGCGCTGATCGAGCAGGGCAAGCTGGCGGAAGCCGCTGACGTATCACGGTTACTGGTCGAGGAGGCGCGGACGGCCGAGGACCACGCGATGGTCGCGTTCGGTTCCATGACCCTCGCGCAGACGCTCGCATTTCAAGGCGACGCCGAAGCGGCGCACACCGCTGCGGAAGGCGCGCTCAAAGCCGCTGCCGCCGTGGGCGGTTTCCACGAGGACTCGGCCTACGCGGCACTGGCGGGTGCGGCGCTGGCCAGCGGCGACGCCGCGGCTGCCAGACGTGCCTGTGATTCAGCCATGCAAAACACATATCCGCTGAAGGAACTGTTCACCAGAAGCGTCGTTCCAATGACCGACGCGGTCTTGGGTTGTGGCGATCTCGTCGCCGCCCGCCGTTGGGCCGACGAGACCGTCGCGGCGGCTCCAGGGTCTCACCAGATCAGAGCTCTGGCGGCGCGGGCCTGGGTCGCCCTCGCCCAAGGTGAGCCGGACCAGGCCGAACGAGACGCCCACGACGCCCTCGTCGTCGCCGCTCGCACCAAGGGGTATCTGCGGGTGGCGGACGTGCTGGAATGCCTTGGCCGCTTGGCGGCCGACGCCGGCAATCACGCGCATGCGGCTCGCACCTTGGGTGCGGCGGAAGGCATCCGGCAGCGCACCGGAGAAGCTCGCTTCCCGATGTATCAGACGGACTACGACACCGCACTCACGGCGGTCCGGGAAGCATTGGGGCAGGATGATTTCGACGCCGCGTGGGCCGAAGGCGCTGCTGTATCCACCGAGGAGGCAATCGCGTACGCGCAGCGCGGACGCGGCGAACGCAAACGCCCCGCCAGCGGCTGGAGGTCCCTGACGCCGATGGAGAACGATGTGGTGCGGCTGGTCCGGGAAGGGCTGGGTAACAAGGACATCGGCGCGCGGCTGTTCATCTCGCCCCGCACCGTGCAGACCCATCTCACCCATGTCTACGCCAAGCTCGGCCTGACCTCGCGCGTCCAGCTCGCCCAAGAAGCGGGTCGCGGCAGCTGAGTCAAAAGTGCCGCGAGAGTGCAACTGGCCGCGGTGCTACTCGAAATTAGGTAATTAGTTGCACTTTCGCGGTGATTACTTAGCCGTGACGACGAATCCGCGGATGATCGCCTCGATATCGGATGACTGCGTGACGGCCTGCTCGGCAAGGCTGCTGATGGTCAGCTGAACCAGATAACGCTGCTTGGCGGGCGATGATCCGGTAGGGATGACAATCCGGTTCCAGCTGTGTAGACGCGTGCCGTCGAGGTCGTAGCTGCCCTGGATCATCGACGAGGGAAATCCGTCGAAATCCGCCGACGAGATGTCGAGTTGCGTGAAGTTCTCGAACAGTTGGGCATCGTCGTTGCCGTGCTTGATCACTTGGGCGGGGTCGAAGTCCCCGCGCAGTTTGAACACAACGAGCCTTGCGGTCGGATACTTGCCGCCCTTGGAGATGATCACTGTCGCCGGCGTGATATTCGGATTAGTGAACGGCGACCAGCCCGGTGGCGTGGGCATCGACACCGTCAGATCGGTCAAGGGAGCCGGCGCCACTGCTCTCCGGTAACGCCGATGCTTTCCAGATACTGCGACAGGGGGACCGGCTTTGCGGTCGTCGTTGTAGTGCTGGTGGTCGTCGAACTCTTCGCCAAGATAGATGTGGTAGTCAGGGGATTCCGGTGCACAGGCAATTGCAGACGTCGTCACTGCCACTATCGCGAGTAGCTCGGTTGCCCGTGCCGTCACAGAATCTCGCGGACCGCGTCGATCGGTCGAGCCAGTCGGGTTCCCTTCGCCGTGACGACAAACGGCCGTTCGATCAGGATCGGGTTTTCGGCCATGGCGTCGAGCAGCTGATCATCGGTAGCGTCGGCGAGATTGAGTTCGGCGTAGAGCGATTCACGCTTACGGACTGCGGTGCGGACATCGATGCCCGCGTCGCGGACCATCCTCACCAACTCGTCCCGCGTCGGCGGGGTCTTCAAGTACTGGACAATAGTGGGTTCAATACCATTGTCCTGCAACAAGTTCAGCGTCTTGCGCGAGGTGCTGCACTTAGGGTTGTGGTAGATGACCGCTTTATCCGGCTTACCGGCCATCTAGGCGTCTCCGTCGAATAGTCCTGTTACTGAGCCGTTTTCGAAGACGGCGCGAATGGTGCTGGCTAGCAGTGGCGCGATCGACAACACCGTGAGCTGGGGGAAACGCTTCTCTTCGTCGATCGGGAGCGTATTCGTGACGATCACCTCCCGGGCGCCGCACGAGGCCAGCCGCTCGGCGGCCGGCTCCGACAGCACACCGTGGGTAGCCGCGACGATGACGTCAGTGGCGCCGTCTTCAAGCAACAGCTTCACCGCGCCGGCAATGGTGCCGCCGGTGTCAATCATGTCGTCGATCAGGACACAGGTGCGGCCGGCGGCTTCTCCGACAACGCGGTTGGCGACCACCTGGTTGGGCACTCGCGGGTCACGGGTCTTGTGAATAAAGGCAAGCGGAACTCCACCTAGTGCGTCGGCCCACTTCTCAGCAATGCGGACCCGGCCCGAATCGGGGGAGACCACCACCATGTTGTCGTCGGGATAATTGTCCTTGATATAGCCGGTCAGCAGGTGCTGCCCGCGCATATGGTCCACGGGGCCGTCGAAGAAACCCTGGATCTGATCGGTGTGTAGGTCGACGGCCACGATCCGGTCGGCTCCTGCCGTCTTGAGCAGGTCGGCGACTAGTCGCGCCGAAATCGGTTCGCGGCCGCGGTGCTTTTTGTCCTGCCGGGCGTAGGGGTAGAACGGCATGACGGCGGTGATCCTCTTGGCGCTGCCCCGCTTGAGCGCGTCGATCATGATCAGCGATTCCATCAGCCAGCGATTGACCGGTGCCGGGCAGGATTGCAGGACGAAGGCGTCACACCCGCGTACCGATTCGTCGAAGCGCACGAAGATCTCGCCGTTGGCGAACTCCCGAGCCGTCTGCGCGGTGACGTGGACGTCGAGTTCTTTGGCCACCTGCTCGGCCAGTTCCGGATGTCCGCGGCCGGAAAAGAGCATTAGGTTTTTGCGATTATCGGTCCAGTCGTGGCTCAACGTGCCGCCCTCGCGGTGTGGGGGTCGAGATTTAGGGGAATGGAAGGTCCCATCGTACGTAGCGCCGGGCCGGGAAGTAAGGCCAGGTTGCCAGACGGCGAATTCACGGTGACTAATCGAGCTCGGATGTCTTAGCGGCCTTTTCGTTGGCTTGGTTGGCCTTCTGAGCAGCCTCGGCGGCCTCGCTGCCCGGCCGCTGGCGAGCAACCCAGTCTTCGATATTGCGTTGCGGGCCCGCGGACACCGCCAGCGCCCCCGGCGGGACGTCGTTGCGCACTACGGTGCCCGCGCCCGTATACGCCCCATCGCCGATGGTAACCGGAGCCACGAACATGGTGTCCGACCCGGTGCGTACGTGCGAGCCGACCGTGGTGCGACGCTTGGACATGCCGTCGAAGTTGACGAACACGCTGGACGCGCCGATGTTGCTGTGCTCGCCGATATCGGCGTCGCCGACGTAGGTCAGGTGCGGAACCTTGGTGCCGGTGCCGATAGTGGAGTTTTTGGTCTCGACGAACGCGCCGAGCTTTCCGTCGGCGCCCAGGACGGTGCCGGGCCGCAGGTAGGTGAAGGGGCCGATGCTGGCGCCGTCACCGATCGACGACGACGTGCCGTGACTGCGGACCACGGAAGCGCTGTCACCGACGGTGACGTCGGTCAGCGTGGTGTCCGGGCCGACGGCGCAGCGCTCACCGATCTGGGTTCGGCCGAGCAGCTGGGTTCCGGGGTGGATCACGGTGTCGCGGCCGATCGTCACATCAACATCGATCCAGGTGGTGGCGGGATCGACGATGGTGACCCCGGACATCTGGTGGGCTGCCACAATCCGGCGGTTGAGTTCGGCACCCAGCTCGGCCAGTTGGACGCGGTTATTGACGCCGGCCACCAGCGCGCTGTCGTCAACGTGCCGAGCGTGCACGGTCTGGCCGTCCCGGCGCAGAATCGAGACGACGTCGGTGAGATAGAGCTCTCGTTGGGCGTTGTTCGAGCTCAGCCGGCTCAGCGCCGACCGCAGCGCCGCGATGTCAAACGCGTAGACGCCGGCGTTGACCTCGCGAATGTCGCGTTGCGAAGGTGTCGCGTCGGTCTGTTCCACGATCGCCATCACTTCGTTGTCCTGGGTGCGCAGGATGCGGCCGTACCCGAAGGGGTCGCTCAGCGTCGTGGTCAGCACCGTCACCGCGGCCGATGCGGCGCTATGGGTCGCGATCAGATCGGCCAGGGTGTCCGCGTCCAGCAGTGGAGTGTCGCCCGAGGTGACGACGATGATGCCCGCGTAGTCGTCAGGCAGCGCGGACAGGCCGCAAAGCACCGCGTGGCCGGTGCCACGTGGTCGGTCCTGCAGCGCGACGTCGATGGTGCGTCCGAGGGCGCCAGCCAGCTCGGCGACCAGCGGCGCGATGCGCTCGTGTCCGTGGCCTAGGACCACGACCAGTTGTTGTGGTGCCAGCTTGGTGATCGCGTGCAGCGAATGGGACAACATGCTGCGACCGGCGATGGTGTGCAGCACCTTCGGGGTGTCTGACCGCATTCGGCTGCCGGGTCCGGCCGCTAGGACCAGGACTGCGGTGTCACCACGAAACGTCATGCAGTCAAGGGTGTCATTTCACCTGCACCGGACGCAAAAAGGAAACCGCCGAAGCTCCGTCGCCAGGACTCGAACCTGAACTATCTGAACCAAAATCAGAAGTGCTGCCGATTACACCACGACGGATTGCCTACTCTCGACCCGCTGACGGGCCGCGCCAACAAACTCTAGATGCTACGCGGGCCGGTCGTGGTGCCCGGCCGCGCCGGATATAAGCCGAACACCAGGGTATCGATTCAACCGATACCCTGGTTCGCGTGGCCGTGCCGGATAAAGAGCCCGATAAAGATGTGCGGGCACCGCGCGCCAGAATGACGGGAAGCGAGCGCCGGCAGCAGCTCATCGGCATCGCACGCTCGCTGTTCGCTGAACGCGGCTACGAAGGGGCCTCGATCGAGGAGATCGCACAGCGCGCCAACGTGTCCAAGCCGGTCGTCTACGAGCATTTCGGCGGCAAAGAAGGCCTGTACGCCGTCGTGGTCGACCGTGAGATGTCGGCCCTGCTGGATGGCATCACCTCGTCTTTGACCATGAACCGGTCCCGGGTGCGGGTCGAGCGGGTCGCACTCGCGTTGCTCACCTATGTCGAAGAGCGCACCGACGGCTTCCGGATCATGATCCGCGACTCGCCGGCCGCCATCAGCTCCGGCACCTACTCCAGCCTGCTCAACGACGCGGTCAGCCAGGTGAGCTCCATCCTGGCCGGCGACTTCGCCCGTCGCGGGCTGGATCCGGACCTGGCACCGTTGTATGCCCAGGCGCTGGTGGGTTCGGTGTCGATGACGGCGCAGTGGTGGCTTGATACGCGGGAGCCCAAGAAAGAAGTCGTCGCCGCGCACCTGGTCAACCTGATGTGGAACGGCCTGACACACCTGGAAGCCGATCCCCGATTGCAAGACGAGTAGTTCCGCGTTCGCTCTGCCGCCCCGACTACGCGGAGCTGGCACTCACCACGACTCGGATGGTGGTGAGCTGCTGCGCCCCGCGACGCGGAGCTGGCACTCACCACTACCCACAATCGCGTGAGAGCAGGTCGGCGATGGTTTCGCGCCTGACCAGTTCGCGGGTCCGACCATCCTTGACCGCGACGACCGGCGGCCGGCCGACCATGTTGTAGTTCGACGCCATGCTGTGGTGATAGGAGCCCGTGCAGGCCACGGCGAGCAGGTCGCCGGGATGTAGGTCCACCGGAAGCTCGATATCGCGGGCGATCTCGTCGCCGGCTTCACAATGTCGGCCGGCCACCGTGACGCGCTGCTTGACTCCCAGTGAGTGCCGGTTCGCCAGGGTTACCGTGTATTGCGCGCCGTACAACGACACTCGCGGGTTGTCGCTCATTCCGCCGTCGACCGCAACGAAGGTGCGTCCGCCCGGTTGGGTCTTGACCGAGCACACTCGGTACAGAGTGACACCGGCCCGGCCGCTGATGCCCCGACCGGGTTCAACCACAATGGTCGGCCGGGGGAAATGTTCGGCAGCGCAGGCCTCGTCCAGCGCGTCCTCGATGACATCGGCCAGCTCGTCGAGGTTGAGTTCCCGGTCACCGGGGATATAGGGGATCGCATGGCCGCCGCCGATATTGAGTTCGGTCAGGATGACTCCGTGCTTGGCGCGGATGTCGGCCATGGCGGCGATCATCCGGCGAATCGCTTCGCCGTAAAGGGCTGGGTCCGTCACCTGTGAGCCGATGTGACAATGCAACCCGACCAGGTCGAGGATCGGATGCGCCAGTACCCGCTTTACTGCGTCGGCTGCATGACCCTCAACGAGGGTGAACCCGAACTTCTGGTCGCTGATGCCGGTGGTGACAGCGCGGTGCCCGTGGATGTCGATGTCCGGCGTCACCCGGATGAGCACCGGTTGTCGCCGGTGGGCGAGGCCCGCGAGGTAGGCGATCTCGATGTTTGAGTCCAACACGATGCGCCCAACCCCCACCCGCGCTGCATCGCGTATATCGTCGGTCGATTTCGCGTTGCCGTGCATGACGATGCGGGCCGGTTCCACCCCTCCGGCCAGGGCGACGGCGAGCTCACCGGCAGAGCAGACGTCGACGCCCAGGCCCTCTTCGTGGGCCCAGCGCGCCACCGCGGTGGTCAGTAGCGACTTTCCGGCGTAGACGATCGCGATACCGCGCAATGCGCGGCGGTAGCTCCGGGCGCGGCGCCGGAAGTCGGTTTCGTCGATGACGTAGGTCGGGGTGTGGAACTCGTCGGCGATGTCGCTGAGGGGCACGCCGCCGACGCAGAGCCGTCCGTTCTCGTCAGTATGTGTGGTGACGGGCCAGATCGCGGGATCAAAGCGTTGAGGGGCCGCGCGACCAAGGGACGGCAGGATGTCGAGCAATGTCATGATCTCAAGGTGCGCCCGATCGGTGCCGGGCGCTGCTTTCCTTACGATCCCTTGACGACCCCGGGCTCAATCTTGATGAAGTTCGGTGTTGCGAAATGGCCCTTAGAATGGCGGCATCATGACCGCACCGGGGCCTGCTCGCCCAGAAACCCCAATCGCGGGGCTCGTTGAATTGGCGCTGACCGCGCCGACCCTCCAGCAGCTCATGGAGTCCACCACTGGCATACCCGGCGAATTGAGCCTGGTTGGCCCGGCCAGCGCGCGGCTGTTCGTGGCCAGTGCGCTGGCACAGCAGGGTTCCTTGCTGGTGGTCACCGCCACCGGGCGCGAGGCCGACGACCTGGCTGCCGAACTGCAGGGTGTCTTCGGCGACGCAGTAGCGGTGTTCCCGTCCTGGGAGACCCTGCCGCACGAACGGCTGTCACCCGGCGTTGACACCGTGGGAACGCGGTTGATGGTCCTGCGTCGACTGGCCCATCCCGACGACACCCAGCTGGGTCCGCCGTTGCGGGTGGTGGTGACCGCGGCGCGCTCGCTGCTGCAGCCAATGGCACCACGGCTGGGTGACCAGGAACCGGTCACCCTGCGAGTCGGTCAAGAGATCGGCTTCGAGGAAGTGATTGCCCGGCTGGTCGAGCTGGCATATACCCGGGTGGACATGGTCGGCCGGCGCGGCGAGTTCGCCGTCCGCGGCGGGATTCTGGACATATTCGCCCCGACGGCCGAGCACCCGGTACGCGTTGAGTTCTGGGGTGACGAGGTCACCGAGATGCGGATGTTCGCGGTCGCCGATCAGCGCTCCATCCCGGAAATCGAGGTCGAGACGCTGGTCGCGGTGGCTTGTCGCGAACTGCTGCTCACCGCTGAGGTGCGGGCGCGGGCCGCCGAGCTGGTCGCACTGACGGCCGCGCAGCGGCCGACAGGTGAAGCCGCCATCACCGGCAGCGTCACCGACATGCTGGCCAAGCTGGCCGAGGGCATCCCGGTCGACGGGATGGAGGCGCTGTTGCCGGTGCTGCGGCCCCGGAAAAGCGGGACTCACAGCCTACTTGTCGAACAGCTGGCCGAGGGCACGCCGGTGTTGCTGTGCGACCCGGAAAAGGTGCGTACCCGGGCCGCTGACCTGATCAAGACCGGCCGCGAATTCCTCGAGGCGTCCTGGTCGGTGGCCGCGATGGGTGGCGAGAACGAAGCACCCGTCGACGTCGAACAGCTGGGCGGGTCCGGATTCGCCGAACTGGACGACGTGCGGGACGCGGCGGCCCGGACCGGTCATCCGTGGTGGACGTTGAGCCAGCTCAGCGGCGAAGCGGCGATCGAGCTGGACATCCGGGCGGCGCCGTCGGCGCGTGGTCATCAGCACGACGTCGACGGCATTTTTGCGATGCTGCGCGCCCATGTCTCGACCGGCGGGTACGCCGTGATGGTCGCGCCGGGGACTGGTACCGCGCATCGGGTGGTGGAGCGGCTGGCTGAGTCCGACACCCCGGCCGCCATGCTGGACGCGGGCACCGCTCCCGCAAGTGGTGTCGTCGGGGTGCTCAAGGGTCCGCTGCACGGCGGGGTAGTAATACCCGGCGCCAACCTGGTCGTGATCACCGAAGCGGATCTGACCGGCAGCCGGGCGACTGCCGTCGACGGCAAGCGGCTGGCCGCCAAGCGGCGCAACACCGTCGACCCGCTCGCGCTGACCGCCGGCGACCTGGTGGTACACGATCAGCACGGCATCGGGCGGTTCGTAGAGATGGTCGAGCGAACTGTCGGCGGGGCCCGGCGCGAGTACCTGGTGCTGGAGTACTCATCGACTAAGAGAGGGTCCGACCCTCTAAAAAGCACAGACAAGCTGTATGTCCCGATGGATTCCCTGGATCAGCTGTCGCGATACGTCGGTGGGCAAGCTCCGGCACTGAGCAGGCTGGGCGGCAGCGACTGGGTCAACACCAAGACCAAGGCGCGCAGCGCGGTGCGCGAGATCGCGGGCGAGCTGGTCTCGCTGTACGCCAAACGGCAGGCCAGCGCCGGATACGCGTTCGGGCCGGACACGCCCTGGCAGGCCGAAATGGAGGACGCGTTCGGCTTCACCGAGACCGTTGATCAGCTCACCGCGATCACCGAGGTCAAGGCCGATATGGAGAAGCCGGTACCGATGGATCGGGTGATCTGCGGCGACGTCGGCTACGGCAAGACGGAGATTGCGGTGCGGGCGGCGTTCAAAGCGGTTCAGGACGGCAAACAGGTCGCCGTCCTGGTGCCCACCACTCTGTTGGCCGATCAGCATCTGCAGACGTTCCGCGACCGGATGGCCGGGTTCCCGGTGACCGTCAAGGGGTTGTCCCGGTTTACCGACCCCGCCGAGTCCCGCACCGTGATCGACGGTATGGCCGACGGGTCGGTGGACATCGTGATCGGCACGCATCGGCTGCTGCAGACGGGCGTGCGCTGGAAGGATCTCGGCCTTGTCGTGGTCGACGAGGAGCAGCGGTTCGGCGTTGAGCACAAGGAGCACATCAAGTCGCTGCGCACCCACGTCGACGTTCTGACCATGAGCGCGACCCCGATCCCGCGGACCCTGGAGATGAGCCTGGCCGGGATTCGCGAGATGTCGACGATCCTGACGCCGCCCGAGGAGCGTTACCCGGTGCTGACCTACGTCGGCCCGCACGAGGACAAGCAGATCGGCGCCGCATTGCGCCGGGAGCTGCTGCGTGACGGGCAGGCCTTCTACGTGCATAACCGGGTCAGCTCCATCGACGCGGCCGCCGCGCGGGTGCGCGGGCTGGTGCCCGAGGCCCGGGTCGTCGTCGCGCACGGGCAGATGCCCGAGGACCTGCTGGAACGCACTGTGGAGGGGTTCTGGAACCGCGAGTACGACATCCTGGTGTGCACCACGATCGTGGAGACCGGCCTGGACATTTCGAACGCGAACACGCTCATCGTCGAGCGGGCCGACACGTTCGGGCTGTCTCAGCTGCATCAGCTGCGTGGCAGGGTCGGTCGCAGCCGGGAACGTGGGTACGCATACTTCCTATATCCGCCGCAGGTGCCGCTGACCGAGACGGCCTACGACCGGTTGGCAACCATCGCGCAGAACAACGAGCTGGGCGCGGGCATGGCGGTCGCCATGAAGGACCTTGAGATCCGCGGCGCCGGCAATGTGCTGGGTATCGAGCAGTCCGGGCACGTCGCGGGGGTCGGGTTCGACCTGTACGTGCGGCTGGTGGGCGAGGCCGTGGAGGCATACCGGGCCGCCTTACAAGCAGCCTCAGACGGCAAGACAATCGTCACCGCCGAAGAGCCCAAGGATGTGCGCATCGATTTGCCGGTAGACGCGCACCTGCCGCCGGACTACATCGCCAGCGATCGGCTCCGGCTCGAGGGTTACCGGCGGCTGGCCGCGGCGGCCGACGACGCGGCGATTGACGCCGTGGTGGAGGAGCTCAACGACCGTTACGGGGCGCTGCCCGAACAGGCCCAGCGTCTGGTCGCGGCGGCGCGGCTTCGGCTGCTGTGTCGCGCCGCGGGTATCACCGAAGTATCGGCTCCATCTGCGGCGACAGTGCGGCTGTCGCCGATCAACCTGCCAGATTCCGCCCAGGTGCGGCTCAAGCGGATGTACCCCAGCGCGCAGTACCGTGCCACCACGGCCACGGTGCAGGTGCCCATTCCGCGGGAGGGCGGCATCGGCGCACCGCGCATCCGCGATGTGGAGTTGGTTCAGATGGTGGCCAACTTGGTGACGGCACTTCAAGGAAAACCACAGCAAGATATTGGTATAACGAGTTCCCTACCCCCAGCGCCCGACGGTTCGGCCCGGGGAGGAGTCGGGCAATCAACGTCAAGTGAGGAGCGACAAGCGCGATGATCGTCGTCTTGTTCGATCCCCGCCGCCCGTCGCTGGTTCCGGTCGAGGCTATTGAGCACCTCACCGGCGAGGTGCAATACACCGAGGAGATGCCCGTCGCGGTGCCCTGGTCGCTGCCCGCGGCGCGTCCCGTGCACTCCGGCGACGACGCCCCGGTCTTGCTGTCATCGGACCCGAACCACCCCGCCGTCACCACACGGTTGGCCGCCGGAGCCCGGTTGATTTCGGCACCGGACACACCGCGCGGCGAACGACTCGTCGACGCCGTTGCGATGATGGACAAACTGCGCACCGCTGGACCGTGGGAAAGCGAGCAGACCCACGACTCGCTGCGCAGGTTCCTGCTGGAAGAGACCTACGAGGTGTTGGACGCGGTGCGTAGCGGCAATGCCGACCAGCTGCGCGAAGAACTGGGCGACGTGTTGCTGCAGGTCCTTTTCCACGCACGCATCGCCGAGGACGCGCCGCAGCTCCCCTTCAGCATTGACGACGTCGCCGTCACGCTAATGCGAAAGCTGGGCAACCGGGTACCGGGCGTGCTTGCAGGTCAACCTATTTCGCTTGAGGACCAATTGTCGCAGTGGGAGGAGCGCAAGGCGGCCGAGAAGTCGCGGAAGTCCGCGATGGACGACGTTCATACCGGGCAGCCGGCATTAGCGCTGGCGCAGAAGGTGATTGAACGTGCCGACAAAGCCGGGGTTCCGGCCGAGCTGATCCCTTCCGAGATCAGCATTGTATCCATCTCAGCCGGCGTCGATGCGGAAAGCTCACTGCGCTCAGCGGTTTTAGAATTCGTGGACACGGTCCGTGGCGTGGAGAGAACGATTGCCGCCACGCGCAGGGGGGACGGCGTTCCAGAGGAGTTCGATGTAACTCCGTTGGGCGAGGTTACCGAGGAGGAGTGGCGCACCCACTGGCCATCCGGTGAATTCTCCGTCGAAGAGCCGTCCGTGCAGGGAGCAGCAGACGTGGGCATCGCCGACGACGAACCCGAAGAAGCTGAGTAACCCAAGCCCGCTGGTCAGCATCGATAATTCCGTCGGGGCGGTGCGTCGGGGCCTTGCGGCGGCGGGGTGGTTCGCGAGCCCATGGGACGATGGGCGTGGCTGAACTTGGTATTGGGGAGTTACAGGGCAGTTGCTAAGGAAAACCTTTTCGCCGAGACGCTGGTTGCGCGCGGCCGCCGTGATCGGCGCGACCGCGATGCTTCTGGCGTCCAGTTGCACCTGGCAACTCAGCCTGTTCATCCCCGACGGCGTACCGCCGCCCGCCGGGGATCCGGTGCCCCCGGTGGACACGCATGCCAGCGGTCGGCCCGCGGATCAGCTGCGTAGCTGGGCAGAGCAACGCTCCGGCGCGTTAGAGATTCCGGTCATCGCACTGGAGGCCTACGCCTATGCCGCCCGCGTCGCCGAGGTCGAGAACCCGAAGTGCCACATCGCGTGGACCACATTGGCGGGCATCGGGCAGGTGGAGAGTCATCACGGGACGTACCGGGGCGCGGTGCTGGCACCGAACGGAGATGTGACTCCACCCGATCAGGGGCGTTCGTCTCGACGGCAGCGGCGGCACGCTGCGCATCGTCGACAGCGCGGGAGACGCGACCGACGGCGGCGGGGTGGCGCGCGCGATGGGACCGATGCAATTCATTCCCGAGACGTGGCGGTTGTACGGGGTTGACGCCAACAACGACGGCATTGTCAGCCCGGACAACATCGACGACGCGGCACTCACGGCGGCAGGTTACTTATGCTGGCGTGGAAAGGATCTCGCTACAGCGCGAGGGTGGATAACCGCGTTGCGGGCCTACAACAACTCCGGCGTTTACGCGCGGGCCGTGCGGGACTGGGCAACCGCTTATGCGGCGGGCCACCCGCTGTAACAGGATGAATCGCTGACTCAGGCCTTACGCTAGGTCTGTTTGGGGGCCTGCCCGGCGCCCGGCATCAGCTACTAGACAAGTTCAGGCAAGGAGAACCAGTGCCGATTATCGAGCAGGTTGGGGCCCGCGAAATCCTCGATTCCCGAGGTAACCCCACCGTCGAGGTCGAGATAGCTCTGATCGATGGAACGTTTGCGCGCGCGGCGGTGCCGTCGGGGGCGTCGACCGGGGAGCACGAGGCCGTCGAGTTACGCGACGGCGGTGAGCGCTACGGCGGCAAGGGCGTGCAAAGAGCGGTGCAAGCGGTCCTTGATGAGATCGGGCCCGCAGTGATCGGACTCAACGCGGACGACCAACGGTTGGTCGACCAGGCGCTGGTAGATCTTGACGGCACCCCCGACAAGTCCCGGCTGGGTGGCAACGCGATCCTGGGCGTCTCACTGGCCGTTGCTAAAGCGGCCGCCGATTCGGCGGAGCTGCCGCTGTTCCGCTACATCGGCGGGCCGAACGCGCACATTCTGCCGGTGCCGATGTTGAACATCCTTAACGGCGGTGCGCACGCTGACACCGCCGTTGATATCCAGGAGTTCATGGTGGCGCCCATCGGCGCGCCCAGCTTCGTCGAGGCGCTGCGCTGGGGTGCCGAGGTGTACCACTCGCTCAAATCCGTCCTGAAAAAGCAGGGGCTGAGCACCGGGCTGGGCGACGAGGGCGGCTTTGCCCCCAACGTGGCCGGCACCACAGCGGCGCTGGACCTGATCAGCCGGGCCATCGAGTTGGCGGGCTTCAAACCCGGCGCCGACGTGGCATTGGCCCTCGACGCGGCCGCCACCGAGTTCTACACCGACGGCACCGGCTACACCTTCGAGGGCAGCACCCGCAGCGCGGAGCAGATGACGGATTTCTACGCGGGACTGCTCGGCTCCTATCCGCTGGTGTCCATCGAAGACCCGCTTTCCGAAGATGATTGGGATGGATGGGCGGCCTTGACAGCGGCGATCGGTGACCGGGTGCAAATCGTCGGCGACGATATTTTCGTCACCAACCCCGAACGTCTCGAGGAAGGCATCGAAAAGGGAGTCGCGAACGCGTTGCTGGTCAAGGTGAACCAGATCGGCACGCTGACCGAGACGCTCGATGCCGTCGCGCTTGCCCACCACAGCGGATACCGGACGATGATGAGCCACCGCAGCGGCGAGACCGAAGACACCATGATCGCCGACCTGGCGGTGGCGGTGGGCAGTGGCCAGATCAAGACGGGCGCGCCCGCCCGCAGCGAGCGCGTCGCCAAATACAACCAGCTGCTGCGCATCGAGGAGGCACTCGGCGACGCCGCCCGCTACGCTGGCGATCTGGCGTTTCCGCGGTTCGCGCTGGACCCAAAATAAGCCGAATAGGAAACGCGCTGAGTCCGAATGCCCGAAGCGAAACGGCCAGATCCCAAGCGCCGGTCCCCGGCATCGCGCCCGGGTTCGGCCCGTGGCCGTCGCGCCACTAGAGCTTCTGGGGCTGCTGGGACTGCCCGCACCAGCAAGACGTCCGGTCCCGCACAGACCGCGCCGCATGCCACCCGAAACAACACCCGAACGCTGCAAGAGCACGTGGTCGAACCCATCAAGCGGCAGATCGCCGAATCGGTCGAGCAGCGGTCCGATCAGCGCCTGGGCTTCACCGCGCGGCGCGCGGCGATCCTGGCTGCGCTCGCCTGTGTGCTGACCCTGACCATTGCCGGCCCGGTACGCACCTACTTTGCCCAGCGCACCGAGATGGATCAATTGGCAGCAAGTCAGGCCGCGCTGCGCCGTCAGATCGCCGACCTCGAGCAGAAGAAGGGCAAGCTCGCTGACCCGGCCTATATTGCGGCGCAAGCGCGCGAGCGCCTCGGCTTTGTAATGCCCGGAGACATTCCGTTCCAGGTGCAGCTTCCGCCGACGGCGGCGGTATCGCCGCAACCCGGGTCTGAGGCGGCCAGGCCGGCCAACAACGATCCCTGGTACACCTCGCTGTGGCATACCATCGCCGACGCGCCGCACCTGCCACCGGCCAACGTGCCCGCAGCTCCGCCGGCGGCAGTTCCAGGGCCACCGGGCGCCGTCCCGCCGCCCTCGCCGAATCCCACGTCTCCCGGTGGTTGATCATGCCGACCTGGAGGCGGTGGCGCTCCAGCTCGGTCGGGAGCCTCGCGGCCTACTCGAGATCGCATACCGTTGCCCCAACGGAGAACCCGGAGTCGTGAAGACTGCACCGAAACTTCCTGATGGCACGCCGTTTCCGACACTGTATTACCTGACCCATCCGCTGCTCACCGTAGCCGCGAGCAGACTGGAGACGACAGGACTTATGCGCCAGATGACCGAGCGGCTACAGCAGGACTCCGAATTGGCGGCCGCGTACTTGCGCGCGCACGAGTCGTATCTGGCCGAGCGTGATGCGATCGAGCCACTGGGGACCGCGTTCTCTGCCGGAGGCATGCCGGACCGGGTCAAGTGTCTGCACGTGCTGATCGCGCATTCGCTGGCCAAGGGGCCTGGGCTGAACCCGCTCGGCGATGAAGCGGTTGCGCTGCTGGCCGAGGAGCCGGCAATGGCTCCGGTTTTGGTGGCCGGGCTGTGGTGAGCAGGCTCGCCGGTATCGACTGCGGTACCAACTCGATTCGGTTGCTGATCGCCGACTTAGAAGACGGGCAGCTGCGCGATGTGCATCGCGAGACGAGGATCGTGCGGCTGGGGCAGAGCGTCGACGCGACCGGTCAATTTGCGCCAGACGCGATTGCCCGGACCAAGGCCGCACTGGCCGACTACGCCGCGCTGCTGCGGATCCACGGTGCCGAGCGGGTGCGGATGGTCGCCACGTCGGCCGCCCGCGATGTCAGCAATCGGGATGTCTTCTTCGCGATGACCGCCGACGTGCTGGGCGCTGTGCTGCCGGGCGCGGTCGCGGAGGTGATCACCGGAGCCGAGGAAGCCAAGTTGTCATTCCGCGGTGCTGTGGGCGAGTTAAACAGCACCGGTGCGCCTTTCGTTGTCGTCGACCTGGGTGGCGGCTCCACCGAGATCGTGCTCGGCGGGGACCGGCTCAGTGGGGACAAAGTAGTGGCGAGCTACTCGGCGGACATCGGCTGTGTCCGGCTCACTGAACGCTGCTTGCGCTCCGACCCGCCGACGCCGGAGGAAGTCGAGGCAGCTCGGCAGGTTGTGCGCGAACGGCTGGCGGTCGCGCTGGGCGTGGTGCCCGTCGAGGGGGCGCGGACCTGGATCGGGCTGGCCGGCACCATGACCACGCTGTCCGCGCTTGCTCACAATATGACAGCGTATGACACTGCGGCCATTCATCTTTCGCGGGTCGCCGCCAACGACCTGCTCGCAGTCTGTGAGCGGTTGATCGGCATGACGCGATCCGAGCGTGCCGCGCTGCCACCGATGCACTCGGGCCGGGCCGACGTGATCGGCGGCGGTGCGATCGTGGTAGAGGAATTGGCTCGCGAGTTGCGCGCGCGGGCCGGCATCGATGAGCTGATCGTCAGCGAACACGACATTCTGGACGGCATCGTGCTGTCGATCGCGGGTTAAGTCCCACCCGCACCACTGGCCTCTCCGGAAGGCGGCGCACTCTTTGCCCGCCTCCGAGCGACAACGTCGGTGATGTCATACGGGCATGCATGTGCCCATGAATATCGGAACCACAAGCGCGAGTTTGCTTTGGGTGCGGCAGCCGGTTTGTCGCTCGGAGGCGGGCGAACGTGGTGGCCGCCGGCGCGGTGACTCCTGTGGCAGTTGTGATTGGCGCAGGTTAGCTACGCCTCGAACCGATAGCCCATGCCGGATTCGGTCAACAGGTGTTTGGGATGCGACGGGTCATCCTCGAGTTTGCGGCGCAACTGCGCTAGATACACACGCAGATAATGAGTCTCGGTCGCATACGCCGGTCCCCACACCTCTTTGAGGAGTTCCTCGCGGCCGATCAGCTTGCCCCGATTGCGGACGAGCACCTCGAGCATGCCCCATTCCGTCGGGGTGAGATGCACCTCGACACCATCTTTGGTGACCTTCTTGGCGGCCAGATCGACGGTGAATGCGTCTGTTTCGACAACAGGCTGGTCTATTTCGGACGCCGCCGCGTTACGGCGGACCGCCGCGCGCAACCGCGCCAGAAACTCGTCCATACCAAACGGTTTCGTGACATAGTCGTCGGCGCCCGCGTCCAGGGCCTCGACCTTGTCCGAGGAATCGGTACGCGCCGATAACACGATCACCGGTGCGGTCAGCCAGCCGCGCAGTCCGCCAAGCACCTCGATCCCCGAAATGTCAGGCAGCCCGAGATCAAGGACCACCACGTCGGGCCGATGCTCGGCGGCGGCGCGCAGCGCGCCCGCACCGGTGGACGCGGTGACGACCTCGTATCCGCGCACAGACAGGTTGATTCGCAACGCGCGCAGGATCTGCGGCTCGTCGTCGATCACCAACACTCTGGTCATTCGCGCCGCTCCTCCCCATCGCTTCGCTCTGCATCGTCGCTGGCGCGCGTCATCGTTGACCCTCCGCCGCGGCCAGGTCCACCACCACTGTGAGTCCTCCTCCGGGCGTATCACCGGCCTGAATAGTGCCGCCCATCGCCTCGACGAAGCCGCGTGCCACCGACATTCCCAGACCGACACCGATGGTGTTGTCGTGGTCGCCCAGCCGTTGGAAAGCGTCGAAGAGCTGGTCCTCCGCGCCATGCGGAATTCCTGGGCCTTCGTCGATCACATTTATCAGAACGCGGCCACCCACGGGCCCGGCATTGACCCGGATCACGGAGTTGGGCGCGTATCGCAGTGCGTTGTCGATCAGGTTGGCGAAGACCCGCTCGAGGAGCCCGGCGTCGGCCATCACCACGGCGTCACCGACGTCCACCTTGACGCGGTCGATCGCGGATCGGTAGAAGCCGGTAGCGCCTTTGCCGATGCTGACCAGCGCCCGCTGCACGCTCTCCTCGAGGTACACCCGGCGCAGATCCGGGTGAACCACGCCGGCGGCCAGGCGGGACGAATCGAGTAAGTTTCCGACGAGTGCGGTGAGCTGGTCGATGGACTCCTCGATGGTGGCCAGCAATTCGGCGGTGTCTTCGGGGGAGAAGGCGATGTCTTCGGCGCGCAGGCTGGACGCCGCGACTTTGGCCGCCGCCAGCGGTGTGCGCAGGTCGTGGCTGACGGCCGAGAGCAGTGAGCGCCGCAGCTCGTCGGCCCGCACGATCGCCTCGGCCCGGCCGGCCTCTTCGGCCAGCTCACGCTGTTTGACCAGACCCGCGGCTTGTCGTGCCACCGCGCTCAGCACCCGGCGGTCACGCGCAGAGAGCTTTCTGCCGGCCAGAAGCATCCAGAACTCTTCGTTACCGACCTCGATAGCGGTGTCAGCGGACTCAACCGTCACACAAGGATCATCGCCCACGCAGGCGATCAAGTGCCCCTTGTGCCTGCCGTCAGCGCGGTCTTCCTCGCTGGGCTCCCGCAACATGCTGACCGCACGCTGCGAGTAGGTTTCCCGCACGCGTTCCAGCAGCGTCTCGAGGTCCGCGCCGCGCAGCACCGAGCCGGCGAACAGCGTCAGCAGCTCGGCCTCCTGAGAGGCCAATCGGGCTTCCCGGGTTCGTTTGGCCGCGCCGTCCACCAGGACCGCTACCGCGACCGCGATGAGCAGCAGTACCAGCTCGGTAATGGCGCTGTTGGGTTCGGCGATGGTGAAGCTGTGGCGCGGGGCGATCAGGTAGTAGTTCAGCAACAGCCCGGACAGCACCGCCGAGAGGGCGGCCGGGGCAACACCCCCCAGGAGGCCCACGACCAACACGCCGACGAAGAACAATGCGCTTTCCCCGCCGGTGTCGAGGTAGCGGTCCAGCAATGTCACCGTGACCGCGCAGACAGCCGAAGGGACGATGAAGGCCGCTAGCCAGGACGTGACGCGCCGGTCACGCGGCGCGAGCGACGCTATCCGAAAGCCACGTTTGGACTCCTCGTGGGTGACGATATGGACATCGATCCTGCCGGACCGCTGCACGATGGTCGGGCCGATGCCCTCTTCGAAGACGCGCTCCCACCGAGAGCGGCGGGAGGTGCCGATCACCAGCTGCGTGGCATTGATCTCACGGGCGAAATCGAGTAGCGCTGTGGGTACGTCGTCACCGAGGACGGTATGCACGGAAGCGTCGAGGCTGCTCGCCAGCTCGCGAATCTTGCTCATCCGGGGTTCCGAAAGTCCGGCCAGTCCATCGCCGCGGATGACGTGCACCACCATCAGCTCGGCACTGGACTTCGATGCGATCCGGGATGCCCGCCTGATCAACGTCTCTGATTCGGGACCACCCGTGACCGCCACCACGACACGTTCACGCGCCTCCCACATGTCGGTGATCTGATTCTCCGCACGGTATTTGGCCAGTGCAGTGTCAACCTGGTCGGCCAACCACAGCAGTGCCAATTCCCTTAGCGCGGTGAGGTTTCCGCGACGAAAGTAATTCGACAGCGCGGCGTCGATTTTTTCCGAGGCATAGACGTTGCCGTGGGAAAGCCTGCGGCGCAGTGCTTCCGGGGTGATGTCGATGAGCTCGACCTGCGAAGCCGCTCGCACAATTGAGTCTGGAATCGTCTCTTTCTGTTCGATGCCAGTTATCTGCGCGACGACGTCGTTGAGGCTCTCCAGGTGCTGGATGTTCACGGTGGAGATCACCGCGATCCCGGCATCGAGCAGCTTCTCGACGTCCTGCCACCGCTTCTGGTTTTCGCTGCCCGGTGTATTGGTATGGGCAAGCTCGTCGACCAGGACCACCTGCGGTCGCCGCGTCAACACGGCTGGCACGTCGAGTTCCGGGAAACTGCCGCCGCGGTATTCGATGTAGCGGGAAGGGATGATCTCGATACCCTCAAGCATCTCAGCGGTTTTCCGGCGTCCGTGCGTCTCGACCACGGCGGCCACCAGATCGGTACCGCGCTCCAAGCGCCGGTGTGCTTCACCGAGCATCGCAAATGTTTTACCGACACCGGGCGCCGCACCGAGGTAGATGCGTAACTCCCCCCGCTTGGGATGCTGGTCGCGAAGGCTGACGTCGCTCACGTCAACCATCATCCCCCCGTGGCATTAACTCGTGACCGGATACCGGTGGTCCAGTTGCAGATTAAGTTGCAGGACATTCACGCGCGGCTCACCGAAAAATCCGAGGTCGCGGCCGCTTCGGTACTGCGCTTCCACCGCACGGATCTGATCTGGGCTGACGTGCCGGGCCTTGGCTACCCGGGCGATCTGGATCTCGGCGTAGGCCGGTGAGATGTCCGGGTCCAGGCCGCTGCCGCTGGCCGTGACGGCGTCGGCCGGTACTTGCGGTTCGTCGGGGGCGGCTCCGCGAATGGGCACGACCTGGCCGCTCGAGTAGTCGTCGCCGAACTTTGCGCACTCGACCCGAACGCCTTCGTAGAAACTCAGGAAGGGCTGCTTGGTCGTCGTGCACGGCTCGTTGACGCTGACCACCCTGGTTGGGTGGACGACTCCTTCTCTTGGCGCACGCGGGTCACGGGGGCCCATCACCGAGAGCACCGCCCCGACGCCGCTGCCCGTGCAGAACGGACGTGATCCATCGACACCTTCGAGTTGTCCGATTGCTGCACTGCGCGAACACACGAGGGTGAGCAGGCTCGCCTTGAAACCGGCATCAGCTGGACTGGATCCGCTGGCCACTTTGGCCGGATCGGCTGGGGTGTCGACGACGTTTTCGGGCCCAAGGCTGCTGCCGCCGCTCGCCGTGGGGTCATATCCGTTGCTGCCCGCCGCCGATGGCCGGCTCTGGAAGTATTGCGGTAGAGGGTTGCCGGAGGAGTCGGTGAACGACTGGGCGATCAGCTTGCTGCCAATCGGCTTGCCGTTGGCGGTGAGTATCGAGCCCTCGGCCTCGTCGTGCAGCCCGGGGATGAGGGCCACCAGCCAAATGAGCAGCGGGTAGCCGAAACCGAGGATCACGGTGAAGACGAGCAGCGCGCGCAGCGCTGCCGAGTATTGGCGAAGCGTGTTGGTGAAGTTCATCTCAGGCCATCCCGGGAAGCAGTTGAACCAGCAAGTCGAGGAGTTTGATCCCGATGAACGGGGCGACGATGCCACCCAGGCCGTAGATGTAAAGGTTGCGGCTGAGCAGTTTCGACGCGCGGCTGGGCGTATACCGAACACCGCGCAGCGCCAGCGGGATCAAGGCCACGATGATGATCGCGTTGAAAATGACCGCGGACAGGATCGCCGATTGCGGACTGTGCAACCGCATGACGTTGATGAGGTCCAGCCCCGGGAAGATGGCCACGAACATCGCCGGAATGATCGCGAAATACTTTGCGATGTCGTTGGCGATGGAGAATGTGGTCAACGCGCCGCGGGTGATCAACAACTGCTTGCCGATTTCCACGATCTCGATGAGCTTGGTGGGATCGGAGTCCAGGTCGACCATGTTGCCGGCCTCTTTGGCCGCAGACGTCCCGGTGTTCATCGCCACTCCGACGTCGGCCTGAGCCAGCGCCGGTGCGTCGTTGGTCCCGTCACCGGTCATCGCCACCAGACGGCCGCCCTGCTGCTCACTCTTGATCAGCGCCAGCTTGTCCTCGGGGGTGGCTTCGGCTAGGAAATCGTCAACGCCGGCCTCCTCGGCGATCGCCTTGGCGGTCAACGGATTATCGCCGGTGATCATGACGGTGCGGATGCCCATCAGACGCATCTCGTCGAACCGGTCGCGCATACCCTGCTTCACCACGTCTTTAAGGTGGATGACGCCGAGGACGTCTGCTTTTTCGACCGAGTCGGCGGCTCCGGGGACACTGATGGCCTGGCCGACAACAAGCGGGGTTCCGCCTGCTGCGGAGATGCCGTCGACAATCTCGCCGAGTTCGATGGGAACGGTTCCTCCGTGATTGCGGACCCACTCGGCTACCGAGTTGGCCGCGCCCTTGCGCAGCTGCCGTCCGTCCACGTCAACGCCCGACATCCGGGTCGTTGCACTGAATTCCACCCAGGAGGCGTGGGCCAGCTCGCCGGGGGTCCGCGCGCGCAGCCCGTAGGCCTCTTTGGCGTAGACGACGATGGAGCGGCCCTCGGGGGTTTCGTCGGCAAGGCTGGACAGCTGTGCGGCGTCGGCCAGCTCACCGTGAGTCACCCCGGTCACTGGAATGAATTCCGAGGCTTGCCGATTCCCCAACGTGATCGTTCCGGTCTTGTCCAGCAGCAGGGTGTTGACGTCGCCGGCCGCCTCGACCGCCCGGCCGGACATGGCCAGCACGTTGCGTTGAACGAGCCGGTCCATGCCGGCGATGCCGATCGCCGACAGCAGCGCGCCAATTGTCGTGGGAATCAGGCACACCAGCAGCGCCACCAGCACGATTCCGCTGATGCCGTTGCTGTTGAGCGCATCTGTATCGGGCACACCAGGGTTGTTGACCTTGGAGTAGATCGCAAGCGGCTGCAAGGTCGCTACCGCGAATACGAAGATGATGGTCAGTGCCGCGAGCAGGATGTTGAGCGCGATCTCGTTCGGCGTCTTCTGCCGATTCGCGCCCTCCACGAGCGCGATCATGCGGTCTACGAAACTCTCGCCGGGCTTCTGGGTGATTTTGACCACGATGCGGTCCGACAGCACGGTTGTGCCACCGGTCACCGCTGAGCGGTCGCCACCGGATTCGCGAATAACCGGTGCCGATTCGCCGGTGATGGCCGATTCATCAACTGATGCAATACCTTCGACGACGTCGCCGTCGCCAGGGATAACTTCACCCGCGGTGACTACCACGATGTCACCTTGCTGCAGCAGCGGCGCGGCGATCTCTTCTTCGGGGATGTCCGAGGCGCCGGCGCCCGGTGACCAGCCCTTCAGGCGGCGCGCGATGGTATCGGCCTTGGATTTACGCAGCGCGTCGGCCTGCGCTTTACCGCGTCCTTCAGCGACCGCTTCGGCCAGGTTGGCGAAAATGACTGTCAGCCAGAGCCAGAACACGGTGAGCCAGCTGAACCAGCTGTCGTCGCTAACCGCGAGCACCGTCGACCACACGGCGCCGATCTCCACGATGAACATCACCGGGTTGCGCCACAGGGTTCGCGGATCCAGCTTGATTAGAGCGTCCGGCACGGCTTTCAGCAGGAGCTGTGGGTCAAGCGACCCACCCTTGAGCCGTTCGGGGGATGCGTGGCTGGAATGTGACTGGGTAGGGGGATCGATTGTGGTCGTCACGGTTTCAGTGGATCCCTTCAGCGAGGGGCCCGAGCGCCAGCGCGGGCAGGAAGGTGAGGGCAACCAGGATGACCGTCACACCCACCACCAGGCCCACAAACTGAGGCTTGTGTGTGGGTAGGGTGCCACTCGACTCCGGCGTCATGCCCTGACGGGCCAGCGAGCCGGCCAGCGCGAGGACCATGATCATCGGCAGGAATCGGCCGAGAGCCATCGCCAAGCCCAAAGCGGTGTTCCACCAGACTGTGTTGGCCGAGAGGCCGGCGAAAGCGGAACCATTGTTGTTGGCCGCTGAGGTGAATGCGTAGAGCACCTCGGAGAGGCCGTGTGGCCCCCCGGGTTGCCCATAGCGGCGCGCTCGCCCGGCAGCGCCATTGCGGTGGCAGTGCCGAGCAGCGCGATGAGCGGGGTGATCAGAAAATAACCTGAGGCCAGCTTCATCTCGCGCGGGTTGATCTTCTTGCCAAGGTATTCCGGTGTCCGGCCGACCATCAAGCCGGCGACGAACACGGTGATGACGGCGAGGATCAGGATGCCGTACAGACCTGAGCCGGTGCCGCCGGGTGCGACCTCGCCGAGCTGCATGTTGAACATCTGCATCATGCCGCCCAGGCTGGTGTAGGAGTCGTGCACCGAGTCGATGGCGCCGGTGGATGTCAATGTGGTCGCATCGGCGAAGACGGCGGAGTCGGCGACTCCGAAACGCTGTTCGGTCCCTTCGGTTGCGGCGCCCACCGCGGTGGGCACGGTGCCGTGGTGTTGCAATTGGAACAGCATCATGAAGCTGACGCTTAAAACGGCCATCACGCCGACGATCGCGGCAATCGCGTAGCCCTGCTTTTTGCTGTCCACCATGCGGCCGAAGGTGCGGGGCAGCGAGAAGCTGATGACCAGCAGCAGAAAGATCTCGATCCAGTTGGTCCAGGAGGTTGGGTTCTCGAACGGGTGCGATGAGTTGGCGTTGTAGAAGCCACCGCCGTTCGTGCCCAGCTCTTTGATCACCTCCTGGCTGGCGACAGGTCCGCCGGTAATGGTCTGCGGGGTACCGGCCAGCGTGGTGACGACTTGGTCGTTGAGATGGAAGTTCTGAACGGCGCCGCCGGCGATGAGAACGATCGCGCCGAGGATGGAGATCGGTAGCAGGATGCGTAGCGTGCCGCGGGTCAGGTCCACCCAGAAGTTGCCGAGTTCACCGGTGCGGCTGCGGGCAAATCCGCGAACAAGCGCGATGGCGACGGCCATGCCGACCGCAGCGGACACGAAGTTCTGCACCGCGAAACCCGCCATCTGCACTAGATGGCCGTCGGTCGATTCGCCGGAATAGTTCTGCCAGTTGGTGTTTGTGACGAAGCTGACGGCAGTGTTCCAGGCCAGCGCCGGCGTCATCTGCGTCGCGGGATTGTTCAGATGCAGCGGCAGTTTGCCCTGCACCAGTTGCAAGACGAACAGCAATACGACACTGATCGCCGAAAACACGATAAGACTTCGGGCGTACGCAATCCAGGTTTGTTCGGCTTCGGGGCTGGCGCCAATCAGCCGATAGACGAATCGCTCTGTTCGGGAGTGCTTTTTGGAACTATAGACCCGGTACATGTAGTCCCCCAACGGCACGTGTACGGCCACCAGGGCAACGACGAGGAGAGCGAGGAACGCCACACCCGCTGCTGTGCTGCTCATTAGAAGCGCTCCGGACAGATGATAGGGGTGCTGCTCATTAGAAGCGCTCCGGACAGATGATAGGGGTGCTGCTCATTAGAAGCGCTCCGGACAGATGATAGGGGTGCTGCTCATAGAAGCGCTCCGGACAGATGATAGGGGCGCTCGCTCATTAGAAGCGCTCCGGACAGATGATAGGGGTGCTGCTCATTAGAAGCGCTCCGGACAGATGATAGGGGTGCTGCTCATTAGAAGCGCTCCGGATACATAAGGGCCGCAACAAGTAACAGCGCGACCAAGACGGAGAGGACAAGACCTACAGTGTTAGCGACGCTCACGATCCCAACTTCAGCGCTAAGCTGAGCGCTGCGAAAATTGCCAGCGTCAGCAGGAGATACACCACCACGGACATAGCTGCCTCCGTTCGACCCGACTCGGTGATGAGGACAAGAACGAGGCTATGCGCGCCGGTGTGCGGGAGATATCGCCTTAACGGTTTCTTTACGGTGCGACCTGCGACATTTGCGGGTTTGCCGGGTTTCCGGCCGATTCCTTTACGCGGTGTGTGCGATTGGATTTTCCCGCATCGGAATCTGCACCCGGAATACTGTTCGACCATTGCCGGACTGGGCGGTAACCGAGCCGTGATGGGCCTTGACGATCGAACTGACAATGGCCAGGCCCAGCCCGTTGCCCGTTCCGTTGCTCCGGGACTGGTCCGCGCGAACGAACCGCTCGAATAGCCGGGGAAGGAGGTCCGCATCGATGTCGGGGCCGTCGTCATCAACGGTCAGTTCGGCGTATGGCCCGTCCGGACCGTTGGGATGGCGGGTGATCCCGGTGGTCACCGTCACGCCGGGCGGTGTGTGTTCCCGGGCGTTGTTGAGCAGATTGCTGACGAGTTGGTGCAGCCTGGCATGATCCCCGCGGACCCAAACCGGCTCTTCGGGTAGATCTTTGACCCAATTGTGGGTGGGCGCGGCCACCGAAGCGTCGTTCACGGCGTTGACGACGAGATCGGCCAGGTCGACGTCGTCGGTTTGCAGATCTTCGCCTTCACCCAGCCGGGAGAGCAGCAGCAATTCGGCGACCAGCGACGTCATCCGGCGCGCTTCGGACTCGATGCGCGCCAGCGCGTACTCGGTCGTCGGCGGCAGCGCCGCACTGTCTTGGCGGGTCAGTTCCGCATAACCCTGAATCGCGGCCAGTGGGGTTCGCAACTCGTGGCTGGCGTCGGTGAGGAATTGCCGCATCCGCAGGTCGGAATCGGCGCGATGCGCCAGCGCGCTATCTACGTTGTCCAGCAATCGGTTTAACGTGTGTCCGACGATTCCGACTTCATTGTCTGGATCGGTATCCTGTGGGCGCACTCGCACGCTGATCCGGTGGTCGTCGTCGGTGAGCGGCATTGCCGCAACCTCCGCGGCGGTCGCCGCTACCCGGCGCAGTGGGCGGAGCGTATACCCGACCACCCAAATGGTGAGTGCCGCCGTAACCGCCAGAGCGGCAGCGACTAGCGCTGCGGTGGTGATGTTTTTGCGGGCGATAATTCGATCGGCGAGGTTGAGCGACACCCCGACGACCAGGATGTCGGATCCCACGAAGATGCAGTCGACCCGGTAGGAGCCGAGGCTGCCCAGTTCTTGGGTCTTTGGCGGGGCGTCCGGCCATGATTGCGCCTCGATCGCGCGAACAACGTCGGCCGGCGCGGGTCTTGCTTCGTCTTCGGAGAAGACTGCCGAGCCGATCACGGCGCCGTCGCGCAGCACGGCGATGAGGTTTCCCGGGGTTTGTCCCGTGAATTCCAAGAGTGCCTGCGACACCGGCGGGGTGTCTTGATGTGCCGAAGTATGTTCGCCGTTGCGGTATCTGGTGTACGAGTTGTTGAACGCGTGCAGGGATTTGGCGACTTCGGCGTCGTTCATCGTGGTGACATAGCCGCGCAGGCTCAGCACCGAGAGGACGCCGACCGCCACCAATACCACTGTGACGACTGCTAATACGCCGATCAGCAACTGGCGGCGCAGTGAACTGGGGAACCACCGCGGAGTGTCTCGCGATGCGGTATTCCGCTCGCGGGTCATTCCGGTGGACGCAGCATGTATCCAATGCCGCGGACGGTATGGATCATCGGTTCCCTGCCGGAGTCGATCTTCTTCCTCAGGTAGGAGATGTAGAGGTCGACGATGCTGGTGCGCCCTGCGAAGTCATAGTTCCAGACGCGGTCCAGGATTTCGGTGCGACTCAGCGCGCGGCGGGGATTCCGCATCAGGAAACGAAGCAGTTCGAACTCGGTCGAGGAAAGCGATATCGGCGTGTTGTCGCGAGCGACTTCGCGGCTGGCGGCGTCGACTCGCAAACCGCCGACATTCAGCGTCTCGGTGGGCGCCGGGGTCAGTTGGGTGGCGCGGCGCAACAACCCGCGCAGTCGGGCGACGAGCTCTTCGAGGCTGAACGGCTTGGTCATGTAGTCGTCGGCGCCCGCGGTGAGCCCGGTGACGCGGTCCATCACCGAATCGCGGGCGGTGAGGAACAAGGTGGGCGTATAAGTGTCGGATTCGCGAACCCGCTTCAGAATCCGTAGCCCATCCACGTCGGGCAGCATGATGTCGAGGACGAGCACGTCAGGGCCGACCTTGTCGAACTTGGCTATGGCGTCGCGGCCGTTGTGCGCGATGTCGACGTCCCAGCCTTCGTAGTGCAGCGCCATCTTCACCAAGTTCGTCAGCGCCGGCTCATCGTCGACCAGCAAAACTCGGATCGGTGATCCATCGGGTCGATTGATCCGGGGCAGCTGCCCGAGGATTGCCTGACGTGGCCTCTGGTTACCCGTGTAGCCCGACATTGCGGTCATGCTTCTGGATTCTTGCAAGCTCAAATGATTCTGTCACAGAGTTCATAGAATTCTCAAATCTAATGACCGTCCCGGGGCCGCCTTGAGCCGGGGACAAATATGTGTTTTATATGTGTCTCATGTGCCAGCTTGAGATTAGCCCAATTCCGAAAAATACTGGAAGACATAAATGTTGGCTTGAGTGAGCTTGATCGGCACGAAGGTTGGTTCTCCAAACCATTGGTATACCAAGGGAGTTCACTGGCGAAGCCACTTGGTTGTTCAGCACTCGCTTTCGCGGGTGAGTGTCCTGCCCAACGGCGCAGCACGACACTGCCCCATCGCTCGTTAACGTCAAGTTACGAAAAGTTACAAATATCAGGAGATTTCAATTTATTTCGTAACAAATCATGCAAATGTGACGCGCGCGGCGCTGTTCACGCGGGGCGCCGAATTACGAGGTATCGACGCTCAGACGATCCACGCCGATACGACTTCGTTCATTCCTGTCAGCCCGGTGCTGATGTCCTCGCCTGCGGAAGCCTTGCCGGCGTGTCTGGCGATGGATTTCGCGGCGCCCGCCGACGCAGCCAGGCCGAGCGGCCGGCAGCGCTGCGCTGTCGCTGACGTGCCTTCGACCCCGGTGGTGGTCCCCGGTTACCGAACTCGCCGGGGTTACCGACACGAGTCGGTTGTGACGCAGGCCAGCAAACTCAGACAACGAGAGGGATAGGCGATGGACTTTGGAGCATTGCCGCCGGAAGTCAACTCCGCCCGCATGTATCTGGGTCCGGGGCCTGCGACCCTGCTGGCTGCCTCCGCGGAATGGGAATCGCTGGGTGCCGAACTGCAGAGCGCCGCGAGCGGTTATGGGTCGGCGATCTCAAGCCTGACCGACGAATCCTGGACCGGCCCGTCGGCGATGTCGATGGAGGCCGCGGTCACCCCGTACGTCGTGTGGCTCAGGACCACCGCTACCCAGTGCGAGGAAGCGGCCACCCAGGCCACCGCGGCCGCGGCCGCCTATGAGTCGGCCTACGCGATGACGGTGCCCCCGCCGTTGGTCGCGACCAACCGGGTTCAGCTGACGACGTTGGTCGCGACCAACGTGTTCGGGCAGAACACGCCGGCGATCATGGCCACCGAGGCGGAGTACAGCGAAATGTGGGCCCAGGACGCCACGGCGATGTACAGCTATGCCGCCAGTTCGGCGTCCGCATCGGCCTTTTCAACTTTCACGTCACCGCCCGAGACGACCAATCCGAACGGGCTGGCCGCACAGGCCGGCGCGGTCGCCCAGACCGTCGGCGCCAAAGCCCGGACATCGACCACACAGCTGATGTCGGCGCTAACCCAAGCCCTGCAGAATTTGGCGACGCCCGGATCGGCGTCCGGTTCTGGGCTCACGGGCCTTTCGCAGACGGCGTTAGGCAACGTCTCCGGACTTGCTGCGTCCAGCGCTTTCACTCCCGCCAGCGCGCTGTCGAGTCTGACGGGCGCGACGGGCAAGACGACCGCCAAAACCGCCGGGGCCGCCGGTGTCCTCTCGAATCTGGGCGGCGTGCTTTCCGGCCTCGGCAGCAACGGCGCTCTCTCCGGGATCTTCGATGTGGCCGGCGTGGGCGGCGATGCCGCGGGCCTGGGTACCGACTTCGGCGGCCTAGGTCTCGACTTCGGCGGTACAGGCATGGACGTCTACGGTCTGCAGCTGGATGTCCAGGGCGCGGGTTCGCTCATCGGAGCCGAAGGGGGAGTCGCAGGAGTTCCGGGGGACCTCGGTGGTTTGGGAAACGCAGGGGGAGCCGCAGCCGCAGCTCTGGGTCAAGCGCCCGCGCTCGGTACCTTGTCGGTGCCGCCGAGTTGGGCTGACGCGGTTTCTTGGGTGGCGCCGGCGCCCGTGCTCGATGCCAATGCCATGCCGGGCGGATGGGGCGCGGCGCCGTCGGTGTCGACCGGCGCCATCTCCAAGCTGCCGATGGGCGGCATGGTCGGGCGCGAGGCCGATGGCGCACAGCGGATCGGATTCCGCTCCTCGCTCATCCCGCGTTCGCCGGTCGCTGGGTAACGCGGCGCACGGTTCTTGGAGCACAGACAAAAGGGCCGCACACCGATTGGTGTGCGGCCCTTTTGTCGAGAGTGTGCTGTCAGGCCCAGCTGGACCCGACGGCGCTGTCGGTGCTCGCCATGTTGCTACCGGCGGACTGCACCTTCTGGCCGTGCGAGTTGGCCTGCTCGTAGATCACCTGGAAGTTGCGACCCAACTGGGTGATGAACTCCTGGCAGGCGACCGAACCGGCGCCGCCCCAGAAGTCACCGGCAGCCAGCACATCGCGAACGATGGCCTGGTGCTCCTGCTCCAACGACGCCGCCTGGGCACGAATCGTGGCACCGTGGGTGTCCACGTCTCCGAATGAGTAATTGATAGTCATTGTGATGTCCTCCTGAATTGAAAGTTGTGGGGGTGTGGAAACTAGCTGCTGAGGATCTGCTGCGAAGCCTGCTCTTGCTGCTCGTAGTTGCCGGCGTCCCGAAGCATTCCGTCGCGCACGTTGTGAAGCATGTTCACGATGTTGCGGAACGCCTGGTTCATCTGGCCCATGGTGTCGTAGGACGTCGCCTGGGCGGTACCGCTCCAGCCGGCACCCGAGATGTTCTGCGAGGACGCCCACATGCGGCGAGCCTCGTCCTCGACCGTCTGAGCGTGAGTCTCAAACCGGCCAGCCATCGCACGCATCGCGTGCGGGTCAGTCATAAAACGTGTTGCCATGTTTCCTTCTCCTTGTTTTCGTTACCTTGTGTCTGTGGAAGTCTTTGCAACCGCAATCGATGCGGTGGTCAACCGCATAACGGACAGATTACGGCTTAGGGGTTAACTGCCGACCTCAAACGCATGACATGTCCCCCCTTTTTTCCGGCGTTAGACCACAACCTGTTTGGGCATAACGATCGGCTTGAACCCGTACCTCGGGCCGGAGAGGGCACCAGCGCCCTTGGCGGCCCCTGCCATCCCCGGCATGCCGGGCACGATCCCCCCGTTTCCGGCTGTCTCCTCGACGCCGGCTGTCCAACCCGAGCCTGCCAGCGGCGCCGTCGAAGATTCCAGCGTTGCCGGTGTGGCCGCAGACCAGCTGGCCGGAACCGACAATCCGCCAACCGAGCCCGCCTCGCCCAGGCCCGCCGATACGGCGCCGCCCACGCCGCCCATGCTGCCTGTCGAGCCGACACTGTTCACCAGGGACCCCACGGGAAGGGCCATGCCGCCGACGGGAGTGACGTTGCTGGCCGCGGCCGCGGCCGCCGGGGCGGCCGCCTCGGCAGCGGCGATCGTGTGTCCATATGACACCGCCGTCGGAATGGCGTTACCGGTGAACCATGCCGCGGTGACACCGATCTGCTGAACGAAGTTGAAGTTGAACAAGGTGCCGCCGAAGCCGTCCAGCGTGGTCAGCAATTCCTGCACATTCGTCGGCAACGCGGCGAATATTTGGGTGCCAAAGGTGCTGGCCGCAGGAACTGCGGCGGCGGATTGGATAGCCGCCGCCGCCGGGTTGGCGGTCGGCGACGCCGGGGTGATCGGCTGCAGGGCCGCGGCGGCCGTCGCGGCGGCCGAGTAGGTATACATCGCGGTGGCGTCTTGCACCCACATCTCGGCGTAGTGAGCCTCGGTGGCCGCGATCGCTGGGGTATTGATACCCAGGAAATTCGTCGCGGCGAGTGCCGACAGTAGAGCTCTGTTGGCCGCGACGATCGGGGGCGGAACCGTGGCGGCGAACGCCGCCTCGTAAGCGGCCGCGGATGCCGCCGCCTGCGTGCCCGCGTGTTCGAGTGCGGCCGCCGTGGAACTCAGCCAGGTCACATAAGGCTGAGCTGCGGCGGCTGCCGCTGTCGACGCCGGACCTGTCCAGGCCTCGGTGGTCAGGTTCGTGATGATCGACTCCCAGGAAGACGCCGTGGTGCTCAGCTCTGCGGCCAGGTTGCTGTACGACGCCGCGGCGGCCACCAACGGCCCCGAACCTGCGCCCGTGTACATGAGTCCGGAGTTGATCTCAGGTGGTATACCTGCAAAATCCATTACCATTTCTGCATCCGTTCCTTTTCGCTATGACCGAAATTTCGCTTCTTAGTTAGTACGCGTGACCGCGTTGGTGTGCGCTGCCTAGACGGCCGTCGGCTTCGGCATGACGATGGGCTTGACGCCGTAGCGCGGTGCACCCAGGGCGGAACCTCTCGAAGCGCCCGCGCCTGGCATGCCGGGCATGGCTGCCATCGGCGCGCCGGCTTGCGGTGCCGCGCCGGTCCAGCCAGTTGTGAGCGGCGTCGCAGCAGTCGTCGCTGACACCGGGGTGACCGTGCCGGCCCAGCTCGGTGGCGTCGACATCGAGCTGACCATGGTCGCCTGGCCGATGCCCGCCGGCATACCCGCGCCAATGCCGCCCATGCCCATGCCGCCGACCGGCGCGATCGAGTTCACATCTGCGGCGCCGGCCACGGCTGCGCTGTCACCGGCGGTGCCGGCCAGATTGGCCAGGTCGTCTGACGGGATCAGGCCGCCGCCGGCCATCCCGAGGCAGTCGGACATGGCCGAGGCCCAGTTACCGGACTCGAAGCTGAGGAAGTTGGCCGCGTTGCCGGATGGGCTGAGCGGGTTGCCACCGACGCTGGTGGTGGGGCCACCGAGGATCGTGGCGATGTTGGTAAGGAAGTTCTGGAACCCGCTCTGGGCAGCGGACGAGGCCGCGTTGGCGGCCTCGGTGGAGCTGTACGTGCCGGAGCTCAACCCCAGGGTGCTCGTGAATTGCTGTTGAATGGCCTGGGCTTCGGCGGCGATCTGCTGATAAACCGTGCCATAGGCCCCAAAGATTCCAGCCTGCAGAGCCGATACCTGGTCAGCAGCTGGCGGAGCGATGGAGGTGGTCGGTGCCGCCGCGGCCGCGTTCTGCGCCGTCAGTGAAGTACCGATGCCCTCTAGCTGCGTTGCCGCGGCGATCAACTCTTCAGGAATTGTTTTCAGAACTGACATCTGCTGCTCCTACTGTTTGGACCTGTCGAATCCCTGCGCTGGGTCGACCCTGTGCGTTGGCGTACGGGGCTCTGTGCGTTGGCGTAAGGCTAATTTCCCCTGTCACCACAATCCCGACGGGAAGCGTTAGGGTGACAGCCGTTTACGGCTTCTTAACATTGATGCGGGCAGTTTTAACAGGGTCCTGTGGGGCGACATAACCGTGTCATCTTGCGTACGAAGGCAATCCGGCGATAAGGCGAACGGCGCGCGGATCTTACGCGATGGATGGCTGCGGTGCACGCTCGGATTGACGGCAAGATCACGGTGGGATGGGATGTCCCGAATCCGGGTTGCGCGCGCTAGATTCCCCGCCAGAGCCCCCATAGCCCAATTGGCAGAGGCAGCGGACTTAAAATCCGTCCAGTGTCGGTTCGAGTCCGACTGGGGGCACGCGATTTCGGCTGGATGACCTCTATATATGGGTTCCACATGAGTTCGGTGCTGGCCCCTCTGATCCGGTCTCGGTGTCACCCGACGTCACGGCCCGCGCGAAACTCGCTGCAGCACCCTTCAGCGCTCCACCTTGAGTGCGTGCCCAACGACAGCGTGAACGCTGCACTGGCATGTCCCAACCCCGCCGCGATCAGCGCGATCGGCGCCCTGCGCAGGTGCATCAATGGCCCGCACGTGCGCCGCGCATCATGCAGCCGATTCCTCAACCTCCTTTCCTGCTGGAGGGGCCGAGATGCTCGGCACCCGCGGCATCGAATGGCTGGTATGTCTTACCGATCGTCACCCCCGGTTCTCAGCGATGCGCAGGTGCTTGGGCGGCAGCTCGTCGTCGCTTTTACCCATTGTCTTGTCGCTTAGGCTGAGATTGCACCACCGCAGACCTGCAATCTTGCCTCGCCGTAATCGATACAGCGCGATTGTCCGCAAATGCCTGTCGCGACAATCATGGTCAAGAATTTTGTACATCTCTTTATCGGTGAGGGTCCGGTAGTTCTGCGGTTCGCCGGCCACCTGATCCACTCAGGCGCGCGGCGTTGCCCTGCTTCCTGCTGCGCGCCAGTCGAATACGCGACATCCAAACCGTTCGGTATGGAGTACGCCGCCGCGACGCTGGAAAGTTGGAGATCAGGTAAGCGAGTTAATTTAACTGCTCGCATTGGGTGACGCGTTAATCAATCGCGACGATTTACCAGCGTCCTATTTGCTTGTAAAGTTCGTGGTTGCCGCGTCCATCAAGATGGCCCTGGCGCGATTTCGGATCGTCACTTGAATACCCATCCCTTATTTGGGAGGTCTCAGATGTCATTTGTCATTGCGGCGCCGGAGTTTGTGACGGCAGCGGCTTCGGATCTGGCGAAGATCGGTTCGACGATCAGCGCGACACACGCGGCGGCGGCGGCTTCGACCACCGTGGTGATCGCTGCCGCGGGTGATGAGGTGTCGGCGGCGATCGCGTCGCTGTTTTCCGGCCATGCCCGGGAGTTTCAGGCGGTGAGCGCGCAGGCGGCGGCCTTTCATTTGCAGTTCGTGCAGGCGTTGAACGGCGCGGGTGGCACCTATGCGGCCGCTGAGGCGACCAATGCGTCGGCAGTGCGGGCCGCGGAGCAGGGCGCGCTGGCGGCCGTGAATGCGCCCACTCAGACGCTGTTCGGTCGCCCGTTGATCGGCAACGGCACTAACGGTGCGGCGGGGACCGGGCAAGCGGGTGGGGCCGGCGGGTTCTTGATCGGCAACGGCGGTACCGGCGGGTCAGGCGCGGCCGGCCACGCCGGTGGCGCCGGTGGGGCTGCCGGGTTGTTCGGTAACGGCGGGACCGGCGGTGCCGGCGGGGTCGCCACCCTCACGGTCGCCGGCGGGGCCGGCGGTGGCGGCGGCAACGCAGGGTTGATGTTCGGGCGCGCGGGCGCCGGCGGCATAGGCGGGAACTCCACGACCACGATGAACGGCGGTGCGGGTGGAGCTGGCGGCAACGGTGGCCTTCTGGGGGGCATCGGGGGCATCGGCGGTGCGGGCGGCACCGCCACCACTGGAACCGGTGGCGCGGGCGGTAACGGCGGCAGCGGAGAGGGTTACCTCTTTGGCCGGGGCGGTGCCGGCGGTGCCGGCGGTGCCGGCGGCAACGGCGGTGCCGGGGGTGCCGGCGGTCTGGGCGCCGACCGCAGCCTCATCGGGATCGACTTCGCCCAGGGCGGCGCTGGCGGTGCCGGAGGCGCCGCCAGCAATGCCACCGGCATCGGCGGTGCCGGCGGTGCGGGCGGCGTGAGTGCCGCCAGCGGCGTTGTTGCTTTCGACTTCGTCCGGGGCGGCGCCGGCGGGATAGGCGGCGCCGGCGACGGTGTCGGTGCCATCGGCGGTGCCGGAGGTGCAGGCGGCGTGAGTGCCGCCCCTGCCCTCCTCGGGCTGGGCTTGGCGCACGGCGGTTCCGGCGGTGCTGGCGGTGCCGGTTTGGGCGGCGGCGGTACCGGTGGTGCTGGCGGTGTCGGCGCGGCGCTTTCAGGTTTGGGCGGCGGCGGTGGGGGTGGCGTGGGCGGCACCTCCTCCGGCGGGGACGGCGGTGCCGGCGGTGCCGGCGGCGGCGGCGTCGGTTTGCCCTTTGGCGTGGGCGGTGCCGGTGGTGCCGGCGGCGCCTCAACCGTTGCACCCGGCGGCAATGGTGGAGCCGGCGGCGGTGCGGGCGGCTTCTTCGGCGCCGGCGGGAACGGCGGCAACGCCGGCAGCGGTGTCGGGCCTGCCAACGGCGGGAACGGTGGCGGCAACGAGGTGACATACACCGGCACCACCGTCCAAGGGTTGTTCGGCAACGGCGGCGACGGCGGCGACGGCGTGAACGGCGGGAGTGGGGGCACCGGTGGCGGCGCCGGCTCGGCTGGCGGCAGTCCCGGGAAGAACGGAAAGTCTAGCCGGATGAGCGGACCGTAGCCAGGCACGGCACCGCGAAACGCCCCTCATACACTGACCAACCGTGGGCATGCTGAGTGGTTTTGCGCCGTGGATCGTCTACTGGGTGCTGGTCGGTAACGTCCCTTTCAGCATTTCCGCGCTGGCGGCCTTGGCGACCGCCGTCATCGCGTTTGGCATCCGCCGGGCAGCCGGGCAGCCGGGTGGTGCGCTCGAAATCGGAGCGGTCGCGACATTCTCGGTGCTGACAGTTCTGACATTTACGCTCACCCAATCGGCACTGGGGCAGTGGATACTGCCGCTGAGCAACGCCGGGATCTGCCTGGTGTCGCTGATCGGCGTGCTGAGCGGAAAGCCGTTCGTGCATGAGTTCGCCGCAGCGGAACAGCCTGCCGATGTGATCAAGACCGAGCTGTTCGGCAGTGTCGTGCGGCTGCTGACCTGGGTCTGGGTCGCCGCGTTCGCCGGCATGACGGCGTCGTCGGCGATCCCGCCGATCGTGGGCGGTGATGCCACGATTCTCGATGCGAAGACTCCGCTGTCATTCGTTTTCTACTGGGTCGTTCCGTTCACGCTGCTGGGCGTGGCGGCGCTGGCGTCGCGGTTCCTGCTCGAACGGATGCTTGCCGGGATCGACGACGTCGCCCGCGACACCTCGTTCGTTGCGTACGACGAAGCCACCATCGATGAGTTGTATTACCTCGCGCAGGAACACGCCAATCGTGAGGTCGGCCCGGGTAAAGAGGCCTACAGCGTTAAGGTCGGCGGCATGGGGACCCCGCTTACCGGCGACGAATCGCGAAAGTCGTGGCCCTCGACCTACAAAGTGCGCGACCGGCGGCAGTGATGCGGAACCGCACCGCCAGCTGGCCGACTAATCCGCACTTCGTCGATGCGCGGCGGGGCCCCAATTGGTCCACGATGCGTTGACCTGGCGCCGGCCGCGGCATGGCGCAGTTCGGATACGTTGGTTGCGGCGGGGCGAAACCGGACGAGCCGCAGGCGCTCCCCGTCTCGTTGCGGCCAACCAAGGAGCATCGCGATGAACGTGTTCAGCCCAGATGCCATTCGCGCAGCGACGATCACCATCACCGGCCATGGCGGCGACGAAGTAGAGGCCTACCTTGCGACGCCGCTCGCCGAGGGGGCACGGGGCGGAATCGTGTGGATCCACCACATGCCCGGCTATGACCGGGAGACAAAGGAATTCGCCCGGCGGCTCGCTGTCAACGGTTACCACGTGGTGGCCCCGAACTTGTATTCACGCGAGGCCCCGGGCGCCTCTCCCGACGACGCCGCGGCGGCGGCGCGTGCGGCCGGCGGGGTGCCGGATGAGCGCCTGGTCGGCGACGTCGCAGGGGCGGTCGAATACCTGGGCTCCTTGCCGGGCGCCAACGGGAAGTTCGGTGTCATCGGGCACTGCTCGGGCGGGCGGCACGCCTACCTGGCGGCCTGTTCACTGCCCTTCGACGCCGCGGTGGACTGCTACGGCGGGTACGTCGTCGAGGGTCCCCCGCAGGGCAGGGTCATCAAGCCGATCCTGCACCTGGCGCCGAACCTGAGCTGCCCGCTGCTGGGCCTGTTCGGGGTCGAGGACAAGTTCCCGGCGCCCGCGGCGGTGGCCACGCTGGACGCCGAGCTGACCAAGCTGGACAAGCCGCACGAATTCCAGTCTTACGACGGCGCGGGCCACGCCTTCTTCTCTGTCGATCGGCCGGCGTACCGCCCCGAGGCCGCGGTGGACGGCTGGCGGCGCATCGATGAGTTCTTTGCGACCCACCTGAAAGGTTAGGTATCCGCAGCCATGTGCACACATCTCACCGAACACGTCGAGATCGACGGAAGCGGCAAGGGTCCAATGGGTTGGTTCGGCGCCAACCGCGCGACGGTCTATGTCGATCATGCGGTGCATGCGCCCTACACCCACACGGTCAATATCGATGTGATGAATCCCGAACTCGGCCCGTCCGCGCGGGTGGCGCTTGAACTCACCGAGGAGAGCGCGCTGGCGCTGGCCGACGCCATCCGTAAAGCGATCGGCCATGCGCCGGCCGGCCTGGCATCCAAGAACCAGTAGGTGAGCCATGACCACAGACCGTGACTATCCCCAAATGGCAGCCACCCGCGGCCGCATCGAGCCCGCGCCACGTCGGGTCCGCGGCTATCTCGGCCACGAGCTGGTCTTCGACACCATCGCGGCCCGATACGTGTGGGAAATCCCTTATTACCCTGCGTATTACGTACCCCTGACGGATGTCCGCGCCGAATTCCTGCGCGACGAGAACCATCCACAGAAGGTGCAATTGGGCCCGTCGCGGCTGCACTCGCTGGTCGGCGCGGGCCAGACTCACCAGTCGGCCGCGCGGGTGTTCCACGCCGACAGCGACAGCCCCGTCGCGGGCACCGTGCGATTCGAATGGGAACCGCTGCGCTGGTTCGAAGAAGACGAGCCGATCTACGGACACCCGCGCAATCCCTATTCGCGGGTCGACGCGCTGCGCTCGCACCGGCACGTTCGGGTCGAACTGGACGGTGTCCCGCTAGCCGACACGCGCACCCCGGTGCTGCTCTTCGAAACCGGTTTGCCCACCAGGTATTACATCGATCCGACGGATATCGATTTCGAGCATCTGGAGCCTTCGTCGACACAGACGCTGTGCCCGTACAAAGGGGTGACGTCGGGGTATTGGTCGGTGCGGGTGGGCGAGAGCGTGCTGCCCGACCTCGCGTGGACCTACCACTACCCACTGCCGGCCGTCGCCCCAATCGCCGGCCTGGTGGCGTTCTACAACGAGAAGCTCGACATCATTGTCGACGGCGCCGCCTTGGCTCGCCCGCACACTCAGTTCAGCTAGCCGCACGTGATTTTCAGCCGGACAGCAAGCTAATCTAGCGGTCGCGTCAGTGAAGTCTTGGATGCGGGATGTACTGACCTTGCCTGAATTACGCGTGCAGTGGCGGCAGCGCAGGTACGCTCAGCAGCAAAACCTGCGCCCGTGTCATTGGCGTCCAGCATTTCCACAAATAGTTTTCAGGATTTGTCCAGCTAAATTGCAGCAAGTCGCCAGCGAATTCTCAATGTAGTGACGATCCCCTACCGGTAGGTCGCCGGAACGGAAGTTGGAAAGGTCGCAAACATGCAGCTAGATGAGTCGCAACCTGGCGGCGCGCATGTTGTGACCACGCAGCGAAATCAATATTTAAACCATCAGAAATACTGCCGAAACATTGCCATTCGAAGCTTTCTCACGTCACAACGTGATATGCACCGCAGCTGATTCCAATAAGCCCGCTGGCTCGAATTGGGGTGTGTCTGAACCATGTTGCCCTATCCTGATTGGCTAAACGCCGGGGACAACGCCTGGCAGCTGGTGGCCGCGACTCTGGTCGGCATGATGAGCATTCCAGGCATCGCTGTTCTCTATGCCGGAATTGTTCAGAAGAAATGGGCCGTCAACACCATGTTGATGGCCTTCACTGGCTTTTCGTTGGTGCTTGTCGTGTGGGTGCTATGGGGCTTCAAGATGGGCTTCGGCGAGCCACTGAAGCTCGGCCCGGGCATCCTGCGGGCAGCGGTCGGCATTCCCCATACGATCCTGAGCAGCAACAACCAGCAGATAGCGTGGATCCCGTCGTTGGACGGCACTATGCCGTCCTTCCGCTTCCCGGAAACCACCCTGGCGTACTTCCAGTTCGTTTTCGCGGCCATCACCCCGTTGCTGTTTCTCGGCAGCGTCATCGGCCGGATCAGCTTCAAAGTCTGGCTGATCTTCGTGCCGCTGTGGTCGACGTTCGCCTACTCGGTCAACGCCTTCCTGTTATGGGGTGGCGGATGGTGGTCGCAGGCTGGGGCTTTGGACTACAGCGGTGGGTACGTGATCCACCTCGCCGCCGGCACAAGCGGATTCGTCGCTGCCGCCGTGATCGGTCCACGGCTGAAACGGGACCGTGATCGCGCTGTGCCGAACAACCTCCCCCTGGCCGCGGTCGGCGCCGGCGTTCTGTGGTTGGGTTGGAACGGGTTCAACGGCGGTGACCCGTATTTCGCGGGTGCTGATGCGTCATTGGCGGTGCTGAACACGAACCTCACCACCGCCGTCGCATTGCTCACCTGGGTGATCTGGGACATCTTCCTGAGCAAGCAGCGCAAGCCCACATTCCTGGGCGCCATCAACGGCATGATCACCGGGCTTGTCGCCATCACCCCGGCAGCGGGTTTCGTCAACAGCTTCGGCGCGATGATCATCGGTGTCGTGGCCTCGACCCTGGTCTGGTTCTCCTGGAATTACCTCGGCCGGACCAGGCTGTTCAAGAAGGTCGACGACACTCTGGGGGTGTTCCACACGCACGGTGTGGCGGGTTTGGCAGGCGGGTTGCTCGTGGGTGTACTCGCCGACCCGAAGATCGTTGAGTACCTGGGCGGCAGCACCGGCACGGACGTGACCACCGCCGGTTGGCTCTACGGTCACCATCCCAAACAGTTACTGATCCAAGCCGGTGCCGCAGGCACGGTCATCGTCTGGGATGCCCTCATCACGTTCGTCATCCTGAAAGTCCTTGGCCTGTTTATGAAGTTGCGGCTGCCCGACGAGGTCTTGGAATCGGGCGACCTAGGTGTGCACGACGAAGAGGCTTACCCAGATGAATCGCTCGTCACGACGAGCGGGCGAGCCGATTGGCCAAAGGCGCCACGCGGCGCGACGCCGACATCCAAACCCGCTGAGCCCGTGGACGATTAATGTCATGAAGCTGATCACCGCTATCATCAAGCCGTTCACCATCGACGATGTCAGACACGCCGTCGAGGTCGCCGGCGTGCTGGGTATGACCGTCACCGAAGTCCAGGGGTATGGCAGGCAACGAGGGCACACCGAGGTTTACCGCGGAGCCGAATACGCGGTCGATTTCGTCCCCAAGGCCCGAATTGACGTCGTAGTCGACGACGAGTTTGTGCAGCGTGTCGTTGACGCCGTCGTCGCAGCCGCCCGCACGGGGAAGATCGGCGACGGCAAGGTCTGGGTTTCATCGGTCGAAAGTGTCGTCCGTATCCGGACCGGGGAGCGCGATCACGACGCGCTGTGAGACACCCGTGTGACATTTACCTCTTTCGCGATAATTCTGAGAGTTTCTTATTGGTAAAGGCGCGCGTCCGACGGTTCAGTGGATTGCCACAGCGAGAGATTCAGCTGTTGAAACCCCTTGTACGCGTTCGCTATAGGGCACCCGGCAGATCGCCGGCAAATCGCAGCCTGAGCAGAGCCTGAGTCGATAACGTGATTTGGGTAACAGTACCGAATTCGAAATCTTTTATGCGGAAATTCGGCCGGTAGAATCTGTGAAAGTGGACATAACAGTGCCTTTGGGGTGAGATCCGCTTTTGATCCTGACCGCTAGCGTCGCACCGAGTAATCGCACCGAGTATCGCGACCTGGCGTCCCCGTGGAGGTCCGACGAACACAGCAAAGGCGGTACCAACATTGAGCCTCAAGACACCACTCAAGACAGATGTGCACGGCCGACAGGGCGCGCGCGATCGGCAGAATGGCCGCGTCGAGTTAGGCGCTACTGTTGGCGCGGTTTTAGCGAGGATTCCGGTGAACAACGGTCCGATCAGCAGTATCGCCGCCAGCCCCGACGGCGCGCGACTCATGGTGACCAACTACGGCCGCGATAGTGTCTCGGTCATCGACACCGACGCCCGCCGCGTGGTGGAGACTGTGGCCGCCGTCAATGAGCCGTTCGCCATCGCGATGGGCAGCGACAACGCCGACCGCGCCTATGTCGGCACTGTGTCAGCGGCCTATGACGCGATTGAGGTCATCGACACGTCCACCAACACGATTATCGCGACTCATCCACTCGCGCTCAGCGTGAGCGACCTGGTGGTGGGCCGAGACGGAACGCGCGTTTACACCAGCCGAAATGGCGCTCGCGGCGCTGACATCGCGGTTCTGGACACCACGACGGACCGGATCGAGGTGATCGAGCTCGCCGAGCTTTCAGGCCTTGTCATAGCGCCCGGTACCACCACCGAATGCGTGCGCGTCAGTTCCGACGGGGGTCGGCTGTACGTCGGAACCAACGGCCCCGCCGGCGGCCAGCTTGTTGTGATCGGCGCGTTCGCGCCGTCCGACGACGACATGGACCGAGATGAGGTCCGTGCTCGCTCGCGCTGGCGCGTCAACGATACGGTCGAGATCGGTTTGCCCATCCGGGACGTCGCGTTCAGTACCGACGGTTCGCTCGCTTACGTGGCCAGTAGCTGCCCCGACATTAGGCGTGGTGGTCGACGTTATCGACACCCGCAACAACAAGATCGTCAATACGAGCAAGTTCGGTGGGATCAGCGGCATCCTCACTGGGCTGACGCTCAGCGGCGACGGCGACCGCGCCTACCTGGTCACCGACGACAGCGTCACGGTGCTGTGCACCCTCACTCATGACGTCATCGGCACCCTGGGCGTCGCGATGCGGCCGTCGGCCGTGGTCGAAAGTCCAGACGGAAAATTCCTGTACATCGCCGACTACTCAGGCACCGTCAGCGTGGCGCCGATCGCCTCGGCTTTTCCCTCGTCCAACCCGTTGGCTATCGAGAGCGCGGCGCACGACAGCGACGCTCCGGCCGACTGGGGTCTGAGTGAGCTGCTGCAGTACGAATCGGCACTCGCCTGAACCCGCCCCAGCCGGCCTTCTAAGGGGACCCGTTTCGCACCCTTTCCGCGCGGCGATAGCATCGCCCGAGCGGACATGAGGCGGTGCTGCGCCGAGACCCACAAGGCGGTACATCGATGTACAGCACGATGCAGGAATTCCCGTTGACGATCGCGGCGATAATGCGGCACGGCTGTGGTGTGCACGGGGCACGCACGGTCAGCACGGCGACAAGTGGCGGTTACCGGCACAACAGTTACCACGAAGTGGGCCAACAGGCGGCCCAGCTGGCAAACGCCCTACGCGGCATCGGCGTTACCGGCGACCAGCGCGTCGCGACGTTCATGTGGAACAACGCCGAACATCTGACGGCGTATCTGGCCGTGCCGTCGATGGGCGCGGTCCTGCACACCCTCAACATCCGGCTCTTCCCCGAGCAGGTCGCGTACGTTGCCAACGAGGCCGAAGACCAGGTCGTCCTGGTCGACATGTCGCTGGCCGAATTGCTGGGGCCGATCCTGCCCGGCCTGGACACCGTGCACACGGTGATTGCGGTCGGCGAGGGCGACTTGGCGCCGCTGCAGGACTCGGGCAAGACCGTACTGCGCTACGCCGAGGTGATCGATGGCCAGCCGACCGAGTTCGACTGGCCACAGATCGACGAGAACTCGGCGGCCGCAATGTGTTACACCAGCGGAACCACCGGCAACCCCAAAGGTGTGGTCTACAGCCACCGCTCGAGCTACTTGCACACCATGGCGGCCTGCACCGCCAACGCCATGGGACTCGGGTCCAGCGATCGCGTGCTGCCGATCGTGCCGATGTTCCATGCCAACGGGTGGGGTTTGCCGTATGCCGCGTTGATGGCAGGTGCCGACCTGGTGCTGCCCGACTGCCGTCTCGATCCACGATCGCTGATCGACATGGTCGAAACGCTGCGCCCAACGGTGGCCGGCGCGGTGCCGACCATTTGGAACGACGTCCTGCACTGCCTGGAGAAAGACCCAGGCCACGACATATCGTCGCTGCGGCTGGTGGTCTGCGGCGGCTCGGCAGTACCGGTGTCGTTGATGCGCACGTTCGAAGACCGTTACGGCGTCCAGATCCGGCAGTTGTGGGGGATGACGGAGACGTCGCCAGTGGCCACCTTTGCTTGGCCGCCGCCGGGAACCCCGAAGGAACAGCACTGGGCGTTCCGCGGGACGCAAGGCCAGCCGGTGTGCGGTGTGGAAATGCGGATCGTCGACGACGACGGCCAGGTGTTGCCCAACGATGGCACGGCCGTCGGTGAGGTGGAGGTTCGCGGTCCGTGGATCGCCGGCTCCTACTACCGCGGGCGGGACGAGTCCAAGTTCAAATCGGGTTGGTTGCGCACCGGAGATGTCGGGCGCATCGACGAGCGTGCCTTCATCACGCTGACCGATCGGGCCAAGGACGTCATCAAGTCCGGCGGGGAATGGATCTCCTCGGTGGAGTTGGAGAATTGCCTGATCGGGCACCCGGATGTGCTTGAGGCCGCGGTCGTCGGAGTTCCCGACGAGCGCTGGCAGGAACGGCCGCTGGCCGTCGTCGTTCTCAACGAAGGCGCCTCCGTCAGCGCGGGCGACCTGCGAATATTTTTGGCGGACAAGGTCGTCCGGTGGTGGTTACCCGAACGGTGGGCCTTTGCCGACGAGATTCCCCGCACCAGCGTCGGCAAATACGACAAAAAGACCATCCGGTCTCGCTACGCCGATGATGCCTACCAGGTAATCGAGGCGCGTAACTGAACGCCGAGGCGGGGGTTCGTGCGGTGAACGGTCATCGAACTGGGTTGATGTCAAACATGTTTCGGGACTGCACCCGTGAAATGTTGCAGGGCAACCTATTAAGTTACTCGGTGATGGACCGGGCTGGCTGTACGTCAGATGGCGAAGGTTGTCATTCCGACGCCGCTAGGGCTGTACCCGATATACACCGGTTGCTGCGCGAACGGCTCGTACCCGGTTTCCATCCGGCCGCCGGACGTGATCGCTGGGCTGTTTGTTCCCGTCGTCGTGTACGAGTAGAGCAGCGTATGACCGTCGCTGGTGTAGACCGAAATGATTGTTCCCGCCGGCGCAGTTCCGGAGACCTGTCCCGTCCCGAGCGTCGATGACGGGATGGTTCCATACAGACCACCGGAATCGATCATCACGGGAACGGTTTGGAGAGACCCGTGATTGATCTGTACGTCCAATGTAGTAATCGGCGCTCCGGTAACCGAGACTCCGGCGGCTAGCGGATTGGGACCGAACTCCAGCACGCCCTGGGGTTCGTTGATGAGCACACCATTATTGAGCAGGCCCGGCAACGCCGGGATCACCGTGCTGGTGCCCGGGAACCCGTTGTTGGGCCCAATACCCAACACGCCATCAACACCGTAGGCGGCAAAATAGGACTGTGCCGCCGATCCGCTGACGACGTTGACTCCGGTCGGCGCCGTGACGATTCCATTTCCGAAGTCCACCGTGGCTTGATAAGTGGTGTAGCTGTACGTCAGTCCACCGACGTAACCTGCCGTACCCGACCCGATGGAGGCGCCGAGGTTTTGCGTTGGGACATATTGGCTTTCGATAACGAGGCCAGTAGATCCAGTGTCGACCTCCACGGGCACCATTGGTCCGCCGTTTACCGAGATGTATACCACTGGATTCGTCACATTACTCATATGCAGTGGGACGGTTGCGTTTACCAAGGCGCTTGCGCCCGTGCCGCCCGTAGCGCCGGGGGTGCCGGTGCTGCCGGTATTTCCCCCGAAGACGGCGCCGGTCCCACCGATGCCGCCAGCACCATTGGTGCCGAACGTGCCGTCTGAGCCGCCGCTGCCGCCGTTGCCGCCGTTGCCGCCGTTGCCGCCGCCGGCGCCGGTTCCGCCGGCACCAACATTGCCGCCGGTGCCTGCGACACCGCCGACACCCACGGCGCCAGCCTTGGCGCCGTCGCCGCCCGTGCCGCCGTCGCCGCCGTAACCCCCGGGGCCGGTCGTTTGAGCGGTGCCGCCGTTACCGGCATTCGCACCGTTGCCCCCCTGGCCGGCGTTGCCGCCCGTGCCGCCGTTGGCCCCGACCCCGCCTGTACCACCTGCACCGCCGTTGCCGCCGTTGCCGCCGGCGCCGCCATCCCCGCCGTTGTCGCCTTGGACGTTGAAGGTGCCGCTGCCGTCGCCGCCGGCGCCGGCGGTCCCACCTTGGCCACCGTTGCCACCGTGACCGCCGTTGAAGCCGTTGTCGCCTTGTCCGCCGGTGCCGCCGGTGCCGGCGGTCCCACCCGTACCGCCGGTCCCCCCGGTGCCAATGGGGAGCGCTTCGTTCCCAGGCGCGGAATCGAAGCCGTTGCCGGGCGCTCCGCCCGCTCCGGCCGCGCCGCCGTCGCCGCCGTCGCCGCCGTCCCCCCCGCCGCTGCTGGCGCCGGTGCCCCCGGTACCGCCGGTGCCGCCGCCGCCGCCGCTACCCCCTGGACCGCCGTTGCCGTTGGATCCGAACAAGCCGTGGTTTGATCCGGGTTGGTTAGCCGCGCCGCCTAGACCGCCTTGACCGCCAGTGCCGCCCGTACCGCCGGTAAAGCCAGGGTTATCGCCGCGCGCGCCGCTGTTGCCGGTGCCACCGGTGCCACCGGCCCCGCCAGCGCCACCGTTGCCGCCGCTGCCATAGAAGACGTTGTTGGCCGCGGCGACTTCTTTGCTGACGGTTTGGCCGGGGCTGCCGCCAGCGCCGCCGTTGCCACCGATGCCGCCGTTACCTCCGTTCGGACTGACGCCGCCGTCGACGCCCCCGCTACTGCCTTGGCCGCCGGCGCCGCCATCACCGCCGCTGCCGCCGCTGCCCCCGGCGGTGCCGCCGACGCCGGGATTGCCGCCGTTCCCGCCGGTGCCGGCATCGCCGCCATTGCCGCCGTTCCCACCGACGCCGCTGCGGGTGGCCGCCCCGCCGTTGCCACCGGCGCCGCCGTTGCCACCGGCGCCGCCTGTGCCGCCATTAGCCGAGCTGCCGCCGTTCCCGCCGTTCGCTCCAGCGCCACCGCCACCCGCTTGACCACCTGTGCCCGGGCTGCCCGCGGCACCGGCGCCGTTGCCGGCTTCCCCGCCAGTGCCGCCGTTGCCGCCTTGACCGCCGGAGCCGCCGGTTTGGCCGGTGTTATCGGTGCTGCCGACACCACCGATACCGCCGGCGCCGCCTTGACCGCCGGTACCGCCTTGGCCCCCATCGCCGTTGGTGCCGCCGCTGCTGGCTGCACCGCCGATTCCGGCGGCGCCGCCATTACCGCCGTTGCCGCCGCCACTCCCCGCCCCGCCGGCGCCGCCCATGCCGCCGAGGCCTCCTTGCCCGCCGGCCCCCGCGGTACCGGCAACGCCTTGGGTAAAGCCGGCCCCGCCTGCGCCGGCGTCGCCGCCGTTGCCCCCGACCCCGCCGGTGCCGCCTCGACCGCCGGTGACCCCGGGGTAGGCGCTGTTGTCGGTGCCCGCCCCGCCCTGGCCGCCGGCGCCGCCGCCGCCGCCGTCGCCACCTGGCCCGCCGGCACCTTGCTGACCGCCGCCGCCGGAGCCGGCCTGCCCGCCGGTCCCACCGGTGCCACCGCCGCCGCCGTCGCCACCTAGCCCGCCGGCACCTTGCTGACCGCCGCCGCCGGAGCCGGCCTGCCCGCCGGTCCCACCCGTGCCGCCGGCGCCGCCCGCCGCGCCCTGGGTTCCGGTGCCGCCGCCGGCTGCACCTTGGCTGCCCTCGCCGCCATTGCCCCCGGTGCCGCCGACCCCGCCTTGGCCACCGTTACCTGCCGTGCCGGAGGCGGCGGTGCCGCCCAAGCCGCTGCCGCCAACGCCGGCGTCGCCGCCCGTGCCCCCAGTGCCGCCGGTGTCGCCTTGGCCTCCGGCCACCCCGACGTTGGCGCTGTTATCGGTCCCCGCGCCGCCGGTGCCACCCTGGCCGCCGACCCCGCCGTTTCCGCCCCGGCCGCCCGCGCCCTCGGCCCCCGCATGGCCGGACAACGCCGACCCTTGGCCACCGGCACCACCGATCCCGCCGGCGCCGCCGCTTCCGCCGGCGCCTCCGGTCGCGCCGGCGGCGGTAGCAGCCACGCCAGCCCCGCCGGTACCGCCGGTGCCGCCCCCGCCGCCGGAACCACCGTTACCGCGCAACAGTCCGCCGGTACCGCCGGCGCCACCGCTGCCGCCGCTGCCGCCAACGGAGCCCGGGGCGCCCGTGGTGCCGGTGCCGCCGTTGCCGCCGTTGCCACCGTTGCCGAACAGTCCGGCGTTACCTCCTTTGCCGCCGGGCCTCCCGGGCGCGCCGGACCCGCCACTGCCGCCGTTGCCGAACAAAAGTCCGCCGGACCCGCCGTTTTGCCCAGTACTCGGTGCCCCGTTGGTGCCGTTGCCGATCAGCGGGCGACCCAGCAACAGCTCGGTTGGCGCATTGACCGCGCTCAGGGCGTCGTTCTGCACGGTCTGCACCAGCGAGGCGTTGGTCGCCTCTGCGGCCGCATATGAAATCCGCGCTCTGTTCAAAGCCTGCAGGAACTGCTGGTAGAAGGTTGCCGCCCGAGCGCTGAGAGACTGGTAGGCCTGCGCATGGCTGGAAAACAGAGAGGCGATCGCTATCGAGACTTCGTCACCAGCCGCCGGCACCACCTCGGTAGTTGGAGCCGCCGCCGCGTCGGCTTCGCTGATCATGGAGGCGATACCGGCCAAATCCGATTCCGCCGACGCCATCATCTCCGGTGCTGCGACAACAAAAGGCATCAGCACCCCCCGTTAAGTCGCGGCAGCCCTGGGATTAACCGCTGCGCCGTCGAACGCCAGGGCCAGCAAACAAGATCAATGCATCCTAGGGCCCCGCGGACCGGGTCCGTAGGGTTTTGGCCGCCGGTTTTCCCGACAAGTTGGAGCCACGGACAGCTCCGACAGCTCTGTGCACCCGACAGGCCGCCCGCGCCGATGGTGTAGAACGTCTTCATGAGCCTACGGGTCATTCAGTGGGCAACCGGGTCGGTCGGCGTGGCGGCGATTAAAAGTGTGCTGGAACACCCTGACCTCGAACTTGCTGGCTGCTGGGTGCATTCCGAGGCTAAAAACGAAAAAGATGTTGGTGACATCATCGGCACGTCCCCGCTTGGGGTGACGGCGACCAACAGCATCGACGAAGTGCTCGCGCTCGACGCGGACGCGGTGCTCTACGCGCCGTTGATGCCGAACGTCGAGGAAGTTGCCGCGCTGCTGCGCTCGGGCAAGAACGTCGTCACCCCCGTCGGCTGGTTCTACCCGAGCGAAAAGGAGGCCGCGCCGCTGGAGGTCGCCGCACAGGCCGGCAATGCGACGCTGCACGGCGCGGGCATCGGACCCGGTGCCGCGACCGAGCTGTTTCCGTTGCTGATGTCGGTGATGTCCACCGGCGTGACTTTCGTTCGTTCCGAGGAGTTTTCCGACCTTCGTACCTACGGCGCCCCGGATGTGCTGCGCTACGTGATGGGTTTCGGTGGCACACCGGACAGCGCGTTAACGGGGCCGATGCAAAAGCTACTCGACGGTGGCTTCCGCCAGTCGGTGCGGCTGTGTGTCGACCGGCTGGGCTTCGCCGCTGATCCCAAGATCCGCTCGACGCAGGAGATTGCGGTCGCCACGGCGCCGATCGACTCCCCCATCGGGGCGATTGAGCCGGGGCAGGTCGCCGGGCGGCGCTTCCATTGGGAAGCACTCGTCGGCGACGCCGTGGTCGTGCGGATCACGGTGAACTGGCTGATGGGCGAGGACGATCTCGATCCGCCCTGGTCGTTCGGGTCGGCGGGGGAGCGTTATGAGATTGAGGTGCGCGGAAACCCCGACACGTTCGTGACGATCAAGGGATGGCAGCCCGAGACCGTGGCAGCGGGGTTGCAGAGCAACCCGGGGATCGTTGCGACCGCGGCACATTGCGTGAACGCGATCCCCGCGACATGTGCCGCGCCACCGGGCATTCAAAGCTTCTTTGATCTACCGCTCATCACCGGCCGGGCCGCCCCGGGCTTGCGTGCGGACAGCTGAAAGGCGTTACGCCCATGGCACAGTCACTGGTCGTCGAACAATCGAGAGTCATACCCGTCCCGGTCGGGGAAGCCTTCCACCGCACGCTGCCGATGCCGCTTCCAGCCCTCTTCAAGCGGTGGCACGGGCCGATTCCGCCGATCAAGGAAGTGCAGGAGCAGACCGGAGCGTGGGACGCCGCAGGCCAGACCCGAACTGTGTTGCTGGCCGGTGGCGGCGGCATGCGTGAAGAGCTGACCAGTGTCGACCCGCCACGATCGTTCAGTTACCTGCTGACCCAGGTCAGGGGCCCCATGACGCTGCTGGTCGACCACGTTGTGGGCGAATGGATCTTCGCACCGGCTGGGGACGGGACGGAGGTCACCTGGCGCTGGACCATCCACCGCAAGTCGATAGTGACGGCATGGGCGCTGCCGCTGTTCGCCCGGATCTGGAAGGGCTACGCGCGGCTGGCGTTGGGGGACCTCGCCGACGCGCTGACGGGCTGACTTCGCTACCGTCGACAGGATGTGTCGACTCTTTGGCTTGCATGCTGGGACCAAGGTCGTTCCCGCGACGTTTTGGCTGCTCGACGCCCCGGACAGCCTGGCCGAACAAAGCAGGAGGAACCCCGACGGTACGGGATTGGGCCTCTTCGACGAGCACGGCCAGCCCCAGCTGCACAAGGAGCCGATAGCGGCGTGGCAGGACGCGGAGTTCGCCACCGAAGCCCATCACCTGACCGGCACGACCTTCATTGCGCATGTCCGCTATGCGACGACCGGGGCGCTCGACGTCCATAACACCCACCCGTTTTTGCAGGACGGCCGGATATTCGCGCACAATGGCGTGGTCGAGGGGCTGGACGTCATCGACGCACGGCTACGCGAAATCGGCACCGCTGAACTGGTTTTGGGGCAGACCGACTCCGAACGGGTATTCGCCTTGATCACCGGCTCGATCCGTTCTGCTCAAGGCGACGTCACAGCGGGTCTGGTCGACGCCCTGCGATGGCTGGCGGCGAATGTGCCGATCTACGCGGTCAACATTTTGCTCTGCACGGCCACCGACATGTGGGCGCTACGTTACCCCGCGTCCAACGAGCTCTACGTTTTGGAGCGGTCCGACGGCCAAAAGGCAAAGCCCGAGGATGAGTTCGACCTGCGCACGAAGCGCATCCACGCGACGTCGGATCAGCTGGCCACTCACCCGTCAGTCGTGTTCGCCACCGAACGGATGGACGACGATCCGCGCTGGCGTCTGATACCCCCGGGTGAGCTGGTCCACGTCAACTCCGCCCTGCAGGTCACTCAAAATCTGGTGCTGCCCGACGCGCCCAGGCACCTGCTGCGTCAGCAGGATTTGAGCGCGCATGCCCAACAGGCGCAGCGTACTTCGGCGTGAACTCCTAAACGTGGCAAGCGGTCAAGCGCTGGTACTGGCTGGCGGAGGAATAGCGGGAATCGCCTGGGAGACAGGAATTCTACGCGGCATCGCCGAGGTATCGCCGGCTGCGGCGCGAATGCTGATGGATTCCGACGTGCTGGTGGGCACCTCCGCCGGTTCAGCCGTTGCGGCGCAGATCGGTACCGGCGGCACGCTCGAGACGCTGTTCGACGCGCAAGTCGCCGAGACGTCGGCCGAGATCGATTCCGGCGTCGACATTGACACCATCATCGGACTCTTCCTGACCGTCTTAGAAGAACCGTACGAAGAGTCGGCGGACAAAACGCGCCAGCAGATGCGCCGTATCGGCGCGGTGGCCGCCGGCACCGAAACCGTCCCGGAAGCCGTCCGCCGTCAGGTAATTGCGCAACGTCTGCCGTCGCATACCTGGCCCGAGCGGGCGCTGCGCATTACCGCCATCGACGTCGCCACCGGCGAACTGGTGGTCTTCGATCGGGAATCAGGCGTCGGGCTTGTCGACGCGGTGGCGGCGAGCTGTGCGGTGCCGGGGGCATGGCCGCCGGTGACAATCGCAGGCCGACGTTACATGGACGGTGGGATCGCTAGCGCGGTCAATCTCGGGGTTGCCCGCGACTGCGACGTGGCCGTGGTCCTGGTACCCGCCGGTGCGGATGCGCCGGCACCGTTCGGCGACGGGCTGGCTGCCGAGATCGCGGCATTCGCCGGGCCGACGTTCACCGTATTCGCCGACGACGACTCGTTGGCGGCTGTCGGGCCCAATGCGCTGGACCCGCGCTGCCGCGTCGCGTCGGCGGTGGCCGGACGCAAGCAGGGTCGGCGTGACGCGGCGGCCGTCGCGCGGTTCCTGGGTCTCTAGATCAACCCTCGATCGCGGGCGGCCCGGACCGATCCGCCGCTATTTCACGGGCGTCCAGGGCTTGGTTGGCCAGCGCCCTGCCGGCGTCGATCACCTCAACCGCCCGGTGAAATTCCAGGCTCCGGCACGTCGAACGCGGCACCTCGATCAGCAGATCGGGCGGGTAGGTCGCCAGCGTATGGCGAGCCAGCGCCGATTGCGCGATGTCGATGGTCCGGTTCATCACCTCGAAGCTGCCCAATTTTCTCGGAACTTCGGATGGGAATTCGAGCGAAACTTGGGCGGCCTCGGCCGCCTCGGCATCAGTGGTCTCGTCGGAGTCGTCTTCGGGCTCTTCGCCGTCTTCCGCACCAAACCTGCTCAGCACCGCTCGCGCGGTCGGCCGGTCCAGGAGCGCAGATGTGCTGCGCAGCATGCGGTTCAGCCACTCGACGGTGACGCCGGGCTCCGCTTCGCGATTACTTAAGACCTCAGTCCCGTTGAGGCTCACTGCGATTGTCAGGTCCGCGTTGACCGCCGAGAGTGCCGCCATCGGCACTGGGTCCAAGATCCCGCCGTCGGCGAGCAGGCGTCCGTCGACTTCATGCGGGGCGATCACCCCTGGTATGGCGATGGATGCCCGGATGGCCTCGTCGAGGGGGCCGTGCTGAAACCACACCGATTTGCCGGTCAAGAGGTCGGTCGCCACCGCGGTGTACGCGATGGGCAGCTCCTCAATGGTGACCGGGCCGAGGATGTCGCGTACTGCGTCCAGGATCTTCCCGGCCCGCAGCACTCCGGCCGCACTGATGGACGGGTCCAGTAACCGCAGAATGGTCCGCTGGGTCAATGATTTCGCCCAGTCGGTGAACTCGTCCAGTCGTCCGGCGGCCTGCAGACCGCCGACCACCGCGCCCATCGACGAGCCCGAGATCCCCACGATGTCATAACCGCGCTCCCGCAGTGCGTCGATGACCCCGATGTGGGCGTAGCCCCGGGCGCCGCCACTACCGAGAGCCAGTGCCACCCGAGTGTGTGATGACCCGCGCGAGCGTGCTACTCCTTCGCGGGACATGCCTTTATTTTGCGCGGGAGAACGGACTGTCCGGTGGCCGGGTCGACAATTTCGTGCACCCGTGATCTCAATTGCCCAGGAGTTCGAAGCAGAGGCCGAACGCTACCCGCATTCTTCGTTGGCGGCGGCACGCGCTGCGGTGATCACGGCCGCCTGCCGCGCCAGGTTGAGGTCGGCCCACCGGGCATTCCAGCTGCCCGCGGTACCGGACGGCGATGCCTGGACCATCGCCAAATACGGCTCGAACAGCGACTCGCCGGTCTTGGGCTGGGCATCCATCCATATCTTTGCAGCGTGGCAGGCCTGGAAATACTCTTCCTCGGTCGAATTTGCGGGCACATCGACCCTGGTCGTCACGCCGGCGGGGGAGAGTCCAATGGCCCCGATCGGGGCCGGCGGCGTGCTGCGACTGGGCGCGACTGACGACGACGTGGGCGTGCCGCTGCCGGCGTCATGTGAGCAGCCGACGGCCCCGGATAAACCGATCACTCCAGCCGCAAGTAGGACCGTGCCCCATAGCCGGGGCCGCCGAGGGTAACCGCGCACGGTGTCAATCTATGCAACACTGGCGGCGTGATGGAGCGCTTCGGATTTTGTGAGTGTTGTCGGCCTTAATAACGCCGCCGCTTATCCAATCCGTCCATTCTGGAGCCTCCCGTGTCTTTATCTACTGCCCTACATCCGGTTGCCCGCCCCGTGAGCATGCCGCCCCTATCCTCGGGACCAACCCGGCTACGGGTGCCCGACCTTCTGCACGCCACCGACCAAGTCGCCGATGACGTGCTCAGCGGACGTTGCGACCATCTGCTGCCCGACGACGGTGTGCCGGAATCGGAGCGGTGGTTCACCCGCATCCACGGCGACGATGAACTCGACGTCTGGCTGATCAGTTGGGTTCCCGGTCACGCGACCGAATTGCACGACCACGGCGGTTCGCTCGGTGCGCTGACTGTGCTGTTCGGGTCACTCAACGAATTCCGTTGGGACGGACAGAAATTGCGTCGCCGTCGGCTTGAAGCCGGCGATCAGGCCGGGTTTCCGCTGGGTTGGGTGCACGACGTGGTGTGGGCGCCACGGACGGCACCTACCCGTCAGGCCGCCACCGCTCAGCCGACCCTGAGCGTTCATGCCTACTCGCCGCCGCTGACGGCCATGTCGTACTACGAAGTCACCGAGCGCAACAGATTGCGCCGCCAGCGAACCGAATTGACCGATCAACCGGAGGGGCCGAAATGAGCCGCATCGACCGTGTCCTGGAGGCCGCCAGACGACGCTATCGCCGCCTCACCGCCGCCGAGGTACCCGACGCGCTGCGGCGCGGAGCGGTGCTCGTCGACATCCGGCCACAGGCTCAGCGATTCCGCGAGGGTGGGGTGCCGGGGGCGCTGGTGATCGAACGCAACGTCCTGGAATGGCGCTGCGACCCGACCAGCGACGCCAGGTTGCCCGAGGCTGTCGACGACGGCGTCGAGTGGGTGATCGTGTGCTCGGAGGGTTACACCTCGAGTCTGGCCGCTGTTGCGCTGCTGGACATTGGCCTTCCTCGTGCCACGGACGTCATCGGCGGGTACCGCGCGCTGGCGGACGCTGGTGTGCTGGCCGAGCTGGCCGACGATGCGGTCGAACCGCGTCAGGGAGTGCTGGCGGATGCCGGTTCCGGCGGGCAGCGCTGGATTTAGCCGCTCGAGCCGCCGGCAGAGCCGTCGGCGTGCAGTAGCGGCCGCAGCCGTTCGGTTTTGTCCGGCGTCCACCCCGGTGGGGACAGCACCGCGGCCCAGCCGTTGGCGACATCGGCGACGTAGTGGTGGCCGTGCCCGTCCGGCACGTTCACGGCCACAGCCATGTCGGCCGAGACCTGGAGGAAGGTCACCAGCGGGATCCAGCGTGTCTGAGGCAGCACGTCGTAGCCCCGGTTCTCATTCAGCCAATCCGGTTTACTGAACAGCAGGTCGGGGGTCCACCAGGCGATCGGGTCCGAGGCATGCTGTAAATACACCACCCGCGGGTGGTCCCACATCGGGTCCGGGCGCGTCAGATCGCCTGGGCGAGCAACGAACCGGACGTTTTTGCCGTGGTCGTAGATCGGTAGCCACTGCGGTGAACGCGCATCGCGTGTCGCGGTCAGGTCGGTCCAGATGGTGTTGTTGAATGTGGGGCCGCTGAACAAGGCGCCGTCGGTGCGAGCCAGGACGTTGTTGAGGCTCATGAAGGGCGCCTCGCCGCCGAACGATCCCAGACTTTCGCCGAATACGACGAGCTTGGGGCGTTGGGCTTCGGGCATATGGCGGACGAGTTTGTCGACCGCCTCGAACAGTGCCTGGCCCGCGCGTCGGGCGTTTTCCTTGTCCACCAGGAAAGACAGCCAGCTGGGCAAAAACGAGTACTGCATGCTGACGATCGCGGTGTTGCCGTTGTACATGTACTCCAGCGCGTCGGCCTCGGCCTGGTTGATCCAGCCGGTGCCGGTGGTGGTGCCGACCGCGACGACGGCGCGCTGTAATCCGCCGGTGCGCTGCAGTTCACGGGCCGCCAATTCCGCGGTCGCCGTGATGCCGTCAGCGGAGTTCAGCCCCGCGTACGCCCGGATCGGCTGGACGGCCGGGGCTCCATTGAATTTGGTGAGTTGATCGACGCTCGGGCCTGCCTTCACGAAGATTCGGCCTTGATGGCCCAGCGAGTCCCACGACACGAACGACTCCGGGCCGCCTGATCGCAGCGGACTTGTCGGTCGCGAGGTGTCGGGTGTCATCTCGTCGTTGACCGATTCGAAGGTGTTGTTCATGGTGCGCATGGCGAACTTGAGCACAACCCCGTTGAGCACCGTAACGGTCAGCACCGCGAGCAGGACCACGACGATGGTCGCGGAGAGGCGAAATGGCACGATCCGGTCAACCTGCCCGACCAGGAAACGCACGAGCTTGCGGATGAACTGACCGATTTCGACCAGGGTGAACAGCACCACCAGCGAAAGAACTGCGGCGAGCGGGTAGTCATACCACTTGAGGTGTTTGACTCCCATCAGGTCGCGCACCTGGTCTTGCCAGACGTGGAACCGGATCGCCATCAGCACCATGCCGACAACGCCGACCGGGATCAGCACCAGCCACGCCCAGTCCGGGGGTGGAGGGCTCGAATCTTTCATCCGCATGTATTGGACAAGCCAGACGGCGAAGACGCCCAACCCATAGCCGATGGCGCCCGAGCACCCGCTGACCAATCCCTGGAACAACGCGCCGCGCGGCAGCAGCGACGGGGTCATCGAAAACCAGATGAAGATCAGGCCGACCGCGCTGCCGGTGAACGTGTAATGGCGTTCCCACCAAGGGCTTCTGGCCGGTTGCGGCTCGGCACCTTCGGGCTTGATGTCTGGCTTGATCTCGGGCTGCGCCTCGGGGTCATCGACATTCTCGGCGTCCGCTGCCGATGTGTTGCCGGCGGCGGGTGCCGCAGAACCCGGTTCGCTCATCGCATCACCCTATCGATGCGTGAAGTTGGGAGCGCGCTTCGCGACGAACGCCGCCATCCCTTCAGACTGGTCCTCGGTCGCGAAGGCCGAATGAAACAGCCTCCGTTCGTAGAGAAGTCCTTCGGTCAGAGTGGATTCGAAAGCCCGATTGACGGCTTCCTTGGCCATCCGGGCTGCCGAGAGCGACATCTGCGAAATGGTGGTCGCGACGGCTTTGGCCTCGGTCAGCAAGTCGTCCGCCGGCACCACCCGGGAAACCAGGCCGCTCCGTTCAGCTTCGACGGCATCGATCGTGCGCCCGGTCAGGATGAGATCCATGGCCTTGGCCTTGCCGATGGCCCGGGTCAGCCGCTGCGAGCCGCCCATGCCTGGCAGCACACCGAGTTTGATCTCGGGCTGGCCGAACTTCGCTGTGTCAGCGGCGATCAACAGGTCGCACATCATCGCCAGTTCGCAGCCGCCGCCAAGTGCATGCCCCGCCACGGCGGCGATCGTCGGCGTGCGCACGGCGGCCAGCCTGCCCCAGGTGCCGAAGAAGTCGGAACCGAACGCGTCGGCGAACGTCAGGTCGGCCATTTCCTTGATGTCGGCGCCGGCGGCGAACGCCTTGGCCGAACCGGTGATGATGATCGCCCCGATCCCGGGATCGTCGTCCAGTTCGGCTGCGGCGCTGGTTACCTCGCCCATCACCTGGCTATTGAGCGCATTGAGCGCCTTCGGCCGGTTCAGCGTGATGATCCCGACCCGCTGATCGCGCTCGACCAGGATGGTCTCGTAATCGTCCGTCATCCGAACCCGCCTTTCTAGAAACTCAAGTCGTCGTCGACCGGCGCGAAATACGCGTCGATGTCGGCCGCAGTGACTGCGGCTAGCGCCGCAGGCGACCATTGAGGATTGCGGTCTTTGTCGATTAACTGTGCGCGGATGCCCTCCACCAGATCGTGTGAGCTCAATGATGCCGACGACACCCGATAGTCCTGGGTCAGAACATCTTCCAGCGTTTCCAGCTTTGCGGCGCGACGCAACGCTTCCAGCGCCACCGATAGGGCGATGGGGGAGCGGCTGGCGATCAGGGTGGCGGCGTCATTCGCCGGCCCGGCGTCATGCTCGCGGAGCGCGGCTACGATGTCCTCGACCGTGTCACCCGCGTAGCAGTGGTCAATCCAACCGCGTTGCGCGGCAAGTTCACTGGGCGGCGGTTCGACAGCGTGGGCGGCCAGGGCACTCTGGACGTCTCCAACGACTACCGCTTGGGTGAATGCACCGAGTTCGGCGTGCGGAATGTAGTGGTCGGCCAATCCCAGTGCGATGGCATCGGAGCCGGAAAACGGTGCCCCGGTCAGCCCGGCGTGCAGACCAAGCGCGCCGGGCGCCCGCGACAGCAGAAACGCCCCTCCGACGTCGGGGATGAAGCCGATGCCGACCTCGGGCATTCCCACCTTCGAGGTTTCGGTCACCACCCGGACGCCGGCGTGCGCACTGACGCCGACCCCGCCGCCCATCACGATGCCGTCCATCAACGCCACGTATGGCTTGGCGTACCGGCCGATATGGCCATTGAGCAGGTACTCGTCGCGCCAGAACCGCCGCGCCTCAACGCCGCTCTTACGGGCGCTCTCGTAGATGGCGACCACATCTCCGCCCGCGCACAATCCGCGTTCCCCGGCTCCGGACAGCACCACCGCGCGCACCGAATCGTCGTCTTCCCAACGGGCGAGGACGGCGCTCAACGCGTCCACCATCTGCTGGTTAAGCGAGTTGATCGCCTTCGGGCGGTTCAGCGTGATGAGGCCAATGCCACCGTCGACGCGGGTCAGGACATCTTCGGACTCCCCAGTCACACCGCTCGTCACCGTTCTGGCCTCTCTTCTCGGATCTTCTCGGATTCCTCGCCGGAATGCCGTGCACAGATTCCCGAGAATCCTGCCTGCGTATTCTGCCCAAAAAGCTGCCCAAAAAGCTGCCCAACGAAGCTGCCCAACGAAGCTGCCCAGAGGGCCGCCCAAGCATTGACCAGCAATCTAGATCGTTGCCAGTGCAGCGCTGCCCGCGGGTAAGGGTTTATGTTTATCCCGACGACAACATCCGCATCCGGGAATGCCCAAAAAATGGCAGCTCCGCTGGGGAACCCAGGCGGCCCATTGATCGTTGAGTCTGTGTTCGTACAGCTCGAAGCGACAGCCTTAAGAGAGGATCCGACGGTGCGGGAGACTAGCAACCCGGTTTTTCGTTCCCTGCCTAAAGGGCGGGGCGGATACGCGCAATTTGGCACTGGCGCGCCCCAGGTGCAGCAGGGGTACTACCAAGCTGACCCCTACGCTGCTCCCTACCAGGAGACCAGGGCTTCACGGCCGCTGACCATCGACGACGTTGTCACCAAGACCGGCATCACGCTGGCCGTGCTGATGGCCTCGGCCGTCGTTTCGTTCTTCGTGGCGCAATCCCAACCGCAGCTGGCGGGTCCGTTGACAATTGTCGGCGCGCTCGGTGGCTTGGTGTTGGTGCTGATCGCCACGTTCGGCCGCAAGCAGGACAGTCCCGCCATCGTGCTCAGCTACGCGGTACTCGAGGGCCTGGCCCTCGGCGCCATTTCGATGCTGCTGACGTTCCAGGTATCCGTTGCCGGTAAGCCGATGAACGCCGGGACGATGATCGGTGAGGCCATCCTCGGCACCTTCGGCGTGTTCTTCGGCATGCTCGTCGTCTACAAAACAGGTGCCATCCGGGTTACGCCCAAGTTCACCCGGATGGTGGTCGCCGCCATGTTCGGCGCGGTGTTCCTCATGCTCGGCAATTTCCTGCTGGCGATGTTCGGTGTCGGCGGCGGTCAGGGCTTGGGCCTGCGCAGCGGCGGACCGATTGCGATCATCTTCTCGCTGGTCATGATCTGCATCGCAGCGTTCAGCTTCCTGATCGACTTCGACGCCGCGGACCAGATGATCCGTGCCGGTGCGCCGGAAAAGGCCGCCTGGGGCATCGCTCTAGGCCTGACTGTGACCCTGGTTTGGCTGTACCTGGAGATCCTGCGTCTGCTCAGCTATTTCCAGAACGACTAGCAGCGCTCGACACGATTTCGACACGAAAAAGCCGGCACTCTGGTGCTGGCTTTTTCGCTGTCTGCCCAGCTGAGGCGCGTCGCCGTGTACTGATGGCGGCGTTTCCCGGCGTGTCGCCGCCCTGGCTGCGCAATGAACAGCCCGAAACGGCAATGAAAGCCCGGAACGACACGCCGGAAACGGCGAGGGGCCCTAGCTGAGCCGCTCGATCACCATCGCCATGCCCTGGCCGCCGCCGACACACATGGTTTCCAGACCGAACGTCTTGTCGTAGGTCTTGAGGTTGTTCAGCAGCGTGGTGGCGATGCGGGCGCCGGTCATGCCGAATGGGTGGCCCAGGGCGATCGCTCCGCCCGACACATTGAGCTTGTCCTCGTCGATGCCCAACTCGCGGGCTGAACCCAGTACCTGCACGGCGAATGCCTCGTTGATCTCGAACAAATCGATGTCCCCGACCGACATGTGCGCCCGCCGCAGCGCCTGCTTGGACGCCTCGATCGGGCCCAGGCCCATGATCTCCGGGGACAGGCCACTGACTCCGGAGGACACGATGCGGGCCAGCGGGGTCAGGCCCAGCTCCTTGGCTTTGGTGTCGCTGGTGATCACCAGAGCTGCGGCACCGTCGTTGAGTGGGCAAGCATTGCCCGCCGTCACGGTGCCGTTGGGCCGAAACACCGGCTTGAGCTGGCTGATCTTCTCGTAGCTGGTACCCGCTCGTGGGCCGTCGTCGGTGCTGACCGTGCTGCCGTCCGGCAGGGTGACCGGACAGATCTCGCGCTCGAAGAACCCGCTCTTGATCGCTTCCTCGGCACGGTTCTGGCTGCGTACCCCCCAGCGGTCCTGATCTTCGCGACTGATGCCGGTCATGAGGGCGACGTTTTCCGCGGTCTGACCCATCGCGATGTAGATGTCGGGCACGTTCCCGTCAGCGCGGGGATCGTGCCATTCGTCAGCGCCCGCGGTCCCGGCGACCGAGCGTTCCTGAGCTTCGCCGAACAGCGGATTCTTGGTGTCTGGCCACGAGTCGGCGCTGCCCCTGGCGAAGCGGGACACGGTCTCCACGCCAGCAGAGATGAAAGCATCGCCCTCACCGGCTTTAATTGCGTGGAAGGCCATCCGCGTGGTCTGCAGCGACGACGAGCAGTACCGATTGACCGTGGTGCCGGGCAGGAAGTCGTAGCCGAGTTCGACGGCGATGGCACGCGCCATGTTGAATCCGGACTCGCCGGCGGGCTGGCCGCAGCCCAAGATGAGGTCGTCGATCTGGTGCGGGTTCAGCGCGGGCACCTTGTCGAGCGCGGCGCGCACCATCTGGACGGCCAGATCATCGGGCCGCATGCTGACCAGGGACCCCTTCATGGCGCGGCCAATCGGCGAGCGGGCGGTTGAGACGATGACAGCTTCCGGCATGACGAATCCCTTCCAATAACTTCCCGTGGGTTGCGGGTGCCGCCCGAAAACGGCTCGCCCCGAAAACGGGTCGTGGGCCAACCCGACGTGCTGACACAAATCTAGTCGTTACCCATCGGTTGGTATGAATTGGTACGACGAAGGGGCAGCCGAAGCGGGTGCCGAACGCCTCCGCAGCAGCGACACGACACCGAGCCGGGCGGGGCCACCGGCGAGTTCGGGCGTGACGGGCTGGGGCGACAAGTCATGTATCGGGCGGTCGAACTTTTCGCCTAGCGCGTCGCAGAGCGCGAACAGCAGCGCATCGGCCGCCAGCGCATACGCCGCCGCCGAGGGGTGGTAACCATCGGCGGAGAACATCACCTCGGGCGTGGCCCGGAATTGGGGCGCCAGCAGATGCGCCAGCGGGACCGGCGTACCGCCGGCCGACCTCACGGCCGCGGCCTGGGCGCGGGCGAGCTGCAAACCTCGCGCGTGTGCCAGCGAGCGAAGTGGCTGCGGGATGGCGGTGATGACGCCGAGATCCGGGCAGGTACCGACGACCACGACCGCGCTGCGGGAGCGCAGCTTGCGCACCGTCATGGACAGCCGTTGGGCGGACTGGCTGATTCCATTGAGTGCGGTGACGTCGTTGGCGCCGATCATCATCACGGCGGCGTCCGGCGGCGGTCCAGCCACGAACATCGCATCGACTTGGCCGCGAACGCCTTTCGAGGTCGCGCCGACAATGGCCTTGGTGCTCAACCGGATCCGCTTGCCGGTGTGCTCGGCGAGCCCGCGCGCGACACGCACGCCCGGCACCTCTTCGGCGCTCGTGCAGCCGTACCCGGTGGCCGTCGAGTCCCCGAAGATCATCAGGTGCAGGTCCATGGACATGCCGCGCTGCCACCGTTCCACCGGGCCGCCGCCCCGGGTGTACACACCGTCGGCGCGCGGCGGGATGTCCCAGGACTTGGGAATGACGGTGCGCGCGTGCGTCGCCTGGCCGACCAGCAAGTTGCGTGCGCCCAGATAGGCCGTCCCGGTCGAGGCGAGGGCACCCGCTGTGGCCAAGGCGATCGCCGAACGACGTGGCACCCGGATGATCACGCGATCAGTTTAGAACGGCTTCGCGGTTTGCGTGGGTGGCTCACAAATAACGCGATTACGTTGTGGATCAATTGTGGTATCAAATCAGCTTCTTCAAACGCTGCACACAGAAAGTGCTGACAAGCTAAGTTCCAGTGATTGGTTGAGTGCTTTGGAAATGTGACTGAACCGGAGGCTTAGCTACCACGTCACATGCTGTATCGGACTACAAAGACGTAGGAAGTGTTGAGCATGACTGCACCGAGCAAGGTATCCGGTTCACCCCGGAATGCCATCCCTCCACACCAGGGACTCAAGGCACCCCGGGCAGCGGCACGCCGATTCGCCACCAGCGACGGCGTCCCGGTCGAGGTTCTCGAGTCTGGGCCCAGTGTCGTCGCGCGAGTAGCCACACTGGCGTCACGACTGACGATCCGGCCGGTGTTGGCTGTTGGTAGCTACATACCAAACGTGCCGTGGCCGTGGGGCCTCATCGACTTGGCGTCGCGGGTGCTGCTTCCAGTGTCGGCCACCGTCCGGGAGACTGTGAACTTGCCGAATGCGTCAGCGCAGTTGGTGCGGGCACCCGGAGTACTGGCCGCGGACGGCAGCCGACGGATGATTTTGTACTTTCACGGCGGCGCGTTCCTGACGTGTGGAGCAAATTCGCACGGCCGACTCGTCGAAGCACTCTCAAAATTTGCTGACTCACCCGTTCTCGTGGTCAATTATCGGCTGCTGCCCAAGCATTCGATCGGGATGGCTCTCGACGACTGTCACGACGCCTACCAATGGCTACGAGGGCGTGGATACGACCCCGACCAGATTGTGCTGGCTGGCGACTCCGCGGGCGGGTACCTCGCACTGGCCCTGGCGCAACGCCTTCAGGAGACGGGCCGGGAGGAAGGGGATGTGCCGGCGGCGCTGGTAGCAATCTCACCATTGCTGCAACTAGCAAAGGAATATAAGCAGGCGCATCCCAATATCAAGACCGACGCGATGTTTCCTGCGCGGGCGTTTGATGCACTCGTGGAGCTGGTTGCTGCCGCAGCCAAAAAGAACAAAGTCGGCGGCAAGCCCGAAGAGATCTACGAGCCGTTGGAGCACATCCAGCCCGGTCTGCCTCGGACGCTCATCCATGTCTCCGGATCCGAAGTGCTGCTGCACGACGCGGAGTTGGCTGCGAGCCGGTTGGCGGCCGTCGGTGTGCCGGCCGAGGTGCGCGTCTGGCCCGGTCAGGTTCACGACTTCCAGCTGGCTGCGCCGCTTTTGCCGGAAGCTGTGCGTTCGCTGCGTCAGATCGGGGAGTACATCCGCGAAGCCACCGGCTAGACATCCCAGGGTTGTAAGTTGTCAAGCCGCTGCGGCGGGTTGTCGGTGTGCCCAGGCTTGGTGTTCGTCGTAGGCGGTGTGGTGGCGTAGGCAGCCGTGCAGGATGCCGACGAGGCGATTGCCGAGTGCTCGCAGTGCTTGGTGGTGCACGTTGCCGGCAGCGCGACGTTGGTCGTAGAACAGGCGGGCCCCGGGGCTGCTGTTGAGTGCGCAGAACGCCCATTGGTCGACCGCGTCGTAGAGGCGGCGGTTGCGGACATGGCGGGCCAATACGGCGCGTTTCTTGCCGGAGGCGACGGTCAAGGGTGATGTTCCGGCGTAGTTTTTGCGACACTTGGCGGTGGTGTAGCGGTTCGGGTCATCCCCGAACTCACCGAGCACCCGGGCGCCGAGGATGACACCAAGTCCTGGCAGGGAGCGGTAGATGTCGGCGTCCGGGTGTGCCTCAAAATGTGTCGCGAGTTCGGCTTCCAGATCGCTGATCTGGTGGTTGAGCTCGGCGATGATGCCGACTGCAGCGCGGGTGCTGGCCCCGAAGGCGGCAGTGACGGCGGCGGGTGCGGCGAGTTGCTCGGAGCGCAGCATTTCCTGGATCTGCAGTGCCCGGGTGTCGAGGTTGCGTTGGCGTCCAGCCGCTTTGAGCGCTGAACGGATCTTCGCCAGGCTTAGTCGCCTGGCGTCGGCGGGGGTCGGGGCACGGCCCAGGATGGCCAGCGCGTCACGGTCAGCCAGATCCTCGAACGCCTCCAACGCCGCGGGGTAGTACTCGCGCAACGCCGAGCGCAGGCCGTTGGTGTGTCGGGTGCGCGCCCAGATCAAACTCTGGTGGGCCCGGGCCAGCACCTTGATCGCCTCGGAGTTCGGGGTGTCCCCGGCGATCGGGCGGTGATTGTGCCGGTCGGTGCGCACCAGATCGGCCAACAGTTTGGCATCAGCGGGATCGGACTTGGCTCCCGAAACGTGGTGGCGGTCGCGGTAGCGGGCCGCGGCCAGCGGGTTGATCGCGAACACCTGGTATCCGGCCGCGGTCAGGGCATCTACCCACAGGCCCCGGTCGGTTTCGATGCCGATCACGACCTGGGCGGGGTCCTCGGCATACCCGGCGATCAGCTCGTGCAACGGTCCGATTCCGGCCAGGCCTTCGGGTAGCCGCCGCGATGCCAGCCTATCGCCGGTGTCGTTCATCAGGTACACGTCGTGATGGTCTTCTGCCCAGTCGTCTCCGACGAACAGCATCGGTTGGCCTCCCTTAGCTCAGTGTGGATGGAACCCGTTCGAGCCCAAGGACATCCGGCGGCAACCTAATGGATCAGTGCTCGAACTGGCACGACATCCCATCAGCGCTACAGATGACCTCACCAAACCAGCCGGGGCACGATCTAGCCGTAGGAATCGACCATCACTCCAGGGCTTGCACAGTGCTCACCGGCCAGCGGCTCGGTGATCAGCCTCCCGCTCAGGAACCAAGATCCCCGTCAAGGACACGCTGATCGACTCCCATTAGGGCCGGCAACCTAGGGGGTTAGCCTGCCGCGGGCTTAACCGGGTGAATGGTGCCGAGCGGGTGTGCGCGGCCCGAATTGGCCTGAGACGATATGTGCATGCGGATCGCGCAGCACATCAGTGACCTCATCGGCGGAACGCCTCTGGTTCGGCTGAACTCCGTCATTCCCGACGGCGCCGGCACCGTCCTGGCAAAAGTGGAGTACCTCAACCCGGGCGGCAGCTCCAAAGACCGGATCGCTGTCAAGATGATCGACGCCGCAGAGGCCAGCGGGGAGCTGAAGCCGGGCGGAACAATCGTCGAACCCACATCGGGCAATACCGGAGTGGGGCTCGCCCTGGTCGCCCAACACCGCGGCTACAAGTGCGTGTTCGTCTGCCCCGACAAGGTCAGCGAGGACAAGCGGAACGTGCTGCTGGCGTATGGCGCCGAGGTAGTCGTGTGCCCGACCGCGGTGCCACCGGACGACCCCGACAGCTACTACAGCGTTTCCAACCGGCTGGTCAAAGAGATCGAGGGCGCATGGAAGCCGGACCAGTACGCCAATCGCAAGGCCCGGCCAGCCACTACGAGACGACCGGACCGGAGATTTGGGCGGACACCGACGGCAAGATCACCCACTTCGTCGCCGGGATCGGCACTGGCGGAACGATCACCGGCGCGGGTCGCTACCTCAAAGAGGTATCCCTCGGCCGGTCGGCAGGACCGGTGCGCGTCGTTGGCGCCGACCCCGAGGGGTCGGTCTACTCCGGCGGCAGCGGCCGGCCCTACCTGGTCGAGGGCGTCGGCGAGGATTTCTGGCCGGCGGCCTATGACGCCACCATTCCCGACCAGATCATCGCGGTGTCCGATTCCGATTCGTTCGACATGACCAGGCGATTGGCCCGTGAGGAAGCGATGCTGGTCGGCGGGTCGTGCGGGATGGCGGTAGTGGCGGCGCTGAAGGTGGCCGAGGAAGCCGGGCCCGACGCGCTGGTCGTCGTCTTGCTACCCGACGGCGGCCGCGGCTATATGTCGAAAATCTTCAACGATGCGTGGATGTCGTCATACGGTTTCCTGCGCAGCCGCCTCGACGGGTCGACCGAACAGCCCACGGTCGGCGATGTGCTGCGCCGGAAATCGGGGGCCCTGCCCGATCTGGTGCACACCCATCCGGCGGAGACGGTGCGCGACGCCATCGGCATTCTGCGTGAGTACGGGGTGTCTCAGATGCCGGTCGTCGGAGCCGAACCGCCGGTGATGGCCGGCGAGGTCGCCGGCAGCGTCTCCGAACGCGAACTGCTGTCGGCGGTCTTCGAGGGTCGCGCCAAACTGGCCGACGCCGTCTCGGAGCACATGAGTCCGCCGCTGCCGATCGTCGGCGCGGGCGAACTGGTGAGCGCGGCCGGCAAGGCGCTCCGTGACTGGGACGCGCTGATGGTCGTGGAGGAAGGAAAACCCGTTGGGGTCATCACCCGGTATGACTTGTTGGGTTTTTCTCGGACCCGCCGAGGCGACGTTAGCGGGACCGTGGCGCCGTTGGTACTGTGAGGCGGCCCGGTTGAGCCGCGTGGGAAGGTTGCCATGACCGAAGAACCGCCGTACGGAGAGGCTTACCCGCCCCCCTTTCCGCCGCCTGGGCCACCCGGCGGGTATGGGCCGCCACCGGGCGGGCCCCCTGGTGGGTATGGGCCGCCACCGGGCGGGCCACCTGGTGGGCCACCGGGTGGGTATGAACAGCCGCGCGGTTCGTACCCACCACCTCCGCCCTCTTATGGCGGGTACGCGCCACCTCCGCCCTCTTACGGCGGATACGCGCCGCCTCCGCCCTCTCCCGGCGGATACCCTCCGCCTCCGCCCTCTTATGGCGGGTACGCTCCGCCGCCGCCCGGACCGGTGGTCCGCGCTCTGCCAACGGAGTCCTACACGCCGTGGTTCACCCGCGTATTGGCATTACTCATCGACTCCGTGCCGTTGGTCATCCTGCAGGGCATCGACCAGGCGATCATGACGGTCAGTCAACCGTCAGCCGCGATGGGCCTGGTCGGGCTGTTGTTCTCACTGCTGTCACTGGCCTATTGGATCTGGAATTACGGCTACCGCCAGGGCACTACCGGATCCAGCATCGGCAAATCGGTGCTGAAATTCAAAGTGGTCAGCGAGGCAACCGGGCAGCCGTTGGGCTTCGGTACGTCCGTCGTGCGTCAGATTGCGCACTTCGTCGACGCGATCATCTGCTATATCGGTTACTTGTTCCCGCTCTGGGATGCCAAACGGCAAACCCTGGCGGATAAGATCATGTCGACGGTCTGCCTGCCGCTCTGACACACCTCCCGCTTTGACATAACAGCAGCCCGGCTGTGGCCAGTCACTAGGCTGATTGTCGATGAGCGAAAATCGCAAGGGACACCACAGAATCGCCGGACTGGCCACCAAAGCCATCCACGCCGGCTACCGGCCGGACCCGGGGACCGGGGCGGTGAACACCCCGATCTATGCCAGCAGCACGTTCGCCCAAGACGGTGTCGGCGGTCTGCGCGGCGGATTCGAGTACGCCCGAACCGGCAACCCGACCAGAGCCGCGCTGGAAGCCGCGCTGGCCGCTGTTGAGGAAGGCACCTTCGGGAGGGCGTTCAGTTCCGGGATGGCCGCCGCCGACTGTGCCCTGCGGGCGATGCTGCGTCCCGGGGATCACGTGGTCATCCCCGATGACGCCTACGGCGGCACCTTCCGGTTGATTGACAAGGTCTTTACCCAGTGGAATGTCGGTTACACGCCGGCGGCGGTGTCGGATCTGGATGCGATTCGCGCCGCGATCACGCCGCGGACTCGGCTGGTTTTGGTCGAGACACCCACTAATCCGTTGCTGTCCATCGCTGATATCGCGGGCATTGCCCAGCTTGCCGGCGAGACCTCGTCGAAGGTGTTGGTGGACAACACCTTCGCATCGCCCGCACTCCAACAGCCATTGACGCTGGGCGCCGATATCGTGCTGCACTCGACCACTAAATACATCGGGGGTCATTCGGACGTGGTGGGTGGCGCGTTGGTCACCAGCGACGAAGAGCTGGACAGCGCTTTCGGCTTCCTGCAAAACGGAGCCGGCGCGGTGCCGGGCCCGTTCGACGCCTACCTGACGATGCGCGGCCTGAAGACTCTGGTACTGCGAATGCAACGGCATAGTGAGAACGCGTCAGCCATCGCAGAATTCCTCGCCGGACATCCGGCGGTTAGCTCCGTGCTGTATCCGGGTCTGCCCACCCACCCCGGCCACGAGATCGCCGCGCGACAGATGCGCGGGTTCGGCGGCATGGTCTCGGTGCGGATGCGCGGTGGCCGGCCGGCCGCCGAAAAGCTGTGTGCCAGCACCGCGATCTTCATCCTGGCCGAATCGCTGGGCGGGGTGGAATCGCTGATTGAGCACCCCAGCGCCATGACGCACGCGTCGACGGCCGGGTCGCAATTGGAGGTCCCCGACGATCTGGTGCGGCTTTCGGTCGGCATCGAGGATGTCGCCGACCTCCTGGGCGATCTCGAGCAGGCCTTGAACTAGTGCCGGCAGACGCTCACGGTGAGCGCTAGGAGTGGTATGGCTCCGCGCTCAGCAACGTGACCTCGACGGTGTTGCCGCTGGGCACGGTGTAGCTGCGGGTCTCACCTACCTTGGCGTCGATCAGCGCGCCACCGAGCGGTGAATTAGGCGAATAGACTTCCAGTTTGCCTTCGTTGACGCCCTCCTGGCGAGTGGCTATCAGGAAGGTCTCGGTGTCGGATTTGTCGCCGTCGTAGCAGACCTTCACCACCGAACCGGGCAGCGCCACGCCGGACTGCTTGGGCGCCTCGCCGACCTTGGCGTTGTTGAGCAGGTCCTGCAGCTGGCGGATGCGGGCTTCCTGCTGACCTTGCTCGTCGCGGGCGGCGTGGTACCCGCCGTTCTCGCGCAGGTCGCCCTCCTCGCGACGGTCGTTGATCTCCGCGGCGATGACAGGACGATTCGCGATCAAGTGGTCGAGCTCGGCCTTGAGTCGGTCATGTGATTCCTGGGTTAACCAGGTCACCTGAGTATCCGTCATCTCGTCGCGCTCCTTGTGTCGTCGTTCCGCGTAAGCCGCCCGGGATGTGGCTGCCGTCCGGGGTGCTGCCGCTCCGTTCTGCTCACGGCATTTAATGCAGCAATACACGGCCCCAGCCGGAACCGTGCATTAACGCATCTTACCACCGTGGAAACATCCGGTGACGGCATGCGCTGGTCGCTTTTGCTGACCGCGGTCAGGCCGGGCGCAGGTAGCCGGGCACTTCAGTGCCACAACCGTAGATGTCGGCCATCGCGGGCGGCTTGCTGGATTTCACCGTGGTCGTCACCTGCACGGTGGCCTGAGCGGATGGTGGGACCAGCACCTCCCGTCTGCCTGTCTCCCCGCCGTCTTTGGATCGAACTCGCACGATGCAGTCCACCGGCCGGGACGGGTTGGATCGCGTCACGCTGATCGTCACCGACGCCGTCTCGTCGTCGATCAACTGGTAACCGGCCAGCGAGCCGGTGACGTCGCTGGTGCCCAGCCGTTGATAGCCCACGACGGCCACGGTGGCACCGGCCGCGACAGCCAACACTGCCAGGGCGATGACGACGCGGCGCCGCGATCGGCGGGACAGCCGCGGACGCCCGTAGCGGGCCTCCGGACGCGGAACGGGTACGTGGTTCATTCTTGGGTACACGCCTGGTTGGTCGGGTGTCTGACCCCAGCCGACAGGATGCCGGCGGTCGAGACTGGGATTATAGGGTCGCATTCAACAGTTGCCTCTGGTTTAGAAGGGGCTACCTGCGGACGGATAAGGGGGCACGTGAGCCAATTGCGGCTGATGGCGGTGCACGCCCACCCCGATGACGAGTCCAGCAAGGGCGCCGCTAGCCTTGCCCGCTATGCCGACGAGGGTCACCGCGTGCTGGTGGTGACGTTGACCGGTGGCGAGCGAGGCGACATTCTCAACCCGGCCATGGACCTGCCCGACGTGCAGGAGCACATCGCCGAGATCCGCCGTGACGAGATGGCAAAGGCCGCCGAGATCCTCGGTGTGGAGCAGACCTGGCTCGGATTTATCGACTCCGGCCTGCCCAGCGGCGATCCGCCGCCGCCTCTGCCCGAGGACTGCTTCGCGTTGGTGCCGCTGGAGGTATCCGTCGAAGCGCTGGTGCGCGTGGTCCGCGAATTCCGGCCGCATGTGATGACCACCTACGACGAGAACGGCGGCTATCCGCATCCCGACCACATTCGCTGCCATCAGGTTTCGGTCGGCGCATACGAGGCGGCCGCGGACTATCGACGCTTCGCGGACGCCGGCGACCCGTGGGCGGTGTCCAAGCTGTACTACAACCACGGCTTCCTACGGGCGCGGATGCAGCTGCTGCATGATGAGGCTGTCAAACATGGTCAAGATGCCCCGTTCAAGAAGTGGCTCGAGCACTGGGATCCCGAGCATGACCCGTTCGCCAACCGGGTGACGACGCGCGTCGAGTGCTCGGCGTATTTCGGCCAGCGCGACGATGCGCTGCGGGCGCACGCCACCCAGATCGACCCGAATCACGACTTCTTCGCCGCACCGATCGAATGGCAGCAGCGGCTATGGCCGACCGAGGAATTCGAGTTGGCTCGCTCGCGCATCCCCGCCTGGATACCCGAGACCGATCTGTTCGCCGGGATCGGGACCGACGCGTGAACGACCTTTTGCTCACCGTGATTGCTGACGGGACGCCGCACAACACCGGGCCCGACTTCGGCAAGGCCAGTCCGTTGGGGCTGCTGGTTGTCGTGCTGCTGTTGATCGCTACGTTGTTCCTGTTGCGGTCGATGAACCGGCAACTGAAAAAGGTGCCCGACTCCTTCGATCCCCAGCACCCCGAGAGCGATCAGGCCGCCGACGAGGGCACGGACGCAGTCGGCCAATCCTTCGACGAAGCCAGTGAGCACGAAGCTACCGAGGAGGGGAATGGGTCGCCACGAGCGCAAGGATCCGACAGTGAGCCCGCCTGATTCTTCAGCGACGAACACTCTCAGGCTGGCCACCAGCCCGTATCTGCGCCAGCATGCCGACAACCCGGTGCACTGGCAGCAGTGGTCGCCGCAGGCGCTGGCCGACGCGGCCCAGCGCGACGTGCCGATCGTGCTGTCTATCGGCTATGCCGCATGCCATTGGTGTCACGTCATGGCCCACGAATCGTTCGAGGACGAAGAAGTGGCCGCCGTGATGAACGCGGGATTCGTCTGCATCAAAGTCGACCGCGAGGAGCGACCGGACATCGACGCGGTCTACATGAACGCCACTATCGCGCTCGCTGGGCAGGGCGGTTGGCCGATGACGTGTTTCCTGACGCCCGACGGCCGTCCTTTCTTCTGCGGCACGTATTACCAGAAAGCTCATTTCCTAGAACTGCTCACGGCTATATCCACCACCTGGCGGGGGGACCGCCGCGATGAACTCGAACAGGCGTCTGAACACGTCGCGAGTGAGTTGCGTGCGATGGCGGCGGGAGGACCCGGTGGGGGTCCGATCGTGTCACCGGCACTGTGCGATCACGCGGTCGCAACGGTGCTGGGCGAACAGGACACCGTGCTCGGCGGCTTTGGGGCGGCGCCTAAATTTCCGCCGTCGGCGCTTCTCGAGGCGCTCCTGCGCAATTACGAGCGCACCGGCTCATCCGCGGCACTGGAGGCGGTGTCGCGCACCGGCAATGCGATGGCTCGCGGTGGCATCTATGACCAACTTGCCGGCGGTTTTGCCAGGTACAGTGTCGACGCCGCCTGGGTGGTACCGCATTTCGAGAAGATGCTGTACGACAACGTGCTGCTGCTGCGCGCGTACGCGCACTGGGCCCGGCGCACCGGAGACCCATTGGCCCAACGGGTGGCCGCGCACACCGCGCGATTCTTGCTGGACGAGCTGACCGATGACGGCATGTTCATCTCGTCGCTGGATGCCGACGCCGACGGCCACGAGGGTTCGACCTACGTGTGGACGCCCGAGCAGCTCACCGAGGTACTCGGCGCCGACGACGGCGGCTGGGCGGCGGAGGTTTTCGCGGTCACCCCGACCGGCACTTTCGAACAGGGGGCGTCGGTGCTGCAGCTGCCGACCGACCCGGACGATGTGCAACGCCTAGATCGGATCCGGACGGCGCTGCTGGACGCCCGACTGAGGCGGACCCAGCCCGGACGCGACTGCAAGGTCGTCACGGCGTGGAACGGCCTGGCGATCACCGCGCTGGTCGAGGCCAGTGTGGCTCTGGGCGAGCCCGCGTTGGCCAACGCCGCGCGACGCTGTGCAAAGGCGCTTCTGTTCGTGCACGTCGTTAACGGCCGGTTGCGGCGGGCCAGCCTGGGCGGAGTGGTCGGCGATAGCGCCGCCATCCTGGAAGACCATGCGACGCTGGCCACCGGATTGCTCGCCTTGTACCAGCTGAGCGCCGACGATACTTGGCTGACGAGGGCGACCGACCTGCTGGACACCGCACTGGAGCACTTCGCCGATCCGGAGAATCCCGGCCGCTGGTTCGACACCGCCGACGACGCCGAGCAGCTGATAATCCGGCCCGCCGACCCCTTGGACGGCGCGACCCCGTCCGGCGCGTCGTCGATCACCGAAGCGTTGCTGACCGCCGCCCACCTGGTAGATGGTGAGCAGGCCGAGCGCTATCTGCAGGCTGCAGGCGTCGCGCTGAACAGACATTCCGTGCTACTGGCGCAGTCACCCCGCTGGGCTGGACATTGGCTGGCCATCGCCGAAACCGCCGTCCGCGGACCGCTGCAGATCGCGGTGGCCTGCGATCCAATGCAGTCATCGCTGCTGGACGACGCGCGCCGACTGGCGCCCGGTGGCGCGATCGTCGTGGGTGGCTGGCCGGACTCCTCGACGCTTCTGGTCGCCCGCGACCGGGTCGATGAGGCTGACGCCGCCTATGTGTGCCGCGGAAGGGTCTGCGACCTGCCCGTGACCCGGTCATCGGAACTGGCTGCCGCCCTGGCGGTGCCCGGGTAGTAGCGTTGCGTCACATGTCGACTGCCGCCGATAAAGCCACCGATAAAGCCCACGCGATCACTGACGCGGTCAACCGCTACATCGCCCTGGTGGTCGACGGGACGGCGGACGATCTGGCCGGTATGTACGCCAATGACGCGACTCTTGAGGATCCGGTCGGCGGCGAGGTGCACATCGGCACTCGCGCGATCGCCGGTTTCTACTCGGCTTTTGCTTCTCCAGAAAACGGCCTGCAACGCGAATGCGAGTTGGTGTCGCTCCGCGTCTCCGGCAACGAGGCGGCCTTCCAGTTTCGCCTGACCGTGACGGCCGGCGAGCACAAGATGCGCGTCGAGCCCATCGAGACGATGGTCTTCGACGACCGCGGCAAGGTCACCGCGATGAAGGCCTACTGGTCGGCGGCCGACATGACTCAGCTTTAGCCAGCCGCCGCGAAAGTGCATTGGGCGACGCGCTTCTCGAGTAGGGCCGTCGTCAGCTGCACTTTCGCGTACTAAAACACAACGAACCACATCGCGATGTAGTGACAGATCGCCGCGACCGCGGTGCAGGCGTGGAAGAACTCGTGGTACCCGAACGTCGCCGGCCACGGGTCGGGCCAGCGCAACGCGTACAGAATGCCGCCGATGCTGTACAACGCGCCCCCGACGAACAGCAGGACCATCGCTGCCACCCCGGCGTTGTGCAGGATCGTCGCGGTGTACCAGACCGCCACCCACCCGAGCAGCAGATAGAGGGGCACGCCGACCCAGCGTGGCGCCGACGGCCAACACATCTTCAGCAGGATCCCGGCGATAGCGCCGCCCCACACGATCGACAACACCACTCGCCCGTCGTGACCGGGCAACGCCAGCAGCGCGAAAGGGGTGTAACTGCCCGCGATGAACACGAAGATCATCGAATGGTCCGCCCGCTTCATCCATTTCCGGGCGTTCTCGGATTTCCAATGGACGCGGTGGTAGGTGGCACTGACGCTGAACATCAGCAACGTGGCCGCGGTGTAGGCGAGCGTCGCCAGCCCCGCCTTCGTGGAACCCGCCGCCCACGACACGGCGACCAGTGTCGTGCCGGCGAAAACGGCAGTGCCAGCGGAGTAGACATGAATCCAGCCGCGGAAACGCGGTCTGGTGAGGACGCGGGTAACGCCTTCGACGATCTGATGGGCGGCGGTGGCGGGCCCGTCGTCGTGCGACTCGGGCGCGGTGGCGCTGACCTGGCTGGGCATTTCTCCCTTGCCTCGCTTCGCGATTGCCGTTGCACTGATCCCACATCACGACGGAATCCCATCATGACGACGGAATCCCATCACGACGACGGAATCCCATCACGACGACGGAATCCCATCACGACGACGAATCCCACCACCACATTAGCCCGGCTCTTGGTGAGGAGGTTTGGGACATGACGGTGAAGTGGCCCCGAATCGCGGGCCAGAATTGATCGCCGGTCACAGTAGTCTGGCTGTTCGTGGAGATCATCCCATCGCGCCTGAAAGAGCCGTTGTACCGCGTCTACGAGCTGCGGCTGCGGCAGGGGTTGGTCGCCTTCAAATCCGACCTGCCCCGTCACATCGCCGTCCTGTGCGACGGCAATCGGCGGTGGGCCCGCGATGCGGGGTATGACGACGTCAGCTACGGCTACCGGATGGGTGCGGTCAAGATCGCCGAGATGTTGCGGTGGTGCCAGGAAGCGGGTATCGAGATGACCACCGTCTACCTGTTGTCCACCGAAAACCTGCAACGCGATCCCGACGAGCTCGCCGCACTCATCGAAATCATCACCGGCGTCGTCGAGGAGATCTGCACACCAGCAAACCGCTGGAGCGTGCGCACCGTCGGGGATCTGTCGCTGTTGGGTGAGGAGCAGGCCCGACGGCTGCGTGAGGCGGTAGATTCCACGCCGCAAACCGCGCCGTTTCATGTCAACGTCGCGGTGGGCTACGGTGGCCGCCGCGAGATCGTTGACGCGGTCCGTGCGTTGTTGAACAAGCAACTCGACAACGGCGCGGTCGCCGAGGAGCTCGCCGAAGCGGTGACCGTTGACGCCATCTCCGAAAATCTCTACACCTCGGGGCAGCCTGACCCCGATTTGGTGATCCGCACTTCGGGGGAGCAGCGGCTCTCGGGGTTTCTGCTGTGGCAGAGCGCCTACTCGGAGATGTGGTTCACGGAAGCCCACTGGCCCGCGTTCCGCCGGGTCGATTTTCTGCGCGCGCTGCGCGACTACAGCCGGCGACACCGCAGGTACGGCAAATAGCGCGCGGCTTACAGCTTGCGCAGGCGCAGCCGATTGACGGAGTGGTTGGCATCCTTGCGCAGCACCAGGGTGGCGCGAGGGCGGGTCGGCAGAATGTTCTCCACCAGATTGGGACGGTTGATCGACCGCCAGATCTCCCGTGCGGCGGCGACCGCCTTGGGATCGTTGAGGTCCGAATAGTGGTGGAAGTGCGATTCGGGGTCGGCGAACGCCGTGCTGCGCATGGCCAGGAACCGCGACACGTACCACTGCTCGATATCCTCGATCCGGGCGTCCACATAGAGGGAGAAATCGAAGAGGTCCGACACCATCAGATTCGGGCCGGTCTGTAACACGTTGAGGCCCTCGAGGATCAGGACGTCGGGATGGCGGACCACGTGCTTGGCGTCGGGGAGAATGTCGTAGTGCAGGTGCGAATACACCGGAGCGCATACGTAGTCGGAGCCGGATTTGACGGAAGTCACGAACCGCAGCAGGGCCCTTCGGTTGTAACTCTCCGGAAAGCCTTTGCGGTGCATGAGGTTTCGGCGCTCCAGCTCGACGTTGGGGTAGAGAAAGCCGTCGGTGGTCACTAGGTCCACCCGGGGATGGTGATCCCAGCGGGCCAACAGCGCCTGCAGCACCCGGGCGGTTGTTGACTTGCCCACCGCCACACTGCCGGCCACGCCGATGACGAACGGCACTGGCCGGTCCGGGTTTTGCTGAGGCTCGCCGAGGAACTCCGCTGTGGCGGCAAACAACCGCTGGCGGGCGGCGACCTGAAGGTGAATCAGCCGGGACAGCGGTAGGTAGACCTCCGCGACCTCGAGCAGGTCGATTTGCTCACCGAGACCGCGCAGGCCGATCAACTCTTCTTCGGTGAGGGCCAGCGGCGTCGACATGCGGAGCGCACGCCACTGCTTTCGGTCGAACTCCACGTAGGGGCTCGGCTCGCTAAGCCGCGGCATAGTGCCAGTGTGGCAGGGACGAATGCGCGCCCGGCGGCTGGGCTGGCTAAAACCCGGCCCGATAGACTGACGTCCGTGACCGCCGCGCCTGATGCTCGTACGACCGCGTCCGTAATGTCGGCACCGCTCGCCGAAGTCGACCCCGATATCGCCGAGTTGCTGGGCAAAGAACTCGGCCGGCAACGGGACACCCTGGAGATGATCGCCTCGGAGAACTTCGTGCCGCGCTCAGTGCTGCAGGCGCAAGGCAGCGTGCTGACCAACAAGTACGCCGAGGGGCTTCCCGGTCGGCGGTATTACGGGGGCTGCGAATACGTCGACGTGGTGGAGAATATCGCCCGCGACCGCGCCAAAGCGCTGTTCGGCGCCGACTTCGCCAACGTCCAGCCGCATTCGGGCGCCCAGGCCAACGCCGCGGTACTGCACGCACTGATGTCACCGGGGGAGCGACTGCTGGGCCTGGACCTCGCAAACGGCGGCCACCTGACGCACGGCATGAAGCTGAACTTCTCCGGCAAGCTGTACGAGAACGGTTTCTACGGCGTCGACGCGACGACGCACCGGATCGACATGGACGCAGTACGCGCCCAGGCGCTCGAGTTCCGTCCGCAGGTTATCGTCGCCGGCTGGTCGGCGTACCCGCGGATCCTTGACTTCGCGGCTTTCCGGTCCATCGCCGACGAGGTCGACGCCAAGTTGTGGGTCGACATGGCGCATTTCGCGGGCCTCGTTGCCGCCGGATTGCACCCGTCCCCGGTACCGCACGCGGACGTGGTGTCCACCACAATTCACAAGACGCTCGGCGGGGGCCGGTCCGGCATGATCCTCGGCAAGCAGGAGTACGCCAAGGCCATCAACTCGGCGGTGTTCCCCGGCCAGCAAGGCGGACCGCTGATGCACATCATCGCGGGCAAGGCCGTTGCGTTGAAGATCGCCGCCACACCTGAGTTCGCCGACCGGCAGCAGCGCACCCTGTCCGGTGCCCGAATTCTCGCCGATCGCCTGATGGCTGCCGATGTGGCCAAGGCGGGCGTCTCGGTGGTCAGCGGCGGCACCGACGTGCATCTGGTGCTGGTCGACCTGCGTAATTCGCCACTCGACGGCCAAGCCGCCGAGGACCTGCTGCACGAGGCCGGCATCACCGTCAACCGCAACGCCGTCCCCAACGACCCACGGCCCCCGATGGTGACGTCGGGTCTGCGGATCGGAACCCCGGCGCTGGCCACCCGCGGCTTTGGTGACGCCGAGTTCACCGAGGTCGCCGACATCATCGCCACCGCACTGGCAATGGGCAGGGGCGCCGGTTCCGGGGAGGGCGTGTCCGGTTTGCGCGAGCGAGTGGCCCGGCTGGCCAGGGAGTTCCCGCTCTATGAGGGCCTTGAGGATTGGTCACTGGCGGGTCGCTGACCAGGCGATAGCGGCCCGAGACACGGTACGGGCTGATTTACCTGGAATCTGTACCGCGGGTTACAGTTACCGCATGGCACAGAAACCTGTAGCTGACGCTTTTATGCTCGAACTCGAGCCGGTGGTCAAAGCGAATCTGACACGCCACCTCGCGACAGAGGACATCTGGTTCGCCCACGATTACGTGCCGTTCGAACGGGGTGAGAACTTCGCTTTCCTCGGTGGACGCGATTGGGATCCGTCCCAGGCGACGCTGCCCAAGGCCATCACGGACGCTTGCGACATCCTGCTCCTGCTGAAGGACAACCTCGCCGGCCACCACCGCGAGCTTGTCGAGCACTTCATTCTCGAGGACTATTGGGGCCGCTGGATCGGCCGGTGGACCGCAGAGGAGCACCTGCATGCCATCGCGCTGCGCGAATACCTGGTGGTGACGCGGGAGATCGACCCGACCGCCAACGAGGAAGCTCGCGTTCAGTACGTGGTGAAGGGCTACCGCGCCGACACGTACTCGCAGGTCGAAACCCTGGTGTATATGGCTTTCACCGAGCGCACGCACGCCATCTTCTGCGCAAACCTGGCAGCGCAGGTCGAAGAGCCCATTTTGGCTGGACTCGTCGATCGGATCGCCAGGGACGAACTGCGTCACGAAGAGTTCTTCGCCAACCTCGTCGCGCAATGCCTCGAATACACCCGTGATGAGACCATCGCGGCGATAGCCGCCCGTGCCGCAGACCTTGAGCTCGTCGGCGCGGACATCGACGACTACCAAGACAAGGTGCAGAACGTCGCCGACGCCGGTATTTTCGGTCCGGCACAGCTGCGCCAGGCGATCTCGGACCGGATCGCCGCATGGGGTGTTGCCGACGAGCCCCAGCTGAAGCAATTCATCATCGTCTAGGAACTCATCATCGCCTAGGACCTTCACGCGCCTTTCACCCTCGGCGCGCCTGCACGGCGGCCGACCGGCCACGAGAGTAGCGTCGATCTCGATGGCTAGCGATATGCTCTGCTGCCAGGGCGGCACCTCCCGTCACTACAACGGAAGGACCGGCCCCGGTCCTGGTGCTGCGGCTCCCGCCTTTCTGCCTGTGTGGGTCCGCGCGGGCAATCCAGTACGGCCCGTCAATCCAACGCAACCCGACGACGATGCGGCCCCTGGCATGGGGTGGCTGAAGGGTCGGGCCACTAGCTCGAGGAGCGCTTAGTGACCGATATCCGGACCTACGTGATCGACACCTCCGTGCTGCTCTCGGACCCTTGGGCGTGCAGCCGGTTTGCCGAGCACGAGGTGGTGGTTCCGTTGGTGGTGATCAGCGAACTGGAGGCCAAACGCCACCATCACGAACTGGGATGGTTTGCTCGTCAAGCGTTGCGCCTGTTCGATGACCTTCGGCTGGAGCACGGACGACTGGATCAGCCCATTCCGGTTGGAAAACAAGGCGGTACGCTTCACGTCGAGCTCAACCACACGGACCCTGCGGTGTTGCCCGCCGGCTTCCGGACCGACAGTAACGACTCCCGGATTTTGAGTTGCGCTGCCAATCTCGCCGCTGAAGGCAGGCGAGTTACGTTGGTCAGCAAGGACATTCCCCTTCGTGTCAAGGCCGCCGCGGTTGGTCTGCCCGCCGATGAGTATCACGCCCAGGACGTCGTGGCCTCTGGGTGGTCGGGCATGGACGAGGTCGAGACCGCCACCGAGGATATCGACGCGCTGTTCGACGAGGGCGAGATCGATCTCGCCGAAGCCCGGGACCTGCCCTGTCACACCGGGATTCGGCTGCTGGGCGGCAGCTCGCATGCGCTGGGCCGGGTCAACCCGGATAAGCGCGTCCAGTTGGTTCGTGGTGACCGCGAGGTGTTCGGGCTGCGCGGCCGGTCCGCCGAGCAACGGGTGGCGCTCGATCTGCTGCTCGACGAGTCGGTGGGCATCGTGTCCTTGGGCGGCAAAGCCGGCACCGGAAAGTCGGCACTGGCCTTGTGCGCGGGTCTCGAGGCGGTGCTGGAACGCAGGACTCAGCGCAAGGTAGTGGTTTTCCGCCCCCTGTATGCCGTCGGCGGCCAGGAGCTGGGTTACCTGCCCGGCAGCGAGAGCGAAAAGATGGGCCCGTGGGCTCAAGCCGTCTTCGACACCCTTGAGGGCTTGGCCAGCCCGGCGGTACTGGAGGAGGTGCTCTCTAGGGGCATGCTCGAAGTGCTGCCGCTCACCCACATCCGGGGGCGCTCGCTACACGACTCGTTCGTCATCGTCGACGAGGCGCAATCGCTGGAGCGCAACGTCTTGTTGACTGTGTTGTCGCGGTTGGGCTCGGGATCGCGCGTGGTGCTGACCCACGACATTGCGCAGCGGGACAACCTCCGGGTTGGCCGCCACGACGGCGTTGCCGCGGTGATCGAGAAGCTCAAGGGGCATCCGTTGTTCGCGCACATCACTCTGCTGCGCAGCGAGCGGTCACCGATTGCCGCGCTGGTCACTGAAATGCTCGAGGAGATCGCCGGGCCGTAAAGGACCAGCGCGCAGGCCTGGGTTCGGGTGAGCAACCCTGAGGTCGGCGATTTCTCTGGCTTGTATGCACACTCGAGGCCGCCGGCACCCATTTGATGCCGGGGTAGGCTGCCATCCGTGCGGAAACGACCGGACAGCCAGGCCTGGCGCTATTGGCGGACCGTCCTGGGTGTCGTGGCGGCCGGGGCGGTTCTGCTGATCGGCGGCCTCACCGGGCACGTGACGCGGGCCGACAACGTGAGCTGTTCGGTGGTCAAGTGCGTCGCGCTGACGTTCGACGACGGGCCCGGCCCGTTTGACGACCGCTTGCTGCAAATCCTGAAGGACAACGACGCCAAGGCCACCTTCTTCCTCATCGGCAACAAGGTGGCGGCCAACCCGGCGGGAGCCAAGCGGATCGCCGATGCGGGCATGGAGATCGGCAGCCACACCTGGGAACACCCGAACATGGCGACGATCCCTACCGAGGACATCGCCGCTCAGTTCTCCAAGGCCAGCGACGCGATCAGCTCCGCCACCGGCCGGACGCCCACGCTCTACCGTCCGGCCGGAGGACTGTCCACCGACGCGGTACGTGATACCGCCGCCAGGTTCGGAATGGCCGAAATCCTTTGGGATGTCATCCCTTTTGATTGGGCGAACGACTCGAACACGGCGGCGACGCGTCAATTGCTGATGAGCCAGGTCAAAAGGGGCTCGGTGGTGTTGTTCCACGACACCTACTCGAGCACCGTCGACCTGGTGTACCAATTCATCCCGGTACTCAAGGCCAATGGCTACCGCATGGTGACGGTCAGCGAACTGCTCGGGTCCCGGACTCCCGGCAGCAGCTACGGCAGCCGCGAGAACGGTCCACCCGTCAACGAACTTCACGATGTCCCGGCCGGCGCGATCCCAACGTTGCCAAACACTCCCTCGCCCAGGCCGATGCCCAATTTTCCGATCACCGACATTCCGGGCCAGAACTCCGGCGGGCCGAATAACGGTGCCTAGAACAGCAGTCCGTACCCTCGCCGAACGTCGAGTTGCTGCGGCGTTTGCCCGCAAAAGTTCACCACGAGTCGACGGTCCGGCCGAGGTAATCGTGCAGCGAAAGTCGGCCCGCAAGCTGTCGATTCAATACGGGATCGACCTCGCGTTGTCCTACGTCATCGCCGTCATCGACGCGGCCGCCATTCTGATTCCGCTGAGAGGCCAAATGTCCGCCGCGGCGAACGTCGACTTCTTCCAAAAAAACACGACGACGCTCCTCGTGCTGCCCGTGCTGGGGATCGTGAGCGTCGTGGTGGCCGGCATCTTGAGCCTTGCCCCCACGTTGCGCTGGTATGTCGCGGGCGAAGAGCCGAACACCGCTCAACGGGACACTGCAATGCGGCTGGCTGGCCGTCAAACGGCGATCCTCTTGGGGGTCTGGGTCGTGTCCGGCGCCGCTCTGATCCTCTCGAATCGCGACGACGGCGCCGCCTTACTGCTGCCGATGCTGCTGGGCGTGCTACTCGGCGGACCTGCCGCCGCGGGCACGGGGATGCTGCTTGCGCAGCGCACCCTGCGCCCCATCATGGGCGTGGCCACCCGGGGTTGCGAGCCGCGATTGGCGGTTCCGAGTGTGTTTGCACGGCTCGTTCTGCTGTGGTTCCTGTGCAGCGCACTCCCGGTCGGGGTGATTGCGACTCTCGTCGTTCTTCGCTCCTATGGCTGGCTCATCCAGAAGACCGCGTCATTGGACGTGCCCGTTCTGGTGGTGTCACTGGCCGCGCTGCTGCTCGGGCTTCCGACGATGATTCTGACGTCGCGATCCATTTCAGATCCGATCGGAGAGGTCGTCGACGCAATGGCAGAAGTCGAACACGGCCGCATCGAAACCTACGTCGGGGTCTACGAGCGATCCCAAATCGGCCGTTTGCAAACCGGATTCAATCGAATGGTCGCCGGACTCGCGGAACGCGACCGCTTGCGCGACCTGTTCGGCCGCTACGTCGGAACCGACGTCGCCCATCGCGCCATCGAAGAGGGCGCGTCGCTGTCTGGGGATGTGGTCGAGGCGGCAGTGCTTTTCATCGACCTGGTCGGTTCGACCAAGCTCGCGGAGAGTCGCCCTCCGCAAGAGGTTGCCGAGGTGCTCAACGATTTTTTCCGGATCGTGGTCGACGCCGTCGACGAACACCAGGGGCTGATCAACAAGTTCGCGGGCGACGCCGCGCTGGCTGTTTTCGGCGCGCCACTGCGGACCGAGGCTCCGGCGTCGGCGGCGTTGGCGACGGCGCGCAGTTTGGACGCCGAATTGCGCCGGCTACCGGTGGTCGATTTCGGCATCGGCGTTTCGGCGGGCCGCGTCTTTGCCGGCAACATCGGTGCCGAAAACCGTTATGAATACACGGTGATCGGTGACGCAGTCAACGAGGCCGCGCGACTGGCCGACCTCGCGAAAACCTCCGACCGGCGGATCCTGTGTTCGGCGGCGGCAATCGAGCGAGCCGATGAGACCGAGCGGGCGCACTGGACCGAATGCTATTCCACCGTGCTGCGCGGGCGCTCCGAAGCCACCCACGTCTCGGCTCCCGCAAGTCCCGGCGGCTAGCCGGGAGGCCACATCACGACTTGGTGACCTTGAGCGCTGCGATGACTTGGTTGATGGTGGCGGCCGAGGCCGCGTCGCCGATGGGCGTTCCGCCCAAGAAGACGGTGACCGGTTTGGTATCGACCGCGATGATGACGACGGAGTCGCCCTTCACTCCCTTCGAAGTGTCGGCAATCGCGATGTCGGCGTCCACCCGGGCGGCCTTGATCCCGTCGACCGTTGTGGACGAGGTCTTCGTCGGGCCCAGTGTTGGCGATGCGTTTGCATAGCCGGGCCCGCTGGCCACGCACTGAATCAGCTTCGATGCTTGCGCGGAGACGTCCATGCTGGCGACGAAGTTGGTGACGGCGACCTCGGCCGACATCGCCCACTGATTGGCGCCGGGCACCGTCTGGCTGACGCCGAGCGCGCCGATGAGGTTCGGGTTCTGGTCGTCCGAGAACACGGTCCACCCGGGCGCCGCGGTGGCCAGGAACGACAGCTTGCCCGCCTCGATAGTGTTTCCGGGCGGCTTCTCGCCGCCGGACACATTGGGTGTGCAGTCGGTCGCATCCTGCTCGGAACTGCTCGGCTGCGACGTCGGCGCGCTCGTCGTGGCCGACGGGGGGCCAGAGGGGTTGGCGTTGGGCGACTTGTTGTCCTTGGTGAGGCTCACTACCACAATGGCCGCCACCGCGATGACGCCCACTAACGCGATACCAGCCACGATCAGCCATGGCGCCTTCGAGCGTCGGCCGCCCGGCGGCGGTCCGGGCGGGTAGGGGCCGCCGGGCCAGTTGGGGGGGAACTGCTGGGGTGGGTAAGGCGCCGAGGGATCCGTACCGCCCTGAGGACTGGGATACGGGCCGCCCGGCGGGTACGAGTATTGGCCACCCGGCGGGTACGAATATGGGCCACTCGGTGGGTACGAGTACTGGCCGCCCTGCGGGTGGCCCTGCGGCTGGCCGCCCCAATATGGGTCCTGCCCATACGGATTCGGTCCGGAGGGATCCGGACCGAAAGGACCACCGGGAGGAGCCGTCATTGCCGAATCACCCTCACTCTCGTCGACGACTTCCACAAAGGTAGCCGCGCAACCGCGTCACCGCCATTATGCGCGCCGCATCGACGCTTTCGTCATTTTGGCGCGCTTATGCACGGCGTTAGTTGTCCGGGCTGACCTTAATCCTTGACATCAGCCTTGACATTAGCCATTGCCAGCACGTCGAGTCGGCGGTCCAGCTCCTCGATCGAAAGCTTGTCGCCGATCAGGCCGCGGTCAATGACTGTCTGGCGGATGGTCTTGCGTTCCTTTAGCGCTTGCTTGGCCACCGCGGCGGCCTCCTCGTAGCCGATAGCGGAGTTCAAGGGTGTCACGATCGATGGCGACGACTCGGCCAGCTCGCGCAGGTGCTCGACATGGGCGGACAGCCCGATGATGCAACGCTCAGCGAACAGCTTTGACACGTTGGTCAGCAGCTTGAACGACTCGAGAAGGTTGCGAGCCATCATCGGGATATAGACGTTGAGCTCAAAAGCGCCGCTCGCGCCGCCCCAGGCAACCGCCGCGTCATTGCCGATCACTTGCGCGGCGACCTGCGTAACCGCCTCCGGCAGAACCGGATTCACCTTGCCCGGCATGATCGAGCTACCCGGCTGCAAGTCGGGCAGCTGGATTTCCGCCAGGCCGGTCAGCGGTCCGGATCCCATCCAGCGGATGTCGTTGGCGATCTTGGTCAGTGACACCGCGATGGTGCGCAGCGCACCGGACGCTTCTACCAACCCGTCGCGGGCGGCCTGCGCCTCGAAAGAGTTTACCGCCGTTCGCAATTCAGTGAGACCCGTCTGAGCCACCAGCGTCTCGACCACCTTGGGGCCGAAGCCCTCGGGAGCGTTGAGCCCGGTGCCCACCGCAGTGCCGCCGATCGCGAGTTCACCCAGCCGGGGCAACGTGGCACGCACCCGCTCGATCCCGGCCTCGATCTGGCGGGCGTATCCGCTGAACTCCTGCCCGAGCGTCACCGGAACGGCATCCATCAAGTGCGTGCGGCCCGATTTGACCACCGTGCGCCATTCGCCGGCCTTGGCCGCCAGAGCGGCGTGCAGCACCTCGAGCGCCGGGATGAGATGACGCACCGCGGCCTCGGTGGCCGCGATGTGAGTGGCGGTCGGGAAGGTGTCATTGGACGACTGCGACATGTTGACGTCGTCGTTGGGGTGCACCGTTACACCGTTGGCGGCCGCGATGCTGGCAATCACCTCGTTGGTGTTCATGTTGGAGCTGGTGCCCGACCCGGTTTGGAAGACGTCGATGGGGAACTGGTCGTCGTGGCGGCCGTCGGCGATTTCAGCCGCCGCGGCGATGATCGCGTCCGCCTTTTCCGGTGCCAGCAACCCGAGGTCCTTGTTCACGTGCGCGCAAGCGGCTTTCAGCAGGCCCAGTGCGCGGATCTGGGCGCGTTCGAGGCCGCGGCCCGAGATCGGGAAGTTTTCCACCGCGCGCTGGGTTTGCGCCCGCCACAAGGCTTTTACCGGTACCCGGACCTCACCCATGGTGTCGTGCTCGATGCGGTATGCCGTGTCTTCAAGGCTGTCGGTCATGAAATTCGGTTCCTCTTCGTTGGGGATTTGTCGAATGTCTGTATGGCGGCTTAAGGCAGGGGATAGGCCGCGGTGCTATCACCGGTGAAGTCGATGGCGGAGTATTCGTTGAGCTTTGAGAGGCGGTGGTAGGCCTCGATCATCCGGACGGTGCCCGACTTCGAACGCATCACGATCGACTGTGTGGTGCAGCCGCCGGGTTGGTACCGGACGCCCTTGAGTAGGTCGCCGTCGGTGACCCCGGTAGCGCAGAAGAAGACGTTGTCACCGGACACCAGGTCTTCGGTCGTTAATACCTGGTCCAGGTCGTAGCCGGCGTCGAGAGCCTTGCGGCGTTCCACGTCGTCGCGGGGCGCCAGTTTTGCCTGGATGGCGCCGCCCATGCACCGGATCGCCGCCGCGGCGATGATGCCCTCCGGTGTGCCGCCGATCCCGGCCAGCATGTCGGTACCCGAATTCGGGCGGGACGCCGAGATCGCGCCTGCGACGTCGCCGTCGGTGATCAGCCGGATCCGCGCCCCGGTGGCCCGGGCGTCCTCGATCAGCTGGGTGTGTCGGGGCCGGTCCAAGATGCAGACGGTCATGTCCCGCACTGAGAAGCCTTTGACCTTGGCGACCGCACGGATGTTGTCGGCGATGGGCGCGGTGATGTCGAGCACGTGTGCGGCCTCGGGCCCGACGGCGATCTTGTTCATGTAGAACACCGCAGACGGGTCGAACATCGCGCCGCGATCGGCGACGGCGAGCACCGAGATGGCATTGGGCATGCCTTTGCTCATCAGCGTGGTGCCATCCACCGGGTCGACGGCGAAATCGCACTCCGGACCGTCACCGTTGCCGACCTCTTCGCCGTTGTACAGCATCGGAGCCTCGTCTTTTTCGCCCTCGCCGATGACCACGACCCCGCGCATCGACACGGAGTTCACGAGCTCGCGGATGGCGTCGACCGCCGCGCCGTCGCCGCCCTCTTTGTCGCCGCGTCCCACCCAACGACCGGCGGCCATGGCGCCGGCCTCGGTGACCCGAACCAGCTCCAGGGCCAGGTTTCGGTCCGGGGCTTCACCGCGCGGCCGTACCTGCGATGAACCGGATCCCGGCGAGGGAGCGCCCGCAACTGTCATGGTTGCAGATTCTCCCAGAAGCAGATCGGTCCGTCGGACCTGGGCCGTGGCTGGTGGCAGCCGGCCGCGATCCCCCTGGGATACTTCAAGCGTGACCGAGGAATCGCAGCGCAACGTTGCGGGCGATCCAGATGCTGGGGTGGCCCGCGAGCCGACTCCGGCGCGCGGGCCCGTTACCAGACCGGCAAAGCCGCGGGTGTTGCAGGACGGCCGCGACATGTTCTGGTCACTCGCGCCGCTGGTGCTCGGGTGCATCGTGCTGGCCGGCATCGTCGGGATGTGTTCGTTTGCACCGAGCGGGACGAACAAGGGACAGATCCCGTCCTACAACGTGGCGACGGCCTTGCGGGCAGACGCTGCGACCTTGGGGTTCCCCATTCGCCTTCCGCAGTTACCCGCGGGTTGGCAGGCCAATTCCGGCGGCCGGGGCGGTATCGAGAATGGCAGGACGGACCCGTCGACCGGTCAGCGACTGCACGCGGCTACCTCGATTGTGGGATATATCAGCCCGACCGGAATGTATCTGAGCCTGACCCAGAGCAATGCAGACGAGGACAAGCTGGTCGGCTCGATCCATCCGGCTGTGGTTCCGACCGGAGCGGTCGACGTCGCCGGCGCCAGCTGGGTCGTCTATCAAGGCGCCGGCCAAAGCGGGGCCGATGCCGAGCCGATCTGGACCACCAGGCTTGCCGGCCCGGCCGGCGCCGCCCAGATCGCGATCACCGGTGCCGGCAGCACCGATCAGTTCCGTACCCTGGCTTCGGCGACACAATCCCAACCGCCTATTCCGACACGTTGAAGAAGGGGACAGTGTGACCGCACCCGAAGCAGACCTCTCCGGATGGGCGGCGGCACCGTTCGCCGGTGGCGGCTACACCCACGACGTCTACCGCAAGGGCGCCGGACCCGGGGTGGTGTTGATTCCCGAGTTACCCGGAATTCATCCCGGCGTGTTGGGCCTGGGTAATCACCTGGTGGACAACGGGTTCACCGTCGCCATGCCGTCGCTGTTCGGCGAGCCGGGCAGGCCGGCCACCACCGGATACGTAGCCGCTAGCGTCGCAAAAGCATGCGTTACCAAGGAATTCGCGGCATTCGCCACCAACAAAGCGCGTCCGGTGTCGCTATTTCTGCGCGCGCTGGCCCGTGACCTCAACGCGTCGACGCCGGGTAAAGGAGTCGGGGTGATCGGCCAATGCTTCACCGGCGGCTTCGCATTGGCCGCCGCGGTCGACGACAGCGTGCTGGCGCCCGTGCTCAGTCAGCCGTCGGTCCCGCTGCCACTGGGCCTGGCGCGACGCCGCGATCCCGGGCTGAGCGAGTCCGAGCTGTCCACCATCGCCGATCGCTGCGCCAATGAAGGCTTGTGTGCCATGGGCTTGCGATTCAGCGAGGACTGGACGGCGCCAGGTGAGCGGTTCACCGTGCTTAAAGAGCGACTGGGCGACGCGTTCGAAGTGATTGAGATCGACTCGCGCCCCGGCAATGAACACGGCTTCCGCAAGGCGGCCCACTCGGTGCTGACCCTCGAGGTCCGTGAGGTCGACGGCCAGCCGGCTTACGAGGCGCGCAAGCGGGTCGTCGAGTTCCTCACGCGGAGTCTGAGCTAAGGGCGGCCGCTGGCGTCCTGGTGGCGAGTTTGGTTTCGGGGACCTGGCTTTTCATCTGCTGAAACAGCCCCACGTAGTACGGCAGACATTCGGCCAACGCCTGCTCGGTGGTGAACTGGGGTTGATAACCGAGGTCGCGGGACGCCTTGGCGATCGAGAAGTAGTTGTCCAGGTACAGCCGCTCGACCGCCAGCGGCTCGAGTAGCGGCGCCGGCAGCCCGAACCGGAAATGCAGCCGCTGCCAACCCGTCATCGCCGCGCGGACCGTGGGACCGTGAATCCGCAGTCGCGGCCAGGGTTGCCCGCAGGCCTGAACCACCGGCCGGGCGAACTCAAACATGTTGATCGGCTCGGCGTCGTTGATGAAGTACGCCTGACCCGGCGCGGTACCACCAGGAACCAGATGTTCGGCGGCCAGAATGAAGCCGTGAATCAAGTTGTGCACGTAGGAGTTGTCCAGCCGGGCCGACTTGCGGCCGACCAGCACCTTGACGTGGCCGGCGAGCACACTGTCGAACACCTTGCGGAACATGGTCTGATCGCCGATTCCCCAGATGCCGCTGGGCCGGATCGCGCACGTCAGCATCTCCTGAACGCCGTTCTGCGACAACACGAATCGCTCGGCTACCACCTTGGTTTCGGTGTATAAGTCATTGAACCGGGTGGTGTAGGGCAGTGTCTCGTCGCCGCCGACGATGTTCTGGCCGCCCACCACCACGCTGTTGGAAGACGTGTAGACGAACCGCCGAACCCCGGCCGTCTGCCCAGCGCGCACCAGGTTCTCGGTGCCGCCGACGTTGACCGAGAAGCTGCGTTGCCGGTATTGGTCGGTCACCGACGCACCGCCCATCAAATCGATGACGGCCGCGGTATGGAACACCGTGTCGATGCCGTTCACCGCTGCGGCGCAGACGGCTGAGTCGCAGATGTCACCCTGCAGCACCTCGAGGCGTGGATGCCTCGGTAACGGTGACGGGGCGCGGTCGAAGGAGCGCACCTGATATCCGCGATCGAGCAAGGTGGTCACCAGATTGGCGCCGACGAACCCCGAGCCGCCCGTGACCAGGACGCGACCGAGTTCGGTTGTCATTGTTGGATTGCCCATGGTGTCGCGAAGCATAGCCGAGAATAACTGAAACGTGTTCCAGTTCTGAAAATGTTTCCGCTGTCTGGCGGTCTTCAGGATTCCTCAGCCTGGCCGGACGCGAGCGCATCCGCTACGCGCTGGCGGGCGCCGGCTAAGTGCTCCTCACACCTTTTGGCCAGCTGTTCACCCCTTTCCCACAGCTGCAGCGACTCATCGAGGTCCAGCCCGCCTAGCTCGAGAAGCCGCACGACTTCGACCAGCTCGTCGCGGCACGCTTCGTAGCCAAGTTGACTAATGGGCGTAGCAGACCTGTCTTGCTCAGAGGCCATCTGTCGCTCCCTCACTTACCGCCGTCACGGCGCCGTCGGAGACGCGCACCCGCAGCCAGGTGCCCGCCGGAGCATCGTGCACCGACCGCAGCACCTGTGGTTGTGCGGTCGCGTGGGTCGCAACCGTCTGTACCACCGCGTAGCCGCGGGCCAGTGTGGCCGCCGGGCCCAAGGTGGCCAGCCGGGCGCCCAGATGACCGACGCGCTCGGTCTCGGCGGCGACCAGCCGGGTGATGTCGCGGCGAACCGCCGAGCGTGCGCGGTGGATATCCTCGGCGCGCGCCGTGAGTGCCGTCAGCGGCTCGGCCAACACCGGGCGGCTGCGCAACTGGGCCAGAGCGCGCTGTTCGCGGGACACCCAGTTGCGTAGTGCCTGCGCGCTGCGGCGGCGCAGGTCACTGATCAGCCGCTGTTCGGCGGCAGTATCCGGGACCACCTTCTTGGCCGCGTCGGTGGGAGTTGCGGCGCGCAGGTCGGCGACCAGATCGCACAGCGGATTGTCGGGTTCGTGACCGACCGCGCTGATCACCGGGGTACGGCAGCCCGCAATCGCGCGACACAACGTCTCGTCGGAAAACGGCAGCAGATCCTCGACACTGCCGCCGCCGCGGGCCACGACGATCACGTCGACATCGGGGTCGCGATCGAGTTCGCCCAAGGCCGCAACGATTTGCGCGACGGCATTGGTCCCCTGAACGGCGGTGTTACGCACCGCGAAACGTACCGCGGGCCACCGCGCGGTGGCCACTGTCGTCACGTCCCGTTCTGCGGCACTCGCCCGGCCGGTGATCAACCCGACCATGTTGGGCAGGAACGGGATCGGCCGCTTCAATCGGGGGTCGAACAGTCCTTCGGCATCCAGCAGCCGGCGCAGCCGATCGATGCGTGCCAGCAGCTCGCCGATACCAACGGCGCGAATCTCGCTGAGACGCAATGAAAATGTGCCGCGCACGGTGTAAAATGAGGGCTTGCCGCAAACGACGACCTGGGTGCCCTCGGCCAATTTCACCGGCGCGCCCAGCACCAAGTCGCGCGAACACGTCACTGTCAGCGACATGTCGGCTGCCGGGTCACGCAGTACCATGAACACGGTCTTGGTGTTGGGCCGCATATTGATCTGCGCCAGCTGTCCCTCAACCCAGACGGAGCCCAGCTTGTCGATCCAGGCGGCGACCCGGGTTGCCACCGCGCGAACCGGGAACGGGTTCTCCGCCGAGTTCGCCTCCGAAATCGCCGGTCGGGTCACTTGACGGTCGCGCGGGTGATCCTGTTGGCGAGCAGGGTTTGAAACGGGGCCCGGGCCTTGGTGGCCTGCTCGTAGGCCAGCAGGGCTTCGAGGTCGTCGATACCCAGCGATTGCAGCCTGGCTCGCAGCTGGGCCAGGGTCAGCGTCGGATAGTCGATCTCGCCCGCAACCGCCGGCTCCGGCACCGTCGTGCTGGCCCCCGACTTCTTCGACTGCCTGGCCGGCTTGGATTGGGCCGGGGGGACTGGGTCTGCGGGCTCAGCTCCCTCCGCTAACGAGTACAGGGCGAACCGTCCTTCCGCCCGGCGATCGCCGTCGACACCGTCGGCCAACGCATAGGGAGCCCCGTCGATGACTTCGGCCAAGTCTTCGTCGAATGTTGCCCACTCCGGCTTCTCGTCCTTGGGCGGAAAAATGGACTCTAAAGTGCTGTCCCCCTTGATGGCCAGCTCCGCCAGGTTCTGTTGAAAACGCATCACGAGGTGGGCCGCCTGACTGGCTAACGTCATCGGATACATCAGAATGGTGTGCGGCAGCTTCATGGTTTCCTCGACGGCGACCGCCGCCACACCGACCAGGAGGCGAAATCCATATGGTGCATTAGCCATGATTCCAAGACTGCCTCAAGCGAGGGCTAACTCCAAGCTGGGCCGCAAGATGTGACCGAGCTGGTGGTGCTAGGTGCTCTGTGGGCCGGCGGAAAGTACGCTGGATATCATGCCGCCGACAATCGACATGGGGTTTCCCGGTGCTGTGGGACCGGGGAGGTCGATCGCCGACGAACCAATCCGCAAACGAGTGCTGCTGGCAGAGCCGCGTGGCTACTGTGCGGGCGTGGACCGGGCCGTTGAGACGGTCGAACGCGCGCTGGAAAAGCATGGCGCCCCGGTGTACGTGCGGCACGAGATCGTGCACAACCGACACGTGGTCGACACCTTGGTCAAGGCGGGCGCGGTTTTCGTCGACGAGACCGACAAGGTTCCCGAGGGGGCCATCCTGGTGTTCTCGGCGCACGGCGTCGCACCGGCGGTGTACGCCGAAGCCGCCGAACGCAACCTGCACACCATCGACGCCACCTGCCCGTTGGTGACCAAGGTGCACAACGAGGCCAGGCGATTCGCGCGGGACGACTACGACATTCTGCTGATCGGTCATGAGGGCCACGAGGAGGTCATCGGAACTGCCGGGGAGGCGCCCGAGCACGTGCAGCTGGTCGACGGGCTCGCCTCGGTGGACAACGTGACGGTCCGCGACGAGAACAAGGTGGTCTGGCTGTCGCAGACCACGCTGTCGGTCGACGAGACCATGGAAATCGTCCAGCGCCTGCGGCAGCGCTTTCCGAAGCTGCAGGACCCGCCCAGCGACGACATCTGTTACGCCACCCAGAACCGTCAGGTCGCGGTCAAGGCGATGGCGCCTGAGTGCGAGCTGGTCATCGTTGTGGGGTCGCGCAATTCGTCGAATTCGGTGCGGCTGGTCGAGGTGGCGTTGGGCGGCGGCGCGCACGCCGCGCACCTGGTCGACTGGGCAGACGATATCGATCCCGCGTGGTTGGACGGTGTCACCACGGTAGGTGTCACCTCGGGTGCATCCGTCCCCGAAGTTCTGGTGCAGGGCGTGCTGGAGCGGTTGGCCGACTGCGGTTATGGCGTGGTCCAACCGGTGACGACGGCTCAGGAGACGCTGGTCTTCGCATTGCCCCGGGAGATCAGGTCAAAGACCTAACCGTCGTACTCCCAGGATTCGGTCGGGGGTCGGCCCTGCGACCGGCCGGGAGCCGGTGTTCGACTGCCGCGTTCCGCGCGAGGCTCGTCTCGATGCTCGTCTCGGGGGGCTGACCCGCGGTAGCGGACCTGCGAGATCGGGTGATGTGTCGGGCTGGCACCGTTCCGTTGGACCCGTTGAACCCGTTGGGCGCGGCGCGCCGGCGCGGCTCAGGTGGCCCCGGCTCGTACCTGTCGTGGGGATCGAAGCGGCTGCCGCGGGTCGGGCGTTCGTAGGGGCCGCGGCGCGCGCGCGGCTCTTGACGCATTTCCCGAGGCGCGGGGAAGTCAGGATCAGCCTCGGGCCTGGGGCGGCGGCGCGGCCGACGGGGCGGCTCGGCAGGGTCGAAGTCGCGCTCAGGTAACTGGCGCCTGCGCCGCGGACGCTCGACCGGGGGTTCGTGCTGATCTTGCAGCGGTGGCCGAGCATGCCTGGAGCCGGGTCGGGCGCTACGCGCGGCGGACCGACTGCCGCGCGTAGCCCGGGCGGGTTTCGGGGGAGCGGCAGTGCCGCGCACCCGCGGCGTGTCGGCGGCGAGAGCCTCGTCAGCCGGATCGTCTTGGGGATGCGAAGCGAGGCCCAGCATCGAGTTCAGTTTGGCTGCCATGCCGCCGAAGAACGGGTTTGCCCTAGGGGCGGTCGCGGCAGCCGGGTCGTCCGCGGCGTTGGCCGCTCTGGTGTTGCGCTGCGACCCAGCGAAGAACCACCTGACCAGGCCGATCAGCAGCACGCCGCCGGCGGTGCCCAGCATCAGTGGGAAACGCTCGATGAGCGGATAGCCGCAGTTGATCAGAAGGTCCTTGAGATTGCCGACCTTGCCTCCGTGAAACAACCAGTAGGCGCCCGGAACGGCGCAGAAAAGTATCAGCGGCGGCTGGATGACCGCGGTGAACACGCCCGACTGCTGTACGACCAGCACCGCGGCCACACAGCCGGCTATATAGAGGCCGGCGAAGACGTGTGTCAGCTCCTTGTGGCCGGCGTCGATGCCATATCCGATGGCCGTCGCGGTCGTGGCGATAAGCAGAGCTGTCCACCAGGGCACGCCCGGGATATTGGGGTGGATCGAGCGATCGGTCGGTGCTACCGCCGACCTTCCCCGCTGTGTTGACACATGTAGACCGTACCGGGAATGAGCCGAAAGGCTTGTAAATACCTAGTGGCGTCGCCTCGCTTGCTGGGCAATTCACACTCAAATGCCCACCGATCGGACGGCCGGCGCCCAGCATCGCCGCCGAGCCCTAGACTTGGTTCCTCGTGAGCCTGAGCCTGGGAATCGTCGGTCTGCCCAATGTCGGCAAGTCGACACTGTTCAACGCGCTGACCCAAAACAACGTGGTGGCGGCCAACTACCCGTTCGCGACGATCGAACCGAATGAGGGTGTCGTCGCGCTGCCGGATCCGCGACTGGCCAAGCTGGCCGAGCTTTTCGGATCGGAGCGCGTCGTAGCGGCGCCGGTGACGTTCGTCGACATCGCCGGTCTGGTCAAGGGCGCGTCCGAGGGCGCTGGGCTGGGCAACAAGTTTCTGGCGCACATCCGCGAATGCGACGCCATCTGCCAAGTGGTCCGAGTGTTCTCCGACGACGACGTGACGCACGTCACCGGGCAGGTGGATCCCAAATCCGATATTGAGGTCGTCGAAACAGAGTTGATCCTTGCCGACCTGCAAACTCTGGAGCGCGCGCTGCCGAGGCTGGAGAAGGAAGCCCGCAACAGCAAGGAGCGCAAGCCGGTCTACGACGCGGCGCTGAGCGCCCAGCAGGTTCTGGACAGCGCGACGACGCTGTTCGGCGCTGGAGTGGACAGCTCCGTTTTGCGCGAGCTGAACCTGCTGACCACCAAGCCGTTCCTCTACGCGTTCAACGCCGACGAGGCGGTGCTGACCGACGCCGCACGGATCGCCGAGCTGCGCCAGCTCATCGCGCCCGCGGACGCGGTCTTTCTGGACGCCGCCATCGAGTCCGAATTGGCCGAGCTCGATGACGAATCGGCCGCCGAGCTGCTCGAATCGATCGGTCAGACCGAACGGGGGCTGGATGCGCTGGCGCGGGCGGGCTTCCACACTCTCAAGCTGCAAACTTTCCTGACGGCGGGCCCGAAGGAGGCGCGGGCGTGGACCATTCATCAAGGCGATACGGCGCCCAAGGCCGCCGGTGTGATCCACACCGACTTCGAGAAGGGCTTCATCAAAGCCGAGATCGTGTCCTATGACGATCTGATCGCCGCGGGGTCCATGACAGCGGCCAAAGCGGCAGGCAAGGTCCGGATGGAAGGCAAGGAATACGTGATGGCCGACGGCGACGTAGTGGAGTTCCGTTTCGGATCAGCGTCTACCAGCAAGCACTGACGTGCTAGCTGGACGGGTGTCCAGCATCGAGTTTTTCGGTGATCGCTGGCCCAGGGCAGCAGTGAATGGCGCGAACGCAGTCGCGCTCGAGTGCGGCTTCGGATTTGGCAGGAACTTCCAAGGTTTCACGCGAGCGTAGGCGACTAGCGTTCACAAGGTGAGCGCTAAGGATGAGGACTAGCGGCCATCGCGTTGGTGGGTCGTAACACTCGCCGAGTCCGTGATGCGGAAATCAGCAGCGATCTTTGTGGCCGTTGGGGCTTTGATGCTCAGCGGGGCAGTCGCTCACGCTGACACGCAATCGCCGGCTCCCACGCCGCCGCCCGGCGCACCAAAGTGCCTGACATACAGCGGCCAACCGCCAAAGATGAATTATCTGCCTTGCGGATGGACAACGGATGGCAAGCGATGGACTCCGCCCCCGCCCCTACCCGACCAGTGACGAAGTACCGGGAAACGAAGTACCCCTGATGCGCTTGCGTATTTAACTTTCCGGCCCCTTTCTCACGGACCATGCGTCGATTCGCCAGCAGTAGACGGAGTTCCGAGTCGATGACTGGCCGCCGTGCCGCTGCGGTGGGAGCCCAGCGCGACGTCGGTAGGCCGGTGATCATGGTCCTGGTGAAACGGGTGTCAACGAGGCGTGGTCACGGTGCCGCAGCACTCTGCGTCATGTCCAGTTACCTCGTGCCAACGGCCGACTAGACGAGCGGATCGCGTGCTGCTGAGAACCGTTCAAGCTGCACCGGCGGTCCGTCCGCGGGCGGCGGTGGCACCACACTGGCTATCCCGTCCATCACAGTCACCACGGCTGAGGTTTGCCGGTCGAAGTTCAGGGTGCCGTGCTGGAAGTTCTGCACGATCCACTGCGGCTCCTGAATCTCGGCACTTGTTGGCAGGCCCAGCGGGCCGCGTTCGTAACCCAGCGTGGCCCAGGCCTCGTAGATTCTGCCGGTGAGCGGCTGAGCGCCGGTGGCCGGCGACCAATAGATCGCGCCATTGGCGAAGACGACGTAGCGGATCGAATCTTGACTGGGCGCTTCGGGTGACGTGGGTGCGCCGAGCCTGCCTGCCATCCCGCCCATCGCCTGCCAGCGGGTCCAGATCGCTCCGCCCCGCATCGACTCCGCCAAATCCTGTGCGCTGGGCGGTCGTTCGAACTGGGCGGCGATATCGCGGATCCGCTCCATAAAGGCGTACCCGGCGTTGCCCGGGCAGGCGGTACTGCCGACGTCCCGATGCGCGAAGATGCTCGGCAAGTTCGGGGTTGCGCCTTGCGGGAAACGCGTGTTGGGGCCGCCGGCGGAAGTCAGCGCGACGGTGTCTTTGGGGTTCACCTTGTCCATCGCGAGCCGCCATCCCAGCAGCTGGCCTACCGCCCCCAACTGCTCAGGCGGCGGGGACGCCTGGCTGAAATCGCCGATCATGCACACCGCCCAGGTGTTGGCGTTGAATCCGCCGGTGTGGATGCCCTGGACCGGTTTGGCGATGCCGCCGAATCTGCCTTCGAAGACCTGGCCATATTTGTCAACCAGCGCGTTGTAGCCGATGTCGCCCCAGCCGTCTGTCAACGTATGGCACTCGTAGATGGAGCGCACGATGGCTGCCGAGTCTGTCGGCGCGTAGTCGTTGCCGGTCGCGGAGTGGTGCACGATCCCAGCCCGGATTCCGCTGCCGTAGCGCGGTCCTCCGCGCCGCATCGACTCATTGGCGCCCCATCCGGCGCGGCTGATGATGTTGACCGGCTGGCCCGGCGCCAACGTCGCTACCGAAAAGTTGGAGTCCGCGGGTGCGCGCGCCGGGCCAACGAGCACGTCCGCGGCCATCCCGAAACCGAGGACAACCGGCGCGACAGCGGCGTATTTCAGAACATCACGCCGGGAAGGCGGCGGTCGCGATCCGCAGCTGCAGCGATGTTGCACGGCGACACGCTAGCCTGCAACCGGTCGAACAAAGATTCGCCGCGCCGTTGCCGAAATGATTCAATCTCGTGTCCATTTCGAATTACGAACCCGCCGGCACATCCCATGGAGACTGCAATTGTGGGCCAAACCACCGCTTTCCGGACGGCTCTATAGCGACGCCGTTCAAAGACGTCACCCGTGCACGAAATTAGCCTGCGCTCGGTTGGGGTTCAGCATTTCGCGCCAACGCTGGGCGAACCCCCGGCTTTGGGCGAGAGACCGAGCCGGAGCCGCCGTATTGGGGACAGTAGGCCTGGATCGCAGCTCCTGTGAAGTACGCGGCATCAACTGTCGGCCAGTTGGTGGCGTTGGTGACCTTGGTGATGAGATCCGCGTTGCTGGTGTTGGGGTCAGTGCCGAGAGTGCCGCAGACGACAGTTTTCGCGACCTGGATCGCTCTCTCGGGTGCGCCGTAATTCATGCCGGAGGTGCTCAGGTTGGCGATGAATGCGTCGTCAGTGGAGTCCGCATAGGCCGGTGCGGCCAACCCTACGGCGAGAACCATCAACACGACGGTTTTTACTGCCACGGCAATCTCCTAGTGACTTCGGTGCGTCCGGTGACCAGCCCCAAGGGGACGTCGACAGGAGTTCCACTGCATTTTAGGTTCCACTGCATTTTAGCCAGCACCCGACGCGCGCGCCCCGGCCGCTAGCGCGGCTTGAGGCGGAAAATGGGAATCTGCCCGCCCTGCGGATTCCGTCTTGGCACGGTAATCGCCCTACCCGGCGTAGACGCGCTCGGGAAGTTCGAACTGCCGCGCGTATTCGTCGCATCGGTGCCCAGGATGGCCGAAAAACTCGTTCCACCGAATTCGCATTCGGGATGGGCATTCAGGTTGTAATACCACTGCGGATGCTTGCTGCCACGGTAGTTCGAAGCGAGCAGGATCACGTCGGGTCCATCGTGGGAGTAGGTCAGCTGCGCCTCTCAGAGCTCACCCGACTTCGCAACCGGTCGAGATGAGCGACGCGTTGATGACCCTGCCCATATTCAACCGGCCGCCGGTCGGCCGAAACAAATACCGATCGGTGCGGCCTGCGATATGACGCGCGACGACCGACGTTTACCCTGTACAAGCGGCCCTGTTTCTCGTGGGGATCGACAATATCGCGGCGGCACGCACGCGACCGGGTTTGAGATCTGTTGCAATCTATATACCGTGTTGAAACCCGTTATGTGACGTTCTTCTGAATATGTGGTGCAGCCTACTACGAGGTTAAATCGTGATGAACACCACATATTTTGATAATCTATGTATGGCGTTGGTAGCGTCGCTCCGCATGATTGCTCTAGCAACGTTGTTGTCGCTCATCAATCAGGTCTCGGGAACTCCGTATATTTCGGGTGGAGATTCTCCCGCCGGGACCGATTGTTCAGGGCTGGTGTCGTGGGTCGCGAATGCGGCAAGCGATCGTCCGATTTATGGAAGCAGGTTTAATACCGGGAATGAGGAAGCCGCTTTGTTGCAGCGCGGCTTTCAATATGGAACGGCACCCAATGCCTTGGTGATCGGATGGAACGGTGGTCACACGGCGGCCACCTTGCCGGACGGAACCGCGGTATCCAGCGGTGAACGCGGGGGGGTACACGTCGGTGGTCCCGGCGCCTACCAGGCCGGTTTCACCCATCACATGTTCCTGCCGATGTCGCCGGACGACGCTCCGCCTCCCGTCGACGCGCCGCCCGTTCTGGTTGATGCTGTGGCTCCCGCCCCGCCCGCGCCGGATGCACCGCCCCCTGCCATTGACGCTCCGCCAGCTCCAGGAATGCCCGCGGCGGCGCCGCCTCCGGTTGGCGATTCGGGGCCTTCGAATACCTAACGGTCCACGCAGACAGAATTTCGCGCCAGGTATTGTTGATCCCTCGGTGATTGCAGCCGCGCTCGCGCCCCACAAATAGTTTGTGAAGTGAATCACACAATCGCGGGCGTGGCGCTAATCTGTCCACCGCATATTGCCGATCCGGAGTATGCGCAGTTTTATCTCAAACGGTGGTGATGCGAGGCGCGATTTTAAGTCACGCTGAGGTGATCCGAGGCGGTTGGTTGCCGGCGCTCCTTACCATTGCTGACAGGGTAAGGACAAAAGGAGCACGGCCGTGACAACTTCGACCACCGGCTCGCCTGGCCATCTGGGCAGGGTCGTCGCTGCCAACCGTGACGCGGTTGCGGCCGACGCGGCCAACGGCCAGGTCGTCTTCCGGGCTTCGGCGACCGCCCACGACGCGGTCGCCAGCACAGTCAGGCTAGGAGCGCATCGGATTGAGGTCGACGAGCCGCCGCCCCTTGGCGGGGAAGACAAGGCCCCCAACCCGGTCGAGTATTACTTGGCCTCGCTGCTCTCCTGCCAGATCGTGACGTGGCGCATCTGGGCTGAAAAGCTCGGCATTGCGGTCGACGAGATCACCGCCCACGCCGAGGGTGATCTCGATGTGCGCGGCTTCTTCGGTTTCGACCCTGATTCCGGGGAGTCAGTGCGCTCCGGCTTCAACGAGGTACGGCTGGTGGTGGAGGTGACTGGACCCGAGACGCCGCAGCGCTACCGCGAGCTGCAGGAAGCGGTCGACGCGCACTGCCCGATACTCGATTTGACCCGAAATGCCACTCCGGTGCGGACGCGCGTAGCGATCCTAGCCAGGGATGGCTAAGCCGTGCTCTGTCCACCGATGTCAACGGCGATTTCGGCGCCCAGCGAATAGCCCGGCGCCAGTGGAAGTGCGTCGCCGCTCCAGAACGAGCCCGGGTCGAACCAGTTCCAATCCTTATCCGTGACAATCAGTCCCATCTCTTCATAGGTGATCGCGACGGTCTCCGCGCAATATGCCGTTTCGAGGCCCATTTTGCGCTCTTGTGCCTTACGTCGCTGAGTCGAATCATGAATTTTTTTGTCCACGAGTGGAATTCCCCGTGTCCAGTCGCTGAGATTCGGTAGCCGGCCGCGCAGCCAGCGGCCGGTGAGCCGCATGGTGGTGGGGAACGCGGTGCCGTCCATCCGCGCGACCACTTGGAGCACTTCATTCTCCTGATTGCGGGTGGCGTAGGGCGTCAGTTGGCGCAGCCAGCACCGCTGACGGTAGCGCTGCGTCCACTGCAGGACGGCTTGCCGAAGGTCGTTGAGCTGCACGCCGCGGTGGTTGGTTCCGGTCCACATGTCGACGAGCTTGTCGCCCAGTTCGGCATGCCAGATCAACGGCGGCAAGTCGTCGAGGGCCACCGTCATGCCGACGTGGTTCACCGGACTATTCGTCAACGTCTGAATGGCACGGTCGGGTCGTGAACCGCCACGGAACAGCCACAGGTCGCCGGTCCGGGTTTCGTTCAACGCTTGGTCCAGGGTCAGCATCTTCGACTCCACTCAGCGGCCGGGTGCGATTATGAACCGGTAAGTACTTGGCTGCCGATAGTGCGCGCGGCGGCAGCCGCGGGGAAGCCGGCGTAGCCGGTCATGTGATAGACCACCTCTTCGATCTCCGCGATGCTCAGCCCGTTTCGCAACGCGATTTGAAAGTGGATCTTCAGTTCGTCGTTGGCCCTTAGAGCGATCAGGGCGCCAAGCGTTACCAGGCTGCGAGAACGACGATCCAGGCCGGGCCGGGTCCATAATGCGCCGAAGACGTGATCGACGCTCAACTCGCCGAGTTCGTCGGCGAAGCCGTCGCCACGCAACGTGGTGACATCGTCTGGGATCAGTCCGGGCATCATGTCCCTGAAGAGGTTTAGGCCCTCGGTGTGGTTATCAGCCATCGATATGCGCCTTTCTTACCTGGTTTCGGGCGGGGGTTCGCGTGAAATCTGGTAGTCGATATAGCCGTCCCAGTCCTCGACGCGACGGCGCAACTCCTCGGCGACGTGCGGGTGCGTCGGCACGAAGAATCGGTTACGCAGGATCGCATCGGCGACCATCTCGCCGACGGCTGCGGGGTTCAGCAGCTCGAACTGATCGCCGGGAATCCGCAGCGGTGCGCCATCGCCAAACCTCGGCACAGCAGTGGCGATGTTGGTCAGCACCGGCCCTGGGCACAGCAGAGTAACGCCGATGTTCTTGGGCCGCAAATAGATTGCCAGACCTTCGCTGATCTGCACAATGGCAGCCTTGGTGGCCGCGTACGGCAAGCGGTCGTAGGAATAGGTGAAAAGCCCGGCGAACGATGCGGTATTGACCAGATGCCCGCTGCCTTGATCGAGTAGCAGCGGCAGGAAGGCCGCGTTGCTGCGCACCAGCGACATCAGGTTGATGTCGACGATGCGTTGCCATTCGGCAACCGGAATGTCTTGAGGCAGACCGTTCGTCAGCACACCGACATTGTTGACCACGATATCGACCCGGCCGAACCGCTGCAGCGCTGCGCCCTTAATGCCTTCGAACGCATCGGGATGCGAGACGTCGGCGAGCTGCGGCGCTACGGTGGCTCCCCGGCCGCCCAGGTCGCCGGCCAGGGCTTCCAGGCCGTCGTTATCGACGTCGACCGCCATTATGTGAGCGCCCCGATCAGCGAGTGTGCCGGCGATGGCGCGGCCGATGCCGCTGGCAGCTCCGGTGATGACGGCGACCTTGTCGCGTAGGGTTTCCATGGCGGTAATAGCCTGTCAACTATGCGCAGCATTTGGAAGTGGATCGGCCTGGCCGGTGTCGCCGGCGTTGTCGCCGGCGGTGCGCTGGTAGCCCGCGATCAACGGAAACGGCGCGCCTACACTGCCGACGAAGTCCGGGCCCGGCTGCACCAGAGGTTGGCCGAATCTGATGCGGGCGCCTTTCAGGCCAGAACGCACTGCAGCTAGCCGGCCGGCGTTTCGACCGCGAACAAGCGATAGCTGCCGGAAAAGCCTTTCAACTCGGCGTCGCGGCCCTCGTCGAACCAGATGTCGTCACAGTCGCCCAGCGCGTCCCGCACAGGTTGGCTCACCAGGATCTCACCGCCGACGGCCTGCGCGGCGACCCGCGCCGCCATTGCGACATTTCGCCCGAACAGATCGTCGCCGCGGCGCACCGAGCGGCCCATGTGAATACCGATTCGCACCCGAATTTCCCTGTGCCGTGCGCGCTTTGCTTCCTCGTGCAGCGCCTGTTGCACGTCAATACCACATCGCACAGCCTCCTCGGCACGCGCAAAGGCGATCATGAATCCGTCACCTTGGCTCTTCACCACGTGTCCGGACCTGCGCTGCACGAGTCCGTGCACCAGCTTGTCGTGCGAGCTGATCAGCTTGACCCACGCGCGGTCGCCGATCCGCTCGTTGAGGGCAGTGGACTCCTCGATATCGGAAAACAGAATCACCACCCGGCCATCCGGAGTGACCCGTGCCAAGTCTGGCCGCTCGACCTCGGCCCAGTCGGCGAGGTCCTCGATCGAGCTGCGGACGGCTGCGCCGAAGCCCTCCTTGCGGACAATGTTCGCCGTTTGCCACACCGTCTTGACAGCCTCGCGGCCGCCGGAGAGCAACCACTTGCGTGCGTCGGCCCGCTGCCGCAACTCGTCGACCTCCCGGCGACTGTGGGTAAGCAGTCTCCACAAAACAACGAGCGCGCCGGCTTCCAGGATGGCAATCCCGGCTAGCACGTAGAGCGCGATGTGCAGCGCATCAACCACGTCACGCATCCTGCCAAAGAGGGGGATGGCTTCCGGTTGTCGGGCCTACCGGCAGTGTCTAGGGTTGAGTTCGATCGCCCCGGGTAGCGCACGCCAAGTGAGCCGATCAGGTGACTTTTGGGAGGTTCGGGCTTGGCCGACGATGGCGGTGGCGCGTCAGACCTGCTGGTAATCTTTGGAATTACCGGTGATCTGGCTCGCAAGATGACGTTCCGCGCCCTGTACCGCCTCGAAAGCCGCAACCTGCTGGACTGCCCGATCCTGGGGGTGGCCAGTGACGACATGCCTATCGAAAAACTGGTTGAGAGGGCGCGGCAGGCCATCGCTGACGCGGGCGAAAAGATCGACGACGCGGTGTTCGACCGCCTTACCGGCCGGTTGTCTTATCTGCACGGCGACGTCACCGATGACAAACTTTACCGTTCGTTGGCCGACCGGATCGGTTCTGGCCATAGTCCGTTCTTCTATCTGGAAATGCCGCCCTCGTTGTTCGCGCCGATTGTGGAGAACCTCGCGAAGGTCGGGTTACTGGAACGGGCACGCGTCGCGCTGGAAAAGCCGTTCGGCCACGATTTTGACTCGGCGTGCGAACTCAACGCTCGGCTGCGTGCGGTGCTCGAAGAAGACCAGATCCTGCGCGTGGACCACTTCTTGGGCAAGCAGCCCGTCGTCGAGCTGGAGTACCTGCGTTTCGCAAATCTCGCGCTGGCCAAACTGTGGGACCGTGACAGCGTCTCCCAGATCCAGATCACCATGGCCGAGAACTTCGGTGTCGACGACCGTGGCAAGTTCTACGATGCCGTGGGTACCTTGCGTGATGTCGTGCAGAACCATCTGCTGCAGGTGCTGGCCGTTGTGGCGATGGAACCTCCGGTCGGCCCCAGTGCTGACGATCTCGACGATAAGAGATCCGAGGTTTTCCGCGCCATGCCCGCACTCGATCCGGATCGTTGTGTGCGTGGTCAATACCGCGGCTATACCGATATCGCCGGCGTCGCAAAGGATTCCGAGACCGAAACGTATGTTGCATTGCGGACCGAGATCGACAACTGGCGCTGGGCCGGCGTGCCGATCTTCCTGCGGGCCGGCAAGGCCCTGGCCGAGAGGGTCACCGAGGTCAGGTTGTTCCTGCGCCGCACTCCCAGTTTGGCCTTTCTGGCCAACCGCCGATTGGCGGAACCGAACCAGATCGTCTTGCGCATCGACCCCGATCCGGGGATGCGCGTGCAGTTGTCCGCCCTGCTCGGTGACTCGTGGCATGACATTCATTTGGACTCCTCGTTCGCTGCGGACCTCGGCGACCCGGAAGTGCCCTACGAGCGACTGCTCCATGCGGGCCTGACCGGCGATCGGACTCTTTTCGCCCGCATCGATGGGATCGAACAGACGTGGCGCATCGTCCAGCCGCTGCTGGACAAACCCTGCGAGATCCACCAATACGACTATGGCTCTTGGGGGCCGGAAGCCGCGCAGTCGCTGCTGCGTGGTCATTTCGGTTGGCAAGAGCCGTGGTTGCCGCCTGCTAACCCGCACGACAAAAACTAAGGAGACGACAGAGATGCAGCTAGGGATGATCGGCCTGGGCCGGATGGGTGCCAACATCGCGCGCCGCGTGGCCGCGGGCGGACACGAATGTGTCGTGTACGACCACGACACGACCGCCGTGAAGGCCTTGGCCAGTGAGGAAAGGACGACCGGGGTGTACTCGGTGGCCGAGCTGGCCGAAAAGATGTCCACTCCGCGAGTCGTTTGGGTGATGGTTCCGGCGGGCACGATCACCCAGACGGTAATCGAGGGGCTGGCCGACACACTCGAGGCCGGCGACATCGTGATCGACGGCGGCAACTCGTACTACCGCGATGACCTCAGGCACTCAAAACTGCTGGGTGAGAAAGGGATTCACCTGCTGGACTGCGGTACCAGCGGTGGGGTGTGGGGCCTAGAACGCGGTTACTGCTTGATGATCGGCGGCGACGATAAGTCGTTCGCCCACGCCGAGCCGCTCTTCGCCACCATCGCACCGGGAGCGGATTCGGCGGAGCGCACCCCGGGTCGAACAGGCGACATCGTGCAGCCCGAGAAGGGCTACCTGCACTGTGGCCCCTCCGGGGCGGGCCACTTCGTCAAGATGGTGCACAACGGAATCGAGTACGGGATGATGGCCTCCCTCGCCGAGGGACTCAACATCCTGCGCAACGCCGACATCGGCAAACGCGTCCTGGACGGCGATGCCGAGACCGCCCCGCTGTCGAGCCCGGAGTGCTACCAGTACGACTTCGACATCGCCGACGTCGCCGAGGTGTGGCGCCGGGGAAGTGTCGTCGGTTCCTGGCTGCTGGACCTGACCGCGATCGCGCTGCACCAATCACCCGACCTGCACGAGTTCTCCGGGCGGGTCTCCGACTCAGGAGAGGGCCGGTGGACGGCCATCGCGGCGATTGACGAGGGAGTTCCCGCGCCGGTTCTGACGACCGCGCTGCAGTCCCGTTTCGCCTCGCGGAGCCTCGATGACTTCGCCAACAAGGCGCTGTCGGCGATGCGCAAGCAGTTCGGCGGGCACGCGGAGAAACCGGCTGACTAAGCGGTCACCGCTATCAGCGTTTGACGAAAGCCACCACCGCGTCGCTGAAGGCGTCGTTGTCGTCGCCGGCCGCGGTATGCCCCGCGTTGGACAGTTCGACGAACTCCGCGCGGGGCACCGTGGCCAGAAAATGTTTGACGCCTTCCGGGCTGACCACGTCGGAGAGCTTCCCGCGTATCAACAGGACCGGGATCGTCAGGCTCTTGGCTGCTTGCTCGAAAGTCTCGGTGCGCAGTTCGGGGTCGTCCCCGGGCTTGGTCATAAACGCCGGATCCCAGTGCCAATGCCACCGTCCGTCGCGCAGTCGCAGGTTCTTCTTCAGTCCCTCGGGGCTGCGCGGCTTGGCCCGGTGCGGTAGATAGGCGGCAACGGCATCGGCGGCCTGATCCAGCGTTTCGAAACCTTCGATGTTGCCGAGCATGAAATCTCGGATGCGGGCGCTCCCGTTCTTCTCGAATCGCGGCACCACGTCGACGAGCACCAACCGGGTCACCTTGACCGGACCGGCTCGGCTCGCGGCGAGGATGCCGGTCAGCCCGCCCATGCTGGCGCCGATGAGCACCACCGGTCGACCGATGGCATCGAGGACGCGCATGACGTCGGCGGTCAGCGTCTCGATCGCGTAGTCCGCGTCGGGCGAGCGGTCGCTGTCACCATGTCCGCGGCTGTCGAGCGCCACCACGTGACACCCCTCGTTGGCCAAGATCTGGCCGGTATTCTTCCAGGAGAACCGGTTCTGCCCGCCGCCGTGCAGCATGAGGATTGACGGCTTACTGGCCGCAGCGGCACCGTGGTTCCACTCGTCAGCGACCAGGGTGATGCCGCCGACACCGGAAAACTCGACCGTCTGGTGGCTGCTGCTCGCGGTGCTCATCGTCCTGACGTTACATAGCAGGCTTGAGTAACCACACGCGCGGTCATTGACGTGGCCGGTGAACCAGGTCGCGTCACGTCCGGTGTTCTAGAACTGGAGACTTCCCGAGACGATGGCGGCGAGGTCCTCACGATCAGAAACGTCGAGTTTGATGCAGGCGCGGTAGATATGGCCTTCGACAGTACGCACCGAAACCTGTAATTTCGCAGCTATTTCGCGGTTCGACAGACCCGCTGCGATCATCGCAGCGATCTCGCGTACCCGCGCAGTCAACGGCAGGGGGCGCGCCGCAGATCGGATCGCCGGCGTGATCGCCCCGCCGCAAAGTGCGGCCAGTCGCTTGGCGCGCGCCGCGGATTCGCCGCTGCGGCGGTGCTCGCCCGCCTGGTAATGCAGTGGCACCGCTTGGGCGGCGGCGTCTGCGGCCGACAGGATCAGCCCGGCCTTGTCGAAGTCGACGCTGAGCGCGTCGAGTGCATCGGCGTCAGCCGCGGCGACCGCGGTGGCGTGGCGGAGATAAAGAACGGCCACGGCGCCGTCGAGGCGCGGGACGACAGCTGCAAGCGGCTTGGCCGCGGTGCGGTCCCCGAAGCGCGCGGCGTGATGGAGCGCTTCGGCTGCCAAGGCGTACTGGCCGGCGCGATGGGCGGCCAGGGCGGCGCGGCGGGCAGCCTCGGCGGCGGTGCGCTCGCCGCCGAGGGCCGCCGTCAGCCACGCTTTGGCAATCATCCGTTGCGGCTCGTGCAGCTCCATGTGAGGTCCCGTGTGTTCGGTCGCGTCATCCAGCACCCGTTCGGCCTCGCCGGTTTGACCTAACGCGGCGTAGGCGCGGGCCAGCAGCAGCCGCGCCGGAAGCCGCCACGGCAGCGAGGTTTCGGCGTTCAGAGCGGCCAGGGCCTGCTCGATGACCGAGATGGCCTCGGGGAATCTGCCGCGATAGGTGGCGACCAGGCCGGCTGCGATCCTGGCGATTGCCCAGCCGAGAAACTGTCCCTCGGAGGAGAATTGGGTGTATTCCACCACCCGCAGATCGGCCTCGTCGAGCTGGCCGGTGTGGGTCAGTCCCGCGAGCTAGACCGGCTGTGAGATCGGACTGCCGTCACGCGCGCTCCGCCGTCATGTCCATCTCAATCCAGCCCTGGCACGGGCCGCTCAAGATGTCGGTGTGCATGACGCCGGCAAGTGTTCCGTTGGCTTCGGGCGTGTAGTGCACATTGGATCGGGCCGGACTCCATTGGATCGTGGTGTCGGGCATCATGCAGTCCCATTGAAAATCGCTGACTTGCGTCCAGGACGACCCGTCCCATGTGAATTGCACCGGTTGCGGAACCGTCGGATTGCTCGGTGGAGGGCCGCTGACGATCGTGGCGATGCATTTTCCGCTCGTACAGCTTGATCGGAATCCGTAAGTCTCGGTGTGCTGGCCCTCAGGATCACCCACCGCCATGCTGGTCCCGGCCTTTGGACCAACCATGAACGTGATCGCATACTCGCCGTTCCAGGACGGAGCGTCGGCGAAGGCAGTTGCGGGAAGCGACAGGGCGATCGTGAGCGGCGCGGCGCACAAAGCGACGAGACTGCTCAGACGGTCTTGGGCCATCGGTTTCTCCTCTCGCCGCAACGGCTTTGGAACTAGGCTGCGTCGCGACAATCTTGGATGTATACACCCGACATATACGTTATTACGGGTAAGCGCCGTCGTCGATCCTGACTGACGTTCCACCGGAAGCTCGAGGTGCAATCTTGAGGCTCGGTGAATTCTGCGGTCTGCTGGGTATCTGTTGAAACGAGACCCAACGGCGTAAGGGCCAACGACTTAAGGAGGATGCCATGCCACCGATCACGCCCTCGCTGTGGTTCGACCACAACCTGGAGGTAGCGGCCCTGTTCTATACCTCGGCCAGCTGCCAGCGCAGTTTGGGCGTGGTGCTCGCGGCTGCCCTCTCAGCTGGCTACTGCGCCGTCTTCGCGGGTGCCTTCTCGGCGGCCGGTGTTTTCGCCGGGGCCTTCTTGGCGGGTGCTGCCGCCTGCTTCTTGGCCGCTGCGATCTCCTTGCGCGCTTCGCGCAGGTTGCCCACCCCTGCGCCGTTCGTTGCGGGTGTACTCATGTTCGTCAATCTCCTTCTGTATCGTGGCGCTCTGTCACTTTGCTACAGATTCAATAATACCTGTTCGCAGTCGGAGTCGTGGTTCGCTGACTGTTCCCGGAAGTGGGTCTCGCCACAGTTGCCGCGCCGGGAGTAGCCGATTAAGAGCGGTGACGGTCGGGCATTTCTTGATGTAGCCGCGCCTCCCCTCTCGCCAGCTACCCGCCGCCGGGGGATCGGATTCCGGTACAGCCGCATCACCGTCGCGGCTCCGGCCTGTGGTCCATGTACACGTAGTCACCGTCGCGGGTGACATGCACCCAATCACCATCGGAGAGCGGTTCACCATTGAGCCGCAGCTCCAGCTGCCCGTCACACGCCATGCACGGAGCCCAATCGAATATTGACGCCACGACTGCTCCAGCGCGGTGATCTCCGTCTGCCGGTGCTCGTTGTGCGGTTGCCATGCGGTCACCGTCCCACCAGCGGTGATATACCGATCCCAGGTTTGGATCACCGACAGCGCTTCTGGCTACGCCCAGCAGGCGGCTGCAACCGCCCACTGTCCGAAAGGGGGGAAGGGGGCATCAAACTGTGGAGGCGGAAGTCGCCCGCGCTGCAGGACGCCTTGGTTCAGCCCCCCGCATGAAGCGAGGTTTGCGCGATGTGACGCCTCAAAACCCCCGATCTGGGGGTTTCATTCGCCTTAGATGCCCTCAGCGCCAGAGGATTTGGTGATATCGACCGGTGCCGTTGGAAACGGCCGGCGACATGCACCGAAGATGCAACGCGCTGCATCGTGTGCTGGGAGAATGGCGTCATGCCCGATCGCCCCGGCAGGTTTTACGCCGTCCCGCCCATGGAACGCGACAAGCGCATCGTGCAGTTGCGGCGGCAGGGTTGGAAGCACGCGCGCATCGGCAAGTGGGTGGGCATGTCTTAGTCGGGTCGTGTTGCCTCATGTCAAGATGCGCGGGAGGGCGGTTTCGTTGCCTCATGTGATTGTGCGCGCTTGGGGACTCGGGCCCGGGTGGCGGGTTGGGACTTGCTGGTGGTCATTTTGTAAAGTTGTGCGGTCAGAGCCTGGATCTGGCGATGGGTGGCAGATCGATCTCGACGAAGCCCGGCTGAGCGTCGTCCCAGTCTTCTCCGCGGTCAACGGCCATCACAGGTCTCCCGAGCGTGTAGTGCGGCGTGGTGCCGCGCGGTACCAGCATTGTGCCCCCGGCCTTCACAGGTCCTCCCGCCACGCCACGTCCACGGCCGTGGCGTCGAAGCCCCGCCCCCGCTGGGCTGGCTTGACCGTGACCACCACCATCTCGTCGAGGACCTGGCTACGCAGGGTGGCGTCCATGCGCTCCCACCGCGCCCGCAGGTCCTCTCCGCTGGCGAGCATCCCCGCGGTGGGGCTGAGGCGGGTGGCCACCTTCAGCGTGCGGTCGATACCGGCGATTTTGGCCTTCAGGTCCCTCCGCGTTCTTGCGCACCGCCGGGCCGTCCAGCACGCCCTCGACAAGCAGGGTGGACAGCTGGTCGTACTTGGCCATGTACCCGGCGCGGGTGTCCTGCAGTATAGCCACGTCGGTGCCCTGGCGCTCCGCGATCACCAGGCGCACGTCCGCCCGGCTCAGCCGCTCCAGCACCACGTTGTCCGACCTGGAGGGGGCCGCAGCGGCGGTAACAGAGGGCCCAGATTCCTACACGTTAACTTAGTTCGTGCGGGCGCCGGTGCCTGCCGAACAGCAGGGAGCATGGCGGATGACTGAACCACGCTGGATCGACGTTCCCGGGGCCGCTGGAAATCTCAAGGCCATGACCTGGGGACCGCCCGACGCCCCGATCGCGCTGTGTCTACATGGGTTCCCCGACACCGCCTACGGGTGGCGAAAGATCGCCCCTCGGCTGGTCGAATCGGGCTGGCGGGTCGTCGCCCCGTTCAATCGCGGGTACGCGCCGTCGTCGATTCCGGCCGACGGCAGTTCTCACGTCGGTGCCTTGATGGACGATGCCCTGCGAGTGCGCACCGTCGCGGGTGGCACCGAACGCGACGTGGTAATCGGCCACGACTGGGGCGCGATGGTCGCCACCGGCCTGGCCGCGATGCCTGACAGTCCGTTCACCAAGGCGGTGATCATGTCGGTGCCGCCCGCGGCGGCATTTCGTCCGTTCAGCCAGGTCGTCGACCGCGGCCTGCTGGTCCGCCGGCTAGCGGGCCAGTTGCTGCGCAGCTGGTACATGGGCTACTTCCAATTACCCTGGCTTCCCGAGCGTTCCGCGTCCTGGGTGCTGCCGCTGCTGTGGCGGCGGTGGTCTCCGGGTTATCGCGCCGAGGCAGATCTGCGCCACGTCGATGCGGCTATCGGAGCGCCCGACAGTTGGCGCGCGGCGCTGGGTGCGTACCGTGCCACGATCCGTAACACCCGGCCGCCCGCGCGGTATGCCGAACTGAACCGGTTGTGGACCGAGGCGCCTATTCTGCCGAGCCTGTACCTGCATGGTCGCGACGACGGCTGCATGACATCGGCCTTCACGCACTGGGTGGAAAGGGTGCTGCCCGCCGGCAGCGGGGCCGTCGTCGTCGAACATGCCGGCCATTTCCTGCAGCTCGAACAGCCGGACAAGGTAGCCGATTTGGTGCTTGCGTTCATCGGCTCGGCCGGCTGAGGCCGTGGCGGCGCACCGGATGGCAGCCGTCGATGCGCAGTTCTACTGGATGTCGGCCAAAGTCCCCAGCGACGAGTTCCTGCTGTACGCATTCGACGGTGAACCGGCAGATCTTGAGGATGCCATCGAGCAGGTCTGTCGCCGGGCTCGCGCGTGCCCGGCTCTGAACATGCGGGTCGAAGATGGCAGTGCCCTGACCTATCCGCGGTGGGTGCCCGCGGGCGTCGGCCCCGAGCACGTGGTCTGCCACAATGTGGCCGATCAGAGCTGGGACGGTTTTCTGGCGGCGTTGGTCGGCTTGGACGGCGACCAGTTGGACCTGCGGCGACTAGCCTGGCGACTGCATGTATTCACCCCGTTGCTGGGCATTCCGGGCGCACGCGGGCCGGGCACGGTCGCGGTCGTCCAGCTAGCGCACGCGCTGGCCGATGGCGTACGCGCTACGGCGATGGCGGCCTGGCTGTTCGGCAGGGCGGTCCCGGTGCCCGAGGTGAAACCGCCACGGGTGGGCTTTTTGCCGTGGCGAAGTGTCGACGCGGCCCGCACCCACCGCCGGCTCATTCGCGACACCCGAGCCGGGTTGCTCACCCCCGGGGTCGGTTTGCGGCGGCCGCTGGCCATTAACGACGGTACGGGCGGCACTCGCTCGATGCGCTCGCTCGTGCGGCGACGGTCGCAGCTGGCGGGTGCCACGGTCACGATCGCGGTGCTGGCCGCGGTGTCCGAGGCGTTGTCCCATCTGCTCGGCGATGCGGCCGATTCACTGGCCGCCGAAGTGCCGATGGCTAAATCCGGTGCGCCACATGGTCACAACCACTTCGGCAATATAACCGTCGGCCTCTATCCCGAGCTCGACCGCGAGACCCGCATTGAACGGATCGCAGCCGATCTGGGCAACGGGCGCCGCCGTTTCGAGCATCCGGCCACGGCTTCTGCCGACCGGGCCTTCGCTTCGGTGCCCGCGCCGCTGCTGCATTGGGGTGTCTCGAAGTTCGACCCGGATGCCCGGCCGGCCCAGGTCGCCGGCAACACCGTGGTGTCCAGCATTTACACCGGAGCCGCGGATCTGAGCTTCGGGAACGCCGGGGTGCTGCTGGCCGCTGTCCACGCGAACCTGTCGTCGTTGATGGGACTGACGCACGGAGTGCACGGCATCGGCGATACGGTCGCGATCATCGTCCATGCCGCCGAGTCGGCCTTTTCCGGCCTGAATGCCGGCCTCGATGACTACCTGCAACTTCTGGACGCGGCGCTGTAGGGGACTCAACTTACTGCGCGTCACCGGATCTGGCGGCTTGTTCGCGGGTTAGCCCACTGGCAAGGATCAACTCCTCGTGTAGCTCGAACCACACGGTGTGGTACGAGTCGACGAGGGGCTTAGTGAGCCAGGCTGTCTCGCCGGCTCTGACTTTGTCCAGAGCCGTACACAGTTTCGCTCGATAGGCGTCCAATCGCGGCAGCTGCGCGGCAGCGGCCGCGATGATCGGCAGCACTCGCTCGTGCACACCGTCCATGCCGGCCAATACGGCAACGTCGCGATTGAGCTGCCAATCCGTCACCAGGGCTTTGAAATCGGCGTTCACAGAATGGAAGTCGCCGTAGGCTGCGGCGAGCGCGGCCGAGTCGATTCCCGCGCGCTCCTCGGTGAGCAATTCATCCAGCCTGGCGCGGCCGCTGGGGCTGATGCGCAACGTCGTGCTGTCGATCAGTAGGCCTGACGCGATCAGCTGCTCGACGGTGTTCGTAACGTCCTCGGCTAATGTCGTGGCCAGCTCGGTGATACTTACCCGGCCTTTGAGGCGAACCGCCTGCAGCACAGTCAATTCGCTCACTGGGCAGCCAGTCGCAGCGCGGTCAGCATGACGATCAACGGAGTCGGCGAAACCACGTCGGTGCAACCGGCGTCCATCGCGGCGCGCACCGCGGTGTCGGACGCGTCATCCAGCCGGGGGTGCGCACCGGTGGTGTGCGCGCGCAGCGGGCTGATCGGTCTCGCGATGTCGGCCAGTTCGCGCAACTCCGGGGTATCGTCCTCCGACCACGCGGTCAGGGCCAGCGTGCCTTCGCGCACTTCGCCTTCGTATCCGTCGACGGTGATCTGCTTGCCTTCCAGCAATGCAGCGACTCCCGCGCCGCAGCCCACCACAGCTACCCGGCCGAGTTCGCGGCTGACCACGGCGGCATGGCTGGTAGCGCCGCCCACCTCGGTGACGATGCCCTGCGCGGCCAGCATGCCCGAGACGTCTTCGGACCTCGTGTGGTCGCGTACCAGGATGACCTGCTCGCCTCGGTCGGCTGCGTCCAGCGCCTCGTCTACATCGGTGTACGCCTTACCCGATGCCACCCCGGGACAGGCTGCCATGCCTTTGGCCAAAAGTGGTGCGGCCAATCGTGTTTCCGGCTGCAGTGCCGGCATTAACAGAGTCTCGACGTGTGCCCGGGTGACCCGGCGCAGCGTCTCGGCGTCGTCGATGAGCCCCTCGTGGCGCAGTTGCAGCGCCAGTCGCGCCGCCGCCTGCGCTGACCGCTCCGCCGCTCGCGTCTGCAGCAACCACAGCTTGCCGTCCTCGACGGTGAACTCGATCTCTTGGACGTCCGAACCCAGCCGTTCCAACTTGCGCGCGGCGTCCATCAGCTCGTCGTAGAGTGCCGGTTGTTCGTCGCGCAGCGCCGTGATCGGTTCGACGTCGACCACTCCGGACACCACCTCGTCGCCCTGGCCGCCCCGCAACCACTCGCCAAACGGCTCGTTGGCGCCGGTGATCGGGTTGCGGGAAAACAAGGCCCCAGAACCGGAGTCGGCGTCATGGTTGCCGAACACCATGGCCTGCACCACCACCGCGGTGCTGCCCTGATCGTGGTGGCCTTGGTTGAGGCCCCAGTGGGCGCGGTAGGCAACTGCGCGGGGCGAGTTCCACGACGCGAAGACGGCCTCGATGGCCGCCCGCAGCTGCGCGTACGGGTCGACGGGTACCACGTCCGGTTCAGTTCCCACGATGCGTTGATAGATGCGGTCGAACCGCCGCCGGGTGTCGTGGGCGAACTCCGCGTTGGTGGCCGAGGCCAGTGCCTGTTCGACCACATCGTTCATCCCCAGGTCCAGGATCGTGTCCATCATCCCGGGCATGGAATGGGTGGCTCCCGAGCGCACGCTGACCAGCAGCGGATGCGGGCCCCGGCCGAACGTGCACGAAGTTTCCGCTTCCAACCAGTTGATTCCGCCAAGCACGTCGTCCCAGATTGCGTCGATGGTCGGCCCGGGTTCGGCGAGGTAACGGACGCCGACCTCGGTGGTGATGCAGAAGGCGGTCGGCACCGGCAATTTATGCCGGCGCATGGCGTCGATGCCGTGGCCTTTGTTGCCGAGGATCGTCCGCGGAAGATTCGTGCCGCCGTCCAGCAACACCACGGTGGCGTTCGGTGGAGGGTCCCTGCCTCGTGCGATACGAGCCGTGGTGCACCCCCTCCTGTTTCGGCTGTTGTCGGGCAAACGCGCGAACGCCCGCTATGTTCCCACACAGGTCACCGGACACAGCGGGTCGCCGCTTCTGTTGTTGGATCCGCCCGATGATCTAGGTTTGCAGCTATGAATCCCTATGACGTCGGGTTATTGATCCTGCGGTTGGTGTTGGGCGTGACATTGGCCGCGCACGGCTATAACAAGTTCTTCGGCGGCGGCCGCATACCGGGTACCGCGCGGTGGTTCGAGAGCATCGGCATGAAACCAGGTAAGTTTCACGCCACCGTGGCCGCCACGACGGAGATGTCTGCCGGGCTCGGGCTGGCGGCCGGGTTGCTCACACCGATTCCGGCGGCGGGCTTCGTGTCGCTGATGCTGGTCGCGGCCTGGACCGTGCACCGCCACAACGGCTTCTTCATCGTCAAGGAGGGCTGGGAGTACAACCTGGTGCTGGCGGTCAGCGCCGTCGCGGTAGCGACGTTGGGCGCCGGCAGGCTCAGCCTGGACTGGGTGATCTTCGGGCACAACTGGCTCGGCCGGTTGGCCGGGTCTGCTTGCTGTCGGTGGGGCTGGGCTCGCCGGGGCCGTCGGCCAGTTGCTGATCTTCTTCCGGCCGCCGGCCAAGCAGGCCGTTAAGGCTCCTCGTCGTCTTGCTCCACCAGAAGTTTTTCGGGGTGGTGGAAGCTGTTGGTTCGGGGTTGGCCGTGAGCCCAAGTATGGGGCGGCGGGATCCATTCGGTGTTGCCGTTTTGCGTTTTCGAGTGGTCCAGCCTTGTTTGAGCCAGCGGGTGATGGCCTCCGCAGCCGAGGCGAGGTCGTTGATATCAGTGGCGCGGCATTTGGTGTAGGGGTCAGATGGTGGACCTCGCACCAGTAACCCGGCACGTCGCAGCCCGGATGTGTGCACCCACGGTCTTGCGCGTGGAGCACGATGCGTTGACCCGGCGACGCGAGTCGTTTGGCGTGGTACAGCCCGATCGGCTTTGGCGTCGTCGAAGATGACCAGATAGTGGTGCGCGTGCCGGGCGAGCCGGATCACGTCGCTCAGCGGGAACTGGGTTCCGCCGCCGGTGAGTCCTTCGCCGGTCGCTGATTCGAGTTGTTTCAGCGTGGTGGTCACGATGATGGTCGCGGGTAAGCCATTGTGTTGCCCGAGTTCTCCGCTGGCCAATATTGCTCGAAGCGCAGCCTGAATCCGTCGTGGTTGCGCTGGCTTGCTGAGCGGGAGTCGCGCTGGAGCTGGGCCTCCCCGGCGCGTGGCCGTCGACGGTGGGTGTGTCGTCCCCGGGATCGCACATGCCGGGCGCGGCCAGTTTGGCCAGTACCGCCTCGATGGTGGCGCGGGCTTCGGGGGTGAGCCACCCGCTGAGCTGGACATGCCGTCGGGGTCTTGGTTGCCGAGCGACAGTCCGCGGCGGCGGGCGCGGTCGTATCGGTGTAGGTGCCATCCGGGTTGAGGCAGTCGGCGAGTCGGTCGGCCAGTTTGCGAGCTGGTCGGGGCGGAACGGAGTGGCATGTTGGCAAGCTGTTGCTCGGCGTGTTCGCGGGTTTCGACGTCGACGCGTCGGCAATTGTTGAAGAACTGCCGAATCACCGCCACATGGTCGCCGCCGATGGCGCCTCGCGCTGTGCGGCCGCGGTGGCGGCAGCAGCGGTGGCAGCGGTTCGCCGGTGATCGCGCGGCGTGGCCCCAGATCGGCGGCCTCGGCCAACTGCGGCGGGCGGCTTCACCGCGGGTGATGTGTAGCCGGACGGCCAACGCGTGGGAGAGTGTGCCGCCCAATTCTTCGGGAGGGCCTGCTGGGCGAGCTGATTGACCAATTCGTGCCCTGGATATCCCAACCGTCGAGCCTCGTGCTCGAGCCGATCCAACAGGGCCAACCGCTCCGGGGTGGTCAACGCGTCGTAGCGGTGCTCGACAATTCGCGACACCGCCTTGTGCAGTGCGTCGAAGTCCTCTTCGACCTCTTCGCAATTATCCGAACACATGTTCGAATAATATCGCGGAACACTGACACTATTCCGGTTTACTGGCGCGACTGGACGGTCCTGGCAGCGTGCGCTCGTTACTGGCTCGCGGAACCGCCAATGCAGTGGTCCTGGCCTGCTTGGAGCGCTCCGCCACCGAGTTGGCTATCGCCGCCGCCTCCGCTTCGCCGCTACTCGGACCCCAGCCTCCGAAATACCTGGTGTGTGCAGGGGCCAAAGCAAGCGCCATGCAACCACCCGGGCCACTGGCCAGAAGGCGACAATCGCTGATTAGCTTGCGACACGCATCCATCACCTTCTTCTCGGCGACGGTTTGGCTGGATTCTCCTACGTCATCGATCGAGATATGGCCGGTGGAATCCGACATTGCCATCGCAATCCAGTTGCCATCGGCATGTGCGACCGGCGTCGCCGTGAATGCGACGCCGATCGCGATCGTCAGGGTTGCGAGTTTCTTCATGGGAATCCCGATTTTATTACGCGGGACTCCCGCACGCGACCGGACCAAAGTGATGTTGCCCGGTTCAGCCGTCCGGGACGGCCCGTGTGACGTTCACTTCGGCGGCGGCGCGATCGCCCGAGCGGATAGTTCAAACGGATCGCTCAGTGGACGAATAGGGCAAGCTGCTGCCGGCGTTTTCGTCGACTACGACCCGACCGCCGAGATAGGGGAATGCGCGCTGGGCGCACGACGTCCTGTCTGCAGATTTTGCAGCCCGCGCCGATCGGGACGGCGGTGGTCGGGTCGTCGAGGACGACGCCGGTGGAGTAGACGAGCTCTGTCGGCGTAGGCGAGGTCGCAGCCCAAGCCGATGGCGAAGCTTTTGTGCTGGCCCAGATATCCGCGGCCCTCGGGTCGCGGTGGTCTTGGCGACCCAGAAATACGATCGGCCGTCAGGCATTTGTGCCACCTGCACGAGCGATCCGCCCTGGTTGGGCGAACGCGTCGTGTACCACCCAAAGCGGGACAGCTACCGCCCACCTGACTGAAATGAAATGCCGTCGCCGACTGCCGCTTTGAGATGTTTCCGGCTTTATCGGTGCGGACGAAGATGAACGGAACCCCGCGCTGCTGTGGGCGCTGCAGCGTGGAAAGCCGATGGCAAACAGTCTCGAAGCCGACCCCGAATCGGCTGCCAAGTAGATCGATGTCATAGCGCAGTTCCTCCGCGGCCTGGTGGAACTCGCGATAAGGCAGCAGGAAGGCGCCGGCGAAGTAATTGGCCAAACCCATCCGGGCGACACCACGAGATTCGGCGCTGAGCTTGCTGGTCGGTGGCGACGATGGCCGAGATAAGGTCTGCGTGGGTGAGCAGGGCGAGCTGGGTGGCGATCTGAAAGGCGCGTTGGCCGGGCATCAGCCGGCGCGCTACCCGCAGCACCTTGGCGTCAGCGTCGTAACGGCGCTTGGTGGTCTCGGCCAGGGCGCCATCGACACCACGGTGATGCCGAAGTGATCCCGCATCAGCTCGGACAGTTGGATGTCCAATCCGCCTGCGCGCAAACCACTTTCGGCGAACATCTGCTCGGCGGCGACGTCGAGGTCGCCGATGTAGTTGTTGCGGTCGTAGAAGAAATCGCGGACCTCCTCGAACGGCATCGGCCGTTCCGGGGGCTGCAGGTCTCGGCGGTCGCGCGGGAGCGATAGCCTTCCAGCTCCTCGGTGGCGTCGCGCAGACGACGGTGGACGGTAACCAGACTGCGGCCGATCTCGGGCATCCGGGCAACGAACTCTTCGATCTGGGCGCGGCTTACGCCGTGTTCGGCGCCGGTCTCGGTGAACAGGTCGGCTGAGGTCGGCGACCAGCCGGGCGTCGGTATCGGACGAGAAGTACTGCGCGGGTAGGTCGAAGCGCTCGGTGAGTGCGATCAGCACCGGTACGGTGATGGGCCGTTGGTCGTTTTCCAATTGATTGACGTAGCTGGTGGATAGGTCAGGGTGTGGGCAAGCGCGGCTTGAGTGAGCCCCCGCTCTTTCGCAATCGCCGCAACCGCGCGCCCGAAAACATCTTCGCCACCGCGAGCACGTTACTCCCACTCGGCATTCGCAAACTTCGCAATATCTGCCGGATGAGGACACAAAAATACGCATATACTGGGACTTTCCAAGTCGTGGTACTTTGCATAGTGTGCGGATTATGTAGATGCAGAGGTTACGGACACGACGCAGCGCCGACGATTTCCCGCGTTCGGGAACATCTAGCCGCCAAGATCGCGGAACGTCGCCAGTGATCCGGTTGCCGTCGAGCCCGCAGACCGCCGAGATGGTGCTGAACCGGATCATTGACAACGCCGCTGTCAGTGCGGCTTCAGTGCTGCGTCGACCGGTCACGGTGGCCCGTCAGCAGGCGCTGGCCCACCGCGCCCGACAGGGCGGCGAAGGTCTTCGGCGTGGACGGCAGCTATTCGGCGGAATGGGCGGCATGGGCCAACGGCGTCGCGGTTCGTGAACTCGATTTCCACGACACGTTTCTGGCTGCTGAGTACTCCCACCCGGGTGACAACATCCCGCCGCTCGTTGCCGTCGCCCAGCAGCTCGGCGTGCGCGGCGCCGACCTCATCCGTGGGTCTGGCAACCGCTTACGAGATCCAGATCGATCTGGTCAAGGGAATCTCCCTGCATGAGCTCAAGATCGACCACGTCGCTCATCTCGGTCCTTCGGTGGCTGCCGGTATCGGGACCATGCTGCGACTGGACGCCGAGACTATTTATCAGGCGGTCGGACAGGCGCTGCATTTGACGACGGCCACCCGCCAATCCCGCAAGGGGCTGATTTCCAGCTGGAAGGCGTATCGCGCCCGCGCTTCGCGGGAAAGGTTGCTATCGAGGCGGTCGACCGGGCGATGCGTGGTGAGGGATCGCCCGCGCCGATCTGGGAGGGCGAGGACGGCGTCATCGCCTGGCTGCTCGGGGGCCCGGAGCGCAATACCTGGTGCCGTTGCCGGCTCCCGGCGAACCCAAGCGCGCCATCCTGGACAGCTACACCAAGGAGCATTCCGCGGAGTACCAGAGCCAGGCGCCGATCGACCTGGCCCGCCGGTTGCGCGAGAGCATCGGTGGCCTCGAACAAATCGCGACGATCGTGCTGCACACCAGCCATCACACGCATTTGGTGATCGGCACCGGCTCCGGCGATCCGCAGAAGTTCGACCCGGATGCGTCGCGGGAGACGCTCGACCACTCGTTGCCCTATATCTTCGCCGTGGCTCTGCAGGACGGCAGTTGGCACCACGAACGCTCTTACAGCTCCCGAGCGAGCACACCGGCCCGACACCATCGAACTGTGGCACAAGATCTCCACTGTCGAGGATCCGGAGTGGACCCGCCGCTATCACTCGAGTGATCCGGTGGAGAAGGCGTTCGGCGCACGCGCGGAGGTGACGCTCAAAAGCGGCGAGGTGATCTCCGAAGAGCTGGCGGTGGCCGATGCCCATCCGCTGGGCGCGCGGCCGTTCGCGCGCCGAGCAATACATGCAAAAGTTCGCCGAACTCGCCGAGGATGTCGTGGAATCCGCTGAACAACAACGATTCCTGCGCGCTGTGGATTCCCTTGCCGATCTCAAGGGTGGCGCTTGGATGCGCTCAATGTGCTTGGTCGATCCACGGGTGCTGGATAAGGCGCCGATGACCCGTCGGGGATCTTCCGATGACGGGCGGGGCCGGCCTGATCGGGGCCTCATCCAGCGCCGCAGACAAGCGGGCCGCACTGCGGGCGGCCTGGATTCCGGCCGGCTGCAGCGACTTTCCGGGAGCGTTTTCGGCGCTGGTGGCGAGAGCCGATCGCTGAGGTCGGCTTCGAGGGAGTTTACGTCTCGGGTGCCGCACTGTCGGCCGACCTCGGATTGCCCGACATCGGGTTGACGACGTTGACCGAGGTCGCGACGCGCGGGGCCCAGATCGCCGGTGCCACCAAGCTGCCCACGTTGATCGACGCCGACACCGGATTCGGTGAGCCACTGAACGCGGCCCGCACCGTAACAGTTCTCGAGGACGCCGGCCTGGCCGGATGCCACTTGGAGGATCAGGTCAACCCCAAGCGGTGCGGCCACCTCGACGGTAAGGGTGTCGTTCCGACCGCAGACATGGTAAAGCGCTTGCGTGCAGCGGTATCCGCGCGGCGTGACCCCGATTTCATCATCTGCGCTCGCACCGATGCGGCCGGCGTCGAGAGCGTTTCCGCGGCGATCGACCGTGCCCGCGCCTACGCCGACGCCGGCGCCGACATGATCTTCACCGAGGCGCTCGCCGAGGTGGCCGACTTCGAGCGATTCCGCGCCGCGGTGGACATTCCCCTGCTGGCCAACATGACCGAGTTTGGCAAGTCGGCCGCTCCTGACCGCCCGCCAACTGGGCGACATCGGTTACAACGCCGTCATCTATCCGGTCACCACGGTGCGGCTAGCGATGTTCGCGATCGAAGCGGGTCTGCGCGAAATCGATTCGGCAGGAACCCAATCCGGATTACTGGAGCGAATGCAGCATCGCGGCGGACTCTACCGACTGCTGCGCTATGCCGACTACAACGAATTCGACACCGAGACCTACAACTTCACCATGAAGGAGACGGACCATGACCGCATCGACCGCTGAAACACGGGTAAAGCCGGACATCAAAAAGGGTCTCGCCGGCGTGGTGGCGGACACCACCGCCGTCTCCAAGGTGGTACCGGAGACCAACTCGCTGACCTACCGCGGATACCCAGTCCAGGACCTGGCCATGCATTGCAGCTTCGAGGAAGTCGCTTTCCTGCTGTGGCGCGGGGAGCTACCCAACGACCAGGAGCTGGCGCTGTTCAGCCAGCGCGAGCGCGCCAACCGGCGGCTGGACCGGTCGATGCTGTCGCTGTTGACCAAGCTGCCCGACAACTGTCATCCGATGGATGTGGTGCGCACCGCGATCAGCTTTCTGGGCGCTGAGGATGCCGAAGAGGACAACGCCGACGAGCGGGCCAACCGGGCCAAGTCGCTGCGCATGCTCGCGGTGTTGCCGGCCATCGTCGCGGTGGATATGCGACGCCGTCGCGGGCTGGCTCCGATCGCACCGAGCAGCGGGCTGGGGTACAGCGAGAACTTTCTGCGGATGTGCTTCGGTGACGTGCCCGAACCGGCAATCGTGAAGGCGTTCGAGCAGTCGATGATTCTGTACGCCGAACACGGTTTCAACGCGTCTACGTTCGCCGCGCGGGTGGTGACCTCTACCCAGTCGGATATCTACAGTGCGGTGACCGGTGCGATCGGTGCGCTGAAGGGGCAGCTTCATGGCGGCGCCAACGAGGCCGTCATGCACAACATGATCGAAATCGGCGATCCGAAGAACGCGCGGGATTGGTTGGACAGCAAGCTCGTTCGCAAGGAGAAGATCATGGGATTCGGGCACCGGGTGTACAAAAGGGGTGACTCCCGGGTACCGACGATGAAGCAGGCGTTAAACAACGTCGCCGCCGTTCGTGATGGCCAGCGTTGGCTGGACATGTACAACATTCTGGAAGTCGAGATGTTCGAAGCTACCGGCATCAAGCCCAATCTCGACTTCCCGACCGGCCCTGCGTATCACCTGATGGGGTTCGATATTGCCTGCTTCACACCGATCTTCGTGATGAGCAGGATCACCGGGTGGACCGCTCACATCATGGAGCAGGCGGCATCCAACGCTTTGATTCGGCCGCTGAGCGCCTATTCAGGGCCCGAGCAAAGGGCGCTGACCCGTCGATAAGGCTGACGGCATTAAACACACTGGCACCGAATTCGTGGCCGAGCCTGGGCGCGCCGGCCCGCAGCGGGTCCTAGGGTATGGACCATGGGATTTCTGAAGCCCGAACTGCCACAGATCGATGTCGCCGAGTGGAGCAAGGGCACGCGCAGCGAAAAGATCCGCCCGATGGCCAAACACTGGGCCGAGGTGGGCTTTGGTACGCCGGTGGTGATTCACCTGTTCTACGTGGCGAAAATCCTGCTGTACATCCTGGGTGCGTGGCTGTTCGCCGCGGTGACGACCAGGGGCATCGACGGGTTGGCCTATGCCACCTCCTGGTACGCGGAACCGATCGTGTTTCAGAAGGTCGTGCTGTACACCATGCTGTTCGAGGTGATCGGTTTGGGCTGCGGCTTCGGGCCGTTGAACAACCGCTTCTTTCCGCCGATCGGATCGATCCTGTATTGGATGCGGCCCGACACCATCCGACTGCCTCCGTGGCCGAATCGCGTCCCGCTGACCAAGGGGACGGTCCGCACCCTGGTGGATGTCGCGCTGTACGCGGCGCTACTGGCGATGACGTTCGGGACGCTGTTTGCCGACGGCACTGGCCCGGTGCAGGAGTTGGCAACCCAGGTCGGGCTACTCCCTCAGTGGAGGGTCGTGGTCATCCTGGTACTGCTCGGGGCGTTGGGGTTGCGCGACAAAGTGATCTTTCTTGCCGCCCGCGGTGAGGTCTACGCGACGCTGACGGTGACTTTCCTGTTCGGCGGTGTCGACATGATCGTCGCCGCCAAGTTGGTGTTCCTGGTCATCTGGATGGGTGCGGCCACGTCGAAGCTCAACAAACACTTCCCGTTCGTGATGTCGACGATGATGTCCAACAGCCCGGTGTTCCGGCCGCGCTTCATCAAGCGGTTGTTCTTCGAGAAGTTCCCGGACGACCTGCGGCCCGGACGGTTATCGCGGCTCTTCGCCCATGTGAGCACTTTCGTCGAGATGTGTGTGCCCATCGTGTTGTTCTTCGCCCACGGCGGCTGGCCGACCGCGGTGGCCGCGACGATCATGGTGATCTTCCACCTCGGGATCCTGTCGGCCATCCCGATGGGGGCACCGCTGGAGTGGAACGTGTTCATGATCTTCGGTGTGCTGTCGCTGTTCGTCGGCCATGCACACCAGGGTCTGACCGACTTGAAAAACCCTGTGCCGGTGGCGATTTTCATCGCCTTCATCGTCGGAATCGTGATCGCGGGCAACTTGTTTCCGCGCAAGATCTCGTTTCTGCCCGGCATGCGTTATTACGCCGGCAACTGGGACACCACGCTGTGGTGCATCAAGCCCTCGGCGGACAAGAAGATCAACCACAACATCGTCTCGATCGCCAGCATGCCGCAGGCCCAGCTGGCGCGGTATTTCGGCGAGGAGCAGGCGCAGACCGCGATGTACCTCGGATACGCGTTCCGCGCCATGAACACGCACGGCCGGGCGCTGTTCACCTTGGCGCATCGGGCTATGGCCGGCCAGAACGAGGACGACTACGTCATCACCGACGGAGAGCGGATCTGCAGCACCGCCATCGGGTGGAATTTCGGCGACGGCCACATGCATAACGAGCAACTGATCGCCGCGCTGCAGCAGCGCTGCCGGTTCGAGCCGGGCGAAGTGCGTGTCGTACTGCTCGACGCGCAGCCAATCCACAAGCAGACGCAGGCCTACCGGCTGGTCGACGCGGCGACCGGTGAGTTCCAGCGCGGCGTGGTCAAAGTCGCTGACATGGTGACCCGACAGCCCTGGGCTGACGACGTGCCGGTCGAACTGCTGTAACGCTGGTGAGTAGACGCGAAAGCCCCCGATTTGACCGAAAATCGGGGGCTTTCGCGTCTGCTCGCCGGGAAACTAGGCTCCCGCCCTGACCTCCCGCGCCGCCGCGACCATGTTCTTCAGCGACGCGGCCACCTCGTCGGCGTTGCGCGTCTTCAGACCACAGTCGGGGTTGACCCATAGCCGTTCAGCGGGAACGGCTTTCAGTGCCGCCCGCAGCGACTTTGCCATCTCGTCGGTGCTGGGCACCCGCGGTGAGTGGATGTCATAGACACCCGGGCCCACGCTGTTGGAGAAGCCGACCGAGTTGAGGTCGTCCAGTACCTCCATGTGCGAGCGCGCCGCCTCGATGGAGGTGACGTCGGCATCCAGATCCGCGATGGCCCCAATCACCTCACCGAACTCCGAGTAGCACAGGTGGGTGTGGATCTGAGTCGAGTCGGCGACACCGGAGGTAGCCAATCGGAACGACCCGACGGCCCAGCTCAGGTAGTCGTCCTGGTCGGCGCGACGCAACGGCAGCAGCTCGCGCAACGCCGGCTCGTCAACCTGGATGACCGCGATACCGGCGGTCTGCAGATCCACGGTCTCGTCGCGGATGGCCAGCGCCACCTGGTTGGCGGTGTCGGCCAGCGGCTGGTCGTCACGGACGAATGACCACGCCAGGATCGTGACCGGACCGGTCAGCATGCCCTTGACCGGCTTGTCGGTCAGGGATTGCGCGTACTTAGCCCAGTCGACCGTCATCGGATGCGGGCGGGCCACGTCGCCGTAGAGCACCGGCGGACGTACGCAGCGGCTGCCGTAGGACTGCACCCAGCCGTTCTGGCTGGCGAAGAAGCCCTCCAGCTGCTCGGCGAAGTACTGCACCATGTCGTTGCGCTCTGGCTCGCCGTGCACCAGCACGTCGATCCCGAGGTCTTCCTGCAACTTGATGACGTCGGCGACTTCCTTCTTCATCCGGTTGTTGTATTCCGCCTCGTCGATCTCGCCGTCCTTGAGCGCGGCGCGTGCCTTACGGATCGCCGTGGTCTGCGGGTAGGAGCCGATGGTCGTCGTCGGCAGCGGCGGCAGATGGAGCCGCTCGTCCTGGCTCACGCGCCGCTCGGCCGCGTCACCGCGATGCGCACCGGAGGCGACGATCGAGTCGATGCGTGCCCGGACCGCGTCGTTGTGCAAGCGTGGGTCACTCTTGCGCGAGGCCGCCGCGGCGTTGGATGCCGCGATGTCGTCGGCGACCGTCTCGCGCCCGTTGTGCAGGGCGCGAGCGAGCGTCACCACCTCGGCGACCTTCTCCTGCCCAAAAGCCAGCCAGCTGCGCAGGGCGTCGTCGAGCTCGGTTTCGGGCTCCAGCGAGTACGGCACGTGCAAGGTGGAACACGACGTCGACACCGCAACCGTGCCCGCGGACCCCAGCAGCGTGGCCAGCTTGGCCAGCGCGGACTCCAGGTCGGTGCGCCAGATGTTGCGCCCGTCGACCACGCCGGCCACCAGGATCTTGTTGGCCAGCTCGGGCAGCTCCAGCTATCGAGGCGGTCGCCTCGTGGGCGCCGTAAACCAGGTCGACGCCGATCGCCTCGACCGGCGTGCGGGCCAGGCCTGCGAGGGCAGCGCCGGGATCACCGAAATAGGTGGCCACGTAGATGGCGGGCCGTTTGCTCACCGCGCCCAGCGCGTTGTAGACCGCCTCGGCCAGCGCGGGCGCGTCGGCGGAGATGTCGGTGACCAGCGCGGGCTCGTCCAGCTGTACCCACTCCGCGCCGTTGTCGGCGAGCAGCGACAGGAGTTCGGAGTAGATCGGCAGCAGCTCCTGGAGCCGCTCGATCGGTGCGCCACCGCCGTTGACGGCCTTGCTCAGCAGCAGGAAGGTGACCGGCCCGATGACCACTGGGCGAGCGGGAATGCCCTGTTCCTGAGCTTCTTTGAGCTCGGAAAGGACCTTGGCCGGGTTCAGCGCGAAGTTGGTCGCGGGCTCGATCTCGGGAACGATGTAGTGATAGTTGGTGTCGAACCACTTGGTCATTTCCAGCGGCGCGACGTCCTTGTTGCCCCGCGCGGCGGCGAAGTAGCGGTCCAGATCGTCAGCGACAGCGGCGGCCCGCGCCGGCAGCGCGCCGAGCATGACCGCGGTGTCGAGCATCTGGTCGTAGTAGGAGAAGGTATTCACCGGAACCGAGTCGAGGCCGGCGGCGGCCAGTGCCGCCCACGTGTCGCGGCGCAGCGTCGCGGCGACGGACTCCAGTTCCGATCGGCTGGTGCGCCCGGCCCAGTAACCTTCGGTCGCACGCTTGAGTTCGCGTTTGGGGCCGATGCGCGGGGAGCCGGCGATGGTAGCGGTAAATGCTTGAGGGGTCACAAATTCGTCCTTCAATCGGCGTAGTGGTCACCGCCGCCGGACGTGCAGCCGATCCGATTTGCGGTGTGCACTTACTGCATAGCCGCAACGGCTACAGCCAAACGCCCATTCCTCGAGGCGATGAGCCGCCGGACGCGGTCGCGCCCGGCGCAGCTGGCAGGTCTTCGGACTCACAGGCCTGCACCAGGTGGTGCTCCTACTGGCCGTCGCTTCCCAGTCTTGGGGCGGACCCGGTGACCAGTGCTTAGAAATTTTCTATGACGGCGTTCGTTCCTGCATACCGCTGCGGGACAGTCCCGGATTCTCACCGGGTTCCCTCTCACGAAGCATTACCAACTTACTTCGCTCGATGCTTGCGCCACGTCTCGCGGCGCGAGCAGACCAGTTGCGAGACGCAGCTTACTCTGCTGTTAGGGGTCAGCTTCCCAGCGCGTCGACAATAGGTATCTCGCCGTTGTTGAAGTCGATGGTCCGGCGGATGGTCGAGTCGTCTGCCAACGCTGCCGCTATGACGAGCGCGACGTCGGACCGCGTAACTGAATCGTTTCCGGTGCCTACCGCGATTCGGCCAGTGGCCGGCTCAAGGGTGAGCCGGCCCGGTCCCAGCACCGTCCAATCCAGATCGCTGGCGCGCAGGTGAGCATCCGCGGCCGCCTTGGCCTCGGCGTATGCGAAGAACGGATCGTCCCGCGGTACGCCGTGCTCCGGACCGGCACCAAAATACGACACCGTGACGAACCGCCGTACCCCCGACTGCCCGGCGGCGTCGATCACCCGGATCGCCGCGTCACGGTCGACAGCGTACGTCCGCGCCGCGTTGCCGCCGCCGGCTCCGGCCGCGAAGACCACCGCGTCGTGACCGGTCAGTAGGTCCGCCAGCGCGTTTGCGTCGAGTTGCTCGATATCGGCCGGGACCGGTTTGGCTCCGGTCGCCACGACGTCGTCGGAGTGACCGGGGTTGCGGAAGACCGAACTGACCTCGTCGCCGCGCTCGGTCAGGATCCGGCACAGCTGAAGCGCGACCTTGCCGTGGCCGCCGATGACGATGACGCGAGCCATGGGTCCCGACGGTACCCGAGGCAGGGTTAGTTAAAGGTCGGTTAAAGCTTGACCTTCCCCATGATCAGGTCGATCAGGGGCTTGCCCGGCGCGTACGAACCGGTCACGGACGCCATCGTGTGCCCGGTGTCCACCAGCAGGGTGATCCCGCTGACGCCACAGGCCGCGTCGCTGTTGAGGAACGCCATGACGTCGCCCATTTGCTCCGGGGTGTGGACCTTGGAGCCGGTCTCGTCCCGGTAGTCCTGCGCGAAGCTGAGCCATAGGTCCGCATTGGCCTGGGCCAAGGGGGTGTCGGTCGGCCCCGGGCAGATCGCGTTGATGCGAATCCCCTTCTTAAGCAGCGGATAGCCCTGCATGGCCACGTAAGTGTTGATGATCTTCTTGCTGGTGCCGTAGTGGATGATGCCCTCGGACTCGTGCGCCTTGGACCACGCCTCGGCCGCCGCAAAGTCCGTCGTGGCCAGGAACTCCGTGATCAGTTCCAGGTCGTTCTCCCAGCCCATGCCGGCGACCGAGGAGATGAAGCAGATCGCCGAGCCGTTCGGAAGTTGGTTCTTTTCCAGCAACCGGTCGATGAGGTGGCGGTGGCCGATGAAGTTGATCTTCAATAGATCGGTGGTTCCGTCGGCCACTCCGGCGGCCGAGAACACGGCGTGGATAGGCCCGTCGACCTGCTTGAGGGCGGCGTCGATCGAGGCGGGGTCCCGCAGGTCGACCTGTACTGACTGGGCGACGTCGAAGTCCACCGGCGCGTAGTCCAGCACGATGACTTCGGCGCCGAGCTCGCCGACCGCCTTGGCCGCTGCCGCGCCCATACCGGTGGCGCCCCCGACAACGAGCGCACGCTTACCGTCGTAGCGCAACCGATCGATAATAGACATTGGGTTCCTCTCGCGGCGGCCAATCGGCCGTTACTCGGCTAGTACTAACCGCCCTACTGTATGAAGAACAGTTATTTGGTTCAATACCGGGTCCCAGATAACGCCGGCTTACTTGTCGCGAACCGCCACACCGCGCAGGACGGTGTCCCTGGCGTGCGCCAACGCCGCGCGCTTCCCGACGGAACGCAGAATGTTCTCCGGTATCCACTGCAGGCCGATGACGCATCGTGCCAGCATCGCGGTCGACGGGGTGTCGATCTGTATCTCGGTGGACCGGATGCCGTCGGAGAGCAGTGATTTCATCTGCCGCAGTCGCGTCGTGTACGACCATCCTGGGTCGGCTGTCGGCGGAGATTGCCGCATCCAGGCGAGTTGAATCCTGAATTCGTCGGAAAATTGATCTAGCGCGTTGACGTTGACCCAGCTCAGCGCGTCCAATTTCTCGATCGGCGTCGCGTCCGAACGCAGGACGCTAACCCATCCCGCTTCGACCTTCTTCCCGAAAGACTCCATGATCGAGGCGAGGAGTTCGTCCTTGGATCCGATTACCCGGTAGACGGTTCCGGTGCCAAGGCCCGCCGCCGAAGCGATGTCTCTGATGGTGGTGACTTCATACCCTCTGCGGCCGAACTCCGTTCGCGCCACCGCACGGACGTGCGCCACTTTGTCGCCGGGTTCGGCATCGCGGTCGTCGGCCCACGTCTCGATAACGTCGTTTGCAGCGATGAAGGCGTTGGACCGATCCAATGCTGAATCGGTCGGTGGTCGGGATGCCAGCCCCTGCAAGATGATCCGGCACAGGAGCTCGGCCACCTGATCGGCGGAAGAATTGTGGCGCATGACGTTGAGCCCGACTTGGAACATCGTCTGGCAGATACGGTCGGCCAGCGTGGGAAGGTCGATGTCGGGTTTGATGTAGCCGCTCCACCTACCGGCGCGCAGGGTTTGCAGCATCGCCTCCTGAATCGCCTTGGGCTGCTGTCGGGTCAGTTTCATGAGCTCGGGATCTGAGCTCGGACCTTCGTAGAACGACATCTGCAGTGCGGCCCCATGGCGCACGGCGCAGTTGGCGATCGCCGATCCCAGGTCGATGATCTTTTGCGGCGCCGGTCGCGGGTCGGGTTCATCCAATCTCACCAGGGCGGTTTGCCCGATGCGATTGAGATCGTCCTGATAGCGGCGGATCAGCTCGACAAGGATCGCTTCTTTGGACTCGAAGTGGTGATACAGGCTGCCGGGCAGAATGCCGGCTGCGTCGGCGATCTCCTGCAGCGATGTCCGCAATCCCGAGGAGGCGATCAACGATGCCGCCGTCTGCAGGATCTCGTCGCGGCGCGTCCCAGAGTCGTCCGCGGTGCCGGCGTGATCCAGCCGATGGGCGGCCGTGCGCCTGCTCTTAGCCAATGCACCGGCTTTGGCCATGGCTAGCGGTGCGCATATCCAGAGGACTGCGGCTTGGCGAACATACGCATCGCCCTCCCACCGAGACTCGCTCCGAACCAAATCTTTGTTAAAGGCTATCAGACTGGCTTGCCGGGAACCCGGTTAAACGCACCGCCAACAGCGGTGACAGAAGCCTCCGCCATTCTAAAGCCCGGCCCCGTCCCAACGGTTGAGTGTGACCACGTCACCGACAGGTCGCCGAACGGCGGGCCGGAATTTGTATCCGGGCCGAAGGCGGCCCACGGGCAGCAGGCAGCCTTGGACATAGGATTCCGGGATTCCCAGCAGCCGGCGCACTTCTTCTTCACGGTGCAGGTGCAGCGTTGTCACGCACGTTCCGTAGCCGCGGGTGTGCAAGGCCAGCTGAAAGTTCCACACCGCCGGGAAGATTGACCCGTACAGCGTCGCCTGCTGAAACGACTCGTCGCCGTCGATGTGCGGGAGGTACGGCTGGTAGCAAGGGATCACCAGCAACGGAACCTTCGCCATGTTCTCGACCAACCACTCCGTCGACGACATCAGCCGGTGCTCCGGGGTGCCGGCGGGCATCAGGTCAGCAACCAATTGACCCCCGACACGCAGCAGATAGGCGTCGCGGTACAACCCGGCGACCTTTTCACGCAGCTCCGGGTCGGCGATCACCAGCCAGCGCCAGGTCTGCGAATTCGAGCCGTTGGCGGCCTGCAAAGCGATGCGCAGGCAGTCACGGATGTCCCCGAGGTCGACCGGCGCGTCCAGGTCGAGCGACTTACGCGCCGAACGGGTGGCGGTGAGCAGGTATTCGATATCCATTGAGTCCCGGACTGTCACTGGAGAGCTCTCTTCGCAAGGCGGGCACCGATTTCAGTGAGGTACTTGTCAGGGCCACCGAGCAGCCCGCTCCAGCTCAGCAGCCGCTTGAGGTAAAGATGAGCATCGTGCTCCCAGGTGTAGCCAATGCCGCCGAACACCTGGATCGCGGTGTCGCCGACGGTGGCCAGCCGGCCGGCGAACGCCTTCGCCCGCAATGCGGCCAGGTGCCGCTCGTCGGCTTGGGCGTCGTGAGCATCGGAGGACCACAGCGCGTGGATGACGCCGCTGCGGGCCAGTTCAACGGTCTCGAACATGTCTACGCACAGGTGCTGGATCGCCTGAAACGATCCGATGATCTGGCCGAATTGTTTTCTGACCTTTGCGTATTCGATTGCCATGGTCATGACTGCCCGCGCGGCGCCGAGCGCGTCGGCGGCAGTGGCGATGAGGACGTCATCGATGACTGCCGCAACGGCGTCCGGCGACACCGCTGCCAGCCAGTGTGCGGGCGCATTATCGAGCGTGACGCGAAACTGCTTGCGGGTCTGGTCGATGCCGCGCTCGGGTAGCGCCGAGAACCCGGAGGAGTCGGTGTTCACCACAAAGAGCCCCATGCCAGCTGCGTCCTGCGCAAGCACCAGCAGGATATCGGCCGCGGCGGCGTCGGGAACTGCCGCGATCTCGCCCCGCAACAGGTTGTTGTCGCCTTGCCCGGTCACTTCGACGGAGGTATTGACCGAGGCGCTCCCGAAATCCAGGAAGCCGACGGTAGCAATCGTGGTTCCGTCGGCGATCCCGGCCAAAATCTGGGCGGCACTAACGTTGCCGGCCAGGCGGGTCAGGGCGCGCGTCGCGGCGACCGCGCTCGACAACCACGGCCCCGGGTGTAGGGCGGCGCCGAGCTCTTCGGCGACAATCCCGGCCTCGACCATCGTCATGCCGGCTCCGCCGTATTCCTCCGGCACCAAAAGCCCGGTTGTCCCCAGGTCGGCAAGACCGCGCCAGACCGCTTCGTCGACACCCGTGGGATCGTCGAGCAACTCGCGCACGTGGCCCGAGATCGGCGCCTTCTCGGCAAGGAAGCGCCGGGTGGTGTCGCGGAGCGCGACCTGCTCGCCGGAGAGTTCGAGGTTCATTTTCGGGGCAGCCCCAGGACGCGCTGCGCGGTGATGTTCTTGTTGATCTGGGTCGTTCCGCCCGCGATGGTCAGGGAACGCGACGTCAGCCGGTAGTCGTCCCATCGGCCTTTTCCGCCGCCTGTGTCGAGCACATCGAAGGCCAGGGTCGCGAGGTCTTGCCCTATCTCACCCCATACGGTCTTGGCCAGGCTGGCCGACCCAAACGCAGCGTTTTCTGACCCACCGTGCAACGTCGCCGAGATCGACCGCTGGCAGAGCACTTCGAGATACTTGATGCGGAGCGCGATCTCGCCAAGACGTCGCAGCGTCACCGGATCTTCTAGGGGACGGCCGCCATCGGCCGCGGCAAAATCGTCCACCATTTCTTCGAGCCGTACTTGCATCTCCGCATATAACCGGGCGGCGCCGGCGCGCTCGTGGCTGAGCGTGGTGGTGGCCACCTGCCAGCCCGCATTCAGCGGTCCCAGCAACGCGTCGGCGGGCACCCGCACGTCGTTGAAGAACACTTCGGCGAAGTCGGCGTCGCCGTTGAGCGTGACCAGCGGCCGGACCTCGATGCCGGGCAACTTCATGTCGACGATCAGGCAGGAGATCCCCTGGTGCTTCGGGGCATCGGGATCGGTGCGCACGTACAGCTGACACCACTGTGCCTTATGCCCGAGCGAGGTCCAGATCTTCTGGCCGTTGACGACGAAGTCGTCCCCGTCCCGCGCCGCGCGGGTGCGCAGCGAGGCGAGGTCGGACCCCGCTTCGGGCTCCGACATGCCTTGGCACCAGACGTCGTCGGCGCGCATCATCCGGGGGAGCAGCGTGAGCTTCTGGGACTCGGTTCCGTACTGCATGATGGCCGGCGCGATGTTGTTCAGCCCAATGATGTTGAGCGGCATTGGAGCCCGAGCGCGCGTGGTTTCCTCGGTATAGACCAGTTGTTCGAGAACCGTTGCCCCGCGGCCGCCATACTCGCGAGGCCAGGAAACGGCCGCCCATCCGGCGTCGGCCATCGTTCGGCTCCAACCACGCAGCATTTCGAACGCCGCGTCGTCGCGACCGGACGGCCGACGCGCGGCTACCAGCTCGTCGCTCAGGTTGGCGGACAGCCACTCGCGCAGCTCGGCGCGGAAATGTTCCACTTCCGCTGGATAGGCGAAGTCCACGTTATTTGACTCTGTTGTCCTTGATTCTGGCCCGTTTGGTCGGACTCTACGTCGGAGCAGATATTTGGTCAACAACGCTCGATTGTGACGAGCGAGGATCAGTGGGCGTTGCGTTGCGGTTCGGGGAATGCGACATCAGCGTTGTCCGGCATCGCGTTGACGCCGCGTCGTTCACACACTTCCAGTACCTCATCGACGATCGATGTGGGCACGAAGAATCTGTCGGTCGACGACATCTGCTCGAGGTGCGCCTCGATGTCTTCCGCCGTCGGTTCGCTCTCAGCATCGGCCAGCCAACCTTCGCTCAAGCCGACGAACACCCGCGCGTAGCGCCCGGCGGAGGCCGAATAGTTGCGGTGGGTGAACGTGCAGGCGCTGCTCGCGAGGAACGTCACCAGCGGCACCACGAGCTCGGGTCGAATAGCTCGCATGAAGCCGGATTCGGTGAGGAATTTCTCGTCGCCGACGGTCTCGGTAACCATCCGCGAGAAGCCAGTGGGTAAAACGGAATTGGCGAGTATTCCATGCGCTTCGCCTTCGATCGCGATCACGTTGGTCAAGCCCACCAGGCCGGCCTTCGCCGCGGCGTAGTGGGCCTCCATCGGCTGACCGAAGATCCCGGCCGACGACGAGATGAACACGAACCTTCCGCCCCCGTTCTTCTTCATCGCGCGATACGCGGGCTGAGAGACAAAAAAGCCGCCGTCGAGATGCACTCGCAGCATTCGCGTCCAGTCGTCGACCGAGAGGTCTTCGAATGGCACACTGCTGAAGATTCCCGCGTTGCTGACGACCGCGTCGAGCCGCCCGAATGCGGCCACGGCGGCGTCGACGATCGCTTGGCCGCCCGCCGGGTTGTCGACCGAGTCGTAGGAAGCGATTGCCTTCCCGCCCGCCCCCTTGATCTCGTCGACCACTTCGTCCGCTATGCCCGAGTCGGCGCCGTCCCCACGCATGGAGCCACCGACGTCGTTGACCAACACCGCGGCGCCGCGGCGGGCCAGGTCCAGCGCATACAGCCGACCGAGTCCGCGGCCGGCGCCGGTGACCACAGCCACCTGGCCGGTGAAGTCAATCATGAACTGCTCCTGACTAAGTATGGCCGACGGATGCGCTAATTGACTGCAGTAATACCGGACCCTACGGTGGAACAGATATTTGGTCAACAAGTTCCCGTGGAGCGGAGGTCGAGGGTGGCAGACGACGCTTGCGGCGACCGTCTGCAGACTCTTGGCATGTTCGCTTCCGCGCTTGCGGGCCGACCCGTCGCGGTTGCTGAACTGCAGCCAGGTGAACCCCCGTGGACGGATGGCCAGACGATTTACGTCGACGCCTCCGCGCGGTTCCGCGCCAAACTCGAGGCGATTGCCGTGCAGGCGTCGATGATCGCGGCCGGCAGCCTGGATCCCGACGTGGTGCGTCCCCTGGTACGCCACCCGCGGCTCGCTAGGCGCTATCTGGCGGTCGAGGGTCACCGCGCGCTGGCCGCGAATGCCGGCCTGTTACCGGGCTTCCTTGAGTCGGCGGCCAACCGTGACATCGCAGCTCGCAGCGACTCGCCCGCCACTTCGCTGGACGTCGCCGCCGGACGGTCCGCGATCGAGGACCCGCAGCCTGGGTTCGGCGTGATCCGCGCGGCGAAGGTGGTGGCGGCCCGCTCCCGGTCGGCCGAACAACAGGATCCGGGGAAACCTCCGCATGTCCCGCGGCGCGGTGGCGCGCAACAAACGGAACTCCAGGATCTCGATGACGGCGAGATCGATGGTTCCGACGATCCGGATCTGTTCAGCAGTCCCGTTGGTGGGGGCGGCTTCATCGGCAAGTGGCTGAAGAAGATGCTGTCCTCAACACGTAAGACCGGTAGCGGCGGCGGCCCGCCGGGCGCGGACAACCCAACGCATCGGACGAACTCCGCGAAGCGCGGTCCGCATGCCGTGTCGTCGCTGGCCTCGACGTTGAGCGAGGAAATCAACGACCGCGAAACCCAGGCCGGCTCGGACGCCGTGACCTATCCGGAGTGGGATGTCACGCGCAAGAGCTACCGGCCGGCGTGGTGCACCGTGCGCGAGGTCGAGCCGAAGATCAGGGCATCTGCCAGCCACGCAATCGACGACGCCATCGGCATGCGGCGCCCGCTGTCGCGACTTGGGATGGGTCTGCACCGCCGTCACCGGCAGCCGCAGGGCGACGACATCGACATCGATGCGGCAGTTGAGGCCCGCGTCGAGGTGCGGGCGGGGTCGGTGCCCGACGAGGCGGTATATCTCGACAGCCTGCGGCGCCGGCGTGACTTGTCGGTGCTGGTGCTGCTCGACGTATCGGGGTCGGCGGCCGAGCCGGGAACGGTGGGGCGGACGGTGCACGAACAACAGCGTGCGGCGGCCGCCAACCTAACCGTTGCGCTGCACGACCTTGGCGACCGGGTTGCGCTCTACGCCTATTACTCGCAGGGTCGGCGCGCGGTGAGCGTGGTGCCCGTTAAACGGTTTGACGAACACCTCGACGCCCGAGTCATGAGGCGTCTGAACAGCCTGGAACCGGGCGCGTACTCTCGTCTCGGTGCGGCCATCCGGCACGGTTCGGCGGTTCTGGAGGCGCGCGGAGGTACGTCACGCCGGCTGTTGGTGGTGCTATCCGACGGACTTGCTTACGACCACGGATACGAACGGGCCTACGGTGCCGCGGACGCGCGCCGCGCGTTGACCGAGGCCCGCCGCCGCGGCACTGGCTGCGTATGCCTGACGATTGGCGCGGGAACCGACGTGCAATCGCTGCGCAGAGTGTTCGGCACCACCGCGCATGCGACGATCGCGCGCCCGGATCAACTCGCCGGTGTGATCGGACCGCTGTTTCGGTCCGCGCTGCGCTCGGCAGAGGTCCGCCGGAGGGTGTCGTGACCAACTTATGACTGACCCCATCACCGACCCTATGGAGATTGAAACAAACATCTGTTCCGGGTTAGGCTCCAATCACCGCAGTGCAGCGGGCAGCAGAAGGGACGCTATGGCCAACGAGTCCGGACTTGTTCACCGGAACGGCGCTACCCATGAGGCGGAGAGCATGCGGCCCTACTACAAAGCGGTCGGCAACGAAGAGGCAATCTTCAAGGCGGCCTACCGCCAGGGTCTGGCCCTTGTCCTGAAGGGGCCGACTGGTTGCGGCAAGACCCGCTTCGTCGAGGCAATGGCCCACGATCTCGGCCGGTCGCTGATCACCGTCGCATGCCACGACGACCTCACCACTGCGGACCTCGTCGGCCGGTATCTGCTGCGGGGCGACGAGACCGTGTGGGTGGACGGTCCGCTGACCCGGGCGGTGCGCGAAGGCGCGATCTGCTACCTGGACGAGGTGGTGGAGGCCCGCCAGGACACGACCGTGGTTTTGCATCCGCTTGCCGACCACCGACGGCAGCTGCCCATCGAGCGTCTCGGTGTCACGCTGGACGCCGCACCCGGATTCGGTCTCGTCGTGTCGTACAACCCCGGCTATCAAAGCGTGCTCAAGGACCTCAAGGATTCGACACGTCAGCGGATGGTGGCCGTCGAATTCGGTTTCCCTGCAGCCGATGTCGAAGAGGGGATCGTCGCGCACGAGGCGGGCGTGGACGGGACGATCGCCGCCGAGCTGGTGCGCTTCGGGCAGGCCATCCGCCGCCTGGAAACCGGCGGGCTGCGTGAGGTTGCGTCGACCCGGGTGCTCATCGCGGCGGGCAGGCTCGTGGTGGAGGGGCTGACCATGCGAGAGGCGGCCAGGGCCGCGATCGCCGGGCCGCTGACCGATGACGCGGCGGTGGGCCGGGGCCTCAACGAGATGATCGATGTCTATCTAGGTGGGGGTGCGGATGATTGACTCCGCACGCCACCGCTAAAGTCTGAACAAATATTAGGTCGGGTTACCCCCGGGAGGTCAGATGTCCTACGAAAGCACCGCAGAGCCCATCAAGGTCGGATACCTGATGGACTTCACGCTGCCGCCGGGCTTTCCGGAGGATCTGTTCGCCTCCTTCACCCAGACTTTCGACCTCATTTTCGAGGAGGCGGTCGAGCAGGGCATCATGGACCGTCCCGTGCAGATGATCTATCGCGAGGTGGAGGGTCTGCCTAAGGGTTCGGTCAAGGCAGTGATCGATGCTTATGGCGAATTAGTTGATGAGGGCTGTCTCGTCGTATTCGGTCCCAACATCACCGATAACTGCGTGCCGTTGCGCGAAGCGATCGAGGAGCGATTCAAGGTGCCCGCGATCAGCGTGACCGGCACAGACGACTGGCTAGGCGAGTGGACCTTCGCATTCCCCCAGGGATCGATGACCGACGAGCCGATCTTTCTGGCCGACCTGATAGGAAAACGTGGGATCACCGCGATCGGTGTCCTGATGGAGCAGAGCTTGATCGGGCAGAGCTACCTGAAGAATCTGCGAACTGCGTGTCAGCGCAACGGCATTCGGATCGTCGCCGAGGTCGCGGTCGCCCAAACCGCGCAGGACATCAACGGAGCCGTGCGTACCCTGCACGACGCAAAGGCCGAAGCGATCGTGCACCTGGGCTTCGGCTTCGGGATCGTGTTCATCAACCCGGCGTTGGAGGCGGTCAACTGGGATCCGCCCCGCTTCACCACTACCGCGTGGCAGAACGCATGGGTCAACCCGATCATGTGGAACGCTTTCATGGGCTGGATCGGTGTCGACCAGTACGACGAGGCGAACCGGATCGGGCAGGACTTCCTCGACACCTACGCGAAGAAGTACAACGGCAGTCGCCCCGAGTTCTGCGTGACGGTGGTGAACCGTGACGTCGCCGCGACGTTAGTACGAGCGTTTAGCGACTCCCATCCGCTCAGCCCGCGCGGCGTCAAGGAGGCGCTGGAGCGGGTCAAGATGATGCCGGCCGCCTCCGGCGCACCCGGCACCCGGGTGTCGTTCGGCAAGTGGACCCGTCGCGCCTGGATGGGCGCCGGCTATCTGGTGGCCCGGACCCTCGATGCTGACGGCATCAACTCCCATCTGGTCGATCGTTTCGGAGAGTGAGGCTGAGTAGACATGAGCACTGAGCAATCAATACCGCTTGCCGCGGAAGGGAAGTCGGCACCATCGCCGCGGGGCGCAAAACGCGGATGGGGTGGCTGGGTCGCCGGCGCCGCCCTGGCGGCGTTCACGCTCTTCTTCATCGCCAATTGCCGCGTCGCGCTGGACCCGCGCGTCGCCAATCCCAACGTGCACGGCCGGCCACGCCCCGTCAGGTTTATCTTCGGGCTGGACTACATCACGTTTCTGCACGTCGCCACCGTGGTCATGCTGCTCGTGCTGCTGGTGGTGTTCATCAGGGGCTGGCGGCGTAGTCCGGGTAGCCCGGTGATGTTGATGTTCCTGTGCACCACGCTGATCGTGTGGCAGGACCCGATCATGAACTGGTCGCCGTTCGCGGTTTACAACCCCGACCTCATTCACTGGCCGGAGTCGTGGCCATTGGTGTCGTTGTCGCCGAGCGTCGAGCCGTTCGTCGTGTTCGGTTATGTGATGTTTTATTTCGGCCCGTACTTCCCGGCGGTCTGGATCCTACGCAAACTGCAGGCCAAATACGGACCCGAGGCCTACGCGGCGCGGCACCCGTTGATCTGCCTTGGCCTGCTGACGTTGGTGATCGGCTTCGTCTTCGACGCGTGGCTGGAGATCCAGCTCGTCCACACTGGAATGTACATCTACTCGCAGGTGATTCCGTGGGGCTCGATATTCACCGGCACCACATTCCAATTCCCGCTGATCTGGGAGTCGTTGTCGGTCACATTCGTAATGATTCCCGCGGCGATCCTCTGCTATCGCGACGACACCGGGAAGTCGGTGGCAGAGAAGCTGACCGCCAAAGCCAAGATCCTGCCCAGCCGTCCGGTGCTCGGTACGTTCCTGGTGATGTTCGCCATCATGAACGTCTCGTACTTCGCCTACGGTGCATGGTTCTGGGTCATCAAGGTGAGTCACGCTGCAACCTCAGTCGCCTGCCCGTGGCCTTACCCAGAGGCAAAAGTCTATGATCCACAAGGGTTTTACGAGAAGGCGGGCGCCCAGGGTCCGTACTCGGTAGGCATCTGGTCGACGTGGGCGAGCGGGGAGCCGGATGGACGGCCACAAGTCGACCCGCCGCCACCGGGTGAGGGCGCCTGTGCACCGGCGAGCAACAATGGTTGAGCCGCGCACAGTCGTCATCACCGGCGCGTCACGCGGACTGGGGTTCGCGTCCGCCGTGCGCCTCTATCGCGAGGGGTGGCGTGTGGTCGCGGCGATGCGGACACCCGATCGCGGACTTCCGCTGCTCCGGGAGGCCACCGGGGCCGCTGAAGGCGATGACCGGCTGATCGGTGTGCAGCTCGACCTGTTGGACGCCGCGTCGATCGCTGCCGCGGCCAAGGCAATTGAAGAGGAGGTCGGGACGCCGTACGCAGTTGTGCACAACGCCGGGATCTCCTCCGCCGGAATGGTGGAGGAGACCGATATGGCGTTGTGGCAGAATATGTTCGCCACCAGCGTCCTGGGACCCGTCGCACTGACCCAGGCCCTGCTGCCGTCGATGCGGGCGGCGGGCGGGGGACGCATTGTCCTGGTGTCCAGCGCGGCCGGGGTGCGCGGTCAACCGGCCACCGCCCCGTACTCGGCAGCCAAGGGAGCCTTGGAGCGGTGGGGTGAGTCGATGGCAGTGGAGATCGCGCCATTCGGTCTCGGCGTCACCGTGTTGGTGTCCGGCACGTACGACACCGACATCATCACCGACGCGGGCACCACCGATGACCGCAATTTCGGCGGCCCTTACGCCCGCCTGCACAACACCATGAACTCCCGCGGGCGGTTCGCGATGCGCTTGGCCAGGCCGCCCGAACGATTCACCGACGGACTGGTCAAGGCGCTCGACGACCGGGGGGCGTTCCGCCGTCACGGGGTGGGCCCGGATGCCGCCATGCTGTTGGCGTTCAACAGAATTCTCCCGTCTTCCGGCATGCACCACATGTCCCGGATCGTGCTGGGGATACCAAGACAGGGTTCGATGCGGGGCGGGGCGTGGCCGTTGACGACGGCCCAAAGGGCCATGGTGTTCGCTGCACGTGTTCTTCCGGCGCCGGTGTTGCAGCGCTTGGCGTCGCTGGCGGCGAAGCGCCGCAAGGGAAATGAGGATTAGGAATGGAACAGCTTTTCGACGACCTGGAAGACTTCGGCGCGTTCGACGACGCGATATCCGGTGACGTGCGGGACCCGTACACCGAACTGGCGCGGCTGCGCCGCGAGGAACCCGTGCAGCGACTCGAAACGTCAGGAGCGCTTCCGCACGAGGAATCGCTACCGATGTTCATCGCGTACCGCCATGAAGATATCCAACAGATGCTGCGCGACAACGAGACATTTTCGTCGTCGGCCGTCATCGCCGCGTTCGGCCCGGTGCTGGGTGAAGGGGTAATGCTCGGCATGGACGAGCCAATCCACGGCCGGCTTCGTTCGCTTGTGTCGAAGGCGTTTTCGCAGAAGTCGTTGGCGCGGTGGCAAGACGAGTTGGTCGGCCGCGTGGCCAATGGCCTGATCGACCAGTTCGCACCCAACGGTAAGGCGGATCTGGTGAAGGAGTTCACCTTCGACTATCCGAGCCAGATCATTGCGGGTCTGTTGGGCCTTCCGGAGAAGGACTACCCGCAGTTCCAGCGGTGGTCGATCTCGCTGCTGAGTTGGCTGATGAACCCGGAGCGCGGGCTCGCGGCCTCGGCTGCCCTGTGCGACTATTTCGCACCGATCCTCGCGGCTCGCCGCGCCGAGCCGAAGGACGACCTCATCAGCGCGCTCGGTGCGGCCGAGATCGACGGGGAGAAGCTGGCGGACGAGGAGATCTTCTCGTTCCTGCGCCTACTGCTGCCCGCCGGTGTGGAGACGACCTACCGGTCGCTAGGCAGCCTGCTCTTGGCGCTGCTGTCCGATCCCGCGCAATTGGACGCGATCCGGGCAGACCGGTCGCTGCTGCCACAGGCTATCGAGGAAGGCGTGCGCTGGGAGCCACCGCTGTTGACCATCACCCGGGTGGCGACTCGCGACACCGAACTCGGTGGGGTGGCAATCCCAGCCGGCGCCACCGTGATGCCGATGCTGGGTTCGGCCAACCGGCAGGAAGATCGCTACCCGGACCCCGACACGTTCGACATTCATCGGCAGGCCAAGGCGAATCTGGGCTGGGGCCACGGCATCCACGTGTGCCTCGGCATGCACTTGGCGCGGCTGGAAATGCGCACGGCCATCAACCTGCTGCTGGACCGGTTGCCGAATCTGCGGCTGGACCCCGACGCCGACGACCCGCACATCCGCGGACAGGTTTTCCGCTCGCCGACCGCGGTGCCGGTGCTGTTCGATCCCCAGTAGGGGCGGCGTTCCAGGGACAGCGCTATGTTGATTGTTGCCAACCGGCTGCTTTCCAGTAACGCCCACCATAGGGCGGCCCGTCTGGAGATCGGCATCCCGCGCTCTGGCGCGGTCCGCACGCTAGAAAAATGACCTCGTCTAAAGAGAGTGACAAGTATGGCTGACACTGTAAAGGTCCGGTTCGAGCCGAAGATGATGATCGACGGCAAGCTCGTCGATGGCCAGGCCGGCACGTTCTCCGTCCTCAACCCGGCTACCGAGGAGTCGCTCGGCGAGGTCGCGGACGCGTCGAAGGAAGACATGCACCGGGCCATCGACGCCGCCCGTCGTGCCTTCGACGAGACCGACTGGTCCACGAACCACAAGTTCCGTCAGCGTTGCCTGTTGCAGCTGCACGACGCGATCGAGTCGGAGAAGGAAGAGCTGCGCGAGGAACTGATCCTCGAGGTTGGCGCTCCGCGCGCCATCACGTTCGGCCCGCAGCTGGATGCCCCACTCGAAGACGGGTTGAAGTACCCCGCCCGGCTGATCGACGAGTACGCCTGGGAGACCGACCTGGGCGACAAGGTGATCAGCCTCACCGGCGCACTGACCACCCGCAAGGTGTGGCGCGAGCCGGTCGGAGTGGTCGGTGCGATCGTGCCGTGGAACTTCCCGTTCGAGGTGTCCCTCAACAAGCTCGGCCAGGCCCTGGCCACCGGCAACACGGTGGTGCTGAAGGCCGCGCCCGACACACCCTTCAACGCAACTCGCCTGGGCCGGCTGATCGCCGAGAACACCGACATCCCGGCCGGGGTCGTCAGTGTCATCACCGCTTCGGATCACCTGGTGGGCGAGGAGCTTACGCTCTCGCCGAAGGTTGATTTGATCTCGTTCACCGGCTCCACGGCGGTCGGCAGGCGCATCATGGAAAAGGGCGCGGCCACCATGAAGCGGCTCTTCCTGGAGCTGGGTGGCAAGTCGGCCAGCATCGTTCTGGAGGACGCCGACTTCGGGTCGGCATGCATGGTCGGCATCGCGCCGTGCATGCACGCCGGTCAGGGTTGCGCCAACCCGACCCGGCTGCTGCTGCCGCGGTCTCGCTACGACGAGGGCGTGGCGATTCTCAAGAGCATCTACGAGAACGTCACGTGTGGCGACCCGCAGGACGCGGGAACCCTGTGTGGCCCGGTGATCTCACAACGACAGTTCGACCGGGTGACGGGCTACATCCAGAAGGGCGTGGACGAGGGTGCCACGGCGCTGGTCGGCGGCCCCGGCGCCGCCACCGGCTTCGACAAGGGTTATTACATCCGGCCGACGCTTTTCGTCGACGTCGACAACTCCATGACGATCGCCCAGGAGGAGATCTTCGGCCCGGTGCTGTCGGTCATCCCGTTCGACGACGAGGAGGACGCCATCCGGATCGCCAACGACAGCCCGTACGGGTTGGCTGGCAACGTGTTCTCCGGTTCCCTCGAGCGTTCGCTGTCGGTGGCCCGACGGATCAGGGCCGGCTTCATGGGCGTCAACGGCGGCGCGCCCTACGGCGCCGACACACCGTTCGGCGGGTACAAGGACAGCGGGGTCGGCCGGCAGAACGGTGTCGCCGGCTTCGACCAGTACACCGAGGTCAAGTCTGTGGCGTATCCCGCCGTCTGACTCGCGGCCGCTAGACGCGCCGAGATTGCCGTGCAGGCTGTGATTCTCACACCGATCGCGACCATGGCGGCAATCTCGGAGGGTTGACACCCCGCCAACGGACCGCCGACCGCTGTGGTTGACAATCGTCGTACAACCGACGCAGGAACATTGCGCGAGGTGCGACCGTCAAAGGAGACATAGCCATGGCCGAAGCCGTCATCGTCGAGGCAGTGCGCTCACCGATCGGCAAGCGCAACGGCGGGCTGTCCGGGTTGCACCCGGCCGACCTGTCCGCGCAAGTGCTGAACGGATTGGTCGACAAGGCCGGTATCGACCCCGAAATCGTCGACGACGTCATCTGGGGCTGCGTCATGCAGGCCGGTGAACAGGCCCTCGACATCGGCCGCACCGCGCTGCTGACGGCCGGCTGGCCGGAGACCGTACCGGGCGTGACCGTCGACCGTCAGTGCGGGTCGAGCCAGCAGTCCATCCATTTCGCCGCCGCCGGCGTGGTGGCCGGGCACTATGACGTCGTCGTCGCCGGCGGTGTGGAGTCGATGTCGCGGACTCCGATGGGGGCGTCGCTGGCCAACGGCGGGCGGCCCTACCCGGAGTCTTTCATTGCGCGCTACGACGGCCAGATCCCCAACCAGGGCATCGGTGCCGAGATGATCGCCGAGCAGTGGGGACTGGACCGCACCGCCCTCGACCAATTTTCCCTCGGATCGCACGAAAAGGCCGGGGCGGCACAGGATTCCGGCGCCTTTGACGACCAGATCGTGGGCATCAAGGACCAAGACGGAAACATCCTGCTCAAGGACGAAGGCATCCGTCGCGGCACCCCGATGGAGAAGATGGCGTCACTGAAACCGGCGTTCAAGGAAGACGGCGTGATCCACGCCGGCAACTCGTCGCAGATCTCCGACGGTTCGGCCGCGCTGCTGTTCATGTCGGCCGAGAAGGCCAAGTCGCTGGGGCTGAAACCGCTTGCACGGGTGCACACCGCGACGCTGGCCGGAGCCAATCCGGTGATCATGCTTACGGCGCCCATCCCGGCAACTCAGAAGGTACTGAAGCGTTCCGGGCTGAGCATTGACGAGATCGGCGCATACGAAGTGAACGAGGCGTTCGCGCCGGTCCCGCTGGCTTGGCTCAAAGACATCGGTGCCGACGCGAAGAAACTCAACGTCAACGGCGGGGCCATCGCGCTCGGCCACCCGCTCGGTGGTTCGGGAGCGCGGTTGATGACGACGCTGCTTTACCACATGCGGGACAAGGGAATTCGCTACGGCCTGCAGACGATGTGTGAGGGCGGCGGTCAGGCCAACGCGACCATTGTCGAGTTGTTGTGACGGACGCCCCAGACCAGCCGGCGGTTTTGGTCGACCGTGCGGGGAATGTCACAGTCATTACGATCAACCGGCCGGATGCCCGCAATGCCATCAACAGCGCCGTCAGCATCGGCCTTGGGGACGCGCTGGAAGAAGCCCAGCAGGACCCCGACGTGCGGGCGGTGGTGATCACCGGTGCCGGCGACAAGTCGTTTTGCGCCGGAGCCGACCTCAAGGCGATCTCGCGCCGGGAGAACCTGTATCACCCCGATCACAGCGAGTGGGGCTTCGCCGGTTATGTGCACCATTTCATCGACAAGCCCACCATCGCCGCGGTCAACGCCACCGCGCTGGGTGGGGGCACCGAGATCGCGCTGGCCAGCGATCTGGTGGTGGCCCACGAGCACGCTAAATTCGGGCTACCGGAGGTCAAGCGCGGACTGATCGCCGCTGCCGGCGGGGTGTTCCGGATCATGGATCACCTGCCCCGCAAGGTGGCGATGGAACTGCTGTTGACCGGGGAACCGCTCACCGCGCGGGACGCCTTGGCGTGGGGCCTGATCAACCAGGTCGTCACGCAGGGCTCGGTGCTGGATGCGGCCCTGGCGCTGGCCGCCCGGGTCACCGTCAACGCCCCGCTGTCGGTGCAGGCCAGCAAGCGCATTGCCTACGGGGTCGACGACGGCGTCATCACCGGCGACGAACCGGGCTGGGAGCGCACCCGAAGCGAGATGAGAACACTGATCAGATCCGAGGATGCCAAGGAAGGGCCTTTGGCGTTCGCTGAGAAGCGCGAGCCGGTGTGGAAGGCGCGCTGACGCGCTCATCAGGCCAGCACTAGTGCGCGAGGATGTTGACCCCGTAGCGGAACGCGGCGGGCAGCAGCTCGCCGGCCGGCACGACGACACGGCGCATCGGCCGTGGCGTGGTGGCCAACACCAGTCCGCGGGTGAGTAGCCGGTAATTGCGGGTAACCCGGTGCCACGAGGCCTCATACGACGCCGGTCCGTCGCCGACGATGGCGTCGACCGCCGCACGGGCTTGTTTGACGGCGAGGCTGACGCCTTCGCCGGTCAACGCGTCCTCGTAGCCGGCCGCGTCACCCACCAACAGCACCCGTCCCTCGACGCGACGGGAGACCACCTGCCGCAACGGGCCGCAACCGCGCGCCTGCCCCCGGTCGGCGCCCTGCAGCTGCCGGGCCAGCCGCGGGAACCAGGAGAGGTCGGGCCGTCCGCGAGACAGGATCGCCACGCCGACCAGGTCCGGCTCCACCGGGGTCACATACGCCTCACCCAAGCGCGACCAGTAAACCTCGACGAACTCTGACCACGCCGGCACCCGGTAGTGCCAACGCACGCCGTAGCGCCGCGGATTTCCGGCCGTTGCCTTGATTCCGACCGCGCGCCGGACCGCAGAATGCAGTCCGTCGGCGCCCACCAGCCATCTCGCCCGTACACCGGCAGCCGTCACGCCATGAGCGTCCTGCTCGACGCTGGTGACCTTCGTCCGGATCCATTCGGTGTCTTGCTCTTTGGCGCGTGACGCCAGCGCCGCGTGCAACGTGGTGCGTCGCACACCCCGCCCCGGACCGTCGCGAAACAGCGCCTCGGCCCGACTGCTTTTGTTCGGGTTGTGTTCGTTCACGTAGGCGATTCCACGAAACGGCATCCCGGCCGGGTCGACACCGAGCGATGTGAGTTCGGCCAAGCCGCCGGGCATCAGCCCCTCGCCGCAGGCCTTGTCGATGGGGTCGGGTCGCGGCTCGGCCACGATGACCGACAGGCCGTGCCGACGGGCGTGCAACGCCGTGGCGAGGCCTCCGGGACCGCCGCCGACGATGAGCAGGTCGGTGTCGTAATTGGTCATGCGTAGCCCAAAGCGGCGTTTTCCACGTGCAGACGCACCCTCAGCAACATGGCATTGGCCACCGTGAAAATAACCGCGGTCACCCACGCCGTGTGCACCAGCGGCAGCGCGAACCCTTCGGCCACCACTGCCACATAGTTCGGGTGGTGCAGCCACCGGTAGGGTCCCTGGCGAACCAGGGGCGCCTCCGGCAACACGATCACGCGAGTGTTCCACCGATGGCCCAGCGTCGTGATGCACCACCAGCGCAGCACCTGGCACAGCGCCGCCACGACCAGCATTGGCCAGCCCAGCCACGGGATGAACGGCCGGTGCAGCGCCCACGGCTCAACGATGCAGCCGAGCAGCAGGGCGGAGTGGATGACGACCATCACCACGTAGTGCGGGCGGCCAAACTCCTTGCCGCCCTGAGCGAAAGACCATTGCGCGTTCCGCTTGGACAGCACCAGCTCGACCAGGCGTTCGACCCCGATCGCCAGGATCAGTAGGTAATACATGTCTCTACATATCTCTCGGTGTCGGCTGACCGGCTCTAAAAGGCCAGCAGGACGAGTTCGCAGCAGAACGCCGGGCCCATCGCGATCATAAGCCCAAACGAGCCTGCCGGCGGCGGATCGGCCATGTTGCGGCGAAGCACATCCAAGACCGACACCGAAGACAGGTTGCCGTTGTTACGTAATGAGTTTCGGGTGTGGTCCAAGGCATCGCCGGGCAGGTCCAAAACGTCCTCGACCGCTTCGATCACCTTGGGCCCACCGGGGTGGCAGACCCAGGTCGACACGTCTTCCGGGGTTAGTCCGTGGTCGGCGAGGAACTCCCGGACGTCGTCGCCCAGGTACTTCTCGACGACCGTCGCGACGTCGACCGACAACACGATCTTGAAGCCGTCAGTGCCGATCCTCCAGCCCATGACTTCTTCGGTGTCGGGGTAGATCCGGCTCCGGGTAGCCAGCACCCTAGGGCCGCTACGCACGCTACGCACGCTACGCCCGCTATGTGCGTTGCGTCCGGCACGTGCTCGAGAATCATCAGCGGTCCGGTTGGCGCCTTTGGCGATGACGACTGCAGCCCCGTCGCCAAACAGGCTGGCAGCAACCAGATTTGCCACCGAATTGTCTTTGCGTTGAATGGTCAGGGAGCACAGTTCGACCGCCAGCAGCGCGGCCACCTGATCGGGAAATGCGAGCAGGTAATCGTGCATACGCGCTGTCCCAGCCGCGCCGGCCACACAGCCCAGGCCGAACAGCGGGACGCGTTTGACGTCCTGGCGCAGGCCGATCCGCGCAGCCAGTCGCGCCTCCAGTGTCGGCACCGCAAGGCCGGTCACCGTCGTGGAAAAGACGATGTCGACCTCCGACGGCTTGATCTTCGCCTGCTCAAGTGCCGCGAGGAACGCCTGTTCAGCCAGATCAAGGGCGACCTCGATGAAGAGATCGTTCGCCTCGCTGAAGCCGCTCAGCTCGCTGTATTGCGACAGCGGCAGCGCGGTGTTGCGGAAGTCGACCCCGCTCCTGAGTGCGAACCGCCGAAATTCCGGGCCGGCGAAGTCGGTCAGTGCGCCGATGGCTTCTTCCTGGGTGTACCGGTTCGGCGGAAACTTCACAGCAACAGCTGCGATGGAGGGCTTTGTCGTCGAAATGGCGGTCGGTGATTTCACTGCGAGGCATCCCGAACGGCCCCCTGAGATGTTGTTCATACCGGGGTCACGACGCCACCGCCGGATTGGTTCAATGCGCCGGTAGGTTGGGCTTGTGCGGATTCTGGTTACCGGTGCCACCGGCTATGTGGGATCGCGCCTAGTCACGGCATTGTTGGCGGATCGCCACGAGGTGGTGGTCGGCAGCCGAAAACTCGCTAGCCTCAAGCGTTTCGGTTGGTTCGACGACGTGACACCGGTGGTTCTCGACGCTTCCGATCCGGTGTCGGTCCAGGCGGCCTTTAGTGATTCCAAACACAGTGCGGGCCGTGTCGACGTGGTGTTCTACCTTGTGCATGCGATCGGGCAGCCCGGCTTTCCGCGACGCTGACAACGCCGCTGCCGCCAATGTCGCGGCCGCGGCCAGAGACGCCGGTGTGCGGCGCATCGTCTACCTGGGTGGTTTCGTGCCCCAAGACGAGGCACTGTCCGAGCACCTGGCCGGCCGGGCCGAAGTGGCCCAAGCCTTGACGGTCGAGGGCGGCCCGGAACTGGTGTGGCTGGGTGCGGCGGTAATCATCGGCGCCGGCTCGACGTCCTTCGAGATGATGCGCTACGTCGGCGATCGATTCCCGCTCCTACCGACACCGGTTTGGATGGACAACCCGATCGACCCGATCTCCATCCGCGACGTGTTGCTTTACTTGGTGGCCGCGGCGGACGCCGACCGGGTACCCGCAGGCGCCTACGACATTTCTGGCCCCGATACCACGTCATACCGGGCGCTACTCAAAACGTATGCACGCATCTCGGGTAGATGGCATAAATCGTTGCCGGTACCAATCGCCACCACGGTGGCGTCGCTGGTTACCGGGGTTGCGCTGCCGCTGCCGCACGGACTGGCAGGAGATCTGGTCGAGTCGTTGGATCACCCGATGGTGGCATCCGTCAGCTGCCTGCGTGATCGGGTGGCCGACCCGCCCGGCGGCCTGCTCGGGGTTGACGATGCCATCGGGTTGGCGTTGTCAGGCCAGTCGAGCCATGCGCCCCGGCCGGTCAACGCACTCGCCGATCCCCATGAGCTCGCCGACTCCGACCCGGTATGGGCCGGCGGTGACGCGCTGCGCATCCGGCGATTGGCCCGGGCGGTGACTCCACCGATCGCGCGGCCCGCCCTGGGGCTGGTGAACATCATCCCCGGCCCGCTTGCCGGAGCGCTTAGAACCGGCCTCGACATCCTGATCACCCTGACCCCGAAAGTACGCCCCGCATGAGCCAGCTCAGCCCGTACCGCGCCAGCGTGCCCTCCGAACTGCGCCGCGCCATCACTAATATTGCTGTGCCACATAATGAGCCGCCCGCAGTTGTGCGGCGACGACGCATAGTCGTCGGTATCACATTGGTGATCGGCGCTGTGGTGCTGGGGCTTTCGTTGCGGCGTGCTCCAGGTGAGTCGATCTTCTATTGGCTGACAATGGCGCTGGCGGCGGTGTGGATCGTTGGCGCGTTGGCTTCGGGGCCGCTGCATCTGGGTGGAATCAATTGGCGCGGCCGCAATCAGCGGCCGGTCTTCACTGGGACGGCGATTGGCCTGCTGGTTGGCGGAGCCTTTGTGCTGGGTGGACTGATCGCCAGGGAGATTCCGGCCGTCTCGGCCCTGATCACCCAGGTCCTGTTATTCGCCCATCAGGGAGCGTTTTCGCTGGTGGTGGTCATCACCGTGGTCAACGGCGTGGCCGAGGAAGTGTTCTTCCGCGGCGCGCTGTACACCGCGCTGGGTCGGTTCCATCCGATGGCTATCTCGACCATTCTTTACACCTGCGCCACCATGGCCAGTGGGAACCTGATGCTCGGATTCGCCGCGGTCATCCTCGGGGCGGTCTGCGCCTTCGAGCGCCGCGCCAGCGGCGGCGTGCTGGCACCGGTGTTGACCCACTTCGTCTGGGGTCTGATCATGGTTCTCGCATTGCCCCCGTTGTTCGGTGTCTGAGGTACCCGGCCGACCCGACGACCTCGCGTGCCAGCCGGGACAGCGCGGCAGCATGCCAGGGCCGCAACAACAACCAGTACAAACGCCCAACAACGCCCTTGGGAATGACGACGGCCCGTTGGGTGTACTCACTGCCGCCGTCTTGCGGTGTAATCGTCATTTCCAACCACGCCTGACCTGGTGAGCGCGTCTTAGAGCGCAGCAGCAGCGAGGTGGCGGGTTCCCGCTCGGTCACGCTCCAACGCCCGCTGTTGTTCGCGGCGTTCTCGGCCGCGTACCAGACGTCGTCGGGGGCTGCGGCGGTCGCCGCCGTCCGCACGTCGGTGTGGACGATCTCGCCAGCCCAATCCGGGTCGCTGGGCAGCAATGCGGCCGGCTGCGAGCGCAACGAGGCCCACGAGGCATCGGGCGGCCCCGGCGTCGCTCTCGTGAGCGCCAACGCCACGGCGCGGCGGTAGCCGGTCAAGCCTCCCGGCGGCGGCTCGATGACGGTGTCGATATCGAGGTCGTGCATCACCGCCTCGCATTCCAGCGACTCGATCAGCGGGCGCGCCAGACCGGGTGGAATCGGGGTCACGGTCCCAACCCACAGACTGGCGATCGTCGGCGTCAAGAACGGCAGCGCAATCAAGAAGCGCCGGCGCAGCCCCGCGACCTCCGCGTACACCCGCATCATGTCGCCGTACTCCAACACGTCGGGGCCGCCGATATCCCAGGTCCGCGACGACGGCACCCCTGCCGTTGCCGCCGCGACCAGGTAGTACAGCACGTCGCGCACCGCGATGGGCTGAATTCTGTTGTGCACCCACTTCGGTGTCGTCATCACTGGCAATCGCTCCGTGAGGTGCCGGATCATTTCGAACGACGCAGAACCCGACCCGATTACCACTCCCGCCTGCAGCACCACGGCCTCGATGCCGGAATCGATGAGGGCCTCGCCGACGGCCTTGCGTGACGCGAGGTGCGGCGAGAGGCTGCTGTTATCCGGATGCAGCCCGCTGAGATACACGACCCGCCGCACCCCCGTGCGGCGAGCGGCCGTCACGACGTTGTGCACCGCGCGGGTTTCGTCGGCGCCGAAGTCCTTCGACGTGCCCATCGAGTGGACCAGGTAGTAGACGACGTCGATTCCGTCGAACGCCGTGATCAGCGAGTCCAGCTCACGCAGATCACCGCGCGCCACCTCCGCGCGGTCTCGCCATGGCACGTCTGCCAACTTGTCCGGGTCACGGGCCAATGCGCGAACTCGGTGACCTTCGTCGAGCAGTCGCGGCACCAGTCGCGTGCCGATGTAGCCGGTCGCCCCGGTTACCAGGCAGCGAACCTGTCCGGCTGACATCGATTCCCCCTTCTTCTGTCAGTTATTCGGAACTGACAGAAGAAGGGATTGCCCTAGGAGTCGACAGGCCTCAGCGGTCGGTGAAGTTGGGGGTGCGACGCTGCTGGAACGCTGTTGCGCCCTCGGCGAAGTCGTGTGATCGCAGCAGGGCGGACTGTCCGTGGAACTCGCGCTCGAGCGCCGAATCCAACTCGGTCAACGTGGTCGCGTTGATGGCGTCCTTGGTCTTGGCGTAAGCCACCACGGGTCCCGCAACTAGCTTCGAAACCACTTTGTCGACCTCGGCCTCGAAGTCGTCAGGCGGATAGACCGCCGTGGCCAGGCCCCAGGACAACGCCTCGGCGGCCGGCAGCCGCTCGGCCAGCAGTGCCATTCGCATCGCGCGGATACGGCCGACCGCGGCGGCGACCAACGCCGACGCGCCACCGTCGGGCATCAGCCCGACCTGTGTGAAGGCGAGCATGAAAAACGCCTTCTCAGAAGCCAATACGATGTCGCACGCCAGGGCCAGGGATACGCCGACGCCGGCTGCCGGTCCATGAACGACGGCGACGACCGGGCGCGGCAACGCGGTGATGGCCCGGATGGCACGGTTGGCCGCCGCGATGATCTCCGAACCCAGGCCACCGCCCCCCAAATCGTCGTCGCTCATGCCCGCTCCGGAGCAGAAGCCGCGACCGGAGCCACCGAGGCGGACCACCTTGACCTGCGGATCGGTGGCCGCGTGCTCCATTGCGTCGGCGATCCCGTTCAGCACATCGGTGGTTACCGAGTTGAGGCTCTCAGGCCGGTCGAGGGTCACCGACAGCACGCCCTCGGAGAGCGTGACGGCAAGACCGGCGACGGGTGCGAGTGTGTCGATCGCGGATGACATGCGATCACCCTAAGCGACCGGGTTGCGCGGCAGTCGAGGGTGGCTGCGAAGATGCGAACGGGAACCCGGGGGCGTCAGAGCAGACGAAAGGTCGGTAGATCATGGCGGGACCGCTAAGCGGATTACGTGTCGTCGAACTGGCCGGCATCGGGCCGGGACCGCATGCCGCGATGATCCTGGGGGATCTGGGCGCCGACGTACTGCGCATCGATCGCCCGTCCTCCAATATGGCCGGCGTCGTTAAGGACGCCATGAGTCGCAACCGACGCATCGTGACCGCCGATCTCAAGTCCGATGAGGGGCGCGAACTCGTGCTCAAGCTCGTCGCCAAAGCCGACGTGTTGATCGAGGGATACCGTCCCGGCGTCACCGAGCGGCTCGGCCTCGGACCCGAGCACTGCGCCAAGGTCAACGACCGGCTGGTTTACGCCCGGATGACGGGCTGGGGGCAAGCCGGCCCGCGCAGCCAGCAAGCGGGCCACGACATCAACTACATCTCGCTGAACGGGATCCTGCACTCCATCGGCCGGGCCAACGAGCGGCCGGTGCCCCCATTGAACCTGGTCGGTGACTTCGGCGGCGGCTCGATGTTCCTGCTGGTCGGCATACTCGCGGCGTTGTGGGAGCGGCAGAGCTCCGGTAAGGGGCAGGTCGTCGACGCGGCGATGGTCGACGGCTCCAGCGTCCTGGTGCAGATGATGTGGCAGATGCGCGCCTCCGGCATGTGGTCCGACGAACGTGGCACGAACATGCTCGACGGCGGCGCGCCCTACTACGACACCTACGAGTGCGCCGACGGCCGCTACGTCGCGGTCGGCGCCATCGAGCCACAGTTCTACGCGGCAATGCTGGCCGGACTGGGGCTGGATGCCGCTGACCTGCCGCCGCAGAACGACCCCGTCCGTTGGCCCGAACTGCGTGCCGTGCTGACAGCCGCGTTCGCCGGCCACGACCGTGACCATTGGACCAAGGTGTTCGCCGATTCCGATGCCTGCGTGACGCCGGTGCTGGCGTTCGGCGAGGTGCAGACCGAGCCGCACATCGTCGAGCGGAACACCTTCTATGAGGTCAACGGCGGTTTGCAGCCGTTGCCGGCCCCGCGGTTCTCACGGACCGCGCCGGATCAGCCGCGCCAGGCGGCGCCGGCGGGCGACGTCGAAGCGGTGCTCAACGACTGGGCATAGCCCGACCAACTAGATCGAACGAAAGGGAAAGATTCACGTGGAGATCAAAGACGCCGTGGCCGTCGTCACCGGAGGCGCGTCAGGTCTGGGCCTGGCCACCACCAAGCGACTGCTCGATGCAGGTGCGCAGGTGGTGGTGCTGGATCTCAGAGGCGAAGATGCGGTTCGTGAACTGGGCGATCGCGCGCGTTTCGCGCAGGCCGACGTGACCGACGAAGCCGCCGTCACCAGCGCGTTGGACACCGCCGAGACGCTGGGCACGCTGCGCATCGTCGTCAACTGCGCCGGCACCGGCAACGCCGTCAAGGTGCTGGGCCGCGACGGTGTCTTCCCGCTGGCTGCCTTCCGCAAGGTTGTGGACATCAACCTGGTCGGCACCTTCAACGTCATACGACTGGCGGCCGAGCGGATTTCCAAGACTGAACCCATCGGTCCACACGGCGAGGAACGCGGTGTCATCGTCAACACCGCCTCAGTGGCGGCGTTCGACGGCCAGATCGGTCAGGCCGCCTACTCGGCGTCGAAGGGCGGTGTGGTCGGCATGACGTTGCCGATTGCGCGCGACTTGGCCAGTCACCTGATCCGGGTGGTGACGATCGCGCCCGGCCTATTCGACACTCCGCTGCTTGCTGGTCTGCCGGAACCGGCTAGGGAGTCGCTGGGCAAGCAGGTGCCGCATCCGTCGCGGCTGGGAAATCCCGACGAATACGGGGCGCTCGCGGTGCACATCGTCGAAAACCCCATGCTCAACGGCGAGGTCATCCGTCTGGACGGCGCCATCCGGATGGCGCCACGCTGACAAAAAAGCCCCCCGCAACAGCGGGGGGCCCACATCTGCAAAGAGCGATGTGGTTATCGACGGAACCATCGGGTGATGGCGGAATCGGCCATGAGTAACCGCGCAAGCACGCTCATCGCCGGTCAGCTAGCCGTGGGCAGGGTTTGGGGCTGCCAGTCTTCGAACTGTTCCGACGTCTCGCCTTCCACCAACACGTCGCCGTGGTAGAGGGCCTCGAAGTCAGCTTTGATGACGTCGGCACTGGTGTCGTCGATCCACATGACCACGAGCCTACGAGTCAGCATTAAGGAAACTTTGAGTCACGGTTCGCAAAATGGTGGCAATTTACTGGCGAGTAGCTTTGGCGCGGGCGGGTAGGTTCGCCGGACGTCAAGGGCCGGGTACTGCCCGATAGCGGCTTAAATCGCAGCCTGTTCTCTGTCCAGACTCTTATAGTCGCGCCGGTGTTGAACCCGTGTTGAACCGCCCGGGTGTGTGTCTCGTACCTGAGGTGGGTGCTGGTTGGCACCCGTTAAGTTATCGCCGATAAGTTACCGCCGGGTACGGCGCGGGCCGACGATATCAGCACCGAAGGTGGAAGGACTCCGACATGCTGCAGAGGATCGCCCGAATGGCCATCGCGGCACCGCGACGAATCGTCGCGATTGGGGTCCTGATCTTCATTGCTGCCGCGGTCTTCGGCATTCCCGTCGCCAAGGACCTGTCTCCCGGGGGTTTCGCAGATCCGACCTCCGAGTCGGCGCACGCCATCGCGGTGTTGGGCGACAAGTTCGGACAAAGCGGTCAGCAGATGATGATCGTGTTGACGGCACCCGGAGGAATCAACAGCCAACAGGCCCGCACGGTAGCCACCGACCTGGTCGACCACTTGCAACGGTCGCCGTTGGTATTCAAAGACGTCACCTCGGCCTGGACCGCACCGCCTCAGGCCGCCGCGGACATGGTCAGCGCCGACGGCAAATCGGGCGTGATCGTCGTCAACCTCAAAGGCGGCGAGATCGGAGCTCAGAAAAATGCCCAAACCCTGGCCGACGAGTTCGTCCACGATCGTGCCGGGGTCACCGTTCGCGCCGGTGGATCGGCGATGGAATACGCCCAGATCAACAAGCAGAACCAAGAAGACCTTTTGTTGATGGAGGCCATCGCGGTCCCGCTCACCTTCCTGGTGCTGGTCTGGGTGTTCGGCGGGCTGCTGGCCGCGGCGTTGCCGATGGCCCTCGGGGCGCTGGCCGTAGTCGGCTCCATGACGGTGTTGCGGCTCATCACGTTCACCACCGACGTGTCGATATTCGCCCTCGACCTGAGCATCGCGCTGGCCGTCGCGTTGGCCGTCGACTACACGCTGCTGATCTTCAGCCGCTATCGCGACGAATTGGCCGAGGGCAGTGACCGAGATCAGGCACTGATCCGCACCATGGTGACATCCGGCCGCACCGTGCTGTTCTCCGCCGTCACCGTGGCACTGTCGATGTCATCCACGGTGCTGTTCCCGATGTACTTTCTGAGGTCGTTCGCCTATGCCGGGGTCGCCACGGTGGCCTTCGTCGCGACCGCTTCGATGGTGTTGACACCGGCCGCGATCGTGCTGCTGGGTCCGCGGCTTGACACCCTGGACGTACGCCGGTTGTTGCGGCGGGCACGGCCTGGGGCGAAGAGGAATGCCGATCCGGTGCACAAGCCGGTCGAGCAGCTATTCTGGTACCGATCGAGCAAGTTCGTGATGCGGCGCTGGCTGCCCGTCGGGCTGGCCGGCATTGCGTTGCTGCTGCTGCTCGGGCTTCCGTTCATGTCGGTGAAGTGGGGTTTCCCGGACGACCGGGTGCTGCCGGTCTCGTCGTCGTCGCATCAGGTCGGTGACCGGTTGCGCACTAGTTTCGCCCACGATTCAGCGAACTCGGTGCCCGTGGTCGTCCCCGATGCTCGTGGCCTGAGCCCGGCGGATCTCGACAGATATGCCGCCGACTTGTCACGGGTTTCCGATGTGTCGGCGGTGACCGACCCGAATGGGACGTTCGTGCACGGAAACCACGTGGGACCACCGGTTGCCGCGACCGGGTTGGTCGACGGCAGTGCGTTGGTGACCGTGGGCAGCACGGCGCCGCTGTTTTCTGAGGCGAGCGGCACCCAGCTCGACCGGTTGCACAAGGTGACCGGCCCGGGCGGCCGATCCGTCGAGATGGGTGGTGTCGCCCAGGAGAACCGCGACAGCGTCAATGCCGTGACAGACCGGCTTCCGCTGGTGCTGGGGCTGATGGCCGGCATCACCTTCGTGCTGCTGTTCTTGCTCACCGGCAGCGTGGTGTTGCCGGCAAAAGCACTGGTGTGCAATGTGCTCTCGTTGACCGCCGCGTTCGGCGCGCTGGTGTGGATCTTCCAGGACGGTCATCTCGGCGCGCTGGGAACCACCCCGAGCGGGACGCTGGTGGCCAACATGCCGGTGCTGTTGTTCTGCATCGCTTTTGGGTTGTCCATGGATTACGAAGTGTTCTTGATGTCCAGGATCCGCGAGTACTGGCTGGCTTCGGGAGCCGCTCGACCGGCGAAACCGAGCGCAAAAGAAGCGCACGCCGCCAACGACGAAAGTGTGGCGCTCGGGGTGGCCCGCACCGGCCGGGTGATCACCGCCGCGGCGTTGGTGATGTCGATGTCGTTCGCCGCGCTGATCGCCGCCCATGTGTCGTTCATGCGAATGTTCGGTCTGGGCCTCACTCTCGCGGTGGCGGTGGATGCCACCCTGGTGCGGATGGTCCTGGTGCCGGCGTTCATGCACGTGATGGGCCGGTGGAATTGGTGGGCGCCCAAGCCCCTGGTGTGGATTCATGACCGGTTCGGCATCAGTGAGGCACAGGCGCCCGTCGAACCGGCGGAGCGGGTGCAGCTCGACCACCTCGAGGAATGGCCGATCGCGACTCCGGTGACGCATCGTGGTTGACGTCTCGGTCGACGCACTCCGTCGCCCCCGGGCCCCCCGTGGGTCCGGTGACCGGCTACGGGACGAGATCCTGGACGCGGCCACCGGCCTGCTGCTGGAGACCGGGCACGCCAGGGCGGTTTCGATCCGCTCGCTGGCGCAACGCGTCGGTGTCACACCGCCGTCGATCTACCTGCATTTCGCGGACAAAGATGCGCTGCTGGACGCGGTATGCGCGCGGTACTTGGAAAACCTCGGGCACGAGATGCGGCGGGTAGCCGGCGAGCATTCGTCCCCGGTCGAGGTGCTGCGCGCCCAAGGGCTGGCCTACGTCCGGTTCGCCACGGGGACGCCGGAGTTATACCGGATTGCCACCATGGGGGAGTGGAGGTCGGGAAACACTATCGACCTGGCGCTGGAAACCGCGGCGTTCAAGCACATCCGCGACACCGTGCAGGCGCTGATGGACGACGGCGTCTACCAGCCCGGCGACCCCACAACCGTTGCCCTGGAACTCTGGGCCGCTGCGCACGGTGTGGCGGCTATGTTGATCGCCAAACCGCACCTGCCGTTCGGCGACGCGGAAGCGTTTGCCGACAGGGTCTTGTCTTCCGCCTTCTGCGGGCGGGTGGTAACCGGTCTCGCGGGCCCCGACGCAACCCCCAAGCAGTGGGCGGACTGGGTGACCACACATCGAGCTGCTGAGGAATTTCGCGTATGACACGAGCTGCGGCTCTCGCAATCGACAACCCGTTCTTCGCCCTCGTTTGGCCTGTCGTCGCTACCCACGAAGCCGAGTCGGTAGGGATTCTGCGCCGGGAGAATGTGGCCGGCCTGTCGGGCAGGGTGCTGGAAGTTGGCGCGGGTATCGGGACGAACTTCGCCTTCTATCCGAAGTCGGTTGAGCAGGTGGTCGCCATCGAGCCCGAACCACGGCTGGCCGCCCGCGCCCGTGCCGCAGCTGCCGCTGCGCCGGTTCCGGTGGACCTGGTCGGCGAGACGGTGGAGGGGTTCGGCGGCGGGGAGCAGTTCGACGCGGTGGTGTTGTCGTTCGTGTTGTGCTCGGTGCACGACCCCGGCGGGGTGCTGCAGCATCTGCATTCGCAGCTACGGCCGGGCGGTGAGCTGCGTTATCTCGAGCATGTGGCGAGCGAGGGCGGCCGGGGCCGATGGCAGGGGTTTCTCGACGCGACGATATGGCCGAGGTTATTCGGTAACTGCCACACGCACCGAGAAACCGAGCGTGCCGTCCTCGACGCGGGATTCGAGGTGGACTGTTCGCGCCGCGAGTGGACGTTGCCGGCCTGGTCGCCCATGCCGGTGTCGGAATTGGCGTTGGGTCGCGCGCGCAAAGTTTTGTAGGCCGCTTCACGCCGATTGCGCTCACGGCGTGTATGGCGAGTAAACGCGAAATGTGTGCAGTTTCGGCACCACTATTTTCAGGATTTTCAGGATTTTCAGGCCGGATGCAGGCTCGGCGCGAGAAACTTACTTCAGCAGCGCAGGCAGCCGCTGCAGCAGTCCCGGCAGCGCCTGGCTCGCGGTCTCGCGGATGCTGATCGTGGCGCTGCCGGACAGCGGTGTGAGCTCGGGGTTGACCTCGATCACGACCGTGCCGCGCGCCAGCGCGAGATCGGGGAGTCCGGCAGCCGGATAGACGATCGCGGAGGTCCCCACCACCACCATCACGTCGGCGGCCTCGGCCGCCTCGACGGCGCGCTGCCATGGCTCCTCGGGCAATGGCTCACCGAACCACACGATGTCGGGCCGGATCAGCCCGCCACAGTGGTGCACCGGTGGTTCTACCTCCAGAGCCGGTTCTGGCATCTCGGGCAGCGGGTCGGTGTAGGGCAGACCGCAGCGCGCACAACGGAATTCGAAAAGGCTGCCATGCAGGTGGTGCACCGGGTTGCTACCCGCGCGTTCATGCAGATCGTCGACGTTCTGGGTGACGACGGTGACCTCGGCGTGGTCCTGCCAGGCTGCGATGGCGCGGTGCCCATCGTTGGGTTCGACGGTGGCCACCAGGTAGTGGCGCCACAGATACCATCCCCAGACTCGCTCGGGGTTGTTCAGCCATCCTTGTGTGCTGGAGAGCTCGTAAGGGTCGAAGCGAGCCCACAATCCGTTCTTGTCATCGCGGAACGTCGGCACGCCGCTCTCCGCAGAAATCCCCGCGCCGCTCAGTACGGTCACTCGCATCTCCCCAACCTATCCGGGATACTGGGCACGTGGAGCTGGCCGGATGGCTGCGGGTCGACGTGAACGCGGGCAGGCCGCTGTTCGATCAGCTCAGGATGCAGATCATCGATGGAATCCGGGACGGCGCGCTGCCGCCGGGCACCCGCCTGCCGACCGTGCGTGAGCTGGCCGGCCAAATCGGGGTGGCGGTCAACACCGTGGCCCGCGCATACCGTGAGCTGGAGGCCGCCACCATCGTCGAAACCCGTGGTCGCTTCGGCACTTTCATCGCCCGATGCGACCCGACGGACGCCACGATGGCGGCCGCGGCCCGCGAGTACGTCGCAGTGGCGCGAGGATTGGGGCTAGGCAAGGCCGACGCGCTGCGTTATGTCACGGCGGTGTCTGACGATCACGATCGGCGCTAGACGGCGGTAACGGCGGTAACGGCGGCAACTCACTCGGCAACGGTGACGGCCCTTGCCGGTGCTTGGTCACGCGCACGACCTGGGTAGCGGCACCCGGTCGTGGTGGATGCTGTTGCCCTGTGCGGAAACAAAAGTCAATTTGCGGAATAGTCTGCTTGCCCAATCCCGGCGGGCGTACTGTTTCGATGCGCTTTCTTGAAGATCGTTTCCCTGGTTGTGCTCGCCTGTAGGTGATTGGAGCCCTAGATGTCGTCCTTCTTGATTGCTGCCCCGGAGTCGTTGGCGAGTGCGTCGGCAGATTTGGGTGGGATTGGGGAGGCGATCAGGGCGGCGACGGCGTCGGCGGTGCCGTCGACGACGGGGATTGCGCCGGCGGCTGCTGATGAGGTGTCGGCGGCGATTTCTGGGTTGTTTGGCAGTTTTGGGCAGGATTTTCATGCTGTGAGTGCGCAGTCGGCGGTGTTTCATGCCCGGTTTGCGCAGTTGTTGTCGTCGGGTGGTATCGCGTATGCGGCCGCCGAGGCGGCGAATGCGTCGCCGTTGCAGACCCTGGAGCAGGACGTGCTTGGGGTGGTCAATGCGCCGAGCGAGTTGTTGACGGGTCGCGGGCTGCTCGGTAATGGCGCTGCTGGGGCGGCGGGGCAGGCGGGCGGCGCTGGGGGATGGCTGTGGGTAACGGCGGTCCGGGCGGGGCGGGTGCTGCCGGGCAGGCTGGTGGTGCGGGTGGTGCTGGCGGGGTTGATCGGTCGCGGTGGTGCCGGTGGTGCGGGCGGGGCGGGTGCCGATGGTGGTCGGGGTGGTTCTGGTGGGTGGTTGTGGGGTAGTGGCGGGGCCGGCGGGGCCGGCGGGGAGGCCGTAGCGGTCGGGGCGGCCGGTAACGGTGGTTCCGGTGGGTGGACGGGCTTGTTCGGCAATGGCGGGGTTGGTGGTGCCGGCGGGCTCGGCGCGGCTGGTGGCGGGACCGGCGGTAATGGCGGTCTGGGCGGCTCGGCGGACATGTGGGGGGTCGGCGGGGCCGGCGGGGTCGGCGGAGTCGGCGGGGATATCGCCGGGACCGGCGGTAATGGTGGTGGCGGCGGGGCCAATGGGTTGATCGGCGGCGGTCTTGGTCCGTTCGGCGGTGCGACCGGCGGTGCCGGCGGCGCTGGCGGCGCTGGCGGGGCCGGTAACGCCACCGTAGCCGGCGGTCTGGGCGGTGACGGCGGCGTTGGCGGCGCCGACAGACAGGTGTTCTCGTTGTTCGGCCACGGTGGTGCCGGCGGTGCTGGTGGTGCTGGTGGGGTTGGTTTGGCCGGTGCGGCCGGCGTTACCGGTATTAATGGCGGGCTTGGTCTTGATGGTGGGGTCGGCGGTACTGGCGGGGTCGGTGGTGCCGGCGGCGCTAATGACGCGTTGTTGTTCGGCGCTGCCGGTCATGGTGGGGTCGGCGGGTCCGGCGGGGTCGGCGGTGCCGGTGGTAACGGCGCCGCTGGCTCGGCTGATGTCGGTGGTAACGGCGGTAACGGTGGCGCCGGCGGTGGCGCCGGCCTGGGTGGCGCGGGTGGCGTCAACAATTCGTTGTTGTTCGGGAAATCCGGCGCCGCAGGCGCCAACGGATTCGGTGGTACCGGTGGCGCCGGTGGTAACGGCGGAGACGGTGATGTCGGCATTGCGGGCAGCGGCAACGGAGTAGACGGCGTCAACGCGTTCGACGGCGGTGGGGGCGGTCAGGGCGGCGCGGGTGGGGCCGGCATCGACGGTAAGGACGGCGGTGACGGCGGGGTCGGCGGCGATGGCGGTCTCGGCGGCACCGGTGGCAACGGGTCCAACGGCGTATCGAAAGACGGCGGTGCTGGCGGTAATGGCGGTAACGGCGGGGCAGCGGGGGACGGCGGCGGCGGCACTGACGGCGGCAGCGACGGTAACGCGGGAACGGGTGGCATCGGTGGTACCGGTGGTCACGGTGGTAATGGCGGCGCGAACACCGCGCCGGGTGGGACCGGCTTTATCGGGGGTGCCGGTGGCGGCGGTGGCCAAGGCGGCAGCGCGGGCCTGGGTGGCACCGACGGTGCTGGTGGTCTGGGGGGTAACGGCGGCCACGGTGGCACCGGCGGTAACGGTGCCGACGGTGTGGACAGCGACGGTGTGGCCGGCGGTACGGGTGGTAACGGTGGCGCGGCCGGCAATGGTGGCGCGGCGGGTAGCGGTGTGGGTGCCGCGGGTGTGGCGGGTAACGCGGGTGTCGGCTGGTACCGGTGGTACCGGTGGTCACGGCGGAGCGGGCGATGCGAACACCGCGGCGGGTGGGACCGGCTTTATCGGGGGTGCCGGTGGCGGCGGTGGCCAAGGCGGCAGCGCGGGCCTGGGTGGCACCAACGGTGCTGGTGGTCTGGGGGGTAACGGCGGCCACGGTGGCACCGGGGGTAACGGTGCCGACGGTGTGGACAGCGACGGTGTGGCCGGCGGTACGGGTGGTGCCGGTGGTGCTGCCGGGGCCGGTGGCGCGGCGGGTAGCGGTGTGGGTGCCGCGGGTGTGGCGGGTAACGCGGGTGTCGGTGGTACCGGTGGCACGGGTGGTAACGGTGGGGCCGGTGCTAACGGCGCCGCGGGCACTGCCGGCGTCATCGACGGCGCAGGCAGCACCGGCTTCAATGGCGGGGCCGGCGGCGCTGGCGGTGCGGGCGGCTCGGCCGGTGCCGGCGGCACCAACGGCAACGGCGGCCTAGGCGGTAACGGCGAGGGCGGCGGCAAAGGCGGCAACGGCGCCGATGGCACCGCCGCCAACGTCAACGGCGGCAACGGCGGGACCGGCGGCAACGGCGGGGCGGCCGGGGCCGGCGGCGCAGCCGGCACGGGTGTCGGCAACGGCGGCAGCGGCGGCCTGGGCGGTAACGGCGGAGGGGCCGGGGCCGGCGGCAATGGCGGTTTCGGCGGCGGCGATGACGGTGACGGCGGCCTAGGCGGCGACGGTGGCCGAGGTGGCGCTGGCGGCACTGGCGGCAATAGCAGCGGCGGCGGAACCAACGGCGGTGGCGGCGTAGGCGGCGGGGGCGGCAAAGGCGGCTTTGGCGGCTTGAACATCGGCGACGGCGCCACAGACACCGCAGTCTATGGCGGTGGCGGTGGAGGTGGCGGTGCCGGTGGCGGCGGCGGGGACGCCGGCGTCGGTGGTACTGGTGGTACCGGCGGTGCCGGTGGCGGTGGCGGTAACGGTGGAGGTGGTGGCTACGCCGCCGTCGCGGCCACCGCTGATATCGGAGGGGGTGGTTTCGCCGGTACCGGTGGTGCCGGCGGCATCGCCACTGGTGCGACAGGCGGTATCGGTGGCGGCGGCGGTGGCGGTGGCGCGGGTGGCGCCGCCCTCCCGGCGGAGGGTATCAGCGGTGGCGGTGGCGGTGGCGGTGGGGCTGGTAGCACCAGCGGTGTCGCCGGCACCGGCGGCGTAGGCGGCGACGCCGAGTCCCTCACCGCGGAGGGTCTCGGCGGCCCGGGTGGCGCTGGTGGCGCTGGCAACGGCGGTGGTGGCGGTAGTGGTGCTCTTGTCTCCGGGGACAACTCCGCCAACGGCGGCGGCGGCGGTGACGGCACCGGTGCCGGGCCGGGCGCAGGCGGCAACCCCCCCGTTGGTGTGGATACCAGTGGAGGCGCTGGCGGTGCCGTCGGCGGGAACGGCGGCGCCGGCGGCATCGGCTTCGTCGGCGTCGGCAGCGGCAGCGCCGGCGAGTCCTTCAGCTGACACCACCGACTACCATCAGCGCCAGCGAGCGCCTCGAGGCGCCCCGCCCCAAAGACCACTAATTCAGCCGACTCCTAGCCGAACTCCAACAGCGTCAAGCATGGACGCAGCCGGTCGAAGAATTGTGTTCGGTAGACGAACGACATCGCGGAATTGAATACCGTGCCGCGACCCGGTGGCAGGTGGATATCGCGAACCGCCCGGATGCCCGGCACTGTGTTCGCCAGGTCTGCTGCCTGCGCAACGGACAGGCTGAACGGCATCGGCGGCACCTTGTACCGCAGCGAGGTCCGCAGGCCGCCGTAGCGGCTCACCGTGGAGAACCAGGCCGGGGGCAGGTCGAAGAGCATCTGGCCGCCGGGAAATCTCTTGGCGCACTCGGCGATTAGCCCCAGCGCCTGCTCGGGCTGCAGGTACATCAGCAATCCCTCGGTGGTGATGCACACCCCACCGGATGGGTCGACGGAATCCATCCAGCTGAAGTCCAGCGCGGACTGAGCACAGACAGCCACCCGGGGCGACGGCGGCAGCAGCCGCGACCGAACGTCGACGATGGGTGGCAGATCAACCGTCAGCCAACGGAATTGGCTGTCCGCAATGGCTGCGTCCAGGCGCCAGAAGCTGGTCTGCAGGCCTTCGGCCACCGCCACCACGGTGGCCGAAGGGTGCTGCGCGAGATAGGACTGGGTCTGGATATCGAAGGCCCGCGCGCGCAGCGCGATGTCCTGGCGGGGCGAGCCGAACTTCGCGAAGTCGAAGTGGATCCTGTCGGCCAGAGCTATCGCCATCGGATCGTCGATGACGCTGTCGGGGCGGCGGGCCTCGGTGGCTCGGGCGTTCAGCGTCAGAAGGGCGGTCTCGGAGACACCGGTGAGGGTGACCTGCTGCGGTGTCAAATTTTTCGCTACGCTCATCGAACCCAATATTACCGACGGTCTGCTTCGCGCAGGACTTTGGCCAGCGTGCGCAGGTTACGGGTCGTGGTCGATGCTTTGTAACGCGGCTTGCCCATGGTCTTGCCGATGGTGCTGTCCAGGGTGCCGCCCTTGGGCACCTGCCAGTAGATGACGCCGTCACCGCGGCTGATCTTCTCGCTTGGGCCCATATTGTCGGCGAGTGCGGTCAGCTCATCGAGCACTGCGGCGTCGGCGACGAAGGTGACATAGGACTGGTGTCCGTCGACCTCGCGTTCGAAAGGATATGCCTCGTCGACGGTGCGCACGGTCTCGACGTCGTAGGCAAGCACCCACGCGTCATAGCCGAACCTTTCACGCAACGCGGCTTCGGTCTTCTTGCGCACCGTGGCCACCCCGGAAGCTGACTCCAGGAGCACGTTGCCGCTGGCCAGGATGGTGCGCACATTGACGAATCCGGCCTCGCTCAACGCCGTCGCCACCTCGGCCATTTTGAGGTTGACGCCGCCGACATTGACGCCGCGCAAGAAAACCGCGAACTGGCTCATGATCCGATTTCACCAGGCCGGTTGTGCACGGTGCGATCCGGGATCGGCCCTCTTGGCGCGCGACGTAGGCTTTCGACATGGGACGCCAAGTGTTCGACGACAAACTGTTGGCCTTGATCAGTGGGAACTCCCTCGGAGTGCTGGCCACCATCAAACGCGACGGGCGACCCCAACTATCGAACGTGAGTTACCACTTCGACCCGCGTCAGGTGGTGGTGCGCATATCGATCACCGAACCGCGGGCCAAGACTCGTAACCTGCGCCGCGACCCGCGGGCCTCGATCCTTGTCGACGCCGACGACGGCTGGTCGTATGCAGTTGCTGAGGGCACGGCGGAATTGACGCCGCCGGCGACCGCGCCCGGCGACGATACGGTCGAGGCGCTGATTGCCTTGTATCGCAACATCGCTGGCGAGCATCCGGACTGGGACGAGTACCGACAGGCGATGGTCACCGATCGTCGGGTGCTGCTGACGCTGCCGATCTCGCACGTGTACGGCATGCCCCCGGGCATCCGGTAAGCACGCTAGGCTGCGGTTATGGCTGAATCGAACTCCTCGCAAGAGGCTAAAACTTCTGGGTCTACGGAGTCGCCGGAACCAGAGGAAGACACCAAGCGCAAGTTCCGTGAAGCCCTCGAACGCAAGACGGCCAAGTCCTCGGGCGGATCCGATCACAAAGACAGCGGTGGCAAGCAGGCGCGGGTGCACGGTCCGGTGGAGAACCGCCGCGAATTTCGTCGCAGGAGCGGCGGATGATAATCGTTGGCAGAGCACGCTTTTCGTTCCGTCTGAGTGCCCCCGGCGTCCGGGTGCCGGGTGCAGGCGGCCCGGGTGTGGGTCGCTGACCTCCACGTAGACCACAACCGCTGGCCCGTCGGCTGCGTCGGCTGTTCCGACTGCGCCACCGATCCCTACTTCGGCACGAAGCTGCGCGTAATGCGGCCACCCAGGCAAGGGGCGATCTTGGAGCTGCCGGCCGAACAGATTCCGATAGAACTCGATCAGCGCCGACCCATCTGGCCAAGAATTTCAAAATGCACCACCGAACCCGACGCAGCATGAATCTATGTCGACTCAGCACCAGATGGGCCACTAACGGCAAGTAGTGTTTCAGCGAGAGAAGTCGCTGACTGTGCAGCTCTGCTTGGCGCAGGAGCCCGAGGCGGACAACTGCAGTCCGAAAGCCCGTGGGCCTTGCTAATCGGGATGGCAGATTCCGCCTTGGGGCGGTGCGAATAGGCCGATCGAAGGGTCGGCTTGGCCTGGTTTGCCGCGCAGGCTTCCTCGGGTGCTGGGGTGTTCGAAGTTTACTTGGGACGGGTCGTTTTGGTATGCCCAGTCCGCCACGATGGTGCGTTGACTGAACTTCCAGCGGTGGTCGTGTTTGGTGTACTTGTCCAGGTACCGGCCGCCGATGATGACGTCTATGTCGTGTTGGGGACCGGCGAAGGTGTGAAACACCAGGCAGTAGATCTCACCGCGGCCCGTGTCGCCCTCGATCACGAAGTTCGTTGTGGTGACATTGTGTTGGGAGACAAGCACATACGGTTCCGCTGCCTGTAGTTGTGCGATGAACTGTTCGACGCCGCCCGTCGAGAACGAGCCGTGCGAGTCGGTCCCGTCTGGGTGGTACAGGCTCCGAAGCGCGTCATAATCGGCGCGGTCGACGGCCCGGCAATACGCAGTGACGAGCTGATGCAGTTCGTCCCGGGCCAGCATTAGTGCCAATCTGGCCTCATCCACCACCACGTCACGATAACTCGGTGGTTATGTGCTGGTCGTTAGCGTCGTCTGGTGGGTGGTGCCAAAACAATCGGTCATCGGTCTTAGGGTGTTCAGTGGAAGGAAGGTCAAGGAAAGTCGATGACATTGAAGCTTTGGCTCGCTGAAGATCCTGAGGCCGACAAGCTACTGGCCGAGAATCCGTTGGCCCTGCTGGTCGGGATGGTCTTGGATCAGCAGATTCCCCTCGAAATAGCCTTCCGCGGACCGAAGAAGATCGCGGATCGAATGGGCGGGTTCAACGTCGCCGAGATCGCCGACTACGACCCGGACAAGTTCGCCGCGCTGTGCTCGGAAAAGCCCGCGATACACCGCTTTCCGGGATCGATGGCCAAGCGCGTTCAAGCCCTCGCGCAGATCGTTGTGGACCGCTACGACGGGGACGCGGCCGCATTGTGGGTGGCGGGGGACCCTGACGGGAACGAATTGTTGCGGCGGCTGAAGGCTCTGCCCGGGTTCGGTGAACAGAAGGCGCAGATTTTTTTGGCGTTGCTCGGCAAGCAGTACAGCGTGACGCCGACGGGTTGGCGGGCGGCGGCCGGGGAGTTCGGCAAACCCGGCACACACGTCTCTGTTGCCGATATCGTCGACGCTCAGTCGCTTGGGCAGGTGCGATCGTATAAGAAGAAGTTGAAGGCAGCCAAGGCGTCCAAACAGTCCGAACAGTCCGAACAAAAGAAATAGAAAGGCGCCAATGTGAAGACACACATCACGTGCCCTTGTGGCGAAGCCATCGTCGGCAAGGACGAGGACGAGCTGGTTGAACTGACCCAGGCGCACCTCGCCAGCGTCCATCCGGGTCTGGACTACGACCGCGACTCGATCTTGTTCATGGCGTACTGACCCGGTGGTGCCCGGCTCGCTTTAAGGCACCACCGTTGAGCCGATCGTCGGCATGAACTGGCACTGCCGTTCCTTCGTGGTGACCTGGCCGAAGATCGTTGACATGATGCTGCCCGAACCAGTATCGGCAATCGCGGTCAATGTCGTTGGCCCGTCCGCATTGATATCGGAGCGCGGCTTGAGCGTTACGCTCCCGGACTTGCCGGTGGTCAGATTCACCCAGGTGACATTCAGCGGCAGCTTCTGCACCTCTGCCGGCCCGGGGGTTCCGACGGCGGTGAACACATACGCCGTCTGGCCGGGACCCGGACCGGGAGCCGGAATGGCCGCCGGCCCTGCCACGGACAGCGCCGCCGCCAGGGCACTACTGCCGTCCGCCAGGCAGTTGGTGCCGATCGATGGATACATAAAATCCTGCGTGGTCGGGGCATCGGGGCCGAAACCCGGGGCTGCCGCGGCGGCAGGCGACGGCGCACTGGGCGACGGCGCCGCTGCCGGCGGCGGGGTGGGCGCCGGTGCCGCAGCGGGCGCGGGACCCGCCGCGTGGGCTGGATCGATACCCGTCGGCAGGTGCGACTGCAAACCCGGCTCTATGCCCACTGCCGGCACGTGGGGCACCGGGGCGTTGGCAGGCGGGATGGCGGCATCGGGGGCCGGAGCCGGCGCGCCGGGAACCGGGGTGCCCGGCTCATGGACGAATTGGTTCACCGATGCGGCCACGTTCTTGGACTCGGTGGGCGCCGTCGGATTATGGCTGGTGAATGCTTGAGCCGCGGCCATCAGCAGCTGTGTTGCCTGCTCAGGGTTGCCGGCCGCTTGCTGGATTATCGGACTCAGCTGCGACAGGGCCGGTAGGCCCGGTAGCTGTTGAGTGGAGTTCGGCTGTGGTGTCGGCTGCGCCGCCGCCGGGTCGGCTGCAGCGCTCGGGCAGAGCCCGAACGCGACAGCCGACGCCGTGACGACCGCGGCCAAACCTTTGGACAGTTCCCAAGTGTTTGACATCGTGTCCTCTGGTCGTTGGTGGTGGGTTAGCCGACTAAAACGCTGCTCAAGGGATTGCGGAAAGCAGCGACGGAGGCGACAGTGGCGCAGGCGCAGCAGGGCTGCCCGCCGGAGTCGATGCCGCCGGGACGGCACCCGAGGCCAGCGCAGGCAGGTCACCCGGAAGCGAAAGCTGCGATGGCACATTGAGCGGCAGGCCCGGCAGTGCCGGCATGGAGACCTTTGCTCCCGGAACCGCAGCCGGCGCCGCGGCCGCGGTGGCCGGAGAGGCTGGGGCGGTGACGCCAGGGATGGATAGTGGAATTCCCGCGATCGAGGGGGCCGCCGGGGCTGCGGGAGCCGCCGGGGCGGCGGGTGCTGCCGGCGACGGTGCCGCCAAGCCCGGGATCGCCGAGGTGATTCCTGGGATGGTTGGCGTTGCCGCGGGGGCGGCCGGCGCAGCAGCTGCCGGCGTGATCCCCGGAATTGACGGGACTGCGGCCGGAGCGGAGGCGGGTGCCGCTGCAGTGGCCGGGGTCAGCCCCGGAAACGTGATGCCGGGGGCAGCCGGCGCGGCGGGCGGCGCGGCGCCAAGAGCCGTAGCGAGGTTTTGCAGTATCTGCGGGGCGTTGGCCGCCGAAGCGATCAACTGTTGCGGAATGTTCTGCAACACCGCCGGATCCGGCGCGGGGTCGGCGTGGGCGATACCGCCCGTCAAAAGTGCGGCGGACGAACCGACAACGACGGCGGTTGCGCGCAAGTAGGTCCAGATGGTTGGCATGACTCTCCCTGGTTATCGACGACAGGTCTCTCGCGACGAAGTTACTTTGATACTGATGTGACTCAAGTGACACGTGTGGCATTTATGGGATCGTTATGGATACGAGTGACATCGGTGACCCGACGATCGGCCTCTTCGCTCCCTCTGGCAAAGCCGGCAACCGGTGCCGGAAGCCCGATTAGTGCTGGGTAACGACGGACAACACCGCGGCGCCCGCCGTGATCGCTAAAGTCGGGCAGATAGACAAGACTTCGGCCGCCCCGGCGGCATCCATCACCCGGCGGCTGGCGAGTGCCGCGCCGCTGCTGTTGATCCTGAGTGTCGCGGCGAGACTGGCCTGGACATACCTGACGCCCACCGGTGCAAACTTTGTTGACCTGCACGTCTATCTCGGCGGCGCGGCCGCGATCGACCATCCGGGCACCCTGTACAGCTACGTGTACGCCGACCAGACACCGGACTTCCCGCTGCCTTTCACGTATCCACCGTTTGCGGCGGTCATCTTCTACCCGCTGCATCTGCTGCCGTTCGGCCTGGTTGCCTTCTTGTGGCAGGCAGCCACGATGCTTGCGCTTTATGGCGCGATCCGGATCAGCCAGCGCCTGTTGGGCAATCCGGCTGACCAGCGCGCGGCGATGTTGTGGACCGCGGTCAGCATCTGGATTGAACCGCTACGCAGCACATTCGACTACGGGCAGATCAATGTTTTCCTGATGCTGGGGATGCTCTGGGCGGTCTACACCACGCGGTGGTGGCTATCGGGCCTGTTGGTCGGCGTGGCGGCCGGAATCAAGCTGACGCCTGCCATCTCCGGTATCTATTTCGCCGGCGTCCGGCGGTGGCGCGAAGTGGTGTTTTCGGCGCTGGTGTTTCTTGCCACCGTCGGCCTGTCGGCACTGATCGTCGGCGATCAGGCTCGCTATTACTTCACCGACCTGTTGGGCGACGCGCGCCGGGTTGGACCCATCGCCACCTCGTTCAATCAATCCTGGCGTGGCGCCATCTCCCGAATCCTCGGCCACGATGCCGGCTTTGATCCCCTCGTGCTGGCCGCGATCGCGGTCACTGCGGTGGTGGCCGTCCTGGCCTGGCGGGCGCTGGATGGGTCCGACCGGCTCGGCAAGCTCCTTGTGGTCGAGTTGTTCGGGCTGCTGTTCTCGCCGATTTCGTGGAGCCACCACTGGGTGTGGCTGGTGCCGCTGATGATCTGGGCCATTCACGGACCGTTGCGCGAACGCCTCGGCGCCCGAGTCGTGGGCTGGGGCTGGCTCGCGCTCACCGTGATCGGTGTTCCGTGGTTGCTCAGCTTCGCCCAACCGACCATCTGGCAAATCAACCGGCCCTGGTATCTGGCCTGGGCCGGTCTCGTCTACGTGGTGGCGGCACTGGCGACGTTGATCTGGATCGCTACCACCGGGAGACGTGCCGCGTCACCTGTTAGTTCGCGATAATCCCGTCGATGTCGCGCGCCATCGCGACGTCGTTCTTGGTGATACCACCCTCGGAATGCGTAACCAACGCGAAAGTCACTGTTCGCCAACGGATATCGATATCCGGGTGATGGTCTTTGCGCTCGGCGTGCTCGGCTACCCGGCGCACTGCGTCGATGCCGGCGAGGAAGCTCGAAAACTTGATGGAGCGGCGCAGGGCGCCGTCGGCGCGCTCCCAGCCGTTGAGGTCGGGCAGCGCGGCGTCTACTTGTTCATTCGTTAACACAGCCATAACTCGTAACCTTTCTTCGCCGCAAGGTCCCGGAGTCGTCCCCGCGTGACCACTCGATGAATTCAACTCCAATGTAGCGAGATTCGAGCTGGACCACGGCCTCTGAGCGCTAGACGGGTCCTGACCGCTGCGGTAAATTTTGGGGGATGCCGATTAATCGTCGCAAGGTCTTGGGTGGAGCCGGCCTGGCCGGCGCCGCGGCCGCGACCGGTGTCGGCGTTGACCGTGTTATCTCCGACGGCACTCCCGGGTATCGCACCGGTAAGGAAGAGCCAATGACCGATGATGCGGCGCGCTTTGGTAATCCCCGTCTACCCTCTGAGACGATCACCTCGCAATCGCACCTGTTCCCGCTCGGCGCTCAGCCCGTCAACAAGCATGACGGGGGCTCGTTTCAGCAGGCGAGCGAGGATAATTTCCCGATCCTCAAGGGTCAAGAGGCCAGCGTCTTGCTGCTCACGTTGCAGCCCGGAGGTATCCGCGAGCCGCACTGGCATCCCAGCGCGTGGGAGATCAACATTGTCATCAAGGGCGTCGCGGCGTGGGTGGTCATCGACGGGAACGGCAACCACGAGAGTTTCGACCAACATGTGAACGACATCGTGTTCGCACCCCAGGGTTCCTTTCACTACTTCGAGAACCGGGACCCGGACGAAATGACAATAGTGATCATCCAGAACACCAGTGCGCCCGAAGACAAAGACAACATCGGCATTGGTGAATCCCTCAGCAGGCTTCCACCCCGGGTGCTGTCCGCTGTCTTCGGCGTTCCCGCAGAGACGTTCAACTCCTTCAAAAAGATCGACAACGCGATCACCATCCTGCGATCGCCCTAGCCCACACACGCTGCGGTATAGCGTTACTGGCCATGCCGACCCAGATCGTCGTTGCCGGGGCGGTCATCTGTGGCCCCTCCGTGCTGGTGGCGCAACGGATGCGGCCACCGGCGCTGGCGGGCCGCTGGGAACTCCCCGGCGGTAAGGTCGCGCCCGGCGAGACCGACCGCGACGCGCTGGCCCGCGAGCTGGCCGAGGAACTGGGCCTGCAGGTCGGCGACGTCGTGGTGGGCGATCGCCTGGGCCACGATATTGCGCTGAACGCCGCGATGACGCTGCGGGCGTATCGCGTGCGCCTGGTTCGCGGTGAACCGCAGCCCCGTGATCACCAGGCGCTGCGCTGGGTGACGGCGGCCGAACTGCACGAAGTGGACTGGGTTCCCGCCGACCGTGGCTGGCTGGAGGAGCTGGCCCGTGCGCTTTGACGGCCTTGCTGAACTGAGCGCACGGTGGACGTCTGGCGCGGCCGCCTCGCGGCCCAGTTCGCTAGCTCAGTTCGCTATATAAGGCCCCCGCTGCCACAATCACCGACGTGCTATTTCGAAATGTCGCGATTGTCGCGCACGTAGACCACGGCAAAACGACGCTGGTCGACGCCATGCTGAGGCAGTCCGGCGCCCTGACCCACCGTGGTGACGACGCCGTCGAACGACTGATGGATTCCGGTGACCTGGAGAAGGAAAAGGGCATCACCATCCTGGCGAAGAACACCGCCGTCCATCGCAAGAACCCGGATGGAACGGTGACTGTCATTAATGTGATCGACACGCCTGGGCACGCCGACTTCGGTGGCGAGGTGGAGCGCGGGTTGTCGATGGTCGACGGCGTGCTGCTCCTGGTGGATGCCTCCGAGGGGCCGCTGCCACAGACGCGGTTCGTGCTGCGGAAGGCGCTGGCGGCGCATCTGCCCGTCATCTTGGTGGTGAACAAGACCGACCGGCCCGATGCGCGCATCGCCGAGGTCGTCTCCGAGAGCCACGACCTGTTGCTCGACGTCGCCTCCGACCTGGATGCAGAGGCCCAGAAGGCCGCCGAGGACGCGCTTGGACTGCCGACGCTGTACGCGTCTGGTCGCGCGGGCATCGCCAGCACCACCGAACCCGCCAATGGTGAGAACCCCGACGGCAACAACCTCGACCCGCTGTTCGATGTGCTGCTCGAGAACATCCCGCCGCCGCAGGGTGACCCCGATGCCCCGCTGCAGGCGCTGGTGACCAATCTCGACGCCTCGGCCTTCCTCGGCAGGCTCGCACTCATCCGCATCTACAAGGGCAGGATCCGCAAGGGTCAGCAGGTTGCCTGGATGCGCGAGGTGGACGGCCATCCGGTCATCACGAACGCCAAGATCACCGAACTGCTCGTCACCGAGGGTGTGGAGCGGACACCCACCGACGAGGCCATCGCGGGCGATATCGTCGCCGTCGCGGGCCTCCCCGAGATCATGATCGGCGACACCCTCGCGGACCCCGACCACGCGCACGCGCTGCCTCGGATCACGGTCGACGAGCCGGCCATCTCGGTGACGGTCGGGACCAACACCTCGCCGTTGGCGGGCAAAGTGTCCGGACACAAGCTGACCGCCCGCATGGTGAAGTCGCGGCTGGACTCCGAACTGGTCGGCAATGTGTCGATCAAGGTCGTCGACATCGACCGGCCCGACGCGTGGGAGGTGCAGGGCCGCGGTGAGCTGGCACTCGCAGTGCTGGTCGAGCAGATGCGCCGGGAGGGATTCGAGCTCACCGTCGGCAAGCCGCAGGTGGTCACCAGGACGATCGACGGCAAGCTGCACGAACCATTCGAGGCGATGACCATCGACTGCCCCGACGAATTCGTCGGCGCGATCACCCAGTTGATGGCGGGCCGCAAGGGTCGCATGGAGGAGATGGCCAACCACGCGGCGGGCTGGGTCCGGATGGACTTCATCGTGCCCAGCCGCGGCTTGATCGGCTTCCGCACCGACTTCCTCACCCTCACTCGTGGCACCGGCATCGCAAACGCAGTGTTCGACGGCTACCGGCCGTGGGCCGGCGATATCCGGGCCCGGCACACCGGTTCGCTGGTCTCCGACCGGACTGGTTCAGTCACGCCGTTCGCCATGATCCAGCTATCTGACCGTGGCCAGTTCTTCGTCGAGCCAGGTGATGACACCTACGAGGGACAGGTCGTCGGGATCAACCCACGCGCCGAAGACCTCGACGTCAACGTCACCCGCGAGAAGAAGCTGACCAACATGCGGTCGTCGACCGCGGATGTCTTCGAGACGCTGGCCAAGCCGCTTCAGCTGGACTTGGAGCAGGCGATGGAATTCTGTGCGAACGACGAATGCGTCGAGGTGACTCCTGAGATCGTCCGCGTCCGCAAGGCGGAGCTGGACGCCACCACGCGCGCGCGCAGCAAGGCGCGGGCGAAGGCCAGGGGTTAGCGGTTGGTGCCCCGCGCTCGCGGGCGTAACGCCACGGCGAAATCCGGCCCGATTTTTCGCCACCGCGTTACGCTCGCCGCGCGCACGGTTGGCCGGGGCGTCGGGCGGCCGCTCGATACCCTGATGGGCGTGCCGAGACCAGCCCGCCGCGTTTTAATGCTGACCGGCGTACTGGTCTCGCTGGTGGGGTTGGGGTTGGCGGCGTGCACGGTCAAAGCACCGCCGGCGCCGCAAAGCACCGATACGCCGCACAACGCGCCGCCACCACCGCAGCGGATCAGCCAGATCATCATGGGCATCGACTCGATCGGTGCCGGGTTCAACCCGCATCTGCTGTCCGATCTGTCCCCGGTGAATGCGGCTATCAGCGCGCTGGTGTTACCCAGTGCTTTTCGCCCGGTGCCCGACGCGAATACGCCGACGGGTTCGCGCTGGGAGATGGACCCGGCCTTGTTGCTGTCCGCCGATGTGACCAACCAGAACCCGTTCACGGTGAGCTACAAAATCCGGCCCGAGGCACAGTGGACCGACAATGCGCCCATCGGCGCCGACGACTTCTGGTATCTGTGGCGGCAGATGGTCAGCCAGCCCGGAGTGGTCGATCCGGCCGGATACGACCTGATCACTGGCGTGCAGTCGATCGAGGGCGGCAAGCAGGCCGTCGTCACTTTCGCGCAGCCCTATCCGGGTTGGAAGGAATTGTTCAGCAATCTGCTGCCGGCGCACATCGTCAAGGATGTGCCGGGCGGTTTCGCGGCCGGGCTGGCCCGGGCGTTGCCGGTCACTGGTGGCCAGTTCCGAGTGGAGAACATCGACCCGCAGCGCGACGAGATCCTGATAGCCCGCAATGACCGTTATTGGGGGGCGCCCGCCAAACCCGCGCTCATTCTCTTCCGCCGCGCCGGCGCGACGGCCGCGCTGGCCGACTCGGTGCGCAACGGCGACACCCAGGTGGCCCAGGTGCATGGCGGCTCAGCGGCTTTCGCCCAGTTGTCCGCTATCCCCGACGTGCGCACCGCCCGGATCGTAACGCCCCGGGTCATGCAGCTCACGCTGCGTGCAGACGAGCCCAAACTTGCCGATACTCAAGTCCGCAAGGCGATTTTGGGGTTGCTCGACGTTGATCTGCTCGCGGCGGTGGGCGCCGGAAGTGATAACACCGTCACGCTGGACCAGGCCCAGATCCGTTCGCCCAGCGACCCGGGCTACGAGCCCACCGCACCACCGGCGATGACGACACCGGCGGCGCTGGCGTTGCTGGCAGCATCGGGATACCAGATCGACAGCAACGCGTCGCCGTCGCCGTCACCGGCGCCCAATTCGCCGCCGCCGACTACCGGGCCGCCGGAGGTCACCCGTGGCCGGATCAGTAAGGACGGCCGACAGCTTTCGCTGGTCATCGGGGTGGCGGCAAACGACCCGACCGCGGTGGCGGTGGCCAACACGGCCGCCGATCAATTGCGCAACGTGGGGATTGCGGCGACCGTGCAGGCGCTGGATCCGGCGGCGCTCTACCGCGACGCGTTGGACAACAACCGGGTTGACGCCATCGTCGGGTGGCACCAGGCCGGTGGGAATCTGGCGACGGTGCTGGCCTCGCGCTACGGGTGCCCCGCGTTGCAGTCGACGGCGGTATCGACCTCCGCCGGTCCGACCACCACCCCTGCCGGCGCGCCGCCACCCGGCGGGCCACCCACCACCGCTGCGACATCCACGCCGTCCAGTCCCGCGCCCGAGCCCGGCGCGCTGGTACAAGCTCCGTCGAACCTCACCGGAATCTGTGATCGCAGCATCCAGTCCAACATTGATGCCGCGCTCAATGGCACCAAGAGCATCAGCGACGTCATCACCGCGGTCGAACCGCGATTGTGGAACATGTCGACCGTGCTGCCGATCCTGCAGGACACCACCATTGTCGGGGCAGGCCCCAGCGTGCAGAACGTCAGCCTGTCCGGTGCGGTGCCGGTCGGAATCGTCGGCGACGCAGGGCAATGGACTAAAACCGGGCCATAAAAGCCGGATAGCGCTCCCGAAACCCTCGGCGCTGCCCGGGGCGGCTTACTCGGCCCGCGTCGCCGGTGGCCGCGGCGGGATCACCGTATCGACGACGAGAGCCAGCTCCTGTCGATTCGGCGGTGTCCCGGTGAGCAAGAAGTGCTGGCTTATCAAAGCGGGTCCGATTCGTGCGGTCAGCGGGGTCAACGTGGCCCGGTCGATGTCGCCGGCGTCGACGGCCGCCCGCAGGATCGACTCGACGATTTCCAGGCGAGGGCCCACCACGGCATCAGCGAAGATGGCCCGCATCTCAGGTTCGTGCAGGAGCTGGTGGATGGTGCACAGGCCGGGAAAGGCGGTCTTTCCGGCCAGCATGTCACTGTGTGCGGTGAACATGGTCAGCAGGTTCTCTCTGGCTGGTCGCCCGGAGCGCGGCTCGGGCACCGGCGGCAGAGCGAAAACCAGAGCGGCGTGCACGAGATCGTGCTTGTTGGCCCAGCGCCGGTATAGAGCGGCCTTGCCGGTGTGGGCGCGCGCCGCGATGCCCTCCATCGTCAGCCCGCCGTATCCGACCGCAGCCAGCTCGGCCAACGTGGCCTCGTACAGTGCATGTTCGAGTACCTCGCCGCGCCGTCTGCTCCGGATGCCGCTCTGGGCGGTGTCGCTGAGTGGCAGCATCCACCGATAGTAGCCGTCTGCGTTCCTTTTTGCTCCGATCTGTCGCAACGGCCTCGGCAGGTAGGGTGCGTCCATGGCTGAGACTCCGCGGCTGTTGTTCGTCCACGCGCATCCTGACGACGAGAGTCTCAGCAACGGCGCCACCATCGCGCACTACACCGCCCGCGGGGCACAGGTGCGGGTTGTCACCTGCACGCTCGGCGAGGAAGGCGAGGTTATCGGCGATCAGTGGGCCGAGCTGGCCGTCGATCACGCGGATCAACTCGGCGGCTACCGAATCGGCGAGCTCACCGCGGCATTGCGTGCGCTGGGTGTCGGTGCGCCCATTTATCTGGGCGGGGCGGGCCGCTGGCGCGACTCGGGCATGGTCGACACCGAAAAGCGGCGCCGCCAGAGGTTCATCGACGCCGAGGAACGCGAGGCCGTTGGGGCACTCGTTGCCATCATCCGTGAGCAGCGACCCCACGTCGTGGTGAGCTACGACCCCGACGGCGGCTACGGCCACCCCGACCATGTGCAGACCCACGTCGTGACCACGGCTGCGGTGGCAGCCGCCGGCACAGCGGACTACCCGGGGGAGCCATGGACGGTGCCGAAGTTCTATTGGACGGTCTTCGGCGTCAGCGCGTTCGCGGCGGCCTGGGAGGCGCTGGACGACGACGATCTGGCGCCCGGGTGGATGGTCCCGCCGAGAGAGGAGTTCACGTTCGGCTATTCGGACTCCGACATCGACGCCGTCGTCGAGACGAATCCCGACGCGTGCGCCGCCAAGGCGGCGGCTCTCGCCGCACATGCCACCCAGGTGATCGTCGGCCCGACCGGACGGGCCTGCGCCCTATCGAACAACATGGCGCTGCCGATCGTGGGGCAGGAACACTATGTGCTGGCTGCCGGCTCCGCGGGAGAGCGCGATGAGCGTGGTTGGGAGACAGATCTGCTCGCGGGACTCGGTCTCGACGGGTCCGGTTAGCGGTAGGCTGCCGAATAGGCAGCCACGGAAGGAATCGCATGGACCCTGACCTGGACCCCAACATGCAGCATTGGCAGGACCGGCTGGACAGCTTGCAGTGGGTTATCGGCTCGATTCTCTCGCAAGTCGACAGCGTTCCGACCTGACCAAAACCAAGCCACGCGCCGCGTCCGCTCAAGACAGTGGCGCTACGCACTCTGCCGTCCGTGTCGTTGTGCTGGCGCTGTTCGCCGTCGACGGGGTGCTCTCTGCACTGGCGGGGGCCCTGCTGCTGCCTTTCTACATCGGTTCGGTTCCCTTTCCCATCAGCGCATTGATCAGTGGATTGGTTAACGCGGCCCTGGTATGGGGCGCCGGGCGATGGACCATGTCGCCGCGGGTGGCCGCGTTGCCGCTGTGGACGTGGTTGCTCACGGTGGCGGCGATCAGCGTCGGCGGCCCCGGCGGCGATGTCATCCTGGGCGGCCGGGGCGTGCTGGCCTACGGAGCTTTATTGCTGGTCGTGCTGGGAGTCGCACCACCGGTGTGGGTGCTGTGGCGGCGCAGCAGCCACGGCTGACGGGCTGGTTACGGGCGCCCCGGGAGCGGCGGCAGCGGTGGGAGCGGTGGGAGGTAGCCAAGCGCCCAGTTGATCTCGTTTTGGATGAATTGGTTGATCGACGCCGTGGTGGCCGCCCAGAAGTTGCTCAGCCCTTGACTGAAGCTGATCGTTCCGCTCAGCCAGTCCACTATGTTGAACAGACCGCTCTGCACCATCGGCTCGAAGAGGTCGTAGATGAAGAGGATCTGGGGTGCCAGGCCGCCCACCCACGGCACGTAACGCACCGCGTAGCTGGCGAGTTCGAAGCCGTACCGCACGTAGGGCTCGATGACGTTGTAGCTGTTCTTGACTATGTCGCCGATCGACCCGCGTAGTGCCGCCGGTACTGCCGCGGCGTTGGTCAGGCCGCTGGCGTGCAGCAGCGGGCTGGCCGCGGTGGCAGCGGTGAACCCGCCGGTGGCCCGGGCCAGCAGCGCGCCGACGCTGGTGCCGTGGAGCAGGCTGGAGCCGCCGCCGAAAAGCGCGCCGGCCGCACCGTTGCCCCCGAAGACGGCCTCGACTCGGCTCACCGCATTGGACAAGCCGGCGCCCACCCCCGTGCTGGCGCCGCTTGGAATCACCGAGTGCCCCAGCAGCCCCTGGGCAGGCGCGCTCAGCGCGTTCACCAGGGCCTGCGCGGCTTCCCCCTCGACCGTCGCATAGCTGTTCGCGGCCGCCGCCAAAGCCTGGACGAACTGCTTATGGAATACGGCTGCACGCGCGCTGAGCTGCTGATAACTCTGCGCATGCTGAGAAAACAGTGCTGCGATCTGCGTCGACACCTCATCGGCGGCCGCAGCCAGCACGCCGGTCGTGGGTGCCGCCGCGGCCGCGTGGGCCGTGCTCAGCGTCGACCCGATACCGGCCACGTCCGACGCCGCGTCAACCAGCGCCCCCGGCTCCGTGAACATGTAAGACATCGCCCACCTCCCCGTGCTTCACAACAGCGAGCTATCGGCCCCTCGATCAATCGCTAGAAATGGATGGTATCGCGATCCCGCCGGCCGGGTGGCGGAAATGCGCCGCAAACCCTCAGCGAGCGCACGCCCCGGCGTCACGACGCCCGACGGTCGACGGCAGGCCGGACGGGGCGTGCCGCTACTGTTGCGTATGGCACTCGCCATGGTCGCCAAGGTTGGTTGTTTCAGATGTTGGGACGCGCGGATGAAATTCGATTCTGGGGAAGTTACACCAACGTGCCGTTGACTCCGGGCCAGCAGCCCACCGCTTTGCCTAGCCCCGTCGTTCCACCCAGTGCCAGTGCGTCGGCGTTGCGGCGGGTATTGCGTCGGGCCCGAGACGGCGTCGCGCTCAACGTCGACGAGGCGGCCACCGCGCTGACCGCGCGCGGTGACGACCTGACCGATCTTTGCGCTAGCGCGGCGCGAGTGCGCGACGCGGGCCTCACCGCGGGCCGCCGACGCGGTGCGGCCGGCAAGTTGCCGATCACCTATTCGCGCAAGGTCTTCATCCCGGTCACCCATCTGTGCCGCGATAATTGTCACTACTGCACCTTTGTTTCCGTGCCGGGCAAACTGCGGGCCCAGGGTGCCGGAATGTACATGGAGCCGGACGAGATCCTTGACGTCGCCCGCCGCGGGGCCGAACTCGGTTGCAAGGAAGCACTATTCACTCTCGGCGACCGCCCCGAGGAGCGTTGGCCCGAGGCGCGCGAGTGGCTCGGTGAACGAGGCTACGAGTCCACACTGTCCTACGTGCGGGCGATGGCGATACGGGTGCTCGAGGAGACCGGGTTGCTGCCGCACCTGAACCCGGGTGTGATGAGTTGGTCGGAGATGTCACGACTCAAGCCGGTGGCGCCGTCGATGGGCATGATGCTGGAGACCACGTCGCGGCGGCTGTTCGAGACTAAAGGCCTGGCACACTACGGCAGCCCGGACAAAGACCCGGCGGTGCGACTGCGCGCCCTGACCGACGCGGGTCGCTTGTCCATTCCGTTCACGACCGGTCTGCTGGTCGGGATCGGCGAGACACTGCCCGAACGAGCCGATACCTTGCATGCGATTCGCAAGTTGCACAAGGAGTTCGGGCATGTCCAAGAAGTGATCGTGCAGAATTTCCGGGCCAAGGAACACACCCCTATGGCAGCGGTGCCCGACGCCGGGATCGAGGATTACCTGGCGACGGTGGCGGTTGCACGCCTGGTACTCGGCCCGGGCATGCGGATCCAGGCGCCGCCAAATCTGGTGTCCCGCGACGAATGTTTGGCGCTGATCGCCGCCGGAGTCGACGACTGGGGTGGCGTTTCACCACTGACGCCCGACCACGTCAACCCGGAACGGCCCTGGCCCGCTTTGGATGAGCTGGCCACTCTCACCAGCGAGGCCGGTTACGAACTGGTGCAGCGGTTGACCGCTCAGCCCAAATACGTGCAGGCGGGAGCGGCGTGGATCGACCCGCGGGTGCGGGGGCACGTGTTGGCCCTCGCCGATCCGGAGACCGGCCTGGCCCGCGACGTCAACCCGGTGGGTATGCCGTGGCAGGAGCCCGACGATGTGGAGTCTTCCGGTCGGGTGGACCTCAACGAGGCGATCGACACAGAGGGCCGCAACACTGAGGCCCGCAGCGATCTGGACAGTGCCTTCGGCGACTGGGAATCGATCCGTGCACACGTGCACGACCTGGCTGCGGCCGCTCCGGCGCGCATTGACACCGATGTTCTCGCCGCGCTGCGTTCGGCGGAGCGTGATCCCGCCCGCTGCACCGACGACGAGTATCTGGCATTGGCGACCGCAGAGGGTGCCGCCTTGGAAGCCGTTTCTGTGTTGGCGGATTCGCTGCGGCGCGACGCGGTCGGTGATGATGTGACCTTCGTGGTGAACCGCAACATCAACTTCACCAACATCTGCTACACCGGCTGCCGGTTCTGCGCGTTCGCCCAGCGTAAGGGTGATGCCGACGCGTTCTCGTTGTCCACCGAAGAGGTCGCTGACCGCGCCTGGGATGCGCACGTGCAGGGCGCGACGGAGGTGTGTATGCAGGGCGGGATCGACCCCGAGTTGCCGGTCACCGGCTACGCCGAGTTGGTGCGCGCCGTCAAGGCCCGCGTGCCGTCGATGCACGTGCATGCTTTCTCCCCGATGGAGATTGCCAGCGGTGTGACCAAGAGTGGGTTGAGCATTCGCGAGTGGCTGATCAGCCTGCGCGAGGCTGGCCTGGGGAGCATCCCCGGCACCGCCGCCGAGATTCTGGACGACGAAGTGCGCTGGGTGCTGACCAAGGGCAAGCTACCGACGTCGATGTGGATCGAGATCGTGAGTACCGCGCACGAGGTGGGCCTGCGCTCGTCCTCGACGATGATGTACGGACACGTCGACAGTCCACGCCATTGGGTGGCTCACCTGAATGTGCTGCGCGGCATTCAGGACCGTACCGGCGGATTCACCGAATTCGTGCCATTGCCGTTCGTACATCAGAATTCGCCGCTGTATCTGGCAGGTGGGGCGCGCCCCGGGCCCTCTCACCGTGACAACCGGGCGGTGCACGCGCTGGCACGGATCATGTTGCACGGCCGCATCTCCCACATTCAGACCAGCTGGGTGAAGCTCGGCGTGCAACGCACGCAGGTGATGCTCAACGGTGGTGCCAATGACCTGGGCGGGACCCTGATGGAGGAGACCATCTCGCGGATGGCGGGATCCGAGCACGGGTCGGCCAAGACCGCTGCCGAACTGGCCGCCATCGCCCAGGGGATTGGCCGTCCCGCACGTCAACGCACCACCACCTACGCGCCGCTGGCCGCATAGCTCGCGCAGCCGGCGGGTATACCCACGCCGTGCGAAGACAGATCGACCTAGGACGACCGATCGAGGACGATCGATTCCCGGAGTGGCAGCCATTCCTGGATGCGGTCCAGCAGCGACGACCCGACTCCGGTACCTGGTGTGAAGCTTGGACGGTGCGCGACATCGTCATCCATCAAGCCGGAACCGCCGAAGAGCTGGCCCGCGTGCTGGGTGCGTACCTGGACGGCGAACCGGTCGGCACGCGCGGCTTCACGGAACGCGAGGCTCCGTTGCGCGCACTGAACGACGCCGACCTGTGGGACGCACTACACGACCGGATGGTCACCCTGAATGAGGTCGCTCAGGCAGCCGATGACGTCCCCGCCGAGACCGACGTCGCCTGGACCGGTCGCACCATGAAAGTGCCCTGGTTCGCTGAGCACATGCGCCAAGAGCTCGTTCTACACCGCTGGGACATCACCGGAGACGACGCAGCGGCCTGGGCCCAGCTGGCCCAGCCCTGGGTGACGACGCACAGTGTCATTGCGGTGGGACGGCCGCTGCTCGCCAAGGGCGTTAAGCAGCTGCGCCCCGGTGAGCGCATCGAGGCCCGACTGCGAGTTTCCGGCACCGACGACGTCGAGGTCAGTGCTGACGCCGACCACACCAATATCGAGCTGACCGTCCCCGAAGGTCCGGCCACATTGGAAACCGATGCTGCCGCGCGAGTACTGCTGCTCTGGGGTCGTCGCCCCGGTGACCCGTCGCGGATCTCTAGTCGCATCGGGCCCGAATCGCTGGGCCGCGTGCGACGACTGCTCGCTGGTTACTGAGCCACTCAGTAGTTGCTGCAGCTGCCGGCTACCGTCGACAGGTCGTTCACGTACTGGGCCGCCCCCGGCATGGCGGCTATTTGGTTCGCCATCTGCCGACGTTGCGAAGGCGGGGAGCTCAGGAACCGTTGCAGGTAGCTCTGCGCCATTGGCGATGCGTTGAACTGTGCCGCAGCACCCGGATCCGTCGCGTTCAGCGCGGCCATCACCTGGCCGTAGTTGCATGTGGTGTTGACGGCCGCGTCCAGCGGATCTGCGGATGCGACGCCAGCTGTCAAGGCCAGTGCCACTCCCGCACCACCGACCCCAGCGGCCAATCTAGTCAACGACAGCCTCACCATTTGTGGACACCTTCCAAAGTCACTAATGCACCGGCGAATTTTCGACGGCGACGACGTTTGCCCCGCGGGTTGCCGCCTGTGCTCGAAGTTTAGCAGGCCCCGCGGACTTCTTCCCCTCACAACAGTTATCGGCACACCCACCGTAAATGTAACTATGTGCAGGTCAAAGGCTTGGTAAGGCTAGCTATATTGGGGTAAATCCGGCCCGTAATCTACAGCCTCGCGGCCAGCTCCGTGCCCTGTTTGATTGCACGCTTGGCGTCCAGCTCGACGGCAAAGGCTGCTCCGCCAATGATGTGTGGGTCGATCCCGCTGCCGCGTAATTGGATCTCGAGATCACGCACCGGCTCCTGGCCGGCGCACACCACCACGTTGTCCACTGCCAGCAATTGTGGTCGTTGCCGGTCGGGGCCGAAGGTGATGAGCAGGCCGTCGTCGGTGATCCGCTCGTAGTTGACTCCGGAGAGCTGGTGCACTCGTTTTGCCTTCAATGACGCCCGGTGCACCCACCCAGTGGTCTTGCCCAGGCGCTTGCCTTGCGCGCCTTTGCTGCGCTGCAGCAGGTACACCTCGCGGGCGGGGGGCGGGGGCAGGGGAGTGGTCAGGGCGCCGCGGGCTTCTTGTGGATCCGCTACGCCCCACTCGGCTTTCCACTTTTCTAGGTTTTTCAGGTCCCGCGTCGAGGAATCGCTGACCAGGAGTTCGCTGACGTCGAAGCCGATACCCCCGGCGCCGATCACCGCCACCGTTCGCCCGACCGGTATGACGCCGGTGATCGCCTGGGCGTAGCTCAGCACCATCGGGTGATCGACGCCCGGGATGGCCGGGACTCGCGGTGAGACACCGGTGGCCAGCACGACGTCGTCGTATAGACCCGGGCCGTACTTATCCGGGCCGTAGCCGGTCAACTCATCGGCGCAGGCGCGGGTGCCCAGCCGCACCGCGACGCCGTGCTTGTCGAGCATGGTGGCGAAGTAGCGGATGGTCTCGCTGAATTCCTCTTTGCCGGGGATGCGGCGGGCCAGGTCGAACTGGCCACCGATGAAGTCGTTGGCCTCGAACAGCGTGACGTGGTGGCCGCGCTGGGCGGCGCTGACCGCCGCGGCCAGTCCGGCCGGTCCCGCACCGACAACCGCCACCGTGCGGGCGCGCCGAGTGGGCGACAAAACCAGCTGCGTCTCGCGCCCGGCCCGGGGATTGAGCAGACACGACACCATCTTCTTGGCGAAGGCGTGGTCGAGGCAGGCCTGATTGCAGGCGATGCAGGTGTTGATCTCCTCCGAACGGTCGGCCTGTGCCTTGAGCACCCACTCCGGGTCGCTCAGCAGCGGGCGGGCCATCGAGACCAGCTGTACCCGGGTCTCGGCAAGAATCTGCTCGGCAGCCTGGGGCATGTTGATCCGGTTGGACGCCACCACAGGGATGCTGACGTGTTCGGCGACCGCGTCGCTGATATCGACAAAGGCGCTATTGGGCACCGAGGTGACGATCGTCGGCACCCGCGCCTCGTGCCAACCGAAGCCGGAGTTGATGATGGTTGCCCCTGCATCCTCCAGTTCGGTTGCCAGCGCCACGATTTCTTCCCAGCTCTGGCCTTCCTTGACGTAGTCGGCCATCGACATCCGGTAGCAGATGATGAAGTCGGATCCCACAGCGGCGCGGACCCGGCGCACGATCTCGACCGGGAACCGCCGGCGGTTGGCGGGTGTGCCACCCCAGGCGTCGGTGCGCTGGTTGGTGCGCGGTGCGAGGAACTGGTTGAGCAAGTACCCTTCGCTGCCCATTACTTCGACTCCGTCGTAGCCGGCCTCCCGCGCCAGCCGTGCGCAGCGGGCGAAATCCGCGATGGTCGCCTGGACGCCTCGCGACGACAGCGCTCGCGGCCGGAACGGGTTGATCGGCGCCTTGATCGATGACGCGCTCACCGAAAGCGGATGGTAGGCATAGCGTCCGGCGTGCAAGATCTGTAGCAGGATCTTGGCGCCGGATTCGTGTACCGCGCGAGTGACACGACGGTGCCGGTGGGCTTGTGCCGAGGAGACCAGTTCCGCGGCGAACGGCAGCAGCCAACCGGCGCGGTTCGGCGCGTAGCCGCCCGTGATGATCAGCCCGACGCCTCCGCGTGCGCGTTCGGCGAAGTATTCGGCGAGCCGATCGATATGGCCGGCCCGGTCCTCCAGCCCGGTGTGCATCGAACCCATGACCACCCGGTTGCGCAGGGTGGTGAAACCAAGGTCCAACGGGGACAGCAGGGTTGGGTATGGTTCCGTCTTTGGGTATGGATTCAGCATGGCTTCTCCCGCAGTGCTGCGGCGACCTCGTCGAGCCAGCCGATCGCGCTTTCTTCGGCCCGGATGCCGCCTCGCAGCACCAGGTATTGGTGCAGCGCGGCACCGTGCAACACCGATGGGTCGGGGAATGAGCGCTTTTCGAGTTCACGATAGGTGTCCAGCGAGTCGACGCGTTCGGCCCGCAGCGCGGCGATCTGGGCGCTTACCGCAGCGACATTCCCGGTTACGGAGCCGTAGACGGCACCGCGCAGCTTGACGGCCAGGTCGCGAGTGCTGTTGTCGCTCAAAGCACTTCCGCGGCCGGGTTTCGACGCGCTGAGCGGTTCGGCGATCCAGCGCGCGAGCTCGGCCCGGCCCTGCCCGGAGACCGTGTAGACCTTCTTGTCGGGGCGGCCGCGCTGCGCCACCGTTGTTGCGCGCACCCAACCGTCGTCCTCCATCACCCGCAACGTCCGATAGATCTGCTGATGAGTGGCGGCCCAGAAATATCCGATGGAGCGGTCGAATCGGCGGGCGAGTTCGTAGCCCGAGCCGTCCCGTTCGCACAACGACACCAAGATCGCGTGGGGGAGCGCCATCAGGGCAGCATAAGTCGGACGCCGCCCCCCTATGCAACTAGGTGCATAGCGCCGGTGGTGGTGCGGGCGTGCCAAGAGTTGACGTGTATGTGCGACGTCTAGTATCAGTAACCGAAACGTTTTGCCTCGATAGGCCCAAGAGCCCACGAAGAGGCGAGCAGCAGCCCAGACTGACCACAACCACTACACAGAGGAAACGTTGAGGAGACGTCCGTGACGTACACGATCGCCGAACCCTGCGTCGACATCAAGGACAAGGCGTGCATTGAGGAGTGCCCGGTCGACTGTATTTACGAGGGCGCCCGGATGCTGTACATCCACCCCGACGAATGCGTCGACTGTGGAGCCTGCGAACCGGTCTGCCCCGTCGAAGCGATCTATTACGAAGACGATGTGCCCGAACAGTGGACCCAGTACACGCAGATCAACGCCGACTTCTTCGTTGAGCTGGGGTCGCCGGGTGGCGCGGCCAAGGTCGGCCTGACCGAGAACGACCCGCAAGTGGTCAAGGATCTGACCCCACAGGGCGAAGGCGACTGAGCGGGCCGGTGCAGCAGGAGCCCGGGATGGGCCGGCCTTCCGTGTCGGCCTCCCTGCCCGAGTTCCCCTGGGACACGCTGGCCGACGCCAAAGCACTGGCTGCGGCGCACCGGGACGGAATCGTCGACCTGTCCGTAGGCACCCCGGTCGACCCGGTCGCGCCACTGATCCGGGAGGCCTTGGCGGCAGCCAGCTCCGCTCCGGGTTATCCCGCCACGGCCGGCACCGCCGCGTTGCGCGAGTCCGCGGTGGCCGCTCTGAGCCGCCGCTACGGCATCACCGGGTTGACCGAAGCGGCGGTCCTGCCGGTGATCGGCACCAAGGAGTTCATCGCTTGGTTGCCGACCCTGCTCGGCCTCGGCCCGGCCGACGCGGTAATGGTGCCGGAACTGGCATATCCGACCTATGACGTCGGGGCGCGGCTGGCCGGGGCACAGGTGCTGCGGGCGGAGTCGCTGACTCAGCTGGGTCCGCAATCCCCGTCGCTGGTCTACCTGAACTCCCCGAGCAACCCGACCGGGCGTGTCCTGGGCGTCGATCACCTGCGCAAGGTGATCGGCTGGGCACGCGACAGAAGTGTGCTGCTGGCTTCCGACGAGTGTTACCTGGGGTTGGGCTGGGAGGCCGAGCCCCTGTCGGTACTGCATCCGTCGGTCTGTGACGGCGACCACACCGGCCTGCTGGCAATCCACTCGCTATCGAAGAGCTCGTCGCTTGCCGGGTACCGGGCCGGCTTCATTGCCGGAGACCCGGGCGTGGTCGGCGAGCTGCTGGCGGTGCGCAAACACGCCGGGATGATGGTGCCGACGCCGGTACAGGCGGCCATGGTGGCCGCCCTGGATGACGACGTTCACGAGAAGCTGCAGCGCGAGCGGTATGCGCGGAGGCGGGCCACTCTTGCGCCGGCATTGCGCTCGGCGGGTTTCGCCATCGACCATTCGGACGCCGGCCTCTATCTCTGGGTTACCCGCGGCGAGCCATGCCGGAACAGCGTCACGTGGCTGGCCGAACGCGGCATCCTGGTGGCACCCGGAGATTTCTATGGCCCGCGCGGCGCGCAACATGTACGGGTGGCGCTGACCGCCACCGACGAACGCATCGCCGCGGCGGTTGATCGGCTCGCTACGGTGGTGTCGCCCTAACCCTCGAAATGACCTGCCGGTCTGCCGCGGCTCCGCTCAAGCGGCAGAATGCATCGGGAGGTATTGCCAAGGTGTTTCCCGAGTGCTCAACTTCGGAACAAGGAGTGTGGTCGTGACAACTACGGCCGGTACGGCTGGCAAACTGCGCATCCCGGTGTCGATCGCGGACATAGCCAAGCGCGTCTTTCTCGGAAAGCCCCTCATCACCGAGGAGCTGGCTTCGGAGAAGCTATCGAATCCCGTTGCGCTTGGCGCACTTTCGCCGGACGCGATCTCGTCGACCGCCTACGGCACCGAGCAGATCCTGATCGAACTCTTGCCGGCCGCCGGGTTGGCGGCGTTTGCTTTATTGCTCCCCATCACGGGGGTCATCCTGGTGATCCTGGTGTTGGTGGCGGCGTCGTATCGGCAGGTCGTCATGACCTATACCCGGGCGGGCGGGTCCTACATCGTGGCGCGGGAGAATTTCGGGCCCCGGGTGGCACAGGTCGCAGCCGCGGCGTTGTTGATCGACTACGTGGTCACCGTGGCGGTGCAGGCCGCGGCCGGGACGGTTGCGGTGGTGTCGGCGATCCCTTCATTGGGTCCGCACAGCCTGCAAATCACTGTCGGCGTGGTGCTTGCTATCTGCTTGGCGAACTTGCGCGGATTGAAGGAAGCGGGATGGCAGTTCGCATTCGCAACCTACTTCTTCGTGATCATGGTCGGCCTGATGATTGTTGTGGGCTTTGCGCGAATCATGTTCGGGGATTTGCCGGTATACGATCCGGCGCAGATGCCCGGAACCGTGGATGTCCACCAGGGCAATGGCTTGGTGATGGGCGCGACGGTCCTGGTGTTGCTGCGCTCGTTCGCGAACGGAGGTTCGTCACTGACCGGGGTCGAGGCGATCTCCAACACTGTCGACCTCTTCCGGAAACCGCAGGGCCGCAACGCCCGTCGGGTGCTCACGGCGATGGCCTGCGTTCTCGGATTTCTGCTGGCTGGGGTGGCCTACCTGACGTACGTCACCCATGCCACCCCCTATGCCGCCGGTTATCCGTCGGTGTTATCCGAGATCGCCCGTAACGTCTTCGGCCACGGGGCTGCGGGCAACATCTTCTACATTCTCGTCCAGGTGTCAACGGCTGCCATCCTTTTCACTGGTGCGAATACCAGTTTCAACGGATTCCCGGCGCTGGCCAGTTTCGTCGCCGAGGACCGCTTCCTGCCGCGACAATTGATGAAACGTGGTCACCGCCTGGTGTTTTCGAATGGCATCATCGCGCTCACGGCGCTGTCGGTGCTTTTGCTGATAGCCACCGGTGGCTCGGTCAACGCGCTGGTTCCATTTTACGCCATCGGCGTGTTCACGGGCTTCTCGATGGCCGGGTACGGGATGACCAAATACCATCTGACACACCGGGAACAGGGCTGGCGAGGCAAGCTCGCGATCAACCTCTCCGCGGGAATTCTGTCCACAGTCGTGGTCGGCATCTTCGCGGTGGCGAAGTTCACTGAGGGCGCGTGGCTCGTAGTCGTCGTCTTTCCCGTGCTGGTGTTCATGCTGATGCGCCTGAACCGGGAATATCGGGCGGAGGCCGCTATTCTCGAGATGTTCCGCACCGACCGCCCCGATTTGGTGAAATATGCGCGGCACCGGGTGTTCGTCTTCGTGAACTCGGTTGACCTTGCGGTGATCGAAGCCCTTCGCTACGGCAGAGGATTGCGGGCCGACGAATTGATCGCGGTGCACTTCATGGTCGACGCGGCTTACGCCGCGCAATTGCGAAATCGCTGGGATCATTTCGAACTCGACACCAGACTGAGGGTAGTGGACTGCCCGGACCGGCGGATCACCCGCGCTGCGCAGCTGTTTGTCGCCAAGGCTCGCGACGAAAATCGGGATACCAACGTCACGGTGCTGTTGCCGCGCCGAACCTATGCGCCGCTGATCGGGCGACTGTTGCACGACCGCACCGCCGACAAGATCGCCCGGGCCGTCAGCCTGATCCCGGACGCCGCGGCGACCATCGTGCCTTACGACGTTCAAACGCGGATCCAGGAGGCCTACCCCGATCGTTTCGAGCAGAAGATCACGCGTGAACTCGACAAGGTGGAAACGTGGGTTTCCCGGGGCGAGGACCAGGACGTCGACGCCTACGAACATCCCGACCCGTCGCGGTCGGTGATCACGGTGGCGGGCTTGATCCCGGGACAGCGCGCCACCTTCGAAGGACGGGTCAGCGAAGTCGAGGACACCACCAAAGGCAGACGCACGTTTCGGTCGATCGTCGTGGGTGACAACAGCGGGGAGATCACCGTCACCTTCAACTCCGGGCGCGGCGGCGCCGACATTCAGCCTGGTCAGCTGCTGCGGATCACCGGCAAAGCCCGCCAGAGCGGAAACCGGCCCACGTCGATGATCGACCCGGCTTACCACGTCGTCGAGGACCCCGCGGCGACCGGCGAGCTCGGGAAAGGAAAATCCGGGGAAGCCGGCAAAACCTAGTCCTTACCGGACCTAGTCCTTACCGGCGATGTTGGACACCTAGAGAGCGAGAGGGCAATGAAGCGACTGGCAGCGGTGCTGGTGTCGGTGTTGGGTCTGACACTCACCGCCAACGGCTACCGGCCGTTGACCAAGCACGGGTACGGATCGGTGTTCGCATTCGCCTACGGGGTATTGGCGTCGGAACTTCCGGTGCAGACGCTCAGCGTCCAGCTGGCGACGCTGGCGACCGTGTCGCGGCGACAGCCCGCGCGACTACGCCAATTCAGCTGGCTGGTGTCGGGGTTGTCATGGCTGGGATTGCTGGGCCTGCGCCACATCGGGCGCAAGGCCAACGAGCCGCTGACCGCGGCGCTGGACGCAGGCCTGGGGCCTGACCGCCCCACTGAGTCGGGTGACCTGTGGAAGCGGCCCGCACCCGGGGGCGCCACCGCGAAGAAGCCCGGCGCGGCCCGAATGCTGCGGGTCTACCGCGACTACGCGCACGACGGCGACATCAGCTACGGGGAATACGGCTCCAGGAACCATCTGGACATCTGGCGACGCCCCGATCTCGACCGCGGCGGACGCGCGCCGGTGTTGCTGCAGGTTCCCGGCGGCGCGTGGATGGTGGGAAACAAACGTGGCCAGGCGCACCCGCTGATGAGCCATTTGGCCGAGCTCGGCTGGGTCTGCGTTGCGATCAACTACCGGCTCAGCCCGCGCTCCACTTGGCCCGACCACATTGTCGACGTCAAGCGCGCGATAGCGTGGACAAAAGAGCACATCGCCGAATACGGCGGTGACCCGGGCTGGATCGCGATCACCGGAGGCTCAGCCGGCGGGCACCTGTCTTCGCTTGCCGCACTGACGCCCAACGATCCGCGGTTCCAGCTGGGTTTCGAGGAGGCCGACACCCGGGTGCAGGCGGCCGTCCCGTTCTACGGGGTCTACGACTTCACCCGCTCAGACAATTCGGTGCATCCACTGATGGTGCCGATGGTGGCCAAGAATGTGTTCAAGTTGAGCCGCACGGAGATCGCTGAGCCCTTGCGAGTTGCCTCGCCGATCTCCCACGTGTCTGCAGATGCGCCACCGTTTTTCGTGCTGCACGGCACCAACGACTCGTTGGTCCCGGTCGAACAGGCCCGCAGCTTCACCGCGCGCCTGGCAGAGGTCAGCCGCCAGCCTGTCGTCTACGCCGAATTGCCGTGCGCGCAGCACGCATTCGACATCTTCGGCTCCGCCCGCGCGGCGCACGCCGCGGTGGCCGTCGAGCAGTTCCTCGCCAAGACGTACGCGCCCCGTCGGTAACCGCGGATTGTCCGTTCGGGTCTTCTAGAGACCTGCCAGGCCGACGGCGAGCAGCACAGAGCCGACTCCTGCCAGCAAGGTGGCGATTTCGACGCGGCGCCGTGACCGGATCCAGTCGTTCAAGGCGGCCATCGATGCACGAGTCTTGTCGGGCGCCAGCAGGTAGGCGGCGAGTGGAATCTCCACCAGCGCAAAGGCCACGATATTGAACATCAGCAGGGCTCCGGCCTGTTTCATGGCTGCCGCGCCGGAGGCCAGGATGACGGCCAGCGCGGCCAAATAGTCCACGGATGGCAGAGCGATCCCCATGCCGGCCAGTCCCGAGACCCACAGCGAAGGCCCGCCCAGCAGTCCCTGCACCCGTGTCGACAGCTTCCCCGGCCCCACATCGCGGCTGGTCCGCACGGCCAGTGCGGCAGCGGCCAGCAACGCCAGCGCACCAATCAGAATTTGGACCTTGGGCAAGGTGAAGTACGTGGACCCCAGGAGCCGGCGTCGAAAGACGAACAAAACGACCAGACCCACGCTCATCCCCATCGCGTAACCGCCACAGAGGAATACGAGCAGTTGCAGCATCGGTTTGGGTCGGTTCAGCAGCAGAACCGTCATGCCGAGCCGGAACGGTTCGAGGCTCACGGCGACGGCCATCACCAGGAGGGTGATCCACATGGCAGCGTTTAGCGTCCGGCGCCGGTCATCGACCGGCACGTTCGCTCAGCAGAGAGCGAAGGGACGAGTTCTGCATGCGCGCAAGGCTACCGTCCCGCCTGGAGGCCGCCCCCGTCTCGCCCGCTTTAGACGCCCACGCCCCAATGCAACAGGCGCGATGTGAGCAACACGATGCCCAGCGATACCGAGGCGACGACGACGAGTCCGATCACCGCGACGACAAGCGGGCGCCAGCCGGTGCGGGCGATTTGGCGGATATCGGTGTTGAGTCCCACACCGGCGAATGTCAGCAGGAACGCCCATTTGGACACGTTGGCGAGATTGGCGGTTTGCCCCTTGGTCAGCCATCCGGTCGTCGCGATCGCCGACACCGCCAGGAAGCCCAGCACGAATTTCGGGAATTTGTCCCAGATGAACGCGGCTTTGGCCTTCGCGCCGGGCGCGATCTTGTCGGCCTGCCCACGCGCGGCCCAGTACAACGCGAAACCGAGGACAACGAACCCGATCAGCGCGTTGCGGGTCGACTTGACCAGTACGGCGATCTTCCCGGCGTGGTCGGAATACAGGTAGCCGGTGGCCGTGGTTTCAGCGGTGTTGTCTACTGCCAGACCCGCCCACAACCCGAATTCCCGATCCGTCAGGCCGATTGCGTGTCCTAGCGGCGGCAACACGAACAGTGCCACCGCGCCCAATGCCAGGATCGCCGCGATGGCGTAGCCGACGTCGGAGTTGCGGGCCCGGATGGCGCCCTTGGCGGCCACGATGGCCGACACCCCGCAGATCGAGGTGCCTATCGCCAGCAGCGAACCGAGTTTGCCCGATAACCCGAATGCACGCGCAGCGAGAATGATGATGGTTCCGGCGACCGCCATATCCACCAGAATCTGGACCAGGCTCAGCCCGCCGAGCTTGGCTACATCACCGAGCACGAATCGCGCGCCGAGCACCACGATCCCTACTTTGAGCCAGAACTCGTAGGTCAGCACGCCGGGCCGAAATATCCGATGCAGACCGATCGTGTTGCTGATGATTAGCCCAATCACGATGGCCCACAACACGTATTCGATATCGGGCACTCGCCAGTGCTCGTGTTTGGCCAGCGCGCTCCACCAGATCTGGGCGTACTTGCCCAGCACCCCGACGGCGATCAGCAGCAGAATCCCCGGCACATAGTCGAGCGGCCGTCTGCTGGTGAAGGTCGGTTCGTCCAACGTTTCATCTGAGTGAATGGGCTCAACGCGAGTGGTACTCATGCCGTCACCACGGAATCTTCGGGAGCACGTTGGCCACCGCCAACGCGACGATCACACCGGCGACCGCGGTCGCCCACCAGTCCACCGATACCGATCCGACTCGCTCGCCCCAACCTTGCGATTGCGGCACGCCTTCACGTGACTCGGGCACGTTTTCACCCATGATGATTGCTCCGCACGCACCCAGGGTCGCGTGGACGTCCCCGCGAGCCAAGTGATTGGATCGCGGTGAATTTAGGTTGACGGCCGGCGCGGGCTGCGCTTCTCGAGCAGATCGATGACCTGACCAGCGAGATCGTCGATGTCGGCGCCGGCGGTGTCGAGCACCAGGTCTGCGTTCTCTGGTGGTTCGTAGGGCGCGTCGACACCGGTGAGCCCCTTGAGCTCACCGGCACGCGCGCGTGCGTAGAGGCCCTTGGGGTCGCGCTTTTCGCATTCGGCCAGCGATGTGGCGACGTGCACCTCGATGAAGGGCAGTTTGGCGGCATCGTTGAGGGCGCGGGCGGTCTCGCGGTCCGATTTGAGCGGCGACACCAGGGACGCCAGTGCGACCACGCCCGCGTCGGCCAGTAGCCGAGTCAAATGCCCGACCCGCCTGATGTTCTCGGTGCGGTCGCCAGGGGAGAAGCCCAGGTCGTCCGACAGGCCGTGGCGCAAGTTGTCGCCGTCGAGCAGATAGGCCATCCGCCCTGATTCCACGAGCGCGCGCTCCACGGCCACCGCGACGGTCGACTTGCCGGACGCGGGCAGACCGGTGAACCAGATGGTCGCGCCCGGCTGACCGGTGGCCTGCCACCGGTGGCTACGGTCCAGCGCCGATGGATGCCAGCGGATGTCGGTGCGCGCATGGGTGCCGGGCTTGACCTCGCGCGCTTCGAGGATGGTGCCGGCGCCGATGGTGTCGTTGGTGGTCTCGTCGATCAGGATGAACGCGCCGGTGTCGCGGTTGTCGGCGTACGGGTCGGCGATGACGATGGAGCTGGTTCGCAGTGTCACGGTGCCGATGTCGTTGAGCGTCAACTCAACTGGCTGGTCGAGCTCGTCCAGCGTCTCGGGGTCCAGCCGTGCGTGCAACTCCTGAACGGTAGCCCGGACGGTTTTGCTGGTTTGTTTGAGGGCCAGCCGGTCGCCGGCCCGCAGGGGTGCATCCACAAACCAGCAGACGGTCGCGTCGAGCTCCCGTGCCAGCACCGGCACGACGGCGTCCTCTGCCCCGCTGACCAGCACATCGCCGCGGCCCACATCGATGTCGTCGGCCAGCTCGATCGAAACTGACAGCGGCGCAACACCTGTCGTGCGGTCATCGTCGAGGGTATCCAGCGCCGTCACCGTCGAGCTGGTGCCGGCGGGCAGCGAGACCACCGGGTCGCCGACACTGAGTGTTCCTGCCGCGAGCCGCCCGGTGTAGCGGCGGCGCTCGTTGGCGGTCGGCCGCGACACCCACTGCACCGGCAGCCGCAGTCGCGACGCTTCGGCATGCGGCGCGCCCAGTTCGACGGCTTCCAGATACTCGAGCAGTGTGGGGCCGCTGTACCAGGGTGTGCGGTCCGAGCGCTGCACGACGTTGTCCCCGTGCTTGGCCGCGACCGGGATGACGGTGATCTCCAAACCACCAAGACGCGCCGTCAATTGCTGGAGCTCGTCCTGGACCTCAGCGAACCGGGCCTGGTCGAAGTCAACAAGATCGATTTTGTTCACTGTTGCGACAAAGTGCTTGATGCCCAGCAGCTTTGCGATCCGGGCGTGCCTGCGGGTCTGGCGCAGCACACCGGCGCGCGCGTCTACCAGCAGGATCGCCACGTGCGCATTGGATGCCCCAGTGAACATATTGCGGGTGTAGCGCTCGTGACCGGGTGTGTCGGCCAGGATGTAGCTGCGGGTTTCCGTGGAAAAAAAGCGGTAAGCGACGTCGATCGTGATGCCCTGTTCGCGTTCGGCGCGTAGACCGTCGGACAGGGCCGCCAGGTCGGCGACGCCGTCGGAGTCGGTGACGGCTTCCAGGTGGTCCAGCGGCAGGCTGTCGGTGTCGTGCAACAACCGGCCGATCAAGGTGCTCTTGCCGTCGTCGACTGACCCGGCGGTAGCGATGCGCAGCAGCTGGCGCGTCACAAGCCTTGTCGGAGTCATCAGAAGTAACCCTCTCGCTTGCGGTCTTCCATCGCGGCGGCCGACGTGCGGTCGTCCGCGCGGGTCTCGCCGCGCTCGGAGACCGTCGCCGCCGAGATTTCGGTAATAACCCGGGCGATGTCGGTGGCGGTGGAGCGCACCGCCCCGGTGATGGTCAGGTCTCCGACGGTGCGGTACCGCACCCACTCCAGTGCGGAGGTTTCACCGGCTTGCGGACTGGTGTAGTCCGACACCGCAAGCAGGATGCCGTCGCGCTCGAACACCTCGCGTTCGTGCGCGTAGTAAATCGACGGTATCTCAAGGTCTTCCAGCTGGATGTAACGCCAGACGTCGAGCTCGGTCCAGTTGCTCAGCGGGAAGACCCGTACTTGCTCGCCCCTCTTTATCCGGCCGTTGTACAGCGACCACGGCTCCGGGCGCTGAGCCCGAGGGTCCCACTGCCCGAACTCGTCGCGGAAACTCAGGATCCGCTCTTTGGCGCGGGCGCGCTCCTCGTCGCGGCGGGCCCCGCCGAACGCGGCGTCGAAGCCACCAGCCTCCAGCCCGTCGAGCAGCGTGCGGGTTTGGGCCCGGTTGCGCGACGCTCCAGGGCCAGGGTCAGGCACGCGGCCGCTGTCGATGGATTCCTGCACCGATGCGACGATCAGCTTGTGGCCCTCACCGGTGACCCTGCGGTCGCGGAACTCGATCACCTCGTCGAAGTTGTGGCCGGTGTCGACGTGCATCACCGGAAATGGCAGCGGTAGAGGTCGAAATGCCTTTTCCGCCAGGCGAAGTAGCACGATCGAGTCCTTTCCTGCCGAAAACAGCAGGACGGGCCGCTCTAGCTCGGCGACGACCTCGCGGATGATATGCACCGCTTCAGCTTCCAGTAGCCGCAGTTCGTCGACGCGCAAGGTTTCGGGGAGCGCTATTGTCACGGGCGCCACTGCTCCTCATCGCTTCGCTCTGCATCGTCGATGGCGGAAGTCATGTCGGTAGCCCCTCTTTCTCGGCGTCCGCCCGGTAGCGGTCCACCCATTCGTCGGAACGCTGGTCGGCTTGCCGCTGCAGCACCGGCTCCGGTGCCAGCCGCGGGTCGAGACCCAACGCCGCGAGGACCTCGCCCACCACCTGGGTCAGGTTGCGCCACAACACTGGGTAGGAAATCTCGATCGGTTTGACGTTTTCTTCGATGAACCAGGACTGCCAGCCGGCCTCCTGAGCCCGCAGCATGGTCACGACGTGGGCGATCGCGCCGGCGTGGTACGTGGCACGCGCGTCGCGGACTGGATCGGGCCTGCCGCGCCAAACCCGGGTCTGCACCGCCCGCCAGAACGACACCGCTTGCGAAATCACATCGGGCCGGTGGATATGAATGAGGAGCGGGTCCTCGCCGACAACGTCGCGAATCGCGGCCAGCAGGCCGGGACCGGATCGATCGGGTAAGCCGGCAGCGCGGTCCAACAGAAGCGGTGTCTGATTCCACATCAGCTTGCCTCCCCACACGCCGTTGGGTGTTCTGCCGACCGTGCGGATGTAGTCACGCCAGATGCTAGACGGCGCTAGGTCGGGCTTGCCTTCGTCCAACGGATCGAGCAGGCTCAGAATGGACTCGTCCCCGGCGTTGGCGAACCACTCCCGGGGTTGCGGCGATTGGCTGGTGGTGGGCAAGTACTGGAAGAACTCCTGGGGCTCGCCGGCGACGCCGGTCGCGCGCAGCGATTCGACCAGCAGCGTGCTGCCGCTGCGCTGGGAAGCCAGCACGAGATACGACGACGGGCTCACTGTCACCAACGAAGCCTAACTGGACGGAAATCCGCTGCAACACATCGAATTACCATCACGGTGAAGATAACCATTGTGCGGCATCGGCTTCTGCTGGTGTCAACCGCGCGGCGGCGGCCGCTGAATGCGAAGATAGCCGTGAGTATGCGCTCAATTAGTTACGGGGGAGAGAGCAACGGCCCAGCAGGTCAAGCTCGAGCTCAGTCGCCGCGGTGCAGGCGTGAGTTATCACGATATCGAGCTGCCGTTGGTAGCTAAGCGTCCAGCGCACCGGCTCTGCATAAGTTTTTCCCAGCTTTCGCTATTCTTCATATCTGCGCCGCTTTGGACCCGCACACTGACGCATTCTCAACGTCGAAGAAAGAAGCGCATCAAATGCCCTCACCCCGCTGGCTGGCCAGACTGATCGTCCCTATGATGGCTGGCGCTGCCCTGATTACCGGTGCCCCGAGTGCGGCTGCCAATCCTCTTGACGACGGATACCTTGCCCAACTGCGTGCCGTCGGCTTCACCTGGCCGCCGGAGCATGACGACTCCCTCGTCGGGATGGGGTGGCTCATCTGCGACGATCTCGGGTGGGGTTGGACCTATGACCAGATCGCCGACCAGGTGCACTCCACCTTGGACGCGAGGGGCGTTTCGTTCGGACAGGTTCAAGCCATGGTGGGCATCGCACATTCGACCTATTGCCCGAATCAGAGGTGCTGGGCCCCGCACTGCTGAGCTGTCGCCGGTTTCGCTTCGCCCTTGCTAAGGCTTCGCTACGGCTTCGCTATCCAAAGCCCGAAGCCCCAGCGAAAACAGCAGCCGCACTTCGGGGTCGGCGAGTGCGGTCGACAGCAGTTTCTCGATCCGCCGCACCCGGTAGCGCACGGTGTTGGGATGAACAAGTAGCGACTGCGCGGCGGCGCCGATGTCGCCGAAGCTGTCCAGGTAGACCCGCAGGGTTTCAGCCAGCACCGGATCCTGCGCACGCAGGTGATGTATCCGCGGATCGATCAGCCGCTCGTCGCTGCCTACCAGGGTGACGATCTCGTCGAGCAAGACGGTGGTGCGTGCTTCGGCCAGCGAGGTCACCTGAGCAAAAGCCGGGTGGCGCTCGGCGCTGTCCAGCACCCGGTCTACCTCGGCGCGTGCCGCCGCGACCCCGGCCAAGCCCGCGAACGGTGCGGCGATGGCGGCCCGCAGCTGGACCCCGAGTTCGGTGCGCAGCGCACTGATGGTCCCGCGGACCCACGATTTGACCGACCGGGTCGTCGCGGTCTTCGGCAACAGCACATAGATCCGTGAGCCGTTCGTAGCGACCTGCGCGTCACGTCGAAAAGCGCTGGCGCTCAATGCCAGGACCTCAGCCAGCCGAGCGGGACGTGCCCCAGAATCTCTAGGATCCAATGTGTCCCAGCCGATCAGTGCGGCGGTGCCGTCTGCGGCCACCCCGAGTTCGCGGGCGATGACGGCTACGTCCACAGGTCCCTCTGTATCGGCCAGGCCCAGAAGCTGCTGCACCCATCGCGTATGCCTCGACGGCCTGGCGGCCAGTCGGGACATGATCCGCGCGGCCAGCACCGCCGCGCCCCGCAACATCTCTTCGGCGTCATCTGCCAGCGGTCGGGAACCTTGCTGCACCCAAATGGAGCCGGCGAACACCCGTGGTCGGCGCACGCCGGCGGCTGGCTGATGGATACCGATCGCCAGTCGCGGCCGCAGGCCCAACTCCGGGCGCTCAGCGACGCGCACCACCTCGCCGCCGGCCCGCAGCGCGTCGAAGATGCCCCATTGACCGATCCACTTCAGATGTTCGGGCGGCCCGGCCCGGCCCAGGATGGACAACCTGCGCAGCTCGTCGGCCTCGTCGTTGGAGGCCGAATAGGCGAGCACGTGTGACTCGGCGTTTTCGATGCTGACCATGCCGTGGATGCGGTCGGCCAGCGACTGCGCCAGACCGAACAGATCCGTGCCCGAATCAGCGTCGCCGCGGTCCACCGACGGCTTGTGGTGCTCGAACACATGGTTGACCAGCTGATACAGCAGCTCCCAGCGGGCGCGCGGCTCCACGGCCACGACCGCCGACCCGACCGCGACAGCCCTGGCCACCACCGAGTCCGACGGTTGTTTCACGAAGATCGCCACCGGCGCCTGCCCGCGTGCCCGCCCGTCGATCCACCGCAACGCCTCGTCGTCGGCGACGCCCAGCAAGAAGAAGACATCGGCCGAACCGGCCGCCGGAGCCAGACCCAGCCGTACATCGTCGGAATCGATCAGCGCCGCCGACCCCACCGCAAGATCCAGCCCGCGCGGGGCGTCCACCAGGCTCACCACGGTCGCATCCAGTGCCAGCAACAGCTGGCCCAGTCCAACGGCAGCCATGTTGTCCGATCCTACTAGCAAATGCTCTCCATCCTGTCTGATCGGCCAATTCGCTGAGGCGCCGTGCCGGGCATCCTGGCAGCATGGACGCGATTACTCAGGTGCCACTACCGACCAACGAGCCGGTCCACGACTATGCGCCGAGATCCCCAGAACGGGCCCGGCTGTCCGCCGAACTGGCCTCGCTGGAAAACACTGCGATCGACCTCCCGCATGTCATCGGCGGCAGGCACCGGATGGGCGCCGGCGAACGCGATCGACGTCGTCCAGCCGCACCGGCATGCCGACAAGCTGGGCACTCTGACCAACGCCACGCACGCGGACGCTACCGCTGCTATCGAAGCCGCCGAGAACGCCAAGAAGGAATGGGCGGCAATGCCTTTCGATGAGCGCGCCGCGGTGTTCCTGCGGGCCGCCGATCTGCTCGCGGGACCGTGGCGCGAGAAAATCGCGGCCGCGACCATGCTCGGTCAATCCAAGTCGGTCTACCAGGCCGAGATCGACGCTCCGTGCGAGCAGGTCGATTTCTGGCGGTTCAACGTGGCGTTCGCCCGTCAGATCCTGGCCCAGCAGCCGATCAGCGGACCAGGGGAATGGAACCGCAGCGACTACCGCCCGCTGGACGGGTTCGTCTACGCGATCAGCCCCTTCAACTTCACATCGATTGCGGGCAACCTGCCGACCGCGCCGGCGCTGATGGGCAACACGGTGGTGTGGAAGCCGTCGATCACCCAGACGCTGTCGGCCTATCTGACCATGCAACTGCTCGAGGCCGCCGGGCTGCCGCCCGGGGTGATCAACCTGGTCGCCGGCGACGGCCTCGCGGTTTCTGACGTGGCACTCGCCGATCCGCGGCTGGCCGGCATTCACTTCACCGGGTCGACGACCACCTTCCAGCACCTGTGGCAGCAGGTAGGTGCCAATATCGGTCATTACCATAGCTATCCGCGGCTGGTCGGTGAGACCGGTGGTAAGGACTTCGTGGTCGCGCACGCCTCGGCGCGGCCGGATGTGCTGTGTACGGCGTTGATTCGCGGGGCGTTCGACTACCAGGGTCAGAAGTGCTCGGCGGCATCGCGGGCATTCATTGCGCGTTCGGTGTGGGAGCGCATGGGGGACGGCTTCCTGGGCGCGACCGCCGCGTTGCGCTACGGCGACATCAGCGATCTGAGCAACTACGGTGGCGCGGTGATCGACCGGCGCGCCTTCGTGAAGAACGTCAACGCCATCGAGCGGGCAAAAAGCGCGGCCGGCGTCACCATCGCGGTGGGCGGCGAATATGACGACAGCGTCGGCTATTTCGTGCGGCCAACCGTCTTGCTGTCCGACGACCCGACCGACGAGGCATTCTCAACCGAGTACTTCGGACCGCTGCTCTCGGTGCACGTCTACCCCGACGAGCAGTACGAACGAATCCTCGACGTCATCGACACCGGGATCGCGCTACGCGCTGACCGGCGCGGTCATCGCCGACGACCGCGAGGCCGTGCTGACCGCGCAAAGCCGGCTGCGGTTCGCCGCCGGGAACTTCTACGTCAACGACAAGCCGACCGGGCGCGGTGGTCGGGCGCCAGCCGTTCGGAGGTTCGCGTGGCTCGGGCACCAACGACAAGGCCGGGTCGGTGCTGAATCTATTGCGCTGGACGTCTGCGCGGACCATCAAGGAGACGTTCGTTCCGGCGACCGAGCACACCTATCCGCACATGGGGTCCGACTGATGGCCGGGGTGTTCGCACACACCGTGCGACCCGCGATGCTGGCCGCCAGCCGGGCCGACAGGCTGCGCCGCACCGCCGAACGGTTCGCCGGTCACCCGCAGGGTGGTGCGCCGCTTCGTCCCGGGCGAGACGCTTGAAGGCGTGCTGGACAGTCGTTGCTGGGCTGCGTGATTCGGGTCGTTACGTCAGCATCGACTACCTGGGCGAAGATGTCACCGACGCCGACGACGCTGCGACGCACCGTGCGGGCATACCTTCAGCTTCTCGACGCGCTGGGCCGGCGAACCGACACCGCGCGCGATGGCGCGCGGCCGCTTGAGGTGTCCCTGAAGCTTTCGGCGCTAGGTCAGGCGCTGGGCCGCGGCGGCGAGAAGATCGCTCTGGACAACGCCCGCACCATCTGCGAGCGCGCCGAGCAGGCGGGTATGTGGGTCACGGTGGACGCCGAAGACCACACCACGACCGATTCGACATTGTCGATCGTCTACGGACCTGCGAGTCGACTTTCCCTGGCTCGGAATTGTTTTACAGGCCTACCTGCAAGCGCACGCTCGGCGATTGTGAGCAGCTGGGCGTCGGCGCGGATTCGGTTGTGCAAGGGTGCCTACGACGAGCCGGCATCGGTGGCCTATCGTGGCAGCGCCGCCAGTTACCGAGCTCGTATCTGGAGCTGCCTGCGGGTGCTGATGGCGGGGTCTGGCTATCCGATGGTGGCATCGCATGACCCGGCGATCATCGGAGCGGTGCCGGGCATCGCGGGCGAATCACGCCGTCCGGCCGGCAGATTTCGAATACCAGATGCTGTACGGCATCCGCGACGACGAGCAGCGCCGGTTGGCCGACTCCGGCAACCAGATGCGGGTATACGTGCCGTTCGGCACGCAGTGGTACGGCTATTTCATGCGACGGTTGGCCGAGCGACCGGCGAACCTGACCTTCTTCCTGCGAGCGCTGGCACATCTGAGTGCGTTCTGAGGGTCGAGGATTCGGCCGAAATCGCCACCGCAGAAGCACGCTCGAAGTCGTCAGTGCACACTCGACGCGGTCACTGAGCCCGACGAGGCCGTGGACGATCGCTGGCGAAGCCGCGCACCACGTGCGCACGCACGAATTCGGCTACGACATCGGGGTCGTCCATATCCCGCATCGACGAGGGAGTGCTGAATAGCGAGAACAATATCCGCGCGAACCATTCGCCGGCAGCCTCGACGTCGAGGTCTTTGCGGACCTCACCGGTGAGCCTGGCGGCGGTCAGGTGTGGGCGCGAAGAAATCCACGCATTCGCGCAGCAGCACGGCTGCATCTTTGGTCAGCAGCAGGCTGACCGCGTCTTCGTCGAAATACTTCTCGGATGCGATGGCCTGGCGTGCCTGAGTCACGAATACCGCTGCGTGACTGAGCTTTTCTTCTAGCGAGCTCCCACGATCCATCGCTTTGGACATCTCGCGATAGAACTGCTCGGAAGTGTATTCGGCGCATGCTTCGACAATGGCGGCCTTGTCGCCGAAGTACTCGTAGATGGTGCTGCGGGAAACGCCCGCGGCCTTGGCGATGTCGACGATCGTCGTCTTCGACAGTCCCTGCCGGCGGAAGCAGACGTACGCGGACTCGACAATGAGCTCGCGGGTATCGGTCGCCTGGGTCAACGCGGAAGCCTGAGTCGTCACGGAACCAAAGCACCTCTGGGCACCAATCCGGCATCGGCTGACGCGAAAGCGTCGTTGACATCGGCGAGATGGAACGGATTGGGCATCAGCCTGCCGAAGGGAAAGCTGGTGTACTGCAGGAAAGACAAACCGATCGCCAGCGTGACCGGGTCGTAGAACATGACGCCGCGTACCGATTTATTGCCATAGACGAGCGCGCTCGGGTCGAGTTCGAAGGTACGGCCCACTCCGATATTGCCGACTTCGAGCAGAGTGCCGCCGTTGTTCAGGAAACCGACGCCGTCGGGGATCACGCCCGGCACGCCGACGACTTCGAGCACCCAGTCGGCGCCGATGCCGTCGGTGTGTTTCTGGACCTGCTCTGTGATCTCCGGCACCGAGATGCCACTGGCGTCGATGCATTGGGTGGCCCCGAAATCCGCCGCGACGTCGAGGCGCTCGGGAATTTTGTCGATGACGATAACGCTGGCGGCGCCCGCGGCACGCGCTACTGCGGCCGCGTTGATGCCCAGTCCACCCGCGCCCTGAATCACGACGGTGTCGCCCAACCGCACATCGCGCAGCGCGAATAACACCTGGGCCAGAGCGCAATTGAGGGGAGCGACGGCTTCGTCGGGCAGGTCCTCGGGTACCTTGTAGAGCGGTTGCCGCTGGCTGGTGTAGTAGTACTCGCCGTAAGCCGCGACGAAGTGCGGCGCCTGCTCGTGGGTGCGAAACTCGCCGGCCATCAGGTTCTGGCACGCATAGGACCGGCCGCGCGCGCAGGCGTGGCATTGCCCGCAGAACCAGAAGTAGGGCGTCACAACCCGATCACCGACCGAGAGCGCGTTGCCGGTCGCATCGGTTGTCAGCCCTTCTCCGAGTTCAGCGATCTCGCAGACCATCTCGTGACCCATGGCGAAGGGACAAGGCAGTGGCAGCTCGCCACGAAAGATGTGTAGGTCGGATCCGCAAATCCCAGCCATCCGTAGCTTGAGGGCAGCGGTTCGCGGTTCCGGCGTGGTGAGCGGAAACTCAGCTAGCTCGATGGGCCCCCCGATCGCAGTCAGAAGCGCGAGCTTTGGCATGTTTTGCTCCCCCTGTCTCGGCTAGTCCGCCGGCGCGAGGATCAGGCCGCTGGTCGGCACCCCGGTGCCGGACGTGACCAGTACATGCTCGACGTTGTCGACTTGGTTGTAAGAAGTACCGCGCACCTGGCGTACCCCCTCAGTGATGCCGTTCATCCCGTGGATGTAGGCCTCGCCGAGCAGACCGCCATTGGTGTTGATCGGCAGCTCTCCGCCGAGCGAAAGCCGCTCGACGGTGGCGAAGTCCTTTGCCTCGCCGCGCCCGCAGAAGCCGAGTTCCTCGAGCTGGGTGAACACGAACGGCGTGAAATGGTCGTAGATGAACGCGGTTTGAATATCTTTGGGTTTCAGACCCGAATCGCGCCAGAGGCGGTCGGCCACCACTCCCATCTCGGGCAGCCCGGTGATGTCGTCGCGGTAGTAGCTGGTCATCATTTCCCCGTCGGCCGCTGCGCCTTGCGCGGCCGCGGTGATGATCGCCGGTGGCTGCCGAAGGTCCCGAGCGCGTTCGGCGCTGGTCACTACAAGCGCAACCCCACCGTCGCTTTCCTGACAGCAGTCCAGCAGTCGCAGTACGGGTTCGACGATCCATCGCGAATTCTGGTGGTCCTCCAGCGTGATCGGGCGCTCATAGAACCAGGCGTCCGGGTTGCGGGCCGCGTGCGCGCGGTCGACGACGGCGATCCTCCCGAAGTCTACGTTGGTCACGCCGTACGTCGACATATAGCGCTGGGCGTGCATCGCGACCCAGGCGGCGGGGGTGATCAATCCGAAGGGCGCGTAGTGCGCCATGAACAGCGGAGTCTCTGCGCTGGTGCGGCCGCTGCCGCCGAAACGAAAGCCCGAGCGCTCGTTGAACGCCCGCCAGCACACCACCACGTCGGCGACACCGGTCGCGACGGCCATCGCCGCGTGCACCACAGTTCCGGACGCCGCACCGCCGCCGTGATGTACACGGCTGAAAAAACTCAGGTCGCCGATTCCCACGTTTCGGGCGATGTCGATTTCGTCGTTGGAATCCATGGTGAACGTGACCATGCCGTCGACGTCGCTGGGGGATAGTCCGGCGTCGTCGATTGCGGCACTGACTGCCTCGCACGCCAATTGCAGCTCACTGCGCCCTGACTCCTTGGAGAATTCAGTTTGGCCGATCCCGGCGATCGCGCAGCTGCCGGGCAGCGAGCTCATGCTTGGTCCTTTTCGAAGTCCTTCGCTTCGTCCTTTTTAAAGGCCCCGTCGAGCAGGCTGAGGACCGCGGTGCCGGAGACGTGATCGCCAAGGCTGTTGGTTGCCTTGAAGGTTACGTCGGCGAAGTTTTCGCCGTTTTTGCCTTCGCTCTTACCGGTCACGCTGCCGGTGAAGCGCAGCGGATCGTTCGGGAAGCACGAAACACCGAGACGAATCGACAGGTTCTTGACCATCGCTTCGGGCCCCGCCCAGTTGGTGAGAAACCGCACGCAGAGTCCGTTGCTGGTCAAGATGTTCATGAACAGGTTGGGCGAGCCCTGCTTCTTGGCGTATTCGCGGTCGTGGTGCACCGGCATGAAATCGCGCGACGCGATCGCGCCGGCGACGATCATCGTTGTGGTGACAGGGATCTCGAGCGGCGTCACCTCGTCACCCACTACGATTTCTTTCCACTTCAACGTGGTGGTGCGGGTGCTGCTGGTCATCGGTTTCCTCCCGAGTCAACGTAGGTACTGCCGAGGCGGGCCAACTGCTGTGTTGCGGAGCCGAGGGTCAGCTCGTTGTGTTTGGCCCACAGGAAGTAGCGATGCAGCGGATAGGTCGTGTCTATCCCTATTCCGCCGTGCACGTGTTGCGTGCTGGCGGCAACCCGGGAGCCGGCTTCCGCGGCCCAGAACTTCGCGATATGGGCGGCCCGCTCCGCGGGGCGTCCCTGCTCGATCAGCCACGCCGCATGCCAAGTGGTCCAGCGGATCGCCTCGACGTCGATGAACGCGTCGGCCATCCGCTGTTGCACCGCCTGGAAGCTGCCGATCGGGCGCCCGAATTGCTCACGGCCGCTGGTGTAGTGGGCGGCCATCCCCAATGCCCGGTCCGCGACGCCGAGCTGGATGGCGCACAGCCCCACCAGCGCGCGGGTGTAGAGCGAGCCGATCAGCCGACCGCCCGCACCTTTCTCACCGAGCCTGTCCTCGGCCGAAACGGTTGCTCCGTCGAGGAACACGTCCGCATGCGGTTCGCGGTTGGTGGTTGCCACCGGCCGGACGTCGACGCCGTGCGCGTCCGTCGCGAGCAGGAACAGGCCCACGTCACCGTCATCGGTGGTGGCGGGAATCAGCAGCGTGTCGGCGATTTGTGCCGCGGGCACCAGTTCTTTGGCCCCGTCCAGCCGCCACTTCGCGCCGTCGCGCCGAGCTGCGGTGGTCGGGCGAGTGGGGTCGGAGCGGCCGGGTTCTTGCAGACCCGCGCTCAGGATGCGGGTGCCCGTGACCACCCCGGGCAGGAAACGTTGCTGTTGCTCGGGATTTCCGTGCCGGGCGATCGGGTCGGCGCCCAGCAGCAGCGTAGCGTAAGCCGGCACCGGAGCTACACTCCATCCGACTTCAGCCAGCAGCACCCCCAGTTCCACGAAGCCTCCGCCGTTCCCGCCCACCGATTCCGGCAATGCCGTGCCGAGTAGGTCGGCCGCGGCGAGTTCTCGCCACAGCGGGGCGTCGTAGCCGGATTCGTCGGCCGCTATCTCTGTGAGTCGTTCGGGGGTGGCCCGGCGTTCGAAGAGTTCCCGGGCTAACTTGCTGATCGTCTCTTGTTCTTCGGTGAAGGTGAAGTCCATGGCAACTGGCCCGTTCAGTCGGTCGCGGGCCGGAACTGGTGCAGCACCAGGTCGCCGGAGTCGGAGCTACCGTCGAAGCTCTGGTAGTAGACCTCGACCGGCATCCCGACCGTGACATCGGCCGGGTCGATATCGCACAGGTTCGAAACCAGCCGCACCCCTTCGGCGAGTTCCACCAGCACAACGATGTAGGGATACTCGAAGAACGGGAACTTCGGCTCGTGTGGCATCACGTAGCTGTAGACGGTGCCGCGACCGGACGATTCGATGGTCTTCCAGGCCAGCGAGCGGCACTTGGGACACATCGGTCGGGGCGGATTGCGCAGCGCCCCACACCCACTGCAGCGCTGGATCAGCAGCTTGTGCTCACGCAGCCCGTTCCAGAAGAACTCGGTGTCCGGGCTGATCGCCGGGGCCAGTCGGGCGGCCATCAGTTTCCCGGCCTGAATCGCAGCACCCGGAATCGCTGTCGCCCCAACACTTCGCCATGCTGGTCGGTGTAGGTCATCACCCAGGTCAAGAAGAAGCCCGTGCCCAGTGCCGTCTTCTTCTCGTCGGAGACGTTCTCGAACACCGCCGTTGCGGTGATGATGTCGCCCAGCTTGGGATAACGTTCGATTTCGAATTCCGAGTTGGTGGCGACCGTGCTGGTGTAGCCAGCCTCGTCGAGGAATTGCGTTGGGTTGTCTTTGATCTCGAGGGGTGCGCCGCCGCGGTCCCCTATCCCTTCCAGTTTCGGAGCCGGCATCGTCCAGGTTTGCAGCATGACCGGTGACGACACGATGCCGCCGAATCGAGACGTTGCCGCGAAATCCGGGTCGAGGTAGACGGGATTCATGTCGTCAAGCGCGTGCGCCCAGTGCCGAATCATTGGCTGATTCACCGGATCGGGTGCCAGGGTGGGTTGCCCGCTCCCGCCCGTGGGCTGGCCGACAAGCGCCTTCAGCTTGTCGTGAAACTCAGTCTTCTGGTCTGTCACTTGTCGATGTCCTCCTATGTCGCAGTAGCCCGAAGGTCACGAGGTGCTCGCGGCATGCCCAACCCGGCCATGGCGATGATGTCACGCTGGATCTCGTTGGCGCCGCCGCCGAACGTGTTGATGACCGCAATCCGGTAGGCGGATTCCAGTGCGCCGCGTAGCGGCGCACTGGCGCCCCGGCGTAACCCGTTGCGATCCAGCACTTCCAGCAGCTGGCGTGCGACTTGTTGAGTGAGCTCGGTGCCGAACACCTTCGCGGCTGAGGCTTCTCCCATGTTGAGCACGCCTTTGGTGATCGCCGCGTTGACCCGTTGGTTCATCAGTTTGTAAGCTGCGACCTGGGCTTCGACCCGGGCGAGGACGAGCTGCACCCATGGCTGGTCGATGACGCGCCCACCGTCGAGCTCGGTGTTGATAGCCCAGTCCAGGGTCTTTTCGTACAGCGGTTCGAGTGCGCCGAGATTGCCCAACGCGGCGCGTTCGAAATTCAGCTGTGTGGTGATTAGCTGCCACCCTTGGTTCTCGCCGCCCACCATCGCGCTGGCCGGCACCCGAACGTCGTCGTAGAACGTGTAGAAGGTGGAGACGCCCGGCATGGTGTGTAGCGGCTGCCAGGAGAACCCGGGCGACGAGGTGGGCACGATGAGGATGGAAATGCCCTTGTGTTTCTTGGCATTCTGATCCGTGCGCACGGCCAGCCAGATGTAATCGGCGTACGCGGCGCCGCTGGTGAACATCTTCTGACCGTTGATGATGTAGTCGTCACCATCGCGAACTGCGCTGGTACGCAATGACGCCAGGTCGCTGCCGGCCCCCGGCTCGGAATAGCCGATCGCGAACTCGATGTCGCCGGCGAGGATCGCCGGCAGAAATTTCTGCTTCTGCTCCTCGGTACCGCACTGCATGAGCGTCGGCCCTACCGTATTGAGGGTCACCAGCGGTATCGGCGCATTGACCCGATGTGCCTCCTCCGAGAAGATGAACTGCTCGATCGCCGAAAATCCTTGGCCACCATATTCCTTAGGCCACCCGACGCCGAGCAGATCAGCCGCTGCCAGCGCGCGTACGCACTCCCTGGCTTCCGGGCCGCCCTCCATGCGTTCGTTGATCGCGGCGGTGCGCTCCGGGGTCATCACCTTTTCCAGCGCGGCGCGCATGTCGCCGCGCAGTTGCTGCTGCTCGGGCGAGTATTCCAAGTCCATTGTTCAGGCCCCCAGCCGCACCGGCATGCGCTTCACCCCGGGCACCATGGTGGCGCGCATCCGGTCCACCTCACCGACCAGTTCGAGCCTGGGGAAGCGGCCCAGCAGCTCCTCGAACAGCACGGTCGCCTCGAGACGCGCCAATTGGGCACCGACGCAGGAATGCTCACCACATCCGAATGCGATGTGCGGGTTGGGATTGCGGGTGACCTTGAACTGTTCGGAGTCGGGACCGAAAATCTCTTCGTCGCGGTTGGCAGATTGGTAAAGCATCACTACCACGTCGCCCGCCCGGATCAGCTGGCCGCGGATCTCGACGTCGGTCGTCGCGGTGCGTGCCATATGAACCACTGGGCTGTTCCACCGCAACATCTCTTCGACGGCGCCCGGGATTAGAGCAGGTTTGTCGACTAGCAGTCGGGATTGGTCGGGATGTGCGATCAATGCCAGGGTGCCCAGCGCGATCAGATTGCGGGTTGTCTCGTTGCCGGCGACCAATAGCAGAAACGCAAAGTTGAGCAGGTCTTCGTCGTCGAGCCGGTGTCCGTCGATTTCCGCCTCGGCAAGCACGGACAGTAGGTCGTCGCGCGGTTCGGCGCGCCTGGCCGCTATCAGTTTCTGGAAATACTCGAAGAGCTGGCCCATCGCTACCAGCGAGTCGAGTTCGATCTCAGGGTCGGCGTTTCCGGTGGCCGCATCCGACCAAACCCGGAATTGCTCCCAGTCGTCAGGTGGCGCGCCGATCAGCTCGGCGATCATCCGGGTGGGCAGAGGAGCGGCGACCTCTTCGGCGAATTCGTGAACGGAGCCGGGTTCGATGCCGTCGAGGATCCCAGCCACGATGTCGCGGATTTTCGGCTCGAGCACGGCTACTTGGCGTCGGGTGAAGCCCGAATTGATCAGCTTGCGCAACTGCCGGTGCCGCGGCGGATCGCTGAAGATGAGGTTGCCCTCCTGGACCGGGCTCGGGATGGCCGGATCCGGAATCGTGACTCCCTTGGCCGACGAGAACATCGCCGGATTGCTCGACACGAAGCGGACGTCTTCGTATTTCAGCAGAGCCCAGAACTTGGCCACGTCGTTCCAGCACACGGGCGATGTTGCACGCAGCTCCCGGTACGCGGGATACGGATCGCCGGCATAGAAATCTGGGGAGTGCAGCGGGAACGAAGTCTGCACGGGCGGTCCTCTTTCAACTGATCCAGCACTGATCCAGCAGGATCCGGCATCCGACAGATGGGCACAATCTGTCCTGCGAGATGTGTCTACTCTGCTTCAGCCGTAGCTGTCAATATTGCGGCAACATATTGAAATTTCCAGGGATTGGGATCATTGATGATTGACGACACCGTTGAGCGGGTGAACACTGGGTGCAAAGATGACCGACCTTCGGGTGAGGAAGAACATGGCCGAGCTGCAATCCCCGGGACCTCTTGTCGACACCTACCAGCTCTACATCGACGGAAGATGGGTCGACCCCGAGGACGGTCGCTACGACGACATCTCACCAGCCACTGAGCAGCCCATCGCCACCGCGCCCGACGCCAGCGTCGCCCAGGTCGGCGACGCGATCGCGGCCGCGCGCCGCGCGTTTGACCATGGGCCGTGGGCGACGATGAGCCTCGAGGACCGCGGACGTTGCCTCAATCAACTGGGCGACGCGCTGCTGAAACACGCCGACGAGTTCTTCGCGCTGTCACAGGTGGAGTGGGGCTGCATCGCCAACGAGCGGTTGATGCAAATCGACGGCGCCGGATACACGTCGATGTTCGCGGCTCAGCTGACCGGGAAGCTGGCCGCCGATCCGGTGACCGGAATCGGCGCCGGAACGACATTGCTGAGTCACGAGCCGCTTGGCGTCGTCTCGATTCTGACGCCATGGAACTTCCCACACATCCTGAACGTGATGAAGGTGAACAACGCGCTGGCCGCGGGCAACACCATCGTGCTCAAACCCTCACCGCTGACGCCGCTCGCCGGGCTCGCGCTGGCCCGGATGATCGACGAATACACAGACATCCCGCCTGGTGTGGTCAATGTCGTCACACCATCGGGTGTCGAGGCCGCCAAGCTGCTCAGCACCGATCCACGGATCGACATGGTCAGCTTCACCGGTAGCACGGCCGTCGGCTGCCAGGTGATGTCCGCGGCGGGCGCGACCATGAAACGCATCTTGCTGGAGTGCGGAGGGAAGTCGGCCAGCATCATCCTGGACGACACCGTCGTGACCGACGAAATGCTGAAGCAGTTGCTGTTCGACTGCTGTTCACTGCATGCCGGGCAGGCCTGCATCCTGCACAGCCGGCTGCTGCTTCCCGATTCACTGCACGACGACGTCGTCGACCGGCTCGTCGCGTTGGCCCGTGCGGTGAAGGTCGGTGACCCGACCGATCCCGACGCGCAGATGGGACCGCTGATCAGCGCGGACCAACGTGGTCGCGTCGAAGCCCACGTCTCGCGGGCGCTGCACGACGGAGCGAAGCTGGCGACCGGCGGTGCCCGTCCGGACGGCCTGGATGTCGGGTTCTACTTCGAGCCAACGATTCTGACCGAGGTCGAGCCGGATTCGACTATCGCTCAGGAGGAAGTGTTCGGGCCTGTGCTCTGCGTGCTGCGCTACCGTGACGACGACGACGCGGCGTCCATCGCGAACAACTCCAAGTACGGGCTTTCGGGTGCCGTCTGGGGCGCCGACGTGGAACGCGCCGTCGGCGTTGCCCGCCGCATCCGCACCGGCCAGATCGCGGTCAACGGCATCGGGCCCGGCGACGCGCCATTCGGTGGTTTCAAGCTAAGCGGGTTCGGCCGTGAAGGCGGTGGACTAGGCGGCCTGCACCAGTACATGGAGCCGAAGGCCATTGGGGTACCCGCGTGATGCCTGCGTGACGGGACCCCTTACCGGGCTGCACGTCGTCGAAATCGCCAGCGAGATCTCGGGTCCTTACGCGACAAAGCTTTTCGTCGACCTCGGCGCCGAGGTCATCAAGATCGAGCCACCCGCCGGGGACCCGCTGCGCCGGTGGGGTCCGTTCCCCGGCGGGATTGCGAACCCGGAGCGCTGTGGCTTGTTCGAGTACCTCAACGCCGGCAAGCGCGGTGCCACCCTCGACTTGGGCCGGCCGGACGACGCCGCCGCCGCCCGCGAACTCATTGCGCAAGCACACCTGGTTGTAGACGGCTTCGCACCCGGCACGCTGGAAGGCTGGGGGCTGGGTGTCGACGGCTTGCAACACCTCAACCCAAACCTGGTGCTGCTGAGGATTTCTGCGTTCGGGCAGCGCGGACCGCTGCGTGACCAGCAGACGACACCGCTGACCATGCAGGCGGCGTCGGGCTGGATCAGCGCCAGGGATCCCGAGCGCCCCCCGGTGCAAGTCGGCGCCCGGATCGCCGAGTATGTCGCGGGCGCCTACGGCGCGCTGGGTGCGCTGACTGCGTTGCAACTGCCGTCCGGGCCGCAGGTCACACAAGTCGACGTCGCGCAGTTCGAAGCGCTGCTGTCGACGATGCCGTATCCGATGTTGATGGCCGAGCGCATGAAACGTCTCGGGTTGCCCACCAACAAGGGGGGTGGGCCCATGCTGGGTGTCGTCCGCGCGGTCGACGGCTGGGTGGGAATCAACTGCCTGACGGGCCAGCACTGGCTGGACGTGTGCGCGATGCTCGGCCTGCCGGAATTCGGCGAACACCAGATCTCGATCATGATGGGCGGTCCCGAGCGCGCAGAGTTCTTCGGCAGGGCCGAGCCGCTGCTCGCTGAACAAACCGTCGCTCAGATCGTCGAGCTGAACCAGGCGCATGCGCATCCCGGCCGCGGCCGTCAACGATGGTGGCACAGCGCTGGACTCCGCGCAGTACGCCGAGCGCGGCTTCTTCGTCGAGGGTGGAGGTGACGGGAAGGACCCCTGGTCGTTCCAGCGCCCCGGTCCGCCGTTCCGGTTATCGAAAACACCTGTAGCAGAGCCCCTTCCGGCGCCCCGACTGGGAACGCGGCCCACGACGTGGATCACCGCCGGCGTGACGCTGGCCGCCACAGACGCGTCTCTGCCGTTTGCGGGACTGCGGGTGCTGGACCTGACCACTTTTTGGGCCGGCGCGTACGCGACGTGTTACCTCGGCGCGTTTGGCGCCGACATCGTCAAAGTCGAATCCACCCAGCGGCCCGACGGGTTCCGTTACTCGGGGGCCTTTCCCTTCGAGGGCGACGACTGGTACGAACGCGGCCCCCTATGGCAGGCCACCAATCTCAACAAACGCGACCTCACACTCGACCTGAACTCGCAGCGGGGCCTCGAGATCGCCCGCCGGCTGGCCGCGCAGGCCGATGTGGTCATCGAGAACTTCTCGCCGCGAGTTGTCGAGCACTTCGGTCTGGACTACGCGTCGCTGGTGTCGCTGAAGCCCGATCTGATCGTTGTCCGGATGCCAGGGTTCGGCCTGCGCGGCCCGTGGCGCGACTACGTCGGCTGGGCGTTGAACATCGAGCAGATCTCGGGCATGTCCGCGGTGACCGGCTACCTGGACGGCCCGCCGTGCAACCCGCAAGGGCCCGCTGATCCCATCGTCGGCGTGCACACCGGAGTCGCGCTGCTGGCCGCACTCGAGCACCGTCGCCGCACCGGTGAGGGCCAGCTGATCGAGATCGCCGCAGATCGAGGTCGCCGCGTGCGTGACCGCCGAGCCGGTGATCGAGTACTCGATGAATGGGGTGGTGCAGTCACGCGAGGGCAACCGCGCGCGCGGCTACCTGCAGGGTGTCTACCCGACGGTCGAGGACGACATATGGGTGGCGCTGTCGGTGCCGGAGCAGCCGAAGCCCGTAGACCACGATGCGTTCGATGAGATGGTCACCGCGTGGACCCGGACGCAGACGGCGGGTGCGATCGTCGAAACCCTTCGAGCACAGAATATCCCTGCAGAGCGGGTCGCTACCGGCGAGCAGATGTATGACCCCGACTTCATGGGGGGCCAGCTCGACGCGCGTGGGTTCTACGAAGAATTCGACCACCCGGTCACCGGGCCGCGCCGGTTTCCCGGCTGGCCATTTCGCATCGTCCCGGGGCCGACCCGGCACCACCGCACAGCCCCGCCGACACTCGGCCAGCACAACGACGAGATCCTGCGGACGCTGGGTTTCTCGAAAGTGGAGTTGGCAGTCCTTCGTGACGAACACGTCATTGGCGAACGCCTACTCAATGCGTGACGGGCCGGACATTCGGCGTGGCCTGGTTTACCGCGACGTTCCCACATGGGAAGCTGCTCGATATGGCTGGCGCGAGCACCCGCCCCAAGCTCGAGGGGAACATCCCGGTGGGGCCGAACCGTCGCATTGGCTTCGCCGAGTTCGGCGACCCGCTGGGGCGCCCGGTTTTCTGGCTGCACGGCACTCCCAGCTCGCGTCGCCAGATTCCGCCGGAGGCCCGGCTGTATGCCGAACAGAACAACATCCGGCTGATCGGCGTTGACCGGCCCGGCATTGGGACGTCGACACCGCATCAGTACGCGACAGTCTCCGACTTCGCCGACGACCTGCGGATCATCGCGGATACGCTTGGGATCGACAAAATGGCCGTCGCGGCCCTGTCCGGCGGCGCCCCTTACACGCTTGCCTGTGCCGCGCTCCTGCCCGACCGCGTGGTGGCCGCCGGCGTCCTCGGCGGCGTGGCACCGACGCGAGGGCCCGACGCGATAATCGGCGGCGCGATGAAGGTCGGTCTGTGCTTTGCGCCGCTGCTGAGGATGGGAGGCCGGCCGCTGCGGGTGCTCTTGAGCCTGCTGATCCAGGCCGCCCGGCCCATCGCCGCCCCCCTGTTGGACGTGTATGCCCGGTTCGCCCCGCGAGCCGACCGGCAGGTGTTGGCCAGCCCCGAGTTCAAGGCGATGTTCCTCGACGACCTGCTCGGCGGAACCCGCAAGCAGTTGGCCGCGCCGTTCTGCGACGTCATCGTCTTCGCGCGCTACTGGGGGTTCCGGCTCGAACAGGTGAAAGTTCCGGTCCGCTGGTGGCACGGCGATCGTGACCACATCATTCCGTTCTCGCATGGTGAGCATGTCGTCTCCCGGTTGCCCGACGCAGAGCTGATCCATTTGCCCAGCGAAAGTCATCTGAGCGGGCTGGGTCGCGGCGAGGAGATACTGTCGGCTGTGATGAAGATCTGGGACGAGCAGGACTTACGCCGGTGTTGCTAGCTTCGCTGAACCCGTCTGAGGTTGCGGCCGCCGACTTGGGTGACGCGGTCCGGATCGACGGCGTCTCGCTGAGCCGCAGCGATTTGGTCGGGGCCGCAACGTCGGTGGCCGAGCGGGTCGCGGGCGCAGATCGCGTGGCGGTTCTGGCCACCCCGACCGCGTCGACAGTGCTGGCAATCACCGGCTGCCTCATCGCAGGCGTGCCCTTCGTTCCGGTGCCCGCCGATGTCGGCGCGGCCGAACGCCGGCACATGCTCACCGACTCCGGGGTCCAGACCTGGCTGGGCCCGGTGCCGGACGAGCCAGAAGGGTTGCCGCACATCCCGGTGCGACTGCACGCCCGCAGCTGGCACCGCTATGCCGAACCGTCGCCGGATGCCACCGCGATGGTGATCTACACCTCAGGCACCACCGGGTTGCCCAAGGGCGTGCTGCTGAGCCGCCGGGCGGTCGCCGCCGACCTGGACGCGCTGGCCGAAGCCTGGCAATGGACGGCCGACGACGTTCTGGTGCATGGGCTACCGCTTTTTCACGTGCACGGGCTGGTCCTCGGTTTGCTCGGGTCGCTGCGGATCGGAAATCGCTTCGTGCACACCGGGAAACCGACACCGGCCAACTACGCCCAGGCCCGCGCCGAAGCGGGCGGAACGCTGTATTTCGGCGTCCCCACGGTGTGGTCGCGGGTGGTGGCCGACGAGGCGGCGGCGCGGGCGTTGCGGCCGGCGCGGCTCCTGGTGTCCGGGAGCGCCGCCCTGCCGGTGCCGGTGTTCGACCGGTTGGCCGAGCTCACCGGGCACCAGCCCATCGAACGTTACGGTGCCTCGGAATCACTGATCACCATCTCGACGCGGGCCGACGGCGAGCGGCGCGCGGGGTGGGTTGGTCTGCCAGTGGCCGGTGTGCAGACCATGCTGGTTGACGACGACGGCGCACCTGTGCCGCACGACGGGGAAACCGTTGGACGGCTTCATGTTCGCGGTCCGACGCTGTTCGACGGCTACCTGAATCGACCGGATGCCACCGCGGAAGCCTTCGACGACGACGGCTGGTATCGCACCGGTGACGTCGCGGTCATCGACGGTGCGGGCATGCACCGCATCGTCGGGCGCGAGTCGGTCGACCTGATCAAGTCCGGGGGATACCGCATCGGCGCTGGCGAGATCGAGACGGTGTTGCTGGGGCATCCGGGTGTCGAGGAAGCAGCGGTCGTCGGGCTGCCCGACCAGGATCTGGGCCAGCGCATCGTCGCATTCGTCGTCGGCTCCGAACATGACGCCGATGAGCTGATCAACTATGTCGCCCAAGAGCTTTCCGTGCACAAACGCCCGCGTGAGGTGCGCTTCGTGGATTCGCTGCCGCGCAACGCCATGGGCAAGGTGGTCAAGAAGCAGTTACTGGAGGGCTGAAGCCGCTCTCCTGCCCTATCAAAACTCACACTCTAGGCACCTTGTGTGGTCGGGGTGCTGCCCACTGACCGTCAAGTGCTTCTTGTTTGGGCCAGTACAGGCGGGTGACGATGCGGAACGGTCCTGTGGGTGCGGGCAGCCAGTTGGCTTCTTTGCCGGTCCCGGGTGAGGTGTTTCGTAGGTATAGCGTGATGCCGCCGTCGGGATCCTTGGTGAGGCTGTCGAGCATGGGTGAGTTAATCAAGTAGCGGTCAATGGGGTTGGTGACGAGCAGGCTTGACGGTAGCTCGTACATGGTGAGCGACCAGAACGCGTTTACCGGGGGCAACTCGCCAGGCGGGAACCGATAGGTGTAATTGCTGGCGCCCGTCAATGGCGCACCGTCGGAATCAGTGCCGAAACCTGGGTAGAACGCTTCGGCTTTGGTGTTGCCGTAGATGCCGAGCACCGCGCCTGCCATCCGGTAGAGGTAATTGCCGTTGAGCATCTCGCGAGTGCCGAACAGGTCGCCCGAATCGACTTGGCCGGTATCGATTTTGTCGGTCAGCAATGCGCTGAACTGGGACCAGGCGTCGGCGATGCCGCCCTCGATGGCGGCGCGCATGTCCGGGGACGGCGTCGCCGCGTTAAAGGTGCCGTCGGGACCGATGCCGATGGAAGCAAAGCGTGCCCGCAGGGCTTGCTCGGACGGCAGTGTCGGGACGTACTTGAGGATGAAGCTCAAGATGTTGAAGAATTCCGGGACGGTTTTCTGCCGCTCAGCCGTCAGGGGTTTGACGAAGTCGACCGCCGGGAGTGCCGGTGGGGGTGGTTGTTTGAGGAACGCCGAAAGTGGTTGCACTTGGTAGCCGGTCTGGATCTTCGTGACGTTGTCGATGTCGTCGGGACCGAACAGTTGGGTGCGATAGAGGGCGAGGGCGTAGTCGGTATCGCAGTGCAGTACTGCGTCGACGCCAGCGGGTGTGGCACCGTTCCAGCTCGGCCCGGCGAGCAGATACTTTCCGCCGTCGTTACCGGTGGTGCGGCTGCCGACGTAGGCGAAGTTGTAGGTGTAGGAGTCTACGAATTGGACTGAGTAGTAGCGCCCCGGTTCGATCGGCGGAATGGTGAGGACGAGGGGTTCAGTTCGCAGGTCAGCGCCAACAAACGAATAGGGCGTATCGGAGTTGGGGGTCTGTACAGCGGTGTCGGCGGGGGTGTACACCCGAGCGGTGTTGTGCACTTGGTTCCAGGGTCCCCGGTACGTCGGATCCTCCTGATCGACGAAGTACGAATGCAGGACGCGGTAGTTGTCGACTATTGGAAACCCGTAAATATAAGCATCCCTGGCGATCTCACGGGCCTGGTCAGGGGTGACCGTGCCCGCGGTCGATGCCGCTTTCGATGTCATCTGATGATTCCCTGGTAGTCGGTTTCGAAGCGAGTGAGCGCGCTGAGAAACGGGCGCCACGGTGGGCCGGGGCTGGGGCCCCCACGCCCACCGAGTATGCGCGCCCACCGCTGAGTGCCCGTATCAGACCGGCCGCGCTGCGACACGCAGGGTTTTGGCAGGTTTCATGCAGAGCGCAACCGCGAACCTTCACTTACCGTCGTAGACGTGTGCAGACGCAGCCGAACTCGGAGACCCCATGGTGAGTGAGCCGAGGGTTGACGCCGGCCCAGGGTCTACGGCGATGAGGCGGGTGGCGGCCTCTTGTCTCGTCGGCTCGGCGATTGAGTTCTACGACTTCCTGATCTACGGCACTGCGGCGGCCCTGGTGTTTCCCACCGTGTTCTTCCCGCATCTGGGTTCCGCTGTGGGCACGATCGCCTCGATGGGAACATTCGCCACGGCGTTCGTGTCCCGACCGATCGGCGCTGCTGTTTTCGGATACTACGGCGACCGGCTGGGCCGCAAAAAGACCTTGATCGCCACGCTGCTCATCATGGCCGCGTCGACCGTGAGCGTGGGCATGGTCCCCACAACGGCTTCCATCGGTGTGGCGGCTCCACTGATCCTGATTGTGCTGCGGTTGCTGCAAGGTTTCGCCGTCGGAGGTGAATGGGCAGGGTCGGCGTTGCTGAGCGTCGAATACGCGCCAGCCGGGCGACGGGGTCTGTTCGGGATGTTCACCCTGCTTGGTGGTGGTACTGCGGCTGTGTTTTCCAGCCTGACCTTTCTGGGCGTGAACATCACCATCGGCGAAAACAGTCCCGCCTTCATGCAGTGGGGGTGGCGGGTGCCGTTCCTGATCAGCGCGGGACTGATCGGCATCGCTTTGTACGTTCGCCTCAATATCGACGAAACCCCGGTGTTCGCGGAGGAAAAGGCCCGCAACCTGGTAACTGAAGCGCCCCTTGCCGAGGTGCTTCGGCTGCAGCGTCGGGAGATCCTCCTGGCCGCCGGCAGCATTGTGGGCGGCATGACCTTCGTCTACATGGGTCACACCTACTTCACCATGTACGCCCATAACCATCTCGGTTACACCCGCACTTTCATCTGGTCCGTCGGTGCGCTCGGAGGGCTGGTAAGCATCGCGTCCGTCGCACTTTCGGCCAGTCTTTCTGATCTGGTGGGGCGTCGGCGCATGATGCTGTTGGGTTGGGCGGGGTGTGTGCCGTGGTCGTTTCTGGTGGTCCCCATGATGAATACGCGCAACCCAGTTCTGTACGTGGTCGCGATTGTCGGCATGTTCGCCACGGCCGGGGTCGGCGCCGGGCCGACGGGAGCGTTCCTGCCCGAGCTCTTCGCCACCCGGTACCGCTACAGCGGAGCAGCGCTGGCGCTCAACCTCGCCGGCGTCCTTGGGGGAGCCATGCCGCCACTGGTCGCCGGAACGCTGCTGGCAACCTACGGTAGCTGGTCGATCGGTCTGATGCTGAGCGCTCTCACCTTTACCAGCCTGGTGTGCACCTACCTACTGCCGGAAACCAACGGAGCAGCACTTCGAACCAGTGAAGGCACTGAATTCTCCACCGCCGAACATCGAGTTGCCGGGTGAAATCCTGCTGCTATTTTGGCTCGACAACTCCACGTTCGGCGCGCCAGCGCGGGCGGTGGCTCAGTTGGCGTGCAGGTCCTCGTTGAGGGCGATGCCCGTGCCGTCGCGGGCCACCGCCTCGACGGCCCCGGTCAGCGAATTCCGCCGGAACAGCACATTGTCCGCGCCGGACAGGTCACGGGCCTTGACCGATTTGCCGTCGGGCGTGCTGACTTTGGTGCCCGCGGTGACGTAAAGGCCGGCCTCGACCACACAGTCGTCGCCCAGGGAGATGCCCACACCGGCGTTGGCGCCCAGCAGGCACCTCTCGCCGATCGAAATGACGTCGGTGCCTCCGCCGGACAGCGTGCCCATGATCGACGCTCCGCCGCCGATATCCGACCCGTCGCCCACGACCACGCCCGCGGAGATGCGCCCCTCCACCATCGACGCGCCCAGGGTGCCGGCGTTGAAGTTCACGAAGCCCTCGTGCATCACGGTGGTGCCCGGTGCGAGGTGGGCGCCCAGCCGCACCCGATCCGCGTCGGCGATGCGCACCCCGCTGGGCACGACGTAGTCGACCATTCGAGGGAACTTGTCGACACCGAACACGGTCACCGGTCCATGCCGGCGCAACCGTGCCCGGACCGCCTCGAAGCCCTCGACCGCGCACGGTCCGCGGTTAGTCCAGACCACGTTGCTCAATACCCCGAACAAGCCGCCGGCGTTCAGCCCGTGCGGCGGCACCAACCGGTGTGACAACAGATGCAGCCGCAGGTAGGCGTCGTATGCGTCGGCGGCGATGTCGTCCAACGAGCTGATGACAGTGCGGACGGCGATGGTCTCGGTGTTGCGGTCGTCATCGCGGCCGATCAGCGCGGACAGTTCCGGCGGGACGTCGGACACCGCCAGACGCAACGTCGCGCTGGTGCCCGATTCGGTCAGTTCCGGTGCGAGAAACCAGGTGTCGAGGATCGATCCGTCGGAGGCCAGTGTCGCCAGGCCGATGCCTGCAGCTCCAGTCACGTCTCGACACGCTACTTCCTTTCCGTGACCAGACGTAAACGGCCCCGACACGCCGGGAAAAAGGGGGCCTTTGCGTCTGCTCGGCATAAGTAACGCAACCACTACCCTGGAGGCGTGCTGAACTTGCGTGGCGATCCGATCGAGCTGACTGCGGCGCTCGTCGACATCCCCAGCGAGTCGCGGGACGAAGCGCGTATCGCCGACGAGGTGGAGGCCGCGCTGCGAGCACAGGCGTCGGGCTTCGAGATCATTCGCAATGGCAACGCCGTGTTGGCGCGCAGCCGGCGAGGGCTCCCGTCGCGAGTGCTGCTGGCCGGCCACCTGGACACCGTCCCGGTGGCCGAAAACCTGCCCAGCCGCCGCCAGAACGGCGAGCTACATGGCTGCGGTACCGCGGATATGAAATCCGGTGACGCGGTTTTCCTGCATCTGGCTGCCACCGTGGCCGAACCGGTGCACGACCTGACGCTGGTGTTCTACGACTGCGAGGAAATCGAATCGGCGGCAAACGGCTTGGGTCGCATCGAGCGCGAGTTGCCGGACTGGTTGGCCGCCGACGTGGCCATCCTTGGTGAGCCCACCGCCGGCTACATCGAGGCAGGCTGCCAGGGCACGCTGCGTGTCGTGATCCGCGCGACCGGAACCCGCGCGCATTCGGCGCGTTCCTGGTTGGGCGACAACGCAATTCATAAGCTGAGCGCGGTGCTGGACCGGCTGGCCGGATACCGGGCGCGCACCGTCGATATCGACGGTTGCGAGTACCGCGAGGGTTTGTCGGCCGTGCGCGTTGACGGGGGGGTGGCCGGCAATGTGATTCCCGACGCGGCCTCGGTGACGGTGAACTACCGCTTTGCCCCGGACCGCTCGGCGGCCGCCGCGCTGCAACATGTGTACGGCGTTTTCGACGGGCTCGATGTCGCGATCGAGCAGACGGACGCCGCGCCGGGTGCGCTGCCCGGGCTGTCCCAACCCGCCGCCAGGGCTTTGGTCGAGGCGGCCGGCGGTCAGGTCAGGGCGAAATACGGCTGGACGGACGTATCCCGGTTCGCAGCCCTGGGCATACCGGCGGTCAATTTCGGGCCGGGTGATCCCAATCTGGCGCACCGGCGTGATGAACGGGTGCCGGTCGCCTCGATCACCGCGGCGGTGGAGATGTTGCGGCGATACCTCAGCGCGTAGCTCCGCACCATTGCCGAGTGGTGACGGCAAGCGACCGCACGCGCCAATCGCCTCGATCTCTCCACCCGCAACGGCGATGACTTCACCGGGCTGGAAGGCGGTGTCCGGGTCTTAGGCATCTGACTGCCCTGGATCACCGAGCGTTACCGGGCGGCCCGTTGTGCCTGCGCGGCGGCATCGGCGGCCGCGCCGCGCATCCCGATCGCAGCCAGCTCGTCAGAGGCTGCCGCCAGGGCGGCAGGGTCACTTGCCGCCAACGCGCGGGCATGGTTTACGACGATATTGCCGACGACGCAATTGATTTCGGCGGCCAGCCGGGTAGCCGGGTCGACGACGCGGGTGTCGCCCAGCCGCACGGCGTCATGCCAGGCGCGCAGTGCCACCGCCAACTGGCCCGCCCGCTCTGCCGCGCGGGCGGCATCACGGGCCTCTCCGATTGCTCCCGTCGCATCCCTTGCTGCCGCTTTGGTCCAGGCGCGAGCCAGCCTGAGTTCGGGGGAGAACAACGCCGACTTCGTACCGTGCCGGGTTTCCGCGCGCCGCAATGCTTTTGCGGATGCGGGTATGTTGCCCTGCTGGGACAGCGCGGTGGCCAGCAGCATCAGTGACAGCGGACCCCATGAGTATCCGGTGCGTTCCAAGGTGGCGGCTGCGGGGCCGAGAAGGGCTGCTGCTCGGTCGAATTCGCCGTGTGCGATCAGCGCATGCGCCAGCAGTACCTCGCCGATCGCGCGGCCTGGCTGCTGTAGTTCGGCGAAGTCGGTGAACTGCTGGGCTAGTTCGGCCGCTGCGTCGAGGCGACCCGCCATCAACAGAGCGGTGGTCTGGCCCAGCCCGATCGTGAAGCGCAGCAGCCCGGGATGCTCGGCGCCCAGCGCGCGTTGCGCCAGCGGCTCGACGTCGTCGAAACGACCCTGACGCGCCGCGCACAGCGTGGCAGCGCTGGCCGCCCAAGCCACCGCCTGGTCATCGGCCGCCGGTGACGACAGCACCTCGCGGGCCATGTCGACGGCATGCCCGACGTTGCCCGCGTTCATGGCGAAGGTGGCGCTCAGCGCGTCCAGAGTGACCCGCGGGCCTGTATCGGGGATCCGATTGCGGATGGTCCGCAGGAACGCGGTGGCCCGCTCCGGCTCGCTGAGCATGAAAAACTGATTGGCCGCGCGCAGCAGCGTCCAGGACATCAGGTCCGGCTCGGATAACGCGGTGGGGTCGACCACGGCCAGCAGCGCCTCAGCGTCCCGGCCGCGGCCTTGGAATGCCAATGCGTTTGCCAGCGGCAGCCGTGCTGCCAAGTCATCGGAGCGCTGTAACGCCGAGCGGGCCAGTCGTTCGCCGAGCAACAGGTCACCCAGTCGCAGCGCCTGCTGCGCCGCGTCGACAACCTCGGCGACCGGCTGGGGGGCATCGCTGTCCAGCGCCAGGGAAGCCAGCCGCAGCCGGTCGCTGAGATGATCCGACGGATGCTGCGACAACAGGTTCACCAACTCGGTGCGCCGTCGTCGCGCGCCGTCGTCGCCCAGTGCGGCAAGCGCTCGCTGTGCGAACAGCGGGTGCGCCGTATACACCACCACGCCGTCCGCGCGTTCGCCGCGCACTCGGGATTCGGCCGCGCCCCAGTCCTCCGCCTCCTTTACCGCGCCGTCGCCGGCCAGGGTGGTGAGTTCGGCGAGCGAGAGCGGCTCCGCGACAGCGAGACAGTCCAGCACCGCACGCGCGGCCACAGGTAACTCGGCGAGGAATTCATCGACCTCCGCCGGCGTCGTTGTCACTCCGCCTGGCGCCTCGATGTCGATCCGGTTCAGCAGACCGTCCGTCCACAGCGCCGCGATTGCACCGGGTGCCGCGCCAGCGCGGGCGGTGACGATCATCCGGGCTACCCCGGCCAGAGCTAATTGATACACCAGAGTGGCCGACAGTAGGTCCAGGTCGTGGGCGTCGTCGACGACGAGCAGCAGATCGCCTTCCCGATCCTCCCCGCTCAGCGATGCGCGGGCCGCCCGCAATAGCGCGGCCGGCTTCCCGATGTCGGCGATATCCACCAGATTGCTGAAGGCCCCGAACGGGACCACACGCTCAGTCGGGGTGCCGGTGATCCAGCGGATGAGCGTGGCCGGGTGCCGTTGGGCGAATTTTTCGGCAGCCAAGCGGGCCAGCGTGGATTTGCCGCAGCCGTCGGGTCCGAGAACCACAACGCCCGGCAGAGCTGGGTCATCCAGGGCACCGTCCAGCTGCTGCGAGGCGGCCGCATGCTGCGGGACTTTCCATCGAACCGGCACCGCCGGATTTTAGTTCTTCCGATGCTTGCCGCGTGGCTGAGGCCAGTTGAGGCCCGAGACGTGGTCGGTTCTTCCAGGTTGGTCTACCTTTGGCGGGTATGCGCCCCGAACGCGATTCTTCAAGCCCGTGGGCGGTTTGTGTGTACTGCGCGTCCGGGCCGACGCACCCGGAATTGCTCGAGCTGGCCACCGAACTCGGCGAGGCGATCGCAGAGCGCGGCTGGATCCTGGTGTGGGGTGGTGGCCGCGTGTCGGCAATGGGTGCGGTGGCGAGCGCAGCGCGCGCACGCGGTGGCCGGACCGTCGGCGTAATCCCGAAAAAGTTGATGCGCCACGAGGTCGCCGACACCGACGCCGACGAGCTGATCGTCAGCGACGCGATGCGCGATCGTAAGCAGATCATGGAAGACCGCGCCAACGCGTTCATTGTGCTGCCGGGCGGTGTCGGCACCCTCGATGAGTTGTTTGACGCATGGACCGCGGGGTATCTCGGCATGCACGACAAAACCATCGTGATGCTGGATCCCTGGGGGCATTACACAGGTTTGTGGATCTGGTTGAACGAATTGCTCGACAAGGGGTACATCTCGCAGACGGCCATGGATCGGCTGGTGCTGGTCGATAAGGTGGGTGCCGCAGTGGAGGCGTGCGCCCCCGCCTGAGGTCGGCGGGCAGGTTGGCGAGGGGAATCGAGGGATCACGTGTCCGATCACGAGGGTGCGGCGCGCGCCGCGGTCAGCCTGACCGACATGGCGTCCCGGGCGCCGGGCGTACTGGTCGACCTGCCGGTGATCGTGCGTGGAACGCTGACCGGGCTGTTGGCCACGCCGACCTCCAAGAAGTCGATCGGCACGGTGTTCCAGGAGCGGGCCGCTCGCTACGGTGACCGGGTCTTCCTGAGGTTCGGCGACCAGCAGGTGACCTACCGCGACGCCAACGCGACCGCCAACCGGTACGCCGCGGTGCTGGCAGCGCGGGGCGTCGGCCACGGCGACGTCGTCGCCGTCATGGTGCGCAACTCGCCCAACGCCGTGTTGGTGATGCTGGCCGCGGTCAAGTGCGGTGCCGTCGCCGGCATGCTCAACTACCATCAGCGCGGCGAAGTGCTGGCGCACAGCCTCGGGTTGCTGGATGCCAAGGTTTTGATCGCGGAGACCGATCTGGTCAGCGCGGTCACCGAATGTGGCGGCACGGGTGACAGCGAGACGTTGACCGTCGACGATCTCAAGCGATTCGCCGTAAGCGCTCCCGCGACCAACCCGGCATCGGCGTCGGCGGTGCAGGCCAAGGACACCGCGTTCTACATCTTCACCTCGGGAACCACCGGGTTTCCCAAAGCCAGCGTGATGACGCACCTACGGTGGCTGAAGGCGCTGGCGGCGTTCGGCGGGCTGGGGTTGCGGCTCAAAAGCTCCGACACCTTGTACTGCTGCCTGCCGCTCTACCACAACAACGCGCTGACGGTCGCGCTGTCCTCGGTGATTACCTCCGGCGCGACGCTGGCGCTGGGCAAGTCGTTCTCGGCGTCGAAGTTCTGGGACGAGGTGATTGCCAATCGGGCTACCGCATTCATCTACATCGGCGAGATCTGCCGGTACCTGCTCAACCAGCCGCCCAAGCCGACCGACCGCGCCCACAAGGTGCGCATCATCGCCGGCAACGGGCTGCGGCCGGAGATCTGGAACGAGTTCACCAAACGCTTCGGCATCGCGCGGGTGTGCGAGTTCTATGCCTCCAGCGAAGGAAACACCGCTTTCATCAATATCTTCAATGTGCCCAGGAGCACCGGCATCTCGCCGTTGCCCCTGGCCTACGTGGAATACGACCCCGACACCGGCGCCCCGCTGCGTGACGGGAACGGACGCGTGCGCCGGGTGGCCGCCGGTGAGCCCGGCCTGTTGATCAGCCCGGTCAATCGGCTACAGCCGTTCGACGGCTACACCGACCGGGAATCGACCGAAAAGAAGTTGGTGCGCGATGCTTTCCGTGAGGGTGATTGCTGGTTCAATTCGGGCGACGTGATGAGCCCGCAGGGCATGGGTCATGCGGCGTTCGTCGACCGGCTCGGCGACACCTTCCGCTGGAAGGGCGAGAACGTCGCCACCACGCAGGTCGAAGCGGCGGTGGCTTCCGACGGGTCAGTCGCGCAATGCACGGTGTTCGGTGTCGAGGTTCCCGGCACCGGGGGCCGGGCTGGGATGGCGGCGATCAAGCTGCGCGACGGCGCCGAATTCGACGGCCATTCCCTGGCGCGAGCTGTTTACGGCAAGCTGCCCGGCTATGCACTGCCGCTGTTCGTACGGGTGGTGGATTCGATAGCGCAAACCACCACGTTCAAGAGCCGCAAGGTGGAGCTGCGCGACGAGGGCTACGGCCCCGACGTGACAGACCCGCTGTACGCACTGGCCGGGCGCGACGAGGGTTACGTGCCGTACTACGACGAATACCCCGAGGAAGTCGCCTCTGGAAAGCGGCCGCTCGGCTAGCGGGGTTGGCTGCCGCGTGCCGGTCTGCGCTGGTGGCGGCGCAACTGCGCACGGAGTGCGTCGTCCCGGCGTTTGGTGAGTCGTGGCCGCAGTCTCGATCCCTGGACCGCGCGGTCCGACGGTGAGCGGGCACTATAGACGGGTGCAGTCAACGGCGCAGTCAACGTTGTGCGGCCGACCGGTCGCAGGGGATCGCCCGCTGATCATGGCGATCGTCAATCGCACCCCCGACTCGTTTTACGACAAGGGTGCGACCTTCAGCGACGAGGCTGCCAGGGCCGCCGCACACCGGGCCGTCGCCGAGGGCGCCGACGTCATCGACGTGGGCGGCGTCAAAGCGGGCCCGGGCCAGGGCGTCGATGCGGGCACTGAGATCGCCCGGCTGGTGCCATTCATCGAATGGCTCCGTGGCGCCTACCCGGACCAGCTGATCAGCGTCGATACCTGGCGCGCCGAGGTGGCCAGGGTGGCGTGCGCGGCGGGTGCCGATTTGATCAACGACACCTGGGGTGGCATTGACCCCGCCCTGCCCGAGGTGGCCGTCGAGTTCGGCGCGGGCCTGGTGTGTTCGCACACCGGCGGCGCCCAGCCCCGTACCCGTCCCTTCCGGGTGAGTTACGGAACGAGTACCCGCGGTGTGGTGGACGATGTGATTCGCCAGGTCACCGGAGCCGCCGAGCGGGCGGTCGCAGCCGGAGTGGCCCGCGATAGGGTGCTGATCGACCCAGCCCACGACTTCGGCAAGAACACCTTCCACGGGCTGGTTCTGTTGCGCCACGTGGCCGATCTTGTTATGACCGGATGGCCGGTGCTCATGGCTTTGAGTAATAAGGACTTTGTCGGGGAGACTCTGGGCGTGGAATTGACCGAACGGATCGAGGGCACACTGGCGGCCACCGCGCTCGCGGCGGCCGCCGGTGCCCGAATGTTTCGGGTGCATGAGGTCTCGGCCACCCGGCGGGTGCTGGAAATGGTGGCCGCGATCCAGGGGATGCGTCCGCCGACGCGCACGGTGAGGGGGCTGGCATGACAGCATCGGAGCTGGTCGCCGGCGATGTCACCAATGCCGGGGGGCTCGGCACGCGGCCCGGGGACGTCTGGCGGTCCAACCGAAGTTGGAACCGTCCCGACCGAACGATCGCAGAATTGGAAGCGGCGAAAGCCGGGCGCACGATCTCTGTGGTGCTTCCTGCTCTCGACGAGCAAGAAACCATCGAATCGGTGATCGATAGCATCTCGCCGCTGGTCGATGGTTTGGTCGACGAGCTGATCGTGCTGGATTCCGGCTCGACGGACGACACCGAGATCCGCGCCATCGCGGCCGGTGCTCGTGTCGTCAGCCGTGAACAGGCGTTGCCCGAGGTGGCCACGCTTCCCGGCAAGGGTGAGGCGCTGTGGCGCTCACTGGCGGCCACATGCGGCGACATCGTGGTGTTCGTCGACTCTGATCTGATCAATCCGCACCCGATGTTCGTGCCGTGGTTGGTCGGCCCGCTGCTTACCGGCGACGGGGTTCACCTGGTCAAGAGCGTCTACCGACGGCCTCTCATGGTCCGTGAGGCCGACGGTGTCAGCGATGTTGGCGAGGTAAGGGCTACCGGTGGCGGGCGGGTGACCGAGCTGGTGGCCCGGCCGTTGCTGGCAGCGCTGCGGCCGGAGCTGGGCTGCATCTTGCAGCCGCTCGGCGGTGAGTACGCGGCCACCCGGGAACTGTTGACATCGTTGCCGTTCGCCCCGGGGTACGGAGTCGAGATCGGCATCCTGATCGACACTTTCGACCGGTTGGGCCTGGACGCGATCGCGCAGGTCAACCTCGGTGTGCGGGCACACCGCAACCGGCCGCTGGCCGCGCTGGGCGCGATGAGCCGCCAGGTCATCGCCACGTTGTTGTCGCGGTGCGGGATCTCCGATTCCGGCGTTGAGTTGACCCAGTTTTTCGCCGACGGCCCCGACGGCTGTGGCTACACCCAGCACACTTCGCCGGTGTCGCTGATGGACCGTCCGCCGATGAATGGGCTGCGCCCACGCTGATCGCCGCGGTGTCGGCGGTATAGGGCACTATCGTTCAGGTGGCGTTGGTATTGCTGTATCTAGTCGTGTTGGTGCTGGTGGCGATCGTGCTGTTCTTTGCGGCCAGCCTGCTGTTCGGCCGCGGCGAGCAGTTGCCGCCGCTGCCGCGGGGGACCACGGCGACGGTGCTGCCCGCGTTCGGCGTCACCGGCGCCGACGTCGACGCTGTCAAGTTCACCCAGGTACTGCGCGGATACAAGGTCAGCGAGGTGGACTGGGTGCTGGACCGGCTCGCCCGCGAACTCGAGGCGTTACGTGGTCAACTGGCGGCGGGTCAGGCGGCGCCGGCCTCGAAGTCCGTCTCCGGGACCGAAGCCGCCGAAACCGAACTGGATGCCACGGAACCTGTGGGTGGCGAGGATCGTCAGGAAATGACGTGAGCGATGACGGGTTGGTTCGCTGCGGCTGGGCGAATGTCCGGCCCGGGCCGGACTTCGACCTATACCGCAACTACCACGACCAGGAGTGGGGCCGTCCGTTGCATGGCGGGGTGGCGCTATTCGAGCGGATGAGCCTGGAGGCCTTTCAGAGCGGCCTGTCGTGGCTGATCATCCTGCGCAAGCGGGAGAATTTCCGGCGCGCCTTCTCCGGGTTCGACATCGACAAGGTCGCCCGCTTCGCCGATGCCGATGTGCAACGGCTCATGGCCGACGAGGGAATCGTGCGCAACCGGGCGAAGATTGAGGCGACGATCGGCAATGCGCGGGTCGCCGCCGACCTGGGATCGTCCGAAGATCTGTCCGAGTTGCTGTGGTCGTTTGCGCCACCACCGCGGCCCCGCCCTGCCGACCCATCTGAAATCCCCTCGGCCAGTGATGAATCGAAGCTTATGGCGCGCGAACTGAAACGGCGCGGCTTCCGTTTCGTCGGGCCCACCACCGCCTATGCGTTGATGCAGGCGACGGGAATGGTCGACGACCACATCCGCGATTGCTGGGTGCCTTCACCTCGATGACGAGGCGGCCCGTGCGGCGGGCCGTGAGGAGCCTGGCAATCGCGTCTGCCAGCCCTATGAGGCCGGACAAGCGGGTCTTGTGCATCAATTCAGCCGGATAGGGAACAATGGGGGGGTGATTTGGCAGTTCTATGTCGGGTATGGCTGGGAGTCCGCCGGCGGGGCATGCTCGGCGCCGACCAGGTCCGCAAGAGCGGGCCAGCGCGAATCTGGAGGGAGCACTCGATGGCGGCGATGAAGCCCCGGACCGGAGACGGTCCTCTGGAGGCAACCAAGGAGGGGCGCGGCATCGTTATGCGGGTACCACTTGAGGGTGGTGGTCGCCTCGTCGTGGAGTTGACGCCCGATGAAGCCGCTGCGTTGGGTGACGAGCTCAAGGGTGTCACCAGCTGAGTCCTCCGAACGGGAGGCAAGTCGTCGCCGGGACCGCATCGGGCTAAGCACACACCTTGCGGTAGATCTCCAGTGTCTGCTCGGCAACTTGGCCCCAGGAGAATTCCTCGATGCAACGCTGGCGCCCCGCCTTGCCGTAGCGATTCGCCCGGTCTGGATCGGCGATGAGCTCATTGACAGCCTCGGCGAGTTCGGCCTGGTACCCGACAGGATCGTCGGCGTCGTAGTGCACCAGTGACCCGGTGATTCCGTCGGCGACGACCTCAGGTATGCCGCCGACATCGGAGGCCACCACCGCGGTGGCGCAGGCCATCGCCTCCAGGTTCACAATGCCTAACGGCTCGTATACCGACGGGCATACGAAGACTGTTGCTGCCGAAAGTATTTCGCGCAGCTTCCCGCTGGGGAGCATCTCCTGGACCCAGATCACGCCTGTGCGATTGCGGGCCAGTCCGGTCACCGCCGATCGTACCTCGTCGGCTATCTCCGGGGTGTCGGGTGCGCCGGCACATAGCACCAACTGCACGTCCGGGTGGAATTGGTGCGCGGCCGCCACCAGGTGTGCGACGCCCTTCTGCCTGGTGATCCGCCCGACGAACGCGACGGTGGGCCGGTTGGGATCGACCCCCAGCTCGGTCAGCACGGGCCTGGTACGTACCGGCCCTGTCGGATACCAGACGTCGGTGTCCACCCCGTTCCGGATGACGTGCACCAGGCTCGGATCCAGGGTGGGGTAGACCCGGAGTATGTCTTCGCGCATCCCGGAGCTGACGGAGATGATGGCGTCGGCGGACAGTACCGCGGTGCGCTCGACCCAACTCGATACCCGATAGCCGCCTCCGAGTTGCTCGGCCTTCCAGGGGCGCAGCGGCTCGAGCGAATGCGCCGTCAGCACGTGGGGGATGTCGTAGAGCAGCGCGGCCAGCTGCCCGGCCATACCGGTGTACCAGGTGTGTGAGTGCACCACGTCGGCCCCCGACGCGGCGTTGGCCATCACCAGATCGGACGACAGGGTGGACAGTGCGGCGTTTGCCCCGTGGAACCGCGGGTCGGGCTGATGCGCGAAGGCGCCGGGGCGCGGTGCGCCCATACAGTGCACGTCGACGGCACACAGCCGGCGCAGTTGCGCAACCAGTTCGGTGACGTGTACGCCGGCCCCGCCGTAGACCTCTGGTGGGTATTCCCGAGTCATCATCGCCACCCGCATACGGGCACCGTAGTTCGGTGACGGTGCGGCGCGCGAGTCGGGCCGAAATAATCGGTGCCGGCCATGGGAAAGGTCGGATTGGACCAAATACCTTGACGGACAGCCCGACAGAACGCGGCCTCTTGCGGCGGGCCCCCTAGCAGCTGTTCGCGGCTGCGGATAGGTTTGAGCCATGAGGGACGCGCCACCACACGTGCTGGGTATTGTCCTGGCCGGCGGTGAGGGCAAGCGCCTATATCCGTTGACCGCGGACCGGGCCAAACCCGCCGTGCCCTTTGGGGGCGCCTATCGATTGATCGACTTCGTGCTCTCCAATCTCGTCAACGCCCGTTACCTGAGGATCTGCGTTCTCACTCAATACAAGTCGCACTCACTGGACCGTCACATTTCGCAGAACTGGCGGCTGTCCGGCCTGGCCGGCGAGTACATCACCCCGGTGCCGGCACAGCAGCGCCTCGGCCCGCGCTGGTACACCGGCTCCGCTGATGCGATCTATCAATCGCTCAATCTGATCTACGACGAAGACCCTGACTACATAGTGGTTTACGGGGCAGATCACGTGTACCGGATGGACCCCGAGCAGATGGTCCGGTTCCATATTGACAGCGGAGCCGGAGCAACGGTGGCCGGGATCCGGGTTCCGCGCTCCGAGGCGCACTCGTTCGGTTGCATTGACTCCGACGAATCCGGTCGTATCCGCAGCTTCGTTGAGAAGCCGCTGGAGCCACCCGGGACACCGGACGATCCCGATTCCACGTTCGTTTCGATGGGCAACTACATCTTCACCACCAAGGTGCTCATCGACGCGATTCGCGCCGACGCCGACGACGACCACTCGGACCATGACATGGGTGGCGACATCATTCCGCAGTTGGTGTCCGACGGGCTGGCTGCGGTGTACGACTTTTCCGACAACGAGGTGCCCGGCGCGACCGACCGCGACCGGGCTTACTGGCGGGACGTGGGGACGTTGGACGCGTTCTACGACGCGCACATGGACTTGGTATCGGTGCATCCGGTGTTCAACCTGTACAACAAGCGCTGGCCAATCCTTGGTGCGGCGGAGAACCTGGCGCCCGCGAAGTTCGTCAACGGCGGCTCCGCGCAGGAGTCGGTGGTGGGTGCCGGCAGCATCATCTCGGCGGCATCGGTGCGCAACTCGGTGCTCTCTTCAAACGTCGTGGTGGACGACGGCGCCATCGTGGAGGGCAGCGTGATCATGCCGGGCGTTCGGGTCGGCCGGGGCGCGGTAGTGCGTCACGCGATCCTGGACAAGAACGTCGTGGTGGGGCCGGGCGAGATGGTCGGAGTGGATCTGGAGAAGGACCGGGAACGCTTCGCGATCAGCGCTGGCGGCGTGGTCGCGGTGGGCAAGGGCGTCTGGATTTAGCCGGTCCTACCAGACGTACGGCATCAGTCGATAACGCACCCGCTGCGTGTATTCGCGATACCCGGCCAGTTCCTGGGAGAGCAGCGTCTCCTCGTCGAGGATCCGGAAGACGAGCGACAGCACCCCCGGAACGATGAACAAGAGTCCCCAATAGGACCCCAGGGCCAGCGGTGTGCCGATCATCATGATCGCACCACCGACATACATCGGGTGCCGAACGAATCTGTAGACACCGGTCGACACGACCGGCTGGCCGGTCTCCACCGTGACGGTGGCGGCGGCGTAGCCGTTCTGGATGACCACCACCATGGTGAGACCGAGCCCCACCGCCACCAGGACGTCACCCAGTACGCACGCCCAGGCGGCCACGTGCGACCAGCCCACCCGATGGTCGTACGCGCTGAACGCCATCATGGCGAACACGCTTGCCGTCCACCCGATGATGACGAACTTCTGCAATGTTCTCGCCTCCGCCCGCGGACCGCTGCGCATGCGGCGTCGCAAGGCCGCGGGATTCGTCCGGGCTATGTAGATGGTCGGCACGATTGCGGTCAGTATGAATGTCGCGGTGAAAGCCCATGCCTGCCAATAGTTGAACGTTCCGGCGGGCAGGAACAACACGGCACCCAGCGTGATCACTCCGATTACGTTGGACACCGCCGCGCGGATGGCGGCTTTCATGACCTGAGATCCCGCCGCCGAAAAGCGATGGCTCCCAGCGTGATCAACGTCGCATCGATGGCCAGCAGCCACAGCAGCGGGACGACGGTGAAGTCAGCGCCAACCCGAGGAATGTGCGCGAACGGTTCGAGATCGAGTAACCACTGCGGAAATCCGGCCAGCGAACCGATCAGGTACAAGGCGATGAAGCCGATCAGCACGCCCCACGCCATCGGTGTGAACCGCGGCGCCAGACCGAACAATGCCACTGTCACGGCGGAAAGCAGCCAGGCGGCCGGCAACTGTACTGCCGCGCTGCCGACGACGGTGCCCAGCTTGCCGGAGACGTCGCCGGTGGCGACGCCGGAGACGAGTCCGGCTGCCACTCCGGCGACCAGCAACGCTACCGCCGATCCGATCAGTGCGACCACTAAATGGCTTGCTAGCCAGCGGGTTCGGGAGACCGCACCGGCCAGCGTCGTCTCGGCGCGTTGCGCGGACTCTTCCTGGTGCAGGCGCAAGGTCAGCGAGACGGTGAACGCGGCGGCCACCATGCCCAGCATGGTGAACGCCACCGCGATAAAGGCCTCCTCCAACGCGCTGGTGCCGCCCATCCGCGCAACGATGTCGCGCGCCACGGTGCTGTCGCCCAGCTCGTCGCCGATGCCGTGCACCACACTGCCGATCAGAAGGCCGTACAGGCATAGGCCGACGCTCCACACCAGCAGCGAGCCGCGGTCGAGTCGCCAGGCCAGCCCGAAGATGTTGCCGAGCGCAGGCGGGGCGCCACCGGGACCGGCGCGTTCGGCGATGAGTCCGGCGCCGACATCGCGGCCGGCGAGCAGCCGATAGGCCACCGTGGTGAGTGCGGCCGTCATCGCCAGGTGTAGCAGCAGGACCCACCAATGATCCCCGGCGTAGGGCCTGACCTGCAGTGACCACCCCAGTGGGGAGAGCCACGATAGCTTGCCATCCCCGGCATCACCGATGGCGCGCAACGTGAACGCGGCGCCCAACACGGCGAACGCGGCGCCGCGGGCGAACCGCGCGCTCGGTGACAGTTGCGCGGCTATTGCGGCAACGGCCGTGAACACCAGGCCGGAGCCTGCCAGCGCTGCCCCGAAGGCGATTGACCCACCGGACGCAACATTGGTGGCGAGCAATCCGGCTGCGCCGATTGCGCCGGTGGCGATTGACGCCCCGAACGCCATCACCAGCACCGCGCTGAGGCTGGCATACCGGCCGATCGCGGTCGAGTCCATCAGCTCGGTTCGACCGGTCTCCTCGTCGCCGCGGGTGTGCCGGATCACCGTGAGGATGACGGCCACCGCGATCAGTAAGTGGAACATCCCGGCTTTCCAAATGCCCACCGCCCCAATGCTGTCGTTGTAGACCTGCCCGTAGAGCGCGCGCTGCGCGGGGCTGGCCATGATGGAGGCCGCGAATCCGGCGCGGTCAGCCTGGGTGGGGTAGACCTCTTCGATGCTTCCGACGTAGACGGTGGCCAGTGGTACCGACAGCAGCAGCACCCACAGCGGTAGTGAGACTCGGTCACGCCGCAAGTAGAGCCGCAGCATTCCCAGCGTTCCCGAGAAGTTCGAACCGCGCTGCGGTGTGGGCGTCGCCGGCGACCGATCCAGGGTTGCGGTGCTCATGACGCCGATACCGCCCGTCCATCCCGGGCACCGTAATGGCGCAGGAAGAGCTCCTCGAGGGTCGGTGGCTGGCTGATGAGGCTGCGTACCCCGGCGTCGCCGAGCACCCGGATGAGTTCCCCGAGGCTTTCGCTGTCGACCTGGACGCGCAGTGTGTTGCCGTCGACGCTGACGTCCTCGACCCCGCTGATCCGAGTGAGGTCTCCTGGATCACCTGTCATTTCGGCCTTGATCGAGGTGCGGCTGAGATGGCGCATGGAGTCTAGCGAACCGCTCTCGATGGTCTTGCCGGCCCGGATGATGGTCACCCTTTCGCACAGCGCTTCTGTTTCGGCCAGGATATGGCTGGACAGCAAGACCGTCACTCCCCGGTCGCGCGCCTCGGCGACGCACCGCTGGAACACGTTCTCCATCAACGGATCCAGGCCGCTGCTGGGCTCATCCAACAGCAGCAGCCGAGCCTGCGACGAGAAGGCTGAGATCAGGGAGACTTTTTGACGGTTGCCTTTCGAGTACGTACGTGCCTTCTTGTGTGGGTCAAGGTCGAAGCGGTCGACGAGTTCGGCGCGACGTTTCTGGTCGATGCCGCCGCGCATACGGGCCAACAGGTCGATGGTCTCGCCCCCGGTGAGCGAGGGCCATAACGTGACGTCTCCTGGCACGTAAGCGATTTGGCGGTGTAACTCCACAGCGTCCGTCCACGGGTCGCCGCCCAGCAACCGCACGCTCCCGCTGTCGCGCTTGACCAGGCCCAGCAGGATGCGGATAGTGGTGGACTTGCCGGCGCCGTTCGGCCCGAGGAATCCGTGCACTTCTCCCGCGCGCACGGTCAGATCAAGGCCGTCGAGCGCCCGCACGGCGCCGAAGCTCTTGGTCAGATCGCGGATTTCGACGGGTGCGAAATTGTCAGCTGACATGCGAATCTCCTTGATCATCAGTGGCTTTATCTGCGGCCACGAAGGCGTCGTACATGGTGCGATCAGCCATCAGGCCTTCGGTGTAGATCTCGAGGGCGGGCAGCACCATGTCCCGGGCGTAGTCGCGCAGGACCGCCCGCAGATCTGTTGGGTTTTCGTGCATTTGCAAATACAGCAGCAGCCCCCCGCCCGAAGTGATGGCCAGATAATTAGCCCTGGCGCGGGGATCGCGACTGGGTTTGATAGTGCCGGCGCGCACGCCATCGGCGAAATATGCTTCGGCGTTTTCAATCATCCTCTGCCACATCGTCATCGCCAGCTCACCGCCGGTCTGCAAGCTGCGCACCAGGTAGGCCGTCAGCGGCGCGTACGACTCGATCTCGGCGAGCTGCCCTAACCAGTTGGCCGGATCGTTGGATTGCATCGCCTCGGACTTGCTGGTGCGGATCTCCTCGGCGACGTAGTCGTCACAGGCTTTGCGCAGGCCCTCCTTGGAGCCGAAGTGGTGGATGACCAGCGCGGCGCTCACCCCTGCGGCTTCGGCGATCGTGCGTAGCCCGACGCCGAAGCCGTGTTGTCCGAATTGCTCGATGGCCGCGTCGCGGATTCGGGCGGTGGCGGTCAGGTCAGCTGAACGCATGTTCAATATACTAAACGTGTGTTCAGTCAAACTCAAGTAGATGGCGTCTACTCGCGCTAGAACTAGTCGCGCACGGCGGCCAGCACACCGTCCCCCAGCGGAACCAGGGCGGGGGTGAGCCGCTCGTCCTCGGCAATCAGCCGGGCGGCTTCGCGGACCGCCGTCACCTCGGCGTCGCGCGCCGCGGGATCACCGGCCCGCCCGCCCAGCGCGGCCCTGTGCACGACGATGACGCCGCCGGATCGCAGTAGCCGCACGCCCTCCACGACGTAATCCGGCTGGTCGACAGGGTCGGCATCAATGAACACCAGGTCATAGGAGTCGTCGGCGAGTCGGGTGAGCACGTCCTGGGCACGGCCACCGATCAGCCTGGTGCGTGACGGCCCGATGCCGGCCTCGGAGAATGCGGCCTTGGCCAGCCGCTGATACTCCGGCTCGATGTCGATGGTGGTCAATACACCGTCAGCGCTCATACCCGACAACAACCAGAGTCCACTGACGCCCGCCCCGGTCCCTACCTCGGCGACCGCGTTGCCACCGCTGAGCTTGGCCAACAGGCTCAACAGCGCTCCGACCGCGGGCGTCACCGCCCCGGCACCGATGTCAACGGCGCGCTCGCGGGCACTGGCCAGGAGCGCGTCTTCGGATATCGAACCCTCGGCGTGCGCGGCGAGCGATTCAGCTCGACTGAGGGCCGGCTGCGCTGGGGTTTCGTCGCCGCTGTCCATATTCCGCAGCGTAGGTCCAATTCGCGGCGTAAGCGGTCAGGCGCGCTTGGGCCGGATCGTCACGACACGCCCGGGACACCAGGCTCGACAAACGCCACCACACGACCGATATCCCCTGCGCAGCGGAGGTAACGATAACATTTCTCAGGCAAACCTCAGTTAGCTCATATACCGCCCACACTCCGGTACGCGACGGTAGCCCTATGGAACGCGGAGGGGTTTGGTCCGGGGATACTCAGGGGAATACACGGTGGCAGCATCGTGTTGCCGCGGTTGAAGAGCTGCCAACCCAAGGCAGGGTAAATCCGGAGGACCTTATTAACACCACTGTTTTAAGCGCGACGAGCATGTCGCATCCCCAGTTGTGCCCGGACGACGAATGGGTGGAAACGTCGGACGCGTTGCAGGGTACCGCTGTTTTTGACGCGACCGGTGACAAGGCGACCATGCCGTCGTGGGACGAGTTGGTGCGCCAGCACGCTGACCGGGTGTATCGGCTGGCCTACCGCCTCGCCGGCAACCAGCAGGACGCTGAAGACCTGACGCAGGAGACTTTCATCCGGGTCTTTCGGTCTGTGCAGAACTACCAGCCGGGAACCTTTGAAGGCTGGCTGCACCGCATCACCACGAACTTGTTCCTTGACATGGTGCGTCGGCGCGCCCGCATCCGGATGGAGGCATTGCCAGACGATTACGACCGTGTGCCCGCCGACGAGCCCAACCCCGAGCAGATCTACCACGATTCGCGACTTGGGCCGGACCTGCAGGCCGCCCTGGATGCGCTGCCGCCTGAGTTTCGTGCCGCGGTTGTGCTGTGTGACATCGAAGGCCTGTCCTACGAGGAGATCGGCGCCACCCTGGGCGTAAAGCTGGGCACAGTTCGCAGTCGCATACACCGGGGACGTCAGGCGCTGCGCGACTATCTGGCAGCCCACCCCGAACACGGTGAGTGTTTGCCGCACGCCAAGTCGGCTTAGTTGCGCGCCGTAAAAGACGGCTAATACCTAGAAGACTTGGTGAGCGGGTGAGCGGCCCGCGCAAGACTCACGACGGCGGCTCCTCCGCCGGATAGTTGCCCCTGCGGCCCAGTAATCCTGAGATTTTGCCGCTCGTGGAGGGGAACTCGGCTCCCATCAAGCTACATTCGATATATGGGGTGGCTACGAAAGGAGCAGGTGATGGCCGACCGAGGGCAAGTATTTCGCCGCGCGTTCTCCTGGCTCCCCGCACAGTTCGCTTCCCAGAGTGATGCGCCGGTCGGAGCCCCGCGGCAGTTCGGTTCCACCGAGCACCTATCCACCGAGGCGATCGCGGCGTTCGTCGACGGCGAGTTGCGGATGAATGCACACCTGCGCGCCGCGCACCACCTTTCGTTGTGCGCCGAGTGCGCGGTCGAAGTCGACGACCAGAGCCGGGCGCGTGCCGCGCTGCGCGACTCCCACCCGATCCGGATCCCCAGTACGTTGCTTGGGATGTTGTCGGCGATTCCGCATTGTTCGCCCGACGACGCGCCCTCGCTACCGAAAGATCCGGTTTCCGACCATTTCGCCGACAGCGATCCGCGCGACCAGCGTAAGCGCGGTTAGTTTGGCCTCGTCCTTACCGGGTCGACGCCGGGTCGCTGACCGGAGCCGGGCGTTCACGCCCGCGCGTGGGCTCAACCCGACCAGCCGGGGACCGTGGATACTAGGGTGGACACGGACAACGCGGCGCCGGTGTATCGCCCGGTGGTGATGCTTGTCTCGAGAGTTCAGAAGAGGATGAGGTGACCTCCGACCACGGCAACAACAGCGGCGAAAATAGTCGACCTCGCCTAGCGCCGCGTCCCGTTTCCCGGCCACCGGTCGACGCGGCATCACGTCAGGCGTTCGGTCGTCCCGATGGGCTGCAGGGGTCGTTCGTCGCGGAGCGGGTGCGCCCGCAGAAGTACCGCGACCAGGCTGAATTCCGGCCCCATGAGCAACCGGCCGATCCGGTACTACAGGAGGCGTTCAGCCGTCCCGCCGGAGGCGCCGAGTCACTGCAACGTCACCCTGTCGATGCCGGCGCGCTGGCGGCGGAGAAAAACGGGGCCGGGACGGACGAGCCTGACGATCCCTGGCGAGATCCTGCCGCGGCGGCTGCTCTAGGGTCCCCGGCTGTTGCCCCGACGTTGCCGCAGACCGCGCCGGGCTACAGCGGCAAGTTGGGTGTGCGCGACGTGCTGTTCGGCGGCAAGGTGTCCTATCTTGCGCTGGCTGTCCTGCTCCTCATCGCACTGCTCGTCGGCACCGTCGGCGGGGTGATCGGTCGCAAGACGGCCGAAGTCGTCGAGGCATTCACCACCTCGAAGGTGACGTTGTCGACCCCGGGCAATACCGAATCGCCGGCGGGCCGGTTCGCCAAGGTGGCGGCTGCCACCGCCGGCGCCGTGGTGACGATCGAATCCAAGAGCGAACAAGAAGGCATGCAGGGCTCGGGTGTTGTCATCGACGGCCGCGGCTACATCGTAACCAACAACCACGTCATTTCGGAGGCGGCCAACAACCCCAGCCAGTTCAAGACGACCGTGGTTTTCAACGATGGCAAGGAAGTGCCGGCGAATCTGGTGGGCCGCGACCCCAAGACCGACCTGGCCGTGCTGAAGGTCGACAACGTCGACAATCTCAGCGTGGCCCAGCTGGGCGATTCGGACAAGGTGCGCGTCGGCGACGAGGTGCTCGCCGCAGGTGCGCCGCTGGGGCTGCGCAGCACGGTGACTCACGGCATCATCAGCGCGCTGCATCGCCCGGTCCCGTTGTCGGGGGAGGGCTCCGACACCGACACCGTCATCGACGCCATCCAGACTGACGCCTCCATCAATCATGGCAACTCCGGTGGCCCGCTGATCGATATGAATTCTCAGGTGATCGGTGTCAATACCGCGGGTAAATCGCTATCGGACAGCGCGAGTGGGCTGGGTTTCGCGATCCCGGTCAACGAGGTGAAGCAGGTCGCCCAGACGCTGATCAAAGACGGCAAGATCGTGCACCCGACGCTGGGGATCAGCACCCGGTCGGTGAGCAACGCGATCGCGGCAGGCGCCCAGGTCGCCAACGTGAAAGCGGGAAGTCCTGCGCAGAAGGGCGGGATCCTGGAAAACGACGTCATAGTCAAGGTCGGCAGCCGTAAGGTCGCCGACGCCGACGAGTTCGTCGTCGCCGTGCGGCAATTGGCGACCGGGCAGGACGCGCCGATAGAGGTGGTCCGCGATGGTCGGCACGTCACGCTGACGGTGAAACCGGACGCAGATACCAGCTAGATGTTCGCCAACGTCGGCTGGGGGGAAATGCTCGTACTCGTCGTGGTCGGGCTGGTGGTCCTCGGCCCGGAGCGGCTCCCGGGTGCCATTCGCTGGACGTCAAACGCGCTTCGGCAGGCTCGCGACTACCTCAGCGGCGTGACGAACCAGCTGCGCGAGGACATCGGACCCGAGTTCGACGACCTGCGTGGTCCGCTTAGCGAGCTGCAGAAGCTGCGGGGTATGACGCCGCGCGCCGCGCTGACCAAGCACCTGCTGGACGGCGACGACTCGCTATTCACCGGGGAACTTCGACCGGCCCGTCAATGGGACGGCAACGCCGAGTCAACCGGCAGACCCTGCCCGGTCGCCGGGGCAAACGGCGGGTCCAATGGGTCGCAGCAGCACGCCCCCGGGCACACTCCGTTTGATGCCGACGCGACCTAGCGCCGATGCGATGCGGGCCGTCGGATCCAGGCAGCACGCTTAGCGCTTGGTCGGATCGAGCCCCAGCGACACGCCCGCCAGTCCGCGCCGTCGCGACGACAGGCTGTCGGCGATGCTGCGCAGCTCCTTGCCGACCGCAGAGTCGGGCGCGCTCAGCACGATCGGTGTGCCCGAATCGCCGGCGGCCACCAGTGCGGGATCCAGCGGAATCTGGCCCAACAGCGGCACCTCGGCCCCGACCGCCCGCGACAGCCGCTCGGCGACCTGCCGGCCGCCTCCCTGCCCGAATACCTGCAGCGTTGAGCCGTCCGGCAGCAGAAGTCCCGACATGTTCTCGACGACGCCGACGATACGCTGGCGGGTCTGCAGCGCGATGCTGCCGGCTCGCTCGGCGACTTCGGCCGCGGCCAGTTGTGGCGTGGTCACCACCAGGATCTCCGCATTCGGGATCAGCTGAGCCACCGAGATGGCGATGTCGCCCGTTCCGGGCGGCAGATCGAGCAGAAGCACGTCCAGATCGCCCCAGTACACGTCGGCCAGGAACTGCTGCAGTGCCCGGTGGAGCATCGGGCCGCGCCACACCACCGGCGTATTGCCCTCGGTGAACTGGGCGATCGAGATGACCTTCACCTCGTGGGCGATGGGCGGCAGGATCATCGACTCAACCTGAGTAGGCCTGTCGGTGGTACCCATCATCCGCGGGATGGAGTGGCCATGGATATCGGCGTCCAGGACGCCGACCGACAGTCCTCGGGCGGCCATCGCGGCGGCCAAATTGACTGTGACGCTGGACTTTCCGACCCCACCTTTGCCGGACGCCACCGCATACACCCGGGTAAGAGAGCTGGGTTGGGCGAACGGGATGACAGGTTCGCGGGCATCGCCGCGCAACTGCTTGCGCAGCTCGGTCCGCTGCTCGTCGTTCATCACGTCCAGGCTGACCTTGACCGCGCCGGTGCCGGGAACGTCGGCGACGACTTCGGTGACACGATCGGTGATTTCGGTCCTTTTCGGGCAGCTGGCGGTGGTCAGGTTGATCGTGACATGCACGCCCCCGCCGCGTTCCACGTCAACGCTCTTGACCATCCCGAGTTCGGTGATGGGACGCCGTAGTTCGGGATCGATCACTTTCGCTAGTGCGGTGCGGATAGCCGCGCTCAGGTCGGCAGCGTTATGACGGGACATTACCGCCGAGTGTAGGCGGCTCGGCCTTTCGGCCGGTCGGCAGGCAGGTCAGCCGGCCGGGTGACCCGGCTTGGGCGATGGCGAGGCTTTTGGGGGTAGTGGCGCCTGGTTGGCCGGCGGTGAGCCCGGGGGAGGACCACCGGGGGTGCCCTGCGGATCTGGGGATGGTGCATCCGCGGGCGGGGTCGGCGGAAGACCGGCGGGCGGGACAGCGCCAGCCGGCGGAAGGCCTACTGCCGGTGGAAAAGCCGGCGGCGGGTTCAGTCCCGGTGTAGGTGCCCCCGGCGGCTGGCTCTGTGGGTCGATGCAGATCAGTGTGCAGCCAGGCAGTTGCGTCTGTGACTGCGGCGGCGTGGCAGGTGCCATCCAGGGGAACATCGGCGACTGGCTGGGCAGCTGGGAATTGGTGAGGTCGATCATCGGTATCTGCGCCAACGGGTCGGTCATCGGCACGCCCATGATGTTCATCGGCAGGCCGGGGCCAAGTCCCTCCGGATGCTCGTCGTGTGCGTCGCCCAGCGGGGGCGGCGTTCCGGTGATCGGCGGCAGGTCGACCGGGACCACGCCGGTGGCGTAGGCCGAGGCCCAGCCCAGCACGTTCTGGGCATACGACATCGAGTTGTTGTAGCGCAGGATCGCGGCCATCACCTGCGACGGGTCGCGCAAGTTGAGCCCGCCGCTGCACAAGTACCGGGCAGCCGCCAGTGTGGAGTCGAACAGGTTCTGCGGATCGGCCAGGCCGTCGCCGTCGCCGTCGGACGCATACCGCGCCCAGGTGCCGGGCAAGAACTGCATCGGCCCCATTGCGCGCGCGTACGTCACGCGACTGCCGACGCTGCTCGAGGTGATGACCTCGTTGCCGGGCACCGTGCCATCCAGCGCGGGACCGTAGATCGGGCGTACCGCGGTGCCGCGCGCGTCGACTGCGCCGCCGCCCGCGTGGCCCGACTCGATGCGTCCGATCCCGGCCAGCACGTTCCAGCTGATCCCGCAACCAGGGGCGGCGACGGCCATCTTCTGTTCGGCATTGCGGTAGGCGGACAGCGCGATCATCGGAATACCGAGCGCGCCCGGTGCATTCACGATCATCGCCGGCGGCGGCGCCGATAATGCGCCCTGGGCGACGTGGAAGTCGGCCGGCGGACGCTCCATGGCTATGACAACCGGGCCGGAGAGATCAGGGAGCGAGGGGGAAACCGCGGCGACCGGGGTGATGGCGGCATGAACCGCCGTGGCTTTTCCGGGCATTGCGGGTGTCGCGCCGACGGCGCTGCCGAACACCAGCGGAATGAGCAGCACCACACCGAATGCCGGCGACCGCGTTACGGGGCGTCTGCGCTTCCGGACCGCCGCCGCGGCCGGGCGTGCACCCCAGCGTCCCCCAATGCGCACTCAACCGTCCTCAAAATGTGGCCGCCAGGAAATAATCTGTTGTTAACTTCCGTGAACTAGATCACCATACATAACTCTTGTGACGGGAGTGGCGCAATGGTGGAAGTGGGTTCACCTGGATTTCGTCGCGGGTCTAATTACCCCGTCACCGGCTCGGACAGCGTCTCGATCTGGGGTTTCCGGCTGTAGGCCGGTCAGCAGAGAGCGCAGCTCGTCCAGCTCGTCCCGCAGGTATTCGCGGGTCACGACCTCACCGACAGCCAGCCGCAGCGCGGCCAGCTCGCGGGCCAGATACTCGGTGTCGGCCTTGGTCTCGGCGGCGCGACGACGATCGGCGTCCAGTGAGACACGGTCCCGGTTTTCCTGCCGATTCTGGGCCAGCAGAATCAGCGGTGCCGCATACGCAGCCTGCGTGGAGAAAGCCAAATTCAGCAGAATGAAAGGGTATGGGTCGAAGCGTTCGGCGACCGCAACCAGGTTAAAAGCGATCCAAATGATCACGATGACGGTCTGGATAAGTAGGTAGCGGCCGGTGCCGAAGAAGCGCGCGATGGCTTCGGTGCTCTGCCCGACCGTATCGGGGTCCAGGCGCAGCGAGATCCCGCGCGATGTTCGGGGGGTGTACAGCCGCCGTGGTTCCGTGGTTTTGCTCACTGGGATTCTCCGGTTCCATCAAGGCGGCGGATGGCATCTAACTCCTGCACATCCGCGCGCCAGTCGTGCGGCAGCAGGTGATCGAGCAGGTCATCCACGGTTACGGCTCCCAACAGATGGTTTTCGTCGTCTACCACCGGCCCGCAGACCAGGTTGTACGCAGCGAAGTACCGGGTCACTGAGGCCAGCGGGGTTTCTGGGGCCAGGGTGAGCAGGTCGGTGTCGGTGATTCCGCCGACCAGGCCGCTCGGCTGTTCGCGGAGCAGCCGTTGCAAGTGCACACAGCCCAGGTAGCGCCCGGTGGGCGTGGCCGTAGGTTGCCGGGTCACGAACACCATCGACGACAGCGCGGTGGTGAGATCGGGATCGCGGATTCGGGCCAAGGCCTCGGCCACAGTCGTGTCTGCGGTCAACACCACGGGATCGGAGGTCATCAACCCCCCCGCGGTGTCGGGGGAATGCGTCAGCAGCCGTCGCACGGGTGCTGATTCCCCAGGGTCCATCCGGGCCAGCAACAACTCGGCATCGGTCGGGTTCATCATGCCGAGCAGGTCGGCGGCGTCGTCGGGATCCATCTCCTCCAGCACGTCGGCCGCGCGTTCGGTGCCCAACTGCGACAACACTTCGGCCTGCTCCGACTCGGGCAACTCCTGCAGAATGTCGGCCAACCGTTCGTCGTCGAGAGCCTTGAACACGTCGTACCGGCGTTTGGGCGGCAGCCCGCGGATGGCGTCCGCCACGTCGACCGCGCGGCGTCCCTCGAACTGGTGCAGCAGCAGTACCACCGCTTGGCCCGGCATCGACAACGCTGACGGCGTCAAACCCTGCACGCTTTGCCAGTCCACCACGTGAACTGGGCCTCGCCGCCCCAGGCGTCGGTGGCTGCGGACGGCGACCCTGGTCACGAGCCAGTCGCGGGTTCGGCTCTGCTCGATACCCAAGTCGGTGATCACGACATCGAGGCCGGCCAGCTCCGGCAGTTCGGGATCGCTGACCTTGACCGAGGTGTCGAGCACCTGACCCATAACCAGCACCTCCCCAGGTCGCTGCTCGAAGTGGCGCAGAGAGACACTGCCTGTGTTGAGTGTGACCGCGTTGGGCTCGATGGAGGAGACGCGAAGCATGGGGATGAAGATGCTGCGGCGGGTCGCCAAATCGACAACCAGTCCCAGGACGCGCGGCTGCTGGCGGACGATGCTGATGCTGATCACCACATCGCGGACGCGCCCGAACGATTCACCGAGCGGACCCAGCACCAACATCCGCGCGAGCCGCGCCACGTAAACCCTGTCGACCGATCCCATGGGTGAAAGCCTAGGCAAGCAGTTCACCGGTTGGCAGCCGCGATGCGGACTGCCGCGACGGTGGCGTGTCTGCGCGCAGGTCGCCTGGCCGTCGCCTCGATAGAGTGGAAGGGCCAGAGATGAAACCTCGGGATGAAACGAAGGCCAAGGCGGAGCAGAATGAGCAGCGATGAGTAGCCCCTTCCAGCCTGGACAGGTTCCCGGCTCGACGCCGTCGGGTGCGGGCACGGGTCGGCGCGGGGTGCCTGGGCTGCCGACTCCGCCCAAGGGCTGGCCGGTCGGGTCTTATCCCACTTACGCCGAGGCGCAGCGCGCTGTCGACTACCTATCCGACCAGCAGTTCCCCGTCCAGCAGGTGACCATCGTGGGCGTCGATCTCATGCAGGTGGAACGGGTCACCGGCCGGCTGACGTGGGCCAAAGTGCTTGGCGGCGGCGTACTCAGCGGCGCCTGGCTTGGTCTGTTCATCGGATTGGTGCTGGGCTTCTTCAGTCCTAGTCCGGCAGGCGCGTGGGGCGCGTTGGTCACGGGTCTGGTGGCCGGCGTGTTCTTCGGATTGATTACTTCCGCCGTTCCGTACGCAATGGCACGTGGCACAAGGGATTTCAGCTCGACTATGCAGTTGGTGGCCGGCCGCTACGACGTACTCTGCGATCCGCGGAACGCCGAGAAGGCGCGGGATCTGCTGGCGCGCCTTGCGATCTGACGCGGGTGTGAGCATCCACGCCTGACGGCGACGCCCGCGGTGCGACGTCGGCGTTCGACCGATGAAGTCGACGTTCTACGAATGAATTGGTACAACCGCTAAAGCATCTGGTGATGGCACCTGACATGGATTTCGGCACCTGAAGGGCTGGCTATGGTTTCTCTCGCGTCACCTGTTTCGGACTTGGTATGTTGCTCGCGCCTGACGGCCGTCGTCGACATCGGCGCAAATCCCGTCGACGGTGACCCGCCGTACAAGGAGATGCTGGAGTCCGGCCTGTGCACGGTGACCGGTTTCGAGCCCCAGCCAGATGCGCTGGCAGAACTGCACCACCGCAAAGGCCCCTTTGAGACCTACCTCCCGAATGCCGTCGGCGACGGCGAAACACGCTGCCTGATGGTCACCCGCGCGACGGGGATGACCAGTCTGCTGCGGCCCGACGCAAGGCGGCTCGCGCTTTTCAACGGTTTCACGCAATATGGTGCCGTCATCGACGAAGTCGAGGTGTCGACGGATCGCCTCGACGACATCGACGAGGTTGGGGAATTCGATTTACTCAAGATCGATATCCAGGGCAGCGAGCTGATGACTTTCCAAAACGGTCGACGCAAGTTGGCGGATGCCGTCGCTGTTCAGACCGAGGTGTCGTTTGTTCCGCTCTACGAGCATCAGCCGGTGTTCGGCCAAGTCGACCTCGAACTGCGGAGCCAGGGATTTTTGCCCCATTCGATTCCGGAAGTCAAGCGGTGGCCTATTGCTCCGACGGTGTTCGACGGTGACTTCCGGATAGGCCAGAACCAGTTGGTCGAGGCGGACATAGTTTACGTGCGTGACATCGCCTATCCGGAACGCCTAACGGACGAGCAGCTATCGCAGCTGGCAATGATCGCCTTTCATGTCTATGGCTCGATCGACCTCGCCTTGTTCTGCGTCCTTCAACTCAGTCTTCGGGGGCGTACGTCGGCAGACGCCGGTGAGCGATTCTTGGATCGGGTCGGTTAACGCATGCGATGCGAGCGCTCGGCCTGGCGCGAACCACACGAATCGCGCTGTACGGTCTGGCGCGGGACAATGTCGGGTGGACGAGGGGCTGATTTGGTAGTGAGTTTTCGCGGGCGTGCACGCCGAATAGGCGCAATCGCGCTGGCGATGCTGACCATTGCATCGGTCTCAGCTTGCGGGCCCCGCCATAACGGGCTGGTGATCAGCTTGTACACACCGGCCACCGACGGCGCCACATTCAGCGAGGTTGCCCGGCGCTGTACCGGGCAGTCCGGCGGCAGGTTTGCCATTGCGCACATGAGTCTGCCCAGGTCCCCCGATGAGCAGCGGTTGCAACTGGCCCGTCGACTGACCGGTCACGACCGCACCCTGGATGTGATGGCGATGGACGTCGTGTGGACCGCGGAGTTCGCCGAAGCGGGGTGGACGCTGCCGCTGTCCGAAGATCCGGCGGGGCAGGCCGAGGCGGACGCCACCGACGACACCCTGCCCGGACCGCTCGCCACCGCCACCTGGAAGCGGATGCTGTACGGCGCACCCGTCACCACCAATACCCAATTGCTCTGGTATCGAACGGATTTGGTGAAAAATCCGCCGCAGAATTGGAATGCCATGGTTGCCGATGCGACTCGGTTACATGCGGCCGGCGGCCCCAGCTGGATCGCGGTGCAGGCCAACGAGGGCGAGGGTCTGGTGTTGTGGTTCAACACCCTGCTGGTGAGTGCCGGCGGCCAGGTGCTCTCCGAGGACGGCCGCCACGTCACCCTGACCGACACCCCTGAACACCGGGCCGCCACTGTGGCCGCGCTCCGGATCATCAAATCGGTGGCCACCACGCAAGGAGCCGACCCGTCGATCACCCGGACGGATGAGGGCTCCGCGCGGTTGGCGGTCGAACAGGGCAGGGCTGCGTTGGAAGTCAACTGGCCGTTCGTGCTGGCGTCGTTGTTGGAGAACGCGGTGAAGGGCGGCGTGCCCTTTCTGCCGCTCAACCAGATTCCCGAGTTGGCCGGCAGCATCAACAGCTTCGGGACGTTCGTGCCCAATGACGAGCAGTTCCGCATCGCCTATGAGGCCAGCCAAAAGGTCTTCGGTTTCGCGCCCTACCCCGGTGTGGCGCCCGGTGAGCCGGCCAAAGTGACGATCGGCGGTTTGAACTTGGCGGTGGCCAGCACAACCACCCACAAAGCCGAAGCGTTCGAAGCCGTCAGGTGCCTGCGCAACCTGGAGAATCAGAAGTACACCTCAATTAACGGGGGCCTGCCGGCGGTACGGACCTCGCTGTACTCCGACCCGCAATTCCAGGCGAAGTACCCGATGTACACCGAAATTCGTCAACAGCTCACCGATGCCGCGATGCGGCCCGCGACGCCGGTGTATCAGGCGTTGTCGCTGCGGCTATCGGCCGCGCTGAGCCCCGTGACCGAGATCGACCCGGACAGGACGGCCGACCAGCTCACCATCCAGGTGCAGAAGGCCATCGACGGGAAGGGATTGCTGCCGTGACCCGCGCCGGCGACGATGCAGAGCGAAGCGATGAGGTGGGGGCACCTCCCGCTTGCGGGGGAGCGCGGCGCCTATGACGACGACCGCAGCCGCTCCGACTCCGGTCGCACCGGAGGCCGGTGTTTCGCGCACCGGTAATCGCAGGGCGGAACAGCGACTGGCATTCATCCTGGTTGCACCCGCAGCGATTTTGATGCTGGCGGTGACGGCGTATCCGATTGGGTACGCGGTGTGGCTGAGCTTGCAGCGCAACAACCTCGCCACTCCCCGCGACACCGCATTCATCGGCCTGATTAATTACCAGACAATCCTGACCGACCACTATTGGTGGACGGCGCTGTCGGTGACGCTGGCGATCACGGTGGTTTCGGTGTCGATCGAGTTCCTGCTGGGTCTTTCGCTGGCGCTGGCGATGCATCACACCGTGATCGGCAAGGGACTGGTGCGCACCGCGGTGCTGATCCCATACGGCATCGTCACGGTGGCCGCGTCGTACAGCTGGTATTACGCCTGGACGCCGGGTACCGGGTACCTGGCCAATCTACTGCCGCAAGGCAGCGCGCCGCTGACCGAACAGATCCCGGCGCTGGGCGTTGTAGTGATCGCCGAGGTGTGGAAGACCACCCCGTTCATGTCGCTGCTGCTGTTGGCTGGGTTGGCGCTGGTTCCCGAGGATCTGCTCAAAGCCGCGCAGGTCGACGGCGCCGGGCCCTGGCGCCGGCTGACGAGGATCATCTTGCCGATCATCAAGCCGGCTGTCGTGGTGGCGCTGCTCTTCCGGACGCTGGATGCCTTCCGCATTTTCGACAACATTTATGTGCTGACCCAGGGCGAATACAACACCGACTCGGTGTCGATCCTGGGCTACGACAACCTGTTCAAGGGCTTCAATGTGGGGCTCGGGTCGGCGATCAGCGTGCTGATCTTTCTCTGTGTAGGAATCATCGCGATCATTTTCATCAAGCTCTTCGGCGCCGCGGCGCCAGGCGGTACTAACGATGGCCTCTAAATCGGCAGGCGCAAGAGTGGGCGCGCGTCGCGCCGCATTTTGGGTCGTCATGGACACGTTGATTGTGGGGTACGCGCTGCTTCCGGTGCTGTGGATTCTCAGCCTGTCACTCAAACCGACGTCAACGGTCAGGGACGGCAATCTGATTCCGTCAACAGTGACCTTCGACAACTACCGCGGCATTTTTCGCGGCGACTTCTTCACGTCTGCGCTGATCAACTCCATCGGAATCGGGTTGACCAGCACCGTGATTGCGGTGGTACTCGGCGCGATGGCGGCGTATGCCGTTGCCCGGCTGACGTTCCCCGGCAAGCGGCTGCTCATCGGCGCCACCCTGCTGATCACCATGTTCCCGGCGATCTCGCTGGTCACACCGTTGTTCAACATCGAACGTTCCATCGGCCTGTTCGACACCTGGCCCGGGCTGATCCTGCCCTACATCACCTTCGCACTGCCGCTTGCGATCTACACGCTGTCCGCGTTCTTCCGAGAGATCCCATGGGATCTGGAGAAGGCCGCCAAGATGGACGGCGCCACGCCCGGTCAGGCTTTCCGCAGGGTGATCGTGCCGCTGGCCGCGCCGGGACTGGTAACCGCAGCGATCCTGGTGTTCATCTTCGCCTGGAACGACTTGTTGCTGGCGCTGTCGCTGACCGCCACCAAGGCGGCGATCACCGCGCCGGTGGCAATCGCGAACTTCACCGGCAGTTCTCAATTCGAGGAGCCAACCGGATCGATCGCGGCCGGTGCGATGGTGATTACGGTTCCGATCATCTTCTTTGTTCTAATCTTCCAACGACGAATTGTTGCCGGGTTGACCTCTGGCGCTGTGAAGGGATAGCGCGATGGCTGAGATTGTGCTGGAGCACGTCCATAAGAGTTACCCTGACGGCGCGACGGCGGTGCAGGATCTGAACATCACCATCGCCGACGGAGAATTCCTGATCCTGGTCGGGCCTTCCGGATGCGGCAAGACCACCACGCTGAATATGATTGCTGGACTTGAGGATATCTCGTCGGGCGAGCTGCGAATCGGTGGCGAACGGGTGAACGAGAAGCCGCCCAAAGACCGCGACATCGCGATGGTGTTCCAGTCTTACGCGCTGTACCCGCATATGACGGTGCGGCAGAATATCGCGTTCCCGCTGACGCTGGCCAAGATGAAAAAGGCGGACATCGCGCAGAAGGTCGAGGAGACGGCCAAAATCCTTGACCTGGCTGAGCTTCTGGACCGTAAGCCCTCCCAGTTGTCAGGTGGGCAGCGGCAGCGCGTCGCGATGGGCCGGGCAATCGTGCGCCACCCCAAGGCATTCTTGATGGACGAGCCGCTGTCCAACCTGGACGCCAAGCTTCGGGTACAGATGCGCGGCGAGATCGCTCGGCTGCAAAAGAGGCTGGGCACCACAACGGTCTACGTCACCCATGACCAGACCGAGGCAATGACGCTGGGTGACCGCGTGGTGGTAATGCACGGCGGTGTCGCGCAGCAGATCGGAACCCCCGACGAGCTATACGAGCGTCCCGCCAATCTCTTTGTCGCCGGCTTCATCGGCTCGCCGGCGATGAATTTCTTTCCGGCCACGCTCACGCCGACCGGACTGACCCTGCCGTTCGGCGAGGTGATGCTGACACCGGAAGTCCAGGGGACAATCGCGACACACCCGAAGCCGGACAACGTCATCGTCGGGGTGCGGCCCGAGCATCTGGCCGATGCCGCGTTGATCGATGGCTACCAGCGCATCAGGGCGCTGGTCTTCGAGGCGAAGGTCGATCTGGTCGAATCGCTGGGTGCCGACAAGTACGTCTATTTCACCACCGCGAGTTCCGACGTGCACTCGGCTCAGTTGGATGAGTTGGTCGCCGAGTCGGAGTTACCGGCGAATCAATTTGTGGCGAGGGTTCCCGCCGAGTCGAAGGCGACCCTTGGACAGTCGATCGAGCTGGCTTGCGAAACAACCAAACTCGTGGTCTTTGACGCTGACTCCGGAGTGAATCTGACTATCCCCGTGCCCCCCACAGCCGAGTGACACAGACTCTGGACCAGGTACGCGAACACCTGCGCGCCCACTTCGCTCAGGCCGGCTCCGGCGCCCGGCTGCAGGCCGAGCCCGATTCCGCCAGCGTGACGTTTCTGGGTACTCTGCCCATCGAGGTGCTGCGATTTCGCGCAGGGGCGGACGGAGTGGTGCATTATGTGTCGTTGGGGTGCTCACGCCATCCGATGGCCGATCCGACGCAGGTCCTCGTCGACCAGTTGCGCGGCCCGCGTGCTGAAGTTGAGCTGCGCCTGCGAGATCCGGGGCCGGTGACCGGGCTGGCGCGCAGCCTGGCGCTGCTGGCGGCTACACCGGCTGTCGACGGTGTGGTCCTGGTCGCTGACGCGCTGATCGACCTGGGTGCGCCACTGTGGGCACGACCGTCGGGACGGGCGCCCTTCACCGCGGTGTTGTTGGGCCGCAGCGGCATCCCCGATTTGCCGCTGGAGCCGCCTCGCGACCCGGTCAGCTTTCTCGCGGCGACCCCGATCACGGCTACGGAGGCAGCCTGGGTGCGACTCAAGGGCGCCGAGGCCATGCGACAGGCGTGGCAGAACGACGGCGTCGACGTGCTGGATCCGAATCGCCGCGCCGCGCAACCGCATTGACGGGCGAGCAGACGCGAAATCCGCCCACCACGCCGCGGTTTTGGGCGATTTTGCGTCTGCTCGGCCCAACTAGGTCGCGCGCTAGAGCCAGTTGTTGTTTCGGAAGTTGCGGTACAGGAAAAGGCAGACGGCGACCATGACACCGATCACCACCGGGTAGCTCCAGTGCCACTTGAGCTCGGGCATGAACTCGAAGTTCATGCCGTAGATACCGGCGATCATGGTGGGCACCGCCACGATGCCCGCCCACGCCGATATCTTGCGCATGTCGGAGTTCTGCTGCATGCCCACCCGGGCCAGCGCCGCCTGCACCAGCGAGTTCAGCATGTCGTCGTAACTGGCGATCTGGTCCGCGGCCGCCGTCTGATGGTCGCCGACGTCGCGCAGGTAGCGCCGCACTTCTTTGGAAATCAGGTCCCTGTTCTCGGTCTGCAATCGCTGGAACGCCTGGGACAGCGGGGTTACGCAGCGGCGTAGTTCGACGACCTCGCGTTTGAGCAAATAAATCGGTTCGACGTCGAGCGCGCGGCTCGAGGAAAACGCCACTTCCTCGATGCTGTCGATATCGCATTCCATCAGCCGGGTCACCTCGAGGTAGTGGTCCACGACCGAGTCGGCGATGGCGTGCATCACCGCGTATGGGCCCAGTCGCAGCTGCTCGGGGTCGGCATCCATGCGCTTGCGTACCTCGGACAACCCGCCATGCTCACCATGGCGGACCGTGACCACGAAATCCTTACCAACGAAGATCATGACCTCGCCCGTTTCGACAATCTCGCGGGCCAGCACCACCGATTCGTGCGGAACGTAATTGACTGTTTTCAAGACAAGAAACAGCGTGTCGTCGTATCGCTCGAGCTTGGGCCGCTGATGGGCAACTACCGCGTCCTCGACGGCCAGCGGGTGCAGTCCGAAAATGTCCGCCACGTCCTGCATCTGGCCCTCGTCAGGCTCGTGCAGGCCGATCCAGACGAACGCCTCGCGCCCCATCGATTCGATCTCGCGCACCTTGTCCAATGCGGCGGCATACGTGTACGTGCCGGACAGCCGATGGCCTTCGACATAGATGCCGCAGTCGACCAGCGGTGCAGAACGGTGCGGAGTGTGCACGGGATGCTCGTGGAGCTCATGCCGTGTCGGCGCGAGCGTCCTGAGCGGTTCAGGCAATGCATCAAACCCCTGGAACACCTCAACCTCCCATCGCAGCGCGCGCCTGACCGGGCGGTGCTTCATGCTACGCGTGCAGGCAAAACGCGGCATGAAGAATCTGCGCCTGCCGCGGGCCGGTAGTCGGTGCCCGACTCGTCCCAGCGGAACTAGGTCTGGTGTTGGACCGGAGGTTTCGGGCCAGCAAGGGTGCGCTAGTTTCGACATGGTTCCGTCCGGGCCGAAATTTTCACATCCCGACCTTCTCCATAGGAGTAACCCTCGTGAGCGCAAGTCCTCTCAAGGTCGCCGTCACCGGTGCGGCCGGCCAGATCGGCTACAGCCTGTTGTTCCGCCTGGCGAGCGGCTCGCTGCTGGGGCCCGACCGCCCGATCGAGCTGCGGCTGCTCGAGATCGAGCCTGCGCTCAAGGCGCTTGAGGGTGTCGTGATGGAACTCGACGACTGCGCGTTTCCGCTGCTGGCGGGCGTCAAGATCGGGGCCGACCCGAACAAGATCTTCGACGGGGTGAACCTGGCGCTGCTGGTCGGCGCCCGTCCCCGCGGCCCGGGCATGGAGCGCGGTGACCTGCTGGAGGCCAACGGCGCGATCTTCACCGCTCAGGGCAAGGCGCTCAACTCGGTCGCCGCCGCCGACATCCGGGTTGGCGTGACCGGCAACCCGGCCAATACCAACGCTCTCATCGCGATGACCAACGCTCCCGACATCCCTCGCGAGCGGTTCTCCGCGCTGACCCGGCTCGACCACAACCGTGCCATCTCGCAGCTGGCCGCCAAGACCGGCGCCGCAGTCACCGACATCAAGAAGATGACGATCTGGGGCAACCACTCGGCCACCCAATACCCCGACGTGTTCCACGCCGAGATCGGCGGCAAGAACGCTGCCGAGGTCGTCAACGACCAGTCCTGGATCGAGGAGTACTTCATCCCGACGGTAGCCAAGCGTGGCGCGGCGATCATCGACGCGCGCGGCGCCTCGTCGGCGGCCTCCGCCGCATCGGCGACCGTCGACGCGGCCCGCGACTGGCTACTCGGAACCCCCGCAGACAACTGGGCTTCGATGGCGGTCGTTTCCGACGGCTCCTACGGCGTGCCGGAGGGTCTGATCTCGTCATTCCCGGTAACCACCAAGGACGGCGACTGGTCGATCGTGCAGGGCCTGGAGATCGACAAGTTCTCCCGCGGCCGCATCGACAAATCGACCGCCGAGCTGGCCGACGAGCGAAACGCCGTCACGGAGTTGAAGCTGATCTGAGCGAATTAGCCCTACTAATCAGTAGTCAGTACCCTGGGCCTGTGTCCGAAAAGCTTGAAAGCTCCCAAGTCGTTATCACCGACGAGGAGATCTTCGAGGCGCACCTAGGCGGAAAGCTTTCCGTAGGTCTGACCGCGCCGCTGGACACCCAGCGCTCCCTATCGATCGCCTATACGCCCGGCGTGGCGCAGGTGAGTCGCGCGATCGCCGCCGATCGCACCCTGGCCGCCCGCTACACCTGGGCCAACCGGCTGGTGGCGGTCGTCAGCGACGGCAGCGCCGTGCTCGGCTTGGGCGACATTGGGCCGGCGGCGTCACTGCCGGTGATGGAGGGCAAGTGTGCCCTGTTCAAAGAGTTCGGCGGCCTCGACGCGATCCCGCTCGTACTGGACACCAAGGACCCCGACGAGATCGTGGAAACCCTGGTGCGGCTGCGCCCGACATTCGGCGCCGTCAACCTGGAGGACATCTCCGCTCCGCGCTGCTTCGAGATCGAACGGCGAGCCATCGAGGCGCTGGATTGCCCGGTGATGCACGATGACCAGCACGGCACGGCGGTTGTGGTGCTCGCGGCATTGATGGGCGCCACCAAGTTGCTCGGTCGGGACATGTCCTCACTGCGAGTGGTGGTGTCCGGCGCCGGTGCCGCCGGTGTGGCGTGCACAAACCTTCTCCTTGCCATGGGAGTTTCGGAGATCACCGTGCTCGATTCCCGCGGCATATTGCACACCGCGCGCGACGACATGAACGGTGTCAAGGCCGACCTGGCGCAACGCACCAATCGCGATGGTATGTCGGGCGGATTGGTGGAGGCGCTCAACGGGGCCGACGTGTTCCTCGGGGTGTCGGGGGGTTTGGTGCCCGAGGAGTTGATCGCCACGATGGCGCCCGGCGGGATCGTGTTCGCGCTGTCCAACCCGGACCCGGAGATAGATCCCGGCGTTGCGGCCAAGCACGCGGCGGTGGTGGCGACCGGCCGCAGCGACTTCCCGAACCAGATCAACAACGTGCTCGCGTTCCCGGGGATTTTCCGCGGCGCACTGGATGCCGGGGCGCGTCAGATCACCGAAAGGATGAGGGTAGCCGCGGCCGAGGCGATTTTCTCCGTCGTCAGTGACGACCTCGCGTTCGATCGGATCGTCCCGAGCCCACTGGACCCGCGCGTCGGCGAAGCGGTTGCAAAAGCGGTGGCTTTCGCGGCCGACACTGCCGTGTGAGAAGGCTGGCGGCGCTGCTGCTGGCGGCGCTGCTCGCGGCGGCGGGCTGCGCAGGCGAAACCGCCGGCCACAACGCTCCACCGGACGTGGTGGTCGGATCCGGGCCGGACTCCGGGTCGATGCTGCTGGCCGCTATTTACCTCGCCGCGTTGCGCTCATACGGATTCGGCACGCGCGCCGAGACTGCGGTCGACCCGATGGCGAAGCTGGACTCGGGCGAATTCACTGTCGTACCCGCCTTCACCGGGCGGCTGTTGCAGATATTGGAGCCGGGCGCGTCGGCGCTTTCCGATACCCAGGTGTACCGCGCGATGGTCTCGGCGCTGCCCGAGGGCGTCGCCGCAGGCGACTACGCCACCTCTGCCGAGGACAAGCCCGTGCTGGTGGTGACTGGATCCACCGCCAGTGCCTGGGGTGGTAATGACCTGAGCGCGTTGCAAAAACACTGCGACGGGTTGGTCGTCGGGATCGTCACCAGATTTCAGACGCCGTCGGCGGTGGGGTCGTGCCGGCTGCCTGCCCCGCGCGAATTTCCCAGTGAAACGGAGCTTTTCGCCGCACTGCGGGCTGGTCAGCTGACCGCGGGGTGGACCACCAGCGCGGATCCCGGCATTCCGGATGATGTGGTCGTGCTGGCCGACGGCAAACCCGCGTTGATCCAAGCCGAGAACGTAGTGCCGCTGTATCGCCGTAACGCGCTGACCGACCGGCAGCTGCTGGCGATCAACGAAGTGGCCGGCGTGCTGGACACATCGGCGCTGGCCGACATGCGTCGCCAAGTGGCGGGCGGCGCCGACCCGCAAGCGGTGGCCGGCGGTTGGTTGGGAGAGCACCCGCTGGGGCGTTGAGCCGTTAGCTCTTGCGCGGCATTATCCGTCCCGTGGACAGCGCGACGATCCGCTGGTATCCGGATCCCGTCAGCCGAACGAGCAGGTCTAACGCCTTGGCGTCCGCGCCGACCAGCACTCGAGCCTTGTTCTTGCGTACCGCTTCCAGGATGATCCGGGCGGCCCGTTGCGGGCTGGTCTTGGCCAACCGCTTGTCGAACAGTTTGGCCAGCTCATCCCGGTCGAGTCCCTCGGCGACTGTGGAGTTGCGGGCGATCGCGGTCTTGATGCCGCCGGGGTGCACCGTGGTCACACCCACCGGGTGGCCGGCGACCACCATCTCCTGCCGCAGCGCCTCAGTGAAGCCGCGGACCGCGAACTTGGCCGCGTTGTACGCCGCCTGCCCCGGTACCGACATCAATCCGAACAAGCTGGAGACATTGATGATATGGCCGTCCCCTGAGGCGATAACGTGCGGCAGGAAGGCCTTGGTGCCGTTCACGACGCCCCAGAAGTCGACGTCCATCACCCGTTCGATGTCCTTGAACTGGCTGACCTCAACGTCTCCGCTGAACGCGATGCCGGCGTTGTTGTAGATCTGGTTCACCTTGCCGAAGTGCTCGGCGACCGCGTCGGCGTAGGCCAGGAACGCCTCGCGCTCGGTCACATCCAGCCGGTCGGCTTTGACCTGTGCGCCGATCGCCTTCAGCTGTGCCTCGGTTTGCGCCAGTCCGTCGACGTCGACGTCGCTGATCGCGAGTTTGGCCCCGGAACGGCCCAGCTCGAGGGCCAGTGCCTGCCCTATACCCGAACCTGCGCCGGTCACCACGGCGACCTTGCCGGCGAATCCCTCCATGAACACCCTCCCTCGTGTCGGCTCTCGTCGAAGGTTAACCGGTACCAGCGGTCCCTGGTACTAGCGGGTGGGGCTCAACCGAAGGCGGTGTCGAGGATCTCCTGCTGCTCGACGGCGTGCACCTTGGACGAACCGGACGACGGGGCCGACATGGCGCGGCGCGAGATGCGCTTGATTCCGCTGAGCAGGTCGGGCATCAACTCAGGCAGCGTCAGGCCCATCGACGGCCACGCGCCCTGGTTCGCTGGCTCCTCCTGGACCCAGAAGAACTCCTCGACGCTGTTGTAGCGTTCCAGCGTCTCGCGCAGCCGGCCACGCGGCAGCGGCGCCAGTTGCTCAATCCGCACGATCGCGACGTCTTCGCGGTTGTCCTTGGCTTTGCGGGCGACCAACTCGTAGTAGATCTTGCCGCTGGTGAGCAGGATCCGGGTTACCTTGCTGCGGTCGCCGATCCCGTCTTCGTAGGTGGGTTCCTCCAGGACCGACCGGAACTTGTTCTCGGTGAAGTCCCTGACGTCGCTGACCACGGCCTTGTTGCGCAACATCGACTTGGGCGTAAAGACGATCAACGGGCGCATAACTCCGTCGAGGGCGTGCCGGCGCAACAAGTGGAAATAGTTCGACGGAGTCGACGGCATCGCGATGGTCATCGACCCCTCAGCCCACAGCTGCAGGAAGCGCTCGATCCGGCCGGAGGTGTGGTCGGGGCCTTGCCCTTCGTGTCCGTGCGGCAACAGCAACACGACCGTCGACAATTGGCCCCACTTGGCTTCTCCGGAGCTGATGAACTCGTCGATGATCGACTGCGCGCCGTTCACGAAATCGCCGAATTGCGCTTCCCACAGCACCACCGCTTCCGGGTTGCCCACGGTGTAGCCGTACTCGAACCCGACGGCGGCGTACTCCGATAGCGCTGAGTCGTAAACCAGGAACTTGCCGCCGGTCGCGGTTCCGTCCGTGTTGGTCGCCAGGAGCTGCAGGGGCGTGAATTCCTCGCCCGTGTTGCGGTCGATGATCACCGAATGCCGCTGGGAGAAGGTGCCGCGCCGGGTGTCTTGGCCCGTGAGCCGCACCAACTTTCCCTCGGCCACCAGCGAACCCAAGGCCAGCAGCTCACCGAAGGCCCAGTCGATCTTGCCTTCGTAGGCCATCTCCCGGCGTCGCTCCAGCACCGGCTGCACCCGCGGGTGCGCGGTGAATCCTTCTGGTGCGGCCAGGAACGCGTCGCCGATGCGGGCCAGCAGCGCCTTGTCCACCGCCGTGGCCAGGCCCGCCGGGATCATCTGGTCGGCCTCCACCGATTCGCTGGGCTGCACGCCGTGCTTCTCCAGATCGCGGACCTCGTTGAACACCCCCTCCAGCTGGCCCTGGTAGTCGCGCAGGGCGTCCTCGGCTTCCTTGAGGGAGATGTCGCCGCGGCCGATCAGGGCTTCGGTGTAGCTCTTGCGGGCCCCGCGCTTGGTGTCGACGACGTCGTACATGGCCGGGTTGGTCATCGACGGGTCATCGCCCTCGTTGTGCCCGCGCCGCCGGTAGCAGAGCATGTCGATGACGACGTCCTTCTTGAACTTCTGCCGGAAGTCCACGGCCAGCTTCGCCACCCATACGCACGCTTCGGGGTCGTCGCCGTTGACGTGGAAGATCGGCGCGCCGATCATCTTCGCGACGTCGGTGCAGTACTCGCTGGACCGGGAGTATTCCGGTGCGGTGGTGAAACCGATCTGGTTGTTGACGATGATGTGAATGGTGCCGCCGACGCGGTAGCCGGGCAGGTTCGCCAGGTTCAGCGTCTCGGCCACCACGCCCTGGCCCGCGAACGCCGCGTCGCCGTGCATCACTATCGGCACCACCGAGAACGCTTTGTCATCGCCGTCGTCCTCTGAGCCTCTGTTCAGCAGGTCCTGCTTGGCCCGGACCAGACCCTCCACCACCGGGTCCACGGCTTCCAGGTGCGACGGGTTGGCGGTCAGTGACACCTGAATATCGTTGTCGCCGAACATCTGTAGATATATGCCGGTGGCGCCGAGGTGGTACTTGACATCGCCGGAGCCGTGCGCCTCTGATGGGTTCAGGTTGCCTTCGAACTCGCTGAAGATCTGCGAGTACGGCTTGCCGACAATGTTGGCCAACACGTTGAGCCGGCCGCGGTGCGGCATCGCGATGACCACTTCGTCCAGGCCATACTCAGCGCACTGGTCGATGGCCGCGTCCATCATGGGGATGACGCTTTCGGCACCTTCGAGCGAGAAGCGCTTCTGTCCAACGTATTTGGTCTGCAGAAAGGTCTCAAATGCCTCGGCGGCGTTCAGCTTGCTCAGGATGTATTTCTGTTCGCCCACAGTCGGTTTGACGTGTTTGGTCTCGACCCGTTCTTCCAGCCACTCCTGCTGTTCGGGCTCGAGGATATGGGTGTACTCGACGCCGATGTGTCGGCAATAGGCGTCGCGCAGCAAGCCCAGAACGTCACGCAGCTTCTTGTACTCAGCACCCCCAAAGCCATTGACCTTGAACACCCGATCCAGATCCCACAGCGTGAGGCCATGCGTCAGCACCTCGAGGTCTGGGTGACTGCGGAACCGGGTGGTATCCAAACGCAGTGGATCGATGTCGGCCATCATGTGGCCGCGATTGCGGTAAGCCGCGATCAACTCCATGACGCGAGCGTTCTTGTCGACGATCGAGTCCGGGTTGTCGGTGCTCCAGCGCACCGGGAGGTACGGAATGCTCAGCTCGCGGAAGATCTCGTCCCAGAAGTCGTCCGAGAGCAGCATCTCGTGGATGGTGCGCAGGAAGTCACCGGATTCCGCTCCCTGGATGATGCGATGGTCATAGGTGGAGGTCAGCGTGATCAGCTTGCCGATACCCAGTTCGGCAATGCGTTCCTCGCTGGCGCCCTGCAACTCCGCCGGGTACTCCATCGCGCCGACACCCAGGATGGCGCCCTGCCCAGACATCAGCCTGGGCACCGAGTGCACGGTGCCGATGGTTCCTGGGTTGGTCAGCGAAATGGTCACGCCGGCAAAGTCTTCGGCGGTCAGCTTGCCGTCGCGTGCGCGGCGCACGATGTCCTCGTAGGCGGAGACGAACTCCGCGAACCGCATGGTCTCGCAGCCCCTGATGCCGGCCACCACCAGAGAGCGTTTGCCGTCCTTGCCTTGTAGATCGATCGCCAGGCCGAGGTTGGTGTGCGCGGGCGTGACCGAGGTGGGCTTGCCGCCGACCTCGGCGTAATGCCGGTTCATGTTGGGGAACTTCTTGACCCCTTGGACCATTGCGTAGCCCAGCAAGTGGGTGAAGGAGATCTTCCCGCCCCGGGTGCGCTTCAACTGGTTGTTGATGACGGTCCGGTTGTCGATCAGCAGCTTGGCCGGAATGGCCCGCACACTGGTCGCCGTCGGCACGTCCAGCGACGCGGACATATTCTTGACGACGGCCGCGGCGGCGCCGCGCAGCACCTGCAACTCGTCACCTTCGGCCGGCGGGGGAACGGCGGATTTGGCCGGTGCGGCCGAACCGTTGCCCTCCGCCGCGGCGCCGACAGGCTTGGTGGCCGGCTTCAGTTGCGGAGCGGCCGCCGCGGGCTGCTGGGCAGCGAGGGCCGGTGTGGCCAGGGCGGGTACCGGGGTGGGTTCGGGGGCCGCCTCAGAGGATGCTTCGGGGTCGTAGTCAACCAGGAACTCGTGCCAGCTCGGATCGACCGACGAGGGGTCGTCGCGGAACTTGCGGTACATCTCCTCGACCAGCCATTCGTTCTGTCCGAACGGTGAACTTACGTTGCTCACGGCCGCTGTTCGCCTCAATTCCTTTGTCGTTCAAAGTCCTGCAACCGCCACTGCGCGACGCTTGCGACTTTGTGCACCCCGGTCGGCGAGGTACTCCACACGCGCGGCGGTCGGAGAACGTTTCCGCCCAATAAAGGCTAACGCTTCGCGGGCAATTCGCCAGAGAGACGACCGGGCAACCTGCGTCTCGCAGGCTTCTACCCGACCTCGTGGACCGACGGCAACAGATGCAGGGTTCCCGGCCAGCGCGCAGGCGGTGTGCCGAACGCGCTGCGGGCGTTGCGGACGATCTTGTTGGCCACCATCCGGTTGCCTGCGCCGCCGACCGCCGCACCAATACCGACCGGAAGCATCTTGCCGAGCAGCAGCGCTCCACGTTTGACGGTGTACCGCTTGACCGCGTATTTGAGCAGCCGCGTGTTCAACCGCGCCAACGTCGACATCGGCAGTGAGGCCATGCCCTCGGCGAGCCCGGCGCCGTTGGTGCGGGCCGGGCCAATCAGTTCGCCGAGGGCGCGCTTGGAATCATCTCCGACGAGGACGGCCAGTACCAAAGCGCGGCGTCGTTCCCGATGGTCAGCGGGGATGCCGTACACCACCGCGGTCGCCAGCACGAAGACCGCGGTGGCCTCGAGGAAGAACACCGTCTCTCCGGCGCCGGCAGACAGTGCCGTCAAGGTGCCCACCCCTGGGAACGTTGCCGTCGAACCCACCGCGGCGCCGCTCGCCGTCAAAGCGGCCAGGTAGCGCTTTTCCAGCTTGCCGATGATCTCGGCGGGGCCCGCGCTGGGATACGCGCGTCGCAGCCGGGCCACATAGGCGTCCGCGGCCGGGCCCTGTATCCGGGTACTGCGCTCGATGAGCTGCGCCAATGCCCGTGCGGACGCTTTGGGTCGACCGCCTGTGCCGGTCTCCGGCGATCCAGACGCACTCCAAGACCCGTTTCGAGACCCAGTCCATTGCGCGCACATATTGCTTCTCCTGCCCAATCGCCTACATCCAGGCTAACGCGCGTTAGACAAATTGCAGGCAGAGCGGCAAACCTCCGCCGCTGCCGGGCTGATTGTGCCGCCCGCGATAATGCAGGCTAGCCATGAATCGGTGACGATAGGGGTTTGTTTGTCGGCCGGTCGATCAGATCGTCGGGAGTTGAAACGAGGTGGGGCGATGAGCACGGCGACGCCCCCGTCGCCCGGGGGTGCCCGGCCCATCGGGGCGGGTCTTGCCGACCGCATAAAGCATCTATCGAATCCGTCGAGGTCCGACCCTGGAGCGCGCTGTGGGCGATGATGATCGGCTTCTTCATGATCATGGTCGATTCGACCATCGTCGCGGTCGCCAATCCCACCATCATGGCCGAGTTGCGCATCGGTTACGACGCCGTCGTCTGGGTGACCAGTGCCTACCTGCTGGGATACGCCGTAGTGCTGCTGGTCGCCGGCCGGCTCGGTGATCGGTTCGGTTCGAAGAACCTGTACCTGATCGGTCTCGTGGTGTTCACCTTCGCCTCGATGTGGTGTGGGCTATCGAGCAGCGCCGCCACGCTGATCGCCGCTCGGGTGGTGCAAGGTGTCGGTGCCGGGATACTCACGCCGCAGACCTTGTCGATGATCACCCAGATCTTCCCGCGGCAGCGCCGTGGAGCCGCGATGAGCGTGTGGGGGGCTACGGCTGGCGTGGCCAGCCTGGTGGGACCGCTGGCCGGGGGCGCGCTTGTCGACGGGCTGGGCTGGCAGTGGATATTTTTCATCAACATTCCCATCGGCATCGCCGGATTGGCGTTGGCGGTGCGGCAGGTCCCGGTACTGCCCACCCAGGCGCACCGGTTCGATCTGATCGGCGTCGGGTTGTCTGGGGTGGGCATATTTCTGATCGTCTTCGGGCTGCAGCAGGGCCAGGCTGCGCACTGGGAACCGTGGATCTGGGCAATGATCGTCGCAGGCGCGGGCTTTGTCTCGGTGTTCGTCTACTGGCAGTCGGTCAACACTCGCGAGCCACTGATTCCGCTCAAGATCTTCGCCGACCGGGACTTCGGCCTGTGCAACGCCGGGGTGGCCGTTGTCTCGTTCGCGTTTACCGCGATGATCCTGCCGCTGACGTTCTACGCACAGGCGGTGTGCGGGTTGTCGCCGACGCGCTCGGCCCTGTTGCTTGCGCCGATGGCCATCATCAGCGCCGGGCTCGCGCCGTTTGTCGGCATGCTGGTCGACAGATACCACCCGTTGCCGGTGCTCGGTTTCGGCTTTTCGATGCTGGCAATCGGGCTGACGTGGCTGTCGTTCGAGATGACCCCGGACACACCGATCTGGCGGCTGCTGTTGCCGTTCGGCGTAATGGGCGTCGGGAGCGCGTTCGTGTGGTCGCCGCTGACGGCCACGGCGACACGCAACCTGCCGCCACACCTGGCCGGTGCGGGCTCTGCTGTGTACAACTCGATCCGGCAGCTTGGCGCGGTGCTCGGGAGCGCTGGCATGGCCGCGTTCATGACATCCCGGATCGGCGCCGAGATGCCGCCGCGCGCACCCGCAGCGGAAAGCGGGACCGCTCTGGAATTACCGGCTTTCGTGCGCGAGCCGTTCTCAGCCGCGATGTCGCAGTCGGTGCTGCTGCCCGCGTTCGTCGCGTTGTTCGGGATCGTCGCTGCACTGTTCTTGGTCGGCTTCGGGTCCGCGCTGACCTCTGACCCGCGGGCCGCCGAGCGGGCCGGGCAGTTACCCGACTATGACCTTGTTCACCTGGGCGACGATGACTACGACGACTACGTCGAGTTCACACTTCGTCGCGAACCGGATACCGGGAGCGGTCCGGACGCCCAGATCGGGTCGGCTTACGAGGAGGACTGCGACACCGATCCGCGAGTGGTGCGGGTCCAACATCCGCGCACGGCACCCGCCGACGTATGGCACAGCGACCCGGTCGGTTTGTGGCGCAGCTTGCTCGCCGAGCCGTCAGAAGCCGAGACGGTTAGCTTCGCTCACAACGCTTCTCGTATCGATGGCATGCGTCGAGTCCGTTCCGTCGGCGAGCTTTCGCCGCGTTCGTTCGAGGCTGCCCCGCATGACGATCGGCGCGCGCCCCCGCCGGCGGTTGACCGCCGCGCCGCCGTGCGCCGCCAGTTCGCTGAAGGTGAGGCGCCGCCGCGGAACCGCCATTACCGTCCCGATCCGGACGAACCCGCCGGCGGCGGCCGGCATTCGTCGGGTAGGTAGCGCAGTCAGGGTGGGCCGGCCGATGACAGGGTTAAAAACGCGCCCAAGTCGACCAGGCCGGCGGGTGAGGCCGGCAAATAGTCGACAAGCGTATCCGAGCGCACGATCACCGCTGCGTACTGGGCTCGGCTGATTGCGACGTTGAGTCGGTTCCTGTTGAGCAGGAACGAGATTCCACGTGGTACCTCATCGGCGGATGAGGCCGTCATCGAGACGAACACGACCGGCGCCTGCGTGCCCTGGAACTTGTCGACTGTCCCGACCCGGACGCCGCCGTGCCCGGCCGTCGTCAACACCTGACGCACCAAAGCCACTTGGGCGTTGTACGGTGCCAGTACCAGCACGTCGGAGGCCACCAACGGCCGCGTGCCGTGCTCGTCGGTCCATGGCCTGCCGAGCAGCCCTTCGATTTGGGCGGCGATCGCGCGGGCCTCCTCTGCGCTTTCAGTCGAGTTACCTTGGTGGCCAACGGGAACCACGTGAACGCCGGGCTGATATGCATCGAGGTGACGCGCGGCGGTGCACTCGGTATGCGAATGCAGCCTGCCCTCGTAAGACAGCGCGGAGACCGCTGCGCAGACGGCCGGATGCATCCGGTACGAGCGGTCCAGGAAGTAGCCGCGCTCGTCGGGCAGCGTGCGCCGGCCGTCAACCAGCCAATCGAGCGCCGAGGTGTCGACCGGTTCGGGATGCGTGCCCTGACTGACCTGCGGCAGCTGCCGCGGATCGCCTAGCAGCAATAGATTTGCGGCCACAGGTGCGACGGCGATCGTGTTAGCCAAACAGAACTGACCGGCTTCGTCGACCACCAGCATATCCAGGCTGCCCGGCGCCACCCGATTGGCATTGGCGAAATCCCAGGCTGTACCACCGATCACGCATCCCGCGTTGTCGGCAATGAACGCCGGATATTCGTTACCGTCGATCTCCTGCCAGCGCGGCGCGTCGCGGCCGTAGCGTTTCTTTGCGACCCGGCGTGGATCCAATCCGGCATCAATCACACCATCCAGCAAGTTCTCTACCGTGGCATGCGATTGCGCGACGACCCCGACGCGCCAGGCCCGTTCGACGACCAAGCGTCTGATCACGTGAGCGGCGGTATACGTCTTCCCGGTCCCCGGCGGCCCGTGCACCGCCAGGTATGACGAGTCCAGATCTACGGCCGCGGCGGTAATATCGGCGACGATGTCGCTGCCGCGGGGGAGCGGGGTGCCGCTGCGGGTGCGGGGCGCGCGGCGTAGCAGAACGTCCACCACCGCTGTGTGTGGCAGTTGCGGCAAACCGGCGGCGATGGCGGTGGCGGTCGATTCGATGGAATCCCGCAGAACCGTTGTCGGTACCGGCGGGCCGGGGGTCAGCGCGAAGGGCAGGTGGTGGAATGCGTTGCCGTCACTGCCTACTCGTTCAAGGATGACGACCTCATTGGGCGCGCTTGGATCATCGGTCTCGACAACCTCGGCCCGGCCGGCCGCCCGCCGGTCGGGATTGTCGGTCATGCTCGGCGGAGCCGGGGGCTCGTAGAGCGCAAACATGTCTGTCGAGAGGCTGCCCCGCGCCAACTGCCCGCTCAGTCGCACCCGTCGCTGTGGCTTGCGCGCGCGAGCGGGCAGATGCCAGTCGACAGCCACCGACGCGCTGTCGGCAACGAAGACGTCTGTGTTGTCCGCCCATTCGTCGACGGGGAAGTTCAGTCGGTCGAAGTGTGCCCACCAGAACGGCTTATCTTCTCGCCGATAGTAACCGCGCGCCGCTGAAACCAGCGCGACCGCCGCCTGCTCGGGTGTGCGCTCGGCGAGGGCGGCGTCGCCGGTGAAACTCGACAAGGTGACCGCGAGCTGGTCGTGGTCTTCGACGGTGTTGCCTTCGGGAACCGATTGGGCGCCAATCGGTACGACGCCGGATTCGTAAGCGCGCAGCATCAGCCAGTTGCGCAGTTCCTGAGTCGACCGGCAGTCGTAGTGGTTGTAGTCCTCGATCTCCTTGAGGAGGGTCGCTGCTTCGTCGAACCGGGCGGCGGCCTGCAGTTCGCAGTATTGGGCGTAGGCGGTGATCGAATCGGCGGCGGTGGTGACGTCGCCAGCGCGCCGCTGTGACCCCATGAAGAGAGGTTCCAGAGCCTTGAGGCTGAACGACTCAACGCCCACGCGAATGCTCTTGCGCACCAATGGGTACAAGTCAACCAACGTCCCGCTGCGCAGCAGTTCGTCGACCTCGTCCTCGCCGGCACCGTACCGCCCGGCCAATCGCAGCAGCGCGGTCTTCTCGTACGGTGCGTAATGGTAGATGTGCATGTTGGGGCGACGCTTACGACGCTTGGCCACCATTGCCAGGAAATCAATCAACGCCGTGCGCTCGTCGACCCGGTTATGCGCCCACAGCGGTCGAAAGGCTCCCGCGGGACCGGCTTCCAACACGCCGAACAGATATTCCAGGCCCCACTCGCGGCCGTTGACGGTCCACAGCGGATCACCCTCGAAGTCGAAGAACAAGTCGCCGGGGTCCGGTTCCGGCAGCAATGCCAGGGGCTGCGGGTCGACGATCTCGAACTGCGGGATACCGCTATCACGTTGCACGACTTGAAGTGTGGCCTGCGCGGTCAGCTTTCCGAGCACGCTGGCAGCCAGGTCGGGCACCGGCTCGCAGTGCTCGGCCAGCTCGGCGACCGTCGTGATCCCGACGTCAATGAACTTCTCGCGCTGGCTTACTCGCATACCGGAAACCAGCAGCAGGTCGTCGTTGGCACGCAATTGCTCTGTGCACAGCGGGCAACGAAAACACGCCCGCACCCCCTCGTCTTCCCAGCGCACCGCCGAGCCGGCGGCGTAGTGGTCGTCGAGCAGTCTTTCTAATTGTGTGCGCTGAGATCGGTAGACCGGGATCAGATCGCAGACCCGATACCGTACGACGGTACCGTCACCCAGTTGTAGCTCGGCTTCCGCCGCCACCGGCACGCCCATCCCGGCCAGCGCGTCGGCGTAAGCCGCCAGCTGCAACAGCGCGGTGATTTTCGGTGAGCGGGCCAGCTTGGTGTCAGTGACCCGATATTTCTCACCGTCTCGCATCAGGAAGTCGGCGAACCCGACGAAGCGACCGTCGAACATCGCGGCCTGGTACACCACCGGAGCCCGGTTGGCGATGGCGCGCTGGGTCGCTTCGGCGGCGGCCGTCAGTCCGGCGATTGTGTAGGCCGGACGGCCGATGATCGCGATCGCATCCCCGAACTCGTCGCGCAGCCGGTCGAGTTGATGCCGTTCATGCTCGTTACCGAGAACGACGGTGCGCGTGAACAGTTCGTCTTCAGTGGTGACGGCGGGGCCCCGGCCGAGTTTGGCGTCGAAATCCCGTAGCAGGGCGTACTCGCAGCGGGCGGCGGCGGCGAGATCCGATGCGCTGTACACGATGCTGTGGGTGGTGACGAACACGACAGCCACTGTAGTTAAGGCGTCCGACACAATCGGTGGCACCGAAGGACTCCCCCTGGCCAGGGCGGCGACAAAGGGCGCGCACGGCGCGAGCTGAAATCGGATGTGGAGCACCCGAAGTGGTCAAGGCGGCCAACGAACTCCGGCCGGGGGCCTGCGGCGGTGTTGGTGGATGAACTTGCGCAGAGCGGTGGGTGGCCGGCCCACCCGCCTCCGGCGGCGGCGAAATCGGACTCGTCTTCTTCAACATCGAGGTGAGGCCGCCGGTGACTGGCTGATGGGTGTTTGTGACGAGTGGTGGGGTTGGGACGTTCTCGCTTCCGTCGGAGGTGAGTGGTTGGCGTGGCTTGCTGAGCCGCGGGGCAACGCGCGCACAGCGGACGGCATGGGCGCGAGACCTGGTCGACGCGATGCGCTAGATGTGTTGTGGGCAAGCGTCAAAGCTCGGCGTGGTAGCGCGATGAGGATGGCGGGGGGTTGGACTTGGCCGCCGCCGCCGTTGCTGGTGCGCCGTAGCCCGCCCCCGCCGAGGGGGGTGGCACCGGGATCCGCGCCGGTGCTGAGTCAGGCCCATGACCAGGTCGTGGCGCTCTGCGGTGGTTGCTGGCGTCCCGTGCGGGAAACGAAAAATATGACATTGCGGAATAGACTGCGAGCCCAAAGCGCCGGGGGTACTGTTCTGATCGCGTCTCAAAGATCGTTCCCTATGGTTGTGCTCGCCTGCAGGTGATTGGAGCCCCAGATGTCGTCTTTACTGTTTGCTGCCCCGGAGTCGTTGGCGAGTGCGTCGGCGGATTTGAGTGGGATTGGGGAGGCGATTAGGGCGGCGACGGCGTCGGCGGTGCCGTCGACGACGGGGATTGCGCCGGCGGCTGCTGATGAGGTGTCGGCGGCGATTAGCGGGTTGTTTGGCACTTTTGGGCAGGATTTTCACGCGGTGAGTGCGCAGTCGGCGGTGTTTCATGCCCGGTTTGCGCAGTTGTTGTCGTCGGGTGGTGCCGCCTATGCGGCCGCTGAGGCGGCGAACGCGTCGCCGTTGCAGACCCTCGAGCAGGACGTGCTGGCGGTGGTCAATGCGCCCAGCGAGGCGTTGACGGGTCGTGGGCTGTTTGGTAACGGCGCCAATGGGGCGGCCGGATCCGGGGCAAAGGGCGGCGACGGCGGGTGGCTGATCGGTAGAGGCGGGAACGGCGGGTCGGGTGCTGCCGGGCAGGCTGGTGGTGCGGGTGGTGCTGCGGGGTTGATCGGCCGCGGTGGTGCCGGTGGTGCGGGCGGTGCGGGCGCGGACGGTGGCCGGGGTGGTGCTGGTGGGTGGTTGTGGGGTAGTGGTGGGGCCGGCGGGGCCGGCGGGGAGGCCGTAGCGGCCGGGGCGGCCGGTAACGGTGGTTCCGGTGGGTGGACGGGCTTGTTCGGCAATGGCGGGGTTGGTGGTGCCGGCGGGGCCGGCGGGGCTGGCAGCGGGACTGGCGGTAATGGCGGTTTGGGCGGGTCGGCGGACATGTGGGGCAAAGGCGGGGCCGGCGGGGCCGGCGGAGCCGGCGGGGACATCGCTGGGACCGGCGGTAATGGCGGCGGCGGCGGGGCCAATGGGTTGCTTGGTGGCGGACTCGGCCCGTGGGGTCCGGCGTCCGGCGGCGCTGGCGGTGCCGGCGGTGCCGGCGGGGCCGGCACCGATGCGGTGGCCGGCGGGCTTGGTGGTAACGGCGGGGTTGGCGGCGCGGATCGGCAGCTGTTCTCGCTGTGGGGCCAGGGCGGGGTCGGCGGCGCCGGCGGTGCTGGCGGGGTCGGTTTGGCCGGCGCCAATAGCCTGGACCCCGCCGTTAACGGCGGTAACGGCGGTGCCGGCGGTGCTGGCGGGGCCGGCGGGGCCGGTGGCGCCGACGCCGCGATGATTCTGGGCGAAGCCGGTAATGGCGGGGCCGGCGGGGCCGGCGGGATCGGCGGCGCTGGTGGTACGGGTGCGTCTGGTGTTGGCCTGGGCTTGGCCGGCGGTAACGGCGGTAACGGCGGGCTTGGCGGTGATGCCGGGGCTCGGTGGGGCCGCCGGCGCTAACAATGGGTTGCTTTTCGGGAACCCCGGAGCGGCGGCGGGTGCCGTGGGCACCGCCGGGGCCGGTGGTAACGGTGGTAACGGCGGTGCCGGCGATGTCGGTGCGGCCGCCGGGCCGGGCGCAAACACGGGTGGCCCCGGCTTTAACGGTGGTAACGGTGGTGACGGCGGCCAAGGCGGCTCGGCCCCCGTCGGGGGCACCAACGGCAACGGTGGTCTGGGCGGTAACGGCGGCGGCGCCGGCAACGGCGGTACCGGCGGTTCCGGCGTCGGCCAACTCAGCGCCGGCGGCGCTGGCGGCGGAGGTGGTATCGGCGGCAACGGTGGCAACGCCGGCGCGGCCGGTACCGGTGCAGGCGCCGCAGGCGCCGTGGGTATCGGCGGTAACGGCGGCACCGGCGGTGACGGCGGCGGCGGCGGTACCGGCGACGACGCCAGCAACCTGCCCGTCGCCTTCCAAGGTGGCAACGGTGGCCACGGCGGGGCCGGCGGCAACGGTGGCGGCACTCCCAACGGCGGAACCAATGGCGACGGTGGCCTGGGCGGTAACGGCGGTCTCGCCGGCAACGGAGGGTCCAACACGACCGCCTCGAGCAGCGGCCTCGAGGTCGTTGGCGGGGGCGGCGGCGGCGGCGGGGCCGGCGGCGCCGGCGGCGACGTCGGCACTGGTACCGGCAGCGGCGGCACCGCCGGTACCGGGGGGTTGGGTGGCGGCGGCGGTAACGGCGGCACCGCCACCACCACTGGCGGCTCCGCCGCTTCCGAGGGTGATGGCGGTGGCGGCGGTGGCGGCGGCGCCGGAGCCGCCCCCTCTAGCGGCATCGGCGGATCAGGCGGCGCCGGCGGTGGCGGTGGTGGCGGCGGCGGCGCCACGACGAGTGCGGCTACCGGTGGCGGCGGTGGCGGCGGCGGTGCCGCTGGCGACGCCTCTGACGGCATCGGCGGATCAGGTGGTGGCGGCGGCACCGCCTCCGGCAACTTGTTCGTCGGCATCGGCGGATCAGGCGGTGACGGCGGTGCCGGCATCGGCGGTGGTGGCGGCGGCGGCGGCATCGCCAACACCTCCGCCGGCACCGGTGGCGGTGGCACCGGCGCCGACGGTCCCGACGGCGGGACAGGCGGTACCGGCGCCAATGGTGATGCCCGTGCCAACAGCGGCGGCGATGGCGGCTCCGCCGGCGCCGGGGGCGGCTTCGGGGGCGGCCGTTTGGGCGTCGGTAACGGCAGCGCCGGCCAGGCCTTCTAGCACCCACTAACACCGACGGCGCCAGTGCCGGTGGTGCCGGCGGTGGGTGGCGTTGTCGGCTGGTGCACCACCTGGCAGCGGATAGCCGTGGGTGGCTCGGCGCCGGGGCGGACAGCGATTGCGGCCCTGGCCGGCTGGGTGGTTACCCGGTCCGGTGGTTCGGAGGCGCCCCTACCGTCGCTGGGCGGCTGGGGTCTGGTGGTGGCGGCCGAGGCCAACGGCCAATCGACTTGTTCAGGCGCCGGGGGTATTACCGATGATCTCGACCCCGTTGCCGTTCCAACGGAACCGCACCGAGGTGCTCAAGCCGTTGATGCCGCCGGGGTACGTCAATGCCACCGTGTCGCCGGTGGTTTGCGCTGCGTCGATGCCGTTGAACCCGTAGGTGTCCGGAACCCCTTGCGGGATGAACTGTCCGAGATGGAACAGCACCGCCCGGGTGGTGGGATTGACGGCGTTGGTGTTGGCCTTGATCACTACTGCCGACAGTTGAGCGCACTCGTTGTAGTTGCCCGCGAGGGGCTCGGGGTTCCAGGGCTGCTGACCGCGCGGATCGTGGGGCAGATCTGAGACCACTTTTGCAATGGTCGGTGAGGCGAGGTTGACCGCGCACGGGTCTGCGGGCGTCGCAGCGGCGCCCGATGTCGGGCTCGGTGTACGGGGAGCAGTGATCGAAGCGGTCTCACTGGCTGTCGTGGCTTGCGGTGTTTTTGCGACTGTCGAGTCTCCCGAACCGCAGGCGGTCAAGGTACCGGCGACCAACGCGAGAGCGGCCAGGCTTGTGAGTGACTCGGCGCGACACGATAGCGACAACACATCGCGCACCGTACCGTCATCGGGCCGGCAGGTGTGGCAGGCGTGGCCGCGTCCTTGTGGACTGTCGCGCACCGTTCACATTCGGCCGACCCGCTGCGCCCGGCATCCGCCGGGCTTGCGAGACCACTAGACTCCCAAGGCGATGACCCTCCCCGACAGCTCACCTGAAGCGGCCTCTACGACGTTTGCCGACCTGCAGATTCACCCCAAAGTCTTGCGGGCGATCGCCGACGTCGGTTATGAGTCACCGACCGCTATCCAGGCGGCGACGATTCCCGCGCTGCTGGCGGGCACTGACGTGGTGGGACTGGCGCAGACCGGAACGGGCAAGACGGCGGCTTTCGCGATCCCGATCCTGTCAAAAATCGACGTGACCAACAAAGCAACTCAGGCGCTGGTGCTGGCCCCCACCCGCGAGCTGGCGCTGCAGGTGGCCGAGGCGTTCAGTCGTTACGGGGCTCATCTGCCACAGATCAACGTGCTGCCGATCTATGGCGGGTCGTCGTACACCGTGCAACTGGCCGGGCTGAGACGCGGCGCGCAGGTGGTGGTCGGTACGCCCGGGCGTGTCATCGACCACTTGGAGCGCGGCACCCTGGACCTATCGCATGTGGACTACCTAGTGCTCGATGAGGCCGACGAGATGCTCGCCATGGGTTTCGCCGAAGACGTCGAGCGCATCCTCTCTGAGACGCCCGAATACAAACAGGTGGCGCTGTTTTCGGCGACCATGCCGCCGGCCATTCGCAAGATCACCACCAAGTACCTGCACGATCCGTTCGAAGTCGCATCCAAAGCGAAAAACGCCACAGCCGAGAACATCACACAGCGCTACATCCAGGTCGCCGGCCCACGCAAGATGGACGCACTGACCCGAATCCTCGAAGTCGAGCCGTTCGAGGCGATGATCATCTTCGTGCGCACCAAGCAGGCGACCGAGGAGGTCGCCGAAAAACTGCGTGCTCGAGGCTTTTCCGCGGCTGCCATCAACGGCGATATTGCTCAGGCGCAGCGCGAGCGGACCATAGCCGCACTCAAAAACGCTGGAACCCGGGGTATCGACATCCTGGTCGCCACCGATGTGGCCGCGCGGGGGCTGGACGTGGAGCGCATATCGCATGTGCTCAACTACGACATCCCGCACGACACCGAGTCCTATGTGCACCGGATTGGACGCACCGGCCGCGCCGGGCGTTCGGGAAACGCGCTGCTGTTCGTCTCGCCGCGGGAGCGTCACATGCTCAAGGCGATCGAAAAAGCAACGCGGCAAACACTGACCGAGGTCGAACTGCCCAGCGTCGAGGACGTCAACGCACAGCGGGTGGCCAAATTCGCCGATTCCATCACCGACACGCTCGGCGGTCCGGGAATCGAGCTGTTCCGCAGGCTCGTCGAGGACTACGAACGCGAGCATGACGTCCCGATGGCCGATATCGCCGCAGCGCTGGCCTTGCAGGCCCGCGACGGCGAGGCCTTCCTGCTGTCACCCGAACCTCCGCCGCTGCGACGTGAGCGGAACGAACGCAACAGCGAACCTCGAGAACGCTCAGACAAGCCTAGGCAGACAAGAGATTTCGCGACCTACCGCATTTCCGTGGGCAAGCGGCACCGGATCGGCCCGGGCGCGATCGTCGGCGCCATTGCAAACGAGGGCGGTCTGCACCGCAGCGATTTCGGCCACATCGCCATCGGGCCCGATTTCTCTTTGGTGGAGCTGCCCGTCAAATTGAGCCCCGCGACGCTCAAAAAGCTCGAGCAAACCCGCATCTCGGGCGTATTGATCGAACTTCGGCCGGAGCGTTCGTCGGGCAAGCCCCACCAAAAACCTCATCGTGACGGCGGCAAACCGCGCCGGAAACACGGCGAGTGACGCTGTCCGAGGAGCAAAACGTCCAGGGAGGGCTCGAGCAGACCTCCCATGTGGACCGTGTCGCATCGCTGACCGGCGTTCGCGCGGTCGCCGCCCTGCTGGTCGTCGGCACCCACGCGGCGTACACCACCGGCAAGTACACGCACGGCTACTGGGGTTTGGTCGGCGCGCGGATGGAGATCGGCGTGCCGATCTTTTTTGTGCTGTCCGGGTTCCTGCTGTTCCGTCCGTGGGTCAAATCGGCTCAGGCCGGCGGGCCGCCGCCGTCGCTGAGCCGCTATGCGCGGCACCGCGTTCGGCGCATCATGCCCGCTTACGTGATCACCGTGCTGATCGCCTATGTGCTGTACCACTTTCGCGATGCGGGCCCGAACCCCGGGCACACGTGGTTTGGACTGCTCCGCAACCTCACTCTGACCCAGATCTACACCGACGGCTACCTGGGCAAGTACCTGCATCAAGGCCTGACCCAAATGTGGAGTCTGGCGGTAGAGGCGTCCTTCTATGTGCTGCTCCCGCTACTGGCATACCTGCTGTTGGTGTTGGTCAGTCGGCGGTCGTGGCGACCAAGCTTGGTGCTGGGCGTTCTGGCAGCAATGACGTTAATAAGCCCGGCATGGTTGATCCTGGTCCACGTCAGCCACTGGTTCCCCGACGGCGCTCGGCTGTGGCTGCCCACCTACCTGGCCTGGTTCCTGGCCGGAATGTTGTTGGCGGTCTTGCAGGCTACGGGCGTGCGCTGCTACGCGTTCGTTGCCATACCGTTGGCGACCATCTGCTACTTCATCGACTCCACCCCGATCGGGGGCGCACCCACCACGTCGCCGACATCGCTGCCGGAGGCGCTGGTCAAGACGGTCTTCTATGCGGTAATCGCCGCTCTGGCGGTGGCGCCGCTGGCGCTGGGAGACCAGGGACTGTATTGGCGGCTGCTGGCCAGTCGACCGATGGTGTGGCTGGGCGAGATCTCCTACGAGATCTTCCTCATTCATCTGGTGACCATGGAGTTCGCCATGGTCTATGTGGTTCGGCAGCACGTGTACACGGGTTCGATGCTGAACCTGTTCATCGCGACAACCGTGGTGACGGTTCCGTTGGCGTGGCTGCTGCACCGCGTCACCCGGGTGCGTCCGTCAGCCTAGCGACCCGCCCACATGTAGGACCCGACTCACAGCCTGAACATCTCGCGGGACATCGCGGCTTCCTCGACGAACCGCTCACGCTGCGGATGGTGATATCGCTGATCAGTTACGGTCGCGCCCAGCCAGGCGAAGCGCGAACGTCGTTTCGGTTTGGAGGCTGGCGCCGACGCGGCAGTGGCGATATCGCTGGCGGGCGCGAGGCTGATCGACTCCTGCTGTGACTCAGATGTTGTACGCGCTTGTGGGGTTTGCCTATTGGTGCGATCGATCGTGGTCATTGAGTCTCCGTCGCAGATGTCCTTTGTTGACGCCCGGCCCAACCTGATCGCGGGCAGAAACCAACCATTGCGGCTGACTATCATAAAGTCAAGGCTGAGTGATGACGCAGGCATCGACCTGCGCAAAGGTGGAGTTACGGAGCCCTTCAAATGCGTGCTATCACTGCGAAACATGCTGATTTAAGCTGCCCCCGCGGTGACAGCTGCTGTGATGTAGGGCACCGTCCGGATGTTGGCTTGACATACATGTAGTCAGACGCGATGGTTATTAACGCACTGAGAAGGCTGCGGATACAGATGGATCCCGCACGTCGATATGCAAGGCGGGCATTCGAGTTCGAGAGAGGTTGCCATGACACAATCGGTCGCAGCGAGCGATCAGACAGCACGCGAGCGGACGTTTACCTGGGAAGACCCCCTGATCGGTGCGCGCGCGGCCGCCAAACTATCCGGCGTGGACTATCTGCGTGCCATGGCGAGCGGCGAACTCCCAGGGCCGCCGTTGCTGCACGTGTTGAACATGCGATTGGAGTCGGTGGAGCCCGGCGTCGTGGTCTTCACGATGATGCCAGCTGAATATCATTACAACCCAATCGGTTCAGTGCACGGTGGCGTGTACAGCGCCCTTCTTGACTCTGCGGCGGGCTGCGCGGTACACAGCCTGTTGCCGGCGGGGACTGCGTACACGAGCCTGGACCTGTCGGTGCGTTTTTTGCGCGCCGTACGGGTTGACACCGGCATGATCACCTGTACCGGAACGGTGCGCAACCTGGGTCGCCGAACCGCGCTAGCGGAAGCGGCACTGACAAGCTCGGACGGAAAGCTGTTAGCCACGGCGAGCAGCAGTTGTCTGATCATTTCTGACCAATAGCGGCAGCGGAATACTGCCGCTCCGCAACGCGATAGCTACCGACGGTCACCTGCGAACCGATCAACGGGGCTGATTCACGAAAGGTTGTTCCAGTGGGCCAACGTTCGGTCGCGCGGACTGTTCTGGCGCGGGCATGGATGCCGTTGGTCGCGGTCGTTGCGGTCGGAGTGGGTGTGGTGTGCATGTGGAAGGTGCATCAAATGTCGTCGCCGGGTCCGGTGCTCGCTGTCAACGGTCCACAGGCCCCCCAGGAATTCACTCCCAAACAGCTGACCTACGAGTTGTTCGGTTCCATCGGTGACGGCGGCATACTCGATTACGTCGACATCGATCAACACCCACACAAGGTGGACCTAACGGAATTGCCGTGGTCGCATGCGCAGACGACCACACTCACTGTGGTCTCCGGGAGTGTCTCGGCACACGTTCACGGGGGCCAGGTCGGCTGTCGTATGTTGGTAAATGGCGTTGTCCGCGACGAGCAGTCGACAACCCATCCGGATGCTGACGTCACCTGCAGGGTGAAATCCGCATGAGCGCGCACCGGGCGCGCCCCTTCGTCGCGAGAACGGTTCGCCTGCTGGCGATACCGATCATCATTTTCTGGGCGTTTCTCGGCATCGTCACCAACGCCTTTATGCCGCAGGTGGAAAGGGTGGCCGAAGAGCTCGCGGGCCCGATGATCCCGACCTACGCTTCGTCGCAGGTTGCGATGCTGCGCATCGGCGATAAATTCCACGAGTCGACGTCAACCAGCTTGACCATGGTCGTGCTGGAAGCCGACCACCCACTGGGCGACCTGGACCACCAGTATTACGACGACCTCGTGCGCCGCCTCGACCATGACACCGCCCATGTGCAGTACGTGATGGACCTCTGGGGCAAGCCGATTACCGCCGCCGGCGCGCAAAGTGTCGACGGCAAGGCCGCTTACGTGTTATTGCGTCTGGCGGGTGATATCGGCCAGATGCAGGCCAATCAGTCCGTCGACGCTGTCCGCGACATCATCGCAAACGACACCCCGCCGACTGGGCTCAAGGTGTTCGTCAGCGGCGCGGCGCCGCTCGCTTCGGACACGCTGACGATCGCGAACGCGAGCCTAAACAACATCACGATCGTCACGATCATCCTCATCTTCCTGATGCTGTTCGTCGTGTACCGGTCGCTGTTCACTCTGGTCGTGCCCATGTACAGCGTTCTTTTCGAGATCATCGTCGCGAAGGGAGTCATCACCACCCTCGGGCACATCGGGTTTATCCCTTTGTCGTCGTTCGCCGTGAACGTCGTCATGTCGCTGACCCTGGGAGCGGGAACGGATTACGGGATGTTCTTGATCGGCCGATATCACGAAGCTCGGCGGGCTGGCGAAAGCCCAGAAGAGGCGTACTACACCGCATACCGGAGTGTGGCTCCGGTAATCATCGGCTCGGGTCTCACGATCGCGGGCGCGTGCTACTGCTTGAGCTTCGCGCGTCTGAATTACTTCGAGACCATGGGCCCGGCCGTAGCCATCACCATGTTGTTCACCATCGTGGCCGCGCTCACCCTCGGCCCCGCCCTAATGTCGTTGGGCAGCGCGTTCGGGTTGTTCGATCCCCGGCACACAACGAAGACGCTCGTGTATCGGCGGATCGGCGCGAGCGTGGTGCGATGGCCGAAACCGATCCTCGCGGCCAGTGCCGCCGTTGTCATGATCGGTGCGGTCTTCGTGCCGACATACAAGCAGAATTACGATGATCGTGCCTACCAACCCGCCGACGGCCCCGCCAAACAGGGCTTCGCCGCGGCGGATCGGCACTTCCCACCGAGCAAGCTGTTCTCCGAGATGCTCATGGTCGAGACCGATCACGATATGCGCAACTCCGCGGATTTCATCTCACTGGACCGAGTGGCGAAGAGCCTCATCCGCCTGCCGGGAGTCGCGATGGTGCAAAGCATCACCAGGCCGTTGGGTCGACCACTTGAACACGCCACCATCCCATACTTGTTCACCGCACAGGGCAGCGGGAACGGTCAACAACTCCCGTTCAATAGAGAACAGAACTCCAATACCGACCAGCAAGCAGCTATCCAGGCGCACTCTGTCGGGGTCTTGCGAAAAGAGATCGGCTTCTTCCAAAAGGTATCCGATGAGATACACCAGACGGTCCTCACCGTTGAGGATCTGCAAAAGGTCACCGAGGAGATGAATGCGGAAGTCTCGAATCTCGACGACTTCTTCCGGCCGATCAAGAGCTACTTCTATTGGGACAAGCACTGTTTCGACGTTCCGGTCTGCTGGACGTTCAGATCGGTATTCGACACGCTCGACCACATCGACAAGTTAGCCGAAGACATCAAGTACGCCAAAATCTCCCTTGAGGAGGTCGACAAGGCCTTCCCGCAGATCATCGCGCAGCTGAAAGCCACCGCCGACGACACCGAGGCCCTGCAGGCGAAGCTGGTCAACAGTTACGGGTCGGCGGATCTGCAGTCGCTGGCGACCGAGCAGACCTTCGACGACTCGATCAACGTCGGAAACGACTTCGACAAGTCCCGCAGCGACGACTTCTTCTACATTCCCAGGGAAGGTTTCGACAACGATGACGTTAAAACGGGTATGACGCTGATGATGTCGCCGGACGGCAAAGCGGCCCGCTTCATCGTCACCCACGAGGGAAACGCCATGGGCCCCGACGGGGTTGAGCACGTTGAGGCCTTTCCCTCGGCGATCAAGATCGCTCTGAAGGAGACATCGCTGGCCGGTTCCAGGATCTACATCGGCGGTGCAGGATCGAACAATAAGGACATCAAGCAGTACGCAGCGTCCGATCTGCTCATCGCTGCGATCGCCGCCTTCGTGCTGATCTTCCTGATCATGATGGTGCTTACCCGAAGTCTGGTTGCCGCCATTGTCATTCCCGGCACGGTGGCCTTCTCCTACGCTGGCGCGTTCGGGCTATCTGTGTTGTTTTGGCAACACCTCATCGGACTACCCCTGCACTGGCTGATATTGCCGCTCTCATTCATCATCCTGGTGGCGGTGGGTTCGGACTACAACCTGCTCCTGATCGCCCGGGTCAGAGAAGAGATCGGCGCCGGGCTGCACACCGGTCTCATCCGTGCGCTCGGCAGCACCGGCGGTGTGGTGACGTCCGCGGGTCTGGTGTTCGCCTTCACCATGCTCGCGATGCTCGCCAGCGATCTCAGGACTATCGGCCAGCTCGGTTCGACCGTGTGCATCGGCCTGCTGCTGGACACCCTGATCGTGCGGTCGTTCGTCGTGCCCTCCATCCTCACCATCCTGGGCCCGTGGTTCTGGTGGCCGACGCTGGTGCGCACCCGCCCGTCACTGCAGCAGCGGACATCGTCAGACACGCCCCAGCAGACGGGAGCACGCTAATGCATTGGGGCTTATGGAACTACCTGACGGCACTCACCTTCGTACTCGAATTGATCTTCGCCAGTTGCGCCTTCGTCTACACCAGAAGACTGTTCAAACGAACACCGGTGCCGCTGACTACCGAAGTCCGCAGCGTCCCAACGGTGCTACGGAAGCTACGCAAATTCGAGCCGATGTCTGCCGACGAGCTGGCCCTTGCCGAACAAGTCGTCGACGCCCGAAGATCGCTGATGGCATACTCGCTGCCCGCCGCTTTTTTCACCATGGGCTGCTTCTATGTCTTCGGCAGCCTCGAATACCTGCATGGTGCTCCACCCTCCGAACGAACATTTCTCGGGGTGATCCCGATGATCACCTCCACCAACATTGAATTGCGACTGCTCAACGCCATCGGGTTGAAACGCCGTCTACAGCAGCGGGTTCCACAAGGTCATGTAATTCCCGCCACGGACGCCAACGCGATGCCAGCCGGAATGACCACAGCGCTGCGCTAGCGGTTAGCACCAGCAGGCTCCATAGCGTTGTAGTCAAGTGCCGCATCAGCGACCTTGCGACTGGCTGGGATTACAGCTTCATGGCCGCTCTGTGAGGGTGAAATTACCTGCAATTCATCAGCTGTCGAGGCGGCTTTGGCAATCAATTGATGGGACATTGTCGTAGCTTTCACGCTCTTGGCGAACTGACTATGCCTGACTGCTGTCAGCGCGTACGCTGACGGTATGAGTGCAGCCCCTGACGCCGTGAGGCTCTTCGGTCCCATGGCCGACGGCGTCAGAACGGGCTACAAAGAGCTCTGCCCGATGGAACGCGCTTTAGACATCATTGGAACACGTTCGGCGCTGGTGCTTATTCGCGAAGCGTTCTATGGCACTCGGCGATTCGAGGATTTTGCGCAACGGGCCGGCATCACCGAGCAAATCGCGGCCACGCGTCTCAAGCAACTGGTCGACGCGGGTGTGCTGGCAAAGCAGCCCTATAAGACTCCGGGGCAACGCACTCGCTACGAGTACGTACTGACCGGGCGCGGACACCAACTCTTCCCGGTGCTGGCGAGTCTGATCGAGTTCGGACTGCTGTTGCAGGGCGACGCCAGACGGCTGGACGTCGTGCACGGCGACGGCTGCGGCGCCGCCCTATCCGTAAATGTGCAGTGCGCTGAAGGGCACACCGTTCCATTTGTGCAAACCGAGGCGCGCCTGCGCCCGAGAAAAAAGCGTCAGGCCCTGCCCTAGCGGGACGTGCGGACCGGCACCACGATCGGGACGACGAATTCCTCGATCATCGCCCGCTCATCGGCGTGATCTTCGCCGGGGAACATCAGCAGCGAGGTAATTACCCGCACCACCCACCGGGCCCGGCGTTCGACTGCTCTCGGGTCGTCGGGACCCAGCGAGCGCAGGAACGCGGCGACCAATGCCGCGATTACATCGGATCGTTCGGCCATTCCGCCACCGATCGGGGGGCGGGTGGTGGCAAACCACGACGCCAGCGCGGGGCTATCGCGAACCATCCGCAACGTGACGGTGATGCTCGCGATCAGCCGTTCGCGCGGATCCTCGATATCGCCGATCTGGCCGCCGATCTCGCGGCCCAGCCGGCGTGTCTCCCGGTGCACGTAAGCGGTTCGCAGCGCTTCGCGGTTCTCGAAGTAGCGATACAGCGTGGCGCGGGAACAGCCTGCAGCCCTGGCGATCTCGTTCATCCCGATCGAATCGGAGTCGCGTTCGGTATAGAGCTCGGCGGCCGCATCCAGGATCCGGTCCGCCGCGGCTTCGTTGCGGTGCGCGGAAAGCCAGTCACTACCTGGCATCAGGACGTCACTTTGAACGGCACCGACAACGGGCGCCGGACGTAACTGCCACCGGCCCAGACGATCGCGGATTCGTCGACCTCGAAATCCGGGCACCGGGTCAGCAGTTCGGTCAGCGCTACCCGGGATTGCATGCGGGCGGCCGCCGCGCCCAGGCAATGGTGCGCGCCGTGGCTGAAGGTCATGATGTTGCGTGGGCAACGGGTCACGTCGAGATCGCCCGCATCCGGGCCGTATTGGCGTTCATCGCGATTGGCCGATCCATACAACAGCAACGCGCGTCGACCGGCCGGGATGGTGGTGTCGCCGACCGCGACGTCGCGGGTGACGGTTCGCGCCAGCCCTTGCGCCGGAGTCGTCAACCGAAGTAGCTCTTCGACGGCATCGGAGATAAGTTCGGGGTCGTCGGCGAGGATCCGGCGCTGGTCGGCCGCCGATGCAGCAGCGGCATCGAGCCGCCCAGCATGCCGGTCACGGTGTCGTTGCCGCCGGTGACCATGGTGAAGGTGAATGCCAGAATCGACAGCGTGCCGGTAATGTCCCCGTCGGCGCCTACCCCCGCGGCCACCAAGTGGGAGATGGTGTCGTCCTCGGGTTCGGTTCGGCGGCGCTCGATCAGGCCGGCGAAGTAGGCCGCCATCGACCCAACCGCATCGCCGACGGATCCCAGCGCACCGGCGACCCCACCGTCGGCGGTGTTGGCCGCGACGATGGCCTGCGTCCAGCCGTCGAATTGGGACCAATCCTCCTCGGGCACACCGAGGTAATGGGCGACCACCATCGACGGCAGTGGCTTGAAAAGCTCGACCACGATATCGCCGCCGCCGTCGGCGCGCAGCTTCTCGAGGCGCTCGACGACGAACTCACGCACCTTTGGCTCCACCGCCTCCACCTGTCGCGGTGTGAAACCACGCGACACCAGTTTGCGAAACTCCGTGTGCACCGGTGGATCCTGCATCACGAATGGCGGGTTGTCTTTCAGCCCAATCATTTCCAGGTCGCCATACGTGACGGTCAGCCCCTGTGCAGACGAGAACGTTTCGTGGTCGCGGGCCGCCGACCAGACGTCGGCGTGCCGGGACAGCACGTAGTAATCGTCTTCGGGGTGCTTCGGCGGAACGACGTGGTGCACCGGGTCGTGGTCGCGCAGCGCGCGGTACATCGGCCAGGGATTCGGCCAGGTTTCGGCGTTGGCCAGCTGGAATGCGACCGGTGCACTGTGAGACATAACCGCAGTCATGTCTCATTCATATGACAACCCGGCAATAATGTCAATGGGTTCGTCGCCCGGCGGGTGTGCGGTGGCGGCTTCGAGTGTGCTTGTGCGGTGGCCGACGGCCCAAAATCCCGCCCTCTCCGCACACCCCAACGCCCTGAGTGCACTCGCAACGCCCTCAGTGCACACGGAACGCCCCGGTGCACACTCAACCGCGCAGCTCAGATCGCCGCGCCCGGGTTCAGGATGCCCAACGGGTCTAACGCCTGCTTGATCCGTCGGTTCAGGTCCATCGCCTCCGGCCCTAAATATCCCGCCAGCCAGGGCCGTTTCAACCTGCCGACGCCATGCTCGCCGGTGATCGTGCCGCCTAGGCCGACGGCCAGGTCCATAATTTCGCCGAACGCGAGATGGGCGCGCTCCGCCATGGCGACATCTGCGGGGTCATACACGATCAGGGGATGGGTGTTGCCGTCACCGGCGTGGGCGATCACCGAGATCATCAGGTCGCGCTCGGCCGCTATGCGTGCGATTCCGGTGACCAGATCGCCGAGTGCAGGCAATGGCACCCCGACGTCTTCCAACAACAGCGATCCCTTGGCTTCGACGGCCGGGATGCAGAACCGCCGGGCGGCGACGAACGCCTCACCCTCGTCGGGATCATCGGTGGAAAATACCTCCGTCGCACCGCTTTCGGCGAACACCGCAGCCATTATTTCGGCGTCTTCGGTTCCGGCCCGGCCACGCTCATCGGAGCCGGCCACCAGCATGGCGGCCGCCCCGCGGTCGAGGTCCATGCGCAACGTGTCCTCGACGGCGTTGATGGCCACCGAGTCCATGAACTCCAGCATCGAAGGCCGAAGTCGCGCAGACACCCCCAGCACCGCGTCGACCGCAGTCTCCACGGAGGCGAAACTGGCCACCACAACGCTCGACGTGTTCTGTGCGGGTAGCAGCCGCAGCGTCACCTCCGTGACGACGCCCAGAGTGCCTTCGCTCCCGACGAAGAGCTTCGTCAGACTCAGCCCTGCAACGTCTTTGAGCCGTGGACCACCCAATCGGACCGCGGTGCCGTCGGCCAGTACCACCTGCATACCCAGCACGTAGTCGGTGGTGACGCCGTACTTCACGCAGCACAGGCCACCCGCGTTGGTGGCAATGTTGCCGCCGATGCTGCAGATCTCGAACGACGACGGATCGGGCGGATACCACAAGCCGTGTTCGGCTGCGGCCTTCTTCACCTCCGCGTTGAACAACCCCGGCTGACACACCGCGGTGCGGGTGACGGGGTCGACGGTGATGTCGCGCATTTTTTCCGTGGACAGCACGATCCCGCTGTCCAGCGCGGTCGCCCCGCCCGACAGACCGCTGCCCGCTCCCCGGGGCACCACCGGCACCCGGTTGGCGCTGGCCCAGCGCAGAACGGCCTGCACCTCTTCGGTGTAGCGCGGGCGCACCACCGCCAGCGGCTTGCCGGCCGACGGGTCGAAAGCGCGGTCCTGCCGGTAGCCCTCGGTCACGGCCGGGTCGGTGACCACCATCCCGTCTGGCAGCTCGGCGACGAGCCCAGCCAGCACATCCGCGTCCACGGCCTTATGTTACGACCCAGAGTCCTCAGCAAACTCGGGCGCACGGTCCAGTTCGCGCAGCGACGGGAGCCCGCAGGCGATGAGGCCGATCAGCAGGATGGGTACGGCCAGCGCCAGGAACGTGACCTCGAGTCCAGCGGCGTCGGTCAGCGGGCCGGCCACCAGCAAGCCCAGCGGGCCCGCCGCGTAGGTCAGCCCCGCCATCACTCCGACCACCCGGCCGCGCAGGTGATCCGGCGCCCGAGTCTGCATCACGTAGTTGTAGATCGGCGCGATCGGCCCGTACACCAGGCCGGTCACCGCGCACAACGCCAAAATCACCGGCAGCGGCGGCAAGAACGCTATCCCGGCCGTGGCCGCACCGAAGGTGAGGGTCGCGACCAGCAGGGTGGTGCGCCGGGAGATGTGTTTGGACAACACGGCGTAGCCGAGTGCACCGGTGACGCCGCCCACCCCGAGCGCCATCAACGTCCACCCCAGCTGTGCGGGTTGGTGCCGGTCGGTGAAGTACTTCGGAAACAGCACGCTTTCCATCGGCATGTACAGGGCGGTGACGATCAGGTCGATCAGCCCGAGCGTGCGCAGCACCCGAAGGTTCCAGACGAACCGCATGCCGTCGGCAATGCCGGACACCAGCCCTTCGGGCCGCGTCGCGTGGTGCGGCTTGCCCGCGCCCTCCAGCCGCAGCGCCGCTATCGCGAGAAAGGACAACCCGAACAAACCCGCGGTGATCCACATCGTGTCGATACCTCCGACAGTGGCGATCATCAAGCCCCCGAGGCCCGGGCCGACGATGTAGGCCAAGTTCAGAATCGCTTCGTAGGTGCTGTTGGTGCGGTCCAGCGACCAGCCCGCACGGACGGCGGCCTCGGGCAGCATCGCTTGGCGCGCCGTTGCCCCGGCTGGGTCGAAACCGGCCGCGAAGAACGCCAGCACGGCTAGGACGGCGACGTTGATCGTGTCCGTGCCGAACGCCAACCCGATAAGCGGCACGGCGGCCACCCCCGCGCAGGACAGCGAATCGGCGACCAGGGACACCCGGCGTCGGCCGAAGAAGTCGACCGCGGTACCGGCGACCAACGTGGACAGCACGAGCGGCACTGCCATGGCGGCGGCCACGATCGAAGCGTCCTTCGCGCTGTCGTCGTGCTGCAACGCCAGCCACGGGAAAGCGACGATTGAGACGCCGGTACCCGCAGTCGCCATCAATGTGGCAAACAGGATCAGGAAGGCCGGGCCGCGGGTGCTGTTTGTCATGGATATCGGGGCTGAATCTAACGCCAAACCAGTATCGGAAACCACGGATTTTCCGGCGTTTCGCAGACGTCGCGGTAAGGGAGCCGAGTACGTTTGCGGGCTCGGCCCGTCTTCGGCTCAGTCAGTCGACAACGTTGTAGGCGCGCGTTCCGCGGTCATAGGCCGCTTCGATCGCCGGTTGCAGCAGCAGCGATGCGACGATCTCGGCGAGATAGCCCGCCATCGGATACGTGATCGGCAGCGGCCATGTGGTCAACAGGTACGTGTTCACCACCCCGCCGAGAGGGCATGTGAACGTGTCGAGTGGCGTTGCCGGCGTCGCATGAGGAAGCCCTGCGGGAAGGGTGCTGCCCGTGCTTGGCCAGCCGAGTGGGCCTGATTGGCCGCAGTGGATGCCGACGAAACCGAGGACCGCGTTGACGAGCGCGGGCGGGTTGGCGTCTAACGAGCCGGGTAGCGCGCCGATCTTGTCGGGCCAGTCACTTGCCATGTCGTACTGGTAGACGAGCACAGACCCGTGGTATTGGGTGTCGGGTGGTTCGATCATCGTGTAGTCGAGAATCGGCACCGTGTAGCCGGGGGGCCAGTAGTGCGAGAACAAGCCGCCCGGCCTGATCGGGTCGGCGCAGATCAGATAGGTGAGCTCGCCGACCAGCGGGGCGTCCATGTCCGTCTGCAGGTTGTGCAGCTCTTGGTCGATCACCATGCTGCCTTGCGACCAGCCGCACAAGCACACCTTCTTCGGGCACGATGTGCCGGCATCCGGCAGCCAAGCGGGGATCGTCCCATGCACCGTGATCCATTTGATGATCGCGTCCAGGGCGGTCACCCCAGCTGCGACCGACACACCCAGGGTGTCACTGGCTGCCCCGGTGATCGGGTACATGGCGCCCGGGTAGGGGCACCACACCGACGTGTAGCCATTGGCGGCGGTGAAACCCGCGTCCGGCCACAGCGCCTCCATCGCGGTTCGACCCGGCGAGGTCATGTTGCCGGTGAATGTACTGCCGCCGAGGTAGATCATCGTCAGCGGCGGTTCGAAACTTTTCATCCGCGACCTGCTGGGTCGTTGCCTGCCTTTTTTGGCACCCTTGGGGGCAACTTTTTTGTCTGCCACAGCATTGCTCCTTCGGTAGAGCGGACATGCAGTTTCTAATGCTGTGGCGGTGTCGCGGGGCTGCCTAGCGTAGTCGGCTACTCGACAGCCGTATTTCCACTTAGTGATTGACTGGGCGGCTCGCTTCGCCCGGGCCCAGAATGTTTCGATGTTCGTGTGCTGATCCACCCGAATAGCGGCCAGGTGTTCGGTTCTCCGGTCGGGCCCGGCACCGGCTGGCCGGGTGACCCGGCCACGCCGCAGACCCCGGTGGCCGCCGATGCGGCTCAGGTCCTGGCGCAGGCAGGCCGAGCAGGTTCAATACCGGAGCTCGACGCCGTGATCAGCGTGTGCCGCGCCTGCCCCCGGCTGGTCAGCTGGCGCGAGGACGTCGCCGTCGCCAAGCGTCGGGCCTTCACCGACCAACCGTATTGGGGGCGCCCCGTGCCGGGCTGGGGGTCCGAGCGCCCGCGGCTGTTGATTGTCGGGTTGGCCCCTGCGGCGCACGGTGCCAATAGGACCGGACGGATGTTCACCGGTGACAGGTCGGGAGACCAGTTGTACGCGGCACTATACCGGGCGGGCCTGGTGAACCAAGCGCTCAGCGTCGATGCTGCGGACGGGTTGCAGGCCAACCACATTCGGGTCTCTGCTCCGGTGCGGTGTGCGCCGCCGGCCAACGCCCCGACGCCGGCCGAACGGGACACCTGCTGGCCGTGGCTGGAGGCCGAATGGCGGCTGGTGTCCGACCATGTCCGGGTGATCGTCGCGCTCGGCGGCTTCGCCTGGCAGATCGCGCTGCGACTGCCGGGCGCATCTGGGATGCGCAAGCCGAAGTTCGGTCACGGCGCCGTTGCCGAGCTGCCATCCGGCGTGCATCTACTCGGGTGCTACCACCCGAGCCAGCAGAACATGTTCACCGGCAGGTTGACTCCGGCGATGCTTGACGACGTTTTCACCGAAGCCAAGGAGCTGGCGGGCATCAAGTGAGGGCGCCGTTGGCGGCGGGAACGTTCGGAGGGCCGGAAGCGTTATCGCCACCGTGCATCTTTCCGTCCTCGATCTCGTCCCGGTGCGCACCGATCAGTCGACGGGGGATGCGCTGGCCGCTACCGTGCAGCTGGCGCAGACCGCCGATCGGCTCGGGTTCACTCGCCACTGGGTCGCCGAACACCACAACATGCCCTCCGTGGGTGCCACCAGCCCACCGGTCATCATCGCCTATCTGGCCGCGCAAACCTCGCAGCTGCGACTTGGGTCAGGCGGCGTGATGTTGCCCAACCATGCGCCCCTGGCGGTGGCCGAGCAGTTCGCACTGCTGGAGGCCGTCGCGCCCGGCCGCATTGACTTGGGCATCGGCCGGGCGCCCGGCTCGGATCCGGTGACGTCGTACGCTCTGCGCGGCAGCCGTGACGATCGCGACATCGAGAACTTCCCGGAATACCTCGACGACGTGGCCGCGCTGATGAGCGCGCGCGGCGTGCTGGTACCACTGCGTTCTGGGGACTACACCCTCAAGGCCACCCCGGCCGCGACCAGCGAACCTCGGTTGTGGCTGCTGGGCTCGTCGATGTACTCGGCGCATTTGGCCGCCGCCAAGGGACTGCCCTACGTGTTCGCCCACCACTTCTCCGGCAAAGGAACCGAGGAGGCGCTTGAGCTGTACCGTTCCCGGTTCGTGCCCAGCGACCTGGCTGCTGAGCCCGTCACGTTTCTGACGGTTAACGCAGCGGTAGCCGAAACACGCGAGGAGGCAACGGAATTGATGCTGCCGAACCTGCAGATGATGGCGCGGCTACGGACCGGGCAGCCGCTTGGTCCGTTGCAGCTCGTCGAAGACGCTCAACTCGCCGAGCTGACCGCAGAGCAGCAACGCATCGTGGACAGCGGACTCGAGCGGGCGATCGTGGGCTCACCCGCGGAGGCAGCCGAACAGGTTCGGGCACTTGCCAAAAGGTTCGATGTCGACGAGGTGATGGTGCACCCGGTGGCATCGGCCCACCGTGGTACCGACCCTGTGACTGCACCGGCCCGGGTCGCAACCCTGGAGCTTTTGGCCAAAGAGCTCTTCTAACCGGTCACTCCCACACGCGGTGAGATTGATTCGAAGCGTGCTCGGGCGCGTGGCCTTTGAGCCAGCGCTGCATCTCATCGGCGGCCAACGGCGGACTGTGCACGAAGCCCTGCGTGATGTTGCAGCCGTATCGCCGCAACGCACTCAACGTGATCTCGTCTTCGACGCCCTCGGCGACGAGGTCTGCTCCGAGGCTCTCCGCCAACGCCACCGTGGACCGCACAATGGCAACCGATCGGGGGTCTTGGGCCAGTCGGGCCACGAATATCCTGTCGAGTTTGAGCTCGTCGACCGAGACATCCTGCAGCCGTGCCAGCGACGACCACCCGGTGCCATAGTCGTCAAGCGAGATGCGAACTCCCAGGCGCTGCAGAGCGCCGACGGTATTACGGGACCGCTCGGAGTCGACGAGGGTACTTTCGGTGATCTCTGTGATGAGGGCGTTGGTGGGCAAACCGTGGGATCGCAACAGGCCTTCGATCGTGCCCACCAGGTCAAGGTCAAGCAGGTTCGTCGTCGAGAGGTTTACCGCCACGGTCTTGACGATGCCCTGTTCCCGCCAGGACTGGATCTGCCCGAGGGCGATGTTGACCGTTTGGTAGGCCACTTTGCGCATCAGCCCGGCGCGTTCGGCCGCGGGCAGGAATTCTTCCGGTAGCAGTAGCCCACGGCTGGGATGGTGCCAGCGGATCAGAGCCTCGACGCTGTGGACACTGCCGTCGCTCGCGTTGATCTTGGGCTGGTAATAACACGTCAGCTCATCGCTATCAAGCAGCGCGGTGCGCAGTTCGTCGAGGAAGTCGGGGTCGTTCTCGCGATGCAGCTCAAACGCCGACTGGTACACGGCGATCCTGTTTTTGCCGGATGTGGCGTGCGGAATCGCCGTCTCGGCGCGTTTGAGCAACTCCTGCGGATGATCACAGTGGTCGGGGCAGAGCGCGATGGCGATCCGGGCGTCGACCTGCACGGTGATCGGATCCAGCGCGAAAGGTTCTCGCAACACCTCGAGCAGACGCCCCGCCTGGGCGCGTGCGGTAATGAGGTCAGACCCATCGGTCAGCAGTATTGCAAATTCGTTATCGCCCACGCGCGCAAGCAGATCCTCGCGCCGCACGCTTTCCGATAGTCGATTCGCAATGTGGCACAACAGTTCATCGCCGAAGTGGCGACCAATTGAGTCGCTGAGCTGTTGGAAATCATAGAGATTCAGCAACAGCAGTGCTTGACGTGACGACCCCGCGATTGCCGACGGGAGCCCCGACGGCGTGGCGGTGGACACCGCGGTGAGGGCCGTCGCCAGCGAACGCCGATTGGGCAGTGCGGTCAACTCGTCGGTCATGGCGTGTTGGTGACGTTCGGCCTGCATGCTGACGTCGCGGAAGGTCACCGAGAATCGCGCAGCGACTGCGATCAGGCTCAACGCGGCCAGCGTTACCGCGAGTCGTGAATTGTGGCCAAGAACCGCGACCCCCAGCGCCACGACAGTGCACGCCACGGGCGCAACGTAAGAGCCGAGTCCGCGTTTTGGCAGAGGTGTCGCCGACCAAGGTACCCAGCTGGCCAGCGCCACCAGTAATGACGCTATCGGCCAGCAGGCATCGAGCAAGGTGCCGACACGATATGAGCGAGCGGCGGTTTCGAAGAGGTAGTCGGTGTCGGCGGCCGCAAACAGGAACAACCCCGCGACGAGCAGGTCCCAGCGAAAGTCGTTGCGCCAGCTAAGGATTGGCATCATGCCGGCGGCCAGAGCCAACAGGACCAAATCGCCCCACGGATATACCAGACCCACCAGCACCGTTGCCGGTTCCCGGGCCGCGGCGGCATGTATCGGCCCAGCCGTCAGCGCCGCGGCCACCGCCGCCACCACCAACCCGCAGACCACGGAATCCAGCCGGATCGAAAAGGGCACCCGCCTCAGGCGGGTCCGCATGAGCAGAAGCAGTCCGGCGTAGGCAAGCGGATAAAACGCCAGGTATGCCGGGTCAGCTGCTGATGGTGACTGACCGTCCGGCACCCAGGTCGCGTAGATCACGTCACCCATCGCCGAAGAGGCCATGCCGGTTGCGATCAGAATCCAAGCCCAACGATCGGCGGTGACGCGATAAGCGCGCACACCGATCAGCACAGCGGCCGACACGTTCAACGCCGGATACAACAAATCCGCGATCAATATGCTGTGGCCGGCATTCGGGTCGAGGAAACTCGACAGGGTGAAACCCGTCACGCCTATTGCCAATACCACCAAGGCAACTTGGATCGCTGACGGTGGCCACCTAATGCCGTTGGGCACGTCGTCCGGGCGGTTTCTCGTTGCGGTGGCGACTTCGGTGACCGGACTGCGCCTCCGTTCCGGCGCCCTCCTATCGTCAATAGTGCGTACTGATGCAGCTTCCGATTCGGTGAACAGCGGCAATGGGGATGGGAAGGGCAGGTCGGCCATGAAACTGCGGACACATTGGCCCCCATCGCGTTTGGCCGCATACATGGCCAGGTCGGCGTGCCGGAGCAAGTCGTCGACCGTGCAACTCGAGTTGGCGGTGGCCAGCGTGAACCCGATGCTCGGACATACCGTCAGCGGGACACCGTCGATCACGATCGCTGTCCGGAATGTGTCAAGGACTCGGTGGGCTGCAGCTTGTGATTCCTCGATGGGACCTTCGATCAGGACCGCGAATTCGTCGCCACCCAGCCGTGCAACTGTGGCCATTTCACCGAGTGAAGCAGTGAGCCGCCCGGCGACCCGGACAAGTAGTTCGTCGCCGGCCGGATGGCCCAAGGCGTCGTTGACCGACTTGAAGTCGTCGAGATCGAGGCACAACACCGCAACCGGTTGCGCACTGCTGTCCGGACGGGCCAGGGCTTCTTCCAATCGATGAAGAAAGTGGGCCCGATTGGCCAGGCCGGTGAGGCTGTCAGTAAAAGCTTCCCGCGCCACGTCAGCCAACAAGCGCTGGTTTTCGACCAGCACGACCAATTGTCTGATGAGCACCGCGCCCACCAGAATTTCCAACGCGACCACCGTCGGTCCGTGCTGCATCTGACCTACTGCGTGGCCCAATCCGACCGCGGCGGCCAGAACCAGCGGCAGGTATGGCAACCACAGCCGGGAGCGGTACGTAATTTGCGTAATCGGGTCCCGCTCCGCCGTTGTGGGGGACTCGTTGGCGCTGGACAGCGCAGCCAGCGCCAACATTCCCAATCCGATCATTCGGCCCAGGTCGGCGAGATTGCTGACGTGATAGCTTCCGATCCCGGTCTGAAACACCGTCGTGATGTCGGCAACGGCGATCGCGGTGACTCCGCCGGCCAGCAGACTGCGGCTCGGCGGATCGCCTGGACGAATCCGTGACAACATCAGGATCGCCGTCGTCAGCAGGAGGACATCGGCGAAGATGTGGATCAGCGTCGCGAGTTGGAAGCTGCTGTCGTTCCCGAGCTGTTTGTGCAGGACGAATACCCACGAGACCACGAACAGCGAAGTCCACACGATGACGGCGTCCAGCACCAGTGCGTGCCGACGGCTGACGCGAGACAGCTTGGACAACAGCACCAAAGACGCGATGACGCCGACCGGATACAAAAGGAACACAACTTCAGCGGCCGCCGGGTCGGTGGCGTGTTCGAGATCCGGACGCGCGTCATCGACCGCCCAGATGACCTCCCCGACTGCCCAGCCCAACAGGGCCGTCACCAGCGCCAGCCATCCGAGTCTGTTGCGCCCGAGGGTGCGGCGGGCCGCCTGGGCGGCACATGCCGCCGCGAACACAACGCACGGCACCGTTACCAGTTCGTCGACACCCCGAGCCGCGTTATCGCCCCACGCCGAGGAGGTTGCGACCAGCCCTGCCGCCACGCTGTATACGGCGACCACGAGCCAGCCAACGTGCGTGGGCAGCCCAACATGCGGCCACGGACTCCCCACCCCGCGTTTCATAGTCGCTCCATACGCATTTCGCGCGCCGATCACCCAGTGCTGTTACCTGTCACGATAACGCCCAATCCGGCGTCAACACGAAGTCCGGCCCTGGTGGCTTCTGGGCTCAGTTCTACTGACTTGCGTCGATCCGTGCCAACGCGTCGCGCAGGATCCGTCCGGTGGCCTCCCGGTCCGGGTCCCGGCGCAACAGCATGCCCCTGGCCACCGAAAGCTTGTCGCCGTTGCGGCGCGGAAGCACGTGCAGGTGAATGTGGAACACCGATTGGAAGGCGGCGCGGCCGTCGTTGATCCCGATGTTCGTCGCGTCGGCGAATTCCGTCGCGCGGGCCGCCCGCGCAATTCGCTGGCCAATGGTGACCATCTCGGCCAACGTTTCCGACGGAGTGTCGGTGAGATCTACGCTGTGCCGTTTGGGAATCACCAGCGTGTGCCCGCGGGTGAACGGGCGGATATCGAGGATCGCCAGGTAATCGGCGTCTTCGTAGATCCGAATGGCCGGGGCATCCCCGGCGACGATCGCACAGAACACGCAAGACATGACGTCACGGTACTGGCCCGCTCACGGGTCCGCATGGACCGCCGAGGGCTGGCGTCGGTTAGCGGGATACGCTGCCGCGGTGGACGCTCGCGATCTCGCCTTCGCCGGCGCGGCCGCACAGGCGAGTATGTTGGCCGACGGTGAAGTGACTGCACCGAAGCTGCTCGAGGTTTACCTGGAACGGATTGCGCGCTTGGACAGCCAGCTGCGCTGCTACCGCACGGTGCTGTCCGACAAAGCGCGCGACGAGGCCGTCGCAGCGCAAGACCTGCTCGACGCCGGTGAGCGGAAGCCGCTGCTCGGCGTGCCGATCGCCATCAAAGACGATGTCGACGTCGCTAACGAGGTGACGACCTACGGCAGCGGCGGCCACCGGCCCGCGGTTACGTCCGACGCGGAGGTGGTGCGTCGTCTGCGCGCCGCCGGCGCGGTCATCATCGGCAAAACGAATGTGCCCGAGCTGATGATGTTTCCCTACACCGAATCGGTGACGTTCGGAGCTACCCGCAACCCGTGGAATCCCACGCGCACCCCGGGCGGTAGCAGTGGCGGTAGTGCCGCCGCGGTAGCCGCGGGGCTGGCTGCGCTGGCGTTGGGATCCGACGGGGGTGGCTCGATTCGCATCCCGTCAACCTGGTGTGGGCTGTTCGGCCTGAAACCGCAACGCGATCGGGTTTCGCTGGACCCGCACGAAAACGCCTGGTATGGACTGAGCGTCAACGGCCCGATCGCGCGATCGGTCATGGACGCGGCGTTGTTCCTGGATGCCACGACGACGGTGCCCGGTCCGGATGGCGAGTTCGTGGCGGCGGCGACACGCGATCCCGGCAGACTGCGAATTGCCTTGAGCACCAAAGTTCCAGTGCCTATGCCCGTCCGAGTGGGGAAAGAGGAGCTGGCGGCGGTCGTTGAGGCCGGTGCGTTGCTTCGCGATCTGGGCCACGAGGTCGTCGTGCGAGACCCGGAATATCCGCCATTGGCCTTCGGCAACTATCTGACCCGCTATCTGCGCGGCATCTGCGATGACGCGGATGCGCAGGCTCACCCGGAACGCCTGGAAGCACGCACGCGCAACCTGGCGCGCTTGGGCTCATTCTTCTCTGACCGACGCATGGATTCCGTTCGCGCTGCGGAGCCGGCGCTGACCAATCGGATGCAGTCGATTTTCGACGACGTCGACATCGTCGTCACCCCAGGCAACGCAGAGGGTCCGTCCCGCATCGGCGCCTACCAACACCGCGGCGGGATATCGACGCTGTTGTCGGTAGGACAGCGGGTTCCGTACTTCCCGATCTGGAATCTGACCGGCCAGCCCGCCGCGGTCGTGCCGTGGGACTTCGACGCCGACCGTCTGCCGGTGGCGATACAACTCGTCGGCCGGCCCTACGACGAGGCGACGCTGCTGTCGCTCGGCGGGCAGATCGAACGCGCACGACCGTGGGCTCACCGCCGACCGCCGATCTCATAAGAGCGAGATTGCCCGCTAAGCGTCCAGCTTGGTGGCCGGGAAGCGGTGGTTGTGCACCCCTGACTTAGCAGCCGAGGCCATCGATGCAGTTGGTCAGGGTGGCGACATGAACGCCACTGGGCTGCGTCGATGGCGGTAGTCATGGCAACAATGCAGAGTGGCCCTTCTGGATTCCCCGCGCTATCTCTCCTCGGAGAGCTGGGCTGCCGGGTGCAGCTGTCTCTTGGCAGTTACATCGGAGGCCGCCGAACGGGTTCGGGTCGGCGCCGTTCGTGTTGGCGCTGGCCGGTGCTGCTCCCGCAACCCAGGCGCCGAGAACGACAGCGGCGCTGGCCAGTGTTTTCGTGATCATTTGGTGGTGCTGAGTCTTCATCTCATCCTCTTTCCTTCGAGATGAAACGGTTGATGCTAAGAACAACGCTCCGGGAGTCCGACTGGCTCACCGCAGCGACGTGAACCGTCTCACACGAGCCACCCGCGCGGGCTGGCAGAGACCGGGCGGGGCCGCTTCGTTTCGGCGGTGGTTCCGCTGAGGACCCCTCGCCTGGTCTCGGCGTCGTCTGCAGCCGGGGCTAATGCTTCGTCTAGCGGTATCGGGACTAGCGGCGGCAGCGGCAAGCTGTCGGCCCCGGCGCGCAGGCGCTTTGCCCGAGACCCGCTTTGTGGGTCGTTCGCTGCTGGTGAACACCGTTCCATTACATCTGTAACAGTGTAATTATGTAATCATGCAACCCCACCAACACGGACGTCGGTCCGGTCGCCCCGGCGGCTGGCAGCAAGCTCAGCAACCCGATGCGACCGGTGCGGCGGAATGGTTCGCCGGCCGCCTCCCCGAGGAATGGTTCGACGGGGATCCCACCGTCATCGTCGACCGCGAAGAGATCACCGTCATCGGCAACTTGGCTGACCCCGAGGGTTCCGGAAAAGAAGAAACCAAAGCCCGCGCCGAAGGCCGGGTTTCGCGATTCCGTGAAGAAACTCGGTCAGAGCGGATGAACATCGCCGACGAAGCTCAGAACCGCTACGGACGCAAGGTCTCCTGGGGGGTAGAGGTTGGCGACGGCACCGAGCGCATTCTGTTCACTCACATCGCCGTACCTGTGATGACGCGCTTGAAGCAACCGGAACGCCAAGTGCTCGACACGCTGGTCGACGCCGGAGTGGCCAGGTCACGTGCCGATGCACTCGCGTGGTCGGTCAAGCTGGTCGGCGAGCACACCGACGAGTGGCTGGGCAAGCTGCGCGACGCCATGTCGGCGGTTGATGATCTACGCGCCGAAGGCCCCGATCTTCCTGCCGGGTAGGGATCCTGCTATTCGTCGTTGATCTTGGCGACGATCTTGTCGGAGGTCAGCCGTACTTGGCCCACCAGGTGTGCAGATCATCCATCGCCGGAGGGTCTCCGAAGACATCGTTGAGTAGCAGTTTGGATTGGTTGCTCCATATGACGTTTGGGTGGTTCTTGTATGTGGCGCAGGCGATCGTCCCCGCCGTCACCGTCGGGTTCTGGTCGTAGTGCCAGCTGTCCGGTGATTGCCCGCCACCCGGACAGTTCGCCAACTGCACATCCGCGATGTCGTCGTCGAACGCTTTCTTCAGCGAGTCGGGATCAGCGAAGAGTCCGTAGACCGCGCTGGATGGGCCCCCGTCGTTGGTGTTTGGCCCACAGTCGACCATGGCCAGAGTATTGGCCCAGATGCTGTCTGGCTTTGGCGTGGTTGGCTTGCAGGTGCCGTCGGGGTAGCCCCCGGGCAGCATGGCGAGCAACTTGTTTTGCAGGCCGTTAGATGGCCTGGATGTCGAGCTGGGCTTCGTGGTGCTCGCGACGCTTGTCGTGGTAGTCGTCGTGGAGGCGGACTCGGCGTTGTGCTTGTCGCCGCCCGACACAGCCAACGAGATGCCTACGGCCGCGAGGATGACAACGACCACCAGGGCGGCGGCACCGGCGACGAGGGGCCAGGGATTGCGTTTGCGTGGCGGGGGTTGGTTCCACGGTGGTGGTCCGGTGAATTGTTGGGGTGGCGGCCCGCTGGGTGGTTGCCCGCCCCAGTTGCCGCTGTTGCCTTGGTTGCCGATGTTGCCTTGGTAGTAGTGCGGGCCGGGGATTGGTCCGCTGCTGGGGGCCCAGCTCGGGGGACCGGTTTGTGCGGGGACTGGTGTGATCGGTCCCGGGCCGGCTGGATTCGGGTACGGCATTGATGGCGCCGGGGGTGCGATGGCGGTGGCCGTCTGGGTGGGTGGGGGTGTGGTCTCTGAGGGGGCGGGCACGGTGGCCTCTTGGCTGCGGCGCAAGATGCTGTCCGCGTGGTCTTGGTCGGGGTCGCTGAGTGCTTGGTGGGCGGCCAGAGCCAGATCACCCGCGCTGGCGTAGCGGTCTCCGGGTTTTTTGGCCATGCCCCGTGCGATAACCGCGTCCAGTGATTTGGGGATGCCCGATCGTTGCGCGCTGGCCTGGGGGATGGGGTCCATCAGGTGGGCGGTGACGAGCGCACCGGCGCTGTCGGCCTTATACGGTGGGGCTCCGGTCAGACACTCGTGCAGTACACAGGCCAGCGCGTAAATGTCGGCGCGGTAGGTCACTTCCCCGTCGGAGAACCGTTCCGGGGCCATGTATTTCCAGGTGCCCACCGCCGTGCCGAGCTGGGTGAGCTTCTCGTCGGTGGTGGCACTGGCGATTCCGAAATCCACCAGGTAGGCGAAGTCTTCGCGGGTGACCAGGACATTGGGCGGCTTGACGTCGCGGTGCATCACTCCGGAGGCGTGGGCGGCGTCGAGCGCCGAGGCGACCTGGCTAATGATGGCCACCGCCCGCGGTGGGGTCAACGGGCCGAACCGCTTGAGCATGTTGTCGAGGTCGACGCCCTCGACCAAGCGCATCTCCAGAAACATCTTTCCGTCGATTTCGCCGTAGTCGTGGATCGGCACCACGTGGGGTTCCTGCAAACGGCCGGCGATGCGCGCTTCGCGTTTCATCCGCTCACGAAAAACCGGATCACTGCTGAACTGGTCAGACATCAGTTTGACCGCGACCGTCCACTCCTTGACGGTGTGTTCGGCTTCGTAGACCTCGCCCATGCCACCGCGGCCGAGCAGCCGTTTGAGCCGATAGGGCCCAAACGTCGTCCCCGCCCGCGAAGTCTGCGCGTCGCTCATCGCTGATCCTCCAAACCGACCCCAGCCACGCCGACCATATCAACAACCTGACGCCAAACCAGGCCGCCACGACCCCTGATTCAGCAATCATGACCGTAAGCCCCCACCAGTCCGACCGCACGATAACCGCCGCAAGATTTCGCCCAGTGCGGGCAGCGCGGCTTGGCGTCGAGAGTTCGTCGGATCGGACCGCGGGCAAGGAGGTGGGCCGGGCAGCTGGCAGCGACAACGGAAAATGTTGTCCAGCAAACAAATTCATCCACCGCCGAGCGTTGGTCGCTGTTTCGACGCCTATTCCACGCTTCCGTTTCGCGCGGCGATCTGGAACCTGAACTCGTAGTCGCAGATGCGGAGGCCGTCGTTCAGCCTGGCCGCCGAGTGGATTCGCTCGTGCTGTACATGCACCCATTCGATGAGCGGAGTTCAACAAGCGAAACGAGTCGCTGTGGGACGGTCTAGGCCTGAGTCATCCCGTAATACGCACCCCGCCGGGCCAGTAGCTCGGCGTGAGTGCCATGTTCAACGATCCGGCCGGACTCCATCACCAGAATGCGATCCGCTTCCCGGACCGTCGAAAGGCGGTGCGCGATAATGAAACTTGTCCGATCCCGGCGAAGTTCGCGCATCGCGCGCTGGATCAGGGCCTCGGTGCGGGTATCGACCGAGCTGGTCGCCTCGTCCAGGATCAGTATCTGTGGGCGGGCAAGATAGGCGCGGGCAATGGTGATGAGCTGCTTCTCGCCAGCGCTGATGTTGCTGCCGTCGCTGGTGACCCGCGTCCGGTAGCCGGCCGGCAGTGTGTGGACAAAACGGTCGACATACGCTGCCCTGGCGGCCTGCATGAGTTCTTCGGCACTGGCGCCTGGGCGTCCATAGGCGATGTTCTCCGCAATCGTCCCGTCGAAGAGCCAGGTGTCTTGCAGCACCATGCCGATTCGCGATCGGAGTGTTTGCCTGCTTACCGTGGTGATATCGACTCCATCGATAAGGATTCGGCCGGAATCGACGTCGTAGAACCGCATGAGCAGGTTCACCAGGGTGGTCTTGCCGGCTCCGGTAGGCCCGACGATCGCGACCGTGCTACCCGCTTCGGCCAGCATCGACAGGTCTTCAATCACCGGGGTGCCGGCGCGGTAGGCAAAGTTCACCCGCTCGAACTCGACGCGTCCGCTCAGCTGCGGACCCTGGCCGTTGGGCGGCGGCAGCTCCCGCTGGGGATTCGGCGACTCCTCGGGTGCGTCGAGCAGATCGAACACCCGCTCGGCGCTGGCCACCCCCGATTGCAGGGTGTTGTAGATCCCGGCCAGCTGGCTCAGCGGATTGTTGAACTGCCGGACGTATTGGATGAACGCCTGGATGTTGCCGAGCGTGATGTGCCCGGTGGCCACCTGCACACCACCGACCACGGCGACCGCGACGTAGCCGAGGTTCCCGATGAATGTCGTTGCAGGTTGCACCAGGCCGGAGATGAACTGAGCGCCGAAACCGGCCTGGTAGACGTCGTCGTTGAAGCTGCGAAACTGCTCTCGCGCTGCGGCCTGGTGCCCGAATGTCTTGACCACCGTGAACCCACTGTAGGTCTCTTCGATGTGGGCGTTGAGACGTCCGGTGCTGGTCCACTGTGCCATGAAGAGGCGTTGCGCGCGTCGGGTGATCGCGCGCGTCACCAGCAGCAACATCGGCAATGTCAGCAGTGTGATGAGCGCCAACATCGGCGAGATCGACACCATCATCGCCAGCGCCGTCACGACGGCCAGAATCGACGTCACCAGCTGGCTGATCGTCAGCGACAGGGACGACTGGATATTGTCTACGTCGTTGGTGACCCGGCTCAGTAGTTCGCCGCGCTGCCGTCCGTCGAAGTAGGAAATCGGGAGCCGGTGCAGCTTGTCCTCAACGTCGGAACGCAACGCGGTTATGGTCTTCTGCACCGTGGCGTTCAGCAGCCGGGCTTGAATCCAAATCAACAGCGCGGCAATTAAATACAGCGCCAGCGCCAGTGTCAAAACTCGCCCCACCGCGCCGAAGTCAACACCTTGGCCCGGCGTCACATTCATGCCGGACAGCAGGTCGGCGAAGGAGTTGTCGCCACGGGCTCTGGCTTCGGCGACGGCCTGCGCCTTGGTGATTCCGGCCGGTAGCCGTCGCCCGATCACGCCGTTGAACAGCAGATCGGTGGCGTGGCCGAGGATGCGGGGTACGACGACCCCGATTGCGGTGCCGGTGATGCCCAGCGCGATGACCACGATGCTGAGTCGGCGTTGTGGTGCAAGTCGTTTCACCAGACGGGTCGCCGAACCCCAGAAGTCGCGCGATCGCATGGCGGTGGCAGGCGGGGCCGCGCCGCGGGACTGGGCGCTGATGGCGGTCACGGCGCACCGCCGACTCCGGCGGTTACCGATTGCGATGCGGCGAATTCCGCGTAGGTGGCGCAGTCGGCCAGTAACGATTCGTGGCTGCCCGAACCGATAATCTTCCCCTTGTCGACGACGATCACCTGATCGGCTTGTGCTGCAAGCGAAATGCGTTGTGTGACTGTAATGATAGTGGAATTTGCCGCCGATATTCGCGTAGTGCGGCGCGGACGCGGGAATCGGTGTGCACGTCAAGCGCGGAGAACGCGTCGTCGAACAGATAGATGGCCGGCCGGCGGATGACAGCCCGGGCAATCGCCAGCCGTTGGCGCTGGCCACCAGAGAAGTTGATGCCGCCCTGGGCGACCCGCATGTGTAGCCCGTGCTCGTGTTCCCGCACGAAACCTTCCGCAGCCGCGACTCTTAACGCCTCCCACATCTCGTCCTCGGTCACTACTTGGTATGGGGACGCGCCGTAACGGAGGTTGTCCGCGACGGTGCCGGAGAAGAGGTAGCCGCGCTGGGGCACCAGCCCGATTTCGGACCAGAGACGCTCGGTGTGGTAGTCGCGTACGTCGACACCGTCGATTAGCACGGCCCCGCCGGTCGCGTCGTACAACCGGCAGATCAGCGAGACCAGCGTCGACTTGCCTGAACCGGTGCTGCCTACGATCGCGGTGCTGGAACCGGGAAACGCGGTCAATGAGATGTCTTGCAGCACTGGGCATTCAGCGCCTGGATAAATGAATGTCACGCCGTCCAAGCGCACCACGCCGGTGATCCCATCTCGCGGGAACTTGGGGTTTTGTGGGTTTGCGATGGCGGCGGAAGTGGCGAGCACCTCGGTGATCCGCTCGGCGCACACCGACGCGCGCGGCAGCACGACCAGCGTCATCGTCGCCATCATCACCGCCAACAGGATCTGGGCGAAGTACGACAGGAAGGCGGTCAGTGAGCCGACTTGCATTTGGCCCCGGTCGATGCGCAGCCCACCGAACCAGATCAGCGCGACGCTGGAGATGTTGATGGTCAGTGTGGTTACCGGGAGCATCAGCGCCTGCCAGTTGCCCGCGGTCAGTGCGGTGCCGGACAGCGCGGTATTGGCCTCGGCGAACCTGTCGCGCTCAAAGTGTTCGCGGGTGAACGCCCGGACCACCCGCACACCGGACAGCTGGTCGCGCATCACCCGGTTGATGCCGTCTATCAGGCTCTGCATCCCGCGGAATAGCGGCAGCATGTGCGACATGATCCAGTAGTTGCCCACGCCCAGGACAGGAATGCTGATGAGGAGCAACCAGGTCAGCGCGGCCTCCTGGTGTACGGCCATGATGATTCCGCCAACGCACATGATCGGTGCGGTCACCAGCACGGTGCCCGTCATCTGAACCAAGAACACGATTTGACGGATGTCGTTGGTGCTGCGGGTCAGCAAGGTCGCCGCGCCGAACCGGGCTGTTTCTGGTTCCGAGAAGGTGATGACGTGTTCGAACATTGCGCCGCGCAGGTCGCGTCCGAAACCGGTACCGGTACGGGTCCCGAAGTACATCGCCCCGATCGAACACAGCACCTGCAGCCCGCCGACTCCGAGCATCACCACGCCGAGCCGGACGATGGTGGTGGTGTCGCCCTTGGCGACGCCGTCGTCGATGATCGTGGCATTGACCGTCGGAAGGTACAACGACGCCAGGGTGCTGATCAACTGCAGCGCCATCAGCACCGCGACCAGTCGGCGGTACGGCCGGATGTACTGGCGCAATAGTGCCGACAGCATTGGGTAACTGTCGCACACCGGGCGGCCAGCGAGTTCCCGGCACCGCGGCTGGCTGGCGCGCCGCGCCGCGCCCGCCGGTCGTCATGAAAATGCCTGCTCAGGCGCCGTGTCGGTGGTTGACCCACTGGGGTGCCGCTACAGTGCATCGTGTGGACCAGCAACAGGCTTGGGCAAGGCAGGGTAGCGGTGCGGCGTAACCTGACAGCACTGACTCTGTCGGTGTCGGCCTTGATGATCCTGCTCCCCGGACTTGCCGGCTGCTCCGGCTCCGACGGCAACAAACCCGGTGCCACGACATCCGCGGGGCCTGGCAGCGCGGACGGTCATCACGGTCCGATGTTCCCGGTGTGCGGCGGCATCAGCGACCAGGCGGTGTCGGATTTGACCAAGATGACCGGGCTGGTCAACACCGCGCGGAATTCGGTGGGCTGCCAATGGCTGGCCGGCGGCGGCATCCTCGGTCCGCACTTTTCGTTTTCCTGGTATCGCGGCAGCCCGATCGGTCGTGAACGCAAGACCGAGGAGCTGTCGCGCGCCAGCGTCGACGACATCAACATCGACGGTCACGGCGGTTTCATTGCAGTCGGCAACGAACCCAACTTGGGCGATTCGTTGTGCGAAGTCGGAATCCAGTTTCAGGACGACTTCATCGAATGGTCAGTCAGCTTCAGTCAAAAGCCATTCCCGCCGCCGTGCGATATAGCAAAAGAACTGGCTCGTCAGTCGATTGCGAACTCGAAATGATGAAACGGCGTCTCCTGGCGGTGCTGGTCGTCTTGGTCACCACGGTGGCCGTGCTGACCGGATGTTCGGAATCTATCGGAGGTACCGCCGTCAAGGCGGGCTCGGGCGGTGTTCCGCGCAACAACAATTCCCAGCAGCAATACCCGAATCTGCTCAAGGAATGTGAAGTCCTGACCACCGACATCCTGGCCAAGACCGTGGGGGCCGATCCGCTTGACATTCAAAGCACGTTCGTCGGCGCGATCTGCCGGTGGCAGGCGGCTAACCCGGCCGGTCTGATCGACATCACCCGGTTCTGGTTCGAGCAGGGCAGTCTGGGAAACGAGCGCAAGGTCGCCGACTTCCTGAAGTACAAGGTCGAGAGCCGTAACATCGCGGGCGTCGATTCGATTGTGATGCACACCGACGACGCAAATGGCGCATGCGGGGTAGCCAGCGACGCGGCAGGAGTGGTCGGCTGGTGGATCAACCCTCAGGCGCCCGGCATCGACGCCTGCGGGCAGGCCATCAAGCTGATGGAGCTGACGCTGGCGACGAACTCCTAGGTGTCTTGGGCAGCCCGGCCTCGGGGCCGCGCCTGGTCAGTTGTCTCGCGGTACGTGGAAGTCGGTCAGCGTCGCCCGGCCCGGTTCGAGCGCCGCCCAGCCGCAGGGGACGGCCAACACGGCGATGGCCGATGTCGGGTACTTTTCCGAAATACGTTCCAGGGCGGAGGTGTCGGTGCTGCCGGCATCCGCCAGAGTTAGCGCCAGTCCAGACATCGTCGGTTCGTGTCCGACCACGAGTCAGGGTCGTGACCTCCTCGGACACCTCGTTGATCTCCTCAATCATCATGCCCGGTGTGGCGCCGTAGAGCCGCTCGGCGTAACGGGTCGGTGCCTCGATGCCGGCTGCGCGACAGAGTCTGCCGGGCCCGCGTCGCCGTGGAGCACAAAACGCCATCGATGGCGGGCACGTTGGCGCGCAGCCAATCACCGGCCAGCGCAGCCTCCCGGACTCCGCGGGACGCCAACGGCCGGTCATGATCGGCGACCCCGTCCGGGTACGACGACTTGGCGTGGCGCAGCAGCAGCAAAGTAGCTTCCTTCATCCGAACCACCCTATGGCCAATCAGCCGCCCGGACGCCAGCCGAGTTGGAGCAGCAGGCCCAGGTCGTCACGGACGGCGCGGTGATGGGTGATCCGGCCGTCGGCGACCCGGAAAACGTGCACCTGGTTGTGCTGGATTCGCCTGCCGGTGGGTGCGATGCGGTTAAACATTCCGGTGTGTTGCCCAGTCATGGTGGCTGCAACCATCACCACACATTCTTCAGCTCCCTCCTCGGGAACGGCCTCCCGCAGCTCAAAACTCAGATCAGAGAAGGCGTCGCGCAGCCATTGGCTGGTTGCCAGGAATCCGGCGGGACCGGGAAGCCGGCGTTCAACATCGTCGGGGTCGTCATCGGCCTCCTCGTTCAGGTAGCCGGGTGCAATGATGCGTTCGGCCAGCTCCGCGTCTCCGGTCTCGATCAGCCGGAAAGACTCGAGTGCAATGTTTTTGGGGTTGTGCGGGTTCTGCATCCGGACAGGCTAGAAGGTCTCAGCTGAAGTGGTATTGGACGAAACGGACACGCCTATGGGAAGCGCAGTCGGCGACATCCCAGACATAGCCAGGCATTCGTTGATCATGTGCGCCTGGTCGGCGTAGTTGGCCAAGGGCCGAGCCGCCGAGCCTGACCGTGCCCAGCCGCATTCCACCAACGCCGCAAGCCGTGGATTCGGGCGACATTCCTGGTACATGGTAAAAATCAAATCAGCCGGACGAGTCCTGGTCCCGACAGCGCCCAGATGGCTCGGTGGCGTGCCGGTGCGCGTCCCCGGAGTTGTCGGTACCCCGCCCTAGACTTCGCTGTGCCTGATAGCCACGCAATTTCGGGAGGGGATTAGCCGGGATGCGATTTCTGCACACCGCCGACTGGCAGCTCGGCATGACCCGGCACTTCCTCGCCGGCGACGCCCAGCCACGGTATTCGGCGGCCCGGCGCGACGCGGTGGCGGGTCTTGGCCTGCTGGCGGCCGAGGTGGGCGCTGAGTTCGTTGTGGTGGCCGGTGACGTCTTCGAACACAACCAGCTGGCCCCGCACGTGATCAGCCAGTCTCTAGAGGCCATGCGCGCCATTGGTATTCCCGTCTACCTGCTGCCGGGCAACCATGACCCCCTGGACGCGTCATCGGTGTACACCAGCGCGCTGTTCATCGCCGAATGCCCGGACAACGTGGTGGTGCTCGATCAGGCCGGCGTCCATCAGGTTCACCCGGGACTGGAGATCGTCGCTGCGCCGTGGCGGTCCAAGGCGCCCACTGCTGATCTGGTCGCCGAAGCCCTCGCAGATCTGGCCCCGGCCGTGGCCACCCGGGTGCTCGTCGCGCACGGCGGCGTCGACGTTCTTGACCCCGATCGCGATAAGCCTTCACTGATCCGGCTCGCCGAGCTGGACGACGCGCTGGCCGGTGGTGCGGTGCACTATGCGGCGCTAGGAGACAAGCATTCGCTCACCCAGGTCGGCAGCACCGGCCGGGTGTGGTATTCGGGCTCGCCGGAAGTCACCAACTTCGACGACGTCGAATCCAACCCAGGCCACGTCCTGGTCGTCGACATCGACGAAAGCGATCCGCGGCGCGCCAGTCACCGTGACGCCTCGGCATGTCGGCCACTGGCGGTTTATCACCTTGCACCGCCAGGTCGACACCAGCCGCGATATCGCCGACCTCGACGTGAACCTGGATCTGCTGACGGCGAAGGACCGAACCGTCGTACGGCTGGCTCTGACGGGTTCGCTGACAGTCACCGACCGCGCCGCGCTGGACGCCTGCTTAGACAAATACGCACGGCTGTTCGGCTGGCTGGGCCTCTGGGAACGCCACACCGACGTCGCGGTGATACCCGCTGACGGAGAGTTCACGGATCTCGGTATCGGGGGATTCGCCGCCGCCGCCGTCGAAGAGCTGGTCGTTACCGCACGTGACGGCGACACCGATGCTGCTGTGGACGCCCAGGCCGCGCTAGCGCTGTTGCTGCGGCTGACCGATCGGGGAGCGGCATGAAACTGCATCGGCTGGTCCTGACGAATTACCGCGGCGTCGTGCACCGCGAGATCGAGTTCCCCGATCACGGCGTGGTGGTGGTCTACGGCGCCAACGAGATCGGCAAGTCGTCGATGATCGAGGCGTTGGACCTGCTCCTGGAATCCAGGGACCGGTCGACAAAGAAGGAAGTCAAGCAGGTCAAACCGACCAACTCCGACGTCGGCTCGGAAGTCACCGCCGAAATCAGCAGCGGTCCTTACCGTTTCGTCTACCGCAAGCGTTTCCACAAGAAATGCGAGACGGCGTTGACGGTGCTGGCGCCCCGTCGTGAACAGCTGACCGGCGACGAAGCTCACGAACGTGTCAGGGCGATGCTGGCCGAGACGGTGGACAACGAACTGTGGCATGCCCAGCGAGTACTGCAATCCGCGTCGATCGCCGCGGTGGATCTGTCCGGCTGTGATGCGCTGTCGCGTGCGCTCGACGTGGCCGCCGCAAGTTCTGACACCGAGGCGGCGCTGTCCGGCACCGAGCCCTTGCTCATCGACCGAATCGACGCAGAGTATGCGCGCTACTTCACTGGAACCGGGCGTCCCACCGGCGAGTGGGCCGTTGCGATCTCTCGGCTGTCGGAGACAGAGACCGCGGTGCAGGACTATGCGGCGGCGGTCGCCGAGGTCGACGAACGGGTACGGCGCCATGCCGTCCTGACCGAACAAGTGGCGGAGCTGTCCCAACTGCGGCTCGCCGCCGGCCCACGGTTGGCCGTCGCGCATGCAGCCGCTGAGAAGATCGCAGAACTCACCCGCCAAGCGCGCGAAGCCAAGCTGGTCGCCGCAGCCGCGGCGGCAACCAACGCGGCTGCGGCCGCAGCCCACAACGGGCGGTTGAGACTACTGTCCGAAATCGAAACTCGCGCTGCGACTATCGCTGAGGCTGAGGCCGAAGCCCAAGGAGCCGCGGACGCCCAGTCGACGGTATGCGCCGAAGCCGAGGCCGCCGACGCCGCGGTCGAGGAGGGCATCCGGGTCCTGGCGGTTGCCCAACGGCGCGTTGAATGCGCCAGGCGCACTGTCGACCGGCTCGCCGACCGCGAGGAGGCGGGACGGTTGAAGGCCCAGTTGGCCAAGATCGACGCCATTGCGCGTGACCACGAGCGGATCTGCGCGGAACTCGCCACCGTAGCGATCACCGAAGAACTGCTGCAAAAAATCGAGAGTGCCGCGGCCGCAGTTGACCGCACCGGCGATCAGCTGGAGTTGAACTCCGCGGCGGTGGAGTTCACCGCCTCCGCTGCCATCGAACTCGTCGTCGGCCACCAACGGGTGTCATTGTCAGCGGGGCAAACTTGGTCGACCACGGCCTCCGGTCCCACCGAGGTCGAGGTTCCAGGTGTCCTGACTGCGAGGATCGCCCCGGGTGCCACTGCGCTGGATGTGCAAGCTAAATACGCTGCGGCACAACACGAGCTAAGCGCTGCGCTGTGCGCGGCCGATGCCGATGACCTTGCGGCTGCCCGAGGCGCCCTGCAGCGCCGCCGCGAATTGCAGGGCAGTCGTGACCAGTTGAGCGCGACCTTGGCCGGTCTGTGCGGTGACGAAGACATCAGCCAACTGCGTTCGCGGCTGGCGCAGTTGAGTGCCGATCAACTCGCCGAGGCGGATCTCTGCGCGGTGGACGTAACCGGGGCTCGCGCCGAACTCGATGCGGCAGAAAAGAGTCGGGCGGCTGCAGATGCCCAATGTGAGACTCGTCGTCGGGCCGCGACTGCCGCTGGCTGTCGGCTCGCCGAGACATCGACGCGCGCAACGGTCCTCGTGAACAAAGCGGCGGGACAACGCGTCGAATTGGATGTGGCCACCGACCGATTGGTCCAGGAGCGGGCGTCGGTCGGCGATGCGGATCTGGCGTCGGCGGCGGACGCTGGGCTTCGCGCCGCCCAGACCGCGGAGCGGAGGGCCGCTGACCTGGCAGCTGAGTTGGTCGCCGCGGCGCCAGACGCGGTGGCCGCCGAATTGGTCGATGCCACCGAGGCGGCCGAGTCGCTGAGCAATGACTACGAAGAAGCTGCCCGAGCGTTGCGCGAGGTCAACATCGAACTCTCGGTCTTCGGCAGCGAGGGTCGCCAGGGCAAGCTCGACGCCGCCGAGATCGAACGTGAGCACGCCGCCAGCCAGCACGCCCGGGTCGGCGGACGCGCCCGGGCGGCGCGGCTGCTGCGGTCGGTGATGGGACGTCACCGCGATACCACCCGGCTGCGCTATGTCGAGCCCTACCGCACCGAATTGCAGCGGCTGGGTCGCCCGGTCTTCGGGCCCACTTTCGAGGTCGACGTCGACAGCGACCTGCGTATCCGCAGCCGGACCCTGGACGGCACCACGGTGCCTTACGAGTCCCTGTCGGGCGGGGCCAAAGAGCAACTCGGCATCCTGGCCCGGTTGGCCGGCGCCGCCTTGGTCGCCAAGGAGGACACTGTGCCTGTGGTGGTCGACGACGCGCTGGGCTTCACCGATCCTGACCGGCTGGCCAGGATGGCCGAGGTGTTCGACGCCGTGGGCACACAGGGGCAGGTGATAGTGCTGACTTGTAGCCCGGACCGGTACGACGGCGTCAAGGCTGCGCACCGCGTCGATCTCAACGTTTGACGCCGACGGCTGTCCGCCCGCGATCCGGGACGGGCCGCCGCGCTGACGCTGGGGCCGCGATCTCGGCAGAATAGGGAGCTATGGCGAGGCGGGACCGATGACGATGAACCCAATGCGGCGCAGGGCGCACAAAAAGCTGGCGGGAATGCCCGGTGTGCGCCCAATACGCCGACCGGTGTCACCGGGCAGCGCTGACGAGTTCGACCTCTACTACGTGCGCAGCGGGCACAAGTCCGCCCATCCGGTGGTGATTATTCCGGGAGGCCCGGGAATGGCCTCGCTGCAGATGTACAAAGGTTTGCGCCGCCGGGCCGCCGCCGCCGGTCTCGACGTCATCATGATCGAGCACCGCGGCGTGGGAATGTCGCGCCACGACGACTCAGGTGCCGACCTGCCGCCCCAAGCGTTCAGCGTCCGTCAGGTGGTCGACGACGTGGCCGCTGTGCTCGACGACGCACAAGTGCACTCGGCCGTCATCTATGGCACCTCTTACGGTAGCTATATCGCGGCGGGACTCGGTGTGTGCCATCCCGGCCGAGTGCGGGCGCTCATCCTTGATTCGCCGCTGCTGTCGCGGCATGACATTGCATTGGTGCGCAGTGCTCTTCGTGGGCTGTTGCTGAATGGCGACAGTCCTGAGACCGCCGCGTTGGCGCCCAAGGTCCGCAGGCTCGTCGACGCCGGAATAATGACCGCCTCAGCGGGGCAAGTCGCGGCCACCGTCTATGGCTACGGCGGGGCTGCGTTACTTGATCGCCAGCTCGACCTGTTGCTGGATGGCCGAATTACGTTGTGGAGCAGCCTGACCCGGTTCACCAGCTTGCTCACTCGCACGGTGCCCTACCGGTACGAAATAGACCTGGTGAGCCGCATCGCATTCCGCGAGCTTGACTATGCCGCCGAACCGGACGGCTTGCCGCTTGACCCCGCGCTGGCGATACGCGAAACACTGAACCAGACAGCAGCGTTCGAAGCAGAGCCTTATGACCTGGTAGCCGAGATGCCGAAATTTGATTGGCCCGCAGTCGTCGTCTCCGGTGGCCGCGACCTCATCACACCGCCCGCGGTGGCCCAGCGAGTCGCGTCGCTGCTGCCGAATTCGGTGCTGCTGGCGCTGCCGACGATGGGGCACAGCGCGCTGGACTTTCGCGAGCCGGCGGCCCTCGCCATTGCCGGCTCTGTGTGGCGCGGCGAACTCGACGGGCTCGCGAACCGGGCGTCGACTCTGGACGCGCTACCGGCGCGCCCGGCGCAGCGCTTGCTATGGAAGGCGATCGACGTGGCAGCGGCGGCTGAGGGCACGGTACCGGCGGTTCCCGGCCTGGTGCGTCGGCCGTAACCCTCAGTCCTGGATGAATCCGATCGCCATGTAATCCACGTCGGCCAGCCCGAATGCGCCGTAGTTGGCCAGATCGCGTCGCACCGCGATGGTGCCGGGCGACTGGAACAGCGGCAGGCTGAAGCCTTCCTCCCAGAGCATCGTGTCGACGTCATTGGCCAGCGCCCGGGCCTTTCCTGGGTCCAGCGCGGAAAGCGTCTCGTTGATCTTGGCGTCGATCTCGGGGCTTCCGATTTTGCCGAAGTTGCTGTCGCCGTCAGAGGCGTAAATTTGCGGCAGGGCTGACAGTGGGAAACCGCCACCCACCCAACCGAATTGAGTGATATCAAAGTCGCCAGGTGTCACGTACTGGCTGAAGAAGCCATTGCCCGACTTAATATCGAGCTGCAGCTTGACACCGATCTGCGCCAGGTTTTGCTGGGCGACCAAGGCGATCTGCTTGCTCGATGGCGCGTCAAAGACGACGTCGCGAACGACCAGTTGTTTGCCGTCCTTCTCCCGCCCGGCTCCGTTGAGCTTCCAGCCCTGTGCGTCCAAGTCCCTGCGGGCCTGGTCGGGGTTGTAATCGGCTGGTGCGCTGTTGTTTTGATAACCCACCTGGCCTTCGACGTAGATATGGTTGTTCAACGGCGCCGGGTGGTCGGTCAGGCCGTGCCCCACGACGTTGACTATGGCCTGGCGGTCGATGCCTCTGCAGATCGCCAGCCGTAGCCCCCTGTCCTCCAAGATGGATCCCGGTGCGCCGTTGAAGGTGAAGTGGTCCCAGGTGGGGGTGGGGGCGCGCCGAATCACGACTCCGGCCGTGCGCTGGGCGGTGACCATCGCGTCGAGCGAGCCCACTCCGGCAGCGTCGATATCTTTGTTCTGCAGGGCGGGGATCGTGGCGGCGGGGTCGAGGACCAGGTACGTGATGGAGTCCAGCCGCGGTTGTGTGCCCCACCAACGAGGATTGCGGGTAAGCACGATGCGCTGCGCGGGCCTGTCGATCTTGGACACGATGAACGGTCCGGCCGACGGGCCGGGGGCCTCAAGCTGGCCCTTATTGAAGATGTCCGGGTTGGCCGTCATGCTGCGGGGTTGTATTCCGCCGGCAAACATTCCTTGCCACTCGGCGTACGGCTCGGCGAAGGTAACCACCGCCTGGCGATCGTCGACGCCCTGGGTCACCGACTTCACGCGATCGAACCCCGCACGGCTGGCGATCAAGAACCGTTTGTCGCGGCCGCTGCACGCGTCGACCTCCGACTTGAGGTCCTCCCAGGTAAGTGGGGTGCCATCGTTCCAGGTCGCTCTGGGATTGATGGTGTAGGTGACCACCTGGGGGTCGGTGCTGGTCAGCTCGGCGCCGGTGAAGTAGTCCGTGTTGAGTTTCAGTGTCCCGTCGGCTCGGGTGATAAACGCCCCCGGCAGCGTCGGTGACACAACCACACCGGTGTCGGCGGAGTTGCCGTCGATGTTCAACTCGTTGAAGTTGTCCGGAAACGACGTCAGGGGCAGGCGCAGGTTGCCGCCGTCGCGCAACGTCGCCGGGTCGTGTGGGTTGATGTCGCTGGTGCTGCCGACGTGCGCTGCGTGCGCCTCCGGGAGATCCTGATACCCGTTCGAGCAGCCGGTGACAATCAAGACAACCACCAGCGCCAGCAGCGCAAGCCTGCGAATCATCGGCGGGTGCGTCACGCCGACGATGTTAACCGCCGGCGACATCGGGATGTGCCCGCGGAACGGCGGCCAGCAGCCGCTGGGTGTACTCGTGCTGTGGGTTGCTAAACACCTGGTCACCGTCGCCCTGTTCCACGATCGTTCCCCGGTACATCACCGCCACCCGGTGCGCCAGGTGCCTGACCACCGAGAGATCGTGCGACACAAACAGATAGGACAACCCGAATTGCGTTTGCAGGTCCAGCAGTAGGTTGATGATGCCCGCCTGAATGGACACGTCGAGCGCCGACACCGGCTCGTCGAGGGCAAGAATCTTCGGCTGCAGCGCCAGCGCCCGCGCGATGCCAATCCGCTGCTTCTGCCCACCGGAGAATTCGGCGGGATAACGGCTGGCGGCGGCGCGCTCCAGGCCGACGATCGCCAGCAGCTCGGCGACCCGTTCTTCGCACCGCGGTCTGTCGAAACCATTGGCGACCAACGGTTCAGCTATGACGTCGAACACCGGGAGGCGGGGGTCCAAAGAGGCCACCGGGTCCTGAAACACCACCTGGACTTCGGTCCGCAGCTTGCGGCGGGCGGCTGAGTCGAGGTCCGAGACGTCGGTGCCCAGAATCTCGATGGAGCCCGCCTGGGGTGTGGTGAGTTCGAGAATCTGGCTCAGGGTGGTCGATTTGCCCGAACCGGATTCGCCGACGATGCCCAGGGTGCGGCCCTGTTCCAAGTTGAAACTGACGCCGTTGACCGCACGCACCTCACCCACCCGCCTGCGCAATATCACGCCCTTGGTGAGTGGGTAAGTCTTGGCGAGGTCGCTGACCCGCAGCACCAGCCGCGGTTCGCCGGGGGCGCCCCCGGTCGTGGGCGGTTGCGTTGACACGCCGAAGATTTCGGCTGCACTGCGTCCCGCGACGTCGTCGGTGCGGATGCACGCCGCCCAGTGCCCGTCGCCCGTGGCAACGAGATCAGGCTCAGCCGAACGACATTCATCGATCACCAGCGGGCAGCGCGGGGCGAACGGACACGCACCGGGCGATAGCGACGACATCGTCGGCGGCGCGCCGGGGATCGGTATCAGCCGGGTGCCCTGCGGTGCATCCAGGCGTGGCACCGACCCCAGCAATCCAACGGTGTAGGGCATCCGGCGGTCGCGGTAGAGATCTTCGACGGCGGCGATCTCGACCCCACGTCCGGCGTACATGACCATTGCCCGGTCGGCGAACTCCGACACCACACCCAGGTCGTGCGTGATGATCAGCACGCCGGCGCCGGTCACGTCGCGTGCGGTTCTGAGAACGTCGAGGATTTGGGCCTGCACGGTGACGTCGAGCGCGGTGGTCGGTTCGTCACAGATCAGCAGGTCCGGATCATTGGCGATCGCGATCGCGATCACCACCCGCTGTCGTTCGCCCCCGGACAGCTCGTGCGGGAATGCCTTCGCCCGCTGTTGTGGCTGCGCGATGCCAACCAGGTCGAGCAGTTCGACAGCGCGCGTGCGGGCATGCGCCCGGCTGATATCCCGTTTGTGGACCCGGATGGCTTCGGCTATCTGGTCCCCGACGGTGTAGACGGGGGTCAGAGCCGACATCGGGTCCTGGAATACCGTGCCAATCGTCTTGCCGCGGATCCGTGACATGGCCTGGTCGGACAGTCCGAGCAGTTCCTCGCCGTGCAGGCGAACCGATCCCGACACGTTCGCGTACCCGGGCAGCAATCCGATCACGGCCATTGCGGCAGTGCTTTTGCCCGAACCAGATTCGCCGACGATGGCCACCACTTCGCCCGGATCGATGTGGTACGTCGTGCCGCGCACTGCGGACACCGCGACATCCCCGGTCTCGAAGGTGACGTCCAAATCGGTCACCTGTAGCAGCGCTGTCACATCTGCCACCGCTTCTTGCGGCGTGGAGGCCGGGTGCGCGGATCCAGCGCGTCGCGCAGGCCGTCGCCGGTCAGGTTGGTGGACAACACGATCAGTACCAGCGCCCCGGCCGGGAACAAGAAGACCCACGGGAATGTGGTGGCTGAGGGAGTGCCGTCGGCGATCAGTGTGCCCAGCGACACATCGGGCGGCTGAACTCCGAATCCCAGAAAGCTCAAACCGGTTTCGGCGAGGATCGCGGATCCGACGTTTAGCGTGGCGTCGATGATGAGGATCGAAGCGACGTTCGGCACGATATGATGCATGATGATACGGCGGCTGGACACTCCCATATACCTTGCTGCACGGATGAATTCGCGTTCACGCAGGCTCATGGTCAACCCGCGTACCATCCGTGAGCTGACCATCCAGCCGAAAGCAGCGAGCAGGACGATGAGCCACAGGACGTTGCCCGACTGTGTGTTGCGGGCACTGGCGATGGCGATGAGCAGGAAGCTCGGTACCACCAGCAGCAGGTCCACCAGCCACATCAGTGCTCGGTCGCGCCAAGCGCCAAAGTAACCGGCGACCGTCCCGACGGTGGCGGCGACAGTGGTCGAGATCAGTGCCACGCAAAATCCGATCAGCATCGACTTCTGCATCCCGCGCAGGATCCGGGCCAGCAGGTCCTGACCGAGCGCATTGGTACCGAACCAGTGCTTGAGTGACGGCGGCTGGAGCAGTGCGTCGTAGTCGAGATGGTTGTAGTCGTAGGGGAGTAGCGGCGGCAGTGCGTAGCAGCCGAAGAACCCCACTATTAGCAGAATCAAAGCGACAACCGCGGGCTTGTTGCGAATGAACCGTCGGATCAACAGGTTTCGGCGCGAGATGAAGGCAGGGTGGATGCCGGACTCGACCGACGTGGTTTCAGGGTCAGCCTGTTGGGTCATGACACCCGCACCCTCGGATCCAGTACCGCGTAGAAGATGTCGGACAACAGACCGGCAAGCAGAATCGCCAACGCGGAAAACAGCGTAATCGCCGTGATGACGTTGGTGTCCTGTGTCGAGATGCCCAGCACCGCCCATTCGCCCATGCCGTGCCAGCCGAAGATCTTCTCGACGAATATCGCGCCGACGACCAGGCCGCTGACCCCATACGCGAACAGTGTGGCGAGTGGAATCAGCGCGGTGCGCAGGCCGTGTTTGAACAGCGCACGCCGGCGGGTCAGGCCTTTGGCGCGCGCGGTCCGGATGAAATCCTCACTCAGCACGTCCAGCATGGCGTTGCGCTGGTAGCGGCTGAAGCTCGCGATCGCGCCCAGGGCCAGCGTCAGGGTCGGCAATACAAGGTGTTGTACGCGGTCGACGAACTGGTCCCACACGCCGCCGGGCGGAATCGGTGAGGTCTCACCGGTGTACAGGAACATCCGAACACCGGTGAACGTGTTCACCCGCAGCGCGGCCAGGATGAGCAGGCCCGCCAGCACGAATGACGGGATGCTCAGGGTAATCAACGACAACACGGTGATCACACGGTCGCTCAGCCGGTATTGCCGGATTGCTCCCCAGGCTCCGACGATGATGCCGATAATCGTGCCCAGCACCGAACCGGTCACCACGAGCCGCAGGCTGATCCCGATCCGATGCCACAGCTCCTGGGAGACGGGGTGACCGGTGACTGTCGTGCCGAAGTCGCCGTGGGCCACCCCGGAAACCCATTTCGCGTACCGGATGGGTATGGGTTTGTCCAAGCCGAGCTGAGCCGCTTTGGCGTCGATGAGCTCCTTGGCCGGCGGCGGCGGGTGCCGCTGTATGTAACTGTCCAGCGGATGAAACGTCGCGGATGCCAGGCAGAATGCCAAAAACGACGCCAGCACCAGCAGCACGATGTAATTGAGGATCCGACGCACGAGGAAGCGGATCATGCCGGACGGCCCCGCCTGCGTCGCATTGGGACAGGTTAGCGAGCCACGCGAAAGGTCGCGAAAGGGCGCCGGGGCACGGCTTCTTCCGATCGTGTTGATTCACACGGGTGTCACGCAGGCTGGCGGTTGTTAAAATCCACCGCGGCATCGATCCGTGCAGCAAGTTCCACCCGCGATACCCGAGGAGACTGGCGTGACGGTTACCGATGACTACCTGGCCAACAATGCCGAGTACGCGAGTTCCTTCAACGGGCCACTGCCGTTACCGCCGAGCAAACACGTGGCAGTCGTGGCATGCATGGACGCCCGGCTCGACGTCTACCGCATCCTCGGTCTCAACGAAGGGGAAGCCCACGTCATCCGAAACGCCGGCGGGGTCGTCACCGACGACGCCATCCGCTCGCTGGCCATCAGCCAGCGGCTGCTCGGGAACCCAGGAGATCATCCTGATCCACCACACCGACTGCGGGATGCTGACGTTTACCGACGACGACTTCAAGCGCGACATCCAGGCCGAGACCGGGAGTCAAACCGCCGTGGGCGGCCGAGGCTTTCCCCGATCTCGAGGCAGACATCCGCCAGTCGTTGCGCCGCATCGAGAACAGCCCGTTCGTCACCAAGCACGTATCGCTGCGCGGCTTCGTCTTCGACGTCGCAACCGGCAAGCTCAACGAGATCACGCTGTAGCGCCCTTCGCCGAGCAGACGCAAAAGCCCCCAATTCGTGTCGATTTTGGGGGCTTTTGCGTCTCCTCGCGCTATCCGTCGTCAGCCGATCTTGTAGGTGGCGAGGGCCTTGGCGAGCAGCCTGCCCTCCGGATCGACGATCTCGGCCTCACAGTTGACCAGGGACCGGCCACGCCGCAGCGCCCTGCCCACCCCGATGACATCGGTGGACCGGGCCGGCGCCATGAAGTCCACCGTCATCGACACCGTCACGCCCCTCAGTTCGGGGGGTGCTTCCGCGCCGCACCAGGCCGCCGCCATGACGGTCAGATCGGCAAGGGTGGCGATAGCGCCGCCGTGCACCATGTCGCCAACGGTGACATTGGAGGGATCCCAGGGCAGCCGCAACCTGACCTCGTCGTCCGCGAGCTGATCGGCGACGATTCCCAGTTTCGCGACAAACGGCGATTGGGGGAGGAATTGGGCGATGACGTCGCGGCCGCTGGACGGCCCGGCGGGGCCAGATGGATTAGTCATCCGTCCATGCTGTCGCACGCGATCGACAATTCATTGACAGCGACGCGGGAGGCTGGTTTCATGTATGACTATGACTATAAAGATGACCAAATCTACCAGATTTATCCGGATTGGCTTAAGGAAGCAATGACCAGCGATCTGAAGGCTGGCCCCGCGGCCGGCCAGTACGAATTGAGCCATCTGCGCTCGCTGGAGGCGGAAGCGATCCACATCATCCGGGAGGTGGCGGCCGAGTTCGAGCGGCCGGTGCTGTTGTTCTCCGGCGGCAAGGACTCCATCGTGATGCTGCACCTTGCGCTCAAGGCGTTTCGGCCCGGGCGGCTGCCGTTTCCGGTGATGCATGTCGACACCGGCCACAACTTCGACGAAGTAATCGCGACCCGCGACGAGCTGGTCGCCGAATCCGGTGTGCGCCTCGTGGTGGCGTCGGTGCAGGAAGACATCGACGCGGGCCGCGTTGTCGAGACCATCCCATCGCGCAATCCGATCCAGACCGTCACGCTGCTGCGCGCCATCCGGGAGAACAAGTTCGACGCCGCATTCGGGGGTGCGCGGCGCGACGAGGAAAAGGCGCGCGCCAAGGAGCGCGTGTTCAGCTTCCGCGACGAGTTCGGTCAATGGGATCCGAAGAGCCAGCGACCGGAGCTGTGGAGCCTCTACAACGGGCGCCACCACAAAGGTGAGCACATCCGGGTCTTCCCGCTGTCCAACTGGACCGAGTTCGACATCTGGTCCTACATCGGTGCCGAGAAGATCAAGTTGCCGTCAATCTATTTCGCACACCGGCGCAAGGTGTTCAGCCGCGACGGGATGTTGCTGGCGGTAGACCGGCACCTGCAGCCCCGCGCCGACGAGCCGGTATTCGAAACGACGGTGCGTTTCCGCACGGTCGGCGACGTCACCTGCACCGGATGCGTGAAATCAGAGGCCGCCACCGTATCGGAGGTCATCGCCGAGACCGCGGTGTCCCGGTTGACCGAGCGTGGCGCGACCAGGGCCGACGACCGAATCTCGGAGGCTGGAATGGAAGACCGCAAACGACAGGGTTACTTCTGATGACTGGATCCACTACTTTATTGCGGCTCGCAACTGCCGGCTCCGTCGATGACGGCAAGTCCACCCTGATCGGGCGCCTGCTCTACGACTCCAAGGCGGTGATGGAAGACCAGTGGGCCTCGGTGGAGCGGACGTCCAAGGAGCGCGGCCACGAGTACACCGACCTGGCGCTGGTCACCGACGGCTTGCGGGCAGAACGTGAACAAGGCATCACCATCGACGTCGCCTACCGCTATTTCGCCACTCCCAAGCGGAAATTCATCATCGCCGACACCCCGGGCCACATCCAGTACACCCGCAACATGGTGACGGGTGCGTCGACCTCCCAGCTGGTGATCGTGCTCGTCGACGCGCGGCACGGCCTGCTCGAGCAATCACGCCGGCACGCTTTCCTGGCGTCGCTGCTGGGTATCCAGCACATCGTGCTCGCGGTCAACAAGATGGACCTGGTCGGCTGGGACAGAGAGAAATTCGAGGCGATCCGCGACGAATTCCACGCCTTCGCGGCGCGTCTGGATGTGCAGGACGTCGCCACCATCCCGATGTCTGCGCTGCACGGCGACAACGTCGTCACCAAATCCGACCAGGCGCCCTGGTACGAGGGTCCGGCATTGCTGTCCCACCTCGAAGAGGTCTATATCGCCGGCGACCGCAACCTGGTCGACGTGCGGTTCCCGGTTCAATACGTCATCCGGCCACAGACCCACGAGCACCAAGACCACCGCAGCTATGCCGGGACTGTGGCCAGCGGCGTGATGCGTCCCGGCGACGAAGTGGTGGTGTTGCCGATCGGCAAGACCAGCCGGATCACCGCGATCGAGGGACCGAACGGCCCTGTGGAAGAGGCATTTCCACCGATGGCTGTCTCGGTGAGCCTCGCCGATGAGATCGATATCTCGCGCGGCGACCTGATCGCCCGCACCAACAACCAGCCCAGGGTTGCGCAGGAGTTCGACGCGACCGTGTGCTGGATGGCCGATGCCGCGGCGCTGGAGCCCGGCCGCGACTACGTCATCAAACACACCACCCGGACCACGCGGGCCAGGATAACGGCGCTGGACTACCGGCTGGATGTCAACACCCTGCATCGCGACAAGACCGCAACGGCATTGAAGCTCAACGAACTCGGGCGGATTTCATTGCGCACGCAGGTGCCGTTGCTGCTCGACGAGTACACCCGTAACGCCAGCACGGGCTCGTTCATCCTCATCGACCCCGACACCAACGGCACGGTCGCGGCGGGCATGGTGTTGCGCGACGTTTCGGCGCAAGCGGCAAGCCCGAACACCGTGCGGCACAGTCCACTGGTCACTGCCGAAGACCGGCCGCGAGGCAGGACCATATGGTTAACCGGTTTGTCGGGCGCCGGCAAGTCGTCGGTGGCTATGCTGGTCGAGCGGAAACTGCTCGAAAATGACGTTCCCGCTTACGTTCTCGACGGCGACAACCTTCGCCACGGCCTGAATGCCGACCTGGGCTTCAGCATGGCCGACCGTTCGGAGAACCTGCGCAGGCTGGCGCATGTGGCGACGTTGCTCGCCGACTCCGGTCACGTTGTGCTGGTACCGGTGATCAGCCCGCTGACCGAGCACCGCGAAATGGCCCGGAAAGTGCACACCGACGCCGGCTTCGACTTCGTCGAGGTGTTCTGCGACACTCCGCTCGAGGAATGCGAGAAGCGGGATCCCAAGGGCTTGTACGCGAAGGCGCGCGCGGGTGAGATCACCCATTTCACCGGCATCGACAGCCCCTACCAGCGACCGACAGAATCCCGATCTGCGACTCACGCTCGGACCGCACCCTCGACGAGCAGGCGGAGAGCGTCATCGACCTGATCAACTCACGGCCCTGATCCGACGAGCACAGCGCCCCGCCACAGTGGGTGGCACAATCCTGAGGGTGCGGATGTCAGCCAAGGCGGAGTATGCGGTGCGGGCAATGGTCCAGCTCGCCACGGCCGTTAGCGGCACGCTGGTCAAGACCGACGACATAGCTCACGCGCAGGGCATCCCGCCGCCATTTCTCGTCGATATCCTCACCAACCTGCGCACTGATCGCCTCGTGCGAAGCCACCGCGGTCGTGAAGGTGGCTATGAACTGGCCCGTCCGGGAAACGAGATCAGCATTGCCGACGTGCTGCGCTGCATCGACGGACCCTTGGCCAGCGTCCGCGACATCGGTCTCGGCGACCTGCCTTACTCCGGGCCGACCGCCGCGCTGACCGACGTCTGGCGGGCGCTGCGGGCCAGCATGCGCTCGGTGTTGGAAGAAACGACGTTGGCTGACGTCGCGACCGGCGTCCTGCCTACGCACGTCGCGCAGATGGCCGATGACTATCGAGGTCAGGAGAGCGTGCGGCACCGCTCGCAGCGCGTCGTCGACTAAAGCGGGAAGTTCGGAATGGTTCAGCCGTCTGAGCCGTAGGGCCGAGTGAGGATCTCCATCGCGTGCCCGGACGGATCCGGGAAATACACCCCGCGCCCGCCGTGGTTGTGGTTGATCTCGTCAGGCCGATTTCTGCGAGGGTCCGCCCAGTGCTGCAGGCCGCGCGATTGGATCTTGCCATAGATAGCGTCGAAGTCCTCTTCGGAAACCAGAAACGCGTAGTGCTGCTGCCGGATCTCCTCGCCCTCGGGGGCGTCCGCGAAATCGAGATTGACGCCGTGCTCGAGTGCCACGGCCATAAAGCGGCCAGCCGGCTTCGGGCTCGGCAACCCGAAGAGTTCGGCGAGAAACTCCGCGGACTCCTTCTTGTCGCGGGATGCCACGATGGTGTGGTTGAAGGTGATCATTTTTCGTGTTCTTTCACATTTACTTCGGCGCGGTCAGCTCCAAGGCGATGTTATCCGGGTCGCGGAACTCCAAGATGTAGGACGGCCCGATGTCTTTGACCGGCTCGTGCTCGACGCCGACCGCATCCAGATGTGTTGCCGCGGAATCCAATTCGGCCTTGCTGCCCAGCCTGAACGCGATGTGGTCCAGGCCGGCGCGATCCTCGTCGAAGCGGTCGCTGGCGACCGGTCGCAGCGCGAGCAACGTTCCGCCCAGATCGTAGATGACACCGCCGTACAGGAAGCTCAACTGGTTGCGGGTTGCTTCGTCGGCATTCTCGGGAACTTCCAGCAACACGGGCCAACCGAAGACGCTCTCGTAGAACTGTCGAGATCGCTCGATATCGGTGACCGTCAGGCGGACGTGTGCGATGGAATTGCTGGCTACACCCACCCGGTCCATGGTGCCACTTCGCTAACCACGTGTCGTGCGCGTGTCAGAATCGCCGTCGTGCAGATAGCAATGACCATGCCGGTGATGGAGCCGGACTTGGACGCCACGGTGTTGGAGAACTGGGCTCGCGCGATTGACGAGGGTCCGTTCTCGTCGCTGTGCTGGGGTGAGCGCATCGCGTTCGACAACCCAGAAAACCTGACGCTGCTCGGTGCGCTGGCCGCCTGGACCAATCGGGTGCGGCTGCTGACGACCGTGATCGTGCCCCAGCTGCACGACCCGGTGATGCTGGCCAAGGCGCTGGCGACCGGAGACATGCTGTGCGGTGGGCGCCTGACCGTGGGCATCGGTGTGGGCGGCAGGCACGAGGACTACCACGCAGTGGGCGCCGATCCGGCGACGCAGACCATGCGTGGCATGGCCGAGCGGGTGGCGGTGATGAAGCGGGTCTGGGCCGGGGAAAAGATCACCGAGTCGGTGCTGCCGGTCGGGCCATCGCCGGTCCAGTCCGGTGGTCCGCCGCTGTTCGTCGGCAGCATCGGGCCCAAAACCATCCGCACCGCTGCCACCTGGGCCGACGGCCTGGCCGGCACCACCTTGGACCTCGACGTTGCCAAGCAGAGTGAGCTGTTTGACGTCGCGCGCGCGGCGTGGGCACAGGCCGGAAAGCCGAAACCCCACCTGTTGACGTCGTTCTGGTTCGCGTTCGGGTCGCGCGATGAGGCCCGGGCCCAGGTGCATCGTCATCTGCGGCACTATATGAACTGGATACCGGCCGAGTACGTCGACGCGATGGCGCCGATGACCGGCTGGGCCGGCGGCGAAGACGAGCTGGTTGCGGTGTTGCGAGACTTCGAAGCGATCGGCACCGATGAGGTTCAGCTGATTCCGACCAGCTCAGACCTCGGCCAACTTCGCCGAGTGGCCGACGTGGTCCGCGAGCTGTCCTAGCCTGTGCGACAGGCTTATGGAAGGTCCACGCCCTGGTCCAACGACTGCGAGCCTGCAACTGGCCGATGTGGCGAAAGCGAACGTGCCGCCGCCAGTGCTGCAGCGCGCTCACCGTTGATCGTGGTGTGCGGTGGAGGCTGGCCCTTGCGCAGCGTTGCGATCAGCTCGCGGTATGGGCCGATGAGGTAGACCGTGTCGCCGGCTTTCAGTCGGGCGTCGCGGCGCGGGCGTAGTCTGATCGGCCCTTCCGGTCGAGTGATCGCGATGACGCGCGTTTGGGTGGACAGCTCCACCATCAGCAGTCCATCTAGTTCGCTGCCCTCCGCCACGAGCATTCCGCCGACCATGAACGAGCGCTGCCCGACCCAAAACGTCCCCAGCACCTGCAGGCCCATCGCTGCGCCGATGAACCAAGGGGCCGCCAGGTCCACGATCGACCGCACGTTTTCAAAACCGAACCGCTGATTCACCGCGGTGCCCAGCGCGCGGCCTTGAACGCGCAATACGATCGGCACCTTGGTATCGGATCCCAACATTTCCAGCAGTACGATCCCGGTCTCGATGTTCTGCATGTCGTCCCGCTGCACCACCGCCACTCCGCGGGCGCGATCGACGCGCGCCGATTCCAGCGTCTGGCGCATCTTCGGGTCTCCGAAAATCACCGGCACGTCGAGTTCGGCCGCGGTCGACAGGAAACGGTTGTTCTCGTCGTGCTCAATGACGAGGACGTCGTATCCGTCAGCGATCAGATCACTGACGACGCGGATGCCGACTGAACCCAGCCCGATGACGACGACGTGGTCGCGCATGCGGCGCGCCCGTCGGAGTCCGGCCGTCTGGAGGAAGCGGCGCGACAACAGCAGGTCCGCAAGGAACGCGACCACGATGGCGGTAACGATCACGCCGGCGAACATCAACCCGATAACGAACAGTCGCAGGAAAGTCGATTGTTGGCCGAACGGGGATTCGCCGAAGCCGACGGTGGTGATTGTCTCGGAGGTGAAATACAAGGCGTCGAGGAACGACATCCGCGGGTTCTGGTAGGAATAGCGCACCACGGCGGCCGAGCCGAGCGTGAGGAACAGCGTGAGAGCCAACGAGGGAAAAAGCATCGGGTTCACTTCGTCACGCATGGCGCGCGTGGCGTCGATTGCGCGCCGCACGCGAGACTGTTGAGAGCGCGTCGCAGTCGTGGGAGGCACGACGATCCCGCGGGTTTCCAATTCGTCTTTGACGCCGATCATCGAGGTAAAATCGCCGGCGTAAACTCGCTGATCTCGTCCCGGACATGGCACCACCTCGCCGGGGGCAGGTGAGTTCCTGCCGTGCACCACTGCCACCGGTGCCAGGTCGGCGTAGATCTCGCGCAGAGTCCCGTTGTACGGGGCCTCGGCTCCCCAGACAACGAATTCGATACCTGCCGTCTCGAACTGGTGCGCGTTACGCGACAGCACCGCCTCGACTACCGATGGTGCCGCGAGGTCGGCGACGCCCAGGATCGCGCCGGGGCCGTTAACGTCGGCCACCGCTTCGCGCAACACGTCATTGGCCAGACGGGCTACCACGCGCACAGTTGGGCTGAATTGCCTTGCCAGTAGCGCGATTTCGAGATTTATCGCGTCATTGGGCCCAGCGCAGACGACGGCGCGCGCGCGATGTACCCCGGCGCCAAGGAGATCGGCGGCAGTATTGATCTTGACAATCCGCGCGCCGGCGCCCCTTAACTCCTCGGCGATAGTCTTCGCCAGCGGGTCGTCACCGCAGACGATTATTTCGCGATGAAAGGTCTCAGCCATATTGTGGGAAGCGGGTTGTTCGTACGCTTGTTAACAGAGTTGATCGCGGCAGCGAGTCGACAGAGAATTGTCGTATGCGGTCCGGACTTCGCTCAAGCCGGGACAACCGATGACATGGCGATCATCATTCGGCCGTGGCTTTGTGTTGAGCGGCATAAATATTCCCCACCTCTACTGACGCTGCCATCACTCGTTCACATCTCGTTCATATGACTATCGGCCACCACACCGGAAAGCGCCACCGGAGGGGCCCGGTTGAGGGAAGTCAACACCGATGTCCCGCAAGCGGAGTCGCTACGACGAGTAGTAGGAACGACGTTATTTTGGGGCGCAACACATTCGACTCGAGCTCGTCACCTAGACGAAATAGTCAAGGCGTATCGGAACCTCCCGTTTCGGGCCGAGCAGACGCAAAAGCCCCCGACGCGCCGGGGCGTGAGGGACTTTTGCGTCTGCTCGCGCCACTGTTACCTGCGCGAAAAGTCATGATAATGGCAGTGTGCCCTTCATTGAACGCGTCGCATCCCGCGAGATCTACCGGAACCCGTGGCTGGTGCTCCGGGAAGACGACATCCGCCGCCCGGACGGCAGCCGCGGCATCTACAGCGTGGTGGAAAGAATGACCTACGCGCTCGTGATGCCGTACGACGCGGACCGCTTCCGGTTGGTCGAACAGTTCCGGTATCCGCTCGGCGCGCGGCGCTGGGAATTCCCGCAGGGCACTGCTCCCAACCTGGCGGACGCCGAACCTGCCGAGCTGGCCGAACGCGAACTGCGCGAGGAAACCGGATTGCGCGCGACGTCGTTTGAGACGCTCGGCCAGCTCGACACCGCTCCCGGACTAACCAGTCAGCGCGGGTGGGTGTTTTTAGCCACCGGAATCAGCGAAGGAGAAGCGGAGCGCGAGCACGAGGAGCAGGACATGCGCAGTGCATGGTTCGCGCGCGACGACGTCGAGCAGATGATCCGCTCGGGGGTGATCGCAGACGCGCAGTCGATTGCGGCCTACGGCCTGTTTCTGCTGCGGGGGCGATGAACCTTACGGCCGTCGGAACCGTTCGGCACCATCAATTTCAGATAGCCGGGCTTAGTCCGATCCACCAGCGGAGGCGGTGAAGCGGCAGTGAACATTGGGATGCTCCTTGTGCTGATGCGAGTTGGTGTTGGGCGCTATTCGCGTTGACAACAGAATCGGCACCGAGCCTGCACGTTTTCTCAATAGATCCTTGATGCGGCATCAGGCAAAGGCTCCCGAGCACTTCCTGGTCGTGGGAGTAGGAAGAGTGTGGCGATCAGCGGCCAGCGAGACCGGCCGCAGCGCGGATCTGCCGGCGCGCCACGGCCCGGTCTGTCTCGGGAAATATATAGTGGCTCAACGCAGTTCGCGCGATCGCGCCGGCAACATCAGGGGGATCCACCGCTGTGACGAACGCATCCTCGCGTGCGCAACGCTGTAAGACCATGATCAATCCTTCTGTCAACATGGGTAACGCTTGCGCCATCTGTTCGTGCGCGAACCCAGGCTCGAGGTCGAGCAGCCGCCCGGGCGGCTGATGCTCGACAAAAGTCGCGACCACATCAACCGCGGCTTCCAATCGCGCGACTCCGACCACTCCGGATATTGCATTGTCCATCTCCGCGTTGAACCGGCGGCGCTCGCGCTTTCCCAGCGCATCGATGAGTTCTTCTTTGCTCGCGAAGTACCGGTAGATGGTCGGCCGTGACACTCCGGCCAGGGTCGCCACGTCCGACAGTGACATCTTCCGGGCGCCCGTCCGGAACAGCAGTCGCGAGGCCGCGTCGAGGATCCGATCGGCCAGATCGCCATAATCCGAAGGGGATCGGCGTGATTCGGCGCTCGACATGATGGCGACCGCTACAGTCTGCCGATTTCGCGCAGCCACGAGATCAGCAGTCTCAGCCCGTCGTCAAAAGACATGGGCCGGTAGCCAAGGCGCCGGGTGGTCAGGTTGTCGTCCGTTCTGGGCTTGCGCACGCTCTTGGCCGCGGCCTCCGCGATGGCCATCAAGGTAGGCCCGAATTCTGCCGTCAACGCTTCGGGATCCGAACGGTAGTCGAGATCCTCGACGCAGTGGTCGATTCCGGCGATCTCGCAGGCGCGATTGATACCGGCGGCGGTGCTGCAGGTACCTTCAGGCGGCCCGATCAACAGGTAGCGCTCACCGGCAACCCCGCGGTCCAGCGCAGCAACCGAGCCCTTCGCGACATCGGCTCCCGACACCCAGGTCACCGGGAAAGCGAGATAGCGCTTGATCTTTCCGCGCATCCCGGCCAATAGCACCCGGTTGAAACTGGTCCGGTGCAAGGCGCGTTCGACGACCAGACCAGGACCAAAGATCGCGCCGGGGTGGCAGGTCAGCACGTCGTCGCCGGCGGCAGCGCGCTGATGTGCGTCCAGAAAAGCGGCGAGCTTGGTGACCGTGTACGGGTCGTTCGGCGGGTTCTTGAGAACGGGGGCCTCTTCGAAGTCGAGGCCGGTGCTCAGATTCAGGAACGTGGCGGTGCTCAGGGCAACAACCCGACGCATGCCATGGGTTTTCGCCGCATCGAGGACGTTCGTGGTGCCGACGATGTTGACGGCCTTGAAGTCCTTCAGATCCTGGCTCGCGCCACCCAGCAACGCCGCACAGTGGATTGCCGCTTCGGCGCCCTTGGCCCCGTGCAGTACATCGTCGGCGTCCCTGATGTCGCCCTTGACCAATTCGACACCGATCGCGGCCAGCGCCGCTGCTTCGTCCGGATTGCGAACCAAGGCACGAACGTGGTCGCCGCGCGCAATCAACTGCTCGCAGACATTTCCGCCGGTCTGCCCGGTCGCGCCGGTGACGAAGATCGTGGCGGCCATAGCAGCCCTCCCAGTTTATTACATATCGAACATATTTAGTGAAGACTGTAAACCGTGAAGTGGGATTGTTCTATATTTAGGTTCATGGCACTCGATCCCTCAAGCGTTCTTCTGACCGACCGGATCGCGGTCGTCACCGGCGGTGGAGCTGGCATTGGCCGCGGCGTCGCGGCAGGACTCAAGGCGTTCGGCGCGCAGGTCGCGATCTGGGAGCGCGACCCTGACTCGTGTGCGTCTGCCGCCGGGGAGATCGGTGCGCTGGGCATAACCGTCGACGTCCGGGACAGTGCCGCGGTGGATGCCGCGCTGGCGCAGACTTCGGCTGAACTCGGCCCGGTGACGATCCTGGTCAACAACGCCGGCGGAGTTTTCTGGTCAGGGATCCTAGACACCAGCGAGAACGGTTGGGACGCGCTGTACAAGTCAAACCTGCGCCACGTTTACCTGTGCACGCAGCGAGTGGCCCGCGTCCTGGTCGAGCGAAAAATGCGGGGCAGCATCATCAGCGTCACCTCGATCGAAGGTGTCCGCGCGGCACCCGGTTATGCCACCTACGCGGCGGCTAAGGCTGGTGTCATCAACTACACCAAGACCGCGGCACTCGAACTCGCGCCGTACGGCATTCGGGTGAACGCGCTGGCCCCCGACATCACCATGACCGAAGGCATCAGGCAAATAGCGCCGCCTGGCGTTGAAGAGCGAGTCGGCTTCACGGTCCCGATGGGGCGCGCAGGTCACGTCGACGAGATGGCAGGCGCGGCAGTGTTTCTCGCGTCCGACCTATCGAGCTACGTCACCGGTCAAACGATCCACGTCGACGGCGGCACCCAGGCCGCCAGCGGCTGGTATCACCACCCGGAGACCGGCGCATACCAACTCGGACCTACCGCCGGCTGAGCACGTAATGGCGGAGTTACTCGCCGGCATCCACGTGGACGTGTGCGGACATCCCGCCGTCGATCGAAATCATTTGCCCGGTGATGTAGCGGGACTGCTCCGAAGCCAGGAAAACGACCAGGTCGGCGACGTCTTTCGGTTGTCCGAGGTATGGCGTCAAAGTCGCGCGGCCAAGGCCGTCAATGATGTCCTCGGTGAGATGCGCGCGTACGGCGTCGGTGATGATCAGTCCGGGCACGATTGTGTTCGCGCGCACGCCCCCCTTTCCCTCGCTGGTCGCGACATACATCGTCAGGGTGTGCACGCCGGACTTCGACACGCCGTAGGCCAGGCGCGTCCGGTCCCCTGACAGAGCCGCTCCCGACGACATATTGATGATCGAACCGCCGCCGTTCTTCTGCATTTCGGGAACGGTGTACTTACACATCAGCAGCTGACTTCCGAGATTGACCTCCAATGACCGCTGCCATACATCGAGCGACATCTCGGACACTGTCGTGTCCCGGGATAAAAAGCTACTGGCAGTCAGGGCGGCGTTGTTGTGCAGAATATCGACCCGGCCGAACTCCGCCACGGTGGATTTCACCGCAGCTTTTGCCGCTTCTTCCTGTGAGAGATCGCCGCCGAGCGCGATCACCCGTGCTCCACTTCGCCGAATCTCGTCAGCGACGCTGACGGCCTTCGCCTCGTCGATATCGACGACTGTGAGAGCGGCGCCTTCACGGGCCAATTCGCCTGCCGTTGCCGCACCAATCCCGCCCCCACCCCCGGTAACTATCGCGACCTTTCCTTCCAGTCTGGACATCGAGTTCTCCCAAAGTGTCGGTCGGGAATCACTATTCAGTGACGCACAAAAAAGATAGCCTGATTTGATGCCGCGTATTGCGCCAATTCCTATGGAACAGCTCAGCTCACGCTCTCGCGAAATCGTGGACGCAGGCGTCGCCGCCGGCCTTTACGCGACACCGGTGCCGCTGCAGATCTTCGCCTATCGCAGCGCTCAGCTCGAGCAGGTCAATATGGCCAGGACCCACCTCGGTGCCGGAACCTTGCTCGGAGGCCGGATCCTGGAGTTACTGCGCATACGCAGTGCCCAACTCGGTGAATGCGAACCCTGTGGCCAGTCGCGCAAGCATGATTCGATCACCGACGACGATGTGGTGTGCCTGCTTGCGCCCGGACACGGCACACTCACCCCGCAGGAGCGGATGGCTATCGAGTTCATCGACTTGCTCTCCGCAGATCACCACGCCATGGACGACGACTTCTACAAGCGGCTGGGCGAGCATTTCACCGCCGCGCAGATCATCGAGCTCGGCTTTGCCTGCGCTGGATCGATGGGATTGCACCGCTTCATCCACACCCTGAACATCTACGGGGAGTCGCCGCCCGTCATCGAATACGACCAGGATCAGGTCGACAGCGCGAAAGCCGAGTAACCAGTTCGATCAGCCCTTGGGTTTATCTCACAAGGATCGCGGGGCACAGATCGAGGTATGGACGGCGTACTGATCTTCAATGGAAAGTGCGGGATATGCGCACGCGTGCGTAACGGTTTGCTTCGGTTCAATAGGACTGGGCGACTGCGGACCGGGCCGATGCAGGGTCATGGAGTATCGGAGCGCGCCGGAGTTGCGACGGAACGCTGCCCGAGTCCGTGCGGTGGCTGAATTCATCTGGGACGGTGGTCGCTCACGCGCAGGCCATCCACGCGGCCTTGTCGGCAGCCTTGGGTAGCCGGCCCGCCGATACCGGCCCATGGGCTGCCTGGCGTTGGTACGGCGCAGGAAGTGGTCTATCGATGGGTGGCCGCGCATAGATACCGATTCCGAGGAGTAACACCGAAGCTGAACCGCAGCAGTGTGTTTCGCCGCTGGCACCCTGACCGCAACTCGCATGACGTCGAATGGGCTCCATCGATGAGCCGACGGCCGTAGCATCCGGGATGCTCTAGCTAATACTGGACATCCACGTCGTACCTAGCCGCCAACTCCTGGCCGAACGCCTCGGTCTCCGGGCCCCCGTCGGTGTCTAGGATGCCCAGTTCGATGATGCCGCCCAAGCGCGCCCGATACTCGGCACGGGGACTGATCTTCATCGTCGGTGGTGGCCGAAATGGCAGCACGTCGTGCAATTCAACCTTGCCGACAACCAGATACGACCACGTCGGTTCCACGATCCCCAGTTGCGGCATCAGTCGCGACACTGTCGGGAACCCGCGTGCCCGCGCGATCAGGTCCTCGACCTCGATATCGGCGTACCAGCCGCACTCGCACTGCGGCGCCGGCGGCATGTGCTCTGGCTTGGAGCATCCGGCGTAGGACCATTTCGTCGGCCACGTGATGTCCGAATAGTACGGGGACCTCAGCACATCCCCGGCGTTCCCTGTCCAAAAGCGAAAGCCCACAGCAGTTTCCAGGCGGCCGAAACCAGGTGCGGTCAGGCGCCCGTCCAACCATTCATGCAGCATGGGCATCGCGGCCTCGATAGCTGCGAAGGCGTGCTCGAAATCAGCACCAAAGCATGGATTCTGGACGTCGACGTACCTAAGCCGGTCGTCATCAACGCCACCCTCCTGCAACAGCCGAACATGTTCGCGACCCAACGCAACCACCAAATCAGCTCCAAGGTGCTCAGCACCGACCAGCGCAGCGCAATGATCCGCCGGCACCGGATAACCACGCTCACACAGCACCGCGCACGCCTGCTCATCGGCGCGATCACCCACACAAGCGACGGTGCCCGCACTGGACACCCGCACCACATCGCTTAGACCACGTTCCCGCAGCTGCTCAGCGAACAACGTCGCAGCCATCACCGATCGAGCGCGATTGAAACTGCATACAAACGCGACATGCAGCCGAGGGCTACTCACAATCCGTACCGCCCCCCAAGCGGCGCGGCGAGGTCATCAAAATCCCTCCAAATCGACGTTTGAACCCGCTTTACGTGCCGGGCGCAGGCGGATTGCCGGGCGCAGGCGGATTTCCGGGCGCAGCCGGATTTCCGGGCGCAGCCGGATTTCCGGGCGCAGCCGGATTTCCATACAGGCAGTCGTGAAATTCCTGACTACCTGGGACGTTGTCGGCGCCGCAGCTGCAATCATGAACTTGCGCGGGGGTGGATAGCCCATTGCAAAAGTCGCTACCCGCGGAGGCCGATGGTGCGGTCCACATAACACCAGCGGCCAGGGCTGCCGCTGCAGCGCCGACCGTGGCCGTCAATGCTCTCGTCTTCATGTTGGGATTCCTTTTCTCTGGAAGACGACGGCACTATGCCGCCGCTGGTTACAGCGGTGACAGCATTTGTAGCATGCATCTCGATAAGTCGGGGGTGGTCGGCGCGTCTGGCGCTGGTCGCCGCTCGGGTGCATGCCTTACCACCGTCCACCAGCGGTTAGGTCAGGTCCAGGGAGGCGTGCCGAGTTGGCCGGTCGTCTGCTATCGCCCAGCAGCCATAAGGATGCTCCCGTCTCGTTCCATGATGTTGCCGGTGAACCGCAAAGCGTCGCTCAATTTGCCCATCGCCTCGGTGAGCGCTTGAAGAGCAGTCCGAGTCGGCGGGTCTGTGAGCGCTCCGCACTTTTCCGCAACATTGTTGCCAGCGTCGACGAGGGATTGATACCCGTTCGTCAAATCAGGGTCAGGCGTTGGGAGGAGGGCAGGCAACCGGACAGTGACTGGCCGCGTGGTGTCTTCACAAGCGACCTTTGTGGCTCGGACGTCTACTATCTCAATCGCCATATTTAACTTGTCCATGCCTGCTGGTCCATCATCGATGATGGCCTTCGCGGCATCCAAGTTTCGCGCCGCCCATCCGGCCATCGCATCGATTTGGGCGGTCGTCGGCGGATTCTGCCCCCAACCGCCCGGCACCATCATCGGCCTCGCGGTTGTGCTGGTCGTTGACGGGGGCGCCGTGGTGCTGGTCGTTGAGGGGGGCGCCGTCGAGGCGCTTGTGCTTGATGTGGGGGATGTTGTCGTGCTGGGGTTGCAGGCGGAGCACACGCAAATCACCGACACACCGAGCCAGGTGGGTACGAACGCGCGCATAGGTCACTGAGCCTAGCGCCCGCGCCCCGGTTAGCTACGAGCGTTTGGCACGCATCTGGCACGGGGCGAAAAAACCGCTAGAAACGTCCCTGACCTGCACAAACTATTGTGCCTCCGGCAGATTTGAACCTGCGGCCTTCTGCTCCGGAGGCAGCCCAGGCTCGTCCGTGGCGGTGTACAGGCGTCCGGGAATGATGCCGAGAGGACCCAAAATATCGACCCCGAACTGCGCTATCGGTCCAAAAACGATCGCTACAGTCCATGGCCGTCCGTTCGGTTCGGACTCCGACTATTGGATGATGTGACACCGAGGTGACAGCGAAGGGCGACAGGTTCGATGCCCGGCCTCTTCGTCCCGAACGAAGCCACCAGCGGGTTCGGCGATGAGGACGGCGCTGGAAACGTTTGAAGTGCCACGTCATTTGGTTGATTCTGTTAGCGACGTGTGTGCGCGAATGACGCTACTGCGGACTGACTGCGGACCAACCGGCCAATCGTCACGCGGCCGCAACTACGTGGCCGCATTCTGTCGGAAGTCCCGCTGCGCCGCAGTCAGGCGTTCGATTGGTTCCAGATCACCCTGCCGCGTCCGCTCACTTAGCCAAATTGGGAAGCCTCCGGGATGAGGATTGTCACACGAGCCTCGGCACCGAATGCTTACATAAGGATGCGGAAAGGCTGGCGCTTAAGGTGAGCGGGGGATCGCCTGTCCCCGACTAATAGGCACCCCCAGCCCTTAGTACCGCGGTCCTGATTCTCGTCGCCTATCTCAATCTCAGAGGGTGCGACGTGATCCGCGTTTCCCCGGCGAATCCCCCGAGCATGGTCGAATAATTTCATGCGTGCTTAGCGGGAAGCTGGCATCTAGGAATCCCGACAGCTAGTTGTGGGAATGCTCACAGGAGCGGGTAAACCGCGCTCCATGCGATGCTGAAACGGCGGGAATCATGCAGAGTGGCATCGTGAACATCCTCCCCGTTCTGCGCCTTCGCCCACTACGGCGACTTCTGCCAGGCAGCACGAAGGGGCACGAAAGGGATTGTCCGGCAATGCCTTGCGATCTACCGGCTGGCCAAACGGTGAGCACACCACTCGGCCACCGTTCCGTCGTCCCTCTATGCGTCGTGTGCATTGAAGCGAGCCGCGCAACAGAAGCCACCTACCAAACGCGGGACCTGCTGTGCGGCTGCGACGAACACATCCAACAACTCGAACAACACGGTCGCGCGGCGATACGCCGACAACGAAGCGCAGTATCGCGCGGATATACAGATCGTGGAGCACCGCCTGCGCGCGGAACGACTGGAAACCGACCGGCTGACTCGCCCGACCAAGGCGCGCTGGTTCGGGCGTCGGCAGTGCTGGCCAACCAGGATGCAGCCGCCGACGCCGCCGGTCGGCGGTTGACGCCGACTCCGGGCGGTGCTGCTGGCCGGATGACCGAAGCTCACGAAATGAAGCCGCAAGGCAGGCAAATACCTTGTGCGGTACCAAGTTACGGTATGCCCCGGCGTCAATCCCCAGACGGGGCGCAGGCAGCAGGTTCGGCGGCGATACACCGCCGAGAAGCAGGCCCGCGACGCGCTACCTGAGATCACCCAGCAGGTGGCAACGGATGCCTTCATTCCGCGCAAAGCCGTCACGGTGGGGGAACTGTGCGACGACTGGCCCGCCTCACTGCACAACGCCCGAGCGACGACGATCAACGCCTCCCGATTCAGCCTCGCTCCGGTGCGGGAACGCCACGGCGACCAACCCGCCCAGAAGGTGACTCGCCCGATCTGGACCGGCTGTTGACGGATCTGCGCAAGGGCGGCACAACGACAGCGAACGGCATGCCCCGGCGGGCGCCACCGATCGTTGGAGTTGTCGCCACGGGGTCTGGCGCGCCGTTGTTCCTTTTTGCATAGTCGTAGTCGAGGCGATAGGTGCCGTCGAGTACGGCAGAGGGTGGGGCCGGTTTAGAGGCGGTGTCGTTCTTCTCGATCATGTAGCCGATGACGCCGGTGGCGGTGAGCACAGCCACCGTGAGCACTGCCCCGAGGACGATTCGGTGTCGCCGCCGCTTGTTGCGGTCTGCGTCGGCCTGGACCGGTGGCGCGGCGGTACTGGAAGGCGTTCTGCTCGCTACGGGTGCCTGCATGGTGGGCGCAGTGGCAGCCGTGTGGCCGCGTGGGGGAACTGCCTGGGCGAATGCGCGAGCGAAATCCGTGCACCGGGTGAACCGATCGGCGGGGTCCTTCGCGAGTGCGGTGGCCAGCACCGGGTCCAGGGCGGCCAGTTGTGGGCGGTTGTCTGCCAGTGCGGGTGGGGGCGTGGTGAGGTGGCTGCCGATGACGACGGCTGGGTTGGATCGGGGGAACAGTGGCGATCCCGTCAGTAGGTGGTAGGCGGTGGCCGCAAGGGCGTACTGATCGGCGCGTCCGTCCATCGGTTCATCCATCAGCTGTTCGGGCGCGGCGTACGGCAGTGTGCCGATCGTCATGTTGGTGGCGGTCAGGCCGCTGATGTCACCGATGCTGCGCGCGATTCCGAAGTCGCCCAGAAGGATTCGCTGCTCATCACCGTCGGTATTGGCGACCAAGATATTCGCGGGCTTGATGTCGCGGTGCAGCAGACCGCGCTGATGCGCGTAATCGAGCGCGTCGGCCACCGCCGCCACGATCGCGGCGACCTGGTCCAGGGGCATACCGGCCGGGTAGCGGTGGCCAACAGTCGCGCTGCATCCATGCCGTCGACGAAGTCCATCGCGATCCACAGCTGTCCGTCGAACTCGCCAGATCGTTGACGCGCACGATGTTCGGATGCCACAGCGTGGCCGCTAGGTCGGCCTCTCTGACGAATCGCTGGCGATAGTCCTCGTCGGCAGATACATCGGTGCGCAAAATCTTGAGCGCGTCGCGGCGGGGCAACCGTGGGTGCTCGGCGAGATAGACCTCGCCCATAGCCCCGGACCCGAGCAGCTGCGCAATGGTGTATCCAGCAAAAACCTTGCCGGTCGCCAACGGCATACGGGTTTCAATCACAAGGGTTCTCTGCCTTCTGTCGTTCATGTGCCTGCAACGGCACCAGATAGCCGGGCCCGCTGCTATCCTCCGACTGCTCGACGTCGTCAAGCTGTCTGTCGAGGTCCGTTAATTCGATTGCCAGACGCCGCAACTGGCGTGCAATAGCTGCGCGCCGCTGCTGAAGTAGCGCGCGCTCCTCGGGTCCCATGTTGTGTGCTTGTGTCTGCATGATGGTCGCTCCTTATTTGTGGTCTGGTGTCGGTTGCCAGTCAGTGGCAGCGCGGACCAGCTGTGCGGGCTAGGCGCGCTGTGCCGGGTGTCGTCCTTGCGGCGTCCACCGGCGACCGCCATGTGCACCGGGAGCACCTTGCGGCTCAGCGCACATGACGTTGAAGTCGAGACGGGTTCAGTAGCTTCCGGGGCGAGGATGGCGCTGTTGCTGACGATGCCGACGGTCATCAGCCCAGCTCCGGGCAGTAGACGTCGCGGGCCATGCGGATCACCGTGGTGACATACAACGGCGACTTGCCCGGATTGCCCAGCGTGACCAGCTTGAACAGCACCGGGTAGCTGACGCCACGCGCCAGCTCGTTGCAGACGACGTCCGCGAAGTGGACGTTCTGCGCGTGGTCGTAAGATCTCGAAGCCCGCCTGAAGCTGACGCTGGAAATAGTCGCCGTCCTGGGTTTCGTGCGCGGCCATCACAGTCGGCATCACGAACGGCCCCGGTGGCGGTTCTGGGTCGGCCTCTCGGCTCGGGGACGCGGCAGTCGTTGCCGTCACGGTCTGCGTCACGCTGGTCGACTCCACATGACCGGGTGGGTTGAGCATCACGGCTGCAGCGACGATGGCCCCCAGCACCGCAGCTGCTGCCGCTGCCGCCACCTTGATCGTGCTTGCCCAGCCATGCTTGGGACGGCTCGTTGATGTACGACTGCGGCTCGACCGCCGACCATGACCAGCCGGGTGTCCAGAGCCGGAGAACTCGCTCGGGCGACAGGGTATAAAGTGCCCGGTGGATGGGTAGTCCTCAACGACGGTCAACGGGGGATTTACGAAATTGGTCATCTCGCCTACACCCTGTTCTGGGCCGGGCCGTTGTAGCTGTACGGCGGGGTCAGGATGCGCAGGCAGTTGACGTCATGGTGATCCCCGTCGCGCGCGTAGTCCTGGTAGGCGAGGTTCCCGTCGATGTAGAGCGAGCAGCCCAGCGTGACGGTCGCGTCGTTGGGCTGCGGGTCGGCCCCGATGTATTCGCCAGGGAAGGCGTAGTAGGTGGCCGTCGAAAACCCGCCGCAGACCATCGACATCTGGGTGTAGTGCCCGTTGGGATAGTTAGGTGAGCGCACGGGAATGCAGGCCGGTCCTGACCAGTACACGTGCGACACGATCTGGCTCATCGCCGCATGGGCGGGGGCCGCTAGTCCGACCGTGACCGCGACAGCCGCCACCGCCGATCCGGCGACTATTGCCTTCTTCAACATATGAATCACTCATTCGTGTGTTGTGGGTGGGTGGATTAGCCCGTCCTGGTTAAAGGTGAGTCCTCGGTCTGCGTCAGACCTAGACGAGGGCGGGACCGAAGCGCCGCCCTCGCCTCCCCTCGCTAGGTCTTGTCGGGACTGGGTTGCCCGGCGTCATGACGACTGTGGCGTGAATTCAAATGTGGTGGTCGGGTCCACGGTGTCGGGCCGCCATCCTGTCGCCGGGCATGTTCTGCCACGGCTGCACCATCACGCCCGACTACCTGAAGTGACGGCTAGGACAACAGGGGCAGTACAACGATTCGTGGTCGGTGGTCGTACATGATGTGCTGGTCATCTGCGGTGAACGTGGATCGAAGACCTGGTGTAGGCTGTAATGCCCTGCCGCCTGCATAGTGTCAGCCATGTCCTCGTACTTGTTGGGTTCACTACCTTGATCAGCGCCGACGTCGAGAACCGTGATCGAATAACCGCCAGCGCCGGCCGGCGTTGATCTAGGTATGTCCTGCAGGCATCTGCTTCACCTGCACCTTCGAGGGCCAGGAGCGGCGGCGGCATCTGCTGCTCGCTGAGCGGCCTCAGCCTGGGCCTTGCGATCAGCGGCAGCCTGTACCACGTCAACGCGATTGGCTGTCGGCGTACCGACGACCACGTTCTGGTGCAGGCTGGGGACGGCGGCGAGTAGGACGCCGTCATCACCAGAACGGCCGCGATCACCGCTCCGGTGATCCGCGCCCACCGGAAACTCCGTGGGGGCTTGACGGGAACGCTGTAGACGGCGGCGTCGTAGTCATGCTGCAGCGTGGCGGTCATGGCTTGCCACCCTGGTGTAACTGGTTCTATCGAGTCACACGCAGCCTATCAGCGTCTTCAGATATGCCTTGAGCTGGCGGGCAGTCACGTCATCGGCGGGGAAGGGCTTCTTGCCCTGCAGCATGTCCACGTAGACGGGCAGGAAGGCGTTGGTATCCTTCATGTGGTCGGCCTCGTGGTCCAGTTCCTGTTGCAGGTTGCTGGACGAGTTGGCCGCCTCACTGACACCGCAGCCCGACAGAATCCCGGCGGCGACCGCCAGCATTATCGCGGTGCGCTTCACCAGATCACCACCGCTGCGTTATTGCTGCCGTCGCACCGGGTCGCGCTGACCGTGGCTCCGTTGGAGAAGTTGGCACTGTAGTTCGGGTAGCAGAACATCTCATACCGCTCCCCGGTGACCGGGGAGTAGGCGATGACGACGTTGCTCCGTCCCGAGGCGTGGTAGCCCGAGCGGATGTTCTCGGCGAAAGCGCAGGACGTGTGTCCACCGACGACTCCCTCGTGCCCGTATGGGCAGATGTCGAACGTGAACGTCGATGCGTGCGCCGGGCTGACGCCCTGCCAGCGAGCCGACGGCGAGAGCTGCGCCGATACCGGCGGCAGCAAGGACTTTCTTCATGTGTGTGTTCCTTCCGTTCAGACTGCATGGGGGCACAGGTCGCTGCTTTCAGTCGTTCATGTGCCTGCAACGATAGGAAAGAAACGGCAATAATGTCAACAATATGATAACAATTTCCGTATGAAACGCCTCACAGTCGGTGACAGACGGAAATTCCAGGCGCAGATCTCCTCCGGTTGCCTCCCGTTGAGGTCCACCGGGGTGTTGTCGGACAGGGCCGAGGTGAGTGCTGTCAGACTGAAGCACACCAGCGGACCTGGAGGCGGCGATGGCGACGGTGTATGTGGTGACGGCGGGTAGTGGCGACACTTACCGCATCGAACGGGTCTACCTCGACACCGACGAGGCGTACAAGTTCGCGCAGGACTACAACGGTATTGCCCCTGTTGAGCCTGTTCAGGTGGAGGAATGGCAGACCGGTGCCCCGCCGGGGGCCTACGACGGCCCGTACTGGCGCGCGGAGTGGTGGGCGCGCGTGCCGGTCGCTAAGCGTCGCGGTGCGCTACGCAACACCGACCACGGTGAACGGTTCGACGACTTCGCCATCCGCCAGGAATGGTGGACCGGCGACGCGCTGCCCGACGCCAAGGTGGTGCGCCGGGAAATGGCCGGGGTGCCCAGGGTGGAGGTGGCGGGCCGATCGCGGGAGAAGGTGGAGGAACTGTTCTGGGACACGATTACCCAGGTCAGGGCCGATCTGGCGGGAGTGCCAAGGAAGTAATTTCCACTCTTTCGTGCGACAGATGGAAAGAAATGGGCATGGCGGCTCGACATTGCCGCCCTGGTGCGTCATGATGCCTGCATGGAGCAACGCGCCTTGGAACGGCTCGGCCACCACGTCGTGAGTCGGCGCGTCGCGCTGGGCTACCGCAACCGCACCGACTTCGCTAACAGCCTGCAGTTGACCGCGCGCACGCTGGCCGACATCGAGCACGGCGTGCGTAAAGCCAGCCCCGGCACCTACGCCATGCTGGAAAACAAGCTGACCTGGGCACCGGGCAGCATCGACACCATCCTGGCCGGTGGGGAGCCCAAAGAGCTGGTGGTCGAGCTGCGCCGGCCCAACCCCAACGCCCCGTCCCAGGGATACGCACTGCGCCCGACCAACCCCAACGCCCTCTCGCAAGCGCCTCCACCGAGGAGTTGCTGCTGGAGCTACGACGGCGCATCATCGCCCCCCGCGGCAGACGCCACGACACCTGGGACGACTGGGACGGCGGCCTAGACCCGCAAGGCGACTGGCCCGAACAGGGCTAGCAGCACCCTGGACGGGGGCATTGCCCGCCATGGAGCACCGACTGAAAGGCACCAGCCATCAACACCATCCGACACACCGTTCGCCACCATCATGTTCCACCACCAAGACGAAACCACGTACTAGCCATGACCGCCGCTCGATCAGTTGGTACTACTTGCATGGCGCTACTGGTCTTAACACTGCTGGGTGCCGGAGTCTCTCAGCAAGCCCAAACCCAGGCGACCCCGGCTACTGCGGCGGCCGCCAAGACGCCCTTGACTGCGTGCCCTACGACGGCCCGTCGCCACCGTCACCAAGCCGCGCTGAAGCCGCCTACCTCAACAGCATTCGCGGCCACTACCCCGGCGATGACGCAACATTGCTGAAGACAGGGCGGGGTACCTGCAACGTGCTTCGTGGTGGCGTCAGCGTCAACTACATCGTTCCCGACATCGCTGCCCACCTCGGGATCAGCAACGCGGCCGCCGACCAGGTGATGGACGCGGCGATGGGGTCTATCTGCCCCGAAATACACATCGGCTCCAACGGAGCGGACGATTCCGGGCCCCACTGAAAAGGAGGTGGCGCTGACCTCAGTTGGATTAGCGCTGCGGCCGTGCGCTCGCAGCAGATCGGCGTCTGGGTCCCAGATGACTCTGCCTCGGTACCTGGCCGGATATATTCCACGACTGCCTTGTCGGGTAAGTGGTGGGGCGCGTTGTCGCTCGTAGCGACCCAGGGCCGAACCTCCGTCTCTGGGTCATCGTTCCGTCTCCGCTCAGGACCAGCCTCCGCGGGGGGTGTCCTTGCGTCGCACCGGCTGGTGTGCGGCGCTTGCCGGTTAGATTCCGAAGGCTGCACCGGCCACCGTTCCCGTCAGGGCCGACTGGCCTGGATCTGCCTCATAGCCGCCAGGATCGCAGGGCGACGGTTGGGTTCGGTGATCAGTTGTCTCGACACCCTGGTTGTCAGTTGGTCATCGTTGGCGCGGGCGTAGCGGCGGAGCAGGTCGTACGCGTCGTCCACGGAAATATCGAAAACTTCGCGGAGGAACCCCTTGGCCTGCTCAACGACGACTGGATGCCACTCCATAAATCTCCATTGAAGCGCCGGTCCAGACGAGATTCAAGGGACTCGCGGGCGCTTGGAGGGGTCGGGGGTGCCCCCTTCGCGATCTGTGGCCGCGCCTCCACTGAGGAGTTGTTGCTGGAGTTACGACGCCGCATCATCGCCACCCGCGATAGACGCTACGAGAGCTGGGACGACTGGGCTGGCGGCCTCGACTCACAAGGCGACTGGCCCCAGGAGGGCTAACGGCAAGCACCTGACCGATCTCCGCCCTGTGCAGTCGCGAAAGTTCGCTGGCTCAATCCCAGAATCGTTGCGCATTTCACAGCATATTTTTGACGGTCTGACCTAACAGTTAGAGTCTTTTGAGCCCACGGATGATCTTGCTGAACGGCTGCAGCGAGGCCAGCCCCTTACGCAAGCTCCGCTGTGGGGGACCCGCGTTCACTAGCACCACGTAGCGGACTCCGCAGTCGCGCCACTGCGCGGCTTGCTCGATGACCTCTGCGGGCGTTCCATTTAGCGTTGTCTCCCGCAGCAGCGCCGACGGAATCTGAGCCACATGAGATAAGGCCGTTTGCTCGTCCATGTTGAACGGCAGCAGATCCTGCGCCCCCAAGAACCCGGCCCCCAACGGGTGCTGAACACCATGACGTCGGAAATCCTCATCCGAAGCCGCCAGCCCCCAGAACTTGATAAGTTCGGAATCGCGCGCCTCATCGACGTCGTCACGGCTTCGACCGGTGATCACCGGCAAAAAAACAGCGGGAATGATGGACATCGGGTCGCGCCCGGCGTCGGAGGCGGCTGCCCGAACGACTTCCAGCCGTTGCGCGTAGTCCTGTGGCCGGTGCGGGAAGCCGGGAAAATAGCCATCGCTATAGCGGCCAGCTGCACGCAGCATGCGCGGGCCGTGGGCTCCGATCCAGATCTCGGGCCACTTACCGCGATAGGGCGGCAGATCAAATAACGCGTTGCGCAGCGGGAAATAGGGCGAGTCGCGGTTGACGAGTTGGCCTCCCGAACCCCATAGCGCGCGGATGGTGGCCATCGCCTCCTCAAACCGCGCAACCGGTTTGGACCAATCAACACCGTAGGGCTCATTGCCTTCGCGTTCGCCGGGACCAATACCGAGGATCGCCCTTCCACGGGTCAGCAAGTGCAGCGTCGCGGCCGCCTGCGCAGTGACGGCCGGGTTGCGTCGACCGGAGTCGGTCACACTCACACCGAGACGTATGCGACCTACTCGATTGCGCGCGGCGAGGTGCCCGAGCATGGTCCACGGCTCCATATACGCGTCGAGAGTTGGCACAAGCTTGGTTGCGCCGCAATATTTCTGTTTCCACAACGAACGCGGGAACAATCCGTTGAGGTGGTTGTCCGTGGCCATGAAAAAGTACCCACTGGCGGCCAAGTCGAGGTATCCAGTTTTGGCCAGATAAAAGTATCCACCCCGTGTTCGTCGTGTCGATCAGGAACTGCGGGCCCCGATGGTGACGGTGAAGGTGCCAACCACACACCATCACCACCGGGGAGTTCCATTGAAGTCTGCGAAGGACCGCATGGACATCATTTCTGCCTATCAACAAGTCGGGTCATACCGGGGTGCCGCCGAGCTCTGCGGTACCACCCATAGGACCGTCAAAAAGGTCATCGAGAAGCTCGAAGCCGGTGATGCACCGCCGCCGCGGGTCGAGCGGGCCCACAATTACGATGTGGTGGCCGAGTTGGTCGCCGAGCGAGTCGAGAAGTCCCAGGGCCGGATCTCGGCGAAGCGGATGTTGCCGGTCGCCAGGGCTGCCGGCTACCAGGGATCGCCACGCAACTTTCGCCGTTTGGTTGCCAAGGCGAAGCTGTTGTGGCGCAACGAACATCACCGAGGACGTCGACCTGCGGTGTGGTCACCTGGTGAGTATCTGGTGATCGACTGGGCCCAAGCGGCACCGGGGTTGTTCCTGTTCTGCGCGGTGCTGGCGTTCTCCCGGTGGCGCTTCGTCGCGTTCGCCACCGATCAGCGGGCATCGACGACGTTGGCGTTGATCGCCGAAGCCTTGGGTGCGGTGGGGGGTGTGCCGGCCCGGGTGCTAGCCGACCGGATGGCCTGCCTCAAGGGCGGGGTGGTCGCCAACGTGGTGATCCCCACCGCCGAATACATCCGACTGGCAAGCCATTACGGCTTCGTACCCGACTTCTGTCACGCCAATGATCCCCAGTCCAAGGGGATCGTGGAGAACTTGTGCGGCTACGCCCAACGCGACCTCGCCGTTCCCTTGCTGACTGACGCCGCCATCACCGGGGTGGCGGTTGATCTGCGTGCCGCCAACGCCGCGGCCAAAACGTGGTGCGCGGAGGTCAATGCCGCGGTGCATTCGGAGATCTGCGCTGTCCCCGATGAGCGACTCATCATCGAAGCTGAACTCCTGCAGCCATTACCATCCCTGCGGATGCAGATCGGCGCACCTTCGGTGATCCGCAAGGTCGACCGACTGTCGTGCGTCCGCTATGCCTCGGCCCGCTACTCGGTGCCCACCCGGCTGATCGGAGCCAATGTCGCCGTGGTTGTCGATCACGGTGCGCTCTGCATCGTGGAAACCGCGACTGGGGTGATCGTGGCTGAGCACGAGCTCGGCGCCCCAGGCAGCACCTCGATCCTTGACGCGCACTACGACGGACCCCGGCCAGCACCGGACCGGGGACCGCGCCCGACAACGACGACCGAGCAGCAGTTCTGCGCTCTGGGCGAGGATGCCGAAGCGTTCCTGATCGGGGCCGCGGCGATCGGCAACACCCGCTTGGGATCGGAGTTGGAGATCCTGCTGGCACTCGGTGCTGCCCACGGCGAACAAGCCTTGGTGGCGGCGTTGCATCGGGCGGTGGCCTTCCGGCGGTTCCGCGCCGCCGATGTCCGCTCCATCCTGGCCGCAGGTGCCGGGACCCCACAACCCCGTCCCGCCGGGGAGGCGTTGATCCTGGACCTGCCGGTCGCCCCGACCCGCTCGCTGGATGCTTACACGGTGACCCCGGCCGCCGACCGGGAGGTGACGTCATGACCGCCACACCAGCTAAACCCGTTGCACCGCCATCTATTCCAGCGTTGCCCGCGGATCTTGACGCAGGCTTGCGGCGACTCAAAATGGCCGCGATCCGCCGCACCGCCCCCGAGGTCCTGCTCACAGCCAAAACCCAACGCTGGACCCCCGAAGAAGTGCTGCGGACTCTCGTCGAAACTGAACTGGCAGCACGGGATGCCTCTAACGTCATCAACCGACTGAAGGTGGCCGGGTTCCCGGTCACCAAGAAACTGGAGTCGTTCGACGTGGCGGCCTCCTCGATCCAGCCCAAGGCTTTCGACTACCTGTCGAGTCTGGAATGGATTCGGGCACAACAGAATCTGGCGATCATCGGCCCCGCCGGGACAGGCAAGTCGCACACCCTGATCGGCCTCGGCGTGGCTGCGATTCACGCCGGACACAAGGTGCGTTACTTCACCGCCGCTGACCTCGTCGAAACCCTCTACCGGGGCCTGGCCGACAACACCGTCGGCAAGATCATCGAATCCCTGCTCCGGGTCGACCTCATCATCTTGGATGAACTGGGCTTCGCCCCGCTCGACGACACCGGCACCCAACTGCTGTTCCGCCTCGTCGCCGGCGCCTACGAACGCCGGTCCCTGGCCATCGGCTCACACTGGCCGTTCCAAGAGTGGGGCAGATTCCTGCCCGAGCAGACAACCGCCGTCAGCATCCTCGACCGGCTCCTGCACCACGCCACCGTCGTCATCACCGACGGCGACTCCTACCGCATGAAAGACGCCCAGCACCGGAAGGAGAACCCACAACCAACCTAGAAATCACCGCACGGGGTGGGTACTTCTATCCGGCCACCAGCGGGTACCTCTACTTGGCCATTGACAGTGGTCAGGAACCCAATACGAGTCGACGCGGTTGGCAAGCGCGTTCAGGTAACCGGCCCGTGTCAAACTCTCTGCCGTCGGGCGGGAGACGATGTTTAGGTCCATTACGCCCACACGAAATCGGGTCATGTTGTTCGGGCCCTGGGTGGCAATAACTGACGAGGTCATCGTGGGCTTTCCCTCCGCAGATAAAGGTGGTGCGCCTGATGTCCACTACCTGTGGACTAACGCCGGGCTGGTGACCGTGGGAATCGGCCGCTTCAATGGTCTCGCCGCCACCCGCCGCCAGTACGCGTAGTGCGCTACCCCTTCTGTCAGAAAGCCATTTCAGCCGTCCGTCGGCTGTCTAATCGGCGGTTAGGGCAGCATCGCCAAAACACCACGTCACCGCGAACGCCCCGTCCACACCTGGCAGCAGTCCCGGTCGCCTCTCGGTGACGGTTGGGCCGTGTGCGTGCGGGAGTGCCGCGGTGGTGAAGTCGCGGGATCTGCCGCGGGAAGAACAGTCGCCGATCAGGCGCACGGAAAAGACCATAGGCCGGGTCTATGGCAGAGGCAGTAGCCCAAGATGTCAGAAGCGGTCGCAAGGCCCGCAGCCAAGTGGTAAATATTACGGCCGTCCAAAGTGACGTGACGGGGGCTGCGCGCATTCCTGACCTGCGGCGTCATCCTCAAATGCCCTGTGGCGCAGCTGTGGTGTTATGTTAACTGAACGACGCGAAGAGCTCACCCGCCGTCGGCGAGCTAGTGGCCAGTAGATGGCTGAGATTGCATCCTCGGCCTCGATATGTAGCCGCTGAGCTGCGGTGAAGCCTCGGCGCCCCGGCAGGATTCGAACCTGCGACCTTCTGCCTCCAAGAGGCAGTCCAGACCCGTCCAAGTCAGTCCGGGCGCGTCCCACAAGCACGACCGGGCGCGGCCTTTGACCTGCGCTTTAGGCCATTGACGTCCAAAGTCAGTCCGGGATCGTCTGCGGCGGAGTTCTGGTTGAGTTGTGACACGCTCGTGACACTGAGGGCGGCGAAAAGTGTTTGCCGCAGGATGCACCGCTCTACGGTGCCGTCGGCCATCGGCCTGAAGATCTGGGTTTCAATGGGCACGTTGACCCGCCAGTGGTCTACGTGGTCACCGTCGCTGCACGTAGTCGCCTACGGCTTCGAACACTCCACCTTGATAACTTGCCCGCTGGGCAGGTGACTTTGTGCGTCGGCTACTGCGCTGGCCGCGCTGGGGCCCGGCGCCGCCTGCCATGGTTTTGGCGTCGCGGTCCAACGCTATGGCGATGCAACCGTTGTGCGTGGCCTGCGGCAACCTCGCACGAACTATTACTGGCCCGCTCGCATTGGGACTACGCTATCCGATTGGCGCGCTCTCTGGCTCTCTCCCCAGCCCGTGGCGCTGTCTCCGTGGTACGCGAGAACGCGAACGCGACGTAGTCGTCCCCTGGGGTAGCGGTTAGGGCATGTGCGCCCTTGAAGGTTGGATCGGGGTTCGCGAACTCGCCCGAACGGACACGCGGGCGCGAGTGCGTCCCGAGAAGGTGACGGTGCTGAGTTCTGAGGCGGCGGCGCAGAGGTCGAATGTGACTGCGCTGCCGCTGGATGATGCGAAGAGTCATCACCGAGTAAAACTTCAGCGCGATGCTCACCGACACGGCGGCCAGTGCGATGACAAGCGCGGTCAAGGCGCCCCAGCGCAATAAGAGAATGCCGACGCGTTGGCGGTGCGATAGCCGGAGCGGGTGTCTGCGCGTTTCCTCACTGGCGCAGAGTGTTCATCGCCTTCGGCAATGTCGTCGTTGGGCGAAGCGCGGTGTCGGCCATCGGCGCGCCCTCCTTCTCACCGCTGTTGTAACGTTTTGCCGGGATGGCGCGCACACTTGCGCCATGCCTACCTGCATCGCCAGCTTAACGTCTTGACTTCGCGCGCCTACTGCGGGGCCGTTCACTCTAGCCCTGGTCCCGCCCTCGGGGCAGCGCGAGAGCGCTATAAGCCGCTTCTTAACCCCGTGTGGCGACCGCCGAATCTTGTGTGCCGCTGGTTCGTGACCACAATGCGCCAGTCGATTATCGGCGTACCGGCGCGACGTAGTGACGTGCGGCGATAAGATTTGGCGACTAATCGGCGAAGAGCCGTTTTGCGGTGTATTCGATGCCGGAGGCCCGCCTGATAGGAGACACCTCAATGAACGAGCTACAGAATACACCCTGGGCGCGTTGATGTGTGCGCTGGGAATGGGCGCGCTCGGCGCGCCGCCCGCCCACGCGGATACGGAAGGGATTTCTCAACTTCCTGGCGAGCCACGGCGAGGACACAAGCGGTGCCGAACTCCAGGGCGACGGAGATCGACCTGGGCCGGTCCATCTGTGGTATGTACGGCAGCACCATTGACAGCAATGCCATCGCCCGCACCCTGATGAGTCGCGGTCGCAGCCCGGATAGCGCGGCCGTGTTGGCAGGTCGCGTCGGTAACCTACCTCTGCCCGCAATTTGAAAACCTGCTGTCCTGAGTTTGCGCCTGGTCGAACCGCCGCTTCCCCTGAACCCGGAAACGCACAGACAGGTCAGGCGCTTAACGCGCTCGCGCCTCGCTGGCCGGGCTCAAGGGGCCATCCCCCCAGGGTGTTTCGTCAGATCGAGCGCCTTTCGCCCAGGCCCAGGACGTAGATCGCCAGTCTGCACCAACTTTGCGAAGCGCGACCGTATACACCGATCCCGTTTGCGCGACCTGCTGACCTCGAAGGTGGCAAACGACATGCTCGCGGGAGCGTTACGCCATAGGAGTAGTCGCCAGGGTGACATCGACATGGTGTGGCTCTCCGAGCGTGATGCGGTAGCCCGAGGCACCTCAAGTGTTCGCCTTCGGCAAGTACGGCTCTCCACCAGTCTCCGGCGGCTGTCGGTCCTTGCCATACATGCGGCGACATTCCATCCAGAATCTGCATAGGGTCAGCACATTTCGCCGCCATTGCGGTTGAGTCGCCGTTGTTGAAGGCTTCGACATACTGCAGCACTGCCGCCATTGGATCGTTTAAGTCATGCACGACATACCTCCGCCGCTCTCCCTGTGTCATACCCTAGTCGCCCCGTCAGCCGAGCCGAGCCCCGTCGCGCCTCGAAGGATGAGCGGGACGGGGCCGACCAGGGACTGGCGGTGGTGCACCGCCAGGCCGGGGCTCGACCTGGGTGACTTACCCCGGAACCAAATCACCACCGCCCGCTCGTCTTCAGGAGCCGCCACCATCGACGCGAGGACCACCGCTGCTTCGTGCGGCGAGGCGAACGCGATCCGAGCTGTGCTCCGCACCGCTGTGCGGTCACTTGTGAAGAAGACCGAGGAATCACTGACAACGCTTGTATCGCTTCGCATTACGACATACGACTTGGATTGCGCGATCAACGACACCACACTCTCCGCGATGGCGGGGCTCCAATACAGCGGCACGCCGAGGATGCCTGCGCTTGGTCGGGGAGCTGGCGTCGGGTCCGAGTAGCGGAGCATTCGACCCTGTCGCGAGTTTGAGTTTAGACAGTGCGAGCAGTGTATCTGGGTGTGCGACAAATGATCTCGTCAGGTCGGAGTCGACCTGCTCAAGTTTGGCGAGCGCCTCGGCGGCCCAGTCCAGGTTGCTGAACGTGCTGCCAGCGTCGACGTGCTGAACATCAGCCAACGACCGGACGCTCGTTGGGCCGCGTCGGGTGGTGGTGTTGCCGAAGTAGGCGGTGTCGAGCTTGACCGCCAGGTCACGCACGATGGAGTCACCGACCACCGATAGCGCCGACGGGCTGGAATCGGCGATCAATCGTCGTTGGACACGGGTATCACGCTCGCGAGCTTCTTCGGAGTCACTTCCAGCTCGTCAAGATCGGGTTCCGGAGATGTTGATCTCGCGCCTTCAGCAGTCCAGCCGCCGGATACATCACCGACGACAATCGGAAAGCGGGTGGCATGCCCGTCGATGGTGATGACCGTGCTGGATTTGCATCGCGACGGCGGTGCGCGTCAACGGCTCAGTGACCAAACTTTGCACTTGCTCTGGGGGTCAGGATGGATGAGCCGCTGCCGGGGCTCGTTAATAGCGTCATGATGGCGAATGCCTTCCAGGAGAACGGTTAAATGGCCGATTTGCGCCGCCGACACCTGGCCGGTCTGCGTGTGCTCTCCTGGAAGCGATGCCGAGGATCCTACTCCTGCGGGTGACCGAGCGCCTGCGCCCACGATGTCGTGCGCGCCTGGGCGAGCCGCTTGCGCCGGAGCGGGGGCCGGGGCCGTGCTTTGGGTACTGCACAGAAATCCGCCAGTGTTCGGGCACCTTCGCCTCGATCACCGCGGCGACCTTGTGCGGGTCGACGCGCTGGCCATCGTCGCTGAGCATCTCGGGCAGGTCGGCGACCAGCCACAGCTCGGAGGGCGCGATCATCCGGTGCGTGAGCGCGAGCCGTTCCACGTCGGCGCGCAGTACTGGCGTCGAGCAAGTCCTGCACGCGCGCCGCCTCGGCGCTGGCGGCCGCCAGGCGTTGGCCGAGCTCGGCGGTCAGGAGCCGCTTTTCGGCTTCGCCCCGGCGCAGTTTCTGAATGTAGCTGGCCAGCTTGGGGTCGACGCCGTCCAGCAGGCCGGGCTCCTCGTTCTCGGACCCTTCGTCGCCCTGGCCGGGCTGCGCCGAGATCTCATCGGCCAACGCCCGGTAAGACTCCTCGGTGAACTCCTCCTTGGGCTGTCGCCGTTGGCGTGGTCCGGCGCGGCGTCGCCGTCGCTCTCCAGTTCCTCCTCGTCGCCCGCGTCGAGGTTGTCAATGTCGTTCGATCCAGGCGTGGGCTCTGATGGCTCTAGGGCCATCTGGGCGGCGCTCCCGGTGCCGTCGGGCGTAGTCATGAGGTTCCGCCTTCCAGTGCGGGCCAGGTCCGCCGACGCACGTCGAAGCTCAGCCAGTGCACGCGGGTTTGCAGACGGGCGGGCACGTCGTAGCCGAGGTGCCCAGCAGGGTGCGCTCGCTAACGGTAGCGGGCCGGTCGAACGCGGCGGACAATAGCGCGTCCTCCTTGATGCGCGCATGGTCGGCGGTGGCATCCTCGGCGCGCTGAACATCGTCGGGCAGGTGATCGAACAGCAACCAGCCGCGGGCGATCGTTGGGGCGTTGGGGGCCGATCGTGTCAGACATCGCCGCGCGCCTGCCCTTCCGCTTCTGTTGCATGAGCTGCTCCACGCTGTGGATGGTCTTGCCGATGAACGCGGTTCCCGTTTCACGGGTCATGCCGTCGCCGACATACTCATCGACGTGGTAGCTCCCGCTGGGGCCCGTGAGGATGCGCGAACGCATCTTCGACGTGAGGTGTTCTCGGCACCGTGTCCTTGGGGCGTTTCTTGAACGCAGCGAAGGCTGCGGCAATCGGATCGGGCTCGTCGTTGGACATTAGAGTGTTTCCTTTCGCGAACGATGCTCTCCAACAGTGTGTTTGACAAACAGCTATTTGACTCCACAATAGGGTTAAAGGGTGGTGGGGAGGGAATAGATTGATGTAGCTACCTCACCTTCGCCACCCTCCTTACCTCCTCATCTTCCTCACCTTCCTCACCTTCCTCACCTCCTTGAGCTTCCTGACCTCCGTGACGTTCCTGCCCTTCGAGGAGCTTGAGGACGCGGTCCGCACATTGCCCGGCCTCGCTGGTCGTGATACCTGTCCGGTGACGCGATGATCTCCACGTCGGTCCCCACTTCGAGGCCGTCGAGCACGATCGCAGACGCCTCGGCCATGCACGGTGCGCGGGCGACCGCTACCGTGTGGTCGATGTCGTCTGCGGGGGCTTCGATCAGCACCGCGTCGTGTACCGGGGCGCAGACCTGTATCCCGCGCTCGGTGGCCACGCAGCACGCGAGCCGCAGCATCTCCGCGCCGTTGGCTTGCATGGGGTAGTTCCGCAGTGTGGTTGACCGCACGGTGTTGCCGGTCAGCAGCGTCCACCGAACACTGTGGACAGGTAGCCCGAGAGTTGTCCCATATCGATGACGCGCTCGGCCCAGGGTCGGTGAACGTCGGAAACGTCTGCGCGAGCTTGTGAAGCAAGTTCTGGGCTCTCCATCGGCGAAAGGCCGGTACGTGCCGCGAGGCTCTGTGCCTGCATACCGTAGTTGGTGCCCAGCACACAGGTTTTGCACAGATCCCGGATTGCCTTGTGTGACTGTTTGGTTGCGTCAGGTGGAGCAAGCCCGGCCATCTTCGCGAACGCGAGATACGGGTCGCCGGAATTTACTGCGTCCAGCAACGCCTGGTCGCCGGAGAGCTTCGCCGCGATGTACACCTCCTGGCTTTTCCAGTCGATATAAGCCAGCGCACGGCCTGCGGGTGGCTTGATCAGGCCGCGTACCCATACGCTCGGCCCGAAGATGGACTTGCTGTTGGACGGAGTGTTGCGGCCACTGGACGCCCCAGAACGGACTCGATAGCAAACGATTCCGGTGATCGGGTCCGACGGCCAGCTTCTCAAGCCGAAGCTCGCTGAGCGAATTGCGCAGTTCCTTGAGGGGTTCGAGCTGCGGGAAGCGCCGGGCCTGATCGCGGAAGGTAACGCGGTCGAGCTTGAGGTGACCGCTGGCGGTGCGGGGCCAATCGATGCGGTTGTCGACGAGGTAGGCAAGGAAGAGCCCTTCCTTGAAGGAGGTGTGCCTGGTAGACGCCGTACTCCTCGTCAACGGCGGCGATGAGATCGCGTTTCATACCACCGCAGTGCCTAGGGAGGCGCTCCAACGTGGGGTAATCGATGGGCACGCCGTTGAATTCCGATTCTCGCCGACGGCGGCCATATAGCGGCGCCGGAGCAGGGCCTGGCCGAGTCCGTGGGCGCGGGCACGGATCCCGGCAGCATCCGCTCTAGCAGGGCCCCAGTGGGTCCACGTCAGTCTGGCAATAGTCGAGGATGCGGCGGCGCTCCTCGCCGCTGTAGGGGCTGCCGCGCATCACCAGTGCCCGCTCTTCGTCTTTCTGCCCGGAGGTGATCGACGGGATGCTGTGATGTGACAGCGCGGCCAACAGCAGCGCCCGTTGGGCAAGGTAAGGCCATTGGTCGCGTTGCGAAACTCGGCGTACAAGTCGAGGATCCGCCTGGGCGGCGGCCAACCAGCGCTAGGAAGCAGCCCCACTCGGCGCTGGTGAAATAACCCACGTACAAAGTGTCATCGTCCACCGGGAAGGGCGAGCCGGAACCAAGGTCTTCATACCGCAGGCGAATTAGGGTGTCGGAGATCAGTTCTCGCGCGACGAGACAGATAGGGGCAGGAGTCGCCCCAGGCTCCGAGATGAACTCGAAGTCAAGGGCAACGATCCTGCCGAAGGGTAAGCCGAGCATCGGGCGGCTTACAGTTCGCCGTCGAGTTCGCGGATCACCGGGTGGTCGGCGCGGTCGATGATGTTGTTCTCGAAGGCCAGCTTGAGCAGATCCCGAAACGTCCTGCCAACCGGCCATTGCGGATGCACCGAGGTCGCCCTTGGCCTTGAACAGGTCGTAGGCCCCGAGGTTGGTGTTCCAAACTAGCTTCGTCCAAAGGTTTTTCGCTTGATCCGCCGCCCGAAGGGCACTGTTGGTCATCCGCCGTAGTCGGTCGTTGTCGGCTTCGGGAAGCTTGACCGGCCAAAGGAACACCGTGCCGTGTCTGTTGATCGCGGTGTGCAATCGGGTCTGTCGAAGCTCCGAGGACACCAGATGCCGGAACGGTGCCAGGACGAGGTAGGTTTCGCGGTCCATCCCGCTATCGCGCTCCAGCAGAACCATGTCGGCGACAAACTCCTCGCCGGGATGGATCCGAAACCACTCGGTGCGCTTGGGCTTGCGCACCGGCGGCGTCGCCGCGACCTGTTCCACGTCGAAGTCAGCCATTACATCGACGTGATGGGATGTGGGATCAAACGGGTCGGGAGACTCCGCAGCGGTGGCCGTGGCCGGCGCCGTTAGGCGACAGCTTTGGTGGTGCCGTCAGGCCCTCGGGTTGTAGATTGTTCATGGACTTGCCTTTCGTAAATGGTGTCGGTGGGGTTTGTCTGGGCCGCCTCTCGGGAGGCGGTCCTTTGTCGTTGGGGTCGTGATCGCTTCCAGCCGCAGGTGCAGTTGATGCACAGGTGGTCAAGACACGCGATCAGCGGCATCGCTATAGAGGTTTCCGATGAACTCGACCAAGGCGGCCTCAGGGTACCAGCCGCCGCCTCCCGATCTTCACGGACGGCAATTCGCCGCTCGCTAGGAGAGTGAAAACCGTTGAGCGGCCCAGCTTTAGCCGAACCATGAGGTCTGTAATGTCATTCAGTCGGGCGTGCGTGCCGGGTTCCTGGGTCGGGGTAGTTGCCGTCATTTGAACCTCTCTTCGTCAGACGCAAAGACCAAGTGGATTCTCTGCGATGTAAACAAACTACACCGCGAAGAGGAATGCGCTACCCTTTACTTATGACGAAGAGAAGCAAGGTGCGCGACGAGCAGGACCAGGCCTGGGCCGAACGCCGAGAACCGGCGGTCGGGAAAGCGATGAAGCGAGCGCGGGGAGCGAAATCGGCCGCGCAACTTAGCGCCGAGCAACCGGCGACTTTGGGTATCGGCTGTCGCCGACAGTGCTGGCCAAGCTCGACAGCGGTCACCGGGGCAGCATGCTCACCGTCCCGGAACTGCTCGCGGTGGCTGCAGCAGTCAACATGCCGCCCGCGCTGTTGCTATTCCCCGGCTATCCCGACGGCGAGATCGAATACCTGCCCGGGCCGCACGGCATCGAGCAGGGCGGCCATGGATTGGTTCTGCGGCCAAGCGCGTATGCCCGGTGAAGGCAGCCCGTCAAATCTTGGCGTCGAGATCGTCCAGGCGATGCGCGAACACGACGGTGTGGTTGCCGCGCTGGCGAACCCGGAAGACCTGCCGAAAGAGACCGCAGCGCTGGTGCGCCGAAATCGGTTAGACGCATGCTCGACGCGGGAGCAAGGATCACTGAACTTCAGCGGGAGATAGAGGAGGAAAACTGATGGCGCGCAACGAATTACGCCGCAGATTAAGAAGGTCGAGGTACGGGACCGCTGGGCTGGAAAAACCGTTGTGCGTACGGCTTACCGCCGACGCAGGCATCAATCCCGAGAGAGGCAAGCGCGAGCAGGTGTGGTGAGACTTCGCCACCGAGAAGCAGGCACGCGACGCACTACCTGAGATCACCCGGCAGGTGACAACGGATGCCTTCGTCCCACGCAAAGCGGTCACGGTGGCGGAACTGTGCGACGACTGGCCCGCCTCACTGCACAACGCCCGAGCGACGACGATCAACGCCTCCCGATTCAGCCTCGCTCCGGTGCGGGAACGCCACGGCGACCAACCCGCCCAGAAGGTGACTCGCCCGATCTGGACCGGCTGTTGACGGATCTGCGCAAGGGCGGCACAACGACAGCGAACGGCATGCCCCGGCGGGCGTGGTCCCCCCGCTCGCTGAACAAAGCCGTCGACGCTTGGCGTGGAGTCCTCGCTTACGGCGTTGAACGCCGGGAACTATCGCACAACGTCGCTGCGTCGATGAAGAGGGTTCCGCGGGGTTCGCCGAGAAATGGCGACCTACACCTGACGAGATACGCCAGGTGCTGCGCGCCGCCGACAAGCACCGTAACGGGCACCTGTGGTATCTGGCGCTGAGCGGCCTGCGGCGCGGGGGGATCGCCGGGCTGCGATGGTCAGACATCGGCTTCGACGCCAGAACCATCACGATCACGAGGAACCGGGTTCAGGCCGGAGCGGCCAACCTCGTCGAGAACGAGCCGAAGACGTTGTCGTCGTGCCGCACGCTGCCGCTCAACGAAGGACTGATCGGCGTCCTCAAACGCGCCTCCGTCCGCTACGCGCAGGAGAGGCTGGCACTCGGCGCAGCGCATGCCGACAGCGGATATGTGGCGATGAATGAGGCGGGGGAGCCATGCACGCCTGACACATTGACGAGAATGTGGCACAAGCTGGCCAAGGCGGCCGGTGTGCGCGAGATTCGGCCCCACGACGCCCGGCACTCGTGCGGGACCGCGTTGCACCTGCGCGGCGTCCCGCTGGCGTGATCGCCAAATGGCTTGGGCACGCCGATGCCTCGATTACAGCCCGTATCTGCGCACATTCCCAGGACGACGTACTCAAAGACGCCGGACAGAGTTTGGGCGCAGTTGATGTGACATCCTCGTGACACTGAGGCTCGGGAGACGGTCGACAGCCCGGACGAGGATTCGCGTCGACGCAGGTCAGAGATGATTTTGAATGGTGCCCCCGGCAGGATTCGAACCTGCGGCCTTCTGCTCCGGAGGCAGACGCTCTATCCCCTGAGCTACGGGGGCGCACTGACAACATACTGCGCCATTGGGCCCAGACAGACTAACGCATCGCGATGACCGCTCGGTCACTGCAATAGATTCGGGCCACGAGCACCCCAGCCAATAGGATGGACGCTCGTGACCCCCGCTGAGCTGGCCGAGCTGCTCAAAGTCACCGCCGCCGCGGTGCTGGCCGAGCGCGGGCTGGATGCTGCCGCATTGCCGCCGGCGGTTACCGTGGAACGGCCGCGCAATCCCGAGCACGGCGATTACGCCAGCAACCTGGCGTTGCAGCTGGCCAAGAAAGTCGGCGCAAACCCAGGTGAGCTGGCCAGATGGCTCGCCGAGGCACTGGCGCAGGTCGACGGCATCTCCTCAGCAGAGGTGGCCGGGCCGGGCTTCATCAACTTGCGTCTCGACGCGTCGGCGCAGGCGAAGATCGTCGACACCGTCATCGACGCCGGCGCGAACTTCGGTAACTCCGACGCACTGGCCGGACACAACATCAACCTCGAGTTCGTCTCGGCCAATCCGACCGGGCCGATCCATATCGGTGGTACCCGATGGGCCGCCGTCGGCGACGCGCTGGGCCGATTGCTGTGGACGCAGGGCGCCGACGTGGTTCGCGAATATTATTTCAACGACCACGGCGCCCAGATCGATCGGTTCGCCAGCTCGCTGATCGCCGCAGCCAAAGGTGAACCCACCCCGGAAGACGGCTACGCCGGCAGCTACATCATCGACATCGCCGCGCAGGTATTGCAGAAGGCGCCCGACGCGCTGAACCTGCCCGAAACCGAGATGCTCGAGACCTTCCGCGAAATCGGTGTCGACATGATGTTCACTCACATCAAAGAGTCGTTGCACGAATTCGGCACCGACTTCGACGTCTACACTCACGAAGAGTCGATGCACACCAGTGGCCGTGTCGACCAAGCCATCGCCAGGCTTCGCGAAACTGGTAACATCTACGAAAAAGATGGCGCAAGCTGGTTGCGTACCAGCGCTTTTGGTGACGACAAGGATCGCGTCGTGATCAAGAGCGACGGCAAACCGGCATACATCGCCGGCGATCTCGCCTACTACCTGGACAAGAGGCAGCGCGGTTTCGACTTATGCATCTACATGCTCGGCGCCGATCACCACGGCTACATTGCCCGGCTCAAGGCGGCGGCCGCCGCGTTCGGCGATGACCCGGCCACCGTCGAGGTGCTTATCGGGCAAATGGTCAACCTGGTGCGCGACGGCCAGCCGGTCCGGATGAGCAAGCGGGCCGGCACCGTGATCACCCTCGACGACCTGGTCGAGGCTATTGGCGTCGACGCCGCGCGCTACAGCCTGATCCGCTCGTCGGTGGACACCGCCATCGATATCGACCTGGCACTGTGGTCTTCAGCGTCCAGTGAAAACCCGGTCTATTACGTTCAGTACGCGCATGCCCGGCTGTCGGCACTAGCACGCAGCGCCGCCGAACTCGGCCTGATCCCCGACACCGCACACCTGGAACTGCTCAGCCACGACAAAGAGGGTGCGCTGTTGCGCACCATCGGTGAATTCCCCGGGATGCTGAAAACGGCGGCTTCCCTGCGGGAACCACACCGGGTGTGCCGCTACCTGGAAGACCTTGCCGGCGACTATCACCGGTTCTACGACTCGTGCCGGGTGCTGCCGATGGGCGACGAGCAGGCCGCCGACCTGCACACCGCGCGCCTGGCATTGTGCCAGGCCACCCGTCAGGTCATCGCCAACGGGCTGGCGATACTCGGAGTCAGCGCCCCGGAGCGAATGTGAACGTTCATCCCGCCGGTCCCCGGCACGCCGAAGAGGCCCGTCACGCCGATAGTCCACCGCGGCCGCAGTCGCCCGAGGAGCTACTGCGTCTGGCGCCGAATGTCTGGCCCCGCAACACGGTTCGTGATGAAGCCGGAGTGGCCAGCATCGCCGGAATTGCACTGACCGACCTTGCCCAGGAGTACGGCACTCCGTTGTTCGTCATCGACGAGGACGACTTCCGCTCCCGCTGCAAAGAGATCGGGGCGGCGTTCGGCGGCGGAAAGAATGTGCACTATGCCGCCAAGGCATTCCTGTGCAGCGAAATAGCCCGGTGGATCGACGAAGAAGGCCTCTCGCTCGATGTGTGCACTGGCGGGGAGCTGGCCGTCGCATTGCACGCCGCCTTCCCGCCGGAGCGGATCACCTTGCACGGCAACAACAAATCAGTCGAGGAGTTGACCACGGCGGTCAAGGCCGGGGTCGGTCACGTCGTTCTGGACTCGATGATCGAAATCGAGCGCCTTGACGCGATCGCGGGCGACGCGGGAATCGTCCAGGATGTCTTCGTGCGTCTGACGGTCGGTGTCGAGGCGCACACCCACGAGTTCATCTCCACCGCACACGAAGACCAGAAGTTCGGGCTGTCAGTGGCCAGCGGCGCGGCGATGGCCGCGGTGCGCCGGGTGTTCGCCACCGATCACCTGCGGTTGGTCGGGCTGCACAGCCATATCGGCTCGCAGATCTTCGATGTCGCCGGCTTCGAGCTCGCCGCGCACCGCGTCATCGGTCTACTGCACAATATTGTCGACCAGTTCGGCGTCGCCAAGACCGCACAGATCTCGACCGTCGACCTCGGTGGCGGCCTGGGCATTTCGTACCTGGCTCCCGACGACCCGCCACCGGTGGCAGAGCTGGCGGCCAAGCTGAGCGTCATCGTGAGCAACGAGTCGGAGGCCGTGGGGCTGCCTACGCCCAGGCTCGTGGTCGAGCCGGGTCGCGCTATCGCCGGACCGGGCACGGTCACGCTGTATGAAGTCGGCACAGTCAAAGACGTCGACGTCAGCGCCACGGCGCAGCGCCGCTACGTCAGCGTCGACGGTGGCATGAGCGACAACATTCGCACCGCGCTTTATGACGCGCAATACGACGCGCGGCTGGTCTCGCGACGCAGCGACGCACCAGCGACGCTAGCCCGTATCGTCGGAAAGCACTGCGAAAGCGGCGATATCGTCGTTCGTGACACCTGGGTACCGGGCGATCTACAGCCCGGCGACCTGCTGGGGGTTGCCGCCACCGGTGCCTATTGTTATTCCTTGTCGAGCCGTTACAACATGGTCGGCCGGTCCGCCGTGGTGGCGGTGCGCGCTGGACGTGCCCGTCTGATCCTGCGCCGGGAGACGGTCGACGATCTGCTGAGTCTGGAAGTGAGGTGACCCGTGTCGGGTGACGAAAAGCCGATCGGCATAGCAGTACTCGGGTTGGGCAACGTCGGCAGCGAGGTTGTCCGCATCATCGAGGACAGCGCAGACGATCTCGCGGCCCGCGTCGGTGCCCCACTGGTGCTGCGCGGTATCGGGGTGCGCCGGATCGCCGCTGACCGCGGCGTTCCGGTCGGCCTGCTTACTGACGATATCGAAGAACTCGTGTCGCGCGAGGACGTCGACATCGTCGTCGAGGTGATGGGGCCGGTAGAGCCGTCCCGCAAGGCAATCCTGTCCGCGCTTGAGCACGGCAAGTCCGTCGTCACGGCCAACAAGGCGTTGTTGTCCACGTCTACCGGCGAATTGGCGCGAGCAGCCGAAGCCGCCAACGTCGACCTGTATTTTGAGGCGGCAGTCGCGGGCGCCATTCCGGTGATCCGTCCGCTGACTCAGTCACTGGCCGGCGACTCGGTGTTGCGGGTGGCCGGCATCGTCAACGGCACCACAAACTACATCCTTTCCGCGATGGACAGCACCGGGGCCGACTACGATAGCGCGCTGGCCGACGCGAGCGCGCTTGGCTACGCCGAGGCCGATCCGACCGCCGACGTTGAAGGCTATGACGCGGCCGCCAAGGCCGCGATTCTGGCATCCATCGCCTTTCACACCCGGGTGACCGCAGGTGATGTGTATCGCGAGGGCATCAGCAAGATCACCCCGGCCGATTTCGTCTCGGCGCGGGGCCTGGGGTGCACCATCAAGCTGCTGTCGATCTGCGAGCGCATCACCACCGACGATGGTCAGCAACGGGTTTCGGCGCGCGTCTATCCGGCGCTGGTGCCACTCACGCATCCGCTTGCCACGGTGAACGGAGCGTTCAACGCCGTGGTGGTCGAGGCTGAAGCCGCGGGGCGCCTGATGTTCTACGGCCAGGGGGCTGGCGGCGCACCGACCGCATCAGCGGTGACCGGTGACCTGGTGATGGCCGCGCGCAACCGCGTGCTGGGCAGTCGTGGGCCACGCGAGTCCAGGTATGCTCAACTTCCAGTGGCGCCAATGGGTTTCATTATGACCCGCTACTACGTCAGCATGAACGTCGCCGACAAGACCGGTGTGTTGTCGGCGGTTGCGGCAGAATTCGCCAAACGTGAGGTCAGCATCGCCGAGGTCCGCCAAGAGGGTGTCGCGGACGAGGACGGCCGACGGGTGGGAGCTCGCATCGTCGTGGTCACCCACACCGCCACCGACGGCGCGCTCTCCGAAACCGTCAAAGCGCTTGCGGACTTGGATGTCGTGCAGGGTGTCACAAGCGTGCTGCGATTAGAAGGAACCAGCCTATGAGCGTCCCGCGAACGGCCATTCACCAACCCTGGCCGGGCCTGATTGCCGCTTACCGCGATCGGCTGCCCGTCGGCGACGATTGGACCCCAGTCACCCTGCTCGAGGGCGGTACCCCGCTGATCGCGGCACCCCGACTCTCCAAAAAGACCGGGTGCACAATCCATCTCAAGGTCGAGGGCCTCAACCCCACCGGCTCCTTCAAGGATCGGGGCATGACGATGGCGGTCACCGACGCGCTGGCCCGCGGGCAGCAGGCCGTGTTGTGCGCGTCGACCGGAAACACCTCGGCATCGGCGGCCGCATACGCTGCCCGCGCCGGCATCACCTGTGCGGTGTTGATACCGCAGGGCAAGATCGCGATGGGCAAGCTCGCACAGGCGGTTATGCACGGCGCCAAAATCATTCAGATCGACGGCAACTTCGACGACTGCCTGGAGCTGGCCCGCAAGATGACCGCAGACTTCCCGACGATCTCGCTGGTCAACTCGGTCAATCCGGTGCGCATCGAGGGCCAGAAAACGGCGGCGTTCGAGATCGTGGACGTTCTGGGCGCCGCACCAGACGTACATGCCCTCCCGGTTGGCAACGCCGGGAACATCACCGCGTACTGGAAGGGTTACACCGAATATCGCCGCGATGGCGTCATCGACAAGCTGCCGCGCATGCTGGGTACCCAGGCCGCCGGCGCGGCACCCTTGGTGATCGGCAAACCGGTGAGTCACCCGGAGACCATCGCCACCGCGATCCGCATCGGCGCCCCTGCGTCCTGGGCGGCGGCCGTCGCGGCCCAGCAGGAGTCCAACGGGCGCTTCCTCGCTGCAACCGACGAAGAGATCCTGTCCGCGTATCACCTGGTGGCCCGGTCCGAAGGCATCTTCGTCGAACCCGCGTCCGCCGCCAGCATCGCAGGCCTGCTCAAGGCGGTTGACGACGGCTGGGTGACTCCTGGATCGACGGTGGTGTGCACCGTGACCGGCAACGGTCTCAAGGATCCGGACACGGCGCTTAAGGATATGCCGAGGGTGTCCGCGCTGCCCGTCGATCCTGTCCTAATCGCCGAGAAGTTGGGATTGGCGTAGTGGCGATCGCGAGCGCGGCGAAGCCGGGCGCGGCGGGTCGACACGCGGTGGGCTTGGCGATCGCGAGCGCGGCGAAGCCGGGCGCGGCGGGTCGACACGCGGTGGGCTTGGCGATCGCGAGCGCGGCGAAGCCGGGCGCGGCGGGTCGACACGCATGAACACCATCTTGCCAGCGGGATTGGTGGCGAGCGTCGTAGTGCCGGCGTCAAGCGCGAACCTCGGCCCGGGTTTTGACAGCATCGGTTTGGCATTGAGTCTGTATGACGAGATCGTCGTCGAGACAACGGATTCTGGATTGCTGGTGGTCGTCGAAGGAGAAGGGGCCGGCCAGGTACCGCTGGGCCCTGAACATCTGGTCGTGCGCGCTATCGAGCGTGGGCTGCAGGCTGCGGGGGTCAGCGCTCCTGGCCTGGTGGTGCGCTGCCGCAACTTCATCCCGCATTCACGCGGCCTGGGTTCCTCCGCGGCAGCCGTGGTCGGCGGCCTGGCAGCCGCGAATGGCCTTGTCACACAGACGGATTCGACACCCATGAGCGAAGCTCAGCTGATCCAGCTGTCCTCGGAGTTCGAAGGTCACCCCGACAACGCCGCGGCTGCGGTGTTGGGAGGTGCGGTGGTTTCGTGGGTTGACCGCGCAGGCAAGCGCCCCGACTACTCAGCGGTATCGCTGCGGCTTCACCCCGATATTCACCTGTTCTCCGCGATCCCCGAGGAGCGCTCGTTGACCTCGGAGACTCGGGTGCTGCTGCCTGCTCAGGTCAGCCACGACGACGCGAGGTTCAACGTGAGCCGCGCCGCGTTACTGGTGGTGGCCCTCACCGAACGGCCGGATCTGCTGATGGCGGCCACTGAAGACGTGCTTCATCAGCCTCAACGCGGCTCGGCGATGCCGGCCTCGGCGGAATATTTGCGGCTGCTGCGGCGTCATGACATTGCGGCGACGCTTTCCGGGGCGGGCCCGGCGCTGATCGCAATCGGCACCGAGCGGCAATTGCCCCGGGAAGCGGTGGAGTATGGAGCCGCAAACAGATTTACCATCATAAAGATGACCGTCGGCGAAGGAGTTCGCTGGAGCCCGGGCGTCACGGTCCCCGGTTAATCCACAGGCTGGCCGGAGGGTTTGCTTGCTTCCAACAAAAATGCGGGTTATCCTCGGAGCCGTCCAGCAATCGCAGCATCTGCATCTGCATCCATACTGCCTTGCCGCTAGGACTACCATCAATCCTTCTCATTGACGAGGTTCGCCGTTCAGGCCGCCGATGCGCTGACGATCACCGTTGCAGAGTCGATGATTGGGACGCATTCGGCAATTTCGCCTGAATGCAACGAACCCTCGTATGACGTGATCAGCGGGGGAAGAAAGGAAATCCGTGACTGATACGGACCTCATCACGGCTGGCGAGAGCACCGACGGCAATCAGCTGTCGATTTCTGTGCCTACAGACGCGCCAGACGTCAAGACCAACGCTCCCGTGGGCTCCCTGTCCACCATGGTGCTGCCAGAGCTGCGCGCACTGGCGAATCAATCCGGTGTCAAGGGGACGTCGGGGATGCGTAAGAACGAACTGATTGCCGCGATTCAGGAAACCAGGGGACACGCCAACGGCGCTTCAGCCGCTGCCGCCCCGGAGCCGCAGAACGGCGGCGAATCCGCCCCACCGGCCAGCGCCGAAGTACCGGCCGCCCAAGGGGAACAGAACGATTCACCAAACGAGACGCAGCGCCGGCAACGACGCAGCGGTTCCCGCGAAGCGGGATCGAACTCACGCGCTGCCGACGAGCAGGGTCGCGATGGCACGCCGACCAACGGAGCCGACAAGGCCCAAAGGGGCCAGCAGGACACCAGGACAGACGAACGCGGATCAGACGCGGGTAGTGACCAGAGCGGTGACCAACAAGGCTCAGGCGGTCAGCAGCAGTCGCGCGGTGGCGGCGGTGACGACGACGGAGACGGCCGTCAGGGCCGGCGGGGACGCCGGTTCCGCGACCGGAGGCGCCGCGGCGAGCGGTCCGGCGAGGGCGGCAGCGGCGGCGGCAGCGACCGCGAAGCCGAACTGCGTGAAGACGACGTCGTCCAACCGGTAGCCGGCATCCTCGACGTGCTCGACAACTACGCATTCGTGCGCACCTCCGGATACCTGGCCGGTCCGCACGACGTCTACGTGTCGATGAATATGGTGCGTAAGAACGGTCTGCGCCGGGGTGACGCGGTAACGGGTGCGGTTCGGGTGCCCAAGGACGGGGAACAGCCCAACCAGCGGCAGAAGTTCAATCCGTTGGTCCGTTTGGACAGCGTCAACGGTGGGCCGGTCGAAGACGCCAGAAAGCGGCCTGATTTCACCAAGATGACGCCGTTGTACCCCAACCAGCGGCTTCGTCTGGAAACCACCCCGGACCGGCTGACCACCCGGGTCATTGATCTCATCATGCCGATCGGCAAGGGCCAGCGCGCATTGATCGTGTCGCCGCCCAAGGCGGGCAAGACGACGATCCTGCAGGACATCGCCAATGCGATCACCAGGAACAACCCGGAATGCCACCTCATGGTTGTGCTCGTCGATGAGCGACCTGAAGAGGTAACCGACATGACGCGTTCGGTCAAGGGAGAGGTCATTGCCTCGACGTTCGACCGTCCGCCGTCGGATCACACCGCGGTCGCCGAGTTGGCGATCGAGCGCGCCAAGCGGCTCGTTGAGCAGGGCAAGGACGTGGTGGTATTGCTCGACTCGATCACCCGACTGGGCCGCGCCTACAACAACGCGTCGCCGGCTTCTGGCCGCATCCTGTCCGGTGGTGTCGACTCGACCGCACTGTATCCGCCCAAGCGCTTCCTGGGGGCCGCACGCAATATCGAGGAAGGCGGGTCGCTGACCATCATCGCCACCGCGATGGTCGAGACGGGGTCCACCGGTGACACGGTCATCTTCGAGGAGTTCAAGGGCACCGGCAACGCCGAGCTCAAGCTGGATCGCAAGATCTCGGAACGCCGAGTCTTCCCCGCGGTCGACGTGAACCCCTCCGGCACCCGCAAGGACGAGCTACTGCTGTCGACCGACGAGTTCGCCGTTGTGCACAAGCTGCGCCGCGTGCTGTCGGGTCTGGATTCACACCAGGCCATCGACTTGCTGATGTCGCAGCTGCGGAAGACGAAAACCAACTACGAATTCCTCGTTCAGGTGTCCAAGACCACACCGGGCAACATGGACAATGACTAAAGTCGCAAGCGAGAGCGACTAGCGGCAACCTGTGGCGGAGACGCTTCAGCAGTTGCTTCGCGAGCGTTTGGACCAAGACACGCCGGCGTTGAAGTTTGGCGACCAAGTCAGGACCTGGCGTCAACATCTGGCCGATGCCGCCGGAGTGGCCGCAGCCCTGATCAGCGTCGCTGATCCGGACCGCCCACTGCACGTCGGCACATTGCTGGGCAATACCCCCGAGATGCTCACCGCCATGGCATCGGCGGCCCTTGGCGGATATGTGGTCTGCGGGATCAACGACACCCGCCGCGGTGCCGCGCTGGGCCGAGACATCTCGCGCGCCGACTGCCAGATCCTGCTCACCGACCCTGTTCACCGACGCTTGCTGAATGGCGTCGATCTGTCCGGTGTGCGGGTGTTCGACGTGTCGGGCGATTCCTGGTCGGCGCTGCTGGCGAATGCCGGAGCGCTGACCCCGTTTCGCGAGGTTGCACCCGCCGACACTTTCATGATGATCTTCACCTCAGGGACCAGCGGCGAGCCGAAAGCCGTGCAGGTCACCCATCTGACGGTCCTGTTCGCTGGGACAACGTTGATAGATCGGTTTGAGGTCGATGCCTCCGACGTGTGCTATCTGTCGATGCCGCTGTTCCACTCCAACGCGCTGCTGGCCGGGTGGAGCGTGGCGGTCGGCGCGGGAGCGGCCATGGTCCCCGCGACGTTCTCCGCATCTGGGCTGCTGCCCGATCTGCGCCGGTACGGGGCCACCTTTATGAACTACGTCGGCAAACCCCTCGCGTATGTGCTGGCCACGCCCGAGCAACCCGATGACCACGACAACCCGCTACGGGTCGCGTTCGGAAACGAGGCGAGCGATCGCGACATCGCTGAGTTCAGTCGTCGTTTCGGCTGCACGGTGTGGGACGGTTTCGGCTCGACCGAAGGCGCGATCATCGTCACCCGAGAAGATGGCTGCCCGCCCGGCTCGCTGGGCCGGGGCTTCCCGGGTGTCAGCGTCTACGACCCGATGACCCTGGTCGAGTGTCCGGTGGCCGCTTTCGGCGAGGACGGCGCCCTGACCAATGCCGACGAAGCGATAGGGGAGCTGGTCAACACCACCGGTGCGGGTTTGTTCGCCGGCTACTACAACGACCCGCAGGCCACCGATGCCCGCCTTCGGCACGGCATGTTCTGGTCGGGCGACCTCGCCTACCGGGACCACGACGGCTGGATCTACTTCGCGGGCCGCAGCGGTGACTGGTTGCGCGTGGATGGCGAGAACATGACCACGGCGCCTATCGAACGAATCCTTCAGCGGCTGACGCCGGTCAGCCAGGTCGCGGTGTATGCGGTATCCGACGAACACGTCGGCGACCAGGTGATGGCCGCGATCGTGCTCGCCGACGACACTGACTTGACATCTGCGGAATTCAGCCGTTTTCTGGCTGGTCAGGCCGATCTTTCGGCCAAGGCGTGGCCGCGGTATGTATGGCTGACGGACCGCCTGCCGACCACCGCGACCAATAAGGTCCTCAAGCGGGAGCTGACTGCCCGCGGCGCAACACCCGAGGGCGGTGTGCTCTGGACGCGCGACGCAAAAAATGGCACCTACCGCGACACATAACCCACGCAACACGACTCGCCAAGACGGGTGTGCGTGAGTTATATCTGGGCGAATTAGGCCGCCGGGTCGCCGGGAATGCGGGGGCGCAGCTCGGTGTTTGGGCTGATGGAGGTTGACCTGGCATAATCGAGGCTCGACTGGGCCAGAACCACCTCAGGTTCGCGGAGTTCACGCCCGACCGCCGGATCCAAAACGGGGCCCGGGCGGCCACCGATCGAAGAGGACATCATGAAAACTGACATTCATCCCGCCTATGAGGAGACCACTGTGGTCTGCGGATGCGGGAACTCCTTCCAGACGCGCAGCACCAAGCCGGGAGGCCGCATCGTCGTCGAGGTTTGCTCGCAGTGCCATCCGTTCTACACGGGCAAGCAGAAGATCCTCGACAGCGGCGGCCGGGTGGCGCGCTTCGAAAAGCGCTATGGCAAACGCAAGGGCGCAACCGCTGAGGCGACTGCGCCGGAGCAGACCGACAACTAGCTGTCTTACCGACGCCCGAACTGTGCTTGAAGTTGCACAGGCCGGGCGTCGGTTCGCGTTTACGGGTTATCAGGACAGCGCAGGACAGGGAGGTGTGACATGACGCAGCCAGTACAGACGATCGACGTGCTGCTCGCCGAACACGCCGAACTCGAGCTTGCGCTCTCAGACCCCGACTTGCACAGCAATCCTGCAGAGGCGCGCAAAGCCGGACGACGGTTCGCCCGTCTGGCCCCGATCGTCGCGACCCACCGCAAGCTCGTCGCGGCGTCCGGCGACCTGGAGACCGCCCGCGAGCTGGCCGCCGATGACGAGTCTTTCGTCGAGGAAGTCGCCGAGTTGGAGTCCCGGGTGGCCGAGCTGGACACCCAACTGACCGACATGCTCTCGCCGCGCGACCCGCATGACGCCGACGACATCGTGCTCGAAGTCAAATCCGGTGAGGGCGGGGAAGAATCGGCATTGTTCGCCGCCGACCTGGCCAGAATGTACATCCGCTACGCGGAGCGGCATGGCTGGACGGTGGCGGTGCTGGGCGAAACCTTCTCGGACCTGGGTGGCTATAAGGATGCGACGCTCACCATCGGCAGCAAGGGCGACTCGGTCGACGGAGTCTGGTCGCGGATGAAGTTCGAGGGCGGCGTGCACCGGGTACAGCGGGTCCCGGTGACGGAATCTCAAGGCCGCGTGCATACTTCGGCGGCCGGCGTGCTGGTCTATCCGGAACCCGAGGAAGTCGGCGAGGTGCAGATCGATGAGTCGGATCTGCGCATCGACGTTTACCGGTCTTCAGGCAAGGGCGGCCAGGGCGTCAACACCACCGACTCCGCGGTTCGGATCACCCATCTGCCCAGCGGGATCGTCGTCACCTGCCAGAACGAACGGTCTCAGCTGCAGAACAAGACCCGTGCCTTGCAGGTGCTGGCCGCTCGCCTGCAGGTCTTGGCGGAGGAGCAAGCGGTGGCCGACGCGTCAGCGGACCGGGCCAGCCAGATCCGAACGGTGGACCGCAGCGAACGCATTCGCACCTACAACTTCCCGGAAAATAGGATCACCGATCACCGAATCGGTTTCAAGGCACATAATTTGGATCAGGTGCTCGACGGTGACATGGATGCGCTATTCGATGCGCTGGGTGCCGCCGACAAGCAATCGAGGCTGCAACAGGCATGACCGCTTTGCGGCGCGCAATCGACTCGGCTGCGGAGCTTCTCGCCGAAGCCGGGATCGACTCGGCACGCTGCGACGCCGAGCAGTTGGCTGCGCATTTGGCAGGCACCGACCGGGGCCGGCTGACACTGATCGAGTCGCCTAGCGACGAGTTCTTCGGGCGCTACCGCGACGTCATTGCGGCGCGCTCGCAGCGGGTGCCGTTGCAGCATCTCATCGGAACGGCGGCGTTCGGGCCGGTGCTGCTGCACGTCGGTCCCGGTGTCTTCATCCCGCGGCCGGAAACCGAAGCCATCTTGGCGTGGGCTACCGCACAACACCTCGCGGTGCGGCCCGTCATTGTCGATGTGTGCACCGGATCCGGCGCGTTGGCGGTGGCGCTGGCCCAGCACCGGCCCGCCGCCCGGATCATCGGCATCGACGACTCTCTTACCGCACTGGAGTACGCGCGGCGCAACGCCGAGGGCAGCGCGGTCGAATTCGTGCACGCGGATGCCACCGCCCCGGATCTGCTTTCCGACCTGGACGGACAGGTCGACCTGGTCGTCGCTAATCCACCCTACGTTCCGGACAGTACTGTTCTAGAACCCGAGGTAAGCCAACATGATCCGCATCATGCGGTGTTCGGCGGACCGGATGGCATGGCGCTGATCATCGCCGTTGTCGCCCACGCCGGGCGGTGGCTACGCCCCGGCGGCCTGTTCGCCATCGAACATGATGACACGACGTCGGCAAAGACCGTCGAATTAATCGCGGGCACTGGACTTTTCGATGATATCGTAGCCCGGCGAGATCTGGCCGGTAGACCGAGGTTCGTGACAGCCCGCAAGTGGGGGCACGCCCCCACAAGTGGGCGGTACCACCATCCGCTTGCGGAGGAGAGCGGAGGGACGCCATGAGTAACGTGTTCCACTGTGCTGACCCCATCCAGCGTTCGCAAGGAATCGCCTCGGCGTTAGGGGCGCTCAAGGGCGGGAAACTGGTTGTCATGCCGACGGATACGGTCTACGGCGTTGGCGCCGACGCTTTCGACAGCGCCGCGGTGACCGCGCTGTTGTCGGCCAAGGGACGTGGCCGTGACATGCCGGTGGGCGTGCTGGTCGGCTCATGGCACACCATCGAGGGTTTGGTTTACACGATGCCTGCAGGGGCCCGCGAACTCATCCGCGCGTTCTGGCCGGGCGCGCTGAGCCTGGTGGTCGCGCAAGCGCCATCGTTGCAGTGGGATCTCGGCGATGCCCGCGGCACCGTGATGCTGCGGATGCCGTTGCACCCGGTCGCCATCGAGCTGCTGCGTGAAGTGGGGCCGATGGCGGTATCCAGCGCGAACGTCTCCGGTCGCCCGCCCGCGGTCAACGCCGACGACGCGCGTGATCAACTCGGCGATCTCGTCGACGTTTATCTCGACGCCGGTCCGTCCCAACAGCAGGCCGCCTCGACGATCGTCGACCTCACCGGGGTCGCGCCGCGCATCCTGCGGGCGGGTCCGGTGGGCGTTGAGCGGGTCGCGGAAGTCCTCGGGTTGGAGCCGGCAAGTCTGATCGCGTAACCGCGAGCGTGCACTGGCTGTGAACTCCCGTCAGGCTTTTCGCACTGGATGCACGTTCGGCGCGGGCAGCAGCACGGGTGTTGGGTTCTCAGGTTGGTGAAGTACGGTCTCGAGGTGTCCAGCGACGTAACCAGCCTTGCCGGTGGTTTGCTCGCCTTGTCCGATCGCAGCGCCGGCGTCCCGCTGCGCGAACTCGCGCTGGTCGGACTGACCGCAGCCATCATCACCTATTTCGTAACCGGCCCGGTGCGGGTGCTGGCCGCTCGACTGGGAGCGGTGGCCTACCCGCGCGAACGCGATGTGCACGTGACGCCGACGCCGCGGATGGGCGGCCTGGCGATGTTCCTTGGAGTTGTCGCCGCCGTCTTTCTGGCATCCCAGCTTCCGGCGCTCACCCGGGGATTCGTCTATTCCACGGGTCTACCGGCTGTCTTGGTGGCGGGCGCGGTGATCATGGGCATCGGGCTGATCGACGACCGTTGGGGTCTGGACGCGCTGACGAAGTTCGCGGGTCAGATCACCGCGGCCAGCGTCATGGTCACCATGGGTGTTGCCTGGAGCGTCCTGTACATCCCGGTCGGGGGCGTCGGCACCATCGTGCTGGACCAGGCCTCCTCGATCCTGCTCACCCTGGCGCTGACGGTCTCGATCGTCAACGCGATGAACTTCGTCGACGGACTGGACGGACTGGCCGCCGGTCTGGGACTTATCACCGCCCTGGCGATCTGCATGTTCTCGGTCGGTCTGCTCCGCGACCATGGCGGTGATGTGCTCTACTATCCGCCCGCCGTGATTTCGGTGGTGCTTGCTGGGGCGTGCCTGGGTTTTTTGCCGCATAACTTTCACCGGGCCAGGATCTTCATGGGCGATTCCGGTTCGATGCTGATCGGGTTGATGCTCGCTGCTGCCTCCACGACCGCGGCCGGCCCGATCTCGCAGAACGCCTATGGCGCCCGGGACGTGTTTGCTCTGCTGTCACCGTTCCTGCTGGTGGTGGCGGTCATGTTTGTGCCCATGCTCGACCTGTTGCTCGCGATCGTGCGGCGAACCCGCGCGGGGCGCAGCGCGTTCAGCCCCGACAAGATGCATCTGCACCACCGGCTGCTGCAGATCGGTCATTCGCATCGGCGGGTGGTGCTCCTGATCTACCTCTGGGTGGGCATCGTCGCTTTCGGGGCCGCGAGCACGATTTTCTTCAACCCCCGAGACACCGGAGCAGTGATGCTGGGGGCAATTGTGGTCGCGGGCGTCGCGACGGCAATTCCGCTCCTGCGGCGCCGCGGCGACCTCTACGACGAGGAGTAGTAGCAGCCTCTATCTCTATGGTACGGTGCAGCTAGAACCCCGAAATCAACCTCGCGGGTTGCCGGCCAACCGGCCCTTCGGACGCTCATCCGACCGTGCCGGTTCACGACCGACATAGGGAGCTACCCCTTGGGTAAGTCCAGTGCGACCACTGCGATACGCTCGGCGGGCCACCGATCAGTCGGTGCGACTTCCACTCCGTCAACCTGGGATTGAGGTGCTTCAGTGACGACACCAGCGCAGGACGCGCCGTTGGTGTTTCCCTCTGTTGCTTTCCGCCCGGCACGCCTCCTTGTCATCAGTCTCGTGCTGACGGCGCTCGCGACGCTCGGCGCCGGATTGTCCGGTCAGCTAATGCTCGGGGTGTTCTTCGGCATCGGCCTGCTACTGGGTTTGCTCAACGCCGTCCTGGTGCAACGTTCCGTGAATGTGATCACCGCCAAAGACCAACCGCTGAAAAGCTCGATGGCCGTCAACTCGGCGATGCGGCTGGCGATCATCACCGTCATCGGGCTGATCATCGCGTTCGTTTTCCGGCCCAATGGCCTGGGCGTGCTGTTCGGGCTGGCGCTCTTCCAGGTGCTACTGGTGTTTTCGACCGCGCTGCCGGTCTGGAAGAAGCTGCGCACCGGAGAGCCTGTGACTGCTTCGGCCGCCCCGGACAGCGGCGCACTCAAGGGATCAGAAGGGAACGCTGGCGATGACTGAGTCGATCCTGGCCGCCGCCACGATTGAGGTGGGCGTACACGACACCCACGACTGGTTCGGACTGCCCGTCAACGTCGACACAGTGCTGTCGACCGCGATCGCCGCGGCGATCGTGATCGCCCTCGCGTTCTTCTTGCGCTCCAAGGTTACGTCGAGCGGTGTGCCCAGCGGAGTCCAATTGTTCTGGGAGGCCATCACCATTCAGATGCGCGATCAGATCGAGAGCGCCATCGGGATGCGGATCGCTCCGTTCGTATTGCCGCTGGCGGTCACCATCTTCGTGTTCATTCTGATCTGCAATTGGCTGTCGGTGCTTCCACTGCAGTACTCCACGCCGGCAGGGCAACCAACAGAGTTATTGAGCTCGCCGGCGGCGGACATCAATTTCGTGCTGGCGCTGGCTCTTTTCGTCTTCTTCAGCTACCACGCAGCGGGGATCTGGCGTCGCGGCATCATCGGGCACCCGATCAAGGTGCTCAAGGGACACGTCGCAATCCTCGCTCCGATCAACCTGGTCGAGGAAATCGCCAAGCCGATCTCGTTGTCCCTCCGACTTTTCGGCAATATCTTCGCCGGCGGCATCCTGGTGTCCCTGATCGCGCTCCTCGGACCGTGGGTCATGTGGGCGCCCAATGCTGTCTGGAAATCGTTCGATCTGTTCGTGGGCGCCATTCAAGCGTTCATTTTCTCGATTCTGACCATCTTGTATTTCAGCCAGGCCATGGAGCTTGAGGAACATCATGACTAGGCCACCAGGAACTGGCTTGACCCATACACGATTTCACAAGCCTGGTAGACCGATACCAGTAATCAAGGAGGATTAGGAATGGCAGGACTGGATCCACAAATCGTTCAGGGTGCCCTCATCGGCGGTGGCCTGATCATGGGCGGTGGCGCGATCGGCGCCGGTATCGGTGACGGTATCGCGGGCAACGCGCTGGTCTCGGGTATTGCACGGCAGCCCGAGGCGCAGGGCCGGCTGTTCACACCGTTCTTCATCACCGTCGGTCTGGTCGAGGCGGCTTACTTCATCAACCTGGCGTTCATGGCGTTGTTCGTCTTCGCCACTCCCGCCGGTTAATTCGGCTGTGATGGGTTTTGGGTGCGTGAAGTGAACCCTGTTCTTCTGGCCGCAGAGGAAGAAAAGCACAGCATCTTCCTCATCCCCAACGGCACCTTCTTTGTCGAGCTGGCCATTTTCCTTGTCGTCCTGGGTGTCATCGGTGGTTTCGTTGTTCCGCCGATCCTGAAGGTGTTGCGCGAACGCGACGCCATGGTCAACAAGACGGCCGGCGACAACAAGAAGTCAGCGGAGCAGTTCGCGGCGGCCCAGGCCGATTACGACGAGGCCATGAAGGAAGCCCGACTGCAGGCGTCGTCCTACCGTGACAATGCCAGGACGCAGGGTCGCAAGGTCGTCGAAGACGCCCGCGCCGGCGCCGAGCAGCAGGTGACCGAGACGTTGCTCGCGGCGAGCGAGCAATTGAAGCGAGAGAGGGATGTCGTGGAATTGGAGCTGCGGGCCAACGTGGGCACCATGTCGGCAACTTTGGCCAGTCGAATCCTCGGTGTCGACGTAACCACCTCCGCTGCATCGAGGTAACTGCCAATGTCAACATTCTTCGGCCAGTTGGTGGGCTTCGCGCTCATCGTGTTTCTGGTGGTGCGCTATGCAGTACCGCCGGTGCGCGGTTTGATGACGGCCCGGCAGAACACGGTGCGCCAGCAGTTGGAGGACTCGGCAACCGCCGCCGAGCGGCTGACCGAGTCGACGACGGCCCACAGCAAGGCCGTCCAAAACGCCAAGTCGGAGGCAGACCGTGTCGTCGAAGAGGCCAAGGTTGACGCCGGACGTATCTCTGCACAATTACAGGCCCAGGCCGAAGTCGAGTCGGAACGCATCAAGGGCCAGGGTGCCAGCCAGGCCGCCCTCCTGCGGACCCAGCTGAGCCGTCAGCTTCGGCAAGAGCTTGGCCTCGAATCTGTGCGCCAGGCAGGAGAATTGGTGCGAAACTTTGTGGCCGACGCCGCGCAGCAGTCGGCCACCGTCGATCGCTTCCTGGATGAACTCGACGAGATGGCGCCAGCGGCGGTTAGCGTCGAATATCCCCTGATGGCCAAGATGCGTTCGGCCAGTCGGCAGGCGCTGGCCAGCGTCTCGGACCGGTTCGACACCATCGCCAAGGACCTCGACGCCAACGGATTACGCACTCTGGCCGGCGAGCTGGTCGAGGTGGCCAATTTGCTGACCCGCGAAATCGTCCTCACCCGGTATCTCACCTTGCCCGCCGAAGACTCGGAACCCAGAGTCCGGTTGATCGAGCGGCTGGTAGCGGGCAAAGTCGGCGACGCTGCGCTCGATTTGCTCAGGACGGCTGTCTCACAGCGTTGGTCGGCCAAGGCCGATCTGGTCGACGCCATCGAGCACGTGTCGCGGCAGGCGTTGTTGGAAGTGGCCGAGCGTGACGATCAGGTCGACGACGTCGAAGAGCAGTTGTTCCGATTTTCCCGCATTCTCGACTCGCAGCCACGACTTGCCACCCTGTTAGGCGACTACAGCGTCCCGGCCGACGGCCGGGTTGGGTTGCTGCGCAACGTGCTGAAGAGCAGCGGCGGCAGGGTCAATCCGATTGCGGCGGCGTTGCTGTCCCAGACGGTCGAGCTGTTGAGAGGTCAGTCCGCTGAGGAGGCCGTGCTGTTCCTGGCCGAAGTCGCGGTGGCGCGCCGCGGCGAAGTCGTCGCGCAAGCCCGTGCCGCGGCCGATCTCAGCGATGCCCAGCGCACTCGTCTCACCGAGGTGCTCAGCCGCATCTATGGTCATCCGGTAACAGTGCAGTTGGAGATCGACCCCGCAGTGCTGGGCGGGCTCTCAATCGCCGTGGGTGACGAGGTGATCGACGGTACGCTCTCGTCTCGTCTGGCCGCGGCCGAGGCTCAGTTGCCCGACTGAACACGAACTGGTCAGCAGACCCACATGCAAAGACGGAAATCAAGTAGGAAGACGAAAAGCTATGGCCGAGTTGACAATCTCCGCTGGCGACATTCAGAGTGCGATCGAGGAGTACGTAGGGTCCTTTACCGCCGACACGTCCCGTGAGGAGGTCGGCACCGTCATCGACGCTGGGGACGGCATCGCACACGTGGAAGGGCTGCCCTCGGTAATGACCCAGGAGCTGCTGGAGTTCCCGGGCGGAGTTCTCGGCGTCGCGCTCAACCTCGACGAGCACAGCATCGGCGCGGTGATCCTGGGCGATTTCGAGAACATCGAACAAGGGCAGCAGGTCAAGCGCACCGGCGAAGTGTTGTCGGTGCCCGTCGGGGACGCGTTTTTGGGCCGGGTGGTCAACCCGCTGGGTCAACCGATCGACGGGCGCGGCGACATCGAGTCCGAGACGCGGCGCGCGCTGGAGCTCCAGGCGCCGTCGGTGGTGCAGCGGCAGAGTGTGAAAGAGCCTCTACAGACCGGCATCAAGGCCATCGACGCAATGACCCCGATCGGCCGTGGCCAGCGCCAGCTGATCATCGGCGACCGCAAGACCGGCAAGACCGCAGTCTGTGTCGACACCATCCTCAACCAGCGGAAGAACTGGGAGACTGGGGATTCCAAGAAGCAGGTGCGGTGCGTGTATGTGGCCATCGGGCAGAAAGGCACCACCATCGCGAGCGTGCGGCGCGTCCTGGAGGAGGGCGGCGCGATGGACTACACCACCATTATCGCGGCGCCGGCCTCGGATGCCGCGGGCTTCAAATGGCTTGCACCGTATACCGGTTCGGCGATCGCTCAGCACTGGATGTACGACGGAAAGCATGTGCTGATCGTTTTCGACGACCTGACCAAGCAGGCGGAGGCGTACCGCGCTATCTCGCTGCTGCTGCGCCGTCCGCCCGGCCGCGAGGCCTACCCGGGCGACGTCTTCTATCTGCACTCGCGGCTGCTGGAACGGTGCGGGAAACTCTCGGATGCGCTCGGTGGCGGCTCGCTGACCGGTCTGCCGATCATCGAGACGAAGGCCAACGACATCTCGGCCTACATCCCGACGAACGTCATCTCGATCACCGACGGACAGTGCTTCCTGGAGACCGACCTGTTCAACCAGGGTGTCCGGCCGGCTATCAACGTCGGTGTCTCGGTCTCCCGCGTCGGTGGCGCGGCGCAGATCAAGGCTATGAAAGAGGTGGCAGGAAGTCTCCGTTTGGACCTTTCGCAGTACCGGGAACTGGAAGCCTTCGCTGCCTTCGCGTCTGATCTGGACGCCACGTCCAAGGCGCAATTGGAGCGCGGCGCACGGCTGGTCGAGCTGCTCAAGCAACCGCAATCCCGCCCGATGCCCGTTGAGGAGCAGGTGATTTCGATATTTCTGGGTACCGGCGGTCACCTGGACTCGGTCCCGGTGGAGGACGTCAGGCGGTTCGAAACCGAGCTGCTCGATCACATTCGAGCCTCCGAAGAACAAATCCTGACCGGGATCCGGGAAAGCCAGAAGCTGTCCGACGAGACTTCCGAAGCTCTCGTCAAGGTCATTGACAACTTCAAGAAGGGCTTCGCGGCGACGGGCGGTGGATCGGTGGTGCCCGAAGAGCACGCCGAGCCGCTCGACGAGGATAAGTTGGGTAAGGAATCGGTCAAGGTGCACAAGCCGGCGCCTGAAGAGAAAAAGAAGAAGTAGCACACCATGGCTGCCACACTTCGCGAATTGCGCGGACGGATTCGCTCCGCCGGCTCGATCAAGAAGATCACCAAGGCTCAGGAGCTGATCGCGACGTCGCGTATCGCCAAGGCTCAGAGTCGGCTTCAGTCGGCCCGCCCGTATGCTGTCGAGATCACCCGGATGCTCACCACGTTGGCCGACGAAGCCGCGCTCGACCATCCGTTGCTCGTCGAGCGCGCGGAATCGAAGCGGGCTGCCGTGCTGGTGGTGTCCTCCGATCGTGGCCTGTGTGGCGCTTACAACTCCAGCGTATTTCGTCGTTCCGAGGAGTTGTTTTCGCTACTGCGCTCGGAAGGCAAGACTCCAGTGCTGTACGTAGTTGGTCGTAAAGCGTTGAACTACTACACGTTCCGGAACTGGATCATCACCGAATCGTGGACAGGATTTTCGGAACAACCCGCGTACGAGAAGGCCTCCGAGATCGGTTCGACCCTGGTCGATGCGTTCATGAGCGGCAGCGGTGGCAACGGTGAGGATCAGCAGTCGGGCAACGGCGAGGGCGTTGACGAGCTACACATCGTCTATACCGAGTTCAAGTCGATGCTGTCGCAGTCGACGGAGGCCCGCCGGATGGCGCCGATGGTGGTGGAATACGGCGACGAACCCGACATCCCGCACACCCTGTACTCTTTCGAGCCGGATGCGACGACGCTCTTCGACGCTCTGCTGCCACGGTACGTGACCACTCGCGTGTATGCGGCACTGCTCGAATCCGCGGCATCGGAATTGGCATCGCGGCAACGGGCGATGAAGTCAGCCACCGATAACGCCGACGACCTCATCAAAGCTCTGACGCTAGAGGCAAACCGCGAGCGGCAGGCCCAGATCACCCAGGAGATTAGCGAAATCGTCGGTGGCGCAAATGCGCTCGCCGACGCGCGCTAGGTAGCCCCACGAGGAAGCGAAGAAATTATGTCTGCTACTGCTGAAAAGTCCGGAAAGACCGACAAGTCGACGAACAGCGAGACCAGCGGCCGGGTAGTACGCATCACCGGGCCCGTCGTCGACGTCGAGTTCCCGCGGGGTTCCGTCCCCGAGCTGTTTAACGCGCTGCACGCCGAGATCACCTTCGAGGAGCTCAAAAAGACCCTCACGCTGGAGGTGGCGAACCACCTCGGCGACAACTTGGTGCGCACCATCTCGATGCAGCCCACCGACGGACTGGTACGCGGAGTCGAGGTCATTGATACCGGTGCCTCGATCTCGGTGCCGGTGGGTGAGGGCGTCAAGGGCTACGTCTTCAACGCGCTCGGCCACTGCCTGGACAAGCCGGGATACGGAGAAGACTTCGAGCACTGGTCGATTCACCGCAAGCCGCCGCCCTTCGAAGAGCTGGAGCCTCGGACCGAGATGCTCGAGACCGGCCTGAAGGTGGTGGACCTACTTACTCCGTACGTGCGTGGCGGGAAGATCGCATTGTTCGGGGGTGCCGGCGTAGGCAAGACGGTGCTTATCCAGGAGATGATCAACCGTATTGCGCGTAACTTCGGCGGCACTTCGGTGTTCGCCGGCGTGGGGGAGCGCACCCGCGAGGGAAACGACCTGTGGGTCGAGCTTCAAGAAGCCAACGTGCTCAAGGACACCGCGCTGGTATTCGGTCAGATGGATGAACCACCCGGCACCCGTATGCGAGTCGCACTTTCCGCGTTGACCATGGCGGAGTGGTTCCGTGACGAGGCGGGCCAGGACGTGCTCCTGTTCATCGATAACATCTTCCGATTCACGCAGGCCGGCTCGGAGGTGTCGACGCTGCTCGGTCGGATGCCGTCGGCGGTGGGTTACCAGCCCACGCTGGCTGATGAGATGGGTGAGCTGCAGGAGCGCATCACCTCGACGCGGGGCCGGTCGATTACGTCGATGCAAGCGGTTTACGTGCCTGCCGACGACTACACCGACCCGGCGCCGGCGACGACTTTCGCGCACCTGGACGCCACCACCGAGCTGTCGCGTTCGGTGTTCTCCAAAGGTATCTTCCCTGCGGTGGACCCGTTGGCGTCCAGCTCGACCATCCTTGACCCCGCTATCGTCGGTGACGAGCACTACCGAGTGGCGCAGGAAGTCATTCGGATCCTGCAGCGTTACAAGGACCTTCAGGACATCATTGCGATTCTCGGTATCGACGAGCTGTCCGAAGAGGACAAGCAACTGGTCAACCGGGCCCGCCGCATCGAGCGGTTCCTCTCGCAGAACATGATGGCGGCTGAACAGTTCACCGGCCAGCCGGGTTCGACGGTTCCGTTGAAGGAGACGATCGAGTCGTTCGACCGTGTGTGCAAGGGCGAGTTCGATCACGTGCCTGAGCAGGCCTTCTTCCTGATCGGCGGACTTGACGACTTGGCCAAGAAAGCCGAGAGCCTTGGTGTCAAGCTCTAAGCTTCCGGAATGACTCGAAAGGCCGCGAAAGGTGGTGTGGGATGGCGGAATTAAACGTTGAGATCGTCGCCGTAGACCGAAAGATCTGGTCGGGTGAGGCGACGTTCTTGTTCACCCGCACCACCGTTGGCGAGATCGGCATCCTGCCCCGGCATATCCCGCTGGTTGCCCAACTGGTCGACGACGCCATGGTGCGCGTCGAGCGGGAAGGCCAGGATGATCTGCGAGTTGCGGTCGACGGTGGTTTTATGTCGGTGACCGAAGAAGGGGTCACCATCCTCGCCGAGTCTGCCGAGTTCGCGTCGGAGATCGACGAGAGTGCCGCCAAATCGGATGCCGAGTCCGACGATCCCCGCGTCGCTGCCAGGGGCCGCGCCAGATTGCGCGCCGTCGGCGCGATCGACTAAGCGCCGATGAGCGCGCCCATGATTGCGATGGCCGTGCTCGTCGTCGTATTGGGGGCGGCTGTCCTCGCGCTGAGCTATCGGCTGTGGAAACTGCGGCAGGGCGGAACCGCGGCGATCATGCGCGACATTCCGGCGGTCGGAGGGCACGGCTGGCGTCACGGCGTGATTCGTTATCGCGGCGGCGAAGCTGCGTTCTATCGGCTGTCCAGCCTGCGTTTGTGGCCGGATCGTCGGCTTAGCCGACGGGGCGTGGAGATTGTGACCCGTCGCGCCCCGCGTGGCGATGAGTTCGACATCATGACCGACAAGATCCTCGTGTTGGAACTGCGCGACACCACTCAGGACCGTAGGTCGGGTCACGAGATCGCACTCGACCAGGGCGCATTCACCGCGTTTCAGTCGTGGCTGGAGTCCCGTCCCTCGCCGCGCGCACGTCGCCGCAGCGTCTAGTTCGGAGCGGTTACCCGCCTGGTTTCCAAAGCACATCCCCGTCCGGGTTGGCTGCGCGCGCCAGGATGAAGAGCAGATCCGACAGCCGATTCAGATATTTCGCCGGCAGCACGCTGACCCCCTCAGAGTGAGCATCGACAGCTGACCACGCCGACCGCTCGGCGCGGCGTACCACGGTGCGGGCGACTTGCAATAGCGCCGATAAAGGCGAACCCCCAGGTAGTACAAACGAATTCAGCGCCGGCAAGGACTCGTTATACCTGTCGCACCATCCTTCGAGACGATCGATGTAAGGCTGGGTGACTCGGAGTGGGGGATGCTCAGGATCTTCCACGACGGGAGTCGACAGGTCCGCGCCGGCGTCGAACAAGTCGTTTTGGACCTGCCGGAGCACACCCGCGATTTCCTGGTCGGGCTGCCCGAGGGCGATTGCGACGCCGATCGCGGAGTTGGCCTCATCGCAATCTGCGTACGCCACCAATCGGGGATCGTTTTTCGATACCCGCGAGAAATCGCTTAATCCCGTCGTTCCGTCGTCGCCGGTTCGCGTGTAGATGCGGGTCAAATGCACTGCCATGGGGAAACCGTACTCGGGCGACACCAGGGTGACTTACGAGCCGATACCGCTTTCATTAGACTGATGCGGGTGGCTGATCGTTTCGTGGTGACCGGTGGCAGCCGGTTGTCCGGCGAAGTCGCCGTAGGTGGAGCCAAAAATAGCGTGCTCAAGCTGATGGCCGCCACATTGCTGGCCGAAGGCACCAGCACGATCACCAACTGCCCCGACATTCTCGATGTGCCGCTGATGGCGGAGGTACTGCGCGGTCTGGGCGCCACCGTCGAACTCGACGGCGACGTCGCCCGCATCACCTCGCCCGACGAGCCGAAGTATGATGCTGATTTCGCCGCGGTGCGGCAGTTCCGGGCCTCGGTCTGCGTGCTGGGGCCGCTGGTCGGCCGGTGCAAGCGGGCCAGAGTCGCGCTGCCTGGCGGGGATGCGATCGGCTCTCGTCCTCTGGATATGCACCAGGCGGGCCTGCGGCAGCTGGGCGCGACATGCAATATCGAGCACGGGTGCGTGGTTGCCCACGCAGATACCTTGCGCGGCGCGGAAATTCAGTTGGAGTTTCCCTCCGTGGGAGCTACCGAGAACATCCTGATGGCCGCCGTCCTGGCCGAAGGTGTCACCACGATTCACAATGCGGCGCGCGAACCCGACGTGGTCGACCTCTGCACAATGTTGAACCAGATGGGCGCCCAGGTCGAAGGCGCGGGGTCGCCGACTATGACGATCACCGGGGTGTCACGGCTGTACCCGACCGAACACCGGGTCATCGGAGACCGCATCGTGGGCGCGACGTGGGGCATCGCGGCTGCCATCACCCGCGGGGACATATCGGTGACCGGCGTCGATCCCGCGCATCTCCAGGTAGTGCTGCACAAGTTGCACGATGCGGGTGCCACCGTCACACAGACGGACACCAGTTTCCGGGTCAGTCAGTACGAGCGCCCGAAGGCCGTCAACGTCGCAACCTTGCCTTTCCCCGGATTTCCGACCGACCTGCAGCCGATGGCGATCGCCTTGGCGTCGATTGCCGACGGCACGTCGATGATTACGGAGAACGTGTTCGAGGCGCGATTCCGATTTGTCGAAGAAATGATCCGGCTGGGCGCCGATGCCCGCACCGACGGGCACCACGCCGTTGTGCGGGGTCTGCCCCAACTGTCGAGCGCCCCCGTGTGGTGTTCCGACATCCGGGCCGGCGCGGGCCTGGTGTTGGCGGGCCTGGTCGCGGACGGCGACACCGAGGTGCATGACGTGTTCCACATCGACCGCGGGTACCCGTTATTCGTCGAGTACCTGGGCATTTTGGGAGCTGAGATTGAGAGGGTATGCTCCTAACAACGCCCGACGGCGCGGTCACGAAAGCGGCCGAAAACCCGGGCTTGACTCTCCTGCCGGATCTGTATTAAGCTGGCAGGGTTGCCCGGAAACGGGCAGAAAAGCAAGTAAGAGTGTTGTTTGAGAACTCAATAGTGTGTTTGGTGTTTTTGTTTTTTGTTGTTTTTTTGACCACGCCTAAACACTCCCCGTGGGCGGGTGTGGTCGCAATTTATTGATGCCAGTTTTTGGTGTCTTTTTGTTAGATCAGATTTTTCTGATTCGAATTCACCTGTCTCTCGAGACGGGTTGTTTTTGTTTGGAGAGTTTGATTCTGGCTCAGGACGAACGCTGGCGGCGTGCTTAACACATGCAAGTCGAACGGAAAGGTCTCTTCGGAGATACTCGAGTGGCGAACGGGTGAGTAACACGTGGGTAATCTGCCCTGCACTTCGGGATAAGCCTGGGAAACTGGGTCTAATACTGAATATGACCACGAGGCGCATGTCTTGTGGTGGAAAGCTTTTGCGGTGTGGGATGGGCCCGCGGCCTATCAGCTTGTTGGTGGGGTGATGGCCTACCAAGGCGACGACGGGTAGCCGGCCTGAGAGGGTGTCCGGCCACACTGGGACTGAGATACGGCCCAGACTCCTACGGGAGGCAGCAGTGGGGAATATTGCACAATGGGCGCAAGCCTGATGCAGCGACGCCGCGTGGGGGATGAAGGCCTTCGGGTTGTAAACCTCTTTCAGCAGGGACGAAGCGCAAGTGACGGTACCTGCAGAAGAAGCACCGGCCAACTACGTGCCAGCAGCCGCGGTAATACGTAGGGTGCGAGCGTTGTCCGGAATTACTGGGCGTAAAGAGCTCGTAGGTGGTTTGTCGCGTTGTTCGTGAAAACCGAGGGCTTAACTCTCGGCGTGCGGGCGATACGGGCAGACTAGAGTACTGCAGGGGAGACTGGAATTCCTGGTGTAGCGGTGGAATGCGCAGATATCAGGAGGAACACCGGTGGCGAAGGCGGGTCTCTGGGCAGTAACTGACGCTGAGGAGCGAAAGCGTGGGGAGCGAACAGGATTAGATACCCTGGTAGTCCACGCCGTAAACGGTGGGTACTAGGTGTGGGTTTCCTTCCTTGGGATCCGTGCCGTAGCTAACGCATTAAGTACCCCGCCTGGGGAGTACGGCCGCAAGGCTAAAACTCAAAGAAATTGACGGGGGCCCGCACAAGCGGCGGAGCATGTGGATTAATTCGATGCAACGCGAAGAACCTTACCTGGGTTTGACATGCACAGGACGCGTCTAGAGATAGACGTTCCCTTGTGGCCTGTGTGCAGGTGGTGCATGGCTGTCGTCAGCTCGTGTCGTGAGATGTTGGGTTAAGTCCCGCAACGAGCGCAACCCTTGTCTCATGTTGCCAGCGCGTAATGGCGGGGACTCGTGAGAGACTGCCGGGGTCAACTCGGAGGAAGGTGGGGATGACGTCAAGTCATCATGCCCCTTATGTCCAGGGCTTCACACATGCTACAATGGCCGGTACAAAGGGCTGCGATGCCGCAAGGTTTAGCGAATCCTTTTAAAGCCGGTCTCAGTTCGGATCGGGGTCTGCAACTCGACCCCGTGAAGTCGGAGTCGCTAGTAATCGCAGATCAGCAACGCTGCGGTGAATACGTTCCCGGGCCTTGTACACACCGCCCGTCACGTCATGAAAGTCGGTAACACCCGAAGCCAGTGGCCTAACCCTTGTGGAGGGAGCTGTCGAAGGTGGGATCGGCGATTGGGACGAAGTCGTAACAAGGTAGCCGTACCGGAAGGTGCGGCTGGATCACCTCCTTTCTAAGGAGCACCACGAAAAACACTCCAATTGGTGGAGTGTGAGCCGTGAGGGGTTCTCGTCTGTAGTGGACGGGGGCCTGGTGCACAACAGCTAATGCAAATCGCCAGACACACTATTGGGTCCTGAGGCAACACCCTGTTTGTCTAGGGAGTTGTCCCTCCATTTTGGTGGTGGGGTGTGGTGTTTGAGAATTGGATAGTGGTTGCGAGCATCTAAATGGCTGCATTGCCCTTGTGGTGGTGTGTTCATTAATATGTGTAATTTTACTTTTGGTTTTTGTGTAGTAAGTGTTTAAGGGCACATGGTGGATGCCTTGGCATCGAGAGCCGATGAAGGACGTGGGAGGCTGCGATATGCCTCGGGGAGCTGTCAACCGAGCGTTGATCCGAGGATTTCCGAATGGGGAAACCCAGCACGAGTTATGTCGTGTTACCCGCATCTGAATATATAGGGTGCGGGAGGGAACGCGGGGAAGTGAAACATCTCAGTACCCGTAGGAAGAGAAAACAATTGTGATTCCGCAAGTAGTGGCGAGCGAACGCGGAACAGGCTAAACCGCATGCATGTGATACCGGGTAGGGGTTGTGTGTGCGGGGTTGTGGGATTGATATGTCTTAGCCCTACCTGGCTGAGGGGCAGTAAAAAAGTGTCGTGATTAGCGGAAGTGGCCTGGGATGGTCTGCCGTAGACGGTGAGAGCCCGGTACGCGAAAATCCGGCACCTGCCTTGTATCAACACCCGAGTAGCAGCGGGCTCGTGGAATCTGCTGTGAATCTGCCGGGACCACCCGGTAAGCCTAAATACTTCTCGATGACCGATAGCGGATTAGTACCGTGAGGGAATGGTGAAAAGTACCCCGGGAGGGGAGTGAAATAGTACCTGAAACCGTGTGCCTACAATCCGTCAGAGCCTCCTTGTGGGGTGATGGCGTGCCTTTTGAAGAATGAGCCTGCGAGTCAGGGACATGTCGCGAGGTTAACCCGTGCGGGGTAGCCGTAGCGAAAGCGAGTCTGAATAGGGCGTATCACGCGTAAGCGTGTGTAGTGGCGTGTTCTGGACCCGAAGCGGAGTGATCTACCCATGGCCAGGGTGAAGCGCGGGTAAGACCGCGTGGAGGCCCGAACCCACTTAGGTTGAAGACTGAGGGGATGAGTTGTGGGTAGGGGTGAAAGGCCAATCAAACTCCGTGATAGCTGGTTCTCCCCGAAATGCATTTAGGTGCAGCGTTACGTGTTTCACCACGGAGGTAGAGCTACTGGATGGCCAATGGGCCCTAAAAGGTTACTGACGTCAGCCAAACTCCGAATGCCGTGGTGTAAAGCGTGGCAGTGAGACGGCGGGGGATAAGCTCCGTACGTCGAAAGGGAAACAGCCCAGATCGCCGGCTAAGGCCCCTAAGCGTGTGCTAAGTGGAAAAGGATGTGCAGTCGCAAAGACAACCAGGAGGTTGGCTTAGAAGCAGCCACCCTTGAAAGAGTGCGTAATAGCTCACTGGTCAAGTGATTGTGCGCCGATAATGTAGCGGGGCTCAAGCACACCGCCGAAGCCGCGGCACATCCACGTTTACGTGGGTGTGGGTAGGGGAGCGTCCTTCACGCAGCGAAGCCATCGGGTGATCGGGTGGTGGAGGGTGGGGGAGTGAGAATGCAGGCATGAGTAGCGATTAGGCAAGTGAGAACCTTGCCCGCCGAAAGACCAAGGGTTCCTGGGCCAGGCCAGTCCGCCCAGGGTGAGTCGGGACCTAAGGCGAGGCCGACAGGCGTAGTCGATGGACAACGGGTTGATATTCCCGTACCCGTGTGTGGGCGCCCGTGATGAATCAGTCGTACTAACCACCCAAAAGCCGGATCGATCAATCCCCTTCGGGGGCGTGGAGGTTCGGGCTGCATGGGACCCGTTGGTAGTAGTCAAGCGATGGGGTGACGCAGGAAGGTAGCCGTACCAGTCAGTGGTAATACTGGGGCAAGCCTGTAGGGAGAGCGATAGGCAAATCCGTCGTTCATATTCCTGAGAGGTGATGCATAGCCGATTGAGGCGAATTCGGTGATCCTCAGCTGCCAAGAAAAGCCTCTAGCGAGCACACACATGGCCCGTACCCCAAACCAACACAGGTGGTCAGGTAGAGAATACCAAGGCGTACGAGATAACTATGGTTAAGGAACTCGGCAAAATACCCCCGTAACTTCGGGAGAAGGGGGGCCGGCATACCGTGAACAGCCTTGCGCTGGGAGCGGGCACCGGTCGCAGAAACCAGTGAGAAGCGACTGTTTACTAAAAACACAGGTCCGTGCGAAGTCGCAAGACGATGTATACGGACTGACGCCTGCCCGGTGCTGGAAGGTTAAGAGGACCCGTTAACTCGTAAGGGTGAAGCGGAGAATTTAAGCCCCAGTAAACGGCGGTGGTAACTATAACCATCCTAAGGTAGCGAAATTCCTTGTCGGGTAAGTTCCGACCTGCACGAATGGCGTAACGACTTCTCAACTGTCTCAACCATAGACTCGGCGAAATTGCACTACGAGTAAAGATGCTCGTTACGCGCGGCAGGACGAAAAGACCCCGGGACCTTCACTACAACTTGGTATTGGTGTTCGGTACGGTTTGTGTAGGATAGGTGGGAGACTGTGAAACGCCCACGCTAGTTGGGGCGGAGTCGTTGTTGAAATACCACTCTGATCGTATTGGATACCTAACCTCGAACCCTATATCGGGTTCAGGGACAGTGCCTGGCGGGTAGTTTAACTGGGGCGGTTGCCTCCTAAAATGTAACGGAGGCGCCCAAAGGTTCCCTCAACCTGGACGGCAATCAGGTGTTGAGTGCAAGTGCACAAGGGAGCTTGACTGCGAGACCTACACGTCAAGCAGGGACGAAAGTCGGGACTAGTGATCCGGCACCTCTGAGTGGAAGGGGTGTCGCTCAACGGATAAAAGGTACCCCGGGGATAACAGGCTGATCTTCCCCAAGAGTCCATATCGACGGGATGGTTTGGCACCTCGATGTCGGCTCGTCGCATCCTGGGGCTGGAGCAGGTCCCAAGGGTTGGGCTGTTCGCCCATTAAAGCGGCACGCGAGCTGGGTTTAGAACGTCGTGAGACAGTTCGGTCTCTATCCGCCGCGCGCGTCAGAAACTTGAGGAAACCTGTCCCTAGTACGAGAGGACCGGGACGGACGAACCTCTGGTCTACCAGTTGTCCCACCAGGGGCACCGCTGGATAGCTACGTTCGGAAAGGATAACCGCTGAAAGCATCTAAGCGGGAAACCTTCTCCAAGATCAGGTTTCTCACCCTTTTAGAGGGATAAGGCCCCCCGCAGACCACGGGATTGATAGGCCAGACCTGGAAGCTCAGTAATGAGTGCAGGGAACTGGCACTAACCGGCCGAAAACTTACCAACACGCAATCGCAACCACTTATTCAATTCACACGACAAATCTGTCGCGAAATACCACACCCCCCACCAGTACAAATTTAAATAGAGTTACGGCGGCCACAGCGACAGGGAAACGCCCGGTCCCATCCCGAACCCGGAAGCTAAGCCTGTCAGCGCCAATGATACTGCCCAATCCGGGTGGAAAAGTAGGACACCGCCGAACATACACAAAAACACCCCCTGCAAAGGGGGTGTTTTTGCATTTGCGGCTAGTCGAATAGCGTCAAATTGACCGATGCCCGTTTTTCTTCTAATTCGAGCAGGGTTCGTTTTCGGTCAAGTCCGCCGCCGTAGCCGGTGAGGCTTCCGCTCGCGCCGATTACCCGATGGCACGGAACGACGATCGCGATCGGGTTGTGGCCGTTGGCCAATCCCACGGCACGCGCGGCGCCGGGCGCCCCGATTTGTTCGGCGATCTCTCCGTAGGACCGGGTTTCCCCATAGGGGATTGTCAGCAGTGCCTTCCAAACCCGCTGCTGAAATTCGGTACCCCGCAGATCAAGTTCGATATCGAAGTCGACGAGCTCGCCGGCGAAATAGGCCTCGAGTTGGTTGACGGCTGGACCAAATGCCCCCGAATCGAGTGACCAGCCGCCGTGGCTCGGCTCGTAGGTCTGATCGACCATCCGCAGATTCGTCAGGGCCGAGCCGCTCCCGGCCAGTGTCAACGGTCCGATCGGGCTGTCGATGGTGCGGTAGTGGATCATGCGACCTCCTGTGGTGGCCAATGGTTTACCGGATGCTCGAGAGTTGTCCACAGATGTTGGGTGGCGTAGGAGCGCCAGGGCCGCCACATCGCGCTGTGCTCGATGAGCGCCCGTTGTTGCGCGGGCAAGCCCAGTTGCTTGGCGGCTAGCTGAAGGCCGAGGTCGCTGGCAGGGAAGGCGTCCGGGTCCCCGAGTCCGCGCATCGCGATCACCTCCGCTGTCCAGGGGCCGACGCCCGGGAGGGCCAGCAATTGCCGGCGCGCGCTTTCCCAGTCGGATCCCGCATCCAGGACGAGGCTGCCGTCGGCAAGCCCGGTGACCAGCGCGGTCAGAGTTCGTTGGCGGGCCTTGGGGACGGCGAGATGGACGGGATCGATGCTCGGCAAGCTGTTCGACCGACGGGAAGGTGTGGGTCAGTGCACCCCCGAAGATCTTGGACCGGTTGCCCGTAGGCCGCGACCAGCCTGCCCGCGTGCGTTCGCGCGGCCTTGGTCGACACCTGCTGGCCTAGGACGGCGCGTACGGCCAGTTCAGCTTCGTCAACGGTGCGGGGAATTCGCTGTCCGGGCGCTTTGGCCACCACCGGCGCCAGGTCGGGGTCGCGGCGTAGCGCGTCGACCACCGCCTCGGGGTCGGCGTCGAGGTCCAAGAGCCGTCGGCAGCGAGCGATCGCGGTGGTGAGATCGCGGAAATCGTCGAGCACGAGCAGGCAGCGGACGTGATCGACCGCCGGTGTCAGGCCGACCACGCCGCTGCCGGACGGAAGCCGCAGACTGCGCCGGTAGGTGCCGTCGCGGATTTCCTCGCAACCGGGTACCGCACCGGCAGCCAGATGACCGAACACGCCCTCGCACGCAAACGGCGTGCGTACCGGGAGTCGAAGGGACACCGCCCCCGGCGAAGTGGACTCGGACCCGAACCGGGCCGCTGCGCGCTTGCGTAACGCCGACGGCGTGTTCTCGAAGACCAGGCGCACGGTGTCGTTGAACTGACGAATGCTGGAAAACCCGGCGGCGAATGCGACGTCGCCGAACGGCAAGTCTGTGGTCTCGATCAGCACTCGGGCGGTCTGCGCGCGTTGTGCGCGGGCCAGCGCGAGCGGCCCGGCGCCGACCTCGGCCTGCAGAAGCCGCTCCAGCTGGCGGGTTGTGTAGCCGAGGTGGATGGCAAGGCCGCTGACGCCCTCGCGGTCCACGGTTCCGTCGGCAATCAGCCGCATCGCCCGCGCGACGACGTCCCCGCGAACATTCCATTCGGGAGAGCCCGGTGACGCGTCGGGGCGGCACCGCTTGCACGCCCGGAAGCCGGCCCGTTGCGCGGCGGCCGCGCTAGGCAGGAATCGCACGTTGCGGGCGAACGGAGGCCGCACGGGGCAGCTGGGGCGGCAGTAGATCCGGGTCGTCAGTACCGCGGTGACGAACCAGCCGTCGAACCGGGCGTCCTTGGACTGGACCGCCCGGTAGCAGCGTTCGAAATCTTCGTGCATGCCTCCACAGTTACACCTAACCACCGACAAAACTAGCGGAAAAGCGACATCAAGGTGCGCCGCGATTGCGGCCGACGCCGGTGAACGAGTTGGTCCGCGCTGCATGGTTCCGCGCGAGGCGCAGCATGATGGAGGGCGCCAGCAGCCGGGTCGGGGGGTCGACCATACCGATGACTTGCATGAATTGCTGCGCCACGACTGAATCTGTTTCGGCAGCGGTCATCACGCGGTCGAGGTAGGCGTTGGTGATTCGGATCGACAGCGGACGCGGCCCAACCACTTCCGGCAGGGCCAGGTCGGAGCCTACGGCTGTCTGCCAGGCGACTCTGATTTTCTTTGCGCTGGAGCGGTAGAAGCGTCGCGGCAGGTTGCGCTCACCGCAGCGCAGGCAATCGCGCAGAACCATCGCTTCCACCGCGGCGACGGTCATGCCTTGACCGTAGATCGGGTTGAAGCTGCAGATCGCGTCGCCGAAGACAAGCAAACCCTGCGGTGTTCGGCGCATTTTGTCGTAGCGCCGCCAGCGGTTGGACGGAACACGGTGCTGGGCAACCTCCCCAAGCGGTTCGGCCGCGGACACCGCCGCCAGCGCATGGGCGGGAGCGAAATCTGCCGCGAAGGCGAGCATGTCGGCACGCCGGCTCGGTGGCTCCCGCCCGGCCATTCCACCAACGGAGCATTGCCAGGTGTCGTTCTCGTTTCGGATCAATCCGAACAGTTTCGGCCGGCCCGGCTGGGGGAAGATGGCGATGAAATTTTCCCGAACGGTACCGGGCGGGATGCGTAGCCGCTGGCTTGCGTAGACGAGCTGGATCGACAGTTCGTCCACAGAGGGGCGGTCGTAGCCGAGTGCCTCGAGCAAGGTCGGCGTTCGGGAACCGCGGCCGGTCGCGTCAACGACCAGGTCGGCCGTCAGCATCGTCTGGCGGCCGCTCCCGTGGTCCACGATCTGCGCTCCGGTTACCCGGTCGCGATCCGCCGTCGACGTCGGGGACACCAGGTCGTGACCATCGAGGATGGTTACGTTCGGGATCGCCCGAACCCGCTGCCGTACATGCCATTCGAGGAACGGCCTGCTCGGGAAATGAATTGCCATCGCTTGTGGTTTGGGCGAGCGGCCCGATCTGACGATCTGATGACCGCCGACCGCGATGTGCAACTTCGCGTAGTCCCCGTCATCCCAGCTGGGTGTGCCACCGGTCACCAGATCACCCAGAAGTCCGGGGAAGAGCTCGTCGATGATTTGAGATCCACGCGCCGCCAGCGCGTGGATCTGGCGGCCCTGCGGGACGCCTCGCCGATTCACCGGTTCGGTGGGCAGCAGATCGCGTTCGACCACCGTGACGGTTCGGTAGTGCTCGGCGAGCACCCTGGCGGCTAGCAGTCCGCCCATGCTGGCGCCCAAAACAATCGCATGCTCGGGGGTAGGCCCGACGCGGTGTGCGTGATCGGGGTGCTGGGCGTGCGTGGCGATCGCCGCTGGCCGGATGTTGACCGCGCTCGGGGTCGCGGTGTGGAGGGTGCTGTCGCTCATCGTGGTCTCCTCTGGTCGGGATGAGTCGACTCTGCGTTTGCCTGGGCGCAAGTCCATCCGCTCCAACGCGTAGAAAACCGCGGGTGGGGGTCGTATATACGCGCGGTCGTAGGCGGTATCTACGCGTCTCTGCCGATGTTCATAGGCGGCGGTCGCCGCAGGCTGGCTACCATGAGCGAGATTCACCCGGCGCGGTTGAACTGGAGCGAAATTGGCGTGAGCGGGCTGGTACCGATCGGAACGGTGACGTTGCTCCTGGCCGATGTCGAGGGTTCGACGCGGCTGTGGGAGACCGAACCCGAGGAGATGACCTCTGCCTTTGCTGACCTCGACCGCGCCTTGGCCGAGCTCGTCGCCGCCCACGGCGGGGTGCGGCCGATCGAACAGGGCGAGGGGGATAGCTTCGTCATCGCGTTCGGGCGGGCAAGCGACGCGGTCGCATGCGCCCTGGATCTCCAGCGCGCCTCGCTCGGGCCGATCCGGTTGCGTATCGGCGTGCACACCGGCGAGGTCCAGCTGCGCGATGAAGCCAACTACATCGGCCCCACCATCAACCGCACCGCCCGATTACGTGACCTCGCCCACGGCGGACAGACCGTCATTTCCGGTACGACAGGCGATTTGGTGTGCGATCGGCTCCCCGTCGATGCCTGGCTTACGGAACTTGGCACCCACCCGGTGCGTGATCTGCCTCGCCCCGAACGCGTTGTGCAACTGTGCCACCCCGGTATCCGCAACGAGTTCCCGCCGTTGCGCACCGCCCAAACCGTTCGTTCACATAACCTTCCGGCCACGCTGACGAGTTTCGTCGGGCGTCACGCCGAAATAGCCGACGTGCACCGTAGCCTCACCAAAAACCGCCTAGTCAGCTTGACCGGCGCCGGCGGCGCCGGAAAGACACGACTCGCCGTCGAAGTGGCTGCGCAGCTGGTTATGGGTTTCGAGGGCGGTGTGTGGTACATCGACCTCGCCCCGATCACCGATCCCGCCATGGTCGCGGTCACCGTCGCGCATACCCTGGGCTTGCCTGATCAGCCAGGCCGCTCACCCGTGGATACGTTGTTGCGGTTCATCTCCGATCGGCAATTATTGCTGCTGCTCGATAACTGCGAGCACCTGCTCGACAGTTGTGGAGAACTGGTCGTTGCGCTCCTCAACGGCTGTGCACATTTGACCATCTTGACCACCAGCCGTGAGCCGATCGGGGTGCCAGGGGAGGTGACCTGGCGGGTGCCGTCGTTGTCGTTGACCGATGAGGCCATCGAACTGTTCACCGACCGCGCCCAGCGGGCGCGGCCCGGGTTTCGTGTCACGGGCCCAGATGCCGGCATGGTGGCGGAGATCTGCCGACGTCTGGACGGCATGCCGCTGGCGATCGAGCTGGCCGCGGCCCGTGTCCGGACCCTGTCGCTTGCGCAGATTGTTGAGAGCCTTAACGATCGCTTCCGCTTGCTCACCGGCGGTGCGCGTACCGCGGTGCGTCGTCAACAGACGTTGCGCGCATCGGTCGACTGGTCGCATAGCCTGCTGACCGACTCGGAACGCACTCTGTTTCGGCGGCTTGCCGTGTTCATGGCCGGCTTCGACCTGGAGGGCGCCCAAGCCGTCGGCGCCAGCACAGAACTGGAGTGCTACCAGCTGCTCGACCAACTCGGCCTGCTGGTCGACAAATCTCTCGTTGTCGCCGAAGACGTTTCGGGCGCAATGCGTTATCGCCTCCTCGAGACGGTGCGCCAATACGCGCTGGAGAAGCTCGCAGAGTCCGGCGAAGCCGACGTTGTGCGTACACGTCACTGTGACCACTTCGAATCACTGGCAGCGTGGCTGAACACCCCGGCGCAGAAAGGGTTTAACGCGCGTCTTGCACGAGCTGACACCGAGTTAGACAACCTGCGCGCCGCTTTCGCATGGTGCCAGGAGAATCGCGATCTTGAGGCGGCCGTGGGACTGGCGTCGTCGCTGCAGCCGCTATGGGAGACCCGCGGCCGCTTGCGGGAGGGACTGACCTGGTTCAGCACCATCCTCACAAACGACGGCGCGCGCGATGTCAACCTGGCGCCCGCTGTATGGGCGCGCGCACTGGCTGACAAGGCCACTCTCGACGCTTTGGTGTCCCCATACGCCGGCATGGCCCAGGCAGAACAAGCTTTGGAGATAGCGCGTACGTTCAATGATCCGGCGTTGCTCGCCCGGGCGCTCAGCGCCTGTTGCGGTAATGCCGCCTACCAGCCCGGGGTGGCCGCGCCGTACCTTGCAGAAGCACTCAGCGTTGCCCGCGGTCTGGAAGACGACTGGACGCTGAGTCAGATCCTGTTCTGGCAGGCAATTGCATCGTGGATGATCGGCGAGCCGATCGCGGTGCGCGCGGCCGCCGAAGAAGGCCGCGACCTCGTCGCCGCTATCGCTGACCGGCTTGGGACACGTCGTTTCCGCTTCTGCCTCGGCGTATCCCAGATGATGCGCGGTGATCTGAGCGATGCGGCCGCGCAGTTCGGCGAGCTCGTCACCGAGGCGGACACAAGTCACGACGTGCTGGGGCGCATACGCGCCCTACCTTTCCAGGCGCGGGTGCTGGTATATCAGGGCGATACGGGTGCGGCGCGGGCGGCTGCGGAGGCGGCCGTCAAGGACGCTTGGGAGCTCGGCGACTACTGGGAGGGAGTCGCGCTGGCAGCGCTGGCCGTCGCGACGTTGGCCGCCGGGGATGTCGTCGCGGCGGCGAGCGCTAGTGAACTGGTCGGGCAGCGGTTGAGTGCCCACCGTGCGGCGGCTTTAAATCTCAACCCCCGGGCTGAGATTGCCCTGGCCCGTGGCGATCTCGTCGAGGGCCGCCGCCTGGCCGACGACGCCGTGTCCACGACGGCGGGCTGGCATTTAGTAACGGCACTGACAGCGCGTGTTCGCGTCGCGATGGCCCAGGGTGAATTGGAGCGGGCCGGGCGTGACGCCTACGACGCCTTAGCCTGCGCGGCCGACACCGGTTCGTACCAAGCGCTCCCCGATGTCGTCGAATGCATCGCCGCTTTAGCAGTCGATGCCGGCAATCATCGGGAGGCGGCCCGGATGTTCGGTGCGTCGCAGGCGATGCGCGAGCGCATGGGCGTGGTCCGCTTCCAGATCTACCAAGCAGCCCACGAGGCCGCGGTTTTAGCTGTGCGAGGCGCTTTAGCTGAGCAGGATTTCAACGCGGCGTGGGCTGAGGGAGCAGCGTTGTCCGTCGAGGAGGCGGTCGCCTATATACAACGTGGCCGGGGTGAGCGGAAACGTCCGTCAAGCGGCTGGGAATCGCTCACGCCGACCGAGCGCGATGTCGTGCGGCTGGTCAGTCAAGGGCTGAGCAATAAGGACATCGCGACCCGGCTTTTCATCTCACCGCGGACCGTACAAACCCACCTCACCCACGTTTACAACAAGCTGGGACTCGCATCGCGGCTCAAACTCGTCCAAGAAGCAGCACGCCACATCTGACCTATCACGGTCGTGTTGCACTGCCGTGTCCGCCGCTGTCGCGATGGGTCGCGAAAGTCACTTCAGCGTCAGCGTGACTCCGGCGTCGTCGAAGACATCCCGCACCGAATCGAAAAACGGGCGCTGCCCTGGTCGCACGTCCGTCAGGAAGCGGCGCGAAACAGCGCTGTGCTCCCATTCGAACTCGTAGGGCCGATCCTTCGGGGTGCCGAATCCGCCCCGCAGGCAATCGGCCAGCGCATCGAGATTGCGTCCGAAGTATCCCCCGGGGCCGTTGACGGAACGCCCGATTTCTCGGTAGAAGTCCTTGATCGACTTGATCTTTCGGCCATCGATCCGAAAGGTCACAGGCACGCCTGAGTCTGGCTCTGGCTTCATCGTCACCGCCCCGCGTCAGGGATCAGACAGAACGAGTCATAGTGGTCGCCGGTATAGAAATACTGGGGCGGATTGGTCAACGGAGTTCCGCCGGTGATGATGCGCCTCGTCGACCGGCTTTGGGCGCCCGGGGTGACGACGGTGTACTCGTGGTAATACCCCCTGCTCTGGCCGGGTAGGCGGCCCTCGAAGTTACTGAACACCACACCGTCGTTGTGTGGGAACGGGAATGGGCCATTGGAACGGATCTCCCGCACCGTGTCTGCCACCTCGCGCGGCAAGGTGGCCAGTGGGCACGTCGCAGCGCCGGCTCTCGTTGGCGCCGAGTCGGTTGGCCGAACCAGCGCCCATCCGCCGACGATGACGACGAGCGCGCAGAGCGCGACAAGCACGAATTTGCGTCGATCCATTATCGGCGATCCTGAGCGGCTTCTGAGGGCGCGGCCAGCCGGGTGGGGTGTTCGTGGCCGCGAAGTGTCACGGTATCGCCCAAAGTCCAACGGGCGCGCTCATTTTCGCTGGCACCCTGTAGGGCTTCTGCGGTCGCCAGCAATCGTCCCGGCCGCGACTTGGCCAGTTCGCATAGTCGGGAGGCCTGGTTGACCGGCTCACCGATCACGGTGTATTCGAACCGTTCTTTGGCGCCGACGTTGCCGGCGACGACCTGGCCTGCCGCCACACCGATGCCGGCCTGGCACTCCGGCATTTCGCCGGCCAGCCTGTCGGCGATGGCGCGGGCGGTGGCCAGCGCCTCATTCTCGGGGCGGTCGAGGTGATTTGGGGCGCCGAAGATGGCCAGCGACGCGTCACCTTCGAATTTGTTGACCAGTCCGTGATTGCGGTCCACTTCGTCGACGACGATCGTGAAAAACCGGTTGAGGAACGCAACGACCTCGGCCGGAGCTTTGCTGGTCACCAATTGCGTGGAGCCCACGATATCGATGAATACCACTGCGACGTGGCGCTCTTCGCCGCCCAGCTTTGGTCGCTCGCGCTCGGCGGCCAGCGCGACCTCGCGCCCGACGTGCCGGCCGAACAGATCGCGCACGCGTTCGCGCTCACGCAGACCGTCGACCATCGAGTTGAAGCCACGTTGCAGCTCACCGAGTTCGGTGCCGTCGAAAACCACCAGGTCGCCTCGTAGATCGCCCTGCTCGGCGCGCTTGAGTGCCGCGCGCACGACTCGCACCGGTGTCGCGGTTAGCCAGGACAGGATCCACGTCAGGATGCAGCCGAAGATCAAGGTTGCGGTCGACACGATCACCACGCCAACCGCGAATTGGGTCTGGGTCATGTTCCGCATCATCAGCTGGAAGAACCCCAACAGGCCGATCCCGATGACCGGCACGCCCGTACCCAGGAACCAGACCATCATCGTTCGGCCCATGATGCCCGCGGTCAATCGCAGCGGTGGCGGTCCGGCCTCTAGCGCTTGAGCCGCGACCGGTCGCAACGCGAATTCGGCGAGCAGATAGCTGCCGGTCGCAACCAAGAGGCCGCAGATGCTGACTGCGAACAGGAACCGTGGGATGAACTGGGTGTTGACGAGGCCGTAAAGGGTCGTCAGCAGCGCAGCCCCGACGCCCCACAGGATGAGGTCGACGACGGCGATGCGCCAGGGCGCCAGGAAGGTGTTGCGCTCATCGATGCGGCTGGGTTTGCGCTCTTCGATCGCCCAGCGCAGCGCGAGCACGGTCCTACGGGTAATCCAGTAGGAGCCCACCGCCGTGGCGAGCACGATGTAGGCCGGCGCTGCCCCTAACGTGATCCACAATGGTGCGTCGTCGAAGATGCTCGGCTCGGGAATCGCGACTATCACCACCAACAGGGCGACGGCGATCCCGAGCAGATTTGCGACGAGCACCATGGCGGTCAAGATCACTTGAATGCGTACCCGCCGGCGCCGTTGGCTTTCTGAGACCCGCCCGAGCAGCAACGAGCCGTACGCAGGGGGCTTTTCTTGCAACCGGCCACTCTGGCGGGTCACCTTCTCGAGCACCCGGCCCAAGCGCTGCGCAAGGGTCTCGTTGGCCGACATCTTTGTTTTGGCCGACATGTGGCGCCAGCCTAATTTGTCGGTCACGCTCTAAGGTGAGTCGGGTGCGTCTAGTGATCGCCCAGTGCACCGTCGACTATGTCGGTCGCCTCACCGCGCATCTGCCATCCGCGCGAAGGTTGCTGCTGTTCAAGGCCGATGGATCGATCAGTGTGCATGCCGACGATCGGGCGTACAAGCCGTTGAACTGGATGAGTCCACCGTGCTGGCTGGCCGAAGACCTCGACGGCCCGGTGCCGGTGTGGGTGGTCGAGAACAAAGCCGGCGAACAACTGCGCATCACCGTGGAGGCCATCGAGCATGACTCCAGCCATGATCTGGGCGTGGACCCCGGGCTGGTCAAAGACGGCGTCGAGGCCCACCTGCAGGCATTGCTCGCCGAGCATGTCCAACTGCTGGGCGAGGGATATACGCTGGTTCGCCGCGAGTACATGACCGCGATCGGACCCGTCGACCTGCTATGTCGTGATGAACGAGGTGGTTCGGTCGCCGTGGAGATCAAGCGGCGCGGCGAGATTGACGGTGTAGAGCAACTCACCCGTTATCTCGAGTTGCTCAATCGGGACAGCGTTCTTGCGCCGGTGCGGGGGGTATTCGCCGCCCAGCAGATCAAACCGCAGGCGCGTACTTTGGCCATTGACCGCGGTATTCGGTGCGTCACACTGGATTACGACAAGATGCGTGGGATGGACAGCGACGAGTATCGGCTGTTCTGAGTTGCCGGATTAGACTGGCAGCATGGCTCGGCGCCGGACACCTCCGCGTGGGCAGCGGTCCCCGTTGCCGCTGCTGCGCCGGGTGGAAACAGGACCGGATGGATACGAGTACGAAGTGCGCCCAATCGCTGCGGCCCGCGCCGTCAAGACCTATCGCTGTCCCGGCTGCGATCACGAAATCCGTTCTGGCACCGCACATGTAGTGGTGTGGCCGGCTGACTCACCGCAAACAGGAGTTGACGATCGGCGCCATTGGCATACCCCGTGCTGGGCAAACCGTGCAAACCGCGGCCCTACTCGAAAATGGTCCTGAAATGCTTCAGGAGGCCGACTCGACCAACTCGATCAGAACTCCGCCGCCATCCTTCGGATGAATGAAGTTGATACGAGAGTCCGCTGTGCCGCGCCTGGGCGCGTCGTAGACCAACCGGACGCCTTGTGTGCGTAGCCGTTCGCTGAGGCTGTCGAGATCGCTGACGCGAAACGCCATCTGCTGAATGCCGGGCCCGCGCTTGTCCAGAAACTTCGCGATCGCCGACGACTCGCTGATCGGAGCCATCAACTGGATCTGCGCTGTGCCGGCCAGCGCCCCGGGCGCCGCCAGCATTGCTTCGCGGATGCCTTGGTCATCGTTGACTTCCTCATGTACCAGGATCATGCCGAGGTGATCGTGGTACCAGGCGATGGCAGCGTCGAGGTCGGCCACTGCGATGCCGACGTGGTCGACAGCCGTCACAAGCGCTGTGGTCAGCAATTGACGGGCATCAACTTGATCGGTCGTCATCACATAAAGGTAACCTGACGGCAAAGATTACGCTTCTTGGGAGGGCCGAATGGGCCTTCCCGTACGCGTTCGGGAGACCTAGGAGGTAGTCATGACGACGTCGGTCATCGTTGCTGGAGCACGCACGCCCATCGGCAAGTTGTCGGGTTCGCTGAAGGACTTTTCGGCTAGTGACCTGGGCGCCATCGCAATCGCCGCTGCGCTGGAGAAGGCCAACATTCCGGCGTCGGCGGTCGACTACGTGATCATGGGCCAGGTATTGACGGCTGGCGCGGGTCAGATGCCTGCGCGGCAGGCAGCAGTGGCGGCCGGCATCGGTTGGGATGTTCCGGCGCTGACCATCAACAAGATGTGCCTGTCCGGTATCGACGCCATCGCGCTGGCTGATCAGCTCATTCGCGCCGGAGAATTCGATGTGGTGGTGGCCGGTGGTCAGGAGTCGATGACGAAGGCGCCCCACCTGCTGATGGACAGCAGGTCCGGCTACAAATACGGCGACGTGACGGTTCTGGATCACCTGGCCTACGACGGCCTGCACGACGTGTTCACCGACCAGCCGATGGGCGCGCTCACTGAGCAGCGCAACGACGTCGACAAGTTCACCCGCCAAGAGCAGGACGAGTTCGCCGCTGGTTCGCACCAGAAGGCGGCCGCAGCATGGAAAGACGGTGTCTTCACCGACGAAGTTGTGCCGGTGAGCATCCCGCAACGCAAGGGCGACCCGCTGCAGTTCAGCGAGGATGAGGGGATTCGGGCAAACACCACTGCCGAGTCCTTGGCCGGTCTCAAACCGGCATTTCGTCGCGATGGCACCATCACCGCCGGCTCAGCGTCGCAGATCTCCGACGGCGCGGCCGCAGTCGTGGTGATGAACAAGGAAAAAGCGCAGGAGCTGGGGCTGACGTGGCTTGTCGAGATCGGTGCGCACGGCGTGGTGGCAGGACCGGATTCCACCCTGCAGTCGCAGCCGGCCAACGCCATCAAGAAAGCACTCGACCGCGAGGGCATCACGGCCGACCAGCTCGATGTCATCGAGATCAACGAGGCCTTTGCCGCGGTGGCACTGGCGTCGACACGCGAACTTGGTGTGAATCCCGAGATCGTCAACGTCAACGGCGGCGCGATCGCCGTCGGGCACCCGATCGGCATGTCTGGTGCCAGGATCACCTTGCACGTGGCCCTCGAGTTGGCGCGTCGCGGCTCCGGCTACGGAGTTGCGGCCTTGTGCGGGGCCGGCGGCCAGGGTGACGCGCTGATTCTGCGCGCCGGTTAGCGACGTCGAAAGGCCGCGTCGACGTTGCTGGCGGGTGCTGAGCCGGCCCGCTGTGATTTTCGTCATATGGGCTGATCGCGACCCTTTTGGCCGATGGTTTCGGGCTGGTTTGCTGCCCGCGCGAACGTCTGTGCCACCGGGTGATTCGGCGGCCCACGCGACGTGACAGACTTGATGGCGTGACGCGTCCGCGACCCCCGATCGGGCCCGCCGTGGCCGGTGCGGTCGATCTATCTGGCCTTAAGCAGCGAGCTCAACAGAACGCCTCGGCGGGTGGCCCTCCGGGCCCTGCCACGTCGGCACCCCCGGGTGTCACCGGGCACATAGAGATCACCGAGGCAAATTTCGAAGACGAAGTACTGGTCCGGTCCGACGAGGTGCCGGTCGTGGTGCTGTTGTGGTCACCGCGCAGCGACGCCTGCGTCGAGCTGGTTGACACACTGTCCGGCCTGGCCGCCGAGGACAATGGCAAGTGGGCGCTGGCGATGGCCAACGTCGACGTGACTCCCAGAGTGGCCCAGATATTCGGTGTCGAAGCGGTCCCGACTGTGGTGGCTCTGGCCGCCGGGCAGCCACTGTCGAGTTTCCAGGGCGTCCAGCCCTTGGAACAGTTGCGACGCTGGCTGGACTCCCTGCTTTCGGCAACAGCTGGCAAGCTAAAGGGACCAACAGGTTCCGAGGATGCGCCGGAAGTCGATCCGGAGTTAGAGGCCGCCCGCCAGCATCTTGAGGCCGGCGACTTTGTCGCCGCCAAAGAGTCCTATCAGGCGATCCTGGAAGCCAATCCGGGCAGCGTCGAAGCGAAGGCCGCGATCCGCCAGATCGACTTCCTCGCCCGGGCAACCGCACAGCGGCCCGACGCCGTGGACGTCGCCGATGCCGCGCCCGGCGATATCGAGGCCGCGTTCGCCGCCGCCGATGTACAAATCCTGAACCAGGATGTGGTCGCGGCGTTCGAGCGTCTGATCGCGTTGGTGCGTAGTACCTCCGGGGATGAACGGACTTCGGTACGCACTCGGCTGATTGAGCTGTTCGAAATCTTCGATCCAGCAGATCCTGAGGTCATCGTCGGTCGGCGCAACCTGGCCAACGCCCTCTACTGACTCGCGAGCGGGAGGTGCCCACCAGGCTGGCGCTACTCGGGTTCCAGCCACAGGGCCGACATGGGTGGCAGCACCAGCAGCGCCGACGCCGGACGGCCATGCCACGGGTCGTCGGTAGCGTCCACGCCGCCGAGGTTGCCGATCCCGGAGCCGTTGTAGAGCGTCGCATCGGTATTGAGTACCTCGCGCCAGCGGCCCGCCGACGGCAGGCCGAGCCGATAGCCGCTGTGTTCTGAACCGGCGTAATTGAATACGCAGGCCATTACCGAGCCGTCGCTGCCGTAGCGCAGGAAACTCAGGACATTGTTGGCGGAGTCGTTGGCGTCGATCCAGGAATAGCCCTCGGGAGTGGTGTCTTGACTCCACAGTGCTGGGTGGCCGACGTAAACGTCGTTGATGTCCCGGACGAGGCGCAGGATCCCGTTGGAGAAGCCGTTCTCGTCGAGTTGGAACCAGTCCAAACCATGCTGCTCTGACCACTCGGCGCGCTGGCCGAATTCCTGGCCCATGAATAGCAGCTGCTTGCCCGGATGCGCCCACTGGTAGGCCAGCAGGCTGCGTAGCCCGGCGGCCTTGGTGTGGTTGTTGCCCGGCATCCGCCCCCACAGCGTGCCCTTGCCGTGCACCACCTCGTCGTGGCTGATCGGCAGCACGTAGTTCTCGCTGAACGCGTACAGCATCGAGAACGTCATCTCGTGATGGTGGTAGCTGCGGTACACCGGGTCACGGCTGACGTAGTCCAGCGTGTCGTGCATCCAGCCCATGTTCCACTTCATCGAAAAGCCCAAGCCGCCAATGCTGGTCGGCCGTGACACGCCGGGCCACGATGTCGACTCCTCGGCGATGGTCACGATGCCGGGCGCGGCCTTGTGCGCCGTGGCGTTCATCTCCTGCAGGAACTGCACCGCTTCCAGGTTCTCCCGCCCGCCGTGGATATTCGGGGTCCAACCCCCCGCAGGGCGCGAGTAGTCCAGGTACAGCATCGAAGCGACCGCGTCTACGCGTAAGCCGTCGATGTGGAACTGCTCGAGCCAGTACAACGCGTTGGCCACCAGGAAGTTACGAACCTCCGGGCGGCCAAAGTCGAAGACGTAAGTGCCCCAGTCGAGTTGCTCCCCACGCCTGGGGTCCGAATGCTCGTAGAGCGGGGTGCCGTCAAACCGGCCCAGTGCCCACGCGTCCTTGGGAAAGTGTGCCGGCACCCAGTCCACGATGACGCCGATGCCCGCCCCGTGCAGGGCGTCGACAAGCGCCCGAAAGTCATCGGGTGTGCCGAATCGCGACGTCGGCGCGTAGTAGGACGTGACCTGGTAGCCCCACGATCCGGCGAACGGATGCTCAGCAACCGGTAGCAACTCTACGTGGGTAAACCGGTGCTCCACAACATAATCCGTCAGCTCACGGGCAAGCTGGCGGTAGCTGAGCCCAGGGCGCCACGAGCCGAGATGGACTTCATAGGTGCTCATCGGCTCGAAGACCGGATTGCGCTGGGCGCGCCGTGTCATCCAATCGCCGTCTTCCCAGGTGTATTGACTCGTCGTGACGCGCGACGCCGTGCGCGGCGGCACCTCGGTGCCGAAGGCAAACGGATCGGCCCGGTCGGTGACAACGCCGTCGGCGCCGTGCACCCGGAACTTGTATAGGTCGTCGTTCGCGAATCCGGGCCAAAACAACTCCCACACCCCGGAGGAGCCCAGCGCCCGCATCGGGGCCTCGTTACCGTTCCAGCTATTGAACTCTCCGATCAGGCTGACGCCCTTGGCATTGGGTGCCCACACGGCGAACGACACTCCGTCAACCACGCCGTCGGGTGTGGTGAACGAGCGCGGATGGGCACCAAGGACCTCCCAGAGTCGCTCGTGACGGCCTTCGGCGAACAGATGCAGGTCGACCTCGCCCAGTGTCGGCAGGAAGCGGTAGGCGTCGGCGACGCTGTCCACCACGGGTGTCTCCGCGGGGCCCGGATAGCTGACTTCCAGTCGGTAGTCGATCAAGCCGACGAACGGCAACGCCACGGCGAACAAGCCGGATTCGAGGTGTTGCAGGGAGAACCGGTCGTCACCGATGAGCGCTACGACTTCAAGCGCGTGCGGCCGGAATGCCCGGATGACGGTGTGGTCGCCGTACTCGTGGGCGCCCAGGATGCCGTGCGGGTTGTAGTGTGCTCCGGTCACCAGGCGGGTTAACTCGGCCGGGTCGGGCGCCAGGTGCGTCCCGGCGAGTTGGTCAGCACGACTCATGGTCTTGACCTCCTGCGCAGCAACGTGATTCGGGAATCGTGCGGAATGATGGGCATGTTGATGATGTGAGCGACTGCGCGCCCAGGATCGATTCGGATGTAATTGGCTTGCCCCCATTGGTATTCTTCGCCGGTGATCTCGTCCCGCACCCAAAACCGTTCGTAAGGCTCCATACCCAGTGCCGCCATGTCCAACGACAGGTTGGCTTCCTCGGGCCCGAAGGCGTTGAGCGTCACCACGACCAGTACGCAGTCGCCGGTGGCCGGGTCGAACTTGCTGTAGGCCATCAGGGCTTCGTTGTCCAGGCCATGGAAATGAATGGTGCGCAATTGCTGCAGCGCAGGATGTAGCCGGCGAATCGTGTTGAGCTGTCTAATGAACGGCTCCAGCGATCTGCCTTCGGCGACTGCGCCCGCATAGTCGCGGGGACGCAATTCGTACTTCTCCGAGTCCAGGTATTCCTCGCTGCCGTCACGCACCGCGCGATGCTCGAACAGCTCGTAGCCCGAATACACGCCCCAGGCCGGACTCATCGTGGCCGCCAGCACCGCGCGGATGGCGAACATGCCCGGGCCATCGTGCTGCAATGCGGCATGCAGGATATCGGGAGTGTTGACGAACAGGTTCGGCCGGCGAAAGTCGGCCAGCCCGGCGATGTCGTCGCCGAATTCGGTGAGTTCCCACTTGGCTGTGCGCCACGTGAAGTAGCTGTAGGACTGTGTGAATCCGAGCTTGGCCAGCCCGTACTGGCGGGCCGGCGGGGTGAAGGCCTCGGATAGAAAGAGCACGTCGGGGTCGGCGGCTTTGACCTGACCGATCAGCCAGGTCCAGAAGTTCGGCGGCTTGGTGTGCGGATTGTCGACCCGGAAGAACTTGACGCCGTGGTCCATCCAGTGCCGGACCACGCGCAGCACTTCGTCATAGAGACCTGCGGGATCATTGTCGAAGTTGAGCGGATAGATGTCCTGGTATTTCTTCGGCGGATTCTCCGCGTAAGCGATGGTGCCGTCCGGCAATTCGGTGAACCAGTGCCGGTGTTCGCGCGCCCACGGATGGTCCGGTGCGCATTGCAGCGCCAGGTCCAGTGCCACCTCCATACCCAGGTCGCGTGCCGCGGCGACGAAATTGTCGAAGTCGTCGATGGTGCCCAGCTTGGGATCAATGGCGTCGTGGCCGCCCTCGTCGCTGCCAATCGCCCATGGCGATCCCACGTCTGAAGGAGCGGCGGTGGGGGAGTTGTTGCGGCCCTTGCGATGTATCTTGCCGATCGGATGAATCGGCGGCAGGTACACGACGTCGAACCCCATCTCGGCGATACGCGGAAGATCCGCGGCAGCTGTGGCGAAGGTGCCGTGCACGGGGTTGCCGTCGGCGTCCCGTCCGCCGGTCGAGCGCGGAAACATCTCGTACCACGATCCGAAGCGGGCTAGCGGACGATCCACCCAAACCCCGTATTGCTCGCCGCGGGTGACCAGATCCCGCAGCGGATACGTGGTCAACAGTTCGTCGATTTCAGGTGCGAGCGCCAGCGCGGTGCGGATCATTGGATCCCCGGGGGTGCGCAGCGCCGCTGCGGCCGTCAGCAGAGGTTCGCGCAGTGCGCGCGGGACACCGGTCGCGGCACGCTCGAACAGCGCGGCGCCGACCAACAAGTCGTTGGACAGTTCCGTCTCGCCTTGGCCGGCCCGCAGCTTGACGATCAGGGCATGCCGCCAGGTGTGAATCGGGTCACCCCAGCCATCGATGCGAAAGGTCCACAGCCCGACGCGGTCGGGGGTGAACTGACCGTGAAAGACATAGGGCTCCTGGCCCATCGTCATCCGAAGCTGCAGCGGCTTGACCCGCTGTGCCTCGCGTTGGACAGGTTCGGATTTTGACCTTGCGACGGTGGCTTCCGGGGCGCGGACCGCTTTGACCCGGCGGCTTTCCGTTACCTCCGGGTAGCGCGGTCCCAGGTAGCGCACCACCAGAGTCGCCGCGACAACATCGTGGCCTTCCCGCCATACCGTGGCGCTGACCGGGATCACCTCACCAACAACTGCTTTGGCGGGGTACGCGCCGCAGGAAACGACGGGCTGGACGTTGTCGATCTCGACGCGACCGGGCACCAGCACTCCGTTCCGATTGTGTGCGGCTCCTCCTCGGCCCGCTCCTCGTGCCGCATCGTCGCCGGGGGTGTTCCGATTGGGTGCGGTCAAACCGCGGTGTCCTGAGTCGCGGAATGCCGCTCGTCGAAGAAAATTCCTTTCGCCGGCATGTCCTTCTTGGGGAAAGCTTCCTCTTAGTGGCGAAAGCATGCTTACTTGCTGGGGCAGCCGCTCTGCGACCCCGTTAACTACCCGATACCCACCATAGTGTCCGGTCACACACCCTCAGGTAAACGGTCGGTCAAGAGCCCTGCGCACATCGGAATCCTCAGTAAGCTAGTGACGTGTGAAAGCCCTCCGCCGCTTTACCGTCCGTGCTCACCTACCCGAGCGTCTGGCCGCGCTCGACCAGCTGTCGACCAACCTGCGTTGGTCATGGAACAAGCCGACACAGGACTTGTTCGCCACTATCGAGCCGACGCTGTGGGCGCAATGCGGCAGGGATCCCGTAGCGCTGCTGGGCGCGGTCAACTCTGCCCGCCTGGACGAATTGGCGCTCGACGAAGGGTTCCTGGGCAGGCTCGACGAGCTGGCGGGCGACCTGAACGACTACCTGAGCCGCCCGCTTTGGTATCAGCACCAGCAGGACGCCGGCTTAGAAACAGGTCGAGCGATGCCGACTGGGATCGCGTATTTCTCGATGGAGTTCGGCGTAGCCGAGGTGTTGCCCAATTACTCGGGAGGCCTGGGGATCCTGGCTGGCGATCACCTCAAATCCGCGTCCGACTTGGGGGTGCCCCTGATCGCGGTGGGCCTCTACTACCGCTCGGGGTATTTCCGGCAGTCGTTGACCGCCGACGGCTGGCAGAACGAGACCTACCCGTCGCTGGACCCGCAAGGGCTGCCGCTGCGACTGCTCACCGATGCCGGCGGTGATCCCGCGTTGGTAGAGCTGACCCTGCCTGACTCCGCGCAGCTGCGTGCCCGAATCTGGGTCGCGCAGGTGGGTCGTGTCCCGCTGCTCCTGCTGGATTCCGACGTCCCCGAGAATGAGCACGATCTGCGCGGCGTCACCGACCGCCTCTACGGCGGTGACCAGGAGCATCGCATGCGGCAGGAGATATTGGCCGGCATCGGCGGGGTGCGCGCAATCCGTGCGTTCACTGCCATTGCCGGTCTGCCCGCGCCCGAGGTTTTCCACATGAACGAGGGCCACGCGGGTTTCCTCGGCGTGGAACGCATCCGTGAGCTGATCACCGGCTCGGGACTCGACTTCGACACCGCGCTGACGGTCGTGCGGTCCAGCACCGTTTTCACCACCCACACCCCGGTGCCCGCCGGTATCGACCGGTTCCCGGTGGACATGGTGCGGCTCTACTTCGATGACTGTCCTGACGAGCGGGCGCCGGTGTTGCTGCCGGGCGTGCCGACTGCCCGGATCATCGAGCTGGGCGCCGAGGATGATCCGGCCAAGTTCAACATGGCCCACATGGGTCTGCGGCTGGCCCAACGGGCCAACGGTGTCTCGTTGCTGCACGGCCGGGTGAGTCGGGCCATGTTCAGCGAGCTATGGCCTGGGTTCGACCCCGGCGAGGTGCCGATCGGGTCGATCACCAACGGAGTTCACGGGCGCACCTGGGCGGCGCCGCAATGGCTGCAGCTGGGTCGCGAGCTGTCCGGCTCGGATTCGTTCAGTGACCCAGGTGTCTGGTTGCGACTACCGGAGGTCGATCCCGGTCATCTGTGGTGGATCCGCTCGCAATTGCGCGCCTTGCTGGTCCAGGACGTCCGGGCGCGGTTGCGCCAATCGTGGCTGGAACGGGGTGCGTCGGACGCCGAACTGGGCTGGATCGCGACGGCCTTCGACCCGGATGTGCTCACCATAGGGTTCGCGCGGCGAGTGCCGACGTACAAGCGGCTGACGCTGATGTTGCGCGATCCGGATCGGCTGGAACAGCTGCTGCTCGACGACGAAAAGCCGATCCAGCTGATCGTCGCCGGGAAATCCCACCCGGCTGACGATGGTGGCAAGGCGCTGATCCAGCAGGTGGTGCGGTTCGCCGACCGGCCGCTGGTGCGCCACCGCATCGCATTCCTGCCCAATTACGACATGTCGATGGCCCGGCTGCTGTTCTGGGGCTGCGACGTCTGGCTGAACAACCCGCTGCGGCCTCTGGAAGCCTGCGGCACCTCGGGAATGAAGAGCGCGCTCAACGGCGGATTGAACCTGTCCATCCGCGACGGCTGGTGGGACGAATGGTACGACGGCGAAAACGGTTGGGAGATACCGTCTGCCGACGGCGTGGCCGACGAGGTCCGTCGCGACGACCTGGAGTCCAACGGTCTCTACACCCTGTTGGAACAAACCGTGGCACCGAAGTTCTACGAGCGCGACGACCACGGGGTGCCGCCGCGGTGGATCGAAATGGTGCGCCACACGCTGCAGACCCTCGGGCCGAAGGTGCTGGCATCCCGCATGGTGCGGGACTACGTCGAGCAGTACTACACGCCGGCGGCCCAATCGCTGCGCAGGACCGTCGCAGCAAGTGAAGGTGCAGCGGGCGGCGAATTCGACGCGGCCCGCGAACTGACCGCCTACCGCCTACGCGCAGAAGCAGCGTGGCCAAGAATCAACGTCACCGATGTCGACAGCACCGGCCTGCCAGACACTCCACTGCTCGGGTCGAAGCTGACGTTGACGGCTACCGTGCATCTTGCCGGGCTGGGGCCCGACGAGGTGACGGTGCAGGCGGTGCTGGGCCGGGTCGATGGCGGCGACGTGTTGTTGGATCCGGTCACTGTGCAGATGTCCTACACCGGCGCCGCCGAAGGCGGTAACCAGGTCTTCTCGACGACAACGCCGCTGCCGATGGCCGGAGCGGTGGGATACACGGTGCGGGTGTTGCCCCACAATCCGCTGTTGGCTGACGGCAATGAGCTGGGCCTGGTCACCCTCGCCAGCTAGCCGGCCAGCCGCAGCACAGCATCACGCCGATACGCCGTTTGGCGCGCTGCGCAGTCGCTCCAACGCTTCGCGGACCTGCGCGGCGTTGGTGGTCTGCCAGAACGGCGGCAGCGAGGCACGCAGGTAGCCGCCGTAGCCGGCGGTGACCATCCGGGAGTCGAGCACCGCAACCACGCCGCGATCGCTGACCCGGCGCAGCAACCGGCCCGACCCCTGCGCCAGCAACAGCGCCGCGTGGCTGGCGGACACGGCCATGAACCCATTCCCGCCGCGGGCGGCCACCGCGCGCTGACGGGCCCCCAGCAACGGATCGTCCGGGCGAGGGAATGGGATGCGGTCGATCAGCACCAGGGACAGCGACGGCCCCGGCACGTCGACTCCCTGCCACAACGACAACGTGCCGAACAGCGAGGTCTCCGGGTCCTCGGTGAATTGCTCGACCAATGCGGAGGTGCTGTCGTCGCCCTGACACAACACCGGCGTGGACAACCGCTCCCGCATGGCCTCGGCGGCCGCCCGGGCTGCTCGCATCGACGAGAACAGGCCCAGGGTGCGCCCGCCGGCCGCGGTGATGAGCCCGGCGATTTCATTCAGCTGCTCGGCCGAGCCGGTGCCGTCGCGGCCCGGCGGCGGCAGATGGGCGGCCACATAGAGGATTCCCGCCTTGGCGTGTTGGAACGGCGATCCGACGTCGAGACCACGCCAGGGATGCCCGGGACCGGCGGCTGCGTCCGATCCGGTCTCAGGCCCTTTGAGGCCCCACGCCGCAGCCATCGCGTCGAAAGATCCGCCGACGTTGAGCGTCGCGGACGTCAATACCGCCGTCGACCGGGAGAACACCCGATCGCGCAACAGGCCGGCTACCGACAAGGGCGCCACCCGCAGCACCGCGCGCGGCGAACCCCGGTTCTCTTCGTGATCCAGCCAAACCACGTCGGTGCGATCCGGAATCGCGGGCGCGAACGACGTCAGGATTCGCGACGCCGTATCGGATATCTCGGTCAGTGCCGCAGCCGCTTCAGCGCGCGCTGACGCCGCCTTCGCGTCGCTGCTGGAGTCGATCGCCGAGCGTGCGGCGCTGGCCGCGTCGCGCAGTGCGGTGAGGTATATCGCCATCTCGTCGCCAAGGTGATCGACGCGGCCCACTTTTATGATTTCGGCGTCGTGGATCGCGGAGGCGAAGGTGGCCGAGGTTGCCTCTAGACGCTGGGTCAGTTCGCGATCCAACAATCGGGTGATCCGCCGCGAGGCAACCCCGAGCGCGGCCGAGGTCAGCTCCCCGGTGGCAACCGATGTCACCCGGTCTACCAACTCGTGCGCTTCGTCGACAACCAGCAGCGCGTGTTCTGGCAGCACGGCCGACTCGGCAACAGCATCGATGGCCAGCAGCGCGTGATTGGTGACGACGATGTCGGCGGCCCCGGCCAGGCCACGCGCCCGTTCGGAAAAACACTCGGAGCCGAACGGACAACGGGCCACGCCCAGGCATTCCCGCGCGGAGACGCTGACCTGGGACCACGATCGGTCCGGCACACCTGGCTTGAGGTCGTCGCGGTCACCCGAATCGGTTGTCGACGCCCACGCGGTGAGCCGTTGCACATCACGACCCAATGCGGTGGCCGCCATCGGGTTGAAGAGTTCTTCTTGCGGCGGCTCATCGTCGCCGTCTGCCTCGCCCGCGCCGCCGTTGTGGATCTTGTTCAGGCAGAGGTAGTTCCGTCGCCCCTTGAGCAACGCGAACTTCGGGCGGCGGGGCAGCGCGTCGGCCAGCGAATCGGCCAGCCGGGGCAGATCACGATCGACGAGTTGACGCTGCAGGGCGATGGTGGCCGTCGATACCACGACCGCTGCCTCGTCGCTGACCGCGCGGACGATCGCGGGGATCAGATATGCCAACGACTTGCCGGTGCCGGTCCCGGCCTGCACGACGAGGTGTTCACCGGTTTCGAAGGCATGCGCGACCGCGTCGGCCATTTCCTGTTGGCCGGGGCGTTCGCTGCCACCGAGCTCGGCCACCGCGACGGCCAGCAGCTCGGGGACGGACACGGACACGTCGGACGTGGCTACTCCTCATTTCGTGATCGTTATTCAGTGATCCCTCGGCTATCCCCGATTGGTATGTCGACCGTATCGGAGCCACTTGTTCAGACGAGGGATTCCTTACTCCAGACGAGGATTTCCTTCGTTCAGATCAGAGATTCCTTGTTCAGACCGGATTTGTAGCGTCGGGATCGCCGGTTCGCCGTGCGCCAATTTCAGTCCCTCCCACGGCAGGCTGTGCAGGCCGGACGCGACCAGCGTCCGTGCTGCGGCCAGGGCACCGTCACCCGTGTCCGCCACGATCCGCCCGCCGCGGACCAGCGCGCTGGTCAACGCCCGGGACGGCTGGGGGATGTCCGGCGCTCGGCCCGCCGGGTGCACTACCTCCTCGGTGATCGTGCCGGTCGGGCGGCAGCGCCGGAGCGCCTCTTTGTGGCCGCCGCGGGATTCCTTGTGGCTGCTGCGCTTCTGCACCGGCATACCGTCCACTTCGACCAGCTTGTAGACCATGTTCGCGGTCGGGGCGCCCGAGCCGGTGACCAGCGACGTGCCGACCCCGTAGCCGTGCACCGGTTCAGACCGCAGCCCCGCGATCGAGAACTCGTCAAGATCGCCGGAAACCACGATGCGGGTCCCGACGGCGCCAAGCTGATCCAGCTGGTCGCGCACCTGGCGGGCCAGCACGCCCAGCTCGCCGGAGTCGATGCGAACCGCGCCAAGCGTGGCACCCGCGGCGGCCACGGCATTGGCCACTCCCGTCGCCACGTCGTAGGTGTCCACCAGCAGCGTGGTACCGACTCCCAGCGCGTCGACCTGGGCGCGGAAGGCGGTCAGCTCAGTCGATGCAGTGGGTTCGTTTTCGTGAGTGTGCAGCATGGTGAACGCGTGTGCGGCGGTGCCTTCCGCGGGAATCCCGTAGCGCCGGTGAGCCTCGAGGTTGGATGAGGCGGCAAAACCGGCGATATAAGCGGCCCGGGCCGCCGCGACCGCCGCTCGCTCGTGGGTGCGCCGCGATCCCATCTCGATCAGCGGCCGATCGCCGGCGGCACTGACCATGCGTGCCGCCGCGGAAGCGATCGCTGTGTCGTGGTTGAAAATCGACAGCACCAGCGTTTCGAGCATCACGCATTCGGCGAAATTGCCCCGCACCGACAGCACCGGTGACCCGGGAAAGTACAGCTCGCCTTCGGCGTAACCGTCGATATCGCCACCGAACTGGAAATCGCGCAGGTAGCGCAGGGTGGCCGGGTCGAGGAATTCCGCCAGCGATTGGCACGCCTCGTCGTCGAACCTGAACTGTGGCAAGGCTTCCAGCAACCGGCCGGTGCCGGCCACCACCCCGTAACGGCGACCCTCGGGGAGTCGGCGGCCAAAGAGCTCAAACGTGGTCCGGCGATGGGCGGTGCCGTCGCGCAGCGCCGCTGCCAGCATGGTCAACTCGTATTTGTCGGTCAGCAGCCCAGCTAAGACCGGGTCGTTCATCCCGCAACGGTAACGGCTGGCGTCGCCATACCTGTGTCTCGGTATCCTAGGGGTCATGCCTGTTCCGTCAGCGCCCACCAAGCCGGGCACTACCGGGCAACGCGAGGCGACTCCGGTAGACGCCACGGCCAGTCCGTGGGTGACCATCGTGTGGGACGATCCTGTCAATCTCATGACGTACGTGACGTATGTGTTCCAGAAGTTGTTCGGCTATAGCGAGCCGCACGCCACCACGCTGATGCTGCAAGTGCACAACGAAGGCAAGGCAGTGGTGTCCGCCGGCAGCCGGGAGTCCATGGAAGTCGACGTGTCCAAGCTGCATGCCGCCGGTTTGTGGGCAACGCTGCAGCAGGACCGGTGAGATCCAAGGACATCCGGGGTCCCTGTGCGCAAGTGGAAACGCGTCGAGTCTGCCAACGGTCCCCGTTTTCGGTCCTCCTTGGCCGTGCATGAGGCGGCCCTGCTCACTAACCTGGTCAGCGCGATGGTCGGCTTGCTCGATGAACGCGAATCTTCTTCGCCGTCAGATGAACTCGAGGAGATCACTGGCATAAAGACGGGCAACACGCACCCCCCCATGGACCCGACGCTTCGTCGGCTGTTGCCGGATTTCCACAGACAGGACAAGGACGACTCGGCGACCGATACTTCCGACAGCCTCAACGCGGCGCTGCGCAGCCTGCACGAGCCGGAGATCATTGACGCCAAACGTGTTGCTGCGCAACGCCTATTGGACACGGTTCCAGGAAACGGAGGCCGGTTCGAACTGACCGAAGAAGACGCCAACGCGTGGGTCGCGGCCGTCAACGACCTTCGGTTGACCTTGGGAGTCATGCTCGGGATCGGGCCAGAAGGTCCGGATCGCTTGCCGGCTGACGATCCGCTGTCTGCGCACTTCGACGTCTACCAGTGGCTGACCGTCTTGCAGGAATACCTGGTGCTGGTGCTGATGGGAACCCGTTGATCGTGATGGCGGCCGGATGAACTCCATCACCGACGTCGCGGGCATCCGCGTCGGCCACTACCAGCGACTTGACCCCGATGCGTCCCTGGGTGCCGGGTGGGCCTGCGGTGTCACGGTCGTGCTGACACCGCCCGGGACTGTCGGCGCGGTCGACTGCCGGGGTGGCGCGCCGGGCACTCGCGAGACGGATCTGCTGGACCCGGCCAACAGTGTGCGCTACGTCGATGCGGTGTTGCTCGCCGGTGGCAGCGCCTACGGTCTGGCAGCCGCCGACGGCATCATGCGTTGGCTGGAGGAACACGAACGTGGCGTGGCCATGAAGGGCGGGCTGGTGCCTATTGTGCCGGCCGCGGTGATTTTCGATTTGCCGGTCGGCGGTTGGCACCGCCGACCTTCGGCTGAATTCGGGTACGCCGCCGCCGACGCCGCCGCGGGGGGCGAAGGCGTCGTGATGTCGGTCGGGACGGTCGGCGCCGGCGTGGGGGCGCGCGCCGGGGTCCTCAAGGGCGGTATCGGCACGGCGTCGACGACCCTGCCGTCCGGCGTGACCGTGGGAGCGGTCGTCGCGGTGAACTCCGCCGGCGAGGTCGTCGACCGGGCCACCGGCCTGCCGTGGATGGTGGACTTGATCGAGGAGTTCGCACTCACCCCGCCGCCGGCCGAGCAGATCGACGTGCTCGCGCAGCTGCCGTCCCCGCTGGACCCGCTGAACACCACAATTGCGGTGGTGGCGACTGACGCCGCGCTCAGTCCTGCGGCGTGCCGGCGCGTGGCGATCGCCGCCCACGACGGGCTGGCCCGCGCCATCCGGCCCGCGCACACGGCGCTGGACGGCGATACCGTGTTCGCACTGGCTACCGGGGCAGTTGAGGTGGCGCCGGCCGTCGACACGCCTGCCGCCCTATCCCCGGAGACTGCGTTGGCCTCTGACGTGGGCGCGGCCGCGGCTGATTGCCTGGCGCGTGCGGTGCTGGTCGCTGTGCTGGCCGCTGAATCGGTAGCCGGCATACCCACCTATCGCGGCACGTTGCCGGCAGCATTTGGGTCTCATTAACAAGGGGTAGGACGCTGACGCCGGTATCCTGAAGGTTGCCGAGGACGCGCTGGAAGGGCAGCTATGGGCATGAATGCGTCGGCGACGATGCAGAGCAAGCGATGAGGTGGCGGCACCTGCCGCTTGCGGCGGGAAGCGGCGCATCATGACCCACTCGGACAGGAGCTCTCACACACCCGCTGGGCAGGCGAAAAAACGGCCTCAATGGATGGTGGGCGGAGCCACGATCCTCACCTTCGTGGCGCTGCTCTATCTCGTCGAGCTGATTGACCAGCTGACGGGGAACCGGCTGGACGCCAACGGCATCAGGCCGTTAGAGGCCGACGGTTTGTGGGGAATCATCTTCGCGCCGTTGCTGCACGCCGGCTGGCCACATCTGATGGCCAATACGGTTCCGATGCTGGTTCTGGGGTTTCTGATGACGCTGGCCGGACTGTCCCGGTTCGTCTGGGCTACCGCGATCGTGTGGATCGTCGGCGGCTTCGGCACCTGGCTCATCGGCAACGTGGGCACCGCCTGCGGGCCGACCGACCACATCGGAGCGTCCGGCCTGATCTTCGGGTATCTGGCGTTTTTGCTGGTTTTCGGGATATTCGTGCGCAGGTTTTGGAACATCGCGATCGGGCTGGTGGTGTTGTTCGTCTACGGTGGCGTCCTGATCGGCGCCATGCCGGTGCTCCACCAATGTGGTGGCGTGTCGTGGCAGGGGCATTTGTGTGGTGCGCTTGCCGGTGTGCTGGCGGCCTATTTGTTGTCCGGTCCCGAACGCAAGGCCCGCGAAATGAGAAAAGCCGGCGCAGGCTCGCCGCGGCTGAAAACATGAGTTCGGCACTGGCGCCCGTCGGAGTCTTCGACTCCGGCGTCGGGGGACTGACGGTCGCCCGAGCGATCATCGACCAACTTCCCGACGAGGACATCATCTACGTCGGCGACACGGGTAACGGCCCCTACGGGCCGCTGTCCATCCCTGAGATTCGCACCCATGCGCTGGACATCGGCGACGACCTGGTCGGCCGCGGCGTCAAGGCTCTGGTGATCGCCTGCAATTCAGCGTCCGCGGCGTGCCTGCGGGATGCCCGCGAGCGCTACGACGTGCCTGTCGTCGAGGTGATCTTGCCGGCGGTGCGGCGTGCGGTGGTCACCACTCGCAACGGCCGTATCGGGGTCATTGGTACCCAAGCGACCATCACCTCGCACGCCTACCAGGACGCGTTCGCGGCAGCCCGTGACACCGAGATCACCGCGGTGGCCTGCCCTCGGTTCGTCGACTTCGTTGAGCGTGGCGTGACCAGCGGTCGTCAGGTGCTCGGACTGGCCGAGGGTTATCTGGAGCCGTTGCAGCGCGCCGAGGTCGACACGCTGGTGCTTGGCTGCACGCACTATCCGTTGTTGTCCGGGCTGATCCAATTGGCGATGGGCGAGAACGTGACGCTGGTCTCGAGTGCCGAGGAAACCGCCAAAGAATTGCTGCGGGTGCTTACCGAGCGGGACTTGCTGCGGCCGCACGACGCGCCACCCGCCACCCGGCTTTTCGAAGCCACCGGAGACCCCGACGCCTTCACCAATCTGGCGGCCCGATTTCTTGGCCCGGCGGTAACCGGCGTTCAACCGGTTCACCCCCATTCTCGTGTCTACTAAATGGGCGCGCAGAGATTCTGGTCAGACCAATGCGGCGATGTTTTTCGCATGGTGCTATTGGGCATGGCACAGTAGTGTCCGTGCGAATAACCGTGCTCGGCTGCTCTGGCAGCGTTGTGGGTCCGGATTCGCCCGCGTCGGGTTATTTGCTCCGAGCGCCGGACACTCCGCCGCTGGCTCTCGACTTCGGCGGGGGCGTGCTCGGCGCGCTGCAACGGCATACAGATCCCGGCGACGTGCAGGTGCTGCTTACCCATCTGCACGCCGACCACTGTCTGGATATGCCGGGACTGTTCGTCTGGCGTCGTTACCACCCGACGCGGCCCGCCGGCAAAGCGTTGCTGTACGGACCAAGCGACACCTGGTCGCGGTTGGGCTCGGCGTCGTCCCCCTACGGTGGCGAGATTGACGATTGCTCCGACATCTTCGATATTCGGCACTGGGTCGACGGTGAATCGGTGACCGTCGGCGCGCTCACAGTGGTCCCGCGGGTGGTGGCTCACCCGACTGAGTCCTACGGCTTGCGGATCACCGATCCCACCGGTGCCACATTCGTGTACAGCGGTGACACCGGCACCTGCGACCAGCTCATCGAGTTGGCACGCGACGCCGACGTTTTCCTCTGCGAGGCCTCCTGGACGCATGCGCCGAACCGTCCGCGGGCGCTGCATCTGTCTGGTACCGAAGCCGGCAGGGCCGCGAAGCAGGCCCGCGTTCGCGAGTTGCTACTGACCCATATTCCGCCATGGACCTCGCGCGAAGACGTGATCAGCGAGGCCAAGGCCGAGTTTGATGGTCCCGTGCACGCGGTGGTAGCCGGTGAGACGTTCGAAATCGGGCGCTCTGAACGGGTCTGAGCCAACCGGGGCTAGGGTGGCTGCGTGTCCAAACGAGAAGACGGTCGCCTCGACGAAGAACTTCGGCCTGTGGTCATCACTCGCGGGTTCACCGAGCATCCGGCGGGTTCGGTATTGATCGAATTCGGTCAAACCAAGGTCATGTGCACCGCCAGCGTGACCGAGGGAGTGCCGCGCTGGCGTAAGGGATCGGGCCTGGGGTGGCTGACCGCGGAGTACGCCATGTTGCCGTCGGCGACGCACACCCGCTCCGACCGTGAATCGGTCAAAGGCCGGGTCAGCGGACGCACCCAGGAGATCAGCCGGCTGGTCGGCCGGTCGTTGCGGGCATGCATCGACCTGAGGGCGCTGGGCGAGAACACGATTGCCGTCGATTGCGATGTCTTGCAGGCCGACGGCGGCACTCGAACCGCGGCCATCACCGGCGCCTACGTGGCGCTGGCCGACGCGGTCACCTACCTATCGGCGGCGGGCAAGCTCTCGGATCCCAGGCCGTTGTCCTGTGCCATCGCGGCGGTCAGCGTCGGCGTTGTCGACGGCAGGATTCGGGTGGACCTGCCCTATGAGGAGGACTCGCGCGCCGAGGTCGACATGAACGTCGTCGCCACCGACACCGGGACCCTGGTCGAGATTCAGGGCACCGGAGAGGGCGCGACGTTCCCGCGTTCGACACTGGACAAGCTGCTCGACCTGGCGCTGGGCGCTTGCGACACCTTGTTTGCCGCGCAGCGCGAGGCGTTGGCGCTGCCGTACCCGGGGGTGCTACCCGAGGGACCCGCAGCGGGGAAGGCGTTCGGAAGCTGACCCGGCTGCCGATCAGCAACTACATTCCGGGATGCACTGTTCAGTGAGTTTGGTATGTCCCACGCCGAAGCCGTATCGCGGAGGTTTGCGCTAGCGTATTTTCCGCTCCATGCCAGTGCCGCACGTCGATCCACACAAGAAGCATGGCTCCCTCTATAAGTCCTTCGTCCGCTTCGGACGCTCCCGTCCGGGACAGGCTTTCGCGCGTCACATCAGCCCCCGCATCGACCCGTGGTTGTACCGTGCGACCGGCGGTCGCTACCCCTCATCCCTTGGCACGGTCGCTAGCGCCCCGCTCATGACGACCGGTGCTAAGTCGGGTCAGCCGCGCGAGGTGCAGCTCACCTACTTCCACGATGGACCGGATCCAATTCTGATCGCGTCAAACTACGGGGGACCGAAACATCCGCAGTGGTATTACAACCTGAAGGCGTACCCCGAATGCGAATTCGGCGACGAGAGATTTGTGGCGGCCGAGGTCACCGATCCTGCCGAGTACGCACGCCTGTATGGACTCGCCGAGCAGGTGTATCCCGGGTACGGCGATTATCGCGCCAAGACGGCGGCCGTGGGGCGTGAGATCCCGATGTTCCGCCTCACACCGCGCTAGCCTCGAGATTTTGAATGCTGATCGGCACTCTGTGGCTGCCGAGCGTTGAGCGATAAGCGTTCTGTCGTCAAATGCCGCAGCTCAGAATCACTACAAACGCCCACGTCGACGTCTAGGAGTAACTGGTGACCCACCTGTTGGTGGCCAGCCGCAACCAAAAGAAGCTGGCCGAACTGCGCCGCGTGCTCGACGGTGCTGGACTGTCCGGGTTGACGCTGGTGTCACTCAACGATGTGGCGCCGTTCGACGAAGCGCCGGAAACCGGTGCGAGTTTCGAGGATAACGCGTTGGCCAAAGCGCGAGACGCGTTCGCAGCGACCGGGCTGGCCAGTGTGGCCGACGACTCCGGTTTACAGGTCGCCGCGCTCAACGGCATGCCCGGTGTGCTCTCGGCGCGCTGGTCGGGCAACCATGGCGACGACGCCGGCAATACCGCTTTGTTGCTGGCGCAGTTGCGAGATGTTCCCAACGGACGACGTGGCGCGGCGTTCGTGTCGGCCTGCGCGCTGGTTACGGCGTCCGACGAGGTCGTCGTCCGCGGCGAGTGGCCGGGCACCATCGCCCGGGAGCCACGCGGCGACGGCGGGTTCGGCTACGACCCGGTCTTCATCGCCGACGGATCCGATCGGACCGCCGCGCAGCTCAGCCCCACGGAGAAGGATGCGATGTCGCATCGGGGTCGCGCGCTTACCTTGCTGTTGCCGGCGCTGCGCGCCCTGGCCTGAATCCGAGCCTGCTCAACAGTCGGGCAAAAGAGTGCCGCGCCCCAGAAGTGTGTGCAGCTGCAGGTTCGGGCGCGCTAGAGCCCGAAGCGAGCCTTGACGTCCCTGGTCTGGTAATGCTCGACGACGATGCCCAGCAGCGGGATGGTGCCGGCGGCCATTACCCCGATGGTCTTGCCGATCGGCCATCTGACCTTCACCGCGAGGTTGGAGGCTGTCAGCACATAGATGAAATACATCCAGCCGTGTACCACCCCGATCCAACGGATCTCCTGGTGGAAGGCGAAGTGCGAGACGATCTCGTAGCACAGCGCAATCAGCCAGATACCGGTCGTCCAGGCCATGAATCGATACCGAAGTAGCGCGGCGCGGATTTTCTCGACGGGAAAAACTAGCGCGGGCTGCTGCGCTTCTGGCGTCTCGGGTGCGGTCATGCGGTGGTCCTGTTCTCCTTTTCGGCATCCTGCTTCGCGAGCTCGGCCAGATAGGCGTTGTACTCGCGCAGCGCGGGATCAGTGGATGCTTGCGTAACCGGTTTGGGCCGCTCGGGCAGTAGTTCGGCGGGTATCTCGGTGACAGCGTCGCTGTTCCGGGGTTGTGGCGGCGACTCTTCGTAGCGGACGAAGTTGCGGTAGGCGTAGACGCAGAACCACGCGAACAGCGGCCACTGCATCGCGTAGCCCAGGTTCTGGAACGTGCCCGACGGCGAGTGAAACCTGGTCCACTGCCACCAGCCCAACGCCAGACAGCCGCAGGCCGCGACTATCACCAGAGCGATAGCCGCAGGTCTCCGACGGTGCGTAGTGGGCACCCCATGACGGTACCGCGCGGTCGTCACGGCGTAGGCCGGACGAATTCGTCGAGACGTGCCGCTGCGGCCCTGCCGTAGACAGATTCGTCGGACGACCGAGCGGTACGATCGCCTAGCGGCGGGCGTGGCGAAATGGCATACGCGATGGCTTTAGGTGCCATTGCTCGAAAGAGCGTGAGGGTTCGACTCCCTTCGCCCGCACAGCTGCTGTACCGAAGTTTGCGCAGGTAAATGCTGATTTTCATGGTTGCTATGCCAAGCAACTGATCGATGAAATCGCGGCGGCCTTGTCCCGCCCAGGCGATGTACGGGGAGTCTGGTTGCAGACCCCGTGTCAATCGGCGACTTTGATCATTAGCAGAGGCCACTCGGCGATCTGCTCGGGTGTCAGCTGACGGCAAGTCCCGCCAGGTGGTCGCGCTGCCGGCGGGTGGGATGGTCATGATGGGAGATCGCGACGTACCACAGGGCACCCGACGAGCAGGCGTGGCCGCAATTCGGCCGCAGTAACAGATAGCTGGAGTGAACTACGGTGATGTATTTCAGCAGGGATACGCGGTTTCAGCCCTGTGACTATGCAGCTGAATAGGGTTCGACTCCCTTCGCTCGCACAGATGCTGTTTGCAGTGTTTGGGCGCTTCGCTTGACCAGGTCGACCGCCTCGCTGACGCCGTCCTCTGACAGCGCGTCAGCCGAACAGGTCCCGGTGCGCTTCGACGTACTGCCGCACGGTTTGCGCGGGGTGGCCGGTGACGGTCTCCACGTCATGAGTCGAGCGGTTGTAGCGGTCCTGGCGGTGCAGCTTGGCCATGGTTTCGATGTGTTGGCGCACGTGCGGTTCCAGTCCCATCTCGTCGAGGTCCTGACTCCATTCGTCATCGGACGGGTTGACTGCGACAACGGGCCCGTCGAGGGCTTGTGCGTACTGGTCGGCGACCTCGTCGATGTCTAACGTCGCCGGACCGGTCAATTCGTAGACCTTGCCGAGGTGGTCGCGGGGTGCGGTGAGCACCGCGGCGACGACCTCGGCGACGTCGACGGACGCGACGGGCGAGGTGCGCCCGGTGCCAAACGGCAGGGACAGTGTGCCGCTTTCCCGGATTGAGCGGGCAGCCAACATGGCGAAGAGCGGGTTTTCCAGCAGCACGGTCGGGCGGATGTGCACGGTCGGGACGCCCGACCAATTGATGACGTGCTCAGCTAGAAAGTGCAGTTGCTGTTGCCGGGATTCCTCAGTGCTGGCTGCAGTCATCTGAGAAACCGTCATCTGCGACATGTTGGCCAATACCTCCAGACGGTCGACCTCGGTTGCGGCCACGCACACCACGGCCGTGGCCTGCAGATAATCCGGTGACACGCTCATGTTGAAGAACATCCGGGTGATTCCGGACATGGCCGCCTGAACATCGACGGGATTGGTCAGGTCTCCCACGACAACCTCGGCGCCCCGGGCGCGCAGCGCGTCGGCACGGGCATCGTCGTGATGCACCATGGCCCGAACGGCCTCGCCGCCATCCAGGAGACGCCCGACCACCTGCGGGCTGATGCCGGCGACGCCGCCGGCGGCGCCGGTGATGAGGTAGGTCGGTGACTTGGTCACTAAAGCGCCTTTATCTCAACGGATTTCCTGGTGTCGCCCGCGAGTTCGGGCGGCGGGATCTCAGGAGGCCATCCTAGCCCGAGGACGAAATCCGGCTGTTTGCGCGTTGGCGACCTCACAGCCACTCAGCGAACAAGTGTTTATTGGACGCGTTGATCGGGAAAGCCGACTGGTAACCGTGTTCTCAGACGAATCACGGTAACTTCAACAGACGACTGGGAACGACCATGGTTTCTACCCTTCGCAGCGTCACGCGATGGAGCAAGGCGCCTGCGAGACGGGTCCAGGCAGCTAAATCCTGGGTCAATGTGCCGCGCGGTTTGGCTGCCCGCGCGACCACCCCGCTGCTGCCCGATGACTACCTCAAGATGCTCAACCCGCTGTGGTCGGCGCGCGAGCTGCGCGGCCTCATCGTCGACGTGCACCCGGAAACCGCAGATTCTGCAACCGTAACGATAAAGCCCGGCTGGGGTTTCACCGCCAAGTACCGTCCCGGCCAGTACGTCGGTATCGGACTGCGGATCGACGGCAGGTGGCACTGGCGTTCATATTCACTGACGTCAATTCCGCAGCGCGACAACAAGGACATCACCATCACCGTCAAGGCCACTCCCGAGGGCTTTCTGTCCACACATCTGGTCAACGGTGTGAAACCGGGCACCATCGTGCGGTTGGCGGCTCCCAAAGGCGATTTCGCGCTGCCCGATCCGCTGCCCCCCAAGGTCCTGTTCATTACCGCAGGCAGCGGGATCACACCGGTGATGGCCATGTTGCGTACCCTGAAATCGCGCGGACAAGTCGCCGACATCGCGCACGTTCACTCCGCGCCCAGCCAGGACGATGTGATTTTCCACGACGAGCTACGCGAGCTCGAAGGCAGCCAGCCCGATTATCGGCTTTACCTGCAGCTCACCGAAACTCAGGGCAAGGTCGATTTCGGCGAGCTCGGCGACATCGTGACCGACTGGCAGGACCGTCCGGCCTGGGTATGTGGGCCGCCCGCTCTGCTGGACACCGTCGAGACCGTCTGGAAGACCGCGGGCTGCAGCGATCTGCTGCACACCGAACGCTTCACCATCTCCGCCACCGACAAGGGTGGCGAAGGCGGCACGGTCACCTTCGCCATCTCCGACAAGACCATCGAAATCGATGGTGCTACATCACTTTTAGAAGCCGGGGAAAAAGTCGGCATCCAGATGCCGTTCGGTTGCCGCATGGGCATCTGCCAGACCTGCGTACTTCCGCTGGAATCAGGGCACGTGCGCGACTTCAGGTCCGGGATCGAACACCGCGAGGGTGACCGCATCCAAACATGCATCTCCACAGCGTCCGGGGACTGCAGCATCAAGATTTGAGAGGGAACCGATGGCTATCACCGATATCAAGCAATACGCCCACCTGACTACCGAAGATGTCGAGCAACTCGCGCAGGAATTGGACGCGATCCGCGCCGAAATCGAGGAATCTCGCGGAGAGCGCGACGCCCGCTATATCCGCCGATCCATCAATTTGCAGCGCGCGTTGGCAGCTGGTGGGCGAATCGCATTGTTCGCCAGCCGCAACAAGCTGGCGTGGATCAGCGGCACCGCAATGCTCGGCACCGCGAAAATAATCGAAAACATGGAATTGGGTCACAACATCACCCACGGCCAATGGGATTGGATGAACGACCCCGAGATTCACTCCACTGAGTGGGAGTGGGACAGCACCTGCCCGAGCGTGCAGTGGAAGCATTCCCACAACTACATCCACCACAAGTACACCAACATCGTCGGCCTCGACGAGGACGTCGGTTACGGGATCATGCGCGTCACCCGCGACGAGCCGTGGGAGCGCTGGATGCTGGGCAACCCGATCTATAACCTTTTGCTCGGCACGTTCTTCGAGTGGGGTGTCGCGTTGCACCACATCGAGACGGCGAAGATCCGCCATAAGGAAAAGACCTGGGCCGAAGCCCGTAAGGATTTGCGTGTGATCGGCAGGAAGGTTGCCAAGCAGGCGGGCAAGGACTACCTGGTGTTTCCCGCGCTGACGGGGCGCAATTGGAAGCACACCTTGAAGGCCAATATGACCGCGAACCTGATCCGCAACTACTGGGCCTACATGGTGATCTTTTGCGGTCACTTTCCCGACGGTGCCGAGAAATTCACTGTCGAGGAGTTCGAGAACGAGACGCCGGGAGAGTGGTATCTGCGTCAGATGCTCGGCTCGGCGAACTTCAACGCCGGGCCACTGATGGCGTTCATGAGCGGCAATCTCTGCTATCAGATCGAACACCATCTATTTCCGGATCTGCCCAGCAATCGCTACGCGGAGATCGCGGTGCGGGTGCGCGAGCTGTGTGAGAAATACGATCTGCCCTATACGACGGGATCCCTTGGCAGGCAATACCTGCAGTCGTTCTGGACGATCCTGAAGCTGGCGTTGCCCGACAAGCTGCTCAAGGCGACCCCCGAAGACGCGCCGGAGACTCGTTCGGAATTGAAGTTCCGTATCCGCGACGGACTGCGGGAGAGTTTCGTCGATCCCGAGACGGGTAGACGACGGGGCTTGCGCACCGCGCTGCGCGAACTTCGGGCGGCGTAACCCGACCGCGCCGCACGGTCGTCTGCTACACAGGCGGTCGGCTGCGGCCTTTCCGGTATGCCTTACAGTTCATAAATCAGTGAGTAGGGCTGTTTGAGTGCCGGAGGCGTGTGCGTATGAGTGCTGTGGTGTCGATCCCCCGGTATCCAGCCGATGTGACCCCCGAGTGGCTCACGGGGGCCCTCCGCGACCGCCGCGCATCCGTCGAGGTGTCTGAGGTCGACGTCGTCGCCATCGGCACCGGGCAAACCGGGGCGACCTACCGCGTGACGGCGAAGTACGCCACAGATCCCGGCGATCTGCCGCAGACTTTCGTGATCAAACTGCCGGCCCAGGATGACACGGTGCGCGACCGCGTGACCATCGGCTACCGCAGCGAGTGCACGTTCTACGCCTCGGTGGCTGATCGAGTGCGGGTGCCAACGCCGCAGTGCTTCTACTGCGAGATCACCGAAGACGCCATGGACTACGCGCTGTTGCTCGCAGATCAAGCGCCTGCGGTGCAGGGAGATCAGATCGCGGGCTGCGGCGAACAGGAGGCGCGCCTTGCTGTGCTGGCGCTGGCCGGATTGCACGGACCCAGTTGGTGTGACCCGTTCTGGCTGGATCTGCCCGGGATGGGATTCCCGCGCGCCGATGAGGCTTCCGCCAAAGGTCTTGGTGATGTCGCGATCATGAGTGCCGACATCACGCTGGAAAAGCTCGGCGACCGAATGAGCGCCGAAGACCGCGAGACTTTCACAACGACAATGGGTTTGGTCACGCCCTGGCTCTTGGCCAACCAGGACCGGTTCGCCCTGCTGCACGGCGACTACCGCCTCGACAACCTGCTGTTCGACCCAGATCAGACCTGGGTGAGCGTGGTTGACTGGCAGACGCTCGGCATAGGTCTTCCGGCCAGGGATCTCGCCTACTTCACGGCCACTAGCCTGAACCCGCAGCTGCGGCCGACAATCGAGAAGGACCTCGTCAAGGACTATCACCGCGCGTTGCTGGGTTACGGCGTCACCGGATATGACTTTGACGCATGTTGGCGCGACTATCGGCTCGGGGTGCCGCAGGCTCCCCTTATCTCCGCTCTGGGATTTGCCTTCGCCGCCGGCACCGAGCGCGGCGACGACATGGTGCTCACCATGCTCGAGCGAGGCTGCCAGGCGATCCGTGACCTGGGGACCCTGGAACTGATCGGCTGAGTCATGACAAGCGGCACCCAGCGCGAACCGGAATTGCCGGGACAGACCGTCGTCGTGATCGGCGGCAGCGCGGGCATCGGACTCGAGACCGCTCGACGCGCCAGGGCCGAGGGCGCCGATGTCATCCTCGCCGGCCGCAACCTCGAACGGCTCAAACAAGCTGCGCTGGAAGTCGGGGCGGAACGTACCGCGGCCTTCGACGCGAACGACCCGGCCGCCGTGCAGAGGTTCTTCGCAGAGCTATCCGGACCGATCGACCATGTGATGATCACCGCCGGCGGCCCGAGCTACGGGCCCCTGCTTGAGATGGACTTGGCCCAGGTGCGTCAGGCGATCAGCGGGCACGCGGTGCTGTATCTCGACGTGGCGCGCAACGCCGCGCCCAAGATGAGGCCCGGAGGCACGCTGGTGTTCATGGGCGGTACCGGCGGGCGACGCGTCGGTCACGAGCTCGGGATCGTTTCCGCGGCCACCGCCACGCTCCCGCCGTTCACGGCGACCCTCGCACTTGAACTCGCGCCGGTGCGTGTCAGCCTCATCGCAGCCGGCTTCGTCGATACACCGCTGTCGGCATCGCTGCTCGGTGACCGGCTAGAGGAGCGTCGCGATGAGCTGCGGGCGACGCTGCCGATCGGCCGTGTCGTCGGACCGGCCGACGTCGCCGCGCTCGCAGTCCACATCATGGCCAACACGGCACTCACTGGCGCGACCTATGACATCGACGGTGGCCAGCAGTTCGTGTCCGCATAGCGGTACTCAGTATTGGGTCGAGCCCTGGTCCACCGGGATCTGGGCCGCGGTGACGTAGCGCGACTCGTCGCTGGCCAGCCAGCACACCGCGTCGGCGATGTCTTCCGGCTCGGCGATCCAGGCGGGCAAGAACGGCGTCAGCATGTGGGACAGCTGCTTGTTAGTTTCCATGGTCTTGCCCACGGCGCTGACCATGTCGCCGGTTCCCATCGGGGTGTTCACCGGCCCGGGATGAACGCTGTTGACCCGGATCGAATGCTTCCCCAGCTCGGCGGCGAAGCCGCGGGCCAACCCGGTGACGGCGTGCTTGCTGGCGGTGTAGTGCACCATGAACGGCTGCATCTTCATGCCGGCCGCAGAACTGATCAGGATGATCGAACCGCCGCGGCCACTTTCGATGATCTTGTCCGCGCCCGCCATCACGGTGTTCCACGTACCGGTCACGTTGACGTCCATGACGTCGCGAAACGATTCGGGCGTGATGTCGTCCCAGACCTGCGGAATCGCGATACCGGCGTTGGCCACGATGATGTCGAGCCGCCCCAGCGCAGCGACGCCGGCCTCGACGGCTTCGCGCAGCGCGTCATAGTCCCGGGTGTCGACCGTGTAGGACAGGATCCGGCGGTTTATCGCCTCGACGAGGCGCACGGTCTCGGCGAGGTCATCGACGGTCGCCGGCGGGTAGGCAACGCCGTCCGGGAGCTTGTCGGCGATGTCGACGGCGATGATGTCGGCGCCCTCCTGCGCCATCCGGACCGCGTGCGCGCGGCCCTGCCCGCGTGCCGCTCCGGTGATAAATGCCACCCTTCCTTCGAGCTTGCCGCTCATCGCTGTGCCGCCTTTACTAGGTTCGAACCGATTATGAGTCGCTGAATCTCGCTGGTGCCCTCATAGAGCCGCAACAGCCGAACGTCGCGGTAGATCCGTTCGACCGGTACGCCACGCATGTATCCGCTGCCGCCGTGAATCTGCACCGCGAGATCGGCGACTTTGCCGGCCATTTCGGTGCAGAAGAGTTTCGCGGCCGACGGCGCCACCCTGCGGTCCTCGTTGCTGACCCAGAGCCGTGCGGCATCGCGGACCAAGGCGCGGCCGGCCATCACTCCGGTCTGCTGGTCGGCGAGCATCGCCTGCACCAACTGGAAGCTTCCGATCGGAGCGCCGCCCTGGGTCGCGGTGGCGGCGTATGCCACGGATTCGTCGAGCGCACGCTGAGCAGCGCCCACCGCGAGCGCCGCGATGTGGACCCGGCCGCGCGCCAACGACGTCATCGCCGCCCGGTAGCCGACGTCCTCGCTGCCGCCGATCAGTGCGCCATCGTCGACGCGGACATCGGTGAAGCTGACGTCTGCGGTCCACGCGCCTTCCTGGCCCATCTTGGCGTCCTTAGCGCCGACCTCGACGCCGGCGGCGTCCGCGGGAACCAGGAAGACGGCGATTCCGGGGCCCTGGTCGTCGGCGGGCCGGGTCCGCGCGAATACGACGAAGAGGTTGGCGACGGGTGCGTTGGTGATGAAGCGTTTCTGTCCCGAGATCACCCAATCGCTACCGTCGCGAACGGCTTTGGTCTTCAAGCCTGCTGGGTTCGACCCGGCGCCGGGCTCGGTCAAGGCAAAGGAGGCGACGACGTCGCCGGATGCGATCGGCTCGAGCCAGCGGCTCTTCTGTTCGTCGGTGCCGAAGCCGACCAGGACCTGTCCCGCGATGCCGTTGTTGGTGCCGAACATCGACCGCAGCGCCAGCGAGGTGTAGCCCAATTCCATCGCCAGCTCGACGTCTTGCTTCAGGTTCAGGCCGAGGCCGCCCCACTGCTGCGGAATTGCGTATCCGAACAGGCCCATCTTCTTGGCCTGGTCGCGAAGATCGTCGGGGACCCGATCGTCGTCCAGGATTTCCTGTTCGCGCGGGACGACGGCGGTGCGGACGAATTGCTGGGTCTGGGCAAGGATCTCCTGGAAGTCTTCGTCTGAGACCTCGGGCACGTCAGCGGTGGTCATTGGCAGATAGCTCCTCTTTGGCATCCTCGATTGGCGAGCCGCGCCGATCTTCATGGGGTGCCCGGTTCCGCGATGAATCCTATATGAAATACGATATTTGAACGACGGGTACCCCCGGGTGGAAGCTAACCAGATAAGGATGCGTGATCCAGGTGTCGTTGCTGAGCGGTCAGACTGCGGTGATCACCGGCGGGGCCCAAGGTTTGGGTTTTGCCATCGCGGAACGATTCATCGCCGAAGGCGCGCGCGTTGTGCTTGGCGACGTCAATCTCGAGGCGACCGAGGTCGCGGCCAAGCAGCTGGGTGGTGAAGACGTGGCGCTGGCCGTCCGCTGCGATGTGACTCAGGCGGCCGACATCGAGACCCTGATCCAGACCGCGGTCGAGCGTTTCGGCGGCCTGGACGTCATGGTCAACAACGCGGGCATCACCCGCGACGCCACGATGCGCAAGATGACCGAAGACCAGTTCGACCAGGTCATCAACGTGCATCTGAAGGGGACCTGGAACGGCACCCGGCTGGCGGCTGCGGTCATGCGGGAAAACAAGCGTGGCGCGATCGTGAACATGTCGTCTGTATCGGGCAAGGTCGGAATGATCGGCCAGACCAACTACTCGGCCGCCAAGGCCGGCATCGTGGGGATGACCAAGGCTGCGGCCAAAGAGCTTGCCTACCTGGGGATCCGGGTGAACGCGATCGCTCCCGGGCTGATTCGTTCGGCCATGACGGAGGCCATGCCGCAACGCATCTGGGATTCGAAGGTCGCGGAGGTCCCGATGGGCCGGGCGGGAGAGCCGAGCGAGGTCGCAAGCGTCGCGCTGTTTTTGGCCTCCGATCTGTCCTCTTACATGACCGGCACCGTGATGGAGATAACCGGCGGCCGGCACCTCTGATGAGTGCCGCCATGCGCCAGGCAGTCATCTGTGAGCCAGTCCGGACGCCGATCGGCCGCTACGGCGGAATGTTCAAGTCGCTCAGCGCCGTTGACCTCGGCGTCACCGCCCTCAAGGGGTTGCTCGAGCGCACCGGGCTTGCGCCGGAGGCGGTGCAAGACGTCATCCTCGGCCACTGCTATCCCAACAGCGAGGCGCCCGCGATCGGGCGGGTGGTGGCGCTGGATTCGGGGCTGCCGGTGACGGTGCCCGGGATGCAGGTCGATCGTCGCTGCGGGTCTGGGCTGCAGGTGGTGATCCAGGCGTGTCTGCAGGTGGCCAACGGCGACCATGATCTGATCGTCGCGGGCGGCTGCGAAAGCATGAGCAACGTCGCCTTCTACTCCACCGACATACGCTGGGGACCCCCCCGCAACGGCGTGCAACTACATGATGGTCTGGCGCGGGGACGAAGCACCGCAGGCGGCCGGCACTATCCGGTGCCGGGCGGGATGATGGAGACGGCCGAGAATCTGCGCCGCCAGTACGGCATTTCTCGCCTGGAACAAGACGAGCTCGCGGTGCGGTCACACCAACGTGCGGTGGCCGCGCAAAAGGACGGCATCCTGGCCGAGGAGATTGTCGCGGTTCCGCTGCGCACCCGCCAGGGTGAGGAGTTGGTCGACACCGACGAGCACCCGCGTGCCGACACCTCACTCGAGTCGTTAAGCAAGCTTAAACCCGTTCTGCTGGCCGATGATCCGGCGGCGACGGTTACCGCAGGAAACGCCAGCGGGCAGAACGATGCGGCATCCATGTGTGTGGTGACCACACCCGACAAGGCAGCCGAATACGGCCTGACCCCGCTGGTCCGGATAGTGTCGTGGGGGGTGGCGGGCGTGGCGCCCAACATCATGGGCATCGGTCCGGTACCCGCAACCGAGGTCGCACTCGCCAAGGCGGGCCTACAACTCAGCGATATCGATCTTATCGAACTCAACGAAGCCTTCGCCGCCCAAGCGCTTGCGGTGATGCGGGAATGGAAGTTCGGCACCGCCGACTTCGACCGAACCAATGTGCACGGCTCGGGAATCTCACTGGGACATCCGGTAGGGGCCACCGGCGGCAGGATGCTGGCCACCTTGGCCCGCGAACTCAACCGCCGCCAGGCGCGCTACGGGCTGGAGACCATGTGCATCGGCGGCGGTCAGGGACTCGCCGCCATCTTCGAGCGGGTCGCTTGAAATGACCAGCGCCTTGACCCTTGCGTCGCCGCTGAACGGCCTCACCATTGTCGAGGTTTCCAGTTTTGTCGCCGCACCGCTGTGCGGCATGACGCTGAGCCAACTCGGCGCGCAGGTCATCCGGATCGATCCGATCGGCGGCGCCTCGGACGTAAACCGATGGCCGCTCACCGCGGACGGTACGTCGATCTACTGGACCGGGCTGAACAAAGGAAAGCGTTCGGCCACAATCGATCTGCGCTCGCCGGAGGGGCAAGACCTGGTTCAGCGGCTGATCATCGAGGGCGACGGCATCGTTGTGACCAACGCCGCCGGGCTGTCGTGGCTGAATCATGATCGGCTGGCCGCCAAGCGATCCGACGTTATCCATGTTCAGCTACTTGGCCGTGGCGACGGCTCGACCGGGGTGGATTACACCGTGAACGCCGGCATCGGATTCCCACTTGTCACTGGTCCCGCCGATCATGCTGGCCCGATCAACCACGTGTTGCCGGCCTGGGACGTGTGCTGCGGCCTGTACGCCGCACTGGCCGTCGTCACCGCCGTTCGCCGCCGTGAACAATCCGGGGTTGGTGCGCGCATCAGCCTGGCGCTGGAAGATGTCGCCCTGGCCACCGCGGGAAACCTGGGACTGTTGACCGAGCCGCAAGTCAACGGCACCCAACGCGAGCGCCTGGGCAACGCCATCTACGGTCAGTACGGCCAGGACTTCACCAGTTGTGACGGGGTCAGGTTCATGGTTGTCACATTGACTGGAAGGCACTTTCGCGACTTGGTTCAAGTAACGGGCACCGGGCCAGCTGTGTCGGCGCTCGCGGAGGCCCTGGGTGTGGACTTCAACACCGAAGGTGACCGTTACAGGTACCGCGACGTGCTTTCCAGCCTGTTCGCCACCTGGTTTGCCGACCACCCGGCCCAGAAAATCACCGCCGCACTGTCGGACACCACCGTGCTGTTTGAGCGGTACAGCACTTTCGCGGAAGTCGCCGCGGACCCGAAGGTGACCGACAATCCACTGTTTTCCCGGCTGTACCAACCCGGTGTCGGAGACTATCTGGCTCCCGGCCTGCCCGCCGTGTTCGATGGCACGCATCTCGCCAGCACGCCCGCGCCCGCCGTGGGACAAGACACCGCCGACGTGCTCGCACAGAACTTGGGATTAACGGCCCTCGACATCGAGCGGTTGACGACCGCAAAAACGATCGCCTGTTGAGTCGGCTGGAAAGCGAAGGAACATACAGCCCATGACCAGACTTGCCCAAACCCTCGGCCTCACCGAAATTCAGACCGAGATCATCTCCACAGTCAGGCAATTCGTCGAGAAGGAAGTCATCCCCAACGCGGCGGAACTTGAGCGCGGCGACACGTACCCGCAGGACATCGTTGACGCGATGCGTGAGATGGGTCTGTTCGGGCTGATGATTCCGGAGGAGTACGGCGGGCTGGGAGAGTCGCTGCTGACCTACGCGCTGTGCGTCGAGGAACTGGCACGTGGCTGGATGAGCGTCTCCGGGGTGCTCAACACGCACTTCATCGTGGCCTACATGCTGCACCAGCACGGCACCGACGCGCAGAAGCAGCGCTTCCTGCCGCGCATGGCGACCGGCGAGACCCGTGGCGCGTTTTCGATGTCGGAGCCGGAGCTGGGTTCCGATGTCGCAGCGATCCGCACTCGCGCCAAACGCAATCCCGATGGCAACTACACCATTAACGGCCAGAAGATGTGGCTCACCAACGGGGGAAGTTCGACACTGGTAGCCGTATTGGTGCGCACCGACGAAGGCGCGGACAAGCCGCACCGCAACCTGACCGCGTTCCTTGTCGAGAAGCCAACAGGTTTCGGTGAAGTGGTGCCCGGCTTGGTGATACCCGGCAAGATCGACAAGCTGGGTTACAAGGGCATTGACACCACCGAACTCATCTTCGACGGGTATCACGCGAGCGCCGACGACCTTCTCGGTGACGCCCCGGGACAAGGCTTCTTCCAGATGATGGACGGTATCGAGGTGGGCCGCGTCAACGTGTCGGCCCGAGCGTGCGGCGTCGGCATCCGCGCTTTCGAACTTGCGGTGCGCTATGCACAGCAGCGGCACACTTTCGGCAAGCCGATCGCCGAGCACCAGGCGATCGCCTTCCAGCTCGCCGAGATGGCCACCAAAGTCGAAGCCGCACATCTGATGATGGTCAACGCGGCACGGCTGAAGGACTCGGGGGAGCGCAACGACGTCGCCGCCGGAATGGCCAAATACCTGTGTAGCGAGTTGTGCTCGGAGGTCACCCAGCAGAGCTTCCGGATTCACGGCGGTTACGGCTACTCCAAGGAATATGAGATCGAGCGGCTGATGCGCGATGCGCCCTTCCTGCTTATCGGCGAAGGAACCAGCGAGATCCAGAAGTCCATCATCAGTAAACGTCTGCTTGCCGAGTATCAGGTGTGATGGACGATGACCGCCCCGGATTTCGCCGCACGGCCTCAACTCTCCGACGATGTCGCGCGCTTCATCCGCACGAGGATCTTCAATGGCAGCTACGCCGCAGGGACCTACATTCGACTAGACCAATTGGCCGCGGAATTGGGGATCAGTGTCACACCGGTTCGCGAAGCGCTGTTCGCCCTGCGCGCCGAAGGCCTGATTAGCCAGCAGCCTCGTCGTGGTTTTGTCGTGCTGCCGGTAACCGGTCGCGACGTCACCGACGTCGCGAACGTGCAGGCGCACGTCGGTGGGGAGTTGGCCGCGCGAGCGGCGGTCAACATCACCGACGATCAGTTGCGTGAACTCATAGAAATCCAGGCCCAGCTCGAGGAAGCCTATGCCGGTGATGACCACGAGCGGACCGTTCTGCTGAACCACGAGTTTCACCGGGCCATCAATGTTGCCGCCGACTCGCCGAAGCTGGCCCAGCTGATGTCCCAAATCACTCGTTATGCACCCGAATCCGTCTTCCCCACGATCGAAGGCTGGCCGCGCCAGTCGATAGCGGACCACCGTCGCGTGTTGTCCGCACTTGAAAAGCACGACGAGAACCTCGCACGCGCCGCGATGTCGGAACATCTTGCGGCGGGCGCAGTTCCGTTGATTGAGCATCTCGTCTCGCGCGGCGTGGTTGCGGAAGCGCGCCGGCCGACACCTCGGCAGCCCCGGCGCAGCACGCCTGGTTGACCAGCCTCCCCGTTCAGAAGGGTGGTGGGTCGTCGTCGCGTGAGGCGGGTCCGGCATTGCTGGGGATTGGGGGGCACGGTGGTGCTTGCGGTGTGGTTTTGCCGGCGTTCGATGTTGATGCGTTCCGCCCGGTTTTGGGCGCGGGTGATGCTGGCTCTTGAAGGAACCACGTCCGTCGTCATTTACATCGCAGAATGGACACCCACGCCCAACGCCGTCTTAACTTCGGCCTAGCGGGTGAGCGCCGGTGCTAGCGATCGCAAACGATTTCACCGGCTGCGATCGCTTGCGGGAAGCGACGGGTCGCCTTCAGGGGCCAGTTCAAGTACATGAATTTCGCCCGCGGTGCCGTCAACCTCGACGAGCGCTCCCGACGGCAAAGACCGGGTAGCGCCCTGGACGTCGACCACACACGGGAACCCGAACTCGCGGGCCACCACGGCGGCGTGTGACATCGGGCCGCCGAGTTCGGTCACCACGGCCGCGGCATAGCAGAAAGTGGCGGTGTACCCGACGTCGGTGACCTTCGCGACAAGAATCTCCCCGGGTTGGAGGTCGTCGATGGTCTCTGGCCGCACGATCCGCACCCGGCCGCGTACCCGTCCGCCGCACACGCCGACTCCGCGCAGGGTGTCCCCGGTGGTGAGGACCGCCGACGCCGTGGTGGTCGGCTGCCAGCTCCCGCTGAACACCGTCGGCGGAACGACGGCGGCCAGCCTGCGTTGTTCGGCTCGGCGGCGGGCCACCAGCTCGGACACGTCTGCCGGGAGCGCATCCAGTTCGTCGACCAGCAGGTAGAACACGTCGTCGGCGGTGCCGAAGACACCGGTGTCGGCCAACCGGCGGCCGTATTCACGCAGCAGGCTGCGTAATACCCAGATGGCCCGCACCATCTTGTCGCGGCGGACTTCGCGGTCGCGCAGTTGGCGTGCAGCCAGCAGCGCCACGGGTCGGGCCCGCAACGGAATCACCGGATGGTCGGGCTGCAGCGCAGCAGGCGCGCTCATTGCTCTGACCACCATCCGGACCAGCAACTCGGGATCGTCGGCGTAGCTGCTCGACAGCATCTCGACCTCCGCCGGACCCCGGTGCCCGATCAGCGCCAGCTCGGCCATTACCGCGGCATGAAATTCCGGCGCCTGCGTGGCCAGCGCATCAAGGTGCTTGCCGGGTTCGGCCAGCAGACGAGTCGCATTGGGATCACGCCGCGCCGCGACCACCAGCCGCTGCACCGCCTCCACCGATCGCGCACTGACCAATTCCGGCCCGGCCGTCGGCGCGGTATCTCGCCCGCACAAGCCCCGCAATAACACGTTGAACGCAGCGCACAGCATGAATGACCCCGAGGCCAGCAGCCAGCCGTGTACGACGTGGTCGCGTGCCAATAGGATCAGGCTAAGTAGCCGACAATCGTCTAGGTGGGTGAGGTCGCCGCCGGCCAGACGTTCCAGACGATCAACATCGGCAATGAATTCTCGGGTGTCGAGGGGGGATCCGGCGCTCAGGCCAACCAGGTTGACGCCGAATATCCCGATGTTGCGGACGGTGCGTAGTTGCCTCCGGGCGCGGCTGGATTCGGAAGGCGGACGCTGCTCACCGAAGATCGGTAAGGACGCCATGCTGGGCCCGAAGAACCCGCTGTTCCTGACAATCGTCGCCGGCTTGGCGAACGGCACGGTTTCGGCCATGAAATGCGCAGACGTGATGGCCCCATAGAGTCGGTGGGCGAACACCCCGACGGTTCGCATCGCGATTTCACGCTGGATGATCCCGCCGGGCCGCAGCCCCTCGGCGATGCGTACGCCGCCGGCGCGCAGCCCACGCACGGTCACCGAAGCCGATGACGGCGAGAACGGGCCGGGCAGCGCCTCTGACAAATTGGTGGCCAGGTATGTCGGGAAACGCGGGTCAATCGGGGTATCGAATTCGCCGTTATTTCCTTCTGGGCCAGCAAGCCTGGGCACCACCCCGTCGCCAGCCGGTGCATCGACAGCAGGCAAATCCTGAATATTGGGTACCCGCCAAGGCAGCGACACCACTCGCTTGCCCACCGCGACCCGGCCGCGCACCGCCAGTGCGAAATCTTCGACACATTCGTCGGAGTTCCAGGCCGGTAGGAACCCCCACTCGTCGCGCACCCGCGAGGTGTCCATCAGCGGCGCGCTCTGCACCAATTCCAGTTCGGCGAGCAAGCCCACGTCGCGTCGGCGCAACGCCGCCAACGGGCCGACTAGCGGCACGATCGGGCGTCCGAGCGCGGCAGCGATCTGGCGAAAGGTCGGTACGCCCGGGGCAGCGAGATTGACCGGGCCGCTGTCGATTCCGGTGTTCAGGACTGCGCGGGCCAACAACCGAAGCGCGTCGTCGATGTGTACGACCTGCACATGTCGATTGGCAGACCCGTCGAAGTCGGGAAAAGCCGGCAGCGCCAGCAGTCGGCGCACCCAGTTGTCGACGCTACGGCCGACGATGAGCGCGGAGCGGACCGCGACCCATTGCACACCGGAGGCCGCCAGCATCTCTTCGACCCGGACCTTGTATATGCCGTCGGCGGACGCCGGGGTTATCGCGTCATGCTCGGCTTTTGCCGCCTCTCCCGAGCCGTAGACCTGTGCCGACGAAGCGAAAACGATGCGCCCGGTTCCGGTCTCGGCCATCGCCTCAAGGACGTTGAGCGTGCCCCCGATGTTGACCTGGTGGCTGATCCGGTCGTCGGGGCCGGGGCTCTTTGCCCAGGCGCAATGCGCGACGACGTCCGCGTCGGCGACGGAGCGTTTGACTGCGGCGGTGTCACGGATATCTGCCGCAACGAAATCTACTGTAGACGGCCAGCTTTCGGGTCGATGACGGGAGATCCCCACGACATCGTGACCCTGGAAGAGCAATCGAGCTGCAAGACCGCGGCCGAGCACACCACTAGCCCCCGTGACCGCGATTCTCACTGACTACCCTCACTCACTGGCACGCCATCCGGCATGACGGAGCCGCCTACGACCCCGCCAAACATCGCGCCCTCCAGGCATTGCTCGGCGAAGATCAACGCCGGGCGTCTTGACACAAGGCAACTCATGCCTACTCGTCGTCGTTCATCAACGCCGCGTTGACCAAGTCGTCAAGATCCATCTCCGCGATATCTTTTTCCGTGGTCACTGCGGTGCCTGCCGCCTGCGCGTTGCCGTCGGCTTCATTTGCCAACGCGAGCAACAGTTCTAGAACTCCCGCCTGCCGAAGGCGCTTTACCGGAATCGACCCCACTACGCGCTGGATTTCGACTTCCCCGGGCGCGGCGGCCGGGTTCTGTTGCTCCGATGTGGCGACGAGTTCTCGGTGCATGTAACCGGCCAGCGCGGCAGAGTTCGGGTAGTCGAAGATCAGCGTCGGTGAAAGCGCCAGGCCAGTAGTAGTTTTCAGCCGGTTGCGCATCTCGACAGCGGTCAGTGAGTCAAAGCCCAACTCCTGGAACGCCCTGTCCGGGTCGATGGTCTGAGGATTGGAGTTGCCCAGCACAGTGGCGACGTTGGAACGTACCAGGTCCAGCAGAACCGCGTGTTGCTCGTCCTCAGGCAGTCCTTCGAGGCGTTGTAGCAGAGCCGATTTCGATTTCGCCGCGGCCAGCGAGTCGTCAACCTGACGCCGGGTCGGCGCGTTGATCAGATCAACGAACATCGGCGGCAAGGTGCCCGCATCGAACTTGACCCGCAACGCCGCCAAGTCGATATGTGCAGGTGACATGTACGGCTCGTCGATGATCAGGGCGGTGTCCATCAATTCCAGCGCCTGATCAGAGGACATCGCGACGATCCCATCCCGACTGAACCGGGCCAGGTCGGCGGCGCCCAGTGCACCGGTCATGTCGCTGGCTTGATCCCATAGTCCCCAGCCCAGTGAGATCGCCGGCAGCCCGTGAGCGCGTCGGTGCGAGGCCAATCCGTCCAGGAACGAGTTCGCCGCCGCGTAGTTGCCCTGGCCCGAGGACCCGACCAGACCGGCCATCGATGAAAACATGACGAACGCCGACACATCCAAGTCCCGGGTCAGTTCGTGCAGGTTCCAGGCCGCATCCACCTTGGCGCGCAGCACCACATCAACGCGCTCGGGCGTCAGCGACGTCACCACCGCATCATCGAGCACCCCGGCGGCATGGACCACCCCCGACAACGGATGTTGCACCGCAATATCGGCGATCACTTTGGCCAACGCCGCCCGCTCGGCCACATCACACGCCAGCACCTGCACCTGGGCACCGGCCGCCTCCAAATCGGCGACCAATTCCACAGCTCCGGGTGCATCCGGACCACGCCGACTCACCAACATCAAATGACGCGCCCCATGACGGGCCACCACATGACGAGCCAACGCCGAACCCGCCATCCCGGTAGCACCGGTGATCAACACCGTGCCCGCCGTCCACGCATCCGGCATCGTCATCACAACCTTGCCCACATGGCGGGCCTGACTCAGATACCGCAACGCCGCAGGAGCGCGTCGCACATCAAACCGCGTCACCGGCAACGGCCGCAACACATCTTCGCCGAAGAGCACAGCCAACTCTGCGAGCATCTGTTGAATGCGCTCCGGTCCCGCTTCGAAGAGGTCGAACGCGCGGTAGCGCACACCCGGATACTCCCGGGCGATGACTCCGGGATCGCGGATGTCGGTCTTGCCCATCTCCAAAAACACCCCACCGGGGGCAACCAACCGCAGCGATGCATCCACGAAATCACCGGTCAGCGAGTCCAGCACCACATCCACGCCACGCCCACCGGTGACCGCCCGGAACTTGTCCTCGAACTCCAGGCTGCGCGAATCAGAAATGTGGTCCTCATCAAAACCCATCGCCCGCAAGGTGTCCCACTTGCCGCGGCTGGCCGTGGCGAACACCTCCAGCCCCAAATGCCGGGCCAACTGCACCGCAGCCATCCCCACCCCACCGGTGGCCGCATGCACCAACACCCGCTGCCCCGGTTTAAGCCCGACCGAATCCGAGGCTAGGTCCACCAGCGCGTAGAAGGCGGTGGCGAAAACCACCGAGGTCGTCGCGGCGGCAGTGCTCGACCATCCCGCCGGCACCTTTACCAGCAGTCGCTGGTCGGTGACGGCGACCGTCCCGGTGCCGTCCGGGAATATGCCCATTACCCGGTCGCCAACCGCGAAACGGCCGTCTTCCGAAGCTTTGTCGACGACGACGCCGGAGCCCTCAATGCCCATGACGGCATCTTCCGGGTAGAGACCCAAGGCGATCATGACGTCGCGGAAGTTGGCGGCGACGGCCGACAATGCGACCCGAACCTGGCCGGGCCCCAGTGGCGCGTCGGCGTCGGGAATGCGCTCCAGCCGCAGATTCTCAAAGGTGCCGGAGTTGCTGATGCCCAACCGCCAGGGTCCATCACCCGGCGGCATCAGGACACCGCTGACCGCCCGACTGCCACGCACCCGCGCGGTGTAGACGGTTCCGCCGCGCAGCAACACTTGCGGCTCACCGGTCGCCAAAACAGCCGCTACCGCATCATCGACTGGATCACCCAGGGGTGAATCGGAATCCACGAGCACGATCCGACCGGGATGCTCGGTCTGCGCCGACCGCACCAACCCCCACACGGCGGCGCCCGCCAAATCGGTGACATCTTCCCCCGCCAACGCCATTGCGCCGCGGGTCGCCACCACCAACGTCCCGGCCCGGTCGGCGGACAACCACGACTGCAGCACTGTCAGCACCGCACGCGTGGCCTCGTATACCTGCCCCAAGACGTCGCCCACCACGGACGGCGACTCGAACACCACCGCCGATGGCTCGGCCACGGCGGTCTCCAGGTCCTTCTCCAGGTCCTTCTCCAAGTCCGTTGCCCCCCAGGGGCACACCGATACCGGCTGCACCGTGTCTGAAGGCTGTGCGGACCAGATCACCTCGAAGAGCCCGTCCGGACCCGATTGCGACACTGCGGCCAGCAACTGCTGATCGGTCACGGGCCGGGCTACCATCGACGCCACCGAGAGCACCGGCAGCCCCAACCCGTCGGCCAATTCGATGGACACTGCCGTGGGGGTGCCGCCCGCTTGCGGGGGAGGGCCCACCGGCACGATCCGCGCCCGTACCGCCGCAGCACCGGCGGCATGCAACGAAACCTGCTGCCAGGAGAACGGCACCAATATTGAGCCTTCGTCAACCCCGGTGCCCTCGACACCTTTGGAGGCCAAGATCACCGCATGCAATGCCGCGTCCAGCATCACCGGGTGGACCCCGAACCCGGCCACGGATACACCGGCGTCCGCGGGGAGTGTCACTTCGGCGAATACTTCATCGCCGCGACGCCACATCGAGGTCAAGCCGCGGAATGCGGGCCCGTACCCATACCCACGCTCGGCCAGCCGTTCGTACCCGTCGCCTACCTCCAGTGGCACCGCCCCCACCGGCGGCCACACGGACAGATCCGCGCTCGGCGGCGCCGACCCTGGCCGCAGCACGCCCTCGGCGTGCAATAACCAGCCGGAACCAGTCTCGGTACGCGAGAACATCGATACCGCACGAACACCTGAGTCGTCCGGGCCGCCGACCACAACCTGCACCGCCACCGACCGACCAGTATCCGCAGCCGGCAACACCAGCGGCGCCGCCAAATTCAGCTCGTCGACGATTCCGCAGCCCACCTCGTCACCGGCGCGGATCGCCAACTCCACGAATCCCGCTCCGGGGAACAGCACCACGCCACCAATGGTGTGATCGGCCAACCAGCCCTGCGCGCTGGGTGACAACCGACCCGTCAGCACCACCCCGCCCGATGCCGGCAGCTCCATCACCGCGCCCAGCAACGCGTGCTCGCTGGCCACCAGTCCCAAACCGGCAGCATCGGCGACGGCGCCGTCGCCGGAGAGCCAAAACCGCCGCCGCTCAAAGACATACGTGGGCAATTCCACGAAATTGGCGTTGCCGAGCACGCCACGCCAGTCCACGTCCATCCCGGCGACAAACCCCTGCGCGACCGCGTCCGTCAGGGTTGCCGGCTCCGGGCGGTCTTTGCGCAGCGCGGACATGATGGTGACTGGCGTGATTGCCGCTTCTGAAGCCAGCGATTCGTCGATCGCTGCAGTCAGGCTGCTCGGCCCGACTTCCAAGAACCGGGTTGCCCCGGCCGAATGCACGAAGCGGACGCTGTCGGCGAACCGCACCGCGTCGCGGACGTGGCGCTTCCAGTACGCCGCGGTTCCGAAGTCGTCCTCCGCCTGCTCGCCCGGTCAGGTTTGACACGACCGGGATGGTGGGACGCCCGACGGTGAGACCGCGGGCAACAGTGCCGAATTCGTCGATCATGGGATCCATCAACGGGGAGTGGAACGCGTGCGAAACTGCCAGCCGGTGCACGCGGCGGCCTTCGGCGCGCAGCCGTTCCGCGATGGCGGTCACCCCGCCCTCGGAGCCCGAAATCACCACCGACGCCGGACCGTTGACCGCGGCGATACCGACGGTTTCGCCGAGCAGCGGCCGCACCTCGTCCTCGGTGGCCTGCAGCGCGAACATGGCTCCGCCCGCGGGCAGCGCCTGCATGAACCGGCCGCGGGCGACCACCAGGACCGCAGCGTTCTCCAGGGAGAGGCCGCCGGCGACGTGGGCGGCGGTCAACTCGCCGACCGAGTGGCCCATCACGAAATCGGGACGTACACCCCAGGAGTCCAGTAGCCGGAATAGGGCAACTTCCACCGCGAACAGCGCCGGCTGCGCGAATTCGGTAGTGTTCAAAAGGCTTTCGTCGTGACCCCACATAACCTCGCGCAGCGGGCGCAACAGGTGGCGGTCCAGTTCGCCCACCACAATGTTGAAAGCCTCGGCGAAAACCGGATACGCGGCGTGCAGTCCTATCCCCATCCCGAGCAGCTGGGAGCCTTGACCGGGGAAGACGAACACGGTCTTGCCGCCAGCTTTGGCGGCGCCCCGAATCACCGAAACGACTGCGTCGCGAGCCACCTCGTCGAGCCCGGCCAACAACCCCTCGCGGTCGGCGCCGAGGACGACGGCCCGATGTTCGAAGGCCGAGCGGCCCGCCAACGACCACCCCACATCAGCAACATCAAGCTCTGGATGCGCGCCCACGTGCTCGGCCAACCGAGCAGCCTGAGACCCCAACGCGCTCGCCGACTTCGCCGAAACCACCCACGGCACCACCGGCACCCTGGGCCCGACTTCGACTGGTTCCGAGACTGGTTCCGATCGGGCGTGGCGGCCTCGACGATCACATGCGCATTGGTGCCGCTGATCCCAAACGACGACACCCCAGCCCGTCTAACCCGACCCTGCACCCCACCCACCGCCGGCCACGGCCGCGCCTCGGTCAACAACGACACCGAACCCACCGACCAATCCACATGCGGGCTGGGTTCATCGACGTGCAACGTCGCCGGCAGCAGCTCGTGGCGCAACGCCAGAACCATCTTGATCACACCGGCGACGCCCGCGGCGGCCTGCGTGTGGCCCATATTCGACTTGATCGACCCCAGCCAAAGCGGTTCGGTTCTGCCCTGCCCGTAGGTTGCCAACAGCGCCTGAGCCTCAATCGGATCGCCCAACATGGTGCCGGTTCCGTGGCCTTCAACGACGTCCACCTCCGTCGCCGACAAACCGGCATTGGCCAGCGCCGAACGCACGACCCGCTGCTGGGAGGGGCCATTCGGTGCGGTCAGCCCGTTGGATGCGCCGTCCTGATTAACCGCCGAACCCCGCACCACCGCCAACACCGGATGACCCAATCGCCGCGCATCAGACAACCGCTCCACCACCAGCATTCCGCCGCCTTCGGAGAATCCGGTGCCGTCGGCGGCCCCCGCGTACGCCTTGCACCGGCCATCCGCAGACAACCCGCGCATGCGGCTGAACTCGACAAAGATGTCGGGCGTGGCGTTGACGGTGACGCCGCCGGCCAACGCCAGGTCGGACTCACCCGAACGCAACGACTGCGCCGCCAAATGCAACGCCACCAACGAAGACGAACACGCGGTATCCACCGACACCGCGGGCCCCTCCAGCCCGAATACATAGGATACCCGCCCCGACGCCACACTTGACGACTGTCCGGTCAGCCGGAAGCCTTCCACCGCTTCGGAGGAGGACACACCCCCGGACATGCCATAGCCCTGCGCGATAATTCCGGCGAACACCCCGGTGGCGCTGCCCCGCAGCTTACCGGGCTCAATTCCCGCTCTTTCCAATGCTTCCCAGGACAACTCGAGTAACAAACGTTGCTGGGGGTCCATCGCCAGCGCCTCACTGGGAGGCACCCCAAAGAAGGCGGCGTCAAAGTCCGCAACGCCGTCCACGAAGCCGCCGGTGTGGGTGATGCACGAACCCGCAACGTCGGGATCCGGGTTGTAGAGCCCGGCCAGATTCCAGCCGCGATCGCTCGGGAATTCGGAGAGCACGTCGCGACCCTGCGCCAGCATTTCCCAGAGATCGTCGGGGGAATTTATCCCGCCCGGGTAGCGGCACGACATGGCGACGATCGCGATCGGATCGTCGCCCGTGACATGAACCGCTGGGGCTTGGCCGATTTCTTGGGGGACTCCGGCGAGTTCGGTGCGGATGTAGCCGGCCAGGCGGTTGGGTGTCGGGTAGTCGAAGATCAGTGTCGGTGAAAGTGCCAGTCCGGTGGCGGTTTTGAGCCGGTTGCGCATCTCGACAGCGGTCAGTGAGTCAAAGCCCAACTCCTGGAACGCCTTCTCCGGGTCGATCGCCTCGGGCGTGGTGGTGCCCAAAACGGTGGCGATGTTTGCGCGCACCAGGTCCAGCAGGACGGCGTGCTGTTCGGTTTCGGGAAGCCCGTGCAGACGGTGCGCCAGAGCGGATTTCGATTTCGCTGCGGCCAACGTATCGTCGACCCGGCGCCGGGTGGGCGCGCTGATCAGTTCGGCGAACATCGGGGGCACTCCAACGGCGTGGGCCCGCAGCGCTTTGAGGTCGATGCGGGCGGGCGCCATGAATGGTTCGTCGACAATGAGTGCGGTGTCGAACAATTCCATCGCTTCTTCCGAGGACAACGCCAAAATCCCGTCGCGACCCAGTCGGGCCAGGTCGGGGGCGCCCAGTGCACCGGTCATGTCGCTGGCTTGATCCCATAGTCCCCAGCCCAGTGAGATCGCCGGCAGCCCGTGAGCGCGTCGGTGCGAGGCCAATCCGTCCAGGAACGAGTTCGCCGCCGCGTAGTTGCCCTGGCCCGAGGACCCGACCAGACCGGCCATCGATGAAAACATGACGAACGCCGACACATCCAAGTCCCGGGTCAGTTCGTGCAGGTTCCAGGCCGCATCCACCTTGGCGCGCAGCACCACATCAACGCGCTCGGGCGTCAGCGACGTCACCACCGCATCATCGAGCACCCCGGCGGCATGGACCACCCCCGACAACGGATGTTGCACCGCAATATCGGCGATCACTTTGGCCAACGCCGCCCGCTCGGCCACATCACACGCCAGCACCTGCACCTGGGCACCGGCCGCCTCCAAATCGGCGACCAATTCCACAGCTCCGGGTGCATCCGGACCACGCCGACTCACCAACATCAAATGACGCGCCCCATGACGGGCCACCACATGACGAGCCAACGCCGAACCCGCCATCCCGGTAGCACCGGTGATCAACACCGTGCCCGCCGTCCACGCATCCGGCATCGTCATCACAACCTTGCCCACATGGCGGGCCTGACTCAGATACCGCAACGCCGCAGGAGCGCGTCGCACATCAAACCGCGTCACCGGCAACGGCCGCAACACTCCAGCGTCAAACAGTTCGGCGAGCTCGAGCATGTATTGGTGTATCAGGGGACGGCTGGGCTCGAAGAGGTCGAACGCGCGGTAGCGCACACCCGGATACTCCCGGGCGATGACTCCGGGATCGCGGATGTCGGTCTTGCCCATCTCCAAAAACACCCCACCGGGGGCAACCAACCGCAGCGATGCATCCACGAAATCACCGGTCAGCGAGTCCAGCACCACATCCACGCCACGCCCACCGGTGACCGCCCGGAACTTGTCCTCGAACTCCAGGCTGCGCGAATCAGAAATGTGGTCCTCATCAAAACCCATCGCCCGCAAGGTGTCCCACTTGCCGCGGCTGGCCGTGGCGAACACCTCCAGCCCCAAATGCCGGGCCAACTGCACCGCAGCCATCCCCACCCCACCGGTGGCCGCATGCACCAACACCCGCTGCCCCGCCTTGGCGCCAGCCAGGTGCACAAAGGCCATCCACGCGGTTGTGAAGACGGCCGATATCGCGGCGGCTTCCGGGTATGACCAGTCGGCAGGCTTCGGAAGCAGCAGGCGAACGTCGCCGGGGGCCAGCGTGCCACTGCCGTCGGGGAAGAATCCGTACACCGAATCACCGACTGCGAATTCGGTCACACCCGGTCCGACTTCGACCACCACGCCGGCGCCTTCACTGCCGAGCACGGCGTCGTGGGTGAACATGCCCAGCGTGATCATAATGTCGCGGAAGTTCGCCGCCACGGCGTGCAGCGCCACCCTTACCCAGCCGGGCTCCAACGGTGCGTCGGCGTTGGGGACAGGCTCCAACTGCAGATTCTCGAACGTGCCCGCATTGGTTATACCCAGCCGCCACGGCACGTCGTCCGGTGGCACCAATAGACCATCAACTGCGCGGCTCCCGCGCACCCGCGGGACGTAAACCGTTCCGCCTCTTAGCAAGACTTGCGGCTCGCCGACTGTAACAGCCGCGGCTAACGCTTGACCGTCCAAGGACGTGTCGGAGTCAACGAGTACGAACCGACCGGGATGCTCGGTCTGCGCCGACCGCACCAACCCCCACACCGCGGCGCCCGCCAAATCGGTGACATCTTCCCCCGCCAACCCCATTGCGCCCCGGGTGGCCACCACCAGCACCCCCGAGTCTCGATCGGTCAACCACGACTGCACGGTGGCCAGCGCCTGGTGCGTACGCTCATGGCTTCCGTCCACTGGATCATGTTCAGCAGCAACAGATTCCAGCATCTGGTAGGACGGAGCCGGATTGGCGCCGATGGTGGCGGTTGCCGTCGCTGGTGACCAAACCACCTCAAACAGCCGGTCCGGGGCCGAACCCGACACCGCCTCCCGCAACTGCCGCTCGCTCACCGGGCGGGCCACCATCGCGCCCACCGACAGCACTGGCAACCCCAGCCCGTCAGCCAGTTCGATGGACACCGCCGACGGGCCCGCCGGTGCGATCCGCGCCCGCACTGCACAGGCACCCGCGGCATGTAACGACACGCCCTGCCAAGAGAACGGCAATACGACTTCGGGGGTCTCGTTGGCCATGATTGCGACGTGCAGCGCCGCATCGAGTAGTGCCGGGTGCACACCGAATCCGCTGACACCTCCAGCCGCGTCCGGCAACTGCACCTCGGCAAACATCTCGTCGCCGCGGGCCCACATCGCGGTCAATCCCCTAAACGCCGGGCCGTATCCGTACCCGCGCGCCGCCAACCGCTCATAGCCATCGGCCAGGTCTATGGCGAGCGCACCGGCCGGTGGCCACACCGACAAATCAGCACTCGGCTCGACCGACCCGGAGCTCAACGTGCCCTCCGCGTGGCACACCCACCCGGAATCCGCGTCGCCATCGGGACGGGAAAAGACCGAGATGCTGCGCTGACTTGACTCCCCGGACTCTTCGGGGGGGCTCACGACCACTTGCACCGCAACCGATCCCAACCCAGAATCCCCGGCCGGCAACATCATCGGCGCCAGCAGTGTCAGCTCGTCGACCACCGTACAGCCGACTTCGTCGCCGGCGCGGATCGCCAACTCGACGAACCCGGCGCCCGGGAACACCACTGCCCCGGACACGGCGTGATCGGCCAACCACCCCTGCATGCTGGGGGATAACCGACCGGTCAACAGCAACCCGCCCGAGGCCGGCAGCTCCACCACCGCGCCCAGCAGCGCGTGCTCGCCGGCCCCCTGCCCCAACCCGGCGGCATCGGTCGCAGCACCGTCAGCGGACAGCCAAAACCGGTGTCGTTCAAAGGCATATGTCGGCAGCTGGACAAAGCCCGCCCCATCCAACACGCCACGCCAATCGACACTGACACCCGCAACAAACGCCGAGCCGGCCGACATCAGGAACCGCTCGAGCCCACCGTCATCACGTCCTAGGGTGGGGATGACGATGGCCTGGTTAGTCGGTTGGGCGTCGCCGTCGGCGCAGTCGCCGAAGGTGTCTTCGATCCCGGCGATCAGCGCGGGATGCGGACTGGACTCGATAAAGGTGCGGTAGCCGTGCTCGCACGCGCTGCGCACTGCCTGGTCGAACTGAACAGTTTGCCGGATGTTGCGGTACCAGTAGTCGGCATCCAAACCACCGGTGTCCAAACGTGTTCCGGTCACTGTGGAAAAGAAGGCAGTACGCGAAGAGCGCGGCTCGATGCCACGTAGAACCGAGATGAGCTCAGCGCGAATCGCCTCCACCTCAGCCGAATGGGACGCATAGTCGACATCGATCCGGCGGGTGCGCAGATCCAGGTCTGCACAGAAGCCGATGAGCTCCTCCAGTACGGCCACTTCACCCGACACCACGACCGCTGCCCGGCCGTTTACGGCAGCGATGCCGGCCCGCTTACGGTAGGGCGCCAACAAGTCCCGCGCACGTTCGGCGCTGCACGCGATGGAAACCATGCCGCCGGGACCGGCCACTGAAGTCAGCAACTTACTGCGCAGAGTGACCACCCGTGCGGCATCGCGCAACGACAGTGCACCCGCGACATAGGCCGCGGCGATCTCACCTTGCGAATGGCCGATCACAGCGTCTGGAGTTACTCCCACCGACTTCCACAGTTCCGCCAGCGACACCATGACGGCAAAGAGCACCGGCTGCACCACGTCCACGCGATCCATGCCCGGAGCACCAGGCGTGCCGCGCAGAACGTCGGTCAGCGACCAGTCGACGAATTCCGTGAAAGTCTCCGCGCACGCCTCGATCTGTCGCGCGAATACCGGTGCGGTATCAAGTAATTCGATACCCATGCCCGGCCATTGGGAGCCTTGGCCGGGGAAGACGAGCACGGTCTTGCCCGCGGGCACCGCCGTGCCCCGGATGAACGAGCCGCTCAGCTCGTTGCCGCCCAATGCATTTAGCCCGGCGAGCAACCGGTCGCGATCACCACCAACGACAATGGCCCGATGCTCGAAGGTCGACCGACCCGCCAACGACCACCCCACATCAGCGATATCAAGCTCTGGATGTTTGCCGACATGCTCAGCCAACCGCGCAGCCTGAGCCCCCACCGCGCTCGCGGACTTCGCCGAAACTACCCACGGCACCGCCGGCGGCCTGGGCCCGGCTTCGACTGGTTTCGAGACTGGTTCCGGTTCAGGGGTGGGCGCCTCCACGATCACATGCGCATTGGTGCCACTAACTCCAAACGACGACACCCCGGCCCGTCTAACCCGACCCTGCACCCCATCCGCCGCCGGCCACGGTCGCGCCTCGGTCAACAACGACACCGAACCCGCCGACCAGTCCACGTGCGGGCTCGGCGCGTCCACATGCAGTGTCGCCGGCAAGACCTCATGGCCCAGCGCTAACACCATCTTGATCACACCCGCCACCCCCGCGGCGGCCTGCGTGTGGCCCATATTCGACTTGATCGATCCCAACCACAGCGGCTCGCCCGAACCGCGGTCCTGCCCATAAGTCGCCAACAACGCCTGAGCCTCGATCGGATCACCCAACGTGGTCCCGGTCCCATGCCCCTCGACCGCATCCACCTCAGCCGCGCTCAACCCCGCGTTGGCCAACGCCGCGCGCACGACCCGCTGTTGGGAGGGCCCGTTCGGCGCGGTCAGCCCGTTGGACGCACCATCCTGATTAACCGCGGAACCCCGCACCACCGCCAACACCGGATGGCCCAACCGCCGCGCATCCGACAACCGCTCCACCGCCAGGATGCCCCCGCCCTCGGACCAGCCGACCCCGTCGGCCGCGCCGGCGTACGCCTTGCACCGGCCATCTGGCGCGAGCCCCCGGTGTCGGCTGAACTCCACGAAGACAGTCGGGGTGGCGAAGACGGTCGCCCCGCCGGCCAGCGCCAGGTCACATTCGCCCGAACGAAGCGACTGCACCGCCATGTGCAACGCCACCAACGATGACGAACACGCGGTATCCACCGACACCGCCGGGCCCTCCAACCCCAGCACATACGACACCCGTCCGGACGCGACGCTGGAGGTTGTGCCGGTTAGCCGGTACCCCTCGGTCTCCTCGGCCAACATGCCGTAGCCCTGGACGACGACTCCGGCGAACACTCCGGTGGCGCTACCGCGCAACCCGCTGGGATCGATACCGGCCCGTTCCAACGCCTCCCACGACAGCTCCAGCAACATCCGGTGCTGGGGATCCATCGCCAGCGCCTCAGTCGTCCCTACACCAAAGAACGCGGGATCGAAGTCCGCGACACCGTCCACGAACCCCCCGGTGCGCGCGTACGACTTGTGGCGAACATCGGGATCCGGGTCGAATAACCCCGCCAGATCCCATCCGCGATCGGCCGGAAACTCCGATATCACGTCCCGGCCGTCGGCCACCATCTGCCACAGGCTTTCCGGGCTATCGACCCCGCCCGGGAAGCGGCAGGACATCCCGACGATCGCGATTGGCTCACTGGACCGCTCCAGCAACGCACGATTGGTGCGTTTCAGGCGTTCAACCTGCGCCAGCGCTTTCCGCAGCGCTTCGGTCGCATGCTGGAGTTGATCAACCATCCCTAACCTCGCCTAACCTTCACCTAACATTTGGCCGTCTACCACCGCCGGGATGCGGCCCCCGCCAAGTCACGGAAGTTGCTGCACGAATGGACGACGCCATTTTTTCGACCAGCGTCGTGCTGCTGCCCTACCCAAGAATGTTACCGGTGAGTATGGCTAACTCCGGGGGGGATTTCAAAACGTCCGTTGCTCCTGGCTTCTAACATCGGAATACCTTCTGGAAGCAGAACACCGGCTGAAAGCGGGACACCTTTAGAAGAGGACCTTCTACCCATCCGAGGGGAGGTGACGCTACGTTCGGTGCACTCTGTTCCCGTTCAACACCTGGCGCACCATCCATGGCGTGACTGTACTCGGCTGGCCATTGGTGGTGGTCAGGCACATCTCACAACAAGTAGCGGGACGTGTAGAGAACGCGATGCCATAGGCCGGCCGCATCGTCGGGATCGGTCCGCAACTGGGTGGGCTCCCGTCCGCACGGTTCGCTCCGCCGGCCACCGCAGCGGTCAGATCGGCGGGCGGGCTCGCCTGCCGCGCGGTAACTTACGCCGACAGCCCCGGCAGATCCGCCGTCTGACCCAATACGCCGACCCAGGGCGTGCGCACCCGGGGCGGTCAAAGCAATGTTTCAAGTGCCCTTAGCAGCGCAGCAAACGAAAATATTCGGAGACAGATGGCAGACCAGACTCCCTTATCGCCAGAATTATTGACATACCTTCGCGCCGAGTCATTGCGCGAAGATGAGCTCCTCCGAGAACTTCGTGAAGAAACCGCCACTTATCCTATGGGGCGTGTAATGCAAGTCATGGCTGAAGAGGGCCAGCTCCTCGCACTCCTAGTGAAGATGACAAATGCCCGGAACGTATTGGAAGTCGGCACTTTTACGGGTTATAGCACGCTCTGCATGGCAAGAGCGCTGCCGCCTAATGGCCAGCTCATCACCTGTGATATTACCAACCGGTGGCCGAAAATCGGGATGCAATATTGGCAGCGAGCTTCCGTCGCCGGCCGCATCGAGGTAAAAATCGGTGATGCAGCTGAAACGCTCGCGAGCCTCTTAATCGAGAAGGGCTCGGGATTTTTTGATCTTGCCTTTATTGACGCTGACAAGGTGAACTATCGAACGTACTATGAGAAAGCGCTCTTGCTGGTTCGCTCGGGCGGGTTAATCATAATCGACAACACGTTGCTATTTGGTAGAGTGGTCGATGTTGAAGATAACAGCCCCGAGGTGGTTGAGATCAGAGAACTCAACAAGTCATTGCTCCGCGATAGCCGGATCGATTTGTCCACATTACCAATGGCGGACGGAATTACTCTCGCGCTGAAGAGGGAGATTTGAGGTCGGGGGCGACTAGTTGCATAGTTGTGGGCGCCTCTCGCGGGTCCGGTATTAAGTGCATGCGCTCGATTCCGTCGCGCTGCGGCAACAAAATATGACAAGGGCAACCGGATTCGTTGAAACCGAGAAACCGGTAAGTTATCTCCATTATCCTATTGCGTTCGGTTGCGCGAAAATCGGCAACCAAATGCACGCCCGCATCCGCGGCGTGGCTGATCAACCAATTCAATATGTTAGTGCCCACACCAAAACTAACAACGCGGCAGGAAGTCGCGAGCAGTTTAAGGTGCCAATAAGCCCCATGCTTCTCCACCAGAACAAGACCAACTACGCCGTGGGACCCAAAGCGATCATCCAGACTCGCTAACATCACCTCGTGGTCAGGATCAACACATAGGTCTCGCAACATCGCCTCGGAGTAATGAATCCCCGTTGCATTCATCTGACTGGTACGAAGTGTCAACTCCTCCGCACGCGGTAGGTCTTCCACGGCTGCCCGCTCGATACGCAGTCTAAGATCGAGCGAACGTAAAAACGCATCATCTGGCCCCTGGAACTCGTCACGGTATTCACCCCGTCGCACAGCAGCCTGGTACATATGCCTTCGCCGGCTAGCGTCGATTGTCACAATCTTCGGATTGAATTCACGGAGCTCATGCAAGGCCGAAATCTGATTTTTAGAATAACAACGAACCTCGGGCAAATGAAAAGCCACCTCTGCACGTTCTGCAGGCTGGTCGTCCACAAAGGCAATTCTGTCCTCTGAAAAGTTGAGCTGTGCCGCAATATATGAGATAGCCGCCGACTTTGGATTCCAGCTAATTTGCGGCAGAATAAAGTATTCAGCAACTCCAAGCTCGGAAAGACGCGACCAGGCTAAATCGTGGTCATTTTTACTCGCAATCGACTGAAGTATGCCGCGCGAGTCAAGGACCTCGACCGTGCGTCGAACTCCGTCATCGATGAAAACGCGGTCACCTTCCAGGAGGGTGCCGTTCCACAAGGTGTCATCCAGGTCCCAGACGAGACACTTAACGGCACTACCTTGTTGAGCCATGCGTAGCTCCACTCGATCCATTTAATACAACGACATTGCGTGATCCGCCAAGAGCAGCTGGCATATTTCCGTGCTGCCCTCGATGATTTCCATGAGCTTCGAATCGCGATAGGCGCGAGCTACCAGATCACTGCCTCGCGCTCCGGCCGACGCGAGTACCTGCACCGCCATCGCAGAGCCCTGCGCAGCGTTTCGGGCACTCACCTGCTTGGCAAGCACAGCCTTGATCGCCGTATCGGGTGTTCCTGTATCCCATGACCGACTGGCATGTTCGCACAGCTGCGCCGCGGATTGCTCGAGTACGAACAGCTCCGCGAGATAGCGCTTAATCAGCTGGTGTTGTTCCAGAGGTTTCCCGAATTGTCGGCGAGTTCGCGCATGTGACGCAGCTTGGGCAAGGCAGGCTCGCAATATACCGACACAACCCCACGCAACAGATATCCGCCCGTATGACAGTGCGGTCGTTATTATCAGCGGCAGGGATTGAGCTTCGTGCCCTAAGATGTTGTCTTCTGGCACCTGAACATTATCGAAATATATGTCCGCGTGCCCGGCTGCGCGGCAACCAAGTGCATCGGTGATAGCTTCTACGCGAACGCCGGGCGAAGATATGGGCACTACTACCGCTGCAGCACCATTCTCAATACGCCCGAACACAATCACAAAATCCGCGTAACTCGCACCAGTGATCCAAACCTTGTGTCCGTCTACCGCAGCGCCATTCCCATGACGACTTATACGAGTAGTCATTTCTGAGAGGTCGCTGCCTGCACCCGACTCTGTGAAACCGACTGCGGCCAATTTGCCGCTGGTTAACTCGGGTAGGTAAAGCTCGCGTTGATCGCGATGGGCGAGCTTTTGAATGCACCAGGCTGCCATTCCGTGTGAAGTCATCACGCTCCGAACGGAGCTGCAGTGGCTCCCTAGGTGTGCGGTGAATTCGCCGGTATGTAAGCTACTGAGACCGAGTCCTCCGACGGACGCAGGAACCTGGGGGCACAGTAATCCATGTGCGCCGAGGCGCCGGAGGATATCGCTTGGGATCTCGGCCTGCGCGTCCCACTCCGAGGCTTGGTCTCCTATAAGGGCGTCGACGAAACCGCACTGATCGGTCAGTTCTTTTGAGATTGTCATTCGTCTGCGAGCCGCCGAACTAGGTTTGCCATTGCGTTTACGGACCGGAAGTTCGCCATGTCCAAATCACGGCCTTCGACGGCTACATTAAAGGTGTTTTCTATCTGCACGACCAATTCCAAAGCGAACATGGAGTTGATCATGCCTTCAGCAAACAAATCCTGTTCAGGCCGCACGGTCGTCTTCAATCGCTTGCTGAGCATTGCGAGTAGCTCACTTGTAGCGCCGTCTTCCGATGAATCACCTCGAAGATCGTTCTCAGAGCTCACTCCACACCCTCGCCATATTCGTAGAACCCACTACCAGTCTTACGACCTAGATGACCTTTTTTAACCTTATCAACAAGCAGACTGCATGGTCGATAACGTTCGTGCCCGGTCCTTTCGTATAGCGAATCCAACGAGTCGACTAGGTTGTCGATCCCGATCAGGTCTGCGGTGCGAAGGGGGCCAACCGAATGACCGAGGCATTCCACGATCAGGGAATCGATCGATTCGACTGTGGCCACACCCTCCTCGACGATGCGCGCTGCGTCATTAAGCATCGGGTGCAATAATCGGCTGGTAACAAATCCGGGACTGTCATTCACGACGATCGTTTGTCGTGCGAGTCTCTTTAGTAAGGTGTCGACCGCGTTGATGGTGATTGGGGCCGTGCGTGGTCCGCGGACCACTTCGACCATCTTAATCAGGTAGGCGGGATTCATGAAATGAGCGCCTACCAGGCGCTCGGGGCGCGTCAGAATATTGGCGATCTCATTGATGGGAATCCCCGACGTATTTGAGATGAGTGGCGTCGTTGGCTCGACCTGCTTCTCGGCTTGGCGAAGAACTTCGCATTTTAGGTCTCGGTTCTCGGTAATCGCCTCGATCACCGCAATGGCGCCACCAGTCAGCTCGAGTTTCGTGTCGATGGCAAGCTGCCCAACCGGCTGGTCGAACGGTAACTTGGATAATAGCCGGCCGTGTCGAAGTTGCGTAGCAATCTGGTGGCTTGCCCGGTCGAGTTGATTCGCATCCGTATCAATCAGGATGACGGACACGCCATGCGCGAGTGTCATCGTCGCAATGCTTGTGCCCATTACTCCCGCGCCAACCACAACGAGGTAGTTCTGGTCGGATCGCTGCTTCGTTATTTCGTATATCGGTGACGTTTGCACAGTTTCGGTATTTCTTCTTGATTGATGCCAGGACAACGCAGTTGGTCCGCAGCGCATTGCCGGCGGTCGACCCTGCCGGTCGTGGTGTTGATCCTCAAATCTGCCAAGCCCTAGTGGAGTGGGGCACGGCTCTCCCGCCCCTGTGGAAACAGCTGGTTGGAATGCCTTACCTGTGTCGAGGCTACTCGTCTGACCCGCAGGTAAAGGTCGGTCGCCCCAGTATGGACGCTAGCAAACGACGACGCGCACCCGACTCGATGGTAGTGAGATCGACGCCGTGTCCAGAGCTCGCGGGAGCTCTGGGGAGGTCATCGCGGACGTCACGCGCCGCGGTGTCCGGACGTCACGCGCCGCGGTGTCCGGTTGATCATCCGGACCGCGGTCGAGGCCGAGATCGACGCCTCCGTGGACCGTCCTCGCTGAGCACCCGTCGGCGGTGGAACTCCGGGAACCGGAGGCCGTATAGGCTTTGCCGGTCAAGGCTCTTAGCAGAGGCCCGTCGCGACCGGACGGTGGCGCCGACTGCAAATAGTTACCTACGAGAGGTTATGTGCGTCCCTCGTCGGGAGGCGGTCAGTCCATGGAGAACGGCTTGGAATCGGTAGGGATCGCCGTGATTGGGATGGCATGCCGATTTCCAGGTGCGTCAAACCCGGGCGAATTCTGGAGAATTCTCCGAGGCGGCGAAGAAGTTACGAACCCGCCGCCCGCTCATAGGTCCCAGCTGGATCCGCTCGTTAGCACCGCGGGTCTTGATCAGCAGCGAGAGGGATATGTAAGCAACGTATCCGATTTCGATGCGCATTTCTTCGGCATATCGCCGCGTGAAGCCCGCTCTATGGATCCGCGGCAGCGGTTCGCTCTCGAGCTGACATGGGAATTACTTGAGGCTTCGCTGATAGCACCTGACCGAATGCATGGAGATCATGCTGCCGTTTATATCGGAGCGATGAATGATGACTATGCGTTCCTTTCCCTCCGCAATCGCGGAGCCGACCTTGATCATCACTCCTTTGCGGGCCTCAACCGAGGATTAATCGCCAACCGAATTTCATACGCCTTCGGGCTCCACGGCCCCAGTTTCACCGTCGATTGCGGCCAATCTTCCTCTCTAGTAGCGGTGCATCTTGCGTGCGAGAGCCTCCGGAGTGGCGAGTCTTCGGTGGCAGTCGCAGGAGGGATCCAGCTGAACTTGGCCGGCGAAACCGCGCTTCTCGAGGCGAAGTTCGGTGCCCTGTCGACTTCGGGCCACACCTACGTATTCGATGAACGCGCCGACGGGTACGTGCGGGGCGAGGGAGGCGGCCTGGTTCTGTTGAAGCCGCTCGATGCGGCGATAGCTGATGGAGATCGGATCCGTGCCGTAATTCGTGGAAGCGTCGTGGGTCATGCCGGCAGGAATGCAGGTGGGTTGACCGCGCCTTCTGTTGCGGGACAAGCTGACGTTCTGCGGCGGGCATACGCTCGCGCAAGCCTCGACAGTGCGCATGTGGATTACGTGGAGTTGCATGGTGCGGGCACCAGCTTGGGTGACCCAATCGAGGCGACGGCGCTTGGCCAGTTGTTCGCGGGGCGCGGGGCCCGCCCGCTGCACGTGGGTTCTGTGAAGTCGAACATCGGCCACCTCGGCGCCGCCGCAGGCATTGCCGGGCTGCTCAAGACGGTACTGGCAATGGAAAATGGCGAAATTCCGGCGAGCCTCAATTACTCGCACGGTAATCCTGAAGTTGATCTTGAGAAGCTGGGGCTAAGAGTCAATCGGGCGCTATCACCCTGGCCGGTTGAGGAAGGCCGGCCCCGGCGGGCGGGGGTGTCGTCGTTTGGGATGGGCGGCACCAATGCTCATGTGATTCTCGAGCAGGCTCCACCGACCGAGGTTTACGAAACCGCAGTACGGACAGGTGATTCGCGTGCTGACGGGCTCGTGGAGTCCGGCGGCAGTGGTGCCCGATTGTCGGTGTTGGCGTGGGTGCTGACGGCTAGGTCGGATGCGGCGCTGGCCGAGCAAGCGGGCCGGTTGTTGGCCTGGGTGCAAGCCGATGAGCGGTTGGATCCGGTGGATGTCGGGTGGTCATTGGTCACCACCCGGTCGGTGTTTGAGCATCGGGCGGTGGTGGTGGGGGCTGATCGGCAGCAACTGATGGCGGGGTTGGCGAGGTTGGCCGACGGCCGGCCGGGCGCCGAGGTGGTGGTGGGGCGGGCCCAGTCGGTGGGAAAAACGGTGATGGTGTTTCCCGGCCAGGGTTCGCAGTGGGCGGGAATGGCAGTGCAGTTGTTGGATGCCTCGCCGGTGTTCGCCGACCAGATGCGTTGTTGCGGTGAGGCATTGGCGGAGTTTGTGGAATGGTCGCTGCTTGATGTGGTGCGCGGGGTAGCGGGCGCACCGGGGCTGGATCGGGTCGACGTGGTGCAGCCGGTGTTGTGGGCAGTGATGGTGTCGTTGGCCCGGTTATGGCAGTGGGTGGGGGTGGTTCCTGATGCCGTGGTCGGGCATTCACAGGGCGAGATCGCCGCGGCGTATGTGGCCGGGGCGTTGTCGCTGCGGGATGCGGCGGTGGTGGTGGCGCTACGCAGCCGGTTGTTGGTGCAGTTGGCCGGCGCGCAGGGGGCCGGCGGAATGGCTGTGGTTTGTTTGCCCGCGAGCGAGGTCATGAAACGCGTGAACCGTTGGCCGGGGGCCGTGGTGGTCGCCGCGATCAATGGCCCGAGGACGACGGTTCTTTCCGGTGCGGTGAAGGACCTCAGGAGCATTGTCGTTGAGTGTGAATCAGCTGGAGTTCGAGCGTTTCGGATTCCCTCGAGCGTCTCCGGTCATTCTCCGATGATCGAGCGGTTCAAGGATGAATTGCTCAGGGAGTTAGACGCGTTAGAGCCGATGCGGTCGACCGGCATCGAGTTCTACTCGACAGTCACCGGTGGGTTGGTACATACGGCAGACCTGGACAAGAACTACTGGTATCGGAATCTCCGTGAGACCGTCCAGTTCGAGTCCGCGGTCCGGAGGTTGTGGGAAGACGGCTACAACGTGTTCATCGAGCCCAGTCCGCATCCGGTGTTGATCGCCGAAATTGAGGACACCGTCGCTGAGGGCGGGGGAGAAGCTTCTGAGGGTGCGGTGGTGATTCCCACACTGGGTCGCGATGACGGTGGGTTGCAACGATTTTGGACGTCGGCGGGTCAGGCCTATGTCGCGGGTGTGGGTGTGGAGTGGTCCGGGGTGTTCGCCGGCGCTGGTGCTCGCACCGTGGAGTTGCCGACGTATGCGTTTCAGCGGCAGCGGTTTTGGCTGGCGGCGGCGTCGTCGGGGGCCGGGGATGTGTGTGGTGTCGGTTTGGCCGGAGCAGACCATGCATTGTTGGGTGCGGTGGTCGAACGGCCCGATTCCGGTGGGGTGGTGTTGACCGGCCGGCTATCGGTCGGTGTTGACCCGTGGCTGGCCGATTATGCGTTGGCCGGGGTGGTGGTGCTGGCGGGGACGGGTTTTGTGGAGTTGGCCATCCGCGCTGGTGACGAGGTTGGCTGCGCGGTGGTGGAGGAGTTGACGCTGATAGCGCCGCTGGTGCTGCCCGAGGGGGCCGCGGTGCGGGTGCAGGTGGTTGTCTCCGGCCCCGGTAAGTCCGGTAGCCGTCAGGTGTCGGTGTATTCGCGTGGCGGCCAACCCGATGCGGAGTGGGTGTTGCACGCCCAGGGCATGCTGGGGGTCAGTCCCGCGGCGGTGTCCGCGGCGGCGGATTTGTCCGTGTGGCCGCCGGCTGGGGCCACCGCCGTGGAGGTGACCGGCGCTTATGAGCGGCTGGCCGCCCGCGGCTACGAGTACGGTCCGGCGTTTCAAGGATTGCAGGCGCTGTGGCGGCGGGGGCGGGAAGTTTTTGCCGAGGTCGCGTTGCCCGATGGGGTGGAGGTCGGCGGGTTCGGGATTCATCCGGCCTTGTTGGATGCGGTGTTGCATGCCGGGGCGCTCACCGAGACCGGGCAGGCCGGTGACATGGTGTCGCCATTTGCCTGGGCGGGAGTGTCGCTGCACGCCACGGGGGCCACCCGGGTACGGGCATGCCTCGCCCCGGCCGGCGAAGGCGCGGTGTCTTTGCACGTGACCGACACCACCGGGTTACCGGTCTTGTCGGTGCAGTCATTGGTGGTGCGGCCAATCACCGTACAGCAGTTGGCCACTGCCGTGACAGCGGCCGGTGGTCAGACACGTCAAGAACTGCTGGAAGTCGTGTGGACACGAATCACCTTGGAACACAGCAGTCTTGACGACCACGATGAGAACGCAAATCCCGACGGCGATGTCCGCAAGCCCGATCGGGATGTGGTGGTGTGGGAATGGAGTAGCGAAGACCAGCCGGATTCTGGCGGTGTGGTGGGTTCGGCGTATGCCGCCACCCATCAGGTGTTAGCGGTGCTGCAATCCTGGCTGGCTGCGGATCGAGCGGCCACGTTGGTGGTGCTGACCCACGGTGCGGTGGCACTGGCCGGCGAGGATGTCACCGATCTGCCGGGAGCGGCGGTTTGGGGATTGGTGCGTTCGGCGCAAAGTGAAAACCCGGGCCGGATACTGCTGGTCGATACCGACGCGCCGCTCGATTTGGCCGCGTTGACCGGCGCCGGGGAACCCCAACTGGTGATCCGCACCGGCAACGCTTACGCCGCCCGCCTGGCCCCGTGCACACCTCAGCCGCTGCAGTTACCAGATGGGTTGTGGCGGCTGGAAGTCAGAGGTGGGGGAACGTTCGAGGACGTGCTGCTACAGCCCTGCGCGCAGGCGGAAGCGCCGTTGCAGGTGGGGCAGGTGCGGGTTGAGGTGCGCGCGGTTGGTGTCAATTTCCGCGACGTAGTGATGGCGTTGGGAATGTATCCCGGTCCCGCGGAGCTGGGCGGGGAGGGGGCCGGGGTGGTTGTTGAGGTGGGCGCGGGTGTAAGCGGTGTGGCCGTAGGTGATCACGTGATGGGCTTGTTGGGTGCGGCGGGTCCGGAGATCGTGGTGGATCAGCGGCTGATTGTTCGGGTGCCGCCGGGGTGGTCCTTCGCCGAAGCCGCAGGTGTGTCGATGGTGTTTTTGACCGCCTATTACGGGTTGGCGGATTTGGCTGGGGTGCGGGCGGGGGAATCGGTGCTGATCCATGCCGCGACCGGTGGGGTGGGGATGGCGGCGGTGCAGTTAGCGCGGCAATGGGGTGTGGAGGCTTTTGTCACCGCCAGCCGCGATAAGTGGGACACGTTGCGCGCCATGGGATTCGACGAGGACCATATAGCCGATTCGCGCACGCTGGAGTTTGCGGAGAAATTCTTCTCCGCTACCGGAGGGCGCGGGGTCGATGTGGTGTTGAACTCGCTGGCCGGCGAGTTTGTGGATGCTTCGCTGCGGTTACTGCCGGGTCGGGGGCGTTTCATCGAGATGGGTAAAGCCGACATCCGCGACCCCCAGGTCATCGCGCAAACACATTCCGGGGTGTTGTACCGGGCTTTTGACCTGGCTGAGGCCGGCCCGCAGCGAATTGAGCAGATGCTTGCGGAGTTGAGCCGATTGTTTGACAGCCATGCCGTGCATCAGCTGCCGGTCACTACCTGGGACATCCGGTATGCCCCACACGCCCTCCGGTTCGTCAGCCAGGCCCGTCACATCGGCAAAGTGGTCCTGACAATGCCCGATCAAACCTCGGATGCCCTGGGGGCGGGCACGGTGTTGATTACTGGTGGGACCGGGATGGCCGGGGCTGTGCTGGCCCGGCATGTGGTGCATCGGTACGGGGTGGGTCATCTGGTGCTGATCAGTCGCCGTGGTGATCGCGCCGAGGGGGCCGGTGAGTTGGTGGCCGAGTTGGCCCAGGCCGGTGCAGAGGTTCAGGTGGTGGCCTGTGATGTGGCCGATCGTGACGCGGTGGCGGCGTTGTTGGCAGCACTGCCCGCGCAGTTCCCGCCGTTGACCGGTGTCATACACGCCGCCGGGGTGATCGATGATGCGGCGATCACCTCGTTGACCCCTGACCGGATCGATACGGTGTTGGCGGCCAAGGTCGATGCGGCGTGGAACCTACATGAGTTGACCCGCGATCTGGACCTGTCGATGTTTGTGATGTTTTCCTCGCTGGCTTCCACGATGGGCTCTGCAGGGCAGGGTAATTACGCCGCGGCCAACGCTTTCCTGGACGGGTTGGCCACTCACCGGCGTGCGGCCGGCCTCCCGGCGACATCGATGGCGTGGGGATTCTGGGAGCCAGCCCCGACCCGAATGAGCCATGGCGGTGTGGCGGCGATGACAACCGAGCAAGCACTGGAGTTGTTTGACACCGCGCTCATCGTCAATCACCCCACCGTGGTGGCCGCCCTCCTGGACCGCACCGCGCTGGCCAACCCCACCCTCAGCACCCGGCTACCGCCGCTGTTTGCCGATCTGGTCCGCCATCCCCTGCGGCGGCTGGTCGCCACCGAGGCTACCGCTGTCAAATCGGTGCTGGCCCAACGACTCCACGGACTGACCCTCGATCAACAACACAACCTGCTCCTCGACCTGGTGCGTTCACACATCGCGGTTGTGCTCGGTCACTCCAGCCCCGACGACATCGATCCCGGCCGGTCATTCCAGGGCAGCGGGTTTGCCTCGCTGACCGCCATCGAGCTAGGTAACCGGCTCAAAACCGCTACCGGGCTGAGCCTTTCATCCACCCTGATCTACGACCAACCCACCCCGGCCGCCCTGGCCACTCACCTTCAGCGACAACTATCCGCGAACGGTGTCGACGCGGCGCCCGAGGTCGAAATCCAGCGCCTCATCAGCACGATTCCAGTACAAAGGCTTCGCGACGAAGGGATTCTGGACGTGCTGCTAGGCATGCTGGGCGAGAGAAGCTCTGCAGATTCCCCCAGTAATGAAGGGGCCTTCGCAGAGATGAACCTGAACGAACTCATGAACATCGCCCTAAGCGGCGAAGGCGATTACGAGTAGTCCCTAGGAAAATGGCTAGCGAAAGCGAAAGCGAAAGAGCAGCTGAAGCCCTGCGGCTCTCACTGGTGCGGATCGAGCGACTGAAGCAGCAGAACCGGGCTCTTCGTGCGCGGCTGGATGAGCCAGTGGCGGTGGTCGGGATGGCATGCCGGTTCCCCGGAGGTGTCGATTCGGCGGCGGCGTTGTGGGATTTGGTGAGCAGTGGCAGGGACGTGGTGGGCGGCTTCCCGACTGATCGTGGCTGGAATCTGGCGAGTTTGTTTGATCCGGATCCCGACGCGGTGGGTAAGACCTATACGCGTTCTGGGGCGTTTTTGCGGGATGCGGCCGGGTTCGACGCTGATTTCTTCGGTATCTCCTCGCGTGAGGCGCAGGCCATCGATCCGCAACAACGGCTGCTGCTGGAGGTGTGCTGGGAAGCGTTGGAGACCGCGGGAATCGACCCTGTTGGGTTGGCGGGGTCCGATACCGGCGTATTCGCCGGGACCTGGGCGCAGCCATATGGTGCTGCCGGCTCCGACAGCGTTGAGGCTTACGTCCTGACCGGTACCGCGACCAGCGTGGCCTCTGGGCGGGTTGCCTACCTGCTGGGTTTGCAGGGTCCCGCTATCACCGTGGACACCGCGTGCTCGTCTGCACTGGTGGCCGCCCATCTGGCGTGTCAGTCCCTGCGCAGCGGTGAATCCACGTTGGCGCTTGCCGGCGGTGTCACGGTCATGACGTCACCGGCGGTGTTCACCGAGTTCGCCCGTCAACGCGGGCTGGCCTCTGACGGCCGGTGTAAAGCCTTCGCCGCCGCCGCCGATGGCACCGGCTTTGGGGAAGGCGCCGGGGTTGTGGTCCTGGAACGGCTCAGCGACGCCCGCCGTAACAACCATCGGGTCCTTGCGGTCATCGCTGGGTCTGCCGTCAACCAGGACGGTGCCTCCAACGGTTTGAGCGCCCCTAACGGACCCGCCCAACAACGCGTCATCCAGCAGGCAGCAGCCAATGCCGGACTGACGCTTGATCAGGTCGATGTTGTCGAGGCCCACGGCACCGGCACCACCCTGGGCGACTCGATCGAAGCCGGTGCTCTGTTGGCCACCTATGGCGCCAACCGCATCTCTGATCAACCTCTTTGGCTGGGATCGATCAAATCCAACCTCGGTCATACCCAAGCCGCCGCGGGAGTCGCCGGGTTGATCAAAATGATCCAGGCCCTCAACCACGACACCCTGCCGGGCACTCTGCACGTCGACCATCCCAGCCCCCACATCGACTGGTCCGCGGGCACGGTCCAACTACTCACCGAAGCCGTGCCCTGGCCGACGACCAACCACCCCCGCACCGCGGCGGTCTCATCGTTTGGGATCAGCGGCACCAACGCCCACCTCATCTTGCGCCAAGCACCCGCGGAGGCTACGTCGCCCACAGTGTCTGCGGGAGAACCGGTCTCGCAGCCGCCGCTGCGGCTTTGGTCGGTCTCGGCGCGTACCCGCGGGGCCCTGACCGCTCAAGCCGACCGGCTACACGAGCACCTGATCAGCCACCCCAACCTTGAGCTCACCGACCTGGCCTACAGCCTGGCCAGCACCCGCACCCACCACTCCTACCGCGCCACCATCACCGAGCGTTCCAACACCGAGGACCCCCGCGACGATCTGCTGCAAGCCTTGCAAGCACTGGCCGCCGACCAGACCCACCCCGGCCTCGCCCAACACCACAGTCCCGCTCACCACAGCAGCAAGATCGTGTTTGTCTTGCCCGGCGAGGGCGCCTACTCCGGCATGGGCCAAGACCTCTACCGCTACCACCGCACGTTCGCCCACACCTTCGACGAAGTATGCGCAGCCTTGGATGACCATCTCGAAATCCCGCTGCGCGACGTCATGTTCGCCCAACCAGACACCGCTCCTGCCGAGTTGCTCCGTCACGCCGCGTACGCACAACCTGCGCTGTTCGCCCTAGGCGTGGCCATGCATGTCCTCTTCGTCGAGGCGGGTGTGTCCCCTGACTATCTCTTGGGCCACTCCATCGGAGAACTCACCGCCGCCCACGTCGCCGGTGTGCTTTCACTGCCCGACGCCGCCGTCTTGGTGGCCGCACGCGGTCGGCTGGTGCAATCCATGGACGCCGCTCGACCTGAATTCGATGACTTCGATGACACCGCCGCGCGCCTGACTTTCGCTGCGCCCACCGTGCCCATCGTGTCTAACCTCACCGGAGAAATCGCAACCTACGAACAGCTCACCTCCGCCGAGTACTGGGTCAGACACCTGCGGGAGCCTGTCCGGTTCCACGACAGTGTCGTCCACCTGCTCACTCAGGCCGAGTGCACGTTTGTGGAGTTGTCTCCGCACCCAGTGTTGGCGCCGGCGATCACCGACACGTTGGCCGGCGTTTCTGACCGGCCCCAGTCGGTGGTCATCACCACCTTGCGCCGACACCGGCCCGACCGCGACACCGTCGCAACGGCGCTAGCTCAGCTGCACAACCACGGGCACAGCCCGTCCTGGCGGACCCTCTATCCCGAAGCGGGCATCATCGCGCTTCCCACCTACCCCTTCCAGCATCGCTCCTACTGGAAGCCAGCGCCCGGACTGCAAGACAGCGTGTTGTGACTGAGCTACCGGCATCTGCCTGCGAAGGAATACGCTGCCATTGGGACGGGCAACAACTATCGAGCGAGAAAAGATGCGTCTAGCACTGGTGTCGCGCGCAACGGCCGGGTTCGTTGCGTGGGTGGTCGTGGTCGCATTGGCGCCGCCAGCCATTGCCGATCCCCTGGACCCGATCCCGGGGAACGGTGTCTTTATCGTCGGGCCTGACATTGTGCCCGGCCTATATCGCACGGGCGGCTCGGCGTCGACCTTTGGGGTTTGGATAAATAATGTGCCGACGCAGGACTCGATGTGCTCGTGGTTTACCTACAGCACACCCGATGCGAACAAGGAGCACGTAGTCCAGGCGAATACGTCTGTCGGTCCGATGTTCGCGAGTATTAATTCAACAACGGTCAAGGCCTTCGAATCGCAGAACTGTCAACCCTGGGAGCGGGTGCCTTAAGGCTTGCTCGCTTCGATCAACGCCGCCCGCAGGCGATGGGTATCGGGCTTCCCGGTGCCGCCGCGCGGAACATCGTCGTCGGATTCCAGCAACAGCCACACCGTTGGCACCTTGAATGCACTCAGCAGCTTGCGTGCCGAGTTGCGCAGCTGTTCGAGGGTAAGCGAGTGGTCGCCGCACACCACCGCCGCACCCACGCGTTCCCCTGCGGCGCCGGGGACGTTGGTGACGAACGCGTTCTCGACGCCATCGATGGCGCGAATCGCCCGCTCGACCTCGCTGGGGTAAACGGTGGCGCCGCTGACTTTGAACATGTCGTCAGATCTGCCGCGGTAGAACAGGAAGCCGTCCGGATCGAGATGACCGAGATCGCCAGTGGGGTAGAAGCCGTCGGAGGTGAACAGGTCCTCCCGGGTGCGGCCGCAAATGCCCCGCAGCGTGTGCGGCCCCCGAATCTGGATCATGCCAACGGTTCCCGCGGCAACCGGCTGGCCGCTGTCGGAGTCGACAATGCGCACCTGCATCCCAGGGAACGGCTTTCCGCAACTGCCCCGGGCCGTCGGCGGCATATCGGTGTCGGCGGGGTAGCCGCAGTAAGGCCCGAATGCCTCGGTCATCCCGAACAGCGTGGCCCGCGCACCAGGCTGAGCCCGCAGCTCTGGCGGTAACAAGGCTTCCAGACTGCCTGAGCGCAATGCCGAAAGGTCGACACTGGCCGTATCCGCATGCCGCGCCAGCGCTTCGGCCTGGTCGGGCCAACCGCGAAACAGCGTGACCCGCTCGCTTTCCAGCAGCCGCAGGGTGGTTTCGGGTTTCGGTACTTCCTCGGTCACCAGGGTGGCCCCAGCGAGCAGTGCGGACAATATCCCGCTGCCAAAGCCGCCCACCCAGAAGAACGGCATGGGTAGATAGAGCCGGGTACCGGATGTGATGCAGCGCGCCGCGAGGCCTGACTGGACGGCACCCAACGCGTTGCCATGGGAATGCTCGACGCCCTTGGGTGCTCCACTGCTGCCCGAGGTGAACATTATGACCAGAGGGTCGGCGGCGGTGACGGTTTCGGCCATGGCATCGACGAGCCGGCGGGCCCGTTCACCGGCACTCGTTTGGTTTAGTCGGTCAACCGACCAAACCTGGCGCAACGCAGGAAGTTCGAGCCGCGGCACAGAATGGAGATCGTCCAGATAGCGGTGCCCGCGGAATTCCTCGACACTCACCACGAATTGCACCGCGGCTGCCCGCAACTGCGCGACGAGCTCGCCGGGCTGCAGCAGGGTGCTCAACGGAACCAGTACCGCGCCGATGCGTGTCAGTGCTATCGCAACCTGAACCCAGCGGGCGCAATTGGGCATGATCAGCCCGACTCGAGTGCCCTTGCGGACGCCGGCTTCGATGAACGCCGCGGCCAAATCGCTTGTAGTTGTGTCTAGTTCGCTGTAGCTGATCCGGGTCTGCGGGTCGATCACCATCGGCTTGGCGTGGTCGTGGGTGGAGCGAAACCGCACGAGTTGATCGATGGTGCGCGCAAGCGATGGGTCAGGCTCCGGACTAGTCACAGAACAGCTGCTTCAATTGTTGCGTGTCGATTTTGCCGCTGGACAGCAGTGGTACTTCGGCGCTCGGGATGGCGAGGAACCGTTTGGGGATTTTGTAAGTCGACAACTCTTCCTTGAGTCGCTCGCGTAGCGCGGCTTCGTCGAAACCCGGCAGGGTGATAACTGCGGCAACCAACTCTCCCCGTTCGGCGTCCGGAATGCCGACCACGTGAGCCGTCGCGCCAGTCAGCCTCAGGATTGCCTTCTCCACCTCGGCGGCCGAGACGTTGGCACCCGCCGTCTTGATCATCGCGCTGAGCCGGCCAACGAAATACATGAATCCGTCGCTGTCAGCACGCACCAAATCGCCGGTGTGGAACCAACCGTCGGCATCGAAGCATTCTTCGCGACTGCGTCTGTAATACCGCTGCATCAGATATGGGCCGCGGATGCACAATTCGCCGACTCCCGCCGCGTCGCGCGCGATGATCATGGTCTCGAATCCGGGCGCGGGCCTGCCAAACGACCCACGCCGCTCTTCGGGTTGGTCGGATTCGTCGCCGCTGATCAGCAACACACTGCCAGCCTCTGTCATGCCTAGCATGTTGTGCCGCAATTCCGGATCGGCCGGTCGGATGTTGGGCGCCATGATCGGGTACAGATTGCCCCGACGCATCGACGACAGGTCGCGTGCCGCAAAGCTCGGGTGATCGGCCAGGTGAGCGATGCCGGCGGCGAAACCGTTCGTCATGGTTGGCTGTTCGGCTTCGAGCAGGTCGAGCGTGCTGCCTGCGTCGCCGGCGTTCGAGCACACCAGCGTCGACCCGGCGATCAGCGTGGCAAGCAGCCCGAACGCGAGCCCCCCGATCCAGAAGAACGGCGAATTGCAGAACAGCTTGTCGTTCGCCGTCAAACAGCGGATGTCGTTTAGGTTCCGCTGGTGGCCGAGCAGCGCGGAGTGGGTGTGCACCACTCCCTTGGGGGTGCTCGTCGAGCCCGACGTATAGACGATGGCCAGCGGGTCCGAGCCGTCGACATCGTCTTCCATCGCGGACAGCAGTTGGCTATCGATGGTTTCGGCGAGCCCACAAATCGGAGCGTGGCTGATCGAGACGTGGCGTAATTGCGGTGCCGCGGGGGCGAACAGCGGGCGATGGGCATTGAAGTCCGGGTCCGACACCACCTGCGCCAGTCTTTGCGCATAATCGTGCGAACGAAACGATGCCGCGCTCAGTAGGATTTGGGTGTCGCTGTCGACCAGTTGCTCACGCATCTCGCGGGCGGTGACGAAGGTCGAAAACGGGATCACCACCGCGCCTATCCGCGCCGCCGCCAGCATTCCGACCGCGAACTCGGTGCCATTCGGGTAGAGCAGTCCCACGTGAGTGCCCTTGCCGGCACCGAGCGCTATCAGTCCGCGGGCAAGCTGCGCCGAGCGGCGCTCAGCCTCGGCGTAACTGATGCGGTCGTCGTCGCAAACAAGAAGCGGGTGCTCTGAACGCGCACGGGCTTGCTGCCGCAAGACGTCGGCGATCGTGGGCGAGTCACCCGGCATGGTCGCTGTGAGCGGCGGCTGTATTGAAGAAGGTCCGGATTGCGCCCAGATCGGCCTTGCCCGAAGGTGTTCGCGGGATTGCGCTGACGATCGCGATTTCAGTGGGAATCTCGTAGCCGGCCAGTCTCATCCGCAGATACTCGAGCAGGTCGGCACGATCGGGCGACGCGGATTTACGCAATTCCACCATTGCGACGGGCGTCTCACCCAGGCGCTCGTCGGGTCGACCCACCACCGCCGCGCCCGCGACCGCGGGGTGGCCCTCCAGCGCGGTGCGAACGTCGTCGGGCATCACTTTGAACCCGCCGCGGATGATCGCCTGGTCGGCGCGCCCGACGACCCAGACAAATCCGTCGTCGTCGATGCGCGCCATATCCGTGGTCCGCAGCCATTCCGCCGACGGTCCTAGCTGTCCCGGCTTGACCTCCAACAGACCTACCTGGTCCGCCCCCAGCGGCGCACCGCCCTCATCGACGACCCGCAGTTGCGCACCGGGATTGGCCCGGCCGACGCTGCCGCGTTTGGCGTTCCAGTGCTGCTGGTAATCGGCCAGGGTCCAGCCGGCGACTCCGCCGCCGAATTCGGTTGCCGCATAGGAGGTCAGGACGGGGATACCGTACTTCTCGGTGAACGCGTCGGCATCGTCTGCCGATAGCGGCGCCGTGCCGCAGGTGACTGCGCGGATGCTTTCCAGGTCGGCAGGTGGGAGATCGGAGTGCAATACTGTGCGCAACGCGGCCGGTACCAGCGAAACCGTGCGCGGCCGGTGCTTGCGCACCGCATCGGCCCACGCGTTCAGCTCGAATCGTTCTAGCAGCACAAAGGATCTCGCCTCGGCGACGCAGTGCAGCACCCGGAAAACCCCGCCGATATGCACCAGCGGTGAGTTGACGATCGCGACGCCGCGTCGCAATTCGGTCGGCGCCGGTGCGCGATCGGGTTGGGGGCCCATCACGCTGCGCGCCAGCATGTCGTAGCTGAGGTTGACCCGTTTGGGTGGACCGGTCGTTCCGCTGGTCAGCATTCGGACCGCGACACCGGGGCGGGCACCGGGCCCGGGGGTGTGCTGTGCCGGCCCACCGGCGTTGGCCAAAAGACCCGAAATCGACGCCGTCGGGGTACCAGGGGGTACCAGCGTCGCCAGGTCGTCGGGCTCCCCGACGATCAGCGGCAGTTCCAGGGCGGCGATATCAGCCCTGGTGCGCTCGTCACCGCGAGACGGGTTGATGGTGACCACGGTCCCGCCGCCCAGCAGCACACCGAGGAACGCCGCCACCTGCCCGGGGCGGTTGCGCAGCAGCATCCCGATCTGGGGCGCGGCGCCGTGTTCGGCCGTCCGAGAAGCCATCTGCCGGGCCGCTTCGCCGACCTGCCCCCACGAGTGCCATCGACCGTCGTACTCGATCGCATCCGCACTGGGCTGCAGATCCAGCACGTCGGCGATGCGTTGACTCAGCGGGTGATCGGCCATCAGCGGATCTTCGGCTCACTCCTGGCGCCATTGCCGTTGGAGTTGGTTTGGGCGGCCAATTCGGCCTTGCCGAGCGGGTTGCCCAATCGGGTGTAGATCAGTCCCTGCTCCAAGGCGGCGCGGTAGGGCTTGTCCAGCGACTCCCAGATCGCCTTCACGGTGCCCTGGGTCGCCGACGGCGGCTTGGCGGCAATCGCTGCCGCGATCTCATGAGCCCGTGTCCACAGGTCGTCCGGGACAACCACCTCGGACACCAGTCCGATCCGCAGCGCGGTGTCAGCGCTGACCCGTTCGTCGTTGCCCATCAGCGCTATTCGCAGTGTCTCGCCCAGCCCGATGCGGCGCATCAGCCCGATCGGTTCCAGTGCGCAGACCAGGCCGGCCGATACATGTGAGTCGAAAAATGTTGCGCTCGTTGAGCAGATCACCACATCGGATTCGTTGACGAAGTAAAACGCACCGGCGGTGCACATGCCCTGGACCGCGCACACCACCGGCTTCCACATCTTCTGCCACTTAGGGCTGAGCGCCTCGCCGGGATCTTCATGGTTCCAGACATTTTCGGGCTGGCCATACGGCGTCTTGATGTCCAGTCCGGCACTGAACGCCCGGGTGCCCGCGGCGCGCAGCACGACCGCATGCACCGACTCGTCGAGTTTGACGGCACGCCAGGCTCGTACCATTTCCTCGCACATGGTTCGGTTGAACGTGTTGAGCTGATCAGGCCGATTCAGCGTGATGGTGGCGACATGATCGGTGGCGTCGACGTCGAGCAGGATGGTTTCGAAACCGCCGGCGCTCACTTGCATTGCCAATCCGGTGCCCGCTTTTCCATGAACGCCTTGGGTCCTTCGAGTGCGTCCTCGGTACGCAGGACGCGTTCGCGGAATGTCTCGGCCATGATCTCGGCTTCATGCAGTGGCACATTCAGGCCCTTGACGATCGCGAGCCGCGTCCCGCGGACCGCGAGTGGCGCGTTGGAGTTCACGATGTCGGCGATCTCATGCGCCCGCTCGAGGAGATGGTCGTGCTCGACGATTTCGCTGATCAACCCGAGTTGGTAGGCGCGCTCTGCGCTCATCCGCTCGTGCTTGCCCATCAACGCCATTCGCAGGGCGATGGAGCGGGGCAGCACCCGCGACACGCGCACCATCTCCCGTCCGGCCACCAATCCAATGCTCACATGCGGGTCGAAGAACGTCGCGCGATCGGATGCAATGACGATGTCCGTCGTGGTGACCCAATCCATACCCGCGCCACAGCACAAACCGTTGACAGCGGTCAACACCGGCTTTGCCATTTGGCGGAACGGCGGTGTGCCTTCCTGCGGAGCCTCCCATTGGTCGTGAGTCGACAGGTATGGCCGTTCGTAGATGACCTTGCCGTCCTCAGGAATGGCGTTGACGTCAGCCCCCGTGCAGAACGCCCGACCCGTGCCGGTGACGATGGTCAGCCATATCTTGTCGTCGTTTTCGGTCTCGTCGTAGGCCGCCCGGAGTTCGGTGACCATGTGCGGGCTAAGCGCATTGAGGGCGTCCGGACGGTTCAGCGTGATGGTGGCGGTATGCCCGTCGACCTCGTAGTTGATTGTGTCGAACGAGTCAGCAGGCATCCGTGTTCCCTTCGTCTTGCGCCCGGTGCGACCGAAAGCCTAGCCGGTCAGCGGCCATCGAAATTCGGCGCGCGCCGTTGCCGAAACGCTTCTAGGCCTTCTTTGAAATCTTTTGTCCGACAGGTTAGTTCCAGGTTGAAAAGTTCCTGTGTCATGGATTGACCGAGCGACGCGTCCTGGCCGAAGTTCATGGCTTGCTTGGCCAGTCCGATCGCCACCGTTGGTCCGCAGGCCAACCTTGCCAGCAACTTCTCGGTTGCCCCGTCGAGCTCGCTCGGGCTGACGGTCTGGTGAATCAGCCCCCAGTCGGCCGCGTCGGGTGCGGTGACCTTCTCGCTGAGCAGCAGCATTCGGCGAGCCCGCGCCGGGCCGATGAGTCGGGGCAGTAGCCAGGTGGAACCCGAATCCGGGCTGAACCCACGGTCGATGAACGGCTCCCAGAAGACGGCATCCGTCGCGGCGACCGCGAAGTCGGCGGCCAGCGCAAGGTTACAGCCAATGCCCGCGGCCCAGCCCTGCACACTGCAGACCACGGGCAGTTGGATGGTGTGCACGAGTTCGATCAAGCGATGGGCGGCGTGCGGAATCCTGCGCACCAGGTCACCGGTGCGGGGGCGTTGTCCGCTGCCGCTGTTGGTGGCCACCCAGTCAGCGCCGGCGCAGAAGTCGCCTCCGGCGCCCTGGATGTGAATCGCGCGCAACGAGTCGTCCGCCGCGGCATCGGTCAGCTCACGAACCAACGTTTCGATCATCGCGTGGGTCAACGAGTTACGCCGCGATCGGCGGTCGAGCGTGAGTCGCAGAATCGCGCCATCCCTGACTGCGGCAACTGAACCCTCGGTATCGGCCGTGTCGACCTCGTCACTCACCGTCGAATCCGGCCTTTCTCACCGATATGGTTACCCATACAGTAGGCAATACGATTGCTACGCTGTATAAGTTAGCAAGGAAACGCTCTCGACGGAAACAACCCGGTGAAACCACCTGAAAGAGGGATACATGGTCGAGGGCACCGGTGACGCCAGATTCGGCGAAGCGCCCCTTGCCCAGACCGTCGCCGCGGCCGCCGCGATGCGGAGGCTCAGCTCAACGTTGCTCGCATTGGAGCACCCGCACCCGGCGGTGGACGCCATGCTGGTCAAGTTCGCGGAGTGGGAGGGCGAGCTGGCCGCGGCGGCTCCCCGGGACAACGCGCCGCGCATCGGTGAGGTCGAGGGCGACCCCCGGCGGGTCTATCTGAATCACGCAACCGACATCGGCGCCTACAATCCGTGCTTTCCGGAGTACTCCTTCGATTATGTCGACGCCGACAAGGCCGGCGGCAGCGTCTTGTTCCCGCTCGTCTACGAAGGGCCGCCCGGATTGGTGCACGGCGGCTTTCTCGCCGTCTTCTTGGACTGCGTGATGCAGCATCAGAGTTGCGTCACGGGTCTTTCCGGCAAGACCCGTTCACTCAACGTGACCTTCCGCCGGCCCACGCCCATCTTGACTGAGTTGCGCTTTGACATCGTCCGGTCACAAGTCGAGCGGGGCGTCACGTCAACAGCGCGGGTGCTGCTTGATGACGAGGTGCTTTGCCTGGGTGAGGTCAACACGTTGGCGTCCTCGCCGGAAAAACTGTCCACATTTCAATTCGGCCGCCGGCGAAAGGAGTCCGACAGATGACTTCCTCTGACACTTCGGATGATCGTGTGCTTTTTGACGTGGATCCGCGGGCGCGCATCGCCACGATCACCCTGAACAACCCCAAGCAACGTAACTCCTATGACGCCGCCATGCGCGAGGCTGTCGGGCGGTGTCTGGATCACGTCGCCGACGATGACGATCTCACGGTTGTGCTGTTGCGCGGCGCTGAAGGAGTTTTCAGCACCGGGGCCGATATGAATAACGCATACGGCTGGTACGGCTCCAAAGGCCAGGCCCCCGATGAAGCGGCGGCCAAGCGCCGCCCCAGTCAGCGCCGACGGCTTACGTTGGACCGCAAATCATTTAGCTTCTACCACAACTTCATGGGGTTCCCCAAGGTGACGGTGGGGGAGATTTCCGGCTATGCGCTCGGTGGCGGCTTCGAGATGGCCCTGATGACCGACATCTCGGTCATCGCGCGCGACACCAAAATCGGTATGCCGGCAACACGCTTCCTCGGTCCCGCGCTGGGCAGTCTGCATATGTTTTTCCATCGGTTAGGGCCGGTGCTGGCCCGCCGGATGCTGCTGACCGGGGACATCATCGCAGCGGGCGAAATCGAGCACCTCGGAATCTTCACCGACACATGCGATCCCGGTGCTGTCACGGCTCGCGCCCGATACTGGGCTGAAAAGGCGGCGAAGATGCCCGCCGATGGAGTAGTCATCGCCAAAGAAGCTTTCCGTCTCGTTGAGCAGACCCAGGCGTACCAGGGTGAGGAAGTTGCGAGCTACCTGTTCCACGCCTACGGCACCAACCTGCAGTTCTCGCCGGGTGAGTTCAACTTCGTCAAAACCCGCGCGCAGCACGGGACCAAGGAAGCATTCCGGCTACGCGACGAACACTTTCACGTGCCGGAACCGGAAGCCTGACGGGGCGATCCGCGAAGGCTGACGCGCTTTAAGGCGCCACCGTGGCCCTGGCTCGCGCCCCCTGAACCGGCGACTTGTCGGCCTTGCGTTGCCGTGACGTCGCCGACTTGACGGAATCCCCATCGATCAAGCGGCTGGCATGGTCGAGGATGCAGTTGAGGCCGTATTCGAAATTGGCTTCGTCGGGGGCGCCGATGCGGTGTCCCTGCCCGCTCACTTGAGCGATCAGCGGAGTGGTGTCCGGATCGACAGCCACCGCGTCCTCGATTGCGCGCGATCCACTCTCGGCCGACTGGTTCTTTTCGTAAAGCCGATGCAGTACCACGGATCCGCGGACGTGAACGGAAACCGAGGAGTATGTGTCGAAAGCGTCCTCCGGCGACAGTCCGGCCTCCACCAGGTTGGCGATCGCCCGCTCCATCTCCTGCGCGCCCACCCGCGCGGCCCTGGGGCTCAGCGCCGCCCGAATCAAAATCAGGTCGCACAGAATTGGGTTGCCCATGAACGTCTTACGCATCAAGCGCGCGTGGTTCCGCAGCGTTTCGCGCCAGTCGCTGGCCTCGACGTATGGAGTGGCGAACACGTACTTGCTCAGGGCGCGGTCGGTCATCGCGTTCAGCAGGTCGTCCTTCTTGCGGAAGTACCAGTAGATGCTGGTGACGCCGACGCCAAGGTGTTTGCCGAGCAGAGGCATGCTCAGGTTGTCGATCGACACCTGCTCTGCGAGCTCGAATGCGCCGCTGATGATGTCTTCGGGATTGATGGACCCGCGTTCGCGCCGTTGCCGCTTGTCTGGGGTTGCCTGTTTTGCCACTACGGGCACCTCCATCAAAATCTGTCCTGGTAACGCAGTTCCGGGCCGTGCCGCCGGCCGGTATTTCAACTACCGATGGCTCTTTCCCTGACCTGCGTATACGTGGGCGTGTCGCCGTGCAGCCATGTCCGTCAGCCTTGCCGGTAGGTCATCCGACTACGCCGTTGGATGGCCATTGGGTAACGCCGAGCAGGGGTTGCTCCGGTGTTGTCCAATGCGGCCTTGATGCAGTTTTTCGTCTCCTACTGTAATACCTATCGTAGGCGTTTTGGTAAATAAGCCGCGCGGGCGATCGGGCTGGACCGATGGGCGGACACCGGGGCTGCCTTTTTGGGTGGCAACAGCGGGATGGAGGCGCTCGCTGAGAATTTCGGGCAGCCGATTTCATCCGCGGTCTTGGAAACACTTGCCTGACTGTGGGAGTGAGCTGCGGGTGTTACCCGAGCGCCCACCAGTAAGGGTCGTCTTGCGTTACCCGATCCAGGAACATCAGGGCGTCTTCGCTATCTTTTCCGGGATCGGCACCGTGCGCCAGTGGGCATGTTCGCGGGTCGACTTGCACCAACCACACGGCTTCCAGTCCCTGCTCCCGGCCGCCGGACAAGGGTGAAATCAAATCGGCGGCATAGGCCACCGCACCGGGTTCGGTGAGGCCATCGCTGTAGTCCAGGTAGCGCCCGTCGTGTTGAGTCACGACGTGGTAGTGCGGCATCTTGGCAAAGTGGCCCGCGAGCCCTTCGGCCTTGTCATTGTCTGCAGCCACGGTTTATATGCTTACCGAAATTCCACGCCGAGGCACGTCGTGTTGAGCGACATCGCTCGGCGAACCGGATACGTTCCGGCTAAACGCCGTGCAGCACACGAGATCTAACCGGCCGAGGCGTGCTGCGCGCGGTGGTTACCTGCTTACTGTGCGGCCTTCTGTCGCGCTTCCTGAACCTTGGCCTCGGAGCGGGCCTTCTCAGCGGCGGCTTCCTTCTTCGCCACGTCTCGCTGCGCCTGCGCCTTGTCCTGCTGGGCTTCGCCTTCACTGATCAAATCGCCTCGGCCGAAGAACGTGCCGACGGCTTCTTTTGCCTTGCCTTTGACGCCTTCAACGATGCCCTTGATGGCCTCGGCAGGGCCGCTGTTCATGTCGATCACTTTGCCCCCTTCATTCATAACTGGATTGTCGAAGTTTTCCCTGCCGGCCGACCGATCAAACCGCTTTGGCGACGTGTCGCTCGCCACAACCCGGGATCACCGATAACGGTCAGCCGGCAGCTGGCCACAGCAGTGCTTCAACCAGCGAGAACTCGCAGTCTCGGAGGGCGCTCCGCCGGTCCGACGTCGGTTGTGGAATGCGCTACCGATAGGTATACAGTATGCGTACAAAGTAAGCTGAATTCGGTGGTGGACGCCTGCTAGACGTCGGAGAGGTGGGGCGGGAGATGTCCGGCAGCGGCAGTGTTTCCGGCGCCGAAGAGGCGGTGCTCTACGAGGCCACGGCCACCGGCGTCGCGATCGTCACTTTCAACCGCCCGGAGCGGCTCAACGCCTGGGGTCCCGATATTGCGGCCGGGTTTTACGCCGCCATCGACCGTGCCGAAGACGACCCGGCAGTCCGGGTGATCGTGCTGACCGGGCGGGGCCGGGGATTCTGTGCTGGCGCCTATCTCGGCGCGCCGAGTTCGGCCGCCACCATGGGCGAGACAATGGAGAAAGCGGGCCAGACGAATCTGGCTGATTTGGTCGGTGAACGCCCGCCCCATTTTGTGACCACGCTGCGCAAGCCCGTCATCGCGGCGATCAACGGTGCCTGTGTAGGCATCGGTCTGACTCAGGCTTTGATGTGCGATGTCAAATTTGCCGCCGCCGGCGCCAAGTTCGCCGCCGTGTTCGCTCGCCGCGGATTGATCGCCGAGTTCGGCATCTCTTGGATACTTCCGCGTTTGACCAATTGGGGGGTCGCCCTCGACCTGTTGTTGAGCGGACGCACCTTCCTCGCCGAGGAGGCGGCCGAACTGGGCCTGGTCAAAGAGGTCGTTGCGACCGAAGATTTGATGAAGCGTGCGATGGACTATGCGGAGGACATCGCCGCCAACTGCTCGCCGGCCTCGATGGCGGTGATCAAACAGCAGGTCTACGCAGACGCCACACGCGACGTAGTGGACGCGACCGCGCGCGCCGAGGTCCTGCTGCAGGAGGCAATGCCACGGCCGGACGTCATCGAGGGCATCACCAGCTTCCTGCAGAAGCGGCCGCCGCAGTTTCCGTCCCTCGCTGAAAAGCTAACTTCTTCCGACGCTTAGTTCGCAGGTGGTACCCCGAAAGGATCGTCATGGGTGATTTGAGCTACAAGGCAATTGATGTCGACAACCACTACTACGAGCCGGTGGACGCCTTTATCCGGCACCTGGACAAGAAGTTCCGCAAACGGGGCGTCCAGATGTTCACCGACGGCAAGCATACCCAGGCGATCATCGGCGACCGGGTCAACCGCTTCGTCCCCAATCCGACGTTCGATCCCATCATCGTGCCCGGCTGCCTGGACTTGCTGTTCCGTGGCACGATTCCCGAGGGCGTCGAACCCGCGTCGTTGATGAAGGTCGACCGGATAGGGGAGCACCCGGAGTATCGGAATCGGGACGCCCGCGTCCGGGTGATGGACACCCAGGACATCGAGACGATCTTCATGCTGCCGACGTTCGCGTGCGGCGTCGAGGAAGCGCTCAAGCACGATGTCGACGCGACCATGGCCTCGGTGCACGCGTTCAACCTGTGGTTGGACGAGGACTGGGGCTTCGACCGGCCCGATCACCGGATCATCGCCGCGCCGATCATCTCGCTGGCCGATCCGGTCAAGGCAGTCAACGAGCTGGAATACGTATTGGCGGGCGGCGCCAAACTTGTCCTAGTACGCCCAGCGCCCGTACCTGGCGTAGTCAAGCCGCGTTCGCTGGGTGATCCCAGCCATGACCCGGTCTGGGCCCGGTTGGCCGAAGCCGGCGTACCGGTCGGATTCCACCTCAGCGACAGCGGCTACCTGCAAGTGGCGGGAATGTGGGGCGGCAGGTCGACTTTCGAGGGATTCGGCGGATCGGAGCCGCTGGAGCAGATACTCACCGACGACCGGGCTATCCACGACACCATCGCCTCGATGATCGCGCACGGGGTGTTCACCCGCCATCCGAAACTGAAGGCGGTCAGCATCGAAAACGGTTCATACTTCGTCCACGGACTGATCAAGCGGATGAAGAAGGCGGCCAACGGCCACCCACACCTGTTCCCCGAGGATCCGGTGGAACAGTTGCGCAACAACGTGTGGATCGCGCCGTACTACGAGGACGATTTGGGCATGCTCGCCGACGCCATCGGCGTCGACAAGATCTTGTTCGGTTCCGACTGGCCGCATGGAGAAGGCCTCGAGTCGCCGGTGTCGTTCGCCGACGAGCTCAAGGACTTCAGCGAATCAGATGTTCGAAAGATCATGCGCAACAATGCCTTAGATCTCCTCGGTGTCAAAGTCGGCGCGGCTGTCTAGTCGCCATGAGCGAATGGACCATAGGCGCGGTTCTCGACGCGATCGCCGATGTTATTCCGGATCGTACGATGACGCTGTGTGGGAGCCGCCGCAGCACCTTCGCTGAGTCGGCAGACCGCACACGTCGGCTCGGGAACTTTTTGGCCGGCAGGGGATTCGGCGCTCACCGCGAACGTGACACGCTCGAGCGCTGGGAGTGCGGGCAGGATCGCGTCGCGCTGATCATGCACAACGATCTCTACACCGACATGGTGATCGGTTGCCTCAAGGCGCGCACCGTCCCGGTCAACGTCAACTATCACTACACGCCGCGCGAGGTCGGCGAGCTACTCGAATACCTGCAACCACGGGCGGTCATCTACCACCGCTCGCTCGGCGCCAAGTTCGCCGACGTGTTGCCACCCGACAGCGCCGACCTGCTGGTGTCGGTCGATGACGGCAGCACGGCCCCCCAACTGGCCGGGGCCGTGGCTTTGGATGATGCACTGGCGCAGGGGGACAGCGACCAGGGCGCCACCGCGTCGCCTGATGATCTGCTGATGATCTGCACCGGCGGCACCACCGGTCGGCCCAAGGGCGTGCTCTGGCGGCAGTCCGACATCTACGTCTCGTCGATGGTGGGCGCAGATCACGAGTCCGCTCAGGAGATTCACGACAAGGTGCGCGCGGGCGGGGCACCGTGGTTCGCCGTCTCACCACTGATGCACGCCGCCGGCATGTGGACGGCGTTTTCGGCGATCCTGGCCGGGACGCCGGTGGTGTTGTACGACACGGGTAAGAAGCTTGATCCGCGATCGGTGTGGGAGACGGCCGAGCGTGAGAAGGTCGGCTTGATGACCATGGTCGGGGACGCCTACGCGGCGCCGCTTGTTGCCGAGTTACGTCGTGGCCAATACGATTTGTCGTCGCTGTATGGGATTGGCACCGGTGGGGCCGCAACGAACGTGAAATACCAATGGGCGCTGTTGGAATTGCTGCCCCAGATCACACTCATCAACGGATACGGCTCCTCGGAAACCGGAAACATGGGGTTCGGGCGCAGCCACGGCGAGACTCGGACCGACACGTTCACGCTGCGCGAGGGCGGGCTGGTTCTCTCCGAGGACTACGGCCATTTTCTCGCCCCCGGCGAGCAAGAGGTGGGTTGGGTTGCCAGGGAAGGCCGAATCCCGCTCGGATACTTCAATGATCCCGACGCCACCCACAAGACCTTCCCCGAGGTCGCCGGTAAGCGGGTGGTGATTTCGGGCGATCGCGCCGCTTTGGATTCGGACGGAACATTGCGGTTGTTCGGACGCGACTCGCTGGTGGTCAATACCGGCGGCGAGAAGGTGTTCGTCGAAGAAGTCGAAGAAGTACTGCGTGCCCACCCGGCAATAGCCGACGCTTTGGTGGTGGGCCGCCCGAGTGAACGCTGGGGCGAAGAACTGGTCGCCCTCGTCGAAGTGCGCCCAGAATATGCGAGCGCCGACACCGGTCACGAACCGCTGCACGCACATTGCACGTCGCAACTGGCGCGCTTCAAGGCCCCCAAGGAGTTCATTTTCGTCGACCGCGTCCAGCGCTTGGGCAACGGCAAAGCGGACTACCGCTGGGCGAAGCGCGTCGCCCAGCAGAAGGCTGTGATCTCGAAATGACAGAAGGCACGCCCAGCCGGGCCATTGACTGCCTGGTCAATGTTCACTTCGGTGAAACCGAACAACAGCCAACGTGGATGCTTAAGGTCCGCGATGACTACTTCAAGGGTCCTGAGTCGATGTTCGCGCCCGTCGACCTATCGGCGTTGCTCGACGAAATGGACACCCACGGCGTCCGCAAGGCCGTCCTGATGGACAATCTCGCCAAGCCGTCGGTGACCGCGCGCAAATTCGTCCAGGAGAAGCCGGACCGGTTCGCGCTGGCGATCGGCGGTTTCAACCTGCTGCGGCCGATACCGGCTCTCAGGGAACTTGGTGCCCTCGTCAACGACCTGCCGATCGCGTATGCCGCTGTGGGGCCGAGCTTCTGGGGTGATGGACAGTACCCGCCCAGCGACGCCCTCTATTACCCGCTTTACACTAAATGCGCGGAGCTCGAGCTGCCACTGTGCATCAATACCGGCCTTCCCGGGCCCCCGATCCCCGGTGAGGTGCAGAACCCCATCCATCTCGACCGCGTCTGCGTCCGGTTTCCCGAACTCAAGCTGTGCATGATCCACGGAGCCGATCCATGGTGGGATGTCGCGATCCGGCTGCTGATCAAATACAACAACCTGCGGCTCATGACGTCGGCATGGTCGCCGAAGCGACTGCCCGAAAGCCTGCTGCATTACATGCGGACCCGCGGCAAAGACAAGGTGATCTACGCATCGGACTGGCCGGTACTGCGGATGCATCGGGTGATCCCCGAAGCTCGTGCGCTGGCCCTGCCCGACGAGGTGCTGAATAACTACCTCTACAACAACGCACAGCAATTCTTCTTCGGCGACTGACATACGGCGAAGCCTGTTTTAGAGCTAACAAGGAGCACCGACAATGGACCGCTACGAACTACGCAGACTCGACTACAGCTTGTCCGAGCACCACGTGGATCTGCAGACTGCCTACAAGCAATTTTTCAAGACCCACTGCCCGATCGAAATAGTCCGCGCCGCGGAGCCTTCCGGCTTCGATAAGAACCTGTGGGAGCGGTTGTGCGCCATGGGCGCGACGACGATGGCGCTACCCGAAGCCAGTGGCGGCGACGGCGCGACGCTGGTCGATCTCACCTTGGTCGCCGAAGAGCTCGGCCGGTCGCTGGCTCCGGTTCCGTGGATCGACCATGTCTGCGCCGCACGGTTGCTTGCCAGCGTGGGCGCACTTGATACCGAGACCGCTGGTGTGGCTCACGGAGAGCAGCTTGCCGCGCTCGACGCGCGGATAGAAAGCGTCGACGGAGTCCGGCTGATTCCAACCGGCTCGATCGCCGACCACATCATCGTCAGGGATGGCGACCAGATCGTGCGCCTGACGTTCGGCACCCGGCCGGCGAAGGTGGATAACATCGGTCGGCTGCCAATGGCCTGGGTTGATCCGGCCACTGCCGACACTCGCACCGTCGTGGGTCAAGGGTCCGATGCGCTGGCGAATTACACACGCGCGCTGGATGAATGGCGATTGCTCACGGCCTCGGCGTTGGTGGGCCTGGTCGAGGAGACGATGAACATCGCGGTGGAATTCGCCAAGAACCGCTACACGCTGGGTGTACCGATCTCGACGCTGCAAGGCATTTCGCATCCGCTGGCGAATATGGCCATCACCGTTCAGGGTGGACGTAATCTCGCCCGGCGGGCCGCATGGTTCCTCGACAACGAACCCGACGTGCGGCCCGAGTTGGCACCGTCCGCGTTCGTTTTCATGGCGGAAGAGGCCGCCAAGGCGGCCACCATGGCGGTGCATATCCAGGGCGGCCTTGGGGTTTCGGCAGAAGCCGCCGCGACGGCGTACCTGGTTCGTGCCAGGGGATGGCCGCTGGCGGGTGGCGATCCGGGCGCCAGCGCAAAGCGTGTTGCCGAGATCGTGGCTGCCCGCGAGGGCGCGCCGGCGACGGCGCGGGTCTAGGAGGGATGACGATGGATTTTTCCCGCGTCGAGCTGTCCGACGATGATTTGGCCTTCCAAAAGGAGGCCCACAGCATCCTGAAAACGCTGGTGACCGAGGACGTCAAGCGCCGCGACCGCGAGACTGGCGACAACTTCGACGAAGATGTGCATTTGGCGTTGGGCGCCGCAGGCTATCTGGCGTTGGAGTGGAATTCGGAATCCGATGGCGGCTTCAGCCGATTGCGTCGGCGCATATGGGAGCTGGAGAAACGCCGCGCTCACGTTCCCTGGGTGACCTGGGGGACAACCTCCATGGTGGCGCGGTCGGTGGCGAAGTTCGGTTCGGCGGAATTGCGGGAAGAGGTGATGCCCAGGGTCTTCAGCGGCGAGGTCCGGCTGTGCCTCGGCTACACCGAGCCGGAAGGCGGCTCCGATATCGCAACCTGCAAAACCCGCGCGGTGCGCGATGGCGACAGCTGGCTGATCAACGGGTCGAAGATGTTTACCACCGGCGCGCACAAGTGTCAGTATGTATTCCTGATCACCAATACCGCCCCGGACGCTCCAAAACACAAGAGCCTGACCATGTTTCTGGTTCCGCTGAACTCGCCGGGCATCGAAATTCAGGGTCTGCGCACTGTCGACGGCGACCGGACCAACATCGTCTACTACAGTGACGTCCGCGTTGACGACAGGTACCGGTTAGGCGACGTGAACGCGGGCTGGACCGTGTTGCGCGAGCCGCTGAACACCGAGCACGGCGCGGTCGCTGCCGCATCCGACGGCTTGCAGGACACCTCGATCATGATGCACCAGGCCGGAACTATGGCCACCGCGGTGGACAACGCCGTGGCGCGCGTTATCCGGCGTGACCCGAGCGGGCGTCGGCTTCTCGACGACCAGTCGGTCGCGTATCGACTCGGCCGCAGCTTCGCTCGGATTGAAGCCTCGCTATCGGCACCGAATATCTATGGGCGCGTGGCCAACGCACAGACGATGCGCGACATCTCCCCAGACCTGATGGACATACTGGGGGCCGCGTCGGCCCTGCCGTTCGGGACCGACGGGGCAGCCGATGACGGCAGCGCCGAGTACGTCTACCGTTTCGCCCCGTTGGTCGGAATCTACGGCGGCACGCTGGAGGTGTTCCGCAATATGATCGGCCAGTACATGCTTGGCCTGGGCAAGCCCAATTACTCGCCGCCGGCCCAGAAGGTCTCCTGACTTCTCGCGCGAGCAGACGCAAAATCCCCAAAAGTCTCAGCGTGTCACGCGCTTTCGCGTCTGCTCGCCGAGGTTAGGTGGTCAGGATGGTTGCCGCGGCGGTGCCGGGGGCGCCGTACAACTGGGTGAACCCGACCTTCGGATTGCCGGGTACCTGACGGTCGCCCGCCTCACCGCGGAGTTGGCGAACGATTTCGTGAATCTGGCGCAGTCCGGAGGCGCCGATGGGCTCGCCGTTGGCGATCAGACCTCCATCGGTGTTGACCGGCATCGGGCCGCTGATCTCAGTGGCACCATCGGCCAGCAGCTTCTCCTGGTCGCCGTGCGCGCAGAACCCGCACTCGGCCATGTGGATGATTTCGGCACCGGCATCGGTGTCCTGCAACTGGATCACGTCGACCTCGGCGGGAGCCACGCCGGCCTTCTCGAACGCGGCACGCGCCGCGTAGACGGTCGGCGCGAGGTCTTCTTCGACCGGCGCAAAGGTCGTGTTGACCTCGTAGGCGCCGTAGCGGCGGGTGCGGACCTCCACCGCCCGCAGATAGACGGGCTTGGAGGTGTAGCGGTGCGCGATATCGGCCCGGCACATCACCACCGCTGCGGCGCCTTCGTCGGGTGCGCAGAACATGTATTGGGTCAGCGGGTAGTTCAGTATCGGCGAGTTGAGGATGTTCTCTTCGGACATCGGTTTGCGGCGAAATGCGTTGGGGTTCAATGCTCCGTTACGGAAGTTCTTGGCCGCGACCTTGGCGAGCGTGTGCTGAGAGATGTTGTGGTCGTGCAGATAACGGTTCGCCTTCATGCCGAAGAACTGGGTGGTCAGATACTGGCCGTTCTCCGCATACCAGCTCGGCATACCCACCAGCGCCGGATCTTCGGTGAACGCCCCGCGCGGGTGCTTGTCCAGGCCGATGGCGATGCCGATGTCGTAATCGCCCAACCGGATCCCGTCCGCACACGCTTTGGCCGCACTGGCCGCGGTCGCGCACGCATTGAACACATTGGTGAATGGGATACCGGTCAGACCGACCATGGCGACGATGGCGTCCGGATTGGCCACCGTCCAGCTACCGCCGGTGGCGAACTGGACGTCCTTCCACGCAATACCGGCGTCGGCGACGGCCGCAACGATCGCGTCAACACCCATCGCCATCGCGGATTTGCCATCGAAGCGACCGAACGGGTGCAGACCTACGCCGATGATCGCAACATCATTCATAGCGCCGCTCCTTCTCATTGCTCCGCGCTGCATCGTCGCCGGCGCGATTCACGCAATAGCTCCCGCTTCTTTGAGTTCTTCGATTCGGTCCCAGTCCATTCCGATCTCCATCAGAACGAGTTCGGTGTGCTCGGAGGCTTGTGGCGCCCTGGTGGTCACCAACGGTTCGTGGTTGAACTGGACCGGCCCCCGCACGACGCGGAACGGCTTGCCGCCCGCAGCGACTTCGACTTCGGCGATCATGTCGTTGGCAATGGCCTGCTCGTCGTCGGCGAGGTCGACGAGGCTCTGGAACGGTGCCCACTGACCTTTCATCGTTTTCAGGTGCTGCCGCCAGTAGTCAAACGGCTGGGCGGCAATGGCCTTTGTTATCAATTCCGCAGCCGCATCAGCGTTTTGAATCAACGGAAGCACTTCGGAGAAGCGCGGATCGTCGGCCGCCTCGGGGATGCCGAGGTGTTCGAAAGTGTCGCGGATGTAGCCGGTCGGGCTGATGATGCACAAGTTGATCGTGCCCCCGTCGGATGCCTGATAGTTACCCATGAAGGGATTCACCATCGGGCCGGCAGATCCCGGCATCGGGGCGCGCATGACCTCGCCGGTCTCCATGCCTTGCGTCACGCTTGCACCCGCGGCCCACCACGCGGTGCTCAACAGTGACACGTCGAGCTCCAAGGCTTCACCGGTTCGTTCCCGATGCAGCAATGCCGCCGAGATGCCTCCTGCGATGAACATGCCACCGATAGAGTCACCAAAGGCGGGAATCCCCTGTGACAGTGGTGCGCCGAGCTCTTCGGGCGTCAGTGCATAGCCCACGCCGCTGCGGGTCCAGAACGCAGTCCCGTCATAGCCGCCGATGTCGCGTTCGGCTCCCTTATCGCCATATGCCGTGCCGCGGGCATAGACGATGTTCGGGTTGACCGCGCGGATGTGCTCGACGTCGAATTTGTGTTTCTGCCGCACCGAGGGCATGTAGTTGGTCAGGAAGACGTCGGCGGTCTTGGCCAGCTCATAGATCACTTCCTGGCCGCCCGGCGTGGAGATGTCGATCCCGACGCTGCGCTTGCCCCGGTTGGGGTGTTCCATCAGCGGGTGTCGGTCCGGGTTAACCTGGATGCCACCCATGTTGAGGAAGCCGCGTTGGGTATCTCCGCGCACCGGGTGCTCGACTTTGAGCACGTCCGCCCCCCAGTCGGCCAAGATGGCTCCCGCCGCCGGGACAAACGTGAACTGCGCAAGCTCGAGGACTCGAAAGCCTGCCATTACTTTGACCAATTCAGCCCTCTTCTGTCCGGATATCTCGGATGGTTCACATCTTTCCTACGCCGGACGTTACTTGGCATCGAATGTGACCGGCATGGCAGTCGGCGAACGAAACGGCTGACCGTGGATATGCGGATCGTCCTCGGTTACCAGGTTGACGTTGGTCACCCGACTCAGTAGGCACTCGAGTGCGACGCGGGTTTCCAGGCGCGCCAGGTGCAGGCCTAAACAGGTGTGCTCACCTGCGGCGAAGGAGATATGCGGCGAGTGCTTGCGGAAGATGTCGAACTCTTCGGAGCGCTCCCAGCGCTGCTCGTCCCGGTTCGCCGAACCCATGCACACGCCGATCACCGCGCGGGCCGGAATCGGAACCCCTTCCAGCTCAACATCTTCAGTCGTGAAGCGCTGCACGGTGGTCAGCGGCGTCTCGAAGCGCAACCCTTCCTCGATCGCCTGCGGGATCAGCTCGTGGTCTTGTTGCAGCGCGGCGAGCTGGTCGGGATGGGTGAGCAGCAGATACAGGAGGTTGCCCGAGGACCGGTAGGTGGTTTCCAGCCCGGCGGGCAGCAGCAGACGCAGAAAGGAATAGATGGCTTCGTCGTCGAGCCTTTCGCCATCGATTTCTGCGCTGACCAGATCGCCGATGATGTCCTCGGTGGGCTTGGATTTGCGCTTCTCGATCTGCTCGAGGAAGTAATCCTTGAGCGCCGCGGACGCCTCGAAGGCGCGTTCGTAGTTGACGTGGTAGCTGATCAACTCCACCGCGCGCTTGCGGAACATCGGCAGGTCTTCGTCCGGCAGTCCCAGTAGCTCGGCGATGATGCGGGTGGGAAATTCGAAAGTGAAATTCCGGACCAGGTCGGCTTCGCCCGCATCGATGAATTCATCGATCAACCTGTTGCAGATCGGCCGCACGATCGCCGGCTCCCAACGCGCCAGCGCCTTGGACTTGAATGCCGCCGATACAAGATTGCGGTGGTCGCGATGCTTCTTTCCGTCCATCGCCAGAATCGTCGGGCCCATGAACAGGCCGATTGTCTTGTCGTATGGCCTGGACGTGAATGTCCGACCATCTCGAAATACCTTGTTCACCGCGTCGAACGACACCGCGGAGTACTCGCGTTTGGGCCGCATGGACTCGGGGGTCTTGGAATAGTCCATGACGGTGCCGTGGAAGACGCCGGCGGCTCGGCGCTTGTGCGCAAAGAACGGGTAGGGGTCACGCAGGCTAACGGCTTGGTCGCCGGTTCCGGCGGCTTCCTGATCGGGTTTGTCAACGTGGGTCGTCACTTGATCTCCAAGCACCTCGGCGCGATCGGGCAGTCCTCGCGTAAGATCGTACTGTAATTATTACAGTAGGCAATATGGGCGTGACCGCAGTTCTCCGCAAAAAGGTGGGTCATGAGCACACTCGACGAACGCGCTGACGCTGAACGCACCAGTAACGTGGTTGAACAGCAACGGGTCGTCCTGGGCGCGATCGTGGATCGACAGCGACAAGCCTTTACGGACGACGGACCGCCCAGCGCTGCTGTCCGGCGCAATCGCATCGACCGGCTGATGGCGCTCGTCCTTGACAACACCGATGCGTTTGTCGAAGCCATGGCCGCCGATTTCGGCACCCGATCCAAGGCGGCGACGTTGTTCACCGAGGTCATCGGCATGATCTCGGTCATCGAGCACACCAGATCCCATGTCGCTCAATGGATGCGGGCAACGAAACTGATGCGAGTGGCGCGGCTGGGCGGCCTGCGCGCAGAAGTGCAGCCGTCCCCTCTCGGGGTGGTGGGAATCATCGGGCCGTGGAACTTTCCGCTCAACCTCGTCATCCTGCCCGCGGCGACGGCGTTCGCGGCCGGCAATCGGGTGATGATCAAAATGTCGGAGATCACCTGCAACACTGCGGAGCTGATGAAGGCGACGGCACCCAGGTACTTCGATCAGGCCGAACTCGATATCGTCACCGGTGGCCCGGACGTGGCTGCCCTTTTCGCGTCGCTGCCTTTCGATCATCTGTTCTTCACCGGCTCGCCCTCGGTGGGTGCACTGGTACAACGGGCGGCCGCGCAGAATCTGGTTCCGGTGACGCTCGAGCTCGGCGGCAAAAACCCCGTCGTCGTCGCACCGGGCGCGAACGTCCGTCGATCTGCGTCGCGGATCGCGCAGGGCCGCATGGTGAACGGGGGCCAGGTCTGCGTTTGTCCCGATTATGTTTTCGTGCCCGACGACCAAATGGATACTTTTGTCGACACCGCACGAGACACCCTGCGTGACATGTTCCCCAGCATCGTTTCCAACGACGACTACTGTTCGGCGGTGAATCAGGCCAATTTCGACCGGGTTGTCGGACTCATCGAGGACGCGCGAACCAACGGCGCCAGCGTGGAAGCCGTCGCCCCTGAAGGCGAGCTGTTGCCTGATCCCGCAACCCGCAAAATCGCCCCCACTATCGTCCGCGACATCGACGACCGGATGAAGATCGCCGCCGAGGAGATCTTCGGTCCTGTTCTTGTGGTCAAGGGATATTCGCGGTTGACCGAAGCTATCGACTACATCAATGCGCGCCCGGCGCCGCTGGTGGCCTATTGGTACGGACCCGACGATGCCGATTTCCGCACCTTCATCCGCAGCACCCGCAGCGGTGGTGTCGCCCGCAACGATTTTGCGGCCCATATGATTCCGTCGGCTGCGCCGTTTGGTGGGGTAGGCCGCAGCGGAATGGGGGCTTACCACGGGAAGGCTGGCTTCGACACATTCAGCCATCAACGATCGGTGGTAGGAAGTGATCTACCGTTCAGTGTCACCGGAAGCGCGGCCCCGCCGTTCGGGAATTCGATGCGATTAGGCGCCAGCGCCATGATGCGCATGACCCAGGCCCGCACGCGCCGCCGGCTCAAGGGCTGGCCCGGAAGTTAGCGGCCCGAGCGTGCGCTCGTCAAGCGCGAGGCGTGGCCCAGCATCCCGACGTATCCCGCGCCGAGCAGACGGGGCAGCGCTGCCATGACGCGCCCGTCGGGCCCGATGAGGATTCTCGCGCGGTTTCTGTCGGCTCCGTGGAGAATGACCCGGGCCGCCTTCTCTGGAGTGGTCAGTGCCGCACGGTCAAAATACTTTTTGGCCTGTTCCGGGTTCGCCTCGGTCTCCGCGACGCGCATACTCGCCCCGAAGTTGGTCCGTATGACACCCGGATGCACGCAGTGCACCGTTACCGGGCGGCGTTCCATGATCATCTCTTGCCGGAGTGCCTCGGTAAAGCCGCGTACCGCGAACTTCGAGGTGCTGTAGGCGCCCTGGTAGGGGACCGCCATCAAACCGAAGGCACTGGACAGGTTGACCAACCGTGCGGGGCGCTTGCGCGAGCCTGATTCGATGAGCTGCGGCAGGAAAGCCTTGGTGCCGTTCACAACACCGCCGATGTTGATCCCGATCAGCCAGTCGAAGTCGGTCCAGGACATGTCCGCCACGCTGGCCATCAGATCAACCCCGGCATTGTTGAACACCATCGAAGCGGGTCCGAGGTCGCGGCGTACATCTTCGGCGTACGCCAGAACGGCTGCTCGGTCAGCCACATCAACCTGGTATGTGGTCACGTTGCCGGGTCGGCACGCTGCTTGGGTTTTCGCCAGCCCCTGCTGGTCGATGTCCGAGGCTGCGACGTGCGCGCCGTTGTCGGTAAGCGCGAGGGTCAGCGCGCGGCCAATGCCGGAGCCGGCGCCCGTGACTACGGCGACGCGATCTTGGTACTTCATCGGATACCTGCCTCGACAATCGACCGGATCCTGTCGACCGAAATTTGAAGGTTGTGCTGCAGGTCTGTCCGGCGATCCCACACGAACAGAGCGAGACGTTCGAAGGCCAGAACTACGAAAGGCATCGGAACGCACATCCGGAACTTCTCGGTGAGGCGGGTGGCGTCGGCAGTGGCACCGGGCTCGATCAGGTAGGTCCACTGCGTCCAGTCCCGTCCCATTACCTGGACGATGAACGAGAACCTTTGTCCGGGTTCGGCTTCAACGACCCTTGCGGTGGTCCGCCAGCGGCCCAGTCGCCGCCGGTTCCACGCATCAAAACGATCCGGCGCCGACCACTCCGCGCGCGCCGTCTCTGGACTCCACTCGGGGATCCTCGTGACATCGGAGATGACCGCGTAGACCTGGTCGGCGGAGGCGCGCACGTCGGTCGACGCCGTAAGTTGCTCATCCTTCTGCAGCACCGACATGTGATATCCCTCGCTAGCCGCTCAGTGCCTGCTCGCGTGCCCAGCGGTAATCGGCCTTGCCCGACGGGCTGCGCTCGATGACGGTGCGGAACACGATCGCCTTGGGAACCTTGTAGCGCGCCAACGAATTCGCGGCGTGCGCGACCAACTCGTCGGCGTCGGCATTGGCGCCCTCGGCGAGCGCGACGACGGCGACGACCTCCTGACCCCAACGCTCACTTGGCCGTCCGGTGACGACCACGTCGGCCACGGCGGGATGCGATGCGATCGCGGTTTCGACTTCCTCGACGAAGATCTTCTCGCCGCCTGAATTGATCGTTACCGAGTCGCGGCCGAGCAATTCGATGTGGCCATCTGCGCTGTGCCGCGCCCGGTCGCCCGGGACCGCATATCGCACGCCGTCGATGACCGGGAATGTCGCGGCGGTCTTGGTGGCGTCGCCTTTGTAGCCGAGGGGAACGTATCGTCGCTGCGCCAGCCACCCCATCCCCTCATGACCCGGTGGCAGGATAGCGCTCAGATCTTCGGACGCCACGAAGGTATCGGGCCCGGCGTTGAACGTGCCCGTCGACACCGCCCCCGACGTTGACAGGTGGTGCATCTGCGACCCGGTTTCCGACGATCCGACGCCATCGGCGATGACCGCGTTTGGCAGCACTTCGATGAGGCGTTGCTTGACGAACGGGGTCAACAAGGCTCCGCCACTGGCGATCACTGCCAACGACGACACATCCGCGATGCCTTTCTCGATGGCGGCGAGTAAGGGTCGCGCCATCGCATCACCGACCACCGTCACCACCGATACCCCCTCGCGTTCGATGGTGCGGACCACGTCTTCGGCGTCGAAATGGTCAACGACCGAGGGGAAGACGATCGACTGCCCCATGGTCAGGGCCGTCATTACCGTCCACTGGGCGGCACCGTGGATCAGGGGAGGCAGCACCATCAACTTGGTGCCCGGGGACGCGACCGCCGCCGCCACGATCTCATCGAGGGAACCCGCGGGCTCACCGGTGTAAAGACTCCGGCCACCGAAGGATGTCATGAAGATGTCGTGCTGACGCCACAACACCCCCTTCGGCATCCCCGTCGTGCCACCGGTGTACAGGACGTACAAGTCGTCGGGTGAGTGCTGCACCGGCGCCGGCTTGGCCGCCGCGCCGGCCGCGATCGCGGCCTCGTAATCCACCGCACCGTAGAGCAACTCGTTTCCCGAGTCGTCGGCAATCTGAATCAGGACCCGCAGCTGCGGGAGATCCTGCCGGATCTCGGCCACCCGCGGGGCGAACGCGGCGTGGTAGATCAGGGCGGTCGCCCTCGCGTCGTCCAGCAGGTATTGCAGCTCGCTCTTGACGTACCGGAAGTTGACATTGAATGGGGCAACACGCGCCTGGAAGCTGCCGAACAACGCCTCTACGAATTCGTTTCCGTTGTACGCGTAGATGCCAAGCAAGTCCTGACCCACCTCGTGACCTGCGAGCGTGGAGCGGTCGGTATGGCATCCCAGACCTCGGGTTTGCAGATACGCGGCCAGGTGATTCGAGCGCTCGATCAACTGCGCATAGCTATAGCGATGTTTGCCCTGAATCAGCAGTTCCCGGTCCGGAATCGCGGCCGCGATGGCCTTGGCGACAGCGGGTACCGTGAATTGTGTCGCGGTGTCTGACATCGTGCCTCTCACGGCTGGTGGGGTAGTAACTGGACCATCAGGCCGTTGGCTTCGCTGAGCAGCTTCCCATCGGCAGCCGTCATGCTAGCGGAGATGAAGATCTTCCTGCCGTCGATCTCTGTGATGCGGCCCCGGGCGGTCAGCGGCTCATCGATCGGGGTGATATTGCGGTAGTCGACGTGCAGGAATGCGGTGCGGGTGGGCGGGCAACCTGCGCCCGTAACCACCATCCCGAATAGCCAGTCATAAAACAGCGGGATCATCCCGCCGTGCACGGCATTGTTTCCACCCACATGGGCTCGAGTGAAGTGCCCTGTCATGGTGACGCCATCGGGCCCGGAGTCCGGGACGGTCCATGGCGGCATCATGGGATGACCGAATCCTGGCAGTTCGACGACGCGCCCGGCCGGTGCCTGCGCTGCGGGCACCTGGTGGCCGTCCAACAAGGCGCACGCGTCTTCGACGTGTTGGGCCGCTGTGGTCCACATCGAACCGCCCGGGTCCGTGGAGACGGTCAGATCCTGCAAGCGGCGTAGCGCGGCGACGAACCGCCCCAGTCCGGGGGGCGCGTGATCGGCCGGCTTGATCTCGGGAAATCCACCCCGGACGAACCGTGTTTCCGGCGCCGCGCCTGCCGCGTCCGTCATGGAGTCGCCTCGGTGCGCGGCTGCCACAACCGCAGCAACTCGTCGGTAGTGGTGATGGTCGCCAGCAGCGACAGCGTGTTGGCGATGATCGCAGCGCCGTACTCGGTGGGTATGCCGGCTACCGCATCCGTGGGCACAACGACGCGGTAGGCCGCGTTGACCGCGTCCATGACGAAGTTGGGGATCGCGACATTCAGCGAAACGCCGACCACGACCACCGTGGACACCCCGAGATTCCGCAGCACCGCGTCCAGGTCGGTGCCTCCCATCGGCCCAATGCCATGCCACCTACTCAGTACCAGATCTGTTGGCTCAGGACCTAATTCGGGCAGCACGGCGGCACCAGGTGTGCCCGGGGTGATATCTACCTCGCCGCGCCCGAGCGCGAAGATCTTTGCGTTGTGGTTGGAGCCGAGCCCATCGGGTCGCCGCTGCACCAAGCAGTGCACGACGTGCACCCCCGCCGCCCGCGCCGAAGGCAATAGCCGAACGATGTTGGGGAGCGCAACGCGTCGCGCTTCCTCGGCGAGTAGCCCCAGCCCGGCATTCGCGCCGATGACGGCGCCCTGGCACTCCTGGGTGACGATCGCGGTGTGCCCAGGAGCCGCGAGTTCGGCAAGCTGCGGTCTCATGCCGACGTGCTGACTGTCGGCGGAACGTCATAGAACTGCGCGGCCCATTTCCGCAGCGCCATATACCCTTTCGCATCCACCCTGGAGAGTGCCGGGTGTTCAACGTACTTCTGGTAGCGCCAGATTTGTAGATCGTCGAAGACGGTGGACAGAAACTGCTTTTCGATGAGCTCACGTAGCTTGCCGTGCGGGACATCTGAGTCGTCGCCGGGGACTCTCGGCCACCAGATCGAATAGAACAGGTCCGAACTCTCGTCATCGACCGGCGTGCAGGTGAAGATCAACCGGTGATTCTGCGCACCCTCGAAGACGCTGATCGCACCGCCGAGGCCGAACAAGTGACTGTGGAAACGCAACGCGAGATCCTCGGGGTTGTCACTGCGCGCGTCCGGCCATCCCGCAATGAATTGCCATTCCTGGTCGACGATCTTCCAGTCCAGCACCCTCGGCGTCACCGTGGCGTGATGCACGTATTCGAAATGGGCACTGTCCGGGGCGTTCTCCGCCACGATCTGCGGATGCACCGGTTCGCGCGTCGCTCGGCGGGAGAACTCCGGGTACGCCCGGTAGTAGGCGGTCGGGTCGGTCTCGAATTGCGGGAATTTGTGAAATATGTCCGGCATTTGCCACTGCGGCTCCTTGCCGTCCGGGTGATGCCAGATGAACACGCAGTCGTATTGCTCGCGGACGGGAAACACTCGGAGCGTCAACGCACGGTTGGGCCGGTCGGGTTGGTAAGGGATGTATCGGTTGGTGCCGTCCGGGCCCCAGCGCCAGCCGTGAAATGGGCATTGGACGCAGTCGCCGACCACTGTGCCGCCGTGGCCGATGTGCGCGCCGAGGTGCTTGCAGTGCGCCTCGAGTACATGCAGCTCACCCGACTCGTCGCGGTACGCGACCAGATCCTCGCCGAAGTACTGAAGAGGCCGGACCTCGCCGACCGGAAACTCGGGGGACCACCCGACCATGAACCACCCGGTGACCTTCCAGGTAAACGGGACTTTCACGCGGGCGCCTTTCGCACTCGTTGATACTAAGACCATTACAGTATAGATTTCAGCAGTTCGTTCAGTGCAGGGCAAGGAGCGTTATGGCTGGGGAGCATGTTCAGGGCGCTGATGGGCTCCAAGAGTTGGTGCCGCGAGCGGTGCACTCGAGCGTGACCCTGCGGTCACGTTGGTGCCCGAACGTGACCGCAGGGTCACGCTCGAGGGCCGGAGGGGGTCGGCGGCGATGACATCTAAAGGCGACGACGCCGACGAATCCGCGCACTTCGACGCGCTGGTGATCGGCGCCGGTTTCTCCGGCCTGTACATGCTGCACCGGCTGCGGCAGCTCGGAATACGCACCCGTGTACTGGAGATGGCCGAAAACGTGGGCGGCACCTGGTTGTTCAACCGGTACCCAGGTGCTAGGTGTGACATCGAGAGCATCGAATACTCGTACAGCTTCTCCGAAGAGATTCAGCAGGACTGGGTTTGGACGGAGTCGATGCCGGCTCAGCCTGAGATCGAGGCTTACCTTAACTTCGTCACCGACCGGCTCGATCTACGCCGCGACATCCAGTTCGGCACCAAGGTCGTCGCGATGGCCTTTGATGAGGAAGCTGCTGCGTGGGTGGTGCGTACAGCGACGGGGAACTCGTTCACTGCCCCGTTCGTGATCGCAGCCTCGGGCATCCTGTCGGTGCCGCTCGACCCCGACGTTCCCGGGATGAGCAGTTTCACCGGAACGTCGCTGTTCACCAGCCGCTGGCCCAAGGAGGGCTTCGACCTGACCGGAAAGCGGGTCGGCGTCATCGGCACCGGCTCGACCGGTGTTCAGCTGATCCCTGTCGTGGCCCGGGAAGCCTCGCAGCTCTCGGTGTTTCAACGCTCGCCGACGTACACTCTGCCGTGGCGGGTGCACCAATTCGGGCCTGGGGAGCTGGACGAGATGAAGGCCCGCTACGGCGAGATCCGAGAGACCCAACGGGCACACCCGATCGGCGCGGCGCGGCTGAGCGCGTTCTCGGTACTGCTCGAGATGCTCAGCAAGCCGCCATTGAAGTCGGCGTCGCGCGAAGAGCAATTGCGTGCCATCGACGAGAATGGCATATTGGGTGCACTGAGCTGGGGAGATATCTTTTTCGACATCGAAGCCAACCGGATGGCGGCCAAGTTGTACGGCGAGGCCGTAGCCCGGATTGTCAAAGATCCGGAGACAGCGGCCTCGTTGGTGCCCGTGCATCCTTTTGCATGTAAGCGACCGATCATCGACCAGGGTTATTACGAGACGTTCAACCGGGATAACGTCACCCTCGTCGACCTGCGCAAGTCGCCTATCCGCGAGGTGACATCCGCCGGTATCCGCACCGAGCACGAATTGCACGAACTCGACGTCATCATCTATGCCACCGGATTCGACGCTATGACCGGCGCCCTCAGCCGTATCGATGTCCGCGGTCGCAACGCGATGTCGCTGGGCGAGTTCTGGGCCAGCGAGGGTCCGCTGTCGTACCTGGGATTGGCTGTTGCCGGCTTTCCAAATCTGTTCACGGTTCAGGGACCGGGCGGCCCGAGCCCTGCCAGCAACTTCGTCGCGGCGTTGGAGCAGCATGTGGAATGGATCAGTGACTGCATCGTACATCTGCGCGACAACGGATTCCGCACCATCGAAGCGCTGACGACCGCGCAGCAAGAGTGGATCGACCACGCCACCTCAATCGTCGCATCGACCGTACTGGTCCACCCGTCCTGCAACTCCTGGTACAACGGCGGCAATGTGCCCGGAAAGAAGCGGATGTACATGGGGTACACCGGCGGAATCCCCGAATACCGGCGCCGCTGCGATGAAATCGCGGCCGGCGGATACACCGGTTTCAAGCTGGCGTAATCGGTTTTGGGGGCTGGTTTAGGGTGAGCACCATGACGGGATGGTCACTGGCAGCACGCGGTATCGATATCGCGCGCGAGCTGGGCAGGGTACTGCCGCGGACGGTGGCCGGCCTGAACGAGTCGACGGGTTGGACCCTGGCGTCGCCCCGTGGCGTGCGTCAGTTCGGCGAGGTCATGCTGGACGAGCTTGCGCTGACCGGCTTTTCGCTGCTCGGCGGGGCACCGCCAGCGATACGGCCTCTGGTTGAGTGCGAGGCGGCGGCCGAGGAATTGTCGACGCTGGGCATCGACCGCGCGCATGCCGACCCCAAACCGTTACGTGCCACCGCGATAGAGCAGCGGCGCTTGCCCGGTTTGGGGGCAGGACTGGCGTATGAGCGGATGACGTTCGAGCACGACCCGGAACTGCCCAATACGCTGGAGGCCGACGGACTGGGTGGTCCGGCTAGGGCAGTGGTGCATCTGTGCAGACACCGCGACGGTCCGAGGCCGTGGCTGGTCTGGATCCATGGCGCCGGTCAGGGTGGCACCGAAGACCTGGTGCTGTCCCGGATCGGCCGGATATACAACAAGCTGGGTTTCAACGTTGCGATGCCGGTGCAGCCCGGCCACGGATGCCGGCGCCGTGAATGGCCGGCCTATCCGGACATGGATCCACTGGGCAACGTCGCGGGCATGATGCGCGCGGTGTCAGAGGTGCGCGCCGTCGTGCAGTGGGTGCAGCCGCAGGCGACCGCTGTTGTGGTGGCTGGGATTTCGATGGGCACGCCGGTGGCCGCATTGGTGTCGCATCTGGAGCGACAGATCGACGCGGTCGCGCTGTATACCCCGATTCTGGGGCTCAACGCGATGATCGCTCGGCACCTGTCGCGTTGGGGGTCGTCTCGCGACGGCCTCCGGGAGCTGTTGCAGTCGCCAGTGGTCTCGCAGCTGACCTCGGTGATCGATCCCCTGAGCGTCGACCCGGCGCCGCCACCGCACCGCCGCCTCATTGTCGGAGCGTGGCACGACCGGATGGCGATGCGCGAGCCCACGACCGCGTTGCAGGAGCGCTGGGGCGGCGAACTGTACTGGTATGACGGCAGCCATGTTGGTCATATCTTCTCCCGGCGAGTGCACGCGGTGTCCGATCGATTCATGCGCCGTGTTACCGACGAAGTGTCTAGCGAGTAATGGCAGCCACGCGGACAGCGCGCGAAGTGGTCGAACTGTACAACCTCGTGGTGTGGAACGAGCACAACATCGACCTGGCCGAGGAGTTGTTCGCTGACAACGTCATCCGGCACGAGGTCGGTGAGGCGCACACGCTGACCCGCGCTCAGGCCGTCCAACGGGTAACAGACGTGTGGCAGCTGTTCGACTCGTTGCGTTTCGACCTGAACGTGGTCATCGCGTCTGACGACGGCGAGCACGTCGCGATCGTCTACGACTCGACCATGGCCACCAGTGACGGCACCGAGGCCAATGTTGGCAGCATCGAGGTGTTCCGCGTCGTCGCCGGCAAGATCACCGAGGTCTGGAACTGCGGCTACAAACAAGGAGTTTGGAATTGACCGGCACCGATCGCACGCTTGACGAATTGGGCTACTACCTGCTGGCCGGAGCTGGTGGTGAGGGACCGGCGACCTTGATGGACGAGGCTCGCCGCGGCGAGGAGCTGGGCTTCGGCACCGCATTCATCTCGGAGCGCTGGAACGTCAAGGAGGCCTCATCTCTTGTCGGGGCCGCGTGCGCGGTCACCAAACGGATGCAGATCGCCACAGCCGCAACTAATCACAACACCCGTCACCCGCTGATCACCGCATCTTGGGCGACCACCATGCACCGGCTCTCCGGTGGGCGTTTCACGTTGGGCATCGGCCGCGGCATCGCCGCTATTTACGGAGCGTTCGGCATACCGGCGGTAACGACCGCACAGATGGAGGATTGGGCCCAGGTCATGCGCCGCCTCTGGCACGGAGAGGTGATCTTCAACCACGACGGGCCGATGGGTAAATACAACATCCTGTTTCTCGACCCAGACTTCAAGGAAGACATTCGGTTGGCGCTGGTGGCATTCGGGCCCAACACTCTCGCGCTCGGCGGCCGGGCATTCGATGACGTCATCCTGCACACCTACTTCACTCCGGAGACGTTGCAGCGCTGCGTCAAGACCATCAAGACCGCTGCGGAAGAGGCGGGCCGCGATCCGGACAGCGTGCGGGTGTGGTCGTGTTTCGCGACGGTCGGCGACCATCTTCCCGAGCAGTTGCGGCTCAAGAAGACCGTGGCGCGACTGGCCACCTACCTACAAGGGTATGGCGAGCTCTTGGTACAGACCAATGATTGGGATCCCGCTGTGCTGCAACGGTTCCGGGCTGATCCGGTGGTGACATCGATTGCCGGCGGAATCGACCACAAGGGCACACCCGAGCAGATCGAGCACATCGCGACGTTGCTTCCGGACGAGTGGCTGGAACCGTCGGCCACCGGGTCGGCCCGGCAGTGTGTGGACCGCATTCGCAAAGAGTTCGAGTATGGTGCCGACGCGGTGATCATGCATGGCGCAACACCCGATGAGCTCGAGCCGATCGTCGCGGCCTACCGCGCCTAGCACCCAACCCGCCGGGTCTGCTCACGCAACAAAAGTCAGGGCAGGATGACCGTCCGGGTTACCGGTTCGGCGGGCGCTTGCCGGCTGGACAGGCCGCGTTGCAAGGTTGCCAGCAGCGCGTCACGCGTCTCACGGGGATCGATGAGTTCGTCGAATCCCATGTGCTCAGCCGAGCGGTAAGACGCCTGCAGCTCGGCGTTGCTCAGCTTGACGGAGAGATCCTCATCGGCATGCGATGCGCGGCTTAACGCCGCGGCGCTCATGGCACCCATCGTCGCGCCCGGGTAGGCGAAGGTGGCGGCCTGATCGTCGAAACCCAGCAGCGACATGACCATGGAGCCGAACCCGTAGGCCTTGCGCAGCGTGAGGTGCAACTTCAACGTGGTGGCCGCGGTCTGGGCGGCAAACATCCGCGCGCCGGCACGCAGCACGCCGCTGCGCTCGGATCGGCTGCCGGGCAGCATGCCGGGGTTGTCGGCGAGGAAGACGATCGGCAGGTGATACGAGTCGGCCACCATGATGAAGTGCGCTGCCTTATCGGCTGCGTCGGCGTCGATGGAGCCGGCAAGCACCTGAGGTTGGTTGGCGACGACCGCGACGGGATGGCCGCCGAGGTGTGCCAGGGCGCAGATGATGGCCCTCCCGAACCGCGGCTGAACCTCGAACCAGTCCGGCCGGTCAAAGATCACATCGAGGACGGCGCGGATGTCATAGACGCGGCGGTTGTCGCGGGAGACGATGTCGAGCAACTCCGGAGTAGGCCGTGGGTCGCTTGTCTGGTCGGCGGCCAGCGAAGGCGGATATGCCCACGCGCTTGGCGGGAAGTACGACAGGTAGCGGCGGATGTCGTCGAGCACAGCTTCGTCGTCCTCGGCGACATTGTGGATGACTCCGCTCGGCAACGCGACATCCGGTCCGCCCAGATCCTCTTTCGAGATGTCTTCTCCGGTGGACTCTTTTACGACTGGGGGCCCTGCGGTGAAGATCGCGCCCTGCCTGCTCATGATTCGGAAGTCGGACACGGGGGCCACCAGCGCGCCATGGCCCGCCGAGGGGCCGAGTACCGCGGCGACGGTCGGGACACGGCCCGAGCACTGTGCCTGGGCGAGCAGGTCGGTCGGGGTACGCCCGTAATGTCCACCGGTCGGCCGAAAGCCGGCTCCTTCAAGCAGCATTACCAGCGGGATCTTGTTCCGTACCGCCAGCTCGGCGATGCGGTAGCGCTTGGAGTTACCCCCGGGTCCGATGCTGCCGGCCAGAGTGGTGAAGTCCTCGGCGCCCAGCATCACCGGCGACCCGTTGATCAAGCCAGAGCCGGTGACGATCGCATCCGCCGGGACCTCGCCTCCGACGAGCGTGCCGAGTTCCCGGAAGGTCCCGGGGTCAAGGAGTCGCTCGATGCGGGCGCGGGCGTCCAGCTTGCCCTTGCCGTGGTGCTTGTCGAGCCGCTCCGTGCCGCCCATGCTCATCGCGTGCTGACGGCGACGGTCGAGATCCTCGAGCGTCTCCGCCCAATCCGGGCTTTTCGTCATACTCTGCTTTTTTTCATACTTGAGTCCTACCTCGATACCGTCGCGTGCCGCTGCCTTGGGGAGCAGGGTCACATACTGGATTGCTTACTGTAAAGTTACCCACATGGCTAGTGCCCGCCGTCTCAAGGTCGACGGCGGCATTCCCAATAAGCTTGCCCGAGCGGCCGAGGCGGCCGGTGCCCTGGAACAGGATGGCTACGACGGGGGCTGGACGGCTGAAACCAGTCACGATCCGTTTCTGCCTCTGCTGCTGGCCGCCGAACACACGTCGCGACTAGAGCTCGGCACCAACATCGCGGTGGCCTTCGCGCGCAATCCGATGATCGTCGCCAACATCGGCTGGGACCTGCAGACCTATTCGAAGGGCCGGTTCATTCTTGGTCTGGGCACCCAGATCCAGCCCCACATCGAGAAGCGATTCAGCATGCCGTGGAGCCATCCGGCACTGCGGATGCGCGAATTCGTCGCTGCGCTGCAGGCGATTTGGTCGGCCTGGCAGGACGGCGCCAAGCTCCGTTTCGAGGGCGACTTCTACACCCACAAGATCATGACCCCGATGTTCACGCCCGAGCCGCTGAGCCATCCCGTGCCTAAGGTCTTCATCGCCGCGGTTGGCCCGGCGATGACCGAAATGTGCGGCGAAGTCGCCGACGGCCACCTCGGTCACCCCTTCGTCTCCCGGCGCTACCTCAACGAGGTGACGATGCCGGCGTTAGCGCGCGGCATGCAGCGTGTCGGACGCGATCGCGGCGAGTTCGAGCTGTCGGCCGAGGTGATGATTGCCACCGGTGAGAACGACGTCGAACTTAAAACCGCCACCACCGCAGTGCGCAAGCAGATCGCCTTCTATGGGTCGACGCCGGCTTACCGCAAGGTGCTCGAGTTACATGGCTGGGGCGACCTGCAAACCGAACTCCACCGCCTCTCCCTGGAAGGCGAGTGGGACACCATGGGCTCGCTCATCGACGATGACATGTTGACCGCTTTCGCCGTCGTCGGCCCGGTCGACACGGTCGCCGGCGCCCTGCGGAGTCGCTGCGAGGGCGTGGTTGACCGCGTGCTGCCAATCTTTTCAACCGCTTCCAAGGCATGTATTGCCAACGTACTGAAGGAGTTTCGTAAATGAGCGCACCGACAATGGACGAAGCCGCCAAGCTGTTGGCAGATCCGTTGGCGTATACCGATGAGCGGCGACTGCATTCGGCGCTGAGTCATCTGCGCGCCACTGCTCCGGTGTCGTGGGTCGACGTGCCTGACTACCGTCCGTTCTGGGCGATCACCAAGCACACCGACATCATGGACATCGAGCGCGCCAACAACCTTTTCACCAACTGGCCCCGGCCGGTCCTGGCCACAATAGAGGGCGACGAACTGCAGTCAGCGGCCGGTGTACGCACGTTGATTCACCTGGACGACCCGCAACATCGGGTGGTGCGGGCCATCGGCGCGGACTGGTTTCGCCCCAAGGCGATGCGGGCGCTTAAGGTTCGCATCGACCAACTGGCCAAGGCCTACGTCGACAAGATGATGGCCGAGGGTCCCGAGTGCGACTTCGTCCAGCAGGTCGCGGTCAATTACCCGCTGTACGTGATCATGTCGCTGCTGGGCCTGCCGGAGGCCGACTTTCCGCGCATGCTCAAGCTGACCCAGGAATTGTTCGGCAGCGCCGACAGCGAGTTCAAACGTAGTTCCACGGACGAGGATCAGTTACCCGCACTGCTCGACATGTTTCAGTACTTCAACGGGGTCACCACGTCGCGCCGCGCGCATCCGACCGAGGATCTTGCCTCCGCGATCGCCAACGCGCGTATCGACGGCGAGCCGTTGTCGGATCTCGAAACGGTGTCCTACTACTTGATCATCGCCACCGCCGGCCACGACACCACCAGCGCCACCATCTCGGGTGGCCTGCACGCGCTCATCGAGAACCCGGACCAGCTCGGGCGCCTGCGCGGCGATCTCGGTCTAATGCCCATGGCTACCGAGGAAATGATCCGGTGGGTCACCCCGGTCAAACACTTCATGCGGACGGCCGGCAGCGACACCGTCGTGCGTGGAATATCGATCGCTGCAGGCGAGTCCGTGCTGCTGTCCTATGTGTCGGCCAACCGCGACGAGGATGTCTTCGACGAGCCGTTCCGTTTTGACGTCGGGCGTGAGCCCAACAAACATGTCGCCTTCGGATATGGCGTGCACTTCTGCATGGGTGCAGCGCTGGCCCGAATGGAGATCAATAGCTTCTTCTCCGAGTTGCTGCCCAGGCTGAAATCCATTGAGCTGAGTGGTGATCCCGAACTCACCGCCACGACTTTCGTCGGCGGCCTCAAACACCTGCCGGTTCGCTACTCGTTGGTGTGAAGGGTTAGCTACGGGGTCAGTATTACTGAGCCGATGGTCTTGCGGCCCTGAAGGTCGCGGTGCGCGTCGGCCGCGTGCCGAAGCGGGTAGTGCGCGCTCACGGTGACCTTGATGGTCCCTGCGGCGATCGAGTCGAGTAGGTCGCCTGTCCGCCAAGAAAATTCGTCGGACGTGCGGACAAAGTGGATCCGTGGCGGCCGGGTCACGTATACCGAGCCGGCTGCGTTGAGCCGCTGCGGGTCGAGTGGCGGAACCGACCCGCTAGAAGCGCCGAACAGCGCGAGAGTCCCCCGGACGGCCAGGCTGGCAAGGCTGGCGTCGAACGTTGATTTGCCGACGCCGTCGTAAACCGCTTGCACGCCTTTGCTGTCGGTGAGCTCGCGGATCTTGGTGCCGAACTGCTCTGGGTCGCCGGGATAGTCGAGCACCTCGATGGCGCCGGCCTGGCCTGACAATTGGGCTTTCGCTGGCGTAGAGGCTGTCGTGATAAGGCGCGCGCCCAGGCTCGTCGCCCACTGGGTCAGGATCAGACCGACTCCGCCGGCACCTGCATGCAGCAGCACCGTGTCGTTCGGTTGCACCGGGTACACCGACTTGATCAGAAGGTGTGCGGTCATGCCTTTCAAGAGCGCCGCGGCGGCGACATCAGAGGCCACCCCTTCCGGCAGCTTCGCGACGAGTTCGGCTGGTGCAACGCAGTATTCGGCGTAGGCACCCACGGCATCCGCGGTCGCCACGCGGTCGCCCACCCGCAGTCCAGTCACCCTGTGCCCACTGCTTCGACGGTGCCAGCGACCTCGGCGCCGAGCACAAACGGCAGCTTGTGTGGATACAGCCCAGATCGAAAGTAGTGTCGATAAAATTCACGCCGATGGCCTCGGCTTTGTTCGATACCTCGCCGACACCCGGCGCAGGTTGTGACATCTCGACGTAAGAAAGGACTTCGGGTCCGTCGAGTTCGGCGACCTCGACGCCATACATAGTCACCAGTCTGTGTCGGCTGTCTGCTGGTGCTGTTGTGGTCCGGCACAGGAGTAGGCGCTCAAGGTTGTGATGAATTACATCGACACTGCCGCGCCGGTACGCGACTCTAAGTATGCGGCGCCTGGCGGCCAACGACGACGCCCATCACCCCTCAGCGAGCGAAGGGACCGGAAAACTAATGGTGAGTGAACATACGGTCCACGAAGTGACTTATCAATTGCTTCGTGAATTGGGCTTGACGACGGTGTTCGGCAACCCCGGTTCCACCGAGCAGACGTTCTTGAAAAACTTCCCCGACGATTTCACCTACATCCTGGGACTGCAGGAGGCTTCGGTGCTGGCGATGGCGGATGGATTCGCGCAATCCACCGGCAAGCCCACGTTGGTCAACCTGCACACCAGCGCCGGCAGCGGTAACGCGATGGGCAGCCTGGTGGCTGCGTACAAGGGCAATACCCCCCTCATCGTCACCGCGGGGCAGCAGACCCGCGAGATGGTGTTGTGCGACCCGTACTTGTCCAACCCCGATCCAACCCTGATGCCGCAGCCGTGGGTCAAATGGGCTTACGAACCCAAGCGCGCCGAGGATGTGCCGGCGGCGTTCATGCGCGCCTACACGGTTGCCCTGCAACCGCCGGCTGGCCCGGTGTATCTGTCCATACCGCTTGACGACTGGGAAAAGCCGGCCTTAGGCCCGGCGGTGATCAGGACGGTGAGTTCCCGCGTGGCGCCCGATCCCGAGCGGCTCCGCGAATTCGCCGACCGGATCAACGGCGCGCAGCGGCCACTGCTGGTCTTCGGTCCCGAAGTCGATCGGGCTGGTGGCTGGGACGCCGGGGTGGCGGTCGCGGAGAAGGTCGCTGGACCGGTTTACAGCGGCCCACTGCCGGATCGAGCGTCCTTTCCCGAGAACCACCCGCTGTATCAGGGTATGTTGCCGCTGACCGTCGCCGGCGTGTCCGAGAAGCTGCAAGGTTACGACCTCGTTGTGGTGATCGGAGCGCAGGTTTTCCGCTATTACCCGTATGTGGCCGGCGACTGGCTGCCCGCCGGCACCGAATTGCTACAGATCACCGCCGATCCGGCATTGGCCGGAGCGGCGCCGGTCGGCGACAGCTTGATTAGTGACTCGCGCCTAGCCCTAGAGCAGTTGGTGGGCCTGATCAACGACCGTGGGCCTGCGAAAGGGTCAGCTAAAGCCGCGCCAGCCGGCAAAGTTGAAATCGCGGACGCGACGTCGTCACCACTGACCCCGGACGCGGCGTTTTCGACCTTGGCCACCGTCAAGCCCGTCGACTCCCCGCTGGTCACGGAGTCGACGTCGACCATGGCCCAGCAGCTGCGTTGGCTGCCCACCACCCGCCCGGCGTCGTTTTTCGCAACTGCCAGCGGTGGGATCGGCTGGGGCGTGCCCGGCGCTGTCGGCATCGCACTGGGTGACCGTGCCCGCGGGGTCAAACGCACCGTGGTCGCCACCATCGGTGACGGATCGTTCCAGTACTCGGTGCAGTCGATATGGACGGCCGCCCAGCACCGGCTGCCGATCGTGTTCGTGGTGATGCGCAATGAGGAGTACTCGATCCTCAAGTCCTTCGCGCTACTGGAAGAGACGCCGGGCGTGCCTGGGCTGGACCTGCCCGGCCTCGATATTGCCTCCATCGCATCAGGTTTCGGTTGCCGGTCGGTCAACGTCGACACCACAGAGAAGCTCGCCGCGGAGTTCACCTCCGCACTCACCGCCGACGGACCCACCGTCATCGTGGTGCGGACCAAGCCGCAGTTGACGCACCTGGGCTGACTTCGGCGCCCGGTCGGCCGAGTCGATACACTCTTCGCGTGACGGCAAAGACAATTGTCATTACGGGCGCCAGTGACGGCCTGGGCGCCGCCGCCGCGCGTCGGCTGAGCCGAAATGGCGACAAAGTTGTCGTGGTGGGTCGCTCGCAAAGCAAGACCATTGCCGTGGCCGAAGAAATAGGCGCGGACTATTTCGTGGCCGATTTTTCCGACCTGTCCCAAGTGCGAGCGCTGGCCGAAAAAATCCGTTCCGAGTACCCGCGCATCGACGTGCTGGCCAACAACGCCGGCGGTATGAATAAAGAAACCCAGATCACTGCCGACGGCCTCGAGAAGACATATCAGGTCAACTACGTGGCTCCGTTTCTGCTCACCACGCAGTTGATGGACCTGCTCGTCGATTCCCGCGCCACCATTCTCAACACGACCAGCTCGTCCCAGCGACTGGTTCCCAGGGTCAGCGTCACCGACATGGAGAACACAGACCGACGCAGGCCCACCATCGCCTATGCGCTCACGAAGCTGGCAATCGTCTTGTTCACCATAGAATTACACCGCCGCTACCATGACCGTGGCGTTTCGGCCGCGACGTTCCACCCGGGCTTTGTCAAGTCCAACTTCAGTGATGCGTCGGGAATGCGGTTTTTCAACTTCATGCAGTACCGCCTGCGGTTGTTCAACCGATTCATCCCTACCGCGGACCAGGCTGCCGAAAGACTGGTCTGGCTGGCATCAAGCAGACCGGGTATCGATTGGCGGCCCGGCGAGTATTACGTGAAGAACAAGATCGCGAAAGCCAACCGCCTGGCATACGATCCCATCCTTGCGGGCGAGCTGTGGGATCGCACCCTGGCCAAGTTCGACACGTGAGGCTGTCGCTCGCTCAAGACGCGAGGGGGAACTTGTGTTAGGTATTCACCACTCGGCGATCTGCACGTCCGACGTCGAACGGTCGCTGCGATTCTGGCGCGACGGCCTTGGCCTGACCGAGTTGTTCGACCATCACTTCACCGGCGATTGGCCAGTTCTGTTCGGCGCCAAGACCGATCGGCTGCGGTCGATCTTCCTGGGCGATCCCCAGGCACCGGACTCGGGGATCGTCGAATTGGTGGAGTTTCCGGGCGCCCTGGATGCCGATGCTGCGGCGTTGGCCACTATTTCTGGCCCCCGACACGGATTCTTCCTGCTGTCCCTGGAACGTGAGGTCGACGCGACGCTGTTCGCATTGGCGGCCTTGGGTTTCACCGATGGCGTCCGCCGCATCACTGTGCCGGCCCCGGCGGGAAAGACCGTGACGATGGCCGTCGTCACCGCTCCCGACGGCGTTCTCGTCGAGTTGATCGGGCCGGCCCAATGACCGCCTCGATCGCTATGGTGACCGGTGGCGCATCCGGGATCGGACGGGAAGTCGCCGCACGACTGCGCGAGGCGGGCCACGACGTCGTGGTGTGGGACTTGTCCGGGGGCGATATCGCTTGCGATGTCAGCGATCCCGGCGCGGTCTCAGCCGCGATGGAGCAGACCGTGCGCCAGCACGGTGTGCCCACCCGGGTGGTGACCTGCGCCGGAATCGGCGCGTCGGGCCTGCTGCTGAAGCAGCAACCGACGGAGTGGGAACGGGTGCTGGCGGTCAACCTCACCGGAACCTTGCTGACCTTCCGCGCCGGAGCGCAAGCCATGATCGACGCCGGGGTGGGTGGTTCGATTGTCGCTGTTTCCAGTATCAGTGGCACTGTCGCCGATCGGGACATGGGCGCCTACTGCGTGTCGAAGGCCGGAGTAAACATGCTGGTGAAGGTCGCCGCCGTGGAATGGGGCAGCCACGGCATCCGCGTGAACGCCGTTGGACCCGGCGTCACCCGGACACCGATGCTGGCGAATCCCGAAGCGCTGCCCGGGTGGGTGGAGGGCATGTCCGAGCGCACGGCGTTGGGCGGACTGGGCGAGGCCACTGAGGTGGCGGGCGCCGTCGTGGGTGTCCTCGAGCTACCGTGGGTAACCGGACAAGTCGTGCACGCCGACGGTGGCCTGGCGCTGCACAGCCCGATCGACGCGTACGGCCAACTTCAGCGGGTCATCGCCCGGAGGGCCGACAAGACATGAAGTCACTCGATCCCGAAATCGATGATGCCCCTGACGATCTCCCCGTTCCGGAGGTCGTCGTAAGCATCGTTGATGTCGTCGAGTCGGTAACGCCTGGTGATCATCTCGTCGAGCAGGAGCTGCCCGGTCTGGTAGAGCCTGGCCAGCCGGAAGATATCCGCCTTCGGGTTGCAGGACCCGAAGACGGTGCCGTGCAGCGACTTGTTCGACAGGATGAAGTCCTGCAGGTTGATCTTGACTGAGCTAGTCAATTGCGAGGTCATGCCGGTGAGCACGCAGGTCCCGCCCTTGCGGGTGAGATCCACCGCATCGCGGACGTCATCGCCGGTGATCAGGGACGGCGAGACCACCACGGCGTCCGCCATCACCCCGTAGGTCAGGTCGCGCACCAGTTCCAGCGCCTCGGTCGCCGTTGCCGCGCTGTGCGTGGCACCGAACCGCAGCGCCGACTTTTGTTTGAATTCCACCGGGTCGACGGCGACGATCTGCGCCGCGCCGCTGATCCGGGCGCCTTGGATGGCTCCCGTTCCGATTCCGCCGACGCCGATCACCACGACGGTGTCGCCCGCTCGCATGCCGGAGCGGTTGGCGACGGAACCGAAGCCGGTCGGGATGGCGCAGGACAGCAGCGCACTGGGCGCCAGCGGCAGGTGCGGCTCGATCTTGACGAGGGAATTCGTCGATACCACAGTGTGTTCGGCGAAGGCTCCCACTTTGGCTATGTGGCCCAGCGGCTTGCCTTCGGCGGTGTGATGGCGGTACGTGCCGTCGGTCGGCATCCCGGGCGTAAGGACGCTGGCCCCCATGTCGCAGATGTACTCCATGCCGCTGGCGCACCAGCGGCACTGCCCGCACACCGCGACAAATGACATCACCACGTGGTCGCCCGGCGCGAAATCGGTTACACCGTCCCCGACTTCACTTACGACGCCCGAGCCCTCGTGGCCGCCGATTGTCGGGAACATGGTTGGCAGCCCCAGCGAGCGCAGCATCGCGTTGGGTGCCGACATGTCGCCCTTCAGGATGTGGTCGTCAGAATGGCACAACCCGGCGGCGGCCATCTGGACCAGAACCTCACCTGCGCGGGGCGGGTCCAGCTCGAATTCCTCGACAGACCACGGACCGCCGACATCGTGCAGTATTGCGGCGCGACTCCTCATGTCAGGCGGCCGGGGTGAACGTGACCGGAAGCTTGTTGGGGGACCGGAAGGTGAGTCCGACGATTCGGGATTCCTCACCAGTTCCGTCATCGGGGACGAACGCCAGGTTGCTGACGCGGTCGAGCAGGCTGTTCAACATCACCCGCGTTTCCATCCGGGCCAGGTGCATGCCCAGGCACATGTGGATACCGCCGGCAAAGGCGATGTGCGCCTGCCGTGGTCGCCGGATGTCGAACTTGTTCGCGTCCGACCAACGGCTTTCGTCGCGGTTGGCCGATGCCATGCACATGTCGACCTGGGCGTTGGCCGGGATCGTTCTGCCGCCTATTTCGACCTCTTCAGTGGCGGTTCGCATGACCGTGGTGAGCGGGGTTTCGAACCGCAGACCCTCTTCGATCGCGACCGGGATTAGCGACCGGTCCTGGTTGACCATCGCCAGCTGCTCGGGGTGCGTCAGCAGCAGGTAGAGCAGGTTGCCCGAGGAGCGGTAGGTGGTTTCCAGCCCGGCGGGCAGCAGTAGGCGCAGGAACGCGATGATGGCGTCGTCGGTGAGTCTCTCACCGTCGATCTCGGCGGCGACCAGGTCGCCGATGATGTCGTTGGTGGGTTTCTGCCGGCGCTGTTCGACTTGGTCGAGGAAGTACCCGTGCAACTCCGCCGCTGCGGTCAACCCGGCCATGATGTCGGTCTGGATGGAGATCAGATCGAGGGACAGCCGGCGGAACATATCGAGATCTTCCGGGGGGAGTCCGAGCAGCTCGGAGATGATCCGGGTCGGAAACTCGAATGTCAGCGCCTTCACCAGGTCGGCGTGGCCGTCGTTTTTGATCTCGTCGATCAGCCGATCGCAAACTGGCCCGATGACCGATGGTTCCCAGCGCTCCAGCGCGGTGGCCCGAAAGGCCTTGGCCACCAGGCTGCGGTGGTCGTGGTGCTCTTTGCCGCCCATCGCCAACATGGTGTGGCCCATCACCAAACCGATCGACTTGTCGTAGGCGGCCGAAGTGAAGATCCGGTCGTCGCGGAAGGCCTGGAACACGCCGTCATAGCCGAACAAGACCCACTCGTCTTCGGGGCGCAGCTCTTCGGGCATCTGTTCGGTGTCCATGAAGGTGCCGTGCCAGACCGGGTCGGTGCGCCGCATGTATTCGAAGTAAGGGTAGGGACTGCTTTCACCAGTGGTGTCGACGGTGACGGGCTGGCCAACGGGGTCGGTGCTGAGCGTCATCCGCGCTCCTTCTGGGCGAAGGCCGGACACGTAGGCCGGTCGCTGACCGCCCCGACGTCTTCGGCAGGTTTGTTCCGAGTGGAATGTCGCTATCATAATATAAATAGCAACGAAGCCCAACGGCTTGTGGTGGTCACCGCAGCGGGCCCAGTATGGATTCGGAGTTCGATTCGGACAACGCCCGGGTCGATCAAGCGAGGCGGTGATTCTCCGGTGCTCAAACGCCAATTCGTGTGTTCTCTCGACGACCTGCCGCCCGGCGGCATGAAGCTGGTCGACGTGGGGAAGTTCGGTGTGGGGGTGTACAACGTGCGCGGTGCGCTCTATGCGATCGTGAATTACTGCTCGCACGAGGGTGCCCCATTGTGCCTCGGCCCGGTCGGTGGCACCAACGAATCGGCTCCCGACGAGCCGGACCGAATACGCCGGGTACGCGACGGGCAGATCGTGCGATGCCCTTGGCATAACTGGGAATTCGACATCACCACGGGTCAGAATGTGGCGGATCCGCGACGCCGCGTCCGCACCTACCAAGTCGATGTCACCGACGGGGAGGTGTACCTGAACGCATGACGATCATCGACACCAACGTGCAGCCGCACTTTCGTTACAACGCCGAGATCCGGCGCTATCTGTCCGATGCCCACAAGCTGCGTGCGATCCCTGACGTCGAGCAACAGTGGTACCAGGCGCCCCGCGGCGATTACCGCCAAGATCTCTACGGAGTGCACTACCCGGGATCGGATCCAGAGACGGTCAGCCGCCACCTGTTCGACGACATGGGAATTACCTTCGCGATCCTGAATCCGCCGACCCGGGGCAATATCGCCGATTATTTGCTGAACAGCAGAATCTGCGCCGCAGTCAACGACTGGCTGCTCGACCGGTGGCTGGAGCCGGACATCACCAACCGATACACAAGCCGGTTTCTAGGCACCATCCGCGTCAATCCCGAAGACCCGAAGGGCGCGGTGGCCGAGATCGAGCGCCTCGCCGGTCACCCCAAACTTGTCCAGGTCGGCGTTCCGATGCAATCGCGCGAACCCTACGGCAAACCGATGTTCGAGCCCATTTGGGAAGCCGCGGCGGCGCACGGACTGCCGGTTGCGGTGCACATCAACGGCGGCAACGGCGTCGACTATCCGCCCACCTTCGCCGGGCACGCGCACACCTATCCGGGATACGCGGCCTTCATGCCGTTGAACTACTTCGTACACCTGGCCACGCTCATCATCGAAGGTGTTTTCGGCCGCCACCCGGCACTCAAATTCGTTTTTGCCGACGGCGGATACGACATTCTGACCCCGCTGATGTGGCGGCTGGACACTTTTTGGCTGTCGATGCGCGACCAGACGCCCTGGGTCGACCGTTATCCCAGCGAATACCTGCCCGGCCATGTCCGGTTCTGCTCTTCGGCATTCGACGGGCCCTTAGAAGGCGGGGAGACTGGGGCGGCCGGCAACGTGCAGCGCTGGATGGAGTTCACCGGCAAATCCGACCTACTGATGTACGGTTCGAGCTATCCCCATTGGTCCACATCCGCGCCGGATCTGACCGCCGCGGGGCTCAGCGACGAGCAGCGCGACAACGTGTTGTGGCGAAACGCCAGCGAGCTTTACGGGCTTGCTGAAAAGGGGCATGCGGCTAAGGAGACACTCAAATGACCACTATCGAACGAGTCGGGTCGCAGACTGGTCGAGAAGACGAAGTAGCGGTCACCATCGTCGACACCGACGTGCACCCAATGCCCGTCTCGTCCCAGGTGCTCAAGGCCTATGCGCCAGCCGAATGGGTGGACAAGATTTGGCCGAGCGGAAATGCGGCCAACCCGGTGTCGTATTTCTACGACACCCCGGATTCGTACAAAACGATGTCGGTGCGCATGGACTCCGCGCCGCCGAAGGGCGGATTCGCGGGCAGCGACCCGGATTTTGCCGCCAAGCAGTTGCTGCTGGATGCCGGTGTCAGCATTGCGACGTTGGAGCCGATGTGCGATGCGCAGCTGCCGCAGGCTGAGCACGTTCTGAAGTCGACCTATAACGACTGGCTCGCCGACGTCTGGCTGGACAAATACAACGCGCACGGCCGTTGGCGCGGCTCAATCAGCGTCAGCGCGCAGACACCCGAGCAGGCGGCTCGCGAAGTCGAACGGTGGGCGGGCCATCCCTATATGGCTCAGGTGTTGATGACACCACAGACTCGTGGAATCCCCTTTGGTAATCCGCATTTCGATCCTCTCTACGAGGCCGCGTCGCGCAACGGTTTCCCTGTGGCCACGCATCTGATGGGACAGACGCCGTTCGAGTTGATTCCGCTGTACCCCGTCGGCAATCCCGCGCACTGGCACGATTTCTTCGCGTCTTGGCCGCTGCTGTACGTCTCGCATCTGATGAGCCTGGTATTCGACGGTGCGTTCGATCGGCACCCCGACCTTCGAGTGGTGTTCGTCGAGGGTGGCTTCACGTGGGCGATGCCGGTGATGTCTCGGATGGACCGGATCTGGGAGGCCCGCCGCGCCGACTTGCCGCAGGTGCGCCGTCGTCCGTCGGAATATGTGCGCGAACATGTCCGGTTCACCACTCAGCCGCTCGAAGACGTCGACACCGTCGAGTTCCGCGAATATCTGGAAATGATGGACCTGGGAGACAACCTCATGTTCTCGACGGATTATCCCCACTGGAGTTACGACGCGCCGAGCTATGCGATCAACCGGTTCCCGGCAGACCAGCGAGAGCGAATCATGCGTGGCAACGCGATGGCTCTCTACGGGCTGCCGTCGACCGTCAAGGCACTTCCCGGAGAACGGCCCCGCCCGAGCGCCCGTTGACCGGCACTGGGCGAGAGGTACCGGACTTCTCACCGGATAGAGTCGCAAGGGCCCGCAAGATGAGCACGCCAGACGAGCCGGGAAGACGAGGCTATGACGCAAACGAATCTCACGCGGCCGCAGGGCCTCAACCGTATCGACCCGGTGCTCCGAGAGGCTGCGCTCGGGCTCGGCGTCGTTGAGTTCCGCGCCGAGTCGCTATCCGCCGAACGCGAACACGCCACCCGGCAGGCCGCAGAGCGGGCCGCCGCAGCTGAGGTCGAAGCTGCCGAAAGCGCCATCTCCATCGAAACCCGATCCATCGACGGTCCGGATGGTCGCCCGCTGAACCTTCGGTTCTACCGGGGTGTCTCTGAAGCCAGCTCAGGAGCGCCTCTGGTTGTGTACGCGCACGGCGGTGGCTTTGTGACCGGCAACCTGGACACCGATCACGCGCAATGCGTGGAGTTGGCCCGCGGGGCCGGCTGTCTGGTGGTCTCGGTCGACTACCGGCTGGCGCCCGAAGATCCGTGTCCCGCCGCGCTGGACGATGTCGAAGCGGGTTTGCGCTACGCCGTCCAGAACAGTGCCGGCCTGGGCGCGGATCCAAGCCGCATCGCGGTGATGGGCAGGGACGCGGGTGCCGCACTGGTTGCTGCCCTGACCCAGCGCATGTTCGACGACGAAGGCCCGCAGATTCTGATGCAGATCCTGCATCAGCCGATGCTTGACTGCGATGCCACGTCTTCGCGGCGCGAGTTCCAGCGCACGCCCGGCCTCAATGGTCAGGCCGTAAGCCGGGCGTGGGGCCATTACCTGGGCCCGGCCAGCGCGAATGGGCAGCACGTCCCCGCGCACCGCGCCAACCTGGAGGGGCTGCCGCCCACGTTCATCAGCTGCTCCGAGATCGACCCGTGCCGCGACGAAGCCATCGACTATGCCAACCGGCTCCTGCATGCCTACGTTCATACCGAATTGCACGTTATCGCAGCGACATTCAACGGATTCGACATATTAATGCCGGATTGGGTCGTCTCCCAAGAGAACCGGGCCCTGCACGCGCGGTCGCTCCGCCGTGTTTTCGCTATGTAGCCAATGACCGTTTAGACCGGGTTGAATTTGGTGATCAGCCACTTGCCGTTGATCCGGGTCATGGTCACCAACACGTTGCTAACCGCCAGCGAAGGTTGGCTGTCCTTGGTTGTGGTGGTCTGGTCGACAAAAACCAAAACGACAGCCGAGTCGGGGCGCAGCTCTGACACGGCGGCGCCAGTAACACGAGCCGCGGTTTTCATCGACTTTTCTTTGGCCATCGGTCCCACACTCTGCTGAGTGAACTGGACGTAGTAGGTCAGGAAGTCCCCGGCCAGGTGCGATTTTGCCGACGCGAAATCCTGATCGAGAGTGTCGGACGAGTAGGACAACAACGCAGTCGTCCCGTCGGACGCGGAGCTGACCACCGCCTGCCTCACGTTGGGGTCGGTCTGTTGATCCGGTCGGTACTGCTTGAAGTAGAGCCACGACGCCACACCGCCGGAGATCACTACGAGCATGACCAGAATCGCCGTGGCGATTCTGGAGTCGCGCAGCACGCGCAGCACGCGCAGCACGCGCGGCAGATGAGGCAGGCGAAGCCGCGAGCGTTCGGTCGGCGCGGGGGCTTGGTCTTCGAACTGTGTTTCGGGGTCGTCGGATTCTGCATCGAGATCTTCGATGTCTGTGCCGGGCTCCTCGATTGCCGTTTCGGGGACCGCCGACTCGAACTCGGGTGGTTCCACGTCGCGCACATCGTCTGTCACGGTACGTACTCAACTTTCGACATCTTGTACCGTCCGCCGACTTCGGTCACGGTCACTCTGAGCCGCCATGTTCGTGGTGGTTCATTCTTTCCGGGTGGGGAATTGGTGATGCGCGATGTCGCTAACACCAACACCAATGCCGAATTGCCATTCACGGACTCTACGGCCGCCGCGTTCACTGTTCCTTCGGTAATGGCTTTCGACTGCGCGACAACCGACGTGAAATCGTTGGCTCGCTGCTCGAAGTCATTCCTGAATTCGCCGGTGGTGGTGTCGATCACGCGCTGGACGTCGGCTTTGGCTTTGTTGAAATCGAGGGAGGTCATGTTGATGACGCCTTGCTTGGCCCCGGCCACGAACGCCGCTTCGCGCTGCTGGCGCTGAGAAGTGTGCCGGTCCTGAAGCAGCATGTACACGCTGAGTGCGGTAAAGCCCGCGATGATGATGATCAGGGCGACCTTTTCGATGGAGGCCAGCGCCGGGGTGGGCAACCAGCGTCGCCATGCGGCTCTGCTGGTTTCCGAATCGGGCGCGGCAGCCTCGTCGTAGTCCGCCTCGTCGTAGTCCGCCTCGTCGTCGTAGTCCTCGTCGTCGTAGTAGTCCTCGTCGTCGTAGTCCGCCTCGTCGTAGTCCTCCAAGGCTGCAGCTTCGGCATCGTCGGCCGCGGCTTGCGCATCGGCGGCCGCGGCGGCTGCGTCACCGTAATCGTCGACGGTTTCAGCTATGGCCAGCGCTTCACGTCGAAGCCGCGCGGCGCGGGCGCGGGCCTGCGCCGCCGCGGCGACCGCTTCGGCTGCGGCGGCCTCTGCCTCGGCTTCTGCGAGCAACGCCATTGCATCGGCTGCCGAACTGGGCGAATGCGCCGGCGACTCGTCCGCCTCATCCATCGCGATTACCGCTAGTCATCATCATTATCGACTGCACTCCGGTATCTCTTACTGTATTGCTCGTTGCTAGCATCAGAGTCGCGACCGAACTCCGACGAGGACCGATCAGGCGGATGATCACCCACCCAAACTTTCTCCCTTACTGTCTCGGTGTTTTCTTCAAGGCGGGCGAATGACACGAAAGGTACCGCCGGCATTATGACCGCTGTCGACTCTCCCGAAAAGATACTCTTCACCTCCACGAGCGAAGCCTTTCTGAAAAAAGAAGCGCCGCTGAGTCGGGTCCGGGAGTTGCACGCCGCGGGCGTGTCTTTTGACCCGGTCTGGTGGCGGCGTGCTGCTGAACTCGGGTGGGCCGGTCTGCTCGTTCCGGAGGATTTAGGCGGCGGCAGCGTTTCTGGCAGCGGTGTCACGGATCTGGCCACGGTCGCCGAACAACTCGGCAAGACCGTTGCACCCGGACCGCTTTATCCGGTCAGCATCGTGCTGGCCGGACTAGTAAGCTGCGCCGAACGTCAAGCGCACGCTGCCATTATCGAATCGCTGCTATCGGGTGAAAAGGTCGCGTCTTGGGCGGTTTCTGAACCGGGCCGGGGCTGGGCGCCGCTGGACCCGTCTGTGACGGCCACTGAGATCGGTTCACGGACCGATTCCGGTTACCGCATCGACGGGACCAAAGACCGCGTCGAGGCCGGCGCTCAAAGTGCTGCACTGCTGGTGGTGGCGCGATGTGGCTCAGATGCTTCCGAAGTTCGCCAGTTCCTGGTCCCGACGGACGCGCCGGGTGTCCGGATCACACCCCAGCAGTCGGTCGATCTGGTCAAGCAGTACGCACGGGTGGATTTCGACGGTGTCGTCGTCGAGCGATCCGCAGCCGTCGGCGCCGCCGCCGAGACCACAGCGTCGATCGACCGGCAGAGCCAGCTCGCCCAGGTCCTGCAGTGCTCCGAGGTGGTCGGCATCCTGCAAACGGTGTTTGACTTCACCGTCCAATGGGCGCTGGACCGGCACACATTCGGTCGTCCGCTGGCGTCGTATCAAGCCCTCAAACACCGGTTCGCCGATATGAAGCTGTGGCTGGAAGCATGCCGTGCGACCACCGCGGCGGCGGTTGCCGAAGTTGCCGCAAACTCACCGGCGGCCGGGTTGTCGGCCAGCATCGCCAAGTCCTACGTCGGGGAGATGGCCGGGCAGATCGTGCACGGCTGCGTCCAGATGCACGGTGGGATTGGAGTCACTTGGGAACACGACCTGCATCTGTACCTGAGGCGGGTTACGTTGTACCGCTCTATGTTCGGCACGCCGGAGGAACACAACCTGTTGGTGTACGAGTCGGAGAAAGCGAGTCGTTCGGCCGGATGAGGAGATGCTTATGACAGCCGTCGAATCCGTTGCGGAGTTCGCCGCCCGGGCTCGGGTGTGGTTGGCAGACAATATGTCCGTCATCGACCCCGATTCCCCGCCGGCCGCCCCGCGCGACGACGAACATGCCTGGCAACGGGCCCGGGAACTGCAAAAGCGGCTCTACGAAGGCGGATTCGCTGGTATCTGCTTCCCGCGTGAGTACGGTGGGCTGGGTCTGGACTACAAATACCAGAAGGCATTCGACGAGGAGTCCCTCAACTACGAGATGCCGTTGATTCTCAACACCCCCACCTTTACCATCTGCTGCGCCACGCTGCTCGACACCGGCACCGAGGAGCAGAAGAAACAGCACATCGCGGCGGCGCTGCGTGGCGACGAGGTGCTGGTGCAGCTGTTGTCCGAGCCAAGTGGGGGATCGGATCTGGCCGGTGTCATCACCCGGGCCGAACGCCACGGCGACCGGTGGGTGCTCAACGGGGCCAAAACGTGGAGCACCAGTGCGTTTGCGGCCGATTACGGGCTGTGTCTGGCCCGCACTACATGGGATGTGCCCAAGCACGAGGGATTGACCATGTTCCTGGTGCCCATCACGCATGCGGGAATCACATTGCGGCGTATTACCATGCTGAGCGGTTCCACCGAGTTCTGCGAGGAGTTTCTCGACGGGGTGGACGTCGCCGACGACGCTGTCGTCGGCGAAGTCAACGGCGGCTGGGCGGTGGCGTCGCGGCAGCTGTATCACGAACGCCGCGCGGTTGGGCAGGGCTCGGAGTTCGCCAGCGGCAGCGGCAGCGAGGGGGGCTCCACGAATCCCGTTGATTACGTCGGCTTTGTGGAGAAGACCGGCCAGGCCGACAACCAACGCGTGCAAGAAATGGCCGGTCGGGTGCTGGTGCACCGGGTGGTGGCCGAGCAGCTGATCGATCACGTCTACCACGACGTCAGGGACGGCGTTCTGCCGCCGGCCGCCGGGACGCTCATCAGGCTGTTTCACTCCGAGACCGCGACCCTGGAGATGGACACCACGCTGGCGATTGCGGGTGCGGCCGGCGTCGTAGGGGAGAACGGTGCAGGCTTGGAGGCCGGGCTGCGATACCTGTCGCGACAGAACGTCGCGATCGGTGGCGGCACAACGGAGATGGCCCGTAACGTCATCGGTGAGCGGGTGCTGGGCTTTCCGCGCGAATACGCCGCCGATCGCGGGGTGCCGTTCAATCAGGTACGGCACGGCCAGAGCTCCTGAGAAGCGGCTCCGGTCACTCGTCGGCGAAAACGCTCTCGGCGTCGCCGCTGACAAATGGTATCTGGACCAGTGACAAGACGTGGTGCGCCGGGCTTCCCGGCGGGGCGACGAGCACACACTCGCCTCCCTCCCTCCGTGCGCGGTCGTGGGCCGCGGCCAGCGCGCTCACGCCGGCCGATCCAAGATGGGTGACCCCGCTCAGATCGATCGTCAAAGGCGCTATGCCGGAACGGCTTTCTACCGCGATTTGACGGTCCAGGATGGATGCGGTGTTTGAATCGACGTCGCCGCGGACGACGATACGACCCGGATCGCCGACAAGAGAGGCGAACTCGGAATCGATGGCCCGTCGATAGCTTGCTCTACTGACCACCGTCTCGGCGACGAAATTCGCCGGCCGGGACAGGCGATGTATCAACGTGGCAGTCGTGCCACCGCCTCCATGTGCCACGTGCGCCTGGGTCACCAGGGCTTCGGCCATTGCAAGCCCGCGCCCGCGGCCCTGCTCGCCGTCGCGGTAATCTTTCCACCGTCCGCGGTCGACCACGGCCGCGTGCAGCTTCCCGTCGCCGGACAGCGACGCCTCGACGACGACACCGTTGGAAACCTCGGAGCGGTACCCGTGTTCGACTGCGTTCTCGACGAACTCGGAAACCGCGTGCACGACGTCGGAGATGTCGTCGGCTTCGGCGCCGAGTTCCGACAGCCATTCGCGAAGCCGGGCGCGAACCGCGCGTGCCGCGTGGATCGTCGCATCCACCGTCATCCGCAGCGGCGGTGTCGGCGTGCGCCGTTGCGCGGCGAGCAGTGTGACGTCGTCGTTGTAGCCGGTCGACCGCAGCAGCAATTCGAGTGTCTCTGAACAGATTCGGTCGATCGGCCGCGACGCGGCGCCTAGCACGAACCCGCCTGTGCCGCCGGCGATATTCGCCGCGAGATCGGCGAATTCTGCGGTGCTGGCTTTCAGTGGCCGGCCCGGACGTTCGATCACACCATCGGTGTACAGCAGGATCGCGTCGCCGACATTCAGCACTTCGGTACGCACCGGAAATCCGGAGCCGTTTCCAAGTGGACCCGCGCCGGATGGTTCCAGATAGCGGGAGCTCGCGTCCGCGGTCACCAGCAACGGCGGGGGGTGTCCTGCGGTGCAGTACTGGAATTCACCGGTGGCGGAGTCCAGCGAGCCGACGCACAACGTGGCCGAGCTCGACCCGGGCACATGTTCATGGAAGCGATCCACTGCCTCGAGCGCCTCGACGACCGACCGGCCGTCCAGGATCTGCATCCGGAGCGCGGTGCGCAACTGCGACATCACTGTGGCGGCTTCGACGCCATGGCCGACGACATCGCCGACGACAAGCACCAGCCGATCTTCAAGGGCTATCGCGTCAAACCAGTCGCCACCGGCCGCGGTGTCCTCCGCGGCGACGAGGTATTCCGCGGCGATATCGGCGCCGGGAACGACGGGGACAGACGGGGCCAGCAGCGCCTGCTGCATGACTGTGGCCGAATCCCGGACGTTACGGAACCGCTCGGACAGCTCCTCCATTCGCGCCTCGGCCGCCAACCGCGTCTGTACTCGCTTGGTGACGTCATCAAAGGCGAGCTGTACACCCTCGATCGATCCGTCCGCGGTGTGGCGCGGCGTCACGAGAAAGTCGAAGAACCGTTCCTGTACGCCCGAACCGTCGAAGTCCGCCTGCAGCCGCCACTCGGCCCCGGACTGCGCCTCGCCGGTGTTGAACACCCGGTCCAACATCTCGTAAATCTGCTGGCTCTCCAGCTCTGGAAAGACCTCGCGCGCGGGCAGTCCCACCGGTGTGCCCACCGGACTGAATGCGCGATACGCGGAATTGACCGCGATGAAGCGATGCTCGGGCCCTTCCAGGCCGATCAGCATCACAGGGACGTTCTCGAAGGTGCGGCGCGCGTTCTCGGCCGTCCCGACGAGCTTGTCCCAGTCCTTTTCGGCCACCATCTGGCCGTCCCTCCTACGGATCCTCCTTCGGATCCTCCTTCGGACCTTTCAAGGGACCGAGTCGCAAATCACGCCATTTGCGCTGACTATTCGGCATCTGTCGACAACCAGATTATCAACGGGTATCTACCGGGCGGTACAACAGTTTGCTAACGGGTGCGAGAGTCGGTCGCAGACGGCGCAACCACCACGTGTCCCGACCGCCGATCAGGCCGAGACCGGCTTAGCGACCTTCATGAGCTTCATCAAGTTGCCGCCCATGATCTTCGCGACGTCCTCCTCGCCGAAGTCGGACAACTCGTCGACGAAGGAGATGGGGTCCTTCAGGCCTTCGGGGTGCGGCCAGTCGGATCCGAAGAGCACACGGTCGGTGCCCACCATCTTGACGATCTCGGTGAACCGGTCCTCCCAGAACGGGGTGATGAACACGCACCGCTTGAACGCCTCGATCGGGTCCTCGCTGAACGCCTGCGGCATCTTCTTGTAGACGCCTTTGAGGCCTCTGAACAGCTCCGGCACCCAGTCGGCGCCGTTCTCGATCGACAGGATCCGCAGGTCCGGGTTGCGGGACAGCGCACCGTGGCAGACCAACGCCCCCATCGCATCGCGGATCGGCCGATTGCCGGAGGCCAGTGACCGGAAGGCGGTGGGCTTGAACGGAAGGTACTCATCACCAGGTTCCCACACGTTCAGGAACTCGGCGTAGCCGCTGTCGGAGGCGTGCATCGACACCGGGATCTCGGCGCCAACGCAGGCCTGCCAGAACGGGTCGAACTCCTCGAGGCCGAAGGACCGGCTGCCTCGGTAGCCGGGCACCGGCGCCGGGCGGACCAGGACGGTGCGCGCGCCCCGCTCCAGGCACCATTCGAGTTCTTCAAGCGCGCGGTCGACGATCGGCAGGGTGATCACCGGGGTGGCGAAGATGCGCTCCTGGTAGTTGAACGTCCATTGCTCGTACATCCACTGGTTGAGCGCGTGGACGACGTCGTGGGTCATCTCCGGGTCGTCTTTCATCCGCTCTTCGAGCAGGCTGGCCAGGGTAGGGAACATCAGGGCGTAGTCGATGCCGAGCTCGTCCATCACTTCCAGTCGCGCACCAGGTTCGCGGAAGGCGGGAATCGACTTCATCGGTTCGCCCAGGATCTCGCGGTAGCTCTTGCCTTGCGCGCCGTTGCGGAAGTAGTCCTCCTGGGCGCCGGGACGGGCCACCTTTTCAAAGGTCGGGTTGGGGATGTACTCGCTGATGTGGCCGCGCACCACGATCTTGGTGCGACCGCGCACCTGGACGTAATCGATGACGTTCTTGCGGTTCTCCGGGAGGAACTTGGTCAGCGCCTCCTGCGGTTCGTACATGTGGTTGTCGGCGTCGAACACAGGAAAGGAAAGCTCGCGCGACGGCATGGCAATCTCCTTGCAGAGGTCTTGAATCTCGGTGAGCGGTAATGACGTTACCATTTTTGCGCACGCGAAATGCCGGCGTTAGGTGTTCGCTATTGGAGGCCCACCGTTGGCGTCGCTCCGTTGATGATGGCGAAATTGACGGTGGCCGTCGCGGCGAGTCCGTCGTCGCCGTCGCCGTATATGTCGATCTGCATCACCATCGCCCGTCGGCCCGCTCGCAGCATCCGGGGCACCGCATGTGCCGAGCCCTGCCGGATCGGCCGTAGGTAGCGGACGAACAGGTCGGAGGTCGTCATCGTGGTGCCCGGCTGCAGATGATCCAGCCCGAACTGGCCGCCCGCCACGTCGACAAGCGTGGCGATCAGGCCGCCCTGAAGCGCGCCGGAAGTATTGACCACCGCGGGGCTGACCGGCATCGTCATCGCGAACTCGCCATCGCGGGTGCCCGGTCGCATCCCTATCTGGGCGAACAGCTCGGCCAGCGAGGGTGCGGTCGGCGCGTCGTCGGTGTCCTGGATGCCGAGGGCGCGGCTGCAGAAGTCGTATAGCTGGGCGGCGTCGATCGGTGTTCCGTTCAGTTCGCTGCCCAGCCAGTGCAATCGCTGCGCACCCACTATCGTCTGCATGACGATCGCCGCCGCGGCACCGACGTCCAATCGGGGGTTGAAGGCTCCCTCGACGATGCCTTGCCGCACGATGTCGCAAATCAGTCGGTGCAAGGGGGAGAGCACCCGGGCGTATTCGCGGGGACGCGTCTCGGCCAGATTTTGGTTGTAGAGGCTCAACGCCCGATTGAGGCTGTCCTGGGTGCTGGATTCCGCTTGTTGGCTGATGCGGTCGAGCACCAGTTTCAGCGCGGCGGTGCTGTCCAATCCGTCGGTCTCGGCGCGCCAGATCTGTGCCGATTGCGCGATCGTCCTGTCGAATAACGCCAGCAGCAGTTCGTCCTTGCTGCTGAAGTGTTGGTAGAAGGCCCGCAGTGAGGTCTTGGAGCGCGCCACGACCTCTTGCACGGTGAAGTCGGTGCGTCCGGTTTCGCCCAGGATCTCAACGGCGGTCTTGATGAAGCGGTCGCCGCGCGTTACTTCAGGCTCATCCGCATCGGCCGTCGACATTCCAGGCATACCGGCCATACCGCCTCCTCTGCAGCCGAACCGTCAGGGACTGAGAATGAGGTTACCGCACTTCGTGCCCGGCATCAGTGGACGCGAGTCGCGGCGGGTGCAGCCACAACGCCGACGAGCACCGTAGATCGTGACCGAAATATGCCTTCCGGGCGGTGGCCGGCTTGTGCAACGCTTGGGTAGACACCATTTCAGCGGCGAAGGTGGTAACCCATGTCGGCTCCAACTATGTTTCATCGACTGGCAGCGGAGTTGATCGGCACATTCTGGTTGGTCTTCGGCGGCTGCGGCAGCGCAGTTTTCGCCGCGAAGTTCCTCTCTGACGGCGTTTCGGTAGGGATCGGCTTTCTCGGGGTGGCCACTGCCTTCGGCCTAACCGTGCTCACCGGTGTCTACGCATTCGGCACCATCTCCGGCGGGCATTTCAATCCCGCAGTCACGCTGGGCGCGGCGCTGGCGAGGCGGGTCGAGTGGAAAGCTGTGCCGGGCTACTGGATTGTTCAGGTGATCGGCGGCTTGCTCGGCGGCCTCGTGGTCTACGTCATCGCAAAGGGTAAGGGAGGCTTTACCGCGACGGGCAACATGGCGGCCAACGGATTCGGCGATCATTCCCCCGGCGGCTATTCGCTCGGCGCGGTAATCGTCGCCGAGATTGTCCTGACGGGTGTGTTCCTGCTCGTCATCCTGGGCTCCACCGATGATCGGGCCCCCAAGGGCTTCGCCGGTCTGGCCATCGGCCTCACCCTCACTTTGATCCACTTGGTGTCCATCCCGATCTCCAACACGTCGGTCAACCCGGCGCGGTCGACGGGGGTCGCGTTCTTCAACGGCAACGGCGCGCCCGCGCAGCTGTGGGTGTTCTGGCTGGCACCGCTCATCGGTGCGGCCATCGCCGGAATCGCGTACCCATATCTCGTTCGGCAGGCACGACGAACTCGCCGACCGCCCGGTCCGTGATGAAGCGCTCGATGACCGAGGCCCGGGTAGGGCGGCACGGGGCGGAACCGGGAACCATCGAGTGTTGCCGGAGCGGTGAAGTCACGGAACAACATCCCACTGTTGTTCCGCTGCATCGCCGTTGCACCAGCTGGTGCTCACCCAGTTCCCAGGATTCAGGTCGCCGACCGGGGTAAGGCAACGGCCACCAATTTGTTGCTGGACGAGGCCGTTGGGCTGGATAGCCCAAACCTCGTACCCAGGATTCAGACAGGCAAGGATGAACGCCCAATAATCCCTGCTGTCCTTGGACAGACACATCGCGGGGAAGGCCGCGCTCTGGATCTGCCCGGTACCCAGCAAAATCCAAAGCTGCGATAGCGACCCGTTACAGGGATTGATCACTGTCTTGGGGTAAATGCTGCCGTCCGGACGGTCCAGACAAAAATCGCCTGCCCTGTTTCTCAACTGGACGGGGTCATCGGCATGTGCCACACCAGCGCCCAGCACCGCGACACCGAGTACCGTGCTGACCACGATAAGAGCCCGGCCGACCCCGCCCATTAACCGCAACTCATGCATTGTCAGCTACCGAACGAGGTCTGCCGGTATAACACGGTCAGGGTCCCCTGTTGACCCATGTCGAGCCGCCTGCAAAGAAATGGCGTGCCCGGCGAATGGCGTTTGTTCGCCGTCGCCTCCACGTAAATCGTTGAGCAGCTATCAGAATGGTGGTCGTTCGTGGTCGGGGTTGGGTAGGGCCGGCCCAGTGTAGCTCGAGCATTCGGGCGGTGTGTTCGTGCCTGCCGCGCGGTTGTGTCGGCGTTCGGTGGCGGGCATGCCGCCGGCACGGGCTGGGAACAGCAGTGCGCGCCACCGGGGGTGGTGAAATGGATCCGTCCCGCGGGGGAGGGGTCAGGATCAGGGTGCCATCGGGCAGTTATTGGTCATGCCAGCCCCAGAAGGTTTTAACCAAATGATGTCACCGACTGGCTAAAGAACACTTCTCGGTGTCGCGTCGGCGTCGCGGGCAGGCTACTAGGATCGCGAAAAAGCGACGGGAGACCAACGTCATGCCTACCTCGGACGAACCAATGGGCGCAGTGCTGCAATACGTCGAGGCGTTCAACAACGGCGACTCGGCGGCGATGGCGGCGACATGCGCCGAGCCCATGCAAATTCTTGACGGAATGTCGCCGCATGTCTGGCAGGGGCCGACAGCTGCCGAAGACTGGTGGAGAGACGTGCTTGCTGAGGGCGAGCATCTCGGGGCTTCGGGCTATCGCATCACGCTCGGTGAGCCACGGCATATCGATGTCAACGGCGACTACGCCTATGTCGTCGCCCCCGCGACCATGACGTTCGACCTGCGCAATCAACAGGTTACACAAACTGGTTCTGTGTATACGGTCGCGCTCCGTAAAGTCGGCACGGACTGGCGTCTTACCGCCTGGTCGTGGGCAAAAGGCGCTTGATAATTGGTGGGATCGATTTTCTAAAATACTCTCTGCGCGTCGACCGCTCGAAATGACCGCATCGCATCATCGGCGACACCTGAACCCAAATATCTGTTCCGGTAGATTGCCACGGTGACGCACTAAATTAGAGGGGAATGACCGTGGCTCTGGACCGCGACTTCGTGTTTTCTGCGGCGGCCGACGAGAGGCGGCAAATCGCAGCTCTGATCGACGGGCTTGATGACGGACAGCTAGCGACGCCAAGTCTCTGCGAAGGCTGGGACGTGAAGACCGTAGCCGCCCACCTCGTCAGCGTGTTCGCCGACGGATTCTGGACGTTCCAGATCACCGCCGTGCGTCACGGTGGCATAAATCGAGCGATCGATGCGTTGGCTCGCCGACGTGCCCAGCAGCCCGCCGCGGAGATCGCCCGGACGCTTCGCGAGCGCGCCGACCACAAACTGAGTCCGCCGGTCACGGGGCCGCTCTCGGCGCTGACGGACGTCTTGACTCACGGCGGTGACATCAAGATTCCTCTCGGCCTACCGTACGAACCAGATCCGCAGCGGGTAGCGCTGGCGCTCGACTTCTTGACGGGCCGGACGCCATTCGGCTTTGTGCCGCAAGGCCGACTACGGGGCATACGCCTCCATGCAACCGACACTGATCAGACGTGGGGTCGTGGAGATGAAATCCGAGGACCCATCGCGTCCTTAATGGTCAGTGCCCTAGGGCGCACGGCACGCCTTCCTACACTTGACGGTCCGGGCCTTCTGCTTCTGCGGCAACGACTCAAAGCCTGACGAGAAGAGGGCTCAACGGCAGGTGGCAGCGATTGTCTAAAGAACACTTCGCAGCTTTACGGCGCTCGGCCGTTCCACCCGGCTGGTCCTCTAACGCGCTAAGAGTCGACGCATCGTTGCCAGCTGGTCCGCGCGAAACTGCCGCACGACCGCAGTTCGTGCTCCCACTACGTCGAATCCATGGAAGCCACCGAGAACAGTCCGGAGATGTGTCGGCACTCCTGCTGCGCGCAGGCGGTTTGCGTAGTCGACACATTCATCGTGAAAAAGGTCTGCGGTGCCGACACCGATCCAAGTCGGCGGCAGACCTGACAAGTCGGCGCGGCGTGCGGGTGCTGCGTAGGCGCTCACATCCCCCCTACCGGCCTCGTGACCCAGGTAAGAGTGCCAGGCGAACGAATTGTCTTGCGGTGTCCATCCTCTTGCTGAGGTGGCGGTCGATCGCCGAACCGTTCGATCGTCAAGCATCGGATAAATGAGGATCTGCCCGGCCAAGCCGACCAGTCCAGCATCCATGTTTCGCAAAGTGAGTGCGGCGGCAAGTCCACCACCACCTGACTTTCCGGCGATCAGGATCCGCCGTCGGTCGATGTGATCACGAGCGGCCAGCCACTGCAAGGCGGCGTAGCAGTCGTCGAGTGCTGCCGGGTACGGGTGCTCCGGGGCGAGTCGATATTCGACGCTGACCGCCAGCGCACCCAGATGCGCGGCCATCTTCCGCACTGCGCGGTCATTCATGGCTGCTGATCCCGCCACGTACCCTCCGCCGTGGATCCACAGCAGAGCAGGCGGCCTCTCGCTCAGCCCTCTTGGCCTGTGAACCCGCACGCTCGCGGTGGCCGACACCGGAACGACCTCCACGTCACGGAGGGCGGCTATCCGACCCGCGAGTGCCATTCCGGCTCGCATAGGACGCAAGTGCCGCGCGAACAGCCCTCTCCGGTAAGGCAAGAAACGCGCAGCGGTCGGAAGCCAAGGACCGACCGGGATTGATCCCTCCCCACCGAGCATCGCCCCATTGCTAGGCATCGTCAGAGGCTATGCGTTATCCGGCATGCCGATCTACCCGGTCAGGCGGGCCGCACCTCTTCTTTCAGTCGTGCGTGCGGCAATAACACTTCAGGTAGCCGAACAACTCCCCGATCGCAGCCAGCTACGCGACCGCAGAAGGGTTCTCCGCGCGCGCCGCTCCACAAACCCTTCCACCAGCACCACCGACTCCGAGGTCTTCATCGGACCATGCCGCTCAATCGGCTCATCAAGCCGGGCAGCCGCTACCCGCCGCGGGCTGCGATCATCGCCGAGCGATTGACCTTGGTTGCCGCGGTGCGCGGGATCGTGTCGACGAACTCGACGGTTTTTGGGGCCTTGTACGAGGCCAACCGACTCTTGGCGTACTCGATCACTTGCTGTGCGGTAAGCGGGTCTTTGGCATCTGGGTCGGCGAGTTGGACCACGGCGTGCACCCGGCGTCCCCAGTGCGTGTCGGAGACTCCGATGACCACGACATCGGCGATGCCGGGGTGGCCGGCGAGCGCGGATTCGACCTCGGCCGGAAAGACATTGGCCCCACCGGTGATGATCATGTCGGCGCGGCGGTCGACGATGTAGAGGAAACCGTCTTCGTCCAAGTGGCCGATGTCGCCCGCGGAACGAAACCCGTCCTCGGTCGACGGCAGCGGTGCCGCTCCGCCCAGATAGCGGTACCCGGCGCTCATCGGTGCGCGCAGGTAAACGTCGCCGTCTTCGCCGGTGGCCAGTGGTCGTTTAGCGGCGTCCAAAATCCTGATCTCGGTGTCCCGGAAGCCGCGCCCGACACTGCCCTGATGGGCCAGCCACTCGTCGCCACGCAATGCGGTGAGCCCAAGATTCTCGGTCATGCCGTAGGCCATCAGAATCTGCTCCGGACTGAGCAACTCGAACCAGGTATGCAGCAGCGTGGGTGGCATCACTGCGGCGCCCTGCAGGATGAAGACGACGCTGGACAAATCTCGCTGCCGGATGTCGGGCAGGGCCGCGACGCGCGCCAGCATCGTCGGTGTGGCCGTGAAGTTGGTGATTCGGTACCGCTCGATCGCATCCACGAACAACGCCGCGTCGAATTTCTCGAGCACCACCAGATGGTCGCCGCCCAAAAGCATGAGCAGAGTGGCGAAGCCGTTGGTGTGATACATCGGCGCGGGCACCATGATGGTCTGCGGCTGAGCCACCGGTGTCCAGTTCGACAAGAACGGCTCGCCGTGCTGAGACGTCCAGAGCGACGGCGCCAAATTGAGGATCACTTTGGGCACGCCGGTTGAGCCGCTGCTGCAGATACCATTCGCGGTGGGGGAAACGGCTGTGGGCAGCGGGCTTTGGGATTCGCCGGCCGCGCGTGCATCCAGCTCCCACCGGCTCTTTTCGTCGACGACCACGGCGGGATCGATCACCGCGCACACCCGGTCTCGCTCCCACTCGGGCAGATCCCAGTGCATGGGAATGGGAACCGCGCCGACCTTCCAGCAACCCAACGTTGCCAGCACCAGGTGTTGCGAATTCGGGATCGCAAGCGCGACAAGGGAAGCCGCTTCAACACCGGCGGATGCCAGCGCCCGCCCCCACTGGTTGGCCCGTGCGTCGAGTTCACCGAAGGTCAGCGCCTGCGCGGTGCCGTCCAGCGCGACATTGGTCACGGCCGGCTTGTCAGGGTGCTGCTCCGCGAGCTCCTGCAGTTTGGTCCCGAACGGGATCCCGTCCGCTAGTGGGTCAGGAGTCGCCGCGGCTGTGACCGGTTCGGAACTCACGTGCTCATGCCGATAGCGGCCCACTGAACAGAGTCTCCAGCGAGCCGTCGGGGACACCGGGTATGAGGCGCAGCGCGAGTGCCTCGGCGCCCAGCGGCAACCGGATCAGCGGTTGGGTATGCCGGTCGAGCACGCTGATATCGGATTCGTCGCAAAAACCCAGTGCGCCGAGCAGCTGGTGGGATGCGCGCAGCACTTGCCGGGCGGTGTCGGCGGCTTTGAACCGCAGAACGAGTGCGTCTGCGGAACGAATCTGCGCCGGGGTGTCTTCCGGCCGGGAGATGGTGTACTTGGCGAGCTCCTGGAGTCCGCGCACCGCGACGGAGGTGTCTGCAACGGTGAACCGGACGGCCTGGAAGTCGGCCAGCGGCTTGCCGAACTGAATCCGGGCACGCACGTGCTCGGTGACGATGTGCAGCGACTGTTGCATCGCTCCGAGAATCCGCCACGATCCCAGCACAAGATGAAGGTTGACGTCGTCGGCGGGGACGGTTCCATCGGGTGCGCTCAGGGAAGCCGGCACCAGAAACGGCCCCAATTTGGCGTTCGTTCGCGATGCCAGTCGCGGTCGGTAGCGGTTGCCATCCAGGTCGGCGGCGATCCAGTCACCGGGCAGATCGCCGTGGTCGATGCGCGGCGCTTCGGGGTTGACCAGGGCCAGCCGGGCGCCGTCGATCGCCAGGATCTCCTCGACGAGCGGATACGGCAGCGCCGTCGCGCCGGCGGCCTGGCAGAGCACCGCGGCGGCCAGAGCGTCGTCGGACGACGACCGGGCATCGAGCTCGAACGCGCCCACCTCGCTCAGTGCCGCGTGCGCCGCCTCCCGGATGCTGTCGTCGGTCTCGGCGCGCACCGCGGCCTGTGGCCCTCCGAGCCGGTTGAGCCGTTTGGTGGCGACAGCAGCAAAATCGCTAATATCCTGTGGTAGCGCGGTTTTCACCGATGTTCTCCCAACACGTCTCGTGCCACCAGCATTCGCTGCACTTCGATGGTTCCCGATGCTACGGTGGCCGCCTGTGCGTAGCGCCAATGGTCCTCGATCGCCCCGTGCAGTGCCGCCGACGTACCGCTGTCCAGCGCCGTCGGACCCAGCACGTCGAGAAGCAGCTCGGCGACCAGCTGATCGCAGGTGGTGGTGGCGATGCGGGCCGCGCTGGCCGCCGCACCGGCCGACGGATCGTCCTGCAATGACACCGCACGATAGGCCAGCAGCCTGGCCACCCGTAGGTCGACGAGCGCCCGAACCCACCGGTTGCGAATCGATTCGGGCAGTTTGTGCCAGCCGTCGCCGAGCTGGGTGCACATCCGGTCCAACAGCGATTCGCAGCGTGCGTAGCGTGCGATGCCGACGCGTTCGAACGCCAACGCTTCCCGCATCACCCGCCAGCCGTCGCCGGGGTCGCCGAGGACGTCTCCCGGGAACGCCGGCACGTCGTCCAAGAACATCTCGTTGAGGTGATGGGGTCCCAGCATCGACGGGATCGGTCGGACGGTGAAACCCGCTCGGTCCATGGGAATCAGAAAAAGAGTGATCCGCTTGGACTTCGGGGCGTCGGGGTGGGTGCATGCCGCCAGCACGCACCACGACGCCATCCCGGCATACGACGTCCACACTTTCTGCCCGTTGATGCGCCAGCCGTCACCGTCGGGTACCGCGCGGGTACGCAACGAGGCGAGATCGGATCCGGCCTCCGGCTCGGAAAAGCCTTGGCACCAGATCACGTCGCCGGATGCGATCGCCGCCAGGTGCTTCGTCTTCTGTTCGGCAGTCCCGTAACGCATCAGTGCCGGGCCGACCCAATTGACTCCCATGTATTGCGGACCGCGGGGCTCGTGCTGGGCCCACATCTCCTCGCGCAGCACCGTCTGCTGCCAGACCGAACCGCCGCCGCCGCCATGCTCTTTCGGCCAGGCCAGCGCCAGCAGCCCCTCCACGGCCAGCAACTTGCAGAATGTCTCGGTAGTCGCCAGGTCCTGCGGATCCTCCGTGCAGGCACCGAGGAAGTCGGCGGGGACGTTATTGGATATCAGCTCTCGCAACCGGTGTCGCAGTTGTACGGCGTCATCGCCGAGGTCGTAATCCATCGTCATCCCTTCGGCAGCCCGAGCAACCGCTCGGCAATGATGTTGCGCTGGACCTCCGACGTCCCGCCGTAGATGGTCGCGGCCAGCGCGTCCTGGCGTTCGAAAAGGAGGTCTGGATCCCCGGCCGAAACTGGGCCGGCAGCAGCCGCGCTGAGTTCCCAAACGCGTTGCAAAGTAACCGATCCCAATAATTTCATGATGTCGGCTTCGGGGCTGGGTCTCCCCGCGAGTTCGTTTCCCATCGCGCGGTATCCGGTGGCCCGCAAGGCTTCGGCGTCGGCGAGCAGTGAGCCGAGTTCGGCGTAGATATCCTGGCTCTGGTCTTGACCCGTGCCGCAGCCACTGCGCACCGAGTCGAGTCCGCGTTTGACTTCGACCCAGTTCATGATCCAAATCATCTGACGCTCATGGTGTAACGAAGACAGCGCAACGTTCCAGCCGCCGTTGAGGGGGCCCAGCAAGCTTTCCATCGGAATCTCGACGTCGTCGAGGAAGACCTCGCAGAACGTCTCGTCGGAGATCGATGACATCCGGATGGGCTCGATCCGTACCCCGGGCGCCTGCAGATCGAGGATGAGGCAGGAGATGCCGCGGTGCTTCGGCGCCGCCGGATCGGTGCGGACGTAGAGGGTGCACCAGCGCGACAGATGGGCCTGGGTGGTCCAGATCTTGTGCCCGTTGACGCGGAACGCATCTCCGTGGCGCTCAGCCCGGGTGCGCAGGCCGGCGAAATCAGACCCGGCTTCGGGCTCGGACATGCCCAGCGCCCACCATTCGTCACCGCGCAGCAGGGGCACCAGCAGGCGGTCGATCTGGGCGGGGGTGCCGAACTGACGGATGCCGGCCGCGGCGACGTTGGGACCGGCGATGTTGGGCAGTTTGGGCGCCGACCTGAGCGCGCCCTCGAGCCGGATCTCCATGGCGTCGCGCAATCCCAGCGATCTACCGCCGTGCTCACGGGGCCACGTGGGCTGTATCCACCCGGCCTCGAAGGCGGCCCGCTGATAGTCGCGCCGCAGCGGAAGATCCCACCGGTACTCCCGATAGTGCTCGTAATAGTCTTTCGGCAGAAACTCCGCCAACCAGGTGGCGAACTCGGTGACTACCTCGGATCGGGTTTCTGGGCCTTTCTGCTTCGTCACGCGGCGCCTCCCACAAAACGAGAGCCCACTTCGCGGTATAGCGCGCGACTGTCGCCCAGCATCGCCGAGCCTTGCCAGGCGTGCCGCACGTAGAGGTGGACGTCGTGCTCCCAGGTTTGCCCAAGGGCGCCGTGTACCTGGACCGCGGTGCGCGCGCAGTTGGCCGCGGCGTCGCCGGCGGCCGCCTTGGCCAGGGCCGCAGTGGTCCAGGCCGTCGCGGGTGCGGTGTCGGGATCGCCGATTTGGGCCGCCGCCGCGTAAGTGAGGCTGCGTGCGCGTTCGAGGCTGACGTAGTTATCGGCCAGCGCGTGTTTGATCCCCTGGAACGCTCCGATCGGCGTGCCGAACTGACGCCGCGACTTGGCGTATTCGACGGAGCGGTACAGGGCGGCGCTCGCCACGCCGACCAAATCGGCGGCCACGGCCACCAGCGGTGCCGTCAGCACAGATTCGATGTCTTCGACGTCGAAGGTGGCTACGGGTTCGGCGTCGAACTCGACATCGCCGATCGGTTGTGCCGGGTCGGTGGACTCGACGGCCAGGGTGCTCACCCCATCACCGCAGCGCGCGACGGCGACCACCGGCCCGTCTTTGCCGTCGTCCTGGGTGGCCAGCGTGACGATCAGCTCCGCGCGAGGCAGGTTGGGAACCGCGACCGCACGTCCGCGCAGCCGTCCCCGCTGCAGTGTCGCGACTGCCCCCGGGAGTCGAGATCCGGGGGAGTGCACCGCCAGGGTGGCGATCAAGCCGCCGGTGATGTCGGCGAGCAGTGGGTCCGCACCCGGGCCGCAGGCGCGCAAAGCGCCCGCAGCCAGACCGATGCTGCTCAGCAGCGGGATCGGCGCGATGGCAGCGCCGCACTCCTCCAGAACGACTGCGAGCTCGACGGGCCCGAAATCGCCACTGGCGTCAGGCGCGGCGAGTTCCGTCCAGCCCAGGTCGACGATTGTCTTCCACAGGGAGCGCCAACGTTCGGAATCCGTTCCCGCCTCGTTCAGGATCTGGCGGGCGGCGTCGGGGGGACACTCGGCACGCAGGATGTCGCGCACGGTGTCGCGCAGCGACAGCTGCTCTGAATTCAGTCCGACATCCATAAGACTCCTAACATAATAAAGATAGTAAGCTAGCCAATCGGGCGCAATCGCCCACAACGCTGAGAGCAACATCACTCACGTATAGGTGGCGCATGGCTGAAGCACGGACCGACGCACAGGTCCAGTGGTATCTGTTCCTGCCGCAGGTGCGGTTGTCGGTGGGTGACATCACAGAACGTGCGCGCCATGCCGAGGCCAGTGGCTTCGACGGAATTGCGTTCATCGATCACCTCGAGGCACCTGGGCTGCCCGATGAAAGCATTTGGGAGGCACTGGCCATTGCCGCTTGGGTGGCGGCCAAGACGGAGCGGCTGCGCATCGGCCATCTGGTCCTCTGCGACGCTTTTCGGCATCCGGCCGTGCTCGCCAAGCAGGCCGTCACCTTGTCGGACGCGTCAGAAGGCAGATTCGATCTCGGCCTCGGTTCGGGATCCTGGCCTGCGGAGTTCACCAGATTCGATGTCGGTCAGCAGGATCCGGTGGCCCGCGTCGAGCAACTCGAGCGTCACTTGGCCCTGATCAGCCAGTACTGGGGCGACGAGACCGGGGATGCCGGCCCGGTTCAACTGCCGAAACGGACCCATCCAATACCGCTGGTTCTGGGTGGCAGCGGGCGGCGAATCATGGAACTTGTTCGTAAATACGCCGATTGGTGGAACCTGCAGGCGAACCATATCGACCGCTTGCCCAAGCTGGCTCCCGCCGCGGGAACGGCGAGGCTGTCGATTCAGCACATGGTGGGCTTCGCCCGGGCGGGTAGCGATCCGGCCGTCGTGCGCGAGGTGAGTACCAGGCGATTCGGGAATCTGGGGTCGGGGCTGGTCTGCGGTGACGCCGACGAGCTGGTTGAGCACTTTGCGGGCCTGGCCGCTCAGCGTGTTGAGCGTTTCTACGTGTGGTTCGCCGATTTCGCCGTTCCGGACTCCCTACACGAATTCGGTGAATCGGTGATTAAAAGGTTCCCGGGCAGCACCGCGCTGTAACCGTCAACCTCGCTGTGCGGCGCGCCGCCGAGCCTCCGTGGGTACAACCGGAGTACGGGCGAAGGGACCGCGTTGCACAGCGCTGAGCCGGATCTCCGGCAGATCGACCGACGGGTCGACAGTGTCCAGCCATGCGACCGCCTCAGCGATGTCGGACACCTGGATCGCGTACATCTCGAACGGAACATCCTGCAGCATCTCGGTTTCCACCGGACCCGGTGTAACGATGTGGACACTGATGCCGTCACGATCGACCTCGAGCGCCAATGCGCGGGCGAACGCGTTCATGCCCGCTTTCGATGCGGAGTATGCGGTGCGCGCCGGCATCGGTTCATGCGCAGCGGACGAAGAGATGAAAACCAGCCGCGAACCCGCGCGCATCCGGGGCAGCACTGCGGCGGTCACCACAAAGCACGAATCCAGATTGGCCGACATAATTGTCCGCCACTGCTCGAATGTCTGCTTGCGTGCATAGGTACCGCCTAGCACGCCAGCGGCATGAACGACGAGGTCAATCGTCTCGAACATGCTTACCGCAGTTGAGAATCCGACCGGATCGGACGCGTCGGCCACGACGTAGCGCGCGCCGATCTCCTCGGCGGCCGCGCGCAGCGGGGTCTTCGCGTCGCGCTGCCAGCACCACGTCGTATCCCAGCTCGCATAACTTGTGAGCGCAGCCTTTTCCGATCCCGCCGCTGCCCCCGGTGACCAATGCGGTTCTCATGGGTTCTTGGGTGTTCCGCTTAGGAGCGCCGGACGTCCCGCGGGCGCGACAACGCCTGCGGTGAAAGCGCATAGATCCGTTGATGCGGCCGGCCGGACAACACGTAGGTCTGTGCGTCGGCGAGGTGGCGGCCCGCGATGCGGCGAGCCCGGTCGACGTCGCCCTCGGCGATCGTCTCGGCCAGCTTGATGTGCGTGGTGAGCACCGCGCGCCGGTTGGCCAGCGAGGGGTAGGTGCCACGGGACGCGCTCTCGTCCGCCCACTGCCGTTCGTGGCTGCTCCACAGCGTCTCCAGGCTGCCGACCACCGCGATGATGGTGTGGTTTCCGCAGCCTCGCACGATGAGATCGTGGAACTCGCGGCCGATTTCAGTGAAAAGGCGGCCATCATCGAGGTGTTCGGCCATCGAATCGTTGACCCGCTTGAGTTCTGGCACCAAGGTGTCCGCACGGTCGGCCCGCTGGGCGGCCAGCGCGGCGCAGGCCGGCTCGAGTTCGCGCAGCGCCATGCCCAGGTCGGCGATCTCGACATGCTCGCTCTGCAAGAGCAGACCGAGCATGTAAGCGGCGCTGGTCTTGGCCGGCGCGTGTACGACCGCACCGCCGCGGTTGCCTCGACGGACCGAGACCAGTCCCTCGGTTTCCAAGATCCGCAATGCTTCCCGCAGCGAGACCAGGCTGACGTTGAACTGTTCGACCAGCAATTCCTGACGTGGCAGGAGATCACCGTCGGCGAGGTCACCGTCGACGATTTGGCGGCGCAGTTCGTCGGCTACAATTTCGGCGATCCTCGGGCGCCGACAACCGGCGACGGGCGTCCGGGCCAATTCCCAGGGCGGTCATTCCACCTCGCAACAAAGCAGCAGGAAAAAGCGCGCGGCGTGCGCGTACTTGACTGGCTTAGCTATTTTAGCAGTAATGGTATAAATAGCATCTCTGGTCGCGTGTTGGCCGGGAGGGCGGGTGCAAGTGAGCGATCGGCCGACGCCACTGGACGAGTTGCGGGTCGTCGAGATCAGTGACCGGATAGCCGGCAGCTACTGCGGGAAGCTGTTGCTCGACGCCGGCGCGGAGGTACATAAAATCGAGCCGCCGCAAGGAGATCCGTTGCGGCGGTACACGGCCACCTGTTCGCCAGTGACAGATAGCGCGGACGGCATCAATGCCGGGGCCTCGCCGTTCTACAGCTACCTCAATGCGGGCAAGCGCAGCATGACCTTCGCGCCGGAGTCCGAGCGATACCGTGCTGAACTGGCGGCTGCCGACGTCGTGATCGTCACCGCGGGCCGGTCGCGGGCGCAGGCGCTGGGCATCGATCTGGCGCGACTGCTGGCCGACTCTCCGCAGGCGGTCGTCGTCACCATTTCCGATTTCGGCTGGACCGGGCCTTACGCCGACCGCGCCGCCAGTGAGTTCACCCTGCAAGCCTGGTCCGGCTCGCTCGGCTTCAGAGGCGACCCGGCGGGGCCCCCAATTTCGATCGGCGGCGACCTGGGCGAATACATGGGCGGTGTGTTCGCCGCCTTCGGCGCACTCGCGGTGCGCCGCCGTGTCGAGCAGGGGGGTCCGGGCGAACATCTGGACCTGTCCATGCTCGAAGCGATGACCACGATGCAAAGCAGCGAATGGCTACATTCGCAGCTACTCCAGGTGCCTCCGGTCCGCCGCACCCTGGAGGTGCCGTCGATAGAGCCGGCCAAGGATGGCTACGTCGGGATCACCATGGTCACCGGCCAGCAGTGGCTCGACTTCGCCGCGATGGTCGAATGTCCGCAGTTCGAGGAGATCGAAGAGCTACGTTTTCAGATCGGCCGGTGGGAGTACCGCGACTTCATCCGCGCACAGATCGGTCCCTGGATGGCCGAACGGACCGTCGAGGAGATCGTCCAGCTCGGTCAGCTCTTCCGGTTGCCGATCGCGGCGTTAGGCAACGGCTCCACGATCCGAGACATGGAGTACACGACCGCCCGCGGGGTGTTTCGGCGCAACCCCGCCGGATTTCATCAACCCCGCCCACCGTGGCTGATGTCCCGCTGCGCCCCCGCGCCGCCGCGCGACACGGCCGTCCCGGGTGTCGACAACGACGAGTTGCTTTGGCAGAAACGCAAAACCGAATACCAGCCGACGCCCGGCGGGCTACCGCTCGAAGGCGTTCGGATCGTCGATTTGACCGCTTTCTGGGCCGGCCCGGCCGCTACCCACTTGCTGGCGGCGTTCGGCGCTGACGTCGTCAAGGTGGAGTCGATACAGCGGCCGGATGGCATTCGCAACTCGGGCGGCATGCGCAAGGACGTCGAAGACTGGTGGGAGTACGGCTGGGTGTTCCATGCGATGAACACCAACAAGCGCTCGGTCACACTGGATTTGGGCTCCGACGATGGTCGTCGGTCTGTTCACCGGCCTGGTGGCTGGCGCTGACGTCGTCATCGAGAACTTCTCACCACGAGTGATGGAGCACTTCGGGCTTACCGCCGACGTGCTGCTGGAGGTCAACCCCCAACTCGTCGTCGCCCGGATGCCTGCGTTCGGGCTGGACGGCCCGTGGCGTGAGAGGGTCGGATTCGCCCCCACCATGGAGCAGATTGCCGGCCTGGCGTGGGTAACCGGATTGCCCGAGGATCCGCCGGTGACGCCGCGCGGAGCCTGTGATCCGCTGGCCGGGGTGCACGCCGCATTCGCGGTGCTGACCGCTCTGCACTTCGCGGAACGCACCGGATTGGGCCAGCAGGTTGAACTGCCGATGATCGAAACGGTGCTCAACGCCACCGCGATACAGCCGATCGAGTCCGAAGTCTTCGGGATGACGCTGAGCCGGCGCGGTAATCGCGGTCAGGGCCGGTCGATCCAGAATCTTTACCGATGTGCCGGCCCGGAGGACGACTGGATCGCGGTCACCGTCAGCGAAGACCGGCACTGGCGGGCGCTGGTCGACCTGATGGAGCGCCCTTCCTGGTGCGACGAGAGCCTGTCCACCGTCTCCGCGCGCCGTGAACGGGCCGACGAGATCGATGGCCGGCTGCGGGACTGGTTCGGCGGGCAGCCCCTTGAATCGGCCGTGGAGCGCCTAGCTGCCGAAGGTGTTCCCGCTGCGCCGGTAGTGTCGCCGTCGCTGGTGACCGACAATCCGCAACTGCGCGACCGCGGGTTCTTCGAGGCGCTTGACCACCCGAGCACGGGGGGCGCCCTCTATCCTTGCCCCCCGTTCGCCTTGTTGGCCGGCCAGCGCAGGTGGCTGCATCTGCCGCCGCCGACCCTCGGGGAGCACAATGAAGAGGTGCTGCGCGAGCGGTGCGGGCAGACCAATGCACAGCTGGCTCGCCTCGCGGCGGGCCAGGTGATCGGGACCCGACCCAAAGGTGCCTAGAGACATATTCAGTAAGGAGCGGCTCATGCGCGTAACCGTCGACGAGACCCTGTGCGAGGCCAGTGGTTTCTGTGAATCGATAGCCCCTGACGTGTTCGAAATCGGCGATGCCTCGGTGGTACACATCGGCGACGGCCCAGTGCCCGAGCACCTCGAATACGACGTCCGCGCCGCGGTCGAGCAGTGCCCCAAGGCCGCGCTGCGGCTGCACGACTGACCACTGGACTCGGGCGCCGCCGCGCCGCACCCGGCGAGCCGAACGGCGGGAAAACCTATGCGGCACAACAGGCGATCGGATGGATGGACTGCAACGACCGCCGTCGCCAACCGTGCTTGAGCTAACGCCCGAACGTCGGTGCGACACCCGGGTGGCGCTCACGTTGACGTTCAATGCTTAAAATAGTAAAAATAGACCTCAATCGTCCAAACGCGGTGAGGTAAGAGCGGCCCGGGTCGGGTGTGAAACGGAGTTCTCGTGACGAATACGATTTCTGACCCGCAAGCTTCGGGTGACCCGTCGGAACAGGAGTTCGGACCGTCCGGCATCGCGCTGTCGACCTACCGGTTCCCGACCGGATGGTTCATCGTCGCCTTCGCGTCTGATCTGGCCGTCGGTCAAGTCAAGCGCGCCCACTACTTCGGTGAGGAGCTGGTGCTATTCCGCACCGCGTCCGGCAAGGTGCATGTTCTGGACGCCTACTGCCAGCACCTCGGCGCCAACATGGGGGTCGGTGGCGAGGTGGAAGGCGAGAACATCGTCTGCCCGTGGCACGGCTGGCAGTGGCGGGGCGACGGCACCAATGCGCTGATCCCGTACAGCAAGATCGGTTGCAAGAACAACGTGCGCATCCGCACTTACGCCAGCATGGAGTGGTACGGCTTCGTCATCGTCTGGCACGAGCGTCACGGCCGCGCGCCTTACTGGCAACCGCCGGTGCTGCCCGAGCTGGAAACCAATGAGTACTACCCCCTGCACCCGCACAGCCAGATGCTCAACAGGGTCAAGGTGCATCCGCAGATGATCATCGAGAACGCTGCCGACCCTTATCACGTGCAATACGTGCACAAGGCCGCCAACCCCGCCAACACGACCTCGTTCGAGGTTTCGGGTTATCACCTGCACGCCACCGTCAGCGCCCATTTCGGCGGCGGCCGGGCGCAGACATGGCTGACTCCGAACGGACCGGTCGACGCCAAGATCATCTACGACAACTACTCGCTGGGATTGGGAATCGTCCGCTTCCCGAGCGAGTTGGTGGCCACCGTCGAGGTGACCGGACAGACGCCGGTTGACGAGGACTACACCGACTACTTCTATACCCAGGCTTCGGTTCGCGAGCCCGGCGACACCGGCGACGTGCCCACCGGCCGCGCCGCCAAGTTCTTGGCGCTGCAGCAAGAGGTCATCAAACAGGACTTCTTCACGTGGGAGAACATGAAATACCTGGAGAAGCCGAACCTGGCGCCCGAAGAGGCACACGACTATGCGGCCCTTCGTCGTTGGGCGCACCGCTTCTACCCGGGTACCGAACCCTCGCCCTCCGACTTCGGCTACACCGTCGAGGGTGCGCCCGACCCGGCGGCCGCGGACGCCTGATCGGAGCCTGATGCCCTCGGTTCGGAGCGAGCCCCTCGGGCCCTCCGATTTCGGCGTCGATCGTTTCACCGTGCCGGCCGTGCTGGATTGCCGGGCTGAGCAGCATCCCGACCGGGTGATGATGTCGATTGCCGGTACCGATGTGACCTTCGCGCAGATGCGGCAGCGGTCTTGCGCCGCAGCGAGCATGCTCACCGATCTGGGTGTCGGCCCGGGCGACTGCGTCGCGCTTTACACCGCCACCTGCCCGGAATGGGTCTACTTCTGGCTGGGCGCGGCACGTATCGGCGCGGTGAGTGCGGCGGTGAACGCCGCGAACAAGGGTGAGTTCCTGTTGCATACTCTTCGGTTGTCGCGGGCCAAGGTGATTCTCACCGACGCTGAGCGACGTCCCCGCGTCGACGAGGTTGCCGGCGACCTGGACACGCTGACCGCGGTGGTGGTCCAGGATGATTCGCTCCGCGGCACGCTGGTGCAGGGAGCCGCAGGGGCTTTGTCCGATAACCCCGCTGCCGTTGGCGAGGTGGGGGCGTTGTTCTTCACCTCGGGCACCACCGGGCCGTCGAAGGCGGTTGCCACCACCTGGCACTACCTGTTCTCAGTCGCCGCGACCGTTGCGTCGGCCTGGGAATTCGGGCCGGGGGAGGTGCTGTGGACCGCGATGCCGCTGTTTCACCTGAGTGCCGCGCCCAGTGTGCTGGCCCCGATGCTGGTCGGTGGGACTACCGTGCTGGCCGACGCCTTCCATCCCGGCGAAGTGTGGGATGACGTGCGCGCCCGCGATGCCATCGGCCTCGCCGGCGCCGGCGCCATGGTTTCGATGCTGCAGAACCTGCCCGCGGATCCGCGTGACGCGCAACTGCCGCTGCGGTTCATCTCCGCGGCGCCCATCGACGCCAATTCCTATCACGACATCGAACGGCGTTACGGCTGTCGCATCGTCACGATGTACGGGATGACCGAGGCCTTTCCGATCGCTGTCAAAGGCGTGGCCGATGACGGGGTTCCTGGAACATCGGGCCGGCCCAACCCGAATTTTGAGGTGCGGATCGTCGACGCCGAGGGCAACCCGGTGGCCGCTGGAACGGTCGGCGAGATCACCTGCCGGGCGAACTACCCGCATGTGATGAGCGAAGGCTATGTAAAGCAGGGAGCGCGCCAGTTGGCCCTGGACACACACCAGGACTGGTTTCACACTGGCGACCTGGGAAAACTCGACTAGCGAGCAGAATCTAACCTATGTAGACCGTTTGAAAGATTCGCTGCGCAGGCGTGGGGAGAACATTTCCTCGGTCGAATTGGAGGCTGTTGTTATGCGCCATCCGGCGGTTCTGGAGGCCGCGGCGGTCGGCGTACCCAGTCAGTTGGGCGAGGACGACGTCCTGCTGATCGTGACGCTACGCCCGGAGGCCGCAGTGGATTACCCGGAGTTGCTCGACTTCTGCGCCGCCCGGATGCCGTACTTCTGGGTGCCTCGTTTCGTCGAGACGGTTGATGAACTTCCGAAGAACGGCATCGGTCGGATCCGTAAAGATTTATTGCGCACCAGGGGTTTAAAATTGGGCGCTTGGGATCGCGAAAAATACGGCTATACCGTGAGTCGGTAAGTTAAGTTAGTGTTACATGTACGTATTCTAGTGATTTCTGAGAGAGGCTGGGGAGCCAAAGATGACCATGACCTACCAGGAGCAGCAAGTGCTCCAGTCCGCGAACGGCCGCGACGCCATCCTTAATCTGACCGCCAGGCAAAACCGCGCTTACTCCGCCGGCAACCGCGAAGCCTGGATCGCTACGTTCCGCCACTCCGGTGCCAGCTATGCCCGCGACCATGAGGTGTTCACCGACCTTCGCGCGGCTTTCGATGGCGGCGACGGACAACGTTTGGTCACCCTCGATCACGACATCCGCATCGATGGCGTCAACGCCACCCAGACCTGTGTCGTGGTGCTCTTCGCTGCCATGTATGGCGACACAACCTTGCGGGCCACCGGGATATACCGGGACCAGCTGATCTATGAGCGCGGCGGCTGGTACTTCACTTCCCGTGAACTCGAATGGGATTCGGTGCCAAGCCGGCACCCGCTCGTCATGTAGGCGAGGTTCTTGATCTCATCGATACAGATCTGCCCGGCGGTGCGCCCGTCACCCGACGGCGTCGATCAGTATGCCTGATAGGCCCCAGCGGTGACCCGCGGCGCCCGGCTTTGCCGCGATTGCGATCACCTCTAGGTTCTCAATGGTCGGTGACCCGCTGCGCCCGGCTTTGCCGCGCTTGCGATCACCTCTAGGTTCTAATGGTCGGTGACCCGCTGCGCCCGGCTTTGCCGCGCTTGCGATCACCTCTAGGTTCTAATGGTCGGTGACCCGCTGCGCCCGGCTTTGCCGCGCTTGCGATCACCTCTAGGCTGTTGGCTGAGACAAAATGGCTGACGACATCAGTTACAAGTACGCGTTCGGGACATACGGGACGCGCTGAAAATGGTTGGTGCACGGACTGAACCCCGGGTTGCGGGAACTGTTGTCAGCGGTGCGCGGATCCAGCATTTCGCCGCGCTGGTGCGGGACGGCAACCCGGCGTATTGGGACCCCGACTTCGCGACCCGGGTATGGGGCGGGCTGGTCGGTCCGCCGGCGATTGCTGATGGGCTGGCTGATTCCGCAGCCGTGGATACCTGGCGGTGTTCGGCCGGCGGCGGGGATCGTGATCCGGGTTCCCTTGCCGGGCAGAACCTTTGTCAATGCGTCCAACGAAGCGGAGTTCCTGATTCCGGTGGTGGAGGGCGATCGGCTCTCTGTCGTCGAGGAGGTGGTGTCGGTGTCACCGGAGAAAACCACCAAACTCGGTGTCGGGCATTTCATTCAAACGCTGGATACCTTCATGCGCGACGACGGAACCGTAGTCGCGTTGAACCGTAATACCTTGTTCCGCTTCAATCCGACGGAGGCAGCGGGTGGCGGATGACATGGGTGACACCGGTTACAGCCGATTCGACTGGCACGCGTTGACTGTTCCCGTCGACTTGCCCGAGGTGGTCGACCAGATCAGCTACGAGCGGGTGGTGCATGAACGCCAGCGCGACCTGGGACTATTTCCCCGGGCATTTCGATCCAGAATATGCTCAGCGCCAGGGCCATCCGACGATCTTCGTCAACACGATGCATCTCGCCGGCTTCGTCGACCGGGTCGGCGACTGACTGGGCCGGTCCCTACAGCCGGGTCGTCCGGCGCAAGATCGCGCTGGCCGGCTCGATCTATGCGGGCGACACGATGATCGGGCGGGGGAAGGTTATCGCTAAGCGATGCGAGACGTCTGGGTCGACGCCGCAGTATCTCGTCGACCTTGAGGTCGGAGTTTCCAATCAGCGCGGCGAACTCTGCTGCCCCGCCGAGGTCACCATCGAGGTGCTTGAAGGCTTAGCCGGTCGCGTAAGCGGCGGCATCTTCCCATTGCTGATCACCGTCTGCAGCTCGACGTATTCGTCGAGACCCTCCGGCCCGAACTCGCGCCCGATGCCCGATTGCTTGAAACCGCCGAACGGGCTGCCGATGTCGAGCGTGTACATGTTGATGCCGTAGGTGCCGGCGCGCACGCTCGGCGGCGATCTCCAGGCCGTGGGCGATGTCGGCGGTCCACACCGAACCGGCCAGACCGTAGTCGCTTTCGTTGGCGATCCGGACCGCGTCGGCTTCGTCGCGGTAGCGCAGCACGGTCAACACCGGGCCGAAAATCTCCTCGCGGGCGATGCGCATGTCGTTGGTGGCGTCGACGAACAGCGTCGGCCGCACGTACCAGCCGCGCTCGGCCGGAGCGTCCTCGCCACCGAGCACGATGCGGGCGCCCTCTTCTGACCCGGACCGGATGTAGTCCTGAACCTGGCGCTGCTGCCGTTGGGCGAACAGGGGCCCGATGTCGGTCGCCTCGTCGGCGGGATCGCCGACCTGCAGGCCCGACATCATCTCGGCCAGCGCGTCGACGACCTCGTCGTGGCGCCGTTCGCTGACCAGGATGCGGGTCTGCGCGACGCAGGCCTGCCCGTTGTTCATCAGGCTGGCAGACTTCAGCCCGGCCACGGTCTTGCCGATATCGGCGTCGTCGAGAATGATCGCCGCCGACTTGCCGCCGAGTTCCAGGCTCACCCGTTTGAGTTGCTCGCCGCAGAGCGCGGCGATTCGGCGTCCCACCGCGCTGGAACCGGTGAAGGAGATCTTGTCCACGCCGGGATGGCGCACCAGCGCCTCGCCGACGTCGGTGCCGCCGGGCAGCACGGACACCACCCCTTCGGGCAGGCCGATCTGCTCGATCATCTCGGCCAACCACAAAGCGTCCAAGGGTGTTTCGGGCGCGGGCTTGATGATGACGGTGCAGCCGGCGATCAGGGCCGGGATCAGCTTGGGCATGATCAGGAATTGCGGCACGTTCCACGGCACGATCGCGCCGACCACGCCGACCGGCGCCCGCTGCAGGTGTACTTCGCCGAGCACGCCCTGGCGGCGCTCCTGCCACGGGAAGTCGCGGGCGGCGGCCAGCGCGAGATGGATCATCGCCACCGCGGCGGCCGCCTGGCCCAGCCGGCTGAAACTGCGGGGGGACCCCATCTCGTCGGTGATCAGATCGGCCATCTCGTCGAGGTGGCCCGCCGTAGATGGTGGCGAGCTCTTCGACCTTGCGCCATCCGCTCGCTCGGGTCCAGCCGCGGCCACGGTCCGTGGTCGAAGGCCTGTCGCGCGGCGGCGACCGCGGCGTCGACATCTTCGGGACCCGCCACCTGGACATGGCCGATCGGCTCTTCGGTATGTGGGGAGATGACCGGCGAGTTGCCGGGGGTTGGCGGGTTTGCGCCACTGTCCTCCGATGAACAAGCTCGTCGTATGAACGGTGGCCGGGATTTTCGGTCATCGGAGCACCACCTCGAGGCAGGGTGAGAAGGCAACCGCAACTTCGCTATTGATGTTAACATAGCAAAAAAGCCGCTTGCGCCTTGGTAGTAGGCCGACACCTTGCGCGACTCGAGCCCGGCGCTGACGAACAAACGCGATCGTCGTCCCAGAGGAAGGCGAGGCTTGACATGAACACAGATTGGCGCACTTACCCGTTCCAGCTGGTGCCCGGTGATAGCCAGCTGGATTTTCCTGCCGCCGAAGGCGAACACCCCGACCAGGAGTCCGACACCTGGTTCATCGCCGGTCAACTCGACGCCGCCGGGACCGGTCGGTCGTTCGCCTTCCTGACGATCTTCAACAAGAACCAGCCCGGGCGGAACGGTAGTCGCCGACTTCTACACGATGGCGCTATTCGACCTCGACACCGGCGATTACGGCACCTACACCGACTACGACATGCCGCCGGCGAACATGAAACCCGGAGCGCAACGCAAGATGACGCATGGCCGCAGGCCACCTCGACATCAGCTACCAGAGCAGCGCCGGCACGGCACCGTGGACCACCTGCCGCGACGGCGACGGGCAACTGCTGCCCTACACCTACCGCGTCAGCCTGGTCGGCGAGGATCAGGCCGGCCGGTCCGATGGGGCTGGACCTGGCCGTGACACCGACGCGCGCGCCGGCACCCGTTGGGCGCATCGAAATACAACGGGAAGATCGTCTGCTTCGGCCAAAACGACACCTACTCCTACTTCCAGACCGGAATGGCGATGACCGGAACCTTGCGGTGGGGCGAATCGGTCGAGCAGGTCAGCGGCAGCGCCGGACACGTTGACCGGCAGTGGTTTCCGAAATACGCCGGCGGCGGGGGAGCCGAGGGAGACCCGCGGGCCAGGTCGCACGAATGGCGCACGATCAACTTCGACAACGGCGTCGACATGAGCATCTGGCGGCAGTTCGACCGCACGAACGGCAATGCGCTGCAGCCGTTTACCGGTGTGACGATGAGCTATCCCGATCCGGCGCTGGACCATCCCAGCCGCCGGAGTGCGCCGAAGACGTCGAGGTCACGATCAGCAGCTATGTCCGATGGCCGAACTCGATCCGGCCGCTGGTGCGCCCGCTTGCCCCGGCCCGATATCTTGCCGACCGCCACCGGATCACCTGCGCCACCTTGCAACTGGACCTGATCGGGGAGCCGCTGGTGGCCGCCCCGGCACACGGCCTGCCGATCGAATACATGGAAGGTCCGTATCGCTACCGCGGAACGCTGCGGGGCGAACCGGTGAGCGGCTTCGCGTTCAACGAGCGTTCGCTGGCGCTGTACCGGGATTGGGAGCTGATCGAGGTGCTGGCCACTACCGTCGCGAACGTCGAACCAGCCGATGCGAATCTGGCGACCACGGTGGACCAGCTGGTGCCGATGGTTGCCTCGGGTCGTCGCAACGAGGCGATGGGTTGTTGACCAAGATGCTCTCGGGTCAAAACGGGACTGCTCGCGACCATTCTCCCCACTATTCTCGACGACCTCATCGCCGTGCTGTCCGAGAACGAATCGGCCGACAGCTGACGGTTAACGCGGCAGCCCTTTTTCGATGCGGCAGCCCAGGTGATGTGGCGGTGCTGCAGTCCGGGTTCGTTGCGTCCGAACACAGTTGTTCGCGGGCGCCGGACTCGAGGTTGGCTTGTAGCCTCGCGACCAGCCGGTAGTCCTCGTCGCGCACCGTGCGCATGGGCGTACTCGAAGACGGCTTGAGCACCGGCAGCCACGGATTCGTCGGAGACGTCCAGCGGCGTCGAGTTCTGGTGCACGGTGATGGACCTGCCGGGTTGGTCGCCAGGGTAGACCCGGAACAGCTCGCCGTTGGCGATCGTCACCGACAGCACGATATTGGGGAACAGCGCGTAGATCACGACCATGTTGTGGAATGGGTTCCACTGGTCTTCGGGGACGTTGTCCAGCTCGAGGATTGTGTTGAGCGGAAAGATCAACCGGTGATGCGGTCCGTAGGAGTCGAAGACCGTGCAGTTACTGCGCGCGATGGTGGCAAAGGTCTGCCGGTGCACGGTGGCGAAGTGGTAGTTCTCGGCGAACGTATCGATAGCCAGTTTCCAGTTGATCGGGGAGTCGAGCACCTTCTCGCCCAGCGGCGACCAACGCCCGATACCCCACGAGTCGAGTTCGTCGGCCAGCGGTCCGAGATGTGCTGGCACGTCCAGGATGGAGTCGGGATCCAGTGCCACCCAGAGGAACCCGGCGAACTCGGTGGCCGGGAGTTCGGTCAGACCGTCGGACTTGACGGTGATGTCCGGGAAGCCTTCGCGGCCCGGCAGCCCGACCAGCTTGCCGGTGTTGTCGTACGTCCACGCGTGGTACGGGCAGGTGAACCGCTTCGCGCTGCCGCACCCCGTCACCACCTGCGACTGGCGGTGCAGGCAGACATTGTCGAACGCTTTGACCGATCCGTCGGATGTTCGGGTCAGCAGGATGGACCGCCCCATCACCGTCTTGGTGCAGTATGCGCCCGGGCCGGAAAGCTCCGAAACATAGCCGACCAGTTGGGGGCTGGCGATCAGCAAAGCTCTGTCGAGGTGGTGTCGCTCGACGGAGGTGTAATCCCGCGCGTGGACCATGTGCTGCTGCGGCGCAAGGTCGGTCGTGTTGTCGCGGGCCAGTTTCAAAGCACGCCGAGTCAGGTCGATGAGCTGGTCGTGGTCCATCGGAGATCCCTTACAGCCGGTGTTGATCGTTCTCAGTACAGACCTTGCACTGCGATATGTGCAACCTTTCACAGAAGTCAGCGTGATGGTACGCCGAGCGTCCTTGACGCTAATGTTGCAATCCCTATAGTTATACGGCGTTGAGCAGTTCGCAGCACTCGGCAATGCGGAAGGGGCCGGTGATGAATATCGATGACCTGGTTCTGGTCAGCGTCGACGATCACGTGGTGGAACCACCGAATGTGTTTGACGACCGTCTTCCGGCCAAGTTCGTCGAGTTTGCACCGCGGTTCATCACCAATCCGGACGGGACCAATGCCTGGCGTTACAACGGGGAAATCCTCAACAACGTCGCGCTCAATGCCGTCGCCGGCCGGCCGAAGGAAGAGTACGGGATCGAGCCCACCTCGTTCGCCCAACTACGCCCGGGCACCTACGACCACGGCGAGCGCGTCAAGGACATGAGTGCCAACGGCGTGCTCGGCTCGCTGTGCTTCCCGTCGTTTCCGCAATTCTGCGGGCAGTTGTTCGCGCGCACCGATGACAAGGACGTCGCATTGGCGATGGTGCGGGCCTACAACGACTGGCATATCGACGAGTGGTGCGGGAGCCACCCGGGCCGCTTCATTCCGTGCGCCATACCTGCGGTCTGGGATCCGGAGGTAATGGCGGCTGAAATTCGCCGGGTCGCCAAAAAGGGTTGCCATGCGCTGACCTTCAGTGAGAACCCGTCCAAACTCGGCTGGCCGTCTGTGCACTCCGATCACTGGGATCCGGTGTGGCAGGCCTGCAGCGAGGAGTCGGTGGTGGTGTGCATGCACATCGGCTCGTCATCGCAACTGACGATCACCTCGCCAGACGCGCCGATGGACGTGATGATCACTCTGCAGCCGATGAACATCGTGCAGGCTGCCGCCGATTTGGTGTGGTCGCCGGTGCTGCGCAAATTCCCCGATCTCAAAGTCGCGCTATCCGAAGGCGGAATCGGCTGGATCCCCTACTTCCTCGAGCGGATCGACTACAACTACGACCGCCACCACGCCTGGACCGGCCAGGACTTCGGCTCCAAGTTGCCCAGCGAAGTGTTCAATGAGCACATCCTGACTTGCTTCATTGACGACAAGTTCGGGATGGCCAGTCGTCGCGCGCTCGACATCGACATGGTCACGTGGGAGTGCGACTATCCGCACTCAGACTCGAACTGGCCCGAATCACCCGAGGTGCTGGCGCTGTCGATGGTTGACGTCAGTGACGAGGATATCGACAAGGTCACCCACCTCAATGCGATGAAGCAGTACAACTACGACCCGTTCAGCGTGCTCGGGGGTCGGGAGAGGTGCACCGTCGGAGCGCTGCGTAAGTCGGTCGAAGGCCACGACGTTGCCATCAAATCCCAACGGCGGGAGGGCGATCAGCGGATCAACGCGGCCGAAGCGGGCGACGTGCTCGCTAAGATGGCGGCCCGTAGCTCCAAGTAGTTGCGGCCGCGCGCCCTCGGTCGCGACCATTGGGTGCGGCCCACGATGCGGCAATGTAATGCATATGTGATCGGTGTGACTCGTGTGTCTATTGGTGTTTTTGTCGTACCCTGTGGCTTGTGGCGGTGTCGCGGCGGGACGTGCTCAAATTCGCGGCCGCGACGCCGGGCCTGTTAGGTCTCGGTGTCGCGGCGGCGTCGTTGCGCGCCGCGCCGGCGTCGGCGTCATTGGGCACGTTGTTGGACTACGCCGCCGGAGTCATCCCGGCCAGCCAGATCAGGGCCGCGGGCGCGGTCGGGGCGATCCGGTACGTGTCCGATCGGCGGCCCGGCGGCTCCTGGATGCTGGGCAAGCCGATTCAGGTCAGTGAGGCGCGTGACCTCAGCGGCAGCGGCCTCCATATCGTTTCTTGCTATCAATACGGCAAGGGGAGTACAGCTGACTGGTTGGGCGGTGGCGGCGCCGGACTGCAGCATGCCCAACGCGGAATGCAGTTACATGCTGCTGCCGGCGGTCCGGCCAGCGCCCCGATTTACGCCTCAATCGATGATGACCCGTCGTTTGAACAGTACAAAAACGACATAGTTCCGTATTTGCGGTCCTGGGAGTCGGTGGTCGGACACCAGCGCACGGGCGTTTACGCGAATTCGAAGACGATCGACTGGGCGTTGCATGATGGCCTGGGCTCGTACTTCTGGCAGCACAATTGGGGCTCACCCAAGGGATTCGCCCATCCGGCCGCGAGTTTGCACCAGGTCGAAATCGATAAGCGCAGCGTTGGCGGGGTCGGTGTGGACATCAACGAAATTCTCAAGCCGCAATTCGGGCAGTGGACCTAGGGGTTCTCGCGCGTTCCGGCGGACGCCGGCCCGCCAGTCGATGCTGCCGGGCACCGGCCCGCCGCGCTCCAGCAAACAATCGTTCGCTGTTGGTCCGGCAGCGCCGAGGCCAGCGAGCCCGTGACGAGACGCCTGAGCGGTAATCGAAGGGCGCTCGCAGCCCAGATATTTAACATAACGATTCGATAACAATCGTGCCTTGATCTGCACAGTTATAGCTACTCGACCGTAACCACCAACATGCAGGACGTTTGTCCCGGACACCCGCAGCAGGGATTAAACCAGGTGTTACTTACGACACGGGTTACCCGTGCGTAGAACTCACCAGTAACCAATGAGCATGCCTAAAAGGCGTTGGCTCTTATGACACTCTTAGTGCAACCGATACAGTCCGCCGCGACCGCTCGAACAGGGGGGCGGTCCGCCGACAACGTATCGGTCGGCCGGTTCCCGGCTGAGATTCAAAGCGGAATCGACTACGCCCCACATGCCGGCTCTGACCGGCGCAACGAAACGATACGTAAAGACGGCGCAGGGAGATATAGAAGATGACGATCCACGAACACGGCCGGGTATCCGCTGACCGCGACGGGAATGGCCCGCACAGGACGCATGCACTGGTCGACCGTCTGACGACCGGCGAGCCGTACGCTGTCGCGTTCGGCGGCCAGGGCAGTTCCTGGCTGGAGACTCTGGAAGAACTCGTGTCCTCGGCCGGGATCGAGACCGAGTTGGCGACACTGGTCGGCGAAGTGGAACTGCTGCTCGAGCCGGTGGCTAAAGAGCTGGTCGTGGTGCGTCCGATCGGTTTCGAGCCGCTGCAATGGGTACGCGCGCTGGCCGCCGAAGATCCGGTTCCGTCGAACAAGCATCTGACGTCCGCCGCGGTGTCGGTGCCCGGCGTGCTGCTCACCCAGATGGCGGCGGTGCGCGCGCTGGCCCGGCAGGGCATGGATCTTGTCGCGACTCCGCCGGTGGCCGTCGCGGGACATTCGCAAGGCGTGCTCGGTGTCGAGTCGTTAAAGGCCGGGGGCGCCCGCGACGTCGAGCTGCTGGCGATGGCCCAGCTGATCGGCGCGGCCGGAACACTGGTGGCGCGCAGGCGTGGAATCTGCGTTCTGGGCGACCGCCCCCCGATGGTTTCGGTCACCAACGCCGACCCCGAACGCATTGGCCGCCTGCTCGAGGAATTCGCTCAGGATGTTCGCACGGTGCTGCCTCCGGTGCTGTCCATCCGCAACGGCAGGCGTTCGGTCGTCATCACCGGTACCCCCGAGCAGCTTTCGCGCTTCGAACTTTATTGCCGGCAGATCTCGGAAAAGGAAGAGGCCGACCGCAAGAGCAAAATCCGCGGCGGCGACGTCTTCGCGCCGGTCTTCGACCCGGTGCAGGTGGAGGTGGGTTTCCACACGCCGCGGCTGGCCGACGGTATCGACATCGTCGGGAGCTGGGCGGAGAAGATCGGCCTGGATGTCGAGTTGGCCCGGGATTTGACCAACGCCATCCTGGTGGACCGGGTCGACTGGGTGGAAGAGATCACTCGGGTTCACGAGGCCGGTGCGCGCTGGATTCTTGACCTGGGTCCCGGCGACATCCTGACCCGGCTGACCGCCCCGGTGATCCGCGGACTCGGCGTCGGCATCGTGCCCGCAGCAACCCGTGGTGGGCAGCGCAACCTGTTTACCGTCGGGGCCGTCCCGGAGGTGGCCCGGGCCTGGTCGACCTATGCCCCAACTGCGGTCACCCTCCCCGACGGCAGGGTCAAGCTGTCGACGAAGTTCACCCGGCTGACCGGGCGCTCGCCGATACTGCTGGCGGGTATGACTCCGACCACCGTTGACGCCAAGATCGTCGCCGCTGCGGCCAACGCAGGGCACTGGGCCGAGCTGGCCGGCGGCGGCCAGGTCACCGAAGAAATCTTCGCCGACCGCGTCGAGGAGTTGTCCGGGCTTCTCGAACCGGGCCGCACCTATGAGTTCAACACGCTGTTCCTCGATCCGTACCTGTGGAAGCTCCAGGTCGGCGGTAAGCGGCTGGTGCAGAAGGCCCGCCAGTCCGGTGCGGCGATCGACGGTTTGGTGATCAGTGCCGGCATCCCGGATCTTGAGGATGCCGTCGAGCTGATCGACGAGCTCAACGACATCGGCATCAGCCACGTGGTGTTCAAGCCCGGCACGATCGAGCAGATTCGCTCGGTCATCCGCATCGCGACCGAGGTGCCCACCAAGCCGGTGATCATGCACGTCGAGGGCGGACGCGCCGGCGGCCACCATTCCTGGGAAGACCTCGACGACTTGTTGCTGGCGACCTATTCGGAGTTGCGATCACGCCCGAACATCACCGTCTGCGTCGGTGGCGGCATCGGCACCCCCGAGCGGGCAGCCGAATACCTGTCCGGGCAATGGTCCGAGTCATACGGCTTCCCGTCGATGCCGATCGACGGCATCCTGGTCGGCACTGCGGCGATGGCGACCAAGGAGGCCACCACATCTCCGTCGGTCAAACGGATGCTGGTCGACACACAAGGCACCTATCAGTGGATCGGTGCCGGAAAAGCCCAGGGCGGCATGGCGTCCAGCCGCAGTCAGCTGGGTGCGGACATCCACGAGATCGACAACGCGGCGTCGCGTTGCGGCCGGCTGCTCGACGAGGTCGCCGGCGACGCCGACGCGGTCGCCGAGCGCCGCGAGGAGATCATCGCGGCGATGGCCAACACCGCCAAGCCCTACTTCGGCGACATCAGCGAATTGACCTACCTGCAGTGGTTGCAGCGCTACGTCGAGTTGACGATCGGCGACGGCGATTCGACCGCCGACACCGCGGCACCGGGTAGCCCCTGGCTGGCCGACACCTGGCGTGACCGGTTCGAGCAGATGCTGCAGCGGGCCGAGGCGCGGTTGCACCCGCAAGATCACGGCCCGATCGAGGCGTTATTTTCCGGATCCACCGACCGTGCGTTGCTGGAAAATCCAGACCAGGCCATCGCGACCCTGCTCGCGAGCTACCCCGACGCCGAAACCGTGCAGCTGCATCCCGCCGACGCGCCGTTCTTCATCACGTTGTGCAAGACGCTGGGCAAGCCGGTCAACTTCGTCCCGGTCATCGACAAGGATGTCCGGCGCTGGTGGCGCAGCGACTCACTCTGGCAGGCGCACGACGCCCGCTACGACGCCGACCAAGTGTGCATCATCCCCGGTACCGCGGCCGTCGCGGGCATCACCCGGCTCGACGAACCCGTCGGTGCCTTGCTGGACCGATTCGAGCAGGCCGCCGTTGACCAGTTGCTCGCCGCCGGGGTGGAACCGAAGACCGTCACATCGCGCCGGCTGGGCCGCGCCGATGTGACCGGACCGCTCGCCGTGGTGCTCGACGCGCCAGACGTCTTGTGGGCGGGCCGCACCGCCATCAACCCGGTCTATCGAATCGCCGATTCGGCCGACTGGCTGGTGCACGATGGACCCGAAAGCCCGCGGGCCACGAATTCATCCACCGGAGCCCGGTTGCAGGTGAACGGAGACCGGCAAGTCGTTCTCAGCGTGCCGGTGTCCGGCACCTGGATCGACATCCCGTTCGCGTTGCCCGCCAACACTGTTGACGGTGGTATCCCGGTAGTGTCCACCGAGGACGCCACCACTGCCATGCGCGCGGTGCTGGCGATCGCCGCTGGCGTCGACGGGCCGGAATTCCTCCCGCCGGTCACCGACGGGACAGCCACCGTGACGGTGGACTGGGATCCCGAGCGGGTAGCTGACCACACCGGGGTCACCGCAACTTTCGGTGAGCCGCTGGCGCCCAGCCTCACCACCGTGCCCGACGCACTCGTCGGACCTTGCTGGCCGGCCGTTTTCGCGGCGATCGGCTCGGCGGTCACCGACGCCGGTGTCCCGGTGCTGGAGGGTCTGCTGAGCCTGGTTCACCTGGACCATGCCGCCCGCGTGGTCGGCAAATTGCCAGAGGTCCCGGCCCAATTGAGGGTCACCGCAACGGCTTCGGCGGCCACTGACACGGACATAGGTCGTGTGGTCCCGATTTCAGTGGCCGTCACTAACGCTTACGGCACTGTGATCGCCACCCTCGATGAGCGTTTCGCGATCCTCGGGCGGACCGGCGCGGGTGAACTCACCGACCCGGCCAGGGCCGGTGGTGCGGTATCCGAGAACGCGACCGACACTCCGCGCCGCCGGCGCCGCGACGTCACCCTGACCGCACCGGTCGACATGCGACCATTCGCGATGGTGTCTGGTGATCACAACCCCATCCACACCGACCGGGCCGCCGCGCTGCTCGCGGGCCTGGAATCGCCCATCGTGCATGGCATGTGGTTGTCGGCCGCCGCGCAGCATGCGGTGACCGCCACCGATGGGCAAGCCCGCCCACCCGCTCGGCTGGTGGGCTGGACAGCTCGATTCCTGGGCATGGTGCGTCCTGGCGACGAGGTCGACTTCCGGGTCGATCGCGTCGGAATCGACCAGGGTGCAGAGGTTTTGGAGGTGGCCGCGCGGATCGGATCGGATCTGGTGATGTCGGCGACTGCCCGTCTGGCCGCGCCCAAGACGGTCTATGCTTTTCCCGGCCAGGGCATCCAGCACAAGGGCATGGGCATGGAGGTCCGGGCCCGGTCCAAGGCGGCACGCAAGGTCTGGGACAAGGCGGACAAGTTCACCCGCGAGACGCTGGGCTTCTCGGTGCTGCACGTGGTGCGCGACAACCCGACCAGCATCATCGCCAGCCGTGTGCACTACAACCATCCCGACGGCGTGCTCTTCCTGACACAGTTCACCCAGGTCGCGATGGCAACGGTGGCGGCCGCGCAGGTTGCTGAGATGCGTGAGCAGGGCGCCTTCGTCGAGGGTGCGATAGCGTGCGGCCACTCGGTCGGCGAGTACACCGCGCTGGCCTGCGTCACCGGCATCTACGAGCTGGAAGCCTTGCTGGAGATGGTGTTTCACCGTGGCTCGAAGATGCACGACATCGTGCCACGCGATGATCTGGGCCGGTCCAACTACCGGTTGGCCGCGATCCGTCCGTCGCAGATCGACCTGCCGGACGACGAGGTTCCGGAGTTCGTCGCCGGTATTGCGGCGAGTACCGGCGAGTTTCTTGAGATCGTGAACTTCAACCTCCGCGGCTCGCAGTACGCGATCGCGGGCACGGTACGCGGTCTGGATGCGCTGGAGGCCGAGGTGGAGCGGCGCCGCGAGCTCAGCGGCGGCCGGCGCTCGTTCATCCTGGTGCCGGGCATCGACGTGCCGTTCCACTCCCGAGTGCTGCGGGTGGGTGTAGCCGACTTCCGCCGCTCGCTGCAGCGGGTCATGCCGCATGACGCAGATCCCGATCTGATCGTCGGGCGTTACATTCCCGAACCTGGTACCGCGCCCGTTCACACTGGATCGCGACTTCATCCAGGAGATCCGCGATCTGGTCCCCGCCGAACCGCTCGACGAAATCCTCGCCGACTACGACACGTGGCGTCGCGAGCGGCCGGCTGCGATGGCGCGCACGGTCTTCATCGAGCTGTTGGCATGGCAATTCGCCAGCCCGGTCCGCTGGATCGAAACCCAGGATCTGCTGTTCATCGAAGAGGCAGCCGGCGGTCTGGGTGTGGAGCGATTCGTCGAGATCGGCGTGAAGTCGGCACCGACCGTTGCCGGACTGGCCACCAACACCCTCAAGATGGCCGAATATGCCCACAGCACGGTGGAAGTGCTCAATGCCGAGCGCGACGCCGCGGTGCTGTTCGCCAACGATACCGACCCCGAGCCAGACGACGAGGCGCTGGATGATTCCGACTCGGCCGTTCCGGCCTCATCGGACGGCGTGCCTCTGCCTGATGTCGCCCCCGCCGTCGCTCCGTCGGGTGCTCCGCGACCCGACGACATCGTGTTCGACGCCGCCGACGCCACCTTGGCGCTGATCGCGCTCTCGGCGAAAATGCGCATCGACCAGATCGAGCCGCTGGACTCCATCGAATCCATTACGGACGGCGCGTCGTCAAGACGCAACCAGTTGCTGGTGGACTTGGGCTCCGAGCTGAACCTGGGCGCCATCGATGGTGCCGCCGAGGCGGACCTGGCTGGGCTGCGATCGCAGGTGAACAAGCTGGCGCGTACCTATAAGCCATACGGCCCAGTGCTTTCTGATGCGATCAATGATCAGCTCCGGACTGTTCTTGGTCCTTCGGGCAAGCGGCCCGCCGCCATCGCCGAGCGGGTCAAGAAGGCCTGGGAGCTCGGTGAGGGTTGGGCCAAACACGTCACGGTCGAAGTTGCGCTGGGAACCCGCGAGGGCACCAGTGTTCGTGGGGGCGACATGGGCCACCTACACGACGGTGCGTTGGCTGATGCCGGCTCTGTCGACAAGGCCATCGACGCGGCGGTCGCTGCGGTCGCCGCGCGCCGCGGAGTCGCGGTGGCCCTGCCGTCTACGGGCGGTGGCGGCGGCGCGACGATCGACGCGGCCGCGCTGAGCGAGTTCACCGATCAGATCACTGGTCGTGACGGTGTACTGGCCTCGGCGGCCCGTCTGGTGCTGGGCCAGTTGGGCCTGGACGATCCGATCAGCGCGTCACCCGCGACCACCGATGCCGAGCTCGTCGACTTGGTTACCGGCGAACTGGGTGCCGACTGGCCACGGTTGGTGGCGCCGGTGTTCGACTCGAAGAAGGCCGTCGTCTTTGACGACCGCTGGGCCAGCGCCCGTGAGGATTTGGTCAAGCTGTGGCTGACTGACGAGGGCGACATCGATGCCGATTGGATCCGGCTGTCCCAAAGGTTCGAGGGGGCCGGCCACGTCGTGGCGACTCAGGCCACCTGGTGGCAGGGCAGGTCGCTGGCCGCTGGCCGTCAGATCCACGCGTCGCTGTATGGCCGGATCGCCGCCGGTGCTGAGAACCCCGATCCGGGTCCACACTGCGGCGAAATAGCTGTGGTGACGGGTGCTTCGAAGGGCTCAATCGCCGCGTCGGTGGCTGCGCGACTGCTTGACGGCGGTGCAATCGTCATCGCCACGACGTCCAAGCTGGACGAGGAACGGCTGGCGTTCTACCGTGCGCTGTACCGTGACCATGGTCGTTACGGCGCGTCGCTGTGGGTGGTTGCGGCCAACATGGCGTCGTACTCCGATATCGACGCACTGGTCGAATGGATCGGCAACGAGCAGACCGAAAGCCTTGGACCACAGTCGATTCACATCAAGGACGCGCAGACTCCGACGCTGCTGTTCCCCTTCGCGGCGCCGCGCGTCGTCGGTGACATGTCGGAGGCCGGGTCTCGCTCCGAGATGGAGATGAAGGTTCTGCTGTGGGCCGTGCAGCGGTTGGTTGGCGGTCTGTCAAAGATCGGCGCCGAGCGCGACATCGCGTCGCGGCTGCACGTGGTGCTGCCCGGTTCGCCCAACCGCGGAATGTTCGGTGGTGACGGCGCTTACGGCGAAGCCAAATCTGCGCTGGATGCCGTGGTGAGTCGCTGGCACGCCGAGTCTTCGTGGGCCGCCCGGGTCAGCCTGGCGCACGCGCTGATCGGCTGGACGCGTGGCACCGGGCTGATGGGTCACAACGACGCCATCGTCAGCGCGGTCGAGGAGGCTGGTGTCACCACGTACTCCACCGACGAGATGGCGGCGATGCTGCTGGACCTGTGCGATGTGGAGTCCAAGGTGGCCGCGGCCAGTGCGCCGATCGAGGCCGATCTGACCGGTGGGCTCGGTGACGCCGACCTCGACATGGCCGAACTGGCCGCCAAAGCGCGCGAGGATCATGCGGCGAAGGCCGCAGAAAACGGGATGGGCGACGACACGAGGACCGAGGGCACGATCGCCGCATTGCCATCCCCGCCGCGCGGCTTCACGCCGGCACCGCCTCCGCACTGGGATGACCTCGACGTCGACCCGGCCGATCTGGTGGTCATCGTCGGCGGCGCCGAGTTGGGCCCGTACGGTTCCTCGCGCACCCGTTTCGAAATGGAAGTCGACGACGAACTGTCGGCGGCCGGAGTCCTCGAACTGGCATGGACGACCGGACTGATCCGCTGGGAAGACGACCCTCAACCGGGCTGGTACGACACCGAATCCGGCGATCTGGTGGATGAGGCGGAATTGGTCGAGCGTTACCACGACATCGTGGTCGAGCGCGTGGGTATTCGTGAGTTCGTCGACGACGGCACGATCGACCCTGACCACGCGTCGCCGTTGCTGGTGTCGGTTTTCCTGGACAAGGATTTCGCTTTCGTGGTGTCGTCGGAAGCCGATGCCCGCGCCTTCGTCGAGTTCGACCCCGAGCACACCGTCATCCGGCCGCTGCCCGATTCCAGCGACTGGCAGGTAATCCGCAAGGCCGGCACCGAGATCCGGGTGCCGCGAAAGACCAAGCTGTCGCGAGTCGTCGGCGCCCAGATCCCGACCGGGTTCGACCCGACGGTGTGGGGCATCAGCGCAGACATGGCCAGTTCCATTGACCGGCTGGCGGTGTGGAATATCATCGCGACCGTCGACGCCTTCCTGACCGCCGGTTTCAGCCCGGCCGAAGTAATGCGCTATGTGCACCCGAGTCTGGTGGCCAACACCATGGGGACCGGCATGGGTGGTGGTAGATCGATGCAGACGATGTACCACGGCAACTTGTTGGGTCGTAGCAAGCCGAACGACATCTTCCAAGAGGTCTTGCCGAATATTGTTGCTGCGCATGTGGTTCAGTCCTACATCGGAAGCTATGGCGCGATGGTCCATCCGGTCGCCGCGTGCGCGACTGCCGCGGTTTCGGTCGAGGAGGGCATCGACAAGATCCGGCTGGGCAAGGCCGAGTTGGTGGTGGCCGGTGGTATAGACGACCTGACGCTGGAGGGCATCATCGGCTTCGGTGACATGGCGGCCACCGCCGACACCGCGGTGATGCGCGGCCGTGGTATCCACGACTCGAAGTTCTCCCGGGCCAACGACCGGCGCCGGCTGGGCTTCGTCGAAGCCCAGGGTGGCGGCACCATCTTGCTGGCGCGCGGCGACCTGGCGCTCAAGATGGGCCTGCCGGTGCTCGCGGTGGTGGCCTTCGCCCAATCGTTCGGCGACGGCGTGCATACCTCGATCCCGGCCCCGGGTCTTGGTGCGCTGGGCGCCGGTCGCGGCGGCAAGGACTCCCCGCTGGCAAAAGCACTGGCCAAGCTCAGCCTTACTGCGGACGATGTCGCGGTGATTTCCAAGCACGACACCTCAACGCTGGCCAACGACACGAATGAGACCGAGATGCACGAGCGGCTTGCCGACTCACTGGGCCGCTCGGAGGGGGCTCCGCTGTTCATCGTGTCGCAGAAGAGCATGACCGGCCACGCCAAGGGCGGCGCGGCGGTTTTCCAGATGATGGGCTTGTGCCAGATGCTGCGCGACGGGGTGATCCCACCCAACCGCAGCCTGGACTGCGTGGACGACGAACTTGCCAGCTCGGCACACTTCGTGTGGGTGCGCGACACCCTGCGGCTCGGTGACAAGTTCCCGCTGAAGGCCGGGATACTGACCAGCCTTGGGTTCGGCCACGTGTCCGGCCTGGTCGCGCTGGTGCACCCACAGGCGTTCATCGCTTCGCTGGATCCGAGCCAGCGCGCGGACTACCAGCGCCGTGCGGACGCACGCCTGCTGGCTGGTCAGCGCCGACTTGCTTCGGCCATCGCCGGCGGCGCGCCGATGTATGAGCGGCCGCCAGACCGTCGTTTCGGTCACGACTCCCCGGAGAAGCGGCAGGAGGCGGCGATGCTGCTGAATCCGGACGCCCGGCTGGGTGACGACGAGGTCTACTAGGTCTCTCTGCAAGGTGACTCGGCCTATCCGTTAACCTAGCCAGCCATGGGCATCGTCGGAGTCGGGATCGATCTCGTCTCTATCACTGATTTCGCCGAACAGGTCGATCAACCTGGAACGGTATTTTCCGAGACCTTCACCCCCGGCGAGCGGCGCGACGCCTCCGACAAGAGCTCGTCGGCGGCCCGTCACCTGGCCGCGCGTTGGGCTGCCAAGGAGGCGGTGATCAAGGCCTGGTCGGGATCGCGGTTCGCCCAGCGGCCGGTGTTGCCGGAAGCCATCCATCGCGATATCGAGGTGGTCACCGACATGTGGGGACGACCACGGGTCAGGCTGACCGGGGCGGTGGCCAAGCATCTGGCGGACGTGACGATCCACGTCTCGCTGACGCACGAAGGCGACACCGCGGCCGCGGTTGCCATCCTGGAGGCCAACTAACTCCGGCGAGCAGACGCAAAAGCCCCGCGACACGCCGACGACGAGGGGCTTTTGCGTCTGCTCGCGGCAAGGCAAGGGGTGTACATGAGCGATCTGGTTGAGCGCGTCCGCGACGTGCTGCCCTCGGTGCGGCGCGATCTCGAGGACCTCGTGCGGATCGAATCGGTGTGGGCCGACCCGAGCCGGCGCGATCAGGTACATCGCAGCGCGCAGTCGGTGGCGGATCTTCTATCGCAGGCGGGTTTTAACGATGTACGAATTGTGAGCGAGGGCGGCGCGCCAGCCGTCATCGCGTCGCACCCGGCGCCCCCGGGCGCGCCCACCGTGCTGCTGTATGCCCACCACGACGTTCAGCCCGAAGGCGACCGCGGCCAATGGGTATCACCGCCTTTCGAGCCGACGGAACGTGACGGGCGACTCTACGGCCGCGGCACCGCCGATGACAAGGCAGGTATCGCAACGCATTTGGCGGCCTTCAGGGCGCACGGAGGCAAACCTCCGGTGGGTGTGACGGTCTTCGTCGAAGGCGAAGAAGAGTCCGGGTCGCCGTCACTGGGCCGGTTGCTCGCCGCCCACCGCGACGCGCTGGCCGCCGACGTGATCGTCATCGCCGATTCCGACAACTGGAGCACCGAGATCCCGGCGTTGACGGTATCGCTGCGTGGACTGGTGGACTGCGTGGTCGAGATCGCCACTCTGGACCACGGCCTACACTCCGGCATCTGGGGCGGCGTTGTTCCCGATGCGCTGAGCGTGTTGGTGCGGCTGCTGGCCAGCCTGCACGACGAGGACGGCAACGTGGCCGTGGCCGGGCTGCACGAAACCAATACTGACTCCTTGAATTACCCTGCTTACCCGCCTGGGCGGGTACGTGCCGATTCCGGCTTGCTGGACGGGGTGTCCGAAATCGGTTCGGGTTCGGTTCCGGAGCGACTGTGGGCCAAACCGGCGATCAGCGTGATCGGCATCGACACCACATCCGTTGCGGCGGCGTCGAACACGCTCATCCCGCTGGCCCGGGCCAAGATCAGCATGCGGGTCGCGCCTGGTGGCGACGCCGAGGCGCACCTGGATGCGTTGACCGCGCATTTGCAGCAGCATGCCCCGTGGGGTGCACACGTCAGCGTCACCCGCGGCGAAACAGCTGAGCCCTACGCCATCGACGCCAGTGGCGCAGTCTATGACGCCGCACGGGCGGCGTTCCGGCTGGCCTGGGGCACGGACCCGATCGACATGGGCATGGGTGGATCGATCCCGTTCATCGCCGAGTTCGCCGCCGCGTTCCCGCGCGCGAAGATTCTCGTCACCGGGGTCGAAGACCCCGCAACGCAGGCGCACAGCATCAACGAGAGCCTGCATCTGGGTGTGCTGGAACGCGCAGCGGTCGCCGAAGCGCTGCTGTTGGCCAACCTGGCTTGATCGGCAGCCAGACCTACAGGTCGCGACGGAGCTTGGCGACGTAGCCGGTGGCCTCCACGTTGTACTGCGCGACTTGAGTCGCAAAGACCGCTCGGAGGTGTCGTAGGCGTCCATGTGTCGCACCGGACGACAAAGACAACACCCGCAAGGTCTCCCACTTGGAACAGACTGAGGAGGTGGAAGGTAGGCGCACGGCAAGGGCGTTCCGTATGGGTACATTCGAAGACTCTGGAGACTCGCTGGCGCCCAAATATGCAGCCTGCTCGGCTCGGCTTGATCAAGCGATGAGCGCCCGAAGCATCCGATTCATTCGGCGACAAGTTCCGGGCAGTAGGCCTGGGCGCTGACGCTGACGAAGTAGGCAGCTCCATCGGGGCCCAAGTTGCCGTTGCCCTGAAAGAAGCTCGATACAACTGTCTTATAGGGTGTGCCCTTCTTCAGCTGGCCGCAAAGTTCGTGCGCCGAGTTGATGAGGGCCGGCCCGTCGTTGACTTCTAATCCCATGCCGTTGCGGATGTTTTGGAGGAACTCCTCGTCGTTCGGATCTGCGTGCGCGGTTGCCGCGAGGGTCGTGGCGCCCGCCAGGACCACTGCAATGGATAGAAGCACCTTCACTAGTACCGAACCTAACTCGAAATCCAGTAATACTGGCGACCATCTTTCCACGCAGGATGGCCCTAGCCACACCAGAGCGGTGGACCGCTGGGGACAGGAACAGCGCAGTCAACACCGTGCTGAAGGATTCGCCGGCAAGACGACGCCGTTCAAGCGTCCCGATCTCGCCAAATGGCTTGCACCGGAGCGGCTGCGCCGATTCAACCATCCGGCTCAGCCATCGGTGCCTGCGTGTCGCCCGGGGACGGCGAGGGCGCGGGTGTTGATGGCGTCAATCGCTAGTCGTAGACGGGTGCATCAGTGGTTCGTTGTCAACAGCCGCACCGAGGGTCGATTTCGGCGGTCAGCCCTTGCCACCGGGTGTTGCCGGTGCTGAACTGGATGATGGCGTTGGCGGCTTCTCTGTCGGCGCGTACTCGGATTCGCTTATCATGAAACTCCCCGGATACGCTTCTTCGAGTTTTCTTTCTAAATCTTGGTGATCTGGTTGATCGAATCCACCAACGGTGCCGAAATCGGCCACAAGCAGAGGATATTCACTGCCGTGGTGAGCCGGATTATCGAGGAAGGTGGATACCTGCATAGCTGGATGATTAGCTATTAACTGCTCGATGACGTTCCCCGGCGCGAGCTCATACTCCTGACAGAAATAGTGGGCGTGCTCCGGTAGCATCTGTTGCACCTGTTGCACCTCCTGTGAAAAGTGTGACCTCTCCTCGAATGCCGACGCATGTTTACCCACGCATGACCGAATGTTTTCAATCCTTCGTTCGGTAAGAAATATCGCGCTGGCAGACAGGCGAGCCAATAGAACCTCTCGTGAGTCTATATCCACGTCTCTTTGAAGGGTATCCGTCTCACCAGGCATCAGAAACCCATTTTGAGAAATCCCGGCGTAAAGTAATTGGCTAGTGTCGGGTGGAGTCGGAGTCTGAACATCCGGGATTGCCGGATTGACGCGGAACTCAGTGTCCCGTTCAATCCCCGAAGGATCAAAATCGCTTGCTAGCCTGCACCAGTACTCGTTTTGATCCGGTGTTTTTGAGCACGGATTGACGTGGATTGTCGCTTGTCCTATTTTTTCTGGGTCTTTCGGGTAGGCGGTCACCCGCATGAGCGAATTCGCTATGTTCACACCCACCGTACCGCGGTTATGCATAGTGACCTTCGCGGACAAATGGATTATCGGGCCAGTCCAGCCCTGTGGTGACAGATCGGTTGAAATATCTACAAGAGGCATTGATGTTGAAGGAACATAATAATTTTGCAGCCAGAATTGTAGAAGCCCAGCGAGCGGAAAAAGTGCCGTTACAATTATCGCGCCCTTTGTCCATTCTAACCTTGACCACCGCGCAAGAAGGACAAACCATAGAAACGCAGCGACAAAAACCGACACCGCAGTTGCCATCACATACCAGTTGATTCTCGGACTTTGCAGGTCAGTCACGATTACGTATCCTGCAAGAATAAGTACGAACACTTGGGCGATGAAAGCGTCCCTTGCCCACGCAGAGGCCGCTCGGCGAACCGAATTGAAAGCCCAACCATTCACGATACCTATTGCGAGCAGAGTAGCGGCAGCCAGCGTTCCAAAGAAGGTCGGCGGCATCAAGAACTGACCGCCGGCAAGGGCGAGTGCTCCTAAACAGTCCACGCCGAGAGTAAGCAGCAGGCAGATCCAAAGAATGTTAGAGAAGTCATCAGGGTGTTTGAACGATTCGGCTTTAGGGATGACAGGTTGCTTGAGCCCAAGCCTGCTCGAACCCTTGACGCGACCTGCGATGTGCGGTGTGTACCTACGCGGAGTGGGCGGTGACGATGCTGCGCCATTCATAAGGCGACTTTAGGCCCGATTACCGGGGTCAGCAGCAGCTGAGAGCCCATTCCTACCGTGCCGCAGAGTGTTTCGACGAATGCATCGAACAGTTGGTTGACCCGTCGTAGTTCCCAAAGTGTCTTTACGGTCAGCCACGCGCAGTCGCGAGCCTTTTCAATGTCCCACGAGCAGATGAGGTGGGTGACGGGTTCAAGGTGGTTGTCGATGGATTTTTCGGCTTCGGTCAGGAATGACCGCCGAATGCCGGCTTCGACGCTGGCCAGCAACTGGTTGATCGTGTCGTAGTCTTCGTGGACACCCGGGCTGTCGGGGGCGCATCCTCGCGCCGTGCACGTGGCAACCACGGCAAGCGGCAGATCATGTTCGATGTGCGCGTTCATCCCTGCTAGCGCGAATTGGATCGGCAGTATGTCGGTGTTCGCGCGAGCGGTGAACAGGGGAGCCCAGACCTTGGGTTTGTCGCGAGCAGCGTCGTAGGCGCCGAACCAGTAGTCGGCGAAGCGGATGTCCAGGTCGGTGGTGAATGCGGTGTCGCGGAAAACACCGCGTGTGGTCAGACGATCCTGCATCATTTCGGTCACTGTCAGATACACGCCGTTGAACACGCCCACACCGTCGCTTGCTGGCACGTTTGAGGCGATGTCGTGCATGCGTGTGACGACTTCGGCCACCGTGGTTGGACTCATCTCTCCGCCACAACGATGTCGTATAGCTTGGTGGGCGTTTGGCATGTGTTCGTGGCGATCCAGGCGCGACCGAGGGGCGAGGTTGCCAATGGTAGACGCTCTTTGCTTGGTGCGCGGCAGAGGCGGTTCTGGCTCAGCTTCATCGGCGGCTGGCTTTCACGAACGGATGTTGTGATTGCGATGCAACTTCGGTCACGTGGCTTGGTAGGTTCTTGCACGTCCGCCTCCTCCTCCATAGCGATGGCTTAAGGGTGTCGAGTTCATCGTGGTGATGTCGGCGCCGGATCCGCATGCGTAGTGCACTACTCGAATCAACAGCAGGTGGCGCCCGCGTGCATCGCTGGGCAACGCCCACTTTGTTCCGGTGCGAGGAGGAATAACCACAAGCCATCAGTAGCGGCGTTGTAAAGTGCAGCGATTGAATTCTGGACCTCCATGCCCCGTTGTGGTTTGGGGCTGGGGACCCGAAATCATTGGTTTAGCCGTCCAACTCGGCCGCATCCCCGGTGGTGGTGGACGCGCTGATACAGCGTCTCGATCGGTTCTGCATGGTTGCAAGCCATGGCGCGGATCGTAACCATGCTCGGATCCACTGACAAGAAGCTGTGAGTAATACATTTGACAATCAAATTCCGTTGCAGCGCAAGTGATCGCCGAATCCCCATGGCGGGGGCGACTGACAACTGGCCTGCCCAGGGCTTACACGGTCCGAACGTGCTGTCCATGGGCCGTGCTTCGCCGCTTGGCTAGCGGGTGATCACGACGGTTTCGCCTCGACGAGGCTGAAGGGTGAGGCGGTCTGCACCACGCGCGTCAACCGCAAGCCGGCTCGATGGGGGAATCCCGGTATTCAGCAGCGGTGCGCTCGCGCGCCGCCAGACATAAGAGCATCTCCAGGTCCACCCACTTGCCGAGGAATTCACGATCGTGCGTCGGGATCACCTGCTCTACCAACAGCACCGTCCCACCGGGCCCGGCAGCGTCACGCACATTGCGGAGGATCGTGACTGCCTCCTCGAAGAAGGACCCAGCTCGGAAACACCGGTCATCGCTTGATCAAACAGCCGGCCGAGGTCGGGCTCGCCCGCGAGGTAGTCGAAGAACTCCTTGCCGCGCAACGTCGGGACGCTGGGCCGTCCGGTCCTCACCGAGTCCCACCGACAAGCTCCAATGCTCCCGGTGCTGCGGCGAACCATAGAACCGAGCCCCGCCAACCATCGACGCCGATGCATCGGAACGCAACGTCTCGGCCAGAGGACTCAGGTCGTAGCGCCCGTCGCGGCGTCGCCGAAAGACGCCTCGCGTGATCAGCGCCCGCAGAAGGCGCTCGAGCGCGTCTCAGCCGCGCTTGACCACCACGTCACTCACCAGGTGCCCCCTGGGCAATGATCTGCCGGATCTTTGTTGTCGTATGTGCAGCCTTGACGTTGTACTGCGCGACGGCGATCTTGCCTTTTTCGTCCACCACGAAACTGGAGCGGATCACGCCGGTGACGGTCTTGCCGTACATCATCTTCTCGCCGTAAGCGCCCCAGGCCGCCAGTACCTTGCGATCGGGATCGGACAGCAGTGGGAACGTCAGTCCCTCGGCGTCCCGGAACTTCGCCAACTTCTCCGGCTTGTCGGGGGAGATGCCGACGACGTCGAGGCCGGCCTCGTTGAGGTCGCGCAGGTTGTCGCGAAAATCGCAGGCCTGCTTGGTGCAACCCGGTGTCGAGGCCGCTGGGTAGAAGTACACGACGACGCGCCGGCCCTTGTATTCGGCCAGCGATACCCTGTTGCCGTCGGCGTCGGGCAGGCTGAATGGGGGCGCTTTGTCGCCAGCCGCCAATCGCGTGGTCTCGGTCAACATGATCCCTTTCTGTTCACCGGGGCGTCAGGATCAGCGCCGGCTGATCTAGGGTAGTTCGAGGCGGACTTGCAGGCGGACTTGCAGGCGGACAGGGCGGACTTGGAGGACAGCGACGTGGCGGACCGGGACCCCGACACCATCAAGCAGGACATCGACGTCGCCCGTGACCAGCTGGCGTCCACCGTCGACTCGCTTGCCGAGCGTGCTAATCCCCGTCGCCTCGCCGACGATCTCAAGGTCCGGGTGATCGAGTTCGTCAAAAAGCCTGCGGTGACGGCGGCGCTGGTGGGTTTCGGGGCTCTGACCGTGATCATCGTGGTGCGGAGGGTCCGGAATCGCTGACCCGACGGCGTGGGGTCACGCCTGGCCTGCGCCGGCGCCGCTATGGACGTGAACTGGTAGGTCATCGGCCCACGGCTGAGCGTTGGCCATGTCGGCGACATTGACGTAGCCGCGTTCGAACTCGCCCGTCGCCGCGTCGACCAGCCGGTACTCCTGGGTCTGTTTCTGGATCGGCTGGGAGTCGAGGATGACCACCCGCACGTCGCCCGGCTCGAACCCGCACCGCTGCTGTAGCGCCTCGATGAGGCATTCGTTGTGCATGTGGCCGTCGCCGAAGTTCCAGCCGAGAACCATTGCGCAGAGATTCTCGCCCTCGCACAGGTTGTAGTCGTCTTCGTCGTAGCCGGCCAGCGCGCGGTGTACCAGGGTGTATAGCGCGCGACCGTGGGTGTTCATCCCGCGGAATGCGAATGCGAGGTGAATCGGGACCTGGACTTCCTCTTTGGTCTTGTACAACCGCTCGAGCTGTAGGTGGTACATCGGGCCGAGCGCGCGTGAGCCGGTGCGGAACTTCTCGTCCACCGACGGCTTGACGCACCACACGGTGGTGTCCCAGTTGCCCGCGTAATAGCGCATCCCGAGTAGGAAGGAAACCTTACGGGGGTAGAGGTTTCCGACGACGACGGTTCCGGCGATGACCGCGAACAGCACGGCCACTGGCACCGGCTGGGTCAGATCCGCCAACCCCAGCTGCGCGTGCGCGACGAACAGCCACAGCACCCCGAAGATCATGAACACGTTCCACTCCAGCGGCACACCCATCGGGAAGGCCAGCAGGATGTTCAGGTGGAACACGATCATCACGAACGCGGCGATGGCCGTCGGCCAGCCACCGGGTGAGAAGAACAGCACGAGCGGCACCAGACCCTCTACGGCGGTGGAGAAGTGGGCGATGAAACCCGCCAAACCGCTGGGCCGCAAGTCATCCGGATAGTGCTTGAATAGCGACCGCTTGAGCGGCCCCGAGGGGATGAACGGGTTGTTGGCCAGCATCGTCGAGATCACGAACGGGAAGTGCCGGTTGAGCTTAGACGTCGCCGCGCCCAGCCAGATCACCATGAAGACTACCTTGGCCCCGACGACAATGTCAGTCTCGGAGAACAGGAACACCAACGCCAGCGGCGCGTAAACCTCGGCGCGAGCGGCCAGGAAAATGACCTTGTCGCGCATGCTGATCACGGCGAGCACCGACAGGATCACGACGGTCTGCCACCACGGCAACACGCCGATGTCGGTGTGCAGGGCGGGGATTGCCCCGCTGCCGTCGGACACCAGCGCGATCGCGAGCAACACCACCAGGGCGCCGTAGAGCAACGCGTCGAACGGGGTCCTGGTGCTGCCTTTGGTGAGCGGTACCCGGTCCGGCCAGGGTGGCAACCGGATGGTGCCGGGTCGCAGCCAGTACAGGATCGAACCGATCGGCGGGAAGTAGCGACCGGCCAGCGGCCCGAAGCAGCAACCGAGGCCGACGACTTCGAACAGCATCGTGTAGAGGACTGCCTTCTGGAACACGATCGGTTCCGTCCACCAGCTGGCAACGTTGGTGAATCCGGAGATGCCCTTCGTGGACCACGCGAACAACCAGCCACCCAGGATGTACAGCGCGATCTTCACGCCGTACATCACGTGCATCACCAGCGGCGTGCCGAAGCCGTTCTGGGCGATGTGCCGCGTCATGGGCACGATCCGCTCGGCGCGGGTCCGGGTGCTCCACTCGGCCATGTCGACGACGGGCAGATTGGGCTGGATGAACCCCATTGCAGCTCCTTCCGCAGACGCGCCAAAAGGTGCCAACAATGGGTTGCCAATCGGCAGTCCTGGCACTGTGTCAGGAAGAAACTACTCCCAGTGACCACAGTGCGATAGGAAATACCCGGTCGACAAAGACGATGCTTAGGTTTCTCGAGGGGATGGACGCGACGCGCCGCGGACGCCTATGGTGCGGGGCTCAGCCTGGACCGACGCCGACTCGTCAGCAAACCCGAAACAGCGCCGCGATGTCCGCGGATTTCTGTTATGTGCTTTTCCGTTGTGCGCCGTCAGGGTTTCGAACCCCGACCATCACTACTTCCGCAGGGTGAATTGGTTGAGGTCGATGTAGCCCTTGCGAAAGAGATTCGCACAGCCGGTGAGGTACTTCATGTACCGCTCGTAGACCTCTTCGGACTGAATCTCGATGGCCTCACTTTTGTGTGCCTCTAGGCCCGCGGCCCACATGTCCAGGGTCTTCGCGTAATGCCGCTGCAGCGACTGGCGACGCTTCAACTTGAAGCCGGCCTTCGCCGAGAACTCCTTCACCATATCGATGGTCGGTAGGAAACCGCCTGGGAAGATTTCGGTTTTCATGAAGTCGCTGAACTCGACGATCTCCATCGTCAGCGGCAAGCCCGACGCGATGATTTCCTTCTCCGAGAGGACGGTGATGGTGTGCAAGAGCATCGTGCCATCGCCCGGCAACAGCTCATACGTCCTCTCGAAGAAAGCGGTGTAGCGGTCGTAGCCGACATGCTCGAGCGGGCCGATCGCCACGATTCGGTCCACCGGCTCGTGAAAGCGCTCCCAGCCCTCCAGCAGCACCCGCTTGGAACGCGGGCTATCCGACGCCGCGAACAGCTGCTCGACGTGGGCAACCTGGTTCTTGGACAACGTCAAGCCGATGACGTTGACGTCGTATCTCTGGATGGCTCGCAGCATGGCGGCGCCCCAGCCGCAGCCGAGGTCCAGCAGCGTCATGCCTGGCTGCAAGCCCAGCTTGCTGAGCGAGAGGTCGATCTTGGCGATCTGCGCCTCTTCCAGAGTCATGTCCTCGCCGCCAAGGAAGTAGGCGCACGTGTACATCTGGGTGCGGTCGAGGAACAGGCGGAAGAAGTCGTCAGATAAATCGTAGTGCGCCTGCACATCCTCGAAATGCGGCCTCAGCGTCTCAGCCATGTTTGTGTTGCCTTTCCCTGCACCCCGCGCGCGTGACGTGCGAGGTAGGCCATCTGGTGATCCAGTCGCTATGCGGCTTGGGGTTGGTGGTTGTGGTCCACTATCGCATCGCGGTAGGTGCGACGCCAGCGCCCGGCGCAGCGATGCCGACCACGATTCCCGTCCGAATGTTCCGGCCCCGACCATTCCCGCGATCGCGTTCGTTATGCCCGAGATCCCAAAACTCGCCAGCGTGTATCAACTCACCGCACGTGCGCAGTACACCGTCCCGGTAACCACCCGTGGCGCCCACTGTGCGCGTAGGGCTCTGTGTTCTGTGCCGTAGCCACGTTCGGCCGTCGTGCCGCGGCGGCGATCATTGACGCGCCGGCAGTCTTCGCAGCGACCAGGACGGTCTGTGGTTAGGGCTGCGCAGCGGGTGTTAGCGCCGAGGCATGGGCCTCTCACGCTCCCTCCACCGCTTTACCTGTGGTCGCCCGCTCGCGTATATATTCGCAAGCTCCCTCGTGGTGGAGTTACGCTCAAAATAGCCAATTCTTTCCAGAAAGTGGCGAGTCCGTTGATCTGGTGGAAGCGCGGGTCATCGCGACGCTTTTGCGGCTTCGCGCCGAGCCTTCTCTTTCATGTGGGTCGAGCAGCAATGGCCCATCTCGCAATGGAACCGGTCACTGCATTCAGGCGAACAATAAACTGAAGCGTCCGGAAGCCAGTCCGGATCGGACAGGTCACGCCGTCGGTCGTTCGGATCGAACGTGTGGCCACAATGTACGCAGACGACCTTGACCTTGGTCTTGGTAGCCATGCAGATCAGGGTACCCGCCATGGCCCTAAATCGGTACTGGTTTCAGATCGACGGCGAGCAATCGACGTCTCGCAAAACACCTGGCGTGCAATTCAAATCGAACCGTTTGCGCCGGCGAATTAATTATTTTCTGAAACTAACTCAGCCGTCTTCGGTTATCGCTATCGCCGCAGGTGGACATGACCGCTCGGTCATTTCAAGGAGAGGGCAACAGCTCAACGAGCAGAAAATCAGCGCCTCGCAGCGAACTTGCCTGCAGTGCATAATGTTTCCGTGTCTCCGACTCAACAACAGTCTCCGTTCGCCTTCAACACGGTCTTGCGGATCCTCTGGTGAGCGTCGCTTTGCGCTGTCCGTACGCGAGTAGCCCACCCTGGCGTCACGACGTCGCCTAGCAAACTGATCAGGTGGAGCACAAAGAAAAAACGGTGCGGCTGCGGCCCAGGCGGGCGGCGCGGGCTCCGACACGACGGCGCACCGCAGGAATTAACCCGGCAGCTATGGCGTTCGGCTAGCGGTGGCGCATGCGACGAGATGCCTTAATATCGGCTCATCGAGCATTCCTGATCGGGAGGCACGGTGTTGACGATTCTCAAGCGGGCATGGGTTCCGCTGGTCGTGGTCGTGGCACTGATCATCGGCGGCGTTGCAGTGTTCCGCCTCAACGGTGTCTTCCCAGGACCCGGCTTGCCCAAGCCCGATCCCCGGGATGCGACCCCGCCGTACGCGGCCAAGACCGCCATCTACGAAATCCTGGGACCGCCCGGGACGGCCGGCGTCGTCAACTGGATGGATGCGGAGTCACTACCGCAGAAGGCCAACTTCACCACGTTGCCGTGGTCGACGACGATCGTCGCCGAGATGCCCGGCATCTTCGCCTACGTCGTCGCCCAAGGTGACGGCCCCTCTATCGGCTGCCGGATCACTGTCGACGGCAAATTGGTCGATCAACAACAGGTCGACACGCAGGACGCGCAAGTTTCCTGCTTGGACAAATCCGCGTGACCAGCGACAACAGCGACACCAGCGACACGGACAAAATCCCCGTCGCGCAGCCCACCGAAGTGGAGCACAAACCGCGACTGGCCCGCACCATCCGCGTGCTGGCTCTGCCGATCGTCGTGGTCTGGCTGCTGATCGCGGTCGGCGTCAACGTCTTCGTCCCACAATTGGAGGCGGTTGCCGAGGACGTCTCGGTGCCGCTCTCGCCATCCGACGCGCCTTCGGTGACCGGGATGAAACACATCGGGCAGAAATTCAAGGAGTACGACTCCGACAACCTCGTCCTGGTGACCCTGGTCGGTGAGAAACCTCTCGGCCAGGACGCTCACCAGTATTACGACGATCTGGTCAAGAAACTGCAGCAAGACCACGAACACGTCGAGCATGCGCTGAATTTCTGGGGGCAGCGATTCACGTCCTCGGGTGTCGAGAGCTACGACCACAAGGCCGCCTACGTCCAGGTCAACCTGCGCGGTGACCAGGGCGGAGCCGTCGGCGACAAGTCGGTTGCCGCGGTTCGCAAGATCGTGGCGGACTCGAAGCCACCGGCGGGGGTGAAAACCTACGTCGCCGGTCAGGGAGCCCTGACCGCCGACACGATCGTCGTCGGCAACGCGAGCCTGTTCAAGATGACGATCATCACCATCATCATCATCGCGATCATGCTGATGTTCGTCTACCGATCCATCGGCACCGTGCTGCTGACGATGGTCATCCTGTTCGTCGGACTGGCCACGGGCCGAGGCGTGGTAGCACTGCTGGGCGAAACCGGAATCATGGGTCTTTCGACCTTCGCCGTCAACTTGCTGACGGCACTGGCCATCGCGGCGGGTACCGACTACGCGATATTCATGGTCGGCCGCTACCAGGAGGGCCGGGAGCGGAAGCTGGACCGCGAAGCCGCCTACTACGACACCTTCGCCGGTGTCAGCAAGGTGGTGCTGGGCTCGGGTCTGACGATCGTCGGGGCGCTGGCCTGTCTGCATTTCACTCGGCTGCCCTACTTCAGTTCGCTGGCGTTTCCGTGCGCAGTAGGGCTACTGGTAGTGGTGGCCGCCGGGGTGACACTGACGCCGGCGCTGATCGTGGTCGCAAGCGGCTTCGGTCTGTTCGACCCGAAGCGAGAGTTCAACTACACACGCTGGCGCCGTCTGGCGACGGCCATCGTGCGGTGGCCGGCGCCCATCCTCGCCACTTCCGTGATCCTGGCGATCGTCGGCGCCCTGGGCTTGATGGGCTTCACCCCGCGCTACAACGACCTGTACTACCTGCCGGAAAGCGCTTCGTCAGTCAAGGCGTATAACGCGGCCGATCAACATTTCACCCAGGCCCGTTTGAACCCGGACCTCCTGATGATCGAATCGGACCACGATCTGCGCAATCCCACCGACATGCTGGTATTGGACAAGATTGCCGGCGCCATCTTCCGGGTGCCCGGCATCGAACGGGTGCAGAGCATCACGAGACCACTTGGCCCGCCCATTCAAGACGGATCCATTCCGTTCCAGCTCAGTGTGCAGAGCGCGCCTATCCGCGACAACTTGAGTTATCTGAAGGGCCGGATCGCCGACATCAAGAAGATCGTCGGTAACCTCGACACCCTGATCTCCTTGTTAGAGCGCCAGTACAAGGTGACTCAGGACCTCGCGAACTCCGCGGATGACAGCTCGAAAACCGCGGCGAACACGGCGGCAATCACGGATGAAATTCGGGACCATTTTGCGGATTTCGACGATTTCTGGCGACCGATTCGCAGTTACTTCTATTGGGACAAGCACTGCTTCGACATCCCGATTTGCTGGTCGCTGCGAGGGCTGTTCGACGCGTTGGACGGGTTCGATAAGCTCGCCGAGCAGTTCCACAATCTCACCAATGATCTCGGCAACACGGCTAAAGCCACGCACGAACTGCTGGCGATTATTCCCCAGAATATCGCCACCTCGAAGGCGATCCGGGATACGACGATGACCATCTACAGCTCGTTCGACAGTCTGATCGATCAGTTCGACCGGCTGACCGACACGAACGCCGTGATGGGCAAGTCCTTCAACGACTCTCAGGTGGAGAGCCTGTTCTACCTGCCGCCCGAGATCTTCAAGAACCCGGACTTCCTGCTGGGGTTGAGCTTGATGGTGTCGCCGGACGGCAAGGCCGCTCGCTTCATCATCACTCACGCAGTGGACCCGGCGACTACGAAGGGGATCGCGTCCGTCGATCAGGAGCGCCAAGCGGCCAAGGAGGCGCTGAAACTCACCTCGCTGGAGAACGCCGACATCTACCTCGGCGGTACGGCCGCGACGTTTTACGACATCGCCAACGGCGCCAAGTACGACCTGATGATCGCCGGGGTGGCCTCGATCGTGCTCATCTTCATCATCATGGTGATCGTCACCCGTGCTTTGGTCGCTGCGGGTGTCATCGTCGGCACGATCGTGATGTCGCTGGGCGCCGCCTTCGGGTTCTCGACACTGATCTGGCAGCACCTTGGTAATTTCCAGTTGCACTGGGTGGCAACCGAATTCGCGTTGATCGTGCTCTTGGCGGTGGGGTCGGATTACAACCTGATGCTAGTATCCCGGATCGAGGAAGAGGTCGGAGCCGGCCTGAAAACGGGACTCATCCGCGGCATGGGTGTTACCGGCCCGGTGGTGACTGCCGCCGGTGTGGTGTTCGCCGCCACCATGGGCACGATGATCACTAGCGATCTCCGGGCGATCGGCCAGTTCGGCACGACGATCGGCATCGGTCTCCTGTTCGACACGTTCGTCGTCCGATCGCTCATCACGCCGTCGATCATGACGGTGATGGGACGTTGGTTCTGGTGGCCGAAGCGGGTACGGGTCCGCCCGGCCAGCCAGATGCTTCGGTCCGTCGGGCCGCGCCCGCTGGTTCGTGCACTGTTGTACCAGCCGCGGCACGCGGTCCCGCCGGATCCGCAGACGTAGCATCCGGCCCAGCACACGCCCGCCGATTGCAGATTGTGGCGCGCCGTTGAAGTGCGCCTGTTGAAGTGCGCAGTCAAGGTTTCGAACCCGGACCCGCTGATTAACAAATGCCGGTTCTCGTCGCGTCCCATCAGGTTGGGTTCGCTGCGTGTTTCCGCTTGGTAACGGGTCTTCTTGCTACCCATTGAGTCACGTCGCAACCAGTCGGATCCGGTGGATTGCCTGCCATTTGCGGCCGGCTAGGGGGCGGTGTGGGTCGCCGCCCCTACGCTGGTGACCGGAGATACGAGAGGCCCGCGACGATGCAAATAGGAAGCACCCGCTAAACGTCGTAGCCGTCGATTAGCATCACCGCCATGGCCACATTCAGCGACCTGTTCACCCGCCTCGACCCCGACCGGAGGGTCCGAGGAAAGCAGTTCGAGCGCATCTGCAGGTGGTTGCTACCGGTCACCACCGATGCCACCAAGAACGCCGTTTCGGCGCGAGATAATACGTTGCTGGAGGTGGGTGTCGAGGTGCTAAAACGTGAACTGGCGGGAACTCGCTTTGCTTAGCCGAGGTGATACACGACATGAAACATGCTGCGGCGCAACATATGCAGGTTAATCCGGTGGTGCGCGAGAAGTTGCAGGAAGCCATCACGGCTAAGATGGGCACCGGTATGGGCGCACCGCTATGAGCATCGGTCCATTGGCACCGTGCACCATGATCTACGTCGGCGGCACATCGGAAGGCGGCGACGCGTCGCCCATGTCAGCCGCCGCAATCGACAAAACGTCAATGACTTACGGCATCTTCACCACCAAAAACAGCTACACCAACGTGTGGTGCGCCTACCCCGGCCAGATGTGGCCGTTCACCGGAATCGGCGACTGGACACGACTTCCAGAGCCGCAGTGGGAAGCGAGCTACGGCTTCGGGCCGTCCATCTCGACAGGCGCGGCGAACCTAGACGCGATCATCAAATGGATCACGGTGCATGGCACCATCCCTGCTGGGCTGCCGGATGCTGGCACATCGTGCCCGAAGAAGGTGTGCCTGCTCGGGTGGTCGCAAGGCAGCATGGTCATCGACCAAGAGCTGCACAACCTCGAAACCGATCCCGCCGCACCGCCCGTCGATAAGCTGACGTACCTGTTGTGCGCGGATCCGATCAGACCCGGCGGGGTGTTCCACCACTTCTTCGCACCGGGGGATCTGTTCCTCGACTACACCGTGATAAGGCCGCCCGACACGCGGTACTCGGGCGACTACGTGTTCTGGCAGTACGACGGGGGCGGGGACTGGCCCGACGGGATTGGGACGGCGGGAAGTATTTTCGCGTCCATCACGTCCGCGCTCAACCCGATAGCGTTGCTCAACGCCATCACCGGGTTGGTGTGCATCCACGGGGGCCTGTCGGCGGCCGTGCTGCCGCCGTGGGGTCCGTGGCCTAGAGGCGGGAGCCTGTCGTCAGCGGAACTGATCAACACCACCAAATTCTCCAACGGCGGCACATGCAACAGCTACATGCTGCCGACTTTCCCTACCCCCCTCTGCTTTCCGTTGACGAACACCCCGTTAGCGCCCTTAAAAGGCATCCTCGACAGGATCGGGATGGCGATTATCGAACCCATGTACAACCGCGCTGGCCGGAGTTGGTCAGCCGTTCAATAGAAAGGCAACGCATGGCGAGAAGTGTGGGGAAGTAAGGGCTTCGGCTGCCACCTCACCTCCTTGCCGCCGATCCCCACGGGCTCGTTCGGCCACATGAGCAAGGTGACACTGCCTTGGGATTCTGAAGGAACCCGCCGGGCATCGTCCATGTCCGGGCACTGGCCCAGGCTGCAAATCAGTAGCTGCGGCTTCAGGAACTCTGCTGCCACGTGGGACACTTTCTTCGGTCACAGGCGATGTTCTTTGAGCGCATCGTACGCAGACCAAACTCACCGGAAGGCGCAGCTCGATGATGACAACCACAAGTGATTTCGACGCGCTGCGCGCGACCCTGCTGCAAGCAATTCGTGCCGATCAGCCGATGCATCAGAAGCGTTTGGAGTGGAACCGCGCAGAGATCCTGAGCCACCAGCGCAGTGCGCTTCGTGACTTGCTCGAACACGCGATGGAACACTCCCCGTTTCACGCGCAGCGGCTTGCGGGAATCGATCCGGCGTCCGTCGACCCGGACGACATGGCGGCGCTGCCGGTGATGACGAAGGCGCAGATGATGTCGTCCTTCGACGATCTCGTCACAGATCGCCGGCTCACGAGGACGCTGGTTGAGCATGCGCTGACCCGCACGGCGAACGAGCCGGTGCCGATCTTGGGTTCCTACATCGCGTATGCCTCCGGCGGAAGTTCCGGCGTCCGCGCAGTGTTCGTCTATGACCACGTCGCGATCCGGCAACTCGTCGGTTCCTACACACGCGGCCTCGTGAGACGCCTGCAGGCGTTGGGTGACACGCTCCCTCCCGGCGGTATACCCATCGCCTACGTGGCGGCCGGGAACGCAGTCCACCAGACGGGGTCTACCGAAGCGTTGACCGCGGGCGGCACGCTCGGGTTTCACTATGTCAACGTGCCAGCGACGCAGCCGTTGACCGAAGTGGTGGCGCGACTCAACGACATCAGACCGCCTATCCTCGCTGGCTATCCATCGATGCTGGCTCGACTGGCCGTAGAGCAGGAGGAAGGACGCCTGCACATCTCTCCCATGGCGGTCACGGCTTCGAGCGAGCCGCTTTCGTCGGAGGCCGCAGAACTGATCGGCCGCGCTTTTGGCGCTCCGCTGGTCAACACCTTCGGCGCAACCGAGGGGCTGATGGGATCGAGTCTTCCGGACGACGAAGTCATAGTCTTCGCCGAAGATGGTTGCATCGTTGAACTGGTTGATGAGCGAGAACCGACCTGTTCCGCCTGGCACGCCGTCTGCGAAGGTTTTGGTGACATCTCTGGCCAACCGATTGCAGCCGTTGATCCGTTACGAGTTGACCGATCAGTTCGTGCGTCTCCCGGAGGTATCGGATCATGGTTATCTGCGGGCGACCGTGGAGGGCCGAGCCGATGACGCCTTTCGATACGGGACTGTGACTGTGCATCCGTTCGTCATCCGCTCGGTGTTCGTCACGACTCCCGGAGTGACCGAGTATCAGGTTCGCCAGACCGGCGACGGGCTTGACATTGTGCTGGTCGCCGATCGCCCGGTGGACACAGACGGTGTAACCGAACGCCTGCGAGCGGCTCTCGATCGCGCAGGAGTCGTCAAGCCTCATGTGAATGTCACGGAGGTTGCCGAACTTGCGCTGTCATCAGCAGGCAAGTTGCGCCGATTTGTTCCGCTTACCTGATTGCTCCTTGGGCCAGTCTCGCAGAGGGACCGCTCCACGCGCCTCGGCCACGGGACTTCCGACGATGCGGCGGCTATCGCGGTCGATACGTCGATAAGGTCTCAAAACGATGACCGCCGGGCACCCGCCCCCAAGATGTTTGAGAGATTTAACGCCGTTGCCCGCAGGGCCATTGTCCTGGCACAAGAACAGGCGCGGGCGTTTAATTCCGATCACGTCGGCACCGAGCATTTGCTACTCAGCCTCGTTTACGAAGACACCGGCGTGGCGGCCTAGTCACTGGGATCACTTGGCGTCACCTTCCAGGGCATGCACACCGCCGTCGAAAAAACTGTCGGCATTGGCCAGCGCCCATCCTCGGGAGGCATCCCGTTTACCCCCGTGGCTAAGACGGCCCTTGAGCTTTCTCTGCGTGAAGCACTTCAGCTCAACCGCAACTACATCGGCACCGAACACTTACTCCTGGGCCTTATCGCCGCTTCCGATTCCGGACTGAATCTGCTTACCTCCCTCACCGGGTTGAGTGCTGAAGAACTGCGCCGTCATGTGCTCGACTATCTCGCTGCCCACCCGTCACCGGAGGCGGCAGACATGGGCGAACTGACATTTCTAACCCCCGGGATCGTCAAGCGCATCAGGCTTACCGCAGAACAATTTTCGCTGATAGCCGACGCCGCCATTAGAGCGGAAACCAGCATCAACACCTGGATCACACAGCGACTCCTGGCCGCTGCACGAGCCGAAACATCCACCGAAGAATAGGCTGCAGTGGATCGAGCCTAAGATTTCATGACGGTTTCGGTTGAGCAAAGTTACGGCAGCTTACGCGCGATGCGAGGGCCGATATCGCCTGTTTGGCTTTAGTGTTGGCTGCTATGGCCGGACTGAACCGTTACGTGAAGCGCTGGCGCACAGCGCTTCACGTAGCCTTTTCGGCATCTATAATTGCCATCCTCGGACTCGGCATCGCCCCCGTAGCTCATGCGGCTGCGGCGACGGCGACGTTGTCGGTGACATCGACGTGGCAGACCGGTTTCATCGCCCACTTCGCCATCACCAACTTGAGCACGGTGCCGCTAACCGATTGGAAGCTTGAATTCGACTTGCCGATAGGAGAATCCGTCTCGCACACGTGGAATAGCACCCTTGCACAATCTGGCACGCACTATGTTCTGACCCCCGCGAATTGGAATCGCATCATTGCACCCGGTGGTTCAGCCACAGGTGGTCTAAGAGGCGTGCTGACCGGTTCCTACTCGCCACCGTCCAATTGTCTGCTCAACGGGCAATATTGCACCTAGAGGCCATCGCCGCTATCGAGCTCCGCAAGGCACCAAACCGACTGCCCCACACGGGGCGGTTTTTTTCTGCTTGGTGGCTTCTCTCACGGTTGGAAGACGCCCGCCTCAGTAAACGGCAAAGCTCCACCGCCGCCGGCACCGTGGTCACTATCGGCCAGGTTGTTTCTTTTGGCCCCGGCTGTCACGCACAGCCGCGATCACCCATTGGCCGGCCTTGGCTGAGTGTTCGTATCTCCGTTGAGCGTGCAGCGGATGAAGTTGTTACTGTTGCCAATCCGATCGCGGGCGTGGTCCGCTCCACCACGTGTCACGACTCGGTGTTGAGGTCGGCATTCCTCCCATCAGCTGCAAGGAACATGAGCTTTTTGGCTATCCATCCCGGTTCGGTGATCATCGTGTCGTGGCCCGTATCGAGGTCCCACCTACGCCCGCGCGCTTTCTCCCTCAAGCCATCCACATCGCGAACTTCATGAACAACGCGCTGCTGATGTGCGACTGTGCGATCTGCGCGAGCGCGGTTTCATTGGTCAGTCGCAACGGCTGCTCGAAGTACGTCCACGGGTGAGGGGTTAGCCGCGCCTTCATCCATTCGAGCTGTGCGGGATCTTGGACACAACTCACGCCAGCCCGGCGATCACGGCACGCATCTACGCCCACTCTCAGGACGCGGCGCCGACCGCCGCCGCCGGTTTGGGCACAGTTGTGACATCCTCGTGACGCCGAGGCCGGGCCGGGGACGCGCCCGCCCGAAGCCCGATAGGCGTCGAAGCAGGTCAAAGGAATATCGGTGTGGTGCGCCGTCAGGGTTTCGAACCCCGGACCCGCTGATTAAGAGTCAGCTGCTCTACCAACTGAGCTAACGGCGCCTTGGTCGGCCGAGACCGCGGTTGCGACAATAACAGTCATTCCGTCGCAGAGCGAAATCCCGGACCGTTCCAGAGTAGGGCCTAAGGTGACGATAACGGACCGAACACGCCACCCTGTGTTGTCTCGGCGAGGCGGAAATAACCCATTAGAATGCTGGCAGCCGTTCGGGGTCAGTGGTGATCGGCGAAACCAAAAACGATGTGGAAGGTTGCTTGATGACGCCGTTGCGCAAACGTCGATTGTCGCTGGCTGTGGCGATGATTTCGGTTGCTGTGTTCGGCGTTGCGTGCAGTAGCAGCCACACCGCCGCGCCGCCGAAGGAGATCCTCGACAAGGGCACACCGTTTGCCGATCTGCTGGTGCCCAAACTCACGTCCTCTGTGACCGACGGTGCCGTCGGCGTCACCGTGGATGCGCCGGTGACGGTGAGCGTCGCCGACGGTGTGCTCGCGTCGGTCACCGTCGTCAACGACAGCGGCCGGACGGTAAGCGGTCAACTCAGCCCAGACGGACTGCGCTGGTCGACCGGCGAGCCGCTCGGCTTCAACCGGCGCTACACGCTCAACGCCAAGGCGAACGGGCTCGGTGGCGCGGCGAACCGCCAGATGACCTTTCAGACCAGTTCCCCCGCGCACCTGACGATGCCGTACGTCAACCCGGGCGACGGCGAGGTCGTGGGCATCGGCGAGCCGGTGGCGATCCGGTTTGACGAGAACATCGCGAACCGCGCCGCGGCCCAGAACGCCATCGCGATTACCGCCGACCCTCCCGTCGAGGGCGCCTTTTACTGGCTCAACAACCGTGAAGTCCGCTGGCGTCCAGAGCATTTCTGGAAGCCGGGGACTGCTATTGATGTGGCCGTCAACACCTACGGCGTCGACCTAGGCGACGGGATGTTCGGCGAAGACAACGTCAAGACGCACTTCACGATCGGCGACGAGATCATTGCGACCGCCGACGACACCACCAAGATACTGACCGTCCGCGTAAACGGTGAAGTCGTCAAGAGCATGCCGACGTCGATGGGTAAGGACAGCACTCCGACGGCCAGCGGCTTTTACATCATTGGTGCGCGGTTTAAGCACATCATCATGGACTCGTCCACTTATGGGGTACCCGTCAACTCGCCCAATGGATATCGCACCGATGTCGACTGGGCCACCCAGATGTCTTATAGCGGCGTCTTCGTGCACTCTGCGCCATGGTCGGTCGGCGCGCAAGGTCATACCAACACCAGCCATGGGTGCCTTAATGTGAGCCCCAGCAACGCCGAGTGGTTCTACGACCACATCAAGCGTGGCGACATCGTCGAGGTCGTCAATACCGTTGGACCGGCGCTGTCGGGCACCGAGGGACTCGGCGACTGGAACATTCCCTGGCCGCAGTGGAAAGCGGGCAACGCCAACACCTGACTGGAGCGCCTGGGCGCTGCCGGTGATTAGATACGCAGCGCGGGGCTCAGGGCCGAGAGTGGGATGTGGGCTTGGACGGTTCCCCCCTCCATGTACCACTGCAACGTTGCGCTCGTGGCCGCGGTCACCACGCGAAGCGATTGATTGTTGCGCGGTCATCGCAGCGTGACCGTCAGTTCCGCTAGCAAATTGGGGAAAGCCGCCTTTCCAGATCAACACCAGGTCTCATCGACTTCCCCCACCGTCTCGTTCCCTCAGGTGCCGAGCCGAAGAAGTGGGATGCGGAGCCGCACATCTTGACTGGGCGAGTCCGGGTGTGGTCCGCTATTCTGCAGCTCGATCTGGTACGCGAACACGCTAGCCTAAGTCGATAGCCGCTATCAATGGGGCAGGCGCACCCATTTCGAGATCGTCCACGGGGTGATGCAATGCGTCGATGGTTAGTTCGCCTGCGATGCTGAGAGCCTGAAACCATGACCGCAGCAAACAACAGTTCGTTACCGGACCGAGGACACACCGAGTAACTCCGCCAGATCCAGGAGGCGGCGCATCGGCTATTCACCGAGCGCAGATTCAACGCGATAACCGCCGAGTACATCACCGCCGCCGCCGGAATTTCGATCAGCACCTATTTTCGACGCCCACCCACCGAGGAACGTCTGATGGTCGGACCCGTCCGCGCCGGGCCAGTCGCCGAATGCGGCCTAAGCGCTGATCCAGCTGTTTGTGAAGAGTGCTAAGACAGGTCGAATCGAGATCTGGATTGTTGGCAGCAGGCCCGGATCACCCTCGCCGGATTCAGCTGAACTCCTTCGCGCCAGAGCAACTGCACTTTGCCTGGCCGCCAACGACCGTCGACCTCTTCGCAGTAGGCATCGACCCCACGACCATGCGCCCAAAGCGCGGTAGACCGCTTTGCTGCGGCCGTCAGCGGGCACCGATTAGGTTGACCCTCGTTGCATGGTTCGTTACATGGACCTCGGAATTAACACCGCCTCACCTGCGAATATGCAGGTGAGGCGGTGTTTCCGGACGGGGTGAGTGACGGGACTCGAACCCGCGACATTCAGGATCACAACCTGACGCTCTACCAACTGAACTACACCCACCATCGCCGCGAGCCGGCCCATATATCCACGGGCCAACGAGCGGCGACGTCGATACTAGTCGCTCGTTGGCGCCCGGTCCGAATCGATGGCCGAATCGTCCACCCCCGGTGCGCATTCCTTACCCTGAAGATCGGCGGCGACCGCCGCGATGTCGCTGGTAGAAGGCCCTGGCGGGGCCACGAATGCGGTACGTCGGTAGAACTGCAGTTCGCGGATGGATTCGTGAATGTCGGCCAGCGCCCGATGGGCGAGCCCCTTGGCCGGCTGGCCGAAGTAAATCCGCGGGTACCAGCGCCGGCAGAGTTCCTTGATCGAACTGACGTCGATCATCCGGTAGTGCAGAAACGAGTCCAGCGTCGGCATGTCGCGGGCGATGAAGGCGCGATCAGTCGCGATCGAGTTACCCGCCAGCGGCGCCGTTTTGGGTTGCTTCACGTGGCTGCCGATGTAGTCGAGCACCATCGCCTCGGCGGTCGCCAGGTCGACGGTGGACGCCTGCACCTCGCGGGTCAGCCCGGAGCGCGAGTGCATTTCGGCGACCACCTCGACCATCGATGACAGGGCGGCGTCGTCGGCGTGGATCACCACGTCGACCCCGTCGCCGAGGATGTTCAGCTCGGCGTCCGTAACCAGGGCTGCGATCTCGATCAACTTGTCCGAGCCCAATCGCAGCCCCGTCATCTCGCAGTCAATCCACACCAATTCGTCGCGCACAGCGCCCAGACTAAGCCACATTGGTCCTGCCCATGCCTCCCCTGGCAAGTAGTGTGGTGCTTTGCCTTAATGCACGGGAATTACCGGGGAAGAGGGCCGCAGCACGATGAGCACGGAAGCAACGGCTGGTGGACTTGTCGGGCCCGCGAAGCGGATTGCGGATGGTTATGCCGTCGAAGGCCAGGCGCTGGAATTGGGGACGGTCGTCGTCGACGGTACGGCCGACCCGAGCGCTCAGATTCGCATTCCGCTGGCCACGATCAACAGGCACGGCCTGGTGGCTGGAGCAACCGGCACGGGCAAGACCAAGACCTTGCAGCTGATCGCCGAACAGCTCAGCGCGGCGGGCGTGCCCGTGCTGATGGCCGACGTGAAGGGCGACCTCTCCGGGCTGTCCCGGCCCGGAGAGGCCAACGACAAGACCGCCACACGCGCGAAAGATACCGGGGATAACTGGGAGCCGACGGGATACCCGGTTGAATTCTTGTCGCTGGGCACCGAGGGCGTCGGCGTGCCGATACGCGCGACTGTCGAGAGCTTCGGCCCGGTCCTGTTGTCAAAAGTGTTGGGGCTCAATGCTACTCAAGAGTCGACATTGGGGCTGATCTTCCACTGGGCCAAAGAGGCCAGCCGACCGCTGGTGACACTGGACCAGCTGCGTGCTGTCATCAGCCACCTGACCAGCGACGAGGGCAAGGCCGATCTGAAAGATCTGGGTGGGGTCTCGTCGACGAGTGCGGGCGTCATCCTGCGGGCGTTAGTGAACCTCGATGCTGAGGGCGGCGATACCTTCTTCGGCGAGCCCAAGCTCGACCCGAACGATCTGCTGCGCAACGACGACCAGGGCCACGGCATCATCTCTCTGCTGGAGTTCACCGGTCAGTCGTTGCGCCCAGTCATTTTCTCCACCTTCCTGATGTGGCTGCTCGCCGACCTCTACACCAAACTGGACGAGGTCGGTGACATCGACAAACCCAAGCTGGTGTTCTTCTTCGACGAGGCGCATTTGTTGTTCACCGACGCCTCCAAAGCCTTTCTCGAACAAGTCGAACAAACCGTCAAACTGATTCGCTCCAAGGGCGTCGGTGTGTTCTTCTGCACCCAGCTGCCCACGGATCTGCCCAACGATGTGCTGTCGCAGTTGGGCGCCCGGGTCCAGCACGCACTGCGGGCGTTCACCCCCGATGACCAGAAGGCCCTCAGCAAGACTGTCCGCACGTACCCGAAAACCGATGTCTATGACCTGGAATCCGCATTGACGTCGCTGGGAATCGGTGAGGCCGTCGTCACCGTGTTGTCGGAGAAGGGCGCGCCGACGCCGGTGGCGTGGACCCGCATGCGCGTACCCCGGTCGCTGATGGGTGCCATTGGCGCCGACGCCGTCGCCGCGGCGGCCAAAGCCAGCCCGCTGCAGGAGAAGTACGGGCAGACAACCGAGCAGAAGACTGAGCCGGAGGCGAGCCCGACGGGCGAAGCGGCCCCGACGTCCGACTCGGACTTCCCGCCGCTTCCGACCGAATTCCAGGTTCCGCCGATGCCCGAGCCGGCGCAGCCCAAGGAGCCCGCCATGTGGGAGGAAGTACTCAAGAATCCGGCCGTCAAGAGCGCCCTCAATACCGGAGTCCGCGAGTTCGTCAAGGGCATCTTCGGTAGCGGCCGGCGCCGGAAGTAAGGCCTACCCGCCGCCGAGCCTCTTGTAGAAACTGCCAACGATCGGCGCGACGATCGCGCGCGGCGCGTACCCGCTCGCGACCGACATTGCTTTAGACGTTAAGCCCGGTACAACGCGCATCTTATTGCGCTCCAACGCATCCAGCGACAGCCGGGCGGTGTGCTCCGTCGAGATCCAGAGAAAGTCGGGTACCAGCTTCTCGACCAGCGAGGCGTCGGCGGCATCGGGTAGGTCGGTGCGCACCGGGCCGGGTGCCAGCAGTGTGACGTGCACACCGAAGCCGCGCAGCTCACCGTGCAACGATTCGCTGAACGTGTTGGCGAACGCTTTGGTGGCGGCGTAGGTGGCGTTGTAGGGAATCGGCGAATTGCCCGCCGCCGAACCGGAAATCAATATGCCACCGGCCTTGCGATCGATCATGCCCGGGAGTACCGCCAACGTGAGATCGTGCACGGCAACGGCATTCAGCTGTACCTGGGCTTTTTCGCCCGCCGGGTCAAGTCCCGAGACGGGACCGAAAGTCGCGGTACCCGCGTTGGCGCACAGGATCGAGATGGGCCGCGCCGCCAGTTCATCGGCCAGCTTCTCTCGTTCGGATGGGACGGCCAGATCCGCCGGGCGCACGTCGACTGCGACGCGATACTTGTCGGCCAGGCGGGCGGCCAGCTCGTTGAGCAGTTCTTCGCGCCGCGCGGTGACGATCAGGTTGTGTCCACGCGCGGCAAGTTCGGTGGCCAGCGCTTCGCCGATGTTTTGCGAAGCTCCGGTGACAACGGCACGCGCGTCGGGGCTGGGAGCTGGTACCGGCATGCGCCAATCGTAGACAGTCATCCCCCGTAGAGTGCCGGGCATGACTCAGCCGGAGCTGGCACCACGGACGACCGGGCGATCCCAGGTAGCGGCTTGGGCGCTGTGGGACTGTGGGGCTGTCGGCCTGAGCGCGATCGTGGCGACCTTTGTCTTCGCGGTCTATCTGACGAGCAGCGTGGGGGTGGGCATCTCCGGCGGTACCACGCCCGCCAGTTGGCTGGGCCGCGCGGGGGCCATCGCCGGGCTGACCGTCGCGGCGCTGGCGCCGGTCGTCGGCGTGTGGGTCGAGTCCCCGCGTCGCAGGCGGCTGGCGCTCAGCGTGGGGACGGGCCTGGCTGTGGCGCTGACGTGCGCCATGTTCTTCATCCACGATCGCCCGAGTTACTTTTGGGCCGGGCTGGTGCTGCTGGGGGCCACGGCGGCGTGCTGTGACCTGGCCAGCGTTCCGTATAACGCGATGTTGCGCCAGCTGTCGACGCCGCGGACAGTCGGCCGCATTTCCGGCCTGGGCGCGGCGTCGGGTTACCTCGGCAGCGTTTTGCTGCTGCTGCTGATCTTTACGGGGTTCATTTCCGGGTCCGGCTCCGGCCCCGACGCGGTGCGCGGGCTGCTCCGGGTGCCCGCCGCGGACGGGCTCAACGTCCGGTGGGCGATGCTGGCGGCGGCAGCGTGGCTGGCGGTGTTGGCTCTGCCGTTGCTGTTCATCACAAACCGGCTACCCGTGTCCGGCCCCGATCCTGCAGGGGTTGAACCGCCGATGAGCATGCTGGGTGGCTACCGCAGGCTGTGGACCGAGATCTCCGCTGAATGGCGGCGCGACCGCAACCTGGTCTACTTCCTGGGCGCCAGCGCGCTCTTCCGGGACGGGCTGGCGGCGACCTTCGCGTTCGGCGCCGTGCTGGGTGTCAGCGTCTACGGCATCTCGCAGGCGGACGTGCTGATATTCGGTGTGGTGGCCAGCGTGGTGGCCGCACTCGGTGCAGTGCTGGGTGGGATTGTCGACCACCGGATCGGATCCAAACCAGTCATCGTCTGGTCACTGGTCGCGATCATCATCGCGGGGCTCGTCTTGATGGCGCTGTCCGGCCCGGTCGCCTTCTGGGTGTGCGGACTGCTGCTGTGTCTGTTCATCGGACCGTCGCAGTCGTCGGCGCGCGCCCTGTTGCTGCAGATGTCAAAGGACGGCAGGGAAGGGGTGGCGTTCGGTCTGTACACGATGACGGGACGGGCGGTCGCGTTCCTGGCGCCGTGGCTGTTCTCCGTCTTCGTCGACATCTTCGGCGCCGCCCGGGCTGGCCTGGGCGGGATCTCACTGGTGCTGATTGCCGGACTGCTGGCGATGCTGGCGGTCCGGGTCCCACCGCGCGACTCCGTCGCATCTGAAACTGTCTAAGAGCCTTTGGCGTCGCAAAAGGTCAGACCCACGCCGACACGTTGGCGCATCAGAACGCCGCCGACCGTGACCGAGCACGTGACGTTGTGGCCGATGTTGACAATCGTGACGCTCGGTGGATGCACCGCCGACTGGGCCAGGTTGACCTCTTTGCTCCACGGCAGCGCGACATTGAACTCGGTCTGTATGACGTCGTCAGCGTCGATGTACATGATGCTGATCGCGCGACCTTCACCCGCGACGTTGTAGACCACGTTTTGTATCGCGCCTGGGCTGGTCGTCTCGGTGGGCACGGCCGGTGGGGCAGCGGTGGGAGAGGACGGAGCCCTGGATGGCACCCTGGTCGGTGCCTTGGTGGAAGGGGTCGGGACCGGCGAACTCGAGCCGGGCATGGCCGGCAACGGCGGGACTGCAGTCTGTGTTTTGGTCGCGTTGTTGACGAGTATCAGCGCGATGACCAAGCCGACGACCAGCAGCACCGCGACACTGGCGGCGACCCACAACCAGCGCGGCGATCTCGGGCCTTCCGGCGGCGGGGCAACCGGCCCGTCTGGAGGCGGTCCTCCCAACGGGGGTTGGTCTTGCTGCCAATACGGCGGCAAACGTCTGGTCGGATTCGTTTCGTTCAGGTTCGATGACTTCGACGTCCAAGGTGACGTCCAAGGTGGGGTATACGCGTATCCACCGTATGTGGGCGCATAGGGCGCCTCGTCGGCGTAGGCGGGATCGGCTGGCGGCGGATTTCCCGGGCCCCTCGGCTCCGTCGGCCCAGACCCCGATAGAGGGGGACTAAATCGCGCGGGTCGACGTGGATCGTTCATGTCCACCTCATGGTTTGCAGGGTACCTGGGCCTGGCGCCCCGGCGGTGGCTTACCGGCTGACGCGAGGCTCAGCGGACCTGCTCTCCGGCGCTGAGTGCGGCGACGGTCATGGCGCGCATCAGGGCGCGTGACCGCGCAGCCCGGGCAGGTTTGCTGCGCGAATTATCCGGCGTCTTCATGCTGTGCGGTGTCGAATTCAGCAGGCCGAATACCGCATGCGCCGTCAGCCGGGCGTCGGCTTCGGCCAGCTCGGGGTCCAATTCACGCAAAACGCCCACCCAGACCTCCACATACTGACGCTGCGCCTTCCGAACCTGCCGCTCGGCTGCTGCGGGCAGGTGTGCAAGGTCGCGGTCCTGGATACGGATCAGGTCGGGTTCGCCCAACGCAAAGTCGAGATGAAAATCGATGAGGCCGTCCAGCGCCGTTGCCGCGTCGGAGCCGCGGGCCGTCACATCGCGTGCACCGGCAAGCAGCCGGGCGCTGATTCCGACCAGCAGCTCGACCAGCATCGACTCCTTGTTGGGGAAGTGCCGGTAGATGGCCGGACCGCTGACGCCGGCTACGGCGCCGATGTCGTCCAGCCGCACCGCGAGGAAACCCCGCTCGGCGAACAGCCGTTCGGCGGCCGACAAGAGCTGCAGGCGCCGGTCGGATTTCAACTGGCTGCGTCGATTTGGGGCGTCGGGCTGGCCGTCCTGGGCGGACGCTGTCATGAGACCTCCGTCCGCAACTCGTCCAGAACTTCGGTTAATCGCCACTAACGTAACACGAGTTATTCACGATTAACTCGCTTCGCGTGGTAAACGGCTGTCGACGAGGGTGTTCTAGGTTGGTATCCAACCAGCCGGAGGAACCGTGGCTTCCTGGACGCAACGGCGCAAGCGATGGTATCCTACGGCCAGTTAATGAACATTAACTGAAATCTTCTGCTGTCTGCGGACGCGTCCGAGGAGGCTTCGGCGGTAATGGACAAAGTGGTGGCTACAGCTGCGGAGGCGGTCGCGGATATAACCGACGGGTCGTCCCTGGCGGTGGGGGGATTCGGAGTCTGCGGCATCCCGGAAGCCCTGATCGTTGCGCTGATCGACAGCGGCGTAACGGACCTGGAGACGGTGTCGAACAACTGCGGCATCGACGGCGTTGGACTGGGACTACTGTTGCAGCACACACGAATTCGCCGGACCACCGCGTCTTACGTGGGCGAGAACAAAGAGTTCGCCCGCCAGTTCCTCTCCGGCGAACTCGAGGTGGAACTCAACCCCCAGGGCACCCTCGCGGAGCGGTTACGCGCCGGTGGTGTGGGCATAGCGGCCTTCTATACACCCGCCGGCGTCGGCACCCAGGTCGCCGAGGGCGGGCTGCCCTGGCGCTACGACAAGGGCGGCGCGGTGGCGGTGGTGTCGCCGACCAAGGAGACCCGTGAGTTCGACGGCGTCACCTATGTTCTCGAGCGTGCGATCCGCACCGACTTCGCTTTGGTGCATGCCTGGAAGGGCGACCGGCACGGCAACCTGGTGTACCGCGAAGCGGCCGCCAACTTCAACGCGGACTGCGCTGGGGCAGGAAGGACCACCATCGCGCAGGTCGAACACCTCGTCGAGCCCGGAGAAATCGACCCCGCCGAGGTGCACACCCCAGGCGTCTTCGTCCAGCGGGTCGTGCACGTACCCAATCCCACCAAGCTGATCGAGAAAGAGACGGTGCGGCGATGAGCGCGCCGACGACGGTGCAGCGGTGGCACCTCTGGATTGCGGGAGACGAAGCGAAGAGGAGGAGTGGCGCCAAATGACCTGGACCAGAGACGGCATGGCCGCGCGAGTGGCGGCTGAGTTCGAAGACGGTCAATACGTCAACCTGGGTATCGGGATGCCCACCCTGATCCCTAACCACATCCCCGAGGGCGTCCACGTAGTCCTGCATTCGGAGAACGGGATCCTGGGCGTCGGCCCGTACCCAACGCGCGAACACCTCGATCCTGACCTGATCAACGCGGGCAAGGAAACGGTTACCACGTTGCCAGGCGCAGCGTTCTTTTGCTCGTCTACCTCGTTTGGAATCATTCGCGGCGGACACCTGGACGTCGCGGTGCTTGGGGCCATGCAGGTGTCGGCCACCGGCGACCTTGCCAACTGGACGATTCCCGGAAAGATGGTCAAGGGTATGGGTGGCGCGATGGACCTGGTACACGGCGCGCGCAAGGTGATTGTGATGATGGAGCATGCCGCCAAGGACGGCACTCCCAAGATCCTCGAACGGTGTACGTTGCCGTTGACCGGTGTGGGTTGCGTGAACCGCATCGTCACCGAGCTCGCGGTCATCGACATCTGTGATGACGGCATGCACCTTGTCGAGACCGCTCCCGATGTGTCGGTCGAGGAGGTCGTCGCGAAGACTGAGCCGCCCCTGGTGATTCGAGCGGCTGTGCAGTGACCGCCGTCACGAGCGCTATTGCGGCGCCATCGTTCGCCGATGAACACCGCAGGCTCGTCGGTGAGCTGAACGCCAAGCTTGCCGCTGCGGCGCTGGGCGGCAATGAGCGCGCGCGAGAGCGCCACGTCAGCCGCGGCAAGCTGTTGCCCCGCGACCGGGTGGATCGCCTGCTCGATCCGGGCACCCCGTTTTTGGAGCTGGCTCCGCTGGCCGCGGGCGGCATGTACGGCGACGAGTCACCGGGAGCCGGGATCATCACCGGGATTGGCCGGGTGTCCGGACGCGAATGTGTGATCGTCGCCAACGATGCGACGGTCAAGGGCGGCACCTACTACCCGATGACGGTTAAGAAGCACCTGCGCGCGCAAGAAATCGCGCTGCAGAATCTGCTGCCGTGCATCTACCTTGTCGACTCGGGAGGCGCCTTCCTGCCACGCCAGGACGAGGTGTTTCCCGATCGCGAGCACTTCGGCCGGATCTTCTACAACCAGGCGACGATGAGCGCGAAGGGCATTCCCCAGGTGGCGGCGGTGCTCGGATCCTGCACGGCAGGTGGCGCTTACGTGCCGGCGATGAGTGACGAGGCCGTCATCGTCCGCGAGCAGGGCACCATCTTCCTCGGCGGCCCGCCACTGGTTAAGGCCGCCACCGGAGAGATCGTCTCGGCCGAAGACCTCGGCGGCGGGGACTTGCATTCGCGGGTCTCGGGTGTCACCGACCACCTTGCCGATGACGACGAGCACGCGTTGCGGATCGTCCGCCAGATCGCGGCTACCTTCGGCCCGCGTGAGCCCGGCCAATGGGAGGTGCGTCGCCCGGTCGAACCCAAACACGCGCAGACTGAGCTCTACGACGTGGTGCCACCAGATCCGCGGGTGCCTTACGACGTACGCGAGGTAATTGTGCGACTGGTCGACGGCGGCGAATTCAGTGAGTTCAAGGCCAAATACGGCAAGACACTGGTGACTGCCTTCGCGCATATTCATGGTCATCCCGTCGGGATCATCGCCAACAACGGAGTGCTGTTCAGCGAATCCGCGGTGAAGGGTGCACATTTCATCGAGTTGTGCGACAAGCGCAAGATCCCGCTGTTGTTTTTACAGAACATCGCCGGCTTTATGGTGGGTCGCGACTATGAGGCCGGCGGTATCGCCAAGCATGGGGCGAAGATGGTCACTGCCGTGGCGTGTGCCCGGGTGCCCAAGCTCACCGTCGTGATCGGCGGATCCTATGGCGCGGGCAACTATTCGATGTGTGGGCGGGCTTACTCGCCCCGGTTTCTGTGGATGTGGCCTAATGCGAGGATCTCGGTGATGGGCGGCGAGCAGGCCGCGTCCGTGCTGGCCACCGTGCGCGGCGAACAGCTCACCGGGGCTGGCACACCCTGGTCGGCCGACGCGGAAGAGGCATTCAAGGCGCCCATCCGTGAGCAGTACGAGGATCAAGGCAACCCGTACTACTCGACCGCTCGGCTGTGGGACGACGGCATTATCGACCCGGCTGACACCAGAACATTTGTTGGGCTCGCTCTTTCGGCGTGCGCCCACGCGCCGCTGGAATCGGTCTCCTACGGCGTCTTCCGGATGTGATTGATGTTTGACACCGTGTTAGTGGCCAACCGTGGCGAGATCGCGGTGCGGGTAATCCGGACACTGCGCCGGCTGGGCATCCGCTCGGTCGCGGTCTACAGCGATCCCGACGCCGGCGCGCGGCACGTGCTCGAGGCCGACACCGCCGTGCGGCTGGGGCCTGCCGCGGCGCGCGAAAGCTATCTCGATATCGCTCGGGTGCTTGAGGCCGCGGTGCGTTCCGGATCCCAGGCGATTCATCCCGGGTATGGGTTTCTCTCCGAGAACGCCGATTTCGCGACAGCCTGCGACCGCGCCGGGGTCGTCTTCTTAGGCCCGCCCGCTCGCGCGATCGAGGTGATGGGCGACAAGATCACCGCCAAGAACGCGGTCGCCGCCTTCGGCGTGCCGGTGGTGCCCGGGGTGGCTGAGCCCGGGCTGACCGACGACGACCTGGTGGCTGCGGCTGAAGAGGTCGGCTATCCGGTGTTGATCAAGCCGTCTGCAGGCGGTGGCGGCAAGGGCATGCGGCTGGTGGAGGACCCGGCCCGGCTGCGCGAGGCACTGGTGAGCGCCCGGCGCGAGGCCGCCTCGGCGTTCGGCGATGACACGTTGTTCCTGGAGCGATTCGTGTTGCGGCCCAGACATATCGAGGTGCAAGTGCTTGCCGATGGGCACGGCAACGTGGTCCATCTCGGGGAACGTGAGTGCAGCCTGCAGCGGCGCCACCAGAAGGTCATCGAGGAAGCGCCATCAGTGCTACTCGACGCCGCGACGCGGTCACGGATCGGGGCCGCGGCCTGCAACACCGCCCGCAGCGTCGACTACGTCGGAGCCGGCACGGTGGAGTTCATCGTCTCCGCCGAGCGACCCGATGAGTTCTTCTTCATGGAGATGAATACCCGTCTGCAGGTGGAACATCCGGTGACCGAGGCGGTCACCGGCCTGGACCTCGTCGAGTGGCAGCTACGGGTGGCGGCCGGCGAGAAGCTGACGTTCGCTCAGGACGACGTCAAACTGAACGGGCACGCAATTGAGGCACGGGTGTATGCCGAAGATCCGTCGCGCGGCTTTCTGCCGACCGGTGGGCGGGTGCTGCAGGTGTTCGAGCCTGCCGGTGTCGGGGTGCGGGTCGACTCGTCACTGTTAGCGGGCACCTTGATCGGCAGCGACTACGACCCGATGCTGAGCAAGGTGATTGCCTACGGTGCTGATCGCGATGAGGCGCTCGCCAAGCTCGACCGGGCACTTTCGCAGACCGCGGTCCTGGGCGTGCAGACCAATGTCGAGTTCTTGCGTTTCCTGCTCGCCGACGACCGCGTGCGCGCCGGTGACCTGGACACCGCGCTGCTGGATGAGCGGCTGACGGCCTTCGTCCCGCTGCCGGCGCCCGAGGATGTGCTCGCCGCAGGCGGCCTATACCGTCAGTGGGCGCTGGCTTTTCGGGCGCGCGGTGTCGCTGGCAACCTATGGGCCGCCCCGACCGGATGGCGCGTCGGTGGCGACCTGGCACCGGTCCGCACCGCGATGCGCACTCCGCAGCGCACCGAAACGGTGTCGGTGTGGGGGCCGCCCGAGGCCGCCACGGTGCAGGTCGGTGATGGCGAGAGATGCTCTGCCAGTGTGCAACTAGAATCCGGTCGGATGAGCGTGACTCTGGACGGAGTGCGCCGCGACTACTGCTGGGCCGAAGCCGACCGGCATCTCTGGATCGCCGACGAGCGCGGAACCTGGCAGCTACGCGAGGCGGAGGAGCAAAAGATTCATCGCGCGGTAGGGGAGCGGCCCGCCGAGGTGGTCAGCCCCATGCCGGGCAGCGTGATCGCCGTGCAGGTCAGCTCCGGCGCCGAGGTCCACGAGGGGGACGTGGTCGTGGTCGTCGAGGCGATGAAGATGGAACACTCACTGGCCGCACCCGTTTCGGGAGAGGTGGAGCTGCTGGTGTCTGTCGGCGACCAAGTGAAGGTCGAGCAAGTACTGGCTAGGATCAAGGGTGAAAAATCATGACGACAACGATTGCCGCGGGCACCTTGCCCAAAGAGTATGAGGATCTGCGCGACACGGTGGCCGATTTCGCGCGCACGGTGGTCGCGCCGGTGTCGGCCAAACACGATGAGGAGCACAGCTTCCCGTACGAAGTCGTCGCGAAGATGGGCGAAATGGGACTGTTCGGCTTGCCGTTCCCGGAGGAGTACGGGGGGATGGGCGGTGACTACTTTGCGCTGTCATTGGCCCTCGAGGAACTCGGCAAGGTCGACCAATCGGTGGCGATCACTCTGGAGGCTGGCGCGAGCCTGGGCGCGATGCCGATCTACCGGTTTGGCACCGAAGAGCAGAAGCAAAAGTGGTTGCCGGACCTAACGGCCGGCCGGGCGTTGGCCGGCTTCGGACTCACCGAGCCGGGCGCCGGCTCGGATGCGGGGGGCACCCGCACTACGGCGCGTCTCGACAACGGTGAATGGGTGATCAACGGCACCAAACAATTCATCACCAACTCGGGCACGGACATCACATCGCTGGTCACCGTGACCGCCGTCACCGGAACCGTAGGAACCGCAGCGGACGGCAAGAAGGAGATCTCGACGATCATCGTGCCCAGCGGCACAGCGGGATTTAGCGTCGAACCGGCCTACAGCAAGGTCGGCTGGAATGCGTCCGACACTCACCCGCTCGCCTTCGCCGACGCCCGCGTCCCGGAGGAGAACCTGCTGGGCGCCCGCGGCACGGGTTACGCGAACTTCTTGTCCATACTGGACGAGGGCCGCATCGCGATCGCCGCGCTGGCCACCGGGGCGGCGCAGGGCTGCGTCGACGAGAGCGTCAAGTACGCCAAGGAGCGCCAGTCGTTCGGAAAGCCGATCGGCTCCTACCAGGCGATCAGCTTCAAGATCGCGCGGATGGAGGCCCGCGCCCACGTCGCGCGCACAGCGTACTACGACGCGGCGGCAAAGATGTTGGCAGGCAAATCATTCAAGAAGGAGGCAGCGATCGCGAAGATGATCGCGTCGGAAGCGGCGATGGACAACGCCCGCGACGCCACCCAGATTCACGGCGGATACGGCTTCATGAACGAGTATCCGGTGGCACGCCACTACCGTGACAGCAAGATCCTCGAGATCGGCGAGGGAACCACCGAGGTGCAACTGATGCTCATCGCGCGATCGCTGGGGCTTTCGTGAGCGATTTCATGAGCGAGCAGGGCGCTAAGTCGATTGTCCAGCGGGGCTTGTGGTTTGAGGAGTACGAGATCGGCACCACATACCTGCACCGGCCGGGCCGCACCGTTACCGAGGCGGACAACGTCTTGTTCACCACGCTGACGATGAACACCCAATCGCTGCATCTCGATGCGGCATGGGCGGCCGAGCAGCCGGGTTTTCGGGGCGAGCGGCTGGTGAACTCGATGTTCACGCTCTCGACGATGGTGGGGCTGTCGGTGACGCAGCTGACGCTGGGAACCATCGTGGCCAATCTCGGATTTTCCGAGGTTTCCTTCCCCAAGCCGCTCTTTCACGGGGACACCCTGTACTCGGAGACCGTATGCACCGGCAAGCGCGAGTCGAAAAGCCGGCCCGGCGAAGGCATCGTGACGCTGGAACACACCGGTCGCAACCAGGACGGTGACATAGTTGCGCGGGCGGTGCGCACCACGTTGGTACAGAAGCGCCCAGCTCAGGAGGAGCCTCGATGAATCTGCGTGCCGCCGGCCCGGGCTGGCTGTTCTGCCCGGCCGATCGTCCCGAGCGTTTCGCGAAGGCCGCCGCTGCCGCCGATGTGGTGATCCTCGACCTCGAAGACGGTGTGGCAGAGGCGGATAAGCCCGCCGCCCGCAAGGCGCTGCGGAATACCCCGCTGGACCCGGAGCGTACCGTCGTGCGCGTCAACGCGTCCAGCACCGACGAATTGCCGCTCGACCTGGACGCCCTGGCCGGTACCCCGTATACGACGGTGATGCTGTCCAAGACCGAATCAGCCGCGCAGGTGGATGCGCTCGCGCCGCGGGACGTCATCGCGCTGATTGAGACGCCACGCGCCGCGGTGTTCGCCGCCGAAATCGCCGCCGCCGAGCGGACCGTCGCCCTGTTCTGGGGTGCCGAGGACCTGGTTGCAGGGCTCGGTGGTAGCTCCAGCCGGAAGGCCGATGGCACCTATCGGGACTTTGCCCGCCATGTACGGTCGATGGCCCTGCTCGCGGCGTCCGCGTTCGATCGAATTGCGTTGGATGCCGTGCATCTGGACATCCGCGACCTGGACGGTCTGCGGGCGGAGGCCGAGGACGGCGTGGCGGTGGGTTTCTCTGGGACGGTGTGTATTCACCCGAGCCAGATCCCGGTGGTGCGCGCCGCTTACCGCCCGACCGAGGACGAGCTGGCATGGGCGCGGCGAGTGCTGGTCGCGGCGAAGAACGAGCGCGGCGTATTCGCCTTCGAGGGGCGGATGGTCGATTCCCCGGTGCTCAAGCACGCGGGGATGATGCTGCGCCGGGGCGGGGAAAAACCGCCTGCGTGACCGGCGAGACTCCCTTCTGTCCAGCGTGATCCCAGGAGCACTCAGGTGCTTCGACGGCTGTGTACCTGGTGTGCGTCCTCAAGACGAACTACGTCGAGTGCTGGCGGGCGGGCAGCCATACACTTACGTGCTGTTGTGTAAGGCAAGCTAACTACTCGTCACTGCACTCACCCCCCGGAGCGTTATGAACAACCAGTACTTCCCGTTGGTCGTCGTGGTGGTCATGCTCGCTCTTGGGCTGACACTCACGATTGACGACTTCAAGCGAGCCGCCACGCTGCGGCGCCCACTGGCGGTTGCGCTGATCTGCCAGGCCGTGCTCCTACCGGCGCTCTGCTTCCTGATCGCCGAAGCCTTGCACCTTTCGCCGACGCTGGCGGTTGGGTTAATACTGATGGCCGCTACTCCGGGCGGGACGATGGCGAGCATCCTCAGTCACCTGTTCAATGGGGACCTGGCGCTCAATGTCACCCTGACCGCGGTCAACGCGGTGTTGTCGATCTTTTCCTTGCCGGCAATTCTGGCGTTTTCGATGACCTGGTTCATGGGAGACGGACGGCACATCCCGCTACAGTTCGACAAGTTTCTTGAGATCTTCGGACTTGTGCTCATACCCACCGGCATCGGCATTGTGATACGGCACCGTTTCCCTGAGCTGGCCCGGCGACTTCAGAAGCCGGTCAGGATATTCGCGGCAGTTCTACTGGTAGTCGTTGTCGGCTCGTCGATCACCGGCGGCCGGGCGACGCTATGGAACAACCTTGGGGTGCTGAGCGTAGCCGTCGTGTCGTTTTGCACCGTCAGCCTGACCGTCGGCTACCTGGTGCCGCGCTTTATGCATCTCGCTCCACGACAAGCCATCGCCGTCAGCTTGGAGATCGGAATACACAACGCGGTGGTGGCGATCGGTGTGGCACTGAGTCCGCAACTACTGAATAGCGCCGAAATAGCCATTCCTGCAGGAGTTTACGGTGCCATCGCACCATTGATCGCCATCGCGTTCATCCTCACGGTGCGCCGCCTGGACCCTGCATACCGTGATGTCCCCCGCTTGACACCGCGGTGACGGAATCTCCCGCTTAGGGGCCTGTCCTCAGGCACGAGGCGCGTGTTCCTACGGCGTCTCCGTCGTTATCCTCGTCGCGGAGCACTTTTTCGGGATGATGGATGGTGTTGGTGCGGGGTTGACCACGAACCTGCGAAGTCCAAACGGTCTGACCATGCTAACTAGCTTTAAAAGGTAACCCTGAGCGCCCAGACCGCCAGAGAAGGACAAGCCCATTATTTCCTTGAATCGCTTTCGATGTCTGCCCGGCAATTCGTCGACGGCACGCCGATGATTATTGGCGGAATAGGCCGCTGGCTGAGGCCACAATCAGTCGCGGGAACCGGCGCCCGCAGAGCGCCGCCCCCCGCGACGCCGCGAATCCGCCTCTAAAAGGTGCACTTGCGCGGCAGGTTCAGGTCAGAATGGGAGCGTGCACCCGACCCGCACGCTGCAGGACGCTACAAAAGGCCTGCGCAGAGCCGAGTTGCTGGCGGCGATATCGCTGGCGATCGACCTCGGTCTAGGGCAGCCGATGGAACACATGCTTCGGTCATCACTGATCGCGACACGCATCGCCGAGCGGATGGGCCTCGGCGCCCAACAGCGGGCCACGGTGTACTACGCCAATTTGGTCGGTTGGATCGGTTGTCACGCCGACTCCCATGAGCTTTCGGCGCTCTTCGGTGACGACATCGCCTACCGGGCCGACACATACGCGGTGGACATGACCGGGCTGCCGTTCCTGCGTCTGATGCTTAGTCACGTGGGACGTGGATTGCCGGGTTGGGAGCGCGGCATCCGCTCGGTTGCTTTTGTGCTCACAGCACGGAACCAGGTTGCCAGGCTGATCCATTCGCACTGCAGTTCTGCCGGAGTTCTTTCCGATCGAATGGGTCTGGACCGGCAGGTCGGGGAGGCGCTGGCGTATGTCTTCGAGCGTTGGGATGGCCGGGGGATGCCGAATGGTGCTCGCGGACAGGATATTCCGATCGAGATCCACATCGTTCACCTGGCCGATGTGATCGAGGTGCACCTTCGGACGGGCGGTCTCGACGGGGCCGTCGACGTCGTCCGTTCCCGGCGGGGCACGCAGTTCGACCCGGTCGTGGCCGCGGTGTTCGAGCGCGATGCTGCTGCGATCGTCGACGGGCTGCTCGAAATCGATGTCTGGACCGCAGCGCTGGCGCAAGCACCGGATCGTGACCGTATTCTCGGCGATGACGAGATCGACGAGTTATTGAGAGCTATAGGGGATTTTGTCGACCTGAAGTGCCCGTGTTCGCCGGGTTACTCGCGCGGTGTTGGCGATCTGGTTGCCGCTGCGGCGCGATACCTGAAGATGCCATTGGCGGACGTCACGCGTCTGTACCGCGCGGGCCTGGTGCATGGGCTCGGCAGATTAGGTGTATCCAACCAAATCTGGGAGAAGAAGACGCCGCTCAGCACGGCTGAATGGGAGCGGCTACGGATGTACCCGTACCTGACCGGACGGATATTGAGCCGGGTCGGTGGCTTGGAGTCGGTGGTGTCCATCGCGACCCAGCACGAGGAACGGATCGACGGGTCCGGCTTTCCCCGGGGCCTCGCCGGCACCGAGTTGACCGTGCACGACCGATTGCTGGCCGCCGCGGTCGCGTATCACCAACTGCTCGAGCCACGTCCGGATCGGCCCGCCCTCGACACGCGCGGTGCTGCCGATCAACTGCGCCAGGAGGGGCGTGTCGGGCGCCTCGACGCCGAGTCGGTTGACGCCGTTTTGGCGGCGGCCGGACATCGCGCATCGCGGCGAACACCCTGGTCGGCGGGACTCACCTCCAGAGAGGTCGAGGTCCTGCGACTCGTCGCGCAGGGCCGGTCGAACCGCGAGATCGCCGCCGAGCTGTTTATCGCCGAGAAGACGGCACGCAACCATGTCGAGCGTGTCTATGCCAAGCTGGGCGTCAACAATCGCACCCAAGCAACTCTTGCGGCGATCGACCGGGGCCTGGCGGGCGTCAGTAGTCGCGGCGAGTAGCACTGGCGTTTAGTGAATTCAGCAGTTTGCCGATATCTGTTGCGGTCCGGCCACTGCGTCCGGTGACCGTTGCAAACCCCGCGATTTGAGGCAAACGCCTCATGCGATCACCGCGGGCCTAACCGATGATCACGCCATGACTCATCAAACTCACAAATCATCGAGGTCGCCGATCATGACCGAATCGACATTGAAACCAACGACAATCGAGCAATTTAGGAGGCGGGGAGCGCGGGTCGATGCAGTCAACGTGAGCCGGCGTGTCGGCACGCGGGAGATCCTCCAGATGATGTCGCTGTCGATTGAACCTGGCCAGTTGGTCGCCATCGCCGGCGGCAGTGGGGCGGGAAAGACCACGTTGCTCGAGATCCTCGCGGGACTGCAACCACCGTCTGTCGGGGAGGTTCGGCACGACGGCGCCCTTCGGGGTGCCCGAGTCAGTGCCGAGTCCCGTATCGGCTACGTGCCTCAAGACGACATCATCCACCTCGAGATGCCCCTTCGGCGCACGCTGCGCTATGCGGCGCGGCTGCGGCTGCCCGCAGGCACATCGGCGGCCAAGGCTGCCCGCATAGTCGAGGAGACCATGCATGACCTTGACCTGGCCGATAGGGCCGAAGTGCCAGTCCGTGCGCTGTCCGGCGGCCAGCGCAAGCGGGCCAGCATCGCGGTGGAGCTACTGACCCGGCCACGCATTTTCTTCCTCGACGAACCCACCTCCGGGCTTGACCCGTCGACCGCGGCCGACGTGATGCGGCTGCTGCGCCGGCTCAGCCAGCGTGGAGTCACCGTCGTCCTCACCACGCACGAGCCGGCCGGTATCGACCGGTGTGACCGGGTGGTGTTCCTGGCTCGCGACGGCCACTTGGCGTTCACCGGCAGCCCAACCGAGGCTCGAGACTACTTCGAGGTGGAAGATCTCGACGAGGTGTATGAGCGGCTGGCCGCTGACCACACCCCCGCGATCTGGGCGGAGCGATTCGCGGAAAGCTTTGGAAATTCGGCGAATTCGAAGGCGCGGCCTGAGGTGCCTGAACCTCCCATCCCGATAGCCCGTTCAATCATCAAGCCCGCGGGCGTGGTTCGGCAGTGGCGGCTACTCACAGCGCGCAACGTTGATATCCTCTTGCGGAACCGGCTCACCCTGGCGGTCCTGCTCGGCTCACCGGTGCTGGTCACGGCGATGATGGCGATGCTGTTCAAGCGCGGCGTGTTCGACACGAATAGTGCAGCCGACATCGGCCCGGCTCAGGTCGTATTCTGGATCGCATTCGCGGGCTTCTTCTTCGGGCTTACATACGGCCTGCTCCAGATCGTTGGCGAGATGGCCGTCTTCCGGCGGGAGCGCCTGGCCGGGCTCAGCGTCGGGGCCTACGTGGCATCCAAAGTCACAGCGCTGCTTCCGGTACTGGCCGGAGTGAGCGCGGTGCTCCTCGGTGTGCTGCGGGTGCTCGGTCGACTGCCCGCCGTCGGATGCGACGTGTACGCCGTCCTGTTCGTGACGATCGTGATCGAGGCGACCTCGGCGCTGGCCCTCGGCCTGCTCGCCTCTGCCGCGGTCTCCAACGCCGCGCAGGCCGCCCTCGCCCTGCCGATGCTCTGCTTTCCTCAGGTTCTATTCGGCGGCGCCATAGTCCCGGTTGACCAGATGACCACCCCGGGACGCCTGTTGAGCCTCGTCCTGTCCAACCGCCACGCATTCGACGCGTTGGGGCGCGACCTGGATCTCGACCGCTACACCGCCAGGCTGCCTGCGATGTCGGCCTACCGCGACACGTTCCACGGAGGCACCGGCGCTAGTCTCATCGCGCTCGCCTCGTTCGCCGTTGTCCTCACCCTGGCCACGGTGTGGATATTGGACCGGCGGTCGACGCCCGGCGCATCCGGGCGATGACCGCTCCCCCACGTCGACCGGGCCCGGCCGGGCGGCGAGTCGAATGAGAATACGGATTCTGACATATGTATTCGCCGGGAGCGGGATCGTTGCACCCGACGAGGGAGCGCTGGCGGTCGGCTTCGTTTCCAGTGCAGCGGCAAACTCGCCAGTGCCGTGCCGCCCCTCGACGGCGGTATGCCTATGTCGCCGGTTCGCCGGCACAGCAAGGTGTTTGCGGTCGTTGAGGGCTGGCCTGCCGGAGTCCGCGAGCTGCCCGCATCTTCGCGAAAACCTCTGGAACACAGCGCCGTCAGACATATCCACACTAACGCTAGGTGAATACGCTACCAGCAGGAGCAAAAGGGCGCGGTCGGTCGCCAGAGGATCCCGGCGGAGCAGAGTTTTCGTAGCCGACTGCATCGCGGCGGTGTTGCCACCGGGGTCATCATCTTCAGCTGAGCCGGATATCAGGCGCTTTGACGTTCGATGCTGAGTGGCCGCGATTGGTCGCCACGCGGCGCCGTCAGCGCCACCCCTGCACGTCCTGAGTCAAGGCTGCTCCACTGTTATCGCCGAATGAGAAGTCGGATGTCACCATAGGAGAGTGCGGTCACCGCAGTCGACACATTCGCGGCCACGCAACATTGGAGTCCTTTGGCCGCGGGTGCCGGCGGGCGATACGGCAAGCCGAGGGTACTGGGTGTAAGCCCTGTTGCAGAGCTATCGGCGACCGTGGTGTCAACACGCCGAGCGCGTCCAGTATCGTCAGTCGAACCAGTCGGCGAGTCAGGGTGCGCCGGCCTCGGGGACACCGGCGGCCCACTGATCTGTCCAGGATTGAAGAGCGTTGAGGACGACGACAAGTCCGCGTCCATGCTCAGTTAACCGGTAACCACCGTCGTCGTGATCGATGATCTCCAAGTCGCGCAGCTCTTTCAGGCGAGTGTTCAGCGAGCCCGGGTTGGTTTCGCACGCTTGTTGTAGAGCGCGGAACGTCAATCGATCGTGCCGCAGTTCCCACAGGATCCGTAACGCTCCGCGACGGCCGAGCACGTCGAGGATCACCATGATCGGTCGTCCCGATGCCGAGCCGCGCGAGGGCTTTCCGACACCTGTTATTTTCACGCTTTACATTTTATAGCAGTCGTGTGTAACCTTTGGGAGCGGGTGCGCTACAAGAATGATAGCAGCCGCGAGGGCTGTCTCGGCCCGAAGAGATCCCAATCGGTGCCCTAACGGACCGAGCACCAGAGAATGGAGAATTTCATGACCGCGATGGAGACACCGGCCGGGCTGCTACACGATGGATATCCACGCCAGGGACGAGCAGTGATATCCCTGGCGTGGGACCCGCGGAGGCGGTGGACGGACGTCGAGTATTGCGGCGGACGCACTGCCCGGCAGGCCTCACCGACCGGGGTCGAGGTCGTGCGACTCGTCGCGTAGGGCCGATCGAACCGCGAAATCGCCACCACCTTATGGATCACCGAGAAAACCGCACGCAACCACGTCGAGCACATCTACACCAAGCTGGTCGTCAACAACCGCACCCAGGCCAGCCTCACGGCCATCGGTCGGGGCCTGACGGGCTTCCCGGTGGACGCAGCCGGGAGTCGCAGCTCAGCAATAGCAATGCTCCTCGCCCGGCCACACCTGTTAATTACCAACATGATCGGACCGTGACACCGTGTCCCGCTGCCCAAACGAGAGCGCCCGCATCGCCCCCGCACCCGCACCGCTGCCCTCCGATATCCAAGTGGCCATCGACGCGATCATGCGAGGAAACCCTCCGCTCGTTCTATTCACGACATTGGCCCGCGACCGACGACTGTTCTTCAAATTCTTCAATTCAGGACTGCTGGATCGCGGACACCTGAGCATCCGAGTACGCGAGATCGTCATCGACCGGGTGACCGCCACCTGTCGTGCCGAGTATGAGTGGGGCGTGCACGTCTCGGTCTACGCCGCCAAAGCTGCGCTCAGCGAGGCCCAGATCGAGTCGTTGACTGCCGGCGGACCTGACGACACGTGCTGGGCCGACGAGGAACGACTACTGATCCGGCTCTGTGACAACCTGCATGACTCGTGCACCGTCGACGACGAACTGTGGGATGACCTCGCTCGCTTCCACTCCGAAGACGCGATCATCGAACTGCTCATGCTCGCCGGCACCTACCGCTCCATCAGCTACCTCGTCAATGGCCTTCGGCTACCGCTGGAACCCGATGCCCGACGATTCACAGACATCCCATTCGCACCTGCCAGGGCACGGGAGCATCACTCCAAATCACTGGGCCTCTCGGCTTGGAACGTGCCGCCAAAATGAAATTGCTTGCAGAGCGGTATTCACGACGATTTCGACAGGTGCGGACGTATTTTAGAATGTTCAAACGGGGCACGCTTTTGGAGGACACAATGCCGTCAGCATATAAACTTCTGCAGATTGCACTCGCGGTCTTTGGCGCGGTTTCTCTCCTTCTCTATCCTCTGGCCCTGGTCTGGCCGTCGGGGTGGGCGTGGCATCCCGGCGCGCCCTACCAGTCCGACTACTTCATGATGATTGTCGGCCTGTACGCGACGCTGGGCGTCTTCCTGCTGAACGCGGCACGAAACCCGCAGGCCAATCTCAGCCTGATCTGGTTCACCGTCTGTTCCAGCGTGGTACACGCCGCGATCATGGCGGTGCAGTCCTTCGGCGGTGCACACCACATGGGACACCTGGCGGGCGATGTCCCGGCGCTGCTTTTGATTGCTGTTGTCCTGTCGGTGCTTGTGCTGTCGTCCGGCCTCAAGCAGCCTCCCGCTGCGTCGAGTTCTTCACGTTGATTAGCTGGCCATCCGACCCAGGCGCGCCAAACAACAGTCCTCCTTGGCCGCTGGCTCGGGAGGAAACGTAAGCTCGGGTAACCCTCACCACCCGCACCACCAGCCAATCCCGCTCTAGGGCCCAAGGTTGTCTGTGGCTCGGTGTTTTGGGCAAGGAAAAATGTCGCGAATCTCGTCGCAAGCTCGTGGGAGTAGCGCCTGGCGACGATCGAACCCGTCACGGAGATTCCCAACCGCCGACGATATCGAGATCAGATCCTACACAGGCGGTTTCGTTGCGATGACCGGTGACGGCGCCGGCCGTCGGCCTCGTTGGCAGTGGGCCGGCAGGCTAGATCGCCAGTACCGTGCCGCCGGTCGACGACAGAATGCCGATGTCGCTGGTTCTCCTGCACGGCAAGGTGTTTGCGGTCGTTGAGGGGAACGCGAGTACAGTAGCGCCGATGGCTGTAGCCCCGTCGAATGAGCAGATGATTGCCGGAGTCGCCGCCGCGTCCGTCTCGCTCGGGGTAGCCCAGCTGGTGGGCATCCCGTTCGGAGCACGCGCCGATGCGCGCGCTGCGATCGGCTCAGTGGTCGTCGACCTGACACCGGGGCCCATCAAAGAGTGGGCGATCCAGACCCTGGGCGCCCTGGACAAACCCTTCGTGGCCGTCGTCCTGCTCGTAGTGATCGGTGCGATCGCTGCGATCGCCGGGAGCCTCGAGACTCAGCGCCGTCTGCTCGGCAGCGCCGTGATCGCCGTGGCGGGTGTCCTCGGATGCATCGCAGTGCTGTCGCGCCAGGGTGCGACAGCACTTGACATGGTCCCCACCGTTGCAGGCGCCGCGTGCGGCGTGACGGCCCTGCGCTTGCTTACCCGTCGGTTGTGGCCCGGCCCGGGGGACCCCGACGATCCGGCCGACCGCGGCGAGCCGGATGCCGGCAGGCGCAGGTTGGTCATGCTGGGATTACTCGGATTCGGTGTACTGAGTGGCGTGGCGGGTGCGGTCATCACGCGGTTGGTGCATTCGGTGGCCGCTGACCGCACCAGCTTCGCACTTCCGCGACCACGCACATCGGCGCCACCCATACCTGCTGATGTGCAACCGAAGGACGTTGCGCTGCCAAGCTTTGTCACCGCCAGCGCCGACTTCTACCGGGTGGACACCGCACTCAGTGTTCCCCAACTCAGCCACGGCGACTGGAGGCTGCGCATCCACGGCATGGTGGACCGCGAAGCCACCTATAGCTTCGCCGACCTTGCCCACTTCGACGTCATCGAAACGGTTACGACGTTAACCTGCGTATCGAATCCCGTTGGAGGCAAACTCATTTCTACGGGCGTCTGGACGGGCTACCGGGTGGCTGATCTGCTGGCAGCGGCCGGTGTGCGCGCCGACGCTGATATGGTGCTCTCGACGTCGATCGATGGTTTCACGGCCGGCACGCCGGTGGAGGCGCTCACCGACGGCCGCGACGCGCTCCTGGCAGTCGGCCTCAATGGGCAACCGCTGCCGATCGAGCATGGCTACCCGGCCCGGCTGGTAGTACCCGGGCTCTACGGGTACGTGTCGGCCACCAAGTGGGTCGTCGAGATGGAATTGACCCGCTTCGACAGAGCACAGGCGTACTGGACACGGCAGGGCTGGGCACCACGAGCACCCATCAAAACCGAGTCGCGGATCGACGTGCCTAAAGATGAACAGAACGTGCCGATTGGGCCCACGGTGTTTGGCGGTGTCGCGTGGGCGCAGAATCGCGGCGTGCGGGCCGTGGAGGTCCGCATCGACGGTGGCACGTGGCAGCCCGCTGAACTGGGCGCGAACTATTCTAACCAGACGTGGCGATTGTGGAGCTTCCCCTGGCAAGCGAAAAGCCCTGGCAAACACACCATCACCGTGCGCGCCACTGACAACACCGGAGCTGCCCAAACTGCAGATCAGGTTGGTACCGTCCCCGACGGCGCCACCGGCTGGCACATGGTGAATTTCTTCGTGACGGGGACATGAAGCACTACTTCAACGAGAGCTTCCGCCAACTGAATACCGCGATCACGATGCCGATCAGTGCGGTGATCGGACCAATAATGGACCAGGTCGTTGTGTTGCTCATCGGGCTACCACCAAGCACTCCGAAACCCTGGAGCGCCCAGATCAGACCGAACAATGCGACGATCAACCCGACTGCGAACGTGACGACGAAACCCCTTCTCATACCGGGATCCTACGCGCCGGATTTGGTCAGTCCGTCCGATGCGGCACGGAGGGGCGATGCCGAAGTCGAAGTTGCTCAAGTAGGTGAAGTCGTCGCTGTATTAGGAGCTTTGACGTTCAACGGTGAGTCGCCGCCGGTCGCTGCCACGCAAAACAGTCAGATCCACCGATTCGCCCTGGCGCAACGCGTTGACTCGGCTTGGTCAGGGTGAGTTGTCATTAATTGTGAAGTCGGATGTCATCACAGGAGAGTGCGGTTACCGCAGCCGACAGATTCGCGGCCATGCAAGGTCGGAGTCCTTTTGGCCGCAGGCGCGGGCCGGCGTTACGGCAAGCCGAAGGTACTAGTGGATGGCTGGCTGGATATCGCGGTCGCTGCGTTGCGCGACGGGGGATGCGCTGACGTCGTCCTGGTCTTGGGCGCCGCAGAGGTCGCTCGTCCGCCCGGCGTCATCACGATCACCGCTCAGCACTGGCGTGAGGGCATCAGTGCTTCGGTGCGGGCGGGTCTGGTGCAGGCCGAGCGTATGGAAGCCGACTATGCGGTGTTACATGTCATCGACACTCCCGGGGTGGGCGCAGCAGTCGTGTCGCGCGTGTTGAGCTACCTCGCCGTCTTCGAACTCCACGACGACAACCTCAGAGGTGAAGAATTCAGGCGGTCAACCGCCGATCGCGCTCATCGGCCGGTCCGGTTGCACGAAGTCCGGGTCGTTGATGCCGTGGCCTTTTGCCTTGGCCCACATCGCCGCGCGCCATGCGGACTCGACGGTGTCATCGTCGGCACCTGCGCGGATGAGGCCGCGCAGGTCTGTCTCGTGGCGGGCGAAGAGGCAGTTATGGACCTGCCCGTCGGCGGTGAGCCGGGTGCGGTCGCAGGTCGAGCAGAACGCGTGTGAGACCGACGCGATGATGCCGACCTTGCCCACCAGTCCTGAGCCGTCGTCGACTTGCCACAGTTCTGCGGGCGCCGAGCCGCGTGGTGCGGGGTCGGTTGTCAGGTCGAAGTGGGCCTGCAGGGTGCTGAGCACGTCGTCGGCCGCGATGGCCCGGTCGCGCTGCCATTGGTGGCCGGCATCGAGTGGCATCTGCTCGATGATGCGCAGCTGATATCCGTGGTGGAGACAGAAGCGCAAGAGCGATACCGCGTCGTCGAGTCCGGTGACCGGATCCAGTACCGCGTTTACCTTGATCGGACTCAGCCTGGCATCCTGTGCCGCTTGTAGGCCGGCCAACACGTCGGTTAGGCGGTTGCGACGGGTGATGTGGGCGAAGTGTGCGGAATCGACGGTGTCAAGGGAAACGTTGATCCGGTCCAACCCGGCCCGCTTGAGCTTGTGGGCTCGCTTGTCCAAGCCAATGCCATTGGTGGTCAACATGATTTCCGGACGTGGCCGCAATGCTGCCGTCGCAGCGATGACGTCCTCCAGATGCTTGGCGAGCAGCGGCTCACCGCCGGTGAAGCGCACGCTAGTGATACCGAGCCGAGCGATCGCGATGCGCAGCAGCCGGGCCAGTTCATCGGGTCGTAGGAGCTGCTCGCCGGGCAACCAGTCCACGCCTTGGGCCGGCATGCAGTAGGTGCAGCGCAGGTTGCAGCGATCGGTCAGGGACACTCGGAGGTCGGTGGCGACCCGACCGAAAGTGTCTCGCAGCGGGCCATCGGCTGGTGCGGGCTCGGGGGGGCTCTGCACTGTCGGCAGACCCAGCGCGGTGATGCTCATGCCTGGCTTCTTTGCGGCGTTGCCGTCACGCCGGGTGCAGGCTGACGGCTATACCGGAATATCGCACCATGCCTGTCACCACGTCGATGTCGTCCTTATTAGTCAGACGATTGACGTTGGCGTCGTGGTGGCCGTGCGGAATCGACACCGCTCCACGCCGAATCGACTCATCGACCTTCGCGACGCCGGTCAGTTCGCCGTTCGCGCTGCGGACGGTCACCGGGCGGCCGTCCACGACGCCGGCGGCGGCGCCGTCATCGGGATTGATGAAGATTTCGGCGCGCTCACCGAGAAAATCGAGCTGTCCGTTGAGCTTCTTCCGCTGTCGGCGCGGGATCATCACCAGCGGCGGGGGCGGCTCAAGGGCAGCAAGCTGATCGACGAGCAACTGCGGCGCCAACCGCCAGCCGCCCATGCGCTCGATGTGCTCATCGACCCACGGCGCGGGCAGCGGCTGCGGGGCCTCCGCCCATCCAGTGGCCGCCACCTCGTCGAATTTCGTCCGGGCGCCGGCCAGCAGAACGGCGAGTACGTCGTCATCGGTGCTGGTGTCCGGATCTCCAAGACTGCCAAGGTCATAGCCGAGCCGCCGGCCGAGTTCGGCGAATACCCACCACATCGATCGACGTTCGCCGACCGGGTTCACGACGGCGGGGCTGTACTGCACGGACACTCGCGAACTCAGGACGTCGTGAAGCGTTATATCGGGCCGTTCCAACGGATCCTTGGTCGGCAGGACATGAGTCGACAGGGCCGCTGTCTCGTTGTTGATGATCTCCGTAGTGGCAAAAACTTCGAGGCTCTGCAGAGCCGGGATCAGCTTCCCCGTCTCGGGCATACACGTAACTAAGCTGCCCCCGACGTTGATCAGGGCGCGGATATTGCCGGCCGCGATCTCGTCGGGCAGCACCGCGCACGGCCATTCGTTGATGAACGCTTGCGCCTCCGGGCGGCTGCGCGGGCCAGGGCCGAACGAACCCTCCGGGGGTGTGATCGGCAACAGATCGCCGAAAACCTCGAGTTGGTAGGCGAATCCGGGGTGAAACCAGGTGCCGCCCGGACGGTTCATGGCGCCGGTGAGGATCATCAGCACCCACGCCAGCCACTGGGTCACATTGCCTCGGTCGGCCGTCATGGTGACGCCGGTCCCGGTCTCGATCGCGACGCATTTGGCGCCGCGCACCGCCGCGCACAGCTGCGTCAGCTCGGACTCCGCGACGCCGGCGATCGTGGCGGTGTCCTCGAGCGTGAACGGTGCGACCGCAGCTGTCAGGGCGTCCACACCTTGAACCTGCACATCGGTCTTCATGCCGTCGCGCAGGATCTCGCGTACCAGATAGGCCAATACCGCGTGATCGCTACTGGGACGCGGCGCTAGATGGCCCGTGGCCAGTCGGGCGGTTTCGGTGCGCCGGGGATCGATTACCCATACCTGTCCGCGTTTGGCGATGTCGCGCACGGTGCCCGTCGGGTTGGGCATCGAGATCGCATGGCCATGGGAGACAACAGGATTGACCCCGACCAGCATCAGAAAGTCGGCGTTGTCGAGGTCCGTTCGGCCGGACAGTCCCATGAATCCACCTACCAGGTCCGAGATCAGTGGTTTGGCGGTGCCGTCGATGGTCAGCGGACTGAATTTAGCTGGGGTGCCGATTGCCGCATGCAGTGCTTCGGCCATCCGGAATCCGGCGCTCTCCATGGTGCTGAAATAGAAGCCGACCGACTCGGGACCGTGACGGTCGATGATGTCCTTCAGCCGGGTGGCCAGGTCGTCCAGGCAAACGTCCCATGTGGTGTCCTGTTGCCGCCCGTCAACCTGCATTCGTGGCCGCTCGAGACGGTCCGGGTGGTGGTGCAGCTGCGGCAGCGCACGACCCTTGTTGCAGGTGTAACCCTGCGAAAACGGGTGATTCTGATCGCCGCGGACGCGGAGCACCTCGTCGCCCTCGACGTCGACGAGAATGCCGCAGACGGAGGTGCACACGCGGCAGAAGCTACGCACCGTTTCCATAGCCCGAAAAGGTACTCTCACCCAAGGAGAAGCACTACCACATTTTGAGAATGCCAACGCAATGATGAGAATGGCATTTCGCGGCTTGATCGCAGCTGCGCGCGGACGATCCGAGCCGTGTTGCTCATACCGGCGGAATGCGCAGGCCGTCAGGCAATCTACAAGGGCGATGCCGCTTTCAATTCACGCCAGAGCTTGGGAGGCATAGAGGGTACAAGCAGTTCAGGTTGTCCGCGACACGTGGTTGGCTGAGCCATAATCGGGTACCGATCAACATGTGAAGCCAAAGTGACACAAGTGATTCGAAGATCGTTACCGAGAGCTATCTGCGCTGCGCCGCCGCCAATCGCTCTGCGAACTGGGGTGACTGGATCGAGTACACCTGCGGCCCAAGTTCTGTGCGCATCGCGAGCTCGTGCTGCTCGTTGTCCAGGGCGCCTGGACTTGCGGTGGCACGCATCGTGGCTTTGGTTGCTAATACCACCTCGCGCGGCGCCGATGCGGGTCCTGCGGCCAGTTCCAACGCCGCGACGACGGGATCGTCGGCAACGCTGAGCGCCAACCCATGCCGTACAGCAGATTCGGCGTCGAAGCGCATGCCGAACAAGAGGGCAGCCCGAGCGACCGCCGGACCCACCGCACGTTGCAGCATCCAGGTCGCGCCGCCACCAGGGTGAAGTCCCAGTTTCTGAAAACGGGCGTCGAACAACGCGGCTGGCCCGGCGATACGCAGGTCGGCCGCCAACGCCAAGTTCAAACCCGCGCCGACCGCCGCTCCGTTGACCGCGGCAATGGTGGGCAGTGTGCAATTGCCGACGGCCATGAAGCCGTCGTACAACCGCTGCAGACCCGCCGCCGGTGTCCCACCGCCAGCAGCGCCAAGCGCGCTGAGGTCGGCGCCTGCGCAAAAGGCTTTGCCCGCCCCGGTGACCACCACGGCGTGCACGTCGGGATCGGCTTCGGCTTGCTCCACGGCGGCGCGCAGGAGCGCCGACATCTCGTCGGTGAGAGCGTTGCGTCGATCTGGATCATTGACAGTGATCAGCGCGACGTGATTGTCGACGCTGAACAAAACGAGATCGGACTGGGCCATGGGGACCTCCGCGGTTTCGGTTCACCGTGCACTGGCGGTACGACTTGAACGTAGCCCGTGGGCCACGCGCGACCACACCTAGGTTGGACCGTCAATTACCGCGCGAAGCCAGACGATTCGTGTCACCACCTGGCACGTCGTCCGCGGTGCTCGCGATAACGATTTAATACCCCTTCGGTGCGGCGGAATTGGTGGGGGCATCCCGGGGTAGCGTGCCGTTCATCACTGGATGAGGAGGCGCGGGATCGCCGAAACCGCATTCGGGACGCAGCGTGCCCCCGCCGCGGCAGGACCGGCCAAGGTCGCCACAGTTGGGTTGACGGCACCGGGTGCACTGATTGCCCTTCTCGGTGGCGCCTACATCTGCGCAGTACTGTTCACGATCGCCCAGTGGTTCGCAGGTTTTGGAACGGCGCCTGGGTCTCTCGATGAGTTGAGACGCATGGTCTCTGAGCTGCGTTACGGACTCACTCTTTACGGATTCCTCACTTGGGTTGTTGTTGGCGCGGCATTCGGCCTGGCGGCGAAACGCTTCGCGCGGGTCGCGGGTCGCGGGTGGGCGATGGGCGGCGACGACGACTCGCATCGCTGCCGTCGTCGCAGCCGGATACGTCATTCTGAGATATCTGGTCGTTGCTGCGCGTTCTTCCGGACATACAACGAGAATCATCTTGAACGTCGTCCTGGGCTGCACGTACATCGCTGTTGGGCTGGCTTGTGTCCGTCTTGGGCGGCGGTGGGCGTGGTGGATGGGCGGAGCGGGCGTCCTGTCGCTGGCGACGGCGCTTCCGGTGACGTCGAAGCCGGTCGTTTTCCTGCTACTTCTTTTTGTCCGGTCAGCGGTCATACTCGTGACCGGCATTCTCATGTATCGAGACCGGTTGCCCCCGCGCTAGTCGCTGAAATCGATCCGCACCGACACGGGTGTGGTTTCCAAGGCCTTTACGACCTTGGCTCCCAATCGCCCGAAGTTGCGAGCTCGCGCAACGACATCGTCGTCTGGCCTGAAGACCGCGACTCCGGTGCGCCACTGATTACCCTGCCGCACACGGATATTCGGGTTGTCAACGATGTTTCTGCCCCAGCCCGAGCGGATGCCATGTTGACTGATGAGCCACACCCCTTCGTCATCGAACTGCGCGGACACGGGAACGCGGCGTACCTGACCGGTCTTGCGCCCAATGGTCTCGAGCTCGGTAGCCAGCGCGGTGCGCAGCCCAAGTTTGCTCAACCCTTTCACCGCCGGGTTTAACAGATAGTGTCCGATTGCGCGTTCTCTGCGGAACTTCCGCAGCGTCTTGGCGGCGTCGGTATTCGTCATGGCGGCCTCCGCATCCGAAGCGTGTTCAGCTGTTCGTTGTTGAAGAGCTGTGATTGAGACGTTAGTAGACCAATCGGTATACTTCAACCCTGAGTGTTGGAGCTCGGTGAAACCGGGAGGCGGTGAACCATGTCCGCGCGAGATGTTCTGATCACCAGCATCACGGGTCTGGTGCGACGCCGAGGCGTCGCCGGAACCGGCCTCAACGCGCTACTGGAAGACAGCGGAGTCGCGCGGCGAACCGTCTACCTCAACTTTCCCGGCGGCAAAGCGGAACTCATTGCTGAAGCCACGCACATCGCGGGACGGGCGCTGTCCGCAGTGCTCCGGTCAGCCGTTGACGGCGGCGACCCAGCGCACGCGGTCCAGACTTTCATCGACCAGTGGAAGGTTCAGCTTCACACGACTCAGATGGAGGCCGGCTGCCCGATTGTTGCTGCGGTCCTCGGTCGCGCAGAAGCACCGGCAGCCGCTGAGGCGGCCGGCAAGGCCTTTAGTGACTGGCAGACGATCCTCAGCGATCAGCTGATCAGGTCTGGCGTTGACGGTGACGACGCCAGGTCACTGGCAACCTTGACGATCGCCGCCATCGAAGGCGCTGTCATCATTGCGCTCGCCACGGAGTCGACGGATGCGCTCGACGATGTCGGAAGTCACCTGATCGAAGTCATCAAACTGCATCTACCGGCCACGCGGTAGCCGTACCTCTCAGTCCATTCGTTCGACCCACTGGGTCCGAGAGGGCCCCGGCTCGAACGCATCGGCGAAATACTGCGTCTCATGGACCACCTCTCCACCCTCGAATTCCATGATGCTGACGGTGTAATACGGTTGCCCGTCGTACGTCAGGATGAGTTCGCTGGTCCAAAGATCGCCGCGGCCAACCATGCGTCGGACCGTGAAGCGTTTCGCGTTCGGCTGGGCTTCGCGCGAAGCCTGGATGTTGGCTCGACCTCGGATTCGTTCGCCCGATTGCGGATAGTCGAGAACCGCATCAGCTCGGTAGATTTGGTGCTCCGTCGTGAAGTCGTTGGTATCCGAGGCCGCCCAGTGACGCTGCAGAGCGGCCCGCAAGTCGTCATCACTCATGGCCATCTTTCCTCCCAGTGGATGCATCGACGTTCCGCCACTGGGCGGGCCCCCGACGCGCATATTGACGCGACACCGCCGCGATCTGCTCGGTTGTCGGCGCTGGCTGCAATCCGCGCGGTTCGGTGATGTTTCGGCGCATGTCTACAACGATAGGTGCGCCGGCGAGCGTCGTGAGTTGCCCCCGAGACAATGCTCGAGTTCGGTCGGCTTGTTGCTCTCGCCGAACAGCCGCGCAGAGTAGGGCAAACTGAGCGTCCGCCCACACGGACGTGGTGTTCCACAACTGACCGCTGCGGTGCAGCCGAGCACGCTGGCCATCCCGACGACGGATTCCTCGGTGCGTCCCAGCGGCCCGCCCACGCGTTAGAGATGGCCCGCCACGAAAGACGCGGCCTGACTGGGCATCCCGGAGTGCTCATACGACAGGTGCGCCGCGGAGAACATCTCGTCATGGGAAGGTTGAATAGACAGCCCGCCGGGAGCGCAAACCGGATCGCCGGGCGCGCACAAATCGATAGCCTTATTCCCGTACCACGGGCTGATCTCGCTTATCGGTCCCCCGAGGTACTTGTCGGTCGGATTCCCGAAGACGGCGACCGCGGCAACGTGGTCAGCCGCGTCTGCCGGTAGCGTCGCGGCGGTATAGCCCGCAAACGACATTCGGGCGATGGTGGTCAGACCTATCACCATCGCGCCTTGGGAATATCCGCCGAGCACCAGCTTGGTGTTGGGACAGTTCGCAACCATGGACAAAACGTGAGTGCTCGCATCGCCGGCGCCGGCGGATGCTGACGGGGGCCAATCTTCGGTGGCGGGGTAGTTGACGGGATACACCGCGAGGGACCGGCCCCCAACCTGCGAGCGCAGTGAATCGATAAATTCCTGCCCGACCCCGCCAACGCCAGGTGACTCGTTGGTGGCGCGGGCGAACGTCACCTCGACATCAGGGCAGGGCGAAGCAGACGCGGACGTAATGAGGATCGGTATGCTCAGCGGCGTCGCCCAGGTTGTTGTTACCACCGCGGCACCCAGCAAACGAGCGAATTGGCGTGTGTTCACGTCCCCAATGCTGACATATCGCGACCGAAGCTGATCACTGCGGTTCGCACTCCGCATTCGTCAACGCACTCTGAATTACCAGGAGCCATCTTTCGGAGCCTTCGCTACTCTTCATATTTGTGCTGCTTTGGACCCGCGCACTACTGGCGGCCTTGCTGACGCGAGAAAGAAAGGAAGGGAATCGAATGCCCTCACCCCGCTGGTTGGTCAGACTTACCATCCCCATGATGGCTGGTGCTGCACTGGCCAGTAGCGCTGCGATTGCCACCGCCAATCCCACTGACGACGCATACCTCGCAAAACTGCGCGCCGTCGGCCTCGCTTGGCCGCCGAACAGCGATGAGGCAATCATCGGGGTGGCGCACCTCGTCTGCTACGACCTCACTTGGGGTTGGTCGCCACAACAGATTGCCGACGACATCCACGCCACCTTGGCCCCGAAGGGCATGTCGTTGCTAGACGTCGGGTCCATAGTCAATGCCGCACACTCGACCTATTGCCCCGGTAATGTTTGCGACGCCCCTCAACTTTGCACATGACGGCATGAACCGCCGCGGGATCTGCGACGGCACCTAGGAGTGGCAGGTTAGCCCGAGACCCCTTGCAAATCAGCGAGACCGTTCTGGATCCCGTCAATCATTTGCTCCGAGATAGTAGGTCCGCCAGCTGTGGCCGTGGGCCCACCGCCGCAGCTACAGCTAAGGACACCGAACGCGCTGGGGTCCGCGCTCGCCGGCATGGCTACCCCTACCGCAACGGTGAGCGCAACCGCGGCGCTGAACAACCCTTTCGTAATCACCAGATGCCGAACCGTTGGTCGCGATTCATGCGCCGCCTCCACTGCTCCGTGCGACGGGCCTCGCGCTGGTCTTGCCACCTGAGCCAACGGTCGATAACCCTGTCAAGCGCTTTGTCCATGCCTTCCACGGTGCGACGATTTGTGGCCCGTGTCCAAGACCGGCCTCTGATCGTTTGATAGGTGTCCGTTATTGAGCGTCAGAGCACCGCCAGTTTGTACCGGCAGCTAGGCGGCCGGTTTGCGGCCCCACCCGGCGACGATCAAGCCGCCCCGGTAGAGGAACGAAGGATCTTCGAAAGCGCGCTGCGCGTCAGATACGTCGGACTGCCCGACCACCCCGTTGGCGACCATCGCATCATCCATGGGCCGAAATGATTGAACCATCAACTGCGACATCGGACTGCGGCCCGGCCCGACCAAAGCCACCGCTTCATTCCCCACGTCGGTTAGATTCAATTCCTTCAAGTGGACAGGTAAGGTGCGGCCGTAGCGCAGATCCATGATTCCGCCTGCCAAGAGGAACTTGATCCGCGCCTGAGCGCAAAGGTCAAATGCCGCTGCGCAGGGATGGGCCGGGTCGGCTGCCTCGACCGTGCCGTTGTCGACGTCTTCGACCATCAGCCAACCACCCGGCCGTAGCGCAGCGGTCAAGCGCCGCAGCACTGCCAACGGATCTCGCAGATGCATCACGACATTTCGAGCGTGTACAAGGTCATACGATGACGGCTCAATGGGATCTTGGGTGATGTCGCAACGACGGACCTCGACGTTTTGTGCGCTGACCTCGCCGAGGAACCGGACATCGAGGTCAGCCGCAACGACGTTCCCGGCGGGACCCACGCGTTGTGAAAGCCACCGCACGACGGACCCGGCGCCGGCACCCACTTCGAGGCATCGCCAGCCTTCAGTTACACCGATCGCGTCGAGTTGACGAAACGTAGGTGGGTCGTTGAACTCCTCAATCAGTTTCAACCGGGTAAGTTCGTCGTCCGCTTGATGGTCGCTCCAGAAATAGTCACCACTCCGGGTGTCGTCTTGAGCCATCTGCCTTCCCATGTGTGGCGGACCATCGAACCGTCAGGCCTGGATGTAGGAACCTTGCAGGCTAGGCTATCGCCCGAATCTACCGTTGTCAGGCATTTCCTGGCGTCCAGCAAAAAGGCCTCACGGTGTTGGGGCCAACCCGGGACCGTTACGGGACCGGCGGCCCGGTAAAGCGGGCAGCCCAGCGGACCTGCCCAGCTTAGGCATGGAGCCGATGACGAGGATCGAACCCGCGTATTTCACTGGGAGGCCATTTCTCGGCCCGAACCCGGGCACGGTGGCATTAACCGACAGCCGCCGAAGCCGTCCACGCGCCGGGGGCCCTCGTCCGGATCGTCCGGACGCGTGAGGTCGACGGCCACCTGCCGGAACGGGTGATTCGATGTCCAAGCATGAGTGACGACACGAAGAACAGGTAGTCGACTACGCTAGCCGTGCTCCGCGAGACCCCGGAAACTTAGACCACGAGCACATATCCGGGGACCGAGGAGAAGTCTTAATGACGGATTTTGAACCATGCAGGGACACTGACGCCAGTGGCCCGACCATACCGGGGGATGCGCCACGTCGGCACCTGCGGTTAATCCCTTCACCCTCTCCGTCACTCTCTAGCGACGAGGATGCGCACGAATCGCCGACGCAGAGGACCAACCACGCTGTCGCCCCCGACGATCCTCCCTTTTCCATCTTGGCGTGGTGAGGCGTGTGGCGCGTGTATATCTAGAGACGCGAGTGGGAGGCACCGCCGTGAAGGTCGGGGCCGCCGCCATGTTGGCTGCGCTGACGTTCGATCCGACGCCTGTCAGATCGGATGCCGCCGCCGTCATCATCTCCGGGTCCGCGATCACATAGGACATATCCGACACCCCTTAATTGAACGGGTTGCCGTGAACGGTGATGGACTGGTGATGGTGTGCACGAGTAGTCCGCTACTCGACTCGGAGCCGTTACGCGTTAGCGTGTTGTTTCTTACGGGGTCGTCAATAACCTATGGGCTCCAAGGCATTCCGCGTTGTCGGTAGCATTACCCTGGGGCCGTGTATCGGCCATGGCAAAACGCTAGTGGTTAGAGGCCGTCCCGCTGGCTGCGTGGTTCGCGACGCTGAGGAGCGCATTCGTCATCACATTTCGTGAACGAAAGAAACCATGTTTGTCGGGGTATGTCGGCGCAGCGGCCTCAAACGCTTCCCAATGGATCTTTCCTAGCCTGCGGACTGCACTGTCGCGCGCCACCATGGTTATCAATCTCGTGATTCTCGACTCGTTCCGCTGCGGCGCACAGGATCTCGCCGGTTACCGCCTTCAGGGCGAGTCGATGTGGTTACGCCACGAGGACGATTCCAACGATCCCGGCACCTGGTGCCTGGTGCCTGGTGCCTGGCGAGAACAATCCGCGTTACAGACTTCGGGATCCCGGTCTTCAGCGCGTCAAACTATTAGCCGTTTTATTTCATGGATGAAACACCCGAATTGGTGCTTGATCAGACCGACCGACTCGCATTGCAGTCCCTCGCCACGGTCATCTTCCAGGGGTGTGACGTAGCCCGCTGCGCGATCCCCTATCGCATAGGACGGCGGGATGCGACGATCTCTCGATGGAAAACTGGGAGGCAGCCCAGGCTGCGGAGCTGGTCCGCGCGCTATGCGTCCATCTGCGCGAGATGACCCGCCACCTCGCCAGGGTCGAAAGCCACGATGTCCCCGGCACCGATAGCCATCCAATGCGGTTGCAAGCAGTCGCACTACGCCGAGATATCGCAGAGGCACAGATGCACGTTGATCGGCTACAGCGCCGGTATCTAAGCGGCGGCGAGCATATCCAACAGCGTCGTGCAGTTGGGGAACAGCACCGAGCCATGGTGAACGTGCAAGCCAAATAACATGGATCTGCCCCCGCGTTGGCACGATATGCGGCACAGCTTCGCCGTTACCAGTCTGCAGGGGCCATTGAGTACGCTAACGAGCGAGTGGCGGCAACCTAAGGTCGCCCCTAAATACAGATACGGCCCTCAAAGTATCTGGGGGCCGTTTTCTTGGGCCTCAGGTACCTTACGATCAACCCAATCGTCGACGGAGAGTGTAGCTATGGATCGCATACGACTCCTCTTCCCTGCATTCGCTACCGCGGCGGCGATCAGCGGTCTGCTGGGTTCGCCGGTGGCACTTGCCGACGATGATCCACCACCCCCGCCGCCGCCACCCCAACCGGCTCCCGCGGATGTTCCCCAGATACCGGTGACTCAGGGCTGCGTGGTGCGGATCTGGGGCTGTCAATATTTACCGCCTATGCTGCCGCCGCCCGACGCTCGCGGAACCCCGGACGACGGCCCGTAACGCCGATATCTATATCCAGGGAGCCGGGAAAATCGCTCCACGAAGCGGTCAGCCGTCAATTTGGTTGTCAATGGCCGGCTCTTCAAATTGCTGTCGCCTACATTCCCAGAACTTACCCTCGCTCAGTTCCACGGGTGGCGCAATGGTCGATTCCGATGGCAACGGTTCACCGCGGTTGATGCGGCCCTCGCACATGATTCGAATTTTAAATCCATTGTGCGGCAACATGATTCGTAAAGATTCTGCATGATGTGACAACCGCAAGCAAAGGTCGGAACGGTCGTCGGGCATGGGCTGCGGCAGCGATTGGAAGCCGCCCGTGGGGGTAGGGTCGCAGGGAGGTCTAGCACCATAGCGGACAGACTGTGCGGCAACTACTTTCGACCCACTGAACTGGGGGACACCAATGTTGTCCGAGATGTACCAGGAGGTTGACGAAGGCCCCTGCGCGCTCTGCGGCCGGGACGTGCGCCTCGAATTCAAGAGGCACTGCTCCCTTCGGGGCCTGTGGGGCGAGTGGCTGCCCCAAAGGGCTTTTTGTGTGGCCGGCTGCGTGGTGCACGACGCCGAGGAACGCATTCGCCGACACATTGCGTGAGGGGGGACAGCGCGCGCCGCACTACCGGGCATTTACGGGTCGCATATCGCATATCGAGGGGCAGCCTCTTGCCACGGCCCGCGCCTATGGGGTAAGTGATTTGAAGCAACATGTCACCGAACCCGGGGGGACACCCGTGACGTGGGAATTCCGCTACGTAGTTGACGACGATCCTTGCGAGAATTGCGCCGGCGCCGTCCTAGTCGAGTACAAGAGGAAGGGCACCGCTCAGGGCTCGTGGGGGCGGTGGACACCCCACAAGGCGTGGTGTTCGCGCGGCTGTGCGGTGGTTCACGACGTTGAGCAACGCATTCGTCGTCACATTGCGCGAGAAGGGTCATGGGAGGGCTAGTCGGTAGCGATGTAGTCCGTGGGGAGGATGGTGTTGGGTGCGAAGTGCGCCTCATCACAGTGACCAGTGCAAACCCCGCGGACTGTCTGCGGACCAGCGCACTTCAGCAAAGTTACGAGTCCGGCTATATACCCACTCTGATCTGGTCTTTCTTGGTGCCCTTGGTGCCCCCGGCACGACTCGAACGTGCGACCTAGGGATTAGAAGGCCCTTGCTCTATCCACCTGAGCTACGGAGGCAATGCGCAGGTCAGTCTATCCAACGCCAACCGTCCGTATGTCCCGCTGACACGACGCGCGCGAAACGTTCTTCCCCGAGCGTCAATATCGGTTATCGTGATGGTCCTCGACACACGTACAACACCGGCCGGTAATCGGCCGTTAACCGCAACGAGGCGGGTACCTGACGTCGGGGGGTGGGGGAAGTCGCTGTGAGCATGACCATGAACGTTACTTCGCTGCGTTCAAAGGCCGGTGCACAAGCGCTCCGCCTCGCGACTGATGCCAGGGGCAGGTACCGGGCCGGCGCCCTGTTGCTGCGTGGTTCGCCGTTTGCCGTGGGCTGGGTCGCGGGGTGGCTGACGACGGAATTCCCTCCGCATGTCCTGACCGGGCATGCGTTATCCCGGGTTTCGCCCCCGTCGATCGGCCGGGTTGGCGCGGCGTGGGCCGCGCAACGAGCGGACCGAGCCCTCACCGCCGCGCTCGAGGAGTCCTTTGGACCTGAATTCCGCGATCTCGTGTGCCACCCGACCTGCGATCAGTCCGAAGGCGCACCCCGCAACGGGTTGTTGAACATGCCTGGACCACACCGCCGGTACGCGGCGCAGACCTCCGACATCTCCTACGGTCCTGGTGGTAGCGAGCACCTGCTCGACGTCTGGCGGCGCCATGATCTGGCGCCCGGCGGCCGTGCGCCCGTGCTGATCCAGGTCCCCGGAGGCGCGTGGGCGCTCAACGGCAAACGCCCTCAGGCGTACACGCTGATGAGCCGGATGGTGGAACTCGGCTGGATCTGTGTGTCGATCAACTACAGCAAAAGCCCGCGCAGCAAGTTCCCGGCGCACATCATCGACGTGAAGAGGGCGATCGCCTGGGTGCGCCAGAACATCGCCGACTACGGTGGCGATTCCGATTTCATCGCGATCACCGGCGGGTCGGCTGGCGGGCACCTGGCCTCTTTGGCCGCGCTCACCCCCAACGACCCGACGTTTCAGCCCGGGTTCGAGAACGCCGATACGACGGTTCAGGCGGCGGTGCCGTATTACGGCGTCTACGACTTCACTAACGCCGACAACATGCACGGAATGATGCTGCCGTTCCTTGAGCAGTTCGTGATGAAGGCCCGCTACACCGACGCCCCCGAGCAGTTCAAGGAGGCTTCGCCGATTTCGTACGTGCACAGCGAAGCTCCGCCGTTTTTCGTGTTGCATGGCGAGAAAGATGAACTGGTTCCCTGCCGTCAGGCCCGGGCGTTCTGCGCGGCGCTACGGGAAGCCGGAGCTGCGACGGTGTCCCATGCCGAACTCGAAAATGCACACCACGCTTTCGACATCACCCCGACAGTCCGCTCGCGGCTGGCCGCGGACGCCGTCGCCGACTTCCTGGGCGTCGTCTACGGGGAGCGCGCGAGCTCGCGAATGGGCTCATTGCCGCTGTCGGCGTCGTCGGCCAGCTGAGCCCGGACGGTCGTAATCCGAAGGGCATTTCGGAGTCGGTCGCCTACCACGAAGTTTCGCGAGCTCGGCTCCGGCGTCGGTCGCTGTGCCTGAATCGTGCCTTTCACCAGCGCGTCAACCCGACTAGCGTTGGGTTGGCAGTTCTGAACACAGGAGGCTTGATCGGCGATGACAGGGTTGACGCGTCGAGCTATCCGGTGGACTCTCCGGCCCGCGCGGAGTCGTGAAAATGACTGATTCCGTCGAGGCCGTTGGACGGTCCGATGAACTCGGGCCAGTCGACTATCTGCTGCATCGGGGCGAGGCAAATCCCCGGACCCGTTCGGGGATCATGGCAGTGGAACTTCTTGATTCCGCCCCGGACTGGGACCGGTTCAGGACCCGGTTCGAGAACGCCTCCCGACGGGTGCTGCGGCTGCGTCAGAAGGTTGTCGTGCCGACCTTGCCTACGGCTGCGCCGCGTTGGGTGGTCGACCCCGATTTCAACTTGGATTTCCATGTGCGACGGATGCGTGTGCCCGAACCGGGAACGCTGCGTGAAGTGTTCGATCTCGCCGAGTTGATCCTGCAGTCACCGTTGGACATCTCGCGACCGCTGTGGACCTCCACACTGGTCGAGGGCCTGCCGGGTGGGAAGGCCGCGACCCTGCTGCATGTCAGCCATGCGGTCACCGACGGTGTCGGCAGTGTGGAGATGTTCGCCGAAATCTATGACCTCGAACGTGATCCACCGGCGAGGGCGACGCCCCCGCAACCGATTCCGCAGGATCTGTCGCCCAATGATCTAATGCGCGAGGGCATCAACCACCTGCCCATGGCAATCTTCAGCGGCGTCTTGGGCGCGGTGTCCGGGAGCGTATCGGCGGCGGGGCGAGCGTTGCTGGATCCGGCGTCCACCGCTGCGGGAATCCTGAGCTACACCCTCTCGGGCATTCGGGTGCTGAACCGGGCCGCTGAACCGTCGCCGCTACTGCGCCGCCGCAGCCTGGCCACCCGCTCCGAAGCGATCGACATCCCGCTCTCCGACCTGCACAAGGCCGCAAAGGCCGGCGGAGGATCGATCAACGACGCATATCTGGCCGGCCTGTGCGGTGCGTTGCGGCGCTACCACGAGGCACTCGGTGTACCGATCAGCACACTGCCGATGGCGGTCCCGGTGAACCTGCGGGTCGCAGATGACGCGACCGGCGGCAATCAATTCACCGCTGTCAACCTGGCGGCCCCGGTGGGAACCGTCGACCCGATGGCCCGGATAAAGAAGATTCGTGCACAGATGACGCAGCGCCGCGACGAACCGGCGATGAACATCATCGGTTCCTTTGCACCGGTGCTCAGTGTTTTGCCGACAGCCGTGCTGGAGGGGATCACCGGGTCGGTGATCGGCTCCGACGTGCAGGCCAGCAACGTTCCGGTGTACCCCGGAGACACCTACGTCGCTGGCGCAAAGGTATTGCGCCAGTACGGTATCGGCCCACTACCCGGTGTGGCGATGATGGTGGTGCTGATTTCCCGGGGTGGCTGGTGCACCATCACCGTGCGGTATGACAGGGCTTCGGTGCGAAACGAGGCGTTGTTCGCACAATGCCTAGTAGAGGGTTTCGATGAGATTCTGGCGCTGGCCGGTGAGCCGCCGCCGCGCGCCGTGCGAGCGTCGTTCGGCGTCGCGCCGGATGGTTCGGCATCTCGATCGGTCTCGGGTTCATGAGCGGCCCTCGCGAGCAGCAGCCGGCGCCGGACCTGCGGTTGCCCGGCTCGGTCGCCGAGATCCTGGCCAGTCCTGCGGGACCCAAGATCGGCGCGTTTTTCGACCTGGATGGGACGTTGGTCGCAGGCTTCACTGCCGTCATCCTCACCCAGGAGCGGCTGCGGCGTCGCGACATAGGAGTCAGCGAACTGCTCAGCATGGTTCAGGCCGGTCTTAACCACACGCTCGGGCGCATCGAGTTCGAAGAGCTCATCGGTAAGGCGTCGTCGGCACTTCGCGGGCGGCTATTGACCGACCTGGAGGAGATCGGCGAGCGGCTGTTCGTCCAGCGGATCGAATCCCGGATCTACCCCGAGATGCGTGAGCTCGTGCGGGCTCACGTCGCTCGCGGCCACACGGTGGTGCTCAGCTCGTCGGCGCTGACAATCCAAGTTGGCCCGGTCGCACGTTTTCTGGGGATCACCAACCTGCTCACCAACCAGTTCGAGACCAATGACGACGGGTTGCTCACCGGCGGTGTAGTGGAGCCAATCCTGTGGGGGCCGGGCAAAGCGTCTGCCGTACAGCGGTTTGCGGCCGAGCGCCGCATCGACCTCAAAGACAGCTACTTCTACGCTGACGGCGACGAGGACGTCGCCCTGATGTACCTGGTTGGCAATCCACGCCCGACGAACCCGGAAGGCAAGATGGCCGCCGTCGCCAAGCGCCGCGGCTGGCCGATCTTGACATTCAACAGTCGCGGCGGCGTGGGCCTGCGGCGCCAGTTGCGAACACTTGCGGGCTTCGGGTCAATGTTGCCGGTCGGTGCCGGCGCGGTGGGGATCGGTGTGCTGACCGGTAGCCGGCGGCGCGGCGTGAACTTCTTCACCTCCAACTTTTCCAACCTGGTGCTGGCGACCACCGGGGTACAGCTGAATGTCATCGGACGAGAGAATCTGACCGCACAACGTCCAGCCGTCTTTATCTACAACCACCGCAACCAAGTTGACCCGATAATCAGCGGTTCCCTGGTGCGCGACAACTGGGTTGCCGTGGCAAAGAAGGAACTTCAAAAAGACCCGATCATGGGCACTCTTGGCAGGTTGCTGGACGGCGTGTTCATTGACCGCGACGACTCGGTGGCGGCGGTGGAAACGCTGCACACTGTCGAAGAGCGAGCAAGGAACGGACTCTCGATTCTGATGGCGCCGGAAGGCACCCGGCTGGACACCACCGAAGTCGGCCCGTTCAAGAAGGGGCCGTTCCGCATCGCGATGGCGGTGGGTATACCGATCGTTCCGATCGTGATCCGCAATGCTGAGATCGTCGCGGCCCGAAACTCCACCACGATCAATCCGGGCACTGTCGATGTCGCAGTGTTTCCCCCGATTCCGGTCGACGACTGGACCCTCGACAGCCTGCCCGAGCGCATCGCCGCAGTGCGTCAGCTCTATCTGAACACCCTGGCTAACTGGCCCGATGCGGTTCTGCCTGAGCTGCTCCACGGTGAGCTGTACGCGAAGAAGAAAGTGGCCAGCAAAGCCCGGCCCCGGGCTGTCAAGACCGCCGCGAAAAAGGCTGCGCCCAAGGCCGCGGCGAAGAAGCCGGTTAGCTCGAAACTCGATGGTGAGGCGAAAGAGCCCAGCACGGAGCAAACCGAGTCGCAGCCCAGAGGACTGCCGTGACCGATCTGGCTCCGGACACCGGCGCAGTCCTCACCGCGCACGACTCTCTGGTACTGGCCTCCATGGAGACTCCGGTCGAAATTCAGTTGGTGATGGACTGGCTGGGTCAACAGCGGGCCCGCAATCCGGAGGCGAAGTTCGACGTACTGAAACTGCCGTCCGGTGATGCGTCGCCGACGGCGCTGACGGCGCTTGTTGAACAGCTTGAATCCGGCGCCGAATCCGGTGACGACCGTTCGATCGTGCCGGTGCGGGTGTTCTGGCTGCCGTCTCCGGATCGCGGCAGAGTCGCCAAGCTGGCCGGGCTGCTCCCCGGCCGGGATCCGTACCAGCCCAACCAACGTCGGCAGCGCCACATCCTGCGTGACGATCCCCGCCGCGCGCGGATTGTGGCCGGCGAGTCGGCCAAGGTGTCGGAGCTGCGGCAGCAGTGGCGCGACACCACCGTCGGAGAGAACCAGCGCGATTTCGCCCAGTTTGTCACTCGCCGCGCCATCTTGGCGATGGAACGTGCCGAGTACCGGATCCTCGGACCGCAGTACAAGTCTCCGCGACTGCTGAAGCCGGAAATCCTGGCGTCCAACCGTTTTCGCGCCGGTCTTAAAACGATTCCGGGCGGGACGGTCGAAGAGGCCGGGAAGATGCTCGACGAGCTCGCCACCGGGTGGAGCCGAGCGTCCGTCGACCTCGTTTCCGTCCTCGGCAGGTTGCTTAGCCGCGGGTTCGATCCAGAGATCGACTACGAGGAGTATCAAGTTGCCGCGATGCGCTCGCGGCTGGAAGCTCATCCGGCGGTGCTGCTGTTCTCGCACCGGTCCTACATCGACGGCGCGGTTGTACCGGTGGCGATGCAGGAGAACCGGCTACCACCGGTGCACGTGTTCGCCGGCATCAACCTGTCATTCGGGTTGATGGGACCACTGCTACGCCGTTCCGGCGTCATCTTCATCCGCCGTAACATCGGCGGTAACCCGCTCTATAAGTACGTCCTGCGCGAATACGTCGGCTACATCGTCGAGAAGCGGTTCAATCTGAGCTGGTCCATCGAGGGCACTCGTTCGCGTACCGGCAAGATGTTGCCGCCCAAGCTCGGTCTGCTGGCCTATGTGGCCGATGCCTACGTGGATGGGCGCAGCGAAGACATCCTGTTGCAGCCGGTGTCGATCAGTTTCGATCAGCTGCACGAAACCGCTGAATACGCCGCGTACGCACAGGGCGGTGAGAAGACGCCCGAGGGCGTCGGCTGGCTGTACAACTTCATCAAGGCGCAGGGCGAGCGCAGCTACGGCAAGATCTACGTCCGCTTTCCCGAAGCGGTCTCGATGCGCGAATACCTCGGTAAACCCCACGGTTCGCTGGCCGAGGACGGGGACGCCAAACGGCTTGCGCTGCAAAAGATGTCATTCCAGGTTGCCTGGCGGATTCTGCGGGCGACGCCGGTGACCGCGACGGGTCTGGTGTCGGCGTTGCTGCTCACTACTCGAGGTGCGGCGCTCACTTTGGGTCAGCTGCACCACACGCTGCAGGGCTCACTCGATTACCTTGAGCGTAAGCAAACCCCGGTTTCAACCAGTGCGCTGCGGCTGCGCTCGCGCGATGGTGTGCGTGCTGCGGTGGACGCCTTGTCAAACGGCCACCCGATCACTCGCGTCGACGGCGGCCGCGAGCCGGTGTGGCGGATCGAATCCAAGAATGAACATGCCGCGGCCTTCTACCGCAACTCGGTCATCCATGCGTTCTTGGAGACCTCGATCGTCGAACTCGCGCTGGCGCATGCCAGGCACATTGACGGCGACCGCATGGCTGCCTTCTGGAACCAGGCGATGCGGTTGCGCGATCTGCTGAAATTCGATTTCTACTTTGCCGATTCCGCGGCGTTTCGGGACAACATCGCCGAAGAGATGGCATGGCACCAAGATTGGGAATCTCACGTCGTCGCCGGGGGTGACGAGATCGACGCGATGTTGTTCGGGAAGCGTCCGCTGATGGCGGATGCGATGCTGCGAGTGTTCTTCGAAGCGTATGAAATAGTCGCCGACGTGCTTCGTGATGCTCCGGCCGATATCGGACAACAGGAACTGACTGATTTGGCGCTTGGCGTCGGCCGCCAATACGTGGCGCAGGCCCGGGTTCGCAGCAGCGAACCGGTCTCGACGTTGCTGTTCGCCACGGCGCACCAGGTCGTCGTCGACCAGGGTTTGATTGAACCCGCTGCAGACCTCGCCGAACGGCGAATCGGTTTCCGCCGGGAATTGCGGAACATTCTGCGGGATTTCGACTACGTCGAGCAGATCGCGCGCAATCAGTTCGTTGCCCGCGAGTTCGAAGCGCGTCAGGCCCGTCTCGTGGACGAACCCGGGTAGCGCGGGCTAATCGGGTACTCCGCCATACCCTGTGTAAATGACGGTTACCCGGCCTGCCAGTAAGGGCTCGGGAACGGGCCCAGGACAGGGCCTACCCGAGCGCCGCGCCCTGGTGTGGCCGATGCTGATCGGCGTTGCGGTGCTGGCGGGCTGCACGGCGGCCGGAATCGGAGTGTTGTCCCTGGCAGACGCGCTGACCGCCACCGGCTTGCCCGATCCCGGCCCGGCGACCACGCTCGGCCTGCCGTTCGTCCGGGCGGCGGGAGAGATCTCTGCGGTGCTTGCCGTCGGGTCGTTTCTTTTCGCAGCTTTTCTGGTGCCGCCGCAAAGCACCGGGGTGCTGGACGTTGGCGGGTACCGCGCGCTTCGGCTGGGGACGGTGGCGTCGGGGGCGTGGGCGGTGTGTGCCGCCCTGCTAGTCCCACTGACCATTTCCGATGTGTCCGGTCAACCGCTGGCCGATCACCTAAACCCGACGCAGCTCTGGTCGGTGGCCGGCCTGGTCAACACTGCCTCCGCATGGCGCTGGACCGCGGTCTTGGCTGCGCTGGTGATGTTGGCAAGTCTGGCGGTGCTGCGCTGGGCGTGGACCCCGTCGCTGCTGTTTGGGTCGCTGGTGACCCTCATTCCGCTCGGGTTAACCGGTCACTCGTCGGTCGGCGGCTCACATGACCTGGCCACCAACAGCCTGCTGATCCATCTGGTGGCCGCTAGCCTGTGGGCCGGCGGTCTGCTGGCGCTGCTGGCCCACGCACTGCGTCGCGCTGACCACACCGACCTAGCGGCACGGCGCTTCTCCGCGATCGCATTGTGCTGCTGGGTCGCGATGGGGATCAGCGGTGTGGTGAATGCCCTCGTGCGGGTGCTGCCTCCCGACCTGCTGACCACGGGGTACGGACGGCTGGTGGTGGCCAAATTCGTGGCGCTGTGTGTGCTGGGCGTCTTTGGCTGGCGCCAGCGACGCAGCGGAGTTGCGGCGCTGCAAGCAGGTTCGAAGAGTCCTTTGAAAGAATTGGGGAAACCCAGCACGCTAGGGCGCCACAGCGTGCTGATCCGACTGGCGTTGATCGAGGCAGCGATTTTCGGGCTCACTTTCGGTATCGCCGTCGGGTTGGGCCGGACACCGCCGCCACCGCCGCCCATCTTGCGACCCTCGATCCCCGAAGCCGAAATCGGCTATGACTTCGACGGACCGCCCACCGTGGCGCGCATCCTGTTCGACTGGCGTTTCGACCTGATCTTCGGCACGGCCGCAATCGTCATCGCTGGGCTGTATATGGCGGGTGTGGTGCGGCTGCGCCGCCGTGGCGACCGCTGGCCGCCGGGCCGAATCGTCACGTGGCTGCTGGGCTGCGCGGGGCTGCTGTTCGTCACGTCGTCCGGGGTGGGTCGCTATATGCCCGCCATGTTCAGCATGCACATGGCCGCCCACATGGGGCTCTCCATGCTGGTTCCAATCTTGTTGGTGCTCGGCGCTCCGGTCAGCCTGGCGTTACGGGCGCTGCCCGCCGCCGGCCGAGATGATCCGCCGGGTATGCGGGAATGGCTGTTGGCCGCACTGCACAGTCCGTTGTCGCGGTTTCTCACTAACCCGGTGGTCGCGACCGTGCTGTTCGTCGCCGGGTTCTATGGGTTGTACTTCGGCGGCATTTTCGATTCTGCGGTGGGGAGTCACGCAGGCCATTTGGCGATGAATTTGCACTTTCTGCTCAGCGGCTACCTGTTCTACTGGGTTGTGATCGGAGTGGACCCGACGCCACGGCCGATTCCGCCGCTGGCCAAGGTGGCCGTGGTCTTCGCCTCGCTGCCGCTGCATGCCTTCTTTGGGGTACTGCTGATGGGCACCAAAGAGGTGATCGGCGCCGACTACTACCGGTCGCTGGGTTTGAGCTGGCACACCGATCTGCTGGGTGATCAGCGATTGGGCGGTGGAATTGCTTGGGCGGCAGGGGAACTGCCCCTGGTGATCGTGATGCTGGCGCTGCTCGTGCAGTGGGCGCGCAGTGATGACCGGATCGCGCGGCGACTGGACCGCGCGGCCGACCTGGACGATGACGCCGAGCTGGTGGCCTACAACGCGATGCTTGCCGAAATGTCGCGTCGCGAGCCGCCCGAGCGCTCGCCTCAACCAGCGGACTGATTCACAGTCTCGACTTCATCCACAGGCTTCGATCGAGTCCTGCGCGATCCATTCGAGTTGTCGGCGGCCTAAGGCTGACTGGGCACCAGACAAGCGCCACTACGAAAGGATTCAGTCAATGTTCGAGACCCCGCTCACCGTCATCGGTCACATCGTCAATGACCCTCAGCGCCGCAAGGTCGGCGATCAGGAGCTCATCAAGTTCCGGCTGGCCAGCAATTCGCGTCGCCGTACCCCAGAGGGCGAATGGGAGTCCGGAAACTCACTGTTCATCACGGTCAACTGTTGGGGGAAATTGGTCACCGGGGTGGGAGCTGCCCTGAGTAAAGGTTCACCGGTGATCGCGTACGGGCACATGTACACCAGCGAGTACGAAGACCGGGACGGCAATCGCCGAGCGTCCACCGAAATGCGAGCGATCTCGGTCGGCCCGGACCTGTCGCGTGCGATTGTGCGCATCTTGACGCCTGTGCCGCAGCCTGCCCCAAGCGCAATTCAGGACTCCGAAGCGAGCCCCGCGACCGCTGCGGAAGCACCGGAGGACGCCACCGAAGCCGTCAGCGCGCTGCCGGTACCGGCTTAGCGCTGCTGGGTGATGCCTAGGATGGTCGCGGGGGAGTTCCGAAATACCAGAAAGGCAATACCGCGGCATGGCTGAGTTCATCTACACGATGAAGAAGGTCCGCAAGGCGCACGGCGACAAGGTGGTCCTGGACGACGTCACGTTGAGCTTCTATCCGGGCGCCAAGATCGGTGTCGTCGGGCCAAATGGCGCCGGCAAGTCGAGCGTCTTGCGGATCATGGCCGGGATGGACAAGCCGAACAACGGTGACGCCTTCCTGGCCAACGACGCGACCGTGGGCATCCTGCTGCAGGAGCCGCCGCTGAACGAGGAGAAGACCGTTCGCGGCAACGTCGAAGAGGGCCTGGGCGAGATCAAGGTCAAGCTGGACCGCTTTAACGAGGTCGCCGAATTGATGGCCACCGACTACTCCGATGAGCTGATGGAAGAAATGGGTCGACTGCAAGAGGACCTGGACCACGCCGACGCGTGGGACCTCGATTCTCAGTTGGAGCAGGCCATGGACGCGCTGCGCTGCCCGCCGCCCGACGAGCCGGTCACGAATTTGTCGGGCGGCGAGCGCCGCCGCGTTGCATTGTGCAAGCTGCTGTTGTCCAAACCCGACCTGCTGCTGCTCGACGAGCCGACCAACCATCTGGACGCCGAAAGCGTGCAGTGGCTTGAAGCGCACCTCGCCAGCTACGCCGGAGCGATATTGGCGGTAACCCACGACCGGTACTTCCTGGACAACGTGGCCGAGTGGATCCTCGAACTCGACCGCGGCCGCGCCTATCCGTACGAAGGCAACTACTCGACTTACCTGGAGAAAAAGGCCGAGCGGCTCTCCGTGCAAGGGCGCAAGGACGCCAAGCTACAAAAGCGATTGACCGAGGAGCTGGCCTGGGTCCGGTCCGGGGCGAAGGCGCGGCAGGCCAAGAGCAAAGCGCGACTGCAGCGCTACGAGGAGATGGCCACCGAGGCGGAGAAGACGCGCAAGCTCGATTTCGAGGAGATTCAGATCCCGGTTGGTCCACGGCTGGGCAACGTGGTGGTCGAGGTCGAACACCTGGACAAGGGCTACGAAGGACGCACCCTGATCAAGGACCTGTCCTTCACACTGCCCCGCAACGGCATCGTCGGTGTCATCGGCCCCAACGGGGTAGGTAAGACCACACTGTTCAAAACAATCGTCGGCCTCGAGCAGCCAGACAGCGGAATCGTCAAGGTCGGGGAGACCGTCAAGCTGAGCTACGTCGACCAGACCCGCGCGGGCATCGATCCGAAGAAGAACGTTTGGCAGGTCGTCTCGGACGGGCTGGATTACATCCAGGTCGGTCAGACCGAGGTGCCGTCCCGCGCCTACGTGTCGGCGTTCGGGTTCAAGGGGCCCGACCAGCAGAAACCGGCCGGCGTGCTGTCCGGCGGCGAGCGCAACAGGTTGAACCTGGCGCTGACATTGAAGCAGGGCGGCAACCTGATCCTGCTGGACGAGCCGACCAACGACCTGGATGTCGAGACCTTGGGCTCGCTAGAGAATGCGCTGGAGAACTTCCCCGGCTGTGCGGTGGTGATTTCGCACGACCGCTGGTTCCTCGACCGGACGTGCACTCACATTCTGTCGTGGGAAGGCGACGACGCCAACGAGGCCAAGTGGTTCTGGTTCGAGGGCAACTTCGGTGCGTACGAGGAGAACAAAGTGGAACGGCTTGGTGCCGATGCCGCCAGGCCGCACCGGGTGACCCACCGGAAGTTGACACGCGACTAGTCTCAGGTCTGCTGGCGCCCCGCGACGATGCGGAACGACCGCTGAGGAGTGGGGCGATCGGACCTAGTGGGCAGCGTCGTGAGTTGGGAGCCGTCGGCATGACGATCGATTCCGGAGCAAGGCAGGAAACGAAGCCTTGGACCTCGTTCGCCAAGACTTCCGACATTCCGGACTGGGTCTCGAAGGCATATATCGAGAGCTATCGTGGTCCGCATATCGGCGAGTCAGAAGCCCCGGAAGGTCCCGCAGCCAGTGCTCGCGTCGACGTGGCCGTCCCCGCCGCGTTGGTGACGCCGGCCATGCTCAGCGCGCACTATCGACTTGGCCAGCGCCGCCCCGCCGGCGAAAGCTGCGTCTGCGTTTACCCAGCCGACGACCCCGCCGGATTCGGGCCCTCGTTGCAGGTCGTCACCGACCACGGCGGAATGCTGTTGGATTCCGTCACGGTCTTGCTGCACCGGTTGGGCGTCGTCTATACCGCCATCATGACCCCGGTGTTCGAGGTACATCGCAGCCCGACCGGGGATCTGCTCAGCGTGGAACCGAAAGCGCCTAGCACGTCGCAATACCAAGGCGAGGCCTGGATATACGTCCAACTCGTGCCGTCCGTCGACGGTAAAGCCATCGCCGAGGTTGAACGGCTGCTGCCCAAGGTCTTGACCGATGTTCAGGAGGTCGCCAGGGATGCGGCGGCGTTGATCGGCACCATGAACGACCTGGCCGTAGCCATCGAAACCAACTCCCAGGGCCGGTTCGCAGCCCCTGACCGCGAGGACGTCGCCGCGCTGCTGCGCTGGCTGGGTGACGGGAACTTCCTGTTGCTGGGCTACCAACGCTGCCAAGTGCATGACAGCCTGGTCACCGGCGACGGATCAGACGGTCTGGGCGTACTGCATAACCGCACCGGTGCCCGTCCCCGGCTGACCGACGATGACAAACTACTGGTCTTGGCCCAGTCCGTGGTTGGCAGTTATCTGCGCTACGGCGCCTACCCGTATGCCATCGCGATTCGGGAATATGTCTGACGGCGGCGTGTATCGAGCACCGCTTCGTCGGACTGTTCACGGTCGCCGCTATGAACGCGGACGTATTGGAGATCCCGTCGATCTCACGCAGGGTGCGTGAGGCGCTCGCGATGGCCGATAACGACCCCATTCACCCGGGCCAGCTGCTTGCTCGACGTCATCCAGACCGTCCCCCGCTCCGAGCTTTTCACACTGAGCGCCGAACGGCTTTTCGCGATGGCAACGGCCGTGTTGGATCTGGGCTCGGAACGGCGCGCGTTGTTGTTCTTACGCGCCGATCGGCTCCAGTACTTCGTTTCATGCCTGGTGTATGTGCCCCGCGATCGCTACACCACGCCGGTGCGTTTGCGAATCGAGGACATCCTGGTCCGCGAGTTCGGTGGGACGCGACTTGAGTTCACTGCTCGCGTCAGTGAATCACCTTGGGCATTAATGCATTTCATGGTCCGCCTGCCTTCGCAGGGAGACTCCGCCAGCGCCCCGGTCGACGTCTCGGAAGCCAACCGGATCCGGATCCAGGGATTGCTGAGTGAAGCCGCGCGCACCTGGGCCGACCACCTCGTCAGTGCTTCTCAGGATTCCGTCTCCCAAGCCGATGCCGAGCATTACGCCGCCGCCTTCTCCGAGGCCTACAAATCGGCCGTCACTCCGACCGAGGCCATCGATCAGATCTCCATCATCAACAAGCTGGCAGATGATTCGGTCAAGCTGGTGTTCTCGGACCGAGGCGATGGGGGCGCCGCCCAGCTGACCTGGTTCTTGGGCGGACGCACCGCCTCGCTGAGCCAGCTGCTCCCGATGCTGCAAAGCATGGGCGTCGTCGTACTCGAGGAGCGACCGTTCACGGTTACCCGGCCGGACGGACTGCCGGTGTGGATTTACCAGTTCAAGATTTCTCCGCACCCGACTATCCAGCAGGCGTCCACGGCAGCGGAACGGGACGCGACCGCGGAGCGATTCGCCGATGCGGTCACAGCGATCTGGAACGGCCGCGTCGAGACCGACCGGTTCAACGAGTTGGTGATGCGCGCGAGGCTGACCTGGCAGCAGGTCGTACTGCTGCGTGCCTACGCGAAGTACCTGCGGCAGGTGAACTTCCCCTACAGCCAGTCCTACATCGAGTCGGTGCTCAGCGACCACCCCGCCACGGCGCGGTCGCTGGTCACATTGTTCGAGGCGCTTTTCGATCCTGCACCGGGTTCGTCGGCGGGCCGCGACGCGCAAGCTGCCGCCGCCGCCGTCGCCGCGGACATCGATGCGCTGGTGAGCCTGGACACCGACCGCATCCTGCGTGCCTTCGCGTCGCTGGTGCAGGCCACCTTGAGGACCAATTACTTCGTGACACGAGAGGGTTCGGCCCGTAGCCGCAATGTGCTGGCGATCAAGCTCGACGCCCAACTCGTCGACGAGCTTCCTCTGCCGCGCCCCAAGTACGAGATCTTCGTCTACTCGCCCCGCGTCGAGGGCGTGCACCTGCGGTTCGGTCCGGTGGCGCGCGGCGGGCTGCGCTGGTCGGACCGTCGCGACGATTTCCGCACCGAGATCCTCGGTCTGGTCAAGGCGCAAGCGGTCAAGAACGCTGTCATCGTGCCGGTCGGCGCCAAGGGTGGGTTCGTCCTCAAACGCCCGCCGCTGCCCACCGGCGATGCCGCCGCCGATCGCGACGCCACCCGCGCCGAAGGCGTGGCGTGCTATCAGCTGTTCATCTCCGGCCTGCTGGACGTCACCGACAACGTCGACCACGCAACCGGAAAGGTCAGCGCGCCACCCGAGGTGGTGCGCCGCGACGGCGACGACGCCTACCTGGTGGTGGCCGCGGACAAAGGCACCGCCACGTTCTCCGACATCGCCAACGACGTCGCCAAGTCCTACGGGTTCTGGCTGGGTGACGCCTTCGCCTCCGGCGGTTCGGTCGGCTACGACCACAAGGCCATGGGCATCACCGCAAAGGGCGCGTGGGAGGCCGTCAAACGCCACTTCCGAGAGATGGGGATCGACACCCAAACCGAGGACTTCACCGTCGTGGGCGTCGGCGATATGAGCGGCGACGTGTTCGGTAACGGGATGCTGCTGAGTAACCACATCGGCTGATCGCCGCCTTCGACCACCGGCACGTCTTCCTTGATCCGAACCCGGACGCCGCCGTTTCTTGCCGAGAACGGCAGCGGATGTTCGACCTACCGCGGTCCAGCTGGGACGACTACGACAAGTCGTTGATCAGCGAGGGTGGTGGGGTGTACAGCCGCGAGCAGAAAGCCATCCCGGTCAGCGCGCAGGTCCGCGCTGCGCTCGGCATCGAAAGCGACGTCACCGAGATGGCTCCGCCCAACCTGATCCGGGTGATTCTGCAGGCGCCGGTGGATCTGCTTTTCAACGGCGGCATCGGCACCTACATCAAGGCGGAATCCGAGTCCGACGCCAGAGGTCGGTGATCGCGCCAACGATCCGGTGCGGATCAATGGAAATCAGTTGCGCGCCAAGAGTTATCGGCGAAGGTGGCAACCTCGGGGTGACCGCATTGGGTCGGGTCGAGTTCGATCTGTCGGGGGGCCGGATCAATACCGACGCGATGGACAACTCCGCCGGTGTGGATTGTTCCGACCACGAGGTCAACATCAAGATCCTGATCGACTCGCTGGTCACCGCGGGCAAGGTCAAAGTCGGCGAGCGCAAACGGTTGCTGGAATCGATGACTGACGAGGTTGCGGAGCTGGTGCTCACCGACAACGAGGACCAGAACGATTTGATCGGCACCAGCCGCGCCAACGCGGCCAGCATGCTGCCGGTGCACGCTCAGCAGATCAAGTACCTGGTGGAAGAACACGGACTCAACCGCGAGCTGGAAGCACTGCCGTCGGAGAAGGAGATTCGCCGCCGGATAGAGGCTGGCATCGGGCTCAGCTCTCCCGAGCTCTGCACGTTGATGGCAAACGTCAAGCTGGTGCTCAAAGAGGAGATGTTGAATACCGAACTGCCAGAGCTGGACGTGTTCGCGTCCAGGCTGCCCCGGTATTTCCCGACACCGCTGCGGGAACGCTTTACCCCGGAGATCCGTACTCATCAGCTGCGCCGCGAGATCGTCACCACCATGTTGATCAATGATCTCGTCGATACCGCCGGCATCAGCTATGCCTTCCGGATCAGCCGAGGATGTCGGGGTAGCGTCGACGGACGCGGTGCGCACCTATGTGGCCACCGACGCGATTTTCGGCGTGGGTCACATCTGGCGCCGGATCCGCGCGGCGAACCTGCCGGTCGAGCTGTCGGATCGGTTGACGCTGGATACCCGCCGGTTGATCGACCGAGCCGGACGCTGGCTGCTCAACTACCGACCGCAGCCATTGGCGGTGGGCGCCGAAATCAACCGGTTCGCCGCCAAGGTCAAGGCGCTGACGCCACTGATGTCGCAGTGGTTGCGCGGTGACGACAGAGGCCATCGTCGAACAGGAAGCCGCGGAATTCGCCGCGCAAGGCGCACCCGAAGACCTGGCCTACCGAGTCGCCACCGGCCTATACCGGTTCAGCCTGCTCGACATCATCGACGTCGCCGACATCACCGAGACCGACACCGCCGAGGTCGCTGACACCTATTTCGCCCTGATGGACCGGCTGGGCACCGACGGTCTGCTGACTGCGGTCTCCCAGCTACCCCGAAACGACCGCTGGCATTCATTGGCGCGCTTGGCGATTCGTGACGACATCTACGCCTCCCTGCGGTCGCTGTGTTTCGACGTGCTCGCTGTCGGCGAGCCGGACGAAAGCGGCGAGCAGAAGATCGCCGAGTGGGAGCACATCAGTGCCTCCCGGGTCGAACGGGCGCGCCGTACGCTCACCGAGATCTACGCCAGCGGCGATAAAGATCTCGCGACGCTCTCGGTGGCGGCCCGACAGATCCGCCGCATGACTCGGACCAGCGGGCGAGGATCTTCAGGGTGAAAGTAGGTTTCGTTGCCCCCGTGCCGGTGCGCTGGTCGGACATCGACATGTACCAGCACGTCAACCACGCCACCATGGTCACGATCCTCGAAGAGGCGCGGGTCCCGTTCCTCACGCCCGCTTTTGCCCTTGACATCGCTACCACCGGCCTGTTGGTCGCCGACGTCCGGGTCACCTACAAGGGGCAGCTGCGGCTCGCCGATTCGCCGCTGCAGGTGACCATCTGGGTGGAGCGGCTGCGGGCGGTGGACTTCACGCTCGGGTACGAAGTGCGTCCGGCCACTGCCGAACCCGAGTCCAAACCCGCCGTCATCGCCGAGTCGCAAATGGTCGCATTCCAGATCGAGGAGCAGCGACTGGTGCGACTCGCACCGCACCACCGAGAATATCTGGAACGGTGGATACGGTAGCCGAGCGCGGTTTGTGGCTGGGTCCAGAAGACAGGGCTGCCCACCGCGGAGATCTGGCCACGTTCGTCGATCGCGTGATCCGGCTCGATGACGCGGCCGTCATCCGGCTTCGTGCTCGATCGGCCGGTCTGCTTACGGCATGGGTGGCAACTGGTTTCGACGTACTGGCCAGCCGAGTGGTGGTCGGCACCGTGCGGCCCAACGATTTGTCGGTCGGCGCGGACGAATTGGCGCGCGGCCTGTCCGCTATGGACGCCTCGGGCTACGTCGATCCCGGTTTCTCGATGGACTCGGCATGGCGGGGTGCGTTGCCCCCGGAGTCGGGCTTCACTCACCTCGAAGACGTGCCGGCCGGCGTTTTGCTCGACTTGGCGCAGCGTGGTGCGCGACTCGCCAAGGAACACAGCAGTTCCCATGGTCCGCCGGTCTCGCTGCTCGATCAGGAGGTCATTCGGGTCAGCTCCGCTGGGGCCGACGTGGGGCTACCTATGCGCTGTGTGTTTGCTTTGACCGCAATGGGTTTTCTGCCGCAGTCGGCCGATGCGATCGACGCTGAGGAGATAATCCGGATCCGGATACTGCCGGCGTGGCTGCGTGTCGATGCCCGGTTCGGCTCGGTGTACCGGCGTCGCGGCAATCCGGCCTTGGTACTGAAGTGAAGGGCGGCTATACCAACCAGGCGGCCGCGTTGGGAGCCAACCGGCCGGCCACCAGCGGCGCGCTGGCCAGAATGAGCTCGCCGTCTGGCAGCGCTATCGGGCGGTCGCCGGCATTCAGTGCGCACACTAGACCGCCGCGCCGCCGGAATATCACCGCATCGCCCGGCGCTTTCCGGAACTCGACCTCGCCGCCGTCGAATTCGCTACGACCCCTGCGTAATTCGATTGCCCGCTGAAAGAACGACAGTGTTGAGTCGGGATCTGCGCTCTGCTTTTCCGCGGTGAGCGTCGCCCATTCCGCTGGCATCGGTAACCACGTGTCGGAAGACGTCGAGAATCCGAACGGGGGAGTGTCGCCCGACCACGGGATCGGAACACGGCACTTATCGCGGCCGCGCTCGGTATGTCCGGAGCGTTCCCACGTCGGGTCCTGGAGTACTTCGTCGGGCAGCTCCACGTCGGGCAGCCCCAGCTCTTCACCGTTGTAGATGAACACCGCGCCCGGTAGGGCGAGCATCACCATGGCCATGGCCAGGGCCCGGCGCAACCCGATCTCGCCGCCCCCGTAGCGGGTGACCTCACGGCCCACGTCGTGGTTGGACAGGGTCCAGGTCGGGACGGCTTTTTCGATCGCCGTGGCCGCCAGCGAATTCTGTATCGCGTCGCGGATTTCGGTGGCGTCGAAGTCGATCTGTGCCAGCCGGAAGTTGAAGCCCAGATGCAGTTCGTCGGGTCGCAGATACTCCGCCCAGCGGGCATTGTCGGTGACCCACACCTCGCCGACGGTGACAGCCTCGGGAAAGTCGTCGACGACCTTGCGGATGTCGCGGTGGATCTCATGCACACTCGGGTTGTTGAAACGCGGGTCGTCGTCGGTGTGGTGCAACACCTTGGTCTCGACTTCCGGCGAGTCCGGCAGCCCGGGCGGCTTGGCCATCCCGTGCGCCACGTCGATGCGGAAGCCGTCCACGCCGCGTTCCAGCCAGAACCGCAGCGTTTTCTCGAAGTCGTCGAAGACGTCGGGGTGTTCCCAGTTCAGATCGGGCTGTTCGGTATCGAACAGGTGCATATACCACTGACCGGGATTGCCGTCAGGTTCAACCACCCGAGTCCAGGCGGACCCGCCGAACACCGACGTCCAGTTGTTGGGCGGCAACACCCCATGGGGCCCGACACCGTCGCGAAAGAAATAGCGCTCCCGCGCCTCGGTGCCCGGGCCGGCGGACAGTGCCGCCTGAAACCATGGGTGCGCGGAACTGGTGTGGTTGGGCACCACGTCCATGGTGACTTTGATGCCGCGCTGATGTGCCGCGGCGATCAGGCGTTCGATTGCGGCCATCCCGCCGAACAGCGGATCAATGTCACGCGGATCGGCGACGTCGTAGCCGTGGTCGGCCATCGGCGAAACGGTGACGGGGTTGAGCCAAATCGCGTCCACACCCAGCTGCTCCAGGTGCTCCAGCCGGGTGGTCAATCCGTCCAAGTCGCCGACTCCGTCGCCATTGCTGTCGGCGAACGATCTCGGATACACCTGATAGAACAGTGCGTTCGACCACCAGCTGGACTCCATCGCTCCCCACTTAGTTTCGTGTCCCAACATCACGATGAACCCGATATCACAACGTGGAGTTCACCAGCGAGTGAGCGGCCATCTCAAGATAGTCGAGCAACTCGCGACGGTGTTCGTCGTCGAGGGTATGCGCGTCGATGGATGCGACAGCGGTCTGCATGCAGCGCAACCAGGCGTCGCGCTCGATGGGAGTGATTCTGAATGGGACGTGCCGCATCCGCAGTCGTGGGTGCCCACGTTGATCGGAGTAGGTCCGCGGGCCACCCCAGTACTGCTCGAGGAACATGCGCAACCGATCTTCAGCGCCGGCCAGGTCGTCTGCCGGATACAGGTCACGCAGTATCTCGTCTTCCGGCACCTGTGCGTAGAAGCGCGACACGATCGCTTTGAAGGTTTCGGCACCGCCGACGGCGTCGTAGAAGCTCACCTGATCCATCTCTTCCATTGTGGTGTATCGCCGCGCCGGCAAGGCGAGGTGGGCCTTGAAGCATGCCTGTTCGCTCACCGCTGTTCACCCTCCCGACACGACGCTCATATGAAATAGGCGTGCGATCGGCGGCAAATCGTGGTGGACTATTCCGCGGAGGATCTATGGCGCAGGGCAACAGACGCCGCAGCCACCGCAGTTCCGGGGCCGCGGCAGGGTTAACCGGGCCCGCGACCGCGTCATGCCTGCATAGCGTTGATACCCATCCGCCCAGCCGCCACGAGAGCGCATCGATCTGGAATCGCCGACGGGTGTTGTTGCTGAATTCGACCTACGAGCCGCTGACCGCATTGCCGATGCGGCGGGCGATCGTCATGGTGATCTGCGGCAAGGCCGACGTCGTGCACCACGACCCGACCGGGCCGGTGATCCACTCGGCGACCAGCTCGATCGTGGTGCCGTCGGTGATCCAGCTGCGGACCTACGTCCGGGTTCCGTATCGCGCCCGGGTGCCGATGACCCGCGCCGCGCTCATGCACCGCGACCGTTTCTGCTGTGCCTATTGCGGGGCGAAGGCCGACACCGTCGATCACGTGGTCCCACGCAGCCGCGGCGGTGAACACTCCTGGGAGAACTGCGTCGCGTGCTGTTCGACCTGCAACCACCGCAAGGGCGACAAGCTGCTCACTGAACTTGGCTGGGCACTGCGCCGCGCCCCCTTGCCGCCGACGGGGCAGCATTGGCGACTGCTGTCCAGCGTGAAGGAACTGGATCCGGCGTGGGCTCGATATCTCGGTGAAGGCGCGGCCTGATCCGGGGTGGCCCGGAATCTTGTGTCCAAGCTCGCGGGCAGATCGCGCGGTGGGATACGGTTTGCGTCGTGAGCACTATTCAGATCCACCTGATTATGATCGGAATCCCGTTATTGCTGGTGGCCGTGCTGTCGGTGATGATCTGGTCCCGCAAGGGACCCCACCCCGCGACCTATAAATTGTCAGAGTCGTGGACACATCCGCCGATCCTGTGGGCTGCCACCGACGAAGCCGTCGGCGGCGCGCACGGCGGGCACCACGCGTCGGAGTTCACAGTCGGAGGTGGCGCCAGTGGCACGTGGTGAGTTAGCGACGATAGAGCACGCCGAGCTGCCCAAGGGCTCGGTAATCACTACCAGCGGTCGCATCTCAGGGGTGACCGAGCCCGGAGATGTGTCGTCGGACTACCCGTTTCCGATCACGGACCTCGTCGCAATAGACGACGCGCTCAAATACGGCTCGCGAACATCCGATGCGCGGTTCGCCATTTACCTCGGCGACTTGGGCGACGACACCGCTGCACGGGCTCGCGAGATCCTGGGGAAGGTGCCGACGCCGAACAACGCGGTCCTGCTCGCCGTCTCGCCGGACCAGTCCGCCATCGAGGTGGTTTACGGCTCCAAGGTCCGGGGGCGCGGCGCCGAGTCGGCCGCACCGCTTGGGGTTGCCGCTGCTGCGTCGGCATTTGAGCAGGGCGAGCTGGTCGACGGCCTGGTCAGCGCGATCCGCGTGCTCAGCGCGGGCATCGCCCCGGCCTAGCGCGTCGAGGTACAGCGCGGCGCAAGGAGCCGGGTGGGGGGGCTGGAGTCGATCAGGCTCCAGGGCCGGCAGCGTCAAATTTGCGGGCTTGCAGCGACCGTTTGACGGCCGCTTGGCCTTCCAGCACCAGGCGTCGCAATGCCGGCGGAACTTCTGGAACGCTTAGGAACTTGTCGGCGGCGGCGATGCCGTCGTCGCTGATATCCCAGTGCGGATACAAGCCGATCACCACCGTCTGAGCGACTTCGCTGGACCGCCGCGCCCACACTGTGGGTATCGCGTCGAAGTAGCGGGCGGTGAACGGCTGGAGCAGCTCGCCTTGCCCCGGTGCGTTAATGCCGCCGATTATCGCGCGGCCCGTGATGTTGGGCAGGGTGTCATTCTCAACGACAGTGGTGAACGCCTCGTCCTTGACGTCGAACTGCGGTCGCGCCGCCGCCGCTTGGGCGCCGTGCCGCTTGCCGGCGGCGGTGGGATCGCGTTGCACCTCGGCGTCGATCCTCGGCGTCTGCGGACCCTCGGCGTCGATCGCCCCGCCGGTGGCCAGCGCAGTCACGAGGCGCCAGCGCAGGTCCGTATCGACCGTAAGACCCGCTAATCCGAGCTCGGCTGGATCAGCATCGAGCAGACTCGCCAACGTCTCCACATGCCGGGGCGACAGGACCGACGAGCACAGCGTGTTGACGAAGGCGAGCTGGTGATCCGACCCGGGTTGCGCGCCGCGTGCCAATTCCAGCAGCCGGTCGGCGAACTGTGGCCAGCCCTGCTCGCGGGCCCAGGCCGGCTCGGCGTAGGAGCCAAGTGCCGTCTGTGCCTGCAGCAGTAGCCGTTGTGCCACCCCGACCTCGGTTTCGGCTTGGACACCGCCGGACACCAGCGCCACAAAGTCACGCGCACGCAGTTCGGCGTCGCGGGTCATTTCCCAAGCCGCCGACCACACCAGCGTGCGGGGCAGTGGTTCGGCGATGTCAGCGATCCGTTCCAGCGCCGTCTGCAACGACTGGGCGTCCAGCCGCAGCGAGCAGTACGTCAGGTCATCGTCATTGACCAGGATCAGCTTTCCGCGCGAAACGCCAACCAGCGCTGGAATTTCCGTGTCCGAACCGTCGACGTCGAGCTCGTGCCGATGGACCCGCACCAGCTTGCCGGCTTCCCCAGAATCATCGGTATCGTAGATTCCAACCGCCAGCCGATGCACCCGGGTCTCACCCGCACCCGGCGCGGCGCCGCTCTGTAGCACCGCGAATCGGGTGAACTTGCCGTCGGCGTCGACGTCGAAATCCGGTCGCAGCGTGTTCAGTCCGGTGGTTTTCAGCCACTGCCGGCCCCAGTTCGAGAGGTCACGCCCGGACGCCTTCTCCAAAGCCGAGAGCAGGTCATCGAACGTAGCGTTGCCATATGCGTGGGTTCGGAAGTAGTCGCGCAGACCGCCCAGGAAGTGCTCCAGCCCGACGTAGGCCACCAGCTGCTTGAGTACGGAAGCGCCTTTGGCGTAGGTGATGCCGTCGAAGTTGACCTCGACCGCGGCCAGGTCGGGGATATCGGCGGCAATCGGGTGGGTCGAGGGCAATTGGTCCTGGCGGTACGCCCACGACTTCTCCACAGTTGCGAACGTCGTCCAGGCCTCGGTGAACTCGGTGGCCTCGCTTTGGCACAGCACCGAGGCGAAGGTCGCGAACGACTCGTTCAGCCACAGGTCATCCCACCAGGTCATGGTGACCAGGTCGCCGAACCACATGTGCGCCATCTCGTGCAGCACCGTCTCGGCGCGCCGCTCGTACGAAGCTCGGGTGACCTTGCTACGGAAGACGTAGTCCTCCAGGAACGTCACCGCGCCGGCGTTTTCCATCGCGCCGGCATTGAACTCGGGGACGAACAGCTGGTCGTATTTCCCGAACGCGTACGGAAGCCCAAAGTTCTTGTGGTAAAAGCCGAATCCCTGCTTGGTTTGGGTGAACAACCGCTCGGCGTCCATGTGCTGTGCCAGCGAGGACCTGCAGTAGATGCCCAGCGGGATCTCGCCGTGTTCGTCGGTGTAGATGTCCTGCCACTCGGCGTACGGCCCGGCGATCAAGGCCACCAGGTAGGTGCTCATCCGCGGGGTGGTGGCGAAGGTGTGCACGCCGCCGCCATCGGTGTCCGACCTGGCCGCAATGGCGCCGTTGGAGATCACCTTCCAGTGTTTGGGAGCGGTCACCCGCACGTCGAACGTGGCCTTGAGGTCGGGTTGGTCGAAGCAGGCGAACATGCGCTTGGCATCCGCGGTTTCGAATTGTGAGTACAGGTAGATCTCGTTGTCCACCGGGTCGGCGAAGCGATGCAGTCCCTCGCCGGTGTTGGAGTAAAGACAGTCGGCGTCGACGATGACCACGTTGCGACCGGCTAGTCCGCGTAGCGGGATTCCGGTGGACTCGTCGTAGCCGGAGACGTCGACGTCGTGACCGTTGAGGTTGGCGCTGCGGATCGTGTCTGCGGCGATGTCGATGACCGTGTCGGCACCGGCGAGTGCGTCGAACACCACGGTCGTAGTGGAACGGAAAGTTCGGTCGCCTGGCGAGCCGTTGCCGTCAGTGATATCGAGGCTGATCTGGTAGCTGCCGACGGTGATCAGGGCGGCGCGTTCGACAGCCTGATCACGGGTGAGGTTAGGAAGGGCCACGCCTCCAACTTAAAGCGTCGGACGCAAAGCCTGCACCTGAACACCTCGGAGCGGGAACACACGCGCGACGACTACGGTTGTGCACAACGGTGCTGTGCGCGTCTGTGCCTCACTGTGACCTTTCAAGAGAGGACTGCGATATGCCCCAGAAAGCCCCCGAAAAATCCGTCGCCGATTTCTGGTTCGACCCGCTGTGCCCGTGGGCTTGGATCACCTCACGCTGGGTTCTCGAGGTGGAAAAGGTTCGCGATATCGACGTGAACTTCCATGTCATGAGCCTGGCGGTGCTCAACGAAAACCGCGAAGGCCTGCCCGACGAGTATCGCGAGAGGCTGGCGAAAGCCTTCGGACCGGTTCGGGTGGCGATCGCCGCCGAGCAGGCCCATGGCGCCAAGGTCCTGGAGCCGCTGTACACCGCGATGGGGACCAGGATCCACAACGAGGGCAACAAAGACCCCGAAGAAGTCATCAAGCTGTCGCTTGCCGACGCCGGCCTGCCCGCCGAGTTGGCCGCGGCCGCCGAAAGCGACGCCTACGACGACGCGCTCCGCAAGAGTCACCACGCCGGGATGGACGCGGTCGGGCCCGATGTCGGGACCCCGACCATTCACGTCAACGGGGTGGCGTTCTTCGGGCCGGTGTTGTCGAAGATTCCGCGCGGCGAAGAGGCCGGGAAACTCTGGGACGCCGCGGTGACCTTTGCGGCCTACCCGCATTTCTTCGAACTCAAGCGGACCCGACACGAGAAGCCCGAATTCGACTAGTCCTGATGACGGCGGCCGCGTTGCGCCGCCGAGTTCCGGCAGGGGAGGATGTCGGGCATGCGCGTCTACCTGGGTTCAGACCACGCCGGATTCGAACTCAAGCAACAGATCGTCGAGCACCTGAAGAAAACAGGACACGAGCCCATCGATTGCGGCGCGTTCAGCTACGACGCCGAGGACGACTACCCGGCGTTTTGCATCGCCGCCGCGACGCGCACGGTGGCCGATCCGGAAAGCCTGGGCATCGTACTGGGGGGATCGGGCAACGGTGAGCAGATCGCCGCGAATAAGGTCCCCGGTGCGAGGTGCGCGCTGGCGTGGAGCGTCGAGACCGCGACCCTGGCTCGTCAGCACAACAACGCGCAGTTGATCGGCATCGGTGGCCGCATGCACACGGTCGAGGAGGCGCTGTCCTTCGTGGACGCCTTCCTCACTACGCCATGGTCGAAAGCCGAGCGCCACCAACGGCGTATCGACATTCTGGACGAGTACGAGCGCACCCACCAGGCACCGCCGGTGCCCGGCGCTCCGGCCTGAGGCCCGCTGAGAGGTTTCCGTGCCGGAAGGCCACACATTGCACCGGCTGGCCCGGCTGCACCAGCGCCGATTCGCCGGTCAGCCGGTTGCCGTGTCCAGCCCGCAGGGCCGGTTCGCCGATTCGGCGGCGATGCTGGATGGCCGGGTGTTTCGGCGTGCCAGCGTTTGGGGCAAGCACCTTTTCCATCATTACGGCCCCGGCAATGGTGGCCCGATCGTGCACGTGCATCTGGGTCTGTACGGCACCTTCACCGAGTGGGAACGCGGTCCCGAGCCTATGGAGCCGGTGGGGCAGGTGCGAATGCGGATAGTCGGCGACGAGTACGGAACCGACCTGCGCGGCCCCACGGTCTGTGAGGTGCTCGACGAGGGTCAGGTCGGCGATGTCGTGACCAGGCTTGGGCCCGATCCGTTGCGCGCCGACGCTGACCCGTCCGGGCCGTGGGCCCGGATCACGAAGTCCGGCAGGCCCATCGGCGCGCTGTTGATGGACCAGGCCGTCATAGCCGGGGTGGGCAATGTCTATCGCAGTGAGTTGTTGTTTCGGCGCGGTATCGACCCGTTCCGGCCGGGTCGCGGGGTCAGCCAACCGGAGTTCGAGGCCGCATGGGTCGATCTGGTGGCGTTGATGAAGGTCGGCCTGCGCCGCGGCAAGATCATCGTGGTGCTCCCGGAACACGACCACGGCGCCCCGTCCTACCGGGCCGGGCGGCCTCGCACGTACGTCTACCGGCGCGCGGGGGACGCGTGCCGGGTGTGCGGCACAACGGTCCGCACGGCGGTGTTGGAAGGCCGCAACGTGTTCTGGTGCCCGACCTGTCAGAAGTGATCAGGCGGATTCTCGGTTAGCCGGCGCAATACCCAGCGCCGAGTACACCTCGTTACTCAGGGCGAGGCTGCGGGGGTCGGCATTGGACTTGGTGGCATCGAAGCGATTCGCCACATACGCGTAACCGATCCGGTGTTCCAGGTCGACGAACCCGAATGAGCCGCCCAGGCCGCCGTGACCGAAGATCCGCCGGTTCGGTCCGTTCACGCCACGCTGGTTGAGCATGTAGCCCAGACCCCACCCGTGGTCAGCGACCCGGGGCCCGAGCACCACATCGGTCTCGTAGCCGCCCTGGCACTCCCGGATCCGGTCCATATGCTCCCGGCTGATCAGTTTCTCCTGGGCTAGTGCGTTGTAGAACGTCGCCAATCCGAGCGCGGACACCTGCCCGTTGGTGCCGGGGAACTCAAGCTGGCGCCACAGTTGCAGATCGTTGGAGGCCAGTTCGTCGTCGGGGGCGAATCCCATCGAGACCGACAGCCCCGCTTTGGGGTGTTCGGCCAGGCTGGTGGGGTAGCCGGGGGCTTTCACGTCAGCCAGCAGGTCGCGGGCGTGCGGCTTGTTCACCCGTTCGGCGCAGCGGCGTTGTTCGGCCGGCGACAAGCCGATGTGGACGTCGGCGCCCAGCGGTTCGGCGATCTCGGTGCGCAGGTACTGCCCGATCGTGCGTCCGGAGACCCGGCGGAATACCTCGCCGAGGATGAAACCGAACGTGGTCATGTGGTAGCCCTGGGCGGTACCCGGCTCCCACCACGGTTCCGCGGCGGCCAGTTGTTCGCAGACGAAATCCCAGTCCGCGACTTTTTCCCAGCTCATCCGGGTGCGCGGCCCGATAACACCGGATCGGTGGCTCATCACCATCGCCAAGGTGATGGCTTCCTTGCCCGCCTGCCCGAATTCGGGCCAGTAACGGGCCACCGGTGCATGTAAGTCCAGCTCACCGCGGTCGGCGAGTTGATGGACGCAAGTGGCGCTCAGGCCCTTGGTGCCGGACAAGACGGTGGTCAGGGTGTTTTGTTGCCAGGGTCGGGTTCCGGCAGCGTCAGCCGAGCCGCCCCACAGGTTGACGACGAGGTCCCCATCTACCCACACCGCGACCGCCGCGCCCACCTCTTTGCCCAGCACGAAGTTGCGCTCGAACGCGTCGCGGACTCCGACGAAGTCCGGCGCACATGAGCCCTTGATTGCCGCGTCCGTTTCAGCGTCGCTCATTGGGCCTTTCTTTGGAGAGCGATACCCAGCCCGAGCGGGCGACGGGAATCGAACCCGCGTAGCTAGTTTGGAAGACTAGGGCTCTACCATTGAGCTACGCCCGCATGCATTCGTCGAGCGAGACGATACGTGGCGGGAGACATCAAATCTAATCGAGCCCGTTACGTGACCGCTTTGTGAGGTGTGTTCGGTCCCTGAGGTCCAGAAGTCACAGCCAAGCCGGTGGCCGACCTGGCTAAAACGGGCCGTAGGATCGCGAGGTCAGTTCGGGGTGTAGCGCAGCTTGGTAGCGCATCCGCTTTGGGAGCGGAAGGCCGCAGGTTCAAATCCTGTCACCCCGACCGGTAGTTGAGCCATATCAAGCCATATCTAGCCTTATCAACCGGTCACCGACCGCAAGAACGACCATCGAGGAGCACGCCCGTGAAGAGCAGTGTCGAGCAGTTGACCCCCACGCGGGTACGCATCAGTGTGGAGGTGCCGTTCACAGAGCTCGAGCCCGAATTCCAGCGCGCCTACAAGGAGCTGGCCAGGCAGGTGCGACTGCCTGGCTTCCGGCCTGGTAAGGCGCCCCTGAAGTTGCTGGAGGCCCGTTTCGGCCGGGAGTCGATGCTGGACCAGGTCGTCAACGAGGCGCTGCCCGCCCGGTACGGACAGGCGGTCGCGGAGTCTGAAGTCCAGCCGATCGGCCAGCCCGATATCGAGGTGACCAAAAAGGAGTACGGCCAGGAGTTGGCCTTCACCGCCGAGGTCGACATTCGCCCCAAGATCACCCTCCCGGACCTGAGCACCCTAAAGGTCGAGGTGGACCCGATCGAGGTCGGCGACGATGACGTCGACGCCGAGCTGCAGTCTTTGCGTGCTCGGTTCGGCACCCTGACTGGGGTGGACCGCCCAGTGGCACTCGGTGACTTCGTTTCGATCGACTTGTCCGCCACCGTGGACGGCGAGGACGTACCCGACGCCGCCGCCGAAGGCATGTCCCACGAAGTCGGCTCCGGCCGGCTCATCGAAGGCCTCGACGACGCGATCGTCGGTGCGTCCGTCGATGAATCCCGCGAGTTCACCGCAAAGTTCGCCACTGGCGAACACGCCGGGCATGAGGCGCAGGTCAAGGCGACTGTCCGGTCGGTCAAGGAACGCGAACTGCCGGAGCCCGACGACGAGTTCGCGCAATTGGCCAGCGAGTTCGACACCATCGACGAGCTGAGGGCCAGCCTTGGCGATCAGGTGCGCCAGCTCAAACGCGCCCAGCAGGCGGAGCAGATTCGCGAGGCCACGATCGACGCTCTGCTCGAGCAGGTCGACGTGCCGGTGCCGGAGGCCGTTGTCCAGGCTCAGTTCGATAGCACCGTGCACGACGCGCTGCACGGACTCAACCACGATGAAGCCAAGTTCGACGAGATTCTCGCCGGGCGAGGCTCGTCGCGCGAGGAGTTCGAGGCCGAGACGCGCAGCGCCGCGGAGAAGGAGGTCAAAACGCAGCTGCTGGTGGATGCCTTGGCCGATGAGCTACAAGTCCAGGTAGGCCAGGATGCCCTGACTGAACGACTGCTCGCGACATCCCGGCAATACGGCATCGAGCCGCAGCAATTGTTCGGCTACCTGCAGGAGAACAACCAGTTGCCCGCGATGTTCGCCGACGTGCGGCGCGGGCTGGCCATCGGTGCGGCGGTCGAGGCGGCAACCGTCACCGACACGGACGGGAACACGATCGACACCAGTGAGTTCTTCGGCAAGCGTGGCCAGGCCGGCGAGGAAGAAGACTCCGCTGACATCGGCGACGAAGCAGACGATGCCGATGAGACCGCTGACGATGTCGTGCAAGAGGCTTCTGAGGAAGCAGCAAAATGACTCACGAAATGAAGAAGCCATGACGCTGTGAGCGAACGGGCCCAGTTCAGGGGTGCGTGGCCGCCAAACAGCAGGCTCGGTTGACTAGTGTCGGGATTACAGAAATCGAGAAAGCAGGTAACTCAGTCGTGACTGACATGCGTGGAAGCTCGCAGGGTCTCAACCTCACGGACTCGGTCTATGAGCGCTTGCTCTCCGAGCGCATCATCTTCCTGGGTTCGGAGGTGAACGACGATGTCGCCAACCGGTTGTGCGCGCAGATTCTGCTGCTCGCCGCCGAGGACGGCGAGAAGGACATCAACCTATACATCAACTCGCCGGGCGGATCGATCAGCGCCGGGATGGCGATCTACGACACCATGGTGCTGGCGCCCTGCGACGTCGCAACCTACGCGATGGGCATGGCCGCCTCTATGGGCGAGTTCCTGCTCGCGGCGGGCACCAAGGGCAAGCGTTACGCGCTGCCGCACGCGCGGATCCTGATGCACCAGCCGCTGGGCGGGGTGACCGGCAGCGCAGCCGACATCGCCATCCAGGCCGAGCAGTTCGCCGTCATCAAAAAGGAGATGTTCCGGCTCAACGCTGAATTCACCGGCCAGCCGATCGAACGCATCGAGGCGGATTCCGATCGCGACCGCTGGTTCACCGCCCCAGAAGCCCTGGATTACGGATTCGTCGACCACATCATCACCCGCGCCGCCCACATCACCAACGGAGAAGCCCGATGAGTCCCCAGCATCCTCAGACCCAACCTCAGGCGCGCTACATCCTGCCGTCGTTCATTGAGCACTCCAGCTTCGGTGTGAAGGAGTCCAACCCCTACAACAAACTGTTCGAGGAACGCATCATCTTCCTCGGCGTCCAGGTCGACGACGCGTCGGCAAACGACATCATGGCGCAGCTGCTGGTGCTTGAGTCGCTGGATCCCGACCGCGACATCACCATGTACATCAACTCGCCCGGTGGCGGCTTCACCTCGCTGATGGCGATCTACGACACCATGCAGTACGTGCGGGCCGACATCCAGACGGTATGTCTGGGACAGGCCGCGTCGGCGGCGGCGGTACTGCTGGCCGCCGGTACGCCGGGCAAGCGGATGGCGCTGCCGAATGCGCGCATTCTGATTCATCAGCCTTCGCTGTCCGGCGTGATCCAGGGGCAGTTCTCCGACCTGGAGATCCAGGCCGCTGAGATCGAGCGGATGCGCACGCTGATGGAGACCACCCTGGCCCGCCACACCGGCAAGGACGCCGAGGTGATCCGCAAGGACACCGACCGGGACAAGATCCTGACCGCCGAAGGCGCCAAGGACTACGGGATCATCGACACCGTCCTGGAATACCGGAAGCTCTCCGCGCAGAACGCCTAGTTCTATCGCCCCGAGGCTATAGACGGACCCTCGCCCAGCGTGAACTGACGGCGACTTTTCTGCTGATTCTGCACCGTGGCTGGACGGTCAGCGTACGGTCGCGGGCAGGCTTGAGTTCGCCGCCTCGAGTGTCTCGGTCGGGTAACGACTGGCGACACGCCAGACACGGAAAGCGCGTCTCGGCGAGTGGCGGGGGGCGTCGGGCTATATGTTCAATCAGACGCGAGGCATGAATACCTAGGAATACCGACAAATACCACGGACGCGATTCGCGCTAACGGTCGCGGCGGGCCCGAACAAGCGGGTAGCGTCGAGTGATACACGCGGCAGAGCTAGACGAACGGCGAAACAGGAAGTAGGCACTGAAGCACCATGGCGCGTATCGGAGACGGCGGTGATCTGCTTAAGTGCTCGTTCTGTGGAAAGAGTCAGAAACAGGTCAAGAAACTCATTGCTGGCCCCGGTGTCTACATCTGCGATGAATGTATCGACCTATGTAACGAGATCATCGAAGAGGAACTGGCCGACGCCGACGACGTCAAGCTCGATGAACTACCCAAGCCCGTCGAGATCCGGGAATTCCTGGAGGGGTACGTCATCGGGCAGGACACGGCCAAGCGGACGCTGGCCGTCGCGGTCTACAACCACTACAAGCGGATCCAGGCCGGCGAAAAGGGTCGTGATTCCCGGTACGAACCGGTTGAGCTGACCAAGTCCAACATCTTGATGCTCGGACCCACCGGCTGCGGCAAGACCTACCTGGCCCAGACGCTGGCCAAGATGCTCAACGTGCCGTTCGCCATTGCCGACGCCACCGCACTGACCGAAGCCGGTTACGTGGGGGAAGACGTCGAGAACATCTTGCTCAAGCTGATTCAGGCCGCCGACTACGACGTCAAGCGCGCTGAGACCGGCATCATCTACATCGACGAGGTCGACAAGATCGCCCGCAAGAGCGAGAACCCGTCGATTACTCGCGACGTCTCCGGTGAGGGAGTTCAGCAGGCCTTGCTGAAAATCCTGGAGGGAACCCAGGCGTCGGTTCCGCCGCAGGGCGGCCGTAAGCACCCGCACCAGGAGTTCATCCAGATCGACACCACCAACGTGCTGTTCATCGTCGCCGGTGCCTTCGCCGGGCTGGAGAAGATCATCTACGAGCGCGTCGGCAAGCGTGGCCTGGGCTTCGGTGCCGAGGTCCGCTCCAAAACCGAGATCGACACGACCGATCAGTTCGCCGACGTGATGCCTGAGGACCTGATCAAGTTCGGCTTGATCCCCGAATTCATCGGCCGACTGCCGGTGGTTGCCTCGGTCACCAACCTGGACATGGACTCGTTGGTCAAGATCCTGTCCGAGCCGAAGAACGCCCTGGTCAAGCAGTACACTCGGCTTTTCGAGATGGACGGCGTGGAACTCGAGTTCAGCGACGACGCGCTGGAAGCGATCGCGGATCAAGCGATCCACCGCGGCACTGGCGCCCGCGGGTTGCGGGCCATCATGGAAGAAGTCCTGCTGCCGGTGATGTATGACATCCCGAGCCGCGACGACGTCGCCAAAGTGGTGGTGACCAAGGAGACCGTGCAGGACAACGTCTTGCCGACGATCGTGCCGCGCAAACCGTCGCGAAGTGAACGCCGCGACAAGAGCGCCTAGCGCTTTCGAGTTCAGGATGAGCGACCAGCAAGGAAGTGACCAATACCACAGTTTATTGGTGTTCACCCTGCTGTCACTTGGCTGACGTGGGCCTTTACTCATAAACCTGCTGCTAGTAACTGGTCCGATACGTCCATGCGCAGCGGCAAGCAGTGCCATAATCGGTACTGAGAGTGACACACAAGCGTTAGAGCGTGGGAGTCACTCCGCTGGTGCGTACTCAATAAGCTCCAGCAGGATGCCCGTTCGGGCAAAATGGAAGGCGGAGACGTGGATTTGAACGGCAGCGGAGCCGGGTCAGATTCTCATAACGGGTCGATTCGTAACGGGTCGAACCGGAAGCGTCTGGAACAAGTCGTCATCCGATTCGCCGGGGACTCCGGTGACGGTATGCAGCTGACCGGAGACCGGTTCACCACGGAGGCAGCGCTTTTCGGCAACGACCTGGCGACCCAACCGAACTACCCGGCCGAGATCCGGGCCCCTGCAGGCACGCTGCCCGGAGTCTCGTCCTTCCAGATTCAAATCGCCGATTACGACATCTTGACCGCCGGCGACCGACCCGACGTGCTTGTCGCCATGAACCCGGCGGCGCTCAAGGCCAACATCGGAGACTTGCCGCGGGGCGGCATGGTGATCGCGAATGCCGACGAATTCACCAAACGCAACCTGACGAAAGTGGGCTACATAACCAACCCACTGGAGTCCGACGAGTTGGCCGACTACGTGGTGCACTCCGTCGCGATGACCACGCTGACGCTGGGCGCCGTCGAGTCCATCGGTGCGTCCAAGAAAGACGGTCAGCGCGCGAAGAACATGTTCGCCCTGGGCCTGTTGTCGTGGATGTACGGGCGACCGATCGAGACCAGTGCGACCTTCATCAGGGAGAAATTCGCCCGCAAGCCCGACATCGCCGAGGCCAACGTGCTCGCCCTCAAAGCGGGCTGGAACTACGGCGAAACCACCGAAGCTTTCGGCACCACCTACGAGGTATCCCGGGCGACGTTGCCGACCGGGGAATATCGGCAGATCTCGGGCAACACCGCGCTGTCCTACGGCATCATCGCGGCCGGTCAGCTGGCCGACATCCCGGTGGTGCTCGGCAGTTATCCCATCACGCCCGCGTCGGACATCTTGCACGAGCTGTCCAAGCACAAGAACTTCAATGTAATCACCTTCCAGGCGGAAGATGAGATCGGTGGCATCTGCGCCGCGCTGGGCGCCGCCTATGGTGGTGCGCTGGGAGTCACCAGCACGTCGGGGCCCGGTATCTCGCTGAAGTCCGAGGCGATCGGACTGGGCGTGATGACCGAACTGCCGTTGCTTGTCATCGATGTGCAGCGCGGCGGCCCGTCGACCGGCCTGCCCACGAAGACCGAGCAGGCTGACCTGTTGCAGGCGCTGTACGGCCGCAATGGGGAGTCACCGGTTGCGGTGCTGGCGCCGCGGTCACCGTCCGACTGCTTTGACGTCGCGCTCGAGGCGGTGCGCATCGCGGTTTCCTATCACACCCCGGTCATCGTGTTGTCCGACGGCGCCATTGCCAACGGCTCGGAGCCATGGCTGGTCCCGGACGTCGGCCAGCTGAAGCCCATCAAACATACCTTCGCTAAGTCGGGCGAGCCTTTCCAGCCGTATGCTCGCGACCCGGAAACACTGGCTCGCCAATTCGCCGTCCCGGGCACACCCGGTCTAGAGCACCGCATCGGCGGCCTGGAGGCCGCGAACGGCTCAGGGGCGATCTCCTACGAGCCGGTCAACCACGACCTCATGGTGCGGTTGCGGCAGGCCAAGATAGACGGCATCGCGGTGCCGGATCTGGAAGTCGACGATCCGACCGGGGACGCCGAGTTGCTGCTTATCGGGTGGGGCAGTTCATACGGCCCGATCGGTGAGGCGTGTCGGCGGGCCCGGCGTAAGGGCATCAAGGTTGCGCATGCCCATCTGCGCTACCTCAACCCGTTCCCGGCCAATCTGGGCGACGTGCTGCGCCGCTACCCGCAGGTCGTGGCACCCGAAATGAACTTGGGCCAGCTGGCGCTGTTACTGCGCGGCAAGTTCCTGGTCGACGTACAGTCGGTCACCAAGGTGCAAGGTGTCGCATTCCTGGCCGATGAGGTAGGGCGCGTTATCCGCGCTGCGCTGGGCGGGACATTGGCCGAGATTGAAAACGACAAGACGATGGTCGCCAGAATGGCGGCCGCAACAGTCGGAGCGGGAGCTGACGCATGACCACGGGCGCGATTAGCAATCTGGTTGGCGCTGACCTGGGGTTGACGCCCGGGCCGACCAAAAACGACGGCGTGCCCACTACGGACGAGCCGCAGAAGGCCAAGGACTTCACCAGCGACCAAGAGGTCCGTTGGTGCCCGGGTTGTGGTGACTACGTCATCCTGAACACGATCCGCAACTTCTTGCCCGAACTCGGCTTGCGCCGCGAGAACATCGTCTTCGTCAGCGGTATCGGTTGCTCCAGCCGGTTCCCGTACTACCTGGAGACCTACGGGTTCCATTCGATCCACGGCCGGGCGCCGGCTATCGCGACTGGTCTGGCACTGGCCCGCGAGGATCTGTCGGTGTGGGTGGTCACCGGCGACGGCGACGCGTTGTCGATCGGTGGCAACCACTTGATCCACACGCTGCGCCGCAACGTGAACATCACCATTCTGCTGTTCAACAACCGGATCTATGGGCTGACCAAGGGCCAGTATTCGCCGACCTCAGAGGTCGGCAAGGTGACCAAGTCGACGCCGATGGGGTCGCTGGATCACCCGTTCAACCCGGTGTCATTGGCGCTCGGCGCCGAGGCGACCTTCGTCGGTCGCGCACTGGACTCTGACCGCGCCGGCTTATCCGAGGTACTGCGCGCCGCCGCCGCGCATCGCGGCGCGTCCGTGGTCGAAATCCTGCAGGACTGCCCGATCTTCAACGATGGCTCGTTCGACGCGCTACGTAAGGAGGACGCCGAAGACCGGGTGATCAACGTCCGGCACGGCGAACCAATTATCTTCGGCGCCGACGGCCAATACTGCGTGGTGAAATCCGGCTTCAGCCTCGAGGTGGCCAAGACCGCCGACGTCGCTATCGACGAGATCGTCGTGCACGACGCGCACGCCGACGATTCGGCGTATGCCTTCGCGCTATCGCGGTTGTCGGACCAGAACCTCGAGCACACCGTGCTTGGGATCTTCCGCAACATCAGCCGGCCTACCTACGATGACGCTGCTCGTTCTCAGGTCGTTGCCGCTCAGTCGTCGAGACCGTTCGATAACGCCGCGCTGCAATCCCTGTTGCGCGGGCGCGACACCTGGACCGTCGACTGAGGTGATTGAGCGTATGCCTGATGTAGTGGGACAGACCGGCGCGCTGGCCGGAGTGATCCTCGTCGGGGGTGAATCGCGGCGGATGGGCCGCGACAAGGCCAGCTTGCCTGTTCCCGGGTCCGCCGGCGGATCCAGCGCCACCACGCTGGCGGAATTTGTCGCAGGCATCGTCGCGCGGCGCTGCGAGCCGGTTTTCGTGATGGCCGCCCCGGGGCAACCGGTCCCCGCCGTGCCGGGTCGCGTCGTCCGCGACGCCGTGCGGGGGCTGGGACCACTATCGGCAACGGGGCGTGGACTGCGCGCGGCCGCTGAGACCGGTGCCAAGTACGCCTTCGTCTGTGCCGTCGATATGCCGCTGCTGACCGTCGAACTGATCGACGACCTCATCCAGCTCGCCATCGAGACCAACGCCGAAGTGGTGCTGCCGTGGGACGGTCGCAGCCACTACCTGGCCGCGGTATACCGCACCGATCTCGCTGACCGCGTTGACGCGTTGGTCGCTGCCGGCGAGCGCAGGATGAGCGCCCTGATCGATGCTTCCGACTCCCAGCAGATCGTGCTGCCGGATTCCCGGCCCCTGACCAACGTCAATACGGACGCTGACCTGCGCGCATTGGTGCGCCCCGGCGCCTGAGGGGTAGCCGCGCACGTCTGACCCGTCGGCGAAGGACTACGCGCAATTCAAGCCAGCCTAAGCGGGTATTAATGGATTTATTTCCTGCGACAAATTCTAGTTTAAATCTAAAGTAATTGCGCCATTCTTTTAATTTGCGCTAACCCTCACTTCCGATGGCCACAGAAGTACCCCCAGAATGGTATCGGCGTGGCACGCCTGTCGAGTGTTGTAATGTGTTGCGGCAGCATAGTTTTCGAGATAATGCGCGTCTTTAATCGGCTTCGCTGAACTATGGATTCTGGTGGACCGGGAAGCCTACGAGCTTTCTGGCAAATTGTTATTACACCTATCATTGGTAACGTCGCCAGCCTGTCGCGGCCTCTGTGCCGAGCGCGTAGGCGCCCGCGGTCGCACCTGGCGTTCGGTCGCCGTAGGGGGGTTGAAAAGTGTTGGTGTAAACGTTAATTCAATGGGAGTTGTTGTCGTCCTGGGGTTCCCGACAACCCCTGAGAACGTGCCCGCGCTCTTCCGGGAATTCCTGTGATGTCGACTAATAGGATTGTGCGGCTGCGTAGTTCGGCGAAGCACCGGATTTGTCCGTGTTGCCGATGGCGCGGCGCCTGCTGATCCTGTGCATTTTTCTGTTCCCTCCGCGACCTGACTCGGGCCGGGCACGGCAGCCTATCGTGGCGCCCGCAGAAGGCAAATGCGTGTCTCATGTCACAATATTCACGTGATTTGACTCACAATTGCGTCATGATTGCGATGGAGAGACGTTAGCCGAAAACGCGCTGCTGACCTGCAATAACAATTACGGGATCTGGCCGTAATCGGCTCGTTATCGAACCGAGATATGTCGTTTGTGAATATGACGAACGCGCCCGGGTCTCGTACGGTCCGTCTTAGCCCGAAACGGGTAACGAGTAAAGAAAAAAATTCAATCCACGGACCCGCGTGTGAGCGGGGCTGCGCACGGCGATAGCCGTTGCGCAGCCGGCGGGCAGCAGCCCGTTGGGCAGGCCGCCCCCGCTGTCGTGCCAGAACGAGACGGCACGCCCCATAGCACCACTGTGATCCGGACCGGCCGGACCAGCACCTCCCGCCCACATCTGTGGGTTGCTTTGGCGCGCGCACCGCGAAAGGAACAAATTTGAAGCACGTCCGCAAGACGCTCATCCTCGCCGCGATCGCAGGATCGCTCTTGGCTGTGCCCACCGCCACCGCCAACGCGGAAGTGATGGGCTCTGACCCGAACGTTGCCCCCGCCGGGTCTGTCCCGGATGTGCCCCCACCACCGGCCCCGGACGCTCCCGCGCCGGCTCCGGTCGGGTTTGACCCGAACGTTCCGCCGCCCCCGCCGGCCCCGGTCGACCTGCCTCCCGGCCCGGCTCCGGTCGGTTTCGACCCGAACGCCCCGCTCCCAGCACCGGATGCCCCGGCACCGGATGCCCCGCCGCCTGCCCCAGTCGGCTTCGACCCCAACGTGCCTCCGGCTCCGGACGCGCCGCCGGTCGAGCGCCGCCGGTCCACCGGGCGTACAGCGTGAATTGGGACGCCATCGCGCAGTGCGAATCGGGTGGAAACTGGGCCACCAGCACGGGTAACGGCTACTCCGGCGGCTTGCAATTCACGTCCGGCACCTGGCATGCCAACGGCGGCGCGGGCTCCCCGAACGGGGCCAGCCGTGAGGAGCAGATCCGCGTTGCGGAGAACGTGCTGCACTCGCAAGGTATCGGCGCGTGGCCGGTCTGCGGCCGACGCGGCTGACGATCTCGCTGTCTTACCAGATAAGGAGTGCCGGGCCTGGTGCCCGGCACTCCTTATCTAGCGGATCGGTTGCACTCGGGTAGCGTCGGGGCGATGACCGCGACGCCGCGAGAGTTCGACATCGTCTTGTATGGCGCGACCGGATTCGCGGGGAAGCTGACTGCCGAGTACCTGGCACGGGCCGGGAAAGACGTGCGGGTCGCGCTGGCCGGTCGGTCAACCGAGCGTTTGCTAGCCATCCGCGACTCCCTCGGAGAATCCGCGCAGTCCTGGCCGCTTCTGGCCGTCGACGCGTCGTCGCCGTCGACACTCAACGACATGGCCGCGCGGACCCACGTCGTCGTTACCACGGTCGGGCCCTACGCCCGTTATGGATTGCCGCTGGTGGCCGCCTGCGCCGCGGCCGGGACCGATTATGCCGACCTGACCGGTGAGGCGACGTTCATTCGCGAGAGCATTGGCCTCTATCACAAGCAGGCCGCCGACACCGGCGCGCGGATTGTGCATTCCTGCGGATTCGATTCCATCCCTTCGGATCTGAGCGTGTATGCGCTCTACCGAGCCGCGCGAGACGATGGCGCCGGCGAACTCGCCGACACCAACTTCGTCGTCCGCTCGTTCTCCGGCGGGGTATCCGGTGGCACCATCGCTTCGTTGATAGGTGTGCTGGACGCTGCCTCGGGCGACCCCGACCTACGCCGCGAACTCGCCGACCCGTACACGCTCAGCCCCGACCGGGGCGCCGAACCCGACCTGGGCCGGCAGCCCGATCTGCCGTGGCGGCGTGGCCGTCAGATTGCGCCGGAACTGACCGGCCTCTGGACGGCCGGGTTCGTGATGGCGCCGATCAACACCCGAATCGTGCGACGCAGCAACGCATTACTCGACTGGGCGTACGGCCGCCGATTCCGCTACACCGAACACATGAGCGTGGGTTCGTCGCCGCTTGCGCCGCTGGCGTCCGCCGTCGTGTCGGGGGTCGGAAACGCAACGAACGGAATAGGCAGCCGTTACTTCCGGCTGCTGCCACGCCGACTGGTGGACCGTGTCGCCCCCAGACCCGGCAGTGGCCCCAGCGCGGACGCGCGCGAGCGTGGTTACTACCGCATCGAGACCTACACCAGCACGACCAGCGGCGCCCGCTATGTGGCAAGGATGGAGCAGCAAGGCGACCCTGGCTACAACGCAACCTCGGTGTTGCTGGGCGAGTGCGGATTTGCACTCGCAACCGACCGTGACAAGCTTTCCGACCTGCGGGGCGTGCTCACGCCGGCCGCCGCGATGGGTGAAGCACTGCTGGCCCGGTTTCCGGCCGCCGGGGTGTCATTGCAGACCGAACGGCTGAACTGAACGGGGCACCTGACTCCCGTTGAGATTAAGGCTGACGCCGAGATCGCGTGGGACTAGTGTCGTATTGGCTTGCCTCTACATTCCAGCGACGAAGGTGGACCTACCGATGGCCGGTCTCGATGACCTCTACGCCCAGATTCCTACATCTGAAATTGCCGACAAGCTCGGCGCCGACCAAGGCGAGGTCGACAGTGCTATTCACACGTTGGTGCCGGTACTGCTTGGCGGGCTGCACCAGAACGCGCAAGATCCCGAGCACGCCAGCAAGATCGAATCCGCGGCGAATAGTCACGCAGCAAGTGGCCTACTCGATGCGGGTGGCGGTGTCGGTCAGGTGAACGAGGACGAAGGGCATCAGGAGGTTGCGAAGCTCTTCGGCGGCAATGACACCGATCAGGTCGCCGCGGCGCTGGCCGGCGGGGGCGCCGGCAATAGCGCTCTGCTCAAGCAGTTGCTGCCTGTCCTGCTCCCGATTGTGTTGGCCTACGTCGGTAAACAGCTCGGTGGCGGCGGCGCGCCGCAAAAAGAGGCGGCCTCCGGCGGCGGCCTGGGCGACATTCTGGGCAGCATCCTCGGTGGTGGCTCCAGCAATAACGCCCTCGGCAGCATCCTCGGCAACGTGCTGGGGAGCAAGGGCGGCGGACTTGGCGACATCCTCGGCGGCCTGCTCGGCGGCAAGAAGTAGCCCAGCGCGGCATCCCACCCCGAGTGTTCACCGTCAGTTCCCGGATGGTTTCGATAGCGTCGAGGGAGGGATGCACCGGCCGGACCAAGATTCAGTAGGCGCCGCGCCCGGGTTGGCGACGGACACCGGAAGACGACGTCGGGCGCCAACCGCCCGGACCAAATGATGACGAGAGGGAATGCCATGGCAGACACGCTTACCGAAGGACAGAAGCTCACGAAGGGGGAATCGATCACCTCAAGCAACGGTGCTTACACCCTGACGTTGCAAGACGACGGCAATCTGGTGCTGGCCGCAGGCGGCGAGCCTCGCTGGTCCTCGAAGACCAACGGCCAGGATGTGGTGCGCGCCGAGGTCCAAACCGACGGCAACTTCGTCGTCTACACGGCGGATAAGCCGGTCTGGCACACCGACACCAAGGGCAAGAAGAACGTCAAGCTCGTGATTCAGGATGACGCCAACTTAGTGCTCTACGCCGCTGACGGACCCGCCTGGTCGACGAAAACGGTGACCGACGGACCGCCGCCACCGGTGCCTGAGGCTGCGGCCGACGAAGCCCCGGAGGTCGCTGTTGAAGAGGCCGTCGCAGAACCAGAACCTGCTGCGCGGACGTACACCGTCGCGTCGGGCGACACCCTGTGGGCAATCGCGGAGCAGTTCTATGGCGACGGCAACAAATACCAGGTGATCGCCGACGCGAGCGGCATCTCCAACCCTGACCTGATCCAACCGGGCCAAGTACTCACCATTCCGTGATTCGGACTGACGAGAACTAGCGGATCGTTGCCTGCGCGCTCGGGCGCTTACACGCGCGCAGGCGGCGCTTCCTAGAATTGACCGGTGACCGTCAGCCGCAGCCCCGCCACCGACCTGCCCAAGTCGTGGGAACCGGGCGCAGCGGAGGGCGCCATCTACCAGAAGTGGCTGGAAGCCGGTTACTTCGCTGCGGACCCGACCAGCGACAAACCTGGGTATTCGATCGTGCTGCCGCCGCCGAACGTGACGGGCAGCCTGCACATGGGTCACGCCCTGGAACACACCATGATGGACGCCTTGACCCGCCGCAAGCGCATGCAGGGCTACGAGGTGCTGTGGCAGCCGGGCATGGACCACGCGGGTATCGCGACTCAGAGCGTGGTGGAACGCCAGCTCGCGGTCGATGGCACGACCAAGGAGGACTTGGGTCGCGACCTGTTCATCGAGAAGGTTTGGGAGTGGAAGCGTGAGTCCGGCGGCGCGATTGGCGGCCAGATGCGCCGGCTCGGCGATGGCGTGGACTGGGGTCGCGATCGGTTCACCATGGACGAGGGCCTGTCGCGGGCGGTGCGCACGATCTTCAAGCGCCTCTACGACGCCGGCCTGATCTATCAGGCTGAGCGCTTGGTCAACTGGTCGCCGGTGCTGGAGACCGCGATCTCGGACCTCGAAGTCAACTACGTCGAGGTCGAAGGCGAGTTGGTGTCGTTCCGATACGGCTCAATGAACGATTCCCCAACGGACGACTCGCAACCACACATCGTGGTGGCCACCACCCGGATCGAGACGATGCTGGGCGACACCGCCATCGCGGTCCATCCCGAAGACGAGCGTTATCGCCATCTGGTCGGCACCAGCCTGCCGCATCCGTTCGTGGACAGGAAGATAGTCATCGTCGCCGACGAGCATGTGGACCCCGAATTCGGGACCGGCGCGGTCAAAGTCACGCCCGCTCACGACCCCAACGACTTCGAGATCGGGGTACGACACAAGCTGCCGATGATCTCCATCTTGGACACCAAGGGCCGGATCGTCAACACCGGAACGCAATTCGACGGCATGGACCGCTTCGAGGCGCGCGTGGCGGTGCGCGAAGCGCTGGCGGACCAGGGCCGGGTTGTTGAGGAGAAACGGCCCTACCTGCACAGCGTGGGACACTCGGAGCGCAGCGGCGAACCGATCGAGCCGCGGTTGTCGCTGCAGTGGTGGGTCCGAGTCGAGTCGCTGGCCAAGGCCGCCGGAGACGCGGTGCGCAACGGGGACACCGTGATTCACCCGGCTAGTCTGGAACCACGCTGGTTCGGCTGGGTGGACGACATGCACGATTGGTGCATCTCACGGCAGCTGTGGTGGGGCCACCGCATCCCGATCTGGCACGGGCCCAACGGAGAACAGGTGTGCGTCGGTCCCGACGACACCCCCCCAGACGGCTGGGAACAGGATCCCGACGTGCTGGACACCTGGTTCTCGTCGGCGCTGTGGCCCTTCTCCACGATGGGCTGGCCGTCGCGAACGCCAGAGCTGGAAAAGTTCTATCCAACAAGCGTTCTGGTTACTGGCTACGACATTTTGTTCTTCTGGGTCGCACGAATGATGATGTTCGGCACCTTCGTCGGGGGTGACGACGCCATCACACTCGACGGCCAACGCGGGCCGCAGGTGCCGTTCACCGACGTCTTCCTGCACGGACTGATCCGCGACGAGTCCGGCCGCAAGATGAGTAAGTCGAAGGGCAACGTCATCGACCCGCTGGAGTGGGTCGACGCCTTCGGGGCCGACGCGCTGCGGTTCACCCTGGCCCGCGGCGCCAGTCCCGGGGGCGACCTTGCGGTGGGCGAGGACCATGTCCGGGCGTCGCGCAACTTCTGTACCAAGTTGTTCAATGCCACCCGCTACGCGTTGCTCAACGGCGCTCAGATCAGGCCGTTGCCGTCTCACGATGACCTGACCGACGGAGACCGGTGGATCCTGAGCCGACTGGAACAAGTTCGCGCCGAAGTTGATTCGGCCTTCGACAGCTACGAGTTCGGCCGGGCCTGCGAGGCGCTTTACCACTTCGCCTGGGACGAATTCTGTGACTGGTATGTCGAACTGGCCAAGTCGCAGCTTGCTGATGGACACCCGCACACCGCCGCCGTGCTGGCCGCGGTGCTGGACACCTTGCTGCGACTGCTGCACCCCGTTATCCCATTCATCACCGAGGCGCTCTGGCAGGCGCTGACCGGCGAGGAGTCATTGGTGATCGCCGACTGGCCGACGGCACTCGCGATCAGCCTGGATCCAGTTGCTGCACAACGAATCACGGACATGCAGAAGCTGGTGACCGAGGTCCGCCGGTTCCGCAGCGATCAGGGTCTGGCGGACCGGCAGAAGGTGCCGGCCCGGTTGGCCGGCGTCGAAGACTCCGACTTGAGCGGCCAGGTGGGTGCCGTGACATCGCTGGCATGGCTCACCGTGCCGGGCCCGGACTTCCGCCCATCGGCGTCGTTGGAAGTTCGGCTGGGCGCCAACATGAACCGCACCGTCGTCGTCGAGCTGGACACCTCCAGCACCATCGACGTGGACGCCGAGCGTCGACGACTGGAAAAGGACTTGGCCGCGGCACAAAAGGAGCTGGCATCGACCGCCGCAAAGCTGAGCAACGCGGACTTTCTGGCCAAAGCCCCAGATCATGTCGTCGGCAAGATCCGCGACCGCCAGCGGGTGGCCCAGGAGGAATCCGACCGGATCAGCGCCAGGATGGCCGGGCTGCAATGAATTTCGATCCCCCCGAGTGGACAGAGGGACTGGACTATCGAGGGGCCACCGACTCGGTTCCCACGCCGGATGAGATCGCGTCACTTCTGCAGGTCGAGCACCTGCTGGACCAACGCTGGCCGGAGACCCGCATCGAGCCGAGCCTGACCCGGATCAGCGCATTGATGGACCTGCTCGGCTCGCCCCAGCTCGCTTATCCGTCAATCCACATCGCCGGCACCAACGGTAAGACGTCGGTAGCGCGGATGGTCGACGCGCTGGTCACGGCCCTGCAACAGCGAACGGGCCGGACCATCAGCCCCCACCTGCAGTCGGCGACCGAACGCATCGCGATCGACGGAAAACCAATCAGCCCGGCTCAATACGTGGCGACGTACCGGGAGATCGAGCCGTTCGTGCAGATGATCGACGAGCAGTCGCAGTCCGCCGGCGGGCCGGCGATGAGCAAGTTCGAGGTCCTCACCGCGATGGCGTTCGCCGCGTTCGCCGACGCGCCCGTCGACGTCGCGGTGATCGAGGTAGGCCTCGGCGGGCGTTGGGACGCCACCAACGTGGTCAACGCCCCAGTGGCGGTCATCACCCCGATCGGCATCGACCACGTCGAATATCTCGGTGCCGACATCGCCGGGATCGCCGGCGAAAAGGCGGGCATCATCCACCGGGCCCAGGGGGCCTCGGATGAGGATGCCGACGGTGTACCGGACACCGTCGCCATCATCGCGCGCCAGGTACCGGAGGCCATGGAAGTGCTACTGGCGCAATCGGTTGAAAACGATGCCGCCGTGGCCCGCGAGGATTCCGAGTTCGCGGTGTTGGGCCGTCAGGTCGCCATCGGCGGCCAGGTATTGCAGTTGCAGGGCCTCGGCGGCGTGTACTCCGACGTCTACCTGCCACTACACGGCGAACACCAGGCGCACAACGCGGTGGTGGCACTTGCGGCGGTCGAGGCTTTCTTCGGAGCCGGCGCACACCGCCAGCTTGATGTCGACGCCGTCCGGGCCGGTTTCGCCGCCGTCACCAGCCCCGGGCGGCTGGAGCGGATGCGCAGCGCGCCCACGGTGTTCATCGACGCCGCCCACAATCCCGCCGGGGCGGGCGCGTTGGCACAAACACTGGCAGGCGAGTTCGACTTCCGAACCTTGATCGGGGTGATCAGCGTGATGGCCGACAAGGACGTGGACGGCATTCTCGCCGCGCTGGAGCCGGCATTCGATTCCGTGGTCGTGACCCACAATGGGTCGCCCCGGGCGCTGGATATCGAGTCGCTGGCGCTGGCGGCGGAGGAGCGATTCGGGCCCGACCGAGTGCTGACTGCCCGGAATCTGCGCGACGCCATCGACACGGCGACCGCGCTGGTCGACGACGCCGTCCGGGATAGCGAACTGGACGGCTTCGGAGATGGCTTCGTGGATGGCCAAGCCGGGGTGTTCTCGGGCACCGGGATCGTGATCACGGGCTCGGTCGTCACCGCCGGCGCCGCGCGGACCTTGTTCGGCCGTGATCCGGAATGACCAACCCGCAGGCGACCGACGGTGCCGGGACGCCGGCCGACCCGTGGAAGAGCTTCCGTGGGGTGATGGCAGCGACGCTGGTCTTGGAGGCGGTCGTGGTGCTGCTGGCGATACCGGTCGTGGGCGCGGTTGGCGGCGGCCTGACTGCGGTGTCGCTGAGTTATCTGATCGGTCTGGCGGTGTTGTTGATCCTGCTGGCCGGGTTGCAGGGCAGGCCCTGGGCGATCTGGGTGAACCTGGGTGTCCAGGTGGTGCCGCTCGCAGGTTTCGCCGTGTACTCGGGCGTCGGATTCATCGGTGTGCTGTTCGCCGCTGTGTGGGCGCTGATCGCCTACCTGCGCGCCGAGGTCCTACTTCGGCAACAACATCGGCAGCCGCCGGTCCAACTGCCCCCCGACTGATCGCCGACCGGTTCGGTACGCTGTCGGCCGTGACCGAACGGACCCTGGTACTGATCAAGCCCGATGGTGTCGAGCGAAAGCTGATAGGCGAGGTCATCAGCCGCATCGAGCGAAAAGGCTTGACCATCGCGGCGCTGCAGCTTCGACAAGTCAGTGAGGATTTGGCCAGGCAGCATTACGCGGAGCACGAAGGCAAACCATTCCTTGGATCGTTGCTGGAATTCATCACTTCGGGGCCCCTGGTGGCGGCGATCGTGGAGGGACCGCGGGCGGTTGCGGCGTTTCGGCAGCTTGCCGGTGGCACCGACCCGGTCGAGAAGGCCACGCCCGGCACGATCCGGGGCGATTTCGCGCTGGAAACACAGTTCAACATGGTGCATGGGTCCGATTCGCTCGATTCGGCGGAGCGCGAGATCGCGCTCTGGTTTCCCGGTGTTTAGAGGTGTGCTGACCGCGACCGACGAGCGGCGCTGAGCCAGTTTGCAGCTTCTCCGGGCAGGCGTGGTGGGGCGCGCGCTGTGATGTGGGATACTGACTGGCGGGTGAACGTCGCCGGATCGGCGTCAGACACCCGAATGAAGACTTGGACAAGCGCGACCATCGCCAACTGCGATGTTGCGCCGCATGTCACGTCCTCATTCAGCACGGCGCCGAGTGCGTTCGAATCCTGAGCCGCTCGGGGCGAGACCATCACAAGCCCGGGAGAAGTCACCCGGGCACATAGCGAAGCCCTCGCGTGGCCGCGTCGAATGAACGCGCCCGGGGGCTTGAGGAGATTACGTGGTAGACGGTGCCCCAACTTCAGACCCATCAGAAGAGTCGGCTCGGCACGAGGACCTGCCGGACCGCATAAGGGTCCATCAGCTGGCACGAGCGCTGGGCAACACCAACAAAGAGGTGCTGGACACGCTCTTCGAGCTCGACGGACGAGCTCGCAACGTGCATTCCGGCGTGGACCGCGAGGATGCGATCCGGGTGCGCGAGATGCTGTTCGCCAAGCCCCTGGTGAACATCCCGGGCTTCAGCCACGCACCGGTCCGGGTGGCCCAGAAACGCCAGGAACCCGAGTCGGCGCCACCCCAGGCGATGCCCGCTGCCCCGGGCGACGCGTCGGGTTACATGCCGCTGTTCGTTTCTCCGCAATCGATCCAGGCCGCCGGCATTCAGTACGGTGGCAGCGACGACGCCACGGACGCCGACGATTCCGACGATTCGGACGAGGACGACGACGAGGATCAGGCCGGTCGCACGGGTAACCGCCGCCGGCGCCGTGGCCGCCGGGGTCGCGGCCGCGGCCGCGGCGAGCAGGGCGGATCCGACGGCCAGGGCGAGACCGACGCCGATGACGGCGCCGAATCCGACGACGGCGAAGAATCCGACGACGGCGACGCCGACGACGAGAACGGTTCGTCGGAGGCGGGCAATCGCCGCCGCCGCAGGCGCCGCCGGCGAAAGTCGGGTTCCGTCGACGACAACGAGGAAGGTCCGGCTCCCGACGATCCGCCGAACACCGTGGTGCACGAGCGCGCGCCCCGGGGCAAGTCCGGTGGCGGTTCTTCAGGCTCGGGAGCCTCAAGCAACTCCGAGATCAAGGGGATCGACGGCTCGACCCGGCTGGAGGCTAAGCGGCAACGGCGCCGAGACGGTCGCGACGCCGGACGGCGCCGCCCGCCGGTCCTGACCGAAGCGGAGTTCCTGGCGCGCCGCGAGGCCGTCGAACGGGTAATGGTGGTGCGCGACAGGGTTCGCACCGAGCCGCCACACCCGGGCTCGCGATACACCCAGATCGCGGTGCTCGAAGACGGCATCGTCGTCGAGCATTTCGTGACGTCGGCGGCATCTGCCTCGATGGTGGGCAACATCTACCTCGGAATCGTGCAGAACGTGCTGCCCTCGATGGAGGCGGCCTTCGTCGACATCGGTCGCGGGCGCAACGGCGTGCTCTACGCCGGAGAAGTCGATTGGGAAGCCGCCGGACTCGGCGGGGCCGACCGCAAGATCGAACAGGCCCTCAAGCCCGGCGACTATGTGGTCGTCCAGGTCAGCAAGGACCCGGTCGGACACAAGGGTGCGCGGCTGACCACTCAGGTGTCACTGGCGGGCCGCTACCTGGTTTATGTGCCGGGTGCGTCGTCGACCGGAATCAGCCGCAAGCTGCCCGACACCGAACGCCAGCGGCTCAAGGAGATCCTGCGTGAGGTGGTGCCATCTGACGCCGGCGTGATCATCCGCACGGCGTCCGAGGGTGTCAAAGAAGACGAAATCCGCAAAGACGTGACGCGCCTACAGGGGCGCTGGGAACAAATCGAAGTCAAGGCGACGCAGACCAAGAAAAATGCCGCAGGTGCGGCGGTGGCGCTCTACGAAGAGCCAGACGTGTTGGTCAAGGTCATCCGCGACTTGTTCAACGAAGACTTCGCCGGGCTCATCGTCTCCGGCGACGAGGCGTGGACCACTATTAACGACTACGTGAATTCTGTCGCCCCCGACCTGGTTTCGAAGCTGGCGAAATACGAGCCCCCCGGCGGGCCGGACGGTCAGGCCGGGCCGGATGTGTTCGCCGTCCATCGCATCGACGAGCAACTCGCGAAGGCGATGGACCGCAAAGTGTGGTTACCGTCAGGCGGCACGCTGGTGATCGACCGCACCGAGGCGATGACGGTGGTTGACGTCAATACCGGCAAATTCACCGGGTCCGGGGGCAACCTCGAGCAGACCGTCACCAAGAACAACCTCGAGGCGGCCGAGGAGATCGTGCGCCAGCTGCGGCTGCGCGACATCGGCGGCATCGTGGTCATCGACTTCATCGACATGGTGCTGGAGTCCAACCGCGACTTGGTGCTGCGCCGGCTGACCGAGTCGCTGGCCCGCGACCGCACCCGCCACCAGGTGTCGGAGGTGACGTCGCTGGGCCTGGTGCAATTGACCCGCAAAAAGTTGGGGACCGGGCTGATCGAGGCGTTCTCGACGTCATGCCCGAACTGCGCCGGTCGCGGAATTCTGCTGCACGCCGACCCGGTCGACTCCGCCCCGGCGAGCGGGCGCAAGTCCGAGCCCGGCGGTCGGCGGGGCAGGCGATCGAAGAAGAACCGATCCGAAGAAGAGCAGCCCGTGGCCAAAGTGCCCGCGCACGCTCCCGGCGAGCATCCGATGTTCAAGGCGATGGCCGCCGGCACGTCGACGACGGATGACGATGACGACGAATCCGGCGAACCCGATGAGGAATTCACCCCCGAGATCGACGAGCAGACTGAAGAGCTGGGTCCTGCTGACCAGGAGGACACCGACGAAGACGACCTCGACGAAGACTCCGACGAAGACGACCTCGACGATGACGAGAACGACGACGATGACGAGAACGACGACGATGACGAGAACGACGACGATGACGATCTGGATCATGGACGAGGACGACGACCTCGTCGACGAGGACGAGGACCTGGATGAGGATGAGGACGAGGACCTAGACGAGGATGATGAGGACTCGACGACGGGGATTCCGAGTCCAACGGCGCTGCGCGCCCCGCCGCCTCCATCGGCACCGAGGTCTTTGGACGTCCGCGCGGGCGGCGCGCGGCGGGCAGGCCGGCCGGACCGCCGATCCAAGTGGACTGACCTGCGCGCTCACCCCGGCTGCCTAGGGCCGGTTTGACCCTGTAGCCGCTGGTCACGTACCCTGGATTGGTTGTCGCCAGGCGGATACTTCGGCCGGCGACAGGCGGGACAGATTCCCCCGCCGCCCAGACCCACCCAGACCAACCAGTGCACGCCGTTACCCGCGCGCGAGCGCTGACCAGAGTATAAGGCAGGAGCAACGATGGCGACCTACGCAATCGTCAAGACTGGCGGCAAGCAGTACAAGGTCGCCGTGGGTGACGTGGTCAAGGTCGAGAAGCTCGACACCGAGCCCGGCGCTACGGTGTCGCTGCCGGTGGCATTGGTGGTCGACGGTGCCTCTGTCACCAGCGATGCTCAGGCGCTGGCCAAGGTCGCGGTGACCGGCGAGGTGCTCGAGCACACCAAGGGCCCCAAGATCCGCATCCACAAGTTCAAGAACAAGACCGGATACCACAAGCGGCAGGGGCACCGTCAGCCGCTGACTGTCCTCAAGGTCACCGGAATCGCGTGATGAGCCGTCAGGCGAAGAACAAACAGCATGAGTAGGGACGACAAAATATGGCACACAAGAAGGGCGCTTCCAGCTCGCGCAACGGTCGCGATTCGAACGCTCAGCGGCTCGGCGTCAAGCGGTTCGGCGGCCAGGTCGTCAAGGCCGGCGAGATCCTGATCCGTCAGCGCGGCACCAAATTCCATCCTGGCGTCAACGTCGGGCGCGGCGGCGATGACACGTTGTTCGCCAAGGAGGCCGGAGCCGTCGAGTTCGGCGTCAAGCGCGGACGCAAAACCATCAACATCGTCACGGCCGGGCAGACCACCGACTGAGCGTCGCGCGTGTGAACCCACGATGATGCACACTGCGGGCCTGCATCGTCGCCGGGCTGAAAGTAAGGGGAAGCCCGATGCCTCGGTTTGTCGATCGGGTCGTAATTCACGCGCGAGCGGGTTCCGGCGGAAACGGCTGCGCCTCGGTCCATCGCGAAAAATTCAAGCCACTGGGTGGTCCCGACGGCGGTAACGGTGGTCGCGGCGGCAGCATCGTCTTCGTCGTCGACCCCGCGGTGCACACCTTGCTCGACTTCCATTTCCGTCCGCACGTGACCGCACCTTCCGGCAAGCAGGGGATGGGCAACAATCGCGATGGTGCCTTCGGTGCGGACCTGGAAGTCAAGATCCCCGACGGCACCGTGGTCCTGGATGAGAACGGTCGGCTGCTGGCTGACCTGGTCGGCGCGGGCACCCGGTTCGAGGCCGCCGCGGGCGGCCGCGGCGGCCTGGGCAACGCCGCGCTCGCGTCGCGCGCACGCAAGGCGCCCGGCTTCGCCCTGCTCGGCGAGCCGGGTCAGGCCCGCGATCTCACCCTGGAGCTCAAGACGGTCGCCGACGTCGGCTTGGTCGGGTTTCCCTCCGCGGGAAAATCGTCGCTGGTCTCGGTGATTTCGGCGGCCAAGCCGAAGATCGCCGATTACCCGTTCACCACACTGGTTCCCAACCTCGGCGTGGTGTCGGCCGGCGAGCATACGTTCACCGTCGCCGACGTGCCGGGTTTGATCCCGGGCGCATCCCAGGGCCGCGGCCTGGGCCTGGATTTTCTGCGTCATATCGAACGATGTGCGGTGCTGGTGCACGTGGTGGATTGCGCGACTGCAGAATCAGGCCGCGACCCGATCTCTGACATCGACGCGCTGGAAGCCGAACTGGCGGCGTATACGCCCACGCTGCAAGGCGACGCGGCGCTGGTCGACCTTGCCGAGCGTCCCCGGGCGGTGGTGCTGAACAAGATCGACGTGCCGGAGGCGCGCGAGCTCGCCGAGTTCGTCCGCGACGACATCGCCCAGCGTGGCTGGCCGGTGTTCTGCGTTTCGGCGGCCACTCGGGAAAACGTGCAGCCGTTGATTTTCGGGCTGTGGCAGATGGTCTCGGCCTATAACGCCGCGCGGCCGCCGACCGCGCCGCGGCGACCGGTGATCCGTCCTGTGCCAGTGGACGACAGCGGCTTCACCGTCGAATCCGACGGAGAGGGTGGCTTCGTCGTCACCGGAACGCGGCCCGGGCGCTGGGTGGGTCAGACCAACTTCCTCAACGACGAAGCGGTTGGCTATCTCGCCGACCGACTGGCGCGCCTCGGCGTCGAAGAAGAGCTGCTGCGACTGGGTGCTCAGCCAGGGTGTGCGGTGACCATAGGCGAGATGACGTTCGACTGGGAGCCGCAAACGCCTGCAGGACAACACATCGCCCTGACAGGACGGGGCACCGACGTGCGGCTGGAACAGACCGATCGCGTCGGCGCCGACGAGCGCAAGGCTGCCCGGCGTCAGCGCCGCGAACACCGGGACGAATCAATGAGCGACGACGAGCCGTGAGCGGAAATCGGGAGGCCATCCGAACCGCGCGCAGTCTGGTCGTCAAGGTCGGGACCAACGCGCTGACCACATCGTCCGGGGTGTTCGACGCCGGCCGGCTGGCAGGGCTCGCCGAAGCGATAGAGGCGCGGATGAAGGCCGGCACCGACGTCGTGATCGTGTCTTCGGGCGCCATTGCCGCAGGCATCGAGCCCCTCGGATTACCCCGTCGCCCAAAAGATCTCGCGACCAAGCAGGCCGCGGCAAGCGTCGGGCAGGTCGCGCTGGTGAACTCGTGGAGCGCGGCGTTCTCGCGGTACGGCCGCACAGTAGGGCAGGTACTGCTGAGCGCGCACGATATTTCGATGCGGGCCCAGCACACCAATGCCCAACGCACCCTGGACCGGCTGCGGGTGCTGCATGCGGTCGCGATCGTCAACGAGAACGACACGGTGGCCACCAACGAAATCCGGTTCGGTGACAACGATCGGCTCTCGGCGCTGGTGGCGCACCTGGTAGGCGCCGATGCTCTGGTGTTGCTGTCCGACATCGACGGGCTCTACGACTCGGATCCACGAAGAACCAAGGGCCAGATACCCCCCCGGTTCATACCTGAGGTTTCCGGCTCGGCGGACCTGGACGGTGTGGTCGCTGGTCCGGGCAGCAGCTTGGGTACCGGCGGAATGGCGTCAAAGATGTCGTCGGCGCTGCTGGCCGCCGATGCCGGCGTGCCGGTGCTGCTGGCCGCTGCGGCCGACGCCGCGCCCGCGCTCACCGATGCCTCGGTGGGCACGGTGTTTGCCGCGCGGCCGGACCGGATGTCTGCCCGCCGGTTCTGGGTGCGTTATGCCGCCGAGTCGGCTGGCTGCCTGACGCTCGACGAGGGTGCGGTGCGTGCGGTGCTGCGGCAACGCCGCTCGCTGCTGGCTGCGGGCATTACCGCGGTGTCAGGGCGGTTTTATGGCGGAGATGTCGTCGAACTGCGCGGACCGGACTCGGCGATGGTGGCCCGTGGTGTGGTCGCCTACGACGCGACCGAGCTTGCGACCATGATCGGCCTGTCGACCTCCGAGCTACCCGGCGAGCTGCGCCGGCCGGCGGTGCACGCCGACGACCTGGTCGCCGTGTAGCGTAGCGCCGTCGCGGTACCTCAGCGCGTCGACGCGGCTTTGAGATACAGTGTGCTCCAAACAATTTCGGCCAGCGTAGCCGCCAGCTCGGTGTCGTAGCCGGGTGGTTGTGCGGGCAGGTTCTGCTGGCAAACCCGCTCCACCATCCAGGTCAGGGCGCTGGCGGTGGTTGTCGCCGGCAGCTCACGACGGATTGAGCCATCGGCCTGACCGTCTTCGATGACCCGGATCAATCGCTGCGTGATGGCGGTCAGCAGGTCGCGGTAGGTCTTCGCCGTCGCGGCGTCATACGCGGCCATCTCGTTGAGTGCGCCGAGCACGGCCTGATGGCGCCGGTAGATTTCGACGATGCCGGCCATCGCAGCCCGGACATCGTCCGGATTACGTTGCCAGGCCGCTCCCCACCACCGTTCGGCGCTGGCGGCGAGCTCTCCGAACACCTGGCCGGCAAGGTGGCGCAGCAAGTGCCCTTTGTCTTCGAAGTAGATGTAGAAGCTGGCGCGCGAAATACCCGCTTCGGTCGCCAGCCGGTCCACGCTGAGCTCGGTGAAGCTGGCCCCGTCGCACATCAGCCGTTCGGTGGCATCCAGCAGCCGGCGCTCCAGCTGCTCTCGCCGCTGTTGGCGCTCTTGCTCGCGATGGGCCTGCGGCTTCCGTGTGACCGAGGGCATTCGCGGAGCATAGCCGAGGGCTGACATATTGACTAGACACTATGTCTAGGAATAGTGTCATGCTCGATTCCGGTGTGTTGGAGGGTTTCTATGCGGGCTACGACAGGGATGTCCGGGATTTCCCGTGCCTACGACGCGATCGATTTGTCTTCGCGCGCATTCTGGGCCGGTACTGCGGCGGAGCGGGAACGCTCGTTCGCCGTGCTGCGGGCCGAGCGGCCGGTCACCTGGCATCCTCCGGTCGAGGACGCCTTGATGGACGATCCCCTGGACCGTGGCTATTGGGCGATCACCCGACGCTCCGACATCGCTACAGTGAGCCGCAACAACGAGGTGTTCCTCTCCGGCAGGGGGGTCCTCTTCGAGAACGTTCCCGTGGAGTTGCTCGAAGCCTCACAGTCTTTTCTGGCGATGGACCCGCCGCGGCACACCAAGCTCCGCAAGGTCGTCAGCGCCGCATTCACCCCGCGGCAGGTACGCCGCATCGAAGACTCGATCAAGACGAACGCCAGGGTAGTCGTCGATGAGTTGCGGGGCGCCGGCAGCGGTGCAGATTTCGTCGACCACTGCGCCAAACAGCTGCCCATCCGCACGCTGTCGGACATGGTGGGAATTCCAGAATCTGAGCGCGAACGCGTGGCGGAGGCGACCGACGCGGCTGTGTCGTGGGCCGACCCGGTTTACCTCAACGGCCGCAACCCTTTCGAGGTTCTGGTCGAGTATCAGACTTACCTGCACCAACTCGCCGGCACGCTGGCCGCGGAGCGCCGCGCGCATCCCGGTGAGGACCTGATCAGCAGCTTGGTGCACGCCGAGGTGGACGGTGACCGGCTGGCCGACGCGGATGTGGCTGCATTCTTCGTGTTGCTTGCCGTGGCCGCCAACGACACCACCCGTCAGACCGCCAGCCACGCGATGAAAGCTCTCACCGACTTCCCCGCGGAAAGGGCATGGTTGCTGGCGTCGTTCGAGAACCGCATTGGAACGGCAGTCGAGGAGTTCGTCCGCTGGGCCACGCCCGTCATGACTTTTCGCCGCACGGCCGCAACGGATTTCGAGCTGGGCGACCAGACCATCATGGCGGGGGAGAAGGTGGTGATGTTCTATTCCTCCGGCAACTGGGATACCGAGGTATTTGACCGTCCGGAGCGTTTGGACCTGAGCCGCAACCCCAACCCGCACCTCGGCTTCGGCGGTGGCGGACCGCATTTCTGCCTCGGTGCTCATGTGGCCAGGGCGCAACTGCGCGCGCTTTTCGGCGAGTTGCTTCGTCAGCTGCCGGATATCCAGGCAGCCGATCCGGTCTACGTGCCAGGCAATTTCATTCACGCCGTCCGCAGCATGCCCTGTACTTTTTAGCGCAAGGCCATCGGCGCGAGCTCGTTCACAAGCAGGGTCAGCAATTCGGAACACCCGCCGTCGACCTTGACGGTGGCAAGGTCGTCGCCGCGGGTGCGGCCGCGGTTGACGATAGCGACCGGGATGCCCCGCGCTACCGCGTGCCGCACGAACCGGTAGCCGGAGAACACCGTCAGCGACGAGCCCGCTATCAGGAGTGCCTCGGCTTCATCGACCAGTGAATATGCCTGCTCCACAACTTCTTTGGGCACACTCTCGCCGAAATAGACGATATCGGGCTTGAGCATGCCGGCACAGCGCGCGCAGTCGAGATAGCGAAACGACGCGGTATCGGCGACGATGGCGTCGGCATCCGGAGCCACCGCCAGCCCACCGACTGCCGCGGCGCGCTCGATGAATCCCGGGTTGAGCGCATCCAGCTGCTCGGCCAGCGCGGCACGGCTGGTGGTGTGGCCGCAGCTCAAACACACCACCTGGGCGTAGTTGCCGTGCAGATTCACCACGTTCGAACTGCCGGCCTTGGTGTGCAGTAGATCGACATTCTGGGTGATCACGCCGGTCGCCACCCCGGCGTTCTCCAGCGTGGCCAAGGCCCGGTGCCCGGCGTTGGGCAGGGTGTCGTCCATGTGTCGCCAGCCGACGTGGTTGCGCGCCCAGTACCGCTGCCGGAACACCGGGTCTGAGGTGAATTGGCGGATGGTCATGGGATTGCTCGGCGGCGAATCAGGGCCGCGGTAGTCGGGAATTCCCGAGTCGGTGGAAATCCCCGCACCGGTGAGCAGCGCGATCCGGCGAGCGGCCAGCAACGCGACGAGTTCCGGGGATTCGGCGGAGTTCACCCACTCGAGCTTAGGCATTCGCCGCGCGGAAGCCGGTTTTGCCAGCTGATTGGGGTGTTATGGCTTAGCTGGGCGACAATAGGAGGGCGATGAACTTCTATTCGGCTTATCAGCACGGGTTCGTCCGCGTCGCGGCATGCACCCATCACGCCGCGATCGGCGATCCGGCAGCTAATGCTGCATCGGTCTTGCGGCTGGCTCGCGAGTGTCATCAGGACGGCGTCGCAGTGGCCGTCTTCCCTGAGCTGACGCTTTCCGGCTATTCCATCGAAGACATCCTGCTGCAAGACGCTCTGCTCGACGCCGTCGAGGATGCCCTCCTCGAAATTGTCGCGTCCTCGGCCGACCTGTTGCCGGTGCTGGTGGTCGGCGCCCCGTTGCGCTATCTGAATCGCGTCTACAACACCGCAGCGGTCATTCACCGGGGTGTGCTGCTCGGCGTGGCGCCCAAGTCGTATCTGCCCACCTACCGCGAGTTCTACGAAAGCCGCCAGATGGCGCCCGGCGATGACGAGCGCGGGATCATCCGCATTCGAGACGTCCAGGCCCCGTTCGGGCCCGACCTGCTGTTCGCCGCATCGGATCTGGCCGACTTCGTGCTGCACGTCGAAATCTGTGAAGACATGTTCGTGCCGATTCCGCCGAGCGCGCAGGCGGCGTTGGCGGGCGCGACGGTGCTGGCCAATCTGTCCGGTAGCCCGATCACCATCGGCCGCGCAGAAGACCGTCGCCTGCTGGCCCGCTCGGCATCGTCGCGATGTCTGGCCGCCTACGTCTATGCCGCCGCGGGGCAGGGCGAATCGACCACTGACCTGGCCTGGGACGGCCAGACCATGATCTGGGAGAACGGGCTGCTGCTGGCCGAATCCGAGCGCTTCCCCACCGGAGAGCGACGATCCGTCGCCGACGTGGACACCGGGCTGCTGCGTTCGGAACGGTTGCGGATGGGCACATTTGATGACAACCGGCGGCACCACCGGGAGTCGGTGGAGTCGTTCCGGCCCATCGAGTTCCGGCTGGATCCGCCGGCCGGCGACATTGGACTGCTACGCCAGATCGAGCGATTCCCCTTCGTGCCAGCCGATCCCACCCGGCTGGAACACGATTGCTACGAGGCCTATAACATCCAGGTCGCCGGACTGGAGCAGCGGTTGCGCGCCCTGAACTACCCGAAGTTGGTCATCGGTGTTTCCGGCGGCCTGGATTCGACCCACGCGCTGATCGTTGCGGCGCGCGCGATGGACCGGGAAGACCGGCCCCGCAGCGACATTCTGGCGTTTACGCTGCCAGGCTTCGCGACCGGAGAGCACACCAAACGCAATGCGGTCGAGCTTTGCCACGCACTTGGTGTCACCTTCTCCGAAATCGACATCACCGACACCGCTCGGCTGATGCTGAAGGAGATCGATCATCCGTTCTCTCGCGGTGAAAAGGTCTACGACGTCACCTTCGAGAACGTCCAGGCCGGGCTGCGCACCGACTACCTCTTCCGGCTGGCTAATCAGCGGGGCGGCATCGTGCTGGGCACCGGCGACCTCTCCGAGCTGGGGTTGGGCTGGTCGACATACGGTGTCGGCGACCAGATGTCGCACTACAACGTCAACGCCGGCGTGCCCAAGACGCTGATCCAGCACCTGATCCGCTGGGTCATCTCATCGGGGGAGTTCGAGTCACAGGTGTGCGAGGTGCTGCGCTCGGTACTCAACACCGAGATCACACCGGAGCTCATTCCCGCTGGTGAGGAGGAAGAGCTGCAGAGCAGCGAGGCGAAGGTCGGCCCGTTTGCTCTGCAAGATTTTTCGTTGTTCCAGGTTCTGCGGTATGGATTTCGGCCGTCCAAGATCGCGTTCCTGGCCTGGCATGCGTGGAGCGATCCCGGGAGCGGAAACTGGCCGCCGGGATTCCCCGAGGATAAGCGACCGTCGTACTCGCTCAAGGAGATCCGGCACTGGCTGCAGGTCTTCGTGCAGCGATTCTACTCGTTCAGCCAGTTCAAACGCTCGGCGATGCCGAACGGTCCCAAGGTGTCCCACGGGGGTGCGTTGTCGCCGCGCGGGGATTGGCGCGCGCCGTCGGATATGTCCGCCCGGGTCTGGCTGGACGAGATCGAACGCGAGGTTCCAAAGGAGTAGCGCGAGCCTTAGCGCTCGTAGGTGCCGGTCAGCGTTCCACGCGCCAGCACGTGGCCGGCCATTGTCGCCAGCAGAGGTTTGGATTTTGTCACGCTGTCCGGAATCGGCCGGTCGATCGCGAACACGTGAAACCGGTAGCGGTGGGGTCCGTGCCCGGGAATCGGGCGCGGACCTGCGTAGCCGCGATTGCCCAGATTCGCTCGGATGAAACGGATACCGTCGGTCCCCGGTTGCAACAAACCCGCGGCGACGCCGTCGACCGTCGGTTCTATCACCGCGATGGTGTGAAACAACGGACGCGGCAGTGGAACATCGATGTCGTCCATGAGGAGGACCACCTGCCGGGTCTCGGGTGGCAGCCCGGCCCAGCGCAATGCGGGCGAGGTGTCGGCGCCGACACCCTTCCCCGCGCTGGACTGCGGCATGGCGCCGCCGTCGGCGAAGGCGGCGCTGGTGACCGTGATGCTTGCGGGCGCGGCAAACGCACTGCCGGCCAACGGTCCCCGGTGTTCGCCGGCCCGGACGCGACGGAAAAGCTTGCCCAGCGTGGCCATCAGGCACCGCTCCCGGCGCCGCGCATGGCGACCGCGCTGGAGCGCAGCAAGTCGCCGAGTTCGGCCGGCAGATAACCCTGGGCCGCCAGCCTGGGCATGACGCCGCCACTCTCGATGATGTCGAGGATCAGGTCGGGCATTGTGGGAACCGTACCGGAGGCTCCGGTGGTGTCGTTGCGCCAGGTGCCGGCGGTCAAGTCGAAGGTTCCGGTGTCGCCCTCGGCGAACAGGGTGGTGGCGTCGGGCAGGCTCATCGCGGGCAGGCCGGCGTTCACGGCGTTGCGGAAGAACAGCGAGTTGAACTCCTGGGCAACGAGTCCGACGACGCCCAGCTCGGTGAACAGCGAGGCGACCGGGCGCGACGATCCCAGACCGAAGTTCTTGCCGGCCAGCACGATGTCACCCGGCGACACCTGGTCGGTCCAGCCGGGTCGGACCTCGTAGAAGATGTGTTTGGCCGCCTCCGGCGGGTCCATCTTCATGGCAAACGCCGGGTACATGGCGTCGGTGTTCAAGTTGTCGCCGAACACCCATACCTTGCCGGTAAAGGCCACCGTCATGCCGTCACGCTCCTTGGGTCGGTGATATATCCCGTGACCGCAGACGCGGCGACGGTCGCCGGTGAGGCCATGAAGATCTCCGCATCGGTGCTGCCCATGCGTCCGGTGAAGTTGCGGGTGCTCGACGTAATACACACCTCGCGGGGCCCGATCACGCCCATGTGGTAGCCGAAACACGCGCCGCAGGTGGAGTTGGTGATGACCGCCCCGGCGTCGGCGAGATCCTGCAGATAGCCCAGCCGCATGGCTTCCCGGTATACCGCCTGAGAAGCCGGGGTGATCAACAGTCGCACCCCCGGAGCCACGGTCTTGCCGCGCAGCACCTGTGCCGCGATCTCGAGGTCCTCCAGTTGGCCATTCGCGCATGACCCGATGAACGCCTGGTCGATCTTCTGCACGCCCAACTGCGAGACCGGCAGGCCATTGCGGCTGACCGTGCCCGGCCGCGCGACATAGGGCTCCAGCGCCGCCAAGTCGATGTGCCGAACGTCGTGGTAGGTGGCGTCGGGATCCGGTGCGGCAGCTTCGTATCCGGTCACGCCGGTGCCGTCGAGGAAACTGGTCAACACGTCGTCTGCTTCGAAGGTGCTGAAATCGGCGGATACCTCGGCGCCCTGGGTCGCGATCGTGCGTCGATCGTGCATGGGGACGCCCGCCAAACCGCGTCCGCCGAATTCCAGGTTCAAATTCGCGGCGTCGCCGTATTCGTTGGCGATGTGCAAGAAGATGTCCTTGCCGCTCACCGTGCTCGGCTTGACGCCTTCCAGCTCGTAGCGGACGGTCGGCGCCATTTGGAACCAGGTCGTCCCGGTGCACATGATCGAATAGATCTCGGCGGGCCCCAGCCCGCGGGCCGCGGTGTTGTAGGCGCCGGCGGCGCAGGTGTGAGAGTCGGTGCAGGCCAGTACTTCTCCTGGGCGTGCCAGCCCGTTCTCGGCGATGACCTGGTGGCAGATGCCGTGCCGGCCGACGTCGTAGAAGCGGCTGATGCCGAAGTCGGCGGCGAACTTTCGGGCGTGCGGACCGCCGGCGGCATCCTTGATGGTCGGCGCGGGCACAGCGTGGTCCATGACCACCGCCAGCTTGTCGGGGTCATGGATCCGGTTGGGCTGAATCCACATCGTGGCGAACTGCAGATCGATCAACACGGTCATATCGACGTCGACCACGACGGTGTCACCCGGTGACACCGAATCCAGACCGGCCTTACGGGCGAAGATCTTTTCGATGATGGTCATGCCCATGATGAGTCCTTGCGCGCGTACTTGTTGTCGAGTTCCAGCCACTCCGCCATGCCGACCAGGTTGAAGAAGTCGGCAGGGCTGGTGGGCAGATGGGGGGCGATATCGGTGCCGTTGAGTTCGCAGAGGCTCTGCAGCATGCCGAAGGTGGCGCTGGTCAGCAGGTTGCCCGGATGGATCGCGATCGCGTAGCCCAACTCCTGCAGCCGTGCCGCCGATTCGAGCGGCGTCATGCCGCCGAGCACCAGGTTGATCAGCAGCGGGGCGTCGACTTCGTGGGCGATCCGTTCAATTTCAGCCGCATCCTGCGGCGCCTCGACGAATATCACGTCTGCACCAGCTTGCGCGTATCGGTCGGCCCGTTCGATCGCCGCGTCCAGTCCCAGCGGGGCGCGCGCGTCGGTGCGGGCCACGATGAGCAGATCGTCGTCGGATCTGGCGTCCAGCGCGGCCGCCAGCGTCTGTTCGAACACCGTCGCGTCGACCACCTGCTTATCCGGCAGATGACCGCAGCGCTTGGGAAATACCTGGTCCTCCAACTGGATCGCGGCAACCCCGGCCGCGTCGTAGGCCCGCACGGTGCGCACTACGTTCATCGGCGCGCCGTATCCGGTGTCGGCATCGGCGATGAGCGGAACGTCGCCCAGCGCGCCGACGATCATCCGGGTTCGTTCGGCCATTTCGCTCGCGGTGGCCAGGCCGATGTCGGGCAAGCCGAATCCGGATGCGGCCACGCCGGCGCCGGTCATGTACGCCGCGACGTGACCGGTCCGCTTGGTCAGTTGCGCCGAGATGCCGTCGAAAACCCCTGGCGCAATGATCAGTTCGCGCTTGTTCAGCAGTTCCTTCAGCCGCTGTCGGCTCGGTGTGGTGGCCATGTCTGTCCTCTCAGTCCAATGCGCCGGCGACGGGCGCGGCGAGCAGATCGATCAGGTAGTCGGCGTCATCAAGGTTCTCGAGGTCCAGTACTGCACGCTCGATGGCATCGGACCGGCTGGTGCTGGTGACCCGGTCGGCCAGCGCATGGAACTTCGCGACGAGCTCCTCATTGGTGACCGGATCGGTGGGTGCGCCGTGCGGCACAGCGACGCTGACGCGGTGCACGGCACCGTCATGCATGGTCAAGGCGACGTCCGTGCGGAATTTTTCGCTGATATCGGCGTGGGCCAGCGACTCGTCGAGGTGCACCGTCGTTGCTTCGATCAGTGACCAGATGTCGTCGGAATCGAGGCGGGCGGGCGTGAACTGTTCGGGCAACACGTTGCCGTCCAGCAGCGCCGCGGCGGTCGCATACCCGATATTCATCTGGGCGCCGATCGCCGTGAGCGGGCGCTGAGGCAGCCACCAGCCGTGCTTGTAGACGGTCTCGCCGACGGTGATGTCGATCTTCGAGATATCCTGGGGTGCAACCGAACTCCGCAACCGCCGAGCGGCGTCGATCGCTCCGTGCAGGCCGCCCATGGCGGCGTACGACTTGACCATGATGATCGTGGTTTCCCACCGCCGACCGAGTTGGCCGGTCAACAACGACGCGTCGGGATCGTGACCCTCACCGAAAACGCTGAGAAATCCACCGTATTCACGTTCGAACACCCGCTTGATGCCGGTATAGCCGGCGGCCGCAAGCCCTGCAGCGTAGAAGCCGTTGCGGGCTGAGAGCCCATGGTGCATCCGCTTGCTCATCGCCTCGAACTGCGCGGCCATCAGCCCCGCGGACTGGGTGCCGGCCAGGCCGAGGGCGTCCTCCAGCTGCGCCGGCGGCAGTCCACGCAACTTACCGGACGCCATTGCCGCGGAATGGGTGCCAAAGACTGGTCCCGAATGCCAGCCCCGGTCGAGCATCTGCGTGCCGTGCAGCGTGTAGCCGACCCGCGGACCCACTTCGAAGCCGGCGATCGCCGCTACCAGCACGTCGGCGCCCGCGCTGGTTTGCGACCGAACTGACGCCGTCGACAGCAGCGCGGGGATGAGCAGCGAGCAGCTGTGCAGCGGGGCGAGTGGATGGAAGTCGTCGAGCTCGAAACCTTGGATGAACGTGCCGTTGAGCACTGCGGCAGCAGGTGCACTTGTGGTCCGTCCGGTACCGATGATTGCGGTGTCTCCGGCGCCTTCCAGGCCCAGGACGGCGTTGGTCGCGATTCGCGACCACGGGAGATTGGCCCCGATCAGTGCGCACCCCACGCCGTCGAGGATGAGATGTTTTGCCCTCGCTACGACGTCTTGCGGGACATCGCCGAACGTCAGATCGGCGACCCACGTCGCCAGCTTGCCGGTGGGCCCATCGGGATCGGTGGCGGCCTCTTGAGGTCGGGCGGTCATCGGGTCGTCTCCTCGCTGCGCTCCAACTTGATTACTTGTTATATACATATAACAAGTAATCGGACTATGCAAGCGAGCGGGTGTGGAACCATTGATCACCGTGCGCGAGACCAGCGGTAAGACCGGAACGGTGTCGACCGCCGCCGGGGTGCCTTTGCACCGGCAACTCTTCTTGGTGCTGCACGATGAGATCGACCGCGGCGTACTCGCGCCCGGCGACGCGTTGCCCACCGAGCAGACGCTGGGTGAGCAGTTCGGGGTATCGCGCATCACGGTGCGGCGCGCGCTGGCGGACTTGGCCGACCAGGGATACATCGAACGCAGACAGGGCGTCGGATCTTTTGTGCGCGATCATGGCCGGACCGAGGAATCGCCGACGGGACGTTCGTACCTGGACGGGCTGCGCCAGACGCAGTTCGAGACCCAGGTGGACGTGGTCGAACTCGAGACGCGGCGCCCCCCGGCGGTGGTCGCGGAAGCACTGGGGGCGGGTGGTGACCTGCTGCACATCGTCCGGGTCCGGCGGCAGCGCAGGACGGACGAGCCGCTGATGGTGACCGATGCCTGGCTGCCGGCCGAGTTGGCCGACATGTTCACAGAGTCGGCGTTGCGGCGCACGCCGCTCTACGAATTGCTGTCGGACGCGGGGATCACGGTGGAATGGGTGCGGCATGAAATCACCGCTGAGATCGCCGGTCCACGCAACGCGCAGCTGCTCGACACCGCGATCGGCGCCCCGTTGTTGCGGGTAAACCGGCTGGCGTTTGTCGCCGGTGCGGCGCATCACCAGCTGTCGGTTCTGTTGTCGCCCAACCGCAGCCGGGTGCTGCTGAGTCAGTCGGTGGACGAACTGGACGCTGCCTTCGGTCTGACGATCGCCCACGATGTGCGCCGGGACTCGCATTAGGGCGCGGTTCAGGGCGCTAGTGGTTTAGGGCCGCGTCGATCGCCTCGGCGTCCGGTGCGCAGTCACCGGCACCGGGGACAAGTGTCGCCAGCGCCCCCGCGGCGCAGGCGCGACGCAATGCGCGCAGCCGCTCGGACTTTAAAGCTGGATTTGCACCTTGGCTGGGCGGCCAGTTTGCGGCTAACACGCCGGCGAACACGTCGCCGGCGCCGGTGGTGTCCACCGCGGTGACCGTTGGGGCCGATACGTCGAACTCGCCGTCCGCGCCGATATAGCGCGCTCCGCGCGCGCCCTGGGTGACCACAAAATGGGCTGGCCGCCAAGGCCATCCGCCGGCTTCGGCTTCATTCACGATCACCACATCGGCCGAGGTGGCCAGTTCGGCGAGCGAGCTTTGATGGTGGGATGCCGGTGAGGCGTTGACGATGACGACCGCTCCGGCCGACTGTGCCTCCCGTGCTGCTGCTGCCGCGGTCGCCACCGGAATCTCAAACTGGGTCAACAACACATCGCAACCGGCGACGACCGCGTGTGCGGCCGTGCCGGTCAGTGTCAGATGTCCGTTGGAACCGGGCGCCACCACGATGGTGTTTTCGGCGTTGGAATCGACCACGATGATCGCGGTGCCACTCGGTCCGGGCAGGATGATGGTCCCGTCCAGGGCAACACCGTTGGCCAGCAGGTGAGCCCGCAACCGTTCGGCGGCGGGGTCGTCGCCGAACGCTCCGACGAACTGCACCTGTGCGCCCGCACGTGCCGCGGCCACGGCCTGATTCCCGCCCTTGCCGCCGGGTGCGGAGCTCAACGAGGAGGCCAGCACCGTCTCGCCTGGGCGAGGAAGGGCGTTGACGTCGAACGTTAGATCCAGGTTTACGCTCCCCACCACACAGACCCGTGCCGCCATCGTGCTGACGGTAGTAGCCGATGAGCTGACAGCAGTTTCCGACAGTGGAGTTGCGTCTGGGCGGCCTGGATATAGTCGAACATGCGTTTGGCTAAATGGGAGATCGATAGGTGCCCGACGCGTTCGCACTGATATCAATTACATTGACATGTATCAGCTAGATTGATATACCGGATAGTATGACTCAACCGACTCAAGAGATGTTCGAATCCGCCTACCGCGGCGCGGCCCCCGAGATGGGTGAGGGCACCCGGCCGCCATGGAGTATCGGCGAACCGCAGCCCGAGATCGCGGCCCTGATCGACGCAGGCCGCTTCCATGGTGACGTGCTCGACGCCGGCTGCGGCGAGGCGGCGGTGTCGCTGTACCTGGCCGAGCGCGGATTCACCACGGTGGGCCTAGACCAGTCGCCCACTGCCATTGCGCTGGCGCGCCAGGAAGCCGCCGAGCGTGGCCTGGCCAACGCTAGTTTCGACGTCGCAGACATTAGTGCCTTGACTGGCTACGACGGCCGTTTCGGCACCATCGTCGACAGCACCCTGTTCCATTCGATGCCTGTCGAGCTGCGCGAGGGCTACCAGCAATCGATGGTGCGCGCGGCCGCACCGGGAGCCTCCTACTTCGTGCTGGTCTTCGACCGCGACGGCATGCCGGCCGAGGGACCGGCCAACCCCGTCACTGAGGACGAGCTGGGCGAAGTTATCTCCAAGTACTGGCTGGTCGACGAGATCCGACCGGCACGCATCCATGCCAACGTGCCCGAGAATTTCCTGGCCGACTTCGAGGGTTTTGCGGGCGCCGACATCCGCGACGAGGCCAACGGGCGTAAGTCAGTACGAGCCTGGCTGCTGTCGGCCCATCTGCGGTAAGCCGAGCAACCACCCCGATGCGGGTCAGCGGCCGCGGTAAGGCCAGGCCGTTAAAAAATGCAAGAGAACTTGTAGAAAAGACGTTTCGAGGCCCGCGTAGGGGGCTATAGGTCTACGCCATGACAACGATGACCACCAGGCCAACGTTGCCGCAACCCGGCGGGAGGCCAACAGTGGCCATTCGATCGGGCGACGACCTCTCAGAGTTGAGCCGTGCCATTGCCGGCGTCAGGCCGCTGTTCCAACCGGTGGTGCGGCTCGACAACCTCTCGATCGTCGGGTACGAGGCACTCGCGCGCGGTCCCCGCGACTCGCGGCTATCCCAACCGGCCGCTTTGGTGGGGGCAGCACGCGACGCGGGCCGAATCGCCGAACTCGATGCCATCATGGCCCGACGCAGCATCCAGGCCCTCGCGCAGGTCGACTGGCACCCGTCGCAGACATTGTTCGGCAACACCGATCCAGAAGCGATGACCGCCGCACCAGACCCCGCGGTCATGAAGATGTTGGGCTGCGCTGCAGCAGCCGGCACGCGGATCGTCATCGAGATCACCGAAAAGTCGCTGCTCGCCAACCCCAGCGCGCTGATAGTGGCGATCGCAACGCTGCGCTCGCGGGGCTGGGGCATCGCTATGGATGATGTCGGCGTCGAAGAGGGCTCGCTGACCCTGCTACCGATTTTGCGTCCCGACGTGGTCAAGCTCGACATGTCAATCCTGCACCGTCCCTTCGACGCCCATGCCGCGCGGATCAGCGCCGCCACGCGGACGTACTGCGACCGCACCGGTGCGCTGATGGTGTGCGAGGGCGTAGAGACCGAGGCCCATGAGTTGCGGGCTCGCGCGCTGGGTGCCGATCTGGTCCAGGGTTTCCGTTACGGCGCGCCCGCCCCGCTGCCGGCCGTGACCGGCCCCGCCCATCCGCCCGTCAGGTTGCTGGGTTTCGGTGTCGCCGAGGAACAGCCGTTGGCGGATCAATTGAGGCTAGTGCCCGAAGCGGCGCTCCCCGCGGCCCAGATCGCTGATGTGGCAACCGAACTGGTGGCGACCGTGGCTGGAAACGACACCGCTGCGGTGGTGATGACAACGGCCCCCGCGGCCGGTAAGGTACCAACCGCTTATCTCGCTGCAATGGCGGCCGCTGTGCCGTCTTCGGCGCTGGTCGCGCTGATCGCTCCGGGCTGTGGCGCCCATCCGGCGCCGGGTGTGCGCGGCGTTGATGCCTCGATGCAGGACGACCTCGGGAGCCCGTGGTCGATTTCGGTCATCGGGCCCACAATGGCCGTGTCGATCCTGGCCGAAACGCCGGGCGCTGACCTTGACGACCCCGTGCGTTACCGGATCGTCCACGACCGAATGACGGTGGCGCAGATCCTGCGAGTAGTCCTGGGTCAGTCATTTGACCGGCCGCCAGCCGCCGAAGTCACCGCGCGTTAGGGCGTGACCGGGCGGTCCAGCGGATCGCCGACAACCATTCCCGCAACGATCCTTTCGATGTTTAGTTGGGCAATTTTGGGTCACCGCACGCGCCGCGCACCCGCATTTTGGTACCGGCCGCATTGCGGCAAATGCGGGCTATCTTAAATTCCCGCGCGTAGTCTGCTGCGGTAGTCGTGCTGAATCCTGTCAGAGAGGGGATGGCGTTTGACGTCGAGCGGACTAACAGAATCGGAACCGGAAGTCGAAACAGCTCCGGCTCAAAAGCCTCAAAAGAATACGCGCCGGCCGCTGCTGTGGACGCGTTTCCGGTTCGGCATCCAGTCCAAGATCCTGGTAGCGATGGTGCTATCGAGCATCCTGGGCGTGGCGGTGATTGGCCTTATCGGGGCCATGTCCGGCCGTACCGCGTTGCGGCAAGTCGAGTCCGAGCGGTTGACCGAGTTGCGCGAGTCGCAGAGGCGGATGGTGGAGGCGCTGTTCAAGGAGGTGACGAATTCGCTGGTGGTGTACAGCGGCGGATTCAGTGTCGTCCAGGCGACGGCCGCGCTCACCGCAGGTTTTAATGAGTTGGCCAACGCCACGATCACTCCCGCCCAGCAGCAGGCGATTGTCAACTACTACGACAACGAGATGATCAAACCGATCAAACGGGCGACCGGTAATGTGATCGATCTCAATGCGGTTCTGCCGAATTCCAACGCGCAGAAGTACCTTCAGGCGTATTACACCGCGGCGCCGAGGCCGGATTCGCTGCCTGTTGTGGATGCGGGTGACGGCAGCGCATGGTCGGCGGCCAATGCCCGTTTCGACTTCTACATGCGCGGTATCACCACGCGCTTCGATTATCGGGACGCGCTGCTGTTGGACATGCAGGGCAATGTCGTCTATAGCGTCCAGAAGGGCCCCGACCTGGGTACCAATATCTTCACCGGTCCGTATCGCGAATCAAATCTGCGAGAGGCATACGAAAAAGCGTTGCGCTCCAACGACGTAGACTTCGTCTGGATTACCGACTTCCAGCCGTATCAGCCGCAGCTGGACGCCCCCACGGCGTGGGTGGTATCGCCGGTCGGCGTCAACGGAAAAATCGACGGCCTCATGGCTCTGCCGGTGCCGATCGCGAAGATCAACAGGATCATGACCGCCGGCAAGCAGTGGCAGACCGCTGGCATGGGTGCCTCGACCGAGATCTATCTGGCGGGCTCCGATAATTTGATGCGTTCTGACTCACGGCTATTCCTGGAACACCCGCAGGAATACCGGCGGGAGGCGATAGCCGCCGGCACTCCGCCCGACGTTGTGGACAAAGCGATCCGGTTGGGTGGCACGACATTGGTGCAACCGGTGCCGAGCGCAGGTCTTCGCGCCGCCCAACGCGGAGAGACCGGAGTCGTCGCCGGTACCGATTACACGGGTAATGGAGAGTTGGAAGCCTATGCCCCGGTGACCATTCCGGACTCTGACCTGCACTGGTCGATATTGGCGACCCGAGACGATTCCGATGCATTTGCCCGGCTCGGAAAGTTCAGCAAAACGCTCGTGATCGCGGTCACAGCAATAGTTTTCATCATCTGCGTGGCTTCGATGATCATCGCCCAGTCAGCGGTGCGGCCGGTCCGGCGCCTCGAGGCCGGTACCCGCAAGATCAGCTCCGGGGACTACGACATCAACATTCCGGTGATGGCACGAGACGAAATAGGCGACCTGACCGCGGCTTTCAATGAGATGAGTAGAAGTCTCGGGATCAAAGAAGAGCTGCTCAATGAGCAGCGGAGCGAAAACGATCGTTTATTGCTGGCGCTGATGCCCGAGTCGGTTGTGCAACGGTACCGCGGGGGTGAGGAGACCATCGCCCAAAAGCATCAGGATGTCGCAATAATTTTTGCCGACATCGTTGGGCTCGACGAGATCTCCAGCGATCTATCGGGCGACGAGCTGGTCGGGGCCGTCGACGCACTATTCCGGCAGTTTGATTCGTCGGCCGAAGCCCTTGGCGTCGAACGGATTCGTACGTTCCATAACGCCTACCTCGCCAGCTGCGGAGTAATAACCCCCCGATTGGACAGCGCTAACCGCAGCATTGACTTCGCCCTCGAAATGCACCGCATCATCGAGCGTTTCAATAACCAGAAAGGTCATGAGCTGCGCCTTCGGGTTGGCATCAACACCGGCAATGTCGTCAGCGGTCTGGTGGGCCGATCCAGCCTCGTCTACGACATGTGGGGTGCCGCGGTAAGTCTGGCCCACCAAATGCACAGTGGCGCTCCGCAGCCCGGAATCTATGTCTCAACCGAGGTATACGAAGCCATGCGCGACGTGCGGCAGTTCACGCCGGCAGGCACGATTTCGGTTGCCGGCACTGATCAGACGATCTATCGGTTATCGGAGCGATGATGAACGTATTCAACTCGTCGTGGTTCTACTGGGCGGTTGGTATTGCGATCGGATTCCCGGTTGGCGTGATCGTTCTCACCGAGCTGCACCACGCACTTGTCCGCAAGAATAACCGCTTGGCCAAGCAGGTAAGCCTGATGCGCAACTTCCTGCTGCCGCTCGGCGTGCTTTTGCTGCTGCTTGTCAAGGCCTCGCAGATCCCGGCCGGCGAAGGTCCGGTGCGAATCCTCACCACGGTATTCGGCTTCCTGGTGCTGGAGCTATTGCTTTCCGGATTCAACGCCACCGTGTTTGAAGGGGCGCCAGAAGACAGTTGGCGCAGACGTCTACCCACCATATTTCTCGACGTCGCGCGCTTCGCGACGATCGGCGTGGGTCTGGCCGTGATCTTGTCTTTTGTTTGGGGCGTCCGAGTAGGCGGCTTGTTCACCGCGCTGGGTGTGACATCGGTCGTCATTGGCCTGATGCTGCAGAATTCCGTTGGGCAGGTCGTGTCGGGCTTGTTCATGCTTTTCGAGCAACCGTTCCGGATCAATGATTGGTTGGATACCCCCAATGGGCAGGGACGCGTTGTCGAAGTGAACTGGCGGGCCGTGCATATCGACACCGGCAACGGAATGCGGATCACGCCAAACTCGGTGCTGGCCACAACGTCGTTCACCAATCTCAGCCGCCCGGCCGGTGCACACAAATGTGCGATCACGACCACATTTTCCATCGCCGACGCCCCCGACCAGGTGTGCACGATGCTGACGCGGATTGCCAGCGGTCTTCCCCTGCTCAAGTCGGAAACCGTGCCGACCACGGTTCCCCTCGGCAACGCCGAATACCGCACCACAGTCAGGCTGAATTCGCCGGCCGACGACGGCGCTACGCGGTCGAAATTCGTGCGATGGGTCTGGTACGCCGCCCGACGAGAAGAGCTGCACCTCGATACTGCGGACGACGACTTCTCGACGACGGAGCGCATACAGGCCGCGTTGCGCTCTGTGGTCGGTCCCGAATTGCAACTGAGCCTCAGCGATCAGCAATCGTTGGTGCCGTACGCAAAGGTGGTCCGGTACGGTACCGACGAAGTCGTCCAGTACGAAGGCGTTGTGCCCAAGGGAATGACGTTTTTGATCTCCGGCAGCGTTCGCTTGACTACATTGAGCGACGACGGCGCGCTCATTCCGATAACCACGCTCACCACTGGCGCATTCCTGGGGGTGACCACACTGACCCGCCAGCCCAACCCCGCGGGCGCATACGCGCTGGAAGAGGTCACGGCACTGGAGCTCGATCGCGAACACCTCGAACAAATCATTGCGCGTAAGCCGATGCTGGCGCAGCACTTGGGCCGTATCATCGACGAGCGGCAAAGCAAGGCGACGCGGGCAACTCGCCGTGACCGGGTGGGGAGCGAGCCCACCGTCAAAGGCGGGCCGCATTACTCGGCCGGCTAAAGCCCGCTACCCTGGATCAATGAGTCTCCAAGCACCAGCGCGCCCGGACTTGCGCCGGGAGGTCCACGACGCCGCGCACCGCGCTCGGGTGGCTTGCCGTGTTCTCGCGTTGTTGCCGACCGTCGCCAAGGACCAGGCGCTGCAATCCGCGGCGACGGCGATCGTGGCCAATGCCGCGCAGATCCTGGCAGCCAACGCCGAAGATCTCCAGGCTGCCCGGACGGCCGGCACACCGCCCGCGATGCTGGACCGATTGGCGCTGGACTCCGCGCGCGTCGACGGAATCGCGGCCGGTCTGCGTCAGGTCGCGGGTCTGCCCGATCCCGTGGGGGAGGTGCTGCGCGGATACACCTTGCCCAACGGGCTGCAATTGCGCGAGCAGCGAGTTCCGCTCGGTGTGGTCGGAATGATCTACGAGGGCAGGCCCAACGTCACCGTCGACGCTTTCGGTTTGGCGCTCAAGTCCGGTAACGCCGTCCTGCTGCGCGGGAGTTCTTCGGCGGCGAAGTCCAACCAGGCGCTCGTCGACGTGTTGCGCGCCTCGTTGGCCAGCGAGGACTTGCCCGCCGACGCGGTGCAGCTGCTTTCGGTCTCCGATCGGTCCACGGTAACGCACCTGATCCAGGCGCGCGGCTTGGTCGACGTGGTGATTCCGCGCGGGGGAGCGAGCCTGATCGATGCAGTGGTTCGCGACGCGCAGGTGCCCACCATCGAGACCGGTGTGGGCAATTGTCACGTGTACGTCGACGAAAGCGCCGACCTGGACGTGGCCGAACGAATCCTGCTGAACTCCAAGACCCGGCGGCCCAGCGTCTGCAATGCCGCCGAGACGCTGCTGGTGGACGCCGCGATCGCCGAACATGCCATGCCCAGATTGGTGGCTGCCCTGCAAGACGCCGGTGTGACGGTGCACGGTGGTCTTTTCGGAAACCCCGACGAGGCCGATCTGCGCCGCGAATACCTCACGATGGACATCGCGGTCGCAGTGGTTGATGGCGTCGATGCCGCGATCGCCCACATCAACGAGTACGGCACCGGACACACCGAAGCCATCGTTACCAGCAATATGGCTGCCGCGCAACGGTTTACCGACGGAGTCGACGCTGCTGCGGTGATGGTGAACGCATCGACGGCGTTTACCGATGGTGAGCAGTTCGGTTTCGGCGCAGAGATCGGAATTTCCACCCAGAAGCTGCACGCCCGCGGTCCGATGGGTCTGCCAGAACTGACCTCGACCAAGTGGATCGCATGGGGAGACGGGCACGTTCGCCCGACCTGACCCCGCAGGTCTGACGATCCCAGGCTCGGGAAGACTTAGGAGAATTCGATTGTGAGCGTGCCCGCCCGGCCCACGCCGCTGTTCGCCGACATCGCCGACGTCGCAAAACGACTGGCCGAGACCGGCTACCTCCCCGACACCGCCACCGCGACGGCAGTGTTTCTCGCCGACCGGCTCGCAAAGCCGCTACTGGTGGAAGGCCCCGCCGGTGTCGGCAAGACCGAGCTGGCCCGGGCCGTCGCCGCGTGCACCGGGTCAGAACTCGTCCGGCTGCAGTGCTACGAGGGAGTCGACGAGGCTCGCGCGCTGTACGAGTGGAACCACGCCAAACAGATCCTGCGCATCCAGGCCGGCTCCGGCGACTGGGACGCGACCAGAGACGACGTATTCAGCGAAGAATTCCTGCTGCAGCGTCCGTTGCTGACGGCCATCCGGCGTACCGAGCCCACGGTGCTGCTGATCGACGAGACCGACAAGGCCGACATCGAAATCGAAGGTCTGCTGCTGGAGGTTTTGTCCGACTTCGCGGTGACCGTGCCCGAACTGGGCACAATCACCGCCACCCGAACGCCATTCGTGTTGCTGACCTCGAACGCCACGCGGGAACTGTCTGAGGCGCTCAAGCGGCGCTGCCTGTTCTTGCACATTGACTTTCCCAGCCCCGACCTGGAACGCCGCATCCTGTTGTCCCGGGTTCCCGAGCTGCCCGAGCACCTCGCCGAGGAGTTGGTGCGCATCATCGGTGTGTTGCGCGGAATGCAGCTCAAGAAAGTGCCCTCCATCGCCGAGACCATCGACTGGGGCCGCACGGTGCTGGCGCTGGGCCTGGACACCATCGACGACGCGGTCGTTGCGCAGACACTCGGCGTGATCCTCAAACACCAGTCCGACCAGCAACGGGCGACCGGGGAACTCAGGCTCAATTAAGGAAGGGGCTCAATCTGATGGCTGCCCGTCGCATCCGTCCCACCCGGCCGCTCGCCCCGCACGGCTTGCCCGGCCACTTGGTTGGGTTCGTGGAAGCCCTTCGTGGGAGCGGCATTTCAGTAGGGCCGTCGGAGACGGTGGATGCCGGACGGGTGATGGCCACGCTGGGGCTGGGGGACCGTGAAGTGCTGCGTGAGGGCATCGCCTGCGCGGTACTGCGCCAGCCGGACCACCGCGAGACCTACGACGCCATGTTCGACCTGTGGTTTCCGGCCGCAATGGGAGCGCGGGCCGTGGTGCTGGACGGGGAAAGCGGCGAGACCGGTGATCCCGCCGGTTTGCCGGCCGATGACGTTGAGGCGATGCGCCAGATGCTGCTCGATCTGCTGGCCGACAACCCGGACCTGGCTGATTTAGACGAACGCCTGGTGCAGATGATCGCGCGAATCGTGGAGGCGTACGGCAAATACAATTCCAGCCGCGGTCCGTCATTCTCGTCATATCAGGCGCTCAAGGCGATGGCGTTGGACGAGCTGGAGGGCAAATTACTGGCTGGCCTGCTCGCTCCCTACGGCGACGAACCCACACCAACTCAAGAGCAGATTGCCAAAGCGCTTGCCGCACAGAAGATTACGCAGCTGCGCAAGATGGTCGACGCGGAGACCAAGCGGCGTACCGCCGAGCAACTCGGCCGCGACCACGTCCAGATGTACGGCATCCCGCAGCTTTCCGAGAACGTCGAGTTCCTACGGGCATCCGGTGAGCAGCTGCGTCAGATGCAACGTGTGGTCGCGCCGCTGGCGCGAACGCTGGCGACCCGGCTGGCCGCGCGCCGCCGCCGTTCTCGCGCCGGCGCGATAGATCTCCGCAAGACGCTGCGCAAGTCGATGTCCACCGGCGGCGTGCCGATCGACGTGGTGCTGGCCAAGCCCCGCCCGGCGCGCCCGGAACTTGTGGTGCTGTGCGACGTGTCCGGTTCGGTCGCCGGGTTCAGCCATTTCACGCTGCTCTTGGTACACGCACTGCGCCAACAGTTCTCGCGGGTTCGCGTTTTCGCATTCATCGACACCACCGATGAGGTGACCCACATGTTCGGCCCTGAAGCCGATCTCGCCGTGGCGATCCAGCGCATCACCCGGGAGGCCGGCGTCTACAGCCGCGACGGCCATTCCGACTACGGCAACGCGTTCGTCTCGTTCCTGCAGGCAAACCCGAATGTGCTGTCGCCGCGCACCTCGCTGTTGGTGCTCGGCGACGGGCGCACCAATTACCGCAACCCCGAAACCGACCTGCTGGCCGATATGGTGACCGCCAGCAGGCACGCGCACTGGCTCAACCCCGAGCCCAAACATCTTTGGGGCAGCGGCGACTCGGCGGTGCCGCGCTACCAAGAGGTAATCACGATGCATGAATGCCGGTCCGCCAAGCAGCTCGCCACGGTAATCGACCAGCTGTTGCCGGTGTGACTCGCGGCGAGTCGCCGCCAAAGGAAACTAACGCCTCTTTTGGAACACCAGCCAACGCAATTCGATCGGGCTTTGCTCCCGCGCGACCGGGAAAACGTCGATGCCACTGACCCAATCGGCGTACCAGCTGGTAGGCGGCCAGGCACCGTCGGGCAGGTGCTCTTTCTCGTAGTCGTACACGGAGTCGTCGGCAACGAGTTCAAGCGGTAATCCGGCTGCCGCCTCTGCCATCTCGTGTCGGGTGAAAATGCTTGTATATTCCTGCTGTCCGAACTCACGTGCGGCGGCGTCCGGTGTGTAGCCTCCGTGCGCGAGGAAGACGTTGAACACCATGCGGCCACCGGGAGCCAGGCAATGGGCGGCCAGTTCGAACAGCGCGCGCAACTGCTGTGCCGCCCGGAAGTCCGACACCACCTCGGAAAGCACAATCAGCTGATAGTCCTGCCGCAGATCATCCATGGTCGAGAAGACGTCACGCACGAAGACCCGGACGTCCAGGGATTCCCGTTCAGTGTCGGAGCGGATTATGTCGGCGAACTTCGGAGTAATTTCCACGACGTCGACCGGGTGTCCGCGCCGTGCCAGAGCAAGTGCGTTGCGCCCGGTTCCCGCCCCGATTTCGAGTATCCGATGTGTCTCGGGATGAGCGGCTTCGTTGGCCAGCGTCCACACCCGAGCGTCGGGTTCGGTCCCGAATAGCGGCGGCTCCCGCGTGCTGATCCACCTCTCGTAGGCGCCGGCCAGTGTCCACCATTTGGCCTGGACGTGGTAATTCAGGGTCGGCCCCGTGGGGGCGTTATACGAAATGGTGATGCTCGAACGCGGGGAGGTCGAGTAGGCCTCTGCCAACTGCTCTTCGAGCACCGCCCTGAGTTGGGCAAGTTCTTCGGCGGAGAACTCCCTGCCCACCGCCGCAAAAAGGCCACCACACATTTTCACGTACTCGTCGATCATGCTCGGGACGGCCGGTAGCGTGATCTCGCCCGTGACCTCCGATCGCCGGTAAAACCGCCGGGTCATCGAATCCTGCGGCAGCCGCGCCGGCTCGTCTGGCAGGAGCGGCAAATCATCCACAGAACACTTCATACACAACTGAGTGCGCTGGCGGGGATAATGAACCACGGCACGTCGTGCCGGCGAAGATCGGACTTGGTGCCTACCCGCTCACGCCGCCCGGCCGATCTGCGCGATCTGAGCTGCGTTATGGGCTCAAGTAAGCTGGCAAACCGTGCCAAAGTGCGTTCGCAGGATGGGAGTGATGGGTGGGACGTTTGATCCCATCCATTACGGTCACCTGGTTGCCGCCAGCGAGGTGGCGCACCTGTTCGAGCTCGACGAAGTGGTGTTTGTGCCCAGCGGCCAGCCCTGGCAAAAGGGTCGGCACGTCTCCGCTGCCGAGGACAGGTATCTGATGACGGTGATTGCCACCGCCTCGAATCCCCGTTTCTCGGTAAGCCGGGTCGATGTCGACCGCGCCGGCCCCACTTACACCAGGGATACGCTGCGCGATCTGCATGCCCTCAACCCCGACTCCGAGCTGTACTTCATCACCGGCGCGGACGCGCTGGCTTCCATTCTGTCGTGGCAAGGCTGGGAGGAGTTGTTCGAGTTGGCGCGATTCGTCGGGGTCAGCCGGCCCGGTTACGAGTTGCGTCAAGAGCACATCACCGGTGTTTTGGGTGAGCTGCCCGAAAAGGCGCTGACCCTGGTGGAGATTCCGGCGCTGGCCATCTCGTCGACCGACTGCCGTGAGCGCGCCGCGCAGCGTCGTCCGCTGTGGTACCTGATGCCCGATGGCGTCGTGCAGTACGTCTCCAAGCGCCTGCTCTACCGCCAACCGCGCGACGGCGAGACCAAGACGAGCGTAAGCCCGCCTTCAAACCCGCCCCGCCCTAGCCTGGCCACCGGAAACAACGCATGAGCGCCACGCAGGAAGCCATCGACATGGCGACCGTGGCCGCCGCCGCGGCCGCCTCGAAGCTCGCCGACGACGTGGTCGTCATCGATGTCTCCGGGCAGCTGGTCATCACGGACTGCTTCGTCATCGCGTCCGCGTCCAACGAGCGGCAGGTCAACGCCATCGTCGACGAGGTTGAGGAAAAGATGCGCGAAGTGGGCTATCGGCCGGCGCGCCGCGAAGGTGCCCGGGAGGGCCGCTGGACACTGCTGGACTACCGCGACATCGTCGTGCACGTCCAGCATCAGGACGACCGCAACTTCTACGCCCTGGATCGGCTGTGGGGTGACTGCCCGGTGGTGCCGGTGGATTTGGCCGACAACTCCGGCGACTCCCCGGACTCGGCAAGAGCGCCATGAGGATCCGTCGTCTGGTGATGTTGCGGCACGGGCAAACTGACTTCAACCTCGGTCTGCGGATGCAGGGCCAACTGGACACCGAGCTCAGCGATCTGGGTCGCGCCCAGGCGGTCGCCGCCGCCGAGGTGCTGGGCAAGCTGCAGCCGCTGCTGATCGTGTCGTCGGATCTGCGCCGCGCCTACCACACGGCGCTCAAGCTGGGGGAGCGGACCGGGCTGCAGGTCCAGGTGGACCAGCGGTTACGAGAGACCCACCTCGGCGACTGGCAGGGCTTGACCCACACCGAGGTCGACGCCGAGGCCCCGGGCGCCCGGTTGGCGTGGCGCGAGGATGCGAGGTGGGCACCCCATGGTGGGGAAAGCAGGGTCGATGTTGCCGCCCGCAGCGTTCCGTTGGTTGCCGAGCTGGTGTCGGGCGAACCGGAATGGGGCTCGAAATGGGCCGGGGCGGGGGAACCGGAACGCCCCGTGGTGCTGGTGGCCCATGGGGGCCTGATCGCCGCGTTGTCGGCGGCCCTGCTTAAGCTGCCCGTGGCCAACTGGCCGATTCTGGGTGGCATGGGCAATTGCAGTTGGGTGCAGCTTTCCGGCCATTCCGACGATTCAGATTCTGACAGCCTCGACGTCATCCGCTGGCGCCTGGATGTCTGGAATGCTTCCGCGCAGGTCTCCAACGATGTCCTCTGAAAAGCGGATGTCCCCTGAAAAGCGGATGTCCCCTGAAAAGCGGATGTCCTCTGAGCCAAAGCCTGCGCTGCTTGTCTTCGCCGACTCGCTGTCCTACTACGGCCCCACCGGCGGGCTGCCCGCCGACGATCCGCGCATCTGGCCCAATATCGTTGCCTCGCAATTGGGCTGGGACTTGGAGCTGATCGGTCGCATCGGCTGGACCAGCCGGGACGTCTGGTGGGCGGCAACCCAGGACCCACGGTCGTGGGCGGCGTTGCCTCGGGCCGGTGCGGTGATCTTCGCTACCAGTGGGATGGATTCCCTGCCCTCGGTGCTACCCACCGCGCTGCGTGAGCTGATCCGCTACGTGCGGCCACCGCGGCTGCGGCACTGGGTCCGGGACGGGTACGGCTGGCTGCAGCCCCGGCTCTCACCAGTTGCCCGGTCGGCATTGCCGCCCCATTTGAGTGCCGATTATCTTGAACAGACACGTGGCGCAATCGATTTCAACCGCCCGGGCATCCCGATCGTGGCATCGCTGCCGTCGGTGCACATCGCTGAGACGTACGGCAAGGCTCACAGTGGTCGCGCCGGGACCGTGGCGGCCATCACGGAGTGGGCGCAGAGCCACGACGTGCCGCTGGTCGATCTCAAAGCCGCTGTCGCCGAGGAGGTTATGAGTGGGCGCGGAAATCCGGACGGCATTCACTGGAATTTCGAGGCCCACCAAGCGGTCGCCGAGTTGATGCTGAAGGCGCTGGCCGAAGCATTGCAGAAATCCAAAGTGCCCAACCAGAAACCACGCGGCTGAACCGTGACCGTCGTCGTGGTAACCGATGCGTCGTCGCGTCTGCCCGCCGATCTGCTGGAAAAGTGGTCGATCCGCGTCGTCCCGCTGCACATCCTGCTCGACGGTGTCGACCTGCGCGAAGGCGTCGATGAGATCCCCGATGACGTCTACAAGCGCAATGCCACCACCGCCGCGGCCACCCCGGCCGAACTCGGCGCGGCCTACCGACAGGCGCTGGCCGACGGTGGCGGAGACGGCGTTGTCGCGGTGCATATTTCGTCGGCCCTGTCGGGCACATATGGCGTCGCCGAACGGACCGCCGCCGAGCTCGGCCCGGCCGTGCGGGTTATCGATTCCCGGTCGGCCGCGATGGGGACCGGTTTCGTCGCCCTGGCCGCGGCGAGGGCCGCCGCTACCGGCGCCGACGTGGCCACCGTCGCCGATGCGGCGAGTTCCGCTGTGTCCCGCAGCCACGCGTTCATCGTGGTGCACCGGCTGGAGAACCTGCGCCGCAGCGGGCGCATCGGTGGCGCGAAGGCGTGGCTGGGCACAGCGCTGGCGCTCAAGCCGCTGTTGCGCATCGAGGACGACGGCAAACTCGTTCTGGCCCAACGGCTGCGCACCGTCAGCAACGCGACGGCGGCGATGGTCGATCGGGTTTGCGAGCTGGTCGGCGATCAACCGGCCGCGCTGGCGGTGCACCACGTCACCAACCCGGACGGCGCCAACGAAGTAGCCGCGACACTGGCGCAGCGGCTACCGGCGTGCGAGCCCGCGATCGTTACGCCGCTGGGACCGGTGCTCGCGTTACACGTTGGCGCAGGGGCCGTCGCGGTCTGTCTGGACGTCGGCGGGTAAATCTACGCTGGGGATGGCGCCTTCGCGGGACTTACCTGCGCCGCTTTCGGCTGGGCGTAATCACCACGCGCATAGACCACTTGTGGCCACCAGAACCAGCGGCCCAACAGGGTGGCGATCGACGGCATCAGCAACGTGCGCACGATCAGCGTGTCCAGCAGCAGACCAATACAGACGGTTGATCCGAACTGACCGAGCACGCGCAGGTCGCTACCGAGCATGGATGCCATCGTGAAGGCGAACACCAGCCCTGCCGCCGTCACCACCCCACCGGTGCCGGCCATTGACCGGATGATTCCTGTCTTGAGCCCGGCATGAATCTCTTCTTTGAATCGTGAGACCAGCAGCAGGTTGTAGTCAGAGCCGACGGCCAGCAGGATGATGACGGACAGCGCCATCACGATCCAGTGGATTTTGATGCCGAAAAGGTCCTGCCAGATGAGCACGGACAGACCAAAGGACGCGGCAATCGAGCTGGCCGCGGTGCCGACGATCACCAGCGCGGCAACCATGCTTCGTGTCAGCAGCAGCATGATCATGAAGATCAGCGTGAGCGCCGACAATACCGCGATCATGAGGTCGTATGTTGCGCCGTCGTGCATGTCTTTGAAGGTTGCGGCGGTACCACCGAGATACACCTTGGCGTCCGAAAGGGACGACATCTTCAGCCCCTCCTGCGCGGCGGTCCGCTCCGATTCGACCCGCGAGATCCCGTCCGGGGTCATCGGATCGCCTTGGTGGGTGATGAAGAAGCGCGCCGATTTGCCGTCCGGCGACAAGAACATTCGCAGGCCCGTCTGAAAGTCCGGGTTTTGGAATGCCTCCGGCGGCAGGTAGAACATGTCGTCGTTCTTGGCCGTGTCGAAGCTTTGCCCCATCACGATCGCCGTATTGCTCATGGCCTCCATCTGGTTGATCATCGCCGAGAAGGTGGAGTACATCGTCAGCGTAAGGCCATGGGTGGTCTCGAGCGTGGAGATCATGACCGGCAGGAGCGCCAGCATCCCGTGTGTGGCCTCGGCGGTGCGGCCGATGTCATCCGACAAGGTGTGGAACTTCTCGGCCAGCTTGTCGAAGCCGTCCAACGTATCCCACAGGCCACGGATGGCCCAGCAGGACGGAATGTCGAAGCAATGCTTGTCCCAGTACCAGTAAGCCCTGATCGGCCGGAAGAAGTCGTCGAAATCGGCGAGGTGGTTCCGCAAATCGTCGGTGACATCTCTGGTTTCCCGCGTGGTTTGGGCGCTGTCGTCCGCGGCTTTGGACAGATCCTGTGTCACCTTGAACATCTTCTTGGTGGTGTCGGTCATGATCTGCAAGTCATCGGCCATCTTGAGCATGTCTTTCATACGGTCTTTGAGGAAGTCCATATTCTGCATGGTCGTCTGGCTTTGGACGCTGTTCTGAAACGGTATGGAGCTGTGCTGAATCGGAATGCCCAGCGGCCTGGTGATGTCCTGGATCATGGCGATGCCCAGCGTGCGGACGACGTTCTTGGCCACTTTGTCCAACACGAGCATGTCGGCCGGATTTCGCATGTCGTGTTCGGATTCGACCATCAGCAGGTCCGGGTTCATCCGCGCCTCTGAGAAGTGCCGGTTCGCGGCCTCTTGTCCCAGATTGGACGGCGCGCTGGCGGGTAAGTAGTGCCGGTCGTTGTAGCTCGTTGTGAAGCTAGGCAGGGCCACCATGCCGACGAGTACGACGGCGGCGCTCACAGCCAGAATCGGTGCGGGCCAACGTACTACCGCGGTGCCCACCCGCCGCCACAGCCGGCCCTGGGACGCTCGCTTGGACTCGTACAGACCGAAGCGGCTGCCCAGGAAGACAACGGCCGGACCCAATGTGAGGCCTGCCAGTACCACGACCAGCATGCCGATCGCCACGGGTGCGCCCATGGTGTTGAACCAGGGCAGCCGGGCAAAACTGAGGCAGTAGGTCGCCCCGGCAATGGTCAGACCCGACCCGAGGACAACCGGAGCCACGCCACGGAAGGTCGTGTAGTACGCGTCTTCTCGCGACTCACCGGCCCGGCGTGCCTCTTGATAGCGACCCACCAGGAAGATGCCGTAATCGGTCCCGGCCGCGATCGCCAGCATCGTGAGGATGTTCGCGGCGAACGTGGTGAGCCCGAATGCGTTGTTAAACCCGAGGAGCGCGACAACTCCGCGCGACGCCAACAACGCGACAAACGTCATGAACAGCTGGATCAACGTGGTGACGATGGAGCGGTAGACGAGCAGCAACATGATTGCGATCGCGCCCAGGGTGAACAGCGTGATCTTGGCCAGGCTCTTGTTACCAATGACGTGCATGTCGTCACTGAGCGCCGCGGGACCGGTGACGTAGGCCTTCACCCCGGGCGGTGCCTGCATATGGTCGATGACTTTGCGAATCGCCTCGACGGACTCGTTCGCCAGAGTCGTGCCCTGGTTGCCGGCCAGATTCACCTGGACGTAGGAGGCTTTGCCGTCGGCGCTCTGGGCTCCGGCTGCCGTCAGCCGGTCGCCCCAGAAGTCCTGGATGTGCTGGATGTGCTCGGGATCCTGCCGTAGCCGACGAATGATCTCGTCGTAGTACTTGTGAGCGTCGGGGCCGAGGGGTTGTTGGCCTTCCAGCACGATCATGACGGTGCTGTTGGAATTGAATTCTTTGAAGTTGTGGCCCATCAGCATCATCGCCTTCATCGACGGTGCGTCCAGGGGTGCCATCGGTGCCGAGTGTGCTTCCCCGACCTTTTCCAGCGTAGGAACGGCGATGTTCAGCAGGGCCGTGACAACGACCCAAATCAAGATGATTGGTATCGCAAAGATGCGGATGGCGTGCGGGAGGTATGGCCGGTGGCCGCGCTCGGCGCGTTTAGCCTTCTGGGTGTCGATCGGCCCCGTCGTCTCAGTGCCGCCGGCGTCCTCGGCCCCGACGCGGCTCCGATGGTGATGGTTCAGGTCGCTCATGCGGACTTCACCAGGCAGAAGGTCTGGGCATTGTGGCCGTCGAAGTTTTGTTGTTCCCGCACCACACCGTCAACGGTGATCTTGCAGCCGATTTGATCGCCATCGGTTTGGGCCATGATGTTGGCACTGACCGACGGCAGGGTGGTGGAGATAGTGAAGGACCAGGGCAGCGGCGCCGCATTCACCTGGTGCGTGTTGGCCTCGGCGTCCCAGTAGTTGATGTTGGCGGTGCTGCCCGGCGTGCCGGAGATCTCGTAGACGACGACCTTGGGGTTGAACTGCACGATCTCAATCCCCTGCCCGGCGTTTGCGTTGAGGTCCTGGGAGCCGAAGACCTTATGCAGCCGGAGAACGCCCATGGCCGATACGGGGAGCACAACCAACAAAACCAGCGGTATCCACGCCCTTTTAGCCGCCCGGGTAATTGAAGAGGTAGCCCTCACCTGACCGCCTTCCGCTCATCGACCCAGGTTGCGACGCCCGCTCGGGAGGTTTGCTTCCATCGTTATCCGTAATGACGTCGGGCAGATACCTTTGCTCAGCTAAGCACTCTAAACCTTAGTGCACGGCACCGTTCCTCCGGGTCTTTCGACGTAGTCAACGCCACGGGCCTAGCGCGCCACACGGCCGGTGACCGGCGGCAGATCTGCCAGCGTCAGGATCCCGGGTCTGGCGGCGACCACCGCTGGGACCGCATTGGTGACCGGCATCGCGGTGTAGATCATGCCCAGGCCCATGAATCCGGGCTCGGTCCAGTCCTTCGGCGGCAGGCAGTGCAGGACCGTGCGCATGTTGGGCGATCCGAAGACCTGAATGACGTGGCCGTGCTCAAGCGGCTTGGGTGGGACCACGTGATTGCCCATAGTCCAGTTGAATCCGACGCTGACGATGTTGCGATCACCTTCCCAGCCGCGGTGGTAACCGTAGACACCGCCGACCGTTCCCGCGGGAATCTTCATGAAGCCCAGATCGGAGTCGGCGGTGGCAGCCGTGAAGGTGACGTCGAAGGTCATCTTGTCCAGCTTCGCCCCGACGGCATCGGCCATCATCGCGGCTGACTCGGCGAAGACCTCGCTTTCCCGCCGCACGTTCTCCGCCAGCCCCGGAGTGTCAGGATCTTGTGAGAACCCCATCGCCGTCTGAGTTTCCGCGGATTCGTAAGTCGAACAGTCCACCGACTCGGTGATCCGGATCTCGTCGACGCGCTCGCAGGACGCCGTCAGCACCATGCCGACCATGTTGGTCATTCCGGGGTGCGCGCCGCTGCCGAAGATCGTCGAACTACCACGCTTACAGGCATCTTTAATGCGTTCTCGGTCTTGGGGCGTCTGCTTTCCACCGGTGATCCAGGCCGCGCTGGAACATACGTTGACGCCCGATTCCAGCAGACGCACCAATTCGTCGATGTTGGGCCATAACGGGTTGTAGCAACATGCGTCGGCGCTCAGCGCGATCAGCGCGTCGATGTCGTTGGTCGCGTGCACCCCGGTCGGTTCCGGCCAGCCCGACAATTCGGCGGCGTCGACACCGACCTTGTCCGCCCCGTGGGCGTACACCCCGACCAGCTCCATGTCGGATCTACCGATGATGGCGTGCAGCGATCGCCGGCCGATATTCCCGGTCGTCCATTGGATGACGCGCAAGGGACGGTCTGTGCCAGCTGTGCTCATCGAGGCTCCTTTGCCGGTGCGGTTGGACCCATTATGTTCAACCCGGCCGACGTGCACGCGAGCCGGGCGTCCCCGATGTGCCGTTGGCTTGAAGCTGCTGGCCTTTCGCGTTTGAGAAAGGTCAAAGCCCGGCCGTGCCGATCGCGTCCAGCCGGGTGAATTGTTCCTGGCGATACTGCTCGACACAGGCGGCGCGCCGGATCTTGCCGCTCGTGGTGGTGGGAATCGACCCAGGCGGTACCAGAACGAGATCCTCGACGTTCAAGCCGTGCGCATTGGATATCGCGGAGGTGACGTTGCTTTTGACCCCATCGAGCCAATACATCGCCTCCTCGCCGGAATCGCCTCGCTTCTTGAGTTCGATGACGGTGACGAGCGTCTCGGTACTGTTCACCGAAACCGATATCGCGGCGACCCGACCACCAGTGATCTCTTGGACCGTCACCTCAATATCTTCGGGATAGTGATTACGCCCACGGATGATCAGCACGTCCTTGATGCGGCCGACAATGAACAGCTCACCCTCGGAGATGAAACCCAGGTCGCCGGTTCTTAGCCACGGTCCGTCAGGCGTACCCGGCGAAGGGTTGACGAGCATTGCGCCGAAGCAGCGCTGCTCCTCCGGCGGTTTGCGCCAGTAGCCGTCGGCCACATTGGCGCCATGTACCCAGATCTCGCCGACCAAGCCGTGCGGGCACTCGCTGCTTGTGCCGCAGTCGACGATCCGCAGCGTGGGTGATTGCGGCACTTTGTATTTGACCAGTGCTGTACCGGCCCGGTCCGAACACCGCTGAGCGCGGCCCGCGGACAGTTCTCCGCCATCGAAGTGAACCGTAGATGAGTCACCCCAGGTGCCAGCCGCCGCGAAGACGGTTGCCTCCGCCAAGCCATATGACGGACGCATCATATGGTCCCGAAAATTGAAGTGAGCAAACCGATCAGTGAAGCGTTGCACTGTGGCCGGTTCGACACGCTCGGCACCGCTGATGATGCCCAACACCCCCCCGAGGTCGAGCCCGGCCAGGTCACTGTCAGTTGTTTTGCGGGCGGCCAAGTCAAAGGCGAAGTTAGGTGCCGCTGACCACGCGTGAGGATTCATGGCCAGAGATCGCATCCATCTGGCCGGCCTTTCCAAGAACGAAATCGGACTAGTCAGCTCGCCGCGCCAGCCGTTGAGGATTGGTGCGCAGACCCCCAGCACCAAACCCATGTCATGGTAAAACGGCAACCACGAAACCACCGTGCTATTCGATGGGGCTTTAACGTGGAAGTCCGCGAAGTAGCCGCGCATCAGCTGCTCGAAATTCACCTGGAGGTTGCGGTGCGAGATCATAACCCCGGTCGGCAGTCGGGTCGAGCCTGAGCTGTACTGCAAATACGCGATGCTAGGCAAATCGGCTGTCCGAAGGATTGTTTCGCCATCGAAGTCCAGATTCAGCGAATCGATTTCGACGATCTTTGGAACAGCGTCCAGGCGTGCGTGATCAACATATTCGGTGATATCTTCCGCGACCGCGGACGTTGTGAGAACAACTGAGGGCGACGTATCGGCAAGGACCGCACTTACACGCTGATCACTCGAACCGCGGTGGGGCACAGGGAGCGGAACCGCGATGAGCCCAGCCTGCATGGCTCCCAGGAATGCCGCAATGTAGTCAAGGGACTGGGGAGCCAGGATTACTGCCCTGTCTCCCACCGAACCATGAAGGTCGATCTCGCGTGCCACATTTAGTGTTCGGCGAGATAATTGCGACCACGTGAGGCTCTCGGGAACACCCGCCCAGTCGTCCTCGTAATTGGTAAAAGTGAAAGCTACGTCGTGGGGCCGCAGGCTCGCACGTCCATGCAGCATGGAGAGAATTGATGACTGGGAAATCGGCGTCACATTACGTCCCTACTAATTCGTCGGCTCGCCAGTCGGCGTCAGCCTTTGCCCTGGGGCAACGCGGACATGGCTGCGTTGAGGATCTGCGAAAAAGGATCGGCGGCACCGCCGAAACTCGCCTGGGTGGCCGGCGCGGTGACAGCCGCTGGGTCGAAGCCGTTCACCGGGTCCACCTGAACCGGCGCGGTCGCCGGATCGTCGTTTCGCGCATAGCCCGCGTTGACCCGGGGCATCAATATCGCGTCAAGCTTGTTCAGCGTGTCTTCCGGAATCCCGACATAGGTCAGCGGCATGACCAGCGGAAGGTGCTTTTCCGGGACCATGATCGTTGTGTCTTTCGCGCCCTTGGAGTTGATCGTGGTTCTGATGTTCTGGGGCGGCACCATGCTTCGGTTCGTGAAGGACACCGCGGTGTGACCCGTGGCGAGGCCCAAGAGCGTGTTGGCCAGGGCGAACAGGTTGTCCGGTCGGTCGGGGAAGTCCGCGATCGCGTCGTATGCAGACACGAACCTGTTGGTGTCGTACTGGCTCTCGTACGGCGGTGGCATGGTGTAGTCGAGCGCGGGAACGACGCTTCCGACCGGGAACACGGCGGTCAGGAAGCTCTGACCGAAGGCGTGATGCCCAATCGGGTCACCGAAGGAGGCGAAATTCAGCGTGTCCGGCGGGGGAGCAGTCGGGTCATTCGCCAGCCGGGCTTGTTCGCCGTCGACCACGAACCCGCCCTCGGACAAGCCGATCGCCGTACCGGGGCGACCGGTAGTGCGGATCGCCGCATCGAGGTCGCCTATTCCCTCGTCGACCGACTGGCCGACGCTGGGGCCGTCCAGACCCAAGCCCGGATAGAGTTCATCGAGCTTGCCTATGCCTGGAAAGAGTCGTTCCAGCACGTGGCCCTGAATCTGCCCGGCCGGGTAGCGAACGATTTGCCGCTGCTGGCCGGGGAACCATTCAGCGCCCTCGCGACGGATGTACTCGTCGTAGGGGATGCCTAGGACGTGAGCGCCTCCGAGGGCGTAGGCGGTCTGGTCGCCCGGCGCCCCGGGAGTCGGCGGCCCCCCGATGGGCGTGTCGTCGGCCGATGCGGCTCCGATGCCGAAACATCCTGTGGCGCTGCCAATTACCAGCGCCGCAACTGCTCCGAGTAGTTTCTTCATCCCTACTCCTGACCGCTCGGCTTCGTCTCGTAATCTCACGTGCACCATGTCTGCGGGCTAACCCGTTCTTACTCGTGACGGCCACCAGTTCGCCCGTCCGACCAGCGCCGCGATGGCGGGAACCGTGATCGTGCGTACCAAGAAGGTATCCAGCAAAATTCCCACACCGATCACTACACCGCCCTGGACCACGGTACCGATGCTGGAGAACAACAGACCGCACATGGAGGCGGCGAAGATCAGACCTGCCGCAGTGATCACACCGCCTGTCGAACTCAGCGTGCGAATGATGCCGTACCGCATGCTCTGCCGAGACTCGTCACGCATTCGCGAGACCAGCAGCATGTTGTAGTCGGCTCCGACCGCGACCAACACCACGAACGCCAATGGGGGCACGCTCCAGTGTAATTGCTGGTCGAGTAGGTATTGAAATACCAGAACGCCAATACCCACCGCCGATAAATACGAAATGACCACGGATGCAACCAGATACAGCGGCGCCACAATCGCGCGCAGCAACACGATCAAGGTCAGTAGCACGACGAGAAGGGTTACCGCGATGATGAACCGGATGTCGTGCCGGTAATAGTCGCGGGTGTCCTTCAGCCCTACGGTGTATCCCGCCATCGATACTGTCGCGTCCGTCAATGTGGTATTCGGTTGGGCTCCCCGAGCGGTCGTACTGATCGCGTTGACCTCATCCATGGCTTCGGTGCTGAACGGATTCAGCTTGGTTTGAACCAGGTACCGCACCGAGTGGCCGTCTGGCGAAATGAATACCTTGGCGGCCTTCTGGAACTCCTCCAAGTGCAGCAGCTGGGACGGGATATTGAACCCGGCCATTGCCGGTTGCGCCGCGTCGTGTTTCAGCGACAACAGAAATGCCGCTGACTCGCTGAGCCCAGTACCCAGTTGCTTGACTTGGTCGACGAGCTGAGCCACTGCATCGGCCACTTGCCGGCTCCCGCCGGCGAATCGGTCTGCGCCATCCTTCAGCTTGCCCAGGTTCGCCTGCAGACCGCCGGGTTGGTCCATGCCCATGGAATGCATCACCCTGGTGATCTTCGTGAGTGCGCCACGCAGTCGGTCGATCGATGCGTTCAGGGTCTGCTTGTCCGGGAATGTCTGCAGTTGTCGAATCAGATCGTTGATCTCATCGAGGTCTCCTTGATCACGCGCACTGACCAGTCGCTGAAACTCCCCGCGGGTGGCGCTGCAGGACTCGTCGGCATCGCAGACCGGATTGCCCTGCAACGCCATCAGTACCGGGCCTATCCAGGCGAACATGTCCTTGACGGCTGAATAGTTCAGGCCCATGGAATTGCCGAGCGAATTTACGTGGTCGACGAGCTTGGCTGCGGTGTCAACCTCCTTGACCAACGTGTCGCCACTGTACTGGGTTTTCATCGATGAGAACGCGTCGATCAAGCTCTGGATACTGGCGGCGAGAACGGTGACTTGGCCGCGCACGTCGCCAAGATTGTCGGCCAGCGTGCCGGCCCCTTCGGTCAGCCGATTGAGGTCATTGGTGCGGTCGTTGATCAGCTTGGAGCCGCCGGCCAGAAAGGTGCCGATAGCGCCCGCCTGATAAGTGGCCCTGAACTGCTCTGGCACGTTTCCGGTTGGGCGGGTGATGCCGCTGACTACGGCGATACCCGGCAGTTGGCTGACGCGGTCGGCCATTTGTTCCAAGTCAGCAAGGGCCTGCGGCGTGCGGAGGTCATGCGGCGATTGGACGAGGATGTACTCCGGAATGGACTGATTAACCGGGAAATGACGATCCAGTGCGGCATACCCGATGGAGCTCGGAGCAGAAGACCGTAGCGCCTTGCGATCGTCGTAGTTATACCGAACCAATCCGGCGCAGCTGGCCAGGATGATCAGCACCAGCGCACTGGCAACCAGATGTACCACGGGCCGGCGCACAATGCGGATGCCGGAACGCCGCCAGAACCGAGCGGTCAGTTCGCGTCGTGGCTTGACCCAGCCGCGTGGGCCGGCGAGCGTCAACATTGCCGGCAGCAAAGTCAGCGCGGCAAGGAATGCCACGCCGATCCCTATTGCCGACGACACTCCGACCGTTTTGAACACTCCCATTCGGGCGAAGCTTATGAGCAGAAACGTGATGCCCACAGTGCTGGCGGATGCGGTGATCACTTTCCCGATCGAGATCATCGCCCTCTTGAGGGCCTCATCGAAATCCGCACCTGACCGCAGATAGTCGTGATACCGGCTAATGAGAAAGACTGCGTAGTCCGTTCCGGCGCCGGCCATGATTGCGCTTAGAAATACGATGGACTGGTTCGAGACGCCCGAGCCAGTCAGTTGCGAGTAGCACGCCACCACCGCCTGCGCGATCATCAGGGACAACCCGATCGTTATCAGCGGCAGCAGCATGGTGATGGCACTGCGGTAAACCACCAGCAGGACGATCAGCACCAGGACGCCGATCGCCAGCTCGATAGGAAGTCGATCCCGATCGCCCGCGACCGTGAGGTCGGCGACGGTTGCTGCGGGGCCGGTGAGGTTGACCGTCAGGGGCGTCCCGGCTGGGGTGTGTTCTTGGGTTTGTTCTAAGGCGTGGTCAACGATGTGGCCGATTTGGTTAAAAGCGGCGTAAGAGCGTGGAGTGCCCAACTCGCCCGCGACGCCGACCGGCAGCACCCACGCTTTGTGATCCGCGCTGGTCACGACCGATCGCAGGGGCGGCGTGCTGACGAAATCCTGCAATGTCAAGACATCTCGGGTGTCCTGGCGCAGCGCGTCTACCAGTTTGCGGTAAACGGCTTCGTCGGCGGGACCAAGCCCCTTGGCATCGGTCAGGACCATCAAAAGGAGGTTTTCCGAGCCCGATTCGTGGAACGCCTCGGTCATCTTGCGGGCGGTGATGCTCGACGGTGCGTCGCTGGGCAAGATAGCGAGCGGATGCCTCTCGGCCATCTGGCTGAGGGATGGGAATGTGAGTGTCAGGGCAACCGCAATCGCGCCCCAGAGCCCCATCACCACCCAGGGCCACCGCACCACGAAATCGGCTAGCCGTCGCATATCGCCCGCACCCCCGTTTCCACGCTACGCAACGCGTCCCCAATGCCCGCTGTCGGCGACCCGCACGCACACCGACTTCATCGCTTCCACATAGCGGGCAACAGATTTCTGGGCGACCGGATTATCGGGAAACATGATCGCCATCGCCGTGCCCCCCCCGTATCGAAATACGTAAATGGTCAGTTGATATGAGTACCGGCCGTCGGAGCAGATTCCTATATTGTTCGCGTAACCCAGGTCGGCCGCTGCAAGGACAGTGTTAAGTGGTGCGGCGCCGCCATGAAAGAAATTCGACACCGAAAAGTTCGGCTGCGGCCAGCTCAACCACGGCGCCAATTCCAGTACGCGGTAATACGGCACCTTCGCCATGTCCAGGCCTGAATCGAAGGAATACTGCGCCGCCCATGCGGCCTCGCCGAAAGAGGCTGCGGCTATTGGCACGGTGATCGGGATCAAGCCGGTGAACCAGCCTTGCGTCATAAAATTGTCCGCGGCTGTGCGCGAATCCCTGGGAGTAAGGCCGTAATAGGTGAGAGCGCCTGTGAATTCATGCTCTATGAGGGCGAGGCAGGCGAACAAGCCGCCGACGAAGCGCGCGCCGGCCGCCGTGCAGGCTGATTCGAATCGCTCCGTCTGCTCTTCGTCCATCAGGAGTTCGGAGGTCATGTGACTGCTACTCGACTCCGACGGATTACCCAGCGGGAGTGGGAATTCAGGAAAACTACCATTGTTGTTCTCGGCGAAATTAATCCACGCGCGTACCTCAGGCGAATCTACGGTTAACGTTGACGTGTACTCGCGTTCGCGGATACAGAAGTCGTCGAAGCTGCCGGCATCGGGAAGTGCAAGGGGTTCACCGCCTGCGCTCCACGCCGCATACATGCCGTTGGCCTCAAGCATCGTTGTGCCAATCAACGTCGCATCCCCGTGGACATGATCCATGGCGGCAAAGAACGTGAACTCGCTCTCGCTTTGGATGATCCCGAATGTGAAGCAGCCCCACTCCAGCGGATTCGGTATGGCCACGAGATGAGCGTGTATTTCGTCGACCGTCATGCTCCCATGATCGATTGGCGCGAATTCAATATCGGCAGGATCGCTGATGGAACGCCTTATGAACTCCCCGCCACCAGTGTGCTCGAACCAACTGCGGAACGTGTCATGGCGACGCAGGTAGGCGTTGAGGGCGTGATCCATGGCAGAAACATCACACTGGCCCGGTACGTCACAGCTGGCGATGATTTGCCGGGAAAAGCTCAGCCCCGCGGCTGTTCGTTCGTAATAATTACGAAGATGTTGGCCCTGCATGTAGCTGATCGGCACAGAACTGGCCGGGGCTTGTCGGACCTTTTCGGCAGCCGCGTTCGTCGGGTGCCAGGAGATAACCACGCCTGGGGTCGGCGTCCAATCAACGAGTGAGCCGATCGTAATTTTCCCGATTCGCAATCTTTTCTCCCCGGTTGGACGGCTGCAATTCGACCCGCTGGTAGCGACACCAAGATAACCCTCCCGACGATGACCCACGCTGACCTGCGCGGATATGCCCGCAACAGCTCACCGGCGCGCCGAGGCACCCATAGTTGTCATACTTGTTGGCGGAGGTGATTTGGCTGCGCAACCGGACCGGGCATGTGTACATTCGCCACGACGGTCGCTGGAGCAGTACTCCGGGGGGAGTTCCGCCAGATTCGGTGGTGGGTGCGTGCGGTGAGCGGTCTAGGGCGTGGTTCGGAGGAACCACAGTCCCGGCGCCGCAAAGGCCCGAAGGCATCGAACTTCACCGGCCGACGCTAGGGAGGAAAACGGCATGGCATCCGTCGAAGGTCTGATGGAGCCGGCATCGGGGTTTGCGATCGTCGGTTACGCGGCGCGTTTTCCGGGTGCCGCGAACGCGGACGAATTCTGGCAGGTGCTGCGTGAAGGCCGGGATGCGGTATCGGAGGTGCCCGAGGACCGGTGGGATGTCGACGAGTTCTTCGACCCGGATCCCGACGCGCCCGGGAAGGTTGTGTCCCGTCGGGCAGGGTTCGTCGATGACGTAACGGGGTTCGACGCGCCGTTTTTCGGTATGTCGACGCGCGAGGCCAGGATGATGGACCCGCAGCATCGGATACTGCTGGAAACGGCTTGGCGGGCGGTGGAGCATTCCGGCACCGCGCCGACGGCTTTGGCGAACACCAACACCGGCGTGTTCATCGGTTTGGCCACGCACGACTACCTGGGAATGGCATCGAGCGAGCTGACTTACGCCGAGATCGAAGCCTATCTGGCAATCGGGACCTCGGCTTCCGCGGCAGCGGGCCGGATCAGCTACCGGTTAGGGCTGCAGGGCCCGGCGGTCTCCGTCGACACGGCATGCAGCTCGTCTTTGGTGGCAATCCATCAGGCATGCCAGGCGCTGCGCTTGGGGGAGTGCGACCTCGCGTTGGCCGGCGGCGCGAACGTCCTGCTCAGCCCGGCGACCATGATCACCTTTTCCCATGCGCACATGCTCGCGCCCGACGGCCGGTGCAAGACATTCGATGCCGCGGCTGACGGCTACGTGCGTGGGGAGGGTTGTGGCGTCATAGTCGTGAAGCGGCTTGACGACGCGATCCGCGACGGTGACCGGATTCGGGCCGTGATCCGGGGCAGCGCGGTTAACCAGGATGGCGCATCGGGTGGTTTGACGGTGCCGAACGGCGTTGCCCAGCAACGGGTTATCGCCAAGGCGCTGGAGTGCGCCGGTCTCTCGGCCGGCGACGTCGGATACCTGGAGGCGCATGGCACCGGGACATCGCTGGGCGATCCGATCGAGGCCCAGGCCGCAGGCGCTGCGTTCGGCGCGGGCCGCGAGGCGAGCCGGCCGCTGTTGATCGGCTCGGTGAAGACGAACATCGGGCATCTGGAAGCAGCCGCCGGCATCGCGGGCGTGATCAAGGTCATCCTGTCGCTCGAGCATGAGGTCTTGCCGAAGCACCTGCACTTCCAGAAGCCGTCGCCGCACATTCCCTGGGACCGGCTGGCGCTGGAAGTTGTGCAGGAGGCGACCGCCTGGGAACGCAACGATCGGCCCCGTATTGCGGGAGTCAGCTCGTTCGGGTTCTCCGGGACCAACGCGCACGTCATCCTGGAAGAGGCGCCTGCTGAAGTAGGCCAGGACGCAGTACCACCGGGTCCGGCCGACCAACCCGGGGACCGACGGTTCAGCGTACTTCCGTTATCGGCACGCACGCCCGCCGCACTGATGCAGATCGCCGATCATTACCGCAACTGGTTGAGTGCGCACCCAGAGGCCGCCCTGGCGGACGTGTGCTTTACCGCCGGGGTGGGGCGAGCGCACTTCGAGCACCGGGCCGCGTTGGTGGTCGATTCGAAAGAGTCCGCCAGTGAGTTGCTCGGTGCGCTCGCAGACGACCGCCCGGCGCTCGGTCTCGTGCGCGGAGTATCCGATGACACGCCGAAGACGGCGTGGCTGTTCACCGGTCAGGGTAGCCAATACGCCGGCATGTCCCGCGAACTGTTCGATACCGAGCCGGTGTTCGCCGAGACACTGACCCGGTGTGCCGCGGTAGTCAAGGGGGTTCTCGAAAAACCATTACTGGACGTCATTTTCGGTGCGGACGGCCCGGATAGCGAAGAGACGTTGCGGCATACCTCGTATGCCCAGGCCGCCTTGTTCGCGGTGGAGATGGGCCTTGCCCGCCTGTGGCAGTCATGGGGTTTCGAGCCCGATGTCGTGCTGGGTCACAGCGTCGGCCAGTATTCGGCGGCCTGCGTCGCGGGCATGTTCAGCCTTGAAGACGGAATGCTGCTGATGGCCGAGCGCGGCCGCCTTTTCGGCAGTCTGCCCACGGGCGGTCGGATGGTCGCGGCGTTGACCGCCGCCGAGCGCGCCGAGAGCCTCACCGACGAATTCCCAAATCTGTCGGTAGCCGCCTACAACGGTGTTAACACCGTACTGTCGGGACCCGCGCAGGATCTGGAGCAGGCGGTAGCCGCGTTGACGGCCGACGGTGTCCGGTGTGACTGGCTAGACACCAGCCACGCATTCCATTCCGCGCTGCTGGATCCGATCCTCGACGAATTCGAGTCCTATGCGGACCGTTTCAATTTCATTTCGCCACAACGGATTTTGGTGTGCAACCGCACCGGCGCCGTGCTCGGCCAGAACGTGAAACTCGATGGCGCCTATTGGCGTCGCCATGCGCGTCGGCCGGTGGAATTCGCCAAGAGTGTGCGCACTCTGTCCGATCTCGGTTGCAAAGTGTTACTGGAGGTGGGCCCGCAACCGGTGCTCACCGCCGCAGCCATGCGGGCATGGCCTGACCCGGCCACCGCGCCGCGGGCGATCGCGTCATTGCGTCGAAACACCGCCGATCACCGGCAGATCACCGAGGCCCTTGCTGACGCGTACGTCCTAGGCCACCTGCCCGACTTCGGCGCTGTCCGGCAGGAACCGGCGCGAAAGATCGACCTGCCTACCTATCCGTTCCAACATCGCGAGTACTGGTTCCGTGAGCAAGCGGGTCCGACCCAGCCAGCAAGCCCATGCCGCGACGACCGAAGCTGTCCGGCTTCTCGAGGACGGCCGGATCGAAGAACTCGCCATGCTCCTCGACGGTGCGAGCGGCGACCATCAGACCGTTGAAGTGCTGACAAGGCTTGCCGCACAACACAACCAACACCGTAAAGCGCAGTCCATCTCGAACGCGCGCTATGAGATTCGCTGGGAGAAATCCACTGCCAGAGTCTCAGACGCGCAAGCCGGCGAGGGAGCTGCCTGGATCCTCATCGGCGATGATGCCGATGCGGTTCAGCCGTTGGTCGACGCGCTGACCGCAGGTGGGCACCGACATCGGATTCTCGGTTTGCCGGTGTCCGACGCGGACGAGGAACAGCTCGAGATCGCGCTGCTCGCTGCGGCGGCGGACGAACCGACACTCCGCATCGTGCATGTCGCGGCCCTCGACTCCGACACCGCACCTCCGACGCAGGCGCTGTTGCGGATGCAACACCGCGTCCTAGGCGGAACACGGCGACTCTTCCGCGCCGCGGCTGCCGCCGAACTGCGCAGCCCCATCTGGTTGGTAACCCGGGGGGCGCAGCGAGTCGCTGACGCCGACACCGTGTCACCGGATCAGAGTTGCCTGTGGGGATTCGGTCGCGCTGCCTCGCTGGAGTATCCGCAAGCGTGGGGCGGATTGGCGGATCTGCCCGACGGCACCACCTTGGAGGACGGGGCCGACGGGGCATGGTCGCGGTTCATCGCGGTGGCGGCGGCACCACGCGACTCGGCTAGTAGGGAAGACCAAGTCGCGCTACGTGATCAAGCAGTCTATGTCCCCCGGCTGGTTCGACGGGGCGCGTCGCCGAGCGCGACACAGCTGGCATTGCGTGCTGACGCAACGTATCTGGTCACCGGAGGGCTGGGTTCGATCGGACTGGAAATCGCCGGATACCTGGCCGCACACGGCGCCCGGCATCTGCTGCTGACCGGCCGACGCGCGCCCAGCGATGCCGTGCAACGGCGCATGGACGCGCTATCCGAACAGCACGGCTGCGAATTCCGGGTGGTCGCGGCTGATGTCGCCGATGCGCACGCCGTCGCACGCCTGCTGGAAACCGTGCAGGCCGAACTACCGTCGCTGGCCGGCATCGTTCATGCCGCCGGCGAGATCGGTACCACCCCGCTGCGCGACCTCGATGATGCCGAAGTGGATCGAGTCTTCGCCGGGAAGGTCTGGGGAGCCTGGCATTTAAGCGAAGCATCGGCCGATCTGCAACTGGATTTCTTTCTCAGCACCTCCTCGATCGCCTCAGTATGGGGTGGATTCGGTCAGACCGCCTATGGCGCGGCCAACGCCTTCCTCGACGGGCTGGCCTGGCGGCTGCGCGAGCATGGCGTCTGTGGGATCAGCGTTAATTTCGGTCCGTGGTCGGCGGGCATGGCCGACGCTGAGGCCCGCGCGCGACTGGATCAGCGTGGGGTCCGGACACTGTCACCTGCCGATGCGCTCGCGGGGATGGCCGATCTCATGGTGGCTTCTTCCGCAAAGGGGGCGGCACACGGCCCCGCACAAGGCATTGTGGCCCGGATCGACTGGGCTCGCTTCCTGCCGCTCTACCAGCAAGCGGGGAGGCGATCATTCCTGGCGGAGTTGGAGCGTGAGGTGCCCGTTCAACTGACGGGGGTGGCGCCGTCCGCAACTTTCGCCGGTACGACGCAGCTGGTCGAGCGGCTCACGAACGCTCCGGTGCAGCAGCGCAAGAAAATTTTGGCGGATTTCCTGCGCGACGCGGTCGCGGAGGTGACGCGCGTCGATGCCGCGGAGATTCGTGCGGATGCCGGGTTCTTCGATCTCGGCATGGATTCGCTGATGGCCGTCGAATTGCGGCGCCGCATCGAGCAGGCAGTTGGCAAGGAGATACCGGCGACCCTGGCGATGGATTACCCACGCCTGTCCGACGTGGTGGATTACCTGCTTGGCGACGTGCTCGGGCTCAGCGAGCAGGCAGCCGGCAAGTCCGGGTCTGAGCTGGCCTCGGCCGTGACGACGCGTACGGATGAGCCGATCGCGATCGTCGCGGTGGCGTGCCGTTTCCCCGGCGCGCCCGATCCCGAAGCTTTCTGGGAGGTGTTGTCCGGCGGTGTCGATGCGATCCGGGAAGTCCCCGAGGACCGATTCGACATCGACGAGTTCTACGACCCGGATCCGGCGGCTCCGGGCAAGATCTACAGCCGATTCGGCGGATACCTCGAAGGAATCGATGGATTCGATCCGGAATTCTTCGGTATCTCCCCGCGCGAGGCGATGTGGATCGATCCGCAGCAGCGACTCGTGCTGGAAACTGCATGGGAGGGCTTGGAACGTGCCGGGTATTCCCCGGCGGCGTTGCGCGGCAGCCGGAGCGGCATCTTCGTTGGGGTGGGCGCCAACGAGTACTCGCATCTGCTGTCGGCCGACTCGGTCGACAAAATCGAGCCCCACTTCATCACCGGCAACGCACTCAATGCCATTTCCGGTCGGGTTGCTTTCGCACTCGGACTAGAAGGGCCGGCGGTGGCGGTCGACACCGCGTGCAGCTCGTCGTTGGTGGCCGTCCATCAGGCCTGTCAGGCATTGCACTCCGGTGACTGCGATTTGGCGTTGGCCGGCGGTGTGAACGTCTTGCTGAGTCCGGTGTCCATCATCGCCGCCTCGCGCGCCAGGATGCTTTCCCCCGACGGGCGATGCAAGACGTTCGACGCGGGTGCCGACGGCTATGTGCGCAGCGAAGGTTGCGGGATTCTGGTGCTCAAGAGGCTGAGTGACGCTGAGCGCGACGGTGATCGGGTTTGCGCGGTCATCCCGAGTAGCGCGGTCAATCAGGACGGCGCCTCCAGTGGTTTGACAGTGCCCAATGGTGGCGCGCAGCAACGGCTTATCGCGATGGCGCTGACTCGCGCCGGTCTCGTCGGCGGGGATGTCGACTACCTTGAGGCGCACGGGACGGGTACCTCGCTGGGTGATCCGATCGAGGTTCAGGCGGCCGGGGCGGTTTACGGCGCTGCTCGTGACGCGGACCGGCCGTTGCTGATCGGATCGGTGAAGACCAATATCGGACACCTCGAGTCGGCATCAGGGGCTGCCGGTCTGATCAAGGTCGTGTTGTCGCTCCAGCACGCAGTGTTGCCGCAGAGCCTGCACTTTGAGACACCGTCGCCGCATATCCCGTGGGATTCGCTTCCGGTGCGGGTCGTGGACAAGGCGATCGCGTGGCAGGCCAACGGCAGGCCGCGGCGCGCCGGCGTGAGCTCCTTCGGATTCACCGGCACGAACGCACACGTGCTGATCGAGGAGGCGCCCGCGTGAGCGGCGACTCGCCGACGAACACTCGCCCGACGACGTCGTGGCGATCTCAGAGTCGGACACTGCAGACGAGCCGGTCAACGTGCTGCCGCTGTCCGCGCGGTCACCGCAGGCGCTAGTGGCGTTGGCGGAGCGATACGCAGCGTGGTTGGACATCCACCCGGAGGTCGACATCGCCGATGTGTGCCGTCACGGCCGGGACAGGGCGTTCGCACTTCGAACACCGGGCCGCGCTGGTCGTGGACTCGGTCGAAGGCGCCCGTGAAGGCTTGGCCGAGTTGGCCGAGAACCGGCTGCGGCCCGGCGTGGTACGCGGCGAGTGCACTGACCGGCCGACGACGGCATGGTTGTTCACCGGGCAGGGCAGCCAGTATCCGGGGATGGCGCGCGAGTTGTTCGACGCTGAGCCGGTTTTCGCGGACACCGTGACACGCTGCGCGGACGCGGTCAACGGGATACTGCCGCGGCCGTTGCTCGAGGTGCTGTTCGCCACCGACCGCGAAACCGGCGGTGAGGCCGGAGAAACGCTGCGGCACACCTCGTTCGCTCAGCCGGCGCTGTTCGCCGTCGAGATGGGCCTGGCCCGGCTGTGGCAGTCGTGGGGCGTCGAGCCCGACGTGGTGCTGGGGCACAGCGTGGGCCAGTACGCGGCGGCGTGTGTGGCCGGGGTTTTCAGCCTCGAGGACGGGGCACGGCTGATGGCCGAGCGCGGCCGGCTGTTCGGCAGTCTGCCCGCCGGTGGGCGAATGGTGGCGGTGTTCGCCGACGCCAAGTACGTCGAGGAGGTCGCCAACGAGTTCCCCCGGGTGTCGGTCGCCGCCTACAACGGCCCCAACACCGTGCTGTCGGGTCCCGGCGAGGATCTGGAACAGATCGTCGCCAAGTGTGGCAACGACGGGATCCGTTGCAGCTGGCTGGAAACCAGCCACGCCTTCCATTCGGAATTGCTGGAGCCGGTGCTCGGTGAATTCGAGTCGTACGCAGCGCGGATGCAGTTCGCTGTGCCGACGTTGCCGCTGGTCTGCAACCGCACCGGCGCCGTGCTCACGGCGGAAACCCCACTGGACGCCCAATATTGGCGGCGGCACTCCCGCCAGCCGGTGCAGTTCGCTGAAAGCGTGCGCACCGTGGCGGCGCTGGGATGCTCGGTGTTGATGGAGATCGGTCCGCAACCGGTTCTGACCGGGGCCGCGGTGCAGGTGTGGCCGGAACATCTGGCCGCGCCGCGTGCGATCGTTTCCCTGCGCAAGGGCGTCGGGGACCGGCGTCAGATCGCCGAAGCGCTGGCCACGGCCTATGTCAGCGGCCATCGACCCAACGTTCGCTGCGCTGCAACATCAGCCTCGCCGCAGGCTCGAACTGCCCACCTATCCGTTCCAGCGCCGTCGCTTCTGGCCCAAGACGTCGGGCATCGCCGGCATCGATGGTCACGGCGCGGTATCCGGAATTCTGGGTGGTGCAAAGGATCTCGCCTCCGGCGACTCCGTCTACACCAGCCGAATCTCCGTCAAATCGCAGCCGTGGCTGTCCGATCACGTCATCTACGGCACCGTCGTCGTTCCCGGGGCGACGTATGCGGCGATGGCGCTGGCCGCCGTCGGGTCGCCGGCGCGGGTCAAAGAGGTCTTCTTCTACGAGCCGATCATCCTGCCCGAGAAGACTTCTCGTGAGGTGCAGCTGACGTTGCATCCGATCGAGGACGGCGGCGGCTTGACCTTCCAGGTGCACAGCCGCCCGTACGGGGTTCGTGACGCCGAGTGGTCGTTGAACGCCGATGGCACCGTCGTCACCGGTGTCGATGGACGAGCCGGCACCCGATCGAGTCGGATCCGTCGACGCGGCGATCGAGCGGATGGAGCGCATGCGTCCGCAGGAGCTGTTCGAGACCTTCGCCGACATGGAGCTGGCGTGGGGGCCGAACTGGTCCGGTTCGCTGAAGTCGCTGTGGCTCGGTGACGGCGAGGCGATCGGCGACATCACCGTCGGCGAAGAACTCGCCGAACAGCTCGGAACCGAGCCGATGCACCCGGTCCTGATGGACCTGTGCACCGGAGTCGCCTTCCCGGCGTTCCCGGCACTGCTTGCGGCCGAACAGGGCGTCAGCGACCTGTTCCTGCCGTTGCGGTACGGGCAGGTGATGCTGAAGGAGAAGATGCCGCGACGGTTCTACTGCCGCGCGCGGTGGCACAGCCAACGCCCTCGACGGCGAAACCCAGGTCTTCGACCTCGATTTCGTCGACCGGGATGGCCGTCTGCTGGGCGGGATTCGCGAGTTCACGGTCAAGCGTGCCCCTCGGGAAGCGTTGTTGCGCGGGCTCGGCGGCGATGCCACCCGGCTGCTGTACACCGTCGGTTGGCAAGAGGTGCCGCCGCTCGTCGGGTGAGGATGCTGGAAATGCCAGCGGCACATGGCTGATTGCCGGATTCGGCGAACTTGCGGCTCAAGTTCCGGGCTGCATCTCCTTCGACCGGATCACGGATCCTGAGCTCTTGGGGCAGCTGTTGGCGCAGGCTCACGAGACGGGGTATGCCGATCTCCGGCATCGTCTGGCGCGAGCGCCGGACCGAGTGCGGACGAGTCGAGCGCTGAAGCTGCCGCAGCGGTTGGAGGCCGAGATCGCCGGTCTGCTCGGCGCCGTGCACACCCTGCAGGCCGAGCGACGTGAAACTGCCCGGCGGACTGTGGATCGTCACCGAGCAGGCGGTCGCCACCGAGTCCAGCGAACCGGTCGACCCGGTGCAGGCAGCACTGTGGGGACTCGGGCGCACCATCATCAACGAGGAGCCGGCCCTGCGGTGCAGGCTGATCGACTTACGACGAGCCAGAGGAGGCCGTGCGCTCGCTGGCCGGCCTGCTCGGCGCACCGGTCGTCGAACCCGAACTCGCACTGCGACAAGGGAAGTTCCTGGCATCGCGGTTGCTGCCGTGGGCGCGCAGCGGTCATCTGGCGGTGCCGCGGGCGAACGACTACGTCCTGGCGCCCACCGAGCGTGGCGCCATCGACAACCTGCGGCTGACCGAGAAAGAGGTGCCGCCGCCGGACGAAGGCTACGTGCAGGTGCGGGTTGAGGCCGCCGGCCTGAACTTCCGCGACGTGCTCAACGTGTTGGGCCTCTACCCGGGTGATCCCGGCCCGATCGGTGGTGACTTCGCCGGCACCGTCACGCAATTGGGTGACGGCGTCACCGGACTCGAGGTCGGCCAGCGGGTCTACGGCTTCATGCAGGGCGCGTTCGCCAGCCGGTTCAACGTGCCGGCCCAGTTGCTGGCGCCGATTCCCGACGGGGTCGGCGCGGTCGAGGCGGCGACGATTCCCGCTGCGGCGCTCACGACCCGGCTCGCGTTCGACTGGGCGCAGCTCAAGCCCGGCGACAGGGTGCTGATCCACGCCGCCAGCGGTGGTGTGGGACTGGCGGCGATCCAGATGGCGCAGCAGCACGGTGCGATCGTCTTCGCCACCGCCAGCAAGTACAAGCGCGCCACGTTGCGCAAGCTGGGTGTGGAGTACGTCTACGACTCGCGCAGCAACGGATTTCGCCGACCAGATCCTGGCCGATACCGATGGTGCCGGCGTCGACGTGGTGCTCAACAGCCTGACCAATGAAGGGTTCATCGAGGCGACCGTGCGGGCCACCGCCCAGAACGGCCGTTTCGCCGAGATCGCCAAGCGCGACATCTGGACTCCGGAGCAGATGGCGCGAGGCACGACCCGACATCGCCTACGAGATCGTCGCGCTGGACGCGGTGATGTGCACGAACCCGAGCGCATTCAAGCGACTTGCTGACCGAGGTGTCGGAAGGGTTGGCCAGCGGCGAGTGGACGCCGCTACCCGCCGAGATCTACCCGCTGACGGAAGCCAGGACTGCGTTCCGCCGCATGCAGCAAGCGCGGCACATCGGCAAGATCGTGCTGCAGGTACCGAAACCGTTGCAGCCGCGCGGCGATCGGAGCTATCTGATCACCGGTGGTCTCGGTGCGCTCGGCCTGCACACCGCGGCCTATCTGGCACAACTCGGCGCCGGCGACATCGTGTTGACCAGTCGGCGTGCGCCCGACGAGGATGCGCAGCAAGCGATCGACGACATCACCGAGCGCTACCGCTGCCGCATCCACACGTTCTCGGCCGACATCGGCGAGGAGTCCGAGGTGGTCGAAGTTGCTGGAGCAGATCCGTGCGGAGTTGCCACCGCTCGCGGGGGTGGCGCATCTGGCGGGCGTGCTCGACGACGCGCTGCTACCGCAGCAGAGTCTGGAGCGGTTCCGAGACGACATTGGCGCCCAAGGCGTTCGGTGCCTTCCACCTGGACCGGTTGACGAAGGACGACGATCTCGACTTCTTCATTGTCTCTCGTCGGTGTCGAGCTTGTTCGGTTCACCTGGCCAGGCCAACTACTCGACCGCCAATGCGCTGCTGGACGGGCTGGTCGCGGAGCGAAAGGCGCAAGGTTTGCCGGTAACCGGCGTCAACTTCGGTCCCTGGGCGCAGGGCGGCATGGCCTCGTCGGAGGCCGCGCGCGCCAATCTCAGTGCGCAAGGGCTGATTCCGCTGGAGCCGTCGGCCGCGCTCAGCGCGCTCGCCGAGGTCGTCGCCAACGGAACCGGGCAGGCGACCGTCATCAAGGCCAACTGGCAGCGTGCCGCGAAGATGCTGGGCAGTTCTCGTCCACCGATTCTCGACTTCGTGTTGCCGAGTGCAGTCGCCGAGGCAACCGGTGACAGCGAGTTGCTCAAGCAACTGCAGGAGGTGCCCGAGGCGCAGCGGGCCGGATTCATGACCGAATACCTGCAGCGCGAGGTGCAAAGTTTCCTGCGGCTCGCGCAGCCGCCGGCCGCAACCAGCGGGTTCCTGGACCTGGGCACGGATTCACTGATGGCGGTCGAACTCCGCAACCGGTTGTACGGCCAGTTCGGTGGCGCGTTCACGATCAGCGCTACCGCGGTATTCGACTATCCGACGATCAAGTCGCTCGCTGAGCACCTTGCCAGTCAGCTGCCGGGGTCGGGCTTGGCGTCGGGCCCGGGGCCGGACGCGGCGGAATCCGTCGAAGCGGCCGAGCCGAAGGATTAGCGCGAGTCAGGCGCTGATGTCGAATCCGGCGATGACTTTGGTCGGGCGGACCCGCACGACCAATTCGCCGGGAACGGCGTTGCGGCGGCCGAACTCGTCGGCGCGGTCGGCGCCCATGTACCGGGCGCCGGTCCGGGTCGCGACGGACAGCGCGTCCTGCATATCCTCGGTCACCGTCGCCTCACCTTGCACCTGCACGAACGAATAATGGCGGGTGGGGGTCGTCTACGCAGATCACAACTCGCGGGTCGCGAGCCAGGGCACGGCCTTTCGAGGACGCCCGCTCGGTGTTGAACACCAGTTGGGCTCCCCTTGCCCAGGTCGACGACGAACCACACCGGGGCGACCAGCGGCCGGCCATCGGCGGCGACGTAACCTAGCATTCCAGTCCGGGTTCCTGCCGACAGGAATTCGACAACTCTGTCCGAGAGCTCCGCCATGCGCTAGAGCCGGGCCAACTCATAGTCGGCGAGGTGGTCGATCAGGTTGTGCAGGTGGTCGTCCGAGGAGCCCAGGGTGTGCTCGATCGCGGTGAGCCGGGCCGCATAGTGGCTGACCGGATATTCCGCGGTCACACCGATGCCGCCGTGCATCTGGATCGATTCCTGCGCGATGTGCCGGCCCGAGCGGCCGATCTGCAGCTTGGCCCGCGACGCGATCACCGGGTCGAGGTTGCCGTCGGCGATCGACATCGCCGCGTAGAGGCTCATGCTGCGGGCCAGCTCCAGCGAGACATACATGTCGGCGGCGCGCTGGGTGAGAGCCTGGAATTTGTTGAGCGTGACGCCGAATTGCTTGCGGGTCTTCAGGTAATCGGTGGTCAGGCGAAGCGCCTCCTCCATCGCGCCGACCGCCTCGGAGCACAGCGCCGACTGGATGCGGACGATCGGCGTTGCGGATGGCGGCCGCGACGCGTCGACGGCATCCCCCAGAGGTTCGGCCGGCGCTTTGTCCAGATCGATCTGTGCGCCGCGCTGCCCGTCGAATGTCGGGTAGCCATGGCGGGTAACCGCGTCAGCGTCGACGAGGAACAGCCCGGTGCCGCCGTCCGGCAGCGCGGCGCTAACCACCAGGGTGTCGGCGGAGTCACCGGCCAGAACCGGGTTCTTCCGACCGCTCACCGACCACGAATCACCTTGCCGCACGGCCTGTGGTGACGACGTCTCGAGGTCGGCTTGCGGTGGCCGGCCTCCAGGTGGGCGAACGCCAGCAGTCGTTGGCCGGCCGCGACGTCATCCAGTAGCTGCTTCTGCTCTTCGCTACCCCGTTCGGCGATCAGCGCGCCGGGCGCCAGAGCGGCGTGCACGACGGGTTCGGGTGCCAACCGACGTCCTATCTCGGTGACCACCACCATGATCTCGATCTGGCCCGATTCGTCCGGATCGAAGCCGAGGCCGAGAATCCCGGTGTCGGCCAACTGACTCCAGACCTCGCGGCTCCAGCCGAGATCGGAGCCGATGACCTTGTTGCGGCTCTCCGGGTCATAGCTGCGCGACAGCAGGTCGCGGGTGGTGTCGCGGAGCAGGGCTTGCTCGTCGCTCAACTGAAAGTCCATGGCTGCCTCACAATCCGAGAATGGTGGACGCGATGATGTTGCGCTGCACTTCGCTGCTGCCGCCGTAGATCGACGTCTTGCGGTAGTTGAGGTAGCGCGGGGCACTGGTGTTGCGCCCAGGCCGGCGACGAAATGTCTGCACCGTCGGCAGGGCAGCGCATCCGGCCCGGCTACCTCGACGAGCAGTTCGGTGGCCACCTGCTGCAGTTGGCTGCCGCGCAGCTTGAGCACCGAGGACGCCGGGTTGGGCTGGCCGTCCGCGGAATCCGTGACCACCCGAGCCTGCGTGAGTTCCAATGCCAGCAGCTCGTTTTCGGCCTCGGCCAGCCGGGCCGCGAACAGCGGATCGTCGAGCACCCCGGTCTCCGACGGCGTGCCTTTTCACCTCGGCGAGGCGCACTTTGGTTCGGCCCACCCCGGCGATGCCGGTGCGCTCGTTGCCCAGCAGGAATTTCGCGTATGTCCAGCCCTGGTTCTCTTCTCCGACAAGCTGATTGGCGGGCACGCGGACGTCGGAGAAGAACAACTCGTTGACCTCGTGGCCGCCGTCGATCGTCTTGATGGGCCGCTAGCGTGATGCCCGGCGTCTTCATGTCGAAGAGCAGAAACGAGATCCCGGCCTGGCGCTTAGGTGCCTGCGGGTCGGTGCGCACCAGGCAGAAGATCCAGTCCGCATACTGGCCTAGCGTTGTCCAGGTCTTCTGGCCGTTGACGACGTAGCTGTCGCCGTCCCGGATCGCGGTGGTGCGCAGCGACGCCAGGTCCGAGCCGGCCTCAGGCTCGGAAAATCCCTGGCACCACCAGATGTCGAGATTGGCCGTCGGCGGCAGGAAGCGCTGCTTGATCTCCTCCGAGCCGAATTCGGCGATCACCGGGCCGACCATTTTGACGTTGAAATTCAGCGGCTCGGGCACGCATGCCAATTGCATCTCGTCGGCCCAGATCTGGTGCTGGGTGGGCGTCCAGTCCTTGCCGCCCCATTCGACCGGCCAATTGGGTACCGCCAGCCCGTGATCGTTCAGGATCTTGTGGCTCGTGACGATCTGTTCGCGGCTAAGCGATGAGCCCTGCGCGCACGAGCTCGCGCAACTCTGCTGGGAATCTGCGTGGTGTAGAAGCTGCGGAGTTCGTCGCGGAACGCGGCTTCCTCCGTTGTGAGCGCCAGTTGCATGGCAGCCCTCCTCTTGTCTGGGGGCGTCCGTCGGTCGCTGTCCGATTCGCTCGCTTCGGTTCCATCTTGACCCATCGCTTCCGGGGCTTGTGCACAGCCTCGGGTTAATCCACAAGCGGGCGTCGCGACCACCGTTGGCGGGGGCCGTCGTGGCGGTCGTCGCACCTACCGTCGGCTGCATGCGAGCAGAACTTCCCGCCGAACGACTGCAACGACGACTCGGTGCCGACCCGGATACCGATTCCGCGGCCGAAGTCTGGACGGCTGCGCTCCGCCGAGGATGCCGCAGATGACGACCAGAACTCGTTGCTGCCGCGGTGGCTTCCCGACGCGTCCCAGCGCGGAGGCTGGCTGGCCAGGGTGCGCGCCGACCCGGGCCGCGCCGGTGCCATCGCGGCGGCGATTGTGGCCGACTCTCGCCGTGCTGGTCACGCGTATTCACGTTGGTGCGCGACCGGCCCGCGCCGGTGATGTCGGCCAAGCTTCCGCCGGTGGAGAAGGCGTACCGGAACTTTGGGACCAAGTCCCAGGATCGTCGGCAAGCCCGGGCCCCGCTCAGCCGGGCGGTCCGGACCATCCGGTGGTGGTCAGTGTGGTCGGCCTGGTGCACACGCCCGGACTGGTCACCCTGGCGCCTGGGGCGCGGATCGCCGATGCGCTACAGGCCGCCGGTGGTGCCGGTGGACGGCGCCGACACCATCGGACTGAACATGGCCCGCCCGGTCGGCGACGGCGAGCAGATCGTGGTCGGGCTCGCTCCGGCTCTCCGGGCAGCCGACGGCGCTCGGCAGCTCGGTGGCCTCGGGCTCGGACCCGGGTCGCCACCGGCGTCCGGGCCGGGCAGGCCCGGGCGGGTCCAAAGGCGGGCCGAAGGCGGGTGAGGTGGTCGACCTCAACACCGCGACCGTGGAGCAGCTGGACGCGCTGCCCGGGGTCGGACCGGTAACCGCCAAGCGATCGTTGCGTGGCGGCAGGCCAACGGCAAATTCACCAGCGTCGACCAGCTCGCCGATGTCGACGGCATCGGCCCGGCGCGGCTGGACAAGCTGCGCGCCCTGGTCCGTGTCTGACGTCGCCGTTCGTGCAACAGGTGTCACGTCCGGCCGGCGTCACGGAATCGGCGCCGCCGCGCGTCGACGTCCGCCTGGTCCCCGCCGCGCTCACCAGCTGGATAGTGACCGCGGCCGGGATCGTGTGGCCAGTCGGCCGGGTGCTGGCGTCGTGCTGCGTCGATGCTGACCGCGGCCGCGGTCGCGCTGGCTGTGCTTCGCGGTGCGCGGCACGGGCCGGGCTTCGCGGCTGCGGGTGATCAGCGCCGGCCTGGTGGCGATCGGTGTCGTGGGCGCGGGATTCGGGTTCGCGATCGCGCTGCGCGCCGATGCGGTGGTTCGCCACCCGATCAGCGCGGCGTTCGGAACGGCCGCGCCGGTGACCGTCACCCCCAGCGAGAGCGCGGTGTCGCTGGGCCGGGGCCGGCTGATGTTTCGGGCGACGCTGCAGCGGCTGGGCGCCGAGGAGATATCTGGCCGGGTAGTCGTTTTCGGGCGGGCGTCGGACTTCGACTCGGTGATGGCAGGTCAGCCGGTCCAGTTCACCGCGCGCATCACTCGTCCGGCCCGCCATGACCTGACGGTCGCGGTGCTCAATGCGACGGGCCGGCCGACCGTGGGTCAGCGCAGGTGCGGTGCAGCGGGCCGCTCACACCGTTCGCAGCCGATTCGCCGCCGCCGTCCGGGAGGTATTGCCCGCCGAGCAGGCCGCGATGCTGCCCGCTCTGGTGCTCGGGGACACCTCGGCGGTCACCGCCGAGACCGGTCGCGAGTTTCGCGCGGCGGGCATGACGCACTTGACGGCGGTGTCGGGGGCCAACGTCACGATCGTGTGCGCGGCGGTGCTGTTCTCGGCGCGGTTGATCGGCCCTCGTGCGGCCGTGGTGCTCGCCGCGCTGGCGCTGGTGGCGTTCGTCATCGTCGTGCAGCCGACGGCGAGCGTGTTGCGGGCGGCCGTGATGGGCGCCATCGCGCTGGCCGGAATGCTGTCTTCGCGTCGTCGGCAAGCGATTCCGGCTCTGTGCGCCACGGTGCTGGTGCTGCTGGCCGTCGCGCCCCAGCTGGCTGTCGATGTGGGCTTCGCGCTGTCCGTGTTGGCGACGGCCGCGCTGGTCGTGATCGCGCCGGTCTGGTCGCGGCGCCTGGCCGGGAGAGGCTGCCCCAAGCCGCTGGCTGACGCGCTCGCGGTTGCCTGTGCCGCGCATGTGGTGACTGCTCCGCTGGTTGCCGGTATCTCGGGACGGGTCAGCCTGGTGGCCGTGGCCGCCAATCTGGCCGCGGCGGCCGCGATCGCACCGATCACCGTGCTGGGCAGTGCGGCGGCCGTGTTGTGCGTGGTGTGGCCGGCCGGTGCCCAGCTCCTGATCCGTTTCACCGGGCCCGAGCTGTCGTTGGTGTTAGGTGTGGCGCACTGGGCGGCCGGTGTGCCCATGGCGACCATTTCCGTTCCCACGGGTGTGCCTGGGGTGCTGCGGTGGGCGGCGCCACGGTGCTGGTGTCTCTGTTGGCCGTGCTGCTGTGGCGGTGGCGATGGTTTCGCACGTCGATGCGATTGGTCGCGTGGGCCGGCGGCTTTTGCCTGCTGGCCTGGTCGCTCTCCCAGTTCCTGTCCGAGTCCCCGTCAGGACTGGTCGGCCCGTCGTGACACCATCGTGGGGTGAGTGAGATTTCGCCGTTGCATCTGGTCCTGGGCGACGAGGAACTGCTGGTCGAGCGGGCCGTGGCGGAGGTGCTGCGGTCGGCGCGCAAGCGGGCGGGCACCGAGCCGGGCGATCTTTTGAGCGGCCAGGACGTCCCGGTAAACCGGATGCGGGCCGGCGACGTCAGCGACCTATGAGCTGGCCGAACTGCTGAGCCCGTCGTTGTTCGCCGACGAGCGGATCGTCGTGCTGGAGGCCGCGGGCGAGGCGGGCAAGGATGCCGCCGCGCTGATCGCTGCGGCTGCGGCCGACATTCCGCCGGGCACGGTGCTGGTGGTGGTGCACTCGGGCGGCGGCCGAGCCAAAGCGCTGGCCAACGAGCTGCAGTCGCTCGGCGCCGAGGTGCATCCATGCGCGCGGATCACCAAGGCCAGCGAACGCGTCGACTTCGTCCGCAAGGAATTCCGCTCGCTGCGGGTCAAGGTCGATGAGGAGACGGTGACGGCCATGCTGGACGCCGTCGGCTCCGACGTGCGCGAGCTCGCCTCGGCCTGTTCGCAGTTGGTCGCCGACACCGCCGGTGACGTCGATGCCGCTGCGGTGCGGCGCTATCACAGCGGCAAGGCCGAAGTGAAGGGCTTCGACATCGCCGACAAGGCCGTGGCCGGGGATGTCGCCGGAGCCGCGGAGGCGGTGCGGTGGGCGATGATGCGCGGCGAGCCACTGGTGGTATTGGCCGATGCGCTGGCCGAAGCCGTGCACACGATCGGTCGGGTCGAGGCCGCTGTCCGGCGACCCTTACCGACTGGCGGCGCAGCTGGGAATGCCGCCCTGGCGGGTGCAGAAAGCCCAGAAGCAGGCCCGCCGCTGGTCGCGGCGACACGGTGGCAACTGCGATGAAAGTGGTGGCCGTGCTCAACGCCAACGTCAAGGGAGCCGTCGCGGACGCCGACTACGCGCTGGAATCGGCGGTCAGGCAGGTTGCCGAGCTGGTGGCCGACTCGGGCCGATGAATCGTGGGCCCGAGACGTTCGGGCTCAGATCTTGTTGAGCGTCCGCGCCAGCGCCGACTTCTTGTTGGCGGCCTGGTTCTTGTGGATCACGCCCTTGCTGGCCGCCTTGTCCAGCTTGCGGTTGGTCGACACCAGCAACTCGGCGGCCTTCTCCTTGTCGCCGGCATGGGCGGCGTCGCGGAACGCGCGAACAGCGGTGCGAAGCGAGGACTTCACCGACTTGTTGCGCAGTCGGGCGAGCTCGTTCGTGCGGTTGCGCTTCTGTTGCGACTTGATGTTGGCCACGCGTTAGTTCCCGTCTTTTCCTAAGTCCATTCGGCTTTTTGCTTCGGGCGTCAATTCACCCGATAGCGACTTCTCAGGTTATCAGTCGGTTACGTTTTCTCCCAAAAGGGGAACTCGTGGCCTGCCAGATCGCCAATTTAAGGCAGCATTTGCACAGTGAGTCTTGCGGACCAGCTTGAGGAGACAGGGTGAAGCCACGCGGCGCTGCGCGTCCGCAGGCGCGTTCGGAGCGCATCTTCGGCGGATACGGCACGTCAGACTCCTATTCGTTGGCCTTCGACGAGATGTTCGACGCTCAGGGCAATGTCCGCGGTCCCTACAAGGGCATTTACGCCGAGCTTGCGCCATCGGACGCTTCGGAGCTCAAAGCCCGCGCCGAAGCGCTGGGCCGCGCGTTCATCGACCAGGGCATCACTTTTTCCCTGTCCGGTCAGGAGCGGCCGTTCCCGCTGGACTTGGTGCCCCGCGTGATCTCGGCGGCGGAATGGACCCGGTTGGAGCGCGGCATCATCCAGCGGGTCAAGGCCCTCGAGATGTATCTCGACGACATCTACGGCGATCAGGAGATCCTGAACGACGGCGTCATTCCACGCCGGTTGATAACTTCCTGTGAGCATTTTCACCGCGAGGCCGTGGGCATCGTCCCCCCCAACGGGGTGCGAATCCACGTCGCGGGGATCGACTTGATCCGCGATGAGAAGGGCACCTTCCGGGTTCTCGAGGACAACCTGCGGTCGCCGTCAGGCGTCTCGTATGTCATGGAGAACCGACGCACCATGGCGCGGGTCTTCCCGAACCTGTTCGCCACTCACCGGGTGCGTGCCGTCGACGACTACTCCGCGCACCTGCTGCGCGCGCTGCGGAACTCCGCTGCCACCAACGAGGCCGACCCGACCGTGGTGGTGCTGACCCCGGGCGTGGCGAACTCGGCGTACTTCGAGCATTCGCTGCTGGCCCGGCAGATGGGGGTCGAACTGGTCGAAGGTCGCGACATGTTCTGCCGCGACAACCAGGTGTACATGCGCACCACCGACGGGGAGCGCCAGGTCGACGTCATCTATCGCCGCATCGACGACGCGTTCCTGGACCCGCTGCAGTTCCGCGCTGACTCGGTGCTCGGGGTGGCCGGCCTGGTCAACGCCGCTCGCGCCGGGAACGTCGTCATCTCCAGCGCGATCGGCAACGGTGTCGGCGACGACAAGCTCGTCTACACCTATGTGCCGACCATGATCGAGTACTACCTGGGCGAAAAGCCGCTGCTGGCCAACGTCGACACCTTCCGGTGCTGGCTGGATGACGAACGCGAAGAGGTGCTCGACCGGATCGACGAATTGGTGGTCAAGCCTGTCGAGGGATCCGGCGGTTACGGCATCGTGTTCGGTCCGGACGCCTCCGAGAAAGAATTGGCCGCCGTCGCGAAGAAGATTCGCGACGATCCGCGAAGCTGGATCGCCCAGCCGATGATGGAACTGTCGACCGTGCCGACCCAGATCGGTGACGCGCTGGCGCCCCGCTACGTCGACCTGCGGCCGTTCGCAGTCAATGACGGCGACGACGTCTGGGTGCTGCCGGGGGGCTGACCCGGGTGGCACTCGTCGAAGGTTCGCGGGTGGTCAACTCCAGCCAGGGCGGTGGGTCCAAGGACACCTGGGTGCTGGCGCCGCGGGCGTCGGCCGGCGACCGCGAGCTGGGTGCGGCCGAGGTCGTGCGCTCGCTGCCGAAATCCACACCGGACCCGGTACCGGACGGCTCGCCGCAGCGGACGCAAAAGCAGTCGCAGTCCCCGGAAACTCAGCAGGTGACGCGCTGATGCTTGCACGCAACGCGGAAGCGCTCTATTGGATCGGTCGCTACGTCGAGCGCGCCGACGACACCGCACGAATTCTGGACGTCGCCCTGCACCAATTGCTCGAAGACTCCAGCGTCGATCCGGACCAGGCGTCTCGGGTGCTGCTGCAGGTGCTCGGCATCGAGCCACCGGATCACGAGTTGGATGTGTGGTCGTTGACTGACCTGGTCGCTTTCAGTACCCAGAATGAGGGCGGCTCCTCGATCGTCGACGCGATCTCCGCGGCGCGAGAAAACGCAAGGTGCGCCCGAGAAGTGACATCCAGCGAGACCTGGGAGTGTCTCAACACCACCTATCACGCCCTTTCTGAACGTGAGCGTGCCGCCAAACGCCTTGGGCCGCACGAGTTTCTGTCGTACATAGAGGGACGAGCGGCGATGTTCGCAGGTCTGGCCGACTCGACGCTCTCGCGCGACGAAGGGTACCGCTTCATGGTGCTGGGCCGGGCGATCGAGCGGGTCGACATGACGGTACGACTGTTGTTGTCCCGGGTAGGCGACAGCGCTTCGTCGCCCGCGTGGGTGACGCTGCTGCGGTCCGCCGGCGCGCATGACACCTACCTGCGTACCTACCGCGGTGTGCTGGACGCCGGCCGAGTGGTCCAGTTCATGATGCTCGACCGGCTGTTCCCGCGATCGGTTTTCTATTCGCTGAAGCTGGCCGAACACAGCTTGGATGAGTTGTTGCACGGTTCGCAGAGTCGGATCGGCTCCACCGCGGAGGCGCAACGCTTGCTCGGGCAGGCGCGCAGCGAATTGGAATTCGTGCAACCCGGTGTGCTGCTGGAGACACTGGATACGCGATTGGCGAGCCTGCAGACGACCTGTTCAGATGTCGGAGAAGCGTTGGCACTGCAGTACTTCCATGTCACACCGTGGGTGGCCTGGTCGGATGCCGGCCATCGCGCCCAACTGCTTGCCCGGAACGGCGAAGTCTGATGTGGCGGCTTCGAGTGGTGCACACAACCGGGTACGCCTACGGATCAGCGGTTACTGCGTCATACAACGAAGCCCGGCTGACTCCGCAATCGACAACCAGGCAGAACGTGATCCTGAACCGTGTCGAAACGATTCCGGCCACCCGGTCCTACCGTTACGTGGACTACTGGGGTACCGCCGTGACGGCGTTCGATCTGCACGCGCCGCACACGGATCTCACGGTGACGTCCTCCTCCGTCGTCGAGACCGAGCCGCCAGAGCCGCCAGAGACTGAGGCCACCTGGAGCGACCTGCGGTCCGAGGCGGTGATCGATCGCTTCGACGAACTGGTCCGCCCAACGGAACACACTCCGGAAAGCAAGCGCGTTGCGTCCGTGGGCAAGAAGATCGCCAAAAGCTACCAGCCGCAGGAAGCCGTCATCGCCGCGGCCAAGTGGGTGCGCAGCGAGCTGGCGTACCTCCCGGGCACCACGAGTGTGCATTCGTCAGGGCTGGACGCCTTGAACGCGGGCAAAGGTGTCTGCCAGGATTTCGTGCATCTGACGCTGATTTTGATGCGCAGCATGGGAATTCCCGGGCGTTACGTATCGGGTTACTTACATCCGAAACGGGATGCGAAAGTCGGGGAGGTAGTGGACGGGCGTAGCCATGCCTGGATCGAGGCATGGACCGGAGATTGGTGGAACTACGACCCGACCAATGAGGCGGAGATCACCGAGCAATACATCAGCGTGGGCTCAGGTCGCGATTACGCCGACGTGTCCCCGTTGCGGGGGATCTACTCCGGGCAGGGGGCAACCGACCTCGACGTGGTCGTAGAGGTAACCCGGTTGGCGTAAGGCCGCCGAGAGCGCAACTCGGCGCCCGTCGCGAACCGCATGAGCGCCGAGTCTTACCGTTCGATGAATGAACGATTCGCCGGTGTCGAGGACCCACGCGGCGATCCCGCATCGGCGCGTCTTGCCGGGACTTGGACTGGCCTGCCTCGGCTTGCTCGTCGGCGGAGTCGCCATCGGGGTGGCACTCGGTGGTTTGATGCCGTTGCCCTACGGCCCGGGGACCGCAGTCGCGGCATACGTTCGCGCAGAACCGGTCGCGGTGCAAGTCATCGCCACCGCGGTGTTCGCCTCGTCAGTGCCGTTGGCGATCTACGCGGCAACGATTAGTGCCCGGCTGCGGCAGTTCGGGGCGACCGCGCCCGCCGCGGCGACCGCGCTGACCGCCGGCATCCTGGCTGCCGGGGCGCTGGGTCTCACTGCCTTGTTGGGCTGGACACTGTCGCGTCCGGAGATCGGCGCCGACGCCGCATTGGCTCGGGCTCTTTACTTCCTGGTGTTTCTCATCGGCGGCCCTGGCCACATCACCGCACTGGGTCTGCTGGTCGCCTGCATCGCAGCACCCGGCCGCACGCTGGAACTGATGCCCCGACCGCTAGCTTGGACCGGCCTGACGATCGCCGCTCTTGCGGAACTCACGACACTGGTGTTGGTCTGGCCGGAACTGGGAGTGGTCTTGCCGATCGCGCGGATTTCGGCGCTGCTCTGGCTAGTGGCGGCTGGTGCGCTGGTGGAGGCCCCGACGGCCAAGTAGAGGTTGACTTCGGCTGCGCGAGCGCTAGCGTAACCTGAGGTGTGAAGCAGGTCACAACAGGTGGAGGCCTTAATGCGGATCTCGGACGTCTTGCGTAACAAGGGTGCGGCGGTGGTGACGATCAACAGTGACGCGACGGTGCAGCAACTGCTGGCCGGCCTCGCGGAGCAGAACATCGGGGCCATGGTGGTGGTCGACAGCGAGGGTGTGGCCGGCATCGTGTCGGAGCGCGACGTCGTGCGCCAACTCCACACGCACGGCGCCGGCGTGCTCACTCGCCCGGTCTCCACGATCATGACCTCCACCATCGCCACCTGCACGAAGTCCGACACGGTCGATGCCCTCAGCATGCTGATGACCAAACACCGGGTGCGCCACGTGCCGGTGCTGGACGGGAAGAAGCTGATCGGCATCGTCAGCATCGGTGACGTGGTGAAGACCCGAATGGAAGAACTCGAGGCCGAGCAGCAGCAGCTGCAGTCCTACATCACGCAAGGCTGATTGCCCGTCTCCTCCTCAGGCCGCTGCGCGGCCTGCATCGTCGTCGGGCGGGCTGATTGCCGACTACCGCCAGGCGTAGTCGGCGCGCAGCCGGGTGGCTACCACTTCGAAGGTCTCGCGCGTCAGAATCGCGCCCTCGCGGCGAATGCCCTCCTCGGGCACGTCCAGCACCCGATCCAGCCGCACCCAGCTGGGCCGGCCTTCCTGATCCCACTCGCCAGAACCGATCCCGACCCAGTCCGGGTGTTCGGCATGGCGCTCCTGGCTGGACAGCATCAGGCCGAGCAGGACGCTGCGGTCACGACCCACGACTAGGACGGGGCGGTCTTTGCCGCGAGTGGGATCGTCCTCGTGGACCACCCACGTCCAGACGATCTCGCCGGGATCGGCCCGGCCGTCGAGGTCGGGGGTGTAGAGGAGTTTGCGGGCCCGCTGCGCTGTGGGGGAGCTGGTGCTGGTCACCGGCCGACCTGCGGTGACCGCGGTGGGTGCTGGCGGCACGACTGCTGCAATCACGTTGGCGGTGATCTTCACAGCTTGCTGGATTTCGCGCAGTACAGTCTGCGAAGTCTGCACGCGCCGGACGAACTTCGGGGCACGATTGAACACCAGGTCCTCGGCAAACCGCTGGAACGTCTTCCACTGCGATCGGGGAGCAGACGCCATATTCGCAGTTTAGACGTCGACTCTCGGGCGCGATTGTGTCCAAGTGTGTCCCGGCCAGCCAGCATGGATACGCTGGACGTGCCCGCGAACCGCCGGTTACACACCATAAAACAGCACCAGTCCAGGAGATCCCCATCAGCAGTTTCGCCGACAAGACCTTCACCGCGCCGGCGCAGATTCGGAACTTCTGCATCATCGCTCACATCGATCACGGCAAGTCCACGCTGGCGGACCGGATGCTTCAGCTCACCGGCGTCGTCGCAGACCGGGACATGCGGGCGCAATACCTGGACCGGATGGACATCGAACGCGAACGCGGCATCACCATCAAGGCGCAGAATGTGCGACTGCCGTGGCGGGTGTCCGGAGACGAATATGTTCTGCATCTCATCGACACCCCGGGCCACGTCGACTTCACCTACGAGGTGTCGCGCGCGCTCGAGGCTTGCGAGGGCGCGGTGCTGCTGGTCGACGCCGCCCAGGGCATCGAGGCGCAGACCCTGGCCAATCTCTACCTGGCACTGGACCGCGACCTGACGATCATCCCGGTACTGAACAAGATCGACCTGCCGGCCGCCGACCCCGACCGCTATGCGGGCGAGATCGCCCACATCATCGGCTGCGAGCCCGGCGACGTGCTTCGGGTGTCGGGCAAAACCGGGGAGGGCGTGACCGAACTCCTCGACGAGGTGGTCCGCGTGGTGCCGGTCCCCCAGGGCGATGCCGAAGCGCCCGTCCGCGCGATGATCTTCGACTCGGTCTACGACATCTACCGCGGCGTGGTGACCTATGTCCGCGTGATCGACGGCAAGATCACCCCGCGCGAGCGCATCACGATGATGTCCACCGGAGCCGTCCACGAACTGCTCGAGGTCGGCATCGTCTCGCCCGAACCCAAGCCCAGCGTGGGCCTGGGCGTCGGGGAGGTGGGCTACCTGATCACGGGGGTCAAGGACGTCCGCCAGTCCAAGGTCGGCGACACCGTCACGACGGCCCGCCACGGCGCCACGGAAGCGCTGACGGGCTACCGCGAACCCAAGCCGATGGTCTACTCCGGGCTGTATCCCGTCGACGGTTCGGACTACCCGAACCTGCGCGACGCCCTCGACAAGCTGCAGCTCAACGACGCGGCCCTGACCTATGAGCCGGAAACGTCGGTGGCACTGGGCTTCGGGTTCCGCTGCGGCTTCCTCGGCTTGCTGCACATGGAGATCACCCGCGAACGCCTCGAGCGCGAGTTCGACCTTGATCTCATCTCGACCTCACCGAACGTCGTCTATCGGGTAGAGGTGGAAGGGGGCGGTGACGGCTCCGATCTCATCGTGACCAATCCGTCGGACTGGCCCGAGGGCAAGGTCCGCGCGGTTTACGAGCCCGTCGTGAAGACGACCATCATCGCGCCCAGCGAGTTCATCGGCACGATCATGGAGCTGTGCCAGTCGCGGCGTGGCGAGTTGGGCGGCATGGACTATCTGTCGCCGGAGCGGGTGGAGCTGCGCTACACCATGCCGCTGGGCGAGATCATCTTCGACTTCTTCGACTCACTGAAGTCGCGCACCCGCGGCTACGCCAGCCTCGACTACGAGGAGGCCGGGGAGCAGGAGGCCCAATTGGTGAAAGTCGATATTCTGCTGCAGGGTGAGGCCGTCGACGCGTTCAGCGCGATCGTGCACAAGGATTCGGCGCCCGCCTACGGCACCAAGATGACCACCAAGCTCAAAGAGCTGATCCCGCGCCAGCAGTTCGAAGTGCCGATTCAAGCCGCCATCGGATCGAAAATCATTGCGCGCGAAAACATCCGCGCGATCCGCAAGGACGTGCTGTCCAAGTGCTACGGCGGCGACATCACCCGCAAGCGCAAACTTCTGGAAAAGCAGAAGGAAGGCAAGAAGCGGATGAAGACCATCGGGCGGGTCGAGGTGCCGCAGGAAGCGTTCGTCGCCGCGCTGTCCTCCGACGACTCGGGAGACAAGGGTAAGAAGTAGCCGTTCGAGTGTGCGCTGAGGGCGGCAATTCTCGAAAAATCCCACCCAGGATGCACACTCGAAGCCCAGGACGCACGCGTCAGTAACCCCGGCCGACTCGCCCTGTGAGCGAATTCATAGGATTTTCTAGGAGATTTGCCAGTCACGCCGTAAAGGCCCCGGACAGCATGGGGTTTCGTCGTCCGAACCGGTGGATCCGATTTGCCTGATGTGAGTCGGCGGGATCATTCTTGGCCGTATCGCCTCCTTGGCGCAGGACACCGCACGTAACATTGTTCAAGCTGAACAATCAGCGACGTAAAGATGAACGTGGATCGGCGTGTGGACGTGCCGCAGCCGACGTTTGTGCAGCGCTACCTGCCAAATGTCTTGTAGAACACGGCAAGAAGTCAGTTGGGGAGCGGGGCACTAGCTATGGCAGTCATGCGAGTCGGCTTGGCGCGGGCGATTGCCTTGCTGAGCATCGGACTGCTGGCCACTGCTTGCACCGGCCTCACCGGCGGCAAAGCGCAAGCACCGCCGAATGTGGGGCCCCAGTCACTTACCGGGCAAACGATCACACGGGTGCTGCTCGGCGACGAGACGCTCTCGCGAATTCTCCAACAGCCCTTCACCATTGACGATCGCTTTCCTCCGCGATTCGGAGGCCCGGAGACCTTGCAGGGTCTCGGGTCGGCCTCGCCCGCTGATTGCCTCGGCGTGGCACAGATATTGCAGCAAAGCGTCTACCCGTCCGGCACAGTTAACGACGTCGCAGTCGAGACTTGGCGGCACGCCGTCAAGTCCTCGAACGTGACCGGTGTAAAAGAGGGCGTGGTCAGCTTGCCCACGGCCTCCGACGCCAACGCTCTATTCGCGAGATTCGTCGGGCAGTGGCGACGATGCGATGGTCACGCGCCGGTGTTACCCGACGGGATGCTCAGACTCAAGGCCACGATCACGAACGTACAAGTGACCCCGTCCGTTCTTGCGGGAACCGTTTCGATCGCCTTCGCATCGTCCTCTCCGGATACCGGCGGGATCTTGGCGGGGCGGGCCGTCGGCGTGCGGGGCAACTGCCTTGTCGAGGTCGAGGTCGACTTCTTCAATGAACCCATCGGGTCACCGCAAGGATCGGGCGTCACCAACGCCGCCGCCGTAGACATCGCGCAGGCCATGATGGGCAGGGTAAGCGCGCTGAGCTGACCCGCGGCCAATGCGGTGCCTACATGGGTGCGTTGGCGGGCTGAAACATCCCGGAGCCGTCGGCTTCCTCCTCGGCCCGGATCACGTGCACCACGGCGTTGATCAGTGCCAGGTGGGTGAACGCCTGCGGGAAGTTGCCCAAGTGGCGCCCGGTGCGTGGTTCGATCTCCTCGGCGTACAACTGCAGCGGGCTGGCGTAGGACAGCAGTCGCTCGCACAGCCGCTTGGCGCGGACTACCTCGCCGATCTCAACCAGGGCTGACACCAGCCAGAACGAGCAAATCGTAAACGTGCCTTCCTCGCCGGTCAGCCCGTCGTCGGTCTGCTCGACGCGGTAGCGCAGCACCAGGCCTTCCTCGGTGAGTTCATTGGCGATGGCCAGCACGGTGTTGCGCACTCGCGGGTCGTCGGGCGGGAGAAATCGCGTCAGCACCGCCAGCAGCAGTGAGGCGTCCAACGCGTCGCTGCCGTAGCGCTGGGTGAACACGCCGCGGGAGTCCACCCCGTTCTGCAGAATGTCGGCCTTGATCTCCTCGGCGATGCCCCGCCACTGCGCGGCGTAGCTCGTCTCACCCTGTCGTTCGGCGAGCTTGGCCCCGCGGTCCAACGCGACCCAGCACATCACTTTCGACGACGTGAAGTGCTGCGGCTCCCCGCGGACCTCCCAGATGCCACGGTCGGGCTCACGCCAGTGCGCGATGGCCTCCTCCACCTGTTTCTTCAGCACCGGCCACAGGGTTTCCGGGATCTGCTCGCGGGATTTGGCGTGCAGGTAGAACGAGTCCAGAACCGAGCCCCAGATGTCGTGCTGAATCTGGTCGTAGGCGCCATTGCCAATCCGTACCGGGCGTGCGTGGTCGTAGCCGGACAGATGGTTCAGTTCGTCTTCGACGAGGCTGCGCTCACCACCCACGCCGTACATCACCTGGAGTGGATGGCGTTCATCGCAGTTGGCGCCGGACACGTCGGCGATGAACGCGAAAAAGTCGTCCGCTTCGCGGTCCAGGCCCAGGGTGTAAAGCCCCCACAGCGCGAACGTCGAGTCGCGAATCCAGGAGTAGCGGTAGTCCCAGTTGCGTTCGCCGTGCGGCGTCTCCGGCAGCGACGTCGTGCTGGCTGCCAGCAGGGCGCCGGTCGGGGAATAGGTCAACCCCTTCAGTGTGAGCGCACTGCGCTGCAGATATTCGCGCCATGGATGGTCGGGGAAGTTGCCGATGTTGATCCACTGCCGCCAGCACTCCGTTGTTTGCCACATCTTGTCGGCGGCCTCTGCGAAGGTCTGTGGCGCCGGGTGCTTGGTCCAACTCAGGGCGACGAATACGTCGTCGCCCTCGCTCATCCGGGTGCGTGCCCGGGCTTCACGGCCCTCCAGGCCGATGTTCAGATTGGTGGTCACCCGCAGCGTCGGGTGGTCGTCCGGTTGTTTGCTGGCACGGGCGATGGCCTCGCCGTAGGCGTTGCCCGAGTATTCCCAGGTCGCGCTGTTGCGGTGGTAGTCGAACGCCGGCTCGCAACTCATCATCAGCTCGACGGTGCCGCTCACGCAGCGCACGGTGCGCAGCAGGATGTGCTCGGCGTCCCAGTCCATCGGAGTGCGCCGATGTGTGCGTGACCGTCGCTCGATATCGTGCCACTTCCCCATCACCAGGGCGTCACGCACGATCAGCCACCCGGTAGGGGTTTGCCAGGTGGTTTCCATGATCAGGCTGCCGGGCAGGTAGCGGCGGGCCGAGGGCACTGAGACGCCGTACGGGCCGATCCGGAAATGGCCGGCGCTGCGGTCCAGGATCGCGCCGAAGACACTTGGAGAGTCCGGCCGGGGTAGACAAAGCCACTCCACCGAGCCGGCCGGGGAGATCAGGCAGGTCGTCTCCCAGTCGGACAGAAATGCGAAATCGGCGATCGGCGGAAACGGATTGCGCAGAGCGGTGTTGGATGCAAACGGCGCGGGTGCGCTGAAGTTGAGAGGCGCGGCGAGGGCTGCCTGCTGGGCCACTTCGAACGCTTGAGCCGCAGGGGCGGATTGTTCTGCAGACGAGTCGGCGGGTTCGGCATGCAGGACCATCTCGCCATCATCATCCGCTGACCTGTCCGGCGTCTACCTGCGTGACTGAGGTGTTACCCGGGGCGTCTGGCGTACTTGGGCGTGTGTTCGGGGAGTGGACCGATCGCCACCATGTAACCGATCAGCCGCTGCAGCGCCGGCGCCCGGCCGATCAGCCGCACGGCTCGCTGAAGTCCCAGCCCACCGTTTTGGCCCTCCGGCCGGTCCTGCGCGCTTACCGCGACCGCGATCACCCGGGCATGGATGGCCCGTTGCACCGCCTGCAGAATCGCCGTCGGTATCCAGCGGCGCGCCTGCACGCGGGCCAGCTGCCGGGTGGTCACTCGCCCCGCGCGCAGCGGACCCGCCAGTATGCGGGCGGTAGCCACCGCGTCGGCTACCGCCAGATTGATACCGACGCCGCCGACCGGCGACATCGCGTGCGCCGCGTCACCGATGAACAGCACACCGTCGGAGTACCAGCGCCGGAGCCGGTTGAGTTGGACGTCAAGCAGTTTCACATCGTCGAACGACGACAGCGCATCGATCCGGTCGGCGAGCCAGGGCACCATACCCACCAAAACGCGGTGGAACGCCTCGATGCCTTCCGCGCGCACCCGGGCATCGGCGCCCTTCGGGATGATGTAGGCGATCTGGTAGTAGTCGCCGCGGTCGATCATGATTGCCCCGTGCCCGGCCTGGAACGTGCCGGCAAGCCCGGCTGGGTCATCGGGTTGGCGAGGCAACCGAAACCACCACACGTCCATCGGTGCGCCGAAGCTTCGGGGTATCAGTCCGACCGCTTCGCGCACCGTCGAGCCACGGCCGTCGCAGGCCACCGTCAGCGCGGCCCCCATCTCCTTGGTTTCGCCGCTTTGGTCGCGGTACGTGACGCCGACGATGCGGTCGCGGTCTGCGCCCGAACCGCAGATCACGCCGGTCACCTCTGCGTTGCGCAGCAGCTGGAACGTGGGCTCTGCGGCGGCGGCGGTGGCCAGCAGTTCCAGCAAATCCCATTGCGGCACCAGGGCGATGTGCTGATGCGCGCCGGGCAGGTGGGTCAGGTCGAAACTGACCGGCTGTCCCTCGAGTTGCATCCGCATGCTGTCGATGAGCCGATGCGGAACCTGGGCAAACTGTTTCGCCAACCCGAGTTCGTCAAGCAGTCGCAAGGTGCTCGCATGCACCGTGTCGCCGCGGAAATCCCGCAGGAAGTCCGCATGTTTTTCCATCACCGTGACTTTTACGCCGGCGCGCGCCAGCAGCAGGCCGAGCATCATGCCCGCCGGTCCGCCGCCGGCGATGAGACAAGTCGTTTCGCCAGATACGGGGGGCATTGGCCGATCTTGGCACATCAGTCTGAGGGTTTCGGATGCCCGGGAGATAGTGTGAACCCGGTGAGCGGGTTCCTGAATTGGTGGGACGGCAGCGAGTTGTGGGTATCCGGGCTCCCGTTCGTGCTGCAGGCCATGGTGGTGATGCCGGTTGTGCTGGCGGTGGCCTACCTGATGGCGTTTGTGCTGGACCGGCTGCTCGCCAAGGGGATCGAGTTGTTGCACCGCGACCACCACGCCGACGGGACACTCGGGTAACCCGGATGCCTCGATCACACGTGACGTTGGTGCTCGTCACGCTGGTGGTGCTGGTGATCGTTGCGTGGCTGCTAACGCATTGAGCGCCCAGAGTGCGCTCCCGATGGCGGCCCGGCGACTTCCTGTTAGGCTTCCCGCCATGCACGAAGCATCCGGCGTTTTGGTGTGCCACGCCTTCGTGCACTGTTGTCGCTGACTCCCAAACCCCGTGCGCGGTCTGGTCCGGAGTTCGTGAATTCTCCGCAGTTCTAGGTGCCTTTCCGTAGCAAGAGGACCGATATCCATAGTCCCGCACCAGTCCCGCATCGAAAGGCCGCACCCCAATGTCGCAGAGGCTTAACGACATCGGCAGCGCATCGCGCTGGCGGCCTGTCCGGTATGGCCCGGCGCTCGCCCTGATCGCCATTGTCGTCGCGGCGTGTAACCCTGGTCCCAGCGACGTCGTCGGCGGCGGCGGACTGACCAACGCGCATTCCAGCATCACCCTGGTCGCCTACTCGGTCCCAGAACCCGGCTGGAGCAAGGTGATTCCGGCGTTCAACGCCTCCGAGGAGGGCAAGGGTGTGCAGGTGATCACCTCCTACGGGCCCTCCGGTGATCAGTCGCGCGGAGTCGTCGACGGTAAGCCGGCTGACATCGTGAACTTCTCGGTGGAACCCGACATCACCCGATTGGTCAAGGCCGGCAAGGTTTCAAAAGACTGGAACGCCGACGCCACCAGAGGCATCCCATTCGGTTCGGTGGTGACATTGTTGGTGCGCAAGGGTAATCCGAAGGACATCAAGGATTGGGATGACCTGTTGCGGCCCGGCGTTGAGGTCATTACGCCCAGCCCCTTGAGTTCGGGTTCGGCCAAATGGAATCTGCTCGCCCCGTACGCCGTCAAGAGCGGTGGCGGACGGGATAACCAAGCGGGTGTCGACTTCATCAGCAAATTGGTGCGTGAACACATCAAACTGCGTCCAGGATCGGGGCGGGAAGCCACCGATGTCTTCGTTCAGGGCAGCGGCGACGTGTTGATCAGCTACGAGAACGAGGCCATTGCCGCCGAGCGACAAGGCAAATCCGTCGAACACATCAACCCGACGCAGACCTTCCGGATCGACAACCCGGTGGCGGTCGTGACTACCAGCCCGAACCTGAACGCCGCGATCGCGTTCAAGAACTTCCTGTACACCCCCGCGGGGCAGAAGTTGTGGGCCCAGGCCGGTTTCCGGGCGGTCGACCCGGCTGTCGCGGCCGAGTTCCGAGACCAGTTCCCAGTACCGCCGAAGCTGTGGACGATCGGCGACCTGGGGGGCTGGGCCGCGGCGGATCCGCAGCTGTTCGACAAGAACACCGGCAGCATCACCAAGATCTACACGCGGGCCACTGGATGACTGGATCCTTTGTTAGTGAAAGCGCCGGCTCGCAGGCAATTCGGCCTGGGCTTGGTCTTCCCGGCGGGGACGATTCCCGGGTGCGGTCGCACCCGCGGCCATCCCGAGGAGCCGGCAGCACCTCTCTTCGGGTTGGTGTGGCGACGCTGTGGCTTTCGGTGATTGTGTTGTTGCCGTTGGCTGCGATCGTCTGGCAGGCCGCTGGCGGGGGCTGGCAGGCCTTCTGGCAGTCAGTCACATCGAACGCTGCGGTGGAGTCGTTCCGCGTGACGCTGGTGATTTCCGCCGGAGTGACCGTCGTCAACCTGGTCTTCGGTCTGCTGATCGCGTGGCTGTTGGTGCGCGACGACTTCGTGGGCAAAAGGTTGGTCGACGCGATCATCGATCTGCCGTTCGCGCTGCCCACCATCGTCGCCAGCCTGGTAATGCTGGCCCTTTACGGAAGCAACAGCCCAGTGGGCCTGCATCTGCAGCACACCTCGTGGGGCGTGGCAGTGGCGCTGGCGTTCGTCACGTTGCCGTTCGTCGTGCGCGCTGTGCAGCCGGTACTGCTGGAGCTCGATCGCGAGACCGAGGAGGCCGCCGCATCACTGGGCGCCAATGGCTGGAAGATCTTTACTTCCGTGGTGCTGCCGTCATTGACGCCGGCGCTGTTATCGGGTGCGGGGCTGGCGTTCTCGCGGGCGATCGGTGAGTTCGGTTCGGTGGTGCTGATCGGCGGCGCGGTGCCGGGCAAGACCGAAGTGTCGTCGCAGTGGATCCGGACTTTGATCGAAAACGACGATCGCACCGGTGCCGCCTCGATATCCGTTGTGCTGCTCTCGCTCTCGTTTTTCGTGCTCCTCCTGTTGCGAGTCGTCGGCGCGCGTGCGGCCAAACGCGAGGAGAGGGCGGCGTGACGTTTTCTGCTCCGGTTCGCTACCTCATCCGGCTCGTCGGGCTGGCATACCTCTTTGTGTTGCTCATCGTTCCGGTGACGCTCATCCTCTGGCGAACATTTCGGCCCGGGTTCGGCCAGTTCTACGACTGGGTGAGCACACCGGCGGCGCAATCGGCATTGAACCTGACGCTGCTGGTGGTGGCGATAGTGGTGCCACTCAACGTAGTTTTCGGTATTCCGACAGCATTGGTGCTGGCACGTAACCGGTTTCGCGGTAAGGGCCTGCTGCAGGCTGTCATCGATCTACCTTTCGCGGTCTCGCCCGTCGTCGTGGGCGTCGCGTTGATCGTGCTCTGGGGGTCGGCCGGCGCGCTGGGCTTCGTCGAGAAAGACCTCGGTTTCAAGATCATCTTCGGTCTGCCCGGCATTGTGCTTGCCAGCATCTTCGTCACCCTGCCGTTCGTGGTACGCGAGGTCGAACCCGTCTTGCACGAGTTGGGGACTGACCAAGACGAGGCTGCGGCGACACTGGGTTCTAGCTGGTGGCAGACGTTCTGGCGGATCACGCTGCCGTCCATCCGGTGGGGCCTGACCTACGGCATCGTGCTGACCGTCGCCCGCACTCTGGGTGAATACGGCGCCGTCATCATGGTGTCGTCCAACCTGCCGGGGAAGTCGCAAACGCTGACGCTGTTGGTCTCTGACCGGTATAACCGCGGGGCCGAATACGGCGCCTACGCGCTGTCGACGCTGCTGATGGGTGTCGCAGTGGTGGTGCTGATCGTCCAATTGATTCTCGACGCCCGCCGGGCACGAGCGACCAAAAGGCCTGACAAGGAGGCGGTGAAATGACGGCCGAGCTGACCGACACAGGGACCGACCACGCGATCGTCGTGCGGGACGCCAACAAGCGTTATGGCGATTTCGCCGCTTTGGACCATGTGGATTTCGTGGTACCCACCGGTTCGCTGACGGCGTTGCTGGGACCCAGCGGTTCTGGCAAGTCGACCCTGCTACGCACCATCGCCGGTCTCGACCAGCCCGACACCGGAACAGTCACGATCAATGGTCGGGATGTAACCCGGGTGCCCCCGCAGCGCCGTGGCATCGGATTCGTATTCCAGCACTATGCCGCGTTCAAGCACATGACCGTGCGCGACAACGTGGCGTATGGACTGAAGATCCGCAAGCAGCCCAAGGCTGAGATCAAAGAGAAGGTCGACAACCTGCTGGAAGTGGTGGGACTGAGCGGATTTCAAAGCCGCTATCCCAACCAGCTCTCCGGTGGTCAACGACAGCGAATGGCCCTGGCCCGTGCGTTGGCGGTCGACCCCGAAGTGCTGCTGCTCGACGAGCCGTTCGGCGCACTGGACGCTAAGGTCCGCGAAGACCTGCGGGCTTGGCTGCGGCGCTTGCACGACGAAGTGCACGTCACCACGGTGCTGGTCACCCACGACCAGGCCGAGGCACTGGACGTGGCCGATCGGATAGCCGTGCTCAACAAGGGACGTATCGAGCAGGTCGGATCTCCGACCGATGTCTATGACACCCCGGCGAACGCATTCGTGATGTCTTTCCTGGGTGCGGTTTCCGCGCTGAACGGGACTTTGGTCAGGCCGCACGACATCCGGGTCGGTCGCAATCCAGAGATGGCGGTCGCCGGCGGTGACGGCACCGCGGAGTCCATCGGGGTGGTGCGCGCCACCGTCGATCGAGTGGTGGTGCTGGGGTTCGAGGTCCGCGTGGAGTTGACCAGCGCAGCCAACCGGGGCCCGTTCATCGCCCAGATCACCCGGGGCGACGCCGAGGCGCTGAACCTGCAAGAGGGTGACACCGTCTATGTGCGGGCCACCCGGGTTCCGACCCTGCCCAGCGACGTAATCGTCCGGGGTGGCGCGGGCGCCGGCGACGCCGACGAAGATCAGTCGACGTTGACCTCGGCCTGAACGATCCGGCAGGCGCGGCGACCGCCCGAGGATCGCCGAAATAGCGGTGGTTTGTCAGGCTGCTACGCGGTTGACCGTCACCTGATCAAAGCGATCCAGCAGCGCCTCGGCCACCAGGCCGTGTGCGCCCAACGGGGCTGCCATGGCAATCCCGGCGCGCTCCGCGAATCTGTGCACCTGATCCGGCAGCCGCCCCGGCGCCAGAAACCACGGCGCGATGACCACCCGACGCGCGCCCCGCTGCCGCAACAAGGTGGCGGACTCGGCCAGCGACCGTTCGCCCCGGGTGGCGAACGCGGTCGTTGCGGCTGCCCAGTGCGTGCCGACGGCTAACTTGGGCGCTACCGTCGCGGTGCGCGCATTGGCTGCGGGATCCGATGAACCGACCGCCACCACGAGCACACCGAGCGTGTCGTCGAGCCGGGAAACCCCTAACTCGGTCAGTCGCTCACCCAGCACCGACACCAAACGGCTGTCCTCGCCGAGCACATCGGTCTGCCGCACACGGTGACTGGCACCGCAGCGCGCGATCTGGGCGGGGATGTCGACGCGGGCATGGTAGGCGCCGGCCAGCAACAGGGGAGCCACGACAGCTTCCGCGGAACACGCGTCAAGCATGTCGATCAGGTTGGGTCTGTTGATCTCACAGAAAGCAACGCGCACGTCGAGGCCGGGCCGCATGCGCCGCACCCGCGCGGCGACGGCCCGCGCGTTGGCTGGCGACCGTGGATCCGCACTTCCGTGCGCGGTCAGCACCAGTGTCGTCACGAGGCGTGCAGCCCGCATTCGGTTTTGTTCAGTCCCTGCCAGCGCCCACTGCGCGCGTCGGCGCCCTCGACGGGCTTGGCCGTGCAGGGGGCGCAACCGATTGACGGATAGCCTTCGTAGACAAGCGGATTCACCAGAACGTCGTGCCGGGCGATGTAGTCCTCCATGTCCTGGTCGCTCCAGGTGGCCAACGGGTTGATCTTCACCAGCTTGAATGCCTCGTCGAAGCTGATCAGCGGGGCGTTGGCACGCGTCGGTGCCTCGACCCGGCGCAACCCGGTCACCCAAGCCGAGTAGCCGGCCAGCGTCTTGCCCAGCGGCACAACCTTGCGTTGTCGGCAGCACTCGCCCGGGTCGCGGGCGAACAGGTCTTTGCCCAGCACATCGTCCTGCTCGGCCACGGTGCGCTCCGGAGTCACGTTGAGCACCCGGATGTCGTAGACGGATTCGATCGCATCCCTGGTGCCAATGGTCTCTATGAAGTGGTAACCGGTGTCCAGAAACAAGACCGGGACGCCCGGGCGCACCTTGGCCGCCAGATCGACGAGCACGCCGTCCTGCATGTTGGAGGCCACCACGTATTGGCAGGTGGCCCATCCGCGGGGGCCGTTCACACCGCCGAAGCTCTCCTCAGTCCACCGCAGCAGTTCGGAGGCGCTGGCGCCCTCGAGTTCCGCGGCACCACGCGCCGCCAGGTCACGCAGTTCGGCTTCGCTCGGCCTGGTCGCTTGCCCGCTCATCGCAGGTCCCCTTCATCAGCGCGAATGGCCCACTGCGCGAACCGTTCACCTTCAGCGCGGTGTTTGACGAAGTTACGCGCCACGCGTTCGATGTAGTCGCCCAGCTCGTCGCTGGTCACCTTGTGCTGGCGCAGCTTTCGGCCGAAACCGCTGTCCAGGCCCAGGCTGCCGCCCAGGTGCACCTGGAACCCCTCGACCGAGCCGCCTTCACCGTCGTCGACCATCTGTCCCTTGAAGCCGATGTCGGCGATTTGAATTCGCGCACATGAGTTCGGGCAGCCGTTGATGTTGATGGTGATCGGCACGTCAAGCGTGGAGTTGATGTCTTCGAGCCGGCGTTCCAGCTCGGGCACCAGAGATTGCGCTCTGACCCGCGTTTCGGCAAATGACAATTTGCAGAATTCAATCCCGCTGCACGCCATCAGGTTCCGGCGCCAATGCGACGGCTGCGATTGCAGCCCCAGCGCGTCCAGGCCGGTGATGAGGCCGTCCAGCTTGTCGTCGGGTATGTCGAGAATGACCAGCTTCTGGTAGGGGGTGAACCGGATCCGGTCCGAACCGGCCTGCTGCGCCAGGTCGGCGACCGCCGCGAGGATGGTGCCGGAGACCCGCCCGGCGATCGGGGCCACCCCGACGGCGTTGAGCCCGTTCTTCAGCCGCTGCACTCCGATGTGATCGATCGGATGCTTCACCGGCTCAGGGGCCGGGCCGTCGATGAGCGGACGGTTGAGGTACTCCTGTTCGAGAACCTCGCGGAACTTTTCTATGCCCCAGTCCTTGATCAGGAACTTCAGCCGCGCTTTGGCCCGCAGCCGTCGGTAGCCGTAGTCGCGGAATATCGAGGTGACCGCCACCCACACCTCGGGCACCTCTTCCAAGGGCACCCAGGCGCCGACCCGCTGGCCCAGCATGGGGTTGGTTGACAGGCCACCACCGACCCAGAGGTCCAGGCCGGGCCCATGCTCGGGATGGTTGACGCCGATGAACGCGATGTCGTTGACCTCGTGCACGACGTCCTGCAGACCCGAGATGGCGGTCTTGTACTTGCGCGGCAGGTCGGCAAAGTCGGGGTTGCCGATGTAGCGGCGCACGATCTCGTCGATCGCCCAGGTCGGGTCGAGCACCTCGTCGAGCGACTCGCCGGCCAGCGGCGAGCCCAGCACGACTCGCGGGCAGTCGCCGCACGCCTCGGTGGTCTGCAGCCCGACCTCGTCCAGCCGCCGCCAGATCTCGGGGACGTCTTCCACCCGGATCCAGTGGTACTGCACGTTCTCCCGGTCGGAGATGTCGGCGGTGTCTCTGGCGAACTCGATCGAGATCTGGCCCAGCGTGCGCAGCGCGGAGGCCGACAGCGCGCCACCGTCGCAGCGCACCCGCAACATAAAGTACTTAGCCTCGAGCAGGTCGAGATTCTCGTCACCGGTGAAGCTGCCGTCGTACCCCTGTTCGCGCTGGGTGTAGAGGCCCCACCAGCGCATGCGGCCCCGCAGATCGGTTTTATCGATGCTGTCGAATCCGTTCTTGGCGTACACGTTTTCGATGCGTTCCCGGACTTCGAGTGGGGGACCGGCCTGCTTGAACTCTTCGTTGGGATTCAGCGGTTCGCGATCCCCCAGCGCCCACTGACCTTCATTGCGAGCCTTTGCCGGACGGGCTGTGGTCATTCGGCGATTCTCCTTTGCGAACATCGCCAGCTTGGACGCGCAACACACCGGTTCTATTCCGGGCGGCGCAGATCCGGCGGCCAGCTGAAAGTAGCGGTGGGCTGGGTCTACGACATCAAGACGGACAGCGACAGCTGCAGACACGCTTGAGATCGATATGCCGACGCGCCACCAGCGCAACGCGCGGGCTGTGGTGGGCGACGGTCACGCTGCCATTCTGCCATGGCTGCCGACCAGCTACGCCACCAGGTCAGATTTCTTCTCATGCTGAGCAAAACTACTGGGCAAACCCTGGGTGGCAAGGTAGGCGAATCAGAGAATTCGCTGGGAACACCATGGGATCATTTGGCATGGCCCTTCGCGAGGCATCGGCTGACCTGCCCGGCATCCAGCTGAGTCCCGGGCAGCCCGTTTGGGATGTACGTGCATGTCCCGTTCTGCATAACCCGCTGCGGATACTGCGACTTCAACACCTACACGCCAGCCGAGCTGGGTGGTGTGAACCCGGACGCCTGGCTGATGGCACTGGGGACCGAGCTAGAGCTCGCGGCTGCACGACTGGACGCACCGAAGGTCAACACCGTGTTCGTCGGGGGAGGGACACCATCGCTACTGGGCGGTGAGCGGCTGGCCAGACTGCTCAATATGGTGCGGGAGCACTTCACGCTGGCACCGGATGCCGAGGTCACCACCGAGGCCAATCCCGAGTCGACCTGGCCGGAATTCTTCGCCGCGATCCGCGCGGCCGGTTACACGCGGGTGTCGCTGGGCATGCAGTCGGTCGCGCCACGGGTCCTCGCCACTCTCGACAGGTTTCACTCGCCGGGTCGGGCGTCGGCCGCGGTGCGTGAGGCAATGGACGAGGGTTTCGAACACGTCAGCGTCGACCTGATCTACGGAACCCCGGGGGAGTCCGATGATGACCTGCTGCGCTCGGTCGACGCGGCGATCGAGACCGGTGTCGATCACGTGTCCGCGTATGCCCTGGTCGTGGAGGAAGGCACCGCGCTGGCCAGGCGGGTCCGCCGCGGTGAGCTGGCCGCGCCAGACGGCGACGTGCTGGCTCATCGCTATGAGTTGGTCGACGAGCGGCTGTCTGCGGCCGGGTTGAGCTGGTACGAGGTGTCCAACTGGTCCCAGCCGGGTGGGGAGTGCCGGCACAACCTCGGCTACTGGGACGGCGGGCAATGGTGGGGCGCCGGCCCGGGTGCGCACGGTTACGTCGACGCCACCCGCTGGTGGAATGTCAAGCACCCCAACGCCTATGCAGAGATGCTGGCCAGTGCCACGTTGCCGGTGGCCGGCTTCGAGCAACTCGACAACGATGACCTGCACACCGAAGACGTGCTGCTGAAAACCAGGCTGCGCCAAGGCCTTCCGCTCGACCTGCTGGGCGTCGCCGAACGCGAGCGCGCCAAGGAAGCGGTCGCCGACGGATTGCTGGTATCCGACGGCGACCGACTGGTCCTCACCCCCCGCGGACGGCTGCTTGCCGACGCGGTGGTGCGAACGCTGTTGAGCTAGTTCCGCTCATGAGGTCAAAACCAATGCGCGAATAAGCGGTTGAGTTCGATGTAGAGCGGGATTCCGATCGTGACGTTGTAGGAGAACGTCAAACCCAGCGATGCGGCCAACGGCAGGGTTGGGCTGGCCTCGGGAATCGCCAGCCGCTGCACCGCCGGAACGGCGATGTAGGACGCCGCACCACAGAGCACCGCGAACAGCACATAGGTACCCGGTTTGAAGTCGGTGTGTGTGAGGGAGGCGTAGGCGTGGGCGACGAGAATCCCAAGCGGCGCAAAGATATTCGGCGCCAGCAGCGCGAAGAAGATGAAACCGGGGCCCGCCGTTCGAAGATCTTTCAGCTTGCGGGACGCCGTCATGCCCATCTCGAGCAGGAACAGGCAGAGCACGCCTTGGAATGCCAAGACGAAGAACCTGTCGTCGTCTGCAACGACCTTTTGTCCCTGCAGGCCACTGATGAGGCCGATGATGATGCCGCCGAAGAGCAGGACGAGCCCGGGGTTGAGGAAGACCTCTTGCAGGAGCTCACGTGAGAAAACGGGCATTCTCTTGGCCTTACCGAGGGCTGGAACGTGGTCGGGCTCCCAGTTCGGATGCTCCAGCTTTTCCAGCGAGAGCTCCAGTTCCTGCTCGACACCGCGATCGTGCTCGCTCTCGAGGCTCTGGCCGTGCGGAGGTTTTGCTGCCGTGCCGGGACCGACGCCCACCTTGACCGGGGGGATGTAGCCGGCCTCGTCGGGCATGTAGCCGGCTTCACTAAGCCCACGGTGCCGCAGTCGCGCCACCAGGTACAACGCCACCAAGCATCCCGGAATCTCCATGACGGCCAGCATCACGGGCATATAGGCGTTGGCCGCGAGGTTGATGGCGGCCAGGACGGCCACGCAGGTGGCGAAGGTCCCAGCCGAGTCTGAGCCGTAATATCCGGCGACCGTTGCCCGGTCGATTCTTCGCAGGGAAGTGAGCCAACTCAGCAGAAGATACGCGAGGCCTCCGATGATGAAGTTGAGCACGAAGCCCAACGCCATGAATCCCACGATAGAGGCGATGCTGGAGGGCGGGATCTTCGCCAGCTCTTCACCTCCGTGCCAACCGATGGCCAGCAGCAGGTACATGGTCAAGCCCTGATAGAGCACATACGGGAACTCAAACCGCACCTTCAGGATCGGGATGAGGAACCCGAAGTAAAAGAACAGCAGGAGCGGCTTGAACAAGTTGTGGGTGAAGTTGTGCCAGAACTCTTGCAGCATTGGTGCCTCTCTTGACTGGGGCGGTGGTCAGGGTGAAGCACCGTCCGCAAGCGGGGCAACGACGAACAACCCGACGACCGTGCAAAAATTTAAACCCCAGTGCGCAAAAACCGCCAGTCGGCCGCAACGCCAAAAGACCACACCCGCTCGAGTCGCACAGGAATGGCTGGTATCTGACAAAATCAGTGGTCACAGCGGTGCAGGTCGCGGTGGGTAAGGCGGGACCTGCACTAAACTTTTGTGGATTAACTGTGCGTTTACTGTGGATTTAATGCGGCACCAATCGGTGGAAGAAGATTAGCGAGAACCTAACTGCGGCCCTCCGTTTGCGATGTCTCATCGACTTCCGTGCCGATGGCGAGTATTGCGTCGTAATCTTCTCAAACCCGTCGATCGCCGAAACCGAAAGCGGGCCGGTCTCTTTGGTTGACCTCCATCTCGCCGCCGTTGGATTCCTCGGGTCTTCCGCCGGCCGCAAGCCGGGTTGCGGCAACCACCTTCGTCTTCGGCGATGGGGTCGTGGATTAACGATCAAGCGTTAGCTAGGCGGGCTAGGCCGGTCGCATTAAAGTTGTGTTACACATTTTGTTAGACGCGTTTACGGAGCGTTCCGAACGGCCTCGAAGCTTCCAGAACGCGCTGGAGCATGCCCGCCGTTGCTTCCCGGCCGGTCGGCGAAGGCGGGGTCACGCGCGTCTTCATAGGTTAGGCTACATTTACTAACTGTGACTGAGGCTGGCGTCGACACGAGTCCCGCAGGCGTTTCGTCACCGTCGATTCCGCTCCCGCCCTACATCGACCCGGCCGACCTGGCGGCTGAGCTGGCCGCGGTGCTGCCTGAGCAAGATGGCGAGGAATACCTGCTCTATGAGCACGATAGTCAATGGGTGCTGGCCAGCGGCGTGCAAGCGATGGTCGAGCTGGACACCGACGAGCTGCGCGTGATCCGCGACGGGGTGACTCAGCGGCAACAATGGACAGGGCGGCCGGGATCGGTGCTTGGCGAAGCCATCGACCGGCTACTGCTAGAAACCGATCAGCTTTTCGGATGGATCGCCTTCGAATTCGGCCTCTACCGTTACGGCCTGCAGCAACGGCTGGCGGCACGAACCCCGCTGGCGCGGATTTTTTGGCCCCGCGCCCGCATCGTGGTCACGCGAGACGAGGTTCGCCTGTTCGGCGCGGCGGCCCGCCACCGCGACGCGGTACTTGTGTTGATTGCGGACGGTGTGCCCGATGTGTGCGACGCCGGCGCGGTCGACATAATCGCCGATCCGTCCGGCTATCGCGACCGGGTGGCGTCAGCGGTTGGTGAGATCGCTGCCGGTCGTTACCGCAAGGTGATCTTGTCTCGTTGTGTTGAAGTGCCTTTCGCGCTGGACTTCCCGTCCAGCTACCGGCTCGGTCGGCGGCACAACACCCCGGTGAGGTCGTTTTTGTTGCGGCTGGGCGGGATTCGCGCTTTCGGCTACAGTCCGGAGCTTGTCGCCGCCGTCTACCGGGACGGCAGTGTGGTGACTGAGCCGTTGGCCGGGACCCGCGCGCTTGGACGTGGTGCGGCCCGTGATCGTCAGGCTCGCGAGGACTTGGAATCTAATTCGAAAGAGATTGTCGAGCATGCTATTTCGGTGCGAACCTCGCTTCAGGAGATCAGCGAGATCGCCGAGCCGGGGACAGCGGTTGTCACCGATTTCATGACGGTGCGGGAGCGGGGGAGTGTGCAGCACCTCGGCTCCACGATCAGCGCCCGTCTGGATCCGTCGAGCGACCGGATGGACGCGCTGGAGGCGTTGTTTCCGGCGGTCACCGCGTCGGGCATCCCGAAAGCGGATGGCGTCGAGGCCATTCTGCGCCTCGACGAAGGTCGCCGCGGTTTGTATTCCGGAGCGGTCGTGATGGTGTCGGCGGGCGGCGGGTTGGACGCCGCGCTGACGCTACGGGCCGCTTATGAGTGCGACGGCAAGACGTGGTTGCGGGCTGGCGCCGGAATCATCGAAGAGTCCGAACCCGAGCGCGAATTCGAAGAGACCTGCGAGAAGCTGTCCACTCTGGCGCCGTATCTGATTGCGCGTCAGTAGCTTACGGCTGCGCGCCAGGCGCCTTGGGAGTTCTCGTAGCGAACGACGCGTGCAGGATCCGCTCATTCATCGCCGATGACGCCAGGTGCCGGTGGCTGGGGAGCTGGCCCGGCGCGGCCAGCGGGAATCATGAACACCGCCGCCGGCCATCGGATGATGTTCATGGTCGGACCGTAACCAGTCTGGGTGCACTGAGACACGCAACGAGCAAACAGACGCCGGCGGGTGGAGGTCGATTGGCCGCGAGTTCAAATCCCGTCGGCCCGACTGAAGAAACCGCAGTTCAAATGCCATTTTGGGTTATCGGTCGTGCCCGTCTGGCACGGATATTGTCAGCGGTTGGTCACCGCGCGCCCGACCGTGCATCGCCGCAGACCAGACACGCGCGAGATGACACGGAGTTTGAGACCCCACAGTCGACTTGTTACGCGACACGTGATGCAGCACCGTGGTTTTTGTCGTCCCGTGGTCGACAATGCGGGACATGACGCAATCGCGGGATGGTGCCGGCCCGACGTCGTCGGCGCGTGAGATCTCGCGCCAGACGTTTCTGCGGGGTGCCGTCGGAGCGTTAGCCGTCGGCGCTGTTTTCGGCTCGGCCCAGGCTGCCGCCGATCCGAATACTTCAGGTTGGCAAGGTCTTTCCACCGCCATCGGCGGGCAGGTGCTAACGCCGGGCGACGGGCAATTCGCAACGGCTAAACAGGTTTTCAACACCAACTACAACGGCTCGACGCCGGCGGCGGTCGTTGCCGTAACGTCGGCGGCGGACGTGCAAAAGGCGATGGCATTCGCTGCTGCCCACAAGCTCCAGGTCGCTCCGCGTAGCGGGGGGCACTCCTATGTGGGGGCGTCCACGGCGAACGGCACCATGGTGCTCGACCTGCGCCAATTGCCCGGGGGAGTCAATTACGACGCCGCCAGCGGGCAGGTCACGGTGACGCCCGCGACCAGCTTGTTGGCGCTGCACCAGGCGCTGGCTGCGGCCGGCCGGGGCATTCCGACGGGTACCTGCCCGTCGGTCGGTGCCGCGGGACACGCCCTGGGCGGCGGGCTGGGTGCCCATTCCCGGCACGCGGGCCTGATGTGTGACCAATTGACGTCGGCGACGGTGGTGCTGCCGGGTGGCCAGGCCGTCACCGCGTCTGCCGCCAACAACCCGGACCTGTTTTGGGGATTGCGTGGCGGCGGTGGCGGCAACTTCGGGGTGACAACCTCGCTGACTTTCGCCACGTTCCCCACCGCCGAGTACGACGTCGTGAACCTCAACTTTCCGCCGCAGGCGTTCGCGCAGGTCCTCGTCGGTTGGCAGAACTGGCTGCGGACCGCCGACCCAAACAGTTGGGCACTGGCGGACAGCACCACCGACGCGATGGGTACGCACTGTCGCATCATGGCGACCAGCCCGGCCGGGTCGGGCACCAGCGTGGCCAGCGCCATCACGTCAGCCGTTGGAATGCAACCGACCGGGACAGACAACCACACACTCAATTATCTGGACCTGGTGAGCTACCTGGCCGTCAACAACCTCAATCCGTCGCCGCTCGGATATGTCGGCGGATCCGATGTTTTTCCGACGATCACTCCCGCCGCCGCAAAGGGGATCGCCTCCGCGGTCGACGCATTTCCACGCGGGGCGGGTCGAATGTTGGCGATCATGCACGCGCTCGACGGAGCCCTCGCCAGTGTGGCACCGGGGGCCACCGCCTTTCCGTGGCGGCGGCAGTCCGCACTGGTGCAGTGGTATGTCGAAACGTCCGGTTCCCCGGCGGCGGCGACCAGTTGGCTCAACACCGCACACCAAGCGGTGCAACCATATTCGGTCGGCGGCTATGTCAACTATCTTGAGGCAAACCAGCCGGCGTCGCGCTACTTCGGCGCGAACCTGTCCCGGCTGACCACGGTTCGGCAGAAGTACGATCCCGGCCGCATCATGTTCCCCAGCTTGAATTTCTAGCCGCCGCCCCGGGTCCGGGCCCATCGGCGAGCGTAACTGTGCGGCGAATTAGGGCCGGTCTTTTGGCAGTGGGGGTACGCTCGCGGCAGATTGGGTTCAGCCATCGCCACCGGGTCGCGAGTGCCGGGCCCACGCTCGTCAAGACGGGCGGGAATGGGTGTTAACAAACGGTCTTGGGCCTAGCCGACTTCATGTGGCCTTTCGTGCAGGCAATCGTCACCGCGATTCTGGTGATGGCGCTTCGGCAGGTCGGCCTGAGCGCTCAGCGGCTGCCTGGTCCCGTTGACGGACGAACCTTCGGAGCAGGGCTACGGCGGTCGCGATAGAAAGGATGAGGAGCGCGGGACCGATTGAGTTGACGAGCATTAGCGAGATGTCCACCGGGAAAGTGAAGATCAAGAACACCGCTAATGCTGGGAATGTGCCGCAGAGCAGGCCGAGCCAGAGGCAGAGCCGGGTGTGAAGTTGGTGCCAGTCTTGGATGTCTTGTGGTGTCCAACCGCGTTGGGGTAATGCCCCATCTGCGAGGTTAGGGGCGATTGCGCTTGCGACCCTCTTGGAGGTGGGTTTGCGTAGCAGCCCGCTCACCAGGCAAGACCAAACAAACAGAGAAGCGGGAATCAGCTCGATGACTTGCACCACACGCGGGTTTTTTGTGGTGAACGCGATGGCCAAGGAACATGCCGCGCCGAGGATCACCAGACCGTTCACAGGCTCGAATTTGCGTTTGCGCACCGCGGTAAGTAGTCCCTGGCCGACTGCGGCGATAATCGCGCCCGCCAATGCCAAGTAGGGGGTCGTGCCGAACGCCCGAAGCGCGTAGTACACGACGAGCGGTGGGAGGGTGTTTATCACCGTGGTCTTGATGTATTCCCTCAGGCTCCGTGGTGCATCAATGGCTGTTTCCACGGATTCGTCGTCATGGGCTGGGGCTTGCTGCGCCATGGGGCGAGCCTAGCCGATGGGACAGCAACGCTGAGGCTGCGCTTAACCGCGGACCGCGGCGACCGCCTTCACGAGCAAGTCGCGAGCGTGTTGGGTGTCGACCAGCACAACGGGTTGGTCGGGAACCACCACTGGATTGGCAGTGATGATTATCTCGTAATCGTCAAACTGAGCCAGGTATTGGTAGAGCTCGCTGGTGCGGGACGCGTTATCGACCGACTGCAGCACGCGGTGCATACCCACCGTCCGCGTGCCGTCGATCTTCGGCACATCGACCGCGTCGACGCTGCCCTGCACCTGGGATCCCGAGAACGTCACCTTGCTGCAGTGCCGCCCGTCGTCCGGGAACGGCAACGGCGCAGAGGTCTCCAACGCGATAACCATGAACCGATTAGCATCGCCCTCCGCGGACACGCCGGCCATGCTGCCCTGCAAGCCCAGTGGCATCTCGGGTCCGAGCACTACTTTCGCGCACTCGGACGGGTCGACAACTATCCCTGGGGGCAGTTTGGGGCCGGACATCGCTGTTGGATCGACGGCCCGCTTCGCGATTTCCTTGACTTTGAATTCGGAGCCAAAACTCGACTTCAGCTCGGCGACCTTGCTGATGTCGGCCTTCCGCGGCGAGGACGCATTCCCACCCGATGAGCAGCCGGCGAGCACGCACACCGACACGATTGTGAGCACCGCCCTTTGCATGCTGCCCAATCTAACCGAACCGTATGCGCAGCTACTCAGGTGGACACCGTTTTGATCAACTGATCGAGGACTAGCGCAGTGTCGGCGCGGAATGAGGAACGCGTGAAACTCGTCGGATACTGATCTGTCCTGTCCAAACCCTAACCACGACAATGTGGTCCGAAAATTGAGTGATTTACTGCTCCAGCGTTGGACGGCCCGATTGTCTCGCTTTCTGTCCTGGCGTCTCGATCAACGAATTCTCGCCCGCCGTCAATCCATCGCGAGTGCCCGGAGCCCGAAAATATTGTCGTGCAGCCGGGTTGCGCGAAAATGCCTGCTTCGAGCATTGGTGCGGCATTGAGCATCAGACACCGCGCACGTCGACGTAGCGAACCCCCAGAAGGTGATTTGAACACAAGGCCGTTTGCCAGGGCCCCACAGTCGCGAACGGCTGCCAGACGGCACATGCGGCGCGGTGTCGTCGACCATTTAGTCGGTCGGGTATATACCTGGCCGGACTGCATCGCGAAAGTAGCGAATTCATCGACAGTGTCGCGGGTTTGCAACTAAACTGCGAACGTGAAGTCTCGCACCGCCAATGAAGACGATGAGTTTGACGATGACGAGCCGGATCACAATAAGAACCTGAAACGGGCATTGATCGCAGTGAGTCTGGTAGCCGGTTTGGCGATCGTGCTCGCGGTAGTGCTGTTTTTCGACGGCGGCGGTTCTGGGAACAATTCGTCGGCCCAGTCGGGGGCAACTTCGTCTCGGGAGGCACCTGCCGTTGCCAGCGCCCAGGACACCGGACCTGTCGCCGTCGTTACCGATGATCCCACCTGCGCGGCGTGGACGGCGATCAACAATTCGCTGTCCAACGATGGACAGGGTCTCTGGAACGATCGGGACCGCTCGGTCCCGGCTTCGGCATGGAACGACAAGCAGCGCGTGCAGTTTGTTGCCGCAGCTCAGTCGATGCGTAATGCGGCAACGCAGGCCGTCGGCCTGGTCAAATTGACACCTCATCGGGTCATGCGCGAACTCTACGAACAGTTCATCGCTTACGCGCACTCCTATGTCGAACATGTCCCGAAATACGTCCCGGCAGACGACATTTTGGCCGGCACCGCGAACAGTGTGGCCTCGGCGCTCGGGGCGATGTGCACTGCCATCACCGACGGCTCGGCGGCAGCGCGCGGGCCGATGGTGCCGCCTGGGGCGCCACCGTCGCAGATCCCGCCGGTGGGAAGCCCGGCAAATCCGCACCCCTTCCTTTCCAGTCCGAATGCGGTTTGTGCTCAGTGGAAGTCGGCGCTGGATCAGTTTGGTCAACAGACTGCGGCATGGCAGAGCATCAACCCGAGCATTCCCGCGATTCTATGGACCGAGGAGCAAAGAGCGGCAAATTACGACGCCGCGAAAGTGATGAACACATTTGCCGACAACCTGGGGCAGCTGGGCCGCAGCAGCGGCAATTTCATCTGGCAGGATTTCGCTGACCTCGCCGCTCAGTATCGCCGCGCGTTCGCCGTTGCCGTGCCGACCTATACGCCGCCCGACAACCATCTGGCGAATGCGGCCAACTATCTCTCCACTACTGTCCTCGGAGCCTGTGCCGTAATCCAAGGCGCATAACGGGGCGGCGCGCTCAAGGCCGTCGACATCCGGGCATGCTTTCTAACCTGGCGGGATGGTGAATTCCTCTGTACCGCAGCGCATTTAATCACCCGCCCGCTGGCGAGCGGGCAAAGAGCTTAACCGCAGGCATCTTGCCCGTGATACTGGTGGGACTTTGCCCATTGAGCGCTCCCATCAGCCCCTGGGCCAGTGGGCTGGTGGGCATGGGGGTCGGCCCTGACAATGCCGGTGAGCTGACGCTGCTCGGCGGCAACATGGGCACGGCCCGACTCAACCCTTGAGCCGTCGACGACCACCCCGGAGGAATCGAGAGTCCGCCGAGCTGGCTTGCGTGCGCCATCTGGGCGCTAACGGCCGACCCGAAATTCCGTAATTGATCGCCGATTCCACCCACCACGAGCTGCATCTTGCTGTCGACGAAGTCGCCGATGGTAGTGAGCAGCTCCTCGCTACCCGAAGAGGCCAGCCCGGAGCCGCCGTTCTGGCTGAGCGAGGAACTCATCTGCATCAACAACTGGGCTGGAGTCATCGCGTACTGCACGAGCGCTGGAGCCTGTTGGGACAACGCGGTTCCTCCCGTGCCACTCAGCACGGTTTGCAGCGAACCCAGTACTCCTGACAGCGGACCCGAGGTTGACAACGAGCTCAGCGCCGCCTGTACCGCGGTACCGAAATTCGTCAAGCCGCCTAACACGCCGGCACCGTCGGTGATACCGACGGTGGGAGTTGCCGCCGCGGCGGCATTCGTTGTGGCCGGCGGCGTGCTGAACGTTGCCACGTGCGCAGCGGTGTTTGCCGATGCCGCGTACGAGTTCATCGCCGCGACGTCCTGAGCCCACATCTCCAGATACTGCGCCTCGGTCGCCGCGATGGCCGGAGTGTTCTGACCAAGGATATTCGCCGCCACCAAGGCCGCCAGCGACGCCCGATTGCCTGTCACCAACGCCGGGGGCACTGTCATCGCAAACGCCGCCTCAAACGCGGCTGCAGCGGCTTTGACCTGCGCACCGGCCTCGGCGGCCAGAGACGCCGTCGCATTCATCCACGACACATAGGGAGCGGCCGCACTGGCCATCGCCGTCGCCGACGGGCCTGACCACCCACTGCTCAATTCCGAAAGCACCGACTGATACGAACCGGCCGTCGAATACAAATCGGTGGCGAGTGAATCCCATGCCGCCGCAGTGCCAGCCAGCGGACTCGAGCCGGGACCGGTATACATCAGGCCCGAGTTGACCTCCGGTGGAAAAAACGCGAAAACCACTGCGCTGTCTCGCTAGCGTGCCGCAGCAGCGTTAGCTGCCTCGGCGACGGCGTAGGAAGTGCCACCGGATGCCAACGCGCTGACAAACGCCTGATGTATCTGGGTGGCCATCGTGGCAACCGTTTGATACGCCAGCCCATGCGTCTCGAACTTGGTGGCCATCAATGCCGACACCTGGTCGGCCGCGGGAGCGCTCACCTGCGTCGTCGGCACTGCAACCGCTACATTCTGCTCATTCATCGAAGCACCGATGTCGGACAAGCTGTCCGCTGCCGCGGTCAACAACCCCGGCGTCGTCTGTACAAACGACATAACCTCTACCTCCCTATAAATACCGCCAATCTTGATGTCAGCGGCTACTTCTGCACCGCTGTCGGATCGGTGGTGCCGTGACATTCACCGGCCAACTCTGAGCGGTCCGACCGAACCGCGTTCCGGCTATTCCCGCGAGAAACCGGCCCGGACCTTTGACGATGCTATGAAAGTCCTTGTCGGTCAGGGCTTATCAGCAAGTTTCCGTATTGAATTCTGACACTGCGACTTCCACAGCGTGCGCAACCTACGAAGTGGGCGTCCTTCCCGCACAGTGTGGTGCGCAGAAAGGACGCCCAGCTCCGGTCTTCGAGCTCCTACAGCATCGCCAAGATCAGCGCCGGCAGATGCAGCAGCAGTCCGCTGATCAAGTTCGGTGCCAGGGTGGCTGACAGCTGCGCCGCGATGTGGGCCAGCATCGGGCTCAGTGCCGCGCTGAGATTCGCGCCCAGGTTTGCAGCCAGCAGCGCCGGTTGTGCCGCCAACTGGGACAGATTCGGCAGCAGCGACGTGACATGCGCCAGCCCACCGCTCAGCGACGCCGCGAAGCTGGACGCCGCGGCACTCGTTGCCGCACCCGTCCCCTGGGCACCCAGCGCACTGGCGAGTTGGTTGGGCCACGTGTACAGCAATGACTGAAGAAGGCTGCCGTTGTTGACCAAGCCGGCGAATGCCTGGCCGGTGGGGTTGAACGGCCCCGGGTAGACGAAGCCATTGACCAGGTCGCCGACGATGTCGGCCGGTGCCTTGGCAATGTCGGCCAGCGCCCCCGCGAGGTTCAGCGAGCTCAGATCAGCTCCAATATTGCCTCCATCAAGCAAGAGTCCGAATGCGACGCTGAGCGGCGGAGACAGCAGGCCATTGGCGAGGGTCTTCAAGTTTGAATAGGTCAACAACGTGTTGAACACATTCCCCATGGTTTGGCCAAATGTATTGAAGAGTGTCGGCGACGGCGTCGCCCCGACCTTGGCGGTATTGAGCAAGGGGCTCAGCAGGGATTTCCCCGTATGGTCCAACGTCTCCAACCACCACTCGTCGATGTAGCCGAAGGCGTTGAAGGCGCTGCCTTGCTGAAAAGAGCTAACGATCTCTGCAAGCGTGCTGCCCGATTTCGTAACGCCGGCATGCGTCACGGTTCCTCCGAACAGCCCGAAGACATAACCATCGTCGCTGCCGTACCAGCCGCCGTAGAGCGAGTTCTGCAAACCTACTCCGGCGCCCTGAAGCGCGGTGCCGAAGAGATTGCCGGTGCCCTGCAGGTTGGCGCCGATTTGATTCAGCAAATTGGGATACGCAACCCCGGCCTCGCCGACCAGGGCCTGCAAGTTGGCGGTCGTTTGACCGACGAGGTTGTCGTACGCACCGACCACATCGCTGCCACTGGTGGTGAGTTGCACCGCCCGGTGCTGAACTTCAACTGCTATTCGGTGGTCGATGTCGGCCGCGACGTTTGGCGCCAGCGGGTTTGCCGCGATGAGGCTGGCGCCAATCACGGCGACACCGGCGGCCATGAATTTGCGCGAACCGGCGCGCAAACCCTGGCCACTCAGATCGGAAGAAAGGGCAAGCTGCACTGCATCTCCTTAGGTACGTCAACGTGTGCCACCGCGGGCGCCATGGACACTACCTAAGAGTTAACTGAGACACAATAGGCTTGCCTTAGCTTATTGAGGCTACCCTTGCCTAAACTATGATCTCGTTGCGTGGCCCGCCCTCAGCTGGGACGAATCGTTGCCGGGCGAGCTCACTGCGAGGTGGGACGCTCCAGCGCATAGAGCACCATGCGCCGAGTCGGCGTGTCGTGTTCACCAAGGAACCGGCATCCGACGTACTCGCACAACCGGCGGACAACTGTGTTGCGGTGATCGGGATCGAACATGATCCGGCCACAACGCGGCTCGGCTGAAAAGATGCTGGTCACAATGCGCGGCAGCAGTAGCGGGCCGAAGCCGCGGTTGACCAGGGGCACATCCGCGATGGCCGCGTGCAGGCCGACGTCGTAGGGGTCGGCGTCATAATGACGGGAAATCAAATCCTTCGCCGCCCAATACAACTCGAGGTAGGCGCGATCCGCGTCGCGCATGCTTCCGATCAATGGCAGCGAATAGGTCCCCTCAAGCTGCGCGGTGAGGTGGCTGCGCCAGCGCCAGGTCGGCCAGTCGTACTCCCAGGCCGCCGCCAGATGAGGGCGATTCATCCACTCGGCGACCATCTCCGCGTCTGCACTCTGTGCGATGCGCAACCCGTACGGCGGATCCAGCGATGGGACCGGTGGTGGGCCGAGGCGCCGTATCTCCTCGGACAGATCCGTGCGTTCGCGCGCAAGTCGGTAAGTCGACGGGTCCTCAGGATCATTAACTGGGGAAGCTTCGGTCATCGTGCGCCGAGCTTACGCAGCACTGGTTTAGCCATGCCATGCGTGCGGTGCATCGGCTCCTCCTGCAAAGTCGCGCAATTGAACGACTTTCTACACGACGACTCTGGGGCATGCCGCTAGCACCTGATCGACGTTGTTTGCCCAACGTGGGGTGCGCCAATCGGCACCATCGACTGTGCCGACAGTTCGCGCGGCCGAGGTTGACGCGTGGTAAGGCAACCCTTAGTTTGAGGACGTCGTGTCGTGGCGGAATTCACCGCCGCGGGAGAGGAGGGTGATGGCGCGCGGATTCCAGGGTGCGATATTGCGGAGTTTCGGGGCACGCGACCACACCGCAACGGTGATCGAAACGGTACGGATCGCTCCGCATTTCGTGCGGGTCCGCATGGAGTCGCAGACTTTGTTCGATGACGCGGAGGCCGAACCCACAGCGTGGCTGCGGTTTTGGTTCCCCGACCCGAAAGGATCCAACAGCGAGTTTCAGCGCGCCTACACGATCTCCGAGGCCGACGTCGTCGCCGGCCGCTTCGCCGTGGACGTCGTGTTGCACGACCCGGCCGGTCCGGCGTCGTAGTGGGCGCGCACCGTCGAGCCTGGCGCGACGATCGCGGTGATGTCGTTGATGGGTTCGTCGCGCTTCGACGATGCCCGAGGAGCAGCCCGCCGGCTATCTGTTGATCGGTGACTCGGCATCGATCCCGGGGATGAACGGGATCATCGGGACGGTTCCCGACGACGTCCCGATCGAGATGTATCTCGAGCAGCACGACGAGAACGACACGCTGATCCCGATCGCGCAGCACCCCCGGCTGCGGGTGCATTGGGTTACCCGCCGCGACGAGAAATCGCTGGCCGCGGCGATCGAGAGCCGGGACTGGTCGGACTGGTATGCGTGGGCGACGCCCGAGGCCGCCACCCTCAAAAACGTTCGGAAGCGGCTGCGCGACGAGTTCGGGTTTCCCAAGTCCGAGATCCATGCGCAGGCGTACTGGAGCGCCGGCCGCGAGATGGGCACCACCCGAGTCGCCGAGCCGGACATCAGCGACAGCGTCACCCCGGTGTCGCATAGTGACCGGAAAGTGTTGCAGCGCAGCCGGAGATCGTAGGTCCGCGTCCGGCAAAGCGCTCGCTCCGCTGCTCGCGGCAGTTGGCGTGCTCAGGCCGCCGGCCGGTTGCTCGCGCCGCTGCGGTCGGCGCTGGTTGTCTCCGGCGTGCTGCAGGCCGTGATCACGCTGGTGCAGCTGGCGCCGTTCGTCCTGTTGGTCGAGCTGGCCCGACTACTGGTGTCGGGCGCCGAGGCATCCCGGTTGTGGATGGTCGGGATCGCGGCGGTGTCGGCTGCTGGGAATGGGCACAGTTCTCGGTGCCGCCCTCACGCTGTGGCTGCACGTCGTCGACGCCCGCTTCGCCAGCGATTTGCGCTCGCGGTTGTTGACGCAAGTTGTCGCGGTTGCCGCTGGGCTGGTTCACCGCCCGCGGATCGGGCTCGATCAAGCAACTGGTGCAGCGACGACACGCTGTCATTGCATTACCTGGTCACTCATGCCATCCCGGATGCGGTCGACGCCGTAGTCGCGCCGGTGGCGGTGCTGGTCTATCTGTTCGTCGTCGACTGGCGGGTGGCGCTGGTCTTGTTCGTGCCCGTCCTGGTCTATCTGGTGATGGCGTCGTCGCTCTCGATCCAGTCCGGCCCGCGCATCCCGCAATCGCAGCGTTGGGCCGAGACGAATGAACGGGGAAGCCGGCGCCTATCTTGAGGGCCAGCCGGTGATTCGCGTATTCGGCGGTGCTGCGGCGCTCGAGCTTCCGGCGCCGCCTGGACGAGTACATCGGATTCCTGGTCGCCTGGCAGCGTCCCGCTGGCCGGCAAGAAGACCGCGATGGATCTGGCCACCCGCCCCTCGACATTCTTGTGGCTGATCGCGGTCGCCGGCACCTTGCTGGTCGTTACGCATCGGATGGATCCGGTAAACCTGTTGCCGTTTTTGTTGTTGGGCACCACATTCGGCGTCCGACTGCTCGGCATCGGCTACGGCGTGGGCGGCATCCGGGCCGGGATATTGGCCGCGCGGCGGCTCCAGGTCACGCTCGACGAACCCGAACTCGCCGTTCGCGAACAGGCTCAAGCGCCCGATGGTGACTGCGGCGGCGACGGTGGTGTTCGACCACGTCAGCTTCGGCTACCGCCCCGGTGTCCCGGTGATCCAGGACGTGTCGCTGACGCTGCGGCCGGGCACGGTTACCGCACTGGTCGGCCCGTCGGGCTCGGGCAAGTCGACACTGGCAGCCCTGCTGGCCCGGTTCCACGACGTCGGGCAGGGCGCGATACACGTTGGTGGACAGGACATTCGATCGTTGACTGCCGACGAGCTCTACACGCACGTCGGTTTCGTGCTGCAGGAAACCCAGCTCGTACATGGCACCGCCGCCGAAAACATCGCGCTTGCCGTGCCCGATGCCTCCACCGAACAGGTCCGGGCCGCGGCCCACGAGGCGCAAATACACGACCGTGTGCTTCGCCTGCCGGATGGTTACGACACCGTGCTGGGCGCCAGCAGCGGTCTCTCGGGCGGGGAGCGGCAACGGCTCACCATCGCTCGCGCGATCCTCGCCGACACCCCGGTCCTGATCCTCGACGAGGCCACGGCGTTTGCCGACCCGGAATCGGAATATCTTGTGCAGCAGGCGCTCAACCGGCTGACCCGGGAGCGCACCGTGCTGGTAATCGCCCATCGACTGCACACCGTCACCCAAGCCGATCAGATCGTCGTGCTCGATCACGGCCGAATCACCGAACGCGGCACTCACGAGGAGTTGCTCGCCATCGATGGACGCTACCGCCGGCTGTGGGAGACCGGCCAGGGCAACCCGGTGGCGGTCACCACGGCACGCGGAGGGGGCGCGATGATCCGCACCTGGATGAGCCTCGTCCCGAAAGATCGCCGCGCCAAGGTGATCGCTTACGCCTTGCTCGCGTTGCTCTCCGTCGTGGTGCGAGCCGTGGGCACGGTATTGCTGGTCCCGCTGGTCGGGGCGTTGTTCAGCGACACACCGCACCGCGCGTTGGCCTGGCTGGGCTGGCTCACCGCCGCGACCGTGGCGGGTTGGCTGATCGACACCGTCACCGCGCGGATCGGCTTCGACCTGGGTTTCGCCGTGCTCGACCACACCCAGCATGACGTCGCCGACCGGCTGCCCAATGTCCGGCTGGATTGGTTCACCGCCGAGCACACCGCGACGGCACGGCAGGCGATCGCTGCAACCGGCCCGGAACTCGTCGGTCTGGTCGTCAACCTGCTGACGCCGTTGATCACCGCGGTCCTGCTGCCGCCGGTTATCGCGTTGGTCCTGCTGCCGATCTCCTGGCAGCTCGGCGTGGCCGCACTGGCCGGTGTGCCGTTGCTGCTGGGGGCGCTGTGGGCGTCGGCAGCATTCGCGCGTCGTGCCGATGCCAAAGTCGATGAAGCCAACAGCGCGCTGACCGAGCGGATCATCGAGTTCGCCCGAACCCAGCAGGCTTTGCGTGCCGCCCGGCGCGTCGAGCCGGCTCGAAGTCTGGTCGGCACCGCGCTGGCCGCCCAGCACGGCGCGACGATGCGGTTGCTTGGCATGCAGGTCCCCGGCCAGCTGGTGTTCAGCATTGCCAGCCAGCTGGCTCTGATCCTTCTGGCGGGCGTCACCACGGAGCTGACCCTGGCCGGCACGCTCACGGTGCCGGAGGCGATCGCGCTGATCGTCGTGATCGCCCGCTATCTCGAGCCCTTCAGCACAGCCAGCGAGCTGGCGCCGGCACTGGAGAGCGTCCGCGCCACGCTCGACCGCATCCGATCGGTGCTCACCGCACCGGTCATGGACGTCGGGACCGGAACGCAGCGCGCCCACGCGACGGATTCAGGTAGGGCACCAAGTATCGAGTTCGAGGACGTCGCGTTCGGCTACGACAATGCAAGCGGGACGGTGCTCGACGGGGTGAGTTTCGCGTTGCAGCCGGGAACCACGACGGCGATCGTCGGGCCGTCGGGCTCGGGTAAGAGCACCATCCTGGCGCTGATCGCGGGCTTGCAGGAGCCGGCCCGGGGTCGTGTTCTGGTCGACGCCGTGACGCTCGATGCAGAGGCGCGGCGCGCGACAAGCAGCGTGGTGTTTCAGCACCCCTATCTTGTTCCACGGGACGATTCGCGACAACGTGTTCGCCGGAGACCCTGCTGCTGCTGACGATCAGTTCGCGCGCGCTATCGTGCTGGCGCGGGTCGACGAACTCATCGGCAGGCTGCCCGACGGCGCCGAGACGATCGTCGGCGAAGCCGGCTCGGCGTTTCCGGCGGTGAACGACAACGGGTCAGCATCGCGCGCGCTCTGCTGAAAACCGCGCCGATACTGCTGGTCGACGAGGCGACCAGCGCCCTGGACACTGAGAACGAGGTCGCGGTGGTCGACGCGCTCACGGCCGATCCGCAATCGCGCACCCGGGTGATCGTGGCCCATCGGTTGGCCAGCATTCGCCACGCCGATCGCGTTCTCTTCCTCGACAATGGCCAAGTCGTCGAGGATGGTCCGGTCGACGAATTGCTCGCAGCGGGTGGACGTTTCGCCGAGTTCTGGCGCCAGCAGCACGATGCTGCCGAGTGGCGCATCCTCGCCGAGCAGGGCTAAGACCACGCCCGTATCGCTAAGGCTAGCCTTGCCTAATCGATACCGTGTAAGGTCATTCGTCATGGCCACCTCGTCGTCCACGGTAACCACTGTGTTGCAGAGCATTCTGCGTGATGACCTCAGTGTCGACATGACTCGAGTCACCCCAGAGGCCCGGTTGGTCGATGATGTCGGGATGGATTCGGTGGCCTTCGCCGTCGGCATGGTGGCCATCGAAGAGCGGCTCGGCGTCGTGCTTACCGAGGAGGAGCTGCTGACCTGCGACACGGTCGGCGAGCTGGAAGCCGCGATCGCGGCGAAATATCTCAATGAATGAACTCGCCGCGGCGCTGAGCCAGTCGATGCAGTCCTCGACCGCCGATTTGGTTGTCCTGGACCGGGAGACTTCGGTGTGGCGCCGCCACCCGTGGCCGGAAGTGCACGGGTTGGCCGAGGGAGTTGCGGCCTGGCTGCTCGACCGCGATCAGCCCGGAGCTGTGGGTCTGGTCGGGGAGCCGACCGTCGAGTTCGTCGCCGCGATCCAGGGCGCGTGGCTTGTGGGTGCCGCTGTGTCGATCCTGCCCGGGCCGGTGCGCGGTGCCGACGGGCGGCAGTGGGCGGAGTCGACGCTGACCCGTTTTGCCGGGATCGGGGTGCAGACCGTCTTGTGTAACGGCTCCTACCTCGATGTTCTGCAGGCGGTCGGCCCGCTCGGCACCGTGATCGAAGATCTCGCCACGGCGGCTTGCACCAATCGATCAACACCGGGCACGCTCGCCGTCGACGGCACCTGTCCCGCCGTCTTGCAAGGCACAGCGGGATCGACTGGCGTGCCCAAAACCGCCGCGCTTTCGCCGGCCGCGCTGCTCGGCAATCTGCGCGGGCTCAATGAGCGCGCGGCCTTGGACCGGTCGAGCGACGTCGGCTTCTCCTGGCTGCCGCTCTACCACGACATGGGTCTCACCTTTCTGTTTAGCGCAGCGCTGGCCAGTGGCCCGATATGGCTGGCCCCGACGGGGGCGTTCACCGCGTCGCCGTTTCGTTGGCTGAATTGGCTCTCGGAAAGCCGCGCGACGATCACCGCTGCGCCCAATTTCGCGTACAGCGTCCTTGGCAAGTACGCGCGACGGGTATCCGATGTCGACTTGGGTGCGTTGCGGGTGGTGATCAACGGCGGGGAGCCGATCGACTGCGAGGGATTCGAACGGTTCATAGAAGCGATGGCGCCGTTCGGATTCGATGCCGGTGCGGCCGCGCCGTCTTATGGTCTGGCCGAGTCGGTTTGCGCGCTGACCATGCCGGAGCCGGGCACGGGATTGCGCTTCGAGCACGTCGCCGACGACGCGGGTCGACGGAGGCACGCGATCTTGGGCAAGCCGATCCCCGGGATGCAACTACGTATCGCATCTGACGGCGGGCACGCCGACACGGCGGGGAGTGAGATCGGCGAGATACAGATCCGCGGCACGTCGATGATGGATGGCTACCTCGGACAGCCCGCCATCGAGCACGATGACTGGTTTCCCACCGGCGACCTCGGCTTCGTCGGGGACGGCGGTCTGGTGGTGTGCGGCCGTGCCAAAGAAGTCATTTCGGTCGCGGGCCGCAACATCTTTCCCACGGAGATCGAGCTGGTCGCGGCCCAAGTGCGCGGAGTGCGGGAAGGCGCGGTAGTCGCCGTCGGCACGGGCGCAGGCTCGGCTCGCCCCGGTCTGGTCGTCACGGCCGAGTTCCGTGGACCCAACCAGGCGCAGGCCCGCAGCGAAGTGATCGAGCGCGTGGCCTCGGTGTGCGGAGTCGTCCCCGCCGATGTCGTCTTCGTCACGCCGGGATCCCTGCCCCGCACATCATCGGGCAAGCTGCGCCGCCTGGAAGTGCGGCGTTCGCTCGAGGCGGTGGATTAGATGACTGCGAAACCCATGTTTCGCTCGACGAATATCGCGTCCTGCTCTCCGGTGCTTTCGACGAGCGCGTGGTGGCGTGGACGGCGAAAGCCGAAGCAGAGGAGCGCTTTCCGCGTGATCTGATCGAACACCTCGGCGCGTCTGGTGTCTTCAGCGCAAAATGGTCCACCGACCCGATGCCCGACGTCGGCAAGCTCATCGAACTGGCTTTCGCGCTGGGCCGCCTGGCTTCGGCCGGCATCGGTGTCGGTGTGAGCCTGCATGACTCGGCCATTGCGATCCTGCGCCGTTTCGGCAAATCGGATTATTTGCGGGATATCTGCGATCGCGCGATCCGGGGTGAAGCGGTGCTGTGCATCGGGGCGTCGGAGGAATCCGGCGGATCCGATCTGCAGATCGTCGAGACCGAGATAAGTTCGCGGGACGCCGGTTTCGATGTCCGCGGCATCAAGAAATACGTGTCACTATCTCCGATCGCCGACCACATCATGGTTGTGGCCCGCAGCGTCGACCACGATCCGGCCAGCCGGCACGGCAATGTCGCGGTAGTGGCGGTTCCGACCGCCCAAGTCAGCGTGCAGCCGCCCTACCGCAAGGTCGGAGCCGCACCATTGGACACCGCGGCCGTCCATATCGATACCTGGGTGCCGGCCGACGCGCTGGTGGCACGGGCCGGCACCGGGCTCGCCGCGATCAGTTGGGGACTGGCGCACGAGCGGATGTCGATTGCCGGGCAGATCGCGGCGTCCTGCCAGGGGGCGATCGGGATCACCCTGGCCCGCATGATGACCCGACGCCAATTCGGCCAGACGCTGTTCGAACACCAGGCGCTGCGCCTGCGAATCGCCGATCTGCAGGCCCGCGTCGACGTCTTGCACCACGCCCTGCACGGAATCGCTGCCCAAGGCCGGTTAGATCTGCGCGCATCGGCAGGCATCAAGGTGACCGCTGCCCGGCTCGGCGAGGAAGTGATCGGCGAGTGCATGCATATCTTCGGCGGGTCGGGCTATCTCGTGGACGAAACGCCGCTAGGCAGATGGTGGCGCGACATGAAGCTCGCCCGGGTCGGCGGCGGCACCGACGAGGTGCTGTGGGAATTGGTGGCGGCAGGGATGAAACCCGACTATGACGCCTACGCGGTGGAATTCGGGCGTCAGCTCGCCCCGCCAACCTGACGCGCGATCGCCTTCTTGTCGATCTTGCCGATCGGCGTGGTCGGTAGCGCCGCCATCGCGACCAACATGTCGGGCCGCGCGTGTAAGGCGACACCGCGTTCGTCGAGGTGGGCGTTCAACTCCCCAAGGCCGATCGGGGTCCCGGTGAAAACAACTGCTAAACAGATCTTTTCGCCCAGATACGGATCGGGCAGCGGAATGGCAGCGGCCGAGAAGATTGAGGGGTGGCTCAGTGCCTGGTCTTCGATGTCTTGGGCGGCGATCGTCTCACCGCCGCGGCAGATGACGTCTTTGATCCTGCCGGTGACCACCAGGTAGCCGTCGTCACGCCGGCGGACCAGGTCGCCGCTACGGTAGAAGCCGTTGGGGTCGAAGGACCGTTCGTTGTCGCGCTCAGCGCGGAAGTAGCCGTTGATCGTGTACGGGCCGCGCACCAACAGCTCGCCTTCTTCGCCCGGCGGCACCGGCTCGCCCGCGTTGTCGACGACGCGCAGTTCGTCGGCCTCGCACAGCGGGCGGCCCTGGGTGTGCTCGATCAGTTCTGCCGGGTCGTCGAGGCCGGTGTAGTTCAAGAGCCCCTCGGCCATCCCGAACACCTGCTGCACCCCCGGGGTCAGCGTGGCACGAATCCGGCGAGCGTCGTCGGGCTCCAGTCTCGACCCACCAACCTGCAGTAGTCGCAGCGACTGTGGCGTCACCGGCTCCCATTCGCAGGCCTGTGCCCACAGCTTGGCCAGCGCAGGCACCAAGGCGGTGACCGTCACGCCGTGGCGCGCGACGGTGGCGAAGGCGGCCTCCGGACTGGGGTCGGCGCTGAAGACGGTGGTGGCGCCGACGGTCATTGCGCCGAGGATGCCGGGGCACGCCAGCGGGAAGTTATGGCCGGCAGCCAGTACCGCCAGATAGACATCGTCGGCGGTCAGACGGCAGAGTTGCGCGCTTGCGGTCGCGTTGAACAGGTAGTCGTTATGGGTGCGGGGAATGAGTTTGGGGGTGCCGGTAGTGCCCCCGGAAACCAGCAGGAGCGCAGGCGATTCCGGGTCGGGGGGCGGCGGCGGCGAGTCGGTAGCGGCTGCTGGCCGGGCCGAGTCGCGCAACTGCGACCATGACACGAACTGCCCCGGGTCACCGTCGACGATCACGTGCGCGAGCTCGGGGTGGTCATCGACCAGGCCCCGTGCCATCGCTCGAAAGTCGAAACCGTTTACCGCATCGGCGATCAGCAGCCCGCTCGCCTGGCTGACGGCGGCGAAATGCCCCAATTCGGCCGCGCGGTGGCCTGGTAAGCACATCACCGGAATCGCCCCCGCTCGTAACAGCCCGAACAGCGCTACGGCGAACTGGCAGCTGTTCGGCAGTTGCAGCAACACGCGGTCCCCGGGCGCGATGCCCAGATCCTGCAGTCCTGCGGCCGCACGGCTAGCCTGCTCGTCGAGTTCGGCATAAGTCAGTCCGCTACCGGGCAGGGCGTCTAAGACGGCGATTCGGTCGCGGAAGCGCCGCGACGCATCGGTCAGGATTGTGTCCAGGGTTCGCCCCGACCAATAGCCGGCCGCGCGGTATGACGCGGCCCGCTCAGCCGGGAATGGCACAAATCCGGATAGGCCCATCTGCGCTCCTTTACGAGGGGCTTGTAGCGGCGAGGGGTGCGTCGAGGATAGGGTAAAGAAATTAGGGCAGCCTGTGCTAATCCAGGGAGGGTTCGTGGCGCAAGCTCCGCCGTGCTCGGATCTGATCCGCGCAGAGGTAGCTGAACTGCTCGGGGTCCGCGCCGAAAGCGTCCATCCCGGCAACAACCTTATCGGTCAGGGTCTGGATTCGATCCGGATGATGACCCTGGCCGGTCGTTGGCGTCGCCAGGGCATCGACGTCGACTTCGCCACGCTGGCAGCCACCCCGACAATAGAGGCCTGGTCTGGGCTGGTGTCCGCCGACGCGGCCACTCACGTTGAGCTGCACGGTGAGCCCCAGATTGATGCGCAGGACGGTGAGCCGTTTCCGCTGGCGCCGATGCAGCACGCGATGTGGGTGGGCCGCCAGGACAACCAGCGGCTGGGCGGGGTGGCCGGGCATCTCTATGTTGAGTTCGACGGTGGCCCGATCGACCCGGACCGACTGCGCGCGGCGGCCACCCGGCTGGCGCTGCGGCACCCGATGCTGCGGGTGCAGTTCCTGCCCGACGGGACTCAGCGCATCCCGCCGGTCGCCGAATTTGGCGCCTTTCCGGTCGCCGTGCAGGACCTTGGCCAGCTGGCCGGGCATGTCGTCGAGCAGCGACTGGCCGCCATCCGCGACGCCAAATCGCACCAGCAACTCGGTGCTGGCGTGTTCGAACTCGCGTTGACGCAGCTGCCTGGCGGCCGGTCGCGGCTGCACGTCGACCTGGACATGCAGGCCGCCGACGCGATGAGCTACCGCACCCTGATGGCCGACCTGGCGGCGCTCTATCGGGGCAGCGAACTGCCCGAACTCGGTTACACGTTCCGGGAATACCGCCAGGCATTAGAGGCGCAAGCGGGCCAGGCGGCGCGGGTGGCCCGTGACGCCGACCGGGACTGGTGGGCGCAGCGCGTTCCGCACCTGCCCGACCCGCCGTCACCGCCGACGATCCACGGGCGAGCGTCGCATCGGAGCAGCCGGCGCTGGCACTGGTTCGATCCGGCAACCCGCGACGCGTTGTTCTCTCGCGCCAGGACGCGCGGTGTCACACCGTCGATGACGCTGGCGGCAGCCTTCTCTAATGCCCTGGCGCGCTGGTCGACTACGCCCCGGTTTCTGCTGAACGTCCCACTCTTCGGCCGCCAGGCCCTGCACCCGGACGTGGACCACCTGGTGGGCGATTTCACCTCCTCGCTGCTGCTCGACATCGACTTCACCGGAGCGCACACCCCGGCCGCCCGGGCACAGATTGCGCAGGAGGCCATGCGGTCCGCCGCCGCACACTCGGCCTACCCCGGGTTGTCGGTGCTGCGTGATCTCAGTCGGCATCGTGGTACGCAGGTCCTGGCGCCGGTGGTGTTCACCAGCGCGCTGGGGCTCGGCGAACTGTTCGGCACGGACGTCACCGAGCAATTCGGCGCACCGGAGTGGATTATTTCGCAGGGTCCCCAGGTGTTGCTCGACGCGCAGGTCACCGAATTCGACGGCGGGGTGCTGGTGAACTGGGACGTCCGCGAGGGCATCTTCGCTCCCGGCGTCATCGACGCCATGTTCGCCTACCACATCGACGAACTGCTCACGTTGGCCGCCGCCGACGACCACTGGGAGGTGCCGGGCCCGCCAGCGCTGCCGCCCGCGCAGCTTGCCGTCCGCGACGCAGTCAACGGCCGCAGCGCCGTCCCCAGCGGAGAGGCGTTGCACGACGGCTTCTTTCGTCAGGCCGAACTGCGGCCCGACGCGGCGGCCGTGATCTCGAGTTCCGGCGATCTCAGTTACGCGCAACTGCGTGACCAGGTAGCGGCGCTGGCCGCGGCCTTGCGCACGGCGGGCATCGGCACCGGCGACACGGTCGCGGTGCTGGGGCCGAAGAGCGCGGAGCACGTGCCGGCTGTGCTCGCGATCCTGGCCGTCGGTGGTGTTTATCTGCCGATCGGCGTCGACCAGCCCCGCGACCGTACCGAACGTATCCTCGCGGCCGGGTCGGTCAGCGTCATCCTCGACTCGGGTGCGCAGCGGATGTCCCAGATATCCGGGCAGGTACCCGAACTGAGCATTGCCGACGTGCTTCGCAGCGCGCCTACCGGTGCCGAATTCCAGCCCGCGAGGACAGATCCCGCCGAACTTGCCTACGTGTTGTTCACGTCGGGCTCAACCGGGGAACCCAAGGGCGTCGAGATGACGCACGACGGTGTGATGAACACGGTGGAGTTCTTCATCCGTCACTTTGAGATTTGCGCCGACGATCGTTGGCTGGCCCTGTCGACGCTGGAATCCGACATGTCGGTGCCCGACATCTTCGTCGCATTGCGGACCGGTGGGGCGATCGTGATGGTCGACGAAGCGCAGCGACGTGATCCTGACGCCTGGGCCGGGCTCATCGAAACACACAACGTCACGGCGCTGAACTTCATGCCGGGCTGGCTGGACATGCTCCTCGAGGTCGGTCATAGGCGGCTGTCGTCGCTGCGCGCGGTGGCCACCGGCGGCGACTGGGTGCGCCCTGACCTGGCCCGTCGACTGCGGGCCGAGGCACCGAACGCGCGGTTCGCGGGACTTGGCGGCGCCACCGAAACCGCGGTGCACGCAACCATCTTCGACGTCCATAATGCGACTGACCTGCCGGCGGACTGGCCCGCGGTCCCATACGGCGTGCCCGTGCCGAACAACGCCTGCCGAGTGGTCAGTGCCGCCGGTGACGACTGCCCCGACTGGGTGGTCGGTGAGTTATGGGTATCCGGGCGGGGAATCGCGCGCGGTTATCGCGGCCACTGCGAACTGACCGCAAAGCACTTCGTCGAACATGACGGCCGGACCTGGTACCGCACCGGCGACCTGACCCGCTACTGGCCGGACGGCACGCTGGAGTTCATCGGCCGCGCGGATCACCGCATCAAAATCAGCGGGTACCGCGTCGAACTCGGCGAGATCGAGGCCGCACTGGGGCGGGTGCCGGGGGTGGGAATGGCGGTGGCCGCCTTGCTCCCCGTGTCCGATGGCTCCGAAGTGCTGGCCGCGCAGGTGCGCCCGGAAAACGCCGCTGACACCGGGCTGACGACAGAGCGGATCCGTCAAGCCCTCGCCGAGCTCGTTCCCGTGCACATGATTCCGAGCCATCTATCGCTGGTCGAGCGGATCCCGTTCACCGACGGCGGCAAGATCGACCGCGAGGCGGTCGCGGCGGCGCTTTCGCAAGGGTTGTCCGGGCAGTCCAGTGACTCGTCGGCGCGTTACCAGGCACCGCGATCGCAGTTGGAGCGCGCGCTGTGCGACATCGTCTCGGACGTTCTGGGCCGTGGCCGCGACACGGTGAGTGTGCACGACGATTTCTTCTCCCTCGGCGGCGATTCCGTGCTCGCGACGCAGGTGGTCGCCCGTATCCGGCAGTGGCTCGATTCGCCGAGCCTGATGGTGGCCGATGCCTTCGCGGCCAGGACCGTCGCCGATTTGGCTCAGTTGCTCAGTAGCCGCGAACGCAGCGGCGACCGACTCGAGCAGGTCGCAGATGTCTATCTGGAAATCGCGGAGATGTCCGGTGGCGACGTGATGCGCGCGCTGGATACCGCAGCGTCAGCGGGCGCCGAAGAAGCAACGACCGAACCGCAGAAGCGGGAGTTCAAGTCGTGGGTGAAGCGGTTCACCGGCGGCACAGCACGCGGCTCGGTGGTGGTGTTCCCGCACGCCGGCGGTGCCGCCGCGGCCTACCGTTCCCTAGCTAAAACGTTATCGGCCAACCATGTCGACGCTTTCGTGCTGCAGTACCCGCAGCGGGCCGACCGGCGAAACCACCCCGCGGCGGACAGCATCGAGGCGCTGGCGCTCGAGCTGTTCGAGGCGGGCGACTGGCGCACGGCGGCCCCCCTGAGCCTGTTCGGCCATTGCATGGGTGCGGTCGTCGCGTTCGAGTTCGCCCGCATCGCCGAACGCAATGGCGTGCCGGTACGCACGCTGTGGGCATCGGCGGGTCAGGCTCCATCGACCGTCGCCGCGTCCGGGCCGCTGCCGACCAGCGACAGTGACGTGCTGGCAGACATGGTCGATCTCGGCGGCACCGATCCCGTGCTTCTGGAGGACGAAGAATTCGTCGAACTGCTCGTCAAGGCGGTGCAGGCCGACTACCGCGCGTTGAGCGGCTACGCATGCCAGCCGGATGTGCGAATTCACGCCGACATCCACGCGGCCGGTGGTCATCGCGACCACCGGATTCGTCGTGAGATGTTGACCGCCTGGGAAACTCACACGTCCGGCCGATTCACGCTGTCGAACTTCGACGGCGGCCACTTCTACCTGAACGATCACCTTGACACTGTGGCCCGGATGGTGTGCGCCGATGTCCGACCATGAACCCCTTGTAGATCCCATTGTCATCGTGGGGATGGCCATGGAAGCACCCGGAGGTGTCGAGAACGCCGACGACTTCTGGGCGCTGTTGTCCGAACAGCGCGAGGGACTCGGCCCGTTTCCCGCCGACCGCGGCTGGGCGCTGGACGAGCTGTTCGGCGGATCGTGCCGCGATGGCTTCAAGCCCATCCACAACTCTGGCGGCTTCCTTTCCAGCGCAACAACGTTCGATCCCGAGTTCTTTCGGATCTCGCGTCGTGAGGCGACGGCCATGGACCCGCAGCAGCGGGTGGGACTGCGACTGGCCTGGCGCTCGCTGGAGAACTCCGGGATCAATCCAGATGACCTGGCCGGTCACGATGTGGGGTGCTACATTGGCGCCTCCGCGCTCGAATATGGTCCCGCGCTTGACGAGTTCTCCTGCCACAGCGGTCATTTGATTACCGGTACATCGCTGGGTGTCATCTCGGGACGCATCGCCTACACGCTGGACCTGGCGGGGCCGGCGCTGACGGTCGATACCTCGTGCTCGTCGGCGCTGGCGGCGTTGCACACCGCGATCCAGGCGATCCGGGCCGGCGACTGCGACCTGGCACTTGCCGGTGGCGTGTCCGTGATGGGTTCGCCGGGCTACTTCGTCGAGTTCTCCAAGCAGCACGCGCTGTCCGATGACGGGCACTGCCGGCCCTACAGCGCGCACGCCAGTGGGACCGTCTGGGCGGAGGGCGCGGCCATTTTCGTGCTGCAGCGCCGGTCCAGGGCACTGGCTGACGGCCGCCGCATCCGCGCCGAAGTGCGTGCCAGCTGCCTCAACTCCGATGGGCGCAGCAACGGTCTCACGGCGCCCAGCGGTGACGCGCAGCTGCGATTGTTTCGTCGGGCCATCGCGCTGGCCGGAGTTGAGCCCGCAGATGTGGGGATGGTCGAAGGGCACGGCACCGGCACTCGGGTCGGTGACCGCACCGAGCTGTTGTCGTTGGCGGCCAGTTACGGCACCGCACCGGCCGGACGCGGACCGCTGTTGGGATCGGTCAAGTCCAACATCGGGCATGCGCAGGCCGCCGCGGGCGCGTTAGGCCTGGCCAAGGCCATCCTGTCCGCCGAACATGCCGCGGTACCTCCGACTCTGCACGTCGACGAGCCCAGCCGCGAAATCGATTGGGAGAGTCAAGGTCTGCGATTGGCCGACAAGCTGACGCCGTGGCAGGCCGTCGAGGGACAGCGAACCGCGGCAGTGTCCGCATTCGGGATGAGCGGCACCAACACCCACCTGATTGTCTCGATGCCCGATACCGGGAACTCATCCGGGCACAAGGGGGCCTGATGCCCTCTCAACGACTGCCCGATGGGCGGATTCCGGTGCTGCTCAGCGCCCACGTCGCCGAGCTCGTCGAGGCGGACGCTGGGGCGATCGCCAACTACCTGGACCGCTTCCCGGCGGCGACGGTGAACCAGGTGGCCGGGCAGCTGCGCAGAACCCGACGGGTCCGACGGTACCGCGCGGTGCTGCGCGCGGGCGACCGGCGAGAGCTGGTCGACGGGTTGCGCGCGCTGGCCTCGGGAAGCGAACATCCGCTGGTCGCCAGATCGGCGCTGGGTTCGGCTCCGCGCCAGGCCTTTGTTTTTCCCGGTCAGGGTGGTCAGTGGCCTGGCATGGGCGTCGTCGCCTACCAGGAACTGCCGCCCTACCGCACCGCAACCGACAGCTGTGCTGCGGAGTTCGAGGCCGCCGGCATCGCGTCGCCGCTGCGCTACCTCACCGCAGGCGACGACTCACATACGTTCTCCGAGCTCGAAATTGAGGGCGCGCAATTCGTGCATGCCGTTGCGCTCGCACACGTTTGGCTGTCCTGCGGTGTGCTGCCCGACCTCACGGTCGGTCACAGTCTTGGAGAAGTCGCCGCCGCCTATATGGCCGGGAGTATCACGTTGCCCGATGCTGTCGCAGTGGTCGCGGCCCGCGCCAGTGTGGTTGATCGCCTGCCGGGTCGCTACGCCGTAGCGGCACTGGGTATCAGCGAGCAGGCCACAGGCCCGCTGATTGCTGCCACCGACGGCTGGCTTGAGCTGTCCGTGGTCAACGCCCATTCGACCGTCGCAGTGTCGGGTGATCGGAACGCGGTGCTGGCAATCGTCGATACGGTCCGTCGCAGCGGTCGGTTCGCCCGAGAGATCACCGTCGGCTTCCCGGTACACACCAGCGTGCTCGAGCCGCTGCGCGCTGAGCTGCTGGCGCAGCTGCCCGCCGGGGAATTCGCCGAAGCACCCGTGCAATTCATCGGTGGAACCACCGGTGACGTGGTGGCGCCCGGAACGATGTTCCGTGACTACTGGTACACGAACTTGCGGCACACGGTGCGCTTCGACCACGCTGTTGAGTCGGCAATCCGTTGTGGGGCAAATTCTTTCATCGAACTGTCGGCCAATCCCGCGCTGTTGTTCGCGATCGATCAAAATTGGGAGACCGAGCCGGATGGGCCGGCGGTACTGGTCGGCTCCGGCCGCCGTGACGAGGCGTTGCTCGATGCATTGTCGGCAAACATCGTCACCGCCGCGGTCGCTGACCCGGGATATGCCTGGGGTGATCTGGACGCCACGAGAGACGGCGACACCCATCTGCACGGATTCCCGAACGCGCCGATGCGCGCAACCCCGATGTGGGCGCACCGCGAACCCCTCGAGGCCCTGCCTGCGGTGCCCGGACCGACACGCGAGCTCACCATCACCGTTGAGCGTTGGGAGCAGGCGGCGCCGACCACACCCGTCCCGGGGACGCCAGTGCCGCTGGCCGTGGTGCACCTCGGCGCCGATGGTGCGCTCGCTCGACCGCTGCGCGCTGCGATCGATTCGCACCCCGCGGTCCGGCTCAGTGTGCTGCCCGACGCGGAGGTTGTCGTCGCAATTGCGCCCGTTCTCGACGCCGATGCCGAAGGCGCGTCCAACGCGCTCACCCGCCTGGTTGACGCTGGCACACTCGGCTTCGTCACGGCGCTCGGTCCCCAGTGCCGAACGGTCTGCCTGCTCACCGTCAGCGCCGAGCGAATCGACCAGCACGACGCGCCGCAGTCGCCCGGGCATGCGGCGCTAGCCGCGATGCACCGCAGCATCGGATTCGATTATCCAGAAGTGATTTTCCACAACCTCGACCTGCCGTCGTGGGAACTGACGCCGGAGTTGGGCGCCGCCGTCATCGAGGCATCGCTGATCGGTTCCGGTGACAGTGCCTTACGTGAGTCCGCCAGCGGGTACACGCTGTTCGAGCGCACCCTGCGCGCTGCGCCGGCGGCCCCGCAATGGCGGCTGGACTCAGGGCTTCTCGACGACGTCGTGATCACCGGTGGCGCCGGCGCCATCGGTCTGCACTACGCCCGGTATTTCGCCGAGCACGGCGCCCGGCGCATCGTGCTGCTGAGCCGGCGCGCCGCGGACGCTAATACGTTGCAGGCCTTCGCGGCCGAACACGGTGGCGTGCTGGTTTCTGCGCCGTGTGACATTACTGATCCGGACCGATTGCGCTCGGTCGCGGCAGAGTACGGTGCTGACGGTGCTTCGTTGATTGTGCACGCGGCGGGGAGCGTCAGCTTTGGCGCCGCTGCCGGGTTGACGCGGGCCGCTGTCGCCGACACCTTCGCCGCCAAGGTCGGTGGTCTGGCCCGGATGGTCGAGCTGTGGCCGGTTCGCCCGAACGGCCGAGTGCTGTTGTGCTCGTCGGTATCCGGGGTGTGGGGCGGACGGGGTCATGCCGCGTACTCGGCGGCCAACCGCCTGCTCGATGTGATGGCTGCCGGGCTGCGCGCGGGCGGCAGACACTGCATCTCGGTGCGGTGGGGGCTGTGGCAGAGCCAAGGGGACCACGGCATCGTGGATGCGGCTGAAGTCATGAACATCGAGCGTGCCGGGCTGCGCCAGATGTCACCGCGGCAGGCGATCGAGGCCAGTCTGCGGGATTGGCGCGTGGACCCGTTGGTCTTCTCCGCCGATGCCGCCCGGCTGCAGGTGTTTTTGGACAGCAGAAAGGCAGAGCCGTCCGAGAGTTGTCTTCCGACCCGCTCTCCCACGATGGGTGTGCCGATCGTCGATGCGGTACGTCAGCAGCTAGCGGCGGTGCTCGGCATTCAGCGAGCCGTTGAAGTGAACCTCGAGGAATCACTCTTCGATTTGGGCGTCGACTCGATGCTGGCGGTGGACCTCCGCAAACGCCTCAAGCGGGTTATCGGCCGAACGGTGCCCTTGGCTGTACTGCTGGACGAAATCACTGGGGAAGAACTCGTATCGAAACTTGAGCGTGCCCACGAGAGTGCCCATGTGCGGTCCGGCACTGCACAGAAAGTAGATATTTCGCGTGACTGACACTGCCGGCACCGACACCCGGCTCGACGACGCTCGATTGGAGCTGCTTCGTCGCAGGCTCGCTGACCGGGGCCTCGCATCTGTGCCCGCGGAGTCGGATCCTGGCGTCTTGAGGAGAGAGTCAGAAGAACTCTCCGACGGACAGGCGCGGATGTGGTTCGTGCAGATGGCCGATCCCAGTGGCGCGTTGCTCAATATCTGTGTTTCCTACCGTATCACCGGTGAGCTGGATCCGACCCGGCTACATGATGCCGTTAACGACGTCGCGCACCGGCATCGAATATTGCGCACGACCTATACCGTCGACGAGGATGGTGCACCTGCGCCGAAGGTGCATGAAGATCTCTGCCCGGGGTGGGCGCAACACGACCTGACCGGCATGTCGGAACAAGCTCAGCGGCTGCGCCTCGAAGTGCTAGCGCAACGTGAATTCTGCGTCCCCTTCGATCTTTCCACCGATGCGCCACTGCGGATCACGGTCGTGCGCATGGCAATCGACGAGTATGTGCTGCTGCTGGTGGCCCATCACATCGCCTGGGATGACGGCTCGTGGCGGGTGTTCTTCACCGACCTCACCCGAGCTTATGGCGGCGCCAATCTGGCTTCCGGACAACGTCCGTGGACTCCGTCGGCATCGGACACCACACAGACCGACCTCAAGTACTGGCGCGCTGTCATGGCCAATCCGCCGGAACCGCTGGAATTGCCGGGCCCTGCCGGAACGAATGTCCCGACCGACTGGCGTGCCGCACGCAGCACGCTGCGACTGTCCGCTCAGACTGCCCAACGGGTGATCGAGATAGCGGGGGACACCGGCTGCACTCCTTACATGGTGCTCTTGGCCGCGTTCGGTGCTCTGTTGCACCGCTACAGCCAGAGCGACGATTTTCTGGTAGCCGCACCCGTGCTAAACCGCGAAGCCGGAACCGAGGAGACCATCGGCTATTTCGGCAACACGGTGGTGATGCGGCTGCGACCGCGGCCGGCAATGACTTTCCGCGAATTGCTGGCGTCCACGCGCGACGTGGCCGCGGGGGCATTCGCGCACCAACGAATCAACCTGGATCGCGTGGTGCGGGAGCTGAATCCCGATCGGCGCTACGGCGCCGAACGTCTGACGCGAGTCAGCTTCGGCTTCCGGGAGCCGGACGGTGGCGGATTCTGCCCGCCCGGCGTGCGCTGCGAACGCTACGACCTGCGCAGCAACCTCACCCAGTTGCCGCTCGGATTCATGGTCGAATTCGACCGGGCGGGCCCACTGGTCGAGGTCGAACATCTGCTGGAAATACTTGAGCCGGCCCTGGCGCAGCAGGTGCTCGAGCACTTCGCCGTGCTACTCGACAATGCGCTGACGGACCCGGACAAGCCGTTGGCCGCGCTGGGCTTGATGGGCGACGGCGACGCGGAATGGCTGCGGCAAATTTCGCGGGGCGAGAAGTTCGATACCCCCCCGAATACCCTCTCGGGCTTGGTGTCCGAGCAGGCCGCGCGCACCCCCGAAGCGGTCGCCGTGTCCTATGAGGGTAGGAAGTTTACCTACCGAGACATCAACGAATCTGCAAATCAGTTGGCGCACTGGCTAATCGGACGGGGGATAGGCAGCGAAGACCGGGTCGCGGTGCTGCTCGACAAGTCGCCGGAGCTGGTCATCACGGCGCTGGGGGTCAGCAAGTCCGGCGCGGTGTATGTGCCGGTGGACCCCGAATACCCGCCAGACCGGCTTGACTTCATCCTCGGCGACTGCGATGCGAAGCTGGTGTTGCGTGAGCCGGTGACAGATTTGGCCGGCTACCGCACTGATGATCCCACCGACGCCGATCGGGTTCGGCCGCTACGGCCGGACAACACGGCTTATCTGATCTACACGTCGGGAACCACCGGTCTGCCCAAAGGCGTTGCGGTGCCGAACCGTCCCGTCGCGGAGTACTTCGTCTGGTTCAAGGGCGAGTACGAGGTGGACAACACCGACCGGCTGCTGCAGGTCGCCTCGCCGAGTTTCGACGTTTCGATCGCCGAGATCTTCGGCATGCTGGCCTGCGGCGCACAGATGGTCATCCCACGCCCCGGGGGACTCAGTGACATCGGCTATCTCACCGCTCTGCTGCACGATGAGCGCATCACGGCAATGCATTTCGTACCGTCATTGCTCGGGCTGTTCTTATCGCTTCCGGGTGTCAACCAGTGGCGAACGCTGCAGCGAGTGCCCATCGGCGGCGAGCCGTTGCCCGGTGAGATCGCCGACAGGTTCCACGCGACATTCGACGCACTGCTGCACAACTTCTACGGGCCGACCGAAACCGTGATCAACACCAGTCGATACAAGGTGGAAGGTCCGCAGGGCACTCGTATCGTGCCCATTGGCCGGCCCAAGATCAACACCACGATGCACCTGCTCGACGATGCGCTACAGCCGGTGCCTGTCGGTGTGATCGGCGAAATCTATATCGGTGGAACCCACGTGGCGCATGGATACCATCGCCGCGCTGGACTAACCGCGCAGCGCTTCGTCGCCGACCCGTTCGAGCCGGGTGCGCGGATGTACCGATCCGGAGACCTCGCGCGCCGCAACGCTGACGGCGACATCGAGTTCGTGGGTCGCGCCGACGAGCAGGTCAAAATCCGCGGCTTCCGGATCGAACTGGGCGATGTCGCGGCGGCCATTTCGGTCGATCCAACCGTCGGGCAGGCCATCGTGGTGGTCAGCGACCTTCCGGGACTGGGTAAGAGCCTGGTCGGCTACGTGACGCCGGCAGCGGGCGAGGACACCCAATCGGTTGACGTCGACCGCATCCGCGCCCGAGTCGCCGCGGCACTGCCCGAATACATGGTGCCCGCGGCCTATGTGCTGCTCGACGAGATTCCGATCACCACGCACGGCAAAATCGACCGCGCCGCGTTGCCGGTTCCGGAGGTCGATCCCGGCGCCGAGTTCCGTGCCCCGGACACCGCAACCGAGCAGCGCATTGCCGGACTGTTCGGTGAACTGCTCGGGCGGGACCGAGTCGGCGCCGACGATTCGTTTTTCGACCTCGGCGGTCATTCGCTGCTGGCAACTAAACTCGTTGCTGCGGTGCGCACTGCGTTCAACGTCGACATCGGTGTACGAGAGATCTTCGAACAAGCGACGGTGTCGGCGCTGGCCGCATTCATAGACACCCTTGACGCGCTGGACCCGAATTCGTCACGGCCGCCACTGCGGCGGGTGGATCATGACGGGCCGGTGCGACTGTCGTCGTCTCAGCTGCGCAGCTGGTTCACCTACCGCGTCGATGGGCCGACTCCGTTCAACAACATTCCCTTCGCCGCAGCACTGCGTGGCCCATGCGACCTCGAGGCACTGGCGGCGGCGATTACCGACGTCGTGGCACGGCACGAGATACTGCGCACCACGTACCGCGAAATCGATGGCGTGCCATACCAGATCATCCATCCCCCCGCCGAGGTGGCGGTGCGCCGCGAGGAGGGAAGTGGTGCGGACTGGCTGCAGGCCCAGCTGGACGACGAGCGTGGTCATGTCTTCGATCTGGAGACCCACTGGCCGATTCAGGCGGCGTTGCTGAGGACGCCGGAGCAGAACGTGTTTTCGCTGGTGCTGCATCACATCGCCGGCGACCACTGGTCGGCCGAGGTGCTGTTCACCGATGTGCTGACCGCCTACCGGGCCCGCAGCGCCGGGCATGCGCCGTCGTGGGCACCGCTGCCGTTGCAGTACGCTGATTTTGGCGTCTGGCAGGCCGCGTTGCTCGAAGGCGGCGGTGGTAGCGACAACTTTGTCGGCCGGCAACGCGAATACTGGATCGGCCAGCTCGCCGGGTTGCCATCCGAAACAGGCCTGCGCCCGGATTTCCCGCGCCCGCGCATCCTCAGCGGCGCCGGTGACGCCGTCGAGTTCCGTGTCGGGGCGGCGACCCGCGACAAGCTGGCCCTACTGACTCGTGAGCTCGGCGTCACCGAGTTCATGCTGCTGCAGGCCGCCGTTGCGGTGGTGCTGCACAGGGCGGGCGGCAGCGTGGACGTCCCCATCGGAACCCCGGTGGCCGGTCGCAACGAGTCGGCGCTGGATCAGCTGATCGGGTTCTTCATCAACATCCTGGTGCTGCGTAACGATCTGCACGGAAATCCCACGCTTCGGGAGGTGCTGCAGCGGACCAGGGAGATGGCGCTGGCGGCGTATGCGCATCAGGACCTGCCATTCGATCAGGTGGTGGATGCGCTCAGACCGACACGGACGTTGGCGCGTAATCCGCTGTTCGACGTCGTGGTCCACGTTCGCGACGAGTTGCCACAAGGCCGAGTTGTCGCGAACGGGCCAGACGGTGACACCACGTTCACGGCACTCGAGCCGATCTTCGACGTCGCGCACGCCGACATATCGGTCAACTTCTTCGCTTCCGCCGACGGCTACCGCGGCCAGGTCATCTACCGCACCGAGTTGTATCAGCGCAGCACTGCGAAGCGGTTCGCCGATTGGCTCGTCCGCGTCGTCGAGGCGTTCGCCGACCGCCCCGACCAACCGTTGCGTGAGGTCGAGATCGCCAGTGCCCAAGAGCGGCAACGCGTTCTGGACCAGGCCAATGCGGCGCGGGTGCACTTGCTCGACGACGTGCTCAACCCCGTCCCAGTCGGCGTGGTGGGCGACGTCTACTACGAGGGAGGGGTGGCCGTCGGCGCCCGGCTGGCACGGCCATCGCTGACCGCGACCCGATTTGTCGCGAATCGATTTGCCGTGCAACCGGGTTCGAGGCTCTACCGAAACGGTGAGCGCGGAGCGTGGAATGCCGACGGTCAACTGGAACTGCTGGCCGACACCGAAAGGTCTGTCGGGCCGACAACCGCTCAGACGGTCACTGGTCCGACAGAGCCGCCCGACTCTGCCACCGAACGCGCTCTGGCGGCCATCCTCACCCACGTGCTCGAATTGGACCCCGAAGTAAACCCGGTCGGCCGCTACGACGACTTCTTCAACCTCGGCGGAGATAGCATCCTCGCGGTGCGAGTGGCCGCACAGGCCCGGGATGGCGGGATGACGCTGACCCCGCGAATGGTCTTCGAGCATTCCGTGCTGCATGAGCTTGCCGCCGCGCTTGACGCCAAGTCGGAAGTCGAAACCGAGGAACGAGACTCGCATTACGCTCCGATGAGCACATCGGGATTGTCACCCGACGAACTGGCGGCACTGACTTCGTCCTGGGGCGATCAACCGTGACGCGAGCGGACGCACGCCCGGCCATCGAGGATGTGATGGCGCTCAGCCCGCTGCAACAGGGGCTCTTCTCGATGGCGACGCTGGCCGATGCGGACTCCGGCGAGGCCGACCCGTACGTCATCGCGATGGCCGCAAACGTTACCGGCCCGCTCGACGTCTCGTTACTGCGCGACTGCGCTTCATCGATGCTGACCCGGCACCCGAACCTGCGGGCGAGCTTTGTACATGGAAACCTGAGCCGGCCCGTGCAGGTGATACCGACCAGCGTCGAGCTGCCCTGGCGGTGTGTGCGCGCTGACCCCGACGAGGTCGAGGCGCTGGAAACCCACGAACGCCGGCGGCGTTTCGAGGTGGGCCGCGGGCCGCTGATCCGGTTCCTGCTCATCGAGTTACCGGAAAAGCAGTGGCACCTGGTGATTATCGCGCACCACATCGTCATCGATGGTTGGTCGCTGCCGCTTTTCGTCTCCGAGCTGCTCGCCCTTTATCGCGCGGGTGGCGACCTCGCTGCGTTGCCCCCGCCCCCGCGTCCGTATCGCGACTACATCGGCTGGCTCGCAGGCCTTGATCAGACGGCCAGCCGCGCTCTGTGGGCCGAGCACCTGGACGGTCTGGACGGACCGACGCTGCTGTCGCCGGCGCTGACCGGGACGCCGCCGAAGGCGGGAATTCCGCGTCGCACCGAACTATGCCTCGACCTTGATGCCACCACCGCCCTGGCCGGCGCCGCCCGTCACCGCGGTATCACGCTCAACACACTTGTTCAAATGGCTTGGGCCACAATACTGTCAGCTTTCACTGATCGGAGCGATGTGGCATTCGGCGTGACCGTCGCCGGCAGGCCCAGCGAACTTTCGGGCGTAGAGACGATGGTCGGCATGTTCATCAACACCGTGCCGTTGCGGGTACGGCTGGACCCCCGCAAAACTGTTGGGAAGCAATGCACTGAGCTGCAACGTGAATTCGCGGCACTGCGGGACCACGGCTATCTGGGACACGCCGAGCTGCGTTCCGTCGCCGGAGTCGGTGAAATGTTCGACACCTTGTTGGTGTACGAGAACTTCCCTCCCGGCGAGGTGGTGGGTGGCACGGAATTCGTTGCAAACGGCGCCACCTTCCGGCCCGTGGCGCTGGAGAGCCTGTCACATTTCCCGGTCACCATTGCCGCACACCTCGGTAATGGTGAGTTGACGGTCTTGGTGGAAGTCCTCGACGGCGCGCTGGGCCCGATCGCGCCCGACGAACTCGGCGGGCGGCTCCTGACGGTGGTGCAGCGACTGGTCACCGGGTGGGACCGTCCGCTGCGCGACGTCTTTTTCGATGTCGTTGTCGATGTCGAGGTCCGGCTCGAGGGCGAACTCGACTCGGCCACTGCCCATCCGCCGGGTGTGCGCCCATCGGGGGCCCCCGTGCACATCCGGTTCGCCGAGATCGCCGCGGCCAAGCCTGATTCGGTCGCTGTCAGCTGGGCCGACGGTCAGCTGACCTACCGCGAACTCGACGCCCTCGCCGACCGGCTGGCCGCCGCCCTCCACCGCGCGGGCGTGGGTGGCGAAACCCCGGTGGCGATCGTGCTGCCCCGAGATCCGCATTACGTGGCTGCGATGTTGGCGATCCTGAAGGCCGGCGGCATGATAGTGCCGCTGGATCCGGCGATGCCCGCTGACCGTATCTCCGAGATCCTGCGCCAGACATCCCCTGCGGTCATCATCGACGAGGACGCCTTCACCGCTTTCGTCGCCACCGAACCGCCCGCCGAGTATCGGGCGGCCAGTGTGCCATCGGGGCATGCGGCCTACGCGGTCTTCACCTCGGGCACCACTGGCACCCCGAAGGGGGTTATCGGCACCCATGGGGCTCTTTCGGCGTACGCCGACGACCACATCGAGCGCGTCCTGCGACCGGCCGCCGCGCGGCTGGGGCGACCGCTGCGTGTCGCGCATGCGTGGTCGTTCACCTTCGATGCGGCATGGCAGCCGCTGGTGGGATTGCTCGACGGCCACTCGGTGCACATCGTGGACAGTGAGCGTCAGCGTGATGCCGAGGCGCTGGTGGAAGCGATCGAACGATTCGCCGTGGACATGATCGACACCACGCCATCGATGTTCGCCCAGCTGCACACCGCGGGGCTGCTGCAACGAGTGCCGCTCGCGGTTCTCGCGCTCGGCGGCGAGGCCCTGGGCGTCTCGGCGTGGCGGATGATCCAGCGGAATTGCGCCGAGACCGGTATGACGGCATTCAATTGCTACGGGCCGACCGAGACGACGGTCGAGGCGGTCGTCGCCAGCGTCGCCGAGCACTCGCGACCAACTATCGGATGTCCTACCCGGAGCACCCGCATCTACGTCATGGACTCTTGGCTGCGTCCGGTGCCCGACGGTGTCGCAGGTGAGTTGTACCTGGCGAGCGAGCAGTGCACACGTGGCTACCTCGGACGCGCGGCCGAGACCGCCGCACGCTTCGTCGCGGAGCCCAACGGCAGCGGTGGCCGGATGTACCGTACCGGAGACCTGGTGCGCCGCATGCCCGATGGCGGTCTGGAGTTCCTCGGCCGTAGTGACGACCAGCTGAAGATCCGCGGTTTCCGCGTCGAACCGAGTGAGATCGCCGCGGTGCTCAACAGCCACGCGCAAGTGCGCGGCGCCCATGTGACGGCGCGCAGCCATGCCAGCGGTTCCCGGCTCACGGCCTATGTGGCGGGCGGCCTGAATCCGCCGCCGGTGACCGAATTGCGTTCGATGCTGGTGAAACGGTTGCCGCGCTACCTGGTCCCGCATCACATCGTCGTCCTCGACGAACTGCCGCTGACCCCGCACGGGAAGATCGACGAAAAAGCCTTAGCGGCTATGGATCGTGTCGAAGGCCCGGCAACACCGCCTGCAACCCCGACCGAGGTCGCGTTGGCCGAGGCGTTCGCCGACGTCTTCGGCAGCACGGACGTCGACGTGACGGCGGGCTTTCTGCAGACCGGGCTGGACAGCATTGTGGCTCTGTCGGTCGTGCAGGCCGCCCGCCGTCGCGGCATCGCGCTGCGGGCCAGATTGATGGTGGAGTGCGACACCATCCGGGAACTCGCCGCGGCGATCGACGGCGATACCGCCTCTGGTGCGCCCCTAAATGGGGCAGCAGGGGCCGGCGAGCCGATCCCCGTGCTGCCCAACGTTCATTGGCTCTACGACCACGGCGACCCGCGGCGGCTTGCCCAGACCGAAGTCATCAGGCTGCCGGACATGATCACGCGCGAAGGGCTGGATGCACTGCTGGGCGCTATCCTCGACGGACACGAGGTACTACGCTGCCGCTTGGATCGGGACGCGATGACGCTTGTGGCACAACCGAAAACAGATATCGTAGCCGAAGTGTGGGTCGTCGGCGAGATGGTCAGCGACGTCGCAAAGGTCACTTTCGAAGCGTTGGAGAGTCTCGACCCGCTTGCCGGCCGACTGGTGTCGGCTGTGTGGCTGCGCGAGCAGGACGGCCCCGGTTTGCTGGTGCTGACGGCGCACGTGCTCGCCATGGACCCGGCCTCGTGGCGCATCGTGCTCGGTGAACTCGACGTCGGCCTGCACGCCCTGGCCGCCGGACGTCCGCCAGCGCCAACCCGCGAGCAGACCAACTATCGGCAGTGGTCACGGCTGCTGGTGGAGCGGGCTAAGGCCCTTGATACCGAAGACTTCTGGGTCGCCGAGCTCGACGGCGCCGACCCGCCGCTGGGTACCCGAAGGGTGCGCCCGCAGACCGACCGGGTCGGCCAGATGGCGATCAGCATCGCCACCTCCGACGCCGATCTAACTGCGCGACTGCTTTCGATGGCGCGTCCGATGGACGCGCTGCTGGCGACTGCGGGCGCGCGGATGGTGAACGCGTGGCGGCGGCGGCGCGGTCATGACACACCCGCACCGTTGCTTGGATTGGAGACACACGGCCGCGCCGATGTTGTCATCGACGACTCGACCGACACCAGTGACACCGTCGGACTGCTCACCGCGATCTACCCGTTGCGCATTCACTCGGACGCCGCCACTGACCTGGCCCGCATCCCCGGTAGCGGCATCGATTACGGCCTGCTGCGCTACTTGCGGGCCGACAATCGACTGCGCGATCACCGTGAACCCCAACTCCTGCTCAACTACCTGGGCGGCCTCCACGTCGGTGTTGGCGATCTGGCGCTCGATCGAAAGCTAATGGCAGAGGTGGGGCGACTGCCCGAACCCGAACAGGCGGTACGCCACGAACTGACCGTGCTGGCAGCTCTTCTCGGGCCTGCCGACGCTCCCGTACTGGCCACGCAGTGGCGTGCGCTGCCAGACATCCTCAGTGCGGACGACATCGCCGTGTTGCAGTCGCTGTGGGAGGACGCGTTGACGGAGCTTGCCTCATGAGAACACTTGCTGTCCTGGGCGCTGGCGCAAAGGCGGTGGCCGTCGCAGCCAAAGCCTCGGTCTTGCGCGAAATGGGCGTCGAGGTGCCCGAAGTGGTCGCGGTGGAACGCCTTGGGGTCGCGGCCAACTGGCAGGCCAGCGGCGGTTGGACCGACGGCGCGCACCGGCTGGGCACCAGCCCCGAAAAAGATGTCGGGTTTCCCTACCGGTCGGCGCTGGTGCCGCGGCGCAATGCCGAACTCGACGAACGGATGACCCGGCACAGCTGGCAGTCCTATCTGGTCGCGACCACCTCCCTTGCCGAGTGGATCGACCGCGGCAGACCGGCTCCGACCCACCGCAGGTGGAGCCAGTACCTAGGGTGGGTCGCCGGCCACGTCGGCCTGAACGTGGTAAACGGAGAAGTGGAGGAGCTGGCCGTCACCGGCGACCGGTGGGCACTGCGCACCCACGAGACCACCGTGCAGGCCGACGCTTTGATGATCACCGGGCCGGGCCAGGCCGAAAAGTCGTTGCTGCCCGGCAATCCGCGAGTCCTCTCGATTGCTCAGTTCTGGGACCGGGCCGCCGGCCACGACCGCATTACTGCCGAGCGGGTGGCGGTGATCGGTGGTGGTGAGGCAGCCGCATCGATGCTCAATGAGCTTTTCCGGCACCGGGTTTCGACAATCACCGTCATCTCTCCGCAGGTGACGCTCTTCACCCGTGGCGAAGGCTTTTTCGAGAACTCGCTATTCTCCGACCCCACCGACTGGACCGCATTGACGCTGGACGAACGGCGCGACGCGCTGGTCCGCACCGACCGGGGAGTGTTCTCGGCCAACGTGCAGGAAGCATTGTTGGCCGACGACCGCATCCATCACCTGCGTGGCCGCGTCGCCCATGCGGTGGGCCGCCAAGGACAGATCCGGTTGACGCTGTCCACCAACCGTGGCAGCGAGAACCTGGAAACGGTGCACGGTTTCGACCTCGTCATCGACGGCTCCGGAGCCGACCCGCTGTGGTTTACCTCGCTGTTCAGCCAGGAGGCCCTCGACCTGCTCGAACTTGGGTTGGGCGGACCGCTGACCGCCGACCGTCTGCAGGAGGCGATCGGCTACGACCTGGCTGTCACCGATGTCACACCCAAGCTGTTTCTGCCGACCCTGTCGGGACTCGCCCAGGGACCCGGGTTTCCCAACTTGAGCTGCCTCGGCTTGCTGTCGGATCGTGTGCTCGGGGCCGGCATTTTTGCGCAACGATTCACCGGGGGTCGAGCGGATCCGTCAAACTACCCCCCGATCAGCAGAAACGATGAGCACCAATCGCTTCGATGACGACAGCGGTGCCTTCTTGGACAAACTCCATGCGTAGTTTGGAATGTGACCGACTTGAGACCGGAGACACCAGTCACAGAGTGCACAATTGCAACATGGGTGTGTAATCGGCGTCCACATTTGTGACAGGTCGTCACGGGCCGCCGGAACTCCATGTGAATCCAGGGGAGGACCTGACTGTGAAAACAACCGTGAAATCAATCGCCACTGGGGTGGCGGCCGTGGCCGCCATCGGGGCGGCAGCCGCCGGCGTGACTTCTATCGCATCCGTTACGCCCACGACGCCCCAGATGCAGCCCGTCGCCGTCGGCGCGCAGCGGCCACAAGACCCGCCGCCGGGCGCCAACGTCCCGACCGCCGACCAGTTGACCGGCCTGCTCAACAGTCTTGCCGATCCTGGCGTGTCGTACACGACCAAGACCGGTCTCGTTGAAGGCGGTATCTCTTCTGGCGAAGGTCACATGTTCGACCACGAGCTGAGAAAGGCCTACCGGGACGGAGAGTTTCCGTTGTCGTTCAACGTGGCGAATATCCAGCCATCCGGCCCGAATGCGGCCACCGCCGACGTGGCCGTCTCGGGTCCGAAGCTCCCGGCGCCGATCACGAAGAATCTCACGTTCATCAACCAGGGGGGTTGGGCGCTGTCGCAAGACTCCGCGACGCAGCTGGTACAGGCAGCCACGACGCACTGACACCGGTTCGAGTGTGCCTCCGGGGCGCAAATCGTCGTGGTCAATCGCACCCTCAGCGCGCATTCAACGCCCTGAACGCACACTCAACCGACCCGGCCGCTCAAAATCCGCGCGTATTCGGGCCTCCGCCCGGCTGGATCTGCTCACTCAGCGGTATGTCCATATCGAACACCCGCGCATGCAGGACGATGCGGTTCCGCAGCGCGGCGCGCACCGCCCTGTGCAGGCCGTCTTCGAGATAGTTGACGCCCTTCCACCGCACCGCGTGCGGAAAAAGGTCGCCGTAGAACGTGGAGTCCTCCGACAGCAGGCGGTCCAGTGCAAGCACTGTCGTGGTGGTGACCAGTTCGTCCAGCCGGATCTGCTGCGGCGGTATCTGTGACCAATCCTTGTAGGACAGCCCGTGCTCCGGATACGGCTTGCCGTCCCGAACGCCCTTGAAAATCATCGGCCGCTCTTTTCCAACGTCTTTTCGAGCACGTCGCCTAGGCCCGGCGGGATCATGCTGGACACGCTAGTCCGAAAAATTTCCGTGGCGCGCAACCTCTCGCTCAACCGCCAACCGGCCTGCTGGTGGGGGCCTCACCTCGGAAGACCGTAAAATGGACGCGGTTAGGGAGGTGACAGCCGATGGGAAGTGCCGACGATCGTCGCTTTGAGGTGTTGCGCGCCATCGTCGCCGACTTCGTTGCCACCAAGGAACCGATTGGTTCGAAGTCCTTGGTAGACCGCCATAACCTGGGTGTGTCCAGCGCTACCATCCGCAACGACATGGCGGTTCTGGAGGCCGAGGGCTATATCGCTCAGCCGCACACCAGTTCCGGACGGGTGCCCACGGAAAAGGGCTACCGCGAGTTCGTCGACCGGCTCGACGACGTCAAGCCGCTGTCATCGGCGGAGCGGCGGGCAATCCAGGGCTTCCTGGAATCCGGGGTCGACCTCGATGACGTGCTGCGTCGTGCGGTACGGCTGCTGGCTCAGCTGACGCGTCAGGTGGCCGTGGTTCAGTACCCGACATTGTCCACGTCGACCGTTCGCCGTCTTGAAGTGATCGCGCTGACACCGGCCCGCCTGTTGCTGGTGGTCATCACCGAGTCCGGGCGGGTCGACCAGCGCATCGTCGAGCTGGGCGATGTCATCGATGATCACCAGCTCTCCCAGCTGCGTGAAATGCTCGGTCAGGCGCTGGAAGGCAAAAAGTTGGCGGCGGCCTCGATCGCGGTTGCCGACCTCGCCGGGCAGCTTCGCGGCGCCGGCGGGTTGGGCGACGCTGTCGGCCGCTCGGCGACGGTGTTGCTGGAGTCGCTGGTGGAGCACACCGAAGAACGCTTGCTGATGGGCGGCGCCGCCAACCTCACCCGCAACGCCGCCGACTTCGGTGGCTCGCTGCGGTCCATCCTGGAGGCCCTCGAGGAGCAGGTGGTGGTGCTGCGGTTGCTGGCGCACCAGCAAGAAGCCGGCAAGGTCACGGTGCGCATCGGCCAGGAGACGGCGGCCGAACAGATGGCGGGCACCTCGATGGTGACCGCTGCTTACGGCACCTCGGATACTGTGTTCGGTGGTATGGGTGTGCTGGGGCCCACCCGGATGGACTATCCGGGAACTATCGCCAGTGTTGCCGCGGTTGCCCTTTACATCGGCGAAGTTCTGGGTGCGCGATGAGGCAGCACCTGGCGCAGAATTTGTGGATGGCCGTGGCAGCGCGGCCTGAGAAGGCCTCCGAGTCTGACAAGGCCTAAGAAAGGTCAAGCGTGGCACGCGATTATTACGGGCTGCTCGGCGTGAGCAGAAATGCCAGCGATGGGGACATCAAGCGCGCCTATCGCAAGCTGGCGCGCGAACTACATCCCGACATCAATCCTGATGAGGCGGCGCAGGCGAAATTCAAGGAAATCAGCGCTGCCTACGAGGTGCTGAGCGACCCGGAGAAGCGCCGCATCGTCGACCTGGGCGGGGACCCGTTGCAAAGCGCGGGCGCAGCGGCCGGCGGCTTCGGTGGCTTCGGCGGGTTGGGCGACGTCTTCGAGGCCTTCTTCGGCGGGGGCTTCAGCGCGGGCTCGACGTCTCGCGGTCCCGTCGGCCGGGTTCGGCCGGGTTCGGATTCGCTGTTGCGGATGTACCTCGATCTCGAAGAGTGCGCAACCGGTGTCACCAAGCCGGTCACCGTCAAGACCGCAGTGCTGTGCGACCGGTGTCAGGGCAAGGGCACCAACGGCGATTCGGCGCCGATCCCGTGCGATACCTGCGGTGGTCGCGGGGAGGTGCAGAGCGTGCAGCGTTCGCTGCTGGGCCAGATGGTGACGTCGCGGCCGTGCCCGACTTGCCGCGGCGTCGGGGTGGTCATCCCCGATCCCTGCCACCAGTGCTTCGGCGATGGCCGCGTGCAGGCCACGCGTGAGATCAGCGTCAAGATCCCCGCCGGTGTCGGCGAGGGCATGCGGGTCCGGCTCGCTGCCCAGGGTGAGGTCGGGCCCGGGGGAGGGCCGGCTGGCGACTTGTACGTCGAGGTTCACGAACAGACTCACGACATCTTCGTCCGCGACGGTGACGACCTGCACTGCACGGTTTCGGTGCCGATGGTCGACGCTGCCCTGGGCACAACGATCACGTTGGACGCCATCCTGGACGGCGTGAGCGAGATCACCATTCCGCCTGGCACGCAACCGGCTTCGATCATCACTCTGCGTGGTCACGGGATGCCGCAACTGCGGTCGACCGCGCGCGGCAATCTGCACATTCACGTCGACGTGGTGGTGCCCAGCCGGCTGGATAACCACGACACAGAGCTGCTGCGCGAGCTGAAGAACCGCCGCACCCGGGATGTGGCCGAAGTTCGCTCGACGCACGGCGAGAGCGGCGGACTGTTCAGCCGGCTACGCGAGACCTTCATCGGGCGCTAGCGCGGTTTGCGCAGATGGTGGCGACACTGTTCTATGTCGACGCACTGCCCGACACCGGCGCGCTTGCCGTCGTTGACGGCGACGAAGGTTTTCACGCCGCCACGGTGCGCCGGATCCGTCCCGGTGAGGAACTGCTGCTCGGCGACGGCGTCGGAGGCCTCGCGAGCTGTGTCGTCGAGCAGGCCGGCCGCGAAGGGCTGCGAGCGCGGGTGCTGGAACGCTGGAGCGTGGCTCCCGGGCGGCCGCCGGTCACGGTGGTGCAGGCGTTACCGAAGTCCGAGCGTTCGGAGTTAGCGATCGAATTGGCCACCGAGGCCGGCGCCGACGCGTTCCTGGCCTGGCAGGCGTCTCGCTGTGTGGCCAGCTGGCAGGGCGCCCGCCTGGACAAGGGGCTGCGCCGGTGGCGCGGCGCCGCGCGGTCGGCGGCCCGGCAATCCCGCCGCGCGCACATCCCTCGAGTCGACGGGGTGCTGTCCACTACCGCGCTGACCCAGCGGATCCACGACGAGGTCGACGGTGGGGGTGCGGTGCTGGCCCTGCACGAGGAAGCGACCGATCGGCTTGCGGATGTCTTGGCGGATGATGCCGCAGGACAAGCGAACTCGCTGCTGCTCGTCGTCGGCCCGGAAGGTGGTATCGCGCCCGACGAGATAGCCGCGCTGACCGATGCGGGTGCCGTGCCGGTCCGGTTAGGCCCGCAGGTGCTACGGACGTCGACCGCGGCCGCGGTGGCGTTGGGCGCGCTTGGCGTGCTTACCTCCCGGTGGGATGTTTCATAGCCGCGACCGAAGTATCGCCACACCATCACCGCACAACCGGTCCAGCGCGTGGGGGCGTCCAGCCAACACGGAGGCAAGATGGGCGGCGGTGCCGGTCACGGCGGGACCTTTACCGTCGTGAACCCAGCCGATATCGGTTGCCCGCATCGTCAGGCCGCGGGCGCGAGCGGCCGCCGGAACGAATGGATTTGGCACGCGGACCTGAGTATCCAACACCGCCAGGAGTGCCTCGGCGTCGATCGTCGAATCCTTGCCCAGCCCATAGGTGATGTCGAGTTGGTGAATGACGTGATCGCCCAGTAGGAGTCGACGCGGGAAGATGCGGGCCAGCCCGCGGGGCGTTTGCGATAGTGCGGAGAACTCGCCCAGCAGTTCGGCAGGGGTCCGTTGCGCGGCCAAGGTGCGCGCGAGCCGCAAATTTGCGCGATCGAACGAGCCTCGGTCCCGAATTATCGCCCCGGCCAGCGCTCCCGGTGCCGTCCGGTAGCCGACCACGAGATGGGCCAGCACCTCATGGTTGGTCCACTCCGTGCACAGGCTGGGTTGCGTCCAGTCGGCTTTGGACAACCCGCGAGCAAAGGTCAGGAACCGAAAGTCGTTGTCTTGCAGTAGGCTACCCGGCATCGACGTTGAGGTGTCGTTTCACGAATGCGGTTTGGTCGACCAACAGATCGTCCAGCAGGGGCGGATGGTAGATGTCGAAATGGCCGCCGTCGTAGACCCGCGTCTCGCCGCGCGGGGCGCGCCGAGCCACGTCCTCGGCGTGGCGTGGATCCATCAGGGTTTCGTGCCGCGATACGCACACCAGCAGCGGTGCCGATATTCGACGAGCGGCCCGTTTGGCGCTGGTGAATCCGATTCCAAGGGCGCTGGCGGCGGTAACCCGGTTGTCGAAGTAGCCGCCCGGGTCGACGGTCGAGCCCCATCCTTCTTCGGCGCCTGACAGGGTCACCACGGCGAGGCCTCCTGGCGGCCCGACAATCGGCACGTACCGGTGGCCGCGTTGAAAGACTTGCCGTGCTGCGTCCTCGCCGATCGCGGGCATTAAACGCAGCATCGACGCCAATCCCATTCGCCGCAGGGCCGCCGGGCCGTGCACGATCGGGCACTGCACCACGACCGCGCGAACGTCCGGCCGGTCGGCGGCCACCCGCAGCGTATGCAATGCCCCGAGGCTGGTTCCCCAGAGCGCTATTCGGCCTGCGTCCAACTCGGCTGACCCGCGTACGAAGTCGATCGCGGCCGCGAGGTCCTGGCGATGCCCGCGTAGGCTCAACTGTTGCCTTGGCAGGCCCGCTGACTCGCCTAGGCGTCGATAGTCGAACGCCAACGTGGCAATGCCGGCCGCGGCGAAATGCTGCTCGTAGCGCCGGACGGCCATGGTGTGGTTGGCACCGAAACCGTGCGCCAGCACCAAGGCGGGGTGTGGCCCGGGTCGCTGCGGCAACGTCAGCCAGGCGGCGCACCGGGTGCCATGCGAGGTGAACGAGGTCCTGACGGTTTCTTTGGCGACAGCATCGGTATGCATGGGCGATCCCTTCATAAGTACGATGTACGTGTTGTATCTTACGTACGGTGTACGTGTCAAGACCGCGCGGATGCCCAGCAGATGCGGAAAGGTAGCGGAGTATGCGGGCACGATTCACCGTTGCCGAGATTGGCGCCGCTGCGCTCGAGATCGTCGATCGGCAGGGCCTCGACGGGTTGAGTATGCGGACCTTGGCCAACGCGCTCGGCACCGGTCCGATGACGGTGTACAACTACGTCAAGAACCGCGACGAGTTGGAGGAGCTGGTTGGCGGGGCGATCATCGGCGACGTCAAGCTTCCTGCAAAATCGGATGATTGGCGTGCAGATACGGCCGCATTGGCAACCGCACTTTGGCACGGCGTACGTCGTCATCCCAACGCCATTCCGTTAGTTCTCACCCGCCGCACGTTGTCGTCGTCGAGCTACGCTGCGGCGGATCGCCTCATCGAGGCGATGGCCCGCGGCGGGCTGGTCGGCGTTGACTTGTTGGCGGCGTTCCGTGCGGTGTTGAGCCTGGTCATGGGCAGCGCCCAGGTGGAGCTGGCCCGGCCGCGGGCGGGCGTCGACCGCGACCGCGAACAGGTGGCGGTGGCTGCGCGAATCGGTGGGATGGCGGGCACCGAGCATCCACATATCGCGTCGCTGGCGCAAATCAGCCAGCACTCCACCGCTGAGGCCGACTTCGAGCGGGGCCTGAAGTTCCTGCTCGACGGGCTTGCGAGCCGGGCTGCCGACCCTACGAACGAACCATTGGGAGGCGGTCCTGACCAGCGGTAGACTCGGGCCAGAACTTCATCGCCAGACACTCACGGAAAGCAGGCATCGAAAGCCACGTGACACCACGCGAGACCAGCGCTGCTGACGCATCGGCTCAGGTTCGCAGCAGCATCGATGTTCCGCCCGATGTGGTCGTGGGCTTGCTCGGTTCGGCCGACGAGAATCTGCGCGCCCTGGAACGCTTACTGAACGCCGACCTGCATGTGCGGGGCAACGCCGTCACCCTGTCGGGTGAGCCGGCGGACGTCGCGCTCGCCGAGCGGGCGATCTCTGAGCTGATAGCTATCGTGGCCGGCGGTCAGCCGCTGACACCAGAGGTTGTGCGCCACAGTGTCGCCATGCTGGTCGGGACCGGTGATGAGTCACCGGCCGAAGTGCTCACGCTGGACATTCTGTCGCGCCGCGGTAAGACGATTCGGCCCAAGACGCTCAACCAGAAGCGCTACGTCGATGCCATCGACGCCAACACCATCGTCTTCGGGGTGGGGCCGGCCGGCACCGGGAAGACGTATCTGGCCATGGCCAAGGCGGTCCACGCGCTGCAGACCAAGCAGGTCACCCGGATCATCTTGACCCGACCGGCGGTGGAAGCCGGTGAGCGCCTTGGCTTTCTCCCCGGCACGCTGAGCGAGAAGATCGACCCGTACCTGCGCCCGCTGTATGACGCTCTGTACGACATGATGGACCCCGAGTTGGTCCCAAAGCTGATGTCCACCGGGGTGATCGAGGTGGCGCCGCTGGGGTATATGCGGGGTCGTACGCTTAATTCCGCCTTCATCGTCCTCGACGAGGCGCAGAACACCACCGCCGAGCAGATGAAGATGTTCCTCACCCGACTCGGTTTCGGGTCGAAGGTCGTCGTGACCGGGGACGTCACCCAGGTCGACCTGCCGGGCGGCGCGCGCTCCGGCCTACGCTCGGCGATCGACATCCTCGACAACGTCGACGACATCCACGTCTCGCACCTGACCAGTGTGGATGTGGTTCGCCACCGGCTGGTTTCGGAGATCGTCGACGCCTACGCGAGATACGAAGAGCCCGGCTCCGGGACGAATCGGGCCGCTCGGCGGGCCTCGGGCACCCGCGGTCGCCGATGATGGTGCCCGTGAAAGACCCTCAAGACGAAGAAGCCCGATGAGCATCGAGGTATCCAACGAGTCGGGCATCGACGTCTCCGAATCGGAATTAGTCAGCGTTGCGCGGTTTGTCATCGCCAAGATGGACGTCAACCCCGGCGCCGAGCTGTCGATGGTGCTTTTGGACACCGCGGCGATGGCCGACCTGCACATGCGCTGGATGGACCTGCCGGGTCCGACCGACGTGATGAGCTTTCCGATGGACGAGCTAGAGCCCGGTGGCCGCCCCGACGCTCCGGAGCCGGGGCCGTCGATGCTGGGCGACATCGTGTTGTGCCCGGAATTTGCCGCTGAGCAGGCGACCACGGCGGGCCACAGCCTCGGACAAGAGTTGGCGCTGCTGACAATCCACGGTGTGCTTCATCTGCTCGGGTACGACCACGCCGAGCCGGACGAGGAAAAGGAGATGTTCGCCCTGCAGGGCCGGTTACTCGAAGAGTGGGTCGCCGAACAGGTCGAGGCCTATCGGCTCGACCTTCAGGACGAGAAGGACCGCCGGTTGCTGGACAAGTCAAGGCATTTCGACCTTTGATCAGCCTGAATCAGCTGCTCGGCGCGATCGCTTTGATCGGTCTGGGCGGCCTTTTTGCGGCGATCGACGCCGCCGTCAGCACGGTCTCGATAGCCCGGGTGCAGGAACTGGTTCGTGACGAGCGGCCCGGCGCGGCGTCGCTGCTGACAGTGATGAACGACCGGCCGCGCTTCATCAACCTGGTGGTGCTGCTGCGGATCACGTGTGAAATCACCGCGACCGTGCTGTTGGTGGTGTTCCTGTACGACAACTTCGGTCTGGACTGGGCGTTGTTCGGCGCGGCGACCATCATGGTGGTGATCAGCTTCGTCGTCATGGGCGTGGGCCCGCGCACCCTCGGCCGTCAGCACGCCTATTCCATCGCGTTGGCGGCTGCCCTTCCACTGCAGGTGATCTCGGGGCTGTTGAAGCCGATTCCCCGATTGCTGGTGGTGTTCGGTAACGCGATCACTCCGGGCCGAGGCTTGCGGAATGGGCCGTTCGCCTCCGAGATCGAGCTGCGCGAAGTCGTCGACCTGGCCCAGCAGCGCGGCGTGGTCGCTGCCGACGAGCGCCGGATGATCGAGTCGGTCTTCGAACTCGCTGACACCCCTGCCCGCGAGGTGATGGTGCCGCGCACCGAGATGATCTGGATCGAAAGCGACAAGACGGCCGCCCAAGCGACAACGCTGGCGGTCCGCAGCGGACATTCCCGCATCCCGGTGATCGGCGAGAACGTCGACGACATTGTCGGGGTTGTGTACCTGAAAGATCTTGTCCAGCATACGTTCTTCTCACCTGACAGCGGCCAGAAGATTACCGTTGCGCAGGTCATGCGTCCGGCGGTATTCGTGCCGGACTCCAAGCCGCTCGACGCGCTGCTGCGCGAAATGCAGCGCGACCGCAACCACATGGCTTTGCTGGTCGACGAGTACGGCGCGATAGCCGGCTTGGTCAGTATCGAAGACGTGCTGGAGGAAATCGTGGGCGAGATCGCCGACGAGTACGACCAAGCCGAGACCGCACCGGTAGAAGATTTGGGCGATAAACGTTTCCGGGTGTCGGCGCGGCTGCCGATCGAAGACGTCGGCGAACTATACGGCGTGGAATTCGATGACGATCTCGACGTCGACACCGTGGGCGGTCTGTTGGCGCTGGAACTGGGCCGGGTTCCACTACCAGGCGCCGAAGTGGTTTCGCACGGTCTGCGGTTACACGCTGAAGGCGGCAGGGATCATCGGGGACGGGTACGGATCGGAACCGTCCTGCTCAGTCCGGCCGAAACCAACGGGGAGGGTAACCCGCAATGACGGCGAGTGGGAACTCACAGCGAAAAATCATGGGAAAAGTCGCACTGTGCATACGCTCGGCGGGGAACCGGACGTGAGCGAATTCCATTCGGGTTTTGTGTGTTTGGTCGGCCGGCCGAACACCGGCAAGTCGACGCTGACCAACGCGCTGGTGGGCACCAAAGTGGCGATCACCTCGAAGCGGCCGCAGACCACCAGGCACACCATTCGGGGCATCGTTCACCGCAAAGACTTTCAGATGATCCTGGTCGATACCCCGGGTTTACACCGGCCGCGCACGTTGCTGGGCAAGCGGCTCAACGACCTGGTCCGCGACACTTACACCGAAGTCGACGTGATCGGTCTGTGCATTCCGGCCGATGAGGCGATCGGTCCGGGAGACCGCTGGATCGTCGACCAGATTCGTTCGGTTGCCCCGAAGACGACGCTCGTCGTGATCGTCACCAAGATCGACAAAGTGCCCAGGGACCGGGTGGCCGCGCAGCTGGTCGCGGTCAACGAGCTCGTCACCGGTTCGGCCGAGATCGTCCCGGTCTCGGCGGTCTCGGGCGCACAGGTCGACGTGCTTATCGACGTGCTGGCGTCGGCGTTGCCCGTCGGCCCGGCGTACTACCCCGACGGTGAGCTCTCGGACGAACCCGAGGAGATTCTGATGGCCGAGCTCATCCGCGAGGCTGCCCTGGAGGGCGTGCGCGACGAGCTACCGCATTCGTTGGCGGTGGTGATCGACGAGGTCAACCCACGCGAGGGCCGCGACGACCTGATCGACGTGTTCGCGGTGCTCTACGTCGAGCGGTCCAGTCAGAAAGGGATCGTCATCGGCAAGGGTGGCGCCCGACTACGCGAAGTGGGTACCGCGGCACGCGGCCAGATCGAGAAGCTGCTGGGCACCAAGGTCTACCTCGACCTGCGCGTCAAGATCGCAAAGAACTGGCAAAGCGACCCTAAGCAGCTTGGCCGACTCGGGTTCTGAACCCCCGCGCAGCTTCGTTTTGCCGAAAAGTTAGGTAGCCGACTACGCATGTGATTGCGGCCGGCTAGGCGCAGCCTTGGTTCAGCGCCGGTCTAGCCGGGCCCGTTGACCGCAGGAGTTGGCATGGCCAAGCCGCTTGAGAACACCGATGTTGGCACGCTGCCGCTGGCGCCGAAGAATCCGCTGTCCTATTGGCAGCGGCTGACGGCGCTCCGGGTCTTTCACACCGGGATCGAAACGCTGCGCGACGCGGGCGGCCCAGTGACCCGGTTCAGTTTGGGTCCGCGGTGGCTGACCCCGCCAGTCGTTGTGGTCACATCTCCCAAGGGGGGCCGCGACATCCTCGGCCGCAGCGATGCGTTGCTGGAGCGGAACATCGTTCACACCGAGGTGCGCCGCCTGCTGGGTAACAACCTGTTCGATCTGACGCACGAGCCGTGGCTGCCGCGCCGGCGGGCGCTGCAACCGATCTTCACCAAGCAACACGTTCGCGCGTTCGGTGGCCATATGGCGCAGGCCGCCGAGACGCTTGCCGGGAGCTGGCCGGACAGCAAGGAGATTGAGCTTGACAGCGCGTGCCGTCGGCTGACCCTGCGCGCCCTAGGCCGCTCGGTATTCGGCTTGGACCTCGATGACCGCGCCGACGCTCTCGCGGGTCCGCTGCGAATCACACAGGAGTACACCGCCAATCGTGGACTCCGGCCGATGCGCGCCCCGCATTGGCTGCCCACGCCGGCGCGTCACCGGGCGCGCGCCGCAGCCGCGACCATGCACGCGCTGGCCAACGACATCTTGCAGGCCTGCCGGGTGGATCCGGGCCGCGATGCCCCGCTGGTACGGGCTTTGATGGCGGCTACTGACCCGGCCACCGGCCGGGCACTGTCTGATGAGGACATCTGCAGCGAGCTGCAGATTTTCATGGCCGCCGGCCACGACACCACCGCCACCACCCTGGCGTACTCGTTGTGGGCGCTGGGCCACCACCCCGAGATGCAAACGCGGGTCGCCGCCGAGGTAGCCGCGATCGGCGACCGTGAGCTGACGCCCGAGGACGTTCCGCGGCTCGGATATACCGTGCAGGTCCTGCATGAGGCAATGCGGCTGTGCCCGCCGGCTGCGGCGATAGCCAGAACGGCCATGCAGGACGTCGAGGTCGACGGTTACCGGGTCGAGGCCGGCAGCATGGTCGTCTACGGCATCTATGCCGTACACCGTGACCCGGACCTGTGGGATGAGCCGCTGACGTTCGACCCCGAGCGGTTCAGCCCAGATCAGGCCAAGGGCCGCGACCGGTGGCAATACGTGCCGTTCGGGGCCGGCCCGAGGTCATGCATCGGCGACCATTTCGCCATGCTGGAAGCCACCCTCGCGCTGGCAACCATCGTGCGACGGTGCGAAATCCGCTCCGTCGCTGCCGACTTTCCGATCGCGGTGCCGTTCACCACCGTCGCCGCGGCGCCCATCTACGCGCGTATTCATGCACGCGCCCAGACCACCGTCAGCGCCTACCAATCCTGACGAGGATGAAGTGAACAAGTTCGGCCTTATGCCGAGTATCAGGTCTAACCCGTCAATGACAAGGCCAAAGCCGCGCTGGCACTGCACGAGGGCACGGAGTTCCTGAAATCGATCAGCTGATACCTCGATGGCAGGGCATTAACGGTCACCCAGGCGCTGACCAGCTGCGGATCGGCGGAATGTCGTTACCGGTGTTCCACCACTCCTTCGGCTGCTCGGTGGCCCAGCCGCAAACTGCCTCCAGCTCGGCGGCCAGCGAGATCAGCATGCCCTCGCTATTCGCCGGTCCCATGAGCTGCACTCCGATCGGCAAGCCCGCCGAGGTGAAGCCCGCCGGCACGTTGATTGACGGCCAGCCCAGCACGTTCCACGGCCACGTCACCGGGCATGTTCGGATCATCGCGCGATCGGTGCGGAAACTGCCCAACCGGTCAAAGTAGCGGGCTAATGGCGCTGGTTGCGCGGTGGTCGGCGCCAGCACCACGTCAACGATGTCGAAGATCGAGCCCACCCGGCGCTGGGCGGCGGCTTCGTGATGGCGTGCGCCGCTCAGAATCGCCTGGCCCAGCACCTGGCCGACGCGCAGATTGGACAAGGTACGGTGGTCCAGGGTGACATCGTCGCCCAGCCGTTCCTCCCAGTCCCGCAGGCCTGCAGTGGATCTGGCGAGAAAGTCCCACGACAACCGCAGGCCGTAGTCGGGGTTGCCCGACACCACCTTGTGGCCGAGTAGCTCGAGCTGCTTGCCCACCCGTTGCGCCGCGGCGAGGATCTCGGGATGCAGTTTGGCGCGAAATCCTGTGTAAGGGAAGCGGGTTGACAGCGCGACGTTGAGCTGACCCGGTGCGATGCTGACGTAGTCGGATGCTGTCACCGACGGGGGCCTGTGTCGGTCGCCCTCGACGTTTCCGGACGCGGCGTCGAGCACTAATGCCGCGTCGGCCACCGTGCGGGCCAACACGCCGTTGACCGTGATGCCGTTGAACGCCTCCGGCAGCGGCCAGGTGGAGATGCGGCCGCGTTGCGGCTTGATGCCTACCAGGTGTGTCCACGCGGCGGGAATGCGGACGCTGCCGGCACCATCGGAACCGATGGCGGCGGTGACCAGACCCGCGGCCACCGCGGCTGCGCTCCCGCCCGACGATCCGCCCGGAGTGTGCCGGCGCGACCAGGGGTTGCGAGTGTGCCCGAAGCCGGGGCCGCTGGTGAATGGCCATTGACCGAGTTCACAGGTGTTTGTCTTGCCGACGATTACCGCGCCGGCCGCTTTGAGACGGCGAACGACCTCGGCGTCCTGGGTGGCGGGCCGGACCTGCCCCTCGGTACCGAACGCGGTCGGCACTCCGGCAACGTCGACGTCGTCTTTGATCGCGATCGGGATGCCCAGCAGCGGGGCCGTGTCACCGGCGGCTCGTCGCCGATCAGCTTCCGTCGCGTCGGCCAGCGCGGACTCGTTGAACACCACCCGGAAGGCGTTCAATGTGGGCTGGCTGGCACCGATCGCGTGCAAGGAACGGCGCACCAACGTGTCGGATGTCACTGAGCGGCTGGCCAACTGATAGAGCAGGTCGGTCAGCGTCGGCAGGCGCTGGCTGCCTGCTCTGGAGGAGGGCCAGGAACCGGGCCCAGAAGCGCCAACCACGGGTTACGAGACTATCGGCGCGGATCCCCGCGATGTCGCAGCGGGGTGCAAAACTATTGTAATGCGGCTATATCGAGACCGGGCGGTAGTGCTGCGCCAGCACAAGCTCGGCGAAGCCGACCGGATTGTCACACTGCTGACCCGCGAGCACGGGCTGGTTCGCGCGGTGGCCAAGGGCGTGCGCCGCACCCGCAGCAAATTCGGCGCGCGACTGGAGCCGTTCGCGCACATCGACGTGCAACTGCACCCCGGCCGCAACCTCGACATTGTCACCCAGGTCGTCTCCGTTGACGCGTTCGCCACCGACATCGTCAGCGACTACGGCCGGTACACCTGCGGGTGCGCGATGCTGGAAACCGCCGAACGCCTCGCCGGTGAGGAGCGGGCGCCCGCTCCGGCTCTGCACCGGCTCACGGTGGGCGCGTTGCGGGCGGTGGCTGACGGGAACCGGCCCCGCGATCTGCTGTTGGACGCCTATCTGCTTCGTGCCATGGGCATAGCCGGGTGGGCGCCGGCGCTGACCGGGTGTGCCCGCTGTGCCGCACCCGGTCCACATCGGGCATTTCACATCGCCGCCGGGGGCAGCGTCTGCGCGCACTGCCGCCCGGCCGGTTCGACCACACCGCCGCTGGGTGTGCTGGATCTGATGTCCGCGCTGCACGACGGTGATTGGGAAGCCGCCCAGGCGGCGCCGCAATCCCATCGCAACCACGTCAGCGGGTTGGTGGCCGCACATCTGCAATGGCATCTGGAACGGCAGCTCAAAACATTGCCGCTGGTGGAGCGGACGTATCAGGTCGATCGCTCGGTTGCTGACCGGCGCGCAGCGCTGATCAGTCATGATGTGGCGTGTGGCTAGGAACGACCGCAAGCTGAAGTCAACCGACTTCCCGCAGCTACCCCCGGCACCTGAGGACTACCCGACCTTTCCCGACAGGTCGACTTGGCCGGTTGTCTTCCCCGACCTGCCGCCGTCCCCTGACGGTGGCCCGCGCCGGCCACCGCAGCACGTGTCGAAGGCGGCCGCGCCGCTGATCCCGGCCGACCGGCTGCCCGGTCATGTCGCCATCGTGATGGACGGCAACGGCCGCTGGGCCACCCAGCGCGGACTGGCACGGGTCGAAGGTCACAAGATGGGCGAGGCGGTGGTGATTGACATCGTTTGCGGTGCAATCGAACTCGGGATCAAGTGGCTCAGTTTGTACGCCTTCTCGACCGAAAACTGGAAGCGGTCCCCCGAGGAGGTCCGCTTCCTGATGGGGTTCAACCGCGACGTGGTGCGACGGCGCCGCGAGAACCTCAAGGCGATGGGGGTCCGCATCCGGTGGGTGGGTTCACGGCCCCGCCTGTGGCGCAGTGTCATCAATGAATTGGCGATCGCGGAGGCCATGACGCTCGACAATGACGTCATCACGATCAATTACTGCGTGAACTACGGCGGCCGAACCGAAATCGCGGAAGCGACAAGGGATATCGCTCGTTTGGTCGAGGCGGGCAGGCTAAACCCGGACCGTATCACCGAGTCCACCATCGCCCGTCACCTGCAGCGACCCGACATTCCCGACGTGGATCTGCTGCTGCGGACCTCGGGCGAACAGCGATCCAGTAACTTCATGCTGTGGCAGGCCGCCTACGCTGAATACATCTTCCAGGACACGTTGTGGCCCGACTACGACCGTCGCGATTTGTGGGCGGCCTGCGAGGAATACGCGGCACGCAATCGCCGGTTCGGGAGCGCCTGATGCCGTCCCTGCAGGAGCGGCTGGCGTCGATACTTCGCGACGTCATTTCCGTGCAGGAGGAACCCGACGGCGGCCTGACGGTGCAGCATGACGGTACGTTCGCGTCGTTGCAGGTGGTGAATATCGCCGATGGCCTCGATCTGGTGTCCCTCACCCAGATATTGGCCTGGGACTTGCCGCTGACCAGGAAGGTCAGCGACCAGGTGGCCAAACACGCGCGGGATACCAACTTCGGCTCGGTGACCGCCATCGAAAAGGTCGCGGAAAGGGTCGTCGAAAAAGTCAATGAAAAGGTCACCGCGAAGGCGGTGCAGAGCAACTCCGGAAAGGCTGCCCCCAGGACCGCTGGCAAAACTGTAGATGTGATGCTGCGATACAACTTTCCCGGCGCCGGCTTGACCGACGACGCGCTGCGGACACTGATCCTGCTGGTGCTGGACAGCGGCGCGCGGATGCGCGGCACGCTCACGTCGTGAGTCGAATCGAGGGCGACGTCAGCGCGACGAACTGCGACGAGGAGATGTCACGGTTGCGTCGATTTCGGTGCTACGGCGCGCCAGGATCCTGCGGTCAGGATCCGCAATCCGAGCAGGTGCCGAAGATCTCGATGGTGTGGCTGACGTCGGAGAAGCCGTGTTCGGCGGCAACTTCTTCCGCCCACTCCTCGACCTCATGGCCGTGCACCTCGACGGTGGAACCACAGCTACGGCACACCAAATGGTGATGGTGGTGCTCTGAGCACCTGCGGTAGACCGATTCGCCGGTGTCGGTGCGCAGCGTATCGACCATTCCCGCCGCTGCCATTGACTGCAGCGTCCGGTACACGGTGGTGAGCCCGATGTTGTCGCCGCGGCGGCGTAGCTCATCGTGCAACTCTTGGGCCGAGCGGAATTCGTCGAGCGTCTCCAACAGCGTCGAAATCGCCGCGCGCTGGCGAGTGGAACGGACGCCGGTCCCGGCTTCCGTCATCGGCTCCGCTCCTCTTCATCGCTTCGCTCTGCATCGTCGCTGGCGCGGGTCACGGTGTGTCCTCGGCGGCGTGAGCGACGGCATCGACGACGATGTGCGCAAGATGGTGGTCCGCAAGCCGGTACAGCACTTCGCGACCGGATCGCTCCCCGGTGACGACACCGGCCGCCTTGAGGATTTTCAGATGCTGGCTGACCAGCGGCTGTGGTACGCCGAGCGCATCGACGAGTTCGTGCACGCAGCGCTGGGACTCGCGCAATTGGAGCACGATAGCGATCCGTACGGGCGCGGCGAGCGCACGCAATAGTTCGCCGGCGGCGTCGAGAATCTCTCGTGGCGGCGGAGGGGGGTACTCGAGCGACCCGTGCTCGTGGCCGACCACATCGGAGCCGAGATTCGAGGTCGCGGGCAGGGGCGCACCGTCGGCGGTCGGCATCGAGGACGGCGCTGAGGACGACATCACCATGGAAGAGTCATCACCTCGAGAAGCGCCGTGTAGTGGTCGGGCCCGCTATCGCAAACAGCAGCACCCTGCCCCCCACTGTCACATGCATGATGACGCATGTCAAAGTTCGCAGCGCCGATCGCTACCATGACTGATGTTTTGCACGGCGGAGCATCGCCGTGTGCCCCGACCCGGAAAGGGAGTGCACCACCCCGTGGCTTCCGTTATCGACACCGTAGTCAACCTGGCCAAACGGCGCGGTTTTGTCTTCCCCGCCGGCGAGATCTACGGCGGTACGAAATCGGCGTGGGACTACGGTCCGCTGGGGGTGGAACTCAAGGAGAACATCAAACGGCAATGGTGGCGCTCGGTGGTCACCGGCCGTGACGACGTGGTGGGGCTCGATTCGTCGATCATCCTGCCCCGACAGGTGTGGGTGGCGTCCGGGCACGTCGAGGTCTTCCACGACCCGCTGGTCGAATCGTTGATCACCCACAAGCGCTATCGCGCCGACCATCTCATCGAGGCGTACGAAGCCAAACACGGACAGCCGCCGCCCAACGGGCTGGCCGATATCCGCGACCCGGAGACCGGCGAGCCCGGACAGTGGACCGAGCCGCGCGAGTTCAACATGATGCTCAAGACCTACCTCGGACCCATCGAGACCGAGGAGGGGCTGCATTATCTGCGCCCCGAGACTGCGCAGGGGATCTTCGTCAACTTCGCCAACGTGCTGACGACCGCTCGCAGAAAGCCGCCGTTCGGAATCGGGCAGATCGGCAAGAGCTTTCGCAACGAGATCACCCCGGGCAACTTCATCTTCCGGACCCGGGAGTTCGAGCAGATGGAGATGGAGTTCTTCGTCGAGCCGTCGACGGCGACGGAGTGGCATCAGTATTGGATCGACACCCGTCGGCAGTGGTACATCGACCTGGGCATCGATCCGGCGAACCTGCGGCTGTATGAACACCCGAAGGAGAAGTTGTCGCACTACTCCGACCGCACCGTCGACGTTGAGTACAAGTTCGGCTTCGTCGGCAACCCGTGGGGCGAGCTGGAAGGCGTGGCCAATCGAACCGACTTCGATTTATCAACGCACGCAAAGCATTCCGGCGTCGACCTGTCCTTCTACGACCAGGTCAATGACACTCGGTACACCCCCTATGTCATCGAGCCCGCGGCTGGTCTGACCCGGTCGTTCATGGCGTTCTTGATCGACGCCTACACCGAAGACGAAGCACCGAATGCCAAAGGCGGGGTGGACAAACGCGTGGTGCTTCGACTCGACCCGCGGCTGGCGCCGGTCAAGGCCGCGGTGCTGCCGCTCTCGCGGCACGCCGACTTGAGCCCGAAGGCGCGCGACTTGGCCGCGGAGTTGCGTAAGTCCTGGAATATCGACTTCGACGACGCGGGTGCCATCGGGCGCCGCTACCGACGCCAGGACGAGATCGGTACGCCGTTCTGCATCACGGTGGATTTCGACTCACTCGAGGACAACGCCGTCACGGTGCGCGAGCGTGACACCATGACTCAGGAGCGGGTCCCGATGGACGCCGTCGCCGATTATCTGGCGGTGCGGCTCAAGGGCAGCTGAGACGACGGCTCCGCAAACCGGGCGAACCATCGCGCCGGTGGGTCGGGGTGGAAATGCGGGGTTTTGGTGGGGGGAGTGTCTTAGGGTTGTTCTGGGGCCTGTGTGTCAGCTGGCTGGATGGGGCTGATGGTGAGTTTTTTGGTGTTGCCGCCGGAAGTTAATTCTTTGCGGATGTTTTCTGGTGCCGGGTCGGCGCCGATGGTGGCGGTTTCGGTTGCCTGGGGTGGGTTGGCTGCTGAGTTAGGGTCGGCGGCGGAGTCGTTTTCGTCGGTGACGTCGGGGTTGGCGGGTCAGGCGTGGCAGGGTGCCGCGTCGGCGGCGATGGTGGCCGCGGCGGCTCCGTATGCGGGGTGGTTGGGTGCGGCGGCCGCGCTGGCCCAGGACGCGGCGGCTCAGGCCCGGGCGGTGGCTGGCGCGTTCGAAGGTGCGTTGGCGGCGACGGTGCATCCGGTTGCGGTGGCGGCCAATCGTTCCGGCTTGGTCCAGCTGGTGATGTCGAATCTGTTTGGGCAGAACGCTCCGTTGATTGCGGCGGTCGAGTCGGGTTACGAGCAGATGTGGGCCAAGGATGTGGCCGCGATGGTGGGGTATCACGGTGGGGTGTCGGCGGCCGCCGCGCAGTTGGGGTCTTGGCCGGCCGCGTTGCAGAATCTGCCGGGTCTGGCGGCTGCCAACGCCCTCATCATCAACTTGGGCCGTGGGAACGTCGGCACCCTCAACTTGGGCAGCGGAAACACCGGCAACTTCAACATCGGCAGTGGAAACAACAGCAATGCCAACGTTGGCAGCGGAAACTACGGCGGTGGCAACCTGGGCAGCGGCAACATCGGAACCGGCAACCTGGGCAGCGGCAACATCGGTGATGTCAACGTTGGTAGCGGAAACTTCGGCGCCGGCAACCTCGGTTGCGGAAATATCGGCACCCTCAACTTGGGCTTCGGCAGTAACGGCACCCTGAACCTGGGCAGCGGAAACATCGGCAACGGAAACGTCGGCGACGGCAATAACGGCACCTTCAACTTCGGCCTTGGGAATATCGGTGGGACCAACTTCGGCTTCGGGAACAACGGCAGCAACAACATTGGATTCGGGAACTCCGGCACCGGCAACATCGGCATCGGGCTCAGCGGCAACGGCCAGATCGGCGTCCACCTGAACTCGGGCACCGGCAACATGGGGTTCGGGAACTCGGGTAACAACAACATCGGCTTCTTCAACTCGGGTAACGGCAACTTCGGCATCGGGAACTCGGGCAACGGGAACTGGGGTTACGGAAACTCAGGCGACACAAACACGGGCTTCTCGCACTCGGGCAACACGAACACGGGTATCGGGAGCGCGGGCAACGGAAACTTTGGTCTCTTCGACGCTGGAAACTCGAATTCGGGCAGCGGTAACGCCGGGTTCGAGACCACGGGCTTCGGGAATTCGGGTGCGGGAGACACTGGTTTTTTCAACTCGGGCAACTCGAACACCGGCTTCGCGAACTCGGGCGACACCAACACCGGCTTCGGGAATTCGGGCAACACCAACACCGGCGGTTTCAACGCGGGCACTCTCAACACAGGGTTGTTCGACACGGCGACCCAGGCTGGCCCGAACTCGGGCTGGGGGAACCTCGGCACCGCTAACTCAGGTTTTGGCCAGAACAACCCGTCCGGTAGCGGTAACTCGGGCTTCCAGAACTCGGGGATCAATAACTCCGGTTACGTGAATACCAGCACGGTGCCGCCGGCTGCCTCGCCGCTGGGCAATTCAGGTGCGCTCAACACGGGCTACGGCAACTCGGGTTTGTATAACGCGGCCGTTGACGATGCGGGTGTTTTTATTGCGGGTGTCATGAATTCGGGGGCGGTTGTCTCCGGGATGGGCAGCTCTGGCTTATTAGTCGCCGGCGATATGCTTTCGGGCTTCTTCAATAATTTCTTCTAGCAGTTTCTCGCCGTTCCCCGACACCGTTCTGGACAGTCGTCTGGTGAACCGTGCCCCGTGATCCTGGGTGAACCGGTTTCGAGAAAGTGCGGATTTTTGGCTGGGATTGCCCTACTATTTGGCTTAGTGGTTGACGCGCGTCTAGTTCCGCTGTCAGTCGGGCTGTGAGGTTGTCGAAGCCGTTGGTGCGGCTGGGATGTTGGGGGTTGTCATGATTCCTACTTTTACGCTGTTTCCGCCGGAGATCAACTCGGCGTTGATCTTTGGCGGCGCGGGCTCCGGGCCGTTGTTCAGCGCGGCGTCGGCCTGGGATTGGTTGGCGTCGGATTTGGCGTCATCGGCATCGTCCTTTCAGTCAGTGGTTTCGGGGTTGGCCAGCAATGTGTGGACGGGTCCAGCGTCGCTGTCGATGGCGGCGGCGGCGGCGCCGTATGTCAGCTGGTTGAGCTCGGCGGCGGGGCAGGCTGAGGCGGCGGCTAACCAGGCTCGGGCGGCGGCGACGGCATATGAGTCGGCCCGGACGTTGACGGTGCTTCCGGCGGCGGTGACCGCTAATCGGGTGTCCTTGGCGACGTTGGTAGCGACCAACTTCTTGGGTCAGAACACGCCGGCGATTGCGATGAATGAACTCCAGTACGTGGAGATGTGGGCTCAGGATGTGGCCGCCATGGTGGGGTATCACGTCGGGGTGACGTCAGCAGCCTCAATCTTGCCGTCGTTCAGTTTGCCGCAGTTGAGTCTGACGGGGTTGCCGGGGTTGCTGTCCTCGGGGGTGTCAGAGTTCGCGGGGGCGGTGTCGACGGCGGTGGCGCCGCTGACCACCGGGGCTGAGTCGGCGGTGTCGGGAGTGGCGACTGGGGTATCCGCGCTGGCTTCGCAGGTGCCGTTGTCGTCGTTGGAATCGGTGGCTCAGGTCGCGATGTATCCCGCGAGCATGGCGATGTCACCGATAATGATGGCCGTGCAAGCGGCGACGTCGAGTACAAACGCGGCGGGCATGGCCGCTGGTGCAGCGGGGGCTGGCTTAGTGGATGCGCCGAAGATTGCCGGCGCCGCCCTGCCCGCGATGAATGGGCTGGGTGGCACGGGCGGTCTGGGCTCGGCCATGTCGGCGGGCTTGGGCAACGCGCGCCTGGTGGGGGCGATGTCGGTCCCGCCGACCTGGGAAGGCTCCGCGCCGGGGCGGATGGTTTCTTCGGCGATGTCGGGGCTGAGTGCCGAGAATGCCGCTGCGATGGCTGGGGCTCCCGCTGGTGGCGGTATGCCGATGATGCCGATGCCTATGGGTGGTGGAGCGGGCGCAGCCGGCGGGATGCCCCTGGGCCGCGGCGGCGCCAGTCCGAATATGCAGCAGGACCGGCCCAGTGTGGTGCCCCGGGTCGGTGTCGGATAGTTCGGGAGGCGGTCGGTCGGGCGGTAGCGATACCCAAAAACCACCGCACCCGACTAAACTTCAGACGCAAAATGCCAGATGCTGGACGGTTTCATGAAAGTGCCGATTTTGGGTGTTAGATTTGCCTTACGCTTTGTGATCTGGCCGTGGTGATGCACGTGTCGCTGCGGCCGGTGTATGTCGAGGTGCGTGGTTGTCGGAGCCGTTCACGCGGCCGGATGTCTCGAGGGTGTGATGGTTCTTAATTTTGCCTGGTTGCCGCCGGAGATTAACTCGGCGCGGATCTTTGCGGGTGCCGGTTCGGGATCGTTGTTTACCGCGGCCTCGGCCTGGGACAGTTTGGCAGCGGACTTGTCGGCATCAGCGTCGTCGTTTCAGTCGGTGCTTTCGGGGCTGGTCAACGGGGCCTGGACCGGTCCGGCATCCCTGTCGATGGCCGCGGCGGCCACACCGTACGTGACGTGGCTGGGCGGGGCCGCGGCGCAGGCCGCAGAGGCGGCTGGCCAGGCTCGCGCGGCGGCGACGGCATTTGAATCGGCGCTCTCTGGCACCGTGCCGCTGCCACTGGTGCACTCCAATCGGGCGGCATATCAGTCGTTGGTGTCGGCGAACTACTTGGGTCAGAACACGCCGGCGATTTTCGCTACCGAGTTCGAGTATGTCGAGATGTGGGCCCAGGATGTGGGCGCGATGTTGGGGTACCACGCGGGAGCGGCGACGGTAGCGTCGGCGTTACCGGCGTTCAGCTTGCCCTCGTTGAGCTTGCAGGGGTTGGTCTCCGGGGCCGAGTCGGCGCTGACGACAGCGGCGGCCCCCCTGGTCAACGGCGTTACATCGGCAGTGTCGGTGATCCCGGGCCTGGCGGGCGGGCTGGCCTCGCTGGGCTCGCAGATACCGCTGTCGTCAGTGGAGTCATTTGCTCAGATCGCGATGTATCCCGCGAGCATGGCGATGTCGCCGATAATGATGGCCGTGCAAGCGGCGACGTCGAGCGCAAACTCGGCGGGTATGGCGGCGGGTGCTGCGGGGGCTGGCTTAGTGGATGCGCCGAAGATGGTCGACGGGGCTGCCGGCTCGGCGATGAAGGGGCTGGGCGGCGGCATGGGCGGCCTGGGCGCGGGCATGGGTGCGGGTTTAGGCCAAGCGCGTTTGGTCGGGGCGATGTCGGTGCCGCCGACCTGGCAGGGATCGATGCCGTCACGGATGGGGTCTGCGGCGATGTCGGGATTGGGCGGGGCTGGTGTGCCTGCCGGCGCGCCGGCAGGGGCTCCGACTGGTGGCGGCATGCCGATGATGCCGATGCCCATGGGCGGCGGTGGTGCGGGAGCCGGTGGCATGCCCGGAGGCATGATGGGCCGCGGCGGTGCCAGTCCGCATGTGCAGCAGAACCGGCCTAGCGTGGTGCCGAGGGTTGGTGTCGGATAGGCGCTTCCGCCGTCTGGCGATGACTCGGCTCGCCGACGTTCTCTTCTAGTACGACGCCAACCTTCGCCGATTCAGACGTGGCCTATGCCGGTGGTCATGAGGAAAACGCCCACCACGGCGACGATGAGGGCGAACACCTGGCGTCGGCGCGCTTTCACCCAGGCATGCGCCTGCGACATGGCCTCGCCAGTCTTCACTGGTGCGGCCAGCTGGCTGGCAAGTGGTATCTCGATGAAGGCGAGCGACACCACGGCGAACGCCGCGGTCGCAATTATCTGGGTTCCCGAAGTGGCCCCCGAGGCGACGATGGCACTGAGCGCAAACAAGTATCTGAAGTCGGTGAACAGCCCAACTCCCAGGACGAACGGCACCCAGAGTGGTCTGGTCTGCAGTGCATCCTGCACGCGCGTCGACAATCGCGACATTACGGTTGATCTCAGCAGCTGCAGCGCGGACGGGGATGCGGCGGGCATTGCCAGGCGAGCCCGCTGACGAGGTGAGAGAGCGGCAGCCAGCGCGGCGACCACAATCGCGAGCGCACCCATCGCGATCTGAATGTGCCCGACGGTGGAGCTTGTCGTGGCGTGTTGCACCCGGTTTATCGCGCTGGTCGCGAAGTCGCGCAGCCCGACCAGCACCCCCAGAGCAAGAACAATGCAGACGGTCACGCCACCGAGCCAGAACGCGACCAGATGGCGCACGGGCCGGGGGCGCGAATACAACAGGACGCTGGTGCCGAGCCGGACCGGGTCCACTGTCGCCACGAGTGCCAACATCAGCACTGTGCACCACATGGCTTCGGAGGCTACCCGCCAATGGCGGATTGCGTTGGAAAATCAGTGAATTGGCTGTGCGTTAAGGTAAAAACGGATCCGCCGCACCTGCCCGCCGCCCATAGAATTCGGTCCGCGGAATTTCGCGAGCGAATATGGCGGATAAATGGCTCAAATTCAGCCCGACACGCCGGTTAGCGTGCCGCAGCTATTCGCTGGCGTGACTATACCGTGATCTGAAATGTGGGCGACCAGGCATTGAAAGGAAGGGCGCGCGGTGGGCGGCAACTCAATCGACGGAATGTCCCGTCGACAATTTTTGGCTAGGGCCGCCGCCGCCAGCAGCGTCGGGGCGGTGATGTCCCTGGCCGGTCCGGTGATCGAAAAGGCTTATGGGGCCGGGCCCTGCTCGGGTCATTTGACTGACATTGAACACTTCGTTTTGTTGATGCAGGAAAATCGGTCATTCGATCACTATTTCGGGACACTCTCCGGTACGAATGGGTTCAACACCCCGTCGCCGCTATTTCAGCAAAAAGGCTGGAACCCGATGATGCAGGCGGTTGACCCCAATGGCACCACGATCCCGTTCCGTTTCGACACCACCCGGGGCCCTCTGCTCGACGGCGAATGCGTCAACGACCCGGGCCACGACTGGATCACGCAGCATGGGGCATGGAACAACGGCAATAACAACGGCTGGCTGGCGGCGCAGGCCAAAGACCAGCCTTTGGCGGGCAATGTCCCGGTGACGATGGGCTATTACACGCGCCAGGACCTCCCGATCCATTACCTGTTGGCCGACACATTCACACTCTGCGACGCCTATCACTGTTCGCTGCTGGGCGGGACTACGCCGAACCGGCTCTACTGGATGAGCGCGACCATCGACCCCGACGGCCTGCACGGCGGGCCGCAGTTGATTGAGCCTGAAGTCCAGCCGATACAGAAATTCAGCTGGACCACCATGCCGGACAATCTCAGCGCGGCCGGGGTCAGCTGGAAGGTGTACCAGAACAAGTTGTTGGGAGCACTCAACAACACCGTCATCGGCTACAACGGGCTGGTAAACGACTTCAAGCAAGCCGGGAATCCGCGGACGGACCTGGCCCGCTACGGTATTTCCCCAACTTACCCAGGGACGTTCGCCGCCGACGTCAGAGCCAACACGCTACCGGCGGTCTCCTGGGTTGTTCCGGGGTTTATCTACTCAGAACATCCTGCGCTGCCAGTTTCCGTCGGCGCAGTCGCCATCGTGGACGTGCTACGGACCCTGCTGTCCAATCCCGCGGTGTGGGAGAAGACCGCGTTGATCGTCAGCTACGACGAAAACGGCGGCTTCTTCGACCACGTCATACCGCCCACACCGCCGCCGGGGACGCCTGGCGAATACGTCTCGGTCGCCGACATCAACTCAGTGAATGGGTCCGGCGGCATCCGTGGGCCGATCGGCCTGGGCTTTCGCGTACCTTGCTTCGTCATTTCCCCGTACAGCTGTGGCCCGCTGAAGTGCAGCGACGTCTTCGACCACACCTCGCAGCTGAAATTGGTCTCCAAGCGGTTCGGGGTGCCTGTACCAAACATCAGCGCGTGGCGAAACGCAACGGTCGGCGATATGACCTCCGCGTTCAACTTCGCCGCGCCGCCGAACCCGTCGAGACCCAATTTGGAGCACCCGGCTGTGGCTGCGCTTCCAAAACTCCCGCAGTGCGTTCCCAACGTGGTTTTGGGGTCGACCGTGAATACATCAATTCCCTATCGGGTGCCATACCCGCAGACGATGCCCACTCAGGAGACTGAACCGGCGCGCGGAACCCCCAGCGGTCTGTGCTGAAGCTGGACCGCGGCGCGGGCCGGCAAACCAAAAATTCGCGATGCGCATTATTTCGGTGCACCTCAGCGACACTTTGGCCACATCCTGGGCCGAGGCGGGGCGGTGTTGTTTCGGCAGGAAACCACGGGTTCGAACCCGCGCCGGACCTGCGGCTTCCCGGCGCAGCCTGACTGCGGAGCGCGTGAGCGGTCGGGGTGTTCCTGAACTTGTTACATCCAGGGGGAGCGAAATCGGAAAATTCGAGATATTGTCCCCAGGATTGGCTTACGATGCGAAGGACTCGGTAGCGAGGAGTTCGTCGCCGGGCATCACGAGTACTGGATCGGCTGCGGAAGGGGGGCGGCGTGTTATTGCCTCTTGGATCGCCCTTGCCGGACGACTCAGTAGTGGCGGCGCGAGGCGAGTCGGGCATGCTCGGTGGCTTGACCGTCCCACTTAGCTGGGGCGTGGCCGTTCCACCTGACAACTATGATCATTGGGCGCCGCAACCCGAAGAGGGTGCCGACGCCGAAGTCACTGCGGCCGACGGGTTGAATGCGAATACCGAAGATCCCGCCGAAGGCACGGACGAATGGAATGAGTGGGCGGAATGGAGCGAGTGGCAAGCAGAAGCCGAACCTCGTTTCGAACTCCCACGGAGCAGCAGCGTAGTACCGCATTCCCCGGCGGCCGGTTAACATGTGCGGGAAGACTGTCGGTGTCGCACCACCAATGGGCGGTTTCGGATCCTGCTTCCGGCGATCACAAAGACGAATCTGTATGACAGGTCCAAAGTAATTAAATCCAGTTAAGGAGACAGGCAAAATGGCAACGCGCTTTATGACTGACCCGCACGCGATGCGTGCGATGGCTGGCCGGTTTGAGACTCACGCTCAGACGGTCGAGGACGAGGCTCGCCGCATGTGGGCGTCCTCGCAGAACATCTCGGGTGCCGGCTGGAGCGGTACCGCCCAGGCGACGTCCTACGACACCATGGGCCAGATGAACCAGGCGTTCCGCAACATCGTGAACATGCTTCACAACGTGCGCGACGGAATGCTTCGGGACGCCGGCAACTACGAGCAGCAAGAGCAGGCTTCGCAGCAGATCCTCAGCAGCTAGTTTCCACACCCCCACAACTTTCAATTCAGGAGGACATCACAATGACTATCAATTACTCATTCGGCGACGTGGACACCCACGGTGCCACGATTCGCGCCCAGGCGGCGTCGTTGGAGCAGGAGCACCAGGCCATCGTTCGCGATGTGCTGGCTGCCGGTGACTTCTGGGGCGGCGCCGGTTCGGTCGCCTGCCAGGAGTTCATCACCCAGTTGGGTCGCAACTTCCAGGTGATCTACGAGCAGGCCAACTCGCACGGCCAGAAGGTGCAGTCCGCCGGTAGCAACATGGCGAGCACCGACAGCGCCGTCGGGTCCAGCTGGGCCTGACAGCACACTCTCGACAACGGGGCCGCACACCAATCGGTGTGCGGCCCTGTTTTGTCTGAAGGACCAGGCGACGGCTCTTCGTGGCTCAGAATCTCCCGCCGCCACCCATGAAGCCGCCATCGGATGTGCCCGACGAACCGCCGAACGACGTCGGACTCCAGCTTCCCATCCCACCCCGCAGGCCTCCGCTGAGGAGGTCGCTGACGATGATCCCGCCGATCAGCGCGCCGGTGTCACTACCTCCCCGGCCGCGGGAATAGGCCCGCTGAGCCGCCTGTACGTCGGCATTGGCCAGCGACTGCGACTGAGCGGCCAGCGTCGACGCTACGTTGGCGTGGGCGATCGCCTCGTTGAGGTTGGTTGATTTTTTGCCCTGCGCGGCCTGAAGGTGACGTTTGGCTTCTTCGAGCCTGGTCCGAGCGTCGGCCCCGATGCTGCCGCGACGGGTGTCGATGTACTCGGAGACTCCGTGTACCCGCGACTCCGCGGTAAACAAGGCCTGATCGAATGAACGGTTGAGCCGATCGGTGTTCGCGTCTTCTTCGGCGAGGGCGGCCAGTATCCGATCAAGGATCGTGTCGGCCTGGGTCAGCTGGACGAACGCGCTGAGCGGGTCGACAGCACCTCCACCGCGGGCGCCATCGAGGGCTCTGGTGGCCGCGTCGCGCGCCGCGGTCAGCTCCGTGGTGCGCGGCGACTTGGGTTTCTGCGTCTTTTGCAGTCGCTCGTTAGCGTGCTCCATTCCCGCCTGGATTTCGGCCATGACCGACGGCATCTCCGCAATGGCGCGCCGGATGTCGTCTGCCGCGCTGTCCACCGCGTCGAGCAGCGCGCGTGCTTGCCCGAGGGCCGACTCGGCGGCACGGAATGAATCAACCAATCCGGATTGTTGTCCCGCGCTCGCCGACTGGCCGGCCAGGTCGCGGGCCGAGCCGATGTTGCGGTCGGCGAAGGCCAGCCGTTCCTTGGCCGTTGCGGCATTGCCGGAGACCGAAGTCAGGGCCGCAACGTCGAATTCGTTGTGTAGCTCGGCCAGTCGCTGTTCGGTCGGGGCAACACGGGTGGTGAGTTCGACGTATTGCTGGGTGAGCCCGTCCAGCAAGGACGGAGCGTTCAACACCAAATCCCGTAGCTGCTCGAAAGCCTCGGTCTGTGAGTCCAGTTCGCGATCGGCGCGCGCCGCCGACACGATCACTTGGGTGAGCAGTTCGCGGCGCTGCTCCGGTGGCAGCGAGGTGTCGTCGTCGAGGTGCTGACGCACGGTGAAGGCCTGGGACAGAGCCGCTTTGGCGTTGTCCACCGCCTTGCTGAACGGCTCGGTCCGGCCCGCACCGAACTCATCGACCGCCAGCGTTAGCTCGTTGGAACTGGTGCGTACCGCGTTGTCGACGTCCACCACCATCGACCGGGACAGGTCGTCGAGGGCCTGCAGCGGCACGTTGGCCAAGGCATTGGCGTCAGTGGGGTCCACACGTCGTGCCGCGGCCAGCGCGGCGGCGCGACGTCGCCGTGCGCGGTGGCGCATGACCATCAGCAAGAGCACCACGGCGATGACGATCACGACGAGCGCTGCGAGCACTAGCATTCGATTTGCCGAACTGGGCGTCGTATTCAGGCCGTCGGCCGCGGCGACCGCCGCACCGCTCCAGTCATTTTTGCGCAGGGCGGGCTCGATCTGGTTGCGCTGCACGCTGTCTACCTGGCTTGGGGTGACGCTCTTCACCGCGGACGGCACCAGGAAGGCGTAGGACCGACTGGTCGTGCCCACGGCCAGCAGTGCGTCGTAAGTGCCGAAGTCGCTGGCGTTCCTGGTGCGCTGTGCCCAGTTCGCGGCGGTCATCCCGGAGAAGTTGTCGACGTAGACCACCCAGAGCCGGATGTGGCGATCGGTGTAGAGCCTGTCGAGGGCCGACTTCACCGCGGTGCGGCCGGAGTCTGAAAGCGCGCCGGTGTTGTCGCTGATGTAGTTCGAGAGCTGCGATGGTGGCTGCGCGCCGGCGGGCGGTGCCAGAGGCAGCCCCCCGGCGAGGCCTACAGTGACGATCGTCAGGATCACGCTGAGTAGGCGAGCAGTGCGCATAGGTCAATCTAGCCCGGCGACGATGCGCGCCGGAACGGAGCGAGAAGGAGCCGGGCAATTGTCTTGAGTCGGCGACGATGCGCGCCGGAACGGAGCGAGAAGGAGCCGGGCAATTGTCTTGAGTCGGCGACGATGCAAAGCGAGTTGACTGGTTTCAGGTGTCAGCCCTGGCGGCCGCCGCCGGCGCCGAGCGCGCGCTGCATATCTGGCTTCATGGCTACCAACTGCGCATTCCAGTAGCCCCAGCTGTGCACGCCGCTGGTGTCGATATTGAACGCAGCGTTGTGGCCGCCGGCGCCCGTGTAGGCGTTCTTGAAGGCGACGTTGCTTTGTAGGACGGTCTGTTCAATGACCTGGCCAGGCAGGCTGCCCTGACCCAATTCTGACGGTGTGCCATTGCCGCTGTAGACGTAAAGCCGGGTGCCGTTGCCAGCTAGTCTTCCTGCCTGAACCGTGGGATCGTTGCGCTGCCATCCGGGCCCGCCTGCCGGTCCCCACATATCTTCGGGGTTGAAGCCACCCTCGTTGTTCATCGCCAACTTGATCAGCCCGGGACCATCGCCGCTGGAGGGGGTCAGGTACGCCGACAGCGATCCGGCGTAGGCGAACTGCTGCGGGTGATAGGCCGCCAAGATCAACGCCGACGACCCCGACATCGAGATACCGACCACCGCGTTGCGGTTTGAGCGGACACCCCTGCCCGCCAGATAAGCCGGCAGCTCGTTGGTCAAGAAGGTTTCCCATTTGTAGGTGGTGCCGTTCGCCGACCCATACCAGTCGGCGTAGAAACTAGAGCGCCCGCCGACCGGCATGACTACCGAGATGCCCGAATCCTTGTACTCGTCGAATGCGGGCGTGTTGATATCCCACCCGCTGCGGTCGTCTTGGGCGCGCAAGCCGTCCAGCAAGTAGACCGCCGACGCCCCACCGCCCTGGAACTCCACGGTGATGTTGTGGCCCATTCCTGCCGACGGAACTTGCAGAAATTCAGGCGCGGCCGCCCGCGCTACCGGCCCACCTCCCACCGCACTCACCAACCCCGGCAGGACCGCGGCTGCGACCGCAGTGATCGTCAGCCGACGTATCCAGCGATTTTTGTGCACGTCTGTTCCCGCCTTTACTCATGAGGGTTTCGTGTTCGGCGGGAAAGCCAGTTCCAACCCAGGTCAGTCGACGACCGACCCGGTTTGGCATAGGTAACCCACGCCCGCTGCAACCCTGGACCCGACCCAGACAACCGTTGGGTACCCATCGCGTGCCTACTCAACCGCCGGGATCGGACCCCGCCTCGGGCGTCCCTGGCAGACTGTGCGTCGGTGATCACGAATCTGCAAGACCCCTACGACGACTTCGACCGCGAGCGGCGGGTACCCGAAGCAGCGAAGACTGCGGGTCTGCCGGGGACTGAGGGTGAGCACCGCACCGACTTCGCCAGGGACCGCGCGCGAGTGCTGCATAGTGCCGCGTTGCGCCGGTTGGCCGACAAGACACAGGTCGTCGGCCCCCGTGAAGGTGACACACCACGCACCCGGCTGACGCACTCGCTGGAGGTGGCCCAGATCGGGCGGGGGATGGCGGTCGGGCTGGGCTGTGACCTCGACCTCGTCGAGCTGGCCGGTCTGGCCCACGACATCGGCCACCCGCCTTACGGGCACAACGGCGAACGCGCCCTCGACGAGCTCGCGGTCGGCTGCGGCGGCTTCGAGGGCAATGCCCAAAATTTCCGGATCCTGACCAGCCTTGAGCCCAAAGTTCTTGATGAACGCGGGAATAGCGCTGGGCTCAACCTGACTCGGGCATCCCTGGACGCGGTCACGAAATATCCGTGGCCCAGCGGCAGCGGGCTTGGCGAAGGAAGAAGAAAGTTCGGGTTTTACGAGGAGGACCGCGATCCGGCGGCCTGGGTCCGCGCCCGCGCGCCCGCGGGTCGGACGTGCCTGGAAGCGCAGGTGATGGATTGGGCTGACGATGTCGCATACTCGGTGCACGATGTCGAGGACGGGGTCGTCTCTCAACGTATCGACCTGCGTGTGCTGGGCGACGACGATGAGGCGGCCGCGCTGGCCAGGCTGGGGGAGAGCGAATTCACCCGGGTGAGTGCCGACGAATTCATGGCGGCCGCCCGTCGGCTGTCGGGGCTGCCGGTGGTCGCCGCGGTCGGCAAGTACGACGCGACGCTGGCGGCGTCGGTCGCGCTGAAACGCTTGACCAGTGAATTGGTGGGGCGGTTCGCCTCGGCCGCCATCGCGACCACCCGTGCGGCGTCCGGTCCCGGGCCGCTGGCGCGCTACCAGGCCGACCTGCAGGTGCCCGACCTGGTGCGTGCCGAGGTTTCGTTACTGAAAATCCTGGCGCTGCAGTTCATCATGTCCGACCCGCCGCATCTGGAAACCCAGGCCCGGCAGCGCGAACGTATCCACCGGGTGGCGCACTGGCTGTACGCGGGGGCACCGCGAACGCTCGACCCGGTGTTCGCCGCCTCGTTCGCTACCGCAGCTGACGACGGCGCCCGGTTACGGGTCATCGTCGATCAGATCGCCTCCTACACTGAGGGTCGGCTGGAACGCATCGACACCGGTCAGGCGAGCCCCTAGCCTGGGCGGCAACTCGGAGTTACGCTCCCGACATGATCAAGCTGATCGCCACTACCACCCTCTTAGTCTCGCTTCCCGTTATGGCGGTAAGCGCCTGCAGTTCAAACCAAAATCCGAGCACACAGCCAGGCACCACGCCATCCGTCGGGAGTGGTTCGTCGTCGTCGGCGGCGGCGACCAGCCCGTCGTCCGGTGGCGAACCGCTTGCCGCGCAACTGAAAGCGCCTGACGGGCGGCAGGTGGCCACGGCTACCTTCGATTTCAGCAACGGATATGTCACCGTCACCGTCAAGACGGTTGCCGCCGGAATCCTGGCCCCCGGCTTCCACGGCCTGCACGTTCACGCGATCGGCAAGTGCGAGGCCAACTCGATCGCTCCGGCCGGCGGTCCGCCCGGTAACTTCTTGTCCGCCGGCGGTCACTACCAGGCACCCGGACATACCGGGATGCCGGAAAGCGGCGATCTGACGTCGCTCGAGGTGCGCCAGGACGGCTCCGCTTATCTGGTGACCACCACCGATGCGTTTACCAGGGACCAGCTTCTGGCAGGCGACAAGACCGCTTTGATGCTGCACGACGCCGAACACGCGGACATGCCGGGCATGGCCATGGACCGAGTCGCATGCGGTGTCATCGGGCCGGCCAGCTGAACTGGTCGACCCATGTCGCTCGGGCGGCCGAGCCCGCCCGTCTTAGACTGAGCCGATGGCTGGCCGGATCTCCGATCGCGATATCGCCGCCATCCGTGAGCGTGTCCGCATCGAGGACGTTGTCGGCGACTACGTCCAGTTGCGACGTGCCGGCGCGGATTCGCTCAAAGGGCTGTGCCCGTTCCATGATGAGAAGTCACCGTCGTTTCACGTGCGCCCCAACCACGGGCACTTCCATTGCTTCGGCTGCGGCGAAGGCGGCGACGTGTACGCGTTCATCCAGAAGATCGAGCACGCCAGTTTTGTCGAGGCGGTTGAACTGCTCGCCGACCGGGTCGGCCACACGATCAGCTACACCGGCCCGGCTACCAGCGTGCAGCGCGACCGCGGTAGCCGCAGCAGGCTCGTCGCAGCCAACGCGGCCGCGGCGGAGTTCTACACGGCAGCGCTGGAGTCTGACGAGGCGGCACCGGCCCGCCAGTATCTGACCGAGCGCAACTTCGATGCCGAGGCGGCCCGTCGTTTCGGGTGCGGATTTGCGCCATCGGGCTGGGAAATGCTGACGAAGCATTTGCAGCGCAAGGGTTTTGAGTTCAAGGAGCTGGAAGCCGCGGGCCTGTCACGGGAGGGGCGCCGTGGCCCGATGGACCGCTTCCACCGGCGGCTGCTGTGGCCGATCCGCACAGCGTCCGGCGAAGTGATCGGGTTCGGGGCCCGGCGGCTGTTCGACGACGACCCGATGGAAGCCAAGTACATCAATACGCCGGAGACGCTGCTGTACAAGAAGTCGTCGGTGATGTTCGGCATCGACCTGGCCAAACGCGACATCGCCAAGGGGCATCAGGCGGTTGTCGTCGAGGGCTACACCGACGTGATGGCAATGCATCTGGCCGGGGTCACCACCGCGGTCGCGTCGTGCGGTACCGCGTTCGGCGACGAGCACCTGGCTATGCTGCGCAGACTGATGATGGACGACAGCTTCTTTCGCGGCGAACTGATCTACGTTTTCGACGGCGACGCGGCCGGGCGTGCCGCCGCGCTCAAGGCCTTCGACGGCGAGCAGAACCTGGCCGGGCAGTCCTTTGTCGCGGTGGCGCCCGACGGCATGGACCCCTGCGACCTGCGGCTGAAGTCCGGCGACGGCGCGCTGCGCGACCTGGTGGCACGGCGAACCCCGTTGTTCGAGTTCGCGATTCGCACCGCGCTTGCGGAGATGGACCTGGACAACGCCGAGGGCAGGGTGTCCGCACTGCGTCGCTGCCTACCCATGGTGGGTCAGATCAAGGACCCCTCCCTGCGTGACGAATACGCCCGGCAGCTGGCCGGCTGGGTCGGTTGGGACAACGTCGCGCAGGTCATCGATCGGGTGCGGAGCGCGGCCAAAGAGCCGAAGGCTCCCGCCCGAGGCGGCCCGGTTACCGGTAACCTCCGCGCGGCGCGGGCATTCTCCCGGAACGGTCCCGGGCGAGCCCACCGGCAGCCGCCCCGACCCGCGCGACCCAACCCTGTGGCCGCAGCGCGCGGCACTCAAATCGGCGTTGCAGTACCCGGCCTTGGCAGGTCCGGTATTCGACACGCTGACCGTCGAGAGCTTCACCCACCCCGGGTACGCGGCTGTCCGGGCGGCCATCGAGGCGGCAGGCGGTACATCGATTGGTGTCACCGGCGCGGAATGGATCGGCGCGGTGCGCCAACGGACCACTTCGGCCCTGACGGCCAGCCTGATCAGCGAGCTCGGAGTCGAGGCCATCCAGGCCGACGAGGAGACGCTGCCCCGCTACATCGCCGGCGTGCTGGCTCGTCTGCAGGAGGTCTGGATGGGCCGGCAGATCGCGGAGGTGAAGTCCAAGCTGCAGCGCATGTCGCCGATCGAGCACGGCGACGAGTATCACGCGCTGTTCGGCGACCTGGTCGCGATGGAGTCGTATCGGCGCAGTCTCCTCGAGCAGGCCAGCGGCGACGACCTGACCGTGTAAACCGGGCGCTTAGGGCGCTCTGTTGGGTTCCCGCTCCTCGAACCGGTTCACCGCGCGCTCGACAACGGTCGTCTGGTCGTCGACCTCGGCCAGCGTCACAAACCCCGCATCGGGTGAAATCCGACTCGCGATCTTGCGGCGCCCCCCTTCGATCAACGACCTCGCCGCGGGACTGCTGGTCAGTGTGCGATAGGTGCCGGCGATCTGGTCGTACCGGCGGCGCCCGGCTTTCGAGCCCAACACGTAACCCACTCCAAGCACCACCGCATACCCGATCAAAGCGTTCCTTCCGCCGACGCTGGCTCCATCCTGCCTCACCAGGCGTGGGTGCGTGCGCGCCCGATGGCGCCTCTAGTTGGGTGCCGGTGTGTCGGTAAGCTAGAGTCGTCTGCGATCTGCGCCGGGATCCGCGAGGACCAGGTAGTCCCCTGTAGCTCAATTGGCAGAGCATTCGGCTGTTAACCGAAGGGTTGGTGGTTCGAGTCCACCCGGGGGAGCCAGATTCGTCGGGGCTACCCCTTCGCGACACTGCAACCACGTAGACGACACGCCGACGCGGTTGTGCGTGGTTGCTGTCTCGGCGCCGATGTCTTTGTCAGTGACCGGCGCTTTGACCACCGTCGATGTGCAGAATCTCGCCGGTGACGAACTTTGCGGCTTCCAGATAGCGAACCCCCTGGACAATATCGGTGACCGAGCCCATTCGCCCCAACGGTTGCCTAGCGGCCAGAACGTCGGTGTTGTCGTCGGCATGCAGCGGGGTCGCGATGTCGCCGGGGGAGATCGCATTGAAGCGGATTCCGTTGTGCGCGTATTCGATGGCCAGTGATCCTGTTACCGCCGCGAGGCCTCCTTTGGTGAGCGCGGCCAATCCCGCGGGAACCCTCGAATCTGCTTGTTCGACCAGTGTGGTGGTCACATTGACCACGTGGCCGCCTTCGCCTTGAGTGAGCATTCGGGCGATCACACGCTGGGTGATGTGAAAGAACCCGGTCACATTTACCGCGGTGACGAACTCGTAGTCGGCCACGGTGTACTCGGTGAACGGCTTCGAGACGAAGACCCCTGCGTTGTTGATCAGTGTGTCGATCCGGCCGAACCGCTCGACCGCGGTGGTGACGATGCGGTCAGCCGTGGCGGGCTCGGCTATGTCGCCGGCGACGGCGGCGACGCCCGGATCGTCACCGGGCGTTATCGACCGTGAGTTCGCCACCACCGCGTAGTTGAGCGCGCGATAGGCATCGACGAAGGCGGCTCCTAAGCCCTGTGACGCCCCGGTGATGATCGCGACTTTTTGGTTGGGTGTGGCTGCGGTCACGGCAGTCTCCTTAGTTGGTGCGATACCGGGTGATGAGACTGCGAGCAGACTACCGTGCGAGCTGACGCGAATCGTGAATTCGCCGCGAGTACAGGGTATTTCAAGGAGGATTCGTGGAATTTCTGGTCACCATGACCACGCGCGTTCCGGATGGAACGCCAACGGAAGCCGTCGACGAGGTCCGGTCCCTGGAGGCCGCGCATTCCCGCGAGCTCGCCAGGCAGGGCCACCTTCTCCGTTTGTGGCGTCCGCCGCTGCAACCCGGCGAATGGCGCACGCTCGGCCTGTTCGCCGCCGCCGACGAGCACCAACTCGAGGAGGTGCTCGCCTCCATGCCGCTGCGCATCTGGCGCACCGACGAGGTGACGCCGCTGAGCCCGCACCCCAATGATCCGGCGGCCGATCGGAGATGAGCCTCTGGCCGAGCCAGAATGTTGTCGCAATCACGGGTTCCTGGTTCCATGGGCTTTGTGGTGGCAGTTGAATCGCGGCCCGAGCGCTTCGCGGAGAGTTCGATCGCCTGGGCCGACGGCGCATTGGTCGTCATCGATCAACGCGCGCTGCCGCACGAGTTGCGCCAGTTGCGGATCACGACGGTCGATGAGGTCATTGAGGCGATCAAGACCCTGGCGATCAGGGGAGCGCCCGCGATTGGGGTATCTGGCGCATTCGGTGTGGTGTTGGCAGCGCAGGCGTACCCGGGCGACGGCGAAAAGGTAGAGCTAGAGGCCGCGCGGATCGCATCGGCGCGCCCCACCGCGGTGAATCTGGCCTGGGGTGTGCAGCGTGCGCTGGCCAAGTTGCCGCAAGGACCGCAGGGCGTACTGGACGAGGCCCTGCAGATGTTGGCCGAAGATGGGCAGGTCAACCGGGCCGCTGCCATCCATGCAGCGGATCTGATCCAGCGACTGTGCCCCGATCGGCCGTTGCGCATTCTCACCCACTGCAACACGGGGCGATTGGCCACGACCGCATTCGGTACTGCCCTGGGGGTGTTGCGGGTGCTGCATGAGCGTGGGCAGATCGAGAACGTCCTGGTCGATGAAACCCGTCCCCTGCTGCAAGGTGCCCGGCTTACGACATGGGAGCTGGCGGAGGCCGGCATCCCGCACCGGCTGACGATCGATTCGGCCGCCGCGTGGGCGATGGCCACCGGGCAGGTGGACTGCGTGATCGTCGGCGCGGACCGGATCGCTGCCGATGGGGCCGTCGCCAACAAGATCGGCAGCTATGGCCTGGCCCTGGCGGCCGATCGGCACGGCATTCCATTCATCGTCGTCGCCCCCGAGTCGACGCGCGATCTGTCCACGTTGACCGGACGCGAGATCGTGGTGGAAGAGCGGGACCCGGCGGAGGTCACGCATGTCGGCGGAGTCGCTACCGCACCTCAGGGCACCGCTGTCTTCAATCCTGCTTTCGACGTCACCCCGCCGGAGCTCGTCACCGCGATCGTCACTGAGAATGGCGCGGTCGGGTTGCCGAACACCGTTGTTGGGCAACAGGTTGCCGACATCGCGAGAGGTCTTTACGCGCGCGGATGGATGCCCGGGACGGCCGGCAATATCTCGGTGCGTACCGGCGACTCCGCGGTGATCACCGGTAGTGGGCTGTCCAAGGGTGAACTCCTCGCGGACGACATGGTGACGGTGAGCATCGTTGGCTCCCGGCCGGTGTCGGGCACCCGCCGTCCGTCCGCGGAGACCGCCATTCACACCGCCATCTACCGGACCACCGGCGCCGGCGCCGTCGTGCACATCCACCCGCCGCATGCGACCGCTCAGTCGATCGATGCGCCAGATGTGCTGCGGTTCAGTGGCTACGAGCTGATCAAGGGTCTGGGGGCCAGCCAAACCATCGACATTCCGGTGTTTGTCAATCATTCCGACGTTGCCCGCATCGCCGCCGACATCGAGCACCACCTGACCGGTAACCCGGGAGGCGCGCCGGCGTTATTCATCGCGGGCCACGGCGTCACCGCGTGGGGCGCCGATCTTGCGCAGGCTCGCGACCGTGCGGAGTGTCTGGAGGCGATGTGCGAGCTGGCGACGCTGACCGGTCGCCGCGAGGTCGGGCGTGGCATGGAGGGCTCGGAACCGACATGACCCTGGTGCAGATCATGTCTGACGACGATGCTGCCGACATTCGCCTGCGCACCGACGACGTGGACGCGATCGAGGTCGAACTCGCCAGGCGCGGCATTGTGTTCGATCGCTGGCCCGCGATACCCGGTCTCGACGCCGCCACGCCGATCAGCGACATCCTGGCCAATTACCGTGACCAGATGGGCGCACTCAACGCCGACGGCCGCTACAAGCACATCGATGTGGCGTGCCTGCAGCCCGACGACAGTGATCCGGGGTGGCCGGACACTGCCAAGCTGGCCCGCGAAAAGTTTCTGTCCGAGCATCGACATGCCGAGGATGAAGTGCGTTTCTTCGTCGCCGGCCGAGGCTGTTTCTACCTGCACCTGGGGCCCGAAGTCGTTGCGGTGCTGTGCGAAGGAGGCGATCTGCTGTCGGTGCCGTCCCGCACCAGGCACTGGTTCGACATGGGTGTGCGTCCCGATTTCGTAGCGATCCGCTTCTTCGAGGAACAACACGGCTGGATCGGCGACTTCACCGGCGACCCGATCGGCGAACGTTTCCCGACGCTCGATCAGTTAACCGCGTGATCGCCGCGATCGTCATCGACATCGAGGGCACCACCAGCCCGACCAGTTCGGTGCGCGAGGGCTTGTACGGCTATACCCGTCAGCACCTCAAGCAGTGGCTGGTCGACAATCCGGGCGGTGCAGCCGATTCGGTCATCTCCGGCACCCGGGAATTGGCCGGACGGCCAACCGCTGATACGGCAGAGATAGGCGAAATCCTGTGTGGATGGCTGAATTCCGATGTGAAGGCCGAACCGCTCAAGACCGCTCAAGGACTTATCAGTGCGCAGGGATTCCGCAGCGGCGCCCTGCACGGAGAATTCTTCGGCGACGTGCGGCCCGCACTTGCGGCATGGCACGATCTCGGCATTTCGCTACATGTGTTCTCATCGGGTTCCGTGCGTAATCAACAGGATTGGTTCTCCTTCGCCCGTGGTGGTGAGATGGCGGCATTGATCAGCCACTGGTTCGATCTGACCGTCGCCGGTCCCAAGCGCGACGGTGCGTCCTACGACACGATTGCCGAAGGGATTGGCCGGTCTGCGGAGCAGATCCTCTTTCTGTCCGACAATCCCGACGAACTCGACGCAGCGGTCTCCGCAGGTTGGTCGGTGCTCGGTGTGGCCCGCCCCGGTGAGCCGAACTCGCCACGGCCCCCACACCGCTGGATCACCTCATTTGCTGAAGTCGACCCTCGTCAACTATGACATCAGATCAAGTAATTCAGGGCCCATTCCTTCTCGGCGGCCAGCCGCGCAGGACTATCGGCAGCCTCAGTATCGTCACTCACACTAGCCAGCGCCACCAGGGCCGCGGCTAGGGCAAAGATCGGAATCCCATGCCGCTCACTGGCGCTGATCAGCTCCCGGAAGGCGGCGTGGGTGCTGCAACGCCTCCACCCGACCAGGATCCCTACCGCGGTGTCGAGAGCTCGACTGGCTCCCTGGCCGCTGGGGCTGACGTGATTCTGACTCACCAGACTTTCCATCATTGTGGACCTCCTAGTCCAAATCGTGTGGTTGTTTCTTGCTGAAGGGATTCGACTAACACGCAGCTCCACGCCACCCGGACAAACTTGGGGTAGCACCTGCTACGGGGAGGAGCGCGAAGACCTACTCGTGCCTGACGAAGGCGTCAGGAAATCAATGACAACAGTCCACAGCGCGGCATCGCGTAACGATGAAGCGCTCTGCGGCACGTTGCATAGCACCACTATAGGACATCGCGATCGGCCTTCAATGGGTTCTATGTGTTTGGCTCACAAGCGATTTAAATCTTGTCCAGGCTTCAACGTAGGGTAGCCTGCGCGCACATGGACTTCCTCAGATGGAGAAGTCCTCGCCATGCCATACCCCGGCGTCCGGGGGACGGATCACCCGGCCGGTCTGCTGGCCGTTCTGTGTGTCGGGACCCAAGGCCTCCAGCCTGGCCACCCTGGTGAGCAAGGACTGCAGGCTGACGCCCACCAGATCGGGCAGCATCGAGTCCTCTTGGGTGTAGGTGTTGTCCGTCCGATTGCGGCTGACGACCTGCCCGGGAACCCCGACGACCACCGCGCTGGACGGGACGTCCTTCACCACCACAGAATTAGCGCCGATCCGGCTGTCATCGCCGATTTTGATCGGGCCGAGGACCTTTGCTCCGGCACCGATGACGACACGATCGCCGATGGTGGGGTGGCGCTTTCCGGGCTCCGAGCTGGTCCCCCCGAGCGTTACGCCGTGGAAAATGGTCACGTCGTCGCCCACCTCGGCGGTTTCACCGATCACCACGCCGGTCGCGTGGTCGATGAACAGAGCGTTCCCAAGGATCGCGCCGGGATGGATCTCGACCCCGGTAACGATTCGGGTGAGCTCGGCGAACACGCGTGCGGCCAGTTTGGCGCCACGGTTCCACAGCCAGTGGCTGACCCGGTGGCCCCAGATCGCGTGCACACCCGGGTAGGCGAAGATGATCTGCAGCGTGCTTGGGGCGGCCGGATCCCGCTGCTTGACAGCTCGAATGTCTTGCCGGATAGCCGACAGCATGGCTAGTCCGCCGCGTCGGCGAACAGCGGTGTGCTCAGATACCGTTCGCCGAAATCGGGTAACACGACGACGACGAGCTTGCCGGCATTCTCGGGCCGCCGGGCCACCTGCAGCGCGGCCGCCGTGGCCGCCCCCGAGGAGATGCCGGCCAGCAGTCCCTCTTCCCGGGCCAGCCGCCGGGCGTAGGTGACCGCGTCTTCGTTGCCGACGCCGATGATCTCGTCGACCAGATCCAGGTCAAGGACGGGCGGCACGAACCCGGCGCCGATGCCCTGGATCGGGTGGGGTCCCTTCTTGCCGCCGGACAGCACTGGTGACGCGGCCGGTTCTACGGCCACGATCTGCACCGACGGCTTGCGCTGTTTGAGGACCTGGGCCACGCCGGTGATGGTGCCGCCGGTGCCGACTCCGGCGACGAAGATGTCGACCTTCCCGTCAGTGTCGCGCCAGATCTCCTCGGCGGTGGTTTTGCGGTGGATCGCCGGGTTGGCGGGGTTTTCAAACTGTTGGGGCACGAAATACCGCTGGTCGGTTTTGGCGAGCTCCTCGGCCTTGGCGATGGCGCCGGGCATGCCCTCGGCGCCCGGCGTCAGGACGAGTTCGGCACCGTAGGCGAGCAGAAGCTTGCGACGTTCGACGCTCATCGTCTCCGGCATGGTCAGCACGATTCGGTAGCCGCGCGCCGCGGCCACCTGCGCCAGCGCGATGCCGGTGTTTCCGCTTGTCGGCTCGAGGATGATGGTGTCGGGCCTGATCAGGCCCGCTTCCTCCGCCGCGTCGATCAGCGCCACCCCAAGACGGTCCTTCACGCTGCCCGCAGGGTTGAAGGATTCCAGCTTGGCGACGACGTCGGCGGCGGCGCCCTCGGTGACCCGGTTCAGCCGGACTAGAGGTGTGTTTCCGATCAGTTGCGTGACGTTCTCAGCGATGCTCATCTGTCTTCCTCAAACTCATTTGTTCATCCAAGACCTTCGGTGCAGGACCCGTCGGCCTGCCAGGTGATGTCGAATTGGATGGCAACGTCTGTGGGCACGGCCAGGGCGACTGGGCGTGAATCGCTCGGTCGCCCCTTCCAACGCCACTCCGGTCAGAACCCTTCCGGTGAGCTGCCGCGGAGTTGTTCGCGGTCATTGTCGTCGCCGATGAGCCCGATGCTGGACGCAGGTAGAAGTCTGTTCCAGGTTGAACAATCCCGTCGATAGCCGAGCCGAAGGCGTCGACCAGCGCGTGACCTTCGGTGACGCTGAGTGTCAATGGAATTGGCACTTGAAATGGTCCTACGAGTTCGGGTTCGGCGATTGCCTGGGCATCGACCAGATGTGCTAGATCGGGCTTGCTCAGGTATCGCGCAGGGCCTTGCGTGCGCCTGCGACAGGTAATTGTAGAGATGCACGACGCGGTCGGCATTGCGGTAGTGCCGAGCGCCGGTCAGCCAGAAGCGGACATGGTCGATTGCCGGGGGCGGAGCCTCAGTTGTCGTGACCAACCGGTAGTAACGGTAGCCCCGTCCACCGCCGCCGTGGCTGCTGGCCGAGAGCGTGCTGCCGACGCCGAGCGTCCGCTTGGTGGCGGCCGTTGCCCGCGACGGCAGTCAGTTGCGAGCCCGAAACATCTTGCCAGTCAACGCCGTTGGCGGACTTTTGCAGCTTCAGGCCGACGGCGGTATCGGAGGCCATCCACACCGAGTAGCCGCCGAGCTGTGGTTCGCCGTCGAATTCGAAGGTGATCGCCGCCCCGGGCCCCCGCTTTTCCGCGACCGGGACGTTCAGCGGCTGGGTGTCCAGGGCCAGGCCGTTGGTGAAGTACCAGATCGCGGCCTGCGTTGCCGCGATGGCTTCGTGCTCGCTGATGTTGGCCGCCCCCAGCGGGTAGCCGGCGTCGCGGAGGTGCCGGCTCAGTTCTGCGGTCGAGCGCATCGGGAAGGAGTCGCGCAGGATCCAGTCGACCTCGGCCTCGCAGTCGCGGGCGTCGCAGGTGGGGCAGCGCCGACCAGGTTCCCCAGGCGGTAGCGCGACGGAAGATGCGGCGCGATGCCGCGTGAAGTCCAGCGAGTAGGCGTCCAGATTGGGGTTGAGCCTGATCAGGTCGGTGCGCGCGGTAGCTGCCGTCAGCGAACACGATCCTGTCGACGGTGTGCGAGTAGGTGCCGCCCCGATAGCGGGTCATCCGGGGGAGCTCGGTGGCCGGCTGGACGAGGATGCGACGGCGGGTCGTCACCTGCGTCAGGCGCGGGCGTACGGATAACACGGTCATGCGTTGGTTGATCTTCCTGAGAGAGTTGACTTGCACGCGCTTCGAGTCTCCGCAGGGCGGGCTAGGTCCGCCCGCTGCGGGAGAAAGCGCGACGATTTGAAGCGTCAGAGGGCGTCAGGAAATCAACAGAACAGCAACAACAACAGTCCACGACAAGGCAGCGCGAAGGAACGAAGCGCAGCTGTGCGGCCTGTTGCATGGCACCACTATAAGGCATGATTCGTGCAGCGCGTCTCATTTCGGCTCAGCCCCGCTGTGGAAAAAATCTCGGTGAGTTTTACACTTGCCTAGGCTCAGCGCGGCGCTCTCAGGTCGGCCGATCATGCACGGCCCGACACGCCGTTGCAGTATTCGACCAAGACGGAAGGACCACGATGACCTCGGCTCAAAATGAGTCTCAGGCGCTTGGCGATCTCGGTGCCCGGCAGCTCGCGAACGCGACAAAGACTGTTCCGCAGCTCTCCACCATCACGCCGCGGTGGCTGCTGCATCTGCTCAGCTGGGTGCCGGTGGAAGCCGGCATCTATCGGGTGAACCGCGTGGTCAACCCGGAGCAGGTCGCCGATCCAAGCCGACGAGGGCGGCGGCGCCGAAGAGCCGCTGCCGGAGACGTATGTCGACTACGAGACCAGCCCGCGCGAGTACACGCTGCGGACGATCTCCACGCTGCTCGATATCCACACCCGGGTCTCCGACCTCTACTCCAGCCCGCACGACCAGATCACTCAGCAGCTGCGGCTGACCATCGAGACGATCAAAGAGCGCCAGGAATTCGAGCTGGTCAACAGCCCCGAGTACGGATTGCTGGCCCAGGCGACACCCGAGCAGACGATCCAGACGCTCGGCGGCGCTCCCACGCCCGATGACCTGGACGCGCTGATCACGAAGGTGTGGAAGACGCCGAGCTTCTTCCTGACGCACCCGCTGGGCGTCGCCGCGTTCGGCCGCGAGGCCACCCGCCGCGGCGTGCCGCCGTCAGTGGTGAGTCTGTTCGGGGCGCAGTTCATCACGTGGCGCGGTATCCCACTGATTCCGTCGGACAAGGTGCCGGTCGAGGACGGCAAGACGAAGTTCATCCTGGTGCGCACCGGTGAGGAGCGCCAGGGCGTGGTGGGCCTGTTCCCGCCGGGCCTGGTCGGCGAGCAGGCGCCGGGGCTGTCGGTGCGATTCACCGGCATCAACGAGTCGGCGATCGCGACGATACCTGGTCACCCTCTACACGTCCCTGGCCGTCCTCACCGACGACGCGCTCGCCGTGCTCGACGACGTCGCCGTGGACCAGTTCCATGAGTACAAGTGAGTACCGAGCGGTAGACGCCGAAAGCGACTTGCCCATCAGCGCCGCGGAACTCGCGGCGCTGGCCAGCCAGCTGTATGCCGCCAGCATCCGGCCCGGGCTCGACAGTCCGCCTCAGTCGGCGCCGGTCGCCCCGCGGGGCAGCGTGCCGGACACGACGGCGGTCGACATCGGCAGGGCAGACCGCGGCGGGCTCTGCCGATGTGTATCCGGCGCCGGTTCCGATGGTCGGTGCTGGGTGACATCTATGTCCCGGCACCGACGTCTCCCGAACCCGAAGGCCCGCCACAGACGGTGCCCGTCGCACCGCGCGGCAATGTGCCCGACACGACGGCAGCGCCGTCGGCCGCCGCGACCACCGGAGCCGTCGCCGATCCCTATGTGCTTCCCGGGATAGGCGACCTGAGCGCGTTCGCGGTGCCCAGCCATGGGCATCGTGCCCGACGGTGCCCGGCGTTTTGGCCGGGACGGGCGCCCGCCGTTCCGGTGGCTCCGCGCGGCTCCGCGCCGGGCTGGCCGCCGCAGGCGCCGTCGGTGCCTGACCTGGGCTGGTCCGCGCGCGCCTGCGGATGGCCTCGGCCGGGGACGAGCAGGACTACTACTTCCTGACCGCAGCCGATCCGGTGCCCCAGTTGCCGGACGAGCACGAGGTGTTCGACGTCGACGCGGTGCGGGCGGACTTCCCGATCCTGCGGGAGACCGTCAACGGAAAGCCGCTGATATGGTTCGACAACGCCGCGACGACGCAGAAGCCTCAGGTGGTGATCGACCGGCTGTCGCCTACTTCTACGCGCACGAGAATTCCAACATCCACCGCGCCGCGCACGAGTTGGCGGCCCGGGCGACCGACGCCTACGAAGAGGCACGCAGCACCGTGTCGGCGCTTCATCGGCGCATCCAAAGACGAAGAGATCATCTTCCTTCGGGTACCACCGAAGCCATCAATCTGGTGGCCTATGCCTGGGGCGGCAAGCATCTGCTACCCGGCGATGAGATCGTCATCACTCATTTGGAGCACCACGCCAATATCGTTCCTTGGCAACTTATTTCCCAGCAGACGGGTGCGGTCCTGAAAGTCGCACCGGTCGACGATGCCGGCAATTTGCTGATGTCTGAATTCGAGGATCTGCTCGGGCCGAAGACGAAGCTGGTGGCAGCTACTCAGGTGTCGAATGCACTGGGGACGGTGACGCCGGTTCAGAAGATCGTCGAGTTGGGTCATCGTTACGGTGCGCGGGTACTGATCGATGGCGCCCAGTCGATTCCGCATCTGCCGATTAACGTGTCCGAGCTCGGTGCCGATTTCTTCGTGTTCTCCGGACACAAGATCTATGGCCCCACCGGGATCGGCGTGCTGTACGGGTCCGAGGAGGCGCTCACCGAGACTCCACCGTGGCAGGGCGGCGGCAACATGATCGCCGACGTCACCCTGGAGCGGTCGCTGTATCAGGGACTGCCGAACAAGTTCGAGGCCGGCACCGGCAACATCGCTGACGCGGTCGGCCTCGGGGAAGCGCTGCGTTACGTGGAGCGCCTGGGCATCGAGCGCATTGCGGCCCGCGAGCATGCGTTGCTGGATTACGCGACTCCGCGCCTGGCCGACATCCCGGGTGTCCGCTTGGTGGGGACCGCGACCGAGAAGGCGAGCGTGCTGTCGTTCGTCTTGGCCGGACACGAGCCGCTCGAGGTGGGCAAGGCGCTCAACTCCGAAGGCATTGCGGTGCGTGCTGGCCATCACTGCGCACAGCCGATTCTGCGTCGCTTTGGCTTAGAGGCCACCGTTCGCCCGTCGTTCGCGTTCTACAACACGTTCTCCGAAATTGACATCTTCATCAATGCGGTACGCCGGATCGCCGAGGGCGGCGCTCACGCCGGCTGAGTTTCGCTAGATTTTGCGGGTGTTTCGCTACGCTCGCTGCGTGCGTCGTCGGCTGCTCGTGATCCCGCTGCTTCTGCTGGCCGTGTCAGTCCCGCAAGGCTGCGGCTCCACGCCGTCGGCGCCGAAAGCGACATCTTCCGAGAGCTGCAAGGACTCCGACGGGCCGAGGGCCGACACGGTGCGCCAGGCCATCGCCGCGGTTCCGATCGCGGTCCCGGGTTCGTTCTGGGTAGAGATCGCGCGTGGACACGCCAAGAAATGTCGCTTGTACTGGGTGCAGATCATCCCGACCATCGCCAGCGAGTCGACTCCGCAGCAGCTGGTGTTCTTCGACCACAACGCGTCACTGGGCACGCCCACCCCGAACCCGAAGCCCTACATAACCGTGCTGGCGCCCGCCGATGACACCGTCACCGTGCAGTATCAGTGGCAGGTCGGCAACGACGAGCCATGCTGTCCCACCGGCCGCGGTACGGTGAAGTTCCAGATCGGATCGGACGACAAGTTGCACGCTCTGGGCAAGGTCCCAAACCAGTAGCGTTCAGTCGGACAGATTCTCGGGGTGCAGCATCTCGGCATCACGCAGCGGCTCCGGGATCCCGAAACCGTCGACGAGGGCCTTTGCATGCGGGCGCAATGCGCGGCATCGATCGTTGATGCCCCGGGTCACCGCCTTGGCCCGTTCCGTGGACAGGTACCGATGCTCGACGTACCAGGCCTTGTCATCCTCGATCACGGACAACGCATATAGGTCGCAGACGATCCCAAGCAGCTCGCGGGCCTCCTCGTTTTCGCACGAGTCGATCCCGGCGACGAAGGATTCCAGCACTATTCGGTCGATGTGCGCGGTCGCCGCGTGCAGCACATGGTCCTGCACAGCATTGAACGCGTCGAACGCGGGCATTTCTTTGGATTTGCTCTGCAGTCGCCGCGCCACCGACGACAGCAGATACTTTTCGCGGTCCTCGAACATGGTGACCTGGGTGCCGCGGTTGAACAGGCTTCCCTCTTCCTCGTTGTCCTGCCGTGCGTCCACGATAGTCTGCATAATCGTTTCGGCCGCAGTACGTTTCAGCACCCGGTCGCCGACGGTGTTGGCGGCGAAGCGCACCCATTCGACTGGGCTCATGCTCTTGATGTCGTCGGCGTAGGCGGTCAGCAGCTCCTTGGCCACCAGCTGCGTCAGCACGTGGTTGTCGCCCTCGAAAGTGGTGAACACGTCGGTGTCGCCCCGCAGTGCGATCAGCCGGTTGTCGGCCATATAGCCCGCGCCGCCGCATGCCTCACGGGCCTCCTGAATGGCGCGACTCGCGTGCCACGTGTTTGCCGCCTTCAACCCGGCTGCCCGCGATTCCAGCTCGCGCTGCTCCTCGGCATCGGCGACGTCCGAGGTCTGCAAGTCGTGACACTTGGACACCAACTCGTTCTGTGCGAACTGCAGCGCATATGACCGCGCAATCAACGGGAACAGCCGCCGCTGATGTGCCAGGTAGTCCATGATCAGCACTTCGCCCTCGTCGTCGGGCGCGCTGAATTGCTTGCGCTGCAATGCGTATCGCGTGGCGATGTCCAGCGCGACACGGGCGGCGTTGCCGGCGCTACCACCGACCGTGATCCGGCCACGGATCAGTGTGCCGATCATGGTGAAGAACCGGCGACTGGGATTCTCGATCGGCGAGGTGTAAGTGCCATCGGGCGCGACGTCGCCGTACTTGTTCAGCAGATTCACCCGCGGAACGCGGACATGGTCGAACATGATGCGGCCGTTGTCCACACCGGGCAGGCCGCCCTTGTACTGGCAGTCCGACGTCGTCACGCCAGGCAGATCGTTGCCGGCCTCATCACGGATTGGCACCAACACGCAGTGCACGCCGTGGTTGACCGGCTTGCCGTCCTCGAACGTGATCAGTTGCGCGAAAACCGCTGCGATGCGCGCGGTCTCGGCGGCGCCGCCGATGTAGTCCTTCCGGGCCGACGGGGTCTCGGAGTGAATGATGAATTCTTCGGTTTCGGCGTCGTAGGTCGCTGTCGTCTCCAACGACTGAACGTCGCTGCCGTGACCCGTTTCGGTCATCGCGAAACAGCCGAGCATCTCGAGGTTGATGATCTTCTTCACATACGGCTCGTGGTGGCGCTCGGTGCCCAGGTTCTCCACGGCGCCGCCGAAAAGACCCCACTGCACTCCGGCCTTGACCATCAGCGACAGATCCGACATCGCGAGCATCTCGATCATCGTGACCGCCGCACCCACGTCGCCGGTGCCCCCGTGCTCCTTGCGGAATCCCTCGTCGGAAATGCCCGCGGCGGCGATGAGCATCATCTGCTCGGCCACCTTGGCACGGGCCAGCACCGTGTTCGGCGTGTAGTGCGGGCGGAACTGTTCACGGGACAACCACTCGCGGGTCTGGTTCTTCACGTCGCGCCAACGCCCGTCTAGCGCGTCGCACAGATATTCGGCAGTACTTTTCGTTTCTGGCGCCATAACTCGACGGTATCCCCCTGCCGGCGCGGCCTAAAACACAACGTGATCTCTATCGTTGGGCGGCGGAAGTGTGATGATGAGGACCGCAATGGCGCGATATCTGGCGGCTCTGACGGTGGTGCTGCTCATCGGCACGGTCTTGAGCAGGGTTTTTATGCTGCGTAGGGCCGGCACTCACGCGATGCATTTCGGGAAACTCGATAAAACGGACTTTCTGATACCGCCGGTGGCGCTGTTCTACTTCTACACGGTGTTCGCCGCCGCTTTCGGGTGGCCGCTGACCAGCAATCAGAGGTTCTTCGAATCGACGATCCTCGCGTGGTTCGGACTAGCTGCCTGCCTGGTCGGTGTGCTGATTCTGGTGCTCAGCCTGGTGTCGCTCGGTAAGAGCTTCCGAGTTGGTATTGATGTCGACCAGCCCGGTGAGCTGGTGACGACGGGTATCTTCGCGGTCAGCCGCAACCCGATCTACGTCGGCTTCTTTGTGTTTTTGGTCGGTCAACTCTTAGTGTTTCCGAATTGGGTTCCGCTGGCCTACCTTGGCGGCGCCACCTGGCTGTTCCACCGGCAGGTGTTACGTGAGGAAGACTTCATGCGGCAGCGCTACGGCCAGCAATTCGCCGAGTACTGCAGCCGAGTCCGGCGATACGTCTAATTCCTGAACCGCGAGAGTGCAACTGGCGACGGGTCTTCTCGAGAAACGCGTCGCCAGTTGCACTCTCGCGGTCAGTTTTTGGGTGACCGTAGCCGGTACCGCGCGAAGCCAGCCCACATCGCCCCAAAGATGACCAGCACGGTCACGTCGAACATCCACCAGCCCACGTAGTGCGTCCACATCTCGGTGTCAGCAGCCAGGGCGTCGACCCTGCGTAAATCAACGGTGGACGCAGATGCCGCGAATCCCCACTGTGCCGGGACGAACCAGGAAATCTGGTCGTAGACCCACGTGCCCACCAGCGAAATCAGCCCGCCGGCGAATAACAGCGACGCCAGAATCATCGGCACCAGTAGCAGCGCGACCTCGCGCAGCGAGTTGCCCACCGCCGACAGCGCCAGCCCGACGATCGCCGAGACAATCGCCGTGGCAGCCACACTTAGGTAAAGCTCGACATCGGCATTGCCAAGCAACACCGCACCGTGCGCGGGCTGGCCTTTGACAGCGAGGACGATGGAAATCGGGATGGCCGTCACGATGGCCGCGGCCACGCTGAAGACGACGATCTTGGCGGCCAGATACGCCGACGCCGATAACCCGACAGATTGCTCGCGCCGGAAGACGCGGCGCTCCCTGACCAGATCGCGGATGGTCAGCGTGCTGCCCAATATCACTGCGGCGATGTTGAGTGCGGCCAGGATCTCCACGGCCTCATGGGTGTTGCGGCTGGTGGCCGCCGGCCGGTCCAGGCCGGAGTTGCCGGGGATCAGTAGCGTCAGCCCGGCCAATGCGAACGGCAGGATCACCAAAAACAGCAAATAAATGCGGTCGGCGAAGAGCAGCTGGAACTGGCGACGGGCTACCAACCCGAATTGCCGCTGCACGGAGAGCTCGGCGGGCGGCGGCCATGGCGTAGCCACTTCGAGTGGCGCCATGTCAGCCAATTCTGGTTGCCGGGCCCGAAACGAGCGGTGGGCGCCGACGGGGTCCGCGCTGACTTGGGCGAAGATTTCGGACCAGTCGCTGGTGCCCATCGCCGACTCGATCTGTGATGGCGGCCCGGCGAAAGCCAGACTGCCGTCAGGTGTGAGCAGCACTACCTGGTCGCATCCATCGAGGTGAGTCAGCGATGTCTGCGTATTCACGGCGACCACGACCACGCAGCCGATGTCGGCCTGGCGCCGCAGCACCGTCATCACGTGATTTTCCTGCTCCTCGTCCAGCCCGGTGCTCGGCTCGTCCACCACGAGCAGTGTCGGTCTGGTGATGAGTTCGATCGCCAGCGACGCGCAGCGGCGCACTTCGGGTGACAGTTTGCCGATCCGGGTCGAGCGATGCGGAGTCAACGTGAGCTCTTCGAGGACCTGGTCCACCACGCGGCGACGGTGCTCGGGCAATGTGTCCGGCGGTAGCCGCAGTTCGGCCGCGTATCCCACGGCCCGTTCGACGGTGAGCTGCGGGTGCATGCGGTCGCCGCGCCCCACTATCCCGATGCGGCTGCGCATCGACTCAGGCTCGCCCTGTACATCGTGGCCGTCGATGGTGATCCGGCCGGAGGTGAGCTCCCGGGTACCGGCGAGCAGGCCGAGCAGGGCGGAGTTGCGTGTCGCCGACGGTCCGACAACTGCGGTGAGTGTGCCCGGCCGGGCGGTGAAGGACACATCCTTGAGCAACTCGTGTCCGCCGGCATCGAGCTTGAGTCGATATGCGGCCACTCCGCTTGTGCGTGCACCAGGCTTGAGCGGTAACCGATAGGTGGTGTTGCCCGCTTCACTGGGCACCGGGTCGCGCAGCACACGGGTGGTCATCTGCTCGATAAGGCCCAGATCCTTGGGCTGCTCATCCTCCGGTGCGGGGGGTGCCGGGGGAGGCTGAGCGGGTGGGACCGGGGGCGGCACTGGCGACGACACCGTCGGCGGGACCGGCGCGATCGGGGGCGGCGCCATTGGCCCCGACGAAGTTGGCTGGTTTGTTTGCTCGGCCGCGGGCGGCCGGGGTGGGGGTATCCGCATTTGCCGAGTGGCCTGCTCAGTCGGTACCTGGGGGTTCGGCCGGTAAGGCCGCGCCGCGGCGGGCGGCGGGGGCGGCGCAGGCGGCGGATAGGGCCGGCGAGGAGCTGGACCGGGGGGTCGCCGGGGCGGGCCGGCCGGAGGGCCAACTGGCGGACCGGCCGGACGGCCGACGTGGAAAACCAGCCGTGGGCCCCGGTGCGGATCACCGATCGTGATCGCCTGACCGTCACGGATGTTGACCGTCGATACCCGATAGCCCTCGACGAGGATGCCGTTGGGGCTCCTATCGATGGCCACCCACTGGTTACCGGCGAACCGCAGCACAACTTCTGGGTGCGGTGTCGGCGACGGTGGGTTGGCCGGGCCATCCAGCGGGATGTCCCATTCCTTGCCGTAGCCCACTGTCACATCGCGGCCCGGGGCAAAGACGTACCGTATCGATCCGACCAGGACGGTCAACGGGAAGGCGAACGACTCGGTGCCCATGACCGCCATCTTGCCTCCACCCCAGTCAGACGCAATTGATCTTGCTCAAAGATCAATTGTCCACGCGTACCGGCTGGTGGTGTGCTATCCGCCGAACACGCCGCGACGGATGCTCCCACTCACAATGCGTTGCGGCGGCCCGCGGCTGCGGAATTCGCGAGGAGCCGGCGCAACACCTCGACCGCGTCGGCGAGCACCTGGCGGTCTGCCGGCTCGAGCAGAGCCAGTTGGGGTTCGATCGCTGCGGCGCGGTCGGCCCGAACCGCGTTGAGTGTGCGTTTCCCTTGGTCCGTGATGCGGATCCGGACGGCCCGGGCATCTCCGGGGTCGGCGGTTCGGGCCACCAGGCCGGCGTCCTCGAGCCGTCGCACCTGTGTTGTCATCGTCGGTTGCGAGCAGTGATCTACGGCCGCCAGGTCACCGATTCTGGCTTCTCCGTGGACCTCGATCGTGGCCAGCAGCCTCGCCTGCGCGGCAGGCAACGGCATCTGGATGCGCTGCGTGGCCAGCCGGTTGAGCCGCGCAACCACGGCCAGCAAATCTGCTCCCAGGCCGGGCGGCGGCTCGGGGTTTGCGGCGGCAGCGACCCCGGTGTCGTCGGCCGCGGTGGATGCCTTCATCTATCCATCGTTGCATAGCTTTGCTAAGCGAGACGAATCGCAGCTCCCGGCACGCGAAACCGCAGATGGCGCGGTGTGCCTCGAGCTCCTGGTGTTGCGGCCTGGCAGAATCGGCTAAGTGATCGCATCCGCGCCCCTTCCTCCGCACGGTCGGGGCGGAGCGCTGCGTCCGGTCGAACTGGCACAGGCCGCTGTCATGGGGGCATTGTGCGCGGTGATCGCAATCATCTCGGTGATCGTCCCGTTCGCAGGGGGACTGGCTGCGCTCGGCACCGTGCCCACTGCCCTGTTGGCCTTCCGCTACCGGCTGCGGGTGTTGATGGCCGCGACGGTTGCCGCCGGGGCGATTGCCTTCCTGATCGCCGGGCTGGGCGGTTTCATGACCGTCGTCCACTGCGTCTATGTCGGCGGCCTGACTGGATTCATCAAACGCAAGGGCCGCGGCAAACCCACGGTGATTGTCTCGTCCCTGATCGCCGGAGCCGTGTTCGGCGCGGCAACCGTCGGCATGCTCATGGTGCTTACCCGGCTACGGCACCTGATCTTGCGGGTGGCGATTTCGAACGTGGACGGCACGGCTAATTTCCTGACCCGGATTCATATGCCGGGGGCCAGCGCGGACTTGAAGAGGTATTTCGCCGAGGGGGTGCACTACTGGCCATGGCTAATGCTGGCTTATTACGCCTTCGGAATCATGATCGCGTCGTTGGTCGGATGGTGGGCGTTGTCGCGTCTGCTGGAGCGCATGCGCGGGATCCCCGACGTGCACAAACTCGACGCTTGGGCCGGAAGTAGGGGCGAGCAAGCACCTGTCGGGCCGGTTCCGGCCCGGTTGGACGAGGTGCGTTTCCGTTACCCGGGCGCCGACCAAGACGCACTGCGCGAGATCAGCCTGGACGTTCGGGTTGGGGAACACCTCGCGGTCACCGGAGCCAACGGCTCCGGAAAGACCACGTTGATGCTGATCCTGGCCGGCCGGGAACCGACGTCGGGCACGGTGGAGCGCCCGGGCGCTGTGGGGCTGGGCAAGCTGGGCGGCACAGCCGTCGTCCTTCAGCACCCCGAAAGCCAGGTCCTGGGCTCCCGGGTCGCCGACGATGTGGTCTGGGGTTTGCCGCCGGGCACCAAGATCGATGTAGATCGGCTGCTCGGCGAGGTCGGCCTCGAGGCGCTCGCCGAACGCGACACCGGAAGCCTCTCCGGCGGTGAACTGCAGCGCCTCGCGCTGGCGGCGGCGCTGGCCCGGGAGCCGGCGTTGCTCATCGCCGACGAGGTCACCACCATGGTTGACCAGGCGGGCCGGGATGCCCTGCTGCGCGTGCTGTCTGGCCTCACCAAACAGCACCGGACTGCGCTGGTGCATATCACGCACTACAACAATGAGGCCGATTCCGCGGACCGCACGATCACCCTCAGCGATTCACCGGATAACACCGACATGGTTGAGCAAGCGGCAGCGCCGACACCGACCGCCGTGCGGGATCGAGCGGAGTCCGAGCCCCGCACGCCGGCGATCGAACTCGTGGGCGTCGGCCACGAGTACGGCAGCGGCACCCCGTGGGCCAAGACCGCGCTGCGCGATATCAGCTTCGTGGTGGAGCAAGGAGACGGGGTGCTGATCCACGGCGGCAACGGCTCGGGCAAGTCGACGCTGGCGTGGATCATGGCGGGACTGACGGTTCCCACCAGCGGTTCGTGCCTGGTTGATGGCCGGCCTATTGATGAGCAGGTCGGCGCGGTGGCGATGTCGTTCCAGGCGGCCCGGCTGCAATTGATGCGCAGCCGCGTCGACCTGGAAGTGGCCTCCGCGGCGGGCTTTTCGCATCGCGATGAAGAACGGGTGACCGCCGCACTCGGCGCTGTCGGGCTGGATCCCACGCTGGCCAAGCGGCCCATCGACCAGTTGAGCGGTGGTCAAATGCGTCGGGTGGTGCTGGCCGGACTGCTCGCACGTTCGCCGCGGGCGCTGATCCTGGACGAGCCGCTGGCGGGTTTGGACGCCGCCAGCCAGCGTGGGCTGCTGAGCCTGTTGGAGGATCTGCGCAGGGAGCGCGGTCTGACCGTGGTGGTCATTTCGCATGACTTCGCCGGGCTGGAGGACCTGTGCCCGCGCACCCTGCATTTGCGCAACGGCACGCTGGAATTGGTGCCTACCGTGGCCGGAGGTATGTCGTGACCGTGACCCCGGCACCGGTACCGGCATCGACCCCGGCACCCCAGCCGACCCGGCGGCCCGCTCGTCCGGTCAAGCTGCTGATTCCGGTGCCTGGAACGTCGACCATCCACGAATTGTGGGCCGGCACTAAATTGCTTGTTGTTCTCGGTATTTCGGCACTGCTGACGTTGTTTCCGGATTGGCTGACGATCGGCGTGATGGCGGTTCTCGTGCTGACGGCGGCCCGGATGGCGCACATTCCGCGCGGCGCGCTGCCGTCGATGCCGCGCTGGCTATGGATCGTGATCGCCTTGGGCGGTATCAGCGCCGCGCTGGGCGGCGGTAAGCCGGAAATCTCGATAGCGGGGCTGCAGCTCGGACTCGGTGGCGGGTTGCACTTCCTGCGATTCACCGCGCTGTCGATCGTGCTGCTCGCGCTCGGGGGAATGGTGTCCTGGACGACCAATGTCGCCGAGATCGGCCCCGCGGTGGCGACTTTGGGTCGCCCGCTGCGAATATTGCGGGTCCCGGTCGACGAGTGGGCGGTGGCTTTGGCGCTCGCGCTGCGCGCCTTCCCGATGTTGATCGACGAATTCCACGTACTCAACGCTGCCCGTCAGCTACGGCCCAAACGGGTACCGCACAATCGAAAGGCCCGGCGCCGCCGGCACGCCTTGGAACTCATCGACCTGTTGGCTGCTGCCATCTACACGACGTTGCGTCGCGCCGACGAGATGGGAGACGCGATCACCGCGCGTGGCGGCACCGGTCAGCTATCGGCCAAACCGGCGCGTCTGAAGCTCGCGGACTGGGTGACGCTTGGGATCGTCACCGTGGCGAGCGGCGCAGCGGTCACCATCGAGACGCTGATGCACTGGAGCAAATGAGAGCCGCCTCCGGCAAGTAGCGTGAGCGGGTGGCCGAGATACACCGCACCCGCTTCATCGCTGTACCCGCGCAGAAAATCTGGGACCTTCTCGCGGACTTCGGCGCACTGAGTTCCTGGTCCGACAACGCCGACCACTCGTGCATCCTGTTCCGCGGCGCCCACGGAGGACCCGTCGGCACCGCCCGGCGAGTCCAGATCAAGCGGGAGGCCCTGGTCGAGCAGATCACCGAGTTCGACCCGCCAAGCGCGCTCGGCTACGACATCGAGGGTCTGCCCAGCAGTGTGCGCAGGGTGACCAACCGCTGGACACTAGCGGCATCGGCGCTCGATTCCAGTATCGTAACCCTCACCAGCACAGTCGAAATCGGTGCTCACGCACCCCAGCGGCTGGCCGAGCACGTGTTGTGTCGCTACCTGGCACACCAGTCCGACTCAATGCTCGCCGGACTGGCGAACCGATTGGAGAACACCCGTGTCTGATCGCCCAGATGTCATCATCCTGATGACCGACGAGGAACGTGCGGCGCCGTCATACGAGGTTCCCGGCGTGCTGGCCTGGCGCGACCGAACGCTGGCCGGCCGCAAGTGGTTCGACGATCACGGCGTCCGTTTCTGCCGGCACTACACCGGATCGCTGGCCTGCGCGCCCAGCCGCCCGACCATCTTCACCGGGCAGTATCCCGACCTGCACGGGGTCACCCAGACCGACGGCCTCGGAAAGACCGCCGACGACTCCCGCATGCGCTGGCTGCGCCAGGGTGAAGTGCCCACGTTGGGTAACTGGTTCCGTGCGGCCGGATACGACACCCACTACGACGGCAAGTGGCACATCTCGCACGCGGATCTCACCGACCCGGCGACCGGTGGCCCGCTGGCGACCAACGACGCGAACGGTGTCGTCGATCCGGCCGCGGTGCAGCGCTACCTGGACGCCGATCCGCTTGGGCCGTTCGGCTTTTCCGGATGGGTCGGTCCCGAGCCGCACGGCGCGTTGCCGGCCAACGCCGGTGTGCGCCGCGACCCTTTGACCGCTAATCGCGTCGTTGCCTGGCTCACCGACCGCTACGCGCGCCGTCGTGCCGGTGACGCCGCCGCACTGCGCCCGTTCCTACTGGTCGCCAGCTTCGTGAATCCCCACGACATCGTGCTGTTCCCGCTGTGGTCCCGCCGAAGCCCGCTGCAACCATCACCGCTGGACCCGCCCGCGGTGCCCCCGGCGCCCACCGCCGACGAAGACCTGTCGACGAAGCCGGCCGCGCAAATCGCATTCCGGGAGGCCTACTACTCCGGTTACGGTCCCGCACTCGCGATCAACCGGATGTACGACCGGGGTGCGCAGCGTTACCGAGACCTCTACTACCGACTGCACGCCGAGGTGGACGGTCCGATCGATCGCGTCAGACGGGCCGTCACCGAGGGTGGATCGGACAATGCGGTGCTGGTGCGGACCGCCGATCATGGCGATCTGCTCGGCGCGCACGGCGGACTGCACCAGAAATGGTTCAACCTCTACGACGAGGCAACCCGGGTGCCGTTCGTCATCGCCCGCATCGGTGCGGGTGCCACCGCGGCGCGGGTGGTGTCGGCGCCGACGTCGCACGTCGACCTGGTCCCGACGCTGCTGGGAGCCGCGGGCGTCGACATCGCGGCGGCCGCCGCCACACTGGCCGAATCGTTCTCCGAAGTTCACGAACTGCCGGGTTGCGACCTGATGCCGGTAATCGACGGCGCGCCGGCCGACGATGCGCGGGCCGTCTACATCATGACCCGGGACAACATACTCGAGGGAGACAGCGGCGCGTCGGGCCTTGCGCGTCGCCTGAAGCAGGCCGTGAATCCGCCTGCGCCGCTGCGTATCCGGATCCCGGCCTACGTCGGCTCGAACTTCGAAGGGCTGGTGGTGCGTGTCGAGGATGTGGTCGGGGGAGCGGGTCACCTGTGGAAGCTGGTCCGGACATTCGACGATCCGGGCACCTGGACCGAGCCCGGAGTGCGTCACCTGGCCGCCAACGGATTCGGGGGCGAGGCCTACCGAATGTCTCCGCTCGATGACCAGTGGGAGCTCTACGACCTGACCGCCGACCCGACCGAAGCCATTAACCGCTGGAAGGATCCGGATCTGGACGAGCTGCGCCAGCACCTGCGTGCGCAGCTAAAGGAAGTCAGAGCCGATTCGGTCCCCGAACGAAACCAGCCGTGGCCGTATGTTTCTCGGCGGGAGCCGACCACCGAGCCGTCGCGGCTGAAGCGGCTGGTTCGAATTCTCACGCGAGCGTAACCCCACTGCGAAATCTGGGCCGAGAAATCGCCGTGCGCTTACGCTCGCGCGGGGACGTTCTTCCCGGCTACGGCCGCATCCGGTCGATCAGGTTCGACAGCACCACGATGCTTTCGCTGCGTTCGATCTCCGCGCTGGAACGGATGCGCTCCAGTGCGGCCTCCAGGTGCCGCATATCGCGGGCCAGGACGTGCAGGATCGCATCGGACGTGCCAGTCACTGTCGCCGCGCTGACAACCTCGGGGATGTCCACCCACGCCTTCCGCAGTTCATCGGGCGCAATCCTGCCGTGGCAGAACACCTGCACGTAGGCCTCGGTGTTCCAGCCGAGCGCATTGCGGTCGACGACCGTGGTGAAACCGGTGATCACGCCGTTGTCGAGCATCCGGTCGACGCGGCGCTTCACCGCCGGAGCCGACAAATTCACCTTCAGTCCGATCTCGGCGAAGGTGGCTCGGGCATGCTCGGTCAACTCGGCGAGGATGCGCTCGTCGGTCTCATCCAGGCGGTCCATGCAGGTTCCAAACCCTTCCTCCCGGCGTCGCACAACAGATCACCGCAAACGCGATCCTAGCGCAATGAATCGCATATATATACGCAAGTATTAGCATTTGATTGTGTGCATGCGCCCAATATCGTTTATTTATGACGGATTCCTATGTCGCGGCACCCGGGGCATGGCAAGAAGCAGAGCGCGCTGGGTGTAGCCGTATTCCCCGCACCTGCCGGTATGTGATGACGCCCCCGAGGTATTTCGCGGTCGAATATGCGATCAACCCCTGGATGGACGTCAGCACACCCGTCGACGTCCACCTCGCGCATGCGCAATGGGAGGCGCTGCGGCAGACCTACCTACGGCTGGGTCACCGGGTGGACCTGGTCGAGCCCGTGCCCGGGCTCCCGGACATGGTCTACGCCGCCAACGGCGGGTTCGTCGCGAACAACATCGCTATCGTCGCCAAGTTCCGGTTCGCCGAACGGGCCGGTGAGTCGAAGGCCTACGCCGCATGGATGTCGTCGGCGGGATATCGGCCGGTGTCGACCCGGCACGTCAACGAGGGGCAGGGCGACCTACTGCAGGTCGGCGCAATGGTCTTGGCGGGCTACGGCTTTCGCACGGACCGAAGGGCCCACGACGAAATCTCGGCAACGCTGGGCGCGCCGGTGATCTCCCTTGAGCTGGTGGATCCCCGCTTCTACCACCTCGACACCGCGCTGGCCGTTCTCGACGACAACACGATTGCGTATTACCCGCCGGCCTTCAGCGAGGCGACGCAGGGGCACCTGCGCTCACTGTTCCCCGACGCCATCGTGGTGGGCAGTGCTGACGCCTATGCGCTCGGCCTGAATGTCGTCTCGGACGGCCTGCACGTTGTGCTTCCCGCTGCCGCAACGGGTTTTGCCGCACAACTGCGCGAAGCCGGCTTCGAGCCGATCGGTGTTGATCTGTCCGAGTTGCTCAAGGGGGGCGGTTCGGTGAAGTGCTGCACGTTGGAGGTATTCCCGTGACAATTCTCGAATCCTCTATCGCCTCGCGAACCCGGTCAGCAGGAACCGAAACCGCGATCCGATTGGTCGAAAGGTATGCAGCGCATAATTATTCGCCGCTGCCCGTGGTAGCCGCGAGCGCCGAGGGTGCGTGGATCACCGATGTCGATGGCCGGCGCTACCTGGATTGTCTGGCCGCGTACTCGGCGGTCAATTTCGGCCATCGCAACCCCGAGATCACCGCGACGGCACACGCCCAACTCGACACCGTCACACTGGTGAGCCGCGCTTTCCATTCCGGCAATCTCGGGCCGTTTTGCGCCGCGCTTGCCGAGTTGTGCGGCAAAGACATGGTGCTGCCGATGAACTCCGGCGCCGAGGCAGTCGAGAGCGGACTCAAAGTCGCCCGCAAGTGGGGCCACGACGTCAAGGGCGTTCCCGCAGACCGGGCGAATATCATCGTGGCCGACAACAACTTTCACGGCCGTACGATCAGCATCGTCAGCTTCTCCTCGGATCCGTCGGCGCGCAGCGGGTTCGGGCCCTTCACCCCGGGATTCCGCTCGGTGCCGTTCGGGGACGCCGCGGCACTGGCCCGGGCGATCGACGACAACACCGTCGCGGTGCTGCTGGAGCCGATCCAGGGGGAGGCGGGCATCGTCGTCCCGCCCGATGACTACCTGCCTACGGTGCGCGCGCTGTGCAGCGACCACAACGCGCTGATGATCGCCGATGAAATCCAGTCGGGGCTGGCTCGTACCGGCTACACATTCGCCTGCGACCGCTGGGGCGTCGTACCGGACGTCTACCTGCTTGGAAAGGCGCTCGGCGGCGGGGTCGTTCCGCTGTCGGCGGTCGTCGCGGATCGAGAAATCCTGGGCGTGCTGCATCCTGGCGAACATGGCTCGACGTTCGGCGGCAACCCATTGGCCGCGGCGATCGGCGCCACGGTTGTCGCCATGCTGGCGCGGGGCGAATTCCAAGCGCGCTCGCGCGAATTGGGCGCGCATCTGCACCGGCGGCTGCGCGGACTGATCGGCGGCGGCGTGCTGGCGGTGCGCGGCTTTGGCTTGTGGGCGGGTGTGGACATCGAACCGACGCTGGGCACCGGCAAGGAAATGAGCCTGCTGTTGGCCGACCGCGGTGTGCTCGTCAAGGACACCCACGATTCGACGCTGCGGTTTGCGCCTCCGCTGGTGATTACCGAGCAGGAGATTGACTGGGCGGTAGACCAGTTCGCCTGCGCGTTACGGGAGGCCGCATAATCAGCTGATCCGGCAAATAGGGGGCAGGAACTTGCCAGCCAGTTCGATCAGTCTGACAGAGCAGATGCTGCGGCGTCGCCCGGTGATCGGCGCGCCTGTCGCATACGGGGCGTCGGACCACCTCAAACGCAGTATCGGCACGTTCGAGCTGACCATGTTCGGGGTCGGCTCGACGATCGGCACCGGGATTTTCTTCGTCATGTCGCTGGCGGTTCCAGAAGCCGGTCCGGGAGTGATCGTGTCGTTCATCATCGCCGGCTTCGCGGCTGGGCTGGCGGCCCTTTGCTACGCCGAATTGGCCTCCGCGGTACCAGTTTCGGGTTCGTCGTACTCCTACGCCTATACGACACTGGGCGAGGCGGTCGCGATGGGTGTCGCGGCTTGCCTGCTGCTGGAATACGGGGTGGCCACCGCCGCCGTCGCGGTCGGGTGGAGCGGCTACCTCAACAAGCTGCTGAACAATCTCTTCGGGTTCCAGATTCCGCGTGCTCTGTCGGCGGACCCGTGGGACCCCGAGCCGGGCTACGTGAACGTGCCGGCGATCATCCTGATCGCGATGTGCGCGCTGCTGCTGATCCGCGGCGCCAGCGAATCGGCCAGGGTCAACGCGATCATGGTGATGATCAAGCTCGGGGTGCTGGCCATGTTCGTGATCATCGCGTTCACCGCCTTCGACGCCAACCAACTCAGGGACTTCGCCCCGTTCGGCATCGCCGGCATCGGCTCGGCGGCCGGGACCATCTTTTTCTCGTACATCGGTCTTGACGCGGTGTCGACAGCGGGCGACGAGGTGAAGGACCCGCAGACGACCATGCCGCGCGCATTGATCGCCGCACTGCTGATCGTTACCAGCTTCTACGTGCTGGTCGCGGTCGCCGCACTAGGCACCCAGCCCTGGCAGGACTTCGCCGCGCAGCAAGACGCCGGGCTGGCGACAGTCCTCGACAACGTCACTCGTGGCAACTGGGCCAGCACAATTCTGGCCGCCGGCGCGGTGATCTCGATCTTCAGTGTCACGCTGGTCACCATGTATGGCCAGACCCGCATCCTGTTCGCCATGGGTCGCGACGGGTTGCTGCCGTCGCGGTTCGCGGCGGTGAATGCGCGCACGATGACCCCGGTGAACAACACGGTGATCGTCGCGATCGCCGCGACGATCTTGGCCGGCTTCGTACCGCTGGACAAGCTGGCCGACATGGTGTCCATCGGCACGCTCACCGCGTTCATCATCGTGGCGGTCGGGGTGATCATCCTGCGGGTGCGCGAGCCCGACCTGCCGCGGGCGTTCAAGGTCCCCGGTTACCCCGTCACGCCAGTCTTATCGGTGCTGGCGTGCGGATACATCCTCGCCAGCCTGCACTGGTACACCTGGATCGCATTCACCGGATGGGTGACGGTGGCGTTGATCTTCTACTTTGTCTGGGGTCGTCACCACAGCGCGCTCAACGCGAAGGAAATGCCGTGACTGTCGTCGCCGGCTATCGGATCGGCAAGGTCGGCCTGTCGGGTTTACACCTGGCCGTCCGTGTCGCGCGGACCCTCGATACGTCGCTGACGGTGGCGACGATCGCGCCGAGGCCATGGCTGACGCCGTCGCAGGCACGCGTCGACGGCGAGTACGAGGACTGGGCGGATCATTTGGCCGCGGACTCGGCGAACGAGGCCAGACGATATCTCTACAACTTGGCCAATGGCATCGAGGTGAACTATTTTCACCGCGCGCACCGATCGGTGTCGAGTGGATTGATCGAGGCCGCTGAGGAAGTGGACGGCGACGTGCTGGTGCTGGGATCGCTCCCCAGCGGGGGGCGCGGGCAGGTGGTGATCGGTTCGACCGCCGATTGGCTGCTGCACGCCTCGCCGGTGCCAGTGGCCATCAGCCCGCCCAGATACCGTTCCTACACCGGCAGGTTGGCACGGCTTACCTGCGCCTACTCGGGCACCCCGGAATCGGTCGCGGTGGTGCGGCGGTGCTTCCAGTTCGCCGAGCGGTGCGGGGTGCCGGTGCGGGTACTTACCTTCGCGGTCCGTGGCAAGACGATGTATCCACCGGAGGTGGGGGCGGACGTCGAGGACGCGATCCTGGAAGCGTGGGCGTCCCAGGCGCACGAAATCCTGGAAGGTCTGAAGACGGAGGGCGTGGTGGGCGAAGACGTTGCGCTGGAAGTGGTTAGCGGCCAAAGCTGGCAAGAAGTGCTCGAAAAGACGGACTGGGAGGACGGCGAGGTTCTGGCGTTGGGCTCGTCACCGCGCGGTGACATCCGCAGGGTTTTTCTGGGTTCCCACAGCGGCAAGATCATTCGGAATAGCCCGGTCCCGGTGATGGTGCTGCCCGAGCTAGCGCGGTTAACGTCGGCGACGAAACAGTCAGACATAACTGTTATTGCCCAAGCCAGTCCGCGAACACCTCGTCGGTGTGCTGGCCGGGCACGCAAGGTGGGCCGTCCACCGCTGCCGGAGTCCGCGAGAACCGGGGGGCGGGGGATGGCTGGGTGATGCCATTGCCGACGAAAAGGTGCTGCGGGCCGCCAGTTGCGGATGGCCGGGCGCATCGGACAAGCCGAGGACGGGAGCCACGCAGGCGTCGCTGCCGTCGAATATCTTTGCCCAGTCGTGTTGGGGACGTGCGGCGAAGGCGACGCCGATCTGCGCTCGCAGCCGAGGCCACGCATCGCGGTCGAGCTGTGCGGCGGGATCCGACGGGAGTTCGAGCAGGCGCAGGAACTCGGCGTAGAACTGCGGTTCGAGCGCCCCGACGGCCATGTACTTTGCATCGGACGTCTCATAGACGCCATAGAACGGCGAGCCGCCATCGCCGAGGTTGGTGCCGCGCTCGTCCGACCAGATTCCTCCCGCGTAGCAGCTGTAGATCATGGTCATCAAATGCGCGGTGCCGTCGACGATCGCCGCGTCGACCACCTGACCACGGCCGCTTCGTCGGGCCTCGTCCAGGGCGGCCAGCATGCCCACCAGCAGGTACATACTCCCACCGGCAAAGTCGCCGACGAGGTTGAGCGGAATCTGCGGCGGACCACCTGCCTGCCCGATAGCGTGCAGCGCTCCGGTTGGTGCGATGTAGGTGATGTCATGTCCGGCGGTATGCGCGATGGGGCCGTCCTGGCCCCACCCGGTCATGCGTCCGTAGACCAATTGCGGTCGGCGCAGCAGGCATGGTTCGGGTCCAATCCCGAGACGCTCCGCCACTCCGGGGCGAAATCCTTCGAAGATGATATCGGCATGCTCTACCAATGAGAGCACTCTCTCGGCGCCGCCGGGTTTCGCGAGATCGACAGCAATCGAGCGCTTTCCGCGATTCAGCAGGTCATCAGCCCACGGCACGAGTTGCATGCCCCCGCCGCCCGGGCGATCGACGCGCACCACATCGGCGCCCAGATCAGCGAGCAGCATTCCGCAGAATGGCCCCGGTCCGATCCCGGCCATTTCGAGAACCTTCACACCGGACAATGGGCCAGTCGTCATGTCTTTCTCCACTCGTCGCCAATCTGCAATTATAGTCAATATTGACTATAATTGAAATCACCCGTTACTTTCTGTACTGTGGCATTTGCCGCACAATTTGAGGAGTTCGCCTTGGCTGCAAGGAGTTCGACCGCTGCGCCGCCGGTCCGGATCAGTCAGCGCGACCGCCGTCAGGCCGCGGAACGGAAGCTGCTTGACGCCACCGTTTCGATCCTGATCGAGCGCGGCTACGCGGCGACCACCACGCTCGAGGTGCAAAAGCAAGCCGGCGTCTCGCGCGGGGTGCTGTTGCATTACTTTCGCCTCCCGGGGCGAGCTCATCAGCGCGGCGGCGCGCCGGTTGTATGCCACGAAGGTCGGCGAGGCGCGGTTGCACGCCACCGAGACACGCAACGGCGAAGACTGGGCTTCGCTGCTTTGGCAGGTCGTTTCGGGCCCGCTGGGTGGCGCCTCCGTGGAGCTGCTCATCGCCGCACGGCACGATCCCGACATGCGTGACTACCTCAAGCCGCTGGAACACGAGTTTGCCCGGGCAAATCTCGACCTGTGCAAGGCGCTGCTCGGCGAGAAGCGGGCCGTCCACAAGCGGTTCCCCGAATTCTGCATGGTGGTTATCAATTCGATGCTGGGAGCTTCGGCAAGCAAACCGGGCCATGGCAGCGCGGAGGAAAAGCGTCTGCTCGAAGCGTGGCGGCGGCTTCCGGATCTTTACTTCGCACCGGAGGCACCCGGCAAGTGAGAGCGGCATCGACTTCCGGCGGGCCGGCGTAGTCGCCGCCCGACATCGCGGGCCGTGAAAAGGCGCAGCAACGCGCCAACGGTGCGGCTGCGACGACGCGAGTAGGGATACCAAAGCAATTGGTTCTCCAACCTCCGCATGCGCGGCACGGTGATGGCCTGCTGACGGCAGTACTTCCGGATGCCCTGCGGGCCGCCCAGCCGAGATCCGAGGCCGGAGCTTTTCCAGCCGCCCTGTGGCAGGGGAAAGCAGAACAGGTTGGAATAGGCGTCGTTGATGTTGACGGCGCCGACCTCGAGCCGTTGTGCGATGTCGCGTCCGTGATCGATGTCCTTGGTCCACACCGTCGCCGACAGCCCGTACGGGGAGTCGTTGGCCAACCGGATCGCCTCTTCTTCGTCGGCGACCTTCATCACCGGGATCGTCGGGCCGAAAGTCTCGTCGCGCATGCAGGCCATGGAGTGATCGACGTCGAGAAGAATTGTGGGCTCGAAGAACTCGCCGGTCGTCTTTCCGCCGGTCGCGATCGTGGCCCCGTGCGCCACGGCATCCTGGACATGGCTCTTGACGATTTCGAGCTGCTGCGTGGTGACCGATCCGCCCGACATCCGCCGAGTACGAACCGTTATCGGCCCCCTGTCTGATCGACAAGACCCGCTCGGTGAGCAGCGCAACAAACCGGGCGTAGGCCGGTGCTTCGACGTAAACCCGCTCCACGGAGATGCAGGCCTGACCCGAGTTGAACAGTGCCGCCCACGCGATTCCGTTGGCGGCGCGCGAAAGATCGGCGTCGGCCAGGACGATGGCCGGGTCCTTGCCGCCCAGTTCGACGCCGCAGGGAATCAGGCGTTCGCCCGCCCGCGCGGCGATGGCCCGGCCGGTCTTGGTGGAGCCGGTGAACTGCACCATGTCGACGTTGTCCACCACCGCCGCGCCCGTTGCACCCAGACCGGTGACACACCGAACACCGGCGGGGCGCCGATCTCTTCCCAGCCGCGCACGAATTCGCACGCGGACAACGGAGTGACCTCCGAGGGCTTGACGACGACGGCCGCCCCGGCCAGCAGCGCCAAAACGGCGTCGACCCCGGGGATGAGCAACGGGAAATTCCACGGCGTGATCACGCCGACGACCTGGTACGGGCGGTACACGCTGGTAAGCTTCTTGGCAGCGGTGAGCGGGCCGTGCGGCCGCAACTTCTTCGCGGCCAGGAACTTCCGGGCCCGATCGGCGTAGTAGTTGATCACGTCGCAGGTCACCATGACTTCGAATGCCGCCTCGACGCGGGGCTTGCCAGTCTCGGCAGACACGATGTCGATCAGACGCGACTCGTTGTCCAGCAACCAGTTCCGCAGCTGTCGCAACCAGTCGGCGCGGGCGTCGGGCCCCAAGGCCTCCCAGGACGGCTGATGGCTGCGCAGTTCGTCCACGACCGCGGCCACCGCCTCGGCCGATTGCACCACTACCTCGGTACCCGAGGGCGACAGTTGATCGATACCCACTAGACGCTCCTCCATCGGTGGGTGGCGTTGGCGAACCGCGCTATTTGCAGCAGCGCGTCGCGCGTCTCGGGAAGCCACGTCGCGAACTGATGCCAGGCGTGCGGAACTTCTGGGAAGACCTCGAGCCATACCGGTACTCCGGCCGCTCGCGCGCGCTCGCTGGCCCGCACCGAGTCGTCACGCAGCACCTCGGCGTGCCCGGTCTGGAACAGCAGCGGTGGCAGGCCCCTGAAGTCACCGAACAGCGGAGAGATCAGCGGGTCCGTCCGGTCGACATCCGGTCGGTACCAGCGCTTCAGGAACGCCAGCCCACGCGCGCCCAGCGTGGTGTCGATGCTGGCGTTGATGTCGATCGACGGGCTGGACCACGAGAAGTCGAAGCCGCCGCTGATCAAGACCGCGCCCGCAGGCATCGGCAGGGAGGCGTCGCGGGCTCGCTGCAACGTGACGAGGGCAGCGTTGGCGCCGGCCGACTCGCCCGCGATCATCAATTGACCCGGCTCCTGCCCGGCGTCCAGCAGTGCCGCATGGGCGTGCAGACAATCATCGATGGCCGCGGGAAACGGGTGCTCGGGAGCCAGTCGGTAAGCCGGAACGACGACTAGGGATTGCAGCTCATTCGCCATCCGGGAGAGGAATCCGGTATAGGCCCTGCGGGCGTACATCAGGAATCCACCGCCGTGCAGGTACAACACGGTGCGCCTTTGCTTTAACCGAGCGGGGTGGAATTCGCGCGTGGGCAGGCCGCCCAATTCGCCGTCGACGATCCGGCATCCCGGGGCGCGCCGGGCGAGCAGACCCGATGCCGCGCCGGCACGGTTGAGGAACGTGCGCATGCCGTCGAGGTCGTCGTGGTATCGGCGAAACGCCGATTGGCACACCCCGGCGGCCACCGGATTCATCAAGCGCAGGGCGACGCTGCCCCGGTCCCGCTCATCGCGACGTGGTGCCGAGGATGGTCACCGTCGCCACTGCCGCGTCGGGTCCCATGTAGCCTCCCGCGTTTTCTGCCACGGCGATCCGTGCGCCGTCGACCTGACGCTCGCCACAACGGCCGCGGAGTTGCTCCGTGAGCTCGACGATCTGCGCGAGACCGCTTGCACCGATCGGGTGTCCTTTGCTTTCCAGGCCGCCGCTGGTGTTGACGGGAAGCCTGCCGCCAATGCTGGTGTCGCCCTTGCGGATCATTTCCACGGCGCCGCCCGGCTTGGCCAGGCCGAGTTCTTCGAGCACGATCAACTCGGCCGGCGAGGTGGCGTCGTGGCATTCCAGCACGTCGACGTCGGCCGGTTCGATTCCGGCCCAGTCGAATGCCCGCTTCGCCACACCGGCCACGAGCTGTCCGCCGACGCCGGGTTTCGACGCGCCAGTCATAGTGGCGAGCACGGTGACCGGCTGAGCACCCCAACGCGCGGCGATGTCCGGCGTGGTCACGATGACCGCGGCAGAGCCGTCGCCGATCGGCGAACACATCGGCAGCGTCAACGGGCCGGAGATCTTCCGCGCCGCCAGCACCTCCTCGAGGGTGAAACGGGTCCGATACTGCGCCTTGGGGTTAAGCGCACCGTGGTCGTGGTTCTTGACCGCGACGCGGGCGAAGTCTTCCTGGGTGGCGCCGGCGCGATCCATGTAGTCGGTGGCCGCTTTCGCGTAGACGTCCATGAAGACCGATTGGTCGCCGCCGTTCGCGCCGATCTCGGCGAAGATCTCCGCGAGCCGATCCTGATCCAGGGCACTTCCCATTGCCGCGAAAGTCAGCGCTTTGTCGGGGTGATAGAGCTTCTCGGCACCCACCGCCAGCGCAACATCGACATAGCCCGACGCGACCGCCAGCCACGCCTGATTGAGCGCCGTCGATCCCGAGGCGCAGGCGTTTTCGATGTTGATCAGCGGAATGCCGTTGAGCCCGGCCTCGCGCATCGCATGCTGTCCGCGCACGGAGTGCTGACCCTGCAGGATCCCCGACGCGGTGTTGGCGTAGTAGATCGTCTCGATGCCCTTGTCCGAATCGCCCATCTCCGAATCCTTGATGGCGGCCTGAACGGACTCGGCGACAAGTGATTTGATGCTGCGATCGAGGAATTTGCCGAATCCGGTCATTCCGACCCCAGCGACCACAACGGCGCGCAGCGAAGCTTCGGAAGTGGTCGTCGCTTGGTTGGTAGTCATCGTGCCAGCACCTCTTTGCCGATCAGCTCGCGCGCTATCACGAGCTTCTGAATTTGAGGCGTGCCGTCGCCGATCATGCAGCCGGAGACATCGCGCAGCATGGCCTGCAGTGGCATCTCGTCGGACCAGCCGACTTGGCCATGCAGCACGATGCAGTCGCGGATCGCGTTGTGCGCGACCAGCGGTCCCCACCACTTCAGCATCGCGGCCTCAGCCGTGTGCGGCTGCCCGGCCATCCGCAGTCCGAGGGCGTGATAGCCCAGCGCCCGTACCGCCGACACGTAGGTGCTGTGTTCGGCGATTACGAACGAGACGCCTTGATTGGCCGCCAGTGGCCGGCCGAATGTTTGACGTTGTTTGGAGTATTCGATCGCCATGTCGATCGCGTGTTGTGCGGTGCCGATGTTCATCAGCGCGATCAGCGTTCTGGTCAGATCGAATTCGCGCATCACCATGCCGAATCCGCGTCCGATCTCACCTAGTACGTGGCTGTCCGGCACGAACACATCGTCGAAGAAGATCGAGCCGCGGCCCAGCGGTTTGAAGCCGGGATCACGAATGGGCTGGGCGGTGACGGCGGGATCCGCCATGTCGACGAGGAACATCCCGATGCCCTTGCCGCCCGACCCGGGGTTGGTCTGTGCGATGACGATAGCGACATCGGCATGCACGGCCTGGGTGATCGAGGTCTTCTCACCGGAGATCCGCCAGCCGCCGTCGACCCGGCTGGCTTTGGTGCTGAGATTCGCCGCGTCCGACCCGGCCCCCGGCTCGGTCAGCGCGAGGCAGATCACGGCCTCGCCCGCGATACCGCGAGTGACCCACCGCTGCTGAACCTCCTCGCTGCCGTGCGCGGCGAGCAGGGCGTTGCTGGCATTCGCCGCGAACGCCAGGTAGGCGATCGAGGGGTCGGCGTAGGCAAGTTCTTCGACGGCGATGCCGACGGCCAGCACGTCGCCGCCCTGGCCGCCTTGCGACTCGCTGATCAGGAGCCCGAGCAGCCCCGCGTCGCCCAGCTCACCGAACTCGGGGAGCGGGAACTTCTCGCTCTGCGACCGCTCCAGCATTGAGTCGACGTAGCGCGATCGGGCCAGCGTCCGGACCGACTGGCGGAAGGCGAGGTGGTCCTCGCTGAGGGTGAAGGGCGCTGTCGCGTCCATGGTTGGTTCTCCTATCGTCCTTGGTAGATCGGGGTGCGTCGGGCGGCGAAGGCCGCGATTCCCTCGGCGAAGTCCGCGGAGGCGCACTGCATCAGCAAGGACCTCCTGCTCGGTAGCGAGTGCACTCCGAAGAGATTGATCGGGTGCGTCGTTGATCAGGTGCTTCATCCGACGCAGCCCCAGCGGGCTCTTGTCGGCCAGGCTGGCGGCGAGTTCGGCTAGCCGGGCCTCGAGCTCGTCCGGCTCGACGATCTCGCTGACCAGCCCCGCGAGCACCGGCGACGACGGCGGAAAGTGACCGCCGGTGAAGGCAAGGTATTTCGCCATGTGTGGGCCACGACGCGGGCCAGCCGAACCGAGCCACCGGCGCCGGGAGTCAGTCCGTAGTTCGCGTGCGCATCACCGATGCGCGCCGCGCTCGACGCCACCACAATGTCGCTTGCGAGCAGCAACTCGAGTCCGCCGGCCAGCGCCAGACCGTTCACACCGGCGATCACCGGTTGGTCAAGCGCGGCAAGCCGCTCGATGGTCCGGCCGGCGTAGGCGACGAATTCGATGACCTGGCCCGGATCGACCTCGCCGGCCGCGTTGGCGATCGACTTCAGATCAGCGCCCGCGCAGAATGCCCGGCCGGTACCGGTCAACACGACCACCCGGACGGATTCGTCGGATTCGATCTCGTCGAGCGCGAGGTTCAGTTCCGTCAGCATGCCTGGGCTGATCGCGTTCATCGCGGCCGGACGTTGCAGCCGTAGCCAAACGGTCGCTCCCACAGATTCTTTGGTGAGGGCGGGCAATAGGGTTGTTTCGGTCATGTCAGTTCACCGCCCGCTCGAGGCCCGCCCAGTAGGTGGCGCGGAGCACTTTCTTGTCGATCTTTCCGACTTTGGTCAGGGGCAGTTGGTCGACCACCTCGATGGACTTCGGCGCGTGGTGCGGACCTTTGCGCTGCTTTGACGCTCGCTACCAACGCGTCGGTATCCGGCGTGGCGCCCGGCCGGGGCACCACGAAGGCCTTGACCGCCTCACCCCATTTCGGATCGGGCACGCCGATCACCGCGACCATCGACACCGATGGATCGTCGGCGAGAACGTCTTCAATCTCGCGCGGATAGACATTGAAGCCGCCGGAGATCACCATGTCCTTTTTGCGGTCGACGATGTGGAAGAAACCGGTGTCGCTGCGCAACGCCATGTCGCCGGTGCGAAGCCAGCCGTTGCGCAGGACCTCGGCGGTCTCTGCGGGCCGCTTCCAGTACCCGGACATCACGGCTCGCCCCCGCACGCAGAGTTCGCCGACGGTTCCGTTCGGCACGGGCTGCCCGTCCTCGTCGAGGACGTCGACGATCGCTCCGGCGACCGCGCGACCGCAGGACGTCCAGTTCGTCCGGATCATGTTCGGAGGGCAACAAACTCGTGGCCATGCCGACGCACTCTGTCTGGCCGTACCCCTGTAACAGGTTCGGGCCGAACGCCTTTTGCGCCTCGTCGATGCGCGACGGCGACATGGGCGAGGCACCGTAGACGACGGTTTCCAGCGAGCTCAAGTCAAACCGGTCGAGACTACCGTGATCGAGCAACGCGTACAACATGGTGGGGATCGTGAACACATAGTTGATGCGATGGGCTTGCACAGCGGCGAGCCACTGTTCGGCGTCGAAGCCCGCTTGCAGAACGACGGTGCCGCCACGCAGCAGCGTGGGGAGGATGGGCAGGACACCGGCGTGGGTAATCGGAGATGCGATGAGGGTCCGCGGGTCGACCGGCAGGCGCCAGGAGGCGTTGAGCGAAAACACCGTCTGGACCATCGCGCGATGGGAGATCATGGCCGCCTTGGGCCGCCCGGTGGTGCCCCCGGTGTATTGCAGCCACGCGATATCTTCTTCCTCGGCGTCACCTCGGCTGAGCGTCTCCGGTCCAAGGTCGCTGCACAACGCCAGCAGGTCCTCGCCGACGTCCGCGGGCCCCAGCGTAAGCAGGTGCTTGACGTTGGTGGCCCGGGAGAGGATCTGAGCGCCGATATCGGCGAACTTGGGATGCACGATGAGAATGTCGACCTCGGCGTCCTCGCACAGATCGACGTGGTCGTCGATGGATCCGAGTGGATGCAGCCCGGTGTACATCGCACCGGTCAGGCAGATCGCCGCCTGCACCATCCAGACCTCGGGGGAGTTGACGCTGAGCGCGCCGACACAGCTGCCCTTCGCAATGCCCTTGTCTTGCAGCACCCTGCGGATCCGACTGGTCATGTCGGCCGCCTCGGCGTAGGACACCCGGGAGTCGCCCTGGATGAACGCCGTGCGATCGCGGTGCCGGGTCAATGCGTCAACGATCAACGCGGAGTAGGAGATTCCGCTGTGTGGTTCAGTCATGATTACCTCTTCGATGTGAGGTGAGGTCGAGGTAGCGGCTAGACATTGGGTAACCGGGCGCCGGCGTCAATCGACAGTGTCGTCGCGTTGAGGTATCTGTTCTCGATGATGTGCATGACCAGTGCCGCGAATTCGCTGGGGTCACCCAGTCGCGACGGGTTGAGCGCGGCCGAGCCCAGGGCCTTGAACCACCTTGGGATCGACTCCGGCGAAGATGCCGGTATCGAACAGACCAGGCGCGATGGTCACCACGCGAATGCCGTACTGAGCCAGGTCGCGAGCCGCAGGAAGCATCAAGCCGATCAGGCCGGCTTTGCTCGCGCTGTAGGCCGCCTGGCCCTTCTGACCCTCGAACGCGGCGCCGGACGACACATTGATGATGACCCCTCGTTCGCCATCAAGCCCCGGTTCCGGGTTTCGGGTCATCAGCTCGGTGCACTGCCGCATGACATCGAATGCACCCACCAGATTCACATCTATTACCCGCTGAAACTGCTCGATATCGAGCGGCCCGCTCTTGCCAAACACCTTCCCGGGGTTGGGAATCCCTGCGGCGTTGACGCACACGTCGACCCGGCCGAATGTTCCGAAAACTTCGGCGATCGCCGCGGTGACCGAGGCACGATCGGCCACATCCACCGTCACCGGACGGCTGGTGCGCCGGCCTCTTCGGCAACCGATCGCGCCGCCTCCGCGTTGCGGTCCAAGACCGCCACCCGCGCTCCGGCCTTCGCCAGGGCCAAGGCAGTGGCTCGGCCCAAACCCGACCCGGCGCCCGTCACGACTGCAACTCGATCAACGATGTCCACTGCTTGCCGATCCTTCCGTCGCGACTGCTGTCGTGGCCGGTTCTATAAACTAGTCAATGTTGACTGGTTTTAAAGGTAACACCAAACCTTCCGCAGGTCAACGATCGGATCGCGTTCTTTCAGCGCAGATACGCCCGGCTTCGAATGGGGCGCGCCGGCAACGGGTGACGCGAGACGTCCAAAGAAGCCACGGCACGCCGGAGTGATGCACTTGTCGAGGGCGGCGCCGAAGCATACTTGCAGAAACCGTCAGCTGCGACTATTTTGCAGCTGGGCTCTGTGGTGGCGGGTCAATCTTGGCACCGTCGGGCCACGGTCGAATCCTTCGGATTGTGAGGTCAATGGTGTCCATATTCCGCGATGCCGACGAGGTCTACCGTCACCTCGGGGGATTGTTCGAATACGTTGTCGCCGACGAGACGCTCGCCGACGTTGCTGCAGCCACCGGCCTGGTGGCCCGACTCCGGTTGACCGACCCCGATTGCGTGCTCGTCGTCGACTTTCCCGGAAAGAAGGTGTTCCTGGGCGAAGCCGGGACCGGCGTGGCCGCCGCTTTCGAGCTGGACATGAAGGCCGATGTCGCGCACGCGCTGTGGCTCGGACGCATCCCACCGGCCACGCTGCTCGCGACCCGCCGAGTCAGGGTTCGTGGATCGGCACGCAAGCTTCTCCGCATGCAGGCTCTGGGCGAACGGCTGATCCCCATATACGAGAAACTCCTCTGCGACGCGAACCGGGAAGACCTGCTCAACGCGCCGGCCTGACTACATCGGCCGGGCACATGACCCGCGTCGACTACGCGTCACACCCCAGGGCGGAAACCATCAGCTGCGTGGCGTCAACCGCACGGGAAGTTCGGTGTAGCCGCGCAAGATCGGGCTGGGGTGCAAGGGAAGTTCCTCGCTGAGCAGATCGAAACTGGATGTCGAATCGAGAAGATGCGCGAGCACGATGCGCGCTTCCATCCGGGCCAACTGGGCGCCGAGACAAAAGTGGGGCCCACGGGAGAACGCGAAGTGCGGGTTCGGGTCCCGTCCGACATCGAAGGTATCCGGCCGGTCGAAGACGTCCGGGTCGCGGTGCGCGGCGCTCGCCCAGAGAATGACGAGCTCGTCTTCCCCGACCTCCACTCCGGCGATCTCGGTTTCGGCCGCGGCCACCCGTAGTAGTCCGAAGGTCGGTCCTCCCAGTCGAGCGACCTCTTCGACGGCGGACGGGATGAGTTCGGGGTCCGTGCGGAGCCGCGCGAGTTCTGTTGGGTGATGCGCTAATTCGACGACGGTATGGGCGATCAGATTGGTGGTGGTCTCATGGCCGGCGGGGAGCAGCCCGGCGACCATCTGCATCAGTTCCGGCATCGTCAGCCGGTCGCCGTGTTCCTCGGCCATTACCAGCCGCGACAGCAGATCCTCTTGTGGTGATTCACGGCGCTCCTCCACGAGGGGCCGCAGATAGGTGTGCATCTCGCGGAAGGTAGCCACCTGGGCCGCGATGACGTGCGGCTCAGGCACACCGAAGACGGCACTGCCGAAGCCCTCGGCGAAGCGGGTCGCCCAGTCTTTGAACCACTCGCGGTCGGCGGCGGGTAGGCCGAGCATTTCCGCGATGACCTGCACCGGGAGCGGGTACGCCACAGCCTCGATAAAGTCGATGTCACGTTGCTCGATCGCTTCGGTGAGCAGCGCTTCGGTGAGCCGATGGACGTGTTCCTCGATTTGGCCGACCGACCGTTGGGAGAATGCACGGTTGGCCAATGATCGCAACCGATGATGTTCGGCCCCGTCGGTAGCGAGGAACAACGGCGGCAGTTCCGTGGCCAACTCCGGCGTGCTCTCGAGGTAGGGCTGGATCGCCCAGGCGAAGTCGTTGGTGAAGCCGGCCGGGTTTTGCAGGATTGCCTGACATTCTGCGTAGCGAAGGACGTGCACAGCAGGCAGGACCGGCGTCGCGAAACGCGGCGCACTGATCGCGGAGCGCAGACAGCGTCGGGAACGGATCGCGTTGGAAGGACTCGTCCAGGGCGTCGAATGTCGCGGGAGTCGCCGTTGTGAGGGATCCGCGCGCGCTCGGATTGGTGCTGTGCATCCGATTGACATACTCCTGAACCAGTCAGTTCTGACTGGTTCAGGAGGCTAGCGGTCGCGCTACGGCGGGTCAATGGTCAGTCGGCCGGCGCACCGGGGCGGAGCTATTGACCGCCCCTACGATCCCTGCTTTACTAGAACTCAATCTAGTCAGCTCTGACTGGTTTTCACGCGGAACGGATCGACGTGGACATCTCGAATCAAGTAACAGCCCTCATGGAACGTGTTGGATTGGCCAAACGGACCGACCAACTCGGTGCGGTGGCAATGAACGCGGCGCAGTTGCTCATGCACGGCGGGTTCGAGACGGGCGAGAAAGGCTCGCCGTTCGAGGTGGTTGCAAAGGAGCCGATGTACCGGCTGCGCCGGTACTTCCCGGATAGCGACAGCACCGGACGGCCGGCGGTGGTTCTCGTCCCGCCGATGATGTTCGTGGCCGACGTCTACGACGTGTCCTCGTCGTCGTCGGCGGTGAGCGTGCTGCACGAGCACGGCATCGACCCGTGGGTGGTCGACTTCGGCGCACCCGAACACGAGGAAGGTGGGCTGCAGCGGACACTCGCCGATCACATCGTTGCGACCAGCGAGATCGTCGACCGGGTCCGGGACCTGACCGGCAGAGATGTCCACCTGGGCGGATACAGCCAGGGCGGCGTGTTCGCCTACTCCGTCGCCGCCTACCGCCGCGGTGCGGGACTGGCGAGCGTCATCTCCTTCGGAAGCCCGGTCGACACCAAGTCGGTGTCGATATTTTCGTTGCCCGAACCAGTGATGGAATTCGCCGCAGACGCGGTCGCCGCATTACTGGACCGCACGGGACTGCCCGGATGGGCCACCCGCGAAGGCTTTCGGCTGCTCGATCCGGTAAAGAATGCGCGGTCACGAGTGCAGTTCCTGCGGCAACTGCACGATCGGGAAGCATTGCTGCCCAACGAGCGTCAGCGGCGCTTTATCGAGTCCGAGGGCTGGATCGCCTGGCCGGCTCCGGCGCTTGCCGACGCGCTGCGGCAGTTCATCGCACAGAACCGGATGCTGTCCGGCGGCATGGTCATCGACGGGCGACCGCTGACCCTCGCCGACATCGACCGGCCCGTCCTGTGCTTCGTCGGCGAGAACGACCAGATCGGACAGCCCGAGGCGGTCCGGGCGATCGGCCGCGCGGCTCCGCGTGCCGACATCCACGAGGTCTCGCTGCCGGTCGGACACCTCGGCATCGTCGTGGGTTCAGTGGCAACGACCGGCACCTGGCCGACGGTTGCCGCCTGGGCATCGCATCTCGACAACGGGCACCGAAATGCCGGAGATCGTCGAGCCGCTGGCCACCGCACCTCGAAGGTCGCTGCGGGCAGCGGAGGGCGCAACCCGCTCATCGCCGCGGTGGGTCAGGGAATGGGGGCCGGCTGGCGCTTGGGCGCGGCGACGCATCGAAGCGACGTGGGCACTCACGGCGGGCGCCGCCACCAATCTGCCGCGGCTGCTGCGCCTGGAATTGGTGCGCCCCGAGACGCAGGTGTCTCTCGGCAGCCTCCTCGACGAACGCGCCGAAGGTCACCCCGGTGCGGTCGGGTTCTTGTGGGAGGACCGCGCCCACACTCACGCCGCTCTGAAGGCACGTATTGACGCTGTGGTGGCGGGACTGCTGTCGGTCGGCGTGCGCCAGGGTGAATCCGTTGGGGTGCTGATGGATACCCGCCCCAGCATGCTTATCGCCGTTGCCGCGCTCAACCGGATCGGGGCGGTGGTCGTGTTGTTGCGGCCCGACGGGTCGCTCACCGAGGAGATCAAACTTGGTGGCGCCGCGCGCATCGTGACCGACCCGGAGCACGTTGACGTCTGTCCGCGACGCGGACCGAAGCCGAGGTGTTCGTGCTCGGCGGCGGGGGAGGACAACGGGATCTCGGCGTCGACGGGGTGATCGACCTGGAGCGCATCGATCCGGCTGAAGTCATCCTCCCGACCTGGTATCGACCGAATCCCGGCCTGGCGCGCGAGACCGCTTTTGTCTTGTTCACCGGCGACGGTCCCTCGACGAGGGCGCGAATGATCACCAATGCCCGCTGGGCGCGGGCCGCCTTCGGAACCGCGGCATCGGCTGAACTCGGACCGCGCGACACGGTCTTCAGTGTCAACCCGATCCACCACCCGTCGGGCCTGTTGATGTCCCTCGGCGGTGCCATCGCCAGCGGTGCCCGCTTTTCGATGGCGAGCCGGTTCGATCCCGACACGTTCTGGAATGAAGCGCGCCGCTACGGCGTGACCGTGGTGTCCTACACCTGGACACAGCTCCGCGACCTCGTCGAGGCGCCACCGCATCCCGGTGAGCAGCACCACACGATCCGCACATTCATCGGCTCGGGGATGCCGGTCGGACTGTGGCACAGGGTCATTGAGCGTTTCGCCCCGGCCCGGGTGGTGGAGTACTACGCCTCCGCGCAGACCGACGCGATCCTGGTCAACATGCCCGGCGTAAAGGTCGGTTGCATGGGCACCCCGCTTCCGGGCAGTCCCGAGCTACGCATCGCCCGCATCGACGAAAAGACCCGGCAGCTGGCCCTTCGCGCCGACGGATCCGCCGAGCAGTGCCGGCCCAGGGAAATCGGGATGTTGCTCTCGCGGGTCGAGCCGGGAATGTCGTCGGCGGCGCGTCCACATCGGGGGCTCTTCGCTCCGGGAGACGCGTGGCTGCTGACCGGAGACTTGTTCTACCGCGACGAGGACGGCGATTTCTGGCTCGCAGGCAGCGCCGACTCGCTCGTCACGACCGCCCACGGCGTGGTCGGCGGGTCCGCCGTCGAGGACGCACTCGGCATCCTCGACGCGATCGACATGAGCGTCACATACGCCGTCCCCGGAGCGGACGGCGACGACATCGCGGTCACCGCCGTCACGCTGCGATCCGGGCGAGGCGCTCGACGCCGAGGACCTCTCCGCGGCACTGGGACAACTGCCGCCCGACCGGCGACCGCAAGTCGTGCATGTCGTCGAGCGCATCCCAACCAGCACGTCGCATCGACCGCTGCCAAGCGCGTTCGCCGAGGGCGGCCGACCCGCGCCCGGCCCAGGGGTCTACCAGCTGGATCCGCTCTCCGGCGAGTACCGAAGAGTGACCAATTCAAAAGCGGCGACCAAATCGAACGCGATGACGGAGCCGACGATGAGCCAGGCACACGACTACGACTACCTGATTGTCGGGTCCGGCTTCGGCGGCAGCGTATCGGCGCTGCGCCTGGCCGAAAAGGGTTATCGGGTAGCCGTTTTGGAGTCCGGGCGGCGTTTCGAGGACGACGACTTCGCCGAGCGGCTCTCCCAGCTGCGCCGGACGATCTTTGCGCCGAAGCTGGGCTTGAAGGGCATCCTGCGGGTCACACCATTCAAAGACGTCATGGTCCTCACCGGCAGCGGCGTGGGCGGCGGCAGCCTGGTCTACGCGCAGACCCTCTGGCGAGCCGGCGACGGGTTCTTCGAGGACTGGCGCAAGGTATGCGGAGACGCCCCGGATCTGGAGAAGTATTACGAAGTTGGCCGAGGGCATGCTCGGCGTCGTGACGCAGCCGCGGCGCACGCCCGCCGACGAAGCCATCGAGGCCATTTCCGTCGAGCTGGGTGTAGCCGACACCTTCCGCCCAGTCCCCGTTGGCGTCTACTTCGGCGAGCCCGGCGTCGTTAACGCCGATCCGTATTTCGGCGGCGCCGGGCCGGCCCGGTCGGGTTGCATCGAATGCGGGTTGTGCCTGTTGGGATGCCGCAACAACGCCAAGAACACGCTGCCGAAGAACTATCTGTGGTTCGCCGAGCGCCTCGGGGTGCAGATCGATCCCGAACGCACGGTCATCTCGATCCGGCCGTTGGGGGCGGCGGACGGATCAGACGGGTACGCCGTGACCAGCGAACGCACCGGGTCCTGGATTCGCAAGGACCGCCGCACGCAGACCGCACGCGGTGTCGTCGTCGCCGCCGGCGCGCTGGGAACCAATCAACTTCTCGCCCAATGTAAGAGGGACGGCGCGCTACCGCGAATCTCTGACCGGCTCGGCCAGTTGGTCCGCACCAACAGCGAGGCGATGACCGCGGTGACCACACCGGACGACCGGGGATGGGGTCGCAGCGTTTCGATCACCTCGAGCGTGCACCCCACCGGGGACAGCCATGTCGAAGCCGTCACGTACGGGTCGGGCGGCAATGTGATGGGCCTGATGTTCACATTGCTGACCGGCGATGGCACGAGAATCACGCGGCCGCTGAAGCTGCTCGCCCAGATCCTGCGGCACCCGATTCGCTTTGTCCGCGTGACCAATCCGCGCGGCTGGTCACAACGGTCGCTCATCACCGGCGTCATGCAGACCACCGACACATCGCTGTCGCTGGTGCCCAAGCGGCGGATACTCGGCCGGCGGCTGCGGCTCACCACCCGCCAGGATCCCGGAAAACCCGACGCCCACCTTCCTGCCGGTGGCCAACGACTTCGCCCAGCGGCTCGCCGACCGGACCGGTGGGACAGCGCAGAGTTGGCTGACCGAAGCGCTGTTCAACATGCCGATCACCGCACACATCCTGGGCGGCGCGATAGCGGCCGACACCCCCGAGCACGGAGTTGTCGACGGCGAGCATCGAGTGTTCGGCTACCAGAACCTGCTCATCTGCGACGGTGCGGTCATCCCGGCCAATCCCGGCGTGAATCCGAGCCTGACGATCACGGCGATGGTCGAGCGGGCGATGGCGGCAATCCCGGTCAAGCCGGGTAGCCCCGACGACAACGCCCCGCGCGCGGTCGCTCCCAGGTGGTTGAATATCCGCAGGATGTTGACTGACCACGACCTGTGCTGGATTCCGGCTCAGACCTGCAATTTGGGGTCGGATCAGCACTACGCCGAAGAAACCCCCGCATACCACGCCGTGGTCGACGGGTTCTGGATCACCGCGCACCAGGTCACGAACGCGCAGTTCGCCGAATTCGTCGACGCGACAGGGTATGTGACGGCTGCGGAGCGGCCAGTCAACCCGGCCGATTTCCCCGAAGCACCGCCCGAGAATCTACAGCCGGGCTCCATGGTGTTCATCCGCACCGATGGCCCGGTGGACCTGCGTCACCTGAATCTGTGGTGGCGCTGGACGCCGGGAGCGTCCTGGCGCCACCCGGTGGGCCCGAATTCATCGGTCGGCAAACGGGCCGATCACCCGGTGGTGCACGTCGCCTATGAGGACGCTCAGGCCTATGCGACGTGGGCCGGATTGGAGTTGCCGCGAGAGGCCGAATGGGAGGTCGCTGCGCGCGGCGGCCTGGCCAACGCGACGTACACCTGGGGTGACGAACCGGAAGGGCCGGGGCAGCGCCTGGCCAACTACTGGCACGGTGATTTCCCGTGGCGTCCCGATCGCGGATACGGCCGAACCACTCCCGTCGGTGCTTTCCCGCCCAACGGCTACGGCCTCTTCGACATGGCCGGCAATGTGTGGGAGTGGACGAGCGACTGGTACGCCGACAACCGGGCCGGTGATCCGTGTTGTGAAGCAGCCAGCTATGACGCCGGGCAACCGCAGTTTCGGATACCACGCAAAGTGATCAAGGGTGGCTCCTTTCTATGCGCCGACAACTACTGCCTGCGCTATCGGCCCGCCGCACGCCGACCGCAGATGATCGACACCGGCATGAGCCATATCGGCTTCCGGTGCATACGCCGCGCTAGTTCTTGAGCGCTCCCTCTTGCAGCATCGTGAGGGCCTTCTCGACGCTGAGGGTGCCGGACGCCTGGCTCGGCGGGTAGGCCACAAACGTCGCAAGGAATTCTCCGACGATGTTGACCGCGGGCACCATCGTCCACAGCTTCTCGCCCCACCAGCGGCCGTACAGCATGCTTTCGGTCTGATAGCGCTCCCACGGGTCCTGCCGCAGGTTGGTCACCACCGGGACGTTGGTCGTGTCCTCTTTGCCGGTGAACAGGTTCCCGACGATGGTCTTGAAGTTGAGCTTCCACGCGTTGTAGCGCACGGCCATCAGGTCGGCGTTGTCGCTGAAGTAGAAGAACTCACGCCGCGGCCCCTCGGTAACCTCGCCGGCGAAGTACGGCGCGAAGTTGTAGCCGTCGAGGTGGACCTTGAAGGTCTTGTCGCCGGCTTCGAGGCCCGTCAGGAGTTTCTCTTTCGTGTCCGGCTGACCGGCCGCGGCCAGCAGCGTCGGCAGCCAGTCCTCGTGTGCCATGATCTCGTTGATGATGGTGCCGGGCTCGATGACGCCGGGCCACTTGGCCACCATCGGCACCCGGAAGCCGCCCTCGTAGGTGCTGCCCTTCTCGCCGCGGAACGGGTGGTTGCCGCCGTCGGGCCAACTGAAGACCTCCGCACCGTTGTCACTGGTGAACAGCACGATGGTGTTGTCGGCGATGCCGAGCTCGTCGAGCTTGTCGAGAATCTGACCGACTTCCCAATCCAGCTCCATCATCGCATCGGCGTAGAGGCCGAACCCGCTCTTGCCCTGCCACTTTGGGGCCAGGTGCGTCCAGACGTGGCATCGGGTCGCGTTGTGGTACAGGAAGAACGGCGTGTCTGCCGCCGCGGAGCGATCGATGAAGTCCAGTGAGCGCCGGACGATCTCGGCGTCGACGTCTTCCATGTTGGTTTTGGCCGCCGGGTCCATGCCGGGGTGTGGAGGCAAGGGACCGCCGTCGGCGATCGCCTGCTTGCCAACCCGGCCCCAGCGCGGATGCTCGGTCGGGTCATCGACATCGGTCGCTTTGGTGTCCAAGATGTTGCGGGGGCCGAAGCGCTCATGGAACTCGGGGATCTTGGGGTACTCGTCGTCGTAGGGCTCCTCCATGGCGTTGAGGTGGTAGAGGATGCCGTAGAACTCGTCGAAGCCGTGGACGGTGGGCAGGTATTCGTTGCGGTCGCCCAGGTGGTTCTTGCCGATCTGCGCGGACACATAGCCCAGCGGCTTGAGCAGTTCGGCGATTGTCGGGTCGGAATCCTGGATGCCTTGTTTGGCCGCGGGCATGCCAACCTTCAGCAGGCCTGTGCGGAAAGGGGTCTGACCGGTGATGAACGCGGCCCGCCCCGCTGTGCATGACTGCTGACCGTAGTAGTCGGTGAACAGCGCACCTTCGCGCGCGATCCTGTCGATATTGGGCGTGGAACCGCCCATCATGCCGCGGTGGTAAGCGCTGAGGTTCCAGGTTCCCACATCGTCGGCCATGATCATGACGATGTTCGGCTTCTTTTGATCCGCCATTGGTGTCCGCTCTCCTCGTGTGCGACATGCCGCGGGACCGACGGTACCTGCTCAGCCGAAAGCCAGAGCGAACCAAAGCCTAAGGCTCGGTGTAGGCGCCTAGACAAATAGAACAATATGTCTATTTTATGAACAAATAATCTGATATGTTCAATTGTATGCCGTGCCACCCACTGGCGGTGCGCTGACAACACCACCCGGACGTGGGCGGTGACCAAGTGAGGAGGGGCCGCGATGGTGCCCATTGCAGAAACACAATCTCAACGCGGTGTTAGGCGATGGCGTGACCGAAAGCGATACCTGTGGCTGTTGGGCCTGATCCTCCCGACGTCATTGCTCGTAGCCGTCGCGTTTGCCTGGCTGTTCGGCAAACTCGACTGGACCGCTGCGACGCCGGTGCTGTGGTGGATCGGGCCGATCCTGCTCTACGTGCTGCTGCCGATCCTCGATACGTGCTTTGGCCACGATGGTGACAACCCGCCGGAAGAGGTGATCAAGCACCTCGAGAACGACAAGTACTACCGGTACTGCACCTACGCTGTCATTCCATTCCAACTCACTAGCCTGTTCGTGGCGTGCTACCTGTGGTCGGCCGGCGATCTGAGCTGGCTCGGGATCGCCGGCGGTTTGGGACTGATCTCGAAGATCGGGGTGACGGTCACCGTCGGCATTGTGGGCGGGGTGGGTATCAACACCGCCCACGAAATGGGGCACAAGCGCGAGAACCTCGAGCGTTGGCTGTCGAAGGTCACGCTCGCCCAGACCCTTTACGGGCATTTCTACATCGAGCACAACCGCGGCCACCACGTGCGCGTTTCCACTCCAGAGGACCCCGCCAGCGCAAGGTTTGGCGAAAGCTTCTGGATGTTCCTGCCGCGCAGCGTGTTCGGCTCGATCAAATCGTCCTGGGGGCTGGAAAAGGCTCGCATGCGTCGCATCGAGAAGTCTGCCTGGAGCATTCAGAACGACGTGCTCAACGCCTGGATAATGTCGATCGTCCTGTTCGGCGCGTTGACCGCGGCCTTCGGGTGGCGAGTACTGCCGTTCCTGCTCATCCAGGCCGTATATGGCGCGTCATTGCTGGAGTCGGTGAACTTCCTCGAGCACTACGGTTTGCTGCGGCAGAAGACGGCATCTGGGCGCTACGAACGTTGCGCGCCAGAGCACAGCTGGAACTCCGACCACATTGTCACCAACGTCTTCCTCTACCATCTGCAGCGGCACAGCGACCACCACGCCAATCCCGTTCGGCGCTACCAGACGCTGCGCAGTATGGACGGTGCCCCCAATCTGCCCAGCGGATACGCCAGCCTTATCAGCCTGACCTACTTCCCCCCGGTCTGGCGAAAGTTGATGGACCACCGCGTCATCGAGCACTATCAGGGTGACATGACTGCGGTGAACATCGACCCGCGCAAGCGCGCAAAGATCCTCGCCCGCTACGGAGCCCGATGATGGCCACCTACCAGTGTCCAATCTGTGACTACGTCTACGACGAAGCAACCGGCGCGCCGCGCGAGGGATATCGGGCCGGAACCAGCTGGGCCCACGTCGATCACGATTGGCGCTGCCCGGACTGCGGTGTCCGCGAGAAGATCGACTTCAATCCTAAGCACGCTTGACATGACAACCGATTTCAACCCGAATGCACACTAGTCTCGGCTACATGGTCGAGTCGGCATCTTCGCGAAACCGCAGCCCGTATCAAAACACCGCTTTGTCGTTGATGCGCGACGGGGTTCTCGACGCGATGCAGCGTTTGCTTCTCGAACGAAAATGGTCGACGATCACCATGGCTGATGTCTCCGCGGCGGCAGGCATCAGCCGCGGCACCCTCTACAACGAGTTCCGTTCACGCGGTGGCCTCGCGCGCAACTATGCCCTGCGGCTTACCGACAGCATTGTCACCGGAATGGAAACGGCAGTCGACGCGCACCCGGACGACGGCTACCGCGCCCTGCAGTCGGCTTTCCGCGATTTCTTCAACCGCCTCGACACCGATCCTCTCGTGCGGGCGCTGCGAGCCGAAGATGCCCCCAACGACCTTCTCCGGATGATCACGGTCGAAAGTCAATTCATTGTCGACTATGCCACCGAACAGCTCTCGGGTACTTTTCAGCGAAGCTGGGTGTGCGCCAACCACCAGGACGCGAACGTGATGGGCCAGGCAATCGCGCGCGCCTCGCTCAGCTTTCTCGCCCTGCCACCGACCAGTATTGACGACGCCGCGACGGGAATAGCGCGCCTACTCTCGCCCTACATCGAGGCGATCCGAACGGCAAGGTGATACAGCCGGCCCGCGACGACTAACGGCGAGCGGCGGCATTGGCCGCGGACTGAGCCTGACCCAGGATTGTCGCGACGTCGCCCCGGCCGAAGAACATGTCGTCGAAATAGCTTTGTAGCGCGCCGTTCCCAGCGGCGAAGCCGGCGCCGCCCGGGGCGGGAATGCGCGGGCCGTCCAGCACGGAGAAGAAGGGTGTGACGTCGACGCCCTTGGCGGCCCAGTAGTCGAAGTAGACGGGCTGAGCCTTCAGCACCGCGGGGATGGCTGCCCCACTCCGGCCCAGGTAGGCGTTGCCCTCGGTGCTGCCCATCCATTCGAGCACCTGACGCACGGCGTCTGGGTGTTTGGTCGCCGAATTGGCCGCCGCGGCAATACCGTTGGTGACGCTTACCCGGCCCGCGGGCCCGATCGGCAGCATCGCGACGCCCCAGTGGAAGGTGGCGTCCTTGGCTACCGGCGACAGGTTGTACGTGCCGGACTGAAAGAGCGCCATCCGGCCGGCCAGAAACTGGTTGCGGGAGAAGTCGCCGTTGGTGTTGGTGTCGGAGGCCGGCGGCGCGACGTGGTCGTTGTTGATCAGACCGACGAGGTAGCGGAAGGCCTCGATTGCGCCGGGATTGTCGAAGGCGAACTGGTCGCCGCGCTGGAAAACGCCGCCGGCCGAACCGATGTAGGGCAGGTAGATGGCCTGTGCGTCGTTGGCCGCGTTGTACGCCCATTGGTGCACCCGTTCGCCATCGAAATTCGGTGTGCCCGCGAGATTCCCGTTGGCGTCGAGGGTGAGGCGGGCCAGCAGGGGGCGTAGCGTGTCGTCGGCGCCGGGGCTCCACCGCACGCTGTTCAGTTCGGCTGGGTCAACACCGGCCGCGGCGAGCAGGTCCGCGTTGTAGTACACCGCGATACCGGCGTCGGTCAGCTGCGGCACACCCCACAGCACACCGTTGCGGGTGAATTGGTCCACCACCGCCGGCTCCCAGCCCGAGGCGGCGCCGGGACCGAGCGTCTTGCCGATGTCCAGCAGCCGGCCGCCGTCGGCGTACGCGGCGAAGTACGCGTTGGACAGCCAGAAGATGTCGTCGGCGCTGCCGCCGGCCATGTCGGTGCGCAGGGTGTTGAAGTACGTCGGGTAGGCCACCATGTTGGTGCGCACCTCGATGTCTGGATGTGCGCGGTTGAACGCCTCAAAGGACTCTCGATATGCCTCGGCGATGGGGGCGGCCCAGACTCGTACGTGCACGACGATCTTGTCGCCGTGCGGTTCGCCGGAGTAATTCAACAGCGCCGCGGTCGCGGCCAGCAGCACCGCGACCAGCGCGATCGCCACGGCGACCAGTGTGGAAAAACGGGGCCGACTCATGGTGTGCGCCGAAACTGCCGTGGTAGTGGTAGATCGGTGAAAATTACCGCCCCGGCGGCAATCTCGACGCGCAGGCGGCTCACTTGAGCCCCGAGACGACGATCGACGCGATAATGTGTCGCTGGCCGGCCACGAAAAGCGCGATCAGCGGCACGATCGCGACCGTGGTCGCCGCCATCACCAGCGTCCACTGCGAATTGAACCGGGTCTGCAATTCCGATGTTGCCACGGTGAGCACCCGCCACTTGCTGCCGCTGGTGATCACCAACGGCCACATGAAGCTGTTCCATTGCGAGACCACAGTGATCAGCGTCAACGCTGCCAGCACCGGTCGGCTGGCTGGCATCACCACATGCACGATCACGTCCAGTGTGTTGGCGCCGTCGAGGCGTGCGGCATTGATCAAGTCGTTCGGGATCATCCGAAAGTGCTCGCGGAGCAGGAAAATCGCGTACGGCGAGCCGAACATGAAGGGCAGCACCAATGCCCAGAATGTGTTGCGTAGGCCCATCTGGGCCATCATCAGATACAGCGGCACCACCGTGACTGTGCCCGGCACCATCATTGTCGCGATGTAGACCCAAAACAACGCGTCGCGCCCGGGAAACTCCAAGCGCCCAAACGCATAGGCAGCCAACACCGAAAACGTCAGCTGGCCCAGCAGAACCACCGCCGTCATCAACGCCGTCACCGCCACGGCGCGGCCGAAACCGGCTCCGCCCAGGTCGGTGTAGTTGGACAAGGTCGGTGGCCGCGGCAGTTGCAGCGGCGTCCCCGTGACGAACTGGTGTGCCGAGGTGAACGAGGTCAGCAAGCCAAGTGCGAACGGCACCATCGTGATTAGCGCACCGGCCACCAGGCCGGCGTAGATCACGGTGCGGGAGAGGCGCCTAGACGATGTCATAGCTGATCCGCCGCCGGAAGTACAAATGCTGAACGGCGGTGACGCCGACCAGGATGACGAACAGCACCACGGCCATGACCGAGGCCCGTCCGATGGCCGCCGCGCCGAACGCCTCGGCGTAGATGCGGTGGGCCACCAGGTCGGTGCGGCCGTCCGGGCCGCCGTCGGTCAGCGCGTAGACGGTGTCGAAAACCTGCGCCGTGCTGACGACCCCAGTGACCAGGACGAAGAACATCGTCGGCCGCAGCATGGGCAGCGTGATGCGCCAGAATCGTTGCCAGGCATTGGCGCCGTCCGTGCTCGCGGCCGCGTGGATATCGTTCGGGATGGCCAGCAGGCCCGCGAGAAATGACAGCGCGACATAACCGCCGTTGGCCCAGATCACCACCGCCGACACGACCGGCAGCGCCAGACTGGGATCGGAGAGCCATTCGATGTTGTGCCCCAGCACGGAGGCGACGGCGCCGTCGGTGGGAGCCAGGATCCAGCGCCACAACACCGCGATCGCCACCGGCGCGCAGATCCACGGCAGCACATACAGCGTGCGGAACAGGCCGGTGCCGGGAAGCTGGGGAGCCAGCATGGTCGCGCACAGCAAGCCGAGCACGGTCTGCGCCGGGACCACGATCGCCACGAAGATGGCCGTGACGATCAGTGAGTTGAGGAAGCCGGAGTCTTCCAGCACCGACCGCCAGTTGGCCATCCCGACGTAGCGCAGCGGCCCAAGCAGATCCCACCGATACAGGCTCAGCCAGATCACCACGAGCAAGGGCAGCAGCAGAAAGGTGAAAACACCGAACAAGCTGGGGGCCAGTAGGGCGTAGCCCAGCGCGGTGGATCGAGGTCGTTTCCTCAGCGCCGCGCCGGTCATGGAGGTAATTAAAGCGGGCGTGCCGCCAAAGTTAGTAGTCCGTGGTCGTTACGGTGTAGCCGTGACACCGAACCGGGATATCGACTCCGACTTCCTGGACCTGCCGCGCCACCAGCTGGCCGAAGCCGCGTTGACGGCCGCCAAAGCGGCCGGGGCCAGCTACGCCGACCTGCGGATACAGCGCATCAGCACCGAGATCATCCAGCTGCGTGACGGTGAGCTGGAGACCGCGGTCACGAGCCGCGAGGTTGGCTTGGCGGTGCGGGTGATCGTCGGAGGCACCTGGGGATTCGCCTCGCACGCCGAGCTGGCGCCGTCGGTGGCCGCCGAAACGGCCCGCCGCGCGGTACACGTGGCCACCACTCTGGCTGCGCTCAACACCGAGAGCGTCGAGCTGGCGGCCGAGCCGGTATACGCCGACGCCAGCTGGGTATCGGCCTACGAGATCGACCCATTCGACATCCCCGGGTCCCGCAAGATCGCCACGCTGGCCGAGTACTCCGGGCGGTTGCTGGCCGCCGACGGTGTGGACCACGTGTCTGCCCTCTTGACGGCGGTCAAGGAGCAGACGTTCTACGCCGATACCTTCGGCTCCTCGATCACGCAGCAGCGGGTGCGGTTGATGCCGATGTTGGAGGCGGTCACCGTCGACGCCGCGGCGGGCAGTTTCGACTCGATGCGCACGCTGGCGCCGCCGATGGCGCGCGGCTGGGAGGCGCTGGCCGGCGACGAGGTGTGGGATTGGACCAAGGAGCTCGCTCAGCTGCCGGTGTTGCTGGCCGAGAAGGTTAAAGCGCCCAGCGTGACGGCGGGCCCGACGGATCTGGTCATCGACCCCACCAACCTCTGGCTGACCATTCACGAATCCATTGGCCACGCAACAGAATACGACCGCGCCATCGGCTACGAGGCAGCCTACGCCGGAACCTCGTTCGCCACACCCGACAAACTCGGCACCATGCGCTACGGCTCGCCGATGATGAACGTGACCGCCGACCGCACCGTCGAATTCGGTTTGGCCAGTGTCGGTTACGACGACGAAGGTGTGGCCGCGCAAAGCTGGGATCTGGTGCGCGACGGGGTGTTCGTCGGATATCAGCTCGACCGGGTGTTCGCCCCGCGGCTGGGCCAGTTGCGGTCCAACGGCTGCTCGTATGCCGACTCGCCGCATCACGTGCCCATCCAGCGGATGGCTAACGTCTCCCTGCAGCCCAGCCCCGACGACATCAGCACCGAAGACCTGATCGCCAGGGTCCAGGACGGCATCTACATCGTCGGTGACAAGTCATGGTCTATCGACATGCAGCGCTACAACTTTCAATTCACTGGCCAGCGGTTCTTCCGGATCCACGACGGCCGCCTGGACGGCCAGTTACGTGATGTCGCCTATCAGGCCACTACCACCGATTTCTGGAATTCCATGGAAGCCGTGGGCGGTCCCTCAACTTGGCGGCTCGGTGGCGCATTCAACTGCGGCAAGGCCCAGCCCGGGCAGATCGCCGCGGTCAGCCACGGATGCCCGTCGGCGTTGTTCCGGGGCGTCAACGTGCTCAACACCCGTGCCGAGGGCCGCCGATGATCACCGCGCAGCACGTCGTCAACATCGTTTTGCAGGAGGCAGCCAAACTTGGCCGCGCCGACGAGACCATGGTGCTGGTCATCGATCGGGTCGAGGCGACGTTGCGCTGGGCGGGTAATTCGATGACCACCAACGGGGTTTCCGTCCGCCGCACCGTGGCGGTCATTTCTGTTGTGCGCCAGGGTGAAAGCGCGTTTATCGGGACGGTGGTGTCCGCTGAAGTGGACCCGCGGGTGATTCCCGGGCTGGTCGCGGCGTCCCAGGAGGCGGCCCGTTCCGCGCCGGAGGCCGGCGATGCGGCGCCGCTGCTGGCCGACACCGGGGTGCCTGTTGATTGGGATGCACCGGTACCCGGTACCGGGCCCGAGGTATTCGCCGACGTCGCCGGTTCGTTGAGCCGGGGGTTCGCCGGCACCGACCGGTTGTACGGTTATGCGCACCAGAATGTCTCGACGACGTTTTTGGCGTCGTCGACGGGTCTGCGCCGGCGCTACACCCAGCCCACCGGTGCGGTGGAGATCAATGCCAAACGCGGCGACGCCAGCGCCTGGGCGGGTATCGGTACGCCCGATTTCGTTGATGTGCCAACCGATCTGCTGCTCGAGCAGTTGTCGACCAGGCTGGGTTGGGCGCAGCGGCGGGTCGAGTTGCCCGCGGGCCGTTACGAGACGATCATGCCGCCGTCGGCGGTGTCCGACATGATGCTCTACATGGCGTGGGCGATGGCCGGGCGCGGTGCGCAGGAGGGCCGGACCGCGTTCTCGGCGCCCGGCGGGGGGACCCGGGTGGGGGAGCGGCTGACCGAGTTGCCACTGAATCTGTTCTCAGATCCGCTGGCGCCGGGTCTGGCGTGCACGCCGTTCGTCGCGGTGAACAGCTCCTCGGAGACGGTGTCGGTGTTCGACAACGGCATGGAGATCAGCCAGGTGGACTGGATCCGCGACGGCGTGATCAACACGCTGGCCTATCCACGGGCCACCGCCGCCAAATTCGACGCCGGCGTTGCCGTCGCCGCCGACAACCTGATCATGACCGGCGGGTCCGCTGATCTGGCCGCCGTGATCGCGGCCACCGAGCGCGGCCTGCTGCTGACCACGCTGTGGTACATCCGCGAGGTCGACCCCACCACGCTGCTGCTCACCGGTCTGACCCGCGACGGCGTCTACCTCATCGAAAACGGCGAGGTGACCGCGGCGGTCAACAACTTCCGGTTCAACGAGAGCCCACTGGACCTGCTGCGACGGGCCACCGAGGCCGGTCTCAGCGAGTTGACCCTGCCACGGGAGTGGGGCGATTGGGCCACCCGGGCGGCGATGCCGTCGCTGCGGATACCGGACTTCCACATGTCGTCGGTCAGCCAAGCGCAGTAGCTTCCTGGCGGGGCGCGTTCTAGCGTGTGAAGCATGGCTTTGCTTCCTGGTCAATTTGTGCGCTTGGTGGCGTTGTCCCCGGGTGACGGCCGCATCGCCGGGCTGGTGCGGCGGACGTGCGCGCAGACTTTGTCGCTGCCTTCTTTGCCAGTGGCGGTTGCGGTGGGCGAGCCGGCTTCGGAGGCCGAAGCGGTGGTGGCTGCCTTCGCCGAGCAGTTCAGCATCGACGTGTCGACGATCACCGCCGACCAGCGGTCGCGGCTGTTTACGGTGTTGGGGGGCAGCGCCTTCGGTGCCGTCGTGTCGATGTATATCGCGGACTTCGTGCCGCGCGTGCGGGCCGGGCTGGAAGCACTGGGTGTCGGCTCGGAGTATCTGAGTTGGGTGAACGAGCCGATCTCGTGGGATCACATCAGCGATCCGTCCGACGTTGTGTTCAATGACTTCCTGCCGTCGGTGGCCCGGATGCGGGCGCTGGACCCGGTGACATCCGAGCTGGTGCGGCTGCGCGGCGCGGCTCAGCACAATTGTCGACTGTGTAAATCGCTGCGCGAGAGCACTGCACTTGAGGCCGGTGGTTCGGAGACGTTGTATGAGGATATTGAGCGTTTCGAAGAATCCGCGCACTTGACGGCGCGCGCTAAAGCAGCGCTTCGCTATGCCGATGGGTTAATTTGGACGCCTGCGCACCTCGTCGCCGATGATGTCGCCGAGGTGCGCTCTTGCTTCTCGGAGGCCGAGGCTGTCGAGCTGAGCTTCGACATCATGCGCAATGCCAGCAACAAGATCGCTGTGTCTCTGGGTGGGGACGCTCCGAGGGTGGAGCAGGGCACCGAGCGGTATCTGCTCGACGTCGACGGCCAGACGGTGTTCAGCTGACGGCGGCGTGGCCGCTCCCGCGACCCAGTCATGCTGCTTAGCTCGCCGTGCGAGGGCTTTCGCCTGGCCTACGAACGACATGGCGCCGGCGGGCAGCCCGTAATCCTGTTGCACGGCTGGCCCGGAGACCACACCGACTATCGCCACGTCGTGCCACTGCTGGATGAGGATTTCGACGTTGTGGTGCCGGATCTGCGCGGTTTTGGACGCTCAGACACGCATCGTGTCGATCCATTCGAGGGTTATAGCGCCGCCGCTCAGGCCCGCAGCATCGTCGCCCTCATCGGTGAACTCGGCGTGCGTCGACCGGTCATCGCCGGCTACGACGTCGGAAGCCGCGTAGCCCAGACCGTGGCGAAAGATCATCCGGGGGTTGCCAAACACCTTGTGCTGTCGCCTCCGCTGCCCGGCGTAGGCAACCGCATACTCAATCAAAATGCCCAGCGAGAGTTCTGGTATCAATCGTTTCATCAGCTGTCGTTGCCCGACGAGTTGATTGACGGCGAGCGCGACGCAGTCCGTGCCTATCTGCGTCATTTCTGGGCGCACTGGTCGGGGCCGACGTTCACGATCGCCGACGCAGACCTAAATCATCTCGTGGCGCTGTATTCGCGGCCCGGCGCTTTTACGGCCTCGATCGGCTGGTATCGGGCCGGCGCCGCGACCGTCGCGACTTCCCTCGCCGAGCAGCCACCCCATCCCGATCGCCGCATCAGCACGCCGACATCAGTGCTCTGGCCGGAACATGATCCGCTGTTTCCACGCGAGTGGTCCGACCGACTCGATGAGTTCTTCGCCAGTGCCAGCCTGACGACTATCGATGGCGTCGGGCACTTCACACCCGTCGAATGTCCTGACCAATTCGCCGGATTGATAAGGCGCGCGGCGGGCGCTTCGGCGCTTTGAATCGGGGCAATTCTTCGCCTTTGCGTCACTAAAAGTTATCTCTCCAGCTGCTGCGGGCCCCCGTAGGATGCCGGGTTGTGAACACTCCTTCGCCCGGGCCTGGCTGGTGGCTGGCATCAGACGAAAAGTGGTACCCGCAACGGTGGGAGAACCACTTCATCTACAACACGAACGAGTCCCTCGAAGCTCTTCTGGCCGAGGTAAGCGGCCTGACGAAGACCTACGGTGAACAGGGATGGGAACTCGTCGGCTCGTCCGTGCAACGTGCTCAGGTGTCCCACAATTTCAAGGGCTACGACAGAGATGGGGAGTTGTTTTTCGAGTGGAGCATTGTCTGTAGTTTGAAGCGGCCTCTCCCGCCTGGATAACCGCGGGGTTGAGGCACTGTGATGAATTTAGGCAACCACCGCATCGCCTGCGATCGGTGCTGGCGCTAAGGTCGACGTCGTGCCAGACCGGGGGCGGTAGCTCAGTTGGTTAGAGCCGCGGACTCATAATCCGTAGGTCGCGGGTTCGAGCCCCGCCCGCCCCACAATAAAATTGTATTACCTCGGCTGATGCTTGACATTTCCTTGATGAGGGAGTTGAGCGTGGCTGAGCAAGGTATCAGGCCGTGTTGGCGGTGATCAGTGACGGGTTGTCGATTTCGCAGGTCGCCGAGAAGGTGGGTGTGTCGCGTCAGACGCTGCACGCCTGGTTGGCCCGATCGACGTCAGTACAAGCTTTACGATGCGGCGAAGAAGATCAGCCCTGCCGACATCTACCAATCCTTCGTGTACGCGTACTCAGTCGGCGCCCAATCAGACCCCCCGAGCCGGACTGATATACCCCTCGACGACTTCGATATCTGGCCCTGCCCTCTTATCAAGCCACTCGCCGGCGCGAAGCCGGTGCGTATCCGAGGGGCCGGGATTGACGTCAACGAACTGCTCGACGCAATCGCCGAGCCCTCGCACGAACGTCTGTATGCACAGGTCCGCAACATGATTCACGAAGTCACGGATCTGGGCGAGACTTTGCCGATCAGCGTGGCGACAGACTGAAGGCCAGAGAGAGAGGCGTGCTGCAGGTTTCGTTGCGAGGCTCGTCAATACTGACCAATTCGGAGACCGGTGTCGGAGGAAGCCGGGCGATGAACCCCACCGGGAAGTAAACAAACTGAAATCACGCAGCCTCCACCGTTGGGATGGTCCTGATGAGAAATTCGCGAACGCTACCCAAATCGCCCCTCGACCGCGTATAGGGTGATCGCGTGCCCGCAACCTAACCGCCCTCGGCGATTTAGTGGCGGCACCATACTCACCCGGAGGCGGTGATAACTTTGGCACTGTCAACCGCCTACACCGGACTGAACCGGAGGTTTGCATGACGGCGTTTTGGGATGTTTTGGACTTGGTCTTGTTGCTAGTCGGCGTCGCTTTGCTTGTCCTTGCTCTTGTCCTCGCTGTTGCTTTGTGCATGACCAAATTGGTTCATGGAACGTCGGCGGCTGCCACCTGGACGAGGGTCGTTGTTGCAGCGACAACCGGCGTCGTGCTCCTGGTGTTCACCGGAGTTGTTTATTTCCATGCCCACCCAACCCTCGAGTTCCCCAAGGACAAGTCCGAAACGCTCACGGCGATAGGCACAGTAAGCGGCGACGTTGTCACTGCGATTATCGCTGGAACGACGCTGTATGCCGTGATCCTCTTGCGAATGGCTGTGCGCGAACAGACTAAGCAACTCAAAGCCAGCGCTATCCAGAATATCGGCAACGAGATGCTGAAGATTGACCGGTGGATGGTTGATAATCACCCGAAGTACCGTGACGCCCTTACGGAGGAAAACTCAGCACTCGGTGCGGCGGTGGCGGAGGTATATGGCGATTTGATAGCCCAAGTTCATGGTCAAAAAGACTTCCTGGGTGAGGAAAAAAACAACTTCCAATGGGAGAACTGGGAAAAATACTTCAGACACTTGATCAACACGTGGCCTCAGCTTAGGAACTACATGGAGCAACATCCCGACTGGTACGGGGAAATCATGATTCAGCTCGCTTCGCCCGAGAGCCAAGCACCTGAACGCAAGCGAGGTCGCTGCGCTCGCCGGGGGGAATAAGCGGCTTTCAGCGCCGTCGCAACGTGCGTCGGCGTCATCCGATGCGGCTGACGCAGGCTGATCGGCAAAGTCCTCTTGACGTGGTGTTGAGGATCTCCACGACGACGGAACTTTGAGGTTCCGGAAAGGCCACTTCGCATCGAACTCCGCGGTGTTGTTGGAGATGCGCCGGCCGCGGCCGTATTGGGGCCGCGGCGGCCGGTGTTCGAGATGGCCAAACACCGAGTAGTGCCCGCCGGGCGCGTTGGCTGACCGGGAGACGTTGACGCGCCGACTAAGGGCCTGTGTCACCCGGCAGCCGGCGGGCGTGGCATCACCGTTAGCCGCACCCCGTATCTGGGCAACACGCCCGAGGCTCGCGCCAGTGTCCCCGCTGGCACCCCCGGTACGCCCGGCATACCGGATCCGACTGCTTCTTCGGTCCCCGGGAGTGTGGTCAGGCCAGCGCCTGATAAGGGTGATATATGGCTGACGGCTGGGGCGGCCCAGCTCGGCGGCACGGACAAGGGCCCGATCGAATTGGCCCCGGTAAGCACCGCGGACACCGCAGCTCCGCCACCGCTCAATCCGCTCACGGTCGGGATCGGGGCTGCCGCTAGGTCAGCCGCGGCCCCTCCCAAACCCGCAGTGTTAGCTGCTGCTCCCGCGGCCCCTCCTGCTACTGCCGGAGCCTCGCTGGTCACCATACCGGCAATGTCAATGGTGGCCGGAAGCGTGAAGACCCCTGTCGAAGTTAGGGAGCCCCACATTTGGGCATCGGGCCCAATCGCAGAAAGCCAGGACTCGGGCCCTGTCCCCAGCAAGCCTTCGACGTCGTCCTCTAAGTTCACCGGTAACCCTTGGAGGCTTTGACCGATAGGCCCGGTTGCGAATTTCTGCAGTGCGTTAGACACCGACGCGTTGGCTTGGGCGACCGCGGCGGACTGGGTGGCCGAGCCGGCCGGATTGGTGGTCTGCTGCGGCTGGGTGAACGGCCTCAACGTCGCTGCAGCTGCGGAGCTGCTGGAGTAGCCGTACATTGCGGCGGCGTCCTGGGCCCACATCTCGGCGTACTGCGCTTCGGTAGCCGCGATGGCCGCGGTGTTTTGGCCGAAGAAGTTCGTCGCTATCAGCGAAGTCAGTTGGGTGCGGTTGACCATGATCAGTTGCGGGGGCACAGTCATCGCAAATGCCTGCTCAAAGGCCGCTGCTGCCGCCCGGGCCTGCAAGGCCGTCTGCTGCGTCTGCTCAGCGGTCGTGTACAACCAGCCCACATAGGGGGCGGCCGTGGTCGTCATCGACTCCGATGCGGGGCCGCGCCAGTGCAAAGTAGTCAGGCCCGAAACGACCGATTCGTAGGTCTCGGCCGTGGTGATCAACTCGGCAGCCAGCGAGTCCCAGCTACCCGCGGCAGCCAGTAACGAACCCGAACCGGGCCCAGCGTACATCCGGGCGGAGTTGATCTCGGGCGGTAATATCGCGTAATCCATTGTTTGACCTTTCCTTTGTTGGCCTGTGTGATGAACGGTGCCCCACCGGAGTTAGGCGAGGCAAGGGGAAAGGCTGCAATTGCCGGATTTCAGCACTACGGGCTAGCTCATTTCACAGAGTCCACAGTGATAACGCGAGACTGGCCGTGCTGCAAGTGAGCGTGTTTAGGCGGCCCGAGCGACGTCAATTAACGCCCACGTTATTTCGGGTCCTGTGCGTTATTCTGCGAGTGCTCACAACTCCTCACACGTTCGGAGGCACGCTAAATGTCCAAGAAAGACCTGACGCCCGAAACTCTTACGCTCATGGTCGTCGGTGAAGACGACATGCTTGACGATGAGGGCATGATCGATGTCGAACAGCAGGTGTACACGCCGATACTGCAAGGCGTCGAGTCCGCGTCGATGGTCGGCATACTCCCTTTCAGAAAGTCTGCCCCTAAGCAGGTGGGCAAGACAAAGGATGTGAATCTCGACAAAGTCAAAGGTGAGCTCAACGCAATGAAAGGTGGGCTTGAGAACCTGCTCAAGGATCTACCGGACCCTCAGGGCAGCCCCTTTCGGCTTAACGAAGTAGAGATCGGATTGTCTGTAAATGCCGAGGGCCATCTTGGAATCGCGACCTTTGGCAGCGAGATTTCCCTTTCCCTGAAATTCGTCCCACGGGGCTGATGGCCAAGTAGGCCGGGTTATTGACGACCCCGTAACAAACAAAACGCTAACGCGCCAACGCGAGAGCGCCCAGCATCCCCTCAATCGCCTTCAGCAGTCTGTTTGGCTGAGACCCGGTACACCGTCGCCCGGGCTCGCGCCGAGGGCGTTGGCAATCGTGCTCGCCGACTCACCGGTACCGTGCATCCGCTGCGCCAGCGCAGAGTTTGACTTGGCAAGCGCCGTGGGTCGAGCAATCGACTGGCCGCGTGCCCTTTTGGGTCGTCGGCGTCGTCCGTAGCTAACATGTCTGGGCTCCATCTCACCCCGGCGTCACCCCGGCGACTGGGGGCGATTTGGAGGCGTACCGAAGCCGTACTGCGCCCGTACCAGCAACGGAAAATTTTGCCGTCTAGCAGGCCATATGGGCGAGTCAGTTAACCGTTTCTCCCGACTTGGGTCATTTTGGGCGATTTCTAAAGGTCGTAGTGCGTTGAACTGTGGTGATGGTTCGGCTTAGTGCACCAGCTAGGCACTAATTTGTGTCGGTAGGCTCGGCCGGTGGTCTGGATTCGGCGGGTGCGCACGGCCTCGGGCGCCACCGCGGTGCAGATCGCCGAATCCGTCGATGGCCGGCGTCGAATCGTTCGTCATCTCGGTTCGGCGCGTGATGACGCCGAATTGGGTCTGTTGGTCGAGCAAGCCTGGCGGCTGCTGGCCGATGATGCCCAGGGCGAGCTGGATCTGGGGATCACCCCGAAGGCCGTCAAGGTCGAGATGGTGCCGCCACCTGGCGCAACACTGTTCACTGACACCGCTGGTGAGCCCGCCCCGCGGCAGCTGGTGGCGCGCCCACGGGTCCTCAGGTCCTGCAGCGGGCTGCTCTACGACGCCCTGGCCGGGGTGTATGCAAGCCTCGGTTTCGATGACGCGGTCGGCGATGAGGTGTTCCAGGACCTGGTGATCGCCCGGGTGGTGGAGCCGACCAGTCTGCTCGACGTCGATCGGGTCCTGGCCGAGCTGGGCCGCACCTCAGCGTCGTTGTCGACGCGCAAACGGACCCTGCGCCGTGCGTGTGCCGGTGGCTACCGCGATCAGATCGCCGCGGCGTGCTTCGCCCACGCCCGCACCGCCGGGGATGTGAGCCTGGTGCTCTACGACGTCACCACGCTGTATTTCGAGGCGGACAAGGAAGACGATCTACGGCGGGTCGGGTACTCCAAGGAGCGCCGGGTGGATCCGCAGATCGTTGTCGGCCTGCTGGTCGACCGGTGCGGGTTCCCTTTGGAGATCGGCTGTTTTGAAGGCAACAAGGCCGAGACCTTGACGATCGTGCCGATCGTCAAGGCGTTCCAGCAGCGCCATGACATCACCGACATGGTCGTCGTTGCCGATGCCGGCATGCTCGCCAGCGGCAATCTGCGCGAGCTCGACGACGCGAAGTTGCGGTTCATCGTCGGGTCCCGGGTGACCAAAGCGCCCAACGATCTGGCGTCTCACTTTCATTGGCACGGAACGTTATTCACCGACGGGCAGATCATCGACACCATCACCCCGCGCGACCAACGCGGCACCGCCGCTAAGAGCAGTGACCGGAAGGTCAAAGCCGAACCCGTCTGGCACTCTCAGATCCATACCAAGTCGTGGCGGGCGGTGTGGGCCTACTCGGCCAAACGCGCGGTGCGAGACAATAAGACACTGAACCTGCAGGAGCGCAAGGCCCGCGCCGTGGTCGCCGGCGACAAAGCCGCCCGCACACCACGATTCGTCAAAACCCGCAACGGCGCTCAAGAACTCGATACGGCGTCGCTGCAGCGGGCCCGCCAGCTGGTCGGGCTCAAAGGCTATGTCACTAACATCGACGCCGCGATCATGCCCGCAACTGAAGTGATCGCCAGCTATCACGACCTGTGGCGGGTCGAGCAATCCTTCCGCATGTCCAAATCCGACCTTGCCGCCAGACCCATGTTCGCCCGCACCCGCGACGCCATCGAAGCCCACCTGACCATCGTGTTCACCGCGCTTGCCGTCAGCCGCGAAGTCCAGACCCGAACCGGGCTGTCACTGCGGCGGTTCCTGCGCACCCTCAAGCCACTGCGGTCGGCGACCATCGATATCAACGGCGTGATCGCCACCTTCCCACCCGCCCTGGACCCCCAGGTCGACGCCATCCTCAACGCGCTGAAAAACGAAAACTCAAGGCACTAAGCCCAATGACCCAACTCGGGTACCAGCAACGGAAAATTTTGCCGTCTAGCAGGCCATATGGGCGAGTCAGTTAACCGTTTCTGCTGGTCGTCGACACTCTGGCCGTAACGAGCGACGACACCCCCAGCGCGCACGCGCATGGCGCCGCGAAGGTGCCCAAACTCGAGCGCGTCAAGTATAAGTTCGCACGCCAGACAAGGCGGCTGCGCGTGAGCGTAGCCGAACCAAGAACTATGGCGACGAGCGCGAATTATGAACGAGCAGAGGATAATGGCATTCCGCCGCACTCGTGTTTCACAAGTTGTCATTGGCGAAGCAGCAACGGTCCAGGGGAGTGTCTGAGTTCGCGGATGGCTCAACTCGGGATCTAAAGCCCGGATCATCTCGGTCTAGGTTAGAGTGGCTAAGCTTACCCCTAAGCTAATTAGTTGAGTAGCCTTCGCCCCTGGTTAGGAAAGCGCCCATGACGACCTCTGAGCAAAGGGTAGAGTCGCGAGATTCTAAAGTTCCACCAAGCACCGAGGAAAAAGTTGGCCCACAGCGCGCCAAGAAGAAGGGGCTGCTGGGCCGTTTCTGGCTGGTGCTCACGATCGTGGCTGTCGTCGCGCTGTCCGGGTTCGTCGTGCACCGGCTGCACGATATCTTCGGCGTCCACAGCGGTTCGTTCGGTGGCGGCTCATCCGGTGACGTCATCGACCAGTTCAACGCCAAGACCATCACGCTCGAGGTCTGGGGCTCACCGGGCAGCACGGCAACCATCAACTACCTCGACGAAAACTCCCATCCGCAGCAGGCCCTCAACGTCCCCTTGCCCTGGAGCACAGTATTGAAGTCAACGAAGCCCGGCATCCCGGCAAACCTGATAGCGCAAGGAGACGGGAGTTGGATTGCCTGCCAATTCGTCGTGGATAACCACGACGGGCGTGGTGAGGTGATCAAGGGTGCTAATCAGTCCCCCGCCAACGAAAACGTCAATGCCTTCGTCTACTGCCTGGACAAGTCCGCGTGAGCGAGACGACCGAGGCTGCGCCGCGCGTTAATCAGCCGCTGATCCCGCCGTTCCTGCCGCGGATGATCCATCGGCTTGCGCTGCCGATCGTCCTAGTCTGGCTGGGCATCGTCTTCGTCACCAACACCGTGTCGCCGCAACTGGAGGTCGTCTCCAAGAACCACTCGGTGTCGCAGAGTCCCAAAGACGCGGTGTCGTTCCAGTCGATGATGCGCGTCGGGTCGACGTTCAAAGAGTTCAGTTCCGACAGCTCGGCAATGATCCTGCTGGAGGGCGACAAACCGCTGGGGGCGGAGGCCCACCGCTATTACGACGAGATCGTCAAGCGACTCGAGCAAGACAAGAAACACGTTCAGCACATCCAGGACTTCTGGAGTGATCCCCTGACCGCCGCGGGCTCCCAGAGCCACGACCAAAAAGCCGCGTACGTCCAGGTCTACCTCGCCGGCAACATGGGCAGCGGCCTGTCCACCGAGTCCAGCGTGGCCGTCCGCAAGATCGTGGACTCGGTGCCGGCACCGCCGGGGATCAAGGCCTACGTCACCGGGGCGGCTCCGTTGTTTGCCGACCAGTCCCATGCGGGTGAGAAAGGCGTCCTGCTGGTCACTCTGATCACCCTCGTCGTGATTGTGGTGATGCTGTTCGTGGTCTACCGGTCGGCGAGCACCGTTTTGATCATGTTGTTCATGGTCTTCGTCGAGTTGCTCGCGGCTCGCGGTGTCGTCGCGACGCTGGGGAATTACGGCATCATGGGGCTCTCCACGTTCGCCAACAACATGCTGGTGCTGATGGCGATCGCCGCCGGAACGGACTACGCCATTTTCGTGGTGGGCCGATATCACGAGGCCCGCGGTCTGGGCGAGACGCGTGAAGAAGCGTTCTACACGATGTTCCACAGCACGGCCCATGTCGTGCTGGGGTCGGGGCTGACCATCGCCGGGGCGATGTACTGCCTGAGCTTCTGCCGGTTGCCATATTTCGAGTCACTCGGTGTGCCCTGCGCCGTGGGCATGCTGGTGGCGGTCCTGGGGGCCTTGACTCTGGGACCGGCGGTCCTGACTGTGGCATCGTTCTTCAAGCTGCTCGACCCGAAGCGAAAGCTGCAGACCCGGGGCTGGCGACGCATCGGCACCGCCATCGTCCGCTGGCCCGCACCGGTTCTCGCGGTGACCATCGCCGTCGCATTAATTGGTCTGCTCGCTCTGCCCGGCTACAAGACGGACTACGACACCCGCCACTTCCTGCCGCAAGACACCCCCGCCAATATCGGTTATGCGGCTGCCGACCGACACTTCAACCAGGCTCGGCTCAATCCTGAGCTGCTGATGATCGAGACCGATCACGACCTGCGTAACCCGGCCGACTTCCTCATCCTGGACAAGGTCGCCAAGGCGATCTTCCACATCCCCGGCATCGGCCGAGTCCAGACCATCACCCGGCCGCTGGGCACGCCGCTCGACCACAGCACCCTCGGTTTTCAAATGAGTGCACAAGCCGCAGGGCGGCTCCAGACCGAGCACTATCAAGATGACCAGGCGAAAAACCTGCTGAACCAGGCAAACGAGCTCAAGAAATCGATGGCAACGCTGCATGAGCAGATGCAGACCACCCAGGATCTCAGCAACACGACACACGAAACCACCAAGCTCACCAAAGAAACCGTGAAGATCACCGAGTCGTTGCGCGACGACATCGCCTACTTCGACGACTTCTTCCGGCCGATTCGTGCCTACTTCTACTGGGAGAAGCACTGCTACGACATTCCAGTTTGCTGGACGATACGGTCCATCTTCAATGCGCTCGACGGCATCGACCAGGTGGCAGAGAACATCGTGAACCTCAGCGCGAATCTGGACAAGTTGGACCAGATTCAGCCCAAGCTCGTAGCGTTGATACCCCCGCAGATTGAGAGCCAGCAGCGCAACCTCGACACCATCATGTCGAACTATGCGACCACCATGGGTCTCAACGAGCAGGCGAAAGCGCAGGCCGACAACGCCACCGCCCAGGGCGATGCCTTCGATAAAGCGAAGAACGACGACACGTTCTACCTTCCGCCGGAGGCTTTCAAGAGCCCGGATTTCGCACGGGGTCTCAAACAGTTCATATCGCCGGACGGGCACGCCGTCCGGTTGATCATCTCGCATGAAGGCGACCCGGCGACTCCTGAAGGCATCAGCCACATCGAACCGATCAAGCAGGCCGTACACGAGTCGATCAAGGGCACGCCCTGGGAGGGCGCCAACGTCTACCTCGGCGGTACCGCCGCGACGTATAAAGACATGCATGACGGGTCCGACATCGACCTGATGATCGCCGGAATTTCTGCGGCCACACTGATTTTCGTCATCATGCTGGTGATCACCCGAAGCGTCGTGGCGGCCTTCGTCATCGTCGGTACGGTGTTGCTGTCGCTGGGCGCCTCGTTCGGACTCTCCGTGCTCCTATGGCAGTACATCCTGGGCATCAAGTTGCACTGGATGGTGCTGGCGATGGCGATCATCCTGCTGCTGGCGGTCGGCTCGGACTACAACCTGCTCCTGATATCGCGGTTCAAGGAGGAAATCCACGCCGGGCTCAAGACAGGGACGATCCGCGCGATGGCCGGTTCGGGCTCGGTGGTGACCGCTGCCGGTCTGGTGTTCGCCGCCACCATGGCCACATTCATGTTCAGCCCGTTGCGGGTGATGGCCCAGGTGGGTACGACGATCGCGCTGGGTCTGTTGTTCGACACCTTGATCGTGCGGTCGTTCATGACACCGTCGCTGGCCACCTTGCTCGGGCGCTGGTTCTGGTGGCCGCAGCACGTGCGTCCACGGCCGGCCAGCACCATGCTGCGACCGTATGGACCGCGTACCGCCGTGCGCGAGCTGATCCTCAACGACGTTGACGAAAGCCCACCGGGCGGGCTGGTCAAGAAGCGCTAAAAGCTATGTCGAAAACCTGATTCGGGCGCTGGGAGCTGCCAACCTAGCCCTCTTGGGCATCTCTGGGTGGATGGGTCGCGCGGATCTAGGTCCGACTGGGTCGTCAGCTATCGCGCTGCAGGCCAAATGATCCGCCGGCGGCCTCTCCTGACGATATGTGTGTAGGGGCTTTGCAGCACTGACCACGATGCGGCCCCCACGCCCCTTGTTCAAACGTGCCGCGGTTAGGTGCGCTCAGGTTGGTACAACGGGTATTGCTACTGACTCGCCCTCCTATGCCCGAGGCTGAAGATCCGTCGGGAACGCTGTAGGACGCGTTCCGCCGTGGTTTCTCCCCTGGGCGCAATGTGACGACGAATGCGTTCCTCAGAGTCACGAACCACTACACAACAGTGCGAACACCACGCCTTTAGCGGTATCCATCGGTCACCCAAGCCCCGCTTGTGCTCGATGAGGACGGTACCGGCGCATTTCTCGCAGGGGTCTTCGTCAACATCGTAGCGAAACTCTGGCGTCATCAAAATCACATACCCCGGCGGTTCGGCTTCCAACCGTCAGTGTTTGCTACGGCGTGTCGGGTGCCCCGCTCTCAGTGGGGTAGCGGACTACTCGCGCAGATCACCATCACTCCGTCGACTATTGACGTACCCGTCAACCGAGGTGGTGGATATGTCGTCTGTGATCGCGGACCCCAATGCCGACAATGGCTTGGGGAATCCCTCGGGGAATGCTTCCGCCCAATGGCTGACCACTGCCACGCGTGAAGGAGAGAAACAGTGGGCGGCACGCGTGAAGGAAATTGTTCCATGCCCACGACCCGGTTGCGACGGGATTGCCGGCGCCTGGGTGGAGTATCCGGATAATTGGGGCGGTGGCGGGACTGGTCGCGTAGTGCACGAGATCATCGGCTGCCGGACGTGCGGGTACTCGGGGCCGAATCAAGCAGACCAATCTCAACAATGATCGGGGTTTGACTGAAAGTAGTTGCGTACATAACGTCTAGCAATGGAGCGCGCCACCAATCGCTCCCAGGGGGTGACCTCCAACCGCTAGCGTTGCCCATCCTTTACGACCGTTCCGCCTAGCTGCACGTCGCTGAGCTAGAGCGTAATTGAATTGGGTCAGCTGGCCAAAGCCACGACACGGCGAGCAATGTTTCGAAAGCTGTTGGTAATAGCGATAATTCACCCTCATAGGGCAACGCCCGCCCGACCTCAGCGTGCGGCTTACGTTTGTCACACCAGAACGACCGGACCAATTGTCGCACAACCACTTTAGGTTAAACGACCATCTAACCATGGGAGATATTCCGCTTGTCACAAATGAGCTTGCTCCGACGTTCAAGCTGAGCCTTCCCGCGCGCAAACATTGGGACCTGGCTGATGGAGTCGAAACGGCTCGGCTTTGCGGTAATCCGCACGAAGGACGCTCGGGCTGGCGCTCTCATAATCCGTAGGTCGCGGGTTCGAGCCCGCCCGTCCCACCAGCCCCGAGTATTACGTCGGCTGATGCTTGACGTCTCGTCTTCGGGTGATGCCCGACGGTGTTTCGGCTGATGCTTGACAGCTGTCTCGGTTGATCCTTGACACTTCCTTGATGAGGGAGTTGAGCGTGGTTGAGCAGAGCTATCAGGCCGTGTTGGCGGTGATCAGTGACGGGTTGTCGATTTCGCAGGTCGCTCAGAAGGTGGGTGTGTCGCGTCAGACGCTGCACGCCTGGTTGGCCCGTTAGGAGGCCCAGGGCCGAGCCCGAGACCGTCGCCCCGGCACAGCTACTCTGTCAGCCCGACCAATCAGCACTTAGGTAGTCATTGATGCGGTTGGTAGGTCGTCGGCGGTCCGAAGTCCGGGCCGTTGAAGCAGCCGGGACCGTTTTGCTTCGCGCAGTCCAATACCTGGTTCGGCGGTGGTGCTGGCGGTGTCGTCGGATCGGTCCCCTGGAAAGTGAACTTGAGGGCCCTGGCGCTTGTCGCACTCGCGCTTGTGGCACCGACGCAGGAACCGTAGGCAGGGACAGTCACTAGTGGGTAGTTTGGCCACGATGCGTCGGTGGCGACTTCAGCTTGCCACCGCTGGTTCACGACATTCCCGCAGCCGGTGTCATACCCACCCGACGACGACTTTGGGCCTATCACAACATATATGCCGGTGACGTCTTTTTGGGCGGAGCCTGACACGGTGAGTTTCCCGTCGATTAGCGGGCTGAACGTAATCCCGCTATCCGGTGCTCCGTTTGACAAAGTGGCGGTCGTCGGCGTCGGTGTGGCGGTCGGCGGAGGTTTAGAATCGTCAGTTTCGTGGCTGAGCAAACTGACGGAGGGCGGGATCACGCTGATGATTGCCGCGCCGATCGCGCAGAGCCCCGTTATCTTGGCCACCGACACAGGGTCGCCCGCGCCGATGCGCTTGTGTTTACCGATTCGTAGCATCGCTCTACCTCCGTACGCAGTTCTTGTACTAGTAGTCGTGTTGCCGCTTGGCGTTACCGTTTAATTACGGTCTCAGAATCATTACGCAAGATCACGCGAAGATCACGAGTAGTGCACTACGCAACTTGATTGACCGCACTACGCAACTCCCGTTGGCAGCCCTGCGGCCACCTGGTGATCGAATACCCGCGTAAGGCGCTTAGGCCGCCGCCTTTAAGGCAGTGCTGCTTCGCTTTTCGACATGGCTCTTGAAGCAGCGGGTCGCGGCGACCGCCGACGGGGGCTTCCTGATCGTTGATGCTTGACACTCCCTAGATCTACCGCCCAGGAGATGAGGAAGTCGAGCGTGGCTGAGCAGAGGTATCTGGGTCGGTCGGGCGCCATCGAGGCCCGCTCTGGTCGAGCGCCCCGGCGTCAAATTACGTAGGGCGCGATGAGGGCGGTGGCACCCAACACCACCAGCCCGATCACGAAGGCGACGATCGTAAAGCCCATCACCTGACGGACATTGAGCTTCGCGATCGCAAGCAACGGCAGCAGCCAGAACGGCTGAATCATGTTCGCGACTCCCTCGCCAACGGCGACCGTCATGGAGATCAACCCGAGGTAGGCCGGCGAGCGCTGACCGATCGCCAGCGCAGAGTCGACCGCGATCGGGCCCTGGACGGCCCAGTGCCCGCCGCCGGACGGAACGAACAGACTGATGATCAGTGAGCCGATGAAGGTCAGGAACGGCAGCGTGTAGTGGGTAGCGCCGCTCACCACCGCCTGGGCCAGCAGCGTCTGCAGCGGCCTGGATTTGTCGGCCGCATGCGTGGGCACATAACCTAGCAGGCCAACCAGGCCGCCGTAGAGGGGATACTGCAACAGCAGCGGTCCAGACACCTTCGCCGCGCCGGTGAATGCCCGGATGAAGCGAATCGGAGTGCGGTGCAGCAACGCGCTCGTGATGGTGAACAACATGATCATCGAAGAGATGTTCAGCGCAAAACCGCTTATACAGAAGTAGGCTATGCCCGCCGCGAACACGAGGACATTGAGGATCCATAGGTTTTCCAGCCATTCAGCAAACGTCTTCCTGCCTTCGGTTCCGGTCGCCGGCTGGTCCTCTTCTTCGAACACCACGGGGTCGGGCGCAAGGCTCTGGGCAGGCTCCATGCGCCAGATCGCGAGCGCGAGCAGCGCAAGGACCACTATCACGGACAGCCAGCTGTAGGGCTGGAAGATCGTCAGCCTCAGCGGCACCGTGATGCCAGTCATCTTGTGGATCACGTTGATTGGGCTGCCGTTGTCCGTGTTCGCCAGCGCGATCGACGATGACAAGCCCTGCGTCCAGACGATAAAGCCCATGAACGCCGCCGCGATGAGGTAGCCGAAATGCGCGTCGGTGAAGCGCTTCGCGACTTGGCGGGCGACCAGCGCACCGGCTACCAACCCGAGTCCCCAGTTCAGCAGGGAGAGTGCAGCGCTCACGCCGAAACACAGGAGCGCTCCCTGGACCTGGTTCCTGGGCTTGCTCGCGATGTAGACGATGGCCCGCTTCAGCACAGGTGCCTCGGCGAGGGTGTAGCCGGTCACGAGGATCAGAACCATCTGGAAGGCGAACGTGAAGATGTTCTGCGATCCCCACACACCGCCGTACCACGCCTTGAGCATGCCGCCGGGCGAGGCGCCGTGTACCAAAAGGGCGACCAGTGCGGCGACGATGAGGGTGAGGATGACCGCGAACAGGTACGGGTCGGGCATAAGGCGTTCGACATACTTGACACACAGCGCGGTGAGGGATTGCATGACGGCGCGGCGTTTGGGTTTCTGTTCGTCGCCCGCCGGCTTTGGCAGCTCGGCCTCTGGCGCCCCGCTCGCGGCTGTTGCGTCTCCGCCGGTGCCCTCGGGGTCATCGCTTGTGGCATTGGGGTCTTCGCTCGTCGTCATTGACCTACCCTCGCCGTTTTGCGTATTGGCGCCGCCGTCGTCCGCCACCTTGGCGGGTTCGGCACGGACTCTAGCGCCTGCAGGTTTCGAGCTCGAAACGTGTGCATCCTCGTCGCGCAGCGGCCTTTTGCCCGTGCGCTTGAAACCCGAGATGCTCCAGGTGTTGGTGTCAGCACGAATACGAAGCCGGCGTTGGGGCACTCCACGCTGCCACACGGCTATAGGCAGGTGCACACTTGTTGCATGGAGGTATATGAGCTCACCGCCGTCGCGCTGACGATAGCGCCGCGGTCCCTGGGGCGGGCCCAGGCGTCGACGTCAGCGCGGCTGGCGTGATCGTGCACGCCGGCGGGCAGGAGCCCGCGCCGCGCCGCGTGCTGACCGGCCTCTCGGACGTACGCGCGTTCTTTCACACCAACGCCGTACCGCTGTACTTCATCTCGCCCACCCCGTTCAACCTGCTAGGCATCGACCGCTGGGTACGAAACTTCTTCTACCTGACCTACTTTGACTCTTTCGAGGGCACACATTCGCGGGTGTTCGTGCCCCGGCGGCGCGATCGCCTTGATTTCGATTCCATGGGGGATGTCTGCAACCATCTCCTGTCCGATCCCGAGACACTCGAGTTCATCGCGGGCCGAGGGCCCGGTGGAAAGTCCTGCTTTGTGATGCTGGACGAGGAAACCCAGGCCCTCGCGCGGCAGGCGGGTCTCGAGGTCATGCACCCGCCGACGGAGCTGCGCCAGCGCCTGGGCTCCAAGATCGTCATGACGCGCCTGGCCGACGAGGCGGGCGTACCTAGCGTGCCTCACGCGATCGGGCGGGCCGGCTCCTACGACGAACTTCTGGCGCTCGCGCAGAACGCCGGATTAGGCGACGACCTCGTCGTCTCGATCGCTTATGGCAACGCCGGCAGCGGGACGTTCTTTGTGCACGGTCAGCGCGACTGGGACCAGCACGCGGGTGACCTGACCGGGCAGCAAGAAGTCAAGGTCATGAAGAGGATCCGCAATGTCGAGGTGTGCATCGAGGGTGCCGTGACCCGCCACGGCACCGTGATCGGCCCCGCGATGACGAGTCTCGTCGGTTATTCGGAGCTGACTCCGCACAGGGGCAGCTGGTGCGGCAATGACATCTGGCGCGAGGTACTGCCGCCGCACCAGACGCACGCCGCGCGCGAAATGGTGCGAAAACTGGGTGGCGTCCTGAGCCGCGAGGGTTACCGCGGCTACTTCGAGGTGGACCTTCTGCATGACCTGGACTCCGGTGAGCTCTACCTCGGCGAGGTGAATCCGCGCCTCAGTGGTGCCAGCCCGATGACGAACCTGACGACTGAGGCATACGCCGACATGCCGCTGTTTCTCTTTCACCTGCTCGAGTACATGGACGTGGAGTACGAGCTCGACATCGACGAGATCAACTCGCGCTGGGAGCGGGGCTATGGCGAGGACGAGGTCTGGGGTCAGGTGATCATCACGGAGACCTCGCCGGATGTCGAGCTCTTCACCGCGACGCCACGCACCGGTGTATGGCGCATCGACGACGACGGGCGCGTCTCGTTTGCGCGGTCCGCCAACGACTGGGCCACGCTGCTCGACGGGTCCGAGGCCTTTTACATGCGTGTCGCGGCGCCTGGCGACTTACGTTCCGAGGGCGCCCAACTCGGCGTGCTTGTCACCCGCGGACACCTGCAGTCCGACGATTACCAGCTCACCGAACGCTGCCAACGCTGGGTCAAGGGCATGAAGGCGAAGTTCGCCTCGACGCCCCTCGCGCCGGCCGCTCCGATCGTCTCGCGCCTCGTCGCACGAGCGTGAAAGGTGTGCCGGCCGGTATCTCACTGGATAATTGGCTGTCGGCGCCATATTCGCAGTGGTCATTCCAGCACGTCGAAGACTTCGTTCCGACCGCGGTAATCGCGCGCGGAACCGGGCCGGCCGCGGCGTTGCCCGCGGCCAGTGCTCCGATAGCCGAGATCGCGGTGACCAGCACTGACGGGGTGGTCACCACCGTGGGTGCGGTGATGGCCACCACCGCTACCGACGGGTGGGCTGTCGCCTACCGCGGTTCGATGGTGGCCGAGGAATACCTCGACGGCCTGGGGGCCCAGACCCGGCACCTGCTGTTCTCGGTGAGCAAGTCGCTGGTGGCAGCCGTGGTAGGCGCGCTACACGGAGCCGGGGCGATCGAGCTTGACGCGCCGGTCACGGCATTCGTTCCCGCCTTGGCGAACTCCGGCTACGCCGGTGCGACGGTGCGCCACCTCCTGGACATGAGGTCGGGTATCGCCTTCTCAGACAATTACCTCCACCCGACCGCGGAGATACACCTCCTCGACGAGGCGATCGGCTGGGCACCCAAGAGCAGTCCGGACGTTCCCGCCACGTTGCGTGACTTCCTGCTGACTTTGCGGCAGCAGTCGGCTCACGGCGGCCCGTTCGAATATCGCTCGTGTGAAACCGATGTACTCGGCTGGATCTGCGAGGTCGCCGGGGGCCAGCGGATGCCCGAACTGATGTCGGAACTGCTGTGGAGCCGCATCGGTGCCCAATGCGACGCCACCATCGGCATAGACACGGACGGCACAGGACTATTCGACGGCGGCATCAACGCCTGCCTTAACGACATGATCCGGTTCGGGTCGCTGTTCTTGCGTGACGGTGTCTCGTTGACCGGCCAGCAAGTGGTGCCGTCGGCATGGATCGCCGACACTCTCGACGGCGGTCCCGATTCGCGTCAGGCGTTCGCCGCCAGCCCCGACGACACCCAAATGCCTGGCGGGATGTACCGCAACCAAGTGTGGTTTCCCTACCCGGGCAGCAACGTCGTGTTGTGCCAGGGCATGTGTGGTCAGATGATCTACGTCAATCGCGCCGCGGAGGTGGTCGCCGCCAAGTTGTCCACCCAGTCGGACTCTCAGGGCCCGCAGATGCTGTTAGACACGTTGCTCGCATTCGATGCGGCGGCACACGAACTGGCTGGAATCACGAGTTAACCCGAGGTTTGCACGGGGGGCCGGTCCTCAAAAGTCGCCGCCATCACCGGAGCTGGATCCGGCGTCGGCCGGGGCGCCGGCCGTCGATCTCGCGAATAAGGGACGAAACTCGCGCTCTCCGACATCGACACCGAGGGACTGGCGGAAACGGTCGGCCAGGCCGAAGCGCTTGGCGCGACGGTAAAATCCGACCTGCTCAATGTCGCCGAGCGTGGGGCCGCACTGGCATACGCCGAGGTCGTCGTCGCACACTTCGGAGAAGTCCACCAGATCTACAACAACGCCGGCATCAACTACAACGGCGACGTCGAGAAGTCCGAGTTCAAAGACATCGAGCGGAAAATCGACGTCGACTTCTGGGGCGTCGTCAACGGGACCAAAGCCTTTCTGCCGCAAGTGATCGCGTCCGGCGACGGACACATTATCAACATCTCAAGCTTGTTCGGACTGATCGCGGTGCCCGGCCAAAGCGCCTACAACGCAGCCAAATTCGCCGTGCGCGGTTTCACCGAGGCATTACACCAAGATATGTTGATCGCCAAGCACCCGGTCAAGGTGACATGCGTGCACCCCGACGGTATCAAGGCCGCGGTCGCCCGCAACGCAGTCGCGGGGAAAGGATTACGCTCAGCTGGTGGTGGCGAAGGTCAACGCGTTGGGCGATTTCCTGCGGGCCAGGCGTGAGCAGGTGCGACCGGAAGACGTCGGGATGGTGGCCGGCTCGCGGCGCCGGGTGGCCGGTTTGCGCCGTGAGGAGCTGGCCTTGCTAGCCGGTATCAGCGCGGACTACTACTTGCGGCTCGAGCAGGGCCGTGACAAGAACCCGTCGGCGCAGGTGCTCGACGCGTTGGCGCGGGCGCTGCGGCTCGACGTCAAGGCCACCGAGTATTTGCGCCAACTGGCCAGCTCGTCTGCCGCGCGACGCAACTACGGGGGTGTCGAGGCGCCCGCCGACGGCACGCAGGAGCTGATCGATCAGTTCTCGATGCCGGCGATCGTGGCCAGCCGGTGTCTGGACGTGTTGGCGGCCAACGCGGCCGCCCGGGCGCTGTCGCCGGGGTTTGTCCCTGGGCGGAACTTCCTGCGCTGGCGGTTGTTGGAGCCGACCGCGCGTGAGCTCTACGTCGATTGGGACGAGGCGACCGACGTCGCGGTCAGTGGCCTGCGTGAAGCTGCGGGCAGTGATCCCGACGATCCGCGCCTGCAGTCGTTGATCGAGGATTTGTCCGATGTCAGTGAGCGGTTCCGGGAATTGTGGTCGCGCGCCGAGGTGGGCTACCGGGCAGGCGTCATCCACATGCGCCACCGCGCGGTCGGTGACCTGTACGTGCACAGTTACCGGCTCAACATTCCGCATTCGGACGGCCAGCACATGCTGCTCTACCGCGCCGAGACCGGCAGCGACTCGGCCAGCGCACTCGAGACGCTGCGGTCGCTGGGCTCCGCGTGACGGCCTGGTGCGGCGGCGCTGTCGGACACGACGTCGATGGCTCATGGCCGCCGACCACATGCTCAACGACCGAATCAACCTCGGCTTTCGGATGCTGACTTATCGGTTTGACCGGCCACCGCCGCGATGCGGCGGCCGAGGTCCAACTCCAGTTCGCTTCGGGCCTGTAGCCCTTGGGCGAAAAGGGTTCCCGGGCAGCGGCTCTGGAACAGGGCTGCGGCGCCACCTCCAGATGCCCAGGGTGTCCCTGCCAATCCCAGGATGATTCGGACCCCTTTGGCTAGCTCCGAAGAGGAATTAGGCTCGCCGCTGGCGCGCTCTGCTGGTCGAAAGTTTAGCCCACTCAGTCAGGAGGACATGATGTCCACGATTCGTTTCCATCAGATCACCACGTCGACCCCGGAGCAGTTCATCGGCGGCCTAACCGATTTCGGGCCGGGCCGTTCGAAGTTGTTCCCCAACAGTGCCGATGCCCAACTCAAGGTTCATCACTTGGGTTTGCACGAGGCCGACGTCACCGAGGGCGGCGGAGACACATGGGAGCGTCTGCATTACGACTGGACCGACCCGAGCCGCGTCACGCTTACCACCACCGATTCGAACGTGTTCGGCGGAGCCTCGGGCTACACGTACACGTTCACCCGGCAGCCGGACGGCAACACCGAGGTAGAGGTTGTCATCGTGCGCGAGGGCAAGAACCTCAAGGGACGGGTGCTCTCGGGCGTGCTCGGAAGCGTGGGCAAGGGCGTCTTGAACTCCGCCTTCCGCAAGAGTGTGAAGGCCATCGAGGTCAGAAGCGCCACGCTGAAATCGCTGTGAGATCTGGATCCGACCGAAGGAGCGTCAGCAAGGTGAGAAGGATGCGGTCTGTCGTCGCCGGCGCGGTCGGAGAACCGTCCGAGGTTCTGCACCTGCAGACCCTCCCGATTCCGGAGCCTGGCCCCGGCCAGGTCCGGATCCGGGTGTCAGCTGCGCCTGTCGAGGCCAGTGATCTCTGCATACCATCCGCAGGCCGGTACGGATTCACTCCGGAGTTCCCGACCGTGCCAGGAATCGAATCCGTCGGTGTGGTCGACGAGCACGGTAGCGGCGCAGACGGTTTCACCGTCGGGCAACGGGTCATCACGATCGGAGTCACGGGCACATGGCAGGAGTACGTCGTTGCCGATGCCGAGCGGGTCTTGCCCGTTCCCGCCAACATGAGCGATTCCACGGCTGCCCAGATTCTCAGCAATCCGCTCACCGCCGTGATCTTGACCGGTGATCAACTCGATGTCCGACCGGGTGAATGGCTCCTGCAGACGGCGGCCGGTTCAATCGTGGACCAGTCGGTCATCCAGCTCGGCGCGCACGTCGGCTTCAAGACCCTCAACGTGGTCCGTCGCCGATCCGCCGTTGAGGACATCCTCGCGTTGGGGGGCACCGCGGTGATCTGCACAGAGGATGAGGACCTGCGCGAACGGGTGGCCCACCTAGCAGGCCGCGACGGCGTGTCCAAGGCGATCGACTGTGTCAGCGGTCAGGTCGGTGCGGACGTGTCGCGTGCGCTGGCACCCCACGGTGAACTGGTCGTCTACGGGGCGCTGTCCACGCACCGCCAAACCGATCCCGACCAACTCACCATTCCCGTCTTCGCGCGATCACTGATCTACGAAACCAAGACCGTTCGGGGGTTCTGGCTGTTCCGCTGGTTCACCGAGACCCCGAAAGATCGGACGGCCGCAGCGATCGACCGGACGCTGCAGCTCGCCGTGAGCGGAGCGTCGCGCGTTCCGGAGGGCCAGCCGATCCCCGTTGAGAAGTTCAGCGATGCCGTCTATTTGGCCGAAGCTCCCGAACACGGGGGCAAACCGCTGCTGGTATTCGAACGGTAGGAGGCAGCCGCTGCCCATAGTGACCGGCGCAGGGCTGTAACGCGCTTCGCACAGCCGAAGAAGGTTTGCCGTGAACTCCTGCGGCAACAAACTTCGGTTCCCGACGGTTCGAAATAGTCGGCTTTCTTGTGAAGTAACTGCTTAATTGCTGTATAGCCCCTGGTACCGGTCCTCGCGGTGCGGTTTTCAGATGCCGATCGTTCGCCTAAATCGGCTGAGGAAAATCTGCAAAACCTCTTCCGCGGCAAACTGCGAGTGGAGTACGTTCTTAACTGCGAGTGGAGTGCGTTCCAACTGCCCGCGTCGGGCGACCGCGTATCAGGAGTGGCTATGAGCCGGTCGCATCGTCTCGTATGCCCGAACTCTGATCTTCGTTGGGGGCAACACCATGGCACAAACCATCTACCCCAGACCTATCGGCGGAAGTCCAAGGCCTGGTGGGGGTTCGGGCGGAGGAGCAGCCATCAGCTTCCCGGCCGACCGGCCGCGATTAATGGAGCTTCAGATCGACGCGGCCGCGTTTGGCACGTTGATCATGGACCGGTTGCGCGCCGAAACCATTTGCGCCGGACAGGAATTCCGACTCAGCAAAGGTGGGCCGGTTTACGTCGTCGACCACGTGGAATTCAAGCAGCCAGCAACCTTGGGTGATCCCCCTCCCCATCATGGGTCCGGACTGCAACTAATCATCACGGCAGGAATCTTCCTCAAGCTCCAAACCGACTTGCTGGACCCTTCCACGACGGATACCTTCGCCAGCATCGGTCCCACGATCACCATCTTCTTCAATGTGGCCAGCCACGCCGGCGAGATTTGCCTCAGCTACAACACACTGACCTCGGTGATCGACATACCCAAGGATGCTTTGGCGGCGCTCGACGGCATTCTCCAATCCTTGAATCTGTGTACTGCCCTCGATTTGTCCGCGCTGCCCAGCGTCCTTGGCGATCTGACCGCCACTAAAGCCAAGGTCGCCGCCGACTCCGATTTCAGCATTCTGTCGGTGCGGCTGCAGCTAGGCGACACGGCTGCCAACCAGGGTCCGTGGGCCAGTTTTGCCAACTCTCCGGTGGAATCATTTCTCGCCGGTCTCGACTGGGGAATACTCCTCCACTCGGGACTCGTGGTGGGTGCGTTCGAACAATTGGTTGCCGACCTGACGCTTACCCGCGATGACATTTCCGTCTCCTCGGGTCCGGTCGGCAAGTGGCATTCGGGCTCGTTCGAGATCGCCGCCGACAACAACAAGAATTTCGACGGCGGGGTGTCGGTGAGCTTGAGCGGCGACTCTTGGGCGGCCCTCTGCGACATCGGTTTTAGCGCGATCATCAAGGCCGGCCTGTCCGTGCCTGCCAAGAACACGATCAAGGCAGTCATCGGCCTGGATATTTCGCCGAACTACTGGGACGCCTTTTTGTGCTTTGGACCCATTGGAGATATCGCTGCCGCTGCCAAGACTTTCAAGCCTGACCCGAACGACATTCCCTCTGCCTGCACATTGAAGAACGCGTCCCTCATCGTCTGCAACTATCCCGCAGATCTCGCCCCGCTGACTCTTGGGACCACTGTCGACTTCGGCTCGCTGGTCCTCGACCAGTACTTCGCCACGTCAACTGGTCCGGTGCTGGGCGGAAAGCTGGACATTCTGCATGTGGGCAAACCCCAATTGCACAGCCATGTCGTCAACCACTTTTCCTGGGGAATTCTCGGTACCTGCGGCCAATTCAGCATCGGCACTCAGGCCGAACTCAAACTCACCGGCTCCGAGATGCCCGGGGGCCCAAACGTGACGTTGTGCAAGAACATCCAGGTGTTGAACGATCCACTGAATATCTTCGCTCCCCGCATGGTGATCCAACCTGGAGCCGACAATTGGCTGCCGCTGGATATCACCTTCAACTTCGAGCCGACCGACCTGCCGCTGGACAGTCCTTACTGGCAGAATCCTTACCCGCTGGTGTTGCTTGTGGAAACCAACGCCGGCTGTCGAACCGTCTCGCTGGGCGAAGTTCCCGCTTACACCGAACAAGAGATCAACGGCTTAGCACTGCGAATGCCCGAGCTTGAAATCAACTGCGACGCGCCGCAGACCGGCCTGTTCGGCAACGCCAGCCAGTTCGATCCTCATTGGCTTGTCGATCCGGCGCCCGAGGGATACGCCAATCTCTGGGAGTCGCTGATCACCGACGCATCACCGGGCGACGCGTTCACACTCAGCGATGCGTCGGGAGTCATTGCCCGCTCGGTTGTCGGCGCGGATCGAAGGGCCGAGCTCACGGGCATATTCCCAGCCGGTGGTGCATTGCGAGTCAACAGGACGGCCGCTTCTGGAACAACGGCGGCAAAAGCTGAAGCCGGTTCCGCGGCAGGTGGTAAAACCGCGGACGCCTCTGCTCCGCGGCTGCGCGAACGTCAGGTTGAACTTCGCCGCCGACGCGAGATCGACCTGAAACACGAGATCACGTTCCTCGCCGCCGATCGCCTTGACGGAACGCCCATCCTGATTGCCGGCGCCGGTGGCGACTTGACCGTCTTCGACATCAGCTCTCCGGCGTTGCCGCAAATCATCGGTCAAGCCACCGCTGCCCACGGAGCCGTCGCGGCAGGAAACGATCTCATCTATTGGGGTGACCACGGCCTGTCTTTCTGGTCACGTGAAACCCACCATGCAACAGCTGTCTCGGCATGCCTTCGGATCGGCAACCATCTTGCGGCACTCACCGATCGCGGCGTGGAACTTTTCGACGCCGGGCTCCAGCCAGTCGGTCTCCTCAATCTTCCCAACCGGGGCATGCTGGTCTCCGTCAAGCGCCGGCTGCTAGTGGCTGTGTCCGACGGGCTGGCGGTGGTGGATGTTGCACACCCTGCCAAGCCAACCCTGGTGGGCACCGCGCCCGTGGAACACATCGGCGCGCTCTCCGCCTGGGGCGCTCCGAAGGCCGGAGGCACAGTCACCGTGCGCAACTCCGGCGGCGGGTTCGTGACCTTGGACGCAAACGCACTGCCGGCTGTCAAACCGCTGGCGACCTATCAGCGTCGGCCGTGGGCATTCGGCGCTGCGCGGCTGGGCAACTGGTGGGCACGAATGGAGGACGAGCATGGTCGCATCGGCATCTATACCCCCGGCCGCAGCCAGACCACTTACGGTTCGTGAGATAGCAGGCATGGGGATCACCCTCGCCGTACCGACGTACCCGTAACCGTCATGTCGAGCTACACCATCTCGCGTATCGACGAGAAGCTCGCCGGCAAGATAAACGAGCTCGCGATGGCCTCGTTCAGCCAGAGCCCGATCGTCACGGCCGTCGTCACGACGTCGCACCATGTAGAGCTGATCGCATGGACGGTCGCGCCGAGCGGGCTGCTGACTCGTAACGGACACGTCGACGGTGCGGAGGCTCGCGGGATCGACTGCGCGTTTCTCACCGAACAAAGGGTCATCGCCGCTTACCAGGGCCACAACGGGCATCTTGAAGTCCATGCGTACCAACTCGATCCGGCCGCCACGCCGATCTTCACGAAGCTCGCGCACAAGGGCGGACCGACGGCATCGTTCGTCAAGCTCGTTCGCATCGACGACGAGCGCTTCGCGTCGCTGATTTTGCGTCCGGCGTCGGCCGCACATCTCACGATCTGGAGATATCACTCACAGGCGCTCGAGTCGCTCGGCCACGTGGAATGGCCCATCACGTTTGTCGGCGAGCCCGAACCGATTGAGCTGGCCATCGTATGTACCGATGTCGATCACCTGGTGACCTGCGTGGGCGGAAGCGGCGGTCTCGAGTTTCGCTACTGGGATATCACGCATCCGGCTGCGCCGACGTTCTGGTCTCCCGATAACGCAGGAGGCGGGGATTTCGTCAGCGCGCTGTGTCTCGACTACTCGCGCGTCGTGATCGCTACGAATCGTGGAAACATGAATCTCGATCTGTGGAAGCTCGATGATTACGGGCACTGGAGCGTCGTGTCGTCGCATGCCGGAGCGCAGCTCGGGAATACGCCGGCACTGTCGCTGCTCGGATCGCAGTTCCTCGGTCCGTGGTTCGCATCCGCGAGCCGCGACCTCGGCGAAATTTTCTTGGTACAGCTGTGGGAGGTCGACGGCTCGGACAAGCTGCATTTGCGTGCAACACAGGTTGACTCGGAAAACGGGGCGACGATCGTGGCGGCGGCCAATTCGCTGCGCGGCATGGCCACCGGGATGCAGATCTACGACGAGGTTCCCGATCCGGGCGATCCCGAGGATCAGCTGCGGGTGAAGTCGTGGACCTTCGCCGGCCCTGGACTCATATTCTGATCTGACGTCGGCGGCCTCGGTTGCGGCTGATCCTTGACACTCCTGTAATGAGCGAGTTGAGCGTGGCTGCGCAGAGGTATCACAGCCGTGTCGGCGAAAGTTGGGCGCTCGTGAACGTACCCGCGCGCCCTGCGACGGGCTGGGCAGGCGTCGGGGTCGCGGAGTTGCCGCAACTTCGGCGCCTAGACTCGGTGGATGGAGTATCGGAGCTTGGGACCAACCGGAATCCAAGTCAGCTCGCTTTGTCTGGGCGCCATGATGTTCGGGGCGTGGGGCGAGCCGGACCATGAGAAGTCGATCTCGACGATCCATGCGGCGCTGGATGCCGGGATCAACTTCATCGATACCGCTGACGTCTATTCTCAGGGCGAGTCAGAGGTCATCGTCGGGAAGGCGTTGGCCGGCGGTCGGCGCGATGATGTGGTCCTAGCCACCAAGGTCCACGGCCAGATGGGTGTTCCCTTGGGCGCCGAGGGTGGGGATCCCAACATGCGAGGCAATTCGCGCCGCTGGATCGTGCGGGAAGTCGAGAACACGCTGCGCCGGTTGGATACCGACTGGATCGACCTCTACCAGGTGCATCGGCCAGACCCGTGCACCGACGTCGAGGAGACGCTGTCCGCACTCACAGATCTACAGCGGCAAGGCAAGATCCGCGCCTTCGGCTCCTCTACCTTTCCCGCTCACCAGATGGTGCAGGCGCAGTGGGTCAGCGAACGGCGCAACCTCGGCCGGTTCGTCACCGAGCAACCGCCCTACTCTCTGCTGGTGCGCGGGATCGAGGCCGATGTCTTGCCGGTGGCGCAGGACTACGGGCTTGGCGTACTGCCGTGGAGCCCGTTGGCCGGTGGTTGGCTCTCCGGCGGCTACCGCAAGGACAAGGACCTGCCGGAGTCCAAGCGCCGCAACCGGATGCCGGGACGGTTCGACATGTCGAGTCCGGACAATCTGCGCAAACTCGACGCCGCCGACGCGCTCGGGAAATTGGCCGACGACGCCGGCCTATCGCTGATTCACGTGGCATTGGCCTTCGTCATGCAACACCCTGGGGTCACTGCACCGATCATCGGCCCGCGCACCATGGAGCATCTCCAGTCGCAAATCGGAGCGGCCGAGGTGACACTGTCGACCGACATCCTCGACGGGATCGACGACATCGTGCCGCCCGGGGTGACGATCGTCGGTTCCGACGGTGGATATCAACCGCCCTCGCTCAACGACCCGTTCTTACGACGCCGTCGCACCGCCTGAGTTCTTGGGCTGGCACTACGGCTAACGGGAGGGGTCGATCAGCGCGCCATAGGTGATTGACCGCGATATCGCGCGGATGTCGGGTACCGGGTAGGGCCGGCCGGTCGGCGGGTTGCCACCGCCTACCTGTTGGACCATGCCGATGGCGATGACGTCGTAGACCGGGTCGACCCAGAACCAGGTGCCGTGCACCCCACCCCAGTAGTAGGTGCCCGCGCCGATCGCACCGCCGTTGAAATCCGCGTGTGCCGGATCGAGCACGATGCCCACGCCCATGCCGTAACCGACTCCGGCGAACGGCTGCAGGAAACGCACCGGGACACCGGCGGGTAGCAGGTTGCTCGTCATCAGCGTGACCGAGGGGGGCGTCAAAATGCATGCGCCGTCGAGCGTTCCGCCGTTGGCCAGCATCTGCGCGAAACGCAGGTAGTCCTGCGCCGTGGCATACAGCCCGGCGATCGAGAGTAGGTATTTCGGCTTCACGCCCGCCGCCACCCCGGCGATGGCCGGGAACGGTGATTGGTCTGCCGCCAAGCGCAGCGTGAGGTTTTCGTCGAGCGCGTATCGGGGTGCGATGCGGTCGCGATGTTCGGGGGCCACGCCGAAGCCGGTGTCGGTCATGCCGAGTGGACCGAAGATGCGTCGGTCGAGGAAGACATCGAGCGGCTCGCCGGAGAGGCGCTGGATGATTACTCCTTGAATCTCTTGCTGAATGCCGCACCGGAGCAGGGTGCCGGGTTAAGCCTGCCTCAGCTTTCCAGAGCGTGGCGGGCGGCGGGCTAGATTACTCGTATGCGCATCGTTCGCCTGTTCGCTGTGGTCCTGACGATCCTCACGGCGGGGTTGCTGCTGGCAACCCCCGCCGGCGCGCAACCGCCATCCAAGCTCACGGGGCACATCACTGACAGCACCGGGGTGTTGACGGATTCCGGTCGAGCTGCGGTCAGCTCGGCAATCGACCGGCTTTATCACGATCGGCACATTCAACTGTGGGTGGTCTACGTCGACAACTTCTCCAGGTTCAAGCCCGACAACTGGGCCGACCAAACCCGCAGCGCCAGCGGGATGGGCGACCACGACGCGCTGCTGGCCGTGGCCACGAACACCAAGTCGTACACATTCACCGGGCCGCCGAAGGCGCAGGGCCTCACAACAGACGAGTTAAACAGTCTGCGGAGCAGACAAATCGAACCCGCAGTGGGCGCGAAAGACTGGAGCGGTGCTGCGGTCGCTGCGGCTGACGGGCTGAACAAATCGACAAGCTCGCCGCAGCCGATCTGGCTGCCGATCGCGATCGCCGTGGCCGTGGTCGCGGTCGTCGCCGTGGTGGTGCTCGTGCTCATTCGTGTGCGCCGCCGCCGGCGTGCCGCGCGGCGGATCCGCCCTAGCGATGCGCAGGTAAACGTCGAAGGGCGCGATCAATCGTTGGGGCAGGCGTTGTCGACCGCGGACGCCAGACTGCGCCAAATCTCCGATTACGTCACCGAGCATCGGGGGAGCGTCGGCGCCGAGGCCAAGACCCGACTTGAAGAGGCGAAGCGGCATTTGGCAGCGGCGCACGGCAAGGAAGCAACCAACGACCTCCAAGCAATTGCCTATGCCAACTGGGCGTCGACGCTGGCGGCTCAGGCACAAACGCTGGCAAACGCCGACGTGCTAGCAGCGCACAAACGCCACGACGTCGAGGCACCGCATCTACACGATGATCGGCCACGATCTTCGTCGGTCATGAGTTGGCAAGGCGGACAATGACCGTGACATGGCCGTTTTCGTCTCGCTGCGCCACCGCGTGTCCGGGGCGCTGCGTTCCGTCAAGACTCAGCGTCAGGGGTGCGCCGTCGCCCAGAAAGTTTCGCCACCACGTCTTGGCGTCGGGCATGTTTGGGGTGATTTCGATTTCGTCGCCGCTGCGCCGGTATGCCACCGGGATGCTGAATGAGCGTCCGGAGCGTCGTCCCGTATAGGTGAGCATTGTGATGTTGCGCCTGATGAATCGACCGAAGCGCGGGGAGTTCGTTAACGCGGCGACCGGTGCATTCAAGATCGGTGCAGCGCGCATCAGTAGTCTGCCGAAAGTCGTGGACTGAGACATGGTGTCTGTATTCCTTTGGTTGTAAAAGGATTTCCTGATGCTGCCGGTCAGACCATCAGCGTGACGCACAGCGAGGCTACTGCGAGGCCCTGAATGATGGCTCGAGCATCGATGATTCGGTCCCACTTGCCCTGCAGGGCACGCGCATCCGGTGGTACGTCGCAGGCGGTGGCCGCGGCGGTGAATTGTCGATTGATCGGCGCGCTTATCCGCGCGTAGAGCACGATCCAAACCAACAGCAGGGCAAGGGCAGTCGCCGCCGGCACGGCTTGAGCCCATTGACCGGCGGCAGCGGCGAGTGCGGCGCTTGTGGCGGTGGCGAGAATCCCGACCGCGCCGGGCAGCGGCATTCGCCGGTCGCCGTAACGGTGTACGTTACCCATCACCGCGACCAGGGCTCGGTCATCGATGGCCGCCAACGCAGGTCGTTGCACCATCGCGCAGAACACATCTGTGCCGTAGACCACCGCGGTTCCCAACACCGCGATCAATGCAGCGATGCGGACTAGCTCGATCACGCCACACCTCCTGGGGTGATTGCAGCGCACTCATGCCGCCGCGGCATGCGAGTCTCAGCTGGGTCGCCTTCGGGGAGCATCATGCTAGCGACGCTAACCCTCCGTCGCTCGCGTGTCAATAGCATTGCTCGCATACGTATCGCTGCTACTATCCGGATATGAGCATCGAGGATCGCCGCGAGCGAGAACGCGCCGCCCGTCGTCGATTGATCGTCGGTACCGCCCGCAAGTTGGCCGAGGCAGAAGGCTGGGATGCGGTCACAACGAGGCGGCTGTCCACCGAGATCGAGTACAGCCAACCCGTGCTCTACAAGCACTTCTCGGGCATGGACCAGATCGCCGCGGCCGTCGCGATCGACGGATTTGGCGAGCTCGCCGATGAGCTCCGCGCAGCCCGCGCCAGCGCCGAGACACCGCACCGCTCGCTGACATTGATGGCACACGCCTATCTCGACTTTGCCCGCGATAATCCGGCCCTGTACGACGCGATGTTCGCCCGCACCACCACGTTGCACTTCGCCGCCGACGACACTCCGCCGCAATTGTCAGCGGCATTCGCGGAGCTCTATGAGGGACTCCGCGGGGTTGATCACGAAACGGACGCCGACACTCTCGCCGAGGTGTTCTGGGCAGCGCTGCATGGATTGACAACCCTCGCACGCGGCGGACGGCTGCGCCCCGAATACGACTCCGAACGCGTCGAACTCCTCGCCGCCCAATTCTGCCCGGTGACAACGGGTACTGAGCGGCGATGACCGGTCAGTCTCCCTCCGCGGCGCGCAACAGCGAGTGCGTGACGCGAGTGCCCTCGAAACGGAATTCGTGCGCGGGATACCGCAGAGGCTCGATGGTGGTATCCGCGTGCACGATGACCCCGCCACCGGCGGGGATTCCGAGCCCGGGGGCCGCTCCCTGCAGCAGATGAATCGTGCGCGATAGCCGTGCCCACCTGGCTGGCTCGTCGTGCGTGTCGATGACCATGGGGACGAGCTTGAACACATCGAGCAGCTCGGTCGCCGACGATTCCGGTGTCTCGACGATTCCACAGCATCCGAGCTGGACCGCACCGGCTGAAATGCCCACCAGGACCGCCCCTTGGGCGTACCGGCCCAGGATCACATCCCTCATGCCGGTTTTCTCGAACGTGTTCCAGCCGAGACGCACATCGCCGCCCGCGAGGACGATCAATTCGGCACGCTCGAGGAAGGCGCGGTCGTCGGGGCCGAACGACGAATCGATCATGCGACGGTCGGTGATTCCAATCGCGTCCACCGCCGCCTCGAAGATCCCGTAGAACTCCGGACGATCCCCATTGGAGGCACCGATGTAGGCCGCGCTGAGTGGTGTGTCGCGAACCAATCCATCGAGGGCTGCCTCGAGGAGCAGTCGGTCTTGCCGCTTCCAGAACAGCAGTTGACTGTCCGCGAGCAGATAGAGCGGTTGGAGTTGTGGCGCCGTCTCAGTCAAAGCACACGATCAGCTCGCAGGCCCAATATCATGCATGTTCGGAGATCCACGTGGTGGTGAAGCGCTGAGCCGCGGGGATGCTCTCCGCCATGCCGGCTCCGAGCGTCTTCTCGAGTTTGCCGCCCACCAACGGGATTTTGACCTCCACTCTCCCCGCGAAGCGCAGTTGCGAACCGTTCCCCGCGGGCGCCAACCACGCTTCCGCACCGCCTGATCCCAACCCGCCGGGAGCCGAGACGCTGACCTGCCCGCGTACCTGGCGGTCACCGACGGGACTCCACGTCTCGCTGCCCATGATTTTCAGGTCGCCAGGAACGAGTTTGGCAACCACCCCGGGTAGTAGCTGGCGACCCAGGTGCTGTGTGATGTGCACTGTCACCGTGCCGTCGCCGTCGACGATCAGCGAGTCCAGCGTGGTGGGGAGGCCGCTGGCCGCGCAGCGGGCCAGCCAATAGTCCTCGCGGCCGAACACTGCGTGAAGTTGTTCAACGCTGGCGGGCGATTCGGTCACGATGTCGAATGAATGCGCCATAGCAAACCATTCTTACAAGGGACGGTCATCGCGCGCGCGCCCACCCTGCACCTGGTGCCGTGGGCATCAGTGCGGATTTTGAGCGTGTACCGAACTGTCTGGGTCATTCGACGCTATCGCTGATGCTGGATACTTACGTTGACCACATCCACGCCGGTCTTTTGGAGCCTGCCGGCTTGGCCCGTCTGTAGCCGACGCGACGGAGTAGAGCGATATGGCGAAACCCCGGCACGACCACTTGTGGGCGCTGGCGCACGCGGAGCGCGCGGCGCTTGCGGAGGATCTCTCAGGCATCAGCGCAGCGCAGTGGGGGCACGACACGTTGTGCGAGAAATGGGACGTTGAGGAGGTCGTCGCGCACCTGACGGCCGCGGCGAGCCTGAATCGGTGGAAGTGGCTGCGCAGCATGCTCGGCGCGCGTTTGCGCCCTGAGGTGCACAACCGGCGGCGGCTGGTCGAGCACCGTGGTAGCACCCCCGCCGAGACACTTGATCGGTTCCGTGCCGTCATCATGAGCACCACCGCGCCCTCGGGCCATATCCCGGCCTACCTCGGTGAGATCGTTGTGCATGCCCAGGACATTCGTCACCCTCTGGGGCTGGTCCGGACACCGAGCGTCGACGCGCTGACCCCTGTGGCTGCATTCTTCGCCCGACGCAACTTCACCGTTGCCAGTCGTACCCACGTTGCCGGCCTGCAGTTGCGGGCAGACGACGGGCCGTTTATCGCGGGTAGCGGTTCCCTGGTCACCGGACCAACCCTCGCCTTGGTCATGAGCATGGCTGGTCGCGCACCCTACCTCGACGAGCTCAACGGCCCAGGTGTGCAACTGCTTCGATCACGAGTCCAAGCCACCACGGCCTGAATCGCCGTTGCCACCCCGGCGTTGCCCCGCCGAGCCCACATCGCTCAAAAACCGCGCTTGGCGGCCCGCACCGCGGCGACGACGTCGTCATCTCCGCCGAAGTCGACGCGGATGGCGTTGCGGCCGAACGCGAACAACAGCAGCTCCAACGGTTCGCCCGTCACCGTGACCGGCGAACCACTGCCGACCGTCACCACCGCGTGACCGTCGGGGGTCCGCAGCGTCACCCGCGCGGGCACCGCGGCCATCGACCTCGACATCCCGGCCCGGCTGATCATCGCGACCCGCCGCCTCACCGCAGCGGTGGTCCTCGCGTCGAGTTTCCTTGGCTCCCAGCCATTCTGTGCACGGCGGACGTCCTCATGGTGGACGAACATCTCGTGGATGCTAGCCACCGGGTCGAGAACCTTGAACAGGGAAAGCACCGGCGGACCCGTCGCGATCAGTTCGACCAGGTCCTCCCACTTGGTCGAGCTGGCCAGCCGGTTCTGCACGCGTGCGGTGTAGGACGTCAGCGGCCCGAACACGAGGCCCGGCAACGCGTCCGGTCGGCGTTCGCGCACCACCAGGTGCGCGACCAGGTCGCGGGTCGTCCAGCCCTCGCACAGGGTGGGGGCATCAGGTCCCAGTGCGCGCAGGACTTCGACTAGGGCGGCGCGTTCGCGTTGAGCTACCGACATGCCCCCACGATAGGCCCACGGGATAAGCACGGTCTGTCGGCAATTGGGTACGGCTACACCACTCGCCAGTTACTCCGGCCCCAGTTCATCAAAGCGCGCAAGCGCGGCGTTGAGGTCTGCCTCGTCGAACATCTCGCAGCGGCTGATCAGGTTGCCGTCGGCCGTAAAAAGGTCGATCATCCGCCACTCGGCGTCGAAGTCCTCGTGCGAAACGCCACGCGCCGTGTGGGTGACGACCGCTCCGAGGTCGGTCAACCGATGCACAGCCTCCATGTAGATCCTGAGGTATGGCGTGAGCTCCGAGCCAGCAAGGATGAACGCGGGCAGATCACTGGCCTCGATCGTTATGACCGACCGATGGTCGAGGTAGCTGAAGCCCGCCGTCGTTGCGGGAAGCTCCTGCCGGTTGAACCCGGCGTACAACCGTGCGATGACCGACCAGGTGTGCGAGTGGGCGGCCCCTTCGCCGGCAAGGTACCGCGCATCGAGTTCCTCGAAAGCTGCATCGATATCGTCGGGGTCGAACGCGACAAGCGCCGTGATCCGCTCGTTGGCGTCGATCTCGACCAGCTGTAGAAAATCGACGTGGAATGCGTCGGGTCCTTCGTGGCTGCGCGAGTATCGGGCCCGAGCGAGAGCGAGGCACCCTCCACGGGTTGCAATGGCCGCTGCCGTCGCATTCTTGACCTCGACGTCGGCGACTGCACGCAAGTCTTCGACCAAAGCGTCCTGGCCATGTCGGATCCCTGCCCCTACCACAGCGCGGCGATCGTGGCTGAAAAGTTTGTCGGACAGCATCTCGGTTATCGAGGTCCAGTCGCGCGCTGAGTAATACGCCATCAGCTGCTCGTAGACCCGCGTTGCCGCGTTTGCCAATTGTGGTGTGGATCGGTGCAATTCCTCGAAGCGGGCAAGCGCGGCGTCGAGGTCTGTTTCTTCGAATATCTCGCCGCGGTCGACTAGTCCGCCGTCCGCTGTCATGAGGAGGACCATCCGCCACTCGGCGTCGAAGCCCGCTTGTGACGTCCCTTTAGCGACATTGGTGACGACCGCGCCGAGGTTCGTCAGCCGATGAACGGTCTCGATGTAGAGTCTGTTCTGCGCCGAGTCTTCGAACGTGACACGGAGGTACGCCTTCAGGTCACCAGGCCCGATCGCCCCAAGCGGACGATGGTCGATTTCTGCCATGTCGGTTGTCGTGGTGGGGATTTCACCTCGATTGAGTACTGCATACCCTTGCGAGATTGCCGACCAAGCGTGCGAGTGGGCGGCTGCTTCGCCGGCGAGGTACCCGGCGTCGAGTTCGGCGATGGCGGCGTCGAAGTCGCCGAGATCGAAGGAGACGAGCGTGACCATCCGCTCGTCGATGGCGATTTCGACGAGACCGAGCACCTCTGTGAGGAACGCCTCGCGCCCTTCACCGCCGAACGACATGCGGGCCTGCACTAGGGCGAGGCGCTCCCCGCGGATCGCGATCACGGTCGATGCGAAGTTCGTAATCCCCAGGTCGTGAATCGCCCGCATGTCTGCGATCTGGGCATCTCGACCATGTCGGATTCCCGCACCGATCACCTCACGCCGATCGTCGCTGGAAAAGTCGTTGGCCAATATCTCCGACATAGCGTCCCAGTCAGCGGCCGCGTAGTGCGACACGAACCGCTCGGCCACTTGGCTTGCCGTGTTTTCCAATCGGCGTGTGTGTGCGTGCAGCTCCTCGAACCGCGCGATCGCGGTGTCGAGGTCTCCGTCGTCGAACAGCTCGTAATGGTTGAGCAGATCGCCGTCGAACATGAAAATCCCGGTCTCCCGCCATTCAGCCTGGAAGCCCTGTTGCGACGTACCATGCGCTGCCTGGGTGACGACGGCTCCGAGGTTGCTAAGGCGATGCACGACCTCGATGTAGACATTGATATTGGGCGTGTCGGCGAACAGTTCGTGGAGGTACGCAGTCATCTCGCCGGTCGCGAACGCTGCTCCGCGCCGGTGGTCGATGTTGACCCAGTCCGGCGTCCGCTCGGGTAGCTCGTGTCTGTTGATCGCGGCGAAGGCGCCGCTGACGGCCGACCACGTCGGCGCATGGGCGCCCGCTTCGCCGGCGCGGTAGCGCGCATCGAGTTCGACGATGGCCGCGTCGAAATCGTCGGGGTCGAAAGTAATAACCGACGAGATCCGCTCATCGTCGTCGATCTCGTAGATGTTGACGACATCAACGTGGAATGCTTCGGGCCGCTGTGCGCTGCTCGAGTATCGGGCACGAAGCAGGACGAGGTGCTGGCCGCGCGTCGCGATGACGGTCGACGCAATGCTTTTGGCCCCGACGTCGGCATTCCCATGGGCATCTTGCATCCCGGCATCGCGACCGCGTCGAATCCCCGCGTTGACAACTCGGCGGCGATCGTCACTGAAAAAGTCGTCGGCCAACATTGCGGTCATGGCGTCCCAGTTGCGGGCCGTGAAGTGCTCTTGGCTGCGCCGAGCTATCCAGCTTGCCGCGTTTTCCAGCCGTCGCACCTGGGGGGTGAGTTCCTCGAACTTCGCGATCGCGGCGTCCAGGTCGGCCTCTTCGAACAGTTCGCAGCGGTTGATCAGGTCGCCTTCGCTCATGGAAATGCAGACCTCTCTCCACTCGGCTTCGAAGCCCTCTCGCACGATCCCGTGCGCCGCATGGGTGACGACCGCCCCGAGGCTGTTCAGCCGATGCACAACCTCAACGTAGGTGCGGATGGACTGGTCGACGTCCCACCCGGCACTGATGTATGCGTGCAGCTCGCCCGGCGCGAACGCTGTCACCTTGCGATGGTCGATAGTCACGCAGTCGGGCGTCATTGCGGGCAGCTCTCCTCGGCTCATCGACGCGTAGCCACCCGCGACCACCGACCATGAGCGTGCGTGGGCGGCCGCTTCGCCAGCGAGGTAACGGCTTTCGAGCTCTCCCAGCGCACCATCGAAGTCGTTGGGGTCGAGCGTCACGAACGCCGCGATCCGCTCCTCGGTGTCGATCTCGACTATCTGTAGGAGATCGAGGGCCGACGACTCGGGGTTCTCCTCGCTGCGCCAGTATCGGTCACGAGTTAGAACGAGGCGCCCCCCGCGGATTGCAATCGTGTCCGACGTAGCGTGTGTGAGCCCGAGGTCGGCGCCAGACCGGAAACTTTCGATCACGGCACCCCGGCCGATGATCCCGCCATTTACCACCCGGCGACGATCGTTGCTGTAACAATCGTCGGCCGTTATGTCCGCCAGGGTGGCCCAGTCGCGGGCCGCAAAGCACGCCTGAAAGCGTTCATACACATGGCTTGCCGCGTTTTCTAGCCGTGGTGCTCGTCGGCTGAGCTGTTCGAACGTCGCGATCGCGGCGTCCAGGTCCGCCTCGTCGAAGGCCTCGCAGCGGTCGACCAAGTCGCCTTCGACCGTCAAGAGGTCGACGCCCCGCCACTCGGCGTCGAAGCCCTCATGCGAAACGCCATGCGCCACATGGGTGCAGACCGCTCCGAGATCACTCAACCGATGCACAACCTCGACGTAGGTTCGGATCTCTTGCCCGACATCCCACCCGGCACGGAAGTATGCGATCAGCTCTCCAGGCGCGAACGCTGTCCCCTGGCGGTGGTCGATGCTCACGCAGTCCGGCGTGGTTGGCGGCAGTTCGTGGCGGTTGAGCGCGGCGTGGCCACCCGTGATCACTGACCACGTGCGCGCGTGCGCAGCCGCTTCGCCGGCGAGATAGCGGGCGTCGAGCTCGGCGACGGCGCCCTCGAAGTCGTCGATGTCGAACACGACACGTCTCGCGACCTGTCCATCGGCATCGATCTCGAGGACATCAAGGACATCGGTGCGGAACGCATCAGGTCGCGGGTCGCGGCCAGAGGATCGGACACGACTGAGCACGAGGCAGCCGCCACGGATCGCGATGACGTCTGGAGTCATGCTCCTGACCCCGATCTCGGCGAGTGCCGAGATTTCTGCGATCACGGCATCGCGGCCCTGTCGGCTTCCCTCGCCCACCACCCGCCGGCGATCGTCCATGGAAATGTCGGCGGCCAGTGCTTCAGCCATCGCGCTCCAGTCACGGGCTGCGAAGTGCACCTGGAGGCGCTCGGCTATTTGGCTGGCCGCGTTTTCCAGCCGCCGTGCCGGCCGGTTCAGTTGCTCGAATATCGCGATCGCGGCCTTCAGTTCCGCCTCGTCGAACAACTCGCAGCGGTTGACCATGTCGCCATCGACCGTTGCAACGGCAACCTCCCGCCACTCGCCCCGGAAGTCCTCGCGCGAAACGCCATGGGCCGCATAGGTGCAGACCGCTCCGAGATCGTTCAGCTTGTGAACCACCTCCACATAGGTATGGAGGGTCTGGTCGATGTCCCACCCGGCACTGATATATGCAGGCAGCTCGCCCGGCGCGAACGCGGCCACCCGGCGATGGTCAATGGTCACGCAGTCGGGCGTCATCGCGGGGAGCTCCCCTCGGCTCAACGAGGCGTAGGTTCCCGTGATCGCCGACCACGTCCGCGCGTGGGCAGCCGCTGCACCGGCGATATATCGGGCGTCGAGCTCGGCGATGGCGGCGTCGAAGTCGTCAAGGTCGAACGTGACCCAGGCCTCGATCCGGTCGTCGGCGTTGATCTTGACTATCCCCAAGAGCTCTGCGCTGAACGCCTCCAAATCCCCGTCGCTGTGCGAGTATCGGGAACGCGTGAGGGCGAGGCGGTCGCCACGGGTGGCAATGGTGTTTGACGTCGCGCGCGCGACTCCGAGGTCGGCGGCCAACCGGAAATCTTTGATCTCAGCGTCACGGTCCTGTCGGACGCCCGCATTCACCACCCGACGACGATCCTCGGTAGTAACGTCCTGAGCCAAGATGTCGGCGAAGGCTTCCCATTCGCGGGCCGAAAAGCAAGCCAGAAGTCGCTCGTTCACTTGGCTGGCCGCGTTTTCGAGCCTTCGTGCCCGCGGGCCTGTGTCCTCGAATCGGGCGTGCGCCGCGTCGAGCTCGGCAATGGCGGCCTCGATGTCTTCGAGGTCGAACCACACCTGCAGCGCGATTCGGCCATCCTCGTCGAGGCCGGCTACATGGAGGAACTCATCTTGCGGTGCACCGGAAGTCAGGTCTGCAGTACCTACCAGCAGTCGCGTGAGGGCAAAACGCTCGCCGCGCACTGCGACAGCCGCGTGACGGTAGCGCACCATACCGGTTTCCAGAAAATGCCTCATGTCATGGGGCCACTGACTCGATGGGATGTCGATCCGCGTGAAGCCGACGATGTTCCGGCGACTTTCGACTGACACGTATGGGGCAAGAAGCTCCGTTACGTCGTCCCAGGCCTCGCGGTTGACGGCATCGATCAACCGGCTGCCCGCCTGCACACAAGCGTTGGTCAGTTCGGCGGGCGCGCCTTCGGGTTGGGGTGGTTGCCGAAGGTGAGCGGTGTCGAGTATACGGCGCGCCTTCTCAACAAGTGCCGCAGCGCCTTTCCGTTCGTACAGGGCCGCCGCTTGTTCGGCGGCGGCTCGCGCCCCCGCGGCGTTGCCGGCGGCGTCCAAGACCGTCGCCAATGCCAAACATGCATCGCCGTGATCGACCAGGAGGTCGGTGCGCTCGGCGAGGGCCACGGCGGCCTCGGCGATCCGCCGCGCCTCCCGGTGATCACTTCGGCGCGCCAGCAACTGGGCCCGAAGCGTGCGCCAGGCGATCGACGGCTTCAGCGCATGCCCGGCGAGATTCTCACTCTCCATGCATAACTCGTCGGCGTCGCCGTCTCGGTCGAGCGCGAGGCACGCGCGACCGAGCAGCGCTGCGGTCTCGGCGGTGTCGGCATCGAGGCCCATGCGGCGAAAACCGTTGTAGGCTTTTCGCAGATGCGGCTCGGCGGCCTCAGGATCGTCGCCGACGAGCTCGACAATGCCGGCAAACTGTTCAACTTCGAGGAGCGCATGGCGCAACCCGAGCTCGGTGACCGTGCGCCGGGCCGAGTCGATCATCCGTCGGGCCGGTGCTGCACGGCCGCGAAATGCCTCCAACACGGCCTGGCACCGCGTCGACGTCGCCTCGACCGCGGGGGACTCGGTCGTGATTCGCAGCAGCCGCACCACGTCAAGACAGCGCCCGCCCGCGCGCGCAACCGGGTTGGGGCCCCACAGCGCCGCCAGTGGCGCGCCCGCCAGAACCGCGTTCACCCGGCGATGTTCACGCGCGCGTCGTGCCGCGGTCAGGGCATCGTCAAGGGCGACTTCGCAATCGCCGATTCGCCCAAGGCGGGCCAGGGACGCGGCCCGAACGGTATGGGCCTTGGCTTCCCCTGCGGCGTCCTCCAATCGAGCCAGCTTTTCGGCGGCCGCGCCCAACGCGGCTTCGACGTCGCCCAATCGTTCGGAATGGACGAGCATCGACAGCTGGCCGTCGAAGCAGGTCGCCCATGCCGCCAGACGGGCCGAATGGACGGTCGTTGCTTGCAATTGCGAGACCGCGCCGGATGCCGAAGCCACGTCACCCGCGGCCAGCAGGGCCTCGCAACGTGCGACCAGTAGTTCCGCGGCCTGTTCGTCGCGGTCGGGCAACTCTTCGTCGATCTCTTCCAGCGCGTGCAGTGCGTGGTCGTACAGGTCCGCGGCGCCTTCGTAGGCCAGCCGCGCCATCGCCTGATCCGCGGCACGGCGGCAGTAGAAGACGGCCTTGGCCGCGTTTCCCGCCCACGCGCATTCGAAGTAGTGGTGGGCCAGTTCGGCCAGCAGCTCGTCGTCGGCGCCCGGCTGGGTCTCCAGCGTTGTGGCGATGCGTTGGTGTAACCGCATCCGCCGCACGGACGCCAGTTCGGCGAGCAGTGACTGTCGCACGATGGCGTGGTTGAACCGGTAGTAACCGCCAGGCTCTTCGATAACGATGCCCGCCTTCGACGCCTCGTCGAACGCGTCGACGAGGTCTTGTTCGATCACGAGCTCAACCATTTCCAAGCGCAAACCGGCTGCCCACCACCGCGGCAGCGGCAAGGGCCTTGTTAGTCTCCGCCGGAAGCCGAGAAAGTCTGCGGCTCACGGCTTCTCGTACCCCCTGCGGCAGGGTGCTCTGATCCCACACGCCGCCACTTTCATCAACGTGGCGCAAAGCCTCGATGAGGAAGAACGGGTTGCCGCCGGTGACCGACGCCAATGCGTGAGCGAGATCCTCGTCGTCGTACCCGGCCTCGGCGACGTACGCGGTCACGTCGTCCTCGTCGAGTCCGCTGAGGCTCAGGCGATTAGCCGTGCCGTCGCGGTGCAGGTCGGCGAGCATCGCCGCGAGGGGGTGGGAGCGGTCAAGGTCGGTGCTGCGGTACGTGCCGACGATTTGCACGCGGGCGTGGTCACAGAAGCGCAGGAGATGTCGCAACAGAAGCAGCGTTGGCTTGGCTGCCCAGTGCAGGTCGTCGAGTATCAGGACGACTGGCGCGCTCGCGGAAGCGATTTCGAAGACCGCGACGACAGCGTCGAAAAGTGCGTAGCGTTCGGTATCAGGGTCCGCGCGAGCCGGCGATGCGAGATCGGGCAAGAGATCGGCCAACCCGGGAACGAGCGGAAGTAACGCTTCGACGCCGCGCAGTCCCCGGAGCCGGCTGGCGCCGACGCAGGGGATGAGCGAACGCAGGGCTTCGGCGAATGGCTGATACGGGGCACCGAGGTCTTCGTCGCAACGGCCGTAGAGCACAGCCGCTCCTTGCTCATAGGCTCGCAGAGACCATTCGCCGGCCAGACGCGTCTTGCCGACACCCGGTTCGCCGGCAATCAGCACTGCGTGCACGCCACCGGCGAGCGCGGTCTGCCATGCTGACAACAGGCGATCGAGTTCGTGGCCGCGCCCGACGAAGGGCCCGGGCCCGAGCAGCACCGCGGGGAGACCGGGACGCTCCATGGGTATGTCGCTTGTCTGCGGTTGAGGATCGTCCTCGGCGGCCTCAAAGCGCAGCTCGAAAACGTGCTCCGGGCGTGGGAGGTTGCGCAGCTGGCGCATTCCCAAGTCGGCGAGTACGACATCATCGGGCAGCGAGTCGATGACGAGCTCGGCAACCGCACCTGAGCACAGGATCTGGCCGCCTCCAGCCAGCGACCGCAGCCGTGCGGCCCGATTGACCGCCCGCCCGAAGTAGTCGCCGTCGCGAAGCTCGACCTCGCCGGTGTGCAGTGCCACGCGGATGCGCACGGGCTCCCGCAACGCCCAAGGCTCCTGACTGATCGCGTCTTGCAACTCGAGGGCGGCCGCGGCCCCCGCAGATGGTCGCTCGAAGACCGAAAACGTCGCGTCCCCCTCGCCGCGCGTTTTAATCAGCCGTCCTCCGCGCGACGTGACGACCTGTTCGATCAGTTCGTCGTGGCGCGCGAGGGCGACCGCCATGGCGTCGGCGTCTTCCTCCCAGGCGGCGGTCGAACCTTCGATGTCAGTGAGCAGAAAAGTCACGGCCCGCATAACCGACGGAAGATGTTGTGCCACCGGAGTATCCAGCGAGGAATCCTGCGAGACGATCGCGGCCTCGAGCCGCCGAAGCTCCGGTCCAGGATCGATCCCCAGCTCGTCCACGAGCAGGGAGCGCGCCCGCTGGTAAGCGCCCAAGGCTTCACTCTGCCTGCCCGCGCGGTACAGGGCGAGCATCAGCTGGCCCCAGCGCCTTTCGCGCAAAGGCGCTTCGGCCACCGCCGCCTCGAGCTCACCGATGATCTCGGCAGCGCGACCGGTCGCGAGCAGCGCGTCGGCGCGGTCCTCCGCCAGCGCGGCATGACGCTCGATCCAGCGCGTCTTCTCGGACACGCCGCGCTGGCCATCGGGTAGTTCTGGAATGCCGCGCCACAGCGTTAGCGCCTCCTCGAGGCGGGCTACAGCCTGACCGGTGTCGCCGGCTGCGGCGGCTTGACGGCCGATCCGGGCGGCCAACGTATACCGCGAGACATCAACCTCGGTACCGGCCAGGGTCCAGCCCGTGCCCTCCGTCAGTACAAAGCCGTCGCCCAGGGTCCGGCGTAACGAGGAGATATGGGTCTGCAGGGCCTTGTCGGCGGTGCGCGGCGGATCGCCGTCCCAGAGCAGCGCGATCAGCGTGTCGGCTGACACCACCGAACCGCTGTGCAACCCGAGCATCGTGAGGATGGCACGCGGCTTGGCGCCCGGGATCGTGACGGGCGTGCCATCCTGCCGGACCTGGAGAGGTCCCAAAACCCCCAGTTCCACCGTTGGAAGCGTACTCATGTCGACCATCGTCGGTGCGACAATTCAATACTTGGTCAAGATCGAGTAAAGGCGCTCGCCCACGGTTCAGGGGGAGGGCTGAAAATCCCAACCCGGATCGGCATTCCAGCCCGGGTCCGATTGCGAACTCCAACCGGGATTCGGTTGGGAAGTCACGCCTGGATCTGGTTGGGGGTTCCATCCGGGGTCCGACGGATCTGCGGCGAAGCCGCGGTCGGGTGCGGCCTGCGGGAACTGCAAGCCCGAGAGAGCAGTGGTCTGTGCCGGTAGCTCGGTGGCCTGATCTGCGAGCGCCAGCGTCGCGACGGTAGCGGCACCGGCAAATATCACTTGCATCACCCGGTGTTGTCGGCGTCGGGTGACGACTGAACTGGTTTCATCCTCGTGTTGGCGGAAAGTTGTTGTTTCCATTCTGCAATTTGGCGCTTCGTTGTTAGCCACAGAGTGGGCTCTTGTTATCGGTCCGCTGTGACTCACCGCAGCAGCGCGAGGGTGGAGATCCGGGTGGAGTCGAGATGGTCGAGCAGGTCGTTTGGATTGTCGAAGACCGCTTCAGCGCCCGCGATTTCCAGCTCGCTCTGCGCGACACCTCCACTACGCAGTCCGATGCTGGGCACCTTCGCCCTGCCCGCGGCCTCGGCGTCCCAGACGGCGTCGCCGACGAACACGGCGGTATCGGCGGTGACGCCGGCACGGTCCAACGCGACCTGCACGATGCCGGGCTCAGGTTTCGCGGTGTCAACATCGTGCGACGCGATCAGCTCGGAGATCAGTCCTCGCTGTCGAGGACCTCACGAAAGATGGTGAGCTCGGCCTTCGGGAGCGCAGGTGGCCAGCACACCCTGCGTTTCACGTCACATCGCCCGGGGTAATTACCTGTCAGCCCTGCAACCCATGGCCCGCATTCCTCAACGATGCGAGTAACGGAGGTATCCAGCGTGCCCGAGATGATCATCCAAACGCCAGACGAAGTGATCGCGTTTCTCAAAGCCCAGCACAACCTCGTCGAGGACATGTTCGACGAGGTGCTATATGCGTCAGATCCCGAAGCGCGCGAAAAACCATTCATAGAGTTGCGGCAATTGCTTGCGGTTCACGAGGCAGCCGAGGAAATGATGGTGCATCCACGGCTGCGGCATACGGTCGGCGTCGGCGATGCGATCGTTGATGCTCTCCTGAAAGAGGAGCATGATTCAAAGGAACAACTCTCGAGGATCGAGCACATCGACATCACCTCGCAACAGTTCATCGATGGGCTCAGCAAGCTGCGCGAAGCGGTGCTGGCCCACGCCGAACATGAGGAGAGCGACGAGTTCCCCAAGCTTCAACGGGAATTGGACGCGGAGCACCTCAAGCGGATGGCCACAGCGGTACGCGCGGCTGAGGCCGTCGCACCGACGCGCCCGCATCCAGGCGTGGAATCCGCAAAGCTCAATTTGGCTGTCGCACCGTTTGCGTCAATGCTCGACCGCGCCCGTGATCTGATGCAACCAAGGTGATACCGGTGCCGAAAACAACACGGAGCGGTGCGGCGAAAAAGGACGAGTTACCCAGCACGTTAAGGCGTTCGAGCTCGAAGGCGCAACGGACATTCGCAAAAGCTCACGACTCGGCCGCCGAACAATACGGCAGTGAGCAGCGCGCCCACCAAGTCGCTTATGCCGCAGTGAAGCACAGCTTCGAGAAAGTTGGGGACCACTGGGAGGCCAAGGAGGAAAAAGGGCCCTCCGACAAGCATGCCGAGCACGGTGGGCTGCACAACCCGCTGCCGTCGGAAGAGGGAGTCGACGCCAACGCCAGTAAGAAGCATCTCCTCGAGATTGCTCGGCGACTTGGTATCCACGGCCGATCCACGATGACTAAATCGCAACTTGTCGACGCGATCAAAAAGCACAACCGCCGTGTCCGGGGACGCTGAGGTCTAGAGCCTCCCCGGAAACCGGGTACCGCGTCGCCCGAGGAGCCGGCGGCTGCAGCGGACGCCCGCTCACATGAGGCTGTCCTCTATGTAGCGCAGCGAGTGTCGACCCTGCGACTCGGACTCACTCTCAGACAGCCAAGTGGCCTTCTCCTGGATCGCCTGCGTCGACCCATAAATACGGCGGTTGCAGCCCTGGCAAGTCAGGTGCGTGTACAGCTTGTCTCCGCCTCGCGGCCATTCCTCGGGCGTCGTGTCGGGCAGGTCGATCTCGATGGGATGGTGCTCGACCTGTCGGACCAGGTGTCCGGCGACGTGCCCCTCGGGGCACGCCAGATCCATCTTCAGTAGTCCCTTATCGCTCATGATCTGAGGCTACGGATTTCGTCGGCTGCGGCTACGAGATCGGCGATGTCAACGTGCGCCGCATACGCGCTGCAGGGTCTGGGCATAGCTAATTCATAGAAATGCTATATACCGTCCAGCATCTACCAACCGGACAAGTGCTCCGGCCACGAGTTACAGATCAGAGAGGGATCGCCATGATCCTGAAGAAGATTGTTGGCGCGGGCGCGATCGCCGGAGCGCTTGGCTTTTCGGCCATCGGCCTAGCCGGGCTCGCGAACGCCGATCCGACACCACAGGCAACTCCTGGCGCGGCGGTCCATCAAGCACAGGTGGTGGACTGGCACGGTGGCGGCGGGCACGGCGGTGGTGGTGGCGGTGGCATGCGCGGTGGTGGTGGCATGCGCGGCGGTGAAGGTGGCGGTGGCTGGCGCGGTGGCGGCGGTCGTGGTGACTGGCGTGGCGGCGGCTGGCAGGGTGACCGTGGCTGGCAGGGTGACCGCGGCTGGGGCGGTCCTGGCGGGAATGGCCCGGGTTGGGGCGGTCCTGGCGGTGGCTGGGGTGGCCCGGTGCGCTGTTTGCTCGGCCTGTGCAATTGAGCGACTGAATTTCAATGGTTGCCTTGCCGAATGGATCGGCAAGGCAACCATTTTCGGCCCCCGCGATCAGCTAGCGGGGCAACGGCGCACCCATCTGCCTAGCGGGGCTCTGAGCGCCGTTGGTGATCGGGGACAAGCGCGTCGGGCGCGGATGAATCCAGGGATTCGACCCACCAGTACTGCGCCTTAGTCGGAGTTATTCGATAGGGCCGGTGAGCTATCGCCGACGAACAGCATCTCATCGCCGGCTTGAAGCACGTCGTCAGGCTGAGGGACTATCACGGTGTCTCTCCGGACCACGGCGACCAAAGCGGAATTACCCGGTAAATTCAACTCGCCCACTCGCTGACCCACGAGCGGATTATCTTCGGGCAGAGTGAGTTTCGTCAGGGCTGCGCGGCCCTCGTGGAGCCCCATCAATCGCACCATGTGGCCCACGTCAATGGCGCCCTCGATTCCTGCAACCATGGCGCCCGGCGTCGAGACCGCCACGTCGATACCCCACGTCTGGGAGAACAGCCAGTCGTTGCGGACATCGTTGATCCGCGCCACCACCCTTGGTACCCCGAACTCGGTCTTGGCCAGCATGCCCACCACCAGATTGGCCTTGTCATCTCCGGTTGCGGCGATCAGCACATCGCACGTCTGCAGTCCCGCCTCTTGTAACGCTGTCACCTCGCAAGCGTCGGCATTCAGCCAGTCCGCATCGGGAACCGTGTGTGGTTCGAAGTTGCCCCGTTCGCGTTCGATCAACAAAACCTTGTGCCCGCGATCCAGCAACTCCCGCGCGACCGCGCGGCCGACCTTGCCCGCGCCGGCAATCCCGACCCGCGTCTTCTGCTTCGCCACCCACTCATCTTGTCTCATCATGAGTCGGCAGGGTCCGGCCCCTTCCCGACCTACACCGAGCACTCCGCGCCGTCGTACTGATTAACTGGCAGCACGCCGAAGTCGGCGCCCTTGCCGTAGCTAGCGCGGGGTGCGGCCACGGTGGCCGGGATTATTGCTGAACGGGAATGAAATGAGCTTGCAGCACCTGTATCTGGCGTTCTTGATCGGTGGCCTCGTGCTACTGGTCAGCATTGTCGGTACGCGGGTGGCAAGCCGTGTGGGGTTTCCCAGCCTGCTGCTCTTCCTGCTCATCGGTGTCGCGGTCGGCGAGGATGGCCTCGGTCTGCAGTTCGACAACGTGGAACTAGCCAGAAACATCGGCACCGCGGCGCTGGCCGTAATCCTCGTCGAAGGCGGTTTGACCACGCGGTTCACCGACATCCGTAAGGTGCTGGCATCGGCGACGGCGTTGGCCACCATCGGCATTCTCATCAGCACGCTGCTTACTGCCGTGGGGGCCCACCTGCTGCTGCACTTCGACTGGCAGCTCGCGTTGTTGCTCGGAGCCATCGTTTCCTCCACCGATGCCGCGGCGGTCTTCTCGGTCCTGCGCGTGCTTCCGCTGCCCCAGCGTGTTGCCGGTCTGCTCGAGGCCGAGTCGGGCTTCAACGATGCCCCCGCCGTGATTCTCGTGCTGATGTTCAGTGCGGTGCCCTTCGCATTCGACCCGGCGAGTGCGGCGACCGATCTGGTGTACGAACTCCTTGGCGGCGCCGCGATCGGGATGGCCGTCGGGTATCTCGGTGCCCTCGCACTGCGCCGCATCGCGTTGCCCGCATCCGGGCTGTACCCGATCGCGACCTTCGGGTTGGCGCTGGTCGCGTTCGCCGCCGCCGGCAGCGCGCATGCCAGCGGTTTCATCGCCGCCTACCTGGCCGCGGTGGTTCTGGCCAACTCGGGGCTGCCCCATCGATCGGCGACTCGGTCGTTCGCCGAAGGAGTCGGCTGGTTGGCGCAGATCGGCCTGTTCGTGCTCCTGGGACTGCTGGTGAACCCCAGCGAACTGGCCAGTGACGTGGTCGCGGCGATCGTCGTCGGACTCGTCTTGCTGCTCGTCGCCCGGCCGTTGTCGGTCGTGGGTTCGCTCGCGTGGTTTCGCATTCCGTGGCGCCAGCAGGCCTTTTTGTCGTGGGCTGGTCTGCGGGGCGCGGTGCCGATTGTGTTGGCGACCTTTCCCGTCGTCGCGGGCGTTCCCGATAGCCATCGCTTGCTCAACATCGTGTTCATGCTGGTGGTCGTATTCACACTGGTGCAGGGCCCCAGCCTTCGCCCGATCGCTCACCGGCTCGGCCTGATTTCCCGCGAAGCCACCCGCGAGATCCAAGTCGAGGCTGCGCCCCTGGACATGCTCGACGCGGAACTGTTGACCATGACCGTGCAAGCGCCGTCCCGGCTGCACAACGTCACCATCCTGGAACTGCGGCTACCCGACCCGGCCGTGATCACGCTGATCATCCGTGACGGCCACACATTCGTCCCAATTCCCGACACCCGTATCGAGACCGGCGACGAATTGCTGATCGTCACCACCAGCAAAACGCGGGCTGCGGCCGAATCCAGACTTCGTGCTGTGAGTCGGCGAGGCAAACTCGCGCATTGGTTCGACGAGTACGGCGAAGTCGACTGACGCTGCCTCAGCCCAATTTTCCCGGTTCGCCACCGCCAACTCACGGATTATTCATCTCTGCACGGGCGTTGACGGGGGTGGATCCGCGTGTCTTAGACTTCTAGTCCCTGACAACGCGAAAGGGCGTCGGCCGTATGTCAGAGATCGACCTCCGTCTGCCTTTGCTCGCGATGCTCATGGGGTTCGTTGCGCCGCTGGGCAGTCGACGACCGGTTCCGTGGTGACTCAGATTCAGGAGCATGCAGACGATGGATCATCGTCGGCATGGGCACCGTTGCGCAGTCACCTATATCGCAGTCTGTTCATCGCGCAGTTCGTCTCCAACATCGGGACGTGGATGCAAAGTGTGGCGGCCCAATGGTTTTTGGTGGAAAAGCACAGCACTGACGTCATCGTGGCACTGGTGCAGACGGCGAGTCTTGGGCCGACGCTGATTTTAGGATTGTTCGCCGGGGTGCTGGCCGATCTCTTCGACCGGCGCCGTTTGCTGATCGTTCTGCAGACGTATGCGGTCCTGGTGGCGCTCGCGCTGGCGGTGCTGACATACCTCGGTCGCGTTGGCCCGATATCACTGTTGATGTTTACCGTGGCCATCGGCTGCGCTTCCGCAATAGCCGCACCCGCCTGGCAGGCCATTCAGCCCGAAGTTGTCCCGCGCGACCAGATACCGGCCGTCGCGACTTTAGGCAGCGTCTCGGGAAATGCCGCCCGAGCGATTGGGCCGGCAATCGGCGGCGTGGTCCTGGCAGTGGCCGGCCCCGCAGCAGTCTTTGCGATCAACGCGATTTCGTTCGCGGGAATAATCGTTGCCCTGCTGGCGTGGAAACGACCCAAGCAAATCGCGCCACTCGAACGAGAACGCTTCGGCCCGGCCATCGTGACCGGACTGCTATACGTCAACAACAGCCCCGTATTCCGCCGGATCCTGTTGCACGCAGCGCTTTTCCTTTTCCCCGCCTCGGCCCTATTGGCACTGCTACCGGTGGTCGCCGCCCGCAGATGGCACCTGGGAGCCAGTGGCTACGGCGTGGCGGTCGGAGCCGTCGGTTTGGGTGCCGTCCTCGCTGTCGCGGTTGCTGCATTAATACGCCTCAGACTGTCTGACAACGTGCAACTGGCTGCGTCCGCCGCCGCGTACGGTCTTGCAACGCTGGCAGCGGCCTGGCTGCCGTTCGCTGCGGCGTTACCTTTCCTGGTGCTGGCGGGGATGGCGTGGCTGATCACCTTGACAACGTTGAACGCAGCAGCCCAGCTGTCGCTGCCACGATGGGTTCGGGCCCGCGGGCTGTCGGTGTATCTGTTGGTCGCCACCGGATCTCAGGCGATCGGCTCCTATGTCTGGGGCGCCTTTGCCACGCGGGCCGGGGTTGACGTCGCGTTGCTCGGGTCGGCCGTGGGGCTGGGCGTTGTTGTGCTCAGCGTTGCCGTGCTGCCGTTGCGGCCGTCCACCGGGAAGCTGGACGTCGAGGTTTCCACCGCGTGGCCGACACCGACACTCATGTTTGAGCCGTGTCCTGAGGACGGACCGGTGTTGGTTGCCGTGCGCTACCGAGTGTCGGCCGAGAACCTCGAAAGCTTCGTCAGCGCGATGGGCAATGTCAGGCGATCACGGCTACGGACGGGTGGCCATAGTTGGCGGCTGTATCACAGTGTCGGGCAACCCGAGATGTTCCTCGAGAGGTTCACCGTCGCGTCCTGGAGTGAATTTGAGCGCCAGCGCACCGAGCGCTGGCTGGATTACGACAGCGACGGCGTCACGCGGGCGATCGGCTACACCGTCGACCGCGCCCGACAGCACGAGTACTACCTCGCCAAGCGTGTGCCCCGGTGAGTTCCGCGATCAGCTGGTCGGGCCAGGAGGTCCGTCCAGGTTGGCAGGGCCGAGCAGATCGAGTTGCATCCGTGCGACGTCGTGCCAGCGGCCGTGCTTCCATGCGACGCGTCGGTACAGGCCGGCATCCTGAAACCCGAATGAACGAAGCATGGCGTTGCAGGCACTGTTGGGTTGGGTGACACCGGCGAAGGCTCGGCGGTAGCCGCGCTCGGCGAGCCGGCGCAGCAATTCTCCATAGAGTGTGCGGCCGCCGCCTGCGCCGTGATGGTTGCCGCTGACGTAGATGCCTGTCTCGACCGACCACTGGTAGGAGGGCACCCGGTGTAATGCCTGGCCGTAGGCGAAGCCGATGACCTGACCGTCATGCTCGAGAACCAGCCATTCGTGTGCCTTTTGGGCCGAGGCGATGCGCGACGTCATCTCGTCTACGCTCGGGACTTCGGTTTCCCAACTGATCGCCGTGTTCTCGACATAGGGGCGGTAAATCGCAACGCAGGCGGCCGCGTCATGGTTCGAGGCCGAACGCACACTGCCGCTAATCGCTTGCATGCCGATAGTTTTCCAGGTGCGGGAGCGTCCGGTGCGGCCGCTGCCGGAGCGTGATTGTTGGGCAGCCAACCTCGCAGTCGCGTGCAGGCGGGCAAAAGAGCGCCCGCCGACTAAAGGGGCGCAATCGTAAGGGAAAGCGGCTTTTTGGCCTTAACGGCCGGGGCGGCCACCGCCGCCACCGGGACGGCCACCGCCGCCACCGGGACGGCCACCGCCGCCGCCGGGACGGCCACCGCCGCCACCAAGGACGCGGCCGCCGCCGCCGACGATCATTTCTGCGGTGCTGGTATTAGTCATGGCTCCACACTATCGCCGAATCCAATGCGGCCGCAATCAGTTTCAAAGTGAACACCGGAGCAGGCGTTAGTGTGTGAACGGACACGGTAATTCCGTTTAACAAACGGGGTGTGGACGGAGGCCGAAGCGTCGGCGATCAGCGGCGGAAGACCAACCACCTCATGGCGCAGTACATAAATACAGCTTCACAAATACCTGCCACTATGCGTGACAGCTGGTATTGCACTCCAACGGCCGCCAACACGCAGGACACCCCGAGGATGAAAACCAGGTAGTTGACGACGATCACCACCGCATAGACCGCAACCTGTGGTCCGACCGGCGCGTGGGACTGAAAGTTGAAGGTGCGATTGAGTACGTAGCTAAGCGCGAAGGCGCACGCGTAAGCGACGGTGACGGCGATCGGCACCGGAATGCCGAGACCGCTGTGCAGACCGGTGAGGATCATTAGATCGACGCCGAATGTGAGGCTGTTGATCAGGCAAAAGCCAAGAAATGTCGGTGCAACGACTGCTTTGAGCCCAAACGGAAGCCGAGCGACGACGGCCTCACACAACTTGTGAAATCGGTCGACCGGGCGCGATTGGCCGATGCGCAATTCGCCTTGCACACCGGTACCGTGCCACGAGCAGGTATCCGCCATGTGATCAGTTGGCTAATTCGCCGCGGAACTTACAGTTTATGAGCCGGATTACTGTTGGTCTGGGGGGAAGGTCGGCATACCGTCTCGGATGCTTTGCAGGTTACGTTCGATGGCTTGTAGATCAGCGAGACTCTTCTGATATGTCTTCTGGATCTCGCTCGTGCCTGCAACAACCTCAGACTCTTCATACTCGGGGCAGTACGAGATGATGGCACCAGCGGTGACGTCGGTGCTTTGGTTGGCGTCCCATATCGTCGATCGCCGCACGAAGTTGACGGCCTTTGCGAAGTTGGATTGGTGGGTTAGGAAGTCGCAGACCGCGTGCCCGTGGGTCGTCGCGTATTCATTGCTGGGAACTGGCACGCCCTCGCGCGTCAACGCGTCGACGAACGCCCTGTCGATGATGTGACTCGGCGAAACGGCTCTCAGTGGGGCGGGCGCTCTCGGTGGGGCGGGTGGTATCGGTGGGGGGGCGAGTGCTATCGGCGGAGCGGGGTGGGAATGGGCACGTGGCGGCGGGAGTTTCGGCGGATGCGTCGCTGGCGCTGGGTGATAAATCGCCAACACCATTGCCAGGGCGACGGCTACCAGAGATAGCCCCAACGCGGTGAGGGGGAGGAGGCCGGGCCGCACATCGTTACGCCAGCGCGGTTTGCCGAAGCGCCGCGTGACGGCGGTAAGCCAGGTCTCATGAGCGTCAACGGCCTCGATTTCGGGCGCCTCCGGGTGGTGGCCCAGGTGCTCATCGAGCAGTTCGTCGGCCTTTCGGCGCGATGTGTGATCGTCCGGCTCAGGCATCGATCGGCGCGCCGAAGCGATGAGCCGCAATTCTGCTTCGATCTCCTCGCGGTCGCGCACAACATCCACTCTAAGGTGTCATCGATCCGATGTAATAGATTTCGTGCCCGGTTGGGTATCCGCCGCCTGCGGTGGCGATATGTACGTGGTCGTAGTGGTTGGCGGTTTCGTTGCCGTAGTCGGCCGTCCAGCTCCCGGCCCCGACGCCCGGGTAAATCTTCTGCCGCCAGATCACGTGGTTGACTCCCCAGCGCTTTGCATTCGCCAAGGCGAAGCCGGCGATCTGGTTGCCGAGCTCGATGCCCTCGGGGGTTTCGTGGTTCGGGATCATTACGTCGATCGCCAACCCGTTGGGGTGCCACGGCAACGGATCCTGCCGGTAGCCGTAGATGGTCTTGATCTCCGGAAACAGCACGCTGATGACACGGGCCGCCCAGATGGTCTTGACCTGCAACCTGTCCTCCGAGCCGACGCTCGGTGGTAACGGGAATTTGAAGTCCTGGCCGGCGGTGGGTGCGCTTGCCGCCAACGCGGCCAACGATTGCGCCTCCGCGGGACTGGCGATTTGCGGCGCGCCGGCTCCCGCAGATGTCGGGCCTGTCGCTGCGGTGGTTGTCGGCGTCGCGGCGCGGCTCGGAGGCGCTGTGCCTTGGGCGTGACGCTCTGTGCCTTGGGCGTAGATCATGCCGGCAGAGACGACGAGCGAGGCCGCGATCGCCAACCAGCGGCCGCGGCCGTTGGCTATCACGTTCCTGCCCATGAACAGCACTTTAGTGTCGTGTGGGACGCGTGTGGCGATTTTCTTATCTCGTATTGGCTACGACCAGTGGAGTGTTGTTGTCATGGTGGATGCGATGAATGTTGATCGGCGGCGCGTGCTGGGTGGGGCGTTGGCAGCGGGTGGGCTGCTTGTTTCCGGCTGCCACACCCGGCCTGCCGTGCCGAGCGGTGCTGGACCAGCGGTCCCATGGCCTGACGGCGACATCCTCGGTATCGGCTTGGAGAGCTATCCCTATCCGTATCCCGTGCAGTATCTGGATGTCACGCACGTCGCCCAGGCGGACTGGATCGACCGTCAGGCCCCGGACTGGGAGCGGCGGGCGCGTCTGGCGTACATGGACGTCGCGCCCGACGGTGCGGGGTCGAAGGGCGCCGTCATGCTGGTGCACGGCAAGAACTTCTTCGGCGCATACTGGGCGGGAGTTATCGAGACGTTGCGCCAGCAGGGTATCCGGATGATCGTTCCGGATCTGATCGGCTGGGGTAAGTCCACCAAGCCCTCGACGTTGACCGTGGCGTCATTAGTGGCGCATCTGCGCTCGCTACTCGATCAATTAAAGGTGGAGTCTGTTGTCCTCGTTGGACATTCGACCGGGGGACTGGTCGGCATGCTCATGGCGCGGGCGCTGCCTGAACGGGTGCGCGGGCTGGTGCTGGAGAACCCGATGGGACTCGAAGACTATCGAATCGGGCTAATGCAGCAGGTGCGGCACGAGGACTGGGCGAACGACGAGCGCTCCATGACCGTCGATCAGATCCGGCAGTACATAGCGCACTATTTCGTCAACAAAGATCCCCGGTTCGTCGAGCCTTTCGTGGCGGTACGCACGGCGATCGGGCGAGGGCCCGAATTCGAGCGCTGGGTGCAAAGCTCCGCGGCGGCCTCCGACATGCTTCTCAACGAGCCTGCCGTGGACTTCGTCGCTTCCCTAGCGGCCCCGACATTATTCGTCTGCGGCCTGTCCGACCGCACCTATGTGGGCGCGAAATATACTGCGCCCCAAGACCAAGGGGCCAAGGGGAATATCGCGGAAATGGCCAAGGGTTTCGCGGCCAGGATGCCCAAGGCCCGTTTCGTGGGCGTGCCCAATACCGGCCACGTCCCGCATCTGGAAGCACCGGCCGCGTTCAATTCAGCTGTGCTCGAATTTCTGCGCTCAACGCCGCAGTAGGCGCGCCAGCCCACCGCGGAGGCTCTTTCGTATCGAATCGGTTGGTCCGCTCACCGGACCGCGCTGTTGCCCAATCGGTAGTGATTGATGCGCAATTGGGAGCGAGCAGCAATTGAGGGGCTCGAATCAACAGGACTCCGGTCCGAGGAAAGGATGCACACCATGGCTAGAGTAACCGTTCGGCCGCTCGCGAAAGGCGGTGCCAATGGCGTGAATTCGGCACCACAACCGGCCAACGTCGGCACCCCGCCCGGGCCCGCTTCCTCGGACACCTTGCAAACGTTCACGCTCGACGATCTTGCTCAGTACACGCGGGAGGGCGCGTTCGGGCCCACGGCCAGCCCGGATTTCCGGGTGTTCTACGTCGGCCGCGACGACGTGCACGGCGTGCTCGTGCACCTGTTCAGCCGGGTCCGGCTGAGCGTGAAGATGAACATGTTCGGCTATGACGACGACGAGCTCAACCAGATTCTGGACGGCCTGGTCAAGGACTCCACGATCATGGTGCAGGTCACTCTCGACAAATCCCAGGCCTCCGGCGCTCACGAAAAGGCGATCTTGTCCTCTGATGCGGCCAACGACCCAACGGGGTTCGCCGCCGACTTCGCGATCGGCGAATCGGACACCCACCAGATCAGCCACACCAAGGGTGGTGTGCTCGACGGCATTATCGCCTTCGAAGGCTCCACCAACTGGTCGTCCTCCGGCGAAGGGACCGGGATCACCCTCGGTGCAGCGAAACAACATGCCGGGTTCAAGGCGCAGAACAACACGTTGACGGTGTACCTAAATCCGTACGAGATAGCGAAATTCTCCGCCCGACTCGACTACGAACACGGCATCGCAGCCCACCAGGTCCAGCCCGCATTCGCAACGTTGTAACCATAGTCCAGCAAAGCTATTTGGGCTCAGCCGTCCGCAACTGGCCCTCCGGGGCCGAACCACTGAATCGGATGTAGGTGAGCCGATGAATCTTCTGGTCGTGGGGCTTTCCCACCACAGTGGCCCGGTCGACGTGCTGGAGCGAGTTGCGACGCCCTGTAGGGACGGCGACAAGGTCCTGCACCAGCTGCTCGACCGGGATCTGATGGGAGGCATCGGTCCGCTCAGCGGACCCGGGCGTTGACTGCTGCCACGCCAAAGCATTCGATTGTGAAACAGTCGACCCACTGGCGGGCCGTACGGGTGGATATTTGTGGAAAGACCAGGACTGCAGCGCTTTTCCGAGGAGATCCGACCATGGATGTGATGACGGCAATACAATTTGGCCAGCTTGTGAATGAAACCTACGACGTATTGCCCAGCGACTTAACGAATTCGGCCGGCAAGGTCCTGACCGCCGGCGAGACAAAATACACGGTGGTCACGACGGCCTATGCCAACGATCTTGCGACCGACATGAACCCGAGCCGGGGCGACGACACGGTGTCCATCGGCCTGATCTGCCAGGCGAGCGGAGCAGGCGACGTGGTGATCACGATCCGGGGTACGGAAGGAATCTTGGAGTGGATTCACGACGCCGAGTTCCTCACGGTTCCCTGCCCCTTCCTCGTTGGCGCCGGCCACACCGAGGACGGCTTCACCGCCATGTACAACTCGCTGCGGGCCAGTGCCGCAACGAATTCGCCAACGCTGGTCAAGGCATTTAACAGCCTTCCGTTCCCCCGTCCTGTGACCTCGGTAACGGTTTGCGGGCACAGTTTGGGAGGAGCCCTGGCGACGCTCCTCGCCCTCGACCTGGCTGCCAATAAGGTCTTCAGCCACCCAAGTGTCTATACCTTCGGCAGTCCGCGCACTGGGGATGCCCTGTTTGCGAACACGTTCGATCAGGTGGTCAAGGATTCGTATCGGATCGACAATCGCCTCGATATTGTCCCGAAATTGCCGCCCGCGCCGCTTTACCAGCATGTGAACGAGCCTTACGATCTCATCCCGGTGCGGCTTTTGCCACTGCCCCCAGCGGTTTTGGTTAACTTCACCCCGAGTTGCGAACATAGGGTCGCCACCTACCTGCATTTGCTGTCTCTGAAATCGAGCGGCTCCGTCATCCCACTCGACACCGACTGTCAACCCTCGGCAACGGCCGCCGCAGCGGCCGCTAAGTGAGACTTGGGCTGAGCGGGTGCGCGCGCTGGTGCTGGAGGATGCCGCGTTCAGTTAAGCCGTGCTCGAATTTCCGCGTTGAACGCGCTGTTAAGGATCGGGAGCCTCGCGCTATAACAGCGCTGCCTTACCGCTGCTACCGCGGGTCCCGCTAGTCCCGTCGGTCCCCGAACCGGCGGTCCCGAAGCCGCCGGCCCCGCCGACCCCGCCGGCCCCGCCGGCCCCGCTGTTGCCGATCAGCACGGCGGCGTTACCGCCGTTGCCGCCGTTACCGCCGGTCCCGCCGTTACCGCCGACGTTGTTGAAACTGGTCCCACCGGCCACGCCGGCGCCGCCGGTCCCACCGCCGCCGCCGTTGCCGAACAACCACCCGCCGGACCCGCCGGACCCACCAGCGCCGCCGGACCCGCCGTTCCCGCCGATGTCGCCGGCAACGGAGTTGCCGTCCCCGCCGGTCCCGCCGGTCCCGCCGGTTCCGCCAGTTCCGCCGTTGCCGAAGAGCAGGCCGCCCTTACCGCCGGTTCCGCCGGTTCCGCCGTCCCCGCCTAACCCGCCGGGCCCGCCGCCACTGGCGGCTCCGGTGCCGCCGGCCGTGCCGACGCCCCCGGCTCCGCCCGCACCGAAGAGGAACCCGCCGTCGCCGCCGTTACCGGCGTGCCCCGCAGCCCCGCCCGCCCCGCCGGAGTCGCTGAAGATGCCAGTCCCACCGGCGCCCCCGGCCCCGCTCGCGCCCCCGCCGCCGCCGTTGCCGGACAACCATCCGCCGTGACCGCCGCTACCGCCGTTGCCTCCGTTACCCGCGGCTCCGCCGTTGGCGAAGAGGCCAGTACCACCGGCCCCGCCGGTCCCGCCGATCCCACCGAACCCGCCGTCGCCGACGAGCAGCGCGCCGTTGCCGCCGTTGGCCGCAGCCCCGCCGACTCCGCCAGTGCCACCGGCGCCGTTGTAGCTGGTTCCACCGGCCCCACCGACTCCGCCAGCACCGCCGGCGCCACCTGTGCCATAGAGCAGCCCGCCGGACCCGCCGTACCCGGCGGATCCACCGTTGCCGCCTGCCCCGCCGCTCTCGCCGGCGTTGATTCCGCCGCTTCCGCCGGCCCCGCCGGTCCCGCCAGCAGCGCCGGCACCACCAGAGCCGTAGAGGAGTCCGCCGGACCCGCCGTGGCCCGCGGCGCCACCGTCGCCGCCGGCCGCCCCGAAGCCGTAGAGGCCGGTACCGCCAGCCCCGCCGTTACCGCCGGCCCCACCGGCTCCGCCGTTGCCGAGCAGCCCAGCGTTACCGCCGGTCCCGCCGGCTCCGGCGATCCCACCAGCGGCTGCGTGGTGGCCGTTACTCGCGGTGCCACCTTCCCCGCCGGCACCACCGGCTCCGCCCGCCCCGGCATTGCCGAAGAGCAGCCCACCCCTACCGCCGTTCCCGGCGCCGCCGCCGTCCCCGCCGACCCCGGCGGTCCCGAAGCCGCTGAACCCGCCCTCCCCACCGACTCCGCCGGACCCGCCGACCCCGGCGTTGCCGAAGAGCAAACCGCCCCTGCCGCCATTACCGCCAACTCCGCCGTTCCCGGCGGCGCCGCCATCAAGGTCGGAACCCACGGATCCGCCGGCATACCCCCCGGCGGCCCCGGCGCCACCGGCCCCACCGTCGCCACCATTGCCGAACAGGCCGGCGCCCCCACCGCTGCCACCCGCACCACCGAGCCCACCAGCCCCACCTTCGTCGCCGAAGCTGATCCCGCCGACTCCGCCGGCCCCACCGCCCGCACCGGCGCCCCCGTTGCCGAAGAGCAGCCCAGCCGAACCGCCATGCCCGGCAGCCCCACCGGACCCGCCGGCCCCGCCAGCCAAGAGGCCACCCTCACCGCCGGCGCCACCGCTGCCACCGGCCCCGCCGGTGCCGCCGTTGCCGAAGAGGAAAGCCTTTCCGCCAGCCCCACCAGTTGCGCCGGCCCCACCGGCCCCACCGGTGCTGTCGGTCCCGTTGGCACTGTCGCCTCCGATGCCACCGCCACCGCCGGCCCCGCCGGCGCCGCCGTTGCCATAGATCAAACCGCCGTTGCCACCGGCCCCGGCAGCACCGCCGCTACCACCGGCCCCGGCGGTGCTGTCGGTAGTTGCGACACCAGCTCCACCGGCGCCCCCGGCGCCGCCCGCCCCACCGTCTCCGAACAGGACGGCGGCGCCGCCACTACCGCCGGCCCCACCGATACTGCCGGGACTGCCGGTAATGCCAGCTCCACCGACTCCGCCGGCTCCGCCGTTGCCGAACAGCCACCCGCCCCGGCCGCCGTTACCACCAGCCGCACCGGCCCCGCCGGCCCCGCCGGACCCGCCGTTGCCGATCAACCCCGCGTTACCGCCCTTGCCGCCGGGATCCCCGGGCGCCCCCGACCCGCCGTTACCGCCGTTACCCCATAAAATCCCGCCGGCCCCACCGCGCAGCCCGCTCCCCGGCGCCGCATTGGTGCCGTTACCGATCAGCGGACGCCCGAACACGAGCTCGGTGGGCGCGTTGACCGCCCCCAACACGTCCTGCTCAAGGGTCTGCAACGGAGACGCATTAGCCGCCTCAGCAGCCGCATACGAGCCCCCCGCCCCGCTCAGCGCCTGCACAAACTCGGCGTGAAACGCTGCCGCCCGCGCGCTGAGTGACTGAAACTCCCGGGCGTGGCCGGAAAACAACGACGCAATCGCCGCCGACACCTCATCACCCGCGGCGGTGGCCACTGCGGTGGTCGGTGCCACTGCCGCGCCATTGGCTGCAGTGATGGCCGCGCCGATATTGGCCAAGTGCCCGGCCGCGTTCGCCATAAGTTCGGGGGCTGTGAACACAAACGACATCAGTTGTCCTTACCGTTTAGGGAGCGATGGCCTCGTCTTCGCCGCTCTCGCTGGTCCCGACAACCGCGGAGCCGATCATATCGCCTGGTGATGCCCATCGGGGTCATCTCCCGTCGACGTGGAAATTCCCATTGCGATGGGAACGGCAGTCGGGCGAGCAATCGATTATCAGGACCGGCGCCGTCGGAACGGCCACCTCACCCGCCCGATCGGGTGACCCTGCAGGCGCGCGATGCGTAAGCTGCCGCCGATCAACACGATTGCGAGCGGCAGTTCTCCTAGCGCGGCGGTTAGAACAGACACGGCAAAGTCGCCGCGCTTGGCGGTCAGCACGTCGAACCAGGCGTCGCAGACCAGCAGAACTCCGGTCGAAAACGCGAACAGCGTCAGCCAGTGGTGGCGGATGAAGCCGAGCACCGCCGTCGCAATCATGAACAGCAGCAACAAGATATCGAAACCGACCCAGGTCGCCTGCCAATGCTGGGCGGTGTAGCTCTGCGGCAGGGTCAACCCGAGATAGATGGTCCACGGGATCAATGCGATCGCGGCGCTGAGCGCCAGCCACTCGCGCATCCGCCGGATCTGCATCCCGCGCCGTGATCGCATCACCGGCTACTACCCAACCGATCCACATGCGTGGCTCGCACCATGGCGATGATGGTAGTGATGCGGGCCCGCCGTGACGGTTCGAGTGGCTGGCAGTCCATTACCAGTTCATCGAGCCGCTGATTCCCTTGAATGGGCCAACGATCCAGCTGGTGATCCAGCCGCCGTAGAAGCCGCCCGGCTGCGGAACAACCTGTTCGCCGTTGACCGTGCAGCGATCGACGAGCGCGGCCATGACGGCGATGGCGCCGGCGATCGGCTCGAAGCCAGGGGAGGGATACAGGTAGCTCCAGGCGGCTCGTGATGCGGTGCGTGTGCCGGTCACCAGGTCGTAATACGTTGCCTGGCCTTTCCACTCACACCACGACGAGCCCGAGGTCTCGCGTAGCACGCCGGCGGCGAAGGCGTCGCGGGGCAGGTAGTAGCTCGGCGGATGGCTGGTCTCCAGCACACGCCACGCATGGTTGGTCGACGCGATGGTCGTGCCGCCCAGCTCCACGGCGACCAAGCCCGCGAAGCGTTCTAAGCGGGGCGGGCGGGGGTAAGCCCACACCGACTCTTGGCCGGCGGCAGGTGTGACCGGCTTCGGTCGGGTCGTCACGGTGATCTCGTCGCGGTCATCACCCCACAGTACGAAGCTGCGTCGAAGTCGATTGTTCCAGCCGCCACGCCTCTGAACGGTCACGAGTATCCAGTGTCGGCACGACCGCTGTCGTCGACGGGCTGCAGGTGACCGTTTTCGATAACGGCAGGTGAAAGGCACCGCGCAGGCCGCCGACATGAGTCGCGTTCGCGCCTTGTTCCACATGTGTTTGATGACTTGAGCATCAAATCCCACAATGCCGGGTAGTACATTTCAGGTGTACGTAAGGAACACGTAATGGCCACGCCCCTCACCCTTAACACCGACCGTGGCGTCGACGGGACGCCTCGGGTAATTGCGGCGGGGGAGATCGACAGGACCAACGTCGCCGTGTTGACCGAAGCGCTGAGCATCGCCAGCGAGGGCGCCCGCAGGTCGATTACCGTCGATCTCAGCAAGGTCAAGTATTTGGACAGCTCGGGCATTAATGCGCTTTTCCAGCATGCCAACGAAATCGACGGTCTGCACCTGATCGTCCACCCCTTCATAATTCGGGTCCTCATGATCAGCGGTCTCAGCGAGATCGCGACTGTTCAAGTTGCGCCGGCAGCGGCGCGTGGAGAGGGCGACGTTTAGAGATGGATCGGTCGCGTCAGATCGGTGGTCAGCTGAACATCACTCCATGACAGGGCGTGACGACGCAGGGCATCGCCGCTCGCGCCGACATCGCCCGAGTGATTACTTGTCTGCCCGGGTCGCAAGGTAGACGGTGGCGGCCGACTGGCCTCCGGTGAGTGGGTTGTCGAACCAGACCCGCTGGGCCTCGACGTCGGTGAATATGGATTCGAGGACCGCGCTGAAGTCCTCGTCCGGTGCATCGTCGGACCACATGGCGAACGTTCCACCCGGGACGATATGAGCGGACGCGGCTCGTAGACCGTCATGGGTGTAGAAGTCGGCGTGTGGATCGTGGAGCAGATGGCGGGGCGAGTGGTCGATGTCGAGCAGGATCGCGTCATAGGTTCGGCAATGGCGCTCCGGATCGAATCCCACCGCGCTTGTGGCGGCGGCGAAGAAGTCCGCGCACACCAGGGCGACGCGGTCATCGGCGGCCAGGCCAACCGTATCTGGTAGCAGCCCGCGTTCGTGCCAGTCGATGACAGCATCGGAGTATTCGATAACTGTCAGCGTCCGAATCCGTTTGCACTGCAACGTTTCTTGAGCGGTGTAGCCGAGGCCGAGACCACCAACGATCACGTCCAGGTTCGGCCCCGGCGTCCTCGCCAGTGCCAGCCGCGCCAGCTCCCGTTCGGCGACGGTGAACAGGCTCGACATCAGGTACTCGTCATCGAGCTTGATCTCATACACATCGGTGCGCAGCGAGAGATCGAATCTGCGCCGCAAGCTGATCACACCCATCGGAGTCTGCCGCCAGCCCAACTCCTCGAAGTGTGCGCTCATCGAAAACGACGATAGCCGGGACGCGGCGGTGTCGCCGACCGTTCACATCGTCCGTACGGCGGGCTACGACCCCGGCGTCCCCGCCGTGCCGAATAGCAGCCCGCCGTGACACGCCGTGGCCGCCATGCCCTGCCAGGTTGCCGTCACCGCCGTTGCCGCTCAGCCGGGCGCTGCCGCCGTCTCCGCCGACGCCGACGCCGAAGCCCTGCGGTGTTCATTTGTCCGGGATGTAGTCGAACTTGTCCGGGTTCGGGCCGGTGCGTCCGGACTCGCCACGATCAAGACCGGTGATCGCGGTCATCTCGTCGCCGTCGAGGCCGAAGTCGAAGATCTCGAAGTTCGACTTCACCCGTTCGGGCGACACCGACTTTGGGAACACGATGTCGCCGCGCTGGATGTGCCAGCGCAAAACCACCTGCGCCGGCGTCTTGTCGCGCGCGGCGGCGATGCGGGTGATTACCCCATCGCCGAGCACTTTGCCCTGCGCGATCGGCGACCACGCTTCGGTCGCGATCCCATGCTCGATGCCGTAGGCGCGGACTTCGTCGTTCGTGAAGTATGGGTGCGCCTCGATCTGGTTGACCGCGGGCGTTGTGTCCGACTCTTTAGTCAGCCGGTCCAGGTGTGCCGGCTGGAAGTTCGACACGCCGATGCTGCGGGCACGCCCATCCTGGGCGAACTGCTCCAACACCTTCCAGGTCGAGACGAAGTCGCCGTCATAGAGGGTGGGCAGCGGCCAGTGGATCAAAAAGAGGTCGACGTGGTCGGACCGCAGCGCTTTTAGCGTGGCGTCAAACGCGCGGCGCGCGTCGTCGGGCCGGTGGTATCCGTTGTTGAGCTTGCTGGTGATGAACACCTCGGACCGGTCGACGCCCGATTCCGCGATGCCGGCAGCGACGCCGGCCTCATTGCCGTACATCTCGGCGGTGTCGATGTGTCGGTAGCCGATGTCCAACGCCGAGCGGACCGCCGCGGCGGTTTCATCGGGCGGGATCTGGAAGACGCCGAACCCGTGTTGCGGGATGGTGTTGCCATCGTTGAGGGTGATCGACGGGACAGTGGTCATCTGCTTTGGCCTCCTGGGGGCTTCGTGCTCGTAGGGCGTATGCCCGCTCAGGCGTTCATAAAACAGAATGACAACAATTAGACCTCGGGGTCGGGCCCGACTAGCCCGAAGCTCGAATACATGCCGGCCAAGATGACCGGGTCTTGGCCATGAACGGCGAAGGTTACAAGGCAGTGCAGGCAACTTGAACCGCGAAGAAGGGGCGCGGCGTTACCTTGGGCCACCTGTCGACGACGTCCTCCGTTTTGACGCGAACCTCAAGGTCCTGGCCGTCCGCATGGATAGCTACGCCTAATGCCAAGCAATGTTGCCGCGATCCACTAACGTCCCGTTCGTGCACACGGGGATATACGAGTCGCTGCTCACGGACCAGCTCAACCGGCAACTTGACCAACGGGACGACCTGCTGCCTAAATACGGCGCTGTCGACGAGGCCGAGCAACCGCTGACGATCGCGCGCCATCTCACGCCGATCATCGAACGTGCAATGCGCATCGCCGGCACCGTCGATGACCGTGTAGAACTCGTTCGGCGGATTCTTGAGGTCCTGCCCGACGTGAGCGCTGCCGGCGAGGAGCTCTACAGGGTTGAGCCGGGCAAGATCACGCGGCTCGACGAAATATTGGGCTCGAACGTCCCTGTTAGTTCTCGTCTGCCACGGCCTGCCACCCCATTTTCGGATGCCGCGCTCATGACTAATGCGCGCAGCGAACCGACACTGGCCGCCGAACTTCGCGCCGAGCTCGCCAGCGCCGATAAAGTTGACCTGCTGTGCGCGTTCGTAAAATGGCAGGGCCTGCGACTGCTCGAGGATCAGCTCAACGAATTGCGTCGGCGCGGCATCCCGCTCCGAGTCATCACAACAACGTACCTAGGCGCGACCGACCCGCGCGCCCTAGATGCTCTAGTCAACGACTTTGGGGCCGAAGTCCGCATCAACTACGAAACCGATCGCACTCGATTGCACGCGAAGGCCTGGCTGCTGCGGCGAAACACGGGATTCCACACCGCTTATGTAGGATCCAGCAATCTTTCCCACGCCGCACTCGTCGATGGTTTGGAATGGAACGTCCGGCTGTCAGCGACGTCGACACCTCACCTCCTAGAGAAGTTTCGGGCCACCTTTGACTCCTATTGGGAAAACCGGGAATTCGAGTTATACAGACCATCGGAGGACGGGGACCGCCTGCGAGCGGCGCTCGCGATGGCATCGGGAAGTCGTTCGCGTGATGGGATCACGATCACCCTCTCAGGCCTCGAGGTTTACCCAAAGCCTTTCCAAGCCGAGATACTCGAAGAACTCGATGCAGAGCGCACGGTACACGACCGTCACCGCAACCTGATCGTCGCGGCGACCGGCACAGGGAAGACCGTCATTGCGGCGTTGGACTTCCGCCAACTGCGCGACACCCTCAGCCGCGACCTCACACTGCTATTCGTCGCGCACCGCAAGGAGATTCTGCTGCAGTCGCGGCGAATGTATCAAGAAGTCCTTACTGATCATACTTTTGGTGAGTTGCTGGTCGACGGGCACGAACCGGCCAATTGGCGCCACGTGTTCGCCAGCATCCAATCCCTCTCGCAGAATAGGCTTTCCGGCATCGCACCGGATCGCTTCGATGTTGTCGTCATCGACGAATTTCACCATGCCGAGGCCGCGTCGTATCGGCGGCTGCTTGACCACGTGCGTCCAATTGAACTGTTAGGACTTACCGCAACCCCCGAGCGTGCTGATGGCGTGGATGTCCGCGAGTTCTTCGGTGGCAGGGTTGCCGCCGAGCTGCGGTTATGGGAAGCACTGGAGCAGAATCTGTTGTGCCCGTTTCACTATTTCGGCATCTACGACGGAACAGATCTTGAGACCGTTATGTGGAAGCGTGGCGGCTACGATATGGCAGCCCTAAGCGGCGTCTATACCGGGAACGATGCCCGTGCCCGCATCGTGCTAAAAGAAGTCGGCGACAAGGTCGGCGACGTTGCGGCTATGCGTGCGCTAGGTTTTTGCGTCAGCGTTGAGCACGCGCGCTATATGGCGCAGCGGTTCGGCGAAGCTGGCATTCCTGCCCGCGCGGTATCCGCTGAGACTTCAGCTGCCGATCGTCACGACGCACTTACTGCGCTGCGCAACCGCAAGATCAACATCATCTTTGCGGTTGACCTCTTTAACGAGGGCCTTGACATTCCCGAAGTCGACACCGTGCTATTCCTGCGCCCAACGGAGAGCGCGACTGTATTCCTGCAGCAGCTAGGGCGCGGCCTACGGCTCACGAAGGGCAAGACCGTCTTGACTGCGCTGGATTTTGTTGGACACCAAAGGCGTGAGTTTCGGTTCGATCAACGTTTTCGAGCATTGACTGGACTTGGCGGCAAGGCGCTACAACATCAGGTCGAAGAGGGTTTCCCGTTCCTGCCTTCGGGCAGTCAGATCGTGCTTGACCCGGTTGCGCGGGACCTCGTTATAGAGAACATCCGACAGCAGGTCGCTCCGAGATGGGCGGCGCTCATATCGGAGGTGCGTTCACATCCGGACAAGCGGCTGGCCTCCTATCTCGACGCGTCCGGACGTCGGCTAGAAGACGTCCTAAAGAACAATCGATCGTGGACATCGCTATGTCGCGACGCTGGCAAGCTTGATTCGGACATCGGGCCTCGCGGGGAAGAACTAGTCAAACGCGTTCGCGCGGTCGCCCACGTCGACGACCGTCGTCGTTGGGCGGCTTACCACGCGATTCTCGACGGGACGGCTGGACTGGAAAGCCCGGCAGAGACGCGTCTGGCAGAAATGCTGTTTTTCTCGCTCTTCCCGAATGGCGGGGGGTTCGCCAGCGCTGCGGCAGGTCTACATGCGCTTAAGGGTGAAGTCGTCGCCGACGAGTTACGCCAAGTGATCGATATCGCATTCGACAACGCTCGTCGCAGCACCTACGAGTTGGGAAGCCTCGTCTCTGGACTAGCACAGGTACCACTCGAGGTCCATGCAAGCTACTCGCGAGAGGAAATCCTTGCGGCCCTGTCTTTTGCGTCGTTACGCCGCACGCCTAACACAATGCGGGAGGGAGTGGCTTGGTGTGAATCAGCCAACGCCGACGCCTTCTTAATCACATTGAAGAAGTCCGACCGCGATTATTCGCCAACGACGATGTATCGCGACTTCGCGCTCAGCCCGGACCTGTTTCACTGGGAATCGCAGTCGACGACGTCGGCAAGTTCGCGCACCGGGGAGCGATATATCCATCACCGCGAGCGCGGTTCTCACATACTACTTTTCGTGCGCCAAGCAAAGACGGATGCGCTTGGCACTTCGCCATATGTGTTTCTGGGTGCGGCTGACTACATCTCACACGAGGGGGACAAGCCGATGGCAATCACGTGGCGACTACACCGGCCTATGCCGACAGAGGTGTACCAGGCGTCCACCGTGGCTGTGGCATGAGCAGCCCCGAGACCACCGGAGCGGTTCACATCGTCTTGGTGACATGCATGAAGTCTAAAGGGACTCGACCGGCGGCAGCCAAGGACCTTTACACTTCGGCACTGTTCCGAAAGGAACGCGCATACGCTGAGCGTACCGGTGTCCCATGGTTCATTCTGTCGGCTGAGCATGGTTTGGTCGCGCCGGACGAATGGTTGGCGCCATACGAACGCTACTTGGCCCATACCACCGCCTCCTACCGGTCGGCGTGGGCTGCTTGGGTCGCGGCTCGGCTGGACTTACTCGCTAGGCCGCTCAGCGACAAGGCCGTCGAGATTCATGCCGGGTCAACATATCTCGATGCTCTCCGACCCCACTTGGAAAGGCTTGGTGCGAAAGTCGTTGACCCATTGCACAGCCTAACCATGGGGTAGCGACTCGCCTGGTACGGGTTGGTCGGTCAGGAAATAGCCGAGGAAGCTGAGGAACCCAATCAGGTCGATCAATTCGTTGTGGATCTTCGAGACAGCGCCTCGGCTGTATCGCCCAAGGCTTTCGCCGGTCGAGGCAACGCTACCGTCGGCCAACCCGGCCTATATAGCTGGCAGGTTGATCAAGCCGGCGCAGAGGATTTGAGTCGTGGCCTCGGATTGATTGTCGAGTGCGGTCTCATCTACGCGGGTCTTGCTGGCGCGACTCGCTGGCCTAGCGGAAAGCGATCGAAAAATACGCTGGTCACGGGTCATGACTGTGCACCTCGGTGGAAATCACGAGTTTTCCACGTTTCGACTTACTTTGGGCGCCATTCTGGCTGAGACCGCCGGCGCTGCGCAGATCGACGAAATGCTGCTCACGCGATGGATGAACGACCACTTGCGGATTGTCACGATCCCTTTTCAGGACAGCGATGTCCTAGGGCGTCTCGAACGAGATGTGCTTGAACGCCTCGATCCGCCGCTCAATCTGTAGGGTATGCAACCCACGCCGGTGCGCCACCGACTAAAGGTGCTGCGGTGGGCAGTCGTGAATCCTGCTAAACCCACCGCGGGAGAAAGCTGATGTCCAGCCGCTCGGTCTGCTTGTACCCCGACCAAGTCGGTACGCCGGACGGTTGTCCGCGATAGATGCCCCGGGCGGCGGCGACCACGCGGTCATGTTGGGTCGGCCACTGCAAAGCGGAGGCGATCTCTTCGAGGACGTCACGCTCACGCTGCAGAACCCGGCCGATGATGTCTACCGCCGGTAGGGCTCCACTCTTGTCGCCGTTACAGCGTGAGCATGCGAGCACTAGGTTCGACAGCCCGTCGATACCGACCAGCGACCAGGGCAGCACATGATCGATCGGGTTGTTAGCCGGCAGGTGCGTCCCACAGTAAAAGCAGTGCGGGCCAAACGCGTCCTTGAACGGCTGGCGCACGGTGGCCAATGCGGCCCGTTCCCGCCCGAACAGATGTCCCGCAACGTCGGGAACCTCGGCGTCGAGGAACTTGTTCATGCGACGCACATCGTCGACCCACATGATTTCAAGCGCTGGCTTCAGAAGCCCCGCCAGTCGAGCGAGACCTTGTGCGACGGCAGGTTTGAGTACGATCGCGTCGCCATGCGCGCGCAGCGTCGACCGTGACACGTGGTCGTGCAGGAACGAGTCGTCGTAGAGGAATTGGTCGCTCGTGGACGAGCCCGGCATTTTCTGCAGCCGGTACAAAGGTTGCTGGGCGAGACACAACGCCACGTGGTCGATGGCGCGATTGTAGGCTGCAGGCGCGCGCAATCGCGCGACGTCGACCGAACCACTTGTTCGGCCTGATGCCCTGCCGAGCTCCTTTGTGGCAATGAGGATTCGCGCGCGCGAACCAGTTGACTGGTGGAGTTCGTTGCCTTCGAATGGGCGGACCTGCTGCCAATAGATCTCCAACACGCGATGTGCCAGGGCCGGTAGTGGCACTCGCAGCGTGTCGTCAGCGTGCTCCGGCAGGTTCTCAATGCAGTGCTCGATCAACGCCATCAATGTCGCCAGCTTATACGTCGCCGTACGTCGGCCGGTCTCGAGTATTGCGACCACACGCTGGCCAAGCAGCAATGGGTCATTGTTCACAGCGCGCCCCCGATGTTGCTGGCTGGCGGTAAAACTGCACCACCGCGAATGCGTCGTTGAGATCTAGCAGGCTACGCGCGTGTTGGAATTTCGGCCTACGGCAACCTGACGAGTGGTGATACCGCACTCGGGGAGCACCCTAACTTTAATGGCACACTTCGCAGGCAATGCCGTCACCATCCCGGTCAAGACCAGGTCGGTAACCCGGCTGTCCCCGGTAAATCGGAGCCGCACCGGCAGCACACGCCGCCGCACAGTTCTTATAGTAGGCAGAGGAACCCGTCGTGGGCGCGGGCGATGGTGTCGTGGTAGACGGGACTGCGTGGGCTACGGGTGTACCCGCAATTCCCATTGCAATTGCTCCCGCGATAAACAGACCGCGAACCATAGCGCAAACCTCCAATTAGCGAAGCGGCGGTGCGTGCTGACGATTCGACAGCTAACACTATGAATCCTCCTTCGAGCAAGAGTGATATCGCCATAGCTCGACGACGAGTGCCGAAACGCCTGTTAAGACCCGAATCGCGACTTGGGCACTACCCGAGTGGCAGCGATTTCAAAAGCAGAGACTTTGGCTGGCATGGTTAGTGGGCTGAGCTGATCGATGTCCGCCATCGTCCCTGGTAGATCGATCCATGGCGCGCATATTCAACTCAGATCTTCAAATACCCCTTGTCAGCAGGAATCTGCGCCGCAGTAATAAGCGACGACGCATCACTAGCAAGAAAAACCACGATGTCCGACACCAAATCAGGCGCAGCCAGCGAATCAGTCGGCAACGCACCCGGCGAAAAGCTGTGGATATACGTCTGATGATCCGCGAAGACCTGGTACATCGACACGTCGTTGCCCATCGGGGTGTCGGTGCCGTAGGGGTGCACCGAGTTGACCCGGATGCCGAACTCGCCGAGTTCGACCGCCAGTGAATTGGTCAGGCCGACAACGCCGAACTTTGACGCGCAGTAATGCCCACAACCGGGAACGGCCTTGATCCCGGCCGCCGAGCTGATATTGATGATCGACCCACCGTTGCCCGCCGCGATCATCGCCGGCACCGTGGATTTGATGGTGTTCCACACCCCGGTCAAGTTGGTGTCGATCGCGTCCTGCCATTGCTGGGCCGAAATCTCCCACAGCCGGCCCCAATTGAGCACACCGGCGTTGGCCACCACGATATCCAGCCGGCCGAACTGCTCAATCGCTCGTGCCACCACCCGTTGTTGGCCGTCCAGATCCCGGACGTCGACCGGATCGGCGAGGATCTTGCGGCCCTCGCCTTCGACCAGGCCGACCGTCTCGGTGAGGTCTTCCGGCGACGCCGGGGGATAGCCGTTGTGCTCGGCCACCGGGCCGCAGGCGTCGATCGCGACGATGTCGGCACCGGCACGGGCCAGTCGCACACAGTGTGACCGGCCCTGGCCGCGGGCGGCCCCGGTCACGTAGGCGACCTTGCCGGCCAACGGGTATTCGCTCACGCCGAGAGCTCCTTTGCTAGCGGTGCCGGCCGTGGCAAAGCGGGCCGGCGCTGAAAGTCGTAGTCCGTCAACGGGGATCGACGGGAGAACCGGCGCGATCCGAGTATGGTCTGGGGCCGGTGGTAGACGGTGTCGTTCTGCGAGTTGATGAAATACGTGGAAAGGCCGGGGTTACATGCCGTCAGATACAAGTGCACGGCCTTGCCTTGGTCAAGCATCCGGTCATTCCAAAGGTCGAATACATCCTGCCTGACCGCGACCGCCACGGCCCCACGACGCCTGGTTTCGTCGATGATGCGCACCGCGTGGGCCGCCATGGTCTCGACGAAGTCCGGCCACGCAAACCCCACGAAGCCCAGCGGGCCGACGATCTCCCATCGGTTGGGCAGCCGCGGATGCGCGGTGCCGGCGTAGCTGCGCAACCCGTTGGCACGGTAGTCGTCGGCCAGGTCGAATCCGTCGGAACCCAAAATTGTTCCGGGACGGTAGGTTTCCGGGTCGGTCCACAGTTCGTAACCGGTGGCCAGCACGATCAGATCGGCAGGGTGATCAATGCCGTCGACGGTGCGAATCCCGAACGACGTGATCCGTTCGATCGCAGTCGTGACCAGATGCGTATGAGGATTGTTGAACACCGGCAGGAAAGCACTGGAGATCACCGGCCGTTTGGCCATCAGCCCATACTGCGGCAGCAACGCCCGGCGCGTCGCCGGATCGTGGACCGTCCCCCGCAGCAGCAGCCGGTAAAGGAAACGACACCACTTGTCATACAGCGGCATTGCCCGCACCAGCAGCCCGACCGGCAGACGCGGAAAAAGATGCACCAGCGGCGCCACCATGAACGCGTCCATCACCGCCCGCCCCACGGCGTTGACCGCGCCGAACACCCCAGGCACCCGCAGGAGGGCACGCAGCCAGCGCGGCAGGTCGAAGTCGATCTTCGGCAATACCCACGCCGGGGTGCGTTGATAGACCTCAAGACTCGCCGCACCCGCCGACAGCGCGGCCGAGATTTGCACACCACTGGACCCGGTGCCGATGACCGCGATGCGTTTGCCGGTGGTGTCATAGTCGTCGTCCCAGGCATTGGGCCGCAGGATGGTTCCGTCGAAGTCGTCGACGCCGTCGATGTTCACGGTGTTCTTGGCGTTCACGTAGCCGCCCACCGAATTGATCACAAAGCGCGCCGTGACCGGCTCGGAGCCGGCGATCCCGAGCCGCCAGACGCCCGCCGTCGCATCCCACTTCTGTTGGACAACGTCGGAATTAGGACGCAAATACGAGTACAACCCCAGCCGGGATGCCGTGTCGCGCAGGTACCGGTAGATCTCCGGTCCCGGAGCGAACAATCGCGTCCAGTTCGGGTTGGGCGCGAACGACAGCTGGTACCACAGCACGGGGATGTCGACCGCCAGCCCGGGGTAGTGGTTGTCGCGCCAGGTGCCGCCGAAGTCGTGGCCGCGCTCGAGAATCACGAAGTTCGTGATGCCTTTGTCGCGTAACAGCTTCGCGGTGGCGATTCCGCCCGGGCCGGCGCCGATGATCGCCACTTCGTAGTCCGGTTCACTCACGAACAACTCCTACCAGGCCGGCGACGATGTGGTCGCATACGAAACGCCGCACCGCCCGGGGATTCTCAAGGTTCACTCCGATGGGCGGCAATAACTCGAAACTGAACAGCACTCGAACAATCCATTCACTGGCCCGCGTCGCATCGACGTCCGCCCGGATCTCCCCGGAGGCCTGCGCGGCTTTGACCAGTGGCTTCCACAGGTCGATCGCGCGGTGCATCAGCACCTCACCACCGTGTTCCAGCAACAACACCAAAATGCTCTGATTCACCCCACGCGGCGTAGACGCCGAGCGCTGGCGATGCGCGCAGATCAGTACCGCCGCGGCCGCCGCCTGCTCAGCCAGGCTCCGCTCTTTCGCGATTTCGGAGGCCATCGTTTCGACGAACCCGACCGTCAAGTGGTTGAGCGCGATGGCGATGGCGTCGTCTCGACTGCCCAACACGTTGTGCACGGTGCCGCGCGACACGTCGGCGGCTTCGGCGACCGCGGTAAGGCTGAACCGCCGGGGACCCAGATGGCGCAGCGTGTCGGTGGCCGCGGTCAACAAAGCCGGGGGGACCGGTCTGGTCACACCGTCGGCACGCACGTGAACAACTTAGCGATATGTGTTCAATGCGGTCAATGTGCGGGGCGCGAGCAGGCTCCGATCCGGGGTCTGAGCACGTCTCGAGCGATCGGTCCATACTGGAGGAGTGTCGACGTTTCGTCGGCGGTAAGTCGCCCGCACTCGCCGAGACGTACCGGCAGGTCTTGCCGAGGCGGAAGTGGAGGACATGATGATCATCCTTTACACACTGGCCGCAGCGTTCGGCCTTGGTGTGCTCGTTCTGGGCTCAACCGCTCGGGTCGTCAAGCAGTTCGAACGAGGCGTCGTCTTCCGTTTCGGACGTGTGCAAACCGGTGTCCGTGGACCGGGGCTCACGCTGCTGATGCCAATCGCCGATCGCCTCGAGAAGGTGAACATGCAGATCATCACTATGCCGGTGCCCGCCCAGGATGGCATCACCCGCGACAACGTCACCGTGCGGGTGGATGCTGTCATCTATTTCAATGTTGCGGATCCGGTGCGTGTGGTTGTCGACGTACAGGACTATGTGGCCGCTATTGGCCAGGTCGCACAGACATCGCTGCGTTCGATCATCGGCAAAAGCGACCTGGACGACCTACTTTGCAACCGCGAGGGTCTCAATCAGGGCCTGGAGTTAATGATCGACAGCCCCGCGGTGGGCTGGGGTGTTCACATCGACCGCGTCGAAATCAAGGATGTAGTACTGCCGGATTCAATGAAGCGGTCGATCGCGCGGCAAGCCGAGGCGGAGCGTGAGCGGCGGGCTCGGGTTATCACCGCCGACGGTGAACTGCAGGCGTCTGAAAAACTGGCCCAAGCGGCCGAGACGATGACCGTGCACCCGGCTGCGCTTCAGTTGCGGCTCCTGCAAACCGTGGTCGAGGTAGCCGCGGAGAAGAACTCCACCCTGGTGCTTCCCTTCCCCGTCGAACTGCTCCGGTTTTTGGAACGAGCAACACCGGAAGCATCCGCGAGCCGCGACGACCAAGCTGCTATGCCGTCCCCCTCGGCCGCGCGTACGAAGAGCGAGACGTCGAAGCCGGACCCGCCACAGATCCCGGACGACGCCAGCGCTTTGGAACTCGGCACACGCATCGCGGGCCGGTATTCCAGCTGAATGGATAGCGTTCGAAACGACTAACGATGACCTATGTCGCGGCGTGGCCGACCCGCGTAGCAGCGCGTCGTGCGGCCTCGGTGTGCTCAGCGGCGGTGACCACCACCGCGTCAGACCCGGGGTACACCGTCGCCTCGTGCCCGGTCACCAGCCAACGCACCACGTATGGCGGAGAGCCGTCTTGAGAGCGCACCTCGATGATCTCAGCATGTTGATCATGCCGTTCGGTGGTTGTGCCCTTCACCACGAGGTAGTCGCCGATATTCGCCTTCATCGCCCGCTCCCTTCTCGCTGAGACCGCGGACCCCTCCATCGTGCGCGCGTTCGTCACTTAACGGAAGCGTGAGTAACTACTGCAGCTTTCCGGCGACGAAGTCGGTCAGTCAGAGCAGTCGACCGCGACCTCAAGGGCAAGGCAGATCGCGCGCATCCGGGTGTCGGCAAGCCGGCCAAGCCGACTGACCAATACTGCAATCGACACACTTTCGACTGAGTCCAGGTTCGCCGCCGAACGACGGGGAACCGGATCGGAGCCGGGTTCAAGGACAACCTCGCTTGCCAGTCCCCGGATGGTCGTGGTGCACGGAGCGACCAGTGCGCGCCGAAGCCGAGGGATCGCCGCGTCACGTGACAGCACAACAACTGGACGCCGACCTATCTCGGCCATCTCACACCACCACACCTCTCCGCGTGCCGGCACTGCGTTCACGAGGACGCAGCCGCCCGCCGCCATGACGCCAGGTCACCCCACTCGTCTGGCTCATCGGCCGGGTGCTCGTCGTAGGCGGCATAGCTCGCATCCACCTCGGCCGACCGATGGCGAGCGAGTAAGGCGCCGAGAGCCGCGTCGATGAGGGCAGCGTCAGTGATTCCTGCCCGCACGCCGCGCGCAGCGCTCAACAGCGCGGCGTCGACGGTAGTGCTCAAGCGTATGCGATTCATGCCATAACTATGCCACGTGATGTGTGCCGCCTGCCAAGCGCAATTCCAGCAACGTTCATGGTGAGCCTGGACTTGTAGGATTGAGATATGCCGTTGGCTGATGGCCAGACTTACGCGGGTTACACGATCTTGCGCCAGCTCGGCGCCGGGGGGATGGGCATCGTCTACCTGGCCCAACATCCGAGGTTGCCGCGCTATGACGCGCTGAAGGTGCTTCCGGCGGCCCTTACCGTCAACGACGAGTATCGGCAGCGGTTCAACCGCGAAGCGGATATAGCCGCGTCGTTGTGGCACCCGCACATCGTCGAAGTCCACGACCGCGGAGAATTGGACGGTCGACTGTGGATCTCGATGGACTACATAGATGGCACCGACGCCGGCTCCCTGCTGAAGGAGCGCTACCCCAACGGCATGCCGCCGGACGAGGTGGTGCGGATCATCAGAGCGGTCGCGGAGGCGTTGGACTACGCGCACCATCAGCAGTTACTGCATCGCGACGTCAAGCCCGCAAACATCTTGTTGTCGCATCCTGAATCACAAGATGAGCGAATCTTCTTGGCCGACTTCGGGATTGCCCGCTGGATCGATGACTCCAGCGGGCTCACAGGCACGAACATGGCGGTCGGGACGGTCGCGTACGCCGCACCTGAGCAGTTGATGGGCGAGCAGGTGGACGGGCGTGTGGACCAATACGCATTAGCCGCCACGGCTTTTCATCTACTCACCGGTGCGCCGCTGTTTCAGCATTCCAACCCGGCCGTGGTGATCAGTCAACACCTCAGCACTCCACCCCCGGCGATCGGTACCCGGCGGCCCGCCCTGACCGATCTGGGCCCGGCGTTCTCGAAGGCCCTGTCGAAGGCGCCTGATGATCGTTATGACACCTGCGTGGACTTCGCCGACGCGCTTGCAAAGCGGTTGGAAAGCGTCGCCGCTGAGACCGGTGCGACAGAGGTCACTGCGCTGGCACTTGCCGCGTCAGGACCCAGGCATCAATCACGTCCACGGCGAGCAGACAATGAACCCCCGAAAACGCATTGGAAAATCGTTGTCGCGATCGTTGTGGCGCTACTGCTGACCGTCGCGGTCATCGCGCTGGTCTTGCTCGCCGCAACGTAATATGCCCGTGCCTTCATGTAAGTGTCAAAGTGGCTGGGCCACAGTATGTTTACGCTCGCTCTCGATACCAATGACGGTTGGATTCCCGAGTCTGCCAGGGAAGTAGCAAACCGACAGGTCGCGGCTAGCGTTTGCGTGTCGAAATTGCCCAGGTAGGGTCGAAACGGTGTGTGGAGCCACCGGGGAGGTGCGACTCGACGGCCGGGTGCCCGATGTAGCGGCGGTATCAGCGATGACCGCGGTCATGGCGCCACGGGGGCCGGACAGTGCGGGCGTGTGGTCGCAGGGCCGGGTTGCCCTCGGACACCGCCGACTGAAAATCATCGACCTGACCGAGGCCGGCGCCCAGCCGATGGTCGACGCCGACCTGGGCCTGACGATCGCCTGGAACGGCTGCATCTACAACTACCAGGAGCTGCGACGTGAGCTCCAAGGCGACGGCTACGTGTTTTTCTCGCACAGCGACACCGAGGTCCTGCTCAAGGCCTACCACCGCTGGGGCGACGACTTCGTCAGCCACCTCAAGGGGATGTTCGCGTTCGCCATCGTGGAACGCGACAGCGGCCGGGTGTTGCTCGGCCGGGACCGGCTCGGGATCAAACCCCTGTACCTGACCGAGGACGGCCACCGCATCCGATTCGCGTCGACGCTGCCGGCGTTGCTGGCCGGCGGGGGCGTGGACACCCGGATCGACCCCGTCGCGCTGCACCACTACATGACGTTTCACTCCGTGGTGCCCGCGCCGGCCACCATCCTGCGCGGTGTGCGCAAGGTCCCGCCCGCGTCGCTCGTCGCCATCGAACCCGACGGCCGACGCACCACCACGACCTACTGGGAGCCCGACTTCACCAGGCACGACGACCGTGCCGGCTGGTCCGAGCGCGACTGGGAAGACGCCGTGCTGGCCGCACTACGACTGGCGGTCGAGCGCCGACTGGTCGCCGACGTGCCGGTCGGCTGCCTGTTGTCGGGCGGCGTCGACTCGAGTCTGATCGTCGGCCTGCTCGCCGAGGCCGGGCAGACGGGGCTCTCGACCTTCTCTATCGGCTTCGAGTCGGCGGGCGGCGTCAAGGGTGACGAATTCCAGTGGTCGGACATCGTCGCGCAACGCTTCGGCACCGATCATCATCAGATCCGCATCGGCACCGACAGGATGCTGCCCGCGCTCGACGGGGCGATCGGCGCGATGAGTGAGCCGATGGTCAGCCACGACTGCGTCGCCTTCTACCTGCTCAGTCAGGAAGTGGCGCGGCACGTGAAAGTCGTTCAGTCGGGTCAGGGCGCCGACGAGGTGTTCGCCGGCTACCACTGGTACCCGCCGATGGGGGCACCGGCCGCCGCCACCCTGCAGGGCTCGGTCGCCGAATACCGCGCCGCGTTCTTCGACCGCGACACGGCGGGGATCAATGCCATGCTGGGGCCGGGCTACACCGCGCCGGGCGAACCCAGTGAGCGCTTCGTCGCCGAGCATTTCGCGCGCGCCAACGCCGACACCGGGATCGACCGTGCGCTGCGCCTCGACACGACGGTGATGCTGGTGGACGACCCGGTGAAGCGGGTTGACAACATGACCATGGCCTGGGGATTGGAGGGCCGGGTTCCGTTCCTCGACCATGAGTTGGTCGAGCTCGCGGCGACCTGCCCCCCCGAGTTGAAGATCGCCCACGACGGCAAGGGCGTCCTCAAACAAGCTGCGCGGCGGGTGATCCCGTCTGAAGTCATCGATCGGCCCAAGGGTTACTTCCCGGTTCCCGCATTAACCCACCTTGAAGGGCCGTATCTCGATCTGGTCCGCGACGCCCTGTACGCGCCGGTTGCCAAGGAGCGCGGGCTGTTTGACGCCGGAGCCGTTGACGCGCTGCTTGCCGACCCCAACGGCCGGCTGACACCACTTCGCGGCAACGAACTCTGGCAGGTCGCGCTGCTCGAACTGTGGCTGCAGCGCCATGGCGTGACGGGGCCCGCGGCATGACCGTCCTCGATCCTGCCGACGACCATCCCGAAGCCATCACGCTCGGCCTACACGACGCGTCGCCGCCCCACCTGGTCGATGCGATGGCCGAGGACGTCGAACTCGAAATGGGTTGGGGCAAGCTCATCTTCGGCCAGACCTTCGCCGACGCCGCCACACTGGCCGAGGCACTACGCCGGGAGGCGCCTGGACGGCGCGACATCTGCATCTACGCGCGCGAGTCGCACGTGGTGGTCGCCGGGGCACCGAATGAGCTCTTCATCGATCCCAGTCATACCTATCGGCTGCGCTTTACGCCCTCGCACGAGGAAGACCTGGCACCGTCACCGCTGGGCGTGACGGTGCGCACGCTGAACGACCCGGCCGATGCCGATGCCATGAACCGCGTTTTTGTGCGGTGCGGGATGGTCCCGGCTCCCGTCGAGACCATCTGGCACAACCACGAGCATGTGGAGGCCGTGACGTACCTGCTTGCGGTGCGCGACGAGGACGGCGCGGTGGTGGGCACGGTGACCGGCGTCGACCACGAGTTGTTGTTCGCCGATCCCGAGCACGGGTCGAGCCTGTGGACCCTGGCCGTCGACCCGGGTGCCGCGCTCCCCGGCGTCGGCCAAGCCCTGACCCGGGCGATGGCCGAGCACTTCCGCAGTGCGGGCCGCGCCTACATGGACCTGTCAGTCGGGCACGACAACGCCGCCGCCATAGCCCTCTACGACAAGCTGGGTTTCCGCCGCGTTCCGGTGCTGGCGATCAAGCGCAAGAACGCGGTCAACGAGCCACTGTTCAGCCGTCCGCCGGAGACGGTCGAAGACCTGAATCCCTACGCGCGCATCATTGCCGACGAGGCGCTCCGTCGCGGAATCTGGGTCGAGGTCCTTGATGCCGAGTCCGGCGAAATGCGACTGTCGCACGGCGGACGCAGCGTGATCACCCGGGAGTCGCTGTCCGAATACACCTCGGCCATTGCGATGTGCCGCTGCGACGACAAGCGCCTGACCCGGCGCCTGGTCTCCGAAGCGGGCATCCACGTGCCGCGCGCTCGCCTGGCCACTTTTGACGAGGCGGACTACGCCTTTGTGACCGAGGTCGGCGAGGTCGTCGTCAAACCGACTCGGGGGGAACAGGGCAAGGGCATCACCGTGGGCGTTGTCGCCGGAAAGGGTCCCGAGGAACTTGCTGCCGCCCTGGCACGGGCGCGGGAGCAGTACCGCGAGGTGCTGATCGAGGAGCGGGTCAAAGGTGACGACCTTCGGTTGGTCGTGATCGACCGCCGGGTGGTCGCCGCGGCGCTGCGGGTACCCCCCGAGGTCATCGGCACCGGTGAGCACAGCGTGCGGGATTTGATTGCGGCCCAGAGCAGACGGCGCTCCGCCGCGACCGGCGGCGAGTCCACCATCCCGCTGGACGACATCACCGAAGACACGGTCCGCGATGCCGGCTGGACGCTGGACGACGTGCTGCCGGAAGGAACCCGGCTGCGCGTTCGCCGCACCGCCAACCTTCATCAGGGCGCCACGATCCACGACGTCACCGCCCAGGTGAACCCGGAACTGTGTCGGGTGGCCGTGGCGGCCGCCGGGGCGATCGGTGTGCCGGTGACGGGCATCGACTTGCTTGTCCGCGACGTCACCGGCGATGAGTACGCCTTCATCGAGGCCAACGAACGACCGGGGCTGGCTAACCACGAACCGCAACCCACGGCCGCCGCTTTCGTCGACTTCCTCTTTCCCGGTCAGCCCGGACCGCCGCCGCCGTGGACTCCTGAGGAGTCACGAGCCCAACGCGACTGATACGTACGAGGTGCGGGACGCACCTAACCCACCGTGCCGGTCGGCCGCTCGCCAGCAGGCGGCTCCGTCGGGGCAGCCTGACCGGCCAGTGCCGGGTCCTCCTGGGTATCGCCTTTGCGGCGGTTAGCGATTCGGGAGGTAGCCATCAAAAACTTCGAGATGCGGGTGGGGTGACCGCTGCGTCGTTGCAGTGCGCGACCAACGTAACTGAGTAGGGCTGCGATGAGGGGGAGGACCACGGTCAGAGCGACCCAGCGCCCGATGGGGCTGCGCAGGAAAGCCAACATGAGGGAGCACCCTTTCTAGTTGTCGTGCGAGGGACAGTTGCTGTGGACGGCGCTGGGCGCGCCGGTCAGGCGGCCGGGGGCACCGCCGAGCTCATCACCTTCGGGGCCCTGTCCCATGCCCGGTGAAGACCCAAGGCAGCGGCTAGGTTTGCGGTGAAGGCGTTGTCGAGGCTGTCGGCGATGGCGATGCCCGGTCCCTTGGCTGGGATCCGCGCCGTCTTGAGGACGGCGACACCGTCCCCCCATGCGGCGAGTGCCTTGCAGTGCCGGAACGCCTCTTGTAGCAGCACGACCAGCTTGATGTCAGCGGTCGGCGTCGTTCCCGCGGCCACGACGAGCGCGTCGAACTCGATGGATCGGGTTGTGGCGAATGTCCGGTCCACGTTGACCTTGTGCCTTCCTGCCTTCAGTACGCCACCGACCGGGGCGATGATCAATGCGGTAACACCCAGCGCGGCAGTTGATTTCACCAGCCTGGCGATACCGGCCAGGTCGGAGCCCGCGTCCGCGATGATCCCGATCTTGCGCCCGTCGATGCGGCCAGGTTCGGCCAGGACCTGCACCAGGGCGGGGGAGACCGCCACGTCGGTCGCGGGTGCGCCGTTGGGGGCTGCCAGGCCGAGACCATAAGCGACCCGTCGGCACAGGTCGGTGTCGACGTTAGCGAGGACCTGCAGTTCTCGTTCTTTGATCGCCTGTTCGTAGACCTTGCCGAGTTCGAAGGTAAACGCTTCGACCACATGGCTTTGTTCGACCGTGCTGAGGCTGCGGTAGAACATCGTCGCCTGGGAGAAGTGGTCGTCGAACGAGACCGGCTGCGCGCGTGCGGCATCTCCCTCGATGTGGCGCGGTGTCTGCACGTAGCCGCGATGCTTCGCGTCGGCCGGCTGCGGTTCGTCGCCGTCGATGCTGTTGGGATGGTAGGCCGCCGTACCGGTGTGGATAGCGTTCTGGTGCATGCCGTCGCGCAGCATGTCATTGACCGGGCAGTGCGGCCGATTGATGGGCAACTGCGCGAAGTTGGGACCGCCGAGTCGGGTGATCTGGGTGTCCAGATAGGAGAACAGCCGGGCCTGCATCAGCGGATCGTTGGTGACTTCGATGCCCGGCACCAGGTTTCCGGTGTGGAAGGCGACCTGCTCGGTTTCGGCGAAGTAATTGGTGGGGTTGCGATTCAGCGTCATTTTGCCGATTAGCTGTACCGGGGCGAGCTCTTCGGGCACGAGTTTCGTCGGGTCGAGCAGGTCGATGCCTTCGAAGCTGTCGGTGCCGTCGTCGGGCATCACCTGGATGCCGAACTCGTACTCGAGGAAGGCGCCGGCCTCGATGCCGTCGGCCATGTCGCGGCGGTGGAAGTCGGGGTCACAGCCTGCGGCGATCTGCGCTTCTTCCCAGACCAGGGAGTGCACTCCGGCGACGGGCTTCCAGTGGAACTTGACCAGGCTGGTGCCGCCCTTGGCGTTGACCAACCGGAAGGTGTGCACGCCGAAGCCTTCCATCGTCCGGAAAGAGCGGGGGATGCCTCGATCGCTCATGTTCCAGAACACGTGGTGGGTGGCCTCGGTGTGCAGCGACACGAAGTCCCAGAAGGTGTCGTGCGCGGACTGTGCCTGCGGAATCTCGCGGTCGGGCTGGGGTTTGGCGGCGTGGATGATGTCGGGGAATTTGATGCCGTCCTGAATGAAGAACACCGGCATGTTGTTGCCGACCAGGTCGAAGGTGCCCTCCTCGGTGTAGAACTTCACCGCGAACCCACGGGTATCGCGAACCGTGTCGGCCGAGCCTCGCGAGCCGAGGACGGTCGAAAAGCGGGCGAAGATTTCGGTTTTCGTGCCCTTCTTGCCCAGGAAACCCGCTTTGGTGACCGTGGACGCGGTGCCGTAGGACTCGAAGATCCCGTGTGCTGCCGCACCGCGTGCGTGCACCACGCGCTCGGGGATGCGCTCGTGGTCAAAGTGGGTGATCTTCTCCCTCAGGTGGAAATCCTCAAGAAGTGTCGGGCCACGGGCGCCGGCCTTCAACGAGTGATCGGTATCCGAGAGTCGCAGGCCCTGCGCCGTCGTCAGATAGGAACCGGATTGTGCTCGTGGATCGTTTGCGGGGCTTCGGCCATTGGTGACTCCGGTGGCGCTGGCCGGTTTGGGTGCGGCCTGGTCAGGCTTACGCGACGGCATTGGTTCTCCTGGGGCTCGACAGTGGCCGGGCTGATTAGATAGCTGACGGCCGCTGGCTTCGCCGCGTTGATGCTTAGGGCATACCCCTAATCTGCATTCACAAGCAGGAATCCGGCGACGTATCTCGCTGGCCCCGCGGTTAACCCTCAAACGGCACACGACGGGTGCGCGAAGACCCGCGCGCTCGTACCTCGGGCGGCCGGAAGCGAACCGAACGCCCAAGGCAGCGGAATCGGGGTCTAGGCTGGCCCGGGTGCGAGGCGTCGAAGCTTCGCCGGCGAAAGGCCAACCAGTGAGCGATAAGCCGAATGTCCTCATCATCTGGGGCGACGACATCGGGCAGAGCAACCTCAGCTGCTACAGCAACGGAGTGATGGGCTACCGCACCCCCAACATCGACCGCGATCGCCGCCGAAGGGGCGCTGTTCACCGACTATTACGGAGAGCAGAGTTGTACCGCCGGGCGGGCGGCGTTCATCACCGGCCAGAACCCGTACCGCACCGGCCTGACCAAGGTGGGCCTGCCCGGGGCGCCGCTGGGCCTGCAGGCAGAGGACCCGACCATCGCGACGGCGCTCAAGGCGCACGGCTACGCCACCGGGCAGTTCGGCAAGAACCACCTCGGCGACCGCGACGAGCACCTGCCCACCATGCACGGCTTCGACGAGTTCTTCGGCAACCTGTATCACCTCAACGCCGAAGAGGAACCCGAACTGCCGGACTATCCAAAGGATCCCGAGTTCCGCAAGAAGTTCGGGCCCCGTGGCGTCCTGCACACCTGGGCCAACGGCGACGGCACCCAGCGCATCGAGGACACCGGCCCGCTGACCAAGAAGCGGATGGAAACCTGCGACGACGAATTCCGCGACGCCGCAGTCGATTTCATCAAGCGCCAGGACGAAGCCGAGAACTCCGTTCTTCGTGTGGTTCAACTCCACGCACATGCACTTCCGCACCCACACCCAAGCCCGAAAGCATGGGCCGGTCGGGACGTTGGCAGTCGCGACTACCACGACACGATGATCGACCACGACGAGATCGGTCGGCAGCATGCTGAATCTGCTCGACGAGCTCGGCGTCGCCGACAACACCATCGTCATGTACTCCACCGACAACGGCCCGCACATGAACAGCTGGCCCGACGCCGGCATGACCCCGTTCCGTAACGAGAAGAATTCGAACTGGGAAGGCGCATACCGCGTCCCGGCGCTGGTGCGCTGGCCGGGACACATTCCGGCCGGCACGGTGCTCAACGGCATCGTCAGCCACAACGACTGGTTCGTGACGCTGCTCTCGGCCGCCGGCGTGCCCGACATCGCCGACCAGCTGCGCGCGGGCGTCGAGCTGAACGGCACGAAATACAAGGTGCACCTCGACGGGCACAACCAGTTGCCCTACATCACCGGCCAGACCGACGAGAGCCCGCGCAAGCACTTCTTCTATGTCTCCGACGACGGCGACCTCACCGGACTGCGCTTCGACAACTGGAAATTCGTCTTCCTCGAGCAGCGCTGCGTGGGCACGCTTGCAGATCTGGGCGGAGCCGTACGTCGAACTGCGGGTGCCCAAGCTGTTCAACCTGAAGACCGATCCCTACGAGCGGGCCGACATCACGTCGAACACCTACTACGACTGGATGATGGACCACGTCTTCCTGTTCGTGCCGGCGCAGGCGTACGTCGCGCAGATGCTGCAGACGCTGGTCGAGTTCCCGCAGCGACAGAAATCCGCCAGCTTCAGCCTGGACCAGGTGATGGCCAAGATGCAGGAGGCCACCACCCGCAGCAGCTAGTGATCAGACCTCGTCAAGCCGCGGGTAGAGAACTTCCTCGGTGAGTAATTGCACCGCGGCGGCAATCGGAATTGCCACCAGCGCACCGACAATCCCGAGGAGTGCGCCGCCGATGAGGACGGCGACAACGGTGATCAGGGCGGGTACCTTCACTGCCCGGCCGATGATTCTCGGCACCAGCAGGTAGTCCTCGAGAAGTCGAAATACGACGAAGAACACGATCGCCCCGATGCAGACCGGAAGCGAGACGGTCAGCGCGACCGCGGCGACGACGACGCCGGCGATGGTCGATCCCACGACGGGCACCAGATCGAACAGAGCGACAAAAATGCCCAGCAACAACGGGTATGGGACATTGAACGCGGCCAGCCAGATGAAGGTGGCGGCCCCCGCGATCACCGAGATCAACACGTTGCCCAGCACGTAAGCGCCGACCTTGGCGAAAACTTCATCTCCGATGAGGATGGCGCGGGGCCGACGAGTGTGGGGCACCAGCCGATACAGGTTGCTGCGGATGCGGGGCATGTCGACCAGAAAATACACGGTCAAGACAATGACGATCAGGGAGTCGCCCACCGCGTCGAAGACCGCGCTTCCCGCGCTGACCACCTCACTGACCCACGATCCGCCCGAGCCGTTGACCGTTTCGGTGATTCGCTGTTGCAAATGGAAGCGATCATTGAGCCGACCGATGGCCGAGGAGTGATCCTGGGCCTGCTGGAGGTAATGCGGGGCCTGGTGGATGAGCTCGCCAGCTTGCTGCGCGAGCGGGGGGATGGCCGCGGCGACGAAGGCCGCCATCATCGCAAGGAAGATCACGAAGACGAGGGTCGTGGCTGCCCAGCGCGGCAGTTTGCGGTTGACGAACCACGAGGCGGCGGGTTCGAGCCCTAGCGCGAGGAAGAACGCCACACCGATCAACACCAGTACCGATGAAAGCGAGTCGAGTACCTGAACGGCGCCGTAAGTCACTGCCACTCCGGCAGATGCGGTCAACCCGATGTAGAACGGGGATCGGCGGTTGAATCGGCGACCGCGTGACCCGAGTGGTTGATCGTCGGAACTCATCTCCGCCGCGATGATCTCCGCCTGGGCGACCGGGCCGTCCTCATCGGGGTGGGGCTGTCCGACCAGCTCGTGATTCCCCTCGGTAGCTCTTTCTTCCTCGGTCGCTAGGTTGTTGTCTTGAGCCATTTTGGCACCTCGGGGTTTCCGAACGATGTGGTGGGACAGTGGATTCCGGGTGCCGGCGTGCAGGAAATAGATGCGGCCTAAGCGAAATCAAAGGAAGCGCAGCGATTTCCATCGGCGACGGACGCGGCGGTAATGCCGCCGCGGGCCGCCTCCGGTGATATGCGCGGCTACTAGCGGCGGACCAGTCGCAGCCCCCAGAGCAGAATTACCGCTCCCAGGATCGCGGCGAAGAGGGTGAACCACCAACCGCCTGCGGCGGTATTGACGACGAAGCTCAACAGGAAGCCGCCGACCAACGCGCCGACCACACCGAGCACGATGTCCAAGAGCAGGCCCTCTCTGGTCTTCATGATCATGCTGGCGATCCAGCCTGCCAACGCCCCGATGATGATGTAACCGACCCAGCCCACGCTGGTCAGCGTGGTGGAACGCGCAAGAATATCTGTGGCTGCCATGACAATCATCAAACTTCTCCTCTCGGACCCCCGAGGTACCCGGCGTATTCGCCCAGCTATTCAGAAGTACCCATCTTCGGCGCAGCTAAGCGCGCTATTCCCGCATTTCGCGTAAGCGACGGTATTTTGTCCGGCGACACGCTGGCGAAAAACTCTCAAATGTGAGCAGCATTAATCGCAAGGCTTGCGCAAAGTCGCGGAAGGTGCCCGTCATCTATCGCCAGATCCTTGATCCCGTCGCCCACTCGCTGGCCTGGAGCTCATTGGCGGCCTTCTTACCGCTGGCGGCGCTGTTCCTGATGCTCGGCGTGTTGCGGGTGCGCGCCTGGATTGCGTCCTTGGCGTCCCTGGCCGTCGCGATCGCGATCGCCGTCGCCGTCTATCGAATGCCGATCGGCCAGGCGGCGCTTGCGGGCAGCGAAGGCGCCGTCTTCGGATTCTTCCCGATTCTCTGGATCGTGATCAGTGCGATCTGGGTTTACCAAATGACCGTGCAGACAGGATATTTCGATGTGCTGCGACGCAGTTTCGCGACGGTCAGTGATGATCAGCGCATCCAGGCGATAGTCATCGCGTTTTCTTTCGGCGCGCTGCTAGAAGCGTTGGCAGGGTTCGGAACACCGGTAGCGATCACCTCGGTGATGCTGCTCGCCGTGGGATTCAAACCGCTCAAGGCGGCCGTCCTGGCGCTGGTCGCCAACACGGCGCCGGTCGCGTTCGGGGCGATGGCCATACCGATCATCACCCTCGCCAAGGTATCCGGCTTGCCGACGCAGACGCTCGGCGCGATGGTCGGACGCCAGACCCCGATCCTGGCCTTCTTCGTCCCGCTGGCGTTGGTCGCTATCGCCGACGGTTGGCGCGGTCTCAGGGAGACATGGCCCGCTGCACTGACGGGCGGGGTGGTGTTCGGACTCGGCCAGTACGCCGCCTCGAACTTCGTGTCGGTGCCGCTGGCCGACGTGATCGCCTCTCTGCTGTCGGCGGCCGCCCTGGTCGCGTACGTGCGCATCAGACCTCCGAACGCCGAACCGACCCCTGAATCGGGGGAGGACGTCGCACCCGCCGATTCACGCGCTCAGGTCCTGCGCGCCTACGCGCCTTACGCGACCGTCATTGCCGTCTTCGTGGTCTGCCAGATCACTGCGGTGAAGAAGTTTCTCGAAAAGGCGACCTTTACCGTGCACTGGCCGGGTCTGCATTTGTACACGCCGAAGGGCAGCGCGTCGACGGTCCCGAACTTCACTTTCAATCTGTTGACCACGCCGGGAACTCAGATGCTGGTGGCGGGCATCCTCACGATGGCGGTGCTGCGTGTATCGGTGCCCAGCGCGCTCAACGCGTATGGGGCGACGCTGTCTCAGCTGCGCTGGGCGATCGTCACCGTGATGGCGGTCCTCGCGCTGGCATTTGTGATGAACGCGTCCGGCCAGACCATCACGCTGGGCACCTGGATGGCGGGGGCGGGAACTGTGTTCGCGCTTATCGCCCCGATCCTGGGGTGGCTCGGCACGGCAGTGACCGGGTCCGATACCTCGTCGAATTCCCTGTTCGGAGCACTGCAGGTGACCGCGGCGGCCAAGGCGGGACTATCTCCGGTGCTGATAGCCGCCGGTAACAGCTCTGGCGGCGTGCTGGGTAAGATGATCTCGCCGCAGAACCTCGCCATCGCGGCCGCAGCGGTGGGAGTGGACGGCAAGGAAGGCGACATCTTCCGCCGAGTATTCATGTGGAGCCTGGCGTTTCTAGCCTTCATCTGCGTCTTGTCCGGCCTGCAGGCCTCCGTGCTGTCCTGGATGGTGCCCTGACTCGGGCGGACACGCCGTCGGCCGTCTGAGTTCACGCCGCAGACCTATGAGTGACGTATGTATGTCACCCAGTCGGAACCGCCGAACCGTCGAGCCGCGTTAAACGATCGAGGCTGCAATCCCGACATAGCAGCCCAAAGGGGGAGCAAACTATGGCGATTACGGACGTTCCGGCCTTCGCCCATTTAACTGAGGCCGACATCGAGAGTCTGGCCGTTGAGCTGGACGCGATCCGGCTGGACATCGAGGATTCCCTGGGCGAGCGCGATGCGCGCTACATCCGCCGCACCATCGCCGCGCAGCGTGCCCTCGAAGTGGCCGGCCGGCTCATGCTGGGCGCCAGCGCGAAACGCTCGGCGTGGTGGGCGGGAACCGTGACCCTCGGTGTGGCCAAGATCATCGAGAACATGGAGATTGGCCACAATGTCATGCACGGCCAATGGAATTGGATGAACGATCCCGAAATCCACTCCACGACCTGGGAGTGGGACATGAGTGCGGCGTCAAAACACTGGGTCGCCGCCCACAACTTCCAGCATCACAAGTACACCAACATCCTCGGCATGGATGACGATGTGGGTTACTTCGTCCTGCGAGTCACTCGTGACCAGCCCTGGCAGGGCTACAACATCGGCAACGTGCTGTACAACGTCTTGCTCTCGTTGGGATTCGAGTGGGGAATTGGCTTGCAGACCGTCGATGTCGAGAAGGCCTTCAGGCGTGGCCCGGACCGCGACATCAACCTCCAGCGGCTGCGGGAGTTCTCGGTCAAGGCCGGCAGGCAGGTGGTCAAGGACTACGTCGCGTTGCCGGCGCTCACCTCGCTGTCGCCGGCGGCGACCTACAAATCGACGCTGAAGGCCAACGCGGTGGCCAACGTGATCCGCAACATCTGGGCCAACGCGGTGATCTTCTGCGGGCATTTCCCCGATGGCGCAGAAAAATTCACCAAGACCGACATGGCCGGCGAAACGAAGGGCGAGTGGTATCTGCGTCAGATGCTGGGCAGTGCCAACTTCGAGGGCGGCCCGGTGCTGCGGTTCATGAGCGGCAACCTGTGCCATCAGATCGAGCATCACCTGTACCCCGATTTGCCGAGCAACCGGCTGCACGAGATCTCGCTCCGGGTGCGCGCGGTCTGCGACAAGTACGACTTGCCTTACACCACAGGATCATTCCTGATGCAATACGGGAAGACGTGGCGCACCATTGCCAAACTCTCGCTGCCGAACAAGTACCTGCGCGACACCGCTGACGACGCTCCGGAAACCCGCAGCGAGCGGATGTTCGCTGAACTGGAACCCGGTCTCGTCGAGACCGACGTAGCGACAGGGCGCCACCGGGGGCTCAAGACAGCGATCGCAGCGGTCCTGGGTCAGCGTCGTCCACTGCCGATTTAAGCGCAGGGCGACCTCGTGCTAAATCACCGACGCGGGCGGCAACGTTGAGTTGTCGCGCCCGCGCCGGTGATTATGCGTGGTCTGTTAGTGCTGCCGATCAGTAGTAGTGCCGGCGGCCGCCGACAGCGCGTCCGGTAGATCCCAGGACCGCCAGAATCACGCCCACAATGAGCAGGATGACCCCGACCACAAACAGCAAATGAGCGAAGGCGAAGGTCGGGATAAGACTGGGCAATATGAGCCCGAGGATGATAAGGACAATTCCGAGACCGATCATGACATTTACCTAGTTTCTACGAGGGGATGTTTGGGCGCCGAGCTTGTGAGCGATTTCCTTGCCTGTAACTCACAGTCTTTTATTTGTGTTTCGTCGCAGGTCCTTCGTTTTGGGGATCACGGCTCTTGACGGGAGAATGCCCCGATCGAACTGGAACGAAACCCCATTGGCATCAGCCCCCAGCCTCGGGTGTTCTCGGTTATGGACGCGACGACTTCACCGAAGTCACAGCTCTGCCGGTAACCGGCATCACCGCATCCTTTACCCGTCGCGGCGAGTCGCTCCGGGGATCCCCGACGGTGTAACCTTGCAGTCGCTGACTCCCTCAGCAGTGTTGCTGGGCCTGTACGTCGCGGAACGTGAAGAGCGTCCGCTCGCACCGCGCTTTTCCGATATCTGCAGGCTGCGATCAGGGCAGCATGCAAATTTCACTCATTGCTCATTAGCCCGGCACTTGTCGGTGGCTTCTGAACGCAGGGAACCCGGCAGGGAAGCCCGTAAGATAGGAAACGATGGCGATTACCGACGTCCCGGCCTTCACTCACCTGACTGAGGCCGATATCGAGAATCTAGCCGTTGAGTTGGACGCGATCCGGCTGGACATCGAGGATTCCCGTGGCGAGCGCGATGCTCGCTACATCCGCCGCACCATCGCCGCCCAACGTGCCCTCGATGTAGCCGGCCGCCTCCTGCTGGCTGGCAGCTCGAAACGCCCGGCCTGGTGGGCTGGAACGGCAGCCCTCAGTCTGGCCAAGATCATCGAGAACATGGAAATCGGCCACAATGTCATGCACGGCCAGTGGAACTGGATGAATGATCCCGAGATCCATTCCACGACATGGGAATGGGACATGAGTGCGGCATCAAAGCACTGGCGTGTCAACCACAACTTTCAGCACCACAAGTACACCAACATTCTCGGTATGGATGACGATGTGGGCTATAGCATCCTGCGAGTCACCCGCGACCAGCCCTGGACGGCCCGCAATATCGGCAACCTGCTGTTCAACACCACCCTCGCGCTCGGCTTCGAATGGGGAATCGGGTTGCAGCCGATTCAGATGCGCAACATCTTCAGAGGCGGCTCGGCACGAGAGACAACCCTGCGGCAAATGCGCGAATTCTCAGCCAAGGCCGGACGGCAGGTGCTCAAGGATTATGTTGTGTTCCCGGCGCTTACCTCGCTGTCGCCGGCGGCGACCTACAAATCGGCCCTGAAGGCCAACGTGGTGGCCAATCTGATCCGTAACATCTGGGCCAACGCGGTGATCTTCTGCGGGCATTTCCCTGATGGTGCAGAAAAATTCACGCAGACCGACATGATCGGCGAAACGAAGGGTCAGTGGTACCTGCGCCAGATGCTGGGCAGTGCCAACTTCGAAGCCGGGCCCGCGATGCGTTTCATGAGCGGCAACCTGTGCTACCAGATCGAACATCATCTTTACCCCGATCTGCCGAGCAACCGACTGCACGAGATCTCGGTGCGGGTGCGCCAGGTCTGTGACAAGTACGACTTGCCTTACACCACAGGCTCATTCCTGCTGCAGTACGGGAAGACCTGGCGCACCATCGCCAAACTGTCGCTGCCCGACCGCTACTTGCGCGACACCGCCGACGACGCTGCCGAGACACGCAGCGAGCGGATGTTCATCAAGCTAGAGCCCGGTTTCGCGGGGATCGACCCCGTGACAGGGCGCCGACGCGGGCTCAAGACAGCGATCGCAGCAGTCCGCCACTGGGGCGCCGACCGGCGTGGCCGTGCGTTCGACGGACCCGACGATGGGGACCGGGTCGATGCTCGAGAGTTTGTGCACACCCGCGACTGATACAGCATTCCTTCAATCACGTCGGGTATGAAGGGGCCCATGGTGCCTCCAACAGATCTTCCACTCGACGACCGCGCTCCACATATCGTGCTGGGCCTTGTCGGAGCGCCCGGCGTGGCGTTCTCACTGGCCAAAGAGCTCGCCGATACGGGTTTGGGCGAGGAACTCGAGCAGCGGTTGCCGGGAGCCCGGTGGGAGATCGAGGTGGTGGAGGACCGCCTGGTGCAGCCGCCGTCCACCGACGCTGCGATCGTGGAAGCCGCTCGGCGACTGCTGCTGACCAGCCGCTGGGATGTGGTGGTCTGTTTGACCGATCTTCCGCTGCACGTGCACCGACGCCCGGTCGTGGCTCACGCCAATCCCGTTCGCAACGTCGCGATTGTGTCGTTGCCCGCTGTTGGTGCGGTGTGGCCACGTCAACGGATTCGCGAGATGATCGTGCGTCTGCTTGAGCGGCTGATCGGATATGAAGAGCACCGCGGCGCTGAAGTCCAAGGGTTGGCCAGCCCGCCGCGACGGTTGTGGAGCAGCGGGTGCGCGAACTGGGCACCGACCCGGCCGATGAAGCTTTCGCATATACCGCCCGCGTGCTGACAGGCAATCTGGTGCTTTTGGGCGGGATGGTGGCCGCCAACCAGCCGTGGCGGCTTTCACTGCGATTGTCGCGTGCGTTGACCGGCGCGGTGGGCGTCGGGATATTTGCCTTGGTGTACTCCGATGTCTGGCGGCTGTCCGATGCGTTCGGATGGCAGCGGCTCGTCGCTACCGCGATCGTATCGATCGGTGCTACGGCAGCGACATTGATCATCGGAGCCGAATTGTGGGAGCCGACAGTGTCGCGCGCAGTACGCAAGCAGGTGGTGTATGTTCAACATCGTCCACCTTGGTGACGGTGGTCATCGGTGTGACCGTGCTCTATGGCGGCGCTGTATCTGCTGGCGCTGGTCGCGGCGTTCTGGTTTGTGGTGCCGAAAAGTCTTCCGAGACCACGGTCGGCCATTCGGTCTTCACTTCGGGATTACTTCGAATTGGCCTGGATGACTTGCTTCGTTGGCGATGATCGGGGAGCCCTGGGCGCGGCGCTGGAACCCGATGACGCGGTGCGCGAAGCGGCTTATGTTCAGCGCCCCAGCGCGGCGCCACAGCTCGAGGACACGCCCTGAGTGAACCCAGCAGACATCGACCCGCAATCCAGATGCCGGACTCGTTGGTACGCAGTGAGGAACTCCCGAAATCGGCCGAGTGGTATCGACGCCGCGGGTTCGGGCAGTCAGAGTTTGGCCGCCTAACAGCGACAGGCCGCGCGAGCAGCCCACCGCGAGAGCGGATTGTCGCGGAGAGGCGGACAAGCTTTATGCCCCTCCCGTCTAGTGGTGGCCGCCGCCGGTCTCGCCGCCGCCACCGCTAGAGCTGCTACCGCCGCTGCTGACTCTCGCCGCCGCCGCCAGAGCTGTTGCCGCCGCTAGGGCTGCTGCCGCCGCCGCTACTCTCGCCGCCACCGACAGAGCCCGCCACCCAGAGCTGCCGCCACCGGCAGAGCTGCTGCCGCCGCTCTCACCGCCGACTGAGCTGCCGCCACCACCAGCGCTACCGCCGGCGACCTCGCTGCCACCACCGGCGTGACTGCCACCATCGGTCTCACCGCCGCCGCTGACCGGCCCGCCACCGCCAGGTGTCTCGCCGCCGGCTGGCCCGCCACCGCTAGGGGGTTCGGTGCCGCCGTGCGGCACACCACCAGCGGGAGGCGCACCACCCTCGGGAGGCGCACCGCCACCGGATGGGGCACCGCTCTCAGGCGGCCCACCACCGGGAGTGCCGTGGCTCGGACTGGGGCCATTACCGGGCTCGGCGCCGTGGGGTCCACTGCCGCCAGGACTGCCGTGGATAGGGCCTGGGCCGCTGGCAGGGCCGCCACCGCCGGGTTCGCCGGAGGCCCCACCGTGACTGCCGCCCGGATCGGGCCGCGGCCCTTGCCCCGGAGGAGTTTGGTGGGGTGGCGGCGAGTGCGGCGGCGGAACATAGACCGGCGGCGGGACGTAGACCGGCGGGGGCCCGGCAGGCTGCCACGTGTGCGGCGGAGCCTGGACCACGGGCGGGCTCGCCGGCGGGTCGGGCAGCTGAACCGGCGGCAGGGGACCTGACACTAGTCGGCGGGATCACCACCGGAACCGGAATGGCTGGGGCCGCGGGAACCGGCGTCGGGAACCAGGGCCGCGGCCGGCGGACGCCTGCGGGTGGACTCAGCGGCTTGGGCGTCATCTCCTGTGTAGCCGCCACCGCCCAAGGTGCAGGCACGAGTGCCTGCTCGACCGGGGCGAAGAAGTCATGGATCGGGGCAGGCAGCAAACCGACCGTCGTGCGAATCCCGATGGACAGGGCGATTTCGAGTGCCAGCGCGGCGCTGATGCCGGCCACGATCAACGCAGTTCCGACTAACAGGCCCCGCCGACGCGGGGGACGTTCGCATCCGAACCGTCGATGACAACGGTCTGCGCACTGGCTTCTTCGTCCGCCACAGCGCTATAGGCGACGTCGTCCTCGCCGAGCTCGGCACGTTGATCCTCAGATAGTCGGGTAGTGCGGACACGTCGACCGCACCCGTGCCGAGGTCTTGCGCGTAGGCCAGCGCCGCAGTCGACGACGCGAACGCGCATTCGCGCATGCCAGGGCCGCTCCGCGGGCCAACGCGGTCTCCGATTCTTCCGGTGCGCTCACGGTAAGCGAGGTGGCTTTTTCCAAGTGTGACCTGATCGGCGCGACGTCAACACCGGAGCCGACCAAAAACAGGCCGCCCAGGCGCGTCGGCAGCTCGTCGAGCCCGGCCACCAACTCTTCCAGCTCGGCCATGGCAATCGGCCCGGACGTGGCATTCAGTTGTTCTTTGCGGACGTCGGCGATGGAACCGTCGGAGGTCTCGACGACGGCTAAAGTCGTGGTTTCGGGCTCCACGAAAAGCAACGCGGTGCACTCGTAACCCATTGCTCCGCCGACGGATTGGGTCAATGCGGTGGCGGCCAGAAACGCCGAGACCAGCATGACATTCTCAACCTTGTGGGCGGCCAGCGCGTCGCGTAGGGCTGCCGCCTCGAGCTGGTCGGTGTACGCCACCCCGATGGAGTTCAGCTCAAGGCCGGCACCGGCCGCATCTTCGCGAGAACCCAGGATGACGGCCATCACCCGATCAGTCGCGCTGACGGTTGGCGAGTCGTCGTCGGCAGCGGCGACGGCGAACTCGTGCTCGTCTACCGTGACGCCGTCAGCGTTTTCGCCTTGCATCAGGACCATCCGAATTGAGGCCGGCGCCATCGAAACCCCGAGCACGATATCCACTACTCACGCCTCCCAACATCCTGGCGGCCGGCCATGGTCGGGACGGAGGACAGACCACGCGGACGCAAACTGATCGTCGCCGGGGAAGCTGTGCCAGGGCCCTACCGAACTTATGCAAACCTTAAGAAGTTCACGTATTCGCGAGACGGCAACGCCCTTGCCGATCCCTGTGCTTTGACACGATATTTCCCACTGCCAGAAGGATTTTCATGTGGCGGTCCGACCGGATTCCGGTACCGCGCGTGGCGTGTACCTTGGGGTTGGTACGCTGAGGTACCAGACCGGGAGGGGCGTGAATAGTGGCTGAAGCAACGACCGATGCGGTGCGGTTGCCGCCCACCGTTCCGCTGCCCAAACCGATGGTGGCGGCGGCGTTTCTGCTTGCCGGCAACCCCGCCATCAGGGCACTGGGGCGTCGCTACGGAACCGCCTTTACCGTTCGATTGCCGATCTTCGGGCGAGCGGTTCTGATCAGCGACCCGGCGCTGATCAAAGACCTGTTTGGCACTAGCAGCGATCTCGTGAAACGGCCGGGCAATCTCGGCACGATATTTGGCCCGGGCTCGACGTTCAGCCTCCATGGTGCCGAGCACCGTCAGCGCCGCAAGCTGTTGGTGCCGCCATTTCACGGCAGGCGGATGAGCGGCTACGAGGCCATCGTCGAGGAAGAGGTGCTGCGCGAAACGGCCAACTGGCCCGAGGGGCATGAGTTCGCCACGCTGCCGTCGATGATGCGGATCACGCTCAATGCGATCCTGCGCGCGGTCTTCGGGGCCGAGGGCGCCGAATTCGACGAGCTGCGCGATTTGTTGCCCAAGATCGTGGGCCTGGGTTCAAAAATATCGCGGTTGCCCATGTGGGCGCGCCGCGATTTCGGACCGTTGAGCCCCGGAAGGCGTTTGGCCCGGCTGCGGCGCCGCTATGACGAGGTCATTGCGCGGTTGATCGCCGGCGCGCGCCGCGACCCGAACTTTGCCGAGCGCAGCGATGTGCTGTCGTTGCTGCTGGCGGCCCGCTACGACGACGGTCGGCCGATCAGTGATTCCCATGTCGCCGACGAGCTGCTCACTTTGCTGGCCGCCGGACACGAGACCACGGCCACCACGCTGGCCTGGGCGGTGGAGCGGCTGCGCCGCCACCCGCAGCTGCTGGGCCGGCTGAAGGCGGAGGCCGACGGTGACGTATCGCAGTTGCTGCAGGCCACGGTGTGGGAGGTGCAGCGAACCCACCCGGTAATCGAGGGAACGGGACGGATTACCCGGGCTCGGATCAGGTTGGGGGAGTGGGTAATTCCCGAGAATCATATGGTCGTCGTCAGCATGGTACTGGCACACACCGCGGAGAGTAATTTCCCCAACGCCACTGTCTTCGATCCGGACCGGTTCGTCGGCAACCCACCCGATACCTCGCTTTGGGTGCCGTACGGCGGGGGCGTGCACCGGTGTGTGGGCGCGGCCTTCGCCAACATGGAAATGCTGGTGACGCTGCGGACTTTGTTGCGCAGCTTCGAGTTCGTCACCACCGATGCGGCCGGGGAGTCGAATCATTCCCGCGGCATTGCCAACGCCCCAGGCCAGGGCGGGCGCGCCCTGGTGTATCGGCGCGCCGCCCGCACCGCTGATGTCACCCAGGCGGTGTCGGTCTGAGCGCAGCGCCACTGCGCCGCCTTCAAAGTTTGTTATACTATCTAAGTATCGATTTCCTACATTTGGAGAACAGGCGCATGCCACGCACAGACAACGACACCTGGAATTTGGCGACGAGCGTGGGTGCGACGGCCACAATGGTGGCCGCCGCCCGGGCGATCGCCACCAAGGCCGACAACCCGCTGATCGAGGACCGGTTTGCCGAACCGCTGGTCAATGCCGTCGGAGTGGAGTTCTTCACGCGCTGGGCCAGTGGCGAGATCGACGCCGCTGACGTCGACTACGCCGAGTCCAGCTGGAAGCTCGGGCACATGCCGGATGCGATGGCCGCCCGGACTCGATTCTTCGACACCTTCTTTCGGGATGCGACGCGGGCCGGAATCCGTCAGGCTGTGATCCTCGCGTCAGGCCTCGACGCGCGCGCGTACCGGTTGGGGTGGCCCGCCGATATGGTCGTTTTCGAGATCGACCAGCCCGAGGTGATCGAGTTCAAGACCACCACCCTGGCGGGGCTGGGCGCCGCCCCCCAAGCCGACCTGCGCACGGTGGCCATCGATCTGCGGCAGGACTGGCCCACGGCCCTGCTCGATGCCGGTCTGGACAAGAGCCGGCCCACCGCGTGGATCGCCGAGGGGCTGTTCGGTTATCTGCCGCCGGCAGCTCAGGACGCCTTGCTGGACAACATCACCGCACTCAGCGCTGAGGGCAGTCGGCTGGCCTGCGAAGCCGTCCCGAGCAGGCCGCAGATCGACAAAGAACGGGTGCAGGAGATGATGCTCAAGGCCAGCGCCAAATGGCAAGAGCATGGCCTCGAGTTGAACTTTGCCGATCTTGGTTTCGAGGGTGAGCGCAACGACGTTGACGCCTATCTGCCGAGCCTGGGATGGCGGCTGGTCGGTATCCCGATGCGCCAGCTGTTGTCCGACTACGGTCGTGCGGCGATCCCGCAGAACGCCGACTCGGTATCGGTGGCCGACACCGTCTACTACTCATGCGAACTCGGCAAATGACCACGGCCCAGGGCCGGGCCTTCAACGGCGCGGTCACCCGGATGTGGAGCTTTCTGGCACCCGCCTACGACCTGCCGATTCTGCAGCAGTGGATCTACCGTCCGCCGCACGACGAGGTGATCGCGCAGCTGCGTGCCGCCACGTCGCGCCGGATCGCTGACATCGCGTGCGGCACGGGAATTCTCAGCGACCGCATCGAGCGTGAACTCCGCCCCGACGAGATCTACGGCGTCGACATGTCTCACGGCATGCTCAATCAAGCTCGGGCCAGATCCAGCCGCGTGCAGTATTTGCATGGCCCCGCCGAGCAACTGCCCTTCGACGACGGGGCGCTCGACGCCGTCGTGACGACCTCGGCGTTTCACTTCTTCGACCAGCCGGCCGCATTACGGGAATTCCATCGGGTGCTCGCGCCCGGGGGACTGGCGGCGGTCGCGACTTTGAGCGCGCGGCAACCTCTGCTGCAGGCTCCCTCGGCCATCAGATGGAAACCTCAGCACAACCCGCCGCCGGACGAGGTGCGGGCTTTGTTCGAAGGCGCTGGGTTCACCATCAGCGATCAGCACCGTGTCCGGCGACCGGTGTGGACCCAGCTCGTGTCCGACCTGATCACTGTCGGCACCAAGAGCTGAGAGTCTGGGTGGCTGGCTTCCCGCGTGCCAGGATGGAGTCATGGGTGACGACGCGGCGCAATCAGAGCGTGAATTCAACAAGCACAACATCGAGGAGTTCCGCCATAACGGCGGCAAAGTGGGCGGGCAGTTCGAGGGCTTTCCGTTGCTGCTCTTGACTTCGACCGGTGCGCGAAGTGGCGCGCAGCGGATTAACCCCGTCGGCTACTTCGACATCGACGGCAAGATCTACATTGTCGGCTCCGCGGCGGGACGGGATAACAACCCCGCATGGGTGCACAACATTCGCGCCAATCCCGGCGTGACCGTGGAGATCGGCGCGGACGCACCCAAACCTGCGACCGCTCGCGAACTGAATCGCGAGAAGCGCGATTCGATCTATCAGACCATTGTCGAGCGTGCCCCCGGTTTCGGCGAGTACCAGGACAGCACCGACCGTGTCATCCCGGTCTTTGAGTTGGTTACTGAGTAAACGTGCACCCCCAGCCGTACTACCAGCTGGGCGCCTACCACCGGCCGGTCGATACGCCATCGCCGCAGGCCCAGGTGTGGTTCGACCGCGGACTGGTCTGGGCCTACGCGTTCAACCACGACGAGGCGATCCGCTGCTTCGAGCGAGCACTGGATCTCGACCCCGCCCTGGCAATCGCGCGATGGGGCATCGCGTATGCGATCGGTCCCAACTACAACAAGGCCTGGGATGCGTTCGACCCCATCGACCTGTCGGCGTCGCTGGCACGCGCCAGGGCAGAACTCGGCCTGGCCGCAGACGGCCGCGCCTCGGCGGTGGAACGCGGCCTGATCGAGGCACTGCAAGCCCGCTACCCCGCTGCGGATCCGGACGACAACGACGCGCTGCTGGCCGGAAATCCTGCCTATGCCGACGCCATGGCGGCGCTGGCCGAGGCCTATCCGGATGACATCGACGTGGCAGCCCTGGCGGCAGACGCGCACGTAAACGTCACCGCATGGGCGCTCTGGGACACCAGAACCGGTGCGCCGGCGCCGGGCTCGCGGGTGGTGCAGGCAATGCAGATCCTCGACGGCGCACTCGGCACGCCCGCGGGACGCGAGCACCCCGGGGTACTGCATCTGTATCTGCACGCCATGGAGATGTCGGCGACGCCAGAGGATGCGCTGCCCGCCGCGAACCTGTTGCGCGATTTGGTCCCCGACGCGGGCCACCTGCAACACATGCCCAGCCACATCGACGTGCTCTGCGGGGACTATCGCCGCTCGGTGGCCTCGAATCTGTCTGCGGTGCAAGCCGACCGGCGGTTCGTCGAACGCGAAGGCCCGCTGAACTTCTACTCCCTGTACCGGGCGCACAATCTGCACTTCGTCGTGTACTCGGCGATGTTCCAGGGGCAGTCACAGGTCGCGCTGCGGGCCGCTGATGAATTGGCCCAACAGCTCACGCCCGAGTTGTTATTGGTCCAGTCTCCGCCGATGGCGGACTGGCTGGAAGCGTTCGTGCCGTTGCGGATACACGTTCTGGTTCGGTTCGGACGATGGGACGACCTGATCGCCGAGCCGCTGCCCGCCGACGTTGATCTCTACTGCACGACGTCGGCCACCATCCACTACGGACGCGGCGTCGCGCGCGCCGCCAAGGGACAGCTGTCCCAGGCGTATGCCGAGCGGGAAGCGTTCACCGAGGCCTACGCGCGGATCCCCAAATCCCGCTACCTGTTCAACAACACCAGCCGCGACATCCTGGCCGTGGCGGGTGCCATGCTCGAGGGCGAAATCACCTACCGTGAAAAGCAATTCGATGGAGCATTCGCCCATCTTCGGCGCGCTGTAGAACTCAGCGACGCCCTTCCCTACGACGAGCCGTGGGGTTGGATGCAGCCGCCCCGGCACGCTTACGGCGCGCTGCTGCTCGAGCAGGGGCACGTTGAGCGGGCCGCCGAGGTGTACGCCGCCGACCTCGGCGTCGACGCCACACTAAGCCGGCCGTGCCAGCACCCCGGCAACGTGTGGAGCCTGCACGGCTACCACGAATGCTTACAGCGCCTGGGCCGTACAGCCGAGGCCGCCTTGATCGGCCAACAACTCGAGTTGGCTAAGGCCCATGCTGACGTGCCGATCGTCGCCTCCTGCGCCTGCAGGCTGGAGGTCGACGGAACTTGCTGCGACAGCTGACCGAATAATTCACTCCCGCCAGCGATTACGGGGCTGCGCACAACTCCGTGCGCAGCCTCGAATCGCCAGCAGTGTTCGTCTAGCGGTGGCCGTCGTAGTGGCCATCGTCGTGGTGGCCATCGTCGTGGTGGTCGTCGTGACCCCAGCCGCCGTGGTCGTCGTGATTCCAGCCCCCGCCGCCGTAGCCGCCGTGGTCATTCCAGCCGGGAAATCCGTCGTGGCAGTTGAATCCGTCCGGGTTGCCACCCCAGAGCGGGTCCCAGAACTCACCGGGACACCATTGCGGGAACGGCCCAGGTTGGGCCTGGGCCACGGTAGCCGCTCCGATACCGACGAGCCCCAATCCTGAAGAAACAATCAATGCCGATACTACAACGCGAGCAATGTTTTTCACGCCTCATGCGTAGCAGCGGAACCAGTGAATGACATAGATGTCAGGGATGTTGATATCTGTTTGCAACGCCAGGGTGATGACGAGACGTTGCCTAACAAGCTTGCTGATGGGGCGCGAATCGCCGAGTCAGCTGGCGGCGTTAACAATTCGAGACGTTGCTGGGCAGGGTGCGGGCAGGTAACGGCCAGAGAACGACGGCCGCTTCGCCAGTCGGCAAAGCGGCCGTCGTGTGAACTGGTCTCTTTACAGCGGGATCCAGACCCCGAAGAAGTCGAAGCCCCACTGGTTGAACCCTTGGTTCCAATACGGTGTCTCCTGGAAGCCCCAGTAGTTGATCGGGCCACCCATCCACCGGCCGCCGGGTCCTGGGATCGGTCCGCCCCACGCGGGCCGCGGCGGTGCGCCCATACCCCAGGGTGCGGCGCCGTCTCCCCACGGGGCTCCGTGGAAGTAGCCATGCTGGGCATCCCCGTGCCATGGGCCAGCGCCGGGTCCACCCGGGCCGTGGTAGTCCGCGGGACCACCGGGTCCGCCGCGGCCATGGGGGTCTCCGACCGGAGGCGCGCCATGGTTGCCGCCGGGTGCGCCTGCGGGGGCGCCGTGGTTGCCGCCGGGTGCGCCTGCGGGGGCGCCGTGGTTGCCGCCGGGTGCGCCTGCGGGGGCGCCGTGGTTGCCGCCGGGTGCGCCTGCGGGGGCGCCATGGTCACCGCTCGGAGTTGGCCCGGCCGGCCCCGGAGCGGCGTTTGCCAAACCGGCACCCACACCTAGCGCTGCTGCGCTCAGCGAACCAGCGATGGATAACCCTGCGACTAGTTGTTTTAGTTTCATGGTCCTCCCCTGTCTACTAGTTGAGTTCCGTGAACTCCCGGACCCAATCACCAAACTAGATAGATTGCCTATGAATCGGCTATGACAGGCCTCTGCGAATCTTTTGGATTAACTGGGGTCACTTCCGCCGCGCAGTAAAACCACGCAGCCCTACGCTTCCTTCGCCACGGCTGGCGAATCGGCGTTGCCGACGCGAAGACGCGCGGTCACCAGTAGTTGATCGAACTCCGCATGCGGCATACCGCTTAGACCCACACCGCGGAAGTCCGCACAGATCTGCTCGGCCAGCAGCCGCAGCTTGACATTGGCTTCCTGGGACAGCCACTTGAGCAGGTCGAACGCGGCGCTCTCGTCGATGCCGTAGACCAGCATCAGCATGCCCTTGGCCTGTTCGATCGCTGCGCGGTTTTCGGCGATCTGGGCCAGCTTCGCCGTAACGAGTTCCTCCGGGACCTGGTCGGGAGCGACATCGACATAGAACCCGTGGGTGCCGATTACCGCGCCCAGGTCGTCGTGGAGTTGGTCACCGACCACGACGACCTGATGAACTGCTCCGCCCGTGTCGATTATGCGATGCCGGGTGCTGAATGCCTTGTGCGTAACCAGGATCTCCTCGATGGCGGCCGCTATCTGAGGGCGGTCGTCGGGATGTTTATGCGCCAGTACCAGTTCGGTGGTCGGGGTGACGCTGCCGGGCTCATATCCGTGCATCAACTGGACCTGTTCGGACCATTCCCACCGCTGGTCGGTGAAGTAGAACCGAAACCATCCGACCCGCTGCGGCGCGTCGCCCGCCAAGGCGCTCTTCAGATCGGCCGAGTGGCCGTCAAGATCCCAGCTCATCGCGAAAGTTACCTCCTCACGTTTCTAAACCGCACAAATCGACCATGTTGATGAGCGCACTGGGGCGCAGCGATGGTGCTTGTCGGAGATCCACCATCCGGTGGGGTCGGTGCGAAAGGCGCTGAGGCTGAACGCCGAGGACAACTCAGAATATCGTGTCGCACCAACGCTGCTGCCGCGAGATCAGCCCATGCCTAACGGAATCATGGTTTCGCTGGTGGTGCTGTGCTGGGCTCCGTACGCATCAGCATGGTCGTCACCTTTCACTCCATCCGCTCGGGCAACCACTTCCCAGTTATCTATGCCTTACAGAATAGATTTTATATAACACCATCGACATATCAGCGCAAGTGTGATAAATAAATTTTCTGTGCGAGTGCGCGAGGAGGTGATCGATGGCTGATCTTCCCGAAGCTAAGGGTGCTCCGGCGCCCGATCACGGTGTGTACGGCATTTCGGTGGCCGCCGAGCTTTCCGGCGTCCCGGTGCAATCGCTGCGCCTGTATGAGCGCTACGGCCTGCTAACCCCGGGTCGAAGCGATGGCGGAACCCGCCGCTACAGCGCCGACGACTTGGCCCGGCTAAGACGCATCAGCGTGTTGGTCGACGCCGGAGTCAACTTGTCCGGTATCGCCCGCATCCTCGACCTCGAAGACGACAATGCCGCGCTGTCAGAGGTCAACACCGACTTGCGTGCCACCAACCGCAGTTTGCGTGGCGAGCCAAAAGGGCTGAAGAATAAGGTAATTCAGGACCAATCGTAATCGGCAGTGGTGGTGCGGGACCGGCCCGCGTCATCGCTGTAAGCCGTGTCGTGGTTCAGCGGGTGTTTGCCGAAGAGACAGCAGCGATCCGTCCTGAATCCAGCCCGCTGGACAGTTTCTCGTGCCAGGATGAACTGGGGCCTCGTGAGAAGAGAATGCCGTGTGTCGTTGGGTCGCATACCTGGGTGCCCCGATCAACCCCAAAGAACTGCTGCACGACCCTGAGCGGTCCCTGATCGAGCAGAGCCGCCGGCACGCCCCGAACATGGCGATACCCAACGGCGACGGGACCGGGCTCGGTTGGTACGACCACCGCTCCGAGCCGGCGCTGTTCCGCAGCATCGTTCCGGCCTGGGGGGATGCGAACCTGCTCGAGCTCGCCGCCGAGATCCGCAGCCCGCTCTTCCTGGCGCATGTGCGGGCCGGGACCGGAACACCGGTGCAGCAGACCAACTGCCACCCGTTTCGCTGGCGCAATTGGCTGTTCGTGCACAACGGCTACGTCGCAGACTACAAGCGGCTGCGCCGCCAGCTGCTGCTGGCGGTGCACCCCAACCTGTTCACCAACATCGACGGCTCGACCGATTCGGAGGTGCTGTTCCATCTCGCGCTGACGTTCGGTCTGGCCGACGATCCGATCGCCGGTCTGGCGCGGATGGCCGGTTTCGTGGAGGCGACCGCCGCCGCGGCCGGCGTCACCGATCCCGCGCTGCAGATGACGGTCGGGGTCAGCGACGGCACCCGCCTCTACGCCGTGCGTTACGCCAGCGGCGCGGAGGTCAACACGCTGTTCGTCAGCGAAGACGCCGCTGCGCTGCGGATGCTGTATCCGGAAAGCGAGCGCTCCTCGCATTTCGACGACAGGGCACGTGTGGTGGTCTCCGAGCCGCTGTTCGATCTGCCCGGCATGTGGCGACAAGTCGACGCTGGGAGCGCACTGGTCATCGGCGACGACATTCGGGAACAGGGCTTTCGGCCGATCAGCCCGCCCGTGGCCGTTTGACCAGGGTGCGTGTCGGGTATCAGCTGCGCCATGACCTTAGCGGACGCTCCCGCCCCCACACCCACCCGCGAAGTGTGGCCGGGCAAGCCATATCCGCTGGGTGCCACGTATGACGGCGCGGGTACCAACTTCACATTGTTCAGCGAGGTGGCTGAGCGAGTCGAGTTGTGCCTGTTCGACGCCGATGGAACTGAGACGCGGATCACGCTGCCCGAGGTGGATTACCTTGTCTGGCACGGCTACCTACCGGGCATCGAACCCGGCCAGCGCTTCGGCTACCGCGTCTATGGCCCGTACGAACCCGGCGCCGGACTGCGGTGCAATCCGAACAAGCTGTTGCTGGACCCGTATTCGAAGGCCATAGACGGCACATTCGACTGGAACCAGTCGCTGTTCAGCTACACCTTCGGCGACCCCGACAGCCGCAACGACGACGACTCCGCGGCCAGCATGCCCAAGTCGGTGGTGATCAACCCCTTCTTCGACTGGGGTAACGACCGGCCGCCAAACCACGAGTACGCCAACACGGTTGTGTACGAGGCGCACGTCAAGGGACTGACGCAGACCCACCCGGACATCCCCGAGCGGTTACGCGGCACCTACGCCGCGGTGGGGCACCCGGTGATCATCGAGCACCTCAAGAGCATCGGCGTCACCGCGATCGAGTTGATGCCGGTGCACCACTTCGCCAACGACTCCACCTTGATCGACAAGGGTCTGTCGAACTACTGGGGCTACAACACGATCTCGTTCTTTGCGCCCGACCCGAAGTATTCCAGTGCCACGTCGCCCGGGGGACAGGTGCAGGAGTTCAAGTCGATGGTGCGCGACCTGCACGAGGCGGGCATTGAGGTCATCCTCGATGTGGTCTACAACCACACCGCCGAAGGCAACCACATGGGCCCGACGCTGTCGATGCGCGGTATCGACAACGCCGCGTACTACCGGCTGGTCGATGACGACAAGCGCTACTACATGGACTACACGGGTACCGGCAACAGCCTCAACGTCGGGCATCCGCACGCGTTGCAGCTGATCATGGACTCGCTGCGGTACTGGGTGCTCGAAATGCACGTCGACGGCTTCCGGTTCGACCTGGCCTCGACGCTGGCCCGCGAGTTCTACGACGTGGACCGCCTGGCGACGTTCTTCGAACTCGTGCAACAGGATCCGACGGTCAGTCAGGTCAAGCTCATCGCCGAACCGTGGGACGTCGGGCCGGGCGGTTACCAGGTGGGCAATTTCCCGCCGCAGTGGACGGAGTGGAACGGGAAGTACCGCGACACCGTCCGGGACTTCTGGCGCGGCGAGCCGGCCACCCTCGACGAGTTCGCCTACCGGTTGTCGGGATCGGCCGACCTCTATGAGCACACCGGGCGCAGGCCGGTCGCCTCGATCAACTTCGTCACCGCCCACGACGGGTTCACGCTGCGCGACCTGGTGTCGTACAACGAGAAGAACAACGAGGCCAACGGCGAGGACAACAACGACGGCGAGAGCCACAACCGGTCGTGGAACTGCGGGGCCGAGGGGCCAACCGATGACGTCGCCATCAACGAGCTACGCTCTCGCCAGCAGCGCAACCTCATCACCACTCTGCTTCTGTCGCAGGGCGTTCCGATGATCTGCCACGGCGACGAACTCGGGCGCACCCAGCGCGGAAACAACAACGGCTACTGTCAGGACAACGAGCTCACCTGGATCGACTGGGCCGACGCCGATACCGGACTGCTCGAGTTCACCCGCGTTGTCTCGGCGCTGCGCACGAACCATCCGGTGTTTCGCAGGCATCGCTTCTTCAACGGCAAGCCGGTGGGTCGACGCGGCCAGGACGGCCTGCCCGACATCGCCTGGTTCGCTCCCGACGGCACCGAAATGGGCGACGAAGACTGGGGCGCGGGCTTCTCAAAATCCGTCGCGGTGTTCCTCAACGGCCACGGCATCCCCGGCCGAGATGCGCGCGGACAGCGTGTGCTCGACGACTCATTCGTGCTGTGTTTCAACGCCCACTACGAGCCAATCGAATTCAACCTTCCACCAGCGAATTTCGGCACGGGTTGGCGCACCGTGGTGCACACCCGAGCAGAGGAAGCGACGCCGGCCGAGGAACTGGGCGCGGCGGCAAAGCTGACCGTCGACGCCCACACCGCGGTGGTGCTGCAAGCGGTGCCCAGCGAGTGACGGGCCCCCCGCGAGCAGAAGCAAAAGCCCCCGCACGAACGGCGTGTCGGGGGCTTTTGCGTCTGCTCGTGGGAGTGACTGGAAGTCGAACTGTAATATCTACTGTTGCCAGTCGCGGAGGAGGAGCCCCATGGAAGTCCGGTTCACGTCTAGAGTCATGCGGTGATCGAACCGAACCTCGTACCGGATGAAATCGACTTAGCGGGGCAGACACCTTACTTCCTGCGCGACGGAAACCATTACGTACCAACCGCAATCGCGCGAGGTGGGTGGGGCCCGTCGCTCAGTGGGCACGTGGTCGGCGGATTGCTGGGCTGGGCGGTCGAACGCGCGGTAGACGACCCGGAGCTGCTGCCCGCCCGGCTGACCATCGATCTTCCACGGCCAACGTTGCTGGAGCCGATCGAGGTGCACACCACCGTGCAGCACGACCGGCGGCGACTACGGCTGGTCGAGGCTGTCCTGACGCAGCAGGGCACCCCGGTGGCGCGGGCCAGCGCCCTGTTTCTGCGCCGCGGCCCGCAGCCCGACGGGCAGGTGTGGTCACAACCCGTGCAGATGCCGCCGCTGCGAATCGAGGACGAGGGTGCCCCGTCGCTTTTCATGCGGACCTACGGCTGGGGGAGTGGGATACAGAACCCGGATCCCGACTGGGCCCACACGTCCGGACCGAAATACACCTGGCTGCACGAAACGCGCGCGTTGATCGACGGCGAACCGTTCACCCCCTTCGCCCGCGCGGCGATGGCCGGCGACATCACGGCCTCCATCGCCAATTGGGGCACCAACGCGTTGGAGTTCATCAATGCCGACTACACCCTGACGCTGAGCCGGCTACCCGAAGGGCCCCATATCGGGCTGGCCTCACTCACGCACTACAGCGCCGACGGGGTGGCCACCGGCTCGGCCGTTCTGGTCGATCGCAAGGGCCCGATAGGCAATGCTGTGTCTGTCGCGATAGCGCACTCCGGATTCAATCCGCCATCGGTGAAGTAGGACCGAAAGTGACGACGGCCTACTGGACGTTGATCGCCGAAGCCGCACGGCGCGAACCCAACCGGCCACTACTCGCCGATGAATATGGCCGCAGCCTGACCACGCGGCAGCTGCACGATGCGGCGGGTCAGACGGCCGCCGCGTTCGCGCAATGGGGGATCGGCGCGGGAACGCTGGTGTCCTGGCAGCTGCCGACCACGCTGGAGACCGTGGTCGTGATGGCGGCGCTCACCTGGCTGGGCGCGGTGCAGAACCCGATCATCCCGATCCTGCGGGAACACGAGGTTGGCTTCATTACCGGCCAGCTGGCTACTGAATTCCTTGTGACGGCCGAATTTTGGCGCGGCTTCGACCACGGCGGCCTGGCCCGCACCTTGTCCTCGGCCGGCGGCTTCGAGGTCATCACCATTGACCTGGCCACACCGCCGGTCGGCGGTGAGCTTCGGCTGCCCCGCGCGGGCATCGATGGGCTTCCGCCCCCGCCGGAGCCTGCGGGCGACGCCCGGTGGATCTACTACTCGTCGGGAACCACCGCGGCCCCCAAGGGGATCCGTCATTCCGACGCCTCGGTGATGGCCGGCGCGGCAGGTGTGGTGGGCATGGTCGGCCCCTCCAGCAGCGACGTGAATCCGATCGCTTTTCCGATCGCGCATATCGGCGGCTCCGCGATGCTGACCGCCGCGCTGCGGACCGGGATGCGACCAGCGCTGTTCGAGGCATTCGATCCCGCGACGACGCCGCTTGCCATCGCGGCGCACAACCCGACCTTCCTGGGCACCGCGACACCGTTTTTTCGTCGCGTTCATGGAGGCTCAACGAGCTCACGGTGATCAGCCGCTGTTCCCGAACCTGCGTGGTTGCCTGGCCGGCGGGGCACCCGTGACCCCCGAATTGGGGCGTCAGGTCCGCGAAACCTTCGGGGTCGCAGGCATCGCCAACTCCTGGGGACTCACCGAGTTCCCGGTCGTCACGTCGCTGCCGCTTGATGCCGCGCCGGAGGTTCTCGATCACACGGTGGGTGCGCCGGTACCTGGGGTAAGCGTCCGCGTCATGCGCACCACGGAAGACAACCGGGAAGTCGAAATGCCGGTCGGGCATGAAGGTGAGCTGCGCCTCAAAGGACCGCAATGCTTCCTCGGCTATGCCGACGCCTCGCTTGACGCCGACGCGTTCGACAACGACGGCTGGCTGCGCACTGGCGATTTCGGGCTGATCGACGCAAACGGTAACGTCCGTGTCACCGGTCGTATCAAGGATGCGATCATCCGCAACGCGGAGAACGTTTCGGCCCTCGAGGTCGAGAATGTACTGGCCACCCATCCGGCGATCGCCGATGTCGCGGTCATCGGAGTCCCCGACCGTAGCGCCGGTGAGCGCGTGTGTGCGGTGGTGGTAGCTGCCTCGGCTGATGGTGTGTCTTTGGAATCGCTAGTGCAGCACTGCCGTTCGCGAGGGCTGAGCCGCTACAAATTTCCCGAGCGGCTCGTGATCGTCGATTCCCTACCGCGCAATCAATTCGGAAAAGTGATCAAGAAAGACCTTCGCGACGCCTTCAGCGACGACATCGTGCGTTGACAGGCAGTGGATCTTACTGTTTGTCGACTTTGCCGGCGATCTGATTGGCGACTTTGACGCCCAAGTCTGCCGAGTCATTGCGACAGGTGGCGACGTCAATCGCAATGTTGTTGCGCACGGTCAGCGCACGCTGACAGCTCATGGTGTGGGTGGCGCCGTTCTTGGTCGCGGTCATGCTCAAGGTGGCGGTCAAAGTTGCGTTGGCCGTGGACGTCGGCCCCACCTTCCATGCCAATTCTGGGGTGTCGGCGTCGCCGGGAGTGGTGAATTGGTGGTCGGCGCAGGCCGGCCAACGTTGGGAGGAGGTGGCGAAGAAGGCGTTCGCCTCATTCGCTGAGGGGAATAACAACACCGCCTGGGTCACCTCGGGGTTGATGTCAACGGAGCCAGGGGGCAGGGGTGCAACGGAATCGTCACCATTGATCGCGGTGTACCCGGCGTCGGTGATAACGGGGCCCTCCGCAGGGCCGAGCGCGTAAAGGCATTCCGCCGGCCACGTCCAGCCCTGCGGCCAATGCTGCTTGGCGTTGTCGTCTTGCGGCTTGTCAAACTTTTCCTGGCTTGCCATTCCGGTGGTACCCAGCAAGCTGTCGATCTCGGCCGGGCTGAGCAACAGATTCGCTAGCGCGGCTTGCGCGACGGGGGGCCGCGACGAAGTCGTGGTTGTGGTTGTCGCCGTGGTCGTGCTTGTCGTCGTGGTCGATGCGGGGCCGCTCTGGTTGCCGTTGGCGCAGGCCGAAATTACTATCCCGACGGCAGCAACGGCGGCTGCCGCTGTTATTTGGCGCATGGGTCAATCACCCTTCAGTGCTTGAGGTTCACTCCGCGAGCGCTTCCGCGCGCCTGCCGGTCCAGAGCTTGGTGTGGACGCAGCATACGACGGCATCGAGTCCGAAACAGTGAGCCGGGTCAGGACAGCACGGCGCCCGCTCGCCAACGGGCGAAGCGGGCGCCGTGTGAGCCGGCCTTTACAGCGGGATCCACACTCCGAAGAAGTCGAATCCCCACTGGTTGAACCCGGGATCCCACCGGGGTGTTTCCTGGTAGCCCCAGTAGTTGATGGGACCGTTATTCCATTGCCCCCCGGGTGGTGGGTACGGTCCGCCCCATCCCGACCCTGGCGGCTCGCCGTATCCCCACGGCGCGGGTCCATCGCCCCACGGGGCGCCGTGGAAGTAACCACGCTGCCCATCTCCATGCCATGGGCCACCGGGTGCGCCTGGTCCGCCTGGGCCGTGTTCGCCGGGTCCGCCTGGTGGGGGTCCGCCCGGGCCCTGTTCGCCGGGTCCGCCCGGGCCTTGTTGGCCGGGTTCGCCCGGTTCACCGGGTGGGTTCGGGGCGTGGGGAGCCAGCGGTAGCGGTGCCGGAGCGGCATATGCCGCACCGGCGCCCACGCCCAACGCCGCAGCGCCAAGAGCGCCGGCGAGGGTTATGCCCCCAGCCAGTTGCTTCAGTTTCATGGTCGTTTGCCCGTCTACTAGTGAATTCCTCGAACGCGTGAATTCCCCGTACCCGCGCCCCCGATACATTGAGGTTAGATAGTCGTTCTATGAACGAGCTGTGAGCGATGAATTCGCGGTGGGGGAACGCCCCGGGGCAGGGGCGATTACCGACTCGGTAAGTTTGAACGTCATGACAGGGCAAGGAGAATCTCAATGAATGCAGGTGTCGAGCAGTTGGAGTTTCAGGCGGAAGCCCGGCAACTGCTGGATTTGATGGTGCACTCGGTCTACTCCAACAAGGATTCGTTTCTGCGGGAGTTGATCTCGAATGCCTCCGACGCGCTGGACAAGCTGCGACTTGAAGCGTTCCGGAATAAGGACCTGGAGGTCGACACCTCCGATCTGCACATCGACATCGACGTCGACAAGAGCGCACGCACGTTGACCATCCGCGACAACGGGATCGGTATGACGCGCGACGAGGTTGTGGATCTGATCGGCACTCTGGCCAAGTCAGGCACCGCTGAGCTGCGTAAGCAGTTGCGTGAGGTCAAGGACGCCGCTGTGTCCGAGGACCTGATCGGTCAGTTCGGTATCGGTTTCTATTCGGTCTTCATGGTGGCCGACAAAGTCGAGCTGCTGACCCGGAAGGCCGGCGAGAGCGTGGCCACCAGGTGGGAGTCGAGCGGCGACGGCACCTACACCATCGAGCCCGTCGACGACGCGCCCCAGGGAACTTCGGTCACCCTGCATCTGAAGCCCGAGGACGCCGAGGACGAGCTGTACGACTACACCCAGGAATGGAAGATCAGGAACCTGGTCAAGAAGTACTCCGACTTCATCGCCTGGCCCATCCGGATGGAGGTCGAGCGACGTAGCCCGGCCACCGAGGCGGGTGGCGAAGACGTCGTCACCATCGAGACCGAGACCCTCAACTCGATGAAGGCACTGTGGGCCAGGCCTAAAGACGAGGTCTCCGACGAGGAGTACAAGGAGTTCTACAAGCACATCGCGCACGTGTGGGACGACCCGCTCGAGGTCATCGCGATGAAGGCCGAGGGCACCTTCGAATACCAGGCCCTGCTCTTCATTCCGTCGCATGCTCCGTTCGACCTGTTCAGCCGGGATGCGACTGTCGGGATAAACCTGTATGTCAAACGCGTCTTCATCATGGGTGACTGCGACCAGCTCATGCCCGAGTACCTGCGGTTCATCAAGGGTGTCGTCGACGCACAGGACATGTCGCTCAACGTTTCCCGGGAAATCCTGCAGCAAGACCGGCAGATCAAGGCGATCCGTCGCCGGCTGACCAAAAAGGTCCTTTCCACGATCAAGGATCTGCAGTCCGAGCGGCCCGAGGACTATCGCACCCTGTGGACTCAGTTCGGCAAGGTCCTCAAGGAGGGTCTGCTGTCAGACCCGGACAACCGGGACGCCCTGCTGGGTATCGCCTCCTTCGCCTCGACGCACAGTGACGAGGAACCCACCACCCTCGCCGAGTACGTCGAGCGCATGAAGGAGGGGCAGGAGCAGATCTTCTTCGCCACCGGCGAGACGCGCGAGCAAATCCTGAAGTCGCCGCACCTCGAGGCGTTCAAAGCCAAGGGCTACGAGGTGCTGCTGCTCACCGACCCGGTCGACGAGGTGTGGGCGGGCGTGGTGAACGAATTCGACGGCAAACCGCTGCAGTCGGTCGCCAAGGGCGAGGTGGACCTCGACTCCGAGGAGGAAAAGACTGCGCACGAGGCCGAGCGCGAGGAACAGGAGAAAGACTTCGCCGAGCTGCTGACGTGGCTGCAGGAGACGTTGAGTGAGCACGTCAAGGAGGTGCGGTTGTCCACCCGGCTCACCGAGTCACCGGCCTGCCTGATCACCGACGCCTTCGGTATCACACCGGCGCTGGCGCGCTTGTACCGGTCGTCCGGGCAGGACGTGCCGTTGGCCAAGCGGATTCTCGAGCTCAATCCGAACCATCCGCTCGTGACCGGCCTGCGCCAAGCTCACCAGGACCGCAGCGACGATCCTTCAGTCGCTGAGACCGCGGAATTGTTATACGGCACAGCACTGCTCGCCGAAGGCGGCGCGCTCGAGGATCCGGCGAGGTTCGCCGAGCTACTCGCCGACCGGTTGACCCGCACTGTGTAGGTAGTGGTCACATCGCTTCGCCGAGTTGTCGTGGCCGCGAGCGCAAGCTCACTGCGAAATCTGGCTCGGATTTTCGCAGTGGCGTTACGCTCGAGGGCGGTCGTTCAACCGGATCAACCGGAGGCGCACGATGAGTCCCACGACGGACCAGGCAAAGCGGCGCACGCCGCTCAATCGTTCGCAGATCGCCGGATTCTGGGGCGCGTGGACCGGTTGGACGCTCGACGGGATGGATTCGTTCATCTACGCGCTCGTGCTCACGCCCGCGCTGACCGAGCTGCTGCCACGTTCGGGTTATAAGGCGACACCGGCCACTGTCGGGCTGGCGGGATCGATCCTGTTTGCCCTGTTCCTGGTGGGTTGGGGGCTGTCGTTCATCTGGGGCCCGATCGCCGACCGCTTCGGGCGCACCAAGGTGCTCGCCGCTTCGATCTTCACTTTCGCCATCTTCACCGGCCTTTCCGCTATGGCGCAAAACGTCTGGGAGCTCGCGACTTTCCGTTTCATCGCGGGGATCGGAATCGGCGGCGAATGGGCGCTCGCGGGCACTTACGTGGCCGAGGCATGGCCGGAAGACCGGCGCAAGATGGGGGCTGGCTATCTGCAGACCGGCTACTACGCCGGCTTCTTTTTGGCCGCGGCGCTCAACTACACGATCGGCGTGCACTACGGGTGGCGTGCGATGTTCCTGACGGGCGCGGTGCCGATCGTCGTGGCCATTTTGATCTTGACGCGCGTGCAGGAAACCGATAAGTGGCAGGCGGCCGAGGCGGGCTCGACCGACCGGGCGAAGCCATTGCGAGAGATTCTGGGTCCGCGCTACCGGCGTCGCACCTGGGTGGCCTGCGCGCTGGTGACGATTGCGATCGTGGGCCTATGGGCGGGCACGGTCTACGAACCGACAGCGGTGATCGCAGTTGGCGCAGCACGCGGGTCTGGGCAAGAGCGATGCGACCAAGACCGCCTCCTGGGCCACCGGGTTGCTGTCGATCGGCACCATCCTGGGTTGTCTGATCTTGCCGGTGATCGCCGAACGCATCGGACGCAGAAAGACGCTCGCGATTTACTTCGCGGGGATGGCGGTTTCGATCGCCGGCAGCTTTGGCTGGGCGTTCTATCTACCTCATGGGCTGGGGCCCTTCATCGCCTGGCTGTTCGTGCTCGGGTTCTTCGGCGGGAACTTCGCGCTGTTCAGTCTGTGGTTGCCCGAGCAATTCGAGACACGTGTGCGTGCGACGGCGTTCGCGTTCTGCACGTCGTTTGGCCGGTTCGTCGGCGCGGGCGTGAACTTCTTGCTCGGCGCGGCGGTGCTGCACACACATACCCTCGGTTTGCCCGTCGCGCTGACCGCAGTCGTCTTCGTGATCGGGCTTTTCATCATTCCGTTGGCACCAGAGACGCGCGGCGAGGTCTTGCCTCAGTAGCCGATCGACGGCAGGAAGGGACCGCGGGGGTCTTGATAGAACCCCAGTGCCATCAGGTTCAACATGTAAACCATCCGCAATCCCTGCTCGAAACACCACCGCAGCAATTCAGCGTTGCGCAACGGCACCAGGAATCCGTTCGAGGAGAACTCGTCGGCGCTCGCGATCAACGCCATGAGATCCTCGTTGCTCACCCCCACCGAGTGACCGAAAAAGCCGATCCCGGTTGTGTATGCGGTGATTCGCCCGTCCCGTTCGACCACCTTGGCGGACCCGAGCGCCATCGCGTCGCGCAGTTCACCGCCCCGGTCGTGGCCGTGCACCTGCCAACACAGCCGGTTGCATTCATCGAGATCGGCGGCTACAGCCCCGCGCACATCAAATCCCTTGCAGCGATTCAACAGTGGATCGCCCAGGACTGCAGCAAGCGGTTCGCATGTCGCAAAGCCGAGCTTGGTGTACAGGCTCATCGAACGGGTGTTGTAGGCGACCTGAACTAGTCGCACCCCCAGCGCCCGGCGCTCGAGGCCTCGGTCCAGCACCGCCTGCATCAGCCTGCGGCCGATACCGCCGTCGTGCACGTCGGGAGCCACGGTGACCGGACCGACAGCGAAGATCGCCGAGCGTTCGTCGAGGAAGTTGCTGCCGACAATCCGATCTTCGGATTCCGCGACAACGCTGACGACTTCGGGATGAGAGTGCAGCGCGGCGACCAACTCGAGCGCGGGCTGGATAGAGGGGAAATCCGGCGGGAAGTCATGCCGAGTGGCGATCGCGCGGAAGGCCTCGTAGCAGATTCGCCCGCAGTCATCGATGTCTACCGGCGTCATGGTGCGTACACGGATCATGTCTCTAGCATTCTCGCCGATGCTGGACCTCCGACGCCTTGATCGGTTAAAGCAAATGACGGCTGGCGCAATGCGGCTGCTCTCCTCGGCGGAGAGAAGCTTACGATCGCAGTTACCGGACGCATTATTCATCTCCGATGACAGTCATAGGGGCCTGACATCTATGCCGAACCACCTCCATCACGTCGTCATGAGCAGCCATTCGGCCGACACGCTCGTCAAGTTCTTCACCGATGTCGTCGGCATGGAAATCCAGCACCAGTTCCCGGTCCCCGGCCACATCTTCGAGACCACCCTCGGATGGCCGCCATCTGATGGAGCGAACATCACCATCCTCGGCAGCGGCATGGCCGGCCTGGTCGAGGTCCTGGACGTCCCCGAGGCCGTGCGCTCGGTACAACCGGAGGGACTCACCGCGTTGTCGTTCCTGACCGAGGACTACAAGGACACCGAGGCCAAAGCCCGCGGGTTCGCCGACGACGTCACGGCGCTGGACGCCGGCGTGCCCGGCGTCGACCTGTTCGTCTGCACCATGGGCGGCGTGCCCATGGAGTTCATGGGCAGCTATGAAGCCGACGCCGCGCAGGCGGCCAGCCAACAGGGCGCCTAGCCCCGGTGGAGCAGACGGACGTCCTGCCGGACATCGAAGCGATCAAGCTGTTGAAGGCGCGCTACTGCCGTTACCTCGACACCAAGGACTGGGCAGCGTGGCGCGAGTTGTTCGCCGACGACTTCGTCAGTGACCTGACAGAGATAGGCGGAACGACGATCGTCGGTGCCGACGAGTTCGTGGTCTACACCCGCCGGACCATCGGCCGGCCGTCACAAGCCACCGTGCATCAGGTGCACGCACCCGAGATCGCGCTGACCTCCTCGACGACCGGGCGAGGCGTCTGGGCGCTCAATGACGTCGTGCGTCTGGCACCGGCGGTGACGTTGCACGGCTACGGCCACTACCACGAGACCTACGAAAAGGTCGCTGGGCATTGGCTCATCAAATCCTCCAAGCTGACCCGGCTGCGTGAGGACATCGCCACTCCCGTCACTCCGCGGCTGCCCCAACGTCTCGCCACCCGTCTGCGGGTGAGCGTAGCCAAGATCCGGCGTCGCACTAGCAACGAAAGAGGTTGACATGACTGGACTCTCAGGTCGACGTGTGCTGGTTACCGGCGCCAGTGGGGTGGTGGCCTTCCCAGTCGCCGCCGAGCTCGCGAAGAACAACGACGTCTATGCGGTGGCACGGTTCTCCGATCCGCACCAGCAGGAGCTACTGCAGCAGGCGGGCGCCCACACCATTGCCTTCGACCTCGCCGACCGGGATTTGTCGCCGCTGCCCCAGTCGGTCGACGTGGTGATCAACTACGCCGTCCTGCCGCCGACTCATAAGGACGCCTACGAGGTCAACGCGGGAACCACCGGACGACTTGCCCGGCGTTACCGCGATTGCGAGGCATTCGTGCATGGCAGCACGGGTTCGCTGTATCAATACCAGGGCGAACGGCCGCTGCGCGAGGACGACCCGTACGGCCTGCATGCCTCCGCGGAGAACTACGCGGCCAGCAAGATCGCGGCGGAAATGCTGCTCAAGCATCTCAGCGTGGACTACCAGTTGCCGGTGGTGATCGTGCGGATCTTCTCCTTCTACGGTCCGCGCGGCGGGGGAGTCACCCAGCGCATCGACCAGATCATCCGCGACGAGCCGGTCAGCGTCTACCCGGGCGTGCGTAACGTTCACACGCCGCTGTATCAGGATGATTACGTCGAAAAGACCGCTACCGCAGCAAGTATCGCGAAAGTCGGGGCCGAGATCATCAATGTCGGCGGGACGGAGCCGGTGACGACGCAGGAATACTGTCAGATCGCCGGGGAGATGCTCGGCAAGCAGCCGAGGTTTGCGGAGAACAGTAAGGCGTGGCCGATCTGGGCCGATACCACCAAGATGGTCGAGTTGCTCGGTCCGAACAGGGTCTCGGTTCGCGAAGGCGTGCGCCGGACCATCGAGGCGGCCCAGGACAGGCTCAACACCTCGCATCACGTCATCGGCGAACCGGCCAAGGTCTAGGCGCCGATGATCACGTTCATCGTCCATCTTGAAGTGCCATCGGAGAACGCCGCGGCGTTCGAAGAGATGATGACCCACGTCGCCACCATGTCGCTCGAGCGCGAACCCGGAGTTGTCCACTACGCATTCGCGAAAAGCGTTGACGACCCTCAGACATACGTCGTCGTCGAGGTCTATCGCGACCAGGCCGCATGCGACGCCCACGGCGAGACCGACTGGGTCAGGGAGTCGGTACCGCAGTCGTTGAATCTCATAGCCGGCATGCCTCGCATCCAGCAGTACGTGAGCCCGGGTACCACGCCGACGGGCAGGCGCTTCGAGGACTTGGGATGAGTCAGTCACCGTTGTTCACGGTGGGCCAATTCAGCAAAGCACTGCGGGAGCAGGATCTGGAGCAGGCATGCGGTCTGCTGCACCGCGATCTCGTCGTGCACGAAGCCGGGGGCTTGCCATACAGCGGTGAATATTATGGGCCGCAAGGCTTTCGCGAACTCCTGAAATCGATGAACGAGAGCCTGGACCTGACACCGGGACCGGTGACTCGAGATTGCCTGTCGGACGACACGGTAGCGTCGCGCTTCCGCTTGACGTTTACTGCGCGAACGTCCGGCGAGAGCGTTGAGATGGACCTTGTCGAGCTCTACAAAGTTCGCGACGGACTGATAGTTGAGCTCGACGTCTACTACAAGGACCCTTCGGCCGTCACAGCCCTGTTGGCCCGAGGCGGGGTGTAAGCGAGGTGGGCGGGTGCGCTCGCTATCCGCGGCTGAGTTGAATGGCCTTGACCGCCAGCAGCAGCGCGCCGACGACCAGATAGGCGCGCAGGGCGATCATGCCCAGTCGGGTACCAGCCGACCAGGTGACCGGCTGTAGCAGGGCCAGAGGCGGCATCCGCCAACTGTTGCGGTCGAGGGTGCGTACCGCGACTGGTGCGACCGGTGGTGCGGGTTGGCGGCGGGCGAGCCAACGCAGCATCGGTCCGGCGGCGGCACCGAGAATCACCATGGCCAGCGCCAAATAACCGGCGACCGCCACGACGTTGAGGTGAGGGAACAAGGTGGTGGCCATCAGGATCCCCGACAGCAACAGCAGGGTGCCGACGATCAGCACGGCGACCCAGTTGAGCCAGGGCCGATTGACCCAGGGCCCCAATACTTCCCGGTCGTTGCACAACAGCAGCAGAAACACGCTGGCGCTGGGTAACAGCAGACCGGCGAGGGCCTGCACCGCGGTGGTGATCAGCCCGAGTGGGGCGCCGGGAATCAGCACGATGACCGCGGCCAGCACCACCATCGCGGTGTAGGACAAGTAGAACTGCTTGGCGTCGGCGAACCCGCGGTGCAGCGAGTGCTTCAGGCCGAACACGTCGCCGAAGGCGTAGCTGGTGGCCAGGGTCACCGCAGCCGCGCCGATGATCGAGGCATCCATTAGCACGATCGCGAACAACCAGCCGAGCGTCGAATTGTCTTGGCCGAGCAGGTGTGCGATGGCGCCGGCGTCGATGAACTTGCCGATGGAGTCGGTCGAGCGCGCCGCCCAATCACCGGTCATCAGCAGCGCCGCGGCGCCGACCACCACGACGAAGGCGCCCAGCACGGTGTCGACGCGTTCATAGGCCATGAATCGGGGCGTGATGCGTTTGTCGACGATGTTGGACTGCTGAAAAAACAGCTGCCAGGGCGCCACGGTGGTGCCGACGATCGCGATGATCAGCAGCACCGCATCCGAGCTGACGCCTCCCGAAATACTGGGCACCACAAACGACTTCGCCGCGTGGGCCCATTGCGGGTGCGACATCAACAACATCGGGATCTGCGCCAGGGTGATCGCGATGAAGACGAACATGGCCCGCTCCCACCGCCGAAAGCTGCCGCTCGCCATGATCGCGACCAGCGCCGCCGCCGCGACCGGCACCACAATGTATTTGGAGATGCCGATGTATTCGGCGGCTAGGCTGACGCCGATGAATTCGGTGACGATCGTCAGGAAGTTCAGCAGGAACAGGTCGCCGACGGAAAACCAGCCCCAGCCGCGGCCGAAGCGTTCGTTGATCAATCGGGCATGCCCCACCCCGGTGACCGCGCCGAGCCGCACCACCATTTCCTGGTTGACGATGAGCACCGGAACCAGCAGCAGCAGCACCCACAACAGCGAGTAGCCGTAGTTCTGCCCGGCCTGGGCGTAGGTGGCCACCCCGCCGGCGTCGTTATCCCCGACCATCACAATGATTCCAGGACCAACGATGGCCAGCAGGGTCATCAGGCGGATCTTGAACGTGCGGGGACGGTCGAGTTCGCCGAGGCTGATGCGTCCGAACGCGCCCTCGATATCGCCCAGGTGGGCGGAGTCCAGGACGGCGGTGCGCGGCACCGAAGCCGGCACCAAGGCCGGCGCGGCGGGCTCGGCCGGCGCCACGGGGCCGGCGGTGGTGTCGTCGGCTGAGGTCATGGCGTGTCGCCTCCCGGCACGGGCACGTTGCGGTCGCCATCGGATGGGGTGATTTCGCGGGCTGGGCGGGGAGCGGGTTCGCGGCGGCGCCAGTCCTCGGGGATGGTGGCCTCCAGCACGTCGTCGACGGTGACCACCCCGAGCACGCGATCCTGCTCGTCGACGACGGGGATGGAGTACAGGTTGAAGTCGGCCATCAACAGTGCGATGTCGGTCAGGTCGGCGTCGGCACTAACGCGCACCGGATCGGATTCCATCAGTGCCCCAACGCTTTGGCCGGGTTCGGATTGCAACAGGGTCATCACCGACACCACGCCGGCGAGGCGTTTGTCCTCATCGAGAACATGCATCTTGATCAGCGCCTCGGGCTGTACGGTGTGGGCGCCGGCGATCAGCCCCAGCGCCTCGCCCGCGGTTGCGCCGGGTCCGCAGGAGACGAAGTCGACGTTCATCAGGCCGCCGGCGCTATCGGGGTTGAACCCCATCAAGGTGATCACCTTGATGCGCTGCGGGGCGGGCATCAGGTCCAGCACGCGCCGGCGTCGCGACTGGCGCAGGTCCGCGATCGCGTCGGCGGCGTCGTCGGCGCGCATCCGGCCCAGCAGAGCGGCGACCTCGTCGTCGGGCATCCCATTGAGTAGCCGGCTGGCCTTTTCGGGTTCGAGTTCTTCGAAGACGTCGGCTTCCAACTCTGGGTCGCTGTGGACCCGATCGAGGATCTCACCACCCTCGGCCTTGTCGGCTTCCTCGAGAAGATCGGCGATCTCCGCGGGTTTGAAGCCGCCGAATCGACCCGACAGACGGCGCACGGCGTCGGTGTGCGCGTGGCCGATCAACGGTTCGAATGCCTTCCAATCGCGGGCGGCATGCCCGCCGGAACTCTTGATCAGCCCGAACAACCTTGGCGGGCGGCGGGTGTCCAGCCGCGTAAGCGCCCACCCGGCGCCGGTGTCTTCCAGTTCGACGTCGTAGGCGCGGACCAGCTCGACGGCGGCCACATCGATCAACCGGTGTCCCAGCACATCGGCGCGCAGCAACACCTCACCGTCGCGACGTTCAAAACCGCGAAGGTCAACTTTGTTCTTGGCCAACACAACTCGGGCCGGGAGGTATTCACGAATGGATTTGCTGCCGATGAACACCGGCCGACCGCCGACCCCGGCAACGATGCCGGTCACCAATGGATACTCATTGTTGCCGCGTAGCCGCACGATCACGTCCTCGACGCGGCCCACGGCCTCGCCGGACGGGGCCAGCACAGGCGAGCGCAAAAGCTGCGAAAGATGGATTTCCGGCCGGCCATGCTCAGTGGTCGTATCTGGTGTGGTCACTTGTTTCTCCTCAACACTGAGTTATCGAGCCGACGAACAGCATGGCCTACCAGACCGCGCTCCGACCAGGCAGGACCGAAAACTTACGGTTGATTCTCAGCTATGGAGAAGTGAACGGACCATCACAGAAGCGTAGGAACTCCGGCTAATCACCTCTCGATGTTGTAGAACGAGTCGCCATCTTCGGGGGTCCCGTCGATCTGGCCGCTTTCGCGACCGTGCTGATCCGGATCGATGCGGTCTAGGTCGTCGCCGCTGAGAAGCACGAGGCCGCCGCCCTGGTCCGAGTCATGTGCTTCCCTGGACGGCTCGTCGTCGCGTGGGTTGTCCGGTGTCTCCGCCGCGAGTTTCTCATCGAGCGACTCATGCTCGTCGACCTCGATCCACGCGTCGGGAGGATCAACCACCTCGTCGCCGTCATCATTGCGTACCTCGTCGGAGTCCAGGCTCTCGGACTGATCCAGCATGTTGTCGTTATCGTCGTTTCCCACGACGCCCGATTGCCCGACAGGGCGTCGCGCTAAACAGTTTGTCAGCCCGTCTTCGGCATGGGGATGCCTTCGCTGGCTGTGAACTGCGCGTCCTCTTGAGAAGACAGTCCGATCGAAACGACTGAGCGGTCGAACAATGTGTCGGTCAGGTAGGCCAGGGCCACCGCCCACCGATTGACCGGCCGTGGAATCGCGTAGAGGTGATAACAGCGCGTCACCACCTTGGCGGGCAGCCCCGACAGTTGCAGACCGAGCGGGTTGGCCACCGCGTGCCAAGGTCCCAGGTCGACAACCAGACCGAGGTTGCGATGTCTGTATTCCTTGCTCGTGCCGTAGCCGAGGCTGGCGGCCACATTGCGCGCGAGCACCTTTCCCTGCCGGGTCGCATGTTGTGCGGTGGGTGGTGTGGTCTTTCCGGGTTGAGTCAGATCGGGAACCGCGGCCGCGTCGCCCGCGGCGAACACGTCGGGGTGGTCGGGCACCTGCAGGTCGGGCTGGACGGTGAGCCGGCCTTTCTCAGTTGGCAATCCCAGCTTCTCGATCAACGGTGCACCGGTCACTCCTGCTACCCAGGCCAACGTGTGCGTGTCGACGCGCGAATCATCGCTGAGCACAACATGATCTGCGTGGACCTCCTTGAGTGTCATGCCGAGCCGGACATCGATGCCGCGACGGCGCAGCACTTTCTGTGCAGCATTGCCCAGTTTCTCGCCGACCTCGGGCATGACCTGCTCGGCCGTGTCCAGCAGCAAGAACTTGACGTCGGAGGCATTGAAGCCCATTTGTTTGGCCGCCGCGTCGGCCAACGCACGCAGCTGGGCGACCAGCTCGGTGCCTGAATAGGACGCGCCGACCACAACGACGGTGCGCCGGGCCGCAGCCAGGCGTGGGTCGTCCTCGATGTTGGCCAGCTCGAGCTGCTCGACGAAGTGGTCTCGCAGGTACAGAGCCTCGGCAGTGGTCTTCAACCCTCGCGCGTGGGTTGCCAGACCGGGCACGTCGAACAACCGCGTCACTGAACCCGGGGCGAGTACGAGGCGATCCCACGAGACGCTGTGACTGCGTTGTTCCGGATCGCAATATGTCACGGTGTGTTCTGCAAAGTCCACGGCGTCTACCCGGCCGCGCACTGCTTGGACGCCCTTGAGCGTGTTGGCCAGGGGCACCGCGACAAAGCGAGCATCGACAACTCCGCCGGCGACGTCTGGCAGCAGCGGCGTGTAAAGCATGTAATCGACCGGAGAAATGATCGTGATGTCGACTGATTCGTGCTTTCGGCGAAGTATCCGGGCGAGACGTTGTGCGCAGGTGAATCCGGTGAAGCCGCTGCCGACGACGACGATCGAGGTCATCAGACCCGATTGCCCGACCCGGTGCCACGCTAAACAGGGCTTCGGCTGGCCTCTGTGGGCACATCCGTCACAGGAGTCTCCGCGCCGGGCGGCACCCCGTGTGCCCGGCTCTCCGCGACAACGCCGGGCATCGGGACCAGCGGGCGCCGACCGCGGCGGGGCGCCCTTTGACGGTGGTGTCGCTCGAAGGCGGGCATGCGCGGTGCCGTTAGTTCCAGGGGCGCATGTGGCGGGTGTGACGAGCGGGCTAGCTGTGGCGCCAGATCTTGAGCGCGGTGGTGATCATCGGAATCTGCAGCGGCAGCCGGGCCAGCGCGACGATCCGCATCGGCCAGGGCTTGCCCCACCACAACCGGCACATGTTGACGTTCGCCGGAAAGACCCCGACGAACAGCAGGGCGGCCACCAGCGCGGCGAACCGCCGGGTGCGTCGCGGCACCAACAGCGCTCCAGTGGCTATCTCGACGACGCCCGATGCGTAGGTGTAGAACCGCGCGCTGCCAGGCAACTCGGCGGGGACAATATCGTCGAACGGTTTGGGTGCCAGGAAGTGGACGGTGCCGATGCCCATCAACATCGCCCCAACTCGATATGCGGCTGTCTGGGTAGCGTCACGCGAAGCTACGAGTGCGGTGGTCATGAAGCCATTGTGCGTTCCCCGAGGGCGTGGGCGTCGAGCGGGTTGGACCGGTTGACGATCAGCGGATCCTCTTTGGTGAATGGGAAGTTGGGCAGGTCGTCGATGTGAGTGTCAAACGCTGCCGCGAGCACCTTGTGGGAGTACGCGCTCGCCGACGCCCGACACGGCATCGGTCATCGCCCCGAAGGCCGCGCCCAGTCCGAAATCCACGGGCCGGATTGATCAGCAACCGCTTGATCGAGAGGCCCCGTCCAACTCCGCTTTTTGATCTGCTGATCAGCGGTGGTTATCAAGCACGGTCAGCCCGGGGCTAGCGGTCGGCGTCGGTGAACCGGATGATGCCGCGGATGTTGCGGCCCGCGAGCATGTCGCGGTAGCCGTCGTTGATCTGCTCGAGCGAGTACTCGCGTGTCACCATGTCGTCGAGATTGATCTGACCCATGTTGTAGAGCGCAAGGATCTCGGGGATGTCGTACTGCGGGTTACCGCCGCCAAACAGGCTTCCCTGCAGGCTCTTCTGCAGCAGCGAAAGCCCCGCGAGGTTCAGCGTCACCTCGGTCTCCAGCACGCCGCCCATGGCGGTGAGGACGCACACACCGCCCTTGGCGGTCAGCCCCATCCACGACTCGACTTCGCTGCCCTCGGCGCGACCGACGGTGACGATCACCTTATGGCACATCAAGCCCCGGGTGGCCTCGGCGATGCCGGCGGCAGCGCTGGCAACATCAGCGAAAGCCGTTGTGGCGCCGAACTTGAGCGCCTGCTCGCGTTTCCATTCGTATGGATCGACGGCGAACACGCGGCGAGCGCCGGCGATTCGGGCGCCCTGCAGCGCGGCGACGCCGACACCGCCGATGCCGATGACCGCGACGTCGTCACCGGGTGTGACCGCCGCGCTGCGCACCGCCGAACCGTAGCCGGTGGTGACGCCGCAGCCCACCAGGCAGGCCACGTCGAACGGGATACCGGGGTCGACCTTGACCACCGAGGTCTCGTGCACCACCACGTACGGAGCGAAGGTGCCCAGGAGCGACATCGGCAGGACGTTCTTGCCCTTGGCCGTCACCCGGAACGACCCGTCGGACACCGACTGGCCGGACAGCAGGCCCATGCCGAGGTCGCACAGGTTGCGCAGCCCCGTCTGGCACGGAATGCATTTTCCGCAGGACGGGATGAACGACATGACCACGTGATCGCCGACGGCCAGGTTCTCGACGCCCTCGCCTATCTCGGTGATGACGCCGGCGCCCTCGTGGCCGCCCAGGACGGGATAACTCGGGATCGGGAAGTCACCCGTCTGCAGATGGAGGTCGGAGTGGCACAACCCGGCCGTCTCCAGTTGAACCGTCACCTCGCCGCGCCGCGGATCGCCGATCTCGATCTCCTCGACAGACCACCGTCCGTTGAGCTCCCAGACCAGGGCACCTTTGGTCTTCAACGGTTTGGCCTCCACCTGATGTCCACGTCGCTTAATTGTTAGCGCCGTCACAGACGGGCCCTCGCGAACTTAGCCCAATACTATTGGCGATACAGTATTTGAAACGAGTCGCGGCGATAGGCCGCTGCCAGACATCTCGAGGATGAGAACATGGGAACACCCGTAATCGTCGGAGCCGTCCGGACTGCGATCGGCAGGTCCTTCAAGGGAACGCTGGTCAACACGCCGCCTGAGACGCTGATCACCGCGGTGCTTCCGGAGGTCGTTCGCCGGTCCGGTGTCGACCCGGCAGACATCGACGACATCATCTTCGCCGAATCGCACTACGGCGGCGGGGACCTGGCACGCTACGCGGCCACCGCGACCGGGCTGGACCACGTTCCCGGCCAGTCGGTCAACCGGCACTGCGCGGGCAGCCTCACCGCCATCGGCAACGCGTCGGCCCAGATCGGTTCCGGGATGGAGCGCGTGCTCATCGCCGGCGGCGTGCAGTCCTTGTCGATGACGCCGCTGACGAACTGGCGGATTCCCGGTCCCGAGCTGAAGTTCGAGGAGCGGTGGATGCCGCCGACCCACGTCGAGACGCCGGACGCGCCGGCCAAGGACATGTCGATCACGGTCGGTTGGAACACCGCGCAGTCGGTCGGCATCACCCGTGCGGAGATGGACGCCTGGGCGGCCCGGTCGCATGAGCGTGCCATCGCGGCCATGGACGCGGGCAAGTTCGTCGACGAGATCCTCCCCTTGAAGATCACCCAGCTGGACGGTTCGGTGACCGAGTTCTTCGTCGACGAGCATCCTCGTCGCGACACCACCGTCGAGAAACTCGCCGGCCTCAAGGTGCTGCACCCCGAGATCGAGGGATTCTCGATCACGGCGGGCAACAGCAGTGGCACCAACGACGCGGCCGCCGCGGTCGCGCTCGTCGACCGGGATTACGCGCAATCCAAGAATCTCAAGGTGCTGGCGACGGTCCGGGCGTGGGCCGCTGCGGGCGTGGCGCCGCGGGATTGCGGTCTGGGCGCGGTCAAGGTCATCGGGAAGGTGCTGCAGCGGGCCGGTCTGTCGCCCGGCGATGTGGCGCTGTGGGAGATCAACGAGGCATTCGCCTCCGTGCCGATTGCGGCGTGCCGGGAGTACGGGCTCGACGAAGAGAAGGTCAATTTTTCGGGAAGCGGCTGCAGCCTTGGTCACCCCATCGCGGCCTCGGGTGCACGCATGATCACCACGTTGACCTATGAACTGATCCGCCGGGGCGGCGGCATCGGCGTCGCTGCCATGTGCGCGGGCGGCGGACAGGGCGGCGCAGTCGTCATCGAGGTCTGAGCGCCGCGCCCGGTGAATGACCACGAACTGGCCGCGCGGCTGGCCACCGAGGCGGGGCAGTTGCTGCTCGGTGTACGGGAGGAATTCGCCGACGCCGAAGCCGCCGAGCGGAAAGCAGCGGGGGACAAGCGATCCCACGACTTCCTGATGGAAGCCTTCGGCATCGAGCGCCCGGACGACGCGGTGCTGTCCGAGGAGGGCGCAGACGATCCGGTGCGATTACGCTCGCCGCGGGTTTGGATTGTCGATCCGCTCGACGGCACACGTGAATTCTCCGAGTTGGGGCGCAACGACTGGGCAGTACACGTCGCGCTCTGGCAGGCGGGCGAGCTCGTTGCCGGTGCGGTAGCGCTACCGGCTCAGGGAATTACGCTCGCAACACCCCACGTTGCGGCGCCTCCTGCCGCACCGGCCAAGCCGCGCATCGTGGTGTCACGCACGCGGCCGCCCGCCATCGCGCTGGCCGTGCGTGACGCGTTGGACGGCACGCTGGTGGAAATGGGTTCCGCGGGAGCCAAGGTGGCCTCGATCGTCCAGGGTTTGTCCGATGTGTATGTCCACGCTGGGGGCCAGTTCGAATGGGACTCGGCAGCCCCGGTAGCGGTGGCCCGAGCCGCCGGCTTGCATACCTCTCGCATCGACGGGTCAACGTTGGCCTACAACCAGGCTGATCCCAAACTGCCGGACTTGGTGGTCTGCCGGCCCGAGCTGGCTCGGGCCGTACTCGCCGTAACTGCCTGAAGTCACGACAGCGATTCCAGCTTTTTTGCTGCCTGATGAGGCCTTGACTCATCCCCATGAGGCCGCAACAATCAGATATTACACCAGATGTAACGCTGTATCATTACTCCGCTGAGGAGTGGATCATTGACCAAGCTGCATGTTCGGCGGCCGAAGTTCGATTTCGCGGACGACGTTCCGTGGATTTGGCATCCGCAGAATCCTGCCTTCTCGTTCTTGATGAACGCGACGTCGATCATCGCGATCTGCTTCGAGCAGATGATCGTCGCCGCGGTACAGGAAGCCAAGCCGCGCCTCACCGATCCCGACGTGGCGGCAGAAGCGACGGCCTTCCTACGGCAGGAGGCACAGCATTCCAGTTCGCATCGCAAGCATGTCAACGCGCTGATCAAGCATTATCCGGGCCTGCAGCAGACCTTGGACAACGCGATGGCCTGTTTCGACAGGCTCACTGCGACCAAATCAGTTGAGTACCGGCTGGCCTACGTCGCCGACCTCGAAGCTACCTTCACACCGTCGTTCAAGCTGATGCTCGACAACGAGGCGACCCTGTTTCGCTCCGGAGATGACCGCGTGGCGTCACTGTTCTTGTGGCACTTCGTCGAAGAAGTAGAGCACCGCAGCTCGGCATTGGTGATCTACGACGCCGTGGTGGGCAACAGCTGGTATCGCATTCGGGTCCTTCCCGGAGTCGTCAAGCATCTGCTGCAAGTCATGGCGGTGATCGCCGACGGCGTCAACGCCCATGTACCACTGGCCGCTCGCAAGGTTGATGCACGAACATTGTTGCCCGGCTACGGAGCGCGACAGAATCTCCAGCGCAAGCTGCCGGGTCGCGATCGGTCGGTGCCGCCGCCCTGCCCGCCCTTCAAAGGCGTGCCGCGAAAGCAGATACTCGTCGCGGCGGTCCGGGTGGTGCTGAGTCAAACCCCGTATCACAATCCCGAGCACGAGCCGCTGCCGCAATTCGCGGACCAATGGTTCCGGCGCTGGGACCGCGGCGACGATGTCACCCGCTGGTACACCGCTGCGGCAGCCGACTAAGGGGAGGAACAGACTTCGGTGTCTTCGCCGTCTCAGTGCAACACGACATTCGACGAGATCGCCTTAAAACTGGGCGATTTCACGTGTTCGGATGCTCCCGGGTTCGTCCACATCCGTAACCCGTTGATGTTGTCTAACTGGACCATGCCCGTGCTGGAACTGATGATGGTCAGCGGTGGGGTGTTAGCGCTTTGGTGGGCGGTGCGGCGGCTGCGTCGCGATGGCGACCCGACCAATCTGGTGCTGTGGTTCGCGTCCATTGTCTACCTGCTCGTCACCGAGATCCCGCTGTACTTTCCGAACATCTTCATGGTCGAGGATCAGATCGGCGTGGTCTTCGACCACAATGTCTTCACCGTTCAGTTCATGTATGAACGGTTGCCGCTCTACATCGTCGCACTGTATCCGGCCGTCACCACGTTGGCGTTCGAGATCGTCCGCGCACTCGGGGTTTTCCGCACGCGCGGCAGAGGTGGCATCCGGGGCATCGTCATAGGGTCTGTGTGCGTCGGCTTCGTGCACCACTGCTTCTACGAGGTCTTCGACCAGTTGGGCCCGCAACTGCGTTGGTGGGCCTGGAACACCCAGAACCCGCTCAATCGTCCGATGTTCGCCTCGGTACCAATGACGAGTGTCGTCATCTTCGCCACCCTGGGACCGGCTGTGCTCACCCTGCTGGTGATGCTGTTGGTCGGCCGCAAAGTCGAAGCCGGTGCGCGGCTGAGTGCGGCGGACCTAGTGTGGCGCACGGTTGTCGCCGGCCTGCTGGTCCCGGTCGGGGTCGCGATCTTGAGCATTCCGTCGTCGATCTTCGGTGGCAGCCACCCGAACACCACCGCCCAAGCCGTCGTGTTCGTCATCGAACTCGCGGCATTTGCGGTGATCGCGGTTCCGGTGTTGATCAAAGCCGGCTCTGATGACGATGCCGATGCCGACGCGTTGCCAAACAGGTTCGTCCAGATCTTCGGATCGGCCTACCTGGTGGTGCTCGGATTCCTTTGGCTCAGTGCGCTTCCCGAGTATCTCTCGGCAAAAGGCGGCATCACCGGCGACGGAACGCCCACCGGGAACGCGGCCTACGCCGGTGTGTGCCTAGCAGTGGCGGCACTGTTGGTCTGGTTGACGAACCGCTCCACATACGGGGCAAACCGGGTTCGAAGCTCGTCCTTGTCGAGTCCCAGATCCTCGGCGTGATACTCCACGCGGCCCAGCCGTCCACGCTCATGGTCGGCCATGTAGTCGACGACAGCCTTTCTGGATTCCGGCGAAGGTGAGTAGCCGGCCACATCCCATACGCGCTGCGCCATCGCGAGGTCGTCGGCCATGAACTCGTCGAAGCGGACGTCAATGGTGTGTTCGGCCGGTAGGTGATCGTGGTCGCGCATACACGCACTGAGCATTTCGTGGATCCGGGTGATCCAGTACTCGGCCACCGTGTGCACGTCGACTTCGTCGACGCTCATGCGCATGGTGTAGGTCATCATCGTCGCCATTGACACTGCGACGTCGACGGGGTCGCGGTGGGTCACGATGAATGTTGCGTCGGGAAATACGTTGAGGATTGGGATGAATTGCTCGAGATGCTGCGGCGACTTGAGCACCCAGCGTCGGTCATAGCCGTCTTGATGCTGAAGCACTTGCAGCATCATCCGGAGGAACTGGTACCCGGGAGTCTGATCATTGTCGTGCAGGTAGTCCGACCACCGGGGGAGATGGGTGAGCGTGGTGAAGAATCCGCTGGAGAAATCCTGGACCATCAGCCCGATGTCTTCGTGGATGTGGTCGATCGTCATCTCGTGCATCAGGGTGAAGTAAGGCATCAGCGTGTTGGAGATGTTGAGCGCGTCGCCGGTGCGCTGGCGGCGGGGTTCGATGGTGCCTTCCTCGCCGGGCGCGGGCAGCGGTTCCTGGGCCTCCCAATACGGAAGTGATCGCAGCGCAGGGTCGGCCGCAAGCAGGCTGTGCAGGTGTGTCGTGCCGGTTCGCGGTAGGCCGGCAATGACCAGTGGGGCCTGGATGTTGACGTCGAAGATCTCGGGGTGGTTCTTGAGGTGCTCGATGACGCGGAGCCTGCCTTTGAGAAAGGTCAACATCAGGGAGAACGCGTAGGTGCGACCGAACGGTGTGATGCGCGGCAATTCGTTGAACGCCGCGAGCAACACCGTCATCCGCTCGCGGTAATCCTGATCGCCGAAGTCGCTCAAACCGGTCTGGGTGGCCGCCTGCTCGTGCAGGGCCTCGGTGGTCAGCGGGCAGTAGTCGGCCATCGCGGCCATGCCGTCGATGATCATCTGGGCCTCGGTCGTGAACGTCGGCTTGGCGAGGTCGGTGAGGCGGATGGCAGCGGTCACCAACGGACCATACCTACGGTGTTACACATTTTACAAGAGACGTTGTGCTGTATCTTAACGCGGCTTATGATGCTGCTGGTGGCCAACCCGGAAAGCCCCGAAAGCTCCAAGGCATGGCGCGAACTGCTCAGCGCCTTCACTGATTTCGAGAAGCAGTTCCTGGACGGCCCGAAGGCGGTGCGCGGTGAGTCGGCCGTCGCCGAGGGTTATCAGTTCCTTGGCACCATGCTGGGTTTGTCGTTGGACGTGACTCTTTTCGCCGACCCGGTGGCGCCGCGATTCCACGATCTGCTGACACCGACTCGGCACGATCGTCGCTGGGGCGGCGACAACACCGATGCGTACTACAGCTATGTCGTCGTCGACCCGCGCCGGACATATCGCGTCAGCGGTAGCCCGAATGGCAGCTCGATGTACTCGGTTGCGGTGTACAACGAACCCGAACCCGGCGCATGGCCCAATCGCACCATCGGCGTGCTCTACGACGAAGACATGGCGCTCGACGATGACGGTCAGTTCGCGTGCGTGCTGGGCCCGGTCCGGCCGGAGGGACACGATGGCCCCTACCAAGGGCCTTTCATAGCCCTCACCGATGACGCACACGGCGTGCTCACCCGTGACTATCACGAGGATCCTGCCCACAGCCGCCGGGTGGACTGGGCGATCGAGGTCATCGATCACGGCGGTCAGCCTTCAACGCCACTGAAAACCGATGAGGCGGTGGCTAAATCGCTACGAGCAGCGCTGCGCTACGCGCAGGACATGTTCGCCCTCGTGCCGCTGGTGCTGCAGGAGCGCAGGCCCACTGAGCTCGCCGACGGACAGAACCTCTCCCACAATGTCTTGGCACCTCCCTACCGTGCCGGCGCTGCCACCCATGGCTATTCCATGCAGAACGCCGTCTACAGCCTGGGTGCGTACGCCCTCGAACCCGGCGAAGCGCTGGTGATCACGTCGCGCCATCCGAAATGTCGGTTCTGGAATCTGACGCTGTGGAACCAGTACATGGCCGCGCCCGACCTCGAATACGGTCGCGGTGGCGTCAATTCCGGTTCGGCGGTTGCCAATAGCGACGGCACCATCACCATTGTGATCAGTCGAGAGCAGCTCGGCCATCCCAACGCCATCTCCACCAAGGACCACCCGGAAGGGTTGATGTCATTTCGCTGGTTCCATGCCGACGACTTGCCCGAACAACCCGCGACGATGGTTGTCGCGGCCGGTGACGCACCCAGTGAGGTGTCCTAACCCCGCCGAGCAGACGCAAAAGCTCCCGACACGCCGCGCGTGCGGGAGCTTTTTCGTCTGCTCGCGGGGTGGGGCGGGGTCATGACCACCGGTCCGATCCAATGCCGTAAGACGGCTCGCAAGTCGCTCGCGGACCGCGGCGGATCTGGGGGCACCAGCACCATGGACTGAATGATGCGAAGCAAGAACTCGACCAGATCGTCGAAATCCTTGCCGCGATAACCCAAGGCGGCCCAGTCGATGTCGGTGTGCTCCAACAGCACTCGCGACCGTGCGGTAGATTCGCCCACCACCATCTGCTGACTCATGAAACGTGTTCGCTCGGTTTCCAGCAGCATCATCAGCAGTGGTTCTTCAGGTAGCCGCTCGACGAGATAGGCGACGGCCTCCACCAGCAGATCGACTGGATCGCTGATGCCCGACGTCAGATCACTGACCCGGGCGGTCCACCCGCCGAGCGCGACTTCGCCTGCGGCCGTGACGAGCTCGTCGATGGTGGCGAAGTAGCGGTAGACGGTGGGGCGGGTGATCCCAAGGTCGCCAGCGATGACAGAAAGACTCGTCCCTTGCGGACCTCGTTGCTCCATGCTCCGGATGGCCGCGTCGACTATGCGCTTGCGCGCTTCCTCGTCGTCAGCCGGTGGCGCTCCGCCCCAACCTTTTCTGCCCATGACTAGGGAACCTCGATCATACAGGGATTGTAATGCTGTCAAATGAGTCCCACGAGCTCGGGCCTGGTTAGGGGAGCCGGTTGCCGCGCCTGTTGCCAAGTCGGCGTCGATGCCCCTTCGCTTCTTCGGTCCACTCGTGTTCGACGCGTCCGATCTCGAGCGAGAGCAACGTCAGCGTCGGATTGTCGCAGTGGACTTCGTGAGCGGTACGGAATTTCGCTGCTTCGCCGGTGGTGGGCAGGTGCGGTCGCAAGCCCTCGAACCACTCGTCGCCGACCACGTTGGGCGGATTACCGCCTCGGGGTCCCGCCGCCCATTGCCGGTAAACGTCTCGCGCTCCTGCCAAGCCGGTTCGCCAGCATTTGACTGCTTCGTGGCGCTGTGAATGCAGGTGGAACTTCATCTGATGCCTGTGGTTGGTCTTTTCCACCATCCCAGGGAGCAATGTGTCGGTGACGGACCGCGCAACGCCCGCCATGCCCACGGCCGACGCGCCCACGATCGTCCCCATCAGGCCCATCATCGCCATTTCCATGCCCTGATCGTCGCACCCGCGGATGCGCGAGAACAGCAGGGTGCGACCCGGTCAGGCTATTGGCGCGGGGCGTTCTGCCAAGACAGCATGCGTTCGGCCAATTCTGGTCCGCTGTCTTCTTGAATGAAGTGGCTTGCGTTGATGCGGGCGTGCGGCTGGCCCGCCGCCCCGGGGATGTGATTGATCAGCCGACGGTCCGCTTGCCCGAGGAGCGGGTCGCGACGCCCGAAGATGGCGAGGAAAGGCTTCTCCCATCGGCCCAGGGCGTCCCAGGCCGCCCGATTGGCGGGAATCGCTGGATCTTCGGTCGAGGTCGGCACCAACTGGGGAAACGCCCGGGCCCCGGCTTGATACGTCTTGTTCGGAAAAGGCGCGTCGTAGCCCGCTCGCACCTTGGGGGAAACTCGGCGGACGGTGCCGGCCGCGACCAGGTGACCGGCGGGCAGCACGGGGGAGTAGCGCGCGAAGGCCCGCCACGCCAAGAAGGCGGGAGAGGGGCGCCGCTGGCCCGCGGGAAGGGATCCGTTTGCCACCACGAGCCGCGCGATCCGGTCCCCCTGCTCGGCGGCGACGCGCAGCCCGATGAGCGATCCCCAGTCCTGCACGAACAGCGTGACATCCTTGAGTTTCAGCCGCTCAAACCACGAGGTCAGCCACTCGACGTGCCGCTGGTAGGTGTAATCCTCGATCCGGCTGGGCTTGTCGGACCGGCCGAAGCCGATCAGGTCGGGGGCGAGCACGCGGTGCCCGGCGTCAGCCAGCGGCGGAATCATGGTGCGGTACAAGTAGCTCCACGTGGGCTCGCCGTGCAGCAGTACTACCGGCTTCCCATCGGCCGGACCCTCGTCGAGGAAGTGCATGCACAGCGTCCCGGTGTCGCTTGCTGTCACGTCGAGGTAGTTCGCTACGAACGGGTAGCCCTCCAGATTTTCGAATCGGGAGTCTGGGGTTCGCAGCACATCCATATTCAGCTCCTCCGGTGGGCGGGCGCCCCTGCTAGCCTCTCTCCGCGGCGCGCCTTCGTCCAGTGCGAAATTTCATTAGGGCAAAACCCGACAGGGCACTAAAATAACTACTTCATGGCCATCCGGCGAGCGGTTCTCCTCATTGCCGACATCGGCGGATACACGAGTTACATGAACTGGAACCGGACTCACCTGACCCACGCGCAGCTGACGGTCGCGCAGCTGCTGGAGTCGGTCATCGATGCTGGCAAAGGACTGAAGCTGGCGAAGCTGGAAGGTGACGCCGCCTTCTTCTGGGCGCCCGACGGCAACGCGAATGTGCTCGTACCCGAGCGGCTGTCGCGGATGCGCCAGTCATTCATCGCCCGCCGGGAGCGGATCAAAAAGGACTTCTCCTGCGAATGCGCGAGCTGTGCACAGCTGGACAATCTGTCGCTCAAGTTCGTCGCCCACGAGGGCGAAGTGGCGGAGCAGAAGGTGAAGCGCAACGTCGAGCTGGCCGGCGTCGACGTGATCCTGGTGCACCGGATGCTCAAGAACACGGTGCCGGTGCCGGAATACGTGCTGATGACCGATGCGGTGGCACAGTCCCTCGACGAGTCGAATCGCCAGCTTTCCAAGCAGTTGATGCACGACTTCGAAGGCATCGGGGAAACGTCGACGCACTACATCGACCTCGCCACGTCCGGGGTGGGCCCGGTGGTGGTGCCGGAGCGCAGCTCACTCGGGCGGCTGTGGCTGAAGGCCAAGCTCGAGTCGAGTTCCCTGCCGTTCTACCTGGGCTTCAAGAAACCCGCCGAGGGCTTCCGCAACTTGGGCCGCGGAAACACGGATCAACTTCCTGTGTAGCAGCCGGCAAGCGCTCTGCCCATTCGCGACACCGCTTCGATCAAAATGGCTTGCGAGGTAGCGAAGTTCAGCCGTACGTGCCCGGCCCCACCACTTCCGAAGACATGACCCGAACTGAGCGCGACACGAGCGTGGTCGAGGAACCAGCGGGCCGGCCCGGAGAGATCGGATACCACCGCAAGGCCATCGGCGACGTCGTCTGCCTCCTCGTTTTGAAGGCCGAGCCGCCGGCAATCCAGCCACGCCAGGTAGGTGCCCTGCGGTCGCAGATAGTTCACCCCAGGAAGGTGCTCGCCGACCAGGTCGCCCAGCAACGCACGGTTCTCATCCAGACCCCGTAACAGTTGATCGAGCCAGTCGCCACCGGTCCTGAATGCCTCGGCGTGCGCGATCACACCCAGGTGGCTTGGGCCGTGGCTCACCTCCTCGGGCATCCGGCGAAGATCGGCGGCCGCTTCGGGACCAGCGATAGCCAGGGCCGCCTTCAACCCCGAGAGGTTCCACGCCTTGGAGGCCGACGTCAGGGCGAACGCGTTCTCCGCGCCGGGCACCGTCAAATACGGGGTGAATCGCGACCCCGACAGGATGACCGGAGCGTGAATCTCGTCTGACACCACCCGGACATTGAACCGGCGCGCGTGCTGGGCAATCCCGCGCAATTCGTCGACGGTATGCACCGAACCCGTCGGATTGTGCGGATTGCACAACAGGTATGCGACCTTCCCGCCCGAAGCTCGGGCACCCGCGAACGCTTTCTCCAACGCGTCCAAGTCAATTCGGCCTTCCCGCCCCGGCCGGTCATCAAGGGGCGCTTCGACCACCCGGCGGCCGTCGTGTGAGACGAAAGCGTAGAACGGCGCGTATACCGGTGGATTGACGATGACGGTGTCACCGCGATCGGTGACCAGACGCAGCGTCTCGACGGCACCGAGCATGACGTCCGGAACGACCGCCGTGCGGCTGACCTCCAGATCGTGCCATTCCCACCGTTGCGAAGCGAATTCGCTGACAGCCTCGGCGAACGCGGTACCCGAGGGGTAGCCGGTGTCACCGTTGTCGATAGCCGCGTGAATGGCCTCGGCAACCGTTGGCGCGAGATTGACGTCCATCTCCGCGACCCACAACGGCAACACATCGGCCGGGTGGGCACGCCACTTCATGCTGGTGCGGGTTCGCAGCTGCTGCAGCGTGAGTTCCTCGAAGGGATTAAACGTCACTCCGGCAGAGTAGGCCGTGGCGGCCGATGCACAGGTATGACGTCATCTGGGCACCACCCGTGTCCCGGGGACCCGGACTTCTGCCCGCCTTCGCGCGACAATCTAGGTCAGTTGTGGCCGGACCAGTCGACGCCCAGCGCGTTGTCGCTTGGCGGCGGGCAATTCGTTGGCCAGGTTTCTTGGAGCCAACTGGCCGCGGAACTTTCGGATACTCGATATCCCGACGAGGGGCGCCGCATCACGGCCTCTACCCTGCGTTGACGGAGCTCTCAGACCGGACGTAGCGTACGTCAAACAAAGATTAGGTTGGCTAGGAGACGCCGTGTTCACTCTGCGCTTCGACATGCGGGCCCCGGCATGGGGGGCGCCCCCTGCCGCGCTATACGCGGCGGTACCCGAGATGTGCGCCTGGGCGGAGGGGCACGGCGGCATCGCTGCCGTGTTGTGCGAGCACCATGGTTCCGAGGACGGTTACCTGCCTTCCCCGCTGATCCTGGCGCCGGCGATCGCCGCGCGCACGCAACGGCTGGGCATGAATCTGATCCTCATTCTGCCGTTCTATGAACCCGTACGTCTGGCCGAGGACATGGCGGTCCTCGACATCCTCAGCGGCGGCCGGGCGTCGTACACCCTGGCCCTGGGCTATCGGCCCGAGGAGTTCGACCACTTCGGCCTGGCGCTCGGTGATCGTGGGCGACTCGTTGACGAGAAGCTGGCACTGCTGCGCCGATTGCTCGCCGGAGAAACGGTGGTCGAAGACGGACGTCGGATCACGGTGACGCCGCGACCCCTGACCCCGGGCGGGCCGGGACTGATGTGGGGTGGCGGAACATTGGCGGCGGCCCGGCGGGCCGGCCGATACGGCCTGGGCATGCTGGGCAACGCGAATGCTCCTGGAATGCAAGAGGCCTACGAGGCTGCCTGCCGTAAGCACGGCCATACGCCCGGGCCGACAATGTTTCCCAGTCGGGACACTCCCTCGGTCACTTTTGTCGCCGACGATGTGGACCAGGCGTGGTCGGAGGTCGGCGAGCACATGCTCCATGACGCAAAAACCTATGCCGCTTGGAATCCCGGCGACGAGACGACGGCGGGGTTCACACACGTGGACACCGTTGACGAGCTGCGCGAGGCGCAGGCGTCGCACGTAATTATCTCTGTCCCGGAAGCGATCTCGCGGGTGCGCGCCGGCCAGCTGCTCAATTTGTCGCCGTTGTGCGGTGGGTTGCCGCCGGAAGTTGCGTGGCCCTATCTCAAGCGTGTGGGCGACGTCGTGCTGCCAGCGGCGCTCCAGGAGAGCAAGGCGTGAGAAAGGTCTGACGATGAGCGGAGCAAGTACAGCCGAGGTTTACTACGATCCGTTCGATTTCGATATCGATGACGATCCGTACCCCACCTGGAAGAGGCTGCGCGACGAGGCGCCGTTGTACTACAACGAGAAGTACGACTTCTACGCGCTGAGCCGCTACGAGGATGTCGCCCCCGAGCTGACCAACTGGCAGGCTTATCGGTCAGGCCGCGGTACCACCATGGACATCATCAAAAGCGGTATCGAGGTCCCACCCGGCATCATCCTTTTCGAGGATCCGCCGATTCATGATTTGCATCGCAAGCTGCTGTCAAGGGTTTTCACGCCGCGGCGGATGGAGTCGATCGAGTCGTTGACGCGGGCATTCTGTGCCCGCGCGCTCGACCCGCTCGTGGGCTCGGGCAGGTTCGACTTCATCGAAAATCTCGGAGCGCTGGTCCCGATGCGCACGATCGGCTACCTCCTCGGCATCCCCGAAGACAACCAGGCAACCATCCGAGCCAACACCGATGACAGCCTCACCCTCGAAGAGGGGTCCCTGCGGGTCGCAACGGAAGACTTATTCAAGCGATCATCCGAGTTGTTCGCCGAGTACATCGATTGGCGGGCGGACCATCCGTCCGATGATCTGATGACGCAGCTGCTCAACGCTGAGCTCGAAGAAGACGGCACGACTCGGCGGCTGACGCGCAACGAAGTGCTGCTGTACTGCAGCACGATCGCCGGTGCAGGGAACGAGACCACGACACGTCTGATCGGCTTCAGCGGGCAACTTCTTGCCGAACACCCCGAGCAGCGTCGCGCGATCGTGGACAACCCGGCGCTGCTCCCCGGGGCGATCGAAGAGGTACTGCGCTACGAAGCGCCCTCGCCCGTGCAGGCGCGTTATGTCGCTCGTGACGCTGAATGCCGGGGCACGACCATCCCGGAGGGATCGGTCATGTTGTTGCTCAACGGATCAGCCAACCGAGACGAGCGCAAGTTCCCCGATGGTGAGCGGTTTGACATCCATCGTGTCGGCGGCCATCTGAGCTTCGGTCACGGCCTGCACTTCTGCCTGGGTTCAGCCTTGGCGCGGATGCAGACGCGGGTGGCGCTCGAGGAGGTCATCCAGCGCTGGCCGGAGTGGGAAGTCGACTACGCCAACGCCAGCAAGGCGCACACGTCCAGCGTGCGGGGATGGGCGAAGCTGCCCGTCTTCACCGGATAGGCGCGACGGCGCGCGCAGTAGTACCCCCGGCGTCACGCTCGGGGTCGGCTTTGATCCACCAGTACCGCGCCGTTGGGTTGGTTTTCGAGTGTTTGAAGGGAGATCTCTTCGCCTCGCGCGGTGAGGCGAACGATCTGTGCCAGCTGCTCGGGGGCGTCGCACTGGAGATAGTGGTCGGCGTGCGGCACCACCCAGAAGCGGTTCTGGCCCGGCTTGTCCTTCAGGTACATCTGCCAGACATAGTTGGCGACCCGCAGCGGCGAGACATTGTCGTGGATGCCCCATGCCACCGTGACGTTCACTGCGCTCATGGAAAGCGCTTCAAGCCAAGTGGTTTCGTCGGCCGCGCGCTCATTCAAGTACTGAATGACGTCTGGCAGCACCCGGATTCCATCGTTATGTGCAAAGCATTTGGCCAACGCGGCAATCTCGGGGTCCGCCGGCGTGCGCCGCGGCATGAAGGTGGTCATGCCCAGGCCGGCCGCCAGGGTCTCCGGCGTCGTCGCTGCCGCGGTGGCCCGCCCGGTTGCGGGGTCGAGCAGCGCGGTTTGGAACACGGTGAGATTCGAGAGCGGTAGATAGATGTTGCCGTTCGTCAAGATGAGGTCGAAGGGAGTGACCGCAGGATCTTGGGCCGCCAGCATGCCCACCGCGATCATGCCGACGCTGTTGCCGCGGTCATGGGTGAGCATCCGGAACTCGGTCAACTGCCACGCTCGAGTTATCGCGTAGACGAGCAGACGCGCGTCGTCGTACAACGAGTAGACGTAAGGCTCCGGTGGCTTGTCGGAAAATCCGTGGCCCGGAAAGTCCAACAAGTAGATGTCGAACTCGGAGCTCAGTTCACGCGCCAAGGCGAAATAGTCGATGCTCGACGTCGGGAATCCGTGCACCAGCACTAGCGCGGGTGCGCCTGGTGTGCCGCAGCGGCGGCTGAAGACCGCGAGTTCCCGTCCATCGTTGGCGCCGGTTGTCGACCGCCAGCGAAGTTCCGTACTGCCGCTTTGCCACTCCGTGAAGATGTCCAAGATGTCAGCATCTCATGGGCAGGTCGGGGCTCACCGATCTGGTGGGGCTCGGCGTTCGAAGCAATTCGAACGAGGGTAGAATCTCACGTGGAACTATTGGCGACCGCGAGTAATGAGGTGCCGAATGACGTCCGAGGCCCGGCGCCCCTATGGCGAACTTGACCGCGCCCAGGTGGTGGAATCCCTGCACAACCTGGCCCGGCGCGTCGGTGTGCAGGGCGTGACGATGCGTGACCTCGCGGCCGAACTGGGCGCCGCTGTGCCCTCGGTGTACTACTACGTTCAGGGCAAGCAAGCCGCCCTGGATCTGCTGGCCGAGTCCATGCTCGCTGACATCCCCGTGCCGGATGCCGGCACGTGGGATGCCCGGCTCATCGAGCTCTACTGTGCCGCACGCGAAGTCGTCCTCACCGTGCCTGGCGTCGCGGGCATACTGCAGACCGGCAGCGGCGGTGAAGCGGCACGCCGTCTCGACCGGCTCAGCCGATCCCTGCTGACGGATGCCGGACTTGCGAAACCCGTTGCTGACGCAGCACACTCGGTGTTGTACACATATCTGCTGGGCTCGATAAGCCTGCAGGAGGCACGTCAGCCCACCGAGCCGCAGCGCGGAAAATATCAGGTTTCCAAACAGTTTCGCGCCGGACTCGATGTGATCATTGCTGGGATTAAAGCCTCGTTACAGGAAGGGTGAGCGGATCGATGAACATTCCGAAGCCGGCGCTGGTGGGCTCCCTGGTCCCGGAGAATCAAGACAGCGTGGCCGACCACGACGTCGCTGCGGTACTGAACCCGGACACCTTTGTTGCCGGCGCCCCGTTCGACGCGTTGACCCGGCTGCGAGCCAACTCGCCGGTGCATCCGGTGCAGTTGCCGGGGTTGCCCAGAGCGTGGCTGTTGACCAAGCACGCCGACGTGCGGGCGGTCAGCCGCGACACGGACACCTTCACCAGCAGCAAGGGCAACACCCTGGTTGAGGTCGAGGCGGCGCCGACCTCGGCTCTGCTGCCCGGCATCGACCCACCTCGCCATGCGCACTACCGCAAGCTCATCAACCAGGGCTTCACTGTGCGCAATGTGCAGCGTCTCGAACCGCATATGCGCCAGGTGGCCCGCGACATCGTCGCCGACATCACCGCCAAGCGTGAATTCGATGCTGTACCAGATATTTCCGCGGAGATGTCGCTGCAGGTCATAGCCGACGTGCTCGGGGTTCCTGCCGAAGACCGCATGGAGGTCTTCCGGTGGAGCAACGCCATCGGCAGCCTGGGAATCGAGGACCCGGACTACGCTCCGGGTCCGGAGGCTCTCGGGCAGGCCGCTGCCGAAATGTTCTCCTACTGCGGCGAACTGGTCGAACACCGGCGCAAGCATGGCCTCACTGACGATATATTGTCGGCGTTGCTGGCCGCGGAGGTCGACGGTGAAAAGCTCAACCGCGACCAGCTCAACGAGTTCTTCTTGCTGCTGGCGGTCGCCGGCAACGAAACCACGCGCAACACCCTCAGCCACGGCATTTTGGCGCTGGCTCAGCATCCCGAACAGCAAGCCCTGCTCGCGCGTGACCCCGACGCGGTCAAACCCGCGGTCGAGGAACTGCTGCGCTGGTCAACCCCGGTGATGCACTTCCGTCGCACCGCGACCCGTGACGTCGACATCGGTGGGCAACAGATCCCCGCCGGCGACTGGGTGCTGTTGCATTACCTGTCGGCCAACCGCGACGAGGAGGTGTTCGAGCGGGCCGACGAGTTCGACGTCACCCGCCCGGACGCCGGTCACGCAGCGTTCGGCGGCGGGGGCGTGCATTTCTGCCTCGGCGCTCAGCTGGCCCGGCTAGAACTGCGGGTGATGCTTGAAGAGCTGTACGCGAAGGTGCCCGGCCTGACGGTAACCGGACCACCCGACCGGCTGCGCTCGTCGTTCTTCCACGGCATCAAACGGCTGCCGTGCAGCACGCCCTAGTTCGGGAAGTTCACCAGCGCCAACGAAACGGGCAGTTGATTCGTCCTCGGTTGTGCTTCCGATAGCCGCGCCGGGCCGAAATACGAGCCGCTGAGGTAGTTGTCGGCGTTCCAGATCGATGCCGGGTCCACCTGGCCCTGGTATCCGAACGCGTCCAGCACGTACGGGATGCCATCGGCTTCCAGCAAGGACGGACCATTCATGAGCTGGAGGTGCAAGTGTGGGGCGTTGGAGTTGCCGGTATTGCCCAGCTGCGCGATCTGCTGGCCCCTCTTGACCTTGTCACCGGGTTTCACCAGGAGCGAGCCTTTGACGAAGTGGGCGTACATGGCGTAAACACCGCCGCCGAGGTCGATGATGACGTGATTGCCGTCGATGTTTTCCACCGTCAGCTTCGCGGCGAGGACGGGATCCGATGCGGGCAGCACGCCCGGCACATTGGCGTCCATGTCGTCCTCCGTCGACGTCACGGTGCCGTCGGCCACCGCGTACACCGGCGTCCCGTAATCGACGTAACTCTCGTTCTTGGTGTTGTCGCCGATATAGAAGTCGCCCTGGTCGTTGGTGCGCTTCCAGTCGATGGCGAAGCGCTGGCTGTTGTTGAGCCTCATGTTCGCCGGGAGGATGGCGTCGCGGTGTGCCCACCCCGGATCACAACACCCGTTCAGCGCGACCCAGTTACTGCCCCGAAGCGGTGGACCGATCACCCGCGGCGTGCCTGCCGAGACATCAAAGGGAGCGCCCACCGTGTCGATCGGGCTCGGTGGTGTGCTTGCGCCCGGATTGGTCGCGCCGGTGCCATGCAGACGCAGCATTACGGCTTTCGGGAATTGTGCCGACGTGTCGAGCACGAAATCGAGCAGTAACGCCCGCGCCCCTTGCGGAGGGATGAAATTGTCGGGGGAGGGCGCTTGAGAGAGCAGGCGAAGCCGGTTGCAGTCACCATAGTTGCAGGTAGGGTCCACCAATTGCTTGCCGGAGAAGGAGACGAGCACCTTCGTCGGATCCTGAGCGTCGACCACGTCGACGCCGTCGAGGGTGGCGACCACCGCGGTGGCGTTGGTGATCTGCACGTCGAAGGCCAGGTGATTTTTGTTGTCACTGCCGGGGAAGGGAAAGGTCGGCCGGCTGATCGGCTGGACGGTCAATGGGGTGAACGCGTCGGGTACGGACACCCCCGCGAGTGCTCCGCTGTTGGCCGTCGCCGACGCGGGACTTGACGTCGCACCGGTGGGACTTGGCGACGTGTTGGTCGTGGTCGATGCGCAGGCAGCGACTGTGAGGGCTGATCCGATGAGAGCCAAGGCATTCCGGAGCGCACCTTGTGCTTGGCCCGGTCTGCGAGCACGCCGCCGCTGTCCCGCCATTCAGTGCACCTCCACACGCAATCGACATTCTGGCGTCCATCAGCCTCGGGGCCGAGGCGGAGTCGGGGGCTGTGCCGGCTATTCGGGACCGCGGCCAACGGCGCGGGCCGGATCTGAACTCCACTCCGACCATGACCCTGGAAACAGTGCCGCCTGGCGCCCCGCCGCGGCCAGCGCTGCGACCGCGATGGCGGCCGTAACACCTGAGCCGCAGTAGACGCCCAACGGGCCTTCGAGATCGATACTGCGATCGGTGCTGGGATCGATACCGAGGCCGGACAACAGTTGGGCCAGCGCGTCATTGCCGACAAATGTGCCGTCGTCGGCCAGCAGTGCCCCGCTTGGGAGGTTTTTCGCGCCGGGGATGTGCCCGGCCACGGGGTCGACGGGTTCGACGTCGCCGCGGAAGCGTTCGGGTGCGCGCGCATCGAGCAGTGTCACGCTGCCCGCGCCGGATTGCTGGGCTGTCAACGTCGGCCGGCTTCCGGCGTACAAATCATCGTGCAACACAGTCACATTCCCGGGTCGCGGGGTCGCCGGTCCTGCCTCGAGGCTGTGTCCGGCTGACCGCCAGGCCGACAGGCCGCCGTCAAGGATGCGGACGTCCGTTAGCCCGGCCGCGGTGAGCACCCACCATGCTCGCGCTGAACCGGCTCGATTCCAGTCGTCGTAGACCACGACCGGCACCTCCTGTCGGATTCCCCACCGGCGCGCGGCGGCCTGCAGGCTGCGCCCGGAGGGCAGCGGGTGACGGCCACGGCCTGCGACCGAGTGATCGCTGAGTTCGTCCTCGAGTGACGCATATACCGCACCCGGCAGGTGGCTTCGCAGGTAGGAGGCGCGCCCGTCGGGCTCGTCGAGGCGCCAGCGCACATCCAGGATCGTCACCGGATTGCCGGCCCGGATAAGAGCGGCGAGCTCAGCGGCGGTGATCAGCACCTGGTCGCGTGCTCGCACCGCTTTGCCTCCTCAGTTGCTTCAACGAACGTGGCCAGGCCGCAGGAATTAAACTCTATCCGAATTAAAAGTGAACGACGGGTTGAACTTTGACATCCTAGAATTGTGCGACGAGTGGGCTATTGACCACCGACCCGCTTGCACGCGAGTATTAATCAAACGGGGTCCATTCGCCGTGTACTTGAGCCCTCCTGTCGCGATGTGAAAGCTTCGAGAGTGATGAGTGAAATGACCAAGAAGATGTATGCGTGCACGTTCGCTGCGGCAGTGGCTGTGATGCTGGCGCCCGCGGGCCTCGCGGGCGCCGACGATACGGACACGGACTTCTCCAACTACCTGCAGAGCCACGGCATTAATCTTGGTACGCCGTCGCACGTCGCGGATTTAGCTCGCATGCTGTGCACAGATCTCGAGAACGGCAACAGCCAGAAGGATGAAGTGGCGGAGTTGACGAATTCACACAAATTGAGCGAGGCGCAAGCCAACGCTTTCGTCGGTGCGGCCACCGCGGATTACTGCCCGGGCAAGCACAACTCAGCCCGGGTCCCGGATAGCGGGTCTCTGACTCCCGCTGCGACGTCCGGGGTCTAAGCCCTGGATCCCATCGTGGACATCATGCCGGCCGCTGCCCGCTGCCAGGTGAAGCTCTCGGCGCGACGCCGCGCGGAGCTGCGCCGGTGGTACTCGGGCCGGCTGACGATGGAACTGACCGCTTCCGCGATGGCGGCCGGGTCGTTGGCGGCCGAGGCGCCGCTATCCGGTGTGATGATCTCGGTCAGCGCCGATGTGCGCGACACCACGGCCGGTGTTCCGCACGCAAGCGATTCCAGGGCGGCCAGCCCGAAGGTCTCGTGCGGTCCGGGCGCCAGCATGACGTCGGCCGAGGCCAACAGCCCGGCGACGGTGTGCCGATCGGAGACGAAACCGGTGAAGTCGATCGGTAGCCGCGCAGCCTGTCGTTCCAGCCTGGCCCGCATTGGGCCCTCGCCCACGACGAGCAGTCGGGCGTCGACGCCGGCATCACACAACGCGGCGAGGGCGTCGATGCTGCGGTCGGCGCGCTTTTCCACCGACAACCGCCCGCAATGGACCAGCAGAAGCTGCCTGGGTGTGGCCCATTGCCGCCGCACCAGCGAAGAGTGTCGGCGCGGATGGAAGGTCTGTAGGTCCACACCGAGTGGGACGGTCACGACGTTCGTCGCACCGATGCGGTCGAATTCTTCGCGGGCGAATCCGGTGGTACACACCACGGTGTCGTAATTGGCGGCGGTGCGCGCATTCGCGAGGTCGGCGAACTCCCGCGCGGGCCGGGACGGAAGTATTTGGCCGACTAGGCGATCCAGGCGTTCATGGGAGATCATCACCGTCCTCGCCCCGTGTTCGCGCCCCCAACGGCCCATTGACCGCAACGTCAGCCGGTCCGAAACTTCCAGGGCGTCGGGCCGCAGTGCTTTCAGCATCGCCTTGACCGGCCCGGGCATTACCGCACGGTAGCCGCCGGTAAAGGGAATTAATTTGGCGGGCAATGTTATTCGTATCACGCCAGAGGGCAACGGGATGTGGTTGGCATGCGGACCCGGAACGAGCAGAAAGACCTCGTGGCCCAGTGCGCAGTATTCCGCTCCCAGGCGGTCGATCGCGGTGCGAAGGCCGCCGGAGCGCGGGCCGTAGAAGTTGGCGACCTGTGCAACACGCATACTGTGAGAAGACGCGGTGTTCGTGTGCACTCAAAGATGTTGAGTGAACGCGTGCTTGAACAATCCATGAATTCCGCCGTCGAGCGCTGATTGTCGAGAACTGATACACCTCGGCCCACGCTAGGGCGACGCCAGGATTTGTTGGCCTTTGCAGAACAACAGGCGTCTGGGCTCGTAGACCCCGAAGTGGCGGGCCATATAGATGTAGTTCGAGCTGACGTCGCACGCCATGGTGGCCTCATCGTCGAGTTCCTCGCGCAGCCGTACCGCGACGGCGACCGGGTCGAGCCCGGGACCATCGGGTGCCTGGTTCTGCGCGATGATATCTATGTCGGCCAATGTCTTTCGCTGGGTGGCGATCTCGGCCTGATAGCTGGTCGTGAGTGTGAGGCCGGACAGATTGTCTGTCAATGCGCTTAGCGTAGCTCCGACGTTGCCGATCAGCTCGCGCTGCGCACAGGTCCAACGGGATTGGCGGACTCCATGTAGCGCAGTGTGGTCGCTTGCGCGGTCGACCGCTATCCGCTCGACTCGGCCCCGAACCAGCGCCGCAGCGCAGTACACAGGCCCGATTCCTGGGCAGGCCCGAACGTGTCCGCTGCCCACGCGACATACCCGTCGGGCCGGATCAGCATCGCCGCGGTGTTTATTCCCAAGGCGTGGCCGGCGACCGTGGCCCGGACGGTATCGACCCGATCGGCCCACCCGCGCGCCGCCTCCGCTACGTCGCCGGCGAGGTCGAGCAGCACCGCGCGCCCGTCGTGGAGCAGTTCGGCGACGCGCCGGCCGTTATCCAGCGTCAGATCAGGCACCAGCCGGCCGGACAGCGGGTGGTCGTCGCCCACGTCATAGCGCACATCGGAGCCGGCCAGCAGCGCACCCATGTGTTTGGTGACTTCGGGAATCGTGAAAAGCTCGCCCATCAGCGTTCGCAGCGCGGTGACCTCGGGACCTGGGGCCATGAGCGCGGTCTGCGACAGCGACTGCATCATGACGCGTTCGCCCACAGGGTAGCGCTCGGACTCGTAGGTATCGAGCAATCCGGCGGGCGCCCAGTCATTGAGATGGGCCGCCAGCTTCCAGCCCAGGTTCATCGCGTCCTGCAGGCCCAGGTTCAGGCCTGGGCCACCCATCGGGCTGTGCACGTGTGCGGCATCGCCGAGGAGCACGACTCGGCCGACGCGGTAATGCTCCGCTTGCCGGGTGTTCTGCCCGTTTAGCCGCCGTAGAGCATGCGGCCCCGGGCCTTTCGGTTCCTCGAGCGGGACGTCGACGCCCAGCACCCGGCGAGCGCTATCGCGCAGCTCGGCCAGGGTCATTGGTTCGTCCGCGACGGGAGGCCCGAATTCGACGGTGCCCAACAGCACGTGGCCGGGCTCGAACTCGGCGAACATGAATCCGCCGCGATCGAACCGGTTGTGGCCGAAGGGCAGCTCGCCCGAACCCGGGAATGTCGATGCCGCCGTCGGCGCGGCGCAGGTGGTCGGGGACATGGACGTGGGCGAGCCGGCTAACGGTGGGCGACGTAGTGCCGGCGAAGTCGACGCCGAGCGATTTGCGAACCAGGCTGCGGCCCCCGTCAGCGCCCACCAGGTGGCATGCGGTGATCCTGTATTCGCGTTCTGGCGACGACACCCTCAGCGCAACGGATTCCGGCTCCTGCCGCGCGTCGATGAGGTCGTGGCCCCAGCGCAAGTCAACCCCGAGATCACGCGCCCGCTTCTCCAGCACCCGCACCAACCGGGGTTGTGGAATGCGCACCACGTGCATCGGGTTGTCCGACAGATCTGCGAAGTTCAGCGGCATGGCCGCGAACATCCATCCAAGGGCGGCCTGTGGCGGCTCGTCGTCGCCGGTAAACGTCTGATACAGGCCGCGCATGTCCAACATCCGAATCACTTGTCCGACCAGACCATTGGCCTTCGGCTCGGAACTTGGACCCGGCAGCTTGTCGAGAACGACGGGCCTGATGCCGGCCAGCGCGAGTTCGCAGGCCAACATCAATCCATTGGGCCCGGCGCCGGATATCACGATCTGAGCGTGTTCGTCAGTCATGTTGTGCCTCCGTTCTGCGGGGTTCGGGGAGACCCGCGCCGACGGCGGCGAAGCCCGAACGGAGCAGTTCGGTGATAGCCACCGGTGGATCCGCACGCACGTAGGCATCGACCGCTGCGTCGCCGACGGCGCGCACGACGGCTATCACCAGTCGCGGGTACATGTCGCGCTCCGCGTCCGTCCCGGTACGTTCGGCGACCACCTGGATCCATTGATCGAACGGTTGCTGCGGCACTGCGTTTTGAACTTGCTGGCTCAGCAACAGCTTTCGGACCTCGGCGAGCACGTGGCGGCTCGGCAGCCAGCTCTCGTCGCCGCAGGCATCGTCGAAGTCGGCCAGCAGAGGTTCCAGCATGGCGTGCTCGATCGCGGTCCACAGTGGTTCATCGGCGGGCCGGTCCCGGAGCAAGGCCGCACTGCGACGCATCCGCTCCGTCTGCCGGTAAGCCAGCGCCTCGTATTTCCCGTTGAAGTAGTTGTTGAAGGTACGCACCGACACCCCGGCCAGGGCGGCGATTTCTTCGCGCGTGACGTTGTCCAGTCCGCGTTCGAATGCCAGATTCAGCGCGGCGTCGCTGAGCGCGCGCCTGGTGTCGGCCTTCTTGCGCTCCCGCAGGCCGGGAAGCTGATCTGTCACAAAGACCAAGATACCCGAAGAAGTTGCACGTCAGGCAAAATTGCCTAATGGGAATCTTTGGAGCCGGGAGCGCCGCTATTCATCGTCGCCGGTGAGAAGTTGCACTTCCTCGAAGTCCATCTCCTCTTGCAACTCACGCAGCACGATGTCGTCGATGAGGTTTTGGTTACGCAGCGCGGTGATTTCCCGGCGCTTGTAGTCGAGTACGCCGAGACGCACTCGCCGAACCAGATCCTTGCGCTCGGCCAGGTGACCGTCTGCACCGTCCTCGGTGGCTGCGACGAGCACTGCATGCTTTTCGTATTCCTGTTGGATCTTGCGCAGCAGGTCCGGGTCGGCGCCGAGCGCGCTGGCGACTGCGGGCAGGGCGTCCAGGGCGGCTTGAGTACCCCGAGTGCGGCCCAGTTGCAACTCTTCAGCGTGGGTGACGTCGGTGGGCATCTGAGCCCAACGGACGACGGCGGGCAGCGTCGTCCCTTGGACTATGACGGTCAAGAGAATGACGACTATCACGACGAAGACGATCAGGCTCCGGTCGGGGAATGGCTGGCCGCCATGCGTCGTCAGCGGGATGGCCAGCGCTGCCGCCAGCGATACCGCACCGCGGAATCCTGCCCACGAGGTCACCATGCGCTGACGCCAGGGCACACGACGGTCGCGCTGCACCTCGCGGCGGTCGATGACACGAAGCAACATCGTGGTGGCTTCTCCCCAGAAGAAACGAGATACGACGACGACGCCTGTGACGGCAAGGGCGAGGAATACGGCGTGCCGGAGGCCGCCGTCGACGTGGTCGATACCCCGCACGGCGCCGGGAATTTGAACTCCGACGAACACCCACAATGATCCGTTGAGCAGAAATGTCGTGATGTCCCAGAAGGCAAATGCCTGCAGTCGCGAACGGGCCCGGATCACTGTCGGACCGAAGTAGGTGAGCATGAATGCGGACATCAGGACCGCAACCACGCCGCTGCAATCGAAGCTCTGGGCGAGCAGAAACGCCGCGAACGGCGTCAGCAGGCTCAGCGCCCCTTCCTCCAGCGGTGCGTCGATTCGGCGGCGGATAAGGGTTACCAGCCCACCGACCAGCAATCCGGCGACGATGCCGCCCACGTACGAGCCGATAAATCGGCCGGTCAGAGCCGCCGGGCTGACCGGGTTGCCGCCGACCGCGACCGAGACGCTGACGGCAAATAGGACAAGCGCGGTCCCGTCGTTGATGATGCTCTCGCCGCGCAGCACGGTGAGCGCTCGGCGCGGCAACTTTTTCGCCAAGCCGGCCACGGCAGCTGCGTCGGTGGGGGAGAGCACAGCACCGAGCACCGCCGCAGCGTGTGATTCCATGCCGAGTGCACGCGCGGTCCACGACACCGCCACCGAGGTGGCAATCACCAGGCCAATACTGAGAAAGACGATGACGCGTGCGTTCGCGCGGATCTCGCGGAAGCTGGTGTTCATACCCTCCCAGTAGAGGATCGCCGGCAGAAACAGCAGCAACACGATTTCGCCGTCGATCCGAATCCCGCCGAAGGTCGGGATTCAGACCCAGCAGCGCGCCGAGCAGGATGAGCAGAACCGGGGGACCCACGCGATAGCGGCGGCCCAGGATCGTTCCCACGATGACCGTGGAAACGAGCACAACGATGACGACAAGCCCAAACACCTGCTCATCTTCCCGTACGAGTCAGCAATGCTGCGCGGCAAGCCGCAACGCCGGTCTTGCCGGGAGCTACGTGCAGTCGCAGCAGCAGTCGTCGCAGTCGCAGCAGCAGTCGCAGCCATCGCACCAGCAAAAGCAATCGTCCCGACGGTCGCGTCGGCGCGCTGTGGGATCGGGTTCCTCCCCGTCATCCCCAGGGTTACCAGGCGTTTGTGTGGAGAAGTTGATGGGTTCTTGCTCGCCGTGCGGGGTTCCGTTTCGCGCTGCATACCCGGCCCGGCCGAAGGTGCGAGAAACCGCGCGACGCACCTCGCTGGTCAACAGACGGCGGGCCAGACGTCCGTCGGTGAACTCCACCTCGGCCAGCGCCAGTTCGATGCCCAATACCGCGTCGTCGCACAGTGTGCGGGCATCTTCGACCGCAGTGCCGGTGGCGGCCAACGGATTCCACGTGCCACGTGCCGCGTCGTCGCGGTAGTCCTCGACCGCGTCGAGCAGGTGCGCGACCCGGCCGAACAGCTGGCCGACCTCATGCAGCGGCCCCTGGTTGGCCGGGCGCCCGGCCAAGACGGCGGTATGCGCAAACGCCTCGGCGACGGCCGTCTCGGTGGGCTCGGTCACCAGCAGAAGCGAGTCGCCAGCGCCGACCGTCGCTTCGAGCTCGGCCTGCCGGTCCATCGCGGCGACGAGCACCCCGGTGTCGAATCGCAGGGTTTGGCCAGCGTCGCGACCCTGACGCAGCCACCGCTCGGCGACCCGGCGCGCGGCGGGTCGCACGCCGGCCACACCCACTATCCCGTCACCGTCGGTGACGTGATCCCGCACCCGGGCCGCGGCCAGCGCCAACGACACCACGGCGGCCAACCGCACGCAGGCGCCGGTGGCGACGTCGGCTCGTCGCATCCCGCGCAACGGACACCGCCCGGCCTTCCGGCGTATCGGTTCTGCGGCCGACTGGGCTTCGACCAGCAGGGACACCACCAACCCGTCATAGTTAGTGGCGATCCGCGCGACCTGGCCGTAGTCGTCGCGCAGCGCCAAGCACAATCCGCACAACTGGGCGGTCCATGCCGCCGCGAGCTCGCCGCCGAGCCGATGACGGCAGGGCCGGATGATGCCGAACATCTCACCGAAGTTACCGGAATCTCGGCAAATGCGTCCCTCGACAAACCGGGGCCACCGGGTACTGGGTGGCCATTGGAAAAGGTGCGCGGGCAGCAAACATTGCGCGTGGCGCACTCGCACTCGCGACGTTTCGTTCGCGCACCTCCGGCCACGATGCTGAATTGGAAAATCTCGCGCTGCGACATAATGGAGGAAATGAATCTCGTGAAGATCAGGCTCTTGGCGGCCCTCGCGATCCTCGTTTCATCGATGCTGCTGGGCTGTGCGGTCGAGCGCAGGAATTCGTCGCCGGTCAAGACCCTCCAGGTCCCCATCGATGATGTGTTGAAGCAGAGCTCCATCACGCAGGACGTCACCCTAGCGGTCGGCGACACGCTCAAAGTGCAGTTGGCGTCGAATTACAGCACCCCGTACCGGTGGACGCCCGACGCGAAGGTCGGCGATTCGGGGATCGTGCAGCAAACCGGTCACGTGTTTGTGCAACCGTCCTCCGACACTCTTGGAGCGCCGGGAACCGAGGTGTGGACGTTCACAGCTCTCAAGACCGGGACGACAACGATCTCCACCAAATACGCAAGTTTCGTAGGCCGCGATCCCAAACCGACGTGTACCTACACCGCCAGGGTGACGGTGCAGTAGAAAGCAGGGTCCTGCCACGCCCGTCTGGCAAATGACCGCGCAGTACGCCGGGAGCGCGGGTGTACCTTCGTTTCTAGGAAGGCTACCTGTGCCTGACCTGCGGAAATATTGGTCAGCCAAGAGCATTGTGGGCACCGTTATCTTGGGAAACGAACTCGCACTAGACGTCAACGTCCTCTGGTTGCTCATCTAGCGCTTTCGGCCGCCTCGGACAGGATCGCCGTGACGACTTCCGGGCGGCTGATCAGTGGTGCGTGGTCCACCGCATGGGCATGGCTTCGGGCCTGCATGCGCTCGGCCATGAACCGCTGGGTATCGGGGTCGATCATGCGGTCTTCTTCTGCGATGAGATACCAGGACGCTATGTCTTTCCATCCGGGTTTCGGCACGGGCTGTTGGATGCATGCGACGGCGATGGGTCGCTGGACCGCGGCCAGTAGCGCATGATCGTCGGCGGTCGCATGCTGTGCGAATGCCACGGGAAAAGCATTGTCAGGCAGCCAGATCCAGCCATCGTCATCAGGCTTGAGTTCTGGAGCCTGTGGGTGCGGCGGATTGCGGTAGAAAACGTCGGCCACGGTTTCACCCTGGTCCGGCGCCAAAGCGGCGACGTAGACCAGGGCATTGACGCGCGAGTGACTGGTCGCGCCGATGACGCCGCCGGCGTATGCATGGCCGGCCAGGACGACAGGTCCTTCGGTGCGATCGATGGCTCTCTTGACCGCGTTGACGTCATCGTCGAGCGTGGTGAGCGGTATGGGTGCGGCGATGACGGGGATTCCGGATTGGTGAAGGCCGGCGATGATCCGGCTCCAGCTCGACCCGTCGGCCCAGGCGCCGTGGACGAGAACCACGGTGGGTGTATCGGCGCTCGGTAAATTGGGATGCATAACCCAAAATGTTGGCACGTCGGCGTGCTTGGGTCAACGTTCCCATCGGTGACGATCACCACGGACGTGACGTTCCCCGGCTCACTCCGGGGGCGAAGCTGACGGGCAGCGTGCCCAGCCCGGTCATGCTCGGGTTGCCCATGTATTATGGACACCGCCGAGGTCGACTTGGTAGTCGGGAATGCGGTCCAGAACCGCCTTGACCATCACCTCGGACATCAGGCGCGCCAGATGAGATCCGATGCAGCGATGCGGCCCGAGCCCGAAGGCGACATGACGGTTGGGCGCGCGATCCAGAACGACTTCGTCGGCTCGCTCGAACTCCTGCTCGTCGTGGTTGGCGGCCAGCCAGCTGATGACGACCTGGTCATTGCGCCTCAGATGCTGGCCGCCGAGCGACGACGTCGCGAGTCACCGTGCGGCTCAGTGATTTGTTGACCGAGAAGTAACGCAGGAATTCGTCGGTGGCGGTGCGGTAGAGCTCCGGGTGGTCGATGAGCTGTTGCCGCAGCTCCGGGTGGGTGCCCAGATGCAGCAGGGTCAACGCGGTCTGCGACGTAGTGGTGTCCACGCCGCCGGCAATGAGATTCCAGAGGATGTTGAGCAGCTGTGTCGTCGTCGAGACGCTTGCCGTCGAACTCGAACCGAATGAGGAAGCTGGTCAGGTCGTCGCGGGCTTCGGCCCGTCTGGTCGACGCGAACTCGATGACGTCCGCCATCATGGCGGGGACTTCCGCGATGGCGCTGGCGTACTCGTCGCTGTCTTGGGGCACAGCCATGACGGAGTGGAAGAGGTTGGCGTAGAGCTGCCAATTGTCATAGGGCAGGCCCATCAGCTTCATGGTGAGGATGGCCGGAACCGGGCTGGCGTAGTCGAGCACGAGGTCCATCTGCCCGTCGCCGAACCCTGATCGAGGAACCAGTGCGCCGATTGCTCCATGAACGGCTGCATTTTCTGGACGGCGCCCAGGGGAGAAAAACGGTGCAAGGGCGTGCCGTAAGGCTAGGTGGTAGGGACCGTCGACTTCGCCGATGCCCAGCGCGGGCTGGCCTTCGGGACGTGGAACGCCCATTTCGCCCTGGTAGTCGACGCCGTCGGCGGCATTCGGCTCGTATTTGTGCGCGAACGTGGCGCCGTCTCGGGCGGTGTGTGTCACGGCGTCGTAGCTGGTGAGGAACCAGAATCCGCCGTAATTCTCGTTCCAGGCGACCGGACACTTCTGCCGAAGCTCGGCGTTGATCATCTGCTGGTTGAGGTTGAACTCGTCGGAGTGGTGGTCGAAGTCGACAACCGACGTCGGCGTTGACGTCGGGGCGGGTCGCCATCGAAAAGTCCTCCAAGACAGCGAGATCTGCAATTGTTCAGCGAGGTCGAGCCGTCCTAAGCTACACTAATTACGCTATCTTTCATATGTATTACGCATTTGCGAGGCACGCGGAGGAAGGCAGTCAATGGCCGGCAACCAATCGGTTTTCAATCACGTTGGGTTATGCGTCGCCGATCATGACGCGGTCACGTCGCTTCTACGAGGGGCTGCTGGGGTTCCGTTCTGGTGGGAACTCGATCCGCCCGAGCAGGGCACCGACCAACTTCTGCAGTTGGAAAGCCGATCGGACTGCACGCGACGTACCTCGTTCGCGACGGCTTGGTGCTCGAACTTCTGGACTATTCGGGGCGTCAAGTCCACGCCGGTTCCGAGCGAGTGATGGATCAGGCCGGGCTGACGCACATCTCGTTGTCGGTGTCGGACCTCGGCGACGTTTTGGACGGCTCGGGCATTTCGGGGGAGCGGTGGTCGACGGGACGGCTTCAGCGGGGTCGGCGATGGTCCGGGACCCGATGGTCAACTGCTGGAGTTACTTTCGGATGGGTGGTTGTCGGTCCTGCCGCCGCGGCCTTAGGTGGAGTTGCCGGCTGAGTGGTCTTGCCGTCAGGGCTCGACGTGGCGCGTGATGGTTTCGACGAGTGCCGCAATGGCGCGGCTGGGCGTATGGGCCGCCGACGAAGCCAGAGACAGCGTCCATGTCAGTGGCGGGTCCAGTGGGACTGTGCGCAGATCAGGGAACCGATTGGCTGCGCTGACGGGCAGGACGGTCGTTGCCAGTCGGTGTCGGATGAGTTCGGCGGCGATCGCGAAGTCGGCGACTTCGTAGGCGCTGGTCGGATGGACCCCTGCGGCGGCAAAACCCGCATCGAGGCGGCGGCGGATTCCCCAGCCTTGCGGGAAGTTGATGAAGTCTTGTCCCGCAAGGTCGGCGAGTGGCACGCGGCGGCGGTGCGCCAGTGCGTGGGCGGATTCGCAGACGAAGACCATGGGTTCCTCGGTCAGTTTCTGAACGGCGATCAGCTGAGACGGCGACGAGGCGGTTGAGACGAGGGCGAGATCCATCTTGCCGTCAGCGATCGCGGACAGGTGGCCGGCCGAGCCGGCGAGGCTTTGCCGCAGGCGAACGGTGACCAACGGGTGGAGGCGACGGAACTCCTCCAGCGCGGTTGGCAGCTTCAACGCTCCCCACGACATCAGAGTGCCCAGGGTGACGGCGCCGGTCAGCTGATCGTGGTAGTCCTCTACCGAAGACCGCGCCTTTTGAACAGTGTGTATGACTTCCCGGGCATGCTGCAGGAAGACTTCGCCGGCTGCGGTGAGCGCGATTTGGCGTTTGGAACGGTCGAACAGTTCGGTGCCCAATTCCTTTTCCAGCCTGCCGACTGACGCCGACAACGCCGACTGGACCACATGGATTCGCTGGGCCGCCCGGGAGAAGTTCAGCTCGGCGGCCACAGCAACGAAATACTCCACCTGCCGCAGCTCCATTCGCCAAACCTATCGCAGAAAGCGATCGTTATGATCGATTTTCTTCGTTGGACGCGATCGGAGTTGGGGTGTTGTGTTGACAGCGTCAGACGATCACCATCAGCTCACAGGAGGACATGATCATGCGGGCCCTACGTTTCGACCGGTTCGGTGACCCCACTGTCCTGCATGTCGCGGTTATGCGGGACCCGGTGGCGACAGCGCAGGAGGCGGTCATCCGTGTAGAAGCGGCATCGGTAAACCCCTCGGATGTGAAAAACGTTGCCGGCCTGATGGACTGGACTGGGCTGCCGCGCACACCGGGCCGCGATTTCGCCGGGGTGGTCGTCAGCGGACCAACCGGATGGCGCGGAGCCGCCGTGTGGGGCACGGGCGGAGACACCGGGTTCACCCGAGACGGATCCCACGCGGAGCTGATGTCGGTGCCGGTGGAAGCGCTGGTACGCAAACCCGAGCGACTCAGCTTTGATGAAGCCTCCGCCGTCGGAGTCAATTTTGTGGTGGGCTGGTGCGGGGCGGTGGAGACGGCCCAGTTGGCGGCCGGGGAAACGATTGCGATCTTCGGTGTGTCCGGGGGAGTGGGCGGCGCGGTCGCGCAAATCGCTCACACGTTGGGCGCCAAGGTGATTGGGGTGGATCGCCGTCCGCCCGGCCCTGAGACACCGGCTGCGGCTGTCGTTGACCACTTCGTCGTCTTCGACCCCGCCCTCGACGTCGGCGCCGAGATCAAACGGCTGACCGGCGGCGCAGGCGTCGAGGTCGTGTACGACGCTGTCGGCGGGGTGACCACGACTGCGGCGCTGGCCTCACTTGCCCACCGGGGCAGGCTCGTGGTGATCAGCGCCGTCGGCACCGACCCGGTCGGAATCGACCTGAGGGACCTCTATCACAACGAGACCCGGATCTTGGGCGTCGACAGCACAAAACTCAGCGTCGTCGACTCAGCGCAACGCCTACAAGTGATGGGGCCTTACTTCGAATCCGGCGAATTCCAGCCACTTCCGATCGCCGCCCACTATTCCCTCGACGAGGGAGCCGCGGCTTATCGTGACGTCGCTGACCACCTGGCCGGCCGCGCTGTCATCAACCCTTAATCCGAACAACTGCAACCGAACAAATCGCCAAGGAGGCAGGAATATGTCGAGCAATCTGACCGAACAGACAATTACCGAAGCGGTCCAGCGGAGCTTTGACGACTCCACCGATGAGAGATTCCGCCAACTGTTCGTCGGCCTGGTGCAGCATATGCACGATTTTGCTCGGGATGTACGACTGACCGGAGACGAATGGTTCACCGCAATGGATTTCATTGAACGGATGGGCAAGATCTCCAGTCCGACCCGCCAGGAGGTTGTGCTGTTGTCGGACGTCCTCGGCTTGTCCATGCTGTTGGACAAGATCAACGAGCACGCCGGGGGATCGACCACAGACTCGGCCCTGTTGGGACCGTTCTACGTCGAGGGCCGCCCGACGGCCGCAAACGGGGCCGACATCTCCAATGGTGTTGCGGGCACTCCGATGTTCGTCACCGGCCGGGTCGTCGACGAACACGGCAAGCCGATAGCCGGCGCTCATGTGGACACCTGGCACAGCGACGGTGAAGGGTTCTACGACGTTCAGCAGACGGAGAAGCTGCATGACGAGTTCGCCATGCGCGCGCTGCTGACCACCGACAGCGACGGCAAGTTCTGGTACCGATCAATCACACCTCGCTACTATCCGGTGCCCACCGACGGTCCATGCGGCGAAATCATGCGAGCCGCAAGCCGATCCATCATGCGACCCCAGCACGTGCACTTCTGGTTCCACGCCGATGGTTACCAATCGTTGATCACGCAGCTGTTTCTGCGCGATGACCCCTACATCGGCCGTGACGCGGTCTTCGCGGATCAGACCTCGCTGCAAGCGGATTTTGTGCGCCACGAGCCCGGCATCGCTCCGGACGGGACGACAGTCGAAGAGCCCTTCGTGACCCTCGACTGGACATTCACGCTCGCCGCCAAGTAGACGGAATACAACAGGAAGAAAACCATGTCACGAATCCCGCTCGCCAACCTCGACCAGCAACCCGAATCGATTCGCCAGTGGGCTGCCCGTCGCGGCAACCTCAATGTGTTCCGATTACTTGCCAACGCCCCCAATGTGTTTAGCGGATGGACTGACATGGTCGACGATTTGTTCGCGAGCGCGACGTTCGATGCGCGGATGCGGGAATTGATCATCCTGCGCGTGGCCCGCCTGCAGGCCTCGCCCTATGAGATTGGCCAGCACGTGCCCCTCGCCCGCTCCGCCGGGCTGACCGACCAACAGATCGACGCCGTCTTGGGTGCTGGCGACGGCGCTGGGGATCTCGACAAAGCCGGCTTCGGCCGAGCCGAATGCGTCGCCCTTAACGTCGTCACCGAGTTGTGCACCACACACCGCTTGAGCGACGACACCTTCGCCGAGGCCCACGGCGTATTCGGCGACGAGGCGTTGACCGAACTGCTGATGTTAATCAGCTGCTACTACGGGCTGGCGTTGGTGCTCAACGCGGCCGACCTAGACGTCGACGCGGAATCTCTCTTTAAGCCGTGAAAAAGCCCTGAACAGGAGAACCCACATGACTCGAATCCCTTACCGCCGGCTCGAAGACATGACCGAGCGGGCCCGCGAATTGACCGAGGAGCGGGGCAACCTCAACGTCTACCGTGTTCTGGCGAACGCCGAGAAGGTCTACAACGGTTGGATGCTGGCCGGGCGAGCCACCCTGACCAGCCCGGTACTGTCCAGAAGGCTGCGTGAACTGGTCGTCCTGCGCACCGCCTATCTCATGGACTGCCCCTATGAGCTCGGCCAGCATAAAGATCTGGCGCCTCCGGCGGGGGTCGGCCGCGACGAGATCGACGCGATCATTTCCGACTGCGACTGGCAGACGGCCGGTTTCAGCACCGTCGAACTCGCGGTCCTGCAATTGACGACCGAGTTGCTGACCACCCGCACCGTGGCGGCCCCACTCTTGGATCGAGTGCATAAGGCCCTCGGTTCTGAGATCACCGTCGAAGTGCTGATGGTCATCAACCGGTACGCCGGCCTGGCGCTGATGCTCAACGCGCTCGAGGTCGACCTGGACGAAACCGCCCGGCTGTCGATTCCGCCGACGAGCTGACGGGGTCAGCGGTAACCGGCCGCGGCGCTGCGTCCTGCTGCGCAGAACATGTCGGTGGGTCTGAGTACGTTGCGGCCATGAGTACTTCGAGGTCGGGCTCGGGTGGCGGGTTCGCTGCGTTTTTGGGGCTGGCGCTGATCATCTGGATCATCGTCAAGCTCATCTGGTGGATTGTCGGGGCAGCGGTCCTCGTCGGCTTTTTCTTCCTGGTGCGGGCGATCGTGCGGGAGGGCCGCCGACGTGCCGATCTCAAGGCGGCCCATCGGGCCGCCGTCGTCGCCCGCGCGGACCAGCAGCACAACTGGGTGTTGCGAGGCGACGACCGTGGGATCTACGGCCCCGCGGGCGCCGAACTCATGCACTACCTCTATCCCGCGCTCAGTCCAACCGGGAGAACCGGTCGAAGGCACCCCGGATAGCCGGCCCGATTGCTACCATCGCGCGATGACTGATCCGTCGGCGCCGGGGTACTCAGGCCAGGGCGTTTCACGGCGCCGCGTCTTGAAATACGGCGGCGTGGCACCGGCGATCCTGACCATTGGGGCAACAGTTGGCGCCCCAGGCGCGGCCGCCGCCGTCGCCGGGATGGGCGTATTCCTCGACCCGGGCCACAACGCCGTCAACGACGCCTCAACAAACCAACAAGTCCCCAATGGTCGGGGCGGCACCAAGCAGTGCAACACCTCGGGTACGGCCACCGACGACGGCTACTCGGAGCACGCGTTCAATTGGGCCGTCGTGGGGCTGATCAGCGGATCGCTGGATCAAATGGGCGTGCGCACCCAGTTGTCGCGGGATAGCGACAGCTCCGTCGGCCCCTGCGTCGATCAACGCGCCGCCCTGGCGAACGCGATGCACCCGGACGCGATAGTCAGCATCCATGCTGACGGCGGACCCGCGTCCGGCTCGGGGTTTCACGTCAACTACTCCAGCCCGCCGTTGAACGAAGCGCAATCCGGCCCCGCCGTCCAGTTGGCCCACACGATGCGTGATGCCCTGGTGCAAGCGGGTTTTCACCCGGCCGCCTATATCGGGTCGGACGGCCTTTATGGCCGCGACGACCTCGCTGGCCTCAACCTGGCCGAGTACCCGGCAGTCCTCGTCGAGCTCGGCAACATGAAGAACGCGGACGACGCAGCCCGGATCGAAAGCGCGGATGGTCGGGCAAAGTATGCCGCCGCTGTCACCCAGGGGATCGTCGCATACCTGAGCACCAAAGGCGGCTAGCCGGCTCGAAGAATGTCGTCCAGCCAGTCGTAGATGCGGCCGAAGGCCAGCCGCTGGGCGCCGGATTGACAGTGCGCTGCGGCACCTTCTGCTGAGGTGAAGTCCAACAGCGTCTTTCGACAGGTGAGGTGGTCGAACAGCATCTTGGGTTGACCGTCGAAGAAAATGTCTTCTTCCGCGTCGCAGACCAGGGTCGGGCAGGTGATCTGCTCGGCGACGCCGTCGGCCAGGGTGTAGTCGAGGTAGGAGGCCAGGAATGCGCGCGGGCTGTCAACGCCCATCACGTATTGGCCGTGCGTGGCCGCCCACCGGATGTTCGGGTTGGACGCCATCAACTGTTCGATCATGGCGTCGGCCTCCGGGGCCGATGCGGCCCGAAGTACGGCCTCGGCTTCGGCGCGCGGCCCGGGCATGTTGCCGGTGACCGTGATACCCAGGTCGTACACGCCGTTGATGGCCACGCACGCAGCCAGGCGGTGTTCGAAGGCGGCAGCTCGAGGCGCGAGCAGGCCTCCCATCGACAGACCCAAAAGGGCGACCCGGGTTGGGTCGACACCGGGACATGCGAGCAGCCAGTCCAGCACCGGGGTGACGACGTTCTCCCAATCCGGACGGAAGACCAGGCCGTCGAAGCGGCGTGCCGCAGGCTGTCCCGGTCCGTCGAACGTGAGGACGTGGTAGCCACGTTCTTGTGCGGCCGCGGCGCCGATCCAGTGCAGCTCCTCGCACGTGCCGTCGAATCCGCTGTGCATGATTATCGTCGGGCGCGGTGTGGTGTCTTGGTCTCTTTCAGGGCCACTTCCGACGCCCCGATAAAAGTATCCGTGCAAAACGGTTTTCTCATAGGGGATTTCGACGGGCTCGATCGGGGGGTCGAAGAGAGCGGCCGCGGTGTGGAAGCACTCCCGTCCCCGGTTGTAGGCATGGTCGATGCGGGGATCGTCGGGGTTGCCGTGCAAGTAGAACTCGGCAGTCCGGTAGTAATTGTTGGCCCGCATGAGCCCGTCGCGGGCGCTGATGCGGTGGCCTCCGGCGAGCATCTTCTCGGCTTCGGCGGCAACCCAGTCCGCCGTGGCCAACCACTCGTCGTGCCAGCTGTCGTAATCGCCGGCGGTGATCGCCTGCGCGGTGGTCAGCACCTCGCCGATGTCGGCGCCGCCGTAGGCGGTGTGCCCCAGGGTCCGCTGGGTCTCGTACCAGAACGAGGTGTCGTCGGGAAATATGAGTGGGTTCATTTCTGGCTCCTAAGGCATCAGGTATTGCTTTAACGAAAGTATCGCAGCTTTGGTATTAAAGCAAAAGTAAATGCTTTAGTATTTGAGTCATGGCTGTTGAAGGTGGAGCGCGGCGACGTACAGGTGGGCGCAGCGCGCGGGTGGTTGCGGCGGTCCATGACGCGGTCAACGAGCTTGTCGGGCAGGGAAACCCACGCCAGGTCACGGTTGCTGAGATTGCCGAACGGGCAGGGGTGAACCCGACGAGCATCTACCGGCGCTGGGGCACGCTCGAGGCACTGGTTCTGGACGTGGAGGCCGCCCGGCTACGGGTCACCTCGCCCCTCCCCGATACCGGGGCGCTGCGCGGCGACCTACTGGCGTATGCCACCGCTGTTGCAAAAGACCTCAGCCGACCCGGGGGATTGACATTCCTGAAGGCCGTACTTGGCGTCAGCGAAGAGGGCGATCCACTGCGCAGCGCTGCGTTGCGGGACCGTGGCGCGCAGATGCAGGCCCTGCTCGACCGCGCTCGCGACCGCGGCGAACCTGCCCTTAACAAGACCGACGTCTACGACTGCGTCCTGGCGCCGATCTACCTCAGAACGCTTTTCGGTATCGGTGGGCTCACCAAGGCGCGCCTGGCCGTCTTCGTCGATCGCGCGATCGCATCACCGCCGAAATCGCGTTGACAGTGAACCCTGGAGTGCCTCATCGTCAACGAGTGACGCTTACTGGGAAGCCCGGTGGGCGACACAGCGGTGGTGGACGAACCCGACGAGGTGGGCCTGCCGAGCCGCGATTTACCTGGCGCAGGTTCACTCGTACTCGGGTCGGTAGGGCGATCTTGGTTGTCGTGACGCTGGTGGTGATGGCCACGATCGTCGCGGTGGCAGCTGTCCTTACCTATTGGCATGCAGGTCCTGCGCCGGCTTCGACGAAGCCGCGGGCCCAGACGCCGACCACCCCGGTCCCCTCGGCCGCTGGTTCACCCCCACCGCAAGCAGGCCCAGGTGTCTCCTCGGGCCTGGAAGCCGAATTCACGCAGCTGGAAACCACCCTGCACGCCAAGATGGGTATCGCTTTCAGCCCCGTCGGCAGCGGGCAGAAGGCCACGGCGTGGGGGGATTGGCAGGAAGGACCGGCATGGTCAACGATCAAAGTGCCTCTGGTCATCGCGGGCTACCGGCAACAGACGCCGCCGCTGATTACCGACACAATGAGAGCCGCCATCGTCGAGTCCGATAACGCGGCAGCGGAATCGGTGTGGGCGACGCTCGGCGATCCCCCCGTTGCCGCTCAACGGGTGCAACAAATCTTGCAAGAAACCGGGGATCCGACGACTGTCGAGTCGCGAAAGGTGCGGCCAGAATTCACTGCTTTCGGCCAGACCATCTGGTCCCTGGTCAGTCAGGTCCGATTCACCGCCAACGCCTCCTGCGATAGCGAAAACGACCCGATATTCAACCTGATGGGCCAAGTCGAAACGGATCAGAGCTGGGGAATCGGTGCCGTCCCCGGTACCCAATTCAAAGGAGGTTGGGGGCCGTCGCCGTCCGGGAAATACCTTGTCCGCCAAATCGGGGTTCTCACCACCCCTGCTGGGAAAGTAGCGGTGGCGATCGCAACAGAGCCGGCATCGGGCCAATTCGCCGACGGCACGCAGGAGCTCGGAGAAGTCGCCAAATGGCTGAGAGGCCACCTCGAGGCGCTGCCCGCCGGCCACTGCTGATGGTCTCGCGGATTCGAGTGCGTCGTCGCGGCATTTACTCTGAACGGCCAATACGGCGCGCGTGTCGGCATGGTGACGCATACTTTGCGTACGAAAGGAGATGACGGTGTCCGTGGACTCGCGTGTCGGTACGACGTTCGGCAAGTACAAGATCACCGGTGTTCTCGGCAAGGGGGGAATGGGCGAAGTCTACGAGGCGTACGACAACGAGATCGGCAGAGCTGTTGCGCTGAAGATCATTAAGAGTCAGTTCGCAGATGACCGCAGCTACCGGCTGCGGTTCGAGCGGGAGTCGCATGCCGCAGCGAAGTTGCAAGAACCGCACGTCATTCCGATTCATGGTTTTGGAGAGATTAACGGCTGCCTGTTCATTGACATGCGTCTGGTCCGCGGGACGGACTTACTGAGCTTGCTGGAAAGCGAGCCGCTTGAGCCGAATCGAGCCGTTGGCATCATCGCTCAGATTGCCTCGGCGCTCGACGCGGCGCACGCCGATGGGCTGATTCACCGTGACATCAAGCCACAGAACATCATCGTCACACCGGCCGATTTCGCTTACCTGGTCGATTTCGGCATCGCCGAGGTAATAGGCGACAACACGCGCCTGACGACGGCCGGCTGTCAGGTCGGCTCCTGGGCCTACATGGCACCTGAACGATTCCGTGACCAGCGGATCACCCCGGCCGTGGACGTGTATGCGCTGACATGTGTGCTTTACGAGTCGATTACGGGGCAGTTGCCTTTTCCGGTGAGTTCCCAAGAAGCGCTCATTGGGGCACACTTGTCGTCTCCGCCTCCTCGGCCAAGTCTGATAAATCCGAAAGTTCCACCAGCGTTTGACGATGTGATCGCCCGCGGCATGGCGAAGGAAGCCGACGATCGGTATGGAAGCGCAGGCGCACTCGGGCGGGCGGCAAATCGGGCACTGCGAGGTGATGGGCGCACATCAGTCCCCCCGCCGCAATACGCACCGACCCAGTACGCACCGACCCAGTACGCATCGCCGCCTATGCCCCGACAGGCGCCCGATCCGCAGGTCTTCCCACCGAGCGGCCCTTTCCCGGCAAGCGGTCACTTCCCGCCGAGCGGGCCGCTGCCGCTGCCTTCTGGGGAACGGCCCCAAAGCGGCTCCCCACGCTGGGTAGTGCCGACCATCGTTGCCGTCTCGGCGGCGCTGGTTCTCGGTGCGATCGGAATCGTCATCGGTCTTCTCGCAAAGCCGGATTCCCCGTCCACGCCAACCGCCGCGCCGGTCACACCGATGACGTATCCGACGTCGGCGTCCGGCGAAAGCCAACCCCCACAGCTTCCGCCGGAGTCGACTCCGCCGCTTCCGAGCGTCGGCACGCCCCCACCCCTGGTATCGGGCCCGGATCAAAGTAGTAGCCACGCAATGTGCGATGGCGGTTACCACCTCACGAACTCAACTGGTTTCGCGACTCACAGCGGGCGCGGCACACCCGATACGTCGTGCCTTTTCGCGGATAGCGTATTGCGCTCGTATTGGGACAGCTACGGCAATGCCAGCACTTCGCTCCGTACCGTATCGGCGGCGGGGTCTGTCTCCTGCAGCAGTATTGCGGGTGCGAGCTGCGATCCACGGAATCCGGCCAACTTCCTCATGCAATGCGGACAGGACGGCGCGAACAACTGGATCAAGTGCTCGGGAGGAAAGGACGCGGTTGTCTACCTCTGGTAGCAAATTCGCGGGATCTGCCGCTCGCCGGGTGATCGATATCTATCAACGCCATGCCGACGTTTGGTCCCGGGACCGCGGTAGCGACTTGCCCGAAAAGGCTTGGCTCGATTCGTTTCTTTCTCTGCTCCCGGATGACCCCACGGTACTCGACATCGGCTGCGGAGCCGGCGTACCGATTGCCCGCTACCTCATCGACCGCTGCTGCCAGGTGACCGGGATGGACGCGTCGAGCGCAATGATCGCCAGATGCGCGGATCGGTTCCCCGAGCACACATGGCACCTCGCGGATATGCGAACATTGGCGCTCAATCGCAGGTTCGACGGAATTGTGGCCTGGGACAGCTTTTTCCATCTATCCCAGGATTATCAACGCCAGATGTTCCCAATCTTCAGGTGTCACGCCGCAGCGGGCACGGCGCTGATGTTCACCAGCGGTCCATCCGCCGGTGAGCGGATGGGAATCTTTCAGGGTGAGCCGCTCTACCATGCAAGCTTGGGCAGCGACGAATATCGCGGGCTTCTGCACGACAATGGGTTCGACGTGGTCACGCATGTCGCGGAAGACCCCACCTGCGGACACCACACCATCTGGCTCGCTAGCCTGAAGCGGCCGGAATTCGGCGCAATACGTCGGTGATGATCGAGTGAGGGCTAGCCGCATGAGTAAGCAAACCTGGGAAGCGCGCTGGGAGCAACGTACCGAGTGGCCACTTGCGCTGGTTGCTGTCTTCTTCCTCGTCGTGTACTCCGTGCAAGTGCTTACCCGACCACACGGCGAGGAGGCGCACCTGCTGTGGCTGGCCGGCTGGATCGCTTGGAGCCTATTCGTTGTCGACTACATCGCTCGCCTGAGCTTGGCGTCCGAACGTCGACAATGGTTCGTCCGACACCTATTCGATCTGCTCATCGTCGCGCTTCCACTCATGCGGCCATTGCGACTATTACGGTTGGTCGTCCTTGTTGGAGTGCTGCAGAAGGCCATCGGCAATGCCGTTCGCGGCCGCCTTCTCATCTACACCATCAGCGGTGTCGTGCTCTTGATCTATGTTGCGTCGCTGGCCGTCCTTGACACGGAGCGCGTACATCCAGGCGCCAGAATCACCTCCTTTGGAGACGCCCTGTGGTGGGCTATCACCACCGTGACCACGGTCGGTTACGGTGACGTCTACCCGATAACGGTCACCGGAAGGTTGGTCGCCGTCACGTTGATGATCGGTGGCATCAGTCTCATCGGCGTGGTGACCGCATCGCTGGCCTCGTGGATTGTGCAGCGTGTGGCGGAAACAGATAGGTCATATCAGACGGCGACAGCTGCCCATATCGATGAGCTTCGAGGTGAAATCCGGACATTGGCCGAAGAACTGCGGCAAGCCCGCTAGACCAGCTGGGTAACCGCGGTCACGACGATGAGCAGCAGCACGCCGATCCCCACGGTGTACACCTGGCGGCGCGGGGAAATTCGCGCTGGGAGTGGGTGCTGCCGGAGCGTCCTTTGGCGTCGCAGGGCGATCAGGTAGGTACACGTGGCCACCATTGCCGCCAACACGGGCGCGATCAGCCTCGCTGGGCCCGCGGAGCCGTGCAGGTCTTTGATCGCGAGCAGCGCGCCGTTGGCCAGCACCGCGAAAGACGTCCGGGTCCAGGCCAGCATTGTGCGCTCAGCCGGCAGGGTGTTCGCAAATCTTCGCAATTGGTTGGGTTGGCTCAACCCAGAACCGCCTTGGCGATGACCAACCCGAGCGCGATGATCCCGACCAGGATGAGACCCACGGCGAGGTAAGCCGGTGAAGGCTGCCGGGGCATCGGGTCACCGTTGCGCATGGCGCGATCCGTCTGCTGCCAGCGCAGCAGCCCCATTCCGCTGGTAACGACTGCCAACACCGCCAGCCCCACGCCGAGGAACCGGCGCGCGCCAGGGACCGCCATTTCCGGAACAAGCTGGACCAGGGCGACCGCCGCGGCCAGCAGTCCCAGCGCGGTGCGCTGCCAGGCAAGGAAAGTCCGCTCATTGGCCAGGGTGAACCGGTAGTCGGGCTCGTGCCCGGCTGTGTCGTCGGCGCCGCGTTCGCCGGCGTTGACGGCGGTGTCGTTGGTGTGACTGGCCACGGGCTACCTCGCAGGTCGTATCGGGACAAGCGTTTCGACGGCCGAGATTTTAAGCAACGTTACGCCCGCCACCCGTGCTTCGGGGGCGGGCACAGGCGCGCGTCGAGACGGTTGCATGATGAGCGTTGTGGTGAAAGCGCTGCTGTTCGACGTGCAGGGGACTGCGACGGATTTTCTTTCGACTGTCGGTGGCGAGGCGCAGCGCATCAGTGCGGGCCGTTGCCCCGGCGTCGATTGGCCTGACGTGGTGCGGCGTTGGCGCGCAGGCTACTTCGCCGCGTTGGATGCCGCGCAGAGTCGTCACCGGGGATGGGTTTCGGTGCATTCGGTATATCGCGATGCCCTGGGTCCGGTGCTGGACGAGTGTGGTGTCGTGGGGTTTTCGGATGCTGAACGCGAGGAGCTCACGCTGGCCTGGCAGCGCTTGCGGCCGTGGCCGGATGTTCTCCCAGGCCTGAGTCGGCTGAAGAATGAGTTCACGTTGGCGACCCTGTCGAACGCCGACGTATCGGCGGTGGTCAATATCTCCAAGCGAGCGGGTTTGCCTTGGGATGCCATCTTTGCCGCGGAGATGGCCGGGGTGTTCAAACCCGATCCGGCGATTTACCGGATGGCCGCGACCTACCTCGATCTGGACCCCGGCGAGATCATGCTGGTCGCCAGCCACAAATACGACATCCGAGCCGCGGGCAGTCTCGGTTTCCGAACTGCCTTCGTCGCGCGTCCGTTGGAATTCGGCATCGCCGGCGAAGCGGATGTGGCGTACTCAGACGAGTTCGACATCAACGCGTCCGACTTTCTGGATCTTGCCGGCCAGCTCGGCTGCTGAAGCGTCAGCGATGCGCGGATCCGGTCAGGGACCCACCGTTGGCGGCCTGGAGCAGACAGATGAGGGTGCTCGGGGTGGGATTGGCCCCGGTGCGGTCCATGTTCGAGTCAATCAAGTAGGTCACGGAGTATGTGCTGCCCCCGACGGATTGCCCGGTATAGGCCGGAAATCCGGCAGTGCAGTCCCGATTGGCGATGTTGGCGACCGCGTTATCAACGCCCATCGGGGCGCGTAGATACACCTCGGCCAAATGCGCTGTCCCGCAATCCACAACGGTGACGGTAATGCGGCTCAGATCGGCCGGCGGAAGGTCGGCCACGCAATCGCCGACCTGTAGATCAATCCACTTCTGGCTCCCCGTGTGTTGTGGTGCAGCGCTGGCGTCAACGCCATTCGTCGCACAGGCGCCCAATAACAAGGCGACGGTCAGGCCGCGTAACACAGAACTCACCGCGCTTCTGGGGTGAATGCGGGCGAGACGGTGTCGGTCAGCGCCGGATCCGGTTTCTCCGACGACATCGACAGCAGGCCCCGCACGCAGCGAGCGGCCAGCAGCCAGTTCGCCGGTTTCTTCATATTTAGGCCGCCCAGGAGTTGCTTGATCATGGTCAGCGTATCAAAGTAAATACGTTCGCAGACAAGTGTTTCCGAATCGTCGAAGACAAAGTATGCGGTCATCCGGACGCGGAAGCGGCTGCCGGTAGGTGGAACCTTACCCAGATAACCCCGATGAGTACCCATCAGCCAGAACTCGACGATCACGGCATCGGCGCTGTGCCGCAGCGCGATGATCTCGTGGTCTTGGTCCGGGAATGCGGTGCGGCTGTAGGTGTAGTAGCCACGCACCGCCGCGTCGCCGTCGTGGACGATCATTTGCGGAATCAGTTCGTAGCGGGGATGCGGGAAGGTCGACAACACGTCGTCCCAGGCGTGGCGGACCTCGTCATGGAAGTGGTCGAGCACGAGTTTCTGGCGGGCGGCCAGCACGTCTGGACCGGGAAACGCGGGGATGGTCACAGTTTTACCGTAAACCCACGTTGCGGCAGCGGTTAGTCCCTTATCGCGGCGATCGCCCAGGCCGGCATAATCGGCGCCCTGGTGAAGCCATGGTTGGCCTGCCCGGTGCTGCGCAGCAGCCACTGGACCCGCAAGATGCAGCAACCCATTCGCACCATGGCGAAGATCTCGTACCACTGCAACGCTTCCAGTGGCCGCCCGATCATCTCCTCGTAGCGGCGGATCACATGTTCTCGGCTATCGAAGCCGGGTAGCTCGGGGTCGGCGTCGAGCCCGTTGACCTCCAGGGTCTGTCGGCGCGTAGCCAACCACCATGCGAAGTCGGTCTCCGGCGGACACAGGCAGGCTTGCTCCCAGTCCAGGACGCCGACGATCCGGCCGGTGTCGTCGAAGATGGTATTGGACAGCCGGGCGTCGCCCCAGCACACCGTGAGCGTGCGGGGTTCCGGGGGCTGGTGCCGGTAGAGCCAGTCGAAGGCCTCGGTGATGAGCGTCGGAACCTCGTTGTCGGTGGCCCATTTAATGTATTCGCGCCACCAACCGAGTTCCCCGTCGTTGCCGATGCCGTTGGCCCGCCGCAGCCAGGGCACCTCGTCGATCGGAACCCGCTGCAACGCAACGAGTGTCTCCAAGAAGGAGTCGTGCACGCGCTGCTGCACGCCGGCGCCGGCCCCGTGGAGCCAGCCTTTGACCGCGTAGGAGGTGTCCGACGGCGTGTGCCCGACGATGCGCGGCATCACCAGGAAGCTCGACCCGAGCCAAGCGCTGTCCGGCTCGTAGTGGATGGGGGACGGGGTGGCGATCCCGTAACGGTGCAGGAGTTGTTGAGTCTGGGTCTGGCCGGCCAGGTCGTACTCGGCGTAGATGCCACCGCCGGTCGGCGGGATGCGTACAACGAACTCCTCGGCGCCGCGCCGGCCGGTGGCGCTGAACAACAGGCTCTCGCTCGACCACCCCGCGGCCCGGTTGGCGGGGTGCATCTCACCGATCTCGACTAGGTTGCCGAACCTGTGCTCGAACCATTGGCCGAGCCGAGCCCGGGTCTCGGACAGGTCGCGTTGACCGAGGGACAGTCCAGCCATAGGCTTACATTTACATATAAGGTATCAAATGTAAATAATCTAGTGGTTACGTTCAGCGCCCATATGTAAAGGCTTGACGAGGAGATCACATGGCGATAGCCGTGCCGTTGACGTACGGCGATATCGAGGACACCGCCCGCCCGCTGGCCATCGTTGTCCACGGTTTCCCGGATACCCCGCACACCTGGCGTCACCTGGGGCCGGTGCTTGCCGACCACGGATACCGGGTGGCGGCTCCCTGGTTGCCGGGCTACGACGCACCGGCGACGGGGCCGGTCAGTGTGGGGACTTATGTGCGCCAGATCCAAGCCGTGCGCGGAGCGTTAAAGGCTGACGATCGCACGTTGTTGATCGGTCACGATTGGGGCGCCCACACGGCGTATGGAGTGGTGAACGCCGATCCGGGTGCCTTTAGTCGTTTGGTTACGCTGGCCGTGCCGCCGTCGTCTGCTCTGGCTAGCTCCATGTTCAGCTACGCCCAGGTCAAGCGGTCGTTCTACATCTGGTTCGTCCAGCAGATTGGGCTGGCTGAGGCGATATTGATTCAACCCGGGTTCTGGGAGTCCCTATGGGCGGATTGGTCACCGGGATATGATGCTCATCAAGATATTTCGTGGCTGCGGCAATGCGTCACCGCCGAGACCATCGCCGGAGTGATCGGTCCGTATCGCGCAACGTTCAATGCCGAGTTCGCCGACCCCGATGCGGAAACAGAGGCCGCGGCCACGCTCCTGCCGCCGCCGATACCGACCCTGTACCTGCACGGCACGAATGACGGCGGGCTCGGGGCGGAAGTAGTCGCCAACGCAGGCGACCACTTACCGGCACCTGGCTCGTCGTTCGAAATGATCGACGGCGTAGGGCATTTTCTGCATCTGGAAAAGCCCGATTTGATCGCAGAGCGCATCTGCTCCTGGCTGGCGGCTAACTCGCCGTCGCCGGTTGGGTCGCCCGCCGTGGATTGATGCCGGCAGCGTAGCGTAGTTCCGCGAGAAACTGCTCGCGATCGTTGCCGCCAACCAGGTAGTGGCACACAGCAACTCGCACCACCGTCGCTGCCGCCAGGTCGGCGTATTCGCCGGAGATCAGGCGTGCGATCCGTCCGTGCAGGATTGGCGTCACCCGCTTCATCTGCGCGAGGACGTGTTCGGGTTCGGTGTCGACCAGGAAACCGAGCGAATAGGTGCGCTGAAAGTCGACCACGAATTGCAAAGCGGCATCGAGCCTTTCGTGATCACGCAGTCCCGCCATTGCCGAGGAGATCCCGGCTTCGAAGTTGTCCTGCTCGTACAGGCCGAACGCCTCGAGCAGCGCCTCTTTCGATGGGAAGTATCGGTACAGCGTCGGCCTGGACACCTTGGCTTCGGCAGCTACCTCGGAGAGCATCAATTTCTTGCGTCCGCTGCGGGCGAGTACCACGAAAGTGGCGGCCAAGATTCTGCGCCGGGTCGACAATTCGGCGCTGGGGGGTACGCGCGTAGCCACGAAGAACACTTTACATCGTGACGTGTAAATGTCACACTGCGTGAAGTTACAAATAACCTCTGAATGTCAACATAAGGCGGCGAGTGATGACGGACTTAGTCGTCCGCAAAATGTCATTCCAGTTCGATGCAAGCGTGCCGTTCATGTGGCAGCCGGCAAATCCGCAGTTCACGATCTTCTGCAATGCATTCACGTTCATCGCGGTGTCGTTCGAGAGGTACATCATTGCGGCGCTGCGGCAAGCGCAAGACCGCCTGGCCAACGACCCTGTCGTGGCCGAGGAGGCAGACGCCTTCCTGCGCCAAGAGGCGCAGCACGCTGCGGCACACCGTAAACACATGATCGCGCTCATCGAGCAATATCCGGGTCTCGAGCAATGCTACGACCAAACGGTCGCGTCGTTCGACGACCTGATCGCCACGCATCCGGTCGAGTTTCACGCCGCCTACATCGCCAACCTGGAGGCGACCTTCACGCCGATGTTCAAAGTCATCCTGGATCATCGGGAGTCGCTATTCGGCGGCGCTGACAGTCGCGTGGCGTCTTTGATGATGTGGCATTTCGTCGAGGAGATCGAGCACCGCAGCTCGGGGCTGCTCCTCTACCGGCACCTGATGCCCGACCCGTGGTACCGGGTCAAACGCATACGCCAGACGTTCCGCCACGTCGGGGTCGTTGCGAACATGGTCGCAAGGGCCTTCGACGAGCACATCCCGTTCGAGGACCGCGGTGAGTCTGCGGTGCAGGTGATGTCGTCGGCGCTGCGTTACGAGATCGAATACCGGGTGCGCGGCGGGCGGACCAAAGGCCTGGGACCGGTGTTTCGCGCCGTGCCCGCCGCGGACCTGCTAAGGATGCTGTGGGGACTGGCGCTGTCGCAGACGCCCCACCATGATCCAGCCGATCAACCCCTGCCCGCGTGGGCCGCGACGTGGATGCGCGAATATGAATGCGGCACCGACATGACAATGTTTGTCGGGAAAGGGTAATCGCCTTGCTGTCAACAAATTACGGCGGCCTCGTTCCGGAGGACGAGTTGCTCACGCACCAGATCGTCGACACCTTCGCGACGGTGAGCCAATCCGATCCGTCGTGGACGGAGAAAATCTGGACCACCGCGCACGCGCGGGACAACTCCCTGCAAGTGGTCCTGGGCATCGGGAAGTACACGAATAGAGGCGTTTTCGACGGAGCGGCGGGCGTGTGCCGGGCCACCGAGCAGTGGACCGTGCGCGGGGGCCGGCGGCTGTCGTCAGACCCCGCGGGCACCGATGTAGGGCCCATCCACTACAGCGTGGTCGAGCCGCTCAAAGCAATCCGCATCAGCCTCGACGAGAACGAGCATGTCCCGATCGCGTTCGACGTGACTTTGCGGGGCAGCTTTCCCGCGGCGCTGGAAGACCCGTGGCCCGACCGAAGCCCCGACGGCTATCGAGTCAGCCACAATGTGTTGCGGTATCACCAGATCGGCGTCGCCTCGGGCTGGGTGGAACTTGAGGGCGCTCGCACCGAAATCGACCCCCAGGAGTGGATCGCGATCCGCGATCACTCGTGGGGACTGCGTCCCGGCGTCGGCAAACCTATCCCCGGTCTGCCCCGCGGCAATCGCCGCATCGACCAGATGTTCATGACTTGGTGCCCGATGACACTGACCCGCCCCGACGGATCCGCGTATTCGCTGTTTGTGTTCTTTCAGCAGGAAAGGGGCGCCGGATTCGAGTCGACGCGCTACCAAGCCGAACAGCAGGACGACGACGGCACCGCGCGCCGCTTCGCGGCCGTCGAACAGGACCTGCATTTCGACGACGGCAACCGACGCCTCGACCACGGCACTATCACGCTCATCGAAACCGATGGCACGAAGCGACCTTTGACGATCACCGCCGCCGGACCGACGGGCTTTCACCTGGGCACTGCGGGCTACTACGGGTGGAACGACTGGGTTCTCGGCCAATGGGTAGGCGACCTCAAGGTGGAGGGCAATCACGTCGCGAATTGCGACAACCCCGCTACCGCGCGCCAGCTGCACCAGCTGCGGGACCTGCTGGTGCGTGTCGAAGATCCTGTGGGGGGCGGAGTGGGCGTGGGAAACGCGGAAACCTTCGCCTTCGGCGCGATTCCCGAACTCGGGCTTAGCGCCGAGACCTCATTCCTATAGCTCGGCGGGACCTCAGGCCCTTGGGGTCCAGGCGACCGGCAGGGTCTTGATGCCGTGAATGAATTGCGACAGCAGTCGTGCGGGTTCTTCCGGTCGCGACGATGTCGGGTATTTCGCGGCGCAACTCATCGAACGCGACCCTGATCTCGCGGCGAGCCAGGTTCGCGCCCAGGCAGAAGTGAGCCCCTCCGCCGCCGAAGCCGACGTGCGGATTGGGGTTGCGTGACAGGTCGAAAGCCCACGGATTGGCGAACTTTGACTCATCGCGATTGGCCGAGTTGTACCAGAGCGTCACCTTGTCGCCCGCCGCCATGTTGGTGCCGCTGAGTTCAACGTCTTGGGTCAAGCGTCCGTCGCATATAGACCACCGGCGAGGCCCACCGCACGATTTCCTCGACCGCGGTGGGTGCCAGGACGTCGAAGTCGGACCACCACTTTTCCCGCTGGTCGGGAAAGCGAGACAGTGCCAGCACGCCGTGGCTGATCGCGTTGCGCGTCGTCTCGTTGCCGGCCACCACCAGCAGGATGAAAAACGACGCGATCTCCGACGATGACAGCCGCTCGCCGTCGACCTCGGCGTCTACCAGGCTGCTCGTCAGATCGTCGTGGTGATTGAGGCGGCGATCCTCTGCCAGCGCGGTTGCGTAGGCGCCGATGTCCGTCGAAACCTGAAGGAACTCTTCGAAATCTAGTCGTCAGATCTGGGTCACCGAACCCGAGAATCACATTGGTCCAGTGGAATATGCGTTGGTGGTCGTCCTCAGGAATCCCCATCATGTCGCAGATGACCTGCAGAGGCAGCGGCCCGGCGAGCTCGCTGACCAGCTCGGCTTCCCCATCGGGATGATTGGCGATCAGCGATGCGACCAACCGGTGGGCCCGCTCCCGCACCGACTCCTCGATGCGGGCCACGACTTTCGGGGTGAACGCCCTGCTCACAATCGAACGCAGCCGCTGATGCCGCGGGTCGTCGAGCACGATCATCGAGCCGAAGTATTCGGCGAACTCTGGGGTCTGGTCGCTGATGGTGATGCCGGGGGCCGAGCTGAAGATGTCCGGGATGGCGGCTGGCGAAGAAGACGTCGTCGAGCTTGGTCAGCGCCCAGTGTCCGTTGCCCCCGGCGAACCCCTGGTATTCGATCGGAGGCCAGAACGAGATCGGGGCTTCCCGGCGCAAGGTGGTGAACGCCGCGTCGCGAATGTCGTCGTCGAGCCCCCAGAACTTCAATGAGCTGAGATCGATGTCGGCGAGCGGGATCTCGGGGGCGCCGCGCCGTTCCGCGCGCCGTGATGCCTGTTTCGAGGCCCATCAGACCCTCCTCGTGTTGACGAGTGCCATGGCGAATAGATGGCGGTCAGTGCGTACATGCGGTTCTGGCGGGCGTCCCCGTCGCTGTCGCATCCTTCACCGATTCGCCGTCGAGGAGAATCCTGCACGTCAGGGTGCCTTGCCCCTGTGCGCTGATGACGTACACTTCGCCCCCGTAGCCGGAGAACTCCGTCGACCACGGCAGTTTCGCGTTTACCGCACGCTGCTGACCGGTGTCGGTTTCGAAAGAGATGTATTCGGCGACGGCGGAGCTGCCGCTGATTTCATAGCGGACCGTGGGAAAGTTCTTCGCGTGGCGCACACCGGCGCCTGTCCCACCACATATGTTCGCGAAGCCGATCCCGATGGCGAACAGTACCGAGGGCCCGCTGCGACGCGTCGTCATGGTTTCCCATGGTGTCACTGCGTGCGACAGCAGGGAAGCGGTTCCGCTTAGACGTTTGGCGCCAGGTGCACCGATTCCACCGTATAGAGGTGCGGTTCGAAGCTGGTCGCAATGGCGGCGCACGACTCCCATGTGTTCACGCGCGCCGGGGTCTTCGAACACCGCCTGGTAGGCCTCGGCGCTCTGCCACTGCGCGTAGTTGACGACGCGGGTGCCATCGGTACTGACATGGATATTGGCCGAGATGAATCCGGGTACGAACCGCATCCGCTCTTCGGTGGCGAGGCGGAGTTGTTCGGCCAGTTCTGATGCTCGCTCGGGGGCCACTGTGAAGACGTTGATCAAGGTCGCGAGGGGGGCGTGCTCTTGGATCGTGGATTGGATCTCAGTCATTCGCTAGAACCTTCTCTGTCAGGAACCTTACACATCTGACGGTAGCACCATGTAAAGTTCCTGTCATGGGTCAGCCGGAGATCGAGCGTGGTGCGGGCTATCTGGTGAAGAGGGTGCAGCAAGGGTTGAGGCGCCGCTGCGACGCCGCGCTGAAGCCGATCGGGCTGTCGATGGCGCAGTACGCGCTGTTGCGCGCCCTGCACGACCATCCCGACGCGTCGGCCGCCGAACTCGCCCGGCTCTGCTTTGTCACCCGCCAGTCGCTGCGTGACGTTTTGAACGGGCTGCGTACCGGCGGCCTGGTCGGCCCGTCGGCGGCGCCGAGACCGGGGCGGGCCCGTGCGCTGCAGTTGACGTCGGATGGACTCCGGCGCCTCAAGAGCGGTCACGCCGCGGTTGAGGGGATCGAATCCGAGATGCTGCACGGGATCTCGTCCTCGGCGCGGGGTCAGCTCGCCTCCCTGCTGCTTCGCTGCGCCGAAAACCTCGAAGCCGCTATGGATGCGTCCGCGCGCCGCGCTTAGTGTGAGGCGTGTGAGTCCAAGAGGTTATCGGTTCGGAAGGTGAGCATGTCGCAACGTGGCGCAAAGCGAGTAGTCGTTTGGGGCACTGGCTTCGTCGGCAGGATGGTGATTGCCGAAATCGTCAAACATCCGCTGTTCGAGTTGGTCGGTGTCGGAGTGAGCAATCCCGACAAGGTCGGCCGCGACGTCGGCGACATCTGCGGGCTGCCCGAGCCGCTGGGCATCACGGCCACCAACGACGTCGATGCCCTCATCGCGCTCAAACCCGACGCGTTGGTGCACTACGGCCCGACTGCGATGCACGCCAAAGAAAACATTTCGCTGATCACGCGGTTTCTGCGGGCCGGCATCGATGTGTGCTCGACCGCGATGACCCCGTGGGTGTGGCCGACGATGCACCTCAACCCGCCCAACTGGATTGAGCCCATCACCGAGGCGTGTGAGCTGGGTGAGTCGTCGTGTTTCACCACCGGCATCGACCCGGGATTCGCCAACGATCTGTTTCCCATGACGCTGATGGGCCTTTGCTCGGAAGTGCGCCGGGTCCGCGCCTCCGAGCTGCTGGACTACACCAACTATGAGGGCGATTACGAATTCGAGATGGGCATCGGCCGCGAGCCCGAATTCAAGCCGATGCTGGAAGACCGCGACATGCTGATCTTCGCCTGGGGCGCCACCGTCCCGATGATCGCGCACGCCGCCGGCATCATGCTCGACGAGATCACCACCACCTGGGACAAATGGGTGACGCCCACCGAACGCAATTCCGCTAGGGGCGTCATCAAGCCCGGGCACGTCGCCGCCGTGCGGTTCACCATCAACGGGATCTATCAGGGCGAGACCCGCATCCAGCTCGAACACGTCAACCGCATCGGGCACGACGCCGCCCCCGATTGGCCGTCCGGGCACGACGACGACGTCTACCGGGTGGATATCGAAGGAACCCCGAGCATCTTCCAGGAAACCGCGTTCCGGTTCACCGATGGCTCGGGCCGGGACCCGGCGACGGCCGGATGCCTGTCGACCGGGCTGCGGGCGCTCAACGCGGTGCCCGCGGTCAACGAATTGCCGCCAGGCTGGGTCACCCCGCTTGATCTGCCGCTGATTGCCGGTGCAGGCAACATTCGCTGACCCGATCGCATAGCTGTGGCCATTTCGTTGTACAGCTCACGCATAGCAGACGCAGAGATTGGCTATAGCTTTTAGGTGCAAAGTTAGATGCGGGCGCATGCTGCTGGAAGACGGGGAATGGATAGATGGCCGAGGACGCTAGGCCCGCGCTGGGCTTGTCGATTGGTGCCACCAATCTGGCGGCCGTAACGGCGGATCACGCCATCACCCGCAAACCCGTGCTGACGCTGTATCGGCAACGCCCGGCAGAGGTCGGCATGCCCTCGGAGAACCCCCGGCTGGACGAGCCGGGGCTGGTGATCACCGACTTCGTGGACCGGGTCGGTGACCCGATCGGCATCGTGGCCGCCGACGGTTCGGTGCACCACAGCGAGGCGCTGGTGGTCGACGGGTTGCGTGCGCTGGCCTCCGCCGTCGGCGGGCGCACCTTAAGCGAAAGCGTCGCGGTGACCTATCCCGCGCACTGGGGAGCCCCCGCGGTAGCCGCACTGGGGGCCGCCGTGAGCCGGGTGGCTCGAACAGTCGAACCGGGCCCGGCCGCTGGCGCTGATCCCGGATGCCGCGGCGACCCTGTTCGCGGCGCGGGCCAACCCGGGCATACCGGCCCGCGGCGTCGTTGCGGTGTGCGATTTCGGTGGCAGCGGCACCAGCATCACCCTGGTCGATGCCGCAGCCGAGTACCAGCCGCTGGCCCCTACGTTTCGGCATCCTGAGTTCTCTGGCGACCTGATCGATCAGGCGCTCATGACGGCCGTGCTGGCCAATATGCCGAGCAGCGATACGTTTGATCCGTCCGGCACCACGGCGATCGACTCGCTGGGCCGGCTGCGGGCCGGATGCCGAATCGCCAAGGAGCAGCTGTCGGCGAGTACGGTGACCACATTGCCCGACGGGGATATCCGACTCACCCGCAACGAGCTCGACGACGCCATCCGCGAATCGTTGAACGGTTTCCTGGCGGTTCTGGAAGAAACCATCAGGGGCAACGGAATTCGCGGCAACGATCTGGTCGCGGTGGTGTCGGTCGGCGGCGGTGCAAACATCCCCGCCGTCACCACCATGCTGTCGGGGAGGCTCCGCGTGCCCGTTATCACAACGCCACGTCCGCAACTGGCGGCCGCCATCGGCGCGGCGTTGCGGGCGACGCGCGGTCCTGGCGATGCCGTCGCCACCGCATTGACCCCGGCCGCATCGGTGGCTTCGACCACGTTGGGGCCACCCTTCGAAAAAGCGATCGAACAGGCGGCCGAACCCGCCGAGTGGGCCGACACTCGGCTGTCTGAGCCGATGTTGCGACCAATGCCGGCGCTGGCCTGGTCGGAGACCGGTGGCCAGTCGCGGGTGTTGCCCGTGCACGGGGCCCTCGGGGGTGACGAAACGAAGCGCGGCCGCGGGTCCGGCTATACGTCTGCCCGCCCGGCCCTGAAATTCCAACGGACTGCCAAGCCGCGTCGGGAGGCGAAGCCCGCGGTGATCCCGTGGTATCGACTGCCGGCCTTGCTGGCCGTCGGTACCGCGGTGGCGGTCCTTTTGGTCGGGATGGCGGTAGCGATGGGATTCGGCTCCGACAACACGCCGGCGACCACACCCGCACCGGGCGCGACTACCGCTCCGGTTTCCTCGGCACCGGGTTCCCCTGGGCCACCGGCCAACGGTGCCAGCCCGCAGCCCGCGCCCGCGAGTCAGCCGCCCGACGCGGGTCAGCCTGCGCCGCCCCCGGTCGGCGATGCGCCGCCGCCCGCGAACGATGCGCCGACGGCGCCGGCGCCCCCCGCGGCCGTCACGCCCGCGCTTCCACCGATTCCGGCTCCGGCCCAGCTGGTACCACAGATTCCGGCGATTCCGCCTCTCCCGCACCTTCCTGGGCTCACCCAGCTCGTTCCCGGCATCTAGGTCTCCGGTCGGTTATTGCGCGACGTCGCAGATCGCGTCGAACATGATGGGCCACACGGGACGGGGGAACGCGCCGTGTCCAACTCCCTGCAGCATCACGACTTTCGCACCCGGAACCGCGCCGGCCGTCGCAACGCCGCCCGCCGGCCGGATTAATGGGTCATGGGTTCCGTGCATAACCAACGTAGGCAGCCGCAATTGCGAGAGCCCTTCGGTCCTGTTGGGCGCGGCGAGCATCGCGGCCTGTTGGCGAAGTTTGCCGTCGGGGTCGTACGCCCGGCGAAAGCTCAGTGCGCCGACCTCGGTAAGCCACTCGACGTCTAAAGGGTAGTTCTCCGCCGGGGTGCCAATGAGTTTGTACAACTCGACCAACTGTCGGCTGGCGTCTTGCGCCGAATGTAGAGGCTGCTGCAAAATCCCGGCCACCTTGATGCTCAACCTGATGGGCGCGCGCCCGATCCGCGCCGAGGGCGCCGAGGCAATGGAGGTCAACGACCGCAATCGCTCGGGGTGGTCGATCGCCAACGTTTGCGCAATCATCCCGCCCATCGATCCTCCGACGACATTGACCGTCGACCAACCGAGATCGTCGATGACGGCGATCGCATCGAGGGCCATGTCTGACAGCGAATACCGAGCAGCTGTGCGGGGGCGCACGATCATGTCGAACAGCCCGGGTTCGCCGAGGTGGGACAGGTGGGTCGACAGACCGACGTCGCGGTTGTCCATCCGCGCCACCTGAAATCCTCGTGCCACCAACTCGCGGCAGAAATCCTCGTGCCAAAGCACCATTTGCATACCGACGCCCATGATGAGGAGCAGCGGTCGGCCGGTGCTCGGCCCGAATACCTCGTATGCCAACGACACATCTGCGTTGTGGGCCTGGCCCTGTGTTGCTTTGGTGATCACGGTCGACCTCTCGTGCCGTAGAGGGCTGAATGGGCCGTTTGTTCTGCTATGAACTGTTCTATTGTGAACCATTATGCGATATAGTTGCGCTGTGTCAACCTCGAGCGACCCCTACAGCGAATTCGGGTACTACATTCATCGCGTCGTGTCGCTGCTCAACAAGCGCGGCGAGGCGATGTTCCGCACGGAGCTAGGCATCACCATGCGCCAATTTCTGCTGCTGAGATTGATCGAAATGGGGGCCGAGGCGCCCTCCCAGCAGTTGATCGCCGATCGTCTCGGGATTGCAAAAAGCGCGGTTAGCAGGCATATCGATATCGCCCGCAAAAATGGCTGGATTCAGGTGGAGGTGTCGGCGGAGTCGCGCCGACAAAACAGCATCTCACTCACGCCAGCAGGCCGACAGGTGCTCGCTAACGCAAAGCCGCTCGTCGAAGAGTCTGAGATGCTGGGATTCGAAGGCTTGCCGGTGGCCGACGTGGAAGCTGCCCTCCGCACGCTTAAAGCCCTGCACGGCAGGCTCAGCGATCAGCCGAAGATCGGGCCCTAGGCGTCGCGATTACTTGGTTGCTCGTCCTTCGCGGCCTCGAGGACCTCTGCGTTATAGGCCTTGTCCTTGGCGATCTTGTCGTCGATCGACTGGTCGCCAGCCGACTCGCCGTCGGCAAATTTGGGATTGCCGTCCTCGTCGAGCCAATCGCCAACCGCAGTGCCCGTGATGGTTTTCCCGGAACCTGGCAGCACTAGCGTCGGCCGATCATCTTTGTAGGCCTGCATCATTTCGGCGGCTTTGTCTTTAGCTTTTTGATCTGGCTCTGGCTTTTCCTGCGTCGTCATGCCCCTACCCTCTCGTCGTGGTTGGTAACCACGTCTCATTTGGGGGTTACCCGTTGGGGTGCTGGAACGAAACGAATATTTCGTCGTCAGTTCGGTTTCGGATAACTAACGCCCGTTAACTGTTCGGAGATCTCCCACAGTCGCGTGCTGTCGGAGTCGTTGCGCGCACGCGCGGGCACATGCGCCACCTTCACTCCGCCGCCGTTCATCTCGTAGAAGCCGCTCGGCCCATAGAACGCACCCCCCTCGGCGTGCGGCGTAGCCGCCGCGTACAGGGCGGGCAGGATTCCGTCGTCGATCTCTTGCCACAGGAACGGCGCCCAGCGCCATGACGTCGTGTAGAGCCGCTGCATCAGGGCCGGCGTTTCGCGGCCGTGCGAAGGCCCGCTTATCTGAAGGTTGGTCTTGGTGAGGCCGGGGTGCGCGGCACTGGACGTGATGCCCCAGCCCGCCTCGCGGCTGCGGCGGTCCAGTTCGCGCGCGAACATCAGGTTCGCCAGCTTCGACTGCCCGTAGGCGGACATCGCCGCGTAGGACTTCTCGAACTGCAGATCGTCGAAGTGGATCTTGCCGCTTTGCCGGGCCGCGAGGCTGCTCAACGCGACGACCCGAGCATCTCCGGCGGCCCGCAGCAGCGGCAGCACGTGCGCGGTCAGCGCGAAGTGGCCGAGATGGTTACTGCCGAATTGCAATTCGAAGCCGTCGGCGGTGGTATCGCGTTCCGGTGGTGTCATGACGCCCGCGTTGTTGATCAGGATGTCGATCGGGCGACCCTCGGCGTTAAGTTGTTCGCCCAGTGCGGCGACGGAGGCCAACGACGACAAGTCGAGAGCTTTGATGGTCAGTTTGGCATCGGGAACCGTGGCGCGGATTTCTTCGATCGCCGCCTCGCCCTTGGCGCGATTGCGAATTGCCAACAGTACGTCGGCGTTGGCAGCGGCCAGCCGCCTGGCCAGCCCGAACCCGAGACCGCTATTGGCTCCGGTGACGATTGCCAGCTTCCCAGTCAGATCAGGCACAGTGACGACGAGGTCGTTTGCCATCCGGATTGCTCCCTTATTAGCTCGGCGGCTTGTCTTGAGTGTGCTCCGTTAGCGCTGGCACTGCCTCCCTCGCGGTGAAACACTTCCTGAATGAGTAGCAGAGGGCTCGCTCGATTCTCAAGGACTGCTTCCATCCTGCTGGTGGTTGTGGCGATTCCTGGCTTCATCATCATGTTGGTGCTCAACGCGTTCTTTCTGGACGACTACGACGCCTACGGGGAGGTCCCGATCCCGGGTTCGGGCAGCGTGCACCTGCCCCGCGGCGAGATCACCATGAGCTTCCACACCGTGATACTCGGCAATGGGAGCGGTGGTTTGCCGGTTCCGCCGCTCGGGATAACCTTCACCCCGCCGGACGGCGTGGCGCAACCGGCGGTAACGGAAAACATCGGCAGCACAACGACTGTCAATAATGATGCCCACATACGGGTGTGGACCGCTCAGATTCCAGCCGACGCCACCTACGGCATCACCACCGACGGCCAGGTCAACGGATTCATCAACCCGCGCCTTGCCTTCGGCCAGCCGAATGCGCTGGGATTCTTGGTGTGGGTCTTCGTGGGCATGTTCGTTGTCGGGCTAATCGGAGCGATCCTGTCCGGCACGTGGTTGTCGCGCAGCCGCCGTGAGGCTGCGACAGCGGTGGTTGCGGGGACCCCCTACGCTCCCGAGGCACCGTTCGCGTCGAATTTCGAGTCGAATTTCGCGCCGCCGCCCGCGCAACCCACGCCCGCCAGCCCGCCGAGCGGGGCGTATGAACCCAGCGGCGAGGGTATCCGGCTCGAGCGCCTCAAAACTCTGGCGGCGCTGCGGGATTCCGGTGCGTTGACCGAGGAGGAGTTCCAGACCGAGAAGCGCCGGATCATGGACGAACACTGAGTCTTGTGCATAAGCCAATTTGATGCGCGATTGTTCCGGTCCAACTTTCGCGCCGGCAGCGGGTTAATGCCCCCGGGTCACCCACTCCTCGTAGTGGACGATCTCGTCGCCGATGGTGGTGGAGTCCCCGTGGCCGGTGTGCACCACCGTATCGCCTGGCAATGCACCGAGCCGTCCCGAGATGGACTGCAGAATCGTCGGGAAGTCCGAGTACGAACGTCCCGTCGCGCCCGGGCCGCCGGCGAACAGCGTGTCGCCGCTGAACACGACATCCAGTTCGGGGGCGTACCAGCACACCGACCCGGGGGAGTGGCCCGGGGTATGCAGCGCCTGCAGTCGGGTGCCGGCGACGTCCAGCGTGTCCCCGTCGGAAACGGCGCGGAAATCCTTATCCGGATGCGTCATTCGCCACAGGACGTCATCGCCGGGGTGCAGCAGCACCGGCGCGTCGAGCGCCTTGCCAAGCTCGGGAGCCACCGTGACGTGATCGTTGTGGCCGTGCGTGCACACCACCGCGACCACGTTGCGGCCGCGCACGGCCGCCAGGATCGGCTCCGCGGCATGCGCGGCGTCGAAGACCACCACATCGGAGTCGTCGCCGACGAGCCAGATGTTGTTGTCGACTTCCCAACTGCCACCGTCGAGTTCGAAGGTTCCGTGGGTAATCACATGCTCTACGGCCTTGTCCAAGGCGCCCATTACAGAACCACCACCGAACGCAGCACCTTGCCTTCATGCATTTTGTGGAATGCCTCCTCGATGTCGTCGAGCCCGATCCGTTCGGAGACGAACTTTTCCAGCGGGAGGCGGCCCTGCAGGTACAGGTCGACCAGGGTGGGGAAGTCCCGTTCGGGCAGGCAATCGCCATACCACGACGACTTCAGCGAGCCGCCGCGCGCGAAAAAGTCCACCAGCGGCATCTCCAGGCGCATATCGGGCGTCGGGACACCCACCAGTACGACGGTCCCGGCCAGGTCGCGGGCGTAGAAGGCCTGCTTCCAGGTTTCGGGCCGGCCGACGGCGTCGATCACCACGTCGACGCCGAACCCGCCGGTGAGGTCCTGGATGGTCTTGACGACGTCGAACTCGCGGGCGTTGACGGTGTGGGTGGCACCGAACTTGCGGGCCCAGTCCAATTTACTGTTGTCGGTGTCGACCGCGATGATCCGCTTGGCGCCCACCAGCGCGGCCCCCGCGATCGCGGCATCGCCCACGCCACCGCAGCCGATCACCGCCACGGTGTCATTGCGGCTGACCGCCCCGGTATTCACCGCGGCGCCCAACCCGGCCATCACTCCGCAGCCCAGCAGGCCGGCGACTGCCGGATCGGCTGCGGGGTCGACTTTGGTGCATTGCCCCGAGTGGACCAGCGTCTTGTCGGCGAACGCCCCGATGCCCAGTGCCGGGGTGAGTTCGGTGCCGTCGGTCAGCGTCATCTTCTGTTCGGCATTGAAGGTGTCGAAGCAGAAGGCGGGCTTGCCGCGTTTGCAGGCGCGGCACTGGCCGCAGACGGCCCGCCAGTTCAGGACCACGAAGTCGCCCGGCTCGACCGCCGTCACGCCCGGCCCCACCGCTTCCACTGTTCCCGCGGCCTCGTGACCCAGCAGGAACGGATATTCGTCGTTGATGCCGCCGTCGCGGTACGTCAGGTCGGTGTGGCACACCCCGCAGGCGATCACGTCGACGACGGCCTCCCCGGGGCCAGGGTCCGGTACGACGATGTCCACCAACTCGACGGGTTTGCCCTTCTTGCGTGAAATCACGCCGCGCACTGTCTGACTCATGGCCTACAACCTACTGTCGGCCCCCATACGTCTCGCGACGGGCCGTCTGCCCCTGAACCTGCGCCCGTCGGGTCTGCGATGGGTCCCGGAGTAGCGTCGCTGGGCGTGACGACACTGGACCGAACGCCGCCGGCCGGCGAGACCAACGAAGAATTCAGCGAACGGATGGTCGCGGCCATCGACAACGCCAGTCTGACCATCCTGATGAGCATTGGACACCAGACCGGCCTGCTGGACACGATGGCGGGGCTCGCGCCCTCCACCAGCGCCCAAATCGCCGACGCCGCCGGACTTGACGAGCGCTACGTCCGAGAGTGGCTGGGCGGCATGACCACCGGGGACATCGTCGACTACGACGCCGAGAACGGGACCTACTCGTTGCCCGCGCACCGCGCGGGTGTGCTGACCCGCGCCGCGGGGCCGCACAACCTCGCCCTGGTGGCCCAGTTCGTCCCGCTGCTCGGCGAGGTCGAACAGAAGGTCATCGGCTGCTTCCGCGACGGAGGCGGGGTGCCCTACAGCGAGTTTCCCCGGTTCCACGCACTGATGGCCGAGACGAGCGGTCCGGTATTCGACGCCGCCCTCGTCGATGTGGTGCTGCCCTTGGTCGACGGGCTTCCGGAGCGCTTGCAGTCCGGCGCCGATGTGGCCGATTTCGGCTGCGGCAGCGGCCATGCGGTGAATGTGATGGCACGAGCATTCCCGGCGAGCCGGGTCACCGGCCTGGACTTTTCCGATGAGGCCATTGCGGCCGGGGTCGCGGAGGCGGCTCGACTCGGTCTGGGCAACGCGAGATTTGAGAGCCAGAACCTGGCCGAGCTGGATACGGCATCGAAAAAAGAGGTCTATGACGTCATCACCGTGTTCGACGCCATTCACGACCAGGCGCAGCCGGCGCGCGTGCTGGAAAACATCTATCAGGCCCTGCGAACCGGCGGTGTGCTGCTAATGGCCGACATCAAGGCATCCAGCCGGCTCGAGGACAACGTCGGCGTTCCGATGAGCACCTACCTCTACACGACGTCGCTGTTGCACTGCATGACTGTGTCGCTGGCCTTGGACGGCGTTGGGCTGGGAGCGGTATGGGGAACCCAGCTGGCGACGTCGATGCTTGCCGACGCCGGGTTTGCCGATGTGCGGGTGGCCGAGGTCGAGTCGGACCCGATCAACGCCTACTACATCGCCAGAAAGTGATGCGGCCTGATGGCCGCACTGGACGCGATTGACCGCCTCACCGATTGGCCAGTGGCCAATGCAGCCGCTGCGGTGGTAGGACCCAGTGGGATGCTGGCCAGCCACGGCGACACTGAGCGCGTTTTCGAGCTGGCGTCCGTGACCAAACCGCTGGTGGCCCGGGCGGCGCAGATCGCGATCGAGGAGGGGGTGGTCGATCTCGACACCGCGGCCGGTCCGCCCGGCTCCACGGTCCGCCATCTGCTGGCGCACGCGTCGGGCCTGGCGATGCACTCCGATCGCGTCCTGGCCAAGCCCGGCACTCGCCGGATGTATTCGAACTACGGATTCGCCGTGCTGGCCGAGACCCTGCAGCAGGAGTCGGGCATCGAGTTCGGTCGCTACCTCACCGAAGGAGTGTGCGAACCACTGGCCATGGCGGCAACCCGTCTCGACGGCGGGGCCGAGGAGGCCGGCTTCGGGGCCACGTCGACGGTCGCGGACCTGGCAGCATTCGCCGGGGAACTGCTGCGTCCGTCGATCGTCTCGGCGCAGCTACACGCCGAGGCGGTAACCGTGCAGTTTCCCGGCTTGAATGGCGTGCTGCCCGGCTACGGGGTGCAGCGGCCCAATGATTGGGGGCTGGGTTTCGAGATCCGGGATTCGAAGTCGCCGCATTGGACGGGTGCGCGCAACTCGGCGCGAACATACGGTCATTTTGGTCAATCAGGTGGGTTTATCTGGGCAGATCCCGAAATCGACCTCGCGCTGGTGGTCCTCACGGACCGCGATTTCGGCGAGTGGGCGCTCGACCTCTGGCCGGCGATTTCCGACGCTGTGACATTCGACCACATGTGATTGGCACTGCACACTAGCGCAACATGGGTATCACAAGGCACAATAGACACGCAGGACACAAAACATCAAAAGCATCTCGCTTGTCGGGTCCGCCAGGTCGTTGGGGAAGACGTCCCTCGTGGAACCGAAGGAGTAGCAGATGTATGCGTCGAATCAATTCGCCGACGTGACGGCTGGCGTGGTGTATGTGCACGCCTCGCCCGCCGCGGTATGCCCGCACGTCGAGTGGGCGCTTTCGTCGACTCTGCAATCCAAGGCGAACTTGGTGTGGACGCCACAGCCGGCGATGCCTGGACAGCTGCGCGCTGTCACCAACTGGGTAGGGCCGGTGGGCACTGGCGCCCGGCTGGCCAACGCGCTGCGTTCCTGGTCGGTGCTGCGGTTCGAGGTCACGGAGGACCCCAGCCCCGGTGTCGACGGCCACCGGTTCAGCCACACCCCACAGCTCGGACTGTGGAGCGGGTCGATGAGCGCCAACGGCGACATCATGGTCGGAGAGATGCGGCTGCGGGTGATGATGTCGCAGGGCGCCGACACCCTTGCCGCCGAACTGGATTCTGTGCTGGGAACCGCGTGGGACGAGGCACTTGAGGTGTACCGCGACGGTGGCGACGCCGGTGAAGTGACCTGGCTCAACCGGGGCGTCGGCTAATCCGGGCTAATCCGCACCTGATCGCTTAAATAACCGGCGATTGCAGCGGGATGGCAGACACCGGCATCTCCACAGTGCCCTTGCACGCGCCGCTCAAGATATCCGAGTGAAATACCCCGGTGAGGACGCCGTTAGGTCCAGGTGTGTAGACCGTTGTGGATTTCGCCGGGTCGCGTTCGAATGTGCCGTCGGGTTGGAGACAGTCCCAATTCCAGCTCGTCTCACGCACCCATGCTGACCCGTTCCACATGAATTTGATCGACTGCGGCATGTACTGATCTTTGGGTGGCGGCGGGCTGCTGATGGCGACACAGACACCCGCTGAGCAGGTCGAGCTGAATGAGTAGTTTCCCGTGTGGGCAGATTCTGGATGCCTGGCTGACACGCTGGTACCGATCTTCGCGTTAGCAGAAACCGTCAAGGCGTATTGCCCGTTCCATACCGGATCACTGGCGAAAGCTGCCGGCGCCAGCCATAAAGAGCCGCCCAGGGGTGCAGCCGTCAAGGCGATAAAGACGGCTTTGCGCTGTCGCGACAACTTTCCTCCACAGGTAACGCTCCGATAACGCGGGCCTACCAAGAAGTCGCGTTTGCCGCGCGAGTTGTTACACCGTCGGCTTATCGAGTCGGCAAGTCAACGGGCGGGACGCAGAATCTGCAGCGCGGCGGGCACCGCGGAGATCTCGGCCGGCAGCGGGCAGGCGAAGTCGCCGTCGGCGTACACGTTGATACCGGGACATTCGACGTGAATCGATTTGGCACGTGCGGTGGTCACTTCGGCACGCTCGACGTGCGTGCCTTTCAGCACGGTGGGGAACAGGCGGACCAGCTTTGTCCGGGATGCTGAATGCGCCATGGTGATGTCGAGCAGACCGTCGGTGTGATCGGCATCGGGGCAGATCAGCAGCCCACCGCCATAGCTGCGGGTATTGCCGAAAGCCGCCAGCGTGATGTCGGCGTCAATTTCTCGGGCTCCGTCCAACACCAGCCGGAACGGCAATAGCCGCAGCTGCGACAGTTCGGCGAGCATCGCGGTGTAGTAACGCAGCCGCCCATGCGGCCAAGTCATCCGGTTCGCACGATCGGTGACCAGGGAATCGAATCCGGTGGCTGCCACGGTGCCGAACCATTTGTTGACACCGTTGCGGTCCCGAATCCGGCCCAAGTCAATGGTTTCCGCCCAGCCGTCGACGACGATGTCCGCCGCAGCCTCGGGATCTTTTGTGGGAATCCTGAATTCGCGCGCGTGATCGTTACCGGTTCCTGCCGGGATGATTCCGAGCGGAACGTCGGTGCCGGCCAACAACTGCAGCGCGTTGGAGATTACCCCGTCACCGCCGGTCACCATCAGCGCGTCGGTGTCCCGCTCGAGCGCTGCGCCGGCCAGATAGCGCGCATCTTCAGCGTCGTCGCCGATGATCTCGACGACCTCCACACCCCGATGTTGCAGCCGGGCGATCGCGATTTGGGCCGCGTGTACCGCGGTGCCGTGGCCTGAGAGGGGATTGGTCAGCGCGGTGACCTTGCTGATTTCGCGCCGGCGCAATTGCCCCGCGATGGGGTGATCCGCACTCACCGGACAGTCACGGAATCAGCTTGCCGGGATTGAGAATTCCGGCCGGATCCAATGTCGCCTTGACCGCGCGCAGCACCTGCACGCCCAGATCGCCCACCTCGTCGCGCATCCACGGGCGGTGGTCGGCACCGACCGCATGGTGGTGGGTGATGGTTCCGCCGGTGGTGACGATCGCATCCGATGCTGCCTTCTTGGCGGACTGCCATTGTTCGATCGGATTGCCGCGTTGCCCGGCGACGATGGTGAAATACAACGACGCGCCGGTGGGGTACACATGCGAAATGTGACACATCACGAGAGCCGGTGTGCCCGTCGCGGCCAGTGCGGTCGTGAGCGCCTCGGTGACAGCGGCTTTCAGCGTGGGAACGCGTGCCCAGTCGGTGGCGGTCTCGAGCGTCTCGCACAGGGCCCCCGCGGCAAGCAGGGCGTCGCGCAGATACGGCGCGCCGAAACGGCCACGCTCCCATGCCTGTGCTGGTCCTTCGCCCAGCGACGTGCCGCCTTGAGCGGCCAGCAGCGCGCTGGTTTCGGCATGCCGGCTCTCGACGTGTTCCTTGGTGCCCTCGAACACGGTGATTCCCAGGCAGCCGCCGGTGATCTGGTTTTCGCCAATGACTTCGGTCGTGGCGAGATTGATTCCGGTCTCGGTCTCATCGGAGAGCCGGAGGACGGTGGCGCCGGTGGCATTCTGGGTGACAGCGCGCAGCGCCGCTGCGCCGGTGACGAAATCGGGGAACGACCACGCCTCATACCGGACGGCCTCCGGTGCCCGGTGGATGCGCACCCGCACCTGAGTGATGATGCCGAAAGTGCCCTCCGAGCCGACCAGCAGTTGGCGCAGGTCGGGGCCCGCGGCCGAGGCCGGCGCGCGACCCAGGTCCATCGGTGCCCACCGGCGTGATCACCCGCAGCCCGCGAACCATGTCGTCGAACCTGCCGTAGCCGGCGGAATCCTGGCCGGACGATCGGGTCGCCGCAAAGCCGCCTATGGTGGCGAACTCGAAGCTCTGCGGAAAATGGCCCAGGGAGAAGCCGTGTTCGCCGAGCAGACGTTCGGCGTCGGGACCCGTGACGCCGGCCCCGAATACGGCCTCGCCGGACACCTCGTCGATCCGGATCAGCTGGTCGAAGCGACGCAAATCGAGTGACACCACGGTGCGGAACTTGCCCCGGGTGGGATTGAGCGCACCGACCACGTTGGTTCCCCCGCCGAACGGAACCACGGCGATGCCATGCTCGGAGCAATACCGCAGGATCGCGGCAACGTCCCCATCGTCACTGTCGTCGCCGGGCAGCAGCACGGCGTCGGGCGCATCCTGGACCCCGGAATCCTTGCGGCGCAGCAAGTCGATGGTGGACTTGCCGCCCGCACGCAGCAAACGATCGTGATCGGCGGTGCGGCAGTACTCGGGGCCGACGATTTCGGCCAGCGCATCGTGATCCGCTGGGGACAGCGCTGATGGGCGTAACCGAACCTGGTCGGATTCGAGTTCGGTCTGATCGAAATCCGCTAGGCCAACGACCTGTTTCAGCAAAGACCGGATACCGTCGGAAAGCGGCTTGGCCGCGGCAGGATCACCCCACGCATTCCATTTCATCGGCGGAATCAGTGGCGTCATGCGTTACAGTATTACACATGCTGTCAATCAGTAATGCCGCCCCGGAAACCGGAGATCGGATCCTTCAGGCAGCCGCCAGCTGTGTGGTCGATTTCGGCGTGGACCGGGTGACGCTCGCCGAGATCGCGCGGCGGGCGGGCGTGAGCCGACCGACGGTGTATCGCCGCTGGCCGGACACGCGGTCGATCGTGGCGACGCTTTTAACCCGGCGCATCACTGACGTCACCCGCGACGCGCCGTTGCTCGGCGACGACCGGGAATCGCTTGTGCGGCAGATCGTTACGGCCGCTGATTTGCTGCGCCGTGACGAACTGGTCATGTCGGTGATGCACTCGGAGCTCGCACCGATCTACATCACCGAACGCCTGGGGTCCAGCCAGCAGATGTTGATCGACGCTCTTGCCGCTCGGCTGCAGGTGGCCCAGCGCCAAGGCGGCGTCCGCGCCGGGAACCCACTCCAGATGGCCACCATGGTGCTGCTGATCGTCCAGTCGACCATCCAGTCCGCACAAATCGTCCAGCCGATCCTTGACACAGACACATTGGCCACCGAACTTGCCTACTCGCTCAACGGATACCTGTCCTGATGGCCGACCCGACAGCACTCAACGTTGCGCGCCGCGCCGCCGAGCTGACGGCACTGGCCGACGGGGCGCCGCTCGACGTGGTGGTGATCGGCGGCGGTATCACCGGCGTCGGCATCGCCTTGGATGCCGCGTCCCGCGGCTTGCGGGTGGCGCTGTTCGAGAAGCACGACCTGGCCTTCGGCACCAGCCGCTGGAGTTCAAAACTGGTGCACGGTGGTCTGCGCTACCTGGCGACCGGCAACGTTGGAATCGCCAGGCGCAGCGCCATCGAACGCGGAATCCTGATGACGCGCAACGCCCCTCACCTCGTTCATGCGATGCCGCAGCTGGTCCCGTTGCTGCCGTCGATGGGTCACACCGAGCGCGCATTGGTACGTGCCGGATTCCTCGCCGGTGACGCGCTGCGGATGCTGGCGGGTACTCCGACGTCGACGCTGCCCCGATCGCGCAGGGTGCCGGCGCGGCGCGTCGTCGAGCTGGCTCCTACGGTTCGGCGTGACGGCTTGGACGGTGGTCTGCTCGCCTACGACGGGCAATTGATCGATGACGCCCGACTGGTCACCGCGGTCGCGCGCACCGCGGCGCAGCACGGCGCCCGGATCCTCAACTATGTCGCGGCATCCGAAGCCACCGGGACCTCGGTGCGGTTGACCGATCAACGCACGGGGCAGTCGTTCGATGTGTCTTCCGGTGCGGTGATCAACGCCGCAGGGGTGTGGGCGGGCGAGATCGACGGTTCATTGCGGTTGCGGCCAAGCCGCGGCACCCACCTTGTCTTCGATGCCGGGTCCTTCGGTAATCCGACTGCGGCGCTGACGATTCCGATTCCCGGCGAGCTCAGCCGCTTTGTGTTCGCTATGCCCGAGCAACTCGGCCGCATCTACCTTGGCATCACCGATGAAGCCGCGCCTGGGCCGATTCCGGACGTGCCGGAGCCGTCAGCCAAGGAGATCACGTTCTTGCTGGACACGGTGAACACCGCGTTGGGGACCGCTCTCGGAACAGCTGACGTGATCGGTACCTACGCCGGCCTGCGGCCGCTGGTCGATACCGGTGAGGGTCGGACCGCGGATGTCTCGCGCCAGCACGCCGTCGTCGAGTCGGACTCCGGGGTGATCAGCGTGATCGGCGGCAAGCTGACCGAATACCGTTACATGGCAGAGGATGTCGTGGACCGCGCGGTCGCCCTGCGGGCTTTGCCCGCCGGCGGCTGCCGGACGCGCAACCTCCCGCTGATCGGCGCGCCGGCAAACCCCGGGATGGCTGCGGAACCGCGCGCGGGTCTGTCGGTATCGCTCGTGCAGCGTTACGGGGCTGAGGCGCCTAACGTCATCGCGACCGCGACTTGCGAGCGCCCGACCGAACCGGTGGCCGAGGGCATCGACGTGACCCGTGCGGAGTTCGAATACGCGGTCACTCATGAGTGCGCGATGGGCGTCGACGACATTCTTGACCGTCGGACCCGGATCGGTCTCGTGCCACGCGATCGCGAGCGGGTCGTGGCTGCGGCAGCGGAGTTCCTTGCCGGAATGGCCGGGCTCTAAAGGACGCGCCTGATTAGTGGCATGAGCTAGCATTTGAATGTGACTATCACATTACGAGTACCTGTAATGATCGTCGGCGCCGGCGCCGGCGGACTGGCCACTTCGGCGCTGCTCGGACGGCACGGCGTTCGATCACTGCTGGTCGAAAAGCGGCACGAAGTCTTCCTGTATCCCAAGGCGCGCAACCTCAGCTTCCGCAGCTTGGAGATCCTTCGCGGCCTAGGCGTGAGCGACGAGGTCAGCGCGGTCGCCGAGCACGTTTCCGAAATGGTGACCAAGCCGACCCTGAACAGCACCGAAGAGGAACCTGCCATCGACCTCGACGCGATCTTCGCGGGTCTGGACACTCTGAGTCCCGAGCCCACGGTGCAGTATTGCCCGCAGAGCAGGTTGGAGCCAATCTTGCTGAACGCAACCCGCCACAGCGGAAACGAGGTGCGCTACGGGACGGAACTGGACTCCTTCGAATCGGACGAGACCGGCGTAACAGCCGTCATACGTGACCGGGACTCCGGCGAATCGGAGACGGTCCGGGCTGACTACCTCGTCGCCGCCGACGGTGCGCACAGCCCGGTCCGCGGCGCGCTCAACATTGCCACGTCCGGCTACGGCGCACTGCCGATCTTCGTTGTCTTCATCTACTTCCGGGCACCCTGGCGCAACCTCGTCCCGCATCTGAGCGACGGAGATGGCGTGCAAGTCAACAACGCTGACGCACAGGGCATATTCATCGTGGCCGAGGGCGATCTCGGCATGTTCATCACCACCTATTTCCCCGGCAAGGGTGAGACGGCGGCGCAGTTCACGCCGCAGCGTTGCCGCAAAGTTCTCACCAAGGCGTTCGGTGAGCGGATCGACATCGACATCGTCGAGGTTGCGGCCTGGCAGCCGCACGAGCAAGTGGCCGAGCAATTCCAGTGTGGGAGAGTATTTTTCGTCGGTGATTCGGCGCACACCATGCCGCCGTTCAAAGCCGGGGGAGCCAACACCGCGATCCAGAGCGGGCACAATCTGGCGTGGAAGCTGGCTGCCGTCCTGCAGGGAACGGCGGGGCCGGCGCTGCTCCTCACCTACCACGCCGAGCGACACCCGGTGGGGCGGTTTGCCGCTCGCCAATCGCTGAGCGGGCCGACCGTTGCCCTACTGCAGTCGGAAGGCGACCGACCACAATTACCGGCCGACGAAGAGGCCTCGATGTTCGCGCTGCTGGTTGGCTATCGGTACCACTCAACGGCCGTCGTGACGAACGAGCCACGTGGGTCCGACCCGGACGTCGCAGGCGTGGTTGAGGAGTTGCGTGGCCAACCCGGCACCCGGGTCCCGCATGTCTGGGTGCGGCATGGCGGCCAGCGGGTCTCGACGCTCGACCTGCTCGGTTCCGGCTTCAACGTGCTCACCGCCGACGAGTCGGCCCGATGGCGCTCCGCGGCGGCTGCGGTGTCAGCGGATATGGGCGTTCCGATCGGCGTGCACTGCATCCGCGGCGACGAATGGGCAGCCGCTACTGAACTCGGTCCGGGCGGTGCGCTTCTCGTCCGCCCGGACGACTTCGTCGGATGGCGGGTCGATGAACTCCCGGGCGATCCCGAAAGCGAACTACACCAGGTGCTTTCCGCGATCCTGTCCCGGTGCTGAGCAGACGCAAGCGGGAGGTGCCCCCAACTCGCGGTAGAGGCTACAGCGGGATGTTCTTGTGGCGACCGCGACGTGCCGGGGCCTGAGCCAGCGCTTCGCTGAGCTTGCTGCGGGTGTGTGCGGGGTCGATCTTCTCGTCCACCACGCCGATCTCGATGGCACTGTCCACGCCGCCGGCGAGCCGCTCGTGTTCGAGAGCAAGCTCGTCGTGCAACGCTTCGCGCTCGTGGTCCGGCGCGGCGGCCAGCTTCCGCTTGTGCAGGATGCCGACGGCGGCTTTGGCGCCCATCACCGCGACCTCCGCGTCCGGCCAGGCGAACACCTTGGTCGCGTTCAGCGAGCGGGAGTTCATCGCAATGTAGGCCCCGCCGTATGTCTTTCGGGTGACCAGCGTGACCCGCGGAACGGTGGCCTCGCCGAAGGCGTGCAGCAACTTGGCGCCGCGGCGCACCACGCCGCCCCACTCCTGGTCGACACCGGGCAGATAGCCGGGGACATCGACAATGACGATCAGTGGAATCCCGAACGCATCGCAGAGCCGCACGAAACGCGCCGCCTTCTCGGCGCTTTCGGAGTTCAAGCAGCCGCCCAGGCGCAGGGGGTTGTTGGCCAGCACGCCTACGGTGCGGCCAGACAGCCGGCTCAACCCGACCACCATGGACGGCGCCCAATTGGCCTGGAACTCGTCGAACGGTGTGTCGGCGTCGAGGATCGCGGTCACGATCGGGTGCACGTCGTACGCCCGACGAGACGACTCGGGCAGCAGCGCGTGGATATCAGTGTCGCCGGCCTCTGCTTTGTCGCGGTCGAAATGCCCTTGCTGGCAGAACAATCCAACCAGGCGGCGGCCGCGCTCGTAGGCGTCCAGCTCGTCATCCGCGACGATGTGGCACACCCCGGACTTCTTGTGGTGTGTCTCCGGGCCGCCGAGTGAGGCCATGTCCACGTCTTCGCCGGTGACGCTGCGCACCACGTCGGGACCGGTGACGAACACCCGGCTTTCCGGTGCCATCACGATGACGTCGGTCAGCGCCGGGCCGTAGGCGGCGCCGCCGGCAGCGAAACCGACGACCACCGAGATCTGCGGAATGTAGCCCGAAGCGCGGATCATGGCCTCGAACACCGTCCCGACCGCGTGCAGCGCCCGGACACCCTCGGCCAAGCGGGCACCACCGGAGTGCCAGATGCCGACGATCGGGCTCTGCTCCTCGATGGCGGTGTCGTAGGCGTTGACTATGTGCTTGCAGCCCTCGGTACCCATGGCGCCGCCCATCACGGTGCCGTCGGTGCAGAACGCGATGGTGCGCATGCCGTTTACGGTGCCCGCCGCGGCAAGTGCGCCGGACTGGTCACGCTCGTGCAGCAGCCGCACGCTGCCGTCGTCGAAGAAATTGCTCAGACGCAACAGCGGGTCGCGCGGGTCCAGTGACTCGCCAACCGACGCGGGGGCCGTGATTGTCACCGCAGGTCTCCTATTTCCGGTGCTGCTTGGTTTAGTAACGTCCAAAGGTGATGGCCACATTGTGGCCGCCGAATCCGAACGAGTTGTTGACCGCATACCGGTAGTTACCAGGTCGCGGCTTACCTGACACCACATCGAGATCAATCTCTGGATCGAGGTTCTCGAGGTTTAGCGTCGGCGGGATCACCTGATCACGCAACGTCATCACGGTCAGGATCGACTCGAGCGCACCGACCGCGCCCACCGAGTGGCCCAGCGCGGACTTGGGCGCCCACACCGCCGGCTTGTTGCTACCGAGGGCGCTGTTGATGGCCTTGCCTTCGGCCAGGTCGCCCACCCGGGTGCCGGTGGCGTGGGCGTTGACGTGGTCGATGTCGCGAGGCGTGAGACCGGCGAGCTGGACGGACCGCGAGATCGCATGTCCGGCGCGTATCCCGTTGGGGTCGGGTGCGACCATGTGGAAGCCGTCCGAGGTGATGCTGGCCCCCATGACCCGGGCCAGGATGTTGGCGCCGCGGGCTTTGGCGTGCTCCTCGGTCTCGATCAGCATCAAGGCGCCGCCCTCGCCGAACACGAAGCCGTCGCGGTCTGTGTCGAACGGCCGACAGGCACCGGGTGGGTCGTCGTTGTTGGTGGACATCACGATGCGCATCTGGGCGAACGCGGCGATCGCCACCGCCTCGATCCGGGTTTCCACACCGCCGCAGATCGCGGCGTCGGCCTCACCCAGCACGATCTGCTGCCAGGCACGGGCGATGCCCTCCGAACCGGACGCACAGGCTGATATCGACGTCATCACCCCGGCCTTGGCATGCCGTTCCAGCCCCACGGCCGCGGAGGCGGCATTGGGCATGAACTTCTGCACGGCGAGCGGAGAAACCGCCTTCGCACCGCGAGCGCGCATATCGTCGTAGCTGAAGACGAGCTCCTCGGCCGAGCCCAGACCGGTGCCGATGGATACCGCCAACCGATTGGTGTCGATCTCGGGCGAGCCGGCGTTCTCCCAGAGCCGCCGGCCCATAACGGTGGACATCTTCTGCAGGTAACTCATCCGGCGCAACTCGACCCGCGTCAGCTGGCTGTCGAATTCCTCCAGCAGATGGCCGCCGATGCGGACCGGCAGATCGTACTCTTCGACGTACGGGTCGTCGAGGGTACGGATTCCACTTTGGCTGTCGAGCAACAACTTCCAGGTGGTTTCCGCGTCGGTTGCCAGTGCAGTAGTCATGGCAATGCCGGTAACGACGACATTGGGTAACGCCTTACCCGTAACCAGCTCTGACATGGATCTTGCTTCGGTTCCTTCCGTGCTTAGTAACGTCCGAAGGCGAGAGCCACGTTGTGGCCACCGAATCCGAACGAGTTGTTAATCGCATAACGGAAATCGCCGTAGCGCGGTTCGCCGGCAACAACATCCAGCGCGATCTCGGGATCGGGGGTCTCGTAATTCAGGGTGGGCGGGATGACGCCGTCCCGCAGGCTCAGTACCGTGAGCGCCGATTCCAGTGCGCCGACAGCGCCGATGGAGTGGCCCAGCGCCGACTTCGGCGCGTAGATCGCGGCGTGCTCGCAACCGGCGACCCGGATGGCGTTGGCCTCGGCGGTATCGCCGATCGGTGTCGCCGTCCCGTGGGCGTTGATGTGGTCGACGTCCTTGGGGGACAAGCCCGCCAGCTCCAGCGCCCGCGTCATCGCTCTGCCGGCACGCACGCCGTCGGGGTCCGGCGCCACCATGTGGAAGGCGTCGGAGGTGATACCGCCGCCCAGCAACCGGGCCAGCGGCTTGGCGCCGCGGGCTTTGGCGTGCTCCTCGGTCTCGATGAGCATCAGCGCCCCGGCCTCGCCGAACACGAAGCCGTCGCGGTCTTTGTCGAACGGCCGCGACGCACGCTCGGGCTCATCGTTGCGGGTCGACATGGCCCGCATCATGGAGAACGCCGCGATGGGCAGCGCCTCGATGGGGCCTTCCACACCGCCGCAGACGGCGACGTCGGCATCACCCATGACGATTTGGCGCCACGCGTGGACGATCGCTTCCGAGCCCGACGAACAGGCCGACACCGGAGTCATCACCCCGGCGCGGGCCCCGAGCTGCAGCCCGACGGTCGCCGCGGCGCCGTTGGGCATGATCATCTGAACGGCCAGCGGCGACACCTTGCGGGGGCCGCCCTCGTTCATCAGGTCGTAGCTCTCGACGATCCGCTCCGCGCCGCCCAGACCGGTTCCGACGACCACGCTGAACCGGTCCGGATCGAGTTCCGGGCTGCCCGCGGTGTCCCACAGCTGACCGCTGAGATACTTGCTCAGCCGCTGCACGTAGGACATGCGCCGCATGTCCAACCTGCCCATGTGGATATCGACGGGCTCCTTGAGGTGGCCACCGATCTTGACGGGCAGGTCCCACTTGTAGACGAAGTCGTCCTCGAGTACGCGGATGCCGCTTTCACCGGCCAACAAGCCCTTCCACGTGCTCTCAATGTCCGGCGCGAGAGATGTCGTCGCCGCGACAGCGGTTACCACAACGTTGGGGTAACCGCCATTAGCAGTGGAAGGCTTGGTCACTTGGTCTCCGCTTGGACAGCGTCGGGGCTCTCCGTCCCGATCTTGGCGCGCAGCGCCTCGGCAGCCTCGGGGTTCTCTTCCTCGAGCTTCTGGATGTAGGAGACGACGTCACCGACGGTACGCAGACCGGCGAGGTCCTCGTCCGGGATCTTGACGCCGTACTTGTCCTCGGTCTGCACGGCGATCTCAACCATCGACAGCGAGTCGATGTCCAGGTCGTCGACGAACGACTTCTCCGGGGTGACCTCGGACGGCTCGATACCGGTTACCTCTTCGATGATCTCGGCGATACCGGAGATGATTTCTTCTTGAGTGACGGCCACAGCTCATTCCCTTCGTAATATGTTAGATCGAACTGACGTGCTCTTTTATTTTTATTTGTACTGGCCCAAGCTGGCTGTTAGAGATTGCCCAACTCGTCCAGATCCGCGGGCGATTTGACGGCACGAGCCGTCACCCCCCGAAGTTCGCGCTTGCCGATACCGATGAGGGTGCCCGCGGGGGGAAACTCCACGATCGCCGTGACGTTGTGCTCACGCAGCGTCGCGGTGCACAGGTCCCAGCGCACCGGTTGGACCAGCTGGGCGACCAGCGTGTCCATCGCCGCGGCCGCCGAGACGACCGGTTGTCCGTCGCGGTTCGACAGCAGCGTGGCGGTGGGCTCGGCGGTCGGGATGGCGCCCGCCGCGGCGGCGTAGCCCTCCAGAGCCGGCGCCATGTACCTGGTGTGGAACGCTCCGGCCACGCCGAGCGCGCGCACCCGGGCCCTGGCAGGTGGGTCTTCGGCGAGCTTTTCCAATGCGGTCAGTGCGCCGGCGGCGACAATCTGGCCGGCGGCGTTACGGTTCGCCGCAACCAGGTCCAGATGGTCGAGCCGGGTGAGGACGTCGGCCTCGTCACCGCCGAGCACCGCGGACATGCCGGTCGGTTCGGCGGCGCACGCCTTGGCCATCTCGGCGCCGCGCGTGGCGGCCAGCGAGACGGCGTCATCGGCGGCAATGACACCGGCGATCGCATAGGCCGCGATTTCGCCGACCGAGTGACCGGCGACGATCAGCTCCGTACCGCTTAGCAGGCCGCGCCCGGTCAGCTCCTGATAAGCCAACAGGGTGGCCGCGACGATCAACGGCTGAGCGACCGCGGTGTCGGTGATCTCCTCGGTCGAGGCGGTGGTTCCCAGCCGCGCCAGATCCAGGCCACTAGCCTTGGACCAAGAGGCGATCTGGTCCGCCGCGCCCGGCAGTGCCAGCCACGGCGACAGCATTCCCTCGGTCTGCGAGCCCTGTCCGGGCGCCAGTAATGCGATCACGTGTCTAAGAGAACACTGTGGAAACGGTTTTGCGCGGTGTAACAGATTATGAACCTCGTCTTAGGTTTTTGTATGTATCCCACAAAACACCCCGTTAAGCTACGTGTTTGATATCGTGCCGCGATGTGTTGCCTGGATCACTATCCCCCGGATGGGGCCCAAATAGTGTCAGGCGAGGCCCACGACACTCGCTCTGACCGGGAGCGGAACCTGAGTCATGGCGTTACTGCCGACGCCATGCGGGGTCGGATAGTTCAGCTGGCCCACCGTTGCCGCGACCCGCAGGACATAAGCATCGCGCGGCTCGGTCGGATCGCGGCCGGTGAAGTCCGTGATGCGCTTGAGCCGGTATCGCACGGTGTTTGGATGAACGAACAACTTGCGGGCGCAGGCCTCGATCGCACCGCCACAATCTAAATAAGCCTCGAGCGTTTCGATCAGCGTCGGTCCGGCGTCGGCCAGTGGGCCCATGACGTCGGTATGCAACGCCACGATCGCCGACGCATCGCCCATCAGGGCGCGTTCGGGCAGGAGCTCTCGCGCCAGAACGGGCCGCGGCGCTCCGCTCCAGCCGGCGACGGCGTTCATTCCGGAAATCGCCTCGCTGGCACTGTGGTACGCCGCGGTCAGCATGGGCGCGGTCGGCCCGATGACCACGGGGTCGTCGGAGAACGCGGCAAGCAGGTCACCCAGAAATTTCTCGGTCGGTGACAACTGCCCGGACACGACCGCCACCAACCAGGTGCCGTGCACGTCGGTCAGCGCCGCCCGGCCGTGACGCGCCGCGACATCGCGGACGTACTGGCTGGCCCGCTCGCTGCTGGCGGTGCCCTTGGGGTCCTTGGGAGCGCGGTCGTCTGCACGGCCAGGCGCAGGGGTCCCGACCACAACCGTCGCGGGCGCGGTGGTGTCCCAGTTCAACGCCGCGGCGCGGGACAGCAACTCGGGACCGGTGTCGCCGCGTACCACCGCGTCGACGACGCTGGCCTCCATTCGACTGTCCCACGTGCCCCGCGCTTCGGCCGCGTTGGCATACGCCGTCGCGGCGGTAAATGCCAGATCGCGGCTGTACTTGAGAATGCCCACCGTGAGGGCGGTCAACTGTTCCTCGGAGCGGGCCAGCAGTGGGACAACTTCCTCGAAGAACTCCATGGTGACCCGAACCATGTCGACGCTGTGACGCAATGCGATCCGTTGTCTCAGGTCCTGGGGCACCAGTTCGAACGCTTGCGCGGTGTAGCTGACGTCGCCGTGCGGATCCTGCATCCATTCGACGAAATTCACCACCGCCGTCTGCACCACCAGGGCGACGCTGGCGCGCTGGGAGGCTTCCATGTCGGCGAAGAACGGCAACCGCTCCTGCATGACCGCGACAGCCTGGGTCGCCAGCCGGCCGGAATACTGCTTCAGCGTGCGCAGTAGGGAATCGGGCAGGGCCTCCACGAGGTCAAGCGGCAACCGCGGTTTCCCAGCTGGACTGGACTGATTGTCGCTCATCCCTAAAACCTACGCCGGGTTTCTGGAAGTTTCCCCCAAATTTGAGGGTGCGCCGTCCCGCATCTTAATATCCTCTTAGGATTCTCATGCCCCGGGACCGGGATCAGACGTCTGCTTCGGAGCGGCCCGCACATCGTCGATCTTGTACTGACGGGCCGCCGCCACCGGCACCGACGGGTCGATTTCGCCATCGCGTGCAAGTGCCTCCAGTGCCGCGACCACCTGCGACTCGGCGTCGGTGTTGAAGTAGCGCCGCGCGGCGGGCCGGGTGTCGGAAAAGCCGAATCCGTCGGTGCCGAGCGTGACGTAGGTGTTCGGCACCCACGGTCGGATCTGCTCGGGGACCGCGCGCATCCAGTCCGACACGGCGATCACCGGCCCGGCGGCTCCGGCAAGGGCCTTGCTCACGTAGGGAACTTCGGCCGGCTGGTCCGGGTGCCGCAGCTGAGCTCTCTGGATCGACACTCCGTCGCGGTTCAGCTCGCCCCAACTGGTCACCGACCACACGTCGGCGGCGACGTCCCACTCGGCGGCCAGCATCTCCGCCGCTTTCAGCGCGGCGGGCATCGACACCCCGGAGGCCAGGATCTGCACGGTGTTGCTGCGTCGCTCGGTGGCCGCGCGATACCGGTAGATGCCCCGCAGCACTCCTTCGGGATCGAAATTCTCCGGCTCGGGCGGCTGGGCGTAGGGCTCGTTATAGACGGTGATGTAGAAGAACACGTTCTCCGGGTTCGGGCCGAACATCCGGGCCAGACCGCTTTCCACGATGTAGGCGATCTCGTAGGCGTACGCCGGGTCGTACGCGACCACCGCCGGATTGCTGGCGGCCAGCAATAACGAGTGGCCGTCGGCGTGTTGCAGGCCTTCCCCGGTCAGCGTGGTGCGCCCAGCGGTGGCCCCGAGTGCGAAGCCGCGTGCCATCTGGTCGGCCGCTGCCCAAAAGCCATCGCCGGTGCGCTGGAACCCGAACATCGAATAGAAGATGTAGATCGGGATCATCGGCTCGTTGTGCGTCGCGTACGACGTGCCGGCGGCGGTGAACGACGCCGTTGAGCCTGCCTCGTTGATGCCCTCGTGCAGAATCTGGCCGATCTCACTCTCCTTGTACGCCAGCATCAGATCGGCGTCCACCGCGGTGTAAAGCTGGCCGTTGCGGTTATAGATCTTCAACGACGGAAACCAGGAGTCCATCCCGAAGGTGCGCGCCTCGTCGGGAATGATCGGCACGATCCGCGGGCCGATTTCTTTGTCCCGCAACACCTCTTTGAACGTTCGCACTATCGCCATGGTGGTGGCGACCTCCTGGGTGCCCGAACCTTTCTTCAGCGGGGCGTAGATGTCGCGCCCGGGTAGCTTCAGGACCTTGGCTTTTGTCCGGCGCTCGGGGAGGAAACCCCCGAGGGTGCGGCGCCGGTCGAGCATGTAACGGATCTCCGGCGCGTCCGCGCCGGGGTGGTAGTACGGCGGCAGGTAAGGGTTTTCCTCCAGCTGGGCGTCGCTGATCGGAACGCGCTCGCGGTCGCGGAAATCCTTGAGATCCTGCAGCGTCAGCTTCTTCATCTGGTGGGTGGCGTTGCGGCCCTCGAAGTGCTTGCCCAGCGTGTAGCCCTTGATGGTCTTGGCCAGGATCACCGTCGGCTGTCCCTTGTGTTCGGCGGCGGCCCGATAGGCGGCGTAGACCTTGCGATAGTCGTGGCCACCGCGCTTGAGATTCCAGATCTCTTGATCTGTAAGGCTTTCCACCAACGCCTTGGTGCGTGCGTCGCGCCCGAAGAAGTGATCGCGCACGTAGCCGCCGTCGTTGGCCTTATAGGTCTGGAAGTCGCCGTCGGGGGTGGTGTTCATCAGGTTCACCAGTGCGCCGTCGCGGTCGGCGTGCAGCAGGGCATCCCATTCGCGGCCCCACACCACCTTGATGACATTCCAGCCGGCACCCCGGAAGAACGACTCCAGCTCTTGGATGATCTTGCCGTTACCGCGTACCGGACCGTCAAGGCGCTGCAGGTTGCAGTTGACGACGAAGGTCAGGTTGTCCAGGCCTTCGAGGGCCCCCATGTGGGACAGTCCGCGACTCTCGGGCTCGTCCATTTCGCCGTCGCCCAAAAAGCACCACACGTGCTGATCGGAGGTGTCCTTGATGCCCCGGTCATGCAGATAGTGGTTGAACCGCGCCTGGTAAATGGCATTGAGGGGGCCCAAGCCCATCGACACGGTGGGGAACTCCCAGAAGTCGGACATCAGCCGAGGGTGCGGATAGGACGGCAGTCCGCCGCCGGGGTGGCTGTGCTCCTGCCGGAAGCCGTCCAGTCGCTCGGCGGTCAATCGGCCTTCCAAGAAGGCGCGCGCGTAAATCCCGGGGGATGCGTGGCCCTGGATGAAAACCTGGTCCCCGCCACCGGGGTGCGACTTACCCCGGAAAAAGTGGTTGAAGCCGACCTCGTAGAGCGCTGCCGAGGATGCGTAAGTCGAAATGTGGCCGCCCACACCTACCCCGGGGCGCTGGGCGCGGTGCACCATGATGGCCGCATTCCATCTGATCCACGCCCGGTAGCGACGTTCGACGTCCTCGTCGCCGGGGAACCAGGGCTCCAGCTCGGTAGGGATGGTGTTGACGTAGTCGGTCGAGGTCAACGCAGGGATCGACACTCGCTGCTCGCCGGCCCGCTCCAGCAGCCGCAACATCAGGTAGCGTGCCCGCGCCGGCCCCGAGCGCTCCAATAGTCCGTCGAAGGATTCCAGCCACTCCGACGTCTCCTCGGGGTCGATGTCGGGCAGGTAGGACGCCACACCTTCGCGGATCACCCGAACGCGATCGGGTTCGCTTCCGTTGCTTGGGTTTTTGGCCAGATCGTGGCGCGCGAACTCGGTGGTCATCTTCCGCTCCTCAGCTGGCGGGCCACCTGCTTGGGTGACGCGTGCGTGTTCGTCCCCCTTATCGTGCCGCACCGGCGTCTTGGCCGCGTAGCTGCCGTCGGGTCGTTGGCTTCCTCGTAACCCGGTAACGTCAGGACACGTGCTCATCGGATGGCGTGCCGTCCCTCGCAGGCACGTGGGGGGATTCCCCAGGCGAGGTGCCCTGGCGCTTGGCTGCGTCGCGGCGGCGCTGATGGGAATCGTCGGATGTACCGCCGTCACCGGCGGCAAAGCCACACCCGACACGAAGGTCGCCCCCGCCTACCGGCAGTCGGTTTCCGCATCCGCATCGGAGTCGTCGGCCACCTCGAGCGTCCGGGAATCCCAGCGGCAACAATCCTTGACAACCAAGGTGGTTCGCACCGCGTGTGAGTCGCTCGCTACCACCAGCAAAGCCGCAATTGACAAGGTGAATGAATTTGTGGCGGCGTACAACGCGGGCCGCAACACCGGGCCCACCGAGGGTCCGGCTGTCGGTGCGCTGAACGACAGCGCATCCACGGTGACCAACAGCTTCAGCGACGTGCTGTCGTCGCAGCTTAAGGACGCCTTCAACGCCTATGTCGACGCGGCTCACGGAGTGGCGAACGCCATCGGGACACATGCGCCGACGTCCGAGTTCAACAAGCGGGTCGATCAGCTCAACGACACCAAGACAAAGGCGCTCAAGTTGTGCATGGCTTCGTTCTGAGGCAGTTCTGAGCCAGTTCAGAGCCGCCCGCGTGGACCTGGTTCTGGCTGTGCGACGATAATCGCAATCGCAACGGTGCTCAGATAGCTCGTGGTACTTGAAGGAGGCTCCAAGGTGGTCGCGGCGGATCACGCCCCGGGCTACGGTGGCAAATTGGGCATCGAACGTGGCCAGGTTGTCCAGGAGTGGGGCTGGGACGAGGACACCGATGACGACATCCGCGCCGCGGTTGAGGAAACCTGCGGCGGCGAGTTGCTCGATGAAGACACCGACGAGGTGGTCGATGTCGTCCTGCTGTGGTGGCGGGACGGGGACGGTGACCTGGTGGACACCCTGATGGATGCGATCAGCGCGTTGGCCGAGGACGGGGTGATCTGGGTGCTGACGCCCAAGACGGGCAAGCCTGGTCATGTCCTGCCCGCCGAGATCGCCGAGGCGGCCCCCACCGCGGGTTTGATGCCGACCTCGTCGGTCAATCTGGGGAACTGGAGCGCGAGCCGCTTGGTACAGCCGAAGTCGCGTACCGGGAAGCGTTGATGCTGGCCGTCGGGACCCCGGCCCCGGCCTTCGCACTGCGCGACCAGAATCAGCAGCCCGTCACCCTCAGCGGCTATCGCGGCGCCAAGAACGTCCTGCTGGTGTTCTTCCCGCTGGCATTCACCGGGATCTGCCAGGGGGAACTGGACCTGTTGCGCGATCACCTGCCTGACTTCGAAAACGACGACAGTGCCGTGCTCGCCATCTCGGTGGGCCCACCGCCCACCCACAAGGTCTGGGCGAGCCAGAGTGGCTTCACCTTTCCGATCTTGTCGGACTTCTGGCCGCACGGCGAAGTCAGCCAGGCGTATGGCGTGTTCAACGACGTGGCCGGCATATCCAACCGCGGAACCTTCGTTGTCGATCAATCCGGGATAATTCAGTTCGCCGAGATGAACCAGCCCGGTGAAGCCCGCGACCAACGGCTGTGGATCGGCGCGCTGGCGGCTTTGACGGCCTGAGAAGTCCTGCACGTTTTGAATGCCTGACCTCTGACCGTGTAGCCTGCGGCGCGGGAATGGGGCGCGTAGCTCAGTGGTAGAGCTCTGGTTTTACACACCAGCGGTCGGCGGTTCGATACCGTCCGCGCCCACCAGTTCGGCGAGCGTAAGGGGGCTGCGAAACATCGGGCCGGTTTTCGCAGTGGGCTTACGCTGGCGGCGGTGAAATGACCGCGAACCATCAACACGCGTATGCGTCGCCGCAGTCTAGGGTCGATCCAACCCGTTGTTCAGGATCGACGGCTGCGGCGGTTGTGTAGTCAAGCCGGGAGGAACGAGCTATGAGCGACGCGGAGGCCGCATCAATTCGAGCAGCGCGAGGGGATTGGACGAAGGAGCATCTAGGGCAGTATCTGAGCTCGGGCGGCTCGCGAGGACACATCATGGACCTTCGCTCCGTTGGCGGTCACGCAGTGACGACGCACTGCTTGATCAAGGTGCTGGGGCGCAACTCCGGCAAGGGTTATGTGAAACCGTTGATATACGGCAATGTCGGCGGCGAGATCGTCATCGTGGCGTCGAAGGGCGGCGCCGACACCCATCCACAGTGGTACCTGAACATCCGGCAGCGCGAGACGATCGGAGTCCAGGTCGCTACGCAGGCGTTCGAGGCCACCTGGCGCGAGCCCGAAGGCGAAGAGCGGCACCAGGTGTGGGCGCACATGTCGCGTCTGTACCCTCCCTACCTGGCCTATCAGGCGTCGACGGAGCGTCACATCCCGGTGGTGATGTTGGAGCTGGTGCGTCCAATCGACGTCTTCAAAGTCGCCGCTGAGGATATGTAGCGCGCGCACCCAGTGCGGCGAGCGTAACGGGACGGCGAAAACCGAGCTTGGATTCAGGCGATTTTCGCAGTGGGCTTACGCTGGCGGGCTAGCCCCCGGCTGATAGATCTCGTCCGCGGCTATTGAGGCAAGGCCGAGTTCGGCTGCCACCGCGTCGATCCCGTGCTGTGCGACGTTGAGGTCCACCTGGCCGTCCGGGGTGAAGTAGGGGCCGATGTAGCGCTCGTAGTACTGCTGCGCTTCATCGCGCGTGAGCCGGGTGAGAAACCACGCGATGTAGTCCACTGCCAAGTCGGGCTGTTCGGCGATCGTGCGCAGCGCCCGTTGGTTGGCCCGCACCAGCGCCTGCAGCGCGGGGCTGTCCACTGGGATATGCGTGGGGTCCACCGCGACGCCGACGGTGGGGATCTGGATGTGATCGCCGACCCAGGCCAGCACGTGAAACCCTTCCTCCTCGGCGACCTGTTCAGGTGAGAACGTGGTGCCGACACAGGCGGCGTCGATCGAGCCGTCCTTCAGGCGTCGCAGGTCCATCTGGTAGTCACCCGGAAGCCGCGGCAAACAGTCCAGGTCTTGGTCGGGGTCCAGGTCGTACTCGCGCAAGACGATCCGGGTGAACCAACCGGGGGCGGTTTGGCCGGGGTGGACCGCGACGCGGCGCCCCCTAAGATCCGCCATGGATGTCACGTCGGCGTTGCCGAGAAACCAGAACAACGGACGATGGGTGTTGACGCTGAGTACCTTCCAGCCGATGCCGCCCGTCAGCCGATGCAAAAGCGCCCGGCCCAGACCGATCGACGCACCGCGGCGCAGACGCTCCGGGTCCCAATTAATCCCGTTGTGGATGGCGACGTGGACACCCTCATCCTCGTAATAGCCCTCCTGGTCGGCGACTTGGGCGACCAGTTCCTCATGGACACCACGCTCGACATAGGCCAGATCGATTGTCTGCACGGCCGAACCCCTTCCCGATCTGACGACTTCCGCGGCATGGAACCTAACTAGAAGAGGCCCCGGCGGGCGCCGCCGTCCAAGGCGATTGTTGCGCCGTGCAGCGCGTCGGCCTCGGGGGCCAGCAATTGAGTGACTGCCCAACCGATTTGGTCGGGCGTGGTCAGCCGATGCAGCGATGACTCAGATCGGTATTCATCGAGGACGGTTTCGACGCTGACGCCGCGCTCGCGGGCCTCTGCACCGGCGAACCGACGGAGGCGCTCGGTTTCCAAGGCACCGGGAGCGATCATGTGCACGGTCACCCCCTTTGGCCCGTAGGCGTCGGAGAGTTGGCGAATGAGGTTGGCCAGTGCGGCGTTGGTGACACCGGCCCCGCAGGTCTGCGGCGTGGGTTCGGAACCGAAAAGGCCTCCGATGGCGACGATCCGGGCGCCCTCGATAAACCGGTCCTCGACAGCGCGGATGAGACGCAGCAGTCCGCCGAGCTTCAACGACACCGACCGGCCAAGGGCATCTGGGTCGATGGTGGCCAGCGGTCCGGCCGGCGGTAGGGCCGCTGTCTGCACCACCATCCGGACCGGCCCGGACACTGCGGCGGCGATCAACTCACCCGACGAGTCGTCACCGATGTCCGCGGTGCATGCGGTGATTCCGTCGTCGGTTGCGCTCAATTGATCGAGGCGGTCACGGTCGCGTGCCACGGCGACCACGGGCACCCCGGCTTCGCGCAGCCGCACGACGATGGCGGCGCCGACCTCGCCGGTCGCTCCGACGACAACAGCTTGCGCGTTCGGCACGGTGGTAGGACCTCCTTGACGGCGCATCGCCTCCCGAGACCCCGCGTTGCGCGCGATCCTACGCCGACCTGAAGAACGCGTTAGAGGTCGCCGGCGCCCCCGATCAAGGCCGAGCCGACGATGGCGTCGCCGCTGCTACCGCCTTGGCCACCTTGGCCGCCGGTGACCTCTGCTGGTTTCGAATTTGGCGTGTGGTGTTAGTGCTGGGTGGCCGGGTCGTTGGGATGCGCCGACAGTTCGGTGGTCGTGATCGTCATCCAGGGGACGAGCGGTAGCGACGTCATGATGTCGTCGAGTTCACCTGTGTCACGGGCGTTCCACACGCCAAGTGTTCGTCGGGGGGCGCCCTCGGCGGGCAGTGCCCAGAGTCGCTGGAGGTGGCCGTGGCTGGAAAGTTCGCGGTACCGATCGCTTCCTGCATACCCCGCGTTGCCAATTCATCGGCCAGTTCGTTGTCCGCGATGCCTGCGTGTCCCTTGACCCAGAACCACTCGACCCGGTGCCGCGCGCACGCTGCTTGGAGCCGCTGCCAGAGGTCGACGTTCTTCACCGGTTCCTTCGCTGCGGTCTTCCAGCCGTTCCGCTCCCAGCCGAGGATCCACTTGGTGATGCCGTTCCGGACGTAGGTGCTATCGGTGTAGAGATGCACCGCCACCGATCGAGTGAGCGCCTCCAGCGCCATGATCGGCGCAGTGAGTTCCATCCTGTTGTTGCTGGTTTGGCCGGACTCGCCTCCGCACATCTCGCGGACGTGCTCACGGTGGCGCAGCACCGCCCCCCAGCCGCCGGGCCCGGGGTTGGGCCGACACCCACCGTCGGTGTGGATGACCACCACGTGCTCGTCCATGCGCCGAGGATAGGCACTGCGTCCAGTGATTGGCGCGGCGACTCGCGAGGCCATACTGATCACGTGGATCTGACCGTGTCCTTCGACGAGTTCGAGGTGGCCGATCCAGCGGAGTCCTGGACGCGGGCCGGCTTCAGCGTCGGCTCCGATTCGGTCTGCCGGATCGGCGGCGTCGGTATCCGCCTCGTTGGACGTGACCGCGGCGCCGGCATCGTCGGTTGGTCGTTGCGCGGGCTGCCGTCAGACGTCTCCGTAGACGACCTCGACGGGGTCCCGACGGCGAGGTCGGAAGAAGAGGTCTCTGTAGCACCGTCCGTGCACCCGAATGGCGTCATCACGATCGACCACGTCGTACTGTTGTCACCTGACCTGGGCCGGACGGTCGAGTCGCTGGCGGCCGTCGGTGTGGACCCGCTCCGAGAACGGGACAGCGAACTCGGCGGCCGACCGATCCGCCAAGTCTTCTTCCGGCTCGGGGACGCGATCGTCGAGGTCGTCGGTTCGCCGGCTACGGCCGGAGAGGGTCCGTCCTCTTTCTGGGGGATGACATACGTCGTAACGGACATCGACGCAACTGCCTCGTTCTTCGGCGACCGCACGGCGCCGATCAAGGACGCGGTCCCACCTGGACGCCGGATCAGTACGCTGCGGCATCAGGAGTTCGGGATGTCGGTCCGGACGGCGTTGATTTCGGCGCCCGTCCGCGCCCACTCAACGCCACGAGCGTAAGTGGACTGCGAAAAATCGACCCGGTGTTCGCAGTGGGCTTACGCCGGCGACGGTGTACTGACTGCGAACGATCAACCTGCTCGTGCGTCGCGGCTTCTAGGGTCGATCCATGGGTGAGGTTGCATCGCCGCGGGAGCGACATCAGCACTCCGGCGACACATCCCTGGCGCGTGCTGTGGAGTTCGCCGCGTCACCTCCAGCCGGTGCACCCAAGCCCCTATAGTCGAACGACGCATATCCGCTTGGCCGTCGAACCCTTTCAGGAGCCGCTCATGACTTGGTGGCTTGTCAACCACATCCCGTCGGGGCTACTGCTCATCTGCCTAATCGTGGTCATCGCAGGCGGAGCCGCGTTAATTCAGTGGTACGTGCGCCGGCGCTTCCCAGCCCTCAAGGGTGACGAGCACAACGACGGAACCAAGTTCACGTACGGTTTCATTGGGTTCTTTTATGCGTTTTTCATCGGATTCGTCGTCAACTCCATGTGGGGTCAAAACAACGCCGCAGACGGCAACGCACGCGCCGAAGGCGCAGCAGCGGTGCAGATGGCCAGAGACGCAATCGTGTTCGAGGCACCGGATCGAGACCGCATCCGGCAGGGTCTGCTGACGTATGAACAGGCCGCGATTGCTGAATGGTCCCAAGCCGAGAATCGTCCTTCAACAGATGCCGACAGCACCCTGGCCCGCCTATACAAGGCCTACGACGGGGTAGCCGCAAAGACCGACACCCAGAAGACTCTGCTCTCGACGTCCTTTAGCAACCTCGACAGGATCAGCCAGGCACGCACCGTGCGACTACTCACCGCCCGCGAAGACGACGGGCTGCCCTGGTCACTCTGGGCGGTCATCTTCCTGACAAGCACTATGGTCCTTGGCATCGTGATCATCTACGGGGTCGAAAAACCCATCCTGCACTACGCGATGGTGGCGATCGTCGCCGTCATCGTCGCCACTAATCTCTCCCTCATCATCCAACTGGCACAGCCCTACGTCGGCGAGGTATCGGCAACCTCGGCCCCTCTGCAAGAGGTAGTCGCGGTGCTGGCCCAACCCGTTCCATAGGCGCCGATTCGTCGCCGGCTTCCCTAAGTTCCTCAGCAAGGGATCCGCAAGATGCGCGGCGGCCTCCGCTCACTCGACGAGATCGCCTGTCGGCGGCCGAACGACGGCACTGGTGAAGATCGGCAACAGCGTTTCCGGGTCTCCTTGCCAGGGCAGCGCGAGCAGCTGACGGTTGCTTCGTCGTCTCGCGAAGGCGGTTCGGTAGGCCACCGCGCCTGGGCGCATCTCCGCAGCCAGCCGGGGTGGGTGTTGATCGCCGCAGACTCGACGTCACTATGAACGGGTGAAGCCGTTTCGTATCGACGTTCCCGACGACGTGCTCGATGATCTCCGAGCGCGGCTGGCGCGCACCCGGTGGCCAGAAGCCGAATGCGTGGACGACTGGAGCCAGGGCATTCCCCTGGATTACACCCGCGAGCTGGCCGACTACTGGGCCAACGAATACGACTGGCGGTCGCGTGAGGCCGCGCTCAACCGCTTCGACCAGTTCACCACCGAGATCGACGGACTGGACATCCATTTCATCCACCAACGGTCGCCGCACGAGGACGCGTTCCCAGTGGTGATCACCCACGGCTGGCCGGGTTCGATCGTGGAGTTCCACAAGGTGATCGAGCCGCTGACCAACCCAACGGCGCACGGCGGACGCGCCGAAGAGGCGTTGCACGTGGTGTGTCCGTCACTTCCGGGGTATGGCTTCTCCGGGAAACCCACCCGCACCGGGTGGGGTGTCGAAAAGATCGCCAACGCGTGGGAAAAGCTCATGCTGGGCCTCGGCTACGACCGCTACGGCGCTCAAGGCGGTGACTGGGGGTCGGCCGTCACGACGCAGATCGGCCGAAACGGCGGCCACTGCGCGGCAATCCATCTCAATATGCCGATCGGCAGGCCCACGAAGGAATCGCTCGTCAGCCCCACCGAGGAAGAGAAGCGGGCCCTGGCCGCGCTGGCCGAGCACCGCAACACGGGTACCGGTTATTCCAAGCAGCAGTCCACCCGGCCACAGACGTTGGGCTACGGGCTGGCCGATTCGCCGGTGGGGCAGATGGCGTGGATAGTCGAGAAGTTCTGGGCGTGGATGGACTGCGACGGCCACCCCGAGAAGGTGCTCACCCGGGACGAGCTACTCGACAACGTGATGGTGTACTGGGTGACCGGCACCGGGGCGTCCTCGGCGCGGTTGTACTGGGAGAGCTTCAAGGCCTGGGGGAACATGAGTCGGGTCGAATTGCCCACGGGTATCGCCGCTTTCCCCGGAGAGGTGCTGGGCGCGCCGCGGTCGTGGTGCGAACCGGTCTACAACATCACGCACTGGACCACGATGCCCCGCGGCGGGCACTTCGCCGCATTCGAACAACCGGAACTGTTCGTCCGGGATGTCCGTGAGTTCTTTGCAACAGTGCGCTGACCCCGGGCTAGACGATCCGCCAGCCGCGGCGCGCCCGAAACCGCATGTCCCATAGATACAGCTGATAGCCGAGGGTCCAGGTACGGTGCGGAATCAGCCGGTCGGCGAGCCGCAGACCGGACAACAGCCAGTCGAACCGGCGCTGCTGACGCTCCGACCAGTCCAGTTGCATCATCGCCCGGAACTCGGGAGCCAAAAACCCCGTCGTCGCGAACAAGTTGAAAGGGCCCGCTAGCGCCCGTAATGGCCACGGCAAGAACACCATCGAGGCAACCCCGCGCAGATGCTCGCGCACCGGCGGATCGATGTGCAGGTCGTCGAGCGAGCGTTTCCAGTACTCGTCGAACGCGACCCGGTCCGGCGGCCACATGCGTTCCTGCACTTGCAGTGTGGTACCCAACCGGGTGGCGTCGCGATAGACGGCGTCGGCGGTGGCATCATCGAGTGGGCCGTGCAGGAATTCGTGTTGGTCGACAAAGTAGCGGTACAGGCACGAGGCCACCCAGAGCTGCAGCTTGGGATCGAATGCGTTGTAAGAGACCGGGCTTGACGATTTCGATCGGACCTGCCGGTGAGCGACGTCCACGGCATCGCGGATCAGCGCTTGATCGGATGCGGTTCCGATGGTCGCAACCGCCAGGTAGGTGCCGGTGGTGCGGGCCCGTTTGAACGGATGCTTGTATACGTTTCCGCTGTCCACCGTGCTTTCCACCACGCCATAGCCCACACCCGGCAATGCCAGCTGCATGATCACGTTCGCGGCGGGCAATAACGTCGCCGCCGGATTCAACAGGTCGACGATTCGCGTGACGGGCCGCCTCATTACGGACTCGCTACAGAAGACTCCATAGCAGCGAGTAGACCACGTATGAGACGCTGCCGGAATGTTTGCGACGACACGGCGCTCCCGCATGGCCGGCGTGCTGGGCGGCTATTTGGCCGACCTCGCTTTGAGCGACCCGAAACGGGGTCATCCAGTCGCGATGTTCGGCCAAGCGGCAGCGAAGTTGGAACTGGTCACGTACCGAGACAGCAGGATCGCAGGCGTGCTGCACGTCGGGCTGTTGGTAGGTGCCGTGAGCGTGCTGGGCGTGGCTGTGCAGCGGGCGGCTCGACGTGGGGGACGGCTCTGTTCGATTGCGGCCACCGCAACGGCCGCCTGGGTATCCCTCGGTGGAACTTCGTTGGCGCGCACCGGCGTGGAGATGTCGGAGCTGCTGGAACGCGATGACATCGAGGCCGCGCGACGGCTACTGCCGTCGCTGTGCGGGCGCGATCCGGCCCGGCTGGACGGCCCGGGCCTGACGCGCGCGACATTGGAATCGGTCGCGGAGAACACGTCGGATGCGCAGGTGGCGCCGATGCTGTGGGCGACGCTAGGCGGAACGCCCGCGGTGCTGGCATACCGCGCCATCAACACCCTGGATTCGATGATCGGCCACCGCTCGCCGCGATATCGCCGGTTCGGTTGGGCCGCAGCGCGACTGGATGACGCGGCCAATTACGTCGCTGCGCGGGTGACCGCGGCGCTGGTGGTGATGTGCGCGCCGGTCGTGGGCGGATCACCATCGGGTGCGGTGCGGGCCTGGCGGAAGGATGCGGCCCGGCATCCGAGTCCCAACGCAGGCGTCGTCGAGGCGGCCTTCGCCGGGGCACTGGGCGTGCGACTCGGCGGGCCCACCCAGTACCGACATGAGCTGCAGATCCGCCCCACCCTGGGCGACGGCGGGCCGCCAGGCATGGCCGACCTGCGCCGGGCGGTGGCGCTGTCGCGGGCGGTGCAGGCGGCGGCCGTGCTATTGACCGGGCTGTTGGGCCCTCCTCGGCGTCTTGTCACATCCGCATAGCTAGCGCCGCCGACCGTAGCGGTCGGCGAGCTTGTCCTCGACGGTCTTCGGAGCTTCGGGCGCCGGCGTTTGATCCCTTTCGCGGCGGCGGGCACGGATCTCGGAGTAGGCGAAGTAGCCCAGCCCGATGGGCGCGAGGATGCCGAACGAAATCCACTGAATGCCGTAGGACAAGAACGGGCCTGCGTCCAGGTGCGGCACGCCGATCAGTCCGAGCCCGCCGGGCTGGTTTTCGACCAACTGCAGATAGGATCCGGTCAGCGGTACTTTGGTCAGTACCGAAACCTGTCCGGTGTTGATCGAATACACCTGCTGGACACCGTCCCTGGAGAACGGCTCCTTGTCCCGCGGGAGCGCTTCGGAGTCCCGCAGCCGCGCTGTGAGACTGACGGTCTCCTGCGGCGGCCGCGGGATTCCAGGGATGTGAGAGCCCGGTTCGGGACGCACGTAGCCGCGGTCGACCAGCACGGTCGGTCCATCGTTGACGACAAACGGCGCCAGCACCTCGAACGCCTGGTCTCCGTCTACCACCCGCAACCGGGCCACCACCTGCACGTCCGGCAGGTAGTGCCCGGTCGCCGTCACTTTGCGCCACTGTGCATTCGGGGCCGACGAATCCTGTCCCGGCAGCAAAGTTTTGAGCGGCACCGGCGATGTGCTGAGCGAATATTCGATTTGGTCATTCTCGCGCGATGTTCTGCTGTTCTTTCCCAGCTGCCACGGCGCCAGCACCATGAAGCACAAGTAGGTGAAAGCGATGACCACCAGAGCCAGCGCTATCCAGCCCGGCCGCAGCAGAAACGTCAGACGACGCATCAACCGTCTCCGTTCTGCGCAAGTTGCTTGTCCACCCAATCGTGCAGGCCCGGCAACGCCGCCTCGATGACGGTGAGAACCTCCTCAAAATCGTCGTGGTCGCCGTAGTAGGGATCCTCGACGTCGAGGGCATGAGCGGCCGAGCGCGGATCGAACGACCGCAACATTCGCACCCGATCGTCCTCGACCCCCAGCTCCCGCAACAGTCGAAGGTGGTTGCGTCCCAAGGCCACCACCAGATCGGCCGCCAAGTGGTCCTCGTCGACTTGTGCGGCGCGGTGGTCGGTGGGGTAGCCATGGGCCCGCAGCACCCGGTTTGCCCGTGCGTCGGCGCCCTCGCCGACGTGCCAATTACCGGTGCCGGCGCTGGTCACCCGCACCGCGTCGGCCAGGCCGCGCCGTCGCAACTGGTCGGCGAACATCTTCTCGGCCATCGGGGACCGGCAGATGTTGCCGCTACAGATGAAGGTGACGTGCAACGCGTCATGCGAATCAGCGAGCCCCTCAGACACCCAAAGCCCTCCGCAGCTCGTCGATCGTCGAGGCGTGTGTCACGCCGGTGCCGGTGAGCCCGTCAGCGAAGTCGGCCCGCCCGTAGCCCCAGCCGACCACCACGGTGTCGATGCCGTGCGTGGTCGCCCCGTCCACGTCGTGGCTGCGGTCGCCGACCATCAGCACGCGTTCGGGCAGCGGCTGTAGCTGCGCCAGTGCGTGGGCCAGCACCTGTTCCTTGGTTTTGCGCGAGCCATCCGGGCTGGCGCCCGCGATGACCTCGAAATGTTGCCCAAGCTCGAAATGGGTGAGGATGCGCTGTGCCGTCGGCTCCAGTTTGGAGGTGGCCACAGCGAGCCGGACACCGGCAGCGCGCAGATCGACGAGCAGCGCAGCGATCCCGTCGTACAAGGTGTTCATCGACCACCCTCGGGCGCCGTACTCGGCGCGGAAGGCCGCGATCGCCGCATCGGTGGACTCGCCAAGCCCCATCGCGCGAAAAGTGTCATCCATCGGCGGGCCGACGATCCGGGCGGTCAGATCGCCCTCGGGCACGGGGGCTCCGACGTGGCTGAGCGCATGCAGGAAGCTGGCGACGATGCCTTCCGCGGAATCGGTGAGCGTGCCATCGAGATCGAAGATCACCAGCTGCGGCGTTTCGCCCACCGGCGAAGCGGGGCCCGGCTGTGAATCGGACCCCGCCGAGATTGTGTCTGTCACGATCCCATTGTCGGCGATAAAGCTGGAGCGCGAAGTGCTAGGTCGGGGCTACCCCGGTTCGCGGGCGGTGCACACCGGCGGCAGCGGTGCGCTGGTGGGGCGACGCTCCCGATACCGGGGCCGCGCGGCGGCGCACTAGTGTCTCATTGATGGCGAGTCTGGATCCGAGCCCGCTTGCAGCGGCGCGCTATCACGGTGACCAGGCCGTCACGGCCGGCATGCTGGATTTCGCCGTCAACGTCCGTCATGCGCAACCGCCGGATTGGCTGGTGCAATTGCTGGCGGCGCGGTTGCCGGATCTGGCGCGCTACCCCCGCGTCGAGGACGTGCACCGGGCGCAAGACGCGGTCGCCGGGCGGCATGACCGAGCCCGCGACGAGGTGCTGCCGCTGGCCGGGGCGGCAGAAGGGTTCGCGATGCTACCTAACCTCCGCCCGGCGCGGGCGGCGATCATCGCGCCGTCGTTCACCGAACCGGCGGTGGCGCTGACCGCGGCCGGCGTGCCGGTACACCATGTCGTGCTCGAGCCGCCGTTCGGTTTGGACAACGCCTTGGATAACGGCGCAGTGCCCGACGATGCCGACCTTGTCGTGGTGGGCAACCCCACCAACCCCACCTCGGTGCTGCACCGTCGCGAGCAGCTTCTTGCCTTGCGAAGGCCGGGACGAATCCTGGTGGTCGACGAGGCGTTCGCCGATTCGGTTCCCGACGAGCCCGAGGCGCTGGCCGATTACTCACTTCCCGACGTGGTGGTGTTGCGCAGTTTGACCAAGACGTGGTCCTTGGCCGGACTACGGGTGGGCTACGCCCTTGGCTCGCCAGACGTACTTGCGCGGTTGACCACACGGCGCGCCCACTGGGCGGTTGGAACGTTGCAACTAGCGGCCATCGCAGCGTGCTGCGCCGCCGAAGCCGTGGCCGAAGCCGCGGCCGGTGCGGTGCGAGTGGCGGCGTTGCGTGCCGAAATGGCGGCCGGTCTGGCGTCGGTGGGCGCCCACGTGGTCGACGGCAGCGCCCCGTTTGTGTTGTTCAGTATGCCCGACGCTGAAGTAATCCGAAAAAGGCTGCACACTAAGGGAATAGCGGTCCGGCGGTGTGACACATTCGTGGGCCTGGACGATCGCTACCTGCGGGCGGCGGTTCGCGCGGAGTGGCCATTGTTGGTTCAGAACATCTTCGAGGCCAGCAGCGCGAGCGTCGGGTTCGCAAGCTCCGGGAGGCGCGGGTGAGTGTCCGGCTGGCCGACGTCATCGAGGTGCTGGACGAGGCCTACCCGCCAGGGCTTGCCCAATCGTGGGATTCGGTCGGCCTGGTGTGCGGTGACCCCCGGGATGTGCTGGATTCGGTGACCATCGCGGTGGACGCGACGCCGGCCGTGGTTGACCAGGTTCCCGAGGCCGGTCTGCTGCTGGCACATCATCCGCTGCTATTGCGCGGGGTCGACACGGTCGCGGCCAACACGCCCAAGGGCGCGCTCCTACACCGCTTGATCCGATCCGGGAGTTCACTGTTCACCGCGCACACCAACGCCGATTCGGCCGCACCCGGTGTCTCGGACGCACTCGCTGACGCCCTTGGTCTCAATGTCGAAGCGGTGCTCGAGCCGCGATCGGGTGACGCCGATCTCGACAAGTGGATCATCTATGTGCCGCGCGAGAACGCGGCGGCAGTGCAGGCGGCGGTATTTGCTGCCGGCGCCGGCCACATCGGCGACTATTCGCACTGCAGCTGGAGCGTGGAAGGCATCGGGCAGTTCCTGCCTCATGAAGGGTCGTCGCCCGCGATAGGCAGCGTCGGTACCGTCGAGCGGGTCGCCGAGGACCGATTCGAGGTTGTCGCACCAGCGCGAGCGCGCGCCGATGTGTTATCTGCGATGCGCGCCGCACATCCCTACGAGGAGCCGGCGTTCGACATCTTCGCAATGGTGCCGCTGCCCAGCGACGCCGGCTTGGGCCGCATCGCCACGCTGCCCCAACCGGAACCATTGCGCGCCTTCGTCTCCCGGGTGGGCTCCGCGTTACCGAAAACCTCCTGGGGTGTGCGCGCTGCGGGGGACCCCGACATGCTGGTGTCGCGGGTTGCGGTCTGCGGCGGCGCGGGGGACTCGCTCCTTGCCGCCGCGGCGGCGGCTGACGTGCAGGCGTATGTCACGGCAGATCTGCGACACCATCCGGCCGACGAGCATCGCCGGATTTCGAATGTGGCCCTAATCGACGTTGCGCATTGGGCAAGCGAATTCCCGTGGTGCGGTCAGGCGGCCACCGTGCTGAGGTCGCGGTTCGCGGCCCTGCCGGTGCGTGTGTGCACCATCCGCACCGACCCTTGGAACGTCGAGCACGTCGAGAACCTCGAGAACGATACCTGGAGAGATCAGTCATGAAAGCCGAAGTAACACAGCAGCGTTCGCTATTGGAGGTGGCGAAGCTGGATGCTGAGCTGTCCCAGATCGCGCATCGGGCCACCCATCTGCCGCAGCGGGAGGCCTACGAGTCGATACAGATTGAGCACAATGCCGTCAACGACCGATTGGCCACGGTGCGCATCGCGTTGGAAGATCTGAATGCTCAGGTGTCGCGATTGGAGTCGGAGATCGATGCGGTGCGCCAGCGCGAAGACAGAGACCGCGGGTTACTCAGTTCGGGCGCGACGGACGCCAAGCACCAGTCGGATCTGCAGCACGAGCTCGAGACCCTGCAACGACGCCAGAACAGCCTGGAAGATTCCTTGCTGGAGGTGATGGAGAGCCGTGAGGAACTGGAAGCCCAGCTGAACGCCGAGCTGCAGGCAATCGATGCGCTCCAGGTCGACCTGGCCAGCGCACAGCAGGCACTCGACGCCGCATTAGTCGAAATCGAGCAGGCCCGCCAGCAGCATGCATCGCGACGCGACGTGCTGACCGCGACCCTGGACCCGGCCCTGTCTGCCCTGTACGAGCGACAGCGGGCCGGGGGAGGGCCAGGCGCCGCGGCACTGCTGGGACATCGGTGCGGCGCCTGCCGGATCGAGATCGGCCGGGGCGACCTGGCAGGCATCACGGCGGCCGCCGAAGACGAGCTGGTGCGCTGCCCGGAATGCAACGCGATCCTCTTGCGGGTCAAGGGACTCGATTAGTGGAAGTTGTCATCGAAGCCGACGGCGGGTCACGAGGCAACCCCGGGCCGGCTGGATACGGTGCGGTGGTGTTCACGGGGGACCGCTCGACCGTGCTGGCCGAGGCCAAGCAGCCGATAGGCCGTGCGACCAATAATGTTGCCGAATATCGCGGCTTGATAGCCGGTTTGGACGAAGCCCTGGAACTAGGTGCCAACCAGGCCGCGGTCTTCATGGATTCCAAGCTGGTGGTCGAGCAGATGTCCGGTCGGTGGAAAGTCAAACACCCCGACCTGATCCACCTGCATGCTCAGGCCCGGAAGCTGGCGTCGCGGTTCGATCGGATCAGCTACGCATGGATTCCGCGGGCGCGAAATTCGCACGCCGATCGGTTGGCCAACGAGGCGATGGACGCTGCAACTGAGACCAATGGTGGAGCGGAGAAATCCGCCGTCCCGGCTGCTGAACCAGCGAAAAATGTTGCAACGCAATCCTTGACAGCCCCGGGTTGGACGGGCGCACAGGGTACCCCAACAAGGTTGCTGCTGCTGCGACACGGTCAGACCGAATTATCGGTGCAGCGGCGCTATTCGGGGCGCGGCAACCCGGAACTGACCGAATTGGGACGACGGCAGGCCGCAGCGGCGGCGCGATATCTGGTGGAGCGTGGCGGGATCACCGCCGTGATCTCGTCGCCGCTGCAACGGGCCTACGACACCGCGGCGGCGGCCGCCAAGGCGCTGGGCCTCGACGTCACGGTTGACGATGATCTGATCGAGACCGATTTCGGGTCCTGGGAAGGCTTAACCTTCGGGGAAGCCGCCGAACGGGATCCGGACCTGCATACACGCTGGCTTCGCGACACCGCGACCATGCCGCCGGGCGGTGAAAGTTTCGACGACGTGCTTGAGCGCGTGTGTAGGGCACGCGACCGGGTCGTTGCCGCACATCAAGACGCGACAATTCTGTTGGTGTCACACGTCACGCCGATCAAGATGCTGTTGCGGCTCGCACTGGATGCGGGGCCGGGCATCCTGTACCGATTGCATCTTGACTTGGCGTCTCTGAGCATCGCCGAGTTCTATTCCGACGGAGCATCTTCGGTGCGGCTGGTGAACCAGACCGGTTATCTGTAACCGGCCGAAACGGTGATTGCCTGCTCTGGGCAGTTCTGCTCACCCGTTACCGCTTGCGCCTCGAGTTCACCGGTGACTTCCCCGACAAGCACCACAGCGTGACCGACCTCATCGGCGTCGAACACGCCGGGCGCCAAGGTGTAGCAACGCCCGTGGCCGGTGCAACGGTCGACGTCGACGGACACGTGCGTCATGACACCGGAAATATCAGCGGCAACGATTCCACCGAGCGCAGCGCGGCGGTAAAAACCAGCTGGGTGCCAGGCTTGATCTCATAATCGGGTATTCGGCGGTGGAATTCACGCAACGCCACCCGCAGCTCCATGCGGGCCAGGTGGGATCCGAGGCAGCGGTGCGGACCTCCGCCGAACGCGCGGTGCCGGTTCGGGTTACGGTTGAAGTCCACCAGCTCGGGATCGGGGAACTCGGCCGGGTCGGTGTTGGCCGCGCCGAGTAGCGGGCTGACCCGTTCGCCCTTGCTGATGGGGCATCCGCCCACCTCGACGTCTTGCATGGCGACCCGGGCGACACCGGGCACCGGCGTCTCCCAGCGCAATAATTCCTCAATCGCATGCGGAAGGACGTCGGGATCTTCGACCAGTTGATGGCGGTGGTCGGGGTGTCGTGCCAGGTACACGAAGAAACAGTCGAGCGAGTCGGTGACCGTGTCCAGCCCCGCGATCAGGAACAGGAAACAAATGTCGAGCAGTTCCTCGCGCGATAAGGTCCCACCCCCCTCTTTAAAGTTCGCGGCGATCATCGCGGATAGCACATCGTCGCGTGGGCTGGCTATGTGGTCGTCAATGGCGCGTTCGAAGTAGTCGTAGATCTCCTGCGCGACGGGTGCCGAGGCGTTATGCCGGCTTTCGTAACCGCTGGCGCCCACCGGGCGGATGACGCCGTCCTTCCACTCCAGAAATTTGTCGAGGTCTTCCAGCGGCAGGCCGAGCAATTGCAGGAAGACCGTGCACGGAAGTGGCACCGCGAACTCCTCGTGGAAGTCGCATTCGCCCCGATCGGCGAATCGGTCAATCATCTCGTTGACCAGCTCGACCACCCGTGGTTCGCGTCGGGCCATCTCGCGCGGAGTGAACAGCGGATCGAGGATGCGCCGATATTTCGCGTGCTCGGGAGGATCGACTTGCAGCGGAATCAGCGGTCGGATGTTGCCCAGGTCGACCGCATCCATATTCGACGAAAACAGCTCGGTGTGTTTGAGTGCCATCTCGATGTCCGCCAGGCGGCTGAGCACCACTGCCTGCGGTGACCGAAATACCGGGTTCGATTCACGCAAGGCTTTGTACATCGGCTGCGGCTCCGCGAGACCCGCTACCGCCTGATCGATGAACCCTTCGGTCTCTGTCATTCGGTCAGCCTGACACCAGGGAGGTGGCTTGGGCAATGGTTCACGGCCGAGCAGAAGTAGATCGCTCAGCAAAGCCTTGGGCTCCGGGGGCGATTCTGCGTCTGTTCGCGGAAGAGCGGGTGCGACGGGTACCGTGTTCGTCGCGGACGAGTTGGCCGGGCGGCCGCGGCCGGCACCGGATTTCTGTTGTTCCAGAGGCCCGGTGCGGAGTCGAGGAAAGTCCGGACTTCACAGAGCGGGGTGATTGCTAACGGCAATCCGAGGTGACTCGCGGGAAAGTGCCACAGAAAACAGACCGCCACCCGCGTGGTGGTAAGGGTGAAACGGTGCGGTAAGAGCGCACCAGCATTCCGGGTGACCGGAATGGCTAGGCAAACCCCACCCGAAGCAAGGTCAAGAAGGCCGCACCGACGGTGCGGTCGCGCAGGCGTTCGAGGGCTGCTCGCCCGAGCCTGCGGGTAGGCCGCTTGAGGCACCCGGCAACGGTGTGTCCAGATGGATGGTCGCCGCCACACCGGCGTTGCTAACGCGACGGCGGTGTGGAACAGAATCCGGCTTACAGGCCAACTCGCCCGCCCCGGCCGATGGTCCGGCTCAGTGCCGCGCTTTGCGCACCGACTTGTCGAGTTTGCGCAGCGCGTCATCGACCTGCTCGCGGCAACTATCGGCCAGTGCGATCTCCTGTTGGTAGAGCAGACCGTAGGTGAAGGTGTCCTCGCCGGCGGCGTGGGCGACTTCGGCCTGCTGAACCAGATGTTCCCGGCTGACCACGCTGTCCTGGTGATCACCGAGCAGCGTCTGGATGGCCTTGGCCTGCCTGGATACGTCGTCCTCCCCGGTGGCCGCCGCGGTGTAGCGAAGACGCTTGGCGCGCTTGCGGATCAGGTGCAACGCCTCGTCGTGATCGTGCTCGGCGTCTGGGACATCGGGGTCCTCTTGGCCGTCTTGGCCCGGGCTCGACGCGGCCTTTGCCGCCTTCCGGACCTTTTTGTAAGCGGCATCAATGGTGACCGGTGCGACTTCCTCGTCCAACAGGGCATCCGGGACGTCGGTCACTATCGAATCGAGGGCGTCGAGCAGACGGAAGTACCGCTGCGACCGCATCGCGATCAGCGACCGCCGCAGCCCGGTCTGGTAGCGCTGCTGGGCGCCTGCGACCAGGCGTTCCCACACGGGTCCACGTACCAACTCCGGTGACAAATGGTCCAGCTCTTGCTCGTAGCGCTCGGCGAGCACCTCGGCATCGCGTGCCACACCCAACACGCCGGCAAGCTCGCGCAGTTCGTTGAGGACCCACGCGCCGTCTGACAATCCGAACGAATCGTGGGAGTCGCGCAACAGGCTGCGAATCTTTCGGGTGGTCACCCGCATCTGGTGGACGGCGTCGTAGGCGTCCGCCCGCACTGCCCGATCCCACACCAAAAGCTCTTCGACCTGCTGGGCCACCGCGCGGTGTACCGGGTCCTGAGGTGGCCGGGTGCCGTTGGACGGCAACGTCGCGCCGAGCACCCGTGCCAGCTTGGAACCGTGCCCGGCAGGTGCGGCACCGGCATCGAGTAGCCGATTACCCAACCGGCCCAACAGTTCGGTATTCGGAGTCCCATTCGTTGCGGCGAGCTCCAGTTCCCACTCGCGCCACTCTTGTTCCTCCGGCTCCGAGTCGGAACTCCCAGAACCGGCCGCCCAGGCGATGACGTGGTCGTTGCTGAACTCCGCCAGTGCCGCACCCTCCGAGCTGTACAACACCTGACTTTCGCGTTTGGTGGTGATGCGCGCGACTGGCGCAACGGGGCGGTCGCGAACGATTGCCAGGACCACATCCAGCAACTCGCTCGGCACGGTATGTTCAGCGCCCGACGCGTCGAGCGGCGCGTGGATCTCGGTGCGCGCGTCGGGTCCGGCCGGCAGCTTCAGGTGCCAACCGGCATCGTGGCCGCCGGTGCGGCGGCGCAGGGTGATCTTGTTGCGCGCCAAGTCCTGCTTCGGCGTGTCGTAGTACATGGCATCCAGCGACTGGACCGATGATTGCTCGACGCGAGCCACCGCAGCGATGCCTTCGAACGACGGTGTCACCGTCGATTCGTCCACGTCGAACTTGCGCTCCACCTCCAGATGGCGCGAGGTTTTTGGCGCTTTTGAAGGCATTTTCAGCTCCGATGGGGGCGCGTCGTCGCGGTCGCGGACGGTCATGAACGGTCGTGCGTCATCCCATAGCGTGCCATACGGCGTACACAACCAGGTCTTCCGCCCGGATTGCCGTGGTGGTCGTTCCGCCCTCCTAAATCACAGCCATGAAGGCATTCTCGACGCAAACGCGAAGGGCGGCGCTCAGAAGCAGTGCTCGTCGGCAGGGAAAACGCCACCAGCCACTTCTTCTGCGTATTGCGCTGCGGCACGTCGCAATTCGCCACCGATGTCCGCGAAGCGCTTGACGAAGCGCGCTGCCTTGCCGCTGCTGAGGCCGGCCATGTCCTGCCACACCAGCACCTGCGCGTCGCAGTGCGGACCCGCGCCGATCCCGACCGTCGGGATGGTCAGCTTGCCGGTGATCTGGGTGGCTAATTCAGCCGGCACCATCTCCATGACGACGGAAAATGCTCCGGCTTCCGCGACGGCGATCGCGTCGTGGACGGTCTGTTCGGCCGCGTCACCGCGACCCTGCACCCGGAACCCGCCGAGGGCGTTGACGCTCTGGGGCGTAAAGCCGATGTGCGCCATCACCGGAATGCCGGCCGCGGTCAGGCATGCGATCTGATCGGCTACCCGCTCACCGCCCTCCAGCTTCACAGCGTGAGCGCCGCCTTCCTTCATGAATCGGGTGGCTGCGGCCAGCGCAGCAGCAGGTCCGGCTTCGTAGCTGCCGAACGGCAGGTCGGCGACGACCAGGGCATGCGGGGCGCCTCGGACGACGCCGCGGACCAGCGGGATCAGCTCGTCGATCGAGATGGGCACCGTCGTGTCGTAGCCGTACACGACGTTGGCCGCCGAGTCACCGACCAGCAGGACCGGAATGCCGGCCTCGTCGAAGACCCGCGCGGTCGAGTAGTCGTAGGCCGTCAGCATGGCCCACTTGTGCCCTTCGGCCTTCATTTTCTGCAGGTGGTGGGTGCGGATCTTGATCCGTGGACCCGACGGCCCCGAGCCGTTCGCATCCGCGGGATTAGCCCCATAAACATTTTGCTCAGACATCGTTGTCCCTAGTGGTGGTCGGGTCGATCCTCGTGGCCTTATAGGTCCCCGGGTTCGTCTGACACTTGACAGTGTGCCATTTCTTTTGCGCAGTTGCACCGTCTGATGGGTGTGAGAATCGCCATCTGCGCACGGGGTTCGGCGTGGGCATGGGGGTACTTCTCGCGGCCGCCGGGTGGTCGGTCGGCAATGGCGGCCACGAGGCCCATTTGAGTGGCGACCCGCCGCGCCCGGCTTCGCCGCGCTTGCGATCGCCACGAGGAACTCCGGTCTGCTCTGGCAGCATAGGTGGGCATGGGCCTGACTCGCCGCGCCAAGATCGCGCGCACGCCGTTGATCTGGACGACGATTGCTGGCGTGGCGCTGGTCCTCGCGGGATGCGTCCATGTTGTGGGCGGGCGTGCCGTCATGGGGGGACCTAAACTGGGCCAGCCGGTGGAGTGGACACCCTGTCGCGCCGCGAACGCGCAGGTCAAGATCCCCGGCGGCGCGATGTGTGGCAAGCTCGCCGTACCGGTCGACTACAACCAGCTCGACGGCGGCGTGGCAGCGTTGGCAATGATTCGGTTTCCCGCCACGGGGGACAAGATCGGCTCACTTGTGATCAATCCTGGGGGCCCCGGCGAGTCCGGTATCGAAGCCGCTCTGGGTGTTGTTCAGTCGTTGCCAAAAAAGGTCCGCGAGCGGTTCGATCTGGTTGGATTCGATCCGCGAGGAGTCGGGTCGTCCCGGCCAGCGGTGTGGTGCAACTCCGATGCCGACAACGACCGGCTGCGAACCGAACCGAACGTGGACTACAGCCCGGCGGGTGTGGCCCACATCGAGGACGAGACCAAGGAGTTCGTCGGCCGCTGTGTGGCCAAGATGGGCAAGAATTTCCTGGAGAATGTCGGGACGGTCAACGTCGCCCGGGATATGGATGCCATCCGGGCGGCGCTGGGTGACGCCAAACTGACCTACCTCGGCTACTCGTACGGCACCCGGATCGGATCGGCATACGCTGAGGCCTACCCACAGAACGTCCGGGCGATGATCCTGGACGGCGTAGTCGATCCCAACGCCGACCCGATCGAGGCTGATCTGCGTCAGGCCAAGGGATTTCAGGACGCGTTCGACGACTTTGCCGCCGATTGTGCGAAGCAACCGAGCTGCCCGCTGGGAACTGACCCGGCCAAGGCCGACGACGTCTATCACAGCCTGGTGGACCCGCTGGTCGACCCGAACAACACGATGATCGGTAGGCCGGCGCCGACGAGCGACCCGCGCGGGCTGAGCTACAGCGACGCCATCGTGGGCACCATCATGGCGCTGTACTCACCGACCCTCTGGCACCACCTGACCGACGGCCTGACCGAGTTGGTCGACCACCATGGAGACACTCTGCTGGCCCTGGCCGACATGTATATGCGTCGCGACCCGCACGGCCATTACAGCAATGCCACGGACGCGCGGGTGGCGATCAACTGCGTCGACCAGCCTCCGGTTACCGATCGGGCCAAGGTCATCGACGAAGACCGTCGATCCCGGGAGCTCGCCCCGTTCATGAGCTACGGGACGTTCACCGGTGATGCGCCGCTGGGCACCTGCGCGTTCTGGCCGGTGCCACCGACCAGTAAGCCCCATGCCGTCTCCGCGCCCGGCATGGCGACCATCATGGTGGTTTCCACCACTCATGATCCGGCCACTCCGTATCAGGCCGGTGTCGAAGTGGCCGGCCAACTGCACGGTGCGCTGCTCACCTTCGAGGGGACCCAGCACACGGTGGTCTTCCAGGGCAACGGCTGCACCGACGACTATGCGACGGCGTATCTGGTCGACGGCACCACGCCGCCGAGCGGCGCAAAGTGCTGACCTGACGACCGGACCGCGGCAGCGTGTGCGCGTTCGGCGACATCATGCCGCCAGCTATAGATACGAGACCAAGGCGTGACCGTTTCGCGCTGCTGCGGGTATCCGAAAGGTGCGACGATGTCTGCCATGCCGGGCCTGAGACCATTGAGCTCGGCGTTGGTTTCAGTGGGGCTGTTGCTGGCAACGGCGACGGCATTGCCGTCGGCCGGCGCCATTCCCGAACCCGGTTCCGGCCAGACTTCCAGCCCGGCGCCGCCAGCGGCGGCAGTCCCGAACGTGAACTGGGGCAGTTGCAGTCAGTTCCTGACCGATGCCAACGATGTCCCTACCGCGAAGTGCGCAACGGTCTCGGTCCCGGTTGACTACCGCAAACCAGGCGGGTCCCAGGCCAAGCTGGCCGTGATCCGCGTGCCCGCGACCGGCCAGCGGATCGGATCGCTGCTGATGAATCCGGGGGGACCAGGTGCGTCGGCGGTCGAGATGGTGGCTGGGATGGCATCAGGCTTGGCAAATACCGACATCACCCGCGACTTTGACCTGGTGGGATTCGACCCCCGAGGGGTGGGCCATTCGACACCGTCGGTGCGGTGTCGCACCGACGCCGAATTCGATGCTTTCCGGCGCGATCCCATGGTCGACTACAGTCCGGCCGGTGTAGCGCACATTGAGCAGGTCAATCGGCAGTTGGCGCAGCAATGCGCCGATCGGATGAGCACCGGGTTCTTGGCCAACGTTGGCACCGCGTCCGCGGCCCGCGACATGGACGTCGTCCGCCAAGCGCTGGGCGACGATCAGATCAGCTACCTCGGCTTCAGCTACGGCACCGAGTTGGGCACCACCTACCTCGAAGGATTCGGTGACCATGTGCGAACGATGGTGCTCGACGGCGCCATCGACCCGACCGTCGGCCCGGTTGAGGAAAACATCAACCAGATGGCCGGATTTCAAACGGCTTTCAACGACTACGCCGCGGACTGTGCCCGCTCGCCGGCCTGTCCACTGGGCACCGACCCGACCCAATTCGACAACCGGTACCACGCCTTGGTCGACCCGTTGGCCATCAAGCCCGGCAAGACATCGGATCCACGCGGCTTGGGCTACACCGACGCGACCACCGGCACCATCAACGCGCTCTACACCCCCCAGCACTGGAAGTACCTGACCAGCGGTCTGTTGGGGCTGCAGCGCGGCACCGATGCGGGCGACTTGTTGCTGCTCGCCGACGACTACGACGGCCGCGACAAGAACGGGCACTACACCAACGATCAGGATGCGTTCAACGCGATCCGCTGCGTCGACGCGCCGACACCGACGGACGCGGCGTCGTGGGTGTCCGCCGATCAGCAGATCCGCCAGGCCGCTCCGTTCCTCAGCTACGGGCAGTTCACCGGGAATGCCCCCCGCGATCTGTGCGCACTGTGGCCGGTGCCGGCGACGTCGACGCCGCACACCGCTGCGCCGGCCGCGGCCGGCAAGGTCGTGGTGGTCTCCACCACCCACGACCCGGCCACCCCATATCAGGCCGGGGTGGATCTGGCCCGACAACTGGGCGCCCCGCTGATCACTTACGACGGAACACAGCACACCGCGGTGTTCAACGGTAATGAGTGTCTGGACACCGCCGTGGTGCGCTACTTCGACGCAGGGACGTTGCCGCCGGCGTCGTTGCACTGTCATGCGTGAGATTAGTTCCCAAACATCGCCAAGCACGGCGTCGGCGGCCAGCGGGACGTCGGGGTAGGGGTTGGTAGGGGGATCATCGCGTGTCCTTTCCTCATGAAGAGGGACGTGACGGACTTAAGATAACTACCCACACAGCACTCCGAGTTGACGTGGTTATCACAGGTCAGCGCACAGCACTTGCGTCGGGGTAACACGGAATTAACAGCCGTTGCCTAGGGTGCGGGTTATGGATCGACAAAAGGAATTCGTCCTCCGCACGCTGGAGGAACGGGACATCCGCTTCGTGCGGCTCTGGTTCACTGACGTCCTCGGTTTCCTCAAGTCGGTCGCGATTGCCCCCGCGGAGCTCGAGGGTGCCTTCGAGGAAGGCATCGGGTTCGACGGCTCATCGATCGAGGGGTTTGCTCGGGTTTCGGAATCCGACACGGTAGCCAATCCGGATCCGTCGACATTCCAGGTACTGCCCTGGTCCAGCTCCGGACACCACCACTCGGCGCGGATGTTCTGCGACATCACCATGCCGGACGGCTCGCCGTCGTGGGCGGACCCGCGGCACGTGCTGCGGCGCCAGCTGCAAAAGGCCAACGACCTCGGGTTCTCCTGCTATGTGCATCCCGAAATCGAATTTTTTCTACTCAAGGCCGGTCCCGAAGATGGGTCGGTGCCTATTCCGGTGGACAACGCCGGCTATTTCGACCAGGCGGTGCACGATTCCGCGTCGAACTTTCGCCGGCACGCGATCGAGGCCCTGGAATTCATGGGTATCTCGGTGGAGTTCAGTCACCACGAAGGCGCGCCCGGCCAGCAGGAGATCGACCTGCGCTTCGCCGACGCGCTGTCGATGGCCGACAACGTGATGACCTTCCGTTACGTCATCAAGGAAGTCGCGCTGGAGAATGGCGCGCGGGCGTCGTTCATGCCCAAGCCGTTCGGCGAATACCCCGGCTCGGCCATGCACACCCACATGAGCCTGTTCGAGGGGGACGTCAACGCCTTCCACAGCACCGACGATCCGCTGCAACTGTCGGACGTGGGCAAGTCGTTTATCGCCGGGATCTTGGAGCACTCCGCTGAGATCAGCTTGGTGACAAATCAGTGGGTCAACTCTTACAAGCGGCTCGTACAGGGCGGTGAGGCGCCCACCACCGCGTCGTGGGGGGCGGCGAACCGGTCCGCCCTGGTGCGGGTGCCGATGTATACGCCGCACAAGACGTCGTCGCGCAGGATCGAGGTACGCAGCCCTGACTCGGCGTGCAACCCCTACCTGGCCTTCGCCGTGCTGCTGGCCGCCGGATTGCGTGGCGTGGAGAAGGGCTACGTGCTGGGGCCGCAGGCCGAAGACAACCTTTGGGAACTCACGCCCGACGAACGCCGCACGATGGGCTATCGCGAGCTCCCAACCAGCCTGGACGGCGCAATTCGCACTATGGAGGCGTCCGAGCTTGTCGCGGAGGCCCTGGGAGAGCACGTTTTTGACTTCTTCTTGCGCAATAAGCGCTCGGAGTGGGAGAACTACCGCAGTCGTGTCACGCCCTATGAGCTGAGCACCTACCTGTCTTTATAGATATCTCCGTAGCGGACATCCTCTGACGGCCAGTCCAAGGGATCGGCGGGTTGCGCTACCGTCTTGGTCGTGACCAAACCCGCGATCGAGCGACGGAGGCTGCCCAGCGTGGGCAGGCTCGGGTTGATCGACCCCCCTGCGGGCGAGCGTCTGGCGCAGCTGCGTTGGACCGACCACGACGACCGGGCACACGTCGACTTGCTGTGGTCGTTGGCGCGCTCACCCGACCCCGACGCCGCGTTGCGGGCCTTGGTTCGGCTGTCCGAGAACCCGGACACTGGATGGGACGAGCTCGACGCCGCCCTGCTCGCCGAACCCAGCTTGCGTGGGCGGATGTTCGCGGTACTGGGCTCGTCAGTGGCACTGGGGGACCACCTGGCCGCCCACCCGCAGTCCTGGAAGCTGTTGCGGGGCAAGCTCAAACTTGCCTCTCTCGATCAGCTGTGCCAGGCGTTCAACGCGTGTGTCGACGAAGCGTTGGCTGATTCGGCCGGGCCCGCTTCGGCTGTGTCTAAATTGCAGACCTTGTACCGCGACCACCTGCTGGTGCTGGCTGCACTCGATGTGGCCCCGACCGTCGAAGACGAACCGGTGTTGTCGTTCACCGAGGTCGCGGCCCACCTGGCCGATATCGCTGACGCTGCGTTGGCGGCCGCGCTGCGGGTGGCTGAGGTGACCGTGTGTGGCGACCGAACGCCACCGCGGCTGGCGGTCATCGCGATGGGCAAATGCGGTGCCCGCGAACTGAACTACGTCAGCGACGTTGACGTCATCTTCGTCGCTGAGCGGGCCGACGCGCTCAGCGCCCGGGTGGCCGGAGAGATGATGCGGGTGGCCTCGGCGGCGTTCTTCGCGGTGGATGCCGGGCTGCGGCCGGAGGGTCGCAGCGGTGAGCTGGTCCGGACGGTCGAGTCGCACGTCGCCTACTACCAGCGGTGGGCGAAGACGTGGGAGTTCCAGGCGTTGCTGAAAGCCCGGGCGGCGGTCGGCGACCCGGAACTCGGCGAGCGCTACTTGGCTGCGTTGATGCCCATGGTCTGGGTTGCCTGCGAGCGTGCGGACTTCGTGGTCGAGGTGCAGGCCATGCGGCGGCGAGTGGAGCAGCTGGTGCCCGCCGACGTTCGTGCCCGCGAGCTCAAACTCGGCACCGGCGGACTGCGCGATGTGGAGTTCGCCGTGCAGCTGTTGCAGTTGGTGCATGGGCGCAGCGACGAGTCACTGCGCGTTGCCTCGACGGTGGATGCCCTGGCAGCGTTGAGCCAAGGCGGTTACATCGGGCGCGAGGATGCGGCCAACCTCACCGCCTCCTATGAGTTCCTGCGTCTGCTCGAGCATCGACTGCAGCTGCAGCGGCTCAAGCGCACCCATCTGCTGCCCGAGGTCGACGACGACGAGGCGGTGCGCTGGCTGGCGCGCGCCGCCCATATCCGGCCGGACGGCCGGCAAGATGCGGCAGGGGTGCTGCGCGAGGAGATCAAGCACCACAACGTGCGGGTGTCCTACCTGCACGCCAAGCTCTTCTATCAGCCGCTGCTGGAGTCGATCGGGCCGGCCAGCCTGGAAATCGGGGGTATGACGCCGAAAGCCGCGGAGCGGCAGCTGGCAGCGCTGGGCTATGAGGGGCCGCAGACGGCGTTGAAACATATGTCGGCGCTGGTCAACCAGAGCGGCCGGCGCGGTCGGGTGCAATCGGTGTTGTTGCCCAGGCTGCTCGCCTGGATGTCGTATGCCCCCGATCCCGACGGCGGGCTGTTGGCCTACCGCCGGCTCAGTGAGGCGCTGGCCGCCGAAAGCTGGTATCTGGCCACGCTGCGCGACAAACCCGCGGTGGCCAAGCGGCTCATGCACGTGCTGGGGACTTCTGCATATGTGCCGGATCTGTTGATGCGTGCGCCGCGGGTCATTCAGAGTTACGGCGACGGGGCGGCCGGCCCGAAACTGCTGGAGACCGAACCGGCCGCGGTAGCCCGGGGGCTGATCACCTCGGCTGCTCGCTACCCCGACCCGGTGCGGGCGATCGCCGCTGCTCGCTCGCTGCGCCGTCGCGAGCTGGCCCGCATCGGTTCCGCGGACCTACTTGGCATGCTCGAAGTCAGAGATGTGTGCGCGGCGCTCACGTCGGTGTGGGTGGCTGTGCTGCACGCTGCCCTGGATGCGCTGATCCGGGCCAACCTGCCCAAAAACGGCAAAGCCCCGGCGACCATCGCGGTCATCGGCATGGGCAGGCTGGGCGGCGCCGAGCTGGGCTACGGGTCCGATGCCGACGTGATGTTTGTCTGTGAGCCCGCCACTGGCGTCGATGATTCCCAGGCGATGCGCTGGTCGACGATGATCGCCGAGCACGTTCGGACACTGCTGGGGACGCCCAGCGTCGACCCGCCGCTAGAAGTAGACGCCAATCTGCGGCCCGAGGGCCGCAGCGGTCCGCTGGTCCGCACACTGGGGGCTTACACCGCCTACTACGAGCAGTGGGCACAGCCGTGGGAAATCCAGGCACTGCTGCGCGCGCACGCGGTCGTCGGCGACGCGGATCTGGGTCAACGTTTCCTGCTGATGGCCGACCAGACGCGCTACCCGCCTGACGGCGTGTCCGCCGAGGCGGTGCTTGAGATACGCCGCATCAAAGCCCGCGTCGAGGCCGAGCGGTTGCCACGCGGCGCCGATCCCAACACGCACACCAAACTGGGGCGCGGAGGACTGTCCGACATCGAATGGACAGTGCAGCTTCTGCAATTGCAATTCGCGCACGAGATCCCGGCTCTGCACAACACCTCGACGCTGGAATCCCTGGACGTTATCGCCGCGGCGGGCCTCGTTCCCGAGGAGGAGGTGGACCTGCTGCGGCAGGCGTGGCTGACCGCGACACGTGCCCGCAACGCGCTGGTGCTGGTTCGCGGCAAGGCTACCGACCAGCTGCCCGGACCCGGACGTCAGCTCAATGCCGTCGCGGTCGCCGCGGGCTGGCCAAACGACGACGGCAGCGAGTTCCTGGATAACTACCTGCGGGTGACACGTCGGGCAAAAGCGGTCGTGCGCAAGGTGTTCGGGACGTGAAGCAGGAGGCCGGCGTGTCCAGTCCCATTTCCGAGGCCATGTTCGAGGTGCTGAGCGCGACGGCGGCCGAGCGAGTGACGGCCTTGTACGCTCCGCTGGCGGACGCGGTCCGGGAACTCGTCGACGCCACCATTCGGACTGAGGCCGACGATGACGTCGTCGCCGACGCGCGAGCCGCGATCGACGCCGTTACCCAGCGGCTTCGGCAACGGACCAGGCCGGTGGGAGTTAGCTACCGCGTTGACGGGCGCCCCCTGCCGCTGGGCAACGCCGTGGTCGGTGCGTGTAACCCGATCGCTCCGCCGCTCGTCGTCAGTCACGATGGCGGTGGGCGCTGCTCGAGCGACTTTGTCCTGGGGTCGGCATATGAGGGCCCGCCCGGTCTGGTGCACGGCGGCGTCAGTGCCCTGGTGCTCGACCATATGCTTGGCGAGGCGGCCAGCGACGGACTGTCCAAGCCGCGTTTCACTGGAACCATCACCGTGAAGTATCTGCGCGGCACGCCGCTCGGCCCGCTTCGTTCCGAAGCTTGGATCGATCGCGCGGAAGGCGTCAAAGTGTTTGCGCGCGGCTTCATTTCGGATGCTGCTGGGATCACCGTAGAGGCCGAGGGCGTCTTCATCGAGCCGGCGTGGGCCCGGGAAGCCGAATGAAGTTCTACATCAGCAGCGCATTTCTGAACACCCGCGAGGTCATCGAGATCGCCAAGGCCGCTGACGAACTGGGCTACGACGGGATCGGGATTCCCGACCACGTCGTCAACCTCGAGACCCTCGACACCCCGTACCCGTACACCAAAGACGGGGAACGCCGCTGGCAGCCGTTCACCGACTGGCCCGATCCGTGGGTTCTGATAGGTGCTCTCGCACAGGTCACGTCGCGGCTGCGGTTCGTCAACACCGTCTACATTCCCGCAATGCGGAATCCGTATTCGGCGGCCAAAGCCATTGGCACGGCGGCAGTTTTGGCGTCCGGCCGGGTGGAGCTCGGCATCGGTGTCGGCTGGTGCCGCGAGGAATTCGAGTTGATGGGCGAGCAATTCCCCGGGCGCGGCAAACGCACCGACGAGATCATCGACTTGATGCGGGCGCTGTGGGAGCCGGGCTGGACGGAGTTCGACGGCGAGTTCTTCCAGACACCGCGCCTGGAGATGCAGCCAACCCCGCCACCGATACCGGTCTATGTAGGCGGACTCAGCGACGCCGCACTCCGGCGCGCGGCCCGCAACGACGGCTGGATCGGCGACCTGATCAACACCGAGCGCGCCATCGATGCGGTTGGCCGGCTGCGGGAACTACGCATCGAAAATGGGCTGTCACTAGACGGTTTCACCGTCCTCACGCCGCTCACCGACGCCTTCACCACCGCCGACTATCAGCGCGCCGCGGATGCCGGCATCACCGGCATCATCACCATGCCGTGGATGTTCTACGCCGGCTCGGAGGCCACTTTGGCCGACAAGATCGACGGTATGCAGCGCTTCCGCAAGGACCTCGGGCTCGACCGCTAGACCCGAACCACGTCGCTCCGGGCGCACGGTGCACGAGGACTTGACCCTCCGGCAGGGGGAGAGCTCAGGCTGGTCGTTGACAGGCGCTCGACGTCAACAACAGTTCAGGAGAAAGCAATGACCGCACAATTGGCACCGGATCCCGTGATCGTCGCGCATATCGCCGCGATCAACAGCTTCGATGTGGATACCATCATGGATACATTCGCCGACGATGCCCTGGTCAATGACAACTCCAGGGAATTCTGGGGGAGTGATCGTATCCGCGCTTTCGTGGCCAAGGAGTTCGCCGGCGACCATGTCACAATCGAACTCGTCGAGGTAGTCGACAATGCGGGCATGTGGTGCCTGCGATGCCGCTACGACGGTGACTACGGCAAGACCGGACTACCTGACCCTCTGATCATGACCAATTACGTCCGGGTCCGCGACGGCAAGATCGTCACCTTGTTCGTCGTGAAGAACACCGAACCCCAGTATTAACCGGAGCACAGCATGAGCAGCACCGTCAGCGTCGGACGCTTCGCCACCATGACCCACCTGAGTGTCAAGACACTGCGGCACTACCACGAGGTCGGGCTTTTGGAACCGGCCGAGGTCGATCCGCACACCGGGTATCGGTTCTACGCACTGGAGCAGCTTCCGACAGCTCAGCTGATTCGACGACTCCGTGATCTGCGCATGCCCGTCGCCGATGTCCGCGCCGTCCTGGTTGCACGCAACAGCGGCGAACGCGACACCCTGATCGCCGCCCACATCGATCATCTGGAAGCCGAACTGGCTCAAACGCGCGCCGCCGTGAATTCGATGCGCGCTCTGCTCGACACCACACCGGAGCACCGAACAGTGCACCGACGGACCGAATCAAGTCAGTCGGCGCTGGCCATCACCGAGGGCACCCTCAAGCCTCCAGATGTCGCCGACTGGTGGCACGAGGGCCTGCAGGAACTGCGTACCGCGGCTGAAGATCACGATATGCAGGTCACCGGACCTGCCGGCGGACTCTATGACGAATGCCTTTTCCAGCATGAGCCGGGCGAAGCCACCATCTTCATCCCCGTCGCGACACCACAAGAACTGGGCAGGATCAAAACCCTGGTCATCCCTGCTGCCGAGGTGGTGGTGACTACCTATGTCGGATCACCCGCCGACATCGACCTGGCCTATGCCCGGTTGGGTTCCTATATCGCCGAGAACGAGCTAACCCTCGGGTGGCAACTACGTGAGTACTACCACCGAGACCACAGCCACACGACCGACAGCGCCCAATGGCGTACCGAAATCGCATGGCCGGTAATTGATACCGACACTTAGCGCCAGGCGCTTTTTGGCTCCAACGGGATAGCTACTCGTTCAAACACAGCGTTTGCCCAGCTTTCGCTTATTCTTCATATTTGTGCCGCTTTGGACCCGCACACTGACGGCTTCGTCACCGCCAAGAAGATAGGAAGCGCATCAAATGCCCTCACCTCGCTGGCTGGCCAGACTGACCGTCCCCATGATGGTTGGCGCTGCCCTGGTTACCAATGCTGCGATCGCGACTGCCGATCCCGCCGATGACGCATACCTCGCTCAATTGCGCACCGCCGGCTTCACTTGGCCACCTGAGCACTCAGCAGCCCTTACTTCGATGGGGCGCCTCATCTGCGACGATATCGCGTGGGGCTGGCCCTATGATTCGATTGCCCAGAGCATCCACACCAGTTTGGACTCGAGAGACATCTCGTCCGGAGACGTCCAAGCCATGGTGGGCATCGCGCATTCAACTTATTGCCCCAACCAGCAGTGCTGGGGCGGTCACTGCTGAGCTAACGTGCGATCCGCGACGCCCCGGCCGGCGAGCCGGTTACGTGGTGCGGGGAAATCGGGCGCTCAGTGCCTCGAGCATCCTTTCGAGGTCCGTCACGCGCTCTCGGACTACCGTGAGACGCTTCGGTGGATCGATGTGACCTTCAGACTCGCAACGGAGATGCCATTCGACTTCTGCTGCGACAAGCTTTTCGTTCATTTCATTGAGTTCACGGCGCAGGATATTCGCGAAGCGTCTGGCCTGGGCACGATCTGGGGCTTGTGTCATCGATGCCCCCCGGCAGGGGTGCAACGGTGGGATGGCCGAGCGCAGGCAGTCATTGCACGTTTTTACTCCGGGCTTCCGAAGGAGTCACCGACCGGCCAACCGACTGCGGCCAGTCGCTGCCTAACCCGCTCGGTGTCTTCTGGCGACGGCATCTCGTCGGTGATCTTGGTGATTGCGACCCGCACGTCGGTGGCGTCAACCGGAACGTTTCGGCGAGCGAGCGCTTCAGTGGCGACGGTGATGACCTCATCGTCGGTAAGGCGTCGGCGAAGTAGCGCCAGTAGTGGGACGTAATCATGGTCGGGAACGCCCTCGGGGTAGCCGGCCCGCAGGAAGCCGACAACCCGCATCACCATGTCAGACAGCGTCATGATCTCCCCGCCTTAACTCATTAATTAGCAACCTTGACCGGTTCCACCATAAGTGGGGAACCCCTTTCACCTACCAGAAATCCGCTGTTAATGATGTGTCCATCGACGCTGGCGCGCTGGGAAGACGTACTTCTAGGGTTGTGGCCATGCGCACCGTGTTCCATGAGCAGCTCGATTCTCTGACAGAGACGCTGAGCCAGATGTGTGGCTTGGCGGGTGTGGCGATGGAGCGGGCTACTCAGGCGTTGCTGCAAGCCAACTTAACGATTGCCGAAACAGTGATTGGCGATCACGAGCACCTCGCGCGCATGCAATCTGGCGCGGAGGAAGCTGCCTTTGTGCTACTGGCGTTGCAGGCACCCGTTGCGGCTGATCTGCGGACAGTCGTTGGTTCCATGCAAAACGTCGCCGACGCCGAGAGGATGGGGGGCTTGGCGCTGCACGTTGCAGAGATCGTTCGTCGCCGACATCCCGCCAGGACCCTGCCCGAGGAGGTGAAGGCTTATTTCGCCGACATGGGCAGGATCGCGGTGGACCTCGGCAACAGTGCCAAAGACGTTGTGCTCTCGGGTGATCCCGAACGGGCCGCCCAGATCAGTCGCGACGATGGTGAGATGGACGAGCTTCACCAACAGTTGTTTTCCCTACTCAAGGACAAGGAGTGGGCACACGGCGTCGCAGCCGCCGTCGATGTTGCTCTGCTGGGCCGGTTTTATGAACGCTTCGCCGACCACGCCGTCGAGATTGGGCGTCGCGTTGTCTTCCAGGCGACTGGAGAAACTCCCGATGCGTGATCCGCGCGCCCTATGCTGGTGAACCGGGAACCAGGGGGCCTGGCGGAGGGTCGGATGACCGCAGCAATCACGTGCCGCGCATGTGGCACTGAACTGCGCGACGGGGCTCGATTCTGCGACGACTGCGGTGCGCCGGTCTTGGAGCAGGACACCCGTGCGGAGTACAAGCAGGTAACCGTCCTGATTGCCGATGTAGTGCAGTCGATGGATATCGCTGCGGCGGTGGGGCCGGAGCGGCTCCGGGAGATCATGACAGAATTCGCCGACCGGTGCGCGGCAGTGGTGAAGCGGTACGGCGGCACGATGGACAAGTTCACGGGCGACGGCATCATGGCGATCTTCGGCGCGCCGGTGGCGTTGGAGGACCACGCCGTTCGTGCCTGTCTGGCGGCCTTAGGCGTTCAGGAGGAGACGAAGCGGCTCACGGTCGACGTGCGGAGCGCGACGGTGTGGAGCTGCAGCTGCGGGTAGGACTTAATTCCGGTGAGGTGATCGCCGGTGAGATCGGTTCAGGGCCTTCCGGTTACACCGCCGTCGGTGAACAAGTCGGCATGGCGCAACGGATGGAATCGGTAGCCCCGCCCGGTGGGGTAATGCTCAGCGTGTCGACAGCGCGACTTGTTGAGGGTGCGGCGACGGTGGGCGAAGCGCAGCATGTGCAGATAAAGGGTGGTGACATGCCGGTGCCCGCCCGGCGGCTTTTGGGCATGCGAGACGGGCAACGCGCTGTCGGGCGTGCTGAATCGAATCTGGTCGGTCGGCGATGGGAACGGTCTGCAGTTGAGGGCTTGTTGGACCGCGCAATCGATGGCCGTGGCGCGGTGGTCGCCGTGGTGGGGCCACCGGGTATCGGCAAGAGCCGCCTGATGCGTGAGACGGTGGCAATCGCTGCTGAGCGCGGAGCCGAGGTGTACACCGCCTACTGCGAATCGCACGCCTCCGACATTCCCTTTCATGTCGTGGCGCGACTGCTGCGTGCCGCCACGGGCGTGCGTGGTCTGGACAGCCCAGCGGCCCGGCACCGAGTGCGCTCTCTAGTGCCGGACGCAGACCCCGAGGACGTGCTGCTCTTCGGTGATTTGTTGGGTATCGGCGATCACGATGTCGAGCTGCCTAAGATCGATCCTGACGCCCGGCGGCGGCGGTTGACCGCGCTGGTCAACACCGCCTTGTTAGCCCGCCCCACCCCAGCGGTCTATGTCGTTGAAGATGCGCACTGGATCGACGAGGTCAGCGAGTCGATGCTGGCGGCGTTCTTCACGGTGGTCCCGCAGACGCCCTCGCTGGTGCTCATCACCTACCGCCCCGAATATCGCGGTGCGTTGAGCCGGGTGCCCGGCGCTCAGACTATCGCCCTTGCGCCGCTGAGTGATTCGGAAACGGCGGTACTGGTTTCAGAGCTGCTGGGGTCGGACCCCTCGGTCAGTGGGGCGATCACCATGATCACCGAGAAGGCCGCCGGGAACCCGTTTTTCGCCGAGGAAATCGTGCACGATCTGGCCGAGCGCGGTGTGCTACTGGGCAACCGCAGCGCCTACGAATCGAGGGCCGACGCTACACAGGTCAGCGTGCCGGCCACCCTGCAGGCGACCATCGCCGCCCGCATCGACCGGCTTGGCCCGGCGGCCAAGCGCACGTTGAGCGCAGCTGCCGTCATCGGCTCACAATTCAGCCAGGAACTATTGGAAACGCTCGGGATTGATGCTGTCCTCGAGAGCCTGCTGAGCGGCGATTTCATCGATCAGATCACCTTTACCCGACAACCCGAGTATGTCTTCCACCACCCGCTGATTCGTACGGTGGCCTACGAATCGCAGCTCAAATCCGATCGCGCCGCGGTGCACCGGCGCGTCGCATTCGCCGTCGAGGCGCGTGACCCGGAATCGGCTGACCAGGACGCCGCGCTGATCGCCGAGCACCTGGAGGCCGCAGGCGATCTCGCGGCCGCCTACGGCTGGCGCATGCGCGCGGGTGCGTGGTCGACCCGGCGCGACATCGCCGCGGCGCGGGTCAGTTGGGAGCGTGCCGGTCAGATCGCCGATGAGTTGCCGCCCGATTATGCGGATCGGACCGCAATGCGGATCGCTCCGCGCACCATGATGTGCGCCACCGCGTCGCGCGGGGAGTATCTGCGTGTCTCGCGCCGCATCGATGAACCGCGCGAATTGTGCACCGCGGCAGGAGACAAGGCGTCGCTGGCCATCGGCATGTTCGGGCTGGCAGGCGAGCATGTGCTCTATGGCCGAGTGCGCGAGGGGGCGCGGATCTTCGCCGAGCAGATGACCGTAGTCGAGTCGATAGCTGATCCGACCCTCATCGTCGGCCTGTCCGTCAGGCTAGCGCCGCTCAAGGTTCAGCTCGGTGAACTGGCCGAAGTACTGCAATGGTCGCAGCGAGCAATCGAACTGACTGACGGTGATCCCACTATGGGCAGCGGCATACTGGGCTTGGGCTCACCGTTGGGGTGCGCGTTGGTGGGTCGCGGTATCGCGCGATGGTGGTTGGGCCAGAGCGGGTGGCGAGAGGACTTGGCCGCTGGCGTCGAGCTAGCTCGACGCGCCGACGCGGCGACCTATGCCACGCTCGTCGGCGTCAAGTACGGGTTTGCCGTGACCAACGGGGTCCTGCTCGCCGACGACGCCGCGCTGGCCGATCTCGACGAGGCGCTACGGATCACCGAAGGATTGAGCGACGACTACGTGTTCGGCATGGCAAAGTACGTGCTCGCCCTTGCGCTGTTGCATCAGGATTCCCCAGCGCACCGTCAGCGCGGACTGGAGCTGATGGCGCAGGCGCGGGACATGTGCCTGCACCATCGGTACTACTTGTCGGAGATGCCGATAATCGACTTCAGCACCGCACTGGAGAGAGCCCGCAGTGGCGACCGCGATGGTGCCATCCCGCAACTGCGTCATGCCGTAGACGACATGTTCGATGGGGGACAGCTTGGCTACTGGATCACTGCCAACGCCGTGTTTGCGGAGACGCTAATTGAACGTGGCGCGGACCGTGACGTGACCGACGCCGAGGCCGCAGTCCATCAGTTGGCAACCGTGTCAGCTGATCACGGCTGGGTGATAAGCGAAGTCTGGCTGTTGCGACTGTACGCCCTACTGGCGCGGGCTCACGGCGATGGCGCAGCCTACGCGGACTTCCGGGATCGCTACCGCGACATGGCGAGAACCCTTGGCTTCGACGGACATATCGCGTGGGCCGAGGCAATGCCATGACGGCGGTCGGACCCGTACCCTGCGAGCGGACCGGTCCTAGTTCAACCGAAACGCCAGGTCAGCGCGTTAGCTGACTACACATCGTAGTAGAGCGCGAACTCGTACGGGGTGGGCCGGAGATTGACCGGCGCAATCTCGTAGTTGCGCTTGAAGGCAATCCACGTCTCGATCAGGTCAGGCGTGAACACGCCTCCTTCGGTGAGGTATTCGCTGTCTTGCTCCAGGCGGTCGATCACCGCGGACAGCTGGGTAGGAGCCTGCGGGATCTCAGCGGCCTCTTCTGGCGGCAGCTCGTAGAGGTCCTTGTCGACCGGGGGCGGCGGCTCGATCTTGTTCTTGATGCCGTCCAGGCCTGCCATCAGCATCGCCGAGAACGCCAGGTAGGGGTTGCCCGAGGAGTCAGGGCAGCGGAACTCCAGCCGTTTGGCCTTCGGGTTGCTCCCGGTGATCGGGATGCGCACGCAGGCCGACCGGTTGCGCTGGCTGTAGACCAGGTTGATCGGGGCCTCATAGCCGGGAACCAGGCGCTTGTAGGAGTTGACCGTGGGGTTGGTGAAGGCCAGCAACGAAGGCGCGTGGTACAGCAAACCGCCGATGTAGTGCCGCGCGGTGTCTGACAGGCCGGCATACCCTGTCTCGTCGTACATCAGCGGTTTGCCGTCCTTCCACAGCGACTGGTGGCAGTGCATACCGGAACCGTTGTCGCCGAACAGCGGTTTGGGCATAAACGTCGCGGACTTGCCGGCCTGCCATGCGGTCTGCTTGACGATGTATTTGTACATCTGAAGATCGTCAGCCGCGTGCAGCAAAGTGTTGAACTTGTAGTTGATCTCGGCCTGGCCGCCGCTACCAACTTCGTGGTGGCCCTTCTCCAGAGAAAAGCCGGCGTTGGTCAGGTGGGTGAGCATCTCGTCGCGCAGGTCGACGTAGTGGTCGTTGGGGGCCACTGGGAAGTACCCGCCTTTGGGGCGGACCTTATGGCCGAGGTTGGGGCTACCATCGGGCTCGGTCGCCGCTCCGGTGTTCCACCACCCGGATGTCGCGTCCACCTTGTAAAACGAGCCGTTGATGGATGAGTCGAAGCTGACCGAGTCGAAGATGTAGAACTCTGCTTCCGGGCCGAAGTACGCGGTGTCCGCAATGCCCGAGCTGATCAGGTAGTTCTCGGCCTTGCGGGCGACGTTGCGCGGGTCGCGCGAGTACAGCTCAAGGGTGAACGGATCGTGCACGAAGAAGTTCACGTTCAGCGTTTTGGCGGCACGGAACGGGTCGATGGTCGCGGTTTCCGGATCGGGAAGCAGCAGCATGTCGGACTCGTGGATCGACTGGAACCCACGAATCGACGAGCCGTCGAAGGCCAGGCCATCCTCAAACACGTTCTCGTCGAAGACGTAAATCGGAATTGTGAAGTGCTGCATGGTGCCTGGCAGGTCACAGAACCGGACGTCGACATACTCAATGTTCTCGTCCTTGGCGAGTTTGAAGATATCGTCGGGCGTCTTTTCGGACACGGAATACTCCCTTGCTTGGTGATCCGCGGGCTGACGGCGAACCCGAGCCCGGCAAGATCCTGTTCGCGACCGTAGGGGACGCCCTCCAATTCATGCACGCCATGCCGCCCCCCGCATCCGGGCCAACATCCGGCACCGCGGAAGACTAAGGGCAGCAGTGCGCCCGTACCCGATCCCACGCGAGTTGACGCTGATGCTGTTCGCGTCGGTGCAGCAGGTCCCAGGCCCACGCTGGTAACCAACGGCAGGGGAGAGCGGGTAGGCCCGTGGATTGTGAACCGCGCTGGCGACTAGGTGCGTCAGGCTGAAGATCTGCACTTCCATTGCCTACAGGCGGCACCAGTCGGCAAAGACGGCGCTCGACGTTTACGCACACGTGTGGCCCGACGAAGACGAGACCACCCGCGCAGCAATCGGCGATGTGATCGCGGCGCGGGTGGCGTCATCGAGCAAGGATCTGCGGGTACTCTGCGGGCGAAACGGTCCTAATTCAACCGAAACGCCAGGTCAGGGCGGATAGCTGGGCTATACGTCGTAGTAGAGTGCGAACTCGTACGGGTGCGGCCGGATGTTTATCGGCGCAATCTCGTAGTCGCGCTTGAAGGCAATCCACGTCTCGATCAGGTCGGGCGTGAACACGCCTCCTTCGGTGAGGTATTCGCTGTCTTGCTCCAGGCGGTCGATCACCGCGGACAGCTGGGTAGGAGCCTGCGGGATGTTGGCGGCCTCTTCTGGCGGCAGCTCGTAGAGGTCCTTGTCGACCGGGGGCGGCGGCTCGATCTTGTTCTTGATGCCGTCCAGGCCTGCCATCAGCATCGCCGAGAACGCCAGGTAGGGGTTGCCCGAGGAGTCAGGGCAGCGGAACTCCAGCCGTTTGGCCTTCGGGTTGCTCCCGGTGATCGGGATGCGCACGCAGGCCGACCGGTTGCGCTGGCTGTAGACCAGGTTGATCGGGGCCTCATAGCCGGGAACCAGGCGCTTGTAGGAGTTGACCGTGGGGTTGGTGAAGGCCAGCAACGAAGGCGCATGGTGCAGCAGGCCGCCGATGTAGTGCCGCGCGGTGTCTGACAGGCCGGCATACCCTGTCTCGTCGTACATCAGCGGTTTGCCGTCCTTCCACAGCGACTGGTGGCAGTGCATACCGGAACCGTTGTCGCCGAACAGCGGTTTGGGCATGAACGTCACGGTCTTGCCGGCCTGCCATGCGGTCTGCTTGATGATGTACTTGTACAGCTGCATGTCGTCAGCCGCGTGCAGCAAAGTGTTGAACTTGTAGTTGATCTCGGCCTGGCCGCCGCTACCCACCTCGTGGTGGCCCTTCTCCAGAGAAAAGCCGGCGTTGGTCAGGTGGGTGAGCATCGTGTCGCGCAGGTCGACGTACTGGTCGTTGGGGGCCACTGGGAAGTACCCGCCCTTGGGGCGGGTTTTGTAGCCGAGGTTGGGGCTGCCGTCGCGCTCGGTCGGTTCTCCGGTGTTCCACCACCCGGATATCGCGTCCACCTCGTAGAACGAGCCGTTGGTGCGCGAGTCGAAGCTGACCGAGTCGAAGATGTAGAACTCGGCCTCGGCGCCGAAGTACGCGGTGTCCGCAACGCCGGTGCTGATCAGGTAGTTCTCGGCCTTGCGGGCGACGTTGCGCGGGTCGCGCGAGTACGGCTCAAGGGTGAACGGATCGTGCACGAAGAAGTTGAGGTTCAGCGTTCTGGCGTTACGGAACGGGTCGATGACCGCGGTTTCCGGATCGGGAAGCAGCAGCATGTCGGACTCGTGGATCGACTGGAACCCGCGAATCGACGAGCCGTCGAAGGCCAGGCCATCCTCAAACACGCTCTGGTCGAAGAACGAAATCGGAATTGTGAAGTGCTGCATGATGCCTGGCAGGTCACAGAACCGGACGTCGACATACTCAATGTTCTCGTCCTTGGCGAGTTTGAAGATATCGTCGGGCGTCTTTTCGGTCACAGAAGGCTCCTTTGCTTGGCGATCAACGGCCTGACGCTATGGAGCATATGTTGCCAGTCGCGGGTTGTTGCGCACAGGTTACGTGACCTGCCGTGCACGGCCGAAGCCCGGTCGCGGGGACTCTATTGTGGGGTCATGGACCCGCAAGCTCGAGCTGGGCCGACGGACCCGGGCGACCGGCCGATGACGCCCGGTTCGCGCCCCACCTACCCCGGCGAGATGCTCGGCCTGCCCGAGAGCGGGCCCGGATCTCTAGCGCCGATCGGACGCCGGCTTTTGGCGCTGCTGATCGACTGGCTGATCGCCTACGGTCTGGCGGCGCTGGCCCTGGGTTTCGGCGTTATCCCCATAGAGGGCTTGTCGACTGCGGTTCTGGTCATCTGGTTTCTGCTGGGGCTGGTTGCGGTACGGCTGTTTGGTTTCACGCCCGGCCAGTTGGCGCTCGGACTGGGGGTGATTGCGCTAGACGGCCGACTGGGGATTGGTCGGGTGGCGGCGCGGGGGCTGCTCGTCGGTTTGGTCATCCCGCCGTTGTTCACCGATGCCGATGGACGTGGGTTGCACGATCGGGTGACCGGCACGGCTGTGGTGCGGCGTTAAGGTGCGGCCGCTGAACGGCGATTGTTGGCGCGCGCTACTTGCGGCGCACAGTGCGCTGAATCCCGCGCATTTTGCCAGCGTTGGGCAGTGGCCCTTTGGGCATGACGGCGGTACCGGCCCGCGATCCCAGCGCGGCCAAGCGCGATTCCAGCGCGTCCATCTGCTTGACGGTGATGTTGGCCGGAAGCTTGGTGAGATGGCGCTCCAATTTGGAGAGCGGAACCTCACCCTCGCCGTTGCCGACGACGACGTCGTAGATCGGGATATCGCCGACCAGCCGCGCGGTGCGCTTTTTCTCCTGGGCCAGCAGCGGTTTGACCCGGGTCGCGGAACCCTCGCCGACAAAGATGACACCGGGCCGCCCGATTACCCGGTGCACCGCGTCGAAGTGGCCGGTCGCAGCCACGCCCGGACTCACCCGCCACTTGCCTCGCAAGTTGTCTAATGCCCACGCCGCAGCGCCGGTTTGGCCTTCGGCTTTGCGGTAGATCGACTTCTGGGCCCGGCGGCCGAAGATGATGAACATCACCAGACCGCCCAGCACCACACCGAACGGGATGATCGTGATCGCGGTCAACCCGCCGGCCCACAGACCCACCGCCACCGACACGCCCACGATCAATACGAACGCGCCGAGCATGTACGGCAATAGACGCTTGTCTTCCTTGCGCTGAATGTTGAATGCCTGCCACAACTGGCCGCGGCGCTCCCGCGCGGCGGCCTTGCGCGCGGCCTGCGCCTGTGCCCTGGCGGCCTTGTTCTCAGTGGCGATACGCGATTTAGCCATAAGTCTCAAGGATACGGATGTGCGGGCCAGCGGGATTGCCTAGGCATCGGAGTTAGCTGGAGGCACGGGCCTCAGGCCTCGCCAGCGCAGCTTGCTGGTAAAGCCGGCCGGCCCGGTACGACGACCGCACCAGCGGTCCGGCCAGCACCCCCGAGAACCCAAGCTCTTCGGCGTGCTGCGCAAACTCGACGAACTCCTCGGGCCTGACCCAGCGCTCGACCGGGTGGTGACGCGTCGACGGCCGCAGATATTGGGTGATGGTGACGATGTCGCAGCCCGCGTTACGCAGGTCGGCCAGCGCGGTGCGCACCTCGTCGGGGGTTTCGCCCAGACCGAGGATGAGGTTGCTCTTGGTGACCAGGCCGAAGTCGCGGGCTGCGGTCAGCACGTCCAGGCTGCGTCGGTAAGTGAAGGCAGGCCGAATCCGTTTGAAAATGCGGGGCACGGTTTCGACGTTGTGCGCCAACACTTCCGGGCGGGATTCGAAGACCTCCGCGAGCCGGGCGGGCTCGCCGTTGAAGTCGGGGGCCAAGAGCTCGACGCCGGTCTGCGGGTTGAGCTCTTTGATGGCACGCACCGTCTCCGCATATAGCCAGGCCCCGCCGTCGGGCAGGTCATCGCGGGCGACCCCGGTAACGGTGGCATAGCGCAAGCCCATCGTGTGCACGCTCTGCGCGACCCGCCGCGGCTCGTCGCGGTCCAGGGCGGCCGGCTTGCCGGTGTCGATCTGGCAGAAATCGCACCGACGGGTGCACTGGTCACCACCGATCAGGAAGGTGGCCTCGCGGTCTTCCCAGCATTCGAAGATATTGGGGCAGCCGGCCTCTTCGCAGACCGTGTGCAGACCCTCGCGCCGGACCAGGCTCTTGAGTTGCGTGTACTCCGGCCCCATCCGGACTCGCGTCTTGATCCACGGTGGCTTGCGCTCAATCGGCGTCTGCGCGTTGCGCACTTCCAGCCGCAGTAAACGGCGGCCGTCGGGTGCCGCGGCGTCGTGCAAACTCACGAATTCGATGCTACGCGGACGGCGGTGGGCTGCCAGGTAAGGGCCAGTCGGCCGTCCAGGGCCTCGCAGACCGCGTCGGCCACCGCCGATCGGACGTCGTCGACGCCAACCGGGTGCCCGAGTTCGGCGGACAACGACGTCACACCAGCATCGCTGATGCCACACGGCACGATGGCGGTGAACGCTTCCAGATCGCAATCGCAGTTGAGCGCAAACCCGTGCAGGGTGGTCGCTCGCGACACCCGTACGCCGATGGCCGCGACCTTGCGCGCGGGCGCACCGTTTCTGCCCGGCACCCAGACCCCGGACCGGCCGTCGACTCGGCCGGCTTCCAAGCCCACACCGGCGCACACGTGGATCAACGACTCTTCGAGGCGCCGAACATAGTTGACCACATCGAGGGGTTCAGCCAGCCCGATGACCGGGTAGCCGACCAATTGCCCTCGCCCATGCCAGGTGATCTTGCCGCCGCGATCGGTGTCGATGACCTCTATGCCTGGGGTGCCTTGAAGGGATGGGCTTGGTCGCTCGTGCGGCTGGGTGCGCCGTCCGGCGGTATAGACAGGTGGGTGTTCCAGCAGCAGCAGGGTGTCGGGACCGCCGGCGACCCTGGCGTCGGCCAGGTCGCGCTGCAGCTGCCAGCTGGCACGGTACTCGACCGTCCCCAGGTGGCGGACGTCGATCGCGGTGGATTGCGACCGGATAGAGCTCATGGTCGCGAGGTTACTCGGGCGAGCGGGACCGGTCGGTTCGCGTGTCAACGCTTTTGGTTTCGGTGGTTTCTGGGCTGCGGTTTTTGTCGGTGGCCGAGCGTAATGTTTCGAACATGAGTTCGAGTAGCCGCGAGGAGGTCGTCGCGGTCTTTGACGCGCTCGATGCTGAGCTGGATCGGCTGTGCGGATTGAGCTTTGAGGCGTTGACGACCCCGGAGCGGTTGGCGTTGCTGCAACGCTGTGAGCGGGTGCGCCGCCGGTTGCCCGCCGTCGAGCATCCGTTGATCAACCAGCTGGCCCGCCAGGCCACTGCCGAAGAACTGGGCGGCACGCTCGCGCATACGATCGCCGAATGGACACTGACCAGCCGTACCGAGGCGTCTCGGCGAATCCATGAAGCCGCCGATCTGGGTCCGCGACACGGCCTGACCGGTGAACCGTTGGCGCCGGTGCTGGCCGCCGCCGCGGCCGCCCAGCGCGACGGGAAACTCGGAGAGGGTCAAGTCGCGGTGATCCGGCGCTTCTTCAAGCAATTGCCGGGCTGCGTCGATGCCGCAACTCGCGAGCAGGCCGAAACGCATTTGGGGCGCCTCGGCACCCAGTATCGACCCGAGCAGCTCAGCAAGCTTGCCGATCGGCTCGCCGATTGCCTCAACCCCGACGGCACCTACACCGACGACGACCGCGCGCGCCGCCGCGGCTTGACGTTGGGTAACCAAGAAGCCGACGGCATGTCGGCGTTACGCGGCTGGCTGACCCCCCAGGCCCGCGCCACCCTGGAAGCCGTGCTGGCCAAACTCGCCGCACCGGGCATGTGCAACCCCGACGAGGACACCGCGTGTGTGGACGGCGCGCCGTCGCAGGACACGATCGATCGCGACTCCCGCAGCCCCGCCCAACGCACCCACGACGCCCTGACCGCCGCACTGCGCGCGATCCTGGCGTCGGGGAAGCTGGGTCAGCACAACGGGCTACCGGCCTCGATCATCATCACCACCACGCTGGCCGAGCTGGAAGCCGCCGCCGGCACGGGACTGACCGGCGGGGGCACCATCGTGCCGATGTCCGAGGTGATCCGGCAGGCCCGCCACGCCCACCACTACCTCGCGATCTTCGACAACGGCAACGCCCTGGCGCTCTATCACACCAAACGGCTGGCCTCACCCGGCCAACGAATCGTGCTGTACGCCAAGGACCGCGGCTGCAGCGCACCAGGCTGCGATCTACCCGGTTACCTCTGCGAAGTCCACCATGTCACCGACTACGCCACCTGCCGCAGCACCGACGTCAACAACCTCACCTTCGCCTGCGGACCTCACCACCGCATCCTGCAACCCGCAAGCTGGACCACCCGCAAAAACGCCAAAGGCGACACCGAATGGATCCCACCCCCACACCTGGACCGCGGCCAACCCCGCACCAACACCCTCCACCATCCCGAAAAACTGCTCCGTGACGAGGACGACGATAGCGACGGAGACGCCGCATAGCTCGATCGGGAACTAATCGTGGTTGCGCCGGGTGGTGGCGTAGCCGAGGGCTTCGCCAATGGTGTTGTGGTGGAATTGAAAACCGGCGCGCTCTAGAGCCGACGGGATGGCACGCTGCCCGGTGAGCAACCCCTCATCGGCGAACTCTCCGAACGCGGCCCGCACTGCGAAACCCGGCATCGTCAACGGCGTGGGGCGGTTGACCGCGCGGCCGAATGCGGTGGTGAACTCGGCGTTGGTCACCGGCGCCGGCCCCGTCAAGTTGACCGGGCCAGACAGCGACGGGTTCGAGATGGCGAACAGAAGTGCCCGCACCTCGTCTTCCAAGCTGATCCATGACATGTACTGACGGCCACTGCCCAGTCGGGCGCCGAGGCCCGTCGAGAACAGCGGCCGCATCCGGCGCACCACACCACCGGCTGCGGACAGCACCAGGCCGGTGCGGGCCAGCACAACACGGACGCCGCCGTATTGGGCCGGCAGCGTGGCGGCCTCCCAGTCTTCGCACAGCTGAGCCAGGAAACCGCTTCCCGTCCGGCCATTTTCGTCAACTACCCGGTCCTTGGCATTTCCGTAATAGCCAACCGCGCTGGCATTGATCAGCGTTTCGACTCCGGCCTCGACGACCGCGCCGGCCAGCACCTCCGTCGGAGTGATGCGGCTGTCTCGCAGACTCTGTTTGAATGCGCCCGACCACCGACGCTGGCCGACGTTGACGCCGCACAGGTTGACTACGGCGTCGACACCGCCGAGCGCGTCGGCATCGAACTCGCCGCTTTCCGGATTCCAGTGCAGTTCTTCGGAATTCGCCGGTGCTCGACGCACAATGCGCAGCACCGGGTGGTCGGCAGCCCGTAACGCCGCGGCCAAGGCCGAACCGATAAGGCCGGACGATCCCGCTATCGCAATGACGTCCTTATGACCAGCTCGAGCCACGTTCTCAGAGTCCTAAATCGGCCTCGAACGCGCCCTCTTCGAGTCGGTGTTTGACGGTGGTGAGGAAGCGTCCGGCGTCGGCGCCGTCGATGAGCCGATGGTCATAGGTCAGCGGGAGATAGCAGATCGAACGGACCCCGATCGACTCGTTGCCGCTGTCATCGGCGACCACCCGCGGTCGCTTGACGATGGCCCCGGTGCCCAGCATCGCGGCCTGCGGCGGAACCAGGATCGGGGTGTCGAATAATGCGCCTTGACTGCCGATATTGGTGATCGTGAACGTGCCGCCCGATAGTTCGTCGGGTTTCAGGTTGCCGGAGCGAGTTCGGGCTGCGATGTCGGCAATCGCCCTGGCGAGCCCGGCCAGCGACAAGTCGCCTGCGTTATGGATGACGGGGGAAAGCAGGCCCTGCTCAGTGTCGACAGCAAACCCGAGGTGCTCGGCGTCGTAGTAGGTGATCTCCTTGGTGTCCTCGTTGTAGCTGGCATTGATATTGGGATGAATCTTGAGGGCGTCGATCACGGCCTTGGCGATGAACGGCAAGAAGGTCAGGTTCACACCCTCACGCTCAGCGAACGCCGCCTTGGCCCTGGCCCGCAACCCCACGATCCTGGTCATGTCGACCTCGTGAGTCTGTGTGAGTTGGGCCGTGGCTTGCAGGGATTCGCGGGTTTTTTTGGCGGTGATCTGGCGGATCCGGCTGGCCTTCTGCGTGGTGCCGCGTAAGTGGGCGAGCGCGGGCGCGGCGGTGGGTGGCGCGTCCGACGGACGAGCGGGAGCTTTCGCGGCCTGCTGGGCGGCGGGGGCCTGCGCCGACGGTGCGGGTGGCTTCTTGGCGGCTTCCTGCTGTCGTTGCTTTTCCTCGGCCGCGGCCAGCACGTCTTGTTTGCGGATGCGACCACCCACGCCGGTGCCGGCAACCTCGGCCAGGTCAATGTTGTTTTCCGTGGCTAGTTTTCGCACTAGCGGGGTCACATATGGCGCGCTATCGCCGCCGGATTCCGCCGCCGGCTCGGGCTGTGCGGGTTCGGCTTTCGGCGGCGGTTCAGGTTCGGGTTCAGGTTTAGGTTCGGGTGTGGGGGCCGGCTTGGCGGCCTCGGGCCTGGGTTCGGATTTGGGCTCGGGTTTTAGTTCGGGTTCGGGCTCAGGTGCGGGTGTCGGAGCCGGTGCCGCGCTGGCATCGGAATCGGTACCGATCTGTGCCAACTCGCCGCCAACCGCGACGGTGGCGTCTTCGTCGGCGGTGATGCTGATCAAGACGCCGGCGACCGGTGACGGGATCTCGGTGTCCACCTTGTCGGTCGACACTTCTACCAGCGGGTCGTCGACCTGAACCTGATCCCCGACCTTTTTGAGCCAACGCGTCACGGTGCCCTCAGTCACCGATTCGCCCAACTCGGGCATCAGCACCGGGGTCGTGGTGCCGCCAGTGGAACCCTGCTGCGCCGGTGCGGCGGGTTCGGATTGGGTCGGCGGAGCGGGTTCGGGTTCGGCTTCCGGCTCCGGTGGCGCTGCGGATTCTGGCTGGGCCGCTGGTTCGGGCGGGGCAGGCTGTGCTGGGGCGGACTCGGAGTCCGACTCGGAGGCGTCCCCGATGACGGCCAGGTCGCCGCCAACCTCGACGGTGTCGTCCTCCTGGGCGATGATCTTGGTGAGGACACCTGCGGCGGGTGCTGGGATTTCGGTGTCGACCTTGTCGGTCGACACTTCGACGAGAGGCTCGTCGAGTTCGACCGTGTCGCCTTCCTGCTTGAGCCAGCGGGTAACCGTCCCCTCGGTGACGCTCTCACCGAGTGCCGGCATCTGGACGGAGAAGGCCATCTCTTTTGACTCCTCGATTACTCGTGGGTCGGCGTAGGTCGACATCTGGCTTACCACACCTTTGTGTACCGCTGCGGAACCGCGGTCGATGTCCGAAACCATCCTGTCACTGCGCGTGGTTGCGCACTCATCCAGGGCGCACAGGGTGCTCGAGGGGCGTTTTCGGCCGCTCGGCGGGACGGGCTGTGTTGGGGGAGTGCCCGGCTGCGCTTGCTACGGTGTGGCGATGCCGGCAGCTCAACACGTGCCCCAGCAATTCGTCGACAGTGCGGACGGCGTGCGCATTGCGACCTACGAAGCGGGCAACCCCGAGGGTCCGACCGTCGTGCTGGTGCACGGTTTTCCAGATTCGCATGTGCTTTGGGACGGCGTCGTCCCACTGCTGGCCGAGCGGTTCCGGATCATCCGCTATGACAACCGCGGTGTCGGCCTGTCGGGGGCGCCCAAGTCGGTCTCGGCATACACGATGTCCTGCTTCGCTGACGACTTCGACGCGGTCGCAGGTGAGCTGAGCCCCGGGCGGCCGGTGCACGTGCTGGCCCACGACTGGGGCTCGGTGGGCATCTGGGAGTACTTGAAACGCCCCGGTGCCAGTGACCGGGTCGCCACCTTCACGTCAGTGTCCGGCCCGAGCCAAGACCAGTTGGTCGACTACATCCTCAGCGGTCTGCGCCACCCGTGGCGCCCCCGCACGTTTGTGCGGGCGCTCAGTCAGGCACTGCGACTGACCTACATGTTATTCCTGTCGATACCGGTGCTGGCGCCGCTGGTTGTTCGGGTGACGTTGTCGAGCAAGGCGATTCGCCGCATTGCCGTCGACAATATCCCCGACGACCTGATCCATCACTCGGCTAACCTGGCCAGCGACGCTGCCCGCTCGGTGAAAACCTATCCCGCCAACTACTTTCGCTCGTTCTCCAAGCGCAGAGAGGCCATCCTGCTGGAAGATGTGCCGGTGCAGCTCATCGTCAACACCGAAGACAAGTACGTGCGGCCCTACGGGTACGACCACACCGCGCGCTGGGTGCCGCGTTTATGGCGACGCGACATCAAAGCCGGTCACTTCTCGCCGATGTCGCATCCGCAGGTAATGGCAGCCGCAGTGCATGATTTCGCCGATCTGGCCGAAGACAAACAACCCAGCCACGAGCTGCTGCGCGCGCAGGTCGGACGTGCACAGTAGCGCCCGGATGGCGATGGTCTGACGCGCCGCCCCGCCGCTAAACGGCTGGCGCTCCTTCGGTGCGTCGCATCAGCAGCGCGCCGCCGATCCCGACCACTCCGACGAGCGTCAACGGTATGGACCATGCGCGCCGGCTCGACAGCGACGACTCGCACTGGGCGACGTAGTCGTTGTGCGGGATGAGCTGGTTGAGGACCGGGATATTCGCCCCGTCCTTATTATTGGCGTTGCTGGCCGCCGACAGATCTGAGGCGATCCCGTTCCCGCATGCCACGGAACCGCCGTTGCCGTCCGACACTGACACCGGTAACAGGAGCCCGATCACCCCGGCGAGCAGCAGCACGGCCCCCACCGCGATGATCAATCGTCGTGTCGTCACAATTTGCCTCCCGTCGAATATCCAATCGACCGGAGGAATAGCCGCGACGTGCGTGGTTCAAACCCGGCGACCGTCGCACAGGTCTATCCGAAGTGAGGCGCCAACCCCCTGGGCTAACCCTTTTCGACGATGTCCTCGAGCACCGCGAACATGGTGCGAGTCGGCACGCCGGTGGAGCCTTTGGGTGTGTACCCCCACGGACTGCCGGTGTTGTAGGCCGGGCCGGCCACGTCGATGTGCGCCCAACTCACTCCGTCGGCCACGAATTCGCGCAGGAATATACCGGCAACCAGCATGCCGGCGTAGCGTTGTCCGCTGACATTGGCCAGGTCGGCCACCGTGGACTTCAAGTCGTCCTTGAGTTCGTCGGGCAGCGGCATGGGCCAGCCGTTCTCGCCCACTCGGTGCGAGATCCCGGCCACCCGGTCGCGGAATTCCTCGCTGCCCATCACCCCGGGTATGCGAGCGCCCAGCGCCACGGTTTGGGCACCGGTCAGCGTGGACGTCTCGATCAGGTAGTCCGGCTTGTCCTCACACGCGCGGACGATGGCGTCAGCCAGGATGAGCCGGCCCTCGGCGTCTGTATTGAGTACCTCGACCGTGATTCCGCCGTACTGGGTCAGGACGTCGCCTGGCCGGTACGCAGTCGACGAGGGCATGTTCTCGGCCATCGGCACCGTGGCGATCACGTCGATCGGCAGCTCAAGCTGCGCGGCCAGGGTGACCGTCGCGATGACCGCGGCGGCCCCACCCATGTCCGAGGTCATGTAGTGCATCGACGCCGCCGGCTTTATCGAGATGCCGCCGGTGTCGAAGGTAATGCCCTTGCCGACCAGTGCCACCTTTTTGGCCTGCTTGGGGGTCTTGGACAGCCGCGCCCCCCGGTGGATCAGCCGCACGAGCCGCGGTGGGCGCGATGAGCCCTGGCCGACGCCGATCACCCCGCCGTAACCGGCCTTCTGCAGCGCTTTTTCATCGAGCACCTCGACCTCGAGGCCGACCGATTCGCCCAAAGACTTTGCGCGCTTGGCGAAGTCGGCGGGGAAGAGGTGACTCGGTGGAGTGTTGACGAAGTCACGGGCGGTGGCAACCGCTGTTGCGACGGCGGCGCCGTGCGCGCTCTGTTTTTTGGCGTCTTTGGCGCTGGCCAGCACGGTAATCTTGCGCAGCCCTTTATCTTTCGGGGCAGTCTTCTTGCTACGGAAGTCGGTGAATCGGTAGCTGCCCAGGATCAGTCCCTCGACGACAGCCGAGGCGACACCGTCACCCGGTAGCTCGGCCAGCGTGGTGAAGACGACTTCGGCGCCACCAAGGGAACGCGCCGCCACGCCCGCGGCGCGACGGATCGTGTCGGCCGGCCACTCGTCGCGCGCCTTGCCCAGCCCTATCGTCAACACACTGTCAACCGGCAGCGATGCCACCACCAGGCGGTGCACCTGTTCGGTGCCGCCGGTGGCATCCAAGGCGCGCAGACCGGCCTCGATTTCCGCAATCGCTTCGGCGGCCAAGAAGGGCTCGGCCGCGACGATAACCGCGCCCGGTCGGTCGTCCGACTCATCACCGTTGCCGGTCGAGACGGCCGGCAACGACCAATACCGAGGAAGCCACACCGCGCTTGGGCAGCGAAGTGGCGACAGTTACTGAGGGACCTTGGTGACCGGGTTCGTTACTCACGGGCATTCACCCTAGTCACCGGTGCGAGTCCTAGCTCGACAGCGTCCCCGCGTGCAGATCGAAGGCCGTGATCGGGGCATCAAAACCCTTGAGTGTCAACGGGCCCTGGACGACCGCGGGCCAGTCAGGCAACTCGGCACGCAGCTCAGACGTCGCCAGGATCTGTTCCGGCGCCGCTGCCGCCACGAGTCGGGCAGCCAGGTTGACCGGGTTGCCGAAGTAGTCGCCGTTAATGGCCACCACCGTGCCATACGCAAGACCGGCGCGGACCTGCAGTCCCTCCTCGCGCGCCTTGGGGTGCTCGACGAGATCAACCGCCGCGCGCACAAGTCGATCGGGCGCCGAACTCACCCACATCACCTCGTCGCCGATGAACTTCACGATCCGGCCGCCGTCGGCATGCACCACGTCGGAGACGGTGCCGGCGAACTCATTGAGCAAATGTGACAACTGCGCCGGCGTTAGCGCCTGAGTCAACGCGGTGAAGCCGGACAGATCCGCGAAACCAACACCGCACACCACGGCCGCCGTCGTGTCGCGAAGGACGCCCTCGAAGTGCGTGCGAGCGCTGGTCAGATGATGGCGGTGCACGATGTCGATCAGTGCCCCGATCCGGGGACGAACTCGGCGACCGCGCGGTACGCCTGTGCGGTGGCGAGTTCGTCGCGGGTATGGGTCATCTGGATGTCCGGCGTCCCGGCACGGATCATTGTCGACTCGGCCTCAGCCAGCCGGGCCATGGCAGCGCCCAGTACCCGCAACAGGCCCAATGCGCCGTCCTGGCCGACGACCGCCTTGAGCGCGAGCCAGGTTTCCAGGGCGTCGACGTCGGCCTGGCTCAGCACAGGAATATCGGGACCGGCGACGGTCAGGCCGAGCAATGACCAGGCTCGCGCGACGCCCTCAGCTGCTATCCCGAGTCTCTCGGCCGCGGTCTCCAACGTATAGATCGGGCGCCCCGACCAGGACAGAACATCACCGGCAAGGCCGAACAGTCGACCGCGGAGTTCGGCCTCAACCATCTCGTCGAGCGTGAAGCCAAGGTCGTCCAGGTACTTGATCAGGTCGGCCCGCTCGCGCGCGTTCCTTACGCCGGCGGCCTCTAGCGCCTCGAAGTCCAGGGAATCGGACACCTACCCAAGTCTGCCAGGTGTGGCACCCAATAGGGTGGGACGCCGTGAGCGATGCGTCAGAGTTGCTAAAGGGACCGCTGGAAGACCGCCACCGCGGATTGGGTGCAACTTTCGCCGAATTCGGCGGATGGCTGATGCCGGTGGCATACGCCGGCACCGTGAGCGAGCACAACGCGACGCGCAACGCCGTCGGCCTGTTCGACGTCAGCCACCTCGGCAAGGCGTTGATCCGCGGACCGGGTGCGGCTGCGTTCGTCAACTCGGCGCTGACCAACGATCTGGGCCGAATCGGACCGGGCAAGGCGCAATATACGTTGTGCTGCAACGAATCCGGCGGTGTTATTGACGACCTGATCGCCTACTACGTCGACGACGACGAGATTTTTCTCGTCCCCAACGCCGCCAACACCGCGGCGGTGGTCGAGGCGCTGCGGGCCGCCGCCCCGGCAGGCCTGACGATCACCAACGAGCATCGGTCCTACGCCGTGCTGGCGGTGCAGGGGCCGCGATCGACCGCCGTGCTTGATGAGCTGGGGCTGCCGGCCGGGATGGATTACATGGGCTACGCCGATGCGTCGTTCTCCGGGGTACCGGTGCGGGTCTGTCGCACCGGATACACCGGCGAGCACGGCTACGAGTTGCTGCCGCCCTGGGAGTCCGCGGGTGTGGTGTTCGACGCGCTGGTGGCGGCGGTTTCCGCCGCGGGCGGTCAACCTGCCGGGCTGGGCGCCCGCGACACTCTTCGCACCGAGATGGGCTATCCGCTGCACGGGCACGAACTTTCGCTGGATATTTCCCCGCTGCAGGCCCGATGTGGCTGGGCGATCGGGTGGAAAAAGGACGCTTTCTTCGGTCGCGAAGCGCTGCTGGCCGAGAAGTCCGCCGGGCCGCGCCGGTTGCTGCGGGGTCTGCGCATGGTGGGGCGCGGCGTCTTGCGTCCCGGATTGACCGCGCTTGCCGGGAACACCCCGGTTGGGGTGACCACATCGGGAACGTTCTCTCCGACGCTGCAGGCGGGGATTGCGCTGGCGTTGATCGATGCCGATGCGGGCGTGCAGGATGGTCAGCAAATCACCGTCGACGTCCGTGGCCGCACGGTGGACTGCGAAGTGGTGCGTCCGCCGTTCGTCGAACTGAAAACGCGGTCGAACTAAAAGCGCGGTCGACCGGGAAATGCGCGGGCCGCGATCCTCTTGCCGCGCGACTGCAAAAACCCGTTGGCGCGCGCATATACAATCGGCGCATGGCCAGCGGTTCCCTTGAGTTCACGATTTCACGTTCGGAAAATGCGGCCACCGACTCCGAGCGTGAATCGATTCTGCAGGAACCGGGTTTCGGCAAATACCACACCGACCACATGGTCTCGATCGACTACACCGAAGGCCCCGGTTGGCACAACGCGCAGGTAATCCCGTATGGCCCGATTCAGCTGGATCCGTCGGCGATCGTGCTGCACTACGCGCAGGAAATTTTCGAAGGGCTCAAGGCCTATCGCTGGTCGGACGGGTCGATCGTGTCTTTTCGTCCGGACGCCAACGCCGCTAGGTTGCGCTCGTCGGCCCGGCGGCTCGCCATTCCCGAACTGCCCGACGAGTTATTCATCGAATCCCTGCGTCAACTCATCGCTCTGGACAGCGCCTGGGTGCCTCCGGCAGGCGGGGAAGAGGCGCTGTATCTGCGGCCGTTCATCATCGCGACCGAACCGGGGTTGGGGGTGCGTCCGGCCAAGGAGTACCGCTACCTGTTGATTGCGTCGCCGGCCGGCGCGTACTTCAAGGGCGGTATCAGCCCCGTCACTGTCTGGGTATCGACGGAGTACGTGCGGGCCAGCCCGGGCGGCACCGGCGCGGCCAAGTTCGGCGGCAACTACGCCGCCTCGCTGCTGGCTCAGACCCAAGCCGCCGACCACGGTTGCGACCAGGTGGTGTGGCTGGACGCCGTCGAGCGCCGTTTCGTCGAAGAGATGGGCGGGATGAACCTGTTTTTCGTGCTCGGCAGCGGCGGATCGGCGCGGCTGGTCACCCCGGAGCTATCCGGTTCACTGCTGCCCGGCATCACGCGAGACTCACTGCTGCAGTTGGCGATTGATGCAGGATTCAGTGTTGAAGAGCGCAAGATCGATATCGACGAGTGGGAGAAGAAAGCCGCCGAGGGCGAGATCACCGAAGTGTTCGCCTGCGGCACTGCCGCCGTCATCACCCCTGTTTCGCAGGTGAAGTACCGCGACAGCGAATTCACTATTGCCGATGGCGCACCTGGCGAAGTCACAATGGCGCTGCGCGACACGTTGACCGGGATACAGCGGGGTACCTTTGCCGACACTCACGGCTGGATGGCCCGGCTGGGTTAGCCTGCTCGCGCTAGAACCGAACCAATCCCGCCAGCGCTACGGCGCTCACCGTTGTAGTCAGTTCGATCGCGGCACCCAGCACGTCGCCGGTGATGCCGCCGAAGCGGCGCACGCAGTGCGCGACCAGGGCCGCGCCGCACGACACCGCAGCTAGCACCGCAACCGGCCCCTGCCACAGCCGCGGACCCGCCAGCAGCGAAACGGCAAGCAGCACCGCGACCCAGGCCGCCACCACCGGTAGCGGCTGGGTACCGGCGACACCGGCGCCCAGGGTGCTGCCGTCGGCCGAGGGCACCGACCGGCGACACGCCAGCACCGCGGTCACCCGGCCAGCGAACACCGCCACGACGATTCCTAGGATCCCAGCGATCCCCGCGGGTCGCAGCGCCCAGAAGGCCAGCCCCTGCAGCGTGATCACCAAGACGACGGCTGCCACTCCGAACGGCCCTGTCGGTCCGTCACGCATCACCGCAAGTGCACGCTGCGGCGGCCCGTAGCAGCCCAGCCCGTCGGCCGTATCGGCAACACCGTCGATGTGCAGGCCACGGGTGACCAGAAGCAGCGCCGCCACCGCCAACAGTCCGGACAGCGGACTGGACGGGCCGAAGGCCAGCCCGCCGAACCACGTGACGCCCGCGGCCAACGCGCCCAACGCGGCGCCGACCACCGGTAGCGCGGCAATGGCGCCGCGGCCCGGCGGGGTGGCCCAGGAGTGCGGGGCTGGCATGACCGTTCCAAACGTGAAAGCCGCTGCCAGAGAACGCATCACGACTGACAGTCGGCGTCAGTCGCTGAGACGCCGACCACACCCGCCTCCGGAAACGTGGCCATCGACGACAGCGCGGCCACCGCGGCGCGCAGCACCGGCAGTGCCGTCGCAGCGCCGGTACCCTCGCCCAGTCGCATGCGCAGGTCCAGAATCGGCTCCAGGTCAAGAGCCGTCAGGGCCAACCCATGACCGGGTTCGGTGGAGCGGTGACCGGCTTGCCACCACAGCCGGGCGCCAGGTGCCATTCGCTCGGCGACCAACGCAGCGGCCGTCACCGCCATGCCGTCGAGCAGCAGCGGGGTGCGCCGGACGGCGGCCTGCGCGCAAAAGCCCGCCATCGCCGCCAGGTCTGCGCCCCCACCGCAGCGCAGCAACGCGACCGGGTCGGGCAACACCTGCCAGGTACGAAACAGCGCATCGCGCACCGCAGCTGTCTTGCGTGCCCAGCCCGCGTCATCGATTCCCGTCCCGAAGCCGACTACGGCAACCGGCTCGGCGTTCGTCATCGCCGCCACCAGAACCGCTGCCGCGGTGGTGTTTCCGATTCCCATGTCGCCGGCGATGAGCAGGTCGGCACCGGCATCGACTTCGTCGTCGGCTATCCGCTTGCCGGCGGCGATGGCGCGAGTGGCTTCGTCGTGGGTGAGCGCGTCCTCGATGGCGATATCCCCGCTACCGCGCCGCACTTTGTGGACGCCGATCTGCTCTGTCAGCGCGTCCGCATCCACCGCCAGGTCCGCGACCCGCACCGTCGCGCCGGCGATCCCGGCCAGTGCGTTGATCGCCGCGCCGCCGGCATCGATGTTGGAGACCATCTGGGCGGTCACTTCCGGCGGGTACGCCGACACCCCAGACCGGGCGACACCGTGGTCGCCGGCGAACACCACCACCCGGGCGCGCTCGAATTGCCTTGGCGGGCACTGACCCTGACACGAGGCGATCCAGATCGACAGATCCTCGAGGCGGCCCAGCGCGCCCCGCGGCTTGGTCAGGGTGTCCTGACGAGCACGGGCGGCCGCGGCGGCGTTCACATCGGGCGGCAACACCGGCGCGAATTCCATCAGGTTCCCATCAGGTTTTAGCCGCCTTGATCGGTACCGCGTGACCCGCCACCACCAGCACCACCTGGTCGCACAACGCCGCGATGCGCTGGTTGAGGCTGCCCAGTTCGTCGGCGAACCGGCGGCCGGACGCGGTGGCCGGCACCACAGTCAGCCCGACTTCGGGGCTGACCAGGACCAGTGTGGCAGGAAACGCGTCGACCGCCGCGAGCATGTCGTCGATCGTTTGTCGGACGGGAGCCGCTCCCGATCCGTTGTCCCATGCCTGGTGGCGGTCCATCGTGCTGGTGAGCCAGGCACCAATGTCGTCGATAAGCGTCGGGGTGTGCGGTGAGTATCGCAGTTGGGTGGTGATGTCGTCGGTTTCGACCGTCGACCAGTGCGCCGGCCGACGGTTGCGGTGCTGCGCAACCCGGTCCGCCCACGCCGCATCGGCGCGGCCGTCCGGCCCAGAGGCCAGATACCGGACCGGCTGACCGGGCGCCAGTGACGTGGTGATGGCGTCCTCCGCCCACCGGGATTTGCCGGATCTGATTCCGCCGAGCACCAGGGTGCGCACCGGTGTCAGCCGGCTTTCAGGCGATTCTCAACCAACATTGCTGCCACGTTCGACTTGGGGCTTGGGCGTGCGCATCCGGCGCATCTGGGAAGCGCGACTGGCCGCGTAAAATCCTAGCTTCCAACGGCTTTCGGTGTTATCCGGGAATTTGACGTCGACCATTCTGCCTACTTTGCGGCCCAAGACGACCCCGTTGACACCCATCAGTGCCATGAGAAACAGCATCGCGGGAGACAGGTAAAGGTTCACCTGCGGAACAGCGAACGTGGCGAACATCAGAGTCAGCGCCACGGGCATGAACAAGCCGAGCATGGTGCGCCGGGAGTCCACCACATCGCGAACGTAGCGGCGTATCGGGCCCTGATCGCGCGGTAGCAGGTAGGCCTCTTCGCCGGCCATCATGCGCTCGCGCCGATCCGTGAGCCGGGCGCGGCTGGCGGCTTTGTCGGCCCTGCGCTCCCCGCGGCTGAGTTTGGGACCGGCTATTGATTTTCGCCGGGCTCGCGCCTCCGACGAGGTCATGGGCGCCGGAGCGACCGGCCCCTTCCTGGTTTGGCGCCTGGCGTCGGTGCGCTTGGGCGTGGGGCGGCCCTTGGGATCGGTTTTACGCGTACCGCGCGATGTCGTGTCCATGGAACCGGTCGTATCGAGTGTCGCCAGCCCCTCGACGTCCTCTTCGCGGCCTTTGTTCCGGCCCAGCAGCTTCACAGTCGCCAGGTTACTTCGCCGTTGCTGCGGCCCTGAATGGCCCCGTCGCGAAGTGCGTTGGCCCTACGCTTGTGGGTGATGAACGGCAATGCGTGATGGACGACGACGGCCCGACGGCGTCGGATGACAACGCCACCGGCCCGGCTCCCGGCCGCATCCAGCTGTCGGCTATGCGGGTGCTGGTGGCCCCGGATTGCTACGGGGACAGCCTTTCGGCGGTGGAAGCCGCCGCTGCGATCGCCACCGGATGGAGCCGGTCACGTCCGGGTGACATGTTCATCGTCGCCCCGCAGTCCGACGGTGGCCCGGGTTTCGTCAAGGTACTCGGCAGTCGGCTGGGGGAGACGCGACGACTGCGGGTGTGTGGGCCCCTGGACGACACCGTGGAAGCCCAGTGGGTGTTCGATCCGGGCTCGGCGACCGCCTACCTGGAGTGTGCGCAAGCGTGCGGTCTGACGTTGCTTGACGGCGTGCCCACTCCGGAGACCGCGATGTCTGCCGACAGCAGGGGAGTCGGGCAGCTTATCGCCGAGGCGCTGCGGGCCGGGGCGGCTCAGATCGTGGTCGGCCTGGGCGGAAGCGCGTGCACCGACGGCGGGAAAGGAATGATCACACAGCTCGGCGGCCTGGACGCCGCCCGCCGGCAACTGGCTGATGTTGAGCTGATCGCCGCCTCCGACACCGAATATCCGCTGCTGGGACCGTGGGGTGCGGCCAGCGTGTTCGGGCCGCAGAAGGGCGCGGACCATGCCACCGTCCTGGCGCTCGAGGCCCGTCTCACCAAGTGGGCGGCCGAACTGGACGCCGCCGCGGGACGGGAGGTGAGCGCCGAACCGGGCGCGGGCGCCGCCGGCGGTATCGGTGCCGGGTTGCTGGCGCTCGGCGGCCGGTGCGAGTCAGGCGCAGAGATCATCGCCGAACACACACGGTTAGACGACGAACTTGAGACCGCGGACATGATCGTCACCGGTGAAGGCCGATTCGACGAGCAGTCCCTGCACGGCAAGGTGGTCGGCTTTCTCGCGTCCGCGGCGCGTCCGCTGGGAATTCCGGTGATCGTCCTCGCCGGGCAGGTCGGTCTCGACAACTCCGCGACGCGCTTGTCGGGCGTCATGTCGGCTTTGTCCATCGCCGATTACGCTGGGTCGGTGCGGTTGGCGCAGGCCGATGCGGCGAATCAACTGATGGGATTGGCCTCACAGGTAGCGGCACGACTCGGGAATAGCGGTCCCACAAGGTACCGTTGAGGCAGTGGGTTGAGCTCACGGCGGAGCCACCCGACAATTGACGCACGTAGGAGAAGCAATGACGGTGCAGAACGAGTCGATCACCAAGACCCACGGCGCGATACTGACCGAGGCCGCCGCCATCAAGGCGAAGTCTCTGCTGGACCAGGAGGGTCGTGACGACCTCGCGCTGCGCATCGCGGTGCAGCCGGGTGGTTGTGCTGGGTTGCGCTACAACCTCTTTTTCGACGACCGGACGCTGGACGGCGACCTGAACGCGGAGTTCGGTGGTGTGCGCCTGACGGTCGACCGGATGAGCGCCCCCTATATCGAAGGCGCCTCGATCGATTTCGTCGACACGATTGAGAAGCAGGGCTTCACCATCGACAACCCCAACGCCACCGGTTCATGCGCTTGCGGAGATTCGTTCAACTGATCCGTTAGCCGGATCGTCAGTACGAGCTTCCAGTTCGCAGTACATACGAGCACACCAAGATCTGGCCGCGCTGGAAAAGTAACTGCGCGACGCCTTGGACTTGGCCGTGCATCGGGCCGCCGGTCGCGGCCGATACCTGCATGGTGAACAGCGCCTGCGCCTGATACTGCGACAAGTAGACGATCTTGTCGATCGAGGTCAGCTCCACCTGGGAGAACTGCTTACGGAACGCGTCGCTGCCGAGCTTGGCCAGGGCCTGGTCGGTCCGCTTGTCGCGCACGCCGTCGTACATACCGCACAGCGCGTTGCGGACGATGCCGTCGGTGTCGCGGTGTTCCAGAGCATCCAGGTATCCCTGAATCGCCGTTTTGGCCGACGCTTCGGAGAATGCAGCGCCGGTGTTGGCTCCGTTGGTGCGGACCCCGTACACGACCGCCATCGTCATTGCGGCCGCCAGAGCGACGGCCACCAGCATGCCGATGATCAGGCGCCGCCTGGACCGTCGTTTCGGGGACGCCGGGCCGAACGTCACTGCGCGGGCCGTGGGGTCCTCGGGGAACTCGAGTGGCGGTGACTCGCGGTAGGGGGTTGGTCCGTTGGCGCCGACAGCGTGGTTCGGCGTGTGCGGACCGGCCATCGTGGTTCTCCTACGGTGGTAGACGGGACTACGAGCGGTAACCTCCCGGCCACCCGGGTCCCGGCGACTTGAGTGAGCTCCCTTGGCAGGCTAGCGCACGTCTGCTCGTCGGCAGCGGACGCAACGGGGTCGAAACGCATGAGTAAGGTCGATGACCTTACTAACGAAGGGTGGAGTTCTCGTGACGATCGCGGTGACAGGTTCGATTGCGACCGACAATCTGATGCGGTTCCCCGGCCGGTTCTCCGAACAGCTACTGGCCGATCATCTGCAGAAGGTATCGCTTAGCTTCCTGGTGGACGACCTGGTGATTCATCGCGGGGGTGTGGCGGGAAACATCGCCTACGCCATCGGTGTGCTGGGCGGTGACGTCGCGCTCGTCGGGGCGGCGGGCGACGACTTCGGCGACTATCGCGAATGGCTGAAGGGCCATGGTGTGAACTGCGACCATGTGCTGATTTCCAAGACCGCGCACACGGCACGTTTCGTCTGCACCACGGACCTCGAGATGGCCCAGATTGCCTCCTTCTACCCGGGTGCCATGTCGGAGGCGCGCAACATCAAGCTGGCGGATGTGGTCTCATCCGTCGGGAAGCCGGACTTGGTCATCATCGGAGCCAATGACCCGGAAGCCATGGTGGTACACACCGAGGAATGCCGGAAACTCGGGTTGGCGTTCGCCGCTGACCCGTCCCAACAGCTGGCCCGGCTGTCCGGAGAAGAGATCAGCAAGCTGATTGACGGCGCCGCCTATCTGTTTACCAACGACTACGAATGGGACCTGTTGCTGTCCAAGACCGGCTGGTCGGAGGCCGACGTCTTGGCGCAGGTCGGTCTGCGGGTGACCACCCTCGGTGCCGACGGCGTGGACATCGTGGATCGCGACGGCAGCACTATCCACGTCGGCGTGGTGCCCGAGACCAGCAAGGTCGACCCCACCGGCGTCGGCGACGCATTCCGGGCCGGTTTCCTGACCGGGCGAAGCTCCGGTCTGACTTTGGAGCGTTCGGCACAGCTGGGCTCCCTGGTCGCCGTCCTAGTGCTGGAATCGACTGGAACCCAGGAGTGGAAGTGGGACCGCCAGGTCGCCGCGACCCGGCTCGCCGGCGCTTACGGCGAGGACGCTGCCGCCGAGATCGCCGGAGTACTCACCTAGTTTCTGCTCGCGGTCAGAGCTGGACCGGGTACTGCGGCTCGCTGATCTGCGGCACTACGGAGTGCTCGACGAAGATTGCGTGCCAGAGCATGAAGATCAGCACCGTCCACAGCCGGCGACTGTGATCGCTGGTGCCGCTTCGGTGCTCGTCGAGCATCCGGCGCACTGCGGCTAGATCGACCAAGTGGCCGGCCTGAGACGAGTCCAGCATCGCGTAAGCCCACTCCATCAGTTCGCCGGCGCGCAGCCAATGCCGAATGGGGACGGGGAATCCGAGTTTGGGCCGGTGCAGGACGTGCGCCGGGACGATGGGCTCCAGTGCGCGCCGCAACGCGTACTTGGTGGTGGTGCGGGTGATCTTCGCGGATACGGGCAACCGAGAAGCGACGGCGAACACCTCGGGATCCAGGAACGGTACGCGAAGCTCCAGCGAGTTGGCCATTGTCATCTTGTCCGCCTTGACCAAGATGTCGCCGCGCAGCCAGGTGAACAGGTCGACGTGCTGCATGCGCGCCACCGGGTCCCAGCCGGTCGATTCGGCGTACACCGTTGCGGTCACATCGGTGTGGGTCCAGCCCTCGCGAAACCCTGGCAGCACATCGCGCAGCTGGGCGTCAGAGAAACTGCGGGCATTGCCGTAGTAGCGCTCCTCGAGCGTCAGCGAGCCGCGGTGCAGCAGGCTCTTGCCCCGCATGCCCTCCGGTAGTGGTTGGGACATCTTCCCCACCGACCGCCGCAGGGGCCGGGGCAGATAGTCGAACGGCTTGAGCGACAACGGCTCCCGGTAGATCGTGTAGCCGCCGAACAGTTCGTCGGCGCCCTCGCCGGACAGCACCACCTTGACGTGCTTGCGGGCCTCGCGGGCGACGAAGAAAAGCGGCACCAGCGCGGGATCGGCGACCGGCTCGTCGAGGTACCAGACGATCTCGGGGAGGGCGGCAACGAACTCGTCCGGCCTGACCACCTTGGCGATATGACGGGCACCGATAGCCTCGGCCGAGGCCACCGCGACATCGATCTCGGAGAATCCCTCCCGTTCGAAGCCGGTGGTGAACGTGATCAAGCGGGGGTTGTGCCGGATGGCCAGCGCCGCGATTGCGGTGGAGTCGATACCTCCGGACAGAAAGGCGCCAACGGTGACGTCGGCGCGCATGTGTTTGGCGACCGAGTCCTCAAGCACCTCGGTGATCTCGTCGTAGCGGGCCTGTTCGGTGTCGCGGCTGATCGGTGTGGCGGCAAATCGCGGCACAAAATAACGTGTGATCTGCGACTCGAGGTGCCCTGGGCGGATCCGGGCGTAGCAGCCCGATTCGAGCCGGCGCACCCCGCGGTGCAGCGTCTCAGGCTCCGGCACGTACTGCAGCACTGTGTAGTGCTGCACCGCCCGATAGTCGATCCCGGTGTCGAATCCCACCAACTCGGCTAGATCCAGCAAGCATTTCTTCTCGCTGGCCACCGCGGTGCCCCCCGGTCCGGTCGCCATGAACAGCGGCTTGATACCGAAAGGATCTCGGGCGCAGAATAATTCGCGGGTCACGGTGTCCCACAAGGCGAACGCGAACATCCCGCGCAGCCGCTTCAGGACGTCCGTGCCCCAGTAGTGGTAGCCGGCGACGATCGCCTCACCGTCACCGTCCGTGGCGAAGACAGCGCCGTGCCGGGCGGCAAGTTCGTCGCGCAACTCCAGGTAGTTGTAGATCTCGCCGTTGAACACCAGCACGTAGCGGCCGGGCGTCTCCGGCGGGCCCCAGCGCAGCGGTTGATGGGAATGTGCGATGTCGATGATGGACAGGCGGTTGAAACCGAATACGGCGCCTCCCCGGGAGCCGTCGGCTCCAAGGTCGGTCCACGTGCCCGGCTCATCGGGTCCGCGGTGGCGCATCAGATGCAACGCGCTGGATATGGCACCGTCGGCTCGGGCTGAAGCGGCCGCGGTTTCGCTGGTCCCGGCGCCCTCAGCGTCGCCCGGGGCCGCCACGAACGCCAGCAGTCCACACACGGCGCCCCAGTATGCCGCACTTGGGCGGCGCTGGCCGATGGCGCACCGGACGGGGTTTCGTCGCCGGTGCGAGCCGCGTGGTCTACGCTGCGTAGTATTCGATCCGAGTTAGCCGACGATTCCCGCCGTAAGCGGGGCTAGCCCCCCGAGTCGGCCCAGCTTGTGATACAGGAGGCGCCAGCGTGACACCTCGCGAGCAGGTCCGTTCGCAACGTTTGTCGCAGGGCAGGTTTCCGCGCCCTCGCCTTCGGCCGCTGGCGTTGGCCGTGATGCTGGGCGTACTGGCGGTGAGCCTGAGTGGCTGCAGCTGGTCGGAAGTGTGGGGCATGGGCTGGCCGGAGGGCATCACCCCGGAGGCGCACCTCAACCGGGAGCTGTGGGTCGGAGCGGTAATCGCCTCGCTGGTGGTCGGCGTCATCGTGTGGGGCCTGATCTTCTGGACGGCCGCCTTTCACCGGAAGAAGGCGACCGACACCGAGCTACCCCGCCAGTTCGGCTACAACATGCCGTTGGAGCTGGTGCTGACGGTGACCCCGTTCCTGATCATCTCTGTGTTGTTCTATTTCACGGTGGTGGTGCAGGAGAAGGTGCTGCATCTGGCCAAGAACCCAGACGTCATCATCGACGTCACGGCCTTCCAGTGGAACTGGAAGTTCGGCTACCAGCGAGTCGATCTCAAAGACGGCAGTGCGCCCTACGACGGCAGCGACCCGGAGCGCAAAAAGGCCATGATCTCCAAGCCGGACGGCAAGGACGAACACGGCGAGGAGCGCGTCGGGGCGGTGGCCGGCCGCAACAAAGAGGATCGGACCTACCTGAACTTCGACCAGATCGAAACGCTGGGAACCAGCACCGAAATTCCGGTGCTGGTGTTGCCCGCCGGTAAGCGGATCGAATTCCAACTGGAATCGGCCGACGTCATCCACGCGTTCTGGGTGCCGGAATTCTTGTTCAAGCGCGACGTGATGCCCAACCCGATTGCCAACAACTCCGTCAACGTCTTTCAGGTCGAACAGATCACCAAGACCGGAGCGTTCGTCGGCCACTGCGCCGAGATGTGCGGCACGTATCACTCGATGATGAACTTCGAAGTCCGGGTGGTCTCACCCAACGACTTCAAGGCCTACTTACAGCAGCGGATCAAAGGAAAGACCAACGCCCAGGCATTGCAGGCCATCGCTCAATCTCCGATAGCGACGACCACCCACCCCTTCGAAACCCGCCGCGGTGAAATGGCCGGAAGTCAGTAGGTTAGGACACTCAATGCACATCGAAGCGAGGCTTTTCGAGTTCATCGCCGCGTTCTTCGTCTTCGCGACCGCGCTGTACGGGGTGCTGACTTGGTTGTACGCCACCGGGGGAGTTGAGTGGGCGGGCACCACTGCGCTGGCGCTGACCTCTGGCCTGGCGTTGATCGTCGCCACCTTCTTCCGGTTCGTAGCCCGGCGCATAGATACTCGGCCCGAGGATTACGAGGGCGCCGAGATCAGTGACGGCGCGGGAGAATTGGGGTTCTTCGCCCCGCACAGTTGGTGGCCGATTCTGGTCGCGTTGTCCGGCTCAGTGGCCGCCATCGGTATTGCGCTATGGCTGCCTTGGCTGATCTTCGCCGGGGTGGTGTTCATCCTCGCTTCGGTGGCCGGACTGGTCTTCGAGTACTACGTCGGGCCGGAAAAGCACTGATCGGCATCCCAAAGGTCACAATCAGGGCATCAGTTGATCAGTGGCCAGTTTGCGTTGACCGCTTTGTCCCACTTGATTCGGTAGGGTTTGCCCCGGCACAAATAAGAATCTCGCCGTCGCGTGCGCAACGATCCATCTGCGGAGCCCCACGCGTCGGAGATGCAGTTGAACAGGGCAGGCAAACATGAGCGGGCCGAATCCCCCGGGACGGGAACCTGAAGAACCCGGTTCCGCCAGCGGGCTGAGCCGCGAACCGGAGTCCGGTGGCGATCCCGGCGACGAATCGGAACCCGACGGTGAAGTCAGGGAAATCAGTCCCTATGACGCATTGGAGCCCCTCGACGACAGCGCCGAAATAGCGGGCGGAGACCACACCGGCCAGACGGACGCATACTCGCGGGCCTACTCGGCCCCGGAGGTCGAACACTTCACCAGCGGCCCTTACGTGCCCGCCGATCCGAGGCTCTACGATTACGACGCCTACGCCGAGTCGGCCGACTCAGACGATGAACATGCCGCTCCGCGTTGGCCGTGGGTAGTTGGCGTGGCCGCCATTGTGGCCGCGATTGCGCTCGTGGTTTCGGTGTCGTTGCTCGTCGCGCGCACTGACACCAACAAACTGGCCAACCCAGACACCACCACCACCACGTCCACGCCGCCGATGCAGGACGAGATCACCACCACCACGCCTCCGCCCCAACCACCGACGACCGAGATCCCAACAGCTACGGAGACCCAAACAGTGACGGTGACACCTGCGCCACCACCGCCCCCGCCCGCGACGGCCCCTGCGGCGCCGCCGGCAACCACGACGGCGGCGCCACCCCCGGCACCGACGACTACGGCCCCGGCCGGCCCGCGCCAGGTCACCTATTCGGTGACCGGGACCAAAGCGCCGGGTGACATCATCTCGGTGACCTACGTCGATGCCTCCGGCCGGCGACGCACGCAGCACAACGTGTACATCCCGTGGTCCATGACTGTCACACCTATCTCCCAGTCCGACGTCGGCTCTGTCGAGGCGTCCAGCCTTTTCCGGGTCAGCAGGCTCAATTGTTCGATCACCACAAGCGACGGAGCGGTGCTTTCGTCGAGCACCTCTGACGCACCGCAGACGAGCTGCTGATGGTAATCAAATATTCCGCGTATCGGCGCGGGTCCGACACCATTCCGCCGGAGGTCATCGATCGCGTTCTGCTGGGGGCGTGTGCCGCCATCTGGCTGGTGTTGTTGGGCGTCAGTGTGGCCGCCGCCGTCGCGCTCGCGGATCTGGGCCGGGGCTTTCACAAGGCGGCGGGGAATCCGCACACCACCTGGGTGCTTTACACCGTCATTATCGTTTCGGCGCTGATCATCGCTGGAGCGATCCCGGTGCTGTTGCGGGCTCGGCGCGCGGCGGGCGCCGAGCCGGCTGCGCGGACGGTGGCCCGGCCCCCTGTAAGGCCAGGGTCTCCACCGGCGCGCAGCGTGGCTGACCGGGCACTCCAGCAGCAGCGGACGCAAGCGTTGGGGTCGGCCTCGGGACCGGCTCCAGAGTGGTCCGGCGCGGCGGTGGACCGAGTCTGGTTGCGCGGCACACTCTTACTGGCGGCCACGATGGGAGTCGCACTTATTGCCGTCGGGGCCGCGACCTACCTGATGGCTGTCGGTCACGAGGGTCCGTCGTGGGTTGGTTACGGGCTGGCCGGGCTCGTCACCGTGGCGATGCCGGTGGTCGAGTGGCGACACGTTCGGCAGCTGCGCCACGTGGTTGGCGCGCAATAGCGGCCATGTTCTTGCCGCGTGCGTAAGCCCACTGCGGAAAACCCGACGGAAAATCGCCGTGCGTTTACGCTGGCGGGTCGGGCGGTTGCTCGGCTAGTGGCTGCCGTTGGAGCCGTTGGAGCCGTTGGAGCCGTCCTGGTGTTCACGGAGCGCGGTCAGGGCGCGATGCTCAGCGGAGTGCGCGGCCTCGCGCAAGGCCGCATCTTCGGACGCCGGATCGGCGAACAAGAAGCTGCCGCTGCCGGGCGTTCCGGCCGAGCCTAGCTTGTTCATTCGCTTAGGAGCCGGCGCGCCCTGGTACTCCAGCGGTATCGGGTGGCCGTGGTCGTCGACCGGGCCGAGCGGCTGGTGCAGCTCGACGTAGGCACCGTGCGGCAAGCGCTTGATGATGCCGGTCTCGACGCCGTGCTCGAGCACTTCCCGGTCACTGCGCTGCAACCCGACGCACCATCGGTAGGTGATGAAGTAGACGAACGGCGGGAGGATCACCATCCCGATGCGCCCAATCCACGTCGTCGCGTTCAGCGAGATGTGGAACTTAAACGCGATGACGTCGTTCATCGCCATGAGCGTGCAGCACCATGTAGAAGGTGATCGCCATGGCGCCAATCGAGGTGCGCACCGGCACGTCCCGTGGCCGCTGCAGCAGGTTGTGGTGCGCGCGGTCGCCGCTGAACCGCTTCTCCAGGAACGGGTAGACGATCAGCAGGCCGAATACCGCGCCCATGATCAGTCCGACCCACACCACCGCGGGAATGGTGTGACCGAGGAAGTAGAACTCCCACGCCGGCCAGATACGGGCCATGCCCTCGGTCCACATCATGTAAAAGTCCGGCTGCGAGCCGGCGGACACCTGAGATGGCTTGTAGGGGCCCAGGTTCCAGATCGGGTTGATCTGTAGCAGTCCGCCCATCAGGCCCAGCACGCCGACGATAGCCGCGAAGTAGGCGCCGGACTTGACCGCGAAGATCGGCATGACGCGCACGCCGATGACGTTGTGCTCGGTGCGGCCCGGGCCGGGGAACTGGGTGTGCTTCTGGAACCAGACGAAAGCCAGATGCATCCCGATCAGTGCCAGGATGATCCCCGGCAGCAGCAGGATGTGCAGTGCGTACAGCCGGGGGATCAAGATGGTGCCCGGGAAGTCACCACCGAACAGCGCCCAGTGCAGCCAGGTGCCCATCACGGGCATTCCCAACGTGATTGAGGACAGCGCGGCGCGCAGTCCGATGCCGGACAGCAGGTCGTCGGGCAGCGAGTAGCCGAAGTATCCCTCGAACATGGACAGGATCAGCAGCAGCGCACCGATGATCCAGTTGGCCTCCCGCGGCCGTCGGAATGCACCGGTGAAGAAGATGCGCGCCAGGTGCACCATGATCGACGCGGAGAACAGCAGGGCGGCCCAGTGGTGGACCTGGCGCACGAACAGTCCACCGCGGACCTCGAAGGAGATGTCGAGCGCCGATTCGTAGGCCCGTGACATCTCTACGCCGCGCAGCGGTTGATAGACGCCGTTGTAGGTGACGTCGAGCATGGACGGATCGAAGAACAGCGTCAGGTAGACACCGGTGAGCAGCAGCACGATGAAGCTGTACATCGCGATCTCGCCGAGCAAGAACGACCAGTGTGTCGGGAAGACCTTGTTGAGCTGCCGGCGCACTGCGGCCGACGGGTGATAACGCGTGTCGACGGCTTCGCCCTGGGCAGCCAGGACGTCACCGATCTTCGGGGGGCTGAGTTTCGGGCTCATGTCGTTGTGCGCTCCCAAAATGCCGGTCCAACGGGCTCGATAAAGTCGCCGTTGGCTACCAGATACCCATCCTTGTCGATCGTGATGGGAAGTTGTGCCAACGCACGCGCCGCCGGACCGAATATCGGCTTGGCGAAATGCAGTGCGTCGAACTGCGACTGGTGACAAGGGCACAAGATTCGGTAGGACTGCTGCTCGTACAGCGACGACGGGCAACCCAAGTGCGAGCAGACCTTCGTGAAGGCGAAGAACTCGCCGAAGTTGAAGCTCTCCTGACCCTGGCGTTTGACCACCCGCGGCATGTCGCTGGGCCGGAGGCGGATCAGCATCACCGGATTGCGGATGCCCATGGCGACCGCGTTCAGCTTTTCGTGGGATTCCGTGGTGGTGCCGTCGCCGTCAGACTCGCGCCAGGGGAATACGGTCTCCATAGCGCCGGCGTCCATGTCTTCCGGGCGCATCCTGATGAACGGTGCCGCGCCGTGCATGCCGGTGGCCCGCGCCAGGTAGATCGTCTCGCCGTGATAGCGCGGGGTCCAGCCAGACGTCCAGAGCACGGCTTTCAGGCCGTCGGCGGTGGGCACGACTGGCTTCCAAGGGTTTTTGATGAGGCCGCCGGCAAACGCGACCAGGGTGCCGAGGCCGAACGCGCCCATGCCGACGCCAAATGACAGCCCGATCAGCTTGCGGCGCCCGATCGTGGAGCTCTCGTAGGCATCGGCCAGGTTTGCCACGACTGTCTTTCGGTCGAGCTCACGAGAAGCGCCGTCATGGCGGTCCTGGATCGAGATCTCTTCCGGGATGAACTTTTTCTGGAACAACACCGCGCCGATGGCGATCGACAGCACGGACATCCCGAAGGTCAGCCCATATAGCGGAGTGGTGAGGGAGTAGAGGAAGTTGCCGTCGGCGTCCACCGGTTTGTACTCCCACGGCCAGAACAAGAAGATCAGCAGCAGCGCCAACCCGAACGCGCCGCCCAGCAACAGCCACAGCGCCACGCCGCGCTCCGCGCGCTTCTCGGCCTTGGTGCCCTCCACCGGCCAGCGGGGCTCCTTGTAGGCGATCCTGACGCCATCGATCTTGCCCCCGAGTTCGAGCAATTCCTGCTGCGACATCGAGGCCAGTGCCGCCTCGTCCGGCTCATTCGTTTTTTGGATGTTCGGGCCACCCTCGACGTCGGCGTCGCTCATGCTCGTGCCCCGATCCAGAGTGCCAGCCCGATGGCGGCGACCATTCCGATGATCCACATCGCCATGCCCTCGGGCGCCGGTCCGAACCCACCGAGGCCGTAGCCGCCCGGCGAGGGCTCCTCGACGACGGTCTTCACATAGCCGATGATGTCCTTCTTGGCCTCGAAGGATAGCTGGTTGTCGGAGAACTTCGGCATGTTCTGCGGGCCGGTCAGCATCGCGGTGAGGATTTGCTGTTCATTGGCATCCCCCAGGTCCGGCGCGAACTTGCCGGACGAAAGCGCTCCACCCTTTCCGGTGAAGTTGTGGCACGAGGCGCAGTTGAGCCGGAACAAGTCGCCGCCGCGGCCCAGGTCCTGGCCGCGCAGCGATCGCATCTGGATACTGCCGTCCGGGTTGCGCGCCACAATGGGGCCGCCACCGTTGGCTTGCACGAAGGCCCCGATCGCGTCGACCTGTGACTCGTCGAAGATCGGATCCTTACGCGGCGCCTGCGCCTCGCCGCGCATGGCGGGCATCCGGCCGGTGGACACCTGGAAGTAGACCGCCGCCTCGCCGACGCCGATCAGGCTGGGTCCGTGGTCTGGCACACCCTGCAGGTTGGCTCCGTGGCAGGACACGCACGAGGTGTCGAAAAGCTGTTTGCCGGTGCGCAGCAGCGCCGAGGAATTCTCGTCGGCTACGGCTACCTGCGGTGTGGGGGTGAGGACCGCTGCCACGCCCCCCGACAAAGTCAGCGCTATCAGCAGCAGCAGGCCGCCCGACAGTCGGCGGCGAAGCCGCCGGCGCGAGCGATCAGCATTGCCGCCGGATCGGGCGAACCTCAGTTGCTTCAACCGAGCACTCCTGTTCGTCTTGCGCCGGTTATCGGATGAAATAGATCACGGTGAACAGCGCGATCCACACGATGTCGACGAAATGCCAGTAGTAGGAGACGACGATGCTAGCCGTGGCCTGCGCCGGAGTGAATTTGCTCATCGCGGTGCGGGCCAGCAGGAAAATGAAGGCAATCAAGCCGCCGGTCACGTGCAGCCCGTGGAAGCCGGTGGCCAGATAAAACACGCTGCCGTAGGCGCTGCCGGGGATCGTGGTGCCGTGGGTGGCCAGGTGAAAGTACTCGTAGGCCTGCCCGAGGACGAAGAACAGACCCATGAAGAAGGTGATCACGTACCAGCGGCGCAGCCCGAAGACGTCGCCCCGCTCGGCCGCGAATACGCCCATTTGGCAGGTGAACGACGAGGCGATCAACACCAGTGTCACCGGAACGGCCTGGTACAGATTCAGCTCGGTGGGGGGCGGCGGCCACTTCCCGCCGGCCTGGGCTCGTGCCGTGAAGTACATCGCGAATAGCCCAGCAAAGAACATCAGCTCACTGGAAAGCCAGACTATGGTGCCGACACTGACCATGTTGGGCCGGTTCAGCGAATGCACTCGCGACGTGATCGCAGTACCCGAGGTCCCTACAGCGCTCGTCACATCCGCAAGTATGACGCTTTGTAGTTGTCGAAGACTACCCGGGGCGCAAATTCGGTCGTTCGCGTCGTTTCCGGTGCGCGCGTGACGGTGGTTGGGGGGCGGTTGGTCCTCGTGGGACCATCGGCGCGTGGGTCTGTCATCTCGTATCGGCGAGGAGGCTTCTTCTGCCGGCGCGTCGCCCGGGGGCGCCGCCGGACCGGCATCGTCGTGGCGGCAGGTTTTGTCCCGTTTGACCGACGGGCAGGACTTGGCGCCGGGTCAGGCCGCCTGGGCCATGGACCAGATCATGGCCGGCACCGCGGCACCGGCCCAGATCGCTGCTTTCGGGGTGGCGATGAAGATGAAATCTCCCACCGTCGCCGAAGTCAGCGAACTGGCCGACGTCATGCTGAGCCACGCGTTGCAGATGCCCGCCGACGCCGTGCGCAACGACGACGCCGTGCGCAACGACACTGAAGACACCGTCGACATCGTTGGTACCGGTGGCGACGGCGTCAACACCGTCAACTTGTCCACCATGGCCTCGATCGTGGTTGCGGCCGCGGGCGTGCCGGTGGTCAAACACGGCAACAGGGCATCGTCGTCGCTCGCAGGTGGGGCGGACACGCTGGAGGCTCTCGGGGTGCGGATCGACCTCGGACCCGAACAGGTCGCGCGCAGCCTTGACGAAGTCGGGATCGGGTTCTGCTTTGCGCCGCTGTTCCATCCGTCCTTCCGGCAGGTATCCGCCGTGCGCCGCGAGCTCGGAGTGCCCACCGTATTCAATCTCCTTGGGCCGCTGACTAATCCAGCCCAACCGCGGGCTGGGTTGATTGGCTGCGCGTTCGCCGGCCTCGCCGAGGTGATGGCGGGGGTGTTCGCGGCGCGCCGCTCCAGCGTGCTGGTTGTCCACGGCGACGACGGGCTCGACGAGTTGACCACCACCACCACGAGCACGATCTGGCGAGTGCAGGCAGGCACGGTGGACAGGCTGACTTTCGATCCCGCCGGGTTCGGGTTCGCTCGCGCCGACCTCAGCGAGCTGATAGGCGGCGACGCCCAAGCCAACGCAGCGCAGGCGCGCGCTGTCTTCGCCGGCGCGACTGGCCCGATTCGCGACGCTGTCGTGCTCAATGCCGCCGGCGCAATCGTCGCCCATGCCGGCCTATCCAGCCGCGCTGAATGGCTGCCGGCGTGGGAGGACGGGTTGCGGCGTGCGGGCGCCGCCATCGACTCCGGCGCGGCCGAACAGCTGCTCGCGCGATGGGTGCGGTTCAGCCAGCAGGTCTGAGCCGGTCGATGTGCCTGCGGCCTGCTCGCCGGCCAGTCGCGCAGAGCGTGCCAGCGCCGCCCACCCGGCCCAGGCGCCGGCTGACCGCAGCGGAGAGGCCCACCCTTGGGAGTCTTGGGAGTCGGTGTCGACGACCCGGACGATGCGCACTCCCGGGGTGGCCAGCCAGCGTGCGATGAGCGCGGTCTCCTCGACCAGCGCGCCGCCGAGCGGGGCCTGCGTCGGCAGGATTGCTTGGGCGCCAGCGTGAATGGCGTCGACCACCGGCATCGGCGGCACACCACGCCTGGCGGTGCCCGCCGCGGCGAGTTGGCCGTGGCGGATAACGGCGAGGTGGTACCCACCGGCGCCGTCGGGGGCGGCCGCGATGAGCTCGGGCAACGCGGCCAGCGCTCGCAGCCGCTGACCACGCCACAGCGCCTCCACGGCGGCCGCGGTGCGGTCACGCAGGCGCGCGGCGCTTTCGTAGTGGCGGCGTCCGGCGAGGGCGGCGATCTGGTGTGCGGCAGCGGCCAATGCGCTGTTGTCCAGACCGTCGATCAAGGTCGCGGCGCGCGCCACCGCCGCCGCATACTCGGTGGCCGTCACATCCCGGGTCGCGGGGCAAGGTGAGACCTCCCGCTCGGGGCAGGCCGGCCCGTGCAGCGCCGAACGGCCCAGCCGCGCGGTGCAGGTTCGGATCCCGGTGAACTGCGCCAGTAGGGCCGCCGTCTCAGCAGCGCCGGAACGGGACCGAAACGGACCGACGGCGCGATCGTGTCGCGGCGCCCGCACCACCGAGAGACGTGGAAACGCCTCGTCGGTCAGCGTGACCCACCACCAACGTTGCGGGAACCGCGACCGCCGGTTGTACGGCGGGGCATGTGCGGCCAGCATGCGCAGCTCGCGCACCCCGGCCTCCAGCGGATGCGCGCACTCGACGTGGTCGACCGCGCTGGCCAGCGCCACCATCTCCTTCATCCGGCCGCGGGGGTCGGTGCCGTTGAAGTACTGACTCACCCGACGCCGCAAGTCGACCGCCGTGCCGACATAGAGCACTTCGCCCGACGGACCGCGGAACAGGTAGACGCCGGGCCGGCGCGGCAGGCCGTCGGCGAGCACCCGCTTGCGGCGCTGGGCAGGCGTGACATCGGGCAGGTACGAACGCAGGTCGGCATAGGTGTGTACGCCCTGGTTGCCCACTCGTTCGATGAGTGCGTGCAACACCTCGACAGTGGCGCGGGCATCGTCAAGGGCGCGATGGGTGGGCTCGGTGGTTACGGTGAACAGCCGCGCCAAGGCGGCCAGCCGCACGCTGGGTGCTTCCTCGCGGCTCAACACCCGGCGGGCCAGCCGGACCGTGCACAGCACCTGCGGCCGGGGCCAGGGGATCTGGCACCGCTCGGCAGCGGCCCGCAGGAATCCGATGTCGAATCCGGCGTTGTGCGCGACAAGCACCGAATCGCCGGCGAACTCCAAAAACATCGGCAGCACGGCGTCGATCGTCGGGGCGTCACAGACCATCGCCGTAGTGATGCCGGTGAGCTGCACGATCTGGGGCGGGATGCTGCGCTGCGGGTCCACCAGGGTGCCGAACTCGCCGAGCACGACGCCGCCGCAGACCTTGACGGCCCCGATCTCGGTGATCGCGTCGGAGCGTGTCCCGTCGGTGCTCCTGATTCGTCCGCCGGTGGTCTCCAGGTCCACCACGACGAAGGTGATCTCGCGCAACGAGAGTTCTTCGGTTGATGCCCAGCTGGATGCGCAGCTTGGTTTCAGGTCGGCAAAACTCAATTGAGTCGCACCGGTCACACCCATGAGGGCGACGTTAAACAGCAGCACCGACACGCGCGGTGTTCCCACGCCGGGCGGCTCGTGCGGATATCTCGAGCGGAAATGATGTCGGTGGCTGCGGTTAGCGTTCGGACAAGCTCGACAGACCGCCACCGAGAGGACCCATTCTGATGGCACAAAGCAGCGAATCCGACAACAAAGGCGTCGCGCCGCCCGAACCGGGTGCACCCGTGGTTATCGACTGTGACGACTGCGCGGTGCGAGGCCCTGGATGTCGCGACTGCGTGGTCAGTGTTTTACTCGGGGTACCGGAAACCCTATTGCAGGACGAGCGTGCGGCTCTGGAGGTGCTTGCTGATGTGGGATTGGCACCGAGATTGCGATTGGTGCCGATCCATCGCAATCGCGGGTCTGGTGTCGCTTGATCGTCCCACTCACATAGTTATGACAGAAATCTTTCCATTTTCTTAACGGCCTGCTTTGGACAAACGGCGATACCGTTTCGTAACCTGTTTGAGACCTAAACCACGGCGAACGTCGATGCAGTTTAAGGAAGAAATATTTTGAGTCTCCCCGCTAGGCATCCGGTCATGCGTTTGGCTACACGCTCCGTCATCGGAATGCTCGCGGGATTTATGGTGTTTGCCGGCGGTCTTGCCGCGAATGTGGCGGCCGACCCAGCTGATGACGCGCTGGCAAAACTCAACGAGCTCTCTCGGCAGGCCGAGCAGACCACCGAGGCGATGCACAGCGCGCAGCTCGACCTGAACCAAAAGCTGGCAGCACAACAGGCCGCAGACAAGAAACACGTGGACGACCAGGCTGCTGTCGAGGCAGCGAAAGCTCGGCTGGGCACCTTCCAGACCGCGGTCAACAACCTCGCCGCCGCGACGTATATGGGTGGGCGCGTTGACGGCATGGACGCCATGCTGACCGCGGATTCGCCCCAGCAGCTGATCGACAACATGGCTGTGCAACGCGTGATGGCGCATCAGATGTCCACGCAGATGGCGAGTTTCCAGACCGCCGGAGCACAGGCCGCCAAGGCCGAGGAAGCATCCGCCAAGTCTGCTGCCGACGCAAAGAGCGCGGCCGAGCAGGCCGCGGCGATACGGGCGAGCCTGCAGTCCAAGCAGAGCCAGTTGCAGGTGCAGATCGCTGTCGTCAAGTCGCAGTACGTAACGCTGTCACCCGTACAACGCACCGCCCTCGCCGATCCCGGACCGGTCCCGGCGGGGCTTCCGGCGCCGGACGCCTTGCCGCCCGGCGCACCGCCGAACGGCGCGGTGGCACCCGGTGATGCGCCACCGCCCGGCGGAATGCCCGGGTTTTTCCCGGCGCCGCCCGGTGGCAGCGGTGACCGCGCGACAGTTGTGCAGGCGGCCTTGACTCAGGTCGGATCGTCTTACGTATGGGGCGGCGCCTCACCCGGCGGGTTCGACTGCTCCGGATTGGTGATGTGGGCCTTCCAACAAGCCGGTGTCGCTCTGCCGCACTCGAGCCAGGCGCTGGCCCAGGGCGGTCAGCCGGTAGCACTGTCGGACCTGCAACCCGGCGATGTGCTGACCTTCTATTCAGACGCATCGCACGCGGGTCTCTACGTCGGCGACGGCATGATGATCCACTCCTCCACCTACGGTGTGCCAGTGCGGGTGGTGCCGATGAACTCGTCCGGCCCGATCTACGACGCCCGCCGGTACTAAACGCCGCGGCGCGGGGCGGCCCAGCCGGCAACGCCGGTGGCTTCCGCCATTGCTGGCCTGGGTGTTCGTAATTGAGCTGATCGCGGCCGCGGCCGTGCCGTTCAAATTGGAACGCGACGGTTCGGCAAGACCCGCACAGCTGGTCGCACCCGCGCATCGGCAGGTAAGTGCTGCGGCGCCGCCGTTGGTCGTCGGCGACCGCAGCGTCCGGTTGCTCGGTGGCCCGACCACCGACCGACTGCTGGCCCGTGTCGCCTCGAACGTCGGTGCCGCGATCGACCGGGTGGAGGCTTTCTGGGGCCTTGATTGGTCGCGTGATATCTCGGTGCTGGCTGCTGCCTCGGATGAGCAGTTTCGCGTTGCCGCCGGCGGCGGTCCGGCAGCACAGTGGGCTGATATCGCGGCGGTTACCGTCTTCGAGAGCGTCGATCCTGCTCACCGGGTCGCGTATGGCCAACGAATCGTCTTCGCGCCGGGAGCGGTCAACATGAGCGAGTCGTCATTTCGGATTGTGTTGACCCACGAGCTTTTTCATTACGCAGCGCGCGTAGACACCGCATTGGACGCGCCGCACTGGCTGACTGAGGGGGTTGCCGATTTCGTTGCCCGCCCAGCCACCGCGGTGCCAGCCGACGCGCTGACGGTCGCGCTGACGCTGCCGTCGGACACCGAGCTGGACACACCGGGGCCGCAGCGCTCGTTGGCATATGACCGCGCGTGGTGGTTCGCTCGCTTCGTCGCCGATAGCTACGGGCCCGCGACGTTGCGTGCGTTCTATCTGACCGCTTGTGGTGTCCAGCACACGGACGTGCTGACCGCCCTCCGCGATGTGCTCGGCACCGACTACGCCGGTGTGCTCGCGCGCTGGAAGCAGTGGATGTTGCGCTAAGCGCGTCGGCAGCGGCTAACCTGACGCAGGTGAGTCGGGTTCTGCTGGTAACCAACGACTTTCCTCCCCGATCTGGCGGCATCCAGTCCTACCTGGGAGAGTTCGTCGGCCGGCTGGCTGACGCCGGGTCGCATTCGGTGACGGTGTACGCACCGCGGTGGAGGGGCGCCGAGGCGTTTGACGACTCGGCCCGTGCGGCCGGCTATCAGGTGGTGCGCCATCCCACCACGCTGATGCTGCCTGGCCCGGGAGTCGATTCCCGGATGTGCCGGCTGATCGGCGACCGCGGCATCGACACCGTCTGGTTTGGCGCGGCCGCACCATTGGCCCTGCTGGCCCGGCGTGCCCGCCAGGCCGGGGCGGCCCGGGTGCTGGCGAGCACGCACGGCCACGAAGTGGGCTGGTCGATGCTTCCGGTCGCGCGATCGGTGCTGCGTCGCATCGGTGAAGACACCGACGTTGTGACATTCGTCAGCCGATACACCCGCTCCCGGGTCGCGCCGGCCTTCGGTCCCTCGGGCGCGCTGGAATACTTGCCGCCCGGGGTGGACACCGACCGATTCCGGCCCGACCCGGCCGCCCGCGCCGAGCTCCGCGACCGCTATTCGCTGGGCGAGCGGCCCACCGTGGTGTGCCTGTCGCGGCTGGTGCCTCGCAAAGGCCAGGACATGCTGATCAGGGCATTGCCGTCGATCCGGCAGCGAGTGGACGGAGCCGCGCTGGTGATCGTCGGCGGCGGTCCGTACTCGGAAACGCTACGCAAGTTGGCCCAGGGGTGCGGAGCGGCTGAGCACGTGACGTTCACCGGCGGCGTACCAGCCGCCGAACTACCCGGCCACTACGCACTGGCTGACGTCTTCGCGATGCCGTGTCGTACTCGGGGCGCGGGCATGGACGTCGAGGGCTTGGGCATCGTATTCCTGGAGGCCTCGGCCACCGGCGTGCCGGTGATTGCCGGCGAATCGGGCGGGGCTCCGGAGGCCGTGCAGCACAACAAGACTGGGCTAGTGGTCGACGGCAACTCGGTGAACAAGGTTGCTGACGCGGTCATCGAGTTGCTGAACGATCGCGACCGGGCCGCCGCGATGGGCGCAGCCGGGCGCGACTGGGTGACGGCCCAGTGGCGCTGGGACACGCTGGCGGCGCGGCTGGCCCAGCTCCTGCAGGGCAGCTAGTCCTTCTCGTAAATCGCTTCGATATCGGCGGCGAACTTCTCGGCCACCACATTGCGCTTAACCTTCAACGTCGGTGTCAGTTCACCGGTGTCCTCGGTGAAGTCGACCGGTAGGATGCGGAATTTGCGGATCGATTCGGCGTGCGACACCGTCAGGTTTGCCTGTTTGACGGCCGCGTCTACCTCGGCGATCAAGTCGGGGTCGGTGGCCAGATCGCCCACGGACGCGGTGGCCGGCTTGCCGGTGCGCTCCTTCCAACCCACGAATGCCTCGGGGTCGATGGTGATCAGCGCGCCGATGAATGGCTTGGCGTCCCCGACGACCAACGCCTGGCTGATCAGCGGGTGCGATCGCAGCTGGTCCTCCAGCACGGCGGGCGCGACGTTCTTGCCGCCCGCGGTGACGATGAGTTCCTTCTTGCGGCCGGTGATGGTCAAGAAGCCGTCCTCGTCGATCGCGCCCAAGTCGCCGGTCTTGAACCAGCCGTCTGCGAATGCCTCCTGGGTGGCCTGCTCGTTGTGCCAGTAACCGTCGAATACCACGCCGCCGCGCACCAACAGCTCCTTGTCATCAGCGATGCGCAGACTGTTGCCGGGCACCAGTATCCCGACGCTCCCGATCTTCACGCCTCCGGGCTGGACCTGGTTGACCGTGATCGCTGCGCTGGTCTCGGTCAGGCCGTAGCCCTCATAGATCGTCAGGCCCACCCCGCGGTAGAAGTGGCCGAGCCGCGCCCCCAGCGGTGCGCCACCGGAGACGGCCGCGTGGCAGTCGCCGCCGAGCGCCGCGCGCAGCTTGTGGTAGACCAGCCGGTCGAAGACCGCATGCTTGGCGCGCAGCACCAGACCAGGCTTGCCATCGTCTTGGGCCCGGCTCCAGTCGACCGCGGTCTGCGCCGCGATCTTGAAGATTTGCCCCTTGCCGTCGTCGGCGGCATTCTGCTCGGCGGTGTTGAACACCTTCTCGAACACCCGCGGCACCGACACCACCACCGTCGGTTTGAACACCGCGAGCATCGGCACCAAATTCTTGATGTCGCTGGTGAATCCGACGGTCACCTTGCTGGCGAAAGCGGACAAAGTGAGTGCCCGGGCCAGCACATGGGCGAGGGGCAGGAAGACCAGCAGCCGCTGACCTTTGTTCAGCAGCGTCGGGAGGCACCCCTGGGTGCCCCGGATCTCGTAGAGCAGGTTGGAATGCGTGAGCTGGCAGCCTTTAGGCCGTCCAGTGGTGCCCGAGGTGTAGATGAGCGTTGCCGGGTCCTCGGCGCGCAGCGCCCCGAGTCGAACGGTCAGCTCAGCCGGGTCCACCGACGCGCCGGCCTCGACCAACTGGTCGAGCGCTTTCGGGCCCGAACCGGTGATGTGCAGCACCCGCCGCAGCGCGGGCAGTTCGCCGGTGAGCTCGGTGACCGTCGCGGCGTGCGCATCGGTTTCGGCGAACGCCAGCACGGCCGCTGAGTCCTGCAGCACCCAGCGCACCTGCTCGGCCGACGAAGTCTCGTAAATCGGTACGGTGACGGCGCCCACGGACAGGATCGCGAGGTCGAGGATCGCCCACTCGTAGCAGGTGGCTGAAAAGATCGAGACCCGGTCGCTGGCCTGCACGCCTAGCGAGATCAAACCCAATGCCGCAGAACGGATCTGACCGGCCGCCTCGGCGCAAGTGACATCGGTCCAGACGCCGTCGATCTGGCGCTGGTAGATCACGTAGCTGGGATCGTCGCGCTCATGCTCGAAAACCGCGGCCGCGATGTTGTCGTGCTCGCCGACAGAAAAGCGGGCCGGAACACTGTACTCACGCACTCTTTGACCTCGTTGTCCTTGTGATCTTGCTTGATATTTCTGTGCGCTGGCTTGCTGTCACCCAGCCTAATCCGAGGATTCCCGCAGCACGGAGGTGGTCGGTCGGCCCTCGCCGCGGTTGCAGCGGCCGGATGTGTGAAGCTGAGCCGATGAACAGCATCCAGGTCGCGGACGAGACCTTTGTCGCCGCCGACGCCGCACGGGTCGGCGCCGCGGTCACTGATCGGTCCAGCTGGCGCCGGTGGTGGCCGGATCTGCGGCTGCAGGTCGTCGAGGATCGTGCTGAAAAAGGGATCAGGTGGGCGGTTACCGGCGCCCTGACCGGCACCATGGAAGTCTGGCTGGAACCATCGCTGGACGGGGTTGTGCTGCACTATTTCCTGCACGCCGAACCGACCGGACAAGCGGCCTGGCAGCTGGCCAAGCTGAACTTCGCGAAAATGACACACCGCCGGCGGGTGGCGGGCAAGATTATGGCGTTCGAGGTCAAGACGACACTGGAACGGTCACGCCCGGTCGGGGTATCTCCGGTATTTTAGCCGGGTCAAGGTTTGGCACGGAGAGTACCGTTTTGCCCGGAGGTCGGGGTATTCCCGCAGTTAGCCTGGGGTAGACCCGCGCGGGAGAGAGGGAAGCAGCCAGGTGGCGGAGAAGACGTCGCAGACGATCTACATCGAAGCGGATCCAGCCACAGTGTTGGAAGTGATTGCCGATATCGATTCCTACCCGGAGTGGATATCGGAGTACAAGGAAGCCGAAGTGCAAGAAAGAGGCGCAGACGGCTACCCGAAAGTCGTGCGATTCGTGATGGACGCGGGCGTCATCAAAGACACCTTGGTGATGAAATACGACTGGCCGAAAAGTCGCGAGTCGCTCAGCTGGACTCTCGTCTCCAGCTCGTTGCTGCGATCCCTGGACGGCACATATCGCTTGGCGGCCAAGGGTTCTGGCACAGACGTCACCTACGAGCTCGCCGTCGATCTTTCCGTCCCGATGATCGGCTTGCTCAAACGCAAAGCCGAGCGCAGATTGACCGAAACCGCATTGAAGGATCTCAAGAAACGGGTCGAGGGCTGAGTGAATCCAGTGACTTCGTGGTGCCCACCCCGGCCCGGATCAGTCTTTTCGTCGGCAAAGGCGGGGTAGGAAAATCCACCCTGGCGTGCGCTACCGCGGTATGTGCCGCGGGCGAGGGACGCCGGGTGCTGGTGGTGTCCACCGACCAGGCGCACTCGCTGGGCGACGTGCTCGGCGTCCCGGTCCCGCCGGGCGGTAAGGGTGAACCGGTCCGGGTGTTCACCGACCTCGATACCGGACTGGGCGAGCCAAGCGGCGGCTATCTTGACGCGCTGGCACTAGACACCCTGGCGCTGCTTGAGGCCCGCTGGCATCAGGTCGTCGACACCCTGGATCGGCGGTTTCCTGAATCCGAGTTGAGCACCATTGCCCCGGAGGAACTCTCAGCGTTGCCCGGGATCCAAGAAGTACTCGGGCTGTATGCGGTCGGTGAGCTCGCGGCGAGCGGGCGCTGGGATCGCGTCGTCGTCGACTGCGCTTCCACAGCAGATGCGTTGCGCATGTTGACACTGCCCGCGACCTTCGCGCTGTATGTGGAGCGTGCCTGGCCGCGTCATCGCAGGCTCAACGTCGGCGACGACGGCCAGTCGGCTGCGGTAGTGGAACTACTGGAGCGCATCAGTGCCGGCGTCGACCGCCTCAGCGCGTTGCTGACAGACGGCGAGCTGGTCAGCGCTCACCTGGTGTTGACTCCCGAGCGCGTGGTCGCGGCCGAGGCGGTCCGGACGCTGGGTTCACTGGCGTTGATGGGGGTAACCGTCGAGGAGTTGATCGTCAACCAAGTTCTGCAGCAAGACGAGTCCTACGAGTACCGAAACCTGCCCGAGCACCCGGCGTTCTACTGGTATGCCGAACGCATCTCCGAGCAACGTGCTGTGCTCGACGAACTCGACGCCGTCATCGGTGACGTGGCGCTGGTGCTGACTCCGCACCTATCCGGCGAGCCGATCGGTCCCAAGGCACTGGGAGGTCTGCTCGACAGTGCCCGCCTTCGGCACGGAACAGCGCCACCTGGGCCGCTGCGCCCTATTGTGGATCTGGAATCCGGGTCGGGGCTGGAGTCGGTATACCGACTGCGGCTAGCGTTGCCCCAGCTCGATCCCGGGGCGCTGACACTGGGCCGGGTCGACGACGACCTGATTGTCGGCGCCGGGGGCATGCGGCGCAGGGTTCGGTTGGCCTCCGTGCTGCGGCGGTGCATCGTCATGGACGCGCATCTGCGGGGTGGTGAGCTGACGATCCGTTTTCGACCAGATCCGGAGGTGTGGCCGACGTGAGTGGGGCTCACCCCGACATTGGTCCCGAGCTGCGGAGATTGGCCCAGGCGATTCTGGACGGTATCGACCCGGCGGTGCGCGCGGCGGCCGCATTGACCGGGGGCGCTGGTGTCGGGACTGGCAAATGCCAGCAGGTGTGGTGCCCCGTCTGTGCGCTGGCCGCGCTGGCGACCGGGGATCAGCACCCGTTGCTGACCGTCATCGCGGACCACAGCATCGCTCTGCTGGAGGTGATCCGCTCGATCGTCAGTGATGTCAATGACATCGACCGGTCTTCGAAACCAACACCGAAACCGCCACCAGACGGGCCGCCCGACCCGCCCGGCACTGGTGCCCGCCCCGAAACAGACACCGGGACCTCCGTGAGCGATGCCGCCGCGAAGACTCGCTACCAACCCATCCCAGTCACCCTCGACGAGTGACCCGCCGACACCGAAGGTGGTCGCATCCCGCACGGATGGGTACAGTTGGCGCAGAAGATCATCGGAGCGGACGAGAGGGAGGGCCATGTGGTACTGGCTATTCAAGTACATACTGCTGGGCCCGCCGATTACCCTGCTTGGTCGCCCGAAAATTGAAGGACTGGAACACGTTCCGAATTCCGGGCCGGCGATCCTGGCCAGTAATCACCTCGCGGTGGCGGACAGTTTTTTCCTTCCGTTGGTGGTCCGGCGCCGCATTACATTCCTGGCCAAGGCGGAATACTTCACCGGCACCGGGCTGAAGGGCTGGCTCAAGCGCTGGTTCTTTACCTCCGTCGGACAGGTGCCGATCGACCGCACCGACCACGACGCCGCACAGGCCGCGTTGGACACCGCCCAGCGGTTGCTGGGCCAGGGCAAGTTGTTGGGCATGTACCCCGAGGGCACCCGCTCGCCCGATGGTCGGCTGTACAAGGGCAAGACCGGCCTGGCCCGGCTGGCACTGGAGACCGGCGTTCCGGTAATCCCGGTGGCGATGATCGGCACCAATGTGGTGAACCCGCCGGGTACCAGGATGTGGCGATTTGGCCGGGTCACAGTCCGCTTCGGCAAGCCGATGGACTTCTCCCGTTTCGAAGGCATGGCCGGCAACCGTTTCATCGAGAGGGCCGTCACCGACGAGGTGATCTACGAGCTAATGGGATTGACCGGCCAGGAGTACGTAGACATCTATGCGGCCACCGTCAAGGAACGCGATAACGCGGAGTCGACCGGAGAGGCCACGCGGATCCCCGAGACGGCCGCCGGTTAGCCGACAGCCGCGAACCGCCGATCAAGTGGTGGCCGACACCGGAGCCCGCTCGGGCATTGTCGAATCGTGCGAAGTCGCGCGCGATGTGACAGTGAGTCCAGCCGTGACAATGACCGCCAGCGCCCACCACACGTAGGACATTCCGGCGAGTTGACGCCACCAAACCGCGGTCGCCTCGCGGTGCTCGGGAAGCAATTCGATCGGGGTCCATCTCATCAACGCGACCCCGGCGGCGCTGACTACGGCCAGCGCGAGGTCGCGCCGTCGCCAGCCCAATATCCCCGTCACCAGCACTGCCGGCAGCATCCACACCCAGTGGTGTGACCACGACACGGGCGAAACCACCAAACCGAACAAAGCAGTGCAGATGACCGCAAGCACGGGTTCGCCCGCCCGCAGCACGCGCCGCATCGCCCATATCGTCACCGCCAACACGAGCAGACACCCGCTCACCCACAGCAGGAAGCGCTGGTGCTCGCCGAGGCCGAGCCGGGCCAACGCACCCACGATGTTCTGGTCGGTGTTCAACGACGCCGTTCCAATCCGATCGGTGTGCAGCACCGTGTGAGTCCAGTACTCCAAAGCGTCGCTCCATGCCAGTATGAAACCGAGCAGCGTCGCAGCCGCGAAAGACGCCAGCGCGGTCAGTGCCGCGCGCCTGTCGCGACGCAGCAGGAAGTAGAGCAAAAACACCGCCGGCGTCAGCTTCAGCGCGATCCCCAAGCCCAGCAGCAGCCCGCGCGGCCAAGGTGTGCGGCGGGGCATGCAGTCCGCGATCACCAGGGTCATCAGCACCACGTTGATCTGGCCGAAGGCAAAGTTCGAGATGATGGGTTCCAGCCAGACCGTCGCCGGGGCCACGATGATCACGGAGAACCACAACCGGCGCAACCAGGCCGGCCCCGGCACCATGCGCGAGGTGCCCCACACGTCGAGGCCGGTCAGCACAATCGCCGTCGACACAATCAGCAGCGCTAGCGTTATCAGGGTGACCGCAACGCTGGCGGCCGGCATGTGCAACCAGGCGAACGGGGAGAACATGATGGCCGCCAGCGGGGGATACGTGAACGGCAGAGCCAGCCCGATAGGCGTGGGGAACTTGACATCGCCGCGATACAGCGGACGCCCGTCCAACCAGGCCTGACCGCCCATCTGATAAACGTCGATATCGATGCGGTACGGCGTGTGTCCGAACAAATGCCACGCTGCCCAGCCCAGCGCCGCGCCGGCGACCAGCCAAAGCAAGCACCACGACAACAATCGCCCGGGTCGACTGCCCGTGCCGGGCGCCCGCCATTTACTCATGTCGCATACAAGGGTAATCGGTGCCGGGCATGCGCCCGCGTGAAACAGCGCGGCTCCGCCGCTGTCCTGCAGCGCAGGCGTAGGTTTCTAGCGTGTTCCACTGGTTCGTGCCTCGGGTGCTCCACTGGTTCCGGCACGACATCACCGACCGCGGACGACTGCCGTTGTTGTGCTGCCTGGTCGCCTTCATCCTGACTTTCTTCGTCACCCGAACTTTTGTGCGCTTCATCCGCCACCGCAACGATGCCGGCCTGCCGGCCAAATGGTGGCAACCGCGGAATATCCACATCGGGGCGGTGCACATCCACCACGTGGCGATCGGGGTGGTCCTGGTGATGATCTCCGGGCTGACCTTGGTGACCCTGTCCGTCGACGGGCAAGAGCCCGAATTCACTTTTGCCGCGATCTTTTTCGGGATCGGGGCAGCCCTGGTGCTTGACGAGTACGCGATGATCCTGCACCTGTCCGACGTGTACTGGGAGGAAGACGGCCGCACTTCGGTCGACGCGGTTTTCGCCGCGGTGGCGGTGGCGGGACTGTTGATAATGGGCCTGCACCCGTTGATGTTCTTCCTGCCGATCTGGCATGGCGCCGATTCGACGGCGCTGCGGGCAGCGGTGGGCAGCGGAATGGCGTTGACGCTGCCGCTGGCTGTCGTGGTGGTGCTCAAGGGCAAGGTGTGGACCGGCTTACTCGGCATGTTCTTCGTCTTGCTGCTGGTGGTCGGCGCGATCCGGTTGTCACGTCCACACGCCCCTTGGGCCCGCTGGCGATATACCACTCAGCCGGCCAAAATGCGGCGCGCGCTGCAGCGGGAACGAACACTGCGCCGCCCCGTGGTACGCGCCAAGTTGTGGTTGCAGTGCGCGATCGCCGGTACGCCGCGCGTGCCCGACGAGCGCGCAGTCGACGCCCAGCTGGACCTCGACGTCCACCCGGCGCCACCGCCGGAGGGAACCGAGAGCGTCTTGGTCGGCGGTCCGACCGGCTGACCTCGATTCGGCTGCGTTTAGGCTGCCTCAGTGCGGTACTTCTACGACACCGAGTTCATCGAGGATGGCCGCACCATCGAGCTGATCTCGATTGGGGTGGTCGCCGAGGATGGCCGCGAGTACTACGCGGTGTCGACGGAATTCGATCCCGAGCGCGCCGGCAGCTGGGTGCGTGCCAACGTGCTACCCAAGCTGCCGCCGCCTGCCTCGCAGCTGTGGCGCTCGCGCCGCCAGATCCGCGCGGATCTGGAGGACTTCCTTGGCGTCTTCAATGCGGATACGTCCGATCCGATTGAGCTGTGGGCGTGGGTGGGCGCCTACGACCACGTTGCCTTGTGTCAGTTGTGGGGCCCGATGCCAGGCCTGCCGCAATCGATACCCCGCTTCACCCGGGAACTGCGGCAGCTGTGGGAAGACCGCGGATCGCCCCGGATGCCGCCGCGGCCGCGCGACGTCCACGATGCGCTGGTCGACGCCCGCGATCAGCTGCGTCGGTTCCGGCTGATCACTTCCGTCGACGAGGCGGCTCGCTGACGAGACGCACGAGCGTGTTCGTGCTGATCAGCCGTCGGCGGGCCCCGGTTACCATGGACCGATGAACTGGACCGTCGACATCCCGATCGACCAGCTGCCGTCGCTGCCGCCGCTGCCGGCCGACCTGCGGGCCCGGCTGGACGCCGCACTGGCCAAACCGGCCGCCCAGCAACCCAGCTGGCCCGCCGACCAGGCGTCGGCCATGCGCAAGGTCCTGGAAAGCGTGCCGCCGGTGACGGTGCCCTCCGAGATCGTCCGGCTGCAGGAACAACTGGCCCAGGTCGCCAGAGGCGAAGCGTTCCTGCTGCAGGGCGGTGACTGCGCGGAGACCTTCACCGACAACACCGAGCCACACATCCGGGGCAATGTCCGCACCCTGTTGCAGATGGCGGTGGTGCTGACGTACGGCGCCAGCCTGCCGGTAGTCAAAGTGGCCCGCATTGCCGGCCAGTACGCCAAACCGCGGTCGGCCGACCTCGACGCGCTGGGCCTGAGGTCCTACCGCGGCGACATGATCAACGGCTTCGCACCGGACGCCGCACAGCGGGAGCACGACCCGTCCCGGCTGGTGCGCGCTTACGCCAACGCCAGCGCGGCGATGAACCTGGTGCGCGCGCTGACGTCGTCGGGGCTGGCATCGCTGCACGGGGTGCATGACTGGAACCGGGAATTCGTCCAGAATTCACCCGCCGGTGCGCGCTACGAGGCACTGGCCACCGAGATCGACCGAGCGTTGCGGTTCATGAGCGCCTGCGGCGTGGCCGACCGCAATCTGCAAACCGCCGAGATCTACGCCAGCCACGAGGCTTTGGTGCTCGACTACGAGCGGTCCATGCTGCGGTTATCGACTGAACAAGACGGTGATCCGCAGCTGTATGACCTGTCGGCGCACACCGTCTGGATCGGCGAGCGCACCCGGCAGCTCGACGGTGCACACATCGCGTTCGCCGAGGTGATCGCGAACCCGATCGGCGTCAAGATCGGCCCGACGATGACACCGGAGCTGGCCGTCGAATACGTCGAGCGGCTTGACCCGCACAACAAAGCGGGTCGGCTGACTTTGGTGAGCAGGCTGGGCAACAACAAGGTGCGCGACGTGCTGCCACCGATCATCGAGAAGGTCCAGGCCACCGGTCACCAGGTGATCTGGCAGTGCGACCCGATGCACGGCAACACCCACGAATCGTCCACCGGCTACAAGACCCGGCACTTCGACCGCATCGTCGACGAAGTGCAGGGCTTTTTCGAGGTGCATCGTGCGCTGGGCACTCATCCTGGCGGCATCCACGTCGAGATCACCGGCGAGAACGTCACCGAATGTCTCGGTGGCGCGCAAGATATCTCGGACACCGATCTGGCCGGACGCTATGAGACGGCCTGTGACCCGCGGCTGAACACCCAGCAGTCGCTGGAGTTGGCGTTCCTGGTCGCGGAGATGCTCCGCGACTGAATCGCCGAGGGTTCTGTTTACAGCAGGCCGCTCAGATTACTTCCGATCGTCCATGCCGCGGTTGCGACCAGCCCGGTGATGGCCAGCACCACCGCCACCCAGACCAGGACCATGCGCCGCGAGTGCTGTCGCTCCCAGATAAATTCGCTGATCGCGATACCGGCGAATTCGCCTGAGACCGGATCGTATTCGTATTCGTCGTCGTCGGGTTCGGCTTCCGGCTCGGCGTGGTGTCCCGGATCAGACCAGTCACCGGGTCCGCGGGTCAACTGGCGGGTCGGGTGATGTACCGGTGCTTGGTCGGCCGGTCGAGGTTGCCACGCAGTGAGCGGCCGCTCGCTCGGAGGGCCGTGGCGCCCACCATGTGTTGTCGCCGATCGGTGTTGCGCGGAGTTGCTCGGCGTTGGTACCCGGAAGTCTGGTAACGCCAATTCTTGGGCGATCGCGGCCATATCAGAGGCCATCTCGATCGCGTCGGCGTATCGATCGGCGGGGTCACGGGCGGTTGCGCGCGCCACGAATTCATCGATCTGCGGGGGGACACCCTCGATCACTGCGCTAGCCGGGGGTACATCGTTATCGAGCCGCTGGTAGGCGATTGACAACGCCGAGTCGCCGCTGAACGGTGCGCGCCCGGTCAGCAGCTCATAAGTGAGGATTCCTGTTGAGTAGACGTCGCTGCGGGGACTGGCGTTGCCGTCGCGGACCTGCTCGGGGGACAGGTAGGCGGCGGTACCCAGAATGACGCTGGCGGAGGTGATGCCGGCCGCGGCGACGGCGCGTACCAGCCCGAAATCGGCGATTTTCACCTCGCCGTCGTCGGAAATCAACACGTTCTCCGGCTTGACGTCGCGGTGCACCAGCCCGGCCTGATGTGCGGCGGCCAACCCGCCCAGCACCGGACGAAGCACCGCCACCACGGCATGCGGCGGCATGGGACCCCGTTCGGCCAGCAGCTCGCGCAGGGTACCGCCCTCGATGAGCTCCATCACCAGAAACGGGTGCCGGGCGTCCAAGCCCTGGTCGTAGACCGCGACCAGACCGGGGTGCTTCAGCCGGGCGACCGTGCGGGCTTCCAGCTGGAAGCGGGTCAGGAATTGGTCGTCGCCGGAGTACCGAGAATCCATCACTTTCAGCGCGACCGGCCGGTCCAGGCGGATGTCGAGGCCACGGTAGACGGTCGACGTACCGCCGCTGGCAATCTTGGCCTGCACGAGGTAACGGCCATCCAGCAGCGCGCCGTCCAACGGGTCTCCCGTCCCAGCTCCGGCCACGGGGCCATCGTAGGTGGGGTGGCTGCGATTCAGTGCGCAACTCGAACCTAAACGAGGGTTCAACTCGCGGACTCGGCCACGCATCAGGGCATAGACTTGGACGGTGGGCAGTATTCCGGCCGGCGACGACGTCTTGGATCCCGACGAGCCAACCTACGACCTGTCCCGGGTCGCTGAGCTACTCGGTGTTCCGGTCAGCAAGGTTCAGCAGCAGCTGCGGGAAGGTCACCTGCTCGCGGTGCGGCGAGCAGGTGGCGTGGTGGTGCCACAGGTGTTCTTCAGCAACTCCGGCGAGGTAGTCAAAAGCCTGCCAGGGCTGTTGACGATCCTGCACGACGGCGGTTATCGCGAGACCGAGATCGTGCGTTGGCTGTTCACCCCCGACCCGTCGTTGACGATCACCCGCGATGGCGAACGCGATGCCATCAGCAACGCCCGTCCCGTTGACGCACTACATGCCCACCAGGCTCGGGAAGTCGTGCGCCGAGCACAAGCCATGGCGTATTAAGCCGCGGCTTGCGTTTCCGTTTCTTCGGAAGGCTCTTCGGTGTGCGCGGCCGGGACTCGGTAGAGGCTGTACCAGGCGATTAACGCGCATGCAGTGGCCAGCGAAAACTGCAGCCACGAATACATGCCGTGCGCTCCATCGGGTTTGAAAATCACCATGACCCATGTCGAGAACCCGGCAATGATCGCCATGGCCCGCCGTGACTGCGCCAACGGGGCCGCCACCGCCAGCAGCCAGGAGTAGTACCACGGCAGGGCGGCAGGGGCGAACAGCACCACGATCAACATCGACCATGCGATACCCCTCAATCCGGCCCGGTCGTCGCGCCGGAACCGCCACCACAGGACGGGCAGCGACACCACGATGATCGCGATTCCGATGAAGCGGGTTATTCGGAGCACGGGGTAGAAGTTGACGGGGAAGAATCCGCTGCCGAGGGCGTGGATCAGGTTCGCAGCGACGGTCGGCAGGCTCAGCGCGTTGATGATCTTGACCGAGCCCGCCAGCGCGGCCAGCCAACCCAGTCCGACACCGGCCACCGCGGACAATATCCCGAAGACCGCGCCAAAGATCAGCAGCGATATGGCGCTGGCGAGCAGGAACGCTTGGGCACCCCGGTAGCCCCGTTTGTCGCGCAGATGACGCATCCATACCCAGACCATGAAGGGCAGCGCGATTCCGGCGGTGGCTTTGACCGCGATCGCGACAGCGATCAGCGCGACGCCCCGGACATGACGCCCCTGGAAGGTCAGCGCAATGCCGGCCGCCATCAGCCCTACCATCAGCATCTCGTTGTGCACGCCGCCCATCAAGTGGATGAGCACCAACGGGTTGAGAACGCAGATCCACAAAGCAATCGAGCCGTTGGCGCCGACGTGGTGGGCCAGTCGTGGAGCGGCCCAAATCAGTAGTGCGAGTCCGGGCAACATGCACAAACGCAGCAGCATGGTCCCGGCCACCACGTTGTTGCCGACGATCATCGTGACGAACTTCGCAACCAGAATGAACGCCGGGCCATAGGGTGCGGTGGTGATCGTCCAGATGGGACTTACGTCGTCGAGCAATGAGTTTGGATTGCCGACCGGGCCAACCGCATACGGATCCAGGCCGTCGCGGATAAGTGCGCCCTGAGCCAGGTAAGAATAGGTGTCCCGGCTGAAGACGGGTACCGACAACAGCAACGGCGCCAACCAGAATCCGGTGGTGGCCCTCATCACGAACTCGCTGACGTCGCCGGTCAGGAGACGTCTGCCCAGTCCCAGCCAGGCGATCAGCATCAGACCCACGCCCGTCCACAACAGAATTGACGAGAGCACCAGTCCGTGGCCGAAGCGCAGCCAGGACATGTGAATCGACTCCAGCAGCGGGTCGTGCACGCGGGTGCTGCCTGATCCCAGGCCGCCGATAGTGATCAACACCGAGCCCAAGACGCCCAGCTTTGCCGGGCCGGACTCGGGCGCGGTAGCGAATGCAATTATTCGTGAAAACTGTTGTGCAAGAGGAGATTTAGTTGATGCCGAGGTGCCGTCCTCGATGCGTACGGGGTTTGTCATCCGTTCACGCCGCCCGGTCCGTGGCGATCCTGGCCAGTTCGGACAGTCCCGCCTTGGCCGCCGCATTGATAGGTGCTGCGGCCAGTGTGGCCAGCGCCCGCTGGCTGAGTGTGGCGATGCGTTGCTCCGACGCGCCGAGCGCGCCTACGGCGTCGATGACGTCGCGCAGTTCGCCCACCTGCGCGTCGGTTAGCTCAGTGCCGATGGAGGTTCGCAGCAGGTTGGCCGCCGCGGGATCTGACTTGTCCGCTAATTCCACTGCTTCGGCCAGCAGCACGGTGCGCTTGCCGGATCTCAGGTCGTCTCCGGAGGGCTTGCCCGTCACCGCAGGGTCCCCGAACACGCCGAGCACGTCGTCACGTAGCTGAAAGGCCACGCCCAGGTCGGTGCCGAACTCGCCGAAAGCGGCTTGGACGTCGGGTCGGTCAGCGGCGGCCGCCACCCCAAGCTGCAGCGGTCGCGCGACGGTGTAGCAGGCGGTTTTGAAAAAGTCGACGTTCATCGCCGACGCAATCGATTCCGTCGCGCTGGCCTCGGCGACGATGTCGAGGTACTGCCCGGCCATCAGCTCGGTGCGGATGTCGGCCCACACCGGCTGGACCCGCCGCCGGGCGTCGCGGGACAGGTCGGCCGCAAAGACGATGTCGTCGGCCCAGGACATCGCCAAGTCACCGAGCAGGATGGCCGCCGACATGCCGAAATTGTCGGGCGAGCCGGCCCAGCTCCGATCGCTGTGCAGCGCCGCGAACTGGACGTGAGCCGTCGGCCTGCCGCGGCGGGTGGCCGACCCATCGATCACATCGTCATGCACTAACGCGCAGGCATGCAGCAATTCCAGTGCGGAAAACAGCAGCAGCACATCAGGATCGGGCTCCACCGTCGCCACCGCGCGCCAGCCCCAATAGGCGAAGGCCGGCCGCAGCCGCTTGCCGCCGCTGAGCACAAAATCCTGCAGGGCGGCAATCAGCACGTCGTAGTCGCTACCGATGTAGGCCGCCTGGTCGCGACGGCCGTGCAGATACCGCCGAAGTTGGTCGGTGATGGCGCCGGTCAACTCGATGGTTGCCGCTGCTTCGACGCTCAGCGCGGCGCCCCTTTCTGCTCGGCCTGTGTCTGGCTCGACAAGTGTATTCGCCACGCCCCGCCTCCGGCGGCGGGGCGAGTAGCCTCCACCTGGCCCACTATCTCGCTCCTATGCTGACTTCGAGACACTAGGCCGGTTAGCCTGCCATTGACGAAGAGGAGCCGCGTGACCCTGAACACCATCGCGCTCGAATTGGTGCCACCGAATGTGGACGACGGTAGGGACCGGGCATTGCAAGATGCGCGCAAGGTGGTCCAGTACTCGGCGCAATCTGGTCTTGACGGCCAGATTGGGCACGTGATGATTCCAGGCATGATCGCCGAGGACGACGACCGTCCCATCCCCATGGAGCCGAAGCTCGACGTGCTGGATTTCTGGTCGATCATCAACGCCGAGTTGCCGGGTGTGAAAGGCCTATGCACGCAGGTCACCGCATTCATGGATGAGCCGGCCCTGCGCCAGCGGCTCACCGAGCTGTCCGCTGCCGGGATGGAGGGCGTGGTGTTCGTCGGTGTACCACGCACCATGAATGACGGCGAGGGTTCCGGCGTCGCGCCGACCGACGCCCTGTCTATCTATCGCGAACTGCTGGCCAACCGCGGCGTGATTCTGATTCCCACCCGCGATGGCGAACAGGGGCGGCTCAATTTCAAGTGCAATCAGGGCGCAACCTACTGCATGACCCAGCTGTTGTACTCCGACGCAATCGTCGACTTTCTGACGGACTTCGCCAAGAACACCGATCACCGGCCGGAAATCTTGCTGTCGTTCGGGTTCGTACCCAAGATCGAAACCAGCGTCGGACTGATCAACTGGCTCATCCAGGACCCGGGAAATGCCGCTGTGGCTGATGAGCAGGCGTTCGTCAAGAGGGTGGCCGCCAGTGAACCCGATCAGAAGCGCCACCTCATGGTTGACCTTTACAAGCGCGTGCTGGACGGCGTCGCCGACCTCGGCTTTCCGCTGAGCATCCATCTTGAGGCGACGTACGGCGTTTCCGGGCCGGCTTTTGCGACCTTTGCGGAGATGCTTGCCTACTGGTCACCCGCAACGGGCGGCGATCGCAAGCGCGGCGAAGCCGGGCGCAGCGGGTCGCCGCCAATCTAGCGGTGCGGTTGGTCGCGTTCTGCGGTGAAACGCTCGGAGCGGTCCCGGCTGATCCAGGCCAGCAGTGCGACCACGCCGGCGGCCGCCAGCGACGCGATGCCCAGCCATATGCCCGCCCCGGTGAAGGAACGGGTATTGGGGTCGGTGTAACGGGCTTGCGCGGTCATCGTGCTCACCACGCCCGGTTTGAGCTTCCACGACACTGCGTCGGGGTCGGAACGGTCGCCGTTGGTGGAAGTCACCACTCCGGGGAAGGCGATGGTCAACTCGACGTCGGCGTCGGGATCAGTCACCGAGGTCAGGTCCGCCCGGCCCTCCAGAATCACCAGGTTGCCGCTGCGGCGCAGCGACAGATTCACTCCGGCGGCGTTCGAGTTCATGTTGGCCAGCTGCGGAAGCTCGGCGAAGGTGAGGTCGGAGAAGACCGCCTGCGACCCCACATAGCCGTCGCTGTCGTAGTTCGAGACCGCCACTTTCTGGCTGAACGGCAGGTTGCTGTCGAGCTGAGGGCCAGTGTCTTTGGGGGTTTTGGGTTTAGCCGCTGCGATGATCTCCCCGGACACCAGGTCATCGGGTGAGATGGTGAGCGACGCCCTGACTCGCAGGCATCCGGTAGCCAAGGGGACGATTAGCAACAGCATCGCGATGGCCAGCACGCGGCGCCGTCGAGGTGTGAATCCTCGGGCTGGGAGCGGGAGAGGGCTGACGCGCACCAGGTCATCGTGCCAGACCCGGTGTCTCGCTTGGGCAAGCGCGTGCGGTCTGCACCCTCGGCGCGCCCTGGACGTTCGGCCGTTAGAGCGGCAGCGCGCGACCCAGGATGGCGAACTCTCGTGGGTCACCGGCGAAGTGGTACCGGCGGATGACGTCGGTGAAGCCGAGCCGCCGGTACAGCCGCCACGCGCGGTTGGGTTCGCCGTTTGTTTCCGGGGTGGAGAGTAGGACGTTCTTTTCACCGCGACCGGCCAGCAGTCGGCGGGTCAACGCTTCGCCGAGACCGCGGCCCTGGGCGCGGGGATGAATGTGCAGTTCGGTCAACTCGAAATAGCTGTTCATGAGCTCTGCGATGGCCTGGGTCGGCGAGCCGCCGCGTTGCAGACCCAGGACAACTTGCTGCTGCCACCACTGACCGGGTGCCCCCGGGTAGCCGTAGGCCACGCCAAGCAACGGTGCGTCGCCCAGTTCTGCGGCGCCGGCTTCCTGGCCGGCCACTGCTTCCACTGCCGCCACCGCCTGCCAGCCGTGTCGGCGGATGTGCTCCAGCCACATGGCGGCGCGCTGGTTCTCGGTGCCGCGCGGATACCGCATCGCATCGACATACACTCCCAGGGCGTCACCGAGACGGCGCTCCATATCGTCCGGTGGCAGATCGATGAGGAATATCGCCAACTCGCGGTGTCCTCCTCATTCGGCTCATGCGGTTACTTAAAGCCCGTGCCACTATCGTCATTATCAGACCCGACCGTCGTGATCGACGAGCGGCCGCGACCAGAAGCTGACGATCCGGCCCCGTTCGGCAAGCCGGTTGCCGCGCAGCGCCGTTGCGATCCGCGTCGTCGCCGGAGGGCAACAAAGCTAGAATCGCAGTCGAACCAGTGGTACGGCGCAGATTGACCTCGTATCATTTGAGTTAGTTGCCCCCACGAAGGGCATCCGCGTGCTATCGATAGTTACGTGTCAAACTGTCGGCAAGGAGGGACGAATGCCACTCTCCGATCATGAGCAGCGGATGCTCGATCAGATCGAGAGCGCTCTCTACGCCGAAGACCCGAAATTCGCGTCGAGCGTGCGTGGCGGGGGGCTGCGCGCTCCGACAGCGCGGCGGCGCCTGCAAGGCGCGGCGCTGTTCGTCGTCGGCCTGGGGATGCTGGTTTCCGGAGTGGCTTTCAAGGCCACAATGATCGGTAATTTCCCGATTCTCAGCGTCTTCGGCTTCATTGTGATGTTCGGCGGTGTGGTGTACGCCGTCACGGGTCCCCGGTTGTCCAGCCGGACAGACAACCCCGGATCCGCGTCCGGGCCGCCGCGCCAGCGTCGCACCAGGGGCGGCGGGGGCTCATTCACCAGCCGCATGGAAGACCGTTTCCGCCGCCGCTTCGACGACTAGCGGGACTACCCAGGTGTAGAGCGGGGCAGCCCAATGGCTGCCCCGTTTTGGTGCTCGCCCGAGGCTGCGGTGAGGCTCGAGCCCAATTCGAGGCCAAATAGAGGCCAAGCTGGGCCCCACTGGGCCCCACCCCGGCGCCCCACTTGGCCCCACTTGCCGACTTTTGCCTCCTGAAATGCGGTTTCTCGACATAGCGATGGGGCTGCAGGATCACCTCAGATGGCACCCGCCCGACGTGACGTGGCAGATATGCGGGAAAACTCCGCCACGACACTCAACATATGGGGAAAAGTGGGGGGTTGTGGGGTATGGTGGCCGAAGTGTTTGGGTGAGCTTGAGTGGGAGGTGAGCTGGTGTTTCTCGGCACCTACACACCCAAACTCGACGACAAGGGGCGACTTACGTTGCCCGCCAAGTTCCGCGATGCGCTGGCAGGGGGGTTGATGGTCACCAAGAGCCAAGATCACAGCCTCGCCGTCTACCCGCGAACGGAATTCGAGCAGCTGGCGAGCCGGGCGAGCAAGACGTCACGCAGCAACCCGGAAGCCAGGGCGTTCCTGCGTAACCTCGCCGCCGGCACGGACGAGCAGCATGCCGACGCCCAAGGCCGCATCACCCTGTCGGCCGATCACCGCCGCTACGCGAACCTCTCGAAGGACTGCGTGGTCATCGGAGCGATCGACAAACTCGAGATCTGGGATGCGCAGGCTTGGCAGGACTACCAGCAAACCCATGAAGAGAACTTCTCCGCGGCCAGCGATGAAGCACTCGGCGACATTATCTGAGGCGCGTGCCCGTGCATCGTGGCCTCTGTCCGAACCGACCCTGGCGTACTTCCCCGACGCCAGGTTCGTACCTTCGGACAGGGACCTCTTTGCAGGGGCGGCGGCCCTCCGGGCCGAGGGGTTCGCGGGGGCGGCGGCCCGCTGCTTCTCCACTAGGTATTGCCGGACCCGGGGAGGTGTCGCGATGGCTGACGGTCCGAACTCTTTCGGCCGAGCTGATTTCGGGCATGTGCCCGTCCTCCTGGAACGTTGCGTAGAGCTGCTTACTCCCGCGCTGACCCGCCATCACTCCGACGGATCCAATGCGGTCCTCGTCGACGCCACCACCGGCGCGGGCGGGCACGCCGAACGGTTCCTGACCGAATTACCGGGTCTGCGGCTTATCGGACTCGACCGCGACCCCAGCGCCCTGGACATCGCCCGGGCTCGGCTCGCGCGATTCGCCGACCGAATCACGCTGGTACACAAGCGGTATGACGGTCTCGCGGAAGCACTGGCCGAGTCCGGCCACGCCGCAGAAGAATCGGTGGACGGCGTGCTGTTCGATCTCGGTGTGTCGTCGATGCAACTCGACCGCGCCGAGCGAGGCTTTGCTTACGCCCAGGACGCGCCGCTGGACATGCGAATGGACCCGACGTCACCGCTCACCGCGGCCGAGATCGTCAACAACTACGACGCGGCGGCACTGGCCGACATCTTGCACCGGTATGGCGAAGAGCGATTCGCGCGGCGCATCGCCGCGCACATCGTCCGCCAGCGGGCCCGGACCCCGTTCACCTCAACAGCTGAGCTGGTTGCGCTGCTGTACCAGGCGATTCCGGCCCCGGCCCGGCGCACCGGCGGCCACCCGGCAAAGCGCACGTTTCAGGCGCTGCGGATCGCGGTCAACGACGAGCTGACCTCGCTGCGCAGCGCCATTCCCGCCGCGTTGGACGCGCTCGCCGTCAGCGGCCGCGTCGTGGTGCTGGCTTACCAGTCGCTGGAGGACCGAATCGTCAAACGTGCGTTTGCCGACGCGGTCGCCTCTCGCACACCGGAAGGCCTCCCGATGGAGCTTCCCGGCCACGAGCCGCGATTCCGATCGTTGACGCGCGGTGCTGAGCGCGCGGACGAAGCCGAGATCGAGCGCAATCCTCGCAGCACCGCGGTGCGATTGCGGGCGCTACAACGAGTGCGGCACGAGGTGGCACCGTCGCTTGCTCCGACCGAGAAGCCGACCGAGAAGGGCGATTGATGAAGGCGAAGCGCGAGACGCCGAAACGCCGCGACGCGGGCGACCGTCGGGGTGGGCGCGACGGTTCTGTCCGGACGAGCCGGCGCACAACCGGTGATTCAGCGCCGTCCCGTCGTACCCGACCGGGAAGCACCTCGGCGCCCGCCCGCGAGGGCCGCGTACCCAAGTCCGCACCGCAGACCAGCCCGATTGCCCGGCCGGTGGAGCGGTCTGCACGGCCCACCAGCCGGAGCCAGGCCAAGGCCCGAGCCAAAGCGCGGAAAGCCAAGGCGCCCAAGGCGGTCCGGCCTCGGCTGACTGAGCGTCTGGTCGCTCGGCTGACATCGATTGACCTGCGGCCCCGGACGCTGGCGAGCAAGGTCCCGTTCGTCGTTCTGATTATCGGTTCGCTCGGGCTCGGGCTGGGGCTCACGCTGTGGTTGTCGACTGCTTCCGCCGAGCGTTCGTATCAACTTAGCCACGCCCGCCAGAAGAACCGGATGCTGCAGCAGCAGAAGGAGGCGCTGGAACGTGATGTGCGCGAGGCGGAGGCCGCCCCCGCCCTCGCTGAAGCCGCCCGCAAGCAAGGGATGATCCCAACCAGGGACACCGCGCACCTGGTCCAGGACCCGACCGGCAGTTGGGTGGTAGTCGGCACGCCCAAGCCGGCCGACGGCGTTCAGCCGCCGCCGCTGAACGCCGTGCTGCCTGAAGACGGCCCGACGCCGCCGCCGAAACCGTCGGTGCTTGCGCCGGAGGTCCCGGTTCGGCTGCAACCAGTCCCCGGTGGGCGGCCGGCGCCCGCCGGCTCTGGGCCGGAAGCGCTACTCAGGGCTCCAGACGGCTCGGCGACAGTGGGCGGCCAACATCTGCCGCAAACCGTTCCGCAGCTGCCGGCTATGCCCGGGGGTCAGGTCGTCGGGCAGGTCCCGGGAGCAACGATGCAGATGCCGGGGCTGCCGGCTCCGGCGGCCCCGGTGACCGCCCCGGCGCCCGCCGAGGTGCCGATTCCGATGGGTGGTTTGCCCGTTCCGGTGCCGGCCCAGTTACCCGTGCCGCTACCCGCCGAAGTGTCGGTTCCGGTGTTACCTGCTCCGGTGCCGCAACCGGGGGTGCCGCAACCGGCGGGTGCTCCCAGATGAGCCGCGCTGCCCCGGGGCGCACTCGCCGGTCGCAGTCGGTCCGGCCGGCGCGCGGGCCGCGGAAACCGCAGCAGGCCAAGGCCGTCCGGGCAGACGCCTTCCGGGCCGACGCCGTCGGCCACTCAGCACGAGACCGGCGCACCCGCCAGATTGTGGAAGTGGGGACACGCGGCGCATCATTTATCTTCCGGCATCGAGCCGGCAACGCGGTCATTTTCATCGTGCTACTGGTGGCAGCGGCGCAGTTGTTCGTTCTGCAGATATCGGATGCCGCGACGCTGCGCGCTCAGGCGGCCGGACAACTCAAGGTGACCGACGTCGAAAAGGCGGTCCGCGGTAGCGTCGTCGACCGCAACAACGAGCAACTCGCGTTCACCACGGAATCGCGCGCGTTGACGTTTCAGCCCAAGCGGATCCGCCAGCAATTGGAGGACGCTAAAAAGAAGAACTCGGCGGCTCCTGATCCGCAGCAACGACTGCGGGATATCGCCAAAGAGGTAGCAGGCAAGCTGAACAATAAACCCGACTTCCAGACGGTGTTGAAGAAGCTGCAAAGCGACGACAATTTCGCCTACCTCGCGCGCGCCGTCGACCCGGCAATCGCAAGCGCGATCTCGGAAAAGTATCCCGAGGTGGGCTCCGAGCGACAGGATCTGCGCCAGTATCCGGGCGGATCGCTGGCGGCCAACATCGTCGGCGGCATCGACTGGGACGGCCACGGGCTGCTCGGTCTCGAGGAGTCTCTGGACTCGGTGCTGTCCGGCACCGACGGGGCCGTTACCTACGACCGCGGGTCCGACGGCGTGGTCATCCCCGGCAGCTATCGCAACCGGCACCGGTCAGTCAACGGCTCGACCGTCCAGCTCACCATCGACGACGACATCCAGTTCTACGTACAGCAACAGGTACAGCAGGCAAAAAACCTGTCCGGAGCCCACGACGTGTCGGCCGTTGTCCTCGACGCCAAGACCGGCGAAGTGGTGGCCATGGCTAACGACAACACCTTCGACCCCTCCCAGGACATCGGACGTCAGGGCGACAGACAGTTGGGCAACCTTGTGGTGTCGTCGCCCTTCGAGCCGGGCTCGGTGAACAAAGTGATCACCGCATCCTCGGTGATCGAATACGGGCTCAGCAATCCCGACGAGGTGTTGCAAGTACCCGGCGCCATCCAGATGGGCGGTGTCACCATCCATGACGCGTGGGACCACGGCGTGATGCCCTACACCACCACTGGCGTGTTCGGAAAGTCCTCTAACGTCGGCACGCTGATGCTGGCGCAGCGCGTCGGACCGGAGCGTTTTTACGACATGGTCCGCAAGTTCGGGCTGGGCCAGCGCGCCAACGTCGGACTGCCCGGCGAGAGCGCCGGGCTGGTACCGCCGGTCGATCAATGGTCCGGCAGCACTTTCTCGAACCTGCCTATCGGTCAAGGTCTTTCGATGACACTGCTGCAGATGACGGGCATGTACCAGGCGATCGCCAACGACGGACTGCGGATGCCGCCGCGCGTCCTCAAGGCCACCATCGCACCGGATGGCACCAGGACCGAAGAACCGCGTCCAGAAGGTATTCGGGTGGTGTCACCGCAGACCGCCCAAACCGTGCGGCAGATGTTGCGGGCTGTCGTGCAACACGACCCGATGGGCTACCAGCAGGGCACCGGGCCTGCGGCCGCAGTGCCCGGCTACCAGATGGCCGGCAAGACCGGGACTGCCCAGCAGATCAACCCCGCATGCGGCTGTTACTTCGACAACGTCTACTGGATCACCTTCGCCGGGATGGCCACCGTCGACAATCCCCGCTACGTGATCGGGCTCATGATGGACAATCCGGAGCGCAACGCGGACGGCACGCCGGGACATTCGGCAGCCCCGTTGTTCCATAACATCGCCGGCTGGCTGATGCAGCGGGAGAACGTGCCGCTGTCACCGGATCCGGGCCCGTTGCTGACATTGCAGGGCACCTGAAGCCACGGCGTGACCGTTAGACGGCTTGGACTTCCACGTTGCGCGACTGACGGTCGAGCAGGCGGTCGCGTTGTCCTTCGAACTTGATTACCTGGCGTTGAAGGTCTTCCAGGAAGTCCGCGAGTTGCTCACGGCGTTGTTCGCCTCTGGACGTGAAGTCGTCGCGTTCGAAGATCCGCCACATGCGCAGGGTCGGTATAACGACCTCATCGAGGTGTTGACGCGGGTCGTAGATGCCGTGTTTAGCCATCAGCACGCCGTTCCGACGAAAGTCGGGCATGCCCTGACCGGGCATCCGGAAGTGCTCCACGACGTCGGCTACCGCCTCCAGGGCTTGATCGGGTACGAGATCGAGCGCCGCGCCGCACACGTTCCGATAGAAAATCATGTGGAGGTTCTCGTCGGCGGCAATGCGTTGCAGCATCCGGTCTGCGATCGGGTCGTTGCACACCTTGCCCGTGTTGCGGTGACTGATGCGGGTGGCGAGTTCTTGGAACGTCACGTAGGCGACAGACAGCAGAAAGTCGGTCTTGTGGCGCTCTTCTTCCTCGTCGGTGGCTCCGAACCCCCTCGTCACATGCTCCATCCGGGCCCGCTCCAGCGCCACCGGGTCAACGCCACGAGTGACCACGAGATAATCGCGGATTGCGATCCCGTGCCTGTTTTCCTCGGCTGTCCAACGACCCACCCACGTCCCCCAGACGCCGTCAAGGGAGAAATACTCGGCCGCCTGGCGGTGGTACGAGGGCAGGTTGTCCTCGGTGAGGAGGTTGGTGATCATTGCCGCTTTCGCGACCGGGCTCAGCTGAGACTGCTCCGGCGCCCAGTCGACGCCGCCCATCTCGGCGAAATTGCGGCCACGGTCCCAGGGCACATAATCGTGCGGATGCCATTCGACGGCGACCGATAAATGCCGATTGAGATTGGCTTCAGCGACCGGTGCCAGCTCGCGCTGGATCTCCGGATCGGTCAATTGACGCGACATTGAACCTTCGTCCCTGTCATAAGAAGCCGAAGGCCTCGGGCTGGCCTAGCTTGTGCTGGAGCAGTGCGCGATGGGTTCAGTGAATTCGTCATACTGACGGCGCAGTCGAACCTTGGACTGTGCGGCCGGGGCAATGGTAGCCGATTATCTGACGGATGATGGCCGGAACGCTGCCGACCAGCGCGATCCGGACTGCTGCGGCCGGCTCCGGGAGAGTGCACCGAGGCATTCATTCGTGCCGCATCAGCCCACGAGCCTTCGTGCCGCATCAGCCCAGGAGCAGTTTACTGGATGTCGAAGCCAGGTTTGTGCGCTTCATAGCCTCGGGTGCAGCTGGGTAGGGTGTCATGGCTGATCATGCGGATCAGGCAGCGTCAGATGGAGGTGGTGCGGATGCCCTCTGCGGTGCGTCCCCACGCCGCTGCCGGCGTGCGGCTACCCGCGCTGGCGGCTCAGGTGGGCGCGGTACTGATGGACAAGGGCGCCGTCGTCCCGGACCTGCCGGTCACCGGAGTGTCCCTGCACGCCCAGGACGTCCGGCCCGGTGACCTGTTCGCTGCGCTGCCGGGAGCCACGACGCACGGTGCGCGGTTCGCCGCCGACGCGATCCAGCGCGGCGCCATCACGGTGCTCACCGACGCCGCCGGGGTCGCGGAAATGGGCCCGAACGCCGGCCGGGTGCCGGTGCTGGTGCATTCTGCGCCGCGCAGCGTGCTCGGCGGCCTGGCGGCCACGGTGTACGGGTGCCCGTCCGAGCGACTGCGGGTTGTGGGGATCACCGGAACGTCCGGTAAGACCACCACGACCTATCTGGTCGAGTCCGGTCTACGGGCCAGCGGACGAATGGCCGGGCTGATCGGCACCATTGGCATCCGCATCGACGGCGCCGACATCCCCAGCGCGCTGACCACTCCGGAGGCTCCCGCGCTGCAGGCACTGCTCGCGGCGATGGCCGAACGCGGAGTGGACACCGTGGTCATGGAGGTGTCCAGCCACGCGCTGACACTGGGCCGAGTGGACGGTACCCAGTTCGCGGTGGGTGGTTTCACCAACCTGTCCCGCGACCATCTCGACTTTCACCCGACGATGGCCGACTACTTTGACGCCAAGGCGTTGTTGTTCGACCCGGAATCGCCGCTGCGCGCCCGACGTGCCGTGGTCTGCGTGGACGACGACGCTGGGCGCGCGATGGCCGCCCGGGCCGGTGACGCGATCACCGTCAGTGCTGACGGCCAACTCGCCGATTGGCGTGCGATGGATGTGGCGCCGATGGGCGCCGGGGGGCAGGAGTTCACCGTCGTCGGCCCCGACGGGGCCCAGCACCGGGTCGGCATCCGGTTACCGGGCCAGTACAACGTCGCCAATTGTCTTGTCGCACTGGCAATTCTGGACGCGGTCGGGGTCTCACCGGAGCAGGCCGCGCAGGGACTTTTGCAGACCAGCGTTCCCGGGCGACTGGAAGAGATCGATCGCGGCCAGGATTTTCTCGCGCTCGTCGACTACGCCCACAAGCCGGGCGCGTTGCGGGCGGTGTTGACCACCCTGCTGCGGCCAGGTCGCCGGCTGGCGGTGGTGTTCGGTGCCGGTGGCGATCGCGACCCGGGCAAGCGCGCGCCGATGGGCGGGGTTGCGGCTCAGCTGGCCGATTTGGTCGTCGTCACCGACGACAACCCGCGCAGTGAGGATCCCGCGGCAATCCGGCGTGAGATTCTGGCCGGAACGGCCGAGGGCGGCGGTGCGGCGCAGGTGGTCGAGATCGGTGACAGACGAGCCGCGATCAGGTACGCGGTGGACTGGGCGGGCAGGGGCGATGTTGTGCTGGTCGCCGGCAAGGGCCATGAGACCGGTCAACGGACAGGCAGTGAGGTCCGCCCGTTTGATGACCGGGTCGAGCTCGCCCGGGCTTTAGATGCGCTCGGGGCTCGCGGATGATCGATCTGACCATCGCCCGGATCGCGGAGATCGTCGGCGGCACCCTGGCCGACATCTCACCGGAGGACGCCGCACAGCGCCGCATCACCGGGACCGTGGAATTCGACTCGCGCGCCATCGGGCCCGGCGGGTTGTTCCTGGCTTTGCCCGGCGCGCGCTCCGACGGGCACGACCACGCGTCGTCAGCGGTGGCGGCCGGCGCGGTCGCGGTGCTGGCGGCGCGCCCGGTCGGCGTACCCGCCATCGTGGTGGCGCAGGCGGCTCCCACCTCACTGGGGGGCCGGGCCGGAGTGCTCGAGCACGACGTCGACGGGTCGGGTGCGGCGGTGCTGGCCGCCCTGGCCAAGCTGGCCACGGCGGTCGCTACCGAACTCGTGGCAGGTGGGCTGACCATCGTCGGGATCACCGGCTCCTCGGGCAAGACCTCCACCAAGGACCTGGTGGCTGCCGTGTTGCAACCGTTGGGCGAGGTGGTAGCCCCGCCCGGATCCTTCAACAACGAGCTGGGTCATCCCTGGACGGTATTGCGCGCCGCCCGCAGCACCGACTACTTGATTCTGGAGATATCTGCCCGACATCCGGGCAATATCGCCGCGCTGGCGGAGATCGCTCCGCCAGCGATCGGGGTGGTCCTCAACGTCGGCACCGCGCATCTGGGCGAGTTCGGCTCGCGTGAGGCGATCGCGCGCACCAAAGCAGAACTACCACAAGCTGTTCCGGCATCCGGGGTGGTCATACTCAACGCCGACGACCCGGCGGTGGCGGCCATGGCCGAGGTGACTGCGGCCCGGGTGGTTCGGGTCAGCCGCGCCGGCAGCACGGACCCAGACGTTTGGGCCGGACCGGTGTCGCTGGACGAACTGGCCAGGCCACGGTTCACGATGCACGCGAAAGGCTACGGAAGAAACGCGAAAGCCACCGAGGTCCAGCTCGCCGTGTACGGGGACCATCAAGTCGCCAACGCGTTGTGTGCCGGCGCGGTCGCGCTGGAATGCGGAGCCAGCGTCGACCAGGTGGCGGCGGCACTCGCCGCCAGTGGGCCGGTGTCGCGGCACCGGATGCAGGTGACGACTCGTACCGACGGGGTGACCGTGATCGATGACGCGTACAACGCCAACCCCGATTCGATGCGGGCCGGGCTGCAGGCGTTGGCCTGGATTGCCCGCGGCGGGGTAGACCAAGGCTCGCGCACCCGGCGCAGCTGGGCGGTGCTGGGCGAGATGGCCGAGCTTGGCGAGGACGCGATAACCGAGCACGATCGCATCGGCCGGCTGGCGGTGCGCTTAGATGTGTCTCGACTCGTTGTCGTGGGAAATGGGAGGTCGATGAGCGCCATGCACCACGGAGCGGTCTTAGAAGGGGCGTGGGGCTCGTGGGGCGCTGATTCCGATAGGGGCGCCGTCACCGTCGCCGATCCGGAAGCGGCACTGGCATTGTTGCGGGCTGAAGTGCAGCCCGGCGATGTCATCCTGGTAAAGGCGTCGAACTCGGTTGGGCTGGGGGCAGTTGCGGACGCGCTGGCTTCAGAGGACCGCACCACCGGCGGAGTTCGCCCATGAGACAAATCCTGATCGCTGTGGCTATCGCGCTGACCGTGTCCATCCTGTTGACCCCGGCGCTGATCCGGCTATTCAACAGACAAGGATTCGGCCACCAGATCCGCGAGGACGGGCCGCCCACTCACCAGACCAAACGCGGCACCCCGTCCATGGGCGGCGTGGCGATCCTGGCCGGCATTTGGGCGGGCTACCTGGGCACCCATCTGGCAGGGCTGGCGTTCGACGGTGAAGGGATGTCCGCGTCGGGTCTGCTGGTGCTGGGTCTGGCCACCACGTTGGGAGGCGTCGGATTCATCGACGACCTGATCAAGATTCGCAGGTCGCGCAATTTGGGATTGAGCATGACGGCCAAGACGGTCGGGCAGATCAGTGCCGCGGTGCTGTTCGGCGTGCTTGTGTTGCAGTTCCACAATGCCAACGGCTTGACACCGGCCAGCGCGGATCTGTCGTATGTGCGTGAGATCGCCACCGTCGCATTGGCACCGGCGTTGTTCGTGCTGTTCTGCGTGGTCGTCGTCAGCGCCTGGTCGAACGCGGTCAATTTCACCGATGGATTGGACGGGCTGGCCGCGGGCAGCATGGGGATGGTCACCGGTGCCTACGTGTTGATCACCTTCTGGCAGTACCGCAACGCGTGCGTCACCTCACCCGGTCTGGGCTGCTACAACGTGCGCGATCCGCTGGACCTGGCGCTCATCGCGGCCGCGACCGCGGGAGCTTGCATCGGCTTTCTATGGTGGAATGCCGCACCGGCCAAGATCTTCATGGGTGACACCGGGTCTTTGGCGCTGGGCGGCATCATCGCGGGCTTGTCGGTGACCAGCCGCACCGAAATCCTCGCGGTTGTGCTGGGTTCGCTCTTCGTCGCCGAAATCAGCTCGGTGGTGCTGCAGATCCTGGCCTTCCGCACCACCGGGCGCCGGGTGTTTCGGATGGCGCCGTTCCATCACCATTTCGAGTTGCTCGGCTGGGCCGAAACTACAGTGATCATCCGCTTCTGGCTGCTCACCGCGATCACCTGCGGTCTGGGTGTGGCCCTGTTCTACGGTGAGTGGCTAGCCACGATCGGCGCCTGACATGCTCGATCCGCTGGTGCCAGGCGCACCCGTGCTAATCGCCGGAGCTCGGGTGACCGGCAGAGCGGTGCTGGCAGCGTTGACCCGATTCGGTGCCGCGGTAACGCTGTGTGACGACGATCCCGGCATGTTGCGCCCGTACGCCGAGAGCGGCGTCGCGACCGTGGATCCGGCGGCCGCGGTGCGGCAGCTGGCCGAGCTTGAAAAAAGGTATGCGCTGGTTGTCACCAGTCCTGGTTTCCAGCCAACCACGCCGGTGCTGGCCGCGGCGGCGGCGGCCGATGTGCCCATCTGGGGCGACGTGGAGTTGGCCTGGCGACTGGACGCGGCGGGCCACTACGGTCCGCCGCGCCGCTGGCTGGTCGTGACCGGCACAAACGGCAAGACCACGACGACGTCGATGCTGCACGCGATGTTGACCGCCGGGGGACGGCGCAGCGTGCTGTGCGGCAACATCGGCAGCCCAGTGCTGGACGTGCTGGATGAGCCCGCCGACCTGCTGGCCGTCGAACTGTCAAGTTTTCAGCTGTACTGGGCGCCGTCGCTGCGGCCCGAGGCGGGCGTGGTGCTCAACATCGCCGAAGACCATTTGGACTGGCATTCCACGATGGCCGACTACACCGCGGCAAAGGCCCGGGCGCTCAATGGCCGGGTGGCCGTGGTCGGACTGGACGACAGCCGGGCGGCGGCGCTACTGGACACCGCGGCCGCGGCGGTGCGGGCTGGCTTCCGGCTGGGCGAACCGGCCGCGGGCGAACTCGGCGTGCGCGACGGTCAGCTGGTCGACTGCGCCTTCGCCGACGACCTGGCGTTGTTGCCGGTGGACTCGATACCGGTGCCGGGACCGGTCGGAATGCTCGACGCGCTGGCTGCGGCGGCGCTGGCCCGTTGTGTCGATGTGCCCGCCGCTGCCATCGCAGACGCCGTCGCGAACTTCGAGGTGGGCCCGCATCGGTCGGAGGTAGTGGCGGTGGCTGAGGGGATCAGGTACGTCGACGACTCCAAGGCCACCAACCCGCACGCCGCGCAGGCATCGGTGCTGGCCTATCCGCGGGTGGTCTGGGTGGCCGGCGGGCTGCTCAAGGGCGCATCCGTGGACGAGGAGGTCGCCCGGATCGCATCCCGGCTGGTCGGCGCGGTGCTCATCGGCCGAGATCGCCAAGAGGTTGCCGAGGCGTTATCGCGACACGCGCCCGATGTCCCGGTCGTCCACGTTGTGGCAGGCGAGGATACTGATATGCATGCGACTGCTGTGGTTCCTGGTACTAGAGTGACAGAAGTTGGTAGTTCGAGGGAAGGCCTCGGCACTCGCGTGATGACCGCGGTGGTGGCCGCAGCCCGTGACCTGGCAAAGCCCGGCGACACCGTGCTGTTGGCTCCTGCCGGGGCGTCGTTCGACCAGTTCGCGGGTTATGCCGACCGGGGCGACGCATTCGCGACCGCCGTACGCGCAGCGCACCGGTAGACGGGTGTGGATAACGCACTGACCCGGCTGCTGCGCCGGGGCAACGGACACGAGGAGCAGGCCGGAGCGGAGGCGGCTGAAACCGCTGATACGTCCGAGAACAAGGCGCCCGAGGCAAAGGCTCCCGCCGAGGTTGCGAAACCCCTCGGCACCCGTACCCGGTTCACTGACTGGTTGGGCCGGCCGATGACCTCGTTTCACCTGATCATCGCGATTGCCGGGTTGCTGACGACGCTCGGCCTGATCATGGTGTTGTCGGCTTCCGGCGTGCGCTCCTACGGCGCCGACGGGTCGGCCTGGGTGATCTTCGGCAAACAGGTGCTGTGGACCATCATCGGCATTATCGGCAGCTACGCCGCGCTGCGGATGTCGGTGCGGTTCATCAGGCGGGTTGCCTTTCCCAGCTACGTGATCACCATTATCTTGCTGGTGTTGGTCCTCGTTCCAGGGATCGGCAACCTCGCTAACGGCTCGCGCAAGTGGTTCGTAATCGCGGGCTTTTCAATGCAGCCGTCTGAGTTGGCCAAGATCGCGTTCGCCATTTGGGGTGCGCACCTCTTGGCGGCCCGTCGGCTGGAGCGAGCCTCGCTGCGGGAGTTGCTGGTTCCCTTGGTGCCGGCCGCGGTCATCGCGCTGGGGCTTATCGTGGCACAGCCCGACCTCGGGCAGACGGTGTCGCTGGGCATCATCTTGTTGGCGCTGTTGTGGTACGCCGGACTGCCACTGCGCGTCTTCGGCGCCTCGCTGCTCGCGGTCGTCGTTGCGGGGGCGGTCTTGGCGATGTCAGCGGGTTACCGATCCGACCGGGTGCGGTCCTGGATGGACCCCGAGAACGACCCTCAGGACACCGGCTACCAGGCCCGACAGGCAAAGTACGCGTTGGCCCACGGTGGTATCTTCGGCGACGGGCTCGGGCAGGGCGCCGCCAAGTGGAACTATCTGCCCAACGCGCACAACGACTTCATCTTCGCGATCATCGGTGAGGAGCTCGGTTTCGTCGGCGCGTTCGGGTTGCTGGCCCTGTTCGGGTTGTTCGCCTACACCGGGATGCGGATCGCGCGCCGCTCGGCCGACCCGTTCCTGCGGCTGCTGACCGCCACCACGACGATGTGGGTGCTGGGGCAGGCGGCGATCAACATCGGATACGTGATCGGGATCCTGCCGGTCACCGGTCTGCAGTTGCCGCTCATTTCGGCTGGCGGAACATCAACGGCTGCAACACTTTTCATGATAGGTATCATGGCCAACGCGGCTCGCCACGAACCGGAGGCGGTGGCCGCGTTGCGGGCCGGGCGCGACGACAAGGTGAACCGGCTGCTGCGGCTGCCGTTACCTGAGCCGTATCTGCCGAGCCGCCTGGAAGCGTTCCGCGACCGCAAACAGGGTCGCCCGCAACCGGACAAGTCGGCTCCAAAGGGGTCCAAGCAAGGGTCCAAGAAGGGTCCCAAAGGGCCTGCCCGGAAGGCCGCCCGGAACCCCGAACCGCCCTTGCGGCCCGCCTTGCCCCGAACGGCTGATCGGCCGGCGCACCAGTCAGGGCATCATGGATCTGGCCAGCGCAGCGCTGGCCAGCGTCACACACGGCGCACTCGCGCATTGGAAGGTCAGCGTTACGGGTGAACGACACGGTCAGGGAGCCGGCCCGTGCTTCGTTGTCGGTCGTGCTGGCCGGCGGTGGTACCGCCGGCCACGTGGAGCCCGCGATGGCCGTCGCCGATGCGCTCACTGCGCTGGATCCGCAGGTCCGTATCACCGCCCTGGGTACCCGGCGCGGGCTGGAGACCAGGCTGGTTCCCGAACGTGGCTACCACCTCGAGCTGATCACCCCGGTGCCGCTGCCGCGCAAGCCGAGCGGCGACCTGGCGCGGCTGCCGGCGCGAGTGTGGCGTGCCGTCCAGGAGACACGCGCGGTGCTCGACGCTGTCGACGCCGACGTGGTGGTCGGTTTCGGCGGATATGTGGCACTGCCGGCCTACCTCGCCGCCCGCGGCGTAACTGGCATGCCCCGGCTGCCCCGCCTTCTAGGTTCAAGACGCCGCATCCCAGTGGTGATTCACGAAGCCAACGCCAGCGCCGGGCTGGCCAACCGAGTCGGTGCCCGCACTGCGGACCGGATACTCGCCGCGGTACCGGATTCCGGGCTGCGGCGCGCGGAGGTCGTCGGGGTGCCGGTCAGGGCGGCCATCACAGTGCTGGACCGTGCGGCGTTGCGGGCCGAAGCGCGGGCGCACTTCGGTTTCGCCGACGACGCGCGCGTGTTGCTGGTGTTCGGCGGTTCGCAGGGTGCGGTCTCGCTCAACCGTGCCGTCTCCGGTGCGGCCGCCGACTTGGCCGTCGCGGGGGTGGCTGTACTGCATGCCCACGGGCCCAAGAACGCCCTCGAGCTGCGCACACCAGAGCGGGGTGATCCGCCCTATGTGGCGGTGCCCTACCTGGACCGGATGGACCTGGCCTATGCCGCCGCCGACCTGGTGATCTGCCGGTCGGGAGCGATGACGGTTGCCGAAGTGTCGGCCGTCGGGCTGCCGGCTATCTACGTCCCGCTGCCGATCGGCAACGGCGAGCAGCGACTCAATGCGCTGCCAGTCGTCAACGGCGGTGGCGGGATGCTGGTCGCCGACGCCGACCTGACGCCGGGCGCGGTCGGCCAACAGGTGGCCGCGCTGTTCGCCGACCCGCCGCGGCTGGCGGCGATGACGGCGGCCGCGGCGCTGGTGGGACACCGGGATGCTGCGTACAAAGTGGCCCAGGCCGCGCTGGATATCGCACGGGAAGCCCGCCGGACCCGCGATCGAGCGCCGGCGGGCGGGGGCCGACGGTGACCAGCGAGCAGCTGCCACACCAGCTGCAGCGGGTGCACATGGTGGGAATCGGGGGAGCCGGAATGTCGGGGGTGGCCCGCATCCTGCTCGACCGCGGTGCCCTGGTATCCGGGTCGGACGCCAAGGAATCGCGCGGCCTGCATGCGCTACGGGCCCGAGGGGCGCAGATCCGCATCGGACACGACGCGTCGTCGCTGGATCTGCTCGAGGGTGGCGTCACCGCGGTCATCACCACCCATGCCGCCATCCCCAAGACCAACCCCGAGCTCGTCGAAGCCCGGCGCCGCGGGATTCCGGTGGTGTTGCGGCCGGCCGTGCTGGCCAGGCTGATGGACGGGCTCACCACGCTGATGGTCACCGGGACACACGGCAAGACGACGACGACGTCGATGTTGATCGTGGCCCTGCAACACTGCGGGCGCGACCCGTCCTTCGCGGTCGGCGGGGAGCTGGGGGAGGCCGGCACCAACGCGCACCACGGTAGCGGCGACTGCTTTGTCGCCGAGGCCGACGAAAGCGACGGCTCGCTACTGGAATACACGCCCAACATCGCCGTGGTCACCAACATCGAGTCCGATCACCTGGACTTTTACGGCAGCTCCGACGCTTATGTCGGGGTGTTCGACTCGTTCATGGAGCGACTTGCCCCCGGCGGAGCGCTGGTGGTCTGCACCGACGACCCCGGAGCGGCTGCGCTGGCGCAACGCACCGCTGAGCTGGGAATCCGGGTGCTGCGCTACGGGTCCGCACCTGAGCAGCCGGACGCGCCACTGGCCGGCACGCTGCTGTCATGGGAGCAACAGGGCACTGGGGCGGTCGCACACATCCAGTTGGGGAGCGAAGTTCACCCACGCGTGATGCGACTGTCGGTGCCCGGACGGCATATGGCGCTCAATGCGCTGGGCGCGCTGCTGGCGGCGATCGAGATCGGCCCTCCGGCCGACGAGGTGCTTGACGGGCTGGCCGGATTTGAGGGCGTGCGTCGCCGATTCGAACTGGTCGGGACCTCTGGATTGGGCGGCAAGGCCCCGAACTCAGTGGTGCGGGTGTTCGACGACTACGCACACCACCCGACCGAGATCAGCGCGACGCTGGCGGCGGCCCGCACCGTGGTCGAGCAAAGCGGCGATGGCCGTCTGCTGGTGGTGTTCCAGCCCCATTTATATTCGCGGACAAAGACATTCGCCGTCGAATTCGGTCACGCGCTGAATGCCGCCGACCAGGTGTTCGTCCTCGACGTCTACGGTGCACGTGAGCAACCCCTGGCCGGTGTCAGCGGCGTCAGCGTCGCTGAGCACGTCAGCGTGCCGGTGCGCTATCTTCCCGACTTCTCGGCAGTCGCCGAGGAGGTGGCCGCAGCGGCCGCTCCGGGCGATGTCATCGTCACAATGGGTGCCGGCGACGTGACCCTGCTGGGGCCGGAGATCGTGACCGCGCTGCGGGTGCGGGCCAACCGCAGCGCGCCCGGCCAGCCTGGGGTGTTGAAATGACCGAGCCGGAAGCGGCCGGCGATTCCGCCGAGACTGCGGCCACGGAGCCCATCCTCACTGATTCCGAGGGCGGCCTGATCGAGAAGGATCAAGAGGATCCAGCCGATTTCGAGGGGCCGCGCCGACGGGCCCGCCGCGAACGGGCCGAGCGGCGCGCCGCGCAGGATCGCGCGACCGCGATCGAGCAAGGCCGCCGGGAGGCCAAACGCCGGGCCAGCGGCCGTTTCGTCGACGAGCCCAAACCCGTTGCCCGCGGTGTCGTTCAAGGCTTGAAAATGCTGCTCGCGGCGGTGCTGCTGGCCATCATCGGGGTTGGGCTGGCGCTGGTGCTCTATTTCACCCCAGCGATGTCGGCGCGCACGATCGTCGTCACCGGCATCGGGGCGGTGACCCGTGAGGAGGTCCTTGACGCAGCGGCGGTGCGGCTCGGCACGCCGCTGTTGCAGATCAACACCAGCCAGGTCGCCGACCGGGTGGCGGCGATCCGCCGGGTGGCCAGCGCGCGCGTGCAGCGTCAGTACCCGTCGGCGCTGCGGATCAGCATCGTCGAACGAGTCCCCTTGGTGGTCAAGGATTTTCCGGATGGTCCCCACCTGTTTGACCGCGATGGCGTTGACTTCGCGACCGCTCCGCCCCCACCGGCGCTGCCGTACATCGATGTCGCCGATCCCGGACCGACTGACCCGGCGACCAAGGCCGCGCTGCAGGTACTCATCGCGTTGCGTCCCGAGGTGTTGGGTCAGGTGGGCCGGATCGCGGCCCCATCGGTGGCGTCGATCACCCTCACGCTGGGCGACGGGAGAGTGGTGATTTGGGGGACCACCGATCGTTCCGACGAGAAGGCCGAAAAGCTGGGTGCGCTGCTGACCCAGCCCGGACGGACCTACGACGTATCCAGTCCGGATCTGCCGACCGTGAAACAATAAAAATGCGCGCCGGGGCGCGTCGGCGCGCCTGCCGGGTTTAGCGCGCGCCGTACCCATACGGTTCGAGTTGCGCGGAACTACCTGACATAACTCTAAGCCTCTAGTTGAGGTTGAGAGTTTGCCAGGTTCCCGAATCCATTCAAGGGATCTCCGCAGAATTTAATGACTCACGTCCCACCAGGGAGGAAGACGAATGATGACCCCCCCACATAATTACCTGGCCGTCATAAAGGTTGTAGGTATCGGTGGTGGCGGCGTCAACGCCATCAACCGGATGATCGAGCAGGGCCTCAAGGGCGTGGAGTTCATCGCGATCAACACCGACGCGCAGGCGTTGTTGATGAGCGACGCCGACGTCAAGCTGGACGTCGGTCGCGATTCCACTCGTGGGCTGGGCGCAGGCGCAGACCCTGAAGTGGGCCGCAAGGCCGCCGATGACGCCAAGGACGAGATCGAAGAGCTGCTGCGCGGGCGCGGACATGGTCTTCGTCACCGCCGGCGAAGGGGGCGGCACCGGCACCGGTGGGGCCCCCGTGGTCGCCACCATCGCCCGCAAACTCGGGGCATTGACCGTCGGTGTGGTCACTCGCCCCTTCTCGTTCGAGGGCAAGCGTCGCAGCACTCAAGCCGAAAACGGCATCAGCGCCCTGCGGGAGAGCTGCGACACCCTCATCGTGATCCCCAACGACCGATTGCTGCAGATGGGGGACGCCGCGGTATCGCTGATGGATGCCTTCCGCAGCGCGGACGAGGTGCTGCTCAACGGTGTGCAGGGCATCACCGACCTGATCACCACGCCGGGGCTGATCAACGTCGACTTCGCCGACGTCAAAGGGATCATGTCCGGTGCCGGAACCGCCTTGATGGGTATCGGCTCGGCCCGTGGCGAGGGCCGTTCGCTTAAAGCCGCCGAGATCGCCATCAACTCGCCGTTGCTGGAAGCTTCGATGGAGGGTGCACAGGGTGTGCTGATGTCGATCGCCGGCGGCAGCGACCTGGGCCTGTTCGAGATCAACGAGGCGGCCTCGCTGGTGCAGGACGCCGCTCACCCGGAAGCCAACATCATTTTCGGCACCGTGATCGACGACTCGCTGGGCGACGAGGTGCGCGTTACGGTCATCGCTGCGGGCTTCGACGCCGCAGGGCCTGGCCGCAAGCCGGTCGTCGGCGGCATTGCCGGGGAGAAAATCGGCGCGCACAGAATCGAGTCCGCGAAGGCCGGCAAGCTCACCTCGACGCTGTTCGAACCCGTGGACGCCGTCAGTGTGCCGGTGCACACCAATGGCGCGACTTTAAGCATCGGTGGCGATGACGACGACGTCGATGTCCCGCCGTTCATGCGCCGCTGAGGCCACGCGCTGCGTGACGGATGCGCTGGATACTGGACAGGTGAGCGTTCGCATCCGGCGCGTCAGCACCACACGAGCGGGCGGCGTCTCGGCGGCGCCTTTCGACACCTTCAACCTCGGCGACCACGTCGGCGATGACCCGGCCGCGGTGGCCGCCAACCGCTACCGGCTGGCCGCCGCGATCGGACTGGCCGACCGGGTGGTGTGGATGAACCAGGTTCACGGTGATCGAGTCGAGGTCGTCGACGGGCCGCGGGATAGCGCGGTCGACGACACCGATGCGCTGGTGACCAACACACCCCGATTGGCGCTGGCGGTGGTGACGGCCGACTGCGTGCCGGTGTTAATGGCCGACGCCCGGGCCGGCGTGGCAGCGGCGGTCCATGCCGGTCGCGTCGGCGCCCAGCGGGGCGTGGTGACTCGCGCGGTGGAAGCGATGCTGGGCTTTGGCGCGCAGATCGACGACATTTCGGTACTGCTCGGCCCGGCAGTCAGCGGTCGCAACTACGAAGTGCCCGCGGCGATGGCCGACGAGGTCGAGGCCGCATTGCCGGGCAGCCGCACCACCACCGCCGCCGGAACTCCCGGCCTTGACCTTCGGGCCGGAATCGCTTGCCAGCTGCGGGATTTGGGTGTCACGTCGATCGACATCGATCCGCGCTGTACGGTGGCCGATCCGTCTTTGTTCAGTCATCGCCGTGGTGCACCGACCGGGCGCCTGGCCACACTGGTCTGGATGGAGTGAGCGCCATGGCCGTAGGAGTGCCGGCCCTTGAAGACGGAGGCAACCAGTGCAACCGCGAATCGGAATTGACGCATGCGTTGGCTGCTGTTCGATCACGACTTGCGATCGCCGCACAAGCGGCGGCGCGCAATGTCCGCGAAATTGAGCTTTTGCCTATTACGAAATTCTTTCCAGCAACGGATGTCGCGATTTTGTCTCGATTGGGTTGTCGGTCCGTTGGCGAATCACGAGAGCAGGAAGCGTCGGCGAAGATCGCCGAACTCGCGCGATTGGGCGGTGCTTCACGGCGGGCGGATTCGGTGACGGACTTAGCCGAGATGCACTGGCACATGGTGGGCCAGATCCAGCGGAAGAAGTCCCGCGCGTTGGCCCGCTGGGCGCATACCGCCCATTCGATCGACAGCTCGCCGCTGGTGACCGCGCTTGATCGGGCGGTGGCGGCGAACCGGGCTGAGGGTCATCGCGCGAACCCGCTGCGGGTCTATGTTCAGGTCAGCCTCGACGGCGACGTGTCCCGCGGCGGCGTCGACATCCTGGCGCCCGGGGCAGTCGATCAGGTCTGCGCGCAGGTGGAGGAGGCGCAAAGCCTGGAACTGGTCGGGTTGATGGGAATTCCGCCGCTGGGCTGGGACCCCGATACGGCCTTTGACCGGCTGCAATCTGAGCATGGGCGGGTGCTCGAATCCCATCCGAACGCACTCGGCCTTTCCGCAGGCATGTCCAACGACCTCGAGGTTGCCGTCAAACACGGTTCGACGTGTGTGCGTGTCGGTACCGCGCTATTGGGTCCTAGGCGGCTACCGTCACCGTGAATAGTCACTGTAGTCACATCTTCATCACAGACACCAGAACTCTCAGGGGCTTGAAGGGGTCAATGCAATGAGCACACTGCACAAGGTCAAGGCCTATTTCGGGATGGCTCCGATGGATGATTACGACGACGAGTACTACGACGACCGCGCTCCATCCCGCGGTTTCCCGCGCCAACGGTTCGACGACGGGTACGGCCGCTACGAAGGGCCTGACTACGAGGACCCGCGCGGCGACATGCGCGGCGAGCCGGCCGACTATCCGCCGCCGAGCAGCTATCGCGGCGGCTACGCGGAGGAACCCCACTTCCGGGGCCGCGAGTTCGACCGGCCCGACATGGCCCGGCCGCGGTTCGGCTCATGGTTACGCAATACCTCCACCCGCGGCGCGCTGGCGATGGATCCGCGCCGGATGGCCATGATGTTCGAAGAGGGCCATCCGTTGTCGAAGATCACCACGTTGCGGCCCAAGGACTACAGCGAGGCTCGCACCATCGGCGAGCGGTTCCGGGACGGTACCCCGGTCATCATGGATCTGGTGTCGATGGACAACGCCGACGCAAAACGACTGGTCGACTTCGCTGCCGGCCTGGCCTTCGCGTTGCGCGGATCGTTCGACAAGGTCGCGACCAAGGTGTTCTTGCTGTCGCCCGCTGATGTTGACGTATCCCCGGAGGAGCGTCGCAGGATCGCCGAAACCGGCTTTTACGCCTACCAGTAGGCACATCGACCCGCTGCGCAGCAGGGCCCCCGGTATTCCGGGCCACTCGGCCGGAGTCTTGTCGCGGCCCAGGTGAGATGTGTATCCGTGCCCCCGAGTCGGTACGCTGGCCATTGCCGCGCGTGTGGGCGGCTTGCGCACAGACGCGTATTGGCATCCTCATCGGTAAGGTCGGGGCTCTAGTTGTGCTGTTCTTTCAGATCCTTGGGTTTGCGCTGTTTATCTTCTGGCTGCTGCTCATCGCTCGGGTCGTCGTCGAATTCATCCGCTCGTTCAGCCGCGACTGGCGTCCTACCGGTATCACCGTGGTGATCCTCGAGATCATCATGTCGCTCACCGACCCACCGGTAAAACTGCTACGCCGGCTCATCCCTCAACTCACCATTGGCGCGGTCCGTTTCGACCTGTCGATCATGGTGCTGCTGCTGGTCGCTTTCATCGGCATGCAACTGGCGTTCGGCGCTGCGGCGTGAGCCCATGGCTGCGCCGTTCCGGGCAGAGCTGAGCGACGGTTCGGCCACGGTTCGGCGTCGGTTCGGTCAGTGTGATTTTCAAATATGCAACGAATGGGTTTTATTTGGTCTTGAAGTTTGAAATTGACTCTTATTCATTGGAGTAAATCGGCAACCGCCGAGTCAGGTGTGACAGGATGGACGGCAGTTGTGCGATGGCTACCACTCCGTTCTACACTTTCCTGATCGTTTAACAAGAAGTCGAGGGGACGAACAATGCCGCTTACACCAGCCGACGTCCACAATGTGGCGTTCAGTAAGCCGCCAATCGGCAAGCGCGGCTACAACGAAGACGAGGTCGACGCCTTCCTCGACTTGGTGGAGAACGAGCTGACGAGGCTCATCGAAGAGAACTCCGATCTGCGTCAGCGGATCGAGGAGCTAGACCACGAAGTGGCCTCCGGTGGCGGCGCGAGTGCCCCCGCTGTCGCCGCTCAGCCCACTCAAGCCATTCCGGTCTTCGAGCCCGAACCAGAGCCCGCCAAGCCGGCCCCGGTGGTGGCAGCTCCCGCGTCCGCGTCGATCAACGAGGAGCAGGCCATGAAGGCCGCTCGGGTTCTGAGCCTCGCTCAGGACACCGCCGACCGGCTCACTACCACTGCCAAGGCCGAATCGGACAAGATGCTGGCCGATGCCCGCGCCAACGCCGACCAGATCCTCAGCGAGGCCCGTCACACCGCCGAGACCTCGGTTTCGGAGGCCCGGCAACGCGCCGACACCATGCTGGCGGATGCCCAGACCCGCTCCGAGACTCAATTGCGCCAAGCCCAGGAGAAGGCCGATGCCCTGCAGGCCGACGCGGAACGCAAGCATTCGGAGATCATGGGAACCATCAACCAGCAGCGCACCGTGCTGGAAGGCCGGCTCGAGCAGCTGCGTACCTTCGAACGCGAGTACCGCACCCGGCTCAAGACCTACCTGGAATCCCAGCTCGAGGAACTCGGCCAACGGGGATCGGCGGCGCCGGTCGATTCCAGCGCCGATGCCGGCGGGTTCGAGCAATTCAACCGGGGTAACAACTAGCCGAAATCGTGCCGGAGCTCGCGCTCTGCATGCGATGGTAGGTTTGGCAGTCGCTCTTCGTCTGCTGGAGGATCAATGCTGATCATTGCCCTGGTATTAGCCCTGATCGGGCTCGTCGCGTTGGGGTTCGCAGTCGTCACCAGCAACGAACTCGTGGCCTGGGTATGTATTGGTGCCAGTGTTGTGGGTGTGGTCTTGCTGATCATCGACGCACTACGGGAGCGTCGCGGACGTGACACGGCCGCTGTTGACGGCGACGAAGACAGCGACGAAGACGGCGTCGACGACGACGCGGAGGCCTCCGTCGAGTATCCGGAGGAAGTCCCGGACGAAGGCGATCTGGGGGCGACGTCGTCCGAGGAAGCCGCTGCCGACGCGAGCGCGGACTCGGCGGTACCCGCCGAGGGTCGCGGCGACGAATCCGCCAAATAGGCAGTTCAGCTGGTTGGCCTGTTGAGCAGCTCGCGGACTTCATCGTCAGTGATCTGATGAAAGTCGGTGTAGACCTGTCCGACGGCCTCGAACCTGGGCGGCATCGTGGCGCATACCACGTCATCGGCCTCCCGCGTGAGTTCACGGCAGACTGATAGGGGCCCAACAGGAGCCGCGACGACGATCGATTGCGGGCCGACTGCTCGCACGGCCCGGATGGCGGCCAGCATGCTGGCACCGGTGGCAATGCCGTCGTCGACGAGCATCACGATCTTGTCCCGCGGATCGGCGCCGGGTCGCCCGCCGCGGTAGGCCCGCTCGCGCCGCGTGAGCTCGGCGGTCTCTCTATCGATCACCTCACGCACCTGCTCGTCGGTGATGTGCAAGCTGGAAACCACGTTGCCGTTCATCACGACCCCGCCGCCGCTGGCCAACGCGCCCATCGCGAGCTCGGACCACCCCGGTACCCCGAGCTTGCGCACCAGGAACACATCGAGCGCGGCATGCAGCACCGAGGCGATCTCCCACCCGACGGGTACGCCACCGCGAGCCAGGCCCAACACAAGTAGATCCTCTTTGTCGCGGTAAGACGTCAGCTCCTCGGCCAACGCGCGACCAGCCTCGCGGCGGTCGTGGAACGTTCGTGTTGTTGTTCGCCGCAGAAAGCCACTCGGTGGGTTCATTACTCGCGCTCCCGGCTACTGTTCTCCGGCCAGCCTACGTGCGCACGGGTGTCCGAGGGGGGACTTGAACCCCCACGCCCATTAGTAGGGCACTAGCACCTCAAGCTAGCGCGTCTGCCATTCCGCCACTCGGACAAGACCAAACCGCATGGGTCGGCAGCTAAGGCTAACGGATCAGCCCGCGAGCGCCCAACCCACCTCGGTGACGAGCCCAGCGGGTCTGGCAGTGGTAGGAAAGGTGACTGTGAGAGTTGAGACCGAAGTCCCAAGTAACCCCAGCGACGATGTGGTCAAGGTTGTCAGCAGGTTGATCCAGTTTGATACCACCAACACCGGTGAAGCCGAGACGACCCGGGGCGAGGCAGAGTGCGCAAAATGGGTCGCCGAGCAACTCGCCGAGGTGGGCTATCAGCCTGAATACGTCGAATCCGGTGCATCCGGCCGAGGGAATGTCTTCGCCCGCCTCAAAGGCGCGGACACTTCTCGTGGTGCCTTGCTCATCCACGGACATCTCGATGTCGTGCCGGCTGAACCAGCCGATTGGAGCGTGCACCCGTTTTCCGGTGCCATCGAAGCCGGTTATGTCTGGGGCCGCGGCGCGGTCGATATGAAGGACATGGTCGGGATGACGATCGTGGTCGCCCGGCAGCTCAAGCAGGCCGGCATCGTGCCGCCTCGCGATTTGGTGTTTGCCTTCGTTGCCGACGAAGAGCACGGCGGTAGTTTCGGATCGCACTGGCTCGTCGACAACCGTCCCGATTTGTTCGACGGCATTACCGAAGCGGTCGGTGAAGTCGGCGGCTTCTCCTTGACGGTGCCGCGCCCCGACGGCGGTGAGCGGCGCCTCTACCTGATCGAGACGGCCGAGAAGGGATTGTCGTGGATGCGGCTGACCGCTCGGGGCCAGGCCGGGCACGGCTCGATGGTGCACGAGCAGAACGCGGTCACCACTGTCGCCGAGGCCGTCGCCCGGGTGGGTCGGCACCAGTTTCCGTTGGTGCTTACCGACACGGTCACCGAGTTCCTGGCTGTCATCAGCGAGGAGACCGGGTTGACGTTCGACGCCGAATCTTCAGATTTAGAGGGGGCGATCGAAAAACTCGGTCCGATGGCTCGCATGTTGAAAGCGATACTGCACGACACGGCAAACCCCACGATGCTCAAGGCCGGATACAAGGCCAATGTCATCCCCGCGACCGCGGAAGCGGTGGTGGACTGCCGCGTGCTGCCCGGTCGGCAGGCGGCGTTCGAGGCCGAGATCGACAAGCTGATCGGCCCTGACGTGACGCGCGAGTGGATCAAGGACTTCCCCTCGTACGAGACCACCTTCGACGGTGACTTGGTCGATGCCATGAACGCTGCCGTGCTGGCGTTCGACCCGGAAGGCCGGACGGTGCCTTACATGCTTTCCGGTGGCACTGATGCGAAAGCCTTCGCCCGATTGGGTATTCGCTGCTTCGGCTTCAGCCCACTGCGGTTGCCGCCGGATCTGGATTTCGCTTCTTTGTTCCACGGCGTCGATGAGCGGGTGCCCATCGACGCGCTGAGGTTCGGCACCGATGTGCTGGCACACTTCTTGACACACTGCTAGTGGAAAAAGAGCCAAGCTAGTCCGAAATAAGAGCCAATCCGAAATTCGCGAGAGGACTGTCCATGAGCTTGCCATCCGACCCGTATGAGGCGCTCCCCAAGTTGCCGACGTTCAGCCTGACTTCGGACTCGATCACCGACGGTCAACCGCTCGGTACGCCGCAGATCAGCGGGATTATGGGTGCTGGGGGCGAGGATGTGAGCCCGCAGCTGAGCTGGTCGGGATTCCCCGACAACACCCGCAGTTTCGCGGTCACCGTCTATGACCCTGATGCTCCGACGCTGTCCGGGTTCTGGCACTGGGCTGTGGCCAACTTGCCGGCTGACGTCACCGAGTTGCCTGACGACGCGGGTGACGGTGGTGAACTACCCGGCGAAGCGCTGCAACTGGTCAACGATGCCGGGATGCGCCGCTACATCGGCGCCGCGCCGCCCGCCGGCCATGGCCCCCATCGCTACTACGTCGCCGTGCACGCCGTGGACGTCGAGAAGCTCGACCTCAGCGAGGACGCTAGTCCTGCCTTCCTCGGCTTCAACCTGTTCCAGCACGCCATCGCGCGCGCGGTCATCCACGGGACTTACGAGCAGAAATAGGCTGCGGCGCCGGGCGGCAGGATCAACGCGGTCGGCCCTTTATGGCATCATCGAATGTATGTTCGATCGAGCCGAGTTCGCCGCGATGATGGACGAGCGGCTGGAGCGGCATTGTCCGTCCAAGACGCCGGAGTCGGCGGTGATGGTGGAACGCGTCTGCGCGGCCACGCGTGCGGAGAATCAGGCAGCGGCGGCACAGTTGGTCGGGATCGGGGAGTTGTTCGGGTACCGGTTGTCGCGGTGTTCGGAGACCGAGGACTGGGCGATCGACACCATGGAGGCCGTCGCCGCCGAGGTAGGTGCGGCGTTGCGGATCAGTCAGGGGAGGGCGGCGAGTCGGTTGCGGTATGCCCGAGCGATGCGCGAACGGCTGCCCAAGGTGGGTGAGGTGTTCACAGCGGGTGAGATCGATTTCCGGGTGTTTCAGACGATCGTGTTTCGCACCGATTTGATCGTGGACCCCGCGGTGTTGGCCCGAGTCGATGCCGAGTTGGCCGCCAACGTGGCGCGCTGGCCCTCGATGACCCAGGCCCGGCTCTCGGGCAAGGTGGACAAGATCGTGGTGAAAGCCGACCGCGATGCGGTGCGCCGGCGCACCCAACGCCGACGTGACCGCGAGGTCTATATCGGTGAACCCTTTGACGGGCTATGCGAGCTCTCGGGCAGTCTGCTGCGGCCCGATGCCCAGGCCCTGAGTCAACGGTTGACCGCGTTGGCGGCCACCGTCTGCCCGCACGACCCGCGTACCGTTGACCAGCGTCGCGCCGACGCGCTGGGGGCGTTGGCCGCCGGCGCCGACCGGCTGGGGTGTCGCTGCGCGCGCCGGGATTGCGCCGCCGGCACGCGACCGCCGGCCTCGCCGGTGACCATTCATGTCATCGCCGAACACGCCGCCCTGAGCGGTGCCGGCGACGCGCCGGGCTGGGAGGTCGGGGCGGATGGGTTGATCGCCCCCGAGCTGGTGGAGGAGTTGGCCAAGACCGCGAAGCTGGTGCCGCTGGTTCACCCCGGGGACGCTGCGCCCGAGCCGCAGTACGCGCCGTCCAAGGCGCTGGCGGATTTTGTGCGCTGCCGGGACTTGACATGCCGCTGGCCGGGTTGTGATGTGCCTGCCGTGCGCTGCGATGTGGACCACACGATTCCCTACGCCCAGGGTGGCCCCACCCACGCGGGCAACCTGAAATGTTATTGCCGCACACATCATTTGGTGAAAACCTTCTGGGGCTGGCGCGAACAACAACTGCCCGACGGCACCCTGATCCTGACCTCACCAGCAGGCACCACCCACGTCACCGTACCCGGTAGTGCGCTGCTGTTCCCCAGCCTGTGTTACGCCGTGGGCGGCTTACCCACCCCCGAAATCGACCCACCCCCCGACTACTGCAACGACCGCACCGCGATGATGCCCAAACGCCGCCGCACCCGCGCCCAAGACCGCGCCCACCGCGTCACCACCGAACGCCGCAAAAACCGCGCCGCACGCACCAAACCGCAGTCCGATAACCCGGCCTACACCGGACCCGCCCCACCCGAACCCGACCGCGAGCCGCCGCCCTTCTAAGGGCTCGACTCCGTCAGCCCCTACCCGGGCGTTCCGCCGGGTTTAGGCGCCGCTGATCCGACGGCATCGCTGAGCGAGGCGAACCCGCCATCGTGCAGCCTGCGGGCGATGCCGTCGTGAATGTGCTTGGCCCACATGCCCCCGCCGTAGATGAACCCGGTATAGCCCTGCAGTAGGGACGCGCCCGCCGTGATGCGATCCCACGCGTCGTCGGCGGTCTCGATGCCACCGACACTGATCAGCGCCAACCGATCTCCGACCCGCCTGTACAGCCGGCGCAGTACCTCGGCAGCGCGACGCGCCACCGGCGGTCCCGAGATGCCACCGGTACCCAGCTCGCTGACGCCCGGTGTCACCAAGCCGTCGCGCGAGACCGTGGTATTGGTGGCCACGATGCCGGCCAGGCCCAATTCCACGGCCAGGTCTGCGATGTCGTCGAGGTCGGCATCGGAGACATCGGGCGCAATCTTCACCAGTACCGGTGTGCCGGAGGCCTCCGCGAGGACGGCCGACAGAATGGGCCGTAGCGACTCGACCGCCTGCAGGTCGCGCAGGCCCGGCGTGTTCGGCGAACTGACATTGACCACAAGGTACGACGCCAGCGGGCCGACCAGCCGGGCGCTGGCGCGGTAGTCATCGACGGCGTCGGCGACCGGAGTCGTCTTTGTCTTTCCGATGTTGACCCCGATCGGCACGTCAGGTCGGTGGCGCGCGAGTTGGACGGCCATCGCGCCGGCGCCGTGGTTGTTGAACCCCATTCGGTTCAGGAGGGCGCGGTCGGCGGGCAGCCGGAATATCCGCGGCGCCGGGTTGCCGGGCTGCGCGTGCGCGGTGACGGTTCCGACCTCGGCGTACCCGAAACCCAACGCACTCCAGGTGAGCAACCCCTTGCCGTCCTTGTCGAACCCGGCGGCCAACCCGAGCGGCCCGGGAAAACGAATCCCGAACACCGTGCTGGCCAGGACCGGATCAGCCGGGCCGAGCAGCCTGTGCAGCAACCGGCGCGGCGGGGCGACAGCCGTGAGGCCGCGGAACATCGCGAAAACCAGCGTGTGGATGCGCTCGGGTGGGACCAAAAACAGCAGCCGGCGCACCACGCCGTAAAAACGATGGCCGCCTGCGCGCGGGGCACCCACCGTCACAATTCCGGCTGGTCGGGCCGCTGGCTATGCACGCGAGACTTTTTGCGACGCAACAACACCCGTCTGCTACCGTCGGTATAGAGCCGCACGCGCGTCAGCTCCCAACCGCGGTATTCAGCCTCAATCGACAGCCGCGTGGATGCGCTGAGCCTGGTCACGTCCGGCGGTAGGCGCAATGGCACCCACTCGTATTCGTCGGACATGTCCGTGTCCCAACCAGCGGGCAGCCGACTCCACCGCGGTGCGGACCCGGCGCTCCCGGCGTGCCCGGTGCTCACTGGGGGCCGGCCGCGTGCTCGATGACCTGCACTCCCGCACCGGACCCCGACACCACGTACAAGGTGTCCGACGCTTCGTCAAAGGCCAGCGAGTTGGGTTGCTGCACGGTTGGGTATCGCACCTTTTCGAGGGGTATTCCGGTCGTCAGATCGTAACCAATGACAGTGTTCGATGCGGTTTGGGATACCCAGGTCAACCCGCGGGAGCCTGCCAGGCCAAATGGCGCCTGCCGCACCGGGTAGGCCTGACGCAAGATCAGCGGGTCGACGCCGTACACCAGCAGTTCGCCGCCGCGGGTGTCGGCGACTAAGACCCGGCCCAGCGGATCGGCAGCCATGGTGGTTGCTCCTTCGCCGGCCCGCAGTGCCTGCTCGGCATGACCGTCGGCGCCGATCGTAGTCAGTGAAGTTTGTCCGCGGTCCAGAACTACTGTCGTATTTCCTTGTGTAACAAGGTAATCAACGCTGGCGAAGATCTTGTTTCGGTTGTCGATGGCGGCTGTGCCGTCCTTGGAAGCCGTGGCAACGGTGTAAACGGTGCCGTCGGCACTGCCGAGTACCAGCTTGCCGTCGGCGCGACGCGCGATCGCGGTGAATTGGACCTGCTGAGCTTCGGCGATATTGACCTGAGTCGCATGGGCAGTAGCCAGATCCACCACAAAGTAGCCGCCGCGCGCCGCGACGTAGGCCGTGCCGCGGTCGTCGGCAGCCAACGCGGTTGCTGGGCCCGATAGGGCTACGACTCTGGGTGAGACTCTGGGTGAGTCACGCGGCGCGGCCTGCGTATCACCGAGTTGCGTCGCACTGAAAAGCACGATGCTGGCCGGTGCCGCGGGGTCGGTGCCCGGGCTCAGTACCGCCAATTGGTGAGTGGCGCTGTCGAAGACCGCTGCCTGTGGGTGTCCGGCCAGCGGCCGCACCGCACCGGCTGGGTTCTGCGATGTCGGGGGCGATTCGGCGGCCTGTGCGGGCTCGATCGTCGGCGGGCTGGTACTGAGCGGATTCGAGGAACAACCCGTCGTGAGGGTCAGCATCAGCGCCAGCAAAGCAGCCAGTGCAGCCAAACGGTGTTGAGCTGGTTGTTTATCGCTACTATGTCGCGACAGCAACATTTACCCTTCGAATGCTGAACATGAAATTCACATGTTAAGGAACGGGTTCGCATCCAGTATCGTCATGTCGCCTCCATCCAGTGGTACTGGCGAGGTATGGTCAAAATATGACCGTCATCGTTGACAGGTATACCGCAGACGAGGGGTTTGCTGTCGAAGACATATCGACAGGAATTTTTGCTAGCGGATACGGTCAAGTCGGTGATGGACGTAGTTTTGCCTTTCACATTAAGCACCGATCTCTTGTCGTCGAGGTTTACCGGCCGCGCCTGGCCGAGCCGGTTCCGCAGGCGGAGGATGTGGTCGCGAGGTCGGTTCGCAGCCTGGTCGACATCGACCTCACCGACGAGCGCAGCCTTACCGCGGCGGTGCGCGACTCGGTCAGGAACGCAGTCCCGGTCTCGCGTTAGTCGCATCCGTAAACAGCTAGCCGCACCGGGTACGGTGGCGGCGACATGACTGTCATCTTGCTGAGACACGGCCGGTCCACCTCGAACACAGCGGGCGTTTTGGCCGGCCGTTCCGAGGGCGTTGACCTCGACGACAAGGGCCGTGAGCAGGCCGTGGGCCTGATCGACCGGATCGGCGACCTGCCGATCCGGGCAGTGGTTTGTTCGCCGATGCTCCGATGCCGGCGCACCGTCGATCCGCTCTCCGAAGCGCTGTGCCTGCCACCGCTCATCGAGGATCGCCTCGCCGAAGTGGACTACGGGGAATGGACGGGCCGCAAACTCGGCGACTTGGCAAGCGAGCCGTTGTGGCGGGTGGTCCAGGCTCACCCCAGCGCGGCAGTGTTTCCCGGCGGTGAGGGTCTGGCGCAGGTGCAGGCACGTGCGGTGGCCGCCGTGCGCGAACACGACCGCAGGTTGGCCTTGGAGTACGGGGGAGAGCAGGGCGACGCGTTGTGGGTGGCCTGTACCCACGGTGATGTCATCAAGTCTGTGATCGCCGATGCGTACGGCATGCACCTCGACAGTTTTCAGCGCGTCAACGCCGATCCGGCGTCGGTGAGCGTGATCCGCTACACCCCGCTGCGACCGTTCGTGATGCACGTCAACCACACCGGCGCCCGGCTGTCCGCCGCGTTGCGGGCCGCGCCTCCGCCCAAGGCGGAGCCCCAGGGAGCGCCGGAGACGGCGTCCGGCGACGCGGTGGTCGGCGGCTCTACCGACTAGCCGGTATTTTGGAGATGCCATGGCCCGCGCAATTCATGTCTTTCGCACACCCGACCGCTTCGTGGCCGGGACCGTTGGCCAGCCTGGAAACCGCACCTTCTACATACAAGCGGTGCACGACACCCGGGTGGTGTCGGTGATATTGGAAAAGCAACAGGTCGCGGTGCTGGCTGAGCGCATCGGTGCGCTGCTGCTCGAGGTGAATCGCAGGTTCGGCACACCGGTCCCCCCGGAGCCCGCGGAGATCGACGACCTCAGCCCGCTGGTCACGCCCGTCGACGCGGAGTTTCGGGTCGGAACCATGGGTCTGGGTTGGGATTCGGAGGCGCAGACCGTGGTCGTCGAGTTGCTGGCCGTTACCGACGCCGAATTCGACGCCTCGGTTGTGTTGGACGACACGGAGGAGGGGCCCGACGCGGTGCGGGTATTCCTGACGCCGGAGTCGGCACGGCAGTTCGCCACCCGCTCGACCCGCGTCATCTCGGCGGGACGTCCGCCGTGCCCGCTGTGCGACGAACCGCTGGACCCCGAGGGCCACATTTGCCCGCGCACCAACGGCTACAACCGCAGCGCGTTGCTCGGGCCCAGCGATGACCCCCAGGAGTGACGAACATGACCAGCGTGAGGTGTTGCGCGACGGCGAGCTGACGGTCATCGGACGCATCCGCTCAGCCAGTAACGCCACCTTTTTGTGCGAGTCGACGCGCGGCGATCGTAGCGTTCATTGCGTTTACAAGCCGGTCTCGGGTGAGCAGCCGTTGTGGGACTTCCCCGATGGGACCTTGGCCGGCCGTGAACTGGGCGCGTACCTGGTGTCGACCGAGTTGGGCTGGAACATAGTTCCGTACACCGTGATCCGTGATGGGCCAGCGGGCACGGGCATGCTGCAGTTGTGGGTGCAGCAACCCGGAGACGCGGCCGACTCGGATCCCAAGCCAGGCCCTGACTTGGTTGATCTGTTCCCCGCCGACAAGCTGCGACCGGGGTATCTTCCGGTGTTGCGCGCCTACGACTACGCCGGTGACGAGGTAGTCCTGATGCACGCCGACGACATCCGGTTACGGCGCATGGCCGTGTTCGACGTCCTGGTCAACAACGCCGACCGCAAGGGCGGCCATATTTTGTACGGGCTGGACGGCCGCGTGTACGGGGTTGACCACGGCGTGTGCCTGCACGTCGAGAACAAACTGCGCACGGTGCTGTGGGGGTGGGCCGGCAAGCCGGTCGATGGCGAGACACTGGCGGGGGTGGCCGCGCTGGCCGATGGCCTTACCGGCCAGTTCGGCGAGGCACTGGCCGAGCAGATCACCCGCGCTGAAGTCGCAGCGCTGCGCCGGCGCGCGTGCACGCTGCTGGACGATCCGGTGATGCCGGGACCGAACCGGCATCGTCCCATTCCGTGGCCGGCGTTTTAGGGGCGAGACGTTTCGTCGGCGATACTGGGTCGGTGAATCCCCTGACAGACGCGGCACTGGCTGCCGATCTCGCCGCAGATGCGGGGGAGTTGCTGCTGAAAGTCCGCGAGGAGATCGGTTTCGGCCGTCCGTGGGCGCTCGGCGATGCGGGTGACAGCCTGGCGAATGAGCTGCTGCTGCGGCGACTGCGGGCCGAGCGTCCGGGTGACGCGGTGCTCAGCGAGGAGGCCCACGACGACCTGGTTCGGCTGAAGTCCGATCGGGTGTGGATCATCGACCCGTTGGACGGCACTCGCGAGTTCTCCACGCCCGGACGCGACGACTGGGCGGTACACATCGCGCTGTGGCAACGCCCCACAGGCGACGCCACCGACAACACGCGCGAAATCACGGACGCGGCAGTGTCATTGCCGGCCCGCGGGAACATGGTGTACCGCAGTGACACCGTCACCGCCGACGCCGCGCGGGTCGGCATTCCGGACACCATCCGGATAGCCGTCAGCGCCAACCGGCCACCCACGGTGCTGCACCGCATGCGTCAAACACTGGCCATCCAGCCCGTCGGAATCGGGTCGGCGGGCGCCAAGGCGATGGCCGTCATCGACGGCCATGTCGACGCCTACGTGCACGCCGGCGGCCAATGGGAATGGGACTCGGCCGCGCCGGCCGGGGTGCTGATGGCGGCCGGGATGCACGCGTCCCGACTGGACGGTTCGCCGCTGCGCTACAACCAGCCCGACCCGTACCTGCCCGACTTTGTGATGTGTCGCGCTGAGCTGGCCGAGATCCTGCTTGCAGCCATCCGCCAGGACTGGCACTGAGTTCGCGCGTTTAGAGTCGAGACATGCAATCGTGGCCTTCCGCTGAGGTTCCGGTACTGCCGGGACGCGGCCCCGAGCTCCGGCTGTACGACACCTCTGACCGGCAAGTGCGCCCCTTGGCGCCTGGACCCACAGCGACCATGTACGTCTGCGGGATCACGCCCTACGACGCCACCCATCTGGGTCACGCCGCCACCTACCTGACGTTCGACCTGATCCATCGGCTGTGGCTGGACCTCGGTCACGACGTGCACTACGTGCAGAACGTCACCGACGTCGACGATCCGCTGTTCGAGCGCGCGCAGCGCGACGGCATCGACTGGCGCGAGCTCGCCGACCGCGAGGTCGCGCTATTCCGCGAGGATATGGCCGCGTTGCGGGTACTGCCGCCGCGGGAGTATGTAGGGGCGACCGAAGCGATCGCCGAAATCGTCGAAATCGTCGAAAAAATGCTGGCTTCCGGTGCAGCGTACGTCGTCGGCTCGGAAATCGATGAGTACCCGGACGTGTATTACCGGGCGGACGCCACGCCGCAGTTCGGCTACGAGTCCGGGTATGACCGAGAGACCATGCTGCGGCTGTTCGAGCAACGCGGCGGCGACCCGCACCGGCCCGGCAAGACTGACGAGCTCGATGCCCTGCTGTGGCGGGCGGCACGGCCAGGGGAGCCCAGCTGGCCCTCGCCGTTCGGCGCCGGCCGGCCGGGCTGGCACGTGGAATGCGCGGCGATCGCCCTCAGCCGTATCGGCAGCGGCATCGACATTCAGGGCGGGGGCAGTGACCTGATCTTTCCGCATCACGAATTCACCGCCGCGCACGCCGAATGCGTCAGGAGCGAACGGCGATTCGCCCGGCACTACGTGCACGCCGGGATGATCGGCTGGGACGGGCACAAAATGTCCAAGAGCCGCGGCAACCTGGTGCTGGTCTCGGCGCTGCGCGCCGAGGGCGTTGAGCAGGCGGCCGTTCGGTTGGGTCTGCTGGCCGGGCATTACCACGCGGACCGGTTTTGGAGCCAGCAGGTGCTCGACGATGCGACCGCCCGGCTGGCTCGCTGGCGCGCCGCGACCGCTCTGCCCGCCGGGCCGGACGCCTCCGACGCTATCGCCCGGGTGCGCCAGTACTTGGCCGATGACCTTGACACTCCTAAAGCTATTGCGGCACTGGATGGTTGGGCCACCGATGCGCTGGAGTACGGCGGTCACGACGTGGACGCGCCGAGATTGATGGCAACCGCCATCGATGCACTGTTAGGGGTGGACTTGTAATGCATGACAAGGTCGTCTTCATCACGGGTGGCGCCCGGGGAATCGGGGCTGAGGTTGCGCAGCGGCTGCGCAACAAGGGCGCCAAACTTGTGCTGACCGATCTCGACGAAGCCACGCTGGCCACGCTGGCCGGTCAACTCGGGGGCGACGAGCATGTGCTGACCGCGGTCGCCGACGTGCGCGACTTGCCCGCTATGGAGGCCGCGGCCGCCAAGGCCGTCGAACGTTTCGGCGGCATCGACGTTGTCGTGGCCAGCGCCGGCATTGCCAGCTACGGGTCGGTTCTACAGGTGGACCCAGAGGTCCTCAAGCGGGTATTGGACGTCAACCTGCTCGGTGTTTTTCACACCGTGCGCGCCACCTTGCCCGCGGTGATCGACCGCCGCGGCTATGTGCTCATCGTCTCGTCGCTGGCCGCTTTCGCGGCGTCTCCCGGGATGGCGCCGTACGACATGTCGAAGGCAGGCAACGAGCATCTCGCTAACGCGCTGCGACTCGAGGTCGCCCACCTCGGTGTCAGCGTCGGCTCGGCCCACATGTCCTGGATCGACACCGCGATGGTTCGCGACTCCAAGGCCGACCTGCCCGCGTTCGGCAAATTGCTCGCCGCGGTGCCTTGGCCGTTGAACATGACCACCTCGGTGGACAAGTGCGCGTCGGCGTTCGTCAGAGGAATCGAGGGCCGGAAGAGCCACGTTTACTGTCCGCGCTGGGTAGGCCTGGTCCGCTGGCTGAAGCCGGTGCTGTCCACCCCGATCGGCGAACTTCCCACCCGTAGGATCGCTGCGGAGCTGATGCCCCAAATGGACGCCGAAGTCGCCGCGTTGGGTCGTTCCACCAGCGCCTACAACGAGGAGTTAGAGCGGCCTTAGCGCCCGAAGCCTGGCCGGCGACGGCGCAGGTAACGTTCGAACTCTGCCGCCAGCGCATCGCCGTCGATCTTGCCCAGCGCCTCGTTCACATCGACCTCGGCGTCGCCACGCTGCTCGAGCGACACCACGTACTCGGCCAAGTCCTCGTCCTCGGCGGCCATCTCGCTGATCGACTGTTCCCATTCCTCGGCCTGCGCCGGCAGGTCGGCCAGCGGAACCTCGATGTCGAGCACGTCTTCCACGCGGCGCAGCAGCGCAACGGTCGCCTTCGGGTTCGGCGGGTGTGACACATAATGCGGGACTGCCGCCCAGAACGTGACCGCCGGGATCCCGGCGCCCACGCACGCGTCCTGGAACACCCCGGCGATACCCGTCGGGCCCTCGTAGCGGGTCTCTTCCAGGCCGAACAGCTTTGCCGACTCGGGGGAGTAGGCGGCACCCGACACCGGCACCGGTCGGGTGTGCGGCGTGTCGGCCAGCAATGCCCCGAGGATCACGACGGTGTCGACATTGAGCTTGTCGGCGATGGCCACCAACTCTGCGCAGAACGTGCGCCAGCGCATATTCGGCTCCACCCCGTGCATCAACACCACGTCGCGGTCGCTGCCTGGCGGGCGGCAATGCGAGATCCGCATCGCAGGCCACACCAGTTCACGGGTGACGCCGTCAACTTGGCGGATAACCGGTCGATTCACCTGGTAGTCGTAATACGCCTCGTCGTCGATTTCGATGATCGGATCGGCTTCCCAGATTGCGTCCAGGTGCTCCAGCGCGTCGCTCGCCGCGTCGCCCGCGTCGTTCCAGCCCTCAAACGCCGCCACTATGACGGTGTCGTGTAATTCGGGCAGCGCGGCGCTGCTATCCGGCGGGGTCACAGGTTCAGGTTACGGCCTGAGCGCCGAGTAGCTGGAAAGTACCAGGCTGTTTGCATAGGCGGACTATGCTTGTGGCGTGAGTGCTGCCACGAGCCGCGGATTTGAGCCTCGATGACTTCAACAACCGGCGACGACGCGGTCGAGACGAAATACGTTCAGCTGCAATCTGGTTAACCTTGGTGATTAAGACATTGCCGACAAGATCCGCGAGCTGGGGCCCAAGGGCGCCGCAACCGCCAAGCGGGTCGGGTCGAGCTGGGCGTCCAGACGTCGGGTGACGACGTAGACTTTTCCGGTCGAGAGGCGTTGCAACGGTTCCGGGTCCCTGCCGGTATCCGCCACGCTCGGCAGAGTTAAGGACGCCTTCCGTTACGGAAGGAACGTGCGTGGACCCCTCTGACTCGAACAACTTGGAGCCGAACATCCGCCCCGACTGCACCGACGAACTGAAGGCTGCTCTCGACCAGCGGATCATGGTGATCGACGGCGCGATGGGCACGGCGATCCAGCGAGACCGGCCGGACGAGGCCGGCTACCGCGGCGACCGGTTCACGGAGTGGCCGACCGCCCTTCAGGGCAACAACGACCTGCTCACCCTGACGCAGCCGCAGATCATCGAGGGAATCCACCGCGAGTACCTCGAGGCGGGCGCCGACATCCTGGAGACCAACACGTTCAACGCGAACGCGATCTCGCTCTCCGACTACGACATGGCGGAGCTGAGCTACGAGCTGAACTACGCCGGTGCTGCCCTGGCCCGCAAAGCCTGCGACGAGTTCAGCACCCCGGAGAAACCCCGCTACGTCGCCGGCGCCATCGGGCCGACGACGCGGACCGCGTCGATCTCGCCGGACGTCAACGACCCCGGAGCCCGCAACGTCTCCTACGACCAGCTGGTCGGCGCCTACCTCGAAGCCGCCAACGGCCTGGTCGACGGCGGTGCCGACCTCATCATCATCGAGACGATCTTCGACTCGCTGAATGCCAAGGCGGCGGTGTTCGCCGTCGAGACGCTTTTCGAGGAGCGCGGACGCCGCTGGCCGGTGATCATCTCGGGCACCATCACCGATGCTTCCGGGCGGACGTTGTCCGGCCAGGTCACCGAAGCATTCTGGAACGCGATCAGGCACGCGAAGCCGATCGCGGTGGGCCTCAACTGCGCGCTGGGCGCGCCGGAGATGAGACCCTACATCGCCGAAATGGCGCGGATCGCGGACACCTACGTCTCGTGCTACCCGAACGCCGGCCTGCCCAACGCCTTCGGCGAGTACGACGAGTCCCCGGAGCGTCAGGCCGGCTACATCGCGGACTTCGCCGAGGCCGGACTGGTCAACCTGGTCGGCGGTTGCTGTGGAACGGCGCCGCCGCACATCGCCGAGATCGCCAAGGTCGTCGAGGGCAAGCCGCCGCGCGAGCTGCCGGAGATCGCTAAAAATCAAGCGGCCATGCGCTTGGCGGGCCTGGAGCCGCTCAACATCACCGACGACTCCCTGTTCGTGAACATCGGTGAGCGCACCAACATCACCGGCTCCGCCCGGTTCCGCAACCTGATCAAGGCCGAGGACTATGACACCGCCCTGTCGGTCGCCCTGCAGCAGGTGGAGGTCGGTGCGCAGGTCATCGACATCAACATGGACGAGGGCATGATCGACGGCATCGCCGCGATGGACCGGTTCACCAAACTGATCGCGGCCGAGCCGGACATCAGCCGCGTCCCGGTGATGATCGACTCCTCCAAGTGGGAGGTCATCGAGGCGGGCCTGAAGAACGTGCAGGGCAAGCCAATCGTCAACTCGATCTCCATGAAGGAGGGCGAGGAGAAGTTCATCCGGGAGGCGCGGCTGTGCCGCAAGTACGGCGCAGCCGTCGTCGTGATGGCCTTCGACGAGCAGGGTCAGGCCGACAACCTGGAGCGCCGCAAGCAGATCTGCGGGCGCGCCTACCGGATCCTGACCGAAGAGGTCGGTTTCCCGGCCGAGGACATCATCTTCGACCCGAACTGCTTCGCGCTGGCGACCGGTATCGAGGAGCACGCGACCTACGGGATCGACTTCATCGAGGCCTGCGCCTGGATCAAGGAGAACCTTCCCGGGGTGCACATCTCCGGCGGTATCTCGAACGTGTCGTTCTCGTTCCGGGGCAACAACCCCGTCCGCGAGGCGATCCACGCGGTGTTCCTGTTCCACGCCATCAAGGCCGGCCTGGACATGGGCATCGTCAACGCCGGCGCGCTGGTGCCCTACGACTCGATCGACCCGGAACTGCGGGACCGGATCGAGGACGTCGTCCTGAACCGTCGCGAGGATGCGGCCGAAAGGCTGCTGGAGATCGCTGAACGGTTCAACAGCTCGGAAAAGGCAGACGACCCGGTGGCGGCCGAGTGGCGCAGCCTCCCGATCCGCGAGCGGATCACGCACGCCCTGGTCAAGGGCATCGACGCCAACGTCGATGCCGACACCGAGGAACTGCGGGCCGAGATCGCCGCCGCAGGCGGTCGCCCGATCGAGGTGATCGAGGGCCCGCTGATGGACGGCATGAACGTCGTCGGTGACCTCTTCGGCGCAGGCAAGATGTTCCTTCCGCAGGTCGTGAAGTCGGCCCGGGTGATGAAGAAAGCCGTGGCGTATTTGCTGCCGTACATCGAGGCGGAGAAGGAACAGTCCGGCGCTGCGGCTGGGAAAGATACCAACGGCACGATCGTGATGGCGACCGTCAAGGGCGACGTCCACGACATCGGCAAGAACATCGTCGGGGTCGTCCTGCAGTGCAACAACTACGAAGTGATCGACCTCGGTGTGATGGTGCCTGCCCAGAAGATCCTGGACGCGGCCAAGGAGCACGACGCCGACATCATCGGGCTGTCCGGCCTTATCACCCCGTCCCTGGACGAGATGGTCAACTTCGCCGTCGAGATGGAACGTGAGGGGCTGGACATCCCGCTGCTGATCGGTGGCGCTACCACCTCGCGCGCCCACACGGCCGTGAAGGTGTCGCCGCGTCGAACCGGTCCGGTGGTCTGGGTCAAGGACGCGTCCCGCTCGGTGCCTGTCGCTGCAGCGCTCCTCGACGACAAGCAGCGTCCAGCCCTGCTGGAGGCTACTGAGAAGGATTACGCATCCCTTCGCGAACGGCACGCCCAGAAGAACGAGCGGCCGATGCTGACGCTGGAGAAGGCTCGCGCGAACCGGACACCGATCGAGTGGGACGGCTACACACCGCCGGTGCCCGCGCAAGGTGCGGGAGTACGAGAATTTCTTGACTACGACCTCGCCGAACTGCGCGAGTACATCGACTGGCAGCCGTTCTTCAACGCCTGGGAGATGAAGGGCAGGTTCCCCGACATCCTCAACAACCCGGTCTCGGGCGAGACTGCCCGCAAGCTGTACGACGACGCCCAGGAGATGCTCGACACCCTGATCAAGGAGAAGTGGCTGACTGCCAATGGGGTGATCGGATTCTTCCCGGCGAACGCGGTTGGCTCGGGTATTGAAGACATCGAGGTCTACACCGACGAGACCCGTACCGAGGTGCTGACCAGGTTGCACAACCTGCGCCAGCAGGGCGAGCACCGGACCGGCATCCCGAACCGGTCGCTGGGCGACTACATCGCGCCCAAGGACACCGGTCTGGCTGACCACATCGGCGCCTTCGCCGTCACCACCGGCCTCGGCAGCCAGGACAAGATCGTCGAATTCAAGGCAGCCAACGACGACTACAGCGCGATCCTGCTGGAGTCGCTCGCCGACCGGCTGGCAGAGGCGTTCGCCGAACGGATGCACCAACGGGTCCGCAAGGAGTTCTGGGGATTCCAGCCTGACGAACAGCTGGACAGCGAGGCACTCATCGGTGAGAAGTACGTGGGAATCCGCCCTGCCCCCGGCTACCCGGCCTGCCCGGAGCACACCGAGAAGGCGACGCTCTGGGAGTTGATGGACGTCCGGGAGCGGACCGGCATCGAGCTGACCGAGTCGATGGCGATGTGGCCCGGTGCTGCCGTCAGCGGCTGGTATTTCTCGCACCCGCAGTCGCAGTACTTTGTGGTCGGCCGGATGGCCCAGGACCAGGTCGCCGACTACGCGAAGCGCAAGGGCTGGACCCTGCGGGAAGCCGAGCGCTGGCTCGGCCCCAACCTCGGCTACAACCCGGAGGACTGAGTCCTAGCCGCGCCCCAAGCCCTTCAGATAGGAAGCGCCGGCGGCGCGTGACGCGGGATCTCGCAGTGCCGTGACCAGCGAGTCGGCATCGTTCCAGGCCCGCGCGGTACCGACCATGGATTCGGTGACCGCGTTGGTATGACGCTTCGTGGCTGTCAAGATGAGCGCTGACTTCCCGGTCAGCTGCGCGACGAGCTCGTCGACTGCGGCGGCGAGGTCGGACGCGGGAACCGCCCGGTTCACAAAGCCGGCCGCCACGGCCTCAGCGGCCCCAAACGGACGACACGTCATCACCAGTTCTTTGGTCCGGGCGGGGCCGATCTCGCGCACCAGCCGCGGGATTCCTCCCCAGGCAAGCGGGATGCCCAGGTCGGCCTCGGGGATCGAGAAGCGGGTGTCGTTTGCGGCGATGCGCAAGTCGCAGGCCGACGCCAGTACCACCCCACCCCCGACGCAATGGCCGTGAATCTGGGCCACGGTCACCGCGTTCATCGCCTCGATCGCCTCCGCCATCCGCCGCCCGGTATCAGCCGCCGCACGCGCCACGACCGTGGATGTTGCCGGGTCGCTCGGGTCATCAGCTGCCGCGAACGACGCGAGGTCCGCGCCAGCGCTGAACGCCCGGCCGCTGCCGGATATCACGACCACTTTCACGCTTGCCAGCGTGTCGAGATGGCGTGCGGCTGAGACCAATTCGTTCAAGGTCGTGGTGCTCAGCGGGTTCAACTTGGCTGGCCGGTTCAGGGCGATATCGCCCCGAGGGCCGTCGACTTTGACGTCGATCTCGGAGAACTCCATGCGCTCACCGTACGTCGGATGTCTACGGATCCCGCGAAACCGCCGTGACTTTGCTGGCCGCCTCGTGGAACAATCGCAGGCCGTGAAGACCTTCGAGGATCTGTTCGCCGAACTCGGCGAACGTGCCCGCACCCGGCCGGCCGGCAGCGCCACGGTCGCCGCACTGGACGGTGGGATACATGGACTGGGCAAAAAGATACTGGAGGAAGCCGGCGAGGTGTGGCTGGCGGCCGAACACGAACCCAACGACGCGCTGGCCGAGGAGATCAGCCAGTTGCTCTACTGGACGCAGGTGCTGATGATTTCGCGCGGGTTGTCCCTCGACGACGTCTATCGAAAGCTGTGAGAGCATGCCCAGGGTCATGTTAAGGGTCGCGGTTCCCAACAAAGGCACGCTGAGTGAGCCGGCCTCGGAGATCCTCTCGGAAGCAGGCTACCGGCGTCGGACCGATCCGAAAGACCTGACCGTCATAGACCCCGTCAACCAGGTCGAATTCTTCTTTTTGCGGCCCAAAGACATTGCCATCTATGTCGGTTCGGGCCAACTGGACTTCGGGATCACCGGACGGGATCTGGTGCGCGACTCCGATGCGCCGGTGCGGGAATGTCTAGCGTTGGGCTTCGGCTCGTCCAGCTTCCGTTACGCGGGCCCCGCCGGGCGCGACTGGACGACGGCGGACCTGGCAGGAATGCGGATCGCCACCGCCTACCCGAATCTGGTCCGAAAAGATCTGGCCGCCAGGGGCATCGAAGCGACCGTCATCAGGCTCGATGGTGCGGTGGAGATCTCGGTGCAGCTCGGAGTGGCCGATGCGATTGCCGACGTGGTGGGGTCTGGGCGCACTCTGAGCTTGCATGATCTCGTCGCTTTCGGTGACCCGATCTGCGATTCGGAGGCGGTCCTGATCGAGCGTACCGATCGGGACGGCCACGACGAGAGCGTCGCCAAGTCCGCGCACGATCAACTGGTGGCCCGGGTGCAAGGTGTGGTGTTCGGCCAGCAGTACCTGATGCTGGATTACGACTGCCCGCGTTCGGCGCTGGACAAAGCCACGTCGATCACGCCGGGACTGGAATCGCCGACCATCGCCCCGCTCGCCGACCCCGCTTGGGTTGCGATCCGCGCACTGGTACCTCGCCGGGGCGTCAACGAGATCATGGACGAGCTCGCCGCCATCGGAGCCAAAGCGATTTTGGCCTCCGACATCAGGTTCTGCCGATTCTGACGCTGCTGTGTTAGCGTCCGCCTAGGAGGATCGCCCATGGTGTAGGGCATCCCCGTTATCGTCGCCGGGCTGTTTATCTTCCTAGGAGGATCTCCGTGACACATACACATTTACTCGTCCCCGCTTTGCTGCTGGCTCTGGCGATTGGTGTGATCGCCGGATTGCGATCTCTGACCGCTCCGGCGGTGGTCGCTTGGGCGGCAATGCTCGGCTGGATCAACCTCAATCTCACTTGGGCATCTTGGGTCGGCAACGTCATCACGGTCGTTGTCCTCACCCTCCTTGCCGTGGGCGAACTGGTCATGGACAAACTCCCCAACACTCCGGCCCGGACCGTGCCGCCGGTGTTCGGTGCCCGGATCCTCATGGGCGGGTTTTCCGGTGCCGTGATCGGCACCCCGTACGGCCACCCCTGGACCGCACTCGGCGCCGGCGTTCTCGGCGCGGTGGTTGGCACCTTGGGTGGCTACCAGGCACGCAAGCGGCTGGTCGCAGCTATCGGCGGGAAGGACTTGCCGATCGCTCTGCTGGAGGACGCCGTCGCAATCCTGGGCGGCCTCGCGACTGTGGCGTTGGTCTGACGGTTGTTTGGTGACAGAAAATTTTGACGCGATCATCGTCGGTGCCGGCCAGGCCGGGCCCCCGCTCGCGGGTCGGCTGACCGCTGCCGGACAGCGCGTTGCGATAGTCGAACGCAAACTGATCGGCGGAACTTGTGTCAACACGGGATGCATTCCGACCAAAACACTGGTTGCCAGCGCCTACGCCGCGCAGCTGGCCCGCCGCGGCAGGGAATACGGCATCGGCACCGGGCCCGTCAGCGTGGACATGGCGAAAGTCAAGGCGCGCAAAGACGAGATCATGCTCAACGACCGTAAGGGTGTCGAAGACTGGCTAGAAGGTATGGACGGTTGCACCGTCTTTCGAGGCCACGCCCGTTTCGAAGATCCACACACGCTGCGGGTCGGCGACCGGGTCCTGCACGCTGACCGGATCTTCCTCAACGTAGGTGGCCGCGCGGTGGTGCCGGATATCCCGGGACTCTCCGATGTCGAGTTCCTCACCAACGTGTCAGTCCTCGAACTCGACACGGTGCCTTCCCATCTCGTCATCGTCGGCGGCAGCTACATCGCGCTGGAGTTCGCACAGATGTACCGCCGCTTCGGGGCCCAGGTGACCGTCGTGGAAAGGGGCCCACGGCTGGCATCCCGCGAAGACGAGGACGTTTCGGTCACCATCAAGGAGATCCTCGAGGCCGAAGGGATTGACATCATCCTGGGCGCCGATGATGTCCGGGTCAGCAAGCACGACAAGGGTTTCGACCTCACGCCTAGCGCCGGGGCGGCCCCGGTCCGGGGGAGTCATCTGCTGCTGGCGGTGGGCCGGCGACCCAACACCGACGACCTGGGTCTGGATGCGGCCGGTGTGCAGACCGACGCCCGCGGTTACGTCGTCGTTGACGACCAGCTGAAAACCAACGTCGATCACATTTGGGCGATGGGTGATTGCAACGGCAGGGGTGCTTTCACCCACACCTCCTACAACGACTTCGAGATCGTTGCCGCCAACCTGCTCGACGGTGACCCGCGCCGGGTGAGCGACCGCATCACCACCTATGCGCTTTACATCGACCCGCCGCTGGGGCGTGCCGGCATGACCGTCGCCGAAGTCCGCGCGTCGGGCCGCAAGGCGCTGGTCGGTAAGCGGCCAATGACCAGGGTGGGTAGGGCGGTGGAAAAGGGTGAGACGCAAGGTTTTATGCAGGTGGTGGTCGACGCCGCGACTGACGAGATCCTGGGAGCGGCCATCTTTGGCGTCGGTGGCGACGAGGCGATTCACTGCATTTTGGACATCATGTCAGCCAAAGCTCCCTACAGCACGCTGTCGCGCACCGTACATATCCATCCCACGGTCTGCGAGCTCATTCCCACGATGCTGGAAGAGATGTCGCCACTGTCGTCAGGCTAGCTCCGCGCCGATCTTGCGGGCTGTTCGCACCACGAGATCGCGCAGTGCGGGGGGAATCGTGTTTGATTCGACCAGGGCGGTGACGGCACCGGCGCAGCGGCCGTTCGGATACCACGCCGGTGCAGACACGCAGCACGTTCCTGCCATGACGTCTTGCTGTTCGACGACCGCGGCGTTGAGTTCCCGGATGGACGACCGTAGCCGTTTCCATTCCGCCGCGGTCAGGCAGTCCGGGTCCGCGCAGGCACCTGCGTGCCGGGCGGCGTAAAGGACCTGGCCGGTGGCGGTGCGGCCGATGACATCGTGGCCGGGCGCGGGAATACCGGGGTGCCCGCGGAGGGCGGTGCCACACACCAGATGTAATCGTCCTTCGACCAGGATCGACATCGATACGATCGTTTTAGACCGTACGGCGAGCGTGTGAACCCATCGCCGTGCCGCGGTCCGGAGAGGTGGATCGGGCTCCCAGCTCTGCCCGATGCGACCCAGACGGGCGCCGATGTAATAACGGCGTTCGTGGCGCCGGACCGCCCCCAGGCTCACCAGTTGCTCGGCCAGTCGGTATGTCGAGGCCTTGGCCAGCCCGCTTTGCCGGCACAGGTCGCTTAGACCCAAGCCGGTATCGGCGCGGCCCAGGGCGTCCAGAACCGCGAAGGCGCCGTCGAGCACCGACCGGCCCGAGCTGGGCGTAGGCGGAGGGGTCGAATCGGGCAGTTCCTCCGGGGCGTCCATCAGACACCCGCGCATCTGGTGAAGCTGTACCATCCTGACCCCTATCAACGACCGCAAAGCGGTTCCGTCGCGTTCTCGTCCGTTAGACCGTAGCGACGAGGACAGCACACACGCTTGAGTAGTGGACTACCTCATTTTCTCGTGACCATTGCCATTTGCTGCGGTTCGCCTAGCGGACCGAGCGCTTGTGCTCGCGGGTTCAGGCAACGTGGAATGGCCGTGAGAACCGAGCGGTTTCCGAGCGAGCAGGAGGTAGGGTGTGTCGGTGCCGGCGCATGACGCAGACCACATGGGTTGGGGCGCACAATCATTGATGACCGCTCTACCGGACGGCACCGATCTTGGCGCCTCGAGCCGGGAGGCCGCGGGTATCGCCGCGCTGGCGTTGGCGCTGCTGGCTGATTCGCGTGCGTGGGTGGCGGCCCAGCCGCCGCCGTTTAGCCACGTGCCAGTGGAGGCGATGGCGATCGCCGGTGCCGCGGTCGGCCCGTGGCGCACACCGGCCCAGGCCATCCCGTGTATGCGCTTGTACCTGTGGATCTGCGCCTTCGACGACTGCGTCGTGACCTTCGCTCCCGGCGACGCTGCACGGCTCGACGAACTGATGCGCCGGTGCGCCTGCGTCGTTCGCGGCGGCCGCGACAACTCGCACTGGCTGCTCAGGACGTTGTCGGGCTTGCAGGCCGACCTCGCCGCATGGCCACAGTATTCTGTGCTTGCGGACCTGTGGGTCGAGAAGTTCGACGCCATGCTCGACTGCACGCGCCGGGGATGGGAGGCGGCCCTCAGCCGGCGCCCCGGCGACGCGGGCTTACGGGATTACCTGGCCCACGCCGACAGCATCGCGGCCTGGACCACCGTCCTGCCGAGGTGGATCACCTACAGTGGGAACGGTCTCCTCGATCACCTTGACGCAATGGTGGCGGCAATGGCTGAGTATGTGATTGCCGCCCGGCTGGCCAACGACCTTGCGTCGTTTGCGCGGGAACGAGATCAGCCCGCCAGCGACAACGTTCTGCACTACGGGGTGTCGCCCGACTGGGTGAAGACCGAGATCGCGCGACGCGTGCAGGCCGTCCACCGACTGCTCGATGGCCTGGTCGTCGACGGCTTCGCGCCGGCTATCGAACTGGTCCGTGAGGCGGAGTACGCCACCGCGTTTTACGCGATGGGCGAGTTTCGCGGCTGGGGTTCCGCCGCCTCAGATTAGGTGCGACTAGGTTGCGCTGCGCATACCACCGGACCGAGCATGGGCTACGCCTGTCTGCCGAGCAGATAGTTGGCGAGTGCGTGCAGTTCGCACGCGGGTCCCGGTTCGATACGGACACCTGCGAGCGCACGGGCGGCCAGCGCGGCGCGGCGGTGAGCTTCCTGGGCCGCCCACGCACGGCCGCCGGCGCGTTCCACGAGCCCGGCGATGTCGTGCAGTTCATCGTCGGTGGAGCGGGCGGCATGTGCCCGGTCGGCCATCCAGGAGGCCAGTTCGCGACCGGCCGCGCCGCCGCATTCGATTGCCCAGGTGACGGGCAGGCTTTTTTTGCAGGAGCGCAGGTCTGAGTACACCGGTTTGCCCGTCACCTCCGGTTGGCCCCAGATACCCGACAGGTCGTCGATGAGTTGGGAGGCCAGGCCGACGTTGCCCCCGAACACGCCGAGCGCGTCACACACAGGTGTCGGCGCACCCGCGAACTTCGCGCCGATGACCGCGCTGGCCGACATCAGCGCGGCCGTCTTGCCCCAGGCCATTTCGAGGCGCTCGCCCAATCTCACGTCGTCTCGCCGTTCGAATGCCGTGCCGGCGCTTCGACCGCGAATCAGCTCACGCGCGGCTACCGCCAGCACCGCGTGTGCCGCACCGGCGTGGGGGGAATCGGAGTCCAAGATCGCCTCATGGGCCAGCGCCAGCAACGCGTCACCGGCAAGTACGGCCACCGGGTCGCCCCACACCGCCCATAGGGTGGGCCGGTGCCGGCGACACTCGTCGCGGCCCATCACGTCGTCGTGCACCAGCGAGAAGTTGTGGACTAGTTCCACGGCCGCGGCACCGGGGATCGCGCGTTCCGCCCGCCCACCGGCGGCCTCGACCGCGAGGAACACCAGGCTCGGACGAATCGCCTTGCCTGCGTTGCTGTTCGCCGGCACACCGTGCTCGTCGAACCAACCGAAGTGGTACGAGACCACGGAGCGCAGCATCGGGTCGAGCCGATTCACCAGGTCGCGCAGCACTGGCGTGATCAACTCGCGGGTCAGACCGAGGGTGCCCGGCATCGTCACCGTCATAAATCGCTCAATTGCTGTTTGTGGGATGATTCAAGCTATTGCGCCTCACCAAGCCGCGCGCACGCAATAGCGCGGTCCGCTGAGCTGACCGGCGTTACCCAGGACCCACCCGCGATTCGGTTCAGTGGCAGCGGCTGATCACGCTGCCGGTTCGGTCCGGCGCGAATCAGCGTCCGAGTGAACGTGATCAGGCCAGCCGGGGTAGGGCGGCGGCGTCCCGCCGAAAACCGGACAGTGTTCCTGGTGCGGGCACCATTGGCACAACCGCGACGGGCTGGGACGGAAATCGCCTGTCTCACCTGCGGATTGGATGGCGCGCCAGATCGCTATCAGCGTCTTCTCGAAACGCAGCAACTCGTCACGGTCCGGCGAGTAGTCCAGCACCTGCCCGTCGGCCAGGTAGATGAGCCGCAGGCGCGCGGGCAGCACGTCGCGCGAACGAAGGAGCGCCAGTGCGTAGAACTTCATTTGGAACATTGCCTTGAACTCGGCCAGTGCCCGCGCGGCCGGCGGTGCTTTGCCGGTCTTGTAGTCGACCACCCGAAGCTCGCCGGTGGCGGTGACGTCGATCCGGTCGATAAAGCCGCGCAACAGCGTGCCGTCGGCGAGTTCGACCTCGACACGCTGCTCGCAGCTTTGCGGGTTGAATCGGGTCGGGTCTTCGAGCCGGTAGTACCCGGAGAGCAAGGCGCGCGCCTCCTCCAGCAGTTGGGTTCGCTGCCCGGGTTCCAGCTCGGCGGCCAGCTCCGGCTCCGCTGCGATCACCTGATCCCAAGCGGGCTCCACGAGCGATAGCGCCGTGTCAGGGCCGCGCTGCACCGCGGGCAGGCCGTAGAGCTGTTCCAGCGCGGCGTGCACAACTGACCCCCGCAGCTGTGCCGCGGATGGCGCCTCGGGTAATCGGTCGATCGCTCGGAACCGGTACAACAGTGGGCACTGCTTGAAGTCCGCCGCCCGTGATGGTGACAGCGCCGGCCGCGACCTGGATCGGTCAGGCGCTGCTTGGGTCGAGGCGGCCATGTCCCGGCTCATATTGGCAGCCTAGGACTGGCCGCTGACAACCCCGAACATCCATCACGGTGCGTCGGCTGGCACGCTGTACGGCGTGTCAGCAACCGGCCCGTTCACCGCTGGTGAACGCGTCCAGCTCACCGACGCCAAGGGCCGCCACTACACGTTGGCGCTCACACCCGGCAGCGAGTTCCACACGCATCGCGGCGCGATCGCACATGATGCGGTGATCGGGCTGGAACAGGGCAGCGTGGTCAAATCCAGCAACGGTGCCCTGTTTTTAGTGTTGCGCCCGCTGCTGGTCGACTACGTGATGTCGATGCCCCGCGGCCCGCAGGTGATCTACCCGAAGGATGCCGCGCAGATCGTGCACGAGGGCGATATCTTTCCGGGCGCCCGGGTGCTGGAGGCGGGAGCCGGATCCGGGGCGCTGACCTGCTCATTGTTGCGTGCGGTCGGGCCAGAAGGACAGGTGACGTCCTATGAACAGCGTGCCGACCATGCCGAACACGCTCGCCGCAATGTCACCAACTTCCTTGAAGTTCACGGCCGCGAGCCGGTTAATTGGCAGCTGATCGTCAGCGATCTCGCCGACTCCGACGCGCCGGATGGCTCGTTCGACCGAGCCGTCCTGGACATGCTCGCGCCCTGGGACGTTCTCGAGGTGGTGTCGCGGCTTCTGGTCGCCGGAGGTGTGCTGATTATTTATGTGGCCACCGTCACCCAGCTGTCGAAGGTGGTGGAGGCGTTGCGGGCTCAGCAGTGCTGGACCGAGCCGCGGTCGTGGGAGACGCTGCAGCGGGGCTGGAACGTCGTCGGCCTGGCCGTTCGGCCGCAGCATTCGATGCGGGGGCACACCGCGTTCTTGATCGCGACGCGACGGCTGGCGCCCGGGACCATCGCCCCGGCGCCCTTGGGTCGCAAGCGCGTGGGCCGCGACGGCTGAAGCAGGAGCCCTCAGTCGTCGCTACGGCGCAGGCCCCTGCGCACGGACAGCAACTCGAACTCGGGGTGCGCGGCTACCAGGCGTTCGGCCGCATCGAGGACCTCAATCGCGTGGCTGTGGTCGCCGGAAACCACGGCCACCCCGATGCCGGCTCGCCGGTGCAGATCCTGCGAGCCGGTCTCGGCGGCCGACACGCTGTACTTGCGCTGCAGTTCAGCAACGACGGGGCGGATCACCGATCGCTTCTGTTTGAGTGAACGCACGTCGCCCAGCAGCACATCGAACTCGAGCCAGCCAATCCACATCCCGCAGGTCAGCCAGGCCGAGTTGAGGACGGAGCTGGTTCCGGCGCCGGCGTCGGTGAGTTGCCCAGGGCCAACAACATATCCCCGGTTTGCCGGGACAACTGCCAGCCCCCTTGGAAAGGTGCGAACTCCATCGGGAACGTGAACTTGCCGCTGTCCCCCCGGGCCGTGTTGACGGTGACAGTGGCTGCCGCGTACGACGGATTCTTATCCGACCACGCAACTTTGTCCGCGACGAAGGACATCGGCACGTACCCGTTGTCGCGCAATGCGTTTATGAATTTGTCCAGCGTGGCAGCAGTTTCCGGGGTTGCACTTTCGACCAGGTTCAGCTTGTTGATGCCCGGTACGTTGGGGTCGGCCAGCCGGTTCAGCACGTCGGCAAGGGCGTCGGGCGAGGGTAGGACAATAGTCGGGGGAGCAGCGGCCGGACTTGCCACGCTCGGCGGTGTTGGTTTCGCCGGCGGTGAAGTCTTCGAGTCGCCTGGTGAACACCCCGAGAGTGCGATGGCCGCCACAGCTGCGGCGGAACCCAACGCTAAGAAGAGGTGTCGCGACGTCCGGCTACTTGCCTGTGCCGGCATCTCGTACGCGAAAGGCGGCGGGCTCGCGGAGTGGGATTTTCCGGTCACGCCTGCCCTTTCGATCAACCCGACTCAAAGGGGACGTTACCAGCGAGATCACGATCTTAACTTTTTAAGGGCATTTGGTTGCGCACATGAATCGCCGATCGCCGGTAGCGTTGAAGTATCCACCGCACCAATTCCTGGTGTGGGAAAGGAGCGCAAGATGAGTGACTCAGAGCGTTCTGAAGCATTCGGTACCCCCCGCGAATCCAGCATGTCCAGCGACGACGCTGCCGAATTGGAACAACTACGCCGCGAGGCAGCAGTGCTGCGCGAGCAAATCGAGTTAGCAGCCGAATCGCACGGCGGCGCGCGATCAGCGCGTGACGTGCATCAGCTCGAAGCCCGAATCGACTCACTTGCGGCTCGCAATTCCAAATTAATGGAAACTCTTAAAGAAGCCCGTCAGCAACTGTTGGCGCTCCGCGAAGAAGTCGACCGGCTCGGTCAGCCGCCCAGCGGGTACGGCGTTCTGTTGTTCGCGCACGACGACGAAACGGTCGATGTGTTCACGTCTGGTCGCAAGATGCGGCTGACATGCTCGCCGAATATCGAGCTGGCATCGCTCAGGAAGGGGCAAACGGTCCGGCTCAACGAAGCCCTGACCGTCGTCGAAGCCGGCACCTTCGAATCGGTCGGCGAGATATCCACCTTGCGTGAGGTCCTGGCCGACGGTCACCGGGCGCTGGTTGTCGGCCATGCCGACGAGGAACGCATCGTATGGCTAGCCGAGCCGCTGGTAGCCGAAGATTTGCCGGATGGCGTGCGCGACCCGAACAACGACGACACCAAACCGCGCAAGCTGCGCCCTGGCGACTCGCTGCTGGTGGACACCAAAGCCGGTTACGCCTTCGAACGCATTCCCAAGGCCGAGGTCGAAGACCTGGTGCTAGAGGAGGTCCCGGATGTCAGCTACCAGGACATCGGCGGCCTGACTCGCCAGATCGAGCAGATTCGCGACGCCGTGGAGTTGCCGTTCCTGCACAAAGACCTGTACCGGGAGTACTCGCTGCGTCCGCCCAAAGGTGTGTTGCTGTACGGCCCGCCGGGCTGCGGTAAGACGCTGATCGCCAAGGCGGTGGCCAACTCGCTCGCCAAGAAGATGGCTGAGGTGCGCGGCGACGACGCCCGCGAGGCCAAGTCGTACTTCCTCAACATCAAAGGGCCTGAGCTGCTGAATAAGTTCGTCGGCGAGACCGAGCGTCACATCCGCCTCATCTTCCAGCGGGCCCGTGAGAAGGCGTCGGAAGGAACGCCGGTGATCGTCTTCTTCGACGAAATGGATTCGATCTTCCGCACCCGCGGCACCGGCGTCTCTTCGGATGTCGAGACCACCGTCGTCCCACAGCTGCTCAGCGAGATCGACGGGGTTGAGGGACTCGAGAACGTCATCGTGATTGGTGCTTCCAACCGCGAGGACATGATCGATCCCGCGATCCTGCGGCCTGGGCGCCTCGACGTGAAGATCAAGATCGAGCGGCCCGACGCCGAAGCCGCCCAAGACATCTTCTCGAAATACCTGACCGAGGCCCTGCCGGTGCACGCCGACGACATCGCCGAGTTCGACGGTGACCGTGCGGTGTGCATCCAGGCGATGATCGAAAAGGTTGTCGACCGGATGTACGCCGAGATCGATGACAACCGGTTCCTGGAGGTCACCTACGCCAACGGTGACAAGGAAGTCATGTACTTCAAGGACTTCAACTCCGGCGCGATGATCCAGAACGTGGTCGACCGGGCGAAGAAGAATGCGATCAAGTCGGTGCTGGAGACAGGGCAACATGGACTGCGCATTCAGCACCTGCTCGACTCGATCGTCGACGAGTTCGCCGAGAATGAGGACCTGCCCAACACCACCAACCCCGATGACTGGGCGCGGATCTCGGGCAAGAAGGGTGAGCGGATCGTTTACATCCGCACCTTGGTCACGGGTAAGTCGTCGAGCGCGTCGCGAGCCATCGACACCGAATCAAACCTGGGCCAGTACCTGTAGGGGTGGTCAGCCGGCGCGAGTGCGACGCCGGCTTGGTGGCAACGCTTAATCGCCGACCAGGGTGGCGTCAATGTCGGTCCCGGCTGCCGTGACGACGCCGCGGTAGCGATTGCGTGCGGCCAAGGTGGTGCGCAGATCTGCGATCAGCGGGGCGAGGAATGTCGAGCGGTATTGATCATCGCCGGCCGCACGGGCGCAGACGTACATGAAGGTTAACGCGGCGAGGAAAAGACACATATGCATCAGCGAATCCGGAACTGGGAGGGTAAAGCCCAACACCGTGGCGGTGCTCTTGTCAGTGTGGGTCCATTCGTTGAGCAGTGACGGCGTGAGCAGGATCAGCCCGAGGACCAGGTAGATCGTGGCGGTCACCACTGCCACCATCAGGATCTGGGCCAATTGCGAGGCGGCCAGCACAAAGACCACGTTGAGGCGTTCGGTCCTTTTCAGGGGGGCGACTTCAGGGGCATCCGGCATCGTCGCGAAGGGCGTGTCGGCGAGCTGCCCCGCGTCGTCGGGCGCCCCCGGTGTCGACCGCAGCATGGGCTCGAGCCGCTCCCGGGTGGTGGACACGACGAACAGTGCGGCGATCAGCACCAGAAACGCCATTGCCAGGCCTAGCCGGTCCCCGGTGATCGTCGTGGCCATAATCCAGACGTAGCTGTTGAAGAACACGATTGCGGTGAGCAGAAACACCGGCAACGCCCGGACGGCCAGGGCGCCGGCACTCGCCAGGTGCGAAAGCATCATGCGCACCGCCCATCCGGCTATCGACCCGACGCCGCTGGCGGTCAGGAACAGCACCAGGGCCACGAAGATCGCGTCATTCGCCAGTTGCCCGGGGCCAGACACGACCAGCCCGACGCCTGCCACGACGGCCACGCTGGTGGCCGCTGCAATCGCACGTGCCCAGCTGCTCCGTAGCCGGGACACCAGCCAGCCGACGATCGTCAACACCGGGCCGGTCAGCGCGAATATCGTCAGCATTACCAATTCCTTGGTAGTCGGCTCGTCGGTGATCTCGACGTTGTGGGCGCCGTTGATCAAGTAGATCGGCAGGACGCAGCCCGCCTGCATCGTCGCGTATGCCGCCAGTATCGGGGCCGACCGCTGCCAGAGTCGTCGCCACTGGGCCCGTCGAGTGAGCACCGACGGCAAACCCCTGGCGAGGAACCAGCTTTCAGCCGCGGCACTAGCCGATGCCCGGCGATCCGGCGTGCGACGAAGGAAACTGTCCATGCCGGGTCACCCTAGTGGCGCATCGTAATCGTGTGTTGCTTCCAGGCCGAAGATTGGCGGGGGCGCAACGGAGATAATTCTCCGTAACGATCTTTGAATCACTTGTGTCGCATTGGTTTCAGTGGTTTCTGGGCGGCAGTTTCTGTCGGTGGGCTGAGATATTATTCGAACATGGGTTCGAGTAGTCGCGAGGAGATCGTTGCGGTCTTTGACGCGCTCGATGCTGAGCTGGATCGGTTGTCCGGATTGAGCTTTGACGCGTTGACGACCCCTGAGCGGTTGACGTTGCTGGAGCGTTGTGAGCGGGTGCGCCGGCGGTTGCCCGCCGTCGAGCATCCGTTGATCAATCAGCTGGCCCGGCAGGCCACTGCCGAAGAACTCGGCGGCAAGCTCTCCCATGCGATCGCCGAATGGACACTGACCAGCCGCGCTGAGGCCAACCGGCGCATCCATGAAGCCGCCGACCTGGGTCCGCGACACGGCCTGACCGGTGAACCGTTGGCTCCGGCGCTGGCCGCCGCCGCGGCCGCACAGCGCGACGGGAAGCTCGGAGATGGTCAAGTCGCGGTGATCCGGCGCTTCTTCAAGCAATTGCCGGGCTGGGTCGATGCTCAGACTCGCGAGCAGGCAGAAGCGCATTTGGGGCGGCTCGGGACCCAGTATCGACCGGAGCAGCTCAGCAAGCTTGCCGATCGGCTCGCCGACTGCCTCAACCCTGACGGCACCTACACCGATGACGATCGCGCACGCCGCCGCGGTTTGACGTTGGGTAAGCAGGAAACCGACGGCATGTCGGCGTTGCGCGGCTGGCTGAGCCCCGAGGCCCGCGCCACCCTGGAAGCCGTCCTGGCCAAACTGGCCGCCCCGGGCATATGCAACCCGGCCGATGACACCGCGGTCGTGGATGGTGCACCCACCCAAGCCGGGATCGACGCCGACCCCCGTAGTCCGGCCCAACGCAATCACGACGGATTGAATGCCGCGCTGCGGGCGATCTTGGCCTCGGGGAAGCTGGGTCAGCACAACGGGTTGCCGGCCTCGATCATCATCACCACCACGCTGGCCGAGCTGCAAGCCGCCGCCGGACGTGGTTTGACCGGCGGGGGCACGATCTTGCCGATGTCCGATGTGATCCGGGTGGCTCGCCACGCCCACCAGTACCTGGCGATCTTCGACAAGGGCAACGCGTTGGCGCTGTATCACACGAAACGGCTGGCCTCACCCGGACAGCGGATTGTGTTGTACGCGAAGGACCGTGGCTGTTCGGCACCGGGCTGCGATGTGCCCGGTTACCTCTGTGAAGTGCATCATGTCACCGACTACGCCACCTGCCACACCACCGACGTCAACGACCTCACCTTCGCCTGCGGACCTCACCACCGCATGCTGGGACCCGGCGGCTGGACGACGCGCAAGAATGCCCTGGGTGACACCGAATGGATCCCGCCCCCGCACCTAGACAGAGGCCAACCTCGCAGCAACACCTTTCATCATCCCGAGAAGCTGTTACGCGACGAAGACGACGATAGCGACGGAGACGCTGCCTAAGTATCCCCCGGCGTTGGTTAGCGGCGTCCCCGGTGCGGGCCGCGGGCGGCCCGCACCGTTGCTCGGCCTAGGCTTAAGGCATGCAACGGATTATCGGGACGGAGGTCGAGTACGGCATTTCCTCGCCGTCGGACCCGACCGCTAACCCGATCCTCACCTCCACGCAGGCGGTCTTGGCCTATGCGGCCGCCGCCGGCATTCAGCGCGCCAAACGCACCCGCTGGGACTACGAGGTGGAATCGCCCCTGCGCGACGCCCGGGGCTTCGACCTGAGTCGTTCGGCCGGCCCCCCGCCGGTGGTCGACGCCGACGAGGTCGGCGCCGCCAACATGATCTTGACCAACGGGGCACGGCTCTACGTTGACCACGCGCACCCGGAATACTCAGCGCCCGAGTGCACCGACCCGCTGGACGCGGTGATCTGGGACAAGGCCGGCGAGCGTGTGATGGAGGCTGCCGCGCGGCATGTCGCCAGCGTGCCCGGAGCAGCGAAACTGCAGCTGTACAAGAACAACGTCGACGGCAAAGGCGCCTCCTACGGGACGCACGAGAACTACCTGATGGCGCGGCAGACGCCGTTCTCGGCCATCATCGCCGGGCTCACCCCGTTCCTGGTGTCCCGACAGGTGGTCACGGGCTCCGGCCGGGTTGGCATCGGGCCCTCTGGCGACGAGGCCGGCTTCCAGTTATCCCAGCGCTCCGATTACATCGAGGTCGAGGTAGGGCTGGAGACCACGCTGAAACGCGGCATCATCAATACGCGCGACGAACCGCACGCCGACGCCGACAGGTACCGTCGGCTGCATGTGATCATCGGCGACGCCAACCTTGCCGAAACGTCGACTTATCTGAAATTGGGCACCACGGCACTCGTGCTGGATCTGATCGAGGAAGGTCCCGCGCACGGGATCGACCTGACCGATCTGATGCTGGCCCGGCCGGTGCACGCGGTCCACGCGATCAGTCGCGATCCGTCGCTACGGGTCGCCGTTGCCCTGGTTGACGGTCGCGAACTGACCGGCCTTGCACTGCAACGGATCTACCTCGACCGGGTGGCAAAGTTGGTCGACAGCCGCGACCCGGACCCCCGCGCGGCCGACGTCGTGGAGACGTGGGCGCATGTGCTCGACCTGCTTGAGCGTGACCCAATGGAATGCGCTGAACTGTTGGACTGGCCGGCCAAGCTGCGGCTGCTGGAAGGTTTCCGGCACCGCGAGAACCTGAGCTGGTCGGCACCGCGGCTGCACCTCGTCGACCTGCAGTATTCGGATGTCCGGTTGGACAAAGGTCTGTACAACCGGCTGGTTGCACGTGGCTCGATGAAGCGTCTGGTCAAAGAACACCAGGTGCTCAGCGCCGTCGACAACCCGCCAACGGACACTCGCGCGTACTTCCGCGGCGAATGTCTTCGCAGGTTCGGCGCTGACATCGCCGCGGCGAGCTGGGACTCGGTGATTTTCGACCTGGGTGGCGACTCGCTGGTTCGGATCCCAACGCTTGAGCCGCTGCGCGGCAGTAAGGCACACGTGGGAGCGTTGCTGGACTCGGTGAACAGTGCCGTCGAGTTGGTGGAACAACTGACCAGGTGAGCTGCGTTCGGCCTGGGCTATTCGAAGATAGGGCCATTCGAACATAGAGCCGGGAAACGTCGGGGTTGACCGGTAGGGTAGAGAAAGACCGGCAGGCGTGCGAGCGCGGCCTTTGAAAACAAGCCGGTGATGACGCAGGAGGCGGCGATGGCGCAGGAACAGACCAAGGGTGGCGGTGGCGGCGGCGATGAAGACGAGTTCGCCGACGTCACGGCCGGGGGCCAGGAGCGTCGCGAGAAGCTGGCCGAGGAGACCGACGATCTACTCGACGAGATTGATGACGTCCTCGAGGAGAACGCCGAAGACTTCGTCCGCGCGTATGTCCAAAAGGGCGGACAGTGACCTGGTCGTTCTCTGATCGCCTGCCCACTAACTCGGTATTTCCCGGAGCCTCCGCTGTAGACCTGTCTTCGTTCGCTGACTTCCTGCGCCGCCAGGCGCCGGAGTTGCTGCCAGCAAGCCTCAGTAGCGGACAGGCCAGCAGTGCCGGCGCGCAGTTGCCGCACGGAACCACGATCGTCGCGTTGAAATACCCGGGCGGTGTCCTCATCGCCGGCGACCGGCGTTCGACGCAGGGCAACATGATCGCCGGGCGCGATGTGCGCAAGGTGTACATCACCGACGACTACACCGCCACCGGCATCGCGGGCACTGCGGCGATCGCCGTCGAGTTCGCGCGGCTCTACGCGGTCGAACTCGAGCATTACGAGAAGCTCGAAGGCGTGCCGCTCACCTTCGCCGGCAAGGTCAACCGTCTGGCGATCATGGTCCGCGGCAATCTGGGGGCCGCGCTGCAGGGGTTCGTGGCTGTACCGCTGCTGGCCGGCTACGACATTCATGCGTCTGATCCCGAGAGAGCGGGCCGCATCGTCTCGTTCGACGCGGCCGGCGGCTGGAACATCGAAGAAGAGGGTTACCAGTCGGTCGGGTCGGGGTCGATTTTCGCCAAGTCGTCGATCAAGAAATTGTATTCCCAAGTCAGCGGTGTCGATTCAGCGTTGCGGGTCGCGGTGGAGGCGCTCTACGACGCCGCCGACGACGATTCGGCCACCGGCGGACCGGATCTGGTCCGCGGTATCTATCCCACGGCGGTCAGCATCGGCGCCGACGGCGCGGTCGACATACCCGAAAGCCGGATCGCCGAGCTGGCCCGTGAAGTTATCGAAAGTCGAACGCGCGCTGATACTTTCGGCCCCGACGGCAAGCCGCGGGGTGAGAAGTGAGCTTCCCGTATTTCATTTCTCCTGAGCAGGCGATGCGTGAGCGCAGTGAGCTTGCGCGCAAGGGCATCGCGCGGGGCCGCAGTGTGGTGGCGCTGGCCTACGCCGGTGGTGTGCTGTTCGTCGCCGAGAACCCGTCGCGGTCACTACAGAAGATCAGCGAACTGTACGACCGCGTGGGCTTCGCGGCCGCGGGCAAGTTCAACGAATTCGACAACTTGCGTCGTGGTGGTATCCAGTTCGCCGACACCCGCGGCTACGCCTACGACCGTCGCGACGTCACCGGCCGGCAGCTGGCCTACGTTTACGCGCAGACGTTGGGCAGCATCTTCACAGAGCAGGCGAAGCCTTATGAGGTTGAGCTGTGTGTGGCCGAGGTCGCACATTTTGGCGAGACGAAACCACCTGAGCTTTACCGCATCACCTACGACGGATCGATAGCCGACGAGCCGCACTTTGTGGTCATGGGCGGTACCACCGAGCCGATCGCCACCGCACTTAAAGAGTCCTACGCCGAGAACGCCGATTTGCACGACGCTTTGCATATCGCGGTGGAGGCGCTACGGGCGGGCAGTCCCGACACCTCGGGTAACGGCCAGGCGTCAGTGGGCGTAGCCAGCCTGGAAGTCGCCATTCTGGACGCCAATCGGCCGCGGCGAGCATTTCGGCGGATCAACCGCACCACCCTGGAGACGTTGCTGCAGGAACGGGAGTCGCCGGATTCCGGAGACCACGAATCCAACGGCGAATCGACGGATTAGGCGCGGCTGCTCACCGTCGTCGTCAGACACCCAGTACCCTCGATTACGTGCAGCGACGAATCATGGGGATCGAGACCGAGTTCGGTGTCACCTGCACGTTTCACGGTCACCGACGGCTCAGCCCGGACGAGGTAGCCCGCTATCTGTTCCGCCGGGTGGTGTCCTGGGGCCGTAGCTCGAACGTTTTCCTGCGTAACGGCGCGCGCCTCTACCTCGACGTGGGCAGCCATCCGGAGTACGCAACCGCCGAATGCGACAGCCTGGTGCAGCTGGTCACCCACGACCGGGCCGGTGAATGGGTACTGGAAGATTTGCTCGTCGACGCCGAGCAGCGCCTCGCCGATGAGGGCATCGGCGGCGACATCTATCTGTTCAAGAACAACACCGACTCGGCGGGCAACTCCTACGGCTGCCACGAGAACTACCTGATCGTGCGGGCCGGCGAGTTCTCCCGCATCTCGGACGTGCTGCTGCCGTTCCTGGTCACCCGCCAGCTGATCTGCGGGGCGGGCAAGGTGCTGCAGACGCCCAAGGCCGCGACGTTCTGTCTGTCCCAACGCGCCGAACACATCTGGGAGGGTGTTTCCTCGGCCACCACCCGCAGCCGTCCGATCATCAACACCCGCGACGAGCCGCACGCTGATGCCGAGAAGTACCGGCGACTGCACGTCATCGTCGGCGACTCCAACATGTGCGAGACCAGCACCATGCTCAAGGTGGGCACCGCCTCACTCGTGCTGGAAATGATCGAAGCAGGTGTTCCATTCCGCGACTTCTCACTGGACAACCCGATCCGCGCTATCCGGGAGGTCAGCCACGATGTCACCGGGCGTCGCCCGGTACGGCTGGCGGGCGGGCGTCAGGCCAGCGCGCTTGACATCCAGCGCGAGTACTACACGCGCGCCGTCGAGCATCTGCAGACCCGCGAGCCCAACGCACAGATCGAGCAGGTGGTCGATCTGTGGGGCCGCCAGCTCGACGCCGTCGAAAGCCAGGACTTCGCCAAGGTGGACACCGAGATCGACTGGGTGATCAAACGCAAGCTGTTCCAGCGCTACCAGGACCGCTACAACATGGAGCTGTCCGACCCGAAGATCGCCCAGCTGGATCTGGCCTACCACGACATCAAGCGCGGTCGCGGTGTCTTCGATCTGTTGCAACGCAAGGGTCTGGCGACGCGGGTGACCACCGACGAAGACATCGCGGAGGCCGTGGACCATCCGCCGCAGACCACCCGCGCCAGGCTGCGCGGTGAGTTCATCAGCGCCGCGCAGGCGGCAGGGCGTGACTTCACCGTCGACTGGGTGCACCTCAAACTCAACGATCAGGCGCAGCGCACCGTGCTGTGCAAGGACCCGTTCCGAGCCGTCGACGAGCGAGTCAAACGGCTGATCGCCAGCATGTAACCAGAGTTTCTTCCATGCCGCCTGTGTGGCGGGACACGCTGCCTGACCGACTTATCTAGGCTGTGCTGAATGGCGACCTCGAAAGTCGAACGGCTGGTAAATCTGGTCATCGCCCTGCTGTCCACCCGCGGCTTCATCACGGCGGACAAAATCAGGTCCAGCGTGGCGGGTTATTCGGACAGCCCCAGCGCTGAGGCGTTCTCCCGGATGTTCGAGCGCGACAAGAATGAGCTGCGTGACCTCGGCATTCCCCTCGAGGTTGGCAGGGTGTCGGTCCTGGACCCCACCGAGGGCTACCGGATCAACCGCGATGCCTACGCGCTGCCCCCGGTCGAGCTGACCCCGGACGAAGCAACCGCGGTGGCCGTCGCTACGCAGTTGTGGGAGTCCCCCGAGTTGATCACCGCGACCCAGGGTGCGTTGCTCAAGCTGCGGGCGGCCGGGGTGGACGTCGATCCCCTCGATACAGGGGCCCCGGTGGCCATTGCCTCTCCGGTCGGGGTGCCGGGTCTGCGCGGGTCAGAAGATGTTCTGGGGATCCTGTTATCAGCCATCGATTCCCGGCAGGCCGTGCAGTTCGCGCACCGGCCGTCACGGGCCGAGCCCTACACCAAACGCACCGTCGAGCCGTGGGGAGTGGTAACCGAGAGGGGCCGCTGGTATCTGGTGGGCCACGATCGCGACCGCGACGACACCCGTGTCTTCCGGCTCTCCCGGATCGGTGCTGAGGTCACGGTGGTCGGGCCCGTCGGCGCGATCACTCTGCCCGACGATGTCGACCTGCGCCGCATCGTGGCGCAGTCGGTCAGTGAAGTTTCCGCGGCACCGACCGGCGGGCAGGCCCAGGTGTGGGTCGCCAACGGGCGAGCCACCGCGCTGCGACGCGATGGAAGATCGGTAGCTGCGCGGCAGGTGGCCGGCCGCGACGGCGAGGTGATCGAGCTCGAAATCGGATCCGCCGACCAGCTGGCGCGTGACATCGCCGGCTACGGGGTCGACGCGGTGGCGCTGGAGCCGCAATCCCTGCGCGAGGATGTGTTGGCCCGGTTGCACGCCCAGGCCGGAGTGGCGCCTATGACCTGCGCCAACGACGATGCAGAGCGAAGCGATGAGGAGGAGTGGCGCCTATGACCTGCGCCAACGACAATGCAGAGCGAAGCGATGAGGAGCGGCGCCGGTGACTCCCGTGTCGACCCGCTTGGTCCGGCTGCTCAACATGGTGCCCTACTTCCAGGCCAACCCGCGGATTACCCGGGCCGAGGCCGCCACTGAGCTGGGGGTGTCGGTCAAGCAACTGGGGGAGGATCTCAACCAGCTGTGGATGTGCGGACTTCCCGGCTACTACCCGGGTGATCTCATCGATTTCGAATTTTCCGGGGACACCATCGAGGTGACGTTCTCGGCAGGCATTGACCGGCCGCTCAAACTCACCTCGCCCGAGGCCACCGGTCTGCTAGTGGCGCTGCGGGCGCTGGCGGACATTCCGGGCGTGGTCGATCCACAGGCAGCGCGCAGCGCGATCGCCAAGATCGAGGCCGCCGCCGGTGCCGTCGGGCACGACGCCACGGGCTCGGTGGCTGCCGTCGACGAGCCGGCGCCCGTCGAAAGTCGGGCCGCGGCTGCCGTACGCGCGGCCGTGCAGTACAAACATGCGCTGGCCATCGACTACTACGCCGCCTCGCACGACACTCTGACCAGCCGGATCGTCGACCCCATCCGAGTGCTGCTGATCGGCGGCCACAGTTATTTGGAGGCCTGGTCGCGCGAAGCCGAAGGGGTTCGCCTGTTTCGATTCGACCGCATCGTGGATGCCACCGAACTGGATGAGGCCGCCGATCCCCCCGAACCGGCGGTCCAGGCGCCGCCGGACACGTCATTGTTCGACGGCGACCCGTCACTCCCGGCCGCGACACTACGGGTCGCGCCCTCGGCATCGTGGATGTTCGAGTACTACCCGATGCGGGAGGTGCGCGAGTTGGCGGACGGGTCGTGTGAGGCCGTCATGACGTACGCCTCCGACGATTGGATGACTCGCTTGGTGCTGGGCTTCGGGTCTGCGGTGCAGGTGGTTGAACCCGCGGCGCTCGCTCAGCGTGTACGGGATGCCGCGGCAGCGGCAGTCGAGGTCTACCAGGCGGTGCAGGCCACGCCGTGACCCGCACGCACACCGGCGTTCGGCTGCGCTGCGGTAACATCGGGTGGAGATCTGGAGGTAATCAAAGTGGGCAGTCTTAGTCCGTGGCACTGGGCGATCCTCGCTGTCGTAGTGGTCCTGCTGTTCGGTGCCAAGAAGCTCCCCGATGCGGCGCGCTCGTTGGGCAAGTCGATGCGCATCTTCAAGTCCGAGCTGCGTGAAATGCAGACCGAGAGCAAGGCGGAAACACCGTCTATTGACACCGCCGCGCCGACCCCCCAGCCTGTGCAGTCGGAGCGAGTCGACTCGCCGGCGGCCAGCGAGCAGGGTCACACCGAAGCACGCCCGGCTTAGGCCCCCGTCACCGTCGCGGTGCCCGAGCGCCCTGACCGAGCGTCGTGAACGTATTTAGGACTTCAGCGCGCGCGGCGGGCTTGCTGAAGCGGCTCAACCCTCGCCAGTGGCGCAGCCGCACCAATCCCGACGCGACCATGTCGCTGGTCGACCACCTCACCGAGTTGCGCACTCGGCTGCTGATTTCGATGGCAGCGATCCTGATCACCACGATGTTCGGATTCGTCTGGTACTCGCACCCGATGTTCGGGGTGGAATCTCTCGGCGAGTGGCTGCGGCATCCATATTGCTCACTGCCGAAGTCGGCGCGTGCCGACATCAGCGCCGACGGGCAGTGCCGGTTGCTGGCCACCGCGCCGTTCGACCAATTCATGTTGCGGCTCAAGGTCGGGATGACCGCCGGAATCGTGCTGGCCTGCCCAGTGTGGTTCTACGAGCTCTGGGGTTTCATCACTCCCGGCCTCTACCGGAAGGAGCGCCGCTTCGCGGTGGCGTTCGTCATCCCTGCAGCGGTGTTGTTCATCGGCGGTGCCGTGCTGGCCTACTTTGTGCTGGCCAAGGCACTGGACTTCTTGTTGACCGTCGGCAGCGACGTGCAAGTCACCGCCTTGTCGGGGGACCGGTATTTCGGCTTTCTGATCAATCTGCTGGTGGTGTTCGGGGTCAGCTTCGAGTTCCCATTGCTGATCGTCATGCTCAACATGACCGGGCTACTGACCTATGAGCGGCTCAAGTCGTGGCGGCGGGGTCTGATCTTCTCGATGTTCGTGTTCGCGGCTGTGTTCACACCCGGATCGGACCCGTTTTCAATGACAGCACTCGGAATGGCGCTGTCTGTGCTTCTCGAGTTCGCCATCCAGCTCGCGCGATTCCACGACAGGCGAAAAGCCAAGCGCGAAGCCCGAGCCGAGATCCCCGACGACCAGGCGTCGGTCATCGAAGAGCCTGAGCCGATAACCCCTTTAAAACCCGAGCCGTCGTTCACCGCCGGGTCCCATGACGACGTCACGTAGCCCCCTGGCCGAGCTGGCCCGGTTCGCTGCGGAACTGCCCTTCGCGCTCGACGATTTCCAACAGCGGGCCTGCGCGGCGCTCGAAAGAGGTCATGGGGTGTTGGTCTGCGCGCCGACCGGCGCCGGCAAGACCGTGGTCGGAGAGTTCGCCGTGCATCTGGCCCTGGCGGCCGGCGGCAAGTGCTTTTACACCACACCGCTCAAGGCCTTGAGCAATCAGAAGCACACCGACCTGACGGCGCGTTATGGGCGCGACCGGATCGGGCTGCTGACCGGCGATATGTCCCTCAACGCCGACGCACCCGTGGTGGTGATGACCACCGAAGTGCTGCGCAACATGCTCTACGCTGATTCTCCTGCGCTACAAGGACTTTCCCACGTGGTGATGGACGAGGTGCATTTCCTGGCCGACCGGATGCGGGGCGCTGTGTGGGAGGAGGTCATCCTGCATCTGCCCGACGAGGTGCGGGTCGTGAGCCTGTCGGCGACGGTCAGCAACGCCGAGGAGTTCGGCGGCTGGATCCAGACGGTGCGGGGCGACACAACGGTGGTGGTCGACGAGCACCGGCCGGTGCCGCTGTGGCAACACGTTTTGGTGGGTAAGCGCCTCTTCGATCTGTTCGACTACCGGCACAAAGACGCGGCTGACGGGCCGGGCGCCAGCCGTGATCTGCGCGTCGACCCCGAGCTGGTGCGCCACATCGCGCATCGCCGCGAAGCGGGCCGGATGTCGGACTGGCAGCCTCGCCGGAACTCTGGACGGGCCGGTCACGGACGGCCCGACAGGCCGCGGTTCTATCGGCCGCCGGCGCGACCGGACGTGATCGCGACGCTGGACTCCGCAGGATTATTGCCCGCGATCACGTTCGTGTTCTCGCGGGCCGGTTGTGATGCCGCGGTCCAGCAGTGTCTGCGTTCGCCGCTACGGCTGACCAGCGAGGAGGAGCGCGCACAGATTGCCGAGGTGATCGACCACCGGTGCGGTGATCTCGAGGATTCTGACCTGGCGGTACTCGGCTATTACGAGTGGCGGGAAGGGTTGCTGCGCGGTTTGGCCGCCCACCACGCCGGGATGTTGCCGGCCTTCCGGCACACCGTCGAGGAGCTGTTTACCGCCGGCCTGGTGAAGGCGGTGTTCGCCACCGAAACCTTGGCGCTCGGCATCAACATGCCCGCTCGCACGGTCGTGCTCGAGCGGTTGGTGAAATTCAACGGCGAGCAGCACATGCCGCTGACACCGGGGGAGTACACGCAGCTGACCGGTCGCGCCGGCAGGCGCGGTATCGATGTCGAGGGTCACGCGGTGGTGCTCTGGCATCCAGGCGAAGAGACCAGCGAACCGGCCGCGGTGGCCGGCCTGGCCTCCACCCGCACCTATCCGCTGCGCAGTTCGTTCGCGCCGTCCTACAACATGACGATCAACCTGGTGCAACAAATGGGCCCTGAACAGGCGCACCGGCTGCTGGAGCAGTCGTTCGCCCAGTATCAGGCCGACCGATCCGTCGTCGGCATGGTCAGCGGGATCGAACGCGGCAAGACGATGCTCGACGAGATCGCTGGCGAACTGGGTGGGGCTGACGCGCCGATCCTCGAATACGCCCGACTGCGCGCGCGGATTTCGGAGATGGAGCGCGCGCAGTCGCGCGCGTCTCGGTTGCAGCGACGACAGGCGGCCAGCGACGCGCTGGCCGCGCTGCGCCGAGGCGACATCATCACCATCGCCCACGGCCGGCGCGGCGGCCTGGCGGTGGTGCTGGAGTCGGCCCGCGACAGCGATGATCCGCGCCCGCTGGTACTGACCGAAGACCGCTGGGCGGGACGAATTTCGTCGGCGGACTATTCGGGTGCCTCGGCGCCCGTCGGATCGATGGCGTTACCCAAGCGGGTCGAACACCGCCAGCCGCGGGTCCGTCGCGATCTGGCCTTGGCGCTGCGATCGGCCGCCGCCGGGCTGGGCGCCCCGGGTGGCCGTCGCCGCGGTGCTGCGGATGAGGATGACGGGTTCCACGATCCGGAGCTGACGTCGCTGCGGGCGGAATTGCGTCGGCATCCGGCCCACAAAAGCTCTGGGAGCCCCGGCCTGGAATCCCAGATTCGCGAGGCTGAACGTTATCTGCGTCTCGAACGCGACAATGCACAGCTGGAGAAGAAGGTTGCTGCCGCCACCAACTCGCTGGCCCGCACGTTCGACCGGATCGTCGGGCTGCTCTCCGAGCGTGAGTTCATCAAGGGCTCGACCACGGATCCCAAAGTCACCGACGATGGGCGATTACTAGCCCGCATCTACAGCGAGAGCGACCTGTTGGTCGCCGAATGTCTGCGCAGCGGGGCGTGGGCGGGTTTGAACCCGGCCGAGTTGGCGGCGGTGGTCTCCGCGGTGCTTTACGAGACCCGCGGCGGCGACGGCCCCAGCGCCACATTTGCCGCCGAGGCGCCCACAACGCGGTTACGCCAGGCGCTGCGTCAGACGTCGAAGCTGTCCACCGGGCTGCGCGTCGATGAGCAGACGCACCGGATCGCTCCGAGCCGTGAACCCGACGACGGCTTTATCAGCGTCATCTACCACTGGGCCCGGACCGCAGATCTGGCTGCGGCGCTGGCCGCTGCCGACGTTTCGGGCAACGGCTCGCCATTGCTGGCGGGGGATTTCGTGCGTTGGTGCCGGCAGGTGCTCGATCTATTGGACCAGGTTCGCAATGCGGCACCGGATCCTGATCTGCGAGCTACCGCCAAGCGCGCCATCGCTGACGTTCGGCGCGGCGTCGTTGCAGTTGACGCCGGGTAGGCTGGGCCGGAGCTACGGTTACACAAGGGGACTGAGGAGAAACGATGAGCGGACCGCACGGATCGGATTCGGGCCAGCAGTGGCAACCGCCCGGCCACGGCGGCGAACAACCATCCTCGGACCAGCCGACCCAGGTGGGGTCGCCATGGCAACAGCAGCCATCCCAAGAGGCGACGTGGCACGCCCCGGCGTACACGCCGCCCGCCGAGTATCCGCGGTACCAACAGCCGGCCGAGCAGGCGTACCCACAGCAGTACCCGCCGGCCGCGCCCGGCTATGGACAGCCGGATCAGTTTGGTGCCCAACCCACCCAGTACGGCACACCTGGTCAGTATGGGCAGCCCGAGTACGGCCAGTACGGCCAGCCAGGCCAATACGGCCCGCCGGGCCAGCCTGGTCAATACGGACAGCCCGGCCAATACCCGCAACAGTTCCCGAACTACGAACAGCCGGGTAAGAAGCGTCCGAGTGCGCTGATCGCCGGCATCATCGCCGCGGTGGTTTTGGTCCTGGTCGCGACCGTGCTGGTCACCGGTTTCTGGGCGCCCGGCTTTTTCGTCACCACCAAACTGGATGTGAACAAGGCCCAAGCCGGCGTGCAGCAGGTCCTGACCGACGAGACCAACGGCTACGGCGCCAAGAACGTCAAAGACGTCAAGTGCAACAACGGCTCTGACCCCACCGTCAAGAAGGGGGCAACGTTCGACTGCAGTGTCAGCATCGATGGTGCCCAGAAGCGCGTGACAGTGACGTTCCAGGACAGCAACGGCACTTATGAGGTCGGCCGGCCGCAATAGCCTGAGTTAGGCGGGCAGCCTGTCCAGCGCTTTCTGCAGGCGGGCTATCGATGACCCGACACCCAGTTCGGTGGCAAGTTCGGCCGTGCGCTCCGGATCGGCGGCCGCCAGCGGCAACACGTCATCGGGCGTCGACAGCGTGACTGGCGCATCGGTGGCTACCCGAACCACTGAGCCTGCGGCATCGATGTAATCGGCCGCGGTCAGCAGTTTCGTTCGCAGACCCTTGGCCATCTTGGATGCCGGTTCGTGTGCGGCGGCCAGTATGTGATCCAGCGAACCGTACTGAGCCAGCAGGTTGGCCGCCGTCTTCTCACCGACGCCCGGCACGCCCGGCAGGCCGTCGGACGGATCGCCACGCAGCAGCGCGAGTTCGGCGTAGGCCGCTCCGGCCCGATCCGCCGGCACCCCGTAATGTTCGGCCACCTCAGCGGGACCGAACAAGGTGGCTTTAGCCAGCCCTCGGCCCAGATAGAGCACGCGAACCTGGACGGGATCGTCGGTTACCACCTGCAGCAGGTCGCGGTCGCCGCTGACCACGACGACCGGATTGCTTTTCTCCTGGGCCGCTAGCGTGCCCAACACGTCGTCGGCCTCGAACCCCGGTGCGCCTGCCGTCGCGATCCCGAATGCATCCAGCAGTTCCATGATCATGTCGACCTGCGGGCTCAGGTCGTCGGGCACTTCCTCGATATCCGGCCGGCCTGCCGGCTCCGGCTCAGCTACGCGGTGCGCCTTGTACGACGGAATGAGATCCACCCGGAACTGCGGCCGCCAGTCCAGGTCGAGGCACACTGCCAGCCGGCTGGGCCGTTGCTTTGTGATCACCACGGCCATCGCGTCGATGAACCCGCGCACGGCGTTGACCGGTCGGCCGTCGGGGGCGGTGATTGACGAGGGCACCCCGAAGTACGAGCGGAACCACATGCTCGCGCCGTCGAGCAGCAACAGGGGTGCGGGCATGCGGGCTATCCTGCCAGCGTCGCGCCGACACGATTAGCCTGGCTGGATGGATTCCGACCGATTCGACGCCGCGGTCTATGCGCGCCGGCTGGCAGCGGCGGCCGCCGCGACGGGCGATGCTGGCCTGACCGCCCTGGTGATCACCCCGGGCTACGACCTGCGTTACCTCATCGGCTCGCGCGCGCAGACCTTCGAGCGACTCACCGCGCTGGTGTTGCCGGCCTCCGGTGATGCGACGATGGTGGTGCCGAGGCTGGAGCTGGCCTCGCTTAAGGGGTCAGCCATTGCTGAGCTGGGTCTGACAGTGCGGGACTGGGTCGACGGCGACGATCCCTACCAATTGGTGAGCGCCGCCTTGGGTGGCGCTCCTGCGGCGACGGCCGTCACGGATTCCATGCCGGCACTACACCTTTTGCCACTGGCCGGTGTGCTGGGCGTGCTGCCAGCATTGGCCACCGATGTGCTGCGCAAACTGCGGATGGTCAAGGAGGAGTGCGAGATCGACGCGTTGCGCAAGGCCGGTTCGGCGATCGACCGGGTGCATGCCCGGGTGCCGGACTTTCTAGTCCCAGGCCGTACTGAGGCCGACGTCGCCGCTGACATCGCCGAAGCTATTGTCGCCGAGGGGCATTCGGAGGTGGCTTTCATTATCGTCGGTTCCGGCCCGCACGGCGCCGACCCGCACCACAGTTATTCGGATCGTGAACTGCAGGCCGGTGACATCGTCGTCGTCGACATCGGCGGCGCGTACGAGCCCGGATATCATTCCGACTCGACGCGCACCTACAGCATCGGCGATCCTGAACACGATGTCGCCCAACAGTATTCGATACTGCAGCGGGCCCAGCGGGCGGCCTTGGAGGCGGTCCGTCCCGGGGTGACCGCCGAGCAGGTCGATGCCGCTGCCCGTGATGTGCTGGCAGAGGCCGGGCTTGCCGAGTTTTTCGTACACCGCACAGGGCACGGCATCGGGCTCTCGGTTCACGAAGAGCCCTACATCATCGCCGGGAATGACCTGCCGCTGGCTGAGGGGATGGCCTTTTCCATCGAGCCCGGCATCTACTTTCCGGGTCGTTGGGGTGCCCGAGTCGAAGACATCGTCGTCGTGACCGAGGACGGCGCGCTGAGCGTCAACAACCGGCCGCACGATCTGATCGTGGTGCCCGTGTCCTGACGAGAATGTTGCTGTCAGGGAAGCTGATCGGCGCGGTATTCGTGATCATCGCGAATCGTGTTCCGCGGCCGGCCCCGTTCGGGATCGACATAGGCCGGTGAGCCGGGGATCCGGAACGGGCCGATATGTGGCTGGTGCCTGCCGTCGGTGAGCAGTCCGTCTGGGGCTAGCCGCTCGGGGTGGCCGCTGGCGATATCGGTCATGGCGCGCAGCGCTTCGCTGCCCATCATGTAGTAGTGCGAATGATGGCGTTCGCTGGCCGATTCAGAATCAGGTACTTCAGCACGGAAGCGGATCGATCCGTAACTGTCGCCCGCCGGATCAGATCCCAAACCGACATCAGGCGGGACATGAATGCCGGATTCCCCGAGCCTGCCCTTGAGCCATTCGACCAGCACACCGCTGGACTCGCCGATCCAGCTGATCGGGTCAGTGGAAGCCGAGCCGACGTAGACATGTCCGCCATCGAGATGGAAATCCGCAGCACTGTGCGCTAGATCCGTTCCAGGACAACCGATCAGGACCGCATCGTCAGCACGCATGTTGTCGTGGGCAAGCGCGTCGGCGACGGTTGTCGAACCGTAGGAATGCCCGATGACGGTGATGTGCTGGGGCGTCAGGCTGTTGTGGGTCACCCAAAGACCGTTGACATCTGCTGCCAACAGAGCAGCGCCCTTTCGTGCCAGCCCAGGCTCGCTGACCCGGATATCTGATGCGCCATGCGGCGTTTCAAACCCCATCCAGGCGATTACGGAGGTGTAGTGGCCTTCGGGATCCGCGGCGATGGATTGGTCGTAGAGATTGATCGCGTCGACGTGCTTCGTCATCCACCCCTGTGCCACGCTGCTCCCGTTGCCCGGTACTAACAGCGCGGTGTTTCGCGCGTAGTCGGGGTTACCGATTGCGATCGCGGCCTTGCCCAAACCGTTGAAAGCCAGCGGGTCGTACGCCCACAACATGACGGGCCTTTGCTCGGGATCATCTGATCCTCTGTCGTAGTTCAGACCGTCGCGCGTCCGCAAGGCGTTTCGGTACCGCGTGACATCGGTTGCCGATAGTTTCGCGGATTCCTCGGCCCAGTTGATGTCATCGTTTAGCACCGCCCGGTTGACCGCGTCGCGCACGACGGCGCTGATGCCGTTGAGGTTGCCTAACTCCGGCGGGTGTCGACCGATCAACTCGTCTTTTTGGCCCTGGCTGAGTGAATCCCACCACTTCCTGACGTCGTCGGGCTTCGTATAGGCTCGTGGAATAACCAGAGGTGCAGCGGGTTTGGCACGATCGGATTCGTCGGCATGCAGCGTTGCCAGCGAATTCTGCAGGTAATCCGCGTAGTCGTTGCGCATTGACTTGAGCTGGTGCAGTACTGATTTAGCGTCATCGATGGCTTGCTGCTCAAGTGTAGAGATCAGGTGATCAAGCGCGGATTTCTCGGCCTCGGTGAGATCGATGCCTTTCTCCAGATCCAGGGCTTCGCCGAGTTGGTTGTCGAGCTGCGGTAGTTTGTTCTGCAAAGCAGAAATCAACACCGCGCCGTTTCGCTGAACTTCGGTCAAAGCGGCGGCAACGTTGTCCAAGTGCAGCCCGATCCTGGCTAATTGCAACGATTGCGCACCCAGTGAGCGGGTAGTGCGCCGCACTTCAGCGGATCCGTTGATCGGATGATCGGTAGTATCGCGATTCCATGACGCCTCAAAGCGGCGACGTGCTTCAGCGAATGCAGCGCGGGACTCGGTGGTGCACCGCCCCGCATGATGGAAGGCCTGCGCCAAATCGGAAATCTGTGTTGGGCGGCCACTTTGGAGACTCTCGTTGATCGCCCAGGGATTGCCGCCGGCCTCGGTAGTTAGCAGCGGGATGCTTATGTGCTGGAGCTGCATCCCAGCGCCCGCAGTTTTGCGGCGTTGTGCTGCTCCATGTCTGTGAACTCCGCAGCGGCGCGCTGCGCCTGGCCGCCGATGGCGGTCAGGGTTTCCTGCTGGGCCTGCAAGCTTTTCACATGCTTAGCGTGGGTAACGCTGACCGCGTCGTGAAACGCCTCGGCGGCGGCAAACCCACCGAACATCCCCGACAACAGCGGCCCCCGCGACAGGTGATCAGCCGCGGCTTGGGCATGTGTACCCGCGCGGCGAGACTCGCTCGCCCCCGAGTGCAGCAATCCAGTATTGACAAACATCGCTACCCTTTCCGAGCTGCTCACAAGACTACTAGCGCAAATTTGCCCGTCAATTCACCTTGTGGTCGACCAGATTCGATCGTGATGACGGACCCGTGGCGTTCAGCGGTGGGCCTGTCCGATCGTCACGCTGCAGGCTTGGAACCAGGCGAGGTGATATGTGGCGCCTGACTTGTCGCCGGCCACCAGCGCATCGATGGCGGCCAGCAGCTGCCAGTTTGCTACGTCGTGCGTATCAACGTTGTCTGGGTAGGCGTCGAGAACGCGGGTGCTGATGGCGGCTAGATGTTCGTGTAGGAGTTCGACTTCTTTGTCCAGCACCCCGGTGCCACTCGAAGCCGCTTTGGCCAGCGTTAGGGCCAATCGTGGCAGCCCGTCACGCCACTGGACAGCTTGGCCGAGTTCCCAACCGAGTTCGTCTATGTCGGGTAGGTGCCGAGGCCGCGCTGACGTGGGGACGGGCTCGTCCTCGTCGGGGATGTGGTGGATCGGGGTGTAGCCGGCGGCGACATCGACTTCGCCGAGCAGGGTTTCCAGGTCCCCTCGGCGTCGTCCCGGGGGCAGGAGCGTGACTCCGGCAGGGAGGTCGATGCCCGGCGGGATCCAGCCGCTGGCCAGATCGGTTGCCAGCACGGTGGTGTTGTCGGCGCGATCTCCGATCGCCCAGGCCAACCGGGGCTGCTGGCGGGCAACAGCGCCTACCAGTCGCTGCAGGCGCGCCCGCGCGGTCGCGTCAGCGGATACCGCGCCGGCAAGAGCCCCGGTGGCGGTGGCGGCGACAGCTTGGGTTCCCAGGCTCGACGCTGATGACGATGGTGCAGCCGGCGTTGTTTGACGCACGACGGCGGGCTGGCCTGGACTGCCTTGCCCCGCAGACGGATGTACTGGCGCCGATCCCGGCGTCGCCGACGCCGGCGGGCTCGGGGGTGCGGCGGGCGCGGTGGCTGCTGAAATTGTCGGCCGTAGATCGGAGGCGTAGGCCGGCAGTGACCCCGTCGGTGGTGTGGCCGAGATCGGACCGGCCGGCGCGACTGGTCCTGCAACCACGGGTGGCGCCGCCGACGCGTCGGGGGCGGGTGTGTGGGTGACGGGTGGTGGCGAATCAAATGCCGGAGCGTGGATCGGTGCGCTCAACTCCGGGGACGGGCTGGTCTGCGGCACTTGCGGCTCTGTCGGTGACGTCGGAGGTGGAGTCATGGCGTTAGCCGCTGCTGAGAGTGGTGCGCCATTCTGCAGCCCCTTGTCGAAACTGTGCATCAAATCGCCGGGGGTAAGACCTTGGGCTGGGCCTGGTGGTCCGAGCGGCGTACCGGTTACGGGGGCGCCGGGAGCGGTGGCCGCCGACGGTGTGGGGGTGCCGGCCAGTCCGGGTACCGACATTGGCGCGCCCAGGTTGGTACCTAGTGGTCCTGGTTGCGGCGGTGCTACTGCGGGCGGGATTCGACCCTGATTGAGAACGCAAATTAAGAGGGAGTCCGTTAACGGAGCCGGGCTGCGGTGCTGAGCCCGCGACGGGCGTAGGTTCATGCTCAACTGCCAGATTCATTTGGGATGGCCGTCGGCGGTTCGGCTGTCGCGTGTGATGTCAAGAATTTCGCTGGTGATGTGCCCGCATTACTGGGGATACCGACGAGGAGCCATTTGGGTCGACAATGCCTCGTACGTGATTCTCGAGGTCCGTTTGATCGTTGGGTTGTCGGAACATCTGTGCGACGTCGAAGCCGTGGGCTTGGGCGAACTGGCGGGCGGACTGCCCTGTTGCCTCCCCGTCGAGGATCCGCTGCATCGCGTCCAGCACGTTTCCGCTATATTTCGCCGCCGCCAGACTGGACAGCGCTCGAGACTGGTGGATCACTGCGACGATCTGCGTCACCTTGGTTTCCGCAGGCTGCTTTCGAGTCTTGGATCTCTTTTATCTGTTTGTTGCCCTCTTCGGCCAAACTGGTCAGATCGTGCTGGAGGCTAAGCGTGCTCGTCGTAGGCGGCGCCGTACGCGCTCTCCTTGATGCCGTTCTTTTCCGCAACTTGCCGCGCTTGATTCTCACCCTGGCGGAAAGCGTCACGAAGATCATCGGCCGTATGTCCTTGTTGTCCGGCAAGTGGACCGATTTGGGCGTTGCGCAGCATGTCCGCAAAATGGGTAAATCCAGTCTTGATCTGCCTGCGATTGATCTTGCCATGCGAAAGCGCCATCAGATCTTGGTCATCAGGCCATTGATCGCCGACAAGTAGGAATGACCATTCTCCCGGAGGAAACCAGTCATTTGCACAGCACCTCGATTGTTACTGTGTGCTGCATCGGCTTCCTGCCGAAACGGGGTCTACTTCGGAGTCACGGCATTGGCCAGGTAGTCGACGCGTTATCTGTTGGTAAAAGTCGGCTAGCTTCCGGATCGCCGTCGTGAGATCAGGATGGGTCGCTGCCTCTTCCGCAAGCTTGGTCAGAAGATATCGGCTGCCAACATCGAGCGCTTGGCGCGAAGCCGTGGCCACGGCGAGCATGGCGGTTGGGGTCGTTGCCTCCGTTTCGGGCGCCAGCCGTATCTAGCTGCTTGACGCACCTGCTGATAAGCGGCGCACACGCTTGCCTTGGCGTCGGCGATCTGTTGGCTGGATAAACTGTGGTGCGCGGGCAGGTTGATTTGGGTGGCCAGGTCGAAACCAGCCGACGATCGCGACGCCAAGTGTCACCAGGAGAGCAGACCGCGCAGGAATGCGAACATCGGCCACGCGCCGCCTCCGCGGCGCGGTGGCATTGTCGGGCGGCCAGGGCGATGGCAGTGGGACAGCTTGAGGAGGGGAAATTCGACACGGCCTGATCGTATCGCCCAGGCGGAATCTTGGTAGTCAGCCGCTGGCGCAGGCATGGGGGCGTTCGGCAAGCACCGATGAACACATGCGTTGTGCACGGTAGAGTCAAACGCTGGCAGCTCTGGGTCCGAATTAGCCGAAACACTGTTCCTGTGCAATTGCATCTAGTGCTGCGCCTGTCGATGCCGAGCGCATGACTGCCGCTAGCGACTCGAGCCCGCATCGTCGTCATCGCGCTTCTGGTCAGGCAAAAGGATGCGCCGACTCGCAATCGGTTTGCCCTCAACGCGTTTGACCACCTCGGGCGCGGGCGGCGGTGTAGTGATACGACCCTGGACTGGGGCGCCATTCTTCAACGACGGCGCGACAATGCGTTTGGTATCGGGCTTGGCGTCGCCGCCCGTCCCTGCGCCGCCCTGCATCGCGCCCGGCGGCATCATCGGCATCCCACCCATCGCGCCCCGGGGTGCCGCCGCATGCGCCGATGCATTGGTTGGCGCAGGTGAAGCGCTATGCGCCGATGCGGGTTCAGTACCGGCGGACGGAGCAGGAAGTGGTCCGAGCATGGCGGTCGGTGTGGTGGCGCCGAGACCACCGCCGCCCGCACCGCCGCCCGCACCGCCACCGAGCTCTCCGGCGCCGCCGGTGGCCCCCAGCAATTCGCCGGGAATGGCCTCGCCGGCCGCCCCAGCTCCGCCGGTGCCGTGCTGCAGCGCGCCCATACCCGCCTGCATCGCCTGCTGCCCGACCTGAGCCACCTGCTGCGGGATCTGGCCCAGCGGTTGTAGCAAACCACCAAGGGCGCCGAGCATGCCGGACGCCATCTGCGGAATCTGCTGAACCATCTGCGCCATCGGGTCTTGACTGCCGACGCCGGCTAGCTTCGCCGCCGACCCTTCTTCGTTGGCGGGGAACTTGGTCAGCGCGTCATCGGCTTTGGCCCCGCGTTCGGCATGTCCGGTCAGGGCGTCTAGGGAGTCGGTGGGATCGCCCCCATTGGCAGCAATGCCAAGCAGCGTTAACAGCTGGCTGATAGCCGATTTTCCTGTAGCCAGCTGATCGGGCGGTATCTGCGGTGGCGGCGGCTGCCCCGTCAAGCGCGCGAGGTCGTCGAGAATTATCTTCAGTTGGTCGTCGTCCCCACTCATTACGCCCTCCCACGCACTCGTGTCCGGCTCAACGGAGCCAAGATGGAAACGCCGGGGGACCCTGCGCGCGAGGACCCCCAGTGGGTGACGTCTCCGGCTTTAGCCGATGGTATCGGCGATTGAGGATTCGGGTTATTCAGCTCTGCTAGCTGAGAGGCGCAAAGCGCTTAGCTATCCGTCGCGCTCGAGCAGATCTGACGACCCCAACACCCGCTCCACCCGGACCTCGATGACCACCCGTCGCGGGTTGGGCCGAGGCGTGCGATAGCGCTGCGCGTAGCGCAACTCGGCGTCACGCACGGCGTCGGCATCGCTGCTCACTTTGGATCGGCCCTCCAGCGACAGCCACCGCGCGCCGTCGACCTGGCTGAGCACCGCCATCCCGGCGCGGTCCGCGTTGACAGCCTTCTGGGAGCCGCCGGTGGTGATGACCCGCGCGATGTGTGTCTTGGGATCGAAGGTGAATCCCACCGCCACCACATGCGGTGAATTGTCGGCACGGAGGGTGGTCAGCATGGCCAAATGACGTTCAGACAGAAAAGCCAGCGCGTCGTCGGTAAGTCGGGCCGTGGTATTCGCCATCGCCACTCACGCTAGCGCAGGTGATAATCGCAGCCGTGGACGACACGGGCGCGGATCCGGTACTGATTCTGGGTGGCCGCAGCGAGATCGGTACTGAAATTGCTCGGCGGCTGGCTCCCGGGGCGACGCTGGTCCTGGCGGCCCGCGCCGCCGACCGGCTCGACGAGCAGGTATCGATGTGCCTCGCTGCCGGTGCCGCGGCGGTGCATACCAGGGAGTTCGACGCCGACGACCTGGCCTCGCACGGCCCGCTGCTGGCCTCGATCATCGCCGACCACGGCCCTATCGGCACCGCGGTGCTAGCGTTCGGGATCCTCGGTGACCAGGCCCGCGCCGAGATCGACGCCGCCCACGCGGTGGCTGTCGTACACACCGACTACGTCGCGCAGGTCAGCATGCTCACCCATCTGGCCACCGCGATGCGTACCGCCGACCGCGGATCGCTGATCGTGCTCTCGTCGGTGGCCGGGGTTCGCGTACGCCGCGCCAACTATGTCTACGGCTCGGCCAAAGCCGGCCTGGACGGCTTCGCCAGCGGCTTGGCCGACGCGCTGCACGGCACGGGCGTGCAACTGCTGATCGCCCGCCCGGGATTCGTCATCGGACGCATGACAGAGGGCATGACGCCGGCACCGCTTTCCAGCACCCCGCAACAGGTGGCCGCCGCGACCGTGCGGGCTCTGGCCAAAGGGCGGCGCACGGTGTGGATCCCCTGGGCACTGCGGCTGTGGTCGGCGACGCGGCTGTTGCCGCAGTCCGTCTGGCGCAGGATGCCGCGATGATCATCGTCGTCGGCATCGGCGCTGACGGGGTGCCTGGACTTTCGGAGGCTTCGCGCCGTGAATTACAAAGGGCTCAGGTCATTTACGGCTCAAAACGACAACTTGACCTGCTCGACGACAGTGTCATTGCGCCACGCCGCGAGTGGCCATCGCCCATGCTGCCGGCCCTGGAAACGCTGCCAGTTGACGCCGGCGACGACCTCCACGTGGTAGCCAGCGGAGACCCGCTGCTGCACGGTATCGGTGGCACGTTGATCCGCTTGTTCGGGGCTGGCCGGGTCACCGTGTTGCCGCACGTGTCCGCGGTGACGCTGGCGTGTGCCCGGATGGGTTGGAACCTCCAGGACACCGAGGTGATCAGCCTGGTCACCACGCAGCCGCGCGGGGCGGTTCGGCACGGCGGCCAGGCGGTCGTGCTGTCCAGCACCCGGACCACCCCGAAGGAGCTGGCAGTACTGCTCAACGCATACGGCCGCGGCGACTCCGAGTTCACCGTGCTTGAACAGCTCGGCGGTCCAGACGAGCGCCGGCGCGACGGCACGGCCCGCACGTGGTCCACCGACGCGCCCTCCGACATCGACGACCTCAACGTGATCGCCGTGCGCTACCTGCCTGACGAGCGCATGTCACCGTTGCCCGACGACGCCTTCGTCAACGACGGGCAGATCACCAAACGCGGGATGCGGGCCGTGACGCTGGCGGCGCTGGCCCCGCGACCGGGGCAGCGGTTGTGGGATGTCGGTGCGGGCTCAGGCAGCATCGCGGTCGAGTGGTGCCGAAGTTGGCAGGGCTGCACCGCGGTGGCATTCGAAGCAGACGAGCGGCGCCGCGCCAACATCGGGTTCAATGCCGCCGCCTTCGGTCTCGACATCGACGTGCGTGGGGAAGTGCCCGACGCGTTCAGCGGTGTCGACGTACCCTCGGTCATTTTCGTGGGTGGCGGCTTGACCCAGCCCGGTTTGCTCAACGCCTGTCTTGACTATCTGCCTTTGGGCGGTCGGTTGGTTGCCAATGCGGTCACCGCGGAGTCTGAAGCCGTTCTCACGCAATCGTATTCGCGTCTCGGCGGCCAGCTGCAGCGCTTCCAGCATTATCAGGGCGAACCGTTGGGCAGCCTCACCGGTTGGCGCCCGCAAATGCCCGTCACTCAGTGGGTGATGACAAAGTGACGGTCTATTTCGTCGGTGCAGGCCCAGGGGCCGCCGACCTGATCACCGTCCGCGGCCAGCGCCTGCTCAGCCGATGCCGGGTGTGTCTGTATGCGGGTTCCATCATGCCCGATGACCTGCTGGCGCTGTGCCCGTCCGACGCGAAAGTCATTGACACCGGCCCGCTGACGCTGGATCAGATCGTCACCGAACTCGCCGACGCCGCCAGTTCCGGACACGATGTAGCACGGCTGCACTCCGGTGACCCGTCGCTGTACAGCGCGCTGGCCGAGCAGTGCCGCCGACTCGACGCGCTGGGCATCGACTACGAAATCGTTCCGGGCGTACCGGCTTTCGCGGCGGCCGCTGCCGCTCTCAAACGCGAGCTCACAGTCCCGGGGGTGGCGCAGACGGTGACCTTGACCCGGGTGGCCACCCTGTCGACACCCATGCCGACCGGCGAAGACCTGGCCACACTGAGCCTATCCGGCGCCACCCTAGTCCTGCATCTGGCGGCCGCGCAGATCGACGTCATCGTCCCGCAACTGCTGGCTGGGGGATACCGTCCCGAAACGCCAGCTGCAGCAGTGGCTTTCGCTAGTTGGCCACGGCAAGTTGTGCTGCGTGGCACGCTGGCCGACATCGCCGCTCAGATGCACGATGCCGCGGTGACCAAAACCGCCGTCGTCATCGTCGGCGAAGTGCTGGCCGCCGACGGATTCACCGACAGCTACCTGTATTCGGCGGCGCGACGCAGCAAAGGGGCCCACTAGTGCGGGTGCTGCTGCTCGGCGGCACCGCCGAAGGGCGTGCTCTCGCAAAGATATTGCACCCACAGGTTGATATCATCAGCTCGCTGGCCGGCCGGGTGCCGGACCCGGCCCTGCCGGTCGGGCCGGTGCGCATCGGCGGGTTCGGTGGCGTTGACGGCCTGCGGCGTTGGCTGCGAGACGCGCGCGTCGACGCGGTCATCGACGCTACCCACCCCTTCGCGGCAACCATGACCGCGCACGCCTTCGAAGTGTGCGACGCATTGGGGATACCCCATGTGGTGTTGGCCCGCCCGGCGTGGGATCCCGGTGCCTCCGTCGTCGTGGCTTCGGACAGGGAAGCGGCTAAAACCGTTGCTCGGCAGGGCTATTCGCGGATCTTTCTCACCACCGGGCGATCGGGTACGGCCGCTTTTGCCGAAAGTGCCGCCTGGTACTTGATTCGCGCAGTCACAGCGCCAGATGTTGCCTTGTTGCCGCCTCATCACCAGCTGGTGTTGTCCCGCGGACCGTATCGTTACGATGAGGAACTCGCGTTGTTGCGTGAGCACCGCATCGACGCGGTGGTCACCAAAAACAGCGGCGGCGACATGACCCGGGCGAAGCTGGACGCCGCTGCCGCCCTGAATATTCCGGTGCTGATGGTGGCGCGTCCCCAATTGCCGGCTGGGGCGACGGTGGTAAGCAGCGTCGAAGAAGCCGCCGACTGGATCAGCGGTCTCCGCTAACCGGTCAGGTCGTCGCGTTCAACGTCGGCCAGCAGCGCATCGCGAGCGCGCGCGACACGGGAGCGGATGGTGCCGATCGGGCACCCGCACACTGCTGCTGCGTCGGCGTAGGGCAGCCCCAGGAGTTGGGTGAGAAGCAGGGCTTCCCGTTGTTCGGTGGCCAGGCTGGCGATCATCGTGGTCACTTCGACGAGGTCTTCAAATCCGCGGGCGTGGCGGTTGCCGCCGAGCACGAGTTCGGGATCGGCTCCGATGGCGGTGCGGGGCCGGGATTGCACGTGCCGGATGTGATCGGCGACGACACGCCGGGCGATGGACAGTAGCCAGGTGCGGGCGCTGGAACGTCCGGAGAAGCGCTCTACGGCGCCGATTGCGCGCAGGAAGGTTTCTTGGGTCAGGTCGTCCGCGCTGCCCGCGTCGGATAGGTAGGCGACAAACCGCCACACGTCGTGCTGGGTGGCTTTGATGAACGCCTCGAGCGCCCTCTCGTTCCCGCGCCCAGCTGCCAGGGCGAGCTGCGTGACGGCCTCGTCGTCGATTGACGTGGTCATGGCCAACCCCCTTGGTTCCGCGGGCTCGGTCAGTCTACGACGGGTTGTCGTAGAGGCTGCGATGGGGGACCGGTTGATGGGCCAGAGATGGCCGCGTCGTCGACCCGCGGGGGCTCCCGTGGGCCGGGCGGGAATGTCGGCGTCAGCGTCGGAGGTCCGCGGCATACGTGTCCCCGCGCGTTCCCGCGCCACCAGCAGCGTGAACATCAGGCCGAGTAGCACGGGCACGTGACTGGCCGCGCGTGCGGCGGTCACCTCGCCGTCGAGGGCGTCCGCGGCTTCATAACCCACCAGCGCAATCGCGTAGGCCCCGGCAATGGCCGCGACGCCTATCGCGGCGGCGGGCCACATGCCGGCGCCGATCATCGCCGCACCCAAGGCCAGCAGCCACGCGGTGGACTCGTGCATCAAATGTTCGCCGGACGTCGCCCCGTGCATGTGGGGCGACAGCATGCCGAAATTGATTCCGCTAATTTGGGCGGCCGCGATAGCTACTTGAAACACACCCACAGCAATAAGTCCCCACCGCCGATAGTGCGACCGCAGTTTGCGCATCCAGCGGTCACCGGGCGTGGCGGACTCCTCGCGGACACTTGCCAGAATCTTGTCGACCAGGTCCGGTCCCTGGCCGGGCCCGAACGAGGCCAGGCGGCGAGTCTGCACCGCCGCACCGATCAGCCAAGTACGGCAACCGCGGCACGATTCCAGATGAGCATCGACCTGCTGCGCAAGCACCTCGGGACGCTCACCGTCCAACCGCGCAGACAACGCCTCACGCGCTACATCACACCGCATCCCTGCATCGTCCCGCATGCCTGCCCCGCGCGCAAAGACCTGGGAAAACCAGACGGCGGCGCGATCGTCGAATCGGTTGCGGGCGGCGATCGCGGTAACCCATAATCCCCCGGTGGAAGTTGATCGCGAAGACGTCACCGCCGACCCGCGAGAAGATGTTGTCTCCCGTCAGTACCAACGGTGGAGGTATCCACTACCGATCCAAGACCTCGAAGCAATCGGCGACGGAATCTGGCATTGGTACGACCCGACCAACTTTCACCGGGTTCTATTTCCCGATCGGGCATTCAAACCCGACATCGACATTCTCATCGCGGGATGCGGTACCAACCAGGCGGCGGCTTTTGCGATCAGGAACCGGACCGCGAAGGTGGTGGGTGTTGACATCAGCCAGCCCTCGCTTGACCATCAGCAATACCTCAAAGAGAAGCATGGGTTGTGGAACCTGGAGTTGCATCTGCTTCCGATCGAGGAGTTGCCAACGCTAGGAAAAGATTTCGACCTCATCGTCTCGACAGGTGTTCTGCACCATACGGCGGACCCGCAAGTCAGCCTCAAGACACTGGGCAGCGTATTGCGGCAAAATGGCGCCATCGGCCTGACGATGTACGCGAAATACGGTCGGATCGGCGTCGAGATGCTGCAATCCGTCTTCCGTGACCTGGGCCTGAAGCAGGACGAGCTGGGCGTCCAGATGGCCAAAGAGACGATGGCGCTGCTACCGAAAGGGCATGCGCTGCAGAGCTACATCGACATCGAAGGCCAGGAATTGGCCTACGACGGCGCAGTGGTGGATACGTTCCTGCACGGCCGCGACCGCAGTTACTCCGTCGACGACATCCTCCATCTCGTCGACTCATCCGGGTTGGCATTCCAGGGATGGCTCCTCAACGCCCCCTATTACCCACACGATTGGTTTACCCCCGGTACCGAGCCGCACCGGATCATAAACTCGTTGCCCGAGCGCAAGCTCTGGTCCGTGATGGAGCGTCTCCGGGTATTCGGGGCTTGCCATTTCTTCATGGCGTGCCGTGACGATCGACCGAAAGCAAGTTACAAAGTCGATTTTTCGACGGATGCCGCTCTCGATTACATTCCGCAGATGCGCATGCGCTGCGGTCTCAACGGCAACGAGATTTTTCGCCCGACTTGGCGGATGGCTCTCAACTCTGCTCAGTTGCCATTCGTGCAGAGCGTTGACGGCAAGCGCACCATACGAGAGATTGCTCAGCGCGTGGCGCAAGCTGGAGGCACGACGCCGCGGGCCAATGTGGCTGACCTGGAGAGCTTCGGCCGCAAGCTATTTGAGTCGCTGTGGCAACTCGATTTTGTCGCGATGGCCCTCAACGGCGGCGCACAGCCATGGGGCGCGTCAAAGCCTTAACCACGACCTCAATCCTTGGCGAAGCAGTACAACCGGTACGAAATAAACCCGCTGTCAAGGCGTCGGTAGATCAGGGAGCCCGGCCCGCCGACGATAGCGTTGGCCAGGCTCCGCAGAGGCGCGATGTTCGGCAGACGGCGAGTGAGCTGGTCCAGAAGCCGATTCTGCTCCAGCCCACGCATGATCTCCGCATTGATGACCTGCTCCGATAACAGCCGCAGGGGGGCGTCAGCAAGCGTCGTCTCCCACTCGGCGATTTCGTCCGCGTAGCGGAGATCGGCGTATAGGAAATGCCCTCCGGAGCGCAGCACGCGCGCCACTTCGCTGAGGAAACGAGGGAAATCAAGATAGTGAAGCCCGGCTTCGACATTTATCACTACGTCGAAGGACTCCTCGGAGAAGGGCAGGCTCTCGGCGTTGCCCTGCACGAAGTCCAGGCCGGCCAGGTCATGCCTCTTTTGGCAGAACTCCACGCCGACAGGGTTCAAATCCAGGCCCGTGTAAGAGGCCGGGTCCAGGGTCCGCACGAGGTACGAAGCGCCGCCGCCGTGCCCGCAACTGACCTCCAGCACCTTTTTGCCGCTGAGATCCACCTGGGTCGTCGTGCGGTGGTAGAGCTGGATGGGTGCCCGGTCGGGCTCATCGGCAGCCGCTAGGGGCACCGCCATCGGCGGATCCTCCTCATACCCGTAGTTGAGGAACAACACGTCGTCCCTCGTGAGCAGGCGACTGATCAACCGGTACCCGTACCGGACCGTGGTCAAATTTAGGAGTTTGTCGACGGTTCGGTTGTGGCCCGCCCGGTTGAGGAAATCTTCGATCGGGGTACGTCGGACAGCCTGGGCGGTCAGCAGGCCACCCACTCTGGCGCCCAGTACCACCGCAAGACCGCTGCGCAATCCGATTATGCACCCCTGACGTCGCTGAAGGATGGACTGCCCGAGTGTCCATGGCGAGAAGGCAGCTTAACAAGAGTTCGCGGCGAGGTTCACCAAAAACGAACGATTGGACCGTTGATTCAACTACGGATAGCGCCGAGGGGTGAATACCCGGTCGCCGGAATCTTCTGAGTACCACTGCGTTTGGGAGGATCCGACGATCAGCAGGCAACGCATGTCAACGTCGGCCGGATTCAGGTCGGCCAGCCGCACTACGCTGACCAGCTCGTCGGGTCCCGACACATTGCGGCCGATCACGACCGGGGTGTCGGGGTCGCGATGGGCCAGCAGCAAATCGCGCATCGCGCCGACCTGCCAGGTCCGCGTCTTAGAGGAGGGGTTGTAGATGGCCAGCACCAAGTCGGCGGCGGCCGCGGCCGCCAGGCGCGACTCGATCACGTTCCACGGTTTGAGGCGGTCGGACAACGAGATCACCGCGTAGTCGTGACCCAACGGTGCGCCGACCCGACTGGCGACGGCCTGGGCGGCGGTCATTGCCGGAACCACCCGAATGTCCACTCCGGGCCATTGTTTGGCCTCTTCCAGAACGGTGGTGGCCATCGCGAACACGCCCGGATCGCCTGACGACACCACCGCCACCGCGTGGCCTTGCTCGGCCAGCGCGCAGGCCAGTCGCGCACGCGCCGGTTCGTCGGTGTTGTCGCTGGGATGGCGGCGCTGGCCGTCGCGGATCGGGACGCGGTCCAGGTAGCCGCCGTAGCCGATCAGATCGGTCGCCGCGGCCAGCTCACGTCGGGTCTGCGGCGTCATCCAGTCGTCGTCGCCAGGGCCAAGGCCCACCACGACGACGGTGCCGGCCGGCGATGACCGCTGTTCCAGCCGGCGCCCGCCAGGCAACATGGCCAGCGAGAAGTACGGCACGCTGGTCTCGTCGACGTCTGCGGCAGGCATTACGCGTTGTCCCTGGGTGCTGGCCCGCTCCACATAGAACGTGTCGTCGAGCCGGCCTGACGCCGAAAGTGCTTCCCGCACAGCGTGGTACGAACGGCCCAGTTTGAGTACCACCGCAGCGTCGGTGTCAGCGAGCCGGCGGGTCAGCTCGGCTACCGGCAACGTGCCGGGCAGCACCGAAAGCACCTCGTCGCCGGCTACCAGCGGTGTCGCGATGGCGGCCGAGGCCGCGCTCACCGACGTCACTCCCGGCACGATGACGGCGTTGAACCGTTTCGTTAACCGGGTATGCAAATGCATATATGAGCTGTAGAACAGCGGGTCACCCTCGGCGAGCAGCGCGACGTTGCGACCGGCGTCGAGGTGCGCGGCGATCCGCTGGGTGGCATCGGTGTAGAAGTCCTCGAGCGCGCCCGCGTAGCCGCCTGGGTGATCGGTGACTTCGGTGGTCACCGGATAGACCAGATGCTCCTCGATCTGACCGGGGCGCAGATACGGTTCAGCTATTCCGCGCGCGATGCTGCGACCGTGCCTGGCGCTGTGATAGGCGACCACCTGGGCTTCGCCGATCACCCGGGCAGCCTTGACGGTCACCAACTCCGGGTCCCCAGGCCCCAGCCCGACTCCCCAAAGCGTTCCTCTCGCGGCCTGGGTGGTCATTCGGAGTCGCTCGCGATCGCGTTGACCGCAGCGGCGGCCATCGCGCTGCCGCCACGGCGTCCGCGCACCACCAGATAGGACATGCCGCGCGGGCGGTCGATGAGCTCCTGCTTGGACTGTGCCGACCCCACGAAGCCGACCGGTCCGCCCAGCACCGCGATCGGAGCCGAAGCCCCCTCGTCGATCAGTTCGAGCAGCCGGAACAGGGCGGTGGGCGCATTCCCGATTGCCAACACGGCGCCGGCCAACCGGTCGGCGTATAGCTCCACGCCGGCTGCCGAGCGAGTGGTGTGCCGGCGGGCAGCCAGCTCAACCGCCCGGGGATCGGCCACCAGTGACACGACCTCGTTCTCGGCGGGCAGCCGTGCGGTGGTGATCCCGGCGGCAACCATCGATGAATCGCACAACACCGGGGCGCCACTCTGCAGGGCGGCGCGGGCGCGCGCGACGACATCGCCGGCGAAGGCGACGTGCTCGGCGACATCGACCTGGCCGCAGGTGTGGATCAACCGGACCACCACCCGTGCGACGTCGGCGGGGAATCGCGTCAGGTCGGCTTCGGCGCGGATGACCGCAAACGACTGACGATAGATTTCCGCCGCATCGCGGATGTAGTCAAGCACGTGCTCACCCTACGGTCGCAGTGCTCGGTACCCGTCGCCGGTGGCGACGAGCACCTGACCGGATGGCGGGCTACCGCAGGCGCGGTCGCAGCCGACGAAGTGGCGATGCTCGGCCGAATCCGTCTGGAGTGCCGAATCCGCCTGGAGTGATTGTGCCGCATCGGCCCGCACGTCGGCGACCGAGCGCGCGCAACCGGGGCTACCGGTGCAGGCGCTCACGTTCAGCCACGGGGAGCGCTCGTCGAATACCACGCCCAACGGCGCCAACACCCGCAGTGCAACGTCGGCCACGCCCTCGTCCAGATCGCAGACCAATACCGATCGCCAGGGCGTAATGACCAGCGGGGCTTCGATTGCGGCAAGATACTCCGCGACGCGTGCAGGCAGGACGCCCAGCGGCACGGCGGCGCCCAGCGCGACCCGGCCGTCTTCCTGGCTTATCCATCCCACCGGCGGTTTGGTGCGGGGCGGGAAGGGTGTGCCAGTCAACTCGACGCCGGGAATCAGGTGCTGTATATCACTCAATTCATTGATGCGCCAAGATGTTCCGCGTATCTCGGTGAACCGTAAGGCAATTGCGACCAGTGTCTTGATCACGTCGCCGACAGCCAGCCGGATGCCGGTGTCCCGCCCGATCAGCAGCAGCGCGCAGCCATCCTCGAAGACGTGCGCCCCAACGTCGGCGCCCAGGCCGGACACATCGGCGGAGCCGTCGTCGAGACTGAACCAGAATCGTCCTCCCAACTCGGCGAGGCGGGGTTCGGCGCAGATCGTCGCGTCGAGGTCACCGACCCACGGCCGCACATCCGCGTTGCCGCCGACCCGCCCGGACAGGGGCGAAGCGACGATGTTGCGGACCCGCTCGTGCGTGGCCGATGGCAACAGCCCGGCTTGGGTGAACAGGGGGACGATCGCGTCAGCAACTGCCGCCGCGTCGGTGATCCCGCGCAACTGCAGGTTGCCGCGGGCCGTCAGCTCCAGGGTTCCCGAGCCTAACTCGCTTGACACGGTGGATAACGCCGCAAGTTGGGCAGCGGTGATCATCCCGCCGGGCAGCCGAATCCGCAGCAGCACGCCATCTGCGGCCTGGTGCACCTGAAAGGCGCCGGGGCAGGCGTCTGTGTCGCGGGCTCTGACCACCTGTCCACGGTACGGCTCCCCGGCGCTCCTGCGGCACCGAACAAAAATCGAGTCGTGCCCGCTACCGGTGTTGCGGTGTACCCAAGACCAGGTACTGAGCCCCGCTGCTGTACGAATGAGAGGTGGCTGACCCGACCATTCTGCTGTTGTCGACGTCCGACACCGACCTGATCAGCGCCCGTTCCAGCGGGAAGAACTATCGGTGGGCCAACCCGTCGCGGCTGCTCGAGGAGGAGCTGCCCGACCTGCTGGCGGAAGCCGCGATCGTGGTGGTCCGGATTCTCGGTGGCTACCGCGCCTGGCAGAGCGGTATCGACAACATCATCGCCAGCGGCGTCCCGACGGTGCTGGTCAGCGGCGAGCAGGCGGCCGACGCCGAGTTGACCGGACTGTCGACGCTTGCCGCCGGCATCGCCGTGCAGGCTCACATCTACCTGGCTCATGGTGGCGTGGACAACCTGCATCAGTTGCACGCCTTCCTGTCGGACACCGTGTTGATGACCGGCTTCGGATTCGCGCCGCCGGTGGTGACCCCCACCTGGGGCGAGCTGACGCGGCCCGACGCCCGCAACACAGAGGGCCCGACGATCGCGGTGCTCTACTACCGTGCGCAGCACCTGGCCGGCAACACCGCATACGTCGATGCGCTGTGCCGTGCGATCGAAGACGCGGGCGGACGCGCGCTACCGGTCTACTGTGCGTCGCTGCGCACCGCCGAACCGGAACTACTGCAACGGCTTGGCCGCGCGGACGCCATGGTGGTCACGGTGCTGGCGGCCGGGGGACTGAAGCCGGCCACGGTGTCGGCCGGAGGCGACGACGACAGCTGGAACGTCGAGCACCTGGCCGCTCTGGATGTCCCGATCCTGCAGGGCTTGTGCCTGACCAGCTCGCGAGAGCAGTGGCATGCCAACGACGACGGCATGAGCCCGCTCGACGTCGCCAGTCAGGTGGCGGTGCCCGAGTTCGACGGCCGCATCATCACGGTTCCGTTCTCGTTCAAGGAGATTGACGACGACGGGCTGATCTCCTACGTCGCAGACCCCGAGCGCTGCGCGCGGGTCGCGGGGCTGGCGGTCCGGCACGCGCAGCTGCGCTATGTCGCCTCCGCCGACAAGCGAGTGGCGCTGGTGTTCTCGGCCTATCCCACCAAGCACGCCCGCATCGGCAACGCGGTCGGACTGGACACCCCGGCCAGCGCGGTGGCGCTGCTGCGCGCGATGCGCGACAGTGGGTATCGGGTCGGCGAATTGCCCGGTGTCGAGAGCAACGATGGTGACGCTCTGATTCATGCGTTGATCGAACGCGGCGGGCAGGACCCCGACTGGCTCACCGAAGGACAACTGTCCGGCAACCCGATCCGGTTGTCCGCCAGGGACTACCGCGACTGGTTCGTCACCCTGCCCGCTGAACTGACCGACACGGTGACGAGCCATTGGGGCCCGCCGCCCGGAGAGCTGTTCGTGGACCGCACCAACGATCCCGACGGTGAGATCGTCATCGCCGCAATGCAAGCCGGAAACCTGGTGCTGATGGTGCAGCCGCCGCGCGGCTTCGGCGAGAATCCCGTCGCCATCTACCACGACCCGGACCTGCCGCCCAGCCACCACTACCTGGCCGCCTACCACTGGCTGAGACGCCGGATTCGGTGCCCACGCCGTCGTGCATCTGGGCAAGCACGGCAACCTGGAGTGGCTACCGGGAAAGACGCTGGGCATGTCCGCGGCCTGCGGATCCGACGCCGCGCTGGGCAACCTGCCGCTGATCTACCCTTTCCTGGTCAACGACCCCGGCGAAGGCACCCAAGCCAAGAGACGGGCGCACGCGGTGCTCGTCGACCACTTGATCCCGCCGATGGCCCGCGCTGAAACCTATGGCGATATTGCGCGTTTGGAGCAGTTGCTCGACGAGCACGCGAACGTCGCCGCGCTCGACCCCGGCAAGCTGCCCGCCATCCGCCAGCAGATCTGGACACTGATCCGGGCCGCCAAGATGGACCACGACCTGGGTTTGACCGAGCAGCCCGAAGAGGACTCGTTCGATGACTTGATCCTGCACGTCGACGGCTGGCTGTGCGAGATCAAAGACGTCCAGATTCGTGACGGCCTGCACATCCTCGGGCAAAAGCCAACGGGCCAGGTCGAACTCGACCTGGTGCTGGCCATCTTGCGGGCCCGCCAGTTATTCGCCGGTGAACATGCGCTGCCGGGCCTGCGGCAGGCGCTCGGGCTGGCCGAAGACGGCACCGACGAGCGGTCTTCCGTCGACCAGGCGGAAGCCGCGGCCAGGAAACTTGTTGCGGCGCTGCAGGCCAGTGGCTGGGACCCAGCCGCCGCCGACCGGCTCACCGACAACGCTGACGTCGCGGCGGTGCTGCGCTTCGCGGCCACCGAGGTGGTGCCCCGGCTGGCCGGTACTGCGTCTGAAATCGAGCAGGTCCTGAGGGCACTCGACGGTCGGTTCATCCCGTCCGGGCCGTCCGGGTCACCGTTGCGGGGGCTGGTCAACGTGCTGCCCACCGGACGCAACTTCTATTCCGTTGACCCCAAAGCGATACCGTCCCGGCTGGCTTGGGAAGCCGGCGTGGCGCTCGCGGACTCGCTGATTGCCCGCTATCGGCAAGACCACGGGCAGTGGCCGCAGTCAGTTGGCCTGTCGGTATGGGGTACGTCGGCGATGCGCACCGCAGGTGACGATATCGCTGAAGTTCTTGCACTGCTCGGCGTTCGGCCGGTGTGGGACGATGCGTCGCGGCGTGTGGTCGGCCTCATGCCGATTCCGCTGGCCGAGCTCGGCCGCCCGCGTATCGACGTGACCGTGCGGATCTCCGGATTCTTCCGCGATGCCTTCCCGCACGTCGTGACGATGCTCGACGACGCGGTGCGGTTGGTCGCCGACCTCGACGAGCCCGCCGATGACAACTTCGTCCGTGCGCATGCCCAGGCCGACCTGGCTGCCCACGGCGACGAACGGCGTTCCACCACGAGGATTTTCGGATCCAAGCCGGGCACCTATGGCGCCGGGCTGCTGCAGCTGATCGACAGCCGCAACTGGCGCGACGACGCTGACCTCGCGCAGGTGTACACGGCCTGGGGCGGATTCGCCTACGGACGCGACTTGGACGGCCGCGAAGCGGTCGACGACATGAATCGGCAGTACCGGCGGATCGCGGTGGCCGCCAAAAACACCGACACCCGCGAGCACGACATCGCCGACTCCGACGACTACTTCCAGTACCACGGCGGCATGGTAGCTACGGTGCGAGCGCTGACCGGCAAGGCACCGGCGGCCTATATCGGCGACAACACCCGACCCGACGCGATACGCACCCGCACATTATCGGAGGAGACCGCGCGCGTATTCCGGTCCCGCGTTGTCAATCCGCGCTGGATGGCCGCGATGCGCCGGCACGGCTACAAGGGTGCGTTCGAGATGGCGGCTACCGTCGACTACCTGTTCGGCTACGACGCCACCGCTGGGGTGATGGCCGACTGGATGTACGAACAGCTCACCGAGCGCTACGTGCTGGATCCGGAGAACCGGAAGTTCATGACGGAGTCCAACCCGTGGGCGCTGCACGGCATGGCCGAGCGACTGCTGGAGGCGGCCGGTCGCGGCATGTGGGCCGAGCCGGAATCGGGAACCCTCGACGGGCTACGTCAAGCGCTATTGGAAACCGAGGGTGATCTCGAGGGCTGAGGCTGCTGGGCGGTAAGTTTGGCGGCGTGACGCCTAACTTCGCCGACCTCGCCAAGGCGCAATACATCCTGCTGACCACCTTCACCAAAGACGGCCGGCCAAAGTCGACGCCGATCTGGGCCGCCTTGGACACAGAGCGTGGCGACCGGTTGCTGGTCATCACCGAGGGAAAGTCATGGAAGGTCAAGCGGATCCGCAATACACCCCGGGTGACGCTGGCCACCTGCACCATGCGTGGTCGCCCGACCAGCGAGGCCGTCGCGGGCACGGCGGCGATCCTCGATAAGACGGAAACGGGCGCCGCCTACGACGCGATCGGCAGCAGGTACGGCATCCTGGGCTGGCTGTTCAACTTCTTCAGCAAGCTTCGTGGCGGCATGGAAAACAACGTCGGTCTCGAGCTGAGAGTAGCGCCGAGCTAGCTCCGCTCGGCGGACCTCAATGAGTACTGTTCTGATCCCGATCCCAGATCGTGACTTCGACCCCACCGAGGTCGCAGTCAGCTGGCGCGTCTTGACCCGGGACGGGCACCGGGTGATCTTTGCGACCGAAAGCGGAACGCCCGGGGCAGCGGACGACATCATGCTGACCGGTCGCGGTTTGGACCTCTGGTCTGCACTGCCGGTGTTGGGCACGATCCCGCTGGTCGGGCTGATGCTGCGGGCGAACAAAGCCGGCCGCAGTGCTTATGCGGACATGTTGCGGTCAGCCGAGTACCGGCATCCGGTGAGCTGGAGTCAAGCCGGCCTCGACGGCGTCGACGCGCTGCTGCTGCCGGGCGGACATCGTGCCCGCGGAATGCGCAGCTATATCGACAGCGACCTACTCCAACGGCTCGTCGTGGACGCTTTTACCCAGGGGGTGACCGTGGCTGCAATCTGTCACGGTGTGCTGCTCGCCGCTCGTAGCCTTGATCCAGCCACCGGTCACTCGGTGCTGTACGGACGCAAAACCACGGCCTTGACATGGACACTCGAGCGCAGTGCCTGGAACCTGACCCGCGTCACCCGATTCTGGGATCCCGATTACTACCGCACCTACCCGGAAGGGCCCGGCCAGCCCGGCGGCTTTATGTCAGTGCAGTCCGAGGTCACCCGCGCCCTTGCGGACCCAGCGGATTTCTGTGACGTTACCCGCGCAACGCCGCACTGGCGGCTCAAGCGCTCCGGAATGGTGCGTGATACGCCAACCGACTCGCGACCGGCATTCGTCGTAGACGACGGCAACTATGTGTCGGCACGCTGGCCGGGCGATACGCACACCTTCGCGACCGTTTTGGCACAGCAGCTGAACGCGGCGATGGCATAACGCAAAGATCCGGTGACCAAGGGGTGCAACAGTTTTCAGTGCTGTGTCATGCTCCCGAAGCGCCGCCACCACTGGTACAGGGTGTTGAGGTCGGGTCCTCCGTTGACGGTGGCGAGTAGCAGCTGAGCATCGCGGGTCCAGGCGATGTTCGCGCGGTCCGCGATGCTGCCGCAAACGACCTTGCCGCTGATCTGTTTAGCGTTCGAGCTGGAAGTCCAGGTGCCCGGGGCCGGCGAGCTACTTCCGCCCGGGCATGGCGAGAGCACCATGCCCTCGGCGGTCAATTGGAAGTCGCCCGTCAGAGCGTCCAAGTCGTTGTAGAGCGTGAAACGCGCGTAGGTCGGGGTGTCGTAGGTGGAATTTTCGCTGCAGTCCAGGCTGGCGACCGCACTCGGGAACGGGTCGATGGCCCGCGCGCACGCGCCGGCGGTGTACCCGGGCGGCAGCAGTCCCACGATCTGTTGCTCGGCGGGGCTGAACGCGTTCGCCGGGGCCGTATGGGTCGCAAGCCCTTTAACGGCTTGTTGAGCGGGCCCGGGCGGCTCGTCTCGGTCAAACGCAAGCACCGCGGCACCGATACCGAACAGAACAGCCAACGCTACGAATGCCCCAGCGGCGCGGATCCACCGAGCACTCTGTTGAGCGGCCGACTCGCGCATCGTCCTCTCCTTACCTGGCTCCTGTATCAAACCAGCGCGATTATATTTTAACCCGATTGTCTTATTAACGCCCAACTGCTCAACCGCGCTGGCTTTGGGGCTATTCCGTTCCCGCATCGATATTGAGAACGGCAATTAGTTTTACATTGCTATTTCGGTTCCCAGGTGTTCGCCAAAGAATGCGAAGACCCTGTCCCACGCGTCGTCGGCCGCCGCTCGGTGGTAGCCGAAACCCGTGACGCGAAGCAGTGGTTGGCCGGGGAGTTCGTTCGCGAAGCCATGTCCCGCTTCGGGGTAGGCCTTGATATCGGCGGTGATGTTCTTGGCCGCGGTCGTCTCGCGCAGTTTGTTGGCAGCGCCTTTACCCAGCGGGTCACGGCTGCCGAAGCTCGCCACAATCGGGCAAGCCCCATCCAACGTCTCGCTCAGATTCCGGGGCAGGGGCGTCCCGTAGAACGGTGCGGAGGCGCTAAAACCTTTAGGCGACATAATGAGTGCGAAACCACCGCCCATGCAGAAGCCGGCGATGCCGACCCGCCCGGCGCATTCGGGCATCGACTGCAGGTGATCGCGGGCAGCCAAGATGTCATCGAGTGCGCGGCCGCGCTTGGTCAGCAGCTCGCGCATCACCCGGGTAACGCATCGGGCGCGCCCGCCGCGAGCGTACATATTCGGAGTAAGTGCCAGATAGCCTGCCTCCGCGATGCGATGCGAGATCGCCTGTTTGTCCGGTCCGTAGCCGAACCCGTCGTGGATCACCACCACACCCGGCCACGGACCTTCCCCGACGGGCAGGTCCAGCAGTCCATCGATCCGTCCGGCGGGAGTATCGATCTCAATCGTGGTCATAACGTCATCTAACTGCAGCCGCGGCACGGGTGGCCAGGGGAACTCGGGCGCGTCTCACAGACGTTGGCTTGACATGGTGCGCCGACTGCTACTCGTCTACGCCGTCGTCGAGTTCGCGGTAATCATCGCGCTGGTGTCGACGATCGGATGGGGTTGGACCCTGCTGGCGCTGCTGGCCACCTTCATCCTCGGCTGGGGCCTGTTTGCCCCGTTGGCTGGGTCGCGTCTCATTCGTCAACTGGCGCGGCTGCGATCCGGCCTCGACGAGCCGCGCAGCGCGCTGAGCGACGGCGCGATGGTCACCCTGGCCACCATCTTGGTGCTGGTGCCGGGGCTGGTCACCACGGCTCTGGGGATGTTGCTGCTAGTGCCGGCTGTACGGTCCGTCGCGGGCCCGGGATTGGCTACGATTGCGGTGCGTGGTCTCCAGCGCCGGGTACCGCTGATTACGGACACGGCCGGCCGCGGGCGCGGCGACTACATCGACGGCGAGGTCTTGGATGTCACAGACGTCGAGCCGCCGGCGTTACCGGACCGGCGTGACTAGTCGCTGGTTACTTAGCTGGTTAATACGGGACCGATCCCCGTAGCTTTGCGGTGTGACGAAGACGTCCACCAAGCTGCTCGTCAACGGCCGGGTACATAGCCCAACCCATCCCGATGCCACCGCCATGGCGGTGCGCGGCGATGTCGTGGCCTGGCTGGGCAGCGACGACGTCGGCCGCAGCCAGTTCCCGGATGCCGAGGTGGAGGATCTCGCCGGCGGCTTTGTGGCGCCGGGATTCGTGGACAGCCACATCCACCTGAGCTCGACCGGCCTGACACTCAGTGGCCTGGATTTGCGCTCGGCCGCTTCGCGCGCGCAGTGCGTCCGGATGGTCGCCGACTATGCGGCCGCCCATCCGGATCAGCCGGTGTGGGGACATGGCTGGGATGAATCGGCGTGGCCTGAGAACACCCCGCCGAGTACCAGCGACCTCGACGCCGTACTCGGCGATCGGCCCGCCTACCTGGCGCGCGTCGACGTGCATTCCGCGCTGGCCTCGACTGGTTTGCGGCAGCTGGTCCCAGCGTTACCGGCGGCGGCTGGTTTCACCGATCAACGGCCGCTGGCAGGCGACGCGCACCATCTGGTCCGGGCTGCCGCCCGCGACTTGCTGACGGCCGAGCAACTGGCCGACGCCCGGGTGGCGGCGCTGGACGCCCTGGCTGCAGCCGGGATCGTCGCGGTGCACGAATGCGCCGGGCCCGAGATCGGCGGGCTGGACGACTGGCTGCAGCTTCGTGCCCTCGATCACGGCGTCGAGGTGATCGGCTACTGGGGTGAAGCCGTCACCACGTCTGCACAGGCCCGCGCACTGATGGAGGAGACCGGGGCCCGAGGGCTGGCCGGCGACCTGTTCGTGGACGGTGCGCTCGGATCCCACACGGCCTGGCTGCACCAGCCCTACGCCGACGCACCGGATTGCACCGGCATTTGCCACATCGACCCCGATGCCGTCCACGAGCATGTGCGGGCCTGTACCGAGGCGCAGGTGACGGCCGGTTTCCACGTCATCGGCGATGCCGCAGTCTCAGTGGCGGTCGACGCCTTCGAGCGGGTGGCCGCCGACCTCGGGGTGGTGGCCGTCGCCCGGTGCGGCCACCGCCTTGAGCACGTGGAGATGGTGACCGCAACTCAGGCCGCAAAATTGGGCGCGTGGGGTGTCATCGCCAGCGTGCAGCCCAATTTCGACGCGCTATGGGGCGGCCGCACCGGCATGTACGCCCGTCGCCTAGGGATGGCGCGAGCCAGCGAACTCAACCCACTCGCGCTGTTAGCATCCCAAGGCGTGCCGCTTGCATTAGGTTCCGACGCGCCGGTAACGGGCCTCGACCCGTGGGTGAGCGTGCGTGCAGCCGTCAATCACCGCACTGCGGGAAGTGCGCTGTCGGCGCGGGCGGCGTTCGCCGCCGCGACCCGTGGGGGGTGGCGGGCGGGCGGGGCCGACGACGGCAAGACCGGGACCCTGGTGCCCGGCGCGCAAGCCTCCTACGCCGTATGGGACGCCGGGACCCTCGACGTCAGCGCACCGCGCGACGCAGTTCAGCGGTGGTCCACCGATCCACGTTCCCGGGTGCCGGCGTTGCCGCGGCTGGGCCCGAGCGACACGTTGCCGCGTTGCCGCGTCGCCGTGCACCGGGGTGCGGTTATTTATGGCTGAGGACCTGTCTGACAGCAACAACCCGGTCGATGACGCCGAATCGCCGCGGGATGACGAGCCGCAGTACGAAGAAACCACACGCGAAGCTGCCTCCGACTCGGACGCGCCGGACGCCGCGAGCCTGGCGGATCGGCTGGGCGCCACGGCCCGTCGAGCGCTGTTGCCCCGTTTGGTGCGGTTGGCGGTAAGCATCGTGGGCGGGTCGCTGCTCTATGCCAGCTTCCCGCCGCTGAACTGGTGGTGGGGCGCCGTCGTCGCTGCCGCGCTGCTGGCTTGGGTGCTGATCCACCCCAACACGAGACCGGCGGGCGGCCTGGGGTACGGATTTTTGTTCGGATTGGCGTTTTATCTGCCGCTGTTGCCGTGGATCAGCAATCTGGTAGGTGCGGTTCCCTGGTTGGCGTTGGCGATCGTATGTGCGCTGTTTCCCGGCGTCTTCGGCCTGTTGGCCGTCGTGGTGCGCCGACTGCCTGGATGGCCGATCTGGTTTGCGTTGGTCTGGGCGGCGCAAGAATGGCTGAAGTCGATCTTCCCGTTCGGCGGCTTTCCCTGGGGGTTGGTGGCCTTCGGTCAATCCGATGGGCCATTGCTGCCGTTGGTCCAGCTCGGCGGCACCGCGCTGCTGTCGATGGCGACCGTGGTGGTGGGGTTCGGTTTGACCGCGATCGCGGTGGAAATCGTGACGTGGTGGCATACCGGTGACCCGGCGCGTGACAGCGGCTCCGAAGGCTCCGAGGAAGCCGCGCGTCCGCCCGCGGTGGTGCTGCCGGCCATCTGTATATGTCTCGTCCTGCTCGCCGCCATCCTGGTCTGGCCGCAGGTGCGCCACGCCGGAGCGGGATCAGGTGGGGAGCCCAGTGCCGCCGTCGCGGCCGTGCAGGGCAATGTGCCCCGACTGGGTCTGGACTTCAATGCACAACGTCGAGCGGTGCTGGACAACCACGTCCGCGAGACGATGCGGCTTGCGGAGGACGTGCGAGCGGGGACGGCTGTCCAGCCGCAATTCGTGATCTGGCCGGAGGATTCGTCAGATATCGATCCGTTCGTCAACGCCGATGCCGGGCAACAGATCACGGCAGCGGCCGACGCGATCGGCGTGCCCATCCTGATCGGCACCGTGCTCGGCGTTCCGGGCCGGATGGAAGATGCCGCCGAATATACCAACACGGTGATCGTCTGGAATCCGGTCACCGGACCGGCCGACCGGCATGACAAGGAAATCGTGCAGCCGTTCGGCGAGTACCTGCCGATGCCCTGGCTCTTCAAGCATCTTTCCGGGTATGCCGACCGTGCCGGCCATTTCGTGCCGCGCGTCGGCAGCGACGTGGTGCAGGTCGCGGGTGTGTCGGTCGGGGTGGCCACCTGTTGGGAAGTGATCTTCGACCGCGAGCCGCGAAAAGCGGTTCTCAACGGCGCCCAAATGTTGGCGGTGCCGGCCAACAATGCGACCTTCAACAAGACCATGAGCGAGCAGCAGCTGGCGTTCGCAAAGGTTCGAGCCGTCGAGCACGACCGCTACGTCGTGGTCGCCGGTACCACCGGGATCAGCGCGGTGATCGCGCCGGACGGCCGCGAGGTGGCCCGGACAGACTTCTTCGAACCCGCCTACCTGGACACCCAAGTGCGCCTCAAGACGAAGCTGACGCCGGCAACCCGCTGGGCTCCGATCCTGCAATTGACCCTGGTCACACTCGCTGCGGCGGTCATTTTGGCCGCAATACGGCACAATGGATGGTTCCCACGTCCGATTCGCCTCAGGTCCAGGCCCCCGGATGAATCGGACGACTCTGGTGTGACTCCGGAAGACTCCGAGGAGTCAGCTGCGCCGAGGAGGACGGCCGAGGGCGGTAACTGAACTCCGCTCCACGGGGCGGGCGACACAGAGGAGCTAAATGACCACCGGCCAGCAGGCGCCCCGCGTCCCCGGCAATCTGCCCAGCCAGCGCGTCTTGGTGATCGTCCCGACCTTCAACGAGCGGGAGAACCTGCCGATCATCCACCAACGGCTGAAGGATGCGTGCCCCGATGTGCACCTGCTCATCGTGGACGACGACAGCCCCGACGGCACCGGCCAGCTCGCCGACGAGCTGGCCGCGGCCGACGGCGGCCGTACGCACGTGATGCACCGCACCGCCAAAGACGGCTTGGGCGCGGCGTATCTGGCAGGTTTCGCTTGGGGTTTGAGTCGGGACTACTCGGTACTCGTCGAGATGGACGCCGACGGTAGCCACTCGCCCGAACAACTGCACCGTCTGCTGGAGGCGGTCGATGCGGGAGCCGACCTGGCCATCGGCTCACGCTATGTCGATGGCGGGACGGTGCAGAATTGGCCGTGGCGGCGCTGGGCTCTGTCGTGGACGGCCAATACTTATGCGCGCACTGCGTTGGGGGTCGGTATCCATGACATCACCGCCGGCTACCGCGCCTACCGTCGCGAAGTTCTCCAGGCGATTGATCTCGACGGTGTGGAGTCGAAAGGCTACTGCTTCCAGATCGACTTGACCTGGCGCACGGTCAACAACGGATTCGTGGTCGCGGAAGTGCCGATCACTTTCACCGAGCGCGAGCTCGGCGAGTCCAAGATGAGTGGATCCAATATTCGTGAGGCGCTGATAAAAGTCACTCGGTGGGGGGTTCAGGGGCGCGCCGAGCGCGCTCGATCCCTGCGCGCCAATAACCACAGCTAACCGGCCCGTTTGAGCGGGCGCGTCCGGTCAGCCGCGGCGCCGCGACCGGATCAGGTCCAGGCGTTCCTTGAGAAGCTCTTCAAGTTCTTCGACCGAGCGGCGCTCCAGCAACATGTCCCAGTGGGTGCGCGGCGGCTTAACCTTCTTCGGCTCGGGCAGGTTACCCTCGATCAGGGTGCCTTCCATGCCGTTGCGGCACAGCCAGCTACCGGGGATGTCAGCGTCGTCGGCGAAGGGGACTTCGAACTCCTCGCCGTTGTCGGTGCGGTACCGCGCTATCTGGCGGGGCGCCAGGTCGTGGTTGCGGTCAGTCTCGTAGCTCACGGCGCCGAGGCGACTGCCTCTGAGGACGCGATCGGCCATTAGGCGCTACTCCTTTGGGTCCTGTGAGCTCTGGAGCTCTTGATTCTCTCTGCATGGCAAACGGTACGGCCGTCCGTGTAGTTCCCGGTCAGACACGCTGCGTATGCGCGCGACCTCTAATGATACGCGGTGTCGCGGGCGTAAAAAGACTCCGGCGGACTAAAGTCGGCAGGCGTGACCCGGCGTGCGCGACCTCAACCGTGCCGGTGGTGCGGTAGAGACGTGACCGATATCGGGCTGGGCCGTCGGCGCCAGTACTGTCGGCAATCCTGTCGGCAGCGGGCATATGAGCAACGGGCCTCGATGAACCGCGGTGAACCGCTGGCCTTGCCTGCCGATGCGGTCGTGCTGTCGGCCGATGATGCGGCGGACCTATCGGATCGCGTCTACCAGGTGCGATGTGCGGCCGAAGACGTCGCTACCGCGCTCGACGAAGGGGCCGGGGAGACCGAGCTGCGCGAATTGTGCGACGCGCTGATCAAAGCGGCCCGAGCTGCCGACGGCTGGCGCCGAGTGAGTGCCTGACCGCCTCGGCTCGCCTGCATTGCCGCCCGGAAATCCGCTGCTCGCCGCGCCATGCGCACGACCATCACCTATTTGGCTAGCCGGCGACAGTTCGGCCAGGGACGGCGCGCGGGGTCAGGGTAACTATGCGGTAGCCAATTCGTTCCTCGTGGTGGTGGACGTCCAGGGGGCAACCAGGTCTCTGCCGTCCGGAGCGCAGACCGAAGTCGACGGCACGCCGCGAAACGGCAACTGCCGACGCCGCTTCTCGGGAAATGCGTTGGTAGTTGCCGTTTCGCGAGGCTAGCGTGGGAGGAGTGCTGCAAGACCGCTTCTCCCGAGAGTTGCCGGAGATGGCTGTCCGTTGGCGAGCTGAGACGCCGCCCGACCCGCAGTTGCTGGTGCTCAACGAGCCGTTGGGCGCCGACCTCGGGCTCGACGCCTCCTGGCTGCGAAGCGCCGACGGGCTGCGGTTCTTGGCCGGCAACCAGCTACCGAGCGGCACCGAACCGGTAGCTCAGGCCTACGCCGGGCATCAGTTCGGCAACTTCGTGCCGCGGCTGGGCGACGGGCGCGCGCTGCTCCTGGGGGAACTCTGCGACGGCGACGGCCGCGTTCGTGACCTGCACCTGAAAGGTTCCGGGGCCACGCCTTTCGCGCGTGGCGGCGACGGCCTGGCCGCGGTGGGACCGATGCTGCGCGAATACATTGTCAGCGAAGCGATGCATGCGCTGGGCATCCCGACCACGCGATCCCTGGCCGTCGTGGGCACCGGACGTCAGGTATACCGCGAGACGCCGTTGCCCGGCGGGATGCTCGTTCGAGTGGCGAGCAGTCACCTGCGGGTAGGGAGCTTTCAATACGCCGCGTCCACCGGAGACATCGACTTGGTGCGGCGGCTTGCCGACCACGCGATCGCCCGCCACTATCCCGACGCGGCGGACGCCGAGCGGCCCTATCTGGCGCTGTTCGAAGCCGTGGCCGGTGTCCAGGCATGGCTGATCGCTAGCTGGATGCTCGTCGGTTTCGTGCATGGGGTGATGAATACCGACAACATGACGATCTCCGGCGAAACGATCGATTATGGACCGTGTGCCTTCATGGAGGCCTACGACCCTGAGACGGTCTTCAGTTCGATTGATTCCTGGGGCCGTTATGCCTACGGCAACCAGCCAGTCATCGCCGGGTGGAATCTCGCTCGGTTCGCGGAGACGCTTCTTCCGTTGTTCTCCGCCGACGAGCAGGAATCAATCTCGTTGGCGGAGCAGTCATTCGACGTATTTCGCGCCCAGTACGAGGCCACCTGGTTGTCGGGCATGCGCGCCAAGCTGGGCTTGGCTGCGGCTGTGGACGCTGAAGTCGCCGCGTCGTTGATCGGCGATCTGCTTGTGCTGCTGCACGAGAACAACGTCGATTACACGTCGTTCTTTCGCCAGCTCAGTCAAACTGGCAGGCACCCGGCCGGGTTCGCAGACTGGATAGCACGCTGGCGAGCGCTGGATCCGGATGCGGGATTAATGGACCGGGTCAACCCGATCTACATTCCGCGCAATCATCTCGTCGAGGAGGCGCTGAGCGCGGCGACGGCGGGTGACCTGGGGCCGCTCCAGCCGCTGCTTGATGCGGTGACCGCTCCGTACGACGAACGCCGGGGCCTCGAGCGCTACGCGTCCCCGGCTCCCGAGGATTTCGGCACGTACCGAACCTTTTGCGGCACCTGAGCGGGTCGATGCCGGCGGCGCTCGGAGCTGGTCAGCGCTACTGTAGTCATTGGGTGAATACGAGGTGGCGAGCGACGATCGGCGGAAGCTCTGCCGCGATGCGGATTCCCGGTCGTGCATCGCAGACAGCCGGTATTGCGTTGATCATGGCTGCGGCTGCAGCGACGAGTGCAGACCCCATGAATGTGTTATCGCGGTTGACGTCGGGAACTCTTGTGTCGTCGAACTCGAGCGTCATCTTCAGCGAGGGTTCGCCCTGAATCTCGATTTGGTACCCGTCCAAGACATCCAGCGGGGGCTCTACGTGTCCGCGCACTCGATACACCATGTGAACGGTGATGACCCGGCGGCCGTATGCCATCCCGTGATAGCTCAGCCGCATCCCGGCCACAGTGCCCGCGGGCAGTGTGAAATGTGGCAGTTCGAGATCCTCTTGTGCGACGGAAAACATGTTCTCGAAGCAGATCTCGTCTAGTTCGACTCCGAGTGCATCGGCCATCGCTTCGATGCCTTCAGCGGCCTCGGTCGTGCCCTGCTCGATGAGCGCGGTCATGTCGGTGCCGGCCGATGGTGGCTTGCCCCACCCCACCACTTCCCACGTCTCTACGGACCCGTAGTCGGTGACGTCAACGCTTTCGGTGAAGGACAACGAATGGAGCCGATCGCAGAATCCAGTGGCGAGCAGCGCGATTACGTTGACGTGGCCAGGATTGACGCCGCTGCCGTACAGAGAGCTGCCGCCTTGCTGACATGCCTCGTCCAATCGGACTGCGGCATCGGCGCTGATGCGGCGTCCGGTGATGAAGCGGCTGGTGCCGACCACGTTGACGCCGGCGGCAAGGATCTTGCACAGTTCGTCGAGGCTTCTCGCCTGGGTGTTGTAACAGATCACATCAGGCTTGAGGTCCAGCAGCGTGTCGACGTCGTTTGTCGCCGCGACGCCTATCGGTGTGTCAAGTCCGCAAAGTTCGCCGGCGTCCTTGCCGATCTTGTCGGGGTTCGAGGCATGCACGCCGACGAGTTCGAGGTCAGGATGCTCGATGATGGCGCGTAGCGCTAGTCGGCCGACATTTCCCGTTGACCATTGGACGACTCGATAAGTCATCGATTTCCTCTCGCTGCGGTTGCGCGGGTCCGAATTCGAATCCTCGGTGGGAGCGGGCACAAACCCCACTGGCCAGAGCCGCCAAACCGTAACCCAATCGATTGACTACAGTCAATGATTGTTGGAGTTAAGGATACGAAGCGTCCTGCGGAACAGCCTTGATGTGCGAGCCATGTGAGAGTCCGACGCTGTTGTCCTAGTGGTGGGTGATCGTCAGATCGGGGAGTTCGGGTGGCGCAAAAGTCATTTGCCCGGGGGTCGATTCAGGGTAGATTCTTGTTGACTCCACTCAGCAGACCACTTCGAGCGAACGGACAGAGGGTGCGCAGAGTAATCCAGTTTTCCACCGGCAACGTGGGACGCCATTCTTTGGCGGCGATCATCGGACGGCCCGACCTCGAATTGGTCGGTGTGCATGCCGCCAGCCCGGAAAAGATCGGACGCGACGCGGCCGAATTGTGCGGACTGAGCGATCCGACCGGCATCGTCGCGACCGATGACATCGACGCGCTGATAGCCTTGGGCGCCGACTGCGTGGTTTATATGTCACAGGGCGAAACGCGGCCGCTCGAGGCCATCGAGCAGATGTCGAAGTTCCTGGGGGCGGGCATCAACGTGGTGGCCACCTCGATGGTGTGGTTGGTAACCCCGCGCCACGCGGACGACTGGCTTCGGGCACCGTTGGAGGCAGCCTGCGAGAGGGGTAACACCTCGCTTTACGTCAACGGCATCGATCCTGGCTACTCGGGTGACACGGAGGTGCACACCGCGCTGAGCCTCGTCACGCGTGCTAAATCGATCCTCGTCCAAGAGGTTTTCGATTACGCGAACTTCGACGATTTCGAGTTCACCGGTAAGTCAATGGGCTTTGGCATGGCACCCGAGGATGAGACGCCGATGCTGTTTCTGCCCGGTGTGATTGCGTCGATGTGGGGCGGCGCAGTCCGTAGTCTGGCCGACCAACTCGGCATCGAGCTGGACGACATCCGGCAGCGTTCCGAACCGTGGTTCACGCCAGAGCGGATCGAATGCAAGATGGCGACGGTCGAGCCCGGGCATATGGCCGCGGTCCGATTCGCCGTCGAGGGCGTGCGCAACGGCGAACCGGTGATCACCATGGAGCACGTCACTCGCCTCACCCCGGCAGCGGCACCGGACTGGGATTTCCCGCCGGACAATCAGACCGGCGTCCACCGCGTCGTGGTCGAAGGCAACCCCCGTGTCGAGGTCAATACACATGTTTCCCACCCGCTGCTCGACTCGACGGATGCTGGTTGCATCTCTACCGCGGCGCGGGTGGTTAACGCGATCGACTGGGTCTGTAGCGCTCCCAGGGGATTGCTCGCCTTAGAGGATGTTCCGCAGGCCGCGGTTATCCGTGGCCTCATGTGGTAACGCCGGCCGCACCATGAAACCGTCTGCTCGCGAACGCTTGCACCCTAACGGGATTGGCCGATCACTATCACCCGCAGCTGGCGTCGTTTTCTTCGTCCGTTGGCAAACAACTTAACGTACTCGCAAGCGATCCACGTCGGCACCGATCCAACCAAGGAAATCACTGGAGGCTCTTGTGTCCTACGAAAACACAGCCGAGCCGATCAAGATCGGCTATCTGATGGACTTCCTCTTGGGCGACTACCCAAAGGAGATGTACGAGGATCTGACCATAACATTCGATACGGTCTTCGGCGATGGGCTCTTTGAGACAGTCTACCGCGAAGTCGAGGGCCTTCCCAAGGGCAGCGTCAAGAACGTCCTCGACGCCGTGAACCACATTCAATCTACCCACCAAAGGTGGTGCACTCCGACCATGCTCGGGGACATTTGCGCGGGTGGTTAGAAGCCGCCCGCGACCCGGACCACCGCGCGGCCGGAGTACTTTCCGGCGCGGACCTCGTCGAGCACACCCACCACGTCCTTGACGTCTACATCGTGAGAAACATCCGAAAGGTGCTTTGGCTTCAGCGAACCGCTCAGCTGCTCCCACAACGCGCGTCGCGGTCCTATTGGCAGCAGCACCGAGTCGATGCCCAGCAACGCCACACCGCGCAAGATGAACGGCATGACGGTGGTCTGCAGGCCGGCGCCACCGGTCAGTCCGCTGGCGGCCACGGCACCGCCGTAGCGGACCGTGCTCAGCACGTCGGCCAGGGTGGCCCCCCCGACGCAGTCGACGGCGCCGGCCCAGCGGGTCTTGCCCAGCGGCCGCGGCTTGGCGTCGGGGTCTTCGGGTAGCCGGCCGATGACCTCGTCGGCGCCCAGTGCCTTGAGTCGCACGGCTGCGTCGGGCTTGCCAGTCGACGCCACTACCTGGTAGCCCGCTGCGGCCAGCAGATCGATGCTCACCGATCCGACACCGCCGGTCGCCCCGGTCACCAAGATCGGCCCATCTTCGGGTGTGATGCCGCGCTCCAGCAGTGCCTGCACACTCATCGCGGCGGTGAATCCCGCCGTACCGATGGCAGCGCCGTCTCGCGGGCTCAAGGCGCCGAGCTTGACGACCCAGTCCGCGGGCACTCGGGCGTACTCGGCGTAACCCCCGTGCCTGCCCGTGCCGATCTCGTAGCCGTGGGCCAACACCAGGTCACCGAGGGCGAATTCGTTGGATTCCGACGACACGACCTCGCCGGTGAGATCGATGCCTGGCACGATCGGATACTCACGCACCACACCGCCTTTCGGCATGAGAGCCAGCGCGTCTTTGTAGTTGACACTGGAATACTGCACCCGGATCGTCACCTCGCCGGGCGGAAGCTCGGATTCCTCCAGCGTCTCTACTGCCGCCTTGATTCGATCATCGTCCCGCCGCGCGACCAGTGCCTGAAACGTGTCCATGACGCCCGATACTAGTCACCGCGGTCAGCTGAGAAGACGCCAGGTGCCAAAGATCGTGAGCAGTTATTGACAATGCATGTGATCGTTCGTATCCAACGCTAATTTTCGTGAATAGAGAACAATGTTCTCGGCGCTGCCGAGGGTGGTGTCGAACGTGCTTGTTAGTCGAGGATCACCGCTTCGGGTGAGTCGCGGCGGTGGCGATATTGTGGCTGTATGCCATTCCTTCGCGCACACGATTCAGCAGGCGGGACCGCAAGCGTTAATGCGCGTCAGCGCACCAGTAGGAAGCAGATCCTGCACGGTCTGCGATGAAAGAAGGTCGTGGTGAGGCTCCGGGTGGCGCGCCCCGGGGGTCGCAGGATCGGGGCAGTGCCGTCGGCAGCACATGGCAGGAACGGGCCATCGAACGTCGGCTCGGCGACGCTCGGGCACTCGCGGTTGCTCGCAGCACGCGTTTTATGGCAACGGCCCTAGAGCTCGTCCAAGAATCCGGCCAAGCAAGCTTCACACTGCAGACGCTGGCTGATCGTGCGAATCTCAGCGTACGGACGTTCTATCAGCACTTCGCCGGCAAGGACGAACTTTTGCTGGCTCTGTATGAAGACCTCACTGCGCAATATACAGAAGCGATAAGGGAAAAAGTCGAGGCCGCCGATGGGGCGATGGGGCAGTTGGAGGCGTGGTGTAGAGGAGTGCTGTCGCGGCCGGGTTCATCACAAGAAGTAGGCGCTCGCCTGGTCCTGATCTACAACTTGAGCCTTGAGTTGGATCATCCGGAGGCGTTTGCCAAAGTATGGGAACCGCACCGGAAGCTGTTGACCGAGATCTTGACTGCATGTTCGCAAGCGGGCTTGATTCGAAAGGATCTCACCGTGCGGCAATTGACGTCACTATTGGGCTCTACCTTAACGTCTCTAGGCCAGTACAACGCATTACACGGTGGGATGGATGTGACCTACCTGACCGAAGAGGTTGTGTGGTCGTGGTGCCGCCAAGCAATCCTTCCCTCGGTGGCAGCCGCCGGAGACGAAGCCGCCGTCGGCGAATGGTCGACGAAAGGTTAGGCGCAGCTACCTCGACCCGTACGACATGCCCGATGTGTGAGGTGTTTTGTGCTGCGGCCTATTCCGATAATCGCTTCGCGGCCAATTCTCGAAGCTCTCCGGACTTGATTTTGTCGCTGCCTGTCAGCGCGATGTCGTCTTGGTGGAAGAAAAGCACGTGGCGCGGAACTTTGTAGCTCGCCAGCCGTTCTCGCAAGATATCCGCGAATCTCCTCGGCTTGGAGGCTCGCGCCGTCGTGCGGCACGACACAGGCGACGACGACCTCTCCGAGCGTTTCATGCGGCAGCCCGACGGTCTTGGTGACCTTCACACCGCAATGCTTCGCCAGCACTTCGTCGACTTCGAGCGGCGAGACATTCGCGCCGCCCGTCTTGATGATGTCCGTCAGCCTCCCCTCCCAGAACAGCCGGCCGGCCTCGTCGAGGTACCCGCTGTCGCCAGTGCGGAAGAACCCTTCCGCGTCGAGCGTCTCATCCAACGGCGTGCCGATATAGCCCAGCATGAGTGTGGGCCCTTTGACGCAGATCTCCCCGCTCTGGCCCCGCGGAATCACGCCTGCGGTAAGTGGATCGACGATCTTGACTGTCACGCCGGGCAGCGCCACCCCCCAACTGTTGGCGTGCACTTCGCGCGGCGTGTTGGCTTCGAAAATCGTGCTTATCGTGAATGTTTCGGTGTTGCCGTAGGCGTGATCGGGCAAGTACCACTCGGCGGACACTGTCGGATGATGGGCAATCGGCGTCTTGACGTCGGCGAATCGCATGCTGCTGAGGTCCACGGTGAGCCAATTGGGTGCGGCTTCGACTTGCGTCCACTGATGCGGCCAGGCGAACGGATAATTCACTCGCTCGGCGGCCATCAGTTCGAGTGCCTCAGCCGGAAGGAACGTCGGTTGCAGGACAAGGCAACCGCCGGCGGCGAGCGTGGCGCCCAGCGACATCACGAAATTGCCGGACCAGAAGAAACCGTTCGCAGACCAGCAACGGAGATTGTCGTCCGGCCCGAAACCGCACATTCTCCGGAAGCGCCACATCTGGATGGCGACGGCGCGATGCGCGCTGAGGACACCTTTTGGCTTGCTCGTCGAGCCCGACGAGAAGAACAGCACTCCCGCATCGCTCGGGGCACGCAGCCTCGGCTGTCGCGTGCACCAGTTCGTGCGGTTCGTCGTGACCACGGGCAAGGAAGGCGTCCCACGTGTCGATGCCGGATGGCGCCTCGCCGACCGTTGCGAGATGGCGGAGGAACGGGAATTTCTCGGATTGCAGCGCGCCGGGAGCGGTCGTGCCGATCTCGGGCGCCAGCTTGGACAGGACGACCGCGAAGTCGGTCTTGAGCACCTTTCGCTCGAACAACAGCACCGCAACGCATGAGGCGTTGAGCAGGTACTCGAGTTCCGACGGGGTCGAGAATGTGCTGAGTGTTACGGCCACGCCCCCGGCGAGCGAGATGCCGAAGAACGCCGAAATCCACTCGGGACGGTTGGTCATCAAAACGCCGACCCGCGTGTCCTTGCCGACGCCGCACGCGCGCAACGCGCATGCCACCTCGACTGCCCGCTCCCACAGGTCGATGTACGTCCAGCGTGTGTCGCCGTCGGCCGCGCGGAAAACGAGAACCTCGCGGTCGCCGTACATCGATGTCACATCGCGCAGAAAGCCGGGCAGCGTGAGCGTCCCGAGTCCTGGCTCGTCGCTCAACGGCGGGCCGGACACGATCGAAAACGATTGCGCGGCTTCAGAGTTCATGTGCAGCTGACCTCGTCACGCCGGTAGCTCGACCTCGGCGGTGCAGCTGACGAGTTCCTCGCCGTTCTGGTTGGTGAGGCGCAGCTTCACCTGAACGAGGGGCACCCCCCACACCGACTCGGTCTCCTTGCCGATGATTTCGGCGTCGAAGTAGGTCACGTCGCCCTCGAAAGCCGGGCCCCGGAAGTCCGCCTTGCTGTGGCGGACCATCCCGTCGTTGCCAGCCCAGTAGGCGAGATAGTCGGTGCACCAGGCGCCCATCGTCGCGCCGTAGCCGTATGCACGCGCCATGCCGACTTCGCTGGCTCGGTCGGCGTCGATGTGGCCGCGCGACGGGCCGACATAGAGTCCGTCACGCTTGCGCGGATCGATGAACGCGTCTTCTTCGTCGAACGCGAAGTCCTTGCCCCAGCCCGGATCCTGATAGACCCACGGATCCTCGATATCGGCGGCGTGACCCAGTGGAATGTGCCCCAGATGTTGAAGAGAAACGCGCGGTACTCGGTGGTGAAGGTGGCGATGCTGTGTGGACCGATGACGCGACGCGGCAGCGTGTCGCCGACCTTTACTTCGTCGAAATGCGGTGAGACACCGAGCCGATTCGACTCGAGCCAGTCACGGCGAAGCCTCTCGACTTCTTCCAGCTCAATCTGTGTCCAGCGCTTGATTTCGCCGAGCTGGCTCTCGAACATGCCGCGCTTCGTCGCTTCTTCGAAGAGATAGCGGATCGCGGTCGACCGCTCGCGGGCCACCAGGACGCCGTTCTGGTTGGTGTGGGTGGTGTCACCGCGCGAAAACATGGTGGGCCCAGCGAATTTGGTCTCCACTACCTTGTAGTCGTGGAACCGTCGTTTCTGGAACAGCTTGTCTCCTGGCCGCACCGGGCAGCCATAGAACCACCATTCCTCGCCGCCGAAGATCAGGTGGCTGTTCGGAATGTGCCCCACACAGGCGGGTGCTGCGCCGTGCCCGTAATCAAGGGCGACCGCGATGGACTGCGGCGCGATGATGCCGCCGAAATTGGAGTCGCGCGCGAACTGCTCATCCCAGTGGAGAGGATTGGGGTAGTCCATCGCCATCACCCAGCGGCGGATGTCGGAGGAACTGCACGGATCCCACAGTTGCCCGCCGCCGACGGGCTTTCCCACGCGGTGTTCGACGTCGGACAGATCGAGCTCGACTTGCGGCGAAATCGGCCCTGATGTCGTCGACTTCCTGACCATCGTGTTCTCCTGCTCAGCGATTGACATTGACGATCTGACGATGTGGCCCCCGCGCGGGGACCTCCGGTCGTCGGACGGCCTGAATGGACGAAACAGACCACGTCAATCATGGATATTCCTATCCGCCTACGGCGATTGTCAAGATTCGCGCACGTTGACTTCCGTCAACGGAGAACATTATTCTCACTTTGACCGCCTTCGATGGAGATGAGACCGGAGTTGCTTCTAGAGCTCGACGATGACCAGCGCATTTGGCGCGAAGCGGTTCGGGAGGCCGCGGCGATAGAGTGCCCGCCGTCCCTTGTTCGGGAGATCGCCGAAGGCGGCGCCAACGCTAACCAGCTTTGGAAGTGGTACGTCGATCAGGGCTGGACGGAGCCGCAGCGGGTGAGGCGCAGTCGCTGGTCGTTCAGCACGGCATGCAGTCCTTTGGCGCAATGGGCTTCACATGGGAAAACGACCTGCAGTTCGCCATCAAACGCGCAAGGTGGGGAAACTGATGTTCGGCAGCGCTGCAGCAGCATCGCGCCCTGATCGCCAAGGAGTACCGTGCAGCTGACTTTTGATGAAGACGTCGAATCGTTCCGCGCAGAGTTCTCGGCGTTCCTTGACGAGAACCTGCCGGCCGAAGCCGAGACGGTCGAACGTCCGCGGTCGGTTTCGCACATGCCAACGTGGGCGCGGAAGTGGCAACGCCTACTGTTCGACAACGGCTGGCTACTTCCCGCGCAGCCTCCCGAATTCGGTGGACGCAACGCGACAGTACTTCAGCAGTTCGTCCATCTCGATGAACTGTGTCGACGACGCATCTACCACAGCTTCAACCCGCAGGGCGTCAATATCGTTGCGGCATCGCTGATCACGCTTCGGCACCCCAGACGCAGCAGCAGCGCTGGGCGGTGCCGGTGCTTCGCGCCGAAATGACGGCTTCACTCGGAATGAGCGAGCCCAGTGCGGGTTCCGACCTTGCCGCACTGCGAACGCGCGCCGTCCGAGATGGTGACGAATTCATCGTCAACGGCCAGAAAGTATGGACGTCAGGCGCACATGACGCCGACTTCCTGTTGACATTCGTTCGCACTGATCCGGATGCCCCCAAGCACAAGGGGATTTCAGCGCTGATAATCCCGACCAGCACCGAGGGCGTGGTGTGTCGACCCTTCCCAGATGTCGCCAGTCAAGACAACCTCGACTTCAATGAGGTGTTCTTCACCGACGTCCGGGTCCCCGCCGAGAATCTCATCGGAGGGCTCAACCAAGGATGGTTGGTGGCCAACGGGTCACTCGGCCACGAGCGCACGATGATGTGGCTCATGCTGGCCGATCGGATCGACAACCTCATGGCCGACTGCCGGCCCCGCACCGACGTCGAACGTGATCGGTTCGCGTCGACAATCATTGACTACCACGCCCTTCGGGCGATGGGATCGGCGGCACTGGGTCGTGCCGCGCGCGGACAAATGGACACCGCATCCGTCTCCGTGCTGAAGCTGTTCGGCTCCGAAGCCGAGATGCGCGCCGCGGACCTCGCGCTGAGTTCGGTGGGCATTGACGGGCTGCGGCACCCGGTGACCGAGCGATACCAGCACATGAATCCCGACGAGTACTTCGCCAGCAGGTTTGAGCGGTACACACGCGGCCTCGCGGCCACCATCGCCGGCGGCACATCGGAGATTCAGCGCAACATCATCGCGCAACAAGTACTTGGTCTTCCGCGCGGCCCGAAGCGCGACTGAAGAAAGCATGCCAACAGCGGGAGGGTCTGAGGCTGATAGGAGGGCGCGTTGTGGTTGACGCGAAGTGGGCTGCGATGACCTGCGTCCGGGTGGAGCGGCGGGCGAGCATCGTGACGGTCCGCCTGAATCGGCCCGAGAAGATGAATGCGATCAACAGCACCATGGAGAAGGAGTTCTACTCCGTCCTCGCGGACTGTGATCGCATGGACGAGGTCAAGTGCGTCGTGCTCACAGCCGAAGGCGCCAACTTCTCATCCGGCCACGATGTTCAGCAAGTGGCTGCCGAGACCATCGGTGGTCAGGAGCCGGCGACGATTCAGGACAAGTACTGGGTGCATACGGGCGACCTACTTCCACCGTGGCGTTTCTCCAAGGGACTCGTAGTCGCCACCAAGGGTTACGTGGGACCTCACGCAAACACATTCCTGCTGGCCGCCGACGTAGTGATCGCGGCGGACAACTCGCGCTTCAGCTGGGAGGAATCTCGAGTCGGTGTCGGTGCGCCGTATGGTCCTTATGCATTGATGCCGTTCCACTTTCCCATCCGGCGTCATGAAGCAGTTGTGGATGACGGGCGGCTGGATGGACGCGCAAACAGCTCGGCAACTGTTCTACGTCAATCGGGTCGTCCCGGTGGGCCAAGAAGAAGCAATGGCAATGCGCTTTCGCCGAGCAGATCGCGCGCATGGAAACTGGCGACTTCGTGGCCAACAAGCGGGGTACGCATCGCCTCTACGAAGCGGCGGGGCTTTCGGCGATGGTCGACGTTGGGCGAGACCCCTATGTCCCCAGCGCTGATGCGGCAGTGGCCAAGGACCATCACCTTCGGCTGATTCATGAAAAGGGCGTGCAGTGCCGCTGTGCGCGAGCGTGATACCGGCTGGGACGACGAGGTGAGCAGAGTGTGACATAGGCCTGCTCGAGGCTGATGCTGCGACGGCAGCTCGCATGATCGATCCACGAGTGCACAGTACACGCAACGAATTGATGGAGATGGAAATGCCAGACTGCCGACGAAATCATCGCGACGATAACCGCTCACTGCCGAGACTTTGAGCGACCACGACAAAGAGGGCTGGCTAGCGCTGTGGGCCGATGACACTGTTCTGGAAGATCCTGTGGGGGTGGACACCTACCGCGGCATCGAAAGTTTGCGAACGTCCTTCTGGAAGCTGGTCGATGACCTCAGTCCGATGAAGCTGTGGCTTGAGCGCGATGTGATCGTGTGCGGCAACGAGGCCATCGCCATTCTGCAGGGCGTAGTGACTCGCGAAGGTGCGATGCAGCATGTCGGCCCCCTTGTGGATCATTTCACCTTCAATCAAGAGGGCAAGATCACGATGATGCGTGCCTTCTGGAAGTACGGCTGATGTCGGCTTGAGTCGCTTCGTACGTACACGCGATCAACGTTTGGAGGAGTACGATAGTGGGCTGGGAATCCGAATTGCGTTCGCAGGAAACGCTTCCCGCCATCGTGAATCGCATGGCGAAAGCGGATCCGCACAGAGAATTCGTGCGTGACTGTCGGCGGAGCCTCGGCAACCTGGGACCAGTTGCAATCGTCGATGGAGGTCTGGGCGGCTCGCTTCCTCGCGTTGGACGTGAAGCGTGGCGACGTCGTCGTTACCATCGTCGACTCGGGACTGGAGTCATTGGCTGCCTGGCTGGGACTGGCGAGCATCGGCGCGATCGAGGCTGCGACGAACCCCGAATTCCGTGGCCGCATGCTGGCCTATGCGATCAACAACTGCCAGCCCGAATTGCTCGTAGTGGCTTCGCAATACATGCCGTTTGTCGACGCCGTGGCCGCAGATCTGACAACGGTCAAGCGAGTGCTCGTCCTCGATGCTGACGAACACCGACTGCGAGCGCGCGGCGAAACTGCCAGTCGTCACCGTAGAAGCGCTCCAACTCGACATCGATGCCGCACGCAGACAGATGACAGAGCCCGGGCCGCAAGACATCGCCTGCATCACCTATACCTCCGGTACCACGGGTCCTTCCAAGGCGGTCCGGCTGCCATGGGGCCAACTGCATTCAATCAACCTGGGCACCTTCCCCTTCCACGATCTCGAGTCGACAGATATCTTCTACTGCACCACGTCGCATGCCCACTTCGGGTCGAAGTCGATCCCCTACCACGCAGCGATGGTTGGTGGTCAAGTCCTCATCAGACCCCGATTTGCGCTCAATAGCTTTTGGCAGGACGTTGCCCGTTTCGGAATAACGACTGGCATGCTCGTCGGTTCGATGGCAGACATGCTTGCTGCGCAGCCCCGACGTCCCGCTGGGCCTACGTCGCTGAAGAACTTGTTCATGGCGCCGCTGGGCTCTAGCTATCGGCAGTTCAGTGAGAGGTTCAATACCCGCATCTGCACCGTCTACAACAGCACCGAAGGTGGTGTGGCGATACATTCGGGGTGGAATCCGACGAACGAACGCACCTTGGGTCGCCTGCGGGAAGGTTATCCCGGTTTCGAGGTTCGGCTGGTGGACGAGCATGACTTCGAGGTTCCGGACGGCACGCCAGGTGAATGCGCCGTGCGTGCACGCGTGCCGTGGGTGATGAACGCCGGATATTTGAACAATGACAGCGCGACGGCATCAGCGTGGCGCAACGGATGGTTCCACACCGGCGATGCACTCATCCGCACCACCGACGGCGAATACATCTTCGTCGACCGTCTCAAGGACGTGATCCGGCGCAGGGGCGAAAACATCTCGTCCTTCGAAGTCGAAATAGACGTCTTGCGAAATCCAGACATCGTGGAGTGCGCCGCCGTAGCAGTACCGGCCGATACCGCTGAAGACGAGATCTTGCTGTTTGCAGTGCTGCGTGCTGGTGCCTCGATCAGTCCGAAGGAGTTGTGCGCAGATCTGGAGGGCCGCATGACGCGGTTCATGGTGCCCCGGTACGTCGAGTTCGTGGATGCCCTCCCGAAAACCCAAGCCACGCAACGCATCATCAAGGCCGAACTGCGTCAGCGCGGAGTGGGCGCGCACACGTGGGACAGGCAGAACCAGGCATACCGCACTCGATCGCGTGGGGCGCCCGACCAATTGTGACAAGGGAGTGGAATATGACGACCAACGAATCGAGCCCGGAGGCGGGCTGCCCAGTCGGCGGCGGGAAGCTGGATTCCCTTGCGGGAGTGTCCTTCATCGACCCGGCCGTGCAAGAGAAACCCCATGCCTATTACCGCGCTCTTCGTGACGGTGACCCGGTTCACTATGAAGAAGATCTGGGCATGTATCTAGTGTCGCGGCACGACGATCTGATGACGGTGCTTCTCGATCCAGTCGTCTTTTCTCAGGAACTCGGTTACTACAAGCAGATGGCCCAGGGCCATCTCGAGGAGATGAAGGGCATTCTCGTGCGCGAGGGTGGTGGCTTCTTCCCCGACGTGGCCAACATCGATCCGCCGCGTCACACCCGTGTGCGTCGGCTCTTATCGCAGGCCTTCAGTAGGCGGCGCATGAAACTCTTCGAGCCGCAATTCGAGCAACTCGTCGATGTGCTCATCGACGGCTTCGTCGAACGCGGCGAGGTCGACGGCCTGCACGAGCTTGCGATGCCGATGGCGATCGCCTTCAGCATGCAGCAACTACAGATCGACGACCTCGACATGAGCACGATCAAACGGTGGGGAAGCGCTTATCTGTCGCAGTTCAGTCTGACGAACACGCGCGAGGAAATGCTTGCCGCCGCACACGAACTCAGTGAAATGCAGAACTATCTCATCGCATTGGTTCGTAACCGGATGGACGAACCCGAGGACGACATGCTCTCCGACATCATCAATGCTCGAACCCCGGATGAAGAACCCCTGAACTTCGAGGAGTTGGTCGCCACTGCACGGGCCCTTCTGATCAACACCCATGATTCGATGTCGACGGCGTTCACCAACATCTTGCTCAAGGTGGCGACGGACGCGGACGTTGCGGGGCAGTTCTATGACGCCGCCGACGACGATGCGCGGATGGGACGGTTCGTCGAAGAACTGCTACGTCTGGAGGCGCCGGTGCGCGCATTGTCTCGGGTGACGACCGCGCCAGTGACGCTGGGCGGGACGCCGTTGCCCGAAGGTGCGCATCTGCTGATTCTGTTCGCCTCGGCCAACGACGATGAAACGGTGTTCGAGTGTCCGCGGCAGTTCGACGCAGGCCGGATCAACATCCGAAAGAGCGTAACGTTCGGAGCGGGTGTTCATCTGTGTTTGGGCATCGCGCTGGCCCGGATGCAACTCCTGGTCGCCGCGAGGCTAACAGCGAAGCGAATGAAACACATCAGCTTGGCCATACCCGTCGAGGACATCCGCTACATTCCCAACGCTGCGTTGCTCGCCGTGGAATGTCTTCCTCTGGCGTTCGTACCCGCAACCAACCAGGCAGACAAATGATCGTTGAATCGCCGGCGGGCACCGTACTCGATGACGTAGCGCCCGGAAGGACACATCGATGACCTGCGAGCCCACGAAGATTCCAGCCGCCGATCAGTTGGACATCCCGGTGCTGCGGCAGAAGTATCGCGAAGAGCGAAATCGTCGGCTTCGCCCCGAGGGGCAGGAGCAGTACACGCACGCGGACGAACGATCCGATGCAATCGATTACAGCGATCCACACATGCCTCGGTTCCCACGCCAATCCCTGAGCGAGCACGTCGACGTTGTCGTCCTTGGCGGTGGTTGGGCCGGCGTCTTGGCGGGCTACCACCTGCGAAAGGCTGGGGTCGAGAATATCCGAATCATCGAGCAAGCAGGCGATTTCGGTGGCGTATGGTATTGGAACAGGTATCCGGGCCTGTCCTGTGACAACGACTCCTATTGCTATCTGCCGCTTTTGGAGGAGATGCAGTTCGTTCCGTCGAAGAAGTTTGCCGATGGACTCGAGATCAGAGAATACTGTCAAAGCGTTGCAAGGCGATTCGACCTATATCGGGCCGCACTGTTTCATACCCGTGCCAATGCGTTGCGCTGGGACGAATCGTTAAGACGGTGGCAAATCACATCAGATCGTGGCGATGAGCTGCGCGCACGTTTCGTTGTCGTGGCCCTCGGCCCCATAAACACACCAAAAGTTCCGCGGATAACAGGGATCGAAGAGTTCCGGGGCAAGATGTTTCATACCGCCCGGTGGGACTACGAGTACACCGGGGGGAGCCAGGAGCACCCGGTCCTCGACAAATTGAAGGACAAGCGAGTGGCCATCATCGGCACGGGAGCTTCAGCCATTCAAGCCGTCCCGTTCCTCGGCAGATACGCCAAGCAGCTCTACGTGCTTCAGCGAACCGCCTCCACCGTCGATGAGCGCAACAACCCGGCCACGGATGCGGCGTGGGTAGCTGCCTTGAAGCCTGGTTGGCAGCGGGAACGCCAGATGAACTTCCATCGCGCCGCGATCGACGGCTTGATGCCCGGCGAACACGACCGGATCTGCGACATCTGGACTGAAATCAATAGAAATCTGTCGGCCGAATTCAATGCCACGGGTTGGCCGCAATCGCCTGAGGAATTCCTTGCCAAGCGCGAGGTGATGGACTTCGGTGTCATGGAGCGCTTGAGGGCCCGGGTCGATGCCGTGGTGACGGACAAGGAGACCGCGTCGATCTTGAAGCCGTGGTATCGCCACATGTGCAAGCGTCCCGCCTCGAGCGACGAGTACTACCCCACATTCAACAAGGGCAGTGTCAGGCTTTTTGACGTGGCGCCCAAGCGGGGCGTCGAGCGGCTAACGTGTCGCGGATTCGTCCATGACTCAGCTGAGTACGAAATCGATTGTTTGATTTTTGCGAGCGGCTTTGAGGTTTCCAGTGATCTCCGGCGGCGGTGGGGGATCGCCACGATCCAAGGGCGTAGTGGTCGGTCCCTTTACGATCAGTGGACGCACGAGTTCCGAACGTTGCACGGCATGATGACCCACGGATTCCCCAACCAATTCTTCATGGGCTTCTTCCAGGGCGGATTCAATGCCTCGACAACAGAGACGTTCAACAACCAGGGTCGACACATCGCCTGGATCATCGACCGCGCACTCGAGCAGGATGATTGCGTAGCAGAGCCCTCTCTGGAGGCACAAGATGCATACGTCAACCACATCCGCGAAACAGCCATCGATACCTCTGCATTCGTCCGGGAGTGCACCCCCGGCTACTTCAATAATGACGGGCAGGAAATTGCGGATGACAACGGTGAGTTACGACCGAGAACCTACGCCGGCGAGACTTATGGCCCAGGGTTCTACGCATTCGAAGCGCTGCTGCAGGAATGGCGTGACCGGGGCGATTTCTCCGATTTGATGCGCGGAGCTCCGATCGTTGGCGTTGCGGTAGCCGATCGGCGATCATCATGATGGTTGCTTTCACCCGATCGCTAGGGTACCCGGCCACCGATACGCACCGAAAACTTATGGAATCACGATGCCGGATGGCGCTTTGAGCACGTACGGTGTGGCTGGGATCGCGGAAATCCCCACCGCGACGTAACCTCCCGAGAGGTTGCTGAAGTGGGCGATTGGGTGGACCCGGCACGACGGGTGTCTGCATCAATGTCTCCCGGCGGGCCCTGACGGTGGCGAGGTGTGCCAATTAGGCGTGTAAACGACAGCAACGCAGTGCTTTACGGCCAATCGATCTGGCCCCTCATCGTTGATCGTTCGAGCATGCCGAACGTCTCCTCGCCGTCCCAGCGGTAGCGGACACCGCCTTGGAACAGGACCGGGAATTGCGGGTACTCGGGAATACCCAGTTCGAAATTGCCCACAATGGTCTCTCCTTCGATACGCGTGATGCCATCCGCAGATTCCAGGACACACGAGACATCCTGCCCTCGGGGCTCGAGGGTGCGCATCCAAGGAGCCTCGACCACCTTAGCGGGAATCAATTCTCCGTCACCACTGTAGAGGTAGCCTTCGTTGTAGGATGTCGAGCCGTCAGGCCTTGGCGGGTACGCAATATACCCGAAGCCTCGGCCGCTCGGAAAGAGAGCCGATTGCCATACGTGGCCCCAGAATTCGGTAATGTCACGGACACCTTGGCGTCTGATTCGCAATCCGCTACCAGTAAACGCGATGTCCTCTCCCGCTACGCGAACGGCGCCGGCAGCGCGGAAGAGCTGCTCGAAGCGCGGGCCCCCCATGAGTTTTCCCTCCACAGAGTGGGCGAGCATCTCGGCAGCCTCGGGGAAAAGGGTGCCCTGGGTCCACGGCGGGACGGCCATTGTCGCCTCGACTTCGAACTCGAGGTCTACCCTCGGGCCGTCCCCCTCGCCGGCGATCAATGCCTCGACGGTCGTCTCGACTGCGGTGCCGCGAAATTCGGCAGTCCATGTCCGGAATGGCTCCACGCATCGGAAGACCAGTGGACCGGCTCCAAGGACGGTGGCCCGCCCTTCGTCGTCGACGGAGGGGATGCTCGGGTAAGCTTCCCGCAGCTTGTATATTCGCCCGTCGCTGAGTCCGACATTCACCTGAACGTCATGCGCGTTCCAATTGGGCATCATTGCCTCGACCGCGATGCGCGGCAGCGAGACTCGTCCACAGTCGTCCGAAACCCATATGTTCACTGCGTCGCGCATGCCCTCCGTTTCGGGCGCCGACGGAAACAAGTAGTCGCGGGAATCAGGGAGGCCGCCCGTCAGGTCGATTGGCATGTGGTCACCTTCTCTCTGTCGCAGTCCAGTGGGCGACGTGGCCGACGTAGTTAGCGAAACGCGCCTTGACGCTGTCCACATCGATCCCGAATGTGCAGGCATCGGGGTGGACATTGGGCTCGCGGGTTTCGGCGTTCTCTTCCCACCAACGATGCATACCGGTGTCGAATTCTTCGCTGATCGGCTCTCCGATCCACTGGTACAGCCCACGTATCTCGGCGATTGGGTCACGTTGGAACGCCCCGAAGTCGATGTCGTAGAACCTTTTTTCGTTTCCCCGCCCGCGGAACGCTAGGGCGCGCTCGATCCCGACCGTCCACCACTCGACGTTGAGGTCACCAAGGTAATTTAAATCGACCTTGTCACTGAACATCTGAGCAACCACGGCATACAGGTCGACCACCGACGCTAGAACTTCGCTGGGGTCGCGATGAGTCATCACGAATCGCGAGTCGGGGAACACGCGGTCCAGGTGATCTAGGTACAGCAGATGCGTTGGTGACTTCAGTCGCCACGGCCGGGCCGGCGATCCCCACTGGAGCAACTTGAGGACGCGCCGTTCGTATTGGTATGTCGACGACAGGTCTGCATCGATCAACCAGCTCGAATAGGACGGAATGTAGGCAAACGCCTGGAAGGTCTGCGCCTTGAAATCCAGACCCATCAGATCGTGACACTCAATTGGGCCGCATGGCGTCGACGGGACCATGAGGTAGGTGCGTGGAGCGATTTGTTTTTGCACCTCGATCGCGGCCGCGATCTTCGCGATCCTGGGATCGGGTTGCTCGACGGTCGACGGTGGGGGACAGGGTTCTTCGGCCTCGAATCGACGAAGATTTCGAACATTGGGATCCTCCGCAAGCATGAAGGATAGCGCCGTCGATCCAGTTCTCGGGAGTCCCAACCCAATCAGAGGGCGATCGATTACCTCGTCCTCGATCTCGGGGTGCTTCTGGTACCAGGCTTCGACCTGCAGGCGCTGCTTCAGTAGGCACAGGACGCGGTCGCGAAGGGCGTATTCACCGATCGCGTTAAGGTGCGCCTCGTTTCGTAGCGACTTCACGAGCCGGTAGAATCCGTCGCGGAACGCATCATCGCCGAAGTCGTCAAGCCCGCAATCCATTCGGGCCACCTGGAGTAGTTCGCTGGCAGATTCCACAGCCGTCCTAGATCGAAAATCTGTTGCCTTCAGACACGGCGCGCTTCCGCAGTTGCCCGAGCATTGCGATCTCGCGGCCAGTGGTGTCGGTTGCCTACTGCGTCATCTCGTGATCTTTCTACTGCTTCAACTGATTGAAGTCAATAACCGATACGATGAATGTCCTTGTTTCCTCCGGGTCCTCGGCCCAGCGCTGTCTCAAACGCCGCCCGGCCGCGGTCGTGATGTTTCGGATCCCCCACTGGAACACAAGGCTTTTCGGGCCGGTGCAAACAAGTACAAATCCGGGCAATTTCGGGCGAGTGCGGTCAACTACAGGATCACCACGGGCAGGGCGTTATTTGGAGAACGGCGTGAGGAAAACAAATGACGTTGACGCAAGTCAGCGAATGCGATTAGATGGCTATGCTCCCGATCGCTAACCCGTGCTCTCGGCAGGACTCGATGTGGTGGTTGCCCACTGGGTGGGGGCTGGTATCGCCCTGGAACCTACGCAGATCTACACAAAGGAACGCGCATGCGACGAGTCGTCCAGTTTTCCACCGGCAATGTGGGAGAGCACTCACTGCGACTGCTCATCGAGCGGCCGGATCTCGAACTCGTTGGCGTGCATGCGCACGGGGAGGACAAGATCGGTCGCGACGCCGCCGAGTTGTGTGGACTCAGTGAACCTACGGGGATCATCGCGACCAATGACGTCGACGCGCTGATCGCCCTGAAACCGGATTGCATGGTGTATACCGCTCTAGCGGAGACCAGACCCGATCCCGCGATCTCCGAACTAGTGCGGATCCTCTCTTCCGGCATCAACGTCGTGGGCTCGTCGTTCGCCTGGTTGGTTGCTCCGCACTACGCTGACGATTGGCTGCGCGAACCACTGGAACGGGCATGCGCTGATGGCAACACCTCTCTATTCATCAACGGAATCGACCCGGGCTTCTCGGGCGATACACTCGTTCATACCGCGCTTAGCCTTTGCGGCCGTGCAAGGGCGATCAAGGTGCTGGAAATCTTCGACTACGGAGACTACGACGACGCCGAATACACTGGCGTCCATATGGGTTTCGGTGGCGATCCGAATGACCCGCCGCTGCTGATGCACCCCGAGATCCTGAAGTCCTTCTTCGGCGGCCAGGTACGGAGTCTGGCTGACAACCTCGGGGTGAAACTCGATGAGTTGCGCGCGTACGGGGAGAGCTGGGTGACGCCCGATCCGATCGAATGCGTGATGATGCACGTCCCGGCCGGGCGCGTGGGGGCCATTCGCTTCACCATCGAGGGCATCCGCAATGACGAGCCAATCATATCGGTGGGCCATGTCAATCGGCTGACGACCGTCGCCGCGCCGGACTGGCCTTATCCACCGGAAGGGCGCCCCGGTGTGCACCACGTAACCGTGACGGGTGACCCCGACGTCGTGGTCAACGCGCACGTCGGCGGGCCGGGCGTCAGTGCCCCGGTCGCAGGGGTGATCGCCACCGCAGCTCGGGTGGTCAACATGATCGAACCGGTGTGCACCGCACCCAGCGGACTACTCGCTGCCAAGGACTTGCCGGCTGCCTACTTCCACGGCGTCATGTGGTGAGCCGCGTGTGCGCCGGACGCGGCTCGATACCGTGGTTCACGCTAGAGCGGATCGAATACGAGACGGCCACAGTGAAGCCTGAGCGCATGGCCGCGGTTCGGTTCGCCGTCGAGGGGGACCCCGCGTGGAGGTCAATACACATGTTTCCCAGCCGTTACCATCGATCCCATTGTGCAGGAGAACACCAACCCGGCCGCGGTCACGAGAAAGGCCCGTTCCTGCTACCGAGCGGATGATCCCGGTCTTGACTCCCGCGCCGCTTTCCTCGCGAATGCGCGCGACCAGCAGAAGGTTATAGTCGGACCCGACGGCCAGCAAGATGATGGCCGCGATCGGGATGGTCAACCATTCGAGTTGGATGCCGAGGATGTGTTGCCAAATCAGCACGGACAGCCCCACCGACGCGCTGAGCGAGATCAATACCGGGCTCTCATAACCTGGTTGGTGGGCACGAACGTTGCCCTTGCTGAGCAGCGAGCGGAGACGCGCAAAAGCCGCTACTAGCGAACAACCCCGCGTAGGGGCATGAGGCCGAGTTCGAAATGCGTGAGAAACCCTGGCGGGGCCTCGCACACCGCTGGAATCGCATTCGCGGGGCCCATTGCGGTCCAGGTGTAGCCGGGCTTGGGGTAGTTGCCCTGCGGGTCGGCGGGCGCTTGGAGGATCAGCTCGGTGGGTTCGTCGCCGTCAATCACGATGCGGTAGTGGTAGTGATTCCCCCAGTCGGGCTTCGGGTCGATGGCATCGTATTCGTCCATCGTGTACATCTCGTGAAAGGTAATGAAGGGCTTGCCGTCTACCCACGTCGTCCACTTGTGATGTTGGGAAGCAACCTGGCCCTTCTTGATTGAGCCTTTGAACCCCGGCATGTCGCTGTCCGGCCCGCCCTCGAAATGGATGTCGTGCGTCGCGACCCCTAGATCCACGTCCGTCGTGTATTTGTCGACTTTCTTGCCGAGTCCGTCCACGATCATGGCCATCGACTGCGCGAACAGCGGCCATGCGTTGCCCAGGAGATTTGGTCCGGCCCGGAACTCCTCGGGAGTGTTGCCCATTCCCATCTCATGCAGGTACTTCAAGGTGTCCTTGCCGAAATTCACGACCTCATAGATGTTTATGGACTCGATCCGGCTCACGATCCGGGCTGCCGTCAAGACCAGGAGGTCGCCGGCGAACCCGGGGTTGACACCGCCTGCGTGAAACGATGTGCCGCCTTCGAGACACGCTGCCTCGATCTTGTCGATATCGGCGGCGCTGTGTTCGGTTCGATACCACCATGCGCCTCCCGAGGCGACCACGTTTTTGCCCTGGCGCAGGAGACGGGCAACCTCATCGGGATCGGACCACAGCGGCGCGTAGAACACGCAATCGCAGTCAATCGCTTCGATGACTTCCTTGTCGTTGGTCGCTTTCACCCCGCCCGGCGCCAAACCGGCGAGCTCGCCGGCAGTCTTGCCGATCTTCTCCTCGCGATTGCAGAGCACTCCAACTACCTCGAAGTTGGGGTTGTTGTAGAAATGGCGGAGCCCGATGGTTCCGACGTTGCCGACGCCCCACTGGATCACGCGATATTTCTTGTCGGTTGGCACGTTGAGTGTCAACGCTTCGGCTGGCGATGTGAGCGTCATTGCTTCTCCTTTGCACGGCGGACAGCGTCACGACGAACGAGCGGTTCTCCGCCTACTGAGTACAGCCCGGAGCAACGGGGCAGGGTCGCCGACAACTCGACAGCCAGTACGGCTGAGCGCTCGCTGAGCGTAAGATCCCCTCTGCATTTGTGTCAAGCAACTGAGCCAAGTCAGTCACATTGCCATTTTGAAAGCCGCGCTATGCGTGCCCGACTACTGGTCGCACGAAGCACTCTGGTACCCGCCGCAGTGGTGAAGCTTTAGCTGGGGCCGTCGATGTGGGCCCCCCGCTGGAGCCTGAGTAAAGTCGACGCCTCAGCTATGGTCCAGCGATAATACCCAGCTTGACGAAGGTGTCCCGGACGCCGTCTTTCCAACTCACTGAACACTTTCCGATCAGCTCCTCGCGACGGGTGTTATCCGACCAGAAGCTGTCGAAACTGATTGGTGTCTCGACAAAGCTTGCCGTGACGCCGGTGAGTTCGGCCACGTATTCGCCCATTTCTTGGTCGGTGACTGGGTCATCACCTCCCCAGTTGACGATGTTGGCTGGCACAGTCGCGACGTCGAGGAGTCGGTCTGCTTGTGCTGCGATGTCTACCCCGCCGATCGGTGAGCCAATGTTGTTGTAGCCGATGGGGATGAGCCACGGTTGCCCGTTCTTGAACGTGTTGTATTGCATGACCGGCAACCCGCCGTGACCGGTCCAGCTGTAGCCAACATTCATACGGGCGATGGTGGTGGGAAGGTTAAGCATGCGGGCGGCCGCGCGGACGGCGCCCTCGGCCGTGATCTTCGCGACCGGGTATACCTCGGCGTAGCTGGCGAGGCCGCCAAGGGGATCGCCTTCGGCGTAGGCATGGTGTGGATGGTTGGCGTGCGGTTTGTACACACATGTGCTTGAGACGTGCAGGAAGGCTTGTGCTTTGCGGCAGTGGTCCATAAGCAGCGCAGAGCCTTCGGCGTTGGTGGTGATCGCCTGGTTGTGATCGGTGCTGAGGTTGAGTGCCGAATGAACGACGTGTGTGAAGTCGTCGGGCAGCATCGAGTTGTCGCCGGAATCCAGGTCCCAGAAGCAGGTTTTTATTCCCAGGGCCGCCAGTTCAGCCTTACGGTCAGGGTTACTGAATCGGGCCGCGCACCAGACCTCGTTGTTCCTGGCGAATTCCTCAGCGATCGGACCGGCGATCTGGCCGGTCGCGCCAGTGATAAGGATTTTACGGTCTTCAAGCATTCGGAAGGTCCTCCAGTGGTCCGCATCGCTGCGTCGTCGCTACATTCGTAGTCCTTGCAGAACCAACAGTCAATGACTGCACTCAATGAGTTGAACGGTCGTTGTTGAGGTTTCCGCTGCGGCCGCTTAGGGCCGCCAGAGGCTCAGGACCCCGCGTCAGTCGATGAAGGCTGCCTCCTTACTTTGGGTGATCGGCCGGGCGAGTCCTTGCTCATCGCAAATCCGTTGCAGTTTTTCCAGCGTCTCGTCCAGGCCGGGGCCGACTTTGGGGCCAGGAGTGAATGTTGCGGGCAGGTGCTGCATCCCCTGGATCACGCCGACGGTCTCGTAATGCCTGGTGCCCTCGGGGTCGCATCGATAGTCGGGCATGCGGTCGATGACGGCGGTCAGCATCGACTTGAACACCGTGCGCGCCACGCTGGAGCCGACACAGCGGTGCGCACCTATGCCGAAGCTGAAATGCCGGTTTCCCTTCCGGTCCATCAGGATCCTGTTGGGGTCGTCAAATACCGTGGGGTCGCGGTTGGCCATCGCCCACGACAGCCACAATCGCTCGCCCTGCTTGAACCGATGGCCTTCGACCTCGATGTCCTCGCAGAAGGTTCGGCCGTCGCCTGGCGCAGGGGTGAAGAAGCGCAGGAACTCCTCGGTCGCTGGGTGCAGCAGCTTGTCGCGCTCGCGGCTGAGCCGTTGGCGCTCAGCGGGATTCTCGCCGAGCCATTCCAGCGCGTGTGCCGTCAGCGCTGTGGTCGTGTCGAACCCTCCGCCGATGATCATGAACAAGTTGCCCAGGATCTCCATGTCTGGTGCAGGCTCGCCATCGATGCGCAACCGCAGCAGCGCGTCGATAAGTCCGGGGCGTGGATTGTCTCGCACGGCGGTCATAGTCGATGCCAAGTCGGCGCCCATCGCCTGGCTCATCGCGCGCACGCGTTCGATGTCGGGCGAGTTCTCCGGGGTGTACACGGACGCGTGGGTGGGCTCGCTGTAAACGTTCCACTTTTTCAGCTCGATGCCCATCAGTGCCAGCGTGAACACCGCAGGGACCACGTTGGCAAGCTCGTCGACGAAGTCGATCGAGCCAGACTCGATGTGTTCGTCGATTGCCGCCCTGGTGATTTCGTCGACGAACGGCTCCCACCGCTTGATGGCCGCCGGCGACAGGTAAGGGTTCAGTGGCCCCCGGTAGGTGCTGTGGTCGGGCTCGTCCATCTCGAGAAACCCGCCGCGGACCGCGGTCGCGCGGGTGGCCGTCGGGATGGTGATGCCCTGGTAGCCGTTGCCCTTACCGGTCACATCGTGCTCGTTGGATACCACCGGGCAGCGGGCGAGCTCGAAGACTTCTCTACTGCCCGCGGCCACCCAGTGGCCGCCGTAGACGTCGGTCCACGCCACCGGGCACTTGGCGTGCATGTCCTGGGTGATCTTGAGGAACTGGTCTCGGTAGTCCGAGGTGTGCCGATCGAAGTGATAGCAGTCTCTGTTGCGCTGGCTGACGGCCGAGTCTTCGCTGATCTCGTCGACACCCACGGTGAATTACTCCCCGTCGTCTTTCGATGGCCACCGCAAGATGCGGTTTCGCACCACCGCGTGACCCGACAGCACTGGCTCGGGCACCTGGCTGTCGGGGGCCTGGTTCTGTGGCCGGCGTGGGCGATTTTCCATGTCAGTAGTCGGGGATGGGCAGCGGCGAGTTGTTCGAATCGATACCGCCGTCTACGTGGAAGGTTGCGTTTGTCGCATAGCAGTCGCGCGTGCTCAGATAGACCGCCAGTCGCCCGAGGTCCTCGACGTCGCCAAGCCGATGAAGCGGTGTTGTCTCAGTCATCTTCTCGAGCGATCCAGGCATCATGTCCAAGCTTTGTTTCAGCCCAGTTGTGGCGAATGAGCCAAGGGCGATGGCGTTGACCCGGATCTTCGGCGCGAGTTCCTGCGCCATGGCGCGGGTGAGTGCCTCGAGGCCGCCTTTGGCGACGCAGTACGCAGTCAACGCGCGAATTCCGAAACGGGCTGAGCCCGATGAGATATTGATAATTGAACCATGCCCGGCCTCGAGCATATGCGGCGCCGCGAGCTGACTCATAATGAACGCCGACGTGACACACCAATCGAACGTGTGCCTGAAGTCTTCGTCGGTGATGTCCAGAAACCGCGCGTATGAGGAGCCGCCGACGTTGTTGACGAGAATGTCGATCCGGCCGAAGCGGTCCATGGCCGCCTCTACGACACGTTCGCCGTCCGCACGGCTCATCGCGTCAGCGACGAGTCCTATCGCAGTACCTCCAGCATTTTCAATATCTTTGATGGTCCCGGCGATCTGATCCTCGGTGCGCGAGGTGCCGACGATGGATGCGCCTGCCTCCGCCAAGACCCTGGCAATGCCCTCGCCCACGCCGCGTCCCGCGCCGGTAACGATGGCGACTTGGCCATCAAGCTTGAACTGCTCCAGTGCCATGCAAACTCCTCAGTGAGTCCTCTGTACGCGTCGCTTTATCTAACTTGCACTGTTGACTAAAGTCAACGACTAGCATAGCGGGAGGTTACGTGATCTAGCAGCTGGTCGTGCGCCGTTGACTCGTGTGAAGTTCAGCTGAAGGCGCGCACGGGTTGAGGGCATCATGCGGCTGCGCGGAAGCTTGAGGCGATAATGTCGTGATAATAGAGTCGGCGGCTTTCCGGTGAGTCGGGTCAATATCAGAAGGAATCCAACGATGGCGGTGATGGACGGGTTGTCTGCGCGCGATGCAAAACGCCTGCAGACACGGGAAAGACTGATGGGCGCGGCGATTGCGGAGTTCAAGCGATCAGGAATGGCACAGGCCGATGTCAGCGCCATCGTGGCTGCGGCGGGCGTCGCTCACGGGACTTTCTTCTTCCATTTTCCGACAAAGGAGCATGTGCTGTTCGAACTCGAACGCCGTGAAGAAGAGCGTATGGCCAAGCAACTCAGCCAATTCCTGAAGTCGCGGCGGGAGCTGTCCGCGGTATTGAATGAGGCCGTCGGATTGGTGATGGGATTGGAGCGTCGACTGGGCGACTCTTTGTTCAAAGACTTCCTGGCCCTGCATTTCTCCCAGACCCGCCCGCCGGTCGAGGACGGCTACGGTCACCCTGTGATTGTCCTGGTCGCTGAGCAGATTGAGGGCGCTCGCGGGCGTGGTGACACCGATCCCACTGTCAATCCCACGAACAGCGCGGTGTTCTTCTTGCTGGGCCTTTACGCGCTGCTGATCGTTACGCACGAGTGGGAAACGCGTCGTGCATTGGTCGAGGACTACCTGGCGAGGACGTTGCGCAGCATACAGTCACCGGCGTCGAGGTGACGTCGCGCACCGACTGGCAGTTGATGACTGCAGTCAGCTCTGTTACGTTTGCTGCGGTTTATCGGGGCTTCGCAAAGGGGAAATTTGAACCGGCCAACCTTGAAGCTTCGCCCTTCGGCCATTAGGCAGCAGGGGAGTCCGCCGACGAGCAAAGGGCACCCAGGTGTCTCCTTCGACGACCACTTGGAGCAATCGCGGCTCGCGCAGCAGCAAGCTGATAAGTGGCTCATTTCCGGCAGTCTCCTGATCGGAACCGCGGCACTCGGTGTCTTCGGTCTGCCGCTGTTCCTGCGTGGTGTCTGGTTGCTGCGGCAGGCACAAAAAGACGGGCTCTCGGTTCGACCTATGATCGTCACTCTGGTCGGCTACCTCGTCATCATCGACTCCGCGATAAACACGGTGGGTTGGGCACTGGATCTGGTCGCCAATCACACTCTGTTGGCCCGGGTGCTGTTGAACGGGTGGGGCAATATGTTCGACGCGGGCTACTTCTGGCACTACAACGAGCTATGGCTCGGTGGCGCGGCTGGACCCGGCGAAAAAGCGATGGAGGTCGGGCTGATCCTCACCGTGTTCACGATGCGCATCGCCGCGGCGATCGGGTTTTTGCAGATGAAGCGGTGGGGCCATCAGTGGATGGTCGTCACGTGCTGGATGGGCGTGGTTATCTGGTCTGCTTATGTGTTCAACATGACGATGTTCGCCGACGTGCGCTACGCCGGCGTCGTGTTCCCGGTCGTCGGCTGGTGGCTCTACGACATCTTCTACATCACCCCATTTCTCGCTGTCCCGTACCTGCACACGGTCAACCGCGAAATCTTCTCCGACTGAACCCATAGTCACCTGAACTTATCTCGTCACGCCGACTGGATTGTCAATGACTGTGCTCATTGACTAGCCTCAGACCGAGGGGCCGCCTGACGGCGACTGAGATAGCGATAGCGATAGCGATAGCCGAGTAATAGCGATAACTGAGTACCAGTCACAAATCACGAAAAAGATGTGCAGGCTGACCGCACCGACCTTGGCTCTACATTGACTTAGGTCAGTCGATGGGCTACAAAGAGGACACGATGACGCCACCGGTCAAGTACTCCGTCCGCGAATCGCGCCGGCTGCAGACGCGTCAACGCATCCTGGGCGCGGCGATAGCTGAGTTCCAGCGTTCGGGCATGGCAGCAGCAGATGTGGCCGCGGTCGTCGCCGCCGCGGGCGTGGCGCACGGCACCTTCTATTTCCATTTCCCCACTAAAGAGCACGTGCTGCTCGAGTTGGAGAGTCGCGAAGAGGCACGCGTCGCGGCCGAATTCGCTAAGTTCACCGAGCAGAACCATGACCTGGCGACCATGTTGGCCGAGGTTGCTCGCCTAGTGCTGGGCTTAGAGCAAATACTTGGCCGCCAGCTCTTCAAAGAACTGCTGGCGCTTCACTTCTCAGCGTCGCGGCCCAAGGCCGACGGATGGACCGATCACCCGGTGGTCGTGCTCCTGGTCGCCGAGATCGAGCGTGTTCGCGGCGACGGCGAAGTCCATCTGGAAGTCGACGCGTTCTACAGCGCGATGTTCTTCCTGCTCGGCATCTATGGAGTGCTGACCACCACGGACGACCCCGACACCCGCGACACCATGCTGGCCAAATTGGTCGCATCTGCGGTACGCGGTCTCGAGGTCCGATGAACCCCGATGACACTTTTGCGCCTGCAGGATCAATAAGGAGGTCTGGAAATGGATTGGATCTGGGAGATTCTTCGCTACGTCGCCGCTTGGGGCGGCACTGGCCTGATCATCTGGTTCTGGTACTGGATGTTCTCTAGCCTTGGCACGTTCTGATGCCTAATGACTGAGCTCTCTGATGCGCACGCGCTGGCAATCGAGCGCAGTTGCGCCCTAACGGCGGTTGCCTTGAGCGGGCAGCGTCGCGAGGGCGTGCGCTTGGTGACCGGCGACAAGCGCCACTTCGGCTTGAGCTCGGCGCTCGACTTTGTGCACGTGCCCTACCCTGCAACGGTCCACGACTGGACACGCAGAACCTTGACGTGCGGTGTCGCACTTCAGTGTTCGCCGTCAAAGGAGCGGATTGTCGAGTATCGGCTCAATGAACTCTCAGCGCGCGAACTACGCGCGCTCACGTTCATTGAGGCCGGTGTTGCTCTGGGATGGATCGCGTCAAGCTGGCCGGGGCTGCTGACCGAAATCCGGCGATTGCTGCCAGATCTGAAGATCTCGCCGGCCGACATGGGCGCACCGGAGATGCTCAACCGTGCGATTGCCCTGGCGGGAACGGCCGAATCGCTAGGCGTTCATCCTCTGCTGGGCAGTTTGCCGGCGGCCTACACAACGCCGCAGGGGTTGTCGGATAGGCTGCGCCGCAGCTTTGGCAGGATGCCTTGGACCACGAAGCAGAAACAGCTTCCGCGGCCGTACTCCGTGCCGGTCGGCGGCGACGGCGGGGTGCGTAACCCCAATCTGCCGCCGCCAAGCCGACCGCAAGACAACGACTTTGACGTCACTCCGGATCATCGGCCGGGCATTCCGTATCCCGAGTGGAATGCGTGGACGAAGAGTTTCATGCGCGACCACGTCGCGGTTCTCGAGCGCGCCCATACCAGCCGCGCCCGTCAAGTGGAGCCGATCTCTGCCGACCTGCGAAGGTGGTTTGAAGAGCACACCCATCGGGCGATGCAGAATCGCCTTGAAGACGGTTCCGATCTCGATGTCGACCAATATGTCAGGCACTACATCGACCTGACGACTGGCGAGGCCAAGGAGCCGAGGATCTTCCGCGAACTTCAGCCCAGTACTCGCGACGTCACCACTGCGCTGCTCCTGGACGGGAGTTCATCATTGGGAGTGCACGGCGGCCGGATTTTCCGGCTGGAATTAGCTTGTGCTGACGCGCTTTCGCGCGCAATGACCCATGCCCGCGAACGTCACGGCATCTTCGTGTTCACCGGGAACACCCGACACCGAGTCGACGTCGGCTGTCTGAAGGACTTCGAGGATCCCCGGTTTGTGCCGCCGAGCAGGGTTGGGCTTCAGACGGGCGGCTACACCCGACTCGGCGCGCCGCTGCGGCACCTGACGAGCCGACTTTTGGCGCAGCCGTCCGAGCGGCGCTTGCTTATCGTGATCGGTGACGGCCTGATATCGGACGAGGGTTACGAAGGCCGGTACGCCTGGGCCGACGCGGCGCACGCAGTTGAGGAGGCCAACGACGCAGGCGTCTCTATGTATTACGTCGGCGTAGGCCCCACCCGGGTCGACCCACTCCCAGAAGTGTTTGGGCCCCGTCGGTCACAGCGCATCCGACGGGTCGAGGAGCTACCGCGCGTGCTGGCCCACGTGCACCGCGAGCTGGTCGCCGCATGACCCACAACCGGCTCCCGATAAATAAAGGCAGCGATGACCACTGACACATATTTCGCCAACGGCAACGAAGTTCAGCTGTTCGAGCAAGCCTTCCAGCGGCGCATACCGGTGATGCTGACCGGTCCGACCGGATGCGGCAAGACCCGGTTCGTCGAGCACATGGGTGTGCTGTTGGGACGGCCCGTGGTCACCATCAGCTGCCACGACGACCTCACCAGCTCGGATCTGGTCGGCCGATTCATGGTGACCGGCGGTGATGTCGTGTGGACCGACGGTCCGCTGACCAGAGCGGTCAAGGCCGGCGCGATCTGTTATCTGGACGAGGTGGTCGAGGCCCGCCACGACTCGCTGGCGATCCTGCATTCGCTGACCGATCACCGCCGCGCCTTGTACCTCGACCGGGCCAACGAGGTTGTCCAGGCGCCAGAGACATTCATGCTCGTGTGCTCCTACAACCCCGCCTACCGCAGCTCACTCAAGGAGCTCAAACCTTCGTTCCGGCAGCGGTTCGTCACACTGCCGATGAGTTATCTGCCCGCCGATCGCGAGGCCGAGGTGGTCGTCGCCGAGGCGGGCGTGGCGCTGGCGACGGCCAGGCGGCTGGTGCGGTGCGCGATCGCCATCCGCACCGCGGATGAGGCGTTTCACTTCGAGCCGCCGTCCACCCGGGTCTTGGTGACTGCGGCGCAGTTGATCGCAGCCGGCGCAACGGAACTGGAAGCGGCCGACGCCTGCATCCTGGCCCCCCTGAGCACCGACGGTGCGATCACCGACGGTCTGCGTGAAGTTGCGGCAGCCAGCCTGGCCGCCGCGGACGCCTCGAGTACAGCCTAGGAAAGGAGCAACTCAACATGGTCAGCCAACAGGAAGTGAAGCGTAAGAGGGCGCTCATCGTCTTCCAGATCGTCATTTACGGCTATTTGCTGCTGATGTTCGGAATCCAGCTCTATATGTCATTTGCTCGAGGCTGGTGGGACCTGTGAATCTCCCTCTGCTCAACCGGCTTTCGGGCCAAGGATCGCAGCGATCCACTACGCCTGCGCAGACAGGTGGCTCGGTCAGCCTCGAGGATCACCACGAGGAATCCCGCCTCGCTCAGCGTCGTGCCGACAAGTGGATGATCGTCGGCGCGGCCTTGATGGGTATGTGGGCTCCCGGTCTCATCGGGTTTCCCATTTTCATGCGCGGGGTGTTGCTGCAGCGCCAAGGTTTGCGCGCAGGTTTGTCGGTTCGGCCGATGATCGTGACCTTGATCGGTTATCTGGTCTTGATCGACGGCATGCTCAACACTCTGGGTTGGGCCCTGGACCTGGTCGCCAGCCACACCCTGATCAACAGGGTGCTGTTGGTCGGGTGGGGCAACATGTTTGATGGGGGCTACTTCTGGCATTACAACGAGCTGTGGGTCGGCGGCGCGGCGGGGCCGGGCGAGAAGGCCTATGTGGTGGGGTTGATCCTCACGGTGTTCTCCATGCGGGTGGCCGCGGCGATCGGGTTTTTGCAGATGAAGCGGTGGGGACACCAGTGGATGGTCATCACTTGCTGGATGGGCGTGGTGATCTGGTCTGCCTACGTGTTCAACATGACGATGTATGCCGACGTGCGCTACGCCGGTGTCGTGTTCCCGGTTGTCGGCTGGTGGATCTTCGACATTTTCTACATTAGTCCGTTCCTCGCTATCCCGTACCTGCACACGGTTAACCGTGAAATCTTCTCCGACTGAACAGGTTTAAGGAGCACTGCTATGACTTCATCTTCTTTGCCGTCACCCACCGAGGAAAAGGACTCGAGTACCGATCTTGAGGTAGGGACGACACCGTACTACGCGCGAATGCATAAATGGATCAAGCGGGCCGTCGCGGTGTGCTTGGTGGCACTGGTCATCGAGGGTGCCTTCACGTTGCCGTTCATGGCGGTCTATTACGGCTACCCGACGCTCAGTCTCACCGAAATCTGCAGCGAGCTGCTGAAGATTCGAACCTCCAACGACACGTTGGAGTGCCAGTTCCCGTACCCGCCTTTGGGACCGCCTGAGGGCGCCGCCGGGAAGGCCACCGCGCAGGACGTGTGGGGAATCCAGCCGATACCGAAGTATCACCGCCTCGGGTTCCGCGAACTCGTCAGGATCCACAACGAACGGCTCGCCCGCCAGCACGCCGCCGCACAGCAGGCGGCGCCGCACCCATGACAAGAAAACTGCGGGTCATCCAATGGGGCACCGGCAATGTCGGCAAGCACGCGGTCGCGGCCGTGCACGAACACGCCGACCTCGAGCTGGTAGGGGCACTGGTCTACAGCGACGACAAGGCTGGAAGAGATGTCGGTGAGATCGTCGGCATCGACCCGATCGGTGTCACCGCAACGAAAGACGTCGACGAGATCCTGGCACTTGACGCCGACTGTGTGCTCTTCCACGCCCAGGGCGACTGGAATCCGCCAGCAGCCCTGGACGATATCTGCCGGATACTGGCCTCGGGCAAGAACGTGGTGTCCACGGCGGTCACCGCGTGGATCTACCCAGCCAGCACCGAAGGGGACGTCGTCGAACGGCTGGAAGCGGCCTGCGCCGAAGGGCAGAGTTCGTTTCACGGCACCGGTATTGAACCGGGCTGGGGCTCAGAAGTACTGCCACTGACCATGTCCGGACTGTTCCGCCGGATCGACTCGCTGGTGGTGCAGGAGTTGATGGACTACTCCACGTACGACCAGCCGTTCGTACTGTTCGACGTGATGGGCTTCGGTAAACCGCCTGACACCCGGGTACCGATGGACGAACCCGCAATCGGCGCAATGTCATTCAAGGCCCCGCTGATGCTGGTCGCCGAGGGACTCGGCGCCACCATCGAGGATTACGTCTGGGAGAGAAAGGTCGCTACGACCGACAAACCGATCGAGGTCAAGGCGGGCCGCGTGGAGGCCGGCACCGTGTCGGCGGTGCGATTCGCCTACACGGCCATCATCGAGGGGCGTCGCGCACTCACGGTCGAGCACATCACCCGTCTCGGGCCAGACCAGGCTCCGCACTGGCCGAATGGGCGAGGCTGGAAAGTAACGGTCGAGGGCCTTCCGTCGATGGTGCTCGAATCGCGGATCGCCATTCACGATGAGGACGACACCGACCAGGCTTGCCTGGGCACCGCCATGCATGCGGTGCACGCGATCGCACCGGTATGTGCGGCAGCTCCCGGAATCCGCAGCTTCCTCGATCTGCCCACCATTGTGGGCCGCGGCGTGCTCTCGAAGGGGCTAACCCCTTGACCTATCGGGTCGTTCAGTGGACGACGGGAAATGTTGGGAAGAAATCGGTACATGCGATAGCGACGAATCCAACGCTGCAACTTGTCGGGTGTTACGCGTGGTCTCCCGACAAGGTCGGCCGCGACGTCGGTGAGCTGTGCGGGATCGAAGCACTGGGTGTGCGGGCCACTGAGGACATCGATGCGTTGCTCGCGCTGGCGCCCGACTGTGTGGTGTACAACCCGATGTTCGCCAAGATCGATGAGCTTGTCCGCATTCTCGGCGCGGGCATTAACGTGGTGACAACATCCGAATTCATCACCGGTCATCAACTGGGTGAAGAGCGTGATCGCATCACCGAGGCCTGTGAGCTGGGCGGATCGACCATCTTCGGCAGCGGCATCAATCCTGGCTTCATCCAGCTCTTCGCCATCGTCACGGCCGGAATCTCGGACCGAGTCGATCGAATATCTATTGCCGAGTCTTTCGACACGACGATCTACAACTCGCCGGCAACCGAAATTCCCATGGGCTTCGGCTATCCCATTGACCGGCCGGACCTTCGCGAGATAACCGAGAAGGGATCTGGAATCTTCCGCGAAGCGATTCTTCTCGTCGCAGACGCCCTCGGAACAGAACTCGACGACATTCGCTGTGACGTCGAGTATGCACAGACCACCGAAGATCTCGAATTGCCCGGCGACTGGACCATCGCGGCTGGCTGCGTCGCGGGCGTCGATGTCCGCTGGAAGGGGATTCTGGATGGTCGCGATGTCATCGAGATCCGTGGAGTGTGGACCAAGGGTCAATCATTAGACCCCGCTTGGTCGACCGACTTCGGGTACACCATCACGGTTGAGGGCCGGCCCACAATAAAGAGCACACTCAGCTTCGAGCCGCCGCCAGACTTTGTCGGCGAAACGCTGGACGACTTCATCATGCTTGGCCTCACCATCACAGCCATGCCGGCCATCACTGCGATACCTGTTGTCGTCGCGGCACCGCCCGGTATCGCCACCTACAACGACCTGCCGCTGCTACTTCCGCGCGGAGTCCTGCGTGCCAACGCAATTAGGCCGCAAAATAACAACATTCGATAGGAAGACAATGACCGCCGAGCAGGAATCGTCGCTCCATCACGTCGTGTTCGCCGTGGCGCCACAGCGCCACGGCGACGTCGCAAAGCTGTTCACCGATCTCGGCTTCAGCTTTGAAGACCTCGAGCTGCCCGACCACGGTCTGCAGGTGCACCTGGACTGGACTCGGGGTATCGAGCTGATCAGCCCGTTACCTGGATCGACCGCGTCGGTGGCCGCGTCGGTGAATGAGTTCCTGGACAAGCACGGTGATGGCGTGTACACCGTGGTGATCCGGGTTCCGGGAGCCTCAGCGGCGGAAGCTGTGGCTGAGCGCTACGGCGCGACGACGCGCTTCCGGCAAGGCTTCGAAGGCGAGGGCTCCTATCTCGACGAAATCGACTTGTCGGTGTTCGGCCTTCCGCTGACGTTTCTGTCCACCAATGTGCCGTGATCGCTGATGAGCCAACCGAAAGCAACTTACGGCATAGCCGAGGCTCATGACGCCCGGGGAATTCCGGTGCGCGACTTGACCGCTCTGCCGATGTCCCTCAACCGGGACGCCGGTTGGTCCAAATTACGGGAGGCGTCGTGACCGTCGATATCGAAATGCCCAATGTGTTCGACGCGGGACTGCCGGTGCTCGGCTACGACGTCACCGAGACTCCGCGTGAGGTCTACCCCCGGATTCGGGCAGCCCAGCAGCTCGCGCCGGTGGCAATAGGGCCGTTGGGGCCAGAGGTCCTGGGCTACGAACTTGCCAGGGCGGTTCTTCGGGATAGTCGGTTCGTGATTCCGCCGGGCCTTCACCTCACGGCCCAGGGTGTTACGTCGGGTCCGCTGTGGGACAGAGTCGTTGGCAGCATCATGTGCGCCGAAGGCGCCGAACACCATCGGCTGCGTAGCCTGGTATCGAAGGCATTCACGCCGCGCGCGACCGCGCGTCTGCACGACACCATCGGCGATGTGGTCAACGAACTGGCCGATCGTGTCGCCGATACGGGCGCCTGCGACGTCGTTACCGACATCGCGAGGCCCTATCCGATCCCGATCATCTGCGCGTTGCTTGGTGCGCCCCGTGAGGACTGGCAACAGTTTTCGCTGTGGGCCGACGAGATCTTCAAGATGGTCAGCTTCGCAGTCAATCTCGTCGACGAAATGCCGGCCGTCTTGCGCGCGTGGGGCGAGCTCGACGCCTACGTCGACGACATGATCGCCGAACGACGACGCAGTCTGACCGACGATCTCCTCTCGGACCTCATCCGCGCCGAGGACAATGGTGATCGCCTCAGCGCCGACGAACTGCGCATGACGGTGGCCAGCTTGTTGGTGGCGGGAACCGACACCACCCGCAACCAGTTGGCTGCTTCCCTGCAGGTCCTGTTCGATCACCCCGAGCAGTGGGTGATGCTGCGCGATCATCCCGAACTGGCGATGGCAGCGGTCGAGGAAAGCATGCGTCATTCGCCGTCGGTGTGCAGCACGCTTCGCACCGTGAATGAAGACGCTGAGCTCGGCGGATATACCTTCCCGGCGGGTACCTTTATTTTCGTGAATACCTTTGCGGCAAATTGTGATCCCGCTGTCTATGACGATCCCGATCGCTTTGACATCACTCGAGAGGCGCCGCCCGCGATATTGACTTTCGGCGGGGGAGTGCACTACTGCTTGGGCGCGAACCTGGCCAGGCTCGAGCTTGCCGAAGCACTCAAGATCCTTGCGCACCGGTTGCTGAACCCCCGCCACGCCGGACCGGCACCGTGGAAGCCGATGCTTGGCATGAGCGGGCCGACAAGTCTGCCGATTGAGTTCGACTCTCCGCTCAAAGCTGGCCGCGATGACGCGACAGCAGGCGTAGCTGGGGTGACTCCTCACCGGTGAGGACGCCGGGCTCCTCATTACTGGGTTAGGAATCGCGATGACGCCGTCAGCACCGCGGGCCGGGATCATCGGACTCGGCATGATCGGCGGCGGTGTCGCGGTGAGCCTGGTGCGAAGCGGTCAGATACCCGCCGTGTTCGATGTACGGCAAAGTGCCTCGAATGCGCTCGCCGGCGTTCCGGCGCAGTTGAATTCTCCGGTTGAGGTTGCTCGTATCAGCGACGTTGTCCTGATCGCCGTGGTCAACGCAGAGCAGGCGGAGAGCGTGTTGATCGGTGCAGACGGAGTGCTGACCGAGCCTCATCCGGGCCTGGTGGCCGTGCTGCTGTCCACCGTCTCCCTTGGGGCCGTGCGCCATCTCGCCCAGATATGCACCGACAGAGGCGCGGTGCTGCTCGATGCGGGCGTGTCCGGTGGCGCGACCTCCTACGAGAACGGGCTCATTGTCATGATCGGCGGGTCCCACGGCGACGTCGAACGAGCGATGCCGGTGCTCAATGGGTTCGCCAAAGCAGTCGTTCACTGCGGACCGGTGGGCGCGGGAATGGTGGCCAAACTCGCAAAGAATGTCGTCACCTACGCATCGTGGGCAGTTGCCCGTGAGGCAGCGCAGCTTGCGATTGCTGGAGGGGTCACACTCGAGCGATTCCTCGAAGTGCTCGACCACGGCGCAGATGTTGGCACCGATCCACTCGTGTGGTTGCGCCTAAAGCACGCGGGTGCACAGATGCCCGAGGATGCCATGGCACCGTTCGAGCGGATTGCTGAGAAGGACCTTTCCGCAATCCAACAGTTGGCCAGCGAACTTGCCGCCGACATTCCAATAACCACCGTGGTGCGTCCGCAAATCCGAGACATATACGCGAGCCGGTACCCCGAAACCCCTCTCGACGCAGGATCGCGATGAGCGTGGCATCCGAAGATATTCGGCCCCCAACGAGGAAGCGAACGGAATGACCGAACAAGGCTCCCTTGAACTTCCGCAAATAACCTATGCGGATATGCCAATGTCCACAGATCGCGCCGCGGGCTGGGCCACGATGCGCGAAGCCGGACCCGTGCTCTCTGGCGATGGCTGGTATTACTTGACTCGGCGTGACGATGTGCTTGCCGCACTGCGCAGCCCGGATATCTTCTCCTCATCGCGCAGCTTCGACGGGATGATCAGTCCGGTGCCTTTGGTGCCGCTGGCCTCTGATCCGCCGGAACATACGCGGTACCGAAGAATCCTGCATCCGTTCTTCAGTCCGCAAACCCTCGAGACGGTGCTACCGACCCTGCAAAGCCAGGCCGTCGACATCATCGACATCATCGCTGCCCGCGACGAATGTGAGGTAATGGCCGACCTGGCCACACCGTATCCCTCGCAGGTGTTTTTGACGCTCTTCGGTCTGCCGCTCGAAGATTGTGAGCGCCTTATCAAATGGAAGGACGCCATAATTGCGCTGGGGCTGGTCAGTGAGCCCGGGAGCGCTGATCTGATCCCGGCAGCTGAATTGTACGAATATCTCAGTCACGCAGTGGCGGAGCATCGGCGGCATGCGGGGGACAGTATGCTCTCGCGGCTTCTCGCGGGTGAGGATCCGCTTTCGGATTCCGAGGCGCTTGGTTTGGCATTCGTGCTGATCCTGGCTGGCCTGGATACAGTCACCTCGGCTATCGGCGCGGCCATGCTCGAGTTGGCGCAGCGCCCGGAACTGTGCGCTGATCTTCGCGAAAAGCCGGATTTGGTAGGCGCATTCGTCGAGGAGATGATCCGCCTGGAACCTCCCGCACCACTCGTGGGGCGGGTCACAACCGAGGAGGTGACGGTCGCCGGGGTCACCATACCTGCCGGGGCGCAAGTGCGGCTGTGCCTTGGTGCGATCAACCGTGACGGGAGCGATGCGACATCCGTTGACGATCTCGTAATGGACGGCAAGCTGCACAAGCACTGGGGTTTTGGTGGGGGTCCGCACCGCTGCCTGGGTGCGCATCTGGCGCGCATGGAGTTGACCCTTGTGGTTAGCGAATGGTTGCGTCGCATACCCGAGTTCGAGCTGCAAACCGGATACCGCCCGGAGCTCAGGTGGCCGTCCGCCACCTTTACGTTGCCCCGGCTGCCATTGAAGATCATCAGTCGTCGGAAAACGTAGGCTTTGTTGGTTGCCGCACTGCGGCTTTGGGTCAGCGAACACGGCACTGGGCGTCCAAGCCTGCACAAGCGTGCGCGCAACTCCCGCTTGAGTACTTTGCCGTAGCTGTTCTTCGGCCGCTCGGCAACGAACGCTCCAATATCTCGGTGTCCGATGCTTCAGCACGGCGCTATTCGTGCAAATGTCAGGGTGCAAAAGTCCCGCCGATCAACGCCATGATTGACTGTCGTCAATGTTAATCGATGCCATGGAGCGCCCACGGATCGACATGGTCTCGGCCGCGGCGCCCCGCCCGCCTGATCGCCGATCCAGTGATCCGTGATTGTGAGCGGGGCAAGTGACCGCGCCGATGCCCGACACCCCTATACGGTCCGCTGACCTTGATCTGCCCACAAACTCCCGAATGGAGGGACCACCACAGTGACTCCGCCGCCCGCAGGACGCATTGCCGGTAAACGTGTGTTGATCACGGGCGCTGCCCGCGGTATGGGACGCAGCCACGCGCTGCGGCTCGCCCAGGAGGGTGCCGACCTGATCCTGGTCGACATCTGCCGCTCCCTGCCGCAGATTGAGTATCCCCTGGCCACCGAGGACGATCTCGTGGAGACGGTCCGGCTGGTCGAGGAGTTCGGCGGCCGCGTCCTCAGCAGTGTCGTCGACGTTCGTGACGACGTGGCGTTGCGCGCAGCCGTCGATGAGGGGGTTGGCGAGCTCGGCGGTCTGGACGGCGCGGTAGCCAACGCCGGTGTGCTGACGGTGGCGCCATGGGACACAACGACTCTCGACGACTGGCGCACGGTGGTGGATGTGAACCTGATCGGGGTGTGGAATACGTGCGCGGCTGCGATACCCCATTTGCTTGGCCAGGGGGGCGGCAGCCTCGTCAACATCAGCTCTGCGGGCGCCCTAAAAGGCTTTCCGTTGCAGCTTCCTTACACAGCCGCAAAGCACGGCGTCGTGGGTCTGACGTTGGCGCTGGCCAACGAATTGGCGGCCAAGAATGTGCGTGTCAATTCCGTGCATCCCACCGGTTGCCCCACCGGCATGATCCCCCCATCGATAGGGACCGCGCTGGGTGAGTTAAGGCCCGACCTGGTCCCCATCTTCATCAACGCGATGCCCACCCCGGCCATCGAGCCCGTCGACGTGAGCAACGCCGTGTTGTTTCTGCTCTCCGATGAGTCCCGGTGGGTGACGGGCCTGCAGTTCAAGGTGGACGCCGGCGTGACCATCAATTAAGCCGGCGCGTGAGCCCTCATCGAATACGCGCCCAACTGGATTCATTCGTCGTGATACAGAAGGGAGAGCCATGAACGAGCTTCGGTTCGACGGAAGGGTTGCGATCGTCACTGGGGCCGGCGGCCAGGATCCCAGCCTGGGCCGGTCGCATGCCAAGCTCCTTGCCGAGCGGGGAGCCAAAGTAGTGGTCAACGATCTCGGTGTGGGTCCCGACGGGCGCGGCATCCTGCGGGCAAACGCCGAGCAAGTGGTCGATGAGATACGCGCGGCCGACGGTGAGGCGGTCGCCGACCAACATAGCGTCGCCGACGAGGAGGGCGCCCACAGCGTGGTGCAGACGGCGCTGGACACCTGGGGGCGCCTCGACATCCTGATCAACAATGCCGGCGTTTGTTTCATGGTGCATTTCGACGAGATCTCCAGCGCGGACATCCGCAACGTCATCGATGTCCACCTGATGGGGACGCTGTGGATGTGCCGGGCGGCGTGGCCGCACATGCGCGACGCCGGCTATGGCCGAATCGTGAACACCACCTCGGGTGCGATGTTCGGGCTGGAGAATTTGTCCATCTATGGTGCCGCCAAAGGCGGCATCTTCGGGCTGACCCGCGGGCTCGCGGTGGAGGGTGACCCGCTTGGCATCAAAGTCAACGCGTTGGGGCCGGCAGCCAACACCAGCGCTGTGCGGCACTTCAACGAGCCGTCCCAATTCACGAAGCTGATGGAGGATTATTTTCCCACCAGGCTCGTGTCACCGGCGGTGGTTTTCCTGGCGCACGAGAGTTGTCCGGTGTCCGGGGCCAACCTGGAAGCGGGCGGCGGAAACTTGGGGATACGGGTATTCGGCCAGACAACTGGCTATTACGACAGCGATCTCACCATCGAGGCAGTGCGAGACAATTTTGACACGGTCGTGGACACATCGACAGCGAGGATGATGGGAGACCTACCGGATTCGGGCGACTTGGCGCCCGGTGAGGGCATCTCGGCACAGATCGAGGTCATCCCCAAGCGCTACCAACCGAACTGAGCGTGGCTGCGTCATTGACCGGGATCAACAACGTATGAACGCTTCAGCCACATTTTGTGGCGATAACCGGGAAAGATAAAGGCCCAGCGGTGCGATTACGGCGCTCCGAGCCATCGAGATCATTGACTTGGATCAGCGAATAGGCTACAAATTGCACACCATGACGCCACAGTTCAAGGCCATGCCATGACCGTCGAAACCACAGCACCGGGCGTCTTCGACGCCGGACTCCCGACGCTGGTCTATGACATAACCGAAACTGTGCACGAGGTCGCCCCGCGGATCCACGCGGTGCGAAAGCAATCGCCGATGGCGATCGGGCCCTTGGGGCCCGAGGTGCTGTCCTACGAGCTCGCCCGGACGATGCTTCGTGACCCCCGGTTCGTGTTCCCGCCTGGCATGCATATGACCGCTCGCGGTATAACGTCTGGCCCGCTATTCGACAGGGTGACCGGCACCATTCTGGGTATGGAAGGCGACGAACACCGACGTCTGCGCAGTCTCGTGTCCAAGGCTTTCACGCCGAGAGCGTCTGCGCGCATGGAGGACAGCATCGACACGGTGATCAACGCGCTAATCGATCAGGTTGCTGATGCCGGTCGGTGTGACTTCGTCACGGACGTCGCCCGACCTTACCCGATCCCGATCATCTGTGCGCTTCTTGGTGCGCCTCCCGAGGACTGGGAGCAGTTCGCACTGTGGGCGGAGGACATCTTCAAGATCGTGAGGCTGGACTCGAACCTTGTCGACGAGCAGGACGTCGTCATGGCGGCTTGGGACGAGTTCGACGCATACATCGACGACATGATCGCCGAGAGGCGTAGTCGGTTGACCGACGACCTGATATCGGAATTGATTCGCGCCCAGGATGACGGCGACCGACTCAGCAACGCGGAGATGCGCATGCTCGCTTTCAGCATTCTTAGCGCAGGTACCGATACCACCCGCAATCAACTGGCCGCGTCGATGCACGTCCTGTGTGATCATCCTGATCAGCTGGCGTTGCTCCACGACAATCCCGACCTGGCGATGCCGGCTGTCGAAGAATGCATGCGCCATTCACCAGCGGTGTGTACCACACTGCGCACCGTCCTCGAGGACGTCATCTTCGCCGGTTATACTTTTCCGGGCGGCACATTCATTTCGGTGAATACCTATGCCGCCAATTGCGATCCGGGGATCTACCCCGACCCCGATAGATTCGACATTTGCCGCGCTGACCCGCCGCCCATCCTGACTTTCGGTGGCGGTGCCCACTATTGTCTTGGCGCGAACCTGGCGCGAGTGGAGCTTGCCGGCGCTCTCAGGATCCTGGCCCAGCGCATGCTCAATCCGCGGCGGGTGGCAACGGCACGGTGGAAGCCGATGCTGGGACTTAGTGGCCCGACTCGTCTGGAAATCGAGTTCGACGTGGCACCGGCGGCTGGGCTGCAAGGTTCCTGATTCACGTCAACGGTGCGCGATTGGGGTGACGGGACTGCAGTTCAAGGTCGACACCGGGGTAACCATTAACTGAGCGTGCCGCTTGGGTCGCTTACACGCGCCAGTTGCTGGGTTCCGAAATACGAAGAGCCGGCGCCGGAGGCAGCGGCTGGCGTTCGTGGACCGATATCGCGTCGATGATGAGAGCGACATAGCGGCGCCAGCCGTCGCTGTCGGAATCCATGGTCGACAGCACGCTATAGAGCATCGCGATCAAGCGCGGTATGTCATCGGCGACCAGGTCGGCCCGGATGAGGCCGGCCTGCTGGCCTCGGCGCGCGAGGTCGTCGAGTGCCTCATAGAGCAAATTCGAGACGTCGGAGGTCAGCGACCCGGCCCGGTGCGCGGCGGCCAGCAGGTTACGTTCGCGGGCCCCCAGCGATATCGCCGCTTCGATCAGGTGCGCAAGGCCGCGCAACGGATCGTCGGCACGACAGGCCTCGTCGATCGCCGGCGCGAGATCTTCGGCGATGCTTTGATCCAGGGCGGCCCGGACTAGGTCGGCCTTGGCCGGAAATCTACGGTATAGCGTCCGTTCACCGACTCCCGCGCGGCGGGCGACGGCCTCGAGGGACGCATCCGGGCCGAGTTCAGCGTAGACGTCGCGCGCGGCGCGCAGAATGCGCTCCATGTTGCGGGCCGCGTCCGCGCGCAACGGCCGATCTGCAACCGCCGTCATCGTCATAGCTTAACTGACGGTTGACTGCCATAAGCTGCAGCTCTAAGTTAGTATAACTGACAGTCATCTGACACTTAATGGGAAACGCGGTTTATGTCAATAACTTCCAAGACCTCGGGGTCCTACTCTGATGTCGATCTTCCTGTGCTCCCCGTGCCGCGTGCCGCGCACTGCCCGCTCGCGCCCCCGCCCGAATTCGCGAACTGGCGCGAAGAACCCGGGCTAAAACGGGCAATGTTCCACGGCAATCCGATCTGGGTGGCGAGTCGTTATCAGGACATCAGAGCGGCGCTGGTGGACCCGCGGCTGTCCGCGAAGACCATCCCGGACTCCGTGTTGCCATCGGGGGTAGGAGTCATCTTCGCGCGGACCGACGACCCCGAGCATCATCGGCTGCGGCGCATGCTGACCAGCAACTTCACCTTCCGGCGTAGCGAATCGATGCGGCCGCAAATCCAGGAGATGGTCGACCACTACCTCGGCGAGATGATCGGCAATGGAGCGCCGGCCGACCTGGTGCACGACTTTGCCTTGCCGGTGCCGTCACTGGTGATCGCGCTGCTACTGGGGGTGCCGCCCGAAGATCTCGGGCTCTTCCAGCGCCAGACCACTGTGGGGCTGGACCAAAAGTCCTCGGACGAGGAAAAGGCGCACGCCATGGGCGCAATGTTCACCTACATACAGGAGTTGGTACAGCGCAAAGAGCGCGAGCCAGGAGACGATTTGATCAGCCGCCTGGTCACGGAATACGTCGCGACCGGCCAAACCGACCACGCGACCACCGCGATGACAAGCGTGATCATGATGCAGGCTGGCCACGAAACCACCGCCAACATGATTGCATTGGGAACGGTTGCGCTGCTGCAACATCCCGCGGTTTTCGAGCGGCTCGGCCAAACCGACGATCCTGCCGTAATCGCCAATATCGTCGAAGAGCTGATGCGCTACCTCACCATCGTGCAAAGCCAAGTCGATCGCGTGGCCACCGAAGATCTCACCCTTGGCGGTCAATTAATCCGCGCCGGGGAATTCGTCATGATGAACCTGCCCGCGGGAAACTGGGACGCCGAGTTCGTCGACAACCCTGAGACTTTGGACGTCGATCGAAACACCCGAGGGCACTTGGCTTTCGGCTACGGTGGTCACCAATGCATAGGGCAGAACCTGGCCCGCGTCGAAATGCAGGTGGCTTTCGCCACACTCGCGCGCCGCTTACCGGGGCTGAAATTGGCCGAGTCACCGGATGCGCTCAGTTTCAAAGAAACCGACATTTACGGCATGAAAGAGCTGCTAGTCAGCTGGTGACCGCATTCTCGCACCGAAATGTAAAGCCGAACGGAAGGAAATGCCTTTGACATCAACACCTACTGATCTCTACTCCGGCACTGACCTTCCGGTGATACCTGTCCCGCGCGCTGCGCACTGCCCGCTTCACCCTCCCGCCGAATTTGCGGATTGGCGCGCGGAGCCTGGGTTGCGGCGGGCCATCTACCACGGCGAGCCGGCCTGGGTGGTAAGCCGCTATCACGACATCAGGGCGGCGCTGGTTGATCCGCGGCTGTCCGCGGAGACCATTCCCGACTTGCTGAAGTCGCAAAACACCGAAGACACACCGATCATGTTCGCGCGCGCGGACGACCCCGAGCATCATCGGTTGCGGCGCATGATGACCGGCGACTTCACTTTCCGGCGTTGCGAAGCGATGCGGCCGCAGATTCAGGGATTGGTCGACCAATATCTCGGCGAGATGATCGGCAACGGACCGCCGGCCGACCTGGTGCGCGACTTTGCTTTGCCGGTGCCGTCGTTGGTGATCGCGCTGCTATTGGGCGTGCCATCCGAGGATCTCGGGCCATTCCAGAAGTACACCGCGGCTGGCCTGGATACAAAATCCTCCGCGGAGGAAAAGGCACAGGCCTTCGCCTCGATGTATGGCTACATCCAGGAGTTAGTGGGACGCAAAGAACGCGATCCCGGCGACGACTTGATCAGCCGTTTGGTCACCGAGCAGATTGCCACCGGTCAGCTCAACCGAGAGACCGCGGCGCTGTCTGGGATGGCTATGCTGGTCGCCGGCCACGAAACCAGCGCCAACATGATATCCCTGGGAACCGTTGCGTTGCTGCAGCATCCCGACGTCTTCGGGCAGCTCAGTCAGACCGACGATCGAGCCGTTATCGCGAGTATCGTCGAAGAGCTGATGCGCTATCTCAGTATCGTGCACAGCCAGGTGGAACGGGTGGCGACGGAAGACTTCGCCCTCGGCGGTCAGTTGATCAGCGAAGGCGACATGGTCTTAATGAATCTGCCCGCCGGAAACTGGGACACCGAATTCGTTGATAATCCAGAAGCCTTCGATATCGAGCGAAACACCCGCGGGCATTTGGGGTTTGGCTACGGTGCGCATCAATGCATCGGGCAGAACCTGGCCCGAGTTGAAATGCAGATCGCCTTCGCCACGCTGGCTCGGCGCCTACCCAAACTGAAATTGGCGGTATCGCCCGACGAGCTGAGCTTCAAAGATTCAGACATTTACGGAATGCAGGAGCTTCCCGTCACCTGGTGACGGGATAATCTGCCAAGCCTTTGGGATGCTATGACCTCGACTAAGACCTCGACTAATTTGCGCTTCGACGAACAGGTCGCCGTGATCACCGGCGCCGGCGGCGGTCTGGGCCGGCAGTACGCGCTGCTGCTGGCGGCACGCGGTGCGCGCATCGTCGTGAACGACGTTGGTGGGTCGGTGACCGGGGACGGCTCGAACAGCGAGGCCGCAGATGCCGCAGCAGCGGAAATCCGTGACCTCGGTGGCGAGGCCGTTGCCGACAGCCACAGCGTGACGAGTCCCAAAGGGGGAGAGGCGATCATTGACACGGCCCTTCGCACCTGGGGGCGAGTCGACATCGTGATCAACAATGCAGGCATCGTAGGCGACGCGCCGTTCGAGGAGATGACCGCCGATCGGCTCGAACCTCTACTGGATGTGCACTTGAGGGGCGCGTTCTACGTGACGAGGCCGGCCTGGAAAGTGATGCGCGACCAACGGTATGGCCGGATACTCAATACCTGCTCTGCGGCCGGAATCTTGGGCGCCAACGGGATGAGCAATTACGGCTCTGCCAAAACCGGGTTGATCGGCCTCACCCGTGTGCTTGCCGCCGAAGGCGTCGACCGGAACATCAAGGTCAACGCCATCTCACCGATCGCCTATACGCGGATGTTGGCGCACTCTGTTGACGGCGTCGAGCAGTCGGATGATGCAGCGGCGCAGGCTGTTTTGGATGACCTTGTGACCCAGTATCTGCAGAAGCTGGATCCGGCGCTGGTGGCTCCGGTGGCGGCCTTCCTGGTACACCGCGATTGTCCAGTGTCGGGAGAGATCTATACCGTTGGCGCAGGGCATGTCTCGCGATTCTTCATTGGCAGGACAAAGGGGTTCTACAGCCCGGCACTGTCTATCGAGGATGTGCGCGACAATCTCGACTCGGTTCGCGACGAAGCCGACTACACCGTGCCCGGTGGAACCGCAGACGAGATGACCGAGCTCTTTGCCATGATCATGGCCAACTGAGCTCAGCCGGGCTTCCGCAACCCGCGCCGGAAAAGCTTGACGGCGACGAGAATGCCGCACGCCACCAGAGCGATGGCTAAGGCCTGCAGTCCGCCGATCGCCAAATGGTTGGCAGCGTACGCGTTGGCGCCGTTGACACACTGGAAGCTCACAATCCTTCCCGACTGGCCCGGTTTGTAGCTGTAGTGGGAGGTGCCGTATGCCAGCTGGTATGGGCTGCTGCACACGATGGCGCTCGTCCAGAGCGCGCTGGAAGGGAATACCGCAACCAGTGCCGCCGCGCCACCGATGCAGATGCCGAAGCCGCCACCGACGATCCCGATGATCGTCCCGAGATTGGATCCGGCGCGCTTGCGTTGTGACCGTTGTCGAGAATCTTGCCGACTCGGATTTACCGCAGAGTGCCCCACTCTGATCGTGGCGTCCCGGAGGGTGTGCTCATCAACGCCCTGCCCGACCACGCCCTCCCCGCCGGCGACCGCCTTCGCTTCAGTCAGCTGACGTTCCAGCTCGGCGATGCGCTTCTGCTGGGCAAGCTGACGTTCCAGCTCGGCGATGCGCTTTTCGGGATCGGCGGAGTCCATCGACAAATGGTCGCACGCCGAAACCGCCGTTGTCAGCAGGACTTCAGCAGCTGAACGCTACCCCGATGCCGTCGGGTGGCGGAACCGACCGCAGACAACCGAACTGCTCGATTCCGGCCTTGCTGAACCGTACCCCCGACTGGTGGGCGTAATTCACGCAGAACAGGCCGACTTGGTCGGCGCGACAACGGTAGTCGTCGTACGACAGCGAGTCCCCGTTAGCCAACTCGGATCCGTTGCCGTTGACGAACGGACCCGGATCGCCGCGGGCCGCCCCGATCCGTAGGTTCGTTCCGTCGAAGTCGACCCAGCCCCCTTTCCATTCGCCGTAGGCGGTCTCGGGCCGAGGCGGGGGACTGGCGAGATCGACCAGGCAGGCCAACGCGCTGCCGGTGTGTTTGGAATCCGTCATGCAGACCACTTTGCCAAGCGGGACGGTAAAGGCGAGGTCGTTACCCAATTGGGTGGTGACACCGTCGCGCGTGACGGCATGGTAACGGGCGGGATCGGCAGGGTGACCGGCCTCGATCCACGCGATGACATCTGAGATCGCCGCCCCGGCGGCCGGCGTGGTCGACAGCGTCGAAGGTTTGCTGACCGACGGGGAAGTGGCAGTGCCTGAAGAGGCCGGCGTCGTGGTCTGCGTCTGCCCGGATTGGCCACTGCCTGCGTGCGAGCACGCGGCAACCAGCCCGGCAACCAGGAAAGACACCGCAATCAGGCCGGCGATCCGCATCCCGCAAGGCTAGCCGCCAAACGCCGGATTCAAGCGCTGCGCGGCGCCCCATGTCCGTCATTTCAGCTCAGTGTCGACTACCGTCGGCTTATGCATGAGCGCACTGTCCGCGCCCACACCGCCACCGGAATCGTCGAAGGATTCACCCGCGACGGCGTGAACCGCTGGCGATCCATCCCCTACGCTCGGCCGCCGGTGGGCCCGCTGCGATTCCGAGCGCCGCACCCGGCCCAGCCCTGGTCGGGTGTGCGGCACTGCCACGGCTTCACCAACTGTGCGCCACAGCAGAGCCGCTACACCATGCTCGGGATCGGCAAATACCAGCCAATGAGCGAGGACTGCCTCACCCTCAACGTTGTTACACCGGAAAACGGAGTCACGCCCGAAAAGCCTGATGGGGATCCGCTACCGGTGATGGTCTTCGTGCACGGCGGAGGGTACATCCTGGGCAGCTCGGCAACCCCGCTGTTCGACGGTGCCGCGTTGGCCCGCCGCGGTTGTGTGTACGTGTCGGTGAACTATCGCCTCGGCGCGCTGGGATGCCTGGACCTGTCGTCACTTTCGACGCCCGAGGTCACCATCGACAGCAACTTGTACCTGCGTGATCTGGTGCTGGCTTTGGGGTGGGTGCGAGACAACATCGCTGAGTTCGGCGGTGACCCCGGGAATGTCACCGTCTTCGGCGAAAGCGCGGGTGCGTGCATCACCGCCACGTTGTTGACGGTGCCCGCCGCCGAAGGCCTATTCGCCCGGGCGATCTCGGAGAGCCCGGCTGCGGGCCTGGTGCGGTCGAAAGAGATTGCCGCCGAGTTCGCGAAGCGGTACGCCAACCTGCTTGGCGCGCGGACCCAGGACGCCGCCGATGCGCTGATGCAGGCGACCCCGGCGCAGTTGGTGGAGGCGCAGCACCGTCTGATCGACGAGGGCATGCAGAGTAGGTTGGGCGCCTTTCCAATTGGTCCAGTCATCGGTGACGACTGCCTGCCCATGGACCCGGTCGAGGCGATGCGGTGCGGTCGGGCACAACGGGTACCGCTCATCGTCGGCACCAACGCCGACGAGGGCCGGTTGTTCACCCGCTTCCTGCGAATGCTGCCGACAAACAAAGCGATGATCGAAGAGCTACTGGCCGACACGGAACCGGCTACTCGCGAACGCATCACTGCCGCCTACCCGGGCTACCCGGCGTCCTCGGCGTGCATTCAGCTCGGTGGCGACTTCGCCTTCAGCTCGGCCGCCTGGCAGATCGCCGAGGCCCACAGCGGCCACGCGCCCACCTACCTGTACCGCTACGACTATGCCCCGCGCACACTGCGCTGGTCCGGTCTGGGAGCTACCCATGCCACCGAGTTGCTTGCTGTATTCGATTTCTATCGCACCAGGTTGGGCGCGTTGCTGACTGCCGCCGCCGACCAGCGCACCGCGCTACGCGTCAGCAACCAGGTACAACGGCGCTGGCGGTCGTTCAGCCGCGCCGGGGCGCCAGGCGACGATTGGCCCGCCTACACCGCCGCCGATCGTGCCGTCTTCGTGTTCGACCGCAAATGCCGCGTCGAGTTCGATCCGCACCCGCAGCGGCGGATTGCCTGGGACGGCTTCTCACTGGCGCAGTGACCTGGCACGCTGACCCTCATGGGCCCGAAAACCAAGAGAGACATCGATCAAGTAATCGAACGACCCAGCGATCTCACCGCCTCGTGGTTGGCCGACGCGATCGGTGCAGGGGCCATCGCTGATTTCGGTGTGGAGCGCATCGGCACGGGTCAGATGAGCGAGTGCTACCGGGTGGAACTGACCTATGACGAAGCGGAAGCCGACCCAGAGACCGACCGGAACGCCGCCGCCGGCAGGCCCGGATCGGTGGTACTCAAGGTCGCGGCCACCGATCCGATGAGCAGGCAGACCGGGGCAGCTCTGGGCCTCTACGAGCGCGAAGTCCGCTTCTACCAGGATGTCGCGCCACGCCTGGGCGGCCCGATCGCGCCCTGCTATCACGCCTCGGTGGATGCGGCAGGAGTATTTGATCTGTTGCTTGGTGATGCCGGCCCAGCGGTCGTTGGCGACGAAATCGCCGGTGCTACACCGGAACAGGCCCGACTCGCTGTCGTCGAGTTGGGACGGCTGCATGGCCCCCTGCTCGGCGACACCTCGCTGGCCGAAGTGCCGTGGCTCAACCGCGAGGCACCGCTCAACCAGGCGATGATCACTCCGTTGTACGCCGGCTTCACCGAGCGTTTCGGCGACCAGATCGCCCCGGAACACCGCATAGTCTGCGAACGCCTGGTGGCTGCGTTCGACGGCTACCTGGCCCAGGAGGCGGAGGCGTCGGAGCCGGGCAGAATCCATGGCCTGATCCATGGCGACTACCGGCTGGACAACATGTTGTTCGGCACCGATGGCGCCGACCGCGCGCTGACGGTAGTCGACTGGCAGACCGTTTCCTGGGGCCCTGCACTGACCGACCTGGCGTACTTTCTCGGTGGCGCACTACGGACGGAAGGTCGTTCTGCGCAATACGACACGCTGCTGTCCGTGTACCACGAGGCGCTGGGGCCGGGGGCGCCGATCACCCTTGCCGATGTCAGGGAGGGGGTGCGCAGGCAAAGTTTTTTCGGCGTGATGATGGCGATCGTCTCGTCGATGCTGGTGGAGCGCACCGAGCGGGGTGACCGGATGTTCATGACGATGCTGCAACGGCACTGTCAGCACGTGCTGGATACCGACGCGCTGGCGACGCTGCCCGTCGCGTCATCACCAGAGCCCCTGCGACCATCGCAGGAGGACGAACTTTCCCACACCCCGACCGCCGAACCTCTGTGGAGTGAGAGCTGGTATGCCGACTTCGTCGACGCAGCACAGGGTTTGGGCGGGTGGTTTCGTCTGGGCCTGGTAGCAAACCAGCAGACGGCCTGGGTCCAGGCGCTGGTGTGCGGACCCGACTTGCCGACCGTCGCCATCGTCGACTGCGAAGTCCCACTGCCCTCGGATCCGTGGAAGTTGCGCACGGACGCCTTCGAGCTCAGCCACTCCGCCACCGGGCCGCTGCAGGCTTACCGTGTCACCCTGCGCGGGCGGGGTCAGGCTTATCCGGACCCGGCGGCTTTGTTGCGCGGGGAGCCGGGAACTCCGGTCGAGATGACGATGGATCTGGTGTGGGCCACCGACGGCACCCCGTACACGTACCGGTTGACGACACGCTACGAGATCCCGTGCACCGTCTCGGGCAGCATCACGATCAACGACACCGGCTATAGCGTCGATTCGGTTGCGGGGCAACGCGACCACTCGTGGGGCGTGCGGGACTGGTGGTCTATGGACTGGATGTGGAGCGCGCTGCACCTCGACGACGGCACCCATCTGCACGGGTTGGACTTGCGCATTCCGAACGTCCCCGCGATGGGTATCGGCTACGTCCAGGACGCCGCCGGAACAGTCGCCGAGCTGCACACGGTGAGCATTCGGGAAGCCTTCGGTGCCAACGGCTTACCGGTGAACGCGACATTGAGCCTGGATCCGGGCGAGATCTCCGGGGAGGTGGATGTGCGCGGCCATGCACCGGTACGTCTGACCTCCGCCGACGGGCGAGTAAGCGAATTCGCGCGCGCCTGGGTCAGCATCAACACCAACGACGGTCGCAGCGGGGTCGGCTGGATGGAATGGAACCGCAACCCGACAAATCGAACCGAGTGAGCGCGGTCCGGGACAGTGCGCCGTCAGCAGCCGTGGTGATGGGGGTATCAGGATCGGGCAAGTCGACGGTGGGCGCGGCTCTCGCACAGCGGTTGCGGGTGCCGTTCGTCGACGCCGATACTCTGCACCCGCTGGCCAACGTGGCCAAGATGGCCTCCGGTGAACCGCTCGACGACGACGACCGCTATCCCTGGTTGGAGAGAGTGGGGGAGTGGCTGGCGGCCCACCACGATGGCGGCGTGGTGGCTTGTTCGGCGCTCAAACGAAAATACCGTGACCTGCTACGGGCGCGCTGCCCACGCGTCGAGTTCTTGTACCTCCACGGTTCACCCGAGGAGATCGGCCGCCGAGTGGGCGCCAGATCCGGTCATTTCATGCCGGCCGCACTGCTGCAGTCGCAATTCGAGACGTTGGAACCGCTCGGCGCGGACGAGCCGGGTGTCACAGTCGCCATCGCCCGAGGCGTCGACGCCATCGTCGACACTTTCCTGGCCGCTTCGGCGACGCGCCGGCGTCGCTGACCGCTAGCGCCAGAAGCGCTTGCGCTTGGTGCCGACCCCTTCGCCCACGCGTTCGCGGGCCACGTCAGCGAGGTGACTGCTGCGCGCAACCGCCTCGTCGGCCAAGTAACTACTCCGAGCCAGAGCCGTGTCGGCGAACTCCGCTCCACGCGCCCGGGCGGTGTCGGCCAGCTTTTCACCGCGTTTGCGCGCGGCTTTAGCCAGCGGGGCGCTTCTTTCGGCTGCCGTGCTGGCGAGTTCGCGGCCGCGTTCGAGGGCGGCTTCGGCGTACGGCGCGCTTCTTTCGGCTGCCGTGCTGGCAAGTTCGCGGCCGCGACCGGCGCCGACCTGCAGGCCGTGCACGATCTTTTCGCCGAGCTCACCGAAGTCGGCGTCAAGCACGGTGTCGTCAGATCCCGGCAGCGCCGAGGACACTCGCTCGGAGAGCCGCCCGGCCGCCCGACGGCCGCGCCACCCCAGTGAGGGCTTGCCCGCGGTATCGGCGGACGCGATCATCAGTCCGCCCAACAGGCTCAGATCGGTCAGGAATTGCTGGCGTTTCCTGGCTTTGACCTCCGGGTCGATCTCGTTCCAGAACATGTGTGCCCCGAGGTTGGCCGGTAGCACCGTGAACGCGAGCGCGGCCGAGGCAATGCGGGGCATTTTGCCGGTGGCGAGCAGCAGGCCGCCCCCGATCTGCACGGCCGCATTGATTTGCGCGAAAGTCTCGGGGTCGCTCGCAATGCTTCTGCCGACCGGATCCGGCAACGCCTGCAGACCGCCCACTGTGGGCGCCGCGGCTTGTGCCGCCGATTTGGGATTGAGCAACGAGTCAACTCCTTGGCCGATAAACGCAACCGATAACAGGGGCCGGGCGATTCTGCGGATTAGCATGCCTGGGGCATACCCGGCTGACCCGCGAACAAACCGCGGCTATCGCCCAGCTGTCGCCGGTGGTGTTAACCCGGCGATAAAGTGGAGCGTGTGCGAGCGTTGATCATCGTCGACGTGCAAAACGACTTCTGTGCGGGTGGCTCGCTGGCGGTAAGCGGCGGGGCCGCCCTGGCTCCCGCGATCAACCACTATCTGGCCGCCGAGCCTCGCTACCAGCACGTCGTGGCGACCAAGGACTTCCACATCGACCCGGGTGCCCACTTCTCCGACCAGCCGGATTATTCGTCGTCGTGGCCACCGCACTGCATCGCGGGAAGTCCGGGCGGGGAGTTTCATCCTGCCCTCGACACCAGCGCGATCGAGGCCGTCTTCCACAAGGGCGCCTACACCGCGGGCTACAGCGGCTTCGACGGCGTCGACGAGAATGGGACTCCGCTGCTCGAGTGGTTGCAGCAGCGGGCAGTCGACGCGGTCGACATCGTCGGCATTGCCACTGACCAGTGCGTCCGGCGGACCGCCGGGGACGCAGCTCGGGCCGGCTTGGCCACCCGGGTGCTGATTGACCTGACCGCCCCCGTGACGACGGACTCGGCGGCAGAAGTGCTGGCGGAGATGTGGGCGGCCGGCATCGAGGTGGTGCAGAGCTCCGGATGACCGCACTGGACAGGGCGGTGCTGCTCGCCGCGGTGGAACGGTCGCCTGAGGCGGCCGCCGCGCACGACCGCGCCGGTTGGGTGGGGTTGTTCACCGGCGACGGCCGGATCGAAGATCCGGTGGGTGCGTGGCCGCACGTGGGACACACGCAGATCGGCCGCTTTTACGACACCTTCATCGGGCCGCGCGACATCAAGTTCCATCGCGATCTCGATATCGTCTCCGGCCCCGTCGTTCTGCGCGATCTCGAGCTTGAAGTAGCGATGGGCCCGGCGGTGACGATGTACATTCCGGCCTTCCTGCGGTACGACCTTCAACAAGATGTGGGAGTAGCCAACGGCGAGTGGAAGATTGCTCAGTTGCGGGCGTACTGGGAGTTGCCGGCGATGATGCTGCAATTCCTGCGAAGCGGACCGCAAGCACTGTCGCCAGCGCTACGGTTGACCCGGGGCCTGCTGGGCAACCAGGGGTTGCGGGGAACCGCAGGTTTCATGACGGGTTTTCGGCGGGCGGGTGCGCGTCACAAGAAGCTGGTGCAGACCTTTGTCAGCGACGTCGCGCGCGACGCCAAGCCCGCGGCCATGGGTGCGCTCTCATCCTCTGCCGCAATAACTTTAGGTGATAACGACGCCCTCGACGTTGCGGAACTCGCTGCGCACCTCAACGGGGCCGCCGTGACCAAGGTCAACGGCGCGGGATCCACGGTCGCGGTCTCGCTGAACTCCGGACATGGGCGCGCCATGTTGTTCGCCGACGTGGCATGGCGGGGCAATGCGATCAACCGGATCCGATACTTTCCGGCCTGAACATGCGGGGCCTCATTGGCCATCCAGCAACACCACAGGCCCGTCGGGTAGCAAGGACATCAGACAGCCGGCGGGGAGACCGGCAATGGGCATCGGCAAGGGCCAGAGGGAGCATCATGCTCGGTGAGCCGTTCGGACGGCGGAGCCTGCTGCGAGGGGCAGGAGCGCTGGCCGCGGCATCGTTGGCGCCGTGGGCCGCCGGCTGCGCTTCCGATGACGACGAAAATGCCCTGACCTTCTTTTTTTCGGCCAATCCGGACGAGGCCAATGCTCGAATGCGCGTGGTCGACGAATTCCAACGCCACCACCCAGACATCAAGGTTCGGCCGTTGTTGTCAGGGCCGGGTGTCATGCAGCAGCTATCGACATTCTGCGCTGGCGGCAAATGCCCGGACGTGCTGATGAGTTGGGAATTGACCTACGCCGAACTGGCCGCCCGCGGGGTATTGCTGGACCTCAACACCATGCTGGCGCGGGACAAGGCGTTCGCCGCGGAGCTTAAGGCGGACAGCATCGGGCGACTGTACGACACGTTTGCGTATAACGGCGGGCAGTACGCCTTTCCCGAGCAATGGGCCGGAAACTACTTGTTCTATAACAAACGGCTGTTCGCAGAGGCGGGCGTGCCGCCCCCACCCACGGCATGGGACAAGCCGTGGACCTTCGCCCAGTTCCTCGACGCCGCCAACGCTGCGACTCACCGGGACGGATCTGGGCGGGTCACGCAGTGGGGATTCGTCAACACCTGGTGGTCTTACTATGCGGCGGGCTTGTTCGCCATGAACAACGGGGTGCCATGGTCCACGCCGCTGAAGAACCCCACACACATGAATTTCGGCGACCCAGCGTTCATCGAGGCGGTGCAGTTCTACGCTGACCTGGCTAACAAGCACAGGGCGGCGCCCAACGCGTCCGAGACGCAGTCGATGTCCACGCCCGACCTGTTCGCGGCGGGCAAAGCGGCCATGGCCCTCGGTGGACATTGGCGGTACCAGACGTTCATGCGCGCCGACGGCCTGGACTTCGATGTCACCTGTTTGCCGATCGGCCCATCGCTCTCGGCCGCACATGCCGCCGTCTCCAACATCGGCGCCACCGGGCTCGCGATCTCGGCCAGCAGTCAACGCAAAGAACAGGCCTGGGAATTCGTGAAGTTCGCGGCTGGACCGGTCGGGCAGAAGATCATCGGGGAATCCTGCCTGTTCGTACCGGCGCTGCGGTCGGCGCTCAACTCGGACGGCTTCGCCAAGGCCCACCAGCGGGTTCGCAACCTGGCCGTGCTGACCACCGGACCCGACCACTCGGACGCTTTACCGGTCACCCCGGCATGGGAAAAGGTGGTGGCCCTGATGGACCGCGAGTTCGGACCGGTGCTGCGCGGATCCCGGCCGGCGACGTCGCTGGCGGGGTTAGCGCACGATGTCGACGAGGTGCTGCGCTCGCCATGACATCGATCGATACCGCCGCAGCACCTCGCCCTTGGCGCCGCCGCTCCTGGGCCGGCCGCCTGTTTGTTGCACCGAACCTGGCCGCGGTCACGGTGTTCCTGCTGTTCCCCCTCGGATTCTCGCTGTACATGAGCTTTCAGCGGTGGGACGTGTTCAACCCGCCGAAGTTCGTGGGCCTGAAGAACTTCCGGGAGCTCTTCACATCCGATCCACTGTTTCTCATCGCGATCCGCAACACAGCGATCTTCACCATCGGCACGGTCGTGCCGACCGTCCTGATCAGCTTGGTCGTCGCCGGCGTGCTCAATCAGAAAGTAAAGGGCATCGGTATCGTTCGGACCATTGTCTTTCTGCCACTGGCCATCTCGTCGGTGGTGATGGCGGTCGTCTGGCAGTTCGTGTTCAACACCGACAACGGGCTACTCAACATCATGCTCGGCTGGATCGGGGTAGGCCCGATCCCGTGGCTTGTCGAACCCCGATGGGCGATGTTCTCGTTGTGCGTGGTCAGCGTGTGGCGCGCGGTGCCGTTCGCCGCTGTTATCTTGCTGGCCGCGATGCAGGGCGTTCCCGAGACGGTCTACGAAGCCGCCAAGATCGACGGTGCGGGCGGGATACGGCAGTTCGTCTCGATCACGGTGCCGCTGATCCGCGGCGCCGTGACGTTTGTGGTCGTGATATCGATCATTCACGCGTTCCAGGCATTTGACATGGTCTACGTTCTCAACGGTTCGAATGGCGGACCGGAAACCGCAACCTACGTTTTGGGCATCATGCTGTTCCAGCACGCGTTCTCGTTCCTGGAGTTCGGCTATGCGTCGGCGCTGGCATGGGTGATGTTCGCCATCTTGCTGGTGCTGACGGTGTTGCAGTTGCGGCTCTCGCGGCAACGGTCGATGGAGGCCGCCAGTGGCATCGGTTGAGCTCCTGTTCAAGCGGAGTGTGTTCCGCGCGGTGTTGATTTACACCGCGCTACTCGCCATTTCTTGGTGCTGGTTGTTCCCGATCGCCTGGGCGGTGTCCGGTTCCCTGAAAAGCGGAGGCGAGATCAGCCGAGCCGATACTGTTTCCCGCGCACCCGCGGTGGTCAAACTACACCGAGGTATTCACGGTGATGCCCTTCTGGCGGATGTTCTTCAACACCGTTCTCTATGCCGGATGCATCACGGCCGGACAGGTGTTCTTCTGCTCGCTGGCCGGATATGCATTTGCACGTCTGCAATTTCGTGGCCGGGATACGTTGTTCGTGCTGTACCTGGGCACGTTGATGGTGCCGCTGACCGTAACGGTGATCCCGCAGTTCATTATCATGCGGGTCCTCGGGTGGACGGACACCCCGTGGGCGATGATCGTGCCCGGACTCTTCGGCGGCGCATTCGGCACCTATCTCATGCGGCAGTTCTTCAGCACCCTGCCGACCGATCTCGAGGAAGCCGCGATACTCGACGGCTGCACGCCCTGGCAGATCTACTGGCGGATCCTGTTGCCGCACGCTAGGCCGGCGGTGATGGTGCTTGCGGTGTTGACATGGGTCAACGTGTGGAATGACTTTCTATGGCCGCTGTTGATGATTCAACGAAACAGCCTGGCCACGCTGACGTTGGGCCTGGTTCGGATGCGGGGGGAGTATGTCGCTCGCTGGCCGCTGATAATGGCGATGTCGATGCTCATTATGCTGCCGCTGGTGATCATCTATGCGATCGCGCAACGCTCGTTTGTCCGCGGCATCGCCGTTACGGGGCTCAACGGGTGAGGCTGTGATCGTGGATTTCGAATGTGTGGGTGTTCCGCTGTGGCTTCGGTGAGCTTCGAGCAAGCGACGCGCCAATTCCCGGGCACAGATCGACCTGCCGTAGATCATCTCGACCTGGTGGTCGGCGATGGTGAGTTCGTCGTTCTGGTCGGGCCGTCCGGATGTGGCAAGACGACGTCGTTGCGGATGCTGGCCGGATTGGAAACGGTGGATTCCGGAGTGATCCGGATCGGCGACCGCGACGTCACCAAAGTCGATCCCAAGGATCGCGACGTCGCGATGGTGTTCCAAAACTACGCCCTATATCCGCATATGTCGGTTGCGCAGAATATGGGGTTTGCGTTGAAGATTGCCAAGACCCCGAAGGCCGAGATTCGTGACCGGGTGCTGGCCGCAGCGAAAATGCTTGATCTGCAACCGTACCTGGACCGCAAGCCCAAAGACCTCTCCGGTGGGCAACGCCAGCGGGTGGCGATGGGCCGTGCGATCGTTCGCCGCCCACAGGTGTTCCTGATGGACGAGCCGCTATCCAATCTCGACGCCAAGCTAAGGGTGCAAACCCGCAACGAGATCGCGGCTTTGCAACGCCGTCTCGGCACCACCACGGTCTATGTCACCCACGACCAGGTCGAGGCCATGACCATGGGCGATCGAGTCGCGGTGCTGCGCGACGGCGTGCTGCAACAGTTCGCGGCGCCCCGCGAGCTCTACCGCAACCCCGGCAATGTGTTTGTCGCGGGTTTCATCGGGTCTCCGGCGATGAACCTGTTCATCCTCCCGATCGTGGATTCCACGGTTTCGCTGGGGGATTGGCCGATTCAGTTACCGCGTGACATCGCGGGTACCGCGAGTGAGGTCGTCGTCGGCGTCCGGCCTGAGCATTTCGAGCTGGGCAGCCTCGGCGTCGAAATGGAGGTCGACGTGGTCGAAGAACTCGGGGCGGACGCTTACCTATACGGCCAAATCACCGATGCCGGCAAGGTAATCGATCAGCACGTCGTTGCGCGCGCCGACGGCCGTCACCCACCCGAAAAGGGCAGCCGGGTCCGCCTGCATCCCGAACCCGGACACGTGCATTTTTTTCGGCGTCGACGGTCAGACGGATTTCTTGAGCGTTCCGGCTGGACGCGGCCTTGCCATCGACCAACCGGTCGACAATTTCCGCCAATCCGACAAAGCCGGGGGCGGTGGCCATGTCGGTTGCGATCAGCCGGCTGGCCTGCCGGTATCGCGGCTCATTCAGCACGGCGAGGATGGCTCGGCGCAGGGCGCGTGGGGTTGGTCGCTCACTTCTGATCCGCCGCCCGACGCCCGACCATGCGACGCGAGCCCCGACCTCGGGCTTGTCTTCCTTGCCGCCGGTGGCGACGATCGGCACGCCGTAGCGCAGGGCGTACTGGACGCCGCCGAAACCGCCGTTGGTCACCACAACCGCTGTGCGAGGAAGCAATTCGTCGTACGGCAGGTACGTCGCAGCGCGGGCGTTGGCCGGCAGCGGGGGCAGCGTGTCCAGTGGGCGACCGCCCGTTGCGACCACGACCAGAACGTCGTCCCAGGCAAGCGCGCGCAGCGTTGGCGCGATGGTTTGCTCATAGTCGGTGTTGGCGACCGTGCCCTGAGTGACATGGATGACGGGCCGGGTTCCGTCAAGATCGGCCCACCACTCCGGTAGCGGGGCCGGCCGAACTGATGGCTGGATAGGGGTCCGACGAAGTGCAGGTTGGCAGGCGCATCGGTGCGCGGGTACTCGAACGAGGGGAGGCTGAATTGCACGAGCGCATCGGCCCTGCGCCCCCAGTCCACTAGGGTGAACGGCATGTCTTTGCCATGCACCTGCCGGTGCTGGTCGTTGATGATTTCGTTGGCCCGCCGCTGAACTCGACGATTCACGGCTGCGAGTGCGGCGTTGCGCTGACGGTTGAGGAGGCGGGCTGGCGGCAACCCCATGCCGAAGGGCGCGGTGTCGCGGCTGTCGATGGTCAGCGGGACCACCCCGCACGTGACGACCGCCGGACGCGATGAACGCTGGTGCGCGAGCAAGAACGCGGCGCCGATGAAAAGCGGTTCGGCGAGCACGATGTCGGCGGGTCGCACGGCGAGCGCTGCCATGAGCGTCTCGTATTGGGCCTTTGCTGGATCCGCAAGGACATGTTCGATATCGAAAGCGATCGCTTTGATGCCCTTCAACCTGGGGCGCTCGGGAAACCGATCCAATAGTTCCGGAAGTCGAAGTCAGCCTCGGCCGGCAGCGGCACATAGGACGCGCCCGTAGCGGCGACCTTGTCGGCGAAGAGTGAGCCGGTAATGATTCGCACGTCGTCGCCGCGCTTGACGAAGTTCTCCGCGACCGCCAATAGCGGCGTCAGATGACCGTGCGCGGGCACGCTGGCGATGATGATCGATGACATGGCGCGCTCCCACGGTTGACCGCTGATTACGATCCGGTAGTATTCATTACTGTGTCACCCAAGTCAATATCTTCGGCAACGACGCGGGCGTACCGATCGGAGCTACGTCAGCAACAGGCGGAAGCCACGCGATCGCGGGTGATGGCAGCCGCCGCAAAGCTATTCGCCACCGATGGTTACGCGCGGACCACACTGGCGAAAATCGCCGCAGCAGCCGGCGTGTCCACCGAAACCGTTCAGGGACAGGGACCCAAGGCCGCGCTCCTGATAGCCGCGATCGAATACGCGGCCTTCGGCGTGACCGGTGAAAAAGACATTCGAAATTTGGACGTGGGTCGCGAATTAATTGCAATCGACGATCACGGCAAAGCCATGGACTTTCTCGCCGCGACCCATGCGGATGTGCACCAACGAGTCGCGCAGCTGGCCCTGGCGCTGATCGCCGCCGCCGGCACCGACCCCGAGCTGGAGCGGTATCAACGCGAACACATTGCAAGCGTCAACCTGCAGACTCGACGGGTACTGGAAACATTCCGCGACCGCGGCTGGCTTCGGGTTGATGTTCCGTTCGACGAGCTCGTCGAGACGACCGCGGTGGTCTGCAGCGAGGACACGTATCTGCGGTTCACGCACCGTGACGGATGGAGCGTGGCGGCTTACCGCGCTTGGTCACGACGCATGCTGGCCGAGACTGTTTTCGTTTCACCACCGGTAATCTGACGATGTGAGCCCTCAGGCAGCCGTTTCGAAGTCGGTCGATCTGGTGTGTGAGGGCGGCGGCGTCCGGGGCATCGGACTGGTCGGAGCGGTGGACGCGCTGGCCGCGGCCGGCTACCGCTTTCCGCGTGTTGCGGGCTCCAGCGCGGGCGCGATCGTCGCCGCGCTGGTCGCCGCCCTGCAGACCGCCGGCGAACCGCTGACCCGGCTTGCCGAAATCATGCGCACCATCGACTATCGAAAATTCCTGGACCGCAACCTGATCGGGCACGTACCGCTGATCGGTGGGGGTCTTTCGCTGCTGCTGTCCGACGGTGTCTACCGGGGCGCCTATCTCCAGCAGTTGCTCGCCGGTTTGCTCGGCGATCTCGGCGTACGCACCTTCGGCGACTTGCGCACCGGCGAGGAGCCTGACCAGTTCGCCTGGTCACTGGTTGTGACTGCCAGCGACCTGTCCCGACGCCGGCTGGTCCGTATCCCGTGGGACCTCGAGTCCTACGGCATTGACCCGGATAAATTCTCGGTGGCACGTGCGGTACACGCGTCGTCGGCGATTCCTTACGTCTTCGAGCCGGTGCGGGTGGGCGGCGCCACTTGGGTCGACGGCGGGCTGTTGTCGGATTTTCCGGTCGAGCTGTTCGACCGACCCGATGCCCAGCCGCGATGGCCGACGTTCGGGATCCGGCTGTCGGCTCGTCCCGGCATTCCGCCCACCCACCCGGTGCACGGGCCGGTGTCGCTGGGACTCGCCGCGATCGAAACACTGGTGAGCAATCAGGACAATTCCTATATCGACGATCCGTGCACCGTGCGGCGCACTATTTTCGTACCCGCCGACGACGTGAGCTCGATCGATTTCAACATCACCGCGCAGCAACGCGAGGCCCTGTACCAACAGGGATTACAAGCGGGGCAACAGTTTTTGACGACCTGGAATTTTACGGATTATCTGAAGGTCTGCGCCGCCCCGGTCAATCAGTCGCCGCCGAGCGGCAGTGATGTATGACTGAAGGTGCTTCAGCGCGCCGTTACAGTGTTTGGCCGCAAAGGTCTCTAGTATTGCTGGGTGGTTGATCGCTATGGAACCGATGTGCTCGCTCCGGGCCGGCGTAAACCTTGCTCGACCGAGCACCCGGTTGAACTCGGCATGGTGGTCGAGGACGTAGAAAGCGGCTATGTCGGCGCGGTGGTCCGGGTCGAATACGGCCGCATCGACCTGGAAGACCGGCACGGTCGCACCCGCGGGTTTCCTCTGGGCCCCGGATACCTGCTCGATGGCCGTCCGGTGATCCTCACCGCGCCGCGGCGCTCTGCATCCGCTGCGGCGGGCCGCACAGCGTCTGGGTCGGTCGCGGTTCCGGGAGTTCGCGCGCGGGTCGCCCGCGCAAGCCGAATTTATGTCGAGGGCCGCCACGACGCCGAACTCATCGCGCAGGTGTGGGGCGAGGACCTGCGCATCGAAGGGGTCGTCGTCGAGCACCTCGGCGGCGTCGACGACCTGGTGGGCATCGTGGCACAGTTCCGGCCCGGTCCGGGGCGACGGCTCGGGGTACTCGTTGACCACCTGATCGCGGGTTCCAAGGAGTCGCGGATTGCCGACGCGGTGCGCCGGGGACCGGGTGGACCTGACACGTTGGTCGTTGGTCACCCTTATGTCGACATTTGGCAGGCGGTGAAGCCGCAGCGGCTGGGACTGGCGGCCTGGCCTAACGTGCCGCGGGACATGGAGTGGAAGCACGGCGCTTGTCAGGCTCTCGACTTGCCGCACGCTAACCAGGCCGACATCGCCAGCGCCTGGCGGCGCATTCGCTCGCGGGTGCGCAACTGGACCGACCTGGAGCCGGAGCTGATCAGCCGGGTCGAAGAGCTCATCGACTTCGTCGCCGCACGCGGCTGACGCTCGGCCTCACCACCCTGTTAGTTAGGGTACGCTAACTAGCAGTAGAGTCGGGTGCATGCAGGGCGTATTCATCGGCACTTTCCTCATCGGCCTGCGTGAAGGCCTGGAGGCGACGCTCATTGTGAGCATCGTCGGCGCTTTCCTCAAGCGAAGCGGCCAATCGAGTCGCCCGATGTTCGTCGGCATCGCCTCGGCTGTACTGATCAGCATCGCGGTTGGCGTCGGGCTGGATTTACTGTCGACAACCCTGCCGCAGGCCCAGCAGGAGATGTTGGAGACGGTCATCGGCGCCGTCGCGGTGGGGTTTGTGACGTCCATGATCATTTGGATGAACCGCAATGCCGCGCGGCTGAAAGGCGCACTCGAGCATGAAGCCCAGCAGGCGCTCAACCGTGGTGGTGCGCTGGCACTGGTTGTCATGGCCTTTCTTGCAGTTCTCAAAGAGGGCTTTGAGACCTCGGTCTTCCTGCTTGCGGCCGCGGAGACCGAGCACGGCAACCGCTGGTTCGCCGTCCTCGGCGGCGCGGCCGGTATCGCGGCGTCGATCGCTCTCGGCGTGGGCCTGTACCTAGGCGGTTTGAAACTCAACCTCGGTCGGTTCTTCCGCATCACCGGCGTGTTTCTGGTGCTGATCGCTGCGGGATTGGTGATGGGCGCGCTGCGGACCGCACACGAGGCGGGCTGGGTGACCATCGGCCAGCAACAGGTGTTCACCTTACTGCCCTGGATGCCCAGCAACTCAGTGCAGGGCGCGCTGATCACCGGTGTCTTTGGCATACCCGCGGATCCCCGACTCATCGAGGTGCTGGGCTGGCTACTTTATGCGCTGCCCGTGCTGGTCGTCTTCCTGTGGCCGGCCCGACTTGCCGCGGCACCACGTACTCGTAGCCGACTGTTGGCTGCGGCTTCGGCCGCGCTATTCCTGGTCGCGGCGTTACCGGCGATCGTGGTGCCCGCGGGCGGTGTGGCCGGCCCGCAGGCCCGCACCGTGACCGACCGCACCGCTCACACCGCCAGGGTCTCGTTGACCTCCGGGCCGCAAGGGCGTGCGCTGGCCATCACATCCGACGGGACCTCGAATGTCCGCAGCATCGCGCTCACCGCGGCCGCCGAAGATACCGTGGACGGTGTACGGGTGCGAGTGTGGCAAGCCACCCTGGGCGCGGACCCGGGCCGCGCGGCGGCCAGCATGCCAGTGGTCACGCTCGAGGAACTGTTGAGCCTGACCGGAAGCCGACTGCCGATGGGCCTGACGGCGACCCGCACCCCCGGGCCGTTCCAAGCGCAATGGGGCGTTGACACCGTATATACGGTTCGCGCGCATGGCGATTCGGTGGTGAGTGCCCAAGCGATAAGCAACCGCACCGCCGTGCTGTCCGGCGGCGGCCTCACCGCGCCCAAGACCGTCAGCATCGGTGGGCTGCCCACCGATTGGTCCACGGCCAGCGCTGAAGATCAGTCAACCGCGGCGCAGATCACCGCCAACGATCGGGACCGCGCGGAGCGGCAGCTGTGGAAAATCTGGCTTCCGTTGGTGTTGGCGGCCTTTGGATTGGCTTGCGGCGTCGGCGCCATAGCTTCTGCGCGTGGCGACCGAACGGGAGCCGAACAGGAGAGGAAATCGACTCGTGGGCAATCACACCGCCCTGGCCAGGTGCCGGTCTCATGAATTCTGTTTAATCACAACGGCTCTGGTTGCAGTGTGCGCCCTGAGCTCGTGCGGCCACTCCACCAGCAATTCGACTCCGGCGAAAGCAGGCTCCAGCAGCGCGGTCAAAGTGACGATGGCCAACGACGCCGGCAAAGATGGCTGCGCGTTGGACACGACCAGCGTGGCGGCAGGACCGGTGACCTTCACGGTGGCCAACACCAATGCGCCGGGAATCACCGAACTGGAATTGCTCCGCGACCAGCGGATCATCGGCGAGAAGGAAAACCTCGCACCCGGTCTGGATCCCGTGTCATTCACCGTCACCCTGGACGGCGGTTCCTATCAGGTGTACTGCCCTGGCGCAGCGACTGAATACCAGAATCTGACGGTCACCGGGCGGGCTCCAGCGGCGGCCGCGGGGACAGTCTCGAGCATCCTGAGCCAGGGCACCAAAGACTATGCCGCGTACGTCATCAGCCAAATTGGACAGCTTGGCGACGCCGTGAAGGCACTCGACGCCGCCGTGCAGGCGGGCAACGTTGATGCCGCGAAAGCGGCCTACGCCAAGGCGAGGCTGTTCTGGGAGCGTTCGGAGTCGACCGTGGAGGGCTTCGTGCTGCCTGGCTTCGCGGTCGGCGACAACGCCGGCAGCCTGGATTATCTGATCGACATGCGGGCGTCCACCCCGGTCGACGCGAAGGTTGGCTGGAAGGGCTTTCATGCTATCGAGCGCGATCTGTGGCTGGGCGGCGCGATCACACCCGGCACCAAGGCACTGACTACCGAACTGGTTGGCAACGTGGGCAAATTGAACGCCACCGTCGCCACGCTGCAATACAAGCCCGAGGATCTGGCCAACGGCGCCAGCGATTTGATCGAAGAGGTGCAGAACACCAAGATCACCGGTGAGGAGGAGGCGTTCAGCCACATCGATCTGGTCGACTTCTCGGGCAACGTCGAAGGCGCACAGCAGGCCTATGCGGCGCTGCGGCCGGGGCTGGAAAAGATCGACGGCAATCTGGTCAAGCAGATCGACCAGCAGTTCCAGGCGGTGCTCAACGTCTTGGACGGCTACCGCGACCCATCGGTGCCGGGTGGCTACCGGCTCTACACTCCCGCGTTGCAGGCCAGCGATGCGCCGAAGCTGACCGCGGTTATCCAGCCGCTGCATCAGAGCCTGTCCACGGTTGCCCAAAAGGTCGTCACGGCCCCCTGACATGAACGACGCCCGCGACGCGCCGAACGACGCCACCGACGACACCAAAGTGTCCCGGCGGCGGGTGCTCGGCGGGGCCGCGCTGGCCGGTGTCACCGGCGCCGCGGTCGGCGTAGTCGGGGGCGGATTCGCCGGGCACGCAGAGGCGGTTTGGCAGGCCGCCGCACATCGTGGCGACGATGAAGACACCGTCGACCTGCGCCACAGTTATCCCTTCTACGGCCAGACTCATCAGGGCGGGATCGCCACGCCCCCACAGCGTTACGCCATGTTCATGTCGTTCTCGCTGGCTGCGGGTGCCGGGCGCGCCGATCTGCAAGCACTGCTGGCACGGTGGTCGGCCGGCGCCGCGGTCCTGCAGCAGGGCAAGCCCGTCGGCGCCGTCCAACCGCAGGTCGATGTGCAGCCCCCCATCGATACCGGGGAGGCCTATGGGTTGAGTCCGGCCAGTCTGACCCTCACCGTCGGATTGGGGCCGTCGGTGTTCGGGGACCGCTTCGGGCTGGCCGCGCGGCGTCCCGCAGTGTTCATCGATCTGCCGCAGCTCAACGGCGACAATCTGGACCCGCGTCTGCACGGTGGTGACCTGTCGGTGCAAGCCTGCGCCGACGACCCGCAGGTCTGCTACCACGCCGTGCGCAACCTCGCCCGCCTGGGCCGCAACATCGTGTCACCGTATTGGGCGGTGTTGGGCTTCGGCCGAGCCTCGGCCGGACCTGGCCAGCACACGCCACGAAATCTCTTGGGATTCAAGGACGGCACCCGCAACGTCGCCACCGATGCGGAGTACGCCAAGTACGTGTGGGTCGACAACAGTGACCAGCCGTGGATGAACGGCGGGACGTACCAGGTCGTCCGCAAAGTCAAGATGCTGCTGGAGACCTGGGACGTCGACCGGATCGGCAACCAGCAGAAGATCTTTGGCCGTACCAAAGAGGAGGGCGCACCGCTGAGCGGTAAGGCCGAATTCGACACACCGAACTTCACCGCCAAGGGTGCCGACGGCAACCCGCTCATCGATCCGCTGTCCCACATCGGCCTGGCCGCCAGGGAAAACAACAACGGCATCATGATCCGCCGACGCTCCTACAACTACACCGACGGTCTCGACGCCAACGGCCAACTCAACGCCGGGCTATTGTTCATCTCGTATCAAAATGATCCGCAGGCTTTTGTTCGCCTGCAGAATCGGCTCGGCGCCAACGACCTGCTCAACGAATACATCCGACACATCGGATCCGCGATCTTCGCAGTGCCGCCGGCGCCCAACGAAGGCCATTACATCGGGCAGGTTCTGTTCGGCTGACGACACCATCGGAGGTGCGTTTTTTTCGTCGCTCGTCTATACGTGGAATATGACAAGCTCTAAGTGGGCGGTAATAGGCGCCGGTCCCGCGGGAATTGCCGCGGTGGGGAAACTTCTCGATAATGGGATATCAGCGGAAGAAATCGCCTGGATCGACCCCCATTTCGCGGCAGGAGATCTTGGCAGAAAGTGGCGCGCGGTTTCCAGCAATACGAAAGCCGTGCTCTTCCTGAGCTTTCTCAACAGCTCGCCGGCTTTCCGGTTCGCTGAGGGACCGGGTTTTGCGCTCCAGGAAGCGGAGCCCGAAGAGACATGTCCGCTCGCGCTGGTCGCCGATCCCTTGGTGTGGATCTCAGCGCACCTGTGTTCACGAGTCAATCATTTTCAAACGACCGCGACCGCTCTCACTAAGACGAAGCGGCGGTGGATGATTGAAACAGAGGGGCGCGAGATTGCCTCGGAAAATGTGATCCTCGCGGTCGGAGCTACGTCGAAGAAGCTCTCCTTCCCTCACTTAGACGAGATTCCCCTCGAGGTCGTTTTCGATCCTGGGCGGCTCGCCGAGCTGCAATTGGAAGAGTCGACTATCGCGGTCTTCGGTTCTTCGCATTCGTCAATGATCGCGTTGCCTAATCTCTTGGCCCGGCCCGTGCGGAAAGTAGTCAATTTCTACCGGAGTCCCCTCAGCTACGCGGTCTATCTGCAGGATTGGATCTTGTTTGATGACACCGGTCTCAAGGGTCACGCAGCGGTGTGGGCCCGGGAAAACATCGAGGGGGTCTATCCGCAGCGGCTGGAGAGGTGCTGGGTCGACGGGCCGGAATTTCGAGAGCAGGTGCAGGCGTGTGACCGCGTCGTTTACACCGTGGGCTTCGAACGCAGGAGACTTCCCGAGACCAGACAGTGGGGACAGTTGGACTACAACGTGACCAATGGAATCATCGCCCCGGGACTCTTCGGGTTGGGCATCGCGTTTCCGCAGTACGCGACGGATCCTCTGGGATACGGCCAATACCGGGTGGGGCTGCAGAAGTTCATGGAATACCTCGACTCCGTTCTGCCTTTGTGGATGCGTTATGGCCCGTGAAATCCGTTGGGACTTTGGTGCCGGCTAAGGGCCGGCCGACGTTAACGAGCAACGGGTTCTGGGTCATCGCGCAGCTGCAACGGCGCTAGATCTAGCTGTCCGCGCAGGATGGTGATGTCGCGTCCGGCGCACATGACCGTCCGGTCGGGACGCACGATGGCGGCCGCGGCGCGCCCGCGGCGCAGCCACTTCTCGAGTTCGCCGCCGCGTTCGGCGACGAGCGCCACGACTCCCCGCCGGGCGAGCAAAGCTTCGTCGGCGACGTCCAGAGGCTCGGTGGTGATCAGGGCGAAGCCGGTTCCCAGTAAGGCGTCAAGCCGTTGACCCTCGCGCAGTGGTGGATTGGGGCACAGCGTGCCCGCCAGTTGGCGGCCTCGGCGGGGCTTGGACACCAACGCCGAAGGACGTAGCGCCGGGGTGGTGGAGTCGACGACCGTGTCGCGCAGGCTGGGCACCCATCGCAGTCGGGGCAGCACAAGGCGGCGCGCCAGGTTGCCGAGCCGGCCACCCCCGGTCATCGACCGGCCGACGTTGTGGGCCAGCCGGATCATGCTCCGGGTGTGCGGTTTGCGCTCCTGCTCGTAGCTGTCGAGGACGTCGGCCGCGAGGGTGCCGTTGAGAACTCCGGCGATCTTCCAGGAGAGGTTCATCGCATCGCGCACCCCGGCGCCCATGCCCTGACCGATGAATGGGGGAGTGAGGTGCGCTGCGTCGCCGAGGATGAAAATGCGCCCGCGGCGCCACCGGTCGGCGATTTGCGCGCGGAACGTGTATTCGGTGACCCGTAGCAGCGTTAGTTCGCTGTCGAGAATTTCGCCGATCCAGGGTGCGATCAGTGGCCGCAAGGCGCGCACGGTGTCGAAATCGTCGGCGCTCTCACCGGGCAGCAACCGAAACTCCCATCGGTAGCGGGCCTGTCCGATGCGCATGTAGGTTCCCGCGCGAACCGGATCGCATACCTGGTGCACGCCTTCCCACTGCTGCAGGTCAGTGTCGGTGGCCACGTCAACGACCAGCCAGCGCTGCTCGAAATTCAAATCGCGCATGGCTGAGCCGATCCCGGCGCGCACTCGACTATTGGCGCCGTCGCATCCCAGCACATAGTCCGCATCGACGTCGTGAACCCGGTCGTCGGAACGGTCGGTGAAGGTGACGCGCACGTGTCCTTCGTGCTCGGTGAACGCGGTTACCTCGGCGTCACGACGCAATTGAGCGTTCGGATAGTGGTTGAGATTGGCGCGCAGCAGCGCCTCCAATTCCGGTTGGTCGAACAGGTTGGCCTGCGGGAAGCCGTGCATGCTGTGGGAGGGGGCGCGGTTGAACTCGGCAAGCACTTTGAATTTGTTGTCTAGCAGGCGCAGACCGAGCGTGGGCCGCGATATCGCGGCGAACTCGTCGGCGATGCCGAGTTGTGCGATGATGCGATAGATTTCGTCGTCCAGGTGCACCGCGCGAGGCTGCGGGTACACGCCGGGCCAGCGGTCGAGGATAAGGCTCTGCACGCCGAACTGTGCCAATAGCGTGGCGGCGGTGATGCCCGTCGGTCCGGCGCCGACGATGGCCACCGGCACATGCCCGGCATCCCGAACAGTTTCGTCTGTCACGCGTATCGGATTGTGTTGCGCTGGGTTCCGAGGTCGATGGCCCCGTCGTCGGTGGCCACTGACGCCTCCACGATGTCGCCGTGTTGCAGATACTTCGGGTTGCCGGCTTGACGCTTGAAGAACACCCGCCACTTCACCGCGGGCGGCAATAGGTTTCCGATGATTTCCACCGGCTTCGGCGGTGCGCTGAGGGCGGTGCCGACCGGGGTGCCAGTAAGTATCAGGTCGCCGGGGGCGAGCTCTTGAAATTGGGTAAGCGACTGCAGCGCCTGCAGCGGCCGGTACAGCATGTCGCCCTCGACCAGCGCGTTCTGCCGCTCGCTGCCGTTGACGCGCAGGTGCAGCCGCAGGTCGCCGAATCGTTTGAGCTCCTGGGCATTCAGTAATACCAGCGCCGGTCCGACCGGGGTAAAAGTCGGATAAGACTTGGCCTCGTAGAACTGGGTCTGCGGAAGTTGGATGTCGCGGGCCGAAACATCATTGGTGACGACCAGTCCGGCGACGAAATCGGCGAGGTTGGCGTCGGAAACTGTTGTGCCGACTGGGATTGCGTGCCCGATCACCAGCCCGATCTCCACCTCGTAGTCGAGTAGCCTGACGTGTGCGGGCTTGATGATATCGCCGAACGGACTATTGATCGACGCGGACGCCTTGCGGAAGAAGGTCAGCGGTACCGATGCCGGGTCTATACCGGCATCCCTGACATGCGACTCGAAGTTGGTCATCTGCGCTACCACTCGACACGGCCTGGTCACCGGCGAGATCAAATCCAGACTGTCGAGGGCGACAGTGTCGGAGCCGACGACGCCAGTCTCGACGGCAGCGTCGATGGCGGCGCGATCGGCCAGCAGTGCAGCAGTTGTGCTCGCGGCGGTGTCGATCTTCGCGGCCCCGTCAGCAGTCTTGACCCACCAAGCGCCGGCAGTGTGCAGTACGGAAACGCTCATGAGGTGGGCACTTTCAGGAGGCCGATGAGGCGGCGGAAATCGAATTCGTTGCTCGCGCGAAGCGCGGCGACCATCGAAACCAGTTCGTGACGAGCCGATTTCGGCCCGGTCCCGAGGAAATCTCTGGTCGCCGGTGGCCCCCATTGGGCCAATCCAGACGCGGTGAACGGCGCCCACCCAGGCTCGACGGTGTCGTCGAACATGTCGCTGTCGGCGAAATGCTCGACCAGGAGTCCGTCGGAGTCACGCCAATAGTCGAAGATCTGACTGCCCTGGATATGCCTGCCGATACCCCAGGACCGAAAATAACCGCGCTCCCTGAGGTATTCTCCGCCGGCGGCCAGGGCGTCGAGATCACTGACTTGATACGCCGAATGGACGTAGCGGTTGGCCGGACCCAGCGCAATCGCCAATGTGTGATGATCGGCGGGTGTGGATCCTTGATCGCAGCGGATGAAGCTCATGGTCGGCCCCCGTGTGCGCTGGCCGGGAAAGAATAGAAAATCGCTGACGATCATGCCCAGGTTGTCCAGATACCAGTTCAGCGCCTCGCGATATTTGGTCGACTGCACCACCAGATGGCCCAGGCGCTGCACCCGAGCGGGCACGCGCGGGGGACGCTGGAGGGTTTTGACGCGCTGCAGCTGATGCCCGAAATTGAAAGCGTGCGGCTGCTGGCCCGGTAACTCGGGCAGTTCGCGCATGCCGGCGACCACGCGCACGGGGATGCCGCTGGGGTCGATCAGGTCGACTGACAGGCCGCCGATGGTCTCCGGCAGCGGCCCGGTGGCAACGCCGAATCTGTCGGCTAGCCGCAGCACGTCGACCTCGTCGCGGGCCCGAAACGCCACACCCGCGAATCGCGTTCGCTGTCCGCGGCGCACAATCACACAGGGCGTTCCCGGGTCAGTGCCGCGCAATTGAAGTTCGTCGGCACCGCGCTGTGCCGTCTGGAAGCCGAAGGCCCGCGCGAACGCCCCGGCGCGGGTCAGGTCCGGCTTCTCAAACTCCAACCAGGCGATGTCGAGGACCTTGATCACCGGATTCCTTGACCGACCAGGGTGTTCACCGGGTAGCGCGCCCCGTTCGCAATGCAGGTCTTTATGCGCGTTTTGGCGGTCGCCGACCCTGGGACTCATCATCGCCTCCCCGTTAACTGACGAAATCGTCACATAAGAGACAGTGCGCAGTCAAGACGTCTGACGAATTCGTCAATAGTGATTCTCACTGCTAGAGTGCCAAGATCGAGTGAAGGGCCGCGAAGCGGGAGATGAGCCATGACTGATCACTCGGAGTTGCCGAACCGCCTGCAGCGGCGCAAACAGCGCACCAGGGCGGCGTTGGTCAAGGCCGCCCAGCGCTTTATCGCAGAAGGCAAGGTCAACGTGCCGGTGCTGGAAATCACCCAGGCCGCCGACGTCGGGATGGGCTCGTTCTACAACCACTTCGACAGCAAGGAGGAGTTGTTCGAGGCCGCGGTGGCCGATGTGCTCGATGCGCACGGAGCGGTTTTGGACCGGCTCACCGCGTCGATCGAGGATCCTGCCGAAACGTTCGCTACCAGCTTCCGGCTGACTGGCCGGCTCTTTCGGCAACGCCCGCAGGAAAGCGAGATCTTGTTGGCCAATGGGCTGGCCCTGTTGTCGTCGGAACGCGGTCTGGCCCCTCGTGCACTACGCGACATCAAGGCCGCTGCCGCCGCGGGGAGGTTTCGTGTCGATGACCCGGAACTTGCGCTTGCTGTCGCCGGGGGTGCATTGCTAGGGCTCGGTGATCTGCTTCGGAAAAGCCCCGACCGCGACGGGGCAGCGGCCGCCGACGCGGTGACCGAGAGCGTTTTGCGTCTGCTCGGACTCAGTGCCGGCGAGGCACAAGCGATCTGTCGACGGCCGCTGCCCGACTTTCACGCTTAAAAGTCGGCCCAAACCGGGCGCAGTGCGCCCGCCTCTCGTCGAGATATAAACCACGGTCATGTTCCACGGTGTCGTGTGCCTGGTTTATGTGTCGCGTGATGTGCCGAGTTCATCCGGTCCTGACCGTGCGATCCACCGCGGGACGACATGCCACCAGTAGGGCCCCGGCGGTGAAGATCAGCGCGGTGACCCACGGATAGTGCCCGTCAGGGGCGAACCCTTCAGCGGCAACGAACCCCAGCCCATACGCTGCCATCGCGGCACCGGCCAGCATGACCGGTTCCGCCCAGCGCTCCGCGACCGGGATGCCGAGCAGGGGCAGCGGGGCGCCGAAAAAGCGCAGGCCCCACCACAACAGCACCATCGCGAATGCCATCACGACGCTGAGGATCACCACCCACTCCAGCCGGGCCGGCCACCAGTCGGCCGTTCCCTCGGCCGGCTGCGGCAAAAGGCCGGCCGGATAGCCGACGATCGCCACGATCACGACGGGAATCATGTGCCACAGATAAAGGGCCATCACGTTGCTGTTGGCTACCGAAAGCACGCGCTGGACAACGCCGGCGTGCAGCGCGCGGTTGAGCGGCGGCGCAAGTGCCGTCGCTATTCCGGTCTGTGCGCAGCCAAACGCCAATAGCGCCACGGTGGGCGGCGCCGTATTGTCGACGGTCTGGCCGGGAACACCGATCATGCTGACCGGATAGTGGCCCAGCCAAATCAGTAGTCCCAGTGCGACCACCGATGCGACGGCAATCAGCACGGGTCGGCGACCGGTCAATAGCCCGCTGTGCCAGGCTATTCCGAGCTGATAGAGCGCTCCCCAGCACAGCAGGTAGTTCAGCCAGCCCAGGTAGGGCACGTGGCCGCCAAGAGTGGCGGCGTCTACCGCCGCGACCCCCAGGGCGAGCACCGCTGGCACCCAAAGGCCCCAATGGCGTTGTGCGACAACAGAAATCTGGGTCAGCGAAACCACCACCAGGTACACGGCGAGGAACCACAAGTGCATCGCCACCGCCCAACCGGCGTATTCCAGCACCGAATCGGCAACTCTGTAGACGCTCAGCACCACCACAACGAGCGATACCAGCGCGACGTACACCGCGGTCGGCCCGAGGACTCGGGCCAGTCGATGGCGAAGCCACGTCTGGCGCGATACACCGTCTGCGTCGCGTCGATGCGTCCAGGACACGGCGCCGGCGTAGCCGGCTACCAGGAAGAACATGGGGACGGCCTGGAATGGCCAGGTGAGCCATTGAGTCCAGGGCTGGTCGACCAGAGGGTTCTGCCGACCGAAAGATCCGTCGCGATAGGTCACCGACCCGGCCAGCCAATGCCCCAGCACGATGAGGACCACACCCGATACGCGGTAGAAGTCCGCCGCAAGATTGCGGTCCGGCGCGGCGCCGACGTCGTCCATCAGTTGGCGGGACGGCCGATGAGGTGCACGAGCGCCACGGTACCCGTCCAGGGCCAGCGAACCGCTCGCTGTCGGGCAGCGCAGAATGACCCTCATGAAACAAGCTCACCTCGCCGGCCTGGAGGTCGGTCGCCTCGGACTGGGTGCCATGGGCATGTCCGTGGCCTACATCGGAGACGGCTTTGACGACGCGGAATCCATCCGCACGATTCATCGGGCCATCGACCTGGGTGTCACGCTAATCGACACGGCCGAGGTCTATGGCCCTTATGTCAACGAAGAACTGGTCGCCCGCGCCTTGCATGGCCGACGAGACCGGGTGGTGTTGGCAACCAAATTCGGACTGATTTCCCACACCGGACGCGACAACCCGGACAGCAGCCCCGCCAGCATCCGGGTCGCTGTGGACGGCTCCCTGAAACGGCTGGCGACCGATCACATCGACCTCTACTACCAACACCGGCTCGATCGCAGCACCCCGATTGAAGACACCATCGGAGCGCTGGCCGAGCTGGTCGAAGCCGGGAAGATCCGATACATCGGACTTTCCGAGGTCGGCGTGAATACCATCCGACGCGCCCACGCCGTGCACCCCATCACTGCTGTGCAATCGGAATACTCGCTGTGGACGCGCGACCAGGAACAAGCGGTGTTGCCGCTGCTGCGTGAACTGGGAATCGGGTTCGTCGCCTACTCGCCGCTGAGCCGCGGTTTCCTCACCGGCGCAATCCGGTCGACCGAGGAGCTTCCCGACAGCGACTACCGCAAGACCAACCCTCGGTTCTTCGATGAGAACTTCCGGCACAACCTCAGCAGCGCAGACGAGTTGCGTGACATCAGCGCTGATATCGGTGCCACTCCCGCACAGGTCGCCTTGGCCTGGCTGCTGGCGAAAGGTTCCGACATCGTGCCCATTCCGGGAACTAAACGCGTTGCGCGCCTTGAGGAAAATGCCGGTGCAGACGCCGTTGAGCTTGCTCCCGACCAATTGGCCAGGCTCGACCAGCTCACCCCCGCCGTCGGTGGCCACCACGCCGAAGCGCAAATGGGATGGATCGACCGCTAGGAACCCATGGAGCCATGAAAAAACTAGTGATCGGGGCCAGTGGCTTCCTGGGTTCACATGTCACCCGTCAGCTGGTGGAGCGGGGTGGCTCGGACGCTAATGTGCGAGTCATGTTGCGCCGCAACAGTTCCACCAAGGGGATCGACGAACTCGACGTCGAGCGGTGTTACGGCGACGTCTTTGACGACGACGCGTTGCGCGCCGCGATGACCGGCTGCGACGTCGTCTACTACTGCGTCGTCGATGCCCGGATGTGGCTGCGCGACCCCGATCCACTGTTCCGGACCAACGTGGAGGGTCTACGGCATGTTCTGGACGCGGCCCTGGAGGTCAACCTCGAGAAGTTTGTATTCACCAGCACCATAGGCGCGTTGGCGATCAGCGACAGCCGGATGGTTACCGAAGACGATCCGCACAACTGGGATCAGGGCGGCGCCTACATAGAAGCCCGCGTAGCCGCCGAAAAGATGGTGATGTCGTACGCGCATGACAAAGGCCTGCCGGCGGTCGCCATGTGCGTAGCCACCACCTATGGGCCCCGCGATTGGGGGCCGACTCCACACGGCTCCCTGCTCGCTCAGGTTGCTAAGGGGCGTTTCCCGTTCTACATGGATTACTCGGCTGAAGTGGTGGGCATCGAAGATGCTGCCAGGGCAATGCTTCTCGCTGCCGAACGTGGGCGAATCGGCGAACGCTACATCATCTCCGACAGATACATGAGCGTTCGCGAGCTGCATCAGATCGCGGCCACTGCCGTCGGCAGACGGCCACCGCGCATCGGCATCTCGATGCCGGTGCTGCGTGTGGGTGCACACATCAACGACTTCATGGCGCGGCTGCTGCGGCGCGATCTCCCGTTCGCCTATGCCGGTATGCGAATGGTCGAACTGATGTCGCCGCTCGACCACAGCAAGGCCGAACGCGAACTTGGATGGACGCCGGAACCCGTCGAAGATTCGATCCGTAAAGCCGCCATCTGGTTCGCATCGCGCGCCTAGGTCCTGCCCAGCTGAACTCCGCGATCCATGATAAGGAAAAATATGGCTTCGGCCGATTCTGCGGCGTCGAACCGGTTTGGTTGGCGCCGGGATCGTCGTAGGAGGTAGCGATGCGCGGCAGGACCAATCCTCTGGTGTTCTTTGGGGCAACTCGGCCCGTCGCCGTGTTGACGCTGCTCTGCGGGATGGCCGTCGTGACCGGTATTCTCGGTCCGCGAGCTGCCGCAGTTGAATTCAGCGATGACGAGCAAAAAATCGCGAACCTATTACCCTCGGGGTTCGCGCCGAGCCTTTGCAGGACGGCCAGCGATCCCGTTCCGCCCCTTGAGGCGGTGGCAAGTCTGCAATGCACCGCGAGCGCCGGATCCGGTGGCCCAACGACGGGACGTTTCACCCTCTGGCCGGACGCGGACACGATGAATGACCAGTTCCAGACGCAGGCGGTTGGTAGCGCACTATGGGCGCCCGGGCCGTGCCCGGGTGTAGGCGCTTCGCCGGGTAACTGGAGTTACACGGAGTCCCCCAACCAGGTCGCCGGCCAGATGATCTGCGGATCCTTCCAGGGGTCGCCTAATGTCGAGTGGACACGAGATTCTCAGCTACTGACGCTCGATGTGGCCGGCGGCACCGACATCGACAGTCTGTTCCGGTGGTGGGGCGGTTCCGGAAACCCCGGGGGCGCGCCAATCACCGGAGTGATTGCTTGAGCCTCAATCGGCCTGAGCCAATGCTGCCCGGCCATATTTCTTCGCGACCAGCGTCCACGGGTCGGCATAGGGCCCTCGCCCTTCGGCGCGGCGCTGCAGTTTGAGGGCCGTGCGCAGCGCTGGTCGCAATATCGGGCCCAGCACGCGCAGCACGACGCGCAGGTGGACTTGGGATTCGGTGATCCAGGCCAGCGTCTGGTCCCAGTTGTGTTGTTGGAAGTCAAGTAGCGCTTGCGATTCGGTGGTGTCGAACCAGCCGGTGAAGCTCCAGCCGCGGTCGTCATCGGGGTCGCCGGGCAGGTTCGCCGAGGGGCCCAGTCGACCCAGGCCGACGGCGGACATCAGGTCGCCTTCCATCTCGTGCTCCAGGTGCACATAGGATTCGTCCCCGGCGATGAGCAGCGCTTTGCCGTCGATCGTAGCTTGGCGATCGACACCGTTGGCCAATGCGAGCGCCACATCGCGCGCGTCCACGGAGTGCATCCGGTTGTCGGCCGGAAGCGAGCGCATTATGAGCATGTAGTCGCTGTTGATACCCGACAGGGTGTCCGGCGACATGACTCCGCCCAGTCGGAACAAGGCGTAGGGCAGGCCGCTCGCCCGCACTGCCGCCTCCGCCAGCACCTTGTCCTCACCGTACTGATCGATGGGGCGCACCGCGGTGTCCGGCGTGATCCGCTCGGGATAGCGATGGGGATTGCGTGATCCGTACACCGCGGCACTGGATGCGAGCAGAAACAGCGCCGGCCGGGACAGCGACGCGGCAGCCGTCAGAAGGTTCTCGGTACCACCCACGTTGACTCTTCTGGCCAGCCCGGGATTGCGGTATGACGGTGGCGAGACGATCGCGGCCAGGTGCACGATCGCTTCTGGCTGGTGGGTCACGACCAACTCGCGAACCGCCGCCTCGTCCAGCAGATCGACGTAAGCGGGAATGAGCGCCCCGGCGCCGGCCGACAATTCTTTCTCGACGGCAAGGGTTGCGTCAGTGCGCAGGTCTGTCGCGATGACGGTTCGTCCCCGCTCCAGCAGGATCTGAGTGCATCGCTTGCCGACTTGGCCGAACGCGCCAGTGACAAGAATGGTGCCAACAGTCATGGACGCTTACGTTACCGACAGTCGGCCGGCGAGCTTGGCACCGGCCTTCCGGATGCGGTCGGAGATGTAGAGCGAGAACAGGGGGGTGACGATGTCCTCGCGCAACCGAGTTAGCTTGGAACTCTTGATAAGCCACTGCCCGGCGATGTTCTGGTAGGTCTCGTGATAGTGGCCGTAGCCGACCAGGGTCAACCCGGGGCCGAAGCGGACGACATCTTGCAGTGCCCATACGCCCCGTGCTGTCGTCGCCGAGGTGAGCTCGATCTCCGGCGCGTGCACCTGGTGAGCTGTGGCCTGTGCCGGGCGTCCGATCGCCTTGCGGGTGAACGCCACGAAGTCGTCGGCTCCGGCAATCAACTTGCCGCCGGCTTCGGACGTGTCGCTGAGGAAATCATCGGTGAAGATCGATCGCCAGGCCGCCCAGTCCTTGGTGTCGAGGTAGCGGCAGTACCGGGCCTTGAGCTGCTTAATGGCCTCGATCGCCTCGATCGCCTCGATCGCCTCGTTCGCGTGTTCTGTCATGGCAACTCGATTCTCGTTCGCCGGTCAGCCTTTGAAGTAGACGATCTGATAGGTCGTCGCCAGCAGTGCGCCGTCTCGGGTCCACAGCTGCGCGCTCTGATCGAAGTAGCCGCGGGAGAAACGGTTGGCGTGGGCGGTGCACAGGACGTAGTCACCGCCCAGGGCATCCAGCTGGTCCTGGTCGGCGTGGAAGTAGGTGGTCAGTGAAATGGTCCCCGCCGGGAGGTATTCGCCGCGGCGCAGAAACACGCGCGGGAAGAAAATGTCGGACAGTGCGGCCAGCGCCGGATAATCGACGGCTCGCTGCGCAACGTCGCGCGCCCACAACGTGGTCGTTGATGTGGGACTTGGCCGCGAGTCCGTGTCGGGGACCGCTCCGTCGACGAACCGCATGTCGTAGTGGCCTGCCCAGACGATGGGGGCACCCAGGCCGCTGGACGTGAGTTGTTCTGGCGGCGGCGCGCTCGGTGGGTGCGCTTCGGTGTCGGCCCACGTGTCGCGGCGGATCCCGAATAGGGCGGTCGCCGTCGTCTTGATTTCATCGTTTTGGCTGAGCCCGATGACCCAGTGTTGGTTGGTGCGGTTGGTGCGCGCGACCTGAAGCGCAATGTCGTAGTCGCCGTCCGCGATCGGTGCGGCGAAGTTGATAGTCAACGCCAGCGGGGCACCGATGCACTCGGGGTGGGTCTCAATGGCTCGCACCATGGCGGCGGCGGTGATCCCGCCGAACGGGCCGACCATGTTGGCCCATTCCGGATGGGTCCGGCCGCGCCGGATGTTCTCGCCGACCGTGTCGAGCTCAATGGCCTGGTCGAAGGGGTGTGTTGAGGTCATGGTGATCCGACGGCAGCCTACTTGCCGCCGTCAACAATCATCGAGGCGGCCAGTCAGGGTCAGCGAACGCCACGCACCAGGCGCCCGGGGCGGGCTCCGGTGTCCACCCCGTCGCGACGCGTCACGGCACCGCTGACGATGGTCGCGGAGTACCCGCTGGCGCCCTGGACGAGTCGCTGTCCACCGGCGGGCAGGTCGTAAGCCATCCGCGCCGGGAGCAACCTAAGCGCGTTCATGTCGATGACATTGATGTCGGCCTTCTTGCCCAGCTCGATGGTGCCGCGGTCGGTGAGGCCGAACAGATGGGCGGTATCGCGAGTTTGCTTGCGCACCAAGAACTCAAGGGGCAGCTTCTCGCCGCGGTGGCGGTCGCGGGCCCAGTGGGTCAACAGAAAGGTAGGGAAGGAGGCGTCGCAGATCAGGTTGCAGTGCGCGCCGCCGTCGGAGAGCCCCAGCACTCCTGCCGGGTGGGTCAACATCTCCCTGATCGCGTCGTGGTTGCCGTCGGCGTAATTGAAGAACGGCAGCATCAGCATCGAGCCCGCGTCGGCTTCCAGCATGAGGTCGTAAAGCGTGGCCATCGGGTCTTCGCCGCGTTGGCGGGCGATCGCCGCGACGGTGCAATCGGGCGTCGGTTCGTAGTCGGGCGGATCACCCAGGTGATAGATCCGGTCCAGCGAATGCCTGACGAGCATGAACATGGCGTCGAAAAGCAGGCTCTTGTCGATGGGCAGATCGTCCTCGGACAGGATTGCCGCCTTCACCGCCGGCTGGGCGAGACGCTGCGCCAACTCCTCGTGGCTGCATTCGGCCTTGAGCTTGCGGTACGTCGGCCGATGGGTGAAGCCGTGATGGCCGGGGAACCCGAGCAACATCCCGAACGGCCGGGCCGCGATCTGCGGATACAACCGGCTACCCGCCGCGTGTGCGGCGGCGGAAATCTCGAGCTGCTGGCGCCAGAGGTTGGGGTCGGCGTCAACCTGGATCAACGCAAAGGACAGGGGCCGCTCGATCTCGGCGCCCAGGCGTTGCATCCACTCCAGTTCCTTTTGCGGCGCGACGATGTCCTCGCCGGCAGCGCCCTGAGGAGCCAGCTCGAACACGGCCTGGCCGCCGGCAGCCATCGCCCGCCCGAGGCCGAACACCTCGTCTTCGGCGGCGAAGGTCCCCGGCACCGGTTCACCGTCCATGGCCTGGTGAGCGATCGTCCGCGAGGTGGAGAAGCCAAGCGCCCCAGCCTCGATCGCCTCGCGAACCAGGCGGCTCATCGCGGCGATGTCGTCGGGTGTGGCGGGCTCGTTGCGGGCGCCACGTTCTCCCATCGCGTAGGCGCGGACGGCGCCGTGGGCCACCTGGCTGCCGATGTCGACGGCGAACTGCTGCCTGTCGATCACATCGAGGTACTCCGGGTAAGTCTCCCAGCCCCAGGTCATGCCCTCGGTCAGTGCGGTACCCGGGATGTCTTCGACACCCTCCATCAGCCTGATCAGCCATTCTTCGCTGCCCGGGCGTACCGGGGCGAAGCCGACGCCGCAGTTGCCGGCGACGATGGTCGTGACGCCGTGACCGCTGGACGGCTCCAGCAGGTTGTCCCAAGTGGCTTGACCGTCGTAGTGGGTGTGAATGTCCACGAAACCGGGCGCGACGATTCGATCCGTCGCGTCGATCGTCTCGGCGGCCTCGCCGGAAAGTTGATCGTCGCCGTTGGTCCGCCGACGCACTTCGACGATCTTGCCGTCTTTGATGCCGATATCGGCCCGATAGCGATCGGCGCCGGTGCCGTCCACGACCGTGCCGCCAACAATCTTCATGTCATACATGCGATCTCCAGTGTTCGTGTGCAGCCGACACTACCGAAATCGCTGTTATTTTAATATCCCCATGTCGGAACCTTTTGGCGCGGCCCGAGCAAGGAGGTGGGTATCGAATGACCATTCCGGACCGTCAACAGGCGATGGTGATGAATGGCCCCGTCGCAGCCGTGCAGGCGGTGGAAAGGCCCGTAGAGCAGCCCGGTCCCGGCCAGGTGCTGGTCAAGGTAAAGGCCTCGAGCCTCAACTTCCACGACAACGTCAACCTGATGGGCCTAATCCCGGGACCGCTGCCGCGGGTGCCGATGAGCGATGGAGCTGGCGAAGTGGTGGCGGTCGGACCGGGGGTTGACGGGCTGCGCATCGGACAGCGCGTCATGGGGGCATTCCACCCGGGGTGGCTCGACGGGCCGCCGACGCCGCGAGCCAAACGGGAGTTGCCCGGCGACAGCGGCGACGGGTGGCTGCAGCAATACCGCATCGCCGACGCTACCGGCCTGGTCCGCACCCCCGATCATCTCAGTGACATCGAATCCGCGACGATTCCTTGTGCCGCCGTAACGGCGTGGAGTGCTCTGGTGGAGGCCAACATCGGCAACGGTGACATCGTGGTTGCCCAGGGAACGGGCGGGGTGTCGCTGTTTGCGGTGCAACTTGCCCGGGCGCTGGGCGCGACCGTGATCTTGACGTCTTCGTCCGACGACAAGCTCAAGGTCGGATCAGATTTGGGCGCCACGCACCTCATCAATTACCGCACGACTCCGGAGTGGGAGACAGAGGTAAAGCGGCTGACGGGGGGTCGAGGCGCCGACCTGATCGTTGAGGTCGGGGGGCCCGCCACGCTGGCGCAGTCGATCCGCTCGGCGCGGATGGGAGGCACGGTCGCGGTTATCGGCGTGCTCAGCGGATTTGAGATGGCACCGACACCGATCCCCGAGTTGATGCTGAACAATCTTCGCGTCATCGGGATCACCGTCGGCAGCGTGCGCGCCCACCGCGAAGTGTGCGAGTTGATTTCCAGTGCCGGCATCAAGCCGTACATCAGCCATGTTTTCGATTGGGAAAAGCTGGAGGAGGCGCTGCAAGTGATGCGAGCCGGTGAGCACATCGGCAAGATCGCGCTCACCGTCCCCTGATGACCCCGCCGAGCAGACGCAAAAGCCCCTCCACGCCCGGCGTGTCGGGGGCTTTTGCGTCTGCTCGGCCAATAGGCCGCGCTTGTAGGATGCAGCGATGGCCAAGCCGTTGATACCGGCCGACGACATCCTTGCCCATGCCCTGGAAATGTTGGATGCCGAAGGCGTCGCGGGCCTCAAGGTGCGTCGCCTCTCGGCCGACCTGAAGATCTCGCCGCGGACGCTGTATCAGCAGGTAGGGAATCGGGAAGCGCTGATCAGGACATTGGTCGCCCGCCACTTCGCCCGGCTGCGACTTGATTTCAAAGAGTACGAGACGTGGGAGTCCACGGCGCTGCACTGGTGCCTCGCGTTGCATGACGCGCTTCGCGCCCACCCCTTTCTGACCGAGCGGATGACCATCGACGACCGCAGTGCCATCAGTGATTACGTCGATGCGTTGCTCGAATCAGCTCTTCGGGAAGGCATTCCACGGTCGCTGGCCACGGAGTGCTGCCGTGGCCTGGCCCATATGACCATCAACCACTCCATTGTCGAGGTCCGGTCACTGCGGGAACCGGAACACTCGGTCGAGACGGTGGCCGAAGCGACCAAGATCGAGAAAAATTTCCCGCGGCTCATCGAATGGGTGATCGCCGGAGTACGTGCCGAGTTGGCGGAGTCCAGTGAGACAGCCTGACGAGAATGCGATTGAGGCCGGTACCACGACGAAGGCGACGAAATTCATGGCGAAGGCAGAGTCTCCGAGCTGATAGACGCCAAAATCCAAGAAGTGGGGGATTGGCGCGGCGAGATGCTCGCTCGCATCCGGAAAGTGATCAAGCAAGCCGACCCCGACGTTGTCGAGGAGTGGAAGTGGAGGGGGGTGCCGGTCTGGTATCACGGCGGGATGATCTGTACCGGTGAGACCCACAAGAGCGTCGTGAAGATGACATTCGCCAAAGGCGCATCACTGAAGGACCCCGCGGGCCTTTTCAATGCCAGCCTCGATGGCAACACTAGACGCGCTATCGATATCCACGAGGGCGACAAGATAGATGAAAAGGTATTGAAGGCATTGATTCGCGAAGCCGTCGCACTGAACCAGGCATAGGTCGTTGGCGCCCGTACGCTCGCCGAGCCAGTGCTGTACAGTCGTTCAGCACTGGCTGGGCGATCGCGCAGCAATTTTCATGGCGGGAGCGCGACGTGACTGCTGAATCGGTAGAGGAATTTCGAAATCGGGCCAAGTCCTGGTTGGCCGCGAACGTGCCGCGGCGGGACCGCGAAAAGGCAGCGCTTCTGGAGCGTGACGAATTACCGTCCTGGCGGCGTGCCCGCGAACTACAAAAAACCTTGTACGACGGGGGGTTCGCCGGAATTTGCTTTCCCCGCGAGTATGGTGGCCTCGGGCTCGGCTACGAGTACAAGAAGGCGTTCGACACCGAAGCCGCCGACTACGAGACACCGCTGCTGCTCAACGTCCCGTCCTTCGCCATTTGCTGCGCAACCATTCTGGATATGGGCAGCGAGGACCAGAAGCGCGCTCACATCCGGGCTGCGCTGAGCGGCGAGGAAGTGCTCGTCCAGCTGCTGTCGGAACCCAGCGGGGGCTCTGACCTGGCAGGCGTCATCACCCGCGCCGACCGCCGAGACGGACGATGGATTCTCAACGGCGCCAAGACCTGGAGCACCTGGGCGTTCGCCGCCGACTATGGCCTGTGTCTGGCCCGCACTGACTGGGATGCACCCAAGCACAACGGGCTAACCATGTTCCTGGTACCGCTTCACCATCCTGGGATCACGATCAATCGCGTTATGCAGATCAACGGCTCGACCGAATTCTGCGAAGAGTTTTTCGACGACGTCGAGCTAGGTGACGATGCCGTCGTGGGAGAACCTGGCAAAGGATGGGACGTCGCCTCTCGACAGCTCTACCACGAGCGCCGCACCATGGGAGACGGTTCGGAGTACACCAGCGGACCTGGAATCGCTGAGGCCGAGGATGTTTCGGTCGACTTGCTGGCGCTGGTCGACAAAACGGACCAGCACGACAGCGAACGCGTCCGGGAGATGGTCGGCAGGGCACTCGTCCACCGCGCGGTGCACGGCCAGCTCAGCGAGCACGTCTTCCATGCTGTGGCCAGCGGATCTCTGCCGCCCGCCGGGGGATCGATCATCAGGCTGTCGATGGCCGAGACCCACGATGTCGACACCGACACCGCCAGTGCCGTCGCGGGTTCTGCGGCCGTGGTGGAGGACGACGCCGGGTTGCTCGACATCGGCACGCGCTACTTGGGACGCCAGACCGCCAGTATCGGGGGCGGCACCACCGAGATGGCGCGCAACGTGATCGGCGAGCGGGTCTTGAACTTTCCCCGCGAGTACGCCGCTGACCGTGGCGTGCCGTTCAACCAGGTGCATCGGAACAAAACCCCGAAAGGTGACAGAAAGGACCGCTGACATGCAGGGGTTCGGCTTCAACACGCTGGCGCTGCTGACGGCGGTAGGGTTCGCCGGTCCGCTGCTGGCGTCACTCCCGCGCCTGCGGATTCCGGTGATCATCGGTGAGCTGATGGCCGGGTTGATCCTCGGCAGAACCGGATTCGGCGTCGTCGATGTCGCCAACCCGACGTTTCAGTTGCTAGCGAATATCGGTTTCGCGCTGGTGATGTTTGTCGTGGGCACCCATGTTCCGGTCCGGGACCGCGAGATGCGCTCGGCGGTGCCGTTGGCGTTGGTGCGGGTGGTTGTGGTCGGCGTCGCCGCGGTCGCGCTCGGTGTAGGGCTGTCAGCAGAGTTCGGTACTGATCATGCGGCGCTTTACGCGGTACTGATGGCGTCGTCGTCGGCAGCCCTGGCGTTACCGGTGATCGATTCGCTCGGGCTGCAGGGACCGCATGTGCTCTCCGTGACTGCGCAGATCGCCGTGGCGGACGCTACGTCTATCGTGCTGCTGCCGTTGGTGATCGACGTTCGGAGGGCGCCGACGGCCGCGTTGGGCGCGCTGGCGATCGCGGGCTGTGCGGCGGTGCTCTTTGTGCTTCTGCGGCTGGTCGACCGCCGGGGGTGGAGTAAGCGCTTGCACGCGTATTCCGAGAAGCACGAATTTGCACTGGAATTGCGGATCAGCCTGGTTGTGCTGTTCGCGCTCGCGGCGCTAGCCGTCAGCACCCACGTATCGATCATGCTGGCGGGCTTCGCGGTGGGTTTAGCGATCGCCGCGGTCGGCGAACCGCGACGGCTGGCGCGTCAGCTGTTCGGCATCACCGAAGGGTTCTTCAGCCCCCTGTTCTTCGTCTGGCTGGGCGCCTCGCTGCAGGTACGTGAGTTGGGTTCGCATCCCAAACTCATTCTGCTGGGAGTGGGTCTGGGGCTTGGTGCTGTGCTGGCGCACGCCGCGGGGAGGCTGCTCGGCCAGCCGCTAACGCTCGCGGCGCTGTCGGCCGCGCAGCTCGGGGTGCCGGTGGCCGCTGCCACCATAGGCACCGAGGAACATCTCCTCGTCCCGGGCGAAGCATCGGCGATGATGTTCGGTGCGTTGCTGACGATCGCCGCCACCTCGATCGCGGGCGCGTTGGCGGCACGCGGCTCTACGCCGACGCCGACGGCGACGGCGACGGCGACCGATTCTCCGTAGCTGGGGCGTTGCGGCCGCAGCTTGGCCTCCCGTGGAATCAGCAGAATCGGTCGTGGCACAAAGTCCTTCTGAACAGGTGCCGTCGTGCTCTCGTGCGGTCGGTTTCACTGCGCGACGGTTGGGGTAACACGCTTTACGAAAGGCAGCAATGGCCATGAACGTGTGCTTTCCCGATACCGGCACAATGCGGACGGTCCTGGCCCTGGCATCTCGTGCTCCCTCGGTCCACAACACGCAACCGTGGCGATGGCGGGTGGGTGCGGAAGGCCTGCATCTCTACTCTGACGTGGGCCGTCAACTGGCCAACACTGACCCCGATGGCCGCGATCTGATCTTAAGTTGCGGTGCGGCGCTGAATCACTGCGTTGTTGCTTTGGCTGCGGTTGGGTGGCGAGCCAAAGTGGCTCGTCTGCCGAATCCGGCTGACCCCAACCACCTTGCCGCGATCCAACTGTCGCGCAACTCAGCTGATTCCCTCGATATTGCGTTCGCCGCGGCGATACCGCGCCGACGAACTGATCGGCGCCACTACAGCTCCTGGCCGGTGCCGGTGGGTGACATTGCGCTTATGGCTGCGCGGGCAGCACGAAATGGCGTGACGCTGTGCCAGGTTGACGACGTCGACAAGCTACATACGACTGTGGCCCAATCTGTTTGGGATCACATGACCCATGATTATCTGGTCGAGCTCACCGCGTGGAGTGGGCGTTACTCTTCGGTCGCTGGCGTTCCGGCCCGTAACACGCCACAGTCGGACCCCAGGGCGAAGATACCGAGTCGGTACTTTGCAGGTCCCGCGCTGGCTATGCCAGCGGGCTCGTCACCGGCCGAGGACAATGCCGTGGTTCTTGCCCTCGGAACTCGGACGGACGACCGGTTGTCCCAGCTACGGGCTGGCGAGGCCACCAGCATCGTCCTTCTCACCGCGACATCGATGGGCCTGGCCAGTTGCCCGGTCACCGAACCCCTGGAGATGATCGAAACACGTGAGGCGGTCCGCTCCGACATCTTCGGTGATAGCAGTTACCCGCAGATGCTGCTGCGGGTGGGCTGGGCGCCAGTCAACGCGGACCCACTGCCGCCGACACCGCGACGCGAACTCACCGAATTCGTCGAATGGACAACTGATCGCGCCGTTTGACGGTCAGGCGTAAATGGAGTTTTCCACTGGCGGCGAGCCGAATTGGAACCGGCGTCCCGTGACGGTTTCAGGAGTCACCCGCACATAGTGCGTTTTCTTCTCAGGAGCCGTCCACGACAGGACCTGGGCGCGCTCGGCATCGTCGATCTCCTGACCGCTTTGAAGCAAGCGCGCAGTACCTTTGACGATCACACTCCAGCCCTCGGCGACGTTATGGTCGTCGGCCTCGAAAACCACGTGGTCGTTTACCGCGGTGCTGACCAACTTGGTGCCCTCCGCGGTGCGAAACAGGATCGTTCGGCGACGAACGACGTAGTTCACCGGGAAGATCTCGGGTTCGCCGCCGACGCTCGTGACCAACCGGCCCAGCGTCACACCTGCCAGCAGGTCCCAGCATTCGCGTTCCGTCAGGACGGTGACCTCATCGTGACTCTGCATCTGATACGTCATAGCTATCAGGCTAGGGATGAAAGCCGACAGATCGCGCCTGCCAAGAGTCCTGTCTCGTAGGGACCAAAGTTGTTCGACCGGTTACTAACGAACCTGAAAGACCTCGCCCAGTGGGCTCCGCGGTGTAGGCGCCGGAAGACCTTCCAATGAGGGTGCTATCCCGGCGCGGACCAGCACCTGTGGCTCGCCGCGCTGCCCGATCAGGTCTCGCACGATATCTCGGCTTTCATGCACCTCGATCAGATGGGTCAGCGTGCAGGTCGCCATGCCGGCCACGGTGCATTCCAGCAACACTGTCGACAGCGCTTCACCGCACCTCAACGCATCCGCATTGGTGTCGTCCGCGGCAGACAGCACAAGGATTTTCGACCAATCCGCCTTGACCTCGGGACGGCGATCCAGCCGGCTTCTGGCCGGAAACCAGCGCCCCACGTCGACGCGGATGTCTTCTTTTTCGGACGCCAACGCGTTGGGTGGAACACCCTCGCCCAGTACGAATGGCGAAGTCCACAAATCTAATTCGGACTGATACAACCAATCGTCGCGGCGAATTGCTTCGGCGAGTTGAGAAGCCTCGACGAGCTTCGGTCGCGCATCGTCGGAGAGCACATGAAGGGTCACCAGGTTATCGCCGATCACGCGGCGCAGGGCTGGCTCGAATAGATCCCAACTTGTTGGCCGGCCCAGCGGAAGCCGATCGGTTCTACGCCGCAGAATCGCTGTGGCGCGTTCGCGCTGGGCCTCGGTGATGCGTTCGACGGAGCTGAATTGAATCGATGCCAGGCAGTCGGGGTCATTCGGGTTGGGAAACCGTTCGATTCCCGCGTGCCAACCCGCGGCCAGCATGGCGACGCGAAGATGGTCGAGCACCGCGCCACAGCTGATGATCGCTTCTCGGCCCGAATAGTCGGTACCTGGAACCGTTCGGTGGCGATCGACGAAGAGGCGCAGAACCTGGTCCTCGGCCACCCATAGCCAAGGCTGGCTGTTGTGCACGGATGGAGCCCGGCAGGCGAGTAGCACCGCCTGCTTGAGGACTTGGGTGTCCAGCGTCGCATGCATGATGTCACAACCCCTCGCCGAGTTTCCGGTTCGCCATCGATGCTAGGAACACAACGGCGTCGGGCAATAGAGTCCTACGTCCCGGGTATCCGCTCAACGCCGCCGACGTGAACCGACCGAGCGAACCCAAACCGAGTCGCCTGAAACATTCCATCCCAGAGGGATTGTGGGCCTGACTGAGGCATTCCTCCCATTGTCACTATACGACCGAGAGAGGGGCTTGCGGCAAGGCCCCTAACGGGCTGCACAATCCTGCGATCATGAACTACAACCGATGGGAGTTGTTGTGACGAGCACGCCGAAACCTTTTGAAGTCCATGAGTCGGGCGCTCTTCTGCACGGCACGAAGGCCGCCCTTTCGGTGGGTGATCTGCTGGTGCCTGGACGCCGGTCGAACTTCGAGGCAGCACGCCTCTCGAACCACGTATATGTCACCCAAACACTAGATGCGGCAGTCTGGGGGGCGGAGTTGGCGATAGGCGAGGGCCGGTGCCGCATCTACATCGTGGAACCGGAAGGCACATTGGAAGACGACCCGAACGTCACGGACAAAAAATTCCCCGGAAATCCGACCCGCTCCTACCGCACCCGGGAGCCCGTGAGAATAGTCGGCGAGATCACTAACTGGGTGGGGCATTCACCCGAACAGCTTCAAGCCATGCGGGACGGCTTGGCTGACCTCAAGCGCGAGGGACGTGCCGTCATCTACGACTAGATGTGTCCGCCGAATCGCAGAGGGCCACTCCAGGGAACGCCGACAACTGGGTCTGGGGTCGCCTGAATGCCCCATCCCCATGTCTTGACTGGGCTGACAGCCGCGATGCCGAGGACTTCAGACCCTATCGGCGAATGCTCTGGACTGCTCGGATGGAGAGGTACGGCGCTTCGAGAGCTAGGAGATGTTGATGGCCACATTTCTCTTCGGTCCCACGGGCAGGAGTTAGCAACCATGGCGGAGGCATCAGGGGCGAAAGTAATCTTTCTTGAGACATCCGCAGCTTGGGTTGCGGCTCAGCAGATTGTGCGTGAGCGACGTGAATCCATCCGCCGTCATCCGTCATTTTCGGGCCGAAGGCGCGTTGGCGCGGCGCCGACGAGCTGTGGGGCTTGTTTCCAGTGAATACCCGAACACCCGGATGGCACGCCAAGTGCCCGATTTGCGATGCCTCGATCTCCTTGAGCGTCGATGCGACTCAGCTCAACGACACGATGGCCAAGCAGGGAGTCAATGAGCTGTTGGTTGATTATGGTTGGCTGCCAACATCACTAGGCAGTTACTGTCCCCGCCATTCCCCGGAGGCGCGTGCGAAGTTTCATCGGCCGCGATGAATCCGTCACACTATGAGTGAGCACGGTCAGCAGAAAGGCACGGGATGGTCAAAGTTTTCTTGGTCGATGACCATGAAGTTGTTCGCCGGGGGCTCGCTGATCTGCTGGCATCCGACTCAGAGCTTGAAATCGTCGGTGATGCGGGCTCGGTCTCGGAGGCAAAGGCGCGAATACCCGCGTTGAAGCCCGACGTCGCCGTGCTTGACATCCGTCTTCCTGATGGCAGCGGAATCGAATTGTGCCGCGACCTGCTCTCCGATCTCCCAGAGCTGCGGTGTTTGATGTTGACCTCGTTCACCTCCGATGAGGCGATGCTCGAGGCGATTCTGGCCGGCGCCAGCGGCTACGTCGTCAAAGACATCAGGGGTATGGAGCTGGCTCGGGCCATCAAGGACGTCGGGAACGGTAAGTCGCTGCTGGACAACCGGGCTGCCGCCGCGTTGATGGCAAAACTTCGCGGCGCCAAGGAGTCCAAAGATCCGCTGTCGGGATTGACCGAGCGCGAACGAACCCTCCTTGGACTGCTCACCGAGGGATTGACCAACAGACAGATCGCCGCCCGGATGTTTCTGGCTGAGAAAACCGTCAAGAACTATGTATCGCGGTTGCTGGCCAAACTCGGCATGGAACGGCGGACCCAAGCAGCGGTGTTCGCCTCGAAGTTGGGCCAGCAGTCCGCCGCGGCCAAGTTGGCCGAGACACCGCCCGACTACTGAAGTGTCGGAGGTGGCGGGTCGGGTGGCCAGCGACGAAAGCGGTTCGTCTTTTGCCGGCCTCGGTCATCAAATGGAGCAATTGCTGCGCGTGATCGTCGAGGTCGGTTCCGATCTTGACCTGGACGCGACGTTGCGTCGGATCGTCTCGGCGGCCAGGGAATTAACCTGTGCCCCATACGGCGCCCTGGCCGTACGTGATGCCGACGGAACGCTGATCTCGTTTGTCCACGACGGCATCGACACCGACACGGTGCAGCGAATCGGACCCCTGCCGGTTGGCAAGGGAGTTCTTAGTGTGTCGCTTCTCGATACTCCGGCGCTGCGTCTGGATGATCTGGGCAAGCACACGTCCGCGGTCGGTTTCCCCGAGCACCACCCGCCCATGCGGGCTTTTCTTGGAGTGCCGATTACGGTCCGGGGAAAGGTGTTCGGCAACCTGTATCTGACTCACGACGAGCCGGCGCGGGTGTTCTCTGACTCCGATGAAGTCGCCGCCCGTGCACTGGCGTTCGCCGCCGCGGTAGCCATCGACAATGCACGACTGTTCGAGCGCGAGCGCACATCGGTGAGATGGATGGACGCCAGCAGGGAAATCACAACGGCACTGCTGTCCAGTGTCGAGCCCAGCCCGTCGCCCCTGCAATTGATCGCCGAACGTGCGTGCGCAATAACCGACTCCGAACAGGCGATCGTGCTCGTGCCCGTTGACGCCGACCTACCCATCGACGAGGTCGACACGCTGGTTGTAGCTGCGGCGGTAGGGCTGAATGCCGCCGAGGTTATCGGCCAACGGATTCCGGTGGACGGGTCCACCAGCGGAAGTGTTTTCCGGTCCGGCGTGCCGCTGATCACCGAGTCATTGAATTACCCGATTCAGGCTTTCACGGATGTCGGCCGGCGCTCCGCGATTCTGATGCCATTACGCGCCCACGACGAAGTCGCCGGAGTGATCGCCGTCGCCCGCAGCGCGGACCGGGCGGCCTTCGACACGAGTTACCTCGACCTGGTAAGCGATTTCGCCACTCATGCGGCACTGGCACTCATGCTCGCGTCAGGCCGCGAGCACGCGCGCCAACTCACTATCGTGGCCGAACGTGAGCGTATTGCGCACGACCTGCATGACCATGTCATCCAGAGGTTGTTCGCCGCGGGGATGGATCTGCAGGGCACGGTCGCCCGGGCAAGCTCGCCCGAGGTGTCCGAACGGCTCAATCGAACGCTTGACGATCTGCAAACCATCATCGAAGAGATCCGCTCGACCATCTTCGCGCTGAAGTCCCCGTTGGGGCTGGACGGCTTTCGGCATCGAATTCAACGAGTGGTCACCGACCTGACTGAAAACCGTGACATCGTCACCACTGTGCGCATGCATGGACCGATGGCTGCAGTTGACGGCGATCTTGCCGAACATGCCGAAGCGGTTACCGCGGAGGCAATCAGCAACGCTGTTCGCCACTCTGGTGCCTCGCGTCTGACTGTCGAGATCAGTGTCGACGACATGTTAACGGTCAACATCGCCGACAACGGTCGTGGAATGGCCGCCGACAATCCACGCCGCAGCGGCCTTGCCAACATGATGTATCGCGCGGAACAGGTGGGCGGCAACTGCGAGATCACCAGTTCACTCGAGAACGGCACTCGGGTTCGTTGGACCGCCCCCCTGAGCGATCGTTGACACCTGGCGCAGTGCACCGCCCGTTGTGCAGGAGGGACTTTGGTCCTCTCTGTTGAGGGCCTTCGGGAGACGCTGAGAGTGTCACGGGTTCGCTATTTTCTTGGTTCATGACCTATGTGATTGGTTCCGAGTGCGTAGACGTGGTGGACAAGTCGTGTGTTCAGGAATGTCCAGTTGACTGCATCTACGAGGGCGTCCGCACGATGTACATCAACCCTGATGAGTGTGTGGACTGCGGTGCTTGCAGGTCGATTTGCCGCCTCGACGCGATTTACTGGGAGGGCGATCTACCTGAGGACCAAGACTGGCACCTCGCCGACAACGCAGCTTTTTTCGACCAACCGCTCCCAGGGCGGGAAGGCCCGCTGGGCTCCCCGGGCGGCGCGGCCGAACTGGGGCCAATCGGCGTCGACACGCCTTTGGTTGCCGCCATGCCTGGGTTCTGCGAATGATGTTTCGCAGGGGCATATCTCAAGGTCTCAGGACCACGTGTTTGGGGACTAAAGCCTCATGACCGACAACCGTCGGGCTGATAGCGTTTTCGGTGACTGACTAACGAAGGAGAACAAAATGTCGTCACCCGGGAAGCCTTACGGCATCGTCGTCGGAGTCGACGGATCGGCGGCCTCGGATTTCGCGGTGTGTTGGGCCGCGCGCGATGCGGCCATGCGTAATGTCCGGCTGACCCTGGTCCACATGCTCAATACGTACGTGCAGTCATTTCCGCAGATACCGATGCCGAGCGGAGTTGCGGTGTGGCAGGCAGATGATGGCCGCCGGGTTCTCGAAGGCGCGGTCAAAATCGCCGAGGAGGCCACGAAGACCTGCCGGAGGATCGAGATCTGCAGCGAACTCAGGCATTCGCCTCCGGTGCCGACGCTGGCCGAAATGTCCGGGGAGGCAGAGCTAGTCGTCGTCGGAAGTAACGGGCGCGGCGCGGTAGGCCGGGTGTTGCTGGGTTCGGTCAGTTCCGGTGTGGTGCGACGGGCGAGCTGTCCGGTCGCGGTTATCCGCGACGAAGATCCTTTGATGCCAGACCCGCTGTGCGCGCCCGTGCTAGTAGGCATCGATTGTTCGCCGGTTTCGGAGCGCGCAACGGCTATCGCGTTTGACGAAGCGTCGCGTCGCGGGGTCGGGCTGACCGCATTACACGTGTGGAGCGACGTTGCGATGTACGAAGGCCCATGGCCGGATTGGAAGTCGGAGGCGGATCGGAATCTGGCCGAGTATCTGGCGGGCTGGCATGAGCGCTATCCCGATGTCCAGGTACACCGACTAGTCGCTTTCGATCACCCGGGTCGAGAGCTCCTCGAGGAGTCGGAATCGGCCCAGCTGGTTGTTGTGGGCAGCCACGGCCGGGGCTGCGTGAGCGGGGTACTGCTGGGTTCGGTCAGCAACGCGGTCGTTCACGCGGCCCGAGTTCCGGTGATCGTCGCACGGCCAATAGGCTCGCCGAGTCAGTGACGGGTGGACGCGTCGCGGGGGCTGGAGCACTCAGCGCTCGTGATCCCAGGTCCAGTTCGCGATGGCGGGGTCGTCCTCACCGAATTCCCTGGTGTAGCGACGAGCGTCCAGCCGGGCGTCGACCATCCGTTGCCGAAGCCCAGCGGCACGGTTACCGAGCCCGTCGACGCGGTCAATGACGTCGATGACGAGGTGGAACCGGTCAAGGTCGTTGAGCATCACCATGTCGAAAGGTGTTGTCGTGGTGCCGCGTTCCTTGAATCCCCGCACGTGGATGTGGGCATGGTTTGTCCTCCGGTAGGTCAGTCGGTGAATCAGCCATGGGTATCCGTGGTAGGCGAATATGACCGGAGTGTCCGTCCCGAAAAGCGAGTTGAATTCTCTGTCGGACAACCCGTGCGGATGCTCCGAGTCGGGTTGGAGTCGCATGATGTCCACGATGTTGATCATTCGGACCTGCAGAGTCGGTAGCTCGCGACGTAAAATGTCTGTTGCAGCAAGTGTTTCCAGTGTTGGAACGTCTCCCGCGCATGCCAGGATGACCTCGGGGTCGTCGATAGTATTGCTCGCCCATTGCCAAATACCAAGGCCGCGTGCGCAATGCCTGATCGCGTCGTCCATGCTCAGATAGGTCAGCGCCGGCTGCTTGCCCGCGACCACGACGTTGACGTAATTGCGACTGCGCAAGCAGTGATCGGCCACCGACAGGAGGGTGTTCGCGTCCGGCGGGAGGTACACACGCACCACCTCGGGCCGCTTGTTCGCGACGTGGTCGATGAAGCCGGGGTCCTGATGGGAGGCGCCGTTGTGGTCTTGGCGCCAGACGTGTGAGGTGAGTAGGTAGTTGAGCGAGGCGATCGGTTGGCGCCACGGCAGGTGCGAGCAGCTGGTCAGCCACTTGACGTGCTGGTTGAGCATTGAGTCGACGATGTGGACGAAGGCCTCGTAGCAGTTGAAGAGTCCATGGCGACCCGTCAGCAGATACCCTTCCAACCACCCTTGGCAGAGATGTTCGGACAGCACCTCCATCACACGACCATCGGCGGCCAGGTGATCGTCGCCGACGACTGTTTCGGCAATCCAGGCGCGATCAGTGGTGTCGAAGACCGCGGAAAGCCGATTAGACGCGGTCTCGTCCGGTCCCATCAGCCGGAACCGGTCTCGGTTGCGGGCGATGACATCGCTCAGGAGGGTGCCGAGAACCTTCGTCGCTTCAGCGGTTTCCGTAGCCGGCGTGGCAACCGTGATCGCGTAGTCGCGGAAGTCCGGTATGTCGAGATCGCGAAGCAAAAGTCCACCGTTGGCGTGCGGGTTGGCGCTCATCCTTCGGGTGCCGGTGGGGGCCAGCGCTTGTAGGTCGGCGCGGAGTGCACCGTGTTCGTCGAACAGTTCCTCGGGACGATAGCTGCGCAGCCAATTCTCCAGTTGGTCCCGGTGCTCGGGGTTGGTGCGTGTCTCTGCGAGCGGAACCTGGTGCGAGCGCCACGTTCCCTCGACTTGCTGGCCGTCGACGATCGCCGGACCCGTCCAGCCTTTTGGAGTGCGCAAGACGATCATCGGCCAGGTTGGCCGGGCGGTGCTGCCGCCCTCGGAGCGCGCGGCCTGCTGGATCGCCGCAATCTGGTCGAAAGCCTCATCGAGCGCGGCCGCGAGGCGCTGGTGCACAATTTTCGGGTCATCACCCTCCACCGTGATGGGCAGGTGGCCATACCCACGCAGGAGTGAATCCAATTCCGCTGCAGGAATTCTCGCCAATACGGTCGGGTTGGCGATCTTGTACCCGTTCAAATGCAGAATCGGCAGGACTGCACCATCGGTGACGGGATTGAGAAACTTGTTGGAGTGCCAGCTTGTCGCCAACGGGCCCGTTTCGGCCTCACCGTCGCCGATGACACAGGCGACCAGCAGATCCGGATTGTCGAATGCTGCACCGTATGCGTGCACCAGCGCGTAACCGAGTTCGCCGCCTTCGTGGATGGACCCCGGCGTCTGTGGGGCTACGTGGCTGGGGATGCCGCCGGGAAACGAGAACTGGCGGAACAATTTCCGCACACCTTCGGTGTCTTGACCGATCCCGGTGTACACCTCGCTGTAGGTGCCCTCCAGATAAGCGTTGGCGACCAGGCCCGGCCCACCGTGGCCCGGGCCCGTTATATAGATGACGTTCGCATTGCGATTGCGGATAATCCGGTTCAGGTGGGCATAGATCAGGTTCAGCCCAGGTGTGGTGCCCCAGTGTCCAAGCAACCGGGGCTTGACGTGCTCAGCCCGTAGCGGTTCCCGCAATAGCGGGTTGTCCAGCAGGTAGATCTGACCCACCGACAGATAGTTGGCAGCCCGCCAGTATTCGTCGAGACGGGACATTTCGTCGGAACTCAGCGGTGTCATCGCGCAATTGTCAGTTATTACCCGAGCCCTGCCTAGTGCCTGCGGACGCAGCAATCGCTGCCAAAAGTCCCTAGGAATGCCGACTGGTCATCGTGCGTTAACCAACCCGGCTGTGGCCGGCCGCTACACGACCCCGGGGACGGCATGCGGTCGCGCCGTAGGTCTGGCGCATACTCGTTTACTGGGATCAACGATGGACCGACAGGAGAAACGCAGTGGCAGAACGGTTGGCGGGAAAAGTCGCGCTCATCAGTGGTGGCGCGCGGGGGATGGGCGCCTCGCACGTGCGGATGCTGGTGGCCGAGGGGGCCAAGGTCGTGTTCGGCGACATCCTCGACGACGAGGGGAAAGCGGTAGCGGCGGAGTTCGGTGACGAGGCCCGCTACCTGCATCTCGACGTCACGAAGCCCGAGGACTGGGAGGCGGCGGTCACGACCACCGTCAGCGAGTACGGCGGCATCGACGTCTTGGTGAACAATGCTGGAATTATCAACGTCGGCTTTCTCGAGGACTACGCGATCTCCGAGTGGCAGCGCATCCTCGACATCAACCTGACGGGCGTGTTCCTCGGCATCCGCAGCGTCGTCAAACCGATGAAGGAAGCCGGCCGCGGATCGATCATCAACATCTCCTCGATCGAGGGGATCGCCGGCACCATCGCCAGCCACGGCTACACGGCAACCAAATTCGGTGTCCGAGGACTGACGAAGTCAGCCGCAATGGAACTGGGGCCCAGCGGTATTCGGGTGAACTCGATACATCCCGGATTGATCAAGACGCCGATGACCGATTGGGTTCCCGACGACCTGTTCCAGACCGCGTTGGGCCGGGCCGCCGAACCCCGGGAAGTCTCCAGCCTGGTTGTCTACCTGGCCAGCGACGAATCCAGTTACTCGACCGGCTCCGAGTTCGTGGTCGACGGCGGGACCACCGCCGGCCTGGGGCACAAGGATTTCTCCGCGGTCGAGACCGCCGAGCAACCCGAGTGGGTCACGTAGCGGCGCCCACCGATTCGGGTTCCTTAGCCTGCGTGTTGGCTGGTCTCGGCCAGGGCGAAGGGACCGGGCGTTGCCGGACGCGTGCCGGCCACCAGAACCACTTGCCCAGCAGCGCGGCAATGGACGGTGTCATCAGCGACCGGACGATTAGTGTGTCGAAAAGCAGTCCGAGGCCGATGGTGGTGCCGACTTGGCCGATGACAGTCAGCTCGCTGACCGACATCGTCATCATCGTGAACGCGAAGACCAGTCCGGCTGACGTGACGACCGAACCAGTGCCGCCCATTGATCGGATGATGCCGGTGTTCAAGCCCGCGTGGATCTCCTCCTTGAACCGCGCCACCATCAGCAGGTTGTAGTCGGCCCCGACGGCAAGCAGGATGATGACCGACATCGCGAGCACCATCCACTGCAGTTCAATGCCGATGAGGTGCTGCCAGATAAGGACCGAAAGCCCGAAGGACGCGCCCAGCGAGATCAAGACAGTTCCGACGATCACCGCCGACGCCACGACACCCCGTGTGATGATCAGCATGATGATGAAAATCAGGCACAGTGAGGCGATTCCGGCGATCAACAGGTCGTAGTCGTTGCCGTCACTGAGGTCTTTGTAGATCGACGCGGTGCCCGCGAGGTAGATCTTAGAACCCTCCAGCGGCGTGCCCTTGAGCGATTCGTAAGCAGCCTTCTTGATTGCATCGATGTGCGAAATGCCTTCCGCCGACATCGGATCGCCGTCATGGCTGATGATGAAACGCACGGCATGGCCGTCGGGGGAGATGAAATTCTTCATCCCCTTCTTGAATTCGGCGTTGTTGAAGGTTTCCGGGGGCAGGTAGAACGAGTCGTCGTTCTTGGAGGCGTCGAATGCCTTGCCCATGGCATTCGAGTTCTTCTGCGCCTCGTTCTGCTGATCCTGCAGGCCCTTTTGGGTCGAATACATAGTCAGCATCGTCGTTTTCATGGCCTTCATGTTTTCGACCATGCTCGGCATCAACGCTGTCAGCTGAGGCATCAGCGAGTCGAGGCGCTCCATGAGGGGCATCAGGCTTTCGATGTCGTCGGTCATCGTGTCGATGCCGTCGAGGGTGTCGAAGACCGACCGGATAGACCAGCACACGGGGACGTCGAAGCAGTGCTTCTCCCAGTAGAAGTAACTGCGGAGCGGCCGCCAGGTATCCTCGAAATCCGATATATGGTTCCGCAAGTCTTCGATGTCGAGGGTCATGGCCCGCATCTTCATGACCATGCCGTGGGTGGTGTCGGCCATTTGCTGGGTCAAGCTTTGCATCTTCGTCATGCTGTCGATGGTCGTTTGCATCATGTCGGCCTGCTTGAGCATGTCGGCCATCTGGTCTTCTTGGTACTTCTGGTTCATCTGCTGGGTGACGCCCTGCATGCTGATTTGGAAGGGGATTGAGGTGTGCTCAATCGGCGTGCCCTCGGGCCGGGTGATGGCCTGCACGCGGCTGATCCCCGGCACCCGGAAGATCGCCTTGGCGATTTTGTCGATGACCAAGAAATCCGCGGAGTTACGCAGATCATGGTCACTTTCAATCATCAGCACTTCGGGATTCATCCGCGCCTGCGAGAAGTGCCGATCCGCGGCCGCGTAACCCGCGTTCGCGGGCAGATCGGCGGGCAGATACTTGCGGTCGTCGTAGTTGGTCCGGTACCCGGGCAGGGTCAGCAAGCCGATAAGCGCAATGCCGATCGTCATGATCAGGATTGGTGCCGGCCATCTCACCACCAGGGCGCCGACCTTGCGCCACCCGCGAATACGTTGTGCCCGCTTGGGTTCGAGTGTCTTGCCGAACCGCGTTACCACCGAGATCACCGCGGCGCCGAGCGTCAATGCCGCCGCCACCACGACCACCATGCCGATGGCCAACGGGATACCCAGGGTCTGGAAATACGGCAGGTTGGTGAAGTGCAGGCAAAATGTCGCGCCGGCAATGGTCAAACCCGAACCGAGCACAACATGTGCGGTGCCGCGATACATCGTGTAGTACGCGTCTTCCCGCGACTCACCGACGGCCCGGGCTTCCTGATATCGCCCGATCAAAAAGATCGCGTAATCGGTGGCGGCCGCGATCGCCAGCGTGACCAACAAGTTCGTGGCGAACGTCGAGAGGCCGATGATCTTGTGGTAGCCCAGGAACGCGACCATTCCGCGCGCGGCCGCCAACTCGAACACCACCATCGTCAGCGTCAGCAACACCGTGATGATCGACCGATAGACCAACAGCAGCATCGCGATGATCACGGTGAACGTGGTCATCGTGATGATCTGCACGCTGCGGTCGCCGGCCACGTGCTGATCCGCGGCCAGTGCCGCGGGCCCTGTGACGAAGGTCTTCACCCCGTAGGGTGTAGGCACGCTTTTGACGATGCTTTGGACGGCCTCGACCGATTCGTTGGCCAAGGATTCGCCCTGGTTACCGGCGAGGTAGACCTGGACGTATGCAGCCTTGCCGTCGTTGCTCTGTGCGCCCGCCCCGGTCAGTGGATCGCTCCACATATCCTGCACGTGCTCAACGTGTTTGGTGTCGGCGTTGAGCTTCTTGACGAGCTCGTCGTAGTAGTTGTGGGCATCTGCGCCCAGAGGCTGTTGACCCTCGAGAACGATCATCGCCGAGCTGTTGGACTTGTACTCGTTGAATATCGCGCCCATGCGCTTTGTTGCGATCACCGATTGCGCATCGTCAGGTGCCATCGACACCGAGCGCATCTTTCCGACTTCGTCCAGCTGGGGGACGATCACGTTGAGCACCGCGATAAGCCCGATCCAGCCCAAGATGATGGGTACCGCGAACTTTCGGATCAAACGCGGGATTGAGGGCCGCCGGACTTCGTCTTCGGCGATGGGGATGGCGTCGGTACGGGTGTCGTTGAAGGTCGTGCTCATGCTGATTTCACCAAGCAGAATGTCAGGGCGTGTACGCCGTCGGTAATTTTCTCGTCCTTGACTTCGTTATCGATGGTGATGCGGCAACCGAGAGTGTCGCCGTCGCTTTGTGCCGAAAGGTTCGGGAAGACCGAGGGCGCGGTCGTGCTGAGGACCAGCGTCCAGGGCAGCGACGCACCGTCGATCCGCTTGGGGTCGGCGCTGAGATCCAAGTAGTTCACGTTGGCGTGGCTTGCCGAGCCGAATACCTCGTATTTGACGACCTTGGGCTTGAACGGCTTGGAATCTTCCTGCCGTGGGCTTGTCAGCACGCCAGTGTCATTGGCGCCGAAGAACGACTTGACCCGGACCACGGCAAAGCTGCCGACGAGGACGACCGCGACGATCAACAACGGCAACCACGCGTTGCGCACGAGCTTCGATATCTGCACCTCGGTGGGTTCCCTTTCCATCACTCAACGGGCATGTGGTCGCCTTCTGGCCTGGCCCCCGGTGAGGGCCTGGTCAGGTTGCGAAGGCGAGTTACCTGGTGCAACTTTGGTTGCTGAGATTTGCCCGCGTTCGACCGGTCAGCTGCCTCGCCTCGACGGGGCGGGGAGTTCCGCGCCACAGCATGTATACATCATCTGCATTGTTTGCAGATTGTGCAAATTTGTGTGATTCCGCTTACAGTTCCGTGAAAATGCTGTTGACCAGCGCAGCAGCCCGCTCGACGTACGGCATCGGCGTGTCGTCGGGGTCCTCTGGCTCACCACTGGACCAGCGCTCGATGCCCGAACGCACCGCCGTCAGCGCTAACGCAGAGATCAAGGCGGGAATCTCTTCCTCTGGCCGCACCATTTGGCGTCGGGCGACAATGTCGGTCAGGTGATTCTGGAACCGCTCTAGATCGGCGAGGAATGCTGCCAACACCGCAGGGGTAGTTTTGGCCAGCTCCAGCATGCAGGCGGCCTGATCGCGCCTCGGGGGCATGTCACGAAGATGGTGGGCCGCCAGGGTGATCAGTTCTGCCAGGACGACCGAATACGGGGCCGGCCCGGCCGCAACGAAATCCTCGACAAGCTTGGCGGGTATGTCCGAGGGACCGTAGGCGATCGCGGACTCTTTGTTCGGGAAGTAATTGAAGAACGTGCGCGTCGAAATTCCGGCTTCGGCACAGATTTCCTCGATGGTCACCTTGTACCAGCCGCGTTGTTGCGCCAGGCGCACCGCGGCGTCGCGGATGTCCGCGCTCGTCTGGCGGTGACGGCGCTCGCGCAGACCGATTTGATTGGCCATTGATCTATAGTTGCACAGAATGCAAAGTTTGCAGTCGATAGCGGTACGTGAGCCACGTCGTGGCCAGGACGGATGGTCGTCTCGGGCCGGGGCCGACAAAACCGATTCGCCGCGCGCAAATCATGGAATCGGCGTGGCGAGCGTGGTCCGCAGGTGAAGGGACTGGCTGGCGAAAAAGTTCAGGGATACCGGCGCCGTATCCGCAATCTGGTCGAACCCATGGAATGCGCCGGGAGCGATCTGCTCGTGGACGAGTACACCCGCCTCGCGCAGACGTCGTCCATACTCCCGACTCTCCTCGTAGAACAGGTCCAGTGTGCCGACACCGATCCAGGCCGGCGGCAGGCCGGATAGATCTGCCCGACGCGCCGGAGCGGCTTCGATGGGGTCCGCTCCATTCAGGTACCAGTGCCACGCGAGCTGGTTGTCGGTTTCCGTCCACATGAGGCGTTTGGGGCCGTCGCCGTTTGCGCCCGTGCGGTCGTCAAGCATCGGGTATACCAGCATCTGGAAAGCCAGTTCGACTTCCTTGCGGTCGTGCGCCCGCTGAGCCACTGCCGCCGCGAAATTCCCGCCGGCACTGGCTCCGCCGACGGCGAGTCGATCCGGGTCCACCCACGGTTGGTGCGCGAGCCACAGCAGCGCTGCATAGCAGTCTTCGACCGGCGCCGGATAGGGATGCTCGGGGGCGAGTCGGTGTTCTACCGCCACTACCGCGACACCGGTGAGGTGAGACAGCTTGCGGCAGTACTTGTCGTCCTGAACAGCGGTACCCATCAGAGTGCCACCACCGTGGATCCACAGCAGCGCCGGCGCGCGGTCGGGAAGCCCGGCAGGACGATGCAGGCGAACCGTGACGTGCTCGTTGACCGGGGCAACCTGGACGCCACGGACCCGACCCGCGCTGCCCACCAGGCGCATGAATGCGCGCTGGAGTTTGAATCCACGCTGCAGGGCGTACCCGCGAGGCAAGACGCGGACAAATTTGCGCAGATTGGGATCCAACGCCTCTCGTGACGTGAAGGTGTTGTCGGGGAATCCAATTGCCATTCAGTGCCTCTGTTTCTTTGCCGCGGCAGGCCACCTTGACCCTATACAGCAGAAACAGCGCCCGTTCGCGGTGGACTACCGAGCGGAATCGTCGATCTGCGGGAGGTAGCCGGCGCGCAGTATCTGCACGGTGGACGGCGGGGTAACCACGGATGCGGTGCCGGAGGCTGGGCGCCCCAGCGTCTCCCGGTAGATGTTGTCGCGTTGGTCCCAGACCGCGAGGTGGTCGCCGACCACGACGGAGGGCCCGGAGTCGGTGGCGACAAAAACCCCGTCGGGCAGGCCGTGCCACGCGGCGCGATGTTCGGCTCGGCCGATCCGCTCGCGGTGCAGATGCGCATCTATTTCCTTGGCATAAGGCATTGCACCACTGAGGGTTTCTGCCCACAGCGTCCGGTATCGGGTGTATGCGCTGTGTCGGCATTCCCCGCACGGGCGATGTCCCGCGGCGAGGGCCACCGCCTCGTCCAAGAAGAACAGCGGCGTATACCGGTTGGGCTGCCACTGAGCCACTCGGCGCCCCCTGAACGACAGCGCACAGATGATCCAGGTCGTGTGCTGATGGTTTCGGACGATATCCCCGGTGCCGCGACCCTCGTGCAGACGACCGCGGTTGCCCATCCAAGAGCCGCGGCCTGCCACGGCGATGACCTCGCCCAGTGGTGAGACCCGATTGCGGGCCGGCGTTCGAGTTGTCATCGATCCCGCTCGAGGTCGAGCAGGACGCGCTTGGCGGCGGGGCCGCCGCGGTAGGCGCCGACGTTTCCGTCCGACCGGATCACCCGGTGACAGGGCACGACGATGGGAATCGGATTTGTCGCACACGCGGTGCCGACGGCACGCACCGCCTTGGGGGAGCCGGACAGCTGGGCCAATGCGGCGTAGCTGGCAGTGTCGCCGTAACTGACGTCGGCGTTGAGGTGTTGTAGCACCGTGCGTCGAAAGCCTTGCGACAGCGACCAGTCCAGCGCAACGTCGAAGCTATGGCGGCCACCGGTGAAGTATTCGTCGAGTTGCCGCGCGACGGGATCGAGTCGTGCGGGGGCCTCAAGCATCCGCGGGCTGATGCGCTGCGAGAGGTTCTGCAGCACGGCGTCGTGGCCTTCGTTGGCAAATGCCACTCGCAAGAGCCCCAGGGGAGTGGCCGCCAGCAGCAGTGGGCCGACGGCGGAGTCCACTGTGCGGTAGGCGATGTCGAGCAGATCGCCGGCTTGGGCGTCTCGCTCCAGGCGAGCGTGCAGGCGCTGGAGATCATCAGCGTCGACGTGGAAGTGCTGCGCGAGATCAGTCATGGGTGGTTCCTTGGGTGTCGATGAGGGGATAGGTGCGTCGGAGGGTGGCGATGCCGTCGGCCGCGGCGCGCCGGGCGGCCGCGACGCTGCTGTCGAGAATCACCGCGATATCGGCGTAGGGGAGACCCGCCAGGTAGTGATAGGCCACGGCCTGGCGTTGCTTGGGCGGTAGCGCCCCGACCGCGGCGCTGAGGTCAAGATCGTGGGCATCGGCTCGCTCGGCTGCCGGGGAGTCGGGGGTGTCGGCGACCGGCACGGCCCGCCGTGCGGTCGCGCGGGTGATGTCGATGGCTTTGCGGTGCGCGATCGTCACCAACCACGCCTCGATGTTGGCGTCGGCCGGTAGCTGCGGGTAGGCCTTTAAGGCGGCCAGAAACGTGTCGGACCAGGCGTCGTCCGCATCGGTGTGGCGGACGACCGCGCGTACGACCCGCAGCACGGTCGCGCCGTGCTGTGCCACTACAGCCTCAAACGGCGGCTTAGCCTGCTGATCTACCTTCACAATCCTCCGCAATGAGTAACGACCATCAATGTGAAGACGCTGGCAGGCCACGAAGTGTGAGAAAACGTCCGCACGTCACCGCATTGTCCGTTGCCGGGCCACTCGCGGGCGCGATCTCACGTATGGGATCTGCCGGCCGTCTTCTAGATGGAGGTGAATCATGAAACCTTGCGTGATGTGGTGGGCGCCAGCCTGGTGGAGGTCAAAAAGGAGAACTGGTCCTTCGGCAACGGCATCGCGCATTACGTCGATGCGCCAACCCAGCAGGAAGTTAAGCCATGAGTTTTCGCGATCTTCACCACCAAGGCATTCCGTTCATGTTGCCCAACGCCTGGGACGTGCCGTCGGCACTGGCGTTTGTGAGTGACGGCTTCACAGCGATCGGCACCACCAGCTTTGGGGTGTCCTCAAGTGCCGGTCGCGCCGACGGAGGCCGCGCCAGCCGGGACGCCAACATCGTTTTGGCCGCCGCCCTGGCACCGCTGCAATGTTATGTCAGCGTGGACATCGAAGACGGTTACAGCGACGACCCCGACGCCGTCGCCGATTACGTTGCGCAGCTGTCGATCGCCGGAATCAACATTGAAGACAGCACAGCCGAGAAACTCATCGATCCCGCGTTGGCAGCGGCCAAAGTCGCTGCGATCAAGCGACGCAACCCCGAGGTGTTCATCAACGCCCGAGTCGACACCTATTGGCTGCGCCAGGAAGCCGACACCGCCGCCACCATCGAGCGGGCGCTTCGTTACGTCGAGGCCGGCGCTGACGGCATCTTTGTGCCCCTTGCCAACGATCGCGTCGAACTGGCCGAACTCACTCGTATTATCCCGCGCCCGATCAATACGCTGCCCGTGCCCGGCTTGACGCTCGCCGAACTCGGGACGCTGGGAGTGGCCCGGGTGTCAACCGGTTCATCGGCCTACAGCGCGGGGCTCTATGCCGCCGCGGAGGCCGCGCGGGCTGTGCGCGATGGACAGTCACCGCCACCGTCGACTCCGTACGGCGAACTGCAGCATCGCCTCGTCGAATATGAAAAGCACACGAGCGCAACATAACTAGACCGTCAAAAGAGGATGACCGATGCAAACACGACACACAGTGATCGAAAGTCCGCTCGGCGAGCTGACCCTGGTCGCCGCCGGTGACGCCCTCACGGGTGTGTATTTCCAGCGGCACTGGCACCCGCCCAGAGCTGACGCGCTAGGGGAGTACGTGGAGCCAGCTTCCGATGAGTTGTTCACCCGCGCCGCCAGGCAGCTGCACGAGTACCTGGCCGGCGAGCGGACACAGTTCGATCTCCCGACGGCGTTGGTGGGCGACCTACGCCAGCGGCGCATCTGGGATCTGCTGGGCGACATCGGCTACGGTCAGACGAAGACCTACGGCGAGCTGGCCGCCGAATTGGGTGACGGCACCGCCGCGTACGAGGTCGGTCAAGCCGTCGGGCGCAATCCGCTGAGCATCGTGGTGCCATGCCACCGAGTCGTCGGAAGGGATGGCGCCCTCACCGGCTACGCGGGCGGTCTCAAACGCAAACGGTTCCTGCTGGATCTTGAGGAGCCGGCACCTGCAGTGGCCGGCAAGCTGTTCTGATGTCGTCCGCGTGGCAACAGCGCGTCGATGCCGCCGACTGGGATGCGGTCGCCGCCGAGATCAACGATGTCGGCGGCGCACTGCTACCCGAGCTGATAACGGCCGCCGAGTGCACCGCGGTCCTCGATCTCTACGCCGACGAAGGCGCGTTCCGCGCCACCGTCGACATGGGTAGCCACCGCTACGGTCGAGGCGAGTACCGCTACCTCAAACAGCCCTACCCGTCCCCGATCGAGGCGCTGAAACAAGCCCTCTATCCCCGGCTGTTGCCGATCGCCCGGGATTGGTGGACCAAGCTCGGACGCGACGCTCCCTGGCCCGACACCCTCGACGAATGGCTGGAGATCTGCCATCGTGCCGGCCAAACCAAATCCACCGCCCTCTTGCTCAAATACGGCCCTGGCGACTGGAACGCCCTGCACCGAGACCTCTACGGGGACCTTGTCTTCCCACTGCAGGTCGTCATCAACCTCAACGAAGCTGGTGTGGCGCACACCGGCGGTGAGTTCCTGCTCGTCGAGCAACGCGCCCGGGCCCAGTCACGCGGCACGGCCACCACCCTCCCGCGAGGACAGGGCTACGTATTCACCACCAGAGAACGCCCGATCCGCTCGACTCGGGGATGGTCGGCCGCTGCGGTGCGCCACGGAGTTTCCGTGGTTCGCTCCGGTGCGCGCTACACCCTCGGCCTGATCTTCCATGACGCCGCCTGACCGGTGACACGCCATGCGGCACCATGGTGGTCATGGAGTTATACGACGTCATGCGATCCACCTCCGCGGTGCGTGAATTCACCGACGATCCGCTTCCCGATGAAGTCCTCGGACGGATTCTGGACAACGCCCGCTTCGCACCGTCAGGTGGTAACCGCCAGGGCGTCCGCGTGATTGTGGTCCGCGCTGAGGAGGCGCGTTCGGCCCTGGCGGACCTGTCGCTTCCCGCGGCCCGCCACTACACAGCGCAGCTAGCCAATGGCGAATCGCCGTGGAATCCGTTGCAGCCGACCAGCGTGGACGCGTCCACGATCGAGGCGACGCAGCCACCTCCGCATATGTCAGCTTCGCTGCGCGAGGCGCCGGTGGTGCTGGTGATCTGCCTGGACCTCGGCGTGGTCGCCGCCAGTGATCAAGACCTCGACCGCATCGCGGTGGTGCCGGGGGCGTCGGTGTACCCGTTCGTGTGGAGCGTGTTGCTGGCTGCGCGCAATGAGGGCTACGGCGGGGTACTGACCACGATGGTCGTGGCCGAGGAGCCTCGTGTCAAAGAGCTCCTGGGAGTGCCTGATTCGTACGCGATCGCCGCAGCTGTGCCCCTGGGAAAACCTGTGCGCCAAGTGACGAAGTTGCGGCGACGGCCGGTAGCCGAGTTCGCCACTCGCGAGCGCTTCGACGCCGCGCCCTTCGCCGGCTAGCCTCGACCGGCCAGGCAGAGGGGACTGGCGTGCCCGACCGGTGACGGCGATACTTCAGGAGACGCAGCCGGGTTGCATAGGAGACGATGAAGTGACACGAATCGCAGCCTCGGCCGCATTTGCCGCGGTGCCTACCGAAGATCTCCACCAAGGAGATCGGATCAACCTCGGGGTTGCCTCCATTGTTGGTCGCCTTCCCGCCGCCGCTGAAGCGCTCGGCGGCTTGACCGCCGCGCTGCGCGCTAACGGAACGTTGCCGCCCCGACTTCTCGAACTGGTGCGGCTGCGCATCGCGTTTTTCAACCAGTGCCGAAGCTGCATCGCGGTGCGCTATCAAAGCGCCATCGACGACGGTCTCGATGAGTCCGCGGTCTGCTCATTGGAGCGGCCCACCGACGCGGAAAATCTCTCCGCCGCCGAACGGTCTGCCCTGCATTTCGCAGAGCTCTTCGCGACCAACCATCTCGCCATCGACGATGCGGTTTACAACGATTTGCGCGGGCACTTCAGCGAGGACGAGCTTGTGGAGCTCGGCCTGCACTGTGCGATCGCGTTGGGAGTCGGACGGCTCTCCGCGACCTGGGACGTCAGTGATGATCTTCCCGAAACGAACGGCTCAGTCGAACGGTTGGCGCCCTGGAATTCGGCGTCAGTGGTGGCGTCGGGCTAGGTACGTCGCGCATCGGCACATTTTGGGCCGAAAAATCGCGAAATGAAGAAATTAGGACGAATAACGAATGGTCTGTGGTTGGCGCGAATCCGGGGTAGTCTAAACCCAACCGAGATGAGGATGGGTGGCATGGCCGTACCAAACTGGAGTGACGCACCCGAGATTCATCCGTCGGAGATCCGAGTCGGTGACATCATCGGAGCAATCCGCTCCGTCAAGCAGCAGCACTACACGGTCAAGATGATCGGCGAGCCGCAGAAAAGTCCGAAGCAGTGGACATTTTTCGGCCAGGACGAACGCGGCCTGCAGCACTCGAGCACGTTTGGCGAGGACGACTTGGTTCGCAGGCTCGCCAAAGCATCGTAGGGTCAGGCCGATCGAGGCCGGCCAGCAGAGCTGGGCTTCGGGCCTGGAGTCGGTTAGTCGGCTGGTGAATATGTCGAAACGGACGATCAGGCCGCTGGCCCAAGCTAATTCGGCCCGGAGGTGCGGTGACGATCAATAGGCTTTTGGGTATGAATGCGGTGTCGATCGAAAGCCCAATTGCGCCCGTGATTGCACCCTTTGGGCCGGCGGAACACTGCTGTGGCGTAGCGTTAGCCCTCGAGCCGTTTCGTTGTCAACAGTGGTCGCCGCCATCGGTGCGGATGACGTCCATGGGCAATGTGATTCCTCCGTCTGCTCGCACCCGCGGGGCAGACGATGCCGACCGTGAAGGAACCGCCCTGTGGATTGTGCAGACCTAGCCATGGTGCGACGGTGACAGCTCCTATGACGCATTCGATCGCGTGCCGACGCCGAGCCAACCCCGTCCGGGTATCGGTGGCTCACGAGCTCGGTTATGACATCGACGGTGCATGGTGGCCGCGTGCGGACCGGATCACCAACGAATTACCCAACCTTGTTGGGGTCCTGACTCCCTTGCTCGGAGATATCACCTCTATCAACGTCAACTGGCCACCCCTGCAACGACCACCGGACTTCAACTGGCCGGGGTGGGAACACAAACGCCAGCACGTAATGACCGTCAACGGCGTGGACGCCTGCGCCAACCTGCTGATAATCCCGTACGCGACCTACAGCGGGCTCGCTCTGATGGTGCTGCGCTGTGCGGCCAAGTTACCCATCGAGTCCGCCGACCGCGACAAACCCGCGTTCTTGACCGCCGGCTCGATCCTGCAGGCCGCCCGGGAACAACGCGCCGCCTGTGCCTAATCCTGCCTAGTCGGGGACATCGGCTGTCTGTGACTCGATAACCGTTTCGGATGGGGCTGTGCGCTCCCAGAGGACGCCGCCCACACACGCTGTCACGACCCATCCGATGCCGATCACCCCGCACCACGTCAGCAATGCCATCGCGACACCGATCGGGCCCAAGCCGTTCCAGCCGGCGAGCAACGGCGGGAAGAGGACCCGGGCGGACAGCGGGATAATTGTTCCGTCGATCAGCACCCCGGCCAGCCCGGCGAGCGCGAGGTACCGGAGGCCCCGGCCGCCGTTGCGGACCAGCAGAACCGGTGTGAGCGACCAGAAGATCCAGACCGGGACCAGAGCAGTCACGAACACCAGCGCTCTGATCGCGCCGGCGTGATCGTCGCCTAATGCGATTTGTTCACGAAGGACGATCATCGTCAGATACAGGACGAACCACGTCGCCCCCCGCAGCAGCCTCGGGCCCAGCCCGAACTGCTCGCGGCGCCACGCCTTGGCGAAGATTCCAGCGATCGTGATCGACATCGGGATTCCCCACACGAGGAATCCGGCGACTCCGACGAACGTCCAATTCGATCGAAATCCAGAGGAATCTCCGAAGGCGGCGCGAACCCGCTCAGTCAGCGGGGATGCAAGGCCGAGCTCCCGGATGAGAAGTGTGCCCGGACTGGCGTTCGCAGCGAAGCCGGACATGTAGTCGAATCCGATGATGATCAAGGGGAGAATCGTGGTGAACAACTCGATCGAGACGAGTCCGCCCAGGGTCCCGCCGTCGATCTCGATGAAGCGGGCGGCGACGGCGGCGGCCGGGTGCTTCCTGCGTGCCTCGTCCAGCCGTCGGTAACGTTCCGCGAGCCGCCGACGGATGTCCCCTCGGTTCCCGCCTGCGGTCATAGGTCGCCGAAATCCTCGAACATCGTGGTTCGGTTCCTGCGAGCGTTCATGTTGGGTGTGAGAGTAGTTGGTCGAGCCTGTTGGCCGGGTTATCCAAGCCGGATCGTTTCGAGGGATGCCGGAGAAATGTAGGATTTGTCGCTGCGCGTGGCTTTACCCGACCAGAAGGCGGCTTCGCCCTTGCCCACGATGTTGAGCTGCTACTCGCCGAGCATCAGCAGCGGGTGGTAGCGGCGCCGGATCCGGTGTCATTTGGTACTGGTTGCGCGAGCGCGGCCACTCGGCGTTTTCTTTCCCGTGGTGCCCGCCGGCTTCTTACCGCCGTCACCAGTCCTCTGTGGCACTGTTTTACGCGGCGTCGCCTTCTTGGCAGGGGGGATTGTTTTCTTTCCCGTGGTGGCCGCCGGCTTCTTGCCCGCGTCACCAGTCTTCTGTGGCACTGTTTTACGCGGCGTCGCCTTCCTGGCGGACGCCGCTTTCTTGGCGGACGCCGACCGGGTGGCGCGGGCGACCAGGGTGTCCAGGGCGGGCTTGTGTGTGGCGAGGAACTCTATGGCGGTCAGGTTGGTCCCCACCGGGGTCTGGACCGCCGGCTTTACGTCGCCCACCCCCAGCGCGGAAGCCAGTTGCGAGGGTGAGAGGCCGTCGGCGCTGTTCATGTCGCAGTTGCCGAACGGCGCTGCCCCCTCGGGCAGTCCGTCGCCAAAGCCGGTGCCGTCTGTGTACTGGTGCGCGATCTTGAACACCGACGGGTCGTTCGGGTTGGTGCCATACCCGGCCAGGATCATCGGCACATGCGCGGGCTTCATCTGCCACATGGTGCGCTCGTCGTTCGTGTTCGCGTAGCCGATGATTCTGCGATCGTCACCCAACCATTGCTGCAGGGTGTGGTAGTCGGAGTTGACCTGGTTGGACACGTCGCTGGACGGGTTGCCGCCCGACTCCAGGTCGATCATGCTGACCATCTTCGGGTGCGGCCCGCCCTGTGCCTTAACCAGCTGCATATGGTTGTTGACGGCGTCGCCGCCCGCCCTGAAGTAGTAGTACACGATAAAGAACCTGCATTTGCCGGCCTGGAGGGCGGCCACCGCATTCTGGTAGTTGGCGGCGAAGTTATTGTCTACGTGGTCGCCGTCGTTGGACCGGATGCTGATGACTTCGTAATTCCAGGGGCCGGTGTTCGCGTCGGCGTAGGTCGCCGCCCAGTAGGAATCATTCAGCGTCGTTTGGAACTCGCTGACGTCGGCCCACAGGGTGTCGTGCGGTTCACCCGACGGTGCCGGTGCCGAGCCCGACGGCTGGTGCGGGATCGGGGTGCCGTCCTCGACGATTGGACCGGGCAGGTACCACCAGTTGTTGGCGTAGCTGGTGTCATGCACATCGCGAACGGCGTCGTTGAAGTCGTTGCTGTTGCGGCTGTTGATGACCGTCGCACCGTCCGAGAACTGGTTATCGGAGCCGTGGGTTTCGACGGCCAGTTGATCCACCTGACACCACGTGTGGCTGTTCGCACCCCCACCCGGCCCATGGTGCATCGCGATCAGCACGGCCGCGTCTTTGGGGAACTGGCTCGGGTCGTTGACCATGATAGTGCCGAACGGGCCGTTCAGCGGGTTGGCGTTACCGCCCATCGATGGCGGACGCCAGTCCTCGGTGGAAAGCCCGTGCCGCGTCCACTCCATCGCGGTCCCGTTGATTGAACCGTCGAGCGCATCAACGACACAGCCGCTGCAATCCGTTCCAGTTTGCCTATTCATGGGATCCCAGTTGCCGCCGAAAACATAGGGATCGTGCTGGCGGTCGATCGCGATCTGTTGCCCGAACGAGATGGTCTTACGCGACACCGGCATTGTTCAGTTCCTCCTTGATGTTTAAAGTTCAGCGGTTTCCCGATGACTATGTGGGATTGGTTCCTGCCTGGAACGACCAGCCAGGACAACTTGGGTCAACCGAGCTCCGCCAGATCAGTCGACGTAGTCGGACGGACCGGCATCGTCTGCGTTTGCTGGGGCGGGCCCAGAGCGTCAGTCGTCAGGTGATCCGAGAACACTCGCTTGCCGAAGTCCGTGTCGCTTCGCTTCATCGTCATGCTTGTCTCCCTTTCCCTTCCGACCTACAGAGCACGGCAACACGCTGTCGCTGAGGGTGACTATCGCATCGATCCGTGGGGTTTGTGCAAGATTGCGGTCCGCTGAGCGGACCAACCGGGATCGCGGCGCCCGGACATGCCACACCAGCGGCTCCTTGTGGCAGATTTAGTTGTCAATCCCAGGGTCAAACATGGCGTTCCGGCGCACGGTGGCCAGCGATGCCGGTCGGTCACCCGTCACCCGAAATCTACCGCTAAAGGGGAGTTTTCGGTGAACGGGTGCTGATCAATTTGAGGCAATGTGCGTCGTTGACTGGTACCCGCCGCATTCATCTGGTCGCGTCAGATAGGGGAGAGGTGGTGTGAGCTACGGACTGTACAGAGTCCACACGCCGCAGCGATGTGGGCACCAAATCAGATGCCCGTCGGTCGAACTAGCCATTAGCGTATCCACCTCAGCAGCACTACATGGTGCCCCGATGTTGCGAACACCGGTGGGAGTGACCGACCGGACCCAACTCGACCCGTCGCACACGATTTGTCCAACGGCAGGGTCGTAGTCGAGCTTGTCCGAGTCGCTGCACGCTTGGCCGAGCAGCGCGTCGAGGGGACGAGGCAGCACCGGAGCGGCAGCGACCGGCGAGGTCGTGACGCCGCTGAGCAACACCGCGGCAACCACCGCACACACACTGCGAGCGGTTGATATCGGGATCACCGCCGCTCCTCTGTTCGGGACCGGTGAAAGATCGTCATGACCCTTCACGATGAAACCAGCTCGATTGCCCAGAAATCACTCGCCAAATTGGCCCCGTTGATTGGAGAGGTATCCGAGCTGGTCGTGGTTCCGGTCAGATATTGGTAGGGCATGTAGAAATACCCCCCGTCGCCCCAGGACGGGCCCCACGAGTTGCGCACGATGACCTGGTTTTTGGGATCGGAGTACCCGACGGCCATAACGGCGTGACCGCCGATGGTGGCCTCGCTCGGCTGGGGCATCGGCAATACACCGGTTTGGGCAACCGTCGGAGATTCGAAGCTTTCGTAAGCTGTGAAACCGAACACGAGCGCCAGACTTGAGCACAGCGCATCTTTCAAGTCTCCCAATGTCTGCACCGCCAAATACTGCACAGCCTTGTCCGTCACCGCGGCGACGTAGCAGCGTTTCGGTGGCTTCACCGCGAACATCCCGATGTCGTAGGGCCACAAGGTCTCGGGGCAGACACCGTCGGTGTTGACCACTTTGATGCCGTCCCGGATGACCGCGCCGGAATCGCTGGATACGGTCCCTTTCAGCGCGCGCTCGTTGTAGTAGATGAACAAGCGCGCCGGCGTGAAATCGCTCAGTCCCTGCCGGACTCGCTCGTACTCCATCGCGGCCGCAATGGCATTGCCAGTGCAACACCCGAGCTGGCCCTGGTCGTAGACAGCAGGCATCGACGGGCGCAGGTCATGCTCGGGCGGGGCGGGGGCCGTGAGTCGCCCGGTGTACTGCTTGTCGCGGGCGTCGGGCAGTTGGGGCCGCCAACCGTAACCACGAACATGACTAAGGTCATGGGCCGACGCATCGGGCTCGACGGGCTTGGACTCGCGTGAAACTGTCACTCTGTCCTCCTCATACGGAAATCTCTGGCGTCTTGAACCTGGCCGTTATTCGGATGTCCGTTCTAAGCCTGCACCGTCAGAGTGCAATTCGATAACTCTTTGCACGAGGCGTCCTAGTGCAAGTCGATCGGCTAGTTCGGGCAAGAGTGTGGTCCGCTGAGCGGACCAAGATCCGGTCTGGTCACCTGCACGTGATTCCCGTCTAACCGCCGCACCTTGACCGCCGTAGCCGACCGCGACGCGTCCGGCAACCAACCGGCAAGCAGAGCAGAGAACGTTCCTCGCTACCTCCGACCCGGAGAAAGTCTTCGGCCCGGTCCACTCAGCGGACCACACCATTGCCCAGTCGCTGCCTGTCGATGCGCAATGGTCCGTGGCAGAAGGCGCGGCCACCATGGCCACATCGGCACCGTTGAAAAATAAATTTCGTTCTCCCACAACATCGGTTGCCACCTGTGGCAGGCTCTGCCCAATGGGTAACGGCTGGTTTGCCGTGGGACAGTTTCGACACATCCCACTGCTTGCCGCTGGTGATGCACCCAGGTGGACGACAGCGAGAGAAGCGACGACAACCTCAAGGAGATAATTCGAATGGCTGATCCAAACTCGATCCAGGCAGATGTCTCCGGCACCGATCCGGCGAATGGCGCGCCGCAGGGATGGCGACGAGTCCTCGCGCGCCACAACCGCAACATCGGCGACATCGTCAGCGACCCAAATCGCCAGGCGTGGAACTCAACGCACAACGGAATCACCTTCCAGGGCACGTATGACGCCTTCGAGCAAGGGGTCACCACGGCCGAGCAGATTGCGTGGGTGCACACGTTCAGCGACGGCGTCGTCCGGGACTCCGGCGATGTGCTGATCGAACTGATGGAGTTCGCGATCCAGTGGCGCAAGGCCAATAACCTTCCCACGTCAGCGAAATGACGGTCGGCTGGGGCGACCTCGCCGCCGCCATCAGCGGCGTCTACAACGTCAAGCACGCGGTGCTGACCGTTGGCGGCACCTGGGAGCCAGCACCTGGCACGCAATATCCGTCAAACACGGTCAATGGCCTAGCACAATACGTCAACGACAGCCTCGTGTACGAGGTGCCCGTACCCTATCCGGCGAGCTTCGGGCCGATCGGTGGGCCGCTCACATCGCCGAGCTACCAGCAGTCCGTCGATGTCGCCGAAACCTGGATCGCGACCTGGCTCGCTGCGAACCCGACACAGACGTTCATCCTGGGCGGCTACAGCCAGGGTGGCGAGGTCGTGTCGCAGATCGCAATCCGGCTGATGGGCGGCAACCTGGCGCAGTACCTCCCAAACTTCGTCGGCGGCTACACCTTCGGAAACCCGTGCCGGGGAGCCGGATTCCACGCTCCGACCATCGCCGACCCCGGCGGCCGGGGCATTTCGGCGGTCAATATGACCACGTTGCCGACCGTCAACGGGCAGGTCGTGTGGGCCGACTACGTGCACAGTCCAGCCAACGGCGACGCCGGCCTGGACATGTACGCCTCGGTGCCCACCAATCAGGCCGGCAAGGACATGACCGACGTCTACACGTCGGTCACCAACCTCCAGGTCAACAACCTCGGTGCGCTTACCAAGGACATCGTCAACACGCTGGTCGCGGCCGTCGAGGATCTGGATGGGGTGCCCAAAGTCGATGGCGGTCTCACCGGCCTGTTGGGCAACCCGCTTCAGCTGATCACACTGCTCGAAGGGGCGCTCACCGGCTCGCAGCCGATCGGTGTTCAAGCCGCCATCCAAGCCGCCATAAACGGGATCAAGTTCCTCGCCGCACCTGGCGGTGCGACCGCCCCACACATCTCCTACCTCGCTGAAATCGCCGGCTATTCCAACCTCGTCGCGGACGCCGTTGGCTGGCTCAACCACATCGCCACACTCACGCCCGCACGGGCTTCCACGTCCGCACAGGTTTAGTCGAAAGGGAAGCAACCACGTCGGACCCCAGCGGTCAGTCCACGCTTCACCTAGCAGACCCGTTACATCGAGGGGGCGCAATGACGTTCGACAGGCCGTCGCCAGTGACAGAGGTGACGCAGTCACTCCGACTCGCCACGACCATGACGGGCGGTGTCAGCCTCGCGATCTGGATGGCCGGTGTTGCGCGGGAGATCAACTTGCTCTCGCAGGCGTCTCAGTGGCGCAGGGTGGGGGGAACTTTCCCGACCTCCAGCAACCTCACTAAGGATTCGGCTGCTGGCCTCAAGCTCTACGCGGAACTCATCGACCTGCTCGACATGGTCGTCGACGTCGACGTGTTGTCTGGGACAAGCGCAGGCGGCATCAACGCGGCATTGCTTGCTTGGTCGCGCGTCACGGGGGCCGACCTCGGCGGCCTTCGTGATCTGTGGCTCGATCTCGGAGCGTTGACTGACCTCTTGCGCGACCCGCGAGACAAGAGCACGCCGTCCCTGTTGTATGGCGATGAACGCATGTTCGCGGCGTTGGCGACGCAGATTCCCAAGCTCGGGACCGGGCCGTTCCCGCCTGCAACGTTCCCGGGGGGCGCTCGCATCCCTTCCACCACCTTGTACGTCACGACGACCCTGCTCACCGGAGAGACCAGCAGGTTCACCGACTCGTTCGGCACGCTGGTGCAGGACGTCGACCGGCGCGGTCTGTTCACTTTCACCGAGACCGACCTGGCGAAGAAGGGCACGATCCCGGCGTTGGCGTTGGCCGCTCGCAGCTCGGCTTCGTTTCCCGGCGCGTTCGAGCCCTCGTTCATCCCCTTCACGGACGGAACCGCCCAGAGCGGCGGCGTGCCGGCTCGACCGGCGATGGCGTCCTTCACCAACACCACCCGCGCTCACTGGGTCGCCGATGGTGGCCTGCTCGACAACCAGCCAATCGACGTGCTGCTCCAGCGGATTTTCGACCGTCCCGCTTCCCGGCCGGTTCGCCGGGTGCTGCTCTTCGTGGTGCCGTCCTCCGGGCCAGCGCCCGACCTGGCTACAGAGGCTCCAGGGACGACGTCAATGATCCGCTCGGGCTAGTCGACGGGCTGCTCAAGGATCTCTCTGCGATGACGACACAGTCGATCGCGGCGGATCTGCAGGCGATCCGAGTCCATAAGGATCGCATGGAGGCGCGAACGAACACCCGACTGCGTCTGGCCGAGCTCGCGGCAATGCTGCCCACAGGATCGCGGCTTCTCACCCCGTCGCTGCTGACGGATTACGGGACGCGCGAGGCAACCAAACAGGCTCAAGCCCTTACGAGTGCGCTGCTACGCCAGCTCAGCACCTGGCCGCCGGAGTCGAGCACATCCGTCGAAAGCATTCCAAAGCACTGGGAGGAGGATCTCGCGGTCGGTGGCGACGTGGAGACGGTGTGCCGCCGACAGATCACCGAGTCGATCGTGAGTCGTTGGTCGCAACCGCCCGGACAGCCGCTCCCCAAGAATGCAGCCGATCTTGCCCGGTATGGCCAACCGGCGTGCGACCTTGCAAAAGGATGCGCAATCATTCTCGCCCAGGCGGCATACCAGCTCGCAAAGTCCGACGCCGATATCACTGTCGTGTCGAAAATCATCGCAGGCATCTCCAGGGCTTGCCAACCGCCCAAACGGTTCGATCTCGGTGAGCTCGTTCGCAAGGTGTGCACAGACCCGGCGGTCCGACAAGGTTCACTCGCAGGACGCCGCCGGCCAGCTCGCGGCGGAATATCTCGAACAATCCGCGGTGAAAGAGGAAGCCTGGGACAGCCTTGGCGGGGTCTTGGTGAACGGCTATCCGACCTTGAAGCGGCTTGCCGCCAACGCTTTATCCGCCGCGGGCGTCCAGACAGATTCCCTGGTCGCGCAAGACAATACGGCGGCCAGCCAGGTGAATACGTACCTTGACTATTTGACGCCTGAGAACGACCCGGGAACCGTGGCGGCAAAGTTGTTCGATCTCGCCGTCACACAGCGGGCGATGCTTCCGGCCGCGGCAGACATCGAACAGTCCCTGGATCTCGTGCAAGTGAGCGCCGATACGCGCAGCCTGCTCGCACCTGACTGGCAGACAGCCCAGCAAAAGCTCACCGGCATGCAGTTCCACCATTTCGGCGCCTTCTACAAGCGGTCATGGCGAGCCAACGACTGGATGTGGGGCCGACTCGACGGGGCAGGGTGGCTCGTCCACGTCCTGCTAGACCCGCGACACGTGCGGCGGACCGTCCAGGCGCATGCCAACGAACGCGAACGAGGCGCCACCGGGACCGAGAGCGGAGCACAGTGGTTTCTCCGCAGACTCAAAACACTCGGGGCACCTGACTTTCCGAGCTCGGGCTACCGCGTGGCTGCTGCCGGCGGCGGGTCGGACCAGTATCTGACCGAGGACATTCTGCTCGACGAACTCGGATTCCTGGACGACCCCTCCAAGGCGATACCACCCAGCATTCCGAAGACGTCGCTGTGGCTGGCGCAAGCCTGGCAGCAACGAGTCCTCGACGAAGAATTGGACGGCTTGGCCGACACGGTCATCGACCCGCAGCCGGGAAAAAAGCCCGACTGGAGCCCGGCAAGCTCTCGAACCTGGGCCAAACAGGTGTTGGCCGCCGGCGCAGGAGACGCCAAATACGCCCTCTTGAACGAGAATCCAGTCGCACGCGAGACGTTCGCCACCGATACGGGCTCACCGCTGATGGCGCGTACCGTCGCGAAGGCCGCTGCGACGGCATCCGGCGCGGCGGGCTCGGTCCGACAGCTTCCCGGTGTCCTGAAGCCACCGCTGACTACCTTGCGAACACTGACACTGGGCGGATATCACGTGGTGTCGTTGACCAAAGGCATTGCCAGGTGGGTCATCATCGCCGGCGCCGTGCTACTCGTTCTCGGCGTTGCAGCCGCGATTCAATCCGAAACACTGTTTGGAGTCACGGGCCTGATCATGGCTGGGACTGGCGGTTATCTCATCGCCCTGGGAACCTGGCAGCTCTCGAGCAGGCTGCTTTTCGCACTATTGTCACTGACCTTTGTCGGCGCGGTACTTTCCCTGGCGACGCTCGTCGTACGCAAATTTCTATTCGGCACCGAGAAGGATCATCCCGGCCTGGTAGGCAGTCACGCCTACTGGCTCGGCGCACAGTGGTGGCACCCACTGATCGTCGTCGGAGCGATCGCCCTCGCGGTCACCGTGATCGCAGTCGCCAAGCCACGCCGAAAGTGACAGCGCGCTTTGCGCGATTTACGTGCTATCGGTCGAAGATGGCCAGCGTCTTCGGCAAGCTGTGCAGAATTTGGTGACCTGGGGGAGGCGCCATCAGTTAGCGAACCGCGGCGGGGAGCGGAATTACAGTCTGCTTCAGGAAGTTCATGACGTCATCGCCACCATTACCTAGCCCGCTGAGAGGTGTCACTCGTGGCGGCCATTGCTGGTGTCGGAGCTGCCGTCCTGCGCTCGTCCGGTGTGGGCTACTGGCTTCCGTACTCGAAGGGTTGGAGGCGCTCGTCGTGGTTGAGAGCATCGTCACTCCTGGGGAAGTGGTGTTTTCGGTCGGGCTCGGACGATGGCGCCGGCGCAGCGGGCGTGGCGAAGCTGGAGTAGAGCGATTGTGGTGCGATCGGTGCCGCTAAGCCGGGACTGGCAGGACTAGCCGCCGCGGAGTAGGCCGAGCCGACGTGAGGCCTGCGCGGCGGTTCCGGGTCGTGCCTCGAAACTTGCTGTGTGGCTGATGCTTCTGTAGCGAGGGCTGCGTCGTGTCGGGGGCCAAGGTGTGGACGCCGATCAGGGCTGAGTTGGCTTCCGTAGGGGTCGAGGGATGCAAGTGAGTCGTGCGCGGGGTGCCTATGTGGCAGGGGTGCCGAGTGGTTGGTCGTTGCTCCGGGTACGGGTTGAGTGGTTGGAGGCTGGGATTGCTGTGGTGCCGGTACTTGTGCACCCGTCGCCTGCTCCAGGTGCTGCCGCCACGCCTGCAGGGAGGCGAGCAGCTGCTGCGTGTAGTCGGTCGGCGAGGTCCCCGCGGTGGACGGCGTGGTCGGCGGCGCTGAAAACATGGGTGGCAGGAACGGCATGGCGGGCACCGCGCCGGCGCCGGTGGGGAGGGTAAGGCCACGCATCAAGGTCATCGACTGTTCGAGAAGCTGTTGCCAGGCCTGGAGATAGGACAGCAGCTGCTGGTTGTAATCGGTAAGGGGCGTTGTCATTTGGTGACCTCCAACGGTTGGTGCGGCAGATGCTGTCGGGAAACCGACCGGGAACGCAGCTGGTCCATCCAGCGGATGGGGAAGCGAATGCTCGAAGTACTGCGAGTCGAGGACCCGCAATGCGCGGGTGTCGGCCGGCTCCCGGTTCTCGACGTCGAAGATATAGCAGTAGTCGCCGACCGGTGTCGGCATCCGAATCGGACTCGACAAGCCCTGGTCGAGGAATCCGTACGGGAAGCGCCAATTCAGGGTGGTCTTTTCACGCTGGTCGAGACCGTCGGATTGGACCCAGATGTGGTGATCGAGGATCGCGTTGACAGCGTGGCGCGCTGACTCGCAGGCCGATTCCATCGTTGTCATCCGGGTGAACGTCTTGGCCCAGGTACCGGCGAATACCACGGAGTTGTTGTGCACCTGGTAGCCGCCGTGTCGGGCCTGCCAGACGTTGCGTTGTTCCAGATCGTCTTTCCACCGGTCCTCGAGCGGTACGCTGGCCCAAGACGTTTCGTGCGGGTTCCAGGGGTCCCCTCCGGGCCGGTTTGGCCAGTCGCCGACAATGGGAACCAGGTAGGGGGTCTCGTTGCGGATTACCCGGCCCGTATCTTGACCGGGGCCACCGGCCAGGATTAAGCCTCGGTCGAGTCTGTACCAGGAGGGCCACGGCAGGAGTGCCTCGGCGTCCTTATCGACGTTGCTTGTCAGGGCGGAAACGATCTGGCGCCATATCTCTGCGGCGATCTCGTCTGCGGTGCAGTCCCTAGCGGCCTTCCCGCGCCCGGACCCGTCGACGAGGTGACGCGAGGGTGTGTTGAAATCCCCGATGTCGACGGACAACACCGAGACGTAGCCGTCGCGGATCAGGGTCGGTCGCTTTTCCCAGAGCCCGTGCTGGTTGATCGACGAGAGCGCCCAGTCTGTTCCCGAGTAGTACATATGTCCGCGCAGCATTTGGAACTCGGTGTCGAAGTAGTACTGGATGCCGCCCAGTGTCTGGAATCGGTCCCAGGGCACCCGCCCCATCTCGCTCATGGCGTAGGGGTCCCGTCGGGCATGTGACCGTGTGGCCGCGGGCTCCAGTGGGCCTTTGGACGGCGGCACCGATGTCGTGAATCCATCGAGCTCAGCCACGGTGCCGCCGCCGGAGGCGCGCAGTGCCGTGGTGATCTGTTCGGCGGTGGGGGCGTCGACAGCGACAACCGTGTAGTCGGGCGCCAGCCGGGTGCCGTCGGTCAGCGTGATTTGCACGCGGGGTCGTAGGTGCGGCGGCTGGCCAGGCTCGGAGGGGGGAGGGTCCAGGCAACTAGCGGCGCCGCGAACGAAGCGGACCCCAAGGGCGATCAGGTGGCGGTACCAGTGGTCGAACCACGACTCGGTGGTGGGTCCGTTCAGCACCCCGTCAGCTTTATTGTCCTTGCGGTCCATTTGCAGCTGTAGCTGAAGGTAGGTGGTGAGGGTAGTGCGGGCGTCGCCCCAGCGGGAATCGAAAGCGGCGAGGACTCGTGGCATTTCGAGGATGAGCTCGTCGAATCGCGGCGAGTACGTGAACCGGCCCGGGCCCATCGCGTTGTCACGGCCGACGAAAAAATCGTAGGCCGACAGGTTCTGCAGTTCTGTCGCGCGTCGCAGGGGACTGGTGGCCAGGTACCTCACCAGCCGGCTCGCGAACGTTCCCAAATCCTGTGTGGTGAAGCCCAGTCCGGTGAGCTGGCTAAGGGTGCCGAGGAATTCGGCCGGGCTGCGTGGTGCTTCCCGGGGGAAGACCAGGGACGGCTTGCCCTCTATGGTGGTTCCTTGCGTGACGACCCGCTTGACGTTGTCCATCACCGTGCGTGCGTTTGGTAGCCAGGTGATACTGCCATTCGCTGCCGTGCTGCATTCGTAGACCGGGATGCGCTGCAACAGGTCCCACGTGTGCAGATAGTAGGCAGGGAAAAAGCGGAATCCGTGCTCGCCGGCGACTGCCCGTCCGGGCGGACGGGGCCGCCCTCGGCGTCCGGGAAAAGGACGCAGCTCGGCCTGGCTTTCGTCATGCGTGCTCGGCGTCGAGTACTGGGACGCGGCTAACCCGCCGAGCTTGACGGGCGGATAGAACCCGGCCGGCGCTCCGGGCGGCGCGTTGCGTTCGTCCTCGCGGCACTCGTACACGGTGACGTCAAAGCCGCGCTCTGCTAGTTCATGTGCGGCGGTGAGACCGGCGATGCCGGCACCGAGGACCGCGACGGTGGGCCGCCTCTGATTCGATGCCGGCGTCGTGATGTGTTCGCTCATGGCGTTCCCGCCCGAAGCGCCGACAGCAGCCCCGGTTGTGACGATGCCCGGATTGCGGCGTGAACGTAGGCGCGCAGGGTGTCGTGGGCTTGCAGGATTTCGTCGAGGGAGCCTTGCACGCACACCGTGCCGGCCTGCACGGCTTCCTCGAGCCCCACCCGTGCGTCGAGCACATCGAGGATGGCGGCTCGCGAGGTGCTGATCGAAGCGCCCGGGCCGGTGACGGTCCCATCGGAGATCTCGAGCCGCTGCCCACCGCTCAGCGAGAACGACTCGCCGTCGACGTCGACCTGGACCAGCATCGGGCCGAGTTTCTCGAGGATGAGGCGGTAGCTGGCGGGCACCTCGTCTTCGAGATGCTCGACGGACTGTTTGAGCAGCGCCGATACCCGTTCACCCATGCAGGAACTCGAATACCCCGGTGCCGGTGGAGTCGATGTCCGCACCGCCGATTGACCCGGTGAGCCGGGCGGTGCCGCTGGTTTCACATAGCACGGTAGAGCGGTCCAGATGCAGTTCGCTCGGCTGTGCGAGGTGGGCGTAGGCGCGGGAGCAGAACTCGGCGTGCACCACATCGCCAGCCCGCGCCGCGGTGATCTCGACGCGCTGCGGCACACCCGGCACCTCGCCGTCCAACAGCAACCGCATCGCAGGTGGCAGGGTGCTGTCAGCGGCGCGGTCGAGTCGCCCGTGCGATCGGGTGGTGACCGCGGCGTCCCGGAATATCGCAGCAGGCTCGTCGTGGTGCCAGAGGCAGAGCGCCTGGTAGAGGATGCGCAACCGGCGCCGATCAGTAATCTGCGAGAACACCAGTGACCACGGGTCTTGGGGTCCCGACGGTAGGACCGTGGCCCACGTCCAGCTGAAGTCGTCGCCCCACCAGAACCGGCCCCAGTTGTGGTCGTGGTAGGCCAGTTCACCCGCCAGATGATGCGTGTGGCCTCCGATGCGCAGCCACCCATCGGCACGAAGTCTCGGTACGAACAGCCAGCTCATCCGACCGTTTCCCAACGGTTGATTGTTGACGACGAAGGGCCGGCTTACCGCCGAGAGGTCAAGATCGGCTTGAATTTCGTGCTCAGGCAAGTCGATCACCACCCGGTAGCCGTCGGGGCGCATGACCATCCGATTGCCGCCAATGGTTAGGGTGCCCAGGTCGGCCGATACGTCCAATTCGGAGTCGTCGAACCGTTCGATTGCCCCGGTCCACCGCTGCTCGTGCGCGATCACGATCACCCGCGGCACCAGCCTGGCCGGACCCGCGGCGGGGGTCTCGTTCATGAGGCTGAAGTTGAGCAGTACCCGCAAACCCCGGCCATGAACGACAAAGTGGTGCCACTCCTTGAATCCTTCGGGTCCGGCGGTCGCGAGCACCGGGGCACGGAGGAAGTCACTGCCGGCGAGCACCCCGGTCATCGCACCCACCGCGCGGTGGACGGCGCAGTCGTAACGGCCTTGGCCGTCGGTGATGGTTGTGTCGCAACGGAATTGACCAGTCGTTGGACCGCGTCTCCCAGGCCGGCGAAGCCGAGCAACACGTGGACCAGGTCGTCGGCATCACGGGGCGGCCCGGTTCGGCGGTCGCCGTCAGCTGCGAGCGCATGGACCATGCGGCTCACACTGGCCAGGCCCACGAGGTAGCCGATGAAACTGCTCTGCTCGGCGAACGCGTCGCACGGATCGATGAGGGTCATGCGAACCCCTCCGGACGCAGCCGGGACAGAATGGATTCGTCAAGGCCGTGGCCGATGACCGCATCGGCCAGCAATTCGGCCCACGCGGTCGGCGCCGAACTTGGTTGCGCGGGTCCGTCAAGGATGTTCAGGCTCACCGTTTCCCAGACGCGCCGCAGGTTCTCGACCGCCTCGGATGCCACGAGAGCGTCGCGCAATGCGGCCCCCTCGGGGGTCTGTGCGTGGCGATGCCCCTCGGCGACGAGAAAGTCGTGCACGCCCCGCGCCGCAGTTGGGTTGCCGAGTACGGCACGACGGGCACCGGCGAGCAGATCGAACATCGTCCGCTCGGCTCCAGCTTCTTCCGGTGGGGCGGGCAGCAGCCGCGGGGCCTGCTGTTCGACAAGGTCGAGGGTGAGCTGTCGAATCCGGTCGAGCTCGGCCAGCATGCCGATCAGAACCTCAGCGTTCATCGGGCCCGCCGGTGCACGAAGTCGACGAGGGCAACCAGCGCGTCGCGGTGTCGACTTGGTGGCAGCCAGTCGAGATCGGACAACACGGCGGCCGCTGCTTGGGCGTGGTGAGCGCCAATTTCGCGTGCATGCTTGAGCGAACCGACGTGGTGCATGAGTTCGTATAACCACCGGATGTCGTTGAGGGCCTTGGTCTCCGAGGGCCGGTGCTCTTGAAGTCGCGCCATGATTTCGGCTCGTCCGGCGTGGGACAGATCGCCGCGTGCCGTGAGTCGATCCAGCATGGCAACCAGTCCCAGTTCACCGACTGCGCTCGGGCGGCGTTTGGCTAGGATCTGAACGGCACGACTCCGGTCCGACGGTTCGGCAGATCGCAAGGCGTGCAGCAACATCAGAGTTCGCTTGCCCTCCCAGAGGTCACCACCGATCTCTTTGCCGTAAGCCTCCGGGTCGGCCCGCAGGTTCAAAAGGTCATCAGTGATCTGGAAGGCGGCACCGAGGTGCCTGCCGAGTGATTCAAGCGCCGCCAATCGCTCCTGTCCCACGCCGGCTGCGATCGCGCCGACCTGCAGCGGTGTGATGAACGAGTACCAACTGGTCTTCAGCTCCACCATCTGCAGATAGTCGGCGTCGTTGAGTTGCCAGGTGTTGGCTCGGACCCATTCAAGTTCAATCGCTTGGCCCTCGACCGTCTGCCGAGTCATGTGGGCGACAGCCCGCAGGATGCGCAGGGCGGGTCCAAGCCCGACACGTTCGACGTTATCGAGGAGAGGTTGGAGGGAGAGCGTGAGCATGGCATCGCCCACGTTCACGGCGATCGGGATGCCGTGGTCGATGTGCAACGTGGGTTTGCCCCGTCGCCACCATGATTCGTCCTCAATGTCGTCGTGGATGAGAAAGGCGTTGTGGTAGAGCTCCAGGGTAGCCGCCGTAGGCAGAATCGCTTCCAGATGGCCGCCGAGCCCGAGGCACATCGCGATGGCCAGAGCCGGCCGCAACGCCTTGCCGCCGCGAAGGGGGTAATCAAGGATCAGCTCACGCAGCGAACTCGAAGAGGATTGATCAGACCCATAGAGCCGGTTGATCTCGCCGTCAGAGGCGTCCTTGCACAGCGAGAGATACTCCTCCAACACGTCCGACGCGGTCGGGACTGGAGGACCCTCAGGCAGGGTCGAAGTCATTGGCGTCACGCGGCATCTAGGTCCCGCGGATAGCGACGATGCCCTTGTCATCCTTAACCCTCGTCGCCAGGCGGATGCGGACGGCGAGTTCGATTTGGCCCGCGGCGGTCTCGCCGACGACCTCCAGGCTAGGAGCAACACTGACGGCAAGATCCACCGGTTCTTCACCGGGGGAGGCCTCCGGGGCATTGCCCTGCGCGATTCGCTGCCGCCGACCCAGCATCAGCATCAGGATCTGATCATCGACGGAGGGATCCTCGAGCTTCGTAGCACGGTGTAGCGAGTTGACGTTGGCCACGGAAAGTACCGAGTTCGTGTTTGCCTCTCCGGTCACCGCGGTGCTGATCTTCTTCAGTCCTTCGGTGTTCGTGATCAAGCACGATGGCGCTTTGTACCCGGCGTCTTCAACGGCTGCCCGGGCGTCGATGAGGGTGGGCAGAATATCTTTGAAATCGGTTCCGGTCAGTGGCAAATCGGGTTGCTTGGCGTTCTTGCACAGGTGATTGAGGACCTTGGCGTCGATTGCCGTCGCGAGTTGCACCGTATGGGCGATCACCACTGCGAGCAGCGGGTCTGGAGTCGGCGCGCTGGCCTGGGCCAGTGTGACCTGAAACCGTACGTCTTCGAGTTCAAGGTCCAAGAAGGCCGGGGTGCTCGGCACGCCGTCGGGGACCCTGCTCTGGCCGGGATCGCCGGTCTCCCAATGCGGGATGGCCTGCCAGGCGACGCTGGATTGCTCAAAGGTGTCCTTCACCGCTCGGTTAGCCTCGGCTAACCGCTGCGCGCTTAAATACATGTACCGTCGCCCTTCAGATCGTGTGATGCGCTTAATTACACAACACGGGTTCTGGGTTGTCGATGTCATTCATGCTGGCTGCCGCCAAAGTTCGTGAATGCCAGCTCTTGATGAAAAACCTCTGCCAGCGCCAGTGATTGGCTCATCCAACCCAAGGCCGGCAGCCCCACGCAGTCGAACCCATTGCGTCACTGTGACAAATCTGACCGGCCCAGGCCGGGAGCGACTGCCTATGGGTGTTGGTCCGTGGAATCAGAGATGACGAGCTGTCGCGCCGAGGCCGGGCCGAACTCGGATAACTCACACGTCTTCGTGGATTACTCGCATCTGTTCCGTGGATCGAGACAAGTCCGTACGGAAGCCTTCGTCCAAGGTGACTTGCTGCAACCCCTTTGTGCCGATAAGCGACATTATGTCAAGTAAAATACCGCCCTGTTGCGCTGCACTGCACCCCAATTGTTTTCATCCGACGACGACGGTGCAACGCCGCGAGAGCTGGGCATTACAGATCTAGGACGAAGCGCAGTGCTTGGTCAATGGCTCGCATCTGTTCTCGACTAATCATTCCCTCGCGAGATGACAGTCGTTCTACGGAGACCACACGCAGCTGGTCGCAGCGAGGGTAGGAAATATGGTCCAGTCCGCTGCTCGCTGGCTCAAGTTTGACGTGGCTTCGCAGGCCGTAACCAGCGGTCGTGATCGGGACGACGACCACCAGACCGCCCGGTCCGTTGTTGAGAATGTCGACCGACACCACCACCGCCGGGCGGCGAAAGGCTGGCTCGTGTCCGACTGGCTGGCCGAGATCGACGTGGTAGACCTTCCCCCCGCCAGATCAAGCCAGTGCATCCCACTCGTGACGCTCTGCCAGATATTGCTCCCACAGTTCGGGGTCATTGCGCAGGCGTTGGTAATCCCCGTTGAGCCCCCGCAAGAATTCCTGCCTTTCCAAGGCGTCGATGGCTGCGTGCACGACGTCGACGACGGCGGTTTGACGAGCCTTGGCTAGAGATTGCAGCCGCTCAGAATCGGGACGGCGGACTCGGACAGTTGTGGTTTCTGCTGCCATGGAGCCTGTGTAGACGAATTGTAGACACAAGGCATGGAGGACTGTCCCCATGCGTTCAGCAAACGAATGCCGGGCAAACTTCGAGTGCTACTGAACCGTCGCTCTCCTGCCTTGGACAGGACGACTCCCAGGTTCTACATCCAGGCGTCGGTGGCGATCCGTCGGCCTGCCCCGGCAAGGAATACGGCGAAATCGAATAGGGGATACCGCTAAAACACTGCATATTGCATCTCATGAATCATCACCCTCCCTCCTCGCCGTGCGGGACTTCGGCGGTCGCCCAGTCGCTCCTGCGCGACCGCCGCGGGTCTATCGGTGGCGACTTCGATCCGCCGGCCAGCGCGGCGGCCTGACCACTCGAAGCGGCCTGGCTACCCGGGGAACACCACCAGGGTGGACACTATGACGTGGCCCTTTCTGCAACAGTGTTCAAAGTCGAACTTGGCGTCTCCGATGTCGATCACGGTTACTACGCCGATCACACGCTGACCGTGGCCCGTCATCCCAGTGAGACCGATGAGCGGATGGTGGTGCGGTTGTTGGCCTTTGGGCTGCGCGCACACCGGCTCAGCAACGTCGACGGTGAGTTGGCGTTCGGGGCGGGCCTGTCCACCCCTGGCGTACCGGACTTGCGGCTCGCGGACTACACGGGCCGGATCCTGGAGTGGATCAACGTTGGCCAGCCCGATGAACGCGCCTTGGGCAAGGCGGCCAGCCAGGCCGACCAGGTGCTGCTGTTCCCGTTCGCCGCCGGCGTGGCCACCTGGTGGCGGACCGTGGGACCCAAAGTGGCGGGGCTGCCGAACCTGTCGGTGTTGCAGATACCGCACGCACCGGTGCAGCAACTGGCCCAGACTGTCGATCGACGGGTCTCGGCGCAGGTGATGGTGATGGAAGGTCAGGTGACGATGACCGTGCGCGGTGTCGACGTCACCTTCACCCCCGAGCCATTGGAGTGAACGTCTGAGCCCGAGGTGCTAGTCGAAGCGTTGGCGCCATGGACGCTGACGTCATCGCTGTCGGGGCGGGCCTGACCAACTGGTCGCCGCCGGCGAGCTCGTCTCCCCCATGATGCCGCTCAGACCCATGGCGACGAATATGCGGGAATCGAATACGCGGTTACCAGTAAACATGTCGAACGGCTGCCTGGCGCCTCTCGCCTATTGAGCATTGTTCGGTCGTGTGTCATCCGAGCCGCCGAGTGCGCCACCGTGACAGATCCGCGTCGAGCACCGCAGGATCGCGTTCGGGAAATATCTCTTCGGTGATCTCCAGGTGCCGGATGCGATCGAGGTGGACTTCGGCACCTTCGGCTCCCGCTTCGATCTGTTCGACGAGAGCCTGATCCGCATCGAGAACCGGCTCGCCGCACTGATTCCGCCGCCCGTGCGCAAGCTACCGATCCTCATCGGCGGCACTGGACCCAAGCGCTCGCTGCCCGCCGTTGCCAGGCACTCCGACATCTGGCACGCGTTCCAGGACCTGGATGCGTTCTGCAAGTCCAGCGAACGAGTCGACGAGTTGGCAGCGACGTTCGGCCGCAACGGCGCCGATATCGAACGCTCGATGCTCCGGGAGAACGCCGCCAGTGCCGATGCCTTCCGCGGGGTAGGCCTGACGCTGTTCCAGATCGAACTCACCGCCGACGACGGTTATGACGTGACGTCTCTCAAGCAGGTAGTCACATGGCGGGACAATGGGTGACCCGTGACCGCTGTGGAACGATTCCGGAATGAGTCCCGTAGCCGAGTTCGACTTCGTCATCGTGGGAGCAGGCAGCGCGGGCTGCCTGCTCGCCAACCGTCTCAGCGCCAACCCTGACCACCGAGTGCTCCTGATTGAGGCCGGCGGCAAAGACAACTGGTTCTGGATCAAAGTGCCGGTGGGCTACCTGTACACAATTGCCAACCCCCGCACCGACTGGTGCTTCACGACCGAGGCCGATCCAGGTCTGGCCGGCCGCAGCATTCACTACGCGCGGGGCCGCGTGATAGGCGGCTGCTCGTCGATCAACGCCATGATCCACATGCGCGGACAGGCCAGCGATTACGACCTATGGGCGCAGGCCACTGGTGACGAGCGCTGGCTTTGGGGTGGTCCAGATGGTCCCGGCGAGACACTGGCGATCTTCAAAAAGTTGGAAGACTATTTCGGCGGAGCCGACGACTGGCACGGCGCAGGTGGTGAGATCGCTGTCGAGCGGCCGCGGGTGCGCTGGAAGATCTTGGACGCCTGGCAGGCTGCCGCTGCCCAGGTGGGCATTGCCCCGATCGACGAGTTCAACCGCGGAGACAACGCCGGCAGTGCGTACTTTCATGTCAATCAACGGCGTGGCCGTCGCTGGTCGATGGCCGATGCTTTCCTGCATCCCGTCGCCCACCGACCCAATCTCACCGTCTACATCCACACCCAAGCCTTGCAGCTGCTGATGGACGACCAGGTCCACGACGAGCAGCGTCGTGGTGCCTGGATGACGGCTCAGCGCCGCGCCACCGGTGTGCGGCTACTCAAAGACGGCCAGATCATTGACGTTCACGCCCGCAGGGAAGTGATCCTGAGCGCCGGTGCGATTGGGTCGCCGCAGCTCATGCAGGCCTCGGGTCTGGGCCCAGCCGGGCTTCTTGCCCAGCACCAGGTCCCGCTGGCCGTCGATCTGCCGGGCGTGGGTGAAAACCTTCAGGACCACCTGCAGCTGCGAACGGTCTACCGGGTGCGGGGCACCCGCACCGTCAACACGCTGTACCGCAATTGGATCACCCGTGCAGGCATGGGACTTCAGTACCTGCTGCTGCGCTCAGGACCAATGACCATGCCGCCCTCCACGCTGGGCGCCTTCGCCAAGAGCGATCCCGCGTTGGCCAGTCCCGATTTTGAATGGCATGTGCAGCCCTTGTCCTTGGCCAAGTTCGGCGAACCGCTACATCCTTTCGGAGCGATCACTCCCTCAGTCTGCAATCTGCGACCCAGCTCGCGGGGCCACGTGCGCATAGCCAGCGCAGATCCGCTGACCTACCCGACGATCTCCTGTAACTACCTGTCCACTGGCGCCGATCGACAAGCCGCCGTGCGCGGCCTCCGGATGACCCGGCAGATCATGGCGGCGCCGTCCCTGGCCCGCTACCGCCCAGAAGAATTGCTTCCCGGTCCGCAACTGGTGAGCGACGAAGACCTCCAGCAGGCGGCCCGTGAGCTCGGTACGACTATCTTTCACCCGGTGGGCACCTGCGCGATGGGAGCCTTTGACACACAAGGTGTTCCGCGTTCGGCCGCCACAGTCCTAGACACCGACTGCCGCGTGTACCGCGTCGCCGGCCTTCGAGTGGCTGATGCGTCGGCGATGCCCACCATCACTTCCGGGAACACCAACGCGCCGGTCATGCTGATCGCAGAACGCGCGGCGCGGGCGATCCTGGGATAAGTCGCTCGACACTGAAAAGTCTCCCGGTTTCGCAGATATCGACTCCCCTGCGACCCATGCGCCAACAGCGGCAGCGGCGCAACCTGGGGAGGAATCGGGCGGATCCGAATATCGCGGGTTACCCGCAAAAGTCGCCGTGTTGCGAATTATGCTGCTGAGCAACCACTTTCAATATTCACCGCATCTGGTTCGATTCCAACGCGACCGGAGGAATACGGCGGAATCGAATGTTGCGGGTAACCAGTAAAAATGCTCCGTCATATGTTGGGCCATAACGGCTTTCGTAGCATTTATGCATGTAATCCGCAGCGCGGCCGACCTCGGGGCTGCGGCGTGGGCACCGCCCGCCATGCGTAGATGGTTGGCCTCAGTCGCCCGAATCGCCTTCGAAGGCAACGCGGATCTCATCGTCGGTCTGCTCGCGGCAACCGTCAACCAGGACCCCAGTACCGTCGGGGTCTGACTGTCGCAACGTGTCAGCGTTGGTGAGTGCCATGATCGCGAGCATCCGCACGAACTGCTCCCCGGTCAGCGATTCGAGGTGGGATCGATCACCACCGGCAGCGACCATGTCGTCGATCACCTCGCGACGCTGTTGTTCGGCGTCGCCGTCTTCACGCAAGTCCCGCACCGCTGGCCTTGGCATCCTTGATCAGCAGCACGAGGTGCAGTGGGTCAGTAGGCGACGGTTCGAACTGGTAGCGGGCGTAGAAACTGCGTGCTTCGTCGTCGATGGCGTGCACGAGGATAGCGCGGACGCCGATCTGTTCGGCGACTTGGACACAGCGAGCGACGGCGTCGCGCAGGAGGTTCTCCCCCAACCCGCGGCGCTGATGTTTACGGTCGATGGCGAGGCGCGACAACAGAATTACCGGAATCGGATCAGGCATGTTGCGACGGAACTTGCCTGACACCTCGGCACGTGACACTGCCCCGGACGCGAGGGCGTAGTAACCGACCACGCGGCCGTCGCGGCATGTGACAAAACAGCGAGAGGCACCGCCAGCGTGGTTGTTCAAGGCTTTTGAGCGGATGTATTGGTCCAAGGTGGGTTCGCCGCTGTCGAACGCGGCGACGTCATCGGACTGGCTGATCGGTCGGGGGTGGCTGTAATCGCTCACTCGTCGGGGCCAAATAGGGACGGCTTGGCGAACAGCTTCGCTAACGCCGGCTTGTGCCGGACAGGGCGATCGAGCAGGGCGTTGAACTCCGTCCAGGCGGCGTCGTCGAGCAGGAAGTGGCGGCGGTCGGCGAGCACATCGCGCGCGTGCGCAACAGTGGCGCACACGGTGAAGGTGGTCAGGTCGGTCCCTTCGACCCCTGCGGCATGACGAATCAATGCGTCCTGTTCAGGAGTCAGGCGTACCGCGAAACGTTCAGACTTCGTAGCCATATACCCATTGTGTGCCTGATGGGCGTACAGGTCAACTCAACAGTAGGGTGGGCAGTAACTAATTGGACTGCCACCGAATTCGCTTCGTAGAAGCCGACATAGGCATCACGACGCTATTCAAGGGTTCGTTGCGCGTCTTCTCGCTCCCAACGATCCGTCTCGCGCTTGTTCTCGCGTGCCCAGGCCGCCGATTCTCGCACGTCGCTACGCCATTGGGTGATGAGCACGCCGCCGAGCGCACCGCCGAGGGCGCCTACAAGGCCGATAATCGCGACGGTAATCGTGGGATTCATACGGCAAGGGCGTCAAGGCGTGGGTCGACGGGCACGTGGACACGCCGCTTGAGGTGCCGATCGCGCAGCTCGGTACTCGTGCTTATGCAGATGTCTTCCTGATGGTGTGCACGGTCTCGAAGGGCGAGGAACTGTCACATCCGACGACTACGACGGAGTCTTCGCGCCGTTAGTCGATCGCCTCCGGCAAGGCGGCCAGCGATTGCGACTGCTCTCGGCTACCGATCTTCCAAGCGACCGGCGGCCCTCCTCGACCGCGGCGATATCATCCGATATCATCCGAGTATGAGCGACGTATTGATCCGCGACCTACCAGATGATGTACTCGCCGGAATCGACGCGCGAGCTGCTGAGCTGGGCTTGTCGCGCGTTGAGTACATTCGTCGACGGCTCGCCCAGGATGCGCGCGCCCCACGAGTTCCCGTGACTCGCGACGACCTGCATCGCTTTGGACAGGCCGTCGCCGGCCTTGCCGACGAGGACCTGATGCGCCAAGCATGGCAATGACCGAGCCGACGTGGCTAATCGACAAGTCGGCCCTCGCCCGTCTTGCAGATAGCAGCGATCCGTACCTGTGGAGCAACCGCATCGAGCGCGGACTAGTGCACATCAGCAACGTGACACGCCTGGAAATCGGCTATTCGGCCCAATCTGGTGACGTCGCTCGACGTGAGTTTCGCGAATCCCCCTTGGCGGCAATGCCAGTCGAGTACCTGACACCAAAAATTGAGGACCGCGCGCTTGAAGTCCAGCTGCTCCTAGCCGATCGGGGCCAGCACCGTGGCCCCTCGATCCCCGACCTCATCATCGCGGCCACCGCCGAACTTTCCGGGTTAACCATCCTGCACGTCGACAAAGACTTCGACACCGTCACCGCGATAACCGGACAACCCACCGTCCGCCTGTCCTACGCCAGCGCAGGGAACTGATAGGCGGCATCAGCCAGCCGATGACCCATATCGGCGCGGAGATCCACCGGCTCAACGAGCTGAAGGATGTTCCCGAGGCTGATCTCGCACCCACCGTCGCGTACCTGTACGACTACGCGAATTTCGCCCTTTCGTGAAGGCAATGGCCGCCGCCTCTGTCCGCGCGCTACAGCGGCAGTATGCCCAGGCTGGCCTGGCCGGTGAGCGACGTGACGGTGTAGCTGTCCCGTTGCGGGTGGCCGATCCCAGTGAGGGTGGAGGTGTGACTGGTGCGGATCAGCTCGGTGTGCACTGGTGCTGATGTCTGCGTGCCGAGTACCACCGAGGGGACGAGCAGGGTGGCCGTGCGTGTGCCGAAGTCCACCAAAATCTGCAGGGTCACGGTCACGCAGGTGCCAAGACCCTCGACGGCAACGACCTGCACCTGGCTGCGGCGAAACGTCGCCGTGTGGTTAGCGTCCTGATAGGCCAGGACGATCGGGCCGTCGACGGTGAGCGGGCCGGCACCATCAGGGTAGTAGCTGACCTGGATGCCGTGACCGTGCAGGTGATACTGATTCGGTGTGCCTGCCTGGCTAATGTTTTCGGGTGCCGCGGTCGGCGCCTGCTGCGTTGTGGTCATGCGAAACTCCTCAGGTGTAGCGGGGCCGATGCCAGTGACTGTGGGAAGTCCAGTACCGACCAGCCTCCCCCGCGTTAAGGCAATTCGGTTCGGACGAACTTCAGTCTTCAACGTTCTCCAAGGCAGGGCACGAGTAGTCCACTACCCCAAATAATCTGGGCTGCGGGCGACTCCGCCGTGACATCGCTAAGCACTCTGCCGTCGTAGCGCAACAAGACCCATCGCCACGGCCGCCACCGCGGCCAGCACGGGTGTTGGCCCGCCACCCCAAGCAGGGATGACGGGCCAACTCGACTAGCGAGCGTCAACTTCCGTCGGACAGGCCAGACCTACTACCCTGCCGCGACCTGTTTCCTGCCGTACACGCGCTCCATGACCGCCGTGTCCGTGTGCACCTGTACCCGTACCGTTTTGCCGTCACGGAGTGTGAATACGTCGGCGTCTTGGCCTGTTTCGCCGTCGGCCGTGACTTCGGTTAATGCGACGACGATGTCGCCATCGGCGATGAGCCGGTTCAGCTTCAGCGTCACCGACTTCTCGCCCAGCCTGCTGAGGTACTCGCCGAGTTCGGCTTTGCCGCGATAGATACCGCTGATCGCGCTATCACCCGGTTGGACCCACTCAATGCTGTCGTCGAACAGGCTCATCACTGTTTCGACGTCACCGGCCGAGAAGGCTTCGTAGCCTTTCTTGACGAGCTCGATGTTCTTTTGTTCTTGGTCTGACATTGCCGATCCCTTCGTTCGCATCCGATGTTTCGGCAATCGCCACCCAGGCCGGAGGCTCCGCCGTTTTCTATAACCTGTCCATCTCCCTCGCCATTGAGGCCTGATCAAGGAAGCTGTAACGCCGTGGCCAATGCCTATGAGTTGCGGGGCGCTCATCGGCCGTCGACCTCGCGAACAGGCGGTGCAGCGAGCCGGCCCACGCCCGGGCGTTCTTCCCGCTCGGGACTGCTACCGCGGCCGCTGTGCTGAAGTGCACTTCTTGTTCGGTGATCAGAACGGGCACGCCCGAAGCCACGGCGTCTACTGCGCGTTCGACGCCATCGCGGCCCTCAGCGGAGTCGGCGGATGCACCGGTGGCCGTCGTGGGATGTCGCTGGATGCTGGGAAGGCTTCGGCTCATGCGTGGATCTCCTTGTCGCGTATGGGTGCTGCACACCTCGCCAGTGCGGCACTCGCTCAGCAAAGGCACATACAGGCTCTGCGTCGGGGCTGAGCTCCCTCGCGTTTGACCATGTCGTAAGAGAAACACCTGAAAGTGGCCCGCGGCCTCATCCGAACGGATGAAATCGGTAAAATTCACAACAATCACACAGGGGAATCCTCTGTCGTTACCCAGGAAGAAGGGATCGGAATAATGCACCAGCGGACCACCGGAGCCGGCAGTGGTCGGGATCGATGACTTCTCGCGCATAGTTTCGGCCATCTACGCCTCGGCGCTCACTCCCGGGAACTGGATCGTCGCCATGGCGGATGTTCGTCAGACGCTCGACGCGCAAAGCGCTGCGTTGTTGGTAGCCGATGGAACAAGCCGCTCCGTCGAGAGCGGCAGCCTCCCACCGGAGGCGCGAAAAACCTACAGCGAGTACTACTGCCAGATCGACTACGTACTCGACGCCGTCGAGAAAGGTCCCGTCGGTTTGATACGGAGTGGGCAGCCGCTGGTTGCGTTGAAGGCGCGGTCAGAGTTCGACTCGGACTGGATGCGTCCCCACCACATGAATGACGGATTATTCGTGCGGCTGACCGACGGTTCGATGCCGACATGCTTCCTGGTCGCGGCACCAAAGCGCCCGGAACCGTTCGATACGGCTGAGCGCGTGAAATTAATTGGTGCCCTGGTCCCGCACCTGCAGCAGGCGCTTCGTACCCAGGCTCACATCACGGACTTCGCCCAAGACGCGAGTGACATCGCCCGCGCCGTCGACACTGTTCGACACGGCATCGTCGTCGTTGGCGCAGGTTCGGTTGTTTTACACCTGAATTCCGCCGCCGAGCGAATCCTCAAATGCGGCGACGGACTGCGTATACGTTCGGGCGGCGTGGAAGCGACCGGTGCTGCTGCCAACGCCGAGTTGCGCCGCAGCATCGTCGGTGCCCTCCTCGAACACGAAGGCGAACCTCGCAGCGGCAATTCGTTTTTGTGCAGACGACCATCCGGGAAGCGTCCATACGTGATCCACGTGCTGCCGTTGAGCCCGGCAACCGAGAACTTGTCAGAGGCCCGCGCGCTGGTCGCACTCGTCGACCCGGAGCAGCAGCCCGAGCCTTCGGCGAGCCTTCTACGCCGCCTCTACGGCCTAACGAGTGCCGAGGCCGACGTCGCCCTGCGCGTATCGCGCGGTGACGGTCTCAAACCGATCTGCGAGGAACTGTCGCTGTCGATGGCCACAGTTAAGACCCACCTGCAACACATCTTCGATAAGACCGACACACATCGGCAGGCAGAACTGGTCCGCCTTCTGCTGACAATGCTCCCCTAGCCAGTACGACGCCATGAGCGTGCGCAATCTTTTCGCCGCCATTTCAAGTTGACGCGAGGTCTACCGGCTCTTCGTAATCGAGAGTGCCGGAAAACGAATAGGCGGGGTTACCAGTAATTTCCGGCACGTTCGCATTGGGTACGAACTGGCCGGTCGCCTTGTCATACGACCCTCCAACCAGCCACACTAGTAAAATATCGTTACTACCGTAGTCATACAGTAGTACCGTTGACAGCAGCAAGAAGTACGAATTCGCTGAGGGCCAGATGGCGCGGGTGGGTCTGGGGCGATCTGGCTCGGCAGCATTGGCGTAGGGGTGTGAACCTCGTGGGACCAGAGTGGGCGAACGGAGCCGAGAGCGGCATGGACGACGAGCAGCGGGTTGATCTAGGGGTGTCGTTGTTCATCCCGTACCGGTACACCGAGGACCGGATTTTCCGGGCCATCCAGGATGCCGGATTCGACGACTGGACCCTTGCCCAGTGCCGGGTGTTTCAACGCATCGCCCAGGACGGTTCGCGCCTCACAGACCTCGCGGACCATGCGCAAGTGAGCAAGCAGAGCGCCGGCGTGCTGGTCGATCAACTGGAACGCTTGGGCTATGTCCGCCGGGTCCCCGATCCCACGGATGGCCGCGCCCGGTTGATCGTGATCGAGCAACGTGGCCGGCGGGCGCTCGAGGTGGCCAAGGTGACACTCGACGAGATCCTCTCGGAGTGGAAGGCCTACCTGGGCACCCGCAACTTCACGTTGCTGCACCAGATCCTGGATCAACTCCGCGAGATCACCGACCCCTACGACCGGTAAACCCGGCCGCGCTGAGCCTGCCGCCCCGTTTCCCGTTCGCCCGAGCCGCCAAGGGCCTGCGGGTGCCAGCAGGCTTGGGCTCCGCCTTGACATTAGTCAGCGTCATTGACTAGTATCGTCAATGAAGCTGACGATTCTCCGGCGATGGACGGGTGGTTGCCACGATGCAGGCCCAAAACCCGCATTCACCAGCACGCCCATTCATCCCTCAACAGAAAGTGAAACATTATGAAGTTTCTTGTCCTTGGAGCAACCGGCCGCACCGGCGTCCCCTTCGTCAAAAAGGCACTCGACCAGGGACACCAGGTCACCGCCCTCGTTCGGCGGGCCGACGCCAACGTTGACTCTCGCGCTCAAATCGTCAAGGGCGACATCACCGACGCCGCCGTGATCGCGACGGCAGCCCAGGGCCACGACGCGGTCATCAGCACGCTCGGAGTGAAAAACGTCCGCGACACCCCCACGTTGATCACAGACACCATCCGTGCCGTCATCGCTTCTGCGAAAACGTCAGGGGTCGATCGCTTCGTCGTCGTCTCCGCGTTCGGAGTCGGCGACTCTCTTGCCAAAGCATCATTTCTGGCTGGCCTGATCTTCCGCACAGCGCTGCGCAAAAAATACGCCGACAAAGCCGCGTCGGAAGTTCTCTTGACTGCGAGCGATCTGAAATGGACCCTCGAATACCCTGGGGCGTTGAACAATCGGGACAGCACCCGATACACCGCTACCGTGCTCGAGAATGTCACAAAACTGCCGATCCTCCCCTCAGCATCCCGCGCAAACGTCGCAGATTTTCTCCTTCACTCCGCCGTGGAAAACACCTTCATCCGTCAGATCGTCGTCGTCACCGACACCAAATAAGTCACCGATGCACGCCCAAAAAAACACCGCTCACCAGTGCCATCACCGGCCCTTCGTAAATTCAGAGTGCATTGACGAGTGCGTGGAGTGCACCGCTGTGCAGCAGTGAACGGATTCGATAGTGAGTGATGTTGCGGAATCCGAGGGCGTTGCGCCGCAGCGCTTCTAAGCGGTCGTTGATGGCTTCGGTGGGCCCGTTGGAGACGTGATGGTCGAAGAACGCCAGGATGTCGCCGCGACGGCGCCACAGGGTGCGGCCCAGTTGGGCGATCTCCTCGAGTCCGACGGGCACATCGCGGCGGATCGAATCGATCAGCCTGGTCATTACGTGTTTCCCGCGGCGACGGTTCGAGTCAGCGTAGGCGGCGATGATCTTCTGATAGATCACATACGCGACCTTGACGGCGATGTGTTCGTCGGCGTCAAGCACGCTGGTCAGACGGTTGTACTGGCGGGCTGAGAGCAGCTGGATGCGGGTGCGGGCGATGCGCCGGATCCCATACAACGGATCCCCCGAGTGGCCGCGTCGGGCGAGGGTCTGTTGCTGAACACGTTGGCGGATCAGGTCGAGCTTGGCCCCGGCTAACGCGACGACGTGGAACGGGTCCATCACCGTGACCGCATCTGGCACCACATTGGTGGCGGCAGTCTTGTAGCCGGCGAACCCGTCCATCGCCACCACCTCGACTCCGGCGGCGAAGTCGGCGGGTTGGGCAGCCTTGGTCGTGTGTTGGAACCCGAATCGTCACCCACCGAGGCCCCACCTCAGCTCAACGACACGAACCCACCACCGGGATATCCCGAGCCTTAGGTGCACTCTCGATTACGAAGAGCCGGTTTACCGGTTACGGCCCCAGTGTGAGCTCCAGCGCGGCCGCGACGATGGGCTTGGCCCACGGCGGTGTCGCGGTCAAATCGGACGGGCCGACGATGCGGCCGTGGTTCATGTGCAGCACCAAGGCGGGCTGCGGTGCCTGCCCGGTCGCGGGGTCGGCGGTCGCAGAGTTGTCATACACCCGTAGCTCGGTGAGCACGGGCAGTAATGTCACGAGATTGATCAGGCTGTGGCGGTAGCGACGGCGGATGTCGGCTTCGGGAATGTCATGCCCGCCAGCGCGGACCCTTTGTCGCACCCGTTGGATATGGGCCAAGGAGGTGCCGAGCCCAACGTAGAAGACGTTGATCTCGACGCCACGCTTGGCGGCCTCAGCCAGCAGCCTCGGTATCGTGTTGCCGCCGAGCGTGGTCTCGAAGGTGAAATCTAGGCCTTGATCAATCGCTCGTTCCAGCAGCTTTCGGCCTTGTTCCCAGGCCGCCGCGTTGGCCTCGGTCTGGCCCAGTCCGGGGTTGGCCGCCATGATCTCTCGTGCGGCCTCGTCGGGGTTGTAGTACTGACCGCCTTTGTCCCGGATTGTCGCGCCGATGATGCTGCTCTTGCCGGCGCCGTTGACGCCTGCCAATACGCGTATCTGCGCCGGCACCGTCGTTTTGCGAACCATGGGCCGCGCCGGATCACCGCAGCTGCGCGGTGCGCGCCGCCTTCACCGCAGCGGCGCCCAGTTCGTCTGACGTAGCGTCGAATGCCGCTGCGACTCCGGCTTTGGCTTCCGGTGTCTGCATGGCGGCCAACAGCTTGTCGAAGCGCTCGCTGAGGTCGTCGAGTGCCGGTGCGGTCGATGCGGTGAGAGCTTCGAATTCGCTGTACGACACCAGCACCGCCCTGGGGGTGTTGTGCTTAGTAATCACCACCGCTCCGCTCAGTGCGGCCTGCTCAAAGACGGCGCCGAACTCGTTTTTGAGGCGGGTGGCGGCCACCATCGGTACATCGACCAGCTTGCCGTCGCGGTTGCGGAACAGGACCGTAGACATGGCGCTCCCCTTGTTTGTTATCTGCACGCACTATTTTAGCCGTTTTGTCTATTTTGTGCGAAAGGGACATTTTTCCGGGACCCGCCGCCCGCGACCCAACAGCCCCCATCGCCAGGGCCCGTTCAAGGAGTCATTACCCACACGGTGCGTCGCCCCGGTGGAACGAAATGAGCCCCGTCGTCGCGACTGGCGGATTTCGGGTACGTCGTCGCCCGCAACAGATGGACCAGCACGTCAATCCCCTTGTCCACCATGCTATTGCGTTGTGATCAGCTCAGGATTAGCCGGCTGGCGGCAGCACGGGCGGACGACATACGTTGGCACCCGGATCCCACCACCAGCCGTTGTCGCATGGCAGCGGTTGCGGCCCGACACCGAGTGGCCGGCATACGTTAGCCGTCGGGTCCCACCACTGGCCCGGCTCGCATGCCAGCGGTTGTGGCCCGACACCGAGCGGTCGGCAGACCTTGCCCGTCGGGTCCCACCACTCGCCGCCCGCGCAGTCGGCCGAACTCACCCCTGGTGTCGCGATCGTCACGGCTGCCATCGGGGCCAACACCATGATGACGACGGTAAGAAGATGGCGAACGAACGTCCTCACTACGGGCCTCCCTGGTGGTGTATGCACTATCGAATCGGGCCTGGCCGCAGAGGTCAAGGGATGGGGGAAGCCGCTGTCGACGGCAGCGTCGACCAGTTCGTTCTGCTGGGCGCCGGATTCGACACCACCACCCTGCGCAGGGGCGCCGGCACCCCGGGTAAAGGTCTTCGAGGTCGATGCGCCCACAACTCAAGCGGTCAAACGCGCCGTCATCGAACAGCTCCGAGCTACCCGAAGGCACGATCAGGCAGTTTGGGTGCCCTGCGATTTCGAACACGACACGCTGCGTGGACGACTCCTCGCCGACGGGTTCGATCCCACTCGGCCAAGCTTGATCATCTGGGTCGGGGTGACGGTCTACCTCACCCCCCACGCGATTGATTCGACACTGGCCGATATCGCGGCGATGTGCGCACCGGGCAGCCGGCTGGTGTTCGACGACTCCGATGGCATTTCCGGCGGGAGCCGGTCTGCTGGAGTCTTTCGATGGGCAGGATCGGCGAAACGCCGCGGGGAACCGTTCCGCACCCGCTTCACAGCCGCCAGCGTCGACGCCTTACTGGCCTCGCACGGCTTCGTATGCGGCGAGCACCTGCGCGTGCCCGAATTGCTGCATATGCGCCAACACATACCGATAGGCCGCCCATGACCGACCGGATGGCAATCACAACTGCGCAGCGGATCTGAGGACCCGGACGTCATCGATGCACCAACATTGTGCAAACCTAGGCCGTGGATCCCCTTCGCTGAATCGCGCTACGAGGCGCCGAAGACCATAGGAACGGTGAGTGGTCCGCGGATGGCCGGAGTATCGCGCCAGCGAACTGGACCTGCCAAAACAGGTTGGCGGGAAAGAATTTTGGGTAAGGCGATGGTGAGCTCGAGCTGCGCCAGGGCGGCGCCCAGGCAGTAATGCGCTCCATAACCGAACGACAAAGGTGCGGGCGCATTGCGGTCGAGCCTGAAGCGGGCCGGTTCCTCGAACATGGCCGGGTCGCGGTTGGCCGCCGCGATCGCGATGAGAGCGCTTTGGCCAGAACAAATTTCGACACCACCGACGATGTGGTCGGCGATGGCGGTGCGCGCGGTCGACTGCACCGGTCCGTCGAGGCGCAGCAGTTCGGTCACTACCGCGGGGTCGGTGGGGTCGATGTGATCGGCGATGTGGGTTTCGTCGGGGCCGGGAGCAAGCAGCCTGATCAGTCCGGCGCCGAGGAGATTGGCGGTCGTTTCGTGGCCGGCAACGGCGACGAGGATGGCCGTCATGACGACATCTTCGAGCGAAAGCTCCGGATCGGCGGCGATGAAGCTCAGCAGGTCGTCGCCCGGGTGAGCGCGCCGATCGGCGGCCATCGGCAGGAACTCGGCCATCAGTGTGACCGAGGCGGCTGCGCCAGCGGCGGTCTCGTCGTGATCGGCGAGCGTCCCCAGCATGCGGATGATCACCGGGGACACCTCGCGCAGAAGTTCGGTGCTGGTGGGGTCCATGTCGAGCCATGCGCCGATCACGGCGATCGGCAACGGCAGAGCGATATCGGACATGAAGTCGAAAACTGCTCCAACCGGCGGCTGGTCGATCAACGTGGTGGCGATTGCGTCGAGGCCCGCGGTGAGGTTAGTGATGAATGATCTGGTGAACACGTCACGGACCGATCCGCGCAAACGATGATGGTCTTCGCCGTCGGCGAAAAGCATTGAGTTGCTGGTGAAGTCCTGGCCGACGGCTGCCATGGATGCGCGGGCGAGCGGGTTGGCCAGCGGATCACTGGTCCATCCGGCTCCGCCCAGCACCTGCCGGGCGAGGTCGTAGCTGAGGACGAGCCACGCCTGGGCTGTGTCGTCCCACACGACGTCTCCCTCGCGGCGCCGCGCCTCGTAGAAAGGGTAGGGGTCTGCCGCATCCCAGGGCAGACGGGCGCTGACATCAGGTGTCGTCATGACAGTCCATCCCGAAAGGCAGGCCGCGGTCGCGGACCCACGCAACATGCTGGCGGCCCAGCTCCGTGACGGGAGCGGCCACGCCGTCCATGTCGTCAACCAATGCTCTCGCATGGAAGGTGGCGTGCAGCGCGGTGAAGATCGCATTCATGGACAGGTTGAGCCGGGAGAAGAACACGAAGTCGGCCGGCACCGACATTCTGCGCAGGGCGTGATCCGGGGAGCGCACGTCGAGCAGGAACTGGATGCCGCGTTGGGAGGACTGCTCGGTGTAGGTGACCGGCTGTGGCGCCAGCAGCTCGTAAATGATGCCCTCATACCACTGATAGGCCTCATCGGCGGTGAGGGTGGAATCCCCTGTGAAGAAACCGCTTTCGATCATGAGTTCACGTAGATCGTTCTTGTGTCGGTTCATCGCGGCATGCATCGTGCTCACGATGCGATGGCGCTGGCGCTCGGATAAGACTTTGACGCAGCCGAAGTCGACGAATCCGACCGTGCCGTCCTCACCGAAGCGGTAGTTGCCCGGGTGGGGGTCGGCGTGGAATAGGTTGGCGTGTCGGTAGGAGCCGGTGACAAACCGCGCGATTACTTCGGCCCAGGTGTTCTTGAGACCTTGGTCGGCATCTTGTGCCGCGGCCCAGTCCAATCCCTCCAGGTAGGTCATGGTCAGCACCTGATCGGTCGACGCCTCCGGGACCACCTCGGGAACGCGGATGAACGGATGCCCGTGATACAGGTCGCTGAACGCGGTGATATTGGCGGCCTCGCGCCGATAGTCGACTTCCTCGGAGATCCGCGCTGAAATCTCCCCGGCGACCCCTTCGATGTCGGGCATCGCCGCGCCCAGTGCTCCGGCGGCACCCGCGGCGAACCGGAAGACCGTCGTCAGCAGTTCGGTATTGGACAAATCGTCCCGAATCGCCTGCGCCACACCGGGGTACTGGATCTTGACTGCGACCTGGCGACCATCACGTAGGACGGCGCGATGCACCTGCCCAATCGAGGCTGCCGCCATCGGCTCCCCGGCGAACTCGGCGAACACCACATCGGCGGGTCGGCCAAGCTCAGCCTCCAAGACATTCAAGGCCAGCGCCGAATCCATCGGCGGCGCATCAGCCTGCAACCGGGTCAGGGCCTTCTGATAAGGCGACAGCTCCCCGGCGCCGACGGCAGCCGCGTCAACCATCGAGACCAATTGCGCGGCCTTCATCATCACGCCTTTGGAGTGGCCGAGTAACTCGACGTAGCGCTCGGCGGTGCGTTCATGAAAACGCTGCACCGCGCCCACGTCACCGGTCCTCTCCCGCAACCCGGCGAGTACGCGGCCACCGGCGGCGCGGGCAGTGAACCCTGCCACCGGCATCGTGCGTCGCACCCGGCCGCCCGGTACCGGCCGATCGGTATCCGCCACCACGACCTCCCTCCGCCCCATCCACCTTGATACAGTGAGCTACTATAGAATATAAGTAATCACTTATAGGGTGGTCAAGTGTGGAAACCTCAACCAAGGAACGACTGGTCAGTGAGGCCATGCGGCTTTTCAGCCAGCAGGGCTACCGCGCGACCAGCATCAACCAAATCGAGAAAGCCGCTGGCCTGGTTCCCGGCTGCGGTGCCCTCTACAATCACTTCAAATCCAAAGATGCCCTTCTAGCTGCGGGTATCGACCGCCAACTGGACCGCCGCCGCGCCATGCATGACATCAGCGCGCTGTTCGCCGGGCAGGGAGACCTGCGCACCGAACTATCCCTGCTGTGCCGGTACCTGATGAGCGTCCTGGACCGCGAAAGCGAATTCCTCCAAGTCGCGGCCCGCACCCCCGCCGATCAGTCCACGCGCCTCAACAACGCCTACGCCGCCCTGGTCGACGGGCTCTACAGCGAACTCACCGACTGGATAAAAGGCTGCGCGATAAGGATCAAAGACCCTGATGCCAAAAGGATCGCGGTCATCGGCATCAATGCCGTGCTCGGAAAACGCGCTACCCGAATCGTGTTCCACAGCCCCCAAGTCGACACATCCGACGAGGAATTTGTCAGCGATTGGACCGCCATGCTGGCAGATCGAATCGAAAAACTCCGCTAGCCACAATGCGGCCCGGTCCGCACTCCTGTATCTGAGTCAGTAGTCAACGCTCGCAATATCTTCGACTGTCTCGTTGCGTACCGACAGGCAGGATCGGCCGAACTGGTCCATGGTCGCTGAGGGCTATTGCGTGATACTCGTGCGGGTTGGTTCGCCGGTTTTGACGGGTGGAAACCAGGGCGCTCCCCGCAGAGGGCGGTAGTCAGCGACGGCGAAGGCGGTTGCAGCTGCTGAGATCAGCGCGCAGAAAACGCCAGGCTGACGGGTGGCGTGTTCGGGAAAATCGAAAATCAGCCACGCGAACAGCAACATTGAGGTGGTGTTGAGTAAGTCGGTTGCGCCGATAAGTGATATATCGGGGCGACACACGCCGTATTGGCCGCCGGTGATCGCCGTGGCGATACCGAACACACCGCCGATTAGGAAATACAGCGCGGCCACTGTGTTGAACTCCCATCCGGTTTGGTGGACGCCCTCAGCGTCTGCCCACGGTAGGAAAAGCGACGCGATCAATAGCGCGCCGCCGACGCCGACGATCAGCCGTTGGTGTACGGGCGTCGTTTTCGCAGCCATGTCCGTCCTCCGGGTGAATGCGGCGGGTGGCCCCCGCCTACTGTTGCCATAACAATTGTTATCCCACGTCACGAACATAACGATTGTTATGGCATCATGTCAATGATGACTTCGGCCGACATCTCGCCCAGCACCCGGGAGCGCCTGGTGGCCGTCGCTTTGGTGGTGCTCGAAAGAGACGGACCGGCGGCGATTCAAGCGCGAACACTGGCGCGCGAGATCGGCGCGTCCACGATGGCGGTCTACACGCACTTCGGGGGCATGCCCAAGCTGATCGAAGCCGTGATGCGCGAAGGGCTTGCGCGCTTCGCCGAGCACACTCGCGGGGTGCCTCACACCGACGACCCGGTGGCTGATCTCATCGCCGGCGGGCTGGCCTACAGCGAGTTCGCGATGCAAAACCCGCAGCTGTACCGGTTGCTTATGGGTCTCGCCGACCTCGGCGGAACCCATAAGCCCTCAGCCGGTGCGGCCACGCCGTGGGATCTCGCCGAGGGGGTCGACGCATTGTCGGTGCTGGTCAGTGCGGTCGAGCGGGTCGTCGAAGCCGGACGGATTCGACCGCAGGAGCCGGCCCCTGCGGCCACCCAGATCTTATGTGCTACCCACGGATTCGTGCTGCTGGCGATGAGCGGATACATCGACCCCCAAGGACTGCAAAACGTGATGGTCCCACTGGCGATCAACTTGTTGGTGGGTCTCGGCGACAGGCGCAGGCGTGCCGAACGCTCCCTGGCCGCCGCGATCAAAGCGCGCGCGTCTCAGGCCGCTGCAGCCTCAGACGAGCTGCACGGGAACGATTTCGGTTCGGGCGATGGCCCGATCACGATCCGCGGCTAGCGCTGTCCTGCGCGGGTCGGCCATAAAGCCGTCCATCGCGGCCTGAGACTCCCACTCGAACAACTGAATCTCCAGCGGCCGATTCTCCGCACCGTCAGTGCGTGCTCGCCGCAACACGGTCCCATCATGTTCGCCCACCAACGCCAGCACCGAATCTTCGTAGGCGATCAACGCCTCACCCATACCGGGGAGAGGCCACAGAAACACGTAGAAAGTCTGCTTCACCGCCCGATCCTCGCACGCTGAACACACCCTGTTGAATATTTTGTTGGCGCAACCTAATTCGCCAGCCCGGGGGCGCCGCTCCCCCGCAGTTACCCGCGATCGAGTATGTGTCTTACATTTTGTACTACGCTGTGGACATGGCTGACACGATCACCTTTCGACCCGACGAGGATGCATCTCGGGCGCTTGCTGTGTTGACCAGGGACGGGACACCAGTATCTACGGCGGTTCGGGCGGCACTCATCGAAGCCGCGCGCCGACGGGCTGCCGCAGCTATTCGCGCCGAAGCGGAGGATCTCGCCGCGGACGAGGCAGACCGCGCCGAGGCGATGCAGGTCCTTCGCGACATGGAGACGCTGCGTGCGTGGTGAGGTCTTCCGGCTCAACGCTCCGCGTCGCACCCACGGTCACGGACAGTCCGGCTCGCGGTATGCAGTCGTGGTCCAATCCGGCCAGCTGCCACTATCGACATGGCTCGTAGCGCCGACATCTACCGCCGCCCGAGCTGCAAGCTTTCGGCCCGAGGTCGAGATCGACGGCCGTGTCACGCGCGTGCTGGCTGAACAGGCCGCGGCGATCGATCCCGGTCGACTCGGCAGCAGCGTGGGTCACCTGAGCTTCGAAGATATGCGTCGCGTCGACGCGGCTCTGCGGATTGTGCTCGACCTGTAGCACGTCGACGTCGCCCCGCCAGGGCGCATACACGGGCTAGGTTGCGCCGAAGAAACTAGGTCGGTCCCAGATCGCTACCGCCGCCAAAGCCAGCAGTGCCAAGTTCAATACGATCATTCCCAGTTCACGCCGACGCGCGTGTACCAGTGCTGCACCTAGCATTACGACAATCAATCCCGCTGTTCCAGCCGTTACCGCCAACCGGGAAGACATATCCAGCACCACGGGTAGGATCATTGCCAGACCGCCCGTAATCTCTGTTAACCCCACGAATTTTATTGTGCCCGAGCTGAAGTCGTCGACCCAACTCGCGCCCCGCGTCAGGCGTTTCTTGGAGACGACCAACTTCATGGCGCCGAAGGCGACGAACGCCAGGCCCATCCCCATGCTGACAACCCATAACGTCACATCCACTTCTACGTTCGTGGCGGCCGTATCGTTCATTACCGGTCAAAGTGACGTTCAGGGTGCTGGCACAGCCGGCAACGATGCTGAGGGAACCCCTGTGTATGGCAGGGAGGCATCGTTTCGCCCATTCGCCCGGCGCGGGGCTACCAGTAAGGGGCGCAATAAGTGGCTGTAGCGTGACGGCCGTGAAGTTCTCCCGGATGTATTCCTCCGTCGCGCTTGTGGTCTGTGTCGCGGCAGTCGTTCTGACGCTCGCTGTATCGGGCACCGCAACCGCGGCCGGTTCGTGCCCAACCGCAGCACCGCAGAATGGTGGAGCGGCTGACTGGACGCTGGCCGGGGCCACCGGCAGCGTCGCGGTCACCGGATCCACGGATACGACGGCTCCGCGCGTGAACGTGACGACACCGTTCGGCGTGACCCAGACCCAGGTGCATACGCTGCACGCCGGAAATGGGCCGGTGGTCTCGAGCACCGCTAGGGTTTCCGTTTGCTACATGGGCGTCAATGGACGTGACGGGTCCGTGTTCGACAGCAGCTACGAACGGGGCGAGGCGGTTGACTTCCCGCTTGGCGGAGTCGTGCCGGGCTTCCAGAAGGCCATCGCGGGACAAACGGTCGGGTCCATGGTCGCGGTCGCAATGACCTCCGCCGATGGCTACCCCGATGGTCAGCCCAGCGCTGGAATCCGGCCCGGCGACTCGCTCATCTTCGCGATCAAGATCCTTAGCGCTGCCGGCTGAGTGCGGCGGGCCCGGAAGCGTCCGTGGGAAAATCCGTGGACCGTGACTGCGTCGAATACCTACGATGTGCAACGTGCACCTCGACGCAGTCAAATTCAGCCACGAATGGGTCAGGGCATGGAACACCCACGACGTGGAAGCTGTGCTTGCGCACTTCGACGATCAGGTTGTATTCACTTCCCCGGTTGCGCTCGAGTTGTTCCCACAGACAGGTGGCGTGGTTCGCGGTAAGGCCGCGCTTCATGGTTACTGGATCGCCGCGCTCACGCGCATTCCCGAACTGAAGTTCGCCGTTGAGAGTGTGTACCAGGGCATCGACACCCTCGTCATCAACTACCGGAACCAGGCCGGCGGCCTGGTCAACGAAGTGCTGCGCTTCACGAATGAGAATCTGGTTATCGAAGGACACGGAACATACCTCGCCCCTAGGGGTTGAGCTGCCAGCCGGGCACTTTGATTGAGATCCGTATGCTGCAACCGTGGCCAGGGTGGATCCCGATGATGACAGCATCTACCGCTGGATCGTCTGGCATTATCGCTACGACCCTGATCGCAGAGAACGCCGGAACGTTGTGGTGGCCGCCTTCGACAACCAGCGCGAGTTTCACGGCGACATCGAAAAAAGGTCAGCAGAACTGCGTGCCCGCAAGGAACGTGGTGAAGGTGTCGATCCCACCGAACACATATCCGGGGCAATGCGCGAGCCCGGATATCGACGCCTGCAACGGAACGCTCACCTACTCAGGCGGGCTATCGAGCATGGCGTCGCGCTTCCACAAACCGGGAATCTGGACCTACCGTTGAATGTCTCGGTCATGCGAGCCGTGCGTCCTTCTTAACTATGCGGTGGGCACAGATCGGATGCGGTGTAGGCAATGAGGTTGTTGGCCATATCCGGGGTGAGCCCATTGGGGCCCTCTTCGCCGTCAGAGCGTTGCAGCGCGAGGGCCACTAGCTGCTCGGGAGGGGCGCCGTAAGACATTTGTTGGCAGAGTTTGTAGCCCACCTGCAGCAGCGCCGGGTCACCGCCGTTGAAGTCGCGGATGCCGGACTTATGCAGGTCGTTGAGATAGCTGGTCTCGTCGGCCAGTGCCGGGCTGGCCCAGATGAGCCCGGCGACCAGAAGTGGGCCACCTGCTAGCGCTGTGCCCACAAATCGACCATAACGCCTCTGTGCGGCCATAGCTTGTTCTCCTTTGTCTGCGTACTGGCCTGTATTGGAAGACGCGATATTACACCAGAAAAGTGCACGAAACGCGCCGGCAAGAATGGGCGCTGAGGTGCTTGGCAGAGCAAAGCCGACAGTCTGATCTATTGCGGCGAAACGCATTCCGATAACAAATATCAGCTCTGTGCGGATTCCATTTCGCTGATCCGATCTGCGAGGGCAAGGATCCGCTGGGCGTCGCGCACGTGCAGGCTCTCGATCATCCGACCATCCACTGTTATGACGCTGTCCCCTGTTGCTTGAGCCTGTTCGTAGGCCGAGACGACCTTGCGGGCATCGGCCAGCTCTTCTTGCGACGGACCGAACACTTCGTTGGCCGGGGCGAGTTGAGAGGGATGGATCAGGGTCTTACCGTCGAAACCCATCTCGCGACCCTGTCGGGCCTCGGCTCGAAAGCCGGCTTCGTCACTGATGTCGTTGAACACGCCATCCAAGATGGCCTTCCCGGCCGCCCTCGCCCCCAACAAGGCCAGCACCAACGCAGGCACCACTGGTGCGCGTCCGGCTACGTGCAGTCCGTGCAGATCGTTGACAAGGTCGTTGGTGCCGACCACCAGCACAGCCAAACGATCGCTGGCCGAGGCGATCTCCTCTGCTCTCAAAATCGCCCTAGGCGTTTCGATCATCACCCACAACCGCAAGGACTTCGGTGCGTCGAGCGTGTCGAGCACGGCGGCCAGCGCTTGAACCTGTTCGCCGCTTTCGACCTTCGGCACGAGCACTCCGTCGGCGGTCGAGGCCGCCACGGCGGCCAGATCGTCGTCGTGCCAGTCGGTTCCTAAGCCGTTGACGCGCACCACGATCTCCCGGGGTTGGTAGCCCCCGGACACGATCGCCTCGCCCACCTTCGCCCTTGATTCGGCTTTGGCGTCGGGTCCGACGGCATCCTCAAGGTCGAAAATCAACGCATCCGCCGGCAGTGATTTCCCCTTCTCCAATGCCCTGGCTTTATTGCCGGGCAAATAGAGGGCGGATCGGCGCGGGCGCAGCGTCGGTGCGACGGAGTCGTTCACGCGGCGTCCTACCAACTCGCGTTCACAGGAACGGATCTCTGGGGACCTCGAACTGTGCCCGGGCGACCTGTTCGGCCAGGGGCGCCAGCCTGGCGCGGGCCCGGTTGTGTGCGGAGTCGAGATCATAGGCACGGTAGGCGGCGGCGTCGGCGAAGTCCGCGACGATCGCGAAGCTCCAATTCCCGTCGCGCAGTCCAAGATCGCTGCCGATGGTGTAACTGAGCGTGCCGGGGCAGTTGAGTCGGCGGAAGTCGTCCTGAATCTCGGAAACTTCAGCGGGGTCCTGGCCCGGCTTCAGTTTTACGAGGACCACATTGCGGATCACGGTGACACGCTAGCAGCGCCGCCCACCGCGGAACTCCCGGCTCGGCTTATCGCAGAAGATGAATTCCTGGTGACGCGCGCTCGAATCCCCCACGTCCGCGTCGCCTTCGGACGCCCTCACTCGGCCATCCGTCGATGGTTGCACACTATGTAGTGCAACTTTGTGCTGCGGACACGGCGCGGCGGTGGAAGTATCGCGGACGTGGCCACCAAAAAACCGCAGACAATCGCTTACTCGGCACCAGGTGCACGCCCGCACCGTTACGACCATGATTCGCTCGACCCCCACGTCATCGTCCTGTTCGGCGCGACGGGGGATCTGGCCAAACGCAAGCTGATTCCCGGCCTGGCCTATTTGGTTCAGTCCGAGCTTGCGCCCGATATCCGAATCATCGCGTCGTCACTGGAAGATTTCACCGACGACGAGTTCCGAGACCTCGCCAAGGAAGCAATCGAGTCGTTCGGCGTCCACAAGCTCACGCCCGAGCAGTGGGACGACTTCGCGAAGATCCTCAGATATGTTCCGCAGGGGTCCGGACCGGCAGCACTGGCCGCCGCGGTGGCCGAAGCCGAAATCAATCTCGGACCCAGCGTGCGCCGCCTGCATTACCTGTCGGTTCCGCCGAAAGCGGCGCGCGACGTCATCACAATGCTGCGCGAGGCCGGCCTCGTCGCGCGTGCCCGGGTGGTTATGGAGAAGCCGTTCGGCACGGACCTGGCCAGCGCAGTGGCGCTCAACGACTACGTGCACGAAACGTTCGACGAAAAGCAGATTTTCCGTATCGACCACTTCCTGGGGAAGGAGGCGGCCCAGAACATCCTCGCGTTCCGCTTCGCCAACGGCCTGTTCGAGCCGATCTGGAACCGCAACTTCATCGACCACATCCAGATCGACATTCCCGAAACCCTGGGTCTTGATCAGCGGGCGAACTTCTACGAAAGCACCGGCGCCTATAAAGACATGGTGGTGACGCACCTGTTCCAGGTGATGGCTTTCGTGGTGATGGAGCCGCCGACGGCGCTCGAGCCGCGTGCCATCAGCGAAGAGAAGAACAAGGTGTTCCGGTCGATGCTGCCGGTCAAGTGTTCGGATGTGGTGCGCGGCCAGTACAGCGGATACCGCGAAGCGCCCGGAGTGGCTAAAGATTCCGACACCGAGACGTTCATCGCGCTCAAGGTCGGCATAGACAACTGGCGCTGGGCCGGCGTACCGATCTATCTTCGCACCGGCAAGCAGATGGCCGAGGGCATCCGCGTCATCTCGATAGCGTTCAAGGAGGCTCCCCGAACCATGTTCCCGTCGGGATCGGGGGTGGGGGCCCAAGGTCCCGACCACCTCACCTTCGACCTCGCTGACAGGTCGAAGGTTTCGCTGTCTTTCTACGGCAAGCGCCCCGGTCCCGGCATGAAGCTCGACAAGTTGTCCATGCAGTTCTCCTCGCAGGAGATCGACACCGTTGATGATGCGCTCGAGGCCTACGAACGTCTCATCCTCGATGCGATGCGCGGCGATCACACGCTGTTCACCACCGCCGAGGGCATCGAATCGTTGTGGGAGCGTTCGGAGCAACTTCTCAACGATCCGCCGCCGGCCAAGAATTACTCGCCCGGCACCTGGGGCCCCAACGCGATTCACCAGTTGATCGCACCGAATGCGTGGCGGTTGCCGTTCGAGCGCGGGTGGCGCGAAAAACGCTAGACGCCGATTAAATCGGCCAGTTTATTCAGGCGTAGGGTCAGCACGAGATTCCGGACACGCGGAGGGGCTCGTCACCATGCCAAAAGACCTTGCGAAGAAAAGTGAAATCGAGCAGATCGTGCTCGACTTTCTGCACGCCGCTTACGGCCAGCGCATGGACATCGATGCGATGACCGCGTTAATGGCGGAGGACTTTGCTTGGCAGCTGCATGTACCTCTCTCACCGGTGGTCATCGGGCGCGACGCGGCACGCGCCGAGCTCGAGAAACACAGCCAGCTCTCGACGGGCATGATCGAGGGAAGCGAAATCCGCACAGTTGTCTCGAACAGCGACACCGTGGTAGTTGAGCGCGTCGACGTGAACGCCATGGGCGGTATCACGGTCACATTCAACGTCACAGCGATCTTCGAGGTCCACGACGGCGCGATCACCCACTGGCGTGAGTATTGGGACACCAGCCACGTTGCTCGACAACTCGGCATAGATCCGGCTCACATGTTCGATCCGCTTGCCGGGTAAACGAGATGCCGTCTTAGCGGTGAGCCGGGTGAGCGATCGGGTGTAGCTCCAAACGCGGGATCCCCCTGAAATCGTCCGGGTTGCATGTGTACAGCGCGATGCCGTGAGCGATCGCACTGGCAGCGATCAGGGCGTCGTAAGCGCGTGCTGCCGGTTTGCGACCGGACGCGCGTAATGCCACGGCGACCCCGCCGAAGGCTCTAGCGCAGTCGGCATCGAACGGAAGAACTTCAAAGTCGGCTTCGGCCTGCTGTAGATGTTGCTGGCGGGCGCCGCGCTCATTGTCGTCGTGGGCGACATGCGGACCGGCGGACAGCTCTGCCAAGGTGATCGCACTGATTACCGACTCGTCGGGGAGGGCCGTCGGGTCGGTGATGTCGCCCAGCAGGATCACCGTGGAAGTGTCGAGAATTCCACGCCTTGGACCATCAGCTGTCACAGCGATGGATCAAGCAGATCGTCAATATCGCGACGCAACGCCTCGGGATTAACCTTCGGCAGGCGTTTGCGGCGGCGAATAAGTTCGGCTGGCCCGACGCTGGGATGCGGCAGGGGGCGAAGTTCCGCCACCGGGGTGCCATCGCGGGTGACGACGACTCGCTCGCCGCGTTCCACCCGGCGGAGTACTTCTCCCCCGCTGTTGCGCAACTCCCGGACCGTCACCGATTCCATGCCGTCAGTGTATCACCGGTGAGACATGCTGGATAAGATTCAGTTGATCTCGCGCAGGCGACCCGGGTGTGGGTGAGCAACGCCGCAGCGTACTCCGATGCCCGGCAGCCGAGATCTGCTGATGGAAACCACCGGAAACACCGTTGGCGAGATAGTCCCGTCAGATCCCCGGAATGAGATCGACGAGGTTGATGAGCGTGCCTGCGGTCGCCTCTAAGACCGGCCCGATGGCCAAGCCGAGTGCGACCGGGACCAGCGCGAGGTCGGCGGCGATGGGCTCACCTATCGCGTCGGCAATATTACCGGCTTGCAGCCCGTCCATGAACAGACTGGCGTCGTCGCTGGGCAGGGTGGTCAGCAGCGCGTTGGCGGTGTCGGCGATTGGGCGGATAGTCGAATAGTCGTAGCGGATAGTAGCGCTGAGGTCGGTGGTGAGATCGGTGGGTGAGGACAGTAGCGTGGCATGCGAAATAGGGAAGCCGGCAAACCCGCTTAATGAGTTTTGTGCCACCCCCAACAGCGACGGGATATTTAGCAATTCGGACAGGTTGGTGGCGTCGGTGAAACCGACGCTGTGCCCCACACCGATGAGCTGGTTCGTCAGGGGGTTGCCGAATACGGACGAAACGATGTTGTAGTTGTCCGGATTTTGTAAGTCGTTGATAGCCGCCTGGATTCCCTGCGGCACGCCGTTAACCAACGCGCTCAGGACATCGCCCGAGTTGAGGTTGGTAGGGAATAGTGCAAACGGGGTGGGCACGTTCGCCGGTCCGGGGTCCCATCCTTGGGTGATGCTGCCGTAGCCCAGGTTAACCAGCACCGACATGTCGGGCTGCAGGAGGTCAGCCACGGGGTTGCCGATCACGGGGATGAACCGCAGAAAGTCCAGCAACGGCAGCTTCTCCGGAATGATGTAGTAGTTGGTCAGGGTGTCGGCAGTCGAAGTCGGTAGTTGAATAGCGCCTTGAATCTGCCCAGGCTCAAGGTTGAGATAGGTGATGTGGTCAAAAAGGATGCCCGAGTAGGCGTTCAGGTCGGACAAGAAATTGATCGGGTAACGCGGAAAGTCGGCGAAGCCGTCGTATTCGTTGGTGTAAATATCAGTCGGGTACAAATTGTCCGGGGTTGCGCCGATCGACGGGATGCCCAGGCTGGGAACCGACAGGTGCAGGCCACCGGGGATGTTGAAGCGTTCGAGCATCCCCCCATTGGGGTTGTAGACGTCACCAACCAGCACGAAGTGCAGGTCGTCGCTCGGCACACCTTGGGCCGCGAGCTTAAGTTCTGTCAGCCCCGCGAAATCCGCGCTTTGCGACCAGCCGAACACCACTATGGGGTTGGCGGCGTTGACCCCTCCCGCCGCGATGGTGCTCTGGATCGCTGCGTCGAGAATTTGTACTTCCTGTGCCATCGATGTGCCTAACGGCAGGCTGTTGGGGCCAGTGAGCGGATAGAGCCCCTCGGGTGAATACGGGGCCTGCACCGTGCCCAGGAAGCCGCGCGGCGCAAGATACAGCCGTGCAACGGCGTCTTGGTAGGCCTGCACAGCAAACGGGTTGCCGCTGGTGCCAAAGATCAGCGCCGTGCCATTGCCCAGCGGGGAATTCGCAGTATCAGCGCTGGCAAGCCGCACTACGCTCGCCTGAACGCCCGACGTTCCGGTGCCGAACGGCCATGCAGCTCCGCCGGTCCCGCCCCCGACCAGCGCCAGCGCGGGGGCATTGATCAGATCACGCAGATCCTGCTGCACGTTACGCAGCGGCGAGGTATTGGCCAGCTCTGCGGCGGCATACGACCCCGCGCTCGCCGTTAGGGCCTGCAAAAACTGTTCATGAAATGTTGCCGCCTGAGCACTCGCCGCTTGATAATCCTGGCCCAGCCCGGAAAACAGCGCCGCGATGGCACTCGACACCTCGTCCTTGGCCGCGGCCAGCACCTTCGTCGTGCGGACCGCCGCTGCCGCATCGGCCGTGTTAAGCGTGCGACCGATAACCGCGAGATCCGTTACGGCCATCTCTAGTACCGCAGGCACCGCGACCACGAACGACATTCGACACCTCCCACTTCTTATGAGGCTAGACGGTTTTCGATGCGCTGTTCAAGATGTTGATCGCCAAGCCGCGACGGTGCCTAAATGCAGTAGCGCGGCCGCATCCCGCATCGCGATACCGGCGGTCAGCCGGCTGCGACGTCAGTTAAGGGGTCTTGCGATCGAAGGTGATCTCACGCCCTCGCAGACTGCGACGGTCAATGGCCGCGATAGTGGCCACCCTCGACCAACGAGGCTTCATCGAGCGCACGCCCGGCCGTAAGACGTTAGGCGGCAAATCATCTCGGCTGGCACGAGCGATCCACGAGCGCTATTCCGAATCCGAACGTCGCACCATCCTTGAGACGCTGGCCCTTCTCGAAAGGGTTGACCCACCCGAAAAACCGTGGAAGGGCTGTGATTGCAAAGGAATTAGCAATTCACTTCATCGATTTCCTGCCGGGTGATCCCGCGAAGCTAGGCGCGACACTGAGCGACGCGGCCAAGCCCGCCGAGCAAGGCGGCGCGACGCTGTTCACCCTGGCTGGCCATTTCTTCCAAATGGAAAAACTTGGACGCGCTACGCGATTCGATGTAGCCATTGTTCCACGGGGTGCCCGGCGGGATGCAGCACATTCCGACGTTGTCGTCGCAGAACCGTTGCAACGCTTGAGAAACCAACTCCGGCCCGTTGTCCGTCCGCAGCACCTTCGGCCGCTTCGAGTTCGGCGACGAGTCGCTCGGCGGTGATCGACCGCTACACCAGGGGCAGCAGCGAGACCCGGCTGCGACCGTTGACCATCGACGCGATTGTGATCGCCTTGCCATCGACGGTGGAGTCGAACTGGAAGTCGAGCGCCCATGTCAGGACCCCAAGAATTGATCCAATCATTCAGTGGGAACGCGCCAAGAGCTACCTTGACTCACGCAAGCGACAGCAGATGGCTGGATTACCGCGGGTGGTGCCGTAATTCAATACGCGGATCAGCGATTAAAAGGGATTCCTCAAGGTCACGAGTAAAAGGTTTGGTCTCCGGTACCGTAGTCAATGAAGACTGGGTGCTTCAAGAAGGGCAGAGCCCCGGTATTCATCAGTCCACTGGACGCAACTGGAGAGTACGACTGGTCCAAGGTGTACGTGTAAAGCGGGGTCACAGTTGTCGGGGGCATAGACCTGAATAGTGGATCCCACTGGCGCGTTGAACGGGATGGTCCCCTGAACACCACCTGAATCGACAATCGAGGAAATGGCTTGGAGGGGACCGCCATTACCGACCTGTACGTCCAGGGTGGTAATCGGCGCTCCGGTAAGCGTGGCTAGTGGGGGCTGTGCCTAGGTTTGTCGGTCGCGGGAACCGAACTGTAGATAAGGCGAAGCCGTGGCTTCGTTGATGAGCAGACCCTGATTGTAGGGCGACGGCAACGCCTGAAGAGGAATGCTGGGGCCCGGGCCTCCCGCATTCGGCCCAACACCCAAAACGCCAGTCACGCCGTCTTGCGCGAAAAAGGACTGGAACGTGAAGCCGTTGTTCATCGCGGACTGGATGGACGTCGGGAATGCGAAGAACTCAACGTTAACGGGGCTCCGGGCGGTGGTGAGTCCGCCCCCGAAATTCACCGGTGCGTTATACGTGGCGTAAAGATAGTCCAATCCCCCGCTGTACCCGCCAAAACCAAACCCGGTGGGTAAGCCGAGCTGAAGTACGCCTAATAGTCCCCCGACATTTTGGAACGGGAGAACAAGACCCGTGGATCCGGTGTCAACCAGCAGGGGCACCGGGGTTCCGCCGTTAACGGAGGCGTTCACCACCGGTTCGGTGCCGCCGACGATCGTCAGCGGAGCCGTTGCTGTCCCGTTGGCAATCACGCCGCCGAGGGTCGGCGACGGCCCAGTGCTGATCAGCGCACGGCCGAACAGGATCTCGGTGGGCGCATTGATGAAGCCCACGATGCGCTGCTCGATGGCCTGCAGCGGCGAGTTCGCCGCCCCGGTGGGCGCATTGATGCCGCCCAACAGGCTCTGCTCGATGGTCTGCAACGGCGACGAGTTCGCCGCCTCGGCGGCCAGATACGACCCAGCCCCCGAGCTCAGCGCCTGCACAAACTGTTGATGAAACGCGCTGGCCTGCACGCTGAGCGCCTGATACTCCTGACCGACCCGACCAAACAGCGTCGCCAGCGCAGCCGAGACCTCATCAGCGCCGGCAGCCGCAATCCCGGTAGTCGGAACAGCAGCCGCCAGATGCGCAGCATTCAGCGCCGAACGGATGCTCTCCAAATCCGCTGCGGCCGACTCCACCCACTCGGGAGCCACGACCAGAAATGACACGCCTCCCCCTCAGGGTCAGTCACCGATCCATGTGCGCACCAGCGTATCGTGACCCGCTCCCGCCGGCTTAATTTCCGAAGAACCGGTCCTTAGTCACCAGGTCACGCGCGTGCTGGTTGCTGCCGCCGACCGCCGCCGGCATCGCCGCCGGTCGTTGTGTGACAGCATTCGGGGATGAGTCCACGCAGCATCGCGCGCACCGTTGGTGTCTTCGTCGTGGCGATGTGGGCGCTGTTGAGCGTGCCCGTCGCCCTTCCTGCCGCGTCCGCCGACCCATGCTCCGACGTCGCGGTGACCTTCGCTCGTGGCACCCATCAGGAGCCGGGTCTCGGCAACATCGGCCAGGCATTCGTCGACTCGCTGACTTCGCAGCTTGGCGGGCGGTCCGTCGATGTCTACGCGGTGAACTACCCAGCCAACGACGATTACCACGGCAGCTCGTCGGCCGGTTCCGCAGATGCGAGCGCCCACATCCAGGACATCGTCGCCGGCTGCCCGAAGACGAAGATCGTGCTCGGTGGATATTCTCAGGGCGCGACCGTGATCGACTTGGCCACCAATGCCTTGCCCGCCCCGGTGGCCGATCATGTCGCCGCTGTCGCGTTTTTCGGTGAGCCGAACAGCGGATTCTCGAGTGCGTTGTACGGCGGCCAGCCGCTGCCGACAATCAATCCGCTCTACAGTGGCAAAACCATCAGCTTGTGCGCTCCCGACGATCCAATCTGCTCCGGCGGCGGGAACATCATCGCGCACGTTTCATATATTGAAGCCGGGATGACAAACCAGGCCGCCACATTCGCGGTGAACAGGCTCGGTCTAGGTCCTAACGCCTAACGGCGGCGCACAAGGCGCGGAGGTGCTTAGGTCGGGATTGTGAAATCCCTGTCTAAATTCTTCCGCGACACTGTTGCGGCTCGAATTCTGGTAGTCACGGTGCTCGGGCTAGCCGTCGCTCTGGTGGTGGGTAACACGGTCGCCTGGCGATACGCCCTTGCCGGCTGGGTCGCTGGCGCCGGAATGTATGTGCTGTGGACGCGGCTCATCCTGGGCGGTATGGATGCCGAGCAAACGTGCCGATATGCGACCCGAGAGGACCCCACCCGCTGGGTCGCCGATGTGGTGATCGTGTCGGCAAGTGTCGCGAGCCTGGGCGGGGTCGGCTACGTGGTGATCGCCGGATCGGGCTCTGGCCCCGAATCCCTGCGATCCGCCGTTCTGGGCATCCTGATCGTCGTGGCCTCCTGGTTTGCGGTGCACACGCTGTACACCGTGCACTACGCACGGCTCTACTATTCGGACGATCCCGGCGGCATCAACTTCCACGACCCCGAGCCGCCGTGTTTTCAGGATTTCGCGTATCTGGCCTACACCGTCGGCATGACCTACCAAGTGTCAGACACCGAGATCGGATTGAGATCCATCAGGGCGACGGTGTTGCGTCACGCGATGCTGTCTTACCTCCTCGGCGCGGTTGTCCTCGCGGTCACGATCAATCTGATCGCGGGGCTGGGTTCCAAGTTCCAATAGAACCGACGCCGAGTACCTCACGAGCGTCGACTCGGTGTGCTGTGAAGCCGAATTCAACCGCACAACTCGACGTTCGGCGCGCAGGCTGTGACGCTAGTCTGGCGGGCATGGCTATCGAGTCCACCATGCTCGCCCTCGGCACCCCCGCGCCGCCGTTCACCCTGCCCGAGCCCGCCACCGGCGGCACTGCCAGCCTCGACGATCTCACGGGCCCGGCGCTTGTCGTCGCCTTTATCTGTAACCACTGCCCCTATGTAAAACACGTCGCCGCCGGGCTCGCCGCGCTCGGCCGGGATCTCGCGGAACAGGGCGTCGCGATGGTCGGTATCTCGAGTAACGACGTCGCCACCTACCCGCAGGACGGACCCGATGAGATGGTGGCCGAGGCCCGCCGGCACGGCTGGACGTTCCCCTACCTCTACGACGAGACCCAGGACGTCGCCCGCGCCTACTCCGCGGCCTGCACACCCGACACATTCGTCTTCGACGGCGAACGCCGACTCGTTTACCGCGGCCAGCTCGACAAATCCCGACCCAAGAACGACCTACCGGTGACGGCCGCTGACGTCCGGGCGGCGGTCGATGCCGTGCTCGCCGGACAGCCGGTCGACCCCGACCAGTGGCCGTCGATCGGGTGTGGCATCAAGTGGCGTTGAGCGGCGCCCACCCCGAGTCAGATTCGCGTCGATGAAATTTGCGCTGGCCGGCTATGGAAGTCGCGGCGACATCGAGCCGTTGGCTGCCATCGGCCGGGAGCTGCTGCGCCGAGGGCACGACGTATGTATCGCGGTCCCGCCGAACATGCTGGGCTTCGTGGGATCGGCGGGCCTTACTGCGTTCCCCTTCGGGTCGGAGCCGCCGCGGCCGGGCGACAAGGATTTCGCCCTCAACAACCCGGTCCAGAATGCGATCGAACTGATGACCGAAGTCGTAGGGCATGTCACCCAGGCCTGGGCGGAGTGGGGCACGACGCTGACGGAAGTGGCGAACGGGGCGGACCTGTTATTGACGGGCAAAGTCGAGCAGGGGCTAGCCGCCAATGTCGCCGAGTACTACGGCATTCCGTTGGCGGCGCTGCAGTTCTTTCCCGAGGCGGAGACGGCCCTGGGCGGCTTGCTAGGGGGCATCACGCGGGAGGCTCAAGACGCCCAACGGCGTGCACTGGGCCTGCCGCAGGCATCCGGACCCTCGATGAGCCCCGCCCTGGAGATCCAGGCCTATGAAGAGCTGTGCTTTCCCGGGCTGGCAGCCGAACGGGCGGAACAGGGTGGGCTCGGGCCTTTGCGGCCCTTCGTCGGCGCGCTGACGCTGGAATTGCCGGGCGATGCCGACGACGAGGTCCTGTCGTGGATCGCCGCGGGGACACCACCCATCTACTTCGGATTTGGCAGCATGCCGATCCCGTCTCCGCCGGAGACGGTCGCCGTGATCAGCGCGGCGTGCATGCAGCTGGGTGAGCGGGCATTGGTGTGCAGTGGCTCGAATGACTTCAGTCGCGTCCCGCATTTCGACAACGTCAAGGTGGTGAGCACGGTGAACCACGCGGCCGTCTTTCCCGCCTGCCTCGCGGTCGTCCACCATGGGGGCTGCGGCACCACGGCCGCGGCCATGCGGGCCGCAATCCCCACGTTGATCCTCTGGCACCATGTCGACGACCAGCCGATCTGGGCAGCTGCCGTCACCCGGCTGAAAGTCGGTTCTGGGCGCGCTTTTTCGGCCAGCACCCTGGATTCCCTGGTCGCGGATCTGCGCTTCATCCTCGCGCCCGAATGCGTTACCCGAGCCCGCGAGGTCGCGACCCAGATGACCAAACCCGCCGAGAGCGTCGCCCACGCCGCTGATCTCCTGGAAGAGGCGGTCCGGCTGGGGAGCACCGGCTTTACGAATAGGTTCGGCTGATGAAAGTTGTGCTGGTCGGCTATGGGAGTCGCGGCGATATCGAGCCGTTGGCTGCCACGGCTCGGGAACTGCTGCGCCGAGGTCACGACGTGCGCATGGCGGTGCCGCCCAACATGGTCGGTTTCGTCGAGCCGGTGGGGCTGACTGCGGTTGTCTACGGGCCGGACTCACGCGAGGCGATGAACCCGGCCATGAACTTCATGCGCGATTTGCCGGCGAAGATGCTGAATCCGGCCGGCATGTTCACCGAAGTTGTCGAAAAGGTCAGCAGGGTCAAGGCGGAGAAGAGCTCGACGCTGGCGGAGCTGGCGAGCGGGGCCGACGTGCTATTGGCAGGCTTCAATGAGCAGGGGGTGGCAGCCAATGTTGCCGAGTATCACGGCATCCCACTGGCTGCGCTGCATTTTTTCCCCACGCGGATTTGGGCATCTGGGGAGCTGGCTCTGGGAGTAACGAAGCAGACTGATGACGCTCAACGTCCTGCTCTGGGTTTGCCGGAGGCGACCCAACGCTCGACGGCGCTGGAGATCCAGGCCTACGACCAGCTCTGCTTGCCCGGGCCAGCTGCCGAATGGCTGGAACCGGATGGGCATCGACGCCCCTTCGTCGGCGCGCTGACGTTGGAGTTGCCGGGTGACGCCGACGACGAGGTGTTGTCGTGGATTGCTGAGGGAACGCCGCCGATCTACTTCGGCTTCGGCAGCACGCCGATCGCATCTCCCGCTGAGACGGTCGCCGTGATCAGCGCGGCCTGTGCGCAGTTAGGTGAGCGGGCGTTGGTGTGCAGTGGCGCCAATGATTTCACCGACGTCCCGCATTTCGACAACGTCAAGGTTGTGGGCGCGGTGAAACACGCGGTCATTTTTCCGGCGTGCCGTGCGGTCGTCCACCATGGCGGCGCGGGCGCCACGGCCGCCGGCATACGGGCCGGAATCCCCACGTTGATCCTCTGGTTCTGGCTCGATCAGCCGGTCTGGGCGGATGGGGTGACACGATTGGGAGTCGGCTGTGGGCGTGATTTCAATGCCAGCACCCTCGATTCACTGGTGGCCGACCTACGCCGCATCCTCGCTCCGCAATATGCGATTCGAGCCCGCGAGGTCGCCGCCCAGATGACCAAATCCGCCGAAAGCGTTACCGGCGCTGCCGATCTCGTGGAAGAAGCCGCCCAGCTCGGGCGCTAGGACTGATCGGCGCGGCGGGCGATCCGGTCGGCACGCCAACACCACGCGCGCATGGGGATGTCAATCGTGTCGGCTCCGGGGAAACGCGCTTCCAATACAGCTCGGGCATCGGCCAGCGCCCTCGCCCGGTCATCCGGAGACGCGATGATGGCCCTGCTGTAGGTCCCCAGCATCGCGACGACGTTGTCAACTGTCATCGTGCGCGAGAATTCGAATCCCTCGCGGGCAATCTTGTGGAAGATCTGCGGGTCCGGCAGCGCAAAGTCGAGGCGCCGCCGGAATCGGTCCGCCGATTCCGGCTCGGAGGTATCTCGGGCGCGCAGCACGTCGAGCTCACGCACCCAGTCCACCTCGCGATCCCGGCTCGTCCAGATGAGCCCGAACCGGCCGCCGTCGCGCAGCACGCGACCGATCTCCGGAACGGCTCGTTCAGGATCCATCCAGTGCCATGCCGACGAGACGAACACCGCGTCCGCGGCAGCGTCCGGCAGCGGAATCGATTCGCCTTGGCCCTCGACAACTCGGACTCCCGGGGAACGCGCGGCGAGCACCTCCCGCATCCGGGCATCGGGTTCGACGGCGATGACTTGCGCCGCCTTGTCCATCAGGGTGCGGGTGAACAGTCCGGTGCCCGCGCCGACGTCGACGGCCACCTCGCAGCCGGGCGGCACCAGCCAGTCCACCGCGTTCTGCGGGGCCCGTGGCCGCAGCTCGTTATAGTCCTCGGCGATCGATCCGAAGGACATGGCGCGCTCTTGCCGATCCGTCACGCCCGCCACAGTAGTCGGGCTCCCTAAGTAGCCCGCCGGGCCGCGATTACCAGATATTCTCTTTGCGGCGAACGGACGGAGGCGTGATGTTCAAACAACAGCAAGCCGACAAGATGAGGTCGGGCAAGGGCTTTATCGCCGCACTCGATCAGAGTGGCGGCTCGACGCCCAAGGCGCTGCTGCAGTACGGCATCGAGGAAAGTGCGTATTCCTCCGATCAGCAGATGTTCGACCTCATCCATCAGATGCGGTCGCGGATCATCACTTCCCCGGTGTTCAATGGCGACCGGATACTGGCCGCGATCCTCTTCGAGCAGACCATGGATCGCGCAATCGACGGTGAGCCGTCGGCGAGCTTCCTATGGGAGCGCAAGGGCATCGTGCCGATCCTGAAGATCGACAAGGGTTTGACCGACGTCGCCGACGGGGTTCAGCTGATGAAACCGATACCTGGTCTGGACGACCTGCTGGTCCGCGCCGTACAGCACGGGATTTTCGGCACCAAGGAGCGTTCGGTGATCGGCGCCGCGAGCCCCGGTGGCATCAAAGCCATCATCGACCAGCAGTTTGAGTTAGCGGACCAGGTCCTCTCGTACGGGCTGATCCCGATCCTGGAACCCGAGGTCACCATCTCGATACCCGATAAGGCACAGGCCGAGGTCATCCTGCGCGATGTCATTACTACTCACCTCGACGACATCCCGGTCGGCACGCAGGTGATGCTCAAGCTTTCGCTGCCCACGGTCGCCAATTACTACTGGCCGCTGATCGAACATCCCAAGGTGATGCGCGTCGTGGCGCTGTCGGGTGGTTACTCGCGTGCCGAGGCCGACGCGTTGCTGGCCCAGAACACCGGGTTGATCGCCAGCTTCAGCCGCGCGCTTACCGAGGGGTTGTCGGCCGGGCAATCCGACGCGGAGTTCAACGCGACACTCGACGGCGCGATCCAGTCCATTTACGAGGCCTCGACAGCCGGTTGAGAAGCCGACCGATGCACCTTTAGCTCGGTAACAATCTTCGGTGAAGCCGTTGCAACGGCCTCGACGTCGCACCACTTGTCATTGGTCACCGTTACCGTTCGGGTTATGCAGTTGGACCGAGCGGCGCGGGGCGGCCTGATTTGGGTTGGGCTGTGGGGCGTCGTTTTCTTGGGAATGGTGATCAACGCGGCGGTCAACCATTACCCGCTCGGTGCATATATTTTCGCCGCTGTTTTCGTTGTCAGCGTCTGCTGGTGGTACGGCAATTTAAGTGACCGCGCCCGCGAACGAGAACGCGAAGAAGCATTGAGGGCGTCGGGATTCGATCACATTGACCGGATGACCGGCGTCGAGTTCGAGGAATACTTCGCAGCCGTCCTCAGGGGCCTCGGTCATGAAGTGACGATGACGAGGACCACCGGCGACTTTGGTGTTGATTTGATAGCTATCAAGGATGGAAAGCGCACGGCTGTCCAGTGCAAGCGAAAGGGCGGCGGTGCGGTCGGCGGTGTAGCCGTTCAACAGGTCGTTGCCGGGGCGCCTATGCACGGCTGCGGCGCGACAATGGTGGTCACGAACAATGTGTTCACCCGTGCGGCTCAACAACTCGCAGCGGTGCACAGCTGCGAACTAGTCGATAGATGGCAGTTGAAGCGGCTTGTGCTCGACGCCAGCACGCACACGTTATCCCGCAGAGCCGCAGCCGGGTCGGCGCCGTCCGCCCGTCCCACCTCGACCGAGGCCGATTCCGACCTGTGCACGGGGGTCAACGGATTAGAGAAAAGAGGTGAAGATTTCTATCGGAGTTGTCGGCGTTTGATGCGCACCGACGGAGAATCCGTTGTGGCTGCGCAACTTTTGAGCAGGCAGCTTCGAACGCTGGCGACGGTCGGGGCACCGCCGGGTCAGACAGACGGCTCTGCTGCGATCGACGCGGCCAGTCCTGAAGTGCGGTTGCCGCTGGTCAAGGTGGTTCGCGCCGCGGATCGCCTCGCACAGCGTTTCGCCGACATCGCGACTGGCTCGCCGGCTTCCGGCGTGGACCGCGAGTTGACCGCGTTGATCGATTCGTTCAGCGACGCATTGATGGCTTGCGCACGGGCCGGGCATGCTCCGGCCTGGTTCAATCCGGACGACCTGCTCAATACGACCAATCCTTAGTCCAGAAACACATCCGTCGGTGCACGGTTCATCGGGGATTCGTCCTCCGTCGCCAAACTGTGCGAATCGGGCGCCTGGCCGCGAGCTAGTGCGACGGTGGCCGCCACCATCGCCAAGACCGCCGCTACCAGCACCAGTGCCGCCGACCTGTGCACCGCCAGGTGTTCACCCAGCACGATGACTCCCAGCAGCACCGCCACAACCGGCTCACCGACCAACATGATGGGCACTGACGCTTGCAGCGCACCGGCATGGAATGCGGAGTTCTGCACCACGGTCACCGTCACCGCGAGCCCGACCAGGAGGTAAGGAGCGGGGACCGTGAGGAGTTCATGTAATCCGCCGACGGCGAATCGGTGCGTGCAGATCTTCGTCACGACGGCGATCATGCCCAGCAGGACCGCGACGGCTACCGCCAGCAGCATTGCGCGTGCGCGGCCGATGACGCGCTTCGCTGCGGCGACGCAGGCGAACACCACCGGCACGGTAACGGCCAACGCCAGGGTCCACGCCGGTATGGGAGGGCGATTGTGGCCCTCGCGGGGTTGCCCCACGAGCACGAAAACCGCCAGTGCCGCCGTCAAGAGGATGGCCCAGCCCCATTCGGCCCGAGTGATCCGTTGGTGGCAAATCCTCGCGCTCAACGGCAACGCGAACAGTAGAGACGACACCAGCAGCGGCTGGACCAGCAGCAAAGATCCGTGCGCCAACGCCAGGGCCTGAAACACGTAACCGGCAATCGCGGCGAGAGTCCCGGCCCACCACAGCGGTTGGCGAACCACCGACGTCGCCATGGCGCTGGACATGGCTTGACCGGCCGGCACGTCTTGGGCGACCCGTTGCCGGACGACGATGCCCACTGCGGCCCAGAATGCGGCCAACAACCCGGAGAAGATCGCGACCGCGTGTACTGACACCCACCCCATGTTCGTAGCTGATACCCGGTATTCCGGTGGGCTAACGCGGTGTGAGTCAATCGACTCGCTCCCGTGCCGCGCCCACCACGCGGGGCTCTACGCTGAGCATGTCAACGCCGCTGGCGATCCGGCGTCCTCGATTGAAGGGAAGTCAGGTGTCCATTGCTCAGCGCGAGCGTGCAGCCCTCGTCCAAACCATGCGTGCCACTGGGCCGGAGGCGCCCACACTGTGCGATGGGTGGAACGTGCGCGACCTGGCGGCCCACCTGATGATCCGGGAGTACCGCCTCGACGCTTCGCCGGGCATCCTCATCCCGTACTTCGCCGGCCACACCGAAAAGGTGCAAAACGACGTCGCCCAGCACACCGACTGGGACGAATTGCTGCACAAGGTTGCGTCCGGTCCGCCGGTCTATTCACCACTTAAGCTGCTCGACCCAGTGGCCAATGTCGGCGAGATGTTCATCCATCACGAGGACGTGCGCCGCGCCCAGCCGGACTGGGAGCCGCGCGTCCTTGAACCCGCGCTGGCCAACTCGCTGCGCCGCTCGCTTCCACTGATGGGCCGGATGACGCTGGGGAAGGTCCCCGGCCGAGTGGCATTGCGCACCACAGACGGCAAGACGGTGCTGACCGTCGGCCGCGGTCCCGCCGTCACCGTGACCGGAGCGCCCGAGGAACTGCTGCTGTTCTCCGCCGGGCGAACGGCCCGAGTCGAATTCGACGGTGATGGGGCGGCGGTGGAAGCGGTCCGCGACGCGCCTAAGGGGTTGTAGCCGGATGCCCCGGGTGGCAATCCTCGACGACTACGCCGGGTTGGCCCTCGACCTCGCCGACTGGTCGCCAGTGCAGACCCGATCCGACGTAACAGTTTTCGACCGGCATCTCTCCGAGGCGGAGGCCGTGGACGCACTACGGCCATTCGACGTAGTCTGCACTGTGCGCGAGCGGATGGCGCTCCCCCGCACGCTCATCGAGCGGTTGCCGAATCTGAAACTGATCACCATCGTCGGCAAGAGCCTGCCAAATTTGGACATGGCTGCGGCCACCGAGCGCGGCGTCCTCGTCGCCCACTCGAACTTCGCGAATCCTCGATTCAGCTCGATCCGGGACGCCACCCCAGAACTCGCCTGGGGGCTGATGATCGCGACGGTGCGCAATCTGGCCGAAGAACACCGGCGCATGCGCGACGGCGGGTGGCAGAGCACCACGGGTCTGACGTTGTCCGGCAAAACGCTCGGGCTTCTCGGTCTCGGCAGGATCGGCAGACGCATGACCGAATACGCGAAAGTGTTTGGCATGCAAGTCATTGCGTGGAGCCAGAATCTCACCGAGGAGGCGGCGACGGCGGTCGGCGCTCGCCGGGTCGACAAGGCGACGCTCTTCGAACAATCCGACGTGGTCTCCATCCATCTGGTGCTTTCGGAGCGCACGCGCGGTCTGGTCGCCGGACCAGAGCTGGCCCTGATGAAGCCAGACGCCTACTTGATCAACACGTCCAGGGGCCCGATCGTCGATGAGGCCGCTCTGATCACGGCGCTAAGGACTCGGCGTATCGCGGGTGCCGGGCTTGACGTCTTTGACATCGAGCCGCCTGCGCCCGATCACCCGTTGCGACTTCTCCCGAATGTGACGTTGTCTCCACATCTGGGATATGTCACCCGCGAAATGCTGGGCGCCTTCTACTCGGACACTGTGGAAGCCGTGTTGGCGTGGCTGAACGGGACGCCCATTCGGATAGCCAACCCCGAGGCACTGCAGCGGCCGGATATCAGTTAGCTGGCGCAATAAGTCGATTCCGCGGCACTGACCATGGATGTGACGTCCGCGAATGAGATGCCTTTCGGGCCCAAAGTGGAGTGGATGTCCGAGGCAATCGCGTCAGGTGTTTTGCCGTCCGTGCGGTCGGTGCAGATTTGTTTACCCATCGCGACGATGTCGGAGTCATCAGCCGCCGGCCACGTGAAGCCCAGACTGTGCATTTTCCCGAGGAAAGTGTCGTCGGTGCTGTCGGCAAATGCAATCGCATTGCTAGTCATTAAGGCGGCGCCAACCATCATGGGGATCGTAAGTCTGGTCAGCCAGCGGCGTGAAGACATATTGTGCCCTTTCTTCATGGTTTTGAGACGCCGTCAGTATGGTCCTTATAAGCGCAAAAGCACACTGAATAGATAAAGCTATCGGACCAGTCCGTCGATGATGATCTGGACGAGTCGACCGGTTACGTGTTCGTCGGTGGGTTGGCGGGTCAGCAGCTGCCGGAAATGCAGTGGTGCGACGACGAGTTCGAGGGCAGTTGCTAGAGCCCAAGCGGCCGGAGTACACACGACCTTTCAATCGTGGGCGCACGGATTTCACGTGTGGCCGGTCTATGTGTCCACGGGACTACCCGAGGCCGCGCTCGCGATCCAGGACCTGGCTGCCTTCCTGAAGGTCCACGCAGGTAATACCGTAGAACGGTGACCGGGGTGCAGCAGCCATGACAAGCGATTCAACGACCACACTCGGCGAGCAGAGTTTCGTCTCGCTGACCACGTTCAAGCGCAACGGAGAGGGCGTGTCGGCGCCGATGTGGATCGGCCGTGATGGCGCCGACCTTTTCATGTGGACCCCGGCGGACAGCTGGAAAGTCAAACGGGTCCGCAACAATCCACGCATCCTGTTGGCACCGAGCAGCCGGTCTGGAAAGGTGCGCGACGGTGTCACGCCCGTGGACGGCACCGCACAAGTGATCGCCGATCCGGCGACGGTGAATCGGCTCCAGGGCGCGATACGCAGCAAGTACGGCGTGCAGTATTACCTGGTGACGCTGATCGAGAAGATCGCGGCCGGCGGACGGCCCAAGCCGCGGGTCATCCTGCGGATTGTGGTTGCTTCTCCAGGGTGAACTGGTTGACGTCGATGTAGCCGGTACGGAATGCCTTGGCGCAGCCGGTCAGATACTTCATGTAGCGCTCGTAGACCTCTTCGGACTGGATCTCGATGGCCTCGTCCTGGTGCTTCTCGAGAGCTTCGGCCCACAGGTCGAGGGTTCTGGCGTAATGCAGCTGCAGCGACTGGTTGCGGCTGAGCGTGAAACCCGCTTTCGCCGAGTGGTCCTCCACCATCTCGATAGTCGGCAGCCGGCCGCCCGGGAAGATCTCGGTGGACATGAACTTGATGAAGCGGGCCAGCTCGAAAGAAATCGGCAACCCGCGTTGTTCGATCTGTTTACCCGTCAGCCCGGTGATCGTGTGCAGCAGCATAACGCCGTCGGCGGGCAGCACGCCGGAAGCCATCGTGAAGAAGTCGTCATAGCGATCGTGGCCGAAGTGCTCGAACGCACCGATGGACACGATGCGGTCGACGGGTTCGTCGAATAGTTCCCAGCCGTTGAGCAACACCCGCCTGCTGCGCGGGCTGTCCATCTTGTCGAACGATTTCTGCACGTGAGCGGCCTGGTTCTTGGACAGCGTCAGGCCGACGACGTTGACGTCATATTTCTCGATCGCCCGGCGAACGGTGGCGCCCCAGCCGCAGCCGATGTCGAGCAGCGTCATGCCGGCCTGCAGGCCCAGCTTCCCCAGCGCCAGGTCGATCTTGGCGATCTGGGCCTGTTCCAGCGTCATGTCCTCGCGCTCGAAGTAGGCGCAGCTGTAGGTCTGGCTGGGATCCAGAAACAGGCGGAAAAAGTCGTCGGATAAGTCGTAATGTGCCTGCACATCGGCGAAATGCGGCTTCAGCTTTTGAGTCATTTGCTTGGGTGCCTTTCCGGACCCGGAGCCCCCCGGGCGGCATACCCGCGGTGGGATGCCGCGACGAGGGTACCCCCGCAGACTCAGGCCCAACCATCCGATTATTGCCGCGCACAGGAGTTGCGCGGTCTCGATGACACGTATTCGCCCACGTTTCGGTTCAACGTGTCCGCGATCGGTTATGAGATCAGTGCGCGAGCAGGCGCCGTTTCTGCTCGGTGAACTCCTCTTCGGTGAGGATCCCCGAGTCACGCAGGGAGGCCAATTCGCGTAGTTCGGCAGCGATGCTCGTGATCGGGCCGCCTGCCCGAACCTGTGGCGGTTCACTCGGCTGCGGCGGTTCACCCGGCGTACCCGTAGGTGCCCCGATCGGCTCCTTGGGCCGCGGGGCACTTGTGCCAGCAGTCCCGGCCATCGCGCGCCCCGCCATGCCCGCCGCGGCCATCTGACCCCACAGGCTTCCGGCGCCGCCGGCGGAAGCGCCCGCGGCTGCGCTCACGCTGGTGGCCGGCAATGGCAAGGCAAATGAGCGCATCGCCGGGGCCGCCTCAGCCCAACCGGCCGGCACCGACAACTTCCCGATCGTGTTCGCCTCCCCCAGTCCCGCCGCAACCGGCGAGCCCAGGTTTGTGATCACCGGAAACTGCGTCGGTGGCGCCGCGGCTTGTCCGGGCCAAGGCTGAACCCCCGCCCAGCCGCTGACAATGTCATCCGTGTGGAAACCCGTCAGGGCACCGGCCACGTCGAAGGGAAGAGACGTCAACGACACCGGTGAGTCGATACCAAGCCCGGCCAGGCTGGCCGGTAAGTCGAAGAAAATTGCGATCAAATCGCTCGCTACGTCCAGCACGTCCAACGGGCTTGCCGCGGCAGTGGTTGGCGCTGCCGATGCAAGGTTGGTTAGCGCGGCGGGCACAGCGGAGAAGGCTTGCTGTGCCGAAGCGACGACGTTCTGCGCGTTGCCCGCGGGGGTGCCGGTGGCTTGGGTTACCGCTGCCGATTGGCCCGCGTCCTGCTCGGTGTTCTGCGGTGGTGACGTGAACGGCGTCAGCGTCGTGGCCGACGCCGATGAACTCGCGTAGCCCAGCATTGCTCCGGTGTCCTGGGCCCACATCTCCGCGTACTGCGTTTCGGTGGTCGCGATCGCCGGGGTGTTCTGCCCGAAGATGTTCGTCGTCACCAGCGCCATCAGCAGGCTGCGGTTGGCCAATACCACTGGCGGCGGCACGGTTTCCGCGAACGCCGTCTCGTAGGCGGCGGCCGCCACTTTGGCCTGGTTGGCCGCCTGTTCGGCCTGCACGGCGGCGCTCCGCGTCCACGCCACATACGGGGCGGCCGCGGCAGCCATCGATGCGGAAGCCGGTCCCAGCCAGGGCCCCGCGGTCAATCCCGCGATCACCGATTGATACGAGCTCGCTGTTGAATTCAGGTCGGCGGCCAAGGTGGCCCACGCCGTCGCAGCGGCCAGCATCGGTCCCGAGCCGGGGCCGGAATAGATCCGGGCAGAGTTGATCTCCGGCGGCACTATCGCGAAGTCCATGCCGTTCCTCCCCATCGGTGACGGGCCGCCGAAATTCTGGCAAACACCCGATTAGGGAATATTAGGCGGCGCAACGACCCCAGCAGCAAAAACTGGGCCTGCGATCGCCTGCTACCCCGCCACGGCGGGCAACCCGGAGTACCGGTGGTGAGAGTGGCCACCGTCATGTAGAAGAGTCTGGTGGAGGATTCGCCCCCCGGTTCGTTCGATTCGTCAACCCTGCGCGACGCGATGGCGCGCCGGTTGCATCGTCGGTCGGTGGTCTCGGGGCAGATCACCGTGCCGGCGGTTCCGGCCATGATCGACGAATACGTCAAGATGTGTGAAAACGTCTGTGCGATCGTGGGTGCCGAGAAGACGGCGGAAGAACATGCTGGGCTCAAAGCGTGGATTGAAGCCGAATTGGCCCGTGCCTATGCCGCCTCCCAGCGTTCGAACATCGTCATCGCGTACCACTCGCCATTCGGCATCGGGATGACTTTTCGTATTACCTCCGAGTGGTTGACGGTCGCGGGTGACTACGACACCTGGGTCGGCAACCGCGAGGGGTCACTTTTCGGCACCGCGGCGGACGCGCGGGTGTGGACGCTGGCCGCGGAAGCGGCCGATCCGACCATCTATCGGGTGCTGGATATCGGTGCGGGAACGGGGCGCAACGCGCTGGCACTGGCTCGACGCGGCCACCCAGTGGACGCGGTGGAGATGACCCCGAAGTTCGCCGAAATCATTCGTGCTGAGGCGGAACGGGAATCGCTTGATGTAAGCGTCATCGAGAGCGACGCCTTCGACACCATGGATGGTGTTCGCGACGACTATCAGCTGATCGTGGCCTCCGAGGTGGTGCCCGACTTCCGCTCGACGCAGGAGCTACGCGGCGTGCTCGAACTCGCAACCGACTGTCTGGCTCCCGGTGGACGACTGGTGTTCAACGCCTTCTTGGCGCGCCAGGGCTATACGCCTGATAACGCTGCGCTGGAGCTCGGGCAGCAGGTCAACACCATGATCTTCACTCGCGAAGAGATGACGAGCGCGACGGCCCAGCTGCCCCTCGAGCTCGTTGCCGACGACTCCGCCGCCGAGTTCGAGGAAGCCCATCTGCCGCAAGGCGCCTGGCCGCCCACGAACTGGTTCGTCGGCTGGGCCAATGGCCTCGACTTGTTCGACGTCGCGGCTGAAGAATCCCCGATCGAGTTGCGTTGGCTCGTCTACCAGAAGGCGGCCTAGAACCAAGTCAGCCGAGGTACCGGAGGCATCTGATGGGCGACATGGAACCGAACCGGCGATCGCTTCTGCTCGCGGCGCCACTGTTGCTTGCGACGGTCGCCGCCGGCGACAAGCCCGGCGATATGGGAGACCTGGCGTTGTCGCCGGCACCCGCAACTGGCCCGGATCCCGACGAAACGTTCACCCTCCCCTACGAGAACATGAGTTTCGAATCATGGGGCGGCTTGCCGCCACATAGCGGCGAAATGGCGAAGCTGTACGGAGATTTCGACCAGCCGGGGCCGTACCTGGTCATGATGAAATGGAATCCGGGTTGGTTCAGCGCGCCCCATTCCTATGCCACCGACCGGATTCAGGTGGTGGTGTCCGGCACCTGGTTCGTCAACAGCGGGAATGATTTTCAGCCGCAGGACGCGGTTCCGGTCGGGCGTGGTGGCTACGTAAAGCGGACCGCACGTACCCCGCACTACGATGGCGTGCCGGCACACCACCGCGACCCGGCCGTGATCGCAATCTTCGGGCTTGGTCCGGTGGATATGCAACTGATCGACCCGACGCAGCCCTCGTGGCGTCAGCTGTGACAGCAGGGCCTAGTGCACGCCAAGTTCACCGAGTTTTTATGCGCACGGCTTCGACGAAGTCTTGACTGATTCCAGAAAAGACGCCATATTGGCATGGTGTCGTCACCGGCGGAGTTCGCAGAACAGCTGCGGATGGCCGATCTGCGTGTCACTCGTCCCCGGATTGCCGTGCTAGAGGCCGTGCACGCCCATCCGCACGCCGACACCGAGACCATTTTCTCGGCGGTGCGGAGCGGCTTGCCCGAGGTTTCTCGTCAGGCCGTGTACGACGTACTGGGAGCGTTGACGACGGTCGGTCTGGTTCGCCGGATCCAGCCGTCGGGCTTGGTCGCTCGCTATGAGTCCCGGGTCGGCGACAACCACCACCACGTCGTATGCCGGGCGTGCGGGGTTATCGCCGACATCGACTGCGCGGTCGGCGACGCACCCTGCTTGACTCCGTCGGACGACAACAACGTTCTGGATGGCTTCGTTCTTGATGAGGCCGAGGTCGTCTACTGGGGCCTGTGCCCCGAATGTTCGACTGCAGATTCCTGATCACAGCCGTGATCGCAGCCCGATTTACCCACCCTCGAAAGGAATGTTGTGTCACCAGATACGTCCCATAGCAACAGCGAAAACCCGGTGATCCATGCGCCAGAGCCCAAGTCGGGTGCTCCCCTGACGAATCGGGACTGGTGGCCTAACCAGGTCGACGTGTCGAAGCTGCACGCGCAGTCGTCCAAGGCCAACCCGCTCGGCGAGGACTTCGACTACGCCACGGAGTTCGCCAAGCTGGATGTCGAAGCGCTCAAGGCGGACGTGATTTCGATGCTGACCACCTCGCAGGACTGGTGGCCCGCCGACTACGGCCACTACGGTGGCCTGTTCATCCGGCTGAGCTGGCATGCCGCGGGCACCTACCGCATCCACGACGGCCGCGGCGGTGGCGGCCAGGGTGCTCAGCGCTTCGCCCCACTCAACAGCTGGCCGGACAACGCCAACCTGGACAAGGGCCGTCGTCTGCTCTGGCCGATCAAGCAGAAGTACGGCAACAAAATCTCTTGGGCGGACCTGCTGGTCTTCGTAGGCAACGTCGCGTTGGAGTCGATGGGGTTCAAGACGTTCGGTTTCGGCTTTGGCCGCCCCGACATCTGGGAGCCCGAGGAGATTCTCTTCGGCGAGGAAGACGAGTGGCTGGGCACCAACAAGCGCTACTCGGGCGAACGAACCCTTGCGGAGCCCTACGGTGCAACAACCATGGGCTTGATCTACGTCAACCCCGAAGGCCCCGAAGGCAAGCCGGATCCAGTCGCCGCTGCGGTGGACATCCGTGAGACGTTCGGACGGATGGCGATGAACGACGAGGAGACCGCCGCACTCATCGTCGGTGGTCACAGCTTCGGCAAGACGCACGGCGCCGGCGACGCCGATCTTGTCGGTCCGGAGCCGGAGGCCGCGCCGATCGAACAGCAGGCGCTGGGCTGGAAGAGCTCCTACGGCAGTGGCAAGGGGAAGGACACCGTCACCAGCGGCCTGGAGGTGGTCTGGACTTCGACCCCGACCAAGTGGGGCAACGGGTTCCTGCAGAACCTCTACGGCTACGAGTGGGAGCTGACCAAGAGCCCTGCCGGAGCCTGGCAGTTCACCACAAAGGACGGCGCTGGGGCAGGCACCATTCCTGACCCGTTCGGCGGCCCGGGTCGCGCCCCGACGCTGTTGGTCACGGACGTGGCGTTGCGGGAGGACCCGATCTACCGCCAGATCACGCAACGCTGGCTGGACCACCCCGAGGAGCTGTCCGAGGCCTTCGCCAAGGCGTGGTACAAACTGCTGCACCGCGACTTGGGCCCGACCTCGCGCTACCTCGGACCATGGGTTGCTGAGCCGCAGTTGTGGCAGGACCCGGTTCCGGCGGTCGACCATGAGCTGGTCGACGACAAGGACGTTGCCGCCCTCAAGGCCAAGGTGCTCGGGTCCGGTCTGTCCGTTCCCCAGCTGGTCAAGGCCGCCTGGTCGGCGGCGGCGAGCTATCGCAACACCGACAAGCGCGGCGGCGCGAACGGGGCACGGATTCGCCTCGAACCGCAAAAGAACTGGGAGGTCAACGAGCCCTCCGAGGTGGCCAAGGTGCTGCCGGTTCTCGAGCAGATCCAGCAGGACTTCAACGCCTCAGCGTCTGGCGGCAAGAAGATCTCGCTGGCCGACCTGATCGTGCTGGCGGGCTCCGCGGCGGTGGAGAAGGCGGCCAAAGACGCCGGACACGCCGTCACGGTGCCGTTCACACCCGGACGTACCGACGCCTCGCAGGAAAGCACCGACGTGGAGTCGTTCGCGGTGCTCGAACCGCGGGCTGACGGCTTCCGCAACTACGCCCGTCCCGGCGAAAAGGCGCCGCTGGAACAGCTGCTGGTGGAGCGGGCGTACTTACTCGGTGTGACGGCTCCGGAGCTGACGGTGCTCATCGGGGGTTTACGTGCCCTGGGCGCCAACCACGGCGGCACCAAGCACGGCGTGTTCACCGACAAGCCGGGTGTGTTGACCACTGACTTCTTCGTCAACCTGCTCGACCTGAGTACGGAGTGGAAGGCGTCGGAGACCGCGGAGAACGTCTACGAGGGTCACGATCGGGCCTCCGGCGCATTGAGGTGGACCGCGACCGCGAATGACCTCGTGTTCGGCTCGAACTCGGTGCTACGTGCACTGGCCGAGGTGTACGCACAGGACGACTCGAAAGGGAAGTTCGTGGAGGATTTCGTGAAAGCGTGGGTGAAGGTCGCCAACAACGACCGGTTCGACATCAAGTAACACCGGACCTGGTTGTCCGACCACGCGACACCCCGCGAGTCACCGGCTCGCGGGGTGTCGTCTGTTCGACGCAGGCACCCGCGCCGACCGCGGAGCGTGGCGTGAGACCAGCCACATTATTACCCACTGGTAACCTACGGAAGCGTAAGTTGCGTATTGTTGTGGTGGGTTGGCAATTGGGCCGTCAAAACGCGACTTCGAGTCGGACTGGGACTGGTAAACGGATCACATGAACGAGTTGACGTACCTCGAACTGCACGGAGACCGGATCGCTTACCGAGATGCCGGCGACGGCCCCACGTTGCTCCTGATCCATGGGATGGCCGGGAGTTCGGCCACGTGGCAGGCAATCATTCCCCGGCTGTGCAAGAAATTCCGCGTCATCGCGCCCGACCTGCTCGGCCACGGCATGTCCGCCAAACCGCGTGGAGACTACTCGCTGGGAGCCTTCGCGGTCTTCCTGCGTGATCTCCTTGACGAGCTCGGTGTGGACCGGGCAACGGTGGTCGGCCAGTCCCTGGGCGGCGGTATCGCGATGCAGTTCGCACACCAGCACCGGGACTACTGCGAGCGGTTGGCCCTCATCGGCAGCGGCGGCCTCGGCCCCGACCTCAGTCCGCTGTTGCGGGTGCTGTCCGCGCCGGGCGCCGAATTCGTGCTGCCGATCGTCGCACCGCAACCGGTGCTGAACCTGGGCAACAAGCTTGGCTCGTGGCTGACCTCGGCCGGGATCCAGTCGCCGCGCGCCGGCCAGATGTGGCACGCGTACTCGTCGCTGTCGGATGCACAGACCCGCCGGGCGTTCTTGCGGACGCTGCGCTCAGTGGTCGACTACCGCGGTCAGGCCGTCAGCGCATTGAACAAGCTGCACGTCGCGGAGGGCCTGCCCACCGTGCTGATCTGGGGAGACAATGACCGGATCATCCCCGTCGCGCACGCCTACGCCGCCCATGATGCCGTGTTGGGCAGTCGCCTCGAGGTGCTCGAAGGTGTCGGACACTTCCCGCACGTGGAGGCACCGATGGCTGTGGCAGACATCCTCGAAACGTTCGTCGACTCGACGACACCTCACGCGCACCCCGGCGGCCGTGCGCACGCGGGGGGCTATGTACCCGATGGGTACAACGCGGCACTGGTTAGGCAGACACGGCCGTAGCCGCAATCAGCGGGTTCAAGTCAGATCATCGATCAAAATCCCACTGCCCATAATCGGTGGCAAGTACGTCATCGATATCCACATTGATGCCGCCCAGCAGGGGACTCGGGTTCGACGGGCTGTTGACGACCGACTGATAAAGCACAGCCGCGGGCTCGCGGTCCCCGTGCGACCACGACCGTGTCTGCCACGCCCACCGGTGTCCGGCGGTGGTTGAGTGTCCGATGACGCCGTCGTCGATCGCCCATCCGCACGCCTGCGCATTCCCGTAGATTCCGGTCCGCTCAACGCCCAGGACGGAGTTGATTCCCCGGAACCAATCGACGGCAGGGCCATTCCAGGCGTTGTGATCAATATCGTCGTCGATGCTGAAGAAGATCGGGGCCGAACTCCCGCCCCCGGCGGCGCCGTGCAGCTGCAGAGCTGTCTGGGCGTCCGCCACCCCGCCGTCGTGCCCCCGAGTGAAGTCCGACGGGTTGGCCCAACCGGGCTTGCCGTACTGGAAGTTGCTGACGATATGCAGGCCTGCGGCGCGCAACGCGTCCGCGTACTCCCGGGTGATGGGCTTAGCCTCGAAGTTCGCGCCCGGCCGAGACTCGGACACGTAATTCACTACGCCGTCATAGCCTGCCGATTTGATGTCATCCGGCGCGATCCTGCGCTCCGCGAAGTCGATCAACCGAAGGCCGTCCGCGGATGCCCGCGGCGCCTCGCGTGTCGTCGCGGCTGCCCCCAGGCTCAGCAGAACCGGTGCCAAAGCGTATTTGAAGACTTCGCGCCGTGAAGCAGATCGCTGGCCGCCGCCCTTGGGTGGCCCGGCCGAATCGTGCACCGCGCGATGGTAACAAAACCGGGCATGAGAGCCCGCCCAGCGCAAGCGCAGGGCATTGAGGCGCGTCCGGTAGAGTGCGCTTTGCGGGTCATGAAAACGGGATTGAGCTGCAGATTTGGGTGGGCGAGTCAGCGCGGACGGTAACCCGCGGTCGCGGGGCGCGCGTTGCAGCAATTAGCTGAGCGAATTATAGTCTGGACACATGTCCAGTTTGCTGTTGCGGTGCTCAGGAGTGCGTTGACCGCGATGGATTAAGGGCGCCCTTCCGCGGTCGTTCTCCAGAAGGAAAGAATTGAGTATGCGAATTGCCCTGTTGTCCTACCGCAGCAAGGACCACTGTGGCGGACAGGGCGTCTACGTGCGCCACCTCAGCCGCGGTCTGGTGGAGCTCGGTCATGACGTCGAAGTGTTCTCCGGCCAGCCGTACCCGGAGCTGCTCGATCCGCGGGTGCGATTGACCAAAGTGCCCAGCCTCGATCTCTATCGCGAGCCCGACCCGTTCCGGGTGCCGTGGCCGAGCGAGATTCGCGACTCGATCGACGTCTTGGAACTCGCCACCATGTGGAGCGCGGGCTTCCCGGAACCGCGCACCTTTACGCTGCGGGTCGCCCGCCTGCTGGCTGATCGGCTGGCCGATTTCGACATCGTCCACGACAACCAGAGCCTGGGCACCGGCCTGCTCACGATCGCTGGTGCCGGACTGCCGGTGGTGGCCACCGTCCACCACCCCATCACTCGTGATCGGGCGCTTGACCTTGCCGCCGCGCGATGGTGGCGAAAGCCCTTGGTGCACCGCTGGTATGGGTTTTCCAAAATGCAAAAGGAGGTCTCGCGCCAGATCCCGGATCTGCTGACCGTCTCGTCGTCTTCGGCCGCGGATTTCGTCGAAGACTTCGGCATCTCGCGCCATCAACTTCATGTGGTGCCGCTTGGGGTGAACACTGACGTGTTCAAGCCGGGATCGGGCCCACGCCAACCCGGCCGGGTCATCGCGATCGCCAGTGCCGACACGCCGTTGAAGGGAGTCAGCACCTTGCTGCACGCGGTCGCCAAGGCTCGAATGAACCGGGATGTCGAGCTGCGGCTGGTCGCCAAGGTCGAGCCGAACGGTCCCACCCACAAACTCATCGCCGAACTTGGTATCTCCGATATCGTCCATATCGCCAGCGGGCTCTCCGACGCGGAGCTCGCCGCCTTGTTCGCATCGGCCGAGGTCGCCTGCATTCCCTCGCTGTACGAAGGCTTTTCGCTGCCCGCTGTCGAAGCCATGGCGAGCGGTACCCCGGTCGTCGCGAGTCGGGTGGGCGCGCTCCCCGAAGTCCTCGGTACCGACGGTGCATGCGCCGAATTGGTGCCGCCCGCTGACGTCGACGCGCTGACCCGTGCGCTCGGGGGGCTGCTCGACTCGCCAGAAAAGCGCCGCAGTCTGGGTAAGGCGGGCAGAGCCCGGGCAGTTGGCGTGTTCAGCTGGGAGGCTGTGGCCGCCCAAACCGTGCAAATCTATGAGCGGGCGATTGCACGAAAGGGCGCCACCGAAGGCGAAGCGCAATGCTGACAGTCGATTTCGGCCGGCTGGGCATCGGGCCTGCTACCAAAGTCATCGACGTCGGCTGCGGTGCCGGCCGACATAGCTTCGAAGCGTATCGGCGCGGTGCCGACGTGATCGCCTTCGACCGCGATGCGTCCGAACTGCAGTCGGTGGACACCATTCTCCGAGCCATGGCCGAGACCGGCGAGGCGCCTGCCACGGCCTCGGCACAAGTGGTCGTCGGCGATGCGCTGAGCCTGCCCTACGCCGACGAGACATTTGACTGCGTAATCGCGTCCGAAATCCTGGAACACGTACCACAAGACGATGCCGCCGTCGCGGAACTGATCAGGGTACTCAAAGTCGGTGGCACACTGGCGGTCAGCGTGCCGCGGTGGCTCCCCGAGCGAGTGTGCTGGCTGCTGTCCGACGAATACCACAGCAATGAGGGCGGCCACGTGCGCATCTACCAAGCCAGCAAGCTGCGGGACAAGATTGCCGGCGGCGGCATGGAATTGACGCACACTCACCATGCACACGCGCTGCACTCGCCGTTCTGGTGGCTGAAATGCGCTGTCGGTGTGTCGAATACGGAACACCCAGCGGTGACCACGTATCACAAACTACTGGTGTGGGATCTGATGCGGCGGCCGAAGATAACGCAGGTGGCCGAGTCACTGCTCAATCCGCTGGTGGGTAAGAGCGTGGCCATGTATTTCACCAAACGCCAGGACCGCAAAGCAGCGAAAACCGTAGCAAACGAAGCGATGCCGGGACGTTCAGTTGCATCGGGCTAAGCCGCCGGGAGTTCCTGGCGTCCTGACTCCAGAGCAATGCCGGCAGACCGCGCTCTCCATCGCGGCCGAGCAGGAATCGTCTGGCGCCATCCCATGGTCCGACGGTGGGCACACCGATCCGTGGGATCACGTGGAATGCGCTATGGCACTCACCACGGCCGGACTGCTGGAGCCGGCGCGTGCCGCATTCGACTGGAGCCGTCACACCCAGCGGTCAGATGGTTCGTGGCCCATGCAGTTCCGCGCGGGGATCGTCGAGGACGCCAACAGCGACAGCAACTTCTGCGCCTACATTGCCACCGGTGTGTGGCACCACGTGCTGGTCACCGGCGATAAATCATTCGCCGCACAAATGTGGCCCATGGTGTGCAAGGCGATCGATTTCGTCATCGACTTGCAGGTCGGCTATGGCGAGATCTGTTGGGCCCGAAGTGAAACGGGACCCGTTGTGGAAGCGCTGCTGACCGGATGTGCCAGCGTGTTCCACAGCATCCGGTGTGCGCTTGCGCTCGCGGTCCTTGTCGGGGAACCGCAACCGGAGTGGGAACTTGCGCTCGGCCGGTTGGGTCACGCGCTCGTTGCGCATCCGGAGGCGTTCACCGAGAAGGACCGCTACTCGATGGATTGGTACTACCCCATCCTCGGTGGTGCGCTGCGGGGCCCCGCAGCGGCGGCCCGAATCAAGCAGCGCTGGAACGACTTTGTGGTCGCCGATCTTGGCATTCGCTGCGTGGATGACCGGCCCTGGGTGACCGGCGCCGAGACGTGCGAACTGGTGCTGGCGCTGGATGCCATCGGTCACCGGTCATCGGCAAACCGGCAGTTCGCCGCGATGCAGCACCTGCGCGAAGACGACGGCTCCTACTGGACGGGTTTGGTGTTCGCGGATGGGAAGCGCTGGCCCGAGGAACGCACCACCTGGACCGGGGCGGCGATGATCCTGGCTGCCGACGCACTGTCGGACACAACCGGGGGCGCAGGCATCTTCCGCGGCGACGGACTGCCGGTGGGTTTGCAGACCGACTTCGATTGCGAATGCGTCGTTACCGGGCCTGGCCGCTGACGGTGATCTGATCGCCCGGACGGCCGCTGGTGCGTTCGAGCACCCGTAGCGACCCGAGGACCGAAACCTCCCGGAACTGATCGGAATCGATGGCGCGGCAATAGATGTAATACGGCGGGCGCCCGCCGTCCTTCGGGTCGGGGAACACGTCGTGGATGAGTAGTGCCCCGCCCAGGGTCACCCACTTGGCCCACCCGTCGAAGTCCTGCGTGGCGGCCGCCTCGGAGTGGCCGCCGTCGATGAACAACATCTGCAGCGGCGACCCCCAGCCCCGAGCCACAATCGGCGATTTTCCGACGACGGCGACGACGTGGTCGTCCAGACCGGCCACGTCCAGGGTGCGACGAAACGTCGGCAGCGTGTCGAACAGTCCGGTGACCTCATCGACCAGTGAGTTGTCGTGATATTCCCAGCCGGGCTGGTGTTCCTCGGAGCCGTGGTGATGATCGATGGTGTAGAGCACGCTGGCGGTTTGCTGTGCCGCGGCGCCGAGCAACAGAGTGGACTTGCCGCAGTAGGTGCCGATCTCCACACCGACGCCGCCGTCGAGGTAGTGCAGCGCGGCGTCATAAAGTGCGCGCCCCTCGTCGTCCGGCATGAAACCCTGCACTTGCTGAGCCAACGCGAACAAGCGCTCGGGCGCACTGGCGTCGGTGTGGCTCATCAGTTGAACCTATCGTTCGGCCTGGCAGCGCTGACGGTGTGGTCGGTGTTCCGGGGTAGGTCAAGGGACCGCAATTCACCCCGCTCGGCGGCGGACGCGTGATCGCTTTACGATCGTGCTGTGCACGGTTCGCTTGCCCGTAAATGTCTTGGCGTCGGCCTGGCGGCGGTTTTGATCGCCGCCGCGCTGATGTACACCTCTGCAGTGCTGCCGTTCGGGACACCGGGTGCCGCGCCGTCGGCCGCGGCGAGCTGCCCCGACGTGCAGGTAGTGTTCGCCCGCGGTCGTTACGAATCACCGGGGACGGGCACGCTCGGCAACGCGTTCATCAACTCGCTCGAATCCAAGGTTTCGAAGAACGTCGGGACATACGCGGTGAAGTACCCCGCCGACACGGAGATCGACATCGGTGCCAACGACATGAGCCACCACATCCAGGACATGGCCAACAATTGCCCGGATACCCGGCTGGTGTTGGGCGGCTACTCGCTCGGTGCCGCGGTCACCGACGTGGTACTCGCGGCGCCCATCGGCGCGTTCGGTTTCGACAGCCCCTTGCCGCCGGGCATGGATCAACACATCGCCGCCGTCGCGCTGTTCGGCAACGGCAGCCAGTGGGCAGGCCCCATCACCAACTTCAACCCGATCTACAACGACCGAACCATCGAGCTGTGCCACGGCGCCGATCCCATCTGCAACCCGGCCGACCCGAATACCTGGAAAGAAAACTGGCCACAACATCTCGCCAGCGCCTACATCGACGCGGGCATGGCCAACCAGGCTGCCGATTTCGTCGCAGGCAAGCTCTAAGGGCCGGGCTGATCGATCCCCGCGGTCAGCTGAGCTGCCAGCGCGTGCAGTGATACACCGCGCCGCTGGGCGATCGCAGTGAGCATCTTTCGAGAGTGGCTTTGGTCGACGCCGTAGCGGTCGGTGAGCAGTCGGGCCGCGTCGACAATAGTCGCCGCTGGATCGAGGTCTGTGGTCTCACCGGAACCGCCATTGGCTTTGGCCGCCGCAGCCTCATGGACGGCGGCCACCAAGGTGGGCAGCACCACCTGGTCATACCACTGCAGCCAGCGACCGCACTGGCCGGCCAGTTGCCGCAGCTGCCCCAACTCCCCCGCGGTCGGAATGACGTCGCGGTGGGGCTGATGAGTGGACACCATTCCCCGCACCGCCCCGTCGTCATCAACGATCGGTGTGGACACGCACGAGTGGACTTCGTTCGCCAGTAGTGTTTCCCGGGCGGATTCGCTGAACAGCGGCGAGCTGTCGACGTCGGTGACCACGACCTGAGCGCCGTCGCTAAACGCGTGTCCGCACGCCGTGTCGTCACCGCTCACGTAGCTGAAGGTGTCGGCGAAGTCCTGGCTGAATCCGCGCCAGCCCTCGAGTTGCAGCCCGCCGTGCACCTGATCGCGCAGCTGAACGGTGCCCTGCTGCGCACCCGAGCGGCTGACTGCGACGCGCATCAACTCTGCGAGAACCTCGCCACGGTTCGCGCACGCCCGGCCCGCAACCGTAAACGGCAGCGGTGGCGACGCGGTCGCCGCCCGCAACGGCGCGCTGACGTGCGGAGAAATCACTCCAGCCGCAACAACGCGCAGCTTCACATTGTGGCGCTGAGAAAGGTCGCGCAACACGTCGAATGCCGCGTCCTGATCCAGTCCGTACTGATCCTGCAGGGCGGCCATGGCAAGGCGCACGGTTGTGCGGGACAGCCTGGCACCCTCCGATAGAGGTGGACTGTGTGAATCGCCCTCAACACCCGACCCCGCAAGACCCTCGGGTGGAAGACCCCTGCCGAAGCCCTGGACGAACACCTACTCTTGCTTCAACAAGCCGGTGTTGCGACCACCGATTGAATCCGCCCTATACCCCATGGTCACAATGGTGGCTGGGTAGCCGCGGCCGGCCTCGGATTGCTTCTACCGGCGGCAGTCTCAGGCTTCGTACGTGACGTGGTACCAGTGCCGGACCGGCTTGTGGCTCTTGTCGGCTTGACCCGTGTCGGTCACGCTCAGCACGTTGACGTCGCTCAAGTTCGGATAGTGAGACTGTAGGTAGCGCTCCAACTCGTTTATGAGCGCTTTATGTGGTTGAGCTGGGTTGGCGAGCGCTTTCGCTGTGTGTGTTCGCGGCACACGGCCAAGTATGTCCGAGCTTGGTATGGCGAGCACGGTAACTGCGCCTTCGCTGCGAACCCCGTGGAGTAGCGTGCGCCTCATGCCCGATCGGAACCGTCGCTTCCTCCTCCGTGAACGCCCCACTGGACTCATCGGACCGAACACATTCGAACTCAGCGAGGAGGGGGTGCCCGAGATCGGCGACGGCGAGGCGCTGGTTCGCGTCGACTGGATCTCGCTCGATCCGACCAACCGCGCCTGGATCAACGACACACCGACCTACCTGCCGCCGGTCGGCATCGGTGAAGTCATGCGCGGAGGCGGGCTCGGTGAGGTTGTCGCGTCGAAGAACCCGAACTACCCGGTCGGCCAGACCGTCCAGGGCCTCGTGGGCTGGCAGGAGTATGCGGTTGCCTCGGACGGGATGTTCTTGTTTCCGGTCGACGTCGCCAAGGGGGTCTCGCCGAGTGCCTACATGGGCGTCCTCGGGACCACCGGGCTCACCGCCTGGATCGGGATCCGCGACATCGGCAAGCCACGGCCGGGTGAGACGGTCGTCGTCTCGGCCGCGGCCGGCGCGGTCGGCTCCGTTGCGGGCCAGCTCGCCAAGGCCGACGGCGCCCGCGTTGTCGGGATCGCCGGCGGCCCCGAGAAGTGCGCCCTGCTGACCGAGCAGCTCGGCTTCGACGCCGCCGTCGACCACCGCGCCGACGATTGGGCCGCTCAGCTCAAGGCAGCGACGCCCAACGGCATCGACGTGGACTTCGAGAATGTCGGCGGCGACATCATGGACGCGGTTTTCGCGCGCCTCAACCTCGGTGCGCGCGTCGCGTTGTGCGGGCTGATCTCCGGCTACAACTCGGTCGACCCGCCACCCGGGCCGCGCGCGTTCGGGAACCTGCTGGTCCAGCGCGCGACGCTGCAGGGCTTCATCGTCCTAGACCATCTGGGCCGCACGCCCGAGGCGGCCGCTGAGATCAGTGGCCTGATCGCCGAGGGAAAGCTGACGCCGCTCGAGACGGTTGTTGAAGGCTTCGAGCAACTCCCCACGGCTATCAACATGCTGTTCGAAGGCAAGAACGTCGGCAAGCTCGTCGTCAAGACGTCCGGCTAGCGACGCGCAAGCAGGGCGATGGCACTGAACGACCGATTGCCCGGATGACGCAGGTCCGGCTGCGGCAGCCAGGCGAGTGGACGCATGAACATCGGCAAACGGCGAAACCGGTGGGCCGCCACAAATAGCGATTCCGCCTCGACTACGCGCCAGCCGAGTTCTTCGAAGAACGCCAACCCGTTGTCCGGCGCGAATTTGAACGGCGCATTTTCCAACATGCCGGCCATCTTCTTGTTCATCATCTTCCGCAGCCGTGGAAACGAGAAGTCAAGCATCCACCAAGCGATCTCGGGTCTGGTGAATGCCTGCGATAGCGCGACCATGTCGCTGTCGTCCAGATACATCGACAGGCCTTCTGTCAGTACCAGCGCCTTCGTGGCGCCGTCCAGCGCGTCGTTGAGGAAGGCGCTGCGGGCGGCTGGATCGGCTAAGTCGACGGCGGTGTGGGTCAACCGGCATCGCGGCGTCTGGTCGGTGAGCAGCTCGGCTTTCTCCGCGAGCAACCCCGGGAGGTCGGCCTCCACCCAGGTGAAATCGGGCGGCAGATCGAGGCGGTATGGACGGGTGTCCAAACCGGCGGCTAGATTCAGCACGCGGTCGCAGCCGTCGGCGATCGCGCCGGCAAGGGTGTCGTCGATGATCTTGGTGCGCGCCACCAGCCACCAGCCACTACGGTTGGTCAGTGGTGCCCGGGCGACGATGTCGCGGCCGCCCTGGCCGGCGAGGCGTTCTGCGAGCGGGTCTCGGAACAGCGCATCTGGACGAGCCGATTCGGTTGCCCGATGCAATGCCGTCCACCTGGCCGTATCGGAAACGTGAGTAATGTCCCCTGTGCCTGACATACGTTGCTTATAGCATCCTTCGGGCGGCACTGGCCCGCACTGCGGCAGACAGTCGGTTTAAACGCTCACGCCGGTGCGTCGGCGCTGGAACACACCCTCGGGTCGCGAACGGCGGCAGCGCGTCGGCCGGGCCGTAAACGAGGGATGCCGGTGCATCGCTTCGCCGCGCTGGCGCGCGCGCTTCTGTGCCGCAACCCAAACCGGGTGTGAGTCAAGGAAAATTACGGTCGCCCCTGTTGTATTTGCCACGATTGCTTCCCCTCTCAGAGCAACCCAACTCATCTGTGAAGCCACAACAGATTGGTTATCGGCTCGTAATCTAGTGTGCCCGGCTAAACCTGAGACGAAACCAAGCGTCACGCTGAGAATTTGCCGTCAATTCGCGGTAACCGGTCTGAACGGCGTTAACGCGCCGTGATCGGTCGCAATAATGCACGATCTCATACTTTTTGCTCGGCGTCCGCCGATAACTGCAAAGTGGCATGTCAAAAGGCTAGCGGCAGCGTCTGACACTATTCTTGTTTCACCGCGGCGCTGTGCGGGCTGCTATCGTCGCTTGCTTATGCCGCAGATGGATCGTCGCCAGATGATGTTGATGACGGGGATCAGCGTGGTGGCAGCCGCGATCCCGGTGCCCGAGGCCCGGGCCTACCCCCCCGGACGGGAAGCGCCCGCGGGCCGGGTGTCGCCCCCGGCCGCGCCCAACGGCCAAAGCGGGGCCTACATCTTCCAGGATGAGTTCGACGGGCCGGCCGGCTCAGCCCCCGATCCGTCGAAGTGGGCGGTAGCGCCGGCGCGCGAGCAAATCCAGGACCCGACGTATTGGGAGCGACCCGAGAACATCGGGCAATACCGGGATGATCGCCAGAACGTGTTTGTGGACGGCAAATCCAACCTGGTCCTGCGCGCCACAAAAGAGGGCACCAGGTATTACGGCGGCAAGGTTCAAAGCCCGTGGCGGGGCGGCGTCGGCCACACGTGGGAAGCCCGGATCAAACTCGATTGCCTGACGGCTGGTAGCTGGCCGGCCTTCTGGCTGGGAAATCAGGATCAAGGTGAAATCGACATCCTTGAGTGGTACGGCAACGGCAGTTGGCCCTCGGCCACAACCGTTCACGCAAAAGCAAACGGCGGCGAGTGGAAGACCCACAACATCGCAGTTGACAGCGGTTGGCATACGTGGCGAACCCAATGGGATGAGGCCGGAATCCGTTTCTGGAAAGACTATGTTGACGGCGCGCAGCCGTACTTCGACGTACCGGCGAGCTCTTTACCGGATTGGCCGTTCAATGGCGCCGGTTACACCGCCTATCCGGTTTTCAATCTCGCGGTCGCCGGATCCGGCGGTGGCGATCCCGGGTCGGGGACCTACCCCGTAGACATGTTGGTCGACTGGATACGCGTCTGGTAGGACGCGCCAGGCCGTCACGTTGCGGAAACGTCAGCGACTGCAGGGCGAGTTGCGTGTCTTGGCCTCAAGCAACCGCAGCACCGAAGCCTTGATCCTGGGAGTGCTCAAATCGCCACTGGCCAAGGCCGACTCCAATTTGTCGAGCACCGCTGGAACCTCGGCGGTGCTCACCCATAGCGCGGTGTCGGCACCGGCCTCAAGGGCTTTCAATACCGCGTCGGGGACGCCGTAGCGGTCGGTGATCGCTTTCATACTCGACAGGTCGTCGGTGAACACCGGACCATCGAACAGCGGGGCGCCATAGCCGGCTCCGTTGCGCAACAAAGCGACCGCGGCGGGGCTCAGGCTGGCCTGGTCCCCGTCCGTCAAATCCGGCACATCCATATGGCCCATCATCACGCCCACCGGCAGCTTGGCCACCAGCGTTCGGTAGGGCACCAGGTCGAGCTTTTTCAGTTCTTCCAGTGACGGGGTGACGACCCCATTCTTGTGGGAATCCCCGGACGCACGGCCGTGTCCAGGAAAGTGTTTGAGCACCGGCAGAACGTGCGCGTCACGCAGTCCACGGGCATACGCGCCGGCGTAGGTCGTGACCACCACAGGGTCGGCGGAAAACGACCGGTCGCCGATTACCGTGTTGTCAAGCGCGTCGGTGACGTCGACGACCGGCGCGAAATCGATTGTGATGCCTAAGTCGTGCATTTTCTGGCCATGGTCCAGGGCCAGTTGGTAGACCTGGTTGGGCGTCTGGGTCTGCGCCAGTACACGGGCCGACGGTGCCGACCCGATCAGCGATGACAAACGCTCGACCCGGCCACCCTCCTCGTCCACACTGACGGCGAGACCTAGCGGACCTGCTGAGCCGGCGATGTCATTCAGCGACCCGTCGGTCAGCATCGACAGGTCGGTCCAGCTGGCGATGAAGATACCCCCGACATGCTGGCTGGTGACGACGGCACGGGCGTCGGCTGCGCCGGTGACCCCGACCATCAGCAGCTGCGCGAGTTTGTCGCGGGGCGTCATCGCCGTCACCACCGACGCCAGGTCAGCGCAGCCTGGCGGCGCAGGGGCCGCTAACGGAGCCGGCGCATGGGTTGAGGACCCCGCGACGGAGTGCCGCGTGCCGGTCAGCTTGATGACAGCGAATGTTCCGCCGCCGACGAGCAGTGCCAGGGCGAGAATAGCGCCAGAGATTATTGCTGCACGCGGCCGAGCCTGAGTGGGCGAGCGGCGAGGCAGCCTCGGTCGTGGCGACGACTCCTGTTGGGTGTCTGCGTCATTGGCTTGCGCGCCGGCGAAATCACTACTGTCGTCGAAGCCTTCATCGGGATTATTTGCTCCGGGCCGATCACTTGTCATCCAGGTCGCCCGTCATCTGTGTGTGCGTGACTGCCAATTTCTGCCTTGTTATACAACATACGGTCGCCGCCGCGTAGGTCGATACCTCGAGAAGCTGTCAGCGGGTAACTGTCCCGGCCCCGCCGTGCGGCCAGCAGCCCTGCAGCAGTTAGGGATTGGGATAAAGGTGGCGAGAGGCGCGTGATTGCAGGCCGATATAACCGAGTACCAGTCCGCTCCCGATCTCGGCGCCGGCGGTGAACCACGAGAACCAGGTGACGTTGATTCGCGGTCCGGACGTGAAGCTGTCCTGATAGCCGGGCAGAAAAGTGGGCAGCAGATGCGCATATATGAAAAGCACGGCGCTGCCGAAACCCACGACGATCGCGGCATCGGAGGCCCAACGGTATTGGCGTAAAACCAGTACGACCACGGCCACCACGCACAGTCCTTGGACCATCCCGCCAACCATGATCGACGGCGGAGATGCTGCCATTCCGCGCCGCAAGTGGTCGACCCCGTGCAGGCTGAAAGCCGCGGCGAACGCGATCACCGCCCAGGTCATGGAGCGGGCTGCCGTCTTGGACTCTGTCTTCACGTACCGGCCGTCGAACATCTGCTGCCTCCAGAGCATGTACTACTACATACGGTAGTAGCACTGCGCATCGATGTAAATGGGTGCGAGAGCCCGAGCGCGTTTTTGGGATCGGTAGCCAGGTCGACGGCTTGTACTTGGCCCAACGACGACGCCAACGAGGCGGCGCCTCACGAAAGGGAAGTCAGCAAATGAAAATCGTACCGACGGGCATCGAGGAGCAGATCAACCGCGTCGATCGTCAACGGAGCCTGTACATCGGGATCAGCGCCGGCGCACTCGCACTGTGGAGCGTCCTCCGTCTGATCTGGACGCTCTATATCGCTCTGACGTTTGGCGGCCTAGCAGGGTCGCTGGTCTTCCCCTTCGTGCTGTGGGCCGTGATCGGCGCGGTCTCGGCAATTGCGGCCGTCGGATTCCTGACCCGCTACAACAAGGGCTCCTAGGCCTGAGCGTGCCGAAATGGCTCCGAACCCTTTGGGGATCGGAGCCATTTCGTTGCAGTGCAAGGAGTTAGAGCTGGGTCCAGACCGACTTGGACTTCAGGTAGATATCGAGGCCCTCTTTGCCGAACTCATGGCCCCAACCGGACTGCTTGAAGCCGCCGAACGGCACGTCGTGGTCGAAGACCAACTGACAGTTGATCTGCACGCTGCCCGCCTTCAACCGCTTGACCACGCGGTGCGCCCGACCGACGTTTTCCGTGTAGACGGTGGCCGCCAGGCCGTACGTGGTGTCGTTGGCCAGTGCCACGGCCTCGTCTTCGTCGTCGAACGGCAGGATGCTGACTACCGGCCCGAAGATCTCCTCCTGGAATAGCCGCATGCTGGGGTCGACGTTGGTGAGCACCGTCGGGTGGACGAAATAGCCCTTGCGGTCCAGGCGGTAGCCGCCGGTGACCACATCGACGCCATCGCCCTTGCCCTCGTCGATGAAGCCCATGACCCGGGTCAGCTGCTTCTGGCTGATCAGCGGGCCGCTGACGCAGCCCTCTTCGCTGGGGGCGCCCAGTTTGAACGAGTCAGCCATCATCGCGACGCCCGCCACGACCTGGTCGTACACGCCGCGCTGCGCGAAGATCCGCGACCCGCACACGCAGCCCTGGCCGGAGTGCACGAAGATGCCCAGCGACGCCATCAACAGGGCCTTGTCCAGGTTGGCGTCGTCGAAGATCAGCACCGGCGACTTCCCGCCGAGTTCGAGCGTGACCTTCTTCAGACTGTCGGCCGACGCCCGCACGATCGCCTTGCCGACCTCGGTCGACCCGGTGAAGGCGACCTTCTCGACGTCGGGGTGCGCGGTGATCGCCGCACCCGCCGTGTGGCCGTAACCGGTCAGCAGGTTGACAACCCCCTCGGGGACGCCGGCCTCGTGGATGAGTCTGTCGAGCAGCAGCGCCGACAGCGGGGTTTCCTCGGCGGGTTTGACCAGCAAGCTGCCACCGGCGGCCAACGCGGGCGCCAACTTGGCGCTGGCATTGAAGATCGGGCCGTTCCACGGGAAGATCAGGCCCACCACGCCGTAGGGCTCTTTGAGGGTGTACGCGTGCATGTCGACGTACGCGTCGGTGGCGATGCCGTCGGTCTTCACGTCGTACGCGGTGCCGTTGATCTTCGAGCACCAACCGGCGTAGTAGCGGAAGAACTCCGAAACGGTGGACATCTGCAGCGTTGCCTGCAACAGCGGCATGCCCGTGTTGAGCGAGTCGAGCTCGGCGAATTCCTGCGCGTGTTCGTCGATCAACTCCCCGATGCGCCACAGGATCTTGGCCCGCTCGCGACCGGGCAGCTCGGACCAGACGCCGGACTCGAAGGAAGCCTTCGCCTGCGAGACGGCCTCATTGACCACCTCTTCCCCGCAGTCGGTGAATTCGGTGATGATCTCTTCGGTCGCCGGATTGATGATCGGAATGACGTCACCCGACCCGGGGCGCTTCCGAATGTCATCCAATACCGTCTGCAGCGTCATTTGGTCCCTTCCACGTGGCCGCGGCGCTTCGATGCGCTCGCGTGCTGAGCACTTGCCTAGCATACTTTCCACCGCGAGCGTCGAGTCGTCGGGGATTTTTTTCAAGAAATCGCCACACCAAGTCGACGTTCGGTGGGATTGGATAGAGGCATGGCGTGCTGCAATTTCCCGGCGGTTGCCCAAGGCTGCGATGGAGCCTTCACCGTCGACTCGTCCCGGATAACATTCGGGCGGGGCTGTCTGGCCGAGTTGGGTGAAAGAGCCGGCGCGCTGGGGATGCGCAGGGTGGCCCTGTTCTCCGATGCCGTGGTGGCGGGACTGCCCGCCTTCGCGAAGGCACACGCCTCGCTGGTGGCCGCCGGACTGGACGTGGTCACCTACACCGACGTGCATGTCGAGCCGACGGACGTATCTTTCGGCGCCGCAGCGCGCTTCGCCCAAGAGGTGAGACCCGATGGCTACGTTTCGCTGGGCGGGGGCTCGGTCATCGACACCTGCAAGGCCGCTAACCTGTACGCCAGCCATCCCGCCGATTTTCTTACCTACGTCAACGCACCGATCGGGGAGGGCGCGCCGATACCGGGGCCGCTCAGGCCGCATATCGCCTGCCCCACGACGGCCGGCACCGGCAGCGAGGTGACCGGCATCGCGATCTTCGACCTGCTGTCGTTATCGCTGAAGACGGGCATCGCGTCGCACGCGTTGCGGCCCACCGAGGCGCTCGTCGACCCCGACTGCACCGCAAGTCTGCCCGGCGGGGTCGTCGCGGCGGCGGGCCTCGATGTGCTGTCGCATGCTTTGGAGTCCTATACCGCGCGGCCCTACGTTCACCGACCGGCGCCCGCCCGACCCGGCTTACGGCCGATGAGTCAGGGCGCTAACCCGTGGAGTGATCTGGGCTGCAGCGAGGCGCTACGACTGCTGGGCCAGTACTTGGAGCGGGCGGTGCACGATGCCTCCGACAGCGAAGCCCGCGAGCAGATGATGTGGGCGGCCACGCTCGCGGGCATCGCTTTCGGTAACGCGGGTGTGCACGCACCGCACGGCATGGCCTACGCGGTGGCGGGGCTGGTACGTGAATTCCGTCCCTCGGGCTATCCGAACCATGAGCCGCTCGTGCCGCATGGCATGTCTGTCATCGTCAATGCGCCCGCGGTATTCCGTTTCACCGCGCAGGTGAGCCCCGAGCGCCATATCGAGGCGGCCCGGCTGCTCGGCGCTGACACCCGCGACGCCGATCCCGACGATGCGGGTGAGGTACTCGCGACGGAACTCATCCGGATCATGCGCGCGGTCGGCATGCCCAACGGGCTGAGCGGGGTGGGTTACACCGAAGACGACGTCGCCGCCCTCACCGACGGGGCTTACCCGCAGCAGCGTCTTCTGCAGAACGCTCCGCGAGAGATGAGCAAACCCACTCTCGCCGACCTGTTTCGCCAAGCCATGCGCTACTGGTAGCTTACGAGCCGACCAGTTCCGGGTGGAACTTGGCGGCCATCCGGCGCATCCCGTCGTGCCAGTCGACTGTCGTACCGCCGATGAGCTCACGCATGCGGGCGTTGTCGGTGGGGTTCCCGCGCAGCGCCTGCTCGCTCTCCTCGAAGATCGGTTCCTTGCCGACGAGCGAACCGAGGTAGCCGCACCACTCCTGGATGCTGACCGTCTGGTCACCGGACCAGTTGACCGTGGTCGCCGGGACCGACGCCACCTCGAGCAGCTTCGGAATGGTCGCGATGATGTCGTCCTCGTGGATCGGGTTGTAGCGCGCGGGGCCGCCGGCCGGGACCGGGATTGGCATCCCCGCCAGCATCATCTCCATTTGGTAGAACGGCCACCCGCCGTTATCGCCATACGGAACGTTGAGGCGGGCGATGGTAGTGGGCACGCCCAGGGCCCGCGCCATGGTCCGAGCGACCGTCTCGCCGGCGATCTTGGAGATCGAATACGTCGGAAACAGCGGCTTGTGGTTATCACCCAAGGCGGCTCCCTCGGCGCGAGGCTCGTCCCCCGGCGGATCGTAGACGGCGCCCGACGAGCAGTGCAGGAAGGCTTTCGCGCCGCGGCAGTGGGCCATCAGCAGTCCGACGGACTCCGCATTGGCGGCCATGTCTTTGTCCCACTTGCCGCTCTTGGCCACCGCCAGGTTGATCACATAGTCGAAGTCGGTTGGGAGACCGTCGAAGTCGCCGGCGGACAGGTTGACGGTCTGGCACCGCACCCCCGCTTTCTCGAGGTCGTCACGCACCGCTGGATTGGTGAACCGGGCGATCCCCCACACCTCGTTATCGACCGCCAGGGCTTGTGCGATAGGAGTGGCAACTTGTCCGGTTGGACCGGTGATCAGAATCTTGGAACCGCGCATGGGCTGATGGTATGCGACCGCTGACACCGGGCAGGGATCGGCGTAGTGTCGCCAAGCCATGGGCGATGCGATCCAATTCGTCGAGGCGAACGGGCTCAGATTCGCCTACCTCGAGGAGGGCTCCGGACCCCTCGTGCTCATGCTGCACGGATTCCCGGACACGGCGCACACCTGGGATGATCTTCGCCCGCGAATCGCCGCCAAGGGCTACCGCGTGGTCAGCCCGTATATGCGTGGCTACCACCCCAGCGCGATCCCTGATCGCGACACCGATCAGGACACCTTGGCACGCGATCCACTTGCGCTGATCGAAGCGCTGGGCGCGCGCGACGCCATCGTCATCGGGCACGACTTTGGAGCCTTGGCCGCCTATGGCGCGGCAGGGCTCGGCCCGGATCGGGTCATAAAGCTGTTCGCCATCGCAATTCCGCACCCGGCGACGCTCAAGCCGTCACCCAAGAAGCTTTGGGGCGTTCGGCACTTTGCGGCCTACAAGCTGCCGGGCGCTGCGGACCGCTTCGCGCGCAACGATTTCGCGGCGCTCCCGGCTATTTGTCGGCGGTGGTCCCCGACGTGGAACCCCGATCCAAAGGAGTTCGACGCCGTCCGCGCAAGCTTCTCAGACCGGGCGAGCTTGAACGCGGCGTTCGGCTACTACCGGAAGCTCTCCCCCATACCCAGCGCAGCATTGAAGGCGCGGATCACTGTGCCCACGGTCGTCTTTGCGGGCCTCGACGATCCGGTCGCCGAGCCGTCCGACTATCGCCGCGCCGCCCGGATGTTCCAGAACGAATACACCATTGAAGAGGTCCGGGGCGGCCATTTTATGCACCGGGAGCATCCCGACGTCTTCGCTGAGCGGCTTCTGCCCCATTTGTGACTAGCTCACAGTCCCGGCTGGTCCTCGATGATGCCCAGCCAGATCTGGGCCGCGTCGATCGCGACCTTTTCGCTGATGAAGGCGTGTTGGGTTCCCGTGTACACATCGCGAAAGGCGCGCTCGAGTCGGCCGCCTTCGCGAATCGAGCTGGTTCCCGCGACCAGATGGGCCCACTCGGCACAGCTGCGGGCGATGTCGGTCGCATAGACGGCGGCCACGCGCATGTCGGCCCGCAACGCGGGGGTGAGGTCTTCCCCCGCGGCAACGGCAGACTCGGCGGTGGTGAACGCGTCAAGCACCAAGAGACGAGCGGCGCGCCAGCTTGCGCGGTGGTGCGCGAGGCCTTTCTGGAACGTCGGTCGACTGGCCAATGATTCCATGTCACTCATCCGAAATTTCGTGGCGGCCAGTTCCTGGACATCGTCGAGCATGCTCTTGGCCACGCCCAGTGCCCATGACGCGTGACCGGCCGCGGTGACCGGCATCAGCCCCATCCGCGTGGCCGGCGACGCGCCGCGCAACGGGTGGCGGACGAAGAGCTCAAAGGTCCGGCTCTTCGGGACGAAGACATTTTCGACGCTGTAGTCGTAGGAACCAGTTCCCTTGAGCCCCTGGACATGCCAGCCGTCGTTAAAAGTGACGTCCGCTCGCGGAAGCACGGCCACCAGCATCTCGGGGAGGCCTTCGCTGACCCAGCGCATCTCGCCGTTGTCGATCGGCAGGAATCCGGCGGCGACGTACTCGGAGTGACCGGTTCCCGAACCGAAGCTCCACGATCCGTTCAACAGATAGCCGCCGTCGACGGCCGTCCCCTGCCCGTTGGGGAAGAACTGGCCGCCCAAGGTGACCCGGTTATCGTGAGCCGTGAACACCTCGGCAAAACCCTCGTCGGGCAGATAAGCTGCCGCGGCGAACGATGACGGCAGGTTGGCGATGCCGATCCATCCGAACGAGCCATCCTGCCAAGCCATTTCGATCCAAGTCTCGATCATCTCGGTGAACGACGGCTCGACACCACCGGCCGCGACCGGGTTGAATGCGGACATCAATCCACTGGCCCACATCTCGTTGACAATCGCGGGGGTGAGTGTGCGCATCCGCTCGGAGTCGGCCGCCTCGGCCTGCACGAGGTCGCGCATACCGCGAGCCAGCGCAACGACCCGGTCGTCCGTGTCGGCTAACGACGTCATTGGCGTCCCATCATCGACTATTTCGACCGCTTCAGCGGGAACACTGATACCGGTGACCGTACTCGACTCAATATCTGGGGTGGGAGACCTCTCATGCTTAACACCGTTGCCACTTGCGTCGTCGTAGTACTGGGCTTTCACGTGATCATCAAGTTCACATTTTTTGCACTGCCATACCGTCGACGACGAGCTCTGCTCGACAGGCAGTACGGCGATAAACCGTCGGCGACCAACGTGTCGGATCCGGTGTTGATGCTATTCACGGTGGCGGTTGCCGCTCTGTTGTTATGGCGCGGTATCGACGCCGTCAGCTTTCTGGGCGCACTGTGGGTCGGCGCGTCGCTCATCGAGTTGTACTTTCACAAGTTCCACCGTCCGGTCGCGCCGGACCGCGCCGCTCCACCCGAAAAATCGCCGCTCAAAGAAATGTCGTATGCCATCCAAGATGCGCCATGGCGCCCGTGGCCCCAGTTGCTGACGCTGACCGTGCTGGTCGTGTTCAGTCTAGTGCTGTTGCTCTGAAACACATTGCTGGAGGGGCGCGCTCAACCTCAGGCGGTCTTGACCGGGAGTTGCAGATACGATGCGTGATCTCTGCCGGTCGGCGCTCGGCGTGCGCAAGTGGCCGTCCAGGTAATGCTTGGCGTAGGTCATGGGTTTGATCGCCGCCAGGTGTGGTGGTTGTTCGGCGGCGGTGAGCAGTCGGCGACGACGCGGCGATTCGCGCTGGGCTGGCGTCGTCGATGCTGGTCGGGATCATCGGGGGACGACGAATCGTCGGGGGTACCGACACTCGCGAACGTGGATCTGGAAACGCTGGTCGCGCTCGTCGCGCCGGCGGTTCAAAGCGTGCTGACATCGGGGTTGTCGCAGGCACAGTCCTAACGTGTGCTTATGCGATGGATCGTAGACGCCATGAACGTGATCGGGAGCCGCCCGGACGGCTGGTGGAAGGACCGTAGCGGGGCCATGGCCGAGTTGGTGGGGAATCTCGACCGCTGGGCCTTAGGTCAAACAAGCCCAACAGACACAGTGACAGTCGTGTTTGAACGGCCGCCGTCGACCGCCATCACCTCCTCGGTGATCGAAATAGCACACGCGCCCAAAGCGGCCGCGAACTCTGCAGACGACGAGATCGTCCGGCTCGTGGAAACTGATGCCCGACCGCACGAAATCCGCGTCGTGACGTCCGACAAGGCGCTGAGTGACCGGGTCCAGAGCCTAGGCGCATCCATCTTCCCCGCGGTCAGATTCCGTGACCTTGTCGATCCGCGGAGAAAGTGACCACCGGTATCGGTGCTCCCGCACCCAATCGGGTCTGCGACCTCGCGCAGATCGACATTCCGATCATTCAGGCGCCGATGACCTACATCGCCGGCGCCCGGCTCGCCGCAGCGGTGTCCAATGCCGGTGCGCTGGGAATCATCGAAACCAGGTCCGAGCAGGGTCGGGCCGACCTGAAACGAGTGCGCGACCTCACCGACGGTGCCGTTGGCGCGAATATCGCGCCGCCGACATCATCAAACAGATGTGGACAGGGTGTCGCCAGGTGCTATCAGAGACAGCGGATCGACTCGGGGCCGCCCCTGAGCGTTCGGCCGACGGTCAGCGCAACGCCGCTAGCGCCGCGTCGTAATCCGGCTCCTCGGCGATTTCTGGCACCAGTTGCACGTAGGTGACATTGCCGTCGGCGCCAATGACCACCACAGCCCGGGCAAGAAGTCCGGCCATCGGACCATCGACGATAGTGGTGCCGTAGTCCTCACCGAAGCTGTCCCGGAACGCCGACGCCGTCGTGACGTTCTCAATGCCCTCGGCGCCGCAGAATCGTTTCTGCGCGAACGGCAGATCCTTGGACACGTTCACCACGGTCACGTCAGTTCCGGCGGCGCGCTCGTTGAATTTCCGCACGCTCATCGCACACACCGGTGTGTCCACCGATGGAAAGATGTTCAGCAACACGGACTTACCGCTGAACTGCTCGTTGGTGACCGCGCCCAGGTCGGCGCCGGTCAAGCTGAAGGCTGGGGCTGGGGATCCGACGGCAGGAAGCTCGCCGACAGTGTTGATCGAGTTTCCACGCAAAGTTATCTGTGCCATGGGCACAGTCTGCCAAGCCCGACCGGGAGGCCTCGGGTCAGGTCCGGATGTCCTAATTCGTGGGGTACCCGGCGTAGACGACATGCCCTGGTCTGGCCGACACTGGCTGCATGGCTCGCAAGGTGGTTATCGTCGGCTTTCCCGACGTGCAGGCACTCGACGTGGTGGGGTCGCACGACGTGTTTGCCGGCGCCTCGCTGCTGACCAACGGCGGATATGACGTCGTGGTGGCCTCAATCGACGGACAATCGATCCCCACCACCACCGGCCTCGCGTTTGTGGGGGCACCGCTGCCGGACCCGAGCGAGCCGGTGGACACCGTTGTGCTGCCGGGCGGCGCCGGCGTGGATACCGCACGATCCAATCCCGAGCTCGTCGCCTGGATCAAAGCCGTCGCCGGCAACGCCCGCCGCATCGTCACCGTCTGCACGGGCGCATTTCTCGCGGCCGAGGCGGGGCTACTGGACGGCTGCCGAGCGACCACACACTGGGCCTTCGCGGGGCGGCTGGCCCGCGAGTTTCCCGCCATCGACGTCGATGCCGACCCCATCTTCGTGCGGAGCTCGGAGACGGTGTGGACGGCCGCGGGCGTCACCGCGGGTATCGACCTGGCGCTGTCGCTGGTCGAGGACGACCACGGCACCGAGATCGCGCAGACCGTCGCCCGCTGGCTGGTGCTGTATCTGCGCCGCCCCGGCGGACAGACCCAGTTCGCGGCCCCGGTGTGGATGCCGCGAGCCAAGCGGACGTCTATCCGCCAAGTCCAGGGCGCAATAGAGGCGCAACCGGGCGCCTCGCACAGCATCGGCGAGCTGGCTCGCCGGGCGGCGATGAGCCCACGGCATTTCACCCGGGTATTCACCGATGAGATCGGTGAGGCACCCGGCCACTATGTCGAACGTATCCGCACCGAAGCCGCGCGACGGCAGTTGGAAGAGACCGAGGACACAGTCGTGGCGATTGCGGCCCGCTGCGGCTTCGGCACCGCGGAAACCATGCGGCGCAACTTCATTCGCCGCGTCGGTATCTCCCCGGACCAGTATCGCAAGGCTTTTGCCTAGTCAGAAGGGACCGTACGATGACCCAAATCGCATTTGTCGCCTACCCCGGTTTCACCGCGTTGGACATGATCGGCCCGTACGAGGTGCTGCGCAACCTGCCGGGCGCCGAGGTGCGCTTCGTCTGGCATGCTGCCGGACCGATAACGGCGGACTCCGGTGTGCTGGTTCTCGGCGCGACGCATTCGCTGGCCGAAACACCAACGCCTGACCTGATTCTGGTGCCTGGCGGGCCGTCGACTCCGGTGCACGCACGCGACGAGGTGCTGCTGGACTGGCTGCGGCAGGCCCACCGGACAGCGAGCTGGACGACGTCGGTGTGTTCGGGCTCGGTGATCCTGGCGGCTGCCGGCCTGCTGAAGGGCCGGCGAGCGACCTCGCACTGGCTGGCCCTCCCCCTATTGAAGGGATTCGGCGCCACCCCCGTCGGCGATGAGCGGATCGTAGGGCGGCACGACCCGGACAAGATCGTCACAAGTGCAGGCGTGTCCGCCGGACTCGACCTCGCGCTGTGGCTGGCCGGCGAGATCGCCGGCGAAGGCCGCGCCAAGGCGATCCAGCTTGCGATCGAATACGACCCGAAGCCACCGTTCGACTCCGGCCACCTGTCGAAGGCGTCGGTGGCCACGAAAGTCGCTGCCACCGCGCTGCTGTCCAAGGGCAGCGCCAAGCCGACCAATCTGAAGGCCACCACGGTGCTCGCCTGGGAGCAGGCGCTGACGGCAGTCCAGTCGCGGCGACGCAGGGCCGGTTAGGCGTTGGGCTGCAGAATCTGGTCCGAGGCGAGCTGGCCGCCGGCCTGCAACCAGGCCCCGACCTCGCGCGGCGCGTCACGGTCCGGGTTGTAGATGTCCTCTTCGCTGGAAAACAGGCCGTCACCGGCGTAGACGAGCCGAGTCCAGTTCGGGAACCAGAACGGCTCACCGTTCGCCTCGGTCGGGTGGTCGAGCAGGTTCTTGATCATGATGACGACCGCGTCATTGTCTTCGTCGTAGGCGGTCCAGTCGGACGGAAAGCGCATGTGCGGGAACGGCGCCATGACCGCCACAATCCAGTCGCGCACCGCCTCGCGGCCGTGAAAGACCCCGTAGTGGTGCTCGGTGTAGACGACATCCTCGGTGAATAGATCCGCAAAAGGTCGCCAGTCGCCTGAAGCGCTGCAGGCTTCGACGACGGTTGTGTAGTGCCCGACAGCTTGCTCAATTTCGGCCCTGGTGAACTTGCCCATAGCGGACACACTAGAACCTCGGGAGGTAGTCGTAGCCCATGAGCGTGTTGGACTTGTTTGGATTGCACGGCAAGACGGCCCTGGTGACCGGTGGATCCAGTGGCATCGGCAAAACGGTGGCGCGGGCATATTTGGAAGCCGGGGCCCAGGTCGCCGTGGCGGCGCGGAATGCCGAAGCTTTGCACGAGGTTGCCGACGAGCTGGCGACGGCAGGTGGTGCCAGCGTCGTACCGATCTGTTGCGATGTCACCCAACCCGATCAGGTGACGCGCATGGTGGAGCAGGTGATCGCCGACCTGGGCGGGATCGACGTCGTGGTGTGCAACGCCGGGATCGTCTCGGTAGCCGGAATGCTGGATATGCCGCCCGAAGAGTTTCAGCGTATCCAGAACACCAACGTGACGGGCGTCTTTCTCACCGCCCAGGCAGCGGCCCGGCCGATGGTCGAACAGGGCCGGGGTGGGGTCATCATCAATACCGCTTCGATGTCCGGCCACATCATCAACACCCCGCAACAGGTGAGCCACTACTGTGCCTCCAAGGCGGCGGTCATTCACCTGACCAAGGCGATGGCCGTCGAGCTGGCGCCGCACAAGATCCGGGTCAACAGCGTCAGTCCCGGCTATATCCGCACCGAGCTTGTCGAGCCTTTAGCGGAGTATCACGCGCAGTGGGAGCCGAAGATTCCGCTCGGCCGCATGGGCCGGCCGGAAGAACTCTCCGGCTTATACGTGTATCTGGCCAGTGCGGCGTCGAACTATATGACGGGGTCGGACATCGTGATCGACGGCGGCTACACCTGCCCTTAAGCGACCGAAGCGGTTGCGCATGTATCCGCTTGATCCGGTTCTTCGCCTGCGTCCTAACGCACGCCCAACGCGCCGCCGAGGTATTGGGTCCGGCAAGCCAGGCGAGCCAGCTTGCCGCTGGTGGTGCGCGGGATCGCACCCGCCGGTAGGAGACGCACGTCGGCGGCGGTCAGACCATGTCGGTCTGACACTGCTTGCTTGATCGCGTCGATCGCCGGCTGGGGATCGGCACGGCTGGTGCCCGCGGCACGTTCGGCGATGATCACGAGGGCTTGGCCGGTTTCGCTCGGCACGGAGAACGCCACCGCATATCCGCGTCGCACGATCGTCGAGGCCTCCGCGGCGGTGGCCTCGATGTCCTGCGGGTAGTGGTTGCGGCCGTCGATGGTTATCAGATCCGCAATTCGGCCGGTGACATAGAGCTCTCCGTCGAGATACAGGCCCAGATCGCCGGTACGCAGCCATGCGCCCTTGACCGCCGAGCCCTCAGCGCGGCTGCCTTCCGCCAGCGTCGACCGCAGCTTGGCGCCGAACGCCAGCCGGGTTTCTTCCGGCCGGCCCCAGTAGCCGCGACCAACGTTGTTGCCCTGCAACCAGATCTCGCCGACATTGCCGTCGGGCAGCTCCGCGTCGGCACCGGGGTTGACGATGACGGCCCACAGACTGCGGGCCGGGTGGCCGCACGACACCTGCACGACGGCAGCGGGCGCGTCGGCCGCGACGCGTACCGCGCGACCAGCGCCCAGCTGATCTCGGTCGAGATAGGCAACCGTCGCTTCGGCGTCGTGGTCGATGGTCGCGACCAACAACGTCGCCTCTGCTATCCCATACGATGGCTTAAACGCCGTACGCGGTAATCCGTAGGGCGCGAACGCCTTATTGAACGTCGTTACCGCATCGATGCTGACCGGTTCGGAACCGATGATCAGCACCACGTTGCTGAGGTCGACATCGTCGCCTGGTGCGGGTAGTCCACGCTGTGCGGCCCACTCATACGCGAAGTTTGGCGCTGCGGTCACCACGTTGCCCTCGCGCGAACCTGCGCTCAACGCATGAATCCACCGCTGCGGCCTGCGGACAAATGCGGCTGGCGACATCAGGGTGGAATGTCCGCCGTACACCGCCGGAAAGCCGATCATCGACAGGCCCATGTCATGGTAGAGCGGTAACCAGCTGACGCCGTGGGTGTTTCGGTCGAGCAGGTCGATCGAATAGATCATCTGCACCAGGTTGACGCCAACGGCCCGGTGGGTGATCTCCACACCGACCGGGGGTCGTGTCGAGCCCGAGGTGTACTGCAAATGGGACACCGCGTGAATGTCCAGTTCGACGGGAGCGAACCGTTCGCCCGCGGAGTCAGGTATCTGGTCGATGACGAGGACTTGCGGTCTCCGCAGCTGTGGGAGGTTGCCGAGGAAATTCTCAACGGCGTCTTTCGCGGAGGCTGTCGTGAGTACGGCCGTGGGCTGCGAATCGCGTAGCGCAGTTTCCAGACGTTCGGCATGGCCGGGTAATTCGGGAGCGAACAACGGCACCGCAATGGTCCCCGCCTGGATCGCCGCATAGAACCCGGCGACATAGTCGATGCCCTGCGGTGCGAGGACCGCAACCCGGTCGCCTTGGCCTGCGAACTGTTGCACCTGCGCACCGATGGCCTGCAACCGGACACCGAGTTGGGCCCAGGTGACTTCGATGGCTTGCCCGTCAGAGCGGGAATAGTCCAGGTAGCGATATGCGACGGCGTCACCGACATTCGCGATGTTGCGGCCGATGAGCGAGATCAGCGTGGTGCCGGGCGGCATCGCCACCGCGCCGTCGGCATCCAGGCAGTCTTCGATCCGTAGCAGGCCCTTTGGAGTCACAAAGTCCTGCCGGGAACCGAAATTCATAACCCGCAGTTTAAGACCCGTCGCCGTTGCGCTCCCGCGCCGTGACGGCAAACCGGTAAACGGGTGGTCTGTAGAGTGCGAGTGCGGTATGGCCTTGAGGCCGGAGCATCGGTGGGCGCGAGGGACGCCTTGAGCGAGCGCAATAAAGCGACCACGACCCGCGACGGCGCGCTGGCTGCATCGCCGGCCATGGGTGGTCCATGCGGCGATGGTCATTGGCTTTCTCGCGGTGGGCGCCGTGATCGTCTGGTGGCTTGTCCAGGGTTCTGTTCGGTCATCACGGCGCGGTAGGGTACCCGGCATGTCGGGTCGGAAGTTTTCGTTCGAGATCAACCGGAGCAGTAGCGCGCCTGCCGCAACGTTGTTCCGCCTTGAGGTAGATGGTGGCAACTGGTCGACCTGGGCCAAGCCGATGGTTGTTCAGTCGAGTTGGGCGCGACAGGGTGACCCGGCGCCCGGTGGCATCGGTGCGATTCGCAAGGTCGGGATGTGGCCCATGTTGGTGCAAGAGGAGACCGTCGAGTACGAGCAAGACCGCCGCCACGTCTACAAGATGGTGGGGCCGGCGAGCCCGGCCAAGGACTACGTCGGTGAAGTGGTCTTCACGCCCAATGCGACGGGCGGAACCGACATCCAGTGGACTGGCTCATTCATCGAGGGAGTTCGCGGGACGGGTCCGGTGATGCGGGCCGCGATGGGCGGCGCGGTGCGGTTTTTTGCGGGGCGGCTGGTGAAAGCGGCCGAGCGCAATTTGGGCGGCGGCGGATAGCGTTTCAATTGGCGCATGGCGGCCGCACCGAGCGGCCGCCACGCTTTGATTCGGGTCTATTGTCCGGCTTGTTGCTCGACTTGCTGACCTTGTAGCTCGTCCTGGAGGGCCTGCTGCTGGGCCTCCTCGTTCTGTTCTTCGGACTGTTGTTCGGACTGTTGCATTTCCTGCTGCGCAAGCTGTTGCTGCAATTGAGCTTCGTTGTCGTCGTTGGTATCGGCCGCAAAGCCACCGCCGGTCAGGTTCGGTGGGGTCTGCGGGAGCTGCAGGCCGGAGGGGCCGCCGGCCGGCGCGGGTACGGCCAGATCGACCAGGTGCACCGATGCCGAATTCAGCACCGATCCTGTCGTGTCGGGTCGCGCGGCGTCGAAGAGCGCCAGCATGGCGAGGGCAGCGGTGCCGGCGAAAATCAATTGCATTAGCCGTAATTGCCGACGCCGCGCGCCGACCGTATTGATGGTGTGGACCTGGGAGGGCGTGGTGGGGGTCATACCTATGTTTTGCTCCTTGTTGCTAGCTGCCGGCTGAGAAGTGGCTGTTGCCCGTGTATGAGATCGCGCGCTCGACTGATCGATGATTGTCGCGGTCAACCCCAATTACTACGCTGTCGAGGTCACCCAGCCATTGTTATGGAGCGGTTTTGAGAAAGCCACGGTGCGTAATGGCGAACGCGATCCGCCACGGTGCAGCAAAGCCCAACGCACCCCTAGGCCCCAGATTGTTTGTAGGCGCTCTACCAGTACTAATGCACCAGGTTGGGGCGTAAGGAAATCCCTAGCAACCCCAAATTGGCAGCTGGTGGCCGCCGAGATTTCTGGCAAACATATGACGACCTGACATGTAAATATTGCCAATCCGCTTGCACACCAACAGAACTCGCTTTGCCATGCGGCCATCACCCCGCGGTTACCCCGAGTCAACACATTCCCATGTTCCGGTTTCGATGCGTTTAACCTGCAGTTTTGCCGGGTAAATGTGAAACGGAACACGCGGAACATTCCGAACATCCGGAACAGGCCGGAAAGCGTTGGTGAATGCCAACTTTTACGGCCCACTCTACCTCGGAAGTTGGCTTGTGGCAATGAGATTGACAGATCAGGACCCGAACCGTAGCCGTTTGGACGGTGATGCTGGGGTGGTGGATGCCGCACTGGCCCGCTATGCGGACAACGCGATGTCGTGTGGGGATGCGCGGACCGCCGAGGACATCACGGCGCTGAATGTTTTGGAGTACTACAGGCTGTCGTTGCTGCCGCCGGATCATCCTGCTCAGCAGGCCCACATTGCCCTGCTGGCGACGGGGTGGCGTCGGCCTGAGTGGGACTACACGGCGGCCGGGAGCGAATGCGTTGGACTCCTCCTCACGGAGGCGGAGAAGACGGCCAAATTGGCCGCGGGTTGGCGGTACCGCGACTGCGCGTGGCATCCACCTGAGTGACCCGGCGAGAGCCTTCGGGTGATGACCGAGCACGGCGGCCAGGGGGCACACAAACACACTTGCTGACGCCGACACGTTCGACCTACGGCGTCGGGCAGGTCAAACGCCCTTACTTTGACGCTTTTCGTTTTCATACTTCTCGGTCATGTGCGCGACCGCGTCGTTCTGGGACTGCGCGAGGCCCTCCCGCAGTTCGCTGGCGCGCGCCGCGGCGTCCAGTGTCGGCTGCGCCTGGCCCTGAAAGTGTGGCATCACCTCGGCGGCGAATAATTCGGCGCACCGCTTGGTAGCAGCAGGATTTGCCCACTCGTGGCCCATATGCAGCAGGCAGCCGAAGCCGCCGGATTGATCCCAGATCCGTTGCACCTGTGCCCGCGCTTGTTCGGGTGTGCCAATCACACCCGCTCCGTTGTTATTGATGACGTCGATCATCTCGTCGAGCTGCTCACCCGGCATCTCCATCTGCGGGAACGCGGCAACCTTCTGGAAGTACCGGAACCATGGCGCCATGCCAAACTTCACCTCTTCGCGGGCTTGCTTTTCCGTCTCGGCGATATGGAACAGGCTGACCAGACTCCAGTTCTTGCGGTCAACCTGCGTGCCGAATACCGCCGCCCGCTCTTGGACGATGTCCCAGTGGTAGGAGAGCGCGTTGAAACCTTCGATGGTCAGCGTCGCCCCGATGGACAGCAGGCCGATGCCGTGCTTGCCGGCCAGCCGCGCGCCGGTCGGCGAGGCGACGGCGGCTACCGCAAGTGGGATGCCGCCGTCGGAGTAAGGGGCAAGCTGCAAACGCGCGTCGACGAGCTGGTGTGTGGCGGTTTTGGCGCTCACCGTCTCCCCCGCCAGCAGCCGGACGACGATGTCGAGGTTGGTTTCGAGCAGCTCGCGGGTGTCGGTGGGTGTCAGCCCGATCATCGCGGAATCCGACGGTAGTGAGCCCGGACCTACGCCGCCGATCACTCGGCCGTGAGTGAGGTGATCCAACAACATCAACCGGTCGGCGACCCACAGCGGGTTGTGGTACGAGAGCGAGGTGACCCCCGTTCCAAACCGGATTCGCTTCGCGCGTTGCGATGCGGCGCCGATGAAGATCTCCGGTGAGCTGATGATCTCGCTGCCGGCGGAATGATGCTCGCCCAACCACACTTCGTCGAAGCCGACCGCATCGAGGTGTTCGATGAACTCGAGGTCACGTTGCAACGCGAGCGTCGGGTTGGTGCCCGCGCGGTGGAAAGGGGCGATGAAATATCCAAACCTGAGCTTCGCCATTGAAGTCCCCTTGTAAATCGAGTTGCGGAGAACCATAACCCGACTGCATCGGTCGCTCTCGGCCAGGTGGGACGAGTCGCGATCTTGCTCAGCCGATGGGGCCAGGTCAACATGGCCCCATCGGCTAGGTGAGCAAGTCTTCGTCGTCGCAGCGCTTTACGACACGATCAAGGGGTGCCGCCGCAGAGATTGCCGACGCACCCGCCGCCGCCGCCCGGCCCGCCACCGCCACCGCCGACACCTGGGATGCTGCCGCCGCCGCCATTGGGTCCGCCACCGCCGGTCGGACCACCTGGGATACTGCCGCCGCCGCCGTTGGGTCCGCCACCGCCGGTCGGACCACCTGGGATACTGCCGCCGCCGCCGTTGGGTCCGCCACCACCGGTGGGAGCTCCACTTTCTGGGGTTGTAGCCGGCGCAACGCTGGATGCAGGAGTGGTCGTCGTGGTTGTGCTGCTGTCAGGTGCTTTATTGCCGCCGCCACATCCGACGGCTAAGACAAGCGCGGCCGCACCGCCGAAAATCGCGAAGGCCGTCCTGGCTTGAGATCGCATCAGATTCCCCACTCTCATTCAGTTGCCGTGTCCTACCTACCCGATCAGACGGCTGGGCAAACTGGCTTACTCCTGACACCCGGGAGGTCGAGTCACGATGGAAACGGTGGTTTAGGGCGTTTTTGGCGCCCCGAAGTGCCTCGGCCGGCGGCACTCCCGTCGCCACGGAACAGCCGAGAAAGCACCATTCCGATGGGCCGGTAGGCCAACGGAATGTCGACACCACAACCCAAGGACTCGACAACGAACTCGTTGCTCTTGCGACAGAACTGGCGAGGCTGTTGAGTGAGCCCCGTGGCTTTAGGCGTCCTTGGTGATCAACTTCCGCAGCTCCACGCGATCCGGCTTGAGCAGCTCGGTGATCCGCGGGCGGTTCACCTCGGCCACGATGATTTCGCCCACGTCCTGATTGACTTCGCTGAAGATGCCGTGCGACTTCATCTTTTCGGTTTGATAGATGTTGTCCTCGGTGGGGGTGACGTAGTACACCGCGTCGGCCTTGAAGCGGTGCACGAGCCACAGGTGTATCAACGTCATCAGTCGCTTTTGACGTAGCTTCTCGGCGTAGGTGTTCTGGTCGCGCACCTGCAGGATGCTGCGGCCGTGCCGGTCCTTGATCGGATCCACGACCACGTTGGCAAGTTGCTCGTCGCCACTGACACCATTGCCGTAGATGCCCAGTTCAAGCACGTCCGAGCCGGCGCGTCGCGGCCGCAGTTGCACGCGCAGCTTCTCCGGAAGCTGGTAGTACTCGCTCCACATCGCCAGCCATTCTTCCAGCAGCTTCTTCGGTACCTCGGTCTGCACGAGATGCTGGTGCTGGGTGGAGCCCGCGCCCATGGACTTGGTGGTGGCCGTGCGGCCCGACGACGCGGCCAGTGCGGCATCGCTGCGCGGGCCGCCGACAAGGGTTTGCGGTGTGCGGTAAGGGGATTCGACCAGGCGCATCTTGCGCTGCAGGCGAGCCAACGCCAGCATGCCGTCCTGCCTGAGGTTAGTGGCGAATTCCTCGGCGGCGACGCCGTCGATCTGGTGTCCGCCGTAGGTGATGAAGTTGAAGACGAAGCCCATCTTGCCGAGCTCCTCAGGGAACTGCTTCATCTCCTCGTCGGTCATGCCGGTGGTGTCCCAGTTGAACGACGGCGAGAGGTTGTAGGCCAGCATCTGATCGGGGAACTCGGCGTGGATCGCTTCGGCGAACTGCCGGGCGTCGGCGAGATCCGCGGTCTTGGTCTCCATCCAGAGGATGTCCGCAAAAGGCGCCGCGGCCAGCGACTTCGCGATCGCATACGGTATGCCGCCGCGGATCTGGTAGTAGCCCTCGGGGCTCCTCGCAAGCTCGGGGTCCCACGGCGGGTCGGTGCCCAACTCCCTGGCCTTCTCCCGGGCCGCGTAGTGCGACGTTCGGGCGGCGAACTCCCGCCATTCCTCGGGGCTCATGCTCGCCGGCTCGCCCTCGCTCACTCCGAACGCAAGGACCTCCGCCACGGCATCGCTGTAGGTCATCACCCCCGCGGCGTCCTCCCAGGCGGCCACGAACCGGGACTCGACCTGGTCGAACAGGTCGTCGATCGAGTCCTTCCCGTTCTCCCGCCAGGTGTTGACGGCGTCGGAGACCAGGCCCAAGATTCCTTGGCGCTCAAGCCACGCGTTGGCGAAGGCGTACTCGCCCTCGGCGAGCGCGTAGAGCAGGTGGCCGTTGAGTTCCTTGACGCCCAGCTCGTAGAAGCGCCGCACCAGCGCCAGGAAACAGCCCTTGTAGGACGGAACGTCGAGGTTGGTGGCGCCGAGCAGGAACGCCTGGTCGCGCTCGTCGGAGCGGCTGTCGATCAGGTTCGCCGCCTCGGCGTCGGTGCGCGCGACGATGATGCCGGGCACCCGCATGATGTCGAGCTGGAATCGGGCGGTGTTGAGGCGCTTGATCTGTTCGTCCGAAGGCACCAGGACCTTGCCGCCTTGATGGCCACACTTCTTGGTGCCCGGGCGCTGATCCTCGATGTGGTAGCCGGGCACCCCGACCTCGACAAAGCGCCGGATCAGGTTGCGCACGTGCGGGTCACCGCCGTGGCCGGTGTCGGCGTCGGCGATGATGAACGGCCGGAAGTCGTATTCCTTGGCTGCGGCGCGCTGCGCGTCGGTCATCTGCAGGCGCTGGTAATGCTGGTTGCGGTCTGCGGTGAGCAGGGCGCGCACCAGCACGGCGGCATCGTCGGGCACCTGGCTGAGCGGGTAGCTGGCCAGGTCGGGCCCCGGGTCCTCAGTGACGGAACCCTTGGCGGAGGTTGCCCAGCCGCCGAGGTAGATGCCCTCGATGCCCATCCGCTTCATGCTCACCGCCTGGCCGGGTGAGTAGGGACCGAATGTGGTGATGCTCTTCTTCTGTGCGTAGAGCTCGCGCAGGCGATCGTAGAAAGCCGCCGCGGCGTCCCGCGCCACGGTGTAGTCGGTGGGGATCGTGCCGCGCTGCTCGGCGACTTGGCGGGCCGTGAAGAGGCGAGTTATCCCGGCAAAACGTGGCCCGTCGATGTATCGCTGCGTGGCGGCGACATCTTGTTCGAAGGGTGTTTGGACCTCATTGTCCGTTTCGATGATGGCCATGCACTTACGCTCCCTGTTCGGCACGTTACTGGTGGGTAGCATTCTATCCTCGTCCACGGACGACGAATCATCGGTTCTTGAGTGACAACAAATCCCGCTGGCGACGGATGAACTCCGCGTCGACGACGCTCCCGTGGCCCGGTACGTAGAGGGCGCCTGGTCCACCGATCGCGAGTACCCGGTCAAGGGTTGCGGGCCAGGCCCCAACATCGGAATCGGCGTCGATCGCGGGGTCCCCGGACTCCTCGACGAGGTCACCGGTGAACACCACCATCGGGCTTTCTTCGCCATCAGCCGCAGGAACAACCACTATTAAGTCCGAAGTGGTGTGGCCGCGGCCCGGGTGGGTGATGATCGCGGTGCGGCCGCCGAGGTTGATAGCGGCTTCGTACGTTCCGCGCTCCGGCGGCCGCAAGGCTGCGATGGCCCGGTCGATGTCCACGGCGTCGGCCCCGTAATGCAGCGCGTCGTGGCGAATCTGGCCGGTGGCCGACGACAGATATTCGACCACCTCGGGTGCGCAATAGATATCGGATTCGGCGAACTGCGAGGAACCCAGAACATGGTCGAAGTGCTTGTGAGTCAAGACAACATGGGTGATTGCACTTCCGGTGATCTGCCGCGCGTCGCGCTCGATGGCGGCCGCTTCGGCAAGCGTGGTGCCGGTGTCGATGACCAGCGTTCCGGTGCGGCCTTGCACCAGCCCGATGGTGACATTGCAGAACGGCAGCCGGCAGCGATGCACGCTGTTGGTGAGCCGCTCCCAGGCGAAATGCACCAAAGGACCGTAGCGCTCGGTGGGGGCTGTCGAAAGTACGATTCGGGAATGACCCACACGTCCAAGATTGAGACAATCCGGGTTGACCAATACGTGGCGGCGCCGCCGGAGCAGGTGTGGCGGCTGCTGACCGAATCCGAGTTGCTGCGATTGTGGTTGGCAGAGGGTCAGGTGGCCGCGGTGGTTGGCCACCAATTCACCCTCGACATGCCGGGCTACGGCAAGCAACCCTGCAAGGTGATCGAGGTCGATGAACCGCACCGGTTTGTCTATACCTTCACCGCGGCGTGGACCCTCGCCTGGCGCCTTGAGGCCGAAGGTGCCGGCACCCGGGTGTTCTTGGAACACAGCGGCTTTGACCTGAACGACAAGCGGATGGCCGATGCCTTCGACCGGATGGGCCCGGGGTGGCGCGACGTCGTCCTGCCCCGCCTGGCAGCATCCGCCGCGCAGGCATAGGTCCCGATCATGCGCGCAGTTGTCATCACCAAACACGGCGATCCATCGGTATTGCAGGTACAGCAGCGGCCGGACCCACCCCCGCCTGCTCCCGGCCAGTTGCGGGTCGCTGTCCGCGCCGCCGGGGTGAACTTCGCCGACCATCTCGCTCGCGTCGGCCTCTATCCAGATGCTCCGAAACTTCCGGCAGTGGTTGGCTATGAGGTCGCCGGAACCGTCGACGCCGTCGGCGACGGCGTCGATCCGAGCCGCGTCGGGCAACGAGTTCTGGCCGGGACCCGATTCGGGGGCTATGCCGAAATCGTCAATGTGGCGGCCGGCGATTCCGTGGCGCTCCCGGACGCCGTGAGCTTCGAACAGGGTGCCGCCGTCCCGGTCAACTACGCGACCGGATGGGCGGCACTACATGGCTACGGGTCGCTGCGCGCAGGCGAGCGGGTGCTGGTTCACGCCGCGGCGGGTGGCGTCGGCATCGCTGCCGTTCAGTTCGCGAAGGCCGCCGGGGCCGTGGTGCACGGCACCGCCTCCCCGGGAAAGCATCAGAAGCTGGCCGAATTGGGTGTGGACCGCGCGATCGACTACCGCAGGGACGGCTGGTGGAAGGGCCTCGACCCATATGATCTGGTACTGGACGCACTCGGGGGCACCTCGCTGCGGCGGTCTTACGACCTGCTGCGCCCCGGCGGAAGGCTTGTCGCCTACGGGTTGTCGTCGATGCTGCACGGTGAGAAACGTCAGCTGCGCAGGGTCGCTCCACACGCTATTTCGATGCTGCGCGGCTTCAGCCTGCTCACCCAGCTTCAGGAATCCAAGGCTGTGATCGGCTTGAACATGCTGCGGTTGTGGGACGACCGCGGCACCCTCGAACCCTGGATCGCGCCGCTGACCATGGCACTGGACGACGGCACGATCTCCCCCGTCGTCCACGCGGCCGTGCCCTTCGCCGAAGCGCCCGAGGCGCACCGGATTCTGGCGGCGCGGGAGAACATCGGCAAGGTTGTACTCGTGCCGTGAGTCGCGCTGCCAGCTTGTGGGCGACGGCTGGATCTACGCCCACAGCGTGCTGCGTCCGGTCGAGCAGGGCGACGCATCGTGTAAACGCACCTCACCCGTCAACGGCAAACTGGGCCTGAACTCCCGCGTGCAGCTCGTCCGGGAAGCGGCGGCTAGACGCTGGCAGTCCGACCTTGCGAGACGGCTGTATTTCCGGGCCGCTGTTAGCAACAATGTGTCATGGCACATCACCGAATCGGCTCGGCGGTCGCGGGGTTGGCACTTGTCGCAGCGCTGGCCGGCCTGGGTAGCGGCGGTGGGACCGTCGCGGCTTCGCCCGGCGACTCCTTGACCATCACCAGCCCCGCGTTCGGCAACGGTGCGCCAATACCGGTGCAATACACCTGCAAAGGTGCCAACATTTCGCCACCATTGACATGGTCGGCGCCATTGGGGGCGGCCCTCGTCGTCGACGACCCAGACGCCGTCAACGGACTGTATATCCACTGGGTTGTGGCCGGAATCGCTCCCGGTTCTGGCAGCACTGGCGATGGTCAGACTCCCGCCGGCGGAATCGTTCTCCCGAACACGGCCGGACAACCTGAATACAAGGGGCCCTGTCCGCCGGCGGGTACCGGTATACACCACTACCGTTTCACGCTCTACCAGCTTCCCAACACGTATCAGTTGCCCGGCGGATTGGCCGGCGTGCAAGCGGCGCAGGCTATCGCGGGTGCCGCAACCGCACAGGCGCAGTTCACCGGGACGTTCGGGGGCTGACGTCGTAGAGGCCGTCGATCGGAATGGGAAAGTCGAGGAAACCCCTGGGCCCGGGCCGGTTGGGCCCCATCGGATCTGGGTGCATCAGCCCATGGCGGCAGTTGGCGGCGGGTCCGCCGAACATGATGTTCATATGGCAGGGCGCAAACGTGATGTGCCGTATTGCGATGTCCTTGAAGTTCGGCGCGTACCTGGTGATGTTGTCGATAACGAGTTGTGGCATCTCATTTTTGAGATGCCATGCTGGTCGCGGCCGACTTCCACGGGCTCCGCGATCGCGGCGGCCCCTGTTGTGGCTGTTGAGAATTGGGGCTGCAATGGTTGTGTCGGCGACGTCGGTGGAATCGTGGCCGCCAGTCTGATCTGGTTCGATCCGGTCTGGCGCCGCTGGCCTAGGTGCCCGTCCCCGCCGTCGGCGTTCGGGTGGCGAGCCGAAGCAACCCGCCGCGTAACGCTTTATTGCGCTGTCCGGCATCGAGTTCGACGAGCGCAATCTCGGCGACCGCGGCGACCAGCAGCGCGGCGATCGGTTCTGGCGGTGTCCACCCGAGTACAACTAGGTCGGGCATGATCAACGCGGCAGCACTGTCATTCCGGGCTGCCACCAGATCGCTCAACCCGGCTTCGGTGCGGGACTGGACGAGCAGCGCTTTGGTGGCGGGCTCAGCCAGGCACCCGTCGAGGTAGGTGTTCATCCCGCGCTCGAGCCGGTGGTGTCCAGGCGGAATGTCGGCAATGGCGGCCTCAATCGACTCGACCAGTTGGTCGTGGAACCGCACGTGCAATGCCCGCACGTAGTCGGCTCGGCCGCGCCAGTGCTGGTAGAAGCTACCTTTGGCCATGCCGGCCTCGGCGACGATCGCGTTGACTGAGACCCTGGCCAAGTCCTCGGTCGACAGCAGTCGCTGCCCCGCATCCAGCAGCGCGTTACGGCCCGGCTCAGGCGATCTCATCGCAGCCCCCTTCTTGTCATGACGATCCTGCCGTTGTATGGTACTCAGTGACCGACCAGTCGGTCAAGCCGCGAGAGGGGCTGCGATGCCGACCATTCAGACTAGGGCTGGCCGGGTTGCCTATGGCGAATTAGGCACTGGTCCAACGGTTCTACTGCTGCACGCGGCACTGCACGACCGGCATGACTTCGATCCGGTCCTCGAGCCGCTGGCCCGGCGCTACCGCACGATCGCGCTGGACTGGCCCGGGCATGGAGATTCGGATCCGGTCGACGCCACCGTGGAGCCCAGCGCGCCGTTGTTTGCCGACGTGCTCGAAGACGTCGTCGACGGTCTGGGGGTGTCGCGAGCCGTGCTGATCGGAAACTCGGTCGGCGGGTTCGCCGCCGCCCGGCTGGCGATCACACGTCCGGAATCCGTCGCGGGCTTGGTCCTCGTCAACACCGGCGGTTTCGTTCCGTTGAATCCGATGTCCCGCGCGTTTTGCCGCGTGCTTGGCACGCCAGCGGTGTTCCGCCGGGTCGCTCCCCTGTTCATCCGCGGCTACATGAAAGCCAATACCGACAGCGACCGCGAGATCATCGCGCGTGCGACCGAGGCGGCGAAGACGCGAGAGGGCCTGCGCGTGGGCACCGGACTCTGGCGGAGCTTCGCCACGCCCGCGCACGATCTGCGCAGCCGTGCCGCACAGCTGTCTGCGCCCACGCTCATCATGTGGGGGAAGAAAGACATCGCGATACCGCTCAGCGCGGGACGCGCCACCCGCGACAGCATCCGAGGTTCCCGTTTCGAGATGCTCAACACCGGTCACGTGGTTTTCTCGTCGGATCCGGACGGCTTCCTCGCCGTCGCCGAACCCTTCCTGCAATCAGTGTGCGCTCATGGCGACGACAAGCCGGAGGAGCCGACCCTGAGCGCACACCCGAAGCCCTGAGCGCACAGTCAAAGCCATGAGCTGTCAGTACAGGGGCGACCAGCTCGACGTCCGCAGCAGACGGCTCTCCCACTGATCGCGGTACTTCAGGGCCTCAAACATGTAGCTGCCGGGCGCTCGATGCTCGGCGGGGACCTCTTTGGTCAGCAGATGGACAAGGGCCGCATAGTTGTTGGAGTCGTCAATCTTCTGCCACAGCATTGCTTCTCGGCGTCGGTAGCTTCCATGCGCGACCTGGAAGCACGCCTGGATATCGAGGATCCGCATCCTGGCCGGCGCTTGGGAAAGCGGCCGGTAGTAGATCTCGTCCCAGGAGCGGATGTAGTCGTCCAACGGCGCATACGGCCAGCCGGTGTCCTCCATGAACAGGCTCAAGCTGTGGGCCGCACCATCGGTGGGCACCGTCGCCAGGTCAAGTGTCTGAAGCGGCGACCACGCGACCGGCAGCAGCAGCTTGCTTGTCGCTTCATGGCGAAGATTGTCCAATTCGCGCATCCACGGTCGCAGGTCCCCTGTCTGGGCGCGGCGTACCAGGGTCTCCCATGCCGCGCCGTCGGTAATGGCTGTGATGGTGATGACGCTGTAGGACGCTCCGGAGCCGTGTGCCTGGTCGGTGTACCAAAGCAGCCGAGCGCTGTCCTCCTTAGCCAGCGTGGGCATCCAGCCCTCACGGTAGGCGGCCTCGAAGTCGTCCTGCCGTGCGCCGACCACCTTGTGGGTTTCGTGAAGAAACAGCACTGCTACTCCTCTTGACTACTCGATTCAGACGCATCGGCGATCAGCGAGGCGATCTGACGGCGACTGACCTTGCCGGTCGCGTTGTAGGGGATGTGGTCGATGATCGAGAGCCGCTCGGGCAGCTTGAAGTAAGCGATCAAATCTCGGCAGTGCGATCGCAGCTCCTCGAGTGTCACTGGGGCGCAAGCAACCACCGCGGCCCCCACTCGCTGGCCGAGCTCCCCATCGGCGATTCCGGCGACCGCGACGTCAGTCACCGCCGGATGGGTGCGCAGCGCTTCCTCGACTTCGATCGGTCCGAATTTTTCGCCCCCGCGGTTGATCGTGTCGCTGAGCCGGCCGCTCGGGAAGATGTAGCCATCGGAATCCTGGCGGCCGAGATCGCCGGTGTGCAGCCAGCCGTCGGTGACGTTCTGGCTGGTGTTGACCCATAGCTCGCCGACCGCTCCGGCCTCAACGTCGATGCCCGTGGCAGGATCCACCACCCGCACCTCAACTCCGGGCAGCGGGCGGCCGACTGATCCCGCACGGGCGGGGTCGCGGTGATCTTTGGGCATCAGGGTCGTGTAAGCGCCGAGGGTCTCGGTCTGGCCAAACACATTGGCGAACGCGACATGCGGGAGCGCGGCCATCGCCCTGCGCACCAAAGCCAGGGGTGCGGCGGCGGCGCCGTAGGCGATCGCGACCAGAGACGTCAGGTCCGTGCCGGCAGAGTCGGGGTGGTCAAGGATCCGCTGCAGCATCGTCGGCACCAGAAATGTTGTGGTCACGCCATTTTCGGATACCAGCCGCAACCACTCGCCAGCGTCGAACCGCTTCTGCACCACCGCCGTGTTGCCGGCGTACAAGCTGCCGAGGATGCCGAGCGCGCCGCCGACATGGAAGAAGGGGACGCTCATCATCCCGACCGCCGGCTGCGCGTCCGCCCGGAACGGCCGCGCCATTCCCTCGATCCGCATACTGAGCCGCCCATTGCTGATGGCAATGGGTTTGGGTAGTCCGGTAGTGCCGCTGGTGAACAGGATCAATGCGTCCCCGTCGTCTGGGGTGTCGGTGATGTCAGCCGAGAATGTCGGCGAAGGTTCTGCGAAGAGGTCGGATTCCGATAGCACCGTGGCGGCACCGGCTTCGCGGAGTCGGCCGATGTACGGCTCCCCCGCCACCGCCACGTCGGCACAATTGGAGTTCTTGATAAGCCCCCGCAGTTCGGGCGGTGTCAGCGCGGGGTTCATCAGCGCCGCCACCGCGCCGATGCGCGCGGCACCGAGCACCGTCGCGATCGAGAGCAGACTGCCGCTGTCGACGACGGCGACGCGGTCGCCGGCCCCGATGCCGTGGGCTGTGAGGCCGGCGGCGCACTGCCGTGCTGCCGTCGCCAGCCCGGCGTAACTGATGTGGTGTCCGTCGATAATGAGCGCAGCGCGCGAGGGAGCGCCGGCCGCGGCGGCGTCGATGATCGTGCCCGTATTCATGCGCAGGTCAAGACAGGGGTGACCATGCTGAGGTCCGCAGCAGCCGGCTGGTCCATTGGTCCCGCAGGTCCAGTGCGTCGTGCATCCAGGTTCCGGGAGCGCGGTACTTCGGCGGAATGGGGGTTTGCAACAGCCCTAACAGTGCTTCGGGCTGCTCGACGCGCTGCATCAAGGCCACCTCGCGGCGCAGGTGGCTGCCGAAGGCGGGCTGGAAGGCCGCCCGGATGGTCAGCATGGTCGACGGTCGCTTGAGGTTTGCTGCGTAGACATCGCCGCAGCGGTCGATGTACTCCTCGAATCTGTCTGGGTAGGGCCACATGGTGTCTTCCATGTATAGGTTTGGGTCGTGCTCGCGCCCATCGACCGGCACGTCCTGCAACGACACGTCCCGTAACGGTGACCACGGAAGCGACACCAGCAGCTTCGACTCGACGTCGTAGCGGAGCTCGTCCAGGCCGCGCATCCACTTCTGCAGATCGCCCTTCTGTACCCGGAGTGCAAGGCGTTCCCAGGCTGCTCCGTCCTGGACGGCGGTGATGGTGACGACGGTGTAAGCGGGGCCGCTGCCGTGCGCTTGGTCGGCGTACCACAGCAAGCGGGCGTCGTCGCTCCCGGCGAGCATCGGCATCCAGCTGTCTCGAAACGCGGCCTCGAAGTCATCTTCGAGTCGTCCTCGGACTTTGTGCACCTCGTGCATGAACAGCACGCCGAGACCTCCCACACGGGGCGTTGCTTCACTGGACGCCGTCGTCCAACGGACGGTAACTCCGATCGCTCGTCCGGTCTAGAGCCCACGCGCAATTACGCACGGTGTGTGACCTAGACAGCGCGGCCGGGAGTCTGGTTTGCTCGACTAGCTAACCGTCTTCATCGGGCAGGAGTCGCCAGTGGCCAGGATCGATGTGCCGGATGGGCCCGGCGGCGAAGCCGCCATGATCTGGACGCTACGTCCACAGCTGGGTGGCATGGTCGAGCGGATGATCCGCGGCGCATACCAACAGAGCATCCTGCCTGCCGACGAGCGCGAACTGGCCAGGATGCGAATCGCGCAGATCAACGACTGCGTTGCATGCGCCGGCTTTCGGGCCCAGTCGGTACTGGACGCCGGCCCGCAAGCGCCGGCACCGGAGCTCTACGACAACGTCGCCGACTACGCCAGCTATCCCGGCTACACCCCGCGCCAGCGACTTGCCATTGAGTACGCCGAGCGTTTCGCCACCGATCACGTTTCGATGGACGACGGGTTCTTCGAGCGGCTTCGGGGGCTGTTCTCCGACGAAGAAGTTCTCGATCTCACGCTGTGCGTCGCGGTATTTCTTGGCCTGGGGCGCTCATTGACCGTGCTCGGTGTCGATCAGTCCTGTGCGATAGACATCTGATAGCGGTGGATATTGCATCGGTCGACGAATTGCTCACCACGACGCGGGCGGTGCGCAAGCGCCTTGACCTGACCCGCCCGGTCGGTCGTGAGGTAATCCTTGAGTGCATCAAGCTGGCGATGCAGGCACCGACGGCGAGCAATGCCCAGGATTGGCGCTGGCTGGTGATCACCGATGCCCGCAAACGCGCCGCCATTGCCGACATCTACCGCAGCATTGGCGCTGACTATCTTGCCCACGCCGCCGCGACCGCGACCGATCCGCAGACCCGGCGCGTATACGCCGGCGCGGTGAGCCTGACCGAGACGCTGGCCCAAGTCCCCGTACACGTCATCCCGTGCCTGGAGACCCGCATCGATAACTCCAATATGTTGACCGCGGCGTCAGCTTGGGCGTCGATCATCCCGGCCGGCTGGAGCTTCCTGCTTGCCCTTCGGTCCCGCGGTTTGGGATCGGTGTGGACGACGATGCATCTGGCCAAGGAGAAGGAGGTGGCCGAGTTGCTTGGAATTCCGGCCACTGCCACGCAGGCTGCGCTGTTCCCGGTCGCCTACACGATCGGCACCGACTTCCGGCCGGCCAAGCGGCCACCCGCGGAGACCATCACGTATTGGGATACCTGGGAACAGTCTGTTGGAGGAAGCTGATGCAGTCCTACACCGTCCGATTTCATGTCGACGCGCCTCCGAGGAAGGTGTGGCGGGTGCTGCATCCGCCGGTGCCGCCGAACTCGCCGCGGCCACGGGTACTCAAGTGGCCCACCGGGAGCATGGAAATCCTCAACGAGGGCGACGAAGCCGGCGAGGGCCTTGTTCGCACCTGCATCTTCGAGGTGCCCAAGTACCTGCTGTCCGGCGGCCGGGCCCGGTCATGGGAGACCGTGACCGAGGCTGAGCTCAACAAGCTGTCCCGCTACGTGGCAGTCGGCGCGCCGCTGTGGTCCCGCGCCGAGGGCTATCACCAACTCGACGAGCAACCCGACGGCACCACCGTGCTGACCTTTCACGAGACGTATCACGCCTACAACCCGGTGCTCCGCTTCTTCCTCGAGCGCCCGGTGCACGCCAAGATTTCTCGCGACAACCTTGAGACGTACGAGCACGCGCTCGGCTATGCCGGCAAAGTGCGGCGGCTGCCTTAGTAATACCGGCGTGAACGTTGACTCGTTGGGCTGAAACCTCGGGATTCACCCCGGCCAGTCAACGGTCGCGCACATCAAAGTGGGCGCAAGAATGGTTCGGTAGACTGTCTTACTATGAGCTCAAAAGCAGCACCTGTTGCGGCTCGGTTAGTCGCTGCCGGACTGATGCTGGTGGGCTGCGGCGCGTCTGCGTCCGTTGCCGCCGCCGACCCGACGCCCGGTCCGTCTCCGTCGGCGTCGCCCGCGCCCGCCGCGTCGCCTGGGCCCGTCGCGTCGCCCGCGCCGGCGCCCGCGGGGCCACCAAAGACCACCATCGACCACGACGGAACGTATGCGGTGGGAACCGAACTCGTGCCCGGCATCTACAGCTCTGCGGGACCGGTCGGCAGCGGCACGTGCTACTGGAAGCGGATGGCCAACCCTGACGGGTCCCTGATTGACAACGCGATAAGCAAGAAGCCACAGGTCGTCCAGATCGATGCAGGCGATAAAGCGTTCAAAACTTCGGGTTGCCAGCCCTGGCAGTTGACTCCGGACGCCACTTTGCCCAGTCAGGCCTCTGGACCTCAGGTGCAGGGCACTCTGGGCATCTTGGGGGGCTGCTCGGCGGCGGTCAGCAGGCTCCTCGGCCCAGTCCGCCTCCTCAGCCCAGCCAGCAGCCTCCTGAGCCCGGTCAGCAGGCTCCTCAGTCCTGACGGGCTCAGCCGCCGTGGCGAATCGCTCGCAACAGGTTGTGGTTGTTGGCGCCGGTGTCAGCGGGTTGACCTCGGCCCTGTGTCTGGCCGAGGCGGGGTGGGCGGTAAGGGTTTGGGCGGCCGCACTGCCGCAGTGGACGACGTCGGTGGTGGCCGGTGCGGTTTGGGCGCCCCCACGCCCAGCGGAACGCGCCACGGAAACGCTGGCCTGGACCGCACACTCGCTGCAGGTGTTTCGCGAACTGGCCAATGACCCCACCACCGGAGTGCGCATGGCACCGGCGATGGTCGTCGGCGAATTGACCGCCGCCGACTCGATGGCGTCTGCGGCCTCGCTGATCCCCGACCTGCGCCGGGCTGATCCGGCCGATGTCCCCGCCGGTTTTAAAGCTGGATATCGGGCCACGATGCCGATGATCGACATGCCCCAATACCTCGCCTACCTGACAAAGAGACTGGCCGCGGCCGGCTGCGAAATCGAGACGCGTCGGGTGCGCTCGCTGGATGACGCCGCCGACACCGCCCCGATAGTGGTCGACTGTGCCGGCCTCGGTGCCGGAGCGCTGGCCGGCGACGACACCGTGCGGCCGATTTTCGGCCAGCATGTCATCCTCGCCAATCCCGGTCTGCAGCAACTGTTTGTGGAGATCAACAACGGCCCCGAATGGACCTGTTATTTCCCGCATCCGCAACGGGTGGTGTGCGGTGGCATCAGCATCCCCGGCCGCTGGGATACCACCGCCGACCCCGAGATCACTGATCGGATCCTGCAACGCTGCCGCCAGATCGAGCCGCGCCTTGGCGAGGCCGAGATGATCGAGACCATCACCGGGCTGCGTCCGGACCGTCCGTCGGTGCGGCTGGAGGCTGAGCCGCTGGGGCGGGCGCGGTGTATCCACAACTATGGCCACAGCGGCAATGGCGTGACTTTGTCCTGGGGTTGCGCGCGCGACGTGGCGCGCCTGGCCGGCGCTGATTAGCGACGACTGGGACGCCGAATCACCAGCGACAACGCCCAGCCCACAATCGACAACAAAATCGCGGCCCAGATAGCCGTCCACCAGAAGTGGTCGATTCGCAGGCCCCACCCGGTGGTGTGTTCAGTGATCCAGGCGGTGATCGACAACATGAACGCGTTGACGACGATATGGAACAGGCCAAGCGTCAGGATGTACAGCGGGATCGACAGTAACCGGACGACCGGCCTGATGAACGCGTTGACCAATCCGAAGATCACGGCGACGACGAAGATGACGCCGACCCTCTGTAACGGGGTGTGGCCGCCGACGAAGCTCAGCCCGTGCACGAACTTGGTGACAACCCACAAAGCAAATCCGGTCAAAGCGGCGCGCAACAGAAAAGGGCCCACGCCGGTGATCTTGCCACCGGAAGTCTTCGGAAGCTTGACCGGATTTAGTTCAGGCTGTAGAAGCGTTGCGCGTTCAATCCGCTGATCTTTTCGCGCGCATCCTGGCTGATGTCCGTGCGGGTGCGCAGATGCTTGGTGCTTTCCGGCCATTCGCCGTCCCAGTGCGGGTAGTCGCTTGCGAACATGATGAAGTCGGCGCCGAGCACGTCGATCACCCCGGGCAGGATCGGCTCCTCCGGCTCGCAGGTCACCCAGATATTGCCCGCCGACAGGTAATCGTGCGGATCGCGGCGCCAGCCGCGCTCGATCCAATCCCCCCGCTTAGCGTAATGCTCGTGCAGGCGATCGATGAAAAATGGGACCCAGCCTGCGCCTGCTTCGAGGAAAGCAACCCGCAACTGCGGATGACGCTCGAAGACGCCGCCTGAGACTAGCGCGGTCATCGCCGTCATCTGGTCGAACGGAAAGCTGATGCAGTGCACTTGGATGTAATTGGTGAATCGGTCCACGCCGATCTTCGGGAGATGAATCCCCGGCGCGCCGTGTATGCCGAGTGGCATCCCGAGTTCCACCGCAGCGGCGTAGAACGGGTCCAGATCGGGGTGGTCGAGGTTCCGGGTCTTGAGCGCAGGAGGAACCAGAACCGCCACCAGTCCAAGGCTTTTGGCTTCGGCCATGATGTCGATGGCCACCCGCCCGTGTTCGATCGGGGTAACCCCGACGCCACGCAACCGACCCTTGGTCGATGCGCAGTAATCCGCCATCCACTGGTTGTAGAGCCGTGCGAATCCCGCAGCGAATTCAGGGTCTTCGAGGGTGGGTACGCACAGCCCGAGGCTGGGGTAGAGCACCATCGTGTCGATGTGGTCGCGGTCGGCGTCGCTCAGCACTCCCTCGGGCGACCTGCAGTTGATGTCGGGTGCCTTGCTGATGCCGTGCTCTGGCGGACATCCGGCGCCAGGGCCGCGGTCCTCCGGATAGTTGCGGCCTTCGATCATCAGCCGCAGCCGCCTGTCTGTACTGGGTTTTACGTGATCCGGCCAGCGCTTGATCGCCTCGATCGCCAACGAAGAATTCTCGGCTACGTGTCCATCGGCATCGATGATTCGCATGTATCCGGAACCTACTCTCGTGAATCGCATCGTCAAATGGCTCGCGCCAGCGCGCTGGGTGGGCCACGATGCAAATGTGACAACAGAAAAGTCTCACAAGATCACTGGTGATCAACGAAACTCGTTCATTGCCGCAATGTTGGGCTGGACGATGGACGCCTTCGATTACTTCATCGTGGTGTTCGTGTATGCCGATATCGCAAAGACTTTCCACATCAGCAAGGCCGAGGTCGCATTCGTCACGACGGCTACCCTGGTCATGCGCCCCGTCGGTGCATTGCTCTTCGGGCTGTGGGCCGACCGGGTTGGGCGGCGGCTCCCGCTGATGGTGGACGTGATGTTTTACTCCGTGGTCGGCTTCCTGTGCGCGTTCGCGCCCAACTTCACCGTGCTGGTGATTCTGCGGCTGCTCTACGGCATTGGCATGGGCGGCGAATGGGGGCTGGGCGCCGCGCTCGCCATGGAGAAGGTGCCGGCCGAGCGGCGCGGCTTTTTCTCCGGGCTGCTCCAGGAGGGCTACGCACTTGGCTATCTACTGGCGAGCATCGCGTCGCTGGTGGTGATGAACTGGCTGGGGTTGTCGTGGCGCTGGTTGTTCGCCCTGTCCATCGTCCCGGCCATGATCAGCCTGATCATCCGCTACCGGGTGCAGGAATCCGAGGTGTGGGAAGCCGCTCAGGACCGGATGAAACTGACCAACACCAGAATCCGCGACGTGCTGCGCAATGGCGCCGTTATCCGCAGGTTCTTCTACCTGGTGGCGCTGATGACCGCCTTCAACTGGATGAGCCACGGCACCCAAGACGTCTACCCAACTTTCCTGACGTCCACCGCAAACCATGGAGCGGGCCTGTCCAGCGTGACCGTCAAGTGGATCGCGGTGATCTACAACATCGGCGCCATCTTTGGAGGGCTGTTCTTCGGCACGCTGTCCCAACGGTTCAGCCGCCGCTACACCGTCGTTTTCTGTGCGGTATTGGCGCTGCCGATCGTGCCGATATTCGCCTACTCGCGCACCGCCGCGATGTTGTGCTTTGGCGCGTTCCTGATGCAGATGTTCGTGCAGGGCGCGTGGGGTGTGATCCCCGCGCACCTGACCGAGATGTCGCCGGATGCCATCCGCGGCCTCTATCCCGGCGTGACCTACCAGCTGGGCAATCTGCTCGCCGCGTTCAACTTGCCCATTCAGGAGCACCTAGCCGAGTCGCATGGCTATCCATTCGCATTGGCCGCCACGATCGTGCCCGTATTGCTCGCCGTCACGGTGCTGACGCTGATCGGCAAGGACTCGACCGGTGTTCGCTTTGGTACGGCCGAAAGCGCGTTTATCCCAACGAGGGCGTGATCACTTAGCTTTCGGTTTCGCTCAGCGTGCGTCGCAGCAGGTGCATCGCCAGTGTTGTCGACCGCTCACGGACGTCAGACCGGTTCCCGGGCAGTCGCATGGTCCGGGTGATCGTGGGGCCGTCGGCAAGCTTCACGGTGAAACAGACCGTCCCGACCGGCTTTTCCGCCGTTCCCCCACCAGGACCGGCGATTCCGGTGATCGCGACGGCGGTGTCGGCGCCGAAGCGTTGTAAAGCCCCGACAGCCATCGCTTCGGCCACCTGCTCGGAGACCGCGCCGTTGGCCTCGATCAGCACCGGATCGACGCCGAGGAGCTGCTGTTTGGCTTCGTTCGAGTAGGACACGACGCCGCCCATGACGTAGTCGGACGAACCGGGGCGGTCGGTCAGCCTGGCGGCCAGCAGTCCTGCGGTACAAGATTCGGCTGTGGCGATCCGGCGGCCGGTCAGCAACCGCGCGACCTGATCGTCCACCTGCGAGCCATCTTCGGAGTAGACCTGCTCGCCGTGCTTGTCGCGCAGCAGCTGCGTCAGGTGGTCGTACACCTGCGCCGCGTCCGGTTCGTAGCGGGTGACCATTTCAATCTCCCCCCGCCTTAGGCACGTGGTGATCTCCAGCGAATCGAAGCCGGGGACAGACGCCTCGGCTTCGCGCAGTGTCTCGGCCAGTCCGGACTCGGGCAGCCCGAACATCCGAATGGTCTCCTGGCGGTAGATCGTCCGGCCGGCGATCGCCTGCTGCGCCGCGGGCGTTTCGAGCGCTTTGAGCCACATGGGCTGTAGCTCGCGCGGCGGTCCGGGGAGCACGACCACCGTCGGCTTGCCGGGCACCACCACCCCGGGCGCGGTGCCCACCGGATCGAGCACCTGTGCACCGGCGGGAATCATGGCCTGCTTGCGATTCGCCGCGAGCACCGCATCGAAATTGTCTGGATTGAAGTGAGCCATCAGCTTTTTGAGGATGTTGGCGATCTTGCCCTCGAGCTCGTCGTCCAACACCAACTCGCGACTGCAGAAGCGCGCCACCACCTCGACGGTCATGTCGTCGGCCGTGGGGCCCAGGCCGCCGCTGGTGACGATCAGGTCCACGCCCTGGTCGGCCATGAAGCGCAGCTGCGCCTCGATGTCGTCGGGGCGGTCGCCACAGATGGTGATGTGCGCCAGCTCGACGCCCAGTTCCAGGAGCCGATCGGCGATCCAGGGGCCATTTCTATCTTGGACTCGTCCAGTCAGGACTTCAGTTCCGGTGACCACGATGCCCGCACGTGCGCTCACGGCCATGAGCCTACGCACGGCGAGCCTACGACGTCGCCCGGCGGTGAAGTCGCTGGCCCTACGGGCGTGAGCAGGTGGCGATCATCCCTTAACGGCCAGGCTTGCCCGGTTGGCCAGGCTGTCCAGGTTGGCCCGGTTGGCCGGACTGACCGCCGGCACCACCCTCGCCCGGCTGGCCGCCCATGCCGCCATCGCCACCATTGCCGCCGTCGCCGCCAGCCCCGCCGTCGCCACCTCTGCCCCCATCGCCGCCTCGACCGCCATCGCCGCCTCTGCCGCCGGCGCCCCCGGCGCCGCCTCGGCCGGGCTCGCCGTCGCCGGTCATGCGGTCGGCGCCAGTGTTCGCGTGGGGTGAGTTGTCATCGGTGCGCCTCTCTATAGCCAGCCACATCCACGCTACGCGGATTCCACGGCCATGCGGCCGGGCGGCGTTCCGGCCGGCATCACCGGTTTATCCGTCGGACAAATAGCGCTCGATGGAAGCCACTTTCTGCGTCATCGCGTCGGTGGCCCCAGTTCGCCAGTCCACCTTGATCACGGTGCTGACCCGGGGTGCGCGAGCAGCGACGGCTTCCACCGCCCGCTGCACCACCGCCATCGCTTCTCCCCAGGTATCGCCTTCGATCACGGTGAACATCGAATCCGTCTTGTTGGGCAACCCGGAGGTGCGAACCACCCGAACCGCCTCGGCAACGATCTCCCCGACACCCTCGCTCACACCCAATGGGGTCACCGAGAACGCAACCAGCACAGACACGCGCCAAGCCTACACAAACTATGAACCCCGGCCTGGCAGCATCGAACTTCATGCGGGTTCTGGTGCAACGGGTCTCATCCGCTGCGGTGTCGGTCGAGGGCCGACCGGTCGGCGCGATCCGACCGAAGCACCAGGGCCTGCTGGCATTCGTCGGCGTCACCCACAGCGACGATATTCAGAAGACGTGCCGGCTGGCCGAAAAGCTTTGGAACCTCCGCATTCTGGCCGACGAGCAGTCGGCGGCCGACGTCGACGCGCCAATCCTGGTGGTCAGCCAGTTCACCCTTTATGCCGACACGGCGAAAGGCCGCCGGCCCTCATGGAATGCGGCCGCTCCGGGTGCGGTCGCCGAGCCACTGGTGGCTGCTTTCACTGACGCCTTACGGGAACTGGGTGCCCACGTGGAGACCGGCGTATTCGGTGCCAACATGCAGGTCGAATTGGTGAACGACGGTCCGGTTACGGTGATTCTGGAGCTCTGACGCGTTGCCCCGAGTACAAAGGTTATATGGGCTACGTATTGGCGAGTTTGGGACGGGAGGGCCTCATTTTGCGAGCCATCCGTGGGCCTGGCAGCGTGGCCGGTGGTTCATGAGCACTACACCTGAATTTGGCTCGCTTCGTTCCGAGGACGATCAATGGGACATCGTCAGCGGGGTGGGATACACGGCGTTGCTGGTAGCCGGTTGGCGCGCGGTGCACGCGGTAAGCCCGCAACCGCTGGTCCGGGACGAATTCGCGCAGTACTTCATCAAAGCGTCAGAGGACCCGTATCTGGCGGGTGCGCTTGCGAACCCGGGCACCTCCGTGGACGAGACAGCATTTCCCCGCCTTTACGGCGTGCAGACCCGGTTCTTCGATGACTTTTTCTTGGCCGCCGGTGACGCTGGCATTCGACAGGCCGTCATCGTCGCCGCTGGATTGGACTCCCGCACGCACCGCCTCAAATGGCTCCAAGGGACAACAGTTTTCGAGATAGATCAGCCGGAAGTTCTGCAGTTTAAAGCCCGCGTGCTCGACGAGCATGGCGCTGTGCCCAAAGCCCGCAGAACCGAGGTGGCGGCCGATTTGCGCACCGATTGGCCCACGCCGTTCAAAGAGGCGGGATTCGACCCGCAAAGTCCCAGCGCCTGGTCAGTCGAGGGACTGCTGCCATACCTGACCGACGAGGCGCAAACGGCGCTCTTCACCCGGATCAGTGAGCTGTCTGCATCGGGCAGCCGAGTTTCGGTGGGCGCGTTGGGGTCACGCTTGGATCACGATCAGCTAACTAACCTGGAAACGGCCCATCCTGGGGTCAATATGTCAGGGGGTGTGGATTTTTCCGCGCTGACCTACGAGCCCAAGACGGACCCGGCGGAATTGCTGGCCGCGCATGGCTGGGATGTCGAACCCGTGCGCAACACGCTGCAGTTGCAGGCCGCCTACGGGATGACGCCTCCGGAGGTGGATGTGAAGATCGACGCCTTCATGCACTCGCAATACATAACGGCGACACGGTCGGGGTGAGTCGAGATGGTGATGATCACGAAGCTCTCCCCCGCCGGCGCCATTGCGGAGATCGGCTCGAGTGCACCGGGGCCGGGGGTCGGCGCGTTCTTCGACCTGGACGGCACCCTGGTCGACGGTTTCACCGCAGCGGTTCACGTCGGCGATCGGATCCGGCGTCGGCAAGCCGGAATCGGCGAACTGATAGGGGTGCTTCGATGCGGCGCTGCGCTATCGATTCGGTCGCTTGGAGTTTGAGAATCTGATCGTACGGGCCGCGGGTTATTTGCGCGGTGAGTCGATCGCGGCGCTCGACGAGCTGGGCGAGCGGCTGTTCGTGGACCGTGTTGCCTCACGGCTGTATTCGCACATGCGAGAAATCGTGCAGGCGCATCAGCAGCGCGGGCATACCGTGGTGCTGAGTTCGTCGGCGCTCTCCATTCAGGCGCTACCCGTTGCTCGCTTTCTCGGTATCTCCAATGTGCAGTGCAACCATTTTGAACTCGACGAGCAGGGACAGCTGACTGGCGGAATCGTCAAGCCGATTGTGTGGGGGGCGACGAAGGCCGCCGCGGTACAACAGTTTTGTGCCGACAATGATGTTGCGGTGCAACACAGTTACTTCTACGCCGACGGGGATGAGGATGCCGCGTCGATGTCACTCGTAGGCTATCCGCGCCCTGTGAACCCACGCTCAGGTCTAGCTGCGGCTGCCGCCGTGCACGGCTGGCCAGTGATGTGTCTTGTCTCGGGTCGCCAAGGACCGGTGCGGACGTTGCGTCATCTGACGAAGCACGTTCGCCGTGACAACCTTGTCGACACAGACTAGGGCGTCAGCAGGATCTTCACGTCGTCGCCCGACCGAGACTCCGCGGTCGCGTAGGCCTTCGCGGCTTCGTCCAACGGCAGTGTCGTGGTAAAGATGCCGTCGACGTCGAGCCGTCCCGACTCCAGCAGCGGGATCAACTCCGGCCAGGTGCGCTGCACCGGCGCCGTGGTCATCCGCAGGGTGATACTGCGAATCAGGCAGCCCAGGGCGTTAAGCGGAAACGGATTCATATCGTGCACTCCGACCACCGAGACGGTGCCTCCCGGCCGCACTGCGTTGAGGGCGTCGGTCAGCGATGCATCCGTAGCCACGGCATCGATCACCGCGTCGGCGCCGCGTCCACCCGTGGCCGCGAGGATGGCCTCGGTTGCCGGGGAGGTGATGGGTGTGGCACCCCACTGCGCGGCGCGCTGCAGGCGGCCCTCGACTCGATCGACAGCGAAAACCGTTGCGGCGCCTTGGAAAAATGCGCTGCGCAGCGCGCACAGGCCGACCGCTCCCAGGCCGATGACCGCTACGGTGCCGCCGAACGGGATATCGGCGCGCTGAGCCGCCGCCCAGCCGGTGGCAAGGTTGTCAGTAAGCAGCAGCGCCTGCTCGGTACTGATGCCGTCGGGGATCTTTCGCAACTGGAAGTCGGCGGCGGGTACCGCCAGCAGATCGGCCTGTGCGCCGCCAAGGACGCCGCCGCCGAAGATCTGGAAGCCGGCGTAGCACATCACCGGGTCGCGGGTGGCGCACCCCGGGCAGGCGCCGCATCCGGCCACCGACGACACCATGACCTGGTCGCCAACTTTGACACCGCGCACGTCCGGCCCGCTTTCCACGACAGTGCCGACGGCCTCGTGGCCGAGCGCGATCGGGTCGGGCATCGGAAAATCGGCCTCGTAGAAATGCAGGTCGGATCCGCAGATGCCGGCGGCGGTGACTTCGACGATCACTCCGTCGGGGCCGGGAAGTGCTGGATCGGGGCGGGTGTCGACCCGGATGCTGCGGGGTCCATCGACGACTACCGTGCGCATAGAGGTGTGCTCACTTTCGTTGTTGCACTTAAATTTTCTGTCGCACAAAAAATTGCGACCAATCGGGTTCGCGCACCGCGTCCCAGTACTCGTTGAGGCGCCACGGGCTGACGGTGTGGATCTCACCGTCGGCGTTCTTGAAATAGGAGTGCTTGACCGCGGGGTGTGCCCATACCATTTTCTTGATTTCGTTTTGTGTCCGTCGATGCCAATCGGTGGCCGCTTCGGGTTTTGGTTCCAGCGAATGCAGGTTCGGCTCAGCCAGTCGCTGCAGGCACTGGTCGATATAGCGCATCTGAAGTTCCGACTGGAAGATCAGGCTGCCTCCGTGGGCCAGATGGGTTCCGGGCCCGTAGACGATGAAGAAGTTAGGGAAGTCCGGAACGGTGATGCCAAGGTAGGCGTAGGGGCGGCTCCCCCACATGTCGTGCAGGTCGATTCCGTTGCGGCCGGTTACTTTCAACGGCCATAGCACATCGGTGTGCCGGAATCCGGTGGCGTAGATGATGACATCGGCGTCGTGCGCTACACCGTCTTCGGTTACGATGCCGGCGGCGGTGATCCGTTGGATCGGGGTACGCACTAATTCGACGTTATCGCGCTGCAGTGCTTGCAGCCAGCTTCCGTTGTCCTGCAAGGTCCGTTTGCCGCAGGCGGGATAGTCGGGGATCACCTTGGCCAGCAACTCTTGTGAATTCGGGCCTTCGCCGACCTGGCTGGTGATCCACTGGGAGAACATCATTTGGGCGGCGGCGTTGATGTCGCTGACGGCATGGTCCTGGTCGACATAATTCGGGTCGCGTTGCGCGGCATCGAGACCCTTATCGGAGCCGGGCCATAACACGAGGAATCGATACCACCTGCCGTAGAACGGCAAGTGGCGCATCGCCCAGCGCACACCGTCGCCGACCTCATCGTGATACATCGCGTTCGGGAACATCCACTGGGCGGTCCGCTGGAACACGGTGAGTTGCTCGACGTCCCCGGCAATGGCGGGTGCGATCTGGAAGCCGCTGGCGCCGGCCCCGATGAGCGCCACCCGCTTGCCGGCCAGATCCAGGGAGTGATCCCAGGCCGCGGAGTGGAACGATGGGCCCTCGAAGGTGTCGGCGCCATCGAATTCGGGGATATTCGGTCGATTCAGCTGGCCGACCGCGGTGATGAGGGTCCGCGCGCTAAGCGTGCTGATCTGTCCGTCGGCACTGCGCAGCGACACGCTCCAGATGCCTTCGTCATCGTTCCATTCGGAGGCGAGAACCTCGGTGTTCCACTGTACGTGATCGGCCAGATCGTGCTTGGCCATCACCTGGCTGAAATAGTCTTGCAGCTCGTCCTGCTCGGCGAAGAAATGCGTCCAGTCATTGTTCGGTTCGAAGCTGTAGCAATAGAAATGGTTCGCGACATCCACGCGGGCACCGGGGTAGGTGTTCTCCCACCATGTTCCGCCCGGACCGGCGCTTTTCTCCACGATGGTGAACGGGATGTTGGCTTGTCTGAGGCGGACGCCGGCCAGGATCCCGGATTCGCCGCACCCGATGACGAGGACAGGGAGTTCGGCCGCACGCTCGGCCGGCAGGGCCGCCGGGCGGCGGGGGTCGACCCCGTCGAGGTCCAACTCCTCGGAAACCAGGGCGACGTAGTCGTCGGGGACGTGTTCGCAAGCCGTCCAGTCCATCATCTCCCTGATGAGTTCCGGGCTCAGCGGCTCTGGCTCGGGGCAACCGCGGTCTCGGTACTCGGTGATCACCGCGAGTGCCTCGGCGCGGGCTCGGGCCTTGTCCTCCTCGGACATGAACCCCTGCACCTCGTTGAGGAAGATTCCCATCTGCTTGAAGTCGCGGATGAAACGGGGATCGCCGGTGATGTGGACGAGTGAAAGCAGCAACGTGGGGATGCTGACATCCTCAAGCATTGCTGCGATCTCGGGTGTGGACGTGGTGAAAGGACGACCGGAGTACAGACTGCGCAATGGGCCGATCCTTTCGGTGACGAGGAGCTCCAAATTACGCTACTAACCGTTTCGTAATTGGCAGCACCACGCTACCCCTTGGCGCCGAAGTGGATCAAGAGATTAGCTCCGTTGCTGCGATAGGAAAGACACCCTCTACCTCCCCGGTTCAGCACAAATGTGACCGCTATCCGCCCATTGCCCGATCAGGCGGTGTGGCGTCGGCGGCAGCGTATCCAAATGGATGCCTGAAAACGTCTATTGCATTAGCCGTAATCCGGATCCCAAGGTGTCAGCCAGTGAAATGCGTGGATGTTGAAGAAACCCGACTGTCCGGTACCGCTGTTGAAGTAGCCCGAGTTGGAACCGCCGGCCGAGTTGAAGAGACCCGTGTTGCCGTTGCCTGAGTTAAAGAAGCCCGAGTCACCGATGCCGGTGTTCCCGAAGCCCGAGTTGCCCGTGCCATCGCCGAAGCCAAAGTTGGCGAGGCCCGTGTTCAGGTTGAGGGAGTTGAAGAGACCGGTGTTGATGTTCCCCGTGTTGAAGGAGCCGGTGTTGAAGGTGCCCGCGTTCCACAACCCGGTGTTGAAGGAGCCGGTGTTCCCCATGCCGGTGTTGGTGGAGCCCGAGTTCAATATGCCCCAGTTGTTGAAGCCGGAGTTGAACATGCCGAAGTTCTCGCCGGTGCCGGGGAGGTAGGTGGGGGATTGGACCGTGCCGGCTGCTGCCAGCTCGGCGCCGCCCGAGTTGAAGAGACCGAAATTGTGGCCTCCGCTGTCGGGCGCGTCGTAGACGGGGCTACCGGAGGTGTTTCCCGAGTTGAAGAAACCGGTGTTCCTGTCGCCCGAGTTGAACAAGCCGGTGTTGTGGGTACCCGAGCCCAGCGGCGTCATGATGCCGGTGTCGAAGTAACCGTTCCACCCGATGCCGGTGTTGCCGATGCCGGTGCTCCAAAAGCCGGTGTTGGCGATGCCGGTGTTGGCGATGCCGATGTTGTTATTGCCGGTGTTGGCGATGCCGATGTTGTTATTGCCGGTGTTGGCGAAGCCGATGTTGCCGGTGCCGGCGTTTCCCAAGCCGAAGTTTGAGGTGCCCGCACTCGTCAAGGCCTGCACGATATTGGCCTCGGCATTGGCATACATGCTCCCACCTTCGCCCAGGAGCTGGACGAACTGCTCCTGAAACGTCAGCGCCTGGGCGCCAAGCGCCTGATATGTCTGGCCGTGCGCACCGAACACCGCCGCAATGGCCGCCGACACCTCATCCTCAGCCGCAGACACCATCGCCGAAGTCGGGAGTGCCGCAGCCGCGTGGGCCGCGCTAAGCGCCGAGCCGATATTCCGCAAATCCGTTGCTGCTGTAGCGATCAGCTCCGGCGCCGCGATCACACTCGACATTTCTGTCCTCCTACCGCGTCAGCGACCAATGACTGATGTAATCGCGAGCCCACCCATGGCACAAGGAAAACGTGATTTTCGCACGGCGGATTTTTACTATGCCGAATCGCCGGCGTCGTCGTCCCATCCTTCGTCATCGACCGAACAAGTTCCAACCCCCCGGCGCGGCGTCACCGTCGCCAACGTGTCCATCAAACCTCTCCAACGCCCTGGCCGCCGGATTCAGCGTCGCCGGCCCCGAATCGAGCAGTCCTTGGTGCCATTTTGCAGGTTCTTAGGAATTTTTAGACCCCTGCCAGCACAAACGTAACGTTAGACGTGGGTGATGCCATCGTCGCAGGTTGCAGCAGTATTGCTAAGCCGTTTGCTGGATGGCCGAGTCGTTGTTGTACCTGGCGGCCATTCTGGTCGTGTTCGCGGTCGTCGCGTGGGCGTTCGCTAGGGTGGCAACCATCGTAACGGCGGATGGTGGATGGTTGCTGGCTGGGACGGCTTGACCTGCACGCAAGTCTGGGTGGGTTGGGATCGGCAACCCCATGGCGGCGTACTCTTCGCGGCAATAGAAGCAGAGATCGATGCTGGGATAGCCGCACGCGGGGCAGATACCGACGGTCACCATCCCGCACCCCCTAGCCGACTTGTGCTTAATACTTTCCCGATTACCTCATCGCCAAACGTGGCATCGAATCGGCGCTGGGCGCGGGGATGAATCTAGCGCCGCGCAGTTCGGCCAGCTCGACCAAGACTCCCCCATGCCGCGCGCAGCCCCGCTGATCAGTGCAATTTTTGTGTCCGCGCGTCCCATGACCGGTCAGGCTATCGGCGGGGGCGACGGGTCGTAGTGGTAACGCGCAGGTCAGGACCCGCTGGCCACGTCAATGGGGGCCGTATTAAACTAGAACACGTTTCAATTCGGCGAGCGTCTCAGGAGCAGCCATGCATACCGCCATTTGCGATGAGCTCGGTATCGAGTTCCCGATCTTCGCATTCACCCACTGCCGCGATGTTGTGGTCGCCGTGAGCAAGGCCGGCGGTTTCGGCGTGCTGGGCGCAGTCGGCTTCACGCCCGAGCAGCTGGAGATCGAGCTCAAATGGATCGACGAAAACATCGGCGACCATCACTACGGCGTGGACATCGTCATCCCGAATAAGTACGAGGGCATGGATTCCCAGCTTTCGGCTGAGGAGCTGACCAAGACACTGCAAGCCATGGTGCCCGCGGAGCATCTGGACTTCGCCAAGAAGATCCTCGCCGATCACGGTGTTCCGATCGATGACAGCGACGAGGACAGCTTGCAGCTGCTCGGATGGACCGAGGCGACCGCTACCCCGCAGGTCGAGGTCGCGTTGCAGCACCCGAAGATGACATTGATCGCCAACGCGCTCGGCACTCCCCCGAGCGACATGATCAAGCACATTCACGACTCGGGCCGCAAGGTGGCTGCGCTGTGCGGCTCCCCCTCGCAGGCCCGAAAGCACGCAGACGCCGGCGTCGACATCATCATCGCTCAGGGTGGCGAGGCCGGTGGGCACAGCGGTGAGGTGGGTTCAATTGTGCTGTGGCCGCAGGTCGTCAAGGAAGTCGCCCCAGTACCGGTGTTGGCTGCCGGTGGCATCGGAAGCGGTCAGCAGATCGCGGCTGCCCTGGCGCTGGGTGCCCAAGGCGCGTGGACCGGCTCCCAGTGGCTGATGGTCGAGGAAGCCCACAACACCCCGGTTCAGCAAGCGACGTACGTCAAGGCCGGCAGCCGCGACACCGTCCGCAGTCGTTCATTCACAGGCAAGCCGGCCCGGATGCTGCGCAACGACTGGACCGACGCCTGGGAGAACCCGGACAACCCGAAGCCGCTCGGTATGCCGTTGCAGTACATGGTTTCTGGCATCGCTGTGCGGGCCACAAACAAGTACCCGAACGAGAGCGTCGACGTGGCGTTCAATCCGATCGGGCAGGTCGTCGGGCAATTCACCAAGGTAGAGAAGTCGGCGGCGGTCATCGAGCGCTGGGTACAGGAATACCTGGAGGCGACGACGAGGTTGGACGAACTCAACGCCGCCGCCAGCGTCTGAAGTCGGTTAGTCCTCTTCGACTTCGTACTTACCGGTGAAGACTTCTTTCGTTCTGTCTACCGCGTGAGTGGCGATGTCGATGGAGTTCTGGATGATGCCGCTGGCGCCTCCCGCAATGTCGCCCCGGATGATGTCGCCGGCGTTTTCGACGATGTCCGAGGCCCTTTCGACGGCGTTGGTCGCGATGTCCCTGGCCGCGTCGACTGCGTCTTTGGCGTTGAAGCCCATCTGAGTCTCCTTCGTTGCAGGACCTTTGTTACGACTCTAGACGTGGTGAGCAGTGAGCCGGTCCGGGTCAGTAATTCACCAACTTGCGCCAGTACTCCTCGGGTATCGACGAGTGGGCGCTGTGCCTGACCAGCGATAACAAGGTCAGCGCCCAGCGTTGTGCGCGTTGGTATCCTCCGGTCAGCTACTCCCTCTGTAGAAACGGAGAGCCCCACCATGACCGCCACAAGCCCCGAACCAGCATCACAGGCCGCCTTGTCGGTGCCCTGGTGCGACGGTGGACTTCCCCGACGGGAAGGCCACCCCCACGACACCCACCACAACCCACTTCAACCCCGACGTCTCACTGCCCGCTGGCGCCGTATTCGCCGATGTTCGGGACGGGACCGACCCGCTCCGGGTCGTCGTGGGCCCGAACCGAGGCATCACCGATTCCGACGTCAAGATCTGGACGACCGCAATCCAGCGGACGGACGGCCGGGTCGCACAGGAGCCCGAGGCGCCCGAAATACACATCCACGCCATTTGGGAGAACGGGCTGAACAGCGACCAAGCGCGCGAGCTGGCCGCAGTCCTGCTCGAGGCCGCCGCAGAAGTTGACCGGTGGGTCAGTGAGTAAGCACGCTTGCCCGCGCTGCGGCTACGAGTCGCGCTGTTCGCGCGGCGGCTGGGTGGATCGTCACCCGGCCGCCGCGGTAACGGCCGGCCTGTTCGCGCTCGTGTGGATGTCGATGATGCTGTCCGTGCATCCAGTCGCCGCGTTGACCATCATCGCCCTCGTGGCCAGTGCCACAGGTGTCTATTTTTCGACACGCGGACGCCGGCGCCGTGAAGCACTCGCAGCGCGCGCCGACTACGAACACGCCCAGGTTATGGCTGCACCCTTTCACCCGGCACCGAGAAAAACTCTCAGACGACGGGCAGCTGACCACTGGTCAATCAAGCAACCCATCGGAAGGAATTGACCATGAAGCCATTCGTCCTCACTGGGCTGATTGATGCGGGCATCATCGGCGGTGTGTTCACCGCCCAGCTGGCATCTGCCGATCCGGCCATGTGTTCGTTTCAGGGCGAGTATTTCTCCCAGCAGTACGAGTGCCTTCAGGGTCCGCCGTCGTCGCCGGCCCGTCGGGCCGCCGCCGATGGTCGTGGGTCCTAGCCGCCGCCGCCGCCGCTGCCAGTGTCGACGTTGGCGCCGCCAGTCACAATGGCGCCAGCGCCGCTGCCACCGCCGCCGCCGATGCCGCCGCCGCCGATGGTCTGGTTTATCTTGCCGGTAGTGCCGACGCTGGAGCTCGTCTGGCCGGAGCCGCCTGGATCACCGGGGCCGCCGCCCTTGCCGCCCGAAAGGGTGCCGCCGACGGTACCGCCGTCCCCACCCGCGCCGCCGGTGCCGACGACGGTACCGCCTCCTCCTCCGCCGCCGCCGGCGGCGGCGGCGAGGGTGCTGCTGGTCATGACCTGAATGGAGCCGCCGCCGCCACCGGCGCCGCCGGCGAGGGCAGCGGCGCCGTGGCCTGCGACATCATTGGTCCCCGCGGGGGTACCGAAGCTGACGACGCCGCCGCCGCCACCACCACCACCGGTACCGCCAGTGGTACCGGTGGGGCCGCCACCTTGGCCGCCGCCGCCACCACCGGCGGTAGCGCCGGAGAGGTTGGTAATCGCGACCGAACCGCCGGTGCCGCCGGTGCCGCCGCTGCCGCCGGCGCCGCCGCCGGTGCTGTTGCCGCCGCTGCCGCCGCTGCCCCCACCACCGCCGCCGATGGCGGCAGCGGTGCTGTTGGCCATTGCGTTGCCCCCGTTGCCGCCGTTGCCGCCGTTGCCGCCGATGGGGCCGGTGCCGCCGTTGCCGCCGTTGCCGCCGTTGCCGCCGTTGACGGTGGCGTTGCTGCTGCCGATGTCGACGGTGCTGCCGTTGCCGCCGTTGCCGCCGTCGCCGCCGTTGCCGTTGGCGCCGGTGGCGCCGGCATGGCCACCGAACATTGCCGACAATCCCTCGGCGTGACCACCGGCCCCGCCGGCCCCGCCGTTGCCGCCGTTACCGCCGTTGGTGCCGTTGGTGGCGGCGGTGTTGACGGTGCCGCCGCCGACCCCGCCGACCCCGCCGACCCCGCCGATGCCGCCGACACCGCCGTTGCCGAGAAGCAGTCCGCCGTTACCGCCGACCCCGCCGACCCCGCCGTTGCCGCCGAGGCCGCCGTTAGTGCTGCCGGCCACCGAGCCCGTGGTGCCGGTGATGCCGACCCCACCGGCCCCGCCCATTCCGCCGTTGCCGAACAGGAACGCGCTGCCGCCGGTGCCGCCGGCCTGCCCCGGCGCCCCCGAGCCACCGGTGCCGCCATCACCGAATAGCCAGCCCCCGTTACCGCCGGCCTGCCCCGTACCCGCCGCGCCATTAGCGCCATTACCGAACAGCGGGCGCCCCGTCAGATCCAGCCACGGCGACAACGGATGCGCCACAAGCGCCTGCAGACCCTGCTGCAAACCCCCCAACGGCGAGACGCTGGCAGCCTCAGTTGCCGCATACGCGCCCCCCGCCTGGCTCAACACCTGCACAAACTCGGCATGAAACCCCGCCACCTGCGCACTCAGCGCCTGAAACTGCCGGGCGTGCCCTGAAAACAGCGTTGCGATCGCCGCCGACACCTCATCCTCGGCAGCGGCCACCACCTGCGTGGTCGGGGCTGAGGCCGCCGCATGGGCCGCGGTCAGCGACGAACCGATACCCGCTACGTCCGACGCGGCCGACGATACGAACTCCGGTGCGGCAATCACAAACGACATCTAGCAACCCCATTAGTCGCGCTACCCGGTGCAGCGATTGCAACGAACTTTAAAGCCTTCCGCGGGATTTGCCATGAGTATCCGGCTATTCGTTTTTCGACAGGTCTTGCTCACCCGATTCAGCGGTGCAACGGCGAACAGCAGCGTCAAGGTGCCTTCGGTCACCGGAACAGCCGCTCGGCATTGCGCCGCGCCCTCAACTCATCAATCAAATCACCGGCACCCGCATTAGCCTGCGAACCAACCAGGTCAACCATGATTGCGCGAAGTTCGCGGGACAACGAGGCGAGTCCCGTCGTGCTCGACTTCGACAACTGTTTCGCAAGTGTCAGCGCCTGCTGGCCCAACATCGAATCCACCTTGCCGGCCGCCTCGAGCCCCAACCTTGTCGCCCTGACCAGCGGATGCTCAACAGAATCATCAGCCGGAACGGCGGCATGGCGTGCATGACGCACCCGACACGTGTCGCTGCAAAACTTCGACCGGACACTCTTCGTCTCGTACCCGTTACCGCAGCTATCGCGGTTGCGTAACACGTTGCGTATCGCGTGGCCCGCCTTCCATTTAACTCCGAATCATGTTGTGCCACGGTCGATTTAGATATCGAAAAGCCTTGTGCGTCAACGATTTACCGTAACAATTTTTCGCGGGGAGGGAAATAGATTTCGACAGGGCAGTCGCGCAATCCACAACACGCGCGCACGGCGGTGACCGCCGGCCACGGCGACAGGACGGCCAGCACGGGAGCGAGGAAGAAGCCGGTTCCGATGTACCAGGCCGAGCCGGCGCGATCAGATGCCAGCACGAAGCGCAGCCACCGTGGGATCGGGGCTTCGGGAGGCGCACCTTCGCGCATTGGTTTTCTCCGGCCCTCTATCCAGCAGGAGGGAAGAACCCTGCCCCGGTGAACCAGCCGGGTTGCCATCCTTGAGCTCCCAGACACAGCATCGGAAGTCCGTCCGGCGTCTGTGCCGCTGATTGCGAACCAGGGCACTTCGCGCCGGTCTGCTGGACTCCGTACAGCGGATAGGAGGTGACCCAGTACCCGGTGGTGGCCGCCGGGAATTGGTTCGGCGGCGGGAAATGACAGGCCTCGGCCTGGCCGCTCGGGCCACGCCCAAAGATGAAGTGTTCGTAATTGTCGCACGGTGCACCCAGCGAAGCCTGGTAGTTCATGCCGGGCACGTCGCCGTCGTAACCGGCGGCGGCGGACGGCGCCATGCTGATGGTGGCGCCGGCTATCGCAACGCCGCTGAGTAGTTCGCGAATCATTTTCCACCCCACCTGTGAAGTCGCCGGTGACCTGCACCAAAGCATATCCATTGCGCCGTGAGCCACAAGATCGTTTCGCAGCTCAGCGACTGCTGGGTGGCTTTTATCGCCAGACCGACCACGCGGGTGGAACTCATCGCCGATGAACGTGTTTCAGTTTGCTTCGGCGATCTTGCTCTGATGCTTCCCAACCGTGGTGTACCAATGGTTTATTGGGCACAAGAAGACTGAATGGACGTCGTATCGAGGAGTGGGCTGATGCCAACGACCAAGCCGACCACCAAGCCGACCACCGAGGCGATCCCTGACCTGCCGCCCGGCTTCGACTTCACCGACCCGGACATCTATGCCGAGCGGTTGCCGGTGGAAGAGTTGGCGGAGATGCGCCGAACCGCACCGATTTGGTGGAACGAGCAGCCCATCGGTACTGGCGGGTTCGACGACGGCGGATTCTGGGTGGTGTCCAAGCACAAGGATGTCAAAGAGATCTCGCTGCGTAGCGACATCTTTTCCAGCCTGGAGAAGACCGCGCTGCCGCGCTACCGAGAGGGCACCGTCCGCGAGCAGATCGACACGGGCAAGTTCGTGCTGCTCAACATGGACGCCCCGCAGCACACCCACCTGCGCAAGATCATCTCCCGCGGCTTCACGCCCCGCGCCGTCGAGCGCCTGCGCGATGACCTGGCCGACCGTGCCCGCCGAATTGTCGAGACCGCCGCAGCTAAGGGTTCTGGCGACTTCGTCGAAGAGGTCTCCTGCGAACTGCCGTTGCAGGCCATCGCCGGGCTGCTGGGTGTGCCGCAAGAGGACCGCATGAAATTGTTCCACTGGTCCAACCAGATGGTCGGCGATCAGGATCCCGAGTTCGCAACCAATGATGGCCTCACTGCCTCGGTCGAACTGATCACGTATGCGATGCAGATGGCCGCAGACCGGGCGGAAAACCCTGGGCCGGACATCGTCACCAAGCTGATCGAGGCCGACGTCGACGGCCACAAGCTCTCCGACGACGAGTTCGGGTTCTTTGTCATACTTCTTTCGGTCGCCGGCAACGAGACCACCCGCAATTCCATCACCCAGGGCATGATGGCCTTCACCGAATTCCCCGATCAGTGGGAGCTGTACAAACGTGAGCGCCCCGCCACCACCGCCGACGAAATCGTCCGGTGGGCCACCCCGGTCACGTCGTTTCAGCGCACCGCGCTAGAGGACTGCGAGCTGTCCGGCGTGCAGATCAAGAAGGGCCAACGGGTGCTGATGGTCTATCGCTCAGCCAACTTCGACGAGGACGTGTTCGACGACCCGTTCGCCTTCAACATCCTGCGTAATCCGAACCCGCACGTAGGATTTGGGGGCACCGGTGCGCATTACTGCGTCGGGGCCAACCTGGCTCGGATGACGATCGACCTGATGTTCAATGCGATCGCCGATGCCATGCCCGACATCGAACCGATCGGCAATCCCGAGCGCCTGCGTTCCGGGTGGCTCAATGGGATCAAGCACTGGCAGGTCGACTACAACGGCACTGGGGCGGCGAAATGCCCTGTTGCACAATAGGCTACGCGACTAACAAGGGAAGACATGTCGAAACACAAAGCCGTCCACGTAAAGTCGGCAGGCGCGCCATTGGAGCTTGTCGAGGTTGAAACACCGCCGCCGGGGCGCGGCGAGGCGCGCATCAAGGTCGGCGCATGCGGCATCTGCGGCACTGATGCCCATTTTGTCGCGGGCGAATTCCCGGGCATGTCATGGCCTTTGACCCCTGGACACGAAATCGCTGGGACAATAGCCGAACTCGGCGAAGGCGTCGACGATTTCGCGGTTGGCGATCGTGTCGCCGTCGGCTGGTTCGGCGGATGCTGCTACCAGTGCGATCCGTGTCGCAAGGGCATTTTCATCCACTGTGTGAACGGGAAAGTCCCGAGTTTGCAGTATCCCGGCGGCTACGCGGAATCGGTGACGGTGCCGGCCAACGCGATGGCGCGAATTCCATCGGAGCTCTCCGACGCGGAAGCCGCCCCAATGGGCTGCGCCGGCGTCACCACCTACAACGCGCTGCGCCAAACAAAGGCCGTTCCTGGTGACCGGGTCGCGATTGTCGGCGTCGGCGGGCTCGGTCACCTCGGGGTGCAATTCGCTCGCGCAATGGGTTTCGAGACCATCGCGATCAACCGCGGCACTGCCAAAGCGGAGGATGCCCGCAAGCTGGGCGCACACCACTACATCGACTCCACCGCCAGTGACCCCTCCGAAGCACTGCAGGATCTAGGCGGCGCGGCGGTCGTGCTGGCGACTGTAGGCAACTCGAAGGCCATGGCCGCGACGGTCGGTGGCCTGCAGCCCCAAGGCGAACTAGTCACCATCGGTGTCACAGCTGAACCGCTGCCGATCAGTCCGCTTCAGCTGATAACGCCAGGGCTCAGCATTGTCGGCCATCCGTCCGGGACCGCCAAGGATATCGAAGACACAATGCATTTCGCGGTCTTGTCCGGCGTGCGGACATGGATCGAGGAGCTGCCGCTCGCCCAAGCGGCCGAAGGCTATGCGGCGTTGGAACAGGGGCGGGCGCACTACCGCACCGTCCTGACCATGTGACCGGAAATAACGCCGCCGTGTGGACCCTGGATGCGTCCGACGGCGAGTTGCTGGTTGGCACCGGAGTTGCGGGCAGGGCCGCGCGAATGGGTCATCGGCTCACCATCGCGATGGAGCGCTGGCAGGCCACAGTGAGCTGGAACGGCGAACCCGTCGCGGCGGAGCTAGCGGTTGAGACGGATTCGTTGCGGGTGCTGCGTGGCGATGGCGGGGTCAAAGGGTTGTCCGCGCCGGAGAAAGCCCTGGTGCGCACGAATGCGTTGAGGTCGCTCGGCGCCGACCGCTTTCGTGAGATTCGCTTCATCGCGGACACCGTCGAGAGAACCGAGGAGGGGTACCGCCTCAGCGGGACACTGCAGATCCGAAGTAAGTCGCGTACGCATGTAATCGACTTGTGCACAGAGGATCTCGGCGACTCGTGGCGGATGTCTGCCCAATCAACAGTTCGCCAGTCCGATTACGGCGTCAAGCCCTATTCACTGTTGATGGGCTCGGTGCAGGTCGCCGATCAGGTAACGGTGTCGTTCACCGCCGTTCGCGCCAAGGACGATTGATCGACCATCTAAGGCTGACGGCGTTGGCAACAAACGTATGCCCGCTCTGAGTTCAGACACCTCAATGGGCGCCCCTAATGCCATCCCACAGCCGCCGTGGGCCGTGGATTTGCCGCATTACCCCGAAGAAGCGTGCCCCGACCTTCACCACCTGCGGGTAGCGGCCAAAATTGACCAAGGGGAACCGCCAGACGCGCGTTACCGCCGTTAGCTGGCCCTCAGTTTTCGTCGGCGGTGCGCCGTCTGCGGATGCTTCATGCAGCGGGACCTGCTGGTCTTCTCTACGCGCAATGTGACGACGCAGGCGTTCCTCGGCGTCTTGAACTACTACACAGGTGCGAGAACACCACGCCCTTTGCGGTATCCATGGCCCCCACGAGCCCTGAGCTTCGTGATACCGCTTGTATTCGATGAGGACGGCACCGGCGCAATTCTCACATGGGTCGTCGTCAACCTTGTAGCGAAACTCCCACGTCACTGGTATCCCCCGGTTCGACGATTCCTTTTACACGTTCCGAGATGGTTTCTCTCCTTCGCGAGCAACGTGATGACGTATGCGTTCCTGAGCGTCAGGAACAACTACACAGCAGCGCGAACACCACGCCTTTAGGGGTATCCATCGGCCCCCCAAGCCCTGCGCGCTGCAGTCCCGCTTGTGCTCGATGAGGACGGGACCAGCACAATTCGCGCAGGGGTCATCGTCAACCTCGTAGCGAAACTCCCACGTCACTGGTATTCCCCCGGTTCGGTGACATGCTGCTCAAAGTCACATACCCCATGAGGCGGGCCTCTAACCACCAGCGTTTGCCACGGCCGATACGCGGCCCCGATAATGTTCCCGGCAACGCGGAATGCCTTGGCGCCCCTGGGTTATTGACGGCCCCGTAAGAAACAACACGCGAACGCGCGTAACCGTGCTCCTTGCAAAGTTTGCGCGCCTCGTCGGTCGCGCGGTCGGCGGTGGTCGCCGCAACGTACCTGCCGAGCATGTCCCGTTTAGCCCAACCGCCCACCGCCATCAGGCCGCCTTCGGAGCCACCGGTCCGAAGCCCGCGCGGTGCCGCCGTGTGGCGCACTGGGTACGGATGAAACCCGTTGATAAGGGCCTTGATTGCCCGCTGGCCGATGGCGCGGCGTAGCTCAACTCCGCTGGTGTTCCGCTGCTTGCGCATCGCAGGAATTGCTCGACGCCGCAGCTGTCGACCGTGTTGAATGATTTGTTTTCGGCCGGCAACCAGACCAACCCAGCTGGGCAACGACTCGGCTAACTCGATACGTGGGGTCGGCATGGGTAGTTACCGCACCTAGCCGCGTCAAACTACGTGCCGGTTAACCGTTTCGCCGCGTTTCCGCAGGTCAAACTAAGGCTGGGGCGGACTGGGCGGCGGTGGTGAATCACCGTAATCGCCCGGTATGTGGTCAAGCATCCGCGTCAAGTACGGCTGCGGGCCGTTTGGGTCCGGCGCGCCCGATTCCGTGACCGGTTCAGCAGGGGAAACGGGCGCCGGTGTCTTCGACCGGGGAGCCGGCGGCTCGCCCTCGGGCGGCAGTGCAACGGCCGGCGGTGCAACGGCCGGCGTTACTGCTTCGGCGAATTGCGGCGTCTGTGAGTGCACCACGTGGCGTGTCGTCCCGGATTCCTCGTCCGGCGCCAGCTGCAAACCCACCGCGAGCGCAAGCGAAGTGACAAAGGTGATCGCACCGGCAGCTAACGCGGTGATGGCTCCGGCGTAAGACCGCTGACGAGGGCGTGCGGGCGCGGCGACAGGTTCATTCGTGTGCGCTACCAGCTGCTCGTCGGTGAACTCAGTGCTCTGAGCAGCCGCGAGCGCGGCGCCCCGCGCGACTGTCACCTGCGCCATGGTTTGCGCGAACACCGGCACGGGCAAGGCTTTTTCGAGTTGCCATGACAATGCGTCGATGTCGGTGTCCGAGCCGACGACAACCACCCCGGCCGGGCGCCACCCATCGCGGTCAAACATTCCGGTGAGCCACGAAGTCAGCCCGTCAAAGCCGCCGCGTACCTGCTTGATGGCCGTTTGGGTCTCGCCGGAATGGTCGTCGACCATGACAACGGTCGACCACTCTTGCTCGAGAATGCACACCGCGGTCTGCGCGTAGCCGATGACAGGCGCGATGGCCTGTGCCAGCGTCTCGACAGCCTCGAGCCAACGAACCGGCACAACGTTGTCGAAGCCGGCATCTGTCAACGACTCAAGCAGCAGCGCGGCTTGCGCGGACCCCTCGTCATTCCAAGTCACTCCGATGACGCGCAGCCGCTGTTCGCTCTCGGCAGCAAGCTCGTCGACTCGTAATACCTCGTCTGCTACCTGCTCTGCGGTACTTACAGCCGGGATGCCGCCGCCGCCGAGTAGCTCTAATTCTTGGTGGTCCAGGATGGTGCCGTCTGCGCCGTGTCCTTCAGCGAGGACCCATCCTAGCGTGGTCGGCGTGACTGATAGCCCTAGTACCGTGTCCAAATCTGCACCTCAATCGGTCCCGGGCCTCCGGAGCCCCCATACGCACCGCAACACACCAGCGAGGCAGCTGTTGCGGTGATTCCTGAGAGGCCGGAACGGACCGGGATAGCGTCGTCCCATCGGCTTGCCTCGTGAGAGCCTACGCGGTCGCGGCAAGATCGGCTGCCCCGATCCCGAACCACCAGGCAGACACCTACGGACTGTCGACAACAACCGACCGACCGTGAGGCGGGTACGACCTCTGCGTTAAATGTCGCGGTGGAGCTGGCTCAAATCGGGCGGGCATTGTGATTAGACATGTTTTGTATCACCACCGTATGTTGCCAGGTCCCCCAGTCCACGGTCGTGGGCCGGCATTTTGCCTGGTGAATCCAGTCGAGACCGAACGACAACGAACGGTTTGGGAAGCTACTGTGGACTTTGCCGCCTACTTATCAAAGTGCCTGAATTGGCTGGCATGACCGATACAAAACCGAGATAACTTCGTGTCCGAATCGACATTTGGCCTATTCGCGCGGTAAATTCTGCGAAAGCACACGACGATAAGGGGCGCAGGTATGACAGACGTGAGCGAGAGGATCCGGGCCTGGGGGCGCCGGCTTTTGGTCGGTGCGGCTACGGCCGCGACGCTGCCCGGTCTGATCGGTCTTGCCGGCGGAGCCCCGACAGCGGGAGCGTTCTCGCGGCCGGGTCTGCCTGTCGAATACCTGCAAGTACCGTCTGGGTCGATGGGCCGCAGCATCAAGGTCCAATTCCAGAGCGGCGGAGACGGCTCTCCCGCGGTGTACCTGCTCGACGGGTTGCGGGCTCAAGACGACTACAACGGGTGGGACATCAACACTCCCGCCTTTGAGTGGTACTACAAGTCGGGGCTGTCAATAGTCATGCCCGTCGGTGGGCAGTCCAGCTTCTACAGTGACTGGTATAACCAGGCCTGTGGCAAGGCTGGCTGCTCCACCTACAAGTGGGAGACCTTTCTTACGAGCGAACTGCCCGGCTACCTGGCTTCGCAGAAAAGTGTCAAGTCGACCGGTAGTGCCGCGGTTGGGCTCTCGATGGCCGGTTCGTCGGCGATGATCCTGGCTGTTAACCACCCTGGTCAGTTCATCTACGCCGGTTCGCTGTCGGCCCTGCTGGACCCGTCTCAGGGGATGGGGCCCACCCTGCTCGGCCTTGCGATGGGTGACGCCGGCGGCTACAAGACCAATGACATGTGGGGACCATCAAGCGACCCGGCGTGGAAGCGTAACGACCCGAGCTTGAATATCCCGGCGCTGGTCGGCAACAACACCCGGCTCTGGGTCTACTGCGGTAACGGCACACCGTCAGAGTTGGGTGGGGCGAACATGCCCGCCGAATTCCTGGAGAACTTCGTGCGCAGCAGCAACCTTAAGTTCCAGGACGCCTACAACGCGGCCGGTGGCCACAACGCCGTGTGGAACTTCAGTGCCAACGGAACGCACAGCTGGGAGTACTGGGGTCAGCAGCTCAACGCCATGAAGCCCGACTTGCAGGGCACCTTGGGTGCCACCCCCGGAGGCGGCGGATAAATCCCGGCCTCCCGGAGGTCGCTACTGCGCTTGACGTCAAACCGTCAGGCGCAGTAGCGCGTTAAGGGGACGATGACCCGCAGCGCGATGTTGGCTGTCACGGGCGACTCAATCTTAATGTGCCTGAAGAATTCGATTCCAAAAGGCTTTCGTCCGCCTTCTGACGTGCTGATTTCAATGCCATAGATTTCTTATCTCGCGAGTTATTCAAATCGGTAACACTTTGAACACGCCCGACGAAATGCTTGACATGAAAAAACTCTGCAAGCCTCTCGTCAAGTCCGCCTTGGTGGGCGGGGTCGTTGCAGCGTCGATGTCTCTGTCCACCGCTGTCGCCAGCGCCGCCCCGACCCCCAACTGGGACGCGATTGCGCAGTGTGAGTCCGGTGGAAACTGGGCAGCCAACACCGGGAACGGCGAATACGGTGGGCTGCAATTCAAGCCGGCCACCTGGGCCGAATTCGGTGGCATCGGTAACCCGGCCGCCGCATCCAAGGAACAACAAATCGCCGTAGCCAACCGGATTTTCGCCGAGCAGGGCATAGACGCATGGCCGACGTGCGGTGCCAAGTCAGGCCTTCCGGTCGCCTGGTACTCGCATCCCGCGCAGGGCATCAAGCAGATCATCAATGGCCTCATCCAGGCCGCAGTTCCGCACCCGTGATTAACCGCGTCCTCAGGAGTCCGGGTCTATGACCAGGTTCAGACATGTGTTTGGATCGGGTCATGGAAGGTTCGGCGACAGTGCATATGGCGGCGCCCGCGGAAAAGATCTGGAATCTGATCGCAGATGTCAGTAACACCGGACGGTTCTCCCCCGAAGTAATTGAAGCGGAGTGGCTGGGCGATGCGACCGGGCCAGCACTCGGCGCCAAATTCCGCGGCCACGTTCGGCGAAACGAAATAGGGCCCGTGTATTGGACCACTTGCGAGGTGACCGCCTGCGAACCTGGCCGCGAGTTCGGCTTCACGGTTCTCCTGGGCGACAGGTCGGTGAACAATTGGCACTACCGATTGGCGCCGTCCGGCGGCGGCGGCACGGATGTGACCGAGTCATTTCGGCTCAACCCCGCGCCTTGGCTCGGTGTCTATTGGTTGTTTGGCGGCTTTCTGCGTAAGAGACGCAATGTCCGTGATATGACCAAGACCCTGAACCGCATCAAAGATGTGGTGGAGGCGGGCTGATTTCCGGGGCCGCCGATTTCGCCCAGCTCCACTCCAACAGCGGAAGGTTGACATGTCGGGCGTGAAATCGATCTTCATCACTGGGGCGGGCAGTGGCATGGGCCGCGAAGGGGCAAAACTGTTTCACGCCAACGGCTGGCGCGTCGGTGCGGTGGACCGCAACGACGACGGCCTGGCCGCGTTGTCCCGGGAACTTGACCCCGAGCGGGTGTGGACCCGCGCCGTCGACGTGACGGACAAGGCGTCCCTGGACGGGGCCCTGGCTGATTTCTGCGCCGGGAATCCCGGCGGCGGCCTTGACATGATGTGGAACAACGCCGGCATCGGCGAATCCGGCTGGTTCGAAGATGTGCCCTACGAAGCCGCTATGCGCGTCGTCGAGGTGAACTTCAAAGCGGTGCTGACCGGCGCCTACGGTGCCCTGCCCTACCTCAAGAAGACACCCGGCAGTTTAATGTTCTCGACGTCGTCTTCCGCAGGCACCTACGGCCTGCCCCGCATCGCGGTGTACTCGTCAACCAAGCATGCGGTCAAAGGATTGACTGAGGCACTGAGTGTGGAGTGGCACCGACATGGCGTCCGGGTGGCCGACGTGCTGCCCGGTTTGATTGACACCGCGATTCTCACCACGACGACCAACCACTCCGATGATGTAGGGGCCACATCCGCAGAGGAGGTCCGCGCCAGTGCTCCCAAGAAGGGCTTGTTTCGTCTGATGCCTGCGACGAGCGTGGCCGAGGCGGCGTGGCAGGCCTACCACAACCCGAAGCGGTTGCATTGGTACGTGCCCAAGGGCATTCGCATGATCGACCTGCTCAAGGGGCTGAGTCCGGAATTCGTGCGAGGTCGCATCGTCAAATCTTTACCCGCGTTGATGCCAAAACAGCAGTAAAAGAGCCTAACGGTGCAAAAACGGTTGCTCGCAGTTGCGGTGATTGTCGTCGCCAGCACGGCGGGGTGCGCAGACGCCCAGACAGTGCCTCGAAAAGCCGCCCATCTCACGATTGACGGCGCGACTCACACGACACCCCCCGCTGCGTGCGGCCAAGACCAGGCGTACCGCACCATCGACATCTCCGACCGCGACGGCAAGGTCGAAGCGGTAATCCTGCTCAGTGGTGAGAGGGTCATCCCCAAGTGGGTGAAAATTCGCAATGTCGACGGATTCACTGGCAGCTTCTGGGAAGGCGGGGTGGGAGACGCGCGCGCCGACGTGGCCCGAAGTGCGCTCACCATCACCGGAAGCGCCTACGGCATCAACCTCGGCAACCCCAACAAGGTCGTGACCACGGACTTCAAGATCGCCGCCGAGTGCTGAGCCCGGTCAGCTGAGGCTTTCTCTCAGGCGGGCCTACTCTTGGTCAATAACGCCCTGCTACCCTCCTCGGATCGAGGGAGGACTGGTGAAGCAGAGACTGCACTGGCTTGCGATGCACGGGTTTGTCCGGGCCATGGCGGCTGTCGGGGCCAGGCAAGGTGATTTGCAGTCCAGGTTGATCGCCGATCCGACAGTGGCCGCCGACCCGGTGTCGTTCTATGACGAAGTGCGGGCGTTGGGCCCGCTGATCAAAGCACGCATCAACTACCTGGCCGTCGACCACGCGCTGGCCCATGAGCTACTGCGATCCGACGACTTTCGGGTTTTGATGTTGGGATCTAACTTGCCCGGGCCCATCGGCTGGCTGGAGCGACGCGCGCGCGACGATTCTCTTCATCCGTTGCGTGCGCCCTCGTTGCTGGCTGTCGAGCCGCCGGAGCACACTCGCTACCGCAAGACGGTGTCGGCGGTGTTCACGTCCAGAGCGGTCGCCGCATTACGCGATCGAGTCGAGCAGACGGCCATAGGCCTCTTGGATCAGCTCGCCCAGCCGGCCGCCGCGGCCGGTGGCATCGTTGACATCGTCGACCGCTACTGCTCACAACTTCCGGTCGCGATTATCAGTGACATCTTGGGCGTGCCCGAGCAAGATCGCGGTCGCGTCCTCGAGTTCGGCGAGCTGGCCGCGCCGAGTCTGGACATTGGATTGCGGTGGCGGCAGTACCGCAGTGTGCAGGAAGGTCTCGCCGGATTCAATCTCTGGCTCGCCGATCACCTACGGCAATTACGGCGCAACCCGGGTGACAACCTGATGAGTCTACTGATCCAGGCAGGTGAAACCGGCTCTCCCGAAACACATCTTGATGAGACCGAGCTGCTTGCGATCGCCGGACTGGTGTTGGCCGCTGGGTTCGAGACCACAGTGAATCTGTTGGGCAACGGGATTCGCATGCTGCTGGACGCGCCTGAGAACTTGGACACGCTGCGTCAACGTCCAGAGTTGTGGCCCAACGCCGTTGAAGAGATCCTGCGGCTCGAGTCGCCAGTTCAGCTGACCGCGCGGCTTGCTCTCCGGGATGTCGAGATGGCCGGCGGCATGCAGATCAAACGCGGCGAGTTGGTCGTGGTCTATTTGGGCGCGGCCAACCGGGATCCGTCCGTGTTCCCCAACCCGCATCACTTCGAACTCGAACGACCCAACGCCGGAAGGCATCTCGCGTTCTCCGGTGGCCGGCACTTCTGCATAGGGGCCGCCCTTGCCCGGGCCGAGGGGGAAGTCGGACTGCGGGCGTTTTTTGAGCGCTTCCCCGATGCGAGGGTCGCGGGCACCGGAAACAGGCGGGACACGCGGGTGTTGCGGGGCTGGTCCACGTTGCCGGTGGCCCTGGGACCGGCCCGCTCGATGGCTCCGGTCGAGGGATAGGGACCGTCGGGAGAAATTTATCGCCACCGCGGGGCTCAGTGTGGTGGCAGCCGCCGTCCCCAGGCCGAGTAGAGCGAGACGCCTCATCGCTTCGCATCTGGTCGGCAGGCGCTCGACATGATCGGTCGCGATCTCCTCGCCGATATAGCGCTGCAACGAGGTCACGTTGGCGATTAGGCGCCGTGGAACGGTGGTTGACACCCGTCCGCCAACCGGGTTAATTGGCCGCTATGACAGAACTTTCCACCATCGCGGTCGAGGACGTCGTCGTCGGGCTTTGGCAAGCACTTTCGCGGCGCGACTGGGACGCGGTCAAGACGTTCCTGTCGCCCGACTGTCTCTACGTCGACATGCCGGTCCCCGCGTTGTCGGCGCGCGGTCCTGAAGACATCGTCAAACGGCTCAAGATGGGGCTCGAGCCGCTCGCCGGCTACGAGAACCACGACGGTCTGCTGGTGTCGAATGGCTCCGACGTCGTCTACGAGCACTCGGAGACATGGACTTTCACGACCGGCGAGCAGGGCGTGCTGAGGTTCGTCACCGTCCACAAGGTGGTCGACGGGAAGGTCACAGTGTGGAAGGACTATTGGGACATGAACAGTCTCGTCAGCTTCGCGCCCCCGAACCACTTCGAGAACTTCGCAAATGCGGACACTAGCTGGATCTTTGATGCGACGGGACTGGTCTGAAGTAGGGTCCAAAACGCTGATATTCGGACCGTTCCGCCATCGAAGCCCGCTGCCACAACTCTTTTCTGCATAGCGCCCACTGGGCATATCTACCGACTGGGCCGTCCTATGACCCAAGGGGAAGGTCCACACCCCCTTCACGCAGTGTGACGACGAATGCGTGCCTCAGCGTCGGGAACGACTACACAGCCGCGCGAACACCACGCCTTTTGTGGCGTCCATGGCTCCCACGAGCCCTGAGCGCTGCCCTCCCTCTTGTATTCGATGAGGACGGCACCCACGCAGATCTCGCAGGGGTCTTCGTCAACCTGGTAGCGAAACTCAACCGTCATGCATCCAAAATTACACGATTGGGATTCCCGATGCATATAGGTTTGCTATCAGTTCTCAACTATGATCGGGGTTGCCGAAATCGAGTGTGGCCCCGTAGGTTCCGGCCGATGGGCGGGGAACTCTTCAATCGCTAGGCGTTGCCACGGCCCAACGACCGAGTATCTAAATGTCTTTTGAAGGTCCTAACCAGAATACGATTCCCGCTTATGCGGCAGGTGTTGTGGGTATAGCGAGCACTCCTTGCTTTTGCAGCACCGCGATTCTGCGGCGATTCGGGCGCCATTACGGGGTACTTCTGAATGGTCGAACGATTCGCGGCATAGGCGTGGAGCTGGCGCAACTGGTCAGCCGTCTAAAGGTGGCCACGCGCGGAGTGGACCATACCGCCCATACATTCAAATTCAATTTCACATACTAAAAGCTTGGATTTACCGTTTACACAAGACTATCAGCCTGGTAAATTGTAACCCGATGGTCATCTCCGAAGCCTTCGACGTTGCTGGTCGAGCCGTGCGGGTACGCAGTAAGCAGGTCGGTCGCCGGAGCTTGTGGTGGATGGGATCGGCTTTCGCAGCGGCCGCCATGCTCGCGGCGATCGTGCTGGTGGTCTTCGGCGCCGGCAGGGAGGGCACCCTCCATGGCCTGCAGATCAGCGCCCGCTTCTCGTTCCTTTTGTTCTGGCTTGCCTATGCCGGCGGCGGTCTCGCCCTGCTGATCCGCCCCGCCGCCAAGTTCCTTCGGCGCCATGGCCGCGATTTCGGCCTCGCCTTCGCCGCCGCCCACCTGGTCCATCTCGGCCTGGTCGTTTGGCTCTGTTGGATCGGCGCCACGCCGGGGAAGGGCGTGTTCTTCTTCTTCGTGCCGCCGGCGGTAGTGGTCTACGTGCTAGCAATGTTCTCGATTCCGACACTGCAACAGAGACTCAGTCGTACGCTTTGGACCGTACTGCGCACGGTCGGAATGACCTACATCGCCTACGCCTTCGCCGCCGACTTCGTTTCGACGCCGTTCGGCGGCGGCACGACGCATGCCCTGATGTATGCCCCGTTCGCCATCTTGAGCGTCGCCGGTCCGGTGCTGTGTGCCCTCTCGTTCGCGCCGTCGCTTCGTAGCTTTCTTCAGTCCAAATGCCGGTAGCTCTGCCCCGGCGTGAACCAGGTTGGAGTTAGCCATCAATCGCTCACGACGCCTGTTCGCGGCATTCGCTACGGCGGCCGCCATCGGCGGTCTGGTCGGTTCCCCGGCGGCGGTCGCCGACGATGATCCACCACCTCCGGTGCCGGCGCCCGAACCGGCTCATGTGGATGTTCCCGAGATACCGAGGGAGCAGTGCCTATATATCGACATCTTCACGCCGTGTGAAGAGCAGGTTTTGCCGCCGCTGCCCGACACGCCCAGGACCCCGGACGCGCCCTAACGAACTTCGAGATCGGTCCCACGCCCAAGCCCGTCGCGTTCACGCCGAACGCGCCGTGGTGCTCGACGCGGATATCCGGGCTGTTGGTCACTATGCGGTGACCTTTGCCGACCGCCCCGGCCCAGCTCCATCGTAAGCGACGTAGAATCATTCGATTGCATTGTGGCACATAGCGTTACGACCAGATCGAGAGAGCAGTCGCGGCGCAGTCGTCACGGGCCTTGTCTCTGACGGAAAGTCCTCGAAGATTGACAGGAAACGGCTCAGTGTCAGGGTGAGATCGTCGCATTTTGCGGTGGTTGGATCCTTTAGATCTGGTGTCTGGTCCTTTCGCTTTCCCAACGTCGGCAATGGGGAGGGATCCGCCCTGGCCGTATCGACCGAGTTCTTTCGACCTTCACTGCAACATCTTGTGAATCGCACTGAGAGACAGGCCCGCAGCCTCAGCTAGCTGCTGGTCTGAGTCTCCTGCTTGCTTCGCTTCACGTAGCTCTTCGATGAGCTTGTCGCGCCACTCATCTCCCTCGTAGACCGCTACGCGCCAGTTCTCCGCGAATATGTGGATGCGCTGGATCCGCTGGGAATTTGGCGTCCCGGACATCACTTCAGCATTCCCAACCCGCGTCACTTTCCAAACGTCCCCCGTTACGCGTCCTTCGCGCCCAGCATGGATCCGGAGGGACCCGCTCTGGCACTCCCGGCCTTGGACCTGCGGTCGACTCCGGCTGAACTGACCGGCGGTTTTGGTTCACGGACACATCCATGCAAATGGGGGGCATGGCCGGGATTCGGTCGGAACAGGCAAAGGGGCGGGACCCGGTCCCTCGGCAATCGAGGCGGGGCAACCGCCGTAGTAGCCGGGCGGACATTCCTCGTGGTACACGTGGCACACGCTCAGGTCCCATCCCGTAGCCCGTAGACCGGGCCAGACATAGTCGCCCGGGCACCAGCGCATCCCCGGCCCTGTGTAGCAACCCGACCTTGACGAGCAGTGGTCGTTGTCAGCCCGGGCAGTGCCCGCGGCCAGCCCAAATCCACCGACCGCGACGCAGCCTGACAGGAGTGCCCCGACAATCATTCGTTTCAGGGTGTCGCTGGTTTTCATGGTCGTGTTTCCCTTGTGTCCATTTGCCTATTCGTGAGGCGTCGTTGTGGCAAGTACACAAGGTTCGATTGGCTACCGATCCCAATACCCGGATGAAGGCGTCTCAACGCCCTTTACCGGGCCGCGCTGCGGAGACCATCGAAGCTGCGTTCGTCATTGGAGTGTTCCGATACGAGTAGCGAACACCGCTGTCCACTCGGTGAGGTACCGACCCCATTGGTCCTGCGCACGCCCGCCAGGGCGATCCCGCCGAGTCCGGCGGCACTAACCCAGGGCTGGTCGCTATCGGTCGGTAATGCTGTGCAAGGTCGTGGCCAAGCGGCGCACCGTGACCGAACAGACCAAACCGACGGGTAGACGGGTCCGGCCTCACTCGCTCGTGGCGTTAAGCCGGTAGATGCGTGCGGCGTTGTCGTGGGCAATAAGATCAACCACGCGGATGGCGTCGGCCTCACTCCAATCGCCGTCCTCGACGAACCGACGCAGTCCACGATGGATACCGTTGCGCCATAACCACGCACCCATAAAATGCAGTTCGGCGGGTCCGAACCCGTCCGACGAGTAGAGGATCTTGCGGAAGGGCGCCATTTCCAGCAGCCGGGCGATGAAGCTTGGTGCCCGGGCTCCCAGATGGCTCACGCTCAACCCGCCGTCGAGATACACATTGTTGAATGCCTGTGCCAGATAGCCGGCTTCGCGCTCATAGGGATAGCAGTGCAGCAACACGATTGGGGTGTCGCCGGACTGTCGCAGAAAGTCAAGCAGATACAGCGGATTGGCCTGGTGTAGATCACAGTCGCGGTCGCCGAAGCCGACGTGAAATTGCAGCGGCTTTCCCAGCCGCAGCGCGGCGTACAAGCCGAAACGCAGCAGGATCCGATCCTGTATCCGGATTCCGCCGCGGTCCCGCCATCGGCTGGCGGCCTCGGCGACGTGTGCCGCCGATGGCTCGGTCAGGTCGCCCTCGAACCCACCGCGGTAGGCCAGGATGGACTTGGTTCCCACTGCCGTGGCCGCGCGACGGTGCAGGATCTCCTCGAATGCCGATGCGTAGTCGCCGGATGCCCGCGCAGCTTGTTCGGCCACCTGCTCAAGACGAACCACCTCGTGAACACGGTTGCCGGACAGCGCGCTCAGCTCGGAGATATCCGCGATGGCGGTTCCCCCTTCGCCGAGTCCGGTATCCACCAGCCAGTCGCTCACCCCGGCGGCGGACAGAAACAACTGAGCCAACTCAGTTTCGCTGAATTGGCTCCGGCGGTCCCAATATTCCTGCGGATCAGCGTGTTTAGGCAATCCTAGGAGGGGGCCGCAGCGGGCGCGCACGGCGAACCCAAGCTGTGAGTCGAACCCGGAGTCAAACGCGGAGAGGGGTTCGGTATTGCCCTCATTGAGGGCGTTCTCGAACCGCCGCCGATCCCCCGCCGTCAACCAGCATCCGTGGACGTGTTGATCGATCAACGCCACTCCGCCGATGTGTTCCGCCAGAGCCGAGGGATCAGACATCGCGACGGGTTCTCTCACAGGCTCCAGGCCATCCGGAACTTATCCACCAGTTGCTCCGCGTCGAGTTCGCCGTAGAACTGCTGCTCGTGACGGCGGACCGCGACCACCATGTCGACCCCAGCATCACCGAGGATGTGCCGAACCAGCTCGGAATTATCCAGTGCGGCAATCACTTCAGGCTGAGTGCTGGGAAGGCGCAGGATGCCGGCGCGCGCGCGATCCGAATTGGAGAGTTTTGCCGGGTCTGTTGTCGTTTCCGCGGGGAGTGCCGCGTCGCGCCGGATTCCGTCCAAAGCCAACCCGAGGATCGTCGCCGATGCGAAGTACGGGTTCGCTGACGGATCGATGACTTTGACTTCGACGTTGGCGCCCTGCGGAGTGCCAGGTCCACCCTTGATGAATCGCACTGCAGCCTCGCGGTTCTCGGTACCCCAGCACGCGTAGGCGCCGGCCCAGTTACCCGGTTGCATCCGTAACCCGGACACGATTGATCCGCATAGCACGCCTTGAGCTTCCGGCAGTCCACGAATTAACCCGGCTACCGCGCTTTCCCCCGCTGCCGTCATGTCCGCGGCGCCGGTTCCCCCGCAGAATACAGGGCCTTCGGACGTGGTCAGCGAGAAGTGCTGGTGCGCACCGGATCCGACGCTGCCGGCGAAGGGCACCGGCGACAGGCTGACGCGCAGCCCGTGGCGGCGGGCTGCGCGGCCGACGATGATCCGGGTCAGTACCAGCTGGTCGGCAGCGGCCACCGGCGCGAGCGGCGACAACGAGATTTCGAACTGGTTGGCCGCGTATTCGGGATGAAGCTGTTCGATCGCGACACCGGATCGTGCGGCCGCCCTGGTGATATCACGAACGAACCCCTCGTGCTCGAGCACGCCCGCCAGGCCGTACTGAGCCCACAGCGTCGACGGCAGGCGGCCACCATCTGGATCGACGAGAACGAACTCCATTTCGTGCCCGATCAACGCCACAATGCCGGCTTCTGCCAGCCGAGCCTCGACCCGGCTCAGCGTTCCCCGGCTACACACGGCAGCCGGCGTCCCGTCCTGCTCGAAGAATGCGGCGGGGGCCCACGCCAACCCGTCGTCGATGATGCGCAAAGCGGACAGGTCGATGCGAACGCGCTCATCGCCGATCACACCGGCGCGGTCGGTGAAGGCGATCCCGGTCTGGTTGATAGCGAAGGCATGCCACGACGGACTGGCACCAAGGCCGGGATCCGCGAACGCGCTGATCCGATCGACCGGCACTGTCTTGGCCTGGGTCAGCCCGGCGGGATTCACCACAGTTCCGACGACGGTGTCGACACCCGCGGCCTCCAGCTGGGCGATCGCCGCGGCGGCGAGCGGTGTGGCGCTCATCGACGGCCGCGTGGGTGCTCTCAGACGCGGCTGGGCAGAGTCAGCATGCACGCCTGACCGATATCCAGGGTCCGCAGGACCCGTCCCATCCCGATCCACAGCGCGCACGACAGAGCAAGGTCCGCAAGCAACTCGTCGGTGAAGTGTTCGCTGCACCGGCTCCAGAAGTCTTCGTCGTCGCGTAGCTTCGTGTGCTCAGTGGCGAACCGGTGTGCGAACTCGGCCGCCAGCCGCTCCTGCTCGCTGTAACCGGGCCACGTGCGCCACTCCAAAGCGTGGTCGTAGAGCTCCTCGTCGACTCCTTCGGCGGGACCGTCGGCGTCGCGGGTGTTGACGCAGACGACGCACTCGTTGTCGTGGGCTATCACCGTCCGCGCGAGCTCACGGGTGCGCAGCGGCAGGCGGCTCTTGGTGTAGACCGCCTGGCTGAAGCCGCCGAGAGCGCCACCGAGGTCAGGCGATTTCACAAACCACCCCGCCAGGTCGTCCTTGGCGAATGTTCCGATTCGGCTCATGGCGTGATGGTACGCCCGGGTCGCCGTACTCTGATGAATACCTACCCGGCCGTCTGCGGGATGGCCCCCAGGCCGGTACCAGCCGGCCGCTCGTCGTACCAATCGCGCTGGGCCAGAACCTGATGCGCGACATGCTCGAGCGCGACTTCGACCTGGCGGCGGTCCGGCCGGCCCTCGAACCCGGGCGAGCGGGAAAGCTTGTCGACGATCCAGGCCAGCAGCAGCGAGTATACGTAATCGACCTGTTGGTTTCCGGCTGCGGTCAGCCACATCTGATCGCCGTCGCGCCGGACGTAGCCGGTGGCCACCAGCCGGGAGAAGGTGGGTTCGAGGACCTCGAACGGAATCCGCAAGCTGTCACCGATATCGGTGAGACGAGCCGTCCCGTATATCTGCCCGTAGCGGTAGATCCGCATCACTCCCCACAGTCCGGCGACGTCCAGCCGGCAATCGTGCCTCATGGCGATGCTGCGCAACCGCACGCCGGGATCGCCGCGCAGCAGGCGCGCGATCGCGTTCTCCAGCAGCATTTGCGGTGTGCCGGTGGTCGGCATCCCGAACCCGTCGCCGAGATCGACCGCGCTGTTGTGGATGTCCCGCAGCGGCACCTCGCGCAGGAACAACGCCAGGACAAACCCGACCAGGGCGACCGGTGCCGCCCAAAAGAACACCTGGGTCAGCGAATCGGCATAGGCCGCCACGATGGGCGTTGCCACGCTATGAGGCTGCCGATGCAGCGCTTCTGGGGAACTGACCGCACTCGCGGGCACGCCACTGACCGACAAGGCCGCACCGATCCTGTGGTTCAGGAAGTTGACGAACAGCGAGCCGAATATCGCCGCGCCGAACGAGCTGCCGATGGTGCGGAAGAAGGTCACACCCGACGTCGCGACGCCGAGATCCTCGAAATTGGAGGTGTTTTGCACGATGAGGACCAGTACCTGCATGGACAACCCAATGCCGGCACCCAGAATGATCAGGTAAATGGACTGCACCAGAGCCGTTGTAGACGGGTCCATCCGCGACATCAGCAGAAAAGCAAGTGCCATCAGTGCGGTTCCGACTACCGGAAAGATCTTGTAGCGGCCGGTCCGGCCGACGAGAGTGCCACTGCCCGTAGAGGTGATCAGCATCCCGACCACCATGGGCAGGGTGCGTAAACCCGACGTGGTTGCCGAGACGCCATCCACGTACTGCATATAGGTGGGCAGGAATGTCATTGCACCCAACATGGCGAAGCCCACCACAAAGGACAGCACACAGCACACGGTGAATACCGGACTGCCGAACAACCGGGTCGGCAGGATCGGCTCTGGGACACGGCTTTCCGTCCATGCGAACGCGCAGAGCGCCGTCGCGGCACCGACGAACAACCCGATGATCGTCGCCGAGCCCCACGGGTACAGCGAGCCGCCCCAACTGGTGGCCAGGGTAAGGGCGGCCGCACCCAGGCCCACCAGTGCGATCCCGGGATAGTCGATGACGGGTTTGGTGGATGCGGCCAGCGCGGGGATGGTGGCGCCAGCCACAAAGATGACCAGCACCGAAACGGGCACGTTCACCCAGAACGCCCACCGCCAAGTCAGATAGTCGGTGAAGTAGCCGCCCAGCAACGGACCGATGACCGTCGTGACGCCGAAGACCGCGCCCAGGATGCCCTGATAGCGGCCCCGGTCCCGGAGCGGCACAACCTCACCGATCAGCGCGCTGGCCGTGACCGTGATCCCGCCGCCGCCGATTCCCTGCAGTGCCCGCGATCCCACGAGCACGGCCATCGACTGGGCCAGCCCGCACGACACCGATCCGACAACGAAAAACACCACGGCCGCCTGGAACACCCGCTTGCGGCCGAACACGTCACCGAGTTTGCCGACGAGCGCGGTGACGATCGTCGAAGCCAGTAGGTAACTCGTGACGACCCAGGATTGATGACCGGCGTCCCCGAGGTCGGCGACGATGGTCGGCAGCGCCGTAGCGACGATCGTCTGGTCCAGCGCCGCGAGCAGCATGCCTAGCACAATCGCCACGAAGATCAGGTTGCGCCGCTGCGGGCTGATCAGCTCGCTGCCGGATGTGGCAGTCGCGGCGGGGCTAGAAGCCGTCGCTGCTGCTTTGGGGCTCGTCATTCCTGCCTGTGATACCTACCGGGCGTCGAAAGGTCAGCTCGGCGGCCGGGAGACACATTGCGCGGAGTACAACTCCTCCCCCAGCTTCTCCATCAGCTCGAGTTGCGTTTCCAGATAGTCGACGTGTTGTTCCTCGTCGGCCACGATCTTTTCCAGCAGGATGGCGCTTGTGCTGTCCTCCTTCTCACGGCACATGATGATGCCGGGCTTGAGGCGGTTCAACACGTCGTATTCGATCGCCAAGTCGGCCTGGAACTGCTCGCGCAGCGTCTGGCCGATGCGCAACGAGAAGATGCGCTGGTAGTTCGGCAAGCCGTCCAGCAGCAAGATGCGATCTGTAATCGCCTCTGCGTGCCGCATTTCGTCGAACGACTCCGCGCGGGTGTGCTCGGCCAGCTCGGTAAAGCCCCAATTGTCCTGCATCTTGGAATGCAGGAAATATTGGTTGATTGCGGTGAGTTCGCTGGTTAGTTGCTCGTTGAGCAGGCGCAAAACATCCGGATCACCTTGCATGATCACTCCTACGGTGTGAGGGCGGTGATGTCTGACCGCCTAAGGTGGCTGGGCTGGAGCACACCATGGCGGCCTGGAACAGCACTTTGCGGTGCCAGCTTTGAATCTAGTGCAGTAGGCGTGGGTGAGCGCGATGTTTTATGCGCCATCGGCGCGTCACCCGCGACCGCGGCACGCACCACACGCTGCGAACTTAGGTTAGGTACACCTACTTATGTTAGCCTTCACTAACATGAGGCCTGGTGCGGCTTTGGCCCGATTACGGGGGGTGTGCTGATGTACGTATGCCTATGTGTCGGCGTCACCAATCAAACCGTGTCCGAGGTCGTCGCGCAGGGCGCGTCCACATCCAAAGAGGTTGCGGCTGCGTGTGGGGCTGGTGGCGACTGCGGGCGCTGCCGGCGCACGCTGCGGGCGATCATCGCCGCAAAATCAGAAGCCAAATTCGACCCCGCCGCGTCGGTCGGCTAACTGCGTCGTCGGTCGGTAAATTCCGCCAGCGCTGCGGCGTTGGCCTGGGTGCCCATCAGTTCGGCGAAGTGAGCGCTTTCCCGTGCGGTCGCTGCCGCAATCTCCGGACGGACCGGTTCGAGCATCGTGTGCTTGACGGCCATCAGGCTCGAGGTCGGTCGAGACGAAAGGATTTCAGCGTGCCGACGGGTTTCGGGCAGCAACTCCTCCGGATCGCAGACCCGCCAGGCCAGCCCCATCCGCAAGGCTTCTTGGGCGTCAATCCATTCCGAGGACATCAATAGCCAGGCCGCGTTCTGCCGCCCTACTAATTGGGGCAGCAGATAGGACGAGGCAGCTTCTGGCGCCACGCCCAAGCTGGTGAACGGGCACTTCAGTCGTGCGGTCGACGACATGAAGACCAGATCGGCGTAGCCGAGAATGGTGGCCCCGATCCCCACTCCGACGCCGTTCACCGCGCAGATCAGCGGTTTAGGGAAAGCGCTGAGTGCGTCGATCAGCCCCTGAAAACTGTACTTTCCCGGAGTGAAGTCCGGGTCGGTGATGCGTGCCTGCATCTCGGCTAGGTCGGTACCGGCGCTGAAGCCGCGTCCGGTGCCGGTCAGCACGACGACGGCGACCTCGGGATCGTCGGCGGCGGCCAACAGCGCCTCGGCGGTGGCGTCGTAGAGGGCCTCGTTGAAGGCGTTGAGCGCCTCGGGCCGGTTCAGGGTGAGGGTGCGCACCCGTTTTTCATCGTCTATCTGCAGCGTCACGGCTGCAGCCTAACTTGTGGGCGCGGGCTCAGCCGTTGCTGTAGACCCGGGTTGGCTCTATGAGCACAACCGCTCGCCGCTCCTCGCTCATGACCCGGTCGTACTCATCCCAGTTGTCGTGGGTGCCGCCTGCGGCCGTAAAGACTTCGCGAAGCAGCAGCCGTAACTGGTGGTCGTCTTCCAGCCAAGGCTGCGCATCCTCGGGGCCGGCCAGTTCCGCGCGGCCCTCGACGGTCGCCCACTGCCATCCGCTGCGGAACGTGATGGCCAGCTGTGGCCGGGCCCGCAAGTTGGAGAGTTTGACCTTGCCGTATGTGGTGAAGCCCAGGCCGGGTCGGCCGGTGGCCGGGTGGGACAACAAACCGACATTGACCAGCGAGGCTTGCACCGTTCCATTGACGCGCACCGTGGAGATCACCGCCAGTCCGCTTTCTCCCGCCGCCAGCGCCACGGCATCGTCGAGTGTTGTCATGCGGGCCCCACATTCTCGAATGGTGTCTTGAACACGTAGCGGCTGGTTGGCACGGTGTCGATATTCTCGTTGGCGCCAAACGCAGTCGTGCTGGCGACCATCCGGCCGAGCCGGTCTTGCAGGTCGTCGTCGTCGGCGGCACCGAAGAATGCCTTCAGGTCGGTGATCGCCTCCGTTGGGAACAACTCTTCGACGATCCCTGCGATTCCCGGTGCGCCGGGGGTGAGAGCTCGTACTACCCAGTTCTGCGTGTAGCCGAACGTTGACTGGGTCTCGATGGCCACCGACGTGTGGTCGCCCTGCCAACGGTTCAGCCAGGTCGTCTGGTCTAGGCCGGCTGGCCGGCGCAGCAGCGCGATGTTGGCCAACCCCGGTGTGCGCGTGCCGGACTGGGTCGCCGGAGCACTCAGTGGGATCGACTCGGTGACCAAGTACGCCGCGAGCTGTTCGCATTCCGCGGCGAGTAGGTCGAGCGCCGACACCATTTGGTCGCCGTAGCACTGCTGGGTCCACAGGCTCACCACCGCGGCGACCGGCGGGTCCAGCGTCGTGATGGTCATCAGCGAGTCGCGCACTGCGCCGTCACGGACATTGATGGAAAGCCCGGGGACGCCCAGCTCCAAGAGGGCGGCGGCCACCGGACCCCGTTGCCGATCGCACCAGTCGTCATCTGGGTCGGCGCGCCTCAGCACGGCGATTACCTTCTCCATAGGCTGAAACTTACATTCGGGGAGGAGCTGAGCCGTTGGGTACATCCTGGGTCGAGCACGCGATCTGGTGGCAGGTCTATCCCCTGGGTTTCGTCGGCGCCTTTCCCGCAGATCAGCCACCTGGTCCCGGCGAACACCGACTACGTCGACTGGTCAGCTGGTTCGACCACGCCATCGAGCTAGGGGCATCCGGGATCGCGCTGGGACCGGTCTTCGCCTCGCGCACACACGGCTACGACACGACCGATCACTACCGCGTCGATCCCCGGCTCGGTGACGAGGCCGACTTCGACCACGTCGTTTCCGAGGCGCACCGCCGGGGTCTGCGGGTACTGCTCGACGGCGTGTTCAATCACGTCGGCGTGGACTTCTCGCACCACTGCGAGGCGACGCACAACGACGCATCGGCACGCTGGTTTCGCGGGAGCCCCGGTCGGTTCCACTCCTTCGAAGGCCACGCCGAACTAGTCACCCTGAACCACGACAACCCCGAGGTCGTCGACTACACGATCGATGTCATGGCGCATTGGTTGGGACGCGGCGCGGACGGGTGGCGGCTTGACGCTGCTTACGCTGTGCCGCAACAGTTCTGGACGGCAACGTTACCGAAGGTGCGAAATCTATATCCGGATGCATGGTTTGTCGGCGAGTTCATCCATGGCGACTACGCTGCGGCGGTCGCTGCGACCGGGTTCGATTCGGCCACCCAGTACGAGCTGTGGAAGGCAATCTGGAGCGGTCTCAACGACGGCAACTTCTTTGAATTGGACTGGGCGTTGCAGCGGCACAACGCTTTTCTCGGCAGCTTCGCGCCGCTCACCTTCATCGGCAATCACGACGTCACCCGCATCGCCAGCCAGCTGGAAAACCCAGATGAGCTAGCCCATGCGCTGGTGATCCTGCTTACGGTCGGAGGTGTGCCCAGCCTGTACGCGGGCGACGAGTTCGGGTTTCGTGGTGTCAAGGAGCAGCGGTACGGCGGTGACGACGCGGTACGCCCGGAGTTCGGTCCTCCCCCAGCGCAACTGGACCAGTTCGGTGATCGGGTGTGGGGGTTGTACCAGTACCTGATCGGGCTGCGTCGCCGTCATCCGTGGCTGCACGCGGCATCGACCTCCGCCCTGCTGCTGGACAACCGCCATTACGTCTACGCGACCCGCAGCGGCGACGACGTGCTGCTGATCGCGCTCAACATCGACGATCAGCCGCTGAACCTGGTGCTCTCGGAGCTGGGTACCAGGCACGCGCAGGTGATCGCCGGATCGTCGGCACCGCCCCAAGAGGTTGTCGACGAGGTGGTTGTTGAGGCACACGGCTGGCGGATCTTGCAGCCGGTTTAGCCGCTCAGTTCGTCCAACGTCAGTGGGTCGTGCCGGCCGCGGTAGTACTTGTCGAGCAGCTCGATAAAGTCGTGGTTGTCATCGGCTGCGGCGGCGAACAGGGTCATCGACGAGCACAGCTTGAGATCGTCGGGAGAACCGAAAATCTCCGCGATCGAGCGACCCTGCACCTGGTTGACGAGTTGGGTGCACTCGCGCAATCGCGGCCCGAGCTGATCGTGGTGTAGATAGGCGCGGGCCTCTTCGAGCGATGCGATGCCGTACCGGGCCGCCATCGGGCTGCTGCCGAGCCCTAGTAGTTGGGGAAACACGAACCACATCCAGTGACTGCGTTTTCGTCCGCTGCGCAGCTCGGCGACGACGCTGCGGTAGACCGGAGCCTGCGCATCCACGAAACGTTTCAGATCGAAGGGGTCGCCATCCGATGGCATATGACTACCGTTGCATAGATGGCGGTCAACCGACGGGTGCCCAGAGCCCACGACCTGGCGCCGCTGATCCAATTCAAACGCCCCGAGTTCAACCGCACGAAGCGCCGACTCGACGCCGCGCTCACTATCGAGGACTTGCGTCGCATCGCCAAACGCCGCACCCCGAAGGCGGCGTTCGACTACACCGACGGCGCCGCTGAGGACGAGCTGTCGATCGCGCGTGCCCGACAAGCGTTCCGCGACATCGAGTTTCACCCAACCATCCTGCGCGACGTCACCAATGTCACCGCCGGGTGGAATGTCCTGGGCCAGCCCGTTGTGCTGCCGTTCGCGATCGCACCGACCGGATTCACCCGATTGATGCAGACCGAGGGCGAACTCGCCGGAGCCCGCGCCGCGGCGGCGGCGGGGATCCCGTTTTCGCTGTCCACGCTGGGTACCTGTGCGATCGAAGACGTGGTGACTGCTGTTCCGCAGGGCCGCAAATGGTTCCAGCTGTACATGTGGCGTGATCGCGACCGGTCGATGGAGCTGGTGAAGCGGGCGGCCAACGCGGGTTTCGATACGTTGCTGGTCACGGTTGACGTTCCGGTCGCGGGCGCGCGCTTGCGCGATTCCCGCAACGGGATGTCCATCCCGCCGGCGCTAACCCTGCGAACCGTGCTTGATGCGGCTCGGCGTCCGCGCTGGTGGTTCGATCTGCTGACCACCGAACCGCTTTCGTTCGCGTCCCTTGACCGCTGGTCGGGCACCGTCGGCGAGTACTTGGACACCATGTTCGACCCCAGCGTGACCTTCGACGACCTGGCCTTCATCAAGGCCCAGTGGCCCGGCAAGCTCGTCGTCAAAGGGATCCAAACACTCGAGGACGCCCGTTCAGTCGTCGAGTGCGGCGTCGACGGCGTCGTGTTGTCCAATCACGGTGGCCGCCAGCTCGACCGGGCCCCGGTGCCCTTCCGCCTGTTGCCCGCTGTAGTGCGTGACCTCGGCAAGGACACCGAGATCCTGTTGGACACCGGCATCATGTCGGGCGCCGACATCGTGGCGGCTATCGCGCTGGGGGCCCGGTGCACGCTGATCGGGCGGGCCTATCTCTACGGGCTGATGGCCGGCGGTGAGGCGGGGGTCAACCGCGCGATCGAGATCCTGGAGGCCGGTGTGCTCCGGACCATGCGGCTGCTGGGGGTGACCTGTCTGGAGGAACTGTTGCCCAAGCATGTGACGCAATTACGCCGGCTGGGCTAACTAGTTGGCGAGCAGACGCAAAATCGCCGGAGAACCGCGACGGGCGATTTTGCGTCTGTTCACCGACCAGCGGGAACAAACGACGCCCGCTGAGGGTTGAGCGCATCAGACTTAACCCTTGGAGGATTAGATGGCTGAAGCCAAGTCCGTGCCGGTCTTGTTCGTTACCGACACAATCGTGTTGCCCGGAATGGTCGTGCCCATAGCGCTTGACGACGCTGCGCGCACTGCCATCGACGCTGCTCAAGCCAGTGATTCTGGGCAGCTGCTGATCGCCCCCCGGCTGGAGGACCGATACCCGACCCACGGTGTAATCGCAAAGATCTTGCAGGTCGGACGGATTGCCGGCGGCGGCACCGCCGCCGTGGTGCGGGGTGAGCGCAGGGCACATATCGGGGCGGGAGCCAGTGGCCCCGGAGCCGCGTTGTGGGTTGAGGTGACCGAGGTCTCCGACGTGCAGGCAACCGACGAAATCAAAGCTCTGGCTGCGGAGTACAAGAAGTTGCTGCTGGCCATGCTGCAGCGGCGTGAGGCATGGCAGATCGTGGATCACGTCAACAGCCTCACCGACCCGTCGGCGCTGGCGGACACGTCTGGATACGCGTCTTACCTGACCGATGTGCAGAAGCGGCAGTTGCTCGAGACGGCCGATGTCGCCGAACGGCTGCGTGTCCTGATCGACTGGACCAGCGAACACCTCGCCGAAGTCGAGGTCAACGACAAGATCGCCGGGGACGTGCGGGAAGGCATGGAGAAGACGCAGAAGGAGTTCCTGCTGCGCCAACAGCTCGCCGCCATCCGTAAGGAGCTGGGCGAGGGCGAACCCGATGGGTCTGATGACTACCGGGGCCGCGTCGAGGCCGCCGACCTACCCGAGAACGTGCGTGAAGCCGCGCTGCGCGAGGTGGGCAAGCTGGAACGTGCCAGCGACCAGAGCCCGGAAAGCGGCTGGATTCGCACCTGGCTGGACACCGTGCTCGACCTGCCGTGGAACATCCGGACCGAGGACTCGACGGACCTGGGAGCGGCGCGGGAGATCCTGGACGCCGACCACCACGGGTTGGACGACGTCAAGGACCGCATCGTCGAATATCTGGCCGTGCGGACCCGGCGCGCCCAGCGCGGACTGCAGGTCGTCGGCGGCCGCGGCTCAGGTGCGGTGATGGTGCTGGCCGGCCCTCCCGGCGTCGGAAAGACATCGCTGGGTGAGAGTGTGGCCAGGGCGTTGGGTCGCAACTTCGTGCGCGTCGCCCTGGGCGGTGTGCGCGACGAGGCCGAGATCCGCGGGCACCGGCGCACCTACGTGGGCGCCCTGCCGGGCCGGATCGTGCGTGCGATCGGCGAGGCGGGATCGATGAATCCCGTTGTGCTGCTGGACGAGATCGACAAAGTCGGTTCCGACTACCGCGGCGACCCGAGTGCGGCATTGCTCGAGGTGCTCGACCCGGCGCAGAACCACACGTTCCGCGACCACTACCTCGATCTGGATCTGGACCTGTCCGACGTCGTGTTCTTGGCAACTGCCAACGTGATTGAGAATATCCCGTCGGCGCTGCTGGACCGGATGGAGCTGGTGCAGATCGACGGTTACACCGAGGACGACAAGGTTGCCATCGCCCGCGACTACCTGCTGCCCCGGCAACGGGACCGTGCGGCGCTGACCGACGAAGAGGTCACGGTGACCGACGACGCGCTGCGCAAGATCGCCGCCGACTACACCCGCGAGCCGGGCGTGCGGCAGTTCGAGCGACTGCTGGCCAAGGCGCTACGCAAAGTGACGACGAAGCTGGCGCTTGACCCGGGCCCGAAGACGATCGACGAGCCGGATCTGGTTGGCTACCTGGGTCGTCCGCGGTTCACCCCCGAGTCGGCCGAACGCACCGCGGTGCCTGGAGTTGCCACCGGTCTGGCCGTTACCGGCCTGGGCGGCGACGTGCTGTACATCGAGGCTGGGTCAACCGAGGGCGAGGCGGGTCTGCAGTTGACCGGGCAGCTGGGCGATGTGATGAAGGAATCGGCCCAGATCGCGCTCTCCTACGTGCGCTCACACGCCGAGCAACTCGGTGTCGACCCCAAGGCGTTGGACCGGCGTATTCACGTGCACGTGCCTGCGGGCGCGGTGCCGAAGGACGGCCCGTCGGCAGGCGTGACCATGGTGACCGCGTTGGTCTCGATGGCGACCGGACGTCAGGTGCGCTCCGATGTCGGCATGACCGGTGAGGTCACGCTGAACGGCCGGGTCTTGCCGATCGGCGGGGTCAAGCAGAAGCTGTTGGCCGCCCAGCGCGCCGGACTGTCAACGGTTTTCATCCCGTCGCGCAACGAGCCGGATCTGGACGACGTCCCCGCCGAAGTTCTGGACACCTTGACGGTCATACCGATGACGGATGTTGCTGAGATCGTCGCTCAAGCCCTGGAACCTGCAGCGGAGACGGTAACCGCCGCTGCCTGACCGGTACCGAGCGTGACGCTGTCGTCACATTCAACGCCGAGCGTGACACGGTAGTCACGCTCGGCGTTGAATGGGGGCGTGAGCCTCAAACGACAGTTCGTGCATCGCGTTCAGCGGTTCGTGGTCAATCCGATCGGCCGGCAATTGCCGGTGACCATGCTCGAAACCACCGGCCGCAAGTCCGGGCAACCACGCCGTACCGCGGTGGGCGGAAAACTTGTGAACGACCAGTATTGGATGGTTTCCGAACACGGCGATCATTCGGATTACGTCCACAACATCAAAGCTGACCCAGCCGTCCGGGTACGCATCGACGGCCAGTGGCGCAAAGGCATCGCGCATTTATTGCCCGACGACGACCCATGGGTGCGGTTGCGGAGCCTGCCCCGGCTCAACAGCGCGGGAGTGCGCGCGATGGGCACGGAACTGCTGACCATTCGCGTAGACCTCGATTGACACCGCCTGCGCGCCGGCGGACAGCGCTACCGTCGGCGGATGGCATATGACACCGAACTCGCTAATCGGATCCGCGAGTTACTCGCGCAGCATGCCGGCGTGGCCGAAAAGGCAATGTTCGGTGGGCTGGCGTTCCTGATCAATGGGCATATGGCCGTCGCCGTCAGCAGCAAGGGCGGTCTGATGGTGCGGGTGCCACCTGATGAAACCGACAAACTACTCGGGCGTGCCCACGTCAGCCCGATGGTGATGGCCGGCCGCGAAACACGCGGATGGTTGCGCGTCGACGCCGAGGGGATCAGATCCACACGGCAACTGCAGAGTTGGGTTAGCAAGGGCACGGGCTACGCATGCACCCTGCCACCGAAATGACCGTATTCCGTGGCGACGTTACCGGCCGCGAATTCGTCGCCTTCTGGCTCGACGGTGATAATCGGGTGCTGGCGGGGATGAACGTAAACATCTGGGACGTGCTCGATGACGTGAAAGCCCTGATTAGTTCTCAGACTCCGGTCGATCGCCGACAAGCTGGCCGATCCGAAGGCGCCGCTCGCGGATCTGCTGCGTTGAGCGTTAGTCAGCCTCGGGCGGCAATTCGGGGCAGTCAGGGCTTTGGTTCACCGGAATCCAACTCGTCTCGATGACGTCGGGTGGGCGCTGTGCTTGCATGCGTTCCCGCTCGGCGCGGCGGCGCTTTATCCGCAACCGGGCGTCGGTCGGCAGGGTGACCAGTTCGTCGCACGTCAGGTAGTACACATCGATCGGCGGCGTCGATAAGGTCCATCGCGACCCATCGAGAGCCCAGCTCGCGCAATGTCATCCGAAGCTCGTGAGTAAACCAGATGGTGTTGTCGTGGACCAGCTCTCGCGAGGCGCGGGCGTTGGCGGCCAGCCGCCGGGGCAGTGTTGTCGGTACCACCGGCTCGGCGGGGGCCGCAGCGGCTTCGGCGGCCGCCATCAACAACATCGCCGGATCGTCGCTGAACACAGGGCTGGCCAGTTCGGCTTCCCCGGGCCCGCGGTGCCCGATTCGGGCAATGGCGGCATCGAGAATGCCGGCAGTGTTCGGAGACAACGCGCGGATACTGTCGACGTTGCCTTCGCTGCGCCAGCGCCCAACGGGATGGTCGCTGCGCAAAAGCCGTGGCGAGGGTATCGGTCTCCGCAGCTACCCGGCCGCTTTCCACGATCGCGCCAAATCCGTACACCCGGAACCCGGCTTGAGTTTGCTGAAGCGCCACCGCCGTGACACCGGTGTCGATCAGCCACAGCGCCGTCAGAATCCAGCCTTGGTGAATCCGATCCCGCAGCAACGGAATCCGAACCCCCAGACCGGCATCCGACAGCAAGCTCAACTGCGCCGCAGTCACGTGCTCTGCTTGCGCAGCGGCCACGTAGGCCCGCGTGTCGGCCCGCAGATGCCGCAACGCGGCCAGCGAGCGCGCCGCGGTCACGGTTTTGGCGACCGACCCCAGCGCACCGCTCGGCCAGCTGGGGCCGACCGAACGGGACGAGCGGCCCGACCTGCGACTGGTCGCCCAGGGCGCGCTGGGCGACGGCCTGTTGGTCCCAGCCGGGCAACTGCGCGGCGGCGACGACGTTGGCCGATACCCCGACGTAGGGACGATGGCCGAACACCGCGATGGCCCTGCTCCCCCATTCGTCGCCGATCACGCCGCCAAGCGCAAGCACCTGACCCAGCACCCGGCTAGCCGCGCGCAGCCCGCTCAACTGGACGTCCAGCGTTATCGGGGTCAATGGCCCGGGCAACGCCTCGGCGAGGCCGGCGGTGCTGAATACCGGGAATCGCGGATCAATTCGGTCGTCGAACTCGCCTTCCAGCCCGTCTGGTGCCGCGCGACCCGAGCCCGCCGGACAGCCCGGATCGCGGCAGCACCTCTACCGGCAGCGCCAGTTGGGCTCCGTGGCTGGTGGCGCCCGCGGCACCGAGCCGGCGGCCGACCAGTCCGCGCGCGGTATCGGCGACCGCGTCGAACGCGTGCCAGCCGAATTCGAAATCCCAATCCTCTTGCACCGCAGTGATATCCATCTCTGGGATCAACTGGGGCCAGCTGCGGAACCTGATGCAGCCGCGAACGCGGATCGACGGATCGCAGCAGTCGCCACGCGGTGATCAGATTGATGGTGTCCGGGGAGGCCAGGTCCACCACACCGGTGCGGTCGGTGTTCAGCGCCATGACCAGGAAACGGACCAGGTCGTCGAGATGCAGCACCCGCATCGGCTGCGCCGAGACCTTGGTGCGCAGCAGCGTGGCCACCGTGCGGCACACCATCCAGTCGAGCTGGCGGCCGACCGGCGGCGCGATCCGGATGACCAGACTTGGTCCCCAACCCGTGGACACCAACTCCTCGGCCGGCTGATACAGGTGCGGGCCGGCCCGCGGTTTGCGACACGAACAGCAGCCGGGCACCGGCGCGGGCGGCCGCATGGGTCACACGCGCAACGCCGTCGATGCCGCCGTTGCCAGGCGCGGTGGTGTCGACCGGGGCCAGATGGATTATCGCGTCGGCTTCATCGGCCAACTCTTGCAGGATGGGGTCGCTCAGCGGATGCGCACACAAATTCTGACGTCTGGGGTCCAGCCAGACATGCGGATGTTCGGCTATGCCGCTGATCGTGTGTCCGGCCGCGATCAGCTGCCGTGCGACCATACGCCCGACTGTGCCGGTGGCGTCGGTAACCAGGATGTGCACCTGGGCTCACCTCCCCCAACGTCCACCTTCGACAATAGGCAAGTCGTCGTCACTTGCGCGACCGCTAGCGACCGAACGGCCCGCTGGCCAGGCGTGATGCGCCTGGCTGGTTACTGCAGCGTCGCGCCGCCATCCGCGGTGACGGCAACCTTGGCGCCACCGATATCTTCGCGCACCGTCAGCTCGGCTGCAGCGGGATCGCCGATCACCGCCAAGGTGCGCGACCCGTCGGGCGTGCGCACGGCCAGGAAAGCCTTCTCCGGTTGTCCGTCCCGGTCGAACGGTGTCGTCCATGCTTCGACCGTGCCGATGCCTTCCCACTCGACCAGCCCATCCCGGGTGGGCTCTCGATCGACTGTCGATTGCACGTCTTCCCAACGGAATTCGTCCGGCGGGTCGGTACTGTAGACACCGAAACTGTGCTTGGTCAGGTACCCGCCGTTAGCGGTGACCAAGCGCGCGCCGACCGGGATTGGCGACCAGCAGTTCGGCCGTGGTGGCGATGGAGTGCATGACGTAGTTGCTCCACGGGCCGCCCGCAAAGGTCAATCCGCCGGTGACGGTCAGCGGACGGCCGGGGTCGTCGACTGCCAATCCGAGTTCGGCTGCCGCCACCTGAACGGCGGAGGGAAAGCAGGAGTAAAGGTCGACGTAATCGACGTCGTCGATGCCCAGACCGGCCAGCTGCAGGACCCGCGCCCCGCGCAATCCGGATCGCCGGCGACCGATGCAATTCGTCGCGGTCGGCGATCGCGGAGGTGTCATGCGCGTCGGTGCCGGCGTGCGGGTAAACCCAGCCCTCGGCGGGAATCTGCAGGCGGGTTGCCTGCTCGACCGATGTCAGGATCAGCGCGGCGCCCTGATCGACCATGTTGTTGGAGTTCATCAACTTGGTGTACGGCCAGCTGATCATCCGGTTCTGCGGGCCGGGCTGGACGATCTCCTCGGCGGTCACCGGTTTGCGGATCCACGCGTGCGGGTTGTCGACCGCGACGGCGTTGAAGCGTGCCCACAACTCGCCGATGCGCCTGCGGTGATCCTCGACGGATTCGCCGTTGGCCAGGCGAATCGCCTCCTCGAACAGCGGATAGATGTAGGCCGGCCGATCCAGCTTGATCTTGATCTCCGCATCACCGGCCATCGGCACGTCGTCGCCGCTGACCTCGGCCATCGGTACCGATTCGTCCTGCATCGTCCAGACGAGCTTGCCGCCTTTGGCCTTCAGCCCTCTCCTGGTGCGCCAGGTTTCTGCACCGGCGAGCAATACCGCGCCGGCCCGGCCCTGTTGAATGTCCAGACAGGCTTGGTTGAACAGCGACTGCGGCACGTTGCCGCCTACCGGGCTGTAGAGAGTCGTGAAGTTGGTGGCGCCGATCCGCTCGCCGAGCAGTCGCCCGGGGTCTCGGTAGTGGGCCGACAGCACGTTCACCACGCGAATGGAGTCCACCGTTTCGAGAACCCGGGAGTCTCCTGCTTGCTGCGCCGCGGCGACCATCAGGTCGATCGGTTCGATGGATCGCGCATCCGGATTGATTTCATCGCGATGGTTGACCTGGCCGTAGCCGACCAATACAGGTGTCCTGGGGTCGACGGGCATGGAGACGAACCTAGCGTGGCGACGATGCGGGCCGTCTGCGGCCCGCTGAGGAGCTGCGCAATCGAGCCTTAGCGTGGCGACGATGCGGGCCGTCTGCGGCCCGCTGGAGGAGCTGCGCAATCGAGCCTTAGCGTGGCGACGATGCGGGCAGTGCATTGGCGAGCGTCACGGGGCCGTGACTATCGTTGCCGAGCGTCACGCAAGCGTGACGTCCGGCAGTGGGCGAATGGAGATTGTCGACAATGAGTGCGCACTTGAGCTACCTCGAAGCCGTGATCGTGGGCGCGTTTCAGGGCGTCACCGAGTTGTTCCCGGTCTCCAGCCTTGGGCACTCCATCTTGGTGCCGGCTCTGATCGGTGGCCAGTGGGCCCGAGACCTCAACGTCTCCGCACCCCAATCGCCCTACCTGGCTTTCATCGTCGGTCTACACGTCGCCACTGCCGCGGCCCTGCTGGTGTTCTTCTGGCGTGACTGGCTGCGGGTCCTGGCTGGATTCGTCTCCTCGGTCCGGCATCGTCGCATCCACACCCCCGACGAGCGGTTGGCGTGGCTCATTGTGGCTGCCACCATTCCGGTGGGTCTGGCAGGTTTGGGCCTGGAGCAGTTATTCCGTACAACGCTGGGCAAACCCATTCCGGCGGCGGTGTTTCTGATCCTCAACGGCATCACCCTCTATGCCGCCGAGGTCCTGCGCCGCCGCACCGTACCTGCGGCCACCGCACCCACCGAGGACCAACCCGAACACAGCGACGAGGCCATCGACGACAGGCTCGCCCAACTGCCTATGGCCCAGGGCGTGCTGATCGGCTCCGCGCAAATCCTGGCGCTGCTTCCCGGCATCAGCCGTTCCGGCATCGCCATGGTGGCCGGCCTCTGGCGCGGCCTGTCGCACGAAGATGCGGCGCGCTTTTCCTTCTTGCTGGCGACACCGATCATCCTGGCCGCTGGGGTGTACAAGATCCCGGAACTGTTTGGACCGCTTGGAGCCGGGATCGGCGGTCAGGTTCTGGCCGGCAGCATCGCATCTTTCGTCTGCGCCTATCTCGCGGTGCGCTACCTCACCCGGTATTTCCAAACCCGCACCCTCACACCGTTCGCCATCTACTGCGCGCTGGCGGGGGCCGGCAGCTTGGCCTGGCTCACTCTGCGTTAGATCACCCAGCTAAAGAGTGCGTCGGTAGCGCACTTCATCCACCGGCACATTGCCGTAAGTCGATGTGCGGTGCGTCCCGTCGAACCTCCAGCCGTCGCGTTCGTAGAACCGCCGAGCCCGGACGTTGCCCTCCAACACCCACAGCAGAGCTTCCGCCACGCCAACCCGACGCAGCCGCTCGCGGGCTGCGGCGATCAGCAAACGCCCAATTCCGGCGCACACATGTGCGGGATCGACGTAGATCGCCAGCAGTTCACCGAAATTCGTCACATCTTCGTCCCGACACAGACCCGTGGTCGCCAGGCCGCGGATGGCCGAACCGTCGACCGCGACCAGGGTGAACGGCCGCTGAAATCCCATGCGACCGAACGTGTACCTGCCGGCCCAGACTTCAGGCTCGAGACTGTCGAGGTATTCCTGGGCGATAAGTCCCCGATATGCCGACTGCCAGGACCGGACGTGGACTTGGGCGACGGCATATGAATCGTCGGGGACGGCCGCCCGCACCTCCGACATCGTCGAAGTATCGACGCACTCCTCCGGACCTGCGTCGGCGGGGTAATTGCGCCGCCCGACGTCGAGTGCTGCGCTGGGCAGATGGCAGACACGGCAGCGATCGGCCTCAAGGTTCGCTACAAAGTAGTGGTCATCACCGGTGGCGCCCGGGGAATCGGATTGGCTACCGCGACCGCACTGCACAATCTGGGCGCCAAGGTCGCGATCGGTGACATCGACGAGGTGGAAGTGAAAGCGTCGGGCGCCGCCCTCGGTCTCGAAGTGTACGGCAAACTTGATGTGACAGAACGGGATTCGTTTTCGGACTTTCTTGACTCGGTCGAGCGCCAACTTGGCCCCATCGATGTGCTGATCAACAACGCGGGCATCATGCCCGTCGGCCGGATCGTCGACGAGCCGGACGCCGTGACCCGGCGCATCCTGGACATCAACGTCTACGGGGTGATTTTGGGCAGCAAGCTGGCGGCGCAGCGCATGGTTCCCCGCGGATCCGGGCACGTGATCAACGTCGCTTCGCTGGCCGGGGAGCTCTACGTCGTCGGGCTGGCCACGTACTGTGCGAGCAAGCACGCGGTAGTCGCCTTCACCGACTCGGCAAGGTTGGAGTACCGCTCGGCTGGTGTGAAGTTCTCCATGGTGTCGCCGACGTTCGTCAACACCGAACTCGTTGCGGGCACCGCCGGGATGAAGGGATTCAAGAACGCCGAGCCGGCCGACGTTGCCGACGCTATCGTCAGACTCGTTGCGCGCCCCAAGCCGCGGGCGCGGATCACCAAAGCGGCCGGCGCCATGGTCGCGTCGACGAAGTTCATGCCGCGCTCGCTGGCCGAGGGCTTGAACCGAATACTCGGCGGCGACCACGTCTTTACCGATGACGTCGACGTCGCCAAACGTCAGGCTTACGAGGCGCGGGCTCGCGGCGAAGAGGGGTAGCGTCCGGCGATGCTGAAGTGACGGGTGTGGCCGCGGGGCGCTGAGCTAAACAAGTTGCGGTACTTGATGATCCGAGGGCCGCGAGCAGCGTTAGGCTGGGTGGGTGGCGAACGTTTTGTCGGTCAACTTGGCCCGTGTCCGAACGAATCCGGATCTGCGCGCGCAATCGAGGCTGACGGGCATCGACAAAGTAGCGGCAACTGAGCCGGTCATGGTGCGGGCACCGGGGTCAATGCATGATGGTGTCGGCAGCGGACTGGTTGGAGACACCATCGGCAACCATAAACTCCACGGCGGTGATGACCAGGCCGTCTATGCATATGCGCGAGAAGACCTCGACGCGTGGGAGCTTCAACTCCAGCGGGACCTCACCAACGGGATCTTCGGAGAGAACCTGACCACCGTGGGCATCGACGTGACTTGGGCGCGGATCGGCGAACGCTGGCGCATCGGAACCGACGGCTTGGTGCTGGAAGTCTCCGCGCCGCGGACGCCGTGCCGCACTTTCGCGGCATTCCTGCATTTGAACCAGTGGATCAAAACGTTCACCCAGGTGGGAAAGCCCGGCGCCTACTTGCGGGTGATCTCGCCCGGAGTCGTGCGCGCGGGCGACCCAATCACCGTCGACTACCGCCCCGACCACGATGTGACGATTGGGCTGGTCTTTCGCGCCCGAATGACTGAACCGGAGCTTCTTCCGCAACTGTTGGTGGCCGACGCGCTCTCAGCGGAGCTCAAGTCCTACGCGCGACGGGTCACGGCGCCACGATCGCCAGCATGACGCCGACCGGACATGTCTGCCGTCTGGTCGACAACGCCATCGAGAGTCGAGGACCGCATGCCATTCGCCACCAACAACGGCGTCCGCATCCACTGGCAGCGGCAGGGCGAAGGCACGCCGCTGCTCCTGATCATGGGCAACGGCGTCAGTCGCGGAGATGGTGGGCGACGCAATGCTCAAGAAGGACAAGTTCACGCCGCGTGGAGTCGTTGCGCAGTCGGCGGGGGTTGCCGAGGACGTTTGACGGTGAGCAAGCGAGCAAGTGGTCAGCCAGCCGCAGGTAGACTTGGCTGACGATGTCAGACAACGCCACCACTGCTATCGATGCGGTCCAACCGCATCCGCTGGTGTCGCAGCTGTCGGCGCTGCACCAGTTCCGGATCCAGGTGGACGTCGCCGTCGTCGTCATGGTGTTGGTGCTGACCAACCTGGTCGCGCACTTCACCACACCTTGGGCGAATATCGCCACCGTCCCCGCCGCAGCCGTCGGTCTGGTGTTCTTGATGCGCGCGAACGGTTTGGACTGGACCGACCTCGGCCTGGGCCGCGAACATTGGAAGTCCGGGCTGGGTTATGCGCTGGCCGCCGTGGCTGTGGTGGGATCGGTGATCGCGGTCGGTGTACTGCTGCCTATGACCCGGCCAATGTTCATGAACAATCACTACGCAACAATCTCCGGTGCCCTGATCGCCTCGATGGTCATCATTCCGCTGCAGACGGTGATCCCCGAGGAGCTGGCTTTTCGCGGTGTGCTGCATGGGGCGCTGAATCGGGCCTGGGGATTTCGCGGTGTCGCGCTGGTGGGCTCGCTGCTATTCGGCCTGTGGCATGTCGCCACGTCGTTCGGGTTGACGAGCAGCAATGTCGGTTTCACCCGGCTGTTCGGCGGTGGGATCGTCGGGATGCTGGCCGGGGTGACCTTGGCGGTGCTGGCCACCGGAACGGCCGGCTTCGTGTTCAGCTGGCTGCGCCGACGCAGCGGAAGCCTGATCGCGCCGATCGCGCTGCATTGGTCACTGAACGGGCTGGGCGCCTTGGCCGCTGCGCTGGTCTGGCATTTTTCGTAGCGCCGAGATTGCGCCCATGGTCGTGATTGTTCGGCAATCTCGGAGCCGGTTTAGACGCGCAGCACCGCGGCGCCGGCTATCCGGCCGGCGCTGAGATCGGTCAGCGCTCGATCAGCTTGTGCGAGGGGATATTCCGGCGTAGTCACTTCAATGTGATGCCGACTGGCGAATTCTAGGAAGGCGCGCGCATCGGCCCGGGTGTTCGACGTGACCGACCGAATCTGGCGCTCCTGAAACAAGTGACGCTGATAGTTCAGGCTCGGGATATCGGACAGATGAATCCCGGCGATCGCCAGGGTGCCGCCACGATCCAGCGCCTCGCAGGCAGGGGGCACCAAGTCGCCAACCGGGGCGAAAAGGATCGCCGCATCCAACGGCACCGGGGGCGGGTCGGCGGCACCCTGCGCCGACGCGGCACCAAGCTCCATCGCCAGCTCTTGCGCCCGGACTCCGCGAGTCATCACGTGCACCTCGGCGCCCTGTGCCAACGCGACCTGCGCGGTGATGTGGGCGCTTCCACCGAATCCGTAGATGCCCAACCGGCCGCCGGGCGGTAGCTCGGCGCGCAGCAGCGACCGGTAGCCGATGATGCCCGCGCATAGCAACGGCGCGAGTTCGCTGTCGCTGTAACCGCTTGGCAGGTGATGCGCGAAAGCCGCTGGAACCGTGGCGAATTCAGCGTATCCGCCGTCGGCATCCCAGCCGGTGTAGCGCGACTTCGGGCACAGATTCTCGTCGCCCCGTTGGCAGTACTTGCACACACCGCACGTGTGGCGCAGCCAGGCGATGCCTACTCGGTCCCCCACGGCGAAATCGTCACCGGCTGCCGCGCCTGCTTCCGAGCCCACCTGGACGACCTCGCCCACCACCTCGTGGCCGGGAGTCACGCGCTCGCGGCGCACGGGGAGATCACCTTCGCTGACATGCAGGTCGGTGCGGCAGACGCCGCACGCGTGCACAGCCACCAACAACTCCGACGGCTCGGGTCGCGGCACTTCGGTGGTGACTTGCTCGAGCGGGCCAGTGTCCATCGGTCCCGGCCGACGAACCCGCCAGGCGCGCATCGTCGAGGCGGTCGACGCCGGATCCATCACTCCATAATGCCGCGCGGCCTTGGCTCGCTTACAAGGTCCGGGTCCGCGATGTGACGAGCCTGAAGATCCACAACAAGAGCACCGCACCGACCAGTGCGCCCAGGAACGCGTGCTTGATCGGGGGATGGATATCGAACTGGTGCGGTGGAAAGACCACGCTGCCGAGCGTGCCGCCGACATAAGATCCCACGATGCCGAGCACGGCAGTGGCGACCCAGCCCATCGGCTGCTTTCCAGGCACGATAAGTCGCGCAATAAGGCCGACGATGAGACCGATGACGATCATCCAAATGATGTGCAGGACCACGACCACTCCTTAAGGGTTTCGGCTGGTGATCGGAACGCCCAGGGAATACCCGGTGCGATCGCGGTCAATCATTGGTCGTTGCATCCCCGCATGGCGAGCTCGACGCGAATGGTTCGCAGGGCTTGGTCAGGCCGGCACGGTCCGCTGCGGGGTCGGCGCGGCCGTGGGAGTTACTTCTCCGGCGGGGGCCTGACCCGGTGCCGGAGCCGGAGCCGGAGCAGCCGGAGCGGGAGCAGCCGGTGCCGGAGCAGGGGCGCCCGGAACTGGAGCGGGAGCGGGAGCGCCCGGTGCCGGAGCGGGAGCACCCGGAGCCGGTGCAGGGGCAGCCGGGGCCGTCCACGGCTGGATCGATTCGGCCAGCGCCTTGGCCGCGCCTTTGTCCACCCCGTCATTCGAGGTCCCGAGCCACACCACAAACCAACGCTGCGGGGGACCCGCGTTCGGTGTCGTCCCCGTGGGCGCGCCGATTACGCCAGTCCAGATCTGGCCGTTCGGCTTGGCGGAGTCGCTGAACTTGACCTCGTAATATGACGCGCTTCCGGTTAACCCGTTGGCGCTGAGCGGGGTGGCTTCCTGGTTGATTCGCGTGCCGGGGTACGGCATGAAGAACTCACCCATGTCGGAGCCCAGCCGGATTGCGGCCTTGGCGTTGTCGGCTTCGGCGCTGGCGTAAAGCTTTTGGTCCAGGCGGCCGAGAACAATGCGCGTGTCGTTGGCTACCGGCGGCGCCTGTCCGGGCATGGGGGGCTGCCCGGTCGCCTTGCTCAGCAGCGCCGAACCGTAGTCGAGGTGGGAAGCGTCTGACTCGACCCAGCCGGCGGGAAGCACAAAGCTGAATCCGCCGACGGCGTTGGTGATCCGGCCGGCGTTGGGGTCCGCGGCCGGCGGGGGCGGTGCATTCGGGTCGACCGGCACCGGTGGCGGGGGTGCCGCATTCGGATCGGCGGGAGGTGGCACGGGCGCGCCGGGCGGAGCTGGAGGTGCCACGGGCGCGCCAGGGGCAGCCGGAGGCGCTGCAGGCGCGACGGGCGCCGGCGGTGCCGCCGCCGTGGTCGGCGGCACCGGGGTTGGGACCTCGGGATCGGCGTTCGAGGTCGCCGGTAATGCGATGGTGACGACGCTGGCACCGGCCACCGTGGCGATCGCCAGGGTCGCCCACAGTCCTCGGCGACGTGTCGGCTTCGAGTCCACCTCATCCATGGCGACGAACCTACCGTCTAACGGCCGAGACGCAAGGATGCCTTGCTGCCGACGTGCCACGGTTCTTCGCGAGCGTCTGCGCAGTTCACCGCCGATAAGCCAGGAACGTAGGAGACCGCTTACGGATGGGCGTGTCGCGGTGGCGCCGGGTAGAGCGACACTTCACGAGCTTTGACGCTGAACCACACGCGATCTCCGGGCGTCAGCCGCAGCTCCGCGGCGGCGTCGACGGTGATCTCGGCGGCCAGGCCAGGTGCGCCATCGGATTGCTCCTGGGCGCGCACCAAAACCGCCGATCCGCGGGTGTCCAGGGCTGCCACGGTCACCTCGAGGGTATTACGCGGGCTGCCGTGCGGCGGCCTTTGGTACACGGCAACGGCTGCTGGCGCGAACACCGCGATTGCGTCTTGTCCAGCGGGGACTTCCCGGCCGAACTCGTCAGCAAGGATCCCGTACAGGTGCGCGCCGGACCGGCTGCGGAGCGAGCCGTCGGCGCCGATGGTCCCGCTGACCAGGTTGACACCGGCAATCCGTGCCCCGAAATGACTGCGCGGCGCGGTGAGCACCTCGACGACCGGGCCGATCTCGGAGATCTTGCCGGACTCGAGCACCAGCACTCGGTCTGCCAGCGTGAACACGTCCAGCAAGTCGTGGGTTATCAGGATGACCGCGCAGCCACTGCGGGTGACCATCGTGCGCAGCACCGCGCGGACGCCCGCGGCCGCCGCCACGTCGAGCCCGGCCAGCGGTTCGTCGAGCAGCAGCACATCGGGTTCGGTTGCCAACGCCCGCGCGATCGCCACCCGTTGCGCTTGGCCGCCGGATAGCTGGCGCGGTCTGCGGTCGGCCAACTCCTCAGCGTCCACTTCAGCCAGCCAGCGCAGCGCCTGTGATTTTTCGTGGGCGCGCCCCGAGCTGAACCCGCGGAAGTTTTTGTGCCGGCTGTGGGGCCCGAAAGCCACATTGGCGGCGACGCTCATGTGCGGGAACAACAAGGAATCCTGCAGGAGCAACCCCACCCGGCGGTCGTGTGTCGCTACGTCCACCCCGGTCGCGGTGTCGGTCAACACCCGGTCCCCCAATCGCACCAGCCCCTCGTCGGGACGAAGCAGCCCGGCGATGACATGAAGGGCGGTCGACTTGCCCGCGCCGTTGGGCCCCAGCACCGCGAGCACCTCGCCCGCTGACACCGAAAACTCCACATCCAGATTCCGGTCTGCCACGACCGCGCGAAACTGCAACTCGGTCATGGATGCCTCGCGTCGGTCCCGGCAAACCCGCGGGCGCCCAGAACCAGCACCACCAGCGCAGCGACCGCTACCAGCAGGATCGACAATGCGACAGCCGCGTTCGCGTCGGTGACCCGCTGCATGTAGATCTCCAGCGGCAGTGTGCGGGTGACGCCTTCGCGGGAACCGGCGAAGGTCAGTGTCGCGCCGAACTCCCCCAGCGACCGGGCGAACGCCAGGATCGCTCCCGACAGCATGCCCGGCAACAGGAGCGGCATGGTGACCCGCCACCAGACCCTGCTGGGCCGCGCCCCCAGGGTCGCCGCCACCACCTCGTAGTCGGCTCCCGCTGTGCGGGCCGCGCCCTCCAGGGAGATCACCAGAAACGGCAACGAGACGAAGGTCTGCGCCAACACCACGGCGGTTGTGCTGAACGCGATGCTGATACCAGCCGCCTCGAGGTAATGCCCCAGCAGTCCGAGGCGGCCGAATGCGTACAACAACGCGATGCCTCCCACCACCGGCGGCAGCACCAGCGGCAGCAGGATCAGCGGACGCAGAAACCGCACCGGCCGAGCCCTGCTGCGGGCCAACACCAACGCCATCGGCACTCCCAGCAGCACACATAGCGCTGTGCTGGCGGCCGCGGTCTTCAGGCTCAGCACCAGCGCGGTCGTCGACGAGGAGCTGGTGATCAGCGACCAGAAATTCGGCCAATCGACCTTGATCGCGATCGCCAACAGCGGCAACACCACAAAGGTGGTCCCCGCGGCCGCGGGGACATACACCCAGCGGGGCAGATCCGTAGGTCGGTGCACGGTGGGTTATCAGGGCTCAGCGAAGCCAGACTGGGCCAGGATCTTCTGACCGGCGTCGGAGGTCACCAGGGTCACGAACTTCTGCGCCAGCGTTGGTTGCGGGGCCTTCTTCAGCACGGCAATGGGGTACATATTCACCGCGTTGGGGGCCTCGGGAAAGTTGACGGTCGTCACCTTGTTTCCGGCGCTCAGCGCGTCGGTGACGTAGACCAGCGCGGCGTCGGCCTGGCCGCTGGTGACCTTGTTGAGGACGTCGGTCACGCTGACTTCCTCGCTGACCGGATTGAGGTGCACGCCGGTGCTGTCCTCGATGCGCTGGGTAGCAGATCCGCAAGGTACCGGCTTTTGGCATACCACCACGTTGAGACCGGGCTTGGTGAGGTCGGCGAAGGATCCGACCTTCTTCGGGTTACCCGGCGCGGTCACGATGACCAAGCTGTTGGAGGCGAACTTCGTTGGATCGCCGGCGAGCAGCCCGGCCTTGGCGACTGTGTCCATCTGCGCGGTGTCTGCCGACGCGAACACGTCGGCGGTCGCACCCTGAGTCAGCTGCGTCGCGAGCTCCGAGGAACCCGCGAACTCGAAATCGACGCCGCTGCCGGGGTTGCCGGTCTTGAACTGCTGACCGATCTTGGTGAAGGCGGACTTCAGCGAAGCCGCGGCCATCACCACAACCTTTCCGGTGGCCTGCGAGGACAGGGAAGGACTGGACGCGCACCCCACAACGCCGGTTAAGAAGCCCACTACCAGCGTCGTCGACACCAAACAGCCCGGGATCCTGATCCGACGCATGCGTCAAACCTTAGCCGTTGCGCTGCGCGGGCAGGCCCTCAAAACGCGGCGACGGATGCGTCGGTTCAGTCGTTACGAAAGTCATCGGCGCGTCGCGGCGTCCTTAATTTCCCCTTAGAGCTACTGTCCAGTAACCTTTAGCAGGATTGACGCCATAACACGCTGAGATCCCAGGCATCGGTCTTCGGATCCACGCCAGGTCTGGGTTCAACGTCGAGCACAAGGAGGTCACGGCAGTGGAGGTGCTGGTCACCGGCGGAGACACCGAGCTCGGGCGCATAACGGCCGAGGGCTTTCGCGACGACGGTCACAAAGTGACCCTCGTGGGCGCGCGCCGAAGCGATCTCGAGGTCGCTGCCAAAGAACTGGACGTGGACGCGATTGTCTGCGATACCACCGACGCCGCCAGCCTCAGCGAGGCTCGCGGCTTGTTCCCTCATCACCTGGACACCATCGTCAACGTGCCGGCGCCGAGTTGGGACGCCGGCGATCCGCGCGCCTACTCGCTATCCGACACGGCCAGAGCCTGGCGCAACGAGCTCGACGCGACGGTGCTTTCAGCGGTGCTGACGGTGCAAGCCATTGGTGACCATTTGCGCTCCGGCGGCTCCATCATCACCGTGGTCACGGAAAACCCACCTACAGGTAGCGTCGACGCCGCCATCAAATCGACACTGTCCACCTGGATTTCCGGGCAGGCAGTCATCTTCGGCACTCGCGGGATCACCATCAACGCGGTCGCTGCCGGACGAAGCGTTCAGCCCGGATACGACGGCCTTTCCCGTACACCGCCGTCGGTCGGGGCCGAGGTGGCTCGGCTGGCTCTGTTCCTCACCACCTCATCGGCTCGCCATATCAGCGGCCAGACGCTGCACGTGAGCCACGGCGCGCTGGCTCGTTTCGCCTAGAGCTGATTTAGCCTTTCGGGGTTAATGGCTACCGTAGACACTGTGGCTATTCGTCTTGGTTTCCAGATCCCGAACTTCTCCTACGGCACCGGGATAGAGCAACTCTTCCCAACTGTCATCGCTCAGGCCCGCGAGGCCGAATCGGCTGGTTTCGATTCGGTTTTCGTCATGGACCACTTCTATCAACTGCCGATGCTGGGTGACCCCGACCAGCCGATGCTGGAGGCCTACACCGCGCTGGGCGCGTTGGCCACCGCGACCGAACGGGTGCAGCTGGGCACCTTGGTGACTGGCAATACGTATCGCAATCCAACGTTGCTGGCGAAAATCATCACCACGTTGGACGTAATCAGTCAGGGTCGGGCGATTTTGGGCATCGGCACCGGTTGGTTTGAGCTCGAGCACGATCAGCTGGGCTTCGAGTTCGGTACCTTCGCCGACAGATTCAACCGACTCGACGAGGCGCTGAAGATCATTCTGCCGATGATCAAGGGCGAGCGACCGACCTTCTCGGGCAAGTGGTACCGGGCCAGCGAGGCAATGGCCAATCCCCGCTTCCGCGATCACATTCCGCTGATGATCGGCGGCAGCGGTGAGAAGAAGACGATTCCGCTTGCCGCACGGCATTTCGACCATCTCAACGTGCTCACCGGGTTCGACGAGCTGCCGCGCAAGGTGCAGGTTGTCCAGCGGGAATGCGACAAGATCGGCCGCGATCCGGCCACGCTGGAAACCAGCATGATGATCACGGCGATGGTCAGTGACGACGTCAAACCCGACCAGATCCCCGCCGAGATGGGCCAGCGGATGGTGGTCGGCAGCCCCGACTCGATCGCTGATCAGATCAAAACCAAAGTGCTTGACGCGGGAATCGACAGCGTGATCATCAACATGCCGTTCTACACACCCGGCATCATCAACGCGGTCGGCGAAGCGCTCCGACCCGTCGTCGGTCTCCCGGTCGGCTAATTGTTCGGTGGGCCAAGTCATAACGCGCGCCGAGCATGACAAGCATCACGCCCCCGCGACCAGGTTCGATACACCGATGTGGCTGATTACACAGGCCTGCCACCTGGGATTTTGGGTATCCGCTTTATTATCCTTGGTAATTGAAAGGGCACGTCAAAGCGCCCCGTCAGGAGCAGTGAAGCAATGAGCCCCCATCCCGAATCCCCAGCAGACCCGAACCGTCGGCACCGAGTCGTCATCATCGGATCGGGGTTCGGCGGACTCAACGCGGCAAAAAAGCTCAAGCACGCCGATGTCGATATCAAGATGATCGCCCGCACCACCCATCACCTGTTCCAGCCGTTGCTGTACCAGGTGGCTACCGGCATCATCTCCGAGGGCGAAATCGCCCCGGCGACCCGGGTTGTGCTGCGCAAGCAGCGCAACGTCCAGGTGTTGCTCGGCAATGTCACCCATATCGACCTGGCCAACCAGTGCGTCGTGTCGGACTTGCTCGGCCACAGCTACGAAACTCCTTACGACAGTTTGATAGTCGCGGCCGGCGCCGGCCAGTCCTACTTCGGCAATGACCACTTCGCCGAATTCGCACCCGGCATGAAGTCGATCGACGACGCCCTGGAGTTGCGCGGCCGGATTCTGAGCGCGTTCGAGGCAGCAGAACGGTCAACCGATCCGGAGCGCCGCGCCAAGCTGCTGACGTTCACGGTCGTCGGGGCCGGCCCCACCGGCGTCGAAATGGCCGGGCAGATCGCCGAGTTAGCCGATCACACCTTGAAAGGCGCGTTCCGGCACATCGACTCCACCCGGGCGCGAGTGATCCTGCTCGACGCCGCACCGGCCGTGCTGCCACCGTTTGGCGAAAAGCTAGGCCAGCGGGCGGCCGCCCGGCTGGAGAAGATGGGCGTGGAGATCCAGCTGGGTGCGATGGTCACCGATGTAGACCGCGACGGTCTCACGGTGAAGGATTCCGACGGCACCATCCGGCGCATCGAGTCGGCCTGCAAGGTGTGGTCCGCCGGTGTTTCGGCCAGCAGGTTGGGCCGGGATCTCGCCGAGCAGTCCTCAACCGAGCTCGACCGGTCCGGTCGGGTCAAGGTGCTCCCCGACTTGTCCATCCCTGGGTTCCCGAATGTGTTCGTTGTGGGTGATATGGCCGCCGTCGACGGGGTACCAGGGGTGGCTCAGGGCGCTATTCAGGGCGCGAAGTATGTGGCCAAGACGATCAAGGGCGAACTTGCCGGGGCCGACCGCACACAGCGGGAGCCATTCCAGTTCTTCGACAAAGGCTCCATGGCCACGGTCTCGCGGTTTTCCGCGGTGGCCAAGATCGGTCCGCTGGAGTTCAGCGGTTTCATCGCCTGGCTGATGTGGCTAGTGCTGCACCTCGTGTACCTGGTCGGCTTCAAGAGCCAGATCACCACGCTGCTGTCCTGGACCATGACGTTCTTGAGCAATCGGCGAGGCCAGTTGACCATCACCGACCAACAGGCGTTCGCGCGAACGCGGCTGGAACAGCTGGCCGAGTTGGCTGCCGAGGCACAGGATTCACCGGCCCGAAGAGCGAGCTGAGCGGTGCAGCGCCTGTGGCCGAGTACCGCGGCATAGGGCCAGCTCTTGGCGGCCAGTATGGCGTTTATCGTGGAAGTCGTCTGCGGTAGCGCGAATCGCGGTGTCGAGATGATCCGCAACTCAGTCAGACGTTAGCCGAGCGACTAGCATCTGTTCTATGACAGACCGCTGGCCCCTTACGGGTCGTGCGGAGGAACTTCGCCTCATCGACGAGGCGCTCGCGACGGCGAATACAAGGGCATTGTTGTCGCCGGTGCGGCCGGGGTCGGCAAGACCCGGTTGACGCGTGAAGCCGCCAGTGCGGCCGCGCAGACCGGGTGGTCGGTGCGGCGGGTGGCCGGCACAGCAACAGGTCGCGCGGTGACGCTGGGAGCATTCGCGCGGTGGGCCGACGCCACTGATACATCGTCACTGGCGTTGGCGCGCAAAGTATTCGCTGGGCTGACCGATGGCGCCAACGGCGCGCCCGTTGCTGGTACTCGTCGACGACGCGCACCTGCTCGACGACCTCTCGGCGCTGATCGTGCATCAACTGGTGCTGCAAGATGTGGCGAGTGTGATCGCCACTATCCGCACTGGCGAGCCCACACCCGACGCTGTTACGGCGCTGTGGAAAGACAGCCTGCTGCGGCGGTTGGAGTTGCAGCCGTTGTCTCGCAACGAGACCGAAAGTCTGTTGCAGACTGTTCTCGACGGTCCCGTTAGCGCCGAGAGCGCCGAACGACTGTGGAAGTTGAGCCACGGGAACGTCCTGTACCTGCGCCATCTCGTAGAACACCATTGTGGAATTGGGCAGTCTCGCGCGTGTCGACGGCGAATGGCGTTGGACCGGAACACCATCGGCTTCACCGTCACTGGCCGAGTTGGTGGAGCAACAAATCGGCGAGGTGCCCGACGATTTACAGCGCGTCGTGGACTTGGTGGCGATCGCCGAGCCGATCGACCGTCATATTCTGATCGCGCTGGCCGATCCGCAAACGATCGAATCTGCCGAACAACGTGGACTGATCATGGGCGCCTCTACCACCGATGCCGTTTTCGTCGGCCATCCGCTATACGCCGAGATTCGGCTGAGCCACTGCGGGCCATCGCGGCTGAGGAGATTACGCGGACTCGTCGCCGCCGCCATGGCGAAGACAGCTGACGTCGACCTGCTTCGGCTCGGACTGCTGTGGTTGGAATCCGATCTCCCGCCCGACGCCCAGATCCTGACCCAGGCCGCGAAGATCGCCGCGTCGCGACTGGACGTCGGACTCGCCGAACGGCTCGCGCGGGCGGCCGTGACCGCACAACCGGGTCCCGAGACGAAGATCCCGCTGGCCTACATCCTCTTCCTGCAGGAGAAGGGCGACGACGCCGAAGAAATCCTCGACACGCTCGGCACGTCGGAGCTCGCCACGCGCGGGTTCTTGGACGGATCCATCCTGCGTGCGTCGAATCTGTTGCGGCTGTTGAAGAAACCCGACCAATCCCGCGTCGTGATCGACGACGCGATACGACTCGGTGACGACAACCGCAACCATTCGCTGCGCACGTTCCGCGCCACGATCGAAGTGATGGCCGCCGAACCGACCGTCGCGATCGAGACGATGGCCACCGTCGACCACGACCGGTTGGATAATTTCGGCCGTATCGTCGGCTGCGCCGCAGAGACGATTGCCCTGGGCGACCTTGGGCGCGCGAAGGACGCCGCTCAGCGGGCTGCGGTGGGGTACCGCGTGCTGGCCGAAGCACCGCTGGAAGAGTCGTTTCACGGCACAGGTCTGGCGGAGTTTCACGCCTACGCGCTGATGGCCGCGGGGTACGTCGACGAGTCGGTGGCCGTTGCTGACGAGCAGTCTCGCCAGTACGCCGATCTGCCTGGCATGTCGCGGTCGATGGCTATTGCCGCCCAGGGAATGGTCGCGCTTGGGAAGGGCGAGCTGGCTGCAGCACTGCGGTTTTTGGAATCGGCGGCCGAGAGTTTCGGCGGCTACGGCGAGATCTCGGGTCTGTTCTATCGATTCAGGATCCTGCACACCGAGGCGCTGGCACGGTCTGGCGCCGTCGATGCCGCGCTGACTTCACTGGAGATGACACACCGGAGCCGACATCCGGCATACAGATATGTCGAATCCGGATACCTGTTGTCAAGCGCTTGGGTAAGCGCCGTGCAGGGCCGAACCACTGATGCACGCGAATTCGCCTCGCGCGCAACGGAATTTGCCCGAAATCATGGACAATATGCGCGCGAGGTCCTCTGTCTGCAGACCGGGGTCCAGCTCGGCGATGTCGGTGCGGCGTTGCGACTCGAGGAGCTGGCCACTCAGGTAGAGGGCCCCAGGGCGCCACTTTCAGCTCGCTACGCCCGCACGCTGGCCGACGACGACGCCGCAGGGCTGGAAGCGGTGTCGCATGACTTCGAGGCGATGGGCGACGTTCTGGCCGCGGTCGATGCCGCGGCGCAGGCGGCCGCCTCCCACCGTTCGGGTGGGCGACGCGGCAGTGCGCTCACCGCGAGTGCCCGAGCGCAACTGCTCGCCAGGCAGTGCGGGGGCGCGGTTAGTCCGGCTTTGGCGGCCAGCAAGGTATCGCTGCCCTTCACGCGACGCGAGCATGAGATTGCGAATCTGGTGTCGCGAGGGCTGTCCAACAGGGACATCTCCGAAGCGACTTCCTTGTCGATTCGCACTATCGAGGGCCACGTCTATCAGGCCAGCACGAAGGCCGGTGTTTCGTCGCGTTCAGAACTGTCCGCGTTGGTTCAACAGTTCAGCGATGGAGAAGCCGCGTCCGGCGGTTGAGGCGCCCCACCGAAAGTCCCGAAGGCCGCGCTGTCAAGGATGCGTGTCGTCCCCCGCCTACCCGGGGCGGCTGTGGAGAGCGCTGTCCAATTTGCGGTGCGCCAAGTCGAGCAGTGTGCCGAGGCTTTCCTGCTCGATGTGCAGGTACTCGCAGATCACCTCGTCCGCGGTGCCGGCATCTCGTAGGCGAAGCGCCAGTGAATGCGCTTCGGGCAAGCTGCGCAGAGCTGCCTCGTATTCGTCGCCCGTTGTCACGACCAATCCCGCCATGAAGCTGCTATCCCGGTCTCGCTAAAGATGCCGCACTGCACTCCGCTTTGACCCGTACCCCACTACTTGCTTTGCGAATGCTTTCCACACCCGACTACCTGCTTTTCGATCGCGCGGCACTGGCCGGTGCGAGTTGTCAGGTTCTGACGCGAACCAGGTAGTGGCGGGCGGTTTCGGGTTGAAATCCAGGTAGTGCGGCACGGGGTCCTTCTCCCCTCAGCGGCGCTAGATTTTTGCGCGAGCAATCGTCGGGGATGGAAGGGCGTCATGTCATTTCTTGTGGTTAGTCCGGATGTATTGGCTTCTGCTGCCGTGGAGTTGGATCGAATCGGGTCGGGTGTGGGTGCGGCGAATGCGGCCGCGGCGGCCAGGACGACGGGGTTGGCGGCGGCTGCTGGTGATGAGGTGTCGGGGGCGATTGCGTCACTGTTTTCCAGTCATGCCCAGCAATATCAAGCGTTGAGTGCGCAGGTTTCGGCGTTTCATGGCGAGTTTGTGCGGACGTTGAACGCGGCCGGCGGCGTTTATGCGACCGCGGAGGCGGCGAGTGCGTCGCCGTTGCAGGCGGCGGAGCGTGATGTGTTGGGGGTGGTGAACGCGCCCACGAACGCGCTGTTTGACCGGCCGTTGATTGGTAATGGCGCTAATGGTGTGGCGGGGACGGGGCAAAACGGTGGGGCGGGCGGGTTTTTGTTTGGTGATGGCGGCAACGGCGGATCTGGCACCAGTGGAACGACCGGTGTTGGGGGTTCTGGTGGTGCGGGTGGTGCGGCGGGATTGTTTGGTCGTGGCGGAATGGGTGGGGCCGGCGGGGCTGGGGCGGCCGGGTTTGCCGGTGGTCGCGGTGGCGCGGGTGGGGCTAGTGGATGGTTGGGCGGGTTCGGCGGAGGCGGTGGGGTCGGGGGTACGGGTGGGGATGCCGGGTCTGGCCTGTTAGCGGGTAACGGCGGGGCCGGCGGGACGGGTGGAGCGCAGCGTTCCCTGTTGTTTTGGGGTGCTGGGTCCGGCGGGGCCGGCGGCCAAGGTGGGGCCGGCGCTGCGGGTGCCGGGGCGATGATGGCGGGCGGGACCGGGGGTGGCGGTCTTGCGGGTGGAGTTGGTGGTGCGGGTGGGGCCGGGGGCAGCAGCTACGCGTTTTTGGGGACCGCCGGAGATGGCGGTGTGGGTGGCCAGGGCGGGATCGGCGGCAGCGGCGGTACCGGCGGTAGCGGTGTGGGCGCGATCATGGCCGGTGAGGGTGGCGTCGGCGGTACCGGTGGTGCTGCCGGTGTTGGTGGCGCGGCGGGCCGCGCAGGATTCTTCACCGACTACGGCGTCACGGGTAGCGCGGGTATCGGCGGGACCGGCGGCCAGGGTGGCAGCGGCGGGCAAGGTGATATCGGCGTGACCGGTGGTGTGGGTGGCCAAGGCGGTCAGGGTGGTGCGGCGGGGGCCGGGGGGATCAACGGCAACGGCGGTCAGGGCGGGGTGGGTGGCCAAGGCGGTGCCGGTGTCGATAACAGCGCCAATGTGGGTGTGGCTGGCGGGGCTGCTGGCAATGGTGGCGCCGGTGGCGGCGGTGGTGTGGCCGGTACGGGTAGTCAAGCGGGTGCGGGTCTTGCCGGGGACGGCGGCGCCGGTGGTGTGGGCGGCACCGGTGGCGTGGGCGGGTCAGGCACCCCCGGCCCCTTCCAGGGCGGCACGGGCGGTAACGGTGCGGCTGGTGGTGCGGGTGGCACCGGTGGTGCCGGCGGTGCGGCCGGTGGTGTCGGCGGCAGCCAGGGTGTTGGTGGTCAGGGCGGTAACGGCGGACTCGCGGGTGCCGGCGGTACCGGCGGCGCGGGTATCAGCACCGACACCACCGGCGGTCAGGGCGGTCAGGGCGGTATCGGAGGCACCGGTGGCGCGGCGGGGGCCGGCGGTGTCGGCCTCGGTGGTACCGCGGCGTCGGGGAATGCCGGTGACGGCGGAACCGGTGGCACTGGTGGTGTCGGTGGCACCGGCGGCGCAGGCGGGCGCGACGAGGCGGGTGATGGAACCACAGGCCTGTCCGGTGGTATGGGTGGCACCGGCGGTGCCGGTGGTGCGGCCGGTGGTGTCGGCGGCAACCAGGGTGCCGGCGGTCAGGGCGGTGACGGTGGCACCGGCGGCACCGGCGGGACCGGCGGTCCGGGAACCGATAACAGTGCCAACGCGGGTGTTGCGGGTGGTAACGGTGGCAACGGCGGCACCGGTGGCACTGGTGGTGGCGCGGGCACCGGCGGGGTCGGCCTCGGTGGCACCGCGGCGTCGGGGAATGCGGGCAACGGCGGCACCGGAGGCACCGGCGGTATCGGAGGCAACGGCGGCGCCGGGGCGGCGGACACCACCGACGACGGCGGCACCGGCGGCACCGGCGCGGCGGGTGGTGTGGGTGGTACCGGCGGAGCCGGCGGCGCCGCCGGTGGTATCGGCGGCAACCAGGGTGCCGGCGGTCAAGGCGGTGACGGTGGCACCGGCGGCATCGGCGGAACCGGCGGCAGCAACACCTTAGGCACCGGCGGCACCGGCGGGATAGGTGGCCAAGGCGGACAAGGCGGCAACGGCGGAACCGGCATCACCGCCGGCGCGGGAGCCACCGGCGGACAAGGCGGACAAGGCGGGCAGGGCGGCAACAACGGCGACGAGGGTAGCGCCGGTGGCCCCGGCATCGGCGGCACGGGTGCAACCGGAGGCGCCGGCGGGCAAGGCGGCACCGGCGGGCCGGGCGGCAATCCATCACCCAGCGTGGTCGCGACCATTACCGTCGGCAGCGAACCGACCGGGGTGGCGTTCAACCCCACCAACGGCGACATCTACGTCACCAACTTCGCCAGCAACTCGGTCTCGGTGATCGACCCCGCCACCAACAACGTCATCGCCACCATCACCGTCGGCAGCAACCCGCAAGGGGTGGCCGTCAGCACCACCGGAACCGACGTCGGCGACATCTACGTCACCAACGCGGGCAGCAACACGGTGTCGGTGATCAACCAGTCGAACGCCGTCATCTCCACCATCAATGTCGGCGACCAGCCGCGAGGGGTGGCGGTCAGCCCCACCGGTACCAACGCTGGCGACGTCTACGTCACCAACTACGGCGACAACACGGTGTCGGTGATCAACCCCGCGGGCACCGTCATCGCCAACGTCAACGTCGGCACCAATCCACTCGGGGTGGCGGTCAGCCCCACCGGCACCGAAGCCGGCGACATCTACGTCACCAACTCGAATAGCAACACGGTGTCGGTGATCAACCCCGCCGGCACCGTCATCGCCACCATCAACGTCGGCAACGCGCCAATCGGGGTGGCGGTCAGCCCCACCACCGGTGACGTCTACGTCGCCGACTTCTTCGGCGGAGGGGTGTCGGTGATCCACCCCGACGGCACCCTGGGCCCCACCATCGGCATCGGCGACCGCCCGCAAGGGGTGGCGGTCAGCCCCACCGGCACGCACGCCGGCGACGTCTACGTCTCCGACGGCGCCGGCAACACGTTGTCGGTGATCAACCCAGCCACCAACACCGTGGACGCCATCGTCAGCGTCGGCGCCGCTCCTGACGGGGTGACGGTTAGCTCCACCGGCCCCAACGCCGGCGACATCTACGTCGCCAATAACAACGGCAACACGGTGTCGGTGATCGACCCCAACGGCTAATCATCGACGTCCGGCACTGCGGCTGCTCGGTCTTTACGTAGATTCGCTGCAACCCCAGCAACACCGCGAACTGAATCGCCTGGTTCTGATGGAGGCTCCACATTTCCCAGGCGATTCAGCGCGATTCGGGGTTCGAGGAAAGAGATCCTGCGGGTCACCTACGCGTCGTTACCCGCGGCCTGTGTGAGTCGTCAGGCCTTGACGCAAAACAGGTAGTGGTTCGCGACTTCGTGGTGAATTTCAGGTAGTGGGTCACGGGGCACTTTTTCCCTGGCGGGGTTAGGTTTTGCGCGGGTCGTGGTCGGGTCGACCACGCTCACCCGTCGCTGGGCTGCGCCTCGAGGTTCTGCAGCCGCACCTGACCCCGGGCCACCACCCGGTCGTTGTCATCGGTGATGGTGACCAGCCACAGTTGCTGACGCCGGCCGCGGTGGATCGGTTCGGCTCGGCCGAACACCATCCCCGAGCCGATGGAGCGCAGGAAATCTGTGTTGTTGTTGACGCCCACGACATCTCCGCCGCCGTGCTCGGCGAGCCAGGTGTAGGCGGCCACGCTGGCCATACTCTCGATCATCGAGCAGTAGACCCCGCCGTGCACGAGGCCCATCGGCTGCAGCAGTTTGGGCTTGACCTCTAACTGGGCGCGGGCGCCGTCGGGGCTGAGTTCGGTGAACCGCAGACCTATTTCGGTGTCGAACGGCGCGGTGAAATCGAGTGGAACGGTCGCGTCCTGCGGCGATGGCACGTTCATGTGTCTACACCATTCGCGAATCGGCCGGCACCCAAAACAGGCGAGCCCCGTGCCATCAAGACACGGGGCTCGCCGATCGAGTTAGACCGGGGGTCACTGCAGCCCTCAGGACTCTGCCGCGGTCGTTGTCGCTCGATCACGCTAATAATAGGCAAGGCTGCCCTAATTTCGCAAGGGTTCAGTGCTTAGGTCTGTAGCTCGCGCCTGCTGCGAGGTCCACACCGGTAGTCGGGCGCTAATTTTGCCCGGCGTTAGGTACGACGGTCGGTAGTAAGCAGAGAGTACGCTGGCCTCAAGCCTCAGGAGATGAACGAACTATGGCCAAGCTGACGCGGCTAGGGGATCTGGAACGTGCCGTGATGGACCATTTGTGGTCCACGCCGGAACCGCAAACGGTCCGACAGGTCCATGAGGCGTTGTCGGCGCGGCGCGACCTCGCCTACACAACGGTGATGACGGTGCTGCAACGGCTGGCCAAGAAGGATCTGGTCTCCCAGATTCGCGACGACAGGGCCCACCGTTACGCGCCCGTGCATGGCCGTGACGAGCTGGTGGCCGGGCTCATGGTCGATGCTCTGTCCCAGGCCGAGGATCCGGGGGCAGGCAGGCCGCGCTGGTGCATTTCGTCGAGCGTGTCGGTGCCGACGAGGCAGAGGCACTTCGGCGCGCGCTTGCCGAGCTGGAAGCCAGTCAACGCAATACGCCGTCGATTGGCACTCCAGCGGAGAACTGAGGGAGACTATCAGTGTGTCCGCGCTGGCCTTCACCATTCTTGCGGTGCTGCTGGTCGGCCCAGCGCCGGCTATGTTGGCGCGAGCGACGCTGGCCGTTGCGCGCCCCCCGCGCCGCGATGGTGTTGTGGCAAGCCATCGCGCTGGCCGCAGTGCTGTCGGCCTTCAGCGCCGGCATCGCGATCGCCACCCGGTTACTGATGCCCGGCCCCGACGGGCGTCCCACAGCCAGCATCATCGGCGCCGCGGGCCGGCTCGGGTGGCCGCTCTGGACGGCATACCTCGCAGTTTTCGCGCTGACTGTGCTGGTCGGCGCTCGGCTGGTGATTGCCCTGGCGCGGGTGGCCATCGCCAATCGGCGCCGGCGGGCGCTACCACCGGATGGTGGTCGATCTGGTCGGGGTCGGACACGATGCGGCTCTGGCCCAGCCCCGTGCCCGGGCGCGCGACCTTCGCGTCTTGGATGTTGCGCAACCGCTCGCCTACTGTCTGCCGGGGGTTCGCAGCCGGGTTGTGGTCAGCGAGGGAACGCTGTCCACGCTCGCCGACGCCGAAGTCGCGGCCATCCTCACCCACGAGCGCGCTCATCTGCGAGCCCGGCACGACCTGGTTCTGGAAGCGTTCACCGCGGTGCACGCCGCCTTCCCGCGGCTTGTTCGCAGCGCCAACGCGCTGCGCGCGGTGCAACTGCTCGTCGAGCTCCTGGCCGATGACGCCGCGGTACGCGCAGCCGGGCGCACTCCCCTGGCCCGGGCGCTGGTCGCGTGCGCATCCGGGCGCGCGCCGTCTGGCGCGCTGGCCGCGGGGGGTCCCAGTACGGTGTTGCGGGTGCGCCGCTTGTCCGGGCGTGGTAACAGTCTGGTGTTGTCCGCGGCCGCCTACCTGGCCGCGGTCGCAGTATTCGTGGTGCCGACGGTCGCGCTGGCCGTCCCGTGGCTGACCGAGCTGCAACGACTGTTCAACGTCTAGTGCTTTAGTGCATCCTGCGAAGCGAAACACTTCGCAAGACCGCGGGTCCGCTGTGCAACAGTGTGTCGGAAATGCTTTCAGCAGAAGTTCTCCAACCTGAGAGGCGAAGACATGAGCTCGTCGGATTCGAAGACCGGTACCGCGCAGATCGGCGTCACCGGCCTGGCCGTGATGGGTTCGAACCTCGCCCGCAACTTCGCGCACCACGGGTACACCGTGGCGCTGCACAACCGATCGATCGCCAAGACGGATTCCCTGCTCAAAGAGCACGGTGACGAAGGCAAGTTCGTCAGGTCGGAGACCATCGAGGAATTCCTGGACGCGCTGGAGAAGCCGCGGCGGGTGATCATCATGGTCAAGGCCGGCGACCCGACCGACGCGGTCATCAACGAGCTCGCCGACGCCATGGAAGAGGGCGACATCATCATCGACGGTGGCAACGCGCTCTACACCGACACCATCCGTCGCGAGAAGGCGATACGCGAGCGCGGCCTGCATTTCGTCGGCGCGGGCATCTCCGGCGGTGAGGAGGGCGCGCTCAAGGGCCCGTCGATCATGCCGGGCGGTCCCGGCCGAGTCGTACAAGTCGCTGGGCCCGCTGCTTGAGGAGATCTCCGCGCACGTCGACGGCGTGCCGTGCTGCACCCACATCGGTCCCGACGGCGCCGGACACTTCGTCAAGATGGTGCACAACGGTATCGAGTACTCCGACATGCAGCTCATCGGAGAGGCCTACCAGCTGCTGCGCGACGCCCTCGGCAAGACCGCGCCCGAGATCGCGGACGTCTTCGCCGAATGGAACAAAGGCGACCTGGACAGCTTCCTCATCGAGATCACTGCGCAGGTCTTGCGGCAAACCGACGCCAAGACCGGCAAGCCGCTCGTCGACGTCATTGTCGACGAAGCCGAGCAGAAGGGCACCGGCCGCTGGACGGTGAAGTCCGCGCTCGACCTCGGCGTGCCCGTGACCGGCATCGCAGAGGCGGTCTTCGCCCGTGCGCTGTCGGGGTCGGTGGCCCAACGCAAGGCGACCACGGGACTGGCATCGGGTGATCTCGGCAAGAAGCCAACGGACGCTGCACAGTTCATCGACGACGTCAGCAAGGCTTTGTACGCCTCCAAGATCATCGCTTATGCCCAGGGCTTCAACCAGATTCAGGCCGGCAGCGCGGAATACAACTGGGGCATCAAGCCTGGGGACATGGCCACCATCTGGCGCGGCGGCTGCATCATCAGGGCCAAATTCCTCAACCGGATCAAGGAAGCGTTCGATGAGGACGCCGATCTGCCGTCACTCGTCGTTGCGTCGTACTTCCGCTCCGCCATCGAGGAATCCGTCGACAGCTGGCGACGCGTGGTCGTGAAGGCCACCGAGCTCGGCATCCCGATCCCGGGTTTCTCCTCGGCCCTGTCCTACTACGACGCACTGCGCACCGAGCGGCTGCCCGCCGCGCTGACCCAGGGTCTGCGGGACTTCTTCGGCGCGCACACGTACGGGCGCATCGACGCCGACCCCGGCAAAAAGTTCCACACGTTGTGGAGCGGGGACCGCAGCGAAGTTCCTGCTTAGCCGGCGTTGCCGGTAAGACAGGGCACAAAGGGGTAGATCAACTCCGATGAGGTTCTTGGACGGGCACCGACCCGCGTACGACCTGACCTACAACGACGTCTTCATCGTGCCGACCGATCCGAAGTGGCGTCGCGGTTCGACGTCGACTTGTCCACCGACGACGGCACCGGCACCACCATCCCCGTGGTGGTCGCCAACATGACGGCAGTAGCGGGGCGGCGGATGGCCGAGACGATGGCGCGCCGCGGCGGCATCGTCATCCTGCCGCAGGATCTTCCGATCACGGCGGTGCAGCCAGACGGTGGATTTCGTCAAGAGCCGTGACCTGGTTCTGGACACTCCGGTGACGCTGGCGCCCGACGACTCGGTGTCGGACGCGACCGCGCTGATCCACAAGCGTGCGCACGGCGTTGCGGTGGTGGTGTTCGAGGGCCGTCCGATCGGATTGGTCAGCGAAGCGTCGTGTGTCGGGGTCGACCGCTTCACCCGGGTGCGCGATGTCGCGGTAACCGATTTCGTGACCGCTCCGGTGGGCACCGAGCCACGCAAGATCTTCGATCTGCTCGAGCACGCCCCAATCGACGTCGCGGTGCTGACCAATGCGGACGGCGCGCTGGCCGGAGTGCTGACCCGCACGGGGGCGATCCGCGCCGGGCTCTACACGCCGGCAACCGACATTCACGGACGGCTGCGGATCGGCGCCGCCGTCGGCATCAACGGCGACGTGGCCGGCCAGGGCCCGGTCGCTGGTCGAGGCCGGCGTCGACGTACTGGTGATCGATACCGCGCACGGACATCAGGTCAAGACACTGGATGCGATCAAGGCTGTCTCGTCGATGGACTTGGGCGTGCCGCTGGCGGCTGGCAACGTGGTGTCGGCGGAGGGTACGCGGGATTTGCTCGGCGCCGGGGCGAGCATCGTCAAGGTCGGTGTCGGCCCTGGCGCGATGTGCACCACCCGGATGATGACCGGCGTGGGCCGCCCGCAGTTCTCCGCGGTGCTCGAATGCGCTTCTGCGGCAAGGCAGCTCGGTGGACACGTGTGGGCCGACGGCGGGATCCGACATCCGCGCGACGTGGCGCTGGCGCTGGTCGCCGGGGCATCGAACGTGATGATCGGGTCGTGGTTCGCCGGCACCTACGAGTCGCCCGGAGACCTGATGCGTGACCGCGACGACCAGCCGTACAAGGAGAGCTATGGCATGGCGTCCAAGCGGGCGGTCGTCGCCCGCACCGCCGCCGACACCGCGTTCGATCGGGCCCGCAAGGCTTTGTTCGAGGAAGGCATCTCGACGTCGCGGATGGGGCTGGACCCCGACCGCGGCGGCGTCGAGGACCTGCTCGACCACATCACCTCGGGCGTGCGGAGCACCTGTACTTATGTCGGTGCCTCGACCATGACGGAGTTGCATGAGCGCGCCGTCGTAGGCGTGCAGTCGGCCGCGGGGTTCGCCGAGGGACATCCGCTGCCCTCGGGCTGGTGACCCGGCGCGAGGCGGCCGTCGACCCGAACCTGCCGGATGTCTTCGCACCATGTGAATTCGAATTTCACGGCGCAGCAATGCGATCGGCCAAGCGAAAGGGATGCGTGCCGCAGGCCCCGTCGAGCCGGTTCCGGTCTTCGGCTAACGGCGACTCGCTGAATCTCCTGTCGACCTCGATGAACGTCACCGCCACCCTCGTCAGCGTGTTTGCCATCGTGGTGCTCATCTTCGGCAACGCGAGTGTTCGTCGCGGCCGAATTCTCGCTGACCGCGCTGGACCGCACCACGGTCGAGTCCAACGCCCGCAGGGGCGGCCGGCGCGACCGCTTCATCCAGCGCGCCCAGAACGGACTGTCATTCCAGCTGTCGGGTGCTCAGCTGGGTATCTCGATCACCACGCTGGTGACCGGCTACCTGACCGAACCGATGGTCGCCAACTTGCCGCACCCGTGGCTGGACGCGATCGGGATGCCAGACCCGGTGGCCGACGCGCATCACGGCGTTCCTGGTGATGGTGGTCGTGACATCGGTGTCGATGGTATTCGGCGAGCTGGTGCCGAAGTATCTTGCCGTCGCGCGCCCGCTGGCGACCGCACGCGCCGTCGTCGGCATCCAGATGTTGTTTTCGCTTGTTGCTAACCCCGGCGATCAGGCTGACGAACGGAGCGGCGAACTGGATCGTGCGCGAGCTCGGGCATCGAGCCGGCCGAGGAGCTGCGGTCGGCCCGTTCACCACAGGAGCTGCTGTCGCTGGTGCGTAACTCGGCGCGCAGCGGCGCCCTGGACGCCGCCACCGCCGCGCTGGTACGGCGATCGCTGCAGTTCGGTACCCGTACCGCCGAGGAGTTGATGACGCCACGGTCGAAGATCGTGGCGCTGCAGACCGATGACACCGTCAATGACCTGGTCGAGGCCGCCGCCGAGTCCGGATTCTCGCGCTTCCCCATCGTCGACGGCGACCTCGACGAGACCGTCGGCATCGTGCACGTCAAGCAGGTGTTCCAAATTCCGCGCGCGGATCGCGCGCACACGCTGCTGACCACGGTCGCGCAGCCCGTACCGGTGGTGCCGTCAACGCTGGACGGCGACGCGGTGATGGCCGAGATCCGTGCCAATAATCTGCAGACCGCGATGGTGGTCGACGAGTACGGCGGCACCGCGGGCATGGTGACCGTCGAGGACCTGATCGAAGAGATCGTGGGCGATGTCCGCGATGAACACGACGACGCCACTCCGGATGTGGAATCGGCAGGCAGCGGCTGGCGGGTATCGGGCTTGCTGCGCATCGACGAGGTGGCCATCGAAACCGGATATCGCGCCCCCGAAGGTCCCTACGAAACGATCGGCGGCCTGGTGCTGCAAGAGATCGGCCACATCCCGGTGGCCGGTGAAACGGTAGAACTGCCTGCGTTGGATCCGGACGGCCTGTTGGACGACGCAGTCTGTTGGCAGGCGACAGTGCGGCGAATGGATGGCCGCCGGATCGACGTGCTCGAGCTGACTGAACTGAGCGGCCAGTCTGAAACGCCTGCGGAGCGGGCTGTCGATGGATAGCACGCTCGGAGTCGTGCTGGCGATACTGCTGATCGCGGTGAACGCGTTCTTCGTCGGTGCGGAATTCTCGCTGATCTCGGCCCGTCGTGATCGCCTTCAAGCGTTGGCCGAGCAGGGCAAGGCAAGGGCGGTCACCGTGCTTCGTGCAGGTGAGCAGCTGTCGTCCATGCTCGCGGGCGCCCAGTTGGGCGTCACGGTGGCCTCGCTGCTGCTCGGCCGGATCGGCGAGTCGGCGGTCGCCGAACTGCTGCGGACAGCGCTGGGGCTGACCGATATGCATCCTGCGCTGGTGCACACGCTGTCGTTCGTGATCGCGCTGGCGCTGGTGGTGACGCTGCATGTGCTGCTCGGCGAGATGGTGCCTAAGAACATCGCGCTAGCAGGGCCGGAGCGGACGGCGATGCTGCTGGTCCCGCCCTACCTGGCCTACGTGCGCGTCGCCCGACCATTCATCACCTTCTACAACAAATGCGCCAACGCTGTACTGCACGGGCTGGGGGTGCAACCCAAGGACGAGCTCGACATTTCGGTCTCCCCGGTCGAGCTCAGCGAGATGATCTCTGAGTCGGTGTCCGAAGGTTTGTTGGACGAGGAGGAACACACCCGGCTGACTCGGGCGCTGCGGATAGGCACCAGGGTGGTCGGCGATGTCGCCGTTCCGCTTGCCGATATACAGGCGGTGCCAGTGGCGGCAGCCGGTTCAGGTCCCACCGTTGGAGCGGTCGAACAAGCCTTGACCCAGACCGGCTACTCGCGGTTCCCGATTGCCAGCCTCGACGGCGCGTTCATTGGCTACCTGCACATCAAGGATGTGCTGATGCTCGGCGACGATTCGCGGACCGTCATCGATCTGGCGCTGGTGCGCCCACTGCCGCAGGTTCCCACGTCACTGCCGCTGGCCGATGCTTTGTCGCGGATGCGGCGCAGCAACAGCCATCTGGCCCTGGTCGCTGCCGACGATGGAAATGTGGTCGCGATGGTGGCGATGGAGGATCTGGTCGAGGACTTGGTTGGCGCCATGCGCGACGGGACACCGTGAGACCGACCCCACGGGCGTGACCTGCTGCTGCGGGTGCGGCGAATGCGATTATCAAACCGTCGGCCGGTAGGCTGGTGACTAGCTAATTGGGGCCAATCGGGGGCCAGTGGAGGCTCAGTGAAGCTATTACGGAGGAGAACAATGACTGATCGCGTGTCGGCGGGGAACTTGCGCGTCGCCCGTGTGCTCTACGACTTCGTGAACAACGAGGCATTGCCCGGCACCGACATTGACCCAGACAGCTTCTGGGCCGGCGTCGACAAGGTTGTCACCGACCTCACCCCGCAGAACCAGGCTTTACTGAACACGCGCAATGAGCTGCAGGCCCAGATCGACAAGTGGCATCGACAGCGCGTAATCGCACCGATCGACCCTGACGCTTACCACCAGTTCCTCACGGAAATCGGTTACCTGCAGCCCGAACCGGATGACTTCACCATCACCACCTCCGGTGTTGACGACGAAGTTACGAAGACGGCCGGCCCACAACTGGTGGTGCCGGTGCTCAACGCGCGGTTCGCGCTGAATGCTGCCAATGCTCGCTGGGGCTCGCTCTATGACGCCCTTTACGGCACGGATGTCATCCCGGAAAGCGACGGCGCCGAAAAGGGCTCCGGCTACAACAAGATTCGCGGCGGCAAGGTGATCGCCTACGCCCGCAAGTTCCTCGACCAGGCGGCTCCTCTGGCGTCGGGCTCGTGGGCAGACGCGACGGGCTTGAGCATCGTCGACGGCCAGCTGGAGATCGCCATCGGTGCGGAGTCCTCCGGGTTGGCCAGCCCGGAGAAGTTCGTCGGGTACAGCGGCGAGCTTGGCTCCCCGAATTGGTCGGTGTTGCTGGCCAACCACGGCCTGCACATCGAAATCCTGATCGATCCGGAGTCGCCGATCGGTAAGACCGACGCCGCCGGGGTCAAAGACGTGGTCCTGGAATCGGCGATCACCACGATCATGGACTTCGAGGACTCGGTGGCCGCGGTCGACGCCGACGACAAAGTGCTGGGCTACCGCAACTGGCTCGGTCTGAACAGGGGTGACCTGAGCGAGGAGGTCACCAAGGATGGCAAGACCTTCGCCCGCGTGCTCAACGCGGACCGCAACTACACAGCCCCTCGGGCACATGTCGCCGACTCCGCGGCTCCGGACGGCGGCGAGAAATTCACCCTGCCCGGGCGGAGCCTGTTGTTCGTCCGCAACGTCGGCCATCTGATGACCAACGACGCGATCGTTGTCAACGACGGCGGCCAGGGCAACGGCGAAGATAAAGAGATGTTCGAAGGCATCATGGATGCGCTGTTCACCGGCCTGACCGCGATCCACGGGCTCAAAACCGGCTCGGATAATAACGGGGCTAATGGGCCATTGGCGAACAGCCGCACGGGTTCCATCTACATCGTCAAGCCTAAGATGCACGGGCCGGCCGAGGTGGCGTTCACGTGCGAGCTGTTCAGCCGCGTCGAAGATGTGCTGGGGTTGCCGCAGGGCACCATGAAGGTCGGCATCATGGACGAGGAGCGCCGAACGACCCTTAACCTCAAGGCGTGCATCAAAGCCGCCGCCGACCGGGTGGTCTTCATCAACACCGGTTTCCTGGACCGCACCGGTGATGAGATTCATACCTCGATGGAGGCAGGCCCGATGATCCGCAAGGGCGCCATGAAGGGCACCACGTGGATCAAGGCCTACGAAGACGCCAACGTCGACACCGGGCTCGCCGCCGGCTTCTCGGGCAAGGCCCAGATCGGCAAGGGCATGTGGGCGATGACCGAGCTGATGGCCGACATGGTCGAGCAGAAGATCGGCCAGCCGAAGGCCGGCGCCAGCACCGCGTGGGTGCCGTCGCCGACGGCCGCAACCCTGCACGCAATGCATTACCACGAAGTGGATGTGTTCGCCGTGCAGAAGGAGCTCGAGGGCGAGACCCGCAGCACCATCGACGAGTTACTCACGATTCCGCTGGCCAAGGAACTGGCCTGGGCTTCCGAGGAGATCCGCGAGGAGGTCGACAACAACTGCCAGTCCATCCTGGGCTACGTGGTGCGCTGGATCGACCACGGCGTCGGCTGCTCGAAGGTGCCCGACATCCACAATGTGGCGCTCATGGAGGACCGCGCCACGCTGCGGATATCCAGTCAGTTGCTGGCCAATTGGCTGCGGCACGGCGTGATCACCAGCGAGGACATCCGCGCCAGCCTGGAGCGGATGGCGCCGTTGGTGGATAAGCAGAACGCGGGCGACACGACGTACCACCCGATGGCGCCCAACTTCGACGACAGCATCGCCTTTTTGGCCGCGGAGGAGCTGATCTTGACCGGTGCGCAGCAGCCCAACGGCTACACCGAGCCGATCCTGCATCGCCGTCGGCGTGAGTTCAAGGCCCGACTCGGCGGAGCCAGCGCCTGAATGTGCTTCGACAAGCGGCTATGCGTTTGATGACGAGATTCGGCGCCGAGTTCACGACAAGCCAGGTGACGGGTCGAGCGAAAGGCGGCGGGCACCGTTATGGGTAGGCACCGCATGCCCGATCCTGGGGACTCCGTCGAGGAGCCCGCTGACGGCTACGCGCACGACTCAGACGAAAATGTCTTCGGCGATGCGGAGGCATTCGGCGATGAAGGGGCCTTCGGCAGGGAGGAGCACTCGGCTGCCGGCCCCGCCGACGAGTACCCGGACTTCCCGCCCCGGCCGCCCGACGCGGCGAGCCCGGCGCCACCGACTCCCGGGCGACCACTTCTCGGCCGGAGCGGCCGGGGACTCGGCAACTGGCAAGGCGGCCACCGCAACGAGGCTGGGCGACGAGGAGTCAGCATCGGTGTGATCGTGGCCCTGGTTGCCGTCGTCGTAGTGGTGGGCACCGTAATCTTGTGGAGGTTCTTCGGTGACGCACTGTCCGACCGCTCACACCAAGCCGCCGGACGTTGCGTGGGAGGAAAAGAGACGGTCTCCGTTCTTGCCGACCCGTCGATCGCGGATCAAGTTCAGCAGTTCGCGGAAGGGTACAACCAATCGGCGGGTCAGGTCGGTGACCACTGCATGGAGGTCAGCGTCAAACCGGCTGGGTCGGACGCCGTCCTTGGCGGTTTCCTCGGTAAGTGGCCGGACGAGTTGGGCGGCCAGCCGGCATTGTGGATCCCGGGCAGCTCGATCTCTACCGCGCGCCTCGCCGGAGCCGCGGGGCAAAAGACCATCAGCGACAGCCGCTCACTGGTGACATCGCCGGTGTTGCTTGCGGTGCGGCCGGAGCTCACGCAGGCTCTCGCCAACCAAAACTGGGGAACGCTGCCCGGCTTGCAGATCAACCCAAACTCGTTGGCCGGCTTGAACATGCCGACCTGGGGATCACTGCGGCTGGCGCTGCCGGCCAACGGTGACGGCGACGCGTCGTTTTTGTCCGGCGAAGCTGTAGCGGCTGCATCGACACCGGCTGGTGCACCACCAACCCAGGGCACTGGGGCAGTGCGCACCCTGATGAGCGGACAGCCCAAACTTGCGGACAATTCGCTGGCGGAGGCACTGAACACATTGCTCAAGCCCGGTGATGTGGCGACCGCGCAGGTGCACGCCGTGATCACCACCGAACAACAGTTGTTCCAGCGTGGCCAGTCGCTTTCAGACGCCAAGAGCACACTTGCGGCCTGGCTACCGCCCGGGCCGGCGCCGGTTGCCGACTATCCCACGGTGCTGCTCAGTGGTTCGTGGCTGTCGCACGAGCAGTCCGCGGCGGCCAGCGAGTTTGCCCGCTTCATGCGCAAGCCCGAGCAACTCGCCAAGCTCGCCAGCGCGGGCTTTCGGGTTGACGGCGTCGCGCCGCCGAGCAGTCCGGTGACGAGTTTTGCGGCGTTGCCTGCCACGCTGTCGGTGGGCGACGATGCGATGCGTGCCACGTTGGCCGAAGCGATGGCCGCGCCGTCTACCGGAGTGGCCGCGACGATCATGCTCGACCAGTCGCTGCCCATCGACGAGGGAGGAAAGACTCGGCTGGCCAACGTGATCGCGGCGCTCACCGACAGGATCAAAGCGCTGCCACCGACAGCGACCCTGGGGCTGTGGACCTTCGATGGCCACGAGGGCCGAAGCGACGTGGCCACCGGGACACTGTCGGACCCTGTCAACGGCCAGCCGCGATCGGCGGCCCTGACGGCCGCGCTGGACAAGCAGTATTCGTCGGGCGGCGGAGCGGTCTCATTCACCACACTGCGCTTGGTCTACCAGGATCTGCAGACGAAATACCATGCCGGTCAAACCAATTCGATACTCGTCATCACGGCTGGGCCACACACGGACCAATCCTTGGACGGGGCGGGGCTGCAGAATTTCATCCGCAGCGGCGCCGACCCGGCCAAACCGATTGCGGTCAACGTCATCGACTTCGGCGCCGACCCGGACCGGGCAACGTGGGAAGCCGTCGCCCAGTTGAGCGGCGGCAGTTACCAAAACCTCGCCACGTCGGCCTCGCCTGACCTCACCACGGCAATCAACACGTATTTGAGCTGACCCACGGAGTGCGGGCGGTTCACGCGAACGCCTCTACCGGCGGGCACGAGCAGACCAGGTTGCGGTCGCCGTAGGCGCCGTCGATGCGGCGTACCGGTGGCCAAACCTTGGGCCGAAAGGTGTTCCCGAGCGGATAAGCGGCCTCCTCTCGGGTGTACGGGTGATCCCAGTCCGACACCAGTAGGCACTCAGCGGTGTGCGGTGCGCCGCGCAGCGGATTGTCATCGGCAGTCCACTCCCCTGAACTGACGCGGTCGATCTCGCCACGGATGGCGATCATGGCTTCGCAGAATGCGTCGACTTCGGTCAGGGTCTCGCTCTCGGTGGGCTCCACCATGAGCGTCCCCGCCACTGGGAAGCTCATGGTAGGTGCGTGAAAGCCATAGTCCGCCAGGCGCTTTGCAACATCATCGACGGTCACGCCGGTCGACTTGGTGATGCCGCGCAAGTCCAGGATGCACTCATGGGCGACCATGCCGTTCTCGCCCGTATACAGCACCGGGAAGTACTCGTCGAGTCGTCGGGCGATGTAGTTGGCCGAGGCGATGGCGGTCAGCGATGCCGCCCGCAGGCCATCACCACCCATCATCCTGATGTAGGCCCAGCTGATCGGCAGAATGGAGGCCGACCCGTAGGGCGCCGACGCTACAGCGGGACCCTGGGGCAGCTCCGGGGCAAACGGGTGACCGGGCAGGAACGGGGCCAAGTGCGACCGCAACGCCACCGGTCCGACGCCCGGGCCCCCACCGCCATGTGGAATGCAGAACGTTTTGTGCAGGTTCAAATGGCTCACGTCGCCACCGAACTTGCCCGGCCGGGCAAGGCCGACAAGGGCGTTGAGGTTAGCGCCATCGACATACACCTGACCGCCGGCATCGTGCACGGCCGCGCAGATCTCGGCGATGTCGTGCTCGTACACGCCGTGCGTGGACGGATAGGTGACCATCAACGTCGAGAGCTGATCGGCGTGGACGCTTACCTTGGCGCGCAGATCGTCCAGATCCACATCGCCGTTATCGAGGCAGCCCACCACCACTACCCGCATTCCCGCCAGCGCCGCCGACGCGGCGTTGGTACCGTGCGCGCTGGACGGGATCAGGCAGATGTCGCGGTGCGATTCTCCTCGGCTGGCGTGGTACTCGTGGATGGCCAACAAGCCGGCGTACTCCCCTTGCGAGCCTGCGTTGGGTTGCAGCGAAATCGCGTCGTAGCCGGTGATCTGCACCAGCCAACTCTCCAGCTCGCCGATGAGCCGACGCAGCCCTGGGGTGTCGGAGGCGGGGGCGAACGGATGCAGACGCGCGAACTCCGGCCAGGTGATTGACTCCATCTCGGCGGCGGCGTTGAGCTTCATCGTGCACGAGCCGAGCGGAATCATGCTGCGGTCCAAGGCGATGTCCTTATCCGCCAGCATCCGTAGGTACCGCATCATCGCCGTTTCGGTGCGATATTGGGTGAACGCGGGATGGGTCAGGAATTCCGAGGTGCGGTTCACAATGCCCGCACACACTGGGTCGGCCGCCGGCACCCCGAAGGCCTCGAGCACCGCGGCGACGTGCTCGTGGGTGGTGGCCTCGTCGCAGGCGGCAGATACGTGATCGTCGTCTACGCGCCACAGGTTGATGCCGTTGGCTTTCGCCGCGGCGATCACCTCGTCGGCGCGGCCCGGCACCCGCGCGAGCACAGTGTCGAAGTACTTGTCGTGCACCAATGCATCACCCAGTGCCGATGCAATCGCCTCAGCGTGACCGTGGACACGGCGGGCGATCGCGGTCAGCCCGTCGGCGCCGTGGTAACTGGCATACATCGCGGCCATCACGGCCAGAAGCACCTGCGCGGTGCAGATATTGCTCGTCGCTTTGTCGCGGCGGATGTGCTGCTCGCGGGTCTGCAGCGCCAGCCGGTAGGCGGGCGAGCCATCGGCATCCAACGATAAGCCCACCAACCGGCCGGGCAGCTGACGGGCGTGTTTAGCATGCACCGCCAGGTAACCGGCGTGCGGACCGCCGAATCCCATTGGCACACCAAATCGTTGGGTGGTACCGAACGCGACGTCGGCGCCGATCTCACCGGGCGGTATGGTCAGCGTGAGGGCCAGCAGGTCAGCGCCGATGGCGACCAGCGCGTCTCGGTCGTGGGCCTGTGCGATCAGAGCAGACCAGTCCGTAATCCGGCCACTGGCGCCCGGTAGCTGGGTTATGACACCGAAGAACTCACCGTCAGGCAAACCGTCGCGCAAGTCGACGGTGACGATCTCGATGCCCAACGGCTTGGCCCGGGTGGCTACGATCGCAGCCGTCTGAGCGAATAGATCGGCGTCGACGGCCAGCCGGTTCACGCCGATCTGCTGCGCACGGCGCGCAGCAGATCGGTGCATCAACGTCATGGCCTCGGCGGCGGCGGTACCCTCGTCGAGCATCGATGCGTTCGCGATCTCGAGGCCCGTGAGATCGGTGACCAGGGTCTGGAAATTCAGCAGCGCCTCCAGTCGACCCTGACTGATCTCAGGCTGGTACGGCGTGTAGGCGGTGTACCAAGCGGGGTTCTCCATGATGTTGCGCAACAACACCGGCGGCGTAAGCGTGTCGTAGTAGCCTTGCCCGATCATCGAGACTGCGACGGTGTTGGCATCGGCCAACGCTCGCAGCTCCGCCAGTGCCTCGGTTTCGCTGGCGGCCGCAGGCAATCCATCCAGGCCCGTTGCGGCGCCGCCGGCGGTGAGCCGATCGAGGATGCCCGCCGGGACCGCCTTGGACGCCAGCACATCGAGTGATTCGACACCGATGACGGCGAGCATGGCCGCGACCGCGTCGCTGTCGGGACCGATATGCCGGGACGCGAACCCCGGCTGACTGGTGGACGTGTGCAGATCCGGCATGGGGACTCCTGACATGAGGCGGGGCCGCAACGCCGCACGACAGGCAGGCGTTGTGGTCCTCTCCCTCTGTCGTCAACCCGAGTCGGGCGCCTGAGAGATTCGACAACCCAGATCACCGCGAGGTGGGTTGGCTTTCCCCATGGGCGGGTGAGCCGAAGGAATGGGTCACCGCTTTCCAGAGGCATCGGGGCCCCGCGCGGTCCGGGTGCCTGAGAGGTTGACGGAGAGGTGTTGCTCCTTCGGCGTCCGTGACTGGCGATCACGGAGCTCTCCCGCGCGAGGGCGATGCGGAGTCGACTTTACTCGCGTTTGCGGGCCGGATGCGAGCGGGCAGCGCGCGTCGTGGTCGGAGTTAGCCGATCTTGCGGTCGCGATGCTTGCGCCGGGAAGCGAGTTCGTCCTCCGGAGCTGCAATCGACTCGCCACCGTCAGCGCGCTCGCCAGGGAAGTCGGCGATGACACCGGTCAGCTCACGCATCGCACCGGATACGGCGATGCCGAACACGCCCTGTCCGCCCTGCAGCAAGTCGACGACCTCTTCGGCCGAGGTGCACTCGTAGACGGTCGCGCCGTCGGAGAACAACGTGATGTTGGCCAGATCCTGGACGCCGCGCTGGCGCAGATGGTCGACCGCAACGCGGATGTTGTGCAGCGAGATGCCCGTGTCGAGCAACCGCTTGACGATCTTGAGAACGAGGATGTCCTTGAACGAGTAGAGCCGTTGGCTGCCGGAGCCGGCCGCGCTGCGGATCGACGGAACCACCAAAGAGGTGCGCGCCCAGTAGTCCAGCTGGCGATACGTAATACCGGCGATCTGGCAGGCGCTGGGCCCGCGGTAGCCGACCAGCTCGTCGGGCACGGAATCGTCTGGGAATAGCCCCGGTTGCATGGGTCCGCTGGGAGCGGTGACGTCGCGGTCACTGTTGGTCGCGGCGTCCGCGTGGTCAGCAAGGTCTAGCTGACCTTGACGTGGCTGCTCGCTCACGGTGGTTCCTCTCGCCGATCGCGCTCTTGTCACCAGCTTCGTCCACTGGCTGTCCCAGCAGGACGTTTGCTAAGGCCCGAGTGCTAGAGAGCTTACGCTGTCGGATAGCTATCGTGCCTTAAGTTGTTCTCAAAGTATGGCGGTCCCAAGACTAAGTGGGCGGGCTATCCGCCAGGCGTGTCGACATCCCAGGGCCAGATGAGATGCATCCGTGATATCGGCCTTCAGCGTAGTCCTCGCATTGGGCCCCGTCACGGCAAGAATCGGTTGTTCTGCCCGGCTAGGTCGCCTTGAAGTCGTCGGGTGACACGCTGTCGAGAAATTCCTTGAACTTCTCCACCTCATCCTCCCGGACGACGGTGCCGCCTTCCTCGTCGGTTTCGTCGGGGATCAGCAGACCGGCTTGGGCGAGCACGGCTTCCTCCACGTAGATGGGTACGCCGGCCCGCAGCGCGATGGCCACCGAGTCCGAGGGACGTGCCGATACCGTGATGTCGCGGTCGAAGACCAGGTCAGCGTAGAAAGTGCCTTCCTGCAGATCGACGATCCGCACCTCTTTGAGCGAATGCCCAAGCGCAGCAATGACATCCCTGATCAGATCATGCGTCAGCGGGCGAGGTGGTTCGACGCCTTGCTGCTCAAGCGCAATGGCGGCAGCTTCGGACTGGCCGATCCAGATTGGCAGGTATCGGTCACCGTCGGCTTCGCGTAACAGCAACACCGGCTGGTTCTGCGGCTGCTCGACGCGAATGCCGACAACACGAACTTCACCCATCTGTGTCTGCCCTCCGCACATGACGCCGCGCCCAACACACGCTCGGTTCGACGGCGCGGCGCCGTCGAACACCAAGTTGGAAGGAAGTCTAGTCCTCAGCGGTCAAGAACGTCGCGAACCGCAGACTTGATCAACGACGTGTGCAAAGTGATCGCGAGCGCCGCGACCTCACGAGCCAAGTCGTCGGCACGATCGCGGGCGCCGGCCTTGCCCGCTTTGACTACCGGCCCGGCGATTTGGGCGATCAGGTCGGACTGTCGGTCGGCTGCCGAGCGGAAGGCGCGCAGATGCCGTGGCTCGACGCCGTACTCGGACAACGCATGCGCACATTGCAGGATGACGACCGCGTTTTCGTCGAAGAAACCGCCCGACCCGCTGGTGATCACTCCGGCTTTGAGCAGCGCTGTCAGCAGGTCGTCGCGAACTCCTGAGCGTTCCAGAAGGTCTTCGCGACTCAGCCGGGCCCGGGTGCGAGGCATCACCGCTGCGTCGGAGCCGGTCCCTGAGCCGACACCGTCGACCGTGCTCCCGGCTACCGAGACCAATCGCGGTACGCCGTACGCCGATCCGGACGGCGGCAGTTCGCCGTCTGGTTGGGTGTCCAGCTGCGCCCTGATCACCTTCAGCGGTAGATAGTGATCCCGCTGGGCGGTCAAGATGAAGCGCAGCCGCGCGCAGTCGTATGCGGTGAATCTCCGGTACCCCGACGCGGCACGCTGCGGCGTCACCAGTCCTTCAGCCTCCAGGAACCGAATCTTGGAGATCGTGACATCGGGGAAATCCGGCCTCAGTAGGTCTAGGACAGCCCCGATCGACATCCCGGCCAGCGCCGGGCTATCGGGCGCGCTCACTACCCTCCGGATCCCCCATCGTCGTCGCCTTGCTTGGGCCCGGTCAAAAATACCAAGCGGAACTTGCCAATCTGAACTTCGTCACCGTTGGCCAGCACCGCTGAGTCCACGGGCTCGCGGTTGACGTAGGTGCCGTTGAGGCTGCCCACATCGACGACGTTGAATTCGTCGCTTTCCAATCTGAATTCGGCGTGGCGACGGCTGACGGTCACATCGTCGAGGAAAATATCGCTGTCGGGATGCCGGCCGGCGGATGTGATGGCTTGGTCGAGCAGAAAGCGCGATCCGGCGTTCGGGCCCCGCTTGACGACCAGCAACGCCGAACCCGCCGGAAGTCCTTCGACCCCGGACACTGCGCTGTCGGCGCCCGATTGCACAGGCGCGTCCAGTTCATTGAGGAAATCGGCGCGGAAGACGGACGTCGTCTCCACGGTGACCTCATCGGAAGTCTGGTCGTTGTCCATGTCCGTCACCCGCTGCTCCTCACTGGCCGCCGTGGCGTTGCTTGCCCGGGCCATTCGGCCCGTTTCCTACTAAGTACCCATTCGGTTTCTAAGCCCCGCATCACCGGTTACCGCCTTCTGGTGCTGATGTGTCGACCGTACCGCGCACCGATCGGCAATGCGCCCTCCACTGGGTGTGGCAGGGACATTAGCAATCGTCATTCTGTCAGTGTGTCTCGGTAGGCATCAGCGTCCAGCAGCGTCGCTATGGCCGACTGCAATTCAGCGGCATCCGAGACGTGGATATCCAGCAACCAGCCGGCGCCGTACGGGTCGGAGTTCACCAGGTCGGGGCTGCTGTCAAGATCGCTGTTGACCGCGGAAACCTTGCCTGAGACCGGCGCGTAGAGGTCCGACACTGATTTCGTCGATTCAACTTCGCCGAATGATTCGCCGGCGCTCACCTCGGCGCCCACCTCGGGCAGCTGAACGAAAACGACGTCTCCCAATGCCGACTGCGCGAAGTCGGTGATGCCAATCCGAGCGGTGTCTTCCGCGCTACGGCGAACCCATTCATGTTCGGCGGTGTAATGCAGATCGGACGGGATATCGCTCACGGTGGTCCTATTCTGGTCGGCTGTTCTGGTCGAAGGGTGCGGCTCAGTCTCACTTTCCGGGCTGAGCGTATTGGTGCGGTTTTGGTTGTCGCAAGGTGGTCACGTCCACGCGGTCCGCCTGCTGCACGGACATCCGCGCGCCAACGCGTTTGATGCTGTCCTCGGCACCGCCGGGAATATTCATCGCCGCGGCCAGCGTGGGCGGATCCCCAATCGCCAGAATCGAATACGGCGGCGACAGGGTCTTATTGTCGATGGTCAGTGCGCCGGCAGCACCGACCACCCAGGTATCGACGCCCACTCGCACAGACTCGTGCGCGTCATTGATCTCGATCGCCTCGGCGCCGGCGGCGCGCAACTCGTTGATCACGTCGAGCATGGCTTCGGGTGACACCCCGGGTCCCGGGTCCTCGACCGTCAGGGTGACACCGGGTCCAGTGGCGCCGACAGCGCCGACCTGGATGGACAGCGCAGCCAATCTGGCCTGGGCGCTTTGGATGGCAGCCTGATCGGTGTTGCCCGACGCCCGCAGCGAGTTCAGCGTGTTCTGAAGTTCGCTCACCTCGCTGTTCAACGTCGCCTCACGCTGGCGCAACGAGTCCAGCAGCACCAGCAGATCTGCGGGGCGCGCAGTGTCGAGCGAGTCACCGGATCGGGTCTGGCGCACCTGGGTGACGATGGCGATCCCCAAGACCAGGCACAACAGGGTCGCTAGCATTCCGAACACCACCCGGGAGCGACCGCCTCGCGGCGCTGCGGACAGACCCGTTCGTCGTAGCGCGCCAATCTTGGGGCGCGGACTTTTCGCGGGTAGTTCGTGGCGCCCATGCTGGGCGGCCTCATCAGTTTGGGAGTCGTCACCGAGATCGTCCCGGGTTGGCGCGTCACGATTTTCGGCGTCTATGGGTTCTGGAGGCTCGTGGCTCACGCTGAAGTCATCTCCGTTACGCCCCGAACAGTCGCCGTCGCAGCGCGGCGGCGTTGCCGAAGATCCGGATGCCCAGTACGACGATGATTGCCGTGGACAACTGCGTGCCGACGCCTAGCTGGTCGCCGACGTAGACGATCAGCGCGGCCACGAACACGTTGAATACGAACGACACCACGAAAACCTTCGGGTCGAAGATCCGCTCGAGATAGGCGCGCAGGCCACCGAACACGGCGTCGAGCGCAGCGACCACCGCGATCGGCAGGTAAGGCTGGATGACTTCGGGCACGCTGGGATGGAAGATCAGGCCCAGGACGATGCCGACCGCGAGCGCCGCGATACCGATCATGCTCGAATATCCAACCGTGTTTCCCGCAAGGGAATCTGCTGAAGCAGGAATTCTCTCACTAGGGCCCAATCTGTTTCGCGAACTTGACATCCCGGATCGACCCGGCTGGCAGCGATAGACCGTCGGCGACGTTGACGGTGACGACGACGCCGTATGAAGCCTCCAGCAGCCTAAGACGCTGCAGTCCGGGGCTGTGGTCGAAGACGTCGCGCATCCCGTGCGGTGGACCGACCGCGAGGATCGTATAGGGGCTACTGGTCGGGTTGTTGTCGACCAGGATCGCACCGCCGGCTTGCCGGATGGTCATGTTCGGGCCGATCCGGGCGCCACCAACCGAGATAGCCTCCGCGCCGCTCGCCCATAAGGAGTTGACGACCACCTGTAGGTCGCGGTCCAGAATGATTTGCCGGCTACCGGTCACGCGCTGCTTGGACACGTCGGAAAGATTCGGGCTGATACCGGGATCGGTAACTGTCAGGTTCAGACCGGGACCGTTGACCGGTGTGCTGGCTGCTGCCAGGCTGAGCGCATCGAGACGGGTCAGCAGCCGCTGACCCTCGGCGTCGTCTGCCAGGGCTAGTCGCTGCACGTCATCGAGTCGTGTAGACAGCACGCTGCGCTGTCTGGCCAGCTTCGAGGCAGTGCCTTCGCTTGCCCGCACACTTGTCACGAGCAGTTCCTGGGCCTCGCGCACACCTGGTGCAACCGAGCGGGCCTGCGCGACCGCGGCGGCGAATACCATGGCGACCAGCGTCGCCGCAAAAGCCTGCCAGAACCAGCCGAAACTGCGGGCCCGGTTGCTCTTCGGCGTGGCGGAGTGGTCACGCTTGGCGGCCGCCGCGGCATAACCGGGATCCAGATGTACTGACAGCAAAGCCCGCAGCAGGGAGGGCACCGGGATCTGCTGTGGCCGTGCCGCCGCGTGGGCGCTGTGGCCCGCGTTGGGGTCATAGCCGCCCAGCGTGCGGTCGACGTCAGCCACGATCACCCGCTTTTCGCGGGACTGGCTGGCGGGACTGCTGTTTCACCTTGGGCATTCGGCGCACGACCAACGTAATCTGCACCGCATACTGCACGAATGCCCACAGGTAGGCGTACGCGCCCCAGATCAAGAAGGCCCAACCACAGGCTCCGATGACTCGGCTCCACAACGCGTCCCAATTGCCCAGCAGAACCAATGGGAAGCCTGACATCAGTGCGAAGGTCGCGCCTTTACCGATATAGGTCACGGGTAGCGCCGAGAGTCCCCGGCTGCGCAGCAGGGGCAATGATGCGGCGAGCAGACCGTCGCGCACCAGCAGCGTGACGACGAACCACCAGGGCACGATCCCGGCGAGGGCCAACACGATGGGGACGCTGACCATGTAGAGACGGTCAACCGCAGGGTCAAGCAGAACGCCCAGCCGCGAAGATTGGTTCAGTGTGCGGGCGATCTTGCCGTCAGCCCAGTCGGAGGCGCCGCTGAACATCAGGATTGCGACCGCCCAGCCGTACGCGTGCGCGAACAGCAGAACGTAGACGAATACCGGGATGAGCACCAGGCGGATGGCGCTCAACAAGTTGGGTACCGTCAGCACTCGATCCGGCGGAAGCACCTGCTCCATGAGCCGTGACATTAGCCCGGTGAAGATGCGGTCCGCACGACGGACCGCTTCACGCTCGCCGCCTCAAGCCCACTCGAGTCGAGCCGGTTCCTAGCGGAACACTCCCGGCAGGCTCAGAGTTGAAAGCGTGTCATCTGACAGCGGATTGTCGTTGACCATGTATGTCCAGGTCGATGTCGGCCGCGCCAGCTTCGACAGATCCAGCCCAGGCTCCTCTTCGAGGACATTCGCGGTTTCGAAGGTCTGTTGCGCCGCCTCGACCGCGTCGGCGGCCAGCGACGCGAACGCGTCGACGGCCAGCCGGTGAAACTCGTCGAGCGGGTTTTGCCGGCCCAGGGCGCGCAAATGGATGCTTTCCCGAATGTCGGCCAGGTACGCGAGGTGGTCGGCCCACCCGCGGTCGAGGTGATAGAGCATGATCAGCCGGCAGATTGTCTCGAGGCGTTCTTCGGACACATCGTCCGATAGCTCCTCGTACCGATCTGGCGCCAATTCTGCCAATTCCTCTCGCGCAGTGGCGGTGCGCAACAACGTGTCGCGGCGATCGACGATGATGGCGCGCTGCTGGGCGACCAGCTGGTTGTAGCGCCAGGTGTTCGCGTGGACGTCCAGCAGCCGGCCCTCGGCGACGCGCTGAGCGTGGTCAAGCAGACCTGTGGTCTTGGGGCTGACGATCCGGCCGTCGTCATCGGTCTGCATCGGCAGTTTGTTGCGTTCGAGGTTGGCGGCGACGACGTCGTCTTCCCAACTCGAGAAAAACACCGACGAGCCTGGATCGCCCTGGCGTCCGGCCCGCCCGCGCAACTGATTGTCCAGCCGCTCGGTGTGATGCCGCCCGGTACCGACCACGTGCAGGCCGCCCAGTTCGGCGACCCGGTCGTGGTCGGCTTCGTCGGATCCACCGAGCCGGATGTCAGTGCCGCGCCCGGCCATCTGGGTGGAGACCGTAACGGTGCCGTACTCGCCGGCCTCGGCGATTAGGTGCGCTTCCTCGGCGTCGTTCTTGGCATTGAGTAGCACTGCGGGAACGCCGCGGCGCACCAGCTGCTCATGCAGCTCTTCGGATTCGGCCACGTCGCGGGTGCCGATCAGTACCGGCTGCCCGGTCTCGTGCATTGCGGCGATGTGGTCGACGATCGCGTCGTTTTTCGAGGCGGCGCTGATGTAGACCCGGTCGGATTCATCTTCACGAATGTTGGGGGTATTCGGCGGAATTGGTGAAACACCGAGCTTGTAGAACTGGCGCAGTTGCTCACCGGCGGCCAGCGCGGTGCCGGTCATGCCGCACACGGTTGCGTAACGGTTGATCAGCGCCTGCACCGTGATGGTGTCGAGAACCTCGCCGGTCTCGGTGGTTTCGATACCCTCCTTGGCTTCGACGGCGGCCTGCAGGCCGTCCGGCCAACGCTGCAGTTGCGCGATGCGGCCGCGCGAAGAGTTGATCAGGTGCACCGCGTCGTCTCGAACGATGTAGTGCACGTCGCGATGCAACAGGACATGCGCGTGCAGGGCGACGTTGACCTCGGTCAGCGAGGTGGCGACGTGTTCCTCTGAGTACAGGTCGATGCCACCGAGCGCTTTTTCGACTTTGCGGGCTCCGACCTCGGTCAAGTGAACATTGCGGCTGTCTGAGTCGGTGTCGTAATCGACTTCGGGGGCCAGTTCACCAACTAGCTTGATGATCTCCAGTCGCGGCGTCTCTCGGTGGCTGGTGCCTGCCAGCACCAGTGGCACCAGAGCCTCATCGACCAGCACGGAATCGGCTTCGTCGATAAGGGCCACATCGGGATTGGGTGAGACCAGGTCGGCGACGTCGGTCACCAGCTGATCGCGCAACACATCGAAGCCAATTTCGTTGACCGACGCGTAGGTGACGTTGCAGTCATAGGCCGCCCTGCGCGCGTGGCTCGTCGACTCCGCGGTAATCCAGCCGACAGTCAGCCCCATGGACTCCAGCAACGGGCCCATCCACTCCGCGTCGCGACGTGCCAGGTAGTCGTTGATGGTCACCACGTGTACGTGCCGGCCGGCAATGGCGTATCCGGCCGCGGCGATCGCGCCGGCCAGGGTTTTACCCTCACCGGTGGCCATCTCGATCACGTCGCCGGCGAGCATGCGCAGTGCCCCGAGCAACTGCACGTCAAATGGGCGGAGGCCGGTCGCCCTTTCGGCCGCCTCTCGGGCGATCGCGAGGAACTGCGAAATGTCGTCGGACTCAGCGAGGTCGTCGAGGTTGAGTAGCCCAGCCGCCTTTCGCAGCTTCTCGTCGTCGAGATCGGCGGCTTCTTTGTCGTACTCAGACGAGGCCGTCACCTCGGCGAGGGAACGAGTTTGGTTCTTTTCGGTACTGGCGCCGAGCAGTCGCCAAAAGCGGCTGCTCAGACGCCCGGGTTCAGCGCGGGCAGTCTTCGACACAGGTCAACGGTACGCGGTGGGCGGCCGCGGCCCGCCGGGCCGGCCAATCAGCCCGGCCGGTGACGATGCTGGCCGCGAGGCGGCCTGATGAGGAGCCGGCCAATCAGCCCGGCCGGTGACGATGCTGGCCGCGAGGCGGCCTGATGAGGAGCCGGCCAATCAGCCCGGCCGGTGACGATGCTGGCCGCGAGGCGGCCTGATGAGGAGCCGGCCAATCAGCCGAGGTTGGATCGCCGCGGGTAGGCGACCGTCGGATCTGTGAGCACATTGACGACCGCGGGCAGCCCGCTGGCGAAGGCGCGTTCCAATGCGGGCCGCAGCTCGGCGGGTGCGGCCACCAGCTCGCCATGACCACCCAGGGCGCGCACCACCTCGTCGTAGCGCGTGCCCGGACGCAACTCTGCCACTACCGAATACCCGTACAGCGCCTCCATGGGGTGCTTTTCCAGGCCCCAAATTCCGTTGTTGCCGATGACCGACACGACGGGTAGCCCGTGCCGGACCAGGGTGTCCCATTCCATGCCGCTGAAGCCAAATGCGCCGTCGCCTTGCAGCAGGACGACCTGACGGTCCGGTCGGGCCAATTTGGCGGCCAGGGCATAGCCGGGACCCGAACCGAGGCAGCCGAACGGACCGCTGTCCAGCCAGCATCCCGGCAGGTAGCTGTCGATCACCCGGCCGGCGTAGGACCCGAAATCGCCGGCGTCGATCACGACGATCGCGTCGCGGTCAAGCAGCGGAGCCAATTCGGCGTACACCCGCATGGGATGCAACGGAGTTCGGTCATCGCCGAGGTCGGTTTTTTCCAGGTTGCGCGCCGCAGTCTCGGCGGTCCGCAGCTCGGCGATCCAGCCCTGATGGTTGGCCCCGCCGGGCGCGGCCAGCGCCATCAGTATCGACGTCAGGTCCCCATAGAGCCCGGCCGCAATGGGCCGCGGATGCTCGCGCTCCGGCTGGACCCGGTCGGCCACGATGAGCTGCGTTTGCGATCCGAAGACCCCGCCAAAGCCGAGCCGAAAATCCATCGGGACGCCGACAACCAGCGCCACGTCTGCGTTGCTCAACGCCCTGCCCCGCGCCCGCGAAAATGCCAACGGGTGGTCGGCAGGCACAACGCCACGCGCCATCCCGTTCATCAGTACGGGGATCTGTCGTTCCTCGGCAAGACGGAGCAGCGCTGTCTCCGCGCGTCCCCACCAGACGTTGGTGCCTGCCATGATCACCGGCCGGTGCGCGCCGGCCAACATGGCGGTGGTGCGGTCGAGTGCCTCGGTGTGCGCGCATGCCACTGCCGGTAGCTCGGTGAGAGCGCCTGGGCGCCCGTCGTCCTCCGCGGGCGAGAACACGTGGTCCATCGGGAAGTCGACGAAGCCCACTCCCGACGGGGCGCCGACGGCCGCCCGCAACGCGTCGTCGACAAGCCGACCCGCGGCCTCGCCCGATTGCGCTGTCGCTGCGAAGCGAGCCAGCGGAGCCACGAATGGAATGTGGTCGATTTCTTGCAGCGAACCCATACCCCATCGCAGCGCGGGGGCGCGGCCGCCGAGCACCACCAGCGGTGATTGGTTTTGCTGTGCGGCCGCCATCGCGCTCATCCCGTTGGTGACGCCGGGCCCGGCGGTGAGCGCGGCCACGCCCGGCGACCTGGTCACCTTCGACCAGCCCTCTGCGGCGAATGTCGCAGTCTGCTCGTGCCTGGTGTCGATTAGCCGGATACCCTCATCCCGGCAGCCGTCGTAGATTGAAAACAGGTGGCCGCCCGATAGCGTGAAGATGGTGTCGACACCGCTGGCCTTGAGTCGGCGGGCGACGAGCCGGCCGGCGTGGATGGTGGGGGTTGAGACGGCGTCGGTGCTCATCATCGCAGCCTATCCACATCATTCGGGTACCTTCGCCGGGTAAGCACCCACGATAAGGCGTCCTCGGACGCCTCGGTAGCAAGGAGACATCGACCTTGGGTCCGAAGCCGTTTACACCATCGATCGACTGGTCGGCGGCACCCATGGATTCCTTGCGGTGGGTCGCCATAGCCTGGTTGATCAGCGCTGTCGGCGTGTTCATCGTGCTGGTTCCGTTGAGATATCTCACGCCCTGGGGCCGACAATTCTGGCGAATCACCCGTGGGTACTTCGTTGGCCCCCAGAGCGTTCGCGTGTGGCTGATGCTTGGTGTCTTGCTGTTTTCGGTGCTCCTCTCAGTGCGCCTCAACGTGTTGTTCAGCTACCAGAGCAATGACTTGTATACGGCGCTGCAGAAAGCGTTCCAAGGCGTCGCGGCGGGCAACGAAACAGTCAGACAGTCTGGTATTCACGGCTTTTGGATGTCGCTCGCGATTTTCAGCTTACTCGCAGCCGTCTTTATCGTCCGGATTATGGCTGACATCTATCTGACTCAGCGCTTCATCATCTCCTGGCGCATATGGCTGACCGCCCACCTCACCGACGACTGGCTGGACGGCAAAGCCTATTACCGGGACCTGTTTATCGACAACACAATCGACAACCCCGATCAGCGCATCCAACAGGACATCGACATATTCACCGCTGGTGTTGGTGGCACCCCGAACATCCCGTCGAATGGGACAGGCAGCACCTTGCTGTTCGGGGCCGTCAATGCGGTGGCCTCGGTGATCTCGTTCACCGCGATCCTGTGGAACCTGTCCGGGGATCTGGATCTCTTCGGCCTTCACTTCCCGCGTGCGATGTTCTGGACGGTTTTTATCTATGTGCTGCTCGCGACCGCAGTGGCAATCTGGCTTGGGCGCCCGCTGATCTGGCTCAGCTTTAACAACGAGAAACTCAACGCCGCATTTCGGTATGCCCTGGTGCGATTACGCGACGCCGCCGAGGCGGTGGGCTTCTACCGTGGTGAGCGGGTGGAGCGGGCGCAACTGTGGCGCCGCTTCACGCCGATCATCACCAACTACCGCAGATTTGTTCGCCGAACCATCATTTTCAACGGATGGAACTGGTCGGTGACCCAGATTATCGTCCCGTTGCCTTGGGCTATTCAGGCGCCGCGGCTCTTCGCAGGCAAGATCGAATTCGGCGATGTCACCCAGACGGCACACGCGTTTGGCAGTATCAACGATTCGCTGTCGTTCTTCCGCAACAACTACGACGCGTTCGCGGCGTTCCGCGCGGCGATCATCCGGTTGCACGGGCTGGTCGACGCCAATGCCCAGAGCCGGGCGCTGCCGACTGTGTTGGTCAAGCCTAGTGAACACGTTGCCGTCGAACTCGCCAATATCGAAGTGCGCACGCCGGGCGGTGACCAGTTGATCGACTCGCTGGACGTGGAGCTAGACAGCGGCGCCGCGCTGGTGATCATCGGACGCTCGGGCTCCGGCAAGACCACGCTGTTGCGCAGCCTGGCCGAATTGTGGCCGTATGCGTCCGGAACCCTGCTCCGTCCGGAGGGCGCAAACGCCACAATGTTCTTGTCGCAGTTGCCATATGTGCCGCTGGGCAGCCTGCGTGACGTGGTGTGCTACCCGAATTCTGCGGACGACATCACAGAAGGCACGTTGCGCGACACTCTGGGCAAGGTGGCGCTCGCACCGCTGTTTGACCGGCTGGACGAAGAGCGGGACTGGGCCAAGGTGCTCTCCCCCGGTGAGCAACAACGTGTCGCCTTCGCCCGCATCTTGCTCACCAAACCGAAGGCTGTATTCCTCGACGAGTCAACCTCGGCGCTCGACGAAGGGCTGGAATTCGCGCTCTACCAGATGCTTCGCGACGAACTACCGGACTGCGTCGTGGTCAGCGTCAGCCATCGGAACACCGTCGAGCAGCACCACGAGCAACAGCTCGAGTTGCTTGGCGGCGGCCGATGGCGACTCGGTCCGATCGAGAAGGAGCCCGCGCAGGCCTAGCTGCTTGCTTGGACCCCGCTGCCGCGTGCGCTCCGGCGGTGGTGTCGTACCGCGCCTACGCCCCCGCTGCCGCGTGGGCTCCGGCGCGGCGCCCGAAGAACGAACCCTCGCCCAGCTGCGTGCCACTGGCATATCCCTTGCCGTCTTGGGCGATGTTGGACGCGCACGCCCCGACCGCGTACAGCCCTGGGATAACGTTGCCGTCAGTGCGTTGTACCTCGCCGTCGATGGTGACCGCCAGGCCGCCCATGGTGAATCCCGAGTACATCGCCCGCCCGAGCGACAGATCGAATACCGCCCAAGGAGCATTATCTTGTGGCGCAAGGAACTCCGGCTGCTTGTGAAAGTCCGGATCTGCGCCCTGGGCCGCGAACTCGTTGTAGCGTTCCAGCGTTGCCGCGAGGTTGCCCGCGGGGATGCCCAGCGCGCCCTCCGCTTCGTCGATCGTCTCGTAACCATCGAGGAATCGGATCAGCGGCATTGCAGGCATCTCGGTGTGTGCTTCGTCGACGATCAGGTAAGCGGTTTGGTCTGGCTGCTCGAGCACGAACGCCGAGGTGCGCGAGTGGTAGGAGTCCTCGGCGACGAAGCGCTTGCCGTCCTTGTTGACGATGACACCGGTCAACAGAATCTCGGGCGGATAGGCCGCTGCGGTGATGAACTTCTCGTCCATCTGCTCGGTGGCCCCTCCCGCGGAGACACCCATTCGGATGCCCAATCCGTCGTCGTTGGGATTGCCCAGGATGTACGGCGCCACCAGGCCGTGGTGTTTGGTGCGTCGCTGCCGGCCCAGCTCGGGGGCGTGCTCGGCGACCATGTCCGGGTTCATCGCGAAACCGCCGGCGGCGATGATGATCGCCTTGGCCTTCAGCGCTCCGGTTTCGGCGAAGTGCTTCCAGGCGACACCGACCACCGCACCGTCGTCGTCGTCGAGGATGAGGTTGGTCGCCCCGGTCTCATACCGAATCTGCACGCCCAGGTCGTCGGCGCGCTTGACCAGCAGGTCGACAACCATCGCGGCGCCGCCCAGTTCGCCCGGCACCGGCACGGAATGCCCGCGCGGCGCTGGTATCGCCTGCTCGCAGAAAGGCCATACCTTCTCGTTGCCGGTGTAGCTGAGGCCCTCGGTACCCGCAGGGACGACCACTTTGCCGGGGACATAGCTGCGCTCGAACTGGAATCCCAAATCTTCCAGCCATTCGAAATGCTCGACACTGCCGTCGCTGTAGGCACGAATCTTTTCGTGGTCGGGCTGTCGCGACACCGCGACCAGATACTTGTACATCTCCTCGGATGAGTCGGAGTGCCCGGTCGCCTGCTGGACCGCGGTTCCGCCACCCAGGTAGAAGTGCCCTCCGGCAAGCGAAGTGGTCCCGCCCGCCGCCGCTGCGCGCTCGAGCACCAGCACCCGGGCGCCGGCGGCAGCCGCGCTGACTGCCGCACAACCGCCGGCGATGCCGAAGCCGATAACCACCACGTCGACGTCGTCCGACCAGGACGGCACCGCGTCCGCACTCACCGTCGCCGGGATCTCCGTAGTCACCGCTGCTCCTGTTTGATGTAGTTGTAGAACGCCTTCATTTCGGGCGAGAGATGCGCGATTTCCAGGTACGGCACTCCTGCTTGCGGCGCTGATACGTAGGCGAACCGGATTCCGCCCGGCATCACGCCCTGCTGCACGACGGCTGCGCCGTGGTCGGCGGCCTGGGCCAGCGCGGCATCGAATGCCGCCCGGCTATCGGCCTCGGTGCAGATGTGGTGCAAACCCGACCCGTGGTCGCGCAGAAAGTCACTATAGATGTTCTCTCCGCGCACCGGCGAAATGAGCTCTAACTGCATGTCTCCGAGATAGCTAAGCGAGATGCTCGCAACGAAATCGGCCGGCCTGCCGAGGTAGCTGCAGCTGTCCGGAGCAAAGTGCACGTCAGGTATGCGCACCCACTTCCGGACGCCTAATAAGCCGGTGAGGGCTGTTTCGGTGGCATCAAGGTCTCGAGTCACCCACGCGATCTGTGTCGGCGATTGAACGGGAAGGTTCATCGTCTCGCAGAATAACCCAGCCGGCCAAACGGCAGAAAGGCACCAAAAGGCCTCGAGCAAGATTTGCCGCAATCAGGCGCCTGAACCCCGGATAAGCCGAATGAACATGTTCTAATTCGAGGCGTCAATGTTGGTTGAGCACGTCAACCAGCAGCCGTAGTTGACCGTCGAACACCGCCTCGGGATCGGTCAAAGTATCGGATCCGTACTGTCCGAAGACCTCCAGGCTGATCGCACCCACCACCCCGGCCCACATCAAAAAACACTTGGCCACGACCTGATCGTCGCCGGGAAAGCCGAATTCCTGGCGAATGCGTTCGAAATCTGACGACATTGGTTGCGAGACAACATCATTAGTCAGTCTGATGTCACCGGTGGCAATCCCCGCGGCCACCGCGTCCAAGAAGGCGCCGACCACGCGGGTGCCGACCGCGACGGTGCGCTCCGCAGGCGCGTGATAACCCGGAACGGGACTGCCGTAAAGCAAGGCCCAGCGGGCCGGGTGAGCAACGGCCCACCGCCGCGTTGCCCGAGCGATGGCGATGACGTCATCGCTCCACAGTTCGGCCTCGGAGTCGCGGGCCCGGTCCACTGTCTCGGCCAGGTCCGCATAGGCGTCCACCAGAAGCAAGGTCAGCAGCTCATCGCGACTGGACACGTACCGGTACACGGCCGATGACACCATGCCCAGGTCGCGGGCTATCGCACGCAGGGAAAGCCCGGCTGCGCCGTGATCCACCAAGTGGCGGCGGCCGAGGTCGACAATTTTCGCCTCGATCTGTTCGCGGGACTCCTGGCGTTTGCCCACGCGGCCATTCTGGCACATCCGAGATCACCGCTCTTGCTTTTTGAGCCGGGCCGTGGCACCGTGATCAACATTGAGAGCACTGCTCTCGAGAAACCGGGCGCGAACACTCAGTCGAGAGGATGCATGATGCCAACCCGATACGAAGAACCAAACCGCGCCGCGCGGGCTGCGAACGCGGGAATCCGTTGGCTTGCCGAAGTGGGGATCAGCATCGCCGGAACCCAGGCGCTGCGCGTCCGTGGCCGCAAGAGCGGAAAGCAGCGCGGTGTGGTGATCAACCTGCTGACCGTCAACGGGGTGGACTACCTGGTCTCGCCGCGCGGTGACACCCAGTGGGCACGCAACGTCAGAGCCGCCGGCGTCGTCGAGATGGGACCGCGCTGGCGCAACGAGCGCACTCGGGTCAATGAAGTCGACGATGCGGCCAAACCCGAACTGTTGCGGCGCTATTTGGCCAGGTGGTACTGGCAGGTCAAGGGGTACGTCGCCGGGTTGACGCCAGACTCCAGTGATGAGCAGTTGCGCGCTGCAGCACCGTCGATCCCGGTATTCGCCCTGGTCTCTCACCGCTGACGTCAGCGATGGTAGGCCGCCGCCATTCCGAGATCGTGGTCGACCTGCTGGGAGGTGGTCTGCCACGAGACCGCTGCGGGGAAATCTCCCCACACGCTGTTGAAGATCCCCACGATTTGCCCAGGGCCCCCTGCAGGCGCTGTATATACGGGTCCGCCCGAATCGCCCTGATGACTCTGGACGCCGTGGGACATGGTGAACCACCCGTTGTTGACACTTTCCACGGTTCCGCAGGTTTCACCGGTGGCCACACCGAAATGGCAGACCGGTTCTCCCGGGTGGAGCACCGTGTTCGAGCCGGAGACCAGCGGACGCCCGCCCGGCAGAATGTCGTTCGCCGGGATGTTGCCGTCGAGGATGATCGCCTCGTAGTCGTTGATCACCTGGTCGGTGGCCACCGTCGAGCCGCTGGGCGTGTCGTCCCGGAAGGACGCGAGGTGGCCGATGACGTTGCGGTTCCGGTCGGTAACGGCTGCCCCCCCGCTGTGGCAGTGCCCCGCGGTATACGCGATTTTCTGGGCCGGATCGACGTAACCCAACGTGCACAGACGGTTGTCTTGCAGGATTTCCATGCCCGGATAAACCAACACCGGATCTGCTCGGGCCGTGACAGCTGGCAGGCCGGGGGAAAATGCCAGGAGAAAAAGCGATGCGGCCAATGCCGGCATTCCTAGGCGGTGCACCATGGACGGGCTCCGTTCCGTCAAGGCCGGCGCACGCGCCGACCACATATCGAGATTACGTCGTTACTGCCTCGATATGAATCTATTCGCGCTGACTGGAGCGAACGTTACGGAGAGGTTGCGAACGGAGTTGCGCTGCTGATTTGGTCAGCTACCCGCGGTGCCCAGCCCGGGGGCCCAAAAACGTAGCCGAGTCGATCGCGCAGGCGGTTGGCCGATCGCCAGTCCCTGGCAATCGCGAGGTATTCGCGAGTCTGCAGGTTCCAGATATTAAACGTGTCGACCTGCTTCGTGAGGCCGTAGTGGGGGCGGAACAGCTCCTGCTGGAAACTACCGAAGAGCCGGTCCCAGATGATCAGGATGCCGCCATAGTTCCTGTCCAGGTACACCTTGTCCATCCCGTGGTGCACACGATGGTGTGACGGTGTGTTGAAGACGAATTCGATTGGCCGTGGCAACTTGTCGATCCGCTCGGTGTGCACCCAGAACTGATAAATCAAGTTGACCGAAAAGGCGAAGAACACCATCCACGGAGGAATCCCCAACAGCGGCAGGGGAATCCACATCAAGATCTCGCCGCTGTTGTTCCACTTTTGCCGCAGGGCGGTGGCGAAATTGAAGTATTCGCTGGAGTGGTGAGCCTGGTGGGTGGCCCAGATCAGTCGGATCCGGTGTGCGATGCGGTGGTAGGTGTAGTACAGCAGATCGACGCCGAGGATCGCGACTGCCCAGGTGTACCAGTTGGTTGCCGAAAGGTGCCAGGGCGCCAGGTAGGCATAGATCGCGGCATACCCAAGTAGGGCCAGGGTCTTCCAGGCGGCGGTGGTGGCCACCGAAACCAGCCCCATCGAGATGCTTGCCCAGGAGTCGCTGGTCAGGTAGGCGCCGGAGGCGGGCCTCGGAACGTCGGTGCCGTTGGTCTCGATGTGTTCAAGCTTGCGGGCCGCGGTCCACTCGAGAATCAACAGCAGCAAGAAGAATGGAATAGCGAGCAGCACCGGATCCCGCATCTGCGGGGGAAGTACGGCCAAGAAACCAGCGAAGGCGCCCACATCGACAGATTACGACCGTTGCTGCATCCTCTGCGGGCGTTCGTTGCGACGCTGATCTATCGGCCACTGATCCAAAGCCGCACTGATTGATGGCGGCGGCCGCACCAGACGTCCAGGCACGCCCTCGCCGATACGGGTTCAGTCTGTATGCGCTTGGTCCCCGGCGTACCACTGCACCGCGTGAATACCCGGCTGCAAGGATAGTGCGGCCACCAACTGTTCAAGCTTGGCCGGCGTATGGCCGTCCATGAGTAAGTACGCGGTGACCGTGACGGTGTCGTCGCCGGACTGCCTCGCGCGAATACCGCGCAGCGAGATGTCGTTGCTGCTCGTGTGCTGCACGATCTGAGTGCGCACGTATTTTTCGGACTTGGGACGGCAGACCACCTCCACCAGGTAGGGCTGTAGGTCCTCGTCGTCTTGGCCGACCTGGTCGCGGTCGATCAGGCGGCCCAAGGGCCGTCCCAACACGTGGATCGCGACGACGGAGGCCGTGGCGATCAGTGTGAAAGTCAGGTGACCCGAGGCGGCCAGCACGCCGACCGCCGCCGAGCACCACAAGGTGGCGGCGGTGTTGAGGCCCCGGACGTTGAACCCCTCGCGCAGGATTACCCCACCGCCGAGAAACCCGATCCCGGACACCACGTACGACGCGACCCTGGTGGGACTGCTGTCCTCGGTCGCAACGGAGTACAGCACGAACAGGGTCGCGCCCCCGGCGACCAGAGCGTTGGTGCGCAGTCCGGCTGTTCGGGCTCGCCATTGCCGCTCGAAGCCGATGAGCGCGCCGCATCCCACTCCGACGGCCAGCCGGAGTGCGAAGTCGGCGACGCTCAGCGTCTGCATGACGGCCCACCCCTATCCGGACCCAAGGCTGTCTGTCCGCCGGCGGTCCGCGTGATTTCGACACCGGTCGCGGCGCACGCCGGTCGGCGGCAGCTAACCAGATTCAGGTGAACAGCAGGTGGAGCCCAGTGCAAACCCGTCGCATCGTGGCCAAAACCGCACTGGCCCGTCCATCCTTCGTAGACCGCGGCCGCCGAGAACCGCAGCGCCGGTACGCGTCAGGCCTTGGAGAGGTGTTGGGGGCAGTAGAATTTGGCTGAGATCATGGCGAAGTTGGATGCGACTTCCATGTCCATTCCGGGGTTGTGGGATTTCACGTCGTGGACTAGTTCCAGGCCTGATTCGCCGCCACCTAGGCATGTGCACACCGCTTTGGCGGAGGTGATGGCATGAGCGGGGTCGGCATAGTCGATGCCGACCTGTTTGAGGGCAGACAGGAATCCTGCGTCGTCACCGCTGGGGTCGTCGGGGTCGGCGTATGCCGGCGCGCAGAGGCCGATCATGGCGGAAACGCCGAGTAGCGCAAGTAGCAGTTTCATAACTCACCTTTCTTCTGTGCCTGCACATTCGGTTGATCTGCGGAATGGCGTGCCCGGAAGGATCGTTCGAATGCCGAGTAACGCTGTGTGCTAGCCCGATGACGCTTCGGAGGGCACGACTTTGGCTGTGTCGGGTTTAGCCAGGTGCACCGCATGGATGCCGGGCTTTTTGGCGAGTTGCTCGAGCAGACTGTCGAGACCGTCTTGATCGACAGTGTGGTGCTGGACGCTTTCGGGTTTCTCCGAGATTTGCGCGACCAGACGCTGCAGTTTCTCCGGTGAGTGGGCGTCCTTGAGCTCTTTGAGCGGTTTGATACGGCCGCGTACGCCGGCGCGGGCCGCCACGGTGGGGCCTCCGGCGCCCATCGCGGCTCCGAGCATCCCGGCCATCGACATCGAACTGAGCATGCCGCCCTCGCCGAGGGCGGCCGCCGGCACTGCTTGTGGCCCGGCGGCCGATAATGCGGAGGCGACCATTCTGACGGCCGGGGTGTTGGCGGCCCAGCTCGGCGGAACCGATAGATTTCCGACCAGCGTACCGGCATTTCCCATCCCGCCCTGGACGGCGTTGAACAGCGTGCCCCGGCCCCAGTGCGGCACCAGTCCGGCGCCGAGCGCGTCTTTGGGCAGCGCGCCCAGCGCTGCGGCGGGTTGGGGGCGAACTTGAGGAACTGCGAGGCCGGAAAGTTGATCAGCAGGCCGATGTCGTTATAGCCGGTGGTAAAGCTCGAGCGGAACCTTGATCGACGTTGTAGAGTCGGTATATAACGTCGCCGCGCCCACGCCGAACAGCGAGTTCAACAAATCGTTGCCGCTGTTATTGATGCTGGTGCCCAGGTTTGCCAGCGTTTTCGTCACTTGCGTGAGGAAGCCGCTCGCCTCGGTGAGGACCGACTGGGCACTACCGGCCGAGGTCGCAGCGGCTTGGCCTAGCGCGCGCCGCCTGGGCGGCCAGCCCGGTGGCGTTGGTGATCTGCGGCGCGCGGGGTAAATGGTGTCACCGAGGAGGCCGCCGCCGCCGACCCGGTGTAGCCCTCCATCGCCAGGGCGTCTTGGGCCCACATTTCGGCGTATTGGATCTCGGTGGCCGCGATCGCCGGGGTGTTCTGTCCGAACGTGTTGGTCGCCACCAGCGATGCCAGTTGGCTGCGGTTGGCCGCGACCTCGGTCGGGGGCACGTGCGCGGCGAACGCCGTCTCATAGGCGGTGGCCGCCGCGGTGGCCTGGGTCGGCGGCTTCTGCGGCTTGGGCGGCGGTGGCCTGCATCCAGGACAGATACGGCGTGACCGCAGCCGCCATCGCCAGCGATGACGGACCGACCCAGTCCCCACTGGTCAACGTCGAGATCACCGAGGAATACGCCGACACCGTCGACTGCAATTCGCTGGCCAGCCCGTCCCAGGCCGCCGCGGCAGCCCGCAACGACCCCGATCCTGGGCCGGCATACATCCTGCCCGAGTTGAATTCCGGCGGAAACGCTGCGTAAAACATGTCTATACCCCTTGCCTGGTCACGCACGCCTGGGTGAACTGTCCTGGGTTATCGGCGGTCATCGTTGTCATGGCCGTCAGTCCTCGAGAGCCGGTATCACGATGATGGTGGCGGCGGCGGGGTCAGCTTCGGCCAGGACCCCACCCAGCGAACCCGCCGTAGTACCCCCACCGGAGCTAAATGAGCTGGCGGTCAGGGCGCGTCCGGCCAGGCTCGACAGGGCCATCTGGCTAAAGACACCGCCTTGTCCGGCCAACGTCGCCGCCGGAGCGGCTGGGTTCATCGGCAGCACCGAGGCCAGGGTCTTGATCCCCGGCGCGGCCTGGGTCCAGCCTTGCGGCACCGACATACTTCCCACCAGGGCCGCCTTGCCCATCGACCCGGAGACCGGCGCACCGACGGCCGCCGAACTCAGATGTGCCGGTGCCCCGCCCATCAACGGCGCCAACGCCCCGGCGGCAGCTTTGGCCGGAGCCCCGAAAGCGGCCAGCGCCTGCCCATTTTGGGCGTAGGCGTAGGTCTGGCCGAACGACAGGAACGGGCCACCCGGGATGGACGCCAACCCCTGCAACGAGTAAGACTGCGACGCGATGGCCGAGAAGAAGGTATTCAGGTTGCCCAGGTTGGCCTCCACGGTCGGCAACATCGGAATGTTGAGATAACTCGGGATGGCCAGCCCCTCGAAAAGCGACGAGGCCTGCGTCGGCAACGACACGATATTGGTGGCCAGGGTATGCAGCCACGTCGGTATCGACTCGATCAGCGCACCCAACTGCGAACCGACGCTCGAAGCCGCCGGGGTACTGGTTGCCGCCGGTTGAACTGCCGCCGCGGCCGTGTTGGTGGTCTGCGGCGGCTCGGTGAACGAGGTCAGCTGCGACGCGGTCGACGACGCCCCGGCATAGGCATACATGCCGGCGGCATCCTGGGCCCACATTTCGACGTAATGGGCCTCCGTCGCCGCGATCGCCGGGGTGTTTTGGCCCAAAAGGTTGGTCGCGACCAACCCCGCGAGCACCGCCCGATTGGCCGCGATCACCGGCGGCGGCACCATCGCCGCGAACGCCGTCTCATACGCGCCGGCGGCGATTTTGGCCTGACTGGCCGCCAGCTCAGCCTGCGCGCCGGTCGCGTTGATCCACGCCACATACGGCGTGGCCGCGGCCGCCATCGCCATCGAGGACGGACCCGTCCACGGCCCCACCGTCAAACTCTGGATCGTCGACCCGTATGCCGCCGCCGCGGACTGCAAATCCGCCGCCAAACCATCCCAGGCCGCCGCCGCCGCCAACATCGGCCCCGAACCCGCACCCACATACATCCGCCCCGAATTAACCTCCGGCGGCAACGCCCCGAAATCCAACATCTACGACCTCCGGTCCCTTATCCCGCGGCGGCCGCGTTAGCGGCCTCGGTCGCCGCGTACGACGCAGAGCTGACCCCCAACGTGGACACAAACTGCTCGTGAATCGCCGCGGCCTGCGCGGCCACCGCCTGATACATCTGCGCATGCGCGGCGAACTGCGCAGCAGTCAACGCCGACACCTCATCGGCCGCCGCCGCAACCACCCCAGTCGTCGGGCTGGCCGCGGCCGCGCTACCAGCACTCATCGTCGAGCCGATACCCGCCAGGTTGCTGGCCGCTGCTGCCAGCGACTCGGGCTGTGTAGTGACAAAAGACATCGGTTGCCTCCCTCTCATAACCATGTAAATAACGATGCAGCCGAGAACCTTCCGGTTCCGTCGCCCGCCGACCGTGCCGATCACGGCCTCACAGGCCCGCCTTCACGTGGGCCGTCGCTCTCGTGCGGAATCCGTCAGGTCCGTCGCTTATTCGGTGTGTTTAATGTCAACAGCCGCTCTCTCTACGGGGTGAAATATTTGGCAGAGGCCTTCGCCTCGGGCTCGCTACAGAACATAGCAATCATCGTGAGCAAAAGGTGGTCGGGATGCGTTCCTGCCAGGTAATAATAATGTAAATAACAGATGTCATACAGGGTGATGAGTGTAATTGCGAGCATCGCTAGCTACCGCGAAACTGCAGCACAAATACTGGTCATCACCGTCTATGATAACCAGTCAGCAAATGTTATAGAATCGGAGATAGGCAGCTACAGTTTGGCGGATTTAATCCGCACAGATCGGCGTCTTCGGCGATGTTGTCAAACCATTTATGCGTAATTCATTTTCCAATATTAATCGCGGACGCCGGACCCTCCATTAACTCGTTGGTGAATAAATTTCGACGGATTTCTGGATTTGCCAGATCGAGACGGTTCGCAGGTGTTGACGGACTTCCGCGTGATTCCCGGAGAAGCACCAGATTCGAAGACAATGCGTCGACGCTGTTCGCCGGCCCGGACGGCTGGTCGGACGCTGGTACAAGATGCCATCGGTCGCCGTTACGCGGAGCCGGTGCCGACAGCGTTTTCGACGCCGGCCACGTCGTCGCCGTTGGCATCGAGACCGCCGAATTGATAGCTAATAGTCATGCTGTGCTCCCCTAGAGTTCACCTAGAGTAAACATCCATAGCTGGCGCGATGCTTACCGGCTGCTGGGGATTTACTGTGAGACCGATTTCTGCCGTTCGCAGTGTTCAGCGGAACGAACTGAACGATCCGCAGCGATTCGGCGACCCCGGGCGGCAGGCAGGTTGGCGTCCCGTCACCGTTGGCCGGAATCCATATCGCGGACCACTGCCGAAGTGCTGTGCGGCCGCGCTCACAGCCGGAATCCCCGGCTACCGGGCACCCGTGAGGAGCTTCTCCGGAAGGGCGGTCCCAGTCCAGCCGCCCCGGGGAGCGCCACGCCCGCATAGTTGGCCACCTAGTGGCAGCCAGGCATCCAGATATCGCGGATTAGGCCACGCGACTCATCGTTTTTGCTGAAATACCTACGTCGGCTTCTTCTCGGCTACCGCCGCACCGAGGCCTTCGGCGAGATCCTCGCGGGTCAACTTCTTGAACCGCATGAGTTGGTCTGAGCTGAAATCGTTGACCTCGCTGGCCAGCACGGCGTCAAGGTCTTCGTCATCGAGGCGGAAGCTACGGTGATCTCGCGCCTTTTCCACCACATTGCGCACGAAGCCGGCATTACCGAGCATGTCGATACCGCGGATCAGATCTCCCTCTTCGGAGTAGGACTCGTCGAGGTAAAACTTCGTATACGACGGCAACAGCACTTCGGCTTCTTCGTCAGTGATGACGTCTTCGTTCTCCCTGGCCATCATTCGGGTCAGCGCAACCAATTCGTCCGGCGCGTAGCTGTAGAACTCGATCACGGTCGAAAATCGCCGTCGCAGACCCTGATTCACCTCGAGCATCTTCTCCATCGCCTTGGCGTAGCCCGCACCGAATACCACCAGCTCGTCACGATGATTCTCCATGTACAGCAGCAGGGTGTTGATGATCGCGTTGCCGTAGGGGTCGCCTTGCTGATAACCGTGTTCGTGCAGAGTGTGCATCTCATCGAAGAAAACCGCCCCGCCCAGCGCCCCCTCGAGCATCTCCTCGGTGTTCTTCTCTGCGTCGGCCATGTAACGGCCCAACAGCTTTGTGCGACTCGTCTCCACCACCAGCGGCTTGCGCAGTACGGTCAAGCCGCACAGCTGCTTGGAGAAAGCGCGTGCTACCGAGGTTTTACCCGTCCCCGGCGGCCCCAGCAACAACATATGCCGGGACGTCACCGGCACCGGGAGACCCATCTTGGCGCGTGCCAGGTTCACCTTTGTCGTCGACTTGATGAGTTTGATTTCCCGTTTTGCCCGTTCCATTCCCAGCATCGCGTTGAGCTCGGCATCGCCTTCGGCGAGGTACTTCGCAGCTTCCTCGGAGTGGCGAGCGGCCTCGGTTTGTGCGCGGGTCGGTGCGGTCTCCGGATCCCACGGGTCCGTGCGGGCCTCGATCGTTTCCGGATCGGTGAGTATCAGCCGAAAGTTGGGGTTGTCCAGCGCCTCACGGGCCGGGGTGAACTTCGGATCCCGCGAATACACGCGGCGCAAGAGCTCGAGGGCCTCCTCCTCGCGACCCACGTGCCGCAAACACATGCCTTGGGTGTATAGGGCGATATTGGCCGCGCCCGGCACCCGATCCCCCTCGACGGCGTCCTGGCCGCGCCGGAAGGCCTCCTCGAAGACCCCCAGCGATGCGAGTGCCGTGGTAGCCATCGCAGCGCCGGCCGCCCTCAGCTCGGGCTGACGCCAGGACGTTGCCTCAGGAAACTGGTTGAGTACGTCCGGCCAACGTCCCGTCCTGAAATACAGCACGCCGCGTACATAGCCGACCAGCTCGCTGTCGAACGGATGGCGAGGCTCGATGCCGTCGAGCAGCTTCGCAGCCTCCTCGTAGCGTTTCGCCTCGGCGAGAACGGCGGCGTAAGCGCACGTCAGCGACTCGACGCTGGTGACAGCGAGTTTCAGAAAAAGCCCGTCGGAGACTTCGGGACGAAATTGCAGATCCGTGACGCCGAGCCGGCGAGTCTCCCAACCGAAGGTCCTGACTGCGGCCCACGCGCCGGCGAGCACCTCGATGCCCTGCTCACCAGCCAGTATTCGCGCCAGCCAGGCATCGCACATCCCTGGATCAAGCGTAGTGGCCGTGTTGAACATTTGCGCTGCCACTTGCGGGTTGTGGCTGGGCTGCAGTCCATTGACCGAGATTCCCGATGCGAGTAGACCGGCGAGCAGCGCATTTCGGGAGTCTTCAGCGGTTGACTGCGGTCGGCTCATTGCAATGCTGGGATGCTCGTTGAGCTCTCCTGAACGTGACCCAGCTGCAACGTCAGCTCTTCTTGTTCGAGCAATCCTCGGCTGGGCGCGACCAGTAGGGCACGGCTTGCCGGCGCCGGCAGGCTGGCACGCACCGCTGCTAACTGCCGGCCGGTGAGCCGGTTGAGGCCCGCCGATGCCTCCTTGGGCAGCGGACCGTCGGTGTGGTAGCGCACCCACGCCGACACCTCGGACCGGCCGCCATGACTAACGAGACGGATCGTGACCACAGTGGCGTCAGTTTCGGGCAGCCAAAGCCCGTCGAGCGTCTCGGACGTGATGTCCGATGGTGTCAGCGCGAAGCTGGTTGCAAAGCCGTTGAAATGCTTCAGGTGACGCCACCCCGGGCGGCTCCAGGTCGGCTCCAGGTCAGCCAGCACGCCGCTGTCGACCTCGGAGAACTCGTCGGCGGTCAACGGTCGGGCGGCACAACTCTTTCCGTCGAGATCTTGAGCAAGCCGCTCAGTGGCCGCCACCAGCGTCGAGGCCAGCGAATCGCGGGCTGCGATGGCGGCAACGTTGCGCTGCGGGTTCATCCGCAAAACCAGCCAGGTGCGACGTACGTAGGACGCGGGCTGATCACCCACCAGCCCCCACTCTTCGGGGCCCCAACCATCGAGTTTTGACAACTCGGCTGCGTTGCCCCCTCGGCGTACTTTCACCGAGACGATATCGATGCCATCGATGCGAACATCGAACTGGCGCAGGCCGTCAGCAACGGACTCCACAAGCAAGGTGCCCGACGTTGCCCGAGGGCGGTGACGCGCCGATCCATCGTCCTCGCCGCTGTCCACCGCGATCACCGTGACCAGCCGGCCCTCATACTCACGCACCCCGACCGTGTCGCGCCCTAAGCGGCGCTTGTGATCGAGCGCGGGCGTGCAGCCCGCAGACAGCGTGGTGCCTGGGTCGGCAGACCAATCCCACAGCCAAGCAGCCAGCGCCGAGGTCAAAGTAAGGCCGTGGTAGCTCACCAGCGCCAGCAGCGTGACCACGACAACAAGGCCAACGCCCACCCACCAGGCAATACGGTGATCTCCCTGCCAGGAGTCTGGGCAGTGGCTTGCCAACACCAAGATCAAAATGTCGATCAGAAACACTGCGGTGACCCGCGGCCACGACAAAGCCAACCCCCAACTGCGCTGGGCTTTCATTGTTGCTCCGCTCTCATCGCTGCTGCCGCGATCGCCGCAGCAGCATCGCCGTACCGAACACCGCGCCGCCGATCAGTAATGCCCCAACCAACCCGCCGGCGGCCACCCAGATGGGCACCATATCCCGCTGAGGAGGTGCCTTGGGTATATTCAGCGGCGCTGAAAGCTGGGTTGGAGGCTTTGCTGGACCTTCAGGTACATCCCAGGTCAGTGCCGCCACCGGGTCGACAACGCCGTAGCCGATCTGGTTATCCACACCGCGTGCGGGTGCGTGGGCTGTGCGAGTCAACCGGTTGATGATCTGGTATGCCGATAGCTGCGGGTACTTGGCGCGTACCAGTGCAGCCACCCCCGACACGATCGCGGTCGAGAAGCTGGTGCCAGCGGGAATCAGCAACGAATTGTCTGGGCCGTCGATCGCATTAATCAGGCCGTCGTCCCGGGGCGACAGCCCAATGATGTCAGTTGCCGGCGCGGAGATCCCTACCCAAGGTCCGGCGATACTCGATTGGGTCAACGGCTGACCATTGGTATCCACCGCGCCGACTGTCAAGACGTAGTCGCTGAACCACGAGGGTGTCACCACAGTGTTGACGGCGTTCCAGTCGCGAGGATCGTTGGGCTGCAGGGGATCGAAGTTCGGGTTCTGCTTGCAGTCCTTCTTGCTGCTGTCGCCGGCGGCGGCCACGATGACCGCGTTCTTGTCCACTGCCGCATAGCGGACTGCAGCACCCAGCGAGCGCTGGTCGATGATGTTGCGCGCGCTCATGCAGGTTACATCCGAAATGTTGATGACCTGTGCGCCCATGTTGGCGGCGTGCACGATCGCCCGCGCCATGGTTTGCACGTTGTCGATCTTTGCCTGCGTCTGTGGATCCTCATCGCCGGTGTACGCATCCTTGAGGCCGAAGGCGTTGCTGGACTGACGGATCGTGATGATGTCGACATCCGGGGCGATTCCGCTGTAAGCGTCCGACGGCGACGCCGGTGCCGGCGCGGGCGCCGGCGGTGGCGGCGGTGGTTTTGGCGCTGGATCGAGCGGGCGCGGGCCGCGCGGACTGTCGACACTGACGACCTGCCCGCCGCCGGAATAGCTGGGTATCGTCACCGTTCCGCCGCCGTGGTTAGCTGCCCCGGGAGCTCCGGGAGCTCCCTGAGCAGGAGGCGCGGGCGCCGGCGCCGGCGCCGGAGCAGCCGGAGCCTCCGGAGCCGGCGGTGCAGCTGGGGGCGGCGCACCAAACGGTCCCGGTGCTCCCTGATCCGGTGCCGGGGGAACCATCGTCACGATCTGCGGCAATGGTGACAAAGTCACGGTTTGCGGAGGTGGTGCTTTCGGGGGGGGCTCGGTGGTGGGAATGGTGATCGGCTTGCGCGGCGCCGCCGGAGGCGCTGCCGCGCCGTTCGCAGGTGCTGCGCCGATCATCGACGCCACGATCGTGCCGTGGGCATCGCAGTCCGACAATCCATCACCGCCCATGACGTAATCGCCACCGGGGATCAGATGCGGGAACCGGGGGTGTGGGGAAACACCGGTGTCGATCACGGCCACCTTCACCCCAGCCCCGCGGCCGAATTGCCATGCCTCCGTCAGGTTGAGCATTTCCATGTACTTCGGCTGCACCCGAAAATCGGTGCCAGGGATGACTCCGACCTCCGTGCAGTAAGCGGTCTGCTTCATCGGCGCCGGCGGTCCGGGTGGAGTATCAGGCGGCACCGCGCCGGGATCGATCGTCGGCGGCGAAATCGCGTACGCAGGCGGCAAGCCGGCTAACGCACCTGAAGCGAGCAAGATTGCGGCAACGGTCGCGCGAGAAGCGCGACCGTGCCACAACTTGCTGCTACCGGTATCTGATCGCTGCATAAACGTTCATCAACCACAATGCCAGCGGGAAAATCGGCATCAGGCAGAGGTATTCGACCCATTCCACCAGCTTGCGGAACAGCGGGCTGTAGACGGTGTTTGGCACCACCGCGGCAGCGGCCAGACCCGCCGTCGGCAGCAGAACCAGGATCGCCGTGCAGATGGACACCGAAAGAGCCGACTCCAACCCCAGCGCGTACCGTACGACCACCGCAGCAATGATGATCACCGCGGTCCCGGCCAGGGTGATCGCCTGCCACCGGTCGACGTAGGAACGCCCGCGCAGCATCAGGAAGCCGGCGCTGAAGGCGGCCAGCAAGAGCGGCAACCAGCGCTGCCCCGTGTGCGGATCGGACAAGGCGGTCAGCGAGACCACCATCAACACGCCCAGCCCCACCAGCAGACCAGTCAAAAACGACCGCGCGCGTTCAGCTTGCAGCAGCACATCACGGACCGATGCGGGCCCTTCCAGGACCGGCGCACCACCGTCGGAACGCACCACGGTGGTGGGCAGGTCGGGTCGAGCCTCAAAGACCCACCTACTGGTGGCCGACGGGAAGACGGGCAGCCGAATACCGGCCAGCCGTCGGGACAGTGACGGTGCGGCGTGGTAGGCCAACACGGAGACCAGTACCGCTGTGGTGAACAGTGTCACTGCGCTGGTCATTGCAATCATGCGGGCCAAGGCTGCAATCGTCGTCACCGCGCTGATGGTGATGATCGCGGTGTACGTGCCAAGCCGGCGCCCAGTGAAGCGCAGGGCCAGCAGTGCGGCAACGGTGAGCACTCCAAAGCCCAATACCGCGTGAGGGGACCCCACGCCGCCGGGCGGCGCTCCGGCTGCCGCCACTGCGAGCGGCGCGAGACTGCTCAACAGCAAGATGTCGGCATCACGTCGCTCCTGCTGCGTCTTCGCGCGCATCAACATCAGCGCTGACACTGCCAACACCGTTAGGCCGATCACGCTGCCGAAGATCGTCGTCAGCCAGGAAGTGTGGTGCAGACGCCACCAGCCCAGCAGGCCGGACGCAAGGGTCACGCCGATTGCCACCATCGAGACGCCGACCTGCAGCGCAACCGTCGGGTCGATCGAGGCGAATCGCTTGCTGAGATTCTGCGAAACCGCGGTCGAGATGTGCTCCACGACCTGCGAACGATGTTCCGTGTCCGAAAGGAACCGAATCCACAACCTGTCGCCGTCGTAGACATCCTGCTCGCCCAGCGACTGGGTGGCCCGCAGGGGCGACCCGTCAACCAGACACAGCGCCCACCTGCCGCGGCCCGTCGCCTCGAGCGTGGTCTCGCCCAGCTCACGCAGCCGGCTGTTGACTACTTTCAACAGCGGCTCGGTCATCACCGAGACCGGGGCGTTGGCGTCCAGCAGAACACCGATCTGGACACCGTCGCCGGCCATGATGCCGACCACAACCGCCCGAGGTTGCGAGACCCCCTCAACATCTGCCTGGAGCGCGTCAGCTACCGCAGTCATCGCTCTGCACCCCCTTCCCTGGTGGATGTGTAACCCCGTGCCTCTAGTTGCGCGGGGGCCTGCGGCGCTGTACTCACCGAGTGGCCATAGCCCCCGGGGAGGAGCAGCTCGACTAATTCCAAATTCATCTGTTTCGCCTCGCGACTATTGGTTGTGGTGGCACTGCCTTTAGCTTTGCTGCTGATTCTAGAGAAGTATGACGCGTTCGCATCTTTAACGCATATTTTGTTGAAATATGTTGTTGTACTTGGCCTTCTGCAGCGGTCGTTACACCCTGCTGTGGGACTTCCACTCGCCGTAAGGCAGTGTGTCGAGCACCGTCTTCACGCCGACCTGTACCAGTTGCGGGGTTGCCGGGCAGATCGCCAGCCAAGCCTCGCCCGATCCCGCCGTCCGCGCTTGTTGGTAGAGCGCGATTCGGCCACCTGAACCGTCTTTCAGCGACAGCACCGAGGCGCTGGGCCCTTTGGCGTCGTCCCGATACTGGCGGGCGTACACCGCGACCTCGGCCGCTGGATCTGACAGTGCCTGACCCAGCGCGGCCACCGTGGCGGCGCTGATGCCCATTCGCCGTAGGTCGCCGCCGGAGAAGACATTAAAGCCGGACTCCTGCCAATCCTTGGTTGCTTCCAACATGTCTTCCATCGGCACGTTGACCGCGTTGATCGCTGCAGGCTCGGCATGGTGAATCGATTCGAGGCCGTCTAGCACCAGCGCGGCAATCGAGGCGCTGTCCGCGATCGCGACATCGTCAACGGTGATGTCGTTGCCAACCCGAACCGCTGACACCCAGTGCTGGTCGCGGCGGGCCAGGACCACCCGGAACTCGTTGTCGGGGATGTCGCGAGAACCCGGCGGCTGGTTCTCGTCGTCGACGATGCCGTAAAGCAACTTGCCCCGCGACAGCAAAGCGACGACCTCGAGGTCCGGTGCAGCCAGCACTCGCAGTCGAGCGGCGACCTCCTTATTAACCTCATTTACGCCGCCGCTGCCTTCGACGATGCCCTGCTCGCGCATCACCGCCATGCCGGGGTGTTCGTTCAGCCAGTCGCTGGTGTCCGTCGATACGTATGGCCGGCACCGCAGCTCCGGAGCGACGTGCCGAATGTCCAGGAGTGCCTGAAGCATCCAGAAGCCGTCGACGTTGACGGTGATGTCGGTGCGGGTGCTCTGTTGATCCATCAATACCTCGGGGTAGACGTGACTGAATACCGCAGGACGCGGCAGCACACCGACAGGTGGCGTGCTGCCGCGTCCTGAAGTTGGGACTAGGCCCAGCTGGACCCGACGGCGCTGTCGGTGCTCGCCATGTTGCTACCGGCGGACTGCACCTTCTGGCCGTGCGAGTTGGCCTGCTCGTAGATCACCTGGAAGTTGCGACCCAACTGGGTGATGAACTCCTGGCAGGCGACCGAACCGGCGCCGCCCCAGAAGTCACCGGCAGCCAGCACATCGCGAACGATGGCCTGGTGCTCCTGCTCCAACGACGCCGCCTGGGCACGAATCGTGGCACCGTGGGTGTCCACGTCTCCGAATGAGTAATTGATGGTCATTGCGATGATCTCCTAACTTATGAAAGGTTACGCAGCCTCGGCATTTAGCGCTAGCTGCTGAGGATCTGCTGCGAAGCCTGCTCTTGCTGCTCGTAGTTGCCGGCGTCCCGAAGCATTCCGTCGCGCACGTTGTGAAGCATGTTCACGATGTTGCGGAACGCCTGGTTCATCTGGCCCATGGTGTCGTAGGACGTCGCCTGGGCGGTACCGCTCCAGCCGGCACCCGAGATGTTCTGCGAGGACGCCCACATGCGGCGAGCCTCGTCCTCGACCGTCTGAGCGTGAGTCTCAAACCGGCCAGCCATCGCACGCATCGCATGCGGGTCAGTCATAAAACGTGTAGCCATGCTTGTCTCCTTTTAGTTAGTTGGTTTTCCGTTTAGTTAGTCGGTTTTCCGTAGTTAATCGGTTCCTGAGATACCTGTTGTGCCGGGTTGTGCGGCCGGACCGGTTACGCGCTGCACCGGCTTACCTGTGTGGGTAACGATGATCCCCCTCCCCTCGTCCCGCTGTGACCGGGTACTTCGACACGGTGAATCGGAGGTCGGACCCTAACCGTCTGAAGCGGCCCGCCCATGCGCCTAGCTGCCAGAGCCGATCAACCGGCGGCGGCAGCGTTGGCGGCCTCGGTAGCCGCGTACGAGCCGGAGCTAGTGGTCAGCGTGCTCACGAACATCTCGTGAATCGCTGCAGCCTGGGCGCTAACCGCCTGGTACATCTGTGCGTGTGCGGCGAACTGGGCCGCCGTCAGCGCTGACACCTCGTCGGCGGCAGCGGGTACCACCCCAGTCGTCGGGGCCGCCGCAGCTGCGTTCTGCGCGCTCATCGACGAGCCGATACCCGCCAGGTTTCCGGCCGCCGCAGACAACGCCTCGGGCTGTGTGGTCACGAACGACATAGTGATTCCTCCTCGATTAATCCCCAAGACCCACTCTGTGCAAGAGAGTAGATGACTGGATCGTCCCAAACTGGCTCAATACCCCGATCTGTTCGCAGTTGTTCACAGAGCGGTAAGACCAATTCACTTTCGTTAACGACACAGTAACAGCGCCTACATGGTTCCTACATGGTTTCGGCGGCAGGTCAGCAAGTGCACAGTCACGCTGGTGCAGAAGCCCATCGCCGCTGGCCCTCTGACACCTCTCGACGCCTCTCGAAGGCCGAACCGGAGACTATCCGGCGGAGGGTGGGCGGGACATGACGGTGGGGCGGAATCCGTATCGGGGCCCGCTGCCGGCATGCCCACCTGCGCCCGCACCTGCCAGAGGCATGCCACCGAGTAGGTTTCCGGGCGCCGCGTCGGGTGCCTCTCGGATGTTGCTGACCGGTATCGCGGCCGGACCGGCGTGCGCCCCCGGCACCGCAGCGTTCCAGGCCACCGGAACTGATAGGCGGCCGACCGAGGGCGCCGTACCCAGCGATCCCGCCACGTGCGCGATGCCACCGCCGAGCGCTCCGCCCAGGGCCGGCAAGCTCCTGGGAACAGCGGCCGCGGCGTTGGCCGCCGCCCCGCCGAGCGCCCCCGTGGTTTTCGCGGTCTGAGTCAGGAAGTTGGCGATACCGATGCTGAAGTTCGGCAACCCCTCGGTGTAGTAAATGAAGCTTGCGTACGGCGAGTAGGCGGTCAGGAACGCGAAAAGGTTGCTGGGGAACGCGCTCGTCCCGAACAGGAATTGCCACGCGAACGACAGCGGACCAGTCGAAGAGCCCAGGTAGGTGCCTTCGGTGGCGAGGGGCGAGTACAGCGGCCCGGCCAGGGTTGCCAGTTGTTTGGAGAGCTGGCTGATTAACTTGTTCAGCTGTTGCTGGATCGAGCTGACCGAGGTGGCGGCTGTTGTTGCACCCTGAGTGGCCGCAGCCGCCGGGTTGGCGACCTGTGGTGCCGCCGCGAACTTCGGGAGCTGGGACGCACTCGCCGACGAAGCGGCATAGCTGTACAGCGCCGAGGAATTTTGGGCCCAGAACTGGGAGTATTGGGATTCCAGCTCCTGGATCAACTGGGTGTTCTGTCCCAACACGTTGGTCGAAAGCAACTGTGTCAGCTCAGCGCGGTTGGTCAGGACCGCCTCCGGGGGTACCACCGAAGCCAGGACCGTCTCAAAGGCCGCCGCAGCCGACCCTGCCTGACTGGCCGCTTGCTCAGCCTGGGCGGCGGTGTTGGTTACCCACGCCACGTATGGTGAGACCGCGTCGGCTGCCGCCGTCGAGGCCGGCCCCAGCCACTCCTCGCTGGTCAGCTGGGTGACCACGTTTTCATAACCGATGGCCGCCGAACTCAACTCGGCAGCCAAGCCGTTCCAGGCCGAGGCCGCAGTCACCAACGGCGTCGACCCAGGACCTGAATAGACGAGGATGGAGGAGATCTCTGGCGGCAACGCAGCAAGATCGATTGTCATGCCCGGATCCCCTTAGCCCGCGGCGGCCGCGTTGGCCGCCTCGGTTGCCGCATACGATGCCGAGCTGATACCCAGGGTGCTCACGAACGCCTCGTGGATTGCCGTGGCTTGGGCGCTGACCGCCTGATACAGCTGGGCATGCGCGGCGAATTGCGCTGCCGTCAGCGCCGACACCTCATCTGCCGCGGCCGGCACCACTCCCGTTGTCGGGGCCGCCGCCGCAGCATTCTGGGCACTCAATGACGAGCCGATACCCTGCAGGGTGCTGGCCGCCGCAGTCAATGCCTCCGGTTGCGTACTCACGAACGACATGTTGTCGCCTCCTTGATACTCGTGGGCTCAGATTTCACTTCGCCCCTTGGTTGCTGGTACCCGTCACTGAACTTCGGCGATGAGTGACGTTAGTTCGCCCGGGGGGTTAACACTGGGGGGCGAAGTCGGTGCGTATCGCGTTGCAGCGAGACGTCGCAGGACCGTCGTCGGTGGCGGTGCCGCGCCGAGGTATTCCCCGATGCAAAACGTCCGACCGATCTCGGCAGCCATGAGCTGCGACAACCGACGCATCGTGTAAGCGATCAACGATCAGCGACGCCGCTGCGGAACCCAGTGTTCCTTGCCGGAGTCGGGTTAACGACAGACCAACCCGGGATAAAATCCTGTCGCGGCTAAAGACCTTCGTGCGATGCTCTAAGTCGCTTGTCCCGCTTTGCCATAGCGACGTTGGTGACGCCAGTCGGACCGCGTGAAACTTGGTCTGCTGGGAGCGGCGTTCGCCATTACCGATAGACATTCGTCATCCGGCAGACGGTGGGCGGATGAGGACCTTGCGTCTGAATCCGTACTCGCGGGGCGGCAGGCCGCCGGAGCCGCGTCGACCGCTGCCGCCCCCCATCGGCATGCCGCGCAGCAGTCCATTGTCCCCACCTTGCGGGTTGGCGGTGGCGTAGTCGGCTGCCATCGCCTGTGTGGCCGATTCCTCTATCGCACTGGGTGAGCTGGCCCAATTCGATGGCACCGAAAGCCCCCCGATCTTGGTGGACGAGGCCAAATTCGCGGACACCCCGCCGGTGGTATGGGCGCCCAGGCTGCTGCCGAGGCCGCCCAGGTGTAGGCCGGCGAACTGTGGCGTCGGGAACCAGGCTCCGCCGGCGCCGGCCGTCGCCCCCCCGGGCCCGGTCGCCAACTGCTGCATTATCGAGAGGGGGTTGGCGGCAAAGCCCAAGTCAAAGTAAGAAGTTTCGTAGGTGCGAGCCATCGACGTTCGCATAGCGTTGGTGAGCTGGCCGAATTGCGTCGTGATGTACCAATCGTTGGGATTGAGCCCCACGGTCGCAAGCCGTGTCAAAAACTGCTGCACCTGCTGATTTATCCACGTGAAGATTGACGTGGCGAATGATTCCGGGGCCACCGCCAGTCCGGGGGTTGCCGACGAGAGCGCAGGGGCAGCATTGGCTGCCGGGGTGGCAACCGCCTGGCTGACAGCGGACGATTGTGCGGCAAGTCCGCCCTGATCGGTGGTCTTCGCAGGCTCGGAGAACGGGATCAACTGCGTGGCGACCGCTGAGGAGCCGGCGTAGCCGTACATCGCGACCGCGTCTTGGGCCCACATCTCCGCATACTGCGCCTCGGCGGCCGCGATCGCCGGAGTGTTCTGGCCGAAGAAGTTGGTCGCGATCAGCGCCGACAACAAAGCGCGGTTGGCAAGGACCACCGGTGGCGGCACCGTCAGCGCAAAGGCTGTTTCATAGGCTGCCGCGGCGGCCCTGGCCTGGTTGCCCGCTTCCTCAGCCAGCGCGGCCGCGGAGCTGAGCCAGGAAATGTACGGCGCGGCTGCGGCCGCCATGGATTGGGACGCCGGGCCCCGCCACGGTGAGCCGGCCAGTTCGGTGATCACCGACGTGTAGCCGGTCGAGGTGGTATCCAGTTCGGCCGCCAGCCCATCCCACGCCGCGGCCGCGGCCAGTATGGGACCCGACCCCGGACCGGCATACATCCGGATTGAATTGATCTCGGGCGGTAACGCGCCGAAGTCCACCACCTATGAACCCCCGGACTCGAACGGCATGTTTCCCCTCGCAGGCTGATTTCACGCGATGTTTTCTTCGGAAGTTGCTTGCCTGAGAGGTTAAGTCGGCGGAGTCCCACGGCATCGATCCTCGGTGCGGCCCATCGCATGGACCCGCTGCCACTCAGCGGGGCACTCGGGAGAAGCAAAAGCTTTAATCCGCGGTTGGCGACGCTGCGGCCGCACAGCTGCTACCTGCACAAATAGGCCGACAACATGCTCGCGGGCGGTCGGTGCCGTAGTTGTCGTCCAGGGAGGCCCGGCGTGGACGAAAGTCGTTGCGGTTGTAAAAATCCGGTCGCAGATAAAGCCTTAGAGGTTCGCGGGGGCCCACGGGGCCGGCGGGCGCGGGCCGGGTTTGATCGGCCCCTTCGGGGCCGCTTTAGAGCAACGGTAATCGGTGCTCACTAAGGGTCCTCCCGACAGTCACCTGGGAACGGACTCGCGCCGGCGACGGCTAGTTGCCGCCGCCGGCGCGAGGCCAGCGTTATTGGGTCGTGGTTATCCGGCGGCCGGTGGCCGGGCCATGACGGTGGGACGGAAGCCGTAACGGGGCCCCGTACCGTGCCCGCCGGTGCCTGTACCGGCCAGCGGCATCCCGCCGAGCAGGTTTCCGGGATTCCCGGAAGCCTCTGGGGCGGCGCTGACGGTGCTGACGGGTATTGCTGATGCGGTGTGGCTTGCCGGGACGGTGGCCCCGGACCAGGCGGCAGGCACCGACAGTTTGCCCACTGAGCCCGCGCCGCCGAGCGATCCCGACACCGACCCAGCCGTATGCGCACCGCCACCGAGCGCCCCGCCGAGGGCGGGCAGCGCCTTGGGGATAGCAGCCGCAGCGGGTCCTGCCCCGCCGAGCGCTCCCGCGCTCTTAGCGATCTGGGTGCCGAAGTTGCCCATACCGACGCTGAAGTACGGCAGACCTTCAGTGTTGTAGAAAAGGCTCGCGTAGTTGGCGTAGCCGGACAATACCGTCCCAAGGTTGGTTGGCAAGGTGGTCTGTCCGGTTAGGAGGAACCAGACCTGGGTCAGCGCCGAGTTGATCGTGGCGCCCTTCCCGGCTTCGAAGGGCGCTGCGAGAGTTTGCAGGTTTTTGGTGGCCCCGTTAAGAAATAGTTTCAATTGGCCTTGGATGGTGCTGGGCGCGGTGGCCGCAGTCGAGGCCGCCTGGGTGGCGGCAGCAGCCGGATTGGCAACCGCGGGTGCGGCGGCAAACTGCGTCACCTGGCTCGCGGCCGCCGACTGGCTTGCGTAGCTGTACATCGTGGAAGAGTTTTGGGCCCACATCTCGCCGTATTGGGATTCCAACCGCGTGATGAGGCTGCTGTATTGGCCGAACACGTTGGCCTGCACCGCCGCTGCCAGCTCGGCGCGGTTGGCCGCGATGAACGGCGGGGGCACCACCGAGGCAAACGCGGTCTCAAAGGCCCCCGCTGCCGATTGAGCGAGGGCGGCCGCGTGCTCGGCGGCCAGCGAAGTGGTCGTCATCCACTCCACATACGGTTTCACAGCCGCGGCCATCGATGCCGACGCCGGGCCCATCCACTCCTCGCTGGACAGCTGAGTGACCACATTGCCGTAGCCCAGGGCAGCCGAATTCAGTTCCGCGGCCAACGCATTCCAGGCTGAGGCTGCTGTCGTCAGCGATGCCGACCCCGGACCGGCATACATGAGCGCGGAAGTGACCTCCGGCGGTAACGAACCAAAATCGACTGACATCTCCCAGCCCCCTAGCCGGCCGCGGCCGCGTTGGCGGCCTCGGTGGCCGCGTAAGACCCTGAACTCACGCCCAGTGTGCTGACGAACAACTCGTGAATCGCCGTAGCCTGTGCGCTCACGGCCTGATACATCTGGGCATGTGCGGCAAACTGTGCCGCGGTCAGGGCCGACACCGGATCTGCCGCCGCAGGGACTACCCCGGTGGTGGGCGCCGCCGCCGCGGCATTCTGGGCGCTCAACGACGAGCCGATACCCGACAACGTTCCCGCCGCCGCCGTCAACGCTTCTGGCTGCGTAGTCACAAATGACATTTAAGTTCCTCCTCAACCCTCAGGCTCGAATGACCTTCATGGAATGATTTGCTGCTGAAGCTCATTTCAGACACAGCTTGTTCGTGAGATTAATTGGATCCAGTCTGGTCGCGCCTCCTTAGCGCCAACTGTTCATTGATGGACAACTGATGTTCATCTTCGGCCCAGTGCTGGTCAAGTAGCCTCATCCGGCCGACGGCGGGCGGGCGAGCACGCTTCGCTTGAATCCGTACTTGTTGGTAAAGGCAGTGCCGGCGCCGCGCCGCCCTGCGCCGCCGGTCATCGGCATTCCTTGTAGAACGCCGTTGCCTCCGAGTCCCCCGCCTACTCCGGCTCCTCCGAATCCTGCAGGCCGTACGGCGCCGGCTGTTTCGGCGTCCACCGCTTGGGCGGCCGATACCTCAAGCGTCCCACCTGGGGAAAGCCAACTCGACGGAACGGACAACCCGCCGATCTTGGTGGACGAGGCCAACGTGGCTGACATCCCTCCCCCGGTATTGCTGCTGACGCCCAGGGCGCCCAGGTGCAGGCCGGCAAATTGCGGCGTGGGGTACCAGGCGCCCGCACCGGCCGTTGTGCCGATACCGTTGAACGTCTGCTGCCCTATCTGGAAACCGAAGCTTCCGATGCCCACCCCGAAATAAGCCTGCAGGGTTTGCTTGACAACGGCGGTGTACATAGTGGTGTTAACCCCAAACCAATTGTTGGTCGGGGTTGGTAGCCCATTTTTCAGGAAAGCTTGCCATTGCGACTGAAGCAGCGAAAACGGCCAGGTCTTGAATGTCGGGAAGAGTTGTGCGGCTGCGGAGGTCAGCTGTGAGGTTGCAGTCGCTACGTTCTGCACGGTGTTGGCGGCCGGCGAGGCGGTGGCTTGGGCAACCGCGGCGAACTGACTGGAGTCCGCGTCGGGTGTGGTGGTGTTCGGCGGTGACGTGAACCGGGTCAACTCCGAGGCGAGCGCTGACGACCCGGCGTAGCTGTACATGGCTGCCGCGTCTTGGGCCCACATTTCTACGTAATGAGCTTCGGTCGCCGCAATCGGAGGGGTGTTCTGCCCGAAGAAATTGGTCGCGACCAGGGTTGCCAACAACGCCCGATTCGCCGCGATCATCGGCGGAGGCACCGTCATCGCAAACGCGGCCTCAAAGGCGGCTGCGGCCGCCCGGGCCTGGCTGCCGGCCTCCTCGGCCTGGGCGGCCGCAGCTCCGAGCCAGCTCACGTACGGCGTGACCGCGGCCACCATCGTTGCCGATGTGGGCCCCACCCAGGGTCCGCTGGTCAACTCATCGATCACCGAGTTGTAACCGGAAGTCGTCGTGCCCAATTCAGCCGCCAACTCATCCCAGGCCGCCGCGGCCACCATCAACGGCCCCGATCCCGGACCCGCATAGATGCGACCGGAATTGATTTCGGGCGGTAAGGCCCCGAAGTCAAACACCGTGCCCTCCTCAAGTGTTGGCCGTCGACCAGCAAACTCAACCGACAGGATATCCGGACACCGCGGGCGCACCCCTTCGATCGGCCCGGATGGGTGGCACACCACCAGAATTCCCGGACGTCAGGTCAGGAACGACGTGCGCAATCTGCGTCGATTACCCCGTTGTCAGCAACCGAGCGGCAGCTCGTTTCTGGCTGAACTGCCGCTCGCGAATGACATTAGTTGGTCATGCCGGGCGAGCCGACCGGAGAAGCCAATTGTTCATTCCTTGCCAACCACTGTTCGTCCGTAACAACTAAGTGTTCATCTGCAGTTTGCTTACCGGACCGGCGCGGCGGGCTGAGACGCGCGGCTAGTTGTCGTCTTCGAGGATCAGCGCCATCTCCGGGCAGGAGGCCACGCCGTCCCGAGTCAGCTGCTCATCCTCGGGCTTCACTTCGTGCTCTTCGAGGATCGAATAGCCCGAGTCGTCGATTGGGAAGAGGTCGGGATCGACGGCATAACACTGGGCATGGCCAACACATTTGGGGTTTTCGAGACGAACCCTCACAAGGTTTCCTCCCTCGACGGCACTGCGGATGAGCACTGTCGGACTTAGTCGGTCGGTAAAGTCTAGAAGATGACTGCCGACCTAAGTCGGCCACACAAATCCTCGCAATACCCCCATCGCCGGATTGGTGCGCCCCCGTCGCACATGCGATATTGGTGTGCCACCAGAAGCCAGTGACGGCTGCCACCGAGCTGGATGGGCCGGACGGCGTCCTTCGGACGGCCTGGCTGCGTCCGGGACTGTCGGGAACTAAGGGACGAAAAACCGAGATACACAAGCGGAGACCGAGCGCATGAGCACTCTTGACCAAGGCCAGCAAGGCTCGTTCTACCTACCGCGGCTTGAATACTCCACGTTACCGCTGGCCGAGGACCGCGGCGTCGGATGGAAGACATTGCGGGATGCTGGGCCCGTGGTGTTCATGAACGGCTATTACTACCTGACACGTCGCGAGGACGTGCTCGCTGCGTTGCGCAACCCCAAGGTCTTCTCGTCACGATTGGCACTTCAGCCCCCCGGTAGCCCACTGCCGGTGGTGCCGCTGGCGTTCGACCCGCCGGAGCACACTCGCTACCGCAAGATCCTGCAACCGTACTTCAGCCCGCACGCGCTGAGTAAGTCCCGGCCGGTGCTGGAACGCCATGCCGCTGAGATGATCGCTGCCTTTGCCGGCCGGGGCGAGTGCGACGCGGTGGCGGATTTCGCCAAGTTGTACCCGTTTCAAGTGTTCCTCGACCTCTATGGTCTACCGCTCGAGGACCTTGACCAGGTGATCACTTGGAAAGACATCATCGTCGGCGACAAGCCCTTCCTCACCCAGGCCGACATGGACGAGGGGTACAAGCTGCTCGAATATCTCGCCGACGCTATCCAGCAACGTCGGGAGAACCCGGGCTCCGACCTGCTGTCGCAAGTGATCACCGGCGGGGGCAATTTCTCTGATCTCGAACTGCTGGGCATGAGCCACCTGTTGATCCTGGCGGGGCTGGACACGGTCACTGCGGCCATCGGGTTCTCCATATTCGAATTAGCACGCAGACCCGAGCTACGCGACGCATTGCGTCACAATCCCAAGCAGATCAGGGTTTTCATCGAAGAGATCGTCCGACTGGAACCATCGGCACCGGTCGCGCCCCGGGTGACGACGCAGGTCGTCGAAGTTGGGGGCATGACGCTGCCTGCCGGTACGCCGGTCCGATTGTGCATGGCCGCGGTCAACCGCGATGGCACCGACAAGATGTCTACCGACGAGCTGACCATGGACGGCAAAGTCCATCGGCACTGGGGATTCGGCGGCGGACCGCACCGCTGCCTGGGTTCTCATCTGGCGCGCATCGAACTGACCGTGATCGTCGCAGAATGGCTCAAGCAGATTCCCGACTTCGAACTGCCTGCGGCTTACAACCCCGACATCGCGTTCCCGTCGAAGACGTTCGCGCTCAAGACATTACCGCTGCGCTGGGATTTACCCCGCTGACGCACCCAAGCCGCGTATAGGGCTGTTCGCTCAGCGTTGAGCAGCCCTAATCGCAGTCTCGGTGGACGGAACGCCCTACTTGCGCAGCTCGGTCGCTGCCACCTGCACGAACACACCGGTGTCTTCGGCCATCAGCAGGCCTCGGCCACGGGGCAGTGGACCGCCCTTCATCTTGCCGCGGATGAAGCCCTCGTCCGGGTCGGCGTCCATCACCAACAAAGGCGCATTCGCCTGATGCAGTGCCCGAAGCATCGGGTCGCTGCCCGCCGAAGACCAGCCTCCGAACGTGCGGGTGACAATCACATGCAACCCGACGTCGGCGGCTCTGGTCACCCAAGGAGCAGCCTTGTGCAGCGGCGAATCGAACCCCGGCGGGAGCTGCTGGATGTCGTCGACGATCAAGAAGACCTCCGGACCGCTCCACCACGACCGCGACAACAACTCCTCCGCGGACAAACCGGGCGGTGGCTCGCGGCCGGCCAAGACCTCGGCGAGCTCGCCCATCATCGCCTGCACGCCATCGAGGTTGTACGCGAACTTCTCCACATAGTCCGAGCCCAGCGTGGTCAGCAGCTGACGGCGCGGGTCGACCAGCCACACCTGCGCAGAGGGTTGCCCCGCGGGCCCCGCCGGTGCGCTGTTGGCACCGGGTGCATAGAGCCGGCCGATTTCGGACATGATGGTCGCCACCGTCGTTGTCCGCCCACATTCGCGTCGACCCGTGACCATCAGGTGCGCGTTCTCGGCGAAGTTGAGGTACACCGGTTGCAAATCCAATTCCGATATCGCCCAGGCGATCCCGCCCGCACCAACCCCTTGACGGGGGTCCCTGGCGGCCAGTTCGCGGACCTGCTCCACGCCGAACCGGGCCGGCAACCGGCGCACCGGCGGGGCCTGGCCGCTGGCCAGCCGGCTGACTGCCGCGATCACGCTGTCGGACTCGAAGATGTTGTCGGCTGTGCCGCCCAACGCCGGCCGGGCCACCAATGTATGTAGACCCGCCTGGGGATCGCTGTCGAGACGGACGTAGTTGACCGCAACCATGCCGCGTCCCGGCTTGACCGGAACATCCTTGGCGAATCGGGAACGAACCAGCTTGGCGTCCTCAACCGCTGCCAACCGCAACTCGACCCGGGAACCGAAACCACTACGCACCGGCGGGCGCAGCTCCGATTCGCGATCGGCTGTGACCACCACGTGCACACCGAACGAGGGCCCCTGGTTGATGATCACGTTCACCTGCTCGATCAAGACCTCGTTTTCCTCGGCCAGCGCCCGGTAGTTGTCGATCACCAGAAAGACGTCGCCGAACCCGTCATTGGGCACAGGACCGGGCTCACCGCCGAACTTGCGGCGCCGGAACACCTCCATCGACGCGATCTCGTACTCCAGGAAGCTACGTTTGCGCTCGCGCACCAGCGCCAGCAGTTCGGCCACCGTACGGCGCACACCGTAAGGATCTGTGGGGCCCGCTACCTCACCCACGTGCGGAAGCCGGGCGACCGTGGTCAATGCGGTGCCGCTGTATGCCAGGCAATAGAACTGAACCTGCTCCGGAGTGTGGGTCAATGCGGCCGAGCAGATCAGTGTCTGTAGCGCAGTTGTCTTACCCGAGCCACCGGCGCCAAGAATCAGGACGTTCGCACCGGGCCCAGAGGTGTCAACAGACCATGGCGGCTGGTCATGCTTGAACGGACGGTCAATGATCCCGATCGGGAATTGCAGATCCCTGGCGGTGCCGTAGTCCGTGTTCCACGGGCGCTTGAGGAACCGGTTGACCAACTCGTCGATGGCAATGGGCTTCGTCAGCGGCGGTTGCCACAACCGATAGGGCTCGAAGTCGATCTGGCGCAGCTGATCAATGATCACCGTACCGACCTTCGGCGTCCTGATCCCTTCGGCTTCCTCGTCCTCTTCCCCGGCCTCGGCCACTTCGAGCGCCTCACCATTGGAGTGCGCGGCGAGTGCCTCGATATCCGGGCCGCCCACGCTTACCTCGAGCGGGGTAAAAGAGTTGGTAAACAGTTGCGGTCGAACGTAATCGATGCTGTGCACCAACGCCGGCGCCTCCACGCCGTCGATCGTGACCCCGCGAGAGTAATAGTCGCGCCACAGAAACTCCGCCTGGAACCGGATGATGTCCTCGAGGCTCTTGCGGAAGTAACCCAAACCGGCTTGGGCTGGCAGATTCACGGCATTGGGAACCCCGGCCGCCTGCGCCGCGCCGGCGGTACGAGCCTTCAACACCAGCCGGTAACCCATGTTCTCCATGAGCTTTTCAGCCCGGCTCTCAATGGTCTGGGACGCCATCATGAGGTGGATCCAATAGGCGCGGCCCTGCCGGCCGATCGAGTCCAAAACGTCGACCGCCGTCGGCATAATCCGGAACCACTCGTAGAACTCATCGATGACCACCACGAGCATGGGCAGCGGCGGCATGTCTTGACCGCGGGCCCGCATCCTGGTCCGCACGGAGTTGTACTCCTTGGCGTCGTCGACACCGGCGTTATCGCACACCGCCTTTCGGCGGGCGATTTCGCCCCACAGCGCGTCCAGGAAGCGCTCCATCAATGCCTGGTCTTCTTCAAGGTCGGTAATGATTCGCGATACGTGCGGTACGCCGGCGAACGGCTTGACCGCTGACCCACCCTTGAGGTCGGCCAAGACGAAATTCAGCTCCTCCGGCGGATGGCCGAGCATCAGCGATTCGATCACGGTTCGCACCAGCGTCGACTTACCCGAACCTGTCGTTCCCGACATGACCCCGTGCGGGCCATCGCCACCCTCGTCCAGTGATTTCATGTCCAAAAACAGCAGTTCGCCGTTGTCGGAGCGGTTGCCGAAAGGCGCCCGCAACCGCGATCGGCCCATGATGTCGGTGCGGCTGCCCCACAGGTCGTTGAAGTCGATGTAAGACGGGTCATCGATCCCGTAGTAGGTCAGGATGTCCCGGGCGCCGATGTGCGCGACCCGTTGGCCGATCTCTTCGTAGGCCTCGGCGAGTCGCCAGTACGCCAGCTTCTGCGCGAACTCCTCTGCCTCCGCGATGCTGATCTGGTCGGTCAGGGCGAAGAACCAAGGCTTGTCGTCGATCACCATCCACGTGTCGCGGTCACGGGGCAGTGCTTCGATCACGCCCAGCTCGTCGAACCGTAACGTCCGTTCAGGGACCGATGTCCACATCGAAGCGCCGGTCATGTCGAAGAACGTCACCCCGTCGACGCCCTCCGCGCTGATCACATACTCCCATTGGGAATCAATCGCGTCGGCGACGACTACGGTGTGCGGTGTCGGGGTCTGCGCCGACGAACTGGCATGCCGAGGCGTGAACGACCCACGGCCGGCGAACAATTCGGCTTGCTCAGCCGCGAATTCACGCACCGAGCTGTAGACCATCCGCGCATTGCCTGCCGCGTCCTGACGCCGCTGATCACCGACATGCGGGAACCATTTCATCCAGTCCCATTGCTCTGGATCAGAGCTGACCACGATCATCTGCACGTGGTCGGGCCCGTGCGAGAACGCCAACTGGCAGATGATCGCCCGCATCAATCCCAGTACCTGCTCGCGCTCTCCGATCAGCGCATACCAGGGCTCAACCAGCAGGGAGATCATCTTGGGCAGGTTGTAAACGACGCTTTGATAGCGCCCGAACTCCTGAAGTGCCTTGCCCGTCACCGGCTCCAGCTCGATGTCGGTCGGCATGTTCTGCGGCTCACCCCAGGTCACCTCGGGACGGGTCATGCCCACGCCCACGCGGACGACACCAAAGTTGAGGTCTTTACCGTCGGGCTTGCGCTCCCACATCCGCGACGATCCGACGGCGGCGGACAGCGTGGTGGGCGCGGGATGGAACCACCGGTAGTTGGCGTCCATGCTGTCGGCCGACTCGTTGGCGGTGTCGCGCAGCATGTCCAGCATCAACATGAACTGGGCGCGCATCGCGTCCAGTTTCGGACGGCTCATCTGCTGGTTGCCGCCGCCGAACCGGCCACCAAACATCATCATCATCATCCCGCCGACCATGAAGATCGGGAAGATCGAGCCGGCGCCGCCGAAAACGTGTGAACCGCTGGCGAAGGTCATGGCGACCATGCCGCCCAACAGGCCGATGACTACGACACCGACCACAATCAGCCACCACGGCTTGCCCTCGGGCGGGGGGATGCTCAATGGCGTCGGCAGGACGATGTTCTCCGGCTTGATAACCGGAGGCTTTTCCGGTGTAGGCCGCGCAAATCCACGTTTCACTTCGGTACCACCAACTCTGCAGGGGTCATGTCCATGGGTAGGGTGTCGTGTTCGACTAACGCATCTGCTCGGGAGAGCGTCGGGCCTTGTGGCAGTAGCCGCAGCGCCACCCATGGCGCCAAGCTCGGTGGGGTGTTCAGACCCAATGCCTCGCGGACGTCTTTGGTGTCGTCCACGCCGAACCGAGCTCCGGCGTCGGTCACCCACCACAGCGACTCTGCTGTTTTGGACCCGGGATCGTTGCCGGTGACGGCCACGAAGTTCGAATAGTTAGGTCCGAAGAAGACCTGGTCGGCCTGCCGGCCGGTCGTGTCCGCCTTCACCAGCGTCACGACCTTGTTCAGATCGGACGACGCGATCGGAAGGTTGGGGCCGGACACCACCTGGACGCGGGCCCGGTTCTCACCGGCCGTTCGTTCCCACCACCAGCAGGTCGCCGGATTCTCCCGCAGGTCCATCACGTTCAACGGGGTGTCCGGGTAAGACGAGAGATCCAGCTTGTTGACCACCGGCATCTTCGCCAACGCGGCCGGTTCTACGGTCACCGGTTTGGTGTTGCCCGAGCCCCCGGCGTTTTGCATGATCTGGGCCACCAACGGCGGCAGCGTCTGCACACCATCGGCAAGTACCAGCGAATATTGTTGCGGACCGCTGATCTGCGGTGTCACGAGCACCGTCCCCACCGTGCCGGGCGCCCCCGCGAATGTGGCCGGGGAGCCCGCGTTCTGAACTTCTGGCACCACCAGCTCGGGCCCTACCGGTAAAGCGTCAAACAACGCCCGGCTCATCGGCTTGGCCTGGCCGACCTGCTCTGGCGTCAAACCCAGCGGCAACAACACCGACCGGTTCGTCGCGTCGATGCGTGACCGGCGCCCCTGCCTGATGACCCAGGCATCCCCGTCGTAGTTGAGCACCACCGCGTCGGAACCGTTCAGCACCTTCCGGTGACCGCTGAGGTCGGGGGTGCCATCGATCACCGTCGTCGTCAGCCCCGACGGTGCCCCGACGCCGGTTGAACCGGCCACGTTGTCGCACACCAGCCACGACGACGCGGACGGATTCTTAGGCCCGAAGTTCGACGGTGCACCCGGGATGCCCACCAGTGGACCCCGCGGCAGGGTCGAGATTTGGCTTCCCTTGACCAGGTGCGGGTTGTCTGGCCGCCCGGTGATCAGCCGCGCCGATGCCAAGTTCAGCGCCGGGTACAACCTGTCACCCACGCGCACATACAGCGCTCCGGAGTCACGGTCCGCGATGATCGGCGAATCACCTACCTGGCCGGCCGGGCTGATAAACGAGTACAGCAACGCGCCCAGGCAGGCCACCAACGCCGCGGAAACCGACGCCACCACGGCTAAGTTCTGACGCCGACCTGGCTCGACCTCCATGCGGACTCGCCAGCGAGTCAGCGCCATCGCCGTTCGACGAGCGAGGAACTGATACCCGGTAACCTGCGTCCGCGTCGACAGCCCAAGGCCGTATCCCGACCCGCGCTGTCCGCGACCTTCTTCCGCCACGTTAATTCACCATCCGGTTGTTAGATCGCCCGTTTTTTCACCGCACGAATCACATCGATAACCGTAAGGCACCGGTAGCGGCATCGCTACGTGGTGCTCTACGAGTTCTCTTCACATCGTGCTATGTCTGTGAATCCAGCGGCCCGGCTCATCCGGGTCGCCGAAGGCACCAGCAGCGGACTACCCCACTGAGCTGCCACTTTCCGTATCCCCCGTTGGATACCCGTCAGATTCTTCGTGTCTCCACAGGGCATGGTAGCGGCGGATAGCCAACTCGTCCTCCCGAATGGCAAATCCGACGATCAGCTCACAGACTTGTGAAAAATCGCCCGAAAATCGCCTGCTGGCAAACAGCCGGCAAACAGCGGGTTGCCGGATCCCCGGCGCTCCCCAACAACGCGACCAGGCGGCCAGTAAAATCTGCCCGTGTCGCCGCCGGCGGGTGCTGGACGCAAGATGGGCGGCATGACAGAGCTCGCGCCCTCGTTAGTCGAACTTGCCGGGCGATTCGGCATCGCCACCTGGTATACGGACTGGACCGGCCGGCACACGCCGGTTCCGGAAGCCACGCTAGTGTCCGTGCTCGCCGCCCTCGGCGTAGCCGCCGCTACCGAACAACAGCGCAATGAGGCCCTGACCTCGCACCTTAGGTCTTATTGGGCACGCCAGATGCCGGCCACCATCGTCGGCCGCACCGGCGTGCAGACGCGGTTCTGGGTGCATGTCACTCATGGCTTTCCCGCCGAAGTGTGGCTGCAGCTCGAGGACGGCACGGTCCGGCGCGGGGTGAAGCAGGTCGAGAACTTCACCCCGCCGTTCGACCTGGACGGCCGCTGGGTCGGCGAGGCCAGCTTCGTGCTGCCCAGCGACCTGCCCCTGGGCTACCACCGCGTTCATCTGCGATCTCGCGACTTCCAGACCAGCAGCGCGGTCATCGTGACGCCGGATTGGCTCGGCCTGCCAGACCGACTTGGCGCTCGCCGCGCCTGGGGCCTGGCCGCTCAGCTTTACAGCGTGCGGTCCCGACAATCGTGGGGCGTCGGCGATCTCACCGATCTGACCGACCTGGCGGTATGGTCGGCAACCCGCCATGGCGCCGATTACGTGCTGGTCAATCCGCTGCACGCGGCCACTCCCACGATTCCGATGGAGCCATCGCCGTATCTGCCGACATCGCGGCGCTACGTCAATCCGCTCTATCTTCGCGTCGAGGCAATCCCCGAATATGCCGATTTGATCAAGCGAGGCCGGGTGCGCAGGCTGCGCTCGAAAGTTCAACAGGGGGCCGGCGAGCTCGACGCCATCGACCGTGACAACGCATGGGTGGCTAAGCGCGCGGCGCTCAAATTGGTGCACCGGGTACCGAGGTCGGCAGGCCGCGAGCTGGCCTACGGGGCGTTTCGCGAGCGTGAGGGTCGCGCTCTCGACGACTTCGCCACCTGGTGCGCACTCGCCGAAAAGTACGGCGGCGATTGGCATCATTGGCCGAATTTCCTTCAGCATCCCGCGGCTGCCGGCGTTGTCCGATTCGCCGAAAAGCATTCGGATGCTATCGATTTCCATCGCTGGATGCAGTGGCAACTCGATGAGCAACTCGCCTCAGCCCAATCGCAAGCCGTGCGGGCCGGAATGTCGTTGGGCATCATGCACGACCTGGCCGTCGGCGTGCATCCCGATGGGGCCGATGCCTGGGCGCTCCAGGAAGTGCTGGCGCTGGGCGTGACCGCGGGTGCCCCGCCGGACGAGTTCAATCAGCTCGGTCAGGACTGGTCGCAGCCGCCCTGGCGACCGGACCGACTGGAAGAGCAGGAGTACCGGCCTTTCCGGGCACTGATCCGGGCCGTGCTGCGGCATGCCGGCGGCGTACGCATCGACCACATCATTGGGTTATTCCGGCTGTGGTGGATTCCCGACGGCGCGGCGCCCACTGAGGGCACCTACGTTCGCTACGACCACGACGCGATGATCGGCATCGTCGCCCTGGAAGCACACCGGGCCGGTGCCGTCGTCGTCGGCGAAGACCTCGGCACTGTTGAACCCTGGGTGCGGGACTATCTGCTGTTGCGAGGACTGCTGGGCACCTCGATCCTCTGGTTCGAGCTGGATCGTGACGGAAATGGCGGTCCCTTGCCGGCTGAGCGCTGGCGGGAGTACTGCCTGTCGTCGGTCGGCACCCACGACCTGCCCCCGACCGCCGGCTACCTGGCCGGCGACCATGTGCGGTTGCGCGACTCCCTGGGATTGTTGACCCGGTCCGTCGCGGATGAGCTCGCGTCCGACCGGGCCGAGCTGGCGGCCTGGATGGCCGAATTGCGCCGTGTCGGGCTGCTGGGCGATCGTGAAGATGACCCCGAGCAGATAGTTCTCGCCCTGTACGGGTACCTGGGCCGAACCCCGTCGCGGCTGTTAGGGGTGGCGCTGACCGATGCGGTCGGTGATCGCCGGACGCAAAATCAGCCTGGCACCACGGATGAATACCCCAACTGGCGTGTGCCGCTGACCGGCCCGGGCGGTCGGCAGATGATGCTGGAGGACGTGTTCGCCGATCATCGCGCGGCTACCCTCGTCGAGGCTGTGCGCGCTCAGATCGCCCCACCGACTGATGAAACGCCTACCTGTTAGCTTCGGGAGCCATGAACCTCCCGCCAAAGATCTCAGTGGTCGTGCCGGTCGCCGACGGTGTCACCGCCGACCCCGACTGGATGGTGAACTTTGCGCGCCATCTTGAGCAGTGCGGATTCGAATCGATCGTCGTGGTCGAGCACACCGTCCTGGTAACCCAGTACGACAGCGTCTATCCCTACGACAGTTCCGGACGAGTTGGGCTGACGGCTGACTGCCCCATCCCGGACCCGCTTGATCTGCTGGCGTTTTTAGCCGGTCAGACCAGTCGCCTCGGATTGGCCACCGGCGTGCTGGTATTGCCCAATCACCATCCGGTTGTGCTCGCCAAACGCGCCGCAACCGTCGATGCGCTGTCCGGCGGACGGCTCCGGCTGTGCGTGGGCGTTGGCTGGCTCAAGGAAGAGCTCGATGCGTGCGGCGTGGAGTTCGACAGCCGCGGTAGACGGGCTGACGAACAACTGGCCGTCTTGCGGGCACTGTGGGCCGACCAACCTCGAGGAGCGTCATATCATGGCGAGTTCTTCGACTTCGACGATGTGATGTGCTACCCCAAACCCGTTGCAGGAGAACGGATTCCAATTCATATCGGCGGCCACAGCAGGGCGGCCGCCCGCCGCGCCGGACGCTTCGGCGACGGTTTCCAGCCGCTCGGCGTGACCGGCCCGCAACTCGCTTCACTGATCGCGCTGATGCGTGAAGAGGCGTCGGCGGCGGACCGCGATCCGGCGGCGCTGGAGGTGTCCCTGGGTCATCTTGTCACCAAGATCGATGCCGACCGCGCAGCCGGCCTGGCTGATCAGGGTGCCGACCGGATTGTGTTGGCCATGCCGCCGACCGCCGATATCGAGCGGGCCAAAGACGTTCTGTCTGCGTGCGCGCAACGACTGTCATTGATCTCGTGAGTCTCTCGGTGAGTGAGGGGGCAGCGCTGCGTGATCTGGTGCACCGATATGCCGCCGGCGTCGATGACCGCCAATTCGCCTCCGTCACTGCGCTTTTCACTGCAACCGCCGAATTGATAGTGCCTGAGCCGCCCGCCGCCCTGGAGCCCATCCATTCGCATCGAGGTCAGGAAGCCATCGGCGTGGCGGTCGCGGCGGTCACCCAGACCATGCGGACCGAGCACGCAATCGTCGGCGAGGTCTACCACGAGGGCCCCCGGCCCGGCAGCGCGCGCGGGCGCGTCGCATGCGTCGCGCATCACTGGAATCAACACGCAGAAGAGCTGATCGATGTGGTCTGGCATCTGCTCTACAACGATGCATACGAGTTGACCGATTCGGGCTGGCGAATCAGCCGCCGGGCCTTGACGATCAACGCCATCGAGACCCGGCCAGTGCGTCGCGTGCTGCCGCGAGCCCCGGAGTAGCCGACCGGGAGCGGCATAAGGCGACCCTGCAGAAGTCGTTTGTCCAGTGTGTATTTCGGGTAGCTCCAGTTCACGCACGCTGAACGAAATGACAACAAAAGGAGGCGCTGCCAAATGAAGGTGACGGCATTGAGGCACATCGGGCGCGGCCTTGTTGACGACGATCAGGTCACCGCTCGCAATGCGGACGAACCGCCGCAGGACTCAGAGACGGCGTTCGGGCTCTTCGTGGTCGGGGCCGCTGTGCTGGCGTTGGTAGTCTGCATGGGCGCTTTCGCTCTCGGAGAGGTTGGTGCCGGCATTTCTGCTGCGATCGTGGGGCTGCTGGCTTTCGGGGCTGGGCTGGCCTGGCTTGCCATGGACCGCAGGCGAATCCGCCAAACCGAACGGCAATTGATTGCCCGCCATCGGGCACGGTGATTGCCGCTGGAGTCTGCGTTTACTGCAGGGCGGCGAGGTTGTTGATCGACCTGCGGACGTCGGATCGCAGGACTTTGGCGACGATTTTTCCGATCGGCCCGCTGAGCAGACCGCCCTCCAGATCGGCGGTGAGATGCAGCGTCGATCCCGGATGGTCTGCGGTCACGGTCATGGCCAACGCGATCCGAATCCCGCCCCGACCACGACCCTGCAGCTCGATTGAGTTCGGTTCAGCGTAACGCTTGACTGTCCAGTCGATGACGTTGCGAAAGCCCTTGACCTTGATCAGGGACGAGACACGGGTGCCCTTTTCGATCGTCGACGGAATCGTGCCGCGCCACCCGCCGAAAATCGTCATCCACTCATCGAATCGACGCAGGTCAGAAGCCAGCTTCCAGGCCAAGCCCGGTTCTACATCCGTCGGCGTCGAAACGTCCACTCGTGCCATGTTTTATCCGCTCCTGATGAGGTTCCCAGTTGCATACCCGGACGCGGCGACCCGAAACCCAGCCGGGGCATACGTTTCTTATGGCCAGGCCTCGTTCAACTGGTGTGCAACGTCAATGATTTGCGCGGCTTGCGATTGAGGTGCGTCGATTTCATCAGCGACGTACTGGGCGATGAATCGCCGGATTTCACCGTCGACGCCGGCGAGGATCCGCAAAACCTCGCCGCGAAGTGATTTAGACGACACATTGACGGTGATATCGGATGGCCGTGGTTTGGCGACGTCAACGATTAGCAGCAGCGGCTCGGCGGCGCGTGCCGTGGCACGCAATGCAATGTCTCCGGAGACGACAAACCGCTGCTTATCCAGCCGTAGGTCCAGGAGCAGATCGATCGACAGCGGAATGTGGATGACGAATGTGATGGTGTCACCCACACGCCGCGTGACTTGGGGCTCTTCAATCTTGACGTTCGCGCTGACCTTGGCAATCCCGCCCGGTCCCTGAGCAATGGGTTCCATCGCGAACTCGCTACCCGCGATATCGGCGAATGCGGCTGCGACGCGTTCTGGGGTAACGGCTACCTCGAAGAATCTGCGGCCGAACTCTTCGTAGGTCAAATAGTCGAGGTTCTGCATAGACTTATACCGTCTCACGTCCGTTGGCGGAACAGCCGCTGATCTGCTCGCGTCGCTCGAATTCGCACTGGACGCGCCTGGAAAAGGCCAAGCGAGCCCGGGCGGCTGTTACCTGCGTCGTATTCCCGTGATTCGTGAACCCCATCGACAAGGTGCCACGTCGATTCGGCGCGTGGGCCGACCTCAGGCCCCCGGCCGACATGCCGATTAGCCGAACAGATCGAAGCGTACGTATTATCCAGCCAATAAGAGCAGGGCAAACATCTCGTGGATCCTGGGGGACGACAGTAATGACTTGGCAGGATCGCGCGGTGCCGACCGCCAGATCGATCCTGGTTCCGGCGGCCGGATGAAGATCAGTCTGTTGCTCGCCGATGCAGCCCAAGCCGACGCCGGATCCGGCAAGGTCAACGCGCTCGGGCTGGGGTGGAGACAGTGCCAAACACCGACTCCTGCTTTCACTTTAGTGCTGTTCCTCGATATCGACTGGGATGAAACCAACAAGCAGCACAAGCTGAAATGCCAACTACTGACCACCGATGGCGATCCGGTGGTGGTGGCGGGGCCGCAGGGTCCTCAGCGAATCCTCTTCGAAGCGGCAGCCGAAGCAGGCCGCCCCCCTGGCGCAATCCACGGGACTTCGGTTCGAATGCCGCTTACTCTCAACATCCCGGCTGGAATGCCTTTGGACCCAGGGATCTACGAGTGGCGCGTGGAGGTTGAGGGTTTCGAGATGGCCACGGCAGTGGAGGCAATAGTCGTCGCCGGTCCCGCCCAACCACCGACGCCGGCTGGGTAGACCCTGTTCTTAGACACTGCGATCAACAGTGAACGCACTGCATTGCTATCTGAGTCGCATCCACGACGCACCTGTTGATCGCCACGATGAATGCGATGAGTCGTACAGCCCGGGGCGTTGCGCACCGCGCTGCGCGGTCGGGTCCATACCAAAACCGTGACCGCATCTCGGCGCCGCCCGGTGTTGACCGGTCGCCGACTCGCCCACCTGGACGAGGTGAGACATCGGGACTTCATCGTCCGCGCAACCGTTGGCCAGGTGCCGTTAAAGTCCCGTTGGCGGGTAACGGATGCACACGCACCGCTGATTTGCGAGAATCACCGGACTATGAGACTCGTCCTGGCGCTGACATGTGTCGCCGCCGTGATCGGCACGGCCGCCCCGGCCCACGCCGACGTTGACGGCAACGATCAATCCTTCCTCGCCGCGCTCAAACAAGCGGGGCTGACGTATGAAGACCCTGAACGCGCAATAACCGCCGGCAAAGAAGTATGCAATTTAGTCGACGGGGGAATGACCGGCGTGGAAATCGTCAAGAACCTGCAGGAGCTCAACCCAGGGTTCGAGGACAACGGCGCCGCCCAGTTCACAGCGATCGCGGCCAGCGCGTACTGTCCCAAAACCCTGGCTGGCGTGGGCCACGGCGCAACCCCGAAGAGCGGCGGCTAGCAGCGGGGTTGGCGTGTCGACCACCGTTCGAGGAACTGCCGACGTTGATCCCCGTCATTTGGTGGCACCAGCCGGGTTGTCGCGGCCCTGCGATATCGCCTGATACCCCGCGAGCGTGCAGGCCAGTGCAGTTCGAGCGGGTAAACGGCCGCGGTGGCCTCGGGCAACTCGGCGGCCCGGGCTTCCTGCTCGCCGCTCAACAGTTCACCACTGCAGACCCCGCGAACAGCTGGCCCCACTCGTCCCGCGCGGCTGACTGCGCATCGAGAAAGCTGGATGTCATCTCGCCATTCCCCGCCAAGTGGACCAGACCCCACGCCATCGCGAATACGGGCACCCTGTGACGTATTGCTGCGCGGTGTAATTCATCGAAAGCCGTGGCTGAAGGGCAGCGGCGGAGACCAATGAGAATGCCCCGCGCGGTATCGAGTATGCGACCAGAGTTCGGGCCGCACGAAGTCTGAGTGGGAACCCAGTTCGCCGTCATACTGTCGATACCTCCTGTTGCACGCTAACCAAATCCGCTGCCACGCTGCGGAAGAAGAATCCGTTGCGAATACGCATTAATCGCGACCGCAACGCCAAAGTCCCCACGTGCCATGATTTATCCTTTGATCCCGTTCTGCCATAACAATGGCGGTATTGGTATGTGCTTGTGATCGTGTCGATATCCAGCCGATGCGCGGATTCGCCGAAATCGCGAGTGTCAGCCGCGTGCTGCAATTGCTGCAGCCAATGTTGTTCGTGCTCTACGGGTTTGGACTATTGAACTAGAACGCCGGCCGGTCAGGCGGCCCCGAATGCCCCGTTTTGACCGAACAGCAATCCGCCACTGCCCCCGGCGCCGCCAGACGCACCGCCGGTGCCGCCGTCGCCGAACAGCAGGCCAGCCCGGCCCCCGTCACCGCCGTCTCCGCCCACTACCTGATCAGACGGCGCGCCGGTGCCCATGCCGCCGCCGCTGCCGCCCATCCCGCCGTTACCGATCAGCCGAGCGTTACCACCAGTCCCGGCAAATCCACCCGAACCGGCAAAACCGGCCACTCCACCGCCGCCATCGCCACCCATTCCGCCATTGCCGCCGGAGCCACCGTTTCCGTACAACAGACCGCCCACGCTGCCGCTACCCCCGAGACCACCATTGCCGCCCTGACCGCCGTCCATGGAGCCGATCCCGCCGATCCCGCCCGCCCCGCCGGCCCCGCCGTTGCCGAGTAGCCCGGTTGCGCCGCCAGCGCCGCCGGTACCGCCCTGGCCGCCGAAACTGACCGTATCGACTCCGATGCCCCCGGCGCCGCCCATCCCGCCGGTTCCCGAGTGTCCGAACAGCAGGCCGCTTTGGCCACCGTTGCCGCCACCACCGCCGGCGCCGCCGATGGTCGTAGTGCCGGAAAGGCTTTCCCCGCCGACTCCGCCGATCCCGCCGGTGCCCCCGTCGCCGAACACCAGCGCGCCGGAACCGCCGGTGCCACCGCTGCCACCATCGCCGCCCACACCAAGGACGGGTGGGCCGCCTGAGTTCACCGACGGCGCGGTCCCCCCAGAGCCGCCCGTTCCGCCGGCGCCGCCAAATCCGTAGAGCAGCCCGGAGTTGCCGCCGTTTCCACCGGCGCCGCCTGAGCCCGCAGCGGTACTGAAAGGCGGCGGCGTTGACACCAAGGCCTGGCCCGCGCCGCCAGTTCCGCCGTCACCACCATTGCCCCACAGCAGCCCGCCGTTCCCGCCGTTGCCACCCGCCGCCCCCGTTACGGTGCTATCGCCGCCTGACCCGCCCCGGCCGCCGTTGCCCCACAGTCCAGCGCTTCCGCCGTTACCGCCGCCCTGGTTGAGTCCGCCGGACCCGCCATTGCCGCCATTGCCGTACAGGAAGCCGCCAGGGGCGCCGTTCTGCCCGGTCCCCGCGCCCCCGTCGGCGCCGTTACCGATCAGCGGACGCGCGAACAGCGAATCGGTGGGCGCATTGATCAAGTTGAGTACGTCTTGTCGCAGAATCTGGAGCGGCCGGAAGGGCGAAGCATTAGCCGCCTCGGCGAGGGCGTAACTGTTCGCGCCGGCACCAAGGGCCTGCACAAACCGGCTATGGAACGTCGCTGCCTGGGCACTCAGGGCCTGGTATGCCTGGGCATGGACGCCAAATAACGCCGCGATGCCAGCCGAGACCTCATCGGCGCCGGCCGCGATCACCGCGGTTATCGGGCCGCTTGCGGCTATATTGGCCGCGCTGATCGTCGAACCGACTCTCGCCAGATCCGTTGCCGCCGCTGCTACCAACTCGGGCGCCGCGATGAGGAACGACATGGGAACCTCCGACCACCTCTTGGAGACCCCGGCCATGGGTCACCATCAACGCTGGCAAAGCGCTATCGCGATCACACTTATCCACCGCGCATTTCAGGTCGACATCGCGCCGGCCTACTCGCGTTCGTTGCGCCGAACGTCGATTTTTTTCTCAGGCTTTCGCGATTTCGGTCCGACAACTCGATGTTGGGCGCGATGCAGGGTTCAGCATGGGCCGAAACCTCGACAAGGCTCAGAGTATGGCTTTGAGATCTTTCGCCTTTGTGATGTCGTCCCAGTCGACATCGAGCTCAAGCAGAATCTCCTCGGTGTGCTGCCCATGTTCTGGCGCACGCGCGGGAGCGGGCGGCGTTTCGTTGAATTGGATCGGCGCAGCGACGATCCGGTACTTCTCGCCGAAGTCATCAACGTTCGTCACGACGTAACCATTTGGTTCTACCTGCGGGTCATTGAGCGTCTCGCGCGGGGTCGCCAAGGCGCCCCACACGCCTGGTTCGTCTTCCAGCACCTTCTGCCAATGCGCGAGGTCATGGCCCGCAAACGCATTTGCGAAGATCTCGGTCGCCTCGGCCGTGTTGGCTATCAGGTTGCTTGACGGCACGAATCGCTCGTCGGTGGCCAATTCCCCCAGACCCATGCGCTCGCAGAACCCTGCCCAGAATTTGTCCGGCTGCAAGAACACCAGCTGAATCCACCTACCGTCTTTGGTCTTGTACCTGTTCACCAGAGGATTCATCGCCAACCCGGGTGGTGCGCCTGGAATGCCGTCGATATCGAAGAAATCGGCTGCAGAAATCGACGGTGCAATCGCCCACATCGCCTGGGCCAGCAACGAGGAATCAACGATGGTCGGCTCGCCGGTCCGTTCCCGATGGAACAGCGCAGCGCACACGCCGCCGGCCAATGTCGCCCCGCCTTGCAGGTCACCGAAGCCCGGGCCCTGCACAGCCGGCGTTTCCGTCCCGAACGGCGTCAACGTGTAGGCGACCCCGCCACGCGCCAGGTACGTAGCGGCATCGAAACCGCCACGATCGCGATCCGGGCCGCGCACCCCCAGCCCCGTGCCGCGCGCGATGATGATCTTCGGGTTGAACGAGCGAATGTCGTCGACAGTGAGCTGCGCTCGCTCTAGCGCGCCGGGCAGCCAATTGGTGAGGAACACATCCGCACTGGCCAACAGTCGGCCGAACAGTTCCCGACCTGTCTCGGATTTCACGTCCATGGCGATGCTGCGCTTGCCGCGGTTGCCCAACTCGAGGATGAAGTCTGCGTCAGGGCGGGCCGCTTGGCGGGTGAAAGGGCCGACAACCAGCGCACGTCCGGGATCGCCCGAAGTGACGCCTTCAACCTTTATTACGTCGGCGCCCCAGTCCGACAGAGCGGCGCCGGCCGAAGGCACGTAGGTCCACGACGCCAATTCGACTACTCGGACGCCGCTAAGGACGCCACCCTGCTCGCCTGACCCCGCCATTTCCCAGCCAACCCCCTCGCCGCGGTCTTTCTTGCTATTTTAGATATTCTAGCTACCGTAAGGGATATTGATAGCCCGGCTGCAGCCACGGGTGGTTTCTGGTGGCGGTATTTCGTGGGAGAGATGCGATGGAGCCGACCGGCGCGCAGGCCAATGGCCGCGGAACGCTGTTCGCACACATCATCGGCGCGTCACCCGAATGGGCAGATGCACCTCGACCGTCCAGATCGCTCAGAAAATGAGCCGATGTTGTTGGCAGTAAACGACTTTGGGCCCCAATTCGGGTCATCAATGTGAAAATTGCAACGACCGACAGGTGGTGGGACGGGCGATGGGCAGGGTGACAGGCAAAGTGGCCGTGATCAGCGGAGCCGCGCGCGGCCAAGGGCGTTCGCACGCGCGAATGCTTGCCGCAGAAGGCGCGGACATAATCGCGGTGGATCTTTGCGCGGACATCGAAACCAACGAGTATCCGCTGGCCCGTCCGGAGGATCTGGACGAGACAGCGCGACTCGTCGAAAAGGAGGGCCAGCGCGCGTTCACCGCGATTGCCGACGTTCGTGACCGGGCGGCCCTTTCGGCAGCGATCGACGAGGGCGTCGAGGAGCTCGGGCACCTCGACATCGTGATCGCCAATGCCGGCATCTGCCCGCTGACCGCAGGCCTCCCGCCACAGGCCTTCGCCGACGCCGTGGACGTGGACCTGGTCGGGGTGCTCAACCTGGTGCATGCGAGCCTCAAACATCTGCAGGCCGGCGCGTCGATCATCGTTATCGGGTCAAACGCGGCATTCATGTCATCGATGAACACCAGCGGCATCGACGGCGGTACCGGAGGAGCCGGCTACGCTTTCGCGAAACTGGCTGCCGCACATTACGTCAACGACTTTGCTCGGGCCCTGGCTCCCTTCTCTATCCGGATGAACGCAGTGCACCCGACGAACGTCAACACCGACATGTTGCACAGCGCGCCGATGTACCGGGCGTTCCGGCCCGATCTGAGCAGCCCCACTCGCGAGGACGCCGAACCGGTCTTTCCGCTAGTCCAGGCGATGCCTATCCCCTATGTCGAACCCGAGGACATCAGCGAGGCCGTGCTATTCCTGGCGTCCGACGCGGCACGCTACATCACCGGCCAGCAGCTGCGTGTCGACGGAGGCGGGTTCCTCAAGGTCAAACCATGGTCGGGTGGATGACCGCGGCGATGTTAATCGAGTTGCTCTACAGAGGAATTGGAAATTCGAGCGTGGCCGGCGGAGAACTGCGATGAGCGACGACAACTCCACGGAGATCAAGCGTCGTCTCTACGCGTTGATGGTGCTGATGAAGTCGGCCGACGACCGGCTTTCCAAAGGCATCGGCACCGGTGAGTTCATGTGCGTCTACTGGCCGTCGCGCGGGCAAGAGGCCATCGCCGCCGCGATGGGCGTTTCGCTACGACCCGACGACCAGCTGGTGACGACGTACCGCGGGCTGCACGACCTCATCGGCAAGGGGGTTCCGCTCGAGGAGATCTACGGCGAGATGATGGGGCGCACCGTCGGCGCCGGCCGTGGCAAGGGCGGCACCATGCACATCGCCAACCCCGACAAGGGCGTCATGCTGTCGACCGGCATTGTCGGGGCCGGACCGCCGGTGGCGGTGGGACTGGCGATGGCTGCGAAGCGCAAGGGCCTGGATCGGGTCACGGTCGTCAGTTTCGGCGACGGCGCCACCAACACCGGCTCCTTTCACGAGGCGGCCAACATGGCCGCGCTGTGGGACCTGCCACTGGTCCTTTTGTGCCAGAACAATTTGTACGCCGAGATGACGCCGACCTCCGACACCATGAAACTCGAACACGTCGCCGAAAGGGCTGCCGGATACGGCATACCGGGTGTCCGGGTAGACGGCAACGATCCGCTGGCGGTGAAATCCGCGCTCGACGAGGCACTGCAGCGGGCGCGCACCGGTAACGGGCCTACCTTCATCGAATGTGTGACATTCCGCTTCCGCGGCCACTACTTCGGTGACCGGATGCCGTACATCCCTGAGGACCAGTTGGAGGCGGCTATGGCGGCCGATCCGGTGCCGAAGTTCCGCAACCACCTCATCGCGGCAGGCATCTGCACATCCGACGAGCTCGACCGCATCGAGAACGACGCGCTGGCAACGGTAGAGACGGCGTTGGGCATCGTCATGAGCGCGGATTCCCCTTCGATCGACGAACTCGACCGCGACGTGTATGCAACCCCGATCAAGTTCCCGGTCTAAGGAAGATGCCCCTGTGGACGAAAAAGAGGGAATGCAAGAAAAAGTGATGACGATGCGTGAGGCGCTGAACCTCGCGCTCGACGAGGCGCTACAGGCCGACGACAGGGTGTTTCTGCTCGGTGAGGACATCGCCGATCCCGGTGCATCCGGACCGACAGCCGGGCTGTCGACGAAGTACGGCCACGACCGGGTGCTGGATACCCCGATTTCGGAAGCCGCCATTGTGGGTGCGGCGATCGGTGCCGCCATCGATGGGATGCTGCCGGTGGCCGAGATCATGATCATGGATTTCATCGGCATCGCCGCCGACCAGCTGATCAATAACGCGGCCAAGCTGCGGTTCATGACCGCTGGACGCACGACAGCGCCGATCACCATCCGCACCCAGGTTTACGCAGGACTGGCAACCGGAGCTACCCACTCCCAGAGCCTCGAGGCATGGTTCATGCACATTCCCGGGATGAAAGTAATCGTGCCGTCTACCCCACGCGATGGCAAAGGTCTACTGACGACGGCGATCTTCGATGATGACCCCTGCTTGTTCATCGAAACGATTCGCTTGCAGGGCAAGAAAGGTCCGGTACCCGTCGAACCCGGATTCTCAATTCCCCTGGGTCAGGCCGACATCAAGCGGCCGGGCGCCGACGTGACACTGATCAGCTACGGGCGCAGCGTGCACGATGCGCTTGCGGCCGCGGCCACTTTGCAGGAGCAGGGCGTGAGCGCCGAGGTAGTCGATCTGCGCACACTGGTCCCGCTGGACGTAGATACCATCGTCGAATCGGGGCGCCGCACTGGAAGAGTCGTGATCGTGCACGACGCGGTCCAATTCGCCGGGCCAGGAGCCGAGATCGCGGCGATCCTGCAATCCGAATTGTTTGGCGAGCTGGCCGCGCCCATCGAGCGGGTGGGCGCCCGGTTCGTCCCCAGCCCGGCCGCGGCGGCGCTCGAGGCGCAAGTGTACCCATCGCCGGCGCGCATCGTCCAAGCCGTCCAGCGCACGCTGCAGAGGGCGGGAGCCCGTGGCTGACTTCATAATTCGCATTCCCCGGGTGTCGGTGGCCGTTTCGGAGGCCGAACTCACCGACCTTCTCGTCGCTGCAGGAGCGCACGTCGAGGAAGGCACACCGATCTATACGATCGCCACCGAGAAGGTGGAACAGGAAATCGAAGCCGGCGCATCGGGCACCGTGCAATGGACTGGCCAGGTCGGGACCACCTACGATATCGGCGCCGAAATTGGCGTCATCAATTCATGACGAAAGGGTAAGCACGTATGGATCTCAACGAGACGCGCGAGCGGATCATCTACCAAAAAGATGGGGCGATCGCGAAGATCACGCTGAACTGGCCGGAGAAGGCGAACGCTCAAGACCAGAAGCTGGCCGAAGAAGTCGACGCCGCATTGCTGGATGCCGACCGCGACTACGACATCAAGGTTTTGGTGCTGAAAGCCAATGGCAAAGGATTCTGCTCTGGGCATGCCATTGGCAATAACGCCGTCGACTATCCGGCGTTCGTGGAGAACGCCATGGTGACAGGCAACCCGTGGAAGGCGCAGTCGGATCTCTTCGTCAAGCCAACCCTGAATCTGTGGGAGTTCTCCAAGCCCACCATCGCGCAGGTGCACGGCTACTGTGTCGGCGGTGGCACGCATATGGGTTTGACCACCGACATCGTCATCGCCTCCGAGGATGCGTACTTCTCTTACCCGCCCCTGCAGGGGTTCGGCATGCCATCGGGTGAATGTTCGATAGAGCCTTGGGTATTCATGAATTGGCGCCGTGCCGCCTACTATTTGTTCACCGCCGAGGTGATCGACGCCAAGAAGGCGCTGGAGGTCGGGCTCGTCAATGAGGTGGTCAAGCGGGAGGACCTGGACGATCGCGTGGACGCGATCGCGCGCCACATTGCCCAGGCACCGTTGACGACGTTGATGCTCACCAAGGCCAACCTGAAGCGAGCCTGGGAGCTGATGGGGATGCGGGTGCACTGGCAGACCTCCAACGACCTGGTCGCGCTCGCATCGGTCAGCAAGGACGTGCAGGAGCTGATTCAGACGGTGTTCAAGGACAAGGTGCTGCCGTCCGAGCAGGCCCGGCGCCAAGAGGCCGCGGCAGCCGCATCGACCGACGGCGCGGCAACCACGTAGGCCCGTCCGAGGCATCCGCTGGTGAACATCGCCGATCACGCGATCACGGGCGCGGCGCAGCCGGCGCTGATCATGTCCGGTGGCAGCACGATGACGTTCGGCGAGCTGTACGCCAGGAGCCAGCGTGTTGCCGCGGTGCTGCACGATGCGGGGCTGCGCCGCGGCGACGGCGTGGCCCTGGTGTTGCCGAACCGGCCGGAATTCTTCGAAATCACCTGGGGCTGCCAGCTTTCCGGGCTCTACTATACCGCCGTCAACACACATTTCACGCCCGACGAAGTCGCCTATGTCATTGATGACTCCGACGCTAAGGCCGTATTCGTCGATGCATCGATGGCGGGGCTAGCCGCGCACGTCCGCGATGCGAACGCCGGGGTGGACGTCCGGATCGCCCTCGGCGGCGAGCTAGCGGGCTGGCACTCCTACGAGCACGCGCTGGCGGCGGCCGGTGCTGCACCACCGGGATCGGACGGGTCGGAGATGCTCTACTCATCGGGCACCACGGGGCGGCCCAAAGCCGTCCGGCGGCCGCTGCCGGCCGACGGGAACGGCTCCTGGGCCCAGTCGGTGCTGGAGATGGCACTGGTTCACCGCTACGAGATGAGCCCGGCCAGCGTGTACCTTTCGCCGGCGCCGCTCTACCACGCGGCCGGGGTGAACTACACCATGGCGGTCAACCGCGTTGGTGCCGCGTCGATCGTCATGCCGAATTTCGACGCCGAGACCGTGTTGCGGCTGATCGAGACCCACCGGGTCACCCACGCGCAATTCGTACCGACGATGTTCGTGCGAATGCTGAAGCTGCCTGAGGCGATCCGGCGTAAACACGACGTCTCGAGTCTGCGATACGTGCTCCATGCGGCCGCACCCTGTCCGGTCGATGTCAAACATCGAATGATGGAGTGGTTCGGGCCCATCATTTACGAATATTACGGCGGCACCGAAGGATTCGCGGGCACAACCATCGGTCCCGAAGAGTGGCTCGCCCATCCCGGTTCGGTGGGCATCCCGATCGCGCCGGTGCACGTGGTCGGGGAGGACGGAGAAGAGCTTCCCGTTGGGCAGTCCGGAGAGCTTTACTTCGAAGGTGGGCCCGACTTCCACTACTTCAAGGATCCCGCCAAGACGGCGTCGGTCTACAACGATCGCGGCTGGCGCTCCCTGGGGGACATGGGCTACGTCGACGAGGACGGTTACATGTACCTGACCGACCGGTCGACGTTCATGATCGTCTCCGGCGGGGTGAACATCTACCCACAGGAGGCGGAGAACCTGCTCGTCATGCATCCAAAGCTGATCGATGCGGCGGTCTTTGGCGTCCCCAACGACGAATTCGGTGAAGAGGTCAAGGCCGTCGTACAGCCGGTCAACGGCGTAACGCCCGGCCCCGACCTCGAATCCGAGCTCATCGAATACTGCCGAGCCCACCTCGCCGGCTACAAGTGTCCGCGCTCAATCGAATTCGACCCGGAGTTGCCGCGGGACCCGAACGGCAAGCTCTACAAGAGGCGCATCCGGGAACGTTACTGGCAGGGACGGGCGTCACGGATCCTGTGACTCGGTCGGAGAAGAGGTAGTCAAAGTGAGCACGAACGTGAACTGGACACCGCTACCGGTGCCGTGGGCGGTGCAGGCCGCCGATCGGATTCCCAAGCAGCGGTACTACGACCCCGACTTCTACGCGCAAGAGGCCGAGATGTTCTGGCCTCGCGTGTGGCAGATGGCATGCCGGCTCGAGGAAATACCCAAGCAGGGCGATTTCGTCGAGTACGAGATCCTCGACCAATCGATCATCGTCGTGCGGCTCGACGACCAGACGGTGCGGGCCTACCACAACGCATGCCGCCATCGCGGGGTAAAACTGGTGGAAGGCAACGGGACCCGGCGTACGTTTGTCTGCCCATTCCACGGGTGGTGCTGGGGCATCGACGGGCGCAACACACTGGTGGCACGGCCCGAGATGTTCGCCGAGGAGAACCTGCGTCCCGACGATCTCCAACTCGTCTCGGTCAGGTGCGAACTCTGGGGCGGATGCGCGTGGATCAACCTCGACGACGGTGCGCCGGCGTTACGCGATTGCATGGAACCATTCGCATCGACCTACGACGCCTGGAAAGTGGACTCGCTGCGCACCGAATGGTGGCGGTCGTGCCGGCTTCCGGTCAATTGGAAGCTCGCGACGGCCGCCTTCATGGAGGGCTACCACGTGCCGCAGACGCATCCCCAGCTGCTGCCGTCCGCGCGGAACGCCGCCCCTACGCCGAGTTCCAACGCCGTGCATCCCATTATCGATAGCAGCCTGTACTTCATGCGCACACTGGGCGATGGCATGGGCGGCATGACACACGAGAACGACATCCGCATCGCCGAAGGCTTGCAGAATATCGAGCTGCCATCGGATCCGGCTGAGGCGATGGCCGCTTGGCGCAGCATCGTGAACGATGCGGTCGTCGGCTGGCATCGCGCCCGCGGCAGCGATATGCCGGACCTCAACGAGCTGGTCCGCCGCGGCATCACCGACGCAATCGGGTTCTGTTTCCCACACCACTTCATCCTGCCCACCTACAGCAGCGCCTCGTCCTACCGGATCCGTCCGCTGGGGCCCGAGGAGACCTTGTTCGAGATCTGGTCTTTGACCCGATTCCCCTCCGATCTCTCCGCAGGAAAGCCCACCCCCCCTGAGCCCATGGCACCAGACGACGCGCGCTGGCCTCCGATACCCGCGCAAGATTTCTCGAACCTGCCCAGACAACAGAAAGGGCTGCACTCCAAGGGCTTTGACTACATGCGACTGTCAGATCGCATAGAGGGACTGATTTCGAATTTCGAACGCGTCGTCGATGGCTTCCTCGCCGGCCTGCCTTACGGGACGCTGCTACCGGCGATCCAGAAGACCAACACCACCATCGACGTGCCGGTCGCCGATCTGGGCTTCACATCGAGTGTCCCCTCGGAGGCACGATGACCACCCATTGGGATCGCTCCGTCGACCTGCTCATCGCGGGCAGCGGCGGGGGTGGCATGGTGGCCGGACTGGCCGCACTGGACTGCGGGCTCGAGCCACTGATCATCGAGAAGCAGGCCCTTATCGGCGGGTCGACCGGGCTTTCGGGCGGGATAATCTGGCTGCCCAACAATCCGTTGATGCGGGCCGACGGCATCGTCGACTCGCACGAAGACGGCCTCGCCTACCTGGCCGACGTGGTCGGTGACATCGGCGCGGCTTCCTCTTTCGCGCGTCGCGAAATGTTCCTCACCGCAGGCTACGAGATGATCAATTTCCTTGTCCGCAGGGGTGTTCAGTTAATCCGGTGCGCCGGCTGGAGCGACTACTACCCGAATCATAAGGGCGGCAACGAGTCCGGACGGGCCGTAGAAGGAATTCCCTTCGACGCCGCCCAGCTGGGAAGCTGGTATGACAAGGTGCAGCCGCCGCTCGCCAAGAACTATGGATATGTGGTGCTGACCAACGAACTGCGATCGGTCCAGTACTTCAACCGTGCGCCGCGCGCGTTCGCGGTGGCAACCAAGGTCTTCGTGCGCACCGCGGCCGCGCGGATACGCCGACGTCAGATCCTCACCAACGGTGCGTCACTCATCGCGCAACTGCTGAAGGCACTGATCGATCTTGGCGGAGATCTTGAGGGCCAGCCGCCGCTGTGGACGAATGCGGCCATGGAAGATCTCATCGTCGAGGACGGTCGGGTCGTGGGTGCACATGTCTCTCGTGGCGGCGTAGCGCTGAACGTCGAGGCGCGGAAGGGAGTGCTGCTGGCTGCCGGCGGCTTCGGCCACAATGCGGACATGCGCCGCCGTTACAGCGGTGACCAACCCAACGACGCGAAGTGGTCGATCGCCAACGCCGGCGACACCGGCGAGGTGCTGCAGACGGCGATGCGGCTGGGTGCAAAGACCGATCTTTTGGACGAAGCAGTTTGGCTGCCTTCAGTTTTCATCGCCAACGGGGGCGCTGTTGCAGCCTCGCTCGGGTCGGGGCGGCAGCGGCCAGGAGCCATCTACGTCGACTCGACCGGCCGGCGGTTCTGTAACGAATCGAACTCCTATGTCGAGGTCGGCCAGGCGATGTACGCCAACAAGGCGGTGCCCTGCTGGATGATCTTCGACGACGGTTACGTTCGCAGGTACGTCACCAGCACCAACCCGCTAAAGCGCAACCGACAGCTGCCCCCCGAGCTGATCGAAAGCGGCGCGGTCAAGTGCGGCGACACCATCGGCGACCTGGCCCGCCAGATCGACCTTCCAGCCGACGAGCTGGCCCGCACGATCCAGCGGTTCAACCTCTTCGCCGGCAAAGGCCTGGATCCCGACTTCGGACGCGGCCAGTCGGCGTACAACGACTGCCTCGGCGATCCCGGGTACCGGCCCAACGCCGCAGTCGGCCCGCTCGACCGCGCGCCGTATTACGCGACCCGGGTTTTGCCGGCCGACGTCGGGACATCTGGGGGTGTGATCACTAACGAGCACGCGCAGGTTCTCGATGAGCAGGACCAGGTGATCGAGGGTCTGTACGCCACGGGCAACACGACTGCGACGGTGATGGGCCGAACGTATCCGGGCGCGGGCGCGAGCATCGCCAACTCGATGGTGTTCGGCTACGTGGCAGCGCGGCATGCCGCGGGCCGCAAGATCGCCGGCGAGATGTCCCGCTGACTCCGCGAGTCTCTTCGCCCTAGGGACTGGTGCCGTCGGCTTCGTCGCGGTCGACGAAATCGCGTGGCTTCATCCCGGATTGCATGAGTTCGGCCCGGCGCGCCTGCACGTCGGTTGCGGCGCCGACCATGTTGGTCAGGATGTGACTGACCTGCAGGTGCACCCGCATGCCCATTAATTCCCAGGCACGCTTGACGTTGTTCTTTACCGCCATCAGCGTGGTCAACGGGATTTGGGCGATCTTGCGTGCCATCTCCTCGACGGTGTCCTCGAGATCTTCGCGCGGCACCACCCGATTGAGCAGGCCCCAGTCGAGGGCTTGCTGTGCGGACAGGGTTGGCGCCAACAGCAACCAGTCCATGGTGCGGTGCCAATTCATCAGCAGCCATGGCTCGATCATGGTGTGCCCGCCAGGTTCCCCGAGGCTTTGAGCAAGCGGCATCTGGAAATACGCGTCCTCGGAGGCCACGCAAAAATCAGTCAGGAGGCCCAGATAGATCCCGCCGCCCATGCAGTAGCCGTGGATCTGAGAAATCGTGGGTTTGGGGAACTCCCAGAGGTACAGCGTTGGCCAGAGAAACAGATCCGCGGTGCCTTTGTACAGGTCCTCGAAGGTATTGCCGAAGTCTGGATAGGGATTCTCGTCCGGACCCCAGCGGGCGACATGACCGCCGCAAAAGCCCTTGCCGTTGGCCTTGAGGATGACGACTTTGATTTCGTTATCCCGGTCGGCTTCGTGCAGGCAATTGTCGACTTCGGTGACAAGTACCGAATCTTTGGTGTTGGCCTTGTCGACCCGATTGAGGATGATCCGCGCAATCGGCGGTTCGCGTTCATAGATGATCGCTTCGAGCACGCGCCGCTCCATGCCCGTGACATTACCGGACGCCGACCTGTCCGGATCGTGGGCGGCGTCCGAGGCCTGGTTACATCGACCGGCTGATTATTTCCTTCATGATTTCGCTTGTGCCGCCATAGATCTTGGTAACCCGCGCAGCCGCATAAGCACGCGCGATGGGGTACTCCATCATGTAGCCATAGCCGCCGAAGAATTGGAGGCACCGATCGACGATGTCGCACGCCTTATCCGCAGCGACCAGCTTGGCCATCGACGCCGTAGCCGGGTCGTTGTTGCCGTCGATGTAGTCCTGGATGCAGTAGTCGACCGTGGTCTTGATCGACAGCGTCTCGGCCTTGAGTTGCGCCAGTTCAAATCTGTTGTGCTGGAACTTGATCAGCGGCCGACCGAATGCTTCTCGCTCCTTCGTATAGCGAATCGCCTCTAGTACCGCGGATTCGGCCAGGCCGGCGCATTGCGAAGCGATAATCAGCCGCTCGCGCGACAATTGCTCCATCAGTTGGTAAAAGCCCACCCCCTCCTTGCCCCCAAGCAAGTTGGCTGCCGGCACGCGCATGTCCGAGAAGAACAATTCGCGAGTATCTTGGCCGTGCTGGCCGATCTTCTCCAGAACTCGCCCGCGCTCGAAGCCTCGCAGATTCTGGTCTGTCTCGGCGACGATCAAGGAGATTCCTGCGGCGCCGTCGGACAAATCCGTTTTAGCGACGATGATCAGCAGGTCGCAGTGAGTCCCGTTGGAAATGAACGTCTTCGAGCCATTGATCACGTAGTCTGAGCCGTTGCGGACCGCGGTGGTGCGTATCCCCTGCAGGTCAGAACCGGCGCCAGGTTCGGTCATCGCGATCGCCAGTACCGCATCCCCACTGATGATCCCGGGCAGCCACCGATCCTTCTGCTCCTCGGTGCCATAGGTATTGATGTAGTGCGATCCGATTGGGGAGTGCACGATCCAGCCGGATGCGGTGTCTTGGGCCAGCGCCTGTTCTTCGGCAACCACGGCCGAATAACCAAAGTCACCGTCGGCGCCACCAAACCGCTCCGGAAGTTCCAGCCCGAGCAGACCCGCGTCGCCCATCTTGTTCCAGAACTCACGATCGACCTGATGCTCGCGCGCCCAACGTTCTTGGTTGGGGGTGGCTTCCTTGAGCATGAACTCGGCTGCGTGCTTGCGCAGCTCGCGATGTTGGTCCGTCTCCCAACTAGCGCGGTAGCCCGGAAAAAGGACCGACACGGTACCCCCCCAATAGATTCAACGTCAATATCGGCTCAGGTTCTCATAGTTTTTTCCCGCGCGGTCGCGAATGGAGCAAATAGGCAACCCAGACAATCAGATCGGCGTCCCAACAGAGTGTGCAGTGGATCCGGGCGTCAGGCTCGTGCCAGCAGCCACGCGCAGCCCTGGCCTTCACCGGCGGCAACCAGGTCGAGTTCGGAAAAGGCAGCCGTCAGCTCGCCGGGCTTCATGCGATACGGCCCGGGGAGGGCGTCGACCTCGCTAAGCCCGGTGATTGCCAGTAGGCCGCCCGGCGTCAGGCGCTCGATGATCGTCTGGTCGAGGCGGCGGTCCCGGAATTTATGGCACAGGATCACGTCGGCGCCCGGCTCCGGTCGATGAGCGCGTGAGCGCGAAGAGAGCCGGGGCCCATCCGACAAGAGCTCCGGTCGATGAGCGCGTGAGCGCGAAGAGAGCCGGGGCCCATCCGACAAGAGCTCCGGTCGATGAGCGCGTGAGCGCGAAGAGAGCCGGGGCCCTCCGAAGCGATGAGCGCGTGAGCGCGAAGGGCCGGGCCGTCCGGCCACGGCCCGACCGGCAGTCCGTCGTCAAGATCGACGACGTCAAACCGGCAGCGATCGCCGACCCCGCTGCGCTCGGCCAGATCCCTTGCCTGGCCGATGGCCACCGGCGAGATATCGAGCGCCCACACGTCCAGGCCTCGGTGCGCCAGCCAGACAGCGCCGAATCCCTGGCCGCAGGCAAGATCGAGCGCGTGCCCGGTGGTTGGGAATGCGTCCGCGTGAAGCGCAAGAATGCCAGGCGGCTCGATCGCACCGACCGCCGCTGGTTCCTGGTTCGCGTAGCGCTCATCCCAGCGGAGGCGGTCCTGCACAGTCACAGGCCTCAGCCTAGGTCGTTCCCGATACGACTTCCCGGCACATTTTTGGACAGCTGTCTGTATTCGCGCAGGGAACCCGGCCTTTTTGCGTCCAGTGGACGCGAAGGCCACGCCAAAGCGGAGGTTTCAACCCATGTTTCAAGACTGCGCTGTCAGTCTGCATTTTCTACACTGGACTGGTGTCTAGAGAAGTGGCCCCTCCCGCTAGAACGTTAGCCGGCGCCGGTGGCGCCCGCCGGTCGGATCGTCGGCCGGGACAGACAATCCGCAAAGTACTCGACGCGGGGTTGGCGGAACTGCGCGAATCGTCATACGCCAATCTCACGATGCGCGCCGTCGCGAGCCGCGCCGGGGTATCGCCGGCAAGCGCATACACGTATTTCCCATCCAAGAGCGCGCTGGTGGCCGCGGTGTACCTGCGCTTTCTGGGCGCCTTGCCCCTGCACACCGAAGTCAACGAGACCACAAAGACACGGGTGAGTGCCACGCTGCGGGACATGGCGGTGGCCGTCGCAGACGAGCCGGAGCTGACCGTTGCATGCGGGACGGCGCTGATGGCCGACGATCCGGCGGTCAAGCCGCTGCGCGAACAGATCGGTGAAGAGGTGTCCAGGCGGATCGGGGCCGCGCTCGGGCCGGGCTGGCCACGGGCGGTGAAATCCACCCTGCAGATGACGTTCTCCGGCGCGCTGATGACTGCGCGATTCGTCAGCTACGAGGAAATCGCCGGACAACTCGACGAGGCGGTCAACCTCATCTTGGGAGCATCGGTTGCGTGAATTTGCGGCTAAGCCACAGACGTTAGTTTCGTCGACGCGCGACCCGCACGCAGAAACTCGCCGAACCTCCGCGTGCCCAGCGCGGCCGATGGCTTGCCCGCACTGAACGCGAGCTGCCCCGAGACCAGGACGCAGCTAACGGTGTCGTCGTTGCGGTTGACCATCCGCGACAGCCCTCCGTACGACGCGACCGGATGCTCGGCGTAGGCATCGAGGGATTCGTCGAGTTTGTCGGGGTTGATCACGACGATGTCGGCGCGGTCGCCTTCGCGCAGTGTCCCCGCATCGATCCCGTACCAGGACGCCAGTTCGCCGGTGAGCCGGTGCACCGCACGCTCGATGGACAGGAACGGCCTGCCTTGCTTCTCGGCGTCGTTGACGTGCCGCAACAGCCGCAGTCCGGAGTTGTAGAACGCCATGTTGCGCAGGTGTGCGCCGGCATCGGAGAACCCCATCTGGACGTTAGGACTCTGTGCCAGCTTTTTGAGTATTTCGGGGCGGTGGCCGGAGATCGTGGTGCGCCAGCGCAGCTTCTCGCCGTGCTCCAGCACCAAATCGAGGAAGGCGTCGACGGGGTGCAGACCGCCGCGGTCCAGACCAACTTGCCCGAACGACTTCCCGACTACCGAATCGTCGGGGCAAGCCACGATGTCGGCGTCGAAGAAGTCCCGGTGCCACACTCGCGGCCCGTATTTCTGGTCGTAGTCTTTGCGGAACTGGCGTCGATACCCTTCGTCGCGCAGCAGCTCGTTGCGCGCAATCTCATCTTGCAGATGCAGTGCCGCAGCGCCGGAACCGAACTCCTCGAAGATCACCAACGAAATCCCGTCCGCGTAGACCTCGAACGGCACCGGCAGATGCTGCCAGCGGAAGTCGCCGCCGGCGGCGTTGACAACCCGCGCGAGCACTTCCATAAGATAGATAACCGGTGGTAAGGACTTGACATCGGCGGCCGACAGCAGGCTGGTCTTCAACCGGCGACGACCCACCCCGAGAGAAGCCATCAGCTGCGACACAATGGAGAACGGGTTCTTGATGTCGGGGCCCGACTGCAGGATTTTGCTGCGCCGCCGCAGAATAGCGTTCAAGCGGCGAAGTTCGCGCGATGTTGCGTAGGTCGACGGCAGGGTGCGAGACCTGCAGATCTCGCCGTCAAGTTTGTCGAACAGCAGCTGCTGCGAGGACATCCCGACGAAACCCTCGTCGAGGGCCTCCTCAAGCATCGACTCCATCCGCGCGAGTTCAACCGGGGACGGACGAACGTCCTTGCGGGTTGCCCGGTCCAGTCCCATTGTGGCGGCCCGCATGTCGGAGTGGCCGATGAATGCTGCGAGGTTGGGACCCAGGTTCAACTGTTCGAGCGCTGCTACGTACTCCCTGGGATTTCTCCACGAACGCGCCTCGTCGAGTTGTTCGATGACGTGGCGCCTGGGAATTGCCTCCACACGGCTGAAGATGTCTCCCGCATCGACGCTGTCCAGATACACGGTCGACAGCGAACACGATCCCAGCATCACCGTCGTCACGCCGTGTCGCAACGATTCGGAAAGCTCTGGTTCGCAGAGTGTTTCGATGTCGTAGTGGGTATGGATGTCGATGATGCCGGGGATCACCCACTGACCCGTCGCGTCGATGACGTCGGCACCGGTGGTATCCAGCGCTCCGGCGGCGACGGCCGCGACACGACCGTCGCGTACGCCGATATTGCGGACAGCCGACGGCGCACCCGTTCCGTCGAACCAGCGTCCGTTCACGATCACTGTGTCGTACTGCATCCTCTGCCTCCAGCTCCCCAGTGATCATACGCAATGCTCAGAGTGTCTCGCCTTGGGTGTTCGCGTGAGCGTTATGATCCACCTGTGCTAGGGACCGACTACGGGCTTGCAGTTCGCTGAGCATGCGCAGTCATGGTTGGGCGGGGAACACGCCCGCCTCCGACGAGGAGGCGATTGAGCGCATTCTGGATGCCGCAGACACGATCGTTGACGAACGCGGATCGGCGATGCGGATTGCCGACGTGGCGAGGGCTCTCGGTGTGACACGACAGACGGTCTATCGCTACTTCCCCGGAACCCAGGCATTGCTGGTGGCCACCGCGATGCGGTCGGCCGACGGCTTCCTGGACCACCTGGCGGCTCGACTCAAAGGTGCAACCGACCCCGTTTTGGCTGTGACCGAAGGACTCGCCTTCGCCATCGAACAGCTGGAATCCGACAATCAGGTCGAATTCGTCCTCAATCAGCGCCATCGAGGCGGTCAGACGATTTCGATCATTTCGGATACTGCCCTGGCCTTTGGAAGATCAATGCTCCATCGTTTCGATGTCGATTGGGAAGCATTCGGTTTCGACGAGGCCGGCCTGGATGAACTGAACGAGTTCACCCTCCGGGTACTGCATTCTTTCCTCGCCGACCCCGGCCGGCCGCCTCGCAGCGGGGCCGATCTGCGCCGTTATCTTGCCCGCTGGATTGGACCCGCGATCACCTATCCGCAGATAGCGCGCGCAATGGATGCGCTTCGGACCCCCGAGCCGACCCGCAGCCGGCGACGGTCTTCAGCAGCATCCTGAACGAACCCTAAAAGGAGTGGACGTGGCGGGTCTAGGACAAATGGCACTGGATGGTGCACCCATTTTTGGTGGCGTCCTGCTTGCGGTCGCTGCCGGGCAGTTCCGCGGCCCCAACTATCGGGGGCTGATCAAAGAGGACATGGACCTACTGGATCGGCTCCCGCCGGAGGCCAATACCAGGCGCGCCGAGTTGCAGCGGACCATCGATGCCCGCATCGATGATCTGATCGGCGCCGCCGACCGCAATCTCGCGCTGCGCAAGGCAGCGGTGTCTTACCAGGGCAATTGGCGTGACGTGGTGTTGTTGCTGTGCGCGCTGGTGTTCACGTTTATTTGGTGGGAGGTCAACCACAGCCGCAGCAATTGGCTGTTGACGTTCATCTTGCTGGTCATGCTCTCGACAGTGACCGCCGCCTACGCAGTCCGGGGTGTGTGGCGCGCAGCCAGTTCCTTCGTACACAGGCAGCAAGACTGAGATCTGGCGCCGAATCCGCTCACCCGGCATCCGTGATCGCATTGTGACAACATTGCGATGTGCAGGCACATCCGCTCACCAACCTCGTTTGCGCTGCGGCGGCACCGGTTTGGGCGCTGCTCGTCGCGCCCGTCCCTTCCGCGGCCGCGGAGCCGTGCCCAGACGTTGAGGTCGTGTTCGCCCGCGGCACCACCGAGCCGCCCGGCGTTGGCCGCGTTGGTCAGAATTTCGTGGACACACTGCAATCGCACATCGGAACGAAGTCGCTCGGGGTGTATCCGGTCAACTACCCGGCCACCACCGATTTCCCCACGGCGGTCGACGGCATCAGCGATGCAGGCACTCATGTGGAGTCCATGGCAGCGCGTTGCCCGAAAACCAAGATCGTGTTGGGAGGGTATTCGCAGGGTGCGGCCGTGATGGGCTTCGTGACCTACAGCCAGGTTCCCGATGGGGCGCACCTCATCCAGGCGCTGCAACCAATGCCGCCCGAGGTCGCTGACCACGTCGCCGCGGTCGCTCTCTTCGGAAAGCCGTCGAGCCAGTTCATGAGCATTATCAACGAGCCGCCAATCACGATCGGACCGGCGTACGCCGCCAAAACGATCGATCTGTGCGTTCCCAACGACCCGGTTTGCTCCGGTTCGGGAATCCCCGCCGCACACCGGCAGTATGTGGAGGCGGGGATGGTTGATCAGGCGGCCGATTTCGCTGCGGGTCGCCTCTAGCTCGACTGGCGATGCCCCCGGATCAGGCCGCCCGGCCTGGCGTCGGTGAGTTCTCCATCGGCGACGACGGTCTGGCCCAGCACCATGGTTTCCACGTAGCCATCCGAACGCTGGATCAGTCGCCCCGCGCCTCCGGGCAGATCCTCGACACGATTCGGGTAGTGCAGCCTGAGCCGGTCCAGGTCGATCAGATTGACATCGGCGCGCCGGCCCGGCGCGAGCACCCCGCGGTCACCGAGCCCGTAGAAGCCCGCGGGATCCCCGGTGAGCCGGTGCACCGCCGTCTCTAGCGACAGCCGGGGCCCTCTGGTCCGCTTGCCAACCCAGTGCGAGAGCAGGTACGTCGTCATGCTGGCGTCGCAGATGATGCCACAATGCGCACCGCCGTCGCCCAACCCTTGCAGACTCACCTCATCCGACATCATGTTGTACAGATGGTCGTAATTGTTTCCCGCGTAGTTGAGTAACGGCAGCAGCAGGAATTCGCGACCGCCCGCGCCGAGCAGCACGTCATACGTGACTTCCCATGGGTCGCGCCCTTCGCGTTCGGCGATGACAGCGATGCTGTCCTCGGCAGCCGGTTCATAGTCGAGGGCTTCGCCGAGTGGATAAAGACGCTTGAACATGTGCTTGTTGAGCTGGTCGGCACTCGGTTGCGGCGTCGGATCGGGCGGCTCGGCCAGGATCTGAGCCCGGATCTCTGGGTTTCGCAGCCGTTCGACAAGCTGCCCGAGCGGAAGACCCATCAGTGCGCGATAGGTGGGACGGTGCCGGAAGGGATTCATCCGCGATTGATGGCCCATCAGCATCCCGAAAGCCCGACAGGCTACTTGCGGGCGGATCGCGGCGCCCGCTGCGTTAGCTTCGTGCACCGCAGCGAACCAGCGCCGCCAATCGTGTGGGTCCTGTTCGTTGACCATCGCCAGGAACGTGAGTGGAATCCGGTATTGCCGGCCGAGGCGGGTGATCCACTCAACTTCTGCGTCGATCGAGTGGCGCTGGTCGCCGCCCATGGCGCCGCCGACACCGGCCGGAACCACTTGCAGCACACCCGAACCCACCTCCGCCAGCACGGCCATCAGCGCGGCAAGCTCGTCTTCCTCGGAATAGGTGCCCGGTACCGGTTCACCCGAGGCACTGCGATGTCCCGCGGTGCGCCCAAAGGATATGCCCAGGGCCCCGGCCCGCAGGCCGTCAGCGACGATTTGGCTCATCGCGTCGATGTCAATGCCCGTCGCGGTGTCCTGCGCACGGTCACCCATGACGAATCCGCGGACCGCGGCGTGCGGGATTTGCGTGCCGATATCGACCGCACGCGGCATCCGCTCGAGAGCGTCCAGATACTCGCCGAAGGACTCCCACTCCCATGTGATGCCCTCGGACAGCGCAGAGCCCGGAATGTCTTCGACACCCTCCATCAGGTCGACCAACCAGCCGTGCCGATCGGACCGTACGGGCGCGAACCCGATGCCGCAGTTACCCATGATCGCGGTCGTGACGCCATGCCAGCACGACGGGGTCAGGTGCGGGTCCCAGGTGGCCTGACCGTCAAAATGCGTGTGCACGTCGACGAATCCTGGTGTCACCGTGAGCCCGTCGGCCTCGACGATGCGCTTGGCGGTGCCTTTGACGCGACCGACCTCGGCAATAAGGCCATCGGTGACCGCAATATCGGCGGTATGCGCCGGCGCACCGGTGCCGTCCACGATGGTCCCACCCCGAATGATCAGGTCGTAGGCCATGACCGCCTCCTCGTTGGCCCGGCGTCGTTCGGTACAGCACACCAGGTAGACGGATTGTCTCGCGGAACTCTTGTGATTACCAGCAATTGAGGAGGCGGCGCTGGGTAATCCGACGGCTAAGTTCAGAAGCCTGACCCGGCACCGGTCTCGAGAGCTTCAAGTGCCGCATCAATGTTGGGAACGATCGTCGGACCGTAACTGCTCACCACCTGCCCGAGCGCGCGCGCAAGGTGTGGACCGACGACGCCGGCAGCGAGGATTTCCTCGGCCAGGACGATGCCATTGACCAGGTGAGCGGCGCTCAGGCGGCCGTCAGGGATAATCTCGTAGCGCCAGTCGCCGATCTGGATTCGCTCCGGTTGTGATCGGAACAGGCTGCGCCGCGCCGGGATGAGCACCACTCCCGGAACACCGCAAAACACCCTGAGCACCAGCCCAACTCCCCCCGGACCCGCCAGAGCGGCTCCGACTCCGCGGCTGACGCGCTCGTGGTCGAAGCCGGTCATCAACCGCTCATCGGAAGGACGAACGACGGCGTAATGGTTTGAGCCTCACCGCTGTGGCGCACTGCGGTTCCCGCCACGTAAAACTCCACTGTGTGAAGTCCCCACGCATAGTTCGAGATGGCGAAATGCACGCCCACGACTCCGGTTGCACCGTCTCGCTCCGCCTCGGCCTGCATGCGTGACATCGCCAGTTCCCTGGCTTGGTAGTTGCCCTGCGTCCACTGCGGCATCTCCGCGTTGCGCCCGACCTGGCCGAGCGTTCTCAAAAACCCTTGGACGGCAACGTGGAACACACAGTTGCCCATCACGAAAGCAACCGGCGCGAACCCGGATCGCAACAACGTGCAGAGGTCCTGACCTGACAGATGGCTGCTAAATGCCTGCCCGTTCGGGCGTCGAAAAGCGCCCGGTTTAGCGGTGTATTTCACCGCGGTCCCGACTGCGATGAACTCGAGGTGTTCGCCCTCGCCCTGATGACGCCAATCGAGCCGGACGCCGACCACTCCGTCCGCACCCAGCGAGTCGGCCTCGGCCTGCATCCGTGACATGGCGTTCCAACGGGCGCGGTAGGTCGCGTCGGTCAGCACGGGCAGCTCCGATTGCTGCCTGATGCCGGTGAACTGGTAGCCGACGTGGTAAACGGAAACGCCCATGACAAGGTCGATCGGTTCGAAGCCGGCCCCGTGCAGCAGGGCGAATTCGTTGATCGACAGGTCCGACGTAAAGACCTTCTTGGCGTGTGAGAGTCGTTCGCTGGCGACGGGGTCCAATGGGCCTGGTTGCATCGTCATTCGCCCTCCTACGGTCCCCGACAGCGTAGGCGAGCGCTTCGCGCCCGGCTAGGCGCGACAGTTTAGGGAGTAGTGCCGAGCGGCGGAGCAGGGCCGCCAGGCGGCGGAGGCGCCGACGGAGCAGGGGCGCCAGGCGGCGGAGCAGGGCCGCCAGGCGGCGACGGCGCCGAAAGGTGACTGGCGGCGAAGCTCGCGCCTTGGTCAACCATCCCGTTGTCTACGTAGGCGTTATGTGCGCCGAAGTCTCCGCCATCCTCGCAGACCGGGTCGCCCGCCGCGCATAACTCGGTGGTCTTGGCCGCATACTGTGGGCCGATCACGATCGTCGGCTGCCCGAACTGGGTCATGAAACGAGTCGATGGCGTTCCGAAGAGGACTACAACGGCGACGTGATTAGCCACATCGGGCGGCATCGGCTGGGGTACGTCCGACGGCGCTCCGTCCGGGATGGCAGCCGAGGTTACAAAGCCCATTACTGCCGCGCCTTGGGAAAATCCGCCAAGCACCTCCTTGGTCTTGGGGCAGCTCCCAACCATCTGCGTGATGTGGTTGGCGGCATCCTGGATGCCCACCAGAGCGGTAGGGAAATCCGGCGAGGCCGGGTAGTTGACCGCGTACACCCCCATCGACTTCGTGCCGATTTTTGAGCGCAAAGAGTCGACGAATGCATCTCCGAAGAAACCGGGCCCAGGCGCCTCGCCGGTGCCTCGGGCAAACACCACCTCTACATCGGGGCACGCAGCAGAAGTTGCGGACGGGACGGCAGATGCGGAAGGGACCAGTGCTATCCACAGCGCCGACGCGCCGAACACTGCCGCGCCACCCAATCGGCCAAGAATTGTTGCGTTCACGTCTCAATGATGCCCGTTCGTTATATGCCTCAAACGGGTGGACCCCCGGATGAAGAATCCAAACAGATCTCGGGTGCGAACGCACGCCTGCGTTCGCGGAAGTGGTCCCCCAAGCGCGTCGCCCGGGTCATCACCACCCGGACGAAGTCGAGACCCACGCGCGTCGTCGAACCGAATGGCGGTCCAGCCCGTTACATCTGTTATGGGTCGCGGCCGTCACCGTCATGCGCTGGGCAGTTCGGATTCCGAGGGGTTCCCGATCAGACCCGAGCTGACCATCGAACTTCGCGACGTGGTGCGCCAGTACCGGGTCGGCGGTCAAACCGTCCGTGCGCTGGATGAAATCAGCCTCCGGCTTGGAGGCGGGCAGTTCATCTCGATGGTCGGGCCCTCGGGCGCGGGCAAAAGCACCTTGCTGCATCTGTTGGGGGCGTTGGACTCCCCCGATTCAGGGTCGATCACTTTCGACGGCGAAGAGATCGGCCGTCTCAGCGACGACCAGCAATCGCAGTTCCGTCATCGTCGCGTCGGGTTCATCTTCCAGTTCTTCAACCTGTTGCCGACCCTGTCCGCATGGGAGAACGTCGCCGTCCCCAAACTGCTCGACGGTGTCCGCCTGGGAAAAGCCAAGCCGGACGCGATTCGACACCTGGAGCGGGTCGGCCTCGGTCACCGCACCGAGCACCGACCATCGGAACTGTCCGGCGGCCAGATGCAACGGGTCGCGGTCGCGCGGGCATTGATGATGGACCCGCCGTTGATCCTCGCCGATGAACCAACCGGGAACCTGGATTCCAGCACCGGCGCTTCGATCTTGTCGTTGCTTTCGGAAGTGGCGCACGAGGTCGGCCGCGGTCGGCTGGTGGTAATGGTGACGCACAATAGGGAAGCCGCGGAAGCGACCGACCGGATGATCACGCTGCAGGACGGTCGGGTCGGCTCGGACGAGCTCGCGGTGGTTCCCCGGTGAAACAGGGCTCGGCGATAGCCGCTGCGGCGAGCCGGCTGCGCGTGTTCAGCCTGCGCGAGCTCGCTGTGCATCGCCGGCGCACCGTCGCATCGGTGGCTGTAATGGCGGTGTCGGCGATGTATCTGGTCGCTGTGTTCGGCATCTTCGGGTCGATCACCGGATCAGTCAACCGGCTCGCCGACGGGGTCGCCGGGATCGCAGCGCTTGAGGTGTCGGGTATCACCGACGCGGGTTTCCCCGACGCGATAACGGCCGATGTGGCCGCCGTTCCCGGGGTCGCGACGGCCGCTCCGATGATAAGGGCGTCCGTGCCCACGGCGTCAGGTCCGATTCTGCTGTTCGGCGCAGACGCGAGCATCGGCGCGTTGGGCGGGACATTAAAGGATGCTGTGACAGGACAGCAGCCGCCAGATCCTTCCGGGCCGGCCAACGGCGTCCGCGTCGGGCCACGCGTCGGTCACTCCAGAGGTGAGACTTTTCAACTTGGGTCGCAGCCGGTCACAGTCACCGAGGTATTCAGCGGTAAACAGCTAGCCGATCTCAACGGCGGACACTATGTTCTAGCACCACTAGCCTTGGCGCAGCGCATTACTGGGCGGTCGGGCCAGCTCGACTCGATACTGATCACCACCAAACCGGGCGTCGATATCGGCCAAGTCCGCACCGCGGTCACCGCGGCGGTGAACGGTCGGGCCATCGTCGCGGAGCCCGGTATGCGGGCGACCCGGGCCGGGGACGGCGTCAAGTTGATGAACTACATGGCCCTGATGGGCGCGGCGGTGGCCTTGGTGGTCGGTGCCTTCCTGATCTACACCACGATGACCATGGCGATTACCCAACGGCGCCCGGTCATCTCGATGCTGCGCGCGATTGGCGGCCGACGGGCCACAATCGTTCGCGACATGCTCCTCGAGGCGGCGATTCTCGGTGTGGTCGGCGGAGCGATCGGGTCGGCCGCCGGGGTACTGATGGGCCGCATCGCGATTGGTCGGTTGCCTCCGGCCATTACCCAGGGTCTGGAAGCTCGTGTCGAGTACTGGTTGCCGAGCTACGCGATACCGGCCGCGGTTTTAGCCACCGCGCTCACCAGCGTGGTGGCGTCGGCGATGGCGGCACGCCAGGTGTACAAGGTTTCACCGATCGAGGCGTTGGCCCCCGTTGGGGTCTCGGCGGCGGACCGTGTACCGCGATGGTTGCGAATCGCAAGCGGAGTCGGCGCCCTGATGGTGTTCGCGGTGTCGCTCGTGATCGTGGTCAGCCAGCGAGGCGTCTTGGCTTTCGTCGCGATGTCCGCGGTGTTCTCTGCCGAGATCGCGTTCTGCTTCGCGCTGACCGCGCCCATCGTGAACGCCACCGCCGCAACCTCCCGGATCTTCGGAACCGCCGGGGCCCTTGCGGCGGCGACGATCCAGCGTGCGCCGCGACGGGTCTGGGCGACGGTGATGACGGTGCTCATCGCGGTTGTCACGACCGTCGCGATCACCGGCACGAACACGGACATGCTTCGGTCGGCCCGCGCCACCTTCGCGTCGGTCACGGATGCCCCGGTGTGGGTCAGCGCCGATCCTCCCGATAGTTATCCCACCGACGCCCTGCCGCAGGGTCTCTCCGAAAAAGTGGCCGCGGTGCCGGGGGTAGCACGCGTGACCGAGGGCGCATTCGGGTTTGCCGTGATCGGCGGCACGCGCGTGATGCTGGACGGGCTTGCCGCGGGCACCGCCGATGCGCTCTACCACGCCCTCGGCGAGCAGGTACGCAGCGAGGTGCTCGCCGGTCAGGGGGTGGTGCTCTCGCAGAATCTGGGCAAGACATTGCGGGTGCGGGTGGGCGACCCATTGCGGATTCAGACGCCGCACGGCGTGCAGCAGACACCCGTTCTGGCCCTGGTTCCGTACTTCTCGACGGTCATTGGCAGCGTCGGAATGAGCCTTGCCCAAATGCGTGCTTGGTTCGACCGCCCGATAACGACAACCCTCCAGATCGCTGCGGCAGCGGGTGTGGATCCGAACCGCCTGGTGGCCGACGTCCGCCGCGCCGTGCCTGCGCCGAACTACGTTTATGACGGTCGCACCGAGCTGGCGGGCCTGGAGGCGCCGATGCACCAGAGCATGTTCATCGCGAATGCCGTCTGGATCATCGTCGTGTTGGTGGCCGGCGTCGCACTGCTGAACACGTTGACGCTCTCGGTACTTGAACGACGGCGCGAAATTGGTGTGCTGCGGGCGATGGGATCCAGTCGCCGGTTCACGTTGCGGATGGTGTTGGCCGAGGCAGCGGGCATCGGCGCTGTCGGCGGCGTCCTGGGGCTGGGGTTCGGCCTGACGGACCAGTGGCTGTTCAGTCTCGTCAGCGGAGACATGATGAACTTCCAAGTCACGTTCCGGCCAAGCCCAATGGCGTTGGCCTTCACCCTCGGTGCGCTGGCGATCAGCCTGCTCGGATCCGTGCCACCCGCGCGACGCGCTACGCGACTGAACATCGTCGAGGCCGTGAGCTTGGACTAGGCGGGCATAGGACGCCCGCCTTCCTCAGAAGTTCAGTGGGAGAAGCGCGCCGAACAACGGGGCCAACGGGTCGGTGAAGGGCAGGGCTATCCCGCTGTTCAGTGCCGGGAGGACTGGACTTTGAAAAGTGATTAGTGTCTGGCCAGTCGCCCCCAGACCCAATGCCGGCTCAGCCCCGGAAGTGAAGGTGCCCGTCAGGACGGGGCTCGACAAAATAAAGGCATCGAAGTTGTTGTTGCCAGTGTCGGCGTAAGACGTGAGCGATAGCTGGCTTCCGAGATTGAGCGTTTGGCTCATCAAGCCCGGATTGCCGGGCACGGGGCTGACGACCGGATTTAAACCCAGAGCTCCAGCGAGCCTGGTAGCCAGAGCGCGCAATGACTGCAGCGGCGGTGACAGCACAGCGGCGGCCGCCGAGGCGCCGGCGTGGTAACCGGTCATCGCGGCCACATCCTGCGCCCACATCTGCTCGTACTCGGCTTCAACGGCTGCGATCGCCGGCGCGTTTTGCCCAAAGAGGTTCGACATCACCAACTGCAGGAATCCGTTTCGGTTGGCCGCCACCAGCAACGGATGTACCGTCGCTGCCTGCGCGGCCTCGAACGCATCCGCCACCGCCCTGGCCTGCCCGGCCGCGCCCACCGCCCTCGTCGCCGCCATGTTCAGCCACGTGGCGTACGGAGCTGCGGCTGCCGTCATCGCCTGTGACGCCGGGCCCTGCCACGCCTGATCCGCCAATCCGGAGGTGACCGACGAGAACGACGAGGCCGCCTGACCCAACTCGGAGGCCAGCCCGTCCCAGGCGCCCGCCGCCGCCAGCATCGGAGCCGAACCTTGCCCCGCAAACATCCGCGCCGAATTGATCTCGGGCGCCAACATCGAAAAATTCATCGCCAAAGCCCTTCCCGGAGGGCCGGTGCCCCCCACACCGGCTACACGAGACGTACGTCACATTGGTTCAACATCAGCTGACATCAGCTGACATCAGCTGTTTGAGACGGTTGCAACGCCCTGCAGATGGGGTTTACACGGAAATGGAACTGGCGTTCGAATACTGCGCAGTCCCGTGGTATCGAATCCGGCCGCGGCAATGGAATCCACGGTTCGCCGGTTCGGTTCGCAACCCGAAGACAACCACGACCACGGCCTGGCGATCATGTCCTGAAACCGGCCCGTGGCGCCTTCCCCGCGGACATGCTCGAGGACCACCAACCTGCCGCCCGGCGCGAGCACCCGCCGGATTTCGCTCAGGGTCGCCGCCACGTCGTCGACCGAACACAACACCAACCCGACGTGTACCGAGTCAAAGCTGTTGTCCGGAAACGGAATCGATTCACCGATCCCATCGGCGATGTCGAGCTCGATGCCGTGCCCGCGGGCAAGACGGGACGCCATCCGCCGCATCGCGGGCGCCGGCTCAACAGCGGCGACCGACGTCACCGTGGGCGGAAGGAAAAGCAGGTCGGTACCGGGGCCCAGTCCAATCATCAGGAGTCGGCCGACTGCGTGCTGTATCGCCTCTCGGCGATACCGGCGGTAAAAAAGCCGGTCGAACACCGGCATTCCGGCCCGATATATGTAAGGAAAGAGCGGATTACGACGACTCAACTGCTACCCAAATCCAATCGGAACGGCGGGTATTCGTCACTCATCAACGATACATACACCGCCACCCGGTAGCGCCATCGAACGATGCCCATGAGCAGGTCGTGCATGCCCTGATGGATCGATCCGGTGGACAGCAAAGCCACCGCGGCGATAACGGTAAGCACCTGCAATAGCGCCTCCATCGCCCAACAGAGCAGTATCTGAGGGAGCGCCAGCAGCCACCACTTGACCAGCACGGCCCATCTGCTGAGCTGTTCTGGATACTCGACTTCGAGATCGCCCGGATAGTCGGGCCGCGACGCCAGTGTGAAAGGCGGGTACCTGTCGGTGCTGTTCATTGGAAATCGGTAATTCATCACGCGCCACGACCAGCGCAACACACCGACGTTGAAGTCGAAAATTAGGCGTGGGTAGCGTCCGGTGAACAGAATCGCGATGCCGGCAACGATCGTCAGCAGCGGATACACCAGGTACAGCAGAATCAATATCGGGTAATGCGGGACGGCGAGCACACACCACTTGACCAGCCAGAGCCAGCGTGATGGCGCGTCGACATCACCCCGAACGCACACCGGGTCTGGCGAATTCTGCACTGGTTGCAGTTCAGCGCTGTTGGCCACGGTTACCAACGATAGGACGGGGCAGAAATCGTGGCCCCGAGGGCTCGGTTGATCTCGGCGGACATCCGGCGGTGACTTGTACAACGCAGAAACGCGGTCAGCAAGCGGGTGTGTAAGCGGTCCGAGATCAACGCCGCCGGTCGTAATACGGCTTCGCCATGGGCCACCTGTAGCGAGGCCACCCAGGACACGGCCCTGACCCGGCGTCTCCTGGTCTTCTCGTACCAGCGCAGCGCCCTGGAGAGGTCAGCGCTGCTGCCGTTGGCCCGGTGGCGGAAATCCGAAAGCGCCTTGCACAGCACCATCGTGTCGAGCAGCGCCTGATTGGTTCCTTGCGCGAGCGTGGGCGGCATGGTGTGCGCGGCATCGCCAAGTAACGTCAGCGCACCGTTGGCCGGCGCATGCGGAATCGGATGCCGAAAATGGGGGTATGGCGAATGGGTCAGATCTTCGTCGGTCAGTGTCGCGAGGACCTGGTCGACCGTGTCCGACCAACCAGTGAAATTGGACCGGAGGACCTCAAGCGGACGCTGCGGTCTGACGAAATCGCGCGACCAGGGCAAGTCGAACCACCACTGCAGATTTGAGTCTCCGGCCGGCCACATGCCGGTGTTTCCGTTCTCGCCGATCACGATCCATGCGACGTGCTTATCGGTGACTTCGGGCAGGGTGACCAACCCTTGCCAACTGGCCCAGCCCGTCGGCTCGGCGTCCTGCGTGCTGACGACCCCGCGAACCGTCGAATGCAGGCCGTCCGCACCGATCAACAGATCACCCTCGTACGAGTTGCCGTCCTCGAACTCGACCCGTACGCCGCTGGGTGTGGTGACAATCCCGACCGCGCGGGAGCCGCATCGGACGCGGTCGGCCGGAAAACCGTTGAGCAACCGTTCCAGCAGGACTCGACGCGGAACCATCCGGACCGGTGCGCCCAACCGGTTCACCATCGCGCTGACGTCCAAGGTGGCGAGCCGGCGGCCGGTAGCGGTCACCACGCGGACGGCGGACAACAGTTGTCCGGCCCCGTCCATGTCGACGCCAAGCTGGCGCAGAACCGCCTCCCCGTTGGACCAGATGGTGACGGCGCCACCCCCCGCCCGGGTATCCCTGCGCTGCTCGAAGACCACGACGTCATGGCCGTCCCGGAGCAATCCCCGGGCCACCGAAATGCCGCTGACACCCGCGCCGATGACAAGGATCCGAAGCGGTCGCGTCGCTTCGGCGACCGGCGGCAGATTTTCTGAATCTTCGTAGCCCGGCATATCTGGCAATTCAGCTTCTTTGTCTGATCCCCGCAGTTGAATCCGTCACGACGAAACGGTAGCTGAACCAGGGGATACGTTGCTTCAGCTCGTCGCTCTCGTGGACACGTAGGCGCGCACGAATAGGTTCAAGGAGGGAGGCGACTCGATTGGACGGTCAGGCATCAACTGGCCGCCGCGGCGCTGAACATCGTGTGCAGGTCCTCGACCGACCACGGTTTGGCCTGGTGGTGATCGCGATATCCCAGTACGCGCGGCGTTGGCCGATGATAGCGGCCCACGAATCCGCCCGCGGCAACGAAGATCTGACCGGTCGTGTCAGACGCCAAGTCGCTGGCGAGATAGGCATACACCGGAGCCACGTACGCTGCGGGAGCACTGTCCAGTGACGCCCGCATCGTCATCTCGTCGAGTAACCCGCGGCGGTTCAGGTCCTCGATGTGCTTTTCGTACTCGACACCTGTCGACAGCCGCGTCCGCGCGCCCGGGCAGACCACGTTGGCGCGCACACCATAGGGTTTCAGCTCTGCAGCGATCGCCATGGTCAGGCCGTTGACGGCACCTTTGCCCGCGGGGTAGCCGGTGCCCCCGTAGTCGCCGAGGAACGCCACAGAACCGGTGTTGATGATCGATCCGTGCCCCTGCGCGGCCATCACCCGGGCCGCGACCCGGCAGGTATGAAACGCCGTACCGACGTGGGCACTCATCAGACCGTAGAATTCTGCGGGGGTGATGTCCAGGATCGACGAGCCGGCAGGCTCGGCAATCCCGGCGCAGTTGATCAAAATATCCAGCCGTCCAAATGTGTTTGTGCATTCTTCGACCAGCGCGGTGGCAACTCGCTCATCGTCGGCGGCCCCGACGACAGCGGTAGCCTGCCCTCCTGACGCGGCGATTGCTGCGACGGTCTCCTCCACAGCAACAGGGTCACGCCCGTTTACCACCACGCCGGCTCCGAGGTTGCACAGCAGTTCGGCGGCCGCGCGTCCGATACCACGGCTGCCACCGGACACAACCGCGCCGCGCCCGGTCAGCAGGTTAAGGCTCATGCCCAGCCCTTTCTGGCCCCTCTGGCTTCTTCCCAGACGGGCGTCTGAATTCGCGACCTGACAGTACGCGTTCAGTACGCGAGCCCGTGCCCCTAGGCGTACGCTTGGTGCCAGGTCCGTTCTGGACCAACGCCGTTTAGCTCAAAGCGGCCAGTTAGCCGCACGGCTGCTGGGCTGGTGGGCCGGTGACAACGCTCCGGCACCCTCGGTTTGGTCGGCGCGTGCGCTGCAATTGACGGATCCGCCTCCCCGAATACCGGTGAGAGGGACCGTGCGCACACCCGTGTTGTCTCGCTGTAGGCGACGCGGAGGGAAGTGGGTTCGATGACCGACACGATCGCCGCGCCCCGCCCTGCCCGGTCGGCGCGCGCGAAATCCGATGATTCATACGACGACGTCGTCGACATGTTCGAGACCCTGCACCAGATGCCAGCCGAATCGCACGAATACAGGCGGCAACGTGAACGCATCGTCGCACGGTGCCTGCCGCTGGCTGATCACGTGGCCAAGCACTTCGGGCGGCGCGGCGAAAACGTCGAAGACCTGACTCAGGTCGCGCGGGTCGGATTGATGAACGCTGTCAACCGATTCGACCCGACGAAAGGCCCCAGCTTCATCGGGTTTGCGGTTCCCACCATGATGGGCGAGGTCCGGCGTTACTTCCGCGACTTCAGCTGGGGCATGCGCGTACCGCGTCGGTTGCGTGAACTACATGTCCAAATTGGCAGGACGACAGCAGAGTTGACTCAGAAGCTCGGCCGTGCCCCCACAGCCAGCGAGCTGTCGGAGGTGCTGGGAGTCCCCCACGAGGAGATCGTCGAATGCCTCGTCGCAGGCGATGCGTATCGGCTCGACTCCCTGGACGCGCCGTTGGGCGGTGACGGCTCGAGCGGGGCGCGATTGGTCGCCGATGTGCTCGGTGACATCGACCCACAAATCGAGCACATCACCGACCGCGAGACGGTGCGCGCGCTGGTGGATGCGCTTCCCCAGCGCGAGCGTGAAGTGCTGCATATGCGCTTCTTCGAATCGATGACCCAAAGCCAGATCGCCGAGCGAATCGGCGTCTCACAGATGCAGGTCTCGCGCATTCTGACGAGCACCCTGCAGTCGCTGCGCGACGAACTGGAGTAGCGGTCTTCATCGCGTCCAGGGGCTTCGGCGACATACGCCATCCGCGGAGCGCTGTACTGTGCGATTCGAGGCCACGGCTACGTCGGAAAAGCAACCTGGAAGGAAGCACGCTGCGATGAGGACTTCTCAGATGATTGTCCCTGGGGTGGTGGCCGCAGCGGTGCTGGCCGTGACGGTGGCGGGCTGCGGCGGTCAGACGTCGTCGCCGCCAACCTCGGGGTCAACCTCTTCGAAAGCGAGCGCTCCCAGTTCGGCACCGGCCACCTCGCCGTCGGTACAGCCGACCGACTACACCAACCTGTTGATCCAGGCGACAGACATCAACGCGCCCGTGCCGTTCACCGGCAGCCCGCCCACTCAGAATCCGGATGGCCAGCCTGGCGTGGCGACGGCGTTCAGTACTCAGGACGGCAGCCACGTCATTAAAGACACGATCCAGGTGCTGGCCGATCCCGGCGCTGCGGCGAACGCGTTGACCGCGGCAAAGGGTGCACAGGGTGGCGCAGTCAAAGACCCGTCAACCGATACGGCCAAGATTGGCGCTGGCGGAACGACGCTGTCGGGGAACTCACCGGACCACTCCAAAGGCGTGACGATATTGCTGTTCACCGAAGGCAGGGCATTCGTCACCCTGGAATTCGATGGCCCGGTCGACACGCTCGCGCCACCGGACTTCGTCAACGACGTCGCCCAGAAACAAGACGACGCGGTTAAGAAGGGACTCGGCGGCTGACCCCACGACCTGCAGCCGCTTATCCGACTTGCCCAGGTGCCGTTTGGGAGCCGCACCCAGCTTAAATAAATCGCTTGATTTAACCCTGGGTGCGGTGTTCACTGAGGCCATGAATTCCGAGCGGATGGCGCGCTCTGATAGGTCGACAAGCACCCGGGGCGCGATCCTGTCGGCCGCCGAGGTGTTGTTCGCCGAGCGCGGTATGTCCTCGGTGTCCAACCGGCAGATCAGCGAAACGGCGGGGCAAGGTAACAACGCCGCGGCGTGCTATCACTTCGGCACGCGGACCGACCTGCTTCGGGCGATAGAGAGCAAACACCGTGAACCGATCGAGAGACTGCGTGCCCAACTGCTCGTCGAAATCGGCGATTCGACCGAATTGCGGGACTGGGTCGGCACTTTAGTGCGGCCACTCACCGATCATCTAGCCGCACTCGGCACCCCGAGCTGGTACGCGCGTTTCGCTGCCCAGGCGATGGCCGACCCGGCCTACCGCCACATCGTCACCAAGGATGCGCTGGCATCCCCTTTGCTGGCGCAGACCGTTGACGGCATCAACCGCTGCCTCCCCAACCTGCCCAAGCGCGTGCGTTCCGAACGAGGCGTGATGGCCCGCAACCTGTTGATGCACACCTGCGCTGAACACGAAGGCGCGCTGGCCGAGTATGGGCCGCGGTCGCGTTCCCGCTGGCCGGTGGCCGGCGAAGGTCTGATCGATGCGATCGTCGGCTTATGGCGCGCGCCGGTCCACGTCAGCGCGGCAACCAGGTGACAGGGCAGACCACCAACCGAGGAGCAGGATGACCGACATCTCGACCGGTACCGCCACGGATATTCCCGAGTTTCCGATGTCGCGGGCGCCGGGTTGTCCATTCGCACCACCGCCGAAAGCATTGGCGTTCAACGACTCCAAGCAGCTGAGCAGGGTGCGGATCTGGGACGGGAGTACCCCCTGGCTAATCCACGGCTACGACGCGATCCGCGCATTGTTCACCGACGCCCGCGCCAGCGTCGATGATCGGCTGCCGGGGTATCCGCACTGGAACGAAGGCATGCTGGCCACGGTGCACAAGCGCCCACGCTCGGTGTTCACCTCCGACGCCGAAGAGCACACCCGATTCCGCCGCATGCTGTCAAAACCGTTCACCTTCAAGCGTGTCGAAGCGCTGCGCCCGGCGGTGCAGCAAATCACCGACGATCACATCGATGCCCTGCTGGCCGGCCCGCAGCCCGGCGACATCGTCAGCACCTTGGCGCTCCCGATCCCATCGTTGGTCATCAGTCAATTGCTGGGCGTGCCGTATGAGGATGCGGAATTCTTTCAGGCGCAGGCCCAGCGGGGCATGGACCGCTACGCGACAGAAGAGGACACGGCCCAGGGTGCGGCGTCGCTGGCGAAGTACCTGGCGAACCTCGTGCGGGCCAAACAGTTGGAGCCCTCGGAAGATCTGGTGTCCGATCTTGCTGAACGGGTCAACTCCGAAGAGCTCAGCGTCCGAGAGGCCGCGCAGCTGGCCACCGGGGTGCTTATCGCCGGCCACGAAACCACGGCCAACATGCTCAGCCTGAGTGTCGCGGCCCTGCTCGACCACCCTGACCAACTGGCGCTCTTGCGCGACTCCGACGATGCCAAATTCATCGCTGCTGCGGTCGAGGAGCTGATGCGGTATCTGAGCATCATCCAGACCGGCCAGCGTCGAATCGCTGTTGAGGACATCGAGGTCGGCGGTGAGACGATCCGCGCCGGCGAAGGCATCATCCTCGACGTCGCACCGGCGAACTGGGATACCCGCCAATTCCCCAATCCAGACCGGCTCGACCTGAGCCGCGAAGACGGCCCGCACGTCGGTTTCGGCTACGGGCGTCACCAATGCGTGGGCCAGCAACTGGCGCGCATGGAATTGCAGATCGTGCTGCCCACGTTGCTCCAGCGCATCCCGACGTTGCGGCTCGCGGTCCCACGCGATGATCTCCCGTTCAAGCATGATGCGCTCGCCTACGGCTTGTACGAGCTTCCCGTGACATGGTGAAGCCCGATCTGACGCTGAAAGTACCGGACCTGTCCGGCAGGCTCGCGGTCGTCACCGGAGCCAACAGCGGGCTCGGGTTCGGTCTGGCGAAACGACTGGCGGCTGCGGGCGCTGAGGTCATCATGGCGGTCCGCAACAGATCCAAAGGCGAGACCGCGCTCGCCGAGATCCGCCGCGAACTACCCTCAGCGAACCTGAGCATCAGGTTGCTCGATCTCTCGTCACTGAAAAGCGTTGCGGCGCTGGGTGACGAGCTGGTCGCAGAGGGCCGGCCAATCGACATCCTGATCAACAACGCCGGCGTTATGACGCCGCCGCAACGTCAACAAACCGATGAAGGCTTCGAATTGCAGTTCGGCACCAATCATCTGGGTCATTTCGCGATTGACTGGGCACCTGATGCCCTTGTTGCGCGCGGCGGAATGTCCTCGCGTCGTGACCGTCAGCAGTCTCGCCGCAGCGCAACGCCAACTGGATTCCAGTGCCTTTATGGAATTACAAACCGACCCCAACGCGGAACGCGACTACAAACCGATGCGCTGGTACGGGAAGGCCAAACTCGCCCAACTGATGTTCGCGTTCGAGCTGGACCGGCGCAGCCGCCTCGGTGGCTGGGGACTGATGTCCAACGCCGCCCACCCCGGGTTGAGTAAGACGAACCTGCTCAGCGGCGCGTCCTACGGTCGCGACAAGCCGACGCTGCAGGCACGGTTCACCCAGTTGACCTGGCGGCTGCTTCCATTCATATGGCTCGACGTCGACGAAGGCATCAAGCCGACGCTGTACGCGGCGGTGTCACCGGACGCCGAGGGTGCCAAATACTACGGACCACGCGGCTTCTATGAAACTGTCGGTGGCGGTGTCACATTCGCGGGTGTTCCCAGATTGTCGCGCAGCGAGGCCGATATGGCGCAGCTGTGGCAGCTCTCCGAACAACTGACCGGCATCACTTATCCGGACTGACACATAGAGGAAAGTAGGCCAAGATGCCGTTTTTCGGTCGCACTGACGTCAAGGATCCCGGCGAACAGCAGGACCAATGGGAACGGTTGGCGCGTCGGCGTGAACGCTTATCTTCCGAGGACGAACAGTTCCAGAACACCCGACCAGATGAACAAGTCGCCGCGGCGGCGCGCGCACCTGGACTGCGGATCGCCGAGGTCATGGCAACCGTGCTGCAGGGCTACGCCAACCGGCCCGCGCTGGGACGGCGCGCCAGCCAAGTCATCACCGATCCCGCCACCGGGCGCTCGGCGCTGCACTTCTTGTCGCACTTCGAGACCGTCAGCTACGCGGACCTATGGGCCCGCGTCCAAGCATTGGCCGCTGATTGGCATGGGCACGAACAACATCCGGTCCGTACCGGGGACTTCGTATGCGTGCTGGGCTTCGCCAGCATCGATTACACGGCCATCGAATGCGCGTGCATTCACCTCGGCGCGGTGGTGGTGCCCCTGCAGACCAGTGCGCCTGCGTCACAGCACGCGCCCATCCTGATCGAGACCCGGCCACGGATCTTCGCGGTGGGCATCGACAATCTCGAGACCGCGTTGGAAGTCAGTCTCGGAGGCCGCCCTGACCGGCACCGCGCCGCAGCGTTTGATCGTGTTCGACTACGAATCCCGCGACGACGACCAGCGCGCCATTTACGAGGCGGCATGCTCACGGCTCGCCAATTCGGGTAGCGCTGTAAATATTGGAGTCGAAACGGTCGATGACGTTGTCGCGCGCGGAAAATCGCTGCCTCCCCCGCCACTGCACGTCGCCCGGCCGGCGAAGACCCACTGGCCTGGGTGTTCTACACGTCGGGCAGCACCGGCACACCAAAGGGCGCCATGTTCACCGAGAGCCTGTGTATCGGCACGTGGCTGGCCCAGTCGGACCAGGCCGTCATCACATTGAGCTACATGCCGATGAGTCACCTGATCGGATACGGCTACGTGATTTTGACGTTGGCCAACGGTGGCACCAGCTATTTCGCCGCCAAGAGCGACCTCTCGACACTCTTCGACGACCTGGCGCTGGTGCGACCAACCTCGTTGAGCCTGGTGCCGCGGGTCTGCGAGATGTTCTTCCACCATTACCAACGCGAGCTGGACCGGCGCACGATGGGCGGGCCGACCCCGACGAGGCGGCCGAGGAACTGATAACCGCGCTCCGCGAACAGGTTCTGGGTGGTCGCGTGCTGGCGGTGGGCTGCGGATCGGCCGCTTTGTCCCCGGAGATCAAGGTGTTCATGGAGGCCGTGCTCGACCAGCACCTGTTGATCGGCTATTCGTCCACCGAGATCGCCGGCGGGATGATCGTGGCCGACGAGCACGTGTTGCGGCCGCCGGTGATCGACTATAAGCTTCTCGATGTTCCCGAGCTCGGCTACTTCAACACTGACAAGCCTTACCCGCGTGGTGAATTGGCGGTCAAGTCCGCGCGGTTCATGGCCGGGTACTACAACCGACCCGACCTGACGGCCACGATGTTCGACGGGGACGGCTACTACAAGACCGGCGACATCATGGCCGAGGTCGGCCCGGACCAATTGCGCTATGTCGATCGCCGCAACAACGTGATCAAGCTGGCGCAAGGCGAATTCGTCGCCGTGTCGCGGTTGGAGGCGTTGTACTCGACCAGCGCATTGATCCATCAGATCTACATCTATGGCAACAGCGAACGCTCCTTCCTGCTTGCCGTGATGGTGCCCACCGACGAAGGCGCCAAGCCGTCCGGGATCGCCGAGTCGCTGCGGGAGATCGCACGGCAAAGCCAACTCAACGGCTATGAGATCCCCCGCGACTTTCTGATCGAGACCGAACCGTTCAGCTTGGCGAACGGTCTGCTGTCGGGCGTCGGCAAGTTCCTGCGACCCAAGCTCAAGGCCCGGTACGGCGACCGGCTGGAACAGCTCTACGCGACCATGGCCGGCGAACAACTCGGCCGGTTGCGGACATTGCGCACGGGCGGCGCCGATCAGCCCGTGCCGGCGACGGTGATTAAGGCCGTGCAAGCGACCCTCGGCGTGCCGGCGACCGATGTCTCGCCGGAGGCGAGGTTCATCGATCTGGGCGGGGATTCGCTGTCCGCGCTGACGTTTTCCACGCTGCTCGCCGACATCTACGGCGTCGAGGTTCCGGTGGGCGTGGTGGTGGACCCGACCGGGGATCTACTCGGCATCGCCGACCACATCGAACGTCTTCGCGGCGCAGAGGTCTCGGCGGACCCAACTACGCTTCGGTGCACGGCACCGAGCGCGCCGAGGTGCATGCCGAGGACCTGACGTTGGACAAATTCATCGACGACGATGTCCTGACGGCGGCGACGTCGCTCGCCCGCGCCCACCGGAAAGGTCCGCACGGTACTGCTCACCGGCGCGACCGGCTTCCTCGGGCGCTTTCTCGGCATGGAATGGCTTGACGACTTGCCGATTCGGGTGGCACCCTGGTGTGCCTGACCCGCGGCGCCGACGCGGCGCAGGCACGCCAGCGCATCGAGGCGGCGCTGGACTCCGACGCCGAACTGGTCGGCCGGTTCGAAGCCCTGGCCGATGGGCATCTCGAGGTCCTTGCCGGCGACATCGGCGAACCCAATTTCGGGCTGGGCGACACCACCTGGCAACGCCTGGCCGCAGACCGTCGACCTGATCGTGCATCCGGCGGCTCACGTCAACCACGTCCTGCCCTACCGCCATTTGTTCGCCCCAAATGTCGCGGGCACCGCCGAAGTGATCCGACTGGCAATGACCGGCAAACTCAAACCGATCGCATTACATCTCCACGATGGGCGTCAGTGCCGTCGCGGACCAGCATCGTCGACGAAGACGCCGATATCCGCCGCTCGGTACCCGCCTGCGTCGTCAGATGACGGCTATGCCAACGGTTACGGAATCAGCAAGTGGGCCGGCGAGGTGCTGATGCGCGAGGCGCACGACCTGTGTGGACTGCCCGTGGCGGTGTTCCGGCCGGGCATGATCCTCGCCGACAGCCGTTACGCCGGGCAGCTCAATGTGCCCGACATCTTCACCCGGCTGCTGTTCAGTGTGGTCGCCACCGGTAGTCGCGCCTGGCGTCGTTCTACGGCGCCGGACGACCCGGACAGCGCCCGCACTACGAAGGCCTGCCGGTCGACTTCCTCGCCGAGGCGATCGCCGCCATCGGTCCGCGGCACGGTGCGCGTTTCGCCACCTACAACACCACCAACCCGCACGACGACGGAATCTCCCTGGACACATTCGTCGACTGGATCATCACGGCGGGTTATCCCGTCGAGAGGATCGACGATTACTAGAGCTGGCTGGCTCGGTTCGAGACATCGATGCGCGCACTGCCCGAAAGGCAGCGTGCCCAGTCGGTTCTGACGGTGCTCGACGTCTACCGTGAACCCATGCACGCTGTTGCCGGTTCGCCCGTGCCCGGCACGCAGTTCCGGACCGCGATCGAGGCGTCCGGTCGCTCCATCCCGCATCTGTCAGAGCAATTGATCGACAAGTACCTGGCCGACCTCAAGCGGCTCGGGGTATTAAACAGGTGATCCCCAACGAAGGGACGATGATGGCGAGTCAAGCCCGCAGTTTTATCCGGAAGGCGTGATCGGCGCCCCGAAAGACCGTCGCGGCCAGGCCGCACAGGCTAATACCGGGCTGCCCGCCGGCACCGAGGTTTTCTCCGCCGACAACCACATCTCGGTCGCCGACGACATCTTCTATGAAGGTTTCCCAGCCGACCTCAAAGATCGGGCACCCCGGATTTGGTACGAGGACGGCGCCTACCTGCTTGGGCCCCCGGGACAATCGATGGTGGTCGGTGATTTCAGCGCGGTGCTCATGCAGTACGACGATCTGGCCGGGGCGGCCACCAACAACGTCGAAGCTCGCGTGCGTGAACTCGCCGAAGACGGAGTCGACAAGGAACTGGCCTTCCCCAACGCGGTACTGGCGTTGTTCCACTATCCCGACACGGACCTACGCGAACGAATCTTCCGTGTCTACAACGAGCACATCGCCGACGTCCAGGAACGCTCAAAGGGCCATTGCTACGGCGTGGGCTTGATCAACTGGTGGGACCCACTGGGGACCCGGCGCACACTGTCAGAACTGAAGTCACTGGGGCTCAAGACATTTCTGCTGCCGATAAACCCGGGCAACGACGGCAACGGCCAGCCCATCGATTACTCGAGCTCGGCGATGAGAGCTATCTGGGACGAGATCGACGACGCCGGCCTGCCGCTGACGCACCACATCGGAGAGAGCCAGCCGAAAGTCCCAAGCGAAGTCAACAGCGTCGCCGTGGCCATGATGGTCAATATCGACTCGTTCCGGGAGATGTTCTCCAAATACATCTTCGGCGGCATCCTGGACCGGCATCCCGGTTTACAGATGGGCTGGTTCGAGGGCGGGATCGCGTGGGTGCCGACCGCGCTACAAGATGCCCAGCATGTGCTGGCGTCCTACCGGCATATGCTGAAAGACCATCCGCAGCACGAAGTGCGCTATTACTGGGACACCCACATGAGCGCCTCGTTCATGGTTGACGGCGTCGGCCTCAAGCAAATCGACGAGATCGGAATCGATAAGGTGATGTGGTCTTCCGACTATCCGCACAACGAAAGCACCTTCGGCTACTCGGAACGCTCACTGGCGGCGGTGGTCGATGCCGTCGGTCCCGAGGATGCCGTCCGTATTGTCGGCGGCAACGTCAGAAGGTTCTTGGGTATCTGACATGACGAGCGCAGTGACTGCCCGCGGCCCAATGATCGACATCCCCGACGAACCGGACTGGGCCCGCATGCGTTCGGAGGTCGGGGCGCGGCTGCGGTCCGCGATGGCCGACAACGGGGTCGATGCGCTGATCCTGCTGATGAACGGCTATGTCGGCTACGCGACGGGGGCGAGCTGGCCGCTGCTGGACGCGGGCCTATCGCACGTCGAGCGCCCGGTAGCGGTCGTGCTGGCCGACGACGAGCATCCGCATCTGTTCATGCCGTTTCGCAGCGGGGCAGCAGCGCCACCACCGGTGCCCGACGACCACCTGCACGGGCCCGTCTATCTCGAATTCGACTCGGGTGTTGCGTCTTTCGCCGGCGAGCTGGCCGGGATCATCCCGCCCGGTGCCAATATCGCTGTCGACGAACTGACCGGCGCGATGCAGCGGGCGGCACCCACGCTGTTCCCCCCGGGCCCGCCGTCGGATGCGGCCATCGTCCTAGCCGCCGCGCAATTGGTGAAGACCCGCGACGAACTTTCCTGCCTGCGCAGGGCGTGCCGCATCACGGAAAAAGCCATCGCGGATGTGCAGAAGGCGTTGGCTCCCGGGGTACGCCAGATCGATCTTTCCGCCAAGCTCGCGCGCCGCGCGTTCGAGCTCGGCGCCACGACCAACATGCTGGAAGCCATCTGGCAGGTGATGCCGACTTCCCGGGAAGCCGGAGTATGGACGACGCATGGCGATCTCGCGTTGCCGCTGCTCCCGACTGACCGCGAACTGGCCGCCGGAGACGTGCTGTGGACCGACATCAGCATCACCTACGCCGGCTACTGCTCGGACTTCGGCCGCACCTGGATCGTCGGCGACAAACCCACACCTCGGCAACAGGATCAATTCCTGCAGTGGCGGGCGATCCGGGACGCCGTGCTCAAAGTGACCAAGGCCGGCGTCACCTCGGGCGATTTGGCGCGCACGGCGATCGCCGCCAACGGCGGCAGCAAGCCATGGCTGCCGCACTTCTACCTGGGCCACGGCATCGGTACCTATCCCGCCGAAGCGCCCATGATCGGAACGGATCTCGGCGAGGAGTTCGACGACAACTTCGTCTTCCCGGCCGGCATGGTTCTGGTGCTGGAACCGGTGATCTGGGAAGACGGGACAGGCGGATATCGCAGTGAGGAGATCATCGTGATCACCGAGGACGGCTACACGCCGATCACCGACTACCCCTATACCCCCTATGGCGACTGACCCCGTGGGACATGATGTAGTGCCCGACACCCGGGCATTGCGGATAGGACGGCGGGAACGGGCGCTGGCCCAGATGGGCGCCCACGACCTGGACATCCTGGTGCTTGGACGGCAGGCCAATATCCGCTACGTGAGCGGTGCGCCGCAGCTTTGGATAGCGGGGACGCGACCGTTCGGCCCAATGTGTGTCGTGGTGCGCGCCACCGGCGACATCTATCTCAACAGCACGGACGACGAGGGGGTTCCCGAGGAAATCGGCCACGATCATCTCTATGGCCTCGCCTGGAATCCGATGACCCTGATCGACGTGCTGAAAAAGGTCGACGGCGCCGAGGCGGCCTTGCGCGTCGGCACCGATGCGATCACACCCACCTTCGCGGCGCTGCTGCCTGAGGCGTTTCCGAATGCCGAGATCGTCGACGCCGAGCCCGCGATGCGGGCGGCGCGGCGGATCAAGACACCCGACGAGATCGCCGTCATGGGGCCGGCGCTTGGCGTCGCCGAACGCGGCCTCGCCGCCGGCTTGGCCGAACTGCGGCCTGGGGTGTCTGAGCAGACACTGACCGGGATCATGATGGAGGCCATGGCCGCGGGCGGGGTGAGCACCCCGGCAACACAGGATGCCGCGTGGGTGACTTCGCGGGAACGTCCGTGGCGGCGTGCCGGCGCCAACAGCGAGGTACGGTCTGGCGACCTTGTCGCGTTTGCTGCGGGCGCGATGGCGGGTGGTTACGTCGCGGAGGTGGGCCGAACCTGGCCCGCCGGCGATTCCGTTGACGGCGAGGCCCGCAAGGTGTTTGCGCGGTCGAACACGCTGTACGACAAAATGCTTGATGCCTGTCGTCCGGGCGCGCCCACCCGCGAACTGCTTGCCGCCTACGAAGCGGCTGGTGAGCCGTTACCGCCGATGCCCGTTGCACACGGGCTGGGACTCGGTTTCGATCCCCCGGTGGTATCCGAGACACTCTGGGCTGCAGGTGAACACGACCGCCTCGAATCCGGGATGGTGCTGGCAATCACCGGTTACGTATGGCAGCAGGGCATCGGGGCGGTGTTCCGCCGCGACACGGTGCACATCACCGACGGCGGTGCCGACGTGCTCAGCACCAGCCCCTATCTATCGCCAGGTGTCACGCTGGCGTAACGCTCGAGAGCACCCGCTAGCGGGCCGCCTCTTCAGCCAGGGCGGTGTCGAGGATGTCACCCGGACGATGGCACTCCCACAGGTTCAGCAGGTTGCACAGCATCTGCAGCGGCGCGCGGATGCTCTCGTCATCCTTGATGCGGGGATCGGTGCGGGCAACGGGCGCATCCGCCCCAAACCGCTTGCCGATCAGCGCCGGTACATCCAAGAGCCAGGCGACCCCCATCGTCGCCGCGTAAAGCAGTGTGTGCCGGCGTAACCGGTCCGGATCTAGATCGGGGCCGCCACAGCGAAGGACTTCCGTGACGAACAGGTCGAGCAATTCGTCCAGATGTCGCCCCCACATGTCTGTTTCGGCGCCGGACATGGCTCCCCAGATGGCCATGCCCAAGTTCATCTGACTGACGCATCCCCAGTCCAGCAGGCCGCAGCGAAGCGCATCATCGGAGTCTCGCCAAAACCAGGCGTTGTCGATGTTCGCGTTCCAATGGCACAACGCGACATAGTCCGACTCGGCGGCCAGCAGCCGTGCGACCGTTTGTTCGTGCTGTGCGAAGCGCGGCGCGTCTACACGTAAGCGCGCCAGGAACTCCGGCGAGCCGACATTCGCGGGCAGCAGCCCCGGCCGGGTTTCGGCGAATTCTGCCAATTGGGCTACCCGGCGTTCGACCTTGGCAGCAGAAAGCGGAGCGCGCTCCCCCACCGTCGCGGTCTGCACGTCGGGCGGAAAGTGCGCGGTCAGGTCGGCCGGCAGCCGTCCCGACCGGTGAGTACCCGCCAGCCGGGCCACCGCGGTCAGCAGTGCACGGTAGTGCTGCAAGGGTTCGGGCATCTCGTAGTCGAGACACTTGTGGTATTGCCGTTCGATTCCGTTGTAACCGAATCTGATTCGCTCGGTGATCAATAGTCCCGTGCCGGTCTGGCGGTGGTAGTCGCCAAACTGCACGCCGGGTACCGCGATGGGAAAACCCGGCGTGCGCGACAGCGACGCGAACCGCACTTCGGGCTCCATCTGGGTCTTGCCGAGGTCGCGTATCGGGTTGTCGAGATCGCGCGAGAACTTCACGAACAAGTCGGTGTGCAGCCCCGGTGCGGGCCGTTCGTATGCCACCGACACCATGACCTTGCGTCCCGTGCTGCCGCCCGCCACTTCCCGGAAATCGGTGATGAGGCTGACGCTGTTGCCATCCGTGAGCGCGCCGGAAGCGCGGAACGCGTCGGTCAGGAACGCTGGCCCGCCGACGCGCAGCGCGGATGGGTCAATCGGAATCGCGACTCCGAACTCGTCGCCGGTGACCCAGCGTTCAGTATCGCCATTCATCGGGTGTCACCAGGTCTGTTCGGCCGCACGTACCAGCATGTGATTGACCGCGACCCGGCGATCGCGGGTCACCATGTACAACACGGCATCGGCGATATCCTCGGACCGCAACTTGACCATGCCGCCGGTCTGCCGGTCGAACGCCTCCCGTGACGTTTCGGAGAGGTGGGTGAAGATCTCGGTGTCGACGGTCCCGGGGCCGACGACCCCGACACGGACCCGCTGACCAATCAGCTCTTGGCGGATGCCCTCACTGAAGGCGTTGATGCCGAATTTCGTCAGCGAATATACGGCGGTGCCGGGCCGGGCCACCCAGCCGGCGGTGGAGCTGATGGTGACCAGGTCGGCAACACCGCGAGTCGAGTCGCCGGCGGCCTCGATCAGGTGGGGAAGCGCTGCGCGAGTGGCGTAGAGGACCCCTTGAATGTTGACGGTCACCATGTCGTCCCAGTCTCGCAATGCAGCCTCGGCCGCGGGTCCGGACTGCATTTGGCCCGCATTGTTTACCAGGATGTCGAGCCGCCCAAGATCCGCGACGGTGCGCTGGACGGCTGCCGCCACCTGATCGGCGTCGGTGACGTCCGCGGGCACCAGCAACGCGGTTCCGCCCGCCGATTCGATTTCGGTTTTCAGCTCGCCCAACCGATCGGCGCGGCGCGCCAGCAGCGCCACCGCGGCACCCTGGGCGGCCAGCGCCTTGGCCGTTGCAGCGCCGATCCCGCTGCTGGCACCGGTCACCAGGGCCACCGTGTTGGCCAGCGTCGCCGCGTTTGCCACGATCATGGCCCGCCTCCCGTTGCTGATCCGCTCTGCAAGATCTCGTGCAGAACATAATCCGTATCCTCGCCGAGGTCAGGAGCGCCCCGCGAGATCTGGGCGGGATTCCGGGTCATCCGCCACGACGGCCCGAGTATTGGCCGCTGGCCTTCGCGATGGTCACTGACGAAGCGGTAGAGCTCGCGGTCCCACAGTCGTTGATCTCCAATTACATCGCTAGAATTGGCACTCTTAGCCGCCGACACGCCCGCCACGCGCAGCCGGTGCGCAAGACCTTCGGCGTCGTGTGTGCGGGTAAGCCTTGCGAGGTCGGCATCGAGCACCTCAATATGATCGCGTCGGTTTCCCATTGTGGTGTAACGCGGGTCTGCGGCGAGACTTCCGGCGTCGAGCACCTCGCACAATCTTTGCCACTCGGCGTCGTCAGCCACCGCAACGGTGATCCACGCTTCGTCGCAGCAGGGGTAGCAGCCGTGCGGGCACATGTCCGGGTGGTTGTTGCCGTCGGGCGCGAACTTGTTTCCGGTGAGACTCTGTTCGAGCAGACTGTCCCCGATCATCGAGGAGAGGGTTTCGACGGCTGACAGGTCGACGAATTGGCCTGCGCCGGTGCGCTCTCGATGCAGCAACGCCACCACGGCGGCGTATGCGGCAGCGGCACCGACCGTGGAATCCCCGTAGCGCATGCTGGCCCCAAGCGGAGGCCCACCGCGGTAGCCGACCAGCGAAGCGAGCCCGGCCAGCGCCGCGAAACAGGGCGCATAGCCCGTTTGATGACCAAGCGGCCCGTCGTTTCCCCACATTTTGATCGACACCGAGATGATGTCCGATTTGATCTCCTGGAGCTGCGCGAACCCCAAGCCCTGGCGTTCCATCGCCCCAGGCCGCAGGTTGTTGATCACGACGTCGCTGTGCGCGATCAGCTCACGCAGACCGGCCATGCCCTCTGTCGACTTGATATCGAGGTCAACGCTGAGGATCTCCGGGTTGATGCTCAGAAAAAATGGGGCGTGATTGATGTCGGTTCCGCCGTACGCGCGCATCTCCTCGGGGATGGCCGCCGTCTCGACCTTGATCACCTCCGCGCCCAAAAGCGCGAGCAGCTTGCCCGCGTAGGGACCTGCCCACACTTTTGTGAGCTCAACGACGCGTACGCCCTCCAGCGGCCCGCCGCGCGGACTCCTGGACGGCTTGAGTTGTGCCGACTTCACCACCGGCGGCACATGCGGAATATCCAGACGCTCCAGTACTGCGGCCGTGTGCTGACCGAGTCCAGGTGCGGCAGCGGTGATTTCAGCCGGTGATCCACTGAACGTGTAGGGGACGGTGGGATACGTCGCGTCGCCCAGCACCGGATGTCGCACGACCTGGAAAAAGCCGCGATGGCGATACTGCGGCGACTGGTGCAGGTCTGTAGCGCCGTTGACCGGCACCAGTGGCACACCCAGTCGCTGGGCCTGCTCGGCCGCGGTTTCTTTGGCCAAGTCCTGGACCCACGCCGCGAAGCCTCGCTGAAAGTGGGCCACCTTTTCCGCGTTCACCGAAAATTCCAGCCAGTCGTCCTCGAAAGCGTTCAGCCACTCCGGATCACCCATCAGTGCCTTGACACCGAGCCAGTGCGCGACGGTGGTCATGTACAGGTAGACAAAGCCGTCGGCGCAGGCGAAAAACGATGCCGGACCCTGCTGGTCGAAATCGCCGCGGCGGCCTTCGGCCGGAATCTCGCCGGTGATGAATCTACCCAGGATGCAGTCGGAGCGGGAAACCAGCACGGCTTGCGCCGAAATATCGATGACCTCGCCCGAACCAGTGTGCAGACGCGCGAACAGGGATGACGCGACGCACAGCGCCGCCTCGAGTCCTGCTTCGTAGTCGGCGAGGAATCGGCCCGGCCCCTGCAGTGGCGGCTGCGCCGGATCGGCATGGCTGGGAGTGTGATACCCCCAGCCGCTAGCGTGGAACACGTTGATGCTCTTGGCTTTTTCGAACTCTGCCGCTACCCCCTGGCCAAAAGGGGTGATCGAGCAGAACACGACGCTCGGGTGCTGATCGGCCCCGCTCGTGGCGCGGTCATCGATCACCGCATCGGCCGTGCCGATGAGCTCGCGCCGACGCCGCGCGCCGGCTTCGCAGGTGGCATCCAGAACGACGGAACGCTTGTTCGTGTTGAGATAGGCGAACAACGCACTGCCTTCGCAACCGGGATCATCGCCGAAGACCGGCGCCATTGCCCGGGTGGGGCTGCCGCACCCCGGCGCCTCGATCTTGATCACCTCGGCGCCGAAGTCGGCCAGCAGTTTCCCGCAATACTCCACCGCGATAGACCCGGCCAGCTCAACGACCCTGAAACCGCTCAGCGCCGACATGCGGGCCCTGCCAAAGTGGTCAGGGCTTCTCGCGACCCGAGCGGCTCAGGCGCCACTCCGGCGGGAAGTTCATGTCATTGTCCTTCACCACGTTGTTCAGGCCCTTCTCGAAGGTGCCCGCGGTGAGGTCGACGTCATTCTGCTTGTCGTTGGTGATCATCGGGAGCATTCCCTCGACCATCCCGGTGAGCAGGCTGCCGAAGTACTCACCCTTGTGCTGCTTGTACAGCTCGAGGAAGGTCTTTTGCACCGCGACCGTGTCTGTGGGCCGCGAGCGGGAGCACGCCATCGCATACTTCAGCGTCTCTGCTTCCAGATCCTCGCGCGGGACGACGCTGTTGACGAATCCGCAGTCGTACATCTCCTTGGCACTGAACGGCCGCCCGGTGAACAGCATTTCGGAGAACTTGCGCAGGCCCATCGTCTCGGCCCACCACCACAGCCGCGGGCCCCAGCCGACGTAGCGGAATGCGGGGTGTCCGAACAGGGCATCGTCTGAGGAGATCACCATGTCGGCGTCGCCGGCTTGATAGAAGTGCCACCCATAGCAGTAGCCCTTGGCCTCGATGATGCTGACCTTGCGCAACTCTTGCAGCGGCCGGTTTCCCGCGCGTGCCTTGGCGTAGAAATCCGTGACAGTCGACAGGTAGCGGTAGGAGCCGCCGGGCGGGTACTCCACGTCATCGTCGTTGATGGCCAGTTCGTGCAGCAGCGGCATTCCGGGATTCTCGATCATGCCGCGCTGCTCAGGCAGGTCGCCGCCACTACCGAAATCTTCTCCCTCGCCACGAATCACCACGACCTTCACGTCGTCGTCCACGTTGCACTTGTGGATCAGGTCGGCATACAGCTGCCGCATCCCCAAACTGGTGGCGTTTTGCGCATCGGGGCGATCGAAGGTGATGTAGGCGATGCGGTTCTTCTTGTCCTTCTCGAACTTGATGTACTGCTCGGCTTCCTTCTTCATCTCTTCGTAGTCGAATTCAGGCATAACTTGTCTCCACCTTCGTTTTCTTAATTGGGTTAAAGCTTATTTGAGCAAGCTGCCTGCATCGACCGGAAGCGAAATGCCGGTCACATAACGGGATTCGTCAGAGGCCAGGAACAGGACTGCGTTGCTGATGTCGGCGGCTTCCACCCAGGGAATGGGCAATGTGTGCATCATTTGTGAGATCGGGGCGAAATCGTCGGGTCCGGGATCCGGCAGGTCTGGGCGGAAAAGCCGAAAAGTCTGATCGTTCATCAACATCGTGGTGCTGACCTGTGTGGGCAGCACCGAATTGACTCGGATCATTTTCGGGCCCAACTCAACGGCGAAGGCACGCATCAGGCCGATGACGCCATGCTTGGCGGCGATGTAGTGGCCGGTGTTCGGGTAGGCCTTACGTCCGCCCACCGAGCTGGTGAGCACGATGGATCCGCCGCGATCACCCGAAAGTATATGCGGGACACCTGCTTTGACCGTGTGCCATACACCACTCAGGTTGATGTCGATCATGTCCTGCCAGACATTTTCCCGAATCTTGTGCAACCTGGTGCCATCGGTGCCGACGCCCGCATTCGCGACGATGATGTCGAGCCGGCCGAGCTGTTCCACGCCGCTGTCCACCGCGGCTTTGAGTGCCTCGAAATCGCGCACGTCGACCTGCTCGGTCACGATGCGACTGCCGTGGCCTTTGACCAAGTCGGCGGTCTCGGCGAGGTCCTCAGGGGTCGAGTGCGGATAGCTCAAATTGTCGATCGGTCCGCAGATGTCGATCGCGATGATGTCGGCGCCCTCCTGCGCCAACCGCACGGCGTGACTGCGACCTTGGCCCCGAGCGGCACCACTGACGAACGCGACCTTGCCTTCAACCCTGCCGGTCATCACGACACCAGCGCGGGCAGGGAGTCCCAGCCACGAACGGTCGACGTCGGACTGAGCTGGGCGTTGGTCAGATCGACCTCCCACTCGGGGAACCGTTTCAGGATCTCCTCTAGGGCAACGCGTCCTTCCAGGCGCGCCAGCGCCGAGCCCAGACAGAAGTGGGCACCCACACTGAAAGTGAGGTGCGGGCGGGCAGCGCGATGGATGTTGAACTCGCCGGCGTCTGGGCCGAATTGACGTTCGTCACGACACGCCGCCCCGATAAGCATCATCATCACACTGCCTTCCCGGACCGTCCGGTCATACAGACTGAAGTCGCGGGCCACATACCGCGCCATGTGCGGTGCGGGCGGTTCGAAGCGCAGCAACTCCTCGATCGCCTGCGGGATGAGCCCGGGGTTCTCGGCGAGCTCGCGCCGCTGATCGGGGTGCTCCGCGAGAACCTTGCCCGCCCAACCGATCAGCCGCGTCGTTGTTTCGTTGCCCGCACCGGCCACGACGTTGAGGTACACGAGTATTTCATCGCGTCTCAGGCGCCGCGTGGTGCCGGTCTCGTCGACGAATTCGACGTTGAGCAGCTCGGTCATGATGTCGTCGGATGGATGCTCGGCACGCCAGTCGATGTAGGCCTCGAACTGCGCGCCGACGGATAAGCCCCGCTTGTGGTTCATGGGCTTGCCGGCCTCGGTGCGCAGCTGGGCGTTGGCGTGATCGCGGATGTATTCCTGATCGTCTTCGGGGATGCCGAGCAGCATGCTGATGGTTTTCATCGGCATCGTCGCACCCAGATCGGTGACGAAGTCGAATCGACCCGATTCCGCCAGCGGATCGAGCGATTGCGCGCAGAAGTCGCGGATCATGGGTTCCAGCGCAGCGATCTTACGCGGAGTGAACATCCGTGACAGCAGCTTGCGGTGCACGTCGTGGATCGGTGGGTCTTCAAAGATCAACATGCCCGATGGGATCTCGAGGTTGGCCTTGATCAGCTCCAGGATCACCCCCCGGGCGGAGCTGAACGTGGTGTGGTCGATCAACGCCTTATTGACATCCGCGAACCGGCTCAGCGCGTAGAAGTCGTATTCCTCGTTGTAGTACAGCGGCGCCTCTTCACGCAGGCGGGCGAACATGGGATACGGGTCGACGATGAGCTCGACGTCGTATGGATCGAAACGAACATGACTCTCGGCGCTCACGGTCACGAAATTCCTCCTCGGGCTGCTAGTTCCAGATGTCCGAGCCGGATGCCCAACCCCCTGTACAGCGCTCGCGCCGCCAGTCTCTCCCCGGAGTCGGTTCGGGCAATTTGCACTCTCCACTTAAATACGTTTGCTCTGCCGAGCACACGGGACGGGCTGGGGCGGGCTCGCCGACGGCCCATAAGCGTCGGCTAACTCTATTCTCGTAGAGAACCATACGGCGGATGCTCTGGCAAGAGCCAGAGCCGCGAAACCTGCGTTTAGCCACAACCGATCCGCTCAGCCGGACGCCGCGGCGCGCCGGCGGCGCGGTGGTTGCAGGTCGTCGGCCTGGGTCAGCCTTCCCTTGTCTGCGCTCTTGAGAATGCCGGTGGCGATGGCGGCCAATATCCCGTCGAGTTGTTCTGGGCTGTCGATAAAGCGGTCGCCATGGGCGAATCGCAGCAATAAACCGTTGATGAACGTGAGCGTGATGTTGCTCAGATCCTCGACCACGGCGGCTTCCAGCTCCGCGCCGTGTGGCATGAGCTGCACGAGAATTTCGCCATGGAGTTTGGTGAATTCGTCGGTAGCCTGCTGCAGGATTGCCGCCATCGCCGGGTCGCGAGCGGCCTGCATTGTCAGTTCGTACCTGGCCTTTGTCCGCGATAACTGTGGTTCGCTACCGGCTTGGATGACCACCTGCGACAACCGTGACGGCGACGGATTGCCTCGCTGGCCATCGGCGCTATCAGCGACGGATTGCAGGCTGGCGAGATCCAGCTCGGCCAGTCTTTCCGCGACCGCGCGCAGCAGCGCCGAGCGGGTGCGGAAATAGAACGACGTGGTGCCTTCTGGCACATCGGCTTTGCGGTCCACCTTCAGATGGCTCAGGCCCTTGGCCCCGTCATCGGCCAACAGCTGGATCGCCGTGTCGCATAGGTCGCGGCGGCGCTCCGTCGGATTGGGCTTGCGTCTTTTCGCTGCCGCAGGAGTGGATCGGGCCATCTTGGAGCACGAGGTTACTCTATGTTCGTAGTGTGAGCAAAAAGGGTTGCCTCGTGCTACGGCCAACGCTCCCAAACAGAGGAAGCAGGCATCGCCGCCACAACTATGGAGACGGCGATGCCTGCCCGGGCCGCATCGGGAAGGTGTCGGGGGAACCGGATGCGGCACCGTCTGGTTCGCGGCGTTAGACGGCGAGAAGCCGCTCGAAGAATTCCCGGTAGTGCATCAGGGCCACCCGAAGATCTTCGGTGGATGCTTCCTCGCCGCGAGCCCACTGTTCTTCGAGGCGCGAGCGCGCGCCGGCGAACCCAGTCGTGAGCTGTTCAACGAGATCTGACACCAGGACATCGGCCTTTTGGACGCAGTCCTTGGGATCATCGACGAAGGCAGCCTGCACGCCGGCCCACCGCCCACGCAGGTCCTCGAGTTCGTCATCGGCGAATAGCACTTCTTCTGTTGAGGATTCGCGTTCAACGCTCGAATGCTTCGCGGCCTCACCGCTTTCTACTGCGGTCGAGGACTCCGCCGGTGCGACCGACGACGGGCCCTGTTCCTCCGCCACGGCCGATGGCGGCGCGCTCGGTTCCGGCGTCGGCTGGGCCGGACACTTCTGGCGTCCTCTGCTCGTCTACCGGGGGCGTTTCCGCGACCTCAGTCTGGGACTCATCGTACGAATCGGTCAGCGTTTGTTCGTCGTGGGTTGTCATGCGCTTGCCTCCTGTGACGTGTCTTTATCTGTTTTGGTCTCGAGCAACTTCTCGAACAGTGCGCGGTAGTGCACGAACGCCTCCCGCTGCTGCTCGGTACTGACATCACCGTGCTCCTGCGACAAATGAATGCCATGCGCGGTGCGGTAATTCTCGACGATCTTCGGGTGGTCAACCGAGATATCGGCCGCCCGCTGATCGAAGTCATCGACGGGATAGCCCCGTTCGCGCATCACCTCGGTCACCAGACGATCGGCGACGCCGACGGCGGTCGTCGGATCGTCGACGAATCCGGTCTGCACCTGTTCCAGCGGGTAGTGAAATCCGATAGGGCCGACGGCGTCAGCGGAACAATATCGAGTTTATCCCGCTTGCGTTCCCGGGCGGTGAGTTCCTTCTCGGCCGCCTTTTCGCCTCCGGTCTCGGACACCAGACGCTCGTACTCGTGGCCATAGTGCTGCCTTCAGTCGCTTTGTTTTCCTGCGACTGGTCACGAAGCTTGCCACGACGACCACCGCGGCGACCACGATGACGACGGAGGCCGCGATCGAAAATCCATTCCCAAACGGGCATTTCGTGCTCCTCTCGTACTCATGTCGAATAACCCGAGTGGCAGTCGGCGTCAAACGTCAATTCTGTGATGCGCAACACGGACCGGCGTCGCTGCGGGTCGATTTCAGAAGTAGTGCCGGCGGCCGCCGATCGGCGCGTCCGGTGCAACCCAGGATCGCCAGGATCGCGCCGATGACAACCAGGATGATCCCGATGGTCCACAGGATTGAGATCTTGAGCACGAAATCCCGCGATCAGCAGGACGATGCCGAGAATGATCATGATGAGGCCTTCCTTTGCGTAATTTGACGGGCTGACGGTCGGGTCGGTTGCCCCGACGCTGATGCCAGTCGACCACCCCTAAGGGGGGTAGCAATACACCCCTAGGGGGGTAATGTCCCCGACATGCCGCCACCGTCGCCTGCTCGCGCCCCGATCACCGTTGCGCTCGTCGATGACTACGACGTCGTCGTGAAGGGCGTGGCCAACATGCTGGACCCGTACCGCGACCGCATCGTGATCGCGGAACTCGACTCCACCATGCCCGTCGAAGAGTCGTCGATATCGTTTTGTACGACTCATTCGCCCAACCCGAGTCCGATCATGAAGAGATCGGGGTCCTGGTTGCCAATCCTCGGGCACGCCGAGTTGTGGTCTACACCTGGAACTTTCACTCCGATCTCGTCGAAAGCGCACGGCGGCACGGAGCCCACGGGCTATCTATCGAAGACGCTGCCCGCACGCGAGCTGGTCGCCGCTTTGGAGGCCGTGCATTCCGGCGAGGTGGTCATCAGCGAGGTGGCAGCGCGGGCGCGCAGCGCGCCCGGGCTGGACTGGCCCGGCCGCGGCGAAGGACTCAGCGACCGCGAGGCGGAGATCCTGGCATTGATCACCCAAGGCAAGAGCAACGCCGACATCGCCCGCCTGACCTATCTGAGCCCCAACACCGTAAAGTCCTACATCCGCACGATTTATCGCAAGCTCGGCGTCGGCAGCCGCACCCAGGCCGTGCTGTGGGGGGTGCAACACGGTTTCACCCCTGACCATCACCGCATCGAACACTGGCGCGGCGGCCCGTGATGCACCTCCCCGTCGGTAGGGCTGCGAAGTACGCTGTCGCCGTTCGGCTCGCGAGCGTCATCCTGCTCGGCGCGTGACCATGTGGCTGCCACCCAGCTCAACATGCGGGCCCCGGCCACCTCGGCGACGCCGTCGCCGGCGCTGCCGCCCCGGGCGGTGACCATCCAGCCGTTGCCGGTCCGGCCAGTGCAGAAGTCACAGCCGACCATGCCCGACAAGTGCCCCGCTATGAATCCGAATGCGCCGGTGCGCCGGCGGCCAAGTTCTGATCGCCTGTGACCTTGCCCGAACCACCCTCTACACGCTGGGACCCGAGAGATGCAGCTCGGCTGACCCAGGTGGACCCCCGAAGTCGCTGACATCGGATTTCTACGAAGTGAATCTGACGATGGATCCACCATCGGCGACTGCAGTGGGCGTCATTCACCGCGCGCCATCCGCACGCCCACATCGCGTTCATCCGCGACGATCTGCGTCTTGGAAGCGCCGATCATCGAAGAACAGGTCACTTCCGGACAGATCGCGCTGACCACCCAAACAGCCCAGGCTGCCGACCAATTGGCCCAATCTGGCAGGCCGCCCCGCATGACTTCGACACCGACCGCACAAGGAAACCCACCAACGGATACGGATCAGCTCGCCATCGGGATGCTCAGCGGATTCGGGCTTCCGCCGGTGGAATTCGTCGAAGTCACCGCAGATCTCGGCTGCCGGTACATGTCGACCGTTGTGCAGGGAGCGCCCTTGGTCCCGCTCGGCTATCGGCCATATTCGCTGAAGGACGACGCCGGGCTCAGGCGAGGAGTTGCTTGCCGCGATGGATCACCGCGGCGTGGCGATCTCACTCGGCGACGGTTTCCTGGTGCTGCCGGGCAGCCGAGATCGGCGACTTCGAGCGGATCTCGACGTGTTGGCCGAACTTGGCGTTCCCTGGATCAACGTCGTCAGCCTCGACCCCGATCTCAGCCGCACGTTCGACCAGTTCGCCGCTCTGACCGAACTGGCCGCCCAGCGCGATATCCAGACAGCCGTCGAACTGGTACCCGGTCTGACTGTCGGCGACTTGCCCACCGCGCTGGCCGCGCGCGACCACGTCGGACGGCCCGACTTCCGGTTGCTGATCGACACCATGCATCTGGTGCGGTCTGGATCCACCGCTGCTGACCTCGCGGCCGTCGACCCTGAGCACATCGGCTACGCCCAACTCAACGACACGACACTGCTGCCGCGCATCGACAATTACATGGAGGAAGCCATGTTCGAGCGCATGGTTCCCGGTGCAGGCGAACTACCGCTGCGCGACATGCTGTCCGCGCTTCCGCCGGACATCGTGATCGAACTCGAAGTGCCGAGGCGGTCATTGGCGCTGGCCGGCGTCAGCCCGATCGATCGACTGCGCCCTTGTGTCGAGGCGGCGCGCCGCTTGTTGTCCAGGTGGAAGCGGGCAACGGGTTGAGTTTCAGCTCGGCTGGCGCAGCGGGAGGCCGGCGGCGCGATAGATCGCATCGATGACCGTCATGTTCTCGACCGCGTCTTCCGGCGTTGTCTTCACCGGCTCGCCGCGCAGCACCGCGGCGGCGAAAGCGTCGAGCTGATACGCATAGGAGGGGCGGCGCGAGAAACGCTCCACACGGTTTTCCGTCGGCAGAACGGACCGAAAGCCGATGGAAAATCTGGGGCACCACCGGATTGAGGACAACCAGCTCTCCGCGCTCCCCGACCACCTTGGCGCTGATTCGCAGTAGCGTCCGACGACCACATCGAGCAGCGGATCCGGCCGGTGTGCCCGCCAGGAAATCGCAGCTCGGCCGTCATGGCCCGGTCGATCTGCGGGATCGCGCAATTTCGCCTGTGCCGAAACGACTTCGGGGTTGGACCGCCGAATGTGCGGGCCATGTGCACCGCATAGCACCCGGCGTCCATTGTGGCGCCACCGGCGAGCGAATAGTTGTATCGGATGTCGGAGAACTTCGGCAGCGGGAAGCACATAGTGGCCTCCACCCGCTCGAGCGTGCCCAGCTCGCCCGAGGCGATGATCTCCTCAACGCGCAAAGCAAGCGGATGGTATCGGTAGTGGAACGCCTCCATCACCACCCGATCCGACTGCGCGGCCAGTTCGGCGATCTCGCGAGCTTCGGCGGCGTTGGCAGTGAACGGCTTTTCGCACAGCACGTGCTTGCCGGCCGCCAGTGCCGCCCGGGTCCACTGGCCATGCAGGCCGTTCGGCAGCGGGTTGTAGACGGCATCGATATCCGGATCGGCGATCAGCGTCGTCGTAGCTCTCGTGCACCCTGGCGATGTCGTGCTTGGTGGCGAAGGCCTGCGCGCGCGACGCATCGCGTGCGGCCACCGCAGCCACTACGACGTCGGCGTTTTCCTTGGCCGGGTTGATGAGAGCCGCCGGTGCGATGCTGGCTGCACCCAGGATGCCGATCCGAACTCGCTAGACACGGACCCGACGCTAGCACTCGAGCCGGGGTGCCTTCGGCGTCCGCGACGGGCGAATGCCGGGGCATGCTCGGGCCGGACCCCGACACCGACGAAGTATGCAGGCACAACCGAGAGCCACGGCAGCCGATCGAGGAGGCCGAACAGCGACGCCGGCGGGGTAGGGTCCTCGCCGCGCAGCAGTGGGCCGATCAGCCTTCCGTGCCAACACCCGTTGCACCGCCTGAGTCGCCGCACCGGGAAATATCCGCCGACGTCGGATCGCCGCCAGGTCGCGCCCGGTCACCCGGTGCCGACGCAGGGGCTCAGCCAATAACGTCGCGGCCGCAACGGCATCTTGTACCGCCAGGTTGATACCGACACCACCCAACGGAGACATCGCATGCGCGGCGTCGCCAATGCACAGCAGGCCGTCGGTGTGCCAGTGACGCAGCCGATTCACCCGGACGTCCAGATGCTTGACGTCGTCCATCGACGTCAGCGCAGCCACCGATCCGGGCATGTCTGGAAGTAACGCCCCGATGTCGCGGCGAAACGCCTCTACGCCTCGAGCACGCAATTCGTCGTCTGTGCCTTTAGGGCCGATATAAGCAATCTGGCAATAGCCTTCGCGCGGGATCACGCCGAGGGCCATCCCCGGGCCAACGCGGGGCAAGAAAGAGAATTCCATATCTTCCTCATGCGGCAGCCTGAACCACCACACATCGAACTTCACCGGGAATTCGCGCGCCTGCAGTCCCGCCTCGTGGCGGGCGATCGACCACCGGCCGTCGCACGCGACGGTCAACTCGGCCCGCAATTCGCCCCCGGATTCATTCGGCCCCCCGGCCCTCGGTAGCGCACTCCGGCAACCCGGCCGGCCTCCCGCAGCAGCCCCGTCACCTCGGTGTTCATTCGCAAAGTGAAGCTCGGCTCAGCTTGGGCCGCCTCGGCGAGCAGGTTCAGCAAGTCCCACTGTGGCACCATCGCGACATAGGGATGGGGTTGGTTCAGACGGTCGAAGTCGACGTAGGTCACCGAGCGGCCGTTGGATTCAAATTTCGCTTTATGCACTTCTGTGCGGGGCAGAGCCGCGAAGCGCTCCCACAAGCCCAGCTCGTCGAGTAGCCGCAACGTGGTGGGATGCACCGTGTCACCACGAAAGTCGCGAAGGAAATCGCCGTGCTTTTCCAGCAGGGTGACCTCGCACACCTGCCCTTGCCAGCAATAGTCCGAGCACCATCCCGGCCGGTCCGCCGCCAACGATTGCGCAGGTGCTTGTCTCAGCCATTGCTACCTCACCTGGGTCTCAATCATTGTCGAGCGTTCGCAGGTCGACATCGAAGACCGAGACGGGATCGAGGATGACACCGGTTTCCTCGACATAGCGGTCCCACAACGCGAGGAGCTCGGCCAGTTTGTCGGGATGCGCGGCGGCCAGGTCGTGGATCTCGCCCGGGTCGGCGGACAGGTCGTAAAGCTGCCAGGCGCCCGGGCCGTACGGTGCCGGCAGGTGCAGCGCCTTCCAGTCGCCCTGGCGGATGGCGCGGCGGCCGAACAGCTCCCAGCCGGTGCCGGTGGCGGCATCATGAACCGTCTCGCTGTCGCCCGACAGATACGCCACCAGCGAGCGGCCGCGCATGCGTTCTACTTCGCGGCCGCGATAGATGGTGCCGGGATGTGCGACACCGGCGAGTTCCAGCACGGTCGGGGCGATGTCCATGACCGTCGCGAATGCCGTGCCGATCTGGCGCTGCCGAACGAAGCCCGGCCACGTGACGAATCCGACCACCCGGATCCCCCCTCGGTGGTGAACGCCTTGTGCAGGCGCGATGGCGCGGTGGCCGCTTGCGCCCAGCGCGGGCCGTACCAGGTGAAGGAGTTCGGGCGACCAAGATTATCGAGGCTGTTGTCGCAATACTTTTCGATCAGCGCACCAATCTGGGCCCCGCGCAGCGGCAACGCCTCGACGATCGCGCCCTCCGCGCCGTTGTCGGACAGGAAGATCACCACTGTGTTGTCAAGCTCGCCGGTGTCGGCCAGGTAGTCGATCACCCGGCCGATGTTCTGGTCCATCCGGTCCACCATCGCGGCGTAGACCTCCATGCTGCGGGCCGAACGCGCGCGCTCATCGGCCGTCATGTCGGCCCATTCGGGAGCGCCGTCGGCCACGACGGGGTGCGCCGCGACGTCAGGCGGGCAGAGTCCGAGGTGCCTGAGCGCCGCCAAGCGCGCCTCGCGCAGCACGTCCGGCCCGTCGTCGTAGCGGCCGTGATAGGCCGCGACCGATTCGTCGGGTGCTTGCAGCGGCCAGTGCGGCGCCTGAAAAGGCAGGTAAGCGAAGAACGGTCGGGGCTTCTCCTCAGGCTCCTCGGAGCGCGCCCGGAAATAGCGCAGCAGGGTGTCGGCATAGAAGTCCGACGAGTAGAAGTCCTCGCCAACGGTGACGAACTGGTCATCTTCGGTGTACAGCGTCGGCATCGGGGAGAATCCGCCAGTCCCTGCGGTCCCGTAATGGCTGGCGCCGCCCGGCAGTAACGCGAACGACCGCTCGAACCCGCGGGCCCACGGCGACCTCTCGATCGTGTTGCCCAGATGCCATTTGCCCGCCATCAGCGTCAGATAGCCGGCGTCACGCAGCAGCTCGGGCAGCGCGACCACCCGGTCGTTCAGATAGCCCTCATAGCCGGGGGCGCCTCGGAATCCGGGGCCCGCGACCTCCAGCATGGTGCCGATGCCGGCGATGTGGTGATCGGTTCCGGTCAACAACATCGAACGGGTGGGCGAGCAGGCCGGAGCCGAATGGAAATCGGTGAATCGGATCCCCTCGTGCGCCAGCCGGTCCAGATTGGGCGTATTGATCTCGCCACCGAAGGCACCGATATCGGAGAACCCGAGATCGTCTGCCACGATCACCAAGAAGTTGGGTCGCTTCACGCTGAAGCATCCTCTCAGTTCTCGCTACCGAATGGAATGTTCTGGGGCATTCCGCCGACGCACATCGGAACTGTCAATGAGATCGTCGTGACTAAGCTGTAGTCAGGCTCGGACACCGACGTAGGGGCGCAGAAATGTTGACACAGTTTGGGATGTCCATTCCGCTGATCGCCGCGCCGATGTCCGGCGGCCCAACCAACCCGGCGATGGTGTCGGCCGCGGCGGGGGCGGGTGGCCTGGGCATGCTCGCGGCCGGCTACAAGACCGTGGAGGCCGTCGAAAGCGAGATCAAAAAGGTTCGAGCCGAGGGAATCCCGTTCGGCATCAACGTGTTCGCGCCCAATCCGTTGCCGGTTGACCCCGACAGCTACCGGGCCTACGCCGCCGTTATCCAACCCGACGCCGACCAGTTCGGTCTGACTCTGCCGCCGGAGCCGATCGAAGACACCGACAGTTTCGACGAAAAGATCGCGCTCTTGCTCGATGACCCGGTACCCATGGTGTCGTTCACCTTCGGTATCCCACCGCGCCGCGTGATCTCCGCACTCCAACAGGCCAACACCGTTGTCGTCCAAACTGTGACGACGGCTGAGGAGGCTGCCCAAGCACGCGATGCCGGTGTCGACATGCTTGCTGTACAGGCCGCGGTGGCCGGCGGCCACTCTGGAACACTCTCGCCGCGGCAACCATTGAAACCCGTCCCGGTCGTCGACCTCGTCAAACAGATCGCTGCGACCGCAGAGCTGCCAGTGTTGGCCGCCGGCGGCCTCGCCACCCCCGGCGCGGTGGCGGACGTGATCCGCGCGGGTGCCGCGGCGGCCATCGTCGGCACGGTTCTGCTGCGCGCCAACGAAAGCGGCGCCTCAGCGACCCACCAGGCGGCGCTCGCCGATCCAGCGCGCACCCAGACGGTCCTGACGCATGCCTTCACCGGACGCCCGGCACGCGGTCTGCGCAACGCTTTCATCGACGCCCACGAAGGACAGGCGCCGCTGGGCTATCCCGCCATTCACTTCCTGACCAGCCCGCTGCGCAAAGCCGCTGCGGCAGCGGGGAAACCCGATTACGTCCACCTGTGGGCAGGGACTGGATACCGGCACGCCACCGCCGAACCCGCGTCAAACATCCTGCGGCGACTCGCCTCCGACCTCTGATCGGTTAACGGATGGGTCGGGTTGTGAGTCCGGCGGTATGGCACTGACCGTGGTGCGCGATGGGCGGAAAACTGCCGGCACGCATCGGGCCGACATGCCGGGGCCCGGCGGCTTTCCGACGGCCTGATTACGTCAGGCTACGTTGGAACGACGGTCCGCGCGCCCGTGGGTATCAGTCGACCATAGGTGGCCACAGTCTTTGCACTGCAGGTGCACTTGCGTGCCCTTGTTGCTCAGGAGATATTGCCAATGGTCGGCACAGTTCTTTGTGCTCCGGCAGTCGCCGCATTCGGCGCCGTGATCACAGCCCGGGCAGGGCAGCCACGCGCGCCTGCCCCGGTCAGCGGTCGGGTCAATCGGCAACACGATTGACCGTCCGATCGGGCAGCACTCCGGCGCTGACAAGCTCGTCGTAGATCCGTTGCTGCTCCTCGTCGAGGTCGGAGTACAGCATGTCGTAGGCCTCTTCCTCCTCGGCCAGAACGGCGATCGGATCCCAGTCATCGCCGATCGCCTCCAGCACCGCACTGCGGCGTCGTGCCTCGTCCAAGGTCAGGTCGTAGGCGAATTCCAAGTCGCGCATCGCGCTAGCGTTCACGGTGGCGGTTAGCCTGAGCAATGACCTACATCACAATTGCCGGTTGAGTTTCGTCACAGTCTCCGCAGCACTGTTTGCTGCGCGCGGATGAAACGTCGCATCGACCACTGCGCCGCAGCCCGGCGCAGATGGTGGCCGTCAGAATGCATCTGGGTCCCGTTGGATTTCGACCGGCACCGGATGGCGATACAAGCTCGAAGCGTTCTCCCAGGTGAACTTGCGAATCGCATCAGGCGGAAGATCGCCGATCTCTTCATGGATGGTGTCTTGTGTGTGCGGCCAGGTCGAGTCGCAATGCGGATAGTCGGCTTCCAACATGATGTTGTCCAGGCCAATTCGGTCCCTCTGCACGAACGACGACTTGTCCTCCACCGCGCAGAACCAGAAGTTTCGCGTGAAAACTTCTGCCGGAGTCAGACTCTCGCCCAGCGCTTGCCAGGTGCCATACATCGCGTGATAACTGAGCATGTGGTCTAGGCGATCCAGCAATCCGGCAACCCAGCCGATCCCACCTTCTGACAAACAGATCTTGAGGTCAGGGAGCCTGGTGGGCAGGCCGGAATACAGCCAGTCGACGGCCGCCGAAATGGCGTAAGCGAAGAACAGCACTCCCTGCACATCCGGCGGCGCGTCCTCGGTGGTGTTGGGCGACGAACCCGAAGACCCGATGTGAAGATTCACGACGGTGCCGGTCTCGGCGCACGCTGCCATCATCGGATCCCAGTGGCCCGAGTGGATACTCGGAAGACCGAGCATTGCTGGATTCTCGCTGAAGGTGACGGCGTGAAATCCGCGCTCGGCGTTCTCATAGATGATTTTGGCGCCGAGTTCGGGGTCCAGCAGCCACGGCAGTTGACACGGAATGATGCGACCGGGATATGAACCCGCCCACTCCTCAAGGTGCCAATCGTTCCAAGCGCGCACTGACGCCAGCGCCAGCTCGCGATCCGTGGTCACCTGCTGCAGCCGCTGGCCGGCGAACCCCGGCAGAAACGAGGGGAAGTTAAGCGACGCATAGATGCCGTTCAGGTCCATATCCTTGATGCGCTCATGAATATCCCATGCGCCCCTGCGCATTTCGTCGAACCTGACCGGTTCGAAGCCATACTCAGACACTGGCCGCCCGACCACGGCATTGAACCCGACATTGGGCAGGATCTGACCGTCATAGACCCAGGTCTGCCCGCCGTTGTCGGTGTCTACAACTTTGGGCGCCCGGTCGGCGAACTTTCGCGGGAGCCGGCCGGTGAACGTGTCTGGGGGCTCGACGATGTGATCGTCGGCCGAGATCACCGTGTAGCGGCGTTGCGCCCGCGGCGGGTCGGGCAGAAAGGTGACCGAGCGATCATCGCCCGTCTTGGCGGTAGTGAAGTTCAGGTCGCCGGCCAGGTCGTCGATCGATTTCACTTGTTAGTCTCCTTGCCCGGCTACACGGTTCCGTGTGCGGTGACGGCTTTCAGTGTGCGCCCAGGGCGGGATCCGGGTCTGGATTGCGCCCTGCGCGCACTGGCGACGGCCCCGCACACGCTCGTGCGGCGTAGCGGGATGATCCACGTCTCACTTGAGCACATCCGGATCAGCTTTGATAGTCATTCGGGCCGCCCCCGCCCAGTACACGTCGGCCGCTCGTTCGATGAGCGATCGCTGCATGCCGACCATGTCCGACCAGGTCATCTTGACCGGCTCCTGTCCCGTGAGCATGACGTCGTAGGCCAGCTTGCATACCCGTTCGATCGATGCCGCCCGGTAAACGGCCTCGGCCAGGTTGTGACCGGTTGCGATCACGCCGTGGTTGGCCAGGATCGTCAGGTGGGCGCCCCCGATGCGGGCCGCGAGATCTGCCGCGCGAGCGGGGCTGTCGACCTCACCGTCGTATGTGTCGACCAGGCACAGGTCATCCAGGAACAACGAACCGGTCTGATGCACCAATTCGGGAAGCCTGCCCAGCGCGGCAAGCACACACACGTAATAAGGGTGGTTGTGAATGACCACTCGGGCGTCGGCGCGGGCGCGGTGCAGTTCGGTGTGGATGTGAATCGCCGGCGTGACGTCCCACCGACCGCGCACTACCCGCGCTTCGCGGTCCACCACGCAGATATCCGATGCGGTGAGCTCCTGCCACCACAGTCCCCACGGATTGACGAACATGTCGGTCTGTCCGTCGGGCTGCCAGGTGATGTGTCCGGCCATATTCTCGGCGAACCCTATGCCGGCGAGGTGGCGGAAGGCCACGGCGAGCGCTTGCTCGTTGGTCAGGCCGACTCCGATCGGGGGCACGATGGACGGCGCCCACACTTCCAGGCCGCCTCGGCGTGGGTTAGGAGCGTTCATGATCCTCCTCCGTCCTTGTTCGGATATCTTGGCGGAGTTGGCCTTTAGCGACCTTCCCGCCGGACGATCGGGGTAGCGCGTCGACCACGATGAGTCGTTCGGGCAACAGTTCCTTGGATACTCCGAGTGCCAAAAGATGTTCGACCAGCTCGGGCAGGTCGACGGTCGCAGAATCGACGAGTTCGACGTAGACGCATACCCTTTCACCGAATACGGGATCGGGCATGGCGACCGCTGCCGCGACCGCGATCGCGGGGTGGGTCATCACGGCGTCCTCGACCTGCGACGCGCTGATATTCTTGCCGCCTCGCAAGATGAAGTCGGATGTTCGGCCGGTGACGCTCAGATAGCCTTCCGCATCGATCTCGCAGATATCACCCATCCGCATCCACCCGTCGCGGGTGAACAGCTTGTCATGGTCGATCCCATCCAGGTATCCGAGGCTGGTTGCGGGACCTCGGCAGGCGGGCTGGCCTCGCCCCGTCTCGGTGACGTCCTGGTCTTCGTGGAAGAGCCGAACCGCCATTTCCGGCACAATCCGGCCGCCGGTACGCAGTCGGCGTCGCCGCGGATCATCGACCGTCGTCCCGCTGAGCAGTCCGGTTTCGTTCGACCCGTAGAACTGTAAAATCTTGGCGCCGGTGAGTTCCTCGAATTCGGCGGCGGGCCGATACGGCAGTGCCTCGCCGCCAGTGAAAACGATGCGCAATGAGCTCAGGTCGTAACCGCGGCATTCACGGTCGGCCATCAACATCGTCAATTGTGTGCTGACACAGCACAACACGGTGACCTTGTGCCGGGCCATCGCTTCGCACGCCGCCCTGGTGGTGAAACGTTCCAAGACCACCGCGGTGGCACCAAGGTAGATCGGGGTTGTATGACTTGTCCAGATTCCGAAACCGAATGGCGTGGGTATGACAGGCAAGAAAATGTCGTCGGATGTCAGCAGCCCGTTGGCGACGGCCTTCTGGTGAAAGTAGTACCAACGGTTCTGGGTGTGCACGACGCACTTCGGCAGGCCAGTGGTCCCCGAGGTGGAGTTGATGAGAAAGACATCGTCGGGACCGAGCTGGGACTCCACGCCCAGCGCCCTGGGCGTCGCGTGGACGTTCAACCGCGGCACGCCCGCCTCCTGGTCCAGGACCAGCAGCGACACTTCGGCTGCGTCCGCCGCCTGCCTCGCGGCGCCGCTGTGTTGCGGATCGCTGATGACGATCTTCGGCTGCGAACTCTGCAGTATCGCAGCCACCTCGCGGGTGCCGGCCCGCGCACCAATGCCGACTACCACGGCGCCGCAGCGCTCGACGGCAACGAACAGCACGTGGATGGCGACGGAGTCGCCGTGCCAGATCGCAACCCGATCGCCTCGCCCGAGGCCGACGCCGGCCAGCTGCCCCGCCAGAACACCTGCCGCAGCATCGAATTCGCGCCACGTCAGCGAGATGCCGACGTGGTCGAGATAGCCGGGCCGGTCTGGCGACCGTTGCGCGTTACGACGGACCGCGTCGGACAGTGTCATGTCCGACCACCAGCCGGCGGCACGAAACCGGGCCGAATCCTCGTCGGTGAATGCCGGCGAGCCCGCGGTATCCAGCCCACCGGCGCTCATCACCAAATCATAGGCACCGCTCGGCTGCTTAGACGCCGCGCGGTCGACCTGTTGTTGCCATCGCTGCCGCCAGTTGACCAGCCGGGAGTGATCGGGTGCGATGAAATCACCTGTTCGGGCGGAATCGGAGGTGGTCACAATGAAAACCACATCGCTGGCTCGAGTCTGGCCGGGACTGCTGGTTGGCGCCGCCGCCGGCGCAGCCGGCACCACCGCGCTCAACGTGATCACCTACCTGGACATCGCGGTCCGGGGCCGGTCCACGAGTACTACGCCAAAACGGACCGTCGAGGCGCTGGGGAGGCTGTTTCACGTCACGGTTCCCGGCAGCGGTGACGTGCTGGCCAACCGAATCTCGGGCCTCGGTGCGCTCGCCGGGTATGCGGCCGGCATCGGGATGGGCCTGATTCTCGGCCTGGCCTACGCTCTGGGCTGGCAGCCCCGGCCGCTTTTCGCCACGCTGGTTGCGACGGTCCTGGCGTTGGTCGGCACCAACGGACCAATGACCGTGCTGGGCGTGACCGACCCGCGGACCTGGGGCCTTGTCGGTTGGAGCAGCGATCTGATTCCACACGTCGGGTACGGGATCGTCACCGCCCTCGTGCTGCACTATTTTTACCCGCTGATTCGTCCTTCGGCCTGATCACGCTGAATTTTTGAGAACGCTGTGATCTTGGGATCGGTAGCAGCGCGATGGGTGTCCACTTGCACTACGGCCGCTGTCACCGCGGCGACCTGCGAGGAGGAACCGCTAATGAAAGCCAAGTCCATTGTCCTCGTGTCGGGGGCGCTGGTCGCGCTACTGCTCCTGTCGCGTTATGTCGCGCTGAGCCGAGCCGGCCTCCCGTTGGCCTGGATGCTCTACCTTGGGCTGCCGGTCACATTCGCCGGCGTGCTGTTTGCGCTGCGACTGCTTAACCTCAGCGCGGGCTGGGCTACCAAGTTCGACCATTTCGAGCGCAACAGCGCAGCGTGGGCCCAGCGCCCGCTAGCCCTTCCGCGGCCCGAAACCTCGGTGTCCGAGCGCCTGAAGAACCTGCAGGAGCTGCACGCCCAAGGGGCGATCTCGGACACGGAGTACAGCGCGCAGCGGCTGCAGATCATCTCCAACATGTAACAAGGACGAGGGCACGGCCAACCCGGACCATCGCTAGACGGTCGTCTAGCCCAGTCGGCAGGTGCCCGTATACCCTTGCTCGGTGGCATCCACCAAACGGCCGCGCGCGCGGCTTGGCTCAACCCCGCGCAGCGCCTCGCAGGTCCGCACGCTGCATGCCGCGCTGGATCTGTTCGCTGAACACGGCGTGAGCGCGACGTCGTACCAGATGATCGCCGACGCCATCGGTGTGACGAAAGGCGCTATCTACCACCAGTTCAAAACCAAAGACGAGATCATCATCGCGGTGGCGGAGCTGGAGCTCGCCAGGCTGGAGGACGCACTGGAGGCCGCCGAGGCACTGGATTGCCCGACCAAAGCCCGCGAATTGCTGTTGGAACTCGTTGTCGATCACGCTGTGGAACACCGCCGTGCGGCCAACACATTGCAATTCGATCCGGTCATCGTGCGGTTGCTATCCGAACACGAACCGTTTCACCGGTTCATCGAGCGGCTCTACGGGATGCTCGTCGGCGACGAACCTGGACCCGACACCCAGGTCCGGCTGGCGGCGCTGACCTGTGTCATCGGCGGCACTGTTTCGCATCCCCTGGTCGCGGGCATCGACGACGACACCCTGCGCGATCAACTATTGGAAATGGCGCGGCGCATCGTCGAACTGCCCGAGGCGTCCCATCGCCGGACCGGCCGGAATCGCAAGCCGAAACTGGCCACAGCCTGAACCACGCACCCCACGCCGTGCACGTCGAACTCTGCCTGTTGACAAGGCATTTCGGCGATTGAGCAATTGACTATTGACATCGCTATACGATCGTCTAGGGTTACTAGACGATCGTATAGCAGCCGCAGAAAATGGAGGCTCCCCGATGTCGTGGAGCGAACAATTCATCGACGCGTTCAATACGCACGAGGTCGAGCCGATGCAGGCGATCTGCTCGCCCGACATCAAGTGGGAAGACGTCTCCGGCCACATCGAGTTCGAGGGTCACGACGGCGTCAAGAACATGGTCGAAGTCACCCTGATGGCCGATGCCGGACTGCAAGTTCACCCACCATGGCGGCATGAAGGACGGCAATCGTTACATGGTCGAATGGACCATGTCGGGCACCGCGTTTGACATCGAGTTCGCTTGTCGCGGCGCCTCTGTCGGCGAGACCGACGACGAGGGTCGCATTCTGCGCAATCGCGACTACTGGGATTCCCGGTCCTTCCCGGAGATGCCGGGGGGCCCGGTGAACCCTCCCTGGAGAGCTCAGGCCGGGCACTCTTAACAGGCCAAGCACTCGTAATACTTGAGCCCCAACAGGAGGAGGCGCCATGGTGCCTGAACAAGCTCATCACGGCCGACTGCCACATCACCCCGCCACTGTCGATAGTGAACGAGCTGCCGGAGCATTACCGGGAATACTTCCCGCGCATCGAGAAGGACGAGCACGGCAACGACGTCTACCGGCCCGGACATATCGTGTCGCTGTCCATGATGACCGGCGAAGGTACGTCTGACATCCAGTCCGACGCGACGGGTGCCGAGGGCAACATAGTCAGCGAGGCCCACCTCAGTCTGGACGCCGCCGAGCAGCTCGCCGATCTGGAGCGCGACGGTGTCTACGGCGCGGTGCTGATCGGGCGGATCGCCGATATGCCTAACGGGATTCCGGCCGATGCCGACACTGCGTACTGCAAGGTGGCCAACGACTGGCTGGCCGATCACTGGGGTCCCTACCTCGACCGTGTTGCGCCCGGTATCCACCTGCCGTTCAAGGACGTTGCCGCCTCGGTGGCCGAGCTGGAGCGCGCCGCGGGGATGGGGCTTCGTCCCGCGCTGCTGCCGGACGGGATCTTCGAGCGGCCCTACTACATGGAGGAGTGGGAGCCGCTGTGGGAGGCCGCGGACAGCCTTGCGGATTCCGATCACCATGCACGTCGGCGGTCTGCGCAGCCCGCTCGTCGGGCCCGGTCTGATGGCCTACCCCGGCCGTCAGGACATCGGCTGGTACATGCAGAGCTGCGGTATGGGCGAGACGCTGGGATGGCTGACCTACAGCGGCGTGTTCGAGCGCTATCCCAACCTGCACGTGGTCTGCACTGAGGGGTACGCCGGATGGCTTGCCTTCGCGATGCAGTTCTACGACCACCACTTCAGCCAGAGCCGGCTGCACCAGCTCGGCATCGACGACCTCATGGGTCCGGCCAAGATCGACGTGCACCCGAGCTACTACCTGAAGCGTCAGGCGCACGCCACCTTCATGTGGGACCCGCTGGCGATCCGGTCCCGCGACCTCACCGGCCTGGACTGCCTGATGTGGGGTAACGACTACCCTCACCACGAGGGCTCGTTCCCGTTCTCCGCGGAATGGATCGAGAAGCAGTTCGACGGTGTTCCCGGCCACGAGGTCGACCAGATCTGCCGCGGCAACGCCGCCGAGATCTTCGGGATCAAGGTCTGAGCCAAGGTGACTGTCCCCCACAAAAAGCCCGACATCACCGACCAATTCCGTCTGGACGAAAAGCCGCTCTGGTCACCGGTGCCGGAAAGGGCATCGGCCGGGGCATCGCCCTGGCCTTCGCCAAGCCGGAGCCGACGTGGCGCTCGTCGCGCGCACCAAAGACGACCTCGAAGCCGTCGCCGACGAGGTCCGTGCCACTGGGCCGCAACGCCGCCGTGATCCCAGCCGACGTCACCGACATCGAAGGCGCTCCAAGACGTCGTCGACCAAACGGTGCGCTCCCTGGACGGACTGGACATCGTGGTGAACAATGCCGGCGGTGTCGAACAGCTCGGCACCTACACGGACATGACGGTCGCGATCCTGGAGAACGCGTTTCGCTTCAACGTGTCGGCGCCGTTCGAGCTGGGCCGGCTTGCGTTGCCGCACATGCTTGCTCGAGGCGGTGGGGCGATCGTCAACATCGGGTCAATGTCTGGCAATGCAGAACGAACGTGGCTTCCTGCCCTACAGCCTGGCCAAATCGGCGCTGGGCAAGTTCACCCAACTCGCGGCCATCGAACTCGCGCCGAGGGTACGGGTCAACGCCATCCTGCCCGGCTGTGTGGAAACCGAGGCACTGCGCGGCTTCATGGATGCGATGCCCGAAGTGCGGGAGGGCTTGCGATCGAAGACACCGATGCGGCGGAACGGCATGCCCGACGACATCGCCGCTGCCGCTTTGTTTTTCGCTTCGCCGGCTTCGTCTTGGATTACCGGCAAGCTACTCGAGGTCGACGGTGCCGCCCCGCCAGGGCTCTTTCCGAACGATTCACCCGATCTATAAAGAGGAAACTCCCGTGAGTTTGAAAATAGAAGAGATTCGATTCGACGGCGACGTGGTCATCGTCACCGGCGGCGCTGGCGGGATCGGCCGTTCGCAGGCCATCGAACTGGGCCGTCGAGGAGCCCGCGTCGTGGTCAACGACCTGGGCGGTAGCCCCCGCGGTGGCGGCGCCGATCCCACGATGGCGCAAACCGTCGTCGACGAAATCGTCGCTTCGGGCGGTGAAGCGCTAACCAGCGTGTCGAGCGTCTCCTCCGATGACGGGCCCACAAGCAGATCGTCGACCTTGCGATGGATACCTGGGGCCGGGTCGACGGACTGATTCACAACGCGGCCATCGTGCTCGACGACCACTTCGAAGACGTCACCGACGCCGACCTCGACAGCATTCTGGCGGTGAATCTGCGTGGCACCTTCCGAACGGTTCGGGCCGTCTACCGTGCGATGAAAGACAGCGGCGGAGGTCGCATCGTGACGCTGACATCGGCGTCGGGTCTGTCCGGCGCGTTCGGGCAGGCGGCGTACGCCACCACCAAGATGGGCGTAATCGGCATGACGCGCTCGGTGGCATGGGAGGGCATGCGATTCGGCATCAAGGTGAACGCCCTTGCACCCGCGGCCTTCGACACCAGGCTGTTCTCGGTGTTCACCCCGGAAGGCGACGCGTCGCTGCGCGGACGGCCGCCCGAGCTGGAGATCTCGCTGGACTCAGCCGAATACATAGCACTACTCACGGCGAGCCGGGTGACCCCGATGGCTCTGGCATTGCTGCACCGCAGTTGCCCCGCGACTGCGCAGGTTTTCGGCGCGACCGGCGGCTATTACTGCCGCTACGCGATCTCACACACCGAAGGCGCGAACGTTCGGTCCGCACCCCACCGTCGAGGATGTCGCGGGAAACTGGGATCGAATTCAAGACCACTCGCTGCCCAACGAACTCGATGGCGAAGCAATGGCATGGGGTGTGCGCGCGTATTCCAGCCGCCTCCAAGCGCTTGCCGCGGAACTCGGGACATCAGTAGCGACACATGGCTGAGGGCCCGCTGCGGGTCGTCGTCTGGTCGACGGGTGGCATCGGCTCGATCGCCGTGCGCGCAGTCACCGAAAACCCGGGCACCGAATTGGTCGGCGTGTGGGTCCACTCCGACGCCAAGGCGGCCCGCGACGCCGGCGAGCTCGTCGGCATCGGCCCGATCGGCATAACGGCCACGAACAACGCCGACGAGTTGATCGCGTTGCGGCCGGATTGCGTTGTGTACGCGGCCATGGGGCCAGAACGGGATGCGGCAGCGGTGCCCGACTATGTGCGGCTGCTCGAGGCCGGCATCAACGTCGTCACCACCACCGTGCACCGCCTGATCTACCCGGCGGGGTTCGCGCCCGACGTGTGGAGGGAGCAGCTGCAGCAAGCCGCAGTGGCCGGAGGGGCGTCCCTGTACGCCAGCGGCATCGAACCCGGTTTCGCGGCCGACCATCTGGTGCTGATGCTCGCCACCCAATCCAAGTCGATCCGCCGCATCCATGCCGCCGAGATCGCACTGTACGACGACTACCCCGTCGTGGAAACGATGTCTGACGCCATGGGATTCGGCCGTCCGCTGGACTACCCGTCGCTACTTTCCCTACCGGGCACCATCGCGTTCCAATGGGCCCCGGGGCTGCGTCTGATCGCCCACGGCCTCGGGTTGGAAATCGATGAGATCAAAGAAAATTTCGACAGGGTGGCGACCGACCGCGACTTGCACGTCGCCTTCGGCACGGCCAAGGCCGGCACCTGCGGCGCGGTGCGCACCCAGGCCATCGCCGTGATCGGCGGGCGCGAGGCGATCATCATCGAACATGTCAACCGCCTGGCTCCGGACCTCGCGCCGCAGTGGGGCGAAGGTGCGCAGAGACCCGTTTACCGGATACGCATCGAGGGCGAACCGGACATTTCCTGTGACATGACGGCCAGCCTGGCCGATCCGAAAGCCTCGGGGTCCGTGATGGAATCGGGCGCGGGTGCGATGGTGTCGACGGCGATGCGGGTCGTGAACGCCATACCCTATGTGGTGGAAGCGAAACCAGGTTTGCTGAGCGCCCTCGATCTGCCACTCACCCTCCCCCGCAACGTTTTGCGCTGATCCTCCTTTCGCTGCGAGCCGCGCCCCCCAGCACCATGCGGCTATTGTCAGTCTGTGCTTCTCGGATTCCTACTCGCTTTGGGCTGCTCGGTGTGTTACGGCACGGCCTCGGTGCTGCAAGCGATGGCGACGCGATCGGTGGATGCCGGCAGCGGCTCGGGCGTCGACGCCGCGTTGCTGGTGCGCGCTCTCCGGCAGTGGCGCTATCTCGCCGGCCTTGCTCTTGACGGACTTGGCTTTCTGCTCCAAGTGGCGGCACTGCGCGTGGTACCGATCTATGTCGTCGCGGCCGCGTTAGCGGCCTCGATCGCGGTCACCGGCATCGTGTCCGCGTGGGTGCTGTCTGCGCGACTGTCGCCAGCCGAGTGGATCGCCGTCGGCGTGGTCTGCGCTAGCCTCTCCGTCCTCGCTCTCGCCGCTGGGCCAGCGCACTTTCGCCGCGCCCCAGCTGGGCTCGGCTGGGCATTACTGGGGGTGGTCGCCGCAATATTCCTCGTTGGTGCCCTCGCAGGCCGACTCCGCGACCGCGAGCGCGGATTTGCTCTGGGTTTGTGTGCCGGAAGCGGCTTCGGTGTCGTTGAGATCGCTGTCCGCCTGCTCGACGTGATTGATCCCGCCAAACGCGCGTTCTACTTCAACCCCGCCCTGTACGCGTTGCTCGCGGGCGGGGCCGCGGGGTTTCTCTTGCTCACATCCGCATTGCAGCGCGGCTCGGTGACCACAACAGTTGCCGCCATGGTTGTCGGTGAAACGATCGCACCTGCGCTCGTCGGAGTGATCTGGCTGGGCGACAGCGCCCGCGACGGCCTCGGCTGGGTCGTTATCGTCGGATTCGTGGTGGCAGTGTCCGCAACACTCGTGCTGGCCCGGTTCGGCGAAGCGCCTGAACCTGCCGAATCTCGTTGAGTTACGCGGCTATGCGCCGCGTTCAACGGAAAGCTCGATCGTGTAGGTGGTGCCGCGTGCCGGACGCGTCCATAACACGCCGCCCTGCGCGGTGACCCCGGCGGCGATCAGTTCACGCTTGAGGATCTTGTTGGTAGCGGTCACCGGTAGATCGTCGTTGATACGCACGTAGCGCGGCCACGCTTTGGGCGATAAGTCGGGTTGTGAAGCGAGGAATTCCTCGAATTCAGCTGGCTCCAGATGCGTTCCGTCACGCAACACCAAGGCGGCCATTACCTGGTCGCCCACTCGGTCATCGGGAACGGCGTACACCGCCAGCTGGCTGAGCTGCGGCAGCCGCACCAGGATCCGCTCGATCGGGGCCGCCGCCAAGTTCTCGCCGTCGACCCGCATCCAATCCGCAGTGCGGCCGGCCAGATAGATCCAACCGTTGGCGTCGCGGTAGGCCAAATCACCGGCCCAATACATGCCATGGCGCACGCGCTGAGCCGTCGCCGCCACGTCGTTGTAGTAGCCGGCGAACGGCCCGGCACCTTGGGTATTGACGAGTTCACCGACCGCGTCCTCGAAGTTGGTCAGCGCGCCGTGTTCATCGAACTCCGCCGCCGCACACTCTTTCAACGTCGTGGGGTTGTAGATGGCCACTCCGGGATAGGGTTTACCGATCGAGCCGGGCGGGGTGCCGTCCTCGCGCACAACGATCACCGCGAACTCGCTCGAGCCGAAGGCGTCGACTACGCGGCATCCGAAACGTCGGGCAAATTCCTCGATATCGCGATCGGTCGCCTCGTTACCGTAGGCCAACCGGAGCGTCGTGTCGGCATCGTCAGAGCGTTCAACAGTGGCAAGTAGTAAAGCCAACGGCTTGCCGACATAGCTCATGTATGTCACGCGGTAGCGGCGGACGTCGTCGAGGAAGCGCGACGGCGAAAACCGGGCTGGGACCATTGTGGCGCCACTGTTGATGGCCACCCCCCAAGCGGCGGCGATGCCGTTGGAATGAAACAGCGGCATCGACAGGTAGCAGACGTCGGCGGCGGTGACGTCGAACTGATAAACCAGGCTGGCGCCGCACATGATCGCCATCCCGTGCGCGAACTGGACGGCCTTGGGATCTCCGCTGGTACCGGAGGTGAATATCATCATCAGGGTGTCGGCACCGACGACCTCGCGGTGCGCGACCAGAGGTGGTGCCGCAGCAACCGCGTCGGAGTAGCGCGACCCGTCCACCTCGAGAACCTGAATTCCGTTGAGATCCAGGCCGTCCAGTAGGGACAGGTGCTCGCCGTCGACGAGAAGGATTTGACAGTCGGATCGCCGAACATCGCCCAGCAGCGCCGCGCCGCGGCGGGTGGTGTTGATGCCACACAACACGTAGCCGCCGAGTGCCGCGGCGGCCATGGCGCGAAGCATCGCGGGCGAATTCGTGAGCAAGGCGCCGACATGCAGCGGACGCACCGAGTCGGCAAGCATGATCATGGTGGCCGCCTCCACTTCGGCCTCGGCAAGGTGCTCTCGCCAGGTCCACACCCGGTCCCCGTAAGCGACCGCCGGGCTGTCGTCGTGCCTGCGCTGACGTAATAGTTGCTGGACGGTCTCCACTGTCTCAATTCCCTTTGGCGTCAAGCAGCTCCCGCAGGTCGCCGCATACTAGGTCTCGCGCTCTGGCCGCCGGAGCGAAGGATTGGATCGTCATGAAACCATGGAACAATTCAGGGAAATCGTGGTGCACGACGCGCACCCCGGCGGCGCGTAGCCGGGATACGTAATCGCACCCCTCACTGTGCAGTGGATCCCTGCCGGCAGTGGCGATGACCGCGGGCGGCAGGCCCGCATGCGAATCCGCGCGAGCGGGTGCCACCAGGTAGGGTGGATCGAAACGTTTTGCACCGCCGCATAAGTCGCCTTCTAGATTACCTAGGTATTGGTGCCAGTACCACTCCATGGCGGCGCGGGTGTTGAAGTAACCGCTGCCGTAGCGGCGGTAACTATCCGTCTCGTATGACGGATCGATCGCCGGGTAGAGTAACAGCTGCGCGGCGGGCGCAGTTACTGCGCGGTCTCGGCACAGAATCGCGGTGACCGCGGCGAGATTCCCGCCGGCGCTGTCGCCCGCGATCGCGATCCGCGTCGGGTCGATACCCAGGCCGGCTCCATGTTCGGCGACCCAGCAAAACGCGGTGAAGGCGTCGAACGCCGCCGCCGGTGCGCGGTGTTCGGGAGCCAGACGGTAGTCCACCGATACCACCACCGCCCCGCTACCCCGCGCCAGGGCACGGCAGAAGCCATCGTGGGATTCGATGTCGCAGAAGACGAATCCACCACCGTGGCAAAACACGATCCCGGCGAGATCCTTGGTCGCCGAGGCGTGCGGGTAGTAGATCCGCACCGGGATCGCGCCGTCGGAGCTGGGCACTGAAGTGTCGACCGTGCTTCGAACGTCGTCCAGATTGTTGACCGGCATCCGTCTTTGGGCTACTGCGGCGCGAGCCTGCGGGCCGGTCATGTTCTCCACCCGGGGGAAGCTCGTGTTGAGTTGGTCCAACATCGCCTGCACGTCATCGTTCACGCCGGCCGGTATTTCAGTAGGGTGATGCCGGCTCCGGGCTGATCGCAGAACACCGGCTGTAACCGCATCCCGATCCGGATATCGTTCGGGTCCACCTCAATAAGTTCGGTGCTGATCCGGGGCCCGGCATCCCATTGCACTACCGCAAGCAGCTGCGGGAGTGCATCGGCCCACGGCGGACCGGTCGGCCGACGGGCGACGGTGTAGGTGTACAGCGTGCCGGCACCGTCGATTTCGCGCCACTGCAGGTCGTCGGCCAAGCTGCCGGGCGCGAGGGTGCGCGGATAGAAGACGTAGCGGTCCAGGGAAGGCGAGTACTGCACACGTATCCGGTGCTGCGCCAGGCTGTCCCAGAAGGGTTGGGAGACCGGCGTGGGCTCGGGAATTGGGCGGAGTTCCGTCACGCGCCACTCTCCCCCGCAAGCGGGAGGTGCCCCCACCTCATCGCTTGGCTCTGCATCGTCGTGCGCGCACCACTAGTCCCCCACCATCAGCAACGCGACCTGCTCGCTCATGATGCCGCCGTTGCCGGTGACGAAGGCGGTGTCGCAATCTGGCACTTGCGCGTCGCCGGCTCGGCCCATTACTTGGCGCGCACCGTCGACGACATGGTGCATGCCGCCCGCCATGCCGGCCTGCCCGAAGGACAGCTGACCGCCGGCGGTATTCAGCGGAAAGTCGCCGCGGTAGGTCAGATCGTGCTCGGTAATCCACGACATGCCTGTGCCTTTGGCGCAGAAGCCGGCATCCTCCAGACTCATCAGCACCGTGATGGTGTAGCAATCGTAGATCGAAGCGACATCAACGTCGGATCGGCTTAGCCCCGCCATCGCGAATGCCTTTTCGGCGGCGCGTGCGATCGGTGTGTGCACTAAGTCGTCTGCGTAGGTCGGGGTCTTGAAGGCGATGTGTTCGCCGAAGCCGGTGATCCAGACTGGACGATGGCGACTTTGACGCGCGATGTCGGCGTTGGCAATTAGCACCCCGGTCCCGCCTTGGACCCGCATCACCGTCTCCAGCATGTGGATCGGGTCGGCGATCATCGGGCTGCCCAGAACCTCGTCGACGGTGAGCGCAGTGCCGTGGAAAACCGCGCCCGGGTGGGCGCACGCATTGACACGTTGGTCGACGGCGATCTTGGCGACGGCTGCCGGGTCATAACCGAACTCCACGGCGTAACGCTGGGCAATCTGCGCGTACGGCGCGTTCTGGCCCACGTTGCCATACGGGATCTCGAACTCGGCCTGTGGGGACCCGTAGTTGTTTGACGACGCCCCATACCAATTCGGCGCAGCCGATGGTGTCTTCTGCGACTGCGGCAGCGACGTCGATCCGGGTACCACGGCCAGCACGGCGTCGCAGATACCGAGTTCGACCGCGGCCGCGGCCCGCCACACCATTCCCGCGGAGGTGGCACCACCCAGGTCTACTCGCTCACCGAAATCCAAGGCCAGGCCCAGGTATTCGCACAGGGTGGCGGGCGCGAACATTGCCGACTCGGCGATGCCATGGGTGAGCAGGCCGTTGATACATGCGGGATCGATGCCGGCGTCTTCGACGACCAACTTCGCCAGCAGCGCGTATTGGTCCAGGGTGAACAGCGGCGGTCGGCTCGGACGGCGTTCCGCGGGCAACTCGGCGATGCCGATTATGGCCGCCTCGCCGCGCAACCCACTCACGACGGCGTCTCGCGTCGGGGAAGCTCGACGGTTGCTGTCCCCGGCATCAGCACCATGTCATCGCGGCGGCCGGCGATATCGAGGTCCACCAATCCGGCGCCACCGTCGGTGACGCGCTTGCCGGTGACTTCCCCACCGAAGGTGAGTAGCTCACCAGGATGCGCAGTCGCCCGGTTCTGCACCGCGAAAGACACCAGGCGGCCGCGTCCACCAATCCAATCCCCGATCGCGCGAGCCAGCAGAGCCGCCTGCAGCGGCCCCTGAACCAGCACGTCGTCGTAGCCTTCGACCGTTTGCGCCCACTGCTTGTCGTAGTGAATGCGGTGACCGTTGTAGGTGGCGGCGCTGAAGAAGAACAGCTGGGTCTCGTCGACGGTGACGTCTAGCGTCGGCATCTGCTCGCCCGCAGTGACGTCTTCGAAATATCGCTGGGAGTACACCTGCTCAGCGGTCATGACACTCCTAGGGTCGGGCGATCATCGAAGTCAACGCCTCGGCAACCAGATCGCGGTGCTGGTTGTGGTACACCGTGCGCCAGGTGACCAGGACGAATCTGCCAGAGCGGCCTTGCTTTTCGACGATCGACTCGATGGTGCGGACCATTTCGATATCGTCGCGGTGATAGGCGGGCAGGTGGAAGGTGAAGCTCTCCCCGCCGGCCATTCGCTTGGGTGCGCGGGGAAACGCTAGACCGCCCGAGACCGCGCCGGACGAGCCGTCCGCGCGTAGCGTTTCGAGCGCCGCGACGCCCAGCACGGAATACTGCAAAAAAAGTGGGGGGCAGATGATGTCGCGAAATCCGTTGGCGCGGGCGTAATCGGGATCGAAATACAACGGGTTGTGGTCACCAACCGCAGCCGCCCAGCGCTGCCAATCGCGCCGGTTCACCTCGCCTGTCGCTGAAGCGGCGACCGTACCGACCCGAGATGCCGATTCGGCGTCGATCAAGGTGTCCTCGCTCAACTGGCTCCCCTTTCCCGTCCGGTCTCTGCCAAGCATTCCTCGAGCCACGACGTGGCGACGTCAGATGTTCCACCAAGCGTCGAGCCGAGCCTTGCCCGTTCGGTCCACAGATGCAGATCGGTCTCGGTCACGTAGCCGATCCCGCCGTGCAGTTGGTGGGCATCCAGGGTTATCAGCCTCGCCGCGGCGGCGGCATGCATACGCGCAATGGCGGTTTCCCTGGTGGCTGTGCGACCGTGCCCTATCCAAAAGACCGCCGAGAACGCCGCCAATCGCGCTGCGGTCAGCGCGATGTGCATGTTGGCAATCAGGTGTTGCGCCGCTTGGAAGGACGCGATTGGCCGCCCGAACTGGTGACGCAGCTTGATGTAGTCCACGGTGCGGTCCAGCACGGCCTGCCCGACCCCGACCAAGTCGAGCGACCCCAATGCCACCGCGATGTTGGCCACTCGGCGCAGCGCTGGCGGGGTAACGCCGGCGTGATCGTCGCCGAGCAGCGCGTCGGCGGTCACCGCCACGTCGTCGAAACGCACCGCGAAGGCGCGATACCCACCCGCCATCGCGAGGGGTTCTACGCTCACACCCGTCGCGTGAAGATCGACCGTCAAGACCAGGATGCGCCCGCCAGTGGTGTCGGCGGCGGAAACCACGCTGAGGTCCGCGATGTCAGCGTCGGCGACGTAGTCCACGACTCCGGTGAGCCGCCAATCGCCGCTCGCGGCGGGTTTGGCGCGCAGCACGGGCGAGACGACGCCCGCATCACGGACATTCCATAACGCCGTGGTGCCGCGAACGCTCCCACTAGCCAGCTCGGGCAACCATGCGGCCCTGATGTCCGGGGAACCGAGTTGATCGATCGCCAGCACGGCCGCAACGGTGCTGTGTACCGTCGTCGGGCACAGCGCACGACCGGCCTCGGTAAAAAAGACGGCGAGATCGTCAAGGGAGCCCCCGGAGCCGCCATACTCCTCGGCGATGGCCAGCCCGAATACCCCGGCTTCCGCTAACGCCTTCCACAGCGCCGGCGTAGTCCGATCAGTGCCGGGCTCCCCCAGCGCGCGCACCAAACTCAACGGACACTCTGCCGCCAGCAGCGCACGCGAACTCGAGGCGAATTGGCGTTGCTCGGCGGTCAATGTCGCTTTCATGAGTTCCCAGAATTCCCGTTAACGCCCATACGAGGGCATGCCATGCCCGCGCTGCGCGATGATGTCGCGTAGCACTTCGTTAGTGCCGCCACCGAATCGCATCAACGGCGCTGCCCTGTAGAGCCGTTCGAACTTGCCCGCCATCGGCGCGTCTTGGCTGCGATGCGCCAACAAGCCGTCTGGGCCGAGCAGATCGAGAGCCAGATCGGCGATGCGCTGGCGCAGCTCACTGGTGAAGATCTTCTCCGCACTGACCTCCACCGTCGGGATCACTCCGCTATCCAGGATCGACGCGGCCTCATAACCCATCAGCATGGCAACCTCCACGTCAGCGTCGGCCTGCGCCAACCGCCTGCGAAGGGCCGCGTCGCGGCCGGGCACCGTGCCGTCACGGCGCGGGCGGAGGGCGAGTTCATTCAAATCGTCAACGGCTCGGCGCAGATCGCCCGCGTTGGTCAGCGCGCCGCGTTCCAGGTCGAGCGCGCCGGTGATGTACTTCCACCCACAGTTCACCTCGCCTATCAGATTGGTCAGCGGAACCCGCACGTCCTGGAAGCGCACCTCGTTCGTGCGATAGCCCGACCACGCGTACAGCGGGCGGATTTGCACACCGGGGCTGTCGATCGGGACGATGATCACCGAAATTCCGCGATGGCGGGCGCTACCGGGATCGGTGCGCACACAGAGCCATTCGTGAGTGGCGCGCTGCGCCCCGCTGTTCCAGATCTTGCTGCCGTTGATCACCCATTCCTGGCCATCGCGCACCGCACGCGTGCGCAGGCTGGCCAGGTCGGTTCCGGCTTCAGACTCCGAATAACCGACAGCGCAAATCATTTCGCCTTTGCCGATGGGTGGCAGCCACTCGGATTTGTTTTGCTCGGTACCGTGGCGCATGATCATCGGCGCTACCGATGTGACCGTCAGGTCGGGTCCGGGCACCCCCCAGTATTCAAACTCACTCATCAGCAGATGCTGATGAACGGCGCCGAGCCCAAGACCCCCGTACTCGTGGGGCCAGTTCAGCCCAAACCAGCCTTTTTCGCCGATCTTGCGACGAAACCGCGCCACCTCCCCGCCGGGAAACTCCAGATCGTGTTGGGCGAGTTCAGCTCGTAATTCCGCGGTGACGTTGGCATCGAGGAATTCACGAACCTCGATCAGCCAGGCACGCTGATCGACGTCCAGTTCGAAATCCATTCCGGCCCTTATCTCTCACTCGAACGTCGAGTTGTCGGACTACAACTGGGCTCTTCAGCCCGACAAGTCGACGTTCGGCCGTTTTGAAGAAGCTATCAGCCGCCCTTGAGGCGAATCTTCCAGCGCACGAACCCGAGGTAGAAAATGCTGATTGCGGCGAGCATGCCGATATCGAACCACCACGTGCCGGCGGTGTGATGCCAGTGCGAATCCTTCGGCATCTGTGGACCGGGCTGCAATGTAGTCAGGTCGACCGTGGAGGCTGACGCCGCGAAACCCCATCGTGCTGGTGTGGCCCAGGACATCTGGTCGAGCCCGATGCGCCCGGTGACGGGAATCATGCCGCCGGAGAACACCAACTGCGACATGACCGCCACGACCAGCAGAGGCATGATCTGGTCATTCGACTTCGCGACGGCCGACAACGCCAACCCGAGCATCGCCGAGGCTACGGTGGTTAAGGCGACGTCCACGAACAGCTCAAGACCGGGACTACCTAACGCCGCGGCGCCCCGCGTCGGGCCACCCTTACCGACCAGTGCGATGACAGTAACGATCGCCGACTGGACGACGGCGAACACCGTGTAAACGCAGACCTTCGCCAACAAGTACGCGGAGGTGGACAGCCCAACGGCCTGTTCTCGCAGGAAGATCGCGCGCTCACCGATCAGATCTCGAATCGTTAGCGCGGTCCCCATGAACACCGCGCCGACATTGAGCAGCACCAGGATCTGGCCGGGCTCGGTGGGTGCAGCGCCCATTGGGTTCGGGACGCCGAACCCGACGTCGCCGGGCACCGACATCGACAGCGAACCCATGATGAACGGCAACAGCGCCAAGAAGGCGAAGTAGCCGCGGTCGGAGACGATCAACCGGATCTGTCTCCTGGCGATCGTGGAAAACTGCCGAATCAGGCTGGTTTGCGGCGGATCGCCCAGCTCGGCGGGTTTCTCCGCCGGTGGCGCTGGCGGAGGCGGTCCCGTATGCGCCAAATACCGGGCTTTGGCCGCGTCCGGGTCACCAGCCACCGAGCTGAAAATATCGGCCCAGTTCGTCGTCCCCATGGCCGCACCGATCTGGCTCGGCGGCCCACAGAACGCGGTCTTGCCACCGGGGGCCAGCAGCAGAACCTGATCGCAGACGTCCAGGTAGGTCAGCGAGTGGGTGACCACGAGTACCACACGGCCGGCGTCGGCTAGCTGGCGCAGCATTGTCATGACCTGCCGGTCCAGCGCGGGGTCCAGACCCGAGGTGGGCTCGTCGAGGATCAGCAGCGACGGCCCGGTCAGCAGTTCCAGTGCCACCGATGCGCGCTTGCGCTGACCACCGGACAGTTTGTCGACTCGAGTCTCGAGATGCTTGGTCATCTCGAGTTCCTCGAGCACCCGCGCAACCACCTGAGCGCGGTCGTCATTGGTGGTGTCCGGCGGCAGCCGCAGCTCGGCGGCATACCCCAGCGCCTGTTTCACAGTCAGCTGACCGTGCACCACATCGTCCTGCGGCACCATGCCGATCCTGCTGCGCAGCGAGGCGTACTCGGCATGGATGTTGTGGCCCTCGAACGTCACCGTGCCGTCGGTCGGTTGTGTGTACCCGGCCACCAACCGAGCGAACGTCGATTTGCCTGCCCCGGACGGACCGATGACGGCCGTCAGTGTTCCGGGTTGGGCGCCCAACGAGATGTCGTCCAGCAACGTCTTGTTGTTCTCGATGGTCCATGTCACGCGGCGCACGTCCAGGCCGCCGGTGCGCGTCGCCGCCGTGGTCTCGTTACGCCGTGCCAGCGTGCCGTCGGCGAAGATGAGGTCGATATTGCCGATCGTGACGACGTCGCCATCTTGCAGCACCGCCGCATCGACCCGGGAGCCGTTGACGAAGGTGCCGTTGATACTGCGGTTGTCTCGGATCTCGGTGCCATGGGGCGTCGGGACCAAAGTGGCGTGGTGGCGCGAGGCCAGCACTTCGGGGATGACGATGTCGTTGTCTTCAGCCCGGCCGATCTTGATGGCGCCCGGCGGCACGTCCCCGGCCGCTCTACCCGAGCGCAGGATCTTGATCATGGACGTCGCGATGTTGGTCTCGCCGCCGATGCGGCCAGTCTCCCCAGTCGGGGAAGCAGGGGCCGCGGGTACTGGCGCAGGCGGACGGTAGATCTGCGGCGAAGGATGCGGTCCGTCGTGCGGTCGGACCGGTTGCGCGCCGGTCGGGTAGCGCGGCTGCGACCCTGACGGATAGCCAGGTTGCGCGCCGCTGGACGGATGCGCTGGCTGCGGACCGGGGTATACGGGCAGCGGACCGCTGGGCGCCTGCGGAGGCTGCAGTCGTGATGTCTCCGGCGCAGACTGTTGCGGCTGGGCGGGCCAGGATGCGCCGGACTGTGGCGGGCTCTGGTGCGGCGGTGCTGCGCCGATCAGGTTGCCGATCGGAATCGACGCCGTCAGGGGGGGACTTCCGACCGAACCCCGGTGGCGGCCGACCTCAAAGGTCAGCGCCGGTCCGTCCGGGTTACCGATATTGACGCGCTGGCCGTCCTGGATGTCGACGACGGACACGCGACGGTTGTTGACGTACAGGCCGTTAAGGCTGCCGTTGTCGATGGCAATCCATCGACCTTGGTCGAATCGCACCAGCAGGTGTGACCGGGAGATCAGCGGGTGCGCGACTCGGACGTCGGCCCGCAGGTCACGTCCGATGACTACATCGTTGCCTGCAGCGAAGGTGCGCTCGGATTCGTCGTACCGCACGGTCAACACAGGCGGGGCTGGTCGGCTCATCAGGACCAACTGTATCGGCATCCGGGCCGCCTGCAGGGCAGTCGACATGCTTTAACGTCAAGTTTCATCAGCGGGCCGCATCTCCCGGCGTTCGGGCTTGCAGCGACAGCTCAAGATGTTGAGCATGGATCAGGTAACGCAGGCCGACCCACTGCTGGTCGACCGGGTCGCGGTGGTGACGGGCGGCGGTGGCGGGACCGGCGCTGCGGGCGGCTGGTTCCGCTCGTCGCGCCGGCCCGACCGGGAATGGACGAATCGACCCGTCGCGCCCTAATCGCGACGGAGACAGAGTTTGGCGTGGTCTCTTCCCGGTCTGCTACACCTCCTGGTGAGTCACCGTCGCTGGGCGACGACCAACTGATTGCGGCCCAGGCGACTGAACTCGACCGTGATGGTCGGAACGGCGTGAGCGGCCAGCGCCCGGAATCCCGAGGGGCTGTAAGCGCGCAACGAGCTGATCAGCCCGTCGTGCGCTGAGGACAGGACGAGCGCGAATGGGGAACATGCGGCCAGGCGGAGCAGGTGCAGCAGAGCGGGTGGCCGTCGCAGGTCGACGATCAACAGCTTGTTCGCCACGCGGGTCGCTTCGGCCAGCACGCGGGCAGCCGGGACCGGCGGCAGGTGATGAAACGACAGGACGAACAGCGCCAGGTCGTATGAGAGGTCGGGCGCGTCGATATTGGTGGCGTCCATCTGGCGCACGACGGCTCGCGGATGGCTGCCCAAGTCGCCGGAAGCGATGTTGGACACAGAGATCGGGTCGATATCTGTGACCGTAACTTGGGCGGTGGGGTGCATTTCCAGCACTTTGCGGGACAGCCCACCGTGGCCCGCACCCAATTCCAGGACCTTCGGCTCGGGAATATCGGCGGCGAGTTCCAATGCGTGCTCGGCGATATGCTCGTGATCCCGCAACACTCGGCCCATCAAGTCAAGCGAGCGAATCACCTGTCGCTTGATGCGGTCGTTGACGTCGTCGCGGTCCAGATATTCCGGGCGGTCGGTCTGCAGCCGCCGATCCAGCCATGACGCGTCGAAGCCGCCGCGAGGCATGGTCTCAAGGTCCAACTGGATCTCCGCTCCTGGTCTGCTTGCTATAGGCACCGTCGTTCTCAGAAACCCTAACTATCGGCACCCGCTCCTACGCCCCGCCCATCGTGCGGCGTACGTGACCGATGCGCCAGCCGCTATACAGATTCCAGTCCGAGTTCGACGTCAGGATGCCCAGGGCCCGACGCCGCCGACCTTGTCGATGCGGATGCGGGTGAGAAATCCCGGCGGCGCCCCGTCCGGCGGGAACTTGCTGTCCGGATCGCCCAGGACCGGGTTGAGTCGCTCCAGCAGCTCGGGGGCACCACCCTCGACTATCCGCGCGGTGCCGATGACGGAAAGGTACGGCCGCTGCCCCTGGCCCACCCTGTCCAGCGCAACGATCGTCACCGCGACCCGGGGGTCGTTGCGGACGTTGCGGACCTTCTTGTGTTCAGCAAGATGCGCGGTGACAAGTTCGTCGCCGTCCGGTGTCGACTGCAGCGCGACCCAGACCAGGCTCACCTGCGGGCTACCGTCGCGATTGAGGGTGACCAGGGTGGCGTCGGCACCGGTGCCGATCAGGTCACGCGCGGCGTCATTGAGTTCCATGCGTTGTTCTACCGCTGCGCGTCAGGATTCATTCCCACAGCTGGGTTCAAGGCCAATCGGAGTTACGGATTCGGCGTCGTGACTAGGGTGCTATTCGATGGCGCGGTCGGGTGAGCCGGTGAGGAGTCCGCACGGTGGAAATGTGGGAACTGACCGCGCGCGAGCAGATCCGGGACACGCTCGCGCGCTACAACTGGTCGGGCGACGGCGGCCGGCTCGACGGCCTTGCGGAGACGTTTTGCGCGGACGGCGTACTCGAGATACGCGGCAGCACCGAACTACGCGGTCGATCAGAGATCGTAGCGTTCCTCAGCGGGGTCACGGGAAACATCGTCATCAACGATGACGTCAAGCCCATCGTCCGACACAACCTCGCCAACGTGCTGTTCACCGCCCTGAGTCCCGACCAGGCGCACGTCTCGTCTTACTTCACCGTGGTCACCCACATCGGGCTCGACCATTTTGGCCGCTATCGCGACACCTTGGTGCCCGACGGCGACTCCTGGCTGATCAAGCACCGCAAAGTGACGACCGACTGGGCAGCCCCCGATTCGGCCATGGCTCGACAGCCATCCGGAAGCTGAGTCATCGCGGGTTTAGCGACGCCCACTCAGCGGGCACACGTCGCGGAGGGGCATAACAGGGATGACGGCTGCCCGCATCCTGGTCAGCCCGCAAGCCCTGAGGCTGATCGAATCGAGAGACGAGCGGGCCAGCGGCGGAACGAACGGGACGGGTGGGCATGGAGCGACTCAGCGGGCTGGATGCGTTCTTTTTGTACCTCGAATCGCCGACGCAGCCGCTGAACGTGTGTTGCGTCCTGGAACTGGACACGGCGACGATGCCGGACGGCTACACGTTCGACCGGTTCCGGGAGGCGCTGGTCCTGCGCATGGACGCGGTGCCCGAATTCCGCCTCAAGCTGGCCGACAATCAGCTGAACTTCGACCACCCGGTGTGGGTCGACGACGAGGGGTTCAAGCTCGCACATCATCTCCACCGCGTCGGCCTGCCGTCGCCGGGGGGACATAAGGAACTTGCCGAGATGTGTGGGCATATCGCTGCGCAGCCACTCGATCGCGATCACCCGTTGTGGGAAATGTGGGTGATCGAGGGTCTGCACGGGTGTGACCGAATGGCCGTGGTGGTCAAGGCCCACCATGCCGTGGTCGACGGGGTGGGCGGGGCCAACCTGCTGGCGCTCTTGAGCAGCACCGTCCCGGATGCCCCTCCGCCAAAACCCGCCGCCCGCGCCGGCACAGCGAACCCGCTGCGGATGGTCGCGTTCGGCCTGATAGGCGTCGGGCTGCGGCCGTGGCGCCTGGCCAGCGTCCTGCCGGGCACCTTGGCGACGGTGGCGCAAACTCTCCTGCGCGCTCGCGCAGGTGGGCAAACGATGGCCGCACCGTTCGCGGCACCGCGGGCGGTATTCAACGGCCCGTTCACGCGGCACCGCAACGTCGCCTTCAGCGATCTCGACCTCGGAGACGTCAAAACGGTCAAGAACAGGTTCGGGGTGACCATCCATGACGTCGTGACCGCGCTGTGCTCGGGTGCGTTGAGACAATTCCTGCAGAATCGCGACGAACTATCGGACAGCCCGCTGGTAGCCAGCGTGCCGGTTTCGGTGCATGACAAATCCGATCGGCCCGGCCGTAACCAGACGACGTGGATGCTCTGCCGGCTGGAAACCCACATCGCCGATCCGGGCGAACGATTGAGCAGCATCGCTGCCGGAAACAGCGCGGCCAAAGACCACACTGCGGCAATGGGTCCGAGCCTGTTGCAGGACTGGACCCAACTAGCCGGACAGACCATGTTCGGGGCCGCGATGAAGCTACTCCCCCGCATCCCGATGCCGGAAAACCCGGCGCACAACATGGTGCTGTCCAACGTGGCCGGCCCGCAGGAACAGCTCTACTTCCTGGGCTCCAAGGTCGAGGGGGTATATCCGCTCGGCCCGATCATCGCGGGCGCCGGACTCAACATCACCGTCATGTCGCTGAACGGACGACTGGGTGTCGGCCTCATCTCGTGCCCGGACCTGCTGCCAGACCTGTGGGAAATCGCCGACGCGTTCCCGGCCGCACTGAAAGAACTACTCGAGTACGGCGGCCCTCCGCGCGGTCAGCACTGAACAGCGCTCCGCGTCGTCACGACGACATGGCAGGGTGACATGCGTGACCAACACTTCTCAACCGATCGTCGATGCCGAGAATGATCTCCGCGAAGTCACCACTCCCAAAGGCGTTCTGCGCTATTACGACTGCGGCCCAGATTTCGGTTCGGTGCTGCTGTTCCTGCATGGTTCCGGTCCCGGGGTCACTGGTTGGCGCAACTTTCGGGGAGTCCTGCCCACGTTCGCCGAACACTTCCGCTGCCTGATCCTGGAATTCCCCGGCTTCGGCGTCAGCCCCGACTTCGGCGGCCACCCGATGGTCACTGCCCAGCGCGCTGTCGCGCCTTTCCTGGACGCGCTCGGCGTGGACAAGGTCCACGTCATCGGCAACTCGATGGGCGGCGGCGTCGGCATCAACTTCGCTATCCAGAATCCGGATCGCATCGACCGACTGGTGACGATCGGCGGTATCGGCACCAACATCTTCAGCCCGAGCCCCAGCGAGGGCATCCGACTTCTGCAGGAGTTCACCGAGGACCCCACGCGGCAACGGCTCGTCGACTGGCTCAAATCGATGGTTTACGACCAGTCCCTGGTCACCGACGAACTCGTCGAGGAACGTTGGCAGTTGGCCACCGACGTCGAGACGCTGGCGGCCGCGCGCCGCATGTACGGAAAAGCGGCGTTCGCCGCGATGACGGGGGCGATGGAGGCCGCCGACCGCCCGATGCCCTGGGCAATGATGCACAAAGTGGCAGCACCCACTCTGCTGACGTGGGGCCGAGACGACAGGGTGAGCCCGCCCGACATGGCTCTCATCCCGATGCGCTCCATCCCCAACGCGGAATTGCACATATTCCCCAAGTCCGGGCATTGGGCGATGATCGAGGCAAAAGAGGCATTCGAAAGCACCGTGCTTGGATTCCTCACCCGCAACTAACTAAATGGAACCGGCGCGACCTTTCCGCAGAGGTCAGCGTCGTCCGCTCGCCACCATGCCCAATTCCATGCGCTCGAACGGTTGCCAGTCCTGCGCTGCGACCACCTTGGCGAGGTCGTCGAACCACTCGTGCATACCGGCGCACACCCGCTCCACGACCGTTGTCAGCGACTTGTCTGCAACAACCATGATCGAGAGATTCCCGTCGTACACGAATCCAACCAACCCGAGGGCTTTCGTGCCGCCGGGGAGAGCGGAGAGCAGGGTCTGCTCTACGCGGCCACCGAGGCTGTAGAAGCCGGCCGGTGGGCCATGGAGCAACGTTGCGGTGACATTCCACTTCATCGGCCAGGTCTGGGCTGCCCCTCCCTTGCCGAGCATCGAACGGATAGCGTGTTCTTCGGAGTCCAGCGCGTGTCGCAAGAGGTCGGTGATGGTACCGAGGAGTTCAAGCGGGTCTTCCTGCGAAAGCGGCGCTGAGATGACCAAGTTGCCCGTCTCGGTAGAAGAGTTAACGGATACTCGGTCCGTGTCCTGACGCAAACTCTTGGGCACCCCGATCTTCAGAGGTGCCTTCAGCGGCATGCCCTCCGCGCATAGGGCTTGGTCGAGGGCGCGGGCCACGGCCGACAGATAAACGGTGTTCACCGTCGCTCGCGGAGTGCTTCGAGCCAGTGCTCGGAGCTCGTCGAGCGGCCGCGAAATCGAACGGCACACCCACTGTCCACTCGCGGGCCGGTTGATCCCGGCTGGCCTGTACGGACGCCGGAGTTCACGCGAGACAAGCTCCGCCAGCCGCGATAGATCGGAGGCTGCGGCCTTCAAACCGGAACGTGAACGGATAGCGCCGAGCGTGTCCCTGGACCTCCGCGCAACGCCGCGGCCCCGCCACGCCAAACCTGGTCGGATGAGTTTGAGCATTGGTGGTGCGAAGACCTTGGGTCGGCCCGCTTCGGGCGGCGCCACAAAATCCATGTCGGCAAGCACCATGGCGAAGAGCGCAATACCGGCCTCCGCGTCACCCATGACGTGATGGAGCTGGACGAGGATGGCCCACTTGCCGTCATCGAAACCTTCGACGACGTAGATCCGCCACGGCGGACGGCTCATATCGAGTGGGACCAGGATGTCCTCGACCACACCCATCAGCTCTGGGATGTCACCGCCGGAAACACATCTGCGTTGCACGTGATATTCGAGATCGAAGAGTTCCGCGTCGAACCACGCTGGCGGGGCCAGCCCCCACGGAGTGGCGACTACGCGCTGCATCAGTCGGGGAACAAAGGGTGCGCGGGCCCCAATGCGCGCCCGCAATTGGTCGAACACAGGCACGGATTCGTCGGCGGGACGATCCACGACGCAAATCGAAACGAGTTGACTTTGCGTGGTCCCAGTGCGGAGAAAAGCGTGGGCGTCTCGCGGGTTAAGGTAATCGGGCGTATTGCCGATTTCACGCGGTCGCGTCTTCACCATCATTACCATGATTAACTTGCCCCCAATTGGCCCCATATATGTATGTGCAGAAATTACCGCGCATCCGGCGCCACGGGGTTCGTTTCGCGATACTGCTGCCGACCCTGGGCGTGGCGTCGGACACACCAGGGCCACACGAGCGCGAGGCCGACGGAAGCCACAGAGGGGGTCCGGATGCAGTCGGAGCAACGCCTGCGCGAGGAACTCGCGGCTGTACTGAGGGATGCTGGTATGGGTGAGGTCGACGATCCCGACATACTCGATTTCGATTTTGAGGAGCAGCTTGGCCTGGGCAGTATCGAGCTCGCCGATCTCTTGGTTCGGGTTGGTAGCGCCTACGCCGTTGAGCTGCCCACAGACGCGATTGGAAGGTTCCGTCGGCCGCGTGACCTGCTCGAAGCCATCGAACAGGCGGTCGGGGTCGATGCAGCGGCTATCGATCAGCCAGCCATCACACGGCTGCCGGAAGCACCGAAAACAGACGCATCGATAGCGACCCTTTCCTCGATGCTGCCCGCGCCGTCGACTCTCCTCGACGTGCTGCGCGCCCGCGCCGAGGATCACAGCCAGCATCCCCACCTGAAGTTCCTCACGGCCGACGGGCAAATCAGCGCACTGACCTACGGTGAGCTCTGGGACCGGGGTAGGCACGCCGCCGCGGGAATGGCAAACCTTGGCTTGGTAACGGGGGAGCGGGTCGCGATTTTGGCGCTGACGGGGCCTGACTTCTTCGTCGCGTTCGTGGGCACGCTGTGCGCGGGTGGAGTCCCCGTACCGATCTATCCGCCCGTGCGACTCGACGAATTGGACCGCTACATCCAGCGCGAATCCCGGATTCTGCAAAGTGCGGGAGCGGCATTCATCATCTCAGATCCGCAGTTCAAGGCGGCGGCGGACCTGCTGTGCACGGCCACTCCATCCCTCCGAGAATCCACGACGGTGGCTGCACTCACCGACGACGGCGCAGCACCATTCTGCGTCGAGACCCCCCCGGAGCTCGCGCTTATCCAGTACACCTCTGGAAGCACGGGAGACCCCAAGGGCGTCGCGCTGACCCATGCCAATCTGCTGGCGAACATCCAGGGAATTAGCGAGGCCGGCGTCCTCGCCGGCCTCCATCCAACGGATGTCGCGATCAACTGGATGCCGCTGTACCACGACTTCGGGCTCATCGCGAGCTGGATGGCGGCAGGGATCTACACCGGAGCCACGGTCGTGATGATGTCGCCGATCGACTTCCTCACCAAGCCGGCGCTTTGGCTGTGGGCCATCGATCGGTTTCGGGCGAAATGCATCGCGACCACGACGTTCGGGCTCGACCACGTCACGCGGCGCGTGGTGGACGAGCGTATCGAGGGTCTGGACCTATCCAGCGTCAAGTTCGCGGTCCTGGGGGCAGAGCCCATCCGCGCCAACGCCCTCGACGAGTTCTGCCGCCGCTTCGAGCCGTACGGCTTCGGCCGGAGCGCCTTCTCGCCCGGCTACGGACTTGCGGAATCTTGCGTTGCGGTGACGCTCGCATGCGGTGAGCGGCGTCCCCGGGTGGACCACGTCGACGCCGATCTGCTGGCAACGGAGGGTCGAGCCGTGCCCATGCGCCCGGGATCGCGGACACGCACCCTGGTGTCCGTTGGCACCCCAATCCACGGGCAGCAGATCCGAGTCGTCGAGGTGACCGACGAGCGGCACGAACCCCTGGCGGAGCGCATCGAGGGCCGGGTGCTGGTCCAGGGGAAGTCCGTGATGGCCGGCTATTTCGGCAGGCCAGAAGCCACTGCGCTGGTTCGGATGGGCGACTGGCTGGACACCGGCGACTTGGGCTATCTGGTCGACGGGGAGCTATTCATCACCGGTCGAATCAAGGACCTGATCATCAAGGCGGGTCGTAATTACCATCCCCAAGACATCGAGCAGGCCGTCGGCGAGCTGCCCGGGGTGCGCAAAGGGTGCGTCATCGCGTTCGGTGAAGAGATGCCGGAACAGGGTGAAGGGATCGTGGTGGTTGCCGAAACCGCCGCCGATGCCGCGAGGCACGATGAAATCAAGACCTCGATCCGGGCGGCGGTCGTGGAGGCGACGGGTACATCGGCCGACGACGTCGTGCTGATAGGCAAGGGCCGCATGCTGAAGACATCCAGCGGCAAGCTGCGGCGCCGAGAAACCCGGCAGGCCTACCAAGAAGGAACTTTGGGCAAGGCCGCAGCAGGAGGACGGTGGAAGCTAGCCGCGACGATGGCCCGGTTGGGCTGGTACCGAGTGCGAAGATCTGCCGGCAGGTTCCGGGAGGTCCTCGTCGGCACCTACATCGCGGGCGTGACGATGTCGGTCATGGTGATCTCCGCGGCCGCGACAGTCTTGCTTCGACGCCAGACCACCGCGTGGCGCTTCGCTCGGCGCATGCTTCGCGTTTTGTTGGCCGCGACCGGGATGTCGTTCCGGCGGACCGGCGCCCCCCTACCGGATGGCCAGGCGCTCTACGTCAGCAACCACCCCACCGACATGGATCCCCTGCTCCTCGTCAGCGCACTAGACCGACCGGTGTCGATGACTGGAAAAGCGCGGCTGTTCAGGGGTCTGTTCGGGGTGTTCGCACGCCGCCTCGGCGTCATAGCCGTCGAGCCGGGCTCTCGGAGTCGTCGCTGGCGTCATACGAGCGAATGGAGGCGCTGCTCGCCGAGGGGGAATCGATCCACATCTTCCCCGAGGGCGAACGCCGCGACACCCCGGGTACGTACCCTTTCCGGCTCGGCGCATTCAAGCTGGCCGCCAGTGCGGGGGTCCCGATCATCCCGTTGGCCCTGCGGGGTCCGCGGGAGGTGATGCGGGGCCGGCCGTACCGACCCGCCGCGCTCGAGGTAGAAGTGCTTCCCGAGGTCCGGCTGGAGTGCAATCCCTCCGATTTGGCCTCGCTGGCAAAGACACGAGAGGAGATCCGGCGAATGATCGCCGAGGCGACCGGCGAGCCGCTCGTCCACAGCCGCAGCCTCAAAAGGCCGGTTGTCAGAGACTCGGTGGCCACCCGATTCAGCACTTGGGGTCGTTGACGTAGTTTTCTCACGGTCTCCCACGGGGCCGTTTTAATGTGTCTTCTGCGTTAGGCCGGCGTCGACGACGAGCTGGGTGCCGGTGATGTAACGGGCCTGGTCGGAGGCCAAGAACACCACGGCGTTGGCAATGTCGACGGGCTCTACCCACGGCACCGGAAGCAGGTTACGCGCCTTGAGCACCTCGGCAGCGTCGGATGCTGTCGGGTTGTCCAGATCGGGGCGAAGGCGTCGAAAGGTCTCCTCGTTCAGCACCATCGGCGTCGCAACGGGCCCGGGATGCACGGTGTTGACCCGAATGCCGAGCGGGCCGAGCTCGTTGGCGAGGGTCCGCGCAAGCCCCACCACGGCATGCTTGCTGGCGGTGTAGTGGGCCGCGTTCGCCATTCCGCGAAGACCGCTGGTCGAACTGATGATGATGACCGATCCGCCATGACCGAAGATGTGCGGCACCGCCGCCTTGACCGTGTGCCAGACGCCGGTGAGGTTGATGTCGAGGGTGCGCTGCCAGTCCTGCGGGTCGATTTCCCACGAGGGTACCCCCGGGAGGTGGATTCCGGCGTTGGCGACGACGACGTCCAGGCGCCCCAGTTCGGCGACGCCGCGATCTATCGCGGCGGTCACGGCGCCGAGGTCACTGACGTCGGCCAGATCGGTCACGCAGCGTCGACCATGGGTTTCGACTTCGGCTGCGGTATCGCGTAATTCGTCTGCCGCTGCGGGTGCGTCTACTGCGATCACATCGGCACCTTCCTCGGCAAACCGCGCGCAGTGCACGCGTCCGGTGCCCCGAGCGGCGCCGGTGACTACCACTACCTTGTCGAGCAAGCCAGTGATCACGATGACTTGACCAGGGCGAATCCCTTGTACCCCGCGGCGGCGACCTCGGCACAAATATCGTTGTATACGGCGAAGCCGCCCAGGAACAGCATGAAAACCCTTGGCTTTCCAGGCACGTTGGCGCCCAGGTACCAGGAGTTGGCTTTGATGAACAAGGACGCTTCAGCGCGCCGGGCTAATTCTGTCCCCCAGCCGTCCACTGCGTCGGGGGTTGCTTCCATTGCGGTGTAGTCGTGGTCATCGAGGTAGGCGATGGCGTCGGCGATCCAGTTCACGTGCGCTTCGGCGTGCAGCACCATGTTCGCCAGCACCGCGGGCGCGCCCGGACCTGAAATCAGGAACAGGTTTGGGAACCCGTCGACGCCCAATCCCAGATAGGTGCGCGGACCCTGCGCCCAGTCATCGCTTAGTCTCGCACCGTCGCGGCCGACGATGTCGATCCTGGCCAGTGCACCGGTCATCGCGTCGAAGCCCGTTGCAAAAACGATCGTGTCGACATCGTAGTGCGCATTGGGTTTGTTGATCCCCGTGGTGTTGATCCCGGCGGCATCAACCGATGCGATCGGGTTGGCGCGCACACTTATCAGCGACACATTGGGCTGGTTGAAAGTCTCAAAGTAGTTGCTGTCCGTACAGATTCGCTTGGTTCCAATTGGGTGGTCGTCAGGAATCAACAGGTCCGCGACCGCCGGATCGTCGATCACCGTCCTGATCTTCGCCTCGTAGAACTTGCGGGCCTCTTCGTTGGCAGCCATGTCGGTCATCTGGTCCGGGAAGGTCTTGGAGTACAGCACACCACCTAGCTGCCAGCGCTTTTCGAACGCCGCCCAGCGCTCCTCGGGGGTGAAATCCATGGTCGGCTTCGGGGCGGTGATGTGCGGTGACCCGCCGCCGCTACGCCACGACAGCCGGCGACGCTCCGCATACCCGGCCTTGATCTCGCCGAGTTCCTCGGCGGACAAGGGCCTGTTGCCCGCCGGGATGCTGTAGTTGGGGGTGCGCTGGAAGACATAGAGGTGCGCGGCCTGCTCGGCGATGATCGGAATCGACTGGATGCCTGAGGATCCGGTGCCGATGACCGCCACCCGCTTGCCGGTGAAGTCGACGTCTTCGTGCGGCCAGTGCGCGGTGTGGTAGACCTCGCCGGCGAAGGTATCCAGACCTCTGAAGTTCGGGGTCATCGCGGCCGACAGGGGCCCGGTCGCCATCAGGCAGAACCGCGCTGTGAGCACCTCACCGCCGTCGGTGGTCACTGTCCAGCGTAACGTCGCCTCGTCCAGCACTGCCGAGACGACACGGGTGTTGACGGTGATGTCGCGGCGTAGGTCTAGTTTGTCAGCGACCCAGTTCAGGTAGCGCAGGATCTCGGCCTGGGTGGCGTACTTCTCACTCCAGTTCCACTCCTGCTGCAGTTCGTCGGAGAACGAGTAGCAGTAGTCGACGCTCTCGACGTCACAGCGCGCGCCCGGATACCGGTTGTAGTACCAGGTGCCCCCCAGTTGGGGCGCCGCCTCGATCACCCGAACCGAGAGCCCCTGCGCGCGCAGTCTGTGCAGCGCGTAGAGGCCTGCGAATCCGGCGCCCACCACTACCGCATCCAGAAGTTGATCGCCTGTGTTCTCCACAACGGTCACGGTAGGCCGTCTGCGGTACCGAGTCGCTCCCCCTCCCGGTTTTCGGGTGGTGTGATCGACTTGTTCCGCTAACCCGGGATCACCGGCGAGTCGCGGCATGGACTGTTGTAGACCATTAGTAGGGCCTCCCACGTAAGGACAACAAGATGAGCGAGCGGGTACTCGATCAGGTAATGGCGATGGCGGAACAGTTGCGCGAACAGGGCGCAGAAGCCGAAAGGATTGGCCGGCTCACCGACGACAGCGTCAAACTCATGAAGGCAGCCGGGTTGATCCGCCTGCTGCAGCCCAAAAGCTACCGCGGGTTCGAGGTGCACCCCCGCGAGTTCGCCGAGGCTGTGATGGCCACCGCCGCCCTGGATCCGGCCGCCGGCTGGATCGTCGGCGTGGTGGGCGTGCACCCCTACCAGTTGGCTTATGCGGATCCGAAGGTGGCCGCCGAGGTCTGGGCCGACGACGTCGACACCTGGATGGCTTCCCCCTATGCACCCCAGGGTGTGGCCAAGCCGGTCGACGGCGGCTACACCTTCAACGGCCGCTGGCAGTTCAGCTCGGGCACCGACCACTGCGACTGGATCATCCTGGGCGCGTTTCTCGGCGACGGCGAGGGCAAGCCGATCGTGCCGCCCCAGATGCTGCACATGATCCTGCCGCGCAAGGACTACGAGATCGTCGAGGACTCGTGGAACGTGGTAGGGCTGCGCGGAACCGGCTCCAAGGACGTCATCGTCAAGGACGCGTTTGTCCCGGCCTACCGGACGATGGACGCCGCCAAGGTGATGGACGGCACCGCCCAACGTGAGGCCGGCATGACCGAGCCCCTGTACCTGATGCCGTGGTCGACGATGTTCCCGCTTGGCATCTCCGCGGCGACCATTGGCATCGCCGAAGGAGCGCTCGCCGCGCACCTGGACTATCAGCGGCAGCGCGTCGGCGCCACCGGAACCGCGATCAAGGACGACCCCTACGTCATGTACGCCGTCGGCGAGGCCGCGGCCGACATCAACGCAGCGCGCCAGGAACTGCTCGCCAACGCCGACCGCATCTACGACATGGTCGCCGCCGGCAGGGAGGTCTCGTTCGCGGACCGCGCGGCCGGCCGCCGCACCCAGGTACGCGCGGTGTGGCGCGCGGTCTCGGCGGTCGACGACATCTTCGCGCGCTCCGGCGGCAACGCCGCGCGCATGGACAAACCGCTGCAGCGTTACTGGCGCGATGTCCATGTCGGCCAAATGCACGCCATCCACGTCCCCGGCACCATTTACCACGCGTCGGCACTGAGTTCGCTGGGCATCGATCCGCCCGAAGGACCGCTGCGAGGCCTGATCTAGGAGTACACATGACCGACCTGAAAAGCCTCGGCTACATCACCGTCTCCACCAACGACATCGACCGCTGGCGCCATTTCGCCTTCGACGTCCTGGGTTTCGCCGAAGGTACAGGACCCAACCCGGCGGCGCTCTACCTGCGAATGGACGAGCGCGCGGCCCGGATCATCGTGGTGCCCGGCGAGACCGACCGGGTGGTGACAATCGGCTGGGAGGTTCGCGACCACGCGGCACTGCAGCGGGTCGAGGCGGCCCTCGACCGGGCCGGAGTGGCGTTCAAACAACTGTCCGTCGACGAGGCCGGAGACCGCCGCGTCGAAGAGGTGATCACCTTCGAGGACCCGTCCGGAACGACGCTCGAGGTGTTTCATGGTGCGGTGCTTGACCACAGCCCGGTGATCACCCCTTTCGGCGCGACATTCATCACGGGCGATCAGGGCCTGGGCCACGTCGTGGTGCCCGCCATCGATCCCAACGCCATGTTCGACTTCTACACCGAGGTACTGGGTTTCCGTTCGCGCGGTGCGTTCCGGGTACCGTTGCCGAAGGAATTCGGACCGGTTAGGGTGCGTTTTCTCGGCATCAACGAACGCCACCACAGCATGGCGATCGTCCCGGCCGCACATCAGCGCGACCCCGGCGTCGTCCACGTCATGGTGGAGGTCGACACGCTGGACGCCGTGGGCCGGGCTTTGGATCGGATCAACGCCGACGGCGTTCAGTTGTCGTCGACCCTGGGGCGGCACACCAACGACAAGATGGTGTCGTTCTACGTCCGCGCACCCGGTGACTGGGACATCGAATTCGGCACCGACGGTATGCGGGTCGATGAAACCTATTACACCGCAGAGGAAATCACTGCTGATAGCTACTGGGGCCATCAGTGGGTCGGCGACCTGCCCGCTGCAATGCGGCTATGACACTCGGCGTCACGGCTAGTCGGGTCACCTGATTTGCAACCCCCTCTTACGCACCCACACGACGGCTGCGACAGTGCCGACTAGCCAAACCGCTGCGGCGATGGCGAGGTGCACAAAGCTTTTCGTGTCGCGCCCGAACACCGGCCAGATCAATGCGGGCGCCTGCGTCCACAACACACGATGGTCCACCCCGCTCATCGGGTCGGCGATGTAGTACAGCGCCCAGGGCAGGCTAAGACTCAACAGCCAGCCACCAGTTCTGCGCGGATCCCGACGCTGCCGCCAACGCCGAATCAGCGGCTCAGCGCCGACCGGGTGCAGCACCGAGATGAAATTGCCCACACCAAGCCAGGACACGATCGGTACAGCCACAGTAGGAATCGTGATACCGAGGCGCGCCGGTGTTTCCAGCCACAGCGTCAACGCCACCGCCGCCCCCAACGTCGGCAACCCGACTATCAATATCAGAGCCACGTTTTTGATCAACAGGATCCGCCACAATTGCACCCCGTCCGCGACAGCCTTCAGGACGCGGTGGTGATCGGTGCCGAGCAGGTTGGTGGTGGTGACATCGGCAAGGATCCACGACGAGAAGTAGGTACCGACCAGGATGACCCAGTCCTGATGGCGACCAGGGGTCAGCGGCTGCACGAGCAACCACCCTGCGGCGAAGACCAGGTTGGCCAGCACGCCCGTCAACCAGGTCCGGGGGGAAGTGAAGGCCCACCGGACCTCGGCCCAAAGCGCCGGCCACAGGTCTTGTTGGAAGTCCTCGGCCGCCCGTCGGGCCGCAGCCGGGCGGGGGGCCGACGCGCGCACCGACGCACGCACGGCGGCGCGTACGCGTGGGGAGATTCCCGGGGCGGTGTTCAGCTGACTTACTCTGCCACGCCCACGGTCTCGTCGACGACCGGAAAGCTACCGCGTCGCACCTCATCGAGGATCGACTCGCTGAGCGCTGAGCACACCAGGAAAACACCCCGACTGGCGTGGGCCGACATCTTCTCCGCCTGGGCGCGCTCGGTACACCGGGTCGTCGCGTCGGCGTTCCACTGCACGCTGGTCTGGTTCCAACTGCTCTTGCGGGCCAGCACCCGCGCACCGCAATTACGGCACGCCACCGGCCGCATGGGCATGTCGTCGAGACGGTTATCTGTCCGGGCCGAGGATTCGAGCGCCATCACACCGAGCCGGCCGGGGTTGCGCGGGCGGCGATATTCGCCTCAACCTCTTGGAGCCACGCCTCGTAGGGCCGGGTCGTATCAAGTTCAAACTCGAAGCGGTCCACCATGTCTGGCTCCACGCTCGAGATGTCGACGTAGAACTGCTGGTACCACCGGCGGAGCTGGTAGACCGGTCCATCTTCCTCGACCAATAGCGGGTTGTCGATGCGTGCCTTGTGCCGCCAGATCTCGACATCCTGCTCGAACCCGAGCTTGACGTAGTCGCCGAGCTTGATCGCGGTGTTCATCGCCTGGGCGTCGGGCAGCGACCCCGATTTCTTGACGATGATGCCATATTGCAGCACAAAGGAATTCGAGTCGATCGGATAATGGCAGTTGATCAGTATCGTCTGCTGGTCGCCCGTTTTGTAGTGGTAGATCAGGTCATCGACCATGAAGGACGGCCCGTAGTACGACGCCACCGATGTGTTGCCCAGCATCGCCGCGCCTTCCGTGCCGCCCATGTCGGGACGACCCTCGCCGTTCATGTACTGCGTTGCGACGTGTCCTTCGAAGATGTTCTTGAAGTAGGTCGGTAGCGCGCCGTGGATATAGAAGAAGTGCGCCATGTCCACGACGTTGTCGATGATCTCGCGGCAATTGCTCTTCACGATCGTGGTGTACCAATGCCAGTCGGTCCACTCGTCGCTGATGGCGCCCTCGATGCGCGGGATGGTGACCTCTGGCGGTGGAGGATTGCCTTCCGGGTCGTTCCAGACGAACAACATGCCGTCCTGTTCCAGCGTGGTCCAGGTCGCCGTGCGGGCCAGCCGAGGTGTGCGCCTGGCGTAAGGCACCTGTTTGCAACGCCCGTCACCGCCCCAGCGCCAGTCGTGGAACGGGCACGCCAGCTCGTTACCCTTGACCTCGCCCTGCGAGAGGTCGCCGCCCATGTGCCGACAGTAGCTGTCGAGCACGTTGATCTTGCCGTCTCCGGTGCGGAAGACGACCAGCTTCTGGCCGAACGCATTGATCGGGTGCGGCTTGCCGTCACCGAATTCTCTGATCAGACCCAGGCAATGCCAGCCGCGGGCGAATCGCGTCGGCGCGGACTCTGCCTCAATGAGTCGGACTTCGTCGGTGTCGGACTGCGATGTCATGAGAATGATTTAACTCCTGCGGCCGGGCTTGTGGGGATGCATTTCTTCGCGGCAAGTTTCCCTGGATGCATTAGTAGAACGTGTTACAGTTTTTTGACCGTGGCCAAGGGGCCGGAATAACCGGGCATTTGTGCGCAAGGAGGCCCGCATGGACTGCGTCGCCACCGGCCGTGTTCATCTCGATGCGTATCGCGAATCAGCGAAAAGTCCGGCGGCACAGTGACTAAGTCGCGGTCGCTAGCGCTCGTGACTCTTGCGTATGTCCTCGCTGTCGGGGTGGCCGCGAGCTGGCTCGCGTGGGGTCCGGCCACCGGAAGACTGTGGCTGGACACACTGATCGCCGACGTGCTGGCGACCGTTGTGGTGTTCGGCTTCAGCCGGGCCTATCGCAACTCGAGCTTTTACGACGCCTACTGGAGCGTGATACCCCCGCTGCTCACCTTTTACTGGTGGAGCCAGGCCGGCCCGGGCGTCGACCAGCTGCGCTGTCGGCTGGTTTCGGTGCTGGTTGTCTTGTGGGCGGTACGTCTCACCGCCAACTGGGTCCACGCATTTCCCGGGCTGCACCACGAGGACTGGCGCTATCCGATGTTTCGGGAACGCGCCGGGCGATGGGAATTCGCCGCAGATTTAGCCGCGATACACCTCATCCCCACTGTGCAGGTTTTCGTGGGCATGCTCCCGGTCTATGTCTGTGTGACCCACCCCGGCGGCGACATCAGGTGGCTCACGGCGGTCGCGTTCGTCGTCGGCTTGGCGGCGGTGACCATCGAGCTGGTGTCCGACGTGCAACTGCACCGGTTCGTCGCGAGCGCGCTGCCAGGCCAGGTGATGGACCGCGGATTGTGGAGTTGGTCGCGGCATCCAAACTATTTCGGGGAGTTCAGTTTCTGGTTCGCCCTGGCGCTGTTCGGGGTGGCCGCGTCCCCGTCCGATGCCTGGTGGTTGTTTGCGGGCGCACTGGCGATGCTGGGCATGCTCCTTGGCGCCAGCATTCCGATGATGGAGACACGCAGCGTGGAGCGCCGACCCGGTTATCAGGACGTCATCGACCGGGTGCCGCGGTTCGTCCCGAGGCCACAACGCAAGATAGCAGCAGGATGATCACATGAATCGCAAACGCGTTGTCGTCGCCGGGCTCGGTGACGTCGGCATTTTAGCCGCCATCCGGTTGGGTCCGCATACCGATGTGGTCGGAATTTCGGTCAAATCAGGATTGGTGAGTGGCCAAGAGCTGGGCGTCCGGCTCTCTCGCCCGGACGATTGGGCCCGCGATTACTGGATCCCGTTCGACAAGTTCCGGCGCCTGGACCGGGTGCGGACGGTGCAGGCCACGCTGACGGGAGTGGACCTGGCCTCCCGAACCGTCTTCGGCGTGGGCGAGGATGGCTCAACAATCGCCGAGGAATACGACACGCTGATCATTTCGACGGGAGTGAGCAACGGCTTCTGGCGCCGGCCGACGCTGCAGTCGGCCGCCGAGATCAGCGCCGACATCCAGGCAGCACACCAGCGGCTGGCCGGCGCCGACTCGGTAATCGTGCTGGGCGGCGGCGCCGCTGCGGTAAGCAGCGCAGTCAACCTGGCAACCACATGGCCGGACAAGCGCGTCGACCTGTACTTCCCCGGAGATCGCGCACTGGCCGGGTATCACCCTCGGACGTGGAACCGCACCCAGGCCCGACTGACCGAACTGGGCGTGGGGCTGCATCCCGGGCATCGCGCCGTGTTGTCGAACGGCTCCGCCGGCCAGGAGATCACCGGTGAACCGGTCCAGTGGAGCACCGGCCAATCCCCGGCTTCCGCGGACGCCGTACTCTGGGCGATCGGGAAAGTGCAACCCAACACGGGTTGGCTACCACCGGAGCTCCTCGATGAAGACGGCTTCGTTCGGGTGACACCCGAGCTGAAGGTGCCCGGTCAGCACGGCGTCTACGCGGTCGGAGATGTCGCAGCTACCGACGCACTGCGCAGCTCTGCCCGCAATCGTGGGGATGCGCTGGTGGCCCACAACATTCGCGCCGAGTACGCCGGCAAAAAGATGCGAACCTACCGGGCGCCGGGCCGGCGCTGGGGCTCGTTGGTGGGCGCACAGTCCAACGGACTGGAAGTCTTCCTGCCTACCGGCCAAGCGTTCCGTCTCCCGTCATGGTCGGTCAAGCGGGTGGTGATGCCGTACGTCGTGCGGTGGGGCATGTATCGCGGAGTGCGCAAATGAGGCATTCCGGGGGGCGTAACAACCAGCGCACCAAGACTTTTCAATCAGGCGGGATGAGACGGCGGTGCAATTCCGTTGTGAGCGCGTGGATTTGACGGGTGAGCTCGGTGTTGGTCTTCAGCTCTAACTCCTGGCTCTCGAAGTCGTGGTCGGCCCGGGACTGCTGGAAGGCCGCCTGACGGTTCTGACCGATCATCACGAATGTCGACAGAAAGATCGCCTCGAGCGATACCACCAGAGTCAGCGTCGGCCACGGGCTTCGTTCCAGCAGGACCATCCAGACGCCGAACAGCGCCGCGTGCAGCCAGACGAAGTTCATCGAGCCCGCGAACGACGTTATCCGGTCCGCCAGGCGGAGCTGAAAATCCGCGCTCCGCCTCTTGGCCTCATCCAGGACGGCAGGGTGATGTACCTGTCCTCCGCGCAGCAGCCGGCGCGGAACCAGTTGAGGAATATGCCGGTGGATTTCGGGCCCCGTTGTCATTTCGCCGTCTGTCGTCATGTTGAACGGTTCCTTTCGATGCCACAGCGATGCGGGCCGAATTACCCGCGAGGATAGCCCCGTCGGACCGTGCGTTCCAGGATCCCCAGAGTCGCCCGCAACGCGCCCTCGGACATGATCGGGAAGATGTTGGCGTCCCGCCACTTCTGGTCGATGTTCGACCAGTCGTAGAACGAAGTGACCAGGGTGCCCTCGGCGGCCCCGACATTCGAGGCCGGCTGCAGCCGATAGCCGTAGATGTGGCCAATATGTGGCCGGAGCTGGCCGATACCCGTCCACGCGATCAGCCGGTCTCTTTCGAATTCCTTGATCACGACAGTTACGTCATATTTGCCGAGCTCCGGAAAGTCGTTCAACGCCTCCCGGTCCATGTGGACCATAAAGCTGTCACCGACGGCCGTGACCCGATCGCCTTCGGCGCTTTGCAGCATCCCGGACGAATCGATCGCGACGTGACCGTGCGGGTCGCACAGCACCGCGAAAATGTCGGCTGCCGGAGCTGCGATGGTGCGCTGGGTTTCGATGCGTTCGGTCATGAATCCTCGCCCTCGGCCTTGATATGTCTTGGATACTCCCAGATGGTTCAGTCGCTTACTGTACGACTGTCGGAACTATTGGAGTCAGGACCATGTGGCGATCGAAGGCAGGGTGATTCAAAGTGACTGAAGCCTTTGTTCTCGGTGGTGTGCGGACGCCGTTCACGCGATACGGCGGTTCCCTGTCGCATATTCGTCTCGATGATCTGCTTGGGATAGTGATGACCGGCGCCTGCGAGCGGGTCGGCATCGACCGCGATCAGGTGGAAGACATCGTCGCCGGGTGCGTCAATCCGGCTCACGAGGGAATGGGCGACCTGGCGCGCTGGGCGGCGCTGGCGGCCGGGTTTCCGGATAGCGTCGCCGGGGCAACCATCAACCGGTTCTGCGCGTCGTCGCTGAGCGCCACGGTGATGCTGGCGCACGCCATCAAGGCCGGCGATCTTGGCGTCGGACTTGCTTGCGGGGCGGAATCGATGTCGCGCTCGGGCTGGGCTTACATGAAAGGTGACGCCCCGTTCGCGCCGAAGGGACCGGTGATCCTGCTCGACACCATGTGGGCCGGCGCCGGCGGCCCACCCAACCCGAAACTTCTCGCCCGAAACGCCTACGTCAGCATGATCGAGACTGCGCAGAACGTCGCCGACCGCTACGGATTGACCCGCGAGGAGATCGACGCCTTCTGCCTGCGCTCCCAACAGCGCGCCAAGCGTGCGCGCGATTCCGGCCGGTTGGCCAAAGAGATCCTGCCCGTGGAGATCCCTGCCACCAAGAAGACGCCGGCGCGCCTGGTGGAGCACGACGAGTTCATTCGCGACGACACCACCGCCGAGACTTTGGCGGCGCTGCCGGCGCAGCCGGGCACGACGCAAATGACCGCCGCCAACTCCACCCCGCTCTCCGATGGAGCCAGCGCGGTGGTGGTGGCGTCCGGCGAGCGGGCTCACGAGCTCGGCGTCGAGCCTCTGGCGCGGGTGGTGTCGTCGGCGGTGTACGCGCTGGATCCGTTGGTGATGGGACTCGCCCCGGCGTGGGCGATCCCGCTGGCGATGAGGCGGGCGGGATTAGCCCCCGAACAGATCGATGTGTGGGAGGTGCACGAGGCGTTCAGCGCCCAGGCCCTGGGTGTGCTCCGCGAGTTGGCGAACCAGCTGGATGGGTTTGTCGTGCCGGACGACAAACTCACGCCCAACGGCGGCGCGGTCGCGATCGGGCATCCGTTCGGCGCGACCGGTGGTCGCTACGTGCTGACGCTGGCCACCGAGCTGCGGGAACGCAACGCCCGCTACGGGGTCATCGGGGTCTGCATCGGCTCAGGTCAGGGCGTCGCCGTTGTCTTGGAAAACCCCCGCGCCAGCTAACAGCCGGAGTCCCTCGGCGAGCGGGCAGACCCGTTTTCGTGGAGTATTGGCGGTGAACTTTTATCGAAATGCCTGCGCGCCATCATTTTCAGTCCATCGTCAGCCACTTACTCGCGGGCACTCAGGGGAGGACCATCGCCAGGTGAGTAACTCAAATGACGAGAACGGCTATCGCATTCTGGCGGTGAACGGACTGCGGCCCAGCGAGGTTGAATGGGCGCTGAGTCACGATGCCGTGCACGGCATCGCCCGCGCGTTCAAGAATCCCGTCGCAGTCGCCCAGGCCAGCGAAGATCCCGGTGACGACAGAGTTACCTACCTCGTGCAGGTCAAGCGCGATGACGTGACCAATGCGCTGGAAAAGACCAACGAATGGATCGCCCAAAACCCCGGTAACGGCGGGATGCACGCTTTCGGCTTCGTCAGGGCGCTGTCAAGGGAGGGCCTCGAGCGCATCAGCGACGACGAGGATCGCTGCTAACGCACGACCTCACGGTGTCCGGCATCCAGTCGACGAGTCCACCCGCGCGCGTCCAGGTGTTCGAGCAATGGGATCGCGACGCGTCGGGTCGTGCCAAGCGCCTGCCGCGCCTGGCTGGTGGTGAATGGCTGTTCGAGCCGGGTCAGCTCCCGCATCGCCAGGGCCGGCGCGGTGGGCAGCAGCACCACGCCGTCGCGCAGCCGCAGTATCCGGCCTGCACGCTCGGTCGCGGCCAGTTCGCGGACGCCGAGCTGCAGTGTCGACAGCTCATCGGCCTCGGGGGCCCGGAAGGGCTCCGCCCGCAGTCGGGCCTCCAGCTCGGCCACCGCCACTTCAGCGCGGCCGAGATCGGGTTGGGCACCGGCCACCCTGATTTGACCACCGCCCTGCTCAAGCCCCGCGTCCCGGACGACAGCGCCAAGAAGCGACTCGTCCGGCAGCGCCAGCAGGTCTCGCGCGGCACCGCGCGACAATCCGTCGGCCATCGGATCGCGAGCGTCGAGTTCGTTTACGGCGCTCGTCAGCCGCTGCTGCCAGGCGTCATACGTCGCGCCGTGCACCCACCAGCCATCCAGCACCCGCACCCCGGCGGGCGTCTTTTCGTCCCGGCCAGTCAGTAGCCCTAACCGACGCAGGTGGCGCTCCTGCACCGCGCCTCGACGAGCCACCTCGGCACCCACGTCGCCCCCGGCGCCCATGCCCGTCAGTACCGCTGCGCGGCGCGCGCTCTCACCACGTCGGCGCAGCGCCGGCGGTTCGGCGTCGAGCACCTGAGCACCACCAAGTACTCGGCCACTGCCGGGGTAGCGCAATACCAGCCGGTCGCCCAGGACCAGTGGCAGCTGTCGGTCGAGGGTGAGCCGCGCGTGCTCGTTGTCGAAAGGCCGCAGTCGGGCGGCCACGGCCGCGGTGCCGACATGCACCACGAGTTGCGCCGGAGCCTCGGTGAACGGGCTCCCGGTGGTGCGGCGCACGTCGACTATGTGCGTCCTCGGCCACGCGTCCGGGGTGACGAGCGCATCACCGCGGTGGACGACGTCACGGGAGAGGCCGCGCAGGTTGAGCGCCACTCGGGCCACGGGCCCCAGCGTGGGGTACGGTTCGCCGCGGCTCTGCAGACCTCGGATCGCCACCAATCGCACCCGCTCCGCGCCGAGCACCTCGAGCTGGTCGCCGCGGGCCAGCGTGCCGGCGGCCAGGGTCCCCGTCACCACCGTGCCCGCGCCCGTGATGGTGAACGACCGATCGACCCAGAGGCGCACCCGCGCGGTCGTCACGGGCTCGGGAACCTGCTCGAGGACGCGGTCGAGGGCGGCGCGGAACTCGGCCAGTCCGGTGCCGTCGACCGCCGACACGGCGACGCCTGGCGCATCGCGCAGGCCGGTTTCGGCCAGCTCGGCGCGTGCTTCGGCGAGGACCTCGGCGAGACGCTCCGGCGCCCGGTCGGCGCGGGTGATCACGATGAGGCCGTGACGGATACCCAACGCCGCCAAGGCATCGCGGTGGTCGCTGGACTGCGCCTGCCAACCCCCGTCAGCCGCGACGACGAAACACACCACCGGAGCAGGACCGAGGCCGGCCAGGGTGTTCCCCAGGAAGCGCTGGTGGCCCGGCACATCGACGAAGGCGACCTCGCGCCCCGACGCCAAGGTGGTCCAGGCGAAGCCGAGGTCGACCGTCAGCCCGCGGCGACGCTCCTCCTCCCACCGGTCTGGCTCCATCCCAGTGAGGGCGCGAATGAGGGTGCTCTTGCCGTGGTCGACATGGCCGGCGGTGGCGACAACGAACGTGTTCAGGGACCCAGCCCCGCCAGCGCCTCGGCGACAGCGACCAGCAGGTGATCGTCGTCGGCCTCGGGTATGCAGCGCAGGTCGATCAGACAGGCGCCGTCGTGCACCCGCGGCAGCACCGCGGGATCGCCCGCGCGCAGCGGGACCGCCGCGGCCTCGGGAAGCCGAACGGCCCATCCGGGCAACGGAACACCCGGGGCTCCCCCGCCGCCGACTCGACCGTCATGCGCGACGACGGACGCGTCCACCGCGGCGGCCAGCCGCTCGGACCGGGCACGCAGCCGTTCGGTGTCGGCGTGCAGCGCCTGGGTCACCGGTGATGCCCCGGCGCGGACCGTCGCCTCGAGCGCAGCCAGAGTGAGTTTGTCGGCGCGTACGGCGCGTGCCAGCGGATGCCGTGCCATCCGGACAACCACGTCCGCGCGGCCGAGCACGATGCCCGCCTGCGGGCCGCCGAGCAGCTTGTCGCCGCTGGCGGTGACAACGTCGGCGCCTTCGGACAGCGCGGTGGCGGCATCGGGCTCATCGGGCAGCAGCGAGTCTGGCGCGAGTAGGCCGCTGCCCAGGTCGGCGACCAAGGGCACCTCCTTGAGCGTGGTCAGCGCCCGAAGGTCCGACAAACCGACGGCGGTGGTGAACCCTTCGATGCGGAAGTTGCTCTGGTGCACCTTCAGGACGCACCCGGTTTGCGGTCCGATCGCGTCGGCGTAGTCCTTCAGGTGCGTGCGGTTGGTGGTGCCGACTTCCCGAAGGCGGGCGCCGGTGGAGGCGATCAGGTCGGGCAACCGGAATCCGGCGCCGATCTCGACCAGTTCGCCGCGGCTGACTAATACTTCGCTACCCGCCGCGAGGGCGGTGGTCGCGAGCACCAGGGCTGCGGCGCCGTTGTTGACCACCAGTGCCTCCTCGGCGGCCGGGCAGGCATTGAGCAGCGCTTCGCGGACCCCGACACCCCGCTTCGAGCGGGCGCCGGTGGCGAGGTCGAGTTCGACATCGACGTAACCGCTAGCGGCAATCAGCGCCTCGACCGCGCTCGGGGCGAGCGGAGCGCGACCCAGGTTGGTGTGCACCACGACGCCGGTGGCGTTGAGCACCGGCCGCAGCGTCGTGGTCGTGCGGGTGGCCAGCGCCGCCAGCACGCCGTCCTGCACTTGATCGGGCGGAAGCTCCCCGCGTCGAGCTCCGTCCTGGACGTCGCGCACCACCGCCCTCACCACATGCTCGCCCAGCCGGGCTCGCGCCCGCTGCACAGCGGGCAACGCCAGCAACTGATCGGTGCGCGGAATCTGGCGGCGCGGGTCGACTTGCGTCACGGTCTTCTCCTCCCCTTCCCGCACTTGGCGGAGGCGGACGGGAATCGAACCCGCCAGACCGAGCTACTCGATCTCACCGGTTTTGAAGACCGGGAGGACCACCAGGAACCTAAACGCCTCCAGGGACAAAGTTAGCCTGCCGCGAAAGTGCAACCGCCGACGCCGTCACTTGGGGGATATGTTGCTAACTGCACTTTCGCGGTGCTCGGTAGGCTCTGGCGACATGACCCCGACGCGGCTGACCGGGTACGCGCACGGCGGCGGCTGCGCCTGCAAAATCCCGCCCGGTGAGCTCGAAGAAGCGGTCCGCGGTCTCATCGGACAGTCAGGCGAAAACGTCCTCGTCGGGCTCGAGGACGGCGACGATGCAGCCGCGGTGCTGGTCGGCGATGTCGCGGTGCTCTCGACAGCGGACTTCTTCACGCCGGTCGTCGACGACGCCTACGACTGGGGCCGGATCGCCGCGGCCAACGCTTTCTCGGACATCTACGCGATGGGCGGTCGCCCGATCGTCGCGATCAACCTCGTCGGCTGGCCGCGGGACGTGCTGCCGCTGGAGCTGATGACCGAGGTGCTGCGCGGCGGGCTCGCGATTGGGATCGGAGGCGGGGTGCCCGGTGATCGGCGGCCACTCTATCGACGACCCGGAACCGAAGTACGGGATGGCCGTCACCGGTGTGGCCGACCCGAATCGGTTGCTGCGCAACGACGCCGCCGAGGCGGGTCTGCCGCTGACCCTCACCAAGCCACTGGGCGTCGGGCTGCTCAACAACCGGCACAAACAGACCGGTGAGGTGTTCGCCGAAGCGGTGGCGACCATGGTCGAACTCAACCGAGACGCCGCGGCGGCCGCACTGGCGATTGGCGCGTGCGCGGCCACCGACGTGACCGGCTTCGGGCTGCTTGGACACCTGCACAAGATGTGCCGGGCCTCGAAGGTGGGCGCCGTCATCGATCGCGCCGCGGTGCCGGTGATCGAGGCCGCACGCGACGCGCTGCGGGACGGGTTCGTCTCGGGCGGCAGCCGTCGCAATCTCGACTGGGTGCGACCGCACCTGCGCTCCCGCTCCGGCGTCACAGAGGATGACCTGCTACTGCTTACCGATGCGCAGACCTCCGGCGGCCTGCTGGTGGTCGGCGAGCTACCCGGTTATCCGGTGATCGGCCACACCGTTACGGGTGCGGGCATCGAGGTCCGCTAACCGGCGGTGGTGATGGTGCGCGCGTCAGCGGGGATCAGCGAATTTCTTATGTCCCAACCTGTTTGAGCTCCGATTCGGTGCTTGGAATGACGACGGCTGGAAGGGGTCGTACCACCACCAGTCGGCGCGCTCGCCGGTGGGCCCGGGCCACGGTGGGACAGCGGGCGGGGGGAGGTTGGGCGCACGCGCGAGCGATCCTGCGCTCAGCCGTCGGCCGGAGCTGTCGGTGACACGCAGATCTTCTGCGGGTCCGGTGATAGTGATGAGGCCTCGATGGTGCATCCGGTGGTGATATGGGCAAACCAGCACAAGGTTGACCAACTCGGTGGGACCGCCGTCTTCCCAGTGCACGGATGTGGTGCGCGTGCAGACCACGGGTGGCACCGCAGCCGGGAACCGCGCACGTGGGGTGGCGGTACTCGAGCGCGCGGCGAAGCCGCCGGTTGATCTGACGGGTCGCTCGGCCGGAGCCGATGACCTCGCCTTGGCGTTCGAACCAGACCTCACAGCTGGCATCACAGGTCAGGTACTGACGTTCGGCTTCGGTCAGCAGCGGACCTAGATGCACTGCGGCGGCGCGCCGCTCCACGTCCACATGCACCACCACAGTGGTGTGGTGCCCGTGCGGTCGGCGGGCCGCCTCGGCGTCCCATCCGGCCTCGACCAGGCGCATGAACGCCTCGTCCGTGGTCGGCAACGGAGGCCTCTGGTCTAAGGCGCGGCCGTCATCGCCGTGATCGAGTTTCCACTCGGCGATCAGCGCATCACGGTGGGACGCCAGTGCCGCGTCGAATTTCGCCGCATCCAGGTGGGGGAGTTTGATCCGCCAACAGCTGAACTGCTCATCGGAGGTCTTAGTGATCGAGGGCCGCGGTGGGGGCTCAGGATCGGGTTCGGGTCGCGGTTCCAGGCTGACCGCGGCGCGCAGCTGGTTGACCGTGGCGACCCGGGCCAGCTGCGCGTAATGCTCATCGGACCCCTCGCCCGCCCGTGCGGCGATGACGCCGACCTGGTCCAGCGATAGTCGACCCTCCCGCATGCCCTGCGCGCAGCGCGGGAACGCCTCGAGCCGCCGCGCGATCGTGCTGATCGCGCGGGCGTTTGCCGATGACGAGCCGATCTTCCACGCCACCAATGCCGCGACCGACCGTGCGCCGGTGGCGCCGCACATCTCGTCGCGATCGATCTCGGCGACAATCTCCACGATGCGCCCATCGATCGCATTGCGCTGACCGGCCAACTCCGCCAACTCCTCGAACAGCACCTCGAGACGCTCAGCAGGCGTGGCTGCCGCGGGAGGCGATGCGGTCAAGGACATGACGTCATCATCGCAGGGGGGTACGACAATTCTCGCCCGCCCATTCTGCACCGGGTCGCGACCGTCATCATCTGCCAAGTGGCACAGCCTGATTGGCCGCTGGTGATCGAGATCCTCTAACCGGATGTGGTGATCGAGTCGTCGGTAATACCCGCGGCGCGGCGCGCGGCCAGCCTGCGCTTCTGCGGCTCGATCGTGTAGCGGGGGTCGCGCGCCGATTCCTTGCCCGCCTCGAAGAAACCGAACCTCAGCAGTGCCGACGCCGTCAGCAGCGTCAGTCCGGACAGCGCGGCCACGCCGCGGTGTCGTCCGCCAAGCAAAGCGCCCAAACCGCCTGCGGCAGCGAGCCGTTCGCTCCATTCGAGCATCCGTCCGGGCGTGCCGTGGTGCAGCGGTTCTCTGGTCACCGGGTCCATCCGGTGCTCGGTGAACCTGGCGGAGATCAGATCACTGACTGCACCGATGACGGCCAGCGTGCGGGCGGGCCCGGCCTCGGACACCGGCGTGGTGATCATCGCCAAACCCGATGCGGCCAGGCTCGCCGAGCTGACGAACACGAACGGCAGGTCCTGATACGCAGCGTTCCACGTCGGGGTGGCGGTATCGGTAAGCAGCACAGCCGTGTAGACGGCGAGCGGGGGCGCGAACAGCCCGGCCTCCAAACCGGCGGGGCCTTCCACGTGCGCGCAGTATCGGCCGCAACGGACCCAACGGGAGTCGCTCGCCCGTCATCCGGTCGATCTCGGACACCGCGGCAACGCCGATGCCGGCGCTGAAGGCACTCAGAATCCACGAGCCGATGCTCATCGGTGAGGTCAGCTTGATGGTCCGCAGCATGTTGACGAACCGCTCGGGCCGGCCCAGGTCCTTCACCAGCGCGACGGCGCCCAGCGACACCGCAACCAAAGCGGAAAGCCGCGTGTTGCGGCGCAAGCGTCGGCCGCCCGGTGAGCTGCGCCCCGGCCGCCAGCAGACCGGATCCGCCCGCGACTCCGCCCAGGAACAAGTACGCCGCAACCTCATGTCCCCACGGCGCGGGCTTGACCACCGGACGGCCGTAGTACGAGCTGAATTCGACTTCGGGGACCATCGGCATCTCGCGCGAACCGTCTGCACCACCCGGACGGCCCGTGGACTTGCCTTTCCTGCGCCGCCTGCCGCCCACCGACTCCGGCGGTCGCAGACTGTCGAACTCCGACGTGCTCATCGGTTCCGCCAGAACGCCACCGCGGCGGCGGCGAACATGCCGGCCGCGGCGATGCCCGCCCGTTTGAACATCTGCATCAGGTCGGCCGTGCACACCCTCGGATCGGGCGGCAGACCGTAGACCTCCGGCTCGTCGAGCAGCAAGAACATCGACCCGGTGCCGCCGACGCCGTCGTGCTCGTTGGCGCCGTAGAGGCGCGCTTCGGTGCGCCCCTGGGCATGCAGTTCGGCGACCCGTTCGCGGGCCTGTTCCAACAGGTCGTCGTGGTCGCCGAACTTGATCGACGTGGTCGGGCAGGTCTTGGCGCAGGCCGGTGTCTGGTCCTCGAGCAAGCGGTCGTAACAGAGGGTGCATTTTTGTGCGACGCCGGTGACGGGCTTTTCCACCGGAGTACCGGGTCGCTGCGCTGGTGTGGTGTATGTGCCGTCGCTGCGACGCTCGACCACGCCGAACGGGCATCCGGCCACGCAGGTGCCGCAGCCGTTGCAGACGTCGTCCTGCACGACGACGGTCCCGAATTCGGTTCGGAACAGCGCGCCGGTGGGGCAGACGTCGAGGCAGCCGGCGTGGGTGCAGTGCTTGCACACGTCGGAGGACATCAGCCAGCGAAACTCGGGGGTGTCCGGCAGGCCGGTCTCCGGCTTGTCGGGGGCGCCGGGGAGCGATGGAAAGCCTAAATCGATGAGGGCGCGGCCGGATTCGCGTGCCTCATCGATGCGGTCTCGGCCCTGTTCGATGAAAGCCACGTGCCGCCAGGTGCTCGCGCCGAGCGCACCGGTGTTGTCGTAGGACGAACCCAGCAGCTCCAAGTCGCCGTCGCGTGGGTTGCGATTCCACTCCTTACACGCCACTTCGCAGGCCTTGCAGCCGATGCAGATCGAGGTGTCGGTGAAGAAGCCCTTGCGGGGCTTCCGATCTTCCCAGCCAGCATCAGCGGCCGGGTCAGTCGGTCCGGTCAGCTGACCCATCGGCTCCCCTAGTGTCGGCGATACGTGGCTCGGTCACCCGAACATTGTCCGTCTCGATTGTCGCGCCCGAGCGGGATTGGTATTCGGCGACCAGGCGCGACAGTTCCTCGCCCTGCGGCCGACGACCTGGGCGGATGTCGCAGGACGCGGCCTTCGACTCCTGGATCTGCACGTTCGGATCGAGCGCAACTCCGAGCAGGTCGTTCGCCGCGTCCCCGCTGACCACCGCGTCGCTGCCGACGCCCCAGTGGTAGCGGCAGCCCGATCTGGTGCACCGTGTGGCCGCCGATCGTCAGAGGGGTCATCCGCTCGGTGACCAGCACCCGCGCCTCGATCGCGGCGCGGGGCGAGATGATGGTGGCCCAACCGTAGGGCTCGAGGCCGCGTTCGGCGGCCAGTTCCGGGGAGACCTCGCAGAACATTTCCGGTTGCAGTTCGGAGAGATAGGGCAGCCATCGGCTCATCCCGCCGGCGGTGTGATGCTCGGTGAGCCGGTAGGTCGTGAACACGTACGGGTAAATGTCGGCGCCGGGGTCGCCCGCGCTGGGCGCGAAGAGATTGTCCTTGCGCGGGAAAATCACCCGCGACGGGTTCTGCTGCTGCGGGTAGAGCCCGTTGGCGACGGGCGATTCCTGCGGCTCGTAGTGAGTGGGCAGGGGCCCGTCGAGCATGCCCGTCGGGGCGAACAGCCACGCCTTGCCGTCGGCCTGCATGATGAACGGGTCGTCACCAGCGAGAGCGGCGGGTCCACCGAGATCAGGGTCGGGACGCGCGCTCGGGGCGCGGTCAACCACAAAGTCGGGCACGTCGTCGCCAACCCAGCGGCCCTGTTGCTCGTCCCACCAGACGTACTTCTTGCGCTCGCTCCAGGGCTTGCCATCGGGATCGGCCGAAGCACGGTTATAAAGAATCCGCCGGTTAGCCGGCCATGCCCAGCCCCACTCGGACTGGCTCGGTGTCGGGCCGCCGTGCGGGACCCGACGGGCGGCCTGATTGACGCCACCGGCGTGCACCCCGGCGTAAATCCAGCAGCCCGATGCGGTCGATCCGTCGGCCCGCAGCTCGGTGAAACCCGGAGACAGCCGCGCCGGCATCCGGGCCTGTGAGGTGGCAGCCATTGATCTCAGCGAGCACCGCGTCAGATTCGGGGTCGCCGAGCTCATCGACGGGATAGTCCCAGGTCAGGTCCAGCAGCGGTCGATCACGCTCGTCGGTGGAGCCGGCGAGTCGTTCTCTGATCCGGTTGCCCAACTCAATGAAGAACTGCAGCTCGCTCTGGCAGTCACCCGGAGGATCGACCGCCTTGTGCCGCCATTGCACCAACCGCTGCGTCTGGGTGAACGAACCGGCCTTCTCGACGTGGGAGGCCGCGGGGAAGAAAAAAACCTCGGTCGCGATGTCCTCGGTGCGCAGCTCACCTGAGGCGATTTCCGGACCGTCTTTCCACCAGGTGGCAGTCTCGATCATGTTGAGGTCGCGGACCACCAGCCACTTCAGGTGAGACATGCCCATGCGCTGCATCCGGCCGTTGGCCGACCCAACGGCGGGATTCTGGCCCAACACGAAATAGCCCTCGACCTCATCGTCGAGCATCGCCATCACGGTCTGATAAGTGCCGTGCGGGCCGCTCAGCCGAGGCAGGTAGTCGTAGGCCCAATCGTTGTCCGCGCGAGCGGCGTCACCCCACCAAGCCTTGAGCAGGCTGACCATGTAGGTGTCGGCGTTGGCCCAGAAACCTTTCTGCTGCTTGGGTCCGACCGCATCCACGTAATCCCGAAAGGTGTCATGGACGCCGGCTTTTGGCATCGGCAGGTAGCCGGGGAGCAGATTGAACAGCGTCGGAATATCGGTGGAACCCTGGATGCAGGCGTGCCCGCGAAGCGCCATGATACCGCTGCCCGGGCGGCCGACATTGCCTAGCAGCAGCTGCAAAATCGTTGAAGTCCGGATGATTTGGGCGCCAAGGGTGTGTTGCGTCCAGCCGAGGGCATAGGTGAAACAGGTGGTGCGTTCACGCCCGGAATTCTCAGTAATGGACCGGGCGAGATAGTCGAAGTCTTCAATGCTGATGCCACAGCGTCGCGAACCATCTCCGGCGTGTAGCGGGCGAAATGCCGCTTGAGTATCTGAAACACCGTCCGCGGGTGCTGCAGGGTGTCGTCGCGTTGCACCCGAGGATGCTGTAGCGGCGGACCACCACTGCCGTGCGCATCCCCCGCGGCGCGCTCCGAGGCACTTGCGCCGTGCTCTGAGACCCCTGCGCCGGCTGCATCGTTCTCCTGGGCGCCCCCCTCTGCGTAAGCCCATGTCGATTGGTCGTACTGACCCGTGGCAGGGTCGAGCCCGGAAAACAACCCGCCGAAATCCTCACTGTCCCGGTAGTTCTCGTTGATCAGCGTCGCAGCGTTCGTGTACGCGATGACGTATTCCTTGAACCACAGGTCCTTGGTAAGGACGTGGTTGATGAGCGCACCGAGCAGAACAACATCCGAGCCGGCCCTGATCGGAATGTGTTTGTCGGACACCGCCGAGGTGCGGGTGAAGCGCGGGTCGACATGGATCACCCGTGCCCCACGGGCCCGAGCCTCCTCCACCCACTGGAAACCCACTGGGTGGCACTCGGCCATATTGGAACCCTGGATGACGATGCAGTCCGCGTTGGCCATGTCTTGCAGTGATTGGGTGGCGCCGCCACGCCCGAACGAGGTTCCCAGACCGGGAACCGTGGCGGAGTGTCAAATACGCGCTTGGTTCTCGATCTGGATCGCGCCCGCGGCGGTGAAGAGCTTCTTGATGACGTAGTTCTCTTCGTTGTCCAGCGTGGCACCGCCCAGCGCGGCGATACCCATGGTGCGGCGCAGCAGTTGACCCTTCTTGTCGATGTCCTGCCAGGTGTGGCGGCGGGACTCCACGAAGCGGTCTGCCACCATGCTGATGGCGGTGTCCAGGTCCAGGCGCTGCCATTCGGTGGCGTGCGGGGCTCGGTAGAGCATGTGGATCTGCCGGCCCGGCGAATTGACCAACTGCTCACTGGCCGAACCCTTGGGGCACAGCCGACCGCGTGAAATCGGGGAGTCGGGATCCCCCTCGATCTGGACGACTTTCTCGTCCTTGACGTATACCCGCTGACCGCAGCCGACGCCGCAATAGGGACATACGCTTTGCACCACGCGGTCCGCCGTCGAGGTGCGTGCGGTGATGGCGCGGGTGTGTTTGGAGGTGACTGCCGGCCCGCGGCCGAACAGGTCCCCCGAACGCAACTGACGGACGACGGGCCATTCGAGGAAGGTTTTCCGCATTCCCATGCTCCGAGATTAATGCGGTTTACCTCGCGCCACTAGCACAGCCGCGTGATTCGATCCGGTCTGAACGGGAAGACTGAGCAGATGGCCGAACCGGGGGTCGCAGCTTTCGAGAAACTTGTAGCGCTGCTGAACTATCCGATGTTCGTGATTACTACCGAAAGCGACGGCCTGGTGGCCGGCTGCCTGGTCGGCTTCGCCAGTCAGACCAGCATCCATCCGCCCCGTTTCCTGGTCGGTCTGTCGAAGCGAAACCACACATTTCGAGTAGCCGCCCGCGCCACTCACCTGGCTGTGCACGTGTTCGACACCGAGCACCTCGATGTCGTCGAGCTCTTCGGCAGTCAGTCCGGCGACACGATCAACAAGTTCGACCAGTGCTCCTGGCACCGCGGTCCAGCGCAGCTGCCTATCCTCGACGATGCGGCTGCCTGGTTCGTCGGCGAGATCGTCGATCGTTTCTCACTGGGCGACCACGTCGGACACCTGCTGGAACCCGTGGACGGCAACCCGCCGCATGGGCTCGAACATTGGGTGTCCTTCGGCGACGTGCACCACCTGCAACCCGGCCACGAGGCCTAGGCGGGTGCGGTGAACGTGTCTCCCCGGGTGGGTGTCGTCAGCGGCATCAACGAACTCGCATCGTTCTACGCCGAGCCCCCGGATGGGGTGCGCGCCAATATGATCTTCAGCGCCGACGGCGCTGCCGCATTCAGCGGTCGCGCCGGTCCGCTGTCGTGTCCCACCGATCAGCAACTGCTGAAAATGCTGCGGAGCTTCGCCGACGTGGTGCTGGTCGGCGCCGGCACCGCGCGCGCTGAGAACTATGGCCCGGTGCAGCCGGATGAAGGTCGGACAACCTCACCCCCGATCGCAGTGATCAGCCGGACCGGCGAATTGCCCGCCAGACTGTTCAGCAATCCCGACCAGCCACCGATCCTGCTGACCTGCGGACAGTCCGCAGCGCGCCATCGCCTCACTGACGACGAACGACGACACGTATTGGTGGCAGGTGAGAAGTCGGTGGACATGACACGTGCCGTTTCGCTGCTACGCGCGAACGGCATGCACCGCATCCTGTGCGAGGGGGGACCCACCCTGCTTGATGAGCTGGTGGAGGCCGACGCCGTCGCCGAGATCTGCGTGACGCTGGCCCCCAAACTCGCCGCGAGCCAACCACTGGGCCAACGACAGCCGTCGCTGCTGTCCGTGCCGGTCGCTATGCGACTCGAGCACGCGTTGGTTTACGACGAGTACCTATTCCTGAAATACCGCCGCTGATCAGCGACGAGAATCGCCGGGTGTGGGGGTCGCGGATCACCAGGGTCCGCATACGCGGCCCCACCCCCACACCCGACGACGTCCTTAAGAGGCGCCGTTCCTTTTAGAGGATGTAGAGCATCTCCTGGTAGGTGGGCAGCGGCCACAGATCGTCGGCGACAACGCTTTCCAGCGTGTCGGCGGCAGCGCGCACCGCCGCCATCGCCGGCAGCAGCTCGTCCTGGGCATGCTTTGCCTCAGCGAGCGCCGTGTCCCCCGCGTGATGGGAGAGCGCCTTCTTCAGCGTCCCGATCGCCTCGGTGAGGTCGGAAACCGGCCCCGAAACCGATTCCAGCGTTATCGTGCTCGCCTCCACCCCAGCTTTCTTGAGCGTCGCGACGTTCTGCGCCAGTTCAGTCTGGTAGCGGACCGCGGCTGGCAGGATGACCGTCGCCGCGAGCTCTAGTGACAGCTTCGCCTCGACCGCGATAACCAGCGCGTACTGCTCCAACTGCACCTCGTAGCGGCTGTGCAGTTCGCGCTCGCTGAACACCGAGTACTTCTCGAAGAGCTCGACCGCTTCTGGCGTGATCAGCTGCCCAACCGAGTCCAACGTGTTCTTCAGGTTCAGCAGGCCGCGCTCGGCCGCCTCAATCTGCCACTTCTCCGAGTACCCGTCGCCGTTGTACACCACGTCGCCGTGTTCGGTGATGACCTCGGTGAGCAGTGTCTGCACTGCCTTGTCGAAGTCCTCGCCGTCGCCGACAGCCTTCTCCAACTTCGTGGCCAAGTAGTCCAACGAGTCCGCCATGATCGTGTTGATGATGACCAAAGGCACGGCAATCGTCTGCAGAGAGCCGGGCGCCCGGAATTCAAACCGGTTGCCGGTGAACGCGAACGGGCTGGTCCGATTGCGGTCACCCGGGTCAGTCGGCAGTTCCGGCAGCGTGTCGACACCGATGATCATGGTGCCCTTACCCTTTGACGACGTGGCTGCGCCCTTGGCGATCTGCTCGAACACGTCGGCGAGCTGTTCGCCGAGGAAGATCGAGATGATCGCGGGCGGCGCCTCGTTGGCTCCCAGGCGGTGGTCGTTGGTGGCCGAGGCCACCGACACCCGAAGAAGGCCGGAGTACTTGTGCACAGCGCGGATCACCGCCGCGCAGAAGACCAGGAACTGAGCGTTCTCGTGCGGGGTGTCGCCCGGAACCAGCAGGGAGCCCAGCTCATTGTTGCCCAATGAGAAGTTGACGTGCTTGCCGGAGCCGTTGACGCCGGCGAAGGGCTTCTCGTGGAACAGGCACTCCATGCCGTGTTTCTTGGCGATTGACTTGAAGATCGTCATCGTCAGCTGCTGGTGGTCAGAAGCGATGTTGGCCCGCTCGAACATCGGCGCCAGCTCGAACTGGCCGGGGGCCACCTCGTTGTGCCGGGTCTTGGCGGGAATACCGAGCTTGAACAGCTCGCGCTCGGTGTCCATCATGAAGCCGAGCACGCGTTCCGGGATAGCACCGAAGTAGTGGTCGTCGAACTCCTGGCCTTTAGGCGGCTTGGCGCCGAACAATGTGCGACCGGTGTTGATCAGGTCCGGTCGCGCCAGGAAAAAGTGCCGATCGATCAGGAAGTACTCCTGCTCCGGGCCGCAGAACGACACGACGTGATTGACATCCTTGTGACCGAACAACTTCAGGACACGCTCGGCATGCACGCCCATCGCCTGCTGGCTGCGCAGTAGCGGCGTCTTGTAGTCCAGCGCCTCACCGGTCATCGACACGAAGACCGTCGGAATGCACAGAGTGTTCCCGTTCGGGTTCTCCAGGATGTAAGCCGGGCTGGTGGCGTCCCAGCCGGTGTAGCCGCGTGCCTCGAAGGTGCTGCGCAGGCCGCCCGACGGGAAGCTGGAGGCATCGGGTTCGCCCTGGATCAGGGTCTTGCCGGCGAACGATGCGAACGTGGTCCCGTCACCGACCGGGTCCAGGAAGCTGTCGTGCTTCTCCGCGGTCAGGCCGGTCATCGGGTAGAACACGTGGGCGTAGTGGGTGGCGCCTTTCTCCGCAGCCCAGTCCTTCATGGCTAATGCGACCGCGTCCGCGACATCGGGATCAAGCTTGATGCCCTTTTCAATGGTCGCGACGACGGACTTGAACACCGACTTGGGCAGCCGGGCCTGCATCTCGGCCCTGGTGAAAACGTTCGAGCCGAAGACTTCGCCGGGCTCTTCATCAGGGTCGAAACTGACGGTTGGGGGGACGTACGCCTCGACGTTGTAAATCGCCTGCAGACGGGTTGAATTTCCGCTCAATTGGGTTCCTATCGCTGAGGGGGTCCGCGTTTGTTTCCCCTACATGTGGACCGCCCTACATTAGGAAGGTTCGATGGCGAACTTGTTACGCTCGCGTCAACGGCGTGGTCGTAACGGTTTCGAATGTGAGTCACTATGGACCGCGAGCGTGTCAGGCTTGCCTGGCCCGCTTCCGTCGAACCTGCACGATGGTCTTGACGATCAGAAACGCGACCGCAACGCCCATCAGCATCGTCGACAACGCATAAGCGCCGTACTCAGCCCCGCGGTTGTAGCGGTCGTTGACCAGCAGCGTGAGTGTCTGCGATTCCCCCGGGAGATTGGACGAGACCATGATGACCCCGCCGAATTCGCCGAGGGTACGCGCGGTGGTCAGCACGACACCATAGGTCAGGCCCCATCCGATGGACGGCAGCGTGACTCGCCAGAACGTCTGCCACCAATTCGAGCCCAGGGTGGCCGCCGCCTGTTCCTGCTCGGTTCCTACCTCCTGCAGCACCGGTTGGACTTCGCGGATTACGAACGGCAGCGTGACGAAGATGCTGGCCAGCACGATGCCAGGCGTACCGAAGATGATCCTGAAGCCGAAGTCGTTCTCGACGAAACCCAGCGCGCCGGCCGACCCCCACAGCAGGATCAATGCCACGCCCACGATGATGGGCGAGACCGCGAACGGCAGGTCGACGACCGCCTGTAGCACACCTCTACCCCGAAATCGATTGCGCGCCAATAGTATTGCCGTCATAACGCCAAAGATCACGTTCAGCGGCAGCACGATTGCAACCACCAACAACGACAAGTTCAGCGCCGATATTGCCGCAGGAGTGCTGATCCAGTCGTAAAACTGACCAACGCCGGGTCGGAATGTCCGCCACAGGATCAGAATTACGGGAAGGATGAGCATCACGCCGATGTAGGCCAACACCACATATCGGGTCAGGTAGCGAGCCCACGGTAACGACTTCACGCGGCCTTCTCCTCACGTCGCGCAGTTCGACCTCCCAGGACCCGCAGCAGGATGAGCACGGTGAAGGAGATCGATAACAGCACGATGGAGATCGCGGCGGCGCCCGTGCGGTCGTCGTTTTCAATCAAGGCGCGGATCCACTGGGATGACACTTCGGTCTTGCCCGGCACCTGCCCACCGATCGTCACCACTGAGCCGAACTCGGCGACACACCGCGAGAATGACAGGCCCGCTCCTGATAGCACTGCTGGCAGCAACGACGGCAGCACGATCGAGGTCAAGACCTTCGGGCCGCTCGCGCCGAGCGACGCCGCGGCCTCCTCGACGTCCCGATCGATTTCCAGTAGCACCGGTTGGACGGCGCGCACGACCAACGGCAGGGTGACGAACGCCAAGGCCACCATCACCCCAGGGGGCGTGTGCTGCAGATGAAGACCCACGGGGCTGTTTTTGCCGTAAACGGCCAGCATTACCAGACTGGTGACGATGGTGGGCAGCGCGAATGGCAGATCGATGAATACGTCGAGCAGCCCCTTTCCCGGAAAGTCATCGCGCACCAGCACCCATGCGGTGAGCAGACCGAACACCATGTTGAAGACGGTCACCACAACCGACGCCGTCAGCGTCACCCGAAACGCCTCCAAGGCGGCGTGCGAGGAGATCGCGAGCCAGAACGCCCGCCAGCCACCGCCGACCGCCTGCCAGGCGATAGCGGCCAGGGGCAACAACACGATCAATGAGAGCCACAACATTGTCACGCCGAATCGAAGTTGCGTACTGCCCGGCCGTTTGATCGTGCGCACAGTCGGCGGCGGCGGTAGTTCACTGCCGGGCTGGGCCAGCTCGGGCCGGATCGCCTCCGGGCCGGAGGTTTTGCCCACAACTGACCGAGTCATCCGGTGGCCTCCTGATATATCTTGGTGATGCTGCCGGTGTACTTGTCGAACAACTGCGGGTCAGCCGCAGACCAGCCGCCGAGGTCATCGATCGTCCACAGTTTCAACGGCACGGGATACTGGTCCCGGAACTTGGCGGCCACGGCGGGATCGACTGCCCGGAACCCGGCCTGCGCCCACGCGGTCTGTGCCGCGGCGCTGTACTGAAAGTTGTTGAACGCGTTCGCCGCATCCAGGTGCGGGCTCGTGGTCACCACCGCGACCGGGTTTTCGATCTTGAAAGTCTGCTCCGGGAGGACGTGTTCGACCGGTTTGCCTTGTCGCTCAATGGCGATGGCCTCGTTCTCATAGCTGATCAGCACGTCACCGCTGCCCTCGACGAATACGGAGGTCGCCAGCCGTCCCGATGATGGGCGCAATTTCACGTGCTCGTGTACCAGTTTGCTGATGAACTCGATGCCACCTTGACTGTCCCTGCCGCCACTACTTTTCGCGGCGTACGGTGCGAGCAGATTCCATTTGGCCGAGCCCGAACTCAGCGGGCTGGGGGTGACGACCTCAACGTCCGGGCGCAACAGATCGTCCCAGTCCTTGATGTTCTTGGGATTGCCCTTTCGCACGACCAACGTCACCACCGAACCGAACGGGATACCCCTGCCGCCATCCTTATCCCAGTCCGGGGAAATCTTGCCGGCCTTGACCAATCGGGTGATATCGGGTTCAACCGAGAAGTTCACGATATCGGCCGGCTTGCCTTCGACAACCCCGCGTGACTGATCCGCAGATGCCGCGTATGAGGTGACTACCTGCACGCCCTTGCCCTCCGGGGAGGCGTTGAATTCGGGAATCACCTTGCTCCAGCCCGGTTCTGGGACCGAATATGCGACCAGCGTGATCTTCGTGTTGACATTGGCCAGCGAGCCGGCGCCGACGACATCGCTGGCACCGCCCTGACACGCCGAAACAAGACCGATGACCATGGCGAGCGCGACGACCGGCCGCCAGCGCCACGCGCTGCGGATGTCGTTGAACATTAGCGGCCTTCCGATACGGGACTGGGTTATCGATCCCGTTGCCGTGGAAGGACATCTAGAAATTCAGCGGCGCCGCCAACTCCCATCCTCGACCGTGCACGGGCTCAAGGGTCAGCGACAACAACGCATGCAGACACGGCGATCAGACGATCCCGCGGCTGCATGCATGACGCGACGTTAGCAAAGCGCGTATGCCATCGCGCACCAGCAGCAACGTGGCGATGTCCGGTAGCAGGGAGGTTGCGAGCACCACGGTCATGTGCGGCAGAGGAAGGGTTTACGCCGGTGTAACGGGGAGCTGGGGAGCCGCGGCGTTGCGCCTACCTGGCTTACGGCCCACGTCGTCCAGCAACGCAGCCGTGAGTCGGGCCAGCCCGGAGCCCACATCTTTGGCGTGCCGCGCGCGGGCGAGATCCGAAAGCCGCAGCTTGATGCCCATGGACCGGCCGCGGAACCGTCAATCCGGTTCACCTCGTCCGACCCAACGCGCCCCCGTGCCTTTTGGGCCACAATCGGCGGCGCCTTGGGCGTCCGGCGAAAGTGTGGTCGCGTGGTGGCCGGTGGCCGGCGGGTATCACGGTTAGCCTGCTGTTGGCACGCGGCGTAAAAGTCACGGTGAGGCAAAGCTGCGCCGACTCCCGCTTAGGTTCGGCGACTACAGCGTTACCGCAGCGCGGGTCACCCCCAGATGCGATCAGATCCGTTAACGCTTCGGCCGAGCAGCTCGGTCTCAGGACGATAAACTGCCGGCGCGTCGGCAGACTCTTTCGTTAAATTTCCGTTTAATGATCCGCAAAAGCCGACTAGCGAGCCTTTCCTCATATGCACCATTGCGTCGATACACCGGCGGCTCGAGAGAAGGACACCCATGGCCCGCAATCCGAGGAGCAGGGTCCGTCCGTCCGCACGCCTTGTCGGGATTCTGGCGTTGTTGTGCGCCACGGCCGCTGCGCCATGGACCTTCGTAAGCCACGCCGCGGCCGACGCCGCTTTGAGCAATCCAGTCCCGGACGCCGGCCACGAGCTGGGGATGTACGGCGACCCCGCCGCCGCAGCAGCCCACTGGCGCCAGCAACACGACTCAGACTGTGGGGAGATGGCCGTCGCCGATGTGGTCGGCCAGATCACGGGCCGCCAGCCAACGGAAGAACAGATCACCGCTTTGGCCGAGAGCACCACGAGCACAGTGGGTTCTGGAAAAATTTGGACGCCACCGGGCAACACAAATATCAGAGACCTACCGGTGCTGCTCTGGCACTACTGGATCAATGCCGAGAACATCCAGACCACTACCAACGCGCTCGAGCAGGACCTAGCCGAAAATCGGAAGATCATCGTCATCCTCAACGCCGAAACCATCTGGAATCGGCCAGGCAGGCGTGACTCGGCGAACCATTTTGTGGTTGTCACCGGCATCGACACCAAAACCGGTGTGGTGCACCTCAATGACAACGGCGTCGAGGCCGGCCGCGACGAGCAGATTCCCATGGTCACCTTCGAGCGAGCGTGGGCCACCAACCACAATTCGGCCGTCGTAACGAAGTGAGTTCAGCTGAGTCTGTGCCCTGGAGCCGATTCAATAGCCGCAGATCCGCGCAGACCGGTGGCCAGGCTGCACGTTTCGACCATCTCCGGCTCGTATCTGGCCGCACCGCACTCACATTGCCAGCAGATGTGTTGGCCACAGGAACATGGCATCGTGGCAACGATCATGTGTCCCGGCAGCAGCCAGTGACCGCGAGTACAGCGTTGGGGTTGTCGGTCCATCCATTGTGTGCGCGCATAGCGCACCGGCCTGTCGACGTGAACGGTCACGGGATGACCCTCTCATCGGCGCTACCGTCAACTCCAGGGCGATGCGCGAATCGTTATTCTCCTGTTGACGTGTCGTTGTATTCGCATCTTCGACTGCGAGTCGTTCAGTCGTACCTCTGAATCAGACAAATTCGATTCCACAGGTGGGCCTTATGTCCAATGCCACAGGAGCAATCGTCGATAACCAGACGTGGCGTGCCGCGCCCGACGAACTGCGCACGCGCGAGAAGGCAGCTACTCGGGAACTGGATGCAATCGCCGCCACCGAGCAGCTCGGTCACTCCTTCGGCCTGATCGACATCTTGCCGTGGGGCCGCCGGGAGAAATGGCTGGATTCGCCTGAAGGTTGGCCGAAGCGCCCGACGTATTCCGGCTGGGCCGGAGTCCCGTCGTCGCCCGCGCCTGCGGATGTAGCTGTCGTCGGGGTCGGCAAGTGCCAGCCGCCCAGTGCATCAACGGATTCCACCGCGAGATCGATCGGGTCGATTCCCTGCATTGCGGCGGCGGCACCACTGAAACGTCTCGCCTGAATTGCCAACTCAATAGAGGGGCCGTGCTGCGTTCATGTACACAGCAAGTTCGACGGCAGCCAGCCTGGTGCTGACTGGTTAACACCACAGTTGCGCACCAACGGCCGTCTACCAACAGACCAGGAACGCAACCTACTCAAATCCGTCGGTATCTCTGAGGGTACGCCACACGCGGTGCAGAAGGGAAGATTGAGCCCCCGATCCCGCTTCTGCCGAGGACACTTTACAGGGGACACGGCATCCGGACCCGGCACCGCCGCACGGCTGGCGAATCCGGTACAACTGGCGCAGTATCGCGCTATGAGACGTGAAGTGGGCACCGAGCTGGAAGTCGAAATCGCCGCGCCCACGACGCTGGAGTTTCAGATTGCTGTTGCACCTCATCCAGGCACTGAGGTCTTCGAGTCGCTGCGGTTCGTCTTGAACGGAGAGCCTATCCAGCCCATGGAAGTCAGCGGCGTGCATGGCAACCGCATCCACAAGTTCGACGCGACGGTGGGCACGCTGAAGGTCGACTACGCGGCGACAATCGTGGGTCAGACCGACCCGGCTCCGGTAACCGAATACGATCTGTCGATGTATCTACGCCCCAGCCGCTACGCCGAGGCCGATAAGTTCTATGGTTTCGCCGCAACCGAATTCGGCAGCGACGCCGATTCGGCCACGCTGTTGGAGCACGTGAGCTCGTGGGTGGGCACCAGGCTGAACTATGTGCCCGGCTCGAGCGATCCGATCGACGGCGCGGTGGACACCTTGCTGGCCGGCGAAGGTGTGTGCCGCGACTTCGCGCATCTGGTGGTGGCACTCCTGCGTGCGGTCAACGTCCCGGCCCGCCTAGTGTCGGTGTACGCGCCGGGCCTATATCCCATGGACTTCCACGCGGTGGCCGAGGCGTACGTCGAGGGACAGTGGCGGGTGGTCGATGCGACGCTGTTGGCACCGCGGCAGACGTTGGTGCGCATAGCCACCGGTCGTGACGCCGCCGACACGGCTTTCCTCGATAATCACAAAGGCACGATCACCCTGAACCAGCTGATGGTGACCGCCGTCGTTGAAGGCGACCTCCCGCGAGATTCGATCGACCAACTGGTCGCTATTCGTTGAAGACACTCGATCGGAGCATGACGACAACCGAATGTCTTTGAAAACACTGGCACCACAGCGTGAATCACGGCGTTTCGCCTTGCCGCTGTAGTTTCGGGAAAACCGAGTAGAGTCAGAGCGATCGGAGATACCTCGTATGCGGCTATTCAAAGCCATATCGTCGCCGATTCGAATGATCTGGCCGGCTTACCGGTCAAGATGGGAGCGTCGCGATGACGCTGAAACAGGATCAACCGGATGTCGAGGGCCGGCACACCCTTCCAGAACACACACCGCGTTTGCGGCTAAAGCCCAAAGCCCCCCTGAGCGGGTACGTCGATGGGGCATGGTGGCCGCACAGTGACGACCTCGCCACAGAACTGCCAGATCTGTTAGCCGTGCTGTCAGTCCGACTCGGTCAGATAGGCCGGGTGGTTTACAACGTGAACGAATGGCCCAAGGCGCCCAGGAAATTCGCAACAGGCGGGCGAACGGTACGACTCGACGGATATCGCCGGCAACCGGTTCACACTGTTGAAATCCTCGGCCTGGACGGCAAGAAAATCGTTCTCCTCGTGGTTTCCCCGCAGGCCGACCCGGACCAAGCACACGCCATTTTGATGACCGCCGCCGGCCTAGATAATGCCCTGACCGTCAACATCCTCCTGGCGACGAGTCCGGAAGAACAGGCAATCCCCGGATAGGCACGGCGCGCCTACCCTCGGCATTCTCGCCGTGAGCAGCGCAGTCAAATACTTTCGCCACGCGCCAGACGTACGATGGAGTCAGCGGTCTGGAACGCGCGGGAGTCGCGATGCGCAGGGTAGATGGGCAGGCCGGCAGCCCGACGCAGAACCAACACCGCAAGAGCGGTTGCAGTTCGGTGCGGAACGATCAGCAGGTTCGCTCGGGCGTCGCGGCCGCTGACTGTCATTACGTGCTGGTGTATACCTCGCCAACAGTGCAAGTTGAGATCCGGTTGGCTCTGCAACGCTGACCAGTTGACGTTGATGTCAACGATCTCTCCCAGGCGGACGACCAAAACAGAAACCAACTGAGGCAGCTCTCGCGAGATCCGTCCCGTACGCGGCCACCACGCGCCATCAATGTCGTGTCCGAGTCGGGAAGCCAGGGTTACCCGTACGGGGCTGGCCGGGCGCGCCGTCGCTGGCGTATTGATCACGCACGGAGTCGGCTTCGCGGCAGAGGTTGTCGTCTCCTCGCAGCGCTGTGCGAACGAGTCCACGGTGACGCCTGTGCCCGGATTCTGTTGAGATGCAACGGCACCAACCGAAGGACCTGCGCGCTTCATGGGACACCTTTCGCATGTCGAGCCTTCGCATGTCGAGACGATCAGCCCGCGCATCGTGCCGCCGTTACCCGTGATCTCGTTCGCGGACAACGAAACGGCCCTGTGTCTACGCTACGCCACCTGCATGAACTGTGGCCCACGCCGTTGCGCACCGTCGCTCGTCGGCTGAAAGCGTGTCAGGGATTAGGTCAGCGCCCACGTCGTGTATGCTCATACCGAACGTTGGCATTGCAGACGATGATGCCTCCGCGTCGTAGACCGTTCTTTCGATGCTCACTGGTGATCCTGAACTACGGATCCCGAAGCTTCGAAGGCAGATGCCAACGCATCCGCACAGACTTTTTTGCGGCGATCGATATTGCCTGCCGGCAATCTCGCCACCTTGTGCGTTGTGTCTCCTCAACGATTCGCTGGAGCGCGCACAACCGAAATTCGAAGGCACCAAATACATGACAACGCAACCATCCTTTGCCGATCTCGGCGTCGGCGAACCGATAACCAATGTGCTCACCGCGCGGGGAATCACTACTCCTTTTCCGATCCAGACGCAGACTCTTCCCGACACGCTTGCCGGGCGAGACGTGCTTGGCCGCGGGAAGACCGGCAGTGGTAAGACGCTCGCGTTCTGCATCCCGCTTGTTGACCGACTGGCGCGGATGCGAAACCCGGGGGGGCCGAGAGGTTTGATTCTGGCTCCCACTCGTGAATTGGCCTCCCAGATCGCGGCCGTCCTGGAACCGTTGGCGGCCGCCCACAACCTGAAGGTCACCACGATCTTCGGCGGGGTGCCGCAAGGCCGCCAGGTAGCGGCCCTCAGGTCGGGCATCGACGTCATCGTTGCGTGCCCGGGCCGGTTAGAAGATCTGATGAAGCAGCGCGTCGTTAAGCTCGAAACCGTCGAGATCACCGTAATCGACGAAGCCGACCACATGGCCGACCTCGGCTTCCTACCCGCAGTCACCCGCATCCTGGCTGCGACACCCGCGCGCGGGCACCGGATGTTGTTTTCGGCGACCCTCGACAACGATGTCGACAAGCTTGTCAAGCGATTCCTCCGAGACCCGGTGACGCACTCTGTAGACGCCGCCGACTCACCGGTGGCCGCAATGACTCACCACGTGTTCCATGTCGCGGGGGCCGAAGCTAAGAGAGAGCTGGTCCACCAACTCGCCTCTGGCACCGGCCGCAGGGTCCTGTTCATGCGTACCAAGCATCAAGCCCGCAAGCTCGCCAGACAGCTCACCGAATCTGGAGTGCCATCGGTCGACCTCCACGGCAACCTTTCTCAACCCGCGCGCGACCGCAACCTTGCGGCTTTCACCACCGGCAAGGCACGGGTCCTGGTGGCCACGGACATCGCTGCCCGCGGCGTCCACGTCGACGCGGTGGAACTCGTCGTGCACGTCGATCCTCCGGCTGACCACAAGGCCTACTTGCACCGCTCCGGCCGCACGGCGCGCGCCGGCAACGCAGGTGATGTCGTCACCGTGGTGCTACCCGAACAACGCAAAGAACATCAGGTACTGATGCGCAGAGCAGGCATCCACGTCAGCCCTCAACAAGTTGCCGCCGATTCCGCGCCGGTTCAAGCGCTAGTCGGCGACGTCGCGCCGTACCAGGCTCCCCCCGCTCCGAATGCGGAGCGGACGCCCAACTCCACCGACCGCAACGGGAGCCCATCTCGCAGGAATCGACCTGCAGTCACCCGGCAGCGCAGACACGCTGGCGACCAACGCGTTCAGCGCCAGGCTGGCGCCGACGCCGGCGGACGACGAGGCGCCCCGCAACGCCGTCATCCGAGCGCCAGAAGAACCTCAGACTGACGAGGCAGCCACGCTAGCGCCTCGCGCACACACGGCCAGCACAGCACGCTGCGCGATCCCGGAACGGAGCATTGAGCTTCGCGTCAACGCGGATCGCGGGCGTTTGCATGGCATCGGTGTCATCCGCATCCCCTAGAGCGGCGGATGACACCGATCCCTCATTTCGACTCCTTGAAAGTTATCCCATGGCAATTCATCACGAAGAATTCACTGCCTTTCTGAAATTCGGTCCGAGAGATATTCGGCCACATTCCGATATCTCGCGCCGCGTGCTCCGCCGACTACGGAAGTTCGACGACTCAGAGGTACCAGTACGCAACGCGCCCGCCGTCCGCACAGCTTTGGTCCCAGTGTCGTCCTAAACGGTATGGCCAATCTGAATGTGCGACTTCTCAAGCCAACAAATCGATCTGGACTTAACTGATTGACCGACAGCTACCTGCGATTCGTCCGTCATCTCGCTGTCGGTGCGGGTTATTCTCTTTAGCATCGTGGGTTTGTCGTACGCCGCCCCTCCGGTAGCCGTCTGCGATAGCGAAATTACTAGACGGGAGCGTCACCGTGGCGCACGTTTCTTCCAACCCCTCGTGTGTGACCCGATTAGCGCTGTGCGAACGTGACAAAACCCCTAGTGCCGTAGACGGCGCTTGGTGGCCAAATAGCTTGGACCTCAGCTCCGAACTGCCTGACCTCGTTGCCGTGTTCGGTTCATGGATAGGTGAGGTACATCGTGTCGTATACGACCCGAGTGCGTGGTTGCCCGCACCGGCGCGAGTAATTCGCCGCAACGAAATGGTCTCACTTGATCCGTACCGGCTGGTTTTCAGCGAGACCATCTATCTCATGGGGACGCATTCTCGCGATGCGGTGTTGTTCGTCGTATCGCCTGCAAGTTCTGCAGAAGACGCGGGGCGCCTTCTGTCCGAGGTCTCCGGTTCGGCTCAGCCGATGAATGCCGGATCGTTGCGCCAGCTCGTCCGGCGATGTGCATCGGAATTCGAACGCCCGGAAGTCTCGGTGCCGTGATGACGGGTTGGCCCTCAGAGTGCGGTAGGATCTAGTTAAGTTCCCTGGGTATCTGTAGAAGCCACGTGGGGATCAGAGGCCGGGCCGCTACAGTGGCGCCGGCCTTGTCCATTGATGAGGAGCTACTCGATCGCGAAACGGTCATTGCTCTTGTGATGCAATAGGTTTGGCTCCAGTCCACTGATAGCTAGCCTCCAGCGGTGCGGGCGAAATCAAAGTCGGTTCCGACAAATTCAGGCTGCTACAGCAGGTGGATTGGGCGTAGACTCTCCAAAATCGGGACCAACACAGGCCCCCAATATCAAAGGGCCGCAATGTCTGATAAATCTCCCCGGCAAACTATGACCAAGAAGTCGGGTAAGTCCCTGAAAGAGAAACGTGCCGTGAAGCGGACCAAGTCCGACGGCCAGGTCTCGCAGACCGAGGCTTTGCGGCACACCAAGAAAAGCTGAGCCGACAACCCTCCTCGAAGCTCGGTGCCATCGTCAGCTACCGGCGATCCGCCACGAACCGTCCTGCGGTCGTGACATCCGGCGTCATCGGACACGCGTGGCCGAACCCGGGATCTACCAAAGCATCTGATTGCGAAATCGTCGACAAACACCCAGCAGGCCTGAAGTCGACCCATATCTTCCACCGGCGACTATTTGTGCGTGGTCTGTGTTACGGTTGCTCTGGGATGTATCTAAATTACATCCACTTGAAAAGAGAGAAGTTAGTATGACACAGGGAACCGTGAAATGGTTCAACAGCGATAAGGGGTTCGGTTTTATCGCTCCTGACGGCGGTGCGAAAGATGTATTCGTCCACCATTCTGAGATCCAAGGGGACGGTTTCCGCTCCCTCGAGGAGAATCAACGAGTCGAGTTCGAGATCACCCAGGGACCTAAAGGTCCTCAGGCGGTTGGAGTGACTGCCGTCTAGCGCTTACGTACGAAAACCCCTGGGGCGGACTAAGTATCGTCCCGGTTTGTTGATGGGCGTCCTTATCAGTCGGTCCCGGGGGTTTGGACACCCGTCGAACGACTTTCCGCTATTACCAAGCGCATTCGACGAAATTGTGGCGATCCGCCACGAAAACCGGTTCGATACTTCGCTGCCCGCTATGACTTCCGGCTAGTGGCGCGCGGCGCCACCGGGGTGTACGAGATCCCTTGATCGGCGGCGAATCTGTCAGTCGCGCGCGGCAGTCACGAGGCCGCGTCGCCGCCGCGCCTCAGCACTGCCGGCGCCCGACACGTGGGGCGTGTCCCTGTTGCGGAACTTATGTTCCGACGCCGTCTCAGGTGCATCGTCAGAAGTCGCGGTGAGGAAGCGATCCGGAAGGCTCAACTTGGAAATGGTGCGAAAGGTGAGCAAGTACTGGCGAACGAGCGGGCCCGTGGTGTACGGCAGGTCATAGCTAGCACATAGCGCCCGAACTCGTTGGGCGATCTCCGCGTAGCGGTTGCTCGGCAGGTCGGGAAATAGGTGGTGCTCGATCTGGTAGCAAAGGTTTCCGCTGAGGAACGCCAGCACCGGACCGGCGTCAAAGTTCGCGCTACCCAGCATCTGTCGTAAATACCATTCGGGTTTCGTCTCGCCCTCGAGTGCGGCGGGTTCGAACTTCTCCGCGCCGTCCGCAAAGTGCCCGCACGCGATCACGACGTTCGCCCATACATTGCGGAGCAAGTTGGCAACCACGTTCGCTTTGAGCGTGCGCCTCCATCGTCGAAGGCTGAGGGCCGGAAAGAATACGTAGTCCTTGCCGGCCTGCCGGGCGATCTTGCGGATCAGCGCCCGGGTAACGGCGGACTTCTTAGCGGCGGTCGTTGCGCGCTCATGTTCCGAGTGCAAACCGTGCGCCGCGATTCCCCATTCGAACATGATGGCCAACGCGATGTTTCGCAAAGGACTAGACAGATGGCTGCGCTGCCACTTCTGGTCGCGGGTGACCCGCAGGACGCCGAACCCGAGGTCGTCGTCGACACCGACCACGTTGGTGAACATGTGGTGGCGGTAGTTGTGCGAAAACCGCCACTGCGACGAGACACCCGCCATGTCCCACTCCCACGTGCTGGAATGGATTTCCGGATCGTTCATCCAGTCCCATTGCCCGTGGCCGATGTTATGGCCGAGTTCCATGTTCTCGATGCTCTTGGCTACGGCGAGCGCGCCGGTACCGAGCGCCCAGCCGACCCTGCTGCGGGTGCCGGCGATAACGAGCCTCGCGGCCACGTCGAGGAAACGCTGAAACACGATGGCGCGCCGGATGTATGCGCTGTCCTTTTCGCCGCGCGAAGCCTCGATGTCGCGACGGATTGCATCTAACTCCCCTGCAAAAGCCTCGAGGTCCGCCTCGCTCAGGTGGGCGTATGCGGCTACGTCGGTTATTGCCATCGACGCCTCACGGGTGTTCGGACGGGGTAGCGTCCCGCCCGACTCGCGGCCTGATGGGCACGCGGGCGGGACTCGGGGGCGGCAGCATCATGATCACGTCCGTTCTTGGTGGCATTGTTTGGGTTGACCCGGCGCTACGCACCTGCGCGAGCGCGCCGCCGGATCCTCCGAGTTGGGCGGCCAGGCCACTGAACACGACCTCGACTCCGTGATCTAGTTCGGTGAGCCCCTCATAAACGGCCCAAGTCGGCGTGAGTTCAAGCAACCGGAGGAATTCGCCGGTCCCCCTTCGGTGCAAGCCTAGACGCAATAGATGGCCGGTCCCGCCGGGGCGTCCGACGACGTCCTGCAGTCCAGTGAACACAGCATATGCGCAGTGTAGGCCCATAGTGGTGACGGCGGGAACCGTGCGTCGGTAAACAATGGACACGGGCGTCTGACTGCCAGGAGTGGCCAACCGCGCCGCACGAGCCTGGGCTTCCGATGGTGTTGCGAAAGGTTAGACTCCGTCGCATTGTGCCAGGAAGTCTGGCCGGCAATATTGTTCTCGACCGGTGGAAAGGCTCGGGCGTGTGAGCGATTTCCGGCTGCCTACCACCGAGGAACACCTGGCAGACGCGGTCGATGATCGGCGGCCGCCGCGATGAACGACGCTGCGCATTACGCGCTGATAATTTTGTTCGCCAGTGCCGTCGGATTGGTCGCAGTCCTGGCCAACCGTCTCACCGAACGAGTGAAGGTTCCCGTGGCCCTGCTCGTGCTGGTCGGGGCCGCCGTGGCGGTGAACGCGCTACCCGCGCTGCACCCGCCGTCCGAGCAAACCGTGGAGCGGATCCTCACCGTCGCGTTGGTGTTGGTGCTGTTCGACGGCGGCATGCACATCGGCTTGTCGCGCTTCCGCGCGGCTATCTTTCCGATCCTGTCGGTCGGCGTCATGGGGACCTTCCTCACCACCGCGGGCGCCGCGCTCATGCTGCACTTCGTATGCGGGATCAGCTGGTACCTCGGGGTGCTGGTTGCCACGGCGGTTGCCCCCACCGATCCGGCCCTGGTTTTCTCTGTCCTGGGCAAACGTCAGATCGCCGGGCGCAGCAGCACCATCCTGGAAGGCGAGTCCGGCGCTAACGATCCGGTCGGCATCGCCCTGATGGCCAGCCTGATCGCGGCAGGCGGCCTCAGCGCGGCCGGCTTCGCCAGCGTGGGAACCCAATTCGTGCTGCAGATGGTGATCGGTGCGGTCGTCGGTGTCATCGGCGGCCGCGCCCTGATCGTGTTCATCCGGCGCGTGACATTGCCCAGCGAGGGCCTCTATCCGTTACGAACGTTGGCCAGCAGCCTGATGCTCTATGGCATCGCCACGCTTGCGCATGGCTCGGGATTTCTCGCCGTGTTCGTCGCCGGCATCATGATCGGCAACGCCCGCGGGCCCTACCAGCCGGAAGTCAAACGATTCCACGCCGCGTTGGCCGGGCTCGCCGAAATCGTCGCGTTCGCGGTTCTCGGACTGACCGTCGACCTGCACACGATCGCGAAGCCCGAGGTGTGGATTCCGGGGATCATGCTCGGCGCCGCACTGACGGTGCTGATTCGGCCGTTGGCGGTGGGCGCCTGCTTGGCTCCGGTGCAACTGCAACGAAACGAACGCGCCTTCGTCCTCGTCGCCGGCCTCAAGGGTGCGGTGCCGATCTTGCTGGGCGAGTTCCTGCGGGCCGCGCACGTCCCCGATGCCGAGCGCCTCTACGGCATCGTGGTTGTCGTCGTCGCATTCTCAGTGCTGGTGCAGGGCAGCTCCGTGCCCAGCATCGCAAAACTACTACGCCTGCCCATGCGCACCGTTGAGCCCGAGCCCTGGGCGATAGCCGTGCGACTCCAGGACGAACCGCAAGGGGTCCATCGACTCACTGTCTCCGCCGGCTCCGAAGCCGAGGGATCCACCATCGAGGACCTCGGCGACCACAGCGGCGACATCTGGGTGAGCATCGTGGTTCGCACCAGCGGCCTGGTGCCGGTGCGGGCGGAGACCGTACTCGAGGCCGGCGACGAGGTGGTCATCCTGGCCGATCCGGAACTCCATGACACCCTTGCCGCGCAGTTCGACTCTTCCTGACGACGATTAGCCCGGTCCCCCCAAGCTTGATGCGATTGGCTCCGTAGCGCACGATGACCGAATGGTTGCGACCGACTTGACCAAATCTGAAATCCACAGGACGCAGGCACCGTGACCGAATCCGGCGCGACCCGCGTCGCGGTCTACCTCGACTTCGACAACATCGTGATCTCGCGGTACGACCAGGTGCACGGGCGCAACTCGTTCCACAAAGACAAGGCAAAGGGATTGGAGAAGGACCGGCTGGACTCGGCGATTGTCGACGTCGGCGCCATCATCGACTTCGCGTCGTCGTTCGGCACACTCGTCCTCACCCGCGCATACGCGGACTGGTCCGCCGATGTCAACGCCGCCTACCACGGCCAGCTCGTCGGCCGCGCGGTCGATCTCGTGCAACTTTTTCCGGCAGCCGCGTACGGCAAGAACGGGGCCGACATTCGGCTGGCCGTCGACGCCGTCGAGGACATGTTCCGGTTGCCCGATCTGACTCATGCGGTGATCGTCGGCGGCGATTCCGACTACATCGCGTTGGCTCAACGGTGCAAACGCCTCGGCCGCTACGTTGTAGGCATCGGTGTGGCCGGTGCCAGCAGCCGCTCGCTGGCCGCCGCCTGCGACGAGTTCGTCACCTACGACGCACTGCCCGGGATACCCACCGTCGCAACGCAAGCCCCCGAACCCAAAAAGCGTGGTCAACGCCCGAGCTCTCCAGAGCCCGACCCCGACCCAGACGACGAGTCGGCGCCCACCGACCAACAAGCCGCCGCCACCGGGCTGCTCGAACGCGCGCTGCGGATCGGCCAGGAGAAGGATGACGCCGACTGGTTGCACAACTCCGCGGTCAAAGCCCAGATGAAGCGGATGGATCCGTCCTTCAGCGAAAAGTCGTTGGGCTTCAAGTCGTTCAGCGACTTCCTGCGCTCCCGCGGCGAACTCGTCGACCTCGACGAAACCAGCACGACGCGCTTGGTGCGGCTGCACGGCGACAGCGCCTCATAATCACCCTCACGATGCGCTGGCCGGCGATGGATCCCGAAGTTTGCGATGTCGCAACCGCAAACGCCCCTGCGGTATCGTTTGCGGAGGTTGACTCCCCAGCCCCCCGGACACGTCCGGTGGCGATCTATCGCTGGTCCCTACCGTACCGAGTCTGCACCGCCTGGCTAAGCCGACATTTACAGAGTTGGTGCTTTCGCACTGACGCTGACGGAGTCCCGTGCTCAGCGCTTCGATGGTGATCGCCGCACCTGCCGATGGTCTCGGCGCGCCTCAGTGCCCGGTTGCCCGTCAGTCTGTATCATCGGTCCGTCTGAAGTGCCCAACACCTCGCTTCGACCGGAGTGACGGACCATCTGGGGCGTCCTTGAAAGGGGCAGGGACTCCCGAAGCAGTCACCGTCGGACCGGTCTTCGGCTTGGCGGCAATCGCGCCACAGCTGCACCAGCGGCGCTGGTTCACCTGCAATCTCCGTTCAACGTTCTCGGTTCAATTCCGACACACCCAATCCGTCATTCGACCGTGCGCGTCCGCCGTTGATCGCCCCGACGCACGGTCGGAGGCCAGCCGCGGCGCGGTGGCGCCGGAACCAAAGGAACGGCCTTGAGCAAATTCACCGAAACGATGTACGGCACCGCCCAGTCCAGTACCAACGGTTTGGTCACCGGGGAGCCGAACCATCCCCTCCGGCATTCCTGGGGCGAGGTGCACGAGCGGGCCCGTCGGATCGCGGGTGGCCTGGCCGCAGCCGGCATCGGCCACGGTGACGCCGTCCCGGTGCTGGCAGGCGCTCCGGCCGAGATCGCACCGACCGGGCAGGGCATCTGGATGCGCGGCGCCAGTCTCACGATGCTGCACCAGCCCACGCCGCGCACCGACCTTCAGCGCTGGGCCGCGGAAACCACCACGGTCATCAAGATGATCGGCGCCAAATCGGTTGTCATTTCGGACCCGTTCATGGCCGCGGCCCCGTTGCTGTCCGAACTGGGTATGCGAGTGCTCGTCATTGAGCAGCTACTCGACAGCAGTCCGATCGATCCGGTCGAGACCGATGACGACGACCTCGCGTTGCTGCAGTTGACGTCTGGGTCCACCGACTCCCCCAAGGCCGTTCAGATCAGTCACCGCAACGTCGTGTCCAACGCCGAGGCGATGTTCATCGGGGCCAACGTCGACGTCGATACCGACGTCATCGTCAGCTGGCTCCCGCTGTTCCATGACATGGGCATGACGGGCTTTTTGACCGTGCCGATGTTTTTCGGTGCCGAGCTGGTCAAAGTCACTCCGATGGACTTCCTGCGCGACATCCTGCTATGGGCCAAACTGATCGACAAGTACAAAGGCACGATGACCGCGGCACCGAACTTTGCTTACAAGCTGTTCGCCAGCCGCCTTCGCAAGCTGGCCCAGCCCGGCCAGTTCGACTTGTCCACCTTGCGGTGGGCGCTGTCGGGCGCCGAACAGGTCGAACCCGCCGACGTCGAAGACCTTTGCGAAGCCGGCAGGCCGTTCGGATTGCGTCCGGAAGCGATCCTGCCTGCCTACGGCATGGCGGAGACGACCGTGGCGGTGTCTTTCTCCGAGTGCGGCGAAGGGCTAGTGGTCGATGAGGTCGACGCCGACCTGCTGGCCGTACTGCACCGAGCTGTCCCGGCGAACAAGGGCAGAACCCGGCGACTGGCCACCCTCGGCCGTTTGCTGGAGGGCCTGGAGGCTCGCGTCGTCGATGAAGACGGCAACATCCTGCCCCCCCGGGGCGTCGGCGTCATCCAGGTGCGCGGGGAACCGGTGACACTGGGCTATGAAACGATGGGCGGCTTCGTCGCAGCTCAAGACGACCAAGGTTGGTACGACACCGGCGACCTGGGCTACCTCACCGAGACCGACCACGTCGTAGTGTGCGGCCGAGTGAAAGACGTGATCATCATGGCAGGCCGCAACATCTACCCGACCGACATCGAACGCGCCGCCGCACGCGTCTCCGGAGTGCGGCCGGGCTGTGCCGTGGCGGTGCGCCTGGATGCCGGACGCTCGCGGGAGACGTTCGCCGTCGCCGTGGAGTCCAGCAACTGGCAGGACCCGACCGAGGTGCGCCGGATGGAGCAGCAGGTGGCGCACGAGGTGGTTGCCGAGGTCGACGTACGGCCCCGCAACGTGGTTGTGCTCGAGCCGGGGATGATCCCCAAGACGCCGTCGGGGAAGCTGCGGCGAGCGCATACATTGGCGCTCGTCGACTGAATCTTCAGGGCGCGACCCAGAGTAGATTGGTAATTCAGCAAGGGTGCACGTAAGGAGCATGTTGGCCGACTTCGACGCCCAGTCTGGTCGCGGCGCGCCAGCCGAGCCGGTGATCTCCCCTACCCAGCGGGAAGCAGACGAGGCTGAACTGTATGCCGGGCTTAGCAGAGTCACCGGGATGGTGGCGGGCGCCCGAGGGGTGATCGACATACTCCGCGACGTGGCGGAGTTCGCGGCCCAGGCGATTCCCGGCGTCGACGGTGCGGGCGTCGCTTTGATCGACCCGCGGGGGGGCATACCCAGCGTTCAGACCTGGACTGCGACCGAGCAACTTGTGCACGACATCGACTCTGTACAGTACGACGAACTGAAAGAGGGGCCATGCATCACGTGTATGGAGTCGCGGCGGCCCACGGTGAGCGGATCGTTGGGTAGTGACGGTCGTTGGCCGCACTTTGGTGGCCGGGTAGCCCGGATGCGCGTGCACTCCGCGCTGGCGTTGCCATTGATCGTCGGCGACCAGTTGATCGGCTCGATCAATGCCTACGCCAAGGGCCGTGACGCCTTCGGTGATCACGCCGTACGGTTGGCATCTCAGTTCGCCAACACCGCGGCGGTGGCGGTGCACAACGCGCAGTTGTTGGCCAACGCCCATGAGCGGACATTGCGACTGCAGCGCGCATTGGACAGCCGATCGATGATCGATCAGGCAGTCGGCATCATCCGCAGCCGGTCGGGCGGGAGCGCGGATGAGGCCTTCGAACGGCTCGCCCACATCAGCCAGGCCGAGAACGTCAAGGTCCACGCCGTCGCCGAGCGGCTGGTCGAAGAGGCCGTGCGGCGCGCCCGCGCACGGCGCCTCTGAACCGTTACTGCGGTGGTGCGTCCAGGAGTTCGGCCAAGTCCGACACGAGCAGCAGCCGAGAATACCGATCCGTCATCAACGTGTGAGCGAGGTCGGTCAAGTGCTCACCGTTGGCCCGCGCATAGCTCCGCAACAGATTGAACGCCTCCTCCACGGACACATCCAGCATTTGGTGGAGTAAGCCCTTGGCCTGCTCGACGATGACCCGGTTGGTCAGGGCAGTACGTAGCGGCGGCATGACGGTGGAAGGTGTGGGTGGGCGGCCCTGAAGGATCGCGACGCACGCGATGTGCGTCAGGGTCTGGCCGACGAGCAGGTCCGCCTCGGTGAGCTCGCCCGAGTCGGTGCCGAACAGTCCGAGCGCACCCAACACGATGCCGGCGGCCCGCATCGGGACGGCGTGCACGGAGGCGAAGCCCGCCTCGACCGCAGCGGGCACAAACCGCGGCCACCGCGCTGTCGCCTCGTGGAGATCAGCGACCGAGATCGCCTGGCCGGTGGCGTAGCAATCCAGACATGGGCCCTCGTCGGCTTGTAGCTGGAAGACTTCGAGTTCGCGAGCCTGCTCCGAGGTGGCGGCCAGCAGACGGAGCTGACGAAATGGGTCGGCCAGCAGAATGCCCGCGGCCGCAACGTCGAGCAGCTCAGCACAGTGTTCGGTGAGCCCGGTCAGCAGGTCGACCACGTCGAAGTCGTCGAGCAGGTTGTCGACGAGCGCGACGACGGCGTTCAGGACTCGGGTTTCACGAGGGGTATCAGTCACGGTGGCCTTCTTTCCAGACTTTTCGAATCCGCCAAGCGCGGATCAGTCGGCCTCGAGCTTTAGTCGGCGGTCGAGGATGTCGCGGGCGACGTCGGTGACACCGCGGCCGGCAGCGTAGGCGTGGGCGCGCAACCGGACAAGGGCTTCGGTCGGCTCAATCTCCATTTGGGCGACGAGCATGCCGGTGGCCTGGCTGACCTCTGCGCGGGTCAACGTGGCGAGTTCGGCCCAGGCATTGCTTTTGGGGTCGGCGGCCGCGGCCTGCAGGTCGCCGTCCAGGAGGTCCAAAACCGGGATTCCGCCCAGCTCCGCGGCGGCCACCCCACCGACCAAGTCCTCGCCCAGCAATGGGCCCGGGCGCGCGCGGAAAAGGTCGAGGGCACCGACGAATTCGCCCGCTACCACGATGGGGATCGCGGTGACGCCTCTGATCTGATAGCCCAACAAGGCTGGCCCGTAGGCAGGCCAGCGAGCCTCCTCAGGATCGGCGAGGTCGACGACCAGAATCGGAATCCGTTCCGCCACAGAGTCCAGGCAGGGTCCCTCGCCGAACGTGAACTGCAATTCGTCATACATACGCGCGGAGGCGCCGCTGGATCCCAATGTTCCGCTGCTCGCGCCGTCGAAGACCAGCGAGATCGCCGCCGCGTCGACGTCGAACAGAACCACGCAGGCCTCGCACAGGCGGTCGGCTGCGTCTCCCCCGCGCCGGCCGTCGACGGCGGCGAGCAGCTGCTCGTGGATCGCCACATTTAGCCGAACGGAGTCCGAGCAACTGCCGAAGTGCGCTGGGTTCTCGGCGGGAACGTCATCCCTCCACCTTTCCACTAGTTGGGGCGTTTGACGAACACAACGCTGCCGGCGCTCGTCGCCGAGGGCACGCCAAGTGCTAAGGCAGCGACGTCGTCCTCGACCCCGGAGCCCAAGCTGTCCAGTAATGCGTGGATGCCCTCGACGATGGCTGACGCCGTCGCCGGCGCATGCGATTCCGCGAATCGCAATAGCGCGCCTTGGTCGTCGTATCGTTCGCGGCGAACGCCAGTGAGGGCCTCAGTCAGTCCGTCGGTGTAGAGGACCACGGTGTCGCCGGGCGCCAAGTGGAACCGGGCTGAAACGAACTGCGGCTCTGCCACCAGGCCGACGGCGTGACCACCGGTGCTGTCGACGTAGTAGGCGCTGCCATCGGCACGGAGCAGCAATGGGGGTAGATGGCCTCCGCTACCGAGCTCGACATCAAATCCGTTATTTCGCTTCGTCAAATTGCCATAGATCACGGTGCAGAAACGATCGTGCTGGGTACCGAACTTCTGGCCCAGCACGGAGTGCAGGTTGTGCAGCACTTGCACGGGATCATCGTCGGATACCGCCGCGGCACGCAGGGCATACCTGGTCAGTCCCGTCACCACAGCGGCGTCAACCCCTTTGCCCGAGACATCGCCGAGGAAGAAGCCCCACTTTGTCCGGGACAGCGGAAAGAGGTCGTAAAAGTCGCCGCCGACATCGTCCTGCGACGCGGGGAAATAGCAATCGGCCGCGTCCAATCCACTGGGAGGTGACAGCACTGGCGGCAGCAGCGAGCGTCGCAGTGTGTCGGCAAATGCCAAGACACGCTCGTGCTCGATCGCGACCCGTCGTCGTTCTTCCAGAAGCTCGCGTTCGTAAGAACGGCGGTCGGCGGCATCGACAGCGGTGATCCGCAGCAATTCCGGTTCGCCGTTGCCGGCTGTCTTGACGTTGGCGGTGAGGAACATGGGAAGCCGAGATCCGTCGGCCGCCACCAGATCCACTGTGACACCGTTGAGCTGGCCGCGCATGCGTAGCAATGGCCCGAAATGGGTGTCGTAGTGGATGCGGCTTCCCACGCTGAAGAGGTCGCTGAACAATCTCCCCTGCAACGCATTTCGGTCATATCCCAACCATTGGGCCAGGGTGGCGTTAACGCGGGCGATACGACCGTCGGGCTTCGCGATGAGATGGCCGCAGGGACCGTTCTCCCAGAAGTCCTCCGAGTCGAGGGCGGTCACGCCGATCGAACGAAAGCCGAGATTGCCGACGCGGTCGCGTCTGGGGCACTCACTTGGGGGCAATGGCCGGTTGCATCCAGAGTGACCAGTTGGCTGTCCGGGATGTGTTCGTGGACGTAGGCGCCGACCTCGCGCGGCGCGATCGCATCGTCTGCGCATTCGATCACCAGTGTCGGCACCGGTATCCGTGCAAGGTCGCCGCGGTTGTCGGATAAGAATGTGGCACGGGCGAAAACGCGAGCGTAGGCGGGGTTGTTGCGGCAGAAGGTCTCCACCAATTCGTCCTGTAACTCGGGGCGGTCCGGGGTTCCCATGATGACCGGTGCCATCGTATGCGACCAGCCCAGGTAATTGAGCTCCAAGGATTCGAGGAGTTCGTCGATATCGGACCGCGAAAACCCGCCGCGATAATCACCCTCGTCGATGTAGCGCGGTGACGGTGTCAGCATGACCAGCTTCGTGAACCGGCCGGGCTCGGCGATGACCGCCAGCGCACCGATCATCGAGGCAACCGAGTGTCCGACGAACACGACGTCGCGCAGGTCCAGTTCACGCACGATGTCTACGACATCGGCGGCGTATCCGCTCAGCGACGAGTACTTCTGGGCGTCCCAGCAGGACCCATCTGACTGGCCGGAACCGACATGGTCGATGAGCAGCAGGCGGAACTCGGTCTTGAGACGGTCGACGACGGGACGCCACAGCAGTTGATCACAGCCGAAACCGTGCGCGAGAAAGATCAGCGGGCCGTGAGCAGCACCAACAATCTTGATGTTGTTCCTGGCGTAGACATCCACGGAGTCAGCTTAAGACGCCGTTGCACCGGCGGTCACGGCCAGGCTTTGCTCCCCATTGGACGGCGGCCGACCCGCCGATCGCGGCGTGTAGGTTCGGCAGCATCCGGGAAATCTGCCATTGACCGCAGCCGTCGGCGAGAGAATCGTCAAGCCATCGCCGGACGATCACCCGGCGGGTGGTCGTAGCCGAACTACCAACATGATCCGGGAGGGCCATGAGTTCCGAACATGCAACAGAACAGGTGCCTCTGTCGGAGATCCGCGAGGGGGACATGCTGCTAGATCCGAGGTCTGGCAAATGGATCAAAATCACCCAGACAACCGAGGCTACGGAACGGTATCGCGTCTACCACGGCGACGGGGGTGAACAGATCGACTCCCGATTCGTTCCGGGACTCGTCAGTCGCCAGGTGCGAGAGTAATCGCGACCGCTCACGGGCCCCGACCGAGGCTAGATCTCAATCCGCGAGCCCATGACCACCGTGCGGTCAGGAGGCAGCCCGAAGTAATCGGCGGCGTCGGCGGTGATGTACGAGGTCGCGATGAACAACTGCTTGCGCCATCGTGCCATGTTCGGCGCCGTGCCCTTCGTCAGTTCGAGCTTGGACAGGAAGTAGGAAGCGTCCTCGATCGCGATTGAGCCTTCAGTCTGCTCCGGGGACAACAGGTGAAGCACGGCAAGGACATCCGGCTTGTCCATATACCCGAATCGCGCGGTGAGATGGAAGATCCCGTCCTCCCCATAGCCCAGATCATCGACTTCCGTCCGCTCGGAGTCTGCTACGCGTGGGCATGGCAAAGTGTCGATCGCCATGATGATTACGTGTTCATGAAGCACGCGATTGTGCTCGACATTGGCCCGCATCGCTAAGGGGGTGGTCTCTTTGCCGCGGTTGAGGAATACCGCCGTGCCGGGGACGCGCAGCAATGATGGATGGCCGTCGGTGAGCTGGTCGACGAACTCGCGCAGCGGTCCCTCAGCCTGCGTCCGAGCCCGGGTGACGGTCTCTTGCCCGCGCTGCCAGGTGGTCATCACGGTGAAAGAAATCACCGCGATTAACACCGGCAGCCAGGCCCCGTGGACCAGTTTGGTCAGGTTCGCCGCCAGGAACATAAGGTCCACCAGCAACAGAGCGCCGGCGCCGATCACGATGAGCCACAGTGGCGTATGCCATCTCTTCCGGGCGGTGTAGAAGAACAGCAGTGTGGTGATGGTGATCGTGCCTGTTACCGCCATACCGTACGCATAGGCCAGTGCCGCCGAACTGCGGAAGGCGAACACCAGAATAAGGACCGCGACCATGAGGAAACTGTTGATCCACGGCACATAGATCTGGCCCACCGTCGACTCCGAGGTGTGCGTTATTCGCAATCTCGGCAGATAGCCGAGGCGAGCGGCCGCCGAGGCAACCGAGTAGGCCCCGGTGATCACCGCCTGGGACGCGATAATCGTTGCGGCGGTTGCCAATAGCACCATCGGCAACTGCGCCCAGTGCGGGGTGAGCAAAAAGAACGGGGCGCTCACCGCGGACTCGTCGCCGAGCACCAGCGCCCCTTGGCCGAGATAGTTGAGAATGCATGCCGGCAGCACGACAAACAGCCAACCCCGGGTGATGGCCCGCCGACCGAAATGGCCCATGTCGGCGTACAGCGCCTCCGCGCCGGTGACCGAGAGCACGACTGCGGCCAGGGCGAAGAACGCAATTCTGAAGTGCCCGAACATGAACGTCGCCGCATAGGTCGGCGACAGCGCCTTGAGGATTTGCGGATGGCCAATGATGCCCTTCACGCCGCAGGCGCCGATCGAGACGAACCAGATAATCATCACCGGGCCGAACAGCCGACCGACAGCGTTCGTACCGTAGCGCTGAACCGCGAACAGCACCAAGATGATTACCGCGGTGATCGGGACGACCCATTCCGCGAGTGACGGCTCGACGACCTTGAGACCCTCCACCGCCGATAGCACCGACATCGCGGGAGTGATCATGCTGTCGCCGAAGAACAGTGCGGCACCAAAGATACCCAGCGCAGCCAGCGTAGCGAGGGTCCGACGTCCCCCCGCCCCGCCAAAACGCCGCAGCAGCGTGATGAGCGCCATGATGCCGCCCTCGCCGTCGTTGTCGGCGTGCATCACCAGGGTGACGTAGGTCAGCGTGACGATGATCATCACCGACCAGAAGAGCAGTGACACGACGCCGTAGATGTTGTCCGTGTTGAGCGGTACCGGGTGCGGGTCGTTGGGGTCGAAGACGGTCTGGAGAGTGTAGATCGGACTGGTCCCGATGTCGCCGAACACGACGCCGAGCGCGCCGACCACAACGGCCAGGCGAACCGCTCGAACCGCTTCCGGGGCGCCAACCGTGGGAACCGACGGCGCGGGTTCTGTACTTGTCTGCACGGCGGGTCCTCATTCAGCAGAACCGCACCTTGTCATCGCATGACTGGATACGGTGTTGGCGGTAGCGACGCGGAAGGTAAATCGTAATCTGACCATGGCTGTCCGCGCGCAGTCACAGTCGCAGCGTTCACCAATTCGTCGACGCGATCACATCTCGATACGTTTCGACAGCGTCGGTCGGAACGCGGGTAACTGTCCGGTCGCCGACAAGGCCGACGGAGCAGAGACCGAACCGGGGATTGTCGCCGCGTGACTGGATGCGGTGTAGGCGGACTTGGTTCGCGATCGGAACGGCTCGGGGATTCAGTTGCTCCGCAGCGGCCCGTCGAAGATGCGGTGGTGGAAAACTCGATCGCTGCGACTTGAATCGTTTGGACGGCAATATAATTCGTCGGCATCGTGCGCATCAACGTCAGCACCGGTGCAGCGCTATGAGCGCATCGAATCCTGGCTAGCGGCGCGCCTGGGGTGGCGGCAGCAATCCCGACGGTCGGGCCAAGTGGGCACCGTCGTCAGGGCGCTCTGCTTCCTGATCGCCGCTCTCCTCATGTTGCTCAAACGGTGCTCACCTGACAGCCAGTCGGCCGGCGTCCGATCCTGCCGTTCCTTCTGCGGGCCGTAGCATCCTCCCGGCGAGCAGAGCTGTAACCCATCCGGGCGCGAATCGTCCGGAGTTAGCCATGACCCGATTACGCAGGCCCGGGACGGCTACCGGCCGGCCGCGATCGAGGGCGCGCAGCCCGGCGATGACGATCGGTTCGGGTTCGACGAGGTGTCGATAGATAGCGGTGTGCGAGACGTCGGAGCCGAGCGCATCGACAAACCCGGTGCGCGTGGGCCCCGGACACAAGGCACTCACCGTGACCCCCGAACCCTTGGTCTCAGCCCACAGCGCCTGGCTGAATGACAGCACGAAGGCCTTGGAGGCTCCGTAGGTGGCTTGAAATGGGGCGGGTTGGAACGCGATCGTGGACGCAACATTCAAGATGCCGCCCTTGCCGCGTGCCACCATCCCCGGCAACACAGCACAAGTGAGACGCACCAAAGCGTTCACGTTGACCGCGACCAATTCGTTCTCCCGCGCTGCGTCGGCCTTCGACAGTGGGCCGTAGGTACCAAACCCCGCGTTGTTGACCAACACGTCGATCGGCCGCCCGTCGAGGTGAGTAAGGAGGGCTTCGACACCGGCGTCGGCGCCGAGATCACCGAGGACGATCTCGACGTCAACCCCCGGTGCGATCCGGCGAACAGACTCCTGCACTGCCGTCAGTCGCGGCTCATCACGGCCGGTCAACACCAACGGCAGGCCTCGCTTGGCGAGTTGCTCGGCGAATATCGCACCGAACCCGGAACTGGCACCCGTGATCACGGCGCACCCGGCTTCGACATTGCGCACTTCGGCCATCTCTCGATCCCTCCAACGATGTTCGTGGGCGATGTTGATCGCATTAACATACCACCGATGTTAATGTCGTCAACATGGCGGACCAGCGGACCGGAGCGCAAAGATCAGCGAGGCGGCGCGGCACGTACCACCACGGAGATCTCAAGCGGGCGCTCACGCAGGCGGCGCTAGTCCTGGTCGCGGAGAAAGGCCCCAAGGGCTTCACTCTGACGGAGGCGGCGCGGCGTGCCGGCGTCAGCGCCGCGGCCCCGTACCGCCATTTCTCGGACAAGGCTCAGCTGCTGGCGGCGGTCGCGGAAGAAGGATTCATCCAGCTCCACGAGGCGCTCACTGCGGCCAGCGACGGCGCCTCTGACCCTAAGAACCGGGTGATCGACCTAGGACGCGCGTATGTGCACTGGGCGGTCAACCATCCGGACTACTACCTGTCCATGTTCGGCGCCGAGACGGTCAAACGCGACCATCCGGGGCTACTTATCGCCGGCGGCCGCGCCTTCGGCGAGTTGGTCGATGCGATAACAAGCTGCCTCGAGTCGGGGGTGATGGAGGGACAAGACCCCATCAAGATCGCGGGACCACTGTGGTCGCTGGTCCATGGCGTCGCTTCTTTGGCCATCGGCGGGGATCTGTGTCAGGTCGGCATTGCCGAGGATCCAGAAGCAATCGTGGTGCGCGCCATGACCGAAACCTGGACGGTGGCCAAACCCGGTTGACGGCAATCGCTTGGACGCGCCGCGACGGGGGACGAACTAGCCGCCATGCCGGACAGCGCACAATAGCGGGCATGAACGAAACAGAGCGCCTGGGTATCGACGTGTTGCTGTTCTGCCCGGCACAACATCACGTGGGTAATCTCCTCAAGTTTGCTAACCAGATCGGCTATCGCCAGAAAGGCGGGCAGCTCGCGGCTTGGCCGTCACACCAGTCGGATCAGTGGTGGGAAGTCAGGTGCCCCGACGGTTGCCCCGGCGCGTTCGGCGGTGCTGTCGATCCGATCCGGCAAGAGGTGGATAGGCTCGCGGCCGACCCCAATCGGACGAATGCGCATTACACCCTCAAGAAGGTGGGCTAGACGCGGGTGAAGATCCGCTTTGGGGTCGGACTCGGTGCGGACACCGCTCCGGACCAGCTCGCCGGCATTGTCGATCACCTGGAGACCAGTGGGGTGGACTCGCTGTGGTTCTCCGAGCTCGTTTACTCCCCCGCGGTGGACCCCATGGTGGGTATGGCCTACGCACTGGCGCGGACAACCCGGTTGAAGGTGGGTACTTCGGTCGCGGTGCTGCCGGGGCGTCATCCGGTGCTGGTGGCCAAACAGTTGGCGTCACTGGCGGCCATCGCGCCGAAGCGGGTTCTGCCCGTCTTCGGCTTGCGTTCGGCGATTCCGGCGGAGCGCGAGGTGTTCGTGGTCCCCGACGGAGAGCGCGCGGCGGTGTTCGACGAGTCGCTGCAGGTGCTGCGCTCGGCTCTGGTGGACGATTCAGCCAACTACAGCGGCCGGTATTTCACGGTCCGCGCGGCCGCCGTCGCGCCGCGACCGGTGCCTCCGTTGGACATTTGGCTGGGCGGCTCAGCGCCGGCGGCGTTTCGGCGCATCGGCACGCTGGGCGATGGCTGGTTAGGCAGTTTCCTCACCCCCGGCGAGGCGCGCGCAGGGCGCGAGGCCATCGAACGTGCCGCGGTGCAAGCGGGCCGGCAGATCGAACCCGACCACTTCGGCATTTCGCTGGCCGTCGCCGACGGTGAGTTGCCGGCGGAGTTGGCGGCGGCGGTGCGCCGGCGTCGTCCAGACCTCGATCCCGGCGAGTTGGTCGCCGCCGGCTGGGACCAGCTGCAACGGCAACTGGACGGCTACCTGGACGCCGGATTGACGAAATTCGTCATACGGCCGACCGGTCGGGAGCCGCTGGACGGCTTCATCGATCGGTTCGTCGCCGAGCTCGCCGGTCGGCAAAACTAGATCTTCACCGGCCGAGCGCCGTTGCGGTTCAGAAGCTATCGAAGATGCTGTTGACGATGTCGTCGCCGATACCGAAGCCCGCACCGGTGACGATCGCCTGGCCGAACCGTCCGCCAAGGAACCGCTGCAGTGTGCCGCCGCCGGCCGCCGCGGGCTGCTGGTACTGCGGTTGATACGGGGCCTGGTACTGCGGCGGTTGCGCGTACTGGGCAGGCGGCGGATAGTACGCCGGCGCGGGCGGCTCGGCGGCCCCGACGTGGTTGTCGACCAGGGCGTGGATCGCCTGAAGCAACTCAGTGGTGGCGCTTTGCTCGTCGCGGATCGCCAACGCGATCTCTTTGAGGTCCAGTGCCCATTCGCGGGCATTGGGGTCGCCTGCTGTGGCCGCGGCAGACAATTTATCGGCCAGCGTTTGGATCAGCGGTACGGTTTGTTGCGCCTGGTGCTGCAGCGCACTGAATTGGCGGTCCACGGTCTCGGTGTCCACTGCCGCGCTCCCTTTACTAGGTCTCTGAGTTGACTTCTACCACCACAACAGCCGGTATAGCTGAGAGCCGGCTGAATGATCCTGATGATTTCGGCCGTCAAAAATCGGCTGGGCTGGTCGACAACGTGGCCGACCTCGACTGACTGTCACGTGCACGGTAACGCCGCTTGGCTGCTACCGGTATCCCCGTTAGGATTTTGCCGTACCAACAAAATCCAAAGGGTCCCATGGAATTCCGTGTCTTTATCGAGCCACAGCAGGGCGCCAGCTACGCCGACCAGCTAGCCGTCGCCCAAGTCGCAGAACAACTCGGCTTTGCAGCATTCTTCCGGTCCGACCACTATGTGGCGATGAGCGGCGACGGCCTGCCCGGGCCGACCGATTCGTGGGTGACGCTGGGTGCCATCGCCCGCGAAACCTCGCAGATACGGCTGGGCACGTTGGTGACCTCCGCAACGTTCCGTTACCCGGGCCCGCTTGCGGTGGCGGTGGCTCAGGTCGACGACATGAGCGGAGGTCGCGTCGAATTAGGCTTGGGCAGCGGCTGGTTCGCTAAAGAGCACCAGGCCTATGGGATTCCGTTCCCCTCGGTGCAGGAGCGGTTCGACCGGCTCAGCGAACAGCTGGCGATCGTCACCGGGCTGTGGACCACGCAACCGGGTGAGACGTTCGACTACGCCGGCAAGCACTACACGATCGCGGACTCGCCAGCACTGCCCAAACCGGTGCAAAGGCCGCATCCGCCGATCGTCATCGGCGGGGTCGGCGCCAAGCGCACTCCGGAACTGGCCGCCGCGTATGCAACCGAATTCAACCTCCCCTTCACGCCGATCGACGTCGCCCGAACCCAGATCCAGCGGGTGGCCGAAGCGGTGGCCGCGGCCGGCAGACCGGCCGACTCGATCGTCTACTCGTGCGCCTTCGTACTCTGCGTCGGCCGCGATGAAGCCGAAGTGGGCCGCCGCGCCGCGGTGATCGGGCGCGACCTAGACGAGCTGCGCTCCAACAGCCCGCTGGTCGGCACGCCCGCTGAGATCGTCGACAATCTGGGTCGCTGGAGGGACCTGGGCGTGCAGCGCCTGTACGCGCAGGTGCTCGACCTGTCCGATCTAGCACACCTGAAGCTCTTGGCGGGCGAGGTATTGCCGCAGCTGCGCTGACTCGCACAACTTACGCGTTGCCGGGTGCGCCGGTAACCGGTTGGCTTTCAACGTGATCCATCGGCGGGCTGCCCCCGTGTCCGGCGTCCCGGTCCGCAACCGCGGTCGCCAGCGCCGTACCACCCTGAATCGTGCCGACGATCTCGACTTCGTCATTGACCTTGAAACGTGAAGTAGCGGCTGCAAGTTGGTCACCACCATCAGCGATGAGGGTGGTGTTCGGGCTGACACGATAGGTCTGGGTGTAACCGTTGGCGCTTCGTGCGGTCACCGACTCCGCCGACACCGCAATCAGTGTCCCTTCCTGACTGACCGGCTGCGGAGCCTCTAGTTGCCCACGCGCGGTCACTGGCGCTGTGCCCGACGCCTTTTCGGATTCGCCAGCACCGACCATCAGCGTTGCCAGGATCGCGGCACAGAGGACCGACGCAGGGACGACATCAACCAGTGCCGCTAAGCGAGAAGTCCTGCGCCGTGCACGCGCATCGATCGGTGGTCGGCGCTCCGGCAAGCCGGTCATGCGGTGCTTAGCGCCCATGTCCGTCCTTCTTCCAGATGACGAACCCAGCGGTGGCCGAGTTGGATCGTCTCTGATCCAGTTACCCGCACCATTGCATCGGTAAACGGCGCCGGGCCCGCGGGCGGCGCGCCACCACCGGCGATGCCCAGGATGTCGCCCGCACGGGCGGCACCGCGCCGCATTTAGCGGTAGAAAGTAGGGGCAACGCGAGAGTTTTCGGCGCGGACGACGTGGAATGCATCTGCCCCGAGGCTGGGAGGGCCTCAGATCGAGGGAGTAGCGGGAATGAACATCAACAATCCCTTTTGGGACGCTGTCAAGGATTGCGTTGAACCCGATAGTCTCCGAGGCAATCCAGTGGTCGGTCAGTTTCGTTTGGACCTAACCGTAGAAGAGTGCATGGCCCGCTCGCCGAACCGGCAAAGGCTCGTCAGGAAATACTGTTGGACCATTCCCGACCCCGATACCGTGACTTTCGTGGCCAGGCACGCCCAAGGCGGCTTGGTCGATCCGATCGCCGGAACGGGCTATTGGGCCTACCTGCTCGCGCAGGTGGGCCTGGACGTCGTCTGCTACGACCTGAACCCGGGCACGGCGCTGCACACCAACGGTTGGCACGGTGACGACCTTTATGCCGAGGTCTGGACGAAGGACTGCGCCGAAGCGGCGGCACTGCACCGGGACAGAACGCTATTGCTTTCGTGGCCGCCCCATGGCCAGGATGTTGGTGCCCGCATATTGATGGCCTACGAGGGAAGACGCGTCATCTACATCGGCGAGGGCCGCGGCCGCGGCACCGGCGACGATCAGATGCACGGGTTACTCGAGACAGACTGGACCGAAGTCGATTCCCGTGAGCCGGTTCGATGGTGGGGCGCCCACGATCGTGTGACTGTGTATGAGCGAGCGTCGACCAGCTACTGGATCCCGGCCACATAGCTAACTGCCCTACGCGTTAATGCCGCCGTTGGGGTTTCCGCAGTGTCAGGGCGTGGACGTCGAGCACACCGACCAGGGCATCGCACCCGAACCATCCACTGCCACACCTTCGGCAGGACTGACCGGTTCTGCACCCACGCTCCCCGCTGGGGTCTGGGTGCCTTTGCGCGCGGGTGGATGCAGCCACCAGAACCGAACTCGCAGAGCTCATCAGACAATTCGCACCCACGCACAGCTCCGTTGTCTGCACCGACGGCCACCACCGCCCGCCTCACCGCTGGCAATGGCCGTGAACGCGACCCCGGCGTTGTCCTTCCGACGCCCGGATTAGCGGCGGCTCCGTGGATTCGAGCCCCCGGTGGTCAGTTCCGACTCCTGCCCCCGAACAGTTGCAGGAAGAACGAGAACACGTTGAGCGCGTCCAGGAAGATCGATGCGGCGATCAGCGGTGCGGAGTCTAGATCTGTCGAGCGGCGGAGTCGCTGGAAGTCGACCATGGTGAGGCCTGCGAAGATAAGCAACCCCAGGATCGAGTAGATGAGCGCACCGCCGGGAATGTGCACGAAGATCAACACGACGCCGAATCCGATGAGAGCCAGCAGCGCCCAGAAGCCGACGCGGGCGATGCCGGACAGATCGGTGCGGGTGGCGTAACCGAAGGCACCGCAGCCAGCGATGAACAGGGCCGTCGCACCGCCGGCCTCCCACAGCGCCTGTGGGTCCGCGTTGGCGTAGTAAACCAGCGTCGGCGACATCCCCAGACCCAGCAGCAGCCCCACACCGAGCAGCAGTGCGACGCCGAAACCACCGGAGCTGCGGATGGCGAACCGCATGCCGATTAGGCAGGCGAACGCGAGGATGTAGAACAAGAACGCCCAGCCATTGCCGAGATCGCGTCCCAGATAGGCACCGACCGCGAATAGGCCGGCGGTAGCGGCGACGAACCACATGACCTGGGCGAAAAGGGTGCGCGTCCGGTTTTTCAGCCCTACTGCGCCATACTCGGGTGAACTCATCGCATGGGGTCCGTTCTAGGCAGAATTAGGCGGCGGGGTACCTGTCGTACGGCTCGAGCCGAAACGCATGTATCGCACTCTCCTTGTGTAGTCGAGCCTTGTGCAGCCGAGCCTTGTGGAGCCGAGCCTTGTGGAGCCGAGCCGCCAACAGTGCCCGGTCCCCAAATGATCGACGCAAAATCCGCCGCCGTCGATGTCCTGAGTACCAATGATCGACCGCTGTTGTTGTGTCAGATCACACGGGTGCTGCGTCATGCTGTCTTCTTGGACTGCTGTGTGCCGGGCCCGCGCGTCCGGCCACATTCCGTGGGCCGAGCGGCAGAGCCGACATTCGGGCCTGCGGCCATTTGCTAACGCCGATAACCTCTGATTGCATCGGCCGCTCGCGCTCTGCGGGGAACAGGCCCGCACCGCAGATTCCGAACAGGCATCGTGGCCGGACCCCGAAAACTGATCCACCGCGAGTGAGAGTCGGTCAGTGGTGGGGTACGGGCAGCAGCGTAGCTGGCCCAACTGAACGATGCACTGGCGAGACGATGGCCGCTCTGAACCACCCTCGATCTGCCCGGCAGCGCTGCGTCAGTTGGCGATCGTCTACCGGGCGCCATGGTGATGAAGAGGGCCAGATTCGCTCGGTTGCTACGCGATCCCTCGCATGTCGCGATGACCCGCGGCCGCCACGCCACTACCGCCTATGTGTATGCGGATCGCTGGGGAGGCGACCACGAACACGCCGAAGAACCCGGGCTGCACGTCCTGCGACGCGGCACCCACCAGGACGCCGCGGCCCTGGTGCGCGGCATCATCGCCACCCACGACGAGCGGGCCTACACCGCCCACCAGGTCGCTGCCGACACCGCCGCCGAGCAGCTGCCCGACCGGGTTGCCAGCCTGCTCGAGCGCCGCACCAAAGCTGTCCAGGCCCGGCGGACCGCCTACGGGCACTGGCACCAGGAAGTTACCGAACGCATCGCCGTGCGGCAGCGGTGGATCGAGCAGCACCTGCACCGCAGCGGGGAGCAAACTAAAGCCTGTTGGCATTGTGGGGTAGACGCACGATACTGGTCATGATGGCGACACTCACTCGGCGTGTGCATTTTCCAGGGCTTGCACTACCTCAACCCGCTCTCGGTCAAAACAGTCTGAGGTGCTGATCACTTTGTCTCACACGCCAATTGGACGCGATAAGCCCGGCGGTGACCGTGCTGCAGTCGCTTGCAGAGCCCGTCGCGATCGCATCGGTGACCGCGCTCTGTTTTCCTTGAAGGTGTTGGCTAGCACCGGCGTGACCCTTGTCGCCTTGGGTGGATGGATGTGAGCGCGCCGTCCGAAGCTGACCCCTTTCCGGTATTTGATGACGGCCAGCTGGCGCGGTTGCGCAGCTACGGCACACCGGTGCAGGTCGAAGTTGGTGAGTTGTTGTTCCAAGCCGGCCAGTCCAGCTATGACTTCATCGTTCTGGAGAGCGCCGCGGTGGAAACGTTCCGCGAGGGCAGCGTCGAGAACGGCGAAGCTGTACTTGCCCGCCACGGCCCGGGCCGGTTTTTAGGTGAGTTAAACCTGTTGACTGGCCAGGCGACCTACCTGAGCACCCGGGTAGTTAAAGCCGGCGCGATTATCCGGATTGCCCCCGCGCGGTTCCGCGAGCTGATGGACCGCGACACCGAGCTGTCGGATTTCATCCTTCGTGCCCTCCTGGCCCGCCGTCAGCGGCTGCGCACCGGTGAGGCCGCGCGCAGCATCGAGCTCATCGGCAGCGCGTTTTCCGCGCAAGCAATGACGCTGCGCACCTGGCTGGCACGCCTTCAGGTACCGCACACCTTCACCGACACCGACGCCGCCGAAGGCGCAGCGCTTGCGGAGGCGCTGGGTTTAAGGGTCGAGGATTTGCCGGTTTTCATCACGCCGATGAAAACTTTGCGGCGCGCCACAGCGGCATCCGCTTCCGCTGAATTGGGGCTGGCTTACCACCCGGCGCCCGGCGGGGGCCAGATTCGTGACTTGATCGTCGTCGGTGGTGGCCCGGCCGGCTTGGCCGCGGCTGTCTATGGTGCGTCGGAGGGTTTGGACACGCTGCTGTTGGAGGCAGTCGCGATCGGTGGTCAGGCCGCGGCCAGCTCGCGTATCGAGAACTACCTGGGGTTCACCTCGGGCATTAGCGGTGCCGAGCTGACCGGGCGCGCCACCATTCAGGCGCAAAAGTTCGGCGCTCAGCTCAACAGCCCTAGTGCGGTCACCGCGGTCAACACCGACGCCGGAGCGCTGAGCGTAAGACTGGCCGACGGCACCGACGTAGCCACCCGCGCGGTAGTGATCGCCACCGGGGCGCGCTATCGCACCCTGCCGCTACCCCGCTGGAACGAGTTCGAGGGCGCCGGAATCTACTATGCGGCAACCGAATTGGAAGTACGGTTGGTCGCGCCGCATCCGGTCGCTGTCGTCGGCGGCGCGAACTCGGCCGGTCAGGCCGCGCTGTATTTGGCTGGCGCCGGCAGCCCGGTCGATCTGATCGTGCGCGGCGCAGACCTACGCAAAGACATGTCGGCCTACCTCGCCGACCGGATCAGCGCCAACCCGCTCATCAATGTGCGCCTCAGCACCGAAGTCAGCGCCCTGCTCGGTGAGCATCATCTCACCGAGATCACCGTCACCGACAACGCCAGCCAGACCACTAACACACTGCCCTGCCATGCACTGTTTGGCTTCATCGGCGCCGCGCCGGCCACTGACTGGCTGCATGGCATCTATCTCGACCGCCATGGGTTCATCCCCACCGATGCCGCACTACCCGAGGACGCGCTGTCAGCGACCTGGCCGCACCTTGGCCGCCGCCCGTTGCCCTTCGAAACTTCCGTGCCTGGCATCTTTGCCGTCGGCGATGTGCGCGCAGGATCTATGAAACGCGTCGCCGCCGCCGTCGGTGAAGGAGCCAGCGCCGTGCGCTCGGTGCACCAGATCATGGCTACTCCGAATCTGGGCACCGCGCCGTAACCGAAATCGGCGTTTTTCGTGTAATAACCCGCCTCGGTTCTGACAACGAGACAGGTGCCGAGGCGGCTGAGGCGCCGAGCCTTCCCCCAGGCGTGGTGTCTCGATTCTTGTGCACTCGCAGCGATAAATGGCGGTATTTGTGGCGTTAAGTGGCGGGCGGTCTGGGGGGTGTCCGTAGACGATCGTCGGCGAGACACCGCGTGGCTAACACTGTTCGGGCAGGTCATTGCTGTAACGGTTGCTGTGTCCGCGGCTACGTCGACCGTGTCGGGGCTTGGCGTTACGGTGCCCGGCGTGAAGATCGGCTACGGGCGGGTGTCCACCCGCGACCACATCCCGACACCCACCGCGACGCGCTCATCGGCGCCGGCTGCGAGCACATCTTGCTCGACACGGCGTCGAGCAAACTTGGCCGCCGACCCGAGTTAGACAAGGCACCGCTGTCGACGAACCGGGCCGGCGACCAGCCGGTGGTCACCAAGCGGGACCGGCTCGGCAGCTCGCCGGAGCATCTGATCGAGCTGTCGAACACCCTGCAGGGCCGCGGTGTCGATCTGGTGGTGCCCGACCAGGGTATCGATACCTCGACTGCGGTCGGGGCGGATGTTCTTCCAGATCCTGGGATCGATCGCCGAATTCGAGCACGCCCTGATGTCGGAGCGGACCACGGATGGGCTGGCCGCGGCCCGGGCGCGTGGCCGCACCGGGGGTCAGAAACCGAAACTGGGACCACGCCAGGTCACGCTGGCTCGCGCGATGTACGCCGACACGGGCGAGGATGGCAAACGGAGATACACCGTCGCGCAGATCGCGGCGGAGTTCGGCGTCACCCGTCCCACGATCTATCGGCACCTGCCCACTCCTTACACGAAACTACCATCGCCGCAACCCGATTCACGTGGGAGTGCAATGAGATAACCGTGGCGAGCAGTGGGCCGACCGGATTCAGCGACGCGCACCAGCAGGCGATGCGCCGCCTGGATATCCTGCGCCGCACATCGACGCCGGTGTCCCGTCACGCACCGCCCACGCTGGCTGCACCGCTACCGGGCGTCGGGTATGCCGGGCTGGCCCGCACCGCGCGCCGGTTACCGGGCCGACGCGCCGATCCCGAGCTGGTCGGGTTGATCGAAGGTCTGGGATTGCGCAAGCCGCGGCCGTCGCTGGCCTCGATCACCCGGCGAACCGCCGCGGTCGCCCAACGGCAGGGCTGGACACCGGTGTACTACAGCACGGTCCGGGGATCGTCGCCGCCCTGGATCCGGCGATGCTCGCCCTCGCCCACGACGGTGCCGCCGCACTGCGTGACACCTACGAGCCGGTCTACCGGCGCCAATCCGAATACCCCAATGCGACGTGGCAGGTCGATCACACCGAACTCGACTCCTGGTGCTCGACGCCGGCCTCACAGCACCGACCGCGACGACACCCGTGCCATCGACTCTAAGACGGCGGTGAGGGCCCCGTCGGGGAAGTCGACCGCCCCGCCGATCTGGGCCGCGGCGAGCTCTGCCTCGGCGCTTTCCTCGATCTCCACCACCAACCGGGCAGTAGCCACAGGGTCAGGGCCGAACGCCAAGAGACCGTGGTTGGCCAGCAGAACCGCGGCCGTCGTCGGGTGTTGTCCCAGAACCTCGGCGATGTTCCGAGCCGACATACCCGACCCGCGAGGTCCCCATGCCGCCACCGGCACGTCTTCGGCCTGCCCGAAGCGCAGCAGCGGCTCGAACCGGCATGGCAACGGCCGGTGGGCCAGCGCGAACGCCGTCGCGGCCGGAGAGTGGGTGTGAATGACTGCGCCCACATCACTGCGAGCGTTGTAAACGACGCTGTGCATGGCGACGATTTCGGCGTTCTCAGGCGCCAGCTCGCCGTCTAGGACCTTCCCATCGAGACCGACGGTGGCCAGCTGGTCAGGCCGCAACTTTCGCACGTACCCGGTGGTGGTCAACAGGAACCGGTCGGCGTCGAGTCTGGCGCTCAGGTTGGCGAGCCCGGAGTGCGATAGCACCCCCGAGATGAGTAGATGCCCGGTGGCTTCGATGACCCGTTGAGCTTGAGTCTGCACTTCATGTGCGCTTGTCATCTCGTCTTCTCCGCATACTTGTCGGCTCCGGCCGTTCTTGGTTGAGCGTGCTCCCGCCCGCAGGCGCGGTCAAGCGCGGTTTGCTTGATGGCGCCGAGGACCGGCGCAGGACGGCCGTGGGGGGTCGACAAGTCTTGTGCGTAGGCGTCCAACGTGGCATTGCCGTTTTGTCCCGAAAATCTTCGATTTGGGTCCTGTGCGTCAGCACCGGGTCCTGACCCGCGTAGCCGCGGGTTAGTGGCGCCGGGCCGAGGGGTCAGCCACCCTCCTGGTCCGGGCGGGCGAGTAGCCGGTCGGTGAGCTCGATAGTGGCCGGGTACCACCAGAACACCCAGAAAACCGGGTCGAAGTCGCCTCTCTGGCCCGCGCGGTTGTGGCGGAGGCCGAACTCGTTGGCGATCTGGAACAGTGCCCCCTCGTCCTTACGGAGCAGCTCGGCCTTGAGCAGCTCGCGGCGGTCCTCGAGCACGCCGGCGAGGGTGACGATCGCCGAGCGCTTGGCGTGCTCGTCGGCGCCACGGCCGCGGAACAGCGCGATCCCGTGCCGCACAGACCGGCCGCGACCGCTTTGGGGGTGACGAGAACCCGGTCGAGCCGCTCGGCCCGGGCGGGGTCCACGGTCTCGACCAGCCGGCCGGCGCCCTCCCCGGTGTCCGCGAGCCGTAGGCCGATATCGGCGGTGTCGAGTAGGCGGTTGACCCGCCACCGGTACAGCCGCCGCCCTGCGTCAACGGCGTAGAAAGGGGCCTGCCATAAGCCGGGAAGCCGGTCACTCATCCGCGGGCGGGCGACCAGATCGTGGAGGACCTCTATGAGCCCGTAGAACGTGTCCTCGCCCCACGGGGCGGGCTGCAGCGGCCACAGACCCGGTCGCACCCCGAGCCGTTCGGCGAGCACGAGGTCTGGGTCGAGGTTATCTAGGGAGTCACCGAAGGAGCGGTCAAAGTAGCCGCGGTCGTGAAGTTGGTCACCAGGTCGGTGAAGGCGCGAGGAAGCAGCCGCGGGTGATCCGACATCTCGGCTGGCCCGACTACGCGGTGCCGGTCGGGCCAAATCGGCCGGTCCTCTTGTTGGGGCGTCTCCTCAGCTTGGTCGATCAGGCTCTGCACGAACGCCGCGCCCGATGGGAAATCGGCCGAGCCAAAAGCTCTGCGTGCCTCAGCGTCGAAGTCGAGCACAGGTCCCCGACCACAGAACGCCTCTTGCAGTAGCACCGTGCAGGCGTCAATCAGGGCTGGACCGATGAACTGTTCGAGTACGGCTGTGGCTTCTCCGCGAAGAGAGCCCGGGGCCAGGCCAGCAGGTAATGGCAGCATCGGGCATGGGCGGCAGCGTAACGGCCAGAGCCTGTGATTCCATGAACTATCCCGTGCTCTGGAGGTGCTACGGCAAGCGGCCCGGCCGGCCCTACTGCCCTAGGCCTCGCGGAGCCCAGTCAGGCCCGGTGAGCGGCCGGCCCACCCGCTGTGAACGTCCTGCGGGGCCTGGACACGGGTCCCGGTAGCCGAACCACCACCGCACACTCGCCGCGAGCGCGCAAACAGCCGCCGCCTCCAACGTTGACCTGCGGGTTCGCAGATACCCCGCCCGCAATAATGCCCGGTGAAGGGGGGCTAACCGCAACAGCGCCAGGCGGGCCCACATGACGTTCGAGCCACCGGTCGGACGCCAAAGGTTGTCTAGCGAAGCTACCTGCGCCGAGGCTTCCGGCTGACAGTACGGTGCAGTCGAGTTCACTGCCGAGTCGGTTGGTGCGTGCAGGCCGCGGCGTAGCCGGCCGGGGTTTGGTAGCCCAGGGCTGAGTGCGGGCGGTGGTGGTTGTATTCCTGCTTCCAGTCGCTGATGACGACGCGGGCATGGGTCAGTGACCAGAACACGTTGATGTTGAGGCATTCGTCGCGGACCCGGCTGTTGAACGACTCGATAAAGCCGTTGCGCCAGGGCTCACCGGGTGGGATGAACGACAGCCCGACCCGTCCGCCGGCCCAGTCGCCTATCGCGGCGCACGCCAGCTCGGGGCCGTTGTCGCAGCGCAGCACCACCGGGTAGCCGCGCTGGGCGGCGAGACGGTCGAGTTCGTCGATGAGGTCCTCGCCGGTGATGGATCGTTCGACGAGGCCGCCGAGGCATTCGCGGGTGTGCTCATCGACGATGGACACGATCTTGACCGGTCGGCCGTCGGTGGTGGCATCGAACTGAAAGTCCACCGCCCACACCAGATTAGGGGCATCCGCGGTCGCCATGCCGAGTGTAGTGCTGGCGCCCAGACGTTTCCGTCGTCGGCGCTGCGGCACCCGCAGGCCTTCCTGGCGCCACACCCGTTGAAGCTTCTTGTGATTCACGATCCAGCCCTCGGCGCGGGCATCGTGATAGGCGCGGCGGAAACCCCAGCGCGGATGGGCTTTGGCATACCCGTGCAGCCAGGTGCGCAATGCCGCGTCGGGGTCGGCCGGCGTCGCCGCCGCCGGCTGGTGTCGTTGTGTGCTCCGGTTCTGCCCGGTCACCCGGCACGCAAACCGCTCACTGACCGTCATCGCCGCGATGAGGTGGTGCACGACCGCGCGCCGACGTTCCGGGCTCAGAAGTTTCCCCGGGCGACCTCCTTGAGCGCCGCCTTCTCCAGCTCCGCATCGGCCAGCAGCCGCTTGAGCGTCGCGTTTTCGCGCTCCAACTCCTTGAGCCGCTTGACATCGTCGGCTTTGAGCCCGCCGAACTGGTTACGCCACCGGTAGTAGGTCGGCTCGGCCACCTGCAGCTCCCGGCAGACGTCCGCCACGTCCTTGCCCTCACCCAGCATCCGATCCGCGAGCGCCAGCTTCCGCACGACCTGCTCCGGAGTGTGTCGCTTCCTCGTCGTCATTGCCATCGAGCCTTCCTGCCCACTTCGTGGGCGGCAAGACTCTCACTCGACCTGGATCAACCAGACGGGGTCAGGCCAATCGCACAATGTGATTCCGAAACAGCAGACTGCACACGGCAACTCGTCCAACTGCACCGTCGGCGCGCTGCTGTCTACTTCGCCCCACCCGCTGGACCTGTTTGACCTTGAGCCCGCGGGGGTAGTCGCTGCTCGTGCGGGACGACGCTCGCGTCGCTGGCCGGTTCCCGAACGGTTGAATAAAGGCATATGACGCCGTAGTTTGTGAACAGGGGTGCTACACAGTTCAGGTGGACAGGGGTGTCTACACAGTTCGATCGAAGGGCGTGATTTTATTTCTTCCAAATTAATTCCCAAGTTCAAGATGGCGCAGGCGCACTACGACCTCTCTGACGACTTCTTCCGGCTGTTCCAGGACCCCACGCAGACCTACAGTTGTGCGTACTTCGAGCGGGAGGACATGACCCTCGAAGAGGCGCAAATCGCGAAGATCGACTTGTCACTGGGGAAGTTGGGTCTTGAGCCCGGGATGACGCTGCTCGACATCGGGTGCGGCTGGGGTGCCTGCGTCAACCGGGCCCTCGACAAATATGACGTCAACGTCATCGGTCTGACACTGAGTAAGAACCAGCTCGCCCACGTTGAGGCGGTGCTGGAGAAGAACCCGAGCAAGCGCTCGAAGACGGTCCAGTTGCGGGGCTGGGAGGAGTGGGAAGGCAAGGTCGACCGGATCGTGTCGATCGGCGCGTTCGAGCACTTCGATTTCAACCGCTACGACGATTTCTTCGACATCACCTACAAGTCGATGCCGGCCGACGGCGTGATGCTGCTGCATACCATCACCGTCTTACCAGCCAAAGAGATGACCGCGAGGGGTCTGCCACTGACCTTCGAACTGGCACGGTTCGCCAAGTTCATGCTCGACGAGATCTTCCCCGGCTGCCGGCTCCCAACCGTCGATATGGTGCCGGACTACTCCGCGAAGGCCGGCTACACCTGCACCCGCATCCACCAGCTGCAGTCGCACTATTGCAGGACCATGGATGAGTGGTCGAGGAACTTGAGGGCACATAAAGATGAGGCCATCGCGCTGCAGGGCGAAGAGGTCTACAAGCGCTACGACAAGTATTTGACCGGCTGCGCGCGGCTGTTCCACGAGGGGTACCTCGATATCGCCCAGTACACGTTGGAGAAGTAACAGGCGGCACAAGTTGCAGATGGGTTGCAGCGCTCGATTCGGCACCCTCCTTGGTGTGTTGTGCAAGGTGGAAGCAGAAGTCTGCGCTTGGGGGGTTATCGCATGACTAAATTGACTCCGAAATTCGAAGATGTCCAGGCACACTACGATCTTTCCGACGATTTTTTTGCCCTGTTCCTGGATCCCAGCAGGACCTACAGCTGCGCCTATTTCGAGCCCGACGACCTGACCCTGGAGCAGGCGCAACGCGCCAAGGTCGACTTGGCGTTAGGCAAGCTCAATCTGCAACCAGGCATGACGGTGCTCGATGTGGGATGCGGCTGGGGGGCAACCCTGCTGCGCGCTCTGGAGCACTATGACGTCAACGTCATCGGGCTGACACTGAGTAAGAATCAGCACGCCTACGTGACACAGCTGCTGGAGGCATCAGGGAGTCAACGCTCCAAACAGGTACTGCTGCGCGGCTGGGAAGAATTCGATGGCAAAGTCGACCGCATTGTCAGCATCGGGGCCTTCGAACACTTCGGCCACGAACGCTACGCGCCCTTCTTCGAGTTCGCCCATAACGCGCTACCCGACGACGGAATCATGCTGTTACACACCATCGTGAGCTTCCATCCCTATGAACTGCACAGAAGAGGTGTTGCCCTCACCTTCGAGAGAGCCCGATTCGTCAAATTCATGCTCACCGAGATCTTCCCCGGCGGAAGGTTGCCCTCCAACGCCATGGTGCAAGAGCGGGCATCCGAAGCTGGATTCACCTTGACCCGCCAACAGTCCCTGCAGCTGCACTACGCCAAGACGTTGGACTGCTGGTTGGAAGCGCTGCAAGCACACAAGGACCAAGCCGTCGCCATCCAGTCCGAGGAAGTCTACGAGCGATACGTCAAATACCTCAGCGGCTGCGCACCTGCCTTCCGCGATGGCCTCGTCGACGTAACTCAGTTCACGCTACAAAAGTAGAGGGCGCGGGGACGGCACAGATCCGGATCGCCGAACTCGGGCGGCGGTCAATCGCCACCCGGTTGCGCACAGCAAGCCCCGACGAGGTGCTCTGCATCGCCTGAGCCTGGTCCGCACCGATAGATTGGTGCGATGACAACCACGATCGTGCTCGTTACCGCCGTGGTCGCCTCCGTCGGATTAACCATCTGGCTCGTTCAGCGGGGCGGTCGCAATCGTTAAGGGCTGCTGTAGTGGTCCCCCGTCGGTCCCACGCGTTCCGCTGCAAGGGGTCCATTCGGGGGAATGGAATCGCTCTGGTCGGTGTCTCAATAGTTGATCGGGCCGGCCCCCATCCTCCCCCAGAGCGCGGCCGGCCCGATTCGCGTCAATTCCCTGGTGACGGCAATCGGGTCGGCCTGGGCTTGGATGCCTGCCGCATCGAATTCGTCCCGATGAGCGCGTTGGGAAAGTCGCCCGCTTCACGGACCTGCCGTCGTCGATTGGCGCTCGATGTTCTGGAGCACTAATTTTCCTGGGGTGATGTTCTCAGCTGCTGGTGCAGTCGCGCGGTGGATCGCCCCCTTCCTAACAGTTGCGGCCGTTGCCGGCTTGGCTTTTCTTACCGGCCCGGCGCAGGTCGGTCCCGCCCCCGTGGTGCGCCTGGCCGGTGAGGTCAACCCGTTGGCTGGCATGCCCTTCTACGTCAATCCCACCTCAGCGGCTATGCGCGCCGCACAACATGCCGATCCGCCGAGCTCCGAGTTGACCGCCATCGCCAACACGCCGCAGGCGTACTGGATCGTTCCGGGCTCTTCCGCAGCTACGGTCGCGAAGTACACCGGCGACGCGCAGGCCGCTGGCGCGATCCCGGTTCTGACGCTTTATGGAATCCCTCACCGCGACTGTGGCAGCTTCGCTGCGGGTGGCTTCGCGACGGCCGACGACTACCGCGCGTGGATCGACGGCATCGCATCCGACGTGGGCGCGTCGCGGGTGGCGATCATCCTCGAACCCGATGCGCTCGCCATGGCCGACTGCCTGTCGTCTGACCAGCGCCAAGAACGCTACGACTTGATTCGCTACGCCGTCGACACGTTGACGCGCAATCCCGCCACGGCCGTGTACGTCGACGGTGGACACTTGCGCTGGCATAGCGCCTGAGGACATGGCCGCCAGGCTCAACAAGGTCGGTATCGACCATGCGCGGGGTTTCAGCCTCAACACTGCGAACTTCTTCACCACCGGGGACGAAATCGGTTACGGTGAGGCGATTTCGGCACTCACCAACGGTTCGCATTACGTGATCGACACGTCGCGTAATGGCGTCGGACCAGCACCCGACTCCGAGCTCAACTGGTGCAACCCCAGTGGCCGGGCACTGGGTACTCCGCCTACCGCGGCCACCGGGGGCGCGCACGCCGACGCCTACTTGTGGATCAAACGTCCCGGTGAATCCGACGGAACATGCGGAAAAGGTGATCCGCCGGCGGGCACCTTCGTGAATCAGTACGCCGTCGATCTGGCCCGCAACGCGGGCTAGTAGGACGGCTCGCGCCTGGCCCGCCGTCGCCCGCAGTCCCGGCAAGGCAGATCCGGATCTATCTGAGAACTAAAGGTTCGAGACGGCGGGCACTCGTTTTTCGCAGGCCTTCGGCGGTCATCACCTGTCGAGCGCGAACGCCGCGCGCAGCGCGTCGCACTGCGCGCCGAAGAAGTCCCGCGAAATGCCCACCTCCGGCGCAACGGAGTAGAAGCCGTGAAACCCACCCGGCACAATTTTCACCTCGCAGGGCACGCCGGCGCGACGGAGTCGGTCGGCGTACACGACATCCTCGTCGTGGAACAAGTCCAAGGTACCGACGCCGATCCAGGCCGCGGGCAGACCGCTGAGATCGGGCTGGCGCGCGGGCACTGCAAGCACGGGGTCCGTATTACCCAGATACGCCGACCACCCGAATACGTTGCTGGCCTCGTCCCAGAGGCGGAAGTTCTCCGCGTTGGCGTGGGTGCGCTGCGTCGTCCGGTCATCGAGCATCGGATATATCAGCAGTTGGAAACACACACCGCCATCGCCTCGGTCCCGGAGACGTATCGCCAACGCCGCGGCGAGGCCGGCGCCTGCGCTCGTCCCACCGACCGCGATGCGGGTTTTGTCGACTCCGGGTAGCTCAGCGAGCACGCTCAACGCCGCGTCGCAGTCATCGATTGCGGCGGGATAAGGATGCTCAGGCGCGAGCCGGTAACCAACCGCGCCGACGGTGATACCGAGTTCCGTCACGTATCGGCGGTACAGCGGTTCGTCCTGATGGGCGCTACCTGTGACGTACCCTCCGCCGTGAAGCCAGAGCAGCGCCGGAGCGGGCGACGCATTGACGCCGGCACCCCGCAATACGCGCATGCTAGCGCCCGACGGCAGCGGTATCGTCTCGACGCCGTCCGAGGACGTCTTGCTGATCTGCACGGCTCGGATCTTGCGCAGTCCGGGCAACATCGCCGCGTCGATAATGTGCTGGGGGAGTTCACGTGCCAGCGGTTCGAGATCGGGATGAAAGTCGTCCGACACGGTCATGCGGCGCGCCGGGTGCGGTCCAATTGCTCCCCGACTTCGATCATCGGCAGCGCGATGCGGTAACAGTGAAGCAACTTCGACCCCATGTTCTTCCTTGCGGCGCTAGCTGGCGACGACCGAGCCTCCGCACGAGACGCCCACTTCCGAATTCCAGGCCCAATGTAGCGTCTGGGCGCTCAGACGCCGAGTTCCTGATAACCCGCGGGAGATACTGAACAGCGTGGTCGCGATGCTGCCCGGTCGCCGTCTCGGCCGAACTGGTGCTCAGCGGACGGTACGGGTGCACAATTGGGATGTCCGCCTGAAACCTGGGAGCTGCGATGAGCGAGCAACTGTACGACTTTTTCGGCGAGATCTTCCAGCGGTACTTCAGACCCGCCATCGACGCATATCCGCGAATGGGTGGAGCACTCGTCGCAAGGTTGCTCACGCTCTCTGACGACGTTCCCGATAGATTGGCGCAGACCCGTTGCGCCGCAATGGCATGGGCCAAAGTTGAGACCCCGAACGCCAGGATAACCTCGGAACTTTTCGTGATCACCCAACAGGGACTGATGTATGCCGCCGGGTTGAACGAATCGCGCGGGGCACTGTATTACCTGGCCACGCCGCCCGCACTGTTCGATCCGTTCGTCGATCAGGTCGACACCGCCGAACTGCGTGAGGGCGCGGTAGTCGTGGTGGACAGCCGGTTGGGCCGCGACCTCGCATCCGCGCATCCGATGGACGCCGCGCTGCGCCGGATACTCGATGAGCACCTGGCGCTGCGGGTGGATCTGCCCGCGTAGCCATTTTCTTGGCTGCGGTCGTCTTGGCGGCCTATCTGGACCCGCCGGGTGACGAGGTCAGGTCGTGGTGTGCTGGTCGGATGAGTCGCTGGGCTCGATGAGGTGTGTCCCGGGGGTGACCTCGATGCGGCGCGGCTTGGCCCTTGCCGCCACGGGCAGGGTTACGGTCAGCACGCCGTTCTGATAGGTGGCGGCGATGTGGTCGGCGTCGATGTCTTGACCCAGAGACAGCCGACGCATGTAACCGCCGGTGAAGCGCTCGGAGGTCAGCCATTGCACGTCGTGTTCGGTGCGTTCGCTGCGTTGTGCCGTCACGGTGAGAATGCCGCCATCAACGCTGACGTCCACTGAATCGGGGTCGACGCCCGGGAGGTCGGCGTGGAGAACGTAGTGATCGCCGGAGCGGTAGAGGTCCATCGGCATAGCTAGTGGGACTCGGGCGGATCCGGGCGATGTGCCGAGCAGCTGGGCGGCAAGTCTGTCGATATCACGGAATGGATCGGGATGAAGCACAGCAACCACCTCCTACATGTCGGTTGCCGCACCACGCCACAGCGACGGGTGTCGGCTGGCTGCGCTCCTTCCGGTTTAGCACTTCACCTGCGCGAGCACCAGGGGTATCGGCGCCGCGCCCCAGGTCCTCGGTGATGAGGACGCTGGTGTCCAGGTTCGTCTTCCACATGACAGGGGCCAGACGCGCCCTGGATCTGCTCGTGGATGTCGGGCGATATGGGCCTCGCTGCTGGCAATGCGGCCGAACATGTGCGCGCACCGGAATTGGTGATGGTCGGCACGATGCCCTTGAACGCTTCAGCCCAACTCATTTTTGTTGCTTTACCTGGATAAACGGGGTAGACCTAAGGTACGGATCCACGGCAGACCAAGGTCGGACCGGAAGAAAAGATTCCTCCTCTCAGCTGTGGCGCTCAGCACGAGCACCCGGCACCCACGCAAAGCAAGGCCCATCAACTGGGCACAGCGCGGTGGGCTTGCGTCAGGCAGAGAAATGTCTCCTGACGCCGAGGCCACATTTCACCGCTCCATCATGCAGCTTGGTAACCAGGTGGTTTGTGCTTCGGACGGCGCTCCTTTTCGTCAGGGGCGCCGTCCGTTTCGCGTATGCCGACCTCTCGGAGCCGGTAACGATCTGCTCGCCGAAGCATGCACTCGGCGAGCTGGGTGCATGCCCGCGGGAATCTCCTGTCTGCCGTGTAGCGGACGATGACCGCCAGGCAGGATCGCCGGATGCAGAGTGGCACGCCGGCACTTCCCCAAAGAGGCCTTTCGTTCACCACCAAGCGCGCCATTCTTGTCCAGAAAGGTCCCGCTGATACGGGCGGTGAACTGGAAACTCCCAATACCGTGGGACCTATCACGCCAACTGATTGGACGGTACGGGCTCGGGCAACGTGTTCTCTTTTGTGATCATGTCCCGGCATTCCCCGTAGATGGTGATTGATCCGCCAGCATTTTGGACTGGGGAGTAGGGATCGAACACTGCCGTGACGCCCTGCTTGCCCACCGCGGGAGCATGGCTGTGGAAGTCCCCGGGAGCCCCCCAACCGTGCTGTTGAAGCGTCGCGACCATTTGTTGAATCTCGGCTTGCGACGCTTCGAGGGTCGGGGCATGTTCGTAGCTGATCCCGACGACTCCCCGGAAAGGCGCGACGGCCTGGTCGTTACAGGACTCGCGGCTGAAATGTGCAGAGGCGCTCTTGAGTCCCAACGTTGCCACCACCTCTCGCGCTGCATCGATCACTTGCGCCTTGGAGTCTTCCGGAGTCATCGGGTGAGCCACCCCTTCGCTGATATTCCTTAACGTGCTACAGGATTGAAGCGTGATAGCGAGCATCCCCGCCACGACGTAGATAACCGCTGAACGCCACATGGCGACGCTGATCCTCTCGAAGGTGTTTCGTCTCAATGGTAGTGATCCCTGGAGGGACGTCGAAGAGTCTCTGGGTCAAACTCGTCCGGTAGCCAGTAGGTGCCGCGGTGTTCTGCCGTCATGTTGTCGTGCGCCAGTGCGTCACCGTGATCAGCTGCGATGTCGGCGATGCTGAACAACGATTCGTCGCCGGGCGTGAAGTAGGAACTGTGATCCTTCAGCGGGAAAGTCAGCCCCGGGGCTTCGGCTTTGAATCTTGTGGAACCGTAGCCTTCGACGGCTGGGTCGTTGCCGAGCCCTACCGTGACCCCTGTTCCCGGCAGGTGTCCCTGGATGCCGCCGAGGTGGGTGATCGGGTCAGACGACGCAGCGCCTACGTACACCTGTCCGCCTTCGGGGAGGTGAAAGTCGCCGGCGCTGTGGGCGAGGTCTGTTCCAGGGCATCCGACGAGAACGACGTCGTAGCGTGCATCCCGGAACCGGCTGCGGCGTCGGCCACGGTCGTCGATCCGTACGAATGGCCGCAGATGCGCGCCAGGACATGATCTCCTGCGTCGCGCTCTCAGCGGACCCCACGACCATCGGCTGGACGGCGCCCGGCGGGGCGCTGCAAATCGGCGACACGGAGTCGGGCCGGGTATGCGTTCTAGTCGATCCGGGGAAAACGATTTCGGGCGCGTCGTCTTCGTGCCCTCCGGCGGCGCTCTATGCGGCGACGTTCAAGGGCGAGCTTTTCGAAATTGCGTTGAGGGGCGCCATGCGCCTTATCTGCGACGGCATTCCGCAAGCCTCCACCTTCGTCAGGGGGCACGCGATCGCAGCGGAAGTTCGGGGAGACGTACATCAGGTAGAGCCGCGAAACTGCGCGGGCCACACAGCGGGGGCGAGTGCGGGCCGGTTCGGTCCGCTGAGCGGACCGCACGCTTGCCAAACCACACGAACCAGGTACTTATTGCCGAAGGGCGATGACGTGAAGGCGGCAGTCATGTTGGGCCAGAGAACGTCCCATTTGGGGCCACACGAGGTAACGGCCACCTATCCGGGTGCGCTCGCCGAGTCGTTCGTCATCGACGGCGAGCGGGTCGCACCGGGCCAACCCCTGGTTCGGCGGCATCCTCCAGTGAGTGCCCTATGAGGGCGGCCGTGGGCTCGGCGGGTGCCCGCATCCTTGGCCTTGGGCATTACCGGCCAGTCAAGATGGTAACCAACGAGGACATGGCCCAGATCGTTGACACCAGCGATGAGTGGATCCGCAGCCGAGTGGGTGTGGCTACCCGACATATTGCCGCAGACGACGAGAGCGTCATTGACATGGCAGTTGCCGCGGCTGGCAAGGCGCTCGCCATGGCAGGTGTCGAGCCGTGGGACATCGACCTTGTAATCACCGCGACCTGTACGCTGGAATCCTCGATTCCCAGCGCCTCGGCAACCGTCGCCAGCCGACTCGGCATCCCAAGTCCCGGCGCCTTCGATCTGAATGCCGCATGTGCCGGCTTCTGCTATGGGCTGTCGGTCGCCAATGACGCCGTCGGGGGTGGGTCAGCCAGCCGGGTGTTGCTCATCGGTGCGGAGAAACTCTCCGCCTGGGTCGACTGGACCGACCGCTCCACCTGCGTCATCTTCGGCGACGGTGCGGGTGCTGCCGTCGTCGGCCCGTCCGAAACCATCGGCATCGGTCCGGTCGTGTGGGGTAGCGACGGCGCAAAGGCATCGGCGATCCAGATCGCTCAGCGCGGCGCCTTCATCCAAATGGAGGGTCAGACGGTCTTCCGCTGGGCCATCTCCGCGATGGCTGGTGTCGCGCTGGAGGCGTGCCGCCGCGCGGGCGTGGCACCCAAAGATATCAAGGTCGTGGTGCCGCACCAGGCCAGCCTGCGAATTGTCGATGCCATCGTGCGCCGGCTCCAGGCCAGTGAAGCCGTCGTCGCCCGGGACATCATCGACAGCGGCAACACGTCTGCGGCTTCTATACCCCTCGCCCTGTCGCGACTTGTAGAGAGCGACGACGCCCACACGGGTGACCCAGCTCTGGTCTTGGCCTTCGGTGCGGGGCTCACCTTCGCCGGGCAGGTGATCATTTGCCCGTGAATATCCGGCTCGCGCATGCCATCACGCGAAAGGACGCGTTTCATGACAGAAGTCTTCGTCACCGGGCTCGGTGCGACGACCCCGCTCGGCGGAGATGTTCCCTCCTCGTGGGCCGCAATGCTCGCCGGGGAGTCCGGTGTACGGAAGATCGACGCCGAGTGGGCCCAGGATCTCCCGGTACGGATAGCCGCCAACCTCGCCGTGGAGCCGACGGACACCCTGGAACGTGTCCAGGCCCGGCGCTTGGACCGATCACAGCAGGTGGCTCTCGTGGCGGCCCGCGAGGCGTGGGCGGACGCCGGAACTCCTGAAGTCGATCGGGAGCGCCTAGCAGTCGTAATCGGCACTGGCATCGGCGGGTTACTGACCCTGCTCGGACAGGACGACATCATGGAGAAGCGGGGATACCGGCGGGTATCTCCGCTGACCATCCCGATGTTGATGCCCAACGGCGCGGCCGCCACCGTCGGGCTGGAGATCGGGGCTCGTGCCGGTGTGCACACACCGGTGAGCGCTTGTGCGTCCGGCGCTGAGGCGATCGCCTGGGGCCTGGACATCATCCGCTCCGGCCGCGCCGACGTCGTCGTGGTTGGCGGGGCCGAAGCCTGCATCCACCCCCTACCGTTGGCAGGGTTCGCCCAGATGCAGGCGCTGTCCACCCGCAATGACGATCCGGAAGCGGCCTGCCGGCCGTTTGACAGGGGCCGCGACGGATTTGTCATCGGGGAGGGCGCCGGCATCCTGGTGCTGGAACGGGCGGAGTACGCGAAAGCTCGCGGCGCACGAGTGCACGCCCTGCTTGCTGGAGCCGGCATCACTTCGGACGCCTATCACGTCGCGGCACCCGATCCAGTCGGCGCTGGTGCCTCTCGGGCGATCACCAAGGCCGTGCAGGACGCGGGCTTGACGGCTGCGGACATCGGCCATGCCAATGCGCACGCTACCTCGACCCCGGTCGGTGACGCCGCTGAAGCGGCGGCTCTGCTCAACGCTCTTGGTGAGCACCTCGTCGTCACATCGACTAAGTCGATGACCGGTCACCTGCTCGGGGCGGCAGGTGCGGTGGAAGCCATCGCGACCCTGCTCGCTGTTCGCGACGGTGTGGTGCCATTCACACGGAACTTGGATGACCCCGATGACAATATCCGCCTGGATCTCGTTCGCGACGCGCCGCGGGAGATCGCGTTACACGCTGCTGTCAACGACTCGTTCGGCTTCGGCGGGCACAACGTCGCACTCGTATTCGCCGCAGCTTCGACCACCAAAGCGGGCAGTGACTCTAGTGCACTACCGATTTCGACGTAATGCACCACATCTCCGTGGCCTCGCTCGGCGAAACAATCGAACAATGAGGGGCCGGGCCCAGCGCGGGAGAGGCCACCGCTAGGAGGACGTCATGAATGACCGGGAATGCAACAACGACTCTGCCGCAGTCCCCACGAGCGTCGACGCAGTGCGCATCCACGACGCCACCGACGCCATCGCCGCTTTCCTGCTGGGGCTACAGCACGAACTCGACGACCGCTGCGGTCCGGTGGCCCGCTTGCGCGGTGATACCTGGAAAGCGGACGCCGTGGCCCCAGACGTGCTCGCTCGCGCAACGACATTCCTCGATGCAGGCTACGCCGACATCGCACGTTGGGACCTGCGCCTGTCCAACGACGAGAAGGCGACGTGTCGCGCGTACCACCGGCTGCGCGTGCAGCCGTACTTCCTTGGCTGCCCTTTCGTGCGCTGGTCCGTCGACAAGCCCATGGGCTACCCGGGTGATTACCGCCTCGTCGAGATGCTCTTCGACGCCGCCGCCGACGGCGCCTCCCCGCTGGCGCGCGTGCTGTCGGCGTACACACTGCAGGTGGGGCCGGCGCGCGCGCACCGCGACCGCGCGCCGTGGGTGCACGAGACATTGAAACCGCTGTTGGTGCAGGCGCACCGGCCGCTTGAGGTGTTGTCGTTCGCGTGCGGACCCGAGCGCGTGCTGCGCTCGTTCGTGCAGAACGGCGGCACTTGTCGCATCTCGCTGGTGGACTTCGACGAGCGTGCGCTGGCGCTGGCGACGACGAAGCTGCGCGAGGCGGCGCGTGCGGCGTCGACGGCGGTGAGCGTGCGCAGCGCCGAACTGTCGACCTTGAAGCTGTTCAGGGATCCGGCGGCGATGAGGACCATAACTGATCTGAGCGATCGCGACGGCGAATTCGACGTCGTGCTCGTGCTCGGCCTGCTCGACTATATGTCCGACCGCGCCGTCGGCCGCTTCCTCGACCTCATGGCGCAAGCGCTCGCCGACGACGGACAGGTGCTGCTCACAAACCTCCACTTCGAAAACCCATGGCGCGCCTTCATGGAGTACGTCGGCCACTGGGAAGTGATCCACCGCAGCAAGGAGGCATTCGAGCAGTTGTGCACGGGCAACGGACGGCTGCGCTGCGTCGAACACCGCACCGACGCCTCGGGTACCAACCTATTCTTCCGCGGCGTGCACGGCTGATGAGCATCCCGCCCTGGGCCTACGGCAGTGCGCCATTTCGATCTGCCCACCGAACGACGCACATGATGGCGATCGATCGGCCCGCCGTGACCTACTGAAATACCCTCTGAACTGCGTCGGGCTGACAGTGTCTGCTTTCTGGACATAGTTGGCAGCTGTCTCGCGACATAGTTGACACCTCTATCGAGGTGGGAGAACGGCCATGTCGAAGGCGCAGCTTGTTATCACTGCAGTAGTTCTGGAGGGCCGCAGCAAAAGCCAGGTAGCCCGGGACTACGACGTGTCGCGTTACTGGGTCCAACAACTGGTCCACCGCTACGAAGCCGAAGGCGCCGCAGCGTTCACCCCGCGTTCCAGACGCCCGCGGCATAGCGTTTACAGACGCGCAGGTCGTCCACCATCGCGCATGACGTGTGGTCCCAAAATGCTCCCCGACGTGCCATGCACCAGTGCCGAGACCCCTCGCTTGACCAGAAGTTTGCGTACTGCCATTGTAAGTACATGACTTCGATGAAAGATGACCGCCTGCAGCTGCGCGTCGACGCGACCTCCAAGCGGCGGCTGGAGGAGGCTGCCGCCGAGGCGCACCTGAGCGTGACGGCGTTCGTGCTGCAGGCCGCCAGCCAGGCCGCCGACAATTTGCTCGCCGAGCGACAGACCATTCGCCTGTCCCCCGACTCGGCGGCCGTGTTCACCGAAGCACTGAACCATCCGGCGCGGGTTAACGAGCGACTGGCGGCCACCTTGAAGCGGACAGCGAAGTTCACCTGGCTCGACTGAAGTGCAGTTCTACCGGCCGAACCCACTCGACCCGGATAGACACCGGCGCGACGAGTTCACGTCGGGCGATTCGTCCCTGGACGAGTGGCTGCGCCGCTACGCCGGCCAGAACCGACGCGGCAACACCGCAGCGGTCTGGGTGATCGTTGATGCTAATTACAGGGTGGTGTGCTATGCGACTCTGTCGATGACATCGGTGGATCGGTCAGCAAGTCCCACGCCGTTGGCGAAGGGCGCCCCAGTGCAGGTTCCCGCGCTCCTGGTAGGCCGGCTAGCCACCGACACCCGCGTGACCGGGCTTGGGCTGGGCACCCAAATGATCAAACACATCCTGGCGACAGCAGCCGAGTTGAACGTCAAAGCAGCATGCCGAGCTGTCGTGGTCACCGCACTGAACCCGGCAGCTTTCAGTTGGTGGCAGCGGTTCGGGTTTGACCCGTTCGATGCCGAGGACCCGACAAACTTGGACCTCTACCTACTGATCAAGGACATCGGCGCCACGCTCGCGAGACTCTGAGTCAGCGGATTCCCGTCAGGCAGAATGTTAAGTCGTGGAGGAGCGGTTTCCCGGTGAGTTGGAGACGCTCCGTGCGGATAGCGTGCGCCTGCGTCGGCTGCTTGAGCTCAGTAAAGAGCAGGCTCGCGCCGCGGATCCAGATCAGCCGGCCCTCACAGGTGCGCCGACCGCGCCAGTGGATATGCGGTCGGCCCCGGAGGCGAAACTCCGGTTCTACGCGAGCCTGTTTCGTTGCCGCACAGATGTATACGCGCTCCGCTGGGAGAACAGACGTGACGGGCGATCGGGTTGGATGCCTGCCATCAACGGCTATTGGCGCAAGGCAATGAGCCGAGCCGACGCACCCTATCTGACACTTACCGCGGAGGTGATCGCTAAACACCTACGCGGCGATCTCCACATGGGGCTCTACCCGCTCGGCGATGACGACACGTGCTGGTGGGTGGCCGCGGATTTCGACAAAAACTCTGCGATGCTGGACGCCCTCGCTTACCTGAAAGCCGCACGCGCCTATGGGATTCCCGCCGCGCTGGAGGTGTCGCAGTCCGGTCGCGGCGCACATGTATGGATCTTCTTCGCCCAATCCACGCCCGCGTCGGCGGCACGCCGGATCGCGACCAGCCTGCTGGGTGAGGCGATTCAGTTGCGCGGCAGTATGAGCCTGACCAGCTATGACCGACTGTTTCCTTCTCAAGACGTGCACACCGGACGCGGCATGGGCAACCTCATCGCCGCACCGTTGAACGGCACTCGCCGCCAACACGGCACCACATTGTTTCTCGACCCCGCCACGCTCGAACCGTTCGACGATCAGTGGGCCTACCTGTCCAGCATCGCCAGGCTGTCGGTGAACGAAGTCGCCGCCCTGGCCCGGAAGCTGCCCGATCCTAAGATCGGCCACGACGTCCGCCGGTTGCAGCTGCCCACGTCGTCGAAGATCGTGCCCCGTCCCGCAGTGATCATCCGGGCGTCGTTCGGAGCCCGACTGAAACTGACCGCAGCAGATCTGGGCCCAGCAATGATCTCGGCAGTCAAGCACGCGGCATCGATCCCGAACCCGGAGTTCCACGCCCGGCAACGGGCCCGCCGAAGCACTTGGGACACGCCGCGATTTCTGCGCAGTTACGACGAAACGGTCGAGGAAAACCTCATTTTGCCGCGCTGGTTGCTGTCGCTGTTGACAACCCTCGTCGAATCCGCCGGGAGCACGATGCGCATCGACGACTCCCGCGTCGCCGGGACTGACCATGAATTCATTTGTGCAACGGAGCTCCGGCCCGAACAAGCGATGGCCGTGCGACACCTCGTCACCCAGGACACCGGAGTCCTGATTGCCCCGCCTGGATCAGGCAAGACTGTGATCGCCTGCGCCGCAATCGCTTCACGTCGCACGTCCGCCCTGATCCTCGTGGACCGCAAAGCACTCGCGGATCAGTGGCGCGACCGGCTGCACAAACATCTCGGCGTCAAGTGCGGGCAGATCGGTGGCGGGCGGTCGAAGACCACCGGCATCATCGATGTCGCACTGCTACCTACACTCGCCCGACGCAAAAATGTCGAAGAAATCACCGCCGGGTACGGGTTCGTCATCGTCGACGAGTGCCACCATATCGCCGCCGCCGCGTTCTCCGCCGTCCTGGACCGGATACCAGCGAAGTATTGGCTCGGCTTGACCGCGACGCCGGAGCGGCGAGACGGGCTCGAGGACCTGATCTACCATCAGCTCGGATCTCACAGTCACACCCTGGAACCTCCGGTTGCCGGTGAACTCCCCTCCGCTGCAACGGATTCGCCCGCACCGCACCCGGTCCTGCATATCCACCCAACCCAGTTCCACTACACGGGCGACGCCGATCCCTCCGCGCCGGGCGGGATGGCAGAAATCTACCGCGCGCTCGTCGCTGACCAGGATCGTCTAGACCAGATCGTCACCGACGTGCTGACGGCACACCGCCAAGGCGCCAACATCCTCGTCCTTACCACCTGGGTAAACCACTTGGATGCGATCACCCGCCGGCTCTGCGATGCCGGATGCGAAACAACCGTGCTGCGCGGCGGGATGAAAGCGCGCGAGCGATTGAAAATCACCCAGCAACTCTCAGCTCACCAGCCAGAACAACCACCACTGCTGATCGTTGGGACCGGCTCATTCATCGGCGAGGGTTTTGATTGTCCCGCGTTGGACACCCTGTTCCTGGCCTCCCCCATCACTTTCAAGAATCGCCTCGTTCAGTACGTCGGACGCATCACGCGGCCACACCCAGGCAAGACCGACGCCACTGTCGATGACTACCACGATGAACTCACCCCCGTCCTCGCGTCGTCGCTGCGCAAACGCGCCCCCGGATACACCAAGCTCGGCTTCCCTGATCCCCGAACAGCGCAGAAGACATCTGGCACCTCGTAATCAGCGCGGACAGACAGCTACGGCTGGGTTTTGAACCTGGAGCACTTGACCATCGGACAAAGACGCCAGGGAAAACGGTCTCCGATTCGCAGTGCATGACAGGCGCTAACGTGCACCAGCGCGCATATCGTGCGCCGCAACGCTACGCCGTCGGACGGGCAAGTGCGCTCCGGCACCGTGATGGGACCGGCCCGGTCCCAAGACAAACACCATAGGCAACAAACAATACGGGCCGCAGCACGCCATCACCCCAGCTCAGAGCCTATATTCCTCAGTCGGGCTGACAGGATTTGAACCTGCGACCACTTGACCCCCAGTCAAGTGCGCTACCAAACTGCGCCACAGCCCGCTCGCCGGTAGGTCCACCGGCGGCGGTCGAAAGCCTACCGTAAACGAGCCGACACCCTGTCGAGGCCCACGCGACGTGCGATTCGGCTTGTCCTATCTGAACCCCTAGAGACTGGCGAAATCGCCGATGATCGATTGCGCCGCAGACGCCAGCACTATGGCTTCGAACCCACCTGCGATCGTGAACAGCGCGACGTCTGCAGCGATCGGATCCCCAACTGCGTTGATGAGGCCCAACGGATCACCGCTGACCGCTTGCGAGATTCCGCCCAAGAAGAGGTTGAGGTCGTACGACGGGACGGAGATTAAGGCGGCATTCGCGAAGTCGGCCGTCGGCAGCAGCACCGAGTAAGAAGTTGCGAGCGCACTCGAGAAGGCACCGGCGGCATTGGTGTTCGCGACCTTCAAGGCCTCGATGAAGCCACCGAACGACGGCGGGGACGGCGCACTGAGCGGCGGCGGAGGCGTCGACAACAGCGCGTGCGTCAGGCTGGACGGCGACAAGCCTGAACCTTCTGCGCCGAGGTCGCCCACGAAGGCGCCGATCCCCTGGTGGGCGCCGGTCGCCAGATCGGCAAGGACGGTGCCCGGATTGACGGACGGCAACAGACCGAAAGAAGTCGCCACATTCGGCGGCCCGGTGGACCAGCCCTGGTCGGGGCTGCCGTAACCCAAATTGACGAGCACCCTCGTGTCCGGCTCGAGCAGGTCTGCCACGGGATTCCCCACGACCGGGATTGCGCGTAGCGGCTCGAGTAGCGGCAGATGCGGGTTGGGAATCATGTGGTAGCTGGTCAACGTGGGGCCCACCGTGTTCGTCAGGGGAATGGCCGATCCAATCTGCGTGGGCGTGAGGTCCGCGTACGTGCCGTGCACGTAATAGATGCCCGCGATGGCGTTGACGTCGGCCAGAAAATTGATGGGGTATTGCGGGAAGTCGGCGAACCCGTCGTATTCGATCGTGTAGATGTTCGTCGTGAAGTCATTACCCGGGGTCGCGCCGTAGAACGTGAAACCCAGACTCGGCATTGACAGGCCGGGGAATCGCGCGAGGAGACCGCCGTTGGGATTCATGGGATCACCGAGCAGGTTGAAGACGACTGGGAGTCCACTGGGCGTGCCGACGGGGTCAAGCTGCTTCATTTCGAGCGAGGCGATGATGGAGCTCTGCGAGAAGCCCGAAACGGCAATGTTGTTTCCAGCGTTGAGTTGCTGGTGGATTGCGTTGTCCAGAATCGTAAGTCCCTGGGCCACCGAGACGTTCGGGATCAGGTCTTTGATGCCGGTAAGCGGATAGAACGCCTCGGGCGTGAACAGAGCTTGCGCATTGGCCACCGTGAAAGCCGGAAAGTTGGGCGTGATGTATTTTGAGACAACGGCATTCACATAGCTCAGAGGCGGGATCGGGTTGCCGCTGCCGCCCATGGCCAGAGTCACATTCGCCGCGGTGTTTGGTGCGGCCAGTGCTGAGGCGCTCACGGCCTCGGCGTCGACATAGGCGCCCGACGCGGCCGTCAACGCCTCAGCGAACCCATCGTGAAACGCGGCCCCCTGCTTGAGCATCGCCTGAAAATCCTGCGCATACGTGTTGAACAGCGTCGCGGTAGCCGTGGACACCTCGTCGACTGCCGCCGCGGCAACATTGGTGGTCCTACGCGCCACAGCGGCATTGGTCGCGTTGATGGCCGAACCGATCCCCGCGACATCCGCGGCAACAGAAACCAACGTGTGCGGCTGGACGGTCAGGTAAGCCATCCACCGAGCCTAGAGCGATCTCAGCAACATGTCCGACATTTCCGTTGGTCCGCGCTGAGTGCGGAGCGGGTCCCCGCCGTGACCGGACTGTGAAACCCTGCGTGCATCACTCGAAGCGTCACGGCACCGCACGCTCTCAGCGACGCTTGGGCCCGCGCTTCTCCCGTTCGCGCACGTTGATCCGGATCGGACTGCCCTCGAACCCGAACGTCTCGCGCAGCCGCCGTTCCAGGAAACGTCGGTAGCCGGCCTCCAGAAAACCGGTGGTGAAAAGCACGAATGTCGGCGGCCGCGCGGTGGCCTGGGTGGCGAACAGGATGCGCGGCTGCTTGCCACCACGCACCGGTGGCGGCGTGGCCGCCACCACTTCCTTGACCCAGGTGTTCAGCGGGCCAGTCGCAATCCTCGCGTCCCACGACGCCAGCGCACCCTCCATCACCGGCACCAACTTCTGCACCGCCCGGCCCGTCTTGGCGGAGATGTTGACCCGCTGCGCCCACTGCAGCTGCACAAGTTCACGATCGATCTCACGTTCCAGCAGCTCGCGCCGGTCCTCGTCGACCAGATCCCACTTGTTGAATGCCAGCACCAGCGCCCGTCCGGCCTCGATGACCATAGTCAGCACCCGCCGATCCTGTTCGGTCAGCGGTTGCGACGCGTCGATCAGCACGACCACCACCTCGGCGGAATCGATGGCCGAGCGGGTTCGCACGGAAGCGTAGAACTCGTGACCGCTGGCCTGGCCGACCTTGCGGCGCAATCCTGCCGTGTCGACGAACCGCCACACCTTGCCGCCCAGGTCGATGAGCGAGTCCACCGGGTCCACCGTGGTCCCTGCGACCTCATGGACAACGGAACGTTGATCGCCCGCCAGCCTGTTGAGCAATGAGCTCTTCCCGACATTGGGCTTGCCGACCAGCGCCACCCGCCGGGGACCGCCGGCTACCGGTGCCGCTTCAGACACCTCGGGCAACGCGGCCAGCACTTCATCGAGCAAGTCGGCTACGCCGCGACCGTGCATCGCGCTGATCCCGTGCGGCTCACCGAGTCCCAGTGACCATAGTGCCGCCGCATCCGCTTCGACCTTATCGCTGTCAACCTTGTTGGCGGCCAGGAAGACTGGTTTACCCGAGCGCAACAGAATCCGCGCGGCGGCCTCGTCTGTGGCGGTGGCACCGACAGTGGCATCGACCACCAGGATCACCGCGTCGGCGGTACGCATGGCCACCGACGCCTGTTCGGCCACCAGTTGTTGCAGGCCCTTCGCGTCGGGCTCCCATCCCCCGGTGTCCTGCACAACGAACCGGCGTCCGGTCCATAGTGCGTCGTAGAAGATCCGGTCCCGCGTCACGCCGGGAATATCCTGAACCACCGCTTCGCGCCGACCGAGGATCCGGTTGACCAGTGTCGACTTGCCGACATTAGGCCGGCCCACTATCGCCACCACCGGCGCGGGGCCGGGCTCGTCTGGGTCCGTAAGTTCGGAATCGACGAACTCCCAGTCGCTTTCGTCGGTCCAGATGCCGTCCTCAGTCACCGCACTGCCCCGCTTCGCTGCTTGACCAACTCCATCAGGTGGGCGATCACTTCCGCTTCGGTCATGTCGCTGGTGTCGACGACCACCGCGTCTGAAGCGGCCCGCAGCGGCGACACCGCCCGCGTGGAGTCCAGATGGTCGCGGCGGCGCACGTCGGCCAATACGCCGTCATAATTGTCGGCCACACCCGACGCGACGTTCTGGTCGTTGCGACGGTGGGCGCGGGTTTCGGCCGACGCGGTCAAGAAGATCTTCACCGGCGCATCGGGCAGTACCACCGTCCCGATGTCGCGGCCTTCGACGACGACATTCCCCGGCCCTTCGGCCAGCTGCCGCTGCAGACCGACAAGCCGCGTTCGCACGGCAGGAACCGATGACACCGCCGACACGGCCCGGGTGACCTCGTCGCCACGGATCTCAGCCGAAACATCCTCTCCACCAAGGTAACAGCAGACCCCATCGGGGTCGTAACTCACCGACAACTGAACCCCCGACGCGATCGACTCGACGGCATCGGCATCTGTCAGATCGACGCCGGCGCGCAGCACCGCCAGCGTCACGATCCGGTACATGGCCCCGGTATCCAGGTAGCGCGCCATTAATCCTTGAGCTAACCCCTTTGCTACCGAAGACTTTCCGGTTCCAGCAGGGCCATCAATCGCGACCACTATGTCATTCACAGTCCCACCGCTTTGTACAGTTGCCCGATCTCGCCGCGGCTCAACGCCCGGACGCTGCCCGGCCGTTGCTCCCCCAGCGACACCGAGCCGATCTCAGTGCGCACCAAAGCCTCCACCGGGAAGCCGATCGCCGCCAGCATCCGGCGCACAATGCGGTTGCGTCCTTCGTGCAACGTGAGCCGCACCAACGTTTTACCCGGAATGGCGTCCACGAGAGCGAATTCGTCGACGCGCGCGATACCGTCCTCCAGCTCGACCCCCGCCTTCAGCTGTTTGCCCACACCGTGTGGAACCTTGCCCGTCACCGTCGCCAGATAGGTCTTCGGCACCTCGTGGGATGGATGCATCAGCCGGTGTGCGAGCTCGCCATCGTTGGTCAGCAAGATCAGCCCCTCGGTGTCGGCATCGAGCCGCCCGACGTGAAATAGGTTCTTGTTGCCCCGAACCCGGCGCTCGATCAGGTCCCCGATACAGGGCCGGCCGTGCTCGTCGGACATGGTCGAGTGCATACCGCGCGGCTTGTTCAGCGCGAGGTACACCAGCGAATCGTCGAGGACGATGCGGGCCCCGTCCACCCGGATTATCGAAGCCTCCGGGTCGACCCTGGTACCCAACTCGGTCACCAGCTGCCCGTTCACCTCGACACGGCCTTGGATGATCAACTTCTCAGCGGCCCGCCGAGACGCAACCCCGGCCTGGGACAACACTTTTTGTAGACGGACTCCCTCGGGGGCGCCAGAATCTTGGGTTTCGGTCATCAATCGCGATCCACGTCGAACGACAGTGCCTGCTCGGTCGCCGCGGCACCCCCGAGTTTGATGAACCGTGGCTCACTGTCCAAAGATTCGGTCAATTCGTCGATTGTGTCGACGTCAGGAAGAAGCGGCGCGATATCAGGAAGATCAACCAGCGATGTCAAACCCAGGCGCTCCAGGAACAGCTCCGTGGTGGCAAACGTCACCGCGCCGGTGTCGGCATCGGCACCAACCTCGGTGATCAAACCGCGTGCCAGCAGGGTGCGCATGACGGCATCGACATTGACGCCGCGCACCGCGCTCACCCGCGCCCGTGTCACGGGCTGGCGGTAGGCCACCACGGCCAACGTCTCCAGCGCGGCCCGGGTGAGCTTCGATCGCGCGCCGTCCAGCAACAGCTTCTCCACATAGGGCGCGAACCGGGCGCGCGTGTACATCCGCCAGCCCTCGCCGGTTTCCCGCAAGTCGATGCCGCTGTCGCGTTCGCGGAGTTCGTCGGCCATCAGCTGCAGTTTCGCGGCCACCCGGTACACAGGTTGCTCAGTGGCCGCGGCCAGCGCATCGACTGTCACCGGGGTGTCCACCACCAGCAGCAGCGCCTCCAGCACAGAACCCAATTCCTCGGGATCTAGGGGCGCCACCTCGGCGATGTCCGGGATCCCGGAGTCCAAGTCAACGTCGGGCAATTGTTCGGTCATTGGTCCCGCACCTCTACCAAAGCTTCGCTGATCGGACGTTCCCCGGTCCATGAAATCTGGAGTACGCCAAGCGGCTCTGACTGGTCGAATGCTACCGTCCGCATTCGATAGAGTTCGAGCAGCGCCAGGAAGCGCCCGACGACCTCGATCGTCGCCCCGCAGTCGGCGACCAGCTCAGAAAATGAGGTCCATTGGCCGCTGCCCCGCGCTTCCAGGATCGCCAGCAATTTTTTGGCCTGCTCAGGAACCGAGACCTTCAGGTCATGCAGATGCCCGAGCGCCACCGTCGGCACCGGCCGGGGGCTGAATGCGATCGCGGCGATTTGGGCGAACCGTTCGGCGTCGACGCCCAGCATCACCTCGGGCAGCAGTTCGCTGAACCGATCCTCCAGCGACACCGCACGTGGGTAGCTGCGCAGCGCGGTGGCCTCCAGCTCGGCGAACATCTCCGCGACATGCTTGAATGCGCGGTATTGCAGCAGCCGGGCGAACAGCAGATCTCGGACCTCCAGCAGCGCCAGATCCTCTTCGTCATCGACCTGCCCGGCAGGTAGCAGACGAGCAGCCTTGAGATCGAGCAGGGTCGCAGCGATCACCAGGAACGCCGTGGTTTCCTCAAGCTCCAGGTTCGAGCCGATCTCGCGGGTATAGGCGATGAAGTCGTCGGTGACTTGGTGTAGAGCCACCTCGGTGACGTCGAGCCGGTGGGCGAAGATCAGCTGCAGCAGCAGATCGAACGGCCCCTCGAAGTTGGTCAGCCGGACTTGAAAACCACCCGAGAAGCCGTTCTGCTGTGCCGCCTCGCCGTCACGCTGGGGGTTCACGCGCCGATTCGGTCGATGAACTCGCGGGCCAGCGCGCGGTAGGCCATAGCGCCTCCCGATTTGGGCGCCCAGGTGGTGATGGGCTCGCCCGCGACGCTGGTCTCCGGGAACCGGACTGTTCGGGTGATCACGGTGTCGAACACCAGATCGCCGAACCGCTCCACAACGCGGGCCATGACCTCACGCGCGTTGACGGTGCGCGGGTCGTAGCGGGTGAGCAGGATCCCGCTGATTTCCAGCTTCGGGTTGAGCCGGTCGCGCACCTTGTCGACGGTGTCAGTGAGCAGCGCCAAGCCGCGCAACGAGAAGAACTCGCATTCGGTTGGGATCACCACGCCGTCCGAGCAGGCCAGCCCGTTGACGGTAAGCAGGCCCAGTGACGGCTGGCAATCGATCAGCACATAGTCGTAGCGATCCAGCACCGGGTGCAGCGCGCGGGCCAGGGTCTGCTCCCGGCCCACCTCATTGACCAACTGAATCTCGGCGGCCGACAGGTCGATATTGCTGGGCACCAGGTCGAGGTACTTGACCCTGGTGGGCATGAGCACGTCGTCAATGGACGCTCGCGGCTCCACGAGCAGGTTGTGAACTGTTCTGTCCAGCTCGTAATGCGGTACGCCGAGCCCCGCGGATAGTGCACCCTGTGGGTCCATGTCCACCAGCAGCACCCGCCTGCCGTACTCGGCGAGTGCGGCGCCCAGGTTGATCGTCGACGTGGTTTTCCCGACGCCGCCCTTCTGGTTACACATCGCGATGACCTTGGCCGGGCCATGTGAACTACGCGGCTTTGGCTCGGGGATCGCCCGCGGCGGGCGCCCAGTGAGGCCGAGTTCGACGCCGTCGTGCTCGGTCATGCCCGGGGTGTTCGCGAGGTGAACATCGGTGGAAAGTCTAACGGGTTCGCGCGCCTGATCCGGCCGACCCGCAGGCGAGATAACCAGCCAATACGGGTTACTGGGCAGGGATAATCCCGCAGCGAGTCACACCTGCCTCACCAGCATCATTGATCGGCCAACGGGGTGAATATCGCAGCCGATATCGGGTTGAGTGGCGGCACTACCGTGGTCTCTATGGATCTCAAGCGACGCATCCCACTGCTGCGGTGGTCGGTCTGGCGGCTGGTCACCGGTAATCGCAACTTCACCACGACCGGCCAGGTCGGTGACGGCCGCGAGGCAGCCGCGGTCAAATACGTCCTGCAGACCGCCCGGGCTGGCGACATCGACGACGTGTTGGCCACCATCGACAAGTTCGCCTACGAAAAGTCGATCCTGATCAACGTCGGCGACGAAAAGGGACAACTCCTCGATGCCGCGGTGCGGCGTGCCGATCCCGCCCTGGTCCTCGAACTGGGCACCTATTGCGGCTACGGCGCATTGCGGATAGCGCGGGCCGCTCCGAACGCCAAGGTGTATTCCGTCGAACTCGCCGAAGCCAACGCCGCCAACGCACGCCAGATCTGGGCGCATGCCGGGGTCGCCGACCGCGTGACGTGTGTCGTCGGCACTATCGGCGATGGCGGGCACACGCTGGACGTGCTGGCCGAACAGCACGGATTCACTGCTGGCGCACTTGATTTCGTATTCCTCGATCACGACAAGGACGCTTATCTGGACGACCTGCGGAGCATCCTCGACCGGGGCTGGCTGCACCCGGGTTCGATCGCGGTCGCCGACAACGTCCGTGTGCCCGGCGCACCGAAGTACCGCGAGTACATGCGCCTGCAACAGGGCAAGCTCTGGAACACTGTCGAGCACAAGGCACACCTTGAGTACCAGTCACTGGTGCCCGACCTGGTGCTGGAATCCAGCTACCTTTAGCGCCGCGAGACGGCAACTGCCTACGCAATTGCCGAGTGGCGCCGTCGGTAGTTGCCGTTTCGCGGTAGTTACCGCGCCCGGGGATGGGCTCCAGCCCACACTTCGCGCAGTGCATGCACGGTGACCAGCGTGTAGATCTGTGTCGTCGTCACCGAGGCATGACCCAGCAACTCCTGCACGACCCGCACATCGGCGCCGCCCTCCAGCAGGTGCGTGGCAAAAGAATGCCGCATCATGTGCGGCGACACGCCAGATTTGATACCGGCTCGCTCGGCAGCGTCCTGCAGCACTTGCCACGCGCTTTGCCGCGACAACCGGCCGCCGCGCACATTGAGAAAGATGGCCGGCGTCCCGCGGCCTCGACGAGCCAGCTCCGGACGCCCGCGCACCAAGTAGGCATCCAGCGCCTGGACGGCAGGGCGTCCTACCGGCACCAGCCGTTGCTTACCGCCCTTGCCGCGCAACAGCACCGACCTTGCCTGGGTGTCAATGTCGTCGACGTCGAGGCCCACGGCTTCCGAAATCCGCGATCCGGTGGAGTACAGCAGCTCCAGCAGCGCCCGGTTGCGCAGCGTCAGTGGACCGTCGGCCGGGCTGTCGCCACCCGCGCCTTCCAGGAGGGCCAATACGTCGTCGATCGTCAGGCTCTTGGGCAGCCGACGGCCCGGAGTGGGCGGTCGGACGGCTCGCGCCACATCCAGCGCGGCCAGTCCTTCGGCGGCGGCAAACCGATGCAAGCCGCGCACCGCGATCAGCGCCCGCGCCGCCGACACTGCCGACAAAGCCGTAGCCCCCGTATCGGGATCCCCCCGCCGCAACGCCACCAGGAAGTCGCTGACATCGTCCTCGCCGACCTCGGCCAGATCGTCAATCCCGCGATCCGACAAATGCTTGGAGTAACGGCGCAAGTCCCGGCGATAGGAGCTCAAGGTATTGGCCGCCACCCCCCGCTCGATGGTCAGATGATCCAGGTAGCCCTGCAGTTGTGTCTCCAGGGCAGCCGTCATCGCGCGGCCTTTCGCGCCGCAAACGACGTCGGCTTATCGATCCACCTGCTCTCCAGCGGGCGTGGTTGCGCCAACCCGGTGGTCACGGCGTGAGCTGCCAAAATCCCGGCAACGGCAAGAGCATTAACAATTTCGCCGCTGAACGCCTTGCGGGCCGCTTCCGCGAGCGGATACCACTGCAACTTCATGTCGGCTTCTTCGTCATGCGCCTCCGGCCGGTCTACCTCAGTCAGCCCGGTCGCCAGATAGACGCGCACCGATTCGTCGCTGAAGCCCGGCGCGGAATCGAGATCGACCAGTACCTGCCAGTTGCGGGCCTGTAGGCCGGCCTCCTCTTTGAGTTCCCTGGCGGCGGTGAGATGTGCGGCTTCGCCGTCGATGTCGAGGAGCCCTGCCGGCAGCTCCCACAGCCGTCGACCGAGCGGGTGGCGGTACTGATAAACCATCAGGATGTTGTTGTCGTCATCCATTGCCACAATGGCGACCGCGCCGAAATGCTCAACTACCTCCCTGATTGCGACTTTGCCGCCGGGCATTCGGACCTGGTCTCGACGCAGCGCGAAAATCTTTCCGGTGTACAGCGTTTCGGATGACGCCGTTTCAAAAACGTGTTCAGCCACGGGTCGCGGGCTCAGGTAGCGGCCGCTGTGCGCTCTCCCGATGCTGGTTGCCGTTGGACGAGTGTTCGGGCATCTCAACCGGCAACAGCTCGCCCCCCTTGTAGTCGATGGCCGCTCCGACGAAGCTGACGAACAGCGGGTGCGGCCGGGTGGGCCTGCTTTTCAGTTCAGGGTGCGCCTGGGTACCGACGATGAACGGGTGTACGTCCGGTGGGTATTCGACGAACTCCACCAGATGGCCGTCGGGCGAGGTTCCCGAAATTCGCAGGCCACTTTCGGCGATCCGGTCGCGGTAGGCGTTGTTGACCTCGTAGCGGTGCCGGTGTCTCTCGGACACCAGCGCCGTCCCGTAGGCTTCCGCCACAATCGAACCCGGCTCCAGGACTGCGGGATAGGCCCCCAGCCGCATGGTCCCGCCGAGATCGGCCTGGCCGGCCACGATGTCTTGTTGATCGGCCATCGTGGAGATGACCGGATCTGGTGTGGCCGCATCGAATTCGGCCGAGTTGGCCTCGGCGAGACCCACCGAACGGGCGGCCTCGATCACGATGCACTGCAGGCCGAGGCACAACCCCAGCACCGGCAATCCGCGCGCCCGCGCATGTCGGATAGCACCGATCTTGCCCTCGATTCCGCGGATACCGAATCCGCCGGGGATCAGCACGCCATGCACGTCGCCCAAAGCCGCCACGGCACCGCTGGGCGTTTCGCAATCGTCGGACGCGACCCAGTGGATCTCGACCTTGGCATGGTGCTTGAACCCGCCCGCGCGCAGCGCCTCGGCGACCGACAGGTAAGCATCCGAAAGCTCAACATATTTGCCTACCAAAGCTATTCGCACTGTGTCGTGCGGCTCGTGCACCCGGCGCAACAGGTCGTCCCATTCAGTCCAGTCAACGTCGCGGAACGGCAGGTTGAGTCGCCGCACGACGTACGCGTCGAGTTCCTCGCGATGCAGAACTTTGGGGATGTCATAGATCGACGGCGCGTCCGGGGTGGAGATGATGCCGTCGATATCGACGTCGCACATCAACGCGATCTTGTCCTTGAGCGCTTCCGGAACTTCCCGGTCGCTGCGCAGGATCAGCGCGTCCGGTGTGATACCGATGCTGCGCAGCGCAGCCACCGAGTGCTGGGTCGGTTTGGTTTTGAGTTCACCCGACGGGGCTAGGTAAGGCACCAGCGACACGTGCAGGAAGAAAACGTTCTCCCGGCCGAGGTCGTGGCGGACCTGCCGCGCCGCCTCCAGGAAAGGCTGTGATTCGATGTCGCCCACAGTGCCGCCGATTTCGGTGATGACGACGTCAGGGCGGTTTCCGTCGGCGTCCGGTTCGGCCATCGACCGGATGCGCCGTTTAATCTCGTCCGTGATGTGCGGGATCACCTGGACGGTGTCGCCGAGGTATTCGCCACGTCGCTCCTTGGCGATCACCGTCGAATACACTTGCCCAGTAGTGACATTCGCCGAACCGGACAGATCGCGATCGAGGAATCGCTCGTAGTGGCCGACGTCGAGGTCGGTCTCGGCGCCGTCGTCGGTGACGAAGACCTCGCCGTGCTGGAACGGGTTCATGGTGCCGGGGTCGACGTTGAGGTAAGGGTCAAGCTTCTGCATCGTCACGTGCAACCCGCGGGCAGTCAGTAGCTGTCCGAGGCTGCTGGCGGTCAGCCCCTTACCGAGTGAGGAAGCGACGCCGCCGCTGACGAAGAGGTGCTTGGTGACTGTTTGCGTGTGCTTACGCACTGAGCGACCTCCGTGAAGACGGGCAGGGCGTTTGACGTTTCTAGTCTTAACTAACTGGGCCTGCCGACCCACGGAAACCCACCCTAACACCAGACACGCTGTGGTGCCGAGAACACGCCCTATTGAGGGACTGTGATCGATGTCGCGCCGTGGCCCGTGCCGTACTGCCCGATGTGACCGCCGTTGATCAGATCATGCAGACCCAGGATCGCGGTGATCCGTCCTGGCGCGGTGTCGACGTCGTCAACGGTGCTGATCGCCGAGGCCATGCCGGCATCGGCCCGGGTCACGGCGACCGCGGCGCCGCCCGTCGCCGACCCGTCCCGGCCGGCGAGCAGGGCGCCGGCGCCGTGCGGCCCCAGTGCGGCGGAGAACCGGGCCACGCTGACGCCTTGGTTACCGGCGTCTTGGGGTAGCGGACCGCCGGTGATGACCACGGCGGCGTTCGCCGCCCCGACGTGATTGGCGGGCTGGTAGGTGATGAAACCGGTGTCGCGCAACGCGGCCAGCGCGGTGTCCCGTTGGATGTCCTGAATCTCTGGGACGCCCGCCGTCGCGGGGTTGGAATTGATCAGCATCACGATGCCCAGTAGGTCGCCGGCTTCTGAACCCTGGTCGACGAGTTTGGTGCTCAACTGCTGGCCGGCGGGCAGGATGGACGAGTTCACCACGGTCCGCAATTTCTCCCCGGAGTTGGCGTCGACGAACTCCTGCGTCAAAGACACCGTTCCGGTGACCGAGCCGCCGGCCTGGCCGATGATTTTCGACACCGCCGCGACATCGTCGTCTTTGGCATCTGGGGTGCGGAAGACCACCACCGACTTGCCGCCCAGCGCTTCGTGCACTATCCGGCCAACCAATTGGGTATCGAAATTATTTGCCGCACTCAACTTTTCGTTTAGCACGTTCTTCTGGTCGTTGAGCCCACTGATCTGTGTGTACAGGTCGCGCTTCTCGTCACGCAGGCTGGACAGCAGGGTGTCCGACAGAAAGCCGGAACCCAGCACGACCCCCATGGCCAACGCCACGAAAACGGCGGCCAGTGAGAACGCATGTTGACGTAACGAGATCATGAGCGCACCGTCCTTGAATTAAGAGACCAAGTGCTGAATCCAAAGGGCGAATCGGTTCCAGTACTCGACGATCCAGTGCAGGACCACGGCGTCGGTGCGCGACACCCACAGCGCGACGATGATGGCGATCAGCATCGTCAGCGCCAAGAGGGCAATAGCGCCCGCCGAGATGTGGTTGCGATACAGGGTGGCAACCGCTTTGGCGTCCACCACCTTCTCCCCGACCCGCAGCCTGGTGAGGAAGGTCGACGGGTTGCTTTGGGTACGCGTGCGGTCAAAGAACGTCTCGATGTTGGCGGTGTGGCCGGCCGTTACAAGCAGCGCGGCACCGTGGTGATCGGCCAGTAGCAGGGCTAGATCGGTCGCCGAGCCGGCAGCCGGAAACGTCATCGCGCCGACGCCGAGATCCTGAATTCGTTCCAAGCCGGGCGCGTGGCCGTCGGCGTCGGCCGGCAACACCACGTGGGCGCCGCATTTGAGGGCTTCGGTGCTGATCTGCTCCGGGTCACCGACTATGAGCTGCGGGCGATACCCGGCCTTGCGCAGCACATCCGCGCCGCTGCCGACACCGATGAGCACCGGCTGGTATTCCTTGATGAACGGCTTGAGGCATCGCAGATCGTCGGCGGCGCTGGGCTCGTCGGCGACGATCACCACATGTCGTCGGCGCAGGTCGATGTCGATATCGGGGATGCCGATACCGTCGATCAAAAGCGGGCTCTCGCTTTTGATGAACTCGATTGTGTTGCCGGCGAATGCCTCTAGATGAGCGGCCAGTCCACTCTTGGCCTCCCGCATCAGATCGGCGATGTCGTGGTCGGTGCGCTCGGTACCGCGGACCAGTCGGCGGTCGCCCGCATACACCCCGCCTTCATGCAGGCGAATCTTCGAGCCGTCCTTGATCTTCTTGAAGATGTCGGGCCCGGTCTCGTCGATAAGGGTGACTCCGTTGTTGACCAGCACCTCCGGACCGAGATTGGGGTAGCGGCCCGACACCGACGGCGACGCGTTGACGACGGCGGCGATATCGGCCTCCACCAGCGCGTCGGCGGTGATGCGGTCGAGATCCAGGACGTCGAGCACCACGATGTCGCCAGGACAGACCCTACGCAGCAATCGGTCGATGTTCCGGTCGACCCGGGCGGTGCCGGTGAGGCCCGGCCGGGACGCATTGCGGGTTAGAAGGGCTGACATCTTCATGGGGGGATTCTGTCGGTGAAGGGGGGCGCGAACGTGGAGGCGCGCCGTAACATCTGCCCCAGAAGTTATCTAGCGTCACTTCCGTCACAGGTGGATATCTGTCCGGTCTCGGACGCCGACTCGTTGGGCGCAATGCCTGCGACGGCGACGACAAGACGACGCCGTGGGGCGGATCGGATCAGATTGTGTCGGTCTGCGCGGCGTCCAGCAGTTCGCGCGCGTGCGCGCGACCGCTATCGGACTCACCAAGACCCGCCAGCATCCTGGCCAGCTCGGCGACCCGCTCGGCGTCGGCCACCCGCCGCACCACGCTGGTCCCTTTTGGTCCGGCACCATGCACCGCGAGGTGCACGTCGGCGTATGCCGCGACCTGCGGTAGGTGCGTGACAACAATGACCTGGTGCGTGCGCGCCAACCGCGCCAACCGCCGCCCGATCTGCACGGCCGCCCGGCCGCCGACGCCGGCGTCGACCTCGTCGAACACCATGGTCGTGCCCGCCGCCGATCCGGCCAGCACAACTTCTAGCGCCAGCATCACCCGGGACAGCTCGCCTCCGGACGCACTCTTGGCCAGCGGCAGTTCCGCCATCCCGCGGTGCGCCGCGAAACCGAACTCGACCTGATCGACGCCGTCGGAGCCGACTCGGACGAGTTTGCCCGAGGGCAACGTGAGCGCGGCTGCGTCATCGGGAGCCGACGCGATATCTGCCACCGTATCCAAAGTCACGTCGATGATGAATTGAGCGTCCGCCATCGCGAGCCCGGACAGTTCGGCGGTGACATCCTTAGCCAGCCGCTTGGCCGCCTTGCTTCGGATTGTACTGAGATCCGTTGCTGCTATTGCCAATTCACCCGCAACCTCGTCAGAATGTCGTTGCAGCGCCGCAAGCCCCTCCTCGGAGACGTCGAGCTGGGCAAGTCGGTCGCGCGATTCGGTCGCCCACAGCAGCACCCCGTCGATGTTCGCGGCGTACTTACGGGTCAGCGTCCGCAGCTGGGCCTGCCGGGCCAGCTTGGACTCCAGCGCACTTGCATCGACCGGCAGTTCGTCCAGGAAGTTGCTGAGCTCGTGGTCCGCGTCGATCACCACAGTCAGCGCGTCGCTGATCTGGCCGGCCAACGCTTGCAGCTTCGCGTCATCGGTCGATTCCAGTGTGGTCCTTGCCCGCCCCAGGCTGTCGGTGGCACTGCCACCCGACACCTCGTCAAGTTCGCCCGAAAGCGTTGCGCGGGCCGCGGCCGCGGCTTCGCGCAACGTGTCCAGTTCGGAGAGCCGCACGATGTCGGCGACCAAGGCATCGTCCTCATTGGGTTGCGGGTCCACGGCCTCGATCTCGTTGAGCGCGAACTTCAGCCGGTCGGCCTCGAGGGTTAGTTCTCGCATCCGGTTCCGGCGATCGAAGAGATCCTGGCGCGCCGACAACCAGGCGTCCCGCAGTTTGTGATAGCGCTCGAGCGCGGGACCGGACTTCGCAAATCGGTCCAGCGCGCCGCGTTGCTCGCCGGGCTGCATCAATCGCAGCTGGTCGTTCTGCCCGTGCAGCGTGAGCAGCTCGGCAGTGAAGTCGCCTAGCGACTTGGCGGGCACGCTGCGGCCGCCGAGATAGGCTCGCGAAGGACCGTCACGGCTGACCGAACGCAGCGCGATCACGCTGCCATCCTCGTCGCGTTCGGCACCGGACGCATCCAGAATCTCGTCTAGTTGCGCCGCCACGGCGTCGTCTAGATCGGTTGTCGTGAAACGACCTTCGACAACGGCACGCTCAGCTCCGGACCGCACCCGGCTGGCGTCGGCGCGTCCACCTCCGAGCAGGTGCAGCCCGGTCACCACCATGGTCTTGCCGGTGCCGGTCTCGCCGGTCAGCACCGTCAGCCCCCGGCCAAACTCCCCGACCGCGGCGCTGATAGCACCGAGCGACTCGATGCGGATTTCTGTCAGCATTCGATCAGCACCGCCGCGGCGCCGTTACTTTCCGCGCCAACCGCTGACCGGCAACCGGAATTTGCGTACCAGGCGGTCAGTGAACGGCGCGCTGTCCAGGATCGCCCATTTGACCGGTGTGCCGCAGCGGGTCACCTCGAGCCGCCCTCCGGCCGGTATCAACATCTCGCGACGGCCGTCGCAGAACACCAGGGCGTCGTTGCCGCTTGCCTCGATCTCGATCGCGATCTTGGCGTCGGGACTGGTGACCATCGGCCGGCCGAACAGCGCGTGCGCGTTGTTGGGCACCACCAGGATGGCCGCGAGGTCTGGCCACAGCACCGGACCGCCCGCCGAGAACGCATAGGCGGTGGATCCGGTCGGCGTAGACACCAACACACCGTCGCAGCCGAACGTCGACACCGGTCGCCCATCGATTTCGACGACCACCCCCAGCACGCCCAGTCGCGGGCCTTTTTCCAGGCTGGCTTCATTGAGCGCCCAACCCTGATCGACGATGCGGCCGCCTTCACGCACCACGATATCGAGCGTCAGCCGTTCTTCCACCCAATAGTCGTGCGCGACAACATGTTCCATGACTGAGTCGATGGCCTCGGCCTCAGCCTCGGCTAAAAACCCGATCCGGCCCAGGTTGACGCCCAACACCGGAATGCTGGCGTTTCGCGCCAGTTCCGCTGCCCGCAAGAAGGTGCCATCGCCGCCGAGGGCCAGCACGAGTTCGCAGCCATCGGCAGCCCGCGGGTCGGCATCGACCACGTCGATCTCGACGCCCATCGCCCTGATGTCGTCGGGGGCCAGGTGCAGCGATCCCCTGTCAACCGCTTCGGCGGACAGCACGCGGAGGGAAATTCCGTTATCTCCCAATACTTTCTGTACGCGCCGTGCAGTCTCGGCGGCGTCTTCCCGCCCGGTATGCACTACCAACAGAATCGTCCGCGCGGTCACTGTTGGTCCTGTCTCGATTGGTCCGCCCGGATCGTCGACGGACCGTCCTGAACGGCGAGCTGTACCGCGCCCGTAAGGCTGTCACCGAACAGCCCCCGATCGGTCTGGGCACGCAACCACAGGAAGTATTCGACATTGCCTGACGGACCGGGTAGCGGGCTAGCCGTGACATCGACGGTTTGCCAGCCCAACTCCCCGGCCCGCCGCGCGACGGCCAGGACCGAGTCGGCACGCAAGCGGGGGTCTCGCACCACCCCGCCAGCACCCACCTGGCCCCTTCCCACCTCAAATTGCGGCTTCACCATGGGAACGATATCCGCGTGCGACCATGCGCATCCAGCCAGCGCCGGCAACACGGTGGCCAGCGAGATGAATGACAGATCCGCCACGAGCAGGTCCACCCGTCCGCCGATCGCCCCCGGTGACAGGTCACGCACGTTGGTCCGCTCCACGGCCATCACCCGTGGATCACTGCGCAGCGACCACGCCAGCTGGCCGTACCCCACATCCGCGGCAACCACCTCGGCCGCCCCGCGATCCAGCAAGACCTCGGTGAACCCGCCTGTCGATGCGCCCGCGTCCAGGCAACGTCGGCCTACCACCGGAATCCCGAAGGCGTCCAGTGCGCCGATCAGTTTGTGCGCGCCGCGCGACACCCAGGTGCGTTCCCCCTCTCCGGCAACGGTCAGCGCCGCGGTGACGGCGACAGCAGTGGCCGGCTTGACCGCCGGCATGCCGTCGATCCGCACCTTGCCCGCGTCGATCAACTCCGCGGCCTGCTGGCGAGATCGCGCGAGACCGCGCCGAACCAGTTCGGCGTCAACGCGGGCACGGCGTGCCATCGCGCACTCAGCCCTTCTCCGCCGACTCCAGAGCCTGCAACAGCACGTCATGTGCCTCGGAAAGTCGGCGTGCTATCTCTTCAAGCTCGGCGAGGGACAGCCCGTTCTCTGGGGTGCCTGGAGTTTGCGGGTCCTCAGGCTGTGGCAGCTGCGCAACCAATGCGTCGATTTCTGCGCGGATCTGATCAGGATCGATAGTCATCGCGTTCCTACGCTAGTCACCCGCTAGTCGACGTGCATCAGGGACCAGCGGTGCAGGGCGTCACGGGCCTGATCGTCGGCGGCCTCGATGCGGGGTTGCCGTCGTTCCAGCTGGGCGCCCCACACCGCGCTGGCGACGGCGCGCACGATCGACAGCTCGTCACCGTGTTGGTCGCCGTCTTGGTCGAAATTGGTGCTGACCGTTACCGCCTGAGCACTGATGTCGACCTGCCAGCCCGACTGCGGGCCCACCGCGAGCAGATCGGCATCCGAGTGCAGCGAACGCAGGTCGCGAGCGATATAGGTGGGCCGCTGAGCAGCCTCGGCATAGACCGCGTCGAGCGCCGTGCTGACCCCGGTAAGCACCATCAGGCTGGGCAGCCCGGCGGCGTTGGCTCCCTCGATGTCGGTGTCCAAGCGGTCGCCGATGACTAACGGCTTGCGGAAATCGCCCCGGGACACCGCATCATTCAGCAGTGTCGGCGCGGGCTTACCCGCCACTTGGGGCTCCGCCCCCGTGGCAGTTCGAAGCGCGGCCACCAAGGATCCATTACCGGGCAGCAGCCCCCGTTCGGTGGGCAGGGTGGGGTCGACGTTGGCCGCCACCCACAGGGCACCAGCCCGGATGGCCAGCGCCGCCTCGGCAAGGTCGGGCCACCCGACAGTCAACGAAAGTCCTTGGACGACGGCGGCCGGCTTGTCCTCAAATCGCCGCACCGGACGCAGCCCGACCGCGGCGACCTCGTTTGCCAGCGATTCGGTGCCGACGATGAGCACCCGCGCATCGGACGGCAGCTGCTCGGCAAGCAGGTGTGCGGCACTCTGCGCGCTTGTCACGACATCCGCACTGGTGGCGGTGAAGCCGAGTTCGCGCAGGTGCAACGCGACCTCATCGGCACTGCGGGATGCGTTGTTGGTGACGTACAGCTTGCGGCTGTCCACTCGATCCAACGACTGGACCGCACCATCGGTCGGCTGACGGCCGCGGAACACCGTCCCGTCCAAATCGATCAACAGGCAATCATATTCCTGCGCAATGGTTTTCATCTCTTACCGCATCTACGTTGCGTCAGCCGAGTTCGCTTACTCGGTCTTCGGCGTCGGTGACGCCTTCGGTGTCGGCGGCCGCGGAGCGAAGGAACCATTCCAGCGCGTCGTCGTGACGGCCCACCGCCAGCAGCCCGTCGGCGTAGGCGTAGTACAACCGTGCGGCGGTCGACCCGGTGCGACCCGGTTCCAACTGTGGGGTGGACAACACCGTCAACGCCTGCTCCAGCTGCCCGAGATCCGACCGCGCCCCGGCGGCGACGATACGCAACTCGTCGGCGTCGTCACCGCTGAGCTGCGCCGCCTCGGGTCCGCGGGCGAGTTCGATCGCCCGCTCCGGACGGCCGAGGCCGCGTTCACAGTCGGCAATCAGCGCAAGCAACGAAGACTTGCTGCCCATTCTGCGGGCCGCACGTAATTCCGCCAGCGCCTGGGCCCAATCGCCACAGTGGTAGGCGGCGATCCCCACCGCCTCGCGAACGACAGCGATCCTGCTGGCCCGTGCCCGCGCCGCACGAGCATGACTTAGGGCGGCTTCGGGGTCCTCGTCGATGAGGTCGCCGGCGGCAACCAGGTGGCGCGCCACGGCGTCGGCGGTGGCCCGGTCCAACGTGCTTAGTTCGCGCCGGATCTCGGGCGCCAGCTGCTTGGCGTCCACTCCGGGCGGCATCGCTGGCCCGTCCGGCTGCGGGCGGTCGCCGGCGGCGCTGCTCAGCGGCTGAGTTTGACGCGCACGGTCGGGGCCCGACCAGCGATCGGAGCGCGGCCCGCGCCGCGGCGCACCGCCAGACCCCGAGCGGGTTCGTCGCTCACCGTCGTGCTTTTGCTTGTCATCGACCACGCGTGTCGTTCACCTCGGTTGCTGCTTGGGTTTTCTGCAGAGGATACGGCATGCGGCAGACTTCATAATTAGTGCTTGTGACTAAGGGAATCTGGCGGTTTTCGACGCAAAAAGCTTTGTTTGCTGCTAATTTCACCGGCCGAGCAGTTTGCTGCTTTGTCAGGCCTGGAGCCGGCCAGGCAGCAGTGCCGCCATTACCGCCGGGCAATATGTCGCGATCGCAACGAGCGTGAACGCCCCCGCCACTTGGTAAGACATGCCATTCCCGTCAGCCATTCTGGAAGTGACCGAGTCGAAGGATCCGCCCGGCTGGACCAGCATCGGACACACCGACTGACCCAGCGCCATCGTGCTCGCCGGTTGGCTGTAGGCGATTCCGGCATTGGTGAGAGCCACAAGGAACGCGTTGCCCATCATGTCGGCGCGTATGGGTGCCGCCAGCGTCGCGGCCGCGGCGGCCAAACCTCCGGTCACTCCCAGAAACCTCAGCATGGTCGCGTGTCCGGCCACCCGCAGAGGCCACCTGTAACCGATTGGCTGCGCCGTCATCTCCCATTTCTCATCAGCTCGTCGCGGCATACGTCCGCGCAAATCACTGTGACAACAGTGACGAACAAGAATCACGTCTACAACACGGTGAGATGAAGGTTTGCGCACTGCCGCGTTTCGCGGCACCGCGGCGCACGTCAGACCCTTTCTATACCGGCGATGTTGCGCTTGCCGCGGCGCAGCACCAGCCAGCGACCGTACAGGAAATCCGATGTCTGAGGCGACCATTCGTCGCTGTCGACGCGAATGTTGTTGACCGACACCCCGCCTTCGCCGATCGTGCGCCGCGCCGCACCCTTACTGGCCGACAAGCCGGTTGCCACCAGTAGTTCGACAATCCCGTCGGGACTGCCAGGTTTGAGCTCGGCGACCGACGCCTCGCGCAATGCCGCCGCCAAGGTCGCCTCGTCAAGGCGATCCAGGTCGCCCTGACCGAAGAGCGCCCGGCTGGCATGCTCGACCGATTCGGTGGCTGTCTCGCCGTGCACCAGAACAGTGAGCTCCCTGGCGAGCCGACGTTGAGCGGCACGTTGTTGCGGCCTCTCGGAAGTCGCCTGTTCCAGCTCCGCTAGCTCGTCGGCGGACAGAAAGGTGAACCACCGCAGATACCTGATCACGTCGGCGTCGGCGGTGTTGACGAAGTACTGGTACCAGGCATACGGACTGGTCAGCTGCGGGTCCAACCACACGCTGCCCCCGCCGGTGGATTTACCGAATTTGGTGCCATCGGCGGCGGTCACCAGCGGAACTGTGAGCGCATGCACTGCCGCACCCAGCTTTTGGCGCACCAGGCGGACCCCGGCGATGATGTTGCCCCACTGATCCGAACCGCCGATCTGCAGCGTGCAGCCGTGCCGCCTGTGCAATTCGACGTAGTCGTTGGCCTGCAGCAGCATGTAGCTGAACTCGGTGTAGGAGATCCCCTCTCCGTCCAGTCGCCGCCGGATGGTGTCGCGATCCAGCATCACGTTGACCGAGAAGTGCTTGCCGACATCGCGCAGGAACTCGACCGTCGACATCGCGCTCGTCCACTCGAGGTTGTTCTCGACGATCGCACCGGTGGCCGAAACCCCGGAATCCGAGAAATCGACGAAGCGTTCCAACTGTCCGCGGATCCGTTCCGTCCATTCGGCGACGGTGGCCGCCTCATTGAGGCTGCGCTCCCCGATATCGCGCGGGTCACCGATCATGCCGGTGGCGCCACCCGCGAGCACGATGGGACGGTGGCCGGCTTGTTGAAAGCGCCGCAACGCCAGTAGCGGCACCAGATGCCCGGCATGCAGGCTCGGCGCGGTGGGATCGAAGCCGGCATACACCGTCATCGGCCCGCGCTGCGCTTCGGCGGCCAGCGCGTCGAGGTCGGTGGACTGAGCAATCAAGCCGCGCCAGCCCAGCTCGTCGAGGATCATGCCTGAAGATCCTTCCAGGATCATTCCGGCTAGTCGCTGGCACCCGGCGCCGCCGCCCGGGGGCTGCGACGATAGGCCGAGACCTCAGGTCGTCCGGCGAGCCACAATCGCCAAGGCCGATCGGCGGCCTGGCTGACCCCAATGCGTGGGCCCGAAACCACGCCATGAACCTCGTTGAGTGTCAGTGCCACCGGACTGTCTGGGTCGAACAAGTCAATCCCGTTGTCGGCCATCGTGATTCCCAGGGCGGAACACAGATTTCCCGGACCACGCGCCAATGCGACGGTACGGACGGCCGCCCCGCGCCGCAACTGCGCGACGTCAATGCCGCTCTCGAGAGCGCCGGCCCGCAGCAGGACCGCCGCCGCAATTCCATCGGGTCCACACGACACGTTGGCGCAGACGTGGATCCCGTGGCTGAGATAGGTGTAGAGCCGCCCCGGCGGCCCGAACATGACGGCGTTACGCCCCTTCAGGCCCCGGTATGAGTGCGCCGAGGCATCCGGCCAAGGCCCGTCTGGAACTCCGCCGTATGCCTCGACCTCGACAATCGTGGCGCCTGCTCCCCGTCCGGCCAGCGTCGCTCCAACCAGCAGATGCGCGGCAGCAACGGGGTCGACCGACAGTTTTTCTGCGCTCATCGGACAGATTGTGCCCCCGTGGTGATCGCAAGCGCAGCGCAGCTGGGCGCAGCGGGTCACCACCATCGGGCCCCGTGGTGATCGCAAGCGCAGCGCAGCTGGGCGCAGCGGGTCACCACCATCGGGCCCCGTGGTGATCGCAAGCGCAGCGCAGCTGGGCGCAGCGGGTCACCACCATCGGGCCCCGTGGTGATCGCAAGCGCAGCGCAGCTGGGCGCAGCGGGTCACCGCCATCGGGAGTGGGTCTTGACAATCAGGCACGAAAGAGAAGAATTCATCAGATGATGACTTCATCACACGATGAATTAATTTCGGGCAGCGCGGAGCCGGCCGTCAGCATCGACCGCCTGCGGGTGATACGCGGGAAACGCCCGGCACTGCACGACTTCTCGGTGGATGTCGCCCGGGGGACCATCACCGGCCTACTCGGTCCGTCCGGATGCGGTAAGAGCACGCTGATGCGCTCCATCGTCGGCACCCAGGTGGTGACGTCGGGCAGCGTCACCGTGCTCGGCCACCCTGCGGGCTCTGCGCCACTGCGCCATCAGGTCGGATACCTGCCTCAACACCCGGCCATCTACGACGATCTGCGCGTCGTCGACAACGTTCGCTACTTCGCCTCGCTGTATGGCTACGACGGCCGGGCAGCCGATGATGCCATCGAACGCGTCGGCCTGAATGATCACCGAAACGCACACTGCGGCAACCTTTCCGGCGGACAGCACACCAGGGCGTCGCTGGCATGCGCGTTGGTCTGCCAGCCCGCCGTGCTCGTGCTCGACGAACCCACGGTGGGCCTGGACCCTGTGCTGCGCGCTGACTTGTGGGAACAGTTCACCGAGCTCTCCCGCGCCGGCACCACCCTGCTGGTCTCCAGCCACGTCATGGACGAGGCCGACCACTGCCGTGACCTGCTGTTGATGCGCGACGGACGGCTCGTCGCCCACACCACCCCGAACCGACTGAGAGAGGACACCGGATGCACATCGCTGGAGGAAGCGTTTCTGTCCATCATCAAACACACCACCGAGCGCATGGCCGGATAGGGCTCAAGGCGTACACAGCAACAACCGCGCGGATTCTGCGCCAGCTGGCCGCGGATCATCGCAGCGTGGCAATGATCCTGCTGGTGCCGAGCGTGATCATCACGCTGATGTACTTCATGTTCGAAAACGCCCCGCATCGGCCCGGCGCAACGACGCCGTTCAACGGCGCCTGCCTGATTCTCCTCGGCCTCTTCCCGCTGCTGCTGATGTTTTTGATCACCTCGATCACCATGCAGCGTGAGCGGGCCTCGGGAACATTGGAACGCATCCTGACAACGCCGCTGCGCCGGCTTGACCTGCTGGCGGCGTATGGAACGGCGTTTTCCATCGCTGCCGCGGCACAAGCGGTTCTGGCGTGCGGTGTGGCCTTTTGGTTCCTCGGGCTCGACACCGCCGGAAACCCGTTGTGGGTATTCGTGATCGCGATCCTCAACGCGGTGCTGGGTGTGGGCCTAGGACTGCTGTGTAGCGCCTTCGCGCGCACCGAGTTTCAAGCCGTGCAGTTCATGCCGGTGGTGTTGGTGCCACAACTGCTGCTTGCCGGGGTGATCGTCCCACGAGCCGCGATGCCGACCTGGCTGGAGTGGATCAGCAACGCGATGCCCGCCAGCTACGCACTGGAAGCCCTACAGCAGGTGGGTGCCCATCCCGCGCTGACCTATATCGCGGTGCGCGACATCATCGTCGTGTTGGGCTTTGCGATCGCGGCGCTATGCCTCGCTGCGGCGACATTACGGCGACGGACTGCTTAGCGTGCCGGCTACCAACACTGGACGACGGCGACGCGGCCGGCCGGCCGGTAGCTCTAACACCCGCGAGCGCATCCTGACCAGCGCGCGAGAACTGTTTGCACGGAATGGAATTGATCGAACATCGATGCGATCTGTGGCCGCGACAGCCGGAGTGGATGCCGCCCTGGTGCATCACTACTTCGGTACCAAGCAGCAGCTGTTCGCAGCCGCAATCCGCCTTCCGATCGATCCGATGACGGTACTGGTACCAATGCGCGAAATCCCGGTCGCGGAGCTTGGATACAAGCTGCCGTCGGTGCTGCTGCCGATCTGGGATTCAGAGCTGGGTGCGGGATTGATCGCGACGCTGCGGTCGCTGATCGCCGGCGCCGACGTGAGCTTGGCAAGATCCTTCCTCGAGGAGGTGGTCACTGCGGAAGTGGCCTCACGCGTGGACAATCCGCCGGGGACGGGCATGATCCGCGCCCAGTTCTTTGCGTCGCAGTTGATCGGCGTGGTCATGGCGCGCTACATCGTGAACGTCGAGCCGTTCGCGTCGCTGCCGGCTGAGCAGATCGTGCAGACCATCGCGCCGAACCTACAGCGCTACCTCACCGGGGATCTGCCGGCCGGGCTAGCGCCATGAGCCGTGCATGCTCGTCCTCGTCGACGTCGCGCGCTTCGTCGATCAAGAGCACAGGGATGCCGTCCTCGATCCGGTAGGCACGCCGCAGCCGCGGGTTGTAGAGCAAGTTATCCGGGGCCACCAGCACCAGCGGACCCCGGTCCTGCGGGCACACCAGGATGCTCAGCAGCGAATCATCAAGCATCGCTTCGCCTCTGCTCGCCGCTCAATGCTGATCGCACTCCCGCGGTCAGCTTGCGAAACTCGCTGTCGTGTGGTTCGAAATACCATGCCTGACGCTGACGACCCGGCTTGGGAACCCCGGCCGCGCGCAGGGCGCTGACGGTGGGACGGTAGCTCGCGCTCAGCGACAGCTCCGGCACCACGTGCACGATGTCGGGCCCCAGCCCCACGGGCATTGAGGCGACGGCATCGGTCAAGTCCGCTGCGGTAATGGAGGCTCCCGGCAGCAACGTCACCGCCGACACCGCCACTTCCCGCTCACCCACCGGCACGCTGTAGGTCGCCGCGAGGTCGACACCATCGATGAAGCCGAGCGCATCGGTAACCGCCTCGGGATAGACCAAACCGCGCACCGTCGGAACCATCGAGCCGCGCCTCCCCATCAACCAGTAGTCCCCGTCCTCGTCGCGGCGGAAAAGGTACTCAGTCGAAATCCACGTGTCGCCGGCAGCGAAAACCCCACGCTTGACCGACGCGGTCGGATCGATCGGCCCTCTGGACTGCGCGAGCAGCACCCCGACCTGATTGACTTCGGCGACCTGCACGAAGCCACGTTCGTTCTCCAGGATCAAGTCATTTTCGGCGTCGTAGGCGCCGAGCTCGACACGGCCGGCACCGGGCAACGGGCGGCCCTCGCTGCCGACCTTGACGCCGGATACGTTGGCCAGCACGGCCTGTCCGTCGGTGGTGGCGAAGAACTCGACGACGTGTGCGGGCGTGAATGCGTCGCAGACCCTGTCCCACAATCCGGTCGGCATACCCGAGCCGATGAATAACCGCACCGGATGGTTTCCCTGCAGCACGAACGCCGGATCGTCGACCACTTCGCGCAGCATGGCCCAGGTGTAAGAGACGACGGTGACACCGTACTGCCGTATCTCGTGGACGAACCGATCCGGGCGGAGGCCGCGCGACAGCGCGATTCGAGTGCCGCCGACGACCGCGCCGCCTAGGCTGACTAACAGCGCGGACTCGTGGTGCAGCGGCGTCAGGCAGTACACCGTGTCTGAGCGGTCAAGGGCGGCGGTCGAAGCGGTTCCGAAGGCCGACACCGCCCAGCGGTAGTTGGTGATCTGCTTGGCCACTAGCTCGCCACCGACGGCACTGAACGCGATGAAGGCCAGGTCGCGCGCCAATCCCGGGTTCGGCCGGTACCACGCGGGCAGCTCGACGGCGTCCGGGTCGATCTGCTCCATGTCGATGACTTGAGCCCGCTCAAAGGCATCCTCCGGCAAGTCCAGGGCGCGCGACTCACCCCCGCCCAGCACCAGGACATGCCCGGGTTGCTGGCGCGCGACTTCGAGGTTGGTGGGGTCGGTCAGGATCTCGTTCACTCTCCCGAGCCGGACCGACGCGGCCAGATCGGCATCCGGTCGTATCACCACCGCAACCGCACCGAGCCGGGACAGCGCGGCAATGGCAACCAGCGCGCTGGGCCGCGTCTCCATCAGCACACCCACCCGGTCGCCCTGCCGCACCCCAACTTCGATCAGGCCGCGAACCACGTTGTCGATGCGGCGGTTGACAGCGTCGTAGGTGTGCACGCGCCCGTCGAACAGGAGGAACTCGCCCTGTGGCGCGTTGTCCGCCTGTTCCTCGATGATGCGGCCCAGTGAGATCCGGGTGTGGTCGTTGAGCTGTCCCAGTCGGGCCAGCCGCGGCAGCGTCCGGACCGTCTCTACAGCCAATGTGCGCATCGATTTGTTGGCGCCGACGACGGCGTCGGCCGCACCGCGGGCCAGCGCCAGCGCGGCGCCGGACGCTTCCCCGACGCCGTGCGCGAGCCTGGAGCTGAACGCGACGCCGCTGTCGGTGTATTCGGCCGGTTGATCGGCCATCAGGTCGATGGTCGGCGGCTTGTCGCCCCCGGTGGTGAGCCACTGCACCCATTCGGCGACCGTCGGCCAGCTCTGCTCGGCCGCCTTGGACCCGACTACAAGACCGAAATGGCCTGTCCGAATGCGGTGTTCGTAGACCTCGGCGTTGGGCGCGGCCCGCCGTATGCCGCGTACCGAGGCCGGCTGGCCGATGTCGTCAACCTCGCCGATAAAAGCCAGCACCGGCGAGGTGACATCGGTGAGCGTGACCATTTGCCCGTTGACGGCGAAACCCCCGGTCATCATGCGGTTGTGGGCTATGAATTGCTTGAGCAGCTCAGAGACCGCCGGGCCCGACCACGCGATCCATCCTTCGGACTCGAGGAAGCGGCGCTGCTGTTCGCGCGGTAGCAGCGCCTCGCGGTCGTGCAACTGACGCACGAAGTCGACGCGCGCCTTGGCGGTTTTGAGTGGATCCATCATCTGGAAACCGGCGCGTGCCAACCAGCTTGGGATATCCATCCAGCTGAAGACATGGTCGGCCATGAAATTGGCGGCGGCCACGCCTAAGTTGGCCGGGATGCCCATCGGCAGTGCGGCTAGGGTATCCACCGGGGCGCCGAACGTCACGATGCTGGCGATGTCTTTGGAACGCCGGTACGCCGCAGCCTGATAGCAGAACATCCCGCCCTGGGAATACCCGACCAGATGCACATCGCTGCCGGTGGCGTTCTTGACGGTGTCGACCGCTTGACTGAGCGCAACGATGTGGTCGGCCAGGTTGCGGCGCATGCCGCCTTCGACCTTGTCAGGTGAACCGAAGTCGATAACCCACGGGTCCAGCCCGTCGGCATGCAGGATTCCCACGGCGCCATCCTCGCGGGTGACGTCCCACATGTCCGCCGACATCATCATCGGATGCACCATCAGCACCGGCGGCCCTACCGGCCGGCCTTTCGGCGGAAAATACCGTCGAAGCTTGTACATCGATACGCTCTCGACGATCTGAGACGGAGACGGAACGCTCCCGGTCTCCAAGCCCCCCAGTCGCAGGACTTCTAGGCCGTTTTGCGCCGTGGCTACCAGACGCTCGACCGGTCGGGTGACCATCGAAAAATTCAGATCCACCGCTGCTCCCTGACTCTTGACAGCCTGGACATCATGGCACATCGGCCTGGGGCGTTTCTGTGGTCAGGCAGTTTGCTCACGCGGGAGTATCTTCATCTAAATCCGGCGACCTCAACCCGCATTTCCGCTGCGGATTTAAAGGCTGCCCGAATCGTGGCCGCTGCCGACCCAAGCCGGCCGGTAGCGTCGACCCAGTGGCGCACCTACTGGGAGCCGAGGCCCTACACCTCGAATATCCGACTCAGGTGGTATTCGAGTCGCTCACACTCGGCGTCAACGACGGCACGCGGATCGGCATTGTGGGACGCAACGGGGACGGCAAGTCCAGCCTGCTGAAACTGCTAACCGGCGAGCTACGGCCCGACTCCGGCCGGGTTACCCAGCGCAGCGGACTGCGGGTCAGCGCGCTGAGCCAGGCCGACACCCTCGACCCGGGACACACCGTCGGCTGGACACTCGTCGGCGACCAAGCCGAACACCAGTGGGCGGGTGACGCGCGGGTGCGCGACGTGGTTGACGGGCTGGTGTCCGACATCGCCTGGGATGCAACGTTATCCACCCTCAGCGGCGGTCAGCGGCGGCGGGTGCAGCTGGCCAAACTGCTGGTCGGCGAGTGGGACGTGATCGCGCTGGACGAACCCACCAACCACCTGGACATCCAAGGCATTACCTGGCTGGCCGCTCATCTGAAGCAACGCTGGCCACGCAATACCGGTGGGCTGCTGGTAGTGACGCACGACCGCTGGTTTCTCGACGAGGTCGCCACCACAACCTGGGAGGTGCACGACGGGATCGTCGAACCGTTCGAGGGAGGCTACGCCGCCTACGTATTGCAGCGCGTCGAGCGGGACCGCATGGCCGCCGCTTCGGAGGCCAAACGGCAGAACCTGATGCGCAAGGAGCTGGCCTGGCTGCGTCGGGGCCCGCCGGCGCGGACCTCCAAACCGAAATTCCGCATCGATGCCGCCAACCAATTGATCGCCGACGTTCCCCCGCCGCGCAACAACGTCGAGCTGGCCAAGCTGGCCACTGCCCGCTTGGGCAAGGACGTCATCGACCTGCTCGACGTGTCGGTCTCGTTCGACGGCCGCCCGGTGCTCAGCGACGTCGAATGGCGCATCGGCCCGGGTGAGCGTAGTGGCATTGTCGGCGCCAACGGCGCCGGGAAATCAACGCTTCTGGGATTGATTGCCGGCACAGTTCAGCCACAGGCCGGTCGCGTCAAGCGCGGCAAGACTGTCAAGCTTGCCGTGCTCGATCAGCAAGGCGATGCGTTGGCGTCACTCACCGATGACCGGATCGCCGACGTGCTGGGCAGGCTACCTGGCGGGTACGAGGTCGAGGGCCGGGAAGTCACTCCCGCCCAATTGCTGGAGCGCCTCGGCTTTGACGAGCTGTCCGCGCGAGTCGGCGAACTCTCGGGCGGCCAACGGCGGCGGTTGCAGCTGATGCTCACGTTTTTGTCCGAGCCGAACGTGCTACTCCTCGACGAGCCGACCAACGACGTCGACACCGACATGCTGACGGCCACCGAGGACCTGCTGGACTCGTGGCCAGGCACCTTGATCGTCGTGTCGCACGACCGCTACCTGCTCGAGCGTGTCACCGACCAGCAGTACGCCATTCTCGACGGCCGGTTGCGGCATTTGCCCGGCGGCATTGACGAATATCTGCGGCTGGCTCATCGCCCGACAGCCACACGGACTGCTGGGCAGGCTGCCGAGGCGTCGTCGGCCGAGCCGCAAGCGATGTCCGGCGCGCAGCGCCGGACCGCTGAAAAGGAGCTGGCCTCGACAGATCGCCAGCTCGCACGGCTCGCCGAACGGATCGCGACCAAACACACCGAACTCGCCGAGCATGACCAGTCTGACCATGTCGGCATTACGAAGCTGACGGCAGAATTACGCGCCCTGGAAGACGGGGTTGCTACTACCGAGAGCCACTGGATGGAGCTGTCGGAGATGCTCGAATGAAAACGGTGCCTTAGCTGTTCGGTCAGGCGCTGCTCGCGTTGTATCGATGGCGGGGTGCGGTGATCAATTTCCGGTGTCGGCCGCTACGGCTGCGTCCACCTTTGGGCGCCGAAGCGAACAAGTTCGTGTTCACCAACGCCGATGCGTTCAGTTGGCAACAAACATTTGAGAGCCTGGCTCTGGTCGATGAGCCGACAGCGCTGATTGTCAGCGACGGGGACGACTCAGCGCCAGCGCAGTAGGACGAGTTCAGTGCACAATCCTGGCCCGATCGCGATCATCAGGCCGTGGCTACCGCTGAGCGGCCTTTTGGCGATGGTGTCGCGCAATATGTGCAGCACCGAGGCCGACGAAAGGTTAGCGATCTCGCCCAACGAGCGCCAAGTCAGCTCTAGTGCGTCCGGCGGCAGCTCGAGGCTCGTAGCGATCGCCTCGATGACCTTGGGGCCGCCAGGATGGCAAATCCAAGCCACGATGTCGTCTTTGCTCAGCCCGTGGGCGATCAGGAACCGCGTGACGTCGTCGGCCAAGTGCCCCTCGATCAGGTTCGGGAGATCCGGAGAAAGCCGCAGTTGCAGACCGTCGGAACCGACGTCCCAGCCCATGATGTGCAGCGATTCAGGGTAGAGACGGGTGCGCGCCGCGACGATGTCCGGCCCGCCGGCCCGGATCTGTCCGGCACGACGCTCGCCGACGGCCACCACCGCCGCAGCTCCGTCACCGAACATCGCCGTATCGATCAGACCCGACACGGTTGGTTTGACCGCAGGGAACGTGAGCGAGCAAAGCTCGACTGACACCAGCACAGCGACGTCGTCGGACGCACCGCATAGGTAATCGTGCAGCCAAGCCACTCCGGCCGCCCCGGCCGCGCAGCCCAGTCCGAATAACGGCACTCGACGCACATCGGGGCGCAGGCCGAGTCGTCCGGCAATCCGAGCATCCAACGACGGGACCGCGACCCCGGTGACCGTCGTGGTGGCGATCATGTTGATGTCCTCTGGTTGCAGGCCCGCCTCATTAAGCGCGCCCAGCAGTGCTTCGCAGCCGAGTTCCACTGCTTTTTCGAGAAAGATCTCGTTCGCATCGCCGAAGTCGGTTAGCGACGGGTATCGCTCCAGCGGCAACACCAGGTAGCGGCTGTTCACCTTCGCACCGGCGTGTAGACGCCTGATGATTTCCTCGTGTCCGTTCAGGCCGGGGAGTTCGACAATCAAGTCGGTGAGCTCGCTCTGGCTGTAACGATGCGGTGGCAACGCACCGAACACACCTGCTATGACGCTCATGCCCCTACCTCATTGCTTATTTAGGATACGTGTATCAGTTTTGCCCGACAGCGTGGAATTCGTCACTGAATGCCACTGTCATCCGCTGGCTTAAGCGCCATCGCGACCAGGGCGGCGGGGCTGAGCGCGTCGATCACGTCGTCACTGACAGTTGGATCAGGACTCGACGTTTCCGGCGTGCCAGCCAGCAGCAAAAGCTTGTCGAGCAGTCCGGTTCTCCGAAGTTCTTGGAGGGGAATCTTTCTCAACGCAGACCAGATCTTCTCGTCTTGGGATTCTTTACGATGACCACCCAGCAGTTGTTGCGCAAGATGATCGGCCAACGCTGTTGCAGTCGGATAGTCGAAAATCAGGGTGCGCGACAGAGCCAAACCGGTATCGGCCCTCAGCCGGTTGCGCAGTTCGACGCCGGTCATCGAGTCGAAACCAAGGTCCCGAAAAGCGCGCTCGACATCGATGTTTTCACTGCTCGAGTGGCCCAAGACGGTTGCCGCGTGCGCGCGCACCAACTCCACCAGCTGACGGTGCTGCTCGATCGGGGACAGCTCGCGCAACCGCTCGGCCAAGCCGGCTGACCGACCCGCCACCGGACCTGGTGCTTCTGCCTCGCCAGATCCACCCTCGCCCAACCAAAATCGTTCCCGGACAAACCCATACGTCGGCAACTCCACCCGCCGTGCTCCCAAACCGCTAAACACACCACCCCAATCCACGCTCACACCCGCGGTGAACAACTCACCCAATGCCCCAATCAACGAATCGACCTCCGGCCGATCCTTGTTCAACGCCACCACCGAGGCTGCGTGCTCAGTTGCCAGGGTCGTCAGAGACTGCTCCACGGCTGCCATCAAACCCCCACCGGGACCCACCTCCACAAAGACCCCCGCACCCAGCGACTCCACGGTCTGCACACTCCGGGCAAACCGCACCGGTCGCCGGACATGCTCAACCCAATACCGGGGAGACCCATACCCCGGCCCGGCCAACTGGCCGGTCATGTTGGACACCAAACCAATTCGTGGCTCTGCCACCGACACCTCGGCGAGCACTTGTGCGAACCGCTGCGCCATCGGCTCCATCAACGCCGAATGAAACGCATGCGACACGGCCAACCGATGCACTCGGCGACCCAGACCCGCCCATCGGTCCGCCACCGCGTTCACCGCAGCTTCCGCACCCGAAATCACCACCGAATTAGGGCCATTGACAGCAGCGATATCCACGCCCTCGCCCAACAAGGGCGCCACCTCGTCCTCGCTGGCGGCTAGCGCAACCATCACCCCACCACCCGGTAAAGCTGCCATCAACCGGCCCCGAGCCGCCACCACGGTGGCCGCATCGGCTAACGACAGCGCCCCAGCGACATGGGCAGCGGTGATCTCGCCCACCGAATGACCCATCACGAAATCCGGCGTCACGCCGCAGGACCGCAATAACGCCCCCAGTGCTACCCCCACGGCAAACAACGCAGGCTGGGCGAACTCGGTGCTTTGCAACAGCGCCGGGTCCGCGCCCCAGATCACCTGCCGCAATGGCAACCTCAAATGAGGATCCAATGCCGCGACCGCCTCGTCAAAAGCCTCGGCGAACACCGGGAACCGGCCGCAGAGCTGTTGGCCCATGCCCAACCGCTGCGAGCCCTGGCCGGGAAACACAAATACCGTCTTTCCCAGCGAATGTGCCCGCCCGGGCGCGACATCCGCGCACGGCTCACCGGCGGCCAGCCCGGCCAACTCCGCCATCAGCTGCGCACGGTCAGCGCCCACCACCACGGCCCGATGCTCAAACACCGACCGCGTCGTCACCAACGACCACCCCACATCCAACTGACTCAGCCCGGCATGTTCACCGAGATGTTGCAACAGCCGCCGCGCTTGCATACCCAACGCATCTTCTGAGCGACCGGTCACCACCCATGGGATGACGGGATTACCGTCATCGCGCCCGGGCGCAACAGTTTCCACACTTTCCGCCAGGGCAGGTGACTCTTCGATAATTGCGTGCGCGTTGGTCCCTCCCATTCCGAACGACGACACTCCGGCACGGCGCGGCCCGTCGCCCACCGGCCATGGCGTCAGCGTGGCGTTGATCCGAAGCCCGAGGCCTTCAAGATCCATCACTGGACTGGCATAATTGAGACTCGGTGGTATCAAGGCATTTTCAATCGCCAGCACCGTCTTGAGTAGGCCCGCGATTCCTGCAGCCCCACCGGTGTGGCCAATGTTGGTCTTCACCGATCCCACACTGACGGGACGCTGTCGACGCCGCGCGAAAACCTCACCGAGTGCCCTCGCCTCGATTGGATCGCCGATTTCGGTGCCCGTTCCGTGGGCCTCGACGTAGTCGACCTGACTGCTATCCAGGCCCGCGGTCAACAGCGCGCGCCCTATGACGTCGACTTGTCCAGGGACAGATGTCACGGTCAGTCCGTCGGCGCTGTCTCCGGCGTTGCCGACGGCGCTGCCGCGAATGATGGCGTGGATTCGGTTTCCGTCGTCCAGTGCCGCACGCAACGGCTTCAGCAGAACAAGAGCACCGCCTTCGCCCCGCACGTAGCCGTCGGCGCGCTCATCGAACGCGTAGGTGTGGCCCGACGCCGACGTTGCGCCGAATTCCGTTTCGAGCATTGCCGTTTCGCTAGCCAGGTTCAGGTGAAGCCCACCGGCGATCGCCAGCGGCGACGCACCCGTCCGCAGGCTCTCACACGCCAAGTGCACTGCCACGAGAGATGACGACTGTCCAGAATCGACGGTAATGCTTGGGCCCTGTAGCCCGAATGCAAACGAGATCCTGTTGGCGATCATTCCCCGGCTGATGCCGGCAAACGAGTGATGGTCGACGTTGTCTGTAGCGACCGTCAGGTACGCGTAGTCGTCGTTCATCGCGCCGAGGTAAACCGCGACGCGTTCGCCGCGCAGTGATTCCGGCACCACGAACGCGTCTTCGAACATTTCCCAGGTCAGTTCGAGCGCCACCCGTTGGCGGGGGTCCATCGCACGGGCCTCGCGCGGCGACAGATTGAAGAAGTCGGCGTCGAAGTCGGCGACATTGCCCGGCAACTGCGTGACTTCGGCTCCATCGCACAGCAGGCGCCAGAATTCGGCTGGGTTTGTGGCGGCAGGAAACCTGCATGCGAGTCCGATAATTGCTACGTCTGTCGGTGGCACGACATCCTCAACTCCGTGCGGGTCATACAGGAAAATCTTCGTCGAGGATGGCGAAGAGTTGGCTTTCGGTAGCGGTGGTGATGTCGTCGTTGAGGGTGGGAGCGTGGTCGAGGTCGGGGGGTGCGGCAGTGAGGTCGGTCAGGATGGCTTGGATGCGGTCCGAGAATTGTGTCTTGTCATCGGGGGTCCAGTCGGGCTGGTTGACCAGTGTCCGCAGTTCGCGGGCGATGTCGTTGAAATGTGCTAACCGGTCGGGTTCACTGCCGGGTGCGGCGGTGGTGACTGGCGCGGACTTCAGCAGTCCGTCAATGTGTTCGGCCAGCGCAGTGGGGGTGGGGTGGTCGAAGATCACGACAGACGAAAGGGTGAGGCCGGTAACGATTTTGAGGCGGTTGCGCAGCTCCACCGCGGTCAATGAGTCAAACCCGAGGTCTTGGAACGCCATGTCGGCGTTAATATCGGCGCTGGAAAGACCTAAAACGGTTGCGGCGTTGGTACACACCAATTCCACCAACAGGCTGTGCCGCTGGTGAGGGTGCAGCCCCTGCAACCGTGCGACCAACCCTGACTTCGACGCAGCGGCATCGGTATCAGCGACAAGCCGCCGCCCGGGACGAGCGACCAACTCACGAAGCAACGGCGGCACAACACCGCTTGAGCTCAGCCCTGCCGCGTCGAGGCGGGCGGCCACCAGCACCGGTCGATCGGTTAGCATCGCGTCGTCGAACAGCTGTAGCGCTCGGGGCGTGGATAGCGGTGCCAGCCCGAGGCGGGTCATCCGGGCCTTATCGGAATCGGCGAGGTGTTGGGTCATTGCGCTGGTCTGTTCCCATAGCCCCCAGGCCACCGACAACCCGGCCAGACCATGGGCGCGCCGGTAGACCGCCAACCCGTCGAGAAAACTGTTGGCCGCCGCATAGTTACCCTGCCCGGGAGTCCCCACAATCCCGGCCATCGACGAAAACAAGACGAACGCCGACAAATCCAGATGCTGGGTGAGCTCATGCAAATTCCACGCCCCATCGACTTTGGCCCGCAACACCGCATCCACCCGCTGCGCCGTCAACGAAGCGATCAACCCATCATCGAGAACCCCCGCGGCATGAAATACCCCCTTGAGCGGATACTGGGCCGGCAACTGCGCGATCAACGCGGCCACCGCATCGCGATCGGCCACATCACAGGCCACCACCGACACCTGCGCCCCGGCCCCTTCGAGCTCTCCCACCAACACCGCGACACCCTCGGCATCGGCACCGCTGCGACTGACCAACACCACATGGGCCACCCCGTAACACGCCACCAAGTGAGCAGCCACCGCAGAACCGGCCATCCCGGTACCCCCGGTAATCACCACGCTACCTCCGGCCAGCCCACCACCCGAACCCGCCAACACCGCATTACCGGGCCCCCCGGGGACAGTAAGCACAACCTTGCCGATCTGGCGTGCCTGACTGACAAACCGGTACGCCGCCGAAGCACACCGCACGTCGAACGCCTTGACCGGCACTGGCTCCAACACCCCAGCCCCAAACAGGGGCATCAACTCGCCCAGCATTGCCGCGATGCCGTCGGCCCCGGCCTCCATCAGGTCGAACGCCCGATATAGCACCCCCCGATGCTGGGCAGCAACGACCTGGGGGTCGCGAAGATCAGTCTTACCCATCTCGATGAAACGCCCGCCGCGGACCAGTAACCGCAGGGACGCGTCGAGGAATTCGCCTGCCAGCGAGTTGAGCACCACATCAACCCCGGCGCCGTCGGTAGCCGCCAGAAACTTCTCCTCAAACTCCAACGACCGCGAGTCCCCGATATGGGCGTCGTCGAAGCCCATCGCCCGCAACGTGTCCCACTTGCCGCGGCTGGCGGTGGCGAAAACCTCCGCACCCCAATGCCGGCACAGCTGCACCGCCGCCATCCCCACCCCACCGGTGGCGGCATGCACCAACACCTTCTCCCCAGGCTTCAGGCCCGCCAACACCGACAACCCGTACCACGCCGTCAAGAACACCACCGGCACACCGGCGGCCTGCACCAACGACCACCCCGCCGGCACCGCAGTCACCAACCGCGCATCCACCACCGCCTCAGAACCCACCAACCCCAACAACCCCAGCACCGGATCGCCGACGACCAGCCCCTCGACCCCGGGACCGACCTCCACGACCACCCCAGCACCCTCAGCGCCCAATTCCGCACCGCCGGGATACATCCCCAACGCCACCAACACATCCCGGAAGTTCACGCCAACCGCGGCCACCGCCACCCGTACCTGCCGATCGGCTAACTCCACCCGCCCAGCCGGGGTCACCGCCACGTCCTCTAACGTGCCCCCGCCGCCGGCGGCCAACCGCCAGCCGCCGGCCGGTAATTCCAATACCGCCCCTGCCCCCACCGCGGCTAGCCGAGCCGCGTGCACCACACCTGTACGCACCACTAATTGTGTTTCACCACAACCGATTGCCTCGATAATGTCGATGGATTCGTCCGAATCGACCAGCACCACCCGGCCCGGATGCTCAGCCTGCGCAGAGCGCACCAACCCCCACACCGCCGCACCCGCCAAATCCGTGACATCCTCACCGGCCAGACCCACCGCGCCATGAGTCAGCACGACCAGCACACCGCCATCACCGGCCAGCCACGACTGCACCACTCCCAGCGCCTCGTTAGTGGCCGTGTGTACCGACCCCACCATGTGGCCGGCGCCGGGGGTTGGCTCCCAAACCACCGCGTTATCACTAACATGGTTGTCCCCCAACGGTGCCGGCGACCACGCGACTTCGAACAGCCCTCCGCCACCACCCACGGCCGCGGCTAACGCGGCCGATAGCGCCTGCGCCGAAACCGGCCGAACGACCAACGCCCGTACCGACAAGACCGGCAGGCCCGCTTCATCAGCCAACTCCACCGACACCGCCGCAGTGCCAACCGGTGCTATGCGGACCCGAACCCGTTGCGCCCCCGCGGCATGCAAACAGACCCCCTGCCACGAGAACGGCAGCATGGTCGCATCCCCACCGTCAGCAACACCCCACGCATGCAGGGCCGCATCCAGCACCACCGGGTGAATTCCAAACCCTCGCACCGTCACACCCTCACCAACGGTCACCTCGGCAAATATCTCGCGCCCCCGCCGCCACAGGGCGCGCAGACCCCGAAACGCCGGCCCATACTCATAACCCCGACGCGCCAACACCTCATACGCGTCACCCGCGTCCACCACTGACGCCCCCGCCGGCGGCCACACGGACAAATCTGCGGCCGGCTCCGGCAATCCTGGACTCAACACACCCTCGGCGTGCAACACCCACGCCGAACCCGGGCCAGTCCCGCGCGAATAGACCCATACGCCCCGAGAGCCCAACTCGCCCGACGCATCCACAACGACCTGCAACCGCGCCCCGCCGGCCGGCGCCAACACCAACGGAGCCAGCAACGTCAGCTCTTCCACCACCGCGCAGCCGACCTCGTCGCCGGCCCGCAACACCAACTCTACGAATCCCGCGCCGGGAAACAACACCACCCCATCGACGACGTGATCGGTCAACCACGGCAACTGCCCCACGGACAACGAGCCGGTCAACACCACCCCGCCCGAATCTGGTCGCTCCACCACCGCGCCCAGCAATGGATGATCGGCGCGCATCAAGCCGACACCGCGCACGTCCGCCGACTCCATCGGCGCCGGATCCAACCAAAACCGCTGCCGCACAAACCCATATGTCGGCAAGTCAACTCGGCGGCCGCCTCCCAGCACCGCGGGCCAGTCCACGTCCGCACCGCTGGTGAACAACTGGCCCAGCGCGGTCAGCAGCGACTCGACCTCCGGGCGATCTTTTTCCAGCGTGATCACCGACACCGCCGGCCGAGCGGTCAACGACTGCTCCACCGCTGCGGTGAGACCACCGCTAGGACCCACCTCAACAAAGACACCGGCCCCCGACAACTCAGCGGCACGAACCCCGTCCCCGAAGCGGACCGGCTGCCGCACGTGTTCGACCCAATACTGTGGCGACCCATATCCGGGACCGGCCAACTGCCCAGTCAGGTTGGACACCAACCCAATCCGCGGTGGGGCGGCTGATACGCCGGCCACCAGCTGCGAGAACTGCTCGAGCATGGGTTCCATCAATACCGAGTGAAACGCGTGCGACACCGCCAGCCGATGCACGCGTCGCCCCTGCTGCGTCAACCGATCCACCAGCGCGGTCACCGGCGCGTCGGCGCCCGAAATCACCACCGCATTGGGGCCATTGACCGCCGCAATACTCACGTCCGCCGTCAGCAGCGGCGCCACTTCGTCTTCGGTCGCGGCTACCGCCACCATCACGCCACCAGGGGACAATCCCGCCATCAATCGGCCCCGCGCCGCCACCACTTTGGCCGCATCCTCTAACGTCAACACACCCGCCACGTAGGCAGCGGTGATCTCGCCCACCGAATGACCCGTCACCACGTCCGGCAGGACACTCCAGTGCTGCAACAGCGCCGTCAGCGCGACTTCGACGGCGAACAACGACGACTGCGCGAACTCCGTGCTTTGCAGCACTGCGGCGTCGCTGCCCCACATCACCTGCCGCAGCGGCAACTGCAGATGTGAATCCAACGCGGTCACCGCCTCGTCAAACGCCTGGGCGAACACCGGAAACCGTTCATAGAGCTGCTGACCCATTCCCAATCGCTGGGATCCTTGACCGGGAAATACAAACACCGTTTTTCCCACGGGGCGGGCTCGTCCGACCACCACACCCGCACCCGGCTCACTGGCGACCAGCCCGGCTAACTCCGCCACAAATTGCTCACGGTCGGTGCCCACCAGCACGGCCCGATGCCCGAACACCGACCGAGTCGTCACTAATGACCAACCCACATCCATCGGAGTCGGATCTGCCCCCGAATCATCCTGGCCGGCCTGGTGCGCAAGCAACCGCTTGGCCTGATTGGTCAATGCCTGCTCCGAGCGAGCGGACAACACCCAAGCCGTCGCTGAGTCATCCACCGAATCGCCGCGCTCAGGCACAACACCTTCCAGCGCCGGCGCCTCCATCGGAGCTTCTTCCAAGATCACGTGCGCGTTCGTCCCGCTAATCCCGAAAGACGACACCCCCGCCCGGCGCAGACCATCCCCTGCGGGCCACGGTCGCGACTCCGTTAACAACGATACCGCCCCCGCTGACCAATCCACGTGCGGCGTAGGCGCATCCACATGCACTGTCTGCGGCATCACCCCGTGCTGAATGGCCTGGACCATTTTGATCACCCCGGCCACTCCCGCAGCAGCCGACGTATGACCGATATTGGATTTGATGGACCCCAACCACAACGGCCGATCCGGCGGCCGATCCAGCCCGTACGTCGCTAAAAGCGCTTGCGCCTCAATCGGATCCCCAAGCTCGGTCCCCGTCCCATGCCCTTCGACGACGTCGACATCCGCCGCGGTCAGTCCGGCGCCGGCCAGCGCCGCTCGGATGACCCGTTGCTGGGATGGCCCATTTGGTGCGGTTAGGCCGTTGGAGGCGCCATCCTGATTCACCGCAGAGCCTCGCACGAGCGCCAACACTGGATGCCCCAATCGCCGCGCATCTGCCAGGCGCTCCACCACCAGCACCCCCGCGCCCTCCGACCAAGCGGTGCCGTCGGCGCAAGCGGCGTACGCCTTGCACCGACCGTCCGCGGCAAGTGCCCGCTGGCGGCTGAACTCCACAAATGCGGCCAGGGTAGTCGTCACCGTGACGCCGCCGACCAGCGCCAGGCTGGACTCCCCCGAACGTAGCGATTGCGCGGCCAAATGCAACGCCACCAACGACGAGGAACACGCCGTATCCACCGACACTGCCGGGCCTTCCAGGCCCAGCACGTAGGACACCCGGCCCGACGCCACACTCGACGTCGCGCCGGTGATCCCGTAACCCTCCAGCTCGCCTTGTACTTCGCCGCCGTACCGCGCATGCATCACGCCAAGGAACACGCCCGTCTGCGATCCGCCCAAGCTCAACGGGTCAATTCCCGCTCGCTCCAAGGCCTCCCACGACACCTCTAGCATTAGCCGCTGCTGTGGATCCATCGCCAGCGCCTCGCTGGGTCCGATACCGAAGAATCCGGCGTCGAAATCGCCGGCGTTGGCTAGGAATGAACCCCGGCGGACGTACATTTTACCCGGGGCGTCGGGGTCCGGGTCGAACAAGCCCGCCACGTCCCAACCCCGGTCGACGGGAAAGTCGGACACCGCGTCGCGCCCCTCAACCACCATCTCCCAGAGGCCCTCCGGGGAGTCCACCCCGCCCGGATACCGGCACGCCATCCCCACCACCGCCACCGGCTCGGACAGCTTGCCTTCCAACTCCGACAGACGCCGACGGGTGCGCCGCAGATCCGCCGTGAGACGCTTGAGGTAATCGAGGTGTTTGTCGGCGCCCGACAATGTTGCTCCTGGTGGGGGGTCTTAGGAGCCTAGTTCTTCGTCGAGGATGGCGAAGAGTTGGCTTTCGTTGGCGGCGTGGATGTCCTCGTCGTCGGGGTGCTGAGGGTCGTAGGGATCGATACGGGCACTGAGGGTCGTCAACAGGGTCTGGATGCGGGCACTGAGATGCGGCTTGTCTTCGGCCTTCCAGTCGGGTTCGTTGAGCAGTGTCTGCAGGTTGCGGGTGATGTCGTTGAAGCGGGCCATCAGGTTCGGTCGGTCGGCGTCGGCGGTGGTGGCCCCCAGCCGGGTGTCGAGGTGTTCTGCCAGCACTAGAGGCGTCGGGAAGTCGAAGATCAGGGTGGGCGAAAGGCTAAGCCCGGTAGCGGTTTTGAGCCGGTTGCGCAGTTCGACCGCGGTCAGCGAGTCAAAGCCGAGGTCCTTGAAAACACTGCTGGCGTTGATATCTCCGGCGTTCGGTTGACCGAGAACGGTGGCGGCGTTGCTGCGCACCAGGTCTACAAGTTCGCCGCGTCGCTGCTCAGCCGATAGGCCTTGCAGCCGTGCGACGATGCTCGTCATCGACGCCGCCGTAGTGTCGGTTTCATCGATGACACGTCGGATCCGGCGAGTGACCAGCTGAGCTAGCAGCAAGGGGAGGGTGGTGCTCTGATCGGCCAGCGCGGCAGAATCGAGGTGGGCAGCCACTAACAAGGGGCGATCGCTGAGCATCGCGGTATCGAACAGCCGCAGTGCCTGTTCGGTTGAAAAGGGTGCCAGCCCGAGGCGGGTCATCCGGGCCTTATCGGAATCGGCGAGGTGTTGGGTCATTGCGCTGGTCTGTTCCCATAGCCCCCAGGCCACCGACAACCCGGCCAGACCATGGGCGCGCCGGTAGACCGCCAACCCGTCGAGAAAACTGTTGGCCGCCGCATAGTTACCCTGCCCGGGAGTCCCCACAATCCCGGCCATCGACGAAAACAAGACGAACGCCGACAAATCCAGATGCTGGGTGAGCTCATGCAAATTCCACGCCCCATCGACTTTGGCCCGCAACACCGCATCCACCCGCTGCGCCGTCAACGAAGCGATCAACCCATCATCGAGAACCCCCGCGGCATGAAATACCCCCTTGAGCGGATACTGGGCCGGCAACTGCGCGATCAACGCGGCCACCGCATCGCGATCGGCCACATCACAGGCCACCACCGACACCTGCGCCCCGGCCCCTTCGAGCTCTCCCACCAACACCGCGACACCCTCGGCATCGGCACCGCTGCGACTGACCAACACCACATGGGCCACCCCGTAACACGCCACCAAGTGAGCAGCCACCGCAGAACCGGCCATCCCGGTACCCCCGGTAATCACCACGCTACCTCCGGCCAGCCCACCACCCGAACCCGCCAACACCGCATTACCGGGCCCCCCGGGGACAGTAAGCACAACCTTGCCGATCTGGCGTGCCTGACTGACAAACCGGTACGCCGCCGAAGCACACCGCACGTCGAACGCCTTGACCGGCACTGGCTCCAACACCCCAGCCCCAAACAGGGGCATCAACTCGCCCAGCATTGCCGCGATGCCATCGGGCCCGGCCTCCCCGATCAGGTCGAACGCCCGATATAGCACCCCCCGATGCTGGGCAGCAACGACCTGGGGGTCGCGAAGATCAGTCTTACCCATCTCGATGAAACGCCCGCCGCGGACCAGTAACCGCAGGGACGCGTCGAGGAATTCGCCTGCCAGCGAGTTGAGCACCACATCAACCCCGGCGCCGTCGGTAGCCGCCAGAAACTTCTCCTCAAACTCCAACGACCGCGAGTCCCCGATATGGGCGTCGTCGAAGCCCATCGCCCGCAACGTGTCCCACTTGCCGCGGCTGGCGGTGGCGAAAACCTCCGCACCCCAATGCCGGCACAGCTGCACCGCCGCCATCCCCACCCCACCGGTGGCGGCATGCACCAACACCTTCTCCCCAGGCTTCAGGCCCGCCAACACCGACAACCCGTACCACGCCGTCAAGAACACCACCGGCACACCGGCGGCCTGCACCAACGACCACCCCGCCGGCACCGCAGTCACCAACCGCGCATCCACCACCGCCTCAGAACCCACCAACCCGACCGCCCCCAGCACCGGATCGCCGACGACCAGCCCCTCGACCCCGGGACCGACCTCCACGACCACCCCAGCACCATCAACGCCCAATTCCGCACCGCCGGGATACATCCCCAACGCCACCAACACATCCCGGAAGTTCACGCCAACCGCGGCCACCGCCAGCCGCACCTGCCCGGCCGCCAATTCTGCTCGTCGGCACGAGTGCGCCACCAGATCCTCTAACGTGCCCCCGCCGCCGGCGGTGATCTGCCACGCCCCGCCGGGCAGCTCGAGCACCGACCTGCCCGGCATCAGCCGGGCAGCATGGGCGACGCCAAACCGCACCACTAATTGTGTTTCACCACAACCGATTGCCTCGATAATGTCGATGGAGTCGTCCGAATCGACCAGCACCACCCGGCCCGGATGCTCAGCCTGCGCAGAGCGCACCAACCCCCACACCGCCGCACCCGCCAAATCCGTGACATCCTCACCGGGCAGCCCCACCGCCCCGCGAGTCAGCACGACCAGCACACCGGATCCGTCGTCGGCGAGCCATGACTGCAGCACATCCAACGCCTCGTGCGTGGCCGCATACACCGACCCCAGCACACCAGCGGCGCCAGCGCTTGGCTCCCAAACCACCGTGCCGTCACCAGCAATACCGTTGGGCTCCAACGCTATCGGCGACCACACCACGTCCAACAGGCCGCCGGCAACACGGAGAGCTGCCGCCGACAGCTGCGCCGTAGAGACCGGACGAACCACCAACTTCCGAACTGACAAAATCGGCAGGCCCATCCCGTCAGCCAAGTCCACCGACACCGCCCCTGCACCCGCCGGCGCTATCCGTACCCGCGCTCGCGACGCCCCCGCAGCATGCAAGCACACACCCTGCCAGGAGAACGGCAACGTGGTCTCGGTCTCCTCGCCGACCAGTCCCATCGCATGCAACGCCGCGTCCACCAGCACCGGATGAATCCCGAAGCCGCTAATCTCCATTCCTACGACTTCCGGGACGGCGACTTCGGCGAAGACTTCATTTCCGAGCCGCCACATCGCCTGCAAACCCCGAAACGCCCGACCGTACTCGTAGCCCCGGCTGGCCAGCCGTTCATAAGCGTCGGTCACATCCACCGCCATCGCCCCCACCGGCGGCCATAGGGACAAGTCCGCCACCGGCCCAGGAGGCGCCGTGCTGAACACACCCTCGGCATGTAACGTCCATTCCGAACCAGGTTGAGCTCCAAGCGAATACACCGAAACGTCCTGACGGCCGGAGCCATCCGCGGCGCCCACCACCACCTGTACTTGTACCCCGTCGGCAGCAGGCAACAGTAGCGGAGACGACAGTGTCAGCTCGTCCACCGCGGAACAACCGACCTGGTCACCGGCGCGCAACACCAATTCCACGAAACCGGCACCGGGGAACAACACCACCCCGGCCACAGCGTGATCGGCCAACCACGGCTGAGCAACCGTCGACAGCCGGCCGGTCAGCACCACCCCACCCGAATCGGGTCGTTCCACCACCGCCCCCAGCAAGCCGTGCTCGGCCCCTACCAACCCCAAACCACCCACATCGCCGCCGGAAAAAGACAACGGCGGCAACCAAAACCGTCGTCGTTGAAAGCAATACGTCGGCAACTCGACCTGACGCCCATCGTCAAAGGCTGCGCGCCAATCCACGGCCACGCCCGCGACGTGAGCCTGGCCCGCGGACAGCCAAAACCTTTCCAGCCCACCGTCATCGCGGCCCAGAGACGGAAGGATAATAGCCTCAGCGGCGTTCGGATCGGCCTGAGTGTCCCAGGTTTCCTCGATACCGGCGATCAGCACCGGATGCGGACTGGATTCGATGAACACCCGATACCCGGCGTCGCACGCGCCGCGTACCGCCTTTTCGAATTGCACGGTGTTCCGGATGCTTTGGTACCAGTAGTCGGCGGTCAAGCCGGCCGTGTCCATCACCTCACCGGTCACCGTCGAGATGAAGGCCACCGAGGATGATTGGGGCTCAATACCGGCCAGTGCCCGGCTAAGGGGCTCACGAATCGTGTCGACCTGCGCGGAGTGGGAGGCGTAATCGACATCGATCCTGCGGGCCCGCAAGCTGGCAGCCTCGCAACGCCGCATCAACTCCTCGAGGGCGTCTACCTCCCCGGAGACGACTATTGCTGATAAGCCGTTGACCGCGGCGATACTCAATTGATCGCCCCACTTGGCCAACAACTCCTGTGCCCGTGGCAACCCACACGCAAGCGAGACCATACCGCCAGCGCCCGACAACTCCACCAGCAGCCGGCTTCGCAGTGCCACCACCCGGGCGGCGTCCTCCAGCGACAACCCGCCCGCCACATACGCCGCAGCGATCTCGCCCTGCGAATGGCCGATCACCGCATCGGGAATCACCCCCAGTGAGCGCCACAACTCGGCCAGCGACACCATCACCGCCCACAGGACCGGCTGCACCACATCCACTCGATCGAGTCCCGGGGCACCCGCCACGCCGCGGATGACATCGAACACGGACCATTCCACGTACTCACCGAGCGCCTTATCGCAGCGCTGCATGTGATCAGCGAATACCTTCGAGGTATCGAGCAACTGCGCTCCCATGCCGACCCATTGCGAGCCTTGGCCGGGAAACACAAAAACCGTCTGGCCCGCCGTCTGGGCACGACCCACCACTACATTCGCGCCCGGCTCAGCGGCGGCCAACCCCGCTAATCCGGCCATCAGCTGCTCACGGTCGGTGCCGACGACGACCGCCCGATGGTCAAACAGCGACCGCGTCGACACCAACGACCACCCCACATCGACCACATCGAGATCTGGGTCAGCCTCCACGTACGTCAACAACCGCTCCGCCTGACCCGCCAAGGCCTCGACGGAACGTGCGGACAGCACCCACGGAACCACCGGCATATTGCTATCGTCCGAAGCGCCAACGCTTTCCGGCGCCGGAGCCTGTTCGAGGATCACGTGCGCATTCGTCCCGCCGATGCCGAATCCGGACACCCCCGCCCGCCGCGGTCGGTCCTCCACCGACCACGACCGTGGCTCGGTCAACAACGACACCGCCCCCGCCGACCAATCCACCTCCGGCGTCGGCACATCCACATGCAATGTCTTGGGCATCACCCCATGCCGCATCGCCTGCACCGTCTTGATCAAACCCGCCATCCCCGCTGCCGCCGACGTGTGGCCGATGTTCGATTTGATCGACCCCAACCACAACGGCCGATCCGCCGGCCGATCCTGCCCGTAGGTCGCCAAAATCGCCTGGGCCTCAATGGGATCCCCCAACGTGGTGCCCGTCCCGTGGCCCTCCACAAGATCCACATCTGCCGCGGTCAGCCGCGCACTCGCCAGCGCCGCCCGGATCAACCGTTGCTGCGCCGGCCCATTGGGGGTCGCCAGCCCATTGGAGGCGCCGTCCTGATTGACCGCCGAGCCCCGCACCACCGCCAGCACCGGATGCCCCGACCGCTGCGCATCAGCCAACCGCTCCAACACCAACGTCCCGACGCCCTCGGAAAAGCTGGTTCCGTCGGCGGCGCCGGCATACACCTTGCACCGGCCATCAGCAGCTAGCCCACGCTGCCGACTGAACTCCACAAACATCGCCGGAGTGGCCATTACCGTCACCCCGCCGACCAGCGCTAAATCACATTCCCCCGACCGCAACGATTGCGCTGCCAAATGCAACGCCACCAACGACGACGAACACGCCGTATCCACCGACACCGCCGGGCCCTCCAGCCCCAGCGAATATGCCACCCGACCCGACGCCACACTCAATGTCGAGCCGCGCAGCCCGTACTTCTCTAGATCTGGGGGCACCCGGCCCTGGCCTCCATACGTTCCGTGGAACACCCCGACGAACACACCCGTCGCCGAACCCCGCAGCGCCAACGGGTCAATCCCGGCCCGTTCCAACGCCTCCCACGACACTTCCAGCAGCAAGCGCTGCTGCGGATCCATTGCCAGCGCCTCACTGGGTGCGATCCCAAAGAAAGCGGCGTCGAAATCGGCGACATCCGTTAAGAATCCGCCACAGCGGGTGTACGACTTGCCTACGGCGTCAGGATCGGGATCAAACAGCCCAGCCAAATCCCACCCGCGGTCGGTCGGAAATTCACTTACCACGCCGCGACCCTCAGCCACCATCTGCCATAAGGCCCCGGGCGAATCCACCCCACCGGGATACCGGCACGCCATCCCCACCACCGCCATCGGCTCGGTGGTCAAGGCAAGATACTGGCGGTTCTCTCGTTTCAGCCGTTCGTTTTCCTTGAGAGACTCGCGGAGGGCCATGACGAGCTCGTCTTGCGTGTCACTCATACGACCCGGCCTTTCGTGCTGCTCAAGCGTGCGGGGGAGGCTGCGCTTTTCATTCGCTGCGAGCGCTGGAATGGGGGATCATCGGCGCACGCCGGGATTAGGTCATTCGGTCCGCTGGCCATGGATCGCGCCTTTCGAGGACACGACATCAGAGAGTCCACGGGCGCGCATCAGTGCCAGCGGAGCAACACGAGCTCGGAACAGAATCCGGGACCCATCGCGATCATCAGCCCCGGGCTTCCGCTGGGGGGCTTTTTCGCGATGGTGTCATGGAGCACATGCAGCACCGACGCCGACGAGAGGTTGCCAATCTCGCCGAGCGAGCGCCAGGTCAGTTCCAGGGCCTCCGGCGGCAGGTCGAGGCTCCCGGCGATCGCCTCAAGGACCTTGGGACCACCGGGATGGGTGACCCAGGCACCGATATCAGTAGTGCTCAGGCCATGGGCAGCCAAGAATGTGGTCACCTCCTCGACCATATACTGCTCGACAAAATCGGCCACATCCTTCGACAGGACAAGCTCAAACCCGGCGGCGCCGACGTCGAACCCCATTGTCCGCAGCGAGTCGGGGTAGAGACGGCTGCGGGAATCGATAATGTCCGGCCCGCCGGCACCGACAAGTTCCGCGCGCCGCTCGCCGACGGCCACCACCGCGGCCGCTCCGTCAGCAAACAGCGCGCTGCCGACCAAGCCCGCCGCGGTCGGCTTGTATCCCGGATAGCTGAGCGAGCACAGCTCGACCGAGACCAGCGCCGCGACGCTGTCCGGCGCACCGCGCAAGTAGTCGTTCACCCGGGCCACCCCCGCCGCGCCGGCCACGCAGCCCAGGCCGAACAGCGGCACTCGCCGCACATCGTCGCGGAGCCCAAGCCGCCCGGCGATCCGGGCATCAAGTGACGGCACCGCCAGACCGCTGACCGTCGTCGTCATCAGCAGATCGAGGTCCCGCGGTTGCAGTTCCGCTTGGTTGAGCGCGCCTACGAGTGCCTCACAGCCAAGATCCACCGCTTTTTCGATGAAGATCCGGTTTGCTTCGCCGAAGTCGGTCAGCCTCGGATACACATCCAACGGCAGAACGAGGTGGCGGCTATTGACCTTGGCGCTGGTATGCAATTGCCGAACGATGTCTTCGTAGCCTTCGAATTCCGGAATGCCGACGAAAAGATCGGTGAGTTCGCGCTGAGAATAGCGGTACGGCGGCAACGCACCGAACACGCCCGTGATGACGCTCATTGGTCCCACCCTTTGGTGACGAACTTCTAGGCCGAAAGGTTCAACGCAATCCCCTAATGCGTGAAGTTTAGTCCGTCTAAAACTAACTGGCGCGGTCCGGTGGTCATCCCACCGCGTGCCGGAGCAGCCTCGCTCGCAGCTGCTCCGAGCTCGTCTGGACCGCTTCCAGTTGGTCGGCGACCCGACGCGGCGCCGTGCCGCCGCGGGAGTCGCGCGACGACACCGAGCCCTCGATCGTCAGCACATCGCGCACTGCCGGCGTCAGTTCGGTGCTGATGGCAGTCAGCTCGTCGTCGGTCAGCTCCTCGAGCCCGACGGCGCGCGCCTCAGCGGCGCGCACCGCGGCACCGGCGGCCTCGTGCGCGGATCGGAACGGCAGTCCCTGGCGCACCAACCATTCGGCGATATCGGTGGCCAGCGTGTAGCCGGCCGGAGCCAGCGCCGCCATCCGCTCGACGTTGAACGTCAGGCTGGCTACCAGCCCCGCCATCGCCGGCAGCAGCAGCTCCAGCTGAGCCACCGAATCGAACACCGGCTCTTTGTCTTCCTGCAGGTCGCGGTTGTAGGCCAGGGGCTGGGCTTTCAGTGTCGCCAGCAACCCGGCCAGGTTTCCGATCAACCGGCCGGACTTACCGCGGGCCAACTCCGCGATGTCGGGGTTCTTCTTCTGCGGCATGATCGAGCTGCCGGTGGACCACGAATCATGCAGAGTGACATAGCCGAATTCTGTGGTGCTCCAGATGATGATGTCCTCGGCGAGCCGGGACAGGTCGACGGCGATCATGGCGAAGATGAACGCGGCCTCGGCGGCAAAATCCCGGGCGGCGGTGGCGTCGATGGAATTGTCGGCGGCACTCGCGAAACCAAGGTCCGCGGCGATCGCCTCGGGATCCAGGCCCAGCGACGAGCCGGCCAGGGCCCCCGACCCGTACGGGGACACCGCAGTGCGCTTGTCGAAGTCGACGATCCGATCCACGTCACGCAGCAGCGGATGGGCGTGCGCGAGCAGATGGTGTGCGAGCAGGATCGGCTGGGCGGACTGCAGATGGGTCTTACCGGGCATGATGGCCGTCGGGTGCGCGTCAGCTTGGGCGGCGAGTGCGCTGACGACGTCGAGCGCGCCGTTGGCGACCCGTCGCACCGCGTCGCGCAGCCACATCCGGAAAAGCGTGGCCACCTGGTCGTTGCGCGAGCGTCCGGCCCGCAACCGGCCACCTAACTCCGGTCCGACCCGGTCGATCAGTCCGCGCTCCAGCGCGGCGTGCACGTCCTCGTCACTGACCAGCGCGCCGAAGCTGCCGTCGGCGACGTCCTCGGCGAGGCTGTCCAGCCCGGCCAGCAGCCCGTCGCGCTGCTCTTCGGTGAGCAATCCGGCCCGGAATAGCACTATGGTGTGTGCCCTCGATGCGGTGACGTCGTAGGGAGCCAGCACCCAGTCGAAGTGGGTGGACTTGCTCAGCGCGGCCAGCGCCTCAGACGGGCCGTCGGCGAAGCGCCCGCCCCACAGCGACCCCTGGTTGGTGCTCACGTTCTTGTGCCGAGCCAGAGGACCGTCACTGCAGATCCCGGCGGGCGGCGAGCTTGGACGACAGCCCGTGCACGTAGACGAAGCCCTTCGACGCAGACTGGTCGAAGCTGTCGCCCTCGTCGTAGGTGGCCAGGTTGAAGTCGTAGAGCGACTCGGCGCTGCGCCGGCCGTTCACCGCAATGTGGCCGCCGTGCAACACCATTCGGATCTTCACCGGAAACGTGCTCTTGAGTCTTGGCGACAAAGGTCTCCAGGGCTGCCTTCAGCGGCGAGTACCACAGCCCGTCGTAAACCAACTCAGCCCAGCGCTGGTCAGTCTGGCGTTTGAACCGGCCCAGCTCGCGCTCCAGCGTGACGTGCTCCAGTTCGGTGTGTGCGGTGATCAGCACCATCGCCCCCGGCGCCTCGTAGATCTCGCGGCTCTTGATACCCACCAACCGGTCCTCGACGACGTCGAGACGCCCGACACCCTGTGCCCCGGCGCGGCGGTTGAGTTCCTCGATCGCCTGCAACATGGAGACCGGGTTGCCGTCGATCGACACGGGCACGCCTTGCTCGAACCCGACGATCACCTCATCGGGTGTATTCCAGTTGACCGTGGGGTCTTCGGTGTAGTCGTAGACGTCTTTGGTCGGCGCATTCCACAGGTGTTCCAGGAAGCCGGTCTCCACGGCGCGGCCCCACACGTTCTGGTCGATCGAGAATGGCGAGCGTTTGGTGACGTTGATCGGGATCGCGTTCTCCTCGGCGAATGCGATGGCCTTCTCCCGCGTCCATGCGTAGTCGCGCACAGGCGCCAGCACCTCCAGATCCGGTGCTAACGAAGCGAATCCGACCTCGAACCGGACCTGGTCGTTGCCCTTGCCGGTGCAGCCGTGCGCGACGATGCCGCCGCCGTGTTCGCGGGCAGCCGCGACCAGATGCTTGACGATCAGCGGCCGGCTTATCGCCGACACCAGCGGGTAACGGTCCATGTAGAGCGCGTTGTTCAAGATGGTGGGCAAGCAGTAGCCCTCGGCGAACTCGTCGCGGGCATCGACGACCACAGCCTCGACGGCGCCGCAGTCCAGCGCCCGCTGGCGTATGACCTCCATGTCCTCGCCGCCCTGGCCGAGGTCAATTGCCACCGCCACTACCTCGCGGCCGGTCTCCTTGCCGATCCAGCTGATGGCCACCGAAGTGTCCAGACCGCCGGAATACGCCAGGATGACGCGTTCTGACATTGACCAATCTCCTTACTGGATGTTCTCGAACATGCCGGCGAGCTCGGCACCTGTCATCGGCTCACGGGCGACCACAAGAATGGTGTCATCGCCGGCGATGGTGCCGACCACGTAGGGCAGCGCCGCGCGGTCGATGGCACTGGCCAGATAGTGCGCGGCGCCCGGCGGCGTGCGCAGCACCGCCAGGTTGCCGCTCGCGTCGGTCGACACCAGCAACTCGCTGAGCAACCGGGACATCCGGTCGGTCCCTCCCGAAACCCCGCGTACCGGGCTGCCGTCCTCCGGGACGATATAAACCCCGACGCCGCCGTCGGCGCCGCGCAGCTTGACGGCGCCGAGCTCTTCGAGGTCGCGCGACAGCGTCGCCTGGGTGACGTCGATGCCCTCGTCGGCCAGTAGCGCCGCCAATTCGCTCTGGCTGCGCACCGCGGCTGCCGACAGGATCGCCACGATGCGGGCCTGGCGCCCGGCGCGGTTGCCGCTGACTTCGGGAACCGTTTTGGCATTTCCACCGGTCATCGGGACCGCTCCAGCAGCCACACCAGCAGCGCCTTCTGCGCGTGCAGCCGGTTTTCGGCCTCGTCCCACACCACGCTGGCCGGTCCATCCATCACCTCGTCGGTGATCTCGTCCCCGCGGTGAGCCGGAAGGCAATGCAGCACAACGGCTTCCGTGTCGGCCCGGGCCAGCAGTCGCGCATTGACCTGGAACGGCCGGAACGGTTTGACGCGATCCAGCCCGTCGTTCTCCTGGCCCATCGACGTCCAGGTATCGGTGACCAGCACGTCGGCGCCGGTGGCGGCCGCGTCGGCGTCCGCGGTCACGGTCACCGAGGCGCCGGTGGCCTCGGCGCGGCGCTGGGCGGCGGCCAGCACAGCCGGGCTCGGCGCAAATCCATCGGGCGCGGCGACGGTGACGTGGATGCCCGCGGTGACGCCGCCGAGCATCAGGGAGTGCGCCATGTTGTTGGCGCCATCGCCGAAGTAGGCCAGCTTCAACCCTTTCAGCGATCCCTTCCGCTCGATGATCGTCTGTAGGTCGGCCAGCACCTGGCAGGGATGGAAGTCGTCGGACAAGGCGTTGACCACCGGCACGGTCGCGGTCGACGCCATGGCGATCAGCCGGTTTTGGGCAAAGGTTCGCCAGACGATGGCATCGACATAGCGGGACAACACTTTTGCCGTGTCCTGCAGGGTCTCCTCGCGGCCCAGCTGGGTGCTGCTGGCTGTCGACGACAACGGCGTGGCCGCCGAGTTGGGCGATACCCACCTCGAACGAGAACCGGGTGCGGGTGGAGTTCTTGTCGAAGATGACCGCGACGCCGCGCGGCCCCTCCAGGGGACGACGGCTGAACGGGTCCTTCTTCAGTTCGGCCGCCAGTTGGAGAACTTCGGCCTGTTCGTCGGGCGACAGATCGTCGTCGCGCAGAAAGTGTTTAACCATCTGTCCCTCCAGCGGCATCGAGGATGCCGGGCAGCGCCGCGATGAAGCTGTCGATTTGGGCTTCGGTGATGACCAGGGGCGGCGCCAACCGGATGACGTCTGGAGCGGGGGCGTTGACCAGGAATCCAGCCTCGCGCGCGGCCGCCTCAGTTTCCTTGGCGCGCGGCGCGGTCAGCACCATGCCGCATAACAATCCGCGACCTCGCATGTGGTCGATCAGAGGGTGGCCCAGCGATTCGACGCCGTGACGTAACGACTCGCCCAGTATCTCGGCCCGCCGGACCAGATCCTCGGCGGCCAGCACGCGTAGCACGGCCAGTGCCGCCGCGGTGCAGACCGGGTTGCCGCCGAAGGTGCTGCCGTGCAGGCCGGGTGTCAACAGTTCGGCGGCAGGCCCAACGGCCAGACACGCTCCGATCGGCAGTCCGCCGCCGAGTCCCTTGGCCAGCGTCACCACGTCCGGAGTGATCCCGTCATGCTGGTGGGCGAAAAAGGCCCCGGTGCGGCCCATTCCGGTCTGCACCTCGTCGAGCACCAGCAACGCGCCGCACCGCGCCGTGATATCCCGTGCTGCGGCCAGGTAGCCCTCCGGCGGGACGACGACGCCGCTCTCCCCCATGATCGGTTCCAGGAATACCGCCGCGGTCTCGTCGTCGACCGCGGCTGCCAGCGCATCCGCGTCGCCGTAGGGCACGTGCGTGACGTACCCCGGCAACGGCTCAAACGGCGCCTGCTTAGCCGGCTGACCGGTCAACGCCAGCGAGCCCATTGTCCGTCCGTGAAAACCCTCCTGTGCGGCAACCAGTTTCGTGCGGCCGGTAAGCCGGGACAGCTTGAACGCCACCTCGTTGGCCTCGGTGCCAGAGTTGCAGAAAAAGACGCGGGCCTGGGTGTCGGCACCGAGCAGCGCGACCAGTTCTTCGGCCAGAGCGATACCGGGTTCGGTGGCGTACAGGTTGGAGGTGTGGCCCAGCGTCGCCAGCTGGTGCGTGACGGCCTCGATGATGGCCGGGTGTCGATGGCCCAGGACGTTGACCGCGATACCGCCGAGCAGGTCCAGATAACTTTTGCCGTCCACGTCTGTCACCACGGCGCCGTCGCCGCCGGCCAACGCCACCGGCGGGGTGCCGTAGTTGTTCATCATCACGGCTTCCCACCGCTGCCGCATCACGTCCGTCTCAGTCACTGGCGCCGCTCCTCCTCATCGCTGCGCTCTGCATCGTCGCCGGCGTGATCATGGCGCCACCACCTTGGTACCCGTGCCCGCGTTGGTGAAAAGTTCCACCAGAACGCAGTGTTCGACCCGGCCGTCGATGACGTGCGCGCTGGGCACTCCGCCGGTGACAGCCCGCAGGCATGCCTCGATCTTGGGGATCATTCCCGTCTCCAGGGTTGGCAGTAGTTGCGCCAGTGTGGCGGTGTCGATTTCGCTGACCAACGAATCCCGGTCCGGCCACCGGGTGAACAGGCCCTCCACGTCGGTCAGCATCAAAAGCTTTTCGGCTCGCAGAGCTTCAGCCAACGCCGCCGCCGCCGTGTCGGCGTTGATGTTGTGCACCACACCGTCGACGTCGGGGGCAAGCGTCGATACCACCGGAATACGGCCTGCGGCAATCAGATCCAGCACCGCTGCGGTGTTGACCCGGTCGACGTCGCCAACCAGGCCGATGTCAGTCTCCACGCCGTCGACGTTGACGCTGCGCCGCACAGCGGTGAAAAGTTGCGCGTCCTCGCCGGTGATGCCGACGGCATACGGTCCGTGCGCGTTGATCAGGTTGACCAGTTCGCGGCCCACCTGGCCGAACAGCACCATCCGCGCCACGTCGAGCACTTCCGGTGTGGTGACCCGGAATCCGCCCTTGAAGTCACCCTTGTCGATGCCGAGGCGGTGCAGCATGGCGGTGATCTGCGGGCCGCCCCCGTGCACCACTACGGGATGGACTCCGCAGTTGCGCAGAAACGCCATATCGGCGGCGAACGCCTGCCGCAGCGTTTCGTCGGTCATGGCGTTGCCGCCATATTTGACCACGACGATTTTGCCGTGCAGCTGCTTGAGCCACGGCAGGGCCTCGGCCAGGACTTGCGCCTTGACCTGGGTGGGTAATGAGTCGGTATTAGTGGTCATGTGCTGTAGGCCGAGTTCTCTTCGACGTAGGCGTGCGACAAATCGGTGGTCCGGATGGCGGCTTGGCTGTCGCCGACGCTGAGGTCGACGGTGATGTCGATGTCGCTCGCCGAGAGATCCACCTCACGCGCGCCGGGGGCGCCGATCCCGCCGATGCACACCGCAGACCCGTTGAACGACACATTGATTCGATCCGGGTCGAGGGTAACCCCCGGAGCCAGGCCGACGGCCGCGAGCACCCGTCCCCAATTGGGGTCCGACCCGAACACAGCAGTCTTGACCAGGCTGTCGCGCGCGATCGACCGGGCCGCCGACAACGCTTGCTCCTCGGAGGCCGCCCCAACCACCGACACGGTGACGCGCTTGGTCACCCCTTCGGCGTCGGCTTGCAGCTGCGCGCACAGGTCGTCGCAGACCCGCAGGATGGCGTCGTCGAGGTCGGCCTGCGGCGCCGCGACGCCACTGGCACCGGAGGCCAGCAGCAGCACCGTGTCGTTGGTAGAGCAGCAGCCGTCGATGTCCAGCCGGTCGAAAGTCCTTGCCGCCGCACGGCGCAACGCCTGGTCGAGTGCCGCCGGCTCGGCGAGCACGTCGGTGGTGAGCACGCACAACATGGTGGCCAACGAGGGCGCTAGCATGCCCGCGCCCTTCGCCATCCCGCCCACCGTCCAGTCGTCCCGGTGATGCAGCGCAACCTGTTTGGGCACCGTGTCGGTGGTCATGATGGCTCGGGCGGCGTCCTCGCCGCCGTTGAGGCCACCCGCCATCTCGTGCACGATTTCACGGACACCGGTCAGCACATTGTCCATCGGCAGCCGGTCGCCGATCAGCCCGGTGGAGCAGACCGCGACCTCGATGGCGCCGGTCTCGGTTCCCCAGTCCGACAGCGCGGCGGCGACCGCCTCCGCGGTGGCGTGGCTGTCCTGGAATCCGCCCGGTCCGGTGCAGGCGTTGGCCCCGCCGGAGTTGAGGATCACCGCCCGCAGCTGTCCCGTGGTGAGCACCTGCCGCGTCCACAACACCGGCGCCGCCTTGACCTGATTGCGAGTGAAGACGCCAGCGGCGGCGTAGTCGGGCCCCTCGTTGAAAACCAGGGCGAGATCGCGTCCCCCCGATTTCTTGAGTCCGGCGCGGATACCGGCGGCCCGGAAGCCGGCGGCCGCAGTGACCCCCTGCGCGCGCACCAGCCGCGTCTCCTGGCCCGAGTCACTCACGGCGCCACCCCCACCACCGAGAGGCCCGCCGTTTCGGGCCAGCCCAACGCCAGGTTCATCGACTGCACCGCAGCGCCACCGGTGCCCTTGACGAGGTTGTCAATCGCTGCGATCGCCACGAACGTCTCGGCGGCTTCATCCACCGCGACCGCGATCTGCGCCGCGTTGCTGCCGATGACAGAGCCGGTGCGCGGTAACTGGCCCTCGGGCATCAGGTAGACGAACGGCTCTGCATCATAAGCCTTTTCGTATGCCGCCCGCAGCTGCGACAGCGGCGCCCGGGTGCGCGCGGTGCAGGTGGCCAGGATGCCGCGGGAGGTCGGGATGAGCACAGGTGTGAACGACACGGTGACATCGCGGTCGGTGACGGCCCGCAACCCCTGGGCGATCTCCGGGGTGTGCCGGTGCGCCCCGGCAATGTTGTAGGCCCGCGCCGATCCGATTACCTCCGAACCGAGCAGATCGGTCTTCGCCGCACGGCCCGCGCCGGAGGTGCCGCTGACGGCGACCACGGTGACGGCGGGTTCGACGAGGTCCTCGGCCACCGCGGGCAGCAACGCCAGCAACGCCGCCGTCGGATAGCAACCCGGAACTGCGATGCGGCGAGCCCCACGTAGCAGTTCCCGCCCGCCAGGTAGCTCCGGCAGCCCGTATGGCCAACTACCGGCATGCGGGGATCCGTAGAACCGCTCCCACGCGTCGGCGTCGGTGAGCCGAAAATCAGCGCCGCAGTCGATGATCAGGGTCTGCGGGGTGAGCTGTTCGGCCAGCGCGGCGGAATGCCCGTGCGGCAGGGCGAGGAAAACCACGTCATGGCCGTCGAGCACCGCAAGCTCGGTCGGCTCAACCACTCGCTGAGCCAACGGAATCAGGTGCGGGTGGTGCTCGCCAAGCATGCTGCCGGCGCTAGCTGCGGCAGTCACCGAACCGATCGTGAACCGGCCGTCGGAGTAAGCGGGATGGCCGAGCAACAGCCGCAGAATCTCACCGCCTGCGTAGCCGCTCGCACCGGCAACCGCCACCCTTAACACGTCGGCCATAGCGACGATTCTGCATGGTTATGCAGGTGTTTGCAAATCCATTCCAAGCCGGAGAGAATGGCCGCTGATGTCAACGCTCCCTAAGCGGCGAATCCAAAGCTAAAGTTCGCCCGGAGCGAGAGTTCGAGGTCTCTCAAGGCGGTATCCAAAGATGTGACGACGCCCTCCCCGGTCTTGACGAGCCCAGTGGTGGCGCCATCGATTCCCGCCGTCAGCGTCTCACCACTCCCCAGCAACCCTGGAAGCCCAACGCCGAGGCTCGCCGATAGGGCACCGCCCAGTTGATCGGCCACCGCCTCCGTGGTATTCACCCAGATCCTCGCTATGGTGTCCCCCGTCTGCGTCAGCCCAGACAGTGCCGCGCCCAAGTTCCCCGTCAGTCCTCCTGCCGTATGCAGAAGACTCGACAGGCCACCAGTGAGACCGGCGGTCAGGGATTCAGCGACATGAAGCAAACTCGCACCGATGTTGGCCGACAGGCTGGCACTGATCTGCAGCATCAGGCTCGCATCCAAGCCCGAGAGTGCAATCGCGAAGTTACCGGCTAAGGTTTCACCGGTTTGCACCAGGCTCGACAGGTCTGCACCTAGGCCCCCGACAAGACTCGCACCGGCATTGGCGAGACCGGACAGGCCCCTGTTCAACGCGGCAGCCACCTCGGCGCCCAACCCGGTCACCCCACTTAGGCCGGATAGGCCGGCACTGAAGCTCGACGACAGCGCTGCACTCAACTCTCCGCCCAACCCGGACAGCGCAGTACCGAAGTTCAGCGCCAACGACTGCCCGGTCTGCACCAGACCCGACAACCCGGCACCCAAACTCCCCGCCAACAACTCCCCGGTATGCACCAGACCCGACAGCCCGCCGGTCAACCCGGCCCCGATCAACCCACCCAACGAACCCAACCCACCGAGCCCATTCAGCCCACCGCTCAACGCCAACGACAGACCACCCGTCAGCGACCCACCCAACCCCGACAACGCAGTACCAAAGTTCAGCGCCAACAACTCCCCGGTATGCACCAGACCCGACAACCCGGCACCCAAACTCCCCGCCAACAACTCCCCGGTATGCACCAGACCCGACAGGCCGCCGGTCAACCCGGCCCCGATCAACCCACCCAACGAACCCAACCCACCGAGCCCATTCAGCCCACCGCTCAACGCCAACGACAGACCACCCGTCAGCGACCCACCCAACCCCGACAACGCAGTACCAAAGTTCAGCGCCAACAACTCCCCGGTCTGCACCAGACCCGACAACCCGGCACCCAAACTCCCCGCCAACAACTCCCCGGTATGCACCAGACCCGACAGCCCGCCGGTCAACCCGGCCCCGATCAACCCACCCAACGAACCCAACCCACCGAGCCCATTCAGCCCACCGCTCAACGCCAACGACAGACCACCCGTCAGCGACCCACCCAACCCCGACAACGCAGTACCAAAGTTCAGCGCCAACAACTCCCCGGTATGCACCAGACCCGACAACCCGGCACCCAAACTCCCCGCCAACAACTCCCCGGTATGCACCAGACCCGACAGCCCGCCGGTCAACCCGGCCCCGATCAACCCACCCAACGAACCCAACCCACCGAGCCCATTCAGCCCACCGCTCAACGCCAACGACAGACCACCCGTCAGCGACCCACCCAACCCCGACAACGCAGTACCAAAGTTCAGCGCCAACGACTGCCCGGTCTGCACCAGACCCGACAACCCGGCACCCAAACTCCCCGCCAACAACTCCCCGGTATGCACCAGACCCGACAATCCACCTGTCAAACTCGCCGATATCGCCACACCGAGCTGAGCAGTCAGCCCACCGTTCAAGAGAAGCGAAAGGGCAGCACTAGCCTGCGCGGCCAGCTGGGCGCCAGCGCTGGACAAGAGGGCGCCACTATTCTCTAAGGCAAGCCCCGCCGCAACGATGGCATTACCGGTCTGGACCAGTCCAGCACCGACATTCGACAAGAGGGCCCCGCCGGCCTCCAGGCCAAGCCCACTGATCCCGGCGCCAATGGCCGTCTCCAGGGCAACACCGAAGCTGCCCGAAACCCCACCGCTCACGCCCGCCGACAGGGCCGCGCTAAGTTCTGCACTCAGGCCGGAAAGCTTGGCGCCCAAGCCCCCAGCTAGGGAACCACCACCTCGGAGCAGCGCAGCGCCGTTCGCAACCTCGGCCTCGATATATGCAGTTGCACCGTTATTCAATAAGTTGACGAACTCGTTGTGATACGCCGCCACTTGGACATTGAGATCTTGAAATTCCTCGCCGAACTCCCGGAATAGCGTAGCGATAGCCGCTGATATCTCGTCCTCAGCTGCAGGCAACATCCCTGTTGTAGGGGTCGCTGCCGCGGCAGTGACCTCGTCAAGCGAGGAGCGAATGCCCACCAGATCCCCGGCCGCCGCCTGCATCTGTTCCGGTTGCGCGATCACAAAAGACATGTCATACCCCCACGATCCCCACGATCCCCACGACAACTGCACGGCTTATGGCCCGGTGACCCCCGATGGTCACCGGAGCAAAAGACATAGACGCATGCGATCTGATGCCCCCAACGATCATCAGACAGACCCCAACGGTGTACGACTCGCTAGTTCCCCATTCATCTACGAGTCAAACCCAGCCTAGGCGTTTTTTTCATGCGACCTTCGCAAAACCAGCGATCTCACAGGGTTCTACCCGTCGACACAAAAGCCCGTGCCGATGGCCCGAATCTAATTAGACAAGCGTCTAATGACTTGCGACAGAGGCAATTTAATACATGCGTCCTGGATACGGCAGTCATCTTCGTTCGCCGCCCAGTCCGCCGCGCCGGGGCGAGGAGGTGTCACTTCGAGGATCAGATGGATGAAAGCACCTGCATCACAACCATTCCGATCTTCCATCGGACGCGGGGTGGGAGCGACGATCCGGTACGTGCGGCTTGAGAAAGTACTCTGGGGACCTGGATAGCTCCGCCTAGCCGTGTTCTCCGCCTGCCCCCGCAGCGCCGTGTACTCCAGATAGTCGCGCCTGCACCAGCAACCCACGCTGAATCCGGGTTACGTTGCGCATTTTTTCAAGAGGCTTTTGGGATGCCGCCGAGAACTCGTCTCGCTCACCACCACAGTGACCAATGGCCACCAGGCAAAACGCGCGTATCGGGCCCTCACACGCAATGGTTGACAACCAGCGTTTTCACAGATCAGGAGCATTTGTGCGGCCCAAATTCGGGTGCGGTCTAGGGGCGTCAGGCGCGCAATACGGCGCCGACACGCTCGGCGGCGCGGGCCACCGCGGCGTCGCGGGCCGCGCTGGCGTCAGCTTCGGTCAGCGTCCGATCCGGCGCGCGGAACCGCAATGCGAACGTCAGCGATTTGCGGTCTTCACCGATTTGCGGGCCGGTGAAGATGTCGAACAACTGGATGTCCTCCAACAGTTCGCCTGCCCCCTCACGAATGGCGTCTTGCACCGTCTGGGCCGGCACCCGTGCATACACCACCAGGCTGACGTCTTGGAACACGGCAGGAAACGGCGACACCCTTGGCGCCGGAAGCGCCTCGACGACAGGAATAACGTCGAGGTTCAGTTCGAGCGCGCAGGTGCCTTTGGGTAGGCCCGAGCGCTCGATCACCGCAGGATGCAGCTGCCCAGCGTGACCGATGGAGGTTTCCCCAACGAGTACCTCGGCGCACCGGCCCGGATGCCACGGCAGGTGTTGCGCCGCGCGGAGAATCACGTGAAATCCGCTGGCGCGCGCGATGATGCGGACCGCCTCGAAGGCATCTGCTGCTTCCACCCGCCGGCCAGGGCCCCAGGGACCGCGCGGCTCACGCAGGCCGGCCAAGACCGCGGCGACCTGCTGGGGTTGCCGGGGCAAGGACTCGTCGAGCATAGCGATCTCAACGTCCGTCGGCCGGCGGTCGACGGGAATGAGCCCAACGCTGCGGGTTTGCTCGGTGGGCTGGACGACCTGCGCAGCCGCGAACAGCGCGGCGTCAACAAGTCCTCGAGATACGTTGCGCGCCAAAGCTTCCAGTAGAGCGGGTAGCAGCGTGGTAGCCAGCTGCGGGCGGTCGGCCTCCAGCGGGTTGAGCACATACGTCGTCGCACGTCGGGGATCATCGGGCGGCAAACCCCACAGGTCGAACACGCCAGCAGGCAGAAACGGTGTCGGCAGAATCTCGACGTAGCCGGACTGCGCCAGGGACTTGCCGATCGCACGGCGGCGCTTCTGCACCGCGGTGAGTCCCCGGCCCGCGGGCGCCAACGGCAGCACCGACGGGATGACCTCCAGCCCTTCCAGCCGCAGCACCTCCTCGACAAGGTCGGCGGGCTGCAATAGGTCGGGTCGCCAACTTGGCGGGGTAACGGACAATGTGTCGCCGATGCAGGCCACCACGGCACCGATCTGGGTCAGCCTCCTGGCAGTTGTGCCTTCGGCATATGCCACCCCGGCAAACCGGTCGGGCAGGTCGGTGGCGATCCGGATCGGCGGTAATGACCAGTCGTCACGCGGGGGGTCGCCCCGCCAATCTGTCAAAGTCGGCGACACCGCTCCCCCTGCGATATCGGCGAGCAGCGCGGCGCAGCGGTCCAGGGCGGCGACTGAAATGGCCGGGTCTACCGATCGCTCGTACCGACGGGCGGCCTCGCTGGGCAGATGTAGTCGCCGCTGGGTTCGCGATATCCCGGCAGGGTCCCACACCGCGGCCTCCAGCAGCACGTCGGTCGAATCGGCACGGACTTCGGTGCTTGCCGCGCCCATCACGCCGCCGATCGCCGCGGTCGCCACTTCATCGACGATCAAGACGTCAGCCGGATCGAGCTTGCGCTCGATGTCGTCGAGGGTGACGACGGTCTCGCCGGGGCGTGCGAAGCGAACGCCGAAGCCGCCGCTGATGCGGTGGCTGTCGTGAGCGTGCATGGGGTGGCCCAGTTCCAGCATTACGTAGTTAGTTACATCCACGGCGGGAGAAGTCGCCCGGATGCCGCACAGTTGCAGTCGTCGCTGTAGCCACCACGGCGACACGGCAGCGGGGTCGATTCCGGTGACCGGCCGCAGTGCGAACCGGCGCACCCCGGTCTCGGCTTGCACCGTCAGCGGCCATGCTTCGCCGTCGGCCGGCAGCGGTTTCACGTCCGCCGGATCGACGAAGTTCAGGTCGTAGGCACACGCGATTTCGCGGGCCAAGCCGCGCACCGACATGCAATAACCGCGATCGGGAGTGATGGCCAGGTCAAAGACGATGTCGTCCAAACCCAGCACTGCGGCGCCGTCGGCTCCCGGTTCTGCAGTTCCGGGCGGCAGCACCAGAATCCCGGAATGGTCTGAGCCCAAACCGAGTTCGGCCGCCGAACAGATCATTCCGTCGGAGGTGTGGCCATAGGTCTTGCGGGCTGTAATGGCGAAGCCGCCAGGCAACGTGGCACCCGGCAGCGCCACCACCACTAGATCATCGACAGCGAAGTTTGTTGCTCCGCAGACGATCTCGCGCTTGCGATCCTCGCCGACATCCACGAGACAGACTCGGATCGGCTTTTTGAATCCGGCGAGCTGGTCGATATCTGTCACTTGCCCCACTGCCAGCGGGCCGTCGACCGGGCCGAGAGTGACAACCTCCTCGACCTCGTGACCGATGCGTACCAGCGTCTGCTCGAGATCACTGGGCGGGACGTCCCAGCCGGGCGCGCCCGCCGAAACGACTTCGCGCAGCCAGCTATACGGTACGCGCATCAGGCACCCACCCCGAACGGCAACGAGAAACGGACGTCGCCTTCGACCATGTCGCGCATGTCCGGGATGCCGTTGCGGAACTGCAGAGTGCGTTCCAAGCCCATCCCGAATGCGAAGCCGGAGTAGACGCCGGGATCAATTCCCGCAGCCCGCAACACGTTTGGATGCACCATGCCGCAGCCGCCCCACTCCACCCAGTCGGCCCCGCCCTTCTTGTTGGCGAACCACACATCGACCTCGGCGGAAGGTTCGGTGAACGGGAAGAAATGCGGCCGGATCCGGGTGCGCGCCAAAGGACCGAACTCGGCGCGCGCGAGGGCATCCAGCGTTCCACGCAGATGCGCCATCGACAGCCCTCGATCCACCGCTAAGCCTTCGACCTGGTGGAAGACTGGCGTGTGAGTGGCATCGAGTTCGTCGGTGCGAAACGTCCGGCCGATCGAGATGATGTAGACCGGTAACTCCCGCTCGAGCAGGGTCCTCACCTGCACCGGTGACGTGTGTGTGCGCAGCAGCTGGCGGGAATCCTCCGGCGCGATGTAAAAGGTGTCCTGTTCGCTGCGTGCGGGATGATCGGGCGGGAAGTTGAGCGCGTCGAAGTTGAACTGTTCGGTTTCGACTTCCGGCCCCTCAGCCAATTCCCACCCCATTGCGATGAAGGTATCGGCTATGTGGTCGGCCAATATCGTGATCGGGTGCCGGGCCCCGGTCGGCTGCCGAGTCGACGGTAACGTGACGTCGATGCCTTCAGCGACCAGCACGGCCACGTCGCGCTCCGCACGCAGTGCGGCCAGTCTTTCGTCGTAGCTGCGTTGAGCCTCGCCGCGAGCGGAGTTGACGCGCTTGCCGACGTCAGCGCGCTCGGCCTTGGGCACGCTGCCCAGCGCCTGTCGCGCCAGTGCCAGGGGCGAGCGGTCGCCGAGGTGCTCGGTCTTGACGCGCGCCAACGCGTCGAGACCGTCCGCGAGCGCGATGGCCTGCCGGGCAGCGCTGACCGCCTCGGCTAATGCTTCCGGCGACAGGTCGACGGGTTGATCGCCCACGCGGCGACACTCTCCTTGCTGACGGGCTGTTCGGGCTCGCTGGATTTGCGCCACCAGCGTGACGCAAGTGCCGATCATAGGGGATTAGGCGCGTTCCGCTCGGCGCGCGCTTCTGCTCGCGTGGCGGGCCGTCGACAGGGTGCTTAGCCGGTCATGACCGGTTGTGCGCCGGTCACGCTGTCCTCGTCTTCCAGCGGCGGCGGCGGAGATGAACTGCGCACCGCGCTGAACTGGGCGATCGTGTAGGCCACAAGGGCTCCCAGAAGACCAAAAACCAGCGTCGCAGCCATTCCCCACCAGTGGTGAGCGAGGACCAGGAAACCGAAGCCCGTCGAGTTCACCAGCATGAAAAGACGCAGTGGTGTCCAGTGCACCGGCCGACTCAACCTGGCGGACACCAACAGGCCCAGGATCACCGCGACGGTGTGCCCAACATCGGTGAAATCAGCGCCCACGATCGCCGCAATAGTGGCAGCGGCTATCCACCAACCGACCCACGCGGGCCGCCAGCGCCGGGGAAGCGTTGCGGTCATGGCTCCGAGTACCGCGAGGGCGCCGTAGCTCATCCCGACGTCATTGGCTCGGGCGATCGACACCGGCAGCCAGCCGAATTCGACTGCCGCGGCAAGGGCAACGGCAACCACCAGCGTCGCACCGACATGGCCGACCAGAAACGCCACCATCAGCCGGATGGTGTGCAACTGCAATTCGGCCAGTACCAGCAGACAGGTCAGAAAGGGCAGCCAGAAATAGATCGGACCAGCGTCGACGACGACCGCGCTGCCTAACAGCGTTCCGATGTGGCCGTGCGCCAGGTTATGCAGGTTGGTACTGGCACGCTGAATGATGGCCTCGCGCGCGTGCGGACCAAGCCCCAGGATGGCGACGCTCACGACTAGTAACACCGCCACATAGCCCACGGTGAAACGGACCCGGGCCAGCCGGGAAAATGTGCCCCCACTCATCAATATCCATTATGTCTGCGAATTTGTTTCGGCTGTGTCATCGGAGGCTGTCAAGTCACTAAGAGCCTTCTGGCGAGACATCGCCAAATCGGCGGGATTCCGGTGAGTTTGCTAGCGAATACGGGTCTACCTGCACATTTGGCGACCACGCCGCGCGTCCAGTTCGATTTGCGCTATCAGATCCAGGGTCCATTCGGACGTCATGACCCCGCCTTTTGTGGCGCGTCTCATAACACGGCGGCGACGTTTGACGTCGATACCTGCCCAGTCGGCCGGTGTATCTACCCGGGGACGCAGACCGATGCCCCGGTGAGCACCTCTGGCCTACGGTGGAGCCGACTGGCGCGAAGGTCACCGATCCCCCACTCGGCACCTGCGGCAATCGCGGCCGACAGCCGGACAGCCTCAGCTAATTTGGTGGATGTTCGGCGGAGCTATCGATTCTCGCGCGAGCGGAACGGCGCTGCAAAATCCCCGCTCAATTTTTCGTAACGGCATTGCGCTCCCGAACCCGCCCTCAAGTGACGTGTGGAAACCCAACACCCCGCGTCGCCGGAGTCTGGGACGATGACGGCGAGCGACTACAACCTCACCCCGATGGCGTTCAGGAACGCGGGAACGATGCCACCGAACTCGGTGCCTGTGAATGACAATTGTCCACCGACGAGCGTCTCGGTGAACCCGCTTTCGTTTATGGAATATTGCGGCCAGGTAGCCGATAGCGGCTCGGTGGAAGCGAAAATCCCTCCAAATGGAATGTTCAAGTCGACGCTTGGGTTTAGGTTGCCCCCGAACGGAACAGCGATCGTTTGGTGCCCAAACAGAACGGCGTCCGTGAATTTGAAGGGAGCGGAAAAGAATGCGCGCGCCGCTCCCAACACGTTCCCGCCGTGCACCGCCGTGAGAAATGCGTTGGTGCTATTTGCGAGCGAAGCCGTGCCAGTGACGTAGGGACCGACCAGTCCGGCGAGCAACGGAACCGCGCGCGGGAGGATGAGGTTCCCCCCGGTGACTTGGAGCTGGTACGCCGTTCCGCTGCCTGAAGCGGTCCCGTTCACCGAAACCAGCGCGTTGCCAAGCGGAGTGGATAGCGTCGCCGTTTGCGCGAACAAGCCGTCAGTGCCTGGGCTCAGCAGGCTCCCGGTCACGGTCGTCGAAATCGATATGGAACCAATCCGAGTGTTAATGGTCTGGGCGGGGGAGGCGGCCGCAGCGCCCGATCCGGTTCCGATCAGTGGATGACCCAACAGGAGTTGCGCCGGCGTATTCACCGCGCTCACCAATGTCTGCTGGACATTGGCTGCCTCGGCACTAATGTACTGACCCACCCCGGCATTCAACGTAGCCACGAAGTTTTCATGAAACGCCGCCGCCCGGGCGCTGAGGGCTTGAAATTCCTGAGCGTGTGTACCAAAAAGCGCCGTGATAGCCGCCGACACCTCATCAGCTGCGGGCGCCGCGATCACGGTCGTTCGGGTGACCGCCGCGGCATTCGCGCTACGCAGCGCAGAACCCACGTCCTCCAAGTTCGCGCTCGCCGCCACCACGATGTCAGGCACCACACTCAGCAACGACATAACGTCCCTTCCTTGATCGATCGATCCACGACACCGAACGTCAAGCAATCGGCGGCAGACAAACCATAACAGCGAGCGCCGGACATTCGGCGGAGCTATCGACTGGCCCGCGAGCGCACACCACTGCCAGATCCCGATGTCGATTTTTCGCGACTGCGAAATACTGCAGCCACGTCGTCGAAATGGGCTTTCCGCTCCCAATCGTCCTCCGCGGCATCGAGAACCATTGACACTCAACCGACGCGCCCGCCGAGATTCTAGACAACGTGCGTTGTCAAAGTTATCGTGAGCCCAGTGAGGAGTAGGGGGCGGTGATGACTGCCAGATCGACGACATCGGCTGATCCGCTGGGACCAGATTCACTCACGTGGAAGTATTTCGGCGACTTGCGCACCGGAATGATGGGCATCTGGATCGGGGCGATCCAGAACATGTATCCGGAGCTGGGCGCGGGCGTCGAGGATCATTCGATCCTGCTGCGTGAACCGCTGCAGCGGGTGGCCCGCTCCGCGTACCCGATCATGGGCGTGGTCTACGACGGTGATCGCGCGGTCCAGACCGGCAATCAGATCAAGAGCTATCACAAGACCATCAAGGGAGTGGACACCTCCGGGCGTCGCTATCACGCACTGAATCCGGAGACCTTCTACTGGGCGCATGCGACGTTCTTCATGCTGGTCGTCAAGGTGGCCGAGTACTTCTGCGGAGGCCTAACAGAGGCAGAAAAGCGACAGCTCTTCGACGAGCACGTGCAGTGGTACCGGATGTACGGCATGAGCATGCAGCCGGTACCCAAATCGTGGGAGGAATTTCAGGAGTACTGGGAGCGGGTCGGGCGTGAGGAACTCGAGATCAACCAGGCAACGCTGGATATTTTCCAGATGCGGATCCCCAAGCCGAAGTTCGTCCTCATGCCGACCCCAATTTGGGACCAGTTGTTCAAGCCGCTGGTCGCAGGTCAGCGCTGGATCGCCGCGGGACTATTTGAGCCTGCGGTGCGCGAGAAGGCGGGAATGCACTGGACTCCCGGCGACGAGGTGTTGCTGCGCGTGTTCGGCAAGATGGTCGAGCTGGCGTTCCTGGCCGTCCCGGATGAAATCCGGTTGCACCCGCGCGCACTGGCCGCCTACCGCCGCGCGGAAGGGCGCGTGCCGAGTGACGCACCGTTGGTGGAGGCACCCGGATTCACGGCACCGCCGAGCGATCGGCGCGGCCTGCCAATGCACTACTTTCCCCGGGGTTCCCACCCCTCTGCGCACCCAGCAAGGGTTCTGATGGAACGTGCAGGATCGCTGGTGCACACGACGCTTTCGCTGGCCGGCTTCAGGCCCGCCCGAGGCCGTGGCCGGGCCGCGTAGCGCTGCGCTGGCCGACCCCGGCCCCACCCAGGCCTCAGCCCAGCGCCCGCGCGCTCTGGTAGAGACAGATCGCCGCGGCGGCGGCCACGTTCAGGCTCTCTGCGCCGCCGGACATCGGGATCCGCACCCGGTGGTCCGCCCGGCCGCCGATGTCGGCTGACAGACCATGGGATTCGGGCCCGAACAGCCAGGCCGTCGGCTTGGCAAGCAGTTGCTCGGCCTCGTCGAGAGCCCCCTCCCCGTCCACCGTGCTGGCCAGGATCTGCAGTCCGGCCGCGCGCAACGAGGTTAGGGCGACGGTGACGTCGGCTTCGACGACGACGGGAACCGAGAAGATGCTGCCCGCCGAGGCACGCAGACATTTGCCGTTATAGGGATCCACACTGTGCCCCGCGAGGATTACGGCCGCGGCACCCATGGCGTCGGCGATACGGATCAGCGTCCCCGCATTGCCCGGCTCGCTGATCTCGACGGCAACCGCGATCAGCCGGGGAGAACCGGCCACCACGTCATTCAACCGGATCGCGGGCGTGTCGCACACCGCAATCAAACCTGCGGGAGTAACCGTGTCCGACAGCACTTTTGCGGCCCGCTCGGTCACCAGGTGCACCGGCCCGTGCTGCCCGTCGGCTAAAGATGCGAGCAACGCCTCGTGCCGCGCCGCCGCGGACTCGCTGACGAAGACGTCGCGCACCAAGCCGCGTGCCGACGCGGCCGCGACGAGGTTAGGGCCTTCGGCGAGAAAGCGTCCTGCGCGGCGCCGGGCCACGTGGCGATGCAACTTGGCCGCCGCGACCACCCTGGCCGAGCGTTCAGTGAGCAGCGGACCGGTGTGCCCGGTGAGCGAAGTCAGGCAGCCTCTCCGTTGGGTGCATTGACATCTGCGGGAAGTGCCGCCCGGGCGACGTCAACGAGCGCGGTGAACGCCGCCGGATCGCTGATCGCGATATCGGCGAGGTTTTTGCGGTCCACCTCCACACCCGCAGCCTTTAGGCCCTGGATCAGCCGGTTGTAGGTGATGTCGTTGGCGCGCGCGGCCGCGTTGATCCGCGAGATCCACAACTTACGGAAGTCGCCCTTGCGTGCACGGCGATCCCGGTAGGCATAGCCCAGCGAATGCAACTGCTGCTCTTTCGCTTTGCGGTAGAGCCGGGATCGCTGGCCGCGATAGCCTTTGGAGGCCTTCAGGACGCTGCGCCTCTTCTTGTGGGCGTTGACTGCCCGCTTCACGCGTGCCATGAAAATTCCTACTCTCGTTCAGACGTAATTGGTCAGGGGCCGGGTCCGGATGGGTCAGGGGGGCCGGGTCCGGCTCGCTTTTTGTGAGTCGTCGAGCGCGCCGTTCGGCCATTCAGCCGTTCAGCATCGCATTGACACGTTTGGTGTCGTTGGCTGCAACCGTTGTGCGGCCGTCCAGGCGCCGGGTGCGCTTGCTCGGCTTGTGCTCAAGCAGGTGCCGACGATTAGCTTTCTGGCGGACGATCTTCCCGGTACCGGTGCGCCGGAACCGCTTCGACGCACCACTGTGGGTCTTGGCCTTGGGCATTTTTCCTCACTTCTACGTTCTGCGGTTCTTGCTGTTGTCGTTGTTATTGGGGTCAGGTCAGTTCGGTGAAGGGCTGGTGTCGCCGGCCGCATCGGTATCTGGTGCCTGCTCGGCCATCTGCTCTTCCGGATGCAACGCCTTGGCGCGGGTCTTCGCGCCACGATGCGGTGCCAGCACCATCGTCATGTTGCGCCCGTCCTGCTTCGCGGAGGTCTCGACGAAGCCGTAGTCGGCCACGTCGGCGCCCAACCGCTGCAGCAATCGGTAGCCCAATTCGGGCCGCGACTGCTCCCGGCCGCGAAACATGATCGTGACCTTGACCTTCGATCCGGCTTCCAGGAAGCGGACCACGTGACCCTTCTTGGTCTCGTAGTCGTGGTCGTCGATCTTGGGACGCAGCTTCTGCTCTTTGACGACGGTCTGTTGCTGGTTTTTGCGGGATTCGCGCGCCTTCTGCGCCGCCTCGTATTTGTACTTGCCGTAGTCCATGATTTTGCAGACTGGCGGTCTGGCATTCGGGGCAACTTCGACGAGATCGAGATCAGCGTCCGCGGCAACGCGGAGTGCATCTTCGATGCGCACGATCCCTACCTGCTCCCCCCCTGGGCCGATCAATCGGACTTCAGGTACGCGGATGCGCTCGTTGACGCGGGTCTCAGTGCTGATGGGGCCTCCCTTGTTGGGCTTCGTGGGTCGGTCTGGGGCCTCATTGACGGGTCATCCAGACCACGACCAGTGCCTGAGCCCGTCCGGGGTCAGCCAGGGAAACACCACGCCATCAGCAAAAAAGCCCTGCATAAGCAGGGCCCAATGCCGACCGATCGCGGCCTGAGCCGCCCGCGCCACGCGCAGAACAGGCATGACATGATGCCTGTGACCGGACCGCTGTGCCTTGAATTAATCTCGTGGCAAGCGGTGGGAGTGGGACTCCACTTAACTGTCCCTGGCTTTCGCCGGGATGGTCGTGGCACCTAGTCTACCAGCCATTAGGCGCAGCTCGGAACCGCGGCGGCCGCGCCGGGCCCGGCCTGCGTTAGACCGGTCCGGTCACATCGTCAACTAGTCTCGGCGACTCTTGGCGCTTCGCCAGGCATTTCACGGGTTGAGGGCTTATCCTCGCGGTCTGTGACACTCGCAATTCCTCGTTCGTTGAACCGGTCGAACCCCCGGTATCGCTGGGTACCGGCGGCGGCCGGCTGGTCCGTCGGCGTCATTGCCACCCTGTCACTTCTGGCCAGCGTGTCCCCACTGATCCGGTGGCTCATCAAGGCTCCGCGGGAATTCATCAACAGCTATCTGTTCAACTTCCCCGACACCAGCATCGCGTGGTCTTTCGTGCTGGCCTTGCTGGCCGCGGCCCTGACCGCGCGCAAACGCATCGCCTGGGTGGTGCTGCTCGGAAATATGATCCTGGCCGCGGCGCTGAATGTCGCCGATATCGTCGCGGGCGGCAATACCGCAGCCGAGGAGTTCGGCGAGTATTTCGGGTTCTCTGTGCACGTCGTCGCGGTCGGGCTCCTACTTTTGAGCTATCGCGAATTCTGGGCCAAGGTCCGCAGAGGCGCGCTGTTCAAGGCTGCCGCGGTGCTGGTCACCGGAGGCGTCATCGGAATCCTGATCTCCTGGGGCTTGGTCGAAACCTTCCACGGAACGCTGGCGCCGGATTCTCGCTTCTGGTACGTCGTCAACCGGGTGGTCGGCTTCTCCATCGTCGATCCCGACGCATTCACCGGCCGGCCGCATGTCCTACTCAACGCAGTCTTCGGGTTGTTCGGCGCGCTCGCGTTGATCGCGGCGGCAATCGTGCTGTTTCAATCCCAGCGCGCCGACAACGCACTGACCGGTGAGGATGAGTCCGCCATCCGCGGGCTGCTCGAGCTGTATGGCAAGAATGACTCGCTGGGCTACTTCGCTACCCGTCGCGACAAGTCAGTGGTGTTCGCACCGAGCGGCCGCGCCGCCATCACCTATCGAGTCGAGGTCGGCGTCTGCCTGGCCAGCGGGGACCCGGTAGGCGATCCGAGGGCGTGGCCCCAAGCCATCGACGCCTGGCTGGGTTTGTGCCAGACCTACGGCTGGGCACCGGGCGTCATGGGCGCCAGTTCACAAGGAGCCCAGGCGTATCGCGAGGCCGGCCTCAACGCCCTGGAGCTGGGCGATGAGGCAATCCTGCTTACCTCCGATTACAAACTGTCGGGCCCGGACATGCGCGGGGTGCGCCAGGCGGTTACCCGAGCGCGCAGAGCCGGGCTTACGGTGCGCATCCGTCGTCACCGTGACATCTCCGCCGACGAGATGTCCGAAACCATCGAGCGCGCCGACAAGTGGCGCGACACCGAGTCCGAGCGTGGCTTTTCAATGGCGCTGGGCAGGCTCGGTGATCCGGCCGACGCGGACTGTCTGCTGGTCGAAGCCTTAGACCGCGGTGACGAGGTCATAGCGATGCTGTCGCTGGTTCCGTGGGGCACCACCGGCGTCTCCTTGGATTTGATGCGCCGCTCTCCGCAGTCCCCCAACGGCACCATCGAGCTCATGGTCAGCGAGCTCGCCCTGAAGGCTGAAACCCTTGGCATTACTCGTATTTCACTGAACTTTGCGATGTTCCGTTCGGCGTTCGAGCAGGGTGCCCAACTGGGCGCCGGCCCGGTTGCACGGTTGTGGCGTGGGCTACTGCTGTTCTTCTCACGATGGTGGCAGCTGGAAACGCTGTACCGGTCGAACATGAAATACCAACCTGAATGGGTGCCCCGTTACGCCTGCTACGAGGACGCCCGGTTGATTCCGCGGGTGGGGGTCGCTTCGGCCATGGCCGAAGGTTTCCTGGTGTTGCCCTTCAGCAGGCGCGAGAAGGTGCATACCGGCCATCACCCCGCGGTTCCGCCCAGGCTGGCCGAATCCGGACTGCTGCACCAGGACGGGAGCACACCGGATGTCAGCAAGCTGCAGCAACGGGCCGAAGCGGCGAGCAAGGAAGAGTCGAATTCCCGTTTGCCCGAACAGGTGCGGGTGCGTCTGACCAAACTGAAAACACTGCAGCGCAGCGGCGTTGACGCCTACCCGGTGGGAAACCCGCCCACTCATACCATCGCCCAGGCGCTGGACGCCAACGATCAGGATGTGGTCTCGGTGTCCGGACGCATCTTGCGGATACGCGACTTTGGCGGCGTGTTATTCGCCCAATTGCGGGACTGGTCGGGCGAAATTCAAGTGCTGCTTGATAATTCACGCCTGGAACAGGGCTGCACAGCGGATTTCACCGCTGCCATCGACCTTGGTGATCTGGTCGAGATAACCGGGCACATGGGCTTCAGTAAAAACGGAACCCGCTCGTTGATAGTGCGCGACTGGCGGATGATCGGTAAGTGCCTGCGGCCGTTGCCGAACAAATGGAAAGGGTTGACCGACCCGGAGGCGCGAGTGCGGACTCGGTATGTCGACCTGGCGGTCAACCCGGAGTCCCGCAACCTGATCACGGCCCGCAGCAGTGTGTTGCGCTCCATCCGGGACACGTTGTTCGCCAAGGGATTTATCGAAGTCGAGACGCCGATCCTGCAGCAGATCCACGGCGGGGCCAGCGCCCGGCCGTTCGTCACCCACATCAACACCTATGACATGAACCTGTTCTTGCGCATCGCGCCCGAGCTCTACCTGAAGCGGTTGTGCGTCGGCGGTGTGGAGCGGGTGTTCGAGTTGGGCCGGGCCTTCCGCAACGAGGGCGTGGACTTCAGCCACAATCCGGAGTTCACCTTGTTGGAGGCCTACCAAGCGCATGCCGACTACCGGGCGTGGATTGACGGTTGTCGTGAGCTCATCCAGAACGCGGCTGAAGCCGCCAACGGCGCGCAGACTGTGCTGCGGCCCCGCGCTGACGATGAGTCGAACGGAGCCCACCGCCTCGAACCGGTCGATATCTCCGGCGTCTGGCCGGTGAAGACGGTCTACAGCGCAGTGTCCGAAGCGCTCGGAGAACACATCGAACCCGACACCTCCCTGGCAGCGCTCCGCAAGCTGTCCGACGCCGCACACATCCCTTATCGGGCGCATTGGGATGCCGGCGCCGTGGTACTGGAACTCTATGAGCAGCTGGTCGAGGACCGGACCGAGCAACCGACGTTCTACATCGACTTTCCGACGTCGGTGTCGCCGCTGACCCGCCCGCATCGCAGTCAACCGGGCGTCGCCGAGAGATGGGACCTGGTGGCGTGGGGTGTCGAGTTGGGCACCGCCTACAGCGAACTCACCGACCCTGTCGAGCAGCGGCGCCGTCTGCAGGAGCAGTCGCTGTTGGCCGCGGGCGGAGACCCCGAAGCGATGGAGCTCGACGAAGATTTCCTGCAAGCGATGGAATACGCAATGCCGCCCACCGGGGGGCTCGGGATGGGCGTAGACCGCCTCGTCATGTTGATCACGGGCCGCAGCATCCGCGAGACGCTGCCATTCCCGCTGGCCAAACCCCACTAGCCGACTGTCGGCGTGTCCCAGCTGCTATGCAGCAAAGATTCGGTCAATATGTTCCACGATGGTTAACAATGGATCACAATGGATCGTGTGACAGCGGCGCCGCCCGACGCCGCGGCGCAGTTTCTAGCTAGCGGCCACACTTCCCTGATGCACGGCTGGGTGCCCCTGACCGTCCAGGTCTTCACGGCGATCGTGCTCATGACAGCCCTCGGCTGGCGATCGCGACACTGGCGGCGGGTGCGTTTGCCGCTGGCCGCGCTGGTCGGCGGAGCTGCGGCCTACGGGTCCCACTGGTACATCGTCGACCGCGGTCTGACCGATGAACCGGCGCCACTCGCGCTGTGGCTCTGGATCGCATTGACGGCCATGGCTGCGGCGGTGTTGATCCTGGGCTGGCGGAGCGCCCGCAACTGGCGGCGCGGCGCGATGCTGCTGGCCGTGCCCTTATGCCTGCTCAGCGCGGCGCTGGTGCTCAACCTGTGGGTTGGCTACTTCCCGACGGTGCAGACCGCCTGGAACCAGGTCACCTCCGAACCGTTGCCCGACCAGACTGACCAGGCCACCGTCACGGCGATGGCCGCCAGCGGAACGCGACCACCGCGTGGCACCGTAGTGCCGGTGGTGATCCCGTCGGACGCATCACAGTTCAAGCATCGCGGCGAACTGGTGTACCTGCCGCCCGAATGGTTTGCCAGTAGGCCACCGCCGCCGCTGCCGGCCGTCATGATGATCGGCGGGCAGTTCAACACACCCGCGGACTGGACGCGGGCGGGCAACGCGGTCCGGACCATCGACGAGTTTGCCGCCACCCACCAGGGCAGGGCTCCGGTCTTGGTGTTCGTCGATTCCGGCGGCGCATTCAACAACGACACCGAATGCGTCAACGGCACTCGCGGCAACGCGGCGGACCACCTGACCAAAGACGTTGTCCCCTACTTGATATCACACTTCGGCGTCAGCCCGAATCGGGCGAGCTGGGGCGTTGCAGGCTGGTCTATGGGCGGCACCTGCGCGGTGGATCTGACCGTCATGCACCCCGAGATGTTCAGTGCTTTTGTCGACGTCTCCGGTGACTTTTTCCCGAATGCGGGAAACAAAGGGCAAACCATCGCCAGGCTATTCGGCGGTAACGCGGACGCGTGGGCCGCATTCGACCCGTCCACGGTGATCAGCCGGCACGGCCCCTACACCGGAGTCTCCGGTTGGTTCGCGATCTCTTCGGACGGCGCGCCGTCGACACGCCGAGACATCGGCGCAGCCGACACCGGGACGATGCGTCTGGCCGGTCGCGACGCCGCCAACAACCCCAGCAATCAGACCGCGGCTGCCTATTCGCTGTGTGCGCTCGGTCGTGCCAACGGCATCGATTGCGCGGTGGTCCCCCAGCCGGGCAAGCACGACTGGCCATTCGCGGACCGAGCCTTCGCGGCCGCACTGCCGTGGCTGGCCGGCCAGCTGGGCACTCCAGCAATTCCGCGGATTCCGTTAGCAGGCATATCGCCTCCCACGGGGACGACCGGCCCGACCATGGTCCGCGCTGAGCATCCGAACACCGCCGCGAGATAGCCCGGCGACCCGCAGCCGCAGTAACCTGGCGGCATGCCCGACGAACCAACGGTTCCCGACTCGGCACAACCCGACCCCGGGTACGACAGCGCGGGTGTGCCCACCTTCGAGTCTGTGCGCGAGAAGATCGAAACCCGGTACACGACCGCACTGGGTGGCGCCGAACTCGACGCCGAGACATCCCAGGGCCGGGCCGTCGAGGAGCAGTACGAGGAGCGCCAGCGCGCCGCGGCCGAGCGCCTGGAGCAGATTCGCGAGTCGATGCGCTCCGACGACGGTTAACAGGTGTGGCAATTCCGACGCGGAAGTTCACCGTCGAGGAGCGGCGCAACCGCTTGGCGCGCAGGCACTTTTTCCTCGACACCGGGCAGCTGCCGATAGCCGCGGTGACCGCGGGCCTGATTGGCCTGCACGCGAGTGATCCCTCGACTCCGTATCTGTCACTGTGGGCGCGTTCCAAGGGTTTTAACGCCACCGATCTGGACCTCGAGCTATACCAGAAACGCGCTGCGGTGCGGCATCTGGCGATGCGACGCACGCTATGGTTGGTGAACAGCGATGACCTGGCGACGATTCAGTCGGCGGCCAGCGACCGGGTCGCCCAAAACGAACGTCGCCGATTGATCGCCGACGCAGAAAAGGCCGGCGTCACCGCAGATGGTGAGAAGTGGCTGGACAGAGCCTGCACAGCAGTGCTGCGCCAGCTGGGGAATCATGGACCCGCAAGCAGCGCCGAACTCCGGGCCGAGCTGCCCGAACTGACCGGGACCTATGATCCGGCACCCGGAAAGCGCTGGGGCGGAATGGTTCCGCTCGCACCGCGAGTATTGACAGTGCTATCCGCGCAGGGCGAGATCGTACGCGGGCCCAATGACGGCGCCTGGACAACATCGCGACCCCGCTGGGTCATCACTCGCGACTGGCTCGGTGAACTGGAGAGGCCGATCGCTGCACGGGCCGAGCTGGTCCGCCGTTGGTTGTGGACATTCGGGCCTGCGTCGGTCGCAGACATCAAGTGGTGGTTCGGCACCACACTGACGGCGGTCCGAAGGGCGCTGAACGAAATCGGCGCGGTGGAGGTCGATCTTCATGGCCGCGCCGGCTACGCACTGCCGGACGATCTCGAGCCCGAACGGGACGCACCGTCGTGGTGCGCGCTACTACCAGGCCTGGACGTGGCCACGATGGGCTGGTATGAGCGAGATTGGTATCTGGGCGAACATCGCGCTCACGTCTTTGACAGAAATGGCAACGCCGGCCCCACTGCGTGGTCGAACGGGCTCGTGGTGGGCGGCTGGTACCAGGACGAAAGCGCTCGCGTCCAGTTGCAGCTGGTTGCAGACCCCGGTAATGATGGGCGCCGCGCACTACAGAAACGGGCTGAAGAGCTGACCTCGTGGTTGGACGGCGCGCGAATCAGCCCACGCTTCCCGTCGCCGCTGTACAAATCGGCCGGCCGACGCGAGATATAAACCACGGCTTAATTTTCCGGCGTGTCTTGTGCGTGTTTTATGTGTCGCGGCGCCACTGAACGCGGCCCGCGCACGGGCGTCTCAGGCGCTTACTTTGCGGCGACGCTTCGACCGCTGCGAGGTGTCGGCCGGTGCGGCGGCGCCGACGACCTCGGCGAGGAACTTCCCGGTGTAGCTTTCCGGGACCGTGGCAATGTCCTCCGGAGTGCCCTCGGCGACAACGGTTCCGCCCCCGGCGCCACCTTCTGGCCCCATGTCGACGATCCAGTCCGACGTCTTGATCACGTCCAGGTTGTGCTCAATCACGATCACCGTATTGCCTTTGTCGACAAGCCCGTTGATTACGGTCAGCAGCTTGCGGATGTCGTCGAAATGCAAACCGGTAGTGGGCTCGTCGAGGACATAGATGGTGCGCCCGGTGGAGCGCTTTTGTAGCTCGGCGGCCAGCTTGACCCGCTGCGCCTCACCGCCGGACAGCGTCGGCGCGGGCTGACCCAACCGGACATAGCCCAGACCCACGTCGACCAGGGTTCGCAGATAGCGATGGATACCGCTGATCGGCTCAAAGAACTCCGCCGCTTCCTCAATCGACATGTCCAGTACTTCGGAGATGGTTTTGCCTTTGTAGTGCACCTCAAGGGTTTCCCGGTTGTAGCGGGCTCCATGACATACCTCGCAAGGCACGTAGACATCGGGCAAGAAGTTCATCTCGATCTTGATCGTGCCGTCACCGGTGCACGCCTCGCATCGGCCGCCTTTGACATTGAACGAGAACCGGCCGGGTTGATAGCCACGAACTTTCGCCTCGGTGGTGGCAGCGAATAGCGTGCGGATCTTGTCGAACACCCCGGTATAGGTGGCCGGGTTGGATCGCGGTGTGCGGCCGATCGGCGACTGGTCGACCCGCACAAGTTTGTCCAGGTGATCCAGCCCCGTGACGCGGGTATGACGGCCCGGGACTTGCCGGGCGCCGTTGAGCCGGTTGGCCAGCACCGCGGCCAGGATGTCGTTGACCAGCGTCGACTTGCCCGAGCCGGACACTCCGGTCACCGCAGTCAGCACGCCAAGCGGAAAAGACACGTCGATGCCGCGCAGGTTGTGTTCCCGGGCGCCGACAACGGTGAGCTGGCGCCGCCGGTCGACGGGCCGGCGAACCGCGGGGGTCGCAATGCTCTCCCGACCCGACAAGTAGGCGCCGGTGATCGAATTCTTGTTGCTCAGCAGCTCGCTGTACGTTCCGCTGTGCACGATTTGGCCACCGTGCTCGCCGGCCCCGGGCCCGATGTCGACGACCCAGTCGGCGTGCTCGATGGTGTCCTCATCATGCTCGACGACGATCAGCGTGTTCCCCAAATCCCTTAACCGGGTGAGGGTTTCAATGAGCCGACGGTTGTCACGCTGGTGCAACCCGATCGACGGCTCGTCGAGCACGTACAGCACGCCCACCAGGCCGGACCCGATCTGGGTCGCCAGCCGGATGCGTTGGGCCTCCCCACCGGACAACGTGGCCGCGGCGCGGGACAGCGACAGGTACTCCAAGCCCGACATCGAGCAAAAAACCGAGCCTCGACTGGATTTCCTTGAGCACCTGCCCGGCGATCGCCTGCTCGCGGCGACCAAGGGTGAGCGCATTCAGGAAGTCTGCGCAGTCGGAGATCGACAGCTCGCAGACCTCGGCGATAGACTTCGCGCCGCGCTCCCCCGCTGCCAGTGTGACCGCCAGAATTTCCGGCTTGAGCCGGGTGCCCTCGCACACCGGGCAGGGCACGTCACGCATGAAACCTTCGTAGCGTTCTTTCATTTGCTCGGACTCGGTCTGGGCCATCTTGCGTTCCAGGAACGCGAGCACGCCTTCGAAATCCGCGTAGTACGACCGGGTGCGGCCGTACCGGTTGCGGTACCGCACGTGCACCTGGTGGTCGGAACCCTCGAGAATCGCCTTGCGGGCCTTGGCCGGCAGCTTGCGCCATGGTGTGTCGACGTCGAATCCCAGCGCCTCGCCGAGCCCGGCCATCATCCGGATGAAGTACTCGGCAGTGTGGCCCGTCGACCATGGCGCCACCGCACCCTCGGCAAGCGTGCGCTCCGGATCGGGCACCACCAAGTCGGGGTCGACCTCCTTGCGGATCCCCAGGCCGGTGCACTCCGGGCAGGCGCCGTACGGCGAGTTGAACGAGAAGGACCGCGGCTCCAGGTCGTCGACGGCCAAGGCATGCCCGTTGGGGCAGGCGAGCTTCTCAGAAAACCGCTGTTCGCACGAATGGCCGGGCCGGTCGTGCCTTTTCTCGTCGGGGAACTCCAACACCACGATGCCGTCAGCCAGGCCCAGCGCGGTTTCCACCGAGTCGGTGAGCCGCTGCTTGGCGCTGGCCTTGACGGTGAGGCGATCCACCACGACCTCGATATCGTGCTTTTCCTGCTTCTTCAGCTTCGGCGGATCGGTCAGCGGATGCACCACGCCGTCGACCCGCACCCTGCTGTAGCCCTGGGCGTTCAGCTTGTCGAATAGGTCAGCGAACTCGCCTTTGCGGGTGCGCACCACCGGGCGCGAGCACCAGAAATCGGGTGTTCTCCGTCATCGCCAGCACCTGATCGACGATTTGCTGGGGCGTCTGCCGGGCGATCCGCTCGCCGCAGATCGGGCAGTGCGGCGTACCCGCACGGGCGTACAGCAGGCGGAGGTAGTCGTACACCTCGGTGATCGTGCCGACCGTCGATCGCGGGTTGCGGTTCGTCGATTTCTGATCGATGGACACCGCCGGCGAAAGCCCCTCGATGAAGTCGACGTCAGGCTTGTCCATCTGCCCCAGGAACTGGCGCGCGTAGGCCGACAACGACTCCACATAACGCCGCTGGCCCTCGGCGAAGATCGTGTCGAAGGCCAACGAGGACTTGCCCGATCCGGATAGTCCGGTGAAGACGATCAGTGCATCGCGCGGCAGATCGAGGTCGACGCCGCGCAGGTTGTGCTCGCGGGCCCCCTTGACTATCAGGCGGTCAGCCACTCTGCCCCTCTCACTGAGACTTTTCTTGCCTGAGCGGTTATTGCGCACGGCGCATTCCATGCTAGGTGCAGGTACCGACAAGCAACTCTTCTAGTACTGGGACCGGTAAAGTTGACCGCTATGACTGCCGTGAACGACAACTACACCGGACACGTCGACCCGAGTACGGCGGCCCGTCGCACCCTCCCCGGCGCCACCATCCTGAAGGCATCCGTTGGCCCCATGAACAACAACGCCTACCTGGTGACATGTTCCGCGACCGGGGAGACGCTTCTGATCGACGCGGCCAACGACGCCGAATTCCTCATCGACCTGTCCCGACGTTACGCCCCGAAGGTGTCGCTGATCGTGACCAGCCATCAGCACTTCGATCACTGGCAGGCGCTGGAAGCGGTGGCCGATGCCATCGGTGCGCCGACCGCCGCGCACGAGATCGATGCCGAACCGCTGCCCGTCAAGCCGGACCGTTTGCTGACCAACGGCGACACCATACGAATCGGCGAGCTGACGTTCGACGTGATCCACTTGCGCGGGCACACGCCGGGATCAATCGCGCTAGCCCTCGGCGGCCCCGCGACCGGCGAAGTCACACAGTTTTTCAGCGGCGACTGCCTGTTCCCGGGGGGCGTCGGCAAGACATGGCAGCCCGGAGACTTCGAGCAGTTGCTCGACGACGTCACCACCAGGGTGTTCGACGCGTACCCGGACTCCACCGTCATCTACCCCGGGCATGGTGATGACACGGTGCTGGGTGCCGAACGCCCGCACCTTGCGGAATGGCGCGAGCGGGGCTGGTAGACCTGAGTTCGGCTCGTTACCGGAGCTGCCCGTCGACGAAACGCCGCACCGCGTCGATCGTCGCCGTGTGCCGGACTTCACGTGCCGTCAGCATGTCTTTGCGGAATCGCAGCCACGGGATAGTGCGGGGCTGCTGCTCGAGTTCCGTCACTGCGCAACTCCTGGACGAGCGCCGAGAATTTCGCCTACGGACCTCAGTAAAGCCGGCCTCCATGCCAAGCCAGCGTTGTTTCGTGGCCGCTAGGATGCGCGACGGTTAGCTCGTCGTGTGCACGATAAGCACGTCGACCTTCGCCCGCCGCGATACATTCGCGGGCACCGAGCCCAACAAGCGGCCCGCAATAGTGCTCAGACCGACGTTGCCGACCACGAGCAGATCGGCCTCGACTTCCTCGGCCAGATTGACCAGCGCGTCGACCGGAGCGCCGATGATCGGCCGCTCCTCGACGTTTTTCGCGCCAGCGGCGTGCGCCTTCTCTTTGGCGTCCTGGAGAATCGCGTAAATCGGGGCGGTGCCCGAGACCTTGTAACTTTCATGTCCCAGCGCGTCTGCGGCCCGGGTGTCCTCGTGCTGGGGTAAATACGCCGAGGCGATAATCAACTTGGCATCGGTTCCGGCGATATTGGCTGCCTTGGCCACCGCGCGCATGGATGAAGCCGAGCCGTCCGTCCCCACCACAACGGTCCGATAGGCGCTCATTTACCCTCCAAGTTTAGGTTGATCCGCCACACGACAGTATCGCGTTTGCCGGACGCCGTTAGGAAACACTAGCGACATAGTGCGGCGCGGCGCGACCAGCATTTTTCCAGCCAGGATGGGCCGGCAAAACCACACTTCGGCCTGCGTGCTGAATTGCCTGGTGAGCATGCTCACCAGGTTCACCTTAAGGTGACAAGCACCATGCCTGTATCAACACTTGAGCAAGTCGCGGCGGATGTCGTTGCCGAATCTGCGCCCGCGCGCCCGCGCGGCAGGCTAGTCGACCCGTGGGCGATTGCCGTGCTGGCCGCGGTTATCAGCGTCGGTTGGGCCGGTAAACCCTCGTTCTGGTTCGACGAGGGAGCGACGATATCGGCTTCAGCGAACCGGACAGTGCCAGAACTGTGGCGGACGGTGAGCCATATCGACGCCGTGCACGGGCTCTACTACCTGCTGATGCACGGTTGGTTCGCGATGTTTCCGCCGACCGAATTCTGGTCACGAGTTCCCAGCTGTGTGGCGGTTGGGGTCGCTGCGGCCGGGGTTACGGTGTTCACCAAACAGTTCAGTGGGCGTTCAACCGCGGTGTGCGCGGGCGTTGTTTTCGGCATCCTCCCGCGCATTACGTGGGCAGGTATCGAAGCACGCTCATATGCCGTCGCGGCTGCCACAGCGATCTGGCTGACGGTGTTGTTTGTCAACGCTGTCCGGCACAACAGGCCGCGACTCTGGCTGTGCTACGCGCCGGCGTTAATGGTTTCGATTCTGCTGAATCTCAATTTTCTCCTACTGGTGCCGGTTCACGCCGTGATGCTGCCGCTGTTGGCACCTAGAAGATTCCGCAAATCTCCGGCCAAACGGTGGGTCGCGACGACTGCCGTCGCGGTTGGGATCATGACGCCGTTCATTCTGTTCGCCCATGGTCAAGTACAGCAGGTCGACTGGATCGACCCCATCAGCTGGCATTACGCCTTCGACATCATCCACCGGCAGTATTTCGACCACAGCGTTCCGTTCGCCATTCTTTCGGCCGTCCTCATCGTCGCCGCGATCGTGGCCCGGGTGGCCGGCCTGCGAGGGCCGGCCGGCGAGATGCGCAGCCTTTTGACCATCTGCGCAGCCTGGATCGTCATTCCCACCGCGATCCTCGTCATCTACTCGGCCATCGGCGAACCCGTGTACTACCCGCGGTACCTGATCCTCACGACGCCCGCAATGGCCGTCATCCTGGCGGTCTGCATCGTCACCATCGCCAGGAAGCCGTGGCCCATTGCCGGCGTCGTACTGCTGTTCGCGGTTGCCGCAGTGCCGGATTACCTCTTCATCCAACGCTGGCCGTACGCGAAAGAGGGCTGGGATTACAGCCAAGTGGCCGACCTGATCAGCGCTCATTCGACACCCGGGGATTGTCTGATGGTGGACAACACCGTGTCCTGGAGACCCGGCCCGATCCGCGCGCTGATTGCCTCCCGGCCAGCGGCATACCAATCGCTGATCGACGTGGAACGCGGTATCTACGGACCTAAGGTCGGCTCGCTGTGGGACGGCCACATCGCGGCGTGGCTGGTGACCGCCAAGATCAACAAGTGCAGCACGGTATGGACCGTCACCGACCATGACAAATCGCTGCCCGATCATCAGACCGGACAATCGTTGCCGCCGGGATCCGCATACGGGCGGGCACCGGGGTATCGATTCCCCGCCTACCTTGGATTCCGCATCGTCGAGCGGTGGCAGTTCCATTACTCGCAAGTGCTCAAGTCGACACGCTGACGCGCGGGCCAAGGCGCCGGCTGCTCGGCTAGCTTGTCGACATGCAGATCTGGGGTGTGTGGCGAAGATCCCGAGTCGCCGCATATGACGCCGCCACACCTGCAACGCTCAACGCCGTGAATACGGTGAACAACCAGCTGGCCGCCACGACGTCGCCGCCTTGGGCCCCGTTGACCACGACACCGGCCAGCCCCGCGCCGAACGCCGCGGAAACCACCTGCACGGTGTTGATCGCCGCGGCCGCAGCGCCGCCTTCGGCCGGGTCGTTGACGGCTTCCATCGCGCGCACCGACAAATGCGGCCACGCCATCCCGATCCCGACCCCTGCGACGAGCAGCCCCACCGCCCACAACGCGACAATCCAGGCCGGCGCGTCAGCGCGCTGGGTGAGCGCCGCCGTGGCCAGGCCCACCGCCACTACCAATGGCGCCGTCGCGATCACCCTCCCGATTGTCCGCGGGCTCTCCAAGGATGCGCTGACGATTTCACTGACCGTCCAGCCGATCGCCAGCGCCGCAGCCAGAAATCCGGCCGCCACCGGGGTCAGATGCGCCAATCGCTGGCCGAACAACGGAACGTAAGTATCGACCATCGCTGCGGCCATCAGCACGGCCATGGACAGGTAGATCCACTTGAGGGGTCCAGGGCCAAAGACGCTGGGCGGCAACACCGCCGCGCGCATCCGCTGGTCAACGATCAAGAATAATCCGACGAGCACAGCGCCGGCGACGAGCAGCCCGGCGGTCGCGATGATGTTGTGCGGAATCTGCGCGACGCTCACGGCCAGCGCGGCGGCACCGATCAGCAGCAGCGACCACACTGGCACCCTCATCGCAGGCGTCTCGGCGCTGGGCTCGGCGTGGCCCGCAGCCAGTGCGACTGGCACCAACATCGCCATCAAGGCGGTCAGAACCGCCATCGCGACAAACGCCCACCGCCATAATCCGAACTGCGCGAAAAAGCCGCCGGTCGCGGGCCCGACCACAGTGGCAACGCCCCACATCGCCGACACCAGCGCTGAGCCCCGGGTCCACAGGGAGCGGGGCAGCGCAGCATTGATGACCGCGTAGCCGAGGCCGGCCAGCAGCCCGCCGGCCACTCCTTGGAGCGCGCGCCCCGCAATCAGAATCTCCATACTCGGAGCTGTTCCGCAGACGAGGCTGGCGACGCCGAACACGGCCAGTCCGATCAGGTACGACGACCGCGGTCCGACGCGCAACAGAATCGGGTTGACCACGGCCGCCGAAACCACCGACCCGATCAGATACATGGTGGCCACCCATGCGTAGAGCCGGCTGCCGCCGATTTCGGCGACCGTGTTCGGCAGCAGGCTGATGGTTAGCAGCTCGTTGGTCGCGTAGAGCGCCACGCCGCCGGCCAGCACCACTGACGTCCCCAGATAGCCGCTCAGCAGCTCACGCCACGAGCCGGCTTCTGCTGCCGCGTCGATCACACACACCACCGTAGGAAGCTCACTTCAGGCCGGCGGCATCCATCCCGCGCAGTTCCTTCTTGAGGTCGGCGATCTCGTCACGGAATCGCGCTGCCAGCTCGAACTGCAGGTCGCGGGCGGCGGCCATCATCTGCGCGGTCAGGTCTTTGATCAGGTCGGCCAGTTCGGCGCGCGGCATGCCAGCGGTGTCGCGACCTTCGAACACCCCCGCGCTGACCGCGCGTCCAGGCTCGCCCTGCGCACGTCGGCCTCGGGACGAATTGCGTCCCGACCCGCCGATCGCGACGCTTTGACTGGCTTCGGTGTCGTCAGCCTCGCGGTACACCTGGTCGAGGATGTCGGCGATCTTTCTGCGCAGCGGTTGTGGGTCGATGCCGTTGGCCTCGTTGTACGCAACCTGCTTTGCCCGCCGCCGATCGGTCTCGTCGATGGCCTGCTTCATCGAGTCGGTCATCTTGTCGGCGTACATGTGGACTTCGCCGGAAACATTGCGGGCCGCGCGGCCAATGGTCTGGATCAGGCTGCGCGATGAGCGCAGGAATCCTTCCTTGTCGGCGTCCAGGATCGAGACCAGCGACACCTCGGGCAGGTCCAGGCCCTCCCTCAGCAGGTTGATGCCGACCAGCACGTCGTAGTCGCCGAGCCGCAACTGGCGCAGCAGTTCCACCCGGCGCAACGTGTCCACCTCGGAGTGCAGGTAGCGCACCCGGATGCCCATCTCCAGCAGATAATCAGTGAGGTCTTCGGCCATCTTCTTGGTCAGCGTCGTCACCAGCACCCGCTGGTCGGCATCGGCGCGTTTGCGGATCTCCCCGATCAGGTCGTCGATCTGCCCCTTGGTCGGCTTGACCACAACTTTCGGGTCGACCAGACCGGTGGGCCGAATCACCTGCTCGACGAACTCGCCACTTGCCTGGCTGAGCTCGTAGGGGCCAGGGGTGGCCGACAGATACACGGTCTGCCCGATCCGGTCGGCGAACTCCTCCCAGGTCAGCGGGCGGTTGTCGCACGCCGACGGCAACCGGAATCCGTACTCGACGAGATTGCGTTTACGCGACATATCGCCCTCGTACATGCCGCCGATCTGCGGCACGGTGACATGGGACTCGTCGATGACAAGTAGGAAATCCTCCGGGAAATAGTCGAGCAATGTCGCCGGCGGCGTGCCGGGTCCCCTGCCGTCTATGTGGCGCGAGTAGTTCTCGATACCCGAACAAAACCCGACTTGCCGCATCATTTCGACGTCGTAGTTGGTGCGCATCCGCAACCGCTGGGCCTCCAAGAGCTTGCCCTGGCGCTCGAATTCGGCGAGCCGCTCGGCGAGCTCGGCCTCGATCGTAGAAATTGCCTGAGCCATCCGCTCAGGACCCGCCACATAGTGCGTAGCGGGGAAGATCCGCAGCGAATCGACCTGACGGACCACCTCACCGGTCAGCGGGTGCAGGTAATACAGGGCCTCGACCTCGTCGCCGAAGAATTCGATACGAACCGCCAGCTCTTCGTAGGACGGGATGATCTCCACGGTGTCGCCGCGCACCCGGAACGAACCCCGCGTGAAAGACAGGTCGTTGCGGGTGTACTGCACGTCGACCAGCAATCGCAGCAAACCGTCGCGAGGCACCTCCGTGCCCACCTGCAGCTCAACGGAGCGGTCAAGATAAGACTGCGGTGTGCCCAGACCGTAGATGCACGACACAGAAGCCACCACCACCACATCGCGGCGCGACAGCAGCGACGACGTCGCGGAGTGCCGCAGCCGCTCCACATCGTCGTTGATGGAACTGTCCTTTTCGATATAGGTGTCGGTCTGCGAGATATAGGCTTCCGGCTGGTAATAGTCGTAGTACGAAACGAAGTACTCGACTGCGTTGTGCGGCAACATCTCTCGTAGCTCGTTGGCCAGCTGGGCGGCCAGCGTCTTGTTGGGCGCCATCACCAGGGCGGGCCGCTGCAGCCGCTCGATCAGCCAAGCGGTGGTGGCCGACTTCCCGGTGCCGGTGGCGCCGAGCAGCACCACGTCGCGTTCCCCCGCCAGAACCCGGCGCTCCAGCTCCTCGATGGCGGCTGGCTGGTCGCCGGCCGGAGAATGCGGGCTGACCACCTCGAAGCGGCCGCCGGCGCGCACGACTTCGTCAACGGCGCGATATTCGGAATGCGCGACGACCGGGTGCTCAGTGGCGAAGGCCATGCCACCAGGGTAGAACCAGGCACCGACACCCTCTCGCGGGCAGACGCAAAAAACCCCGAAATCGGGCCGATTTTGGGGCTTTTGCGTCTGCCCGCCGCAAGAACTAGTGGCGGGTCCACATCCGGCTGACCGGATCGCATTGCAGCAGGTAGCCATCGCTGGAGGTGGACATCGCGAACACCGGGACATCGGGCAGGTCACACGAGCTTCCGGTGGCGTGCACTCCCGTCGTGATCGGGGCTTTGTCCCAGGTGTTGCCCTCACACACGACCTGCTCGTTGTTGGTCGGGTCGTAGCCGAGCTTGTCGACGTCGGTGCACACGCCGCCGAGGACGGCCGGTGCCGGGTGTGCCGGCACCGTCGAGGTGTTGATCACCTGGGCGGGATCGGCCAAGTTCACCCCGGCGGGCGCGTCACCGGTTCGGGTGGCCACCACCGGTACCCGGACCACAGCTCCTTGTGCGCCGCACTCATTACTGAGCACGGTCTCGGTCTCGGTGCCGCGCAGCGAGCCGTCAGCTTGGGGCGCCAGCGACCACGCGACCGTCTCCTGCTGGGTGGCTGTGACCTGGCCGTTCGACAGACGGCAACCCACCCGCTCCTGCACAGGAGCGCCCTGCCAATAGCCCCCGACGAAACGCAGAGTGTCTGCCTGGCCCCCATCGGTGGTGTTGACCGTCTGGTGGGTGGCGTCGTCCAGCTGGGTTCCGGTGGCGGCGCATCCGTTGGTGGTGCAGACCGAACGGAAGGCCCACCAGTTGGCGGTGGCCCCGTCGTGACGGATCGGGATCCCGTTGGTGGTCTTCTTGCTGCGGTCGTAGGTCAACTGGTATGCGCCGTTGAGTACCGGCCCTTTATTGGTAGGCGCAGCACTGGGCGCGGGCGCGGAGGGCTTCGAGGCGAGAGCGGGGACCGTAGAGCTATCCGTCTGGAACGTGTACAGGGTCGACCACGTCACCGCGACGGCGATCAGCACCGCGAGGAGCAGCGCGACCGACCACCGGGTCCTTGACGAAAACTTGTGCGTCATGACCGCGAGCACGCCGCGGGCCCCCCGCCGCCGTGGGCCCGGGGCCGTACCGAGTTGCAGGCCCCGGCCAAAGTCGGAGTCGACGCCGGCCTCCTCACTGATGGCGGCCGAAAATACGCGACACCGCGCAAACCTGTCCTCGGGATTTTTGGCAAGCGCTTTGAAGAACACCTCATCGAGGTGTTCTAGGTCCGGACGGTAGTCACTGAGCCGGGGCGGATCTTCGTGCAGGTGCTGGCTGATGACCGCGATCGGGTTGGAGTGCTGGAACGGCGGCGCACCGGTAAGCAGGTGAAAAGCCGTTGCAGCCAAGGCGTATTGGTCTGCCCGGCCGTCGATGTTGGCACCCGTCAACTGTTCCGGCGCGGCGTAGGCAACTGTTCCCACGGCGACATTGGTCTCGGTAATACCGCTGATGTCGCCGAGGTGCCGAGCAACACCGAAGTCCGCCAACAGGATTCGGCGTTCACCGTCATCGGGGTGGGTGAGCAGAATATTGGCGGGTTTGACGTCGCGGTGCAGCAACCCGCGTTCGTGGGCGTAGTCAAGCGCGCCCCCCACGGCTTGGACGATGGCACACACTTCGTGGATCGGCATGCCGTCCTGATACTGCTCTTTCACCAGTCGGGAGGCATCGGTGCCCTCGACGTAGTCCATCGAGATCCAAAGCTGACCGTTGAATTCGCCGCGGTCGTGCACGCCGACGATGTGCGGGTGCCACAGCGTTGCGGCGAGGTCCGCCTCCCGATTGAACCTCTCGCGAAATTCGCGATCCGCGGTGATTGCCTCGGCGAGGACTTTGATCACATCGCGACGCGGCAATCTCGGGTGCAGGGCCAGATAGACTTCGGCCATCCCCCCGGCGCCCAGCGGTCGCAGGATGGTGTAACCGGCGAATGGCGCGCCGCTGGCTATCGAAGGGCGCTGTCCTCTGGCGTCGCCTCGCTCCTCCGGGTGCTCTGATTCCGAGGAATCCGGGTTCGCAGTCGAGCTGATCGGCGGAACACTGCGCGCCAGGTGCGCGGTCGCTGAAGGGAGCGGTTGAAAGCCCGCGCGTACGGCCTGACGAGCCATCCGCGGGTTGCTGAGCAGCCGTCGGCGGCCATCGAGGCGCCTGGTGATGCCCGTTGATTCGTCCATCTATAGTTGCCCCCTCGTTCTCCGTACTACCTGCGGGTATCGCCGCAATCCGACGCGGGACCGTCTGCTCGGCAGATCCGGACATGTGCCTTTGTATCTCTCATGTGCCTGTCACGCTTCGAATAATGCCGGATGCGGGTGGGCGATTCGTCGCAGCAGGCTATGAACCGGCTATGAGAGGCCAAATCGAGATAAAGCGAAGTCACAGGCGAGTCCCATGGAGCCGACTCGTACCGCTCGTCGATACTTGAGTAGTGAGTCGACCCGCACCCCCCGTACTGACAATTCGGCACGACGGGTCCCAACGTTCCTTCGCTGCAGGCCACGAGGTTGTCATCGGACGTGATCTGCACGCAGACCTACGCATCACGGATCCGCGAATCTCGCGGGCGCACCTGATCCTGCGTTTCGATCAGGGCCGCTGGCTGGCCATCGACAACGGCTCGTTGAACGGGACCTATGTCAACGGCTACCGGATGCCGGTCATCGACATCCACGACGGGCAGAGCATCAACGTCGGGAATCCGCAAGGGCCCAGGCTGACCTTCGCGATCGGCCCGCAGCAAGGGCACAGCAACCGGGCGCCCCAGACCAGGACGACGCCAGACTCCGGGCCTCCCACTCTTTCCTGGTCGATGAATCCCGGGCCGGTAGCTCCTCCTGTGCTGCGCCAGCCCGGGAATCCTGCTCGGAACGGCCCCACCATCGCGCCGCCCCGCCAGCAGGCACCGCGGCATCCCGTTCCGCAGCCACGCAATACGCCACCCCAAATGCCACCCAGGCCACCACCGCCAGGGTCGCCGCCCCGGGCAACGGCGCCCGAAGAGCTGACCGTGGTCAACGCCGGGCCAGCGCCCCCGGCGCACCTGACACCACGCGCCGGCAGTTACACCGGTTCGGTAGCCCCGTCGGGTCCGACCCCACCAGCCGAGTTCACCATCATCGGCGCCAAGGCGGGCGACGAGTCGAACCTCGCGACGAGAATGGTGAAGTTCTTGTCGCAGCGCTCGGCCACAACTTCTAGGTCCGCAAGCACAGCAGGCACCGTCACGATTGGTCGCGCCAGCGACAACGACATAGTGGTCCCCGACGTCTTGGCCTCACGCGAGCACGCGACGCTGGTTCTGACGCCGCTCGGCACCGAGATCCGGGACCGCAGCATCAACGGGACGTTCGTCAACGGCACCCGGGTCGGATCGGCGATCTTGAGCGAAGGTGACGTGGTCACCATTGGCAACGTCGACCTGGTGTTCAGTAACAGCACCCTGCTCCCGCGCAAAGAGGCCGCAGCGCGCACCGGCGGTCTTGAGGTGCGCGGAGTCAAGTACGTCGTCGACAACGGCAAGCAATTGCTGGACAACATCTCGCTGACCGCCAGACCCGGCACGCTGACCGCGATCATCGGCGGGTCAGGCGCCGGCAAGAGCACGCTGGCCAGGCTGATCGCCGGCTACACCCGCCCCAGTTCCGGCTCGGTCACCTTCGAGGGCCACGACATCCATGCCGAATATGCGTCGTTGCGCAGCAGGATCGGCATGGTGCCGCAGGACGACGTCGTGCACCGCCAGCTGACGGTGAACCAGGCGCTGGGTTATGCAGCCGAACTACGGCTGCCGCCCGACACCAGCAAATCCGACCGCGCCAGGGTCGTGGACCAGGTGCTCGACGGAACTCGACCTGACCAAGCACGCCGAGACCAGAGTCGACAAGCTGTCCGGCGGGCAGCGCAAACGCGCTTCGGTGGCGCTGGAGCTGCTCACCGGGCCGTCGCTGCTGATCCTCGACGAGCCGACGTCGGGCCTTGACCCGGCCCTGGACCACCAGGTGATGATGATGCTGCGCCAGTTGGCCGACGCCGGCCGCGTGGTGATCGTGGTGACGCACATGTTGTCCTACCTCGATATGTGCGACCAGCTCCTTTTGGTGGCACCTGGCGGCAAGACGGCCTACTACGGCCCACCGGACCAAATCGGCGACGCGATGGGGACCACCAACTGGGCCAAGATCTTTACCAAGGTAGGCGCCGACCCCGAAGAAGCGAACCGCCGCTTCCTTGCCCAAGCCGAGGTCGAGAAGCGGCCCCAGAAACTGCCGCCGGACAAAGCAGGCGAGAAGGACGACCTGGGCAAGCCGGTGCACACCAGCGTGCGCCGCCAAATCTCCACGGTGGCTCGCAGGCAGGTCCGCCTCGTCGTCGCCGACCGCGCCTACTTCATTTTTCTGGCGCTGCTGCCGTTCATCCTGGGCGTGCTGTCGCTGACCGTTCCCGGCAGCAACGGATTCCACCTTCCGGCGCCGCACTCGGGTGTTCCCGACGAATCCGTCCAGATACTGAACCTGCTGCTGCCTGCGGCGGCGTTCATGGGCACTGCGCTTACCATTCGCGACCTGGTCGGCGAACGTGCCATCTTCCTGCGGGAACAGGCCGTCGGCCTGTCCACATCCGCATATCTGCTGGCCAAGACAGCCGTCTACTGCGGATTCGCCGTCGTGCAGTCGGCGATCATCACCGCGATCGTGGTGGCAGGTAAGAGCGCGCCGGCGCGTGGCGGCACTGTGTTCGGGCACGGCAACGTCGCGGCCACCGCCGAGCTGTTTCTGGCTGTGGCCGGGACTTGCGTAGCCTCCGCGGTGCTCGGCCTTGTCATCTCGTCGTTGGTCCGATCGAGTGAACAGATCATGCCGCTGTTCGTGGTGTCAGTCATGGCTCAGTTGGTACTGTGCGGCGGAATGGTCCCGGTCACCGGGCGGCTCGGCCTCGACCAGTTGTCCGTTTTCATGCCGGCACGTTGGGGATACGCGGCGGCGGCGTCGACAATCGACCTGCGAACCCTGGTGCCCGGCGCCGAGCTCCCCCACGACCGGTTCTGGGAACACACGACCAAGATCTGGCTCCTCGATATGGGCATGCTGGCGGGCCTTTCCCTTTTCTACCTGGGCTTTGTGCGATGGAAGCTCCGGCTCCGGCGGTGACGGTAGGCTGACGCCATTCATCCGCCCAAGCACGAGACGTTCGATCTGGTCGCGCGGACCAACACCGATCCCAAGGGCATTGTTCGGGCTGTCGACATCTACTCGGTGCAACCGTGGGGGCTCTACCTTGCCAGGCCCACGCCCGGCCGGGCCCAGTTCCATTACCTCGAGTCGTGGCTGCTGCCGTCACTGGGCCTGCGCGCCACGATCTTTCACTTCAACCCCGGGCATGAACGCGATCAGGACTACTACCTCGACGTGGGCGAATACTCGTCGGGCCCGAAGGTGTGGGAAGCCGAAGACCATTACCTCGACATCGTGGTCCGCACCGGCGTAGGTGCGGAGCTGGCCGATGTCGACGAGTTGCTCGACGCCACCCGGCTCGGCCTGCTGACACCGGAGGTCACCGAGCGGGCGGTGCGCCGGGCTGTGGACACCATCGACGGGCTGGCCCGCAACGATTACGACCTCGCACGCTGGCTGGCCGGGCACGGCATGAAACTCACGTGGCGCCGGGCTTAGCCTAGGGCCGCCGAGCGTCGACTTGACGTCGAAAAATAGCGGGATCGGCGATACCAGTTCGACGCTCGCGTCGAGCGGAAGGAAGCATAATGACCGACGTACATGACCTCATCTCGCGCAATGCGGAGTTCGCTGCCCGCGGTTTCAACGCGGACCTGTCCATCAATCCCAGCGGCGACATGATGGTCGTGGGGTGCGTTGACCCACGCGTTGACCCGGGTCATGTGCTGGGGCTCAGCAACGGCGAGGCGGCGATCATCCGAAACGTCGGCGGCCGGATCACGCCTGCGACCCTGCGGACGATGGGCATGTTGGGCAAGGTTGGGGCGGCCAACGCCAGCACCCGCCGTCCGGGGGTTTGGAACCTGGTCATCCTGCACCACACCGATTGCGGGATGACGGATTTGGCGGCTTTCCCAGACTTGCTTACCGAGTATTTCGAGATTCCCTCAGCGGAGCTGGAAGCCAAATCCGTCAGCGACCCCTTAGCTTCCGTCAGGGTCGACGTCGGCGTCATCCGCCAAGCGATCCGATCCACGGATTTCCTGGTTTCGGGCCTGGTGTACGACGTTGCTACCGGCCTGCTGGAGACGGTTGTCCCGCCCACGCCGCTGCGCACCGGGTAACTACCACGGCCACTGCGGACTCTCGCGTCGTTAAAACCCCTTGGCAGCAAGCCAGTTCAGGGTGACGTCGGCAACGTCTTTCCATCCGTTGTCCATCGTCAGAGAGTGGCCTTTGCCCTCGAAGGTATGTAATTCGGTGTCGGACCGACCCTTTGAATACATTGCGAACACCTCCTCTGTGACCTTGAGTGGGACGACGTGATCCTCGGTCCCCGATGTCAGCAGAAGCGGCCCCCGGGCAACCAAATGGGTGTTGACCTTGGCCGGTGAGTGCGAAAAGAGATTCGCGCCCGCGTCCTGGAACAGTGGGCGGCCGGGACCGGGGATGGTCCATTCGGCGTGCAGGGCGTCGGATTCCTCTTCGGTGAGCGTATTGCCGAAGGAGTAGTGAAACTGCTTGGCTGTTAATGACACGTTGCGGTGCAGATTGGCCGGATTGCTCAGTACCGGGAATGCCGACTTCAACTGCGCGTACGGGAGCGCCTTGACGCCCTTGATCGGCGCGGGGTCGATGGCCACGGCGGCCGCGACCGCGTTCTTGGCCAGTAGTTCCTGGGCTATGAGACCGCCAAACGAGTGACCGATCGCGATGGGCTTGATCTCGGGCGCGCCGATGAGTTCGGCATAATGGTCGACCATTTCGGCGATGCCGACGTTGTTGAGCGCCTCGGGGTTCTCCCGGGTGGCGGCTACGGTTGGCCCATCACCGGGCCACCCCGGCGCCGACACGCTGTAGCCATGGCTCTCGAACAGCTCGAGCCAGGGCTGCCAGGCGGTCGAGTGAATCCACAGGCCGTGGATGAAGATCAGCGGGTGGCGTTTGGTCGGTGCTGTCATGTGGTGCTCCTTAAGATAATGGTTCGAACGAGGTCACTGCGCAGGGTCAACCCGTGGCTTCACGCAGGCCTGCGATAAAAGGCCGGCGTCTGAAAATATGTCCATCAGGGTTCCCCAGTTTCGTGTCAATGCTGTCTTGCGGGTGGAAGCCGTTGCGCTGCTTGGCTGAACGGTTTTCCACCACAGCGGTCCGAAAAGAGGCAATATCCGCTGACGCTTGCCGGAGGTAACAACCAATTGTAGCCGGATCCGTACGGGTGAGACGAGCCTAGGGTGAATTCGGCCGCCAGCCACTCGAGTCGGCCCATTCCCACGCGCGCCGGTAGGCGTCGAGAAACCAGGGTTCCTTGGCCGTGACGTAGCGGATGACGTCTCCGCGACCGCTGTCGTCGGCAGTGCGCTTGACGTCCAGGTAGCCGGCGCGTACATCGGGGTTGGCGGCCAGCCAGTCGACGAAAAGCAGGGCGAACTGTTGATTGGGCCACCCATCCACCCGGATGTGCACATTGGTCGGCCGGCCAGGGTCCGCCGAGGCGTGAATCCGCTTGTGCCACAGCGCCGGGTCGTCACTGTGGTCGTAACGGTCCACCGTGCTGCGGGCATCTGATTTGGCGGCATCCTGGGTGATGTGGTCAAGGCGGGGATAACCGGCGGGCAGCAGGACCTCGGCTAGCTCGTCGGCCACTGCCAACGACTCGACGGTGACCTGGACATCGATGACGTCCTTGGCGTCCAATTCCGGGATCGCCGTCGACCCAATGTGGTCGACCCGCAGTGCCCGATGGCCGCAGGTGGTCCTCAACCGGTTGACGACGCGCTGCGCCTGGTCCGGCCAGGTCGGATCGGCGGGCACCAACCGCGCCGGTGCGCGGACGGGCTGACGCGCGCTGACGTTGTGCGCGAACGGCACTATCCGGTGGTTCCACACATCGTGGGCTCGTTCGAGTAAGTCCTCTGGGGTCTTTGAGTTGTCCAGCCAGATATCCGCGACGGCCCGGCGCTGCTCATCGGTTGCCTGCGCGGCGATCCTGGCGCGGGCGTCTTCCTCGGGCATGCCGCGTTGCTCCACCAGCCGTCGCAAGCGCAATTCGGCGTCCGCGTACACCACGACGACCAACGGGAACAGCGGCGCCATCCCTGACTCCACCAGCAGTGGAATATCCTCCACCACAACGGAATCCTCGGGAACCGACGCGATGATCTCCGCGCGGCGTTTACCCACCAACGGATGAACGATGCTGTTGAGCTTCTGACGCGCTGCGTCGTCCTTGAACGCCTTGGCAGCCAGAGCCGGCCGATCCAGCGATCCGTCGGGAAGCAGAATGTCGTCGCCGAACGCCTCCACTAGCGACGCCAGCCCTTCGGTGCCGGGCTGGACCACCTCGCGCGAGATCACATCGCCGTCGACGATTATCCCCCCGCATTTCGCGAACGTGCTGGACAGCGCCGACTTCCCGGCACCGATGCCACCGGTCAACCCGATGCGCAGCATTACCTGAGCGCGATCAGAGATGTGCTACGCGTTGCCGGCGAGCTTTTCCCGCAGGGCAGCCAGTTGAGCGTCGCTGGCCAGCGACCCACCCGCGGCCTTCTCCGAGGACGCGCCGTTGCTCTGCGACTGGTGATCGCCACCGCTGTGCCCCTCGGCCTCGGCTGCGGCGAACTTCTCCATCTGCGTGGTGTGCATCTTGTGCCGGCGCTCGGCCTCGGCGTAGCGGGCTTCCCACTCGTTGCGCTGGGTGTCGAATCCCTCGAGCCATTCGTTGGTCTCGGGGTCGAAGCCCTCGGGGAAGATGTAATTGCCCTGCTCGTCGTAGCTGTCGGCCATGCCGTACTTCGCCGGGTCGAATTCCTCGGTGTAGTCCTCGTTGGCCTGCTTGAGCGACAACGAGATGCGGCGACGCTCCAGGTCGATGTCGATGACCTTGACCATCGCGTCGTCACCGACGGCAACCACCTGGTCGGGGACCTCGACGTGACGCTCAGCCAGTTCGGAGATGTGCACCAGACCCTCGATGCCCTCCTCGACCCGCACGAACGCGCCGAACGGAACCAGCTTGGTGACCTTGCCCGGCACGATCTGGCCGATGGCGTGAGTGCGGGCGAAGTGCCGCCACGGGTCTTCCTGCGTTGCCTTGAGCGACAACGAAACCCGCTCGCGGTCCATGTCGACGTCGAGAACCTCGACGGTGACCTCGTCGCCCACCGTGACGACCTCGGACGGATGGTCGATGTGCTTCCAGGACAGCTCGGAGACGTGCACCAGGCCGTCCACACCGCCGAGGTCGACGAATGCGCCGAAGTTGACGATGGAGGAGACCACACCCTTGCGGATGGTGCCCTTCTGCAGCTGGTTGAGGAACTCGCTGCGCACCTCGGACTGGGTCTGCTCCAGCCAGGCGCGTCGCGACAGCACCACGTTGTTGCGGTTCTTGTCCAGCTCGATGATCTTGGCCTCGATCTCCTTGCCGATGTACGGCTGCAGATCGCGGACGCGTCGCATCTCCACCAGCGAGGCGGGCAGGAAGCCGCGCAACCCGATGTCGAGGATCAGGCCACCCTTGACCACCTCGATGACGGTGCCCTTAACGGCCTCGTCCTTCTCCTTGAGCGCCTCGATGGTGCCCCAGGCGCGCTCGTACTGCGCGCGCTTCTTGGAGAGGATGAGCCGGCCCTCTTTGTCCTCCTTGGTGAGGACCAGGGCTTCGACCTCGTCACCGACGGAAACGACCTCATTGGGGTCGACGTCGTGCTTGATGGAGAGCTCGCGGGCGGGGATGACCCCTTCGGTCTTGTAGCCGATGTCGAGGAGCACCTCGTCCCGGTCAACTTTGACGATGGTGCCTTCGACGATGTCGCCATCGTTGAAGTACTTGATCGTTTTATCTATTGCGGCGAGAAAGTCCTCGGCGGAGCCTATGTCGTTGACGGCTACTTGCGGCGAGGTGACGGCGGGACTCGGCATATTGTTGGGGTGCTCCGGACAGGTTGGGTCGTAGGGACAAATTGGGATTTACTAGTCGAGGCTACTCGACTGGGCGCACGCTGGACAAACTCAACCCGGGCCGCGGAGTACGCGGCCCGGCCACAAGTCTGCGACCAGCGTAACGCCGCGGCGAATGCTTGGCAGATTTTGTGTGCTGACGTTGCGTTTCAGCGACCTCAAGCCGACCTGAATGCGCCTGTCAATGGGCCGCGGCGTCCCAACTGCTGCCGTAACCCACCGATACCTCCAGCGGGACGTCGAGCGGATAGGCACCGCCCATCTTCTCACGGACCAGTGCGTCGACCTGTTCCCGTTCACAGGAGGCAACTTCGAACACCAACTCGTCGTGAACCTGCAGCAGCATCCGCGAGGCCAACCCGGCCTCTCTGATCGCCCTGTCGACCTCGATCATCGCCACCTTGATGATGTCGGCCGCGCTGCCCTGAATCGGCGCGTTGAGCGCCGCCCGCTCGGCGGCCTCGCGCACCTGGCGATTGCTGCTGTCCAGCTCGGGAAGGTAGCGCCGGCGACCCAACACCGTCGAGGTGTAGCCGTCTTTGCGGGCCTGTTCGACCACATCCATCAGATAGTCGCGGACCCCGCCGAATCGGGCGAAGTACTGGTCCATCTGGACCTTCGCCTCCTCAGTGGAGATCTTCAGCTGGGCGGCCAACCCGTATGCGCTCAACCCGTAGGCCAGCCCGTACGACATCGCCTTGACCCGGCGGCGCAACTCGGAGGTGACCTCCTCGATCGGCACCCCGAATGCGCGCGACGCGACGAACGAGTGCAGGTCCTCCCCGGTATTAAAAGCTTCGATCAGACCTTCATCTCTGGACAGGTGCGCCATGATCCGCATTTCAATCTGGCTGTAGTCGGCGGTCATCAGCTCCGTATAGGAACAATCGGGGCCATCCCCGACCACGAACGCGTCGCGGATCTGCCGCCCGGCGTCGGTACGGATCGGGATGTTCTGCAGATTCGGTTCGGTCGACGACAATCTGCCCGTCGCGGCGATGGTCTGGTTGAACGTGGTGTGGATCCGGCCATCCGTGCCCACTGCCTGCAGCAGCCCGTCAACGGTGACCTTCAGCCGGGTGACGTCGCGGTGGGCCAGTAGATGCTGCAGGAACAGGTGCCCCGTCTTGTCGAACAGCGACTGCAGGGCGTCGGCGTCGGTTGTGTAACCGGTCTTGGTCCGCTTGGTCTTCGGCATTTCCAGTTCGTCGAAGAGCACGACCTGCAGCTGCTTGGGTGAGCCCAGGTTGATCTGCTTGCCGATCACGGCATATGCGGCCTCGGCGGCGTCGCGGATCTGGTCGGCGAATTGGCTTTGCAGCTCGGTCAGCCGCTGCAAGTCAACGCCAATGCCGGCCGCCTCCACCTTGGCGAGCACCCGCTGCACCGGCAACTCCATGTCACCGAGCAATGCGGTCGAGTCGATGCGGTCGAGCTCAGCGTCCAGGGCATCGGCCAGATCCGCCACGGCCCGAGCTCGCAGAATCAGCGTTTGCACCGCTTGATCATCGACACCGTCCATGTCGTCGAGAAGCGAAAGTTGTTGCTGTTCAGGTGCATCCGCGCGCAGCTCGCGGCGCAAGTAGCGCAGCGAAAGATCGTCCAGGGTGAAGCTGCGCTGCCCGGGCCGCACCAGATAGGCCGCCAGCGCCGTGTCGGAGGTGACGCCGTTGAGTGTCCAGCCGCGGCCCGCGAGGTCGTGGATGGCCAGCTTGGCTTCGTGCAGCGCTTTGGGTTTCGCCGGATCGGCGAGCCAGTCCGCCAGCGCCTTGTCGTCGGCCGGAGTCAACGTTTCGGTATCGACGTAGCCGCCATCCCCGTCAGCGGCGGCGATCGCCAACGCGGTGGCGTCCCCGTCGTGGGGCAGGTGAGTGCCCATGACCGCCAGCCCGGACCGCCGCCCGTCGCCGGCGTGCTCGGCCAGCCAATGCCCGATCGTCCCGGGTTCCAGCGCGCCGCCGCGCACGTCGAAACCCTCGTCGACCTCCGGCTCGACGGCCGCCAACGTGTCGAACAGGCGGTCGCGCAACACCCGGAACTCGAGATCGTCGAAGAGCCGGTGAATCTGGTCGCGGTCCCACGGCTGCAGCCGCAACGTGTCCGGCGTATGCGCCAGCGGCACGTCGCGGACCAACTCGGTGAGGTCCCGGTTGCGCACCACGCTGGCCAGATTCGCCCGCAACGCGTCGCCCACCTTGCCGCGCACCGAGTCGACCTTGTCGACCAGCTCCTGCAGCGAGCCGTACTCGATGATCCATTTCGAGGCGGTCTTCTCCCCTACACCTGGAATCCCGGGCAGGTTATCGCTGGGATCGCCGCGCAGCGCGGCGAAGTCGGGATACTGCGTCGGGGTCAGTCCGTACTTTTCGACCACGGCATCCGGGGTGAATCGGGTGAGTTCGCTGACGCCCTTGATTGGGTAGAGCACCGTCACGTCGTCGCTGACCAGCTGCAGCGAGTCGCGGTCACCGGTGACCACTAGGACCCGGTAACCCTCGTCTTCGGCCTGGGTGGCCAGCGTCGCGATGATGTCGTCGGCTTCGAATCCAGGTTCGGCCAGCACCGTGATGCCCAACGCGCCGAGCACTTCCTTGGTGATGTCAATCTGACCGTGGAACTCGTCGGGCGTCGATGACCGGTTGGCCTTGTACTCCGGGTAGCGCTCAGAGCGGAAGGTCTGCCGTGACACGTCGAACGCCGCGGCGATGTGCGTCGGCGCCTCGTCGCGAAGCAGGTTGATCAGCATGGCGGTGAAGCCGTAAACCGCGTTGGTGGTCAGTCCGCCGCGGGTCTTGAAGTTCTCCGCCGGCAGCGCGTAGAAGGCCCGGAAGGCGAGCGAGTTGCCGTCGAGCAACATCAGCGTCGGCTTAGGCTCATCCTCGTCGGTAGCAATAGGAGTGACGGGCACGGCTCTCACTCTAGGCATCGGGTGTGACGCCCCCCGAGGCCGGCGGAACTGCAACACGTTTCAGTTCTCTGTCTGAGCTGGGTAGTCTGGCCGGGTGCCAGAGGTTACCAACCAAGGACCCGCGATCGACGGATGGTTCGCCACCGATGACGCCGGCCAGCCGCATCTGACCGGCAGTAAATGCCCCCAGTGCGGCACCTACGTCTTCCCGCCGCGCGAGAACAACTGCCCCAATCCTGCCTGCGACAGCGACACACTAGATGCCGTCGCATTGTCGAGGCGGGGAACGCTGTGGAGCTACACGGAAAACCGGTACCCGCCACCGGCGCCCTATCCCGCACCGGACCCCTTCGAGCCATTCGCCATCGCCGCCGTGGAGCTCACCGAAGAGGGCATCATCGTGCTGGGCAAGGTCGTCGAAGGCACGCTGGCTGCCAACTTGAAGGTCGGCATGGAGATGGAGCTGACCACCATGCCGCTGTACACCGACGACGACGGCGTGCAGCGCGTCGTCTACGCGTGGAGGATCGCATCATGACGCCGCCCGAACCCCTGTACATCCTCGGCGCCGGTATGCACCCGTGGGGCAAGTGGGGCCGCGACTTCACCGAGTACGGCGTCGTGGCAGCGCGCGCGGCGCTCGGCGAGGCCGGCCTGGACTGGCGGCAGATCCAGTTCGTCGCCGGTGCCGACACCATCCGCAACGGCTACCCGGGCTTCATCGCAGGGTCGACGTTTGCGCAGAAGCTCGGCTGGAACGGGGTTCCGGTCAGCTCGAGCTACGCGGCCTGCGCCAGCGGCTCTCAGGCTCTGCAGAGCGCCCGCGCGCAGATCCTCGCCGGATTCTGCGATGTCGCGCTGGTCATCGGAGCCGACACCACCCCCAAGGGGGCTTTCGCCCCGGTCGGCGGGGAGCGCAAGAACGACCCCGACTGGCAGCGGTTCCACCTGATCGGGGCGATGAACCCGGTGTACTTCGCGCTGCTCGCCCGCCGCCGTATGGACCTTTACGGCGCGACGGCCGAGGATTTCGCGCAAGTGAAGGTCAAGAACTCCCGGCACGGCCTGCAGAACCCGAATGCTCGATACCGCAAGGAGTCGGCAATCGAAGACGTGCTGGCCAGCCCGGTGGTCTCCGACCCGTTGCGGCAGCTGGACATCTGCGCCACCTCCGACGGGGCGGCCGCACTGATCGTGGCCAGTGCTGAGTTCGCGCGAAAGCACCTGGGCTCGCTGGGCGGCGTGCCCTCGGTGCGTGCGGTCAGCGTCGTGACTCCGCGCTATCCGCAGCATCTTCCCGAATTGCCGGATATTGCAACGGATTCCACCGCCGCGGTGGCGGCGCCGGACCGGGTGTTCAAAGATCAGATCCTGGATACAGCCTACGCGGAGGCGGGCATCGGGCCCGAGGACCTGAGCCTGGCTGAGGTCTACGACCTGTCCACGGCCCTGGAACTCGACTGGTACGAGCACCTGGGGCTATGCGCCAAGGGCGAAGCCGAGGAGCTGCTGCGCAGCGGTGCGACCGCCATTGGCGGCAAGGTCCCGGTCAACCCATCGGGTGGACTGGCGTGCTTCGGCGAGGCCATTCCCGCCCAGGCGATCGCCCAGGTCTGCGAGCTGACCTGGCAGCTGCGCGGACAAGCCACTGGCCGTCAGGTCGAGAACGCCACGGTCGGTGTCACCGCCAACCAAGGGCTGTTCGGGCATGGCTCGTCGGTGATCGTCGCGCGATAAACGCGGCCCGCCTTTCGAGTGTGAAGCTGCGGCGGCCGCGCGGGGCGTGTCGTCGCCCGGAACTCACACTCAAAGCCGTGAGCACACGGGCGTCTACTCCGCAGCGGCGTCTTTTGGGGTGTCGAGGGTTTCCAGGACGACTTCAGCGACTCGCTTCATGGTGGTCCGCCGGTCCATCGCGGCACGCTGAATCCATTTGAACGCCTCGGGCTCGCTCATGCCCTGCTTGGCCTGAAGAATGCCTTTAGCCCGCTCGACCAGCTTGCGGGTCTCCAGCCGGTCAGACAGCGTCGCGACTTCGTGTTCCAAGGCGGTGATCTCGCTGAACCGGCTGACGGCCAATTCGATGGCCGGGATCAAGTCGCTGATGGTGAATGGCTTCACCAGGTAGGCCATTGCTCCGGCATCGCGTGCGCGTTCCACAAGGTCGCGCTGGCTGAAGGCGGTCAGCACCACGATCGGCGCGAGGCGTTTGGCGGCTATCTCCGAGGCCGCGTCGATGCCGTCGCGCCGCGGCATCTTCACGTCCATGATCACCAGGTCAGGCTTATGCTGCTCGGCCAGTTCCACGGCCTCCTGGCCGTCGGCGGCCTCGCCGACGATGTCGTAACCCTCCTCTCGCAGCATCTCGGCCAAGTCCATTCGGATGAGCGCTTCGTCTTCCGCGATCAGGACCCGGCGCGGCACAGCGGCGTCGGTGTCGGTTGTGGGGCCTGTCATGACGACTATTCTCTCGTGAGCAGCTATGACTAGCGACGTCGGGGGCGGTGAAAACGGATGACCGTACGGATCCTCTATGGTGGGAGCCGTCTTTTAAGGTAGGTGGCCGGAGACGGACCGCCACGAGCCCTCGTATCCCAACTGGCAGAGGAAACGGATTCAAAACCCGTCCAGTGTGAGTTCGAATCTCACCGAGGGCACCAGAAATGCCAGATCAGAGTATGTTTTCAAATTCGGTCACCAGTCCGTGCGGCGCGCCAGTCCGCACACAGTCCGCAGGATCTTTTGCACTGCGGACTGGTGTCGTAATTCGCCCAGCTCGCGGTGCTGCGGTTCTCTTGTCCGATGCCGAACTTGACCGCCTATTCGAATTCGCCCGTGACAAGGCCCATATTCAACGCTTCCCACTAGTGCCTCTAAAGACCCTCTAGCGGCCACGCACAGCGACGAATGATCGCCGCCCCCGATAGAATATTTACAGGCGCCCAATCGCCGGGGGTAGATCACGCTTTACGACGTTTGATATCACGGGTACCACCTGGCCTGGAGGCCGATCTGCTGCGTCCAGTGGATCGCCTGCCGCTGTGCATCGGCCAGGGCCGCTACGGCCCCGGGGTCGGTCTGAGATAGTTCCGCCACAGCCTCATTCAGCCGATTCAGCAGCGCGGGCACGTCCCGCGGGATGGTGGCGCCCACCGTCTGCTCGTCCCGTGAGATGGCGGCTTCGAAGGTCTGCAGTGGTGAGACATTCGCGGACTGGGTCGGGTGCTACCTGGCTTGCACGTCCACCATGACTCGCTGCTGTCCCCACCACTGGGCGCTGTTGGTCCTGCGGATGTCAACATTCAGCTCGTTGGCGCGGCGCCGGTAGCGCACGATCCTCAGTTCGATGCTGTAGGGATCTGGGCCGACACCCCCCACGCCCAACCTGCCGAGCTTACGCATCCGTTCATACACCGATTCGCTGAGCGACTACTGGCGAGCACCTACGGCATTTGTGGCATCTAAGGAGGCTGCTTGATACGGCCCCGAGTACTCGCAAGTCCGACAGACGATGACCTCGTGCACTATTCGGTCGGTTCCGCCACCCTCCCAAGCATCGGGATAGTCCACCCAGGCGTAGGCGATCCCGTCGCAACCCGGTCGTGGGCACCGAATTATTTCCTTCACGCGTTCCGACATGGTTTCCCCTCTCCTATCACGCACTAAGTTCACGTAATGCGACGCCGAATGCGTTCATCGGCATCAGGAACAACTACGCAGCAGCGCGAACACCAAGCCTTTTGCGGTATCCATCGGCCCCCCAAGCCATGAGCGCTGCAGTCCCTCGTGTACTCGATCAGGACGGCACCAGCACATTTCCCGCAGGGGTCTTCGTCAGCCTCGTAGCCAAACTCCGACAACATCTGATGCTCCCCGGCCCGTTGAGCATCCATCAAAATCACATACCCCAGACGCCCGGCTCCAAACCGCTAGCGTTTGCCATGGCCGATACGCGGCCCCGGTAATGCTCCCGGCAACGCGGAATGCCTTGGAGCCCGTAGGTTATTGACGACCCCGTAAGAAACAACAGGCGAACGCGTGACTGCTCTAAGTCGGGTAGCGGACTATTCGTGCACACCATCACCAGTCCATTACCGTCGACGGCATCCCATTCAAATTAAGGGGTGGTGGATATGTCCGTGGATATGTCCTATGTGATCGCGGACCCGGAGATGATGGCGGCGGCGGCATCAAATCCGGCAAGCATTGGATCGAACGTCAGCGTGGCCCACATGGTGGGGGCTGCCCGCACCACGTCGGTGATACCCGCCGCCGCCGCCGACGAGGTATCGGCGGCCATCGCCAACCTCATGTCGACCCACGCCCGCGCCCTTCAGGCGATGGCGCAGAGCGCGTCAACCTTCAATCAACAATTCACACACAACGTCAACGCCGCCGCGCCTCGTATTCCAGCGCCGAGCCCGGAATCGCCGCGAAGCTGACACCTACATCCCCCAGCCTCTCCCAATTCTTCCAGGCGAGCCAGAGCGATTTCGTTACCTCGATAGGTAATCTCGGCGACTCGTTTGGCTCCTTTCCCAACCTCGCGTGGGCCAGTTAGAGGGAGCCGGTGACGATGCGCTGGCCATCCGCTTCTTTCCGATCACATATCCGATCCACGCTTTCAGCGTGGGCGTGCAAGACGTCTTCATCAATGCCTTTAACTCATAGCGAACGGGCGCGCCCGCGATATGCCGCCGAAAGTAAAGAATGCTTTCGCCCAACGGCTTGCCCTTAGGCACATACGATCGCGGTGCGACCGGCTGGGGTGGCGAACCCTCCCGGCGCGTTACCGGAGGTTTGGGTTGGCGACCGCCAACATGGTTCATCTAACTAATGGTCATCAACTGAACGGCTAAGCAGCTGGGGCCTCGCCACCCGACTTCCAGGGACGACCAGCACCTAATGCCAGGCGCTTTACTTACCAGGTTGTTTGCTGATAGTCGGGGTGCTATGAGCCGGGGCTGCCCAAAGGTACTGCCGCCCCGCGAGGTTCGACAAGCGGGTGGGGGTGGCCTCCAATCGCTAGCGTTGCCACCCTCCCACGACCGTGCCGCCAGTCTGTCTGTCGGTGCCGAGGTGCGTAGTTAGATTTGGTTCAGCCGTACCAGAACCCCCACATGGGGATGATTGGGCCGAAAGGCATTGGTAATAAACAACTTTTGCCATCGGCGGCATTCAGGGCGGGTCGACCCAGTCCGGTGGCTCGACGGGTTCGAGTCGAGTGAACGCGGATGCCAGCCAATAGAGAGCCGCCCCTTGGTGCGCAAATTGACGGCCTGAGCGTTTTACAGAGCGACTTTCTTGCCTGTCTGGATGGGGATTTGCACCCGAGACAAAGAAAACGGCCCCCAGATTAACCTGAGGATCGTTTCGGTGTGGGTGATTTAACCCTGACGTCAGTCGGCCATTCGGAGATGTCCGCGCCGAGTGTGCAAATCAACGACAGGCGCCGCTTCGCGATCATTGAGCTTTTTCATCTGCTGAAACTTAGCCTTGATGGCCTCGCCCACCCACTGTTCAACCGACTCGCCTTCCTGTGAGGCGAATTGTTCGATCTCGCGATGTTCCCAATCCAAAAACTCGATTTCAAGTCCATGACCCTTGCTGGTGACGCGCATTGTTACTCCCCTTTGTTCGCGGCTTGGGTCGAAGTCTGTTCGTCGTACCTGTCAACTGGCTAAGTTGCTACTTACGATGGGTTAAGTTCATCCGCTGCGGCAGCGCATCGGCGGCAAGCTTGCGCAAGTCGGCGGCATCATTTCGGCCTCGCCGTATCGCTTGGTGTCCACAACGGCCACGCGCTCAAGAACCTCACCCGAAGAGGCCTGGATGCTCGTGATCTCGATACTAACGCGGTTGCCGCGTAGGAGCCCCTCAAAATTGCGGTACGGCCGACCACGTACCGCAGCAGATACCGCAATCAGGGGCAGAAACCCGACTATTTCGGCCTACACGGGACAGCAGCAACCGCCCGCTGTACCGCTAATATCTGCACCTAAGACACTATTTTGCTATGTCTTAGCTATACGTCTTGAGACGTATTTAAAACCCGTCGAGCGTGAGTCCGAATCTCACCGAGGGCACTAAAGCTGTGGAGGTATGAGCGCACGGACGCCGCAATGTGACGAAGAGCATGCGCCGCGATCCCTCGGAAACGTCTGGTCAGCCTTCTTGGCAGCGTTCAACCGCAGCAGCCAATCCATGACTTTTTGGCGGTGCACGACAGCGCGGCTCCGTACCAATCTCCACCACGGGGCGTACGGAACGTCATAATAGTCAGGGCAATGCAGACTCCTGGTACCCAACTCACCTTGTTTGCTGTAGGTTAGGTTCGTTAGCTCTGTCATGCCTCGCCATGCTGGGGGATTCGATGCCAGACATCGTCACGAACAGCAGGCAGTGAAGGACTTCACATGAGTAACAGGTCACGCCGGGGAGTTGCTATCGGCCTCGGGTTTGCCGCCGGTTCCGCACTAACCGCGGGGTTCGTCTTGGCGGCCGCAACGCCCGTCGCTCTGGCCGCGCCCACCGCTCTGGCCTATGCTCCGGCCCCGGAATCTCCCGGCCTGCCCCCTGTTCCGGCACCGCCAATACCGTTACCGCCGATAAGTGGCGTTAACGTCGTTTCGAATCCGCTCCCAGCTGTGGTAGCTCCGGCGGTTGTGGCGCCCGCTCCTGCGGTTGCAGTGCCCGCTCCAGTGGTTGTGGCGCCCGCTCCTGCGGTTGCAGTGCCCGCTCCGGTGGTTGTGGCGCCCGCTCCTGCGGTTGTGGCGCCCGCACCGACGGCTGTAGTGCCCGCTCCCGCGCCGGTGGCGCCCGCTCCAGTGGTTGTGGCGCCCGCACCGGCGGTTGTAGTGCCCGCTCCCGCGCCAGTGGCGCCCGCTCCGGCGGTTGTAGTGCCCGCTCCCGCGGTTGCCGACCCGCTCCCGCGGTTGCCGATCCCACTCCCGCTCCGGCGGTTGCCGATCCCGCTCCCGCGGTTGCCGATCCCGCTCCCGCGGTTGCCGATCCCGCTCCCGCGGTTGCCGATCCCGCTGCGGTGGTTGCGCCGGCCGTTCTATCACCTCCGCCGGCTATCCTCATTTTGCTGCCTGCGGTGCCCGCTCCGGCGCCTCTGGCGCCTGCTCCGGTGGTTTTGGCGCCCGCTCCGCTGCCTGCGGCGCCCGCTCCGCTGCCTGCGGCGCCCGCTCCGCCCCCCGCGGATCCCGCTCCAGCGCCGGAGGCGCCCGCTCCGCCGCCCGCGGATACCGCCGCTCCGCCGCCCGCGGCACCCACTCCAGCGCCTGGAGATGCCGCTCCGCCGCATTCGGCGCATTCGGTGCATGAGCATCCCGCCGCGTGACAGCAGCTGCCCGTCGGGGCCTTCTGCATCAGTGAAAATCGGGTGCTGTATGTGGTTGGCGCGCACGGCGCGTGGATAAGCCCATGTTGCCCCGTGCAGCCAGCAAAGCAGATGTGCCCGGCGCGTGGATGCGAGGGACGCGGCACGTAAAACGTGCCTAATTTAGACATTTCGGAAACGAAATTCTGCACCGCATACCGCCGTCGCCGAGACCTTCAGCTCGATCACGCCCACCTCGCCGCATTACGACCGCTCGGTTGTGGTGGCCATATTTCTCCCTCGCTTTGCGAGGTTTTAGCTCGGCGCCCGCACTTTGCACACAGTTGCAGATGACTCCCGTGAACTGACGTGAGGTCTTTTAGCAGCTAGAGGCCGCTAGCGTTGTGAACCAGAGCAAGATCTCGCCGAGGCCACCGGGGCAGCACCGTCTCCGCCAAATCGGGGACGAGGCAAACGGCAGTTTTCATGCTTGCTGGGATCAGTACGCGGGGTGGGCGCGCCGCGACGGGAGTTTCGGCCTCGCGCCGCTCACCGGCCGGGGCAGGTGTCTAAAAACGAAAACCGTCCTCTGCGGCCCCTGTGCCCTATAAGTTGGACTCCTGAGTCAACGCGTTGGCGTCGGGCCCAACGCTTACACTTCGGCAACTCCTCACACCGTAGAGCCAATCAAATCACCAGACAGTCCTCCGGAGGTTGGTGCCCGATGTCACGGCTAAGTCCTTGGTGGGCCCAAGCGGATCAGTACGATTGGATCACCACATTCCTCCGCCAGCGCGGCTTGCTGCGTTCGGCGCAGATGATCCTGGCTGTCGTCGCCGGGTCATCGGCGTTGGTGCCGCTAAGTAGCTTGCTCAACCAGCGACATCCGAGCGCAAGTGCCGCAGTCATCGGCGGACTCGCCGCCGTGTTCACCGTCGGTATGAGCATCGTCTGGCTGACACGCTGGCCGACGCGTCGCCAGTCGCAGGTCGTTGTGATGATGGGCGCTTTGATTATCGGCGGGTGGAGCCTTGCCCAACCCACTGCACCCCTTGCCGCCCTGGCTTGTACGGCCACGGCCGTCACGGGGGGCTACATCGCGTTCCTCCACCACCCCAAAATCTTGCTGTTCAACGCCACGGTGGCCGTCGCAATCACAACGACCGCGGTGCTGCGGCTGGTCAGCGAAACCGACATGGCCACGGCGGCCGCCGCGTTCTGGTTGATTTTGTTTCTGAACTTGTCGGTGCCCCTATCCATCTGGGGCATGTCGCAAGCCATGGGCCTGTATGCGCAGCGCTCCGAACAAGACCCCCTTACCGGCTTGCTGAACCGTCGGGCATTCGCAGACGCGGTCAGTACCCGCCTCGCGTTTCCCTCGGCGGCGCACACCCATCTCGCGGTGGTGATGGTTGACCTCGACGACTTCAAACGCATTAACGACACCCACGGTCATCCGGTGGGCGACCACGCGCTTCGGGCAGTGGCCGACCTCCTGCGCCGCCACACCCCAGCCGACGCGGCCATCTGCCGGGCCGGCGGCGAGGAATTTCTGATCGCGCTGACCTGCGTGACCTCTGACGTGGGACCGCAGGCCGAGCGATTTTGCGCCGCCATCGCCGGGCTTTCCCCTCAGGTCACGGCCAGCGTCGGCACCGCCAGCGCCGAACTGCGCCTGCTACGGGGACACGAAATTGGCTTTCTCGAGGAACTCATCACAATCGCCGACAAGGCGATGTATGCCGCTAAACGCCGCGGCGGGAACCAGGCTCACCACGGCGCAGCGTTTTAGCGCATCGGCAGCAATGGTCGGAGCCTGGGAGTCGATGGCCTCGATGTCACGAAGACGCGGAGCCTACGTCGGCGCGGCATCGTCGGCAGCTCACTTTTTGCGTGCATCTCATCTTCACGTTAGGTGGGTCATGGCTCACGCTTCGGCAGCATGCCCCTGGCCATCGTCGGCCAGATAGGTGACTTGGTACCACCGCCTAGGCGGTCCGACGCGCGTGTCATACACCTCGGTTGCAGTTGCACGCTCCACCCGAACGTCTGTCAAATGCGGATTATGCACGCGGATATAGCCCTCAAGCTCTGCTAGCAGCGCAGCGCCGGAAAGACTTATATCCGCGAGGGCGCTGGCCTCGTATCTCGTCCAACTCATACTTATATCTTGGTCCGGCACGGCCCGCGGTGGACAACGTGATCCTATGGGTGAAAAGACCTCAATCCCACCGGCACACCAGGGGCACCAGGGGCCCGACGAACAACACCGTCGCGGCACTGCGGGAATACTGAGCTCAGCGGTACGCTTTACACCGTGGTGGCTAAGAAATGCGGTGCCCCACCGGGTCGAGACGATGGCTCCTCGACGCGCCCGGACTGTGTAGCGGTCGTGCGGGCGAAAAACCGCGCCCGCAATGAGCACTACGCCGACAGCCACGCGCGGCGCGTGCGAGTGCTCAATATCAACGCCGTCATGGGCGTGGTGGTCTGCGCAAGTTTCGTGGTTCTCGGCCTGTGGGCTGGGCCTGCGGCCATGCCGACCCAGGCGGTCAACCTCACCGCCGCGGCGATCTTCGCGACCGTGCCCTGGCTACACCGATTCGGGGAACTGGTTGCTCCGCTTATCTTTATCGCCACGGCTTACGTAGCGATCTTCTTCATCTGCTGGGATCTGGGCACCGACTCGGGTGGCCAGTACTACCTCGTGACGACCGCTAGCCTGGTAGTGCTGCAGTTCGGCATCGAACGCATCGGCCTGGCGGCGCTGCTGGCCAGCATTGGCGCCACACTGGTGATCACCCTGCAGTTCCTCGTCCCCCACTCAACGGGACTCGAACAACCTTGGGCGGAATCGATGAGCTTCGTCATCACTACCGTCTCGGCCTGCACGATGGTGGTCGTGACGGTGTGGTTTGCGCTGCGTGATACTGCGCGCGCCGAGGCGGTCATGGAAGCCGAGTACGACCGCTCCGAAGCGCTGCTCGCAAACATTTTGCCAACCAGCATCGCGGAGCGGCTCAAAGGACCCGATCGCGACGTCATCGCCGATAGATACGAAGAGGCCTCGGTTCTATTCGCCGACATGGTCGGGTTCACCGAGCGCGCCAGCGGCACCACACCATGCGACCTGGTGCTGTTCCTGGACCGCCTCTACGGCGCTTTCGACGCCCTGGTGGATAAACACGGGCTGGAGAAGATCAAAGTCAGCGGCGACTCCTACATGGTGGTCAGCGGCGTTCCACAGGCCCGACCCGACCACGTCGAGGCGCTAGCCGACTTTGCCCTCGAAATGGCGGATGTTGCTTCCGGATTGAAGGATCCGCACGGGCACCCGGTAACGCTGAGGGTCGGCCTGGCCACCGGCCCGGTTGTCGCTGGTGTGGTGGGTTCGCGTCGATTCTTCTACGACGTGTGGGGCGACGCGGTCAACGTCGCGTCCCGAATGGAATCCACCGACTCAGTGGGACGAATTCAGGTGCCCGACGCGGTCTACGAACGCCTCAAGGGCGATTTTGTGCTGCAGGAGCGCGGCCGAATCGCGGTCAAGGGCAAGGGCATCATGCGCACCTGGTACCTGGTCGGCCGCAGGGCAGCTGCCGACGATTCCAGCGACCTGCTTGCGCAGGAATCGCACCTGGAATCGCGCCCGGCCCACGTCTGAGCGACCTCTGTACCGGCCTCGCGCTGTGTGTCACACTGCGGCCATGACAACCAGTCCTGGAACCGCTCCGGTTCCAAGCTTGTTGCCGCATCTATGGAAATCCACGGCGATATCGGGAATTCTGTCGCTGATCGTCGGCGTCGTGGTGCTGGCATGGCCGGGAAAAACGCTTCTGTTTTCCGCCGTCGCGTTTGGCGTCTATCTCCTGATTACCGGCATCGCGCAGGTCATTTTCGCCTTCAGTCTGCATGTCTCGGCCGGCGGCCGAGTGCTGTTGTTCATCAGCGGTGCGGCCTCACTGGTGTTGGCCATGCTGGCGTTTCGTCACTTCAGCTGGGGAGACGACGCGACAGCTGTTTACTTGCTGGCGATCTGGATTGGTGTCGGGTTCATCTTCCGTGGCGTGGCCACGACAATCTCCGCTATCAGCGACCCGCATCTGCCGGGACGAGGATGGTCGATTTTCGTCGGAGTCATCAGCCTGCTTGCGGGCATGATCATGCTCGGGTCGCCGTTGTCCACCATCGTGCTGCTGGCGGAGGTAGTCGGCGTCTGGCTCGTAGTTATCGGCGTCTTCGAGGTGGTGTCGTCGTTCGGCATACGTAAAGCATCCAAAATCCTCGGCCGTTAGAGCATTAAGCCACTAGCGCTGCGGCCCGTCGGCTTACTACAATACGTCGTAGCAGGCTAATCAGGCCCCGTAGCTTCGGGAGATGCCAGATGAACGTCGTCGACATTTCGCGGTGGCAGTTCGGTATCACTACCGTCTACCACTTCATTTTCGTGCCGCTCACCATCGGTCTGGCTCCCCTGGTCGCCATCATGCAAACGGTGTGGGTCGCCACCGGCAATACCGCTTGGTATCGCCTCACGAAGTTCTTCGGCAAGTTGTTCCTGATCAACTTCGCCATCGGCGTGGCGACCGGAATCGTGCAGGAGTTTCAGTTCGGGATGAACTGGAGCGAGTACTCACGGTTCGTCGGCGATGTCTTCGGCGCGCCGCTGGCGATGGAGGGTCTGGCCGCCTTTTTCTTCGAATCCACCTTTATCGGGTTGTGGATCTTCGGTTGGAGCCGGCTGCCCCGATTGGTGCATCTGGCATGCATCTGGATCGTCGCGATCGCGGTCAATGTCTCCGCGTTCTTCATCATCGTGGCGAACTCCTTCATGCAACATCCGGTCGGCGTCCACTACAACTTCGAGACCCACCGCGCGGAACTGACCAGCATCACCGCTCTACTCGGCAATAACACTGCGCGCGCGGCGTTTTCACACGCGGTCGCCGGTTCATTGCTGACCGCCGGCACTTTCGTGGCCGCGGTCGCCGTGTGGTGGCTGGTCCGGTCCCAGAAGACTCCCGATTCCGGCGCCGGAACCATGTTTCGTCCGGCGGCCATCCTGGGGTGTTGGATTGCATTGATTGCCGTCGTGGGTCTGTTCTTCACGGGCGACCATCAAGGCAAACTGATGTTTCAGCAGCAGCCGATGAAAATGGCGTCGGCGGAATCGCTTTGTGACACCGGGACAGATCCGGATTTCTCCATCTTGACGGTCGGAAAGCAGAACAACTGCGACAGCCTGACCCGCGTAATCGAGGTCCCCTATGTGCTGCCATTCCTCGCGGAGAGCCGATTCAGCGGTGTGACATTGCAGGGTGTGCGCGATATCCAGCAGGATTACCAATTCAGATTCGGGCCGAATGACTACCGGCCTAACCTGTTCGTCACCTACTGGTCGTTCCGGGCGATGATCGGATTGATGGCGATTCCCGTGCTGTTCGCGCTGGCCGGGCTGTGGCTCACCCGTGGCGGCCGCACCCTGAATCAACGGTGGTTCGCCTGGTTCGCGCTGCTGACCATTCCCACCCCCTTTCTGGCCAACAGCGCAGGGTGGGTCTTCACCGAGATGGGTCGCCAGCCCTGGATCGTCGTACCGAATCCAACCGGCGACCAGCAGGTTCGACTCACCGTCGCCGAAGGCGTCTCAGATCACGCCTCCGCCATAGTCATCACCTCGCTGGTTACGTTCACCCTGCTCTACGCAGTTCTCGCGGTCGTTTGGTTCAGGTTGCTCAAGCGCTACATCGTCGAAGGACCGTTGGAGCACGACGCGGAGCCCGCCGTGCCACCCGGACCCGACGAGACCGAAGTGGCGCCGCTGTCTTTCGCCTATTGATGCCCTTTAACGACCATCGCCCCCCATGAAAGGAGCTGACCGGTGAGCCTCCAAGAGCTGTGGTTCGGCGTCGTCGCGGTGCTGTTCCTTGGTTTTTTCATTCTGGAGGGATTCGACTTCGGCGTCGGCATGTTGATGGAACCGTTCGCGCGAGTCAGCACAGGTGATCGGGACTCGCACCGGCGGGCGGCGCTGAACACCATCGGCCCGGTCTGGGATGGCAACGAGGTCTGGCTGATCACCGCCGGTGCGGCAATGTTCGCCGCGTATCCCGGCTGGTACGCCACCGTGTTCTCCACGCTGTATCTACCGTTGCTGGCGATCCTGTTCGGGATGATTCTGCGCGTTGTAGCCATCGAATGGCGCGGCAAGGTCGATGACCCAAAGTGGCGGGCTTGGGCCGATTTCGGCATAGCTGCCGGGTCCTGGTTGCCCGCAGTGCTGTGGGGTGTCGCGTTCGCCATCCTGGTCCGCGGACTCCCGGTGGACGCCAATGGCCACGTGCATCTGTCCATCGGCGACGTGCTCAACGCCTACACCCTGTTGGGTGGTTTGGCGACTGCCGGGCTGTTCTTGCTCTATGGAGCAGTGTTCGTCGCGTTGAAAACCTGCGGCTCGATCCGCGACGACGCGCACCGATTCGCGGTTTGGTTATCGCTACCGGTGACGGGGCTGGTTGCGGCCTATGGGCTTTGGACACAACTTGCGCATGGTAAGGACTGGACCTGGGCTGTGCTGGGTGTCGCCGTGGTCGCACAGCTTGCGGCCGTGTTGTTGGTTTGGCGCCGGATGTCGGATGGATTGGCATTCGCATGCACCGCGCTGGTCGTCGCCGCCGTCGTGGTCCTGCTGTTCGGGTCGCTCTACCCCAACCTTGTGCCCTCGACGTTGGACACCCAATGGAACGTGACGATCTACAACGCCTCGTCGACGCCTTACACCCTCAAGATCATGACGTGGGTGACGGCGTTCTTCGCCCCGTTGACGGTGGTCTACCAGGGATGGACGTATTGGGTTTTCCGGCAACGGATCTCTGCTGAGCAGATCCCACCGTCAATCGGTCTGGCGAGGCGTCCGTCCTGAGCCCCAAAGACTCCCGCGGCTCACGAGCTCCCTTGGACCCGCGACTGTGGCGGGCATCGCCCGCGCTACGGCGCTACCTGGCCGCCGCCGTGGGCTGCGGAGTCGTGATCTCCGGCTGTGCAATCGGCTCGGCGATGGTTCTCGCGAGCATCGTAGCGCACGTCATCACCGATCCGTCGGCCCGTAACCTGCGCGTATGCCTGGCCCCGCTGTCAATCCTGTTGGTGCTATGGGTTATCCGTACGCTGACGCATTGGCTCCAGGCGCGCCTGGGTCAACGGGGGGCCACCGCTGTTATCGTCGATCTCAACGGTCAGGTGCTCGAAGCGGTGACCGCGCGCCAGCCCAATGAACTGGCAGCACAGCGCGACGACGCCGCGGTAGTGGTCACCTATGGTCTGGACGGCTTGCGCCCCTACTTCACCGGGTATCTGCCGACATTGCTACTGGCCGCGATCCTGACCCCGGCGACCGTCGCCGTCATCGCGCTCTACGACCTGAAATCGGCGGTGCTCGTGGTGATCACGCTGCCGCTGATTCCCATATTCATGGTCCTGATCGGGCTGGCAACTGCTGAACGATCGGCGGCAGCGCTGGCCGCCATGACGACCCTGCAAGCGCGGTTGCTCGATCTGATCGCTGGTATCCCCACCCTGCGGGCCCTGGGCCGCGCCCGGGGCCCGGAGCACCGCATCGCCGAACTCGCTGCTGCCCATCGGCGTTCGGCGATGGCGACGCTGCGGATCGCGTTCCTGTCGGCACTGGTGCTGGAATTGCTTGCCACATTGGGGGTGGCACTCGTCGCGGTCGGGATCGGCCTTCGCCTGGTGTTCGGCGAGATGAGCCTGATCGCCGGGTTGACAGTGCTACTGCTGGCACCAGACGTATTCTGGCCGCTGCGTCGCATCGGTGCGGAATTCCATGCCGCCCAAGACGGTAGAACCGCCGCAGACAAGGCGTTCGCGCTCATCGGTGGGCCGGTGAGCGCGGCGGCGCGAAAAGCGAAGGTAGCCGCACGCGGTGCCGAGATCCACCTCGAAAATCTGAGCGTGGCAGGCCGAGACGGTCGCTCCCCACGCGATGTCACCGCAGTCATCAAACCCGGTGCGATTACGGTACTGACCGGACATAATGGCGCGGGCAAGAGCACCACGTTGCAGGTGATCGCCGGACTCACCACGCCCTCGTCAGGCCGGGCCACCGTGGCCGGTGTCGACGTCGGCGAACTGGACCTCACCGCGTGGTGGCGGCAGTTGTCCTGGCTGCCGCAGCGCCCGGTACTGGTCCCGGGCTCAGTCCAGCACAATCTCGGCCTGTTCGGCGCCTTGGAACATCTTGAAAGTGCCTGCGCTGCATCCGGCTTCGACTACGTTCTGGCCGAGCTACCAGCCGGCATGAATACCATGCTGGGGCGCGGTGGCGTCGGACTGTCCTTGGGGCAGCGGCAACGCCTGGGCCTCGCTCGAGCGCTCGGATCAGCGGCCACAGTACTGCTGCTCGACGAACCCACCGCGCATTTGGACGCCCAGACCGAGGACCGGGTGCTGCAGGCCATCGTCGAGCGTGCCCGCGCCGGCGCAACCGTGGTCGTGGTCGGCCATCGCCAAAAAATATGTACAATTGGCGACCAAATCGTCGAAGTGGTCCGAGGCGGACTAGATGGTGAGTCGCTTTATGCGACAGTCTGATCCCGCTATGATCGCAAGCACGGCGAAGCCGGATCCAGCGGATCACCGCCAGAGGACTCTCGTGCCCGCCTGGAGTCTCTTGCGCCCTCGGCTGCCCCGGATCCTGGCGGCCATTGCGCTGGGGGTGCTGTCGCTGAGCAGCGCATTGGCCCTGGCCGGGGTTTCGGCGTGGCTGATCACCCGGGCCTGGCAGATGCCACCGGTGCTGGACCTTTCTATTGCGGTCGTGGCGGTGCGAATGTTCGCCATTTCGCGCGGCTTGCTGCACTACTGCGAGCGTCTGGCCACCCACGACACGGCGCTACGCGCCGCATGCACCGCCCGCGTGCAGGTTTATCGCCGACTGACCGACGGGCCCGCCGCGGCCACCGTCCGACTGCACAGCGGTGAGCTGGTGGCACGGGTCGGGGCCGACGTCGACGCATTGGCCGATGTGCTGGTGCGTGCGGTGGTGCCGATCGGCGTCGCTGCGCTACTGGCACTGGCGGCAACTGCGGCGATAGCCGCGATCTCGCTGCCGGCAGCCGCAGTACTGGCAATGTGTTTGTTCATCGCCGGCGTCGTTGCGCCCTCGTTGGCCAGCAGGGCCGCCGCAACACAGGAAGCACTTGCCCGACAACATCGTTCCGAGCGCGACACCTCCGCGATGATCGCGCTGGAACACGCGCCCGAGCTTCGGGTCGCCGGGGCGCTGCCCGACGTCATCACCGAATCGCGACGCCGCCAACATGCTTGGAGTGAGGCCCTCGACGCCGCCGCCAGACCGGCCGCGATCGGCGAGGCAATGCCCACCGCGGCGATCGGCGCCAGCCTGCTCGGCGCAATCGTCGCTGGCATTGGGCTGGCCTCCACCGTTGCGCCCACCACGCTGGCGGTTCTGATGTTGTTGCCGCTGTCGGCGTTCGAGGCAACGACTCGCCTTCCGGCCGCCGCCGTCCAGTTGACGCGGTCGCGGATCGCCGCGCACCGCTTGCTCGACCTCGTTCCACCGGACCACATGGCTGAATCCGCAAGGTCTGCGCCGCGACCAACCGGTGCCGGTCGGTTATCTGCCGAGATGCGTTTTGGTTATGCGGCGGCGGCGCGATCAACTCATTTGACGCTTGACCTGTCGCCGGGCGCCCGGCTGGCGATCACCGGCGTCAGTGGCTCCGGCAAGACGACGCTGCTGATGACGTTGGCCGGGCTGCTGCCGCCGCTGAGCGGGCAGGTGATGCTGGACGGGACCGCACTTGGCAAGTTCGACGACACTGAATTGCACAGCGCTGTCAGCTTTTTTGCTGAGGATGCGCACGTCTTCGCCACCACCGTTCGAGACAACCTGCTGGTGGCCCGCGGAGACTGTCCTGACCGCGAACTGAGCGCGGCCCTCGCTGCCGTCGGGCTCAGCGGATGGCTCGCCAGTCTGTCCGACGGGCTCTCGACGGTGTTGACCGGTGGCGCGCAAGCAGTCTCGGCGGGCCAGCGTCGGAGGTTGCTGCTGGCCCGGGCGATGATCTCGCCCGCCCGCATCGTTCTGCTCGACGAACCCACCGAGCACCTCGACGCGACCGACGCCGATATGGTCTTACGTGATCTTTTAGCCTCCGACTCACGGCTGATGCGCTCCGACAGGACGGTATTGGTGGCTACTCACCACCTGCCCGAAGGCATTCGCTGTCGTGAGCTACAGATCGGCTCGGCGGACCTGCGGCAGATCCTTGCCCAGTAGCGGCCGTCGATCAACGCGGAAAGTATATTAGGACGCCTTCTTGTATCACCGTGGCGATGATTTGCCCGGAGCGATCGAAGAAATGCCCGGCGCCCAGTCCACGCGAATTGGCTGCCGCCGGCGACGACGTCGAATACAACACCCAGTCGCCGAAGTTGACCTGCCGATGAAACCACACGGAATGGTTGGTAGACGCGGCAAAAATACGGTCGAAACCCCACGAGAGGCCGTGGGTGGTGATGATCGAATCCAGCACGGTGGTATCCGAGGAATACACCATAATCGCGTTGTGCAGCACGGGATCGTCGGGCATCGCACCTAGTGCTTTGACCCAAACGCGGTTGTGCGGCAGTCGCTCACCCTTGTCCCGCATCACCCAGGAGGGGTCGTTGGTGAAGCGCCACTCGATCGGCTGCAAGGCGTTGACGAAGTGTGGGACGGTTTTCTCGTAACCACGCAATAACTCGCCGATCGATGGCACGGTGTCCGGCTCGGCCACCACGGGTGGATCGACGGCGTGCTCAAGGCCGTCGCCGCCGGCCATGTACGAGATCATCGCCGACGACAACAACACGCCGCCCTGCATCGCGTCGACGCGCCGGTTGGCGAAGCGCCGCTCATCACGCAGCCGCACCACGTGAAATTCGATGTCTTTGGTGATATCACCACCATTGATGAAGTGCACCGAAAGCGCACTGGGCGGCAGGTCCTCGCGGGCCAGCGTGCGGCTGCTCGCTACGAACGACTGCGCCATGAGTTGGCCACCGAATGTTCGCACCGGGTTCTTGCTGGGATGGGTTCCGATGAACAGATCATCGGCGACGCGGTTGAGGTCCAGTGCCGCCAGCAGTTCCTCGAAATCAGACTTCGGTCCTCTGGTGTTCAGCTCATCACCAGCCGGCACAGGCTCTCCTTAGCTCAGATTTGCCCGGCTCCTCCTCAGGCCGCAACACGGCCCGCATCGTCACCGGGCGGGGCTCAGATTTGCCCGGCTCCTCCTCAGGCCGCAACACGGCCCGCATCGTCACCGGGCGGGGCTCAATTTGCCCGGCTCCTCCTCAGGCCGCAACACGGCCCGCATCGTCACCGGGCGGGGCTCAATTTGCCCGGCTCCTCCTCAGGCCGCAACACGGCCCGCATCGTCACCGGGCTAGACGTCATCCTCCCCGATCCGGTGCACGTGGATCAGGTTGGTCGAGCCTACTGTGCCAGGCGGCGCGCCGGCGACGATGACCACCAGGTCACCCCGCTTGTAGCGACCGAGTTTGAGCAGCGACTTGTCGACCTGGCGGATCATGTTGTCGGTGGATGTCATCATCGGGACGATGAACGTTTCGGTGCCCCAGGTCATGGCGAGCTGGCTGCGCACCTCGGGCCACGCGGTGAAGGCCAGCAGCGGCAGCGGAGTGTGCAGACGCGCCAGTCGCTTCACGGTGTCGCCGGACTGCGTGAATGCGACCAGCGCCTTGGCGTCGAGCCGCTCGCCGATGTCGCGGGCGGCGTAGGAGATCACGCCCCGCTTAGTGCGGGGCACATGCGTCAACGGCGGCGCGGCCGTGGAATTCTCCTCGACCGCACACACGATTCGCGACATCGTCCGCACAGCCGCCAGCGGATACTTGCCCACTGAGGTCTCCCCGGACAACATCAGCGCGTCGGCGCCGTCGAGCACGGCGTTGGCGACGTCGGACGCCTCGGCCCGGGTCGGCCGGGAACTTTCGATCATCGACTCGAGCATCTGAGTTGCCACGATCACGGGTTTCGCGTTCTCCCTGGCCATCTGGATGGCCCGCTTTTGCACCAGCGGAACCTCTTCCAGCGGAAGCTCGACACCCAGGTCGCCGCGGGCCACCATGATGGCGTCAAACGCCAGCACGATGGCTTCGAGGTTATCGACGGCCTCCGGCTTCTCCAGCTTGGCGATCACCGGCACCCGCCGGCCGACCCGATCCATCACTTCGTGGACCAGCTCGACATCCGAGGGCGAGCGCACGAACGAAAGCGCGACCAGGTCGACGCCCAGGCTGAGCGCGAACATCAGATCCTCGATGTCTTTTTCCGACAAGGCCGGAGCCGACACGTTCATCCCAGGCAGCGACATGCCCTTGTTATTGCTGACCGGGCCACCTTCGGTGACGGTGCAGATCACGTCATCGCCGTCGATGCCTGAGACGACCAGTCCCACATTGCCGTCGTCGACCAGAACCCGGTCGCCGACCGTGGCATCCTTGGCCAACCTTTTATAGGTGGTCGACACCCGGTCGTGACTGCCTTCGCACTCAGCCACGGTGATCCGTACCGTTTCGCCGTCAGCCCAGTAGGTGGGCCCGGTGGCGAAGCGGCCCAGCCTAATTTTCGGGCCTTGCAGATCGGCGAGCACCCCGACCGCGCGGCCGGTGGTGTCAGAGGCGGCACGCACCCGCTCGTAGGAGGCTTTGTGATCGGCATAGTCGCCATGACTGAAGTTCATTCGGGCGACGTCCATTCCGGCCTCGACCAGCGCCAGAATCATCTCGTCCGACTGGGTTGCAGGGCCAAGGGTGCAGACGATCTTCCCGCGTCTCGTCACGACGCCCCAGCATAGTCGCGCTGATGGCATCGGGGTGACTCGAAAATGGCGGCAGGCTTAGCCGCCAGGGAATGGGTTGCTGACAACGGTGGTGACGAAGGGGGCACAGCAGCATCCGCTGCCCACCCAACCACCCGCTCAGGACGGTGGGAACCACGGAAAGCCAGGCAGATTGCGTAGCACCATCCAGGCGATTGCCGCTGCACTGATTGTCAGCAACGCCGGTATCGTCAGCGCTGATTTGCGGTAACGGCGGCGAATCAGGATCCATGCCGCCAGCATCGGGATGCCGGCCAGCAGGAAGATGTTGTCGTTGACGCTGGCCGCCAGGGCACCGTGCAGCAGGTCATGCGTCATTCGAAGCCCACCGCAGAAGGGGCAATTCCAGCCGGTCAACAACTTGAACGGACAGCGTGGATATACCGAGTCCGTGTTGTGCGGGTCGACGAGCCCGATGTATCCGAGTGCCCCGGCCAGCAACACCCCCGAGCCGGCCACAGAATAAGCGCGGCGCCGAGTCGAGCCGTGCCGACCATCACGCCATGTCGGATCGGTCACATTTTTCAGCATGCCAGATCCAGCGCGCCGACGGCTCTACCGCGGCCTGCGACTCCTGCGCCGCAGACCCCAACGTCGCCGTGTTGCGCCATCGTCGTCGTCTGGCAAAGCTTCGTCCGCGGCACTCTCCGGCTCTTCGGATTGCGCTTCCGCGTTCTGGCCCGGTTCACCGTCCTCGACGGGCTGCTGGGCCTGCTCCTCGTCATCCCCGGGTTCGCCCTCCGCCACCGCCTCCTCGGCCTCAGGCTCCACCGTCTCGGCCTCCGCGGCCTCCGACACTTCAGCGTCCGACTCTTCAGCGTCCGAAGTTTCGAACTCGGCTTCCGGCTCTTCGGCCTCAGCCTCCACACTCTCGGCCGCGGCCTGCTCGGCCTGCTCCTCGTCATCCCCGGGGTCGCCCTCCGCCACCGCCTCCCCGGCCTCAGGCTCCACCGTCTCGGCCTCCGCAGCCTCCGACACTTCAGCGTCCGACACTTCAGCGTCCGAGGTTTCGAACTCGGCTTCCGGCTCTTCGGCCTCAGCCTCCACAGTCTCAGCCGCGGCCTGCTCGGCCTGCTCCTCGTCATCCCCGGGGTCGCCCTCGGCCACCGCCTCCCCGGCCTCAGGCTCCACCGTCTCGGCCTCCGCAGCCTCCGACACTTCAGCGTCCGACACTTCAGCGTCCGAGGTTTCGAACTCGGCTTCCGGCTCTTCGGCCTCAGCCTCCACAGTCTCAGCCGCGGCCTGCTCGGCCTGCTCCTCGTCATCCCCGGGGTCGCCCTCGGCCACCGCCTCCTCGGCCTCAGGCTCCACCGTCTCGGCCTCCGCAGCCTCCGACACTTCAGCGTCCGACACTTCAGCGTCCGAGGTTTCGAACTCGGCTTCCGGCTCTTCGGCCTCAGCCTCCACAGTCTCAGCCTGCGCCACCTCCGCGGCCTTCGGCACTTCAGCCTCTGGCTCTGGCTCCGGCTCCGGCGATTCATCGTCAACGTAATCGGTACCATGCAGACTCGCGGGGTCCTCACGGCCCTTCGGCGCCAGAATGATGTAGACCACGGCCCCAATGAACACGAAAGTCGATGTGAACGAATTGATCCGGATTCCCGCGATGTGCGTAGCGGTGTCGTCGCGGAGTAACTCCACGCAGAATCGCCCAATGCAGTAGCCGGCGACATAGATCGCAAACAATCGCCCGTGGCCCAGTATGAACTGTCGGTCAATGTAGAGCACGGCTACGAATATCAGGAGATTCCAAAGCAATTCGTACAGAAACGTCGGTTGCACGATGAGCGCCACCTGCCCGGTGGAGACGCCGTCGAGCGAATGCGGATCGATAAACCCGGAGGGATCCCGGCGGTAGAAGATCTCCATGCCCCACGGCAGCGTGGTCTCCCGGCCGTACAGCTCCTGGTTGAAGTAGTTCCCGAGTCGACCGATCGCCTGCGCCAAGACCAGTCCCGGAGCAAGTGCATCGGCAAAGGCCGGCAACGGAATTCCGCGGCGACGGCAGCCAATCCAGGCTCCGACGCCGCCGAGTGCCACCGCGCCCCAGATACCCAATCCGCCATCCCAGATGCGCAGCGCCGCACCGAACCCCGCGCCGCCTGGACCCCAATAGGTCCGCCAGTCGGTGGCCAGGTGATAGAGCCGGCCGCCGACCAATCCGAATGGCACCGTCCACAAGGCGATGTCGTAGATCACGCCGCGCTGGCCGCCCCTGGCCTCCCACCGCCGGTCACCGATCAGTAATGCGGCCACGATGCCGACGATAATGAACAGCGCGTAGGCGCGAATCGGCAACGGCCCCAGGTGCCAGACGCCCTGTGGCGGGCTGGGAAAATACATCGGCACAATGGTCATGATGTAGAAACCCGTTGGCGCACGCCAGTAGCGAGTTCCTTCGTCAGTCCGCGCAACGCGGGCAAGCCGTCACTCAACGCGGACACCAACGCCGAACCGACAATGACACCGTCGGCATAACTGCCGATCTGCGCGGCCTGCTCTCGCGATCGCACGCCGAGGCCCACGCCAACGGGTATGTCCGACACCGCCTTCACCCTGCTCACCAACTCGGGCGCGGCGTGCGACACGGCATCGCGCGCCCCGGTGACACCCATCGTCGATGCCGCGTAGACAAATCCGCGCGATGCTTCGACCGTGGTCACCAACCGCTGAGGCGTCGACGAAGGCGCCACGAGAAAGATGCGGTCCAACCGGTGTTCCTCGGATGCCGCCAGCCACTGCTGCGCTTCGTCGGGGATGAGGTCAGGTGTAATGAGGCCTTGTCCGCCGGCCGAAGCCAGATCTCGCGCGAACGCATCGACGCCGTAGCGCAGCACCGGATTCCAATACGTCATCACCACGGCCCTGCCACCGGCCAGACTGATCGCCTCGACAGCAGCCAGGCTGTCCCGGACTCGCACTCCCCCGCGCAGCGCGACCTCGGTGGCCCGGGCAATGGTCGGGCCGTCCATCCCCGGATCTGAATAGGGGACACCGACTTCGACGATGTCGCAGCCGGATTCGACGAGCGCAACCATCCCCGTTATGGATGTCGGCACGTCGGGATAACCGGTGGGCAGGTAGCCGATCAGCGCCGCGCGATCGTCTTTGCGGCAGGACTCGAACACCGGACCGAGTCTGCTCGCTTCGCTTTGCCCAACAGTCATCGTTTCTCCGAGTCCGAGTGCCCCGGTCCCAGCAGGCCGAACCATTCCGCGGCCGTCTCGACGTCCTTGTCGCCACGACCGGACAGATTCACCACAATTACTGCGCCCCGTCCTAACTGACTGCCGAGCTTGAGGGCGCCGGCGACAGCATGCGCGGATTCGATGGCCGGGATGATGCCTTCGGTGCGGCACAGCAGGCGGAACGCGTCCATGGCCTCGGAGTCGGTTATGGGCTGGTATTCGGCGCGTCCGGTTTCCTTGAGCCACGCGTGTTCGGGTCCCACTCCCGGGTAGTCCAGACCCGCTGAGATCGAGTGGGATTCGATGGTCTGACCGTCCTCGTCCTGTAGCAGGTAGGAGAACGATCCCTGGAATGCACCGGGTGAACCGCCGCTAAATGTGGCGGCATGCCTGCCGGTCTCGACGCCATCGCCTGCCGCTTCGTATCCCACCAGTCGCACACCGGGGTCATCGAGGAAAGCGTGGAAGATCCCGATGGCGTTAGATCCGCCGCCGACGCAGGCCACCACCGCGTCAGGCAACCGGCCTGCCTGCGTCTGGATCTGCACGCGCGTCTCCAGGCCGATGACTCGTTGAAAGTCACGCACCATGGTCGGGAAGGGATGTGGTCCCGCTGCGGTGCCGAAGCAGTAGTACGTGTTGTCTGCGTTGGTAACCCAATCCCGGAAGGCCTCGTTGATAGCGTCCTTGAGCGTTTGCGAGCCGCTCTCGACCGAGACGACCTCGGCACCCAGCAGTCGCATCCGTGCGACGTTGAGAGCTTGGCGCTCGGTGTCGACGGCGCCCATATAGATCACACAATCCAGGCCGAGCAACGCGCACGCGGTCGCGGTGGCCACCCCATGCTGACCGGCGCCGGTCTCGGCGATCACCCGTCTCTTGCCCATTCTCTGGGCCAGCAACGCCTGACCGAGCACATTGTTGATCTTATGAGAACCGGTGTGGTTCAGATCTTCTCGCTTGAGGAAGATGCGCGCTGACCCCGCGTGTTCGCTGATCCGGGCAGCCTCGTACAGCGGCGACGGCCGGCCGGAGTAGTGCTCCTGCAAGTTGTCCAGGGTGTCCAGGAAGTCTTGGTTGACGCGTTCCTTCTCGTAGGCGGCGGTGACCTCCTCGATCACCGCCATCAGCGCCTCCGCGACGTAGCGGCCGCCATAACCACTCGGGCCGCCAAAATGACCGCCTGAATCGGGGTCGTGACGGGTGGGTTCGGCGATGGCCGCACTGGAAAGCGGAAGGTGCGGGGGACGATTCGGACGGGATTCCGGACGGGATAGGTCTGCCATCACCAATGCTCAACGCGGAGACGACTCATCTGGTTCAACGTTTCAGCCCGGGCTCTTCACCGACTAGCGAGCCGGTTTCGGACAGGACGGATGGGTGCCCGCGGTGACCAGATCGGCGACCGCTGAACGTGGGTCACCGCTTTTGACAAGACCTTCACCCACCAATACGGCGTCAGCGCCAGCACCGGCGTACGCCAACAGGTCCGCGGTACCCCGGACACCGGATTCGGCGATCCTGATCACGTTGCTCGGCAGTCCCGGAGCGATTCGCGCGAAGCAATCCCGGTCGACCTCCAGTGTCGTCAGATCGCGGGCGTTGACGCCAATCACCTTGGCCCCAGCCCTTAAAGCCCGGTCGGCTTCTTGTTCGGTGTGTACCTCGACGAGAGCCGTCATACCGAGCGATTCGGTGCGGTCCAGCATCGACGCCAACGCCGACTGCTCTAGCGCGGCGACGATGAGCAACAACATGTCGGCGCCGTGCGCACGCGCCTCGTGAATCTGGTATGGCTGCACCACAAAGTCTTTGCGCAAAATCGGAACCGAGACAGCGCCGCGCACCGCGTCAAGATCATCGAGTGAGCCACGAAAACGTCGCTCCTCGGTAAGTACGCTGATGATCCGCGCGCCGCCTTCCTCGTAGGCACGGGCCAACTTCGCCGGGTCGGCGATGGTCGCCAAGGAACCCGCCGACGGGCTTGCCCGCTTGACTTCGGCGATGACGCCGATGCCGGGCTCGCGTAGTGCGGCCATCACGTCCAGTGGTGGCGCTGCCGCCGCGGCCGCCTCTTTGATCTCGGACAGGCTGATGTGGGCTTCACGCACGGCAATGTCGGCCCTGACTCCCTCAAGGATGGAGTCGAGCACGTTTGCCGGACTCATGCCTGTCGTTCCTCTCCCACTGCCACTCCCCGTCGTCATCCGTCCAGCCGGTTCCAGCCGGTGTCGACGACGTCAATGAAGGGTAGCGACCGTGCCCACGCGGTCCTTCACCGACCCTCGGTGTCAGACTCCTGGGACCGATCGGTCGGGTCGCGGCCCTCGTCAAGGGCATCCCAGATCATCCGCTCCGACATCTCCGGCGTCTCCGACTTTTCCAATATCGCCTCGTCCTCGTCGTCGCGCCGGGCAATCGAGCGGCGCGCCGCGGGCGCCACGTATTTGGCCGCGCCCACGCGGTCCGACCCTAAAATTGAAGCCGACCGCATCAGCAGAACGGCAGCGACCAAAGTGCACACCGAAGCGGCGACCACAGACCCCGCTCCCCAATAGCGCCGCTCCGTTCCCACCAGCGACGCCAGCGAGATATGCGCGAGATCGACTCCGCGCACCGAGACGTCCGGGAGGATCCACAGGCTGACACCGAGATAGCCGATCGCAAGGCTCGCCGCGGCGAGCAGCCCCGCCAGCGCCCGCAGCCGCCAGCCGCGCACCGCCAGCGCGGCGACGGCCGTAGCAAGCACGAGCAACGCCAACGGCAGTAGGGCCGTCGACCAAGTCGCTCCGGACACTGTCACCTCCTTGGGCGGACCCAGCCCGTCGAACGACCGGATCACCACCCAGGGCAGCCGCGATGCCGCCCACAACGCCCCGGCGGCAACCACCAGCAGCAGCTGGGCTATTCGGATCGTCAGTCGACCCGTCTTTCCGCTGGGCCGGGCGGCCCCTGCATCAGCCATGCCGGCTCGTATCCGGGGCGGCCAGCGTCTCGGCCGCAGCGATCGCATTCAGCACCGCCTGCGCCTTATTACTGGCCTCGTTGTGCTCGTAGGGCCCGTTGGAGTCGGCGACTACCCCACCGCCGGCCTGGACGTATGCGGTGCCGCCGCGCATCAGCGCAGTGCGAATCGCGATCGCGAAGTCAGCGTTGCCGGCGAAGTCCAGGTAACCGACCACGCCGCCGTACAGGCCGCGGCGCGTCTTCTCCACCTCTTCGATCAGCTCCATGGCCCGCACCTTCGGAGCGCCAGACAAGGTGCCGGCCGGGAAACAGGCCGTCACCGCATCCAGGGCGGTGCGGCCCTCGGCGAGCATCCCAGTCACCGTGGACACCAGGTGCATCACGTGGCTGTAGCGTTCGATATGGCTGTAATCCTCGACGCGAACAGTGCCCGGCGTGCAGACCCGGCCGAGGTCGTTGCGGCCCAGGTCGACCAGCATCAGGTGTTCGGCACGCTCTTTGTCGTCGGCCAGCAGCTCCTTTTCCAGCAGCTGATCCTCTTCCTCGGTCTCCCCCCGCCACCGCGTTCCGGCAATCGGATGCGTCCTGGCGCAGCCGTCGTTGACGGTGACGAGGGCTTCCGGACTGGATCCGACTATCGAAAAGTCAGTTGCGCCGTCACTGTTCGGCACATGCAACAGATACATGTAGGGGCTTGGATTGGTGACCCGCAGGATGCGATACACGTCGAACGGATCGACGTCAGTATCCATCTCGAAGCGTTGCGAAGGCACGACCTGAAACGCTTCCCCGGCCGCTATCTGCTCCACCAGGTAGTCGACGATCTTGCCGTATTCCTCGACCGTGCGTTGCGCGCGGCGCCGAGGCTCGGGCCTGCTGAAAGTGGCAACCGTCGACGGTAGCGGCTGGCTCAGCGCCGCGGTCATCACGTCCAGCCGTGCGACCGCGTCATCGTAGGCCCCGTCGACGCGTTCGCTGGTGGCGTTCCAGTTCACCGCGTTGGCGATCAGCGTGATGGTGCCCTCGTGATGGTCGACCGCCGCCACATCGGTGGCCAGTAACAGCAGCATGTCCGGGAGTTGGAGATCGTCGACGACCAGCTCGGGCAGCCGCTCCAGGCGCCGGACCAGGTCGTAGGCGAAGAAACCGACCATGCCGCCCGACAGTGGCGGAAGTCCCGGCATGTCAGCGGTGGCCAGCAACTCCAGGCTGGTCCGCAGCACCTGCAGTGGATCGCCTCCGGTGGGCGCGTCCTTCGGCACCGCGCCCAGCCATACCGCCTCGCCGTCGCGCACGGTCAGTGCGGACGGCGCGCCCGCGCCGATGAAGGACCACCGCGACCACGAACGGCCGTTCTCAGCGGACTCGAGCAGGAACGTCCCCGGGCGGTTCGCGGCCAGTTTGCGGTAGGCCGACAGCGGCGTTTCGCTGTCGGCCAGGACCTTACGGGTCACCGGGACCACACGGTGCTCGGCCGCCAGCGCGCGGAAGGCTGCCCGTGACGTCGTTTCGGCGAGGTGGGCGTGCACCGAACCATCCTCGCAGATAGGTTGCTCAGCCCCTGTCGAGGCTGGCAGCCCGCGTAGCTAACGCAACGGCGATCTTCTGCGGTTTTTCGCCGTGGCGTTATGCTCGGCGACGGGCCGCGTGCAGGACGGCCACGGCAAACGGGGCGTAGCCTGACGGCCATGAAAACTGGTGACACGGTGGCCGACTTCGAACTGCCCGATCAGACCGGAACCCAACGCAGGCTCAGCGCCCTGCTCGCAGATGGGCCCGTCGTACTGTTCTTCTATCCGGCCGCGATGACGCCCGGCTGCACGAAGGAGGCCTGCCACTTCCGCGACCTGGCTGCAGAATTCGCCGCGGTCGGGGCCAACCGGGTCGGCATCAGCACCGACCCCGTTCAAAAGCAGGCCAAGTTCGCCGATACGCGGAACTTCGACTACCCGCTGCTGTCGGATGCCGACGGCACCGTCGCAACGCAGTTCGGTGTCAAGCGCGGTCTGCTCGGCAAATTGATGCCGGTCAAACGCACCACGTTCGTCATCGACACCGATCGCAAGGTGCTTGACGTCATCTCCAGCGAAATCAGCATGTCCACTCACGCAGACAAAGCCTTGGACACACTGCGGGCGCGGTCTTCCGCGTAGCGTCGCCTCTTTGCGCGAGCAGACGCAAAATCGCCAAAACCGTTGATTTTGAGGCGATTTGCGTCTGCTCACCATGCTCTCCTGCTCGCGCCACCCGTCACGGGATGATCGCCAGAAATACGTAGGCGGCGAGCAGCACGAGATGTAGCTCGCCCTGAAGCCGGGTAGCCCGCCCGGGCACCACAGTCAGCACACTGATCACCACGGTCAAGGTGAACAGCACCATCTGCGTGGCACCGAGGCCGAGCACCAGCGGTCCTTTGAGCCAGATGCTGGCGAGCGCAATGGCCGGGATGGTGAGCCCGATGCTGGCAATCGCCGAGCCGTAGGCCAGATTGAGGCTCGTCTGGATACGGCCCTGGCGCGCCGCACGCCCCGCCGCGAGTGTCTCCGGTAGCAGCACCAACATGGCGATCACCACACCGACGAATGAATGCGGAAATCCAGCTGCCGACACCAGACGCTCCACCGTCGGCGACTCCTGTTCGGCTAGACCCACCACCGCCAACAGGGCGACGAGCAGCAGCCCCAGGCTCCTCAGCGCCGCCCCAGTGCTCGGTGGCTCCGCGTGGCTCTCATCCTCGAGCAGACTCCTTTGCCCCTTCTGCGCAACGGGCAGAAAGAAGTCGCGATGTCGCACGTTTTGCGTGAAGACAAACAGCAGGTAGAGCCCCAGCGACGCGACCGCAGCGAAGATGAGCTGACCGGGCGAGAATTCCTGGCCTGCGTGACTGGTGGTGAACGTGGGCAGCACCAGGCTCAGCGTCGTCAGCGTCGTCAGCGTCGCGAGTGCGGCGCCACTGCCTTCGGCATGGAACAGTGTCACGCCATACCGTTGCGAACCCAACAGCAGTGACAACCCGGCAATCCCGTTCGTGGTGATCATCACTGCGCCAAATGCAGTGTCCCTGGCCAGGGTCGCCGCCTCATTCCCGCCGGACGCCATGAGCTCGAGGATGAGGGCCACCTCGATGATCGTCACCGCGGCAGCGAGCACCAGCGATCCCAATGGCTCACCGACGCGGTGCGCGACCACTTCCGCGTGATTTACCGCGGCCAGCACCGCGCCGACGAGGAATACCGCTAACAGCAAACCAAGCACCGGTCCCGTCCCGGTCCCCCATGTCAGTGCCAGCAGGGCGAGGGCAACCAGCGGTACCACCACGGTCCACGAAACGCGCTTCAACATCGCCCACCATTCTGATCAAGCGAGCCCACGGCCGGCGCGATTCACCTCATCTGCGGCGCGGTGAGTGGTTCGGCATTGTTTCCTCACCAGTCCTAGCTGACGTCGGAGGGTGTGTCGACTCGCAACCACTCACCCGACGAATGCGGACGGCAGCTACCCGCGTGACCTCTCGGCGACTATTCGGTTGCGGCGCCTCAGTAGCATGCTCACATGCCGCAAAGCGATGGCCTGCAAGAAGGACACGTGTTTGCCGGATACACCATCGTCAGGCGCTTGGGGGCCGGTGGGATGGGTCAGGTGTATCTGGCGCAGCATCCGCGGCTACCGCGCCGCGATGCGCTCAAGATTTTGCCCAGCGAGCTGACCGCGGACGACGAGTTTCGCCAACGCTTTAACAGGGAGGCCGACCTGGCCGCAGGCCTATACCACGAGCACATTGTCGGCATCCACGACCGCGGTGAATACGAAGGGCAACTGTGGATCTCGATGGACTACGTGGAGGGAACCGACTGCGCGAAACTGCTGCACGACCAGTACCCGTCCGGAATGCCCAAAGCCGATGTCGTCGCGATCGTTTCGGCCGTTGCCGACGCGCTCGATTACGCCCATTCGCGCGGACTGCTGCACCGTGACGTCAAACCCGCCAATATCCTGCTGGGAGACAACAGTTCCCGACGGCGGATCCTGCTCGCCGACTTTGGCATCGCCCGCGAGCTGGGCCAGATCAGTGGACTGACGGCGACGAACATGCTGGTGGGGACCACCGCGTACTGTGCTCCCGAACAACTCCAGGGCGCCGATCTCGACGGGCGAGCCGACCAATACGCACTCGGATGCACGGCTTTTAACCTGCTGACTGGGTCCGCTCCTTTTCAGCACTCCAACCCGGCGGTCGTCATCACCCAGCACTTGTCGGCGCCACCGCCGCGCATCAGTGAGCGTCGACCGGAATTGGCAGACCTCGACGGCGCCATTGCCAAAGCCCTCGCCAAAAGCCCGAGTGACCGTTACGCGACATGTGCGGATTTCGCGGCTGCGTTGGGCAGCCAGCTGAACACCGTTGCGGCCGAGGTTGCGGGTCCAACCGAAGTGATCGCGGCGCCGACCGAAGTGATCGCCGAGGCGCCGTCGAAAGCCCGCCGCGGGTGGCGGCCAACAGCAACGGCGATCGCGGCGATCGTCGCCGTCGCCCTGGCCGGGTTTGCGATACTCGTCGGCGTCCACGTTTTCCGCGACAAATCCAAACACCCGGCCAGCAAGTCCCCTTCGGCGTCGGTGGCCGCGCCGACCAGCGGCGCCGGCTCGGCGACGGCGCCGGCGATCACGCTATCCAGGCAAGTCACCGATGAATCCGGCGTGCTCGGGCCCCTTGAGTACGACGCGGTGAACAGGGCAGTCACCAAACTCCACAACGGGCGCGGCACCCAGCTGTGGGTGCTATACGTCAAGAATTTCGGCGGCCTCAAACCGTCCGTATGGGCAACAGACGTCATGCGCGCCAACAATTTTACCGACACCGATGCCATTCTTGCCATCGCCACCGACGAATCGGCATTCTCCTTCCGGGTGCCGGCCGCGGTTACGACGGGTAAAGCCATCGATGTCGAGATCATTCGCCGCGACCGCATCCAGCCGGCCGTCGTCCGTCGGGAATGGACCCGTGCCGCAATTGCGGCGGCCAACGGATTGGACGTCGCACCCGGTTAGCTTTCGCGCTCCAGTAGCACGTCGGCGTCAAAGCAACTGTGGTCACCGGTGTGGCAGGCGGCGCCGACCTGGTCCACCGTCAACAGCACGCTGTCGCCGTCGCAGTCTAGGCGGATCGAATGGACGTACTGAGTATGCCCGGATGTCGCGCCTTTGATCCACTGTTCGCTGCGGGATCGCGAATAGTAGGTTGCCTCACGTGTTTCCAGGGTGCGGGCCAGTGCCTCGTCATCCATCCAGGCAACCATCAGCACATCACCGCTACCGCGTTCCTGCACGACGGCGGCGAATAGTCCGTCGGGGTTGCGCTTGAGGCGGGCGGCAATGTCCGGGTCGAGGGTCATCGCGCGGTGATCCTAACCGTGATCTTTTCCGAGGCCATGGCTGTCTTCACCTGCCCAATCGTGAGCTCGCCGAAATGAAAGACGCTGGCCGCCAACACCGCATCGGCGCCGGCGGCGACAGCGGGCGCGAAGTGTTCGGCCGCCCCGGCGCCACCGCTGGCGATCACCGGCACCGTGACCGCGGCGCGGACCGCCCGCAGCATCGCCAGGTCGAACCCGGCTTTGGTGCCGTCGGCGTCCATCGAGTTCAGCAGGATCTCCCCCACGCCGAGGTCCGCGCCGCGGGCGGCCCACTCGACGGCGTCGATGCCGGTGCCGCGCCGACCGCCGTGGGTGGTGACCTCCCAGCCCGACGGTGTCGGCGTCGATCCAGCCGGCACCGTGCGGGCGTCGACGGACAACACAATGCACTGGGAGCCGAACTGTTTTGCCATTTCCGCCAGTAGGTCCGGGCGGGCGATGGCGGCGGTGTTGACCGAGACTTTGTCGGCCCCCGCGCGCAGCAGTATGTCGACGTCGGCCACGGTGCGCACCCCGCCGCCGACCGTCAGCGGGATGAACACCTGCTCGGCGGTGCGGCGCACCACATCCAGCATGGTAGCCCTGCCCGACGACGACGCGGTCACGTCGAGAAAGGTCAGCTCGTCTGCACCTTCAGCGTCGTAGGCGGCGGCAAGCTCGACGGGATCACCCGCATCCCGAAGGTTCGCGAAATTAACTCCCTTAACCACCCGCCCGTCATCGACGTCCAGGCAGGGGATCACCCGTACGGCGAGGCCGTTTCCGGCATACATCTCAGTAGTCCTCCGGTTCTCCTGTGCTGCGCAGGATGTCGAGGATTTCACGGTATGCGCCGGGTGGTCCGGCCAGCGCGGATCGCGACTCGCGAGTCCACGGTTCACCCGCCAGATCGGTGACTACGCCACCCGCCGCTCGCACCAGCGCAACCCCCGCCGCATGATCCCAGACATGGCCGCCGAAACTTATTGCTCCGCCCAGGATTCCGTCGGCAACGTAGGCGAGGTCGATGCCGGTGGACCCATGCATCCGCAGCCGCGACGAAACCCGGCTGAGTTTTTCCAGCACCGCCACCCGATAGCGTCCGGGGAATCGGCCGCGGGAGTCCGCACTGAATGTGCCGACTCCAATGAGGGAGTCAGCCAACTCGGCATGAGCCAGCAATGGCTGCGGGACAACATTTTTCATCAACGGTCCGCCGTCCACGGCAGTGTAGCGCTGGCCAGTGAACGGCAACCACGTCAGTCCGGCCACCGGATCGCCATCGTGCAGGAGGCCTAGCAGGATCGCGGCCATCGGCGATCCCGCGGCGTAATTCAACGTACCGTCGATCGGGTCCAGCACCCACACCCACGGAGAGTCGATGGCCGCGCCGCCGAATTCTTCGCCGTGCACCCCGATTCCGGTCGCTTCTTCCAGCGCGGCGACAACCTGGCGCTCGATCGCAAGATCGACCTCGGTAGCGAAATCATTGCCCTTCTTGCGGACAGCCGAATCGGCGCGATGGCCCATCAGGAACGGCTCCACCACCGCATCGAGGATTGCCGACGCCTCGGCAACCAACGCGTCCAGATCCATTGCGGCGCCTACTCCCGCACCGCGTCCAGCGCTTGCGGCAAGGTGAACCGACCGGCGTACAGGGCCTTGCCCACGATGGCGCCTTCGACACCGCGGCCGGTGAGAGTTGCGATGGCACGCAGGTCGTCCAGGCTGGACACCCCACCGGACGCGATGACCGGGGCACCCGTGCGATCGGTGACACGAGCCAGCAGTTCGAGATTGGGGCCGCCCAGCGTCCCGTCCTTGGTGACATCGGTGACGACGAACCGCGAACACCCCTCCCTGTCAAGGCGTTCCAGCACGTCCCACAGGTCGCCGCCGTCGGTTTCCCAGCCGCGTCCGCGCAACCGGTGTTCACCGTCGAGGATCTGGACATCCAGCCCGACCGCGACTTTGTCACCGTGCTCGGCGATCGCCCGCGCACACCACTGCGGGTTCTCCAGGGCGGCCGTCCCCAGGTTGACTCGAGCGCAGCCGGTGGCCAGCGCCGCGGCAAGGGAATCGTCGTCGCGGATCCCACCCGACATCTCCACCTGCACATCGAGCTTGCCGACGACCTCGGCCAGCAGTTCGCGGTTCGACCCGCGGCCGAACGCGGCGTCTAGGTCGACCAGATGAATCCAGTCGGCTCCGTCGCGCTGCCAGCCCAATGCGGCGTCCACCGCAGAGCCGTACTCGGTTTCGCTGCCGGCCTTGCCCTGCACCAGGCGCACGGCACGACCTTCGACCACGTCGACAGCGGGTAACAAGATCAACACGCTTTCTCCTTCGCGCCGAGAGTGCAACTGGCGACGCGTCCTCTCGGCGTTTGCGTAGCGGAATGCCATTTCGCGAAGCGCGTCACAGTCCCTCAATCCAATTGCTCAGCACGGCCGCACCGGCGTCGGCGCTCTTCTCCGGGTGAAACTGCGTTGCGGCCAGCGGCCCGTCCTCGACCGCAGCCAAAAACGGCACTTGGTGGGTTGCCCACGTCAGCAGCGCCTCTGATGAGCCTTGCCATTGTTGCGCGGCGTAGGAATGCACGAAGTAGAAACGCGCACCAGCGTCCAAGCCCTTGAACAGCGCGCTGCCCGGCGCGGGATCCACCACGTTCCAGCCCATGTGCGGGACCACCGGAGCGTCCAGCCGGGTGACCGCACCGGGCCATTGCCCGCAGCCTTTTGTCTCCACTCCGAACTCGACACCGCGCGCGAACAAAATCTGCATCCCGACGCAAACCCCCAGCACCGGGCGCCCAGCCGCGACCCGCTCGGCGATAATCCGCTCGCCCGCGATCTTCCGCAGGCCCGTCATGCAGGCCTCGTACGCGCCGACGCCGGGCACGACAAGCCCATCGGCCGCCATCGCGGCGCCGGCGTCGGCGGTCACTTCGACCGAGGCGCCGACTCGCTGCAGCGCGCGCTGGGCCGACCGCAAGTTACCCGAGCCGTAATCGAGCACCACCACTGATTTTGCTGTCACAAAACACCTTTGGTGGACGGCACACCAAAAACCCGGGGGTCTGGCTCAACCGCCTGACGCAACGCACGGGCTACCGCCTTGTACTGCGCTTCGGTGATGTGATGCGGGTCGCGCCCATACAACACGCGTACGTGCAGTGCGATGCGGGCATTGGCCGCCAGCGACTCGAACACGTGCCGGTTGATGACGGTGTGGTACGGCACCGAGTTTCCGGCAATCGTGGTGTGCTGCAGATGATCCGGCTCTCCGGTGTGCACGCAGTAGGGTCGGCCGGACACGTCGACTGCGGCGTGTGCCAGCGTCTCGTCCATCGGGATGAAAGCGTCCCCGAATCGGCGGATGCCCTTCTTGTCGCCGAGCGCCTGCCCGAGTGCCTGGCCGAGCGCGATGGCAGTGTCCTCGATGGTGTGGTGCCCTTCGATCTCGACGTCGCCCTTGGTGCGGACCGTCAGGTCAAAGCTGGCATGACTGCCCAATGCGGTCAGCATGTGGTCGTAGAACGGGACACCGGTATCGACGTGCACCTGCCCGGTGCCGTCGAGGTCGAGTTCGATCACGATGTCGGATTCGCGCGTCCGGCGCTCAATACGCGCCCGGCGTGTCACAGGGGTAATTTCGGTGGCGGTCACGGGGCTCCTACAGGGCTGGGACTGGCTGGTGCCAGTTCGGTGGCAGCTATCTGCGCGCTCGCCGTAAGGAACGCGTCGTTCTCGTCGGCCAGGCCCGTGGTGGCGCGCAGGTAGCCGGGAATCCCGACGTCGCGGATCAGGACGCCGGCGTCCAAATAATGTCGCCAAGCGGCTTGCGCATCGGCGAAGAGTCCGAACAACACGAAGTTTGCGTCGCTGGGAATCACCCGAAACCCCATGCCGTTCAATGCCATTGACACTCGTTCACGTTCGGCGATCAGCGCGGCGACGCTGCCCAGTGTGTCGTCGGCGTGCCGCAGCGCGGCCCGGGCGGCTTCTTGCGTGACCGACGACAGATGATACGGCAGCCGCACCAGTAACAACGCTTCAACGAGCGCAGGTGTGGCGACAAGGTAGCCAAGCCTGCCGCCCGCGAAGGCGAACGCCTTACTCATGGTTCGGGTGACAACGAGTCGCGTCGGATATTCATCGACCAGCGTCACCGCACTGGGCTGCGAAGAGAATTCACCGTAGGCCTCGTCGACGATCAAAATCCCCGGCACCACGTCGAGCAGCCTGCGCAGATCCGCCAACGAAACGCTCTGTCCGGACGGGTTGTTGGGGCTGGCGATGAACACCACATCGGGCCTGTGCTCGGTGACGGCGGTGACGGCGGCATCGGTGTCGAGACTGAAGTCGTCGGCGCGGGAGACCTCGAGCCACGCGGTGCGCGTCCCGTCAGAGATGATCGGGTGCATCGAGTAGGACGGGACGAACCCGATCGCGCTGCGGCCCGGGCCGCCGAACGCCTGCAGCAGCTGTTGCAGAATCTCGTTGGAACCATTGGCCGCCCAAACACTTTCGACACCGACCTGACTACCGGTCTGGGCGGTGAGGTAGTCAGCCAGATCACGGCGTAGCGCCACTGCGTCGCGGTCGGGGTAGCGGTGCAGGTCGCCGGCCACTTCCCGCACCGACCGTACGACATCGTCGACCAGTGCCTGGGTGGGCGGGTGTGGGTTCTCGTTGGTGTTCAGCCGCACTGGAACTGCCAACTGCGGCGCGCCATAGGGCGATTTGCCGCGCAGGTCGTCGCGCAGCGGCAGGTCGTCCAGCGTGGGCTTCCCGGAGAGATCCGTCATCGCTCGAACCTCCGCCGCACTGCCTCGCCGTGGGCCGGCAGATCTTCTGCCTCGGCCAGCGTGATCACGTGTCCGGAGACGTCTTTGAGGGCAGCTTCGGTGTAGTCGACGACATGGATGCCCCGCAGGAAAGTCTGCACCGACAGTCCGCTGGAATACCGGGCACTGCCGGCGGTCGGCAGCACGTGGTTAGACCCGGCGCAGTAGTCGCCGAGGCTGACAGGCGAGTACGGACCGACAAATATCGCACCAGCCGAACGAATTTGATCGGCGACCCGCGCGGCGTCGGCGGTTTGGATCTCCAAGTGCTCGGCGGCGTAGGCGTTGACGACTTTGATCCCGGCAGCCAGGTCGTCAACCAGGATGATCGCCGATTGCCGTCCACTGAGCGCGGTCGTCACGCGGGCGGAGTGCACAGTGGTCTGCAGCTGCGCGGCCAATTCGCTGTCGACGGCGTCAGCCAGGTCCGGACTTGGAGTTACCAGCACGCTGGCAGCCATCTCGTCGTGCTCGGCCTGGCTGATCAGGTCCGCAGCCACGTGAGCCGGACCGGCGGTGTGGTCTGCCAGGATGGCGATCTCGGTGGGACCGGCTTCGGCGTCGATACCGACCTGAGAGCGACACAGCCGCTTGGCGGCGGTGACGTAGATGTTGCCGGGCCCAGTGATCATGTCGACGGGCGCAAGCTCGGCACCATCGCTATCGATGCCGCCGTAGGCCAGCAACGCCACCGCCTGCGCCCCGCCCACAGCCCACACCTCGTCGACACCCAAGAGCCTGGCCGCGGCCAGGATCGTCGGATGCGGCAGCCCGTCAAAATCCGCCTGCGGCGGGCTGGCAACCACCAGCGAGTCGACACCTGCCGCCTGCGCCGGCACCACATTCATGATCACGCTGGACGGATACACCGCATTGCCGCCGGGCACGTACAGGCCCACTCGCTCGACGGGAACCCACCGCTCGGTGACCGTCGCACCCGGGCCAAGCGTGGTGGTGACCTCGGTTCGGCGCTGGTCAGCATGCACGGTGCGGGTCCGCTGAATCATCACCTGCAGCGCGTCGCGAACGTCGGGGGCGAGTCCGGCCAGCGCGGCGGCCAGCGCGGCCTCGGGCACCCGGACCGTCGGCGGTCGCACACCGTCGAACGACGCGCCGAACTCCAAGGCCGCGTCGGCCCCCCGCTCCGCGACCGCCTGCACGATCGGACGCACCGCAGCCAGCACCGTCTCCACATCGGTTCCACCCCGCGGCAGGGCCGTCCGCAACCGGGCAGCCGTCAACTCCACGCCCCGCAAGTCGATGCGGGCCATCACGGGCTGCGTAGTGGTCACAGCCCCATTGTCCCAGAGCAGTTCAAGTAAATATTCGACCGGTACAGTGCCGGTGGGTATGCGATTAATAGAGGGAGCCGCCGTGTCCACGAAGGATCACCCCAACAACGCCCCAGGCGTTCCGATGGTTTTCCCACCCTGGTTCGAGAACTTTCAGATCAAGTACATCAACCCGGCGCTCAAACCGATCGCGCGCTACCTGCCCGGAACCGCGACCATCACGCATCGCGGCCGCACGTCCGGCAAACGGTACAAGACCATCGTGACGACATACCGCAAGGGAAACGTGCTGGCCATCGCGCTGGCCCACGGCAAAACAGACTGGGTCAAGAACGTGCTGGCCGCCGGCGAGGCCGACGTCCGCTTCACCCGCCGCGAGGTGCACCTCGTCAACCCGCGGATTCTGCCCGCCGGGTCCGAGGCCGGCGACTTGCCGTTGATGGCGCGGCTCCAGGTGGGCCGTATGGGGGTCTTCGTCGGCGATATCGACTAACCCCAAGTTTGAGTTTGCATTGACGGCCTCGGGTGCGCGCCGAGGGCGGAATCTGGGCAGTTTTTCCGCCCTGAAAGCAAATGGCGCGGTCACTCCCTGTGGCACATGTGACTCGATTCAGGCCCTGGTGAAAACGGTCTTTCCGGTCATCGTCGGCCACGCCGACGGAGCGTCTTCCCACGAAACGATCCGGTCGACGGCCGGCGATAGGTCACATCCCCCGAGCAGTTCCAGGACAGCGGGGATGGCGGCCCGCGCATTGACCCGGCCGGTGACGAACCGCACGCCGCGGGTGTACATCGGCAGCAACGGCATCTCGACCGGTTCGAAATAGATCCCGGTGTCGGTGCACACACCGTCGGGCCAGGTTGCCCGCAGTGCCGCGGCCAGCGACGCCGGATCGGCTGAGGTGTTGACGGTTACCGGATAGGGATCCCACGACTTGTCCGGCTTCATCCGGTCGTGCACAGTCGCACCCAGTTTTTCCGCGGCCGCCAGGCGCCGTCCGTCAGTGTCGACGTAGTCGACGTGGGCTCCCAGTGCGGCGGCGAAGGCTGCCGTGTACAGCCCGATCGAGAGCCGGCCCACCACGAGGACACGGCGATCGGCCGGATCGAGCCGGGCCAGCTCGTCGCGATAAGGCCCGACGGCCCGCCACCCGTCGGGAATGTTGTCCGATAGGGAAGCGATCGAGATGGCATCCACCGCTTCGGGGACGCCGATGAGCATCGCGTCGGCATACGGCACGAGCACCAGATCCGACATGAAACCGCCGCCATTCAGGCCGGCCAACGGGCCTAGACCGTACATCGCCATCATGGGCACCGACCCGCATGAACCCGTCGCGCCACGCCGGCATTCGCGGCAGTGGCCGCAACTGATCTGAAAAGGCACCACCACCCGGTCTCCCGGCCGAACGGCACTGACGCCGTCTCCGACCTCGACGACCTCGGCTAACCCTTCATGGCCGACGGCGTACCCGGGTGGCAGCGGCGCCCGGCCGCGGGCGACGGCGATGTCCAGATCGCAACAGGCGACCAACAAAGGCCTGACCAACGCTTGTTCCGGTGCGGTGACTTCCGGGTCGGGCACCTCTCGCCATGCGTATCGCCCGGTCTCTTCGAACGTCAGCTGCCTCATCTCAGCATTCTTGAGTGATCATTCAAGTATTGTCAAGACTCGTGCCCAGACCAGACCGCAGCCGCGCGGCATTGATCGAAAGCGCCGCCACCCTGTTCCGCCGTCAGGGCTATGCAGCGACCGGACTCAACCAGATCCTGGACGAGGCCGGCGTCAAAGCCGGTTCGCTTTATCACCACTTCCCGCAGGGCAAGCAACAGTTGGCGGCGGCGGTCGTTGACTCCGCCGGAGTGAGCATCGAGCAACTGCTCCGCAGATTCCTCGCCGGCGGGCGACCGGTGGCCGACATCGTCGATCGGTGGATCGACCTGCTGGCGGCCGGGCTGGCCGGCGATCAGCGCGACGGTTGCCCGATCGAGCCGATCGCCACTGAGTCGGTGAACGCCAGTCCGTTGGTGCGAGCCGCGTCGGCACGCGCCTTCCAGAGTTGGTGCGCGGCCATCGAGGATCGGCTTAGCTCGGAAGGCTGGTCAGATAAAGACGCGGAAACCGTTGCAATCGGCCTTATCTCGCTGATCGAGGGAGCGCTGATCCTATCCCGGATCGCGGGCGCTCCGGCCGCGCTCAACGCCGCCAAGCCAGCAGCGCGCACATTGCTGCGCACCTCAGTTTGAATGTGCACTGACGCCTTCGCGTGTGCGCCAAGGGCGGGATCTGGGCGGCGATTTTTCCGCCTTGGATCCACACCGAGACGCACTCTACCGGGGCGTCAGGCGAACCTCGGAGCGCGTTTGTTCAGGAACGCGTCGATACCCTCGCGGCCGTCGGCGTTGTCGGCGCATGCCGCGATGGTGCGACCTTCGATCTCCATTTGTGCCTCGAGGCCATTACCGGAGCTCATCATCAGAAGTTTCTTCACGGCCGCGTTGGAAGCTTTTGCTGCGGACGCCATTTCAGCGGCCAGCGCGTCGGCGCGGATGGACAGGTCGTCGTCGGGCACGACTTCGGTGACCAATCCCCATTCTGCCGCCTCCGCAGCCGACAGCCGCCGGTTGGTGAGCATCAGTTCCTGGGTGCGGCGCACGCCGGCAAGTCGCGGCAGGTAGTACGAGGAGCTGCCGTCGGGACTCAGCCCCGCCTTGGTGTAAGCCATCGTGAATGACGCAGACTCGGCCGCCAGCACCAGATCCCCGACCATCGCGAGGCTGAACCCCGCCCCCGCCGCTACGCCGTTGACCGCGATGATCAACACGGCGTCCATCCGCGCGAGTGTCGAGATCGCGCGGTGCAGGTCGTCGGCGATGCTCTTGACGAATCGGCCAACGCCCAGTGGGGACGCCGCCATCGCCTTCAAGTCGCCCCCCGCGCAAAAGAACCGTCCAGCGGCGGTGAGGAGTACTACCTTCGTCTCGGCCACATCGCATCGCACTGCGGCGTCCGCTAATTCTCGGGCCAACGCGTCGTTAATGCCGTTGGCTGCATCAGGCCGGTCGAGCACGATTCGTGTGATGGGTCCGCTCTGCCCGAACGTGAGCGTGTCGTAAGTAGTCATCGCCTGCGACACTAAACCGGCGGCAGGCTGGCCCTGCGTGGACCCGGGTGATAAACGTTGTCGGGTGATTGGCACGGTCGGCGATTTTCTCCGGGTGATCGACCTCGCCGGGGTCTTCGGCAACGCGCTGCTCGGCGGAATTGTGGCCCGCGAACAACGCATGGACCCCGTCGGATTTGTCGCGCTGGCTATTTTGTCCGGGCTGGGCGGCGGAGTGATCCGTGACACCCTCCTGCAGCACGGCCCTCCGGTTGGGCTGACCGATTACGCATATGTGGTGACCGCGCTCGCCGGGGCGATCGTTGCGTTCCTGGTCCCGGTGCACGACCGGATTTGGAGCCTGACGTTTCCAGTGGTCGATGCCCTGGCACTCGGTTGCTGGGCGGCCGCCGGTGCGCAGAAGACTCTCGACGTCGGCTTGAGCTGGCTGCCAGCGGTATTGCTGGGCACGGTCACCGCAGTCGGCGGCGGTGCGATGCGGGATCTGATCGTCCGACGGATCCCACAGATCTTCGGCGGCAACACGCTTTATGCAACCTGCGCGGTCGTCGCCAGTGTCGTGACGGTGTTGTTCACCTACAGCGGGCACGCCTCATTAGGAACAGTGGTCGCGACTTTGGTCGGGGCGGCGCTCTGCCTTCTCGCCCGCTGGCGCGGTTGGCAGCTATGGCAGGGATTGGCGTGGGAATACGCAATCGAACGAGCCCCGGGGAAGCGCCTGCCGCGGATCAGAGTGCGGATAAAGCAGGCAAGCGAACCATCAGACGAGACTTGAGTTCTCGTCCCTACATATCCAAACCGATGTCGAGCACGCGCACTGAGTGGGTCAGCGCCCCGACGGCCAGGAAGTCGACGCCGGTCGCGGCGTACGTCGCCGCCGTTTCCAGGCTGAGGCCGCCGGACGATTCGAGCAACACGGCCGGCGCCCGCGCGTCCCGACGCTGCACGGCCATCTGCGTCTGCCATACCGGGAAATTGTCCAGCAGGATCAGCTCCGGGTTTTCGGTCAGCACCTCGTCGAGCTGTTCGAGCGAATCCACCTCAACCTCGCACGCCAGATCCGGTGCCGCGTCGCGTACCGCCCGCAACGCCTCGACCACCGATCCCGCAGCCGCCACATGGTTGTCCTTGATCAATGCCGCATCGCCCAGCCCCAGGCGGTGGTTGACGCCCCCGCCGACACGCACCGCGTACTTCTGCAGCGCACGCAGGCCAGGCAGGGTTTTTCGGGTGTCGCGGACCTTGGCTTTAGTGCCGTGCACGGCATCCACCCAGGCCGACGTCACGGTCGCGATCCCGGACAGGTGGCAGATCAGGTTCAGCATGGTCCGCTCGGCGGTCAACAGGCCGCGGGTTTCTGCCTGCACCGTGAGCAGTGACTCGCCCGCCTGCAGCCGGGCACCGTCCTCGATGCGGCCGAGTACCTGGTAACCGCCGGCACCGATCACCTCATCGAGTACCAACAGGGCGACGTCTACCCCGGCGATCACCCCGGGCTGCCGTGGCACCATCGACGCCGTGGCCACGGCTCCGGCGGGCACCGTCGCCGATGTGGTGATATCGGGCCCATGGCGCAGATCCTCTTCGAGACCGCGCCGAATGGCGTCGCGAGCGGCCGACAGCTCGCTGTCGGAGAGGGTCATCAGCAGCACACCGCCGCCAATGCCTCCGCACGCACCGCCTGGTGATCGTCGTTGAGCCGAACCACGATGCTACGTGCCTCTTCTGGCACCGCACCCGGGTGTTCCGTCCGGTGGTGGCAACCGCGACTTTCGTTGCGGGCCAGGGCCGCTGCGGTCACAGCCCGCGCGGTCAGCGCCAACGCCACATCCTCGAAATCGCGACGGTCCGCCACGTCGCGAGCCCGCGCCACCGCTAGCGCCTCGGCCAACCGACGCAGCCCGGGGGCAGTTCGCACCACCGAGGCGTTCCGGCTCATCGCACGTTGCAGTTCGCGGCGCTTGGGCGCGGTATGGATGATCGGCTCGGGCACGGTCGGGCGCGACCGGCCGGTTTCGACCGCATGCGCGGCCGCCGCCTTTCCGGCGCGGCCACCGACCACCAGACCTTCCAGCAAGCTGTTGGACGCCAACCGGTTCGCGCCGTGCATCCCGGTGCGGGCCACCTCGCCCGCCGCGTAGAGACCGGGCAGCTCGGTTTGGCCGTACACGTCGGTGACGATGCCGCCGCAGCTGTAGTGCGCACCCGGCACCACCGGGATCGGTTGACGAACCGGGTCGATGCCGGCCGTGCGGCACGCGGCCGTGACGGTCGGGAACCGGGTCTCGAAGCCCTCGATGCCGCGGGCGTCGAGGTAGACGCAACTGTCGCCGGTGGCCTTCAGACGCGCGTCGACGGCCGCGGCGACGACGTCGCGAGGCGCCAGGTCCCCCATCGGATGAACGCCTGCCGTAACCGAATCGCCATTCCTGTCAATCAATATCGCGCCCTCGCCGCGGATGGCCTCGGTGACCAGCGGACGCCTCCGGCCGGTCTCCCGGCCACGATCGGCCGTGTAAAGCATGGTCGGGTGGAACTGGATGAACTCAAGATCGGTGACCGCGACACCGGCCCAGAGCGCCAATGCGATCCCGTCGCCGGTCGAGCCGTCGGGATTGGTCGTCGCGCTGTAGAGGTGACCGAGCCCGCCGGAGGCCAGAATCACCGCAGGCGCACTGACGATGCCGTAACCGTCCGGGCTGAGCACTGACACCCCGGTCACGGCAGTTCCGTCATGCAGCACCCGCACCGCCACGTGGCCGGATCGGATGTCCAGCATGCCGGCCGCGTGGTCGAGGGCGCGCTGGACTTCGGCGCCGGTGGCGTCGCCGCCGGCGTGCACGATGCGCCGCCGCGAGTGGCCGCCCTCGCGGGTCAGCGCCCATTTGCCCGGAACCGATTCATCGAATCGGGCTCCGGCACCGACTAATTCAGTAACCGCCCGGTAGCCGTCGGCGACAATCGAATACACCGCGTCGGGATCGCACAACCCGGCGCCCGCCGCAAGGGTGTCGGCGACATGGGCGTCAACGGAATCTTGGTTCTCGGAGTTGTCCGGCAACACCACCGCAATGCCGCCCTGCGCGTAGTGCGTCGCGGTCGCCCCGCGCGTCTGGTCTGCCTTGTTGAGTACGACGACGCTGCGGCCGGCCCGATGAGCGGCCAGCGCGGCGGCCAATCCCGCAACCCCGGTGCCGATCACGACGACATCAGCGGCGTGAGTCCACGTGGAACGGGCCATCATTCGCCCCCGCCCGGCTGCCCAATTTCGATCATCCGCTGCACACTGCGCCGGCCCGCTGCCGCGACCTCCGGATCGACGTGAACTTCGTCGGCGCCTTCGACCAGGCAGCGCAACAGGCTCGCGGGCGTGATCATCTTCATGTACTTGCACGACGCGCGGTCGTTGACCGCGCGGAAGTCGACCTCCGGCGCCGCTCGGCGCAGCTGATACAGCATCCCGACCTCGGTGGCGACCAAAACCTTGCGGGCGCGTGTCTGGTGAGCCGCCTCGAGCATGCCGCCGGTGGACAAAATCTTTACCCGGTCGGGCGGAAAGATGCCTTCGCCGGCGAGATATAAAGCCGAAGTGGCACAGCCGCATTCGGGATGCACAAACAGTTCGGCGTCGGGATGCGCGCGAGCCTGGTCGGTGAGCTCGTCGCCGTTGATCCCGGCGTGGACGTGGCACTCGCCGGCCCACACATGCACGTTCTTACGTCCGGTCACGCGACGGACATGGGCCCCGAGGAATTGGTCCGGGCAGAACAACACTTCGCGGTCGGGATCGATGGACCCGACCACTTCGACCGCGTTGGACGACGTGCAGCAGATGTCGGTGAGCGCTTTGACCGCCGCCGTGGTGTTCACGTAGGAGACGACGACGGCGTCGGGATGTTCGTCCTTCCAGGCCCGAAGGTCCTCCGGAGTGATCGAGTCGGCCAAGGAGCAGCCGGCCCGCTGGTCCGGGATGAGCACGGTCTTGTCCGGGCTGAGGATCTTGGCTGTCTCGGCCATGAAGTGCACACCGCAGAACACGATGGTGTCCTCGGGCGCATCCGCGGCGATCCGCGACAGCGCCAGTGAATCCCCCACGTGGTCGGCGACATCTTGGATCGCAGGCAGCTGATAGTTGTGCGCCAGCAGGGTGGCGCCGCGCAACCGGGCCAGGCGGCGCACCTCGGTGGCCCACTGCTGGTCACCGTCCACACCGGCGTAGCCGGTGGGTGAATTCGTGATTCGAGCAAGCATGTCGTCCGCGGGCGTGTCCATGCGATTTAGGACCGTCATGGCGGCTCCTTTCGGCCGAGAGGTTTTCGACTTATAATCGAAAACATGCCTAATACTAGCACCGCGCATGAAGTGCTCGCGGTCGTGTTCCAGGTTCGGCACGTCTTGGAGGACGTATCGCAGGTTAAGAGGGCCCACCGAACAGAAAAACCGCAGCTTAACGTGCTGTTATGGGAACGCGCGCAGGACCCGCAAAAGGGCGCATGGTCGCTGCCGGGTGGACGGCTGCGCAATGACGAGGACATGATCACCTCGGTTCGGCGCCAACTGGCCGAGAAGGTCGACCTGCAAGAACTGGCACACCTCGAGCAACTCGCGGTGTTCTCCGAGCCCAACCGACTGCCGGGCACGCGGGTTATCGCCTCGACCTTTCTTGGCCTGGTACCCTCCCCCGCCACCCCAGAACTGCCACCAGATACCCGCTGGCATCCGGTGGGTTCGCTGCCGCGGATGGCCTTCGATCACGGCCCCATGGTGACCCACGCGCAAGCCAGACTGGCCGCCAAGATGTCGTACACGAATATTGGATTCGCTTTGGCGCCAAAGGAATTTGCACTGTCGACGCTGCGCGACATCTATGGCGCGGCACTGGGTTATCAGGTCGACGCGACGAATCTGCAACGGGTGCTGGTCCGTCGCGGCGTCATCACTCAGACCGGCACCATCGCGCAGTCCGGGCGCAGCGGCGGGCGACCGGCAGCGCTGTATCACTTCACCGACTCCCGCCTGCGGGTTACCGACGAATTCGCGGCACTTCGGCCGCCCGGTTAACGGATTTCGTCGGTGCCGCCGAGTCGTGCGCGTGCGATGACGTGCCCGCCCACGGCATGGAGGGCGTCACCCGCGAAGATCAAGACATGATTGCCCGCGCCTGTGTGTGACGCGGCGCATGAGGGCATCCGGCATGGGCCGGCTCTCGGTGCCGGTAAAATTGAGCGTTAACACCGGCGGGCTAAATGCCCGCTGGACTGGGAGGGGATCTCAATGGTTGAACTCGGCAATTTGGCCAAGACAGGTGGCGCCGAGTGGATCGGCCGGCCTGCGCACGACGACGTACAGCACAAGGTGCGCCCACTGCTGCCCACCGACGATCCCTTCTATCAGCCCCCCGCCGGGTTCCAGCACGCCATGCCCGGGACGGTACTGCGCTCACGCGACGTGGAAGTGGCGTTTCTGGGGCTGATTCCACAGCCCGTCACCGCCACCCAGTTGCTGTTCCGGACGACGGACATGCACGGCAACGCCGAGGCGACGGTCACGACGGTGATCCTCCCGGCGGACCTTGCGCCGGGGCAGAGCTCCCGGCTGCTGTCGTACCAGTGCGCGATCGACGCCGTGTCGTCGCGCTGTTTTCCTTCCTATGCGCTGCGCAGGAGGGCGAAGGCCCTAGGTTCGTTGGCTCAGTTGGAGCTCTTGTTGATCGTCGCCGCCCTCTCCGAAGGCTGGGCGGTATCGATACCCGATCACGAAGGTCTCCTGGGCGTCTGGGGCGCGCCGTTTGAACCCGGCTACCGGGTGCTGGACGGGATCCGTGCCGCCCTGGGTTCCGAACGCGTTGCTTTGTCCCCGTCAGCGCCGATCGCGTTGTGGGGGTACTCCGGCGGTGGACTGGCGAGTGCTTGGGCCGCCGAAATGTGCGGCGAGTACGCGCCTGAGTTGGACATCGTCGGGGCGGTGCTGGGCTCACCCGTCGGCGACCTGGGCAACACCTTCCGCCGCCTCAACGGTGGTGCGCTGTCCGGTTTGCCCGCGATGGTGGTGGCCGCGCTCGCGCACGCCTATCCCGGGCTGGACCGGGTGATCAAAGAGCACACCAGTGCCGAGGGGCGCGCGCTGCTGGAATCTTTGAAGACGATGACCACGGTGGGCGCGGTAATCCGGATGGCCGGCAAGAACATGGGTGATTATCTCGACGAGCCACTCGAGGACATCCTGTCGACGCCCGAGGTCTCGCATGTCTTCGAAAACATCAAACTGGGCGTCGCGGTGCCGGCACCGCCGGTTCTGATCATTCAGGCCGTGCATGACTATCTCATCGATGTCAAGGACATTGACGTGCTCGCCGAGGCCTATTCGTCGGGCGGCGCCGACGTCAGCTACCACCGCGACGCGTTCAACGAACATATGCTCCTGCATCCGCTGTCTGCCCCGATGGCGCTTCGCTGGCTCACCGACCGGTTCGCCGGCCGACCGCTGACCGACCATCTCGTCAGAACCGTGTGGCCCACCATGTTCAACCCGGCGACCTACGCCGGCATGGCCCGACTGGCCGTGATCGCCGCCAAGGTTCTTACCGGCAGGAAGGTCAGCCGCCGCCCGCTCTGAGTCACTTCCGCCGCACGCATCTCTCCGGAAGGTGGCAGGACGTTGGCCTGCCTCCGAGCGACAATTTCAGATGTCATACCTGCATGCAACGGTTCGAGGATGTACCACGTACTTCGAGGGATCGAGCTTCGTTACGCCCTGACTATGCACCTAATGCGCCATGGGCGGGCCAGCATTAACGAAATGCTCAAATCGCTTCGCGCGCAGAACTTTTCCGTCCCCGGACGCGCGTTCAAGGCCGTTTCGGATGCACTGCGCTGGGAGGTCGAACGCGGCAGATTCTATCGACTTGGCCGAGGGCGGTACGGGCCGGCCTATGTCCCACGCTCGACCGAGTACCGGATACGCCAACGCGTGCTGGCTCTGCGCGCCGAAGCCGGCCTGTCGCGCGAAGGCGGGCAAAAACCGTGCCGCCTCCCGGAAAGACGTATGTTTCAGATGTGACGAATGCCTTATGGGACTGAAGCTTCCGGCTCGATCGGCAATGTGTCCGACGGCTCATCGACTGAAGGACGGCTGCCCAGATCATCGTGTGCGCTCCCCGCGGCGATCACGGCATACACCAGTGCGGCGATGCCTGCCGGCCAGATAAGAGTGGCCGCCGCCGACAGCCACGCCTGGGAGAAGAACACCGGCGGCGCCTCCACAACGTAAGCCAACTTGTGGTCAGCCGACAGCGGTATCGCGTCGAAATTCAACGCGCCGTACCGCAGGTGAACCAACGCCGCCCCCACCGCTGCAGCAGCCGCGGCGCCGGTCACAAGGCCGATCACGAGCCCAATGACCATCCCCGGCCCCCGCGATTCGCGCCACTGCCACACGAGTACCGGTGCCACTATCGCCACAAAAGTCAGCAGACCCAACATCAGGCACGGTGCGTCAAAGAAGTGCCCGGATTCATTGCCGAGGTAGTCGTGCACCCGCTCACCCGTGTGGGTGAGTGCCACCACGCCATGGATCGCTGGAGCGATCCATGCCCACAGCCCGCCGATCAAGGCACCGGCGACCGTCAGGCCCGTCACCACGTTGCCGAGCGCGCGCCTCGGGGTCACCGCTGCGCCTCCAGGTCGGCCGAGTCCACCTGTCCGTGCCGCGAGCATTGCGCCCGCCAGCCGTCGGGGCGAACCTGGACGATCATCCGGCGTCCGCATTCCGCGCAGAACCGTGGCGGCTCGAGACCCAGCCGGGCCGCGGTGGGCACCTCCGTGCCCGCCAGATTCCCCGGTGTAGACGTTGTAGACGCCGGCCACGGTTCCTCTCTGGTCACAAGCTCGCGTTGAGGGCCTTGATCGGCATCTGCAGGTCCTCGAGCAGCTCCAGATCGGCTTCGGCGGGGCGACCGAGGGTGGTCAGGTAGTTGCCGACGATCACGGCGTTGATACCGCCCAGGATGCCCTGCTTGGCGCCGAGGTCACCGAGCGTGATCTCGCGGCCACCGGCGAAGCGCAGCATGGCGCGCGGCAAAACCAGCCGGAAGGCGGCCACCGCCTTGAGCGCTTCACTGGCCGGCAGCACCTCCAGGTCGCCGAACGGCGTGCCGGGCCGGGGGTTGAGGAAGTTCAACGGCACCTCATCAGGATCAAGTTCCGCCAGGTCGGTGGCGAATTCGGCGCGCTGCTCGAGCGTCTCCCCCATGCCGAGAATGCCGCCGCAGCACACCTCCATGCCGGCGTCGCGGACCATCGACAACGTCTGCCAGCGCTCCTCCCACGTGTGGGTGGTGACGACGTTGGTGAAAAATGAGCGGGCCGTTTCCAGGTTGTGGTTGTAGCGGTGCACGCCCATCGCCGAGAGCTGCTCCACTTGCTCGGCGGTCAGCATCCCCAGCGAGCAGGCGATGTTGATGTCGACTTCGTCGCGAATCGCCTCGATGCCCGCCGCGACCTGCGACATCAATCGCTGGTCGGGCCCGCGTACCGCAGCCACGATGCAGAACTCGGTGGCACCGGACTTGGCGGTCTGTTTGGCCGCCTCGACCAGGCTGGGAACATCCAGCCAGGCGCTGCGCACCGGCGAGGCGAAAAGCCCGGACTGGGAGCAGAAATGGCAGTCCTCGGGGCAGCCACCGGTTTTCAGGCTGATGATGCCCTCGACCTCGACCTCGGGCCCGCACCAGCGCATCCGCACCTCGTGAGCCAGCGCCAGCACTTCCTCGAGCCGGTCGTCAGGCAGCTGCAGCACCCGCAGCACCTGGTCCTTGGTCAATCCCTCACCGCGCTCCAACACCTGCTGGCGGGCTACCGCCACGATGTCGGTGCTTTCGGTGTCAGTATTTGGCCGAGTCGCCGCCTGAGTCACCCCGTACTCCTTCAAAGTCTTTAATGCGTCGTCTTTACTACGTCCGAGCCTGCGGACTCACGTTAGGGTAGCCGGTCAGCCGATCAGGTATTCGGCGCGCTTGTCGCCGTCCCAGTGGCGCAGGCCCACGAAGCGGCCCTCGATCTGTGACGGGCGCCCCGCAAGGCGCAGCGCCCGTCCGAGTTGGGCGCCACCGACCCGGCGGGCCAAGGTGACATGCGGGGTCCACTGACCGGGCACGCTGTTGGCCATCGCACCGGGCTCCAGATGCGGACTGCACAGTCGGTGCACCTCGGCGTGCAACGCCAAAAGCTCACTGGTCGGCACGACAAGCCGCGCCAAGACGACCTTGGCCCTGCCGAACAGCACCGGCGCCCCGATCGTTGTCTTCAGCGGCAGCAGCTGGCTGACTGGACTCAGCAGCTCGTCGACGTCGGCGGCGATGCGTTCGGCAACGGCCAGCGTCGCGTGCGGGCGGCTGGCCGGCGCCTGGCTGGGTATGCCGGCGTGGGCCAGGTCGTCCCAAATGCGTCGGATCGCCGATTCGGTGGCGCCGTCGAAGACCAGCTCGATCGAATGCACCATCAGCGGGCCAAGGTGGTTATCCAGTCCGGGTCGAACGCCGCCGCACTCATCGACGCGAACTCCGCGGCGTCCATCGAACCGGCACCGGCCGGCAGCGCGGCCCGTAGCGGAGCGAGCCGGTCCAGCGCGGACCGATTCGACGTCTCCACCACGTCCGGCCGCCGAGGCCAGCTGCCGATCACCAGGCCAGAGCATAGAATCCCTTGTGCACCAAGGGCTTCCAGTGTCAGCGCGGTATGGTTGAGAGTGCCCAATTCCGCCGTGACCACGACGACTGCCGCGGCACCCAGGTCCGCGGCCAGATCGCGCAGCGTCACTCCCGAGTCGGCGAGTTCGACCAGCAGCCCGCCGGCGCCTTCGACCAGGGTCAGCCGTCCCGGGCGATCCAGGCCGCTGATGAGTCTCAGCACCTGGTCGCGAGCGGGCAACGCCATCCCCGCCTGCTCGGCGGCCGCGGCCGGTGCGAATGGCTGCGGATACCGCGCCAAGCCGGCGAGCTCGGTCACCCCGGACAGCCGCGCCACCTCGGCCAGGTCATCGTCGCCGGAGTCGGTGCCGGTCTGAACGGGCTTGCACACCGTGACGTCGATGCCAGCCTGGCGGGCGTGCGACGCGAGGGCCGCGGTAGCGACCGTCTTGCCGACCCCGGTGCCGGTCCCGGTGATGACCAGGACGGTCAACGGCGCGCCCCGAAAAGAACGTCTTTCAAGACCTGCCGAGCCAAGTCCAGCTCGTCGGCATCCAGGGATGCGCGGGCGGTCAGCCGCAGCCGCGAGGTCCCGGCGGGCACCGTCGGGGGGCGGAAGCAGCCAACTTTGACACCAGCTTCCAGGCACGCTGTCGCGGCGGCCAGCGCCACCTCTGGATCGCCGAGGATCACCGAGACCACCGCGGACTGCGGTACCTCGGATACGTCACAGACTCGAGCCAGTTCGCGTGCATGTCGAAGTACCGCATCCGGCCGCCACGGCTCGGCGCGCAGTACGCGCAGGGCGGCCAACGCAGCGCCCACCGCCGCCGGCGCCAGGCCAGTGTCGAAGATGAACGGCCGGGCCGCGTCGATCAAGTGAGCGCGGACCCGCGCGGGTCCGAGAACAACGCCACCCTGGCTGCCGAGCGCTTTGGACAACGTCGTCGTCACCACCACATCGGGCGCACCGGCCAGACCGAGTTCGTAAAGCAGCCCACGACCGCCACCACGCACCCCGAGCCCGTGCGCCTCGTCGACGATGAGCAGCGCGCTGTGGCGGCAGCACACGGCGTGCAACTCGCGAAGGGGGGCCAGTGCGCCGTCGGCACTGAACACCGAATCGGTGACAACGACGGCGCGCTCCTCGTCGCGCGATTCCAACGCGGCGTCGACGGCATCGACGTCGCGGTGCGGCGTCACCACCACCCGGGCGCGCGACAGTCGGCACGCATCGACCAGAGATGCGTGCGAATGGGCGTCGGACACCAGTAGCGAACCGGGGCCCGACAGGCCGACGACGGCCCCGAGGTTGGCCGTGTATCCGGAGGAGAACACCAGACCCGCGGAGGCGCCGACGAAGTCAGCGAGTTCGGACTCGAACTCCTCGTGCAGCTCGGTATCGCCGGTGACCAGGCGCGAACCGGTGGCACCGGCACCCCAGATCCGCAGCGCCTGAACGCCGCCATCGATGACGTCGGGATGCTGCGACAGGCCGAGATAGTCGTTGGACGCCAGATCCAACTCGATGGCCACCGCGGGACGCGGCCGCAGCGAGCGACGCAGCCCCGCCTGGCGACGCTCGGCTTCCACCGTGTCCAGCCAGGCCAGCGGTGATGTCTCGATCGGTGCCTTCATCGGGGTTCAGCCTACGAGTCCCGCGACCTCGACCATTGCGGAGGTGATCTGAGCGCGCTCCGCCGGGTCCCTGCTAGGCGGCCCGCTATAACGTTCAGGGGGTGCCGGTGGAGCCGTTGGTACCGGGGGTGGTTCCAGTCCCGCCGATCCCGCCGGGTCCGCCGATGGCATTGGTCACAACACCAAGTGCGTAGGCGTTGCCGCCGTTGCCGCCGTTGCCGCCCACGCCCGTTGGCCCCGAGGCTGCCCCGCCGTTGCCGCCGGCGCCCCCGGTGGCCGTTCCACCGGTTAGGTAGCTGTACGCAAGACCGCCGACACCGCCAGCCCCGCCGCCCGTGACGCCGCCACCGCCGGCCCCGCCGGCCCCGCCGGTGGCGGTACCGAGAGACAAAAAGGGGAAGTTCTCCATAATCGTGGGGCCGCCCGCGCCGCCGGCCCCGCCGACGGCGGCCGTACCGGTGCCGCCCGCGCCGCCGGCCCCGCCGGTGATGTTTCCGAATCCGTAGCTGACCGCAGGACCACCCTGGCCGCCGGCGCCGCCGGTCCCGCCGTCCCCGCCTGTCCCGCCGGCACCGCCCGACAGAATGCCTGCCCCGCCGGCCCCGCCGGCCCCGCCGGTGCCGCTCACGCTGGCACCGCCGGCCCCGCCATTGCCGGGGCTGCCCAGGTAGCCGCCGGAACCGCCGGCCCCGCCCATGCCGCCGGCCCCGCTGCCGTCGCCGGCCCCGCCCTGCCCGCCGGCCCCGCCAGGCCCGATGCCGATCAGCCCAGAGGACCCGCCGGCCCCGCCCATGCCGCCGGCCAGGAGGGAGCCGGCCGGAGCGGCCCCGCCGGCCCCGCCGGCCCCGCCAGTGCCCCACAAGGACGCCGACCCACCGTTGCCGCCGGCCCCGCCGGGCCCACCGTTGCCGCCGGTCCCGCCGTTGCCGATCAGCCCGCCATTACCGCCATTGCCGCCGGCCTGCCCGGGCGCCGTCCCGGCTGCGCCGTTGCCGCCGTTGCCGATCAAGAACCCGCCATTGCCGCCGCTGCCCCCCGGCGTGGTCGCGTTGGCGCCGTTGCCGAACAGCGGTTGCCCGATCGTCACCTGTGCGGCCGCGTTGACCGAATTCAGCACATGCTGCTGCGCGGCCTGCACCGCCTGGGCGGGCGCATTAACGAACGCCGCCACCTGCTGCTGCGCGGCCGCCAACGGCGAGGCGTTGGCGGCCTCGGTGGCCCCATACGCGTCCACCGCCCCGGTCAAGGTTTGCGCGAACTGGGCATGAAACGCCGCCGCTTGAGCGCTCAACGCATGAAAATCCTGGGCATAGCTCGAAAACAGCGACGCGACCGCCGTCGACACCTCATCACCAGCGGCGGCAATCACCGCGCTGGTCTGGCCCACCGCGGCCACATGGGCCGCGCTGATCGAAGAGCCGATACGCGTGACATCCGCTGCCGCCGCCGCCAATGTGTCCGGCCCTGCGACGACATACGACATGCGCTGCCCTCCATACGCTCGTTACGAACCATCAGAACAAACCAAGCCTGGCACCGTGACCCACCCGCATTTCCACGTTTGACTACATCTCGTCGATGGCCTCCCGCCATGCGACACCTACTTGGTGCCGCTGCCGAAAGACTCCGCCGAACGCTTCTAGCCAGATTACGATTGGGTCACGGTGCCGCCACTATACATATACGTTAGGCACGTGCGTAATAGTTTCGCCCGTGTCGCGTAGGCCCGTTGACGTGCGCGAAAGCCGCCGACGCGGGTGCCAAGGCGTGAGTCAAAGCAGCGGATAATGCTGCGTAGTCGTTGCTAGGAGGAGACGCGATGGTTTCATTCGGGGCGATCGATGATCGCGCAAACCGCTCAGCTTCAGCAAATTCGTGGCCCACGATATGACCACCACACCGGCCACTCCGGTTGCTGTCATCAGCGCGGCCGGTCGGCTTCCTTCGGTCGCGCGCTGTCGGTGGACAGCGGCATGTTTTTCTGGGGTTGCACGTGGCGTTTTTCGAGCTGGTTCTCACCGATGAGGGCCAGCCGCCGCGACAGCAGCTCGGCGCCCCGCCGCGCCCGCTTCGCCGGCCTGGACAGTTAAGGAGGATCCGTGAAAACCGTTCCTAAAATGTTGGTGTTCGGGCTTGTCGAGCTTGTCACGTTCGGCTTGATGCTGTTTTTGCCAGCAGGCACGTTTAATTACTGGCAAGCATGGGTTTTTCTGGTGGTGGTTGTCCTTACGGCGTGGATCCCCACCATCTACTTGCAGCGTGCGAATCCCGATGTGCTTGAGCGGCGGATGCGTGGGGGGCCGACAGCGGAGACCCGAGTGGCGCAGAAGGTCGTTATTGCCGGCTTGTACGTGTCGCTGGCAGCAATGGTCGTGGTCAGCGTCTTTGACCATCGTTTCGGCTGGTCGCCGGTGCCAACGGCAATCTGCTTGGTTGGTGATGTTTTGGTGGCCGTTGGACTGGGTGTAGTGGTGCTCGTGATCGTTCAGAACAGCTATGCGGCCGCAACCGTCCAGGTGGAGGCAGACCAGAAGGTCGTCTCCACCGGTCTGTATGGGCTGGTGCGGCACCCCATGTACACCGGAAATGTGGTGATGATGGTCGGCATTCCGCTTGCGCTCGGTTCCTACTGGGGGCTCGTCTTCGTCGTACCCGCCCTGATCGTGCTCGCCTCGCGCATCCGCGACGAGGAGAAGCTGCTCCGGGAAGAGCTGACGGGGTACCGCGAGTACACGCAGAAGGTTCGGTATCGCCTAGTGCCGTGTATGTGGTAGCGGCTGCGTGACCTGCATTCAGATCGAATCGCTGGCCGGGCTCACGGCGGGGAGGTCTTCCACCGAGCCGACATGTCCGCCCAACTGTTGGGTCAAGCTTCTCACGGACGGCGCGTCGAATAAGGTGGGCACCGCAAGAGGGATGTCCAGGGCTCTATTGATCGCGGCGATCACCCGCATCGCCGACAGCGAATCCCCGCCCAGGGCGAAAAACGACTCATCGACCCCAACGCGGTCTACCCCCAACACCTCGGCGAAGATGCCCGCCAGAATCTCCTCGACCACGGTAGCCGGGGCGCGATAACCACCACCGTTGCCGTGATATTCGGGTATCGACACCGGCGTGCTCGCAGGCTGGGTCAATAGCGCCTGTGTGCCCCAGCCGTCCATGCGGGCGTGCTCACCCCCGTCCAACAGGTCCACCGACGACAACGGCTGTGTCGGGTCGGCGGTCATCGCCTCCAACACCCGCGTGAATCGCTCCATCAGTGCTTCGATGCCGGCCACGTCGAAAACATCCGCGCGATATTGGACGCGAAGGTCCAGTTCCCGGCCCGGCACGGCTTGCACCGACAGCGGGTAGTGGTAGTAGTCGCGGCCGCTGAACTCGGTGACGACCAACCCCTCGACGCTCGACAACGCGACGGTGTCACTCGGGTAGTTCTCGTACACGAAAACGGTGTCAAACAGTCTTTCCTGACCAGTGATGCGGTGCATCTCGCTGAGCGCCAAGTGCTGGTGTTCGAGTGTGTGGTTGTGGGCGTTCTGCAGTTGATCGAGCAGTTCGGCGGTGGTGGTCGCCGCGGTGATGTGCGCCCGGACCGGCACCGTGTTGATCAACAGGCCCACCATCGATTCCGCGCCGACCAGATCGGCCGGCCGCCCCGAGACCACGGCGCCAAAGGCCACATCATGCCGGCCGGTCAGCGAACCCAGCAGCACCGCCCACGCGGCTTGCAGCACGGTGCTGACGGTGCTGTGACAAGAGCGCGCCAGCTCGCTCATGGCCCGCGTGGTGTCCTCACACACCCGAAACGAGGCAACGTGTCGCTGCCCGAGCCCCAACCGGTCCGGCGGACCGACCAGGGTGGGGGTGTCAAAACCGGCCAACACCTCACGCCAGGCCCCGCGGGCGGCATCGAGATCACGACCCGCCAGCCAGGTCACAAACCTGCGATAGGGCGCGGCCGCGGGCAGTCGCTGCCCGTAATAGGCGGCAAAGATTTCCCCCAGGAGGATCGGCAGCGACCACCCATCGAGCACGATGTGGTGATTGGTCAGCACAAACCGGTGCTGACCTGGCGCGGTGCGAATCAACGCCGCCCGAAACGCCGGCTGATCAGCCAGGTCGCAGACCGCGGCGCGCTCGGCAGCACACACCCGCGCGATCTGCTCCTCGACATCCCCATCCCCACCGACATCGTCGACGTCCCGCTCGATATACCGCCATCCCGCCGCTGGGTCAGCCGCGATGATCTGCACCGGCTCGTCGAACTGCTCGCAGAAACGGGCCGCCAGGTTGGGATGGCGGTTGACTACGGTTTGCACGGCGTCGCGCAGGCGGTGGGGGTCGAGTTCACCGCTTAACGTGATATCCAGCTGCACCGCATACACATCGTCGCCACAGCTGTGCGCGATGTTGGAATGAAACAGCAGGCCGTGCTGCAGGGGGGTCAGCGGCAAAATATCGGCGACCTCGGATTGCCGGCAGAGTTCGTCGATCTGCTGCTGGCCTAGCCGGGCGGGTGCGACATCCGACGGCGTCAACCCGCCCCCACCACCGCGCACGTGCGCGCAAATACCGGCCAGGGCCTCAAACCACAACCCGCTGAGCCGGCTGACCTGCGCCTGATCAACGGCCGAGGGCGCCCACGTCCACCCGGCGTGCAGTTGCGGGCCCGAATCGGTGTCCACGGTGCCCGCGTTGAGCCCCACGGTGTGCATCAACGGCATCGGTATAGCCGCGGCAACGCCGCTAATCGCCGAGCCGTCCTGACAAATCCGCCACAGATCATCGGACGCCTCGGCCGCCCTCGCACCACCCACGCGCCCCAGATAGTTGAACCCGATCCGCGGGTCAGACCAGTCGAGGTCGACATCGGTGTTCAGATAGCGCAGCACACCGTAGGTCAGCGGATCGGGCAGACCACGAAGCTGCTCTTTGGCGTTCTTGATCACCGCCCCCAGCGTCGCATCGCCGGCGAGCACCTGCGCCCAATCCAGCCCGCCCACAGGCCCCCCGACGCTCAAAGCCACCGGGTATTTAGTGGTAAACCACCCCACCGTGCGCGACAAGTCAACATCGGCGGCCAACTCCTCGTGGCGCCCGTGACCCTCGACATCGATGCCGATCGGCGCACCACCAGTCCCCAAAAACTCCGCCCACGCCAAGGCGAAGGCGATCAACAAAATCTCATCGACCCCAGCATGAAACGCCGCCGGCACCTCACCGAGCAGCATCCGGGTCGTCTCAGCATCCAGCAACCCCGACAAATTCCCCGCACTGGCATAGGTGTCCACCTCCGGGCGCACCGCCGGCAACCGAGCAGGCACCGCCGCCACCTGCCGCCACACCTGCGCCTGCGCCACCACTTCCGGACGACGGGCATGTTCAGCCAACACCGACCCCCACCGCCCAAACGACGTCCCGCCCACCGGCAACGCCACCTGCTGCCCACTCCGATGCTGAGCCCAGGCGATATTGAGGTCCTCCAGCAAAATCCGCCACGACACCCCATCGACTGCCAGATGGTGAATGATCACCACCAACTGATTGGTTGGAGTTGCCCACAGGATGCTCAGCATCACCCCGGCGGCCGGATTCAGCCGCGACCGCGCGGCCACCACCGTTGCATCCGACAACACCTCCACCGTCTGCAGGCACCCGCGGGCGTCCACCGACCCCGCTTCGGGTACCTGGATCGACCAGCCGCCGGCGCCGTCGTCGTCGACGCGCGCCCGCAGCATGGCGTGCCGATCCAGCAAGGCCTGCAACACCACCACCACATCAACCTCGGTGACACCCACCGGAGCCTGCACCAGCAACGTCTGGTTGAACTGCGCCACCCAGTCGGGAGCGCTTTCCACGCTTTCCAGCCAGCGCATGATCGGGGTGGCAGGCACCCGACCGACGCCCTCATCGACTTGGCCGTCCTCGCCGTCGGCCACCCTGGCCACCCGGGCCAGCCGGGCCACCGTCTGCTCGACGAACACGTCGCGCGGGCGACACGTCAGGCCGGTCGCACGGGCCCGTGCCACCACCTGCATCGACAAAATACTGTCCCCACCCAACTCGAAAAACGACTCATCGACACCGACCCGCTCCAGCCCCAACACCTGGGCGTAGATGCCGGCCAGAATCTCCTCGACGTGAGTGCCCGGGGCCCGGTACTCGCCCGCGGTGTATTCCGGTGCCGGTAGCGCGCGGGTGTCAAGTTTGCCGTTCGGCGTCAACGGCAGCGCCCCCAGCATCACAAGCGCCGCCGGAACCATGTACTCGGGTAGCCGCTGAGCCAGCGCGGCGCGTACCTCGGCCGGGTCGGCACTGCCGGTGATGTAACCGACCAGACGCTTGTCACCGGGACGATCCTCGCGGGCGATCACCACCGCCTGCGCCACCCCATCCAGCGCACTCAACGCCGCAGCAACATCGCCGAGTTCGATGCGGTATCCGCGGATCTTGACCTGCTCGTCAGCGCGCCCTACATACCGCAGCTGCCCATCAGCACCCCAACACACCAAATCCCCGGTGCGATACATCCGTTGTCCAGGTATTCCGGTGCTACCCGCACCCCGAACGGACACGCCACAAACCGCTGCGCAGTCAACCCGGCCCGGCGCCAATACCCACACCCCACCCCGGCACCGGCCACATACAACTCACCGACCACCCCCACCGGCACCGGACGCAACCACTTATCCAGCACAAAAAACGCCGCCCCCGACACCGGCGAACCGATCGGCGGCGCACCCGACCCCGCCTTTAAAGGCGCACTCTTCGACGCCCACATCGTCGTCTCGGTCGGACCGTAAACATTGACCATCACCCGCCCCGGCGCCCACCGATCCACCACCTCGGCCGGGCAAGGCTCAGCGCCGATCACCAACGCCGCCGAACCCAACCCCTCAGGAGAAAGCACCCCCACCGCCGACGGAGTCTGGGTCAACACACTCACCTGTTCAGCCACCAGCAACGCGTGGAAATGCTCCGGTGAACGCGCCACCGACTCGGGCACCACCACCAACCGGCCCCCATGCAACAACGCACCCCAGATCTCCCACACCGAGAAATCGAACGCATACGAATGACACTGCGTCCACACCTGCCCCGGCCCCAGCACCAAACCAGCGTCAAGGGCGTCGAACAGTTGAGTGACGTTGCGGTGCGTGACCGCCACCCCCTTCGGGACACCAGTGGTGCCCGAGGTGTAGATGATGTGCGCAATGTCATCGGCAGCCGGCCCCGGCAACCCCGTACTGGGTTGCGCGTCAATACCGCGAGTCGTGGACATCGATGACCGCCACGTCAAACCCGTCCAGCCGGTCGCCCAGCTCAGCGGTGGTGACCACGACAATCGGCGCGGCATCGGCCACCATGAACCCGATCCGCGCCGCCGGCAGCCTCGGATCGATCGGCAGATACGCCGCCCCGCTCTTGAGCACCGCCAAGATCGCCACCACCGCCTCAGCCGACCGCGACAACAGCAGCGCCACACACCGCCCCGGACCCGCACCACGCTCAACCAACAGCCGCGCCAACCGATTCGAAGCCTCATCAACCTCGCGATACGTCCACGAACGCTGCCCGCAGCTGATCGCCACCACCTCCGGGGCGCGCACCACCTGCGCAGCAAACAATGCCGGAATCGACACCGGCGCACCTACCGGCTCGGTCAACACCACCCGGTTACCGACCTCATCCAGCCGGGCGTGCTCACCGACATCCAGCACATCCACCGACGACAACCGCCGCCCCGGATCAGCGGTCACCGCCAGCACCACCCGCTGCAACCGCTCAATCAACACCTCAACGCTGGCCGCATCGAACACATCGGTGCGAAACTCCACCGCCCCACCAATCCCCGCGGGCTCACCGCCCTCGCTCCAACGTTCAGCCAAAGAAAACACCAGGTCCATCCGGGCCGTGTGAGTGTCCGCCGGCAGCGGCGTGACCTGCACATCACCCAACGACAACCCGACACCGGGGTCACTGGCCTGCCCGGGCCGGTTCTGCCAGGCCAACATGACCTGGATCAGCGGATGATGAGTCAGCGATCGAGTGGGGTTGAGCCGCTCGACCAGCACCTCGAAGGGCACATCCTGGTGCTCAAAGGCGGCCAGGCTGCGCCCTCGCACCTGAGCCAACAACTCAGCAACGCTGGGATCACCGGCCAGATCGACCCGCAGCACCAACGTGTTGACGAAAAACCCCACCAACTCATCCAGCGCCGGATCACCGCGCCCGGCGATCGGGAACCCCACCGCCACATCACTGCTGGCGCTCGAGCTTAGACAACAACACCGCCAAGGCGGCCTGAACCACCATGAAACTGGTCGCATTGTGCTCACGGGCCACCCGCGCACCTGCTGCTGCAACTCGGCCGGCCAATCCACCGCCACACTGGCCCCGCGGTAATCCGCCACCGCCGGATACGGCCGATCGGTGGGCAGCACCAACCGCTCGGGCATCCCCGCCAAAGCCTGCTCCCAATAGCTCAGCTGCGCGGCGATGCGGGCTGTCACTATCGTCGAGATCACCAAACTGCGCGCGCTGCCACAACGTGTAATCGACATACTGCACCGGCAACGGCGCCCACCCCGGGGCCCGCCCCGCACACCGACTGGCATACGCCACCCCCAGATCAGCCACCAGCGGAGTCATCGACCACCCATCGGCGGCGATATGGTGCACCACCGCCACCAACACATGCTCGTCGTCGGCGACGCGGAAAAGCCGTGCCCGCAACGGGATCTCGGCTGCCAGATCGAAACAGTGACGCGCCACCGCCCCGATGGCCTCACCCAGCCGGTCTGCCGACCAGCCGGCGGCATCAACGACCTGCCAACCCAACTCGGCCCGCTCAGCCGGCACCACCACCTGCTGCGGGACCCCCTCGGCGCCGCAAACAACGTGCGCAGCGATCTCATGGCGGCCCACCACATCGGCCAGCGCCGCACCCAACGCCTCGGCATCCAACGCGCCCGCTGAGCCGCAACGCCACCGCCATGTTGTAGACCGGCGACGGCCCCTGCAACTGGTCGATAAACCACAACCGCTCTGGGCAAACGACAACGGAACCCGGCCCGGGCGCGGCATCAGCCGCAACGGCGGCGCTGGGCAGCGCCGCCACCGTGCCGGTGCAGATAGTCGGCGAGTCCTCCGACGGTCGACGCGTCGAACAGATACCGCACCGGCACTTCCCTGCCCAACGCCAACTGCAGCCGCGCGCTCACCCGGGTGGCGATCAACGAATCCCCACCCAGGGCGAAGAAATCGTCGTCGAGCCCGACTCGATCCAGCCCCAACACCTCGGCGAAGACCTCGGCGACGATCTTTTCGGTCGGGGTGTGCGGCGCCCGGAAGGGTGTGGCGGCAAACACCGGCGCCGGTAGCGCCTTGCGGTCGATCTTGCCCGAGGAGGTCAACGGGAACTCGTCGAGCACCACGATCTGCGGCGGGCACCATGTACTCGGGCAACCGCGCACCCAACTGCCGATGCACCGCGCCGATCTCGGTGTTGATTTGGGGGTCATTGGCGTGGGTGGCGGCTCGCTCGCGGTGATGTAGGCGATCAGCTGGTCGCCGGTGGTGCTCGTGGTGCACGGTCGCGCGGCCTGGCTGACCTGCGGGCAGGCCAGCAGGGCGTTTTCGATTTCGCCGAGTTCGATGCGCTGCCCGCGCAGTTTGATCTGGGCATCGGCGCGGCCCAGATACTCCAGCGTTCCGGCCGCAGTCCAGCGCACCAGATCCCCGGTGCGATACATCCGCGCCCCCGCATCCCCGAAGGGATTGGCCACGAACCGTTCCGCGGTCAACTCCACCCGGCCCACGATAGCCGCGCGCCAGCGCCGGCCCACCCAGATACAACTCGCCCACCACCCCGATCGGGGCCGGGTTCAGCCGCGCGTCGAGCACCAGCGCGCATACCCCCGGAATCGGGGCACCGATGCTGCACCGGCTGCCCCGCCGACAGCGGCGCACCAGGTGGCCCAGATGGTGGTCTCGGTGGGGCCGTAGGCGTTGAACATCGCCCGACCCGGCGCCCAGGCGGTCACCAACTCCTCCGGGCAGGCCTCCCCACCGGTGATCAGCGTGTCAACCCCGTCCAGCCGGGCCCGATCCAGCGACGCCAGCACCGTCGGGGTCAATATGGCAGCGCTGACCCGCTGGTCCTGCAGCAACGCGGTCAACGCCTCCCCGGCATACGCCTGCGGCGGCGCCACCACCAACGCCGCCCCCGACCCCACCGCCAACAACCATTCCAAGATCGAGGCATCAAAGGTCGGCGCGGCCACCATCAGCACCCGCGCATCCGCGGCCAACCCATACACCTCGCGTTGCGCCGCGGCCACCCCCAACAAACCGGCGTGGCTGACCGCCACCCCCTTGGGCGTCGCCGGTGGACCCCGACGTGAAGATCACATAGGCGGTGTTATCCACCCCCAGCGCGCGCCAGCCGATCGGCATCGGTGATCGCGTCCGCGCAGCGCCCGGACACGTCCAGACCGTCGACGCGCACCACCGGGCGCGCCCCGGCCCCGGCCACGATGTCGGCCCCACAGGTCAACACACACACCGCGCCCACCGCGTCCAACACCGTGGCGATCCGCTCCACCGGATGGGCCCGATCCAGCGGCACATAGGTCCCGCCGGCCTTGACCACCGCCCACCACGCCACCACCAACTCCGCACACCGATCCATCGCCACGCCCACCGCACGCTCCGGACCCACCCCCGCCTCGATCAGCACCCGCGCCAACCGATTCGACCACTCATCAAGCTCGCGATAAGACAACGCCCGCGCACCATCGATGACCGCCACCGCGTCCGGATCGGCGGCCACCGCCGCCGCCAACAACTGCGGCGCCAACCCCACCGGCGCCCCCACCTCAGCACCCGACCACCCCGCCAACACCAGCTCACGCTCACCGCCATCCAGCAGCGCCACCTCGCCCACCACCACCGACGCATCGGCCACCACCGCCTCGATCACCCGCCCAAACCAGTCGACCAACCGCTCGATGGTGGCCCGGTCAAACAAATCCGTGGCATACGACACCACCCCGGCGGCCATCGGCGCGGTCGGGTCCTCGGTGGGCACCTCACCCAGATCGAAATCCAGGTCGAACTTGGCGGTGTGGGTGTCCACCGCGAGCGGCTCGACGCTGACGCCCGTCGAGCGCCACCTCGGGGCGCACATTGTTCTGGAAGACCATGGCCACCTGAAACAGCGGATGATGCGCCGTCGAGCGCACCGGGTTGAGCTGCTCGACCAGCAGCTCGAACGGCACGTCCTGATTGCTGTAGGCATCCAGCGCCTTCTGCCGCACCTGCTCGAGCACCTCGCTGAACCGGTGCGCAGAATTCACCCCCACCCGCAACACCCAGGTGTTGACGAAGAACCCGACCAGATCATCGAGCGCCTGATCCATCCGCCCGGCGATCGGCGTGCCCAACGCCACGTCCTCACCGGCCCCGACCCGATGCAACAACACCGCCATCACGGCCTGCAACACCATCGAGACCGTCGCGTTATGCGCCGCCGCCAGCGCCTTGACCCCCGCCCAGGTCTGCGGGTCGATGCGCATCTCCACCCCATCACCGCGGTAACTGGGCACCGGCGGGCGGGCCCGATCCGTCGGCAACGACACCACCTCCGGCAGACCCGGCCAACTCCTGCCGCCAATACCGCAACTGCCCGGCGATCACACTGTCGGGATCGGACTCCGCCCCCAACCACTCCTGTTGCCACAGCGTGTAATCGACATACTGCACCGGCAACGGCGCCCACCCCGGGGCCCGGCCCTGCCGCCGCGCCCGATACGCCTCGCCCACATCACGCACCATCGGAGCCAGTCGACCAGCCATCAAAAGCGATGTGGTGCACCACAATCCCCACCACATACTGCTCGGGCCCCACCGAATAGATCTGCGCACGGATCGGGATCTCCGCCGACAAATCGAACCGATACCCCGCCAGCGCCACCAACTCCGCGGCCACATCCTGCTCCGGCAACGACACCACCGCCGCGCCCCCGCGCCGCCACATCCCCGCTCGGGCCGCCAACACCTGCTGAAACGGCACACCGTCAATGTCGGGAAATATGGTGCGCAGCGATTCGTGGCGGGCGATGACATCATCGAGGGCCGCGCCCAACGCCTCGACATCCAGCTCCCCGCCGATCCGAAAAGCGGTCGGCATGTTGTAGGTCGCCGACCCCGCCCTCGAACCGGTTGAGGAACCACAACCGGCTCTGGGCAAACGACAACGGCACCACCGCGGGCCGCTGGCCAGCCACCAACGGCGTACGCCGACCCGCCTCCTCGCCGATACGGGGCGCCAACCGGGCCACCGTGGGCGCGTCGAACAAGGTGCGCACCGCAACGTCGGCATCCAGGGCGGTGTTGATCGCGGCGACCACCCGCATCGCCGACAGCGAATCCCCGCCCAGGTCGAAGAACGAGTCGTCGACCCCGACCCGCTCCAGCCCGAGCACCTGGGCGTAGATGCCGGCCAGGATCTCCTCGATCGCGGTGGCCGGGGCGCGGTAGCGATCGCCGTCGCTGGTATTCGGGTGCCGGCAGCGCGCGGGTGTCGAGCTTGCCGTTGACCGTCAACGGCAGCGCGTCCATCACCACCACCGCCGCGGGCACCATGTAGGCCGGCAGCCGCTCGGCCAGCGCGCTCGCGCGCCCCGGCCGGATCTGCGGTGCCGGTGACATAACCCACCAGCCGCTTGTCGCCGGGACGGTCCTCGCGGGCGATCACCACCGCCTGCTCCACCCCGTCCAGCCCGGCCAGCGCCGCCTGGACTTCACCCAACTCGATGCGGTACCCGCGGATCTTGACCTGCTCATCGGCGCGGCCCCAGATACTGCAACTGCCCATCAGCACCCCAACGCACCAGATCCCCGGTGCGATACATCCGCGTCCCGAGCCCGCCGAACGGGCACGCCACAAACCGCGACCCGGTCAACCCGGCCCGGCGCACATACCCGTACGCCACGCCGCTGCCGGCCACATACAACTCCCCCACCACCCCGGCCGGCACCGGACGCAACCAGCCGTCCAGCACAAACAACGCCGCCCCCGACACCGGCGCACCGATCGGCACCACCGCTGACGACTCCGGCGACCCGGCTGTCAACGGCGCGCTGATCGCGCAGCACATCGTGGTCTCGGTCGGGCCGTAGGCGTTGATCATCACCCGCCCGGGCGCCCACCGATCCACCACCTCGGCCGGGCAGGCCTCACCGACCACCACCAACGCCACCGACTCCAACCCTGCGGCGAGAGCGCCGCCACCGCCGACGGAGTCTGGCTCAACACACTGACCTGTTCGGCGACCAGCAACGCGTGGAAGTCCTCCGGAGAGCCCGCCACCTCCTCGGGCACCACCACCAGCCGCCCACCACGGAACAGCGCACCCGAAGATCTCCCACACCGAGACGTCGAAGGCCAAGGAATGACACTGCGTCCACACACCCGCGCGCGGCAGGCCGGCATCCAGTGACTCCAGCAGCTGGGTCACGTTGTGGTGGGTGACCGCCACCCCTTTGGGCACCCCGGTGGTGCCCGAGGTGTAGATGATGTAGGCGATGTCATCGGCCGCCGGCGCCGGCAAGCGCCGTGCACGGGTAGGTCTCGATGCGGGGTCGTCGACATCGATGACCGGCAGGCCACACCCGTCCAGCCGGTCGGCCAGCCCGGCGGTGGTGACCGCGGCGATCGGCGCGGCATCGGCGAGCATGAACCCGATCCGCGCCGCCGGCAGTGCCGGGTCGATCGGCAGATAAGCCGCCCCGGTCTTGAGCACCGCCAAAATCGCCACGATCGCCTCGGCCGATCGGGTAAAACAACAGCGCCACACACTGCCCCGGGCCCGCGCCATGGCCGGCCAGCAAGTGCGCCAACCGGTTCGACGGCCTCATCGAGCTCGCGGTAGGTCATCGAACGGCCCTCGAAGGTGAGCGCCACCGCCTCCGGGGTGCGCGCCACCTGCGCGGCGAACAACTCCGGAATCGATCACCGGCGCGTGCGCGGGCTGGGTCAACACCGCCCGGTTACCCATCTCATCCAGGCGGGCATGCTCGTCCTCATCGAGCAGATCCACCGACGACAGCCGCCGCCCCGGATCGGCGGTCATGGCCACCAACACCCGCTGTAACCGCTCGATCGAGCGCCTCGATGCTGGCCGCGTCGAACACGTCGGTGTCGTATTCGACGCGAAGACCCAGTTCAGACCCGGGCGTGGCTTGCAACGTCAGCGGGTAGTGGTTGTATTCGCGGTTGGTGAGCTCGGTGATGGCCAACTCGTGGTCGCCCGGCAACGCCGTGGTGTCGATCGGGTAGTTCTCGTACACGAAAAGGGTGTCGAACAGTTGGTCCTGACCGGTGATGCGGTGGATCTCGCTGAGCGCCAGGTGCTGGTGCTCGAGGGTGTCGTTGTGGGCGCTTTGCAGCTGGTCGAGCAGGTCGGCGGTGGTGGTTGCCGGCGTGATGCTGGCCCGCACCGGCACCGTGTTGATCAACAGGCCCACCATCGATTCCGCGCCGGCCACGTCGGCGGGCCGCCCCGAGACCGCGGCGCCAAAGGCGACATCACGCTGGCCGGTCAGCCACATCAGCAGCTGCGCCAAGGCGCCCTGCAGCACGGTGTTGACGGTGGTGTGGCACGAGCGCGCCAGCTCGCCAAGCGCCCGCGTGGTCTGCTCGGGCACCCGAACGGACGCAACCCCTCGCCGCCCCGGCCCTGACTCGGCTGGCGGGCCGACCAGGGTGGGGGTGTCAAAACCGGCCAACACCTCACCCCAGGCCGCGCGGGCGGCATCGAGGTCTCGATCGGCTAGCCAGGCCACAAACCTGCGATACGGCGCGGCCGCGGGCAGCCGCTGCCCGTGATAGCCGGCGAAGATTTCCTGCAGCAGGATCGGCACCGACCAGCCATCCAGCACGATGTGGTGATTGGTCAGCACAAACCGGTGCTGATCTCGCAGCGGCGCGAATCAACGCCACCCGAAACGCCGGCGGGTCAGCCAGATCGCAGACCGCGGCGCGTTCGGCGGCGCACACCCGCTGCAATCTGCTCATCGACATCGACGTCTTCGGCGCCGCTCAGGTCGACATACCGCCACGCCGGCCGCGGGATCAGCCGGGATGATCTGCACCGGCTCGTCGAACTGTTGGCAGAAGCGGGCCGCCAGGTTGGGATGGCGGGTGACCACCGTGTGCACCGCGTCGCGCAGGCGATGCGGATCGAGCGGGCCGCTCAACGTGATGTCCAGCTGCACCGCATACACATCGTCGCCGGAGCTGTGCGCGATGCTGGCGTGAAAGAGCAGCCCCTGCTGCAAGCGGGGTCAGCGGCAAAACGTCGGCGACCTGATATTGCCGGCGAAGTTCGTCGATCTGCTGCTGGCTCAGCCGGGCCGGCGCGATATCCGACGGCGTCAACCCGCCCCCACCGCCTCGCACATGCGCGCAGATGCCGGCCAGCGCCTCAAACCACAACCGGCTCAGCCGGTCGACCTGTGCGTGATCGAGCTGCCGAGGTCGCCCACGTCCAGTTGGCGTGCAGTTGCGGACCGGTCTCGGTGTCGACGGTGCCCGCGTTGAGCTCCACGGTGTGCATCAGCGGCATCGGGATCGCCGTGGCCGCGCCGGCAACCGACCAAGCCGTCCTGGCAGATCCGCCACAGATCATCGGATGCCTCGGCCGCCGCCGCACCCAGCCGGCCCAGATAGTTGAACCCGATCGCCGGGTCAGACCCATCGAGGTCGACATCGGTGTTCAGGTAGCGCAACACACCGTAGGTCAGCGGGTCGGGCAGGGCCCGAAGCTGCTCTTTGGCGTCTTTGACCACCGCCCCCAGCGCCGCATCACCTGCCGCCACCTGCGCCCAGGACAGCCCCGCTGCCGGCCCACCAAGTTTCAAAGCCACCGGATACTTGCTCGTAAACCACCCCACCGTGCGCGACAGGTCAACATCGCCGCTCAGCTCCTCCTGGCGCCCGTGACCCTCCACATCGATACCGACCGGCGCGTCACCAGCAGCCCAAAAACTCCACCAACGCCAACCCGAACGCGATCAACAAGATGTCGTGTATCCCGGCATGAAACGCCGCCGGCACCTCACCAAGCAGCATCCGGGTCGTCTCGACATCCAACAACGCCGACAACAGCCCGGCACTGGCATAGGTATCGACCTCGGGCCGCACCGCCGGCAACCCCGCAGGAACCGCCGCGATCTGCCGCCACACCTGCGCCTGCTCCACCACGTCCGGGCGATGCGCATGTTCAGCCAACAGCGACGCCCACCGGCCAAACGAGGTCCCGCCCGCCGGCAACGCCACCTGCTGCCCACCCCGATGCTGAGCCCAGGCGATATTGAGATCCTCCAGCAAAATCCGCCACGACACCCCGTCGACAGCCAAATGGTGAACGATCACCACCAATCGACCCGCGGAGGCGACCCACAACGCGCTCAGCATCACCCCCGCGGCCGGGTTCAACCGCGACCGCGCCCCCACCAAGGCCTCCTCAGACAACACCTCCACCGCCTGCAGGCACCCACGCGCCTCCACCGACCCCACCTCAGGCACCGTCAACGACCACCCCCCCACACCGTCGTCGTCCACCCGAAGCCGCAACATGGCATGCCGGTCCAGCAAGGCCTGCAATACCACCAGCACGTCGGCCTCGGTCACCCATGCGGGAGCCTGGACAACCACCGTCTGGTTGAACTGATCCGTCGGACCATCCACATTGGCCAGCCAGCGCGTGATCGGGGTGACGGGCACCCGACCGACACCTTCGTCGACGGGACTGTCCTCGCCGTCGGCCACCCTGGCCACCCGGGCCAACCGGGCCACGGTCTGCTCGACGAAGATATCGCGGGGCCGACACGTCAGGCCGACGGCACGAGCCCGTGCCACCACCTGCATCGACAAAATACTGTCCCCACCCAACTCGAAAAACGACTCCTCCGCCCCGACCCGCTCCAGCCCCAACACCTGGGCATAGATGCCGGCCAAAATCTCCTCGACCGCATCAGCCGGGGCACGGTACTGGTCGCCGTCCTGGTACTCCGGTGCCGGCAAGGCGCGGGTGTCGAGTTTGCCGTTCGGTGTCAACGGCAACGCGTCGATCACCACCACCGCGGCCGGCACCATATAAGACGGCAACCGCTCCGCCAACGCAGTCCGCGCCTTCGGCCGGGTCGGCACCGCCGGTGATGTAACCGACCAGACGCCTATCACCAGGACGATCCTCGCGGGCGATCACCACCGCCTGCTCAACCCCATCCACCCCAGCCAACGCCGCACGAACATCACCAAGCTCAATGCGATACCCGCGGATCTTGACCTGCTCATCAGCACGCCCCACATACCGCAACTGCCCATCAGCACCCCAACACACCAGATCCCCGGTGCGATACATCCGCAACCCCGGCGCCCCCGCACCACCGAATGGGCAAGCCACAAACCGCGACCCCGTCAACGGCGCCCGACCCAAATAGCCGCACGCCACCCCCGCACCGGCCACATACAACTCACCGACCACCCCGACCGGCACCGGACGCAACCAACCGTCCAAAACAAACAACGCCGCCCCCGACACCGGCGAACCGATCGGCGGTGTCCCCGACCCCGGTCTCAGCGGCGCGCTCCTGGACACACACACCGTGGTCTCGGTCGGACCGTAGGCATTGACCATCACCCGCCCGGGCGCCCACCGATCCACCACCTCAGCCGGGCACGGCTCACCGGCCATCACCAGCGCCGCCGACTCCAACCCCTCCGGGGAGAGCACCCCCACCGCCGATGGAGTCTGGGTCAATACGCTCACCTGTTCAGCCACCAGCAACGCGTGGAACTCCTCCGGTGAGCCCGCCACCGACTCGGGCACCACCACCAACCGCCCCCCGTGCAACAACGCACCCCAGATCTCTTCAACTGAGGCGTCGAAGGCGAACGAGTGACACAGCGTCCACACCCGCGCCGGCCCCGGCGGCAGGCCGGCATCCAACGACATGATCAGCTGAGTGACGTTGTGGTGGGTGACGGCCACCCCCTTGGGGACACCGGTGGTGCCCGAGGTGTAGATCAGGTAGGCGATGTCGTCGTGGGCTGGTCCCGGCAACCCCGTGCTGGGTTGCGCGTCAATGCGCGGGTCGTTGACATCGATGACCGCCACGTCAAACCCGTCCAGCCGGTCGCCCAGCTCAGCGGTGGTGACCGCCGCGACCGGCGTGGCATCGCCGAGCATGAACCCGATCCGCGTCGCCGGCAACACCGGATCGATCGGCACATACGCCGCCCCCGTTTTCAGCACCGCCAGGATCGCCACGATCGCCTCCGCCGACCGCGACAACAGCAGCGCCACACACCGCCCCGGGCCCGCACCACGCTCAACCAACAGCCGCGCCAGCCGATTCGAGGCCTCATCTAGCTCGCGGTAGGTCCACGAACGCTGGCCGCAGCTGATCGCCACCACCTCCGGTGTCCGCGCGACTTGGGCGGCGAACAACACCGGAACAGACACCGGCGTAGCCACCGGCGCGGTCAACACCGCCCGGTTACCGATCTCATCCAACCGAGCACGCTCAGACGCATCAAGCACATCCACCGAGGACAACCGCCGCCCCGGATCAGCGGTCATCGCCAGCAACACCCGCTGCAACCGCTCAATCAACGTTTGAATGCTGGCCGCATCGAACACATCGGTGCGAAACTCCACCGCCCCACCGATCCCCGCAGGCTCACCGGCTTCACCCCAACGTTCAGCCAACGAAAACAGCAGGTCCATCCGGGCCGTGCGAGTATCCACTGGCAGCGGCGTGACCTGCACATCACCCAACGACAACCCGGCACCCGGGTCACCGGTCTTGCCCGGCAAGTTCTGCCAGGCCAACGTCACCTGGATCAGCGGGTGATGAGCCAGGCTTCGGGCCGGGCTGAGCCGCTCCACCAGCACCTCAAAAGGCACGTCTTGATGCTCATAAGCCGCCAGGCTGCGCCCTCGCACCTGGGCCAACAGCTCAGCAACGGTGGGATCACCGGCCAGATCGAGCCGCAGCACCAAGGTATTGACGAAAAACCCGACCAACTCATCCAGCGCCGGATCACGGCGCCCGGCGATCGGGAACCCCACCGCCACATCACTGCTGGCGCTGAGCTCAGACAACAGCACCGCCATGGCGGCCTGAACCACCATGAAACTGGTCGCATTGTGCTCACGAGCCACCCGAGCAACCCGCTGCTGCAGCTCGGCCGGCCAGTCCACCGCCACACTGGCCCCGCAGTAATCCGCCAGCGCCGGGTACGGCCGATCCGTCGGCAGCACCAACCGCTCCGGCATCCCGGCCAGAGCCTGCTCCCAGTAGGTCAGCTGCGCGGCGATGGGGCTGTCGCTGTCGTCGAGATCACCAAACTGCGCACGCTGCCACAACGTGTAATCCACATACTGCACCGGTAGCGGTGCCCACCCCGGGGCCCGCCCCGCGCACCGGCTGGCATACGCCACCCCCAAATCAGCCACCAACGGGCTAATCGACCAGCCGTCCCCAGCGATATGGTGCACCACCGCCACCAACACGTGCTCCTCGTCGGCGACACGGAAAAGTCGTGCCCGCAACGGGATCTCACCCGCCAGATCAAAACAGTGACGCGCCAACTCCTCGATAACCTCACCAAGCCGACCCACCGACCACCCGGCAGCATCAACAACCTGCCAACCCAACTCGGCCCGCTCAGCCGGCACCACCACCTGCCGCGGAACCCCCCCAGGCGCCTCAAACAACGTCCGCAGCGATTCGTGGCGGCCCACCACATCGGCCAGCGCCGCACCTAGCGCGTCGGCACCAAGGCGCCCGCGCAGCCGCAACGCCACCGCCATGTTGTAAACCGGTGAGGGTCCGTGTAACTGGTCAAGGAACCACAACCGGCTCTGAGCAAACGACAACGGAATCACTGCGGGCCGCTGTTGCGCCGTCAATGGCGCCCCCGCCGGGTCCTTGGCATGCGCCGTCATCCATTCCATCAACCCGGCGACGGTGGGCGCGTCGAACAATGCCCGGATCGGGACCTCGAGACCCAGTTCAGCCCGGACCCGCGCTACCAGACGTGTCGCGGACAGTGAATGCCCACCCAGGTCGAAAAACCCGTCATCGATGCCGACCCGCGTCACCCCGAGAACCTCACCGAACAGTGCGGCCAACACCCGTTCCCGTCGATCACGCGGCGCCCGATAGGCCACACCAGTGATGAACTCCGGTGCCGGCAAGGCCCGCCGATCAAGTTTGCCGTTGACCGTCAACGGCAGCGACTCCAGCACCATGATCGCCGCCGGCATCATGAACTCCGGCAACCTGCCAGCCACGAAGCCGCGCAGCTCAGCCAGTCGTTCGATCGCCGACGGGTCGTTGACGTACTCGGCCAGGGAACCGACCCGTGTGGCGGGCAGGTACAGATCTGACAGCGCCGGGAGCAGGTAGTCCTCAGACGGCTCGGTGACATGGGTGTAAATGAGGTCCACCAGACCAGCGGTCGGCGACCAGGTCACCGCCGTGGCGTATCCCAGCTGCTGCCCCAGCAGATGACACTGGTCCGACAACACCGCGTCGGGTGCCGACAGCCCGGCACGCAACTCGCTGACGGGCACCCGGTCGCCGGCCTCCGCCAGCGCCCGCGCCATCGCCACATCGGGCCATATCCCGGCATGAGGCACGCCGGTGACGCGCAACTCCGGCAGGTGCCGCGACTTCAGATATTCGCCAAGCCTGGCGAGGCTTCCGAATCGCTGCCACGGTTCGGACGGTAGGTGGGTAAGGGATCGCGCCGGCACCGGCGCCTTACGCAACACCACCTCGTATCGGTAACCGCTGAGTTCGTTGACGGCGTTCATCTGCTTGAGCTGCACCTGGACAGCGGCGATATCGGGAAGGTGCTGCGGCAAAGCAGCAAAGAACTCCGGCGCCAACAACAGTTCCTGCTCGGCAAGCATTTCCCGGCGCACCCGCTCACGCATCACTGCGGCCGTGTCCTCACCGCCGGTGGTGTCGGCGCACAACATCCCGGTGGTGAACGCCCGCAACAAGGACAGGTTCCGCACGTCGCCGATGAACAACGCCCCGCCCGGTGCCAGTAATCGCAGCGCCGCGGCCAGCACCTCGAGCAGATACCCCGCGCTCGGGAAGTACTGGACCACCGAGTTGAGCACCACCACATCGAAATGGCCCTCCGGCAACCCATCCGCCACATCCGCCGACTGCACCCGCAACCGCACCCGGTCACCCCACGCTTGCGCGGCCACCGCCGCCTGCAGTGTCTGGATCGTCGGCGCGGAGAAGTCCGTACCCCAGTACTCGACACACACCGGGGCCAAGTGCGCCAGCAACAGTCCCGAACCCACCCCAATCTCCAACACCCGCCTGGGACCCAGCCCCAGGATCCGATCCACCGCAGCCGACCGCCATTCCCGCATCTGCCCCACGGGGATCGGCGCTCCGGTATAACTGCTGTTCCAGCCCCCGAAGTCCTCCCCCAACACTGCCGGCGCGCCCGTGGTGAACGTCAATCCCGAGTACAGGCCCTCATAAACGACCTGCCACTGCTCAACTAGCTCGGCTTCTCGCGCCGGCTCCCGGACCAGCATCATCTCCTGATCCAGCACGACGTAGCCCACCAATTGCTTCTCGGTGACCCCCTCGACCGGACTCGGGGTGGAGGTGGCGGTGTGGGCGATGACCGCCGCCTGCGCCACCCGGGGATGGGCCACCAGCACCGCCTCGATCTCGCCGAGTTCGATGCGGTATCCGCGGATCTTGACCTGCTCGTCAGCGCGCCCTACATACCGCAGCTGCCCATCAGCACCCCAACACACCAAATCCCCGGTGCGATACATCCGTTGTCCAGGTATTCCGGTGCTACCCGCACCCCCGAACGGACACGCCACAAACCGCTGCGCAGTCAACCCGGCCCGGCGCCAATACCCACACCCCACCCCGGCACCGGCCACATACAACTCACCGACCACCCCCACCGGCACCGGACGCAACCACTTATCCAGCACAAAAAACGCCGCCCCCGACACCGGCGAACCGATCGGCGGCGCACCCGACCCCGCCTTTAAAGGCGCACTCTTCGACGCCCACATCGTCGTCTCGGTCGGACCGTAAACATTGACCATCACCCGCCCCGGCGCCCACCGATCCACCACCTCGACCGGGCAAGGCTCAGCGCCGATCACCAACGCCGCCGAACCCAACCCCTCAGGAGAAAGCACCCCCACCGCCGCCGGAGTCTGGGTCAACACACTCACCTGTTCAGCCACCAGCAACGCGTGGAACTGCTCCGGTGAACGCGCCACCGACTCGGGCACCACCACCAACCGGCCCCCATGCAACAACGCACCCCAGATCTCCCACACCGAGAAATCGAACGCATACGAATGACACTGCGTCCACACCTGCCCCGGCCCCAGCACCAAACCAGCGTCAAGGGCGTCGAACAGTTGAGTGACGTTGCAGTGCGTCACAGCCACCCCCTTCGGGACACCAGTGGTGCCCGAGGTATAGATGATGTGCGCAATGTCATCGGCAGCCGGCCCCGGCAACCCCGTACTGGGTTGCGCGTCAATACCCGAGTCGTGGACATCGATGACCGCCACGTCAAACCCGTCCAGCCGGTCGCCCAGCTCAGCGGTGGTGACCACGACAATCGGCCCGGCATCGGCCACCATGAACCCGATCCGCGCCGCCGGCAGTCTCGGATCGACCGGCAGATACGCCGCCCCGCTCTTGAGCACCGCCAAGATCGCCACCACCGCCTCAGCCGACCGCGACAACAGCAGCGCCACACACCGCCCCGGACCCGCACCACGCTCAACCAACAGCCGCGCCAACCGATTCGAAGCCTCATCAACCTCGCGATACGTCCACAAACGCTGCCCGCAGCTGATCGCCACCACCTCCGGGGCACGCACCACCTGCACAGCAAACAATGCTGGAATCGACACCGGCCCACCTACCGGCTCGGTCAACACCACCCGGTTACCGACCGCATCCAGCCACGCGTGCTCACCGACATCCAGCACATCCACCGACGACAACCGCCGCCCCGGATCAACGGTCACCGCCAGCACCACCCGCTGCAACCGCTCAATCAACACCTCAACGCTGGCCGCATCGAACACATCGGTGCGAAACTCCACCGCCCCACCAATCCCCGCGGGCTCACCAGCGTCGGTCCAGCGTTCTCTAAGGAAAAACACCAGGTCCATCCGGGCCGTGTGAGTGTCCGCCGGCAGCGGCGTGACCTGCACATCACCCAACGACAACCCGGCGGCAGGGTCGTCGTTGTCGTGCCCGGGGAAGTTCTGCCAGCCCAACATCACCTGGATCAGCGGGTGATGAGTCAGCGATCGAGTGGGGTTGAGCCGCTCCACCAGCACCTCGAAAGGCACATCCTGGTGCTCAAAGGCGGCCAGACTGCGCCCTCGCACCTGAGCCAACAACTCAGCAACGCTGGGATCACCGGCCAGATCAACCCGCAGCACCAACGTGTTGACGAAAAACCCCACCAACTCATCCAGCGCCGGATCACCGCGCCCAGCGATCGGGAACCCCACCGCCACATCACTGCTGGCGCCGAGCCCAGACAACAACACCGCCAAGGCGGCCTGAACCACCATGAAACTGGTCGCATTGTGCTCACGAGCCACCTCACGCACCCGCTGCTGCAACTCGGCCGGCCAATCCACCGCCACACTGGCCCCGCAGTAATCCGCCACCACCGGATACGGCCGATCCGTCGGCAGCACCAACCGCTCAGGCAACCCCGCCAAAGCCTGCTCCCAGTAGGTCAGCTGCGCGGCGATCGGGCTGTCACTATCGTCGAGATCACCAAACTGCGCACGCTGCCACAACGTGTAATCCACATACTGCACCGGCAACGGCGCCCACCCCGGAACCCGCCCCGCACACCGGCTGGCATACGCCACCCCCAAATCAGCCACCAGCGGAACCAGTGACCACCCATCAAAAGCAATATGGTGCACCACCGCCACCAACACATGCTCCTCATCGGCGACACGGAAAAGCCGTGCCCGCAACGGGATCTCACCCGCCAGATCAAAACAGTGACGCGCCACCGCCCCGATGGCCTCACCCAGCCGGTCGGCCGACCACCCGGCGGCATCAACAACCTGCCACCCCAACTCGGCCCGCCCAGCCGGCACCACCACCTGCCGCGGAACCCCCCCAGGCGCCTCAAACAACGTCCGCAGCGATTCATGGCGGCCCACCACATCAACCAGCGCCACACCCAACGCCTCAACATCCAACGCCCCGCTGATCCGAAACGCGGTCGGCATGTTGTAGGTCGCAACCCCGCCCTCGAACCGGTTCAGGAACCACAACCTGCTCTGGGCAAACGACAACGGAACCACCGCCGGCCGCGCAACGGGCACCAACGGCGGCAGCCCCCCCGAACCCTCACCGATACGGGGCGCTAACTCGGCAACCGTGGGCGCGTCGAACAAGGCGCGCACCGCAAGGTGAACATCCAGGCCGGTGTTGATCGCGGCGATCACCCGCATGGCCAACAGCGAATCCCCGCCGAGCTCGAAAAACGAGTCGTCGACCCCGACTCGCTCGAGCCCGAGCACCTGGGCGTAGATGCCGGCCAGGATCTCCTCGACCGCACCGGCCGGGGCGCGGTAACGATCGCCGTGCTGGTATTCGGGTGCCGGCAGCGCGCGGGTGGCGAGCTTGCCGTTAGGTGTCAACGGCAGCGCATCCATCACCACCACCGCGGCGGGCACCAGGTAGGTCGGGAGCAGCTCGGCCAGCGCGCTCCGCGCCCCGGCCGGATCTGCTCTGCCGGTGACATAACCCACCAGACGTTTGTCGCCGGGACGGTCCTCGCGGGCGATCACCACCGCCTGATCCACCCCGGCCAGTCCGGCCAACGCCGCCTGGACTTCACCCAGCTCGATGCGGTAGCCGCGGATCTTGACCTGCTCATCGGCACGGCCGAAGTACTGCAGCTGCCCATCGCCGCCCCAACGCACCAGATCCCCGGTGCGATACATGCGCGTCCCGAGCCCGCCGAACGGACACGCCACAAACCGCGACCCGGTCAAACCGGCCCGGCGCACATACCCGTACGCCACGCCGCTGCCGGCCACATACAACTCACCCACCACCCCGACCGGCACCGGACGCAACCAGCCGTCCAGCACAAACAACGCCGCCCCCGACACCGGCGCACCGATCGGCACCACCTCTGACGACTCCGGCGACCCGGCTGTTAAAGGCGCACTGATCGCCACGCACATCGTGGTCTCAGTCGGGCCGTAGGCGTTGATCATCACCCGCCCGGGCGCCCACCGATCCACCACCTCGGCCGGGCAGGCCTCACCGACCACCACCAACGCCACCGACTCCAACCCCTGCGGCGAGAGCGCCGCCACCGCAGACGGAGTCTGGGTGAGCACACTGACCTGTTCGGCCACCAGCACTGCGTGGAATGCATCTGGAGAGCCCGCCACCTCCTCGGGCACCACCACCAACCGACCACCACGCAAAAGCGCCCCGAAGATCTCCCACACCGACACGTCAAAAGCCAGCGAATGTGCGTGACTCCAGACCCCCGACGCCGGCAGCCCCGCGTTGAGCCCGGCCAACAACGCCGTCACGTTGCGGTGCGTCACCGCAACACCCTTGGGCGCCCCCGTCGTCCCCGACGTGTAAATCAGGTAGGAGATGTCATCGGGGGCCGCCGTCGGCACACCCGTACGCGGATAGGTATCGACACGCGGGTCATCCACATCGATGACCACCCCGGCAAATCCGGTCAGCCGGTCGGCGAACTCGGTGCTGGTAATCGCCGCCACCGGTGCGGCGTCAGCGAAGATAAACTCGATCCGCGCTGCCGGTAGCCCAGGATCAATGGGCACATACGCCGCCCCGCACTTGAGCACCGCCAGGATTGCCGTGACCGCCTCCACCGAACGTGACAACACCAGCGCCACACAGCCGCCCGGACCCACGCCCTGGCCGCCCAACAAGTGCGCCAATCGATTCGACGCCTCATCGAGCTCGCGATAGGTCACCGACCGACCCCCGCAACTGATCGCCACGGCCTCCGGCGCCAGCCCCACCCGCATTGCGAACAACCCCGGTACCGACACCGACACGTCCGTCGGTCCCGCCAATCCCGCCCGATTACCCACCACATCGAGCCGAGCCCGCTCAGCGGTATCCAGCACGTCAATCGTCGACAACACTTGCCTCACATCGACAGTCATCGCCACCAACACCCGCTCCAACCGTTCCGCCAAATCGGAGACGGCAAGATTCGAAAATGGCCCCCCAGCGCCCGCCGTGCCCAGAAAGAGCTGGTCACCGAAACCTGAGAAGATCAACCCAAAGCCGCCCACGAGGCCGGAATTGGTATATGACGCCGATGCCGCGGCACCACCGAAGTCCAGCGTGAATAGAGAGGGGATGAAATTAACGCTCACCCTCTCGGCCGGCTGCCCGGGGCGGCGGGCTTTGCGCTCGAGGGCGTGCACCGGAAACCTCTGATGCTGCAACGCTTCCCGTATTCGCGTGTCCACATACGCACAAAAACCGGCAACCATAGATCCCGGCGAAACCCGCAACACCAGTGGCACAAAACCGGAAACCATCCCGGGAAGCGTCTTTAACTCCAGAGGTACTCGCCTGCTGACCGGGAAGTCGAGCACCACCTCCGAGCCCTCAGCGCACCAACCACGCACTAAAAGCGCGCACGCCGCGGTAATGACCGATGAGCGAGGCACATTCCACACGTGGGATAACTCATCAACTCGGCGAAGCACCCCAGCGTCCAACTGAACCGGCGCAGACGGCAACGGATCACGCTCACCCGCGGCTTGAGGTAGCCGATAATGCGATCCGCTTTCCGCGGGAAGGTTTTTGGTCCAATAGGCCTGATCGTCCAGATAATCGGTGGACGCTTCGTATTCCAACTCGCAGTCAACCAAGTCCTGCAACGAGCCGAAGAAGGCCGCTGGTATGGGTTCCCCAGAAACAATTGCAGAGTAGACAGCTGCAATCCGATGACCAACCAGCCCAATGCCGGATGCGTCTACGACGATGTGGTGGCCGCACCCGAACAAGTAGAACTCATCGAGCCGCGTCCGAAATAACCCAAATCTGAACAGCGGCCCAGCCAACGACATTGGCGTGCGTTGGATCGATGATGCTGTCTCCTGGGCTTCCCGCACGGCATGGTCCGAGTCGTTCAGGTCATAGAAGTCCAGCTCGACATCCGGGTAATCGATCGCCCGTTGGAAAACCTGGCCGTCGACCCCAAAAAAGGCGGCCCTGACTGGTTCCGCCTCGCGTATCACTCGGCGAATCGCCCACTCAAGGGCATCGCGTTCTACCGTGCCCTCGATTCTCACGAGTAGCCCAACCTGCCAGTCCGCACCGGAGGAACCCGTTTCCTGGGCAAGCCATACGTCTAGCTGTCCGCGCGTCAGCGGAAGTGCCCGGGCATCAAGCTCCATCCGACCACCCCCAGTCCTGCCGGTTCAGTGGCGCCAGCTTTTCGCACAACAGCTCCGCCAAACCGCGAACGGTAATGGTGGTGATGTCGGTGGAGGTGATGCGTATCCCCGTTTCGGCCTCGATGCGGGTACGTAGTTCCAGGGCGCCCAGTGAGTCCAGTCCATACCCGGAGAGCGCCCGGTCGGGATCAACGCTGCGACGCAGGATCAGGCCGATTTGGTCGGAGACCAGACGCCGCAGTCGGCTGGGCCACTCGTCCGGAGGCAGCCCGTGGAGCTCGACACGCAGTTTGCTTGTGTCTGTTGGGTTTTGCTCGGTGGATCGGAACGCTTCGGCGAAGGGGCTGCGCTGGGCGAAGGCGGTCAACCACGGCGTGCCCGCCATCGGCGCGTAGCCGACGTAGCCGCGGTCGTGGCGCAGCACCGCGTCGAAGACGTAAGCACCCTCGTCGGGCGCGATAGCAAGGCCGGCGTCCTCCGCCAAGGCGGTAGCGCGCCCGATCTGGGCCCACGCACCCCAGGCGATTGCGGTCGCCGGCAGGCCCTGAGCCCGTCGCCAGCCGGTAAAAGCGTCCAGCCAGCTGTTCGCCGCGGCGTAGGCACCCTGTCCGGGCGAGCCCACCAGAGCGGCTGCCGAGGAGAAGGAGCAGAACCAGTCCAACGGCTGGTCGGCTTCCGTGTCTTGCAACGCTTCTAGGGCCCTATGCAGGTTCCACGCGCCATCAACCTTCGGCGCCCAGTCGCGCTCAAGCAGCTCGTCGGTGATGTTGGTCAACGTCGCGTCCTCGACCACCCCCGCGGCATGCAGCACACCGCGCAGCGGAAGCCCGGTGGCCGTCGCTGTGGCCACCAATCGCTGCGCGGTGCCGGGCTCGACGATGTCGCCGCAGTCCACTACGACGTCGGCACCGGTCGCGCGGATAAGCTCGATCGTCTCCAGCACCTCGGACGTTGGCTGCGAACGCGAGGACAGCACGAGACGCCCACACCCAGCCCCGGAACCTGGAGAAGCCATCTTCTCGGCGAAAAACAGCCCCAAACCCCCCAGACCGCCGGTGATGATGTAGGCACCGTCGCCGCGGAAAACCCGGACCTGTGCCGGCGGCACCACCACGCGGCTGCGGCCGGTGTGGGGGATGTCGAGCACGAGCTTGCCGGTGTGCTGGGCGCCGCTCATCATCCGAATGGCGGTGACGGCGTCGGCCTGCGGGAAGTGCGTACTCTCCGGCATCGGCAGCGACCCGTCCGCGGTGAGCTGGTACACCGTCTTCAATAAACCTCGGATCCGGTCCGGGTCGGTGTACGCCAGTAAACCCAGGTCCAGCGCGTAGAAGGTTAGGTTGCGCCGGAACGGCAAGAGCCCCAACCGGGTGTCGCCGTAGATGTCGCGTTTGCCGATCTCGACGAATCGTCCACCGAACGACAGTAATTCGACGCCTGCGCGCTGCGCGGCGCCGATGAGGGAGTTGAGCACGATGTCCACGCCATAGCCCTCGGTATCGCGACGGATTCCCTCGGCGAAACTTAGGCTTCGCGAGTCATACACGTGCTCAATACCCATGTTACGCAGGAGTTCTCGACGCTGCTCACTGCCGGCGGTGGCGAAGATCTCGGCTCCCGCGGCCCGGGCGATAGCGATTGCCGCCTGTCCCACCCCACCGGTCGCGGAATGGATCAACACCTTGTCGCCTGCCCTGATACGGGCCAGCTCGTGTAGGCCGTAGTAGGCAGTGGCGTGGGCGGTGGTCACCGCGGCAGCCTGCTCGTCGGTCAGTCCGGCTGGCAGGGTGACCGCCAGGCGCGCGTCGCAGGTGATGAAGCTGCCCCAGCAGCCGTCGGCGCACAGGCCCCCAACGTGATCGCCCACTTTGTGGTTGGTCACGTCTGGTCCCGCTGCGGTCACCACCCCGGCGAAGTCGCTGCCCAGCTGCGGGAGGCGCCCGTCCAAGGCGGGGTAACGGCCGAACGCGACCAACACGTCGGCGAAGTTGATGCTGGACGCGGTGACCGCGACCTCGATCTGCCCCGGACCCGGCGCAACCCGATCGCAGGCAACAAGTTCCAGGGTTTCCAGATCACCGGGCGTACGGATCTGCAGACGCATCCCGTCGCGCTCATGGTCCACCACAGTGCTTTGCCGTTCCTCAGGGCGCAGCGGAGCGGGGGACAACCGCGCCGTATACCAGGCGCCGTTTCGCCAGGCGGTCTCGTCTTCTTCAGACCTGCCCAACAGTTGCCGCGCCAGCTGCTCGGCGTCGGTGGCTTCGTCCAGATCGATCTGGGTGGCGCGCAAGTGCGGATGCTCGGTGCCGATCACGCGCATCAAACCCCGCAGCCCAGCCTGCTCCAGATTGGCCACGTCACCGGCCACTACGCTCTGGGCGTTGCGCGTAACGACATACACGCGCGGGAGCTCGCCAAGGATCTCTGGCAATTCGCGGGTGATACGCACCAGATGCTGCACATACTCGCGACCCAGCAGCGGGGACTGGTCTTCGGCGTCATCGTTCTTCGGTCCTGTGAGAATCACCACCCCGGTCAAGCCACCGGCGCGCAGATGATGTCCGAGCTGTTCCGCATTTAAGGTGTCATCGGCGTGCGGTCGCCAGTGCATGGTGGAACATAGCGCGCCATCGTTTTGCAGCACGCCGGTCAACGTGGTGGCCGCCGCATCCGCGGCCGCGGTGGTGCTGATCAGCAGCCAGCTTCCGGCGTCGGTGTAATCCGCCTCGGGCAATTGTCGTTGCCGCCATTCGATGGTCAGCAGCCGCTCAGCCAGCACCCGTTCGTCCCGGCCGCTCCCGGATGCTTCGGTGCCTAATCGCAATCCTTGCACGCTCAGCAAGACTGTCCCGTGCTGGTCGAGCACGTCGATATCGGATTCAATTCCGCAAGCATCGACTTTCGTCACCCGTGTGTAGCAGTAGTGGGCGGTGCGGGCAGAACCGAAGGCACGTAGCCGCCGGACACCCAAGGGCAACCGCCGAGCACCTTCGCCCAGGGCCTGCACCTCCCGACTAGCCCCCACCGACTGAAAACAGGCATCCAGCAGCGCCGGGTGCACACCGTAAGCATCTTGTTGCGAGCGGATCTGGCTGGGCAGCGCGACTTCGGCCAGCACGGTGCCGGTTGTTTCCGCGCTGATGTGCACGGCGGCCAGACCCGTGAACGCCGGACCGTACTGAACGCCACGCCGGTCCAGGCCTTTGCGCACCTCGGCGCCGTCCTCGCAACGTGGATGCGCGGCAAGTAGCGCGGACACGTCGTAAGCAGGTGGCTGCTCATCCTCTGCGGCATGTAGTACTGCGCTGGCTTGCCGCGCTTGTTCGCCCCCCTGATTGCTCTCCACGATGAAGTCGACAACGCCCGGCGATGACAACGACGCCGAGGCGCCAACCGTGGTCTGCTCATCAAGCAGCAGCGCCTGTTCGAAGCGGATGTCACGGACCTCGGAAGCCTCGCCAAGGACCGCGCGGGCCGCGGCTAGCGCCATCTCGCAGTAAGCCGCCCCCGGAAGCACAGCCACATTGCGGATCCGGTGCTCAGCGAGCCAGGGGTGGACGACAGTACCGACCTCGGCCTGCCACACATGGCGCTCCGGTTCCTCCTGCAAGCGCACATGCGGGCCCAGCAGCGGATGCACAGAAACGGTGCAACCACCAGGTGTCGGAGATTCCTGACCGGCACGGCTCAACCACAGCCGACGGTGCGTCCAGGTCGGCAACGGCGCGTCCACCAGCCGCCCATTCGGATAGAGCGCGGCGAAGTCGACCGCGGCGCCCGCGCTGTATAGATCGGCCAGCAGGCCGCGGACCCCGTGTGGCAGCTCTTGCTCCCGGCGCATACCGGCGAGGACGGCCAGCGGTATGTCGAGGCTGCGGGCGGTCTGCTCGACCGCATGCGTGAGCAGGGGGTGGGGCGCCAGCTCGGCGAAGACGCGGTAGCCGTCCTCCAGAGCGGCCCGCACCGCCGGGGCGAACCGCACAGTGCGCCGCAGGTTGTCCACCCAATACCTGCTGTTGCACACCGGCAGCTCGCGCGGATCGAACAGTGTCGCAGAGTAGAAGGGAACTTCAGGTGTCATCGGATTGAGGTCCGCGAGGACGTCCGCCAGCTCGTCGAGGATCGGATCGACTTGAGGCGAATGCGATGCGACGTCGACGGCGATCTCGCGGGCCATCACATCACGCTGCTCCCACGCCGGCACCAGCTCGCGCACCGTCTGGGTGGCCCCAGCAATCACCGTGGACTCCGGGGAGGCCACCACCGCCACCACGACGTCCTTTACGCCGCGCACCGTCAACTCCGAAAGCACTTGCTTGGCAGGCAATTCCACCGACGCCATCGCCCCGGAACCGGCGATGTGCGACATCAGCCGGGAGCGCCGACAAATGACGCGCACCCCGTCTTCCAGTGACAGCGCACCCGCGACCACAGCTGCCGCGGCCTCACCCAGCGAATGCCCGATTACTGCGCCCGGGCGCGCCCCACAGGAGCGCATGGTGGCCGCCAGGGCGACCTGCATGGTGAACAACGTCGGCTGGATCCGGTCGATGCCGGTCACGGCCTGCGCTGTGGTCATCACCTCGGTCACCGAGAACCCGGACTCGCGGGCGATCAGAGGCTCGACTTGCGCGACAATGGCCGCAAACACCGGTTCGGTGGCGAGCAAGTCTGCGCCCATCCGGGCCCACTGCGAGCCCTGCCCGGAGAACACCCACACCGGGCCCCGATCGTCACGCCCCACCGCGGCCTGATACGGAGTGTCTCCCTCGGCGACCTCGCGCAACGCCTCAGTGAGCTCCGCCACGTTGCTCGCAATGACGACGGTGCGTACCGGGCGGCGCGTACGCCGACGCGCCAGGGTGTAGGCCAGATCCGGCAACGCCACGTCATCATGTGCTGCCACCCAGTTGGCCAGTCGGCCGGCGGTGCGGCGCAGTTCGTCGGCAGAGGTGGACGACAACGGGAACAGCAGTGCGGCCGCAATCGACGATTCGGTCGATTCGGCTGAGATATTCTCGGGCGCAGTGGCTTCGGGAGCCTGTTCCGGTGCTTGTTCCAAGATGGCATGCACGTTGGTTCCTGACAGCCCGTACGACGACACCGCGGCCCGCCGGAGCTGATGGCCATTGCTGGGCCACGGGGTGATATCTTGTGGCACAAAGAGTTTGGTGGCGATCCGGGCCATCTCATCGGGCAGCCTGCTGAAGTGCAGATTCCGGGGAACCACACCGTGCTGAATGGCCAGGACCGCCTTCATCAGCCCCAGTGTTCCGGCGGCAGACTGGGCGTGCCCGAAATTGGTTTTCACCGTGGCCAGCGCGCAGGGGCCTTCGACGCCGTAAACCTTAGCCAGGCTGGCGTATTCGATGGGATCCCCGACCCGGGTGCCGGGGCCATGCGCCTCCACCATGCCGACGCTGGAGGCGTCGACGCCAGCGGCGGCTAACGCCGCCCGATACACCGCGGTCTGCGCTGTCACCGATGGTGTCGCGATGTTCACCGTGTGGCCGTCTTGGTTAGCGGCGGTGCCACGGATCACGGCCAGAATCCGATCACCGTCCCGTAGCGCATCCGGTAACCGCTTGAGCAACACCACGACGCACCCCTCGCCGACCACGAACCCGTCCGCCGCGACGTCGAAGGCGTGACAGCGTCCGGTGGGAGACAGCATGCCCTCCGCCGACCCCGCGACAAACTTCCGTGGGTCCAACGCCACCGCAGCGCCGCCCGCGAATGCCAGATCACTTTCGCCGTCGATCAGGCTGCGACAGGCGAGGTGCACCGCGGTCAGGCCCGACGAACATGCGGTGTCCACCGTGAGCGCTGGACCGTGGACACCCAGCGTATAAGCGACCCGCCCGGACGCCAAGCTGAAGCTGTTGCCGATAAAGCCGTACGGCCCCTCCACGGCGTGAGCATCGGCGGCCAGCAGTTGATAGTCGTCGTGCGTCAACCCCACGAAAACCCCGGTCAGCGAGTCGGTCATCGTCTCCAGAGTCAGCCCGGCGTGCTCCATAGCCTCCCAGGAGGTTTCCAGCAACAACCGGTGCTGCGGGTCGAGGGCGGTGGCCTCGCGCTCGCCGATCCCGAAGAACTCAGAATCGAAGCCGGCGACGTCGTCGAGGAACGCGCCCCACTTCGACACCGACCGACCCGGCACTCCCGGCTGGGGGTCGTAGTACTCGTCGGCGTCCCACCGGTCGGGCGGAATCTCGGTGACCAGGTCATCGCCCCGCAGCAGCGCCTCCCACAACCGCTCAGGAGAGTCGACGCCCCCGGGAAGCCGACAGGCCATGCCTATGACGCCAATGGAAGTGACGCCTGCTTTATCCACGCCGGAGTGACCCGTTTCCTGCGCAAGCCGGCTATCTCGCTGTCCGCGCGTCAGCGGCAGCGCCCAGTCATCAAGCCCCATCCCACCACCCCACACGGTTTGCCTACCGGAAGCCCGACGCCTGGGCTTTTCGCTTCACCTCGATGTCGTCGGCGTGGTCTTAGAGTTCGATGGCCGGGCTCATGGTTGTGATGTGTTCCGCCGGGTTGGCGTGTCTGTCTACGTAATGGCTGAGGCTTCTTACGGACGGCGCGTCGAATAAGGCCGACACGCCAAGGTGGATGTCAAGGGCTGTGTTGATCGCGGCGATCAGCCGCATCGCCGACAGCGAATCTCCGCCCAGGGCGAAAAATGACTCATCGACCCCGACCCGGTCGACGCCCAGCACTTGGGCGTAGATAGCGGCCAAGACCTGCTCTAGCCCGCTCGCCGGGGCGTGATGAGCACCACCGTTGCCGTGATATTCGGTTGCCGACACCGTCGAGGGCACCGGTTGGGCCAGAGCCGTCTGGTTGCTCCAGCCGTCCAGCCGGGCGTGCTCGTCCCCGTCGAGCAGATCCAGCGACGACAGCCGCCGTGTCGGATCGGCGGTCATCGCCTCCAACACCCGCGTGAATCGCTCCATCAGTGCTTCGATGCCGGCCACGTCGAAAACATCCGCGCGATATTGGACGCGAAGGTCCAGTTCCCGGCCCGGCCCGGCTTGCACCGCCAGCGGGTAGTGGTAGTAGTCGCGGCCGCTGAACTCGGTGATGACCAACTCGTGGTCGCTGGACAACGCGGCGGTGTCAGTCGGGTAGTTCTCGTACACGAAAACGGTGTCGAACAGCTTTTCCTGACCGGTGATGCGGTGCATCTCGCTGAGCGCCAGGTGCTGGTGTTCGAGTGTGTCGTTGTGAGCGTTGTGCAGTTGATCGAGCAGGTCGGCGGTGGTGGTGGCCGCGGTAATGCGCGCCCGGACCGGCACCGTGTTGATCAACAGGCCCACCATCGATTCCGCGCCGGCCACCTCGGCCGGCCGCCCCGAGACCACGGTGCCAAAGGCCACATCATGCTGACCGGTCAGCGAACCCAGCAGCACCGCCCACGCGGCTTGCAGCACGGTGCTGACGGTGCTGTGACAAGAGCGCGCCAGCTCGCTCATGGCCCGCGTGGTGTCCTCACACACCCGAAACGAGGCAACGCCTCGCCGCCCGAGCCCCAACCGGTCCGGCGGACCGACCAGGGTGGGGGTGTCAAAACCGGCCAACACCTCACGCCAGGCCCCGCGGGCGGCATCGAGATCCCGACCCGCCAGCCAGGTCACAAACCTGCGATAGGGCGCGGCCACGGGCAGTCGCTGCCCGTAATAGGCGGCAAAGATTTCCGCCAGCAGAATCGGCAGCGACCACCCATCGAACACGATGTGGTGATTGGTCAACACAAACCGGTGCTGATCCACAGCAGTGCGAATCAACGCCGCCCTAAACACCGGCTGATCAGCCAGGTCGCACACCGCGGCGCGCTCAGCAGCACACACCCGCGCAACCTGCTCGTCGACATCCCCATCAACACCGACACCATCGACATCCAGTTCCACATACCGCCAGGGCGCCACGGGATCAGCCGGGATGATCTGCACCAGGTCGTCAAACTGTGCGCAGAATCGCGCCATCAAGTTCGGGTGCCGGGTCACCACGGTGTGCACAGCGTCGCGCAGACGGTGCGGGTCGAGTCGACCGCTGACCGTGATGTCCAGCTGCACCGCATACACATGATCGTGGTTAACCTGCCCGGTGCTGGAGTGAAACAGCAGACCCTGCTGCAGGGGGGTTAGCGGCAAAATATCGGCGATCTCGGATTGCCGGCAGAGTTCGTCGATCTGCTGCTGGCTCAGGCGGGCGGGTGCGATATCCGACGGCGTCAACCCGCCCCCACCACCGCGCACGTGCGCGCAAATACCGGCCAGGGCCTCAAACCACAACGCGCTGAGCCGGCTGATCTGCGCCTGATCGACTGTTGACGGCGCCCACGTCCACCCGGCGAGCAGTTGCGGGCCTGCGTCGGTGTCGATGGTGCCCGCGTTGAGCCCCACGGTGTGCATCAACGGCATCGGTATAGCCGCGGCAACGCCGGTAACCGACCCGACTTCCTGACAGATCCGCCACAGATCATCGGAAGCCTCGCCACCGGCACCCAGACGCCCCAAATAGTTGAACCCGATCCGCGGATCGGACCGGTCGAGGTCGACATCGGTGTTCAGATAACGCAGCACACCATAGCTCAGTGGATCCGGCAGGGCCCTAAGCTGCTCTTTCGCATCCCTGACCACCGTCCCCAGCGCCGCATCGCCGGCGAGCACCTGCGCCCAATCCAGCCCGCCCACAGGCCCCCCGACGCTCAAAGCCACCGGGTATTTCGCGGTAAACCACCCCACCGTGCGGGATAAGTCAAGATCGGCGGCTAACTCCTCCTGGCGCCCGTGACCCTCGACATCGATACCAACCGGCGCACCACCAGTCCCCAAAAACTCCGCGCACGCCAAGGCGAAGGCGATCAACAAAATCTCATGCACCCCGGCATGAAACGCCGCCGGCACCTCACCGAGCAGCATCCGGGTCGTCTCAGTATCCAGCAACTCCGACGAATTCCCTGCGCTCGCATAGGTATCCACCGCGGGTTGAACCGCCGCCAATCCGGCAGGGATTGCCGCGATCTGCCGCCAGGTCTGCGCCTGCTCCGCAACATCGGGGTGGTGCGCATGCTCAACCAGCAGCCTCGCCCACTGGGCAAACGACGTCCCCGGCGCAGGCAACACCACCTGCTGCCCGCCCCGATGCTGAGCCCAGGCGATATTGAAGTCCTCCAGCAAAATCCGCCAGGACACCCCATCAACAGCCAAATGATGAATGATCACCAGCAACTGCCCGGCCTCAGCCACCCACAGCGCGCTCAGCATCGTCCCCAGGGCCGGGTTCAACCGCGACCGCGCGCCCAACACCGCCTCCTCAGACAACGCATCCACGGCTTGCAAGCAGCCGCGGGCATCGACCGACCCCGCCTCGGGCACCGTCAACGACCACCCCCCGACGCCGTCCTCATCGACCGTCAGCCGCAACATGGCATGCCGATCCAGCAAGGCCTGCAACACCACCACCACATCAGCCTCAGTCACCCCAGCGGGAGCCTGGATCAGCACCGTCTGATTGAACTGCGCCACCCAGGCGGCGGGGCTTTCCACGCTTTGCAACCAGCGCATGATTGGGGTGGCCACCACCGGCCCAGTACCCTCATCGATCACGCCCGCCTCACCGCCGAACAGGCCGGCCGCCCGGGCCAACCTGGCCACGGTCTGCTCGACGAAAATATCGCGCGGGCGACACGTCAGGCCGGCGGCACGCGCCCGTGCCACCACCTGCATCGACAAAATACTGTCCCCACCCAACTCGAAAAACGACTCGTCGACCCCGACCCGATCCAGTCCCAACACCTGGGCATATATACCGGCCAGGATCTCCTCAACCGCGTCGCCCGGGGCGCGGTAGAGATCGGCCTCGTGATATTCGGGTGCCGGCAAGGCGCGAGTGTCGAGTTTGCCGTTCGGTGTCAACGGCAACGCGTCGATCACCACCACCGCGGCCGGCACCATGTAAGACGGCAACCGCTCGGCCAACGCGGTCCGCGCCTTCACCGGGTCGGCACCGCCGGTGATGTAACCGACCAGACGCCTATCACCAGGACGATCTTCGCGGGCGATCACCACCGCCTGCTCAACCCCATCCACCCCAGCCAACGCCGCACGAACATCACCAAGCTCAATGCGATACCCGCGGATCTTGACCTGCTCATCAGCACGCCCTACATACCGCAACTGCCCGTCAGCACCCCAACACACCAAATCCCCAGTGCGATACATACGTGCTCCGGGCGCCCCGGCACTGCCGAACGGACAGGCCACAAACCGCGTCCCGGTCAAACCCGAACGGCCCACATATCCATACGCCACTCCGGCACCGGCCACGTACAACTCCCCCACCACACCCACCGGCACCGGCCGCAGGCACCCATCCAGCACAAAGAAGCCAAGATGGGCCAACGGCACTCCGATGGGGCTGGAAGTGCTCTCGACATCGCCGTGGAGGATCTCCCTGAACGAGGCATGCACCGTCGTCTCAGTGATGCCATACATATTGATCAGGCGCGGTGATTCCGGGTGACTGTCTAGCCACGGCCGAAGACGCTGCGGTTCCAGCGCTTCACCGCCAAACACCACGGTCTCAAGCTTCAGCTGGCGTCCGAGCTTGGCCTGTAAAGCCTCGGCGGTCTGCAGCGCATAAAAGGCCGAGGGGGTCTGGCTCAACACGTTGACCTGTTCGGCGACCAGCAACGCGTAGAAGTCTTCCGGCGAACGCGCCACAAAGTCGGGCACCACCACCACCCGGCCACCGTAGAGCAGCGCACCCCAGATCTCCCACACGGAGTAGTCGAAGGCCAAGGAATGGCATTGCGTCCACACTTGTCCCGAGAACTCCAGGTCGGCGTCCAGTGACTCCAGCAGCTGGGTCACATTACAGTGGGCGACCGGCACCCCCTTGGGCGTTCCAGTCGTGCCCGAGGTGTAGATGATGTAAGCGACATCGTCCGGGGCAGGCGCCGATAATGCGGCGCTGGGCCGGGTGTCGACAGCGGGGTCGCCAATGTCGTCGAGATCGATGACCAGCAGATCGTCCCCGTCCAGCCGCGAACGCCACTCGGCGGTGGTGATCGCGGCGACCGGCGCGGCATCGGCAATCACGAACTGAGTCCGTGTCGCCGGCACCAGCGGGTCGACCGGCACATACGCCGCACCGGTCTTCAGCACCGCCAAAATCGCCACGACCGCCTCGGCCGACCGGGAAAGCAGCAGCGCCACCCGCTGCCCCGGGCCCACACCATGGCCGGCCAGCACGTGTGCTAGCCGATCAGCAGCCTCATCAAGTTCGCGGTAGCTCCACGAACGCTGCCCGCAGCTGATCGCCACCGCCTCCGGGACCCGTGCCACCTGTGCGGCGAACGCGACCGGTATCGACACTGGCGTATGCGCCGGCTGGGTCAGCACCGATCGGTTACCCCAGCGATCCAGGCGGGCGTGCTCGGCCTCATCGAGCACATCCATCGACGAGAGGGGCTGGGTCGGGTCGGCGGTCATCGCCAATATCACCCGTTCGAACCGCTCGATCAGGGTTTGGATGGTGTCCGCGTCGAATACGTCGGTGCGGAATTCGACTGCCCCGGCGATGCCAGCGGGCTCACCCGACTCGCCCCAACGTTCGGCCAGGGTAAACGTCAGGTCCGTGCGGGCGCTGTGGGTATCCACCGGCAGCGGCGTGACGTGCAGATCACCCAGGGTCAATCCGGCGGCGTCACTGTCCTGCCAGGCGAAGTTCTGCCAGGCCAGCAACACCTGCACCAGCGGGTGATGAGTCAGGCTTCGGGTCGGTTTGAGCCTTTCCACCAGCACCTCGAAAGGCACATCCTGGTGCTCGTAGGCGGCAAGGCTGCGCCGGCGCACCTGGGCCAGCAGCTCGGCAAAGGTGGGATCGCCGGCCAGGTCTACCCGCAGCACCAAGGTGTTGACGAAAAAACCGACCAGCTCGTCCAGCGCGGCATCACGGCGGCCGGCAATCGGGAATCCCACTGCCACATCGCTGCTGGCGCTGAGCTTGGCCAGCAGCACCGCCATGGCGGTCTGCATCAGCATGAAGTTGGTCGCGTTGTGCTCGCGGGCCACCTGGGCAACCCGCTGCTGCAGCTCGGCCGACCACTCCACGGCCACGGTGGCGCCGCGTTGATCAGCGACCGGCGGGTAGGGCCGATCGATGGGCAGCGCCAGGTGCTCGGGCATGCCCGCCAGGGCATCCTCCCAGTAGCCGAGCTGCGCAGCGATGCTGCTGGCGCTATCGGCCAGGTCCCCCAGCTGCGCGCGCTGCCACAGCGTGTAGTCCGCGTACTGCACCGCCAGATCGGCCCAGCAGGGAGCCCGCCCCGCGCACCGGCTGGCGTAGGCCACCCCCAGATCAGCCACCAACGGGGTCACCGACCAGCCGTCCGAAGCGATGTGGTGCACCACGGCCACCAGCACGTGTTCGTCGTCGGCGGTGCGGAACAGCCGTGCCCGCATCGGGATCTCGGCTGACAAATCGAATGGCTGACTGACCTCGGTGTCGATGGCATCACCCAGCCGGCCGTCCGACCAGCCGTGGGCATCAACGAAGGCCCAACCGAAGTCGGCCCGCTCGGCGGGAACCACCAGCTGCCGTGGTACCCCCTCAACAGCCGGGAACAGCGTGCGCAGGCTCTCCTGGCGCTCCACCACGTCGGCCAGCGCCGCGCCCAACGCGTCGACATCGAGCTGTCCGGACAGTTGCAATGCCACCGCCAGGTTGTAGGTCGCTGAGGGGCCCTGGAACTGGTCGATGAACCACAACCGGCTCTGGGCGAACGACAACGGAACGACCTCGGGTCGCTCGGCGGCCACTAACGGCAGCAGTCGGCCCTCTTCTCCACCGATCTGGAGTGCCAACTGGGCAACCGTAGGCGCCTCGAACACGACGCGCACCGAAAGACCAGCATCCATGGCGGTGTTGACCGCGGCGATCAGGCGCATCGCAGACAACGAATCCCCACCCAGGTCGAAAAACGAGTCATCCGCGCCCACGCGCTCCACACCCAGCACCTCGGCGTAGATGCCGGCCAGGATCTCCTCGGTAAGCGTGGCCGGCGCACGGTAATGACCGGTGTCCTGATACTCCGGTGCCGGCAGGGCACGAGTGTCGAGCTTGCCGTTCACCGTCAACGGCAACGCATCGATGACGACCATCGCCGCCGGCACCATGTACGCCGGCAGTCGCTCCCCCAACGCGGCACGTATCTCGGCAACATCGGCCGTCCCGGTCACATACCCCACCAGGCGCTTGTCGCCGGGACGGTCCTCGCGGGCGATCACCACCGCCTGCTCGACTCCGTCCAGCCCGGCCAACGCCGCCTGCACCTCACCAAGCTCAATGCGATAACCGCGGATCTTGACTTGCTCATCGGCGCGCCCGAGATATTGCAGCTGCCCATCAGGGCGCCACCGCACCAAGTCCCCGGTGCGGTACATCCGTATTCCGGGTGTCGCGGTGCTATCCGCATCGCCGAACGGACACGCCACAAACCGTGACGCGGTCAAACCGGTCCGGCCGACGTATCCGACGGCCACGCCACGGCCCGCCACATACAACTCACCGACCACCCCCGTAGGCACCGGCCGTAACCACTCGTCGAGCACGAACAGCGCCGCGGTGGATACCGGCGAGCCGATCGGCGCCGCCCCGGTCGCGACCGGCCCCGCCTTCTCTAACGGCGCGCTCATCGACGCGTACACCGTGGCCTCGGTGGGACCGTAGGCGTTGATCACCACCCGCCCGGGTGCCCACTGATCCACCACCTCGGCCGAGCACGCTTCACCGCCCAGCAACAAGGCCACCGACTCCAACCCTTGCGGGCTCAGTGTGGTCACCGCCGACGGGGTTTGGGTGAGCACATTGACCCGTTCACGGATCAGCAGGTCGTGGAAATCGTCTGGTGAGCCGACAACCGACTCGGGCACCACCAGCAGGCGTCCCCCACCTAGCAGCGCAGCCCAGATCTCCCACACCGAGAAGTCGAATGCATACGAGTGACACTGCGTCCACACTTGCTCCGCCGGCAGGTGCTTGGGCGACGACTGCGCCAAGTGAGCCAGGTTGCGGTGGCTGACCGCCACCCCTTTGGGAGTACCGGTGGTGCCCGAGGTGTAGATCAGGTAAGCGATGTCGTCGGGGGCCGGCGCCGGTAACGCGCTACTGGGTTGGGTCTCGACAGCGGGGCGCCCAATTTCCCCGATATCGATGACCGCCAGATCGCACCCGTCCAGCCGTGACTGCAAGCCCGCCGTGGTGATGATGGCGGTCGGCGCGGCGTCATCGAGCATGAACTGCATCCGGGCCGCCGGCAGCGCCGGGTCGATCGCCAGGTACGCCGCCCCGGTTTTCAGTGCCGCCAGCATGGCCACGACAGCCTCGGCTGAGCGATCCAACAGCAACGCCACACGCGCACCCGGGCCGACACCGTGGCCAGCCAGCAAGTGCGCAAACCGGTTAGCGGCCTCATCGAGTTCCCGATAGGTCATCGACAGACCGGCGAAGGTCACCGCCACCGCCTCCGGGGCGCGCGCCACCTGCGCGGCAAACAACGCCGGAACGGACACCGCGACCGGTGCGGGCCGGGTCAACACCGCGCGGTTGCCCACCTCATCGAGCCGGGCGCGCTCAGCGACATCGAGCACATCGATCGACGACAACCGCCGCGCCGGGTCGGTGGTCATGGCCACCAATATCCGCTGCAACCGCTCGGTCAGGGTTTGGATGCTGTCGGCGTCGAACACGTCGGTGCGAAATTCCACCACTCCGTGGATCCCGGCGGGCTCACCGGCCTCACCCCACAATTCGGACAAAGAAAACGACACGTCCACCCGGGCGGTGCCGGTGTCGAGCGGCATCTGGGTGACCTGCAGGTCACCCAAGGCCAACGCGGCCGCGGCGGCGTCGCCGGTGTTCATGTGCAGGTTTCGCCAGGACAACATCACCTGGACCAGCGGGTGATGGGTTAGCGATCGAGTCGGCTTGAGCCGGTCGACAACCACTTCGAAGGGCACATCTTGGTGTTCGTAGGCGGCCAGGCTGCGGCCTCGCACCTGGGCGAGCAACTCGGCAACGGTGGGATCACCGGCCACATCGACCCGCAGCACCAACGTGTTGACGAAAAAACCCACCAAGTCGTCGAGGGCCGGGTCACGGCGGCCTCCTATCGGGAATCCCACCGCCACGTCGGAACTCGCGCTGAGCCTGGCCAGCAGCACCGCCAAGGCGGCCTGGACCACCATGAAACTGGTCGCATTGTGTTCACGAGCGACCTGAGCGATCCGTTGCTGCAACTCGACAGGCCAGCCCAATCCGACGCTGGTGCCGCGCTGATCAGCGACCGGCGGGTACGGCCTATCGGTCGGCAATTCCAACCGCTCGGGCATCCCCGCCAGCGCATCCTGCCAGTACTCCAACTGTTCAGCGATCAGGCTTTCCCCGTCGTCCAGATCACCAAACTGCGCACGCTGCCACAGCGTGTAATCGACATACTGAACCGACAGATCGGCCCAGCCGGGAGCTTGTCCCGCACACCGGCTGGGATAGGCCACGCCCAAATCATGCACGAGCGGGGCGATCGACAAGCCGTCGGCGGCGATATGGTGCACGACGGCCACAAGCACGTGTTCGTCGTCGCCGACGCGGAAAAGCCTTGCCTGCATAGGAATCTCGGCTGCCAGCTCAAATGGGTGACGCGCCACGGTAGCGATGGCCTCACCCAACTGGGTTTCCGACCAGCCGGTGGCATCGACGACGTCCCAACCAAAGTCGGCCCGCTCGGCGGGCACCACCAGCTGCTGCGGTATCCCTGCGGGAGACGCAAACAGCGTGCGCAGACTCTCGTGACGGCGCACCACATCGCCCAGCGCCGCACCCAGCGCCTCGGCATCCAGCGGCCCGCGAAGCCGTAACGCCACCGGCATGTTGTAGGTCGGCGAGGGCCCCTCCAACCGATGAAGGAACCACAACCTGTTCTGGGCAAACGACAACGGGACCACCGCCGGTCGCTCAGCGGCCACCAACGGCTCCAGCTCGACCCTCATTGCCACCGATACGGAGCGCCAATTGGGCAACCGTGGGCGCCTCGAACAGCGTGCGCACCGAAATGCCGCCATCCAGGCCGGCGTTGACCGCGGCGACCAGGCGCATCGCCGACAGCGAATCCCCACCCAGCTCGAAAAACGACTCATCCACACCTATAAGCCGGGGCGGTTCCACACCCAGGACCTGGGCGTAGATGCCGGCAAGGATCTCCTCAATCGCGCTGGCCGGGCGGCGATAGTGATCGCCATCCTGAAACTCTGGCGTCGGCAGGGCCCGTCTGTCGAGTTTGCCGTTGACCGTCAGCGGCAGCGCATCCAGCACCACCACCGCGGCCGGCACCATGTACGCCGGCAGTCGCTCGGCCAGCGCGGTGCGTACCGTAGCCGGATTTGCTGTCCCGGTCACATACCCCACCAGGCGCTTATCACCGGGGCGGTCCTCGCGGGCGATCACCACCGCCTGCTCCACTCCGTCCAGCCCGGCCAACGCCGCGCGCACCTCACCCAGCTCGATTCGATACCCGCGGATCTTGACCTGCTCATCAGCACGTCCCACATACCGCAACTGCCCGTCAGCGCCCCAACACACCAGATCCCCGGTGCGATACATACGAGCCCCCGGCGCCCCGAACGGGCAAGCCACAAACCGCGTCGCCGTCAACCCAGCCCGGCCCACATAACCGGCCGCCAGCCCGGCGCCAGCCACATACAACTCCCCCACCGCACCCGCCGGCACCGGTCGTGACCAGCCATCGAGCACAAAAAATCCAAGATGGGCCAACGGCACCCCGATAGGGCTCATCGCGCTGTCGACATCGCCGCCGACGATCTCCCGGAACGACGCATGCACCGTCGTCTCGGTGATGCCATACATGTTGATCAACCGCGGTGACCCCGGATGGTTGTCCAGCCACGGCTTAAGACGCTGCGGTTCCAGCGCCTCGCCACCGAACACCACAGCCTCAAGCTTCAGCTGACGTTCCGACTCGGCTCGTGCGGCGTCGGCGGCTTGCAGCGCATAAAACGCCGACGGGGTCTGGCTCAACACACTGACCTGTTCAGCCACCACCACCGCATACAAATCTTCCGGTGAACGCACCAACGCATCAGGCACTACTACCAGCCGCCCGCCGTAAAGCAGCGCCCCCCAGATCTCCCACACCGAAAAATCGAAAGCCAACGAATGACACTGCGACCACACCTGCCCCGCCAACTCCAGATCGGCATCCAGAGTCTCCAGCAACCGAGTCACATTCCGATGCGGAATCGCCACCCCCTTCGGGGTTCCCGTCGTACCCGAGGTGTAAATGATGTACGCAATATCATCAGCGGCCGGCACCGGCAGCGCCGTACTGGGTTGGCGGCCCACAGCGGGATCGTTGACATCAACGACCAACAGATCACACCCGTCTAGCCGATCAACCAAACCAGCCGTCGTCACCGCAGCCACCGGCGCAGCATCACCCAGCACAAACCCAATCCGGGCCGCCGGCACGCCCGGATCTATCGGCACATACGCCGCCCCAGTCTTGACCACCGCCAACATCGCCACGATCGCCTCAGCCGACCGCGACAACAACAACGCCACCCGCTGCCCGGAACGCACACCCCGAGCGGCCAACAACTGCGCCAGCCGGTTCGACGCCTCATCGAGCTCCCGGTACGTCAACGACACGCCCTCGAACCTCACGGCCACCGCCTCCGGCGTGCGCGCCGCCTGCGCGCCGAATACCGCCGGAATCGACACCCCCACACCCACCGATTCGGTCAACCCCGCCCGATTACCCCACCCGTCCAACCGGGCATGCTCAGCCTCATCCAAGACATCCATCGACGACAGTCGCTGGCTCGGATCAGCGGTCATCGCCACCAACACCCGCTCGAATCGCTTGACCAGTGTTTCGATGTCGCCTATGGCGAAAACTTCGGTGTCGAATTCGACGCGAAGGCCCAGTTCGTCGCCCGGCACGGCTTGGATCGCAAGCGGGTAGTGGTTGTATTCGCGGTGGGTGAACTCGGTGACGGACAATCCGTTGACACCCGACAACGCGGCGGCGTCGAGCGGATAGTTTTCGTACACGAACAAGGTGTCGAACAGGTTTTCCTGGCCGGTGATGCGGTGGATCTCGCTGAGCGACAGGTGCTGGTGCTCGAGTGTGCTGGTATACGCGCTTTGCAGTTGATCCAGCAGGTCGGTCGTGGTGGTTGCCGCCGTGATGTTCGCCCGCACCGGCACCGTGTTGATGAATAGGCCCACCATCGAGTCCGCGCCGAGCACCTCGGCAGGCCTGCCCGAGACGGTCGTGCCGAAGGCGACATCATGCCGACCGGTCAGCCGCGTCAGCAGCTGCGCCCAGGCGCCCTGCAGCACCGTGCTAACGGTGGTGTGAGATGAGCGCGCCAGCTCGCCAAGGGCCCCCGTGGTCTGCTCCGGCACCTGAAACGATGCAACGCCTCGGCGCCCCAGCTCTAACCGATCCGGCGGACCAACCAATGTGGGGGTGTCAAAACCGGCCAACACCTCACGCCAGGCCGCGCGGGCAACATCAAGGTCGCGACTGGTCAGCCAAGTCACAAACCTGCGATACGGCGCAGCCGCGGGCAGCCGCTGCCCGTAATAGCTGGCAAATATTTCCCCGAGCAGGATCGGCAGTGACCACCCATCCAGCACAATGTGGTGATTAGTCAGCACAAGCCGGTGCTGATCTGCGGCGGTGCGAATCAACGCCGCCCGAAAGGCCGGTTGATCAGCCAGATCGCAGACCGCGGCGCGTTCGGCCGCACTCACCCGCGCAATCTGCCCGTCGACGTCCACATCATCGGCGTTTAGCTCCACATACCGCCAGGGCGCCACCGGATCAGCAGGGATGATCTGCACCGGCTCGTCAAACTTTTCGGAGAATCGCGCCACCAAGTGTGGATGTCGAGTCACCACCGTGTGCACGGCGTCCCGCAGGCGGTGCTGATCGAGCCGACCGCTTAACCTGATGTCCAGCTGCACCGCATACACATCGTCGCTAGCCTGCGCGGTGCTGGCATGAAACAAAAGCCCCCGCTGCAAGGGGGTCAGCGGCAAAACGTCAGCTATCCGCATATTGCCGCTGAAGCTCGTCGATCTGCTGCTGGGTAAGCCCGGCACCGATATCGGAGGGCGTCAACCCGCCCCCACCGCCTCGCACATGCGCGCAGATCCCGGCCAAGGCGTCAAACCACAATCCGCTCAGCCGGCTGACCTGCGCGTGCTCGAGAGCCGAGGAGGCCCACTTCCAGGCGGCGTGCAATTGCGGGCCGGTGTCGGTGTCCACCGTGCCGGCGTTGAGCTCCACGGTGTGCGCCAACGGCATGGGTAACCTCGCGCTGGCGTCGATGAGCGACAACCCGTCCTCGCAGATCCGCCACACGTCACCCGAAACCTCGGACGCCCCGGCACCCAGCCGCCCCAGATAATTGAACCCGATCGGCGGATCGGACCCGGCCAAATCGACATCGCTGTTCAGATAACGCAGCACACCGTAGGTCAAACCATCCGGCAGAGCCCGAAGCTGCTCTTTGGCGTCCTTGATCAGCACCCCAAGCGCCGCGTCACCGGCGACCACCTGAGCCCAGGACAGCCCCGCTGCCGGCCCACCAAGTTTCAAAGCCACCGGATACTTGCTCGTAAACCACCCCACCGTGCGCGACAGGTCAACATCGGCGCCCAGCTCCTCCTGCCGCCCGTGACCCTCCACATCGATTACAATCGGCGCGCCACCAGTACCCAGAAACTCCACCCAAGCCAGGGCGAACGCGATCAACAAAATGTCGTGCACCCCAGCGTGAAACTCCGCCGGCACCTCTCCGAGCAGCATGCGGCTCGTCTCAGCATCCAGCTGCACCGACAAGTTCCCAGCGCTCACGTATGTATCCACCTCGGGGCGCACCGCGGGCAACCCCGCAGGAACCGCCGCGATCTGCCGCCACACCTGCGCCTGCTCCACGACGTCCGGGCGATGCGCATGTTCAGCCAACAGTGACGCCCACCGCGCAAACGACGTCCCGGGCGCCGGCAACGCCACCTGCTGCCCACCCCGATGCTGAGCCCAGGCGATATTGAGATCCTCCTGCAAAATCCGCCACGACACTCCGTCGACAGCCAAATGGTGAACGATCGCCACCAACCGACCCGTGGAGGCGACCCACAACGCGCTCAGCATCACCCCGGCCGCCGGGTTCAACCGTGACCGCGCCCCCACCAAGGCCTCCTCAGACAACACCTCCACCGTCTGCAGGCAGCCGCGGGCGTCCACCGACCCCACCTCGGGCACCGTCAACGACCACCCCCCCGCACCGTCGTCGTCCACACGCAACCGCAACATGGCATGCCGATCCAGCAAGGCCTGCAACACCACCACCACATCGGCCTCGCTGGCGCCCACCGGAGCTTGCACCACCACCGTCTGATTGAACTGGTCGATCGGGCCCTCGACGCTGTGCAACCAGGAGATGATCGGCGTGGCCGCCAGCGGCCCAACCCCCTCATCGTCTGGGGCGCCAGCGTCGGCCACCCCGGCCACCCGGGCTAGCCGGGCCACGGTCTGCTCCACGAAAATATCGCGCGGACGACACACCACGCCGGCGGCACGAGCCCGCGCCACCACCTGCATCGACAAAATGCTGTCCCCACCCAACTCGAAGAACGACTCCTCCACCCCGACCCGCTCCAGCCCCAACACCTGGGCGTAGATGCCGGCCAATATCTCCTCGACCGCATCAGCCGGGGCACGGTACTGGTCGCCATCCTGGTACTCCGGTGCCGGCAGGGCGCGGGTGTCGAGTTTGCCGTTGGGTGTCAGCGGCAGCACATCCATCGCCACCACCGCGGACGGCACCATATAAGACGGCAGCCGCTCCGCCAGCGCGGCACGCGCGGCGACCGGATCCGCGGTGCCGGTCACATAACCCACCAGGCGCTTATCACCGGGGCGGTCCTCGCGGGCGATCACCACCGCCTGCTGTACACCTTCCAGCCCACTTAGTGCTGCCTGGATTTCGCCGAGCTCGATGCGATACCCGCGGATCTTGACCTGCTCATCAGCACGCCCCACATACCGCAGCTGCCCGTCAGCACCCCAACACACCAGATCCCCGGTGCGATACATCCGCAACCCCGGCACTCCCGCGCCGCCGAATGGGCAGGCCACAAACCGCGACGCGCTCAATCCCGCCCGGTTCACATAGCCGTCCGCCACTCCGGCGCCGGCCACATACAACTCCCCCACCACACCGACCGGCACCGGCCGCAACCACCCGTCGAGCACAAAAAACCCGAGATGGCCCAACGGCACCCCGATAGGGCTGACAGTGCTGTCCACATCGCCAGCGACGATCTCCCTGAACGACGCATGCACCGTCGTCTCGGTAATGCCATACATATTGATCAGGCGTGGCAAGCCCGGCTGCTTGTCCAGCCACGCCCGCAGACGCTGAGGTTCCAGCGCCTCGCCGCCAAACACCACCGCCTCGAGCTTGAGCTGACGTTCTTGCTCAGGTTGTGCCGCATCAGCAGTCTGCAGCGCATAAAACGCCGACGGCGTCTGGCTTAACACACTGACCTGTTCAGCAACCAACACGGCGTGCAGATCCTCCGGCGAGCGCACCACCGAATCGGGCACTACTACCAGCCGCCCACCGTAGAGCAGCGCCCCCCAGATCTCCCACACCGAGAAATCGAACGCCAACGAATGACACTGCGTCCACACCTGCCCCGCCAGCTCCAGATCAGCGTCCAGAGTCTCCAGCAACCGGGTCACATTGCGGTGCGGGATCGCCACACCCTTCGGGGTCCCAGTAGTGCCCGACGTGTAAATGATGTACGCGACATCATCGGGCGCCGGCCCCGGCAGCGCGGTGCTGGGTTGACTGCCAACAACAGGATCATTGACATCGATGACCAGCAGATCACACCGGTCCAGGCGATCGGCCAAGCCGACGGTAGTGATCGCCGCGATCGGCGCGCTATCGCCAAGCACGAACCCAATCCGAGCCGCAGGCACCGCCGGATCGATCGGCACATACGCCGCCCCGGTTTTCACCACCGCCAACATCGCCACGATCGCCTCAGCCGACCGGGACAACAACAACGCCACGCGTTGCCCCGGCCCCACGCGCCGAGCGGCCAACAAGTGCGCCAACCGGTTGGATGCCTCATCCAGCTCCCGGTACGTCACCGACACGCCCTCGAAGGTCACCGCCACCGCATCGGGTGTGCGCGCCACCTGCGCGCCAAACACCGCCGGAATCGACAACGGCACACCCACCGGGCCGGTCAACACCGCCCGATTACCCCAGCCCTCCAACCGGACGTATTCATCAGCATCAAGCACATCCATCGACGACAACCGCCGCGCCGGATCGGCCACCATCGCCGCCAACATCCGCTCCAACCGTCTTGCTAGGTCAGAGACGTCGAAATTCGAAAATGGACCCCCGGCGCCCGCCGTGCTGAGAACAACCTGGTCACCGGCCCCAGCGAAGATCAACCCGAAGTCGCCCACCTGGGCAGGATTGGTGAATGACGCCGATGCCTCTACGCCGGCGAAGTCCATAGTCAGTTTAGACGGTATGAAATTAACGCTCACCCTATCGGCTAGCTGCTCTGGGCCGCGGGAATAGGTTTTGCGTTCAAGGGCGTGCACCGGAAACCGCTGATGCCGCAGCGCTTCCCGTATTCGCGTATCAACATGCTCACAAAAACCGGCAACGGTAGATTCCGGCGAAGGTCTCAACACCAGCGGCACCACCCCGGAGACCATCCCGGGAAGCGTCTTTGACTCCGGACGCACTCGCCTGCTAACCGGGAAGTCGAGCACCACCTCCGAGCCCTCAGCGCACCACCCACGCACCAAGAGCGCACACGCCGCGGTGATGACCGACGATCCAGGCATGTTCCACACGCGGGACAACTCTTGAACTTGTCGAAGGACTTCGGGATCCAATCGAACCGGCGCAGACGGCGTGTACGGATCGTCCTCGCCCACGGGTTGTGTTGACCGATATTGTGGTCCGGTCTCTGGTGGACGGTTCCTGGTCCAATAGGCCTGATCTTCCGGATAATCGGTGGACGCTTCGTATTCCAACTCGCAGCGAACCAAGTCCTGCAACGAGCCTAAAAAGGCAGGAGGAATGGGTGCGTCGGAAACGATTGCAGCGTAAACAGTCGCAATCCGATGGGCAAGAAGCGTAATTCCGGTTCCGTCGATGATTATGTGGTGGAAGCACGCGAACAAGTAAAATTCATCGGCCCATGTTTGAAACAATGCGAATTTGAACAGCGGGCCAGTGAATGGCATTGGCGTGTGTTGGATCGATAATGCTATCGCGCGGGCTTCCTGCACCGGATGGCGCGCGTCGCTCAGATCATAGAAGTCCACCGCGACATCCGGGTAATCGATCGCCCTCTGGAAAACCTGGCCATCCACCTCGAAGATCGCGGCCCTGGCTGGTTCGGCCTCTCGCACCACGTGACGGATCGCTTGCTCAAGCAAATCACGTTCTACGGCGCCGTCGAATCGCACCAGCACGCCCAGCTGCCACTCCGTACCGGAATGACCCGTTTCCTGCGCAAGCCAAATGTCTAGCTGTCCCCGCGTGAGCGGAAGTGCCCGGTCATCAAGTTCCATCCGGTCCACCTATCAAAAGCCCTGTCCCGCTGCCAACCTCTCGCGCAGACTCTTAGGCCGTATATCGGTCCAGTTCTGTTCGATGTAGTCCAGGCACGCTGCGCGGTCCGCTTCGCCGTGCACCACCCGCCAGCCGGCGGGAATATCGGCGAACGCCGGCCACAGGCTGTGCTGCTCCTCGTCATTGACCAAGACGAAAAAACTGCCGTCGTCGTCGTCGAAAGGATTGATGGTCACCGGTCCTCCGAGCCGTCTAGTGGACACGAGTCGAACAAACAAGTGTCTAGTGGACATGAGTCGAACAAGTTCTAAACCATACTTCGTGGGTGTGACCGCTGTCACGGGTTTGAGTGTGACCCCCGTCACCGGTTTGACTGCGGGCTAAGCCTTCCGGCAAACGCCGGCACGCAACGATCGGTCACGTCCTGCATCCGTGGCCAGGTTTTCGCCAGCGTGGCGGCGATCCCATCAGCCCACCCGGGGATCTCAACCTGCATCAAACACGGACACAATCACTTCACGCAAACAGGTCCGTTCGGCCGGCAAGGCCCACCTACCGGCTGCTGATGCCTTACGCCGTCAAGCACACAGGCAAGGTGCCAGCCACCCGCGACATCGCGGATCTCGACGCACATAGGTATTCGCCCCGCGGCGACTCGGGTACCTCGTGCCGTTGCCCCAGCCCCTCACTGTCGCCGGGTGTCGCCGCGACAACACTTGACAGCATGTGGTCGAGAATCGATGGGCAGGAGCCGCCCAGCCCCTTCGCGCACCCTGCCAATTGGCTGGATGACGGTTGCCTGCCGAGACCCGTGGGCGATAATCAACGCCGGAGCCTTGGTGGGCCATGGTCGTAGTGTCGTTTGCGTTGAGGCCCCGACATTCATTTGGTGCAGGCGCGAGAACAGCGAGCGACGATCTTATCGGGGCTTCAGAGGGCAACAAAGCAGCGTTCTTTGAGATTGCAAACATCGAGGCTATTGTGGTGACAGCACAATTTAGTGAGGTTGCGCTTGCGAAGTTGCGTAATCGGCTCAGGCTGCTGACGCGTAAGCTTGACCGTGAAGAAGCAATCCAAAGGGCGGGTGGACGATTTAGACACGGCTGTAGCTGATGAGCCATTTAAGCTGCTCGACGACGAATCCGGCACCTAGGAAATTGGAGGTATCTGGAGCATTTATATTTATGGCGCCCAGGGCGCGGAGGTTGAGGCGCTACCTGACGCGAGCCGCTCGCGTAGCGCAACTTGATTAGGCGGCACCCCAGACCGGGTAGATCCCGGATCAAAATATCCATAAGAAGAGGCGCCATGTTACCAATCATGGGGCAAAGCAGATTTGGTTGAGGCGACATAAATGGACCACCATAGCGAACCTTCGACGCACGCTGAATCGAAGGACAATTCACAAGTTGCAATGTCGGCGCACCTGGCTGACGACCTACTGTCTACGACCGCCGGTGGGTGGCACAGCTTTTACGATTTACTTAGCCGCCGTTTAGAGGACGTCGGGGTCGCCGATTCGTCGTTTTTCCTTAATTATGGATATCTTCCAATGGATTCTCACGATGAATCCGCGTTCACCATTCGCGATGGCACCTTCAACGCTAACTCCGTCCGGCTAGTGTTCGAGGTTATCGGATCGGTTGACCTGAATGACCGCACAGTTGTCGAAATAGGATGCGGCCGCGGAGGCAACAGCGCACTTGTCGCGGAGAAATTCAATGCACAAGTGACCGGCATTGATATGTCCGCAGAAGCGATCGCCTTCTGCGCTAGAACGCACCTCGGCGATTCGATAGAATTCAAGGTCGGCGATGCATTGAATATTCCCATAGCCGATGGGTCTTGCGACGCCGTCCTTAATGTGGAATCGTCACATTCATATGGCAATCTGCCGAAATTCCTGGGCGAAGTTCACAGGATTTGCCGCTCTGGAGCATGGTTTTTATATACGGATTTTCTGAGTCCTGAGGACTGGGACTATGTAAGGATGCGTTTGAAGGCGCTCGGCTTTGTCACCGAAAACGACCGGGATATCACTGCCAACGTATTGGCCTCGCGCGATCAAGCGGGTACTAACTGGGCTGAGGTTTATGGCGACGGAAGTGCCCGGGTTGCTAACTTTCTTTCGCTACCCGGGTCCGCGATCTACGAGCAGATGCGGGCGGGCTTATTGGAGTACAGGATACTGAGGTCTCAATTGCGTATCAGAGGCGACATCGGGTCCTCCCAGGTAGGGCCCCCTATTATCGTTATTCAAGCCAATCCCCCTCTTTCGGCAACTCAAACTTGCCGCGGTAGGCCACCAACCGGACGTTGATCTGCACGGACTCGGTTCACCGGCCCAGCTCGGTCGCCCACAGGGCGGGGTGGTCGGCGCAGCCGAACCTCGACGGGCATTCTCGACGCGACCGGACGTGGCCGGCGGACGGCCTCCGCCGCTCCGACAACACGTTCCGATGCCGCGGCGGCCGGCCCCATTGGCCGTGCAGTAAAGCGACGTTGAGCCTCCGATAACACCCGAAGTTCCGTCCTAGGCGGCGACGGCTCCTTTGCGTCGGACCCGAACGGCACGATCGACCTGATCGTCGGCGTAGTCGAGGAACCGCTCGATCTCCGCGCGGGCGCCCGGGCAGCCGGCGGCACTCGGCAACCCAGCCGCAGCGCGTGTGTGACGCATATGGGTGCCGCGAACGAACAGCCACCGACAATCGGAGCGTCGGCCAGCGCGGTCAGATTCAATCAACCGGCACGCAGGCTAGCTATGACGCAGCCCATCCACCCCAAACTGTTCGAGTACGAACTTCCACTACTCCGAAGTTCCGGCGTCCCACCTGTCTCCTTCGATCATTATGCGGGCTCGGACACACCGAGGGATTCGGCATCGACCGACTCCGGCATCTGACCGGCCAGGTACTCGGCGAGCGCCCCGATCGTCGGATAGTCGAATACCGCGGTGGCGGTGATCGTGAACGCGCCTCCGAACTGAGGCAGCAACCGGTTGCTGAATTCGACCGCCATCAGTGAATCCGTGCCCAACTCCAGGAACCGGCTGGTTGCGGCCGGCGGTTGCGCGAGCCTCAGGAAATTTTGCACTTCGTATCGTAGATATTCGGTGAGGAAACTGCTGCGCTGCCCCTCGGGAACGTCGTGCAGTTGCCGCAGCAACTCGCTGTCGCCGTGTGTCGTCGCGACTGCACTCGGCAGCACGTGGTCGAGAATAAATGGGCGAGAGCTGCCCAGCCCCCCCTTCGCGGCACGCTGCCAATTGGCTTTGATGACAGTTGCCTGCGCTGTTCCGTGGGCGACAACCTCGCCCAGCGCGTTGAGGGCGGCCGTGGGTTCCAGCGGAATCAGGCCTTGCGCACTGAGATTGGCGCGTGCGGCGTGCGAAGTGGCCATGCCACCCTCCGCCCACGGACCCCAGTTGATGCTGGTCGCGGGCAGGCCCTGCGCCCTGCGCTCCGCAACGAGCCCGTCGAGCAGCGCATTGGCAGTCGAGTAGTTGGCCTGGCCAGGCGAACCGAGCACGCTGGAGGCAGACGAGTACAGGATGAAGAACTCAAGCTCGTCGTTCTTCGTCAGCCGATGTAAATGCCAGGCACCCAACGCTTTTGGCGACAAGGTCGTCCGGAAACTTTCCAGGCTCTGCTGTGATAGCAGCGCGTCGTCGAGCACGCCCGCCAAGTGTGCCACCCCCGCGAGCGGGGGCAACTCCGCGCGGATCCGGTCCAGCAGCGCTGCGACCTGCGCCTCGTCGCCGACGTCGGCCACGAAGGTGTGGACCCGACACCGGTAGCGTTCCGTGATGTCGGCGATTGCCCGCTGTCCGTCCGCATCGGGCATGCGCCGGCTGGTCAACACGATGTCACCAGCCCCTAGTTGGGCCAGATGGGCCGCCGTGAACAGGCCGAGTGCACCCAGGCCACCGGTGATCAGATAGCTCCGGTCCCCGCGTGGCTGCAGCGGTTGCGGCATCTGTAGCACGATCTTGCCGATATGCCGTGCCTGCTGCATGCGGCGGAACGCGGTCTTCGCCTCAGTCAGCGGGTAGACCTCGACGGCGAGCGGCGCTAGCTCGCCGCTCCCCATGCTATCCGCCAGCTCGGCCAGCAACTTCCCCACCCGCTCGGGTTCTTGCTCGATGGTCGCGTCCAGCGCAATGATCTCGTAGTCGATGTCGGGACGGACCTCCGCCATCTGCTCCGGAGTCCAGATGTCCCGCTTGGCGATTTCGGCGAACCGGCCGCCCTGTGCGGTCGCCCGCACGGTCGCAGCGATGAACCCCTCGTTGGTCAGGCTGTTGAGCACTACGTCGACGCCGGCACCCCCGGTGTCGGCGAGGATCTGATCCGCGAAATCTGTACTCCGCGAGTCGTAGACGTGTTCCACACCCATCTTGCGCAGCGTCGCCCGCTTGTACGTGCTGGCGGTGGCGAAGACGGTCGCACCGCACTGCTGCGCCAACTGGATCGCGGCCAGACCGACGCCACCACTGGCGGCGTGTATGAGCACACGATCACCGGGCCCCACCTTCGCCCAGTCGAACGCAAGCCGGGTCGTAAGTGCCCCAGCGGGTATGGTCGCCGCTCCCACAGCGCTCACCCCGTTCGGCAACGGCGACAGGAACTGGAACGGCACATTGACCCGGGTGGCGAACCCCCCCTGCATGAATCCGAAGACGCGCTGGCCAACCTCGAATCCGGTGACGCCGGCACCCACCTCGGTAACGATGCCGGAGAGGTCACCGCCGATCAGCCCCGGATCGCCCGGATACAGGCCGAGCACATTGAGCACATCCCGGAAGTTGAGACCTGCGGCCTCCACCCGGATCTGCACCTGGCCCGCGGGCGGCGGGGGCACCGTTGTCTCGACCAGACGAAGGTTGTCGATCGCGCCGCGTTCAGTCGGCTGCAGGATGTAATCAGTCACGCGGGGCACCGGGAGATGGCCGCTGCGCGCCCACGGCAGTAGCCGCGGCACCAAGTACTTTCCTTGTCGCAGTGCGAGTTCGGGTTCCTCGACTGATGCGCCGAGTAGGCCGGCCAGCGAGCGCACGGCACCATCAAATCCGTCGTGGTCGACGAGCCTGCAACGCAAGGTCGGCTGCTCGGTGATGATGGTGCGTCCCAATCCCCACAGCGCCGCCTGCACCGGGTCCACCGGCTCGCCAGGTTCGGTCGCCACGGCCCGTTCGGTGATGATCCACAGTCCACCGGTGAATTTCACGTCTGGCTGCGCCTGCTGCGTGCGCACGAGTGCGAGCAGTTGGTCGATCTCGCCCTCCAGTCGCGCGGCGAATTCGGCACTCGACTCTTCCGCGTTCGGTCGCCCGGTGCTGCGCCAGACGATGCCGGAAACCGGGGCACCGCGCTCCTGGGCCTGCGCGAACAGCCCCTTCCAGGACTCCGGATCCGTATCACGGTCCAATGAGATACAACCCGGCAGGTCGGCCGCCAGCTCGTCAAATCCGGCAATCAGCCAGGTACTGTCGTCGTTCTGGGCAGCGTTGCTGCTTGACGCTGGCGCCGGCATCTCCTGCCAGCCGAGGGTATACAGGTTCCGGGTGGCATCGCCGCCGAGCCCGCGCAACAACGCTTCTCGGGGCGCGCGTTTCACCGTGAACTCGCGAATTCCGCCCAACTGGCGACCGTCCCGATCCACGAAATCGAGGTCGAAGACCTGCGTTTCGCTATCGGGACCGCCACTCTGCCAACGCGCGCGGCAGTAGAACCGCCGTGGCAACGGCTCACGCAGCACTACCCGCCCATACCGCAGCGGCAAGAACAGATCGGGCACCCCATGTTCGGGCGCCTCCAGAACCGCCGGGAAGGCCGGGAAGGCGACACCGGTGCACAGGTCCAGCAACACCGGATGGATCGGCTCGCTACCGAGCTGTTCGGCGAGCTCGTCGCCGATGGCGATATCGCCAACCGCCTCACCGTCACCGGCCCACAGCGATTTGAGAGAAGTGGACCAGGTGGGACCCCATGCCAGCTCCATGTCGGCGAAGGTGTCGAACAACTGCTGCGGACGCGTACGACCCAACCGCTCGCACGCGGCATCGATGGAATCTGCCGGCTCCGATCCCAGCTCGTCGTCGCCACCGGTGACCACCCGGCCATCGGCGTTCAACGACCACTCGGCTTCGCGCTCACCGTACGGGCGGCTGTGTACCTGGAAGCTCCAGCCGCCTTCACCGTCGACCGGATGCAAAGTCAGCTGCACCTCCCGGGAAGTCTTGTCACCCAGAATGATCGGTTCGTAGAAGAAGACATCGCGCACCTGCCCCGGCGTCCCGACTGCGGCAAGGGCCATCGCCGCGTAGGTCGCGCCCGGAACGACAACGGTGCCATAGATGACGTGATCCGCCAGCCATGGCTGCGATTTGATAGACCACCGGCTGGTGTGGACGGTGTCGCCAGAGGCGAGATCCTTTACGCTACCCAGGATTCCGGATTCGGCAGCACCGTCGGCGCGGATGTCGGAAATCTTGGGCCAGCAGCGACGACGCTGGAATGGATAGGTGGGCAGTTCCAGGCTGCGGCGTGGCCGATTGTGCAGCGCAGCGAATTCGGGCCGATGCCCGGCGACATAGACTGCGGCTAGCGCTTCGGCGATCTGGCGCCGCGCATCGGTGCCCTTGCGCAGGGAAGCGATGGGCTGGGGAGCGGCCGAGGATTCCGGCCAGACCTGCACCGCAGCACCGGTCAGAACCGGTTGCGGACCGATCTCCATCAACACCGAACATCCCAGCTGCGCCACCGTTTGCACGCTTTCGGCGAACTGCACCGGCTGGCGGGAATGCCGCCGCCAATATTGGGCGTCCAGCGGGGTTTCCGCGGTGAGGACTGCGCCGGTGCGGTTGCAGACGAGGGGCAGCGTCGGAACGGCGAATTCGAACCCCTTTGCGTACGACTCGAATTCGTCGAGCACTGGCTCCAAGAGTTCGGAATGGAAGGCATGGCTGGTGTCCAGCCAAGTGCAGCGGATTCCATCACCGCTGAGACTGGCGACAATCTGTCCCAGATCCGCGCCCGGACCCGACAGCACCGTGTTGGGGCCGTTGTAGGCGGCAACCGAAATCCGCGGGAACTGCTCGGCGACGCGCTCCACTTGCTGGGCGTCGGCGAACACCGCCACCATCCGGCCGCCCTCGGGCAGACTGCCGAACAGCCGGCCTCGTTCGGCCATCAGTCGTGCCCCGTCCTCGAGGCTGAATACTCCGGCCACACACGCCGCCGCGTACTGGCCCACGCTGTGCCCGAGCACCGCGTCGGGCTGGATGCCCCACGACTGCCACAACCGGGCCAGGCCCATCTCGACGGCGAACAGCGCCGGCTGCGCAAAAGAGGTGTGTCGCAGTGTTTTTCCAGCCTCATCGCCGGTCTCGCTGTCGGTGTCGAACAGGACATCCAGCAGCGGACGCGGCAGCAGTCCATCGACAGCTTCCGCGCATCGCGTCACGGTATCGGCGAACACCGGCTCGGTGTCGAACAACTCGCGCGCCATCCCCGGGTACTGACTGCCCTGCCCGGTGAACAACCACGCCGTCTTCGGCGGGTCACCGCACACGCCACGCACCGCACCCGGTCCCAGCCGGTTCTCGGCCAATCCGGCCAAGAGCTCGCGGCCGCCCTGAACCGAGTCCACGACCAGCGCGGCCCGGTGATCGAAATGCGAACGCCCCGCCCCGGCGGTGAAGCACATGTCAGCGATATCGACCTCTGGGTGCGCCTCCAACCAGGTTCCATAACGCTGCGCCATCGCAACCAGCGCCTCCGGTGACCGCGCCGACAACGGCAGCACGCCGAGAGGTTCACCTGCGGTGGCCGGCTCGGGTGCCGCCACTGCGGTTTGCTGTGGTGCCTCCTCGATCAGGACGTGTGCGTTCGTGCCGGAGAACCCGAAGGAACTTGTCCCGGCACGACGCGGCCTGCCGTTAGCCCGCCACGGAATCGCCTTGTCCACGACACGGACTGGCAGCGAGTCCCACGGAATATGCGGAGACGGGTTCTCAAAGTGCAGGTTCTGCGGCAGAACTTCGTGCTGCAAAGACAATACGACCTTGATCAGACCGGCGATCCCCGCTGCCGATTCGAGGTGGCCGATGTTGGTCTTCGCCGATCCGATCAGCAGCGGCCGGTCCGCGTCACGGCCGGCACCGTAGGCGGCCGCGGCGGCCTGGACCTCGATCGGGTCACCCAGCGAGGTGCCCGTGCCGTGCGCCTCAAGGTAGTCAACATCGCCGCCGACGAGACCGGCGCGAGTCAGCGCCGCGGTGATAAGCCGTTGCTGTGCGCCCCCGTTGGGCACCGTCAAACCACTGGAAGCGCCATCCTGATTGACCGCGCTGCCCGAGATGACCGCACAAATCGAATCGCCATCGCGCTCCGCATCGCTCAGCCTTTTGAGCACCAGAATCCCGCAGCCTTCACTGCGCGCATAGCCGTTCGCGGCGGCGTCGAAAGTCTTGCATCGTCCGTCGGCGGAAAGCATTCTGGCGCGCGAGGTGGCAATGATGGATGCCGGGCTCACCAAGACGTTCACCCCACCGGCCAGCGCCAAATCGCAGTCACCGGAATGCAATGCCTGGCAGGCCTGATGGACGGCTACCAGCGACGAGCTGCACGCGGTATCCACCGCCATCGCCGGCCCTTCCAGTCCGAGCGCGAAGGCTACCCGACCCGCGATGACATTGAGCGCGTTGCCGGTGATGAAATGGGCTTCGATGCTCTCGACCCCTTTGGCCGACAGCAGCTGCGAATATTCGTTGGCAGCCACTCCCACGAACACGCCGCTTCGACTGCCGCGCAACGCCGCAGGCGAATACCCGGCACGTTCCAGGCCCTCCCACGCAATTTCCAGCATCAGCCGCTGCTGCGGGTCCATCCACACGGCCTCGCGCGGGGAGATACCGAAGAATTCCGGATCGAATCCGTCGATTCTGTCGAGGAATCCGCCGTAGCGAGTGTAGATCTTGCCCGGTGCCTCGGGGTCCGGGTCGTAATACTCATCGACGTCGAAGCGGTCGTCCGGGATCTCCCGGATCGCATCGATACCGCCGGACAGCACCTCCCAGAAACCTTCGGGATCGGGCGCGCCCGGGAAGCGGCAGGCCACTGCGACGATCGCGATCGGCTCATCCGTGCGGATCGGCGCTGCCGCGGCCGGCTTGGGCTCAGGTTTGGCTCCCGAACTAGAAGAAGCCGGTGCGCCGATGCTGAGGACGTCGCGGAGCAAGTAGTCCGCCACGTCGACCAGGCGTGGATAGTCCATTGCCAGGGTCGATGGCAACTCCTTGCCGACGGAATGCTCGAGGCGCCGCCGCAGTTCGACGGCCATCAGCGAATCCATGCCAACGTCGAAGAACCCGGACTCGTCGCGGATGTCCGCCGCGTCGATCCGTGTTACCTCCGCCACGACGTCGCGCAGATAATCCACGACGAGTTTCTTGCGCTGCTGCGCCGGAGCGATGGTGAGCTGCTCGACGAGTCGGGTGTTCCCAGACGACTGCGCGGGCGCCGGTGCCGACTCAGGCACCTCACGGTCCAACTGCGCCAAGAATGACCGCTTCCCCGCCAGCTGGTAGAGCGGCAGGAAACTGGCCCAGTCGATCCGGGCAACCACCCCGTGTGACGGCCCCTTTCCTGCAGAAGCCACCATGAGCTCGGCCATCCCCGCCAGCGCGTCAGCAGGTGACAATGGCCGGACGCCCCGCTTGTCCAGTTCCGCACGGGCAGCCTCGTCGGCCATGCCCGCCGCTGACCACGGACCGAAGTTGACGCTGATCCCAGAAACACCCTGCTCACGTTGACGCCAGGCCAACCCGTCCAGGAAGGCGTTGGCCGCGCCGTAAGCGGTCTGGCCAAAGCTGCCCCATACCGCGGCGATCGACGAGGTGCTGAGGAAGAAGTCCAGTTGCATGTCCGCGGTGGCTTCGCTCAAATTCCAACCACCCCAGACCTTCCCGGCGAACACTCGATCCACTTCAGCGTCGTCCAAGGATTGCAGCGGGGTGGTACCGATCTCGCCTGCGGCGTGCACGATGCCGGCCACCGGCGGTAATTCTGCCTGCACAGTGGCGAACAGGCGCGCGACGTCGTGCGGATTGGCGACATCGGCCGCGACGACCCGGACTTCGCAGCCACGCTGTTCACGTAGCGCGTCGATGCGCTGTTGCGCGGCATCGCTGGGCGACCGTCGGCTGGTCAGCACTAGATGGCGGGCGCCGTGCGCGGCCAGATATTCGGCGATCTCCAAACCGAGCGCACCCAGCCCACCGGTCACCAGATATGTTGCATCATCACGCAGCGCCAGCGGTGTTGCGATCGGCTGCCCAACCCGTCGAACCAGCCGGGGAACATGAACCGTTTGATCCCGCAGCGCGACTTGGTCTTCACTACGCGGTGCTGTCAGCAGGTGATCGATCAACAGCGACCACACCCCGTTGTCCAAGGCACCGCCTTGAGGCAAATCTGCCAGCCCACCCCAGAGTCGTGGATGTTCCAGCGCGGCGGCGCGCCCGAACCCCCACAGGCAGGATTGCGCCGGTGACACCTTGTCTGCGCTGGTTGCCCGTTGCGCTCCGCGGGTGATCAGCCAGATGGGTGTGCGGAGTTCAGCAGCGGCCGCAGCGCGGAAGAGTCGCCGTGTTCCGCTCAGGACATGATGTTGCATCCGCAACAGCGACTGCATCGAGGGTGCGGTCTCGGAGTCGAGGGCCGCGACATGCAGGATGCGTAGCGTCGTTTCTTCTGCCACGGCAGCGCGCAACGCGACCTCGAGTCGTTCCTCGTCCGCGTCAGACACCGGCAGCCCAAGGATCCGATGCCGGTGCCCACGCGCGGTCAGCGCGTCGACTAATGGCTGAACTGCCTCGGCGTCATCGCTAATGAGGAGCCAGGCAGATTCCTCGCCGGCTTTGGCATTCAAGGCCCCTGAGATCCCAGCAGCGAATTTCTCCCAGCGAATCTCGTAACGAGAGTCCGTGATGGACTGCGTTTGACGCTGTTGGTTGTGTTGTGCGGCAAGCTGTTTCAGCACGTCGACGGTCTGTTGATTGCCGCTCGCGCCGTCGAGCAGCGCGGCGAGTTCCTCGATCCGGCCGTCCTCGAGAAGCCGGACGGATTCGGTACGCACGGCATCGGTCTGGGTGGGCCGGACCCGCGTCTCGCGGTACCAGTACTGGCGGTGCTGGAACGGATAAGTGGGCAAGTCGACCTTGCGCGCCGGTCCCTGCTGGAGAGCACTGAAGTCGGGACGGTGGCCGCCGATATATGCGTTAGCAAGGGCTTCGGTGATCTGGCGGTCGTCGGCGATGTTTCGGCGCAAGGACGCGATCGCCCGCGGCGCGGTGGCCGGGTCAGGCCATGCCCGCATGGCCGCGGCGGTGAGCACCGGTTGCGGGCCGATCTCCAGCAGCATCGTGCAGTTGAGATCGGCCAGTGTGCGCACACTTTTGGCGAACTCGACCGGCTGCCGCGCATGGCGGCGCCAGTAGGCACCGTCTAGTTTCGCACGTCTGCCGAGGGCCGCACCGGTGCGGTTGCATACCAATGTCCTTTGTGGCGCAGCGAACTCGAACCGGTTCGCATACGACTCGAACTCGTCGAGGACCGGATCCAGCAGCGCCGAATGGAAAGCGTGGCTGGTGTCTAGCCAGTCGCAGCGCACACCGTCGTCGGTGAGCCGGGCGACCGCCTGGTCCAGATCCTGCTCGGGTCCCGAGAGCACGGTGTTGGCGCCGTTGTAGGCGGCCACCGACAGGCTCGGGAACTGATCGGTCAGACTTTCCACCCGCTCGGCAGCGGCGAATACCGCGACCATCCGACCCCCGGCAGGCAAGCTGCCGAATAGGCGGCCGCGCTCGGCCAGCAACAGGGCTCCGTCCTCGAGACTGAATACACCTGCGAAGCAGGCCGCCGTGTATTGGCCGACACTGTGGCCCAACACCACGTCCGGTTCGAGGCCCCATGACTGCCAGAGCCGGGCCAGGCCCATCTCCACCGCGAACAGGGCGGGCTGGGCATAGCTGGTCTGCCGAAGGGTATCGTCGCCATCCGGATCGAAAATAACGTCCAGCAACGGCGTTTCGAGCACGCCGGCGATCGCCGCCGCGCACCGGGCCACTGTCCCGGCGAACACGGGCTCGGTCTCGAACAACTCCCGGGCCATGCCGGCGAACTGGCTGCCTTGCCCCGTGAACAACCACGCTGTCTTCGGCTTGTCAGAGCAATCACCACGCACCAAACCCGGTGCCGGGCGATTTTCGGCCAGCGCACCGAGCAGCTCACGCGCGGATTCCGTCGAATTCACCACCAAGGCGGCCCGGTGCTCGAAGTGCGATCGCCCGACCCCGGCGGTCAAGCACACATCGGCCAACGAGGCCTCGGGGTGAGCGGCCAGCCAGCTGCCGTATCCCTGCGCGAGTTCCACCAAGGCAGCCGGGCTGCGTGCCGATAGTGGCAACACGCTGAAGCGCCGGTCGTCGGACGGCGCCAACGGCTCCGCAGCAACATGTACCTCTTCAGGTGCTTCCTGGACGATGACGTGTGCGTTGGTCCCGGAGAACCCGAACGAACTGACCCCGGCAATACGGGTCCGCCCGTCACGCGCCCACGGGAGGGCCTCGTCCACAACCCGCACCGCAAGCCGGTCCCAGGGAATGTGCGGCGATGGCTTCTGGAAGTGCAGGTGCTTCGGCAGGACCTCGTGCTCGAGCGACAGGATGACCTTGATCAGTCCCGCGATGCCCGCGGCTGCTTCCAGATGCCCGATGTTCGTTTTCACCGACCCGATCAGCAGCGGGTGGTTCGCTTCGCGCCCAGCGCCGAGTACCGCACCGGCGGCTTGGACCTCGATCGGATCACCCAGCGATGTCCCGGTTCCGTGCGCCTCCAGGTATCCGATGTCGCCGGGTGCGACGCCAGCGCACTCCAGCGCCTCGGTGATGACGCGTTGCTGGGCTACGCCGTTCGGCACCGTCAAACCACCCGATGCGCCATCCTGGTTGACCGCGCTGCCGCGGATCACGGCCCGAATCCGGTCACCGTCGCGGATCGCGTCCTCGAGGCGTTTCACGACAACGACACCGCAGCCCTCGCCGCGCACGTAGCCATCGGCGGCCGCGTCGAATGTCTTGCACCGTCCGTCCGGAGACAGCATCCGCGCCTGTGAAAACGCGATCACGCTCTTCGCGCTGATCAGGGCGTTCACGCCGCCGGCCAGCGCGGCGTCACATTCCCCGAAGCGCAGCGCCTGGCAGGCAAGATGGATTGCCACCAACGACGAACTGCACGCCGTATCGACTGAGATTGCCGGGCCGTGCAGCCCCATCGCATAACTGATCCGGCCCGCTCCTGCGGCAGACGACGTACCAATTGCTACATACGCCTCGATCTCCGCGTAACTCAGGTCTTCCGATATCAATCCGAGGTAGTCGTGGGTGCCCAGACCCATGAACACACCCGTCTTGGTGTTCGCCAAAGCCGATGGTGCGGTCCCTGAATGCTCCACCGCACGCCACGCCGTCTCCAGCAAGAGCCGATGCTGCGGGTCGATCAACATCGTCTCCCGCTTCGACAGCCCGAAAAACGACGCGTCGAACCCCCCGATGTCATCGATGAACCCTGCCCGGCGGGTCACAATCTTCCCGGGCGCCTCGGGATCTGGGTCGAAGAATTCGTCGACGTCCCACCGGTCCGGGGGCACCTCCGATACCGCGTCCCGCCCTTGCTGCAGCACATCCCAGAACTCGTCTGCATCGGCAGCACCCGGAACGCGTAGCGCGTAGCCGACTATCGCAAAACTCTGATCCATGCCCTGTGATTCACGCGCCCGCATGGGTGTTTCGTTGCCCGGCAGAGCCCGTTTCTGGAGATCGGTCATTTCCGACCGCCCATCATCTCGTGTTGCTCTTCGTCATTGACCAAGACGAAAAAGCTGCCACTGTCATCAACGAACGGATTGATGCTCAACGCGTCTCCAGACCATCTACTCGACATGGGGGGTAACTCGACATGGGTGTAACAAGTTCTAGACCATACTTGCTGCGTGTGATGCCTGTCACGAGAATCGGCAATTGGTACGCTGCGAAGTATTCTGGCAGTGGTGACTTCGGTGTGACCTGCGGCGATGGGTTTCACCTTGTATCGCTTCATTACCGGCCAGCTGATCAACCGACGCGGCGCAAGCGGGCAGCATCTTCTAGAAGGTCAGCGGCGGCGCTGGCGCTTTTGGCGGGTTCGGTCATCCGGGTGGCGATCTCGCGAGCGCGGGCGACGTACTGCGGGGCGAGGATAGTACGCAAATCCGCGACCAGCGATTTCTCGGTAGCGGTCGAAAAGCGCCGCGCGGTGCCGACCTTGAGCCGTTTGACCGCGGCTCCATAGACGGCGTGAACAAGGTCCCAAAAGAGAATCAATTGAGGGACTCCCGCGCGCATGGCAATAGGCGTGGTGCTCGAGCCACCGTGGTGGACGAGCGCGCGGCAGGCCGGAAAGATGGTCGCGTAATTCAACGTGCCCACGACCTTGACGTGCTCGGGAACGGGGACGTCGCTGAAATCAGTCCCGGCGGCGCCAATCAACGCCCGCTCCCCTAACTGCGCGCAGGCCGCGCCGATCATGGCGATCGTGTCGGCTGGAGATTCCACCGGAATGCTGCCAAACCCGAAGTAGATTGGCGGTGTCCCCGCGGCAACCCACGACGCGACCTCCTCATCGGCGTCCGTCGCCAATTCCAGCGTCAGCGTGCCGACAAAGGGCCGTTGGCGGTCCCATTTCGCCCATTCGGCCTCCAACCCTGGAAAGCACGCCTCGTCATAGGCCTGGATTTCCAGCGATCCGCGGTCGGTGATCCGTCGCGGCGCAGAGCCTGTTGCCTTCGGTAGACCCAGGTCGCGGCGCTGCGCGTCCTCGACCTTCTTAGTGCCCCGCCACGACAGCCACCAGAACGCCGTCACTGCCGAGCGGCCCAAGGGCGCCGGCAGGGATGGCAGGACCTGGCCATTGGGCCGCAGCGGAAAGTAATGCAACGTGGCCAACGGAATGTCGTAATACTCCGCGACGTTGGCGGCGGCGTCCTCAAAATTGATGCCGGTGAATAGCAGGTCGGCCCCTTCCGCCAGCGACATCAGCGTCGTGCTCATCTCCTGCCAGCCCTGGAAAAGGGGCCCCGCAATATCGCGTCGTGCCCTGATCAGATCCTGGATCCTCCAGGGGTGGCTGAAGAAACACGTCCAGAAGTCACGATGCGCGTCCAGAATGGACCGGGCTTCCGGTCCGAAGCCGACCGCCGCAACCCCAGCCGCCTCCGTGAAGCCGACCAGGTCGGGCGGGACGGCCATGCACACGTCGTGCCCTCGGCGCACCAGCTCGCGGCCGACAGCGAGGTTGGGCTCGACATCGCCGCGACTTCCCCAGGTTGCCAGCACAAATTTCACCGCGGATCCTGCCCTTTCACTTCAACAAGGCATGCGAAACTCACGACGGCCGCACTTCGCCCGGCTGCCTTACTTTCGGCGAGATGTGGCGCCCGCAGTGAGAAATTCATTCAAATAGCGGGGCGACTTGAGGTTGAGCAGGCGCTTCCGGTCGGCCTTGAGATCCGCGTATGTGAGCGCCTCGACCTGCTCCGCCGAGTAGGACAGCGGCGATTCCGGAGTTCCTTTTCGTACGAACCCGACACCCTGGTCGCACTTGAACACGCCGACCAGCAGGTCGTGACGAGTGCTACGCAGGTGCACGATCGCCTTCCAGACGTCGCCGTTCCATATACCGATCACCAGCGGCCCTGACTGCTGGGCAATAAAGTCGTCCCACGACGCCGCGCGGCGGCCGGCCAAGGCGAACGGTGGGTTGCAGTCGTGCAGGAAGATGACGCCGTCATCCCGCAGATAGCGCAGGGTTTTCTCGACGTCGCGCACGACCTGCTCATAGGTGTGGAGCCCATCGATCAATGCGACGTCAATGGGGTGCTGTTCGAGGAAGGCCGTCTCGTTGTCGAGAAAGGCGTCGCTGGTCGTCTCGAAGTAATGGGTGGCGCGTGCCTTCGCGTCGGCGAGCTCGCGAGAGCGCTCCGTAAGCTTGAACGCCGGGTCGACGGCGATCTTGACATCCGCGCTGATCCGCTGGAACGCCTGTCCCCGCGACACCCCGATCTCGAGATAGACGGGGTCCACCCGCCCGTCGAGCGCTCGTTGCACGGCCTTGATCCGGTTCATACCCGGCATCGCGTCCGCCAACATCACCAGCCCGTTGTTGATGTTCACGCGACGATCCTCTCCATTAAAAGGGCTTCTGACAAGGTCCGTATCGCAACGCCGAACCTTGCACCCTCGACGCAGAATTCGACCTCACGAAGAAGCGTGTCATCTGTGCGATCCACGGCGCGTGATCCTACAGCCGTGAATCCAGGTCTTTGGCGTGAATGAAGCAAACAGATGTCTGCGGGCAGGGGGCCAAATTGGACGAGCGTCGAGCCTGGGCCGGACGTCACAGGTTCCATACCGGCGACAGCAGTCGCTCCCGGGGGCGCCAGGCCAGTCTGACGATCGGTGCTTCCTACCGATCTCACCCGTTGTCCTGGTCACGCTGACCGGTCCGGCCGAGCTTACCCAGACCGGTGATCTCAAGGCTGACCGACTTCCGTTGTCCAGCAGCACCGAGCATGAAAAGGATATCGCCTATCGGTGCGCCCAACCAAAATCGCCAAAACCGCCTACGGAAAAATGCCCATGCGTAGCTACCGTCGCCCACCAACCAATGCCCCGCAATCCAGAGCAGGTAATACGGCAGGCGCTTCCAACGCGCAGTAACCATCTCGAAATTCATCTCCAAGGCCTCGAGGCCCCAAGCCCGGTATCGCCATTCCAGCTCGTACTTGTGCTGAAACTCATAGAACGCCAGCATTTCACCGTTAGTGACAAGGTACTCATCAAAGACGAGGATGGATCCTTCGACGAAGCGATCCTTGCAGGTTTCTAACGCGTGCAGGCAACTCTCATATGTATCCAGATCCATGTGGAAAAACCTGATCGGGGCAGCTGGTCGGTCGGCCAAGAATGGGGCCAACGTTTGATAAGTGCTTCCCCTGACGAACTGCACGTTGCGACCGAGCGCGGCAGGCATCCCGTCCTGCAAGCTCACGCCAGTATCTCGGATTAGACGTTGTGCGAACGGTTCTGATAGCGAAAAGGTTCCACGTTTGACGAGCGTCTGGTCGTCGATTTGCCAGTCTTCAACAAGACCCTCAAATGTGTCGAAGCCGTATACCGTGCGGCCGGAAGCATCAGATATGAGCCTTGTCGACCAGCCGATCCACACGCCGAGATCGAGCAGTAGTTCGTCAGAATCCTGGGCGCTTGGTCTCGGCAGTTGCGAGGCTTCCCACAACAGAGTGTGGCTTGGAATCCTGCACCCACGCAGTTCCGAAAGCGTGCGACCGATAAACGCGCGATATGCATCATCATAAACGGTGATGTCCCGAGCATATAAGTTTGGAATGTAACGGTCGCGACGCTGATAAACCAATCGCGCGCATAGGAGCAATACTACGAGTAGACCGATCGCGACGAGGAGAATCGGCACCACGTAGCATGCCATAGCCACAACGAGCGCGATGCCGATGAGAACCGCTTTCCATATGCGATGGAGGTTCGTCCGGTCCAGTGTCCGGCTCGTCCGATCCACTGTCCGCCCATCGATTACGCCCAACGTTTCACCTCCAGGTTCCCGGCCAGACTAGGCCCTACTAGGTGGGCATGATGCGTGAACCAAAGCCATGGACGCATGTCCAGGTTGGTGCCCGCCTCTAATAAGGACCATCTTCAGGCCGCCTCCCGTCAGGTCTTTGACAGCCCAAGAGGCAGAGGCTCCCGAGCCGACGACGATGAAGTCATTGGTTGGCCAACATACCAATCGGTCAGCGCTCCCACCTCTGAAACCGAACTGCCGGCTGAAAAACGCCAGTCCGAGCCGTTCACACTGGGCCCACACGGATACCGCGGATTCTCGTGGGCGCGGTGCTCTCAGGTGCCACGTTGGGCAGAACTTCACTCATGCGCGGAGTTAGGCGAGAAGCCAGAAGTGTGTTGAACAGTTGTGTGATAATTCGCTGTTCGAAGAACTCGTCCTCTTACTGAGTAGGTGACCTTGCGCCAGGCCGACAGCGTTAACCCTGCCGACGATGTGCAGGATCGGCGCTCGGCACGGAAGGAATTCCGCCCGGACATCGAGGGCTTGCGCGCTGTCGCGGTGTTGGCCGTGGTCCTGTTTCACGCAGACATGCCGGGCCTGGGTGGTGGGTTCGTCGGGGTCGACGTGTTCTTCGTGATCTCGGGTTTCCTCATCACCGGGCTGCTCTGGCGCGAGGTCAGCACCGCCGGTAGCGTCGGGCTGCGCCGCTTTTACGGGGCACGGGCCCGCCGACTGCTGCCGGCATCGGCCATGGTGGGCGTCATCACCATGATCGCCTCGGCTGTCCTGTTACCCCTGTTACAGGCCCGAAACGTCATGATTGACGGCATCGCCAGCGCGCTGTATGTCAGCAACTACTGGTTCATCAGCGAAGGCGTCCACTACTTCGGCGGGCACCTCCCGCCGTCGCCGTTTCAGCACTACTGGTCATTGGGCGTCGAGGAACAGTTCTACCTGGTGTGGCCGCCAATGATCATCGGTACGACATGGCTCATCCGCCGTGCGCGTCGACGCGCCAAGAGCCGATGTCCCTTCCTCGGAGCGCCCGTATTTGGTGGTCCTTGCACTGGTCGCGACCGTGTCGTTCGCGCTGTCGCTGGTGATCACCTACGTGATGCCTGCTGTGGCGTTCTTTTCGCTGCCCACCCGGGCCTGGCAGTTGGCTCTCGGCGGGCTGGTGGCCCTCACCGCCGGCCAGTGGCACCGACTACCGCCACTGGCTGCCGCGATCACCGGATGGGCAGGGTTGGCCCTGATCCTGCTGGCCTGCACCTGGTTGAGCGCGACCACCCTATATCCGGGTACCGCCGCACTGTTGCCCACGCTGGGCGCGGTGCTGGTGATCGGCGCCGGATGTGCGGCGCCGTCGCAGGGATGTGGCCGAGCCCTGGCAGTGTCGCCGATGCAGGCGATCGGGCGGATCTCGTATTCGTGGTATTTGTGGCACTGGCCGGTGCTGGTGCTCACACCGGTATTGCTGGGCCATCCGCTGGGGCTGGCCGGTAGGTTGGCGGCGGCCCTTGCCTCTGGCGGGCTGGCTGTGCTCACACTGCGTTTCATCGAGAACCCGCTGCGATTCGCCGATCGCGTGCGCCGCTCTGCCCTGGCCAGCCTTGCGCTCGGCGGCGCCGCCACCGCCCTAGCCGTCGGCGTCGGCGTGGCGCTGCTGGTATCGGTGCCTACCCCGGTCGGCCACGGCCCGGCGGCTGCGGCACTGACCGTCACTGCGGCGCGTCCCCCGACCGGCTCCAACATTGACGCCTACGACGCGGCGGTGCAGGACGCGTTCGCGCAGGTACAGGCCGCGGTCGCGGCATCGGCCGAGCTCAAAGCCGTACCCTCGAATCTGGACCCGCCGCTTGCCGGCGTGGCAGCCGAACTGAAGGCCATGTTGTTCGACGGCTGCCTGCGCACGCCTTTCCAAGGTGGACAGCCGGAGTGCGCGACGGGCGATACCGCCTCGGCGACGACGGTGGCCCTGGTCGGCGACTCGCATGCCGCGATGTGGAATCCGGCGTTCCAGCAGATCGCCGCGCAGCGACGCTGGCGGCTGGAGATGCTGGCCAAGGGGGCCTGCCCGTTGGCGGACTTGCCCGTTACCAACCACCTCTTCAAGTGGCCTGGTTGAGGACTTTGAACACTGCGAGCAGTGGCGCGGTCAGATCCTCGCCCGGTTACGCGCCGAGCGCCCGCGGCTGGTCGTGCTGAGCCTGTGGCGGGGCTACGGTGCCGGTAACGGCAACGGTTGGCTGTCAGGTTTCACGGCCTACGACCCGGCGTGGATCGACAGCTTGACCCACCTAGTGCAGCAGCTGCGCGGCACCGGTGCGCAGGTGCTGGTCCTCGGGCCGATCCCGGATCCGCACACATCGGTGCCGATCTGCCTGTCCGGCCACCTCGATGACGCGACGGCCTGCTCACCACCCCGGTCGGTGGCGGTGAACCAGCCGGGCATCGCAGCTGAGGCCGCCGCCACCAAAGCCGGCGGCGGACAATACGCCGACCTCACCGCGCTGTTCTGCACCACCGACCGCTGCCCGGTCATCGTCGGCAACACCCTGGTGTTCGTCGATGAGGATCATCTGACGCTCGAATACTCCCGGCTGCTGGCACCGGTCATCGGGGCGCTGGCCGACCGCGCGCTCACCCACGGGTGACACGCTGCCCATCGGTGACTGCGGATTGGTGGCCCAGCTCCAAAAAGTGGGCCAAAAGCGGCGCCGGCAACCATCGGGTCAACACCCCTGCCGTCAACCGGACAACCCTGATCGCAGCCATGCACGCCGGTGTGATCGCTGTGCTGGATTCACGCCGCTTGGCCGGAGTGTAGTGCCGGAAGAAATCTTGAAGAATCCCTGTCGGTGTGCCGTCAGTTGGTGGAGTTGGCCGACGGACCAGTTGGACAGGTGTGTGATAATGCCTCGAATTCGAAGAACGTCTCGTCATTACCAAGTAGGTGACGTTGCGCCAGGGCATCAGTAAGGGGGCGCTAACGCCCGCGCGCGCGCCCACGGGTCACACGCTGCGCATTGGGGGCTGCGGATGTTGGCCCAGCACCAACAGGAGTGCGCCACAGAGGCGCAGGCAACCGTCGGACTGAACATCCCAACGAGGAATCGGAGGCATCGGCTTTTGTCAACGTCCGTGCTCATCACTGGCGGGGCAGGATTCATTGGGTCAGCCCTCGCGCACCGTCTCGTTAAAGCCGGTTACGACGTCGCTGTGATGGACGTCCTGCACCCGCAAGTGCACGGCGAACCTGCAGCGATCGACCTGCCGCCGTCCGTGCGGTTGTTCACCGGTGACGTCACCCATGCCCCTGACTGCGACGCTGTACTTCGGTTGTTCCAACCTTCGCAGATCGTCCATTTGGCGGCCGAGACGGGAACGGCGCAGTCGCTCTCCGAGGCGACGCGACACGGGTCGGTGAACGTGGTGGGCACGACTCAACTTCTTGATGCCTTGAGCCGATCAGCGCTCGTGCCCGACCAGTTCATCCTGGCGTCGTCACGGGCCGTTTACGGCGAGGGCGCTTGGCAATGCGGCACACAAACCTTCTATCCGCAGCCGCGCGGCCACGCTCAGCTGCTGGCCGGCATCTGGGATCCGCAAGGGCCCACCGGTGAATCTGCAGTACCGCTTCCGAGCTGCGCTGGCCGAACGGAGCCCCGGCCCACCAACGTTTACGCCGCGACCAAACTCGCCCAAGAGCACATCTTGGCTGCATGGACGGCCGCCTATGACACCAATCTCAGCGTGCTGCGTCTGCAGAATGTCTACGGGCCGGGCCAGTCGCTGACAAATTCGTACACGGGAATAGTCGCTCTATTCGCCCGAGTGGCGCGCGAGCAGCGCCCCTTGGAAGTCTACGAAGACGGTCGGATCGTGCGCGATTTCGTCTATATCGACGATGTCGTCGAGGCGCTGTTTGCTGCGATAGAGGAACCTGCGGCGAAACCACGCTGCCTCGACATCGGATCGGGTATCCCGACCACCATCCATGAGCTGGCGCAAAAGATCGCCGCGATCTGTGATGCCCCCGAACCGACCGTTGTACCCAAGTTCCGCGACGGTGACGTACGCGCCGCGAGGTGCGACATCGAGGCGGCAACGCACGAGCTCGCCTGGCGTCCAAAGTGGGCACTCGAGGACGGTCTGGGTGCTCTGCTTGACTGGATAGGCGAGCAGACCTAATCGCCTGTCGCGCCTAGCGATCGCACATGTACCGGGCCGTCCTGGAGTAAGAACATTGATGGGTGACGTTCACGGCGCCCTCACTTCGAACTGCGGGCCGCACCCTGGGTCAACGCATCTGGTGGCCGGGGCTGCGGCTCGGTCCATTCGGCGAAGCTCGAGACCAACCCGGGAACGCCACGACCGCCGACGCGCTCGCCGACGACATGGTTCTAAAGACCCAGCCCCGCATGCTGTTGCGGCGCCGACCACTCCCGCGATGGATGAAAGATCGGAGATGAACTCCGTGGTTGTTTTCTGCGCATGGCGAGGCGTGTATGCGATGCCGTTCGGCACTTCCAGGCAGATGTCGAACGGAGAGCGTCAGCAGCCCCGGTATGGGAACATGCTAAAGATTGTGCAGGGGCGTCCTGCGGCGGGCTAAGGCTTGGTAAGGCAGTACATCCGGTAGGACTGCTTTCCGCTCTCGAGGTCTCGGGAGAGCGGGGTACCCGTCGTAGGTGCGTTGCCCACCGGCCGCAAGAATCCCGGCACCATGCGATCCCAGACCGCGTCCCATTGCGGCTTGTTCAGTTCCATGCCCCGCAACACTTCTTTGTTGATTTCCCGCCCCGATACCTTCTGCATTCCCGAAGCGTCCAGGGCGGCATCCCATTGGTCGCATTGGAACCAATTCCGAATATCGGTGTAGAGGAACGCCCCGCCTGGGCGCAACACTCTTGTCACCTCGCTGAGGAACCGGTCGAAATGGGGGTAGAAGTGCGAGGACTCGACATTGATCACGGCGTCGAACGACTCTGCGGGGAACGGGAGGTCTTCGGCGTGACCCTGGATGAACTCCAACCCTGATACTTGTTGGTGGCGGCGGCGGCAGAACTCGATACCGGCGGCGTTCAGGTCCAGCGCGACATAGGATTCCGGCTTGAGTGCGCGGGTTATATAGGATGCGCCGCCGGCCTGCCCGCAGCCCACTTCGAGTATCCGTTTCCCGGTGAGGTCGCCGTTTTGCGTTGCGGTGGCGTGGTAGAGCTGGATCGGGTAGCGGTGGGCTTCGTCGCTAGGTTCCAGCGGAATGGCCATGGGTGGGTTTTCTTCGTAGGCCCAGTTCATGAAGAGCACATCGTCATCGGCGCGGCGGGCGATGTAGCGGTACATCCGGTTGTGGATGCGTGCGTTGAGTCTCCACCGTAGGGTGCGGGAAATGCGGTCTGTGATTGTCACGGTCGGGATCATACCCACGATTTACCCGGCATTGAAGTGAAATCCACGAGATACTCCAGCGGTTCTTCTGCGATGGTCCGGTGCCGATGGCCGTTCGCCCAAATCCCTCGAGTCGCTGCCAACCCAACGGGATGCGATCACCCACCCACACCTACCGAGTGATCGAGATGATCCGAACAGCACCCGAGGGAATCGACGCGGCGATCCGCACGGTCTGGCACAAGCGGCGGCGACCCGACCACACCCGGACACGACTGGTTCGACGTCCAATCGGTTCCTGGCGGCCTCGAAAAGCGCGCCGTCGCACACCTTCCAAATAACGATCAACGTCGGATCCGGCACCGTCGAGGCGAGGTTTCGAGCCGTCATCGCCCAGCGCCTCAAACTGTCCGGCATGCGCTGGAACATCCCCGCCCGCCACCGGCATCCTCATCGCTGCGCTGCCACCAGGCCAACGGCCGCTGCACTACATCCGGCCACAACCGCACAACCAGATCGCCACTGCCAGATCGCCACTGGCAGATCCGCCACCACGTGACTGCTCAGCAGCGCCGGATCAAGATTGACAACATCGATCTAAATTTTTTCGCGCACATACCGCCAAATGCCGCGCCAAAAGCCCAACCGCCTGCAACATCTGCTGTTAGCATGCTGCCGTGCGGATTAAACAAGAACGCGGGAACACGGCCCTACGCCAGGTGGGATTCACCATTGATTACCTGCGGAAGCTCCCAGGGGCTGCCCTGGCATTGCACTCTTACCGGCCGTCGGGCTCGGAGTCGGAGGAATATCACAAGTGGTTCTTCAACACTTTCGTGTGGAAGAAGACTACTTGGATGGGGGTCGACTGCTGGAAGTCGCCCAGTGATATGTGGAATTACCAGGAGATCTTGTTTGACCTGAAGCCCTCTTTGGTAATCGAGTTCGGCACGGCTCACGGCGCCTCGGCCTTATTTTTCGCCAGCATCATGAGGCAGATCGGCGAACCATTCAAGGTGCTTTCCGTGGACATCAACCACTCACGTCTCAATCCGGCAGCGCGGCGCGATCCCGACGTTTTGTTCGTCAAATCGTCATCCACGGTCCCGGCTATTGCTGAACAGATCCAACAGCTCAAGAGTGAGTTCCCCGGCAAGATCTTCGCCATCCTGGACAGCGACCACTCAATGAATCACGTGCTGGCCGAGATGAAACTAGTGCGGCCTTTACTCTCCACCGGCGACTACCTCATAGTGGAAGACTCCATGCTCAACGGCCACCCCAACCTTCCGGGATGGGGACCGGGCCCGTACGAAGCCATCGAGGCATACGAGCAGGAATTCCCGAATGACTACACGCACGACTTCGAGCGGGAGAACAAATTCGGCTGGACATTTGCGCCCTACGGATTTTTGACCCGCAACTAGCCAGCGGCCGGCGCGAAATCCGCCGGCCAATAAACGCCGCCTCCACCAGTCCGGGCGCCTGGGCCAAGTGCCGCGTCCCCTCATCGGTGCGGAATTCGGTGATGTCGCCGCGCCGCTTCTGGTTGTGCGCGGACGCACTGGATCTGCGACGCAACAGGTCTCGGCTATCCCGCCGACCCCGGATTGACCGTGGCTTGCTCGTCCATCGCGATCGTTGCGCGGTTGCGTAGTCGCGCTACCCGGTCCCGGTTATACCGCTAATCCCCCGCAGGTCCGTTGAGGTACCACGGGTTGGCTCGCGCCCAATCGATGGTGCGGCGGATCCCCTCCTCGACGTCGACCTGTAGGCGCCATCCCAGTTCCCGTTGCGCCTTGGTCGAGTCCGGGATGCGGCGGGGGATGTCCTCGTAGCGAGCGCCGTAGTGCGCTGCGGTGTCAACAGCTTCGGCGCCGGACACCGAGTCGACATTCGCGATCTTGATCGCAAGATCGACGACATCACCGACAGTCGTCTCGGTCATGCTCCCGATGTTGAAGGCCTCACCGATCGCCGCGCTGCTCTCGGAAGCCAGCAACGTGCCGGCGATGGCGTCGTCGACGTAGGTGAAGCACCGTGTCTGATCCCCCGAGTCGTAGAGCAGCGGCTGGCGGCCATTGAGGATCCGGTGAATGGTCTGCGAGACCACGAAAATCGGATTCTGCCGCGGGCCGTACACGTTGAAATAGCGCACCACCGTCACCGGCAACCCGTAGGCGCTGTGCATCGCGAACACCAGATGCTCGGCCATGCCCTTGCTGGTGCTGTAGCTCCAGCGTGCGGTCTTTGTCGAACCGAGGACGCGATCGTCGTCCTCGGCGAACGGTGGGTTGGGATTCTTGCCAAACACCTCGGACGTACTGGAGAACACCACACGCGTCCCGTGCCGATGGCTCAGCTCGAGGACGTTGCGAGTGCCGGTCACGTTGACGTCGAGAACCCGCAGCGGGTCATTCATATAATTTTTAACGCCGACGACCGCGGCCAGGTGAAAGACCGTATCGACACCGGGAGTCAGGGCCTTTTCGAGTGCAGACAGATCGGTGACGTCGCCTTGCACGAACCGGAAGTTGGGGTGTCGGTCAAAGTCGATACTGCTGTCGCGGGTGTTTTTGGCAAAGTCGAAAACGGTGACCGAGTCGCCGCGGTCCAGCAAGGCGGAGACCAGGTGCGATCCGATAAAGCCGTAGCCGCCTGTCACGACGACATTGGACATATTTACTCTTTCATTTCGGCGTGAGGGTCCATGTTGACTCGTCAGCCGCCTAGCGGCCGATCCCCTTATAGACGAAGCCGGCGGCGCGCACCGCAGCCGGGTCGAAGCTGTTCCGTCCGTCGAGGAACACGCAGCTAGATGCTGCAAGGTCCGCAAGCCGGACCAGAGGAATCTGGTGGAACTCCCGGTGCCCTGCCAAGACCACCACGGCATCGGCATCCTTGACCGCGGACTCGATATTGGCGGTCAGGGGAATCTTCGTCACCGCGAGGGCCTCCTCGGCCGGCACCCACGGATCATGGACCGAAAGCTGGCAGCCGGACTCCTCGAGCAAGGCGACGACGTACTTGGTGGGCGTGAGCCGGCAGTCGCCGGTGTTGTTCTTGAACGCGATGCCCAGCACCGCAATCCTGCTGGTCTTGATAGCTTTGCCCTGATCGGCGAGAAGCTGCGTGAGCAACCCGTAGGTGTAGGCGGGCATCGTGTCATTGACGGTCCTCGACGTCCGCGGGATCTCCAGGTTCAACCCGACGGACTTTCCCAGGTGGTCGACGAACCATGGATCCTTGGTCAAGCAATAGCCGCCGACGCCCATACTCGGCCTCAAGATGTTCGCAGGGCTGCCGCCTTTCGGCATGGTATTGGCGGCCTCGATGACTTGAAGGGCATCTATCCCGAGCCGGTCGCACACCTTGGCCAGCTCGTTCGCCAGCGCGACGTTGAGGTCGACCCAGAGGTTGTCGGCGAGCTTTACCATTTCGGCGGTCCGCGGCTTGTCAACGACCACGGAGTCCACTCCCAGGGCGTGACGCCAAAGGGTTGAGCAGGCGCGAGCGCTGCGCTCATCGACAGCACCGACGACGACGGGAATCGACGTCAGCTCGTGGATTGCTTGGCCTTCAGCGAGCCGCTCAGGGCAAAACGCCAACCCGAAGTCGATCCCAGCGCGCAGCCCCGAGGTCTCTTCAAGGATCGGCTGAACGAGCTTCTCGGTGGTGTCGGGAGGAACGGTGCTTTTGAGGATGACGAGGTGGCCGCGACGCAGATGCTCCCCTACAGCCCGCGCCGCCGCCTTGATGTCGTCGACGATGGGCTCATAGTCCGGACCAAGCGGCGTACCGACCGTCACGATAACGAAGTCATTTTCGGCGATGGCGCCGAAATCGGTCGTGGCGCGAAGGCGACCGACTCGTACGTTGTTGGACACGAGCTCGCCAAGCCCTGGCTCGGGCACGGTGCTCTTGCCCAGGTTGATCTCGTCGACGACGCTCTGTCTCACGTCGATCCCCGTCACAGGCCAGCCGCGATCAGCCAGCACGGCACCAATCACCGTGCCGATGTAGCCGAAACCTACGACTGCGATCCCCGACCGCATGCCACGCACCAAGAGATCGATCTCAGCGTCGCTACGTCCGAACACGCCTTCAGCCATCGCGGATCCCAACCTTTCACGTGCTGTGGGCGTTCTGCGAAACGAAAGCGGGGGCCTCACGGTCCCCGGCCAATCCGCTCGGCAGTCTAATCCAACGCCCGTTCAATAAATCTGAAATTCACAAGTTTTGGCCAAGCGCCCGGATGCCATCGCCTTCAACGGCGTTTGGCTGATAGAAGCGAATTGATCACGTCGTACATCCGCGGCGGGTTTTGAGGCGGGCGAAATCCTCCACACGATCAGCCGCGGCCGCAGCGCTTTCGGCAGGTTTGGTCATCCGGGTGGCGATCTCGCGGGCCTGCGCCGCGTATTGTGGGGCCAGGATCCGGCGCAGGTCCCCGACCAGCGACTTCTCGCTAGTGGTCGAAAAGCGCCGCCCAGAACCCACCTGCAGCCGTTTGAGCTGAGCCGCAAAGAACGGCTGATCAGGCAACGTCCAGAGGATCAATTGGGGAACTCCGGCACGCAGGCCGGCGGCCAGGGTGCCCGCGCCACCGTGGTGCACGACCGCGCGGCAGGCCGGAAAGATCGTTGCGTAATTCACCACACCCACCACTTTGACGTGCTCGAATTGGGGGACGTTACTGAAGTCAGTCGAGCCGGAGCACACCAACGCCCGTTCGCCTAGCCGCGCGCAGGCCGCACCGATCATGGCGATCGTGTCGGCCGGAGACTCGACAGGTATGCTGCCAAACCCGAAGCAAATCGGCGGTGTTCCCGCCGCAATCCACGACGCGACCTCCTCATCGGCATCCGTCGGCAACTGCATCGCCAACGCGCCGACGAAGGGCCGCTGGCCATCCCATTTCGCCCATTCGGCTGCCAGTCCAGGAAAACACACCTCGTCGTAAGCCTGGACTTCTAGCGATCCGCGTTCGGCGACCCGCCGCGGCGCGGGCCCTGTGGCCTCCGGTAGGCCCAGTTCACGGCGATGCCGATCTTCGTCCTTCTTCGTCCCGCGCCAAACCAGCCAGTCGTTCACCGTCATTGCCATCCGGGTCAACGGCGCCGGCATGAACGGCAGGAGCCGACCGTGGGCCCGCACGGGGAAGAAATGCAGCGTTGCCAACGGAATGTCGTAATACTCCGCGACGTTCACAGCGGGCTGCTCGAAAATCAGACCGGTGAGTAGCAGGTCGGCCCCATCCGCCACCGACGCCAGCGTCGTGGTCATTTCGCCCCAGCACTTGGCAGCGAACTCCTGTGATTCCCGCCCCATCCTGTTCAGCTCCTGGATCTTCCAAGGGGTGCGGAAGTAACACGTCCAATAGTTGCGCTGCGCGTCCAGAATGGGCTGCGAATGCAGCCCGTAGGCGACCGCCGCAAGCCCAGCCGCCTCGGCGAAGCCAACCAGGTTGGGCGGGACGGCCATGCGCACGTCGTGCCCCCTGCGCTGCAGCTCACGACCGACAACGACGGCGGGCTCGACATCGCCGCGACCCCCATAGCTTGCCAGCACAAATTTCATCGCGGGCTCTAGCCTTTCAGTCGTCGTACGCGCAGGAAACGTCAGGAGCATCGGCCATTATGCCCGGTTCTTCGAATCTCGGCTGGGGGTTCGACCATTGGCTTCAGGGCTGATCGTTTCTCGTTAACGCGGCGCACCGGAGCGGCCTGCGTAGGCGGCTGCGAAGACAATGCGAATCGCCTCCGCCGGCATCTCGACGCTGCATACGGCTTGTCCATCCGAAGTGCCGACTGGGTGAACCGATTAACGTTCAGGCCGGCTCGCGGAGCGAAAGGCCGGCAGCACGGTAGATCGCATCGATCACGGTATGGTTCTCGATTGCGTCCTCCGGCGTCGTCTTCACCGGTTCCCCGCGCAGTACCGCCGCCCCGAAAGCGTCAAGCTGATACTCGTAGGTGGCGCGCCGCGGGAAGTGCTCCACACGCTTTCCGGCGGCCGAGCGGATCGAGAGCCGAGGGAATAGGTGAGGTGCTGCTGGACTGAGCCAACGCAGCTCACCGCTGTCACCCACCACCTTGGCGCTCGCCCGAAACAGATCCCATGACCACAACGCGCAGCGGATCCGACCCATGTGCCCGCTGGCAAACCGCAACTCGGCCGTCATGGCCCGATCCACCTCAGGACCGCGCAATTTCGCCCGCGCCGAAACAACTTCCGGGGTCGAACCACCGAACGTCCGCACCATGTTGGCCACGTAGCTTCCGGCATCCATCGTCGCACCACCGGCAAAGGAATACTTGTAGCAGTTGCCGGAAAACTTCGGCAGCAATACGCACAACGCGACGTCCACCAACTCCAGTTTGCCCAGCTCCCCCGAGGCGATGATCTGCTCAACGCGCAAGGTCAACGGGTGATAGCGAAATTGGATCGCCTCCATCACAACCCGGTCTGACGTAGCGGCCAGTTCGGCGATCTCGCGGGCCTCTGCGGCATTGGCGGTGAACGGCTTTTCGCACAGCACGTGCTTGCCCGCGGCCAGCGCAGCCCGGGTCCACCTACCGTGAAAGCTCGTCGGCAGCACGACGTAGACAGCATCCAGATCTGGATCGGCGATCAGCGCCTCGTAGCTGCCGTGCGCCCGGGCGATACCGTGTTTGGCGGCAAAGGCCTGAGCACTAGACATATCACGTGCTCCCACCGCGGCCACCACAACCTCGTCGTTTCCCTTTGCCGGATTGATCAGCGTCGTCGGTGCGAAGCTTGAAGCGCCCAAGACGCCGATCCGCACCGGGGCGGCGCTGTCAGCCATGGGCGAGATGCTAGCAGCAGACCCCGGTCACGCGGATAAACGAATAGGGCTCAGGCGGTACGGCTGCCGGGTCCACCGCGTCGAGGAATATCGGTGGCCATCGCGGATGCCATCCGCTGCCCGGCGGGGCGGGTAACTTTGCCCGCCTGTCCACGGCGAACGGATGTTACGATCCCGATTCGCCCAGACCGGGCCGGCGTTGGACCATCATCCGCTGAGGAGTTCGATTTTGCCTGACGGCGTACTGACCGCGCGCGAGGCCGAACGCGTTGAATGGGACGTGATCGTCGTGGGCACCGGAATGGGCGGCGGAATGCTGGGCTACCGACTGGCCCGCTCAGGCCGCAAGGTGCTGTTCGTCGAAAAGGGGCACTCGACACTGCCCGGAGTGCCCGGAACAATTCGCGCTGCCATACCCGAACTGGCCGAGCCGCTCTCGGCCCGTTCCGCGGACGCCTACTACAACGCCTTGGCCCGGGGCGGACGCTCAACCGACGAGATCGAAGACATCAGCGGGAGTTCGCCGAAGCGGTTCGTGCCATTCATCGGCAGCGGAACCGGCGGCTCGTCGGCCCTGTACGGCATGGTCTGCGAGCGATTCTTCGTTGACGACTTCACTCCCCGGCAAAATTTCCGTGACCCCGGCGATTCCACCGTGCCCGAGGCCTGGCCACTCACCTATGAGCAGATGCGGCCCTGGTACGCCGAGGCCGAAAAACTGCTGGGGGTTCGCGGCCAGCCCGATCCCCTGCGGCCCGAAGCAGCCCAGGTCGGGTTGCCCGCAGCACCACCGTTTTCGCCTGACAACCAGGCGGTGGTCAATTATCTGGCGGGTCGCGGCTTGCATCCCTACCACCTGCCGATGGCCTGTGATTACACCGACGACTGTGCCACCTGTCAGACCTACCTCTGTCCCCAGTCCTGCAAAAACGACGCCGCCCGCAACTGCGTGCTACCAGCCGTGGCCGAGCACGGCGCTCACCTGCTCGCCGACTGTCGCGTGGTGCGCCTCGAGGCCGACCGAACCCGGGTCCGGCACGTGATCTGCCAGCGCCGATCCGACATGCTGGCCCTCAAAGCCAAAGTGGTGGTGCTGGCCGCAGGCGCGCTGGCCACCCCCGTATTGCTGCTCAATTCCCGTTCGGGCGAGTGGCCGCGCGGACTGGCCAACGGATCAGACTCGGTGGGACGCAACCTGATGCGTCACCTGCTGGACCCGATCGAGATCTGGCCGCACCCTAACCACAAAACCACAGCGGCAAACAAGGAGATCGGCCTCAACGATTTCTATTTCTGGGAAGGGCAAAAATACGGCACCGTGCAGTCATTCGGCGCGATACCGCCCATGGAGTGGCTGACAAACCGCCCGGACTGGCAGGGTAAGGCGCTGCGCCTGATGCGCCCCGCGGTGCGCCCGATCTACAAGAGGATGTTCACCGGCGGACTGGTGCTGGCCGCGATGATGGAAGACCTGCCCTATCTGGACAACCGCGTGCTGCCATCCGATCAGCCCAGCCTGGACGGCCGCCAGCGGCTGCGGATTCAGTATCGTTTGCACGCCAATGAAATCGAGCGCCACGCGGGGTTTTTATCGCTATTGAGAGAGGTGTTGCAGCCGTTCCGTAGTAGGTCCCTGGGAAGCGGGAAAGACAACGGGAACCTAGGCCACGTCTGCGGCACCTGCCGCTTCGGTACCGATCCCAAAACCAGCGTTCTCGACCCCCAAAACCGGGCACACGAAGTGGACAACCTGTACGTGGTGGACACCTCGTTCTTCCCTTCTAGCGCCGGTTTGAATCCCAGTTTGACCGTCGCCGCCAACGCCTTACGGGTAGCCGCGCATGTCGACCAGGTGCATTTCGCCACCTGACCCAATCGGTTCTCCGGGGTACCCACCGGACGAAAGATTTTGAAGTTCAGCTCGGCTCGCGGAGGGCGAGGCCCGCAGCGCGATAGATCGCATCGATGACACTCATGTTTTCAACCGCGTCTTGAGGCGTCGTCTTCACCGGTTCCCCACGCAGCACCGCCACGGCAAAAGCGTCAAGCTGATACGCAAAGGTCGCGCGCCGTGGGAAACGCTCGACGCGCTTGCTGTCGGCTGATCGCACCGAGAGCCGCGGGAAAACCTGCGGCGCAGCGGGACTGAACCAACTCAGCTGACCGCGGTCACCAATCACCTTGGCGCTCGCGCGAAACAGATCCGATGACCACAACGCACACCGGATCCGGCCCGTGAGCCAACTTGTAAACCGCAACTCGGCCGTCATGGCCCGGTCTATCTGGGTACCGTGTAGTTTCGCCTGTGCTGAAACGACGTCCGGGGTCGAACCGCCGAACGTGCGGAGCATGTCGACCGCATATATTCCGGCATCCATTGTCGCGCCACCGGCCAGAGAGTAGTCATAGACGTTGGCGTTGGAGCGCTTCGGCAGCAATACGCACAAGGCAATGTCGACCCGCTCCAGCTTGCCCAGCTCCCCCGACGCAATGATCTGCTCAACGCGCAAAGTCAACGGATGGTAGCGGTATTGGACTGCCTCCATCACCACCCGGTCTGCCTTGGCAGCCAGTTCGGCGATCTCGCGGGCCTCGGCCGCATTCGCCATGAACGGCTTTTCGCACAGCACGTGCTTGCCCGCGGCCAGCGCAGCCCGGGTCCACCTACCGTGCAAACTATTCGGCAGCACGATATAGACAGCATCCAGATCTGGATCGGCGATCAGCGCCTCGTAACTGTCGTGCGCCCGGGCGATGCCGTGTTTGGCGGCAAAGGCTCGAGCACGCGACACATCACGTGACGCCACCGCGGCCACCACGACCTCGGCGTTTCCCCGGGCCGGTTTGACGAGGATCATCGGTGCGAAGCGTGAAGCGCCCAAGATGCCGATGCGCACCGGGGCGCCGCTTTCAGCCATGGGCGCGATGCTAACAGTTGCCCCGGGTCACTCGGGTAGACCAACCCCCGGCCGGCGGGGCAAGGCGCTACACCTGACGAGCCCGGCGATGCGCCCGATCTACAAGCGGTTCTTAACCCGCGGACTGGCGTCTCTCAACCGATCCGGTCTCAACTGATCTGGCGTGTTGTCACGAGCACATAGGATCGCTCACGTGGATCTGTTTGTGCGAGAATCCGGTCCGGTCGGGGCGCCCGCCATCGTCTTCCTTCACGGCGGGGAATATAGCGGCCGGTCCTGGCAGCCTGTGGTGGAACGGATGCAGCGATACCGCTGTTTGGTCCCCGATCTGCCACACCACGGCGAGAGCTTCCAGCGGGGCCCATTCGAGATGGCGGGAGCCGCCACTGCGGTTGCAGAACTCATCCGCTCCCGGGTGGGCACTGGCCGGGTACACCTAGTGGGCAATTCGCTCGGGGCCCAGGTGGGAGTGCAGCTGCTCGCGACAGAGCCAGAACTCGTCGATCGGGCGGTGCTCTGCGGGGCCATCGTCAACGCGATGCCGGCTATTCGGCTGACAGCACCCCTCCTGGGGTTGGTCGCCTGGATCTCACGGTCCGTGACCATCCGCAGGAATGCGCGCCCTGTGGTGGTTCCCTCGGCCAAGACCGATGACTACCGCGATGACGTGCGTCTCATGCCTCCCGCACAGATCGCCCGCCTCGTGGAGGCGTCCGCGGGATTCACACTTCCCGAGGAACTCGACAAATCGGATTCGGCCACTTTGTTTCTAACCGGCTCTAAGGAGATGCGGCTCATCCGCCGCTCGGCGGCAATGCTCGCGCAGCGAATGCCCTACGGTGTCGGCGGGGAGGCCGTCGGTATGGACCACGACTGGCTTCTGCGCTATCCGGACCTCTTCTCCCGCACCGTCGACGGGTGGCTCTCCGGTACGGCCCTGCCTCCCGAGATCGCGTTGCCGAACTCGGGTCGTCACTGATCGTCCGCAAATGTGTGGCTCGCGGCCGACTTTGCCGTGGTTGGCGGCAGGGCGCCGATGGGGCGAACGCGGCTAGGGCGAAGAGCCTCCCAAGGTCTTCATCACTTGCGCCACAGAACTCCAGTCCCATCTATGTCAACGATCTCCGCGGATATTCCGTGTTTCGCGCGGTAGTCGGTGACAGCTTGTTCACACGCCTTTACCGCCTGGTAGTCGTCAACGATGCAGAAACCCCCAGGAGACAGCCGCGGATAGAGCCCATCGAGCGCTTGGATCGTGGATTCATAGAGATCACCATCCAGCCTCAACACAGAGATGCGCTCAATCGGGGCGTCCTGCAGCGTGTCTTTGAACCAGCCAGGAAGAAAGCGGACTTGGTCATCGAGCAGCCCGTAACGCTCGAAATTCGCCCTTACATCGGCTTCCGACACGCCCAAAATGCCCGCAGCGAACTCAGCCCTAATTCCTTTATCCGCTTTGTAATTTGCCGGATCCGAGCGAGGCACGCCCTGGAACGAATCAGCTAGCCAGACGGATCGCTTCTCATCCCCATATGCGGCAAGAACCGCGCGCATCAGGATGCAAGCCCCTCCGCGCCATACTCCACATTCGATCAAATCGCCGGGGATGTCGTCGGCCAGCACCGTCTCAACGCAATGCTGCAGACTCGTGAGTCTTTGCATTCCGATCATCGTCTCGGCCTCTGCCGGCCAGTCCAAGCCCAACTCGCGACTGCGCTGATCGAACAGGCTCTTACCATTGCGGCGGGCGCTGAGGGTGTTGGCGGTTTTGAGGAGGAGGCGTCGCCGCAGTGGCCACTCCGCGGGTATTCGCTCATGCATCCCGTACCTGGTGAGGTTGCGTCGGAGCAGGTCAAGGTACAGAGATCGGACGTCGTGCTCGGTTATGGTCAAAATTGCCCCTGTCTCACATGCTGGCTCTACCGGCGCTGAGTCTAGACTTTCATTGACGGCGTGTTCCGGAGTATTCCAAGATCCGATCGAGAGAGCCTTCGGTTCGATTTCAGCCGGACGAGCCCGGTTCATCGGAGCGAACCCTACGCCGGCATTGACCTGCTGTTTCCCGAGGACGTACAAAATTCACCCCGAAGCCTCTTCGCCGGCCAGCTTCGGCGCGCCCAGAACGGTTGGTGCGGGTGTGCCACGAGGGTCGGCGGACGGAACGCGTATAACCCGACCGTGCTGGTCGGGATGCGCATCCGGCTGCCAAAGTCTGATCGACGCGGCGATCGTTCGATGATTTGGTGCCACCGCGCGGGCCGCGGGGCTGCTGCGGGGCCCAGCTCTCACGCCCGCGCCGGAGATCGGGGGCCAACCTGCCGCGAACAACCCCGAGAAACTTCAGACGCACCCACAGACAAGAACCAACGAGGTAGTGTTCCGGCCGTGTGGGGCTCAATGCTGGTGCTGACGCTGATGGTGGCGCTCGATCCGGTGCGTCTCGGCGCCACCCTTCTCATGATCTCGCGGCCGCGGCCTGTGCAAAATATGCTGGTCTACTGGATCGGCTCCATGACAGTGGGTGTGACCTACATGCTGGGTCCGCTCGCGGTGCTGCACGCCACACCGTTCTTTAGGTCTTTTGCGGAACATTTGGCTAGCCCGGCCACTTTTGAGAACCCCACCGTTCGGCACATTCAAGTCGGCATCGGTGTATTCGCGCTATCGCTCGCCGCGCTGATGGCAGTCCGCTTCTGGGCGCGTCCGCGGGCGCAGGTGCCGACACCGCGCGGCACCACGTCGACCCTGGTGACGGACTCGAATACAACGACCGCAATCTATCCGATGCTGGGCGGCACTGAGGACGCGCCGACGGAGGGCGGATCTGCAATCCGGCGACTGTTCGGCCGCGCCCGCAATACGTGGGAAGACGGATCCTTGTGGGTCGCGTTCGTGATAGGCATTCTGGCGGCGCCGCCACCTTTTACGATTATATTTGTACTCACTACAATCATGGCCACGGGAGCCGCGATCGGCACGCAGGTCATCGCCGCCGTCGCGTTCGTCGTCGGGATGCTCGCGGTTGTCGAGATCGCCCTCGTCAGCCATCTGTTTAAGCCAGCGAAAACCCAAGCGGTGCTGCGACTGCTGCACGACTGGACACGGGCTCACCGTCAGAAGATCGTGGTAGCCATGTGCGTACTGATTGGCAGCGCGCTGGTGGCCCAGGGCATGGGCAGCGCCTGAGCCGGCAGCGCCGTCAGCAGGACACGGCGTTGCGCCTAAACCTCACTTAGTAGAACCACCACGTCACAAGAGCCGATCGCGAGAAGTTTCGTGATCCCTTGCGGGACCGGCACTTCGGCTAATCCAAAGCCTGTCACAGCAAGTTTGGCGAGAAATCTGCGTACTTCAGCCGACAGGCCGGCGCCGGGCGAAATTTTCCACACGATCAGCGGCGGCGGCGACGCTTTCGGCGGGTTGGTTCATCCGGGTGCCAATCTCACGGGCGCGGGCAACGTACTGTGGGGCCAGGATCCGGCGCAGGTCTGCGACCAGCGATTTCTCGTTAGTAGTCGAAAAGCGCCGGGCGGTGCCCACCTTCAGCCGTTTGACGGCAGCTCCCCACATCAACTGAACGTCCGCCATCCAAAGGATCAACGTGGGGACTCCAGCGCGCAGGCCTGCGGCCGTTGTGCCCGCGCCACCGTGGTGGACGAGCGCGCGGCAGGCCGGAAAGATCGCCGCGTAATTCATCGTGCCGACCACCTTGACGTGCTCGAAATGGGGGACGTTGCTGAAGTCGCTCCAGCCGGCGCCAATCAACGCCCGCTCGCCTAACTGCGCGCAGGCCGCGCCGATCATGGCGATCGTGTCGGCTGGTGATTCGACCGGAATACTGCCGAACCCGAAGAAAATCGGCGGTGTTCCTGCGGCGGTCCACGCTACGACCTCCTCGTCGGCATCCGTCGGCAACTCCATCGTCAGGGTGCCGACAAAGGGCCGCTGGCCATCCCATTTCGCCCATTCGGCTGTCAGCCCGGGAAACAACACCGCGTCGTAGGCCTGGATTTCCAATGATCCACGTTCTGCGATCCGTCGCGGCGCGGGGCCGGTGGCCTTCGGCAGACCCAGTTCGCGGCGCTGCGCGTCCTCGACCTTCTTCACTCCACGCCAAACCAGCCACTCGTACACCGTCATCGCCAAGCGGATCAGCGGCGCCGGCAGGAACGGAACGACGTGGCCGTTGACCCGTACCGGGAACCAGAGCAGCGTGGCCAACGGAATGTCGCGATACTCCGCGACGCTGACAGCAAGCTCCTGGTAGCTCATGCCGGTAAGTAGTAGGTCGGCCCCGTCCACCAGCGACGTCAGCATCGAGCTCATCTCCCCCCAGCACTGGATACCAGGCTCCCGAGATTCGCGCAGCAATCTCTTCAGCTCCTGGATCTTCCAGAAGTTGCGGAAGAAGCGCTTCCAGAAGTTGCGCGTCACTTCCAGCCATTCCTGGTTATCCGGCCCGTAAGCGACCGCCGCGAGCCCAGCCGACTCGGCGAAGCCAATCAGGTCGGGCGGGACGGCCATGCGCACGTCGTGCCCTCGGCGCAGCAGCTCACGACCGACAGCGACACCGGGCTCGACATCGCCGCGAGTTCCATAGAATGCCAGCACAAATTTCATCGGGTGATCCTGATCTTTCACTTCCGGTGCACGTTCTGCGAAAGGAAAGCGGCGGCCCCGCGTCCCCGGCTCAGCCGCCCAGCAGCATAACCCGATACCCGCGCTATCGGCCTGAAATCCAGAACTCAAAGAATGGTTCACCCCGCCGTCCACGGCGGCTTCTACTTGGTTAAAAACCGGGCCAGCTGGAGCACCGGGTCGGCTACTCTGCTGTGATGAATCGGTTCGACCCCACCAAGGCCGACGCCGTCGCGGGCGTCCATTCCCGTGACCGGGTGTACGCCGCGCAGGGCGTAACGGGCGAATTCTGCGTCAACGGAGGCTGATCAGTGCCAGTCCGGATACGTCCCGTCCGCGCAGCCTTTGGCAGGCGTGCTTCCAGCAGTGATGCGCAGCCGGACAACCGGCTCGCGTTGCTGGATCAAGCCTTCTATGCGGGGCATCGCGCCGCCGGCCAGAACGAAGCCATGCAAGCAGTGTGGGTTTATGAACACGCTATCGACTTCGATGCGCTGAAGCGTCTACACGACAAACTCGGTTATGGGTTGTTCGCACGGCGCATCGAGCGTTCGCCGCTGCCGTTCGCCCGGCATCGCTGGGTCTCAGATCCGGGGCGGTCGGACATCGATATTGCTGAGTGCGCCCGTCCACGCGCTGAAGTCAGCGACTGGGCCGATGAACGGTCACAACTCCCTGTTGATCCGGAATCAGGACCCGGCTGGCATCTCGGCGTCCTTCCCCTTACCGACGGTTCGATCGCCGTCACCATGGTGGTTTCCCACTACTTGCTCGACGGCATCGGGTCCCTCGTCGAGATGGTTGGCACGATCCTGGGCAACACGCGCGATCTTGGCTACCCGCCGCCGCGTTCACGCACTCGACTGCGCGCAGTGGTTGAGGATGCCTGCCAAACAGCCCGGGACGCACCCGAGGTTGCCCGGGCGTTTGTCGCGGGGGCAAAAGTGGCCCGGCGTCGCCGGAACGATGCCCGATCACCGGCATCGCGACCTGTAAGCCTCCTTGGTGGCGATGGCGATGCCCTAGTCGTCGTGCCCGGTATCGCGATCTACATCGACCTGGATGATTGGGATGTTCGCGCAAAGACTCTTGGCGGAACAAGTAACGCGCTGGCAGTCGGGTTCGCCGCGAAACTCGGGGAGCGCCTGGGGTTCCGACATGGCGGCGATGGCGCCGTCACGGCGCAACTCATTGTGAGCAACCGCACCGAGGACGATACGCGTGCGGTCGCAGTGTCGTTTGCCCGCGTCAGTGTTGACCCGACGCAGGTAACGACGGATCTGCGTGACACCCGCACTGCCATCAAGCATGCGCTGAAGACTCTGCGGGAAACGCCAGATGAGTCATCGCAGCTTGCTCCGCTGACCCCGTTCACGCCGAAGCGTGCATGGAAACGGCTGGTCGATGGGGCACTCACCGACCCCGATCACCCAGTGGTTTGTTCCAACTTCGGGGACGTCGGCTCGCTGATAACCCGTCTGGATGGCACGGACAGCGAGTACATGTACGCACGAGCGATTAACCAACACGCGACGCGACAGTGGCTCGAGCGAATGGGCGGCCAATTGCAACTGCTGACTTACCGCTCGCCGGCGCTCGCGAGGTTTACCATCAGCGTCCTCGCCTACCAACCGGGCGCCGAGAACACAAAACCCGCTTTGCGTGAGGTGGCTGCGCGCACACTGGCTGAGTTCGGCCTGACTGGCAAGATCGAGTAACGGATCGTTCCCGTTCGGCGCCAACGCGCGACAAAGCCGGTCGCCGCAAACCTGCGCGGCGCACCAATCAGTAAGGCTATTGCTGAGGCTTCTCCGGGAGCCGCACCGCGAACTTTGTCGAAATCCCGGACGGACCCTGTCGGCTCTCCATTATGGTTTGGAACCGTTATTGCACACGTCTCGGCTAGACGGTCAGATGGGTCCGCTATCGCGTCTCAATGACGCAGAGCAGGCACTACCTCACTGGACGACACAACCTGATGAATCGGAGGCTGATCAGTGCCAAACCGGAAACGCCCCGCACGTGCATCCTCCAACGACAGTGCATCCAATGGTGATGCGCCGCCGGATAATCGACTCGCGTTGTTGGACCAGGCCTTCTATGAGGGGCATCGCGCCGCCGGTCTGACGGAAGTCATGCAGGTCATGTGGCTTTATGAGCACGCCATTGACTTCGATGCACTGAAGCGTTTTCACCACGATCTCGATTACTCGTTGTTCGGACGGCGCATCGAGCGTTCACCGCTGCCGTTCGCCCGACATCGGTGGGTTTCAGATCGTGGGTCGTCAGACATCGATATCGCTGAATGCGCCCGTCCACGCGCCGAACTCAGCGATTGGCTTGATGAACGCTCACAACTCCCCGTTGATCCGGAATCGGGACCCGGCTGGCATCTCGGCGTCCTCCCCCTTACCGACGGCTCGACCGCGGTCACCCTGGTGATGTCCCACTACCTGCTCGACGGCGTCGGGGGGATCATCACGGTAGCTGAAGCGCTCTTGGGCAAGACGCGCGATCTTGGCTACCCGCCACCGCGTTCACGCACTCGCCTGCGCGCGGTGATTGAGGACCTCGGCCAAACAATCCGGGACGCACCTGCGGTTGCCCAGGCACTTGTCGCGGGGGTACAAATGACCCCACGTCGCCCGGACCTAATCTCCTCATCACCGGGATCGCAACCGGTCGCCCCCCGAAACGACAGCGGTGACCCAGTTGTCGTGCCTGGTATAGCGATCTACGTCGACCTGGATCATTGGGATGCCCGCGCGAAAGCTCTTGGCGGGACGAGTAGCACGCTGGCCGCCGGATTCACCGCGAAACTCGGGGAGCGCATGGGATTCCGACATGACGGTGATGACGGTGCCGTCACCGTGCAAGTCGTCGTGAACAACCGCACCGAGGGCGATACTCGTGCGGTCGCAGTGACCTTTGTCCGCGTCAACATCGATCCGACTCTGGTAACGACGGATCTGCGTGACGCCCGCGCCACCATCAAGCAGGCGCTAACGACTCTGCGGGAAACGCCAGATGAATCGTCCCTGCTCGCTGCGCTGACCCCGTTCACGCCCAAACGGACATGGAAACGGCTGGTCGATGCGGCGCTCACCGACCCCGATCACCCGGTGGTTTGTTCCAACCTCGGAGATGTCGGCCCGACGACCCGCCTCGATGGCACCGAGTGCGAGTACCCCTTCGCACGAGGGACTCGACAACGCGTAACGCGACAGTGGCTCGAGCGAGTGGGTGGCCAATTGCAGGTGCTGTGTCTCCGCGCGCCGGGGGTCGGCAAGGTTTCCATCGCCGTCCTCGCCTACCAACCGGGCGCCGAGAACACAAAACCGGCATTGCGCGAGCTGGCTGCGCGCACCCTGGCCGAGTTCGGCCTGACTGGCAAGATCGACTAGCGAATTTGTCCCAGCCGCCTCAACGCCAGCCGCCGCAAACCTGCGCTGCGTCAGGAGTCGAATCAGGAAGTTTGTCGAAACCCCGGACCGACCAGTTGGCCTCCAGTATGGTTTGAAACTTGTGTTCTACTCATGTCGACTAGACGTTCTCTAGAATCGATGCGCATCCATCCGTTCGACGACGACAATGGAGGTTGTCCTGGTCTTCGTGGAATTTGACGTGGGGGTCCCTCACTCGAGGCCTGCCGGATGGTGGGTCTTCGGGTGAACGACCAAGGACACAGCTGGCATGGCGCCGGGCCGGGAGACGGATGGAAAGGGTCGCGTGCAGTGGTCGAACCCGGTGTGGGCGGCGTTGCGGGAGCCCGATCCGATGTCGCAACCGCGGGCGGCTCAGACCCCCTCCAACCGTCTGGCCGCCGACCTGTTCTTTGGCGACCCGCTCGCCAACCTTCACCTGCACCTCAAGCACAAGGTAGATCTGGAAAGGGTCGCCGAAATCCGGGATCTGCGATCATCAGAGTTCTGAGGCGGCTGTGGATTCCGTTGGTCATCTTGGTGGTCATTGGCGCTGGGGGATTGACTGTGTTGCGACTGCACGGCATCTTCGGTTCTGACAAAAGCCTCTCGTATGCCGACACCAGAACCGACGACGCCAAACCCTTCAATCCCAAACACATGAGGTACGAGATCTTCGGACCACCGGGGACGGTGGCCGCGATCAGCTATTTCGGCGCCAATGGTGACCCAGAGCATGCTGACGGCGTGAGCCTGCCGTGGTCGTTGGAGTTCGCGATCACCACGGCGGCATCCATCGGAAGTGTCGCGGCACAGGGCGATAGTGACAGTATCGGTTGCCGCATCACGGTGGACGGCGTGGTCAAGGCGGAGAAGATCGCGAACGAAACCAGCGCCTTTACCTTCTGCCTTTTGAAGGGCGCATGAGCAACCATCAGCTGCACAACAATCCGCCATTGTTAGCACGGACGATCCATCGATTTTCGGTGCCCATCATTTTGGCGTGGTTGGCGATCATCGTCATCTTGAGTATCGGCGTCCCCTCGCTAGACCAGGTCGAGAAAGAGCATTCAGTATCTCTGAATCCCACAGATGCGCCGTCGTTCAAGGCGTCAAAGCGCATGAACGAGGACTTCAAGGAATCGGATTCCGGCAGTGTGGCGATGATCGTCTTGGAGGGTCAGCAACCCCTCGGCGACGATGCTCACAGGTACTACGATCGTTTGATTCGTCAGTTGCAAAGCGATCCGCAACATGTGCAGCACATCCAGAATTTCTGGGGCGATCCGCTCACAGGGGGCGCCGCGCAAAGCGCCGATGGTAAGGCCGCATATGTTGAATTGAATCTCGCCGGTAAGCCGGGCCAGACTTTGGGGAACGAATCGATCGAAGCCGTTCAGCGCATCGTCGAGCGGACGCCAGCGCCGCCAGGGGTCAAGGCGTATGTCACCGGGCCTGCGGCGATCGTTGCGGATATCGGCCACAGTGGCGACAGCACGATCATCACAATCACGCTGGTAAGCGTCGCGGTGATCTTTATTACGTTGCTGCTCGTCTACCGTTCGATTATCACCGTAATTCTTTTGTTGCTGATGGTCGGGATAGAATTGCAGGTGGCCCAAGGAATCGTCGCATTCCTCGGCCATCACGAGGTTATTGGTCTTACTACCTTCGCCGTTAATCTGCTGGTATCTTTATGCATCGCGGCCGGAACGGACTACGGGATATTCTTCATCGGGCGGTATCAGGAGGCACGTCAGGCCGGCGAGGGTCGGGAAACGGCTTACTACACCACTTACCACGGGGTCGCCAAGGTTGTCTTAGGCTCCGGTTTGACGATCGCCGGAGCGCTTTTCTGCCTCAGCTTTACCCGGCTGCCCTCTTTCCACGCACTAGGCGTCCCTTGCGCGGTGGGCGCATTAGTTGCGGTCGCGGTCGCGCTTACGCTGGTTCCGGCAGTTCTTACTGTCGGAAGCCGTTTCGGTCTGTTCGAACCCAAGCGGAAGATCAAGGTTCGCGGATGGCGGCGGATAGGCACGGCGATCGTTCGGTGGCCCGCGCCCATTCTCGTCGCGACATTAGCAGTCGCGCTTGTCGGGCTATTGACGCTGCCGGGATACAAACCCAGCTACAACGACCAGAAGTATATCCCCAAAAATATTCCCGCCAATTTGGGGTATGCGGCCGCAGCGCGACATTTTCCCGCAGTCGGCAATGATGTCGCCCGAGATCTTGTTGGTCGAGGCCGATCACGATCTGCGCAATCCGGCAGATTTTCTGGTATTGAACAAACTAGCCAAGGGCGTCCTCGCTGTTCCGGGCATTTCCAGGGTGCAGGCCATAACTCGGCCCGAGGGAACTCCGATCGCGCACACGACCATACCGTATATGCTCAGCATGCAACAAGCTGGCCAGCAACAATTCATGCAGTTTCAGAAAGACCGCATGAATGACATGCTCAAGCAGGCCGACTCGCTGACAGAAACGATCAACATCATGCAGCACATGTATGACCTGATGCAGCAAATGGTCACCACCACTACATGACATGGTCGGCAAAACTCATGAAATGCAGGACATCACAAACGATCTGCGAGACCACATTGCGGATTTCGAGGATTTCTTCAGGCCGATCCGCAGTTACTTCTACTGGGAAAAGCACTGCTACGATATTCCCATTTGCTGGTCGCTGAGATCCATATTCGATACAATCGACGGTGTTGACGAGCTTACCGATAAACTGCACGATCTGGTGGCAGACCTCGATCAGATGGACGTCGTCTTGCCGCAGCTGCTCACCGCAGTTCCCGCCGATGATCGCGATCATGCAGAGCATGCGGACCATGATGCTAACCATGCATAGCACCATGTCCGGGATCTTCGGCCAGATGGACGACAACAGCGGTAATTCGACAGCCATGGGGAAGGCGTTCGACGCCGCTAAAAACGACGATTCTTTCTACCTGCCGCCGGAGGTTTTCAAGAACTCGGACTTCAAACGAGTCATGAAAATATTCTTGTCACCGGACGGGAAAGCCGCCCGTATGCTCATTTCGCAAAAGGGCGATCCCGCGTCGCCCGAGGGCATCTCGCGGGTCGACCCGATAAAAACCGCGGCCGAGGAGGCGCTCAAGGGAACTCCGCTAGAAGGCTCGAAGATCTACCTCACCGGCACCGCAGCGATGGCGAAAGACCTGGTGGACGGCTCTAAATATGATCTCATGATCGCGGGAGTCGCTGCGCTCTGCCTTATTTTCATCATCATGCTGATCATGACGCGAAGTTTTGTTGCCGCCCTGGTTATCGTGGGTACGGTATTGGTTTCGCTGGGCGCATCCTTCGGGCTGTCCGTGCTCGTCTGGCAGTATTTTCTCGGCATACAAATACACTGGGTGGTGCTCGTGATGTCGGTGATCGTCCTTTTGGCGGTGGGGTCTGACTACAATTTGCTTCTGGTATCCCGGATGAAAGAGGAAATAGGCGCCGGCATAAACACGGGCATCATTCGTGCTATGGGCGGTACCGGCAAAGTCGTGACGAACGCGGGCCTGGTGTTCGCGTTCACCATGGGGTCCATGGTGGTCAGCGACCTGCGCAGCATCGGTCAGGTGGGCACCACGATCGGACTGGGTCTGCTGTTCGACACGCTTGGTCGTGCGCGCGTTCATGACGCCGTCCATCGCCGCGCTGCTGGGACGCTGGTTCTGGTGGCCGCAACAAGTGCGCCCCCGCCCCGCGAGTGCATTACTTCGGCCGTCAGGACCCCGTCCGTTGGTACGTGCCTTGTTGCTGAGAGAGCCCCGGTAAGCAGTGGATTCCCAGGACAAGGCCGGCAACCGTAGGGAGCACCGTGGCGCAGGGCGATAGCGGCAGCAGTGGCCACCGCTTTGTGGTGGACGGTGTGGTGAAAGCCGAGACGATTTCGCACGAAGTGGACGCCGTGGATGCCGTTGCCGCCTGCCTGTTGAAGGCCGCATGAGCACCGAACGCCCTCAGCTTCCCTTCATCGCGCGGACGATCCGCAGGCTTTCGCTGTTCATCATCCTGGCTTGGGTGGCGCTGACTCTGGTTGTGACTTTTGCAGTTCCATCGCTGGAGCAGGTCGGTCGAAGAGCATTCCGTACCGCTGAGCTCCCCAAGATGCGCCGTCGGTGCAGGCCATGATGCGCATGGGCAAGGTACTTCAAAGAATCCGATTCGGACAGTTTCGCGATGATCGTGCTGGAGGGGCAGCAGCCGCTCGGGGACGATGCTCACACGTACTATGACGGATTGGTTCGTGAGTTAAGAGACGACCCGAAGCACGTCGAGCACGTGCAGGATTTATGGGGAGATCGACTCACGGCGGCGGGCGCGCAAAGCCCCGATGGTAAGGCCGTATATGTGCAAGTGAATCTGGCCGGCAACCAAGGCACGACCTTGGGGCAGGAATCCGTGGCGGCGGTCCGGAATATCGTAGAGCGGGCGCCGCCGCCTCCCGGTGTCAAGGTCTATGTCACCGGCCCGGCAGCGCTCATTTCGGATATGCAGCCGCAGCGGTGACAGATCCATTCTGAAGATGACCGTGATAGGCGCCGTGATAATCTTCGTGGTACTGCTTCTCGTCTACCGTTCGGTCATCACCGTGGTTCTGTTGTTGGTCACGGTTGGGATCGAAGTATTTGCGGCCCGGGGAATCGTCGCGTTTCTCGGCGATAACAATATCGTTGTACTCTCGACGTTTGCCATTAATCTGCTGGTGGCCCTCGCGATGGCGGCCGGAACCGATTACGGGATATTCTTCTTCGGTCGATATCAAGAGGCGCGTCAGGCCGGCGAGGACCAGCAAACGGCCTACTACACCACCTACCGCGGGGTCGCTCCCGTTGTCTTGGGTTCCGGTTTGACGATCGCCGGAGCAATGTTGTGCTTGAGCTTTACCCGGATGCCCATCTTCCAGACCATAGGCGTGCCGTGCGCCGTAGGCATGCTCGTTGCGGTCGCGATCGCGCTCACGCTGGTTCCGGCGGTTCTGGCCGTCGGAAGTGGCTTCGGGCTATTCGACCCCAAGCGCAGGATCAGGGTCGGTCGATGGCGCGGGAGTCGGCACGGCGATTGTCCGCTGGCCCGCGCCCATTCTCGTCGCGACATTAGCGGTCGCGCTGATCGGTCTGGTGACACTGCCGGGCTACAAAACGAGCTACAACGACCGGCTCTATATACCCAAAGACATTCCAGCCAATGTGGGGTATGCGGCCGCTGACCGTCATTTCTCCCAGTCACGAATGATGCCCGAAATTCTGATGATCGAATCAAATCACGATATGCGCAATCCGGCAGATTTTCTCGTACTGCACAAACTAGCCAAGGGAATTTTCCGAGTTCCAGGAATTTCTCGGGTGCAGGGCATAACCCGGCCCGAGGGCACACCGATTGAACACACTTCGATACCTTTCCTGATCAGCATGCAAAATGCGGGCCAGCAACAAAGCATGAGATATATGAAAAATAGTACGAATGACATGCTCAAGATGGCCGACCTGATGGACAAGCAAATCGTAGTGACGAAGCGCATGTACGAATTGCAGAAGCAGCTCAACGCCATTACTCACCACTCGATCACCGAGACAAAAGAAATGGTTGTCGTTGTGGATGAGTTAAGAGAAAACGTTTCGGATTTTGAGGATTTCTGGAGGCCGATACGAAGTTATTTCTACTGGGAAAGGCACTGCTACGATATCCCAATATGCTTCTCGCTGAGGTCGATATTTGACCTCATCGACGGTGTCGATGAGGTCGGCGATAAATTGCATGACCTCGTGAAGGATCTGGACCAGTTGGACGCGCTGCTGCCGCAGCTACTTGAGCAGTTCCCGCGAATGATCGCGATCATGGAGTCCATGCGGGCGATGATGCTGACGATGCACAGCACCATGTCCGGGATCTTCAGCCAGATGGACGACACGAGCCAGAACGCCACCGCCATGGGACAGGCGTTCGACGCGGCCAAGAACGACGATTCCTTCTATCTGCCTCCGGAAGTTTTCCAGAACCCGGACTTCCAGCGCGCGATGAATTCCTTCCTGTCTCCGGACGGGAAAGCCGCTCGATTCATCATTTCGCATCAGGGCGATCCCGCGACGCCCGAGGGTATAGCGCGTATCGATCAGATAAAGACGGCGGCCGAGGAGGCGCTGAAGACGACACCTCTGGCGGACGCCAAGATCTATATCGCCGGCACCGCGTCGACCTTCAAGGACTTTCGGGACGGCTCCAAATACGATCTCTGGATCGCGGGAGTTGGTGCGCTCTGCCTTATTTTCATCATCATGCTCATCATCACGCGAAGTTTTGTGGCCGCCCTGGTTATCGTGGGTACGGTGGCACTTTCGTTGGGCGCATCGTTTGGGCTGTCGGTGCTGGTCTGGCAGTATATTCTGGGCATCAAATTGCACTGGATGGTGCTTCCGATGTCTGTGATCGTCCTTTTGGCGGTGGGGTCCGACTACAATTTGCTTCTGGTATCCCGGATGAAAGAGGAAATAGCCGCCGGTATAAACACCGGGATCATCCGCGCAATGGGCGGTACCGGTAAGGTCGTGACGAACGCGGGCCTGGTGTTCGCCTTCACCATGGCCTCGATGGTGTTCAGCGATTTGCGGATTATCGGTCAGGTCGGTACCACCATCGGCCTGGGCCTGTTGTTCGACACCTTGGTCGTGCGCTCGTTCATGACGCCGTCTATCGCCGCGCTGCTCGGACGTTGGTTCTGGTGGCCGCAAATAGTTCGCCCGCGCCCGGCTAGTCCAAATGCTTCGGTCTTTGGGACCGCGTCCGCTGGTACGGTCATTGCTGCTAACGGAGGAGCTCCGCGACGACGACGCGGCCACAACCGAACTCCCAATTGTGTCCGTCTAGGTGGCCCTCACCGTTTACCCAGCACCGCATCTGGCGGCGAAGCGATGGTGTGCAGAGAATTTGCAAAGCGAGATGGGTGCGACACGGTTTCATCGCGCCGACGCAGACCTGACTTAGCACACTTTTTGGTCCACATTCGGCTCAGGTTGCTGATCTGCGATTTTGTCTTGCTGTTGGGACAAAATATGCACACGTGCTCAACATGAGCAGCAAATGGATTCTCGCCGCTTAGTTGCCAAATTGAGCTAGTTTTCCAGGCTTTCTGATCAGCGGGTTGAATCTAACTCAGATTCAAATTATGGGTGCGAATGACCCAAGCAGTGCAGTAATCCAGCCTTCTACTAGGTAACCTAGAAAATTCAACACCAGCCATGATAAATACACTGCGGCAGATGCCGCAAGAAATACCAGCTCGCCCAGAAGATTGAGAGCGTTCCAGACGAAAAGCAAACTGCTTGTTACTTCATTCCAGATGAGTGTTAACCCATTGAGTAACTGGCCCGGCAAGGCGGTGAGAGCGCTGACATTCAACTGCGGCAACGACGTGGCGTTGGCGGCCTCAGCGGCCACATACGAGTGCGCACTCGTATGCAAGTGCTGGACAAACTGCTGATTGAACGCCGCGGCCTGCCCGGCCAGCGCCTGATAGTTCTGGGCGTGCCGGGAGAAGAGGTGCGCAATGCTCGCCGACACCTCATCGGCGGCCGCGGGTATCACGGCGACGGTCGAAGCTGCCGCCGCCGTATGGGCCGCGCTGAGCGTCGAGCCAACGGCTGAAACATCCGTTGCCGCGGCCGCGATGATCTCCGGCACCGCCGTCACATACGACATACCTCTCCTCCCACCCGGTCATCATCGATCCGGTAGTAAAACGGCAAAAGCATGACAGTCCGTCACGGCCAATCCGCCACGGCCACTAAGGACTGTAACCCGCCAAACAGGATGGCGCGGGATACTTCTGAATATCGCCGAACCGGCCTGGGCCTCGAGAGCAGTCAGAGGCTATACAGCCACCTGAGCGGAGGACCTAGCTAGTGGAGCTACCACCAGAAACAAGGCCCGCCCCGCCCAACGCCTGACCGCTTGACGGGATGCGGTTACCGCGGTGGCGTCGCGCTTGCCGCTGCGGGCCAGAATCTCAGCTGGCTTCTCTCAGCAGCGGCCGCGCCATCGAGGGCAACTCGACAACCGGGGTCAACTCGGCGAAGAGATCGATCGCGGCTGCAATGGTCCGGTCGGCGAAGGAAGCGAAATCCTCCAAAGAGATGCTTTCCCGGATCCACTGGGATCTGCGCGCCACAACACCGATCCGCTGTGGATTAGAACAACCCTGCACGATCGCAGTGACTTCGCGGTTCTGCTGATTCCACGTGTCGGCGAAGCGCCTCAGCCAGGGGCGGTCCACGACGGAGAACAAGCACGCGGGAGTGACCCGAATGATTAACACGTCGCCGAACGAGGGGGAGATCTTGAGGCGGACGTTCAGCGGCCTGGGATGGGCGTCTGCGACAAAGAAATATTCGGCATCGTCGTCGCGCCGGAAGAACCGCGCCCCGCAGGTGCACATATAGCGTTCGATGAGGTCCGCGTGGAGCGATTCATTCGTCATGAGGTCCATGCTGCGGCCGGCGACTTTGTGGACCCTTTGACTGGCCAAGCCGGGACCAAAGAATCTGCTGGGTATTCGCTGTGCGAGCGGGTCTCGACACGACAAGGCTTGGGTGCAGAATTCCTGCGTTCAGCGACACCGTGCGATTTCGACCATCGCAGAGGTGATCTGGGCGATTTGGTCGGGCGGGCAGATGTACGGCGGCATCGCGTACACCAGGTTGCGGAACGGTCGCAGCCAAACACCTCGGTCCAGCGCCGCAGGGGTGGCAACGGCTAAGTCGACCGGCCGGTCGCACTCGATGACACCGATGGCGCCGCACACCCGCACATCGGTCACGCCCGGCAACGCCCGGGCCGGTTCGAGTCCGGCCGCCAGCCCCGCGGATATTTCTACGATCCGCGACCGCCAATCCTGAGCGAGCAGCACCTCGACGCTGGCTACCGACACCGCGCAGGCCATTGGGTTGGCCATGAACGTGGGCCCATGCATCAGCGCGCCCGCCTCCCCCGCGCTGATGGTGCGTGCGATGTCGGTGGTGCACAAAGTAGCGGCCAAACTGAGGTATCCGCCGGTGAGCGCCTTGCCGACGCACATGATGTCTGGGCTCACCCCGGCATGGTCAGCGGCAAATAGCGCACCGGTGCGGCCGAAGCCGGTCGCGATTTCGTCGAAAATCAGCAGCACCTCGTGACGGCCGCATATTTCACGCAGGTCGCGCAGATAACGCGGGTCGTGGAAACGCATTCCTCCGGCGCCCTGCACGACGGGTTCGACGACCACCGCGGCCAGTTCAGCGGCGTGCTGTGCCAGCTGCGCCTCGAACGCGGCACTGTAACCAGAGTCGTAGTCTCGCGGCACCTGCGGCGCGAAAACCTGCCGGGCCAAGATGTCGGTCCACAGCGAGTGCATGCCGCCGTCGGGATCGCAGATGCTCATCGGCGTGAAGGTGTCGCCGTGGTAGCCACCCCGCCAGGTCATCAGCCGGTGCTTATGCTGCTGGCCGCGGCTGCGCCAGTACTGCAGCGCCATCTTCACCGCGACCTCCACCGACACCGAACCGGAGTCGCTGAAGAAGACCGTCTCCAGACCGGCCGGGGTGATCTCCACCAGCAGTTGCGCCAGCCGGGCCGCGGGCTCATGGGTCAGGCCGCCGAACATGACATGGTTCATGACGCTCAGCTGGCTACCCAGCGCCGCGTCCAGTACCGGGTGGGCGTGACCGTGAATTGCGGTCCACCAGGAGCTCATCGCGTCGAGCACCTCGATCGGCTCACCGTCTCTGACCAGCGTCAGCCAGGCGCCGCGGGCTCCGACCGCCACGACGGGCGCCACCGGCTCGCTGCCGATGGTGCTGTACGGATGCCACAGATGCGCGGCGTCGATCGCGCTGATTTGCTCGGGCGTCAACCCGGGTGTCGCCGCAGGCATAGAGATCGAGCGTAAAGCAGGCGGGTTCGCGCAAACTCCGACCATCAGGAAGCATCTAGTGGCATGGCATCGCCCCGTCAGACCAACGACCCTTCCCCAGGTGATCACACCGGCTTCCCAACCGTGCCCGAAGATGCCGAAGACTTCCCCGAAGAATCCCCCGACTCCCCCGCGTCACCCGACTCCGACCCGCAGGCTCCGCGGGTACTTCGGCTGCGGGTGGCCGCCTGGGACGTGATCTGCACCCTCGCGCTCTCGGGGGCGCTGCTTCTGCTGGCGACGATGACGAATTGGCCATCGAGACTGTTCGGCTTCATGGCGCAGGTGTGCGAAGGCGACGAGTGCGGGGCAGTGCCATTCGGAATCGACTTCTACATTCGTCCGCTGGTGTGGGGCGGCATCGGTGGGGCGGTTACCGCGGCGGTGCTGGGCCCGTTCGTTTCGATGTTGAAGGGCTGGTACATGTCCTTCTGGCCGGCTCTTGCCCTGGGCCTCATCGTGGTCGCCGCCGTCGTCGGCTCGGTCCTGACCGCGTTCTGCCGACCTTATTGGCTCTAACCGGTTGGAGCTGAACCGGCACTGAACCGACACTGAACCGACACTGCGCACCACACCCACTGCGCCAGCACCGGCGTGAGCCCCAAATCACAACTGCGCATGCAAGATTGGCCGCCCCAGTCACCATCGGGTCACGGTCCTACAAAGAATGCCTCATGCGCCTCACCAGCTATTTCGCGCTGACAGTTTCTGTTGTAGAAGTGTCTTTAGTGACTGGTGTGAATTAACCGGATCGACTGATTCGCCTTCTCAACTGTCATGTACGGCGTTCGACCCCGAAGTGGCGGCGATCGCAGGAAAAGCGCCCGAGAGGGACAAGGAGGTTGGTATCCCAATGAAACGCATCTACGGCTTAGTCATCGGGCTGATCATGCTGGTGGCCCCGATGGTCGCTCTGATGGTGGCCACGCCGGGTCCGGCAACCGCCGACCCCACCACCAAACCGATGGACTACCAGCAGGTAACCGACACTGTCGTCGCGCGCGGCCTGGCAGCCCGTGGCATCCCGTTCTCATGGGCCGGCGGCGGCGTCAACGGCCCCTCTCGTGGCACCGGTTCGGGTATCAACACAGTCGGATTCGACGCCTCGGGCCTGATGCAGTACGCGTACGCCGGCGCCGGTATAAAGCTGCCGCGCTCCTCCGGCGCGATGTACCAGGTCGGCCAGAAGGTCATGCCTGCGCAAGCACAGAAGGGTGACCTGATCTTCTACGGTCCCAACGGTACGCAGAGCGTCGCGATGTTCCTCGGGAACGGGCAGATGCTCGAGGTGGGCGACGTCGTCCAGGTTTCACCTGTCCGCAGCAGCGGCATGACCCCCTACGTGGTCCGGATCCTCGGCACCCCGTCGGCGCCATTGCAGCAGGCTCCGGCTCAGCAGCTGCCGGCCCAGCAGGCACCGGCTCAGCAGGCCCCGTTGTCGCAGGCACCTGTGCAGGCCCCGTTGTCGCAGGCACCTGTGCAGGCCCCGTTGTCGCAGGCACCCGCGCAGGCCCCGGCGCAGCAGGCGCCCGCTCAGCAGGCCCCGGTGCTGCAGTTGCCGGGACAAGCGCCAATCCAGCTGCCGTCGCTGCAGTTGCCGGGACAAGCGCCAGTCCAGCAGGCGCCCTTGATTCAGTTGCCGGGGCAAGCGCCCGCGCAACAGGCACCGTTGCAGCAGCCCGCGATCAGCACCTTCCGGTAACCTTCGCAGCCCCTAGCACAGCCGCCACCTGCCCCGTTACGAGCACTGACGCTCGGTGGGCAGGTGGCGGATTAGGTAGATTGGCTGTCAATATGATCAGCCTGTCACCGCCTCGTCCGCAGGCCACGGCCCTGGAGCCGGCAGAATCGAGCGCTCAGGGCGCGCGGTCGACAGGCTTCTACCGTTCCGATCTCGACGGCTTGCGTGGCATCGCGATCGCGCTGGTCGCCGTTTTCCACATCTGGTTCGGCCGGGTTTCCGGTGGCGTGGACGTGTTTCTGGCGCTGTCCGGATTCTTCTTCGGCGGCAAACTGCTTCGCGCCACCCTTGACCCGGACCAACCTCTGTCGCCGATTTCCGAAGTGATCCGGCTGGTCCGCCGGCTGGTTCCGGCGCTGGTCGTGGTCCTGGCCGGGTGTGCGCTTCTCACCATTCTGGTGCAGCCGCAGACCCGCTGGGAGACCTTCGCCGACCAGAGTCTGGCCAGCCTGGGGTACTACCAGAACTGGGAGCTGGCGAGCTCGGCGTCCAACTACCTGCGGGCGGGCGAGGCCGTCAGTCCTTTACAGCACATCTGGTCCATGTCGGTGCAGGGTCAGTTTTACATCGCCTTCCTGCTGCTGGTTGCCGGGTGCGCCTACCTGCTGCGCGGCCTGTTTCGGGGGCTATTCCGGGTGTCGGGGACCCCGTACCTGCGCACTATGTTCGTGGTACTGCTCAGTGCGTTGATCGTGGCGTCGTTTATCTACGCGATCTTTGCCCATCAGGACGACCAGGCCAGCGCGTACTACAACAGCTTCGCGCGGGCCTGGGAGTTGCTGCTAGGCGCGCTCGTCGGTGCGCTGGTGCGCTATATCCACTGGCCGATGTGGCTGCGTACCGTCGTCGCTACCGCCGCATTGGCGGCGGTCTTGCTCTGCGGGGCCCTGATCGACGGCGTCCAGGAATTCCCCGGCCCGTGGGCGTTGGTCCCCGTTGGGGCCACCATGCTGCTGATCCTTGCCGGAGCCAACCTGCCAAGCGTCGCCGGCGTCCGGATGCCGCTGCCCAATCGGCTGCTGGCAGCCGGCCCGCTGGTGGCGCTAGGTGGGCTGGCGTACTCGCTGTACCTGTGGCACTGGCCGCTGCTGATCTTCTGGCTCTCCTACACCGGTCACGCGCATGCCAACTTTGTCGAGGGCACGGCACTGTTGCTGATCTCCGGGTTGCTGGCTTACCTGACCACCCGCCTGGTCGAGGATCCACTGCGGAACCGGGCACTCCCGAGCGCCCGAACCACCCCCGGACCCCTGGGGGCGCCGCGCGGTTGCCGATCGCGCTGGCATCAGTGGTGGTGCTGCTGGGTGTCACCCTGACCGCGACCGCATTCACCTGGCGTCAGCACGTCAGCGTCGAACGCGCGAGCGGAAAGGAACTGATCGGGCTCAGTCCCGAGGACTACCCGGGTGCGCGCGCGCTGACCGCCCATGTCCGGGTGCCCACGTTGCGCATCCGGCCCACCATCATGGAAATCAAGGACGACATCCCTGCCACCACCAGGGACGGCTGCATCAGCGACTTCGTCAACCCGGCGGTGGTCAACTGCACCTACGGCGACCGGGATGCCAGCCGGACCATCGCACTGGCCGGCGGGTCGCACGCGGAACACTGGCTGCCCGCGCTGGACCTGCTCGGGCAGCATGCACCACTTCAAAGTGGCGACGTACCTCAAAATGGGCTGCCCGTTATCCACCGAGCAGGTCCCGCTGATCATGGGCAACAACGCCCCCTACCCGCAGTGCCGCGAGTGGGTGCAACGGACGATGGCCAAGCTGGTCACCGACCGTCCCGACTACGTATTCACCACGTCGACCCGGCCGTGGAACATCAAACCCGGTGACGTGATGCCGGCAACCTACGTCGGGATCTGGCAAACGTTGTCCGACAACAACATTCCGATCCTCGCCATGCGAGACACCCCATGGCTGGTCAAGAACGGCAAACCGTTCGATCCCGCGGACTGCCTGGCCAAGGGCGGCACCCACAGTCGTGCGCGATCAAGCGCTCCGACGTGCTCGCCGAGCACAATCCCACCCTCGACTTCGTCACACAATTCCCGCTGCTCAAGCCGCTCGACATGTCCGACGCGATATGCCGCGCCGACGTCTGCCGCCCGGTCGAAGGAAACGTGCTGATCTACCACGGCGCTCATCACCTTTCCCCCACCTACATGCGGACCATGGCCGACGAACTGGGCCGCCAGATCGGGGCGGCCACCGGCTGGTGGTGACGCGCACCCGTCCACGCGGCGCGGATAAGGTCAGCAGATGCCGTCGAACACGCCACCCGCGACTTCCGGCGCTGCGACGCCTGAGACCGACAGGCCGCGCCCGCACTGCCCACCGTGTGGCCCGGCAACGCCTATCCACTCGGGGCCTCCTATGACGGCGCGGGGACCAACTTTTCGCTGTTCTCCGAGATCGCCGACAAGGTCGAGCTGTGCCTGATCGACGACGACGGCGACGAATCGCGGATCGCCGCTCGACGAGGTCGACGGATACGTCTGGCACGCCTACCTGCCGAACATCACCCCGGGCCAGCGCTACGGGTTTCGGGTGCACGGCCCGTTCGATCCGGCGGCCGGCCACCGGTGTGACCCGAGCAAGCTGCTGCTCGACCCATACGGGAAAGTCGTTCGACGGCGATTTCACGTTCGGCCAGGCGCTGTTCTCCTACGACCTGGCCGCCGTCGACCCGGACGGTGACGGGACCGAAACCGGCACTCCGCCGATGATCGACTCGCTCGGCCAAACCATGACCAGCGTGGTGATCAACCCGTTCTTCGACTGGGCGTTCGACCGGGCGCCGCTCACGCCTTATCACGAGACAGTCATCTACGAGGCCCACGTCAAGGGCATGACGCAGACCCATCCCGGCGTCCCCGAGGACCTGCGCGGCACCTACGCCGGGCTGGCCCATCCGGCGATCATCGATCACCTCAAGTCGCTGAACGTCACCGCGCTCGAACTGATGCCGGTACACCAGTTCATGCACGACGAGCGGCTGCTGGACCTCGGCTTGCGAAACTACTGGGGCTACAACACCTTCGGCTTCTTCGCCCCGCAATACCAGTACGCGTCGAACCGGCAGGCGGGCGGCGCCGTGGCCGAATTCAAGATCGATGGTGCGCAGCCTGCACGAAGCCGGCATCGAGGTCATCCTCGACGTGGTCTACAACCACACCGCCGAAGGCAACCACCTGGGCCCGACGATCAACTTCCGCGGCATCGACAACGCCGCCTACTACCGGCTCGTCGACGAGGACCTGCGGCTCTACAAGGACTTCACCGGCACCGGCAACAGCCTCAACGCCCGCCACCCGCATGTCGCTGCAGCTGATCATGGACTCGCTGCGCTACTGGGTGACCGAGATGCACGTCGACGGGTTCCGCTTCGACCTGGCCTCCACGCTGGCCCGCGAGCTCTACGACGTCGACCGGCTGAGCGCGTTCTTCGATCTGGTGCAACAGGATCCGGTGGTCAGCCAGGTCAAACTGATCGCCGAGCCGTGGGATATCGGTGAGGGCGGCTACCAGGTCGGCAACTTCCCGGGTTTGTGGACCGAGTGGAACGGGAAGTATCGCGATACTGTGCGTGACTACTGGCGGGGCGAGCCCGCGACCCTGGGCGAGTTCGCTTCCCGGCTGACCGGGTCGTCGGACCTGTACGAGGCGAGCAGCCGGCGCCCCAGCGCCAGCATCAACTTCGTCACCGCCCACGACGGGTTCACGCTCAACGACCTGGTCTCCTACAACGAGAAACACAACGAGGCCAACGGCGAGGACAACCGCGACGGAGAAAGCCACAACCGGTCGTGGAACTGCGGCGTCGAGGGCCCCACCGACGACCCCGAGATCCTCGAGCTGCGGTGCCGCCAGATGCGCAACTTCTGGGCCACCCTGATGGTCAGCCAGGGCACGCCGATGATCGCGCACGGCGACGAGATCGGGCGCACCCAGAACGGCAACAACAACGTCTACTGCCAGGACTCCGAATTGTCTTGGATGGACTGGTCTTTGGTGGACAAGAATGCCGATCTGCTGGCATTCGCCCGCAAGGTGACCACCTTGCGCAAGAACCATCCGGTGTTCCGCCGCCGCAGGTTCTTCGACGGCGAGCCGATCCGAAGCGGCGACGAAGTCCACGATATCGCCTGGTTGACACCGGGCGGCCGAGGAGATGACCCACGACGACTGGGACAAGGGCTTCGACCACCGATGCGTGGCGGTATTTCTCAACGGCGACGCCATCGACGCACCCGATGCCCGCGGCGAGCGGGTGGTCGACGACTCATTCCTGTTGTGCTTCAACGCCCATGACCAGGACGTCGAGTTCGTCACACCGCATGACGATTACGCGCGAGGAGTGGACCGTCGAGCTGGACACCAATGATCCAGCCGGCTTGAAAGGGGGGCCGACCTCGTGGTGGCGGCCGAGGAAATAGTAAGGTGCCGGCGCGCTCGCTGTTGATCCTGCGCAAGACCGCGTGACATATGGGCTTTTCCGGTGCTCTCCACCTACCGCTTGCAGCTGCGTGGTCCGTCAAGCGGATTCGGCTTCACCTTCGCCGACGCCGAGAACCTGCTGGACTACCTCGACGAGCTCGGGGTGTCGCACCTGTATCTGTCACCGATCATGACCGCGGTCGCGCGGATCGGCGCACGGCTATGACGTCACCGATCCGACGACGGTGTCGCCGGAACTCGGCGGCGCCGACGGCCTGGCGCGGCTGTCGGCGGCCGCGCGAGCACGCGGGATGGGCCTGATCGTCGACATCGTGCCCAACCACGTCGGGATCGACAAGCCCGAGCAGAACGCGTGGTGGTGGGACGTCCTGCAGCACGGGCGCAATCTCGGACTATGCGGCGTTCTTCGACATCGACTGGGACGTTCAAGACGGCCGAATTGTGTTGCCGTTGCTCGGCTCCGACGACGATGTCGCAGACTCTCACGAGTCGACGGCGACTTACTGCGGCTGGGGGATTTGGAGCTGCCGATCGCACCCGGCACTGCAGAAGGCACCGGCCCGGAAGTGCACGACCGCCAAAACTATCGGCTGGTGGGGTGGCGGCGCGGAATGGTCGGTTACCGCCGGTTCTTCTCGATCACCTCGCTGGCCGGGCTGCGTCAGGAAGATCGGGCGGTTTTCGAAGCCAGCCACGCCGAAGTCGCCCGCTGGTTCAGTGCGGGACTCGTCGACGGCGTGCGCATCGACCACCCGGATGGATTGTCCGATCCCTGCAGCTATTTGACGTGGCTGCGCGGATTGGTCGGCCCCGACGCCTGGATCGTGATTGAGAAGATCCTGGCCGTCGATGAGGCGCTGGAGCCCACGCTGCCGGTGGACGGCACCACCGGTTACGACGTGTTACGGGAAGTGGGCGGAATCTTCGTCGATCCCGGTGGCGCCGCGGCGCTTACTGAGCTCGTCGCGTCTGCCGGCGTCGACTATCGGACCGTGCCGACAACGCTGGCAGGCCTTAAGATTCACGCTGCGACCGACACCCTGGCCAGTGAATTGCGCAGGCTGCGACGCAGCATCGCCGCCACAGCGGGCAGCGATCATCCGCTGCTGCCCGAGGCGGTCGCCACGCTGCTCACCCATATCGACGTCTACCGCACCGATTACCCCGGCCTGGTCGCGATTCTGCCGACCGCATTGGCCGAAACCCAGTCGGCCAAACCCGAATTGGGGCCCGCGCTCCAGGTCCTCGCCGCGGCGCTGGCGCATGGCGGCGAGCCCGCGGCGCGCCTGCAACAGTTGTGCGGCGCGGTAACCGCCAAGGCGATCGAAGACTGCATGTTCTACCGTGATGCCCGGCTGGTGTCCCTTAACGAGGTCGGCGGCGAACCGCTCCGATTTGGTGTGGGCGCGGCAGAGTTCCACCACCACGCCGCCAGCCGCGCGCAGTTGTGGCCGCGGGCGATGACCACGCTGTCCACCCACGACACCAAGCGGGCTGAAGACGTTCGGGCACGCATCGGCGTGCTCTCACAGGTACCGTCGCTATGGACGGAGTTCGTCGCCCGCTGGGAAATCGAAGCCCCCTCCCCCGACACCGCGACCGGGCAGTTTCTGTGGCAGAACATCTTCGGAGTATGGCCGGCCGGCGGCGAGGTCACCGACCAGCTGCGCGAACGGCTGCACGGTTACGCCGAAAAAGCGATCCGGGAAGCGCCGTTCATACCTCATGGAATGAGCCGGACGGCGGCATTCGAGACTGCCGTGCACCGTTGGCTTGATACCGTGTTCGACGGTCCGGTGGCCGGCCAGCTAACCGAACTCGTCGCCCAACTCAACCCGCACGCCGCAAGTGATGCGCTGGGCCAGAAGCTACTCGCGCTCACCGTGCCCGGCATCCCCGACATCTATCAGGGCACCGAGCTGTGGGACGACAGCCTGGTCGATCCGGACAACCGCCGACCGGTGGACTACGCCACCCGGCGGGTCGCACTGAAAGAGTTGCAGCATCCGAAAATTCGAGTCGTCACCACAGCGCTTCGCCTGCGGAGGTCCCACCCGGAGAGCTTCCTGCGAGGCGGCTACATTCCCGTGCTCGCCAGCGGCGAAGCCAGTGATCATGTCGTTGCCTTCCGCCGCGGCGCCGACATTCTGGTCGCGGTGACTCGCTGGACGATCAGATTGCAGCAGGCGGGGTGGGGTAACACCGTGGTGCCGCTTCCGGACGGCGCCTGGACCGACGCGCTCACCGGTGCGACGGCGAGCGGACCAACGTCGACTACAGAGTTATTCGCGGACCTGCCCGTCGTTCTGCTGGTGCGCGATCATGACTGAATTCCGGGTGTGGGCACCAAAACCCGCTGCGGTGCGGCTCGACGTCGACGGTGTGATGCACGCCATGACGCGTTCGGGTGACGGATGGTGGCACACGACCGTCGATACGCCGTCGGATGCCCGCTACGGATACCTGCTTGATGACGACCCCACCGTGCTGCCCGACCCACGGTCGGGCCGTCAGCCCGACGGGGTGCATGCCAGATCGCAGTTGTGGGATGCCGACACGGCCACCTGGACGGACGGCGATTGGCGTGGCCGATCGGTCGCAGGCGCAGTGATCTACGAGCTGCATGTCGGCACCTTCACTGCCGATGGCACTTTCGATTCCGCGATCGACAAGCTCGATTATCTGGTCGATCTCGGGATCGACTTCGTCGAACTGATGCCGGTCAACTCCTTTTCCGGCACCCACGGCTGGGGTTACGATGGCGTGCTCTGGTACAGCGTGCACGAGCCCTACGGCGGCCCCGACGGCCTGGTCCGGTTCGTCAACGCCTGTCACGCACGCGGTTTGGGGGTGTTGATCGACGCGGTGTTCAACCATTTCGGCCCGTCGGGCAACTACCTGCCGCGGTTCGGCCCGTACCTTTCCTCGGGAAGCAACCCTTGGGGGGAAGGGGTCAATATCGCCGACGCCGACTCCGACGAGGTGCGGCGCTACATCATCGGATGCGCGTTGCGCTGGATGCGGGACTTCCACGCCGACGGCCTCCGCCTGGATGCGGTGCACGCGCTGGTCGATACCACCGCCATCGACATCCTCGAGGAGCTCGCCACCGAAACCGACTGGCTGTCGAGCCAGTTGGGCCGGCCGCTGTCGCTGATCGCCGAAAGCGACCTCAACGACGAGCGGCTGATCACGCCGCGCGATCAGCACGGTTATGGGATTACCGCGCAATGGGACGACGATATCCACCACGCCATTCACACCGCGGTATCCGGCGAACGTCAGGGTTATTACGCCGATTTCGGCTCGCTTGCCACGCTGGCGCAGACGCTGCGCCACGGCTTCTTCCACGCCGGCACTTATTCCTCGTTCCGGCGGCGTCGCCACGGTCGGCCACTCGACACCTCGACGATCCCGACCACTCGGCTGCTCGCCTACACCTGCACCCACGACCAGGTCGGCAATCGCGCCCTCGGGGACCGCCCGTCGCAGAACTTGTCCTTTGGTCAGTTGGCGATCAAAGCCGCGTTGGTGTTCGGGTCGCCCTACACCGCAATGCTTTTCATGGGCGAGGAATGGGGAGCCTCGACCCCGTTCCAGTTCTTCAGCTCCCATCCCGAACCGGAACTGGCCCGCGCCACCGCCGAGGGCCGCAAAGCCGAGTTCGCCGGGCATGGCTGGGATGCCGACGACATTCCCGACCCGCAGGACCCGCAGACATTCTTGCGCTCCAAGCTGCATTGGGCCGAGGTGGGATCCGGCTCGCACGCCCGGCTTTATGGGATCTATCGCGACCTGATCGCGTTGCGGCGCAACGAGCCTGACCTGGACGACCCTTGGCTGGAGCACCTGATCGTTGACTACGACGAGGACCAGCGGTGGATCGTCTTGCGTCGGCGCCGGTTGGCGATCGCCTGCAACTTGGGCGTTAAGCCAGTGACGGTCCCAGTCACCGGTGAACTGGTGCTGGCGTGGGACCCGCCTGGCATCGGTGATGACGCCACCGACCTGCCCGGGCATTCGTTCGCGATCCTGCGCTGCGGTTAGGTGGCGAGCAGACGCAGGATGCGTGGCACCGCGTGAGTCATAGCAGCCCCACCTGTATCTCCAGGAGGCGGCAACACTTGTGCCCACATAATGGGATCTCTCAGCGACAATCGCGAGGCGTTGTCGCTGATAGCCGGGCAAACATCCACCCATCTCTTCGCCCGGGACGCATGTGGCAGATGTGACTCAGTGCAATCGGTTATTTCGCAACTATTTTGCTGCCTTAATAAACATTTCCCGAGGCGGTGGGGGCTCGGGGATGGGAGCCGGAGATGTCGTATGTGATCGCAGCGCCTGAAGCCTTGACCACGGAAGCGGCCAACTTGAGCGGGATCGCCGAGGGGGCCCGACAGGCCCCCGTAGCGCGAGCAGGAACTCACGGGTCAGCGGCAGACCGACCAAGCGTCGCAAAGCAAGGTCAAGGGCCGCTCTCTTGGTGGTGAGGCCGAACCTTCGCATGCCCTCGGTGACAAGTGTCCTTGATCAACTTCGATGTTGGTGCGCGCCATACCTCAATAATGCACATCGTTTACACACTGGCCCGACCGATAGCGAGCACCGCCTGAGCGACCGCATCGGCGAAGGGATCGATCTCACTGGCGGTCAGGTCGGCGATCGTGATGCGAATGCCCGGGCCGGTGCGTATCCGGAACCGTGTTCCGGGCGCCGCGGCCCAACCTGCGTTGAGCAGTCGGGCGATCGCGATCGTTTCGTCGGGCACCGGAACCCAAACGTTCAGCCCGGACCGACCATGGGCCGTGACGCCGCGTGCGGCCAAGGCGGTGAGCAAGCCTGTGCGGTTCCTGGCGTACTGCGCCTCGGCTCGCGAGATCAGGCGCGCCGCCGCGTCATCCGACCACAAGTTGGCGGCCAGGTCCTGCAGCAGGTGGCTTACCCAGCCCGGTCCGAGCCGCAGTCGTCCGTGCACCCGCTCAACGGTGCGCTGATCGCCCGCAAGCACAGCGACGCGCAGGTCGGGCCCGTAAGCCTTGGATGCCGACCGCACGAAGGCCCAGCGGCTGGTCGACCCGGCCAGTGCGTGCAGCGGTGCGCCGGAGATGCCCGCACAGTGATCGTCCTCGACAAGCAACAGGTCATCGGCCCGGCCTGCCAACAGCGCGCGTAGCGCGCCGGCCCGATCCTCGGATAGCGCAGCCCCCGTGGGGTTTTGCGCACGAGTGGTGACGACCACCGCCCGCACACCGCGCTGCAGCACCCTAGCCATGTCGGCAACCAGCGGACCGTCGTCGTCGACTGCCATGGGCTCGGCCGAAAGGCCCAGCGCAGCAATGAGATCAAGCAAATTAGCCCAGCCTGGATCCTCGATGGCCACCCGGTCCCCTGGCCGCAGATGGGCGGTCAACGCCCGCTCAATGCCATCCAAGGCCCCGCTGGTCAGCGCGAGGTGATCGGCCGGGATGCCATCCACCGTCAGCGCCCTGCGGGCGTGTTCGACCAGCCCGGGTGACATTGCGGGCTCCCCGTAAAGCAGCGGCCTACCCTGCGGGACAAGCGCAGTCGCGATGGGCAGCAGAGCCGGATCCGGGTTGCCGGTGGACAGATCGCGCACACCCGCGGGCACGTCAAGCCCGAGCAATGACCGGGGCGTGCTCGCTGGACGGCTACGCACCCGAGTCCCTTGCCGCCCAGCGGTTTCGACCGTCCCGCGATCGCGCAACACGCGGTAGGCCGCGGCGACGGTATTGGCGTTCACCCCGAGTTGAGCCGCCAGTCCCCTGATCGGTGGCAGCGCATCGCCGGGTGCCAAGGTCCCAAAAGAGATGGCCTCCTCGACGCTGGCGGCTATGGACTCCGCGCCCGTTCCGGCTATCATGTTTTGTACTGGCACGTCAATAATTATGTACTAGAACAATACCGAAGGCAATTCAATGGACACCACGTACGAGCCCACTGGCCGGACGACGCCCACCCGCTATCGGGAGCGGGCCCGATACGACCGAGGGACCGTCCACCGCATCCTGGACGAGGCACTGATCTGCCACGTCGGCTATATCAGTGCGGGCAGGCCGATAGTTCTACCGACGACCCATGCGCGCCTGGGCGAAACGCTGTACCTGCACGGGTCCACCGGCAGCGGCCCGATGCTGGCCGCCAAGGCGGGCGATGGCCTGCCCGTGTGCGTCACCGTGACCCTCGTCGACGCGCTGGTGCTGGCCCGCTCGGCGCTGCATCATTCGCTGGCCTACCGGTCCGTGGTCGTGGTCGGCGACGCGCGCCTGGTGGAAGACGCGGCCGAGAAAACCCAAGCGCTGCACTGCCTGCTCGATCACATCGCGTCGGGACGCGCCGCCGACTGCCGGACGCCCAGCGCGCGCGAGCTCGCCATGACCGGGGTGCTGGCCCTCGACCTCGTCGAAGTCTCGGCCAAGGTGCGCGACGGCGGCGTGGCCGACGACCTCGAAGACCTTGGGCTGCCCCACTGGGCAGGCACCGTGCCGCTCAGCCTGCACGCCGGGACGCCGGTTCCCGCGGACGACCTCGACCCCGCGATCCCGGTGCCGGCATACCTGGGCGCGCGGAGCTAAAGCAACAGGTAGCGGTACGCCGGAGTGCCGGGCTGAAGGGTTTCGACGTGTATCTCCGTCCCGCGCATCCGGGCCAGCAGACCGTCCAGATCCGCCGACGATCCCAGCTGAACACCCACGAGCGCCTCCCCCGTCTCCCGGTTGTTGCGCTTGACGTACTCGAACAAGGTGATGTCGTCATTGGGACCGAGCACCTCGTCGAGGAACCGGCGTAACGCGCCGGGCTCCTGCGGGAAGTCCACCAGGAAATAGTGCTTGAGGCCCAGATGGACAAGCGAACGCTCCAGCACCTCGCCGTAGCGCGACACATCGTGGTTGCCGCCCGAGATGAGGCACACCACCGTCGATCCCGGCTCGATGTCGGCCTCCAACAGGCCCGCGACCGACAGCGCCCCCGCCGGCTCGGCGATGATGCCCTCGTTCTGATAGAGGTCAAGCATCGCGGTACACACCGCGCCCTCATCCACGGTGGTGATTGACACCATGTCACCGGCGGCCGCAAGCGCGGCATACGTCAGCGTTCCGGCCCGACGTACCGCTGCACCGTCCACGAACTGGTCGACGTGATCCAGTGACACCGGTTCACCGGCGGCCAGCGCGGCCATCATCGCGGCGGCACCGGCCGGCTCGACGCCCAGCACCGCTGTGTTCGTCGTCCGCTCGGCCAGGTAGGTGGTGATGCCGGCGATGCAGCCGCCGCCGCCCACTGGGACCACCACCAGATCGGGCTCGTTCTCGAGCTGGTTCAGCACCTCGACGGCGATGGTGCCCTGACCGGCCATCGTGCGCGCGTCGTCGTACGGCGGCACCAGCGTGGCGCCGGTGCGCTCGACGTCGGCGTGCGCGGCCTCGGCGGCCAGGTCGTAAGTCTTTCCACCCACGATCAGCTCGATGAACTCCCCGCCGTGATAGCGGATCCGGTCCCGCTTCTGGATGGGCGTCTTGGCCGGCACATAAACCCGGCCGCGTACGCCCAGGGTCCGGCACGCATACGCGAAGCCCTGCGCATGGTTGCCCGCCGACGAGCACACCACGCCGGCCGCCAACTCCTCGGCGGACAGCTGGACCAGCAGGTTATAGGCGCCGCGCAACTTGTAGGAGCGCACCACCTGCAGGTCTTCACGCTTGAGGTAGACCTGCGCGCCGGTGATCGCCGACAGCCGATCACTCAGCTGCAACGGCGTAGGCGTGACCACCGGGGCGATCCGCTTCGCGGCGCCGTCAATGTCGGCCGCGGACAACGGAGGCAGCGGCGACCCACTCCGGCTCAGTTCAGCGGACACCGGTCAATGGTGCCACGCATTACCCGCTACCTGGATAATCGGCTCAGCTCACCGGGGTCAGGACGAACACCGGGATCTGGCGGTCGGTCTTCGTCTGGTAGTCGGCATATTCCGGGTAGGCGGCGACGGCGCGCTCCCACCAGATGGTCTTCTCATCGCCGAACACCTCGCGGGAGTCGTAGTCCCGGGTGACGGTGCCGTCCTGCAGCTCGACGCGCGGGTTCTTCGCGATGTTGTAGTACCAGACCGGGTTCTTCGGGGCCCCGCCGAGGGATGCGACGACCGCGTACTCGCCGTCGTGCTCGACCCGCATCAGCGGCGTCTTGCGTAGTTTCCCGGTCTTGGCACCGAGCGTAGTCAGCAGGATGATGGGCATCCCCTTCATGTCGGCAGCGTCGGATCCGCCGGATTCGGCGTATTTGTCGGCCTGTTCACGGGACCAATCCAGGGGGCTGGGGGCGTATTCACCTTCAAGTGGCATAGCCACCACTTTAGCCACGCACCCGGCCCTAGATCGGTCGCGTTCCGGCCAGCTCGGTGCGGATCGCAGGCGAGTACGTTGCGGATATGGGTTCCGACCTGTTTGACGCCCACGGCCTTTCGCCGCTCGAGCAGACCGCACTGCTGACCCAGTACGCCCGCGCGCTGGACAACCGGTGTTCTCGGCCCATTCTCGGGGACGGGCTCGCCGACGAGACCGTCGGAAAGATCCACTACGACTTCACCGCGCTCGGTGTGGTGACGAGCGTGGTGTGCCAGACGGCGTTGCGCGCCAAGATGCTCGACGACCGAGTACGGACGTTCACGTCCGAGCATCCCGACGCCGTCGTCGTGGACCTGGGCGCCGGGCTGGACTCGGGTCCGTTCCGTGTCAAGCCGGCCGCCACGGTCGACTGGTACAGCGTCGACCTGCCTGCTGTCATCGCCATGCGCGATCAGCTGCTGCCCAGCAGCAACCAGGCCCACTCGGTGGCCGCCTCGGTGGCCGATCCCACTTGGGCCGACGCCATTCCGGCCGATCGGCCTGCCATGGTGATCGCCGACGGACTGTTCGCGTTTCTGTCCGAAGAGGTCATCGTGGGCGTCTTCCGCGGAATCACCGAGCATTTCGGGTCGGGCCAGCTGGCCTTCAACGACTACGGGGGCATCGGCTGGTTCAGCAGAGTCGCGGTGAAGCTGGCCCCGCAGCAGATGTTCAGCCAAGTCGGCAGCCAATGGGGCTATGCCGGTTTCAAGGACGCGCGAGTGCCTGAGACGTGGAACCCACGATTGACGCTGATCGAAGAAACAAGCATGACCCATGCTGCAGAGGTCGAGTTATTTCCAGGCTGGCTTCGGTTGGCTACCAGGCTATCCGGGAAGTTCAAGGCATCCGCACGCAAAGGACGCATCCTGCGCTACCGCTTCTGAATCGGCGACTAGAGCGCTCGAGCCAGCGCCATGTGTCCCTCAAAGCCGAATGACGTTGCCATCGCGCGATAACGCTCCGCGAAGTCGCGATACGACGCCTCGTCGCCCCGAGCCCGGGCAAGCAAAGCCCGAAGCCGCAGCAGCGCAACGTCGAACAACACAAAGGCAGCCTCGGTGGGGACGTCGGCCAGCTTCTCGACCGCGGCGGCCGCCTCGTCCATATCGGCCGGCTCGCCGCGTTGCAGCAGCGTCTCGACCAGCGCGGTGCTGGCGGCCCCGCGGAACCCCATGGTGGTTTGCTGCTCGGCGGTTTCACGCAACAGCGCTATCGCCCCGTCGAGATCGCCGGTTCGCGCCTGCTCCTTGGCACGTTCTACATTGAGCTGGCGTACGGCCGCCTGGTTGATCCGGTTGTGCAATGCGGTCTTGAGCGACTGGGCAAGCACCTCAAGCCCTTCGGCGCGCCGCGGCTCCTCGAGTTGCGCCAGCACGAGGCCACGCAGGAAGCGGGCCGAGGCCAGCGCGAACTCGTCCGCTCGCTCTTCGGCGGCGCGCAGGTTGGACTCCGACACGCTCAGCATCGCGGCGTCCGGAAGCAAGAGCCCGTTGGCCACCCCAATCCCGTAGATATACAACAACAGAGCCGCCCGCAAACCCGGTTCGACCTCGCCGCTCATTGCGACCGCGGAATCGACCTCGTCCCGCCAGCCCGGAGCGCCTCCACACATCCGGGCGGCGGCCCGCTGCATCGTGGCGAATGTCAGCGGCGAGCCAAAGATGATGGCGCCCTGTGCCATATCTTCCCGGGGATCCGCGATGACCCGATCGGCCAACCGCACGAGTTCGGTCAGCTCACCGGTTCCGAACTTCGCTGTTAGGGCGGCCAGGACCAGCCCGACGGACAGGATCGAGTCGCCAAGCGAGTCAGCGAGGCTCATCAATTCGCTCACCATCCCGGCGGCCTGTTGATAATGCCCGTGGGCGACCAGCGCCGACATCTGACCGGTCATACCGATGGCCAGCGACGCCTTGTCATCGGCCGCGACCGCCAGCTCCTGTAGCTCCTCGAAGCCCCCGTCGGTGGCGCTGGCGCCGGCCCGGAAAGCGGTGAGGCAAAGCAGCGCCCGCGGCGCAATGCGCATCGCAGCTCGCCCGGCGGCGTCGTCCGGCAGTCTGTCAGCAACGCTGCGCGCGCGTTGCCAGCTCATGCGCGCCGCGCGGATGTCGCGGCGGGTCAGCCAGCTTGCGGCCCGCATGTGCCAGCCGACCGCGGTAGCCAAGTCACCCGCCGCCTCCAGATGCTGAGCAATCAGCGCGGCGTTCTCGTCCGCCGATGTCGGGTCGCGCTCTGCGAGTGCGGATGCCAGGCGCCTATGCAGTATGGTGCGGCCTGCTTTAAGCTGCGAATGATAGGCCACCACCTGGATCAGAGCCTGACGGAATGCATACTGCACAGTCCCAGTGAAAGTGATCTGTTCGATCAGCTCGGCGCGCACCAGCTCGGCCAGCGCCGATGTATCCGCCAACGCTGCCAGCAGGTCTGCGCGGAACCGAAACCCGATTACGGCCGCCGCGTTCAACGTCGCTTTGGCCGCGCTGTCCAGCCGGTCAATGCGCGCGGCCATCGCCGCCTGAAGGGTTGCCGGAACCGTCACGTCGGTTGATGCACCCGTGTTCGCGTACGCGCCGCGCGCACCCTGGAGCACGCCCCGATCAGTCAGATCACGCACCATCTCCTCGACGAAAAGAGGGTTGCCGCCCGAACGCTCCGCAATCTGCGCGGCCACGCCGGCAACTGACGGGTCGGTGCCCAACAGTTGGGTGACCAATTCCGTGGTCTCAGAAAAATCAAGCGGTGCAAGGGAAATCGTCGGCGCTCCCGCTAGATTACGCAACGCACCGGTGTACTCCGGACGATACGTGATCAACACCAACGCAGGGGTCTGCGGCACAACTGCCAGAAGGTCGGCCAGCAATGATTCGCTGATCGGATCGATCCAGTGCGCGTCTTCGATGACATAGACGCTGGGGGTCTTGATGCCCAACGCGACCGTGCTCACCAGTGCTGTCAACCGCCGCCGTCGGGCATCGGGGGCGATATCGGGCAACTCGTCGGCGGGGTCGCGGATTCCCAGCGTGTCGTCGAGAACCACCTGGTCAGCGGCATCCGCGTCGCGGACTCTCTCGCGCAGGACCCCCCTGGCCTCGTCGTCACTCATGCCCTCCACCCCGAATGCAGCCCGCATCAGCCGGGCCACCACCAGGAATGGGACTTCGCTGGTGTGCGATTCGCAGTACGTCGAAATGACCCGATGCCCGCGGGCCTCCGCCATCGCGAGGATTTCGTCAACGGTCCGACTCTTGCCGATGCCGCCGGGACCGACCACACTCACCACGCGCCCGCGGGCTGCCGCCGACTGATCGAGCATCGCCGTCAGTGCGGAGAGCTCCCATTCCCGCCCGACCAGCGTCGACAACCGCCGCCGTGGGTGCGCGCGGCCGGTTCTCATCGAGAGCAGCGGCCGGGCCGGTGCCAACTCGGCACGCTTGATGTGGCCACTCTCCGGTTCGCCCAGCTCCGCGACGTCGGCGACCAGGCGCGCGGTCGATTCGCTGAGCATTACTCCCCCGGGCGGCGCAAGTGATTCCATCCGCTGCGCGATGCCGACCTGATGACCAACGGCCGTGTAACCCCATGGGCTGGAACCAACCTCGCCGGCAATCACCTCGCCCGAGTTAAGCCCGACCCGCAGTTCGATGTGAACACCGTCTTTGCTGCGCACCCGCGAGGCGAGCTCGTGCATCGCTTTCTGGATGTCCAAGGCTGTCAAACACGCGCGAACGGCGTGATCCTCCAAAGCGATCGGTGCTCCGAAAACGGCCATGATGCCGTCGCCGGTGAACTTGTCCACAGTCCCGCCGTAACGATTGACTATCGCAGCGCAGCGATCGAAAAGGTCCGCCATGATCTCGCGCAGGCGTTCCGCCCCCACCGCGCGGGCTATGTCCATCGAACGCACCACGTCGGCGAACAGCACTGTCACTTGCTTGTACTCTGCCGATTGCTGGTGCGTTACGGGCGCCCCGCAGCCATGACAGAATCGCGCACCCTCTCGGAGTTCAATCCCGCATGCTGTGCAGGTGGAGTCCGCTGTCATTGGGCCCCTAGGTCTCGAGTACCCCAACCAGATGGTGCAAGAATAGGGGCTTACGGTCGCCGGACAAACCGGTAGAGGCTGAATCCATATATTTGGGCCGGTTGCCCTAGCCGCCCAAGCATCCCGGACCGAGCAACTCCTTGAGATCGCCCATCAGTGCCGGCGATGGTGTCACCCGCAGCGACTGGTCCAGCTCTAGTGTGGTGATCCGGTCTCCACTGATGAGCCGCAGATGCACCTGCGAGGTACCGGGGTGGCGCGCCAGCACCTGCTTGAGCGCATTCACCTTGTCGAAGGTGCACTGCCGAGTCGGCAGGCTGACCGCCAGCGGCCGGTCTGCCTGAGCATTGGAAAAGTCAGGCACCACAAGGTCGTTGGCGATCAGCGAAATCCGATCGTCGCGGATCGCGACCTTGGCGTTGACCAGCACAACCGCGTCGTCGACGATGTCGGCGCCGTAGCTGGAGTAGGCATGCGGGAAGAACATCACCTCGATGCCGCCGGTAAGATCCTCTAATTGTGCTGATGCCCAAGGCATTCCATTTTTATTGACGCGCCGGTTCACCGAGGCCAGAATTCCGCCGACCCGCACTTGGGAGTCGTTGGCGACATCGCCATCGAGGATCGCCGGGATGACAGTATCCACCTGCGCGGCCAGCAGGTGCGCGACCCGGTTCAGCGGATGCCCGGACACGTAAAGACCCAGCATCTCGCGCTCCAGGGCCAGCTTGTGTTTGTCCTCCCACTCGTCGTCGGGAACCTTGATGGTGAATACTGCGTCGGTCCCGCCGTCGGCACCGCCGAATAGATCAAACTGACCTATTGCCTCGGCCTTCTTGGTCCCCAGCACCGAGTCGACGGCGTCGGTGTGAACCAGGAACAGACCTTTGCGTGGATGGCCCAGCGAATCGAAAGCACCCGCCTTGATCAGCGACTCGGTCACCTTCTTGTTGCAGGGCCCGATGTCAATTTTATTCAGGTAGTCCGAGAAGTCGGTGAACTTGCCCTTATCGCCACGGGTGTTGATCAGCGAACCCACCACGTTCGCACCCACGTTGCGCACCGCACCCAAGCCGTAGCGGATGTCGGAACCCACCGATGCGAAGTTCAGCCCGGACTCGTTGACGTCCGGTGGTAGCACCGTGATGCCGAGCTTGCGGCAGTCGGCCAGATAGACGGCCGCCTTGTCCTTATCGTCGCCGACCGAGGTCAACAGGCCGGCCATGTACTCGGCGGGATAGTTGGCCTTGAGGTAGGCGGTCCAGTAGGAAACCATGCCATAGCCGGCGGCGTGCGACTTGTTGAACGCATAGTCGGCGAACGGCAGGATGGTGTCCCACAGCGCCTTGATCGCGCGCGCCGAGAACCCGTTGGCCTGCATCCCCTCGGAGAAGCCCTCGAACTCCTTCTCCAACACTTCGCGCTTCTTCTTGCCCATGGCCTTGCGCAGAATGTCGGCTCGGGCCAGCGAGTAGCCGGCCACCTTCTGCGCGATGCGCATGATCTGCTCTTGGTAGACGATAAGGCCGTAGGTCTCGGCGAGGATCTCGCGCAGTGGTTCCTCGAGTTCGGGGTGGATGGGTTTGATGGCCTGCCGGTTGTTTTTGCGGTCGGCGTAGTCGTTGTGGGCATTCATACCCATGGGACCCGGCCGGTAGAGCGCGATGACGGCGACGACGTCTTCGAAAACGGTCGGCTGCAAGCGGCGCAGCAGGTCGCGCATCGGCCCGCCGTCGAGCTGGAACACGCCCAAGGTGTCGCCGCGGCCCAGCAGGTCGTAGGTCGACTTGTCGTCCAGCGGCACGGCTTCCAGGTCGAGGTCAATGCCCCTGTTGGACTTGATGTTCTCCAGCGCGTCACCGATGATCGTCAGGTTGCGCAGACCCAGGAAGTCCATCTTCAGTAGGCCGATGGCTTCACACGACGGGTAATCCCAGCCGGTGATGATGGCCCCGTCCTGCGGTCGCTTCCACAGCGGGATGGCCTCGGTGAGCGGCTCGCTGCTCATGATCACCGCGCAGGCGTGCACACCGGCGTTGCGGATCAGGCCTTCCAGGCCGCGCGCAGTCTGGTAGATAGTGCGGACGTCGGGGTCGGTTTCGATCAGACTGCGAACCTCGGCGGCTTCCTTGAACCGCTCGTGGGCCGGGTCGGTGATACCCGACAGCGGAATGTCTTTGGCCATCACCGCCGGCGGCAGCGCCTTGGTGATCCGGTCGGCGATCGCGAACCCGGGCTGACCGTAGTGGATCCGCGCCGAATCCTTCAGGGCCGCTTTGGTTTTAATGGTGCCGAAGGTGATGACCTGGGCGACCCGATCCTGGCCCCACTTGTCGGCGGCGTAGCGCACCATCTCGCCTCGGCGACGGTCGTCGAAGTCGATGTCGATGTCAGGCATCGAGGCGCGTTCGGGGTTGAGGAATCGCTCGAACAGCAGACCGTGCTGGATCGGGTCGATATCGGTGATACCGAGCACGTAAGCGACTAATGATCCGGCGGCCGAACCCCGGCCGGGCCCGACCCTGATCCCGACCGACCGCGCGTAATTGATCAGGTCGGCGACGATCAAGAAATAAGACGGAAAACCCTTGGAGCAGATGACGTCGATCTCGAACGCCGCGCGGGCGGCGTACCCGTCCGGCGCACCGTCGCGGAACCGGCGGCTCAGCCCGGCGTCCACCTCGTGGCGCAGCCAGGACGCCTGGTCGTGTCCCGCGGGCACCGGGAAGACCGGCATCCGGTCGCGCGGCTCCCACACGTCGGCGTAGGACTGCACCCGCTCGGCGATCAACAACGTGGAGTCGCAGGCGCCAGGGACCTCGTCGTCCCAGATCTGGCGCATCTCGGCGGCCGACTTCAAGTAGTAGCCGTCGCCATCGAACTTGAACCGGTTCGGATCCGAGAGGGTCTTGCCTGTCTGCACACACAACAACGCCTCGTGGTTGTGGGCGGCGTCGCGGGTGACGTAGTGGCAGTCGTTGGTGGCAAGCGGCGGAATGTTGAGCGTGCGCCCGATCTCGATGAGGCCTTCGCGCACCCGCTGTTCGATGGACAGACCGTGGTCCATCAACTCCAGGAAGTAATTGTCGGCGCCGAAGATCTCCCGCCACTTCGCCGCGGACTCCAGCGCCTCGCGCTGCTGGCCGAGCCGCAGCCGGGTCTGCACCTCACCGGACGGGCACCCGGTGGTGGCGACGATGCCGGTGACGTTTTCGGCGATAAGCTCGGCATCCATGCGCGACCACTTGCCCAGCTGGCCCTCGAACGACGCCAGCGAGGACAGCTTGAACAGGTTGCGTAGTCCGGTGGCGTTCTCGGCCACCATCGTCAGGTGGGTGTACGAACCGCTGCCCGAGACATCGTCGGACTTCTGGCCCGGGTCACCCCACAGGATCCGGCGCGTATCAAAACGAGAACCGGGAGCTATATACGCCTCGACGCCGATTATCGGCTTGATCCCGACAGTCGTCGCCGCGTTGTAGAACTCACTGGCGCCGAACATGTTTCCGTGGTCGGTCATCCCGATCGCGGGCATTTCCAGCCGCTGCGCCTCGGCGAACATCGGCGAGATCTTCGCGGCACCGTCCAGCATCGAGTACTCGGTGTGGTTATGCAGGTGCACGAAGGACTGGTTCATAGGGACGCCAGTCTATGACCGACGACCGACGCGCCCCCGGCGTGTCGCCGTGTGTGTCTAATTTCCCGCGGTGTCTCTGGCTCGTCTGCTCGGCGGTCGTGTGGGTTAGTAAGGAGAAAGGTGCTGGCTGTCTTTCCAGATTCCGTCGGCGGGCATGTCGGGGCGGGCGGTGAGTGGCTTACGCCAGTCGGGCGTGGTGGTGGGTTCCCTCCAGTAGTCGGTGACTTTGGTGCCCTGGCCATCCCGCAGTTCAGCCACGCTGACGTTGCGGTAGAGCCGTCCGTCGCCATAGTTGCAGGTCCATTCGATGACGATGACGTCGTTGTCCAGGTGCAGGCGTCAGCCGACTTCCAGGGTTAGTTCGGGGAAGTTGCCTTCGACCTGGGCGATGAGGTCGCGGCCGTGCACGACCTCGCGCATTTGCGGCCATTGGCGTTGGCAGCCGGGCGCGAGGGGCACGCCCAGGATGTAGGCGAGGCGGGTCTGGCCATCCGATGGTGTTGAGGTGGTCATGGTCGGACTCTGTCCTCCTGACTTCGATTCGTCTAGCGGCCATGCACCGCCTGGTCCCGACATCAAGGGCAGCGCGCAAATGTGCGAATACCAAGTCACGCCGGCTTCGATTTCGGTCACAATGGCTGCCATGGGTCGCTCGTTCGAACATCTCGTGGCAGAAGCCGATTCGGTATCCGTCGACGGGTGGGATTTCTCCTGGCTGGACGGCCGCGCGACCGAGGAAAGACCGTCCTGGGGCTACCAGCGGCTGTTGAGTCGCCGCTTGGCGGACGTCTCGGCCGCGTGCGACCTCGATACCGGTGGCGGTGAGGTGCTCGCGAGTGTTGTGAAATTCCCGCCGACCATGGTCGCGACGGAGTCGTGGCCGCCAAACGCGGCGCTGGCCACCAAACTCCTGCACCCGCGGGGAGTGGTGGTCGTCCTGACTCGGGACGAGCCAGGGTTGCCGTTCGCCGATGAGGCCTTCGACCTGGTAACCAGCCGTCATCCCAACTCGGTGCGGTGGACCGAAATCGCTCGGGTGCTGCGGACCGGCGGCACCTACTTCGCCCAGCAAATCGGACCCGCAACGATGTCAGAGCTGGTCGAATATTTCATCGGACCGCAACCACAGAAATGGGCCGAGTGTCAGCCGGATGCCCAGAGCGCGCACGCGCAGGCCGCCGGACTGCGGATCGTCGATATGCGGATGGAGCGGCTACGGGTCGAGTTTTTCGACATCGGTGCCGTTATCTACTTCCTGCGCAAGGTGATTTGGGCGGTTCCGGACTTCTCGGTGGATCGTTATCGCGAGAAGCTGCGGGGACTTCACGAACGCATTCAGGCCGACGGACCGTTCGTCGCGCACGCCACCAGGGTCCTCGTCGAGGCGCGCAAACCCGACTGACCGACAGCGTCCGTCACGCGTCGGCGCGCAACGCGTCCAACGCGTGCTGCAGATCCTGCGGGTATGGGCTGACGATCTCCATCCGTCGACCATCGGCCGGATGGGCGAACGACAGCGAACGCGCATGCAACCATTGCCGTTGCAGTCCAAGCCTTTTCGCGAGTTTCGGATCGGCTCCATAGACCAGGTCGCCGCAGCACGGGTGATGTAGGGCGGAGAAATGCACCCGGATCTGATGGGTGCGACCGGTTTCCAGATGCACGTCGAGCAGGCTGGCGGCGACGAACGCTTCCACGGTGTCGTAGTGGGTGACGCTGTGCCGGCCGTCTTTGGTGACGGCAAACTTCCACTCGTTGCCGTGGTGTCGGCCGATTGGAGCGTCGATGGTCCCGCTGGACGGATCCGGATGTCCCTGCACCAGGGCGTGGTAGCGCTTGTCGACGGTGCGCTGTTTGAACGCCCGCTTGAGCGCCGTGTATGCGCGCTCGGAGATCGCCACCACCATGACGCCCGAGGTACCTACGTCGAGACGGTGCACGATGCCCTGCCGCTCGTGTACACCCGACGTCGTGATCCGGTAACCGGCGGCGGCCAGGCCGCCGAGCACCGTCGGCCCGGTCCAGCCCACCGACGCGTGCGCGGCCACTGCCGCCGGTTTGTCGACCGCCACGATGTCGTCATCGGAATAGAGAACCTTCATGCCCTCGATGTCGACCGGGGCGTTCTCCAACGGCGCCGGCGCCTCGGGCAGACGCACCTCCAACCAGGCGCCGGGCGTCAGACGGTCGGACTTTCCCGCCTGCACGCCGTCCAAGTCGACGCCGCCGTCCTCCGCGAGGCTGGCTGCGGCGCTGCGGGACAGTCCCAGCAGGCGGGCCAGCCCAGCGTCAACACGCATGCCCGCCAATCCCTCCGGGACGGACATCGAGCGATCAGTCACGAGGCTCGCGGTCTTTGCGCCGGCCCAGTGCGTCGAAATCGAAGCCGAAGATCGACAACACGACCAGCAGGATGGCCCCACCAACCACGGACGGATCAGCGACGTTGAACACCGGCCACCAGCCGATCGACAGAAAATCCACGACATGCCCCCGAAGCGGTCCGGGTGCCCGGAAGAAACGGTCAACCAGGTTGCCCATGGCGCCGCCGAGGATCATTCCGAGGCCGACCGCCCACCAGGGCGACACCAGCCGCCGCCCCATCCAGAAAATGCCGACCACCACGCCCGTTGCGATTAGCGTCAACAGCCAGGTGTATCCGGTCGCCATCGAGAACGCGGCGCCGGAATTGCGCACCAGAGTCCAGGTCACCGTGTCGCCGATGATCGACACCGGCTGGCCAGGGGGCAGCAATTTGACGGCCAGAACCTTGGTGACGATGTCGAGTGTCAGCACGACCGCCGCAACGGACAGCAGCAGACCAAGCCGCCTCGGCGCGGGAAGTGCCGTTGCCCCGGCTTTCTCAGCTGCCCCAGCTGAAGTCACCGGCTCGGCGGATCCCGTTGCTTCGTCAGGCACTCCCCCATCATTCCCTAGTGGCGACGCGGCCTCAGCGGCCCCCGCGGTCGAATCGACCTGTCGCGCGTGCGAGATGATCCCACCATGGGGCGCCTAACCGTCATCACCACCGGAGGGACGATCTCGACCAGCACCGGCGCGGACGGCGTGTGCCGCCCCACCTACGGCGGCGCGGAACTGACCGCCGGCTTGGACGTCGATGTCGTGGACCTGATGGCGGTCGACAGCTCACAACTGACACCGGGCGATTGGGATCGGATCAGCGCCGCGGTGCGGGCCGCGACCGGTGCGGGCGCCGAAGGAGTGGTGGTCGCGCACGGAACCGACACTATGGAAGAGAGCGCGCTGTGGCTCGACCTCACCTATGCGGGAGACGTCCCGGTCGTGCTGACCGGCGCCATGCGCAGCGCCGATGCCCCCGATGCCGACGGTCCGGCCAATCTGCGCGACGCGCTGGCGGTGGCGGCCAGCCCTTCCGCGCGCGGCCTCGGCGTCCTGCTGTGCTTTGCCGGCCGGGTATGGCAGCCGTTGGGGTTGCACAAGGTGGCCACCCAGGATCTGAGCGGCTTTGCCGGCGAATTGCTCGGCAGCACCGCGGGCGGCGTGCGACTGACCGGCGCTAAGACACGACCGTATCTCGGCGATCTGAGCGCAGCCCGCGCGCCGCGCGTTGACATCGTGGTCGCATATCTGGGAAGTGATGCCGTGGCCCTGGACGCCTGCGTGGCCGCCGGCGCGCGCGCCGTCGTGCTCGAAGCGCTTGGCTCGGGTAACGCCGCAGACGCGGTGATCGACGGAGTGCGCCGCCATTGCCGCAACGGGGTGGTGATCGCGGTGTCCACCCGAGTCCCCGGCGGGCGGGTCAGTGCGGGATACGGTCCCGGTCACAATCTGGTGGAAGCCGGCGCGGTGATGGTGCCGCGGCTGCGACCGCCGCAGGTCCGGGTGCTGTTGATGGCGGCGCTGGCCGCGGGACTATCTGTCGCCGACGTCGTCGCCCGCTGGGGCTGAAGTCGCAGCCTCGTCCCGGGCTCGCAGCGCGTCGACGTAATCCAGCCAGTCCAGGCTGTCGGTCGGGTTTGCGCGGTTGACGTCGCCCGTGTCACCGGGGAACGTTCGCGCCTGGCCGGGGCCCGACCCGCGGGTCTCGAATCGTACGGTGACCACGCCGTGGCCCGCGCCCTGCACCCAGCCGTGCCCGAGATCGCGGTGGGTTACGTCGTCTCCCACGCGCCACGCCGGCGTGTCTTGTTCCGGCGGCAGCGTGGCCGGCGACGTTTCCAGGGAATGATCAGTCTCGACCGCATCTTGGGCTTCTAGTTCCGGGAACAGCGACTCCTGGCGCACGTCACTCAAACCCGAAAACCCCACGCCAAGCAGGCGAATGGGGCCGATCTGGAGTGGATCCAGCAGCAGCCGCCGGGCCACCGCGATCAGCGCGCCGGCCTCGGTCGTGGCGTAGGGCAGCGTCGCCGAGCGAGTCAGCGTGCCCATGTCGGACTTCTTCAGCTTCACAGTGACGGTGCGCGCGCCGCGGCCATCGCGCAGCAACCGTTGATGTGCGTGCTCGGCGATCGGGTCGATCGCCTCACGCAATTGGTTCAGGCTGGTCAGATCGACCGCGAACGTGGATTCGGAGCTGATCTGCTTGGCTTCGGCGCGCTCGGCCACAGGGCGGTCGTCGACACCGCGGGCCAGCCGGTGCAGCGCCGGCCCGATCGTCGTGCCCAGGATGTTGGCCGCTTCGGCGTCGCTGAGCGCCGCCAGCTGTCCGATCGTCTCGATGCCCAGTCGATTCAGCTTCTCTTCAGCGACCGGGCCGATACCCCACAGCTTGCGTACCGGCAACCCGCCGAGCAGCAGTTGTTCTTCGGCGCGCCGCACCACCCGAATCCCGTCGGGTTTGGCCAGGCCGGAAGCGATCTTGGCGATCTGCTTGCCCGAACCCGCACCGACCGATGCGATCAGGCCGGTCTCTTCTCGCACCCGGCGCCGCAAGCGCTCGCAGAACGCCTCGACCTCGTCGGCCGACGCCCCGGCGAGCTGAACCGGCTCCCCGAAGGCCTCGTCGAACGACAGCTGCTCGACGACGGGCACCACGCTGCGGACCGTGTCAAACACCCGCCGGCTGGCCAGCCCGTACACCATGCCGCGCGGCGGCAACACCACCGCGGTCACGCCGATCAGCCGGCGCGCCTGATGCATCGGCATCGCCGACCGAGCCCCGAACACTCGCGCTTCATAGCTCGCGCCGGCCACCACACCCCGGCCGCCCAGCCCACCGACCAGCACCGGCCGACCTCGCAGGGTCGGTCGGGTGAGTTGTTCGACGGAGGCGAAGAACGCGTCCATGTCCAGGTGCAGCACCCAGCGGGACTCCACAACTGTCGATGCTATTTGGGGCGGTTGGTCTACCGTCTTTGACTATGGCGATGAACCTTGCTCACAAGTTCTGCTGCAGCTCGGACCGCTGGGCGAAGAAGGTGGAAGACGAGCTACTGCCATGGGCGCTCGGCGACGTGGACCTGGGCGACAACACCCTCGAGATCGGGCCCGGCTACGGCGCCATCTTGCGGGTGCTGATCGACAAGACCCCGAGGCTCACCTCGGTGGAGATCGACACCCCGATGGCGCAGCGGCTGCAACAGATGTACGGCGAGCGGGCCCGGATCGTCAACGGCGACGGCACCGACACGGGATTGCCGGCCGACGAGTTCAGCTCGGTGGTGTCGTTCACGATGCTGCACCACGTCCCGACCGCAGAGCTGCAAGACCGACTGTTCGCTGAGGCTTTCCGGGTGCTTCGACCCGGCGGCGTCTTCGCCGGCAGCGACAGCGTGGCGTCGCTGCGGTTCCGGCTCCTGCACATCCGTGACACCTGCAACACGGTCCCGCCAGAAACCCTGCCGGATCGGCTGCGCGCGGTGGGATTTCACGACGTCGACGTTGAAGTCCGCGGCGGCAGACTGCGCTGGCGCGCGGTCAAGGCCGACTGATGGGAACCGAGACGGACGGCGCGCCGACGTCGCGATGGGCGCGGCTACGACGGCAATGGAACCAGCGGCTGCCGCCCGGTGAGCAGGCGACAGTTCTGGCTTGGGCGTCGTTCACCGTCACCTTCGTCGGCCTGCGCAGCCTCACACACTGGATCCACGCCGGCCACGGTCCCGCGGAGGGCGGTGTCACGCTGGGCGGCAAGCACTTCCATCACTACAACCTTGGCATCGCACTACTGGCGACGGTGGCGGCTGTGGGCCTGCGCGGAACGGAGAAGCAGCGGCACCATCCCGCCGCCGCGGTCGCTTTCGGTTCGGCTAACGCTTTGATCGTTGACGAACTCGCTCTGCTGCTGGAACTCGACGACGTCTACTGGTCAGCCGACGGCCGCGAGAGCGTCGATGTCGCGCTCGGCCTCATCGCGACCGGCGCCACAGTTGTCGCCGGTATGCCATTCTGGCCGCACGCTCGCCGCGCGCTGCGATCGTAAACTCGCAACATGTCGACTGAACCCTCGCCTTTTTCCGGCCAGGAGCCGCACCTCCTCCGGCGGGTAGCGGAGTCCTTCGGAGTCGACGCCGAACGGTACGACCGGGCGCGGCCTCGCTACCCCGACGCCCTGATACAACGCGTCATCTCGGCGAGCCCCGGCGTGGAGTTCCTGGACGTCGGCTGCGGCACCGGCATCGGCGCACGGCAGTACAGGGCCGCCGGTTGCACCGTACTCGGCGTCGACGTGGACGAGCGGATGGCCGAGTTCGCCAGGCGGACCGGGGTCGAGGTCGAGATAGGCAAGTTCGAAGACTGGGATCCCAGGGGCAGGTCTTTCGACGCCGTCGTCGCCGGACAGGCCTGGCACTGGGTCGACCCGCTGCTGGGCCCCCGCAAGGCGGCACAGGTGCTGCGGCCACACGGGTTGCTGGCGTTGTATTGGCATGTCTTCGACCCACCCAGCGAAGTCGGCGCCGCCTTGGAGGATGTCTTGCAGCGCGTGGCGCCCGACGCTCCACTGCAGAACCCTGGCCTCGAGCTTCAACAAGCAAATCTCAAGAGGGCTGTGGAAGGTGTTCGAACTGCCGGCGGCTTCGGCGAACCCGAACAGGGGCGGTTCGAATGGCAGCGGGATTACACACGCGACGAGTGGCTGGACCATCTGCTCACCACAGGCACGCTCACCTTGCTCGCGCCGGACCAGCTTGCAGCTGTGGCGGAGGCCGTCGGATCTGCCATCGATTCGATCGGAGGGGGCTTCACCATGGACTACATCACCCTGGCGAACTTCTGTCCGCGAAACGGCAACTAGCGACGGCGTTACTCGAGAAACGTGTAGCCAGTTGCCGTCTCGCGGCGCCGGACGAGTGGGCACCCTGCGGCCAACAGCGCGCGACGGACCCGCTCGACGACGATATCGGGCCGATTTCGTAGCAGGTCAGCACTAACCCGGACCAGACGCCATCCCCTATGCTCCAATTCCGCCGTGCGGTCGATGTCGTTGGCGCGGATGCGCGGGTCGGTCCAGTGCTGCGCGCCGTCGTATTCCACCCCGACGAGCCACTCCTCCCAACCCATGTCGATGCGGGCCACCACCGCGCCCCACATGTTGCGCACCACGATCTGTGTCTGCGGCCTGGGCAGGCCGCCGCGAATCAGCACGAGTCTGGTTCTTGTCTCCTGCGGCGATTCGGCGCCGGCGTCAACGAGGGCCAGCACGCGCCTCAGCTGCTTCATACCCCGCGCTCCGCGGTGAGAGGCAATCAGCGGCCCCACGTCCTCCGCGGTAATCCCGGCGGCTCGCATGAGCGCATCGATGCGAATGGCCGCGGTCACCAGGCCGGGCCGTCGCCCCAGATCGAAGATGGTGCGGGCGGCCGACGTCACCGGAATGCCGTCAATCATGGTCGCCTCGCCGATCTGTAGCGTCTCGTTGCGAGTAATGATCAACGGCGGCGGCCTCCTGCGGTAGGTGATGAGTTCGGCCGGAGCCTGGGCATCGACCCACTCCGCGCCCAGCAGCGCCGCTGCGGAGGTGCCGGCCACCACTGCTTCTTTCCCCGCCCACAACCAAGCGGCCACCGCCCGGTCCTTGGCGGTCAGATTGCTACCACGCTGTTGGTACACGTTGCGATAGATCCGCGTGCAGGATCGTCGCAACTCACGTTCGGTCCATGCGCCCGCATCGATGGCCTCAGTGCCGACAAAAGGTGCTGTGCTCACCGCCGCAGGGTGCCACGACGCCCCGACAGCGCCGCGAGACGGCAACTAACGACGGCGCTACTCGGGAAACGTGTAGCGGAATGCCATTTCGCGGCGAACTAGGCTTTCGCGACGCTTACACGCACTCCGTCGCCGATGTCGACGCAGTCGGCCGGATCGCCGAATTCGAAGCTGGTGGCGAGGATCTCACCGGCGATGAGGTCACGATGCGTTTTCGCCCACTCGGCGCGCTCGGCCGGCACCGACATCACGACGCTGATGCGGTCGGAGACGTCCAACCCGGTCGCCTTGCGCAACTCCTGTAGTTCACGGATCCGGTCCTTGGCCCAACCCTCGGCCTCCAGCTCCGGAGTCACGGTGCCGTCCAACACGACAAGACCCGCTCCGCCGGGCAGCGCCGCGGTGAACTCCGGGTCGGCGGCCACCAGCCGCGAGCTGTATTCCTCCGGCTGCAGTACCGCGGGACCCGCGGTCAGCGTGCCATCGGGATTGACCACCCCTGACCCGGCCTTGACGGCCTTGATAGCGGCCTGCACGTCCTTGCCCAGCCGCGGCCCGGCAACCCGGGCGTTGACAGTCAGCTCAAACCGACCATAGGTGTCGATCGTGTCGGTCAGTTCGACGCGTTTGACATTGAGCTCGTCTGCGATCAGGTCGGCGAATGGTTCCAATCGCTGCGGACTCTCCACTGCCACGGTCAATTTCGACAGCGGCAGACGTACCCGCAGCTTCTTGGCCTTGCGCAGCGACGACGCCGCCGAACAAACGTCCCGGACCTGGTCCATCGCCTCGACCAGGTCGGGGTCAGCCGGCAGTTCCCCGGCCTGCGGCCAGTCGGTCAGGTGAACCGACCGCTCGCCGGTCAGGCCGCGCCAAATCAGCTCGGTGATCAACGGCAGTAGTGGCGCGGCCAGCCTGACGGTAACCTCCAGCACGGTGTGCAGGGTGTCGATAGCATCGACATCTTCCTCCCAGAACCGCGAACGCGACCGTCGCACATACCAGTTCGTCAACGCCTCGGTGAACTGGCGCAACTGCTCACAAGCTCCGGAGATGTCGCAGACCTCCATCGACTGGCTGAGGTCGTCTCGCAGCACTGCCAGCTTGGCCAGCACGTAGCGGTCCAGCACGTTCGTCGAATTGGTACGCCAAGTACCGACTTTCGGAGCGTAGAGAACCAAGAAGCTGTAGGCATTCCACAACGGCAGCAGCACCTGCCGCACGCCTTCGCGGATGCCCTGTTCGGTGACGATCAAGTTGCCGCCACGCAGGATCGGCGAGGCCATCAGGAACCACCGCATGGCGTCGGAGCCGTCGCGGTCGAACACCTCGTTGACGTCTGGATAGTTGCGCAGCGACTTGCTCATCTTCTGGCCGTCAGAACCCAGCACGATCCCGTGCGCCACGCAGGTTTTGAATGCCGGCCGGTCAAAGAGTGCGGTCGCCAGCACATGCAGCGTGTAGAACCAGCCGCGAGTCTGGCCGATGTATTCGACGATAAAGTCCCCTGGGTAGTGACCGTCGAACCAGTCGCCATTCTCGAACGGGTAGTGCACCTGCGCATACGGCATGGAGCCCGAGTCGAACCATACATCAAACACGTCGGGGATCCGCCGCATCGTGCTGCGCCCGGTTGGGTCATCGGGGTTGGGCCGAGTCAGCTCGTCGATGTAAGGCCGGTGCAAATCGGTTGGGCGCACGCCGAAGTCGCGCTCGAGTTCGTCGATACTGCCATAGGCGTCGATGCGCGGATAAGCCGGATCATCGGACTTCCACACCGGTATCGGGGTGCCCCAGTAGCGGTTACGCGAGATCGACCAATCGCGGGCGCCCTGCAGCCACTTTCCGAACTGGCCGTCCTTGACATGGTCGGGATACCAGGTGATCTGTTGGTTGAGTTCCACCATCCGGTCCCGGAATTCGGTGACCGCGATGAACCACGATGACACCGCCTTATAGATCAGCGGATTACGGCAGCGCCAGCAGTGCGGGTACGGGTGCTCATAGGTCTCGTGGCGCAGCAACACCGCGCCGTTGGCCGCTGCCGGACCGCTCCGGTTCTTCAGATCGCGGATGATCTGTGCGTTGGCGTCGAAGACGCGCTGCCCCTGGTAATCCGGGACAGTGCCATCGAAGCGGCCCTTGGCGTCGACCGGGGTGACCGGCACGATGCCGAATGGGTCGGTGGTGGCCATGTCGTCCTCGCCGTAGGCCGGTGCCATGTGGACGATGCCGGTGCCGTCCTCGGTGGTCACGAAGTCACCCGGAAGCACCTGGAATGCATTTTCGGCCGAATCGTAGAAATACGGGAACGGCGGCAGGTAGCGCGTGCCCAGCAGGTCTGCGCCCCGGTAAGACCCGAGAACCTCTGGCTCTTCCCCAAGCTCGCGGGCGTAGGCGGCCACCCGCGCGTTCGCCAGCACGAAGCGACGATCACCTACCCTGACCTGGACATACTCCACATCCGGGTTGACGGCCACCGCAAGGTTCGACGGCAATGTCCACGGTGTGGTCGTCCACACCAGCAGGTGGGCGCCGGTGAGCTCTCCCCCGACCACCGTGAAGCCCACCGTCACCGCCGGGTCTTGACGGCTTCGATAGACGTCGTCGTCCATCCGCAGCTCGTGATTGGACAGCGGAGTTTCGTCGCGCCAGCAATACGGCAACACCCGGTAGCCCTCGTATGCGAGGCCCTTGTCCCACAGTTGTTTGAACGCCCAGATCACCGACTCCATGTAGTTGAGATCCAGCGTCTTGTAATCATTTTCGAAGTCGACCCAGCGCGCCTGACGGGTCACATACGCCTGCCACTCGTCGGTATAGCGCAACACCGACGCGCGACAGGCGTCGTTGAAGGCGGCGATCCCCATGGCATCGATCTGGGATTTGTCGGTGATGCCCAGCTGACGCTCGACTTCGAGTTCGGCCGGCAGCCCGTGGGTATCCCAGCCGAAGCGGCGCTCCACCTTATAGCCGCGCATGGTGCGGTAGCGCGGGACTATGTCCTTCACATAGCCGGTAAGCAGGTGGCCGTAGTGCGGGAGCCCATTCGCGAACGGCGGCCCGTCGTAAAACACGTATTCCGGAGCGCCGTCGCGGCGCGCGATGCTGGCCCGGAAGGTGTCGTCGTGTGCCCAGTAATCCAGAACCTCGAGCTCCAGCGCCGGGAAGTCGGGCGCCCCGGCCAGTTTCGGATAAGCCTTGACGTCAGCGTTATCGGTCACTATGTGCGTCGTCTCCTGTGCCACCGTGCCACTCAAGGCACGTTGTGCCCTGAAGGCACTTGTCAGGCCGGGGACGACGACGCGCTACCTGCGCGAGCGCCGCGGTACCACCCCGCTTGCCGCGCTGACGCGCGGCCGCTCATCGGAGGCTGTGACGGGCCCACCCGTTCGGTTCTACTAGGCCGACTGGCTGTTCTTCCGAAGGCTTCCCGGTGATAGCCGGATCGATGCCGTTACCTGAATTCTAGGGTGGGTCGGTTTCCCGCAATCCATCGGACTACGCCTGGACTTCGAGGACCCCGACACGCCACAGCGCCGCGTACACGTGACGCACCGGAATGCTCAGCAAGCGAGCGGTGCCGTCCACCAGCGGGTCGCCTCCGGCGCCGAACAGCTGGTCGCCGATCCGGCGCGTCAAGTTCTTGGGTGCGGGTGCCTGAACGGGGGCCTCGGCGAGGTCCGTGTCGCGTACTACCCGCAGCTTGCGGGCGGGCGCTACGGCTACTACTTCGTCGTACAGGGCTGCGGTCATGATCGACTCCTGACGGAATTCAAAACGAGCACTAACTGGACTCCAAATGAACTGGGTGTCGCGTCCCGTAGTGGTTCCGATCAGAAACGCATGGCGGTAAGCCGATTAGCGTTTGGCGACTTCAGCGGTTACCGCTGAAAACATCGCGCCGGAGACCGGATCGGGACGAAACATGGCCCGGATCTCGACCCGGACTATCACTGGAACTCATGCGTCCCTCACCTCCTCAACGGTCACGATCCGCACGGTCACCCGCACGATCTAGACACAACAAAGGAGTACAGAATCCGACGACCGTCGGATACCCGCACCCCACTCGTCAGAGCTTCGACACCACACGACGTGTCCGGTAATCCGGAAGCCACCTGGGCTCAACCCTTAAGCCGGGAGGAGCTGTCCTGACCCGGGGCGTCTTTCGACGTTCGGGGTCAGTGGCCTATATTCGCGTGGACGCCTCACCTAACGAGGTGCCTGTCTGACAGATGATGCACGACCGGTATGCCCGGGGTCAAACCGACCTGAGCCGTGTTTCCAAATCTTAATGTTCTTGGTACGTGCCGCCTGCCCCGGCGCCTCGCGGCCGCACCCCCAGGCACCGTCGAAACGACGGAACCGGCGATCTGAGCCGCGGTGACGTCGTCGACGGTGCTAAGCCGCCGACCGAGCTGCGGCGAGGCCGGCTTGTTTGGCGATGTCCGCGATGGTCGCAACGTGAAACCCCTTGCGCGCAAACACTTTTCTGGCAACTGCCACGATCTCGGCACACCGCAGCGACGTGCCGCCGTCACTGACCGCTTGTCATCCCTCGACCAGCCCCTCGAGGCGCACGATGGTCTCGATGAACTCCTCGACCATGTCGAGCACCACCGAACGCGTCGGCCGCACTCGGTCGAGTGAGCCGACGACCTGGCCGACGAAGTAGGTGGCCAGCTCCGCGGCCTTAGTGTCCGGGTGGCCGGCGGCCTGATTGATGCGCATCTGCGATTCGCCGACCAGCGCGGTCTGTAGCGGCATACCGAGGGGGCCTGGACTGCCGGGTCCGTCCCACTCGTCGGTCCAGGCGGTGCGCAGCATCCGCGCCGGCTTCCCGGTCAGAGACCGGGACCGCACCGTGTCCGAGGAGCTCGCGGCCAGGAACTTTTCCTTGACCACCGGCGATGTCTCGGCTTCTTCCGTGGTCAGCCATACCGACCCGCACCACACGCCCTCGGCGCCCAGTGCCAGGGCTGCGGCGATCTGGCGACCGCGGGCGATACCACCGGCGGCCAGCACGGGGACCGGTGCGACCGCGTCCACCACTTCGGGGACCAAGACCATGGTCGCCACCTCGCCGGTATGGCCGCCGGCCTCCGTGCCCTGCGCGACGATCAGATCGACGCCCGCAGCAGCGTGCCGTCGCGCGTGTTCCGTTTTACCGGCCAGCGCGGCGACCACCACGTCGTGGTCGTGGGCACGCTCGACGAGGTCTGCGGGCGGCGACCCAAGCGCGCTGGCGATCATCCGAATGTCGTGCGCGAAGGCCACTTCGAGCAGCGGCTCGTAGCCCTTGGGCGAGATGTTGAGGCCTCCGCCGGACGACTTACGCGGGGGGTCGGTGGGCGCGATGCCGTAGCGGGCTAGCAAGTCGTCCACGAATGCGCGGTGCTCTTCGGGCAGGAGCGAGCGGGCCTGCTGCGCGTCGATCCCGCCTTGCTCGGCGCCCACGTACTTGGGCGGCAATAGCAGGTCCACTCCATATGGCTTGCCGCCCGCCTCCGCTTCGATCCAGGTCAGCTCGTTCTGCAGCTGTTGGGGACTGTGAGCGACGGCGCCGAGGATCCCGAACCCGCCGGCGTTGGAGACGGCGGCCACGACGTCGCGGCAGTGGCTGAAAGCGCAGATTGGGAACTCAACACCAAGCATTTCGGCGACTCTGGTTCGCATTTTCCCGACGCTAGCTATGAGCGCGAGCAGACGCAAAATCAGCTAAAATCCGCCGGTTTTGGGCGATCTTACGTGTGCTCGCGCAAGAAAAGTGCCCATTCACCGGAGCTCAGGGCGGGCAGCCGTCGGGCGGCCAGCTGGACACGCCCTCTTCCAGCGGGACTTTGAGGCTCTGCAGGATAGCGGCGACCATTCGCCACGCGCCGATAACGGTGACGAGTTCGATGAGAACCGTTCTGTCGCCCTGCAGCTCGCGCTCGCACGCCGCCCAGCTCTCGGCGCTTACCGCACCGTCGCGCAGCACGTCGTCGGTGGCCGCCAGCACGGCCCGCTCGGTGGGCCCGAACCCGTCGTACCCTGGCCAATCGCGCACGCCGAGCAGGTCGTCGGCCGTCACACCGAGTCTGGAAGCGACGCGCCAGTGTTGTGTCCACTCGTAGTCGCAGGCGGTGAGCCAGCCGATCCGCATAATCACCAACTCGCGCAACCGCGGGTGGAGGTCACCGTGCCACAGCATGGTGGCGAGCAGGTCATTGACGGCGCGAGCCAGCTGCGGATGATTCAGCAACACCTGAAAGATGCTGAGTTCGGCCATGTAATCGGGCACGGCCGCCTCGTCGGCGGCCGCTTTGGCCTCGTCGAGCGGAAGCCGGGGCACGCGGGATGTCGTCATCGTATGGAAATTGTCATCGTGTGAGTACTCCAGGTACCGGCGGGACATCGTCCCGCCCACTCGTCATCGTAACCACGACGAAAACCCCTAAGCATTTGCTCCCGGGCACTTCGCAAAGTGTGGGCTGCACCACAGATTTTCTGTGCATCCACACGGTTTTGCCCATGCGGGCAGCCGATCCGAGCTAGGCTACGCAGCTGTTCACTATCCGTTTATTTAGCGAATGTTTTGAATAATTCGTTCAGGTTACTCGGGTGCGATTTCGGGGGATCTCCGCCGTAAGTACCAGCTCGAAGAGGGGGACAAGCGTGGACAAGACGACACCTGTTACGCCGGTTGCTGTCATCGGCATGGCATGCCGACTGCCCAAGGGCATCGACTCCCCTGACCGCCTGTGGGAAGCCCTTTTGCGGGGCGAAGATCTGATAACTGAGATACCCCCCGACCGGTGGGATGTCGACGAGTACTACGACCCGGAGCCGGGTGTGCCAGGTCGGTCGGTGTCGCGGTGGGGCGGGTTCATCGACGGCGTTGCGGACTTCGATCCCGAGTTTTTCGCCATCAATGAGCGGGAAGCAACCGCGATCGATCCGCAGCACCGCTTGCTGCTGGAGACCTCGTGGGAAGCCGTAGAGCACGGCGGCCTGGTACCGAAGTCGCTGACCGGCTCGCTGACGGGGGTATTCGTCGGTGTCTGCCACGACGATTACGCGTTTGTCACCAGCGACGCGGGTGCCCTCGACGACGCGTACGGGTTCACCGGAACCGCGTTCAGCATGGCCTCCGGGCGGGTGTCGTACGCCATGGGGCTGCGCGGTCCCTCCATGACCATGGACACTGGGTGTTCATCGAGTCTGCTTGCGGTGCATCTGGCTTGCCGCAGTCTGCACGAGGGTGAGAGCAACCTTGCTTTGGCAGGCGGCGCCATGGTCATCCTGGAGCCGCGGACATACGTGTCAGCTTCCGCGCAGGGCATGCTTTCTCCCAGGGGGCGCTGCCACACGTTCGACGTCGGCGCCGACGGGTTCGTCCGATCCGAGGGCTGCGCGGTTGTAATGCTCAAGAGGCTCCCGGACGCCCTGCGCGACGGCGACCGGGTTCTTGCGGTGCTGCGCGGCACGGCGACCAATCAGGACGGTCGTACCGAGACCATCTCAACCCCTTCGCTGGATGCACAGGTCGCGTCATATCGGGCGACGTTGGATGTCGCCGGTGTAGACCCCGCCACCGTGGGCATGATCGAGGCGCACGGTACTGGCACCCCGGTTGGTGACCCGATCGAATTCGCCAGCCTGGCACAGGTTTACGGCATCGACCGGGCCTGCGCACTCGGGTCCGCCAAAAGTAATCTGGGCCACACCGAGGCCGCTGCCGGGGCAGTGGGGATGATCAAGGCGATCCTGTCGCTGCAGCACGGCGTTGTGCCACCGATGGTGCACCACACCCGGCTGCCCGATGAGCTTGCCCAGATCAAGACTGGACTTTTTGTGCCGCAACAGATTACGCCGTGGCCAGACCAGGAAGATGGTGCGCCACGGCGGGCGACGGTGTCCTCGTACGGAATGTCGGGCACCAACGTGCACGCCGTTCTCGAGCAAGCCCCGCAGGCCGCTATGCGGCACAACGGGGCCGTCCCGTTCGAGTCGGCCCCGCCACTGTTATTTGCGCTGTCGGCCACCTCTGCCGAGGCACTGCGCCAGACCTCGCGCCGGTTGGCCGATTGGATCGACGGCCGCGCCAACTCCGATCCGGTCGCGGCCTCGGACCTGGCGTACACGCTGGCCCGCCGGCGTGGGCACCGGCCGGTGCGCACCGGGGTGATTGCCGCCGACAACACCGAGCTGGTCGGCGCGTTGCGCGCAGTCGCCGACGGCGACACCCCGTATCCACCCGCGGTGGGCCAAGACGACAGAGGGCCCGTGTGGGTGTTCTCCGGGCAAGGTTCGCAGTGGGTGTCGATGGGCGCGGATCTGCTCGCCAATGAACCGGTGTTCGCCGCGACCATCGCCGAGGTGGAGCCGCTTATCGCCCGGGAATCAGGGTTTTCGGTGACCGAGGCGATGACGGCGCCCGAAGTGGTGACCGGAATCGACCGGATACAGCCGACCCTGTTCGCCATGCAGGTGGCGTTGGCAGCCACCATGAGGTCCTCCGGTGTCCGACCTGGCGCGGTTATCGGCCACTCACTCGGTGAAGTGGCGGCGGCCGTGGTCGCCGGTGCGCTGTCCCTTGACGACGGGGTGCGCGTGGTGTGCCGCCGCTCGCGGCTGATGTCCACGATCGCTGGTTCCGGGGCAATGGCGTCGGTAGAACTGTCCGCCCAGCGGGTCCGCGAAGAACTGACGAGTCGCGGCGCCAAGGACGTCGTGGTCGCCGTGGTGGTCTCGCCGCAGTCCACCGTGATCGGCGGTGCGACCCACACGGTGCGCGACCTCGTCAAGGCGTGGGAAGCGCGTGAAATCATGGCCCGCGAGGTGGCCGTCGACGTGGCCTCGCACACCGCGCAGGTCGAACCGATCCTCGATGAACTGTCCCGGGCGCTGGCCGACATCACACCGATGACGCCCGAGCTCCCCTACTACTCCGCGACAGTATTCAACCCGCGGGAACGGACCGCGCGCGATGCCCGGTACTGGGTGGACAACCTGCGGCACACCGTGCGATTTTCCGCGGCGGTCCAGGCGGCTCTCGAAGACGGGTTCCGGGTATTCGGCGAGCTGTCACCCCATCCGCTGCTGACTCGCGCCGTCGAGCAGACCGCCGCGAGCCTGGACATCCCAGTCGCCACGGTGCCGGCTATGCGGCGCGAGCAACCGTTGCCGCACGGGCTGCGCGGACTGTTGGCCGATCTGCACAGCGCGGGCGCTGCGGTGGATTTCTCGGCACTCTATCCGGCCGGGCGTCTGGTGGACGCCCCGCTGCCGGCCTGGACCAAACGCCGGCTGCTGCTCGAGCCTGACGGCGCCGGCCGCCGTTCGCACGCTGCCAGTGCCGTTGCGGTGCATCCGCTATTGGGCTCGCATGTACGGCTTTTGGAGGAGCCGGAGCGGCACGCCTGGCAGGCCGAGGTCGGCACCGCGACACTGCCGTGGTTGGGCGACCACCAGATACACACCGTGGCCGCGCTTCCGGGTGCCGCCTACTGCGAGATGGCCTTATCGGCGGCTCGGACCGTTCTCGGCGAGGCGTCCGAGGTGCGCGATATCCGCTTCGAAGAGATGTTGCTACTGGACGACGAGACCACCGTCGGCGCTGTGGCGTCGGTGGCGGCTCCCGGTGTCGCCCCATTTGTGGTGGAGACAGACCAGCAGGGCGAAAGGGTGCGGCGGGCCTCGGCGGTGTTGCACGCCTTAACACCCGACCAAGCCGCACCGGAGGACCAAGACCAGCCGCCAGTGGTGGACATAGCTGCGCTGCTCTCGGCTCATCCCTGTCGCCACGAAGGCAATGAGCTGCGGGACTGGTTCGACCAGCGCGGAGTTCAGTTCGGCCCTGCCTTCACCGGCCTGGCCGTCGCGCACGTCGCGGAAGGGACGATCAGCACGGTCCTCGCCGAGGTCGGCCTGCCGAGTTCGATCCGGATGCAGCAAACCAGCTATGGCGTGCATCCGGCGCTGCTGGACGCCTGCTTCCAGTCCGTTGCGGTCCATCCTGCCGTCCACATGGTGGGGAACGGCGGCCTGTTGTTGCCATTGGGTGTACAGCGGCTGCGTGCCTACGGTTCCACCCGCAACGCGCGTTACTGCTACACCCGGGTGACCGCGGGCGGCACCAACGTCGAGGCCGACATCGACGTCATGGACGAGCACGGCACCGTCGTGCTGGTTGTGCGCGGGCTGCTGATGGGCACCGGGCTCTCCGAGAGCGCCGACCGCGATCGCCAGCTGGGCGAGCGGCTGCTGACCATCGAATGGCAACAACGCGAGCTGCCCGAGCACGATCACGCCGCGGCAGGAAGCTGGCTGCTGATCGGTTTTTCCGATGCTGCAGACCTGCTAGCTATGGAATTGGCCCAAGCCATGAAGCTGCACGGCGCGGAATGCACAACCATGTGCTGGCCTCTGCATGCCGACCACTCGGCCAATACCGAGCAGCTACGCAGTCAGCTCGATGACGCAGGGTTCACCGGCGTGGTGATTCTGGCACCCCCCAGCAATGGCGGCCCCGACACCCGGGATGCCAGTCTCGACAGCGATTACGTCCAGCACGTGGTGCGCATCGCGCGCGAACTGCCGGAAGTTTCGGGCGAAGCGCCCCGGCTGTACGCCGTCACCAGGGGCGCGCAAACGGTGCTCAGCGAGGACTGCGCCAATCTCGAACAGGTTGGGCTGCGCGGCCTGCTGCGAGTGATCGGCGCTGAACACCCCTACCTGAGCACTACCCACATCGACGTCGACGAGCAGACCGACGCCGACTTGGTGGCGCGCCAGCTGCTTGCCGGCTCCGAAGAAGACGAGACCGCCTGGCGCACCAACCAGTGGTACACCTCCCGGTTGTGTCCGGCTCCGCTGCGACCCGAAGAGCGGGAATCCACCGTAGTCGATCACCAGCACGACGCCCTGCGGCTGCAGATCCGTACGCCCGGGGACCTGCAAACCATGGAACTGGCGGCAGCCGAACGGGTTGCGCCCGGCCCCGGACAGATCGAAGTCGCGGTCAGCGCGTCCAGTATCAACTTTGCCGATGTCTTGGTCGCCTTCGGTCGCTATCCGTCGTTCGACGGGCTGCTTCCGCGGCTGGGCACCGATTTCGCCGGCGTGGTGACGGCGGTCGGACCCGACGTTATCGATCATCGGGTCGGTGATCATGTCGGCGGCATGTCTTCCGACGGGTGTTGGGGCTCGTTTGTCACCTGTGACGCCCGGTTGGCCACGACGCTGCCGCCGACCCTGACGGACGGCCAGGCCGCGGCGGTGACTACCGCGCATGCCACCGCCTGGTACGGCCTCAATGATCTGGCCCGCATCAAGACCGGTGACAAGGTGCTAATCCACTCCGCAACCGGCGGTGTCGGCCAGGCCGCGATCGCGATCGCCCACGCCGCGGGAGCCGAGATATTCGCCACCGCGGGCAGCCCGCAGCGTCGGGAGCTGTTGCGCGACATGGGCATCGAGCATGTGTACGACTCGCGCAGCATTGAGTTCGCCGACCAGATCCGCCACGACACCGACGGGTATGGCGTCGATGTCGTCCTCAACTCGCTGACCGGCGCGGCCCAAAGCGCCGGCATCAACCTATTGTCGTTTGGCGGGCGGTTCGTCGAAATCGGCAAGCGTGACATCTACGGCGACACCAGGATGGGGCTCTTCCCGTTCCGGCGCAACCTCACATTCCACGCCGTCGACCTGGGGTTGATGTCTTTGACCCATCCCGCCGAGATCCGGGAATTGTTGACCACCGTCTACACGCTGACCGCCGAAGGCGTGTTGCCGATGCCTGAAAGCACACACTATCCGCTTGTCGAGGCGGCTAACGCGATTCGGGTGATGAGCGCCGCCGAGCACACCGGCAAGCTCATCCTCGACATCCCGCATGCTGGACGAAGCAGCGTGGTGCTACCACCCGAGCAGGTCGAGGTCTTCCGCCGCGACGGCTCCTACATCATCACCGGCGGCCTTGGTGGCCTTGGATTGTTCTTGGCCGAGAAAATGGCCGCGGCCGGCGCCGGCCGCATCGTGCTCAGCTCCCGCTCTCAGCCCACGCAAAGGGCCCTAGAGACAATCGAACTCGTTCGGGCAACCGGATCCGACATCGTGGTCGAATGCGGCGACATCGCCCGCCCGGACACGGCGCAGCGGTTGGTGGCGGCGGCAACCGCCGGCGGGCTTCCGGTGCGGGGCGTGCTGCACGCCGCCGCGGTGGTCGAGGACGCCACCTTGACCAACATCACCGAAGAATTGATCGAACGCGACTGGGCACCCAAAGTCCACGGCGCATGGAATCTGCACCGGGCCACCGAAACCCAGCCGGTGGATTGGTTCTGCTCGTTCTCCTCAGCGGCCGCCCTGCTCGGTTCGCCCGGTCAGGGCGCCTACGCTGCCGCCAACAGCTGGCTGGACGGCTTCACCCACTGGCGACGGGCACAAGGCCTTCCCGCCACCGCGATCGCCTGGGGAGCCTGGGCCGACATCGGCCGCGGCGCAGGCCTCGCGGATGGCGGCGACACCACGATGATCGATCCCGACGAGGGCGCCTATGCGTTCGAGGCACTGCTGCGCCACAACCGCGCCTACAGCGGTTATGCCCCAATCATCGGTTCACCGTGGCTGACTGCGTTAGCACAGCGAAGCCCGTTCGCCGAGGTATTTCAGTCCAGCGGGCAGCATCGGTCGGACAACAGCAAATTCCGTGGCGAACTCATGGAGCTTCCCCTTGACGAGTGGCCAACCCGGCTTCGGCGTTTGATTTCCGAACAGGTCAGTTTGATTCTGCGTCGAACTGTCGACCCGGATCGGCCGCTTTCCGAGTATGGACTCGATTCATTGGGTAACCTCGAGCTACGTACGCGGATTGAAACAGAAACCGGGATACGCTGCGGCTCCACCGACATCAGCACGGTGCGGGGCCTAGCGGATCTTTTGTGCGAGAGACTGGCGCCCGTTGAGGGAGCCTCGGCGACGCGCTGACGCGTCACCAAAAGGATTCGGAGTCGTCCTGAATAGGCATTTCAGGACCACCTGCGAGCCATGCGAAGGAGCAAAATGGTCGCAATCGGCAAAGTGGCGCTGGCAACCGTCGACAGTTGGGTGCCGGCCCCAGGCTCAGTCGTCCACTGGCAATTCTCTTCCGCATCAATGGAAAAGGCCCGGCAGGCTCCCACCAGCGCGGTGCCGCCCAGCTACATCCAAGCCCGACACATGCGCAACTATCGCGATCACATGGCGCGTGGACTCAATATGTCACGGCTATGCGTTGCCGCCTGGGACATACCAGGTCAGTGTGATGTTCGCGCGATGACCTATGTCATCAACTCGTACCTCCGCAGGCACGATACCTATCGGAGCTGGTTTGACTTTGACGATCGAGACGAGATCACCCGGCGTACCATCCAGGATCCGCTCGATATCGAACTGGTTCCGGTTGATGCCGGCGAGATGACTCCGAAGGAATGGCAAGACTATATTTTGGCCACGCCTAGTCCGCTGGAGTGGGATTGCTTCAGGTTCGCGATTATTCAGCGTGATGACCACTTCACTGTGTGCGTGAGTGTTGACCATCTTCATGTCGACGCGATGTTCATCTATGGGGTATTCGGCGAAATCCAGGCGATGTACTACGCGCTGATCGACGGTGGCGCCCCCATCGAACTGCCGGACGCGGGCAGCTACGACGCTTACTGTGTGCGGCAGCACGAGTACACATCTTCTTTGACGTTGGAATCGCCACAGATTGCGGCCTGGATCGAGTTCTTCGAGAACAACGCAGGAGCACTTCCCCCCTTCGCGTTGCCACTTGGTGACACGGCGCTGCCCTCCGGTGGGGCGACCTGCGGTGGCGAGCTGCGCACGGTACAGCTGCTCAACGCCGCGCAGACCGCGCAGTTCGAAGCTGCTTGTATAGGTGCGGGTGCCCGATTCTCTGGTGGGGTGTTCGCCTGCAGCGCCCTCACGGAGCACGAATTGACCGGTACCGAAACCTATTACGGGATCACGCCGATTGACACCCGAACGACTCCCGCAGAGTTCATGACCACCGGCTGGTTCGTCGGCCACGTTCCGCTCAGCATCCCAATTCGGGCGTCTTTCGCTGAAACGGTCAGCGCCGCGCAAGCTTCCTATGACGCGGGCACCGATCTTTCGGATGTGCCGTTCGAAAGAGTCTTGGAGTTGGCCCCATGGCTTGACAAGCCGCAGATTCAAGCTGGTTTTCCCGTTCTATCGTTCCTTGACGCGGGTGTCGCTCCCCTATCCGCTTTCGTCACAATGGAACTGGACCGGTTGAATGCCGGGGTGTATGAGGACGGCGGGATCCCGGCTCGGGTGTGCCTGTGGGTCAATCGCCTTCCGGACGAGACCTCGGTGACGGTGTTTCTCCCGAATAATCCGGTCGCCCACGACTCTGTGACGCAGTACTTGGCTGTAATGAAATCCATTTATGTGCGCGTCGCAGAAGGGCGAAGCGTCGTGCGTGCTGCTGCGCGACGGCGCAGTTACAGCGGTCACAGTCCTGACTACGTTTACCTGAAATCAGCCCGCAGCGTTAATCTATAACCGATCCCGGACTCGCCTGACCTGGGCATATTCAAGGTTGGTCGTTTCTTGGCCAGCCGCCGACTCAAACGCCAATCGACCCAAGCGCTACCTTTGTTGCGGAAGCTGCAAACCGAGTGTGGCACAAGGGCACTGAGATATCAGGCGTCCAAGCGGTTGAATGCCTGCTGTTGGTAGAGCTCGACAGATTGTGCTCGCCTGATCTTGCCGCTCGTGGTGATGGGAATCGATCCCGGTGATACCAGAACGAGGTCGGCCACGCTCAATCCGTGCGACTCAAATATCGCCGCGGTGACATCGCGTTTCACAACTCCCAGCCGTTCCACCAAATCTTCGTCGGACTCATCGTTCTTCTTCTTGAGTTCCATGATGGCAACCAGCTTTTCGGTGCCGCCCAGCGGAACTGCAATCGCCGCACAACGGCCGGGGACTACCCCCTGGATCGTCGCCTCGATGTCGTCGGGAGAGTGGTTGCGCCCGTAAACAATCAACAGGTCCTTGAGGCGGCCGATGATGAACAACTCTCCGTCGGAGTAGAAGCCTGAGTCTCCGGTTCTCAGCCAGGGACCCGCGGGTGTGCCCTCCGATGGGGTGACAATCTTTGCCCCGAAAGTGCCCTTGCTCTCATCAGGTTTCTGCCAATATCCGGAAGCGACGTTGTCGCCGTGCACCCAGATCTCGCCGACTGTTCCCTCTGGACACTGCGCACATGAGTCTGGATCGACGATGCGAACCATCATTGACTCCGGGGCACCGTAACTGACCAGCGGTGTGCCGCTTCCACTTTCACACCGATCCGCTTGACCGGCCGGCAGTTTCTCGGCGTCGAAGTGACCGATTTCGGGTGGCCCGCCCACCTGACGGGTCGCTATGTACACCGTTGCTTCTGCCATGCCATACGAAGGCCGTAATGCCTTGGCGGGAAAGTTAAAGGGAGCGAATCGGTCAGCGAATCGTTTGAGGGTCGCCGGCTGTACCCGCTCGCTCCCGTTGAGGATGTCGTGCACGCCCCCGAGATCGAGCCCGGCCATGTCCTCGTCCGAAGTCTTGCGTGCGGCCAATTCGAAAGCGAAGTTCGGTCCTGCCGAAACCGTGGAACCGTAACGGGCCAGTAATTGCATCCATCGGGCCGGCCGCTGCAGGAACCCAACCGGACTCGTCAGCACGGTGGGTCTACCCGCCAAGATCGGCATCATAGTTCCTAATAGGAGACCCATATCGTGAAAGAGTGGCAGCCAAGACACTACGGTCGTGTCCGATGGGATAACCCCGGACTCGACCGCAAAGAAGTCACCAATGATCTGCGCGAAATTCGCGAAGACATTTTCGTTCGAGACCGACACGCCCGCCGGCGTGCGGGTGGATCCCGAAGTGTATTGCAAATACAACGTACTCGACCCCAGATCACTGGCGCTGCGAGCGCCCGGCCTTGATGATCGCGGCCGAGAATCCAGGTCCAGCAAATCAAGTTCAACGATTGGTGGTGCTTTTGCTCCGGCCTCCGACTGCGCAGATGCCGTGACGTCGTCGATGACAGGGGACGTTGTCAGAATGACGGCGGGCGAAGTGTCACCAAGTACCGAAATCGTGCGCTCGTCGTGAGCACCACCATGCGGAACCGAAAGCGGAACTGCGATAAGGCCGGCCTGCAACGTACCCAGAAATCCAACGACGTATTCAAGTCCCTGCGGTGCCAGTATCACGGCCCGATCACCCGTCGAACCATGAAGTTTGAGCTGCTCGGCGACATTGAGCATTCGCCGATACAACTGCGACCACGTCAGCGTTTCTTCGACGCCGTCCCAAGTCTTGTCGTAATCGATGTAGGTGATTGCCGCACCGTTGGGGTTCAGACTGGCGCGCTCTCGCAGCACACCGGGAATCGAAGAGCCAACCACGGGCAGCACACTACCGCTCACCCGCCATAGACGTTCATGTGGTACGTGGCTTGCCGCAGCTTGCAGGAGCGTGAGAGCAAACCTCGCCCCTGGCTGGCGACTGCGCGGTCATGCTGGAACCACACGGAGTTCATGACCACTGGTTGGTTCATCGGCCACATTTGTTCGCCGTACCGGGTCGCCTCGTCTTTCGGGCAAACCGGACGTGGTGCCCGGACCGCTGTCGATTCCAGCTACCACCTGGCCAATTTGCCTTTTGAACGAGTATTGGCGCCGGCGCCCTGGCTCAAAGCCCTTTCGAGGCGGCTTCCCCGTGTGGTCGTTTATTGATCCGGGCATACCGCCCGTTATCTTTAGACCGTGCAACACATCTGAATCGAATGAAAACTCGGGTTTTCAACGACTGCCAGATTGCCGCGTGAGTCTGCAAGTGGGTCAACAAGTTCCACCGGTTGCCGGAAATATTTCGGATTCCGCCGTTTCGCGGCGCCGAAAGGCTTAGCCTGAGTTTCGGAGTTCAGGCTGCTTTCCCACACTTCGGCAACCGGTCCTCTCGAAGCTAGGCGATTTTGCGTGGGGTGGTGCCCTGCGCCGGTCCGGTATGGGTCCGCGTCCACCTGAAAACGTTGACGGCAGAGCAAGGAAGGCCACATCGGAACGCGAGGCGCACAGCACCTCCGGAGCTAATCGTCATGCCGGTGCGCAGCCGCAAAACACTGGCGCCAGCTTGTGATTGATGTCACTTGTGATCCATTTTTTTTGTGCCGCCGCGCGATTTTTCTACATGCCGCGGGGCGACCGGCTACGCTGCTGATCACGCCAATCAGTATGAGGTCGGCATGAAGTGTGGGGGTTCAAGGGGTGTGTCATCGGCTGTTTTCTCAGGTCGGACCGAACTTCGGACGATACGCCGCCGACGAAAGCCTGAAGTGCGGGTGAGGAGAGAAGAACAACCGTGGATAGGACACGCGTTACGCCGGTTGCCGTCATTGGTATGGCGTGCCGGTTGCCGGGGGGCATCGACTCGCCTGACCTGTTCTGGGAAGCGCTGCTGCGTGGCGACGATCTAGTCACCGAGGTCCCGCCCGACCGCTGGGATATCGACGAGTACTACGACCCCGAACCCGGCGTACCTGGACGTTCCATTTGTAAATGGGGCGCGTTCATGGACAACATCGCCGACTTCGACCCCGACTTCTTCGCGATTCCCGAAAAAGAAGCGATTGTCATGGATCCGCAGCACCGCTTGCTGCTGGAGACGTCCTGGGAGGCCATGGAGCACGCTGGTCTCAGTCCGGAGAAGATGGCAAACTCGCTCACGGGCGTGTTCATCGGTCTGAACCACGGCGATTACCAATTCGCTGCAGCGGAGACAAACACCTTCGAAGGGCCGTATGGCAATACCGGAACCAATTCCTGCATGGCGTCCGGGCGCATCTCTTACGCTCTGGGGCTCCACGGTCCCGCGGTCACAGTCGACACCGCGTGCTCATCAGGTCTGTTTGCTGCACACCTGGCCTTCCGCAGCCTGAACGACGGCGAAAGTGACCTGGCCTTCGCCGGCGGGGTCTACGCGATGCTGGAACCCCGCAGGTTCGCCTCGGGATCAGCGAACGGCATGCTGTCGCGGACCGGACGCTGCCACGCGTTTGATGTCGCGGCGGACGGCTTCGTGTCTGGCGAGGGCGCTGCCGTTCTGCTGCTCAAGCGTTTGCCGGATGCGCTGCGTGACGGTGACCGGATTCTGGCTGTGGTGCGTGGCACCGCCGCCAACCAGGATGGCCACACCGTCAACATCGTGACGCCGTCAGCGGACGCGCAGGAAACGGTGTACCGCGCGGCGTTGGCTACGGCTGACGTGGATCCGGGCAGCGTGGGCATGGTCGAGGCGCACGGCACCGGTACCCCGGTGGGTGACCCGATTGAGTACGCGAGCCTGGCCGCGGTCTACGGCATCGACGGACCCTGCGCGCTCGGATCGGTGAAGACCAACTTCGGTCATACCCAGTCGGCTGCTGGAGCGTTGGGGCTGATGAAGGCGGTGCTCGCGGTCCAGCACGGCGTGGTTCCGCAGAATCTGCACTTCACCCGGCTACCCGACGAACTTACCGAAATCGAAACCAACCTTTTTGTGCCGCGGGAGCTCACGCCCTGGCCCACGAGCGATCACGGGGCCCCCCGGCGCGCAGCGGTGTCGTCATACGGCATGTCCGGAACCAATGTGCACGCCGTCTTAGAACAAGCTCCCCCACAAGCCCCCGCACCAGCTCCGGTACAAGAAGCTCCTGCCGGCTCTGCGGGCCTGGACGGCGCGTTGGTTTTCCCGTTGTCGGCCAGCTCGGAGGACGCTTTGCGGCGAACCGCTGGGCGGCTCGCTGATTGGGTCGACGCGCAGGCCTCGGGTCTGGCGGTCTCCGATCTTGCCTACACGCTGGCCCGCCGGCGTGGACACCGATCAGTGCGGACTGCCGTGCTGGCCAGCACCGCTGCGGAGCTCTGCACCGCGTTGCGCGAGGTCGCCGATGGCGAGACCCCGTACCCACCCGCGGCCGGCCGAGACGACCTGGGACCGGTGTGGGTGTTTTCCGGTCAGGGTTCGCAGTGGGCGGCGATGGGTGCTGACCTGCTGGCCAACGAACCGGTGTTCGCCGCGACGGTGGCGGCGATCGAGCCGCTGATCGCCGAAGAATCCGGGTTCTCGGTGACCGAGGCGATGACCGCGGCGCAGAAAGTCACCGGCATCGACCGGGTGCAGCCGACCCTGTTCGCCATGCAGGTCGGGCTGGCCGCCACCATGAAGGCCTACGGCGTCCAACCGGGCGCGGTGATCGGCCACTCCCTGGGTGAGGCCGCCGCAGCGGTGGTCGCCGGAGCGCTGTCGGTCGAAGACGGGGTACGCGTCATCTGCCGGCGCTCGACGCTGATGACCCGCATCGCCGGTGCGGGTGCGATGGCATCGGTGGAACTGCCCGCCCAGCAAGTCCTTTCCGAATTGATGGCGCGCGGCGTCAGCGACGCCGTGGTGGCGGTGGTGGCCTCTCCGCAGTCCACCGTGATCGGCGGAGCAACCCAAACGGTGCGCGACCTCGTCGCGACATGGGAAGAGCGCGACGTGATGGCCCGTGAGGTGGCCGTCGACGTGGCATCGCACTCCCCGCAGGTCGACCCCATCCTCGACGAGCTGTTCGAGGTGCTCGAAGACATCGAACCGCTGGAACCGCAGGTGCCCTACTACTCGGCGACCTCGTTCGACCCGCGGGAGGAGCCCTACTGCGACGCCGGCTACTGGGTGGACAACCTGCGGCACACGGTGCGCTTCGCCGCGGCGGTACACGCAGCCCTCGAGGACGGCTTCCGGGTCTTCACCGAGCTCTCACCACACCCACTACTGACCCTCGCGGTCGATCAGACCGCCCGCAGCCTCGACATGCCGGTCGCTGCCCTGGCCGGGATGCGGCGCGAGCAGCCGCTGCCGCACGGGCTGCGCACACTGCTGGGCGACCTCTACACCGCGGGCGCCGCCGTGGACTTCTCCGTGCCCTACCCCACTGGACAACTGCTGGACGCGACGCTGCCGGCGTGGGCTCACCGTCGCCTGCTACTCGTGGAAAGCGCGGATCGCCTCGGGCACACCAATTCTGTCGCTGTGCATCCCCTGTTGGGCTCACACGTGCGCCTATCTGAGGAGCCGGAGCGGCACGTTTGGCAGGGTGAGGTCGGTACTGAGGCGGTGCCGTGGTTGGCCGATCACCAAATCCATGGTGCGGCAGCCCTTCCGGGTGCTGCCTACTGTGAGATGGCGTTGGCCGCGGCCCGCACCGTTCTCGGCGAGGCGTCCGAAGTCCGCGATATCCGATTCGAGCAGCTGCTGCTCCTCGATGAGGAAACCCCCGTCGGCGTGACCGCAACGGTCGAGGCGCCCGGAGTCGTCCCCTTCGTGGTGGAAACGAACCAGGGCGGAGAGCGCTCGCGTCGGGCCTCCGCTGTACTGCACGCCTTAAGCGACAACGACGATGACGACCGGCCGGCCTCGCAGGACATAGCCGCCCTGCTGGCGACCCATCCGAACTCCGCGGAAGGCGACGATCTCCGGCAAGAGTTCGACATGCGCGGTATTCAGTTCGGTCCGGCGTTCACCGGCCTGGCCACCGCCTATGCGGCCAAGGAAACTGGCGGTGACACGGTGCTGGCCGAGGTGGCGCTTCCGGGCTCACTCCGCTCGCAGCAAGGTGCTTATGGGGTGCATCCGGCGTTGCTGGATGCGTGTTTCCAGTCGGTTGCGGCGCACCCCAGTGTCCGGAGTGTGGGTAATGGTGGTCTGCTGTTGCCGTTGGGTGTTCGCCGGCTGCGCGCCTATGGTCCGGCCCGCAACGCCCGGTACTGCTACACCACGGTGACCGCGGCCGGCTCGGGTGTGGAAGCCGACATCGACGTCTTAGACGAACACGGCACCGTGCTGTTGGCCGTGCACGGCCTGCAGATGGGGACCGGGGTCTCGCCAACCAGCGAGCGCGACCGGGTGTTCGGCGAGCGGTTGCTGACCATCGAATGGCACCAGCACGAGCTGCCCGACAAAGCCCTGGCCGAGCCCGGGAACTGGCTGTTGATCAGCACCTCCGAAGGCACCGACATGGTGGCAACCGAGCTGACCGACGCGCTGAAGGTGCACGATGCGCAGTGCACCACCCTGTCCTGGCCGTTGCACGGTGAGCACGGCACGCGCGCCGAGCAACTGCGCAGCCAGCTTGAGGCCGGCACATTCACCGGCATGTTCGTGCTCACCGCGCCGCAGACCGGGGGCTCCGAAGCTTCTGGGGTTCGCGGCGGTGAATACGTCGGGCATGTGGTGCGTATCGCGCGCGAGCTTCCGGAGCTGTTGGGCCAGGCACCGCGGCTCTATGTCATGACCCGCAACGCCCAGACCGTGCTGGCCGACGACAGCGCCAACCTCGAGCAGGGCGGACTGCGTGGCCTGCTGCGGGTGATCAGCTCTGAAAACCCGCATTTGAAGGTCACCTACATCGACGTCGACGAGCAGACCGGTACCGACCCGGTGGCACGTCAGCTCCTGCTGGCCGAGTCCGACGAAGACGAGACCGCATGGCGCAACAACAAGTGGTACACCGCGCGGTTGTCGCCCGCCCCGTTGCAGCCCGAGGAGCGCCAAACCACCGTCGTCGACCACGAGCACAACGGGATGCGTCTGCAGATCCGTACGCCCGGTGATCTGCAGACGTTGGAGTTCGCGGCCTTCGACCGGGTGCCACCGGGTCCCGGACAGATCGAGGTCGCGGTCAGCGCGTCCAGCATCAACTTCGCCGATGTCCTGGTCACCTTCGGCCGTTACCAGACAGCGGATGGGCAACAACCGCAGCTGGGCACCGATTTTGCGGGTGTGGTGACCGCGGTCGGGCCCGACGTCACCGACCACAAGGTCGGCGACCACGTGGGGGGCCTGTCGCCCAACGGCTGCTGGGCCACATTCGTCACCTGCGACGCCCGCCTGGCCACCACGCTGCCCGCAGGCCTGACCGACGCCCAGGCCGCCGCGGTCACCACCGCCTCGGCCACCGCCTGGTACGGCTTGCAGGACCTGGCCAGGATCAGATCCGGCGACAAGGTCCTCATCCACTCCGGCACCGGCGGAGTCGGCCAGGCCGCGATCGCGATCGCACGCGCCGCCGGAGCCGAGATCTTCGCCACCGCCGGTAACCCCAAGCGCCGACAACTGTTGCACGACATGGGAATCAAGCACGTCTACGACTCCCGCAGCATCGAGTTCGCCGACCAGATTCGCCACGACACCGACGGCTACGGCGTGGACATCGTGCTCAACTCCGTCACCGGTGCCGCCCAACTCGCCGGGATCAAACTGCTGGCCCTGGGCGGACGATTCCTCGAAATCGGCAAACGCGACATCTACGGCGATACCAAACTCGGGCTCTTCCCGTTCCGGCAGAACCTCGCGTTCTACGGCGTCGACCTGGGGTTGATGTCAGCCAGCCACCCCGCCCAGGTCCGCGAGTTGCTCAACGCGGTGTACAAGTTGACCGCCGAAGGCGTGCTGCCGATGCCCGAAAGCACCCACTACCGGCTGGCCGAGGCGGCCACCGCGATCCGGGTGATGGGTGCGGCCGAGCACACCGGCAAACTCATCCTCGACGTCCCGCATGCCGGACGCAGCAGCGTGGTCCTGCCCCCCGAGCAGGCCCAGGTGTTCCGCAGCGACGGTTCCTACATCATCACCGGCGGCCTGGGTGGGCTTGGCTTGTTCCTGGCCGAGAAGATGGCCAGCGCCGGCGCAGGCCGGATCGTGCTCAGCTCACGCTCGGCACCCAGCCAAACAGCGTTGGAAACCATCGAACTCGTCAGCGCGATCGGATCCGACGTCGTCGTCGAGTGCGGCGACATCGCCCAACCAGGCACCGCCGCAAACCTGGTCGCCACCGCCACGGCCACCGGCCTGCCGTTGCGCGGCGTGCTGCACGCCGCCGCAGTCGTCGAAGACGCCACCCTGGCCAACATCACCGACACGCTCATCCAACGCGACTGGGCACCCAAAGTGCACGGCGCCTGGCACCTGCACGAAGCCACCACCGCACAGCCCCTGGACTGGTTCTGCTCGTTCTCCTCAGCAGCAGCTCTGGTCGGCTCCCCCGGCCAGGGCGCCTACGCCGCCGCCAACAGCTGGCTCGACGCCTTCACCCACTGGCGCCGAGCCCAAGGCCTGCCGGCCACCTCCATCGCCTGGGGCGCCTGGGGCGAGATCGGTCGCGCCACCACCGTCGCCGAAGAATCCGGCGACGCCATCACCCCCGAAGAAGGCGCCTACGCCTTCCAAGCACTACTGCGCCACAACCGCGCCTACAGCGGCTACGCCCCCATCATCGGATCACCATGGCTGACCGCCTTCGCCCAGCGCAGCCCCTTCGCGGAGTCGTTCAAATCCAGAGGCAAAAGCCATTCGGGCACCAGCAAGTTCCTCACCGAGCTTGATGAGCTCGACCCCGAGGAATGGCCCGCCCGACTCCGCCGCATGGTCTCCGAACAAGTCGGCCTGATCCTGCGTCGCGCCGTCGATGCCGACCGTCCGCTCTCCGAGTTTGGTCTTGACTCGCTAGGGAACCTCGAACTGCGCACTCACATCGAGGCCGAAACGAAGTTGCGCATCACCACGAGCGACATCACCACCATCCGCGGTTTGGCGGATCTGCTTTACGACAAATTGACATCAAAAGCCGACATTGCAACACCTTCGTGAGGTATTAATGGACCAAGCACCAAACTGCGCTGCAGCGGCCCGAATCGAGGAGAGACCGTGATCATAGGTGGGGGCTCGGCAGACGTCAGTCTAGGCGTGGGAATAGTTTATGACTGGGAGCCTGGACCGGGCTCCGTCGTGACGTGGCAGCCAACGCCGGCGTCACTTGCGAAAGCCCGGAAAGCACCGGCAGTTGCGGCGCCGCCCAGCTACATGCAAGCCGGTCATTTGCGTGGTTATGTCGAATTCGGAGACCGAGGGCTTGATTATTCGCGGCTGGTCATGGGCTCCTGGGAAATACCCGGTAAATGCGACATCCGCACCATGACTCATGTCATCAACTCACACCTTCGCCGTCACGAAACCTACCGGAGTTGGTTCGAGTACAAGGACGCTAATAATATCGTTCGGCACAGGATCAGCAACCCCCGCGATATCCAATTGGCTCCGTTTGACCATGGCGAGATGACGCAGCCCGACTGGCGCGACCTTGTTCTGTCCACTCCGAATCCACTGCAGTGGGATTGCTTTAAGTTCGGCTTAATTCAGCATGAGAACCATTGCTCTCTCTTCGCCATTGTCGATCATCTCCACTGCGACCCCGCGCTAGTTTCCTCGTTGTATGTCGAAATTCTGACGAACTACAATGCGTTGATAGCCGGCAAACCACCCATTCCGATGCCAGGCACGGCCAGTCATGAGGACTTCTGCGCGCGGGAGAGGGCTCTCGCGGAAGCGGTGACGTTGGACTCCCCTGAGGTCCGCAAATGGATCGAGTTTGCCGAGAGCAACGACGGTGGCATGCCGGACTTCCCGTTGCCGCTGGGTGATCAGTCGATACCATGCGGCGGGGATATCATGGTGGTACCTCTGATGGATCCGGAGCAAACAGCCCGTTTCGAAAAGGTCTGCATTTCCGGGGGGGCCCGGTTCAGTGGTGGTCTGTTCGCTTGCGCGGCGTTGGCCCACTACGAAATGACCGGTCAGGAGACCTTCTACGGACTTACTCCGATCGATAAGCGGAGGACTCCCGAGGAATTCACGACGATGGGTTGGTTCACCGGCATCGTGCCGTTCACCGTTCCCGTCGACCCGAATTCTTTCGAAGAGACCGCCCGTGCGACTCAGGCATCATTTGACGAGAACATTGACCTCGCGAATGTGCCTTACGACCGCGTATTAGAATTGGCGCCCTGGCTCAAAAGGTTTGGCCCGCAGTTCACCATGATGAACTACATGGATGCGGGTCTTCCGCCACTTTCGGCCGTCGTCGCATCCGCATTGAAGGGGTCGAATGCTACCGCCTACAACGACGGCAGGAGTCCGGCATACCTGTATATGTCGGTAATCCGTCTCTTCGACGAAGTCTCGTTGATGATTTCTTTCCCGAACAATCCGGTGGCCCGCGAGTCCGTTACCCGTTATGGCGAGATCATCAAATCGGTATTCGAACGGGCAGCTGCGGGTAAATACGCACCGACAAGTGTCCGTGTATCCAGCTGAGCATTGAGGCAATTTCATCCCCTGACCAGAAGGATGGATTAGGACCAGAAGATCAGGGAATGACCGGTGAGTGGACTTCAACTCGGCGCGCCGGTCGCGAAATGGCTCGGTTTGCGCCGATAAAGTTGCATGGCCCATAAGCCTGCGGCGAAGTGGAGCCTCGCCCAGCAGCCAGATGGACCTGCTACGCCGAGGAGAAGAAGTATATACGCCGGTCGCGCCTAACCTGATCGGATTCGCCAAATCCGGCTGAACTTACTGCGGTCGCCGGCGGCACCCCGTCATGGCCACCAACACCACGAAGTTGTGAACCCTGAAAAGGCTATGCCGTGTCCATGGTTCCGCCCCATAAACAGGAAAGGCCCGAGCCTGACTGCGAGGACGCTCACCGAGGGCCGCGTGGGCCAAGCTAGGCCCCAAAGACAGGCTTATCCTGGTCACATACCCCATTCACCTGCGAGTTTCAGTGTGACGCGGGTAACGGCGTGCCACCCGAGGCAGCCCGCTCTCGGTGCGTCCGGCTGCACGATTTTTCGACTTGCGCGGAGCAAACCGGATACGCTGCTCTCAATTCACGAACTAAAAGTTGGCCACGGCGCGGGGGCACTGGCCCGGCGCGCGGCGTGGCGGTGTTCCCTCAACCCGGACCGAACTTCGGACGATACGCCGCCGACGAAAGCCTGAAGTGCGGGTGAGGAGAGAAGAACAACCGTGGATAGGACACGCGTTACGCCGGTTGCCGTCATTGGTATGGCGTGCCGGTTGCCGGGGGGCATCGACTCGCCTGAGCTGTTGTGGGAAGCGCTGCTGCGTGGCGACGATCTGGTCACCGAGGTCCCTACCGATCGCTGGGACGTGGAGGAGTATTACGACCCCGAGCCGGGCGTACCTGGTCGGACGGTGTGTAAATGGGGCGCGTTCCTGGATAACGTCGCCGACTTCGATCCCGAGTTCTTCGGGATCAACGAGAGAGAAGCGACCGCGATGGATCCGCAGCACCGCTTGCTGCTGGAGACGTCCTGGGAGGCCATGGAGCACGGCGGCCTGACTCGGGACGCATTGGCCAGCGCGCAAACCGGCGTGTTCGTGGGATTGATGCACGACGACTACCTATTTGTGCACGCCGATGCCGGCGCGTTGGAGGGCCCGTACGGCTACATGGGCAACAGTTTCGCCATGGGGTCGGGCCGCATCGCCTACGCCATGGGACTGCAGGGTCCGGCGATGACGGTGGATACCGCGTGTTCGTCGGGCCTGTCCGCAATCCACCTGGCCTGCCGCAGCCTGCACGACGGGGAAAGCGACATTGCGCTGGCGGGTGGTGCTTCGGTGATTCTTGAACCCCGCAAAGCGGCATCGGGGTCCGCCATCGGAATGTTGTCCGGGACCGGACACTGCCATGCGTTTGATGTCGCGGCGGACGGCTTCGTGTCTGGCGAGGGCAGCGTCATGTTCCTGCTCAAGCGGCTGCCGGATGCGCTGCGTGACGGTGACCGGATTCTGGCTGTGGTGCGTGGCACCGCCGCCAACCAGGATGGTCACACCGTCAACATCGTGACACCGTCGAAGCCCGCACAGGTCGCGGCGTATCGGTCTGCGTTGGCTGCGGCCGGTGTGGATCCGGGCAGCGTGGGCATGGTCGAGGCGCACGGCACCGGTACCCCGGTGGGTGACCCGATTGAGTACGCGAGCCTGGCCGCGGTCTACGGCATCGACGGACCCTGCGCGCTCGGATCGGTGAAGACCAACTTCGGTCATACCCAGTCGGCTGCTGGAGCGTTGGGGCTGATGAAGGCGGTGCTCGCGGTCCAGCACGGCGTGGTTCCGCAGAATCTGCACTTCACCGCCGTGCCCGACGAGCTCGCCGAAATCGAAACCAACCTTTTTGTGCCGCGGGAGCTCACGCCCTGGCCCACGAGCGATCACGGGGCCCCCCGGCGCGCAGCGGTGTCGTCATACGGGTTCTCGGGAACCAATGTGCACGCCGTCTTAGAACAAGCTCCCCCACAAGCCCCCGCACCAGCTCCGGTACACGAAGCTCCTGCGGGCCTGGACGGCGCGTTGGTTTTCCCGTTGTCGGCCAGCTCGGAGGACGCTTTGCGGCGAACCGCTGGGCGGCTCGCTGATTGGGTCGACGCGCAGGCCTCGGGTCTGGCGGTCTCCGATCTTGCCTACACGCTGGCCCGCCGGCGTGGACACCGATCAGTGCGGACTGCCGTGCTGGCCAGCACCGCTGCGGAGCTCTGCACCGCGTTGCGCGAGGTCGCCGACGGCGAGACCCCGTACCCACCCGCGGCCGGCCGAGACGACCTGGGACCGGTGTGGGTGTTTTCCGGTCAGGGTTCGCAGTGGGCGGCGATGGGTGCTGACCTGCTGGCCAACGAACCGGTGTTCGCCGCGACGGTGGCGGCGATCGAGCCGCTGATCGCCGAAGAATCCGGGTTCTCGGTGACCGAGGCGATGACCGCGGCGCAGAAAGTCACCGGCATCGACCGGGTGCAGCCGACCCTGTTCGCCATGCAGGTCGGGCTGGCCGCCACCATGAAGGCCTACGGCGTCCAACCGGGCGCGGTGATCGGCCACTCCCTGGGTGAGGCCGCCGCAGCGGTGGTCGCCGGAGCGCTGTCGGTCGAAGACGGGGTACGCGTCATCTGCCGGCGCTCGACGCTGATGACCCGCATCGCCGGTGCGGGTGCGATGGCATCGGTGGAACTGCCCGCCGAGGAAGTGATTACGGAATTGGTGTCGCGCAGAATCAGCGACGCCGTGGTGGCGGTGGTGGCCTCTCCGCAGTCCACCGTGATCGGCGGAGCAACCCAAACGGTGCGCGACCTCGTCGCGACATGGGAAGAGCGCGACGTGATGGCCCGTGAGGTGGCCGTCGACGTGGCATCGCACTCCCCGCAGGTCGACCCCATCCTCGACGAGCTGTTCGAGGTGCTCGAAGACATCGAACCGCTGGAACCGCAGGTGCCCTACTACTCGGCGACCTCGTTCGACCCGCGGGAGGAGCCCTACTGCGACGCCGGCTACTGGGTGGACAACCTGCGGCACACGGTGCGCTTCGCCGCGGCGGTACACGCAGCCCTCGAGGACGGCTTCCGGGTCTTCACCGAGCTCTCACCACACCCACTACTGACCCTCGCGGTCGATCAGACCGCCCGCAGCCTCGACATGCCGGTCGCTGCCCTGGCCGGGATGCGGCGCGAGCAGCCGCTGCCGCACGGGCTGCGCACACTGCTGGGCGACCTCTACACCGCGGGCGCCGCCGTGGACTTCTCCGTGCCCTACCCCACTGGACAACTGGTAGACGCACCGCTGCCCACATGGAATCAGCGTCCTCTGCTCTTGACTCGCGACGGTCTAGATTCACGGGCCCGTCGCCATTCCATGATTGCGGCTCATCCCCTGATGGGGGCGCATGTGCGTTTACAGGAGGAGCCGGAGCGGCACGTTTGGCAGGGTGAGGTCGGTACTGAGGCGGTGCCGTGGTTGGCCGATCACCAAATCCATGGTGCGGCAGCCCTTCCGGGTGCTGCCTACTGTGAGATGGCGTTGGCCGCGGCCCGCACCGTTCTCGGCGAGGCGTCCGAAGTCCGCGATATCCGATTCGAGCAGCTGCTGCTCCTCGATGAGGAAACCCCCGTCGGCGTGACCGCAACGGTCGAGGCGCCCGGAGTCGTCGCCTTCGCGGTGGAAACGAACCGGGATGGGAAGTATGCGCGGCAGGCCGGCGCGGTCCTGCACGCGGCCTCGATAACGGACCTGCCGCCTGCGAAAGACATCGCTGATCTGCTGGCAAGCCATCCGAGCCTGGTGGACGGCGCCGAGGTTCGACGATCGATGGATAAACGTGGGCATCGGTTTGGTCCGGCTTTCGCGGGTCTCGCTGGCGTGCACACCGCCGAAGGGACCGGTGACACGGTGCTGGCCGAGGTGGCGCTTCCGGGCTCACTCCGTCCGCAGCAAGGTGCTTATGGGGTGCATCCGGCGTTGCTGGATGCGTGTTTCCAGTCGGTTGCGGCGCACCCCAGTGTCCGGAGTGTGGGTAATGGTGGTCTGCTGTTGCCGTTGGGTGTTCGCCGGCTGCGCGCCTATGGTCCGGCCCGCAACGCCCGGTACTGCTACACCACGGTGACCGCGGCCGGCTCGGGTGTGGAAGCCGACATCGACGTCTTAGACGAACACGGCACCGTGCTGTTGGCCGTGCACGGCCTGCAGATGGGGACCGGGGTCTCGCCAACCAGCGAGCGCGACCGGGTGTTCGGCGAGCGGTTGCTGACCATCGAATGGCACCAGCACGAGCTGCCCGACAAAGCCCTGGCCGAGCCCGGGAACTGGCTGTTGATCAGCACCTCCGAAGGCACCGACATGGTGGCAACCGAGCTGACCGACGCGCTGAAGGTGCACGATGCGCAGTGCACCACCCTGTCCTGGCCGTTGCACGGTGAGCACGGCACGCGCGCCGAGCAACTGCGCAGCCAGCTTGAGGCCGGCACATTCACCGGCGTGGTGGTGCTCACCGCGCCGCAGAACAATCCAGATGAAGAGGCTGGCTTCCGTGGTGCGCAATACGTCGAGCATGTGGTGCGTATCGCGCGCGAGCTTCCGGAGCTGTTGGGCCAGGCACCGCGGCTCTATGTCATGACCCGCAACGCCCAGACCGTGCTGGCCGACGACAGCGCCAACCTCGAGCAGGGCGGACTGCGTGGCCTGCTGCGGGTGATCAGCTCTGAAAACCCGCATTTGAAGGTCACCTACATCGACGTCGACGAGCAGACCGGTACCGACCCGGTGGCACGTCAGCTCCTGCTTGCTACCAACGAAGACGAGACCGCGTGGCGCATTGACGAGTGGTACACCGCGCGGTTGTCGCCCGCCCCGTTGCAGCCCGAGGAGCGCCAAACCACCGTCGTCGACCACGAGCACAACGGGATGCGTCTGCAGATCCGTACGCCCGGTGATCTGCAGACGTTGGAGTTCGCGGCCTTCGACCGGGTGCCACCGGGTCCCGGACAGATCGAGGTCGCGGTCAGCGCGTCCAGCATCAACTTCGCCGATGTCCTGGTCACCTTCGGCCGATACCAGACTTTCGACGGGCAGCTGCCCCTGCTCGGACTAGATTTTGCGGGTGTGGTGACCGCGGTCGGGCCCGACGTCACCGACCACAAGGTCGGCGACCACGTGGGGGGCCTGTCGCCCAACGGCTGCTGGGCCACATTCGTCACCTGCGACGCCCGCCTGGCCACCACGCTGCCCGCAGGCCTGACCGACGCCCAGGCCGCCGCGGTCACCACCGCCTCGGCCACCGCCTGGTACGGCTTGCAGGACCTGGCCAGGATCAGATCCGGCGACAAGGTCCTCATCCACTCCGGCACCGGCGGAGTCGGCCAGGCCGCGATCGCGATCGCACGCGCCGCCGGAGCCGAGATCTTCGCCACCGCCGGTAACCCCAAGCGCCGACAACTGTTGCACGACATGGGAATCAAGCACGTCTACGACTCCCGCAGCATCGAGTTCGCCGACCAGATTCGCCACGACACCGACGGCTACGGCGTGGACATCGTGCTCAACTCCGTCACCGGTGCCGCCCAACTCGCCGGGATCAAACTGCTGGCCCTGGGCGGACGATTCCTCGAAATCGGCAAACGCGACATCTACTCCAACTCACGCCTGGAGCAGTTCCCGTTCCGGCAGAACCTCGCGTTCTACGGCGTCGACCTGGCGTTGATGGCCGAGAGCCACCCCACTGCGGTCCGCGAGTTGCTCAACGCGGTGTACAAGTTGACCGCCGAAGGCGTGCTGCCGATGCCCGAAAGCACCCACTACCGGCTGGCCGAGGCGGCCACCGCGATCCGGGTGATGGGTGCGGCCGAGCACACCGGCAAACTCATCCTCGACGTCCCGCATGCCGGACGCAGCAGCGTGGTCCTGCCCCCCGAGCAGGCCCAGGTGTTCCGCAGCGACGGTTCCTACATCATCACCGGCGGCCTGGGTGGGCTTGGCTTGTTCCTGGCCGAGAAGATGGCCAGCGCCGGCGCAGGCCGGATCGTGCTCAGCTCACGCTCGGCACCCAGCCAAACAGCGTTGGAAACCATCGAACTCGTCAGCGCGATCGGATCCGACGTCGTCGTCGAGTGCGGCGACATCGCCCAACCAGGCACCGCCGCAAACCTGGTCGCCACCGCCACGGCCACCGGCCTGCCGTTGCGCGGCGTGCTGCACGCCGCCGCAGTCGTCGAAGACGCCACCCTGGCCAACATCACCGACACGCTCATCCAACGCGACTGGGCACCCAAAGTGCACGGCGCCTGGCACCTGCACGAAGCCACCACCGCACAGCCCCTGGACTGGTTCTGCTCGTTCTCCTCAGCAGCAGCTCTGGTCGGCTCCCCCGGCCAGGGCGCCTACGCCGCCGCCAACAGCTGGCTCGACGCCTTCACCCACTGGCGCCGAGCCCAAGGCCTGCCGGCCACCTCCATCGCCTGGGGCGCCTGGGGCGAGATCGGTCGCGCCACCACCGTCGCCGAAGAATCCGGCGACGCCATCACCCCCGAAGAAGGCGCCTACGCCTTCCAAGCACTACTGCGCCACAACCGCGCCTACAGCGGCTACGCCCCCATCATCGGATCACCATGGCTGACCGCCTTCGCCCAGCACACCCCGTTCGCGGAGTCGTTCAAATCCGCTGTGAAGCATGCGGGCACCAGCAAGTTCCTCACCGAGCTGGACCAGCTCCCACAGGACGAGTGGCCCACCCGACTCCGCCGCATGGTCTCCGAACAAATTGGCCTGATCCTGCGTCGCACCGTCGATGCCGACCGAATGCTGACCGAATACGGTCTTGACTCGCTGAGCAGCCAGGAACTGCGCACCCGCATCGAGGCCGAAACCGGAATACGCATAACGGCCACCAACATCAACGCCACCGCGCGGGACATAGCGGATCTGCTGTACGACCAGTTGACAGCCGAAGAGGGCGCGCCGGCACCTGCCTGACTCAAAGTGTCCACCGCACCGCGGGCGGGAAGTGAGAGGCTCGGCTTTATCGATGAAATTTGTCTTGGCAGTTCATGGGACTCGCGGCGATGTCGAACCTTGCGCCGCGGTCGGTGTGGAGCTACTGCGGCGAGGGCACGATGTACAGATGGCGGTGCCGCCCAACCTGATCGGGTTCGTCGAGTCCGCGGGACTGGCTGGTGTCGCCTACGGGCCGGACTCAGGGATACAGATAAACGCGGTCGCGGCCTTCATTCGTAACCTCACTAAAGCGCAGAACCCCTTCAATCTGGCGCGCGCCTGCAAAGAGCTTTTCGTCGAGGGCTGGGCGGAAATGGGCAAGACGCTCACGACACTTGCTGACGGCGCCGACCTGTTGATGACGGGCCAGACATACCACGGTGCGGTCGCTAATGTAGCTGAATACCAAGGCATTCCGTTGGCGTCCCTGCATCACTTCCCGGTGCGGGTCAACGGCCAGGTCGCGATTCCATCGATACCGATGCCGGAGGGGCTGACGCGCTCGACTATGAAGGTGTCCTGGCGGCTGTATTCGTACGTCAGCAAGGAGGCCGATCGCACGCAGCGACGTGAACTAGGCCTACCACCGTCCGCTGCGCCGGCTGCGCAACGGATGACTGAACGCGGAGCGCCTGAAATCCAGGCCTACGACCACGTTCTGTTTCCCGGACTCGCCGCGGAATGGAACGGCCAGCGGCCCTTTGTGGGTGCGCTGACGATGGAGTTGCATACCGAACCCAACGACGAACTCGAATCATGGATTGCGGCTGGGACACCGCCGATCTACTTCGGCTTCGGCAGCACACCGGTGCAATCTCCCACCGAAACGGTCGCCATGATCTCGGATGTCTGCGCGGAGCTAGGCGAACGAGCCTTGATTTATTCTCCAGTGAACGGCGCTACCAACGTCCCCCATGCCGACCACGTGAAACTTGTTGGCCTGGTCGACTATTCGACCATACTTCCGCGCTGCCGTGCGGTCGTCCACCATGGTGGCGCCGGCACCACCGCCGCGGGTCTGCGAGCCGGGATGCCAACTTTGATTCTCTGGGACGTGGCCGACCAGCCGATCTGGGCGGGTGCTGTTCAACGGCTGAAAGTCGGCTCTGCCAAACGCTTGACAAACATCAGCCGGAAGTCGCTGCTTGCGCAGGTCCGCGCCATCCTTGCGCCGGAATGCGCCGACCGGGCCGGCGAAATCTCAACTCGGATGACCAAACCGGCGGCCGCAGTCGCCGCAGCCGCCGACCTCTTGGAGGAGACGGCACGCGTGAACGCCTAGCAGCTGGTAGTGCAAGTGACACCTACACGTCCAGGCGGGTGAATTCATCCTGTCGGTACAGCTCCACACACTGCGCTCGCCGCACCTTCCCGCTTGTGGTGATAGGAATCGAGCCCTGGGACACCAGAACGAGATCCGCCAGGCTCAGCCCGTGCGATTTCGATATCGCCGAGGTGACCTCACGCTTCACGACACCTAGCCGTTCCGCGGCATCCTCGTCGGGCTCGTCCTTCTTCTTCAGTTCGATGATGGCAACCAGCTTCTCGGCGCCGTCCTTGGGAACCGCGATCGCCGCACAGCGGCCCGGAGTGATCTCCTGAATCGTCGCCTCGATGTCATCGGGAGAGTGGTTGCGTCCGTACACGATCAACAGGTCCTTAATGCGACCCATGATGTACAGCTCGTCGTCAGACAGAAAGCCCGAATCTCCGGTCCTGAGCCAGGGACCCTCTGGTGTACCGGCCGAAGGAGTGACGAGCGTCGCCCCGAAGGTGTGGGCACTCGCTTCAGGTTTCTGCCAATAGCCGGAAGCGATGTTGCCCCCATGCAGCCAGATCTCACCAACGGTTCCCTCCGGGCACTCGATGCTGGCGTCGGGGTCGACGATGCGCAACAGTTGCGTATCCACGACGCCGTAGCTCACCAGCGGTGTGCCGCTTTCGCCTTCGCACCGCACCGCCTTGCCGTCGGGGAGCTTTTCGGATTCGAAGTTGACGATCTTTGGCGGTTGACCGGCTTTGCGGGTCGCTATGTAGACCGTTGACTCTGCCATTCCGTAGGAGGGTCGTATGACCTTGGGGTCAAGACCGTAGGGAGCGAACCGGTCGATGAAGCGTTTCAGGGTTGCCGGCTGCACCCGTTCGCTACCGTTGAGGATGCTGTGGATGCCGCTGAGGTCGAGCCCATCCATGTCCTCGTCTTTTGTTTTGCGAGACGCCAAATCATAGGCGAAATTCGGGGCGGCTGAAAATGCGAGCGTGTTGGCTGCCATCAATTGCAGCCATCGGGCGGGCCGCTGCAGGAATCCCACCGGGTTGGTCAGCACGGCGGGCACACCCGTCAGAACCGGAAATACAATGCCCTGTATGAAACCCATGTCGTGATAGAACGGCAGCCACGACACCACGGTGCTGCCCGGCGGGGCAACCTTGCCGTAGACGCCGTAGTAGCTCGACATGATTTGCTCGAAATTGGCAAAGAGGTTTTTATTCGAGATCATGACACCGGCCGGCGTGCGGGTGGACCCCGAGGTGTACTGCAAATACAACACATCCGGCCGGTCTTGCTTGGTTGCACGCGACTTCGACCTCGGCCGAACATCCAGATCCAGCCGATCAACTTCGACAATTGAGGCTGCTTTGTGACCAGGCTGTGGCTGTGCATACTCGATGACATTGTCAACGACTGAGGATGCCGTGAGAATGACGGTCGGCGTTGTATCGGCCAGCACCGAAGCAGTGCGCTCATCGTGGGCGCCACCGTACGGAGCCGAAAGCGGAACTGCGGTGAGCCCAGCGTGCAAAGAGGCTAGAAAACTAACGACGTAGTCGAGGTTTTGCGGCGCAAGGATCAATGCCCGGTCACCGCACGATCCACTGTGCTTGATCTCTGCGGCAAGGTTCAGCGTTCGCCGATATAACTGCGACCACGTCAGGCTTACTTCGACACCGTCCCACGACTGATCGTAGTCAACAAATGTGAACGCGGTGTCGTTGGGCTGCAAGCTGGCGCGCTCGCGCAGCACATTAGGAATTGAGGACTCAACCACGGACATCAGACTACCTTCGCTAGGGATATTTCTAGATCTCGGATACGGGTTGTTGATTGGCCTGCAGTCCTCCCTTCGCCGATCAGCCAAAACGCCCGCGGCGGGCCGTATCTTCCAACAGATCGGCGGCGGTGGTGACGCTGTCGGCAGGTTTGGTCATCCGGCTTCCGATCTCGCGGGCTCGGGTGACATATTGTGGCGCGAGAATGCGGCGCAGGTCCGCGACCAGCGATTCTCCTGTGGTTTTCGAAAAGCGTCGGGCTGAACCGACTTTCAACCGTTTGACCACAGCTGCCCAAATCGGCTGATCGAACGCGATCCAGAGAATCAACGTGGGGACTCCGGCTCGCAGACCTGCGTATGTCGTGCCCGCGCCGCCGTGGTGAACGACCGCTCGACACGCGGGAAAGACAGCCGCATGGTTGACCGCGCCCACTACCTTCACGTGGTCGAGATGTGGGGCGCCGGTGAAGTCAGTCGAGCCGGAGCAGATCAAGGCCCGCTCGCCTAATCGCGTGCAGACCGCGCTGATCATGGCGATAGTTTCGGCTGGGGATTCGACTGGCATGCTGCCGAAGCCGAAGTAGATCGGCGGTGTTCCATGGCTGATCCATGACGCGATCTCGTCGTCGGAATCCGTCGTCAACTCCATCGTCAGCGCACCGACAAAGGGCCGCCGCCCACCCCATTCTGCTGCCACTTCGGGAAAGCAGAGCGCGTCGTAGGTTTGGATTTCGAGCGAGCCGCGTTTCATGACCCGGTGCGCCGAAGGGCCTGTTGCCTTTGGCAGGCCCAGTTCACGGCGCTGCGCGTCCTCCACCCGCTTCGTGATGCGCCAATACAGCCAGCCCGCCAGCGTCATTCCCGAGCGAAGCAACGGCGAGAGCAGAGTGGACGGCGGCAGCGGAATGGGAACGACGTACCCGTTGACCCGCTGCGGGAAAGTGTGCAGCACGGCAAACGGAATGTCGTAATACTCCGCGACGTTCGCGGCGACCTCCTGGTACGGAATGCCCGTTAATAGCAGGTCGGCCCCGTCTGCCAGCGACGTCAACACCGTGCTGGTCTCCGCCCAACCTCGGGTAACAGGCTCCATAGCTTTGCCCAGCAACGTGATCGGATTCTGGATCTTCCACGAGTTGCGGAACAAATCTGGGTCCATCAACTCCACAAAGTCCGGCCCGTAGGCGACCGCCGCAAGCCCGGCCGACTCGACGAAGGCCACCAGGTTGGCCGGGACCGCCATGCGCACTTCGTGCCCCCGCCGGAGCAGCTCGAGGCCTACGGCAGCGCAGGGCTCGATATCGCCACGCGTTCCATGACTCGCCAGGGCAAATTTCATCGACGGAGCTCAGCCTTTCACGTCCCGTGTGCACGGTCCGCATCAATCCTTGGCGAAGCAGTACACCCGGTAAGAGAACCCCCCGGCGCGGCGCAGCTCCCAGTCCAACACGCCTACGCCATAACGGATTAGAGAGTTCACGAACGCCGGCAGGCGACCACTGATCTGGTGCTGCGTCCGCTGTGTATTCGCGTCCAGCCCGCGCTTGGCCTCTTCATCGATGGCCCTTTCGGAAATCTTGCGCAACGGGGCGTTGCCAAGCGCCGCCTCCCATTCGGCGATAACGGGAGCCCGACGGGAATCGGTGTACAGGAAATGTCCCCCCGGACGAAGCACGCGTGCTACTTCACTAAGGAAAAGCGGAAAGTGCGGGTACTGATGCGAGGCTTCCACATTGATGACCGCGTCGAAGGATTGGTCGGGGAAGGGCAGGTTCTCGGCGTCACCCTGCACGAAATCCAGGCCCGGCAGCTTATGCCTCTGTCGACACTTGTCGATGCTGGCGGGGTTCAAGTCCAGCCCTGTGTAGGACGCCGGGCGCAAGCTCCGCACGATGTAAGAGGCTCCGCCACCCGCTCCGCAACTGACCTCAAGCACTTTTTTGCCGCTGAGATCCACCTGCGCGGCAGTCACGTGGTAAAGCTGAATGCAGTACCGGTTGGGCTCGTCGGACGCCGCCAACGCCAGCGCCATCGGAGGATCTTCCTCGTAGCCGAAGTTGAAAAACACCACGTCATCGCCGACCTGCCGGGTGCCGAGGGGTAGCAAATACTTCGTGGTGATCTTTCCGACCAGTGGGTTGGATTGCAGGCGGTATCCGAGGGCCATGGGGAAAGTGTTGCACGGATCCCCGGCGCGACATCGCCGAATGAGCCGCGGTCTCCCTACCGTCTTCCGCAAGGCTGCGGACGAGCCCACTTGCGCCAGAACGTAATCCGCGAAGCCGCGACCCTGTTGAGGTTTGCGATCGCGTTATTCACGTGACGTTTCGCGAGGACGCGATACGCGCTGATGGGCGAACAATTCGTCAAGAACCGACTTGCCGGGGCCGCGGTGACCCAACCCCGGCCCTGACCAGCGGATTTACTGTCCAGGTCACGGCGAGATCACGGTCACTACCGAGATCCTGATTCCACCCGCGCGAGTTGGCCCGTGGTTGTAGGGTGGTTGGGTGTCAGGCAGGATTGGCGCAGGTGAGGCAGCTGCGCCTGGGGGGATTTTCGATCGCACCGGCAGTTTTGTCGTGCGCCGACCGGTGCTGGTCATTGTGTCCTGGATCGTGCTCGCGGTTGCGCTGGCGCTGATATTTCCGCCGCTACCGGTACAGACCGGAAAGCGCACGCAAAAGCCCCTGCCGGACGACGCCCCGACGGTCGTCATCAACCAACAGATGGACAAGGCTTTCAGTGTCGTCCCTGGAGGTGACAAAGGAGCCGACAAAGGAAACCAAGCAGACAAAGGAGACAAAGGAGACAAAGCAGACAAAGGAGACAAAGGAGGGGGCTCCCTCCTGATGATCATCTTGACCGATGAGAAGGGCATTTCACCGGCCGACGAGGACGTCTACCGCAAGCTGGTCGACCGGCTGCACGAAGATACGCAGGACAAAATGGCGGTACAGGATTTCATCTCCGCACCGCCTATGCGCGAGGTTTTGGCCAGCAAGGATAACAAGGCGTGGAACTTACCCATCAACATGCCTGGCGACGTAGGCGCGCCTGAGACTCTGGCGGCGTATCCAACACGTCTACGAGATCGTCAAAAAGACCCTTGCGGGAACAACGCTGACCGCCAATTTGCGGGGGCCGTGGCCACCACCGCCGACATCACCATGCTCGGCTGCACGACATGCATATGATCGAGATCGGCACCGGGGTCCTGGTGCTCCTCATCTTATTGGTCGATCTACCGAAATCTCGTCACCATGTTGGTGCCATTAGCCACAATCGGGCTATCCCTGGTGACTGCGCAGGGCATTTTGGCCGGCCTCGCCGAAATTGGCTTACCGATCGGCATACAGACCATCGTCTTCCTGGTGGGGGTAATGGTCGGGGCGGGAGTTGATTACGCCGTGTTCCTGATCAGCCGCTATCACGACTATGTGCGTCGCGGCGGGGATTCGGACCAAGCCGTCAAAACGCATTGACGTCCATCGGCAAAGTAATCGCAGCGTCCGCGGCCACCGTGGCGATCACGTTTCTTGCTATGGTCTTTGCCAAATTGGGCAGTGTTTTCCACAGTGGGTCCGGCGATTTCAATCTCGATCATGGTGGCATTCCTGGCCGCGGTGACGCTGCTTCCCGCCATCCTAATACTGGCCGGGCGACGTGGCTGGATCAAGCCGCGACGTGACCTGACCACTCGTTTCTGGCGGCGCACCGGAACACGCGTCGTGCGCCGGCCCACGGATCCATCTGGTCGCGAGTGGGATCGTGCTCATCATCCTGGCCAGCTTGCGTGAGCATGGCGCGCTTTAACTACGACGACATCGGTCCCTGCCGGAGTCCGCCGCCAGCGTCGACGGATTTGCCGCGATGGATCGGCATTTTCCGACGAACGCGATGACTCCAGAGGTGCTCTTAATCACATCGCCCAAGGACCTGCGGACACCGGCTGCCCTTGCCGACCTGGAGCAGATGGCGCAGCGGGTAAGCCAAGTGCATGACATCACGATGGTGCGCGGCTTGACTCGGCCCAACGGTGGACCGCTGGAGCAGACCAAGGTGTCCTATCAGGCCGGCGAAGTCGGCGGCAAACTCGATGAAGCCTCCTCCGTGATTCACGACCACGGAGGCGATATGGACAAGCTGGCCAACGGCGCCAACCAGTTGGCCGACGCACTCGCCCAGGTGCGGGGCAAGTCAACGGTGCCGTCGGCAGCGTCAGCACGCTGGTCACGGCGCTGTCGGCCATGGAGGCCGTGATGGGCGGCGATAAGACACTCAACCAGCTTGACCAAACCGCCAAACTCGTCGGCCGCATGCGGGCACTCGGCGATGCTCTCAGCGCGAATATGGCCGATGTCGCAAACACCGCCGCCTGGGCCAGCCCGATGCTGACGGCGCTGAACGCTAGCCCGGTCTGCTCGACCGACCCCGCTTGCTCTAGTTCGCGGGCCGGGTTACAAGGCGCTGGTCGCCGCGCAGTCCAACGGGACCCTCAACAGCCTCGCTGATCTGGCACGTAACATGCAGGCGACCGAGATGTGCAGACGATCGACTATACTCTCGGTCGAATGCAGCAATCACTGAACCAAGCCGTTGCCGCCTTGAGTGTCTACCAACGGACTGCAGTCCACGACGTAGCCCAATTGCAACAAGGCGCCAATGCGCTCGCCGACGGCAGCCGGGCCATTGCCGATGGTGTGCAAGGCGCTGGTCGATCAGACAAAGAAATTGGGATCGGACTCAATGAGGCGTCGTCATTCCTGTTAGGGATGAAGCACGATGCGGAGAAACCGTCGATGGCCGGCTTCAATATTCCGCCGCAGGTGCTGACTGCAGGACGAATTCAAGAAAGCCGCCCAGATTTTCATATCGCCCGACGGGCATGCGGCGCGATACTTCGTGCAAAGCGCGTTGCAGCCGTTCACCACCGCCGCCATGGATCAGGTGGATACATTGTCGCGGCCGCCCAGTCGGCCCAACCCAATACCGAGTTGTCGGACGCCGCGATATCGTTGGCCGGAATTCCGACGGGCTTCGAGACAACGCGCGACTTTTACAACAATGATGTCCTGTTCATCGTCTTCACGACCATCATCATTGTGTTTCTGATTTTGGTGGTCCTGCTGCGAGCGATTGTTGCTCCGTTATACCTAATCGGTTCGGTGCTGATTTCGTTCTTGTCGGCTCTGGGCATCGGCGTCATCGTGTTCCAATTGATTCTCGGCAAGGAATTGCATTGGAGCCTTCCCGGGTTTGACCTTCATCCTGTTGGTGGCGGTCGGTGCCGATTACAACATGCTGCTCATCTCGCGGATCCGTGACGAGTCGCCGCACGGTGTGCGTGTAGGCGTCATCCGGACGGTAGGTTCGACCGGCGGTGTGATCACTTCAGCGGGGCTGATCTTCGCCGCTTCGATGTTCGGTCTGATGCCCGCCAGCGTCAGCACGATGTCCGAGGCCGGTTTCATCATCGGCATCGGGATCGTGCTTGACACTTTCCTGGTGCGCACCATTACAGTGCCGGCCTTGGCCGCGCTGATCGGCCAGGCAAATTGGTGGCCCTCGCAGCTAGGCAAGAGCACGGCTGAGATGGACGCGGCTTACGTCACCAAGCAGCACCAACGGATGCGCCTGTCAGGTGAACTGACCCGGCTGAAAATGATCCCTAGCCACACGACCCGGATGGCGTCTCCCCTCCTACCGACAACCGGCGTGGCTTCCCGCAAAGGCGGGCATGCAGCGTCCAGGAGCGGCGAACGATCAGTCGAGTATGTGACCTCCCACGCACTGCCTCTGTTCGATCTCAGCGGCCTGGCACATCGACTGACCGACGACCTACGGAAGACGACATTGGTTTCCCCGTCGAGTGCCGACGGCCGTGTCAGCGGCAACGCCAAAAAACCAGCCGACCGCTACCTCGGCCATTCGCTGCCGCTCTTCGGCTCCGGCGTCCTTTCCAATCCGCTGAGCAAGACGTCAAATTACGGCCACCGAAAAAACAAGGGCCACGCCAACGGCGACGACCACACCAATGGTGACGGCAATGGCAATGGCAATGGCAATGGCAACGGCGAGCAATCAATCGACTACTACGAACACGCGCTCCCACTGTTCGGCTCCAAAGGTTTGTCACATGAGCCAACCAACGGCGACGACAAAAGCAGTGACAATGTCACGGATCGATCCGACGGCGAAGAAGATAACGATGCGGACCTCGGCCAAGCCCTCCCGCTGTTCGGCCCCACCGCCTGACCGTTAGGTCAGGGGTCACGTAAATCCCCTGGGTGGACGGCTTTTCGATGCGGATAAGGCGACTTAGGCGTCTTAGCCGGGCGAACTCGTGTTGCTGATAAAGGTCGACGCACTGCGCCCAGTCCGAACTTGCCGCTGATGGGATCCGATACGCCATCGGAGGACGGCTCAGAGACTAGCCACTCCTTGGACCAGAGCGGTGACCCCGGCCATAGTCAGCAAGGTGTGCATTATCTGCCGAAGGTGAGCCTGTATCCAGATTTGGGCCTGGCTGGAGCAGCCCTACAGTCTTTCCCGGCCACACCAAGTAACAGACCAGCGGAATCTCGATGATTGAAAGCATTAGGAGGGTGAAGACGACGAATCGCGCTGAACTGCGTACCGAGATCGGCTCTCGACGCCATGATGACGGCCAGCATAGCCACACCATCGATGGGCGGGATCGCCGATGCGGCACCGGCCGCAAACACTGGCCAGATAAAGTCGGAGTTCAACATGTCGCGCGTTCGGGCGGCGAACCACGCGAAAAGCGTCCCCGGTCCACTCGGCTCGCGCACCACGTCCGACAGACCGCCGCCGCCTACCGCTACTCGCTGCTCTACGCGTGCCCGCTCGCGGACCTTGAGGATGACTAGGGCTGTCAGCAGGACCACCCCAAGGGTGATCTGAAGACGCCCGCCCGTGAAGATCACGACCGTAGACCTCACATGATCTATGACGGACATCGCATTTCGAACAGCCACCTGCGTGAAGTCGCGCAACATTAGCAGCGCGACCATTGCAAGGCCGATACCCGCTGCCATGCCGCCCAGCCAGAAAGTGAACAGGTTCAGCATGGGGCGCCGACGCGACGCCAAGACCAGGGCGAATCCCAGACGGCAGGGGTCAAGCGCCAGCGCGAATCCCATGTACAGCACATAGATCCACATCGGTGGGTATATTACTCTGCTGCGGCGTGCCCCGCGGCGTTACTGGCGAACCGACGGGGCCGCTCTCGCACTGGCCACCCGTCGCGACGCGGCACGGTTGGCAACAGTTCGGTCTGCCTGGCTAGCAACCCATGCGACACTCGCGCCCGCAGAGCGCGTTCTAAACTGATCGATTGATGTCGACGGAATTTACCGTCCAACTGAAAAGGGCGCTTTGCCCATCGACACCGTGAGAGAATCCACGATGGTCGAGGCTTAGCTCGAGACAATCCATCGCCAACCGCTAGAAGGTCTTCACATGAGCCTCTTCTTGACGGCGGCCGAGCTGCAACAGCAACTCGATGCTGCCAAGTGTCACGGCGCGTTCTGTCGGCCATTCAGCACAACACCTCTCGATGAGAGGTTGATACCGGTTGGCAGGCAACACCTTCGTGCTGCCTCGGTTGGAGCGGCGACGTGACTGGCGAAGGGGACCCGCTGGTCGCCTATGTTGGCTGGCACGGTAAGAGCAACGTAGGCGACGACGCAATCTACGATGCGGTCCGGTCGCAGCTTCGTGGAGCGACCTTCCTCGATCTACCGTGTTTTCCACACGAGAAGATCCGTGCGATCGCAACAGGTTTGAATCAATCGCTGCGACGCAGCACACAAGTGGTGGGTGGCGGCACGCTCGTTGGAAGACGCTTCTGGAGGCACTTGGTCAATCGGGGCTTGAATCTCACGCGAAACCAAGGAAGCTACGCGATTGGGGTTGGCGTTGAAGACCCTGTCTTCGTCGGACGCAATAGCGGTTCGGAAAAAGACGAGCTGAAGCGCTGGGCACCAATACTTTCAGAGTTTCACACCGTGTCTGTGCGGGGCCCCCGAAGCGCTGAACTCCTGTCTGGCATAGGGCTCAATGTGCAGGTATCGGGCGACCCGGCGCTTCTTCTCCCGCGACCCGATGCAGTTCCAGAGGATGGCCTAATAGGGGTGAATCTTGGATTTGGCGATGATCTTTGGGGACATGATCCAGCGAGGTTGGCCGAGGAGATGTCAGTCGCCGTGAAGCAACTGTCGTCACAAGGCTATCGGTTCGTCGGGATACTGATGAACCCGGACGATAAACGGTGGACCCAAGTGGCGCTTAAGGATATTGCCGCGGACATTGTGTCTCCGGTCGACGCCAATGCCGCAGCATGGGAGCTAGCTCGCTGTAATGTCGCCGTTGTCAGCCGGCTTCACGCGGGGATCTTGGCATCGCTTTCCGAAACGCCCGTAATTGCCCTCGAGTATCAACCGAAGTGCCGAGACTTCGCGCTCTCTATTGACGATGAACGATCGCTCATCCGTACTGACAAACTAAGCAGTATCGCCGTGGTCGACCGGGTTGCCGAAGCGCTTGCGGACTCGTCGAACATCAGGACGAAGACTCGCGTCGCGGTCGCGGGTCTTCGGCAACGACTCCAAGCTGAATATGCCGCTCTTGGAAGCCGATTGGGCCTGGATGTCGCATGACCAAGTTATCAATTGCATCGAGCCTCGCTGACGGACGTCAGGAAGCCAAGCCACAGTACAGTGATATCCAAGTCCGGGATGCTAGCCTTCTCGAACGGAAAATCACGGGCAGGTCCGCGATATCCCAGCCTATGTTTGTAGGTGATGCAGCAACCGGGGAAAAGTCCCCGATACGGTGCACGAAGTTCACAGGAGTCGGTGACATTTCCATCAGCCTGAGCCCTACGCCATGTTGAGGATGATTACCACCCTCCTCAAGAAGACTGACCGCGGGCGCTGGGCGGACCCCCGCAATCTCTATGCGTCCTGGGAGCCTCGAAACAGAAGAGTTGCCGCTCTTGTGCCAAACAACAGTCGTGTCATTGAGTTTGGGGCCGGCAAGCGGATCCTTGAGCGCTACCTCGACCCATCGTGCACGTACGTGCCGTCTGATGTCGTCGACCGTGGGCCGGGCACAATCGTTTGTGACCTGAATCAGAGACCTCTTCCGGACCTTGGTTCAGATGTTTACGACGTCGCCGTACTCAGCGGGGTGCTCGAATACGTGCGCGATGTCCCCTCCATGCTTGATTGGTTGACGAAATACATCGGTGTCTGCGTGCTGACCTATGCCCCCGTGAATGCCAACGGCTATTCGCCGCGGGGCCTGATGGAGAGGGTTGGTCGCCTGAGGCACGGTTGGATGAACAACTATCGGGAAGAGGAACTTCGCTCGCTCTTTCGCGAACGGAGCTTCGAGCTAGTGCAAGACGACGACTGGGAAGAGCAACGCTTGTTCGTCTTTTCGCATCGTCCCTCGGCCACGATGCGGCTTGGCCAAAATGGTCCGGTTCAGGCGCCTGTCAACTAGGCTTCTCCGTCGTCAGGGCGGCTGTGCCTGCACTGCAGGAAGGAGTGCAAGAGATGCTCGCGTTCATCACGACCCTGCGTCATCCGCAGAACTCCGCAGACTATGACCGCGTTGAATCGCTGCTGCAGGACACCCTGGCGTCGCTCACACAGCAAACGTGCGAAGACTACATAGTGATCGTCGTCGGCAATCGTCGACCGACATTCCCGCTACCCGACAGCACCGTCTTCGTCGAAGTCAACTTCCCGCCCCCCTCCGCCCGCACGGGTCCCCGTACGGGCGCCGCGTCCGTTATCTGGGACAAGGGGACCAAGAACGCTGTGGGTCTGATCGCCGCACGCGACTTCGAGCCGGAATACGTGATGTTCGTTGACGCCGACGACTTCGTCCACCGAAAGCTTGCGGAATTCGTGCACGCCCGCCCTGGTCATGCCGGATGGGTGGTAAAACGTGGGTTGATGTACTCGCGCCGGAGGAACGCTTACAGGCGGCTTAGGAACTTCTACCGCTTCTGCGGGACGTCATTCATCATCCCGTCAGGGGCGTATGAAGTTCCGACGCATCTGACCGTATCGGCGACGCAGCAGGACATTGCGGAGGCCTTCGGTGAGCGACTCGAACACGTGCTGGAACACGGGTGGGCCTTTGACTGGTGGCGCAAACACGGGCGCATTCTTGAACCTCTGCCATTCGCAGGCGCCGTCTATCATCTCCAGAACGGTGAAAACCATTCTGACAACGCCCTTTTCGGACCGGCGCTGCCTTACCGGTCGCACCTGTCCCGCGACTACGCGATTCGCCCGTCGAGGCGCCCAGCCTCAACGCTTTGGGCATCCATCGGGCCATCCGCATTCAAGCCGGACCTCCGAGTCCCGCGGCCGGCGTTTCTGCGACCCAAATCTTATTTGCAAAACGATTCGCCACCCGGCAGTCCCGTAGTCCCATCGCGATGATTGATCACTCGCGGGCTTAGGCATCCCGTACAACAGCGACATTGGGTTACGGCACCAGCCGCGTTGACACCTGTGGGTCTCAGCGGCGACGCCAGTTTCGTCACATTGGGGCACAGATCGGCCGTCGCCCTCTACTGTGAGATCCGCCAACTACTTCACTACCCAGCGAGGACCATGCCCAAGGAATTACCGGTCGTTGCGGCCATTCCGAACTACAACATGGGCGAGAACTTGCGCAGACTGCTCCCACAAGTACTGGCACAGCATTACGATGCGGTCTTTGTGCTCGATGACGCCTCCACCGACGACAGCGCCGATATGGTAAGTGAGTTCGGCGACGACGTGAAATTCGTACGGAACCGCGAAAACCGTGGCGCGGGCGCCAATCGCAATCAGATCATCGACCAGGTTGCCGATGGGGCACTGATCCACTTCATCGACGCCGACATGGACCTGGAGACCCCCGAGACCCCGACCGTTGCACGAGAAGTCGCCGGACGCTATGCCGATCGAGGAGTCGGTTTGATTGGCGGATTAGTCACCCTCGCCGATGGCCGCCAGGAGTGGTGCAACCATGGTGCCGTGCTCTCGGTGTGGGGAAATAGCACGGGGACGCTACAGCTGTCGATCGAGCGATTGAGGGAAAAACCACGGCTGGCCAACGCTATTCGACGAGTGCTTGCGCCAGCCATGAAGGATTGGCCCAACACCCTCGAGCCTCCGGCTCCAGCACCCGCTTACTGGGTACATGAAGGAAATATGCTTGTTTATTCCACGGTATTCAGGTCGATTGGTGGGTTTGACCCTGCGCTACGGGCGCAAGAGATTCAGGAGCTGTCAATCCGCTTAGAAAAGAGGGGCGTCAAGCGACAGTTCGACCCCAGCATCAGGGTGGTTCATCACCACATTGATGTCAGGGGCAAAAATCGTCGTAAATGGGAGAATCACGCGACGCGTTATCTCATCCGCAAGCACGGACTGTACCGTTTTCTGACCGACCATTAGCCTATTCCAAGACCGGGAACCCCAGTGGCAGGCCCCGCGGACTCTAGCGGACTCGAAAGGACCGCCGCTTCCACGTTCGTTAGGTACAGGTACAGCGCTATGTCGGATGCGATTGGCTGGCCGAACGCATTGGCAAGTCCCGTAAGGGGCTGACCGTTGACCGCTTGCAAGATCCCGTTGAGGAACAGGTCGACGTCATAGGACGGAACACTGATCAGGGCGGCATTGATGATATCTGCCGTCGGAAGAAGTTTGGCGTAGAGGTCCGACGCCGAAAGAGAGAACGCGCCAGCGATGTTATTGATTGCTGACCCTAGAACCGCAGGGGCACCTGCAAGGGCCGACAGCCCCGTCGCTGGCCCTGCGGCCCCCAGAACTGCGGGGCCAGCGGCAAGGGCCAACAACCCCGTCGCCGGGCCGGCCACCGCGCTCGTCCCGCTCGCCATCCCCGACGACGGATCTAGCAGTGAGGTCAGCGAAGACGGGCTGAGCAGTGAGGTCAGCGAAGACGGGCTTAGGAGTGAGGTCAGCGAACTCAGCGACGGCAGCATTACCGGGTTCGGCCCGGTACCAGTGAAGTCGCCGATGAAGTTCTGGATGCCCTGCTGAGTTCCGCTTACCAAAAGCCCGGGCAGCTCTTCGAAGGCACTCAGAGGCGGCAATAGCCCGGCCGGCGTAGGCACGTTGGCCGGCCCGGTTGACCAGCCATATAGCGGGTCGCCGTAGCCCAGGTTCACCAGATACGTCAGGTCCGGCTGCAGGAGGTCGGCGAAGGGGTTCCCGATGATCGGGATGCCCCGGAACGGAGCCACCAGCGGCAGGCTGGTGATGGGAATCGCGTAGTAGGTGGTCGTAGTGGGTCCCGACGTCGGCAACTGAATAGCATTAGCTAGCTGCGCCGTTGACAGAACGTGGTAGTCGAAGTGGGTGTTGCTCTCAATGACGTTGAAGTCGGACAGGAAGTCAAGGGGGTAGCGCGGGAAGTCGGCAAAGCTGTCGTATTCGATCGTGTAGATCGTGGTCGGGTAAGCATTGGACGGTGTCGCGCCGGAGAAAATCATTCCCAGACTCGGCAGCTGTAGACCAGTGAAGCGCTCGAACAGCCCGCCATTGGGATTCATCGGATCGCCGACGATTACGAAACTAACCGCCGAACTCGCCACACCCTCCGCCTGGAGCTTCACCATTTCCAGCGACGCGACGACCGCGCTTTGCGAGTAGCCGAAAACGCTGACCGGGGTCCCAGCCGCAATCAAAGGCTGGAGCGTGGAGTCCAAGATCTGAAGGCCATTGGACACGGACTGTGTGAAGGTCAGTTGCTTGATGCCAACGTCCGGGTAGGCGTTTTCTGGCACGGGTCCAGCCGCGCTTATCTGCACGACTGCCGTGGCGGCGGCCACGGCGGGCCCATTCATCACTCCCAGCAGATTCTGCTGGGCGGTCTGAAACAGGGCGGCCACGTTAGCGCTCTCAGCGGCCACATACGATCCGGCACTAGCCCTTAAGGCCTGGACAAACCGGTCGCGAAACGCCGCAGCCTGTGCCGCGAGAGCGTGATAGTCCTGGGCGTAGGTACCGAATAGCCCCGCGATGGCCGCCGATATCTCATCCTCGGCGGCGGGCACCAATTCCGTGGTCATGGCCGCCGCGGCGGCGTTGGCATCGCTGATCTTCGCACCGATATTTGCCAAATCCGTGGTCGCTGCGGCCACTACATCCGGATTCACGCTTAGAAACGACACTACGTCCCCCCCAAACGACGACGACGCCTGTCGGCCCGACCCCAGCGGCACGCCGCGTAGGATCAGATTGTATCGCGATCCCGGCACGCCATTGGGCGTTTGGCAGAGTTGACGGTGGCCACGACGTTATAGATCACCTGCGCTGTGCGGGCTTCGAGCCCAAGACACTAGTTTCACCAGATTGCGCTGGGGCTCCGTAAGAGGACCCCGGCTCAGATGTGCATGAAGACGTACTGGCGGCACTATCCGGCGGACTCTCCTGCGTCCGCCCTCGGTCCGTGCGGTCGCAGGAAGCCGGTCTCCGCGCGTAAGAAACGATAATTACCGCACACGCAATCAACCACACGATCGGCACCAGAAACACCGTGGTGACGACGAGCGGCCGGGTACCGACTACCCCAATGACTCCCGGCTGTCCCACGATCGGCCCGAAGACAGGTTCGAAGACTGGCTGGCCCGAGGCGGCGACCTGAGCGAGGCTAAGCGCTACGGCCAAGCTTACGCAGATGCCGACCGCACGTCGGCGGCCGCCTTGTATCGCAAGCTGGTCGAAAATCCCTGCACCAGGCGGTCCCTCGGGGTTTCGAACTACGAGCGCAGCGATTGGCAAAACAAAGACTAGATAGTAGTGAAAGACCAGAGCGGGAAAGAGTGAGGCACTAGCCAGCAGCATGATGCCCGTCAGGACGGGGGGGATGCGCGGCCCGAGAGCCAACACGGAGACGACGATGATGACTAGCACGGCGTATCCCGCCAGCGATCGCGGGCCAGCGAGAAAGCTATCCGGTATTTTTCCCCAACCTGCTTGGTAGGTCTTGATGGCATCCGGGATCAATAGGAGCGCTCTGCCGAAGGATACGTTCCGCATCCCAATAGCCAGTTGAGGAGAACCATAGCCGAGCGTGCTCTGGATCGATTGTGTGATTGTGGCCGGAAAGTTGCGCGGCCACAGTAGATACGCGGCGAGACTCGACGTCACCGCGCCGGCAACAGCGATGCCGCCCATCCGCCATTGCCGGGCCGCGAACAACACTACGGCCAGCACGGCGAACTGCGGTTTTATCAGGGTTGCCAGGACCACCATGATCGCGACGAGGCCCCACCGGTGTCGGCACAGCGCCACCAGGAAAACCACCCCGACAGGCGCCAACAACGCCACCGAGTTGGCCCGATCGAGAACCATCCACGCCGGAATGGCCGCTGCGCCACATACTATGAAAGCCACCACACGTTCAAGACCTCGTGCGCCCCGGGCCGCCCACACTGCGGGAGTAAAGACCGCGATCGTTAGCACGAGCAGATAACCCAACAACGCCAGCTGCGGGGCGTGCAGCCATTTACCCAGAAGCCCGAATATCATCTGCGGCACCATCGCGGCCGCCGGGTAGTTATTGCGAGCCGGCTGGAAGTCTGGCGGAAGGAACAGCGGGTAGGGCTCCCAGGGGTTGGGCCGCATTCCCCAGCTCAATGGAAGTTGGTAGTCACTGAAGCAGTGCCTACCAATGTGCGGGCCCCAATTGATCAGGCAGTCTTCCGGGTTGGCAACCAGCGAGGAAAGCACGTCGACTGAGTAGTACTGGGTGAGCACGTAGCCGACCACTGCCGAAACCGCTGAAACCAGCAACACGGTGCCGAGCAGAAGCGTGCGCTCAGACTGGTTGGCGACAGCGGAGAATCGATCCCGGACCGCCGAGATCGCATCTCGGAGCGCCTCGATGGGTCGCTTCACACGCATCTCCCCGTTCCCTGCAATTGGAACTGTGGCCCCCTCGCCCCCTTGGCCTCAGACGCCCGGCAGTTTAACCCAAAATCCGTGTTCTGCACCAAAGATTCGCGCGTTGATGCGCCACGAACGGCGCAGCCGCACGACCGGTTTCGCATGTGCGGACGAATCGCCGGCGACTGCACATGTCGGCTTCTTGATGAATGGTGCCCTTCGGTTGCCCAAGGCGTTCAGTCGTCGACGCTAAGATTCGCCTCGTCCGCGCCGGCCTCAATCCGCATGCGGCGGTGGAGCCAACGGTAGACGGCCCGCCGACCATAGGCGTTCGCACGGGCTTTCATCGCACCGAGCAACAAGTGGTGCGGACCCAGCAGCCCGGGGTGTGCCGCTGCGAATTCGCGGTTGAAGTCAATGTACTGCTCGGCTTGTGCACTCACCAGCCGCACACTCCATTGCGATGGACTGATCCGGAAGGCAGCAAGCGATCGGGGCACGGCAACAAGGTTTCCGCGAATCAGCACCGCGCAGTATGTCGCCTGGTCGATCAGATAGGGGAACCGGCCGTCCCAACCGCCCGCATCGACCAACACCGAACGTCTGAACAACACCGACGCCGGTTCGCCGAAGATGTTGGTGCCGGCCAGCACGGTCTTGCGAATAGCGTCGGCGCCTTTCACTTCTCCGCGCAGTCCGGCCAGCCCACGGTTGCGCAGCACCGGCGTGCCCGCGGCGTCGATGACGTCCCTGGGACTGGCGGCCATCACCGCCGCCGGGCGGGCTTCCAATGCCGCCACCTGCTCCGCCAGGCTGTCCGGCGAGAGGAGATCATCGCCGCATACGAGTTTGATGAACTCGCCGGTCGCGAGGTCGGTGACGGCGTTGAAGTTCGCCGGACCTCCCCCTCCGGGAGCCAATCGGCTCAGCCGAACTCGGGGGTCAGCGGCGAATGGTTGCAGCGCTTCCCAGGTGCCGTCGGTGGAGCTGTGATCGGACACCAGCAACTCGAAGTCGGTGAAAGTCTGCCCAAGAATTGAACTCATCGTGGCGTCGATGAACGCAACGCTGTTGTATGCCGGAACGACGACCGATACCCGCGGTGTCACGATCAGGCTTGCTGTTGCTCTGCCACGCCCAGTTCCGCCCGGCTCCGGCGGAATGAAAATCCGCGGTGAGCAAACCAGGCGTACACCACGGTTGCGCCGGTGATGACCAGCTGGGACAGGAGCACCGGCCAGCCAAACACCTCGACCAGCAGCGGTAGCACGGCGAAATTGAAGCCCAGAGTGGAGAGGTTGACCAGCTCGAATCGGGCCAGATCGCGCAACAAATGACCGGTTACCCGGAACACGAACCTGCGATAAAGGACGAACGCGCACAGCACCGAGGCAATATGTGCACAGACCAACGCTCCCAGATACCCGACCGCACCGTGTGGAAAGAGCCACAAGAACAAAACGAACCAGGCTGTTCCGATTGCGGTGTTCATTGCACCCACGATGAGGAAGGCGACGCGCTGATCCCGAATCAGCCGAAACAGCGGGCCGGGAACGCCACTCATCCCCGCTGGCGGACGGACGTCCGCGTCGTTACCCGCAAAGGCGTCGAGAGTCATCGGACGCCCGCCTAAGCGGAGACCCGGACCGGCGGGATAGCCTGTTGACTGGCTGACCCCGTACCAGCAGACGATGTGTCGGTGCCTCCCACCATGTCGCGGATCATGAACAGCGGCCGGCCCTTGCTCTGGTCATACAGCCGGCCCAGATAGGCGCCGATGATGCCGAGCATCAGAAACTGTGTACCTGTCAGCAGGCCGATCGCGGCCATCAGCGAACTCCAGCCGGGAACCGTGTGTCCAAGTAACGCGCCTTGGATAGAGTTGATTGCGGCGGCGAAGCCGATGGCCGCCATAATCCAGCCGAGTAGGATCGACAACCGGAGCGGCACCATCGAGAACGACGTGATGGCGTCAGCGGCAAACCGCACCATCCTGGCGAACGGGTATTTGCTCTCACCGGCCGCGCGCGCATCGCGGTCGTAGACAAGGGGTACCTGCTTTCCGCCGATCCATGACACCATTCCGCGGACGAATCGGTGCCGTTCGGGCATGGCGATCAGCAGATCCAGCACGCGACGCGTGATCAATCGGAAATCGCCTGTGTCGCTGGGGATATCAACCTCGGTCATGCGGCCGATCAGCCGGTAGAAGATCACGGCAGTCGCCCGCTTCACGATGCCGTCTCCTTCACGCCGGCGACGCTGTCCGTAGACGACATCGGCGCCCTCGTCCATGAGCGCCATCATCTCGGGCAACAGCTCGGGTGGATCCTGCAGGTCGGCATCGATGATGAGCACACGCTCGCCGCGGCACACGCTCAGTCCAGCGGTTAACGCGAGCTGATGCCCATGGTTGCGCATCAACCGCACGCCGACGACACGCGGATTCTCCACGGCCGCCTTCTCGATGATCTCCCAGGTCCGATCGCTGGAACCGTCATCGACCAGCACCAACTCGCTTGTCGCGCCCAACGAATCCAGCACACCTTCGACCCGGCCGAGAAACAGCGGCAGCACGTCTTCCTCGTTGAAGCACGGAGCTACCACCGAGACCGCCGGGCGACACAGCACAGTCATAACCTTAACGGTAGTTCTCGGCTATCCCTCATGCTGGTCTTTCAAAATATCGGCGACGATTTCAACGCGCCGTAACGATGCGGTCACGGTGTCGCCTCAAATGCCGCTCCCTGACCAGGGAAAATACGGTGGGCTGCCGACCGATGCCCACGCGTGACACCGCATCACCCGACTCGTGAGCCGCAACGTGGGCGGGCTCGGCGCCAACGTTCGGGGTGGGCAACGGCACTCTAGGATTAGCGACCATGATGCGTGCGACGGCGGCCGCAGGCATTATGGCCGTGGTACTAAGCGGCTGTTCGCTGCGCAACATAAGCGACGCAGCGCGCACGTTACCGCAGACTAGCGCGACCACTTCGTCCGCCTCAGGCCCGAACGGCTTTGGCACTGCACCTTTCGCGACCGGGCCCCGGTCGCAGGTAGTCACGCAGGTGACGATGCCACCTGGCTCGGAGCTCGCACAGCGTCTCGACACTTACTTCGAGAATTGGGTGGTGGATCGCAACCGCGACAGCGTGGAGTCCTATCTGGCACCACAGCTGCCGGTTTTCCGCGATTTCGACGGGCGGCCTTGGTGTAAGACGGTCACGACCGAATTCAACGGAACGAAGGAAACGAAGTGGGTGTGGGGGACCGCCGATAACGGGCTCATGATATTTGTCACGGGGATCACCAATTCCGATAACTTGCGCGTGCTCGTCGTGACTGGTGCGACGGCGGGCAAAAATGCAACCGGGTGCACCCGGTGACGGTTCTCACGGTTCGGGAATACCAGCGCCCGCGGAACATTGGGACTCGCGATTCACGGACGACCCGGTCGGGACGCAGCTGCCGGCTTCAGTTCTCCGGGTGCCAAAATCGGTGCAGGCCCCTTTGACGCCTGGGGGGCAGGTCTTCGTATGTAGGAGACGATGATTACGGCGCAGGTAACCAACCACAGGAGTGACGTCAGTCCGACCGTTGTGGGAACTAGGGGCGTGGTGCCGACGATCCCTATGATCCCCTTCTGCCCCGCGATCAACGCCTGGGTTGGCGTGCTGGGCAAGGCGATCCACGTGATACTCAGCATCGCGGCCAGACTCACGCAGATGCCAACGGCGCGACGGCGATCACCGAGGTTGGCGAGGCGATCGAAGATACCCGACCCCGGCGGACCGTCCGGATCGCGAACTACCAACGCAGCGATGGGTAAGGCGAAAACCAGGTAATACTTGAACGCCTGGAAAGGGAAGAGTGTGGCCGTGGCCAGAATCGCGATGCCCACCATTACCGGCGGAATGCGCCGCCCGAGACCGAGGATACAGACCACAAATACTATGAGCACGCAATACCCAAACAAGGGTGCAACGCGATTGGTGATGTGGAAGAGCCCGCTCGCGAACGAGACGTTATACGGTGAGGTGACCGCATAGGGCGAACCGCCGTAACCTAGAACACCCCTGATCGACTGCACGACGTTTAGCGGAAAGTCGCGCGGCCACAGCAGGTAAGCGGCGAGATTGGATATCACTGCCCCGCCGACCGCGACGCCGCCCAGCCGCCATCGTCGGGAAGCGAACAAGGCGACGGCGAGGATGGCGAACTGCGGTTTCAGTAAAGCGGCCAGGACAACTGCGATCGTGACTAGGCCCCAGCGCTCTTGGCGCAGCGCCAGCAGGAAGACCAGGGCAATCGGGGCCAGGAACCCCACCGAGTTGCCCCGATCGATCGCCGTCCATGCCGGCATGGCAGCGGCACCCAGCACCACGAACACCACCACCCGTTCCAGGCCGCGCGCCCCCCGGGATGCCCAGAACGCCGGCGCGAGGACTGCGATCGTCAGCGCGAGCAGGAAAGCGATCAGACCAAGCTGTGGCGCGCCAAGCAACTTTGCGGGAACCGCGAACAACAGTTGTGGCACCAACGCAGCCGCCGGGTAGTTAACCCAGCCCGCCTGGTAGTTGTCCCAGGGTAGAAACGTCGGGTAGGGCCCCCAGGGATTGGGCCGCATACCCTCGTCGACGGTTATTGCGTAGTCGCTGAAGCAATGTCGGCCGATCTGCACTCCCCAGTCAAGCCAGCAATCTTCGGCTACTCCGGTGAGCGAGGCAAGTACGTCGACGGAGTAGTACTGGGCGAGAACGAACCCTGTCACCGCTGACACGACCGACGCCAGCAGGACAGCGCCGAGAAAGAGTGTGCGCTCAGATTGGCGGCCGACCGTCGTGAACTGCTCCCGGATCGGTGTGATCGCGCCCCTCACCAACTCGACGGGTCGCTTCAAGGGCGTTCTCCTCGGTTGATTCGGCTGTATCTGCCATCACGACAGGGATTCGCGTCGCACAGCCAACAGCTTTCGGGGGCCTCGACGGGTTGAGTCTGCCGGTGTTGCCGATGGGGGGCAAGTCTGCATGGGCGCGGGTCGTTCGAGGCGGCCGCCGCCCAGACTTCGCCAGCCTCGGCGAAAGGCGGAAGTGCTTGGCCACGAAGTGAAGTACTCGCCGGAAGCTGGACGTCGAAACAACGTCGAAACACCCACACTGGCCGACATAGGAACCCGGTCGGCACGCATGCGATTAGCTCGGTCGGTTTCTTCCCGCCCGCAGGCCGGCCACTGCCGGGTGCACCCAGTAGGTCCGCGTGCCACCTGGCGCAACCCGTCGAGAGGGGTCGGGCGCCACACGCCGACGAGCATGCCAAGTTGGGAAAGCTACACGGAGTTCGAACTCATCACATATGGTGTCGCCGATGACAACCTCGCGTAACACCGCGCAGAAGTTGCTCTTCGCGGCCATGATTGCGGGTTCGGTCGGCGCCCTGGTGCTCGCGCTTTTGCCCATGCGCCTGGCAATTTCGCACTTTGTCACCGACGATATGTTTTATTACCTGACAGTCGCCCGCAACGTTGCCGACGGCCACACTGTCTCCCTCGACCGCCGCAGCCCGACAAACGGCTTTCACCCACTCTGGATGATTATTTGTGTTGGCATTGAGACCAGTTTCCGCGATCATCCCGACGTCGCATACCACGTCGCGATTGAACTTTGCGCTTTATTTTTCGTTGTAACTGGCTGGTTGCTTTATGGCATTATTCGTCGGACCGCGGGCGAGACCCTGGCTCTCGTCGTCGGTGCGCTTTTTCTTTTCAATTATCGAATGGCTACGATCGGTCTCTCGGGCCTTGAAACAGCTCTCTACGGCTTTTCGATTGTGGTCCTCCTGGGTTGGCTGACCAGGCGGGGGGTCGAAGGCCCCCGATCACTGCGGGACGCAGTAGTGCTCGGTCTGCTCCTTGCCTTCACTTATTGGTCCCGCTTAGACGCGATCCTGCTCGGCGCCTTTGTCTGCCTCGGTGTCCTGCTCTTCACGTCAGGACGTCCGTTAGCTATGCGTTTCGTGCTCGTCGCTGTCGCGGGGGTTACTTCTGTAATCGCGACCTTGCCATGGTTTGTGTTTAGCGTTCGGAGCGTCGGCGCGTTGCTGCCCCGCAGTGGATTCGCGATCCAATCCTGGGTCGGTCATTACGCGAGCCCTTCAATGTCGTTTAGTGCCAACGTCATCCACATCGTGCACACCAAAGCCGAGGGCATGACCGAGCCAATCAACGATATCGGCAATGTCCTTGCCGTCTGGCCCTTTATCCCATTCTTCAACAGCGAATTTCGGTACGTTGGAGTTTGGGTTTGCCTCGTAGCGCTTGTCGCCGTTGCGGTTCTGCTTTTTCGCGAGCGTCGCGCGCCCGGGTTGCTCCCATTCCACTGGATCCCTTTCTACGCTCTCGCCCACACGAGTTACTATGCGGTGATCGTCAAACCTGAAATCCGCTACCTGTACCCGGTTTTCATTCTGATGTCCTTCTATCTTGCCGTTGCTTTGCAATGGCGCTTCGCTCGTGCGCGGGAGCCTGCGCGGGGTACGTCGAACCTCACCTATGGCGCGATCGCAATGCTCTGCTGCGGCGTCGTCGCAGGAGCCACTGCCTTCCAATATGGCTATGGGGCGGGACGTTATAATTCGGCGCACCTCGGCTTCTATGGCGGCCTCGCGATATGGATCAAAACCCACACTGAGAAGGATGCTATTGTGGGCGGTTTTAATTGCGGCATCGTGAGTTACTACTCCGACCGTCGCGTGGTGAATCTCGACGGAGTCATGAACGATGCGGCTATCTGGGCCATCCGATCACGCTCACTCGAGCGCTACATCGATAGCCAGGGCATCGAGTACCTCGCCGACATTGACACGGAGATTGACAGATTTATGGACGAATTTTCCGGCGATTCCAAGTGGCGAGCCAACTGGCACCAGGTGTATAGCATTACCAATCCGGTTTTCAACGGCAAAAGCCAGATGCGCTTCGAAGTGCTGCGCAGGACCACGACACCTGCGCGTAATGCTTAGGAAGGCAGTGGGTAACCCTGTCGGTGGACACGCTGACTAGTGAGAGCCCGGCCACAATGAACGAGTCGTTCACCAGGGACCGGTTTGCGGCATGCAGTCAGCCCCCCGTTAGGCCCGACTTGGGTCATTTTGGGCGATTTCTGAAGGTCGTAGTGCGTTGAACTGTGGTGATGGTTCGGCTTAGTGCACCAGCTAGGCACTAATTTGTGTCGGTAGGCTCGGCCGGTGGTCTGGATTCGGCGGGTGCGCACGGCCTCGGGCGCCACCGCGGTGCAGATCGCCGAATCCGTCGATGGCCGGCGTCGAATCGTTCGTCATCTCGGTTCGGCGCGTGATGACGCCGAATTGGGTCTGTTGGTCGAGCAAGCCTGGCGGCTGCTGGCCGATGATGCCCAGGGCGAGCTGGATCTGGGGATCACCCCGAAGGCCGTCAAGGTCGAGATGGTGCCGCCACCTGGCGCAACACTGTTCACTGACACCGCTGGTGAGCCCGCCCCGCGGCAGCTGGTGGCGCGCCCACGGGTCCTCAGGTCCTGCAGCGGGCTGCTCTACGACGCCCTGGCCGGGGTGTATGCCAGCCTCGGTTTCGATGACGCGGTCGGCGATGAGGTGTTCCAGGACCTGGTGATCGCCCGGGTGGTGGAGCCGACCAGTCTGCTCGACGTCGATCGGGTCCTGGCCGAGCTGGGCCGCACCTCAGCGTCGTTGTCGACGCGCAAACGGACCCTGCGCCGTGCGTGTGCCGGTGGCTACCGCGATCAGATCGCCGCGGCGTGCTTCGCCCACGCCCGCACCGCCGGGGATGTGAGCCTGGTGCTCTACGACGTCACCACGCTGTATTTCGAGGCGGACAAGGAAGACGATCTACGGCGGGTCGGGTACTCCAAGGAGCGCCGGGTGGATCCGCAGATCGTTGTCGGCCTGCTGGTCGACCGGTGCGGGTTCCCTTTGGAGATCGGCTGTTTTGAAGGCAACAAGGCCGAGACCTTGACGATCGTGCCGATCGTCAAGGCGTTCCAGCAGCGCCATGACATCACCGACATGGTCGTCGTTGCCGATGCCGGCATGCTCGCCAGCGGCAATCTGCGCGAGCTCGACGACGCGAAGTTGCGGTTCATCGTCGGGTCCCGGGTGACCAAAGCGCCCAACGATCTGGCGTCTCACTTTCATTGGCACGGAACGTTATTCACCGACGGGCAGATCATCGACACCATCACCCCGCGCGACCAACGCGGCACCGCCGCTAAGAGCAGTGACCGGAAGGTCAAAGCCGAACCCGTCTGGCACTCTCAGATCCATACCAAGTCGTGGCGGGCGGTGTGGGCCTACTCGGCCAAACGCGCGGTGCGAGACAATAAGACACTGAACCTGCAGGAGCGCAAGGCCCGCGCCGTGGTCGCCGGCGACAAAGCCGCCCGCACACCACGATTCGTCAAAACCCGCAACGGCGCTCAAGAACTCGATACGGCGTCGCTGCAGCGGGCCCGCCAGCTGGTCGGGCTCAAAGGCTATGTCACTAACATCGACGCCGCGATCATGCCCGCAACTGAAGTGATCGCCAGCTATCACGACCTGTGGCGGGTCGAGCAATCCTTCCGCATGTCCAAATCCGACCTTGCCGCCAGACCCATGTTCGCCCGCACCCGCGACGCCATCGAAGCCCACCTGACCATCGTGTTCACCGCGCTTGCCGTCAGCCGCGAAGTCCAGACCCGAACCGGGCTGTCACTGCGGCGGTTCCTGCGCACCCTCAAGCCACTGCGGTCGGCGACCATCGATATCAACGGCGTGATCGCCACCTTCCCACCCGCCCTGGACCCCCAGGTCGACGCCATCCTCAACGCGCTGAAAAACGAAAACTCAAGGCACTAAGCCCAATGACCCAACTCGGGTTAGGGGTGCAGTTCGATGACCCAGTGGCGGCCGTTGATGATCGAAATCGTTTGCCGGCATATCGGTTCGTGGCGGTTCAGGCACTGTCGCAGGCCGGTCAGGTCGGGCCGGAGCGGGTAGGGTGCGGGGGCAAAGTTATGCACTATCGCCCCCACCCCGACGGCTAACCACACGACCGCAGCCATCACCCACCGGCGGGCACCGATGACCGCCACAAGCAACACGATGACAATCGCGGTGGGGACCACAAAATGACGCTGATCGTTGATCGGCGGGGGCATGTAGCCGTAAGCCAACACCGGCGCGGCCAACAGCGTGAAGTGCAACAGCCACAACGCTATCGCGGTGCGTCGTAACACCACGACGGTGATCACGACCGCCCCGATGCACCACACTGACGCCACCACCGGCGCGACCCGCCACAGCCACGCCGGGAGGTAAGCGTCGCCAAACAGCCAGCTTTCGCCGACGCGCTGAACCCACGTCACCGCCAGGTACGACAGGTCACCGCCCGATTCCTGGCGATCTGAAAACAGAAAGATCACACCCTGGGCCAGTGCTGCGGCCACCGCCACACCGGCCACGACAAGACTGTGCCGCGACCGCGTGCGCCACCACCGCCAGACAAACCATGGCACAAACAACACGATCAACGGCCCACTCAACCCCAAAGCCGCCACCGCCACCACTTCACCCACCCTGCCGCCGCGACTGCGCGGATCATCCGACAACACCAGCAGCAGCAAACTGATCCCACCCACGAAAACCAGATTCGCAATATTGCCCAGCACTTCCCACATCGGCGGCATCAGACACAACAACGCGAACAACACCGCCCGTAGCATCTGGCCAGGAATGATCCACTCAAGCCGTGCCGACAACGCCGGAGTCAACATCGCCACATGAACCACAAGCGCAGCAACGCAATACAACACTGGCGCCGCAGTAACCGGAAACGGCTCCAACACGGCGGCAATGACCCGCGGAATCACATGCAGATATCCCGCGTACGGCTCCACAAACGCCGCAAAACCACGGTTATACGCCTGCGACAGAAAAACCTGACCATCTTCAGCGAAGAACGCCGCGTTCCGTAGCCGGCACACGCCGCGCAGAAACAACGCACATGCCCCCGCTGCGACGACGGATGCGTAGAAATAATTCTTCCGTGGCGCCTCTACTGACTTCAATGAGCCTCCATATAAAGCTGCTGTGTCGGTGCTGCGCTCGCGTACCATATCCATAGCCGCCTTATCACACAGTCATTGGGATCCAGCAACGTTTCGGACCGGTAGCCCACGTATCTCGCTTCCGATGTGACGCTGCACGGCAGGCGGGAGTTTCCGACTGCCCAGCACCCCCGGTCAGCGGTGCAGTTCGATGACCCAGTGGCGGCCGTTGATGATCGAAATCGTTTGCCGGCATATCGGTTCGTGGCGGTTCAGGCACTGTCGCAGGCCGGTCAGGTCGGGCCGGAGCGGGTAGGGTGCGGGGGCAAAGTTATGCACTATCGCCCCCACCCCGACGGCCAACCACACGACCGCAGCCATCACCCACCGGCGGGCACCGATCACCGCCACAAGCAACACGATGACAATCGCGGTGGGGACCACAAAATGACGCTGATCGTTGATCGGCGGGGGCATGTAGCCGTAAGCCAACACCGGCGCGGCCAACAGCGTGAAGTGCAACAGCCACAACGCTATCGCGGTGCGTCGTAACACCACGACGGTGATCACGACCGCCCCGATGCACCACACTGACGCCACCACCGGCGCGACCCGCCACAGCCACGCCGGGAGGTAAGCGTCGCCAAACAGCCAGCTTTCGCCGACGCGCTGAACCCACGTCACCGCCAGGTACGACAGGTCACCGCCCGATTCCTGGCGATCTGAAAACAGAAAGATCACACCCTGGGCCAGTGCTGCGGCCACCGCCACACCGGCCACGACAAGACTGTGCCGCGACCGCGTGCGCCACCACCGCCAGACAAACCATGGCACAAACAACACGATCAACGGCCCACTCAACCCCAAAGCCGCCACCGCCACCACTTCACCCACCCTGCCGCCGCGGCTGCGCGGATCATCCGACAACACCAGCAGCAGCAAACTGATCCCACCCACGAAAACCAGATTCGCAATATTGCCCAGCACTTCCCACATCGGCGGCATCAGACACAACAACGCGAACAACACCGCCCGTAGCATCTGGCCAGGAATGATCCACTCAAGCCGTGCCGACAACGCCGGAGTCAACATCGCCACATGAACCAACAGCGCAGCAACGCAATACAACACTGGCGCCGCAGTAACCGGAAACGGCTCCAACACGGCGGCAATGACCCGCGGAATCACATGCAGATATCCCGCGTACGGCTCCACAAACGCCGCAAAACCACGGTTATACGCCTGCGACAGAAAAACCTGACCATCTTCGTGGTGGAGGGCCGCATAACGAAGCCGCAGACCGGCCCGCAAGTACAGCAGGCAAGCACCTAACCCCGCAACGGCGAAAGAAAATGAGATTCGATTCTTCCGTGGCGCCTCTAGTGAATTCACTGAGCCTCCGTGTACGGCTTTACTGTGTCGGCGTACCGAGCCCACGCAATCGCAACCGCCACCCCAGGTATGGAGCCGGCCACGAACCCGGGAGCGCTGCGGCCCTCCGACCTTACCTAAGGGCCCACAACGCCGTGGCACAAATCGCCCACCAACACCCGATTACGCGCGGCGCCCAATCCTGTGGCTAAGCAGGAAGCTAAACACCCACCGCTCAGAGGCTTTGCAAGATTCTTTGATACCGGGTCGATGCCGAAGGCGTTGCCGATAGACTGCCGGGCGGCTGAGCCGAGAGCCCTGCTTCGGCCACCGTTTCTGGCCAACCGGAGGAGAATGCAGTGGACCGAACCGCCGACGTGCTACGGGGTGCAGTCTCAGCGATCCGGGGTTGGTTCTCCACGCTAGCCAGCCAATCGGAGCGCAACGTCCTGCTCGGCACCGTACTGCTGGCGTCGGCGATTTCGGCCGCGACAGGCTTTGTGTTGACCCAGTACTACTCGGTTGACGTGCTGTCGTCTTTGGTTTCCGTCCCCGAGGACTGCTTCCTCGATTGGGGCGCGCAGATCGGCCGGCATTGCTTCAGCGACTACGGATGGTCGCTTGGCCTGGCGATGGAGTCAAATCCCTGGGGCCAGCCCTATCCGCTGCTGCTGCCGTGGTACAACTACCAGCCCCAGGCGAACGGCTACCCCGCAGCCGCGATATTGACGCCGACATTGTTTGGGCTACTCGGCAAATGGCTGCATGCGCCGCGACTGGGGCTATTGGCCTACGTACTCGCTTTGACGATCGCCTGCCTTATTCCCGCCATCTGGGCGGCCCGCGGCGCTCGCGGTCTCGAGCGGGTGGTGGTGTTTGTGGCGCTGGGTGCGGCGGCCATTCCAGCGTGGATGACAATCGACCGGGGCAACTCGGTGGGGTTCGTCGTGCCGATCTTACTGGTCTTATTGGTGGCGCTGCGCCGTCGGCGCTGGGGGCTGGTAGCGATCATGGTGGTCCTGGCTGCGCTGGTGAAACCGCAATTCGCCGTGCTGGGTGTCGCGTTACTCGCCGCCAGGCAATGGCGGCTAAGCGGCCTCGCGGTGGTCGGGGCCTTGATCTCCAATGTCGCCGCGTACCTGGTATGGCCGCAGGACTTTCCAGAAACAATCATGGAATCGATCCGCAACACGCTCGCCTTCGGCCAATCCCGTGCATCGTTCCAATCCAGCGCAGATGTCTATAACGTGGCCTTCGGTAAGGGGCTCCTCGGGATCCCCGATGCCATCATGACCTCCAAAATGGGCGGCGTACCGGACGGCTTCCTCGCCGGTCCGCGGTCGCTAGCGGGATATGCCGTCCTGGTCGTCATCGTCGTCACCGTGCTGGCTCTCGGGCGGCGTATCCCGCCTGTCATGGCCGGCATCGCCCTGCTGGCTGCCGCCTCGCTCTTTCCCCCCGTGAGCGCCCGTTACTACCTCGTATTCGTGTTACCGGTCGCTGCGCTGCTGGCGCGGGATCTGGACGGGGAGCCAGGATCCGGGCTTTTCGATCGGCTCGAAATTCTCGGTGGTCGCCGTCGTGCGGTCGGCTTCTGCGTGAGTCTGGCTGCGGCGCTGACCATCGCCCAGATCGCGCTGCCGGGCGCAGCACCGATTTTCGCGCCGATAGCGGGGCAGATGGGGGCGGTCGGTGTAGTCGGCCACAGACAGCTGGTTATCACTACGGTGGCCCTCGCGCCGGTCCTGTGGCTGGTTGCGTGCGCGGCAATTATTGTCTCGTACGCGCGGAAGCCGGCGCTCTCACCTCGCAGTGACGGGTTTCCGGCTCCGGAAGGCTCCGAGGATACTGTTGCCAACCGCTCGTCGCGCACCGTCGCGCCAACGACCGAGTCCTAACCGCGTAACCGGTGTCATCCGCGCTTGACTGCGCTTGGGGCCCGATCACAACCCCGGCTGTGGGCGACGGTGAACGGGCGATGTAGCAATAGGCCGCGACAAAGGTTCCGGCCCAAACGATCCGTTTACCAGGTAACTTGACCGAGCGTGGACCACTCGTATTCGGGCCGTATTGCGTATGGTCGCACGGAGGACGCGCGCAAGAAGTTGCGTTACGTCGGCGTGTCGGCGCTCTTTCTCCCAGTCAGCCAAATCCTGGTCCAGATGTTGGGCCTATGGCTCGGGAATTACACCGCTGGATCGCTCCTGGCGGCCGCCATCGCCGCAGTCCCCAACTTCTACGCCAACAAACACTTCGTCTGGCAGGTGACCTCCCGCGAGAACTTGCGCAGCCAGATGCTCGTGTTCTCGGCGATCGTGATGCTTGGGGCCTCGCTGGCCACGTTCTTCACCCAGCTCGCCGAAATGCGACCGCCGATCAGCCGAGGTTTGTCTGCAGCCCAGCCGTGTTGGGAGCCCAGCTGCTGCCGTACGGCATAGTCTGGATCGGCAGCTTCCTCGTCCTGGACAGGTGGCTCTTCAAGCTGGCGGGCGACACGCCCGAGCACGCGGACAGAGTCATTGGCGAGGTCCCAGCCTGATCCGGTCGAGCCGCTTGAGCACGAAGGATAGGAGATTACCAATCGCCCAAGAGAGACGTGACCGGCTGGTACGGCTGCCATTTTATAATAGCGTTGGCCAGGACGATCAGGACAAAGTCATCCGGGCCATCCAGGATTCGATGTCTGACCCGAACCCAAGCGAGAAGCCGCAAACTCCGGCCCAAACAATTTCCAACGCCTCATGGTTTTCAAAGTGTTCGCATTCACTGGTGGGGAAAAAATGCGGCATTAAGGCACTCTTTTGGGCGGTCGTCGTCAATTTCATTCTATTTGTGATCTTTCTCGCCAATGCAACACCGATATATGAAACCAACGATGACTTGATGATGCAATCAATCGCCTCGGGTTTCTATACAGGTCATCCAGATGCGCACTTGATTTTCACAAACACTTTGATTGGTTGGGCCCTGAAATTTCTTTATGGAAGCTGGGCGGGGTGCAACTGGTACTTCATCTACCTCTTGGCGGCGCATTACGCAGCACTGACCGCCATTGCTTTCTTGGTGATTTCCCGCCGCGGTGGATGGCTGTTCACATTAATGTACATCGGATTCTTCTTGGTTGTTGAAATGCGCATTCTGTTACATCTTCAGTTCACAACCACCGCCTTCCTCGCTGGAATGGCAGGTTTATTGTTGTTGGTCGACGGACTATTCCCGGGTCATCCTGTGAATTGGGGTAAAGCCATTACGGGAATCTTCTTTTTTGGTCTCATGTGCTTGATTCGCGAACAGGTCGTGCTGTTATGGGCAGGGCTTGCCGGCCCATTTGTATTAGAACGTTTGGGACTGAATGGGTGGAAGCGCCTGTTGGGAACGGGTTTGGTTTGCATAGGATTATTTGTGTCATTACAGGGAATCAATCATTGGGCATACCAGCAGGATTCAGCTTGGGCTGAGTTTTCCGAATATAACCACATGCGCGGTGAAATTCACGTCACGCCACTGGACCGGTTTATTCCAAAAGCGGCCCCTGCTGTCGGTTGGACCGAAAACGATGGATGGATGTTTTCGAAATTCTATTTCCCCGATCCCGATATATATGGCGGCGTTTCCAAGATGAGGCATTTTTTGGACAAGTTGAAAACGCTGCAACGCGAAGAGCCGATACCATCGAGGCCAACTGTAACGAGGTTCCTGTTTTTGCCCAATATGTATTTGACTGATTCTGGTAGGCCGGGTGATTCTGGATACCTCATGAATCTGGCGATTTTGAACGCGATATGGTGCATTTTTGCCGCAGGAATCCTTCGGCGTCGCATTGCGATTGTATTATTGATCTATTACGTCATCTTTTGGGTGCTTGGCTTTCATCTTCTTACAACCGCTCGGCTGCCCGAGCGAGTTGCGTACAATTTTCCATTATTCATTCACGCAATCTGTCTTTACTGGGCAACTGGGTTTCAAAATCTAACCGTCGGATCACCAATCCGCACCAATCGGTTTGATTATTATAAAGTGAGATTCTGGCGGCCCAGAGCGTTGCGACTTGCGGCACTCGTTTTTCTATCGGCTTGGGCCTTTTTTTATCTGTTCAATGTGTCCATACTGGCTTCCAGCTTGCGTTGGGCAAACACCGGGAACGAAAATCTAAAATACATCAGCCAAAAAATATTCACACCGATTCGCACGCTTCTGCCGGTCGGGAAGACGCCGCTTCTGATCGCCCTGCCCCAGGATTCGATTTTGGAACAATCCCTATTCTTCTATCCTTCGGCGGAAAAGGTTCCATTTTTTGTAGTGCCCTATGGATGCATCACCCAATCGCCGCTGTTCGGTCAAATTTTGACGCGGCATCATCTTGATCCTTATTCTCTCTCAGTGGTGAATCGGCCGGATACTTTTTTTCTGATGCAACCAAGCTGGATCGCGCCACTTGAGATATTTTATCACGAACACTATGGATTGGATGTCCGGTTTGATGCAGCGCTAAATACGGATAACATGCCACAATTTGAAGAATTCCATATTTATCTCTACCGAGCGCGCATCGACGCTGGTAAGGCCGCGGATGGCGCAACACAATGACCTCACTAAAAATTTTAAAACCAGCTAGCGTCGCGTCTTCCGATTTTATTTCGTACGACCATAATATTATTCAAGCTGCGGAAAGCATCCGCTCCACTGGATCGCGTCCTGACCATGCTCTAATCCCACCCGAACCGCTCACTTTGCTGGCGCAGCGTCGCGCCCGGGTCAGCCGAGTCGGTGTCGCGGCAGCAGCGCGCGGTCATGGGCGCCGCCAGCCCAGCGCTTGTCTCATGGCCAGCAGTTGCCCAGCCAACGACGGCCGCGTTCCGTGGCCTTGAGATATCGCTGTTATTGCGCCGTCATGAAGAAACGGGTGTAGGGAGGAAACGCCTGTGCGACAACCGTGCCATGCACATGCGCGAACGCGTCGCGCGCCATTGCCTCGTAACCCGCCGGCGAACGCACATGCCGACCACGATCGAGACCGATGAGCAATCGCGCAATCGGGTCCTGCCGCTTCGCAAAGACAGGATCGAGAGTGATCACGCGCCCATTGGGTTTAAGAACCTGTCGCAGCAGCACAAACAACTCGCTCGCCTGGGCATCGTCCATGTGGTGCAGCACGCCCGAGACGATGGCGATATTGACGGGAGCTAGCAGGCGTGCCTGCGCTGGTCCGAAAAGGCCGGTATGGAAGGTTCCGCGGTCGCCATAGGTCGCGCGCGCCTTTGTCACGTAGGCGGCATTGGGTTCCCAGCCGATGTACTCAACGTCCGGCAAGTGCGCGCGCAGACGCGCCGGTCCGCAGCCTATGTCCAGGACGCGATCTCCCGGCTGGGCGCGGACGAAATGCTGAGCAAAGTCCCTCCGCAGCCTGTCCGCTCCCATCAGACGTTGCACGGTTTCGTACAGACTCGGACGGCGCAGAGCCGCATATATGCCGTGTTTACGTTCGGACGCCAATGCTCAATCCTTACTGCAGGCCGTAAGGCAGCTAGTGCCGAGTGGAATGATGCCTCCCGCCGCAATATGCTGCGCTTCGGTATTGAGCAGCCGGTTCATGATACGCACAGCAGCGCATGGATTCTGGTGCAAGGCCTTAGCCTCAGCCTCGATATGCTCCGGCACGTCGCACATACCGGCGGAGCCGACGCTACCGGGAGCCATGCCAAATCCTCCCTCCGGGCACAGATCACCGGGTCAACGCCGCGCGCCCGTGCCGCGAGGGCACCGTCATGCCCGGTTCCAGCAGGGTGCAAACAATCCTCGCTGAATTAATCTCTTCGCGACATACCCATCGCTGCCACGGATACCGAGGAGCCCGCCCTGCGGCGCGAATCGGCGCACCATTCTGCGATGCAGCGGTTCCGGTGGTGGAACCCGAAAGAGCGATCCTCGATCTGCAGCCGGGCCGCGTTGCCATGCTCACGATAGGACACCGGGGGCCGCCCACGCGCAAACCAGATACCGAGCGCGGAGTTCAAGGCCAGGGGCCAGGCTGGCAGGTCAAATGACATGCGCGATGCATCACCGGGTGTGACGGGTCCGATAGAAGTCCAGCACGCTGCTAGACACCTCCTCCACCTCCCAGTCGGTGAGGTCGAAATACATTGGCAGCCTTACCAACTGGGCGCTAACTTCTTCTGTCTTCGACAAATTCGTCTGTGGCAGGCCGAGCGATTGCGCGAACGGCGAGGAATGCAGCGGCACGTAGTGGAATACGGCGAGGATGCCGGCTGCACCCAGATGCGCGATGAGCGCCGTGCGCTCCTCGATGTCCGCAGTCAAGATATAAAACATGTGGTAACTGGTGGTGCAGTGTTTCGGCACCACCGGAATTCGAATTAGGCGGCTCTCCACCAGCGGGGCCAGGAGGGCGGAATAACGGTCGAATATCTCGCCACGCCGCCTGGTGATCTTTTCCATGTTCTCGATCTGGCCCACCAGGAATGCGGCGAGCATATCGGAAGGAACGTAGGACGAACCCGCGTCCACCCAGGTGTATTTGTCAACCTGGCCACGCATGAATTGGCTACGGTTGGTCCCTTTTTCGCGCAAGATTTCGGCACGATGCTCCATGGCCGGATCGTTGATCACGAGGGCGCCGCCCTCGCCGCAGGAAATATTTTTAGTTTCGTGAAAGCTGTAGCAGCCCAAGTGGCCGATCGTGCCCAGCCAGCGATCCTTGTAGCGAGCGAACACGCCTTGCGCTGCATCCTCCACGACGAACAGGCCATGGCGGTCGGCAATGTCCATGATCGCGTCCATCTCGCAGGCGACGCCTGCGTAGTGGATGGGGAATAGGGCGCGCGTGCGCGGCGTGATCGCCTGCTCGATCAGTCGCTCATCGATGTTCAGCGTATCGGGCCTGATATCGACGAACACCGGCCTGGCGCCCCGAAGTACGAACGCGTTGGCCGTGGACACGAAGGTGTAGGACGGGACGATCACCTCGTCACCGGGCTGCAGATCGCACAGAAGCGCGGCCATTTCCAGCGCGGAGGTGCAGGATGTGGTCAGCAATACCCGATTCGCGCCAAAGTGCTTTTCCAGCATGGCCTGGGCGCGCCTGGTGAATGGCCCGTCTCCGCTGGCGTGCCCACCCGCAACCGCCTGGCCGACATAGATCAGTTCCGACCCAACGACGGAGGGTTTGTTGAACGGTATGCGGATGGTCATCAAGTGATTCTTGTCGCAGCCTGTCCCACGGTGCGGGTAGCCGCGGGGAATACCCAATACTTCTGCATCATGAAGGCCGGAAGCGGCAGCGTCAGGACCGCGCAGCCCTGAACGATCTGATGAGGGACACGCAGGTGGCCCGCAAAGACCCACAGAGCGATGAAGTCAATGAGATAGACGATGGCGTAGCAGGCGAGAAACCGTCCCAACGCGGCAATCTCGTCACCGCGATGGCGAAAGGTAAGTCTGCGGTTGGCAAGGAAGCTGAGCAGCAAACCGACGCTGAAGGTGATTGTCATAGCGGTCTTGCTGCCCAGGATCCACCACGTAAGCAGGAGGTACGTGCCATAAAGAGCGGCATTAACGACGACGCCGACGAGAACGTAGCGTATGAATTGCGCGCGGACCATGTGCGTCATTCGAACCGCATGACCGCCTCCCATCCGCCGACGAGACTCCACCGCGGCGGACGGGTACGGCGGCGCATGGCCTGCTCCAGCATGGCCGGCGCCTTGAGCGTATGGGCGATGAGCGAGCGCGCGGGAGCGCCTGCAAACGTTGTCTCTACCAGCGAAGGCCGCGATGAAAGCGTCTTGGCCTTCATTCCGAACGTCTCGGTGAACCTACCCCAGAAGACACTGCCCATGTCGTGGACGTGCCCTGGATAGGTGATGTCGATAACGGGCACGATCCTTGCCAGGGGCAAAATGAAAGGGGTGCGAGCGTACATATAGGCGCGGCTGCCTGCGCGCGCGATGACCTGCCGAATCGCGGTATGAGCGTCGGGTATGTGCTCGAAGATCGCACTGGCAAGGATCAGATCGTACTCGCCTTCCGCGCTGGCCAGGTCCCGATAGCCATCGACGCTGACATCACGGTCTTCTGAATCTCGCGGCTCTTGGTAGTCGACCACATCAATCTTGATCGGCACTGGCTTTTCGGTCGTTCGCAGACATTTCGCGATTGCAACGGCAAGCGAACCGTCGCCGCCGCCGAAGTCGAGAATGTGCAGCGGCCTTGATGATCCGCGCAAGTCTGGCATCGCACGCAGTACGTGGCGCGCGACGCGCAGTGGATCGTCCAGCGTATGCCGGTGCGAGGAGTCAGAGTAATAGTGGCCATAGTAGGTCGTAAGGACGTCGGGTTTCGGCATGTGTGACGCAGAGGCCGCCCCGCATGTTGCGCATTCCAGCATCTCGATGTCGGGATCACGCTGAATGCGGTATACGGATCGGCGCGACCTGGACGAGTGGCAGACGGGGCACTTTTCACGTGCATCATCGATGTCTGCGGCGCTAAGCCGCTTGCCGCGATGGAACTTTGTGGCTTGGATCATGGGTTCATAATGTCGGACGTTGGCGCGCGGCGGCACGAAATCGCAGCAAGCTCTCTACGAGATGCTGAGCCCGTCATCCACGTGGGCAGTTTAGGCTTGCCGTCATGAGCGTTACGGAGGGCCGGTATCTCCTTAGGGCGGTTCCACGGCCAGGAGGTCCTCACAGCCGCGCGTCCGCGCCGGGCGGACGTCACGGCGCTATCCGTCGACGAACCCGTGAAACTGACCGGCTCTGTGGCGGTGTGGCGCAACCATGCCATCGAACCGCTCCAGCCGCTGCTCCGTCCGTTCCTGCAGACGGCTGGCCTGGAGCTTGAGCTGGTGCTCGGAGGGTACGACGATACTTTGGCGCTCTCGCCGCGCAGCGGCGCGGAGCTCGATCTCGTCTGGTTCGACCTTGACCGTCTGGGGCTGGGAGACGAGGAGGCGCTGGACTGGTTTGTCGGTCGGATCGTCCGGTGTGCGGCATCCGCTGTGGGGCCGGTGGTGGTCGTCCCCATTTCGGATCGCCCAGCCCGGACGGCCGCCACCGTAGATCGGCTCCAGAGTTCGCCAGGAGTCCGCTGCGCTGACCCCTGGACGGTCTGCGACGAGGCCGGCGTCGCCCTCCTCGACGAGCGCACCGCAGCCCTTACCGGCAGTCGCGTCTCCCGCGACGCGCAAGTCCAACTCGCACGCGCGCTCGGCGCGCATTGGTTGCCGGCAGCCCTGCTCCCGCCCCGCAAGATGGTGGCGGTCGACCTGGACGAGACGTTGCACCGCGGCGTCCTCGGCGAGGACGGCATCGAGGGCGTCGAAATTACGCCCGCGCACGCCAGGCTGCACGCCCATCTGAGGGAGCTCGCGGCGGGCGGTGTGCTCCTCGCCCTCGTGTCCCGGAACGAGCCTGAGGACGTCGAACGCCTCTTTGCGACGCGGCGGGCGGACTACGGCTTAGCTCTCGACGACTTCGTTGCCATCGAGGTTTCCTGGAATTCCAAGGCCGATGCGGTGCGTTGCGCGGCTGCCGCAGCCAAGATTGGTGAAGACGCCGTGGTCTTCGTCGACGACAACCCAGGTGAGCTACTGACCGTCGGACTCCAGTGCGCCGGCGTGGCGCTCGTCCAGGCGCGAGCCGACCCGGATCGGACCGTCGATGCATTGCGTTGGCAGCCAGGACTCTGGCGGTGGACAGGCGACGACGTCGCAGCGCTCCGCGCCGACGACCTCGCTGCGAACGCCGCCCGGGAGCAGCTGCTTCACGACGCAGCGGACTTCGATCGGTACCTCGAGGAGCTTGGGGTCCGGGCCGAAATCGGCGTAGATCGATACGAGCAACTAAGCCGGCTGGCCGACCTAAGCGCCAAGACGAACCAGTTCAATCTCGCAGTCGCTCGGCTTGGTGAGGCCTACTTGCAACGCGCGATGGCGTCCAAGGATGCCCATGTGGTGTCGGTGGCGCTGTCTGACCGCCTGTCCGACAGCGGCATCATCGCTTTGGTCGCCGTCAGGCACGACCAGGGGCGGCTTCGCGTCGACGAGCTCGCGATGAGCTGCCGGGCGATGGGGCGTGGACTTGAGTCCACGCTGCTCAGCCAGGCGTTGCGCACGCTCCCGTGCTGGGAGGACGTTCGGGAGGTGTGCTTCCTGGTGCGAAAGACGGAGCGGAACTTCCCGGCGCGTCGGTGGCTGGGGGACATCGCTGGTCTCGGGGCTGAGGGCGCACCGGCTGGCGAGGTCGTCGTGGATCGGACCCAGTTCGATGAGATCCCGGTGCCCGACGCGGTGGCAGTCTCGGTGCTCGGGTCGGTCGCGGGCCCCAGTTAAGCTCATCGGTATGCCACCATCCGACGAACTCGGCGGCGTCGTTGCCGCAATCGTCGCCCGCCTACTCCGCATGTCCCCCGAGGAGGCCTCCGGTGCTCGCCGCGGTGAGCACGGGGACTGGAACTCACTCAAACACATCGAGATCGTCTTCCAGGTCGAGGAAGAGTTCGAGGTGCAGTTCGAGGAGGACGAGATCGCCGATTTGTTCGACGTTGAGTCGATTGTCGCCGCTGTCGACCGGGTCCGTGGCCGTTGAGGCCGGACCGGAGGGATTCGGTCACCGCCTCCGGCCTGTCGAGCGGCGAGACGCTGCCCGCATCCTTGAGCTCCGCACCGATCCGGAGCTCGGGCGGTTCCTGAATCCGACTACTGGTGGGGTCGACGACCAGGAGCGCTGGATCGAGGCGCAACGCGCCCGTGCCGGTGACTATTACTTCGTGGTCGAGACGCTTAGCGGCCGCTGGGAGGGGGTCATCGGTGTCTATGGGATCGAGGACGCGAGTGCGGACTGGGGACGTTGGCTTCTCCGACGTGGCTCCCTCGCGGCCCCGGCTGCCATGCTGCTGCTACTGCGCTTCGGGTTCGACCAACTCGGACTTCAGCGGATTTACTGCCGCACGTTCGCGGATGCCGTGGCGGTGGTCAGCTTCCACGACTCTTGCGCGTACACGAACCGGTCCGAGTACATCGATGCGGGCGGCCGGATCAATGTCGAGTACTCCCTAGTGCTCCCGGATTGGCCCGCATTTCACGATTCGCTTGCTCCGACGGCCGAGCGGGTCGCCCGCCGCGGTGAACGGTCGTGATCCCGATCGGCCGCTTCCATCACATCGGGGTCGCGACAGAGTCGATTGCCCAAGACGAGGCCGTCTACGCGCAGCTCGGCTACGAACGCGACGGTGAGGATTTCCTGGATCCGGGCCAGGGGGTCCGCGGCGTGTTCCTCGTGGGCCCCGGGCCCCGCCTCGAGTTACTTGAGCCACACGCGGGGAGCACCACGCTTGAGCCGTGGCTCCGGGCGGGCAGTCGCTTGTACCACCAGGCCTACGAGGTCGATGACCTCGAGGAATCTCTCGCTTCGGCCCGCAAGGAGCTGCGAGCACACGTCCTTCGTGTTCCGATGCCAGCCCCAGCGTTCGGCGGGCGTCCGGTATCGTTCCTCATGCTTCGGAACCGATCGGTGATCGAACTCATTCAAGCCCAAATGCAGTGAAAGTCGAGTGGGAACAGATCAAGGTCATCGCCTCGGCGTCCCGTTGCGCTGGTGGCGTCAACGAACCCATGACCCGACATTCCCACGCAGCTCTCTCATCGTGGCGGGCCGTCTTCGGAACAGTCGGCGTGCCCTATACCCACCTGTAACCCGGATTGGATCCTCGGACTGACGGCATAAACGAGATCGGGTCTTCTGACAGTTGCTGTTCACCGGGCGTCGTGAACGCCATCGCATGCCACGGTCTCGCTCACCAGATAGCTAGGCCGGTCCATCGTGCGGAAGTGCATACGAGCGAGATACTCGCCGATGACTCCAAGCGCAAAAAGCTGCGCCCCGGAGAAGATCGCGATGATCGAGGCCAGGAATGCGAAACCTGGCACGGCACTACCATTGAGCAGGAAGTTGGCACCAACATAGGCAAAGATTGAGAGGCCGAACAACACCAGGCCGAACCCGATTAGGCTGGAGATCTGCAACGGCAGCGTACTGAACCCAGTCATCAAGTCAATCGCGTGGCGAATGAGGCGGGTGACCGAATAGCCACTGACGCCAACCGAACGCGGTGCGCTCCGCACCTTGATCGCGGCGAATCGAGACGTTGTCCAGGTAAGCAATACGTCGATGGAGACCGTTGGGCTGCGATAGTCGTGAAAACCCTCCCGTAAGCGGGTGCGGAAGGCGCGGAAGGCGCTTACGTTGCGCGCCCCCTCAGCGCCCATGGCGCTGGCCAACGCCAACTTCGTCAGGCGCGAGGCAGCGTTGCGCAGCAGCCCATGCTGCTCATCCTGTGGTGCGCCGTACACGACGTCGACATCGGGCCCAAGCGCCGCAAGAAGCGGCGTAATCTCGCTCACCGGATGTTGCAGGTCGTCATCCATCGTAACTATGACGTCATAGCGGGCTGCGCGGATGCCGCAGAGCAAGGCATTGTGCTGGCCATAGTTGCGGCTCATGCGGATGCCGCGTACGCGTTCGTCCGCCGCAGCGAGTTCGGCGATGATGGACCATGACTCGTCGCCGCCGCCGTCCTCCACGAAGATGATCTCGAACGTCGGAGCGATCTGCCGCATCGCAATGCTCAACTGGCCGTACAACTCACGCAACGTCAGTGCTGCGCGATAAACAGGTATGACAACACTCACGGTCAGCATAGTGCCTTCCGATCGCAACTTGCGGTCTCCATGGGCTCCTACTACAGATGCCTCCAGATCGGAAGGGCGGGCACAAACCTACCAGGCAGACGGCCGCGGAGGCGGTCGGCAAAGTCATGCGACGCTACGGGATCCCCGCGGATACCGTCCGATCCGGTGTTCAAGCCGCTTCCGCCAACTACTCGTTGATCCGCAGGCCCTCGGCGCCGGCCGAAACGCGCACCGTCTCGCCCCTCCTTCACCGAGCGCCCAGGATCGCGGCAAACAGCGCAGACCCCCCGACACCGAACTCCCTTGGTACTTCGAGCGGTCGATTCACTGCTTTCTCCCCGTCCTGGGCAAAACGATAGCGGGAACAAGGCACCCCCTGCCCAGCCGCTAGGCAGTTTAACGCAATACCGTTCTCATCGAGCCGACATTGAGAGTCTTCGTCAAGCGACCGGAACGTCCGGACTTCAGCGCAGCAGTCCGGAACTATCACTCAGTCCCCCTGCATGGAGCCAAGTAAAGGGTGCGATGAGCAATCACACCTACCGCGTGATCGAGATTGTCGGAAGCTCACCCGACGGAGTTGGCGCGGCTATCCGGAGCAGCGTGGCACGCGCGGCGCAAACCATGCGCGACCTGGACTGGTTTTGAAGTGCAGTCGATTGGTGGCCGCCTCGCCGACGGCGCCAATGCACACTTCCAACCGACGATGAACGTCGGCTTCCGCCTGGAAGATTCGTAATCCGAGCAGCGCGTCAGCCGGTGAGCCCGCGACGGTCGTCGGAAAACGACGAGCCGAACTCGGCCACCGCCCCGAAGCCGCGCTTGCGGGCTCGCGCGACGCCCAGCCGAACCAGATTGCCCAAGGTGGCCACCCCGGAGTGATCCAGTAGCAGGAAGGGCGACAGCAGCCGGTTGTGCACGTACGCGAAAGCCAATCCACTCGAAGGGTCGGCCCAGCCAAATGAGCCGCCCAGCCCGACGTGCCCGAAGCCCGGCATCACGCCTCCGAAGGGAACGCTGTGGTAGCCGAGGTGGAATGACAAGGGCACGAAGATGTTCCGGTCCCTCTTCCGGCTTCGCCGCCCGGTCAGCCCGGCGACAATCTCCGACGACAAGAACCGGGTGCCGTCGATCTCACCGCCGTTGGCGATCGCACCGTACATCCGCGCCAGCGCACGGGCTGTGACCACCCCGTTGGCTGCCGGCATCTCGGCGTCCAGCAACGCAATATCGCCTCGGACGGCCGCCAGGACCCCGTCGAAAGCCATTGAGCGGTATCCGCCGGACAGCCCTGCGGCAGCCTTGGCCAGCGCATAGTTAACCGCCGGAATGCCGGGGATGCTCTGCGGCAGGATGACCTGCGCTACCCGCGTCGGCGCGTCAGCGGGCGGCCGGCCCAGATGCATGCCGTCGGTGCCCAACGGCTCGGCGAGCTCCTCACGGATCAGCTCACGCATGCCTTTCCCGGTCACGGCCCTGGCCAGCCCGGACATCAGCCAGCCGAAGGTCAGCGCGTGATAGGCAGGTTGGCCCAGCAGGCGTCCCGGGGCCGCCGCCGCCAGCCGTTCTTCCATCACCAGGTGATCCAGCAAGTCTTCCTGGGTGGCGCCCCGCAAACCCGACAAGCCGGCCCGATGCCTCATCACCTCACGCACCGTGAGGGCCGATTTGCCGTTGGCGGCGAACTCGTGCCAATACTCGGCGACGGGAGCCTCGTAGTCGATGAGCCCTCGGTCGACGAGCCGGTGGATGACGGTGGAGGCCATCCCCTTGGTTGCCGAAAAGACCATCGGCGCGGTGTCAGCCGACCATGGCACCCGGCCATCTCGGTCCGAGTAGCCGGTCCAGACGTCGACGACGGGTCGACCATCGAGGTACACGGCCAGTGCCCCGCCACCCAATCGGCGGCTGGGAAACATGCTCGAGAACCCGCGAACGACGCACGAAAAGTTTGGGTCCGTCGCACCGAATACGCGATGACCTGCGCCAGTGTCATCGTGAGAAAGGATCGCTCGGAGATCGACCCGGGATTCTGCCGTCACAATTTGGAATTTACTTCGATTTCACACGGCTGAGGGCCAAACACGAATTAATTTACCTTTCCGTTAGCCGGATGCGGCCTGCAAAATTTGCTGCGCTGCCAGCGCGGGAGTCAACTCCCCCGCCTTGACCTTGCGCTCCACGTCGGCGCGGATCTTGCGAACCGCGGGGTTGGACAGCAGTCGGTCCAGAACCGTGTCGCGGACCATCTGCCAGGTCCAATCGACTTGCTGGTCCCGACGGCGTGCCTCGAATTCTCCGGCGTCGGTGAGCACCTGACGATGGCGCTCGACGGTGTCCCACAACTCCGTCAGACCCGTACCCTCGATCGCGCTCATGGTAAGAACAGGTGGACGCCATAGTATTTCGCGCGGATAGATCAGCCTGATCGCCGATGACAGCTCCCGGGCGGCTTTCTTCGCCTCGGTCAGGTGGTTGCCGTCGGCCTTGTTCACCACCACGATGTCGGCCAGCTCGAGGACGCCCTTTTTGATGCCCTGCAACTGGTCGCCGGAACGGGCCAGCGTCAACAGCACGAAGGTGTCGACCATGTTGGCCACCGCGACCTCGGACTGGCCGACACCGACGGTTTCGATCAGGATCACGTCAAAACCGGCCGCCTCAAGCAGCACGACCGATTCCCTGGTGGCCTTTGCTACACCGCCCAACGTGCCCGACGTCGGCGACGGCCGGATGTAGGCGTCCGGGTGTGCGGCGAGGCGACCCATCCGGGTCTTATCCCCGAGGATCGATCCGCCGGTGCGGGTCGACGACGGGTCGACCGCCAGCACCGCCACCTTGTGGCCTTTGTCGATCAGGTACATGCCCAGCGCTTCGATGCTGGTGGACTTTCCCACTCCCGGGACGCCGGTGATGCCCACCCGATGGGCGTTTCCGGAATCCGGCAGCAACTCGAGCAGCAGTTGCTGCGCCCGCTCGCGGTGGTCGGCGCGGGTGGACTCCAGCAGTGTGATGGCGCGCGGCAGCGCGGCGCGATCACCTGCGCGGACAGCCTCGGCTAAATCCATCTCAGACCGCCGCGAGAGTGCAACTGGCAACGTATTTCGCGAGTAGCACCGTCGGTAGTTGCACTCTCGCGGTCAAAGGAGCGTGTAACCCAGGCGCTCGGCGAGCTTGTTCAGCAAGCCGATCGCGGCGTCGGCGATCACCGTCCCGGGCGGGAAGATGGCGGCGGCCCCGGCGGCGTAGAGGTCATCGAAGTCACCGGGCGGGATGACGCCGCCGACCACGATCATGATGTCGGGCCGCCCCACCTCGGCCATCGCGTCGCGCAGCGCCGGCACCAAGGTCAGATGGCCGGCGGCCAGCGACGAAACCCCGACAACGTGCACGTCGTTGTCGGCGGCCTGGCGGGCCACTTCCTCGGGCGTGGAAAACAGTGACCCGACGTCGACGTCGAACCCGATGTCGGCGAAGGCGGTCGCGATGACCTTCTGACCGCGGTCGTGGCCGTCCTGGCCCATCTTCGCCACCAGGATTCTGGGCCGGCGGCCGTCGGCCTCGGCGAATTTCTCGACAAGCTCCATGGCGGATGCGATGTTGGGGGCCTTTCCAGCTGCTTCGCGGTAGACGCCGGCGATGGTGCGGATCTCCGCCTGGTGGCGCCCGTATACCTTTTCCAGCGCGTCGGAGATCTCGCCCACGGTGGCCTTGACCCGGGCCGCGGCGATCGCCAGCGCCATCAGATTATTGCCCAGCCCGTCCTCCCCGGCGCGACCATGGGCGGCAGCCGCACGAGACAGCTCGGCGAGGGCGGCATCGACCGCCGACTGATCCCGGCTTGCCCGCAGCTCTTGCAGTTTGGCCAGCTGCTCGGCGCGTACCCGAGTGTTTTCGACCTTGAGTACCTCGACCTCCTGGTCCTCTTCAACCTGGTATTTGTTGACCCCGATCACAGGCTGGATGCCGGAGTCGATGCGCGCCTGGGTGCGCGCTGCCGCCTCCTCGATGCGCAGCTTGGGGATGCCCTCGCTGATGGCCTGTGCCATCCCGCCGTGCTCGGCGACCTCGGCGATGTGGGCACGCGCTCGCTGCGCGAGCTGATGGGTCAGCCACTCCACGTAGTAGGAGCCGCCCCAGGGGTCGATCGGCCGCGTGGTGCCCGACTCCTGCTGCAACACCAGCTGGGTGTTGCGGGCGATCCGGGCGGAGAAGTCGGTGGGCAGCGCCAACGCCTCGTCCAGCGCGTTGGTGTGCAGCGACTGGGTGTGGCCCTGGGTCGCGGCCATCGCCTCGATGCAGGTGCGCGCCACGTTGTTGAAGGCATCCTGGGCGGTCAGCGACCAGCCCGAGGTCTGCGAATGCGTGCGCAGTGACAGCGATTTCGCGCTCTTCGGATCGAACTGGGCGACCAGCTCACTCCACAGCAGCCGGCCCGCACGCAGTTTCGCGACCTCCATGAAGAAGTTCATCCCGATGCCCCAGAAGAAGGACAACCGGGGCGCGAACTTGTCGATGTCCAGGTCGGCGTCCAGCCCCGCCTTGATGTAGTCGAAGCCGTCGGCCAGCGTGTAGGCCAGCTCCAAATCCGCTGTGGCACCGGCTTCCTGGATGTGATAACCGGAGATCGAGATGGAGTTGAACTTCGGCATCTTCACGCTGGTGTAGCCGAAGATGTCGGAGATGATGCGCATCGACGGCTTCGGCGGATAGATGTAGGTGTTGCGCACCATGAACTCTTTGAGGATGTCGTTCTGGATGGTGCCGGCCAGTTTCTCCGGCGGTACGCCCTGCTCCTCGGCGGCAACCACGTACAGCGCCAGGATCGGCAGCACCGCGCCGTTCATCGTCATCGACACCGACACCGTGGACAAGTCGATGCCGTCGAACAGCTGTCGCATGTCCAGGATGGAATCGATTGCCACGCCTGCCATCCCGACATCACCCTGGACCCGCGGGTGGTCGGAGTCATAGCCGCGGTGGGTGGCCAGGTCGAAGGCCACCGACAGGCCCTTCTGACCGGCGGCCAGGTTACGCCGGTAAAACGCGTTGGAATCCGCGGCGGTGGAGAACCCGGCGTATTGGCGGATTGTCCACGGCTGGTTGACATACATGGTCGGATACGGCCCCCGGACGAACGGCGGCTCGCCGGGGAAACTGTTCAGCGGGTAGCCGTCGGCCTCGACAGCGGCGCGGTCGGCGCCGACGTAGACCGGTTTGACGTCAATGCCTTCCGGCGTCTCCCAGACCAGCTGCTCCGGTGTGTACCAATGCGCCGACGCCGCCGCGGCGACATGGGATTCCACGTCAGCTTCGGTGGGCGGCGGCACCGCGCGCTCGCCGTGCAGGGGGACATCGGCGAAACTGGCGATCACCGGCGTAGAGGTCGTCATGGCTACGCCCCCAACCGAGTGAGCAGATCCGACAGGGTTTCGACCGCATTGATTTTCATAGTCAAGAAGTCGTCCGGCCGATGCTCCGGAACTGCCTCCGCTACCGCCTTTTCTGGGCCGGCCAGGTAGATGCGCGACACACCAGCGCGGCGCGCCGCCTCGACCACCCCGGCCGCCTCGGTGCCGTAACGGGCGTCGGTGCCGCAGAGTACCGCGACGCTCGGCGCCCCTGGGGCGGAAACGGTTTCCGCGACGCCGTCGGCATCAACGGTTCCGGGGTTGATCGCCTCGATGCCGCCGGATGCCAGCAGGTTCGAGGCGAACGTGGTCCGGATGTTGTGCTCGGCCAGCGGGCCCAGCGGAAGCAACAGCGCCTGCGGGCGGGAACCGGTGCGGGCCAGAAAAACATCGGACCGATCGCGCAGCGCCTCGAACCCGGCGGCGTAGCGTTGCAGATTCCCGGCGGCAGCCTCTGAAGTCAACGAATCAGTTTGCGGCAGAGCAGGTTCAGCGAGGTTCGGATACTCGTTGACGCCGGTGACCGCGGTGCGCCGATGCGCGATGTCGTCGGCGCGCCGGGTGGATATCTCGCTGATCTGGTCGGCGATGTAAGCACCGGCTTCGACGAAGCCGCCGCGGGCCTCAATGGCCTGGAAGTGTTGCCAGGCCTGCTGCGTAAGCTCTTTGGTGAGGTCCTCGACGAACCATGACCCGGCGGCGGGATCCAACACCCGGCCAACGTGTGACTCTTCCAACAGCAGCAGCTGGGTGTTTCGGGCGATGCGGCGCGCGAAGCTTCGCGCCGTGCCCGGAAAGCCGCCCGGGATGCCCACGTCGAACGTGGACACCAGCACGGTGTCGGCGCCGCCGACGCCCGCGCCGAACGCGGCCAGGGTGGTGCGCAGCATGTTCACCCAGGGGTCGCGCTGGGTCATCATCGGCAGTGACGTCTCCGCGTGCACCACGGCTCCGCCGCGCTCCGGTTCGCCGGCGACTTCGGCGACTCGCGCCCAGAGTTGGCGCAGCGCACGCATCTTGGCGAGTGTCATGAACTGGTCGTCGTCGGCAGCCAGCCGGAAACTGATTTGCCGTAACGCCCCGCCGATCGGCAGCCCGGATTCGGTGAGCACCCGAAGGTAGGCCACCGCGGCCGCGACGCTGGCGGCCAGTTCCCAGGTCGCGTTCGCGCCCAGATTGTGGAAAGCGGGACCGTCTACGGTGATCGCCCGCATGCCGCGCTCACCGGCTACTCGCGCGGCGACAGCGACGACCTCATCCATCGACGGGGCGGGACGGTCGCTGAGCGAGGCGGTCAGCGGGTCGCCGCCGAGGTCTACCGAGAGCGCTGCCCGCTGGTCGGGTTCCACTTCGTCCACCAACGCCAGCACGGCGTCGGCGGCGGCGGCGTAGTGGGCGCCGGCGTCCAGGATCAGCGGCACCATGCTCAAGTACACGCCCTCGAGCAACGCGTCGAGCTCCTCGGCTGCCACACCGGACCCCCCGACGCGGATCACCAGAGCGCTGACCCCGTCGCCAAGCGCGGCAAGCAGCGCGGAGTTCTCGTCGCGGACCGCCGTCGCGCCGGAAAGGTCGCGCGGAAAAGCCTCGGCAACCTTCCAGCCGGACTTGACGTCGCGCAAGGCGTCGCCGCCGCGCAGGTAGGGCCACTGGCCCGGCAGCGGCGGTTCCGGCAGCTCGTCGAACGCGGTATAGAGGGGCCGAACGACGAATCCGTCATAGGTCGGGGAATCCAGCAGCTGCTCGGGGTGCTCCCCTAAATCAGCGGGGTCCTTGCGGGTGCTCTTGGAGAGCACGCCGGCGACAGCACTGCGCCAACGCCCGCGAACCTGTTCCAGTTCGGCAAGCTCGGGTACATCAATGGACACCGACTGCTCCTGTTTTCGCAGCAATAGGCTCGTTGCTTCGGGTGGCGTGGCGGACGCCACTTAACTAACCAGGCTAATTGATCGACCTCACGACCATGAAACGCCCGCCACGGGACACAAGTTCTTCATCTGCGCCCCGTAGCCTTAGCACCGTGCCGGAGCCCGCGACCAGCAAAATCCACGCTAGCCTGCGCGATCTTGCCTCCATTGCGGGCACTGCGGGCGCCGCCACCCGTCAACTTGCCCGGCCCCGGGTCCTTACGACAGTGGTCGTAATCACAGTCCTGATTGCGGCGGCGACGTGGCTGCCGCTGCCCTCCCCAGTGCAGCTGCGGGACTGGGTGCAATCCGTGGGCCCTTGGTTCCCGCTGGCGTTTCTCGCCACACACATTGTCGTGACGGTGCTGCCGTTTCCCCGCACCGTGTTCACGCTGGGCGCCGGGCTGCTGTTCGGCCCGCCATTGGGTATCGCGATCGCGGTGATAGCCAGTACCGCGAGTGCGGTGCTGGCGGTCCTACTGGTGCGCGCGGCGGGATGGCAGCTCAACCGGTTGGTCCAACACCGGGCGAATGACACGGCCGACGAGCGCTTGCGGGAGCGCGGCTGGGTGGCCATCTTGTCGCTGCGGCTGATTCCCGTCGTACCTTTTTCGGTGATCAACTACGCCGCCGGCGCGTCGGCCGTGCGGCTAGCGCCCTACACCTGGGCCACGGTGGCCGGTCTGCTGCCCGGCACCGCCGCCGTCGTGATCCTCGGCGACGCGCTCGCCGGTCACCCCAGTCCGACGCTCTTCCTGGTGTCTGTGTGCACGGGCGGCCTAGGGGTGGCGGGATTGCTCCTCGAGATACGCCACTATCGGCAGCGACACCACCACAGTTCGCGCAGCGCCTCCCAGGACACGCCTGGGCGACGAGCCGGCCGTCAGCCACTGATCGCGTCGAGCCTGTCGTCAGCCACTGACGGGGTTGGGTCAAGATGGCAACAACGACGATCGTGCTAGCAGGGAGGCCGTCATGGCTGACAGTGTCAACGACTTGGTTGCAGCGGCGAACGCCGTAGTGCCGCCAATCACGGCGGCCCAGGCGCAAGAGTTAATCGCCAAGGGCAACGTCGTGCTTGTCGACGTGCGAGAGGCGGACGAGGTCCAGCAGAGCGGCAAGGCCGCCGGCGCCGTGCACGTCCCGCGTGGACTGATCCAATCCGTTGCGGACCCGGCATCGCCGCACCACGACCCGCGCCTTGACAAGGGCAAGACGGTCATCGTGTACTGCGCGGCGGGTGGACGCGCCGCTCTGGCCGGGCAGGCGCTCAAGGAAATGGGCTACGGCGAGGTCTACAACCTCGGCGGCTTCAAGGACTGGGCAGGCAGCGGCGGAGCGATCGAGAAATAGTGGCGACCCGACCCATTAAGACCGGTCGGGTCCCTTGACCGTCATTGCCGTGACCAGCGCCAGGAACGTCGCCGCCGGAATGACGTTGACAATCTTGTCCCGGACCCGGATGTGCGCGCCCACAGCCAGGATGAAATACAGCGTCAGCATCGCGGTGGTCAGCCTCGCCAACGCGGGGAACCGGGTGACCGACAGCAGACCGACCGCGGCGGCAGCCTTGACCACCGGGAAAACGGGGCGAATGCTTTCCGGAATCCCGAGGTCGTCGAGGATTTTTACGATGGGAGGTGCTTTGAGCGCGCATCCGACGGCATCGCCGGCATGGAATACGCCAAGCGCGGCATAGGTCTTCGGTGAACCTAAAATGCTCATGCCCAAACCCTATCGAGTCAATTCGGGCGGTGCGCCCAGCGGGCCGTCCACCGGTTGGCGGGCTATCGCCTCGGCCTTCGCCACCGCCTGAGCGATCACGGGGTCGGTCTCGGTGGAGAACCAGTCCGCGACCTCAGCGTCGTCATCGGCGGCATGCTTGGGCTGGTCCTCTACCGGGGACGGCTGGAACCGGAACACCCCGTCTTCGCCAGGGGCGCCCAAGAGCTTTGTGAAACCCTGCAACGCGGCGCTGAAGTCGCTAGGCACCACCCACACCTTGTTCGCGTCACCGCGGGCCATCTCAGGCAGCGTCTGCAGGTACTGGTAGGCCAGCATCTCCGGGGTGGGCCGGCCGGCCTTGATCGCCGCGAACGTCTTCTCGATGGCCTTGGCCTGCCCCTGCGCCTGCAGGTAGGCCGCGGCGCGCTCACCCTGAGCACGCAGCATCCGGGACTGCCGTTCACCCTCGGCACCCAGGATCGCGGCCTGCTTGGCGCCCTCGGCGGCCAGGATCTGCGCCTGTTTCTGGCCCTCGGCCTCCTTGATCGCCGCCTCCCGCATGCCTTCTGCGGTCAGAATCATCGCCCGCTTCTCCCGGTCGGCCTTCATCTGCTTTTCCATCGAGGCCTGAATCGACGGCGGCGGGTCGATACTGCGCAGCTCCACCCGCGCCACCCGCAGGCCCCAGCGGCCCGTCGCCTCGTCGAGCACACCACGCAACTGGCCGTTGATCTGGTCGCGGGATGTCAGGGTCTGCTCCAGCGTCATGCCGCCGACCACATTGCGCAGGGTGGTCGTGGTGAGCTGTTCGACCCCGACGATGTAGTTGCTGATCTCGTAAACCGCCGCCTGCGGAACGGTGACCTGGAAGTAGACCACGGTGTCGATGTTGAGGGTCAGATTGTCCTCGGTGATGACCGGCTGCGGCGGGAACGACACCACCCGCTCACGCAGGTCCACCCGTGCGCGGACACGGTCGATGAAAGGCACCAACAAGGTCAGCTGCCCGCTGACCGTGCGACTGTATCGACCCAGCCGTTCGATCACGGCGGCCTCGGCCTGTGGTATCAGCGCAACCGACTTGGCCACCACGACGATCGTGAAGACCACCAGCGCCGCAAACAGCGTGAGAGCAACCAACGGCCCCACAGACGTTCCTTTCTCGCAGCTACACGTTCCCGAAGACCACTGCCGTGGCACCGTCGATGCGCAGGACGGTCACCGAGTCGCCGGGCTCGTAGACATCGCCTTCGTCCAGGGGCCGCGCCGTCCACACCTGTCCGTCGAGCTTGATCCGACCCTGATCGCCGGCGACCCGATGCAGGACCACGGCCTTCTTGCCCTCCAACGCCTGGATGCCCGTCGGCACCGCTTTGGGGGTCAGCTGTCGGCGCAGCGCCGGCCGAACCACCAGGACCAGCAACAACGAGACAACCAGGAACACCGCGCCGTCTCCCAGGATTGGCCAATCCGTGAGCCACGCGGTTACCGATGCGGCCAGCGCGCCGCCGCCCAGCATCAACATGAACATGTCGCCCGTCAGCGCCTCCGCGACGCCAAGGGCCAGCGCGAAGATTAGCCAGCTCAGCGCAATCGGCATGCCCACAGAATACGCGTGATCCGCTTCAGCGGCGGCGAACTACTACACTGCGAGATCATGTGGTGTCCCAGTGTTTCGCTGTCCCTGTGGGCCAACGCCTGGCTCGCCGGCAAGGCCGCGCCCGACGACGTCCTGGACGCGTTATCACTCTGGGCGCCAACCCAATCGGTGACCGCATATGACGCCGTCGCCGCTGGTTACACCGGGCTGCCGTGGCCCGACGTCAACGAGGCCGGGACGGTCTCGTTGTTGCAGACGCTGCGGGCCGCAGTTGGCCGGACCTCCGGGTCGGCGTCCGGCGTCCCGTTGAGTGGGACGATCAACGTGGTGTTTCCGGTTCCGGGCGATGTCCGCGGACTGGCCCCTGGCACCCAGTTCGAACGCGATGCCCTGGCCGCGGGCGAAGCAGTGATCATCTCCAACCCCGACGATCCCAGTACCGCTGTCGGGCTGGTTCCCGAGTTCTCCTACAGCGATCTCGACGAGTCCGCCGACGGCGCGCAGGGTGTGCCCGAATCGTGTGCACTGTCCTGGATCGTGTACTCGTTGCCCGGAGCACCCGCGTTCGAGCACCATGAGCTTGGCGACGCCGAATACGCGTTGCGGTCAGCAGTGCGATCGGCCGCCGACGCGCTCGGCGCAATCGGGCTGGAATCCGCAACCTCCGACATCGACGATCCGCGCGGACTTGTCGAACAGCTGCTGGAATCCGCACGACAACACCGGATTCCCGATCATGCGCCGTCGCGCGCGTTGCGAGTGCTGGAGAACGCCGCGCACGTCGACGCGATCATTGCGGTCAGCGCCGGGCTGAGTCAATTGCCCGATTCTTCCGCGGAACAGTTCGCGGCCCGTACAGTCGCCGGGTTGGAGCCGGTCGGCGTGCAGTCGTCGTCGGAAGCCCGGATCGCCAGCGATGCGCTGCGGCCGCTCAACACCGTGGTGCGTTCGGCCCGGATGGCCGCGGTGAACGAGATCCTGCACTCGGCCTGGCCCGACTAGCGCGCAACGCAGTGCGGCGGGCGGCACGGCGCGCCGTTGGTGCTGGCCAAGCAGCCGGGCACCGGGTCGGGCCCACTAACCCGGGCCGGCACCCGGCCGTCGCGGAGCTCGTCGATAAGATCTGCGGCCAGCCGGGCGAACCGCCGATCGGCGTTGGGCGTCGCGGCCCGGGCGAATGCGATGCCGGCCGCTTCGGCTTGGCATCGCAGTTCCTGGTCGAGATCCCACACCACTTCGATGTGGTCCGCGACAAATCCGACGGGACAAACGATTACAGCTTTCGTGCCGGCAGCGCCCAGCATCGCAAGACGGTCGGTGACGTCAGGCTCCAGCCACGGAACCTGCGGCGGCCCCGACCGCGACTGCCAGGCCAGGTCATAATCGGCATATCCAGCGGCCGCCGCGACCAGCCTTGTGGCATAAGCGACTTGGCGACTGTAGAGCTGCGGACCGCAGCGCCGATCGGCGGCCACCGGAACCGAGTGCGCGGTGAACACCAGTCGCGCGCCCCCGCGCAGTTCGGCGGGCAACGTGTCGGCGGCCGCGGCAATGTTGCCGGCGAACATCTCAACAAAGAGCGGATGGTCGAAGTAGGTCCGTAGCTTGATCAACTCGGGCGCGTCCGCCCCGGTCGCCCCACGTGCCCGGGCAATGTCCTCGACGTACTGCGTACAGCTGGAATAACCGCTCCACGCGGAGGTAGTGAATACCGCCGCCCGACGAATACCATTGTCTCGCATTGCCGTAACGGCATCTTCGACGTATGGTTCCCAATTGCGGTTGCCGAAATATATCGGCAGATCCAGCTCGGCTTGCAGCTCGGTGATCAGCGCGCGGTTGATGCCGTTGATCGGCGACACGCCACCGAAATGCAGGTAGTGCTCGGCAACGTCGTCGATACGTTTGGGTGGCACATTCCTACCACGGGTGACGTTCTCCAGGAAGGGCCGCACCTGCTCGGGCCCTTCCGGTCCGCCGAACGACAGCAGCAGGACGGCATCAAAGATCACGGGATTGCATTGCTTCCTAGAGCAACTGCGTACTGGCGCCGCCGTCGGCGTAGATGATGGTTCCGGTGGTCGCCGGCAGCCATTCGGACAACAGCGCGCACACTGTCTTGGCCACCGGCGTCGGGTCCTTCATGTTCCAACCGAGCGGGGCGCGCTGGTCCCAGCCCTCCTCGAGTAACTGTATCTGGGCGCCGGCCTCGTCGCCGAGCGCACCACCCACGATCGCACTCATCGCCAAGGTCCGGATTGGCCCGGCCGCAACGAGATTCGAACGGACACCGACCTTGCCCGCCTCGCGCGCCACAAACCGGTTGACCGACTCCAGCGCGCTCTTGGCGACCGTCATCCAGTTGTAGGCCGGCATCGCCCGGGTCGGGTCGAAGTCCATGCCGACGATGCCACCACCGGGGTTCATGATCGGGAGGAGTGCTTTGGCCAGCGACGCATACGAATACGCCGAGATGTGGATGCCCTTGGCGACATCCTCGTAGGGCGCGTCGAAGAACGGGTTGACGCCCATTCCACTCTGCGGCATGAAGCCGATCGAGTGCACCACGCCGTCGAGCTTGTTCTCCGCGCCGATCGCCTCGAGCACCCGGTCGGCCAGGCTGGCCAGATGTTGCTCGTCCTGCACATTGAGCTCGATCAGCGGGGCCTTCTGGGGCAGCCGGTCCGCGATGCGCTGGATCAGCCGCATCCGGTCGAATCCGGTCAACACCAGTTCGGCGCCCTGCTCCTGCGCGACCCGCGCGATGTGGAACGCGATCGACGCGTCGGTGATGATCCCGGAGACCAGGATCCGTTTGCCTTCAAGCAGTCCTGCCATATCTGTCCTTCTCCTAGTGGCCCATGCCCATGCCGCCATCGACCGGGATGACCGCGCCGGAGATATAACTCGCATCCTCGGACGCCAGGAAGCTAACCACCCCGGCGACCTCGGCGGCGCTGCCAACCCGCTTCGCCGGGATGAACTCCAGTGCTCCTTTTTGAATTCGCTCATCCAGCGCGCTGGTCATATCGGTGTCGATGTAGCCCGGTGCCACCACATTCGCGGTCACCCCGGCCTTTGTCAGCTCACGCGCGATCGAGCGGGCCATGCCGATCACACCGGCCTTGGAGGCTGCGTAATTGGCCTGGTTGCCGATGCCCCAGCTGCCGGAGACCGAACCTATGAAGATCATCCGGCCGAACCGCTTCTTGGTCATGCTTCGCGATGCCCGCTGCGCCACCCTGAACGCCCCGGTGAGGTTGGCGTCGATGACCTTCTCGAACTTCTCCTCGGTCATCCGCATGAGGAACGCGTCCGCGGCCACCCCAGCGTTGGACACCAGGACCTCGACGGGACCCTGGTGGTCCTCGACCGCTGTGAAGGCGCGATCGACGGCGTCGTTGTCGGTGACGTCGCACTCGACGCCGAACAGCCCCTCGGGCGCCCCGGATCCGCGGTGCGTGACGGCCACCTTGTGGCCGTCGGCGGCCAGCCGCTGTGCGATCGCCAGACCGATCCCCCGGTTTCCCCCGGTGACCAGAACTGAGCGCGATACGAACGCGGGTCTGGCTCCGTCCTGGGCGTTGTGGGCGCCTGCTTCTGTCACACCGCCAACCTATCGCCCCGTCGAGCCGCGGCCGAAGTCGGCTCACGCCGACCGTAACCACACCGCGAAAAGTCGGGCCGAGAATCGCAGTGCGCTTACGCTCGCCGCGATTGTCGGTGTGTTTGCGCACACTCGCGGTCATGACAGACCCGTTTTTGGGCAGTGCAGCGCTGGCCGCAGGCGTGTTGACCCCCTATGAGCTGCGCAGTCGGTACGTCGCAGTGCATAAGGACGTATACGTGCCAAAGGACGCGGCGCTGACGGCGATCTTGCGCGCGAAAGCGTGTTGGCTGCGTTCCCGCCGCCGCGGCATCCTCGCCGGCTACTCCGCATCGGCCCTACACGGTGCGAGGTGGATCGATCCGACTCTGCCTGCGGCGATCATCGACACCAACCGTCACAGTGTCGCGGGGGTGCAGACCTGGGAGGAACGTATCGACGACGACGAGATCGGAATCCTGGCCGACATGCGCGTCACGACTCCGGCTCGGACCGCGCTTGACCTCGCTCGCCGACTCCCGCTCGGTGTTGCAGTTGCTGCAGTCGACGCGCTCGCGCAGGTGACCGAGTTGAAGCCGGCCGATGTCGAGCTATTGGTTGACCGTTACAGCGGCCGCCGGGGCATCCGGGCTGCCCGAGCCGCACTGGCACTGGTCGACGGCGGGGCACAGTCGCCAAAGGAAACCTGGCTGCGGCTGCTGCTGTTCAGAGCCGGGTTTCCGGCGGTCCAGACGCAGATCGCGGTTCGAAACGAATGGGGTTGGGTGGAGGCGTATTTGGACATGGGCTGGGAGGACATCAAGGTGGCTGTCGAGTATGACGGCGACCAGCATCGATCGGACCGCCGTCAGTACGTGAAGGACATCCGCCGGCTCGAGATGCTCGACCAGCGCCACGGGTGGATCGTGGTTCGGGTCGTCGCCGAGGATTATCCCGACGACGTAATCCGTCGCGTACGCGAGGCACGAGGGCGCCGAGCGTAACCACATCGCGAAACGTTGGGCCGAGAATCGCACTGTGCTTACGCTCGCGACCAAGAGAGTGGGCTACGTGGGCAGCCGGCGGTTGATCAGCAGCGCCGCCAACGCTGCCAGCGCCAGCACCACCGCCCCGAGCCGCAGCCAGCCCACGCTCGCGTCACCCTTGATCGTCTCGTAGCCGATCTGCTCCTGCAGCGACGCGTAGACGGCCTTCAGTTCCGCCAGACTCGAGGCGCTGTAAGCATTTCCACCCGAGAGCTGGGCGACCTTCTTGAGCGTCTCGTCATCGACGGGCACCGGCTGACGCTGGTCGTTGATTTCGACGAAGCCGTAGGGGGTACCAAACGAGATCGTCGAAATCGGCACGCCCTGATCCTTGGCACTGCGTGCGGCGGTAAAAGCGCCCTTGGGGTTGTCCGGGTTGGTCGGCATCGTCTCCTTGCCGTCGGAGAACAACACGATGCGCGCCGGTGGCGGTGTGTCGCCGCCACCGATCACCGCGCCGACCGTGGCGATGGCCTGCAGTGCGGTGTAGATGCCCTCCCCGGTTGCGGTGCGGTCGGCGAACTGCAACTTGTCCAGGGCGCCCTTGGTCGCGTCACGGTTGGTGGTCGGCGACACCAGCACCGTCGCGGTGCCGGCGTAGGCGATCAGCCCGAGGTTGATCCCCGGAGTCAGCTCCCCGGCGAACTGCTTCGCGGCCTCTTGCGCGGCGGCCATCCGATTGGGTTCGACGTCGGTGGCACGCATCGACTGCGACACGTCGATTACCAGCATCACCACGGCGCGGTTGCGGGGTATCCGGACGTCGTTCGTCGGCCCGGCCATCGCGATGGTGAACAGCACCATTGCCGACAGCAGCAGGATCGCCGGCACGTGCCGCCAACGCGAGGGCCGCTTGGGGGCGACGCTCTCCAACAACTCCGTGTTGGCGAAGCGCAGCACGCGCCGCTGACGCGCCAACTGCATCAGGACATACAGCGCAGCGAGTGCAAGGGTGACAACAAAGAACAGGAAAAACCATGAGTGTTCGAAACCGGACAGGGACATCGGCCCCAGCAACGGCAGCGTCATCGCAAACCCGTCACGGTGTATGCGAGCGTCAGCGTCACCTGTGCCCGTCCAGCGCACCGCGCCGGCGAGAGGCGACGAATCGGACGATGTCGCCGATCCAGTCACGATCGGTACGAAGCGTCAAAATCGGTGCTCCACAACCGCGAATCGTGCGAGCCACATCGGCGCGGTGAGCCTCGGCGGCCCTGGCGAAGTCGTCGCGCAGCTGAGCATCGATAGTGAACTCGCGGGTGACCCCGGATTCGGCGTCCTGCAGAACGACGTCACCGATATCGGGCAGGTCAACATCGCGGGGATCGAGCACCTCGATAGCCAGCACTTCATGGCGCGCCGCGATCGCCCGCAGCGGGCGCATCCAATTGATCGGGCCGAGGAAATCGCTGATGATCACCGCCATTCCGCGACGGCGTTCCGGCCGGCGCAGCGCGTCGATGGCAACCGCCAAGTCGCCGCGCACCCCGACGTGCGCCTTGGGCATGGTCGCGATGGTGCGCAACAGCTTCTGCTGATGCTGGCGTCCGGAGCGTGCCGGCACCCGAGATATGGTCTCGCCGTTGGCAATCAACGCACCGAGCCGGTTGCCGCCGCCGCTGTTGAGATAGGTGATGGCCGCCGCGGCAGCAACCGCCAGGTCCCGTTTCTCACACGAGGCGGTGCCGAAGTCCAGGCTGGCCGATGCATCGACGACCAGCCAGGTCTCCAGTTCGCGGTCCGCGATCATCTGCCGGACGTGCGGGTGGGTGGTGCGCGCCGTGACGGCCCAGTCCATCCGGCGAACGTCGTCGCCGGGCTGATAGAGGCGTGACTCCCCCGGCTCCGAACCCGGCCCCGGGATCAGACCGAGGTGATCGCCGTGCAGAACACCGTCGAGCTTGCGTTTGACGGTCAGCTCGAGCGTGCGCAGCGCCGCCGACAGCTTCGGGTCATCGATCTCGCCGCGCAACATCGACGGCGGATGAGCCGCGGGCTTTGCCGCAGCGGAATTTGAATCGGTCACCGACCGCTAGCCGCCGCCGCGGCCTGCATCGCAGGAGCGACCGAATGGCCTTGCTGGGGCACGGCATTCACCTGCGGAAGGGCAACTGTCTGCAGGACCCGGTTGATGACGATCTCCGATGAGATCTCGTCGGCTAGTGCGTCGTAAGTCAGTACCAACCGGTGCCGCAGTACGTCGGGAATCACTTCGATGACGTCCTGCGGGATCACGTAGTCGCGGCCCCGGACCAGCGCCAGCGAACGCGCGGCGGCAATGATGCCCAGCGAAGCGCGCGGGGACGCGCCGAACGCGATCCAGCTCTTCACGTCGTTCAACCCGAGTTGCTCAGGTTGCCGGGTGGCGAAGACCACGCGAACCACATAGTCGACCAGCGCGTGGTGCACGAAGCTGTTGGCCGCGATGCCCTGCAGCCGCAGCAGGTCGCCCGGGTTCAGGATCTGCTTGGGCTGCGGTGGCGTGACACCCATCCGGTAAATGATCTCGCGCTCTTCTTCGGGCGATGGGTAGCCGACGTTGACCTTGAACAAGAAACGGTCCCGCTGCGCCTCCGGCAACTGGTAAACACCCTCGTGCTCGATCGGGTTCTGCGTCGCCATCACCAGGAACGGGTTGGGCAGCGGGAACCTCTTGCCACCGATCGACACCTGACGTTCGGCCATCACCTCAAGTAGCGCCGACTGCACCTTGGCCGGTGCCCGGTTGATCTCGTCGGCCAGCAGGAAATTGGCCACCACCGGGCCGAGCTCGGTGTCGAACTCCTCCTTGCCCTGCCGGTAGATGCGGGTACCGATGATGTCGGTGGGCACCAGGTCCGGCGTGAACTGGATGCGCGAGAACGTCCCGCCCACCACCTTCGCGAAGGTCTCCACGGCCAGCGTCTTGGCCACGCCGGGCACGCCTTCCAGCAGCACATGTCCCTTGGACAGCAGACCGACCAGCATCCGCTCGACGAGCTGGTCCTGGCCGACGATGATCCGCTTGACCTCGAAGATGGCCCGCTCCAGGGTGTGTACCTCGGCGGCCAGTCCGTCGGCGCCACCCGCTGGCGCCTCATGGGCTCCGGGGCCGGAGTGCGCGCCCGAGTAACCACTGGCGCCCGGGGGCGGCCCGCCTGCTGCTGTCATCAACTACTACCTTTCCAGGGTCTAACCGACAAGGCTCAACCGACAAAGCTCAATAATGTCGCGGGGCAGCAATGTGCCCGCGTCCAACTATTCCAGGCCTGCGGGATTCCGTCGACGTCGCGGCTCCCGCCTGTTCGGCCCAGGACCGCCCGCTGGGCGGCACACCTGGGTCAGTACTCGATGATCCTAGTCAGGAACGGTGTCATACCGGGCTTACGCACCGGGCTCACCGTGACTTTGGCGGCACTTCCGGATGCCTCCAGCATCTGACCGTTGCCGAGGTACATCGTGACGTGCTGACTGCCATTCGGGCCGTAAAAGATCAGGTCGCCGCGCCGGGCCTCATTCTGCGGAATGTGGCGGCCGGCGTTGTACTGGTCGCCGGAGAACCGCGGGAGCAGCACGCCGACGCCGGCGAAGCCGTATCGCATCAGGCCCGAGCAGTCGAAGCCGGTGATGTTGGCGCCGTCCTCGACGCCTTTACTGGGACCCTGCAACGTGCCGCCACCCCACGAATACGGCACGCCCATCTGGGACCCGGCCCGCTTGATCACGTACTCGATTGCCTGCCGTCCGTTGGCCCGCGGAATCGCGCTTCCTGGGGTGCCCGCGGTAGGGGCGCTGGCGCCGCCAAGGTTGATTCCCAGCCCGCCAAGGAATTGCTTCCCCATATCCAGCGTGGTCTGAGTGGCCTGAGCGGTGGCCTGCAGTGAGGCATTGGCGACGGCGAGCGGATCCCCAGGGGCGCCGGCGCTGGTCGTTGCCGGCAGGGTGGGGTCCCACTGGCCCGGGTCGGCCGAGGCCGGATTGGCGACAGCGAGCAGCAGCCCGGTCACCATCGCGGTGATCCAGGCCATGCTTATCAGACGAAATCGCTTGTGGTGCATAGTTACTCGCATGCATCCTGTCATCGTCAGTACTCGATGTAGCGGACCACGTATGGGGTCATGCCGCTGGTCCGCACCGGCGCAACGCGAACCTTCAAACCGATGTCCGGAGCCTCGAGCATCTGGCCTTGACCCAGGTAGAGCGTCACGTGCTGACTGCCGCCCGGGCCGTAGAAGATGACGTCACCGCGCCGCATCTGCGCGGACGGAATCTTGCGGCCCAGGTTGTACTGAGAACCCGAGTAATGCGGCAGCTTGATGCCCACCCCGGCAAACGAGTACAAGACCAGACCCGAGCAGTCGAAGCCGGTAATCCCGGCCCCGGAGTCGATTCCTTTACCCGGGCCCGCGGCGGTGCCCCCACCCCAGGAGTAGGGCACCCCGACCTCTGACATCCCGCGGCGGATCACGTACTCGGAGGCCTGCCGGCCGTAGACCCGCGGAATCCGACCCGAACCACCGGCGTTGGTGATGCCAGTGTCGTCAGGCTTGAGGATGCCGAGCCCCTGAAGGAAGCTTTTCCCCATGCTGGCGGTCACCTGTGTCGACGTGGCCGAGATGCCTAAGACCTGGTTCATCACCGCGATCGGGTCGCCCTGAATGTTGGCGCTGGGCACCGCCGGCAGGGTGGGATCCCACACGCCATCCCACTTACGGCCTCCAACGGACGGCACGGCGGCGCCCGGCGCTCCCGGGTCCCATCGATCGCCCGACGGCGGGGCACCGGACCCGCCCGTAGCCCCCGACCATTGCCGGCCGGCCGCGAGCTGGGCCACCTCGAGTTGGGACTGCGCGTCGTCGCGCTCGGCGGCCAGTTGGGTGACCTGTTCGCGCTGTTCGTCGAATTTGCGCTTGGAATCGGTGAGGGCTGCCACCGCGGCATCCTGGCTGGCCTTTGCATCGACGGCGGCCTTGTCCGCCCGCTGCTTGGCCAGCCGCGCCGCCGATTCCTTGTTCACCTGCTCAGTCCGGGCCCGCTGCAAGTTGGCCATCACAGCATCAGAACTCGCCGTCAGTGTCCTGGCCGCGGTCTCGGCGTCGATGATGTCCTCGGGGCTCGTTGCGGTCAGGTAGCTGCCCGAGGGGCCGTTCATGTAGGTGGCCGCCGCGAAGGTGTTGAACCGTTGTTGCGCCGCGGCGATTGCCGCATTTGCGTCCTTGACCCCTTGCTGGGTGGCCTCCAGGTCGTGTTCGGCCGCGTCGGCGTTGTCCCGGGCGGTCTCCACGTCGACCAATGCCTTGTTGACGCTTTGCTGCTCTGTCTCAATAGCCGCACCCAGATCGTCCAGGCGCTGGTTGGCCCTGGCGACGTTGGCGATCAGCGCGGCCATGCTGTCGGCCGCCGGCTCGGCTTTCGCTGACACCGGCACGGCTATCAGCAGCGCCAAGCTCAGGACCGACGGCAGGACGGGCCGGACCAGCCTTGCGATTGGTCGCGCGAAGGAGCCACGGCGGGTGCGCGTCATTCGACTTTGGTCTCCTCCGGCTCGGCGCTGACGGACGGCGCCAGCCACAGATCTCTCGGAAAGCGCCAAAGACAACACAAGCATCATTCGCACCGTACGTCACATAAGACCCTAGGGAAACGCCCGTCACAAAATGGCTCCTTGACGTGCGTTTAATGTGACCCAACGGTGACCTGTGGTGTTTGCCATAAAGGGTCACCGGATCCCGATCAACAGGACCGGTTGAGCATGACGCGCGTGGTTAGGCGTCCTCGGTAGGCGCTTCGACCTGCGTTTCGGCGGACGACGCCGACGTTGCTGGTTGCTTACCGCGTAGCTGCAGGAATCGGGCGCCGACGGCTGCCGCAAGCACGCCAATCAGCAGAACAATGGTCAACCCGCTCCACGGAAACTCGGGAGCGCCGAGCTCATTCAAAAAGTGCTGCGCCGAGAGCACCGGGTTGCCGGTCTTGGCGATATCCTCGCCCGCCTCGAGCGTGACGCGCGGGAAGTCCGTGCTGTAGCTGCCGACGAAGCTGGGGCTGAGGGTCAGGACCGTGGCATCCGGGTAGTCGGCGCCAACGACGGTGGAGATGTCACGCAAGTTCGTGTCGATCGGGGGGTTGTGGTCGAGCAGCACGATCTTGAGATTGATGCCCTCGGCGTGGGCGTGGTTGACCACATCAAGGAGCCCCGGCATGGCCGCCGGCGGCGCACTGACGCCGCTGGCCGCGACCTGAGCTTTTACCGCCGTCATGTCGATGTCTTGCGGGATGAATTGCGGCAGCAGGTGCCCGGTCATACAGGCACCGTACGCGACACCTCGGCCCGCCGAACGTGCAACCACGACGAGAGCCGGGTCTCGATTTTCGCACTCAGAGCACGTTCGGCGCGCGGGCGCACCCGCTAACGGTGAGAATTAGGGGTGCCGCTTCTAGCAGGACAAGCGTACTGTTAAAGTGGCAAGGCATCCGTCGACACGGCCCGTCGGCGGCAGAATTTAATCCTCGGGAGTTGACGTGACCAGCAAAGATTCGGTGAACTCGTTCGGAGCAAGCGACACCCTCAAGGTCGGCGACAACAGTTACCAAATCTATCGGCTCGATGCCGTACCCAATACCGAGAAACTCCCCTACAGCCTCAAAGTCCTCGCCGAGAACCTGCTGCGCAATGAGGACGGCAAGAACATCACCAAAGACCACATCGAGGCCATCGCGAACTGGGACCCCAAGGCAGAGCCCAGCATTGAGATTCAGTACACCCCTGCGCGCGTCGTGATGCAGGACTTCACCGGCGTGCCCTGCATCGTCGACCTGGCCACCATGCGGGAGGCCGTCGGTGATTTGGGCGGAAATCCCGACAAGGTCAATCCCCTGGCGCCGGCCGACCTGGTGATCGACCATTCGGTGATCGCCGACCTGTTCGGCACCGCCGACGCGTTCGAGCGCAATGTCGAGATCGAATACGAGCGCAACGGCGAGCGCTACCAGTTCCTGCGCTGGGGCCAGGGCGCGTTTGACGACTTCAAGGTGGTGCCACCCGGCACCGGCATCGTGCATCAGGTCAACATCGAATACCTGGCACACGTGGTGATGTCCCGCGCGGATGGCGCGGGAAAAATAAACGCCTACCCCGACACCTGCGTCGGCACGGACTCGCACACCACGATGGTCAACGGCCTCGGCGTGCTCGGCTGGGGCGTCGGTGGCATCGAGGCCGAGGCCGCGATGCTGGGCCAGCCGGTGTCGATGCTGATCCCGCGGGTCGTCGGCTTCAAACTGACCGGCGAGATCAAGCCTGCCGTCACGGCGACTGACGTCGTGCTGACCGTCACCGAGATGCTGCGTAAGCACGGCGTTGTCGGCAAGTTCGTCGAGTTTTACGGCGAGGGTGTGGCCCGGGTTCCGTTGGCCAATCGCGCCACCCTGGGCAACATGAGCCCCGAATTTGGTTCCACCGCAGCCATTTTCCCGATCGACCAAGAGACCATCGACTACTTGAAATTCACCGGCCGTAAGCCAGAGCAACTGGCGCTCGTCGAGGCATACGCCAAAGAGCAAGGCCTGTGGCACGACCCCGAGCACGAACCTGAATTCTCGGAATACCTCGAGCTCGACCTGTCCACTGTGGTGCCGTCGATCGCCGGACCGAAGCGCCCACAAGACCGAATTTCGTTGTCTGACGCCAAGCCCACGTTCCGCAAGACCATCCCCAGCTACGTCGGCGACGACCCGGACAAGAAGGACTACTCGAAGCTGGACGAGGAGCTCGACGAGACATTCCCGGCCAGCGACCCCGGTCAAGTCGCCAATGGCCACGCCGACGATCGCGCCCCGGTGCAGTCGGCCGCCGCGCATGCGAAGGGCCGAGTGAGCAACCCGGTGCAGGTGAAGTCCGACGAGCGCGGCGAGTTCGTGCTCGACCACGGCGCCGTGGTGATCGCTGCGGTCACGTCGTGCACGAATACGTCCAACCCCGAGGTGATGCTGGGCGCAGCGCTGCTGGCCCGCAACGCCGTTGAAAAGGGGTTGGCGGCCAAGCCCTGGGTGAAGACCACCATGGCCCCGGGCTCGCAGGTGGTCAGCGACTACTACGACAAGGCCGGCCTGTGGCCGTATCTGGAGAAGCTGGGCTTCTACCTCGTCGGCTACGGGTGCACCACGTGCATCGGCAACTCCGGCCCCCTGCCCGAGGAGATTTCCAAGGCCATCAACGACAACGACCTCTCGGTGTCGGCAGTGCTGTCGGGGAACCGGAACTTCGAGGGCCGCATCAACCCCGACGTGAAGATGAACTATCTGGCGTCGCCGCCGCTCGTGATCGCCTACGCGTTGGCCGGGTCGATGGACTTCGACTTCGAATCGCAGGCGTTGGGCAAGGACAAGGAAGGCAAAGATGTCTTCCTCAAAGACATCTGGCCTTCGCAAAAGGACGTTTCGGACACCATCGCGTCGGCGATCAACCAGGAGATGTACACCAGGAACTACGCCGACGTCTTCAAGGGCGACGAGAAGTGGCGCAACCTGCCCACGCCCAGCGGCAATACCTTTGAATGGGACGCGGATTCGACGTATGTACGCAAGCCACCGTACTTCGAGGGCATGCCGGCCGAACCCCAACCGGTCGGCGACATCAGCGACGCACGGGTGCTCGCGCTGCTGGGCGATTCGGTGACCACCGACCACATCTCCCCCGCCAGCAGCATAAAGCCCGGTACCCCGGCGGCGCAGTACCTCGACGCACACGGCGTGGACCGCAAGGACTACAACTCTTTTGGTTCGCGGCGGGGAAACCACGAGGTGATGATTCGTGGCACGTTCGCCAACATTCGGCTGCGCAACATGTTGCTGGACGACGTTTCCGGCGGCTACACGCGCGACTTCACTCAGGACTGCGGCCCGCAGGCGTTCATCTACGATGCGGCGCAAAACTATGCGGAGCAAGGTATTCCGCTGGTTGTGCTAGGCGGTAAGGAGTACGGCTCCGGCTCATCACGGGACTGGGCAGCCAAGGGAACGAGCCTGCTGGGCGTTCGCGCGGTGATCGCCGAGTCGTTCGAACGTATTCACCGCTCGAACCTGATCGGTATGGGCGTCATCCCGCTGCAGTTCCCGGAGGGTAAGTCGGCCAAAGATTTAGGGCTGGACGGCACCGAGGTCTTCGACATCACCGGTATCGAGGCGCTCAACGACGGCAAGACGCCAAAGACCGTGCACGTCAGGGCCTCCAAAGACGGGGCCGCCACCATCGAGTTCGACGCGGTGGTGCGCATCGACACCCCAGGAGAAGCCGATTACTACCGCAACGGCGGCATCCTGCAGTACGTGCTGCGCAACATGTTGAAGTCGGGCTGACCCCCACCCGTGCCTAAAGTCAGCGAGGACCATCTGGCGGCTCGCCGCCGCCAGATCCTCGACGGTGCGCGCCGATGCTTTGCCGAATACGGCTACGACAAGGCCACAGTCCGGCGGTTGGAACAGGCGATCGGGATGTCGCGCGGTGCGATCTTCCACCACTTCCGCGACAAGGACGCCCTGTTCTTTGCGCTGGCGCACCAGGACGCCGAGCGGATGGCCGACGTCGCGACCCGCGAGGGTCTCATCCAGGTGATGCGCGACATGCTCGCCGCGCCTGACCAGTTCGACTGGCTGGCCACCAGGTTGGAGATCGCGCGCAAGCTGCGCAACGACCCCGAATTCAGCCGCGGCTGGGCCGAGCGTTCCTCGGAACTGGCGGCCGCCACCGATGAGCGGTTGCGCCGTCAGAAGGAGGCGCACCGGGTGCGCGACGACGTTCCCGGCGACGTGTTGCGATGCTACCTGGAACTGGTTCTCGACGGATTGGTGGCCCGGCTGGCATCCGGCGAAGATCCGCAGCGACTCGCCGCCGTCCTCGACTTGGTAGAGAAGTCGGTGCGCCGCACCTAGTTTGGCGAGTCAGGCCAGCTCGATGAGGTCCCGATACTCGTCGGACCAGTAGTCCTCGGTGGCGTCGGGCAGTAGCACGACGCGCTGCGGGTCGAGTGCCTCGGCCGCGCCGGGGTCGTGTGTTACCAGCACCACGGCGCCCTGATAGCTGCGCAGCGCGTCAAGCACCTGTTCGCGCGACGCGGGATCGAGGTTGTTGGTCGGTTCGTCGAGCAGCAGCACGTTCGCCGTGGACGCCACCAGGCCGGCCAACGCCAGCCGGGTTTTCTCTCCACCGGATAGGGTGCCGGACGGTTGGTCGAGCTGTGGACCGCTGAACATGAATGCTCCGAGCAGGCTGCGCAACTCCTGTTCGCCGGATTCGGGTGCCAAGTGCCGGATGTTCTCCCACACGGTCGCATCGTTGTCGAGGGTGTCGTGCTCCTGCGCGAAATAGCCGATCCGCAAACCGTATCCGGGCTCGAGCCCTCCGGTGTCGGGTGTCTCGACGCCGGCCAGCAGCCGCAACATCGTGGTCTTGCCTGCTCCGTTGAGTCCCAGCACCACAACCCGCGACCCGCGGTCAATCGCCAGGTCAACGCCGGTGAACACTTCGAGCGACCCGTACGACTTGCTCAGCCCCTTGACCACCAGCGGTGTGCGTCCGCATGCCGCCGGGGTAGGAAACTTGATCCGGGCCACCTTGTCGGCGACCCGCTCCTCGTCGAGCGCGGCCATCATCCGATCGGCGCGGCGCAACATATTCTGAGCCGCAGTGGCTTTGGTGGCCTTGGCGCCCAACTTGGCGGCCTGCGTGCGCAGCGCCGACGCCTTACGTTCGGCGTTGGTCCGCTCCCGACGACGACGCTGTTCGTCGGTGGCCCTGGCGTCCAGGTACTTTTGCCAGCCCATGTTGTAGACGTCGACCTCGCCGCGAACGGCGTCCAGGAACCACACCCGGTTGACCACGTCGGCGATCAGGTCGACGTTGTGGCTGATGACCACGAGCCCGCCGGTGTGTGACCGCAGGAAATCCCGCAGCCAGCCAAGCGAATCCGCGTCGAGGTGATTGGTCGGCTCGTCGAGCAGCAGGGTGGTCCCAGAACCTGAGGCCCCCGCTCCTCCTTCGGAAGCGGCGAACAAGATGCGGGCCAGCTCCACCCGTCGGCGCTGCCCACCGGACAGAGTGCGTAATTGTTGCGTCAGGACCCGCTCGGCCAGGCCAAGACTCGCGCAGATCCGGCCCGCTTCGCTCTCGGCGCTGTAGCCGCCCAACGCGACGAACCGCTCCTCGAGCTGGCCGTAGCGCCGGATCGCGCGATCTCGCGCGTCGTCGTCGGCGACCTCGGCCATCAGCGCCTGCTGCTTTTCCAAATCAGTGAGCAGCACGTCCAATCCGCGCGCCGACAGCACCCGGTCGCGGGCCAGCACCTCGAGATCGCCCTCTTTGGGATCCTGGGGAAGGTAACCGACCTCGCCTGTGCGGATGACCGACCCCGCGTACGGCTCAGTCTCACCCGCCAGAATGCGCAAAGTGGTGGTCTTGCCTGCGCCGTTGCGGCCAACCAGCCCGATGCGATCGCCGGGCTGGATCCGCAGGTCCGGACCATCGGGTGAGAGCAAGATGCGCGCACCAGCGCGGACCTCAAGGTCCGTGGCCGTGATCACGATCGCTCTCCTCAGTTATGTCGTTATTTGTCGTCTGTGAACGCCGGCGGGCGCTGCTCTGCGCGCGCGGCAACCGCTTCTTCGAAGTTCGCGGTAAGCAGACGGATGAAAAGCTGTCCCAAGCCTTCGGCTTGCATATGCCCCTCCAGGCTACCGGCGTCCAGTCCACTCCATAGCGTGCGCTTGGTCAACTCGGTTCCCGGCCGCGAGAACGCGCCGATCCGTGCCGCGAGCGCATAGCAGGTGTCCAGCAGCTGCGCATCCGGCACCTGGCATGACACCAGTCCGATCCGCTCGGCTTCCTCGGCGCTGACGTCGCGACCGGTCAGCATGATCTCGAACGCGCGCGACGATCCAATGGCCCGGGGCAACAGATAACTCAGCCCGAGTTCGCTGGCGGTCAGACCGTTGTTGATGCCGGCGGCCCGGAAATATGCGCTGGTGGAGGCCACCCGGATATCCGCGGCCAGCGCCAGGCACAGTCCGCCTCCGATGGCGGCGCCGTTGACGGCGGCAATCACCGGTTGGTGCAGCCGCCGCAGCGCCAGGATGACGTCGTCGAGTACCTCCATGGAGCGCAGCGCAAACGTCGGGCGGGTCAGCCCGTCGACATTCGGCACGCTGCCCGCGGACTTGTGATCCGCTCCCGACGAGAATCCCCGACCGGCACCGGTCAGCACGACCACCCGCACGGAGTTGTCGTAGTTCACCTTATCGAGAGCTTCTTTGAGCGGGACCATGACGTCGAACGCCATGGAATTCATCCGCTCCGGCCGGTTGAGGGTTATCAGGGCAACCTCGGGCCGCGGGTGATCGACGAGTACCAAACTCACCCGTGAACGGTATCGCGCGCCGCGTTAGGCCTGCTCGGCCTGCTCCGTTTGCTCCGCTTGGACAGCCTCGAAGTCAAAGGCAATGACTTGCTGTACCAAGTCTTCGAGGGCCGCCGGCGGTAGCGCGCCGGGCTGGTTGAACAGGAGCTGGCCCTTTTTGAAGGCCATCAGCGTGGGGATAGATCGAATCTGGGCGGCCGCGGCGAGCTCTTGTTCCGCTTCGGTGTCCACCTTGGCGTGCACGATGTCGGGGTGCTTCTCCGACGACGCCTGGAACGTCGGCGCGAACTGGCGGCACGGCCCGCACCAGGAAGCCCAAAAATCGATGAGCACGATGTCGTTGCCCTCGATCGTTTCGTTGAACTGCTCAGAAGTCAGGTCTCGTGTAGTCACGACAGCCTTAACGCACCGAGTTAATGGCTTGTTCCGGGGATCAAATCAGGCCCGCTCGTTTGCCGGAAAGTCGACTGTGACCTGGTGACAACAAAACCAGCACAATCGCAGAAGTCGAGTCAGAGACATGGTTTAGGTTGAAGTCTGGCCAGTCCTTTTCGGCCTCAGCCCGTTTCGGCTTCGCTCCTGGTTCGTTCCTGTTCAGCTTCGATCAACCGCTGCGCCGCAATTGAATCAGTCAATCAGTAGGCCCGCCATTTCGTCGGTGCTCGCGTGTACGAAGGGATTGAGCTGGATGTTGTCCGTGCGCAACGGCGTCCATTCCCCCGCAGGGCGGCCGCTTCTGCCGCTGAGCGCTCTTCGAGCGGCGCGTCTTTAGGCACCGAGTTCCTGGTCGATCTGCGGCCAATAGTGCAACCCGTCCGGGGTGAGGAAAATCCAGTCATGAATTTCGCCGTTGACCAGTGCGAAGCTGATCGGGGCAACTTGGGCTACCGCCTCCTGTTGGAGGATAAGCGCGTCGGGTGAGACCGAATCCAGCGAGCCCGAGTAGACATAGGTCGACGGGAGTCCCTTCAGCGACCCGTACAACGGACTCACCTCGTAGTTGTTCTCGGCGAGATTGCCCGCCCACACTTTGCCGATATTTTGCGCTCCGCTCCCGAGCGGAGGGAGGTACGGATCGTGGACGTACGCGATGTTCGGGTTGGTGTCCGACACGTCCAGCCAGGGAGACAGCAGAACCATCGACGCCGGAACGGCCTGGTTGTTGGCGACCAGGTACTCGACCGACGCGAGTGCCAGGGTGCCGCCCGCCGAGTCCCCGAGCACGCTGACATGGGAGGCCCCGTGCGCGGTGATTTCCGTGGAGATCAGGCCGGCCATCTTAGGCACCACCACACCAGCGGTGCCGCCCTGCTGCATCAACGGGTAGATCGGCACCTCGATGGTCGCGCCGGTCTGGTAGGCCATCATTGAGTAGTCGATCCAGTGGAAGATCGTCGGCGGCAAGATGAACGCGCCGCCATGAATACCGATCACGTAGTTGCCGTCTGGACGCGCAGGGGTGATCTGGACGACGCTCATTCCGTCGTAGGTGGTGTGCTGGACCGTTTCGCCGAGCAGCAGCGGCAAGATCTTCGGCGGGCTGTTGCCGAGGATCAGCGATAGTCCCGGGGCGTTGCTGGCAAGCACCGCGAGAATTGGGGAGTTCGGATTACCCCACTGGTTATAAACACCCGTGATGGTCAGGAGATCTTTGACCGGATACAACGCAGCGGTTTCGATCCTGGTTGCCAGCGACGGTGTGCCGGTAAAGGTCGGGTTCAGCGAGGCCGGAATCGGCGTTATGGCCGCTGATGCGAAGATGTTGTCGGCGAGCGTGTTTCCCACCTGCGTGAGTCCCGTGGCCAGTGTCGTGGGGGTCTGCTGAATTTCCTGTTGAACGAAGGCGAAACCGTTCCCGATAGCTCTGGTGCCGATTAGCGGGCGCCCAGTAAGCGCCAGGAAGGGCGCATTGATCACACGCAGCACGTCCTGTTCGAGGGTCTGCGCCGAACTAACGGTAAACGCCGTAACATTGGCGGCCTCCGCGCTGACATACGATCGCGCACCCGCGGTCAACGCCTCCACAAACTGGTCATGAAATGCCGCCGCCTGCGCACTGGCTGCCTGAAAGCCTTGACCGTGGGCCGAAAACACTGCCGCAATCGCCGCCGACACCTCATCCTCAGCCGCGGCCAGAATCTCCGTGGTCTGGGCCGCCGCGGCCGCGTCAGCCGCTTGGATCATCGAACCGAGATTGGCCAAATCCGTTGCTGCCGAGCCCAGCACCTCCGGTGCCGCCACCACAAACGACATCTCAAACCTCCAAACAGGTCATGACAACCTGGCTGGCGCCCGATCGTCACCGATGCCCCCGGTGGATGGCAACCTAGTACCGCCGGATCATAACCCCACTGGCACCGGTTTAATGTGAGGTTCCTGTGGGATTTTTATTCCCGTTGGGCTGCGACTTGCAGTCCAGTGCTCGGTTGCCCGAGCGTCGTCGATTAATTAACGCATCAGCCAATTTAGGCATTCATCTGCACTCTTCGCCAGTGCCGTATCGCCGCTACCTTTGCATCGCGAGACTCCGCGTCACCCGCAGTGTGCGATCAACACCTCGGATGCTCAGCACCCCACCGTCCACCGCGGTGCGCCGTGGGACCATCGCGGCCGGCAGCGGCGGATCGACCGGCAACGGCGGCAGTGCCCCCGCGGTCGGCAGTGGCGGCCTCGGCGGCAAGCGCGGGCTGCTATTCGGCCAAAACGGCGCGAACGGCTAGTTGCCTCGGCGCGCCCCGGTTGCGGTTGTGCACGTTTTCCCAACCCGGAAGACACGCGGGCTGAGCATCCGCCAGCGGCGCTATCGTCGAATCGCTCGAAAACGACATCCATGCGCATTCCCGAAGACGCTTTCTAACACCCTGCGCACAGGCTTCACTTACCGCACTCTCAGTGCGCTCGCCGATCCTGAACCCAAGGGCACTCGCCGTAGCGACGTCTGCCATGAAATCCACGCCTAGGGGGAACCTTGATATCTGCCAGCCCGTTTGCGCCTCGACTGACGCGATTTGCGATCCTCGCCGCCGCGGGTGCCACGACGCTGTCTCTGGCGGCGTGTAGCAGCTCGCATACCGCCAGCCCTGCTCAGTCCGCGGGCCCGACGAGTGCCGCATCGGCGCCTGCGCAGGCACCGGCTCAGGCTCCGACACAGGCGCCCGCGCCGGGCAACGCGCAGCGAGTCGCCGGCCTGATCGCATCCGTGACAGGCGGCACAATCCAGGTGACCCAGAAGAACGGGACTGCCACCGTGGACTTCACGCCTTCGACCGCGATCAACGAGGTCACGCAGGCGGGCCTGACCGACGTGACCGCAGGCAGCTGCGTCAGCGTGCGGCCCACTCGGGACACTCCCCAGAGCGGCGACACGATTGCCGCGCAGTCGGTGCGGATCAGTCCCGCTGTGGACGGGAAATGCCCGCAGCCGAACCAACCACCGGCGGGTTCGACCACCCCGGCGCCTTCCGGGGCGCCCTTGACCGGGCCCACGAAGAATGCGGGCATCCACGGCACAGTGGCTTCCGTCGCGGGCAACACGATCACCGTCAACGGCAGTGACAGCGCTTCCCCGACGACCGTGACCGTCAGCGACAGAACCAAATACAGCAAAGAAGGCGCCGCCAATTCGCAGGCCATCGCTTCGGGTAAGTGCATTAATGCGCAGGGCAGCCAGGACAACGGCGGGGCGCTACAGGCGACGGCGATCACGGTGCGACCGGCCGCCGACGGCAGATGCCCAGGTGAAGGCGGCCCGCATCACGGTCACGGCGGCTAATTGGCCGTTAGGCGCGAACCAGCGCGATCAGACGGTGAAGCCGAGGGCGCGCAGTTGTTCGCGTCCGTCGTCGGTGATCTTGTCCGGGCCCCACGGCGGGTTCCACACCCAGTTGATCCGCAGATCGTTGACCAGACCAGTGCCGATCAGCGCGCTGCGGGACTGGTCCTCGATGACGTCGGTCAGCGGGCAGGCCGCCGAGGTCAACGTCATGTCGATCACGGCGACGGTGCCGTCCTCGTTCTGCTCGACGTTCAGGCCGTAGACCAAACCCAGGTCGACGACGTTGATCCCCAGTTCGGGGTCGACCACGTCACGCATTGCCTCCTCGAGATCGAAGAGCTGCTCGTCATCGAGTGAGCTGGTTTCGGTCATGATCCGTCGCTTCCATTCGTGTGTTTTTCAACGCTGGCCTGAGCCAGCGCATCCTTGAACGCCATCCATCCCAGCAGCGCGCATTTCACCCGCGCCGGGTATTTGGCCACGCCGGCGAATGCCACGCCGTCACCTAGGACGTCCTCGTCACCCTCGACGGTTCCCCGAGATGAGACCAGTTCGGTGAATGCGGTGATGGTCTTCAGCGCGTCACCGACGCTCTGACCGATGACCTGCTGGGTCAGCACCGATGTGGACGCCTGGCTGATCGAGCAGCCCTGCCCGTCGTAGGAAACGTCGACGACGGTCTCGCCGTCGTCAGACAGTGCGACGCGCAGGGTGACGTCATCACCGCAGACCGGGTTCTTGTGGTACACCTGCGCACCGAACGGCTCGCGCAGTCCGCGGTGCTGCGGGTGTTTGTAGTGGTCCAGGATCACGTCCTGATACATCTGCTCTAGACGCAACGTCATTCTCTCCCAAAGAAATCCAGCGCGTGCCGCACGCCGGCCACCAAACGGTCGACCTCGTCGGCGGTGTTGTACACCGCGAACGACGCCCGCGCGGTGGCCGCCACGCCGAACCGGCGGTGCAGCGGCAGCGCGCAGTGGTGCCCGACGCGCACCGCGACGCCGTCGTCGTCGAGGACCTGACCCACGTCGTGCGCGTGCACGCCGTCGACAACGAACGACACTGGCGAGCCGCGGTTTTCCATCGACGTCGGCCCGATGATGCGCACGCCGTCAATGCCGGACAAACCCTGCAGAGCCGCGGCAACCAGTTCGCGTTCGTGGGCTTCCACCGCGTCCATGCCGATGCCACCGAGATAGCGCGCCGCCGCGGCGAGCCCGACCACCTGGGAGCTCATCGGGGTGCCGGCCTCGAACCGCTGCGGCGCTGGGGCGTACGTGGACGATTCCATGGTCACGTTCTCGATCATCGAACCGCCGGTAAGGAATGGCGGGGCTGCCGACAACAGCTCCCGGCGGCCGTACAGCACACCGATTCCATTGGGGCCCAGCATCTTATGTCCGGAGAACGCGGCGAAGTCGACGTCGAGGGCGTGGAAGTCGACGGGCTGGTGCGGTACCGACTGGCAGGCGTCCAGGACGGTGAGCGCGCCCACCGCCTTGGCGCGGGCGACCAGCTCGCCCACCGGCGCCAGCGCGCCGGTCACGTTGGAATGGTGGCTGAAGGTTACGACTTTGACGCGCTCGTCGAGCTGCAGCGAGTCCAGGTCGATGCGCCCGTCGTCCGTGACGCCGTACCAGCGCAACGTGGCGCCGGTGCGGCGGGCCAGCTCCTGCCACGGAACCAGGTTGGCGTGGTGCTCGAGCTCGGTGGTGACGATGACGTCACCGGGACCTACCGCCCGGTCGAACCGATTGTCGCCCAGCACATATGACGTCAGGTTGAGCGACTCGGTGGCATTCTTGGTGAAAACCAGCTCGTCGGCGTCGGCACCGACGAACGCCGCGATGTCGGCGCGGCCCTGCTCGTAGGCATCGGTGGCCTCCTCCATCAACTGGTGCGCACCGCGATGCACCCCGCCGTTGGACGTGACCAGGAACTCACGCTCGGCGTCAAGCACCTGCAGCGGGCGCTGTGATGTCGCCCCGGAATCGAGGTAGGCCAACTGATTCCCACCGCGCATGACTCGCTTGAGGATCGGGAAATCGGCACGGATCGTCGCCGTATCCATTACGGCTGGACGACCCAACTCGATCGTCATGGTCAGGCCCCTGCGGTCGCCGCTTGCGTGAAGCGCACGTAGCCGTTCTGCTCGAGCTCGTCCGCCAGCTCCGGCCCACCGGATTCGGCGATGCGGCCGCCGACGAACACGTGCACGTATTCGGGGTGGATGTAGCGCAGGATGCGGGTGTAGTGCGTGATCAGCAAGACCCCGCCGTGTTCGGCTGCCGCATAACGGTTCACGCCTTCGCTGACCACTCGCAGCGCGTCGACGTCCAGTCCGGAGTCGGTTTCGTCGAGGATCGCGATCTTGGGCTTGAGCAATTCCAGCTGCAGGATCTCGTGGCGCTTCTTTTCGCCGCCGGAGAAGCCCTCGTTGACGTTGCGTTCCGCGAAGGCCGGGTCGACCTCGAGTGCGGCCATCGCGGCCTTGAACTCTTTGACCCACAGCCGCAGCTTGGGCGCCTCGCCGCGGATGGCCGTCGCCGCCGAGCGCATGAAGTTCGACACCGAGACACCGGGCACCTCGACCGGATACTGCATGGCCAGAAACACGCCGGCGCGGGCGCGCTCGTCGACGCTCATCGCCAGCACGTCCGCGCCGTCCAGCGTGATCGATCCCGAGGTCACCCGGTACTTTGGGTGACCCGCGATCGCGTAGGACAGCGTCGACTTGCCGGAGCCATTGGGGCCCATCAACGCGTGCGTCTCACCGGATTTCACGGTCAGGTCAACGCCGTTGAGGATCGGGATCTCGCGCTCCCCGTCGGTGGAGTTGGGAGTCTCGACGCTGACGTGCAGGTCTTTGATTTCCAGGATCGTCATGAGGCTGTTGTTCTCGATTCCGTGATTTCCAGTTCGTGTTCGATTGCGGCAGTGAGGCGATCCCGTATCTCCGGCACCGCGATCTTGGAGATGATCTCGCCGAAGAAGCCGCGTACCACCAGGCGGCGGGCCTGCTCCTCTGGTATGCCACGGGAGCGCAGGTAAAACAGTTGCTCGTCGTCGAAACGTCCGGTGGCACTGGCATGCCCGGCGCCGACGATCTCCCCGGTCTCGATCTCCAGGTTGGGCACCGAGTCCGCACGCGCACCGTCGGTGAGCACCAGGTTGCGGTTCACCTCGAAGGTGTCGGTGCCGGTGGCCTCGGCGCGGATCAAGACGTCACCCACCCAGACGGTGTGGGCCTCGGGCAGTGCGGAGGCCGAATCTCCCTGCAGCGCACCCTTGTACAGCACGTTGGACCTGCAGTTGGGTTGAGCGTGGTCGACCAGCAACCGTGATTCGAGGTGCTGGCCGTCGTCGGCGAAATACAGACCCAGCAGCTCGGCATCCCCGCCCGGGCCGGAGAACCGCACGTTGGCCGCCATCCGCACGATCTCGCCGCCCAGCGTGACCGCGACGTGCCGCAGCACCGCGTCCCTGCCCAGCCGCGCGTGCTGCGCGCTGACGTGAACCGTGTCGTCAGCCCAGTCGGCGATCCATACGACGGTCAGCCGCGCGGCGTCGCCGACGACGAATTCGACGTTGTCGGCGTACGTTCCACTCCCCCGGTGGTCGATGACCACGACCACGTCGCCGAGCTCTTCGACCCTGATCTGCAGATGCCCGTAGGCGACCGCGCCTTTGCCCGGCCCGGTGACGCTGATGTTGACCGGGTCAGCGGTCTGAATGTCACGCCCGACGGTGACCAGCGTCGCGGAGTTGAACGACGAAAATGCCTGCGCCGCAACCCGGTCGGTGGGAATGCCACCCTGACCCAGCCGCTGGTCGCCGCGGCGCACGGTCTCCACTTGGACGCCGGGTTGTTCGCTGACCGCGATCTCGGCGTTGCCGGTGGGACGCGCGGAGCCGTCGTGCAGGCCGCGCAACCGCCGCAGCGGGGTGAAGCGCCAGATCTCGTCGCGGCCGTGCGGAACCTCGAAGGCGTCGACGTCAAAGGAGGCGAACAACTCCCCCTTGTTGACGGCGGCGTTGTAAGGAGCAACCGTCATCCGACCGAGCCCTCCATCTGCAACTCAATCAGCCGGTTGAGTTCCAGCGCGTACTCCATGGGCAGTTCCTTGGCGATGGGCTCGACGAAGCCACGCACCACCATCGCCATTGCCTCATCCTCGGTCATCCCACGGCTCATCAGGTAGAACAACTGGTCCGCGCTGACCTTCGAGACGGTGGCCTCGTGGCCCATCGTCACGTCGTCCTCGCGGATGTCGACGTACGGGTAGGTGTCGCTGCGGCTGATCGTATCCACCAGCAGCGCATCGCATTTCACGCTGGAACGCGATCCGTGCGCACCCTTGTTCACCTGAACCAGGCCGCGGTAGGACGTGCGACCGCCGCCGCGGGCCACCGACTTGGACACGATGTTGCTCGACGTGTTCGGCGCCAGGTGCAGCATCTTGGCGCCGGTGTCCTGGTGCTGGTCTTCGCCGGCGAACGCCACCGACAGGACCTCACCCTTGGCGTGCTCGCCGGTCATCCAGACGGCCGGGTACTTCATGGTGACCTTCGACCCGATGTTGCCGTCGATCCACTCCATGGTGGCGCCGGCCTCGGCGCGCGCCCGCTTGGTGACCAGGTTGTAGACGTTGTTCGACCAGTTCTGGATCGTCGTGTAGCGAACCCGCGCACCGGGTTTGACGATGATCTCCACCACGGCCGAGTGCAGCGAGTCCGACTTGTAGATCGGCGCGGTACAGCCCTCTACGTAGTGCACGTAGGAGCCTTCGTCGGCGATGATCAGCGTCCGCTCGAACTGGCCCATGTTCTCGGTGTTGATCCGGAAGTAGGCCTGCAGCGGGATGTCGACGTGCACGCCCGGCGGGATGTAGATGAACGATCCACCACTCCACACCGCGGTGTTCAGCGCGGAGAACTTGTTGTCCCCCGCCGGAATCACCGTGCCGAAGTACTGCTTGAAGATGTCCGGGTGCTCGCGCAGCGCCGTGTCGGTGTCCAGGAAGATGACGCCGAGCTTCTCTAGATCCTCACGGATGGAGTGGTAAACGACCTCGGACTCGTACTGAGCCGCTACACCCGACACCAGTCGCTGCTTCTCAGCCTCCGGGATGCCCAGCTTGTCGTAGGTGTTCTTGATGTCCGCGGGCAGATCGTCCCAGGTCGCGGCCTGCTTCTCACTCGAGCGCACGAAATACTTGATGTTGTCGAAGTGGATGCCCTCCAGGCCGGAACCCCAGTTCGGCATCGGCTTCTTGTCGAACATGCGCAGCGCCTTGAGCCGGATATTGAGCATCCAGTCCGGCTCGCTCTTCTTCGCCGAAATGTCGCGAACAACCGCCTCGGAGAGGCCACGCTGCGCGCTGGCGCCCGCGACGTCGGAGTCCGACCAGCCATAGCCGTACTTGCCCAGGGAGGCGATTGCCTGCTGCTGGGTCATCGGCGCGGTGACCGTGCCGTGACTTCTCAGGCGTGAGAGTCATAGGGACACTCCTTTGTTGTTCGTGGTGTCGTGGCGCGGGCTGGGCGCCGGAGTAGGGAACGTGGGTGGTGCAGGCGCAGTCGCCGTTGACGATGGTCGCCAACCGCTGCACGTGGGTACCGAGCACCTCGGCCATGGCCTCGCGCTCGGTCTCGCACAACTCCGGAAACTCCTCGGCGACATGGGACACCGGGCAATGATGCTGGCAGATCTGCACGCCGTGAATCGGGACCGCCCACCCGCGTGGTGGTGGCGACGTAGCCGGCGTTGGTCAAGCGCGCCGGCCACCCGCTCGGCGGCCGCCTCGACGTCGGCGTCGACGGTGCTGTCGGCGGGCCTCGACACCGGCCAGGATGGAGTCGATGCGGCGCCGGGCGAACGTGCGAATCGCGTCCTCGCCGCCGATTTCCCGCAGTTGCCGCATGGCGGCCACCGCCAGGTCGTCGTAGGCGTGGTCGAGCTTGGCCCGGCCGGCCGGGGTCAGCCGGTAACGCTTCGCGGGGCGCCCGCGGCCAACCTGCTGCCAGGTGGCGGCGGCCGCCGACTCGGCGTCGCCCGCCTCGATCAGCGCGTCCAGATGACGCCGCACGCCGGCGGCCGCCAGGCCCAGCCGGTCGCCGATCTCTCTGGCGGTGATCGATCCGGACTCCAGCAGCAAGCGCACGATGGCGCGGCGGGTGTGGCCATCCGGCACAACGGCCGGGGCCGCTGCGTCAACGACTGGCGGGGCAGCCAAGTCCGATCGGATTTCCACAACACCAGTGTGACGCAATTCCGGCGATCGGTCTAGGAAGGGTGCCCTGAATGAACGGGTCGCGCTGGTCACACCGCGATGACCACACGCGCCGTTCCTGACATGCGGCTACGCTGCTCTGATGGCAGCCCGCCACCATACGCTGAGCTCGTCGATTGCCAGCTTGCACGGCGACGAGCAGGCGGTGGGCTCGCCGCTGAACGCGGCCGAACTCGGCGCACTGCAGCGCACCCGCCTGTTCGGCGCCACCGGCACCGTCCTGATGGCGATCGGCGCCCTGGGCGCCGGGGCCCGGCCCGTCGTCCAGGACCCCACCTTCGGGGTCCGGCTGCTCAATCTGCCGTCGCGCATCCAGACCGTGTCGTTGACGATGACCACCACCGGCGCGGTCATGATGGCGCTGGCCTGGCTGATGCTGGGCCGATTCGCGCTGGGCAAGCGGCGGATGTCGCGCGGCGACCTGGATCGCACCCTGCTGTTGTGGATCCTGCCGCTGCTGATCGCGCCGCCGATGTACAGCAAGGACGTCTACTCCTACCTGGCGCAGAGCCAGATCTCCCTGGAGGGACTGGACCCCTACCGGGTGGGTCCAGCGTCCGGGTCTGGGCCTCGGCCACGTGTTCACGCTGTCGGTGCCCAGCCTGTGGCGGGAGACGCCGGCGCCGTACGGCCCGTTGTTCTTGTGGATCGGGCGCGGCATCTCGGCGCTGACCGGAGAGAACATCGTCGCCGCGGTGCTCTGCCACCGGTTGGTGGTGCTGGCCGGCGTGGCGCTGATCGTGTGGGCCACCGCCACGGCTGGCCCGGCGCTGCGGCGTCGCCGAGGTCAGCGCGCTGTGGCTGGGCGCGGCCAATCCGCTGCTGATCATGCATCTGGTCGCCGGCATCCACAACGAGGCGCTGATGCTCGGGTTGATGCTGGCCGGCGCCGAATTCGCGCTGCGCGGTATCGATTCGCCGCGCCTGCTGCCCACGTCGTGGCGGCGTCGGCCCGGACTGGGAGCCGCTGGGCATGCTGCTGGCCGGTTCCATCCTGATCATGCTGTCGTCGCAGGTGAAACTGCCCTCGTTGCTGGCGCTGGGATTCGTCACCATGGCGCTGGCCTACCGCCTCGGCGGCAACCTGCGGGCGCTGCTGCTGGCGGGCGGCGGCATGGCGGCGTTGTCGGTGGCGGTGATGGCCCTCGTCGGCTGGGCCAGCGGGCTCGGATTCGGCTGGATCTACACCCTGGGCACCGCCAACGTGGTGCGCAGCTGGATGTCGCCGCCGACGCTGCTGGCGCTGGGCACCGGGCAGGTGGGGATTCTGCTGGGCCTGGGTGATCACACCACCGCGGTGCTGGGCGCTGACCCGTTTCATCGGCGTGCTGATCATCATGGTGTTGGTGACCTGGCTGCTGCTGGCCGTCTTCCGCGGCCGGCTGCATCCGATCGGCGGCCTCGGCGTCGCGCTGGGCATCTGCGTGCTGCTGTTTCCCGTCGTGCAGCCGTGGTATCTGCTGTGGGCGATCATTCCGCTGGCCGCGCTGGGCGACCCGCCCGGGTTTCCGGGTGGCGGTCATCGTCATCACCCTCGTCGTCGGCATCTTCGGCCCGACGGCCAACGGCGACCGATTCGCGCTGTTCCAGATCGTGGATGCCACCCTGGCGAGCGCTGCATCGTGGTGGCTGCTCATCGCGCTGACGTACACCCGACTGCCGTGGCGGTCGCTGCAGCCCAGCCGGCCGAACCGGCGAAGCTGAACGGCCAAGCCGTCGTCGATATGGCGCCGACAGCCCCGACCCGAGACCCCGCCGCCGCGCCGGCACCCGACGCCTACGCTGACTCGACGTGAGCTCGGGCCCCAAGTCCCCCAAGCCCCCGAAATAGTGGTGCGGCTGCGCGGGGTTAGTCAAAGCAGTACGGGTCAACGACTGCCGTCTCGAATCTCGATCTGGAAGTGCACGCGCCGAGGTGCTGGCTCTGCTGGGCCCTAACGGCGCCGGCAAGACGACGACGGTCGAGATGTGCGAGGGCTTCGTCCGCCCGGATGCCGGGCACCATCGAGGTGCTCGGGCTGGACCCGATCACCGACAACGCCCGGCTGCGCGCGCGCATCGGGGTGATGCTGCAGGGCGGCGGCGGCTACCCGGCGGCCCGCGCCGGGGAAATGCTGAACCTCGTCGCCGCCTACGCCGCCGACCCGCTGGACCCGCAATGGCTGCTGGACACCCTGGGCCTCACCGATGCCGCCCGCACCACCTACCGTCGGCTCTCCGGCGGCCAGCAGCAGCGGCTTGCGCTGGCCTGCGCGCTGGTCGGGCGTCCCGAACTGGTATTCCTCGACGAGCCCACCGCCGGTATGGACGCCCACGCCCGGCTGCTGGTGTGGGAACTGATCGATGCGCTGCGCCGCGACGGCGTGACCGTGGTGCTCGACCACCCACCAACTCAAGGAGGCCGAGGAGCTCGCCGATCGGCTGGTCATCATCGACCACGGCGTGACGGTGGCGGCGGGTACGCCGGCAGAACTGATGCGCGCCGGCGCCAAAGACCAGTTGCGCTTCACCGCGCCGCCGCGGCTTGACCTGTCGCTGCTGGTCGGCGCTGCCCGAGGAGTACAAGGCCACCGAGGTGACGCCGGGCGAGTACCTGGTCGAAGGTCCGGTCGACCCGCAGGTGCTGGCGACCGTGACGGCGTGGTGCGCCAGATCGATGTGCTGGCCACCGACATGCGGGTCGAGCAACGCAGCCTCGAGGATGTGTTCCTCGATCTCACCGGCAGGAAGGTGCGGCCATGACGGAAGCGAACTGAGCCCACTGTTTGCGGCCGGGCACCTTCACCCCCGATCCGCGCCCGAACGCGGTGCCGCGGATGCTGGCCGCACAGTTCAGCCTGGAGCTGAGGCTGCTGCTGCGCAACGGCGAGCAACTGCTGTTGACCATGTTCATCCCGATCACGCTGCTGGTCGGACTGACGCTGCTGCCGCTGGGTTCCTTCGGCCAGAACCGCTCCGCGACGTTCGTCCCGGTGATCATGGCCCTGGCGGTGATCTCGACCGCGTTCACCGGGCAGGCGATCGCGGTGGCGTTCGACCGCCGCTACGGCGCGCTCAAACGACTCGGCGCGACCCCGCTGCCGGTCTGGGGAATCATCGTCGGCAAGTCACTGGCGGTGATCGCCGTCGTGTTTCTGCAGGCAATCATCCTGGGCGCCATCGGCTTTGCGCTCGGCTGGCGACCCGCTCCGGCCGCCCTCGCTGCTGGGCGCCGTGATCATCGCGCTGGGCACGGTGGCCTTCGCGGCGCTGGGCTTGCTGCTCGGCGGCACGCTGCGGGCCGAGATCGTCCTGGCGGTCGCCAACCTGATGTGGTTCGTCTTCGCCGGGTTGGGCGCGCTGACCCTCGAGACCAACATGATCCCGACGGCGGTCAGGTGGGCGGCCCGGCTCACCCCGTCCGGCGCACTCACCGAGGCGCTGTCGCGGGCGATGACCCTGTCGGTGGACTGGTTCGGCATCCTGGTTCTGGCGGTGTGGGGTGCGGTGGCCGCGCTTGCCGCGCTGCGCTGGTTCCGCTTCACCTGACGCGCGGCTCGCGACTACAGGACCGTAGCTCTCGGCTCGCCGACGATCGGGCGGTGTCCCGTCGGACGAGCGCTGCCTGCGGTTGGTGCGACGTGCTCCCCGACCCCAGCCTGCGCGTCCAGCGGGTCATTGCCGCGACCGTGATCCTTACCCAGGGCGGGATCGCCGTCACCGGCGCGATCGTCCGCGTCACCGCGTCGGGACTGGGTTGCCCCACCTGGCCGCAGTGTTTTCCGGGCAGCTTCACCCCGGTGGCCGTCGCCGAGGTGCCGCGCATGCACCAGGCGGTCGAATTCGGCAACCGGATGATCAGCATTCGCGGTGGTGATCACCGCGGCGTTGGCCGTGCTGGCGGTGACGCGGGCGCGCCGGCGGCGCCGAGGTCCTGGTCTATGCGTGGCTGATGCCGGTGTCGACGGTGGTGCAGGCGGTGATCGGCGGCATCACGGTGCGCACCGGGCTGCTGTGGTGGACGGTCGCGATCCACCTGCTGGTGTCGATGACGATGGTGTGGCTGTCGGTGCTGCTCTACGTCAAGGTCGGCGAGCCCGACGACGGCGTGGTGCGCGAGCGGGTGGCCAGGCCGCTGCGCGCGCTGACCGCGCTGACCGCGCTGGACCTGGCTGTGGTGCTGGTGACCGGCACGCTGGTGACCGCCGCCGGTCCGCATGCGGGCGACCGCAGCCCCAGCCGGACGGTGCCGCGGCTGAAGTCGAGATCACCACCCTGGTGCACATGCATTCGTCGCTGCTGGTCGCATATCTCGCGCTGCTGGTCGGGCTGGGCTTCGGGCTGCTGGCGGTCGGGCGCCGCCCGCGCGGTGATGGTGCGGCTGGGCGTGCTGCTCGCCCTGGTGTGCGCCCAGGCTGCCGTCGGCACCACGCAGTACTTCACCGGCGTGCCCGCCGCCCTGGTGGCCGTCCACGTGGCGGGCGCTGCGGCGTGCACGGCGGCCACCGCGGCGCTGTGGGCCTCAAGCGAAGGTTGCGAGAACGGGCCGAGCCCCAGCCGCTCGCAGGCTGATTCCACGGCTAAGCGCGAACTGGCGCTGGGCCAGATCGCGGGTGCCGGCGTCCAACCGCCGCCAGCCCAGCGACGGGTCCACCAACTGCAGTTCCAGTACCCGACCACCGATCAGATGGACTCGCGCGTAGAGCAACTCACCCGGCGTCCGCCGCGGCGGCCAGCGCGGCGGCACCGACATCCCAGAGTCTCGAAGTCCGGCTCGGCCTGCGGCGCGCTCGCCGTACGGTGGCATATCGCCGGCGTCGAAAGACCAGCACGGTTTCGGATCCGCAGCACCGGGCTGCACCGCACGCGCCGGCCGGCTCGTTCGGTCCGCGACCTGCTCGCGCGCGGACCGGTCGCTGAACCGCCGAGGATGCCGGTGCCGATGGCCGGGCTGACGAACACGCTGCCGGTGCGCGGTAACTCGACCCGCTCGCCTGCCGCGTACACCTGGCCGGACCGTCGGCACTCCGACGTCGGCGCAGGTCGCAATGCGCCGGTCGACATTCCAGGCGACCACCTGCGGCGGGTTCAGCAGGTTCTTGCACGCCGGTGGTCCAGCGCCAGGAACTCGTCGCGCCGCCCGGCGTAGTCGTGCGTGGCCCGCAGAATCACCAGATCCGCGTCGGCCGATGTCGGGGTCGTCCCAGGACAACCAGCGAGCGTGCAGCCCGCGCTGTCGCAGCGCGGCGCAGCAGCCCCGCATCGTCGCGGGTCACCGGCGGCGTGCTGCGGGCAACCCGCCAGCACGATGCGGGGATGGAAGACGTCCGGTCGAGCAAGCTTCATGCCCGGGCATGATATCCACATGCACGCAATCGAAGTCAGCGAAACCGGCGGCCCCGAGGTTCTGCGCTACGTCGAGACCCCGCAACCCACGCCCGGGCCCGGTGAGCTGCTGATCAAGGCCGAGGCCATCGGCGTCAACTTCATCGACACCTATTTCCGCTCGGGGCAGTATCCACGCGAGTTGCCGTTCATCGTCGGCTCCGAGGTGTGCGGAACCGTGCGCCGCCCTGGGCGACGGCGCCGAGGTCGACCGGGTTCAGCGTCGGCGACCGCGTGGTCACCGCGGCGGCGTCCGGCGGCTACGCCGAATTCGCCACTGCGCCAGCATCGTTGACCGCCAAGGTGCCAGACGGCGTGTCGTCTGAAGTGGCGGCCTCGGTACTGCTGAAGGGCCTGACCGCGCACTATCTGCTGAAGTCGGTGTATCCGGTGCAAGGCCGGCGACGCGGTGCTGGTGCACGCCGGCGCGGGGGGCGTCGGGCTGATCTTGACGCAGTGGGCTCATCTGCTCGGCGCCCGGGTCATCACCACCGTCTCGACGCCCGAGAAGGAGCGGCTGTCCAGGAAGGCCGGCGCCGACGAAGTGCTCTCCTACCCCGACGACGCCGCAGAGTTCGGCCAGCAGATTCGTTCGGCTCACCGGGGGTGCCGGGGTGGCGGCGGTATACGACGGCGTCGGCGCCACCACCTTCGACGCCAGCCTGGCCAGCCTGGCCGTCCGCGGGACGCTGGCGCTGTTCGGCGCCGCCAGCGGACCCGTTCCGCCCGTCGATCCGCAGCGCCTCAACGCCGCCGGCTCGGTGTACCTGACCCGGCCCTCGCTGGCCCACTTCATCCGCACCGGCCAGGAATTCAGCTGGCGGGCCGGCTGAACTATTCGAGGCGGTGGCGAGCGGAGCCATCAGCATCGAAGTCGGCGGTCGTTACCCGCTGGCCGAAGCCGCCCGCGCCCACCAGGACTTGCAGGGCCGCAAGACGGCCGGCTCGATTGTGCTGCTGCCGTAGGTCAATTGCCAAGCCGCGATCAAGCCGCAGCGTAAACCGACAGCAACTTTTGCCCGGCTGCACGCGCGACAGGACCTGGGGTGGGCCGAGAACGCCGCATAGCGCGATGAACGTTGTCGCTATTAGGCGGCAAACAGCTGCGGCCCGCATCCGGAGAGCCGAAGTGTGCGGATGTGATTTAGCCCGACGCGTCAGAGCAGGGTCGGCAGCGCGATCACCGAGTCGACCGCCAACGCGCAGAACACCACCGCCAGGTAGTTGTTCGATTGCAGGAACAGCCGCAGCGGCTTGACCGGCTCGCCGGCGCGGACCCCGGCGTACAACTGGTGGGCCATCGCCAGGAACCACACCCCGGCCACCACCGCGACCGCCGCGTACAGCCAGCCGGTCGGCCAGCGCCAGCACCAGCGTCGCCAGCACGGTCAGCCAGGTGTAGATCAGGATCTGCTTGGTGACCTCACGCTCGGTCGCCACGGCCGGCAGCATCGGGACGCCCGCCGCTTTGTAGTCGTCCTTGTACCGCATCGCCAAGGCCCAGGTGTGCGGCGGCGTCCAGAAGAAGATGATCGCGAACATCGCCAACGCCGGCCAGCCGATGGTGCCGGTGACCGCCGACCAGCCGATCATCACCGGCATGCAGCCCGCCGCGCCGCCCCACACCACGTTTTGCGACGTGCGGCGTTTGAGCAGCAGCGTGTAGACGAACACATAGAACGCGATGGTGGCGATGGCCAGCAGGCCCGACAGCAGGTTGGTCGTCCACCACAGCCAGAAGAACGAGCCCACGCTGAGCACCAGGCCGAGCACCAACGCATTGCGCGTCGGCACCGCGGCCCGCGCCAGCGGCCGGCGCTCGGTTCGCTTCATCAGCTTGTCGATATCGGCGTCGGCCACGCAGTTGAGCGTGTTGGCCCCTCCGGCGGCCATCATCCCGCCGATCAGGGTATTGAGGATCAGCAACGGATTCGCCGTGCCCCGGTGGGCCAGCAGCATCGCGGGTATGGCGGTGACCAACAGCAGCTCGATCACCCGCGGCTTGGTCAACGCCAGGTAAGCCAAGCTCGTGCCGACTGCCCGGCTCCTCATCAGGCCGCTGCCCGGCCTGAATCGTCGCCGGCCGGTGCCGGTTACTCGGCTCGGCGCGACGCGCCCGCGAACGCTCACGCAATAACTCCTCGGGGTCGCAGCAGGGCGCAGCATCTACTACGCCCGATGGTAGACCGGTTGCCGACGGCTCGCCAGCCCCGCAGGGTCTGTTCACCCAGATTTTCCCGGGATTGACGACTCCCGTTCCAAAGTTGCGCCGCCAGCGCGTAATTTTCAGACCAGTCGGCCGTGGGTACCCGGAATTCCTGTACTGCAAACGCCGGCACTCCGGCACTAGGGTGAGGATTGATCAGCTTGACGAGGCAAGGACTGCGTCTGTGACCACACTCGAAGAGATCTCTTCGCTCACCCGACCGCACCACCCCGACGACTGGACCGACATCGACTCGGCGGCGGTCGACACCGTCGGGTGCTTGCCGCCGACGCGGTCCAAAAGGTCGGCAACGGCCATCCCGGGACGGCGATGAGCCTGGCGCCGCTGGCGTACACGCTCTTTCAGCGCGCGATGACGTCACGATCCCAGCGACCCGCACTGGCTGGGCCGCGACCGGTTCGTGCTGTCCTGCGGCCACAGCAGCCTGACCCTCTACCTGCAGCTCTACCTCGGCGGGTTCGGCCTGGAGCTGTCCGACATCGAGTCGCTGCGCACCTGGGGATCCAAGACTCCCGGGCACCCGGAGTTCCGGCACACCAAGGGCGTTGAGATCACGACCGGCCCGCTCGGGCCAGGGCCTGGCGTCGGCGGTCGGCATGGCGATGGCGGCGCGCTACGAGCGCGGCCTGTTCGACCCGGACGCCGCACCCGGGAACAGCCCGTTCGACCACCACATCTACGTGATCGCCTCCGACGGCGACATCGAGGAGGGAGTGACCTCCGAGGCGTCGTCGCTGGCGGCCGTGCAGCAACTCGGCAACCTCATCGTGTTCTACGACCACAACCAGATTTCGATCGAGGACGACACCAACATCGCGCTGTGCGAGGACACCGCCGCCCGCTACCGCGCCTACGGCTGGCACGTCCAAGAGGTGGAGGGCGGCGAGAACGTCGTCGGCATCGAGGAAGCCATCGCCAACGCGAAGGCCGGTCACCGACAAGCCTTCGTTCATCTCGCTGCGCACCATCATCGGCTACCCGGCGCCCAAATTGATGAACACCGGCAAGGCCCACGGCTCGGCCCTCGGCGACGAGGAGGTGGCCGCCACCAAGAAGATTCTGGGATTCGATCCCGACAAGACGTTCGAGGTCCGCGAGGATGTCATCACCCACACCCGCGGGCTGGTGGCCCGCGGCAAGGAAGCCCACGAAAGCTGGCAGCCGGGATTCGAGGCCTGGGCCGAGCGCGAGCCCGAACGCAAGGCGCTGCTGGACCGGCTGACTGCGCAGAAGCTGCCCGACGGCTGGGACGCCGACATCCCGCACTGGGAGCCCGGGTCCAAGCCGCTGGCCACCCGCGCCGCGTCGGGCAAGGTGCTGTCCGCGATCGGACCGAAACTGCCCGAGCTGTGGGGCGGCTCGGCCGACCTGGCAGGCAGCAACAACACCACCATGAAGGGCGTCAAATCCTTTGGTCCGCCGTCGATTACGACCAAGGACTACACCGCCGACTGGTACGGCCGCACCCTGCACTTCGGAATTCGCGAGCACGCGATGGGCGCTATCCTGTCCGGCATCGTGCTGCACGGCCCCACCCGCGCCTACGGCGGCACGTTCCTGCAGTTCTCCGACTACATGCGCGGGGCGGTGCGGCTGGCCTCGCTGATGGATATCGACACCATCTACGTGTGGACGCACGACTCGATCGGCCTCGGCGAGGACGGCCCCACCCACCAGCCGATCGAGCACCTGTCGGCGCTGCGCGCCATCCCGAACCTGTCGGTGGTGCGCCCGGCCGATGCCAACGAGACCGCCTACGCCTGGCGCACGGTCCTGGCCCGCGGCAACGGCAGCGGTCCGGTCGGGCTGATCCTGACCCGCCAGGGTGTGCCGGTACTGGAGGGCACCAACGCCGAGGGCGTCGCTCGCGGCGGCTACATACTGGGCGAGCCGGAACGACGAAGAGCCGGACGTTGTCTTGATCGCCACCGGCTCTGAAGTCCAACTCGCGGTTGAAGCTGCGAAGTTGTTGGCGGACAAGGACATTATCGCGCGGGTGGTGTCGATGCCGTGCGTGGAATGGTTCGAGTCGCAGCCGACCGAATACCGCGACAGCGTGTTGCCCCCGTCGGTGTCGGCCCGAGTGGCCGTCGAAGCGGGCATCGCGCAGTGCTGGCACAAGCTGGTGGGCGATACCGGCAAGATCGTGTCGATCGAGCACTACGGCGAATCCGCCGACGCCAAGACGTTGTTCCGTGAATACGGCTTCACCGCTGAGGCCGTCGCTGCCGCCGCGGAACAGGTAGTCGATAACTGAGAGAAGGTGATTCCAGATGACCAGTCAGAACCCCAACCTGGCCGCGCTCAGCGATGCGGGGGTATCCGTTTGGCTGGACGATTTGTCGCGGGACCGGTTGCAATCCGGCAATCTGCAGGAGCTGATCGACACCAAAAGTATCGTCGGCGTGACCACTAACCCGTCGATCTTCCAGAACGCATTCGCCACGGCGAGGCCTACGACGGCCAGATCGCGGAGCTCGCCGAGCGCGGCGCAGACGTGGATGCCACCATCCGCACCATCACCACCGACGACGTGCGCACCGCGTGCGACGTCCTGGCCCCGCAGTGGGAACACTCCGACGGCGTCGACGGCAGGGTGTCGATCGAGGTCGACCCGCGGCTGGCGCACGAAACCGACAAGACCATCGCGCAGGCCATCGAGCTGTGGAAGATCGTCGACCGGCCGAACCTGCTCATCAAGATCCCGGCCACCAAGGCCGGCCTGCCGGCCATCACCGCCGTTCTGGCGGAGGGGATTTCGGTCAACGTCACGCTGATCTTCTCGGTCGAGCGGCACCGAGAGGTGATGGACGCCTACCTGGCCGGGTTGGAGAAAGCTGGCGAAAGCCGGACACGACCTGTCCAAGATCCACTCGGTGGCATCGTTTTTCGTCTCCCGGGTGGACACCGAGATCGACAAGCGACTCGAGAAGATCGGCCCCGACGTGGCGCTCGCAATTGCGCGGTCAGGCCGGGGTGGCCAACGCCCGGCTGGCTTACGCCGCTTACCAGGAGGTCTTTGATAACGGGGATCGCTACCAGGCGCTCAAGGCCAACGGAGCCCGGGTGCAGCGCCCGCTGTGGGCGTCGACCGGCGTCAAGGATCCCGCCTACTCCGACACCCTCTACGTCACCGAGCTGGTAGCTCCGTACACCGTGAACACCATGCCGGAGAAGACGATTGACGCCGTTGCCGATCACGGTGTCGTCAGTGGTGACGTGATCAGCGGCGACCGCCGAGACCTCCCAGGCGGTGTTCGACAAGTTGGAGGCAGCCGGGATCAACCTGACCGACGTGTTCTTGGTGCTGGAGAACGAAGGCGTGGAGAAGTTCGAAGACTCCTGGAAGCAACTGCTGAGCGAGACACAGAAGCAGCTGGATTCCGCCAGCAAATGAGCCTCACCGGCGCTGCTGATGCCGGGTGGCGTAATCCACTGCGCGACAAGAAAGATAAGCGGCTGCCGCGGATCGCCGGCCCGTGCGCCATTGTGCTGTTCGGTGTCACCGGCGACCTGGCTCACAAAAAAGTCGTGCCGGCGGTCTACGACCTGGCCAACCGCGGCTTGCTGCCACCCAACTTCTCGCTGGTGGGTTTTGCGCGACGGGACTGGGATCACGACGCTTTCGCCCAGGTGATACTGGACGACGTCAAAGAACACAGCCGCACGCCATTTCGCCAGGCGATATGGGATCGACTGGCCGACGGATTGCGTTTCGTGCAGGGCAAATTCGACGACGAAGCCGGATTCAACCGGCTGGGCGAGACCTTGGACAAGCTCGACGCCGAGCGCGGTATCAACGGCAATCACGTCTTCTACCTGGCGATCCCGCCCAAGTCGTTTCCGGTGGTGTGCGAGCAGCTGCATAAATCAGGGCTGGCCAACCCGAACGACGACAGCTGGAGCCGGGTCAGTCATCGAGAAACCCTTTGGTCACGACTTGCAAAGCGCGCGCCAACTCAACCATGTGGTCAACTCCGTGTTCCCGGAGGAGTCGGTGTTCCGGATCGACCACTATCTGGGTAAGGAGACGGTGCAGAACATATTGGCACTGCGGTTCGCCAATCAATTCTGGGACCCGATCTGGAATGCGCACTACGTCGACCACGTGCAGATCACCATGGCCGAAGACATCGGGCTCGGCGGACGTGGCGGCTACTACGACGGCATCGGTGCCGCCCGCGACGTCATCCAGAACCATCTGATTCAGCTGCTGGCGCTGACCGCGATGGAAGAGCCGGTCAGCTTCAAACCCTCGGCGTTGCAGGCCGAGAAGATCAAGGTGCTATCGGCCACTCGACTTGCGGAACCGCTCGATCAGACCAGCAGCCACGGCCAATACGCGGCCGGCTGGCAGGGCGGGGAGAAAGTGGTCGGCCTGCTCGACGAAGAGGGGTTCTCCAAGGACTCCGTCACCGAGACCTTCGCGGCGATCACGCTGGAGGTCGACACCCGACGCTGGGCCGGTGTGCCGTTTTACCTGCGAACCGGAAAGCGGTTGGGCCGCAGGGTGACCGAGATCGCCCTCGTCTTCAAGCGCGCGCCGCATCTGCCGTTCGACGCCACCATGACCGACGAGCTCGGCGCCAATGCCCTGGTCATCCGGGTGCAGCCCGACGAAGGGATCACGTTGCGGTTCGGGTCCAAGGTCCCGGGCAACGCGATGGAGGTCCGCGATGTGAACATGGACTTCTCCTACGGCTCGGCGTTCGTAGAGGATTCGCCAGAGGCGTACGAGCGGCTGATCCTGGACGTGCTGCTCGGCGAGCCATCCCTGTTCCCGGTCAACGCCGAGGTCGAATTGGCTTGGGAGATACTCGATCCCGTCCTCGATCATTGGGCGGAAATCGGTCAAGCCCGATCCGTACGAGTCGGGCACCTGGGGGCCTAAGTCGGCGGCCGAAATGTTGCGCAGGACCGGCCGCGAATGGCGGCGGCCGTGATCGCGCCGGCGAAGCGATGAAAAGGGGCGACTCATGATTGTTGATCTGGTCGACACCACCACCAACGCGGTCAACAAGAAGCTTGACGAGCTACGCGAAAAGGCCGGCGTTGTAACGATGGGCCGAGTGGGGACGTTCATCATCAAGTCAGACAACGACGCCCTGCTCGAGGATTCGATCGAGGCCGCCAACGCCGCCAGCCACGAACACCCGAGCCGGGGCCTCGTAGTGGCGACTGGCGATGCCAACGCCGCCGAGGCGCGGCTGGATGCCCAGATTCGGGTCGGTGGCGATGCCGGCGCCGGAGAGATCGTGGTCCTGCGGCTTTCCGGGCCGCTCGCCGATCACGCGAACAGCGTCGTTACGCCCTTCCTGCTGCCCGACATCCCGGTTGTGGTGTGGTGGCCCGACGCCGCTCCCGCGGTACCGGCTCAAGACCCGTTGGGCCAGTTGGCAATTCGGCGGATTACGGACGCAACCAATTGCGCCGATCCACTAGCGGCAATCAAGAGCCGGCTAGCCGGATATAGCGCCGGCGACACCGACCTGGCCTGGAGCCGGATCACCTATTGGCGGGCGCTGCTGACCTCGGCGGTCGACCAGAAGCCGCACGAGCCGATCGAGTCGGCTCTGGTTTCCGGTTTGAAGACCGAACCCGCGCTCGACATCCTGGCGCGGCTGGCTGGCCAGTCGTATCGACGGTCCGGTGCGCCGGGCGGTCGGTGACCTGAAAGTCGAGTTGGAACGCAAATCCGAGACCATCACCCTGAGCCGGCCGCAGGAGGGTACGACGGCCACCCTGAGCCGGACTGGCAAACTAGACGCGCTGGTTCCGTTGGCTCGCAGGGAAACCCGCGAATGTCTCGCGGAGGATCTGCGTCGGTTCGACGCTGATGAGATCTACTTCGCCGCGCTCGAAGGGATCGATAAGGTGCAGTACATATGAGCAACCGTCGTCGAAACGTTCCCGAACGGCGATGCCCTGGTCGCCGCAGCCGGGAAGCGACTGGTGGACACCATCCAGAACGCCGTGGCGGCCAGGGGCCGGGCACTGATCGTGCTGACCGGCGGCGGCAACGGCATCGGGTTGCTGCAGTATCTCGCCAAGCAGGGAAACCAGATCGACTGGTCCAAGGTGGACCTTTTCTGGGGCGACGAGCGCTACGTTCCCGAGGACGACGACGAGCGCAACGAGAAACAGGCGCGCGAGGCGTTGCTCGACCACATCGACATCCCGTCCAGCCACGTGCACGCGATGCCGCCAGCGACGGTGAATTCGGCAGCGACCTGGCCGCCGCGGCGCTCGCCTACGAGCAGGTGCTGGCCGCAAACGCCGCACCCGGCGAGCTCGTGCCGAATTTCGACGTCCATCTGCTGGGAATGGGTCCCGAGGGCCACATCAACTCGTCTGTTCCCGGACACCGCGGCCGTACTCGAGACCACCCGAATGGTGGTGGCGGTCGAAGACTCGCCGAAGCCGCCGCCACAACGAATTACCTTGACCCTGCCCGCTATCCAGCGCTCCCGTGAGGTCTGGCTGATGGTGTCCGGGGCGGGGAAGGCCGATGCGGTGGCCGGCGCCATCGGCGGCGCACCGCCGGTCTCGATACCCGCCGCCGGAGCCATCGGGCTGGAAACCACACTCTGGCTGCTCGACAAGGAGGCCGCGGCCAAGCTTCCTGGCCAATCGGGCTAGCCCGCATAATGACGGTCATGGCAGAGAGAACGGTGCGCGGCGGGCCCGAGCGAAGCCGGATCAAGACCCTCACCCAGGCGGCCCTGAACGCCGACAAGACGGTCGGGCAGGTCGAGGACGTCCTCGACAGCCTGGGCGAAACGATGAAAGAGCTGAACAGCTCGCTTTCGGCCCTGAATGCCACGGTGGAACGCCTGGGGAACGGTCTGGATCATCTGGAGGGCACCCTGTCCAGCCTGGACGATCTCGCGAAACGGCTCATCGTTCTTGTCCAGCCGGTCGAAGCCATCGTCGAGCGGATCGACTATATGGTCAGCGTGGGCGAGACGGTGATGTCGCCGCTGTCGGTCACCGAGCACGCGGTGCGCGGGATGGTGGGCAGGCTACGGAACCGGGTGGTGCGGTAGTTCGTGCCCAGGTCATGACCCAGGCCAATTTGATTCCCAGTCCGCCGTATGCGCAGGGAACCGGTCTGCCCTGGGATGTCTCCGTCGATGACGCCGTTGCCACGATCGCCGCGGCCCGCGCGCGACATGGCGACACATTTGTGGTGGAAAGCGGGCGGGAACACTACCTTTTCACGTTCTCGGCCACCGGCGTCGAGTCGTTCTATGCGCTCACCGAGGAGACGGCCAGCAAGGCGGTCGCCGATTATTTGATGTTGCGCCGCAAGCTTCCCGACGACATCTTCGCGGGGCGCCGCATCTTGCCCAACGCGCTTTTTCGGCGCGATGACGTGGCTACCTACCTGACCAACCTCGAACGGGCGCTCGAGCAGAGCACCGCCGAGCTGGGGACGGCCGGTTCGGTGGATGTCTTCGATCTCATGCGGCGGCTCGGCCACCGGATGGGACTCGCCTCGTGGGCGGGGCCCGGATCAGCCGACGGTGCTGCCTTCGAGCGTCTGGTGCGCGCCCTCGACACACTGGATGGCTCCGATGCGTTCGTCCACCCCGACAGGATGGCGGCGGTGGCGGCGACGGACAAGCGGGCCGAACGGGCCGCGCTGGATGAGGTTGCCGACACCATCGCCGGCGCGGTAAGCCGACTCGACGCCGGTGATGCCGGCGACCACGCCCTGTTCAGCAGGATCGTGGACGCGTGGTCGTCGGAAGCGGACGATGTTCGACTACGCGGGATCGCGCTCGATGTCGCACTGATCCACATCGCGTCCATGTCGAACTTGGCGGCCGCCCTCGGCTGGGCGTTGGTCGACCTCGTCGAGCATCCCGCGCAGCTTGCGCGGGTTCAGGCCGGCGGCCCGGACTCCGCCGACCTCGCCCAGCGCTGCGCCCTGGAGTCGACGCGTCTGGCGCAGCGCTCGATGATGACGCGCACCGTGCTGTCCGCGGTGGAATTCGACACCGGTGCTGTTACCTACCAGGTGCCGCCGGGCTGGACTATCGCCACGCTGCTACCGCTGTTGAACATGTCCGCGGCGCCGGGTCTGGAACAGTGGGATCCGGATCGATGGACCCGTCACCGTCTGATCGATCAGGACGCACTGCCGTCGCCGATGCTGGTGACGGCCTTCGGACATGGACGGCACTCGTGCCCTGCCCAACCGTTCTCGCTGGCGGCCATGACGGCGGCCAGCACACAACTACTGCGCAAGTACCAGTTGACGCCGCGCTGGACGTCGCATCCGCGGCCCGTCCCGGCCCAGATCGGCGGTGTGGCGCGGGCAGCGGACTCGTGTCGCATCGACTACGTCAGCCGCTAAAACCCTGCCCGCGAGCGCGCTCGAACTACCCGCTATTCCTCAGCGCGCTGGCCAACCCGTTCATCGTCAGCAGGATGCCGCGCTGCACGAACTCGTTGTCGTCGCCGGACCGGTAGCGGCGCAGCAACTCCACCTGCAGGTGGTTCAGCGGCTCCAGATACGGGAAGCGGTTGAACACCGAGCGGGCCAGCGCCGGGTTGTCGGCGAGCAGGTCGTCTTGGCCGGTGATGAGTTTATGCATCGCGATGGTTCGCTGATGCTCGTCGGCGATCTTGCCGAACACCCTGAGTCGCAACGATTCGTCGGCCACCAGCTCGGCGTAGCGGGCCGCCAGGCCCAGGTCACTCTTGGCCAGCACCTGGGCCATGTTCGACAGCACGCTGCGGAAGAACGGCCAGCGCTCGTACAGGTCGTGCAGTATTGCGACCCGCTCGGTTTCGGTTTCCGGACCCGCCGTGACCCACTCCTCGAACGCCGATCCGGTGCCGTACCAGCCGGGCAGCATCACCCGCGACTGGCTCCATGCCAGCACCCAGGGGATGGCTCGCAGGTCCGTGATCGCGGTGGTGGGTTTGCGGGATGTCGGCCGGCTGCCGATGTTCAGCGACCCGATCTCGCTGACCGGGGTGGAAGCCTTGAAGTATTCGACGAAACCCGGTGTCTCGTGCACTAATTCGCTGTACGCGCGCCGCGCCAGCGCGGCTATTTCGTCGAGCACCGCGTAGGCCGGCTCCGCGGACTCGCCCAGGCCCTCGACGTCCAGCAGCGTCGATTCCAGGGTGGCTGCCAGCAGGCTCTCCAGATTGCGCCGCGCCAGCTGCGGTTCGGCGTATTTGGCGGCAATGATTTCGCCCTGCTCGGTGAGCCGCAGCGAGCCGTTCACCGCTCCCGGCGGTTGCGCCAGGATGGCCTGGTAGCTGGGGCCGCCGCCGCGACCGACCACACCACCGCGACCATGGAAGAGCCGCAACCGGATTCCCGTCTCGCGGGCGACTTCGACCAGGGCCAGCTCTGCCCGGTACACCGCCCAGTTGGCGGTCAGATACCCACCGTCCTTATTGGAGTCGGAGTAACCGAGCATCACTTCCTGGGATTCGCCGCGGGCGGCCACGAGCGCCCGGTAAAGCGGAAGCCCCAGCATTCCGCGCAGAATCGCGGCCCCGTTGTGCAGGTCGTCGATGGTCTCGAAGAGCGGCGAGATACCCACGGGGCAATAGGGTTCCGGCCCGGACGCGTCCAGCAGGCCGACCTCTTTCAGCAGGAGCGCGGCCTCCAAGACGTCCGACACCGACTGGCACATCGAGATGACGTAGTTGGGCACCGCCGCGGGCCCGTAGACCTTGACGGCACGGGCCGCGGCCTCGACGACGCCAAGCTCGCGGTGCGCAACATCGGACAGGTTCGCGCGGTCGGCGAGAAGCGGGCGGCGGGTACTGAGTTCGCCGGTAAGCAGCTCGACCCGTTCGTCTTCGGGCAGCGAGCTGTAGTCCGGGTGCACCCCGGCCCAGGCCAGCAACTCGCTGATCACCTCTTCGTGCACGTCGGAGTTTTGGCGCATATCCAGGCTGGATAGATGAAACCCGAAGACGCTCACGCCTTCTCGCAGCAACGCCAGCCGGTCCTCGGCCAGCAGCGTACTGCCGTGCGTGCGCAGCGAAACGTCGATGGTGTCGAGGTCGGCCCGCAGGTCGTCCGGCGTGGCATACGGCGGCAAACCGAGGTCGAGCTCATCCTGCGGTTGCCGGTCCAGGATCTCGGCGGCGGTCGAGGTGAGCCGGCCGCGGATCACCCGCAGCGCCCGCCGGTACGGCTCGTCGGCGCGGGGCGCCTCCCGGCAGCCGTCGGCCAGCGCACCCAGTTCGGGAGTGAAGCTGACCAGCCGCGCCGACATCGACAGCTCCTGCTCGAGCTCCGCGAGTTCGGCGAGGTAGTGCGCCACCGCGGTGAACGCGGCGCTGCCGGTGGCCAGGCGCACCACCTCGCCCGTCACGTTCGGATTCCCGTCACGGTCACCGCCGATCCAGGAGCCGGGTCGCAGCATCGGCGCCGAAAGCAGGTCGGCGTCCGGCCAGCGAGCCCGTAACGCCCCCCGAACATCGGCGTTGACCTGCGGGATCACCTGGAACAGCGCCGCTGAGTAATAGCGCAGGCCCACCTCGATCTCGTCGGTGATCTTCAACCGGGACAACCGGATGAGCGCCGTTTGCCACAGCGTCAGAACCTGGCGGCGCAACTCGAACTCGATGCTGCGGCCGTCGCTGGTCTCGGTGCGCCCGTCGGCGTGCAGTCGCATCAGCTCGGTGATCCGATGCTGAGTCACGAAGACGGTGCGCCGCCGGGTCTCGGTGGGATGCGCGGTGATCACCGGAGAAACCAGCGCGCCCTGCAACGCATCGGCCACTGTGGCCGAATCCAGCGCTGCCTGATCAAGTTTCGCATACGTCGCGGCCAGGCTGCTGTCCTGCGGCGGCTCCCCCGCGGCGACGTGGATGCCGCGGCGGCGCTCCCGGTGGATGTCCTCGGCGACGTTGGCCAGCAGCGCGAAATGGCTGAACGCGCGGATGACCGGGATCGCCAGGTGAATGTCGATGCCGTCGAACATCCGCGACATCTCGGCCCGATCGATCTCGGAGTGACGCACCCGGAAAGACTCGACCCGGGCGCGCTCGACCAAGTCGAACACCTCGTCGCCGTTCTGCTCGCGCACCGTGTCGCCGAGGATGGTGCCCAGCAGTCTGATGTCGGCGCGCATCGGCTCGGTCGCCTTGCGACCGACCTGGGTCCGCTGGACCGCCCCGATCGGCTCCAGCGCGATATCGGAAACCTCAACCATGGGTTCTAGTATCGGCGCGGACGGCCCGGCTCGCGTGTCGAGACTGCATCCACGGTGCCGAGCCTGCGCATACGGTCACGGTTTCGCGATTTCTGGCGCCCAGGCCGCAGGCTCGATCCGCGCGCGGGGGGTGGCGGAGCCCTTTAACCACATTCGGTAAGCTGCCCTCATGGAGTTGGCCCTGCAGATCACGTTGGTGGTCACCAGCGTGCTGGTGGTGTTGCTGGTGCTGCTGCACCGCGCCAAGGGCGGCGGCCTGTCGACACTGTTCGGCGGTGGGGTTCAGTCCAGCCTGTCCGGGTCGACCGTGGTGGAGAAGAACCTGGACCGGCTGACGTTGTTCCTCGTCGGCATCTGGCTGGTATCCATCGTCGGCGTGGAATTGCTGATCAAGTACAAGCACTGATCCAGCGCCGAGCAGTTAGCGCAGCGCAACTGCCGTCTTATCCAGGTTCTCCAACCGACGCCGGACGTCGCGTCCACCGTGTCTTCCAATTCGATGGCCGCAGGGACCACGCGCAGCTCCAGCGCACTCACGGACGGTGGCTCCAACGCGGCCGCTTCGGGGGTGTTGTGCACCTGATGCGCGAGGCGGTATGCGCCGGCTGGGACAGATTATGGAAGGGGCCCACCGGCGGCGATTGCCGCCAGGGTCGCGAACTGCTCTCCATCCAGCGAGGCGCCTCCGACGAGGCCACCGTCGATGTCGCTCTGGGCGACAATGTCGCCGATGTTTTTCGCGCTCACCGAGCCGCCGTAAAGCACCCGGACGGTTTCGGCGATCTGTGCTGACGCCAGCGAGCCCAGCTCCTTGCGGATGGCCGCACACACCTCCTGGGCGTCCGAAGAGCTGGCCACGCGCCCGGTGCCGATCGCCCAGACCGGTTCGTAGGCGATGACGACCTTGGCGATCTGGTCGGCCGACAACCCGGCCAGCGAGCCGCGCAGCTGATTTTCGCAGTGGCTGACGTGCTGGCCGACTTCCCGGATCTCCAGGTGCTCGCCGATGCACACGATCGGGGTCAGCTCGTACTTGAGGGCGGCTGCGGCCTTGGCGGCCACCAGCGCGTCGTCCTCGTTGTGGTAGGTGCGCCGCTCGGAGTGCCCGACGATGACGAAGGTGCAGCCCAGCTTTGCCAGGAAGGCACCGCTGATGTCACCGGTGTAGGCGCCGGAGTCGTGCTGTGACAGGTCCTGCGCGCCGTAGGTCAATCGCAGCTTGTCTCCGTCGACCAGGGTTTGCACACTGCGCAGGTTGGTGAACGGCGGGATGACCGTAACGTCAACCCTGTCGTAGTACTTGTCCGGCAATGCGAACGCGATCTTTTGCGCCAGCGCGATCGCCTCGAAGTGGTTGAGATTCATCTTCCAGTTGCCGGCGATCAGTGGCTTGCGGGTCACGCGTCTCATGCTCCCTTGTTTTGATCAGGCTGGGGCTCGCCAAGCACCTGGATACCCGGTAGCGCCTTTCCCTCAACGTATTCCAGTGATGCGCCACCACCAGTGGATATGTGCGAAAACGCGTCCTCCGGGATGCCCAGGGCGCGCACCGCGGCCGCGGAGTCACCGCCGCCCACCACGCTGAATGCGCCCTTGCCCGTCGCAGCGACGATCGCCTCGGCAACACCTCGGGTGCCGGCCGCGTACGCCGGGAACTCGAAGACGCCCATCGGGCCGTTCCAGAAGACCGTCTCGGCATTGGACAGCAGCGCCGCGAACCGCTTGACCGATCCGGGCCCTATGTCGAGGCCGATCAAATCGGCCGGAATCGCGTTGGCGGCCACGAACTGCGGTGGCGATTGGGCGCTGAACTTCTCGGTTACGACGATATCGCCGGGCAGTCGCAACACGTCGGCGTAGGTGTCCAGCAGGTTGCGGCAGGTCTCGACCATGTCTTCTTCCAGCAGCGATTTGCCCACCGAATATCCCTGCGCCGCCAGGAAAGTGAAGCACATACCGCCGCCGATCACGATACTGTCGGCTTTGGTCGCCAACGACTCGATAACGCCGAGCTTGTCGGACACTTTGGACCCGCCCAGCACCACCGCGTAGGGCCGCTTGGTCGAGCTGGTCAACTGCTCCAGCACCGCTATCTCGGCGGCGACCAAAGTGCCGGCGTAGTGCGGCAGTAAGGTGGCGACATCATAGACCGAAGCCTGCTTGCGGTGCACGACTCCGAACCCGTCGGAGACGAAAGCGCCTCCGGGCGAGACCAATTCGGCGAGCTGCTTGGCCAGGGCGAGTCGCTCGCCGTCGTCCTTGCTGGTCTCGCGCGGGTCGAAGCGGATGTTCTCCAGCAGCAGGATGTCGCCGTCGGTCAGGCCCTCGGCGCGCGCCAGCGCATCGGTGCCAACGACGTCGCCGGCCAGCTGCACGTGCCGTCCCAGCTGCTCCCCCAGCGCCGCGGCGACGGGGGCCAGCGAAAATTTGGGGTCGGGGCCGCCTTTCGGCCTGCCAAGGTGGGCGGCGACGACGACCTTCGCACCCGCGTCGAGAAGTGCCTTCAGCGTGGGTATGGACGCCGTGATCCGGCCGGGGTCGGTGATGGCGCCCCCATCACCCAGCGGCACGTTCAGGTCCGAGCGCACCAGCACGCCCCGGCCTGAAACACCCTCCGCTAGAAGGTCTTCGAGGTTTGGGACGCTCACGGCTAGAGCGACTTGCCGACCAGCGCGACCAGATCAACGAGCCGGTTGGAGTAGCCCCACTCGTTGTCGTACCAGGACACCACCTTGGCCTGGTTGTCGATCACCTTGGTCAGACCGGAGTCGAAGATCGAGCTGTGCGGATCGGTGACGATGTCGCTGGAGACGATCGGCGCATCGTAGTACTTCAGGATGCCCTTCATCGGTCCGTCGGCGGCGGCCTGCATCGCGGCGTTGATCTCCTGCGCGGTGCCCGACTTGGACAACTCGACGGTCAGGTCGGTGACCGAACCGGTCGGGATCGGCACCCGCAGTGCGTACCCGTCCAGCTTGCCCTTGAGCTCGGGCAACACCAGCCCGATCGCCTTGGCCGCGCCGGTGGACGTCGGCACGATGTTCAGCGCTGCGGCCCGGGCCCGGCGTAGATCCTTGTGCGGGCCGTCCTGCAGGTTCTGATCCTGGGTATAGGCGTGGATGGTCGTCATCAGGCCCTTAACTATGCCGAACTCGTCGTTGAGGACCTTGGCGACCGGTCCAAGGCAGTTCGTCGTGCATGACGCGTTGGAGATGATGTTCTGGCTGCCGTCGTACTTTTCGTCGTTGACTCCCAGCACGATTGTGATGTCCTCGTCGGTGGCGGGCGCGGAGATGATCACCTTCTTGGCGCCGGCGTCCAAGTGGCCCTTGGCCTTGGCCGCGTTGGTGAACAGACCGGTGGATTCGACGACGACGTCGACGCCGAGGTCGCCCCACGGCAGCGCCGCCGGGCCCTCCCGGACCTCGAGCGCCTTGATTCTGGCCGGGCCAACGACGATGGTGTCCTCGCCTTCGAGACTCACGTCGTAGGGCAGTCGTCCCAGGATCGAGTCGAACTTCAGCAGGTGCGCGAGCGTGCTGTTGTCGGTGATGTCGTTCACGGCGATCACCTCGATGTCGGCGATGCCCTGCTCCTGTTGGGCCAAAAGGGCCCGGTAGAAGTTGCGTCCGATTCGACCAAAGCCGTTGATGCCCACTCGGACCGTCACTTGTCTCTCCCTGTCTTCGCTTGGCTGTCCCCTGATGAACCGCTTTCAGCCTAGTTCAGTAACAAGCAACGGTCGCGGCGTCGGTAACAGTCCGGCGCGTTAGCTCTGTTTTGCCCTGCGAAAGCCAGCTTCAGGGAGGCGTGACCTGGGACAGATGTGGTTGAAGGGCATCGATGGACGTATGTGACGACCCACCGATGCCCTTCCTGACCCGACCATATTCAAATAATCAGCAGCCCCGCGGTCGAATCGCGACAACGTTGCCTACATCACACCCTTTCCAGTTCGGCGTGTCAGATACGTGATTGCCGAGCAGTTGCGGGGCAGTGATGAGACGGGTCGTGGGCTCACCTGCGATCGCGCTGCCGACTCAATCGCGAAACCATAAGTGACACAAGCGATTTTCCGCGACGGGCCGGAGGTACACGCTGTGCAGCCACCAAATGCTTGCTTAAGCCCCCTACCAGGACAGATACCCGTGCGGTAACCGAAGCGTGCCTCCTTGGTATCAGCTTCATAAACGCCCCAATGGTCGCGTGTCCAATAGCAATAACCAGTGGTAAACCTCATCTCGATATCTGAGCGCGAATACAAAGGAGTTGAACGTTGATGACGATCCATGATCGGTTCAACATCAAGGTTGTTGCCGGCGCTGGGTTGTGCGGAGCCGCTATAGCGTTCAGCCCCGACGCGGCAGCCAGCCCGCTGATGACGGGCGGCCATGTGTGCATGCAGGGGCAGGCAAGCGAAACTGGGGCGGGGGCGGGGGCGGGAGCCGGCGGAACGCTGGCAGCCGCCGGCGCACCGCTGGCAGCCGCCGGCGCACCGCTGGCAGCCGCCGGCGCACCGCTGCCGGTCGCGGGCGCGCCGCTCCCAGCCGCCGGCCCGGCAGTTCCTGCCGCAGGCCCACCGGTACCCGCCGCAGGTGGACCGCCAGTCGTGCAGGTGTGCACGACCGGCGCTGCACTCACTGACATGGCCGGTGTTCCGCTGGCTGCGCCTGGGCCGGCTTTGGCTGAGGTGCCGGCGGGGGCTCCGCTGATTGCGCTTGGGCCACCGGCCGGTGCGCCAGTGCCCGTTGGCGCACCGGTTCCCCTGGGCGCACCGGTTCCCCTGGGCGCACCGGTTCCCCTGGGCGCACCCGTTCCCCTGGGCGCACCCGTTCCCCTGGGCGCACCCGTTCCCCTGGGCGCACCCGTTCCCCTCGGCGCACCCGTTCCCCTCGGCGCTCCAGTGCCCGTGGTGGCCGGCGCTCCCGTGCCGGTTGTGGCCCCGGTGGTGCCGGTGGGTGCTCCGCTGATTGCTCTCGGGCCGGTGCTGGCCGGTGCTCCGGTGGGTGCTCCGCTGGCAGTCGCTGCTCCAATCATTGATATGGCCGAGACCGGTAAGGGCGCGCCGACTGGTCCGGCACCGGCTGGCGGCCCTGTGGCCGGTCAGCCATTTCTTCCCGGTCCGTCGGCAGGGCGCTGACGCTTCGATCCGCGCCGGCCTATGCACCATCGCGGCAGGGCATCCTGACCACGCGGCCTAAGTGGAGGTTGGTGGTGGCTTTTGTGATCACGGTGCCGGAGAGGTCGCAGCGGCAGCAGCAGACATCGCCGAAATTGGTCCATCTCTGACCGCTGCCAATAAGTCGGTTGCTGACTACAGGTTTGACAGCCGTGGGCGACATATGATCCAAAGGCGTTGCAATCCCGCAGCAAGACGTCAATCTTGCGAGTCTCGGCACATCCATAGAAACGGATCAAACAGCCAAATAAGGGCCAGCTCGACCTCCTTAATACAGACTTGCAACTTGAATGACACGACTGTGAATTTCGGGAATGGGATCATCGCCACGATGCCCACCCAAGTGACGGTCGTCACCTCCGCGGTGCAGACGATAAATGGTATTTCACCTACCGTGTCGCCCGAAGCCGTCATGGGTGCGGGGGCTAGTAAACAAGTTGGCCACTCTCCGCCAGTCCTGTGCAATCGTTGCCGGGACCCCTCAGTCACGGCCCACTCATCGACGACCCCGCAAAGCCTGGTGCGGTCCGGCGCGAACCCGCTGATCCCCATTGCCTCGGTTACCGGAGCGCCGGCCACCACGATGGGGGTTTCGATCAATGGTGGGGCAACAATCACCATGCCAAACTCGACGATTCTCAACCCCGGTTGTCGGCCCGTCGACCGACTGGTTATATACAGGGAATTTTATCTTCCAATTTATTCCAACCCGGTTCGGGTACGGCCGCAGCGGCACCGGGACATTGAGCGTCGACTGATTCGAAAATTGGTGAAGTCGCTTGATAAATGTTTGACAAGCTATTTGATGGTGATGAGCGTGTCACAACACGATTCAACTTGCTGCAGCCGCCTTCAGCGCTTCGCCGTGCGAGTGTGCTGGCTCGCTTAGCCAAAACGTGACAAAGGCTTGACCGAATTGCTGACGCGTGCCTGCACTTCGCTTTTCGCGCCGCCCTTACGATCGTAATTAGAACTTTGTCATTTAGAAGGAATTGGAGCCATGCGAGCGGTTGTTCGGTGTGTTTTTGCAGTGATCGGCATCGCTGCGAGCGTGGTTGCTGGGCCGGCCGACGTGGGCCTGGCGGCGGCGAACCAGTCGGACGGGTTGGCCATCGCGTCGGTTCTACCGACGCGTGGCGAACTGGTGGGTGTGGCGCACCCCGTGGTGGTAACGCTTCGTGCGCCTGTCACCAACCGGCGCGCGGTCCAGCGTGCCATTGAAGTCAAATCGGCGCCCGCGATGAACGGCAATTTCGAATGGCTCGAAAACAATGTTGTGCAATGGGTTCCCGACCGATTCTGGCCGGCGCACAGCACGGTCGCGCTGTCGGTGGGCGGCCTGTCCACAGACTTCAAAACGGGTCCTGCCGTCGTCGGTGTTGCCAATATCTCGCGTCACACGTTCACCGTGAGTATCGACGGAGTCGAAGCGGGACCGCATCCACTACCAGCGCCACACCACCGACCGCACTGGGGAGAAGAAGGGGTTATGCCGGCCTCGATGGGTAGGCCGGACTTCCCGACGCCTGTCGACTCTTACACCGTCTTGTCCAAGGAACGCTCGCTGATCATGGACTCGAGCAGCGTGGGCATCCCCGTCGACGATCCTGCGGGGTATCGGATCCCAGTGGATTACGCCGTCCGTATAACCCGTCGCGGCCTCTTCGTGCATTCAGCTCCGTGGGCGCTCAATTCACTCGGGTACGACAATGTCAGCCATGGCTGCATCAGCCTGAGCCCCGAAGACGCCGAGTGGTACTACAACGCGGTCAACATCGGCGACCCGGTAATCGTGCAGGAATAACAGCGCCAACAGCCGGAGTGACCCGGACTCGGCTGGGGTTCAGCGTCGTTGTTGTTTCCGCAGCCACCCCAGCGCTGAGTCGGCAGCGTGGTAGCCGCAGAGCCCGTGGATGCCGGCGCCCGGAGGTGTGGACTGCGAGCACAGGTAGATGCCTGGCACACCGGTCGCGTAGGGATTCACCGCAACCCGCGGTCGGAAAATGACCTGGAGCCCGTCGTTGGCGCCGCCGATGATGTCGCCGCCAATGTAGTTGGGGTTGTAGGCCTCCAGCTGGGCGGTGCTCGTGCTGACGATCGCGATGATGCGGTCGCGGAAGCCCGGCGCGAACCGCTCTATCTGGTCGACGACGGCGGCGGTGGCATCGCCGGTATAGCCGAATGGCACGTGCGCGTAGGCGTAGATCGGGTTGATAGTGCCTACCGAGCGGGGTGGATCGGCGAGGTACTGCTGCCCCACGAGCACAAATGGCCGCTGCGCCATCTTGCCCTGTGCGCGTTGCCGTTCAGTATCTGCTATCTCGGCGAAAGTACCTCCGAGATGGACGGTGCCGGCGCGGCCGCAGTCGGGGTTCGTCCACGGGACGTTGCCTTCGATGGCGAAGTCGACCTTGAACGCCGACGAGCCCTCGCGGTAGCGCCGGTAAGAACGCTTGATCCGGCCCGGCATGACATCGCCGTAGATCGACAACGCCGCGGCGGGGCTGAGGTCGAGCATGACGATATCGGCATCAGGGATGTCTTTTCGGCTGCGGACGGTCACGCCCGTGCTCACTGTGCCGCCGTGGGCTTTCAGGGCCGCGCCCAGCGCCTCGGAGATCGACCCCGTCCCGCCCTGCGCAACCGGCCACCCGTAACGATGACCACTGGCCAGGATCATCAGCCCCAGCGATGCGGTCAACGGCCGATCCAGCCGGGAATAGATGTGCGCCGCCGCGCCGCCGAACAATGCCCGCGCCTGCTCGGTGCGAAACCAGTGGGCCATGGTTGTGGCCGGCAGCACCGCGCGCGGCCCGAAACCGGCCAGCCGGATGGGGTGATGCGGAATGCTGATGATCGGGCGAAGCAGGTCTTGGGCCAGCTGATCGAATCCCGCCGCAAGGTCACCTACAGCGCGCCGCCACCGCCTGCCGTCGGCTCCCATCCCGGCCGCCGTCTGATCGATCGACTGATAGAGCACGCCCGCAGTGCCGTCGTCGAGCGGATGCGCGCAGTCGATCTCCGGCCACTTCCACACCAGCCCATAACTTTGCAGGTCGATTTCTTTCCAGAACGGCGAACCGATGCCCAACGGGTGAAACGCCGAGCAGTGGTCGTGAATGACGCCGGGCCTCGTCAGCTCGCCCGAACGCACTCCCCCGCCGATCGTGTCGCGAGCCTCCAGAACCTGCACGTCGACACCACGGCGGGCCAGGTGGATCGCGGCGGCCAGACCGTTAGGCCCGGCACCGACAACAACCGCCCTGGTCATCGGGTGGGGTGGACGGGGAATTCGTCACCGGGCTCCGGCCACGGCTGACGACTCAGCATGTCCGCGACGTCGACGTAGCCTGCCTCGATCAGACCGGTCTTGGCATCGACAATGCGATACCGCTGTCGTTGGGTGTGGATCGGTTGGCCTTCCAGGATGATGACGCGGACGTCACCCTCATCGAAATGGCACCGCCGCTGCACCGCTTCCAGTAGTTGCTCGTTGTGCAGGTGGCCCTCGCCGAAATTCCACCCAACCAAGGGCCCGGCGACGATTTCACCCTCGCGCACGCTGTAGTCGGCTTCGTATACCTCGCCCCCCAGCGCCCGGGGCAGCAGGCCGTTGAGTGCCCTGCCATGGGCGTGCATCGCCCGGAAGGCCGACGTCTTGTCGATCATGATTTCGGCAGTCGCCGGGTCGTAGAGCTTGGCGAGCTGATTGACAACGAGCGCAGAGCTTTTGACGATGTTGGCTTCCATTTTATCTTCGGCGCCGGCCCGAAAACACCAGATGCTGGTGGCCCAGTTGCCTGCGTAGTAGCGCATCGCGGGTAGGAACGAAATCTTCTCCGGGAAAAGGTTTCCGAGCGGCACCACGGCGAGGGCGACGATCAGGATGGCCAGCAGCAGCGGTGAGCGCAGGTCGATGGCGCGTATCGCGCCGTAGTGCCCGAACAAATAGAACAGCGAGAAGATGAAGAACACGTTCCACTCCAATGGAACTCCCATCGGCAGGTTGGAGAGGATGTTGAGATGGAAGATCACCATGAACCCGATGAGGAACCACCGCCAGGGTTGACCGCCGGCGATGAACACCAAAATCCCAGGGACCAGGAATTCGGCTGTCGTACCGCCGACATGGGCCATCATCTTCGGTAACCAGGAGGGTCGCAGGTCATTAACAGGGTCGAGATAGAGCAGGCGTTTTACCGGGTTGAACAACTTGCTCCGCAGCAGCGCGTTGTTGCTCGTCATCACCGAAACCACGTATGGGAAATGGTGGTTGAGCTTGGAAGTCGCTGCTCCCCACCATAATCCGAGCATGATGATCTTGAAGGCCGCTATCTGATCGATGAAGGGGAAGAAGAACACGATCAACTTCAGCCAGTAGTGTTCACCGCGGGCCGCCAGGAAAATGGTTTTGTCCCGCAGGCCCAGCAACGCCAGGGCGACGATTGTCGGCCCCACCAGCACCGGGTTGATCAAACCGACATCCCCGGTGACGGTGACCGAACCGCCGTGCCCGGGTGACAACAGCGCCCATACCCCGCCGATCAATGCGACGGCATACAGCGCTACGTCGACAATGCTGCGGGTATCACCTCTGGTGAATGGCACCTTGTCGGGCCAGGCGGGAAGTCGAATAGTGTTGGGCCGCAACCAATAAAGAAACCCACCGATCGGCGGAATGAACCGTCCGGTCAGTGGGCCGGACCCACACCCCAAGCCAAGGACCTCGAACACCAGCGTGAATATGATGACCTTCTGGTACACGATCGGCTGCGTCCACCAGTCGCCAATCCGGCTGAGTGCCCCGAGGTCAGGGGTCAACGAGATGATCGCGGCTGGGGCGGCGACGTACAAAACAATCTTGATCAGGTAAAGCAGATTCGCCCCGTACGGTGTCCCGAAGCCGTGCTCCACCCAGTGCCGCGTCACCACCTGCAGTCGCGTCGCCCGTGGCAGGGTGAGCCAAGTGTCGGGGTCGACGTCCGGAAGCTCCGGTGACATGAATCCCATCGGCGGCCTCGTTGCTGTCGAAGGTGAAACCAGTTGGCGATTTACTGTATCGCGACTGTGGCGTGGCGCCGCGAACCGCCGCGTCCACCCGCGCCCCGGAGCCGCCGATCCCGGAGATGGCATTTCCACAATGCCGAGTAACGCCAACCGGCCACTCCGCCGAACTCGGCGGAGGCCGGGTCACACATCACCAGCCGGGATACTGCCCTCCCGCATACGCATCGGCCCCTAACGGACCGCAAGTCCTGCCTTGCTCGGAACCTCGTCGGGTGTCCGAAGGGCAAAGCGCCCGTTCACAGTCTCGGGACGGATCGCGCCGCCATGGGCTCCGCCGGGCCGCCGATCAGAAGCAACGCTAGACCCGTGCCGTGCGACGGTGTGTAACCCACGAAGCTCTTCAGACAAACCCGCGAAGTCCATTTCGTCTCTCTCGGCTGCGTGTTGGGTGTTCGGCGGAGCCAGCCATAGCTCGGTGGATCAGCTTGGCAAGATATGCCGTCGCGATGAAGCTGAAACCCGCTTTTATGCGCAGGGCATGAACGCGTGGTCCGCACCGAATCCTCCGGGAGGAGGGTCGCTACCATCGAGAGACTCGACGCGGCGATGACGCCGCGACGGAGCCACAAGGGGGCCTCACGTGAACCAAGCGAGCGACACCGACGCTGACGACCCCGGGATCAGCAAATGGGATCCCGGCCTGACCCAGCGTCTAATGGGTGTGTTGCGGCCGATCTTGAAGACCTATTTCCGGTCCGAGGTGCGCGGCCTGGACTCGTTCCCACCCGGCGGGGCGTTGGTGGTCGCCAACCACTCCGGTGGCATGTTCCCGATGGACGTCCCCATCTTCAGCGTCGACTTCTACGAAAAGTTCGGCTACGACCGGCCGGTCTACACGCTGAGCCACGACATCCTCTTCATGGGCGCGACCGGGTCATTCTTTAGACGGACCGGCTACATCCGGGCCAACCCGAAGAACGCGGCCGTAGCGCTCCGCTCCGGCGGCGTGGTGGTCGTCTTTCCGGGCGGCGACTACGACGCATATCGGCCCACGCTTTCGGAGAACGTCATCGACTTCAACGGCCGCAAGGGGTACGTGCGCACGGCGATCGAAGCCGGCGTACCCATCGTGCCCGCGGTGTCCATCGGAGGCCAGGAGACCCAGCTCTACCTGACCCGTGGCACCTGGCTGGCCGAGCGGCTGGGCATCAAGCGCTTGCTGCGCAGCGCCATCCTGCCAGTGTCGTTCGGCTTTCCGTTCGGGTTCAGCGCGGCGATCCCGCCGAACCTGCCGCTGCCCACCAAAATCGTGATGGACGTGCTGGAACCGATAGACATCACCGCGCAATTCGGCGAGGACCCTGACATCGACGAAGTCGACAAGCACGTGCGGTCGGTGATGCAGGAGGCTCTCAGCGAGCTGGCCGCCAACCGTCGATTCCCGATTCTGGGCTGAGACATGGCATCTCGTCTCGGCCAGACCCTCGCGCTGATCGACACCATGCGCCGCGCCAGACTGATCGCGCCGATGCGGCCCGACCGCTACCTGAAGATCGCCGCCGCCATGCGTCGCGAAGGCATGGGCATCACTTCGGGTTTCGCCAGCGCAGCGCAGCGCTGCCCGGACCGCCCTGGCCTGATCGACGAACTGGGCACGCTGACCTGGCGACAGCTCGACGAACGGATTAACGCATTGGCCGCGGCGCTGCAAGATTTGGCTGCCCCCGGCAGCCCGGCCGGAACACCACGCGTCATCGGGATCATGTGCCGCAATCATCGCGGTTTCGTCGAGGCCTTGGTGGCCGGTAACCGGATCGGCTCCGACATCGTGTTGCTCAACACGTCGTTCGCCGGTCCGGCGCTGGCCGACGTGGTCAACCGCGAAGGCGTCGACACCGTCATCTACGACGAGGAGTTCACCGAGATGGTGGACCGCGCACTGGCGGACAAAGCGGATGCCACCCGCGTCGTTGCGTGGACCAGCGGACAACACGAGCAGACCGTCGAGAAACTCATTGCCGACCGCGCGGGACAGCGGCCGGAACGCAGCGGCCGGAAGGGCAGGATGATCCTGCTGACCTCCGGCACCACCGGAGCACCCAAGGGCGCCAACCAGTCTGGTGGCGGCGCTGGCGTTGGCACCCTCAAAGCGATCCTGGACCGCACGCCGTGGCGGGCCGAGGAGCCGATAGTGATCGTGGCGCCGATGTTCCATGCGTGGGGCTTTTCGCAATTGGTGTTCGCCGCGTCAATGGCCTGCACGGTGGTCACCCGACGCAAATTCGACGCCGAGGCGACGCTGGACCTCATCGATCGCCACCGGGCGACGGGCCTGGCGGTGGTGCCGGTGATGTTCGACCGCATCATGGATCTGCCCGCCGAAGTCCGGAACCGCTACAGCGGCCGGTCATTGCGCTTCGCTGCCGCGTCGGGATCACGAATGCGACCCGACGTCGTCATCGCTTTCATGGACCAATTCGGCGACGTGATCTACAACAACTACAACGCCACCGAGGCCGGCATGATCGCCACCGCGACACCGCAAGACTTGCGGGCGGCCCCCGACACGGCGGGCCGGCCCGCCGACGGAACCGAAATCCGCATCCTGGACGCAGAATTCAATGAGCTGCCCACCGGCGAGGTCGGCGGCATCTACGTCCGCAACGACACCCAGTTCGACGGCTACACCTCGGGCACTACGAAGGATTTCCACGCCGGGTTCATGTCGTCGGGCGACGTCGGCTACCTCGATGAGGCCGGACGTCTGTTCGTGGTCGGCCGCGACGACGAGATGATTGTCTCCGGCGGTGAGAACGTATACCCGATCGAAGTGGAGAAGACGCTGGTGGCACATCCCGAGGTGGCGGAGGCCGCGGTGATCGGCGTGGACGACGAGCAATACGGCCAGCGCCTGGCGGCATTCGTGGTGCTGGGTCCCAGCGCTCATCCCAATGAGAAGGCCTCTCCCGAGACGCTCAAGCAACACGTTCGGGACAGCTTGGCCAATTACAAGGTGCCCCGTGAAATCGTCGTCCTGGACGAGCTTCCGCGCGGCAGTACCGGCAAGGTGCTGCGTGGCGAACTGCAATCGCGGGTCAGCGGCTGATGCGCCGAAAAGCGTTACGCCCGAGGCCGCTCGCGCGCGCGGCTGTTGAGTTCCTCAATGCTGCCAACGGATTCCGGCCGCTCGCCCGCAAGGGGTACAGCACGGTGCTGGTGTTCTGGTTCGGCTGGCCGGCTTCGGAGGTTCCCGGCCTGTACTTCTCGGCTTCGCTGCTGGACGCGCTGCGCCGCGGTCGGCGCGGCGACTTCGCCGGGCGACGGGGAAAGGCGGCGCTGGCCTTGACGGCGGCGTCCTGGGCGATGCTGGGGGTGATCCGCTACCGCGGTGTCACCACCCCGGGACCGGTGCTGGAAGCGGGGCTGCGCGAACAACTGGGACCTGACTACGCCGCCGCGCTGACCGCCCTGCCGACGACGCAGCCCACCCGCCGCGGACGACGTAACCTCCCGCTGCGCAACACCGTGGCCCGAAGGCGATACGTCGAGAAGACGAACATCGTCTCCTACGGCCCGCACGGCAGAGCCAACCTGGCCGACATCTGGCGCCGCCGCGACCTGCCACGCGACGGCAAGGCGCCGGTGCTGGTGCAGGTGCCCGGCGGCGCGTGGGTGATCGGTATGCGCCGGCCCCAGGCCTATCCCTTGATGAGCGAAATGGCCGCGCGTGGCTGGGTGTGCGTGTCGGTGGGTTACCGGGTTTCCCCGCGGCACACGTGGCCTGACCACATCGTCGACGTCAAGCAGGCGCTGGCGTGGGTCAAGGAGAACATCGCGGCCTACGGCGGTGATCCCGACTTCGTCGCGATCACCGGCGGGTCGGCCGGCGGCCATCTGTGCGCGCTGGCGGCACTGACCCCCAACGACCCCAAATTTCAGCCGGGCTTCGAAGACGCCGACACGTCGGTGGCGGCCGCGGTCCCGATATACGGACGCTATGACTGGTTTTCCACCGAGGGCGAGGGCCGTCCCGAATTCGTGTCGCTGCTCGAAAAGCTGGTGGTGAAACTGAAATTCGCCACCCACCGCGACGTCTACGTGGATGCTTCGCCGATCCGGCAGCTGCGCGCCGATGCGCCCCCGTTCTTCGTCTTGCACGGCAGCGACGATTCCCTGATACCGGTGGGCGAAGCCCAGGAGTTCATCGAGGAGCTGCGGGCGGTGTCGAAGTCCCCCGTCGCCTACGCCGAATTGCCGCACGCCCAACATGCTTTCGACATCTTCAGTTCTCCGCGGGCGCATCAATCCACCAAGGCGGTGGCCCGGTTCTTGTCGTGGGTGTACGCCACGACCTATCTCAACTCCTAGTCGCTCACCGTAGATCCGCGGCGACCTCGAGTTCGGTCAGCGCCGGCTCGATGGCATCGGCCATCTCGTCGATGTCACTGGCCATTTCGGGTGTGGTCACGAAGCCGAAGTCCAGATAGTTTTCGTAGGAAAAGCAGGTGATGTTGAGGCCGACGTCCATGATCGGCGGCCCGAGCGGCACCAGCGAATCCACTTTGGCGCCTGCCATGTACAGCGGGACGGGCGGACCGGGGACATTGGACACGACCAGATTGATCGGGGCGAAGTTATGCGACAGCCCGCTGGCCGTATAGGCACGGGCGGCCAATTGCAGCAGCCCAGGTGGCGTGGTCTCGGTAAGCCCCATGATCTGGTGCGCCGACAACGCCTTGGCCATTTCCTTCGCGCTTTGGGTGCTCTCGTGGATTGCTTCCAACCGCTCGACGGGGTCTTCCACGTCGGTGGCAAGGGATGCCGTCATCGAGCTGATCTGGTTTCCGACGTCACTCTGGGTATCGCCGGTACGGGTTGAGACAGGGATCTGCGCGATCAGCGGCTTGGCCGGCAACTCGTCGCGCTTCTGCAAATACTCGCGGGCCGCGCTGGCAACCAGTGCGAGCACGACGTCATTGAGCTTGACGCCGTAGGCGTCCTTGACGGCCTTGGCGCGGACCAGTTCGACACGGCAGGCGGTGACCCGCCGGTGCGGCGACACCGGCGCGTTGAAGCGGGTCCTGGGCGCGTCGAAGTACCCAGGCGGCTTGCTGGGCACACGCAGAGCGGCGAGCTGTTGACGTATGGTCTGCTCGACGAGTCTGGCGACGCGAAACGGCGTCATGATTCCGACGTTGATGAGAGCGCCGATCGCGCGCCGTTCCCGCCCGGGGAGCTGGAACCCGACCAGCGATCCGACCGTCTCCTGCTGCGGCGGCCGCGGTTCCGGCGTGACGTCCAAAAGGATCTCGCCCAGACCGGCACCGGAGACCCCGTCGACGATGGCATGGTGCATCTTGGTCAGCGTCGCGACGCGACCGCCCTTGAGCCCCTCGATTACCCACAGTTCCCACAGCGGTCGGGACCGGTCCAGCTTGTAGGACATCAACCGGCCCACGAGTTCGTCGAGCTCGTGGCGCCCGCCCGGACCCGGAACGCCGATGTGGCGGATATGGAAGTCGATGTCGAGCTCCTCGTCCTCGACAAACCAGGGCCGGTCGAGCCCGAGCGGGGCACCGGTGACGCGCCACCGCAACTGCGGCAATTCGGGCAGGCGCTCGATAATCAGTTCGCGGACTCGTTGGAAGCTGTACTCGGGCGCATCGCTGGGATCGCAGATCGCCAGCGCACCCACCTGCATGTGCCAGCCGGCGGTTTCTGCAGACCAGAACGCCGCGTCGACACTCGAAAGCCGCTTCATGCGATGACGGTAGCCTTCGCCTCGCCGCCGTGGCTAGAGCGGCTGGGTGAACTACCCAGCTCCTCCTCCCGCCACTCCGCGGCGCGCATCGTCGCCGGGCTAGGTTGAACTGCCCAGCTCCTCCTCCCGCCACTCCGCGGCGCGCATCGTCGCCGGGCTAGGCATCCTCAAGCAAGTCCGGCGTCACCGCCGACTCGGTATCGGGGATGCCTTCGACCTTCGCCTTGCGATCAGCCATCGACAACAACCGCCGGATACGCCCCGCCACAGCATCTTTGGTCATCGGGGGTTCGGCAAGCCGACCCAGCTCCTCGAGGGAAGCCTGCCGGTGCTCGACGCGCAGCTTGCCCGCCGAGGCAAGATGATCGGGCACGGTATCGCCGAGGATCTCCAGCGCCCGCTCCACCCGCGCGGCCGCCGCGACCGCGGCCCGTGCCGAGCGGCGCAGATTGGCGTCGTCGAAATTCGCCAGCCGGTTGGCCGTCGCCCGCACCTCGCGACGCATCCGGCGCTCCTCCCAGACCAGCCGGGTGTCCTGGGCACCCATCCGGGTCAACAGTGCGCCGATCGCGTCGCCGTCGCGCACCACGACGCGGTCGGCACCACGCACCTCGCGGGCCTTCGCACTGACCCCGAGCCGCCGCGCCGCGCCCACCAGGGCCAGCGCCGCCTCCGGGCCGGGGCAGCTGACCTCCAATGCCGACGAACGTCCCGGTTCGGTCAGTGACCCGTGCGCCAAAAAAGCTCCCCGCCACGCGGCTTCGGCGTCACCAACGCTGCCGCCGACGACCTGGGCCGGCAGACCGCGAACTGGACGCCCCCGCATGTCGAGAAGTCCGGTCTGACGTGCCAGTGCCTCACCGTCGTTGGCGACGCGCAGCACGTACCGAGTGCTCTTGCGAATCCCGCTGGCCGACAACACATGCACAACCGCGTTGTAACCGTACAAATCAAAAATGTCCTTGCGCAGCCGCCGCGCGATGTTGCCCAAGTCGACCTCGGCCTCAACGACCACCCGGCCGGCCACGATGTGCAACCCGCCGGCGAACCGCAGCAAAGACGTGACTTCGGCACGACGAGCGCTGACAGATTTCACTACCAGGCGGCTCAGCTCGTCTTTGACTTCGGTCGTCATCGCCACGCGTCGTCACCCCTTGGTCGGCTACCAGCCGGTCCGTTTACGCCGTTCGGTGGACTCTCACCATCGACCCGAATCTCCGTGGTTGCCGTCACCGGAGGCGCCCCCGGGCCACTGTGGCCCGCTCGGACACCGTCCAGAGCCGCCGCGAGCTTGCCCGGGTCATGTAAAGGTGTACCAGGTCTGGCCACATCGGCGAAGTGGACCTCCGCTTGTAGCAATCTTGCGGCGCGGCGCAGTTGCTCCCGTTCCCGCTCAGCCGGCACTCGTTCGGCGTCGATGATGATGTCGTGGACGGTGAAGCCGGGCGCGTGCTGGGCCAGGACGTGCAGATGACGCTCCGCGGAGAAACCGGCCGTCTCCCCTGGTTCCGCGACCAGGTTGAGCACCAGGGCACGACGGGCCGTGGTGGCCCGCAGTGCTGCGGCAAGGCCTGGCACCAGTACGTGCGGGATCACGCTGGTGAACCACGACCCGGGGCCGAGCACCACCAGGTCGGCGGCCATGATGGCGTCGACAGCCTGCCGGGTGGCCGGCGGGTTCGAGGGGTGCAGCCGCACCCGCCGCACCTTTCCCGGCGTGGTCGCAACCGCCACCTGGCCACGGATCAGCCGGAACATCCGGGGGTCGGTTTCCAGGCCGGAGACATCGGCTTCGATCTGCAGCGCAATCGGGCACATCGGCAGCACCCTGCCTTTGACACCGAGTATGCGTCCAAGCTCGTCGAGGGCGGTAACCGGATCAGCCAACATCTCGTTGAGGCCGGCGAGTATCAGGTTACCGATCGGATGCCCGGCCAGAGCGCCGTTGCCGCCGAATCGGTGCTGCAGGATGGTCGCCCACAGTTGCCCGTAGGGGCTGTCAGATGCTAACGCCGCCAACGCCATCCGCAGATCGCCCGGTGGCACCACGTCCAGTTCGCTGCGCAGCCGGCCCGACGAGCCACCGTCATCGGCGACGGTCACTATGGCGGTGACGTAGGGAGTCAGCCGGCGGGCCGCGGACAGCGTCGCGTACAGGCCGTGCCCACCGCCCATTGCGACGATGCCGTCGCTTGTTGGTGAGCTCATTCGCGACCCAGATCCCGGTGTAGCACCCGCACCGACAGTTGGGCGTTGCTGCTCAGCAGGCTCATCAATGCCTCCGCGATCGCGACGCTGCGATGCTTTCCGCCTGTGCAGCCGATCGCGACCGTCATGTAACGCTTGCCTTCCCGGCGATAACCATCGACAACCAGTGATAGCAATCGATGGTAAGTGTCGAGGAACTCCGCCGCGCCGGGTTGACGCAGCACATAATCACGCACGGCCGGATCTTGGCCGGTCAGCGCACGCAACTCGTCGACCCAGTGCGGGTTGGGCAGGAATCGCACGTCCATAACCATGTCGGCGTCCATCGGCAGGCCGTACTTGAAGCCGAAGGATTCGACGGTGACGCTGGTGGAGACGCCCGCATCGCCCCCGAACGCACGCTCGATGATTTCCCTCAACCCGCGCACCGACTGTGTCGACGTGTCGATGATCAGGTCGGCGGTGGCGCGAACCGAAGCCAGCATCTTGCGCTCGGCGGCAATGCCCTCGGCCAAGGTCTGCTCGCCCTGCAGCGGGTGGCTGCGACGATTCTGTTCGTAGCGGCGCACCAACATGTCGTCGGACGCTTCCATGAACACCACGCGCGGCGTGATGTTTCGGGTGGCCAATTCGTTGCGAACCTCGTCGAGATCGCCGGTGAACCCGCGCGACCGCACATCCATCACCACAGCCAGCTGGGTGATCCGCGATCCGGCCGCAAGCCCGAAATCCACCATCCGGGTGATCAGTTGGGGTGGCAGATTGTCGGCCACATACCAGCCGAGATCCTCGAGTACTTTGGCCGCAGTCCCGCGCCCGGCCCCGGACAATCCCGTCACCAGGACGACGTCGATACCGGCTCCCGCGTTGCCCGCGGGGCTGTCGCCAGTCATTCCGAAGCTCCGGGCTGCTCTTGGGGCCGCAGCGCCTCGAGGACCGCCGTGGCCGTGGTGACGCCGATACCCGGAATGGCGGTGATCTGGTCGACGGTGGCCTCCTTGAGGCGGGCTATCGATCCGAAGTGAGTGACCAGCGCCTTGCGGCGCTGTTCGCCCAATCCTGGCACCGAGTCCAGCGCCGAGGCCGTCATTCGCTTGGATCGCTTGCTGCGATGGTAGGTGATGGCGAATCGGTGCGCCTCGTCGCGCACCCGTTGCAGCAAATACAGCCCCTCGCTATTGCGCGGCATGATAATGGGGTCCGGCTCCGACGGCACCCACACCTCTTCCAGCCGCTTGGCCAAGCCGATCACCGCGACGTCGTTGATGCCGAGCTCGTCGAGCACGGCGCTGGCCGCGTTAACCTGTGGCGCACCACCGTCGACGACATACAGGTTGGGCGGGTAGGCAAAACGGCGTGATTTTCCTTCCGGGGAAAGCACATTCGGATCGTTCTGGTCGCTCAGATGCCGCAGGAACCGCCGCCGCGTCACTTCGGCGATCGAGGCGACGTCGTCGGAGCGCCCCTGACCGGCGGCCTCCCGGATGCCGAAGTGCCGGTAGTCCGACTTGCGCGGCAGGCCGTCCTCGAACACCACCAACGAGCCGACCACATCGGTGCCCTGCACATGGCTGACGTCGACGCATTCGATCCGCAGTGGTGCAGCTGCCAGGCCGAGGGCATCCTGAATATTCTGCAGCGCAGCTGATCTGGCGTTGAAGTCACCGGCGCGCTTCAGCTTGTGCTGCTGCAGAGCTCCTTTAGCGTTGCGCTCTACGGTTTCGGCCAGCGCACGCTTGTCGCCCCGGCGCGGCACCCGCAGCACGACTCGTGACCCGCGCAGATCGGACAGCCAGCTGGCAAGCTGGTCGGCGTTGGAGGGTAGACAAGGCACCAGCACCTCGCGGGGAACCGGGTTCGCGGATTCGTCGGCGGCGCCACCCAGCTCCGCCTGCTCGCCGTAGAACTGTGTCAGGAACTGCTCGACCAACCGCTCCTCACCGGAATCGCCTGGATCTGCGGACTTTTCGACAATCCAGCCGCGCTGGCCACGAACACGACCACCGCGAACGTGGAACACCTGCACCGCCGCTTCGAGATCGTCGTCGGCGAAGGCGACCACGTCAGCGTCGGTGCCGTCGCCGAATACGACGGCCTGCTTCTCCATCGCCCGTTTGACTGCTGACAGGTCGTCGCGAAGTCGTGCGGCCCGTTCGAAATCGAGTAGCTCAGCCGCGGCGTTCATCTGCTGTTCCAGGTCGCGGGCAAAGCGGTCGGTCTTGCCGGACAGAAAGTCGCAAAAGTTCTGCACGATCTGGCGATGCTGCTCGGCACTGACCCTGCCAACACATGGTGCGGAGCATTTGTCGATGTATCCCAGCAGGCATGGACGGTCGATCTGCTTGTGCCGCTTGAACACTCCGGCCGAACACGTCCGTGCAGGAAATACCCGGGTGAGCAGATCCAGCGTTTCCCGGATTGCCCACGCGTGCGAGTACGGCCCGAAATAGCGCACACCCTTGCGCCGCGGACCGCGGTAAACCATCAGCCGCGGAAATTCCTCGTTGAGGGTGACTGCCAGCACCGGGTACGACTTGTCGTCGCGGTAGCGGACATTGAAGCGCGGATCGAATTCCTTGATCCAGTTGTACTCCAGCTGCAGCGCCTCGACTTCGGTGTTGACCACTGTCCACTCGACTTCGGCGGCAGTGGTCACCATCTGCCGGGTTCGTGGGTGCAGACTCGCGATGTCGGCGAAGTATGACGTCAGCCTGCTGCGCAGGCTCTTGGCCTTGCCCACGTAGATGACACGCCCGTGCGAATCCCGGAACCGGTACACACCCGGCTCGACCGGGATGGACCCGGGCGCGGGGCGGTATGTGGCGGGATCTGGCACGCATCCAGGCTAGTAGTCGGCGGAAGGGCGGTGGTTCGTCGGGATCGGATGGCCAGCACGAGCACAACCACGAGCGCCGGATTCTGCGGCCGGTGAATCAGGCGGTCGGCGAGGCGCGCAGACGTTTGCGGCCATCTCAGCGAGCCTTTTTGCGCGTTGCTGCGTTACCCCGCAGGCAGTTCCACCAGATGATTGTTCTCGTAGTCGGTGACGTAGACCTTGCCGGCGTCCACCGCCACGCCTGTTGGGTTGCCGAGGTCGGTAAAGGGCAGCACGGTCTGGTTGCCGGCTGACAGTTTCACCACCCGGCGGTTGCGAACGTCAGTGACGTAGACGTTGCCGGCGGCATCAGCCGCCACACCGCTGGGCCGATCCAGCCCGGCGAAAGGCAGCACAACCTGGGTACTCGATCCAGGCGCGAGCATCAACACCCGGTTGCTGCCAGTGTCGGCAACGTACACAGCCCCCACGCTGTCCACCGCTACATCAGAGGGGTGATCGAGGTCGGTGAAGGTTAGCGCAACCTGGCCGCCGGAGTTCACCGCCAGCTCCATCACCCGATCGTTCGATGTGTCGGCGACGTAGACATGGCCGGCGGTGTCCACCGCCAGACCCGCGAGGTGGGATAGTCCAAAGCCGGACGTCCTATCGAAGGGCAGCTCGATCGGTGTGCTGAACCCAATCGGTAGTTCCAGCACCCGACCGCCTTCATAGTTGTCGGTGACGTAGACGTTGCCGGCCCTGTCCACGGCGACGCCGTAGGGATTGTTGAGAGCGGCGAAAGGCAGCGTGCTCGGCTCGACCGACCCTGCCGCCAGCTTCAACACCCGTGCGTTGTCACCTTCGCCGACGACGACGTAGATGTTGCCGTCATGATCTACGGCCACACCTTGGGGATGGTTGAAGCCGGGCAGGGCGGTTTGCCCCGGAGCCGTTGTGGGATTTCCGGCTTGCGCGGAAGGCGTTGTGGTTTGCGCGGCTGGGATTTGGGCTACGGGCTGCCGCGGCCACAACAGGTAGCCCGTAATGGCGGCGGCGGCCAACAACACGACGACGGTGGCGAGCAACAGCAACATCGGTCCACGGCGTAGTCGAGGGCGTTGCGGCGGCGGTCCTGGTGGGCCAGGCGGGGCAGGCGGGGTGGGTGGGGCGGGCCGCCAATCGGGTGGACGTTCTTGGGTTATTGCGAGGCCCGGGTCAAGGGGTTGCTGCCGCACCGTGGGCGGGGGCGCAATCGCGATATCGGGCACGGTCGGTCCGTGCGAAGGCAGGGGTACGGGCAGCAATTGGTCGGCGTTGACCACCACCGCCGTGATGTTGTCGGGTCCCCCGGCCCGATTGGCAGCGTCGGTCAACGCTCGGCACGCGGCGGCCGGGTCCGGGTAGTCGGTGAGGATGCCGGCCAACGTCGTGTCATCGACGACGCCGTGTAAACCATCGCTACACAAGAGGATCCGGTCACCTGAGTATAGGTCCAGAGCACGGACATCCGGTTTCGCCGGCGGCGTCATCAGCACATGGCGGGTTACCACCGAGCGGTTCGGGTGATGAGCGGCCGCCTCGGGGCTGAGTTCACCGGCGTCCACCACCGCCTGCACGATGGTGTGATCGCTGGTCAGCCGCCGCATCTGGCGGTCTCGGTAGAGATACGCCCGACTGTCACCGAGGTGCACGATCAGCGCACTTGAGCCGCTGATCACGGCAGCGACGAGGGTAGTGTCGGCACTCTCGAGTTGGGGGTCGGTTCGACTACGGGCGTACAAGTCGTTGCACATCTGAACCACCGCGCGGTCCAACCGTTGGGCCGCCTGCCCATCACGCAAGTCAGCGCCGGTCAGGTGGTGCGCCACGTAACTCGGCAGCATCTCGACGACCAGGCCGGCAGCCAGATCGCCGTGGCTGGTGCTGCCCACCCCGTCGGCGACCACGTAGAGCCCCAACGCCGGGTGTGCCCCCCACCGGTCGTCGTTGCGGGAGCGTTTACGCCCGAGGTCGCTGAGCCCGGCATACGGCATGAAGGCCATTGCTATACCGCCTCAGGCGGAGCACAGGCGAGGCCGGCGGACAGCACACAGTTGTGCAGCCCTTCGCAGACATCCGCGACGACGACGTGGGACATCCGCACCCTCCAACACGTTTGCCAGCTGAGCCTACTGCTCGCTGGTCACCGTCGGTCTCGGTGGGACATGCTACCGATCCACCCCCATCCCCACCGCGCATTGGCCAACTGGTCTACCGCCTTGTTACTGGTCCGGGTGAATACCGTCGCTCAGCGTGCGCGCAGGTCTGGCCGGTGCGACATCAGCGCGCTGCGCACAGTGTCCATGGCATCCACTGCGCGGTCCTTATCAACGGCCTGAATGGCTAACACCGGGACGTACTCGTCGTCGGGTAAATCGATACGCGCCCAGCGGCTACCGGCGGGAAATGACACACCGACAACGTCTTCCCACGGGATATGCTTGTCGCCCAACAGATTCCGCACCGATAGGCCGGTCTGACCCACCAGGAGCCGCGGGCGGGTGAACAACAGCACAAGGCCGGCAAGGACCAGACCCAGAATCGCCATCGCCACCTGGTCGGCGGTCTGGAAGAACACCCCGGTGGACTTGATCTTGAGCAGCAAGCCCACCACGATGAGCGTCGCAGCGATCACAAACGCTGCGACGTAGGCGAACAACCGCGCCCGGTGGGAACGCAGTTCGATCTCGGGATCTGGCTGCGCCGTCACGACCGAGTTCGCAGGTCACGCAGGGTCAGTGCGGTATTCAGGGCCGCCCCGGTCGCCTGGGCGCCCTTGTCCTCGGCCGAAGTCGGAAGACCGGCGCGATCGAGCGCCTGCTCGTCGGTGTTAGTGGTCAGCACTCCGTTGGCCACTGGCGTCGAGGTATCCAGCGAGACCCGGGTCAGGCCCTGCGTCACCGCATCGCAAACATAGTCGAAATGCGGTGTCTGACCACGGATCACCACGCCCAAGGCGACGACGGCATCGTGGTTGCGGGCAAGCTCCTGCGCCACCACCGGGATCTCGATCGCGCCGAGCACGCGCACCACCGTTGGATTGTCGATGCCCCATTCGGCGGCTAGTTTGCAGGCGCTGGCCAGCAGCGAATCACAGATCTGGCTGTGCCAGGTGCTTGCGACGATGGCGAGCCGCAGACCAGAAGCGTCACGCGCCGGCACCTCCGGCACGCCGGCGCTACCGCTCATAAAGCACCACCGGTCACAAAGCACCGCCGAATTCGCCTGGCAGATGGACGGATTCGTGGAAGTCGTCCAGGCCAGCCAAATCGTGGCCCATCTTGTCACGCTTGGTCATCAGGTAGCGGATGTTCTCGGCGTTGGCCCGCACCGGAAGCGGTACCCGCTCGATGATGTGCAAACCGTACCCGTCTAGCCCGACCCGCTTGGCCGGGTTGTTGGTCAGCAGCCGCATCGACCGTACTCCGAGGTCGGAGAGAATCTGCGCGCCAATGCCGTAATCCCTTGCATCCGCCGGCAATCCGAGCTTGAGGTTGGCGTCCACAGTGTCCTCGCCGGCATCCTGCAACTGGTAGGCCTGCAATTTGTGCATCAGTCCGATGCCACGCCCCTCGTGGCCGCGCATGTACAGCACGATGCCGCGCCTCTCGCGTGCGACCATGGCCATCGCCGCATCCAACTGCGGCCCGCAGTCGCAGCGCCGGGAGCCGAAAACGTCACCCGTCAAGCACTCGGAGTGCACGCGAACCAGGACGTCGTCACCGTCGCCGTTCGGCCCGGCGATGTCGCCGCGCACCAGCGCCACATGTTCGACGTCCTCGTAGATGCTGGCGTAGCCGATGGCGCGAAACTCTCCGTGCCGGGTGGGGATCCGAGCTTCGGCGATCCGCTCGATGTGTTTCTCGTGCTTGCGGCGCCACTCGATGATGTCGGCGATGGTGATCAGCGCGAGCCCGTGCTCGTCGGCGAACACCCGCAATTCATCGGTCTGGGCCATCGCGCCCTCGTCCTTCTGGCTGACGATCTCACAGATCGCTCCCGCGGGTTGCAGCCCCGCCATCCGGGCCAGATCGACCGCAGCCTCGGTATGGCCGGGGCGTCGCAACACGCCGCCATCCTTGGCACGCAGCGGAACCACGTGACCGGGGCGGGTGAATTCTTCGGCGATGCTGGTCGGATCGGCCAGCAAGCGCATGGTGGTGGCCCGGTCCGAGGCCGAAATGCCGGTTCCTACACCGCGTCTTGCATCCACGGTGACGGTGTAGGCAGTCCCGTGTTTGTCCTGGTTCACCGCGTACATCGGCAGCAGGCCCAGCCGGTCGCAGACCGCACCGTCCAGCGGTACGCACAGGTAACCCGACGTGTAGCGGACCATGAACGCCACCATCTCGGGCGTCGCCTTCTCGGCGGCGAAGATCAGGTCGCCCTCGTTCTCGCGTTCCTCATCATCGATGACGACCACGGCCTTGCCTGCCGCAATGTCGGCAACCGCCCTTTCGACGGAGTCCAACCTCGTCATTTCTGCTACCTCGCGTTCGGAGAGCTGCCGCAACAAGCCCAGGTGTTGCATTCAGTATGAACCACGACGCCGCCGCAGTTATTGCCGCGGCTTTTCACACACCGCGCCCCGACACACGTCCGCACGACGTCATGGTGGCTTAAGTTTGAGCGCCTCTGGCTAGTTACATCGCCGATGGGCGAGCTGTGCAGCAGCCGTTCCACATAGTTCGGCGACTACCGACGAACGAACGCTGCACCTGACCGGTAACAACGAGGTCAACCCGTCGCGCTGTAGTTCGAAATACGTATGACCCATCTACCTGCTCGAAAACAACATGGAGAGGGCAACTATCAAGCCCCACGAGCAAGCGACCGCGCGACCAAGTCGGCCAATGTCCACGTCACAGCGTGGACGACGAACTCGCAGATTTGCCTGCCGCAGTTCCCCTTACCGCGAAAACGGCGTCAGGACGGTACTTGGGTGCTTACCCTCCTTCAATGCAGCGAACGAAAACTGCTATCGCCGGAGCGGCGATTGTTCTCGCAGGTTGCGGCGGGTCAACCCCGACAGCAGTGACGGTGACGTCCACAGTGGAGATCACTAAAACAGTCACGGCGACCCCACCACCCGGGCCATCCGTCCCCAAAACGACCATGGAAACCGATGGAACGTATCGAGTCGGCACCGACATCGTGCCCGGCACCTATCGCACGGCCGGTCCTAACCCTCGCGGAGAATCCGATTGCTATTGGGCGAGGCTGGACAGCCTCGGTCCAGACCACATCATCACGAACAGCATCAGCAGTAGTCCTCAGGTAGTGATCATCCCGTCCAGCGACACGGCGTTCTCGACGCGTAGCTGCCAGCCCTGGCAGAAGATCGACTGACCAACAAGAGCGATCCTTCAGCCAGCAGAGTACCGGGCCTAGCCTTGTATCATGTGGTTGCGCAACACTTATGCGGGTTACAGCATCGGTTGTGCAGTCGTGTGGGGCCTGATTCTGACTCTCGTTGCAGTGATGTACCCCGATCGCCTGCACACCTTCCTTTTGGTCGGCGCCGGGTGGCTGATCGGGTGGATTTCAGCGACGATTGCGCGGTCGGTTTATCCGCCGCCCAAACCGAAGCTCCCGGCGACGTAGGGTCACTGCGTCTACTGGAACTGCAAATCTCTGGGCCGCCCGGGCGCCGGAAAGACGCGCCTAGCAGTCCTCGACGCGGCGCTCAAGGCACGTTGGGGCGCGACAGTGTGGTGCGAGGGCGCGGATTCCGCCGCGTACGCCAATCCTCCGTTGGCTCGAAAGTCCGGCACGCATGGTGGTCAATTCGTCGACACTGGCCTCCGACGAAACCAGGTGCGCCCGTTTTCACCGAGAGAGCAGCCGTTCAACATACTTCGCGATCACATCTACCTCGAGGTTCACCTGCGTTCCTACCGGAGCGCTGCCCAGGGTGGTCAGCTCCCGGGTCGTCGGGATCAGCGAGACCTCGAACCAGTCGCGCGGCTCGGCGCCCAGGCCGGAGACAGTCAGGGAGATCCCGTCGACGGTGATCGACCCCTTCTCAACTACATAGCGCGCCACCGCCGCGGGCACCTCGATGCGCACCACTTCCCAGTGCTCGGAGGGTGCGCGGGCCACCACCTCGCCGGTGCCGTCCACATGGCCCTGCACGATGTGGCCGCCGAGCCGGCTGTTGAGCGCCGCCGCGCGTTCCAGGTTCACCCGACTGCCGGCTCGCAGTTCGCCCAGGTTGGACCGGTTTAGCGTCTCGGCCATCACGTCGGCGGTGAATTGGCCGTCGGCCAGCAGCTCCACGACGGTCAGGCAGACGCCGTTGACAGCGATCGAATCGCCGTGGCCGGCATCTGAGGTGACGACGGGGCCGCGAATCACCAGGCGCGCGGCGTCGTCAAGCGCGTCCCGGCCGGTCACCTCTCCGAGTTCCTCGACAATTCCGGTGAACATTGCACCAGGCTAATTGGCCAGAGCCGGCATGCGTAGGGCACCTCGCGGCGGCCGGTCTGCCAGGGAAAACAGCGGATTGCGCGTTCCGGGCAGGGCCCGCGTTCCCAAGTGCGGACACCGGAACCCTCTACGATGCAGGGTATGCAGACCCGCCATCGTCTACTGGCCGTGCTCGCTTCTTTCACCTTCGCCGCCGCCCTGATCGCTGGGTGCTCGTTCAAATCCTCGACGAGCGGCGGGCCATTACCGGATGCCGCCACGTTGGTAAAGCAGTCCGCCGATTCCACCAAGAAGGTCACGAGCGCGCATCTGGTGCTGACGGTCACCGGCAAAATTCCTCAGCTGCCCGTCAAGACGCTCACCGGCGATCTCACCACCGACCCGAGCACCGCCGCGCAGGGAAACGCACAGCTCACTTTCCTCGGGCAGGACATCAGTGCCGATTTCATCGTGGTGGACGGCGACCTGTACACCAACGCCCTCAACCCGGGTGACAAAACGATGTCCGATGTCGGCCCGGCCGCCCAGATCTACGACCCGTCGGCGATTCTGAAGCCGGACACCGGCGTGGCGGACGTGCTGGCGAACTTCACCGACGCCAAGGCCGAGGGCCGCGACCAGATCAGTGGCCAAACCACAGTCCGCATCAGCGGAAACGTCTCCGCGGACGCCGTAAATAAGATTGCGTCTAACTTCAATGCGAAGGCGCCGGTGCCGGCCACCGTGTGGATTGTGGAGAGCGGCGACCACCTGCTGGCGCAGGTAAGCCTGCAATACAGCCAGGGCAATACCATCCAGATGACCTTGTCGAACTGGGGTAAGCCAGTTCAGGTCAGCAAGCCGGCGGCGAGCTGACGATGAAGTTGGCAGGACGTCGAGTCGCGATCGGCGCGGGCAGCCTGGCGGTGCTGTTGGGTGCCCTCGATGCGTATGTCGTGGTCACACTCCTGCGCGACATCATGCACGACGTCGGCATCCCGATTAACCAACTGCAGCGAATCACCCCGATCGTCACGATGTACCTGCTGGGCTACATCGCGGCCATGCCCTTGCTGGGCAGAGCTTCCGACCGGTTCGGCCGCAAGCGACTACTCCAGGTCAGCCTGTTCGCCTTCATCATCGGCTCGGTGATCACCGCGCTATCGGTGCAGATCGGCAACTTCAACCTGGCCAACTCCACCCTGGAAATCCTCGGGCACCCCATCCAGGATCTGATGATTCTCGGCTATCCGGTGGTGAACTTCCACGTGCAGAGCCTTCAGGTGCTGATCGCCGGCCGCACGATTCAGGGCATCGCCAGCGGCGCGTTACTGCCCGTCACCTTGGCGCTGGGCGCCGATTTGTGGTCGCAGCGCAACCGCGCCGGGGTGCTCGGCGGTATCGGTGCCGCGCAGGAACTGGGCAGCGTGCTGGGTCCGCTCTACGGGATTTTCATCGTCTGGCTGTTCCGCGACTGGCGAGACGTGTTCTGGATAAATATCCCGCTGACCTTGGTTGCCATGGCGTTGATCCAAATCAGCTTGCCGTCGCACGATCGCAGTGAGGCGCCGGAGAAAATCGACCTGGTCGGCGGTGTGCTGCTGGCCATCACCCTCGGTCTCGCGGTCATCGGGTTGTACAACCCCAATCCGAACGGCCAACAGGTGCTGCCCAGCTACGGATTGCCCCTGGTGATCGGGGCGGCCGCCGCCGCGGTGGCGTTCCTGCTCTGGGAGCGCTTTGCGCGGACCCGGCTGATCGACCCGGCGGGGGTACAGTTCCGGCCGTTCCTCGCCGCGCTGGGTGCCTCATTCGCCGCTGGCGCGGCGTTGATGGTGACGCTGGTCAATGTGGAGTTGTTCGGCCAGGGTGTGCTCGGCAAGAGCCAGAACGAGGCCGCCGGGATGCTGATGTTCTTTCTGATGGCACTGCCCGTTGGGGCGCTACTGGGAGGCGTTATCGCCACCAGGGTCGGCGACCGCGCAGTCGCCTTCATCGGACTGCTCATCGCGGCGGGCGGCTACGTGCTGATCTCGCACTGGCCGGTGGACTTGCCGCACTATGGCCACCACATCTTCGGGTTGTTCACCCTGCCCGCGATGCAAACCGATCTCTTGCTCGCAGGCCTGGGACTCGGGCTGGTGATCGGCCCGCTGACGTCGGCCGCCCTACGCGTCGTCCCCTCAGCCGAACATGGCATCGCGTCGGCGGCGGTGGTGGTGTCCCGGATGACCGGCATGCTGATCGGTGTGGCCGGGCTGGGCGCCTGGGGGCTTGTACCGCTTCTACCAGATCCTCAACGAGAAGAACGCGTCACTGCCGAGCGATCTGGCCAAGACGGATCGAGCGCTCGAACAAGCGCATAACGTCCTGCCGTCCTTCGCGGCGATGTATGGCGAGATATTCACCGGAACCTGGATCGTCTGCGTCGTAGGTGCACTACTGGGTCTGCTGATCGGCGGCCGCAAGGACCACGCGGACGAAACAGAAGTCCCCGAGGAGCGAGCCGTCGCTCCGACGCAAGCGCACTGAGCCGTGCGCTAACCGGCCACCAGGCTGAGCACCAGATCGGGGCCGGCCCGCTCGATGCCGTCGAACTGCCAGCGCAACGCCCGCGCAAGGGTGGGCACTCCCACGTCGCCGACTGCGGTGATGGGGCCGCCCAGCAGGATCGGCGCGACGTAGGCCAGGATGCGGTTGATCGCCCCGGCCCGCAGGAACGCACCGGCCAGGGTGGGGCCACCTTCCAGTAGCACGTCGGTGCGGTCCGACAACGCCTTGAGTACCTCCATGGGATCATGGGTACGAATCACCATGGTGCGCGAATCATCGTTGAGAACCTTTGCCTCTGGAGGTATGTCGCGCATACCTACCACGACGCGCAGCGGTTGGGCCCCGGCCAGCGAGCCGTCGGGCAGCCGGGCGGTCAGCGCGGGGTCGTCGGCCAACACGGTGCCGGTGCCGACCAAGATCGCGTCGGCGCTGCCGCGGCGGCGGTGCACGTCCATGCGTGCGGCCGGACTGGAGATCCACTGGCTGGAGCCGTCAGCGGCGGCGCTGCGGCCATCGACACTCGCGGCATACTTCCAGGTCACATGCGGCAGCCCGGTCCGCTCCTTGTGCAGCCACTCGCGCAGCGGTCCGGCGGCGACTTGATCGGCCAGCACACCGGAACGCACGTTCACCCCCGCTCCCGAAAGCCGGGCCGATCCCCCGCCGGCGATCGCATTCGGGTCGGCGACGGCATAGATCACCGTCCCCACTCTGGCTTCCAGCAGGGCGTTCACGCACGGCGGAGTCTTGCCATAGTGGTTGCACGGCTCCAGCGTGACCACCGCGATGGCGCCTGCCGCCAAACGGCCGGCCCGGCGCAGCGCCACCACCTCGGCGTGGTCGCCACCGGCCGGCTCGGTCGCGCCGACGCCGACCACCCGGCCATCGGGGTCCACGATGACGGCCCCGACCGGTGGATTCGGATAGGTGGTGCCCTTGACCTGATAGGCCTGTTCGATCGCCAAGCGCATCGCCGCGTCCAGGCTGTCGACCGCCTGAGGCTCGTTCATGCGCGCAGATGCGTTGCCGCGGCACCGGCCTGTCGCCGTAGTGCCTCTACCGCTGCCTCCGGGTCGTCGGCGCCGTAAACCGCCGAACCGGCGACAAAGCAGTCGACACCGGCTTCAGCGGCCTGCTCGATCGTGTCCGCGTTGATGCCGCCGTCGATCTCGACCAGAATCGTCAACTCCCCCGCATCGACCATCTTTCGCACTGTACGGACTTTGCGCAGAACTTCGGGGATGAAACTCTGGCCGCCGAAGCCTGGCTCCACCGACATGATGAGCAGAGTGTCAAAGTGCGGCAGGATTTCCAGATAGGGGTCGAGCGGGGTCCCCGGCTTCACGCTGATCCCGGCTTTGGCGCCGGCGGCCCGAATGTCGCGGGCCACCCCGATCGGATTTTCGGTCGCCTCGGCGTGGAAGGTGACGTTGTAGGCGCCCGCCTCGGCGTACGGAGGCGCCCACCGGTCCGGGTTGTCGATCATCAAATGGCAATCCATCGGAATGCGGGTAGCGGCCAGCAGGCTTTCCACCACTGGCAGGCCGATGGTCAGATTCGGCACGAAGTGGCCGTCCATGACGTCGACGTGCAACCAGTCGGCTCCGTTAACGGCCGCCGCCGCTTCGGCAAGCCGGGCGAAATCGGCGGCCAGGATCGACGGCGCGATAAGGGGTTCCATCACAGGTCCCGTGCGGCGAGGCATGAGCGACAGACTACTGAGCGCTGCCGCAAACCTCACTACAGGCGGCGCAGCGCGGCAGCGAACATCGCGTCGGTGCCGTGCCGGTGCGGCCAGAGCTGCGCGTAAGGCCCGTCACCCAGGCCCGCATGGATCGGCTCGAACAACGGCCGGGCGTCCAGCGCAGCGACCGGATGGCGGCGCAGCGCATCGCCGACCACCCCGACGGTTTCGGCCAGATGCGGCGAGCAGGTGGCGTAGAGCACCACGCCGCCCGGTCTGGTGAGCGCGATCGCCGGCGGCCAGGAGTTCGCGTTGCAGCTTGGCCAGCGCCGGCACGTCGGCCGGGCACGCCGCCAGCGGGCCTCCGGCCGACGGCGCAAAGCCCCCAGCCCGGTGCAGGGCACGTCGACGAGCACTCGGTCGAAACCCGGGTCGAGACCGGTGGAGCGCCCGTCGACGCGCAGCACGTCCACCGGGAGCCCGCGCGTGTTCTCCACCACCAGGTCCGCGCGAGGCTCGCGACGGCTCGACCGCCGTGACCCGAGCCCCGGACGCCAAGCCCAGTCCGGCCAGCAGCGCGGTTTTGCCGCCGGGTCCGGCGCACAGGTCCAGCCATCGGCCCCTATCGCCGACGTCGTCGGCATCGCCGCCCAAGGGGGCCAGCGTCAGCGCACGGGCCACCAACTGACTGCCCTCGTCCTGTACCAGGGCTTGACCGTCGCGCACGGGCGCCAGCTGTCCGGGGTCGCCGCCGGGCAGGTACACCGCATAGGGCGAATAGCGGCCGACGGTCCCGCCGACCGCTGTCGGCCAACTCGCCGGCGGTCAGCACTCCCGGACGGGCCGCCAGGTGCACCTGCGGTCGTTCGTCGTCGCTTGCCAACAACGCGTCGAGTTCGCCGGCCGACGCACCCAGCGCGTCGGCGAATGCCTGGGCGATCCAGCGCGGGTGGGCGTGCACGAACGCGGCGTGCCCGATCGGATCGGCGGTCGGATCGGGCGCCAGCTCGTCGACCCAGGACTTCTCGTCGCGCCCGGCGATGGTGCGCAACACACCGTTGACGAACCCAGCTCGTGCCGAGTCGAATTCGAGCCCGGCTTGTTCGACTGTGGTCGAGACAGCGGCGTATGCGTCGACCCGGGTACGCAACAATTGATAGGTGCCGAGCCGCAGTAGGTCGAGCAGCACGGGGTTGATCGCGTCAGGCGGCCGTCCGGCGGCCGAACCGATGACCGCGTCGAGCAGGCCCTTGCTACGGCAGGCGCCGTAGGTCAGCTCGGTGGCGAACGCCGCGTCGCGGCCGCTGATACCGCGTTGCCGCAGCAGTGCCGGCAGCGCCAAGTTCGCGTACGCGTCACGCTCGCTGACGGCCCGAAGCACCTCGAACGCGGCTGCTCGCGCGGGGTCCAGCGGGTGGCGGCGTGCGCCCCGTTTCTTCGGCCCCCGGTTCTCCGGCCTGCCCTGGTTCATGATGCTCGGGCGGTGGGATCGAGCCTGGCGCCGCGCGCCCAGTCGACGGCGTTCATGAGTTTCTTTCCGGGCGGCTGAATCTGACCCAGCCGCACCGGCTCCGATCCGGTGCCGATCCAGACGCTGCCGCGATCGACGTGAATACCCCCGGGTGGCAAGGGTTCTGGGGTGACTGCGTCGAGGTGCACGGGTCCCAGTTTGACCCGCAAGTCACCGATCAGTGTCCACGCGCCCGGGTTGGGTGTGACGGCGCGGATTCGCCGCTCCACGACCTGCGCCGGCAGCATCCCAGCGCACGCGGGCCTGCTGGACGCCGATCTTCGGAGCCATGCTGACCCCGTCGGCCGGCTGCGGTCGCGGTGTGAGGGTGCCGTCGGCGACGCCGTCCAGCGTGGTTGACAACAACGCAGCACCCGAAACCGCAAGTCGCCCCAGCAAATCGCCCGCGGTATCGGTCGGCCGAATCGTCTCGGTGACGACCCCGTACACCGGTCCGGAGTCCAGGCTCGGCTCGATCTGGAACGTCGTCGCTCCGGTGATCGCGTCTCCCGCCGCGATGGCGGCCTGCACCGGGGCGGCGCCGCGCCAGGCGGGCAGCAGCGAAAAGTGCAAGTTGATCCAGCCGCGCGGGGGAACGGCGAGCAGCGCGTCGCGCAAAAGCGCGCCGTAGGCCACCACCGCGCAACATTCGGGTGCCAACTCCGAGAGTTCGGCCACGAACTCCGCCGAGTTCGGGCGCGGGGGCCGCAACACCGGAATGCCGCGCTCGAGTGCCTCGCGGGCCACTGGCGACGGTTCCGGCTTGCCCCGGCGTCCGGAGGCGGCGTCGGGGCGGGTGAGCACTGCGACCACGTCGTGACGGGGTGAGTCCACGAGGTGACGCAGCGCGGGCAGCGCGGGTTCGGGGGTGCCGGCGAAGACAAGGCGCACCGGCCCAGTCTAGGTACCTGGTGCTCACCGCTGAAAAACGATGAGCCGCCTACAAATCGATATCGAGTGTTACGTCAGCCTCTGCGCCGGCGGCGGTGAACGCTTTCAGTGCCTGTACCAGTTCGTGGCGCTCCTCCACCGGCATGTCCTGCACAATCCGGGCGATTTCGGCACGTCGATGCTCGGTGACTCGCCGGACGACGTCTCGCCCTCGTTTAGTCAGCACGGCGAGCAGTTCGCGCCGAGAGGTCGGGTGCGGCAGACGGTCGATCAGTTCGGCAGCGACGAGACGGTCGACCATCCGGCCGGTCGCCGACGGTTGGACACTCAGCAGACCAGCCAGGGTGGCCAGATTGATCGGTCCCTGATCGGACAGGATCACCAGAGTTCGAAACTGCGCGAGAGTAATGGTTTCGTCGACCCGCGATATGGAGCGAGCCGATATCGCCACCAGCAATCGGGACGCCGTCAACAACGCATCAGTGATCACGTCCAGCGACTCGTCGGCTGTCGTAGCGTTTTCCGCTGGCATCGTGCCCCCCTTAAATCTCCCGAACGGAAAGTATATCGGACTTCAAATATCGCAAGGCGCGATTATTTCTCATATGCACTATAGCCAGCGGGCATGCTCTGGGAGGTGAATTGACCGGTGTCGCTGCCAACGGCCGGCACAGGGTTAGACCGGGTGGGTCCACCATCGGCGGCGGCACGGGTGGCAATGATGGGCCGGCCGGGCGCGTAGCACTCAGCCGATGTGCAGAGGGTCGATCTGCAGGCGCACCGGCTGATGGCTTTGCCGGGCGCTGAGCACAGCCACACCGCGACGTAGCGCCGCCGCCAGCACCAGGCCCTGCTCGCGCCGGACCCGCACCAGCATCCTGGCCACCGGCACATCGGCGGGGGTCCCCGGAGGGCGGCGCACGCCTGACGGCAGATCCACCGGACCGAGCAGGTCCGCCCCGTCGGGCAACCGCGCCTCGTCAAGCAGCGCCTGCACCGCTTCGGTGGAGCCGTCGATGGCCGCCATATGCACACTTGGCGGCAGGCCGACGTCGGTGCGGGCCGCCAGTTCGGCTTCCGCGTGACCCACCGGATCCCATCGGATCAGCGATTGCACGGTCGGAATGGAGGAGTCGGCGACCACCGTCACCATGCCGCCGTCACCGCGCGCCCGCACCAGCGCGGCCGCCGTCATCCAGCGCCACAGCGCGTCCTCGGCCGCGCGCAGGTCCTGCCTGCCCAGCAACGCCCAGGTATCCAACAGCAGCGCCGCCCCATACCCGCCCGACGCGCGGGGTTCGGCCCCCGGGGTGGCGACGACCAGGGCCGGTTTGGCCCCAACCTCGGACACGATGGCCTCGCCCGCCGACGTGATCACCGCCGTCCCCGGGAACGCGCGGCCGAGTTCTTCGGCGGTGCGCCGGGCACCGACGACCACGGCACGCACGGCATCCGAACCGCAGCGCGCGCACCGCAGTATCGGATCGACACGGCTGCACCAGCGGCAAGCGGTGCATGTTGCGGGCCCAGGGCCCGCGCTTTCCTGCAGCGACAGCGGACCGTTGCAGTGCCGGCAACGGGCGATCGTGCGGCAGCGCGCACAGGCCAGCGAGGGTATATATCCGCGCCGTGGCACCTGCACCAGCACCGGCGCGCCAGAGTCCAGGGCCGAGCGGGCGGCGCGCAGCGCGATGGACGGAAGTCGCGCGGTGCGGGCCGCCGGGTCGCGTTCCTCGGCGTATCCGCTGTCGTCAAGGGCAACCACCCGCGGCGTGCGCGCGCGGACCACCGAGCGTGCGGCGACCACGTCATGCGCCCACCCGCTGCGCACCAGCGCATGAGCTTCCGCGGTCCGGGCGTAGCCACCGATCAGCGCCGCACACCGAGCCTGATGCGCCCGCAACATCGCTACCTCGCGGGCATGGGGATACGGTGCCCGCGGCTCGGCCAGGCTGTCGTCGGCGTCGGCCCAGACCATGACCAGCCCGAGGTCGCTCAGCGGCGCGAAAACCGCACTGCGAGTGCCAATCACGAGCCGCGCACTGCCCCGCAGCGCCGCAAGCCATCGGCGGTAGCGTGCCGCCGGCCCCAAGCCAGCCGACAGTGCCACCACGCTGCGCTCATCGATCCGGGCAGTCGCGGCTTCCCACAACGCGTCCAGATCCCGCTGGTCGGGCACGATCGCAAGCACCGCTCTTCCGGTACGCACGGTTTGCGCTGCGGCCTCGGCGAATCGGTCCGCCCACGGCTCGCCCGGCAGCGCCTGCCAGACGGCCCGGGCCGCACGTGATTCGGATAGGGCGGACAGGAACTGTCCCCCCCGCCCGTAAACCTCCCAGTCCGATGGGTCCACGGGCGAGACCACCGGCAGAGGGGGGATGGTCGCGGGCTCCTTCTCCACCCTGGCGTGCCGGGCCGGAACCGCCAGCCGCAGCACGTCCGGCCGGGTTCCCGCATAGCGCGCCGCCACCGCGTCGACCAGACGGCGAATCTCCGCGGTGAGCACCGGCTCGGCGGACACGACGCGATCGAGCCAGCCCAGCTTGCCGGTGTGATCAGTATCGTTGCGCCGCTCCAGCACAAACCCGTCGACCAGCCGACCGTGGAAGCGCACCCGCACCCGCACCCCGGGCTGGGCATCGTCGGACTGCTCGGCGGACACCAGGTAGTCGAAGTCGCGATCCAGGTGCGGCACCGACAGCATCGGCAGCACCCGCGCGATCGGCTCCACCTCGACAGGCGTGCAGATGGCACCAGTCCGGGTCACGTCGCCCCCGGACTACGAGATACGTTGCAAAATAACATCTTTACCGTCAACCTCGTGCCCGGCGGCTCGGAACCGGGCCCGGGTCACACCGTACCGGCGACCACCGACAACTAACTCTCAGCGGTTTCAGGGAAGTCGGCGGGAGAGTCAGCAGGCGCGTCACCGACATCCTCCCGGCCGAAGAAGAACCCAGCCGTGATCAGGATCTGGGCGGCGGCGTACAACCACCAGATCGGCACCGACAACGCGTCGTTGTCCAGGATGAACCGGCCGATGGCGATCATCGTGTCCGACACCGCGAAACACACCGCCCCCACCGCAGCCCAGATCGTCGGCAGCCGCGCCACCAGCGCCGCACACACCATCGCGGTCAGCACAACGATGTAGGTGGTCACCGGAATCGTCAGCTTGTCACGGCCCAGGTGCGGCCAGAACGATGCCAGCAGCACCGTGGACGCCAGGCACATCAGAACGACGGCGGCGAGACGCGGTCGCGACGGTCAACCGCATGTCGACCAGCGGGAGCAGCGCGCCGATGAAACACAGGTGCGCCAACAGGAATGCGCCTAGCCCGAAGACGAATGACTGCGTCCACCATGGGATCGCCAGCAGAAAGTCGCCGACGGCCGACAGCAGCAGCGCCGGCATCAGCCACCGCCGCTCGCGGACGATGGGGTGCGCCACCGCGGCTGCGGTCAGCAACAGCGCCATCAACGCCTTGAACGCCGGCTGCAGAATCCAATGCCCGGTCAGCTCGGTTCCCGGCGGCGAGCGCAACGCGATCACGGTCAAGTAGACACCGTAGGCCAGGCCCGCCCAGCCGGCCACCACCCAGCCCGCGGCCACCAGGCGAGGTGCGTACGGTACCTCCATGCCCAGCTTCGACAGAACAGCCGACGAGAGACCCGATATCGACCACATCCTGCTGAAGGTACTGGATGCGGTTCCCTTCCGGCTATCAATGGACGATGGGATCGACGCAGCGCGGCAGCGGTTCCGCGATCTGCCGCGCCGGCCGCTGCATCCCGAGCTGCGGGTCGAGGACCGGGCCATCGAGGGGCCGGCGGGCCCCGTCGCTATACGGATCTATTGGCCGCCAACCGATCCCGACGATGACACAGCACAGCCTGTCGTGCTGTACTTTCACGGCGGCGGGTTCGTCATCGGCGACCTCGACACCTACGACGGCTCTTCCCGCCAGCACGCCGTGGGCGCCGACGCGATCGTGGTGTCCGTCGATTACCGGTTGGCACCCGAGCACCCCTACCCCGCCGCCATCGAAGATGCTTGGGCCGCAACACTCTGGGTCGCCGAGTCACGGCGCCGAGATCGGTGCCGACACCACGCGGATGGCCGTCGCCGGAGATTCCGCGGGCGGCAACATCTCCGCGGTGATGGCGCAGCGCGCCCGTGACGACGGCGGCCCGCCGATCGCGTTCCAGCTGTTGTGGTACCCCGCCACGCTGTGGGACGCGTCGTTGCCGTCGTTCACCGAAAACGCCGCAGCGCCGATCCTTGACGTCAAGGCCGTGGCCGCGTTCTCCCGTTGGTACGCAGGAGAAATCGACATGTCCGACCCACCGCCGGGTATGGCGCCGGGGCGGGCGAAGAACCTGGCCGGCCTGGCGCCCGCCTACATCGGCGTCGCCGGTTACGACCCGCTGCGCGACGACGGCATCCGCTACGGCGAGTTGCTGGCGGCCGCCGGTGTGCCCGTCGAGGTGGATAACGCCGAGACGATGGTGCACGGCTACATCGGCTACGCGGGTGTGGTGCCTGCCGCGACGGCCGGCGCTGGATCGGGGGCTGGCGGCGTTGCGGGCTGCACTGCACCCGTAGATTCAAGCCCACGAGGGAGCCAGACAGACGCCGCTTCAGGTGCCCGACCAGACATCGACCCGACGCTTAAGGGGCTGCTCGACGCATTCCCGATGACGTTCAATGTGGCCGACGGCGTCGAAGTCGCCCGCGGGCAGGATCCGCCAGCTCAAGGTGCCCCCGGAAATGCTTCCGAACCTGCGGATCGAGAACCGTCTCGTCGGGTATGGCGAGCGCACCGACATTCCGGTCCGGATCTACTGGCCGCGTGTCGCCGCGGATGACGGGTTGCCTGTAGTCGTCTTCTACCACGGCGGCGGCTGGTCGCCTCGGCGACCTGGACACCCACGATCCCGTCGCTCGCGCGCACGCCGTCGGCGCGGAGGCCATCGTAGTGTCGGTCGACTATCGGCTTGCCCCGGAGCATCCGTATCCGGCAGGGATCGAAGACAGTTGGGCGGCATTGCGCTGGGTCGGCGAGCACGCCGCCGAGCTGGGCGGTGACCCGAACCGGATCGCCGTCGCCGGTGATTCCGCGGGCGGCAACATCGCAGCGGTGATGGCGCAGCTGGCCCGCGATAACGGCGGACCCCCGCTGGTCTTCCAATTGCTGTGGTATCCGTCGATCACAGCCGACCTGTCGCTGCCGTCGTTCACCGAGAACGCCGACGTACCCATGCTGAACCGCGACGTCATCGACGCGTTCGTAGCCTGGTACGTGCCGGGCATGGACATCAGCGACCCCAAGGCCCTGCCCGCCACTCTGTCCCCGGCGAATGCCGCCGATCTGTCCGGTCTGCCGCCAGCCTTCATCGGTACCGCAGGACATGACCCGCTGCGCGACGACGGAGCGAAATACGCCGAACTGCTCAACTCCGCCGGCGTGCCGGTGGAGTTGAGCAACGAGCCGACCCTGGTGCACGGCTACGTCAGCTTCGCCCTGGTGATACCCGCCGCCGCGGAGGCCGCCAACCGCGGGCTAGCGGCGTTGAAAAAGGCGCTGCACTCCTAGGTCACCCTCCCGCGCCAGCAGACGCAAGAAGGCGCGCGCGAAGATTAGATAGCGCGCTTGAGGTCGTCAACCTTGTCGGTGCGCTCCCAGGGCAGGTCGATGTCGGTGCGGCCGAAGTGCCCGTAGGCCGCGGTCTGCGCGTAGATCGGCCGCAGCAGGTCCAAGTCGCGGATGATCGCACCCGGACGCAGGTCGAAAACCTCGGGGATGACCTTCTCGATCTTGACCGGGTCGACCGTCTCGGTGCCGAAGGTCTCGACGAATAGGCCGACCGGGGCGGCCTTGCCGATGGCGTAGGCCACCTGGACCTCGACCCGCTCCGCCAGTCCCGGCGGCGACGATGTTCTTGGCCACCCAGCGCATCGCGTACGCCGCTGATCGGTCCACCTTGGACGGATCCTTGCCGGAGAAGGCGCCGCCGCCGTGGCGGGCCCAGCCGCCGTAGGTGTCGACGATGATCTTGCGACCGGTCAGTCCCGCGTCGCCCATCGGGCCGCCCAGGACGAACTTGCCGGTCGGGTTCACCAGCACCCGAGTCGACGACGCGTCCAGCGTGTCGTGGGCCAGCTCCTCGAGCACAGTGTTGAGCACCTTCTCGCGGATATCGGGATCCAGCGTCTTCTCCAGGTCGATATCGGCGGCGTGCTGGGTGGAGACGACCACGGTATCCAGCCGCACCGGGACGTTGTCCTCGTAGGCGATGGTGACCTGGGTCTTGCCGTCCGGACGCAGATATGGCAGCACGCCGTTCTTACGAACCTCGGTCAGCCGCCGCGACAGCCGGTGGGCCAGCGCGATGGGCAGCGGCATCAGCTCCGGGGTGTCGTTGATGGCGTAGCCGAACATCAGGCCCTGATCGCCGGCGCCCTGCGCGTCCAGCGGGTCGGCGGCGCCCTCGACGCGGTGCCTCGTGGGCGGTGTCCACACCCTGGGCGATATCGGGCGACTGCGCGCCGATACCGATGTTCACCCCGCACGATGCGCCGTCGAAGCCCTTGTCCGAGGAGTCGTAGCCGATTTCCAGGATGCGCTCGCGCACCGTGTTGGTGATGTCGGCGAAGGCCGCTTTCGGCGTTCGTCGTCACCTCACCCACCACGTGCACCTGCCCGGTGGTCACCAAAGTCTCGACCGCGACACGTGAGCGCGGGTCCTCCGCAAGCAGCGCGTCGAGGACCGAGTCGCTGATCGCGTCACAGATCTTGTCGGGATGTCCCTCGGTCACCGACTCACTGGTAAACAGCCGACCCTTCTCGCTCACTCTGTCATCCTTCCGGTCGTCTCAGACTAAATGTTAGTTTGGCAAATTATTTTAAACGCCTTCGTCGCTCTCCCGGCTCAGCCGCCGGCTGCTACAGCTGCGACTTTGTCGGGTCCTATCCGCCGTCGCCGTGCAGGAACGTGACGATCGCATCCACGATGCGGCTGGCCATCAGCGTCTTCGAGCCGTGCTGCAGGGCCGACTCGGTGCCGTCGGCGCCAGCAGCCAGCCGTCGTTGTTGTCGACCTCGAACGCCTTGCCTTCGCCCACCGCGTTGACGACCAGCAGGTCGCAACCCTTGCGCTGCAGCTTGGCGCGCGCGTGAAACAGCACATCACCGTTAGCGTCGCCGGTTTCGGCGGCAAATCCCACGATGGCCCGCATGTTGGGCAGCTCCCCGTGGGCACGTGCACGCACGGCGCGGCCAGCACGTCGTCGTTACGCATCAGTTCGATCGCGCCGGCGTCCTTCGGCACCTTTTTTGATCTTGGCGGTGGCGACGTGCGCGGGCCGGAAATCGGCCACCGCGGCGGCCATCACCAGCACGTCGGCGGCCTGCAGCATGCTTGGAGACCGCGTCCGCGAGTTGCTGCGCCGAGCTGACGTGGACCACGTCGACACCGGCCGGGTCGATGAGTCCCCGGTGTGGCCGGCGATCAGCGTTACCTCGGCGCCCCGCTGGGCGGCGACCCGGGCGACGCGCGTAGCCCTGCTTGCCGGAGCTGCGGTTGCCTATGAAGCGCACCGGGATCGATCGGTTCGCGGGTGCCACCGGCGGTCACCAGGACTTTGCGGCCGGCCAGGTCGTAGGGCAGGGCGTCGTGACGCTCCAGGAGCAGCTGAGCCAGGGTGGTGATCTCCTCGGCCTCGGGCAGTCGGCCCGCGCCGCTGTCGGCGCCGGTGAGCCGCCCGGACGCGGGTTCCAGCACGACCGCGCCCCGGCGGCGCAGGGTGGCCACGTTGTCGACGGTGGCCGGGTGCAACCACATCTCGGTATGCATCGCCGGCGCGAACAGCACTGGACATCGCGCGGTGAGCAGCGTCGCGGTCAGTAGATCGTCGGCGCGGCCGTGCACCGCCCGGGCCAGCAGATCGGCCGTCGCCGGCGCGACCACAACCAGGTCGGCCTCCTGCCCGAGGCGCACGTGCGGCACCTCGGGAACGTCGGCGAAAACGCCGGTGTGCACCGGCTGACCGGAGAGCGCCTCGAAGGTGGCGCCTCCGACAAAGCGCAGCGCGGACTCGGTGGGGATGACACGGACGTCGTGCCCGGCCTCGGCGAGCTGACGAACGACGGTGCAGGCCTTGTAGGCGGCGATCCCGCCGGAGACGCCGACGACGATCCGCTTTGACAATCCGATCACGCTTGTCGTCCGATCAGCGCGCCCGGCCCCGGCCTGTTACTCGCCCTCGGTGTGCTCGAGCAGGTCGGCGTGGATCTCGCGCATCGCGATCGACAGCGGCTTTTCCTGCAGCCCGGGCTCGACCAGCGGGCCCACGTATTCGAGGATGCCCTCGCCGAGCTGGTTGTAGTAGTCGTTGATCTGCCGAGCCCGCTTGGCCGCGTAGATGACCAGGGCGTACTTGCTCGAGACGCGGTCCAGCAACTCGTCGATGGGCGGGTTGGTGATGCCCAGCGGGGTGTCGTAGGCGCGTGGTCCACCTGACGAGGGATCGAACTGATCAAGGCGGGCACGGCGGCCAGCGACGCGTCGGACTGCGGAATACTCACTGAAGACAATCTCCTGGCTGGTAGAGCGGTTGTAAGTGGCTGAACGTGGCTTAGTCCCGTTCGAACGTCTGGCGGCGGTCATGCCGAGCCCGGCGCAGTTCCCACCAGCAAGGATACCAATTCCGCGCACGCGGACTCCAATTGTCTGTTCACGACGACTGTGTCGAAGTCGTCCTGGGCGGCGAGTTCGATCCTTGCGGTGTCCAGGCGCCGGCGTCGATCGCCTCGGGTGTTTCGGTGCCCCGCCCGGCAGCCTGGCCTCCAGGTCAGCCCAGCTGGGCGGCGCCAAGAACACCGTGATAGCCTCGGGCATCGCCTTCTTGACCGCCCTGGCCCCGGCCAGATCGACCTCGATGAGCACCGGAAGCCCGGCGGCGGTGGCCGCCCGCACCGGCTCGGCCAGCGTGCCTGATCGCTGCAGGCCACCGTGGATCTCGGCCCACTCCAGCAGGTCGCCCTCGTCGATCAGTTGCTGGAAGCGGTCCGGACTGACGAAGTGGTAGTCGACGCCGTCGACCTCGCCGGGCCGCGGCGCCCGCGTCGTGGCCGAGACACTGAAATGCAGGTTCGGAATCCGCTCGCGCAGACAGCGGACCACGGAGGACTTACCGACCGCGGAGGGACCGGACAGCACGACCACAGTCCCATGGCCGACGCGCCTCGGCTCGACGTCCGGTCCCCCGCCGGAGCTCACTGAGTCCTGCGGTCCAGGCTGGCCTGCATAGTCGCCTTAAGGGTGCCGAACTTCTCCAGCAGCGCCTTGCGCTGCCGGTCGCCGAGGCCACGCAGACGGCGGGTCGGCGCGATCTCCAGCTCGGTCATGATTTCCTGCGCCTTGACCTTGCCAACCTTCGGCAACGCCTCGAGCAGCGCAGATACCTTCATCTTGCCCAGGACTTCATCGCTCTCGGCGTCCTTGAGCACCTGCGTCAGGTCGGTGCCGCCACGCTTGAGGCGGTCCTTGAGCTCTGCCCGCGCTCGACGTGCGGCAGCCGCCTTCTCCAACGCGGCCGCGCGCTGCTCGTCGGTCAACTGGGGAAGGGCCACGATTCCTCCGTATCTGATCAATCATCGATGGCAATCGATCTTTTTTTTGTCTCTGCCGGGTACTTCAGCCAGCGCAGACGACCGTACTCACGCTTCCTGACGAAATCTAACCCGGCCCCCTGGTTATGGCGATAAATCCCCAGCGTGGGCCCGCGGCGTTGGGCTCCGCCGGCGGTCTGCCAGAGCCCGCTGACGGCGCCGGATACCGCTCCCCGATCGTGGTCACATGCTGGTCGTGTGGCTCCAGATATGCCTATCTAGCTGCGGTTTTCGGCATCGCACGGGCGGTTGCCGCGACTGGCGGCATGCCGCGCCGGCTCCCTGCGGATCCGCTTCGAGTCGGATCAGCCGCGAGTCCGACGTGCCGCGGATCCGCTCGCATGTTGTCTGCGACGAGTCGGCGCGTGTCGCCCGGTGCCGCGCTAGGGCAAGCGAGGTAGGCAGACGGCGTCAAGCATCCGTTCGCCTGCCGCGCGCAGTTCCGCCACGCCCGGTCCGGCCCGTAGCACCTCGCGCGCCACCGCGGGCAGCAACTGGCCCGGCGCCGCGCCACCGAGGCCCGCCAAGCGCCTCAGGCCGGCCACCCTGCACTCCGACCCCGGGCACCAGCACCGGTCCGCCCGAGCGCGCTGACATCGGGCGCCTGGAAGACCGTCGCACCGAGGACCACGCCAACGGATCCAGGCTCCCAGGATCGACGGACCGACTGCCGCCGGTTGACCACCGCCGCCTGGTCGACGATCAGCTGGGCCACCGTGCGGCCGTCGAAGGTGGCGCGCTGCACCGTCGCGCCCTCCGGGTTGGACGTGGCCGCCAGCACGAACACTCCGCGGTCGTGTGCGGCGGCGGCCTCCAGCAGCGGGCCGCAGCGAGCCGAATCCCAGATACGGCGAGGCCGTCACGCGCGTCGGCGGCCAGCGGTGAGTCGCCCGCCCAGGCGGCGGCGTAGGCGGCCATCGTCGTACCGATGTCGCCCCGCTTGGCGTCGGCCAGCACCAGCACTCCGGCCGACCGCAGCGCGGCGATGGTGCGTTCCAGCACCGCGAATCCGGCGGACCCGTAGGCCTCGAAGAACGCCACCTGCGGTTTGACGACGGCGAAACCGGAGAACGCCTCCACGCAGGTGTCGCAGAACGCGGCCAGGCCGTCGGCAGTGGCCGGCAGGTCCCATGCCCGCAGCAGCTCAGGATGCGGGTCGATGCCCAAACACAGCGGGCCGCGACTCGCCTTCGCCTCGGCCAGCCGGGCGCCGAACCCGGTCATTTGGCACCCTTGTCGGCCACGCCGGCCGGACTGATGACGCTGTGCAGCTCCTGCAGCGACCGCACCCCGATATCGCCGCGGATCCCGGCCTCGATGCCCTGTACGGCGGCGGACGCGCCCTGCACCGTCGTGACGCAGGGGATGTTGGCCGACACCGCGGCCGAGCGGATTTCGTAGCCGTCGATGCGTGGGCCGGAGTTGCCGTAGGGCGTGTTGATCACCATGTCGACGCCACCTGCTTTGATCGCATCGACCGCCGACATCGCAGGACGGCCCGGTTGCGGCGGCTCGAAATGCTTGCGCACCTCGTCGCAAGGAATTCCGTTGCGGCGCAACATCTCCGCGGTGCCCTCGGTGGCAAGAACGCGGAAACCCAGGTCGGCCAGCCGCTTGACCGGGAAACACCAGTGATCGCTTGTCGCGGTTGGCGACCGAGACGAATACGGTGCCCTCGGCCGGCAACGAACCGTAGGCCGCGGTCTGGCTCTTGGCGAAAGCGGTGCCGAAGTCGCGGTCGATACCCATGACCTCGCCGGTCGATTTCATCTCCGGGCCGAGCAGCGAATCGATGGCCGATCCGTCGGCGCGGCGGAACCGGTGGAACGGCAACACGGCCTCCTTGACCGCGATCGGGGCGTTCTCGGATGCGTGGGCGCCGTCCCCGGTGGCCGCCAGCATTCCTTCCTTGCGAAGCTGGGCAATGCTGGTGCCCAGCATGATTCGGGCGCACGCCTTGGCAAGCGGGATCGCGGTCGCCTTGGAGACGAACGGCACAGTGCGGCTGGCGCGCGGGTTGGCCTCCAGGACGTAGAGCACGTCGTCTTTGAGCGCATACTGCACGTTGAGCAGACCCACCACGCCGATGCCCGTGCGCGATGGCCTCCGTGGCGCGGCGCACCTTCTCGATGTCGCTGCGGCCCAGCGTGACCGGCGGCAGCGCGCACGCCGAGTCGCCGGAGTGGATACCGGCCTCCTCGATGTGCTCCATGACGCCGCCGATGTAGACCTCGGCACCGTCGCACAGCGCGTCGACGTCGATCTCGACCGCGTCCTCGAGGAAGCGGTCGACGAGCACCGGGTGCTCTGGGGAGAGCTCGGTGGCGCGGGAGATGTAGCCCTTGCAGGGTCTCGTCGTCGTAGACGATCTCCATGCCGCGACCGCCCAGCACATACGACGGCCGCACCAGCACCGGATAGCCGATGTCTTCGGCGATCCTGCGAGCCTGCGCGAAAGTCGTTGCCATGCCGTATTTGGGCGCCGGCAGGCCCGCCGCGTGCAGCAAGTCGCCGAAAGCGCCGCGGTCCTCGGCCAGGTCGATGGCCTCCGGCGGAGTGCCGACGATCGGGCACTCCGGCGTCGGCGAGCCGTTGCGCCAGCCCAAGCGGGGTCTGGCCGCCGAGCTGCACGATAACGCCGACGACCCCTGGGCCGCCGATGCCCGATTGCGCTTCGGCGCGAAACACCTCGAGGACATCCTCGAACGTCAGCGGCTCGAAGTACAGCCGGTCGGCGGTGTCGTAGTCGGTGGACACCGTCTCCGGATTGCAGTTGACCATCACGGTCTCAAAACCAGCCTGCGACAACGTCGTTGCCGCATGCACACAGCTGTAGTCGAATTCGATGCCCTGGCCGATCCGGTTGGGCCCGGAGCCCAGGATCAGCACCTTGGGCTTCTCGGTCTGCGGGGCCACCTCGGTCTCGGCGGCGGGGTCGAGTTCATAGCTGCTGTAGTGGTACGGCGTCTTGGCCTCGAATTCGGCCGCGCAGGTGTCCACCGTCTTGTACACCGGGTGGATGTCCAGTCGCTTGCGCAACGAGCGCACGCCGTCCTCTCCGGCCAATTCCGGTCGCAGCGCCGCGATCTGGCGGTCGGACAGCCCGTTGTGCTTGCCGCGCCGCAGCAGGTCGGCGTCGAGCACGGGGGCGTCGACCAACTCTGCGCGCAACGTCGACCAGCTCGCCGATCTGCGCGACGAACCATGGGTCGACGCCGCTGGCCTCGGCGACCCGCTCCACCGAGGCGCCCAGCCGCAGCGCGAGTTCGATGTCGTAGAGCCGACCTTCGGTCGGGGTCTGCAGCCGGGTCAGCGACATCCTCGACGTCACCCTCGGGATCGGGCTTGGTCCAGAAGCCCGCGCGGCTGGTCTCCAGTGACCGCATCACCTTGCCCAGCGCCTCGACGAAGTTGCGGCCCAACGACATCGCCTCACCGACGGATTTCATCGTGGTGGTCAGGGTCGGGTCGGCGCCCGGGAACTTCTCGAACGCGAACCGCGGCGCCTTGACCACGACATAGTCCAGCGTGGGCTCGAAGCAGGCCGGGGTCTCCTTGGTGATGTCATTGACGATCTCGTCGAGGGTGTAGCCGATGGCCAGCTTGGCGGCGATCTTGGCGATCGGGAAGCCGGTGGCTTTGGACGCCAACGCGCTTGACCGGGAGACCCGCGGGTTCATCTCGATGACGATCAGCCGGCCGTCGACCGGATCGATCGCGAACTGGATGTTGCAGCCGCCGGTGTCGACGCCGACCTCGCGCAGGATCGCGATGCCCAGATCGCGCATCCGCTGGTATTCCCGGTCGGTCAGCGTCATGGCCGGCGCGACGGTGACCGAGTCGCCGGTGTGCACGCCCATCGGGTCAACGTTCTCGATCGAGCAGACGACGACCACGTTGTCGTGGCCGTCGCGCATCAGCTCGAGCTCGAATTCCTTCCAGCCGTAGATCGATTCCTCGATCAGCACGTTGGCGCTGGGCGAGGCCGCCAGACCGGCGCCGGCCATCCGGTCGACCTCGTCGGCGGACTTCGCCATACCCGAACCCAGCCCGCCCATGGTGAAGCTGGGCCGGACTACGACCGGCAAGCCCAGTTCCCCGACCGTCTCGCGGACCTCATCCATGGTGAAACACACTCGACTGCGGGCGGATTCACCGCCGACCTTGGCGACGATGTCCTTGAACCTCTGCCGGTCCTCGCCGCGCTGGATCGCGTCGAAATCGGCGCCGATGAGCTCGACACCGTATCGCTCCAGCGCCCCGTTCTCGTACAGCGCCACGGCCGTGTTGAGCGCGGTCTGGCCGCCCAGAGTGGCCAGCAACGCGTCGATCTTGTTGCCGCGCTCAGCCTGCTGGGCAATCACCCTCTCGACGAAGGCCGGGGTAATGGGCTCGACATAGGTGAAGTCGGCGTACTCGGGGTCGGTCATGATGGTGGCCGGGTTGGAGTTGACCAGGCTGACCTGCAGTCCCTCGGCGCGCAACACCCGGCAGGCCTGGGTGCCGGAGTAGTCGAACTCGCAGGCCTGCCCGATGACGATGGGACCCGAGCCGATCACCAGCACGTGGCGCAAATCGGTGCGACGCGGCACTAGCGTCCCCTTCCGCTGTTTGGGGCAGCCATCAGGTCGACGAACTGGTCGAACAGGTACTCCGCATCGTGCGGGCCCGGCCGCCGCCTCGGGGTGGTACTGCACCGAAAACGCGCGCCCATCACCGAGTCTGACGCCTTCGACCACCCCGTCGTTGGCGCAGGTGTGGCTGACGACCGCGAGGCCGAACGGTGTGTCGAAGGACTGCCCCGCCTCCCCTTCCAGCGCGAAGCCATGGTTCTGCGCGGTCACCGCGACCCGGCCAGTGGCGTGGTCGATGACCGGGACGTTGATACCCCGGTGGCCGAACACCATCTTGTAGGTCGACAGGCCCAGTGCCCGCCCGAGGATCTGGTTACCGAAACAGATTCCGAACAAGGGGATTCCGGCGCTCAGCACCTCCCGGGTGAGCGCGACGACGTGGTCGGCGGTAGCCGGGTCGCCGGGGCCGTTGGACAGGAACACGCCGTGCGGCTTGATTTCGGCGATCTGTTCGAAGGTCGCCGACGCCGGCAGCACATGGCTGCGGATTCCCCGCCGGGCGAAGTTGCGCGGCGTGTTGGTCTTGATCCCCAGGTCCAGGGCGGCGACGGTAAACCGGTGCAGGCCTTCGGGTTCCACCATATAAACGCCGGGCGGTGCTGACCTCGCCGGCGAGATCGGCGCCCAGCATCGACTGCTGGCCGCGGACCCGTTCCACCAGTGCCTCGGTCTCCAAGGGCACGGGCAACGCACTACCGGAGAACACCCCCGCCTTCATCGAGCCGCGGCTACGCAGATGCCGCACTACCGCGCGGGTGTCGATGCCCGCGATCCCGACGACATGCTGACGGACCAGCTCGTCCTCCAGCGTGCCGGTTGCGCGCCAGTTGGAGGCACGTGGCGAGGGGTCGCGTACCGCGTAGCCGGCGACCCAGATCTTGTCGCCGCGACTCTCCGCGTCCTCATCGTTCCAGCCGGTGTTGCCGATCTGGGGCGCGGTCGCCACCACGATCTGCCGGTGATAACTGGGATCGGTCAGCGTCTCCTGGTAGCCGGACATGCCGGTGCTGAACACGGCTTCGCCCAGCGTCTGGCCAATTTCGCCGAACGACGTTCCGGTGAAGACGCGGCCGTCTTCGAGTACCAGTAGGGCCTTAGTCACGGGCGCCGCTCCTCCTCGCCTTTCCGATCGCATCGCTCTGTTTATCGTCGTCGGCGCGGCTCACACCGCACCTTCCTGTTGTGGCTCCGACTGGCCTTCCGGCCGCGGCCCCAGCCAATCCCCGTATTCACTGCGGTCGCCTGCCCGAAATCCCGTGTCGATCTCGACACCCGACGGCAACCGCCATCGGATCGCCAGTATCCCATTGCGGGCGGCGACCTTACCGGCGATGCCGCGCTCGGTGCGAACGGCAGTAATCGACTCCTGCGGAATCCAAATCGGCTTGGCGCGGACGCGTTCCAGCATTATTCCTTCCGGATAGCGGGTGAGCGCCGCTTTGCTGCGGTAGCCGAGATCACCTGCCGTGATCCGATCGTTCCACTCCGGCGCCAGCGTGGACCCGACGTAAACGCCGCGGATGGCGGCGGTCGCGCCGCCCACCTGGTCGGGCACGTCGGGGAGGTTGCCGATCAGTCCGGCCTGCCGCTGCGCCCGGCGTCGCCACCCGAGCATCATCAGCTGGATCGCCACCGCGATCGCCACGACTAGCACGGCCGCGAAGATCAACGACCCCACCAGCGTGCCCGAGTTCATGCCGGACTCTTTCCATCCCGAGCCGTCAACTTCCCCCGCAACAGGGTCGCTGTCACCGTGGCGGGCAGCGTCATTGACTCGTATGGCGTGTTAGCCGACCGGCTGGCCAGATCCGGCCCGGCCACCGTCCAGGTCGCATCGGGATCCACCACGGTCAGGTTGGCCGGCTCCCCCACCTCCAGCGGCCGGCCGTGATCGGGCAACCCCACGATCCGCGCCGGATTCTCACTCATCACCCGCGCGACATCGCGCCAGCTCAGCAGGCCCGGCATGACCATTGTCTGGGTCACCACCGACAGCGCCGTCTGCAGGCCCAGCATCCCGGGCCGCGCCGCGGCGAACTCGACGCACTTCTCATGCTCGGCGTGCGGGGCATGGTCGGTAGCCACACAGTCGATCACCCCGTCGGCCAACGCCTGACGCAGCGCGAGCGCGTCGTCACCTTCGCGCAGCGGCGGGTTGACCCGGTTCACCCCGTCGTAGCTGGCCAGCCTGCTGTCGTCAAGCAGCAGATGATGCGGGGTAACCTCGGCGGTGATCGAAATTCCCTGTCCCTTAGCCCATTTCAGAATCTCGACGGTACCCGCGGTGGAGGCATGGCAGATGTGCACTCGCGCGCCGGCATCGCGGGCCAGCAAAGCGTCGCGGGCCACGATCGATTCCTCGGCGGCCCTAGGCCACCCCGCGAGTCCGAGCCTGGCCGCCGTAGGCCCTTCGTGTGCGACAGCACCGACGGTAAGCCTGGGCTCCTCGGCATGCTGGGCGATCAACACCCCTAGCCCGGTCGCGTATTCCAGGGCGCGGCGCATCACCAGCGGGTCGTGCACGCAGACGCCGTCGTCGGAGAACATCCGCACCTGCGCGGCACCGGCGGCCATCATGCCCATCTCGGTGAGTTCGGTTCCGGCCAGCCCGACTGTGACCGCACCGACCGGGTGCACGTCCACCAGACCGACCTGCTGCCCGCGATGCCAGACGTGGTCGGTGACCACCGGACTGTCGGCCACCGGGGTGGTGTTGGCCATCGCGAAAACCGCCGTATACCCACCCAAAGCCGCTGCTGCCGAACCCGTTTCGATATCTTCGGCATACTCGCGGCCGGGCTCGCGCAGGTGGGTGTGCAGGTCGACCAGCCCGGGTAGCAGCACATGACCGCCGGCGTCGATGACGTCCGCATATTCGGGGATCTCAAGATCCGCGCCGATCTCGGCGATCTGGCCGTCGTCGACCAGCACGTCGACGCGCTCTCCTTCGCCGTACAGTCGGACCCCGCGAAGCAGCACGCTCATGCCGCACCCTCTTTCCCGACCGAGCCAGTGCCAACCAGCACGTGGAACAGCACTGCCATCCGCACATGAACGCCGTTGGAAACCTGTTGCAGCACGGCTGATTGCGATGAGTCCGCCACCGAAGACGCGATCTCCATGCCGCGGAGCATCGGTCCGGGGTGCAGCACCACGGCGTGGCCGGGCAGCATCGCCTGGCGGCGCCCGGAAAGCCCGTAGAGAGACGAGTACTCGCGCACGGACGGGAAGAAGCCGCCGTTCATCCGCTCGGCCTGGACGCGCAACATCAGCACCGCGTCGGCGGCGGGTAACTCGGCATCGAAGTCGTTGGACACCGTGACTGGCCAGCCCTCAACGCCGACCGGCAACAGTGTCGGTGGCGCGACCAGCACCACCTCTGCGCCCAAGGTGTCCAACAGCATGACGTTGGAGCGGGCGACCCGGCTGTGCAGGATGTCACCGACGATCACGATGCGCCGGCCTTCGATGCCGCCGAGCCGCTGTCGGATGGTCAGCGCGTCCAGCAGCGCCTGGGTCGGGTGCTCGTGGGTGCCGTCGCCCGCGTTGATCACCGACGGGCCTTCCGGGCCGGCCCCACCGCCGTCGCTGTTTTTAAAAGATGAAGTCCAGTCGGCGAGCAGATGCGCGGCGCCGGACGCCGGGTGCCGGATGATCAGCGCGTCCGCGCCTGCGGCGCGCAGCGTGAGCGCGGTGTCGCGCAGGGATTCCCCTTTACTCACCGACGATCCGGACGCGCTGACGTTGATCACATCGGCGCTCATCCACTTGCCCGCCACCTCGAACGACACCCGGGTGCGGGTTGAGTTTTCGTAGAACATCGTGATCACGGTGCGGCCGCGCAGTGTGGGCAGCTTCTTGATCTCGCGGCCGACTAGGGCCTGCGCAAACCGGTCGGCGTCGTCGAGGATGGCGATCGCGTCGTCGCGGCTCAAGTCGCCGGCGGCCAGCAGGTGTCTGCTCATACGGCACCGTCTCGGGAGATAACCACGCCGTCGCGATCGTCGTGCTCGCTGAGCTGCACATGCACGCTCTCGCTACGCGAGGTCGGTACGTTCTTGCCCACATAGTCGGCACGCACCGGCAGTTCGCGGTGGCCACGGTCGACCAGCACCGCCAGTTGTATGGCGCGCGGTCGGCCCACATCGCGCAGCGCGTCCAGGGCCGAGCGCACCGAGCGCCCCGAGTACAGCACGTCGTCCACCAGGATCACCAGGGCATCGTCGATGCCGCCGACCGGGATCGAGGTGGCCCCCAGCGGACGTGGCGGCTTGCTCATCAGATCGTCGCGGTACAGGGTGATATCCAGCGCACCGTGCGCGACGTCCACGCCGCTGTACTCGCCGATATTGGCGGCCAGACGCTCGGCCAGGATCACGCCCCGGGTCGGGATGCCCAGCAGCACCACCCGCGGCGGGTTTTGACTTTGATCATCCAAGGCGGTCTTTTCGATGATCTGATGCGCAATGCGGGAAATGGTGCGACCGACGTCGGCCGCGGACATCAATTCCCGAGACTCTCGCGGTTCACCGCCAAAAGCGGCATCACCCACGGCACCCATGCGAGACCTTGACCTCCTTCTCCGCCTCTCCGGACGGATCGTTAAAGGATGTCGACTGCCCGGCAGCCTAGCACGCTGACCCTGGACAGCAAGACGTTCTACGCGCCGGGTTGGGGGGCTGGCAAACGGGTTTGAGTACCCGAGATTTTAAACGGCGCCGGGAGGCCGCCGACGAAATCGCCACGGCCATCCGGCGGGTCAACGCCAACGCGGAGCTGGCCAGAACGCGATGATCAGGCTTTCGCTGCGCCGGGGTAGCATCGCAGCTCGCTGGATTACTAACGGGCCGAAGCCACCCACGCATGACGTGCACCATGTTTTTGGGGGAGGCATACCAACGTATGTCGCGCGGGGTGTCCCCACCTAACCGAGGATCGGATGAGTGACAAGTCCAACAGACCCGGCCCGTCAACTGATCGGGTTCATCACCCGTGACAACGCGCCGCAGATTGCCCCGGCACCGGTTAACCGGACGTGGATGTCCGAGATGTCAGAGACGCGCAAAGGTTGGCCTAATCGGTGTCTGCCGATGCTCATCGCTAACCAAAGCGGCTGGGAGTTGCGCAATCGGTGCGCGTTCACCGCTACGTGGACCGGCCAGGAAAACGGCGCGGACGTGATGATCACACCCGACAAGCGAGACACCGATCAGTTCCTGCCCCTCAGCCATTTCGGCAACGGCATCCTGACCTGGCATCTGCCGATGCTGTTCCGCACTCCCGCGGGCTACAACCTGTTGGTCCGCGGACCGGCAAACTATCCGAAGGATGCCGTGTATCCGTTGGAGGGCATAGTCGAAACCGACTGGGCAAGCGCGAGTTTCAGCATGAGCTGGAAACTCACCCGCAAACTGATGCCGGTGCGATTCGAGGTCGATGAGCCGATCTGCATGATCGTCCCGCAGCGCCGAGCCGAGCTCGAAGAGTTCACCCCCGAACTCAGGCGCATCGAGTCTGATGAGGATCTACAGCGCAAGCACGAGTTATTTCTTCGCTCACGTGACGCGGCAAAGCAAATCGAGCAGGTAGCGAGGGTCGCCGCGGGAGAGCCAGTGGAGTGGCAAGGCGACTATTCGCGAGGCAGACACAGGGACGGCGAGGCCGGCACACCGGATCACCAGACTCGCCGTCATCTGCGTTCATTCGTTCAGCCACAACCTGAGGAGCAGGAATAGGACTGCCGGGGTTGGACTGGCCGAACCCGAACAGCCGGAGCCATATGGTCCACGGCAACCTCCTCGACAGCGGCTGCGGGGTGGACGACAACGCCGTCTGCGCGCGGCTCCGATCGGTCGACGCGGAACACGCGCCGGGATCCCCGAGATCAACAACCGTTGGGTGCTCGACCGATGGGAGTTGGGTAATTTGTTTAACTTGGTTCAGCGAAAAGTCGCATCGCCCGCATCGTCCGGGTGCCCCGCAAACTTTAACGATCGTCTGCTTGATCCGGCCGGTAGCGCCTTATCTGAATGTGACGTAGCTCTCGATCACCGACCACGGCAACGTGTATGCCATGAAACCGAAATAATCGGTCGAAGTCGTCTTGTTCTTGACGATTGGGTTGCCCGCTTCCGGGCCGCCACGTAACCAGATTCGCGCGCCCATCCGCCCGCACCTTCAGTGCGCCATTGATAAATCGACTCGGGCTCGCACTTTGGAATCTATTAGCCAACTCGCGCCAGAAAGTCACCGGAAGGCCATTGGCCGTAGCGGAGTCTCTGTCGGATATGTCCAGGATCGGATTAGCTACACCGTCTCGTCGGTGCCGTTGGCACCCGCGGTCCCGCCAGCCCCGCCAGCCCCACCCACCCCGGCAATGGCTGTCGCCCCAGCGACAACGTAAGCGTTGCCGCCGACGCCCCCATTAGCCGAGGCGCCGCCGACTCCGCCCATCCCGCCGGTGGCTGTCCCTCCGACGGTGTAGTCGTAGGCATTGCCACCGCTGCCACCGACGCCGCTGACGGCGCCGTTGCCGCCGACCCCGCCGATGCCGCCGGTAGCGTTAGCCGTTGGACCGAAGGGGAAGCTTCCCTGAATCGCGTCGCCACCGTTGCCGCCAACCCCGCCGGTCACGGTCCCGGTTCCGCCGGGGCCGCCATTGCCGCCGGTGATGGACCCGAGTCCGTCGGCGAATACACTTCCGCCGTTGCCGCCGGCCCCTCCGACGTTACCGTTGCCGCCGGGCCCGCCGGTGCCGCCAACCGCGTCGCCGCTCCCCCCGTTACCACCATGGCCGCCGGTGAGAAGCGAGCTGTCCCCACCAGCGGCACCGTTGCCGGGTGTCCCGAACATGCCGCTGCTGCCACCATTCCCACCGTTACCGCCAGCGAGCCCCACAAGACCAGTAGCGGCGCCACCTACACCTCCTGCGCCGCCGTTACCGATCAAGAAACCGCCGTTACCGCCGTTACCGCCGGCACCGCCGGCAACGAGCCCACTGGCCCCGCCGGCTCCGCCAGCCCCACCGTTACCAATCAGTATCGCGTCCCCACCGTTCCCGCCGGCCAAGCCGGCCCCACCTGCGGCACCGGCACCGCCGTTACCAAAAAACCCGGCGTTGCCCCCGATGCCCCCGTCAACCCCGGCTCCGCCGTTGCCCCACAACCATCCAGCGTTATAGCCATTAGGGTGCGCCGCCGTCCCGTCGGCGCCGTTACCGATCATTCCGCCCGTCAGTTCGATGAAGTTGCCCTGTTGAAGTACGCCGCCTACCTCGTTGATCTCAATACCGACGTCCGTCATGCCATTTCCGATGATCGCATCCGCTGAGGTGGCCGCAGCGGACACAGCATGCAGCGGCGCACTGAATGCGGCCGACACGGCATGCAGCGGCGCACTGAATGCAGCCGAGACAGCATGCAGTGGCGCATTGAATGCGGCCGCAAGACCTTGCAGCGGTGCCACGTTGGCCGCGCCCGGGAGGCCAGGTATCGCGATGCCGCCCATCTCGTTGATGGCCAGACCTCCGGCACCGCCTAAGCCGAGGATGGGCCCGATTCCGCCGGCACCTCCGGCTCCGCCGGTGACTGAGCCTGCATTCAGATAGTTCGTGAGGACGCCTGCGAAGAGATTGTTGACAAGGCTGTCGCCGTTTGAGGCCTCAACGTAGAAGGGGTGCAGGAAGTTGTAGCCACCCAAGAACGCGTTCCCGCCGTTACCGCCGGCACCACCGACGGCGGTGCCGGTTCCGCCGGTCCCACCTTCACCGCCGGTGATGGCGAAGAGGCCTCCGAAATAGTTGTTGAACACCGCGCCACCGGTGCCTCCGGCACCGCCGGTGACGCCGTTGCCGCCGTTGCCGCCGGGGGCGGAGAGGAAGACGCCATCCCCGCCGTTACCGCCGATCCCGCCGGTGCCAACGGTGCTGGCGCCGCCGACTCCGCCGCTCCCGGGAGTCCCCTCAGAGTTGCCTATGCCGCCGAGGTTGAAATAGCCGCCATCGCCGCCGTTACCGCCGTTACCGCCGTTACCGGAGGAGCTCGCGGCCGCCCCGCCGGCCCCGCCCGCCCCGCCGTTACCGATCAAGAAACCGCCGGCCCCGCCGTTTCCGCCGTTCCCGCCGTTACCGCCGTTCACCCCAGCCACGCCGGCCCCGCCGGGCCCGCCTAGACCACCGTTGAGCAAGAGGGAGGAGTTCCCGCCGTTCCCGCCGTTCGCGCCGGGCCCGCCGGACCCACCATTTCCACCATTCCCGAAGAACCCGGAATTCCCCCCGTTACCGCCGGCCACGCCCGCGGTGGTGGAGTTGTAGCCGTTGCCGCCATTGCCGACCAAGATCCCGGCGTTGCCGCCATTCGGGCTCGACGCTGTCCCATTGGCGCCGTTAGCGACCAACTGGAACCCGAACGTCACCTGGGAGGCCGCATTGAGCTGGTTCAGCGCGTTCTGCGGCGCGGCCTGGACGGCCTGCGCAGCCTGCACGGCCTGCGCGGCGACGTTGGTCGCCTCAGCGCTCGCATACGCGCCCCCCGCCCCATTCAGGGCCTGCACGAATTCGGTGTGAAACTCCGCCGCCCGAGCACTCAACGCCTGGAACTCCACACCGAACCGAGAAAACACCGACGCGATCGCCGTCGACACCTCATCACCGGCGGCGGCAATCACCGCGTTTGTCTGCGCGGCGGCCGCTGCATGAGCCGCGCTCAGTGACGAGCCGATACCCTCCGCATCCGCCGCCGCAGCGGCCAACACGTCCGGCTCTGTGATCACATAGGACATAACTCGCTGACCTCCCGATGAGAGTCGTAGGCGCTCTGCTATGCCTCGACACCACGGTTAATTCCCCACTAGACTAATTTTAAACGTATCCGATTGGACACGCGTATATCAACGTTTCGATTTATTTGATCCCTGTTTGGCACATGCACAATAGTCTCGCCCGCGCGCATGGCCCTTGACGTGCGCGAAGTTCATGGAACGGGCACGGCATCATCCGCCGCAGCCCGGGGATCCTGGTCAGTTGACGGCGTGTCGTGGCCTGAGTTCACACTGCACCAACAACTGAGCTGCGCGTTCTGGTACCCGTGTGGGGTATCTACAAGCCGTAAACGGCCTTCCCCACACTCCCGCCTCCTGTCCAAATTCGCATTTACTTCCTCACCGGTTTTGTTCATTGATTTCGGTTAGTCGAACAATTGCCAATATAATTGGTGCAATGCAATTGCAAAACGAATCCTCACTAAACATCAGTGCCGCTCGTCCCGACGGCGGGAGGGCTGATGTCGGCCAGGGGTTACGGTTCCGAAGCCACCAATCCGATGCGTGGAAATTCACGCTGTAACGCTGACGGATTTTTACCGAGATAGAGAATTGCTTAGCCTTGTATGGGCGGATTCCCTGCGCGGGTCGGTTACGTTGTTCACCAGCACGCGTGCCGCGGTGACGGCGCCGAATTCATCATCGCAGGCCAAACGTAGGCAGAAATCCGCGCAGGCCGGCTGCTCGCATGGGTTTATCCAGACGAACAGGACGGCGACTGAATCGATGGCGTAGGTACGTCTGCGCAGCGCGCCTGACTCAGACCGGCGGCTAACGTGAACCAGATGAATCTCGAGGGCAATCAGGCCTCCATCCGCGAGGTATGCGATGCGGGGTTACTGGCAGGCGCCGTCACGGTGGTCTGGCAGCACGGAGAATTGTTGCAGGTCAACGAGATCGGCTATCGGGACGTCGACGCCGGCGTGCCCATGCAACGGGACACGCTGTTCCGTGTCGCGTCAATGACCAAGCCCGTCACGGTGGCGGCGGTGATGAGCCTGATCGACGAGGGCAAGCTCGCGCTCAAGGACCCGATCACACGCTGGGCGCCGGAGCTGGCCGATGTCCAGGTGCTGGATGACCCACACGGTCCGCTGGACCACACGCATCCTGCGCGGCGAGCCATCCTGCTCGAGGATCTACTCACCCACACCAGCGGCTTGGCGTACGGATTCTCGGTGTCCGGGCCGATCTCGCGGGCCTATCTGCGGCTGCCTTTCAATCAGGGCTCGGATACCTGGTTGACCCAGCTGGCCGCGCTGCCCCTGGTGCATCAACCCGGTAGCCGAGTCACCTATAGCCACTCCATAGATCTGCTGGGCGTCATCGCGTCCCGAGTCGAGGACAAGCCGTTCTACCAGGTTCTCGACGAACGCGTCCTGGGACCGGCGGGGATGCCCGATACCGGGTTCTTCGTATCTGCCGAAGCGCGACGTCGCGCGGCGACCATGTACCGACTCGACGAGGAAGATCAGCTGCGGCACGACGTGATGGGACCCCCGCACGTCATGCCGCCCTCCTTCTGCAACGCCGGCGGCGGGTTGTGGTCGACCGCTGATGACTACCTACGGTTCGTGCGGATGCTGCTTGCCGGCGGGACGATCGATGGCGTGCGGGTGCTGTCCGAAGAATCGGCGTGCCTCATGCGCACCGACCGGCTCACCACTGAACAGAAGCTGCATGACTTCCTGGGGGCGCCGTACTGGGTCGGCCGTGGATTCGGACTGAACCTGTCGGTGGTGACCGATCCGGCGAAGTCTGCGTCACTGTTCGGGCCGGGCGGCATGGGAACGTTCAGCTGGCCGGGGGCCTACGGGACGTGGTGGCAGGCCGACCCGGCTGCAGACGACTTGATCCTGCTCTATCTGATTCAGAATTATCCCGATATGAGCGTCGATGCGGCCACAGCCGTCGCGGGTAACACGTCGCTGGCGAAACTGCGCACGGCGCAACCAAAGTTCGTCCGAAACACCTATCGAGCCCTCGACCTCTGATGGTTGATTACCCACCCGGGCGCATCGACGGGGCACGGCTTGTGTTGCGGCCGCCCATACTCGAAGACGCCGGCGCGCTATTCCAGAGGGTCGCCCGCGATCCCGAGGTCACCAAGTATCTGCTGTGGACGCCGCATCCCGACGTGGCGGCAACGCGGCGGGTGATCACCGAAAAACTCAACGTCCGCGACGAAGAGCGGACTTGGGCGATCACCCTGCGGAACAGCGACGACGTCATCGGGCTGACCAGCTGTCGACGCCCCGTACGGCACTCCGTCGAGGTCGGCTACTGCATCGGCCGGCGATGGTGGGGAAAGGGTTACATGCCCGAGGTGCTCGACATGCTGATGACCGGGCTGCAAGCCGATCGGGACGTCTACCGCGTCTGGGGCACCTGCCATGTCGACAACCAGCGATCGGCGCGAGTGCTGCAGCGCGCGGGTTTCGCGCTCGAGGGCCGGCTGGCCCGCCACGCCGTCTACCCCACCATGGGACCCGAACCGCAGGACAGCTTGCTCTACGCCAAAGCTCTGCGATAACTCAGCCATCCAGTGTGCGTGCAAGGCGTTAAATCGCGAAACTCCCTGCTCTACAAGCACACTCAAAGCCACCTGTGCACACTCGAAGCCGTCACCGCACACGCGAGCGCCATACGGCATGCCCGAATCCTGTCAGGCGCCTTCGGCTACCGCCCGCTTGGCGCTCTCGCCGTTCGCGGAGCCATTCAAACCCGAAGTGTCCGACGGGAGCTCGAAGACCGGAAGCGCAGAACCCACCGCGGCCTGCGCCGCACTTCGTTGAGCCTCCATCCGGGTCAGCGCCTCCGCGGTGAACACCGACAAACCGAGTTCCGGGTTATAACCGTGAATTTCTTTGACGTCGAGCTGGGCGAGGAAATACAGGATTTCCTTGGAGACCACCTGCCCTGGAACCAGCACCGGGAAGCCGGGTGGGTAGGGAACCACGAACGTGGTGGACACCAAGGTCCTGCCCTCGGCCAGCCAGCGCCCGGCCGCGCCGATCTGCACGTACTCACGGTCGGACTCTTCATACCCCGCGTAGAAAGCCGCCCGCATGTCGCCGACCGAGCAGGCGTCGACGGGACGGAAGGCGATGTCGAACTCGCTGAAGTCGGGCAGGTGCGGCAGATCCTGGGTGATCTCCTCGACCCGGCGCTCGTGCAGTGCCCAGTCGGCCGCGCTGGCGCCCTGCTTCTCGCGGTCGAAGTCGGTGGCCACCCGGCGCAGCACATCGAGCAGATGGTGCACGCTCGACCAAGTGACGCCGATCGTGAAGATCAACAGCACGCTGTTGATCGAGGTCTTGTTGATCTGGATGCCGAATCGGTCCATCAAAATCTTCTCGCGGAAGTCGTACCCGTTCATTCCGGTATTGCCGAGGAACAGGGTGACCCGCGTCGGGTCCAGCACGAACTGATCGGACCGCCAGGCCTCGTTCCACTCCGCCAGCGCGCCCTGTCTGACCTGACGGTAGGAGCTGACCGTGGACGCCCGGAATTCCTCCGGCACCAGGTCGGACTCGTCGAGTATGCGAAACCACTTGCTGATCAGCCGGTCTTTGCGGACGCGATGCCGAAAGACCAGCGCCATGTCGTAGACCTGCCGAACCAGCTGGAAACCCTCGATGTCGACCTGGCGGCGCGCCAGGTCCAACGAGGCGAGAAGTTGCTGGTTCGGCGACGTCGAGGTGTGGGTCAAAAACGCCTCACCAAACGCGTCCCTCGCAAGAGAGTTGAAGTCCTGGTCACGGATGTGGATCATTGACGCCTGCCGAAACGCCGACAGCGACTTGTGCGTCGAGTGCGTGGCATACACCCGGACCCGCGCTCGACCGGGGTCGGGCATCAGCCGGTGATCTGCCCACTCCGCCCGCGCGATCCCCTCCATCGACGCCGCCCAATCCCGGTATTCCTCAGCGTATTCCGGTGACGCCAATTTCTGCTCGAGACGCTCCGCCGACACCATGGCGGTCCGCTGCCGGGCCCACGGCACGGCTGTGGCGAACGCGTACCACGCCTCGTCCCACAGAAAGCAGATGTCCGGCTTGATCGCCAGCACTTCCTCCATGACGCGACGGGGGTTATAGACGACACCGTCGAAAATGCAGTTGGTGAGCAGCACCATGCGGACCCGGTGCAGCTGTCCCGTCGCCTCAAGGTCCAGCAGCGCCTTCTTGATGGTGCGTAGCGGCACCGCGCCGTAGATCGCGAACTGCGGCAACGGATAAGCATCCAGGTACAGCGGGTACGCACCGGCCAGAACCAGGCCGTAGTGGTGCGACTTGTGGCAGTTGCGGTCGATCAGCACGATGTCGCCTGGCCGGGTCAGGGACTGGACGACGATTTTGTTGGCGGTCGACGTTCCGTTGGTGACGAAGTAGGTGTGGTTGGAGTTCCATGTGCGCGCGGCTTTGTCCATCGCCTTCTTGATGTTGCCGTGCGGGTCCAGCAGCGAATCCAGGCCACCCGAGGTGGTCGACGTCTCGGCCATGAAGATGTTGCGGCCGTAGAACTCTCCCATGTCCTGCAGGGACTTCGAGTTGAAGATGCTGGCGCCTCGCGCGATCGGAAGGGCGTGGAATTGGCCGACAGGTGCCGAAGCATAGGCGCGTAGGGCGTCGAAAAATGGTGTGGCGAAACGGTTCCGGAGGCCGGCGAGCACCGTGCTGTGCAGATCGGTGACGTCGTTGAGCCGATAGAAGGTCCGGTCGTAGACGTCCGGCTCGTCGTCGTTGCTCGCCGCGATCGACTCGTCGGTGAGGAGATAGAGGTCGATATGTGGCCGCAGCTCGCGAATCCACTCGCCGCATTCGACCCAGTCGTTGGCGCGATCATGGATCAGCAACCCGGCGTCTGAGTCCTCTGAATTACTGGCCCCCAGCAGTGTGTTCATCAACGGCACTCGGTCCCGCGAGCGCAGCGGGAGGTCGTGGCGGATGATCGCGGCCTGGATCTCGCCATTCAGGGCAACCGCGGTGATGGCGTCCTCCACGCTGGACACGACGAGGACTTCGAACTGCACGTCGTCGGACGGGTCGCGCAGCTCCCGCAAGCACGCCGCCAGGCAATCGGGCGCCGTGTGTGGCGAGTCGTCGGCGAGCAACACGGTGTAGAACTGCTGCCGTTTGGCCTGGGCCACCAGCTCCTGGTCGGCCAACGGCGCGGACGTATCGAAAAGCCCTGCACGGTCTCCATATTCGCTCAGTAGGCGCACTGCCAGCGAAACCTCCTCGGTGAGCCGCACCGTGGAAAGGCTCTCGAGATGAGCACGGAAAGTCACCAGATTCTCCGCGCCGGGATACAGCCAGTACCGCTCGTAGGCGCCGATGCGGTCCATCAGGCGCTTCACCCGGGTGACCTCGTGGGCTTTGTCCAGCCCGGCCAGGTCGACCTCGGCGAGGTGACGGCACGCATCGTCGAGCAGGTTCCAGGTGTCTATGCGTGTGTACGACGGGTTGGCGACGGCGGCGAGTGCGGATACCCGAAGGCGCCGGGGGCGGGCACGGTCTGAACTCATGTCTTGCCTTCTTCTGGGGCGGGTACCACCGTCAGTGCAACTCATAACTATCGCGCGCGAGCAGGAAGTAATGACCGGTGCTGCTGTCTGTACACGTCATACCCGAGAATTGGCTGGGACACGAGACCGAGTTGAGCGACTGCAACCGGCCGTACGCCAGCGCCCGGCACCCGTCGCCTTGGAGCGTGTCGGAGTGGCACGACATCTTGACCGCAGCGCCCTGCAGCGGCAGCGTCCAGGTGTAGTCCCGGATTTCACACGCGGCGAAGGTGGTGCCGTTGGATGAGCCGATACCGCAATCGATGGCACACGCGGTAGGCGCCGCCGGCGTCAGCGCAGTCGCACCGACGGCCCGCAGAACTGCCGCGGTCACTGTGGGTTTCATGGTGCTGCTCCGTTGATCAGCGCTGTCCAAGCGAGTCCCACAGGTATTGTTGCACTGCCCCCAACTGGTCGGGGCGCGCCTATTGCTGCGATTCCCCAGGATTGCCGTCCAGCCGCCGAAGTACCGGAAGCTCCCAACGCCGTGCCGGCAACTCGGTGACGTCGCTGAGCGAGCGCACCACGGCCTGCGTCAACGCCATCAGGGCGGCCATCACTGGAAGCAGCGGCTGCAGCGGCTTGGCCGCCGCGCGAACCGTGCTGATGCGGCGGGCCAGGATGAGCCGCTCGACGCAGTGGTACAGCCAGGCGCCCACGCCCAGCGCGTAAATCGAGAGCGCCGAGGCGACGATGGTCAACCCGTAGGCGGCGCAAACGACGGCGCCGAGCACCACTGTCGCGGCCAGGAAGGAGGCGATGACGACGCGCAGCACCAGCCGGGTCACGACTGCTGTTCCCGGCTCTCGGCGGCCCCGGGACGGACCGCTTGAGCGGCCGCCCTGATCTGCGGCGCCACCAGCATCACCTGCCCGAGCACGCCGTTGATGAAGCTGGGCGATTCGTCGGTGGAGAGCTCCTTGGCCAGCTGCACGGCCTCGTCGACGGCGACCGGCTCTGGCACGTCCTCGGCATACAGGAGCTCCCACACCGCGACCCGCAGAATTGCGCGATCCACCGCGGGCAGCCGGTCCAGCGTCCAGCCTTGCAAATGCGAGCTGATCAGGTCGTCGATATGCGCAGCGTGCTCACTGACGCCGCGAGCCACCGTGGCCGTGTACGGGCTCAGCGGCGCCACGTCCTCCGTCGCCTCCGCCAGCGCGGTCCGAACGTCGACGATCTCCAGCGGGCTCAGGCCGCGAGCCTCGGCTTCAAACGACAGGTCTACGGCACGCTTGCGGGCCTGGTGGCGTCCTTTAGTAGGCCTCGCGGGTTTGCTCACGCGTTTACGCGGCCCAGGTAGCTGCCGTCGCGCGAATCCACCTTCAGTTTGTCCCCGGTGTTGATGAACAACGGCACATTGATCTGCGCGCCTGTCTCCAGGGTGGCCGGCTTGGTGCCCGCGCTGGAGCGGTCGCCCTGCAGACCGGGATCGGTGTGCGACACGATGAGCTCGACCGTCACCGGCAGCTCCAGATACAGCGGCGCACCCTCGCTGAACGCGACCTGGACTGGCAGGCCCTCCAGCAGGAAATTCGCCGCGTCACCAACGAGGGACTCCGGAAGTGCGTGCTGCTCGTAGTCCGCGGAGTCCATGAACACGAAGTCCGAACCGTCGCGGTATAGGTAGGTGGCGTCGCGACGGTCGACGGTCGCGGTGTCCACCTTCACCCCGGCGTTGTACGTCTTGTCGACCACCTTGCCCGAGAGCACATTCTTCAGCTTGGTGCGCACAAAAGCTGGGCCCTTGCCGGGTTTGACGTGCTGGAACTCGGTGATCGTCCACAGCTGTCCGTCGATTACCAGGACGAGCCCGTTCTTGAAGTCGGCAGTGCTTGCCACGGTTGTGAAATCTCCTACAGGATTGCCAGTTATTTAGGGAATTCGCTTTCGCCCGTTGTCGGGTTTATGAGGGAATCATTGGTGCCGCTCGCGGCTCAACCTGACGTGGTGCGAGCACAGCGGGCATCCCGTGCAGCTTACCCGCGGACAGTTCCAGCAATACACCGCTGGCTGGGTGGCGCTTCCGGCTTTGTTCTGGTGCCCGCCGTCGACCACGGGAAAGTCCTCGTCCAGGGCGGGCTAGCAGCGCTTGCTAAGTCAGAATGGCCAGTTCTTTAGGGAACCGGGTCAGCAGTTCCGGGGATGATGACCCGGCGGTTTCAGGGGTCTCTGCCGCCTTTGGTGTTTCAGACGGCACTACCAGCGTGTCCTCGATGCGGACACCGCCGCGGCCGGGTAAGTAGACGCCGGGTTCGACGGTGACCACGGACCCCGCAAGCAATGTGCCGGCGGACGTGGCTCCAATTCCGGGCGCTTCGTGGATCTGCAGGCCCACGCCATGCCCCAAACCGTGGCCGAAATGCTCGCCGTAGCCAGCGTCGGCGATCAGCTGGCGAGCCGCGCCGTCCACGTCGCGCAGCCCGGCTCCGGGCCGCAATGCCTCCCGGCCGGCCCGCTGCGCGTCGGCGACCAGCTGATAGATCTCCAGCTGCCAATCGGCGGCCTTCCCCAACACGAAAGTGCGGGTCATGTCCGAGTGATAGCCGGCCACCAGCGCGCCGAAGTCGATCTTGACGAAATCGCCCTCCGCCAGCACCGCATCGGTCGGCCGGTGGTGCGGGATCGCCGAATTCGGCCCGGCGGCCACGATGGTCTCGAACGAAATCGCATCGGCCCCGTGGTCGAGCATCAGGGCCTCCAGCTCGCGGGCCACCGCGCGTTCGGTGCGGCCGGCCCGCAGGCCGCCGCGCTCGACTAAATCGGCCAGCGCGTTGTCGGCCGCCTCGCAAGCCAGCCGCAGCAGCGCGAGCTCACCGGCGTCCTTGATCTCGCGCAGAGCCTCCACTGTGCCGGCGGCCCGCACCAGCTTGGTACTTGCCTCCGGGCCCGACTTACGTTCGTCCAGCTCACCGTTAAGCGCATCAAAGCCGTCGACGGTGACCACATTGCTTTCGAAGCCCAGTTTTTGCACGCCGCTGTCAGCGGCCCGGCCGGCCAGGTGACGCCCGAGGGCCCGCTCGATGGCGATCTCGAGCGTGGGTGCTTGCTCGGCGGCCTGGGTGCGGTAGCGACCGTCAGTGGCCAGCACAGCGCCGCGATCATCGGCGAACACCAGCAACGCGCCGTTGGATCCGGTGAAACCCGACAGATATCGCACGTTGACCATGTCTGTGACCAGCATCGCATCCAGCCCGCTGGCCCCAATTCGCGCTTTTAGATTGTCTCGGCGCTGGGAATATGTCACGACCCTTGACGGTACTCGCTACGCTGAAGGCCCATGAGGTCCTGGATGCTGCGCGGGTTGGTGTTCGCCGCGGTTATGGTGGTCGTCCGTTTGATTCAGGGGGCGGTGATCAATGCGTGGCAGACGCAGGCCGGCCTGGCGAGCCTGGTGCTGCTGTTCGTATTTGTCATCGGTGTGGCTGCGTGGGGGGTAATCGATGGCCGTGCGGACGCCGTGGCCAATCCCGACCCGGACCGACGCCAAGATTTGGCGATGACCTGGCTGCTGGCCGGTCTGCTGGCGGGCGTCCTCAGTGGCGCGGCTTCCTGGCTGATCGCGCTGTTGTACAACGGGCTGTACACGGGGGGTCTGGTCAGCGAGCTGACAACATTCGCGGCGTTCACTGCTCTCGCTGTTTTCCTGCCCGGGATTATTGGTGTGGCTATCGGCCGCTGGCGGGTGGATCGCAATCCCCCGACTCGCCGTGAAGACGGATCTCCGGACGAGCGAGCCGATACCGATGTGTTCAGCGCCGTGCGCGCCGATGACGCTCCGACCGGGGAGTTGGCCGTGCCGAACGACAGGGCGCAGTCCGAGGAGCGGACCACCGCGGCTTCGTCAGTGGCCACGGTGGAACGCAAAACCGACACGATGTCCGCCCCCCAGCGCGATGCGGCCACCGAGGTGATTCCGACGATCAAGCGCGACGCCCCCACCGAGACCATCGCGACAACCGAGCGCGAGGCACCCACCGAGACGATCGCCACGACCGACGAAGCGGCAAAGGCGGACGAGGCTGGCAAAACCGAGGTGATCCCTACGCGTACCGATGCGAAGTCGGCATGGCCGGGTTCTGCGGCAACCTGGCAAGGCGAAACGCCGCCGGACTAGCCGTTAATCCTCGGCACCGGCCAAGTAGCGCAGCGCAAGCAGGTAGCCCTGGATCCCCAACCCGACGATGACTCCGGTCGCGACCGGGCTGATATAAGAATGACGCCGAAACTCCTCGCGGGCATGAACATTGGAGATGTGCACCTCGATCAAAGGTGCCCTTAGTTCGGCGCAGGCATCGCGCAGCGCCACTGACGTGTGCGTGAGGCCGCCGGCGTTGAGGATCACCGGCTCGCCCGCGTCGGCGGCCAGATGGATCCAGTCCAGCAGCTGAGCTTCGCTATCACTTTGCCGTACAACGGTTTTGATCCCCAGGGCAGCTGCCTCACGCTCGATGAGCGCGGCCAGCTGGTCGTGGGTGGTGTCCCCGTAGACGTCAGGTTCACGCCGGCCCAGCCGGCCCAGGTTGGGGCCGTTAATGATATTTACCGTCTTGGAAACCAAATCAGTCATGATGGATCGACTTCCGGGCAAAGTCCCGAGTAAGCCGCCGCCAGCAGCGACGGATCTGGTCCCACCAACCGACCCGGTTTGGCCAGGCCGTCCAACACCACGAACCGGAGCACACCGGCCCGGGCTTTCTTGTCCCCGGCCATGTATTCCAATAACTGCGGGAGCGCGTCGGCGTCGTAGCTGACCGGCAGCCCCAGTGACGCCAGAATGCTGCGGTGCCGTACGGCGGTGGCGTCGTCGAGCCGCCCGGTAAGCCTGGCCAGCTCTGCGGCGAACACCAGGCCAACCGATACGGCGGCGCCGTGCCGCCACTGATAGCGTTCCCGGCGCTCGATCGCGTGCGCCAAAGTGTGCCCGTAGTTCAGGATTTCGCGCAGTTCCGATTCCTTCTCGTCGGCCGCTACGACCTCTGCTTTGACGGTGATCGCGCGCCGGATGAGCTCGGCCAGCACATCACCCTTCGGATCCAGTGCGGCCTGCGGGTCGGCTTCGATGAGGTCCAGGATGACCGGGTCAGCGATGAAACCCGCCTTGACCACTTCGGCCATCCCACACACGATTTCGTTGCGCGGCAAGGTTTCCAGCGTCGTCAGATCGACGAGGACCGCGAGCGGCTGGTGAAACGCGCCGACCAGGTTCTTGCCCGCCTCGGTATTGATGCCGGTCTTGCCGCCGACGGCGGCGTCGACCATACCGAGCAACGTGGTGGGCACGTGCACGATCGAGACGCCGCGAAGCCAGGTAGCCGCCGCGAAGCCGGCGACATCGGTGGCTGCCCCGCCGCCGAGGCTGACCAAGGCATCTTTACGGCCGATCCCGATGCGGCCCAACACTTCCCAGATGAATCCCACGACGGGCAGTTCCTTGCCCGCCTCGGCGTCCGGAATCTCGATACGGTGGGCATCAACGCCCTTTTCCGCCAAGTGGCTTCGGATCGCCTCCGCGGTGTGGGTCAGGACCGGCTGATGCAGGACCGCGACCCGATGCCTGCCGGTCAGCAGTTCGTCCAACTCGTTCAGCAGCCCAGTACCGATCACCACCGGGTACGGCGGGTCGACGGCCACGGGCACAGTGACCGGCGGAGTGATATCGGTCATTTGGTGGCCTCGAGAGGAGGCGTGACCGCCGGTCGCGAACCCTGCAGCCGGGACACGATGTAGCGGACCACCGCCCCGGGATTGCGCCGGTTGGTGTCGACCCGCATGGTCGCGACGCGCCGGTACAGCGGAGCCCGTTTCGCCATCAGGTCGCGGTATTTGGCGGCCCGGTCGGGTCCCATCAGCAACGGCCGCACGCTGTTGCCGCCGGTGCGCCGCACCCCCTCGGCGGCACTGATCTCCAGGTAGATGACGGTGTGACCCACCAGCGCCTCGCACACCCCTGAGCTGGTGACGGCACCACCACCCAGCGACACAACACCGTCGTGTTCGGCCAGTGCCGCGCGCACGACACCCTCTTCGATGCGTCGGAACTCCTGCTCCCCGTCAGTAGCGAAGATGTCCGCGATGGTTCGGCCAGTCTGTTCCTCGATTGCCGCGTCGGTGTCGAGCATGCTGACCCCGAGAGCCTTGGACAGCCGCCTGCCGATGGTGGACTTGCCAGAGCCCGGCAAACCAACGAGTACTGCCTTGGGGGTCATCGGTGCGCCTATCCCTGGCTGACCTGAGCCCGGGCGATCGGCGCTTCCCGCTCGAAGACCGCACGCTGGTACGCCTCGAGATTGCGGCGGGTTTCGGCCAGCGAATCGCCCCCGAACTTCTGCAGGGCCGCGCGGGCCAGCACCAGCGCCACCATGGTCTCGACCACGACCCCGGCGGCCGGCACCGCGCACACGTCCGAGCGCTGGTGGATGGCAACGGCCTCGTCGCCGGTGGCCATGTCGACGGTGGCCAGCGCCCGCGGCACGGTGGAGATCGGCTTCATGGCGGCGCGCACCCGCAGCGGCTGGCCGTTGGTCATGCCGCCTTCGAGCCCGCCTGCCCGGTTGGTCGATCGGACGACGCCGTCCGGGCCGGGGTAAATCTCGTCGTGGGCAAGGCTGCCGCGGCGGCGTGCGGTCTCGAAACCATCGCCGATCTCCACGCCTTTGATCGCCTGTATGCCCATGACCGCAGCGGCCAGCTGGCCGTCGAGCCGGTTGTCGCCGCTGGTGAACGATCCCAGCCCGACGGGCAGGCCCGGCACCACGACCTCCACCACGCCGCCGAGTGTGTCGCCGTCTTTCTTGGCCGCCTCGATCTCGGCGATCATGGCCTGCTCGGCGGCCTTGTCGAAGGCGCGCACCGGGCTGGCGTCGATCGCGGGCAGGTCTTCGGGTCGCGGCGGCGGACCTTCATACGGCGCCGACGGGCCGATCGCGATGACGTGTGACAGCACCTCGACACCGAGCGCCTGCCGTAGAAACGACCGCGCGATGGTGCCCGCCGCGACGCGCGCGGCGGTTTCGCGGGCGCTGGCCCGCTCCAGCACCGGCCGCGCGTCCTCGAAACCGTATTTGAGCATCCCCGCGTAGTCGGCATGGCCGGGCCGCGGCCGGGTGAGCGGCGCATTGCGCGCTGAATCAGCCAGCTCCGAAGCGTCGACCGGGTCAGTGGCCATCACGGTTTCCCACTTCGGCCATTCGGTGTTGCCGATCTCGATGGCGATAGGTCCGCCCAGAGTGATCCCGTGACGCACCCCGGACAGCACCGTCACGGCGTCGCGCTCGAACGCCATCCGCGCGCCCCGGCCGTAGCCGAGCCGGCGGCGGGCCAGTTCGTCGGAGATTTCGGTGGAAGTGACTCGCACGCCGGCGACCATGCCCTCGACAATGGCCACTAAGGCGCGGCCGTGGGATTCTCCGGCGGTGATCCAGCGCAACACCTGGCTATCTTCCCATGTAGGGCCGGGCGCACCTAAATACGAGGAATGCATCGAAATCGACCCTGGCGCGCGGGTCTCTTCGCACTTTGCGCGCTGCCGTCGATCTCGACAGGCAGGGTCATATGACAACCAGGCTCATCGCCACGGCGGTAGCCACGCACATCGACGGACCGTGCGGCACCATCACAGGACGGGAAGCACCTTTACCGGCCCGCACTCCCAGCGCCAACAGCGCGGTGAGCAGCGGCGCCACCAACGCAGCCAGAAACCACACCCCGGTGCCGAAACAACCGGCCAGCCCACCCAGGCCGATCGCCAGCTTCACGTCCCCGGCCCCCATCGCTGCAGACGAGGCCAGGTGCACCAGCAGGTACACCGCGGCCAACGCCGCCGCTCCGGCCAACGCGGGCAACCCGCGCCCAGCGAAGCCGGCAACCAGCAGAATCACACCCGCGCCGGGCAATGTCAGCGCGTTGGGCAGCCGGCGCTGACGGATGTCGTAGGCGCTCAACACCACCAACCAGACAAGCACCACACCGACGGTCACCCCATGCCGCATGCGCGGCACGCTAATTCAATGCGTCCAACGCGCAAGTCATCGCCTCTCGCGGTGCGGGCAGCCCGGTGAATTGCTCCACCTGTGCGAACGCCTGATGGAGCAGCATCTGCAAGCCGCTGATCACCCGGCCTCCGGCGGCGGCCACAGCGGTGGCCAGCGGCGTGGGCCACGGGTCATAGACCGCATCCAACAGCACCGGGATCGCGGCGAAGGTGTCGGCGTACCGGGACGCCACGTCGGCCGGGATGGTGCTGATCAGCACGTCGGCGCCGGCCACCTCGTCGGCCAGGCCAGCGCTGTCCAGGGCACAGAACCGGGCCGTTACGCCGATCCGCCTGCCGAGGTCGAGCAACCGGGCCGCCTTGTCCGGATTGCGCGCCGCGACGGTGATCCCGGTGACACCGAGTTCGGCCAGCCCGACAACGACAGCAGGCGCGGTGCCACCCGACCCGCACACCAGTGCCCGCCCGGACGCTTTCCCCATTGTTGCCAACGCCCCACTCACCCCGTCCACGTCGGTGTTGTCGGCCCGCCAGCCGCGCGGCGTGCGCACCAGGGTGTTGGCCGATCCAACCAGGCGGGCACGTTCGGTGTGCTCGTCAGCGAATCGCAAAGCGGCGAATTTGCCCGGCATGGTTACCGAGACGCCGACCCACTCGGGCCCGAATCCGCCGACCACGCCCGGCAGTTCCGCGGCGTGGCACTCGATGCGCTCATAGGTCCAGTCGCACAGGCCCAGAGCGCGGTAGGCGGCCAGGTGCAGTTGCGGGGAGCGGGAATGCGCGATCGGCGAACCCAGAACGGCTGCCTTCCTGGATTGGGCCGGGCTAGCGGACGCTGTCGAGGACACCGTTTCGCTTAGCCAGCTCGATATTCGCCAAATGCTGTTTGTAGTCCTTGGTGAACAACGTCGTCCCTTGGACGTCGATGGTGACGAAGTACAGCCAGTCACCCGGCTCGGGATGCTCGGCGGCACGCAGTGCATCGATGCCGGGCGAACAGATCGCGGTGGCCGGCAGCCCTTGCGCCACATAGGTGTTCCACGGTGTGCGCTGGCCACGGTCGACGTCGCTGGTGGCCACCTGCCGCCGGTCCAGCGGATAGTTCACGGTGGAGTCGAACTCAAGCGTGTGGCGATTGTGCAGGCGGTTGTAGATCACTTGCGCCACCTTCGAGAAATCCTGCGCGTTGGCTTCTTGCTGCACCAGCGACGCCACCACCAGGATGTCGTAGGGCGACAGGTTCATGGACCGGGCGGTGTCCACCAACCCGGACTGCATGTACTCCACCCCACCGGCGCTGATCAAATTCGCCAGGATGCTCTCGGCTGAGGCGGACGGATCGACATTGAATGTCCCGGGCGCGACCAGGCCCTCGATCCGGCGATGGTCGGCGCCCAGTTCGGTAACGGGCTCAATCGCCCAGGCCGGCACCGACAGCGCCGCAGGAGCGCTTTTTTCCGCTGCCGTGCGGAGCTCGGCCGACGAGACGCACCGCCGGCTACCGTCCAGATCCACACAGCTGGCGTGGGAGATCAACGTCAGGATTCCGGGCGTCACCACATTGGTCTTCACGTCGGTGGTGTCGTCGAGCTGGCGCCCTTCCGGGATGACCAGCTTCCCCACCCGGTTGTGCGGATCAGCCAGCCACGCGACGGCCGAAGCCGCCGGGATCTCGGTGCGCATCCGGTAATAACCGGGCTGGATCGACGAAATCGAGGAGTTGCCGTGGGCTGCGCTGACGAACGCCCGAACGGTGGCAACCACACCATGGTTGTGCAGCGTCTCGCCGACCGCGGTGGTCGAGTCACCGGCTTCGATCTGAATCACGATGTCGCGTTTCCCGGTGCCGGTGTAGTCGTCGCCGGAGCTGAACATCGTGTGCCACAGCTTGACGCCCAGGAAGACGCCTGTCGCCACCACCACCACAAGTAGCCCGGCTGCGGCTCTGCCGGCGAAGCGCCGCCGCTTACGACCCTGCTCAGCTCTTCGGCGCTTTGTACGGTCGACGCGGCTCAACCTATGCCGGGGCGGCCCAATCGACTCGGGCTCGGCCCGTTCGCGCCGTGCGCTGTCAACCATCGGCGATCTCCACCGGCCGCGAAGTTGATTCAGCCTCAGCGCGGCGTTGATCGAGCCAGCTCTGCAGGATCGCGACCGCCGCCGCCTGGTCGATCACGGCCCGCTGGTCCTTGGTCCGCACCCCCGCCGCGCGCAGTGATCGCTGCGCGCTGACCGTGGTCAGCCGCTCGTCGGCGAGCCGCACCGGAACGGGGGCAACGCGGGCGGCCAGCGTCTCGGCCAATTTGATCGCGTCCTGGGCAGCGGGGCCGGTGCGATCGGCGAGAGTCCGCGGCAGCCCGACGACGATCTCGACTGCCTCCAGTTCGGCGGCGAGCTCAGTCAGCCGGCGCACGTGCTTGCCGGAACGGTCACGGCGCACAGTCTCCACCGGGGTGGCCAGGATGCCGTCGGGATCGCTGCAGGCCACACCAATGCGGACACTGCCCACGTCGACACCGAGCCGTCGGCCGCGTCCAGGGTCCTGGCCGGGATCGCCAGGCCGGTCGGGCAGTCGGTGCTGTGCTGAGACCACTCAACCGACCCGCGCTATCGCGGCGATCTCGGAGCGTATTGCGTTCAGCGCGGCGTCGATGCCGGTCGGGTCCTTCCCTGAGCCCTGCGCCAGGTCGGCCTTGCCGCCGCCGCGGCCGTCGACGGCCGTCGCAAGCGGTTTGATCAGGTCGTTGGCGCGGATCCCGAGATCCTGGGCGGCCTGATTGGCCGCAACCACATACGGCACCGTTGAGCCTTCGCCCTCGGCGATGAGCGCTACCACAGCGGGGTCGCTGCCCAGCTTGCCGCGGATGTCCCCGACGAGGGAGCGCAGGTCGGCCGCGGTCATTCCGCCCGACATCCGTTGCGCCACCACGTGCACGTTACCGACCCGCTCCGCGCCGGCCGCGGCATTGGCCGCAGCCGCCCGCGAGGTCGCCTGCCGGGCGCGTTCGAGCTCCTTCTCCGCGGCCTTGAGTCGCTCCACCAGATTGGCGACCCGGGCGGGCACCTCTTCGGACGGCACCTTCAGCGACGACGCCAGCCCGGCCATCAACGCACGCTCCTTGGCCAAGTGACGGAACGAGTCCAGCCCGACGTAGGCCTCCACCCGACGCACCCCCGAACCGATCGACGATTCGCCCAGGAGCGTCACCGGACCTATCTGAGCCGAGTTGTGCACGTGGGTTCCGCCGCACAGCTCCAGCGAAAACGGGCCGCCGATCTCCACGACCCGCACTTCGTCGGGATAGCTCTCGCCGAACAACGCCATCGCTCCCATCGCTTTGGCCTTGTCGAACTGTTCGATGAAGGTGTGCACCTCGAAGTCGTCTTGCACGGCCTCGTTGGTCACTTCTTCGATCTGGGTGCGCTGCTCTTCGGTCAGGGGCCCCTGCCAGTTGAAGTCGAAGCGCAAGTAACCCGGCCGGTTCAGCGATCCCGCCTGAACGGCATTGGGCCCCAGCACTTGTCGCAGCGCGCCATGCACCATATGGGTACCCGAGTGCCCCTGCGTGGCACCCCGGCGCCATCCCGGATCGGCAGCCGCAACCACGGTGTCGCCCTCGACGAACTCTCCGGACTCGACGTTAACCCGATGCACCCAAAGGGTTTTGGCGATCTTCTGCACGTCGTTGACCGCTGCCCTGGCGCTCCTGCCTGCGCCGGTTCCCACGATGGTGCCCACGTCGGCGAGTTGGCCACCCGACTCGGCGTAAAGCGGGGTGCGGTCCAGAACCAGCTCCACTCGATCCGCACCGACGGCTTCCCCGTTTGAGGAATGCGCCACCACCGGAACCCGCTTACCGTCGACGAAAATACCCAGAATCTGTGCCTCAGAGGTCAACTCGTCGAATCCGGTGAACTCGGTGGGCCCGGCATCGACCAGCTCACGGTAAGCGGTCAGGTCCGCGTGCGCGTGTTTGCGCGACGCGGCGTCAGCCTTGGCGCGCTGGCGCTGTTCGGCCATCAATTCGCGGAAGCCGCCCTCATCGACCGTCAAGCCCGCCTCGGACGCCATCTCGAGCGTGAGATCGATCGGGAACCCGTAGGTGTCGTGCAGCGTGAAGGCATCCGAACCGGACACCACGGTGGCACCGGATGCTTTTGTGGCACCAGCGACGTCGTCGAAAAGCCGCGAGCCCGATACCAGAGTGCGGTTGAACGCGGTCTCCTCGGCAACCGCGATCCGCCTGATCCGGTCGAAGTCGCTGACCAACTCGGGATACGACGGACCCATCGCGTCACGCACCGTGGCCATCAGATCGCCGACGATCGGGGTGTCGATGCCCAGGAGCTTGGCCGATCGGATCACCCGGCGCAGCAACCGGCGCAGCACATAACCGCGGCCGTCGTTGCCGGGGCTGACCCCGTCGCCGATCAGGATCGCCGCGGTGCGGCTGTGGTCGGCGATTATGCGATATCTCACATCGTCACCGTGGTTGCCGACGTCGTAGGGACGCGCGGCGGCCTTGGTCACTTCGTCTATCGCCGGCCGCAGCAGGTCGGTCTCGTAGACGTTGGCTACGCCTTGCAGGATGAATGCGACCCGCTCGACACCCATGCCGGTGTCGATGTTCTTGCGCGGCAGCGGCCCGAGTATTTCGAAGTCGTCCTTGGTTGTGCCCTCGCCGCGCTCGTTCTGCATGAAGACGAGGTTCCAGATCTCGATGTACCGGTCCTCGTTGGCCACCGGGCCGCCTTCGACCCCGAACTCGGGCCCGCGGTCGTAGTAGATCTCCGATGACGGCCCGCAGGGGCCGGGGATGCCCATCGACCAGTAGTTGTCGGCCATGCCGCGACGCTGGATCCGCGCGATCGGCAAGCCCGCGATCTCCTGCCACAATTCCGCGGCCTCGTCGTCGTCGAGATACACGGTGGCCCATAATCTTTGCGGATCCAGTCCGTATCCCCCGTCGGCGACGCTGTTGGTCAGCAGCGCCCAAGCCAGTTCGATGGCTCCGCGCTTGAAATAGTCGCCGAACGAGAAGTTACCGGCCATCTGGAAGAAGGTGTTGTGCCGGGTGGTGATGCCCACCTCGTCGATATCGGGAGTGCGGATGCACTTCTGGATGCTGGTGGCCGTCTGGTACGGCGGTGTGCGCTGCCCCAGAAAGAACGGCACGAACTGGACCATGCCCGCATTGACGAAGAGCAGGTTGGGGTCGTCGAGGATCACCGATGCGCTGGGCACCTCGGTGTGGCCCGCCTTCACGAAATGATCAAGAAACCGCTTCCTGATCTCGTGTGTCTGCACTCTTTCCGCTTCTTCCTGTTCGCCGTAGTTCGCCCTGGCAAGCGTCCGACTTGCTCTCCAGGACGGCCCCAGCTTATTCGCCGGACTATTAGGAGGCTGGCTAAGGACGCGTTTCGACCGCACACAGTACTGGCCTGGCGCCGTCCATCAGCCGGCGCCTAACCCTCCATAAAGCTCAACCGCACCGACCGGCTCGGATTATCCCGGTTGAGGTCGACCAGCACGATGCTTTGCCAGATGCCCAGGAGCGGATCGCCACTCGAGACCGGCACCGTCACCGACGGCGCAACGATCGCCGGCAACACATGGTCGGCGCCGTGGCCGTCGGAGCCGTGCGCGTGCCGGTAGCGATCATCGCGCGGCAACAGCCGTTCCAGCGTGTCGACCAAGTCGTCGTCAGAGCCCGCACCGGTCTCGATGATCGCGACCCCGGCCGTCGCGTGCGGAACGAAAACATTGCACCACCCGTCGCCGTAAGCGAAGCAGAACCTGCGCACCGCATCGGTGATATTCACGATGCGGCGCGTGGAGGTGTCCACTACCAGCACGTCGGTATGCACCCGGTCCAGACTACGGGGCCAGCGGGCCGACCCGCCAGTTCGACAACACAATCAACCGCACGCAGCAATTGCGCATTAGCAGAATGAATATTCATTGCGGACACTATGCATGTCGCGGTCGGTCTGATATCAATCTATTGTTGCAGTCAGCTCGAATTCCGCGAACGTGCGCGACGTCAGATCTCGCAGCTCTTCTTTCGAATTTCCCTCACCCACTGGATAAGCCGAGATCGTGATGAAGATTTTCTCTTGGACCCGGCCTGACAGCAGATACAACTGTCCGCCCATCAGGTCGAGGCGACTCTTCGTGATACCGGGTTCGATCATTCGGAAGGACAGTGCGGCGGCGTCGGTGCCGTCCGGGCGGTTCGCCGCCGGGTCAAGGTCGCCGATATTGGAACACGTGACCGGACGTTCGGCGGCGCCCTGCACCAAGCCCGCTGTTCTTCTCGCCACCCACTTGGGCGTAATCGAGACGATGGGGAGCGGCGCCAAGAATTCACGGGAGTTCGCCGCCAGTTCCGTGAGCGCCTGCTTGGTCTTGCCGCGGATCCCCCCGAGGTCGCGCGCCACGTAGGTCGGGTCGATGGTGACCCGGGTACGCACCAGCGCGTTCGCACGGGTGTCGTCCTCGGTGCGCTCGCTTACCGGAAACGACAGCGTGATTGCGCCGTCGTCACCAACGCGCCCCATTCGGACTCCGAGTCTGGACGCGAATCCCGCCAAAAGTGAGTTGCTGGTTCCACCAAGGCTTTCAGCACGAGCATCCCATTCCGTTACATCGACATATGCCGTCAGGGTGGGCAGCGCAATGGGCTGATCGTCGCGGGTGGCGCGGGGGGGACGTGGTGCCGCCGCGATCGACGACGCGAGGTCTTGGCGCCGACGCCGCGCCAGTCGAACAGCAGCAGCCAGCGCCCGCGCGAGCGCCGGCAACTCCGCGACGGTGCGCCGGGCGTCCTCCAGCGCGGCGCACATGAAGGTACGTGCACCCGGCGGTCGATACCCCAGATTTCGCCTCCTGCCCTCGGCCGCGTCGGCGATGGCAAGAGACAGGCCGACCGCGTCGCTGACACCGTGCGATACGACCAGGCTCACCGCGGTCCCGTTATCGTCGAGCGGAAGGACCCCGAGATGCCAGCTTGGGCCGAACTCGGGGTCAATCGTTAAGTTTGCCCGCTCGTCAGCCCATCCGCCGACGTCCGCGCGTGGTCTCGGAATTGCAGCGATGTCTATGTCGTCGGGGTCCTGTGGCCCTCTGTCCACCACCCACCGATCACGCGCGAAAGGTAATGGCGAACGCTCGATCCTGCGTCCCAGTAGCCCGTATCCGAGATTGCGATGAAAACGCCGCAACCCATCAATATCTATGGCGCGGTCGTAAATCCACGTAGCCTGAACAAGGGTTACGTAGCCGAGCGCCCGCAGCCCAAGAAGTGGCACCTGATCCATATATGCCAGGCGGTTGTCCACCCAGGCGACGGTAGTCCATTCCGCGAAATTGACTATTGCCACGGCCTGCCGGCCGGAGGAAGGTTGGAGATTGACCGGTGGCGCCACCGGGGCGCTGCCCCGACAGAGGAGGGGGCCGATCGTGTACGCACGCTCTACCGCACGCTCTACCACCATCCAAGCGCAACCCTTGTCGGTCGACATCGGAATTGCGCACGTTCGCGATGTCGTTATGCCCGCACTGCAGGAAATTGCCGGGTGTGTCGGACTGTCGCTGCTGGTGGATCGCCAGTCCGGCCTCTGCATCGCCACCAGCGCCTGGCAGACGATGCAGGCGATGCGCGCCAGCGCCGGGGGGGTGGCACCCATCCGCGATCGCACCGCGCTGATGTTCGACGGCAGCGCGAGGGTCGAAGAATGGGACATCGCGCTGGTGCACCGCGACCACCACTCACGTGAAGGGGCCTGCGTGCGGGCAACCTGGCTCAAAGTGGTGCCAGATCAGCTCAGCCGATCCTTAGACTTCTACCGTGCGTCGGTGCTTCCGGAGTTGGAGACCCTCGAAGGGTTCTGCAGTGCCAGCCTGATGGTCGACCACCCAGCGTGCCGGCGGGCGGTGTCGTGCTCGACGTTCGACAGCGTGGACGCAATGGCCCGAAACCGGGACCGGGCGACCGAGCTGCGCAGTAGGCGGGTCCGGGATTTGGGCGCCGAGGTCATCGACGTGGCCGAATTTGAGCTGGCGATCGCGCACTTGAGAGTGCCCGAGCTCGTCTAAAAAGGGCCCAATCGATGCCCGAGACAATTGGCCAATTCTTGGGGCGTCGGCTTTCCGCGAAGTGGTGACAACTGATCCCAATGTTAAAGAAGTTGTTGGAACCATGGTGCGGCGCAAACGGAAATGGGCCCGCTTCGCGCAGGTAGCCGGACCGGGCATGGCATTTCGCGATGCATTCACGTTTGAGGTTGCCGCCGGTTGGCTATGCCAATCAAGCGCGGTTTGACCGCGCATTGGCCAACCGCTTCAACGACACGGAGAAAGATAAAGGAGCTATCGTGAAGTTCGCAGAGTCCACTGTCAAGACGGCCATCGGTGCCGCAGGAATAGCTGCGGTAAGCGTTTTCGCAGCAGCAACTGCTTCGGCCGCACCGCCAAACATCCAGGGATTCGGTACCAATGAATCGCTGATCGACGGGGCAATGGTTACCTCCTACACGGTCAGCAACCTGCAGCCCAGCAGCCTGGCGATTCCCGGCTACACCCCGAAGGGAACGCTCTACCAGGCAGACATCACCGCCAGGTCTGACGGCGGTGTGGTCACCCCCATGGTGAGGGACTTCAGTGCCCGCGGGCCCAATGGTCAAACCTACAAGCTGGTCGACAAGGTTGAGGTCCCTAATGGCCTCAACCCGGCGCCTATCCCGCAAGGCAGCGAGTCGACGGGCACTCTGTACTTCGACGTGACCGGGGCGCCGCCGAATGGCGTCGTCTACAACGACGGACTGCAAGACATTTTGATCTGGACCTCGAACGTGCCAGGGGGCTCGGCGCCTGGTGCACCGCCGAACGCAAGTCCGGCGCCGGGTGCTCTTCCTGCCCCGGCGACACACAGCTAATCCGGTTGCGAACCTCCCTGCGTCACGCCGAGTGACGCAGGGAGGTTCGCGCATGCGGGGAGGAGCTGCGGGCGAACACACCGGTGGCCGCCAACGCATCCAGGACATTGATTCGCGCCGGGCAGTACTTGGCCCCATTATCGGAACGAAGCGCTTCCCCAGTCGCGAAAGGACTCCATGAATCAAGGATTCGTTGGTCTGGCAACGGCTCTGTTGTTAACCGGCGGTTTGGGTCTGGCCGGTTCGGGACTACCCGTCGAACTGGCCCCGGCTACCGCCCTGGGCCAGTCCGGTCCTGTGCCGCAAGAGTTCTGGTGCCCGGGGCAACCCATACCCAGGGGGGCTCTGTGGAACATGGCGACCTGCCACACCTTCCACTACGAGACTGGGGCCGACGGCGCGCAAGTCGCCGTCCAGGGGCCTCCGCCCGCCTGCGGCCCGAACCCCTGCTGAGGCCAGTCCGGTGGTGACCCGCTGCGCCCGGCTTCGCCGCGCTGGCGATCACCACGCCGAACCACCACCCGCGGCGTGTTCGGATGATCGCCCGCAGACGATCCAACCGCTGCACGATCTGACGCCTCAACGCAGCCGGGCGGGGGCCTCACTCCCAGTTCTACGGGTTATTCGCGCCGTTCGTACCGGTGGCGGTCACTCCGTCCATGTCCTGGGTGTTGACGGCGAAGACATTGGCGTTGGCAGGAGCATCGCCGCCGGTTAGGCCCGCGCTGCCGTTGCCGCCGCTGCCGCCGGTGGCGGTGGCGTTATTCGCAGACGGTGAGTCGGCATTCGTCCCAAGGCTGTCGAGCCCGGCAATGATATTTCCGTCAGTGGCATTGCCGCCGGCGCTGCCGGTACCGGTACCGGTGCCGCCGTTGCCGCCGGTGGCAGTCCCGCCGGTGGCGGAGCTGTGCGCGTCCGGCGCGCCAAGCGAAGCCAGTGCGCTAATCCGGCCGGCTCCGGCGTTGCCGCCTTGGCCGCCATCGAGGCCATCACCACCGGTGCCGCCGTGAGACGTGCCGCTAGAGACAGCGTTGACCCCGCCGGAGGAGATAACCGCGTCGCCGCCGGTGCCCCCGGAGCCGCCACCAGTGGCGCTGCCGCCGGCACCGCCGGTCGACGTACCGCTAGACGTCCCGCCGGGGCCGCCTGCGGTGGGGGGGTTGTTTAGATCCTGGAAGGCAGTCGTCGAGCCGCTGTGGATATTAGAGCTTCCACCGTCACCGCCGATGCTGCCAGCGCCGGTACCGTCACCGCCGGCACCACCGGTGGAGTGACCGAAAGAGGTGCCTTGCGGCCCGGCCTCGAGCTCACCAAAGCTGCCGTTACCGCCGGTACCGCCGTCAATGCCGGCTCCCCCCTGGCCGCCCGTGGCAACGGCAGGGTTGCCGGCACCACCGATTGTGCCTCCGGCGGCGTCGACGAGGAAGCCGTTGCCGCCGGTGCCGCCGGTGCCGCCGTTGCTGCCGGCCCCGCCGTTACCGCCGGTAGCAATGCCGTCAGTGACGGAGCCGATGGTGCCGATGAAGCCGGCGCCGCCGTTGCCGCCGGTGCCGCCGCCGGTGCCGGCGTCCCCGCCGACTCCACCGGTGGCGGTGCTACCACTGATGGAGCCGCCGATGGTACCGACGAAGCCGAGGCCACCGCGGCCGGCGGTGCCGCCGTTGGCGCCGACCCCGCCGACCCCGCCGGTGGCGGTGCTGCCAGTGATGGAGCCGCCGATGGCGCCGACGAAGCCGAAGCCACCGGTGCCGCCGGTGCCGCCACCGGTGCCGCCGACCCCACCGACCCCGCCGGTGGCGGTGCTGCCAGTGATGGAGCCGCCGATGGCGCCGACGAAGCCGTTGCCACCGGTGCCGCCGGCCCCGCCGGCCGCGGTGGTGGTACCGGCGCCGCCGGCTCCACCGACCCCGCCGACGGCGGTGCTGTCGGTAGTGGTGCCGCCGGCGAAAGCTGAGACGAGGCCGGTGCCGCCGCCACCACCACCGCCACCGCCGTGGCCGGCCGCGGACCCAGTGCCAGCACCGCCGGCGCCACCGACCCCGCCGACGCCTCCGGTCGCACCGGCACTCAAGGCGGCGCCGGTACCACCATGACCGCCGGCACCGCCGATGCCACCCGTTCCCGCATTACCGTCGCTGCCGCCATCGGTGCCGGCGCCGCCGGCCCCCGGCGCCCCGCCGGTACCGCCATCACCGCCAGCACCGCCGACGTTCGACACGCCGTTGGACCCGTTACCGCCGGTCCCGCCGAGACCGCCGTCGCCGCCGACCCCGCCATTACCGCCGCCCACACCGCCAATGCCGGCGCCGCCCGCGCCGCCCTGACCGCCCGCACCGCCGTTAAAGCCGCTGAAGCCGGCTACTCCGTTGCCGCTGCCGGCAATGCCGACATCACCGTTACCACCGTTACCACCGGCGCCGCCGGTCCCGCCGGTACCGTTGGCGCCCGCGGCGCCGACGTTCCCGAACAGCAACGCATGGTTAGCGCCACCGACCCCACCGGCGCCGGCGTTACCGCCAACCCCGCCGGTACCGCCGGCCCCACCCTCAGAGTCCGAGCCGCCGAGGCCGTTACCGCCGACCCCACCAATCCCGCCGGCCCCGCCGACCCCGCCGGTACCGGCGGCGCCCAGTAGAAGCGCGTCGTTGGCGCCACCGGCCCCGCCGACCCCGCCGTTACCGCCGGCAAATCCGGTACCACCAGCCGCGCCGGGCACCAGGCCATCGGCGCCGGCCAATCCGACCCCGCCAGTCCCGCCGGCCCCGCCGGCACCGCCGTGCCCGAACAGCGAGAACACCTGCCGGTCGGCGCCACCCACCCCGCCGTTACCGCCCAAGCCGCCCGCCACAGCGGCGGTGCCGGCCCCGCCGGCCCCACCAGCCCCACCAGCACCACCAGTCGCCCCGCCGAACGGACCGAGACCGCCGCCAATCAACCCATTAGCCCCACCGCCACCACCATTACCGCCAGTCCCGCCGATCTCCCCGCCGGCCCCACCAGCCCCGCCGGCCCCGCCGTGGCCCCACATGTCCGCCGACCCGCCCAAGCCGCCACTACCGCCAGCCCCGACCCCCGCGCCGGCACCGCCGGCACCACCACGCCCACCATCGCCGAACAAGCCCGTCCACCCACCCGCACCACCATTACCGGCCGCCCCGCCCGCTACGGCAGCCCCGCCAGCCCCACCCGCGCCGCCGCTGCCCCACAACCAACCACCAGCACCACCCCGACCACCATCAGCACCCGCACCACCCGCACCGCCAGCCCCGCCGCGGCCGATGAACCCCCCAACACCACCCGCACCACCAGCCTGCCCGGCAGCACCCGACCCGCCATTCCCGCCTCTACCGATCAGCCACCCGCCGTCGCCGCCCTTTGCCCCGCTATCGGCCGCCCCATTAGTGCCGTTACCGAACAACCCGCGACCCGTCAACGCCACGCTCGGCGCATTGACCGCCGCCATCACGTCCTGCTCCAACGTCTGCAACGGCGACGCGTTCGCCGCCTCAGCCAACGCATACGCGGCACCACCCGAAGACAACAACTGCGCAAACCGGGCATGAAACACCGCCGCCTGCCCACTCACCGCATGAAAATCCTGCCCAAAAGTCCCAAACAACCCAGAAATCGCCGCCGACACCTCATCAAAAGCCGCCGGCGCAATCCCCGTCGTCGACGGCACCGCCGACGCCGTCGCCGCCCTGATCGCCTCCCCAATCCCACTCACATCCGCCGACGCACTCGCCAACGACTCCGGGGCAGCAAACAGTAAAGACGACATCTTGGGCTCCAATCACCTGCGGGGCGGGCAAAACCAAGGAAACAATCTCTGAGACACCGACTGAAACGCTACCCGCCCGGAATCGATACGCAGCCAATTCCGCGCTTTTATTCATTCAGGGTTTCCTCGCCGCACACAAGCGACCTAGCAGCAGATCGACTGGTATTGGCGACTATGCGGAGCGACCGTAATCGCCGGCCTCGGCGCCACTTCACCACCCCAAAGCCGGCGTAGCCTCACACACTGTCGCAGTCACCAGTCAGACGTGACTGCCGTCCCGCCCTAACTCAACGATCGCCGACCCGATCTCTCCGGGTCGCAATGCGCCCGATGCAAACTGATCGCGCAAATTGCTCACGAGCGAAATATCCTGCCCTACAGCGTATTAGGCGACCTATTCGCACACGCTGTGGACAGAAGTGTGCACGAAGTGTGCATAGGGACGGGCGTCAGTCTCCTTTGTTGCGCCGGATAATCGCCCGCAAGCGATCCAGCCGCTGCGCAATCTGGCGCTCCAAGCCGTGATCGGTGGGCCGGTAGTAATCCACTCCCAGCAGCTCATCCGGCGGATACTGTTGGGCGACAACGCCATCCGGGTCGTCGTGGGAGTACTTGTAGCCCTGCGCGTTGCCCAGCGCCGCGGCGCCGGAGTAATGCCCGTCGCGTAGCTGGGGCGGCACCATTCCGGCCTTGCCCGCCTTGATGTCCGCCATCGCTGCACCCAGCGCGGTGGTGACCGCGTTCGACTTCGGCGCGGTGGCGAGGTGGACCGTGGCATGCGCCAGCGTGAGCTGGGCCTCGGGCATCCCGATTAACGCCACCGTCTGGGCGGCGGCGACCGCGATCTGTAGCGCAGTCGGGTCGGCCATACCGATGTCTTCGCTGGCCAGGATCATCAGCCGGCGCGCGATGAACCGGGGATCCTCCCCGGCGACAAGCATGCGGGCCAAATAGTGCAGCGCGGCGTCAACGTCGGAACCGCGCACCGACTTGATGAAGGCACTGATGACGTCGTAGTGCTGGTCGCCGTCGCGGTCGTAGCGCACGGCGGCCCGGTCCAGGGACTGCTCGACGGCCGTCACCGTCAGCTCGTCGCCCTGCTGGGCGCCTGCCCCCACCGCTTCCGAGGCGACCTCCAGCGCCGTCAGCGCGCGGCGGGCGTCGCCGGCCGCCAGTTGCACCAGCAGGTCGACCGCCTCGGGCTGCACTGCGACCCGCCCGCCCAGGCCGCGTGGGTCATCGATCGCGCGCTGCACCAGCGTACGAACGTCGTCGGACGTCAACGGCCGCAATTGCAGGATCAGTGATCGCGACAGCAGCGGCGCCACCACCGAAAACGACGGGTTTTCGGTGGTCGCCGCCACCAGGAGCACCACCCGGTTCTCCACCGCGGACAGCAGGGCATCCTGCTGGGTCTTGGAGAACCGGTGCACTTCGTCGATGAAGAGCACCGTCTGCTCGCCGCGGATCGCCGCGTCCCGCGCTTTGTCTATAACGGCCCGAACGTCCTTGACGCCGGCTGACAGCGCCGACAGCGCCTGGAACCGACGCCCGGTAGCCTGCGAGATCAGAGCCGCCAGCGTGGTCTTACCGCTCCCGGGTGGCCCGTACAGGATGGTCGAGGCCACGCCCGAGCCCTCGACGAGGCGGCGCAGCGGCGATCCGGGCGCCAGCAAGTGGCCCTGGCCAACCACTTCGTCCAGCGACGCCGGACGCATTCGCACCGCCAGCGGTGCACCGGACGACACGCCGAAGTCATCGTTGGTCGTCTGCGCTGCGCCGGGCAGGTCAAACAGGCCGTCGGGCACGGCTTCAGGCATACCATGCCGTCCTTGAGCCGGCCCCAGGTCCGCCTTGGGTTGAGTTAGGTACCTTCCCCGCCCGCCTGGGCTTTCCGGCCGCAACGCGACCACGGTGCGCTGCGGCGCGCTGGCCCGTGTGATGAGATCAGCGGTTATGAGCATCAAAGTTGCGCTGGAGCATCGCACCAGCTACACCTTTGACCGCCTGGTGCAGGTGTATCCGCACATCGTGCGGCTGCGGCCGGCCCCTCATTCCCGCACGCCGATTGACGCCTACTCGCTGCGTATCGAGCCGGCCGATCACTTCATCAACTGGCAACAGGACGCGCTGGGTAACTTCCTTGCCCGGCTGGTGTTTCCAAGCCCGATGCGGCAACTGACCATCACCGTCGGGCTCATCGCCGACCTCAAGGTGATCAACCCGTTCGACTTCTTTATCGAGGACTGGGCCGAGACGTGGCCTGGCCCGCCGGGCCTGATCTACCCGAAAGCGCTGGCCGATGACCTGAAACCGTACCTGCGGCCCGTCGACGAAGCCGGCGAAGGGTCGGGCCCCGGCGATCTAGTGCAGGCATGGGTGCGTAACTTCTCGGTCCCGGACGGCACCCGCACCATTGACTTCCTGGTCGCGCTCAACCACGCGGTCAACGGCGACGTCGGCTACAGCCTGCGCATGGAGCCCGGCGTCCAAACGCCGGATTTCACGCTGCGCACCGGCATCGGCTCGTGCCGGGACTCAGCGTGGCTGCTGGTGTCGATCCTGCGCCAGTTGGGACTGGCCGCCCGGTTCGTGTCCGGCTACCTGGTACAGCTGGCGTCCGACATCCAGGCTCTGGACGGTCCGTCCGGCCCGGCCGCCGACTTCACCGACCTGCACGCGTGGACCGAGGTGTACATCCCCGGCGCGGGCTGGATCGGGTTGGACCCGACGTCGGGGCTGTTTGCCAGCGAGGGCCACATCCCGCTGGCAGCCACACCGAATCCCGCGACAGCGGCTCCGATCAGCGGGGGCACGGGGCCCTGCGAGTCGGTGCTGGAGTTCTCCAACACGGTCACCCGCGTCCATGAAGACCCGCGCGTCACACTGCCCTACACCGATGCAGGCGTGGCAGACGATCTGCGCAGTCGGCCGGCGCGTCGACGAACGGCTGGCCGTCGGCGACGTCCGGCTCACCGTCGGCGGCGAGCCGACGTTCGTGTCGCTGGACAACCAGGTCGACGAGGAGTGGACAACGGCCGCGGACGGCCCGCACAAGCGCGAGCGGGCATCCGATCTGGCCGCCCGGCTGAAGGCGGTGTGGGCGCCGCAGGGGCTGATCCACCGCGGGCAAGGCAGGTGGTATCCCGGGAGAGCCGTTGCCACGCTGGCAGATTGGGCTGTACTGGCGCACCGACGGGCGACCGCTGTGGTCGAACGACGCGCTGTTGGCCGACCCTTGGGGCGACGCCCCCGCCGTCCCTGCGGAGGACGACGCGGCCTACCGGGTGCTCGCCGAAGTCGCCGAGGGACTGGGGCTGCCGCCCTCCCAGGTGCGGCCGGCGTACGAGGATCCGCTGTCCCGGCTGGCGGCCACCGTGCGGATGCCCGAGGGCGACCCGGTGGATCCCGGCGACGACCTCGGTCCAGAAACCGGCAGAGACACCGCCGCGGGCCGCGCAACGCTGTTCGCGCGGCTGAATGAATCCACCACGTCCCCGGCGGCATACGTGCTGCCGCTGCACCGCCGCGACGACGATCTCGGCTGGGCCAGCACGGACTGGCGACTGCGCCGCGGCCACATCGCGCTGCTCGAGGGGGATTCGCCCGCAGGCCTACGGCTGCCGCTCGATTCGATCAGCTGGGAGCCGCCGCGGCCGTCGCACGAAGTCGACCCCACCACGGTGGAAGACCCCTTACCCGAGGAGCCCGACACCGAGGACGCGGTGCTCGACGACGACGAGACCGCGCCGACGACCGCAATGGTCGCCGAGGTTCGGGACGGCCTGCTATACATCTTCCTGCCGCCCACCGAGGCCCTCGAACACTTCGTCGACCTCATCGCCCGACTCGAAAGCGCGGCGGCCAAGGCCCAGTGCCCGGTGGTGATCGAGGGGTACGGCCCCCCAGCGGACCCGCGGCTGCAGTCCACCACGATCACGCCGGACCCCGGCGTCATCGAGGTCAACGTCGCACCCACCGCCAGTTTCGCCGATCAAACCCAACTGCTCGAAACCCTTTACGCACAGGCCCGGTTGGCCCGGTTGTCCACGGAGTCCTTTGATATCGACGGCACCCACGGCGGCACCGGTGGCGGCAACCACATCACGCTCGGCGGCGCCAAACCGGCGGACTCACCACTGCTGCGCCGGCCGGACCTGTTGGTCTCGCTGCTGACCTACTGGCAGCGACACCCGGCGCTGTCCTATCTGTTCGCCGGCAGATTTGTCGGCACCACGTCGCAGGCGCCGCGGGTTGACGAGGGGCGCCCCGAGGCGCTCTACGAACTCGAGATCGCGTTTGCCGAGATCGCCCGGCTGGCTTCGTCTTCGAAGGACGGCACCCCACCACCGTGGGTGACCGACCGCGCGCTGCGGCACCTGCTGACCGATATCACCGGCAACACCCACCGCGCCGAGTTCTGCATCGACAAGCTCTACAGCCCCGACGGTCCCCGCGGCAGGCTCGGCCTGCTGGAGCTGCGCGGCTTCGAGATGCCGCCGCATCTGCGGATGGCGATGGTGCAGTCGCTGCTGGTGCGCTCCCTGGTGGCGTGGTTCTGGGATGAACCGCTGCGGGCCCCACTGATTCGACACGGTGAAAACCTGCACGGTCGATACCTGTTGCCGCACTTCTTGATCCAGGACATCGCCGACGTAGCAGCAGATCTGCGCGCGCATGGCATCGCCTTCGAGACCAGCTGGCTTGATCCGTTCACCGAATTCCGTTTCCCGCGAATCGGCACCGCGGTGTTCGACGGCGTGGAGATCGAGTTGCGCGGGGCGATCGAGCCGTGGAACACGCTCGGCGAGGAATCCACCGCGACCGGTACCGCCCGCTACGTCGATTCCTCGGTCGAACGCATCCAGCTCCGCATCATCGGCGCCGACCGGCACCGCTACGTGGTGACCTGCAACGGCTACCCGGTGCCGTTGCTGGCCACCGACAACGCCGACATCCACGTCGGCGGTGTCCGGTACAAAGCGTGGCAGCCGCCCAGCGCGCTGCACCCGACCATCACAGTCGACGTCCCGTTGCAGTTCGAGCTCATCGACCTGACCTCCGGAACCTCCCGCGGCGGGTGCACCTACCATGTCGCGCATCCGGGCGGCATGGCCTACGACGAGCCGCCCGTCAACGCCGTGACGGCCGAGTCCCGCCGCGCCCGTCGCTTCGAGGCAACCGGCTTCACCGCGGGCCAGCTCGACCTGTCCGACCTCCGGGAGAAGCAAGCCCGGATCCTGACCGATATCGGCGCGCCGGGCATCCTTGACCTGCGACGCGTGCGTACCGTTCAGCAGTAATGGCGTCCCCGTACATGACACTGGGCACGGGTGGATCGGCTGGACCCTTTGGGGCCGCTCCCGACCGCTACGACGCCGACCGCCTCCTGGCCGGGTACCGGGCCGCGCGCACCCAGGAAACACTGTTCGACCTACGCCCCGGCGGCTCAAGGGGCCCGGGGGTCGGTTTCGACGAATTCATCGATCAGAACGGGTATGTGCGGCCGGCCTGGACCGAGCTGGCCGACGCGGTCGCCGAACGTGGCAGGGTCGGCCTGAACCGGCTGCGCTCGGTCGTCAACAGCCTGATCGACAACGACGGCATCACCTATACCGAGGTCGATGCCGACCGCGACGGGCCCGTCGGAGCGTCCAAACCCCAGGGCCTGGAACCGAGGCCCTGGAACCTCGACGCCCTGCCGATCGTGGTTTCAGCGGCCGATTGGGATGTGCTGGAGGCCGGACTGGTACAGCGGTCCCGCATCCTCGATGCCGTGCTCGCGGATCTGTACGGGCCGCGCAGCGTGCTCACCGAAGGTATCCTCCCGCCGGAGTTGGTATTCGCCCATCCCGGTTATGTGCGGCCCGCGTCCGGAATCGAAGTGCCCGGGCACCACCAGCTTTTCATGCACGCTTGCGATCTGAGCCGACGGCCGGACGGCAGCTTTGCGGTCAACGCCGACTGGACGCAGGCCCCCTCGGGCGCCGGCTATGCGCTGGCCGACCGGCGCGTTATCGCGCACTCGATTCCCGACCTCTACGAGCGGATTGCACCGCGCCCGACGACTCCGTTCGCGCAGGCGCTACGGCTGGCACTGATCGATGCGGCACCCGACATCGCCCAAGACCCGATGGTGGTCGTGCTCACCCCGGGCATTTACTCGGAGACCGCTTTCGATCAGGCGTATCTGGCCACGCTGCTGGGTTTTCCGCTGGTGGAAAGCGCGGATTTGGTGGTGCGCGACGGCAAGCTGTGGATGCGCTCGCTAGGTACCTTGAAGCGCGTTGACGTCGTTCTTCGCCGCGTCGACGCCGAGTACGTGGACCCGCTGGATCTGCGCGCGGACTCCAGGCTCGGTGTCGTCGGTTTGGTGGAGGCCCAACGCCGCGGAACCGTGACCGTCGTCAACACGCTGGGCAGCGGTATCCTGGAAAGCCCTGGGCTGCTGCGCTTCCTGCCCCAGCTCGCCGAGCACTTGCTCGGCGAAACCCCGCTGCTGAATACCGCGCCGGTCTACTGGGGCGGCGTCGTCAGCGAACGTTCACACCTGCTGGCCAATCTCTCGTCGCTGTTGATCAAGTCCACTGTCGGCGGGGAAACCCTTGTCGGACCAACGCTTTCGGCTGCACAACTGGCTGATCTGGCTGCCCATATCGAGCACATGCCTTGGCAGTGGGTCGGCCAGGAGCTGCCGCAGTTCTCGTTGGCGCCGACCGACCATGCCGGTGTGTTGTCGTCGGCCGGCGTCGGCATGCGGTTGTTCACGGTTGCCCAACGCAGCGGCTATGCACCGATGATCGGCGGCATCGGCTACGTACTGGCACCCGGGCCAGCCGCATACACCCTGACAACTGTTGCAGCAAAGGATATCTGGGTTCGCCCGACAGAGCGTGCGCGGGCTGAGACGGTGACCTTGCCCGTACTGGAGCCGCCGATCAGGCAGCCGGCGAAGACTGGCGCGGGCACCTGGGGAGTGAGCTCACCACGGGTGCTGTCCGATCTGTTCTGGATGGGACGCTATGGCGAGCGCGCAGAGGCCATGGCCCGGTTGCTGATGGTCGCCCGCGACCGTTTCCACGTCTACCGGCATCACCAGGACGCCGAGGAAAGTGCGTGCGTGCCGGTGTTGATGGCCGCGCTGGGCCGGATCACCGGGACCATCAGCGAAACGGATATCGACCAGGCCGAGATGATCGCGGTCGTCCCGTCGACGCTTTGGTCGCTGACCGTGGACTCGATATCAGCCGGGATCCCTCGTCCAGTCGGTGGAGGGGCTGGGACTGGCCGCCAGGGCGGTGCGCGACCAGTTGTCCAACGACACCTGGATGGTGCTGGCGGGCGTGGAGCGCGCGGTTGCCCAAAGTCCCGACCCGCCGGACTCGCTCGCGGTGGCCGATAGCGTGCTCGCTGCGGCTCATTCACAGACGTTGGCCGGGATGCTCACGCTGTCGGGGGTGGCCGCCGAGTCGATGGTGCAGGACGTGGGCTGGACGATGATGGATATCGGCAAACGTGTCGAACGCGGCCTGTGGCTGACCGCGTTGCTGCGAGCCACGCTGACCACCGTACGCAGCGCCGCTGCCGAACAAACCGTCATCGAGTCGACATTGGTGGCGTGCGAGTCGTCGGTCATCTACCGTCGCCGCACGGTGGGCAAGGTCAGCGTTGCCGCAGTGACCGAGCTGATGCTGTATCGACGCGCAAAACCCCAGGTCGTTGCTGTATCAGCTGGAGCAGCTGCGCACCCACCTCAAAGGCCTGCCCAGCTCGTCGGGATCGTCGCGCCCCGAGCGGATGGTGGACGAGATCAGCACCCGCCTGCGCCGGTCGATTCCCGCCGAGCTGGAGGCGTTCAAGGCCAACGGACGCCGCGCGGAGCTCGACGAGCTGCTCACCGCCATCCATGACGCGCTGCGCGACCTTGCCGAAGTCATCACCGAAACGCAGTTGGCGTTGCCCGGCGACATGCAGCCGCTGTGGGGCCCCGACGAACGCCGCGTGGTGCCGTGACCCGCGCTACGCGCTGACCGCCGCCGCGGGCCCGCTCGATTGCGAGGTCACTTCGTCGATGACGGTATGGATGAATTGCATCTTCTCCAGGACCGCCGCCGGCAGCACGAAGGGATACAGGTCGTCGTGGCCCATGGACCGGTTCACCATGTTCAACGACCACGACAACGGCAGCCACATCTCGATGATGTTGGGAAAGGCGCTGGGCCCCAGGGCCGGACGGTCGAATGTCGCCGTGGCGGGCGCCAGACCGCACCAGGCCGAGGTGTCCAGGGTGTCACGGATGTGCAGGTAATGGGCGAACGTCTCGGCCCAGTCCTCGGCGGGGTGCATGGTCGCGTACGACGACACAAAAGTCTTCTGCCAACCCTCCGGCGTGCCCTGGCTGTAATGCCGGTCCAGCGCCTCCTGATAGTCGGCGTCGGGATCACCGAACAGTTCGTTGAACCGAGCCAGGTAGTCGCTGGTGATCAAACGGTAGAAGTAGTAGTGCCCCACCTCGTGGCGGAAGTGCCCGAGCAGGGTCCGGTACGGCTCGTCCATCTCGACTCGAAGCTGCTCGCGGTGGACGTCGTCGCCCTCGGCCAAATCCAGTGTGATGACGCCGTCGTCGTGCCCGGTGATCACTTTTTCGTCCGCACTTGACAGCAGGCGGAAGGCCAACCCGTAATCAGGATCCTGGTCGCGCCCGACGATCGGCAGCTTGAGCTCGTGCAGCTCGGCGACCAACCGCCGCTTGGCCGCTTCGGCCCGCGCGAATTCGGCCAGGCCGACGGTGTCGGCATCGTTAGGCCGCTCCACAGTCAGCGCGCACGACGCGCACACTGCGCCCGGCTGACCGACGGGGACCAGCCAATTACATTCAGCGACATGGAGATTGCTGCAGAGCCGATAGTCCGCGGCATCCACGGCGCCGGCATGTTCGCTTTCGTCGCCTTTGGCGATCACCAGCAGGGCCACCTGATCGAGAGAAAATCCGAGTCTGCTGCCGCACGATAAGCACTCCGAGTTCTCAAACGTCAGGCGCTGGCCGCAGTTGGGACAGTTGAAGTCACGCATTCAGCACATCACCTTCGAAGGGGACCACATCAACGGCGACCTTGATCACGCTTTTCTCCGAGTTGGTGTAGATGATACCGCGCAGCGGCGGCACGTCCGCGTAGTCGCGGCCACGCCCAACGATGATGTACCGCTGATCGACCATCTGGTTATTGGTGGGATCAAGTCCCAGCCACTCGAACCGGCCTGCCTGCTGCGGAGTCCAAACCGCTGCCCAGGCGTGGGTGGCGTCGATGCCGATCATCCGATCCTTTCCGGGAGGTGGGTCGGTGGCGAGATAGCCGGATACATAGCTGGCTGCCAGACCGTTGGCTCGCAGGCAGGCGATCGCAAGCCTTGCAAAGTCTTGGCATACCCCTTCCCGGGCCGTCAAAACCTCATTGACGCCGGTGGAAATCGTCGTCGACCCCGACCGGTAGGTGAAGTCGGTATGAATCCGCGTCGTGAGGTCGCGCAGCACGTCGATCAACGGGCGCTCGGGCGCAAAGCTGGGTGCCGCGTACTCCCGGACGTCGTCGGTGATCTCCGGGGGATTCAAGTCCAGGGTGAAGTCGACCGCGAGCGCTCCCCCGAGCCCGGCCGGCCGGGCGGCCTCCCACGGTTCACGCGCCGGCCCGCTGGTGTACCGCTCGGGGGGCGGCTGATACACGTCGACGATCGAGTCGCTGGTGATCGTCAGGGTGCGATGCGGCTCGGTGACGTGGAAATATGAGCTGATGTTGCCGTAGGCGTCGTTGCTGGTGGAGCTGTCCGCGGGGGCCGGGTCGATATCCAGCCGATGCGCGATACAACGCTGCCGCTGCGAGTCCCGAGGGGTGAGAAAACCGCGTCCATAGGAGCTGGTCACGATGTCGGAGTAGCGGTACTCGGTGCGGTGCGTGACTCGATGGCGACGGGCGACCGAGGCCTCGGGTTCAAACGCCACGCGTTCAGAAGACGCGAAGGATTCAGACGACAAAAACCTATCCCTCCTGGCGTCGAAACACCGATTCCCATCACACAATGCCCTGTCCGAGGCAGTCGCGCTGTGGTCCAGCGAATATCACGCCAACCGCACCGTAGCCGGAGCACAATCAAGCTGTGGCCACCTGGAGCGACGTCGCCCGCATCGTCGATGGGCTGCCGCTCTCCGCGGAGCAGTCACCGCATGACTGGCGGGTAGGCAAGAAGTTGGTGGCGTGGGAGCGGCCACTGCGGCCGTCCGACCGTGAAGCGCTGGCTGCCGACGGTTCGGAGCCACCCGACGGCGACATTCTCGGAGTCCGAGTCGCCGATGAGGGCGTGAAGTTCGCACTGGTCGCCGACGAGCCGGAGGTGTATTTCACCACCCCGCACTTCGACGGCTACCCCGCGGTGCTGGTCAAACTGGCCGAGATCGAGGTCGACGACCTCGAAGAGCTGATTACCGAAGCGTGGCTGACGCAGGCGCCCAAGAAGCTCGTGCAGGAGTTCTTGGCCGATTCGGCCGATCGGGGCGGTTCGGGTTGATCCGCCGTCTAACGGAGCCGAAGGTCGATGACCCGTTGTAGGTCATCGATGCAGACCTGGACGGCGTCGGCGAGCACCACTTCCCGCCGATCGCGGGCAACCGAGTGCAGCTCCTTGGCCAGGAGCTGCGCGGCGGCGACGTGTTGGACCGCCGCGATGGGTTCATTTTCGGCCAGGTCGGTAGCCGCCACCAGCTCGGCCAGCACCGCCGGCAGGGTTGAGGGCAGCCAATTGCATCCGTCCAGGGCGGGTGCGACGACACGAGCCAGCTGGAGCACCGAGACGGCGAGCAGCGCCAGGTGCAGGGCCTGATGATCGGCGGCCCGGACAGCGCCACGGAGCCTCCACCGCCGCGGTGAGATCCGTACCACCTGACGGGCCGTGGCACGGGCCCGAATCAGATCACCTACTTGTTCATGTACCCGGTCCACCGCTGACAGCGGCCAGTCGGACGCGGGCTCCCTGCGCCCCGCGGCGAAATCCGCCGTGCGAGACAAGACACCGTGCAGCGCGACCAGCACCGCGATCCGCGCTCGGCGCAACACCGTCAACGGGTTCGCTGGGAACAGCAAGACGGCGAACGCGATGGCCAGGGAACCACCGATCAGCGCGTCGTCGATGCGTTCATAGACGGCGCCACCCCGATACAGGGCCAAGACCAGGATCGACGAAACGACAGTCTGGTTGACGAACATCATCCCTTGCCCGATGAAGCCGCGCCCGATCACCACCGCGACAGACAGCGAGATCAGGACGGTGACAGCGATGGGGAAAACCCCGGTGCCGATCAGCCCGTGTACCACTCCGCCCATCCAGATCCCCAGGGAGACACCGATCATCATCTGCACGGCGCGCTGCGCGCGTAACACGTTGCTGATCGACAGGCACACCGCGGAGGCGATCGGCGCAAAGAACGGCTGCGGATGATCGAGTACGTCGGCCGCGATGTACCAGGCCAGACCAGAGGCAACCGATGTCTGAATAATCGGGAACCACACGCTACGCAGTCGCTGGATCGCGGCGCGGCCGCCGTCCGCGGCCAGGGCAAACAGCGAAGTGCTCATGACGATTGCTTACCTCACGGCGCGGGGCAACGCTCGAGGAGCTAAACCCGCTCTAACTCGAACAGCGGAATCACCCGGGTGGTCTTGGCCTGATATTTGCCGAAGCCTGGCGCCGCAGCCGTGAGTTTCTGAAACAACTCGTCGCGCTCGGCGAGTGGTAGCTCATGCGCGGTCACGTCGAACGCGTCGGTGCCGACCTCGATATGCGCCTGCGGATTGGCCCGCAGATTGTGCACCCAGGCCGGATTGACGGGAGCACCGGCGAAGGATCCGACGATGATCAGCTTGCCGTCGATGCGGAAGTAAGCCAGCGGCGACACCCGCTGTTGGCCGGACTTGGCACCTGTCGTGGTGAGCAGCAATAGGTCGGCATTGGCGAATTGGCCAGTGACCTTGCCGCCGTTGGCCCGGAATTCTTCGGCGAGGTTCTGGTTGAACGTTTGTAGGCTTGCGGCGTCAGGAGTCTGTTCGGTCATGCCTGGGCCTCCGTTTTTGGGGCTATGGGCTTGTGGTCTATTCCGGACTCCTTGCGCTGCTGGGCGGTGATCGGCGCCGGCGCATTGGTGAGCGGGTCCACGCCACCGCCGGTCTTCGGGAACGCGATCACCTCGCGGATGGAGTCCACTCCGGACAGCAGCGCGTTGATCCGGTCCCAGCCGAACGCGATCCCACCGTGCGGAGGGGCGCCAAAGGTAAACGCCTCCAACAGGAATCCGAACTTCTCTTCGGCCTCCGCCTTGTCCAGGCCCATCACCGCGAACACTCGTTCCTGGATGTCGCGACGGTGGATACGAATCGAGCCGCCACCGATTTCGTTGCCGTTGCAGACGATGTCGTACGCGTCGGCCAGCACGCCGCCGGGATCGCTGGCTAAGACGTCTACGGCGCCTTCTTCCTGCGGCTTGGGCGAGGTGAACGCGTGGTGCACCGCGGTCCACGACCCTGAGCCGACCGCCACGTCACCGACCGCGGTCGCCTCGTCGGCGGGCTCGAACAGCGGCGGGTCGACTACCCAGACGAACGCCCACGCATCGGCGTCGATGAGGTTGAGCCGGCCGGCGATCTCGCCGCGGGCCGCGCCCAGCAGTGCCCGCGACGCCTTCGGAGGGCCCGCCGAGAAGAAGATGCAGTCCCCCGGCTTGGCCCCGACGTGCGCGGCCAGGCCGTCGCGTTCGGCATCGCTCAGGTTCTTGGCCACCGGCCCGCCAAGCGTGCCGTCGTCGGCGACCAGCACGTAGGCGAGTCCGCGGTGTCCGCGTTGTTTGGCCCACTCCTGCCAGCCGTCCAGCGTGCGGCGGGGCTGCGAGGCCCCGCCGGGCATCACCACCGCTCCCACGTACGGGGCCTGAAAAACACGGAATGTGGTGTCGGAGAAGAACTCCGTACACTCGACGAGCTCCAGCCCGAACCGCATGTCTGGCTTGTCGGAGCCGAACCGTCGCATGGCCTCCGCGTAGGTGATCCGCGGTATCGGCGTCGGAACCTGGTAGCCGACGAGCGCCCACAGCGCGGTCAGGATCTCCTCGGAGATGGCGATGATGTCCTCGGCTTCGACGAAGCTCATCTCCATGTCGAGTTGGGTGAATTCGGGCTGCCGATCGGCGCGAAAATCTTCGTCGCGATAGCAACGGGCGATCTGGTAGTAACGCTCCATCCCGGCGACCATCAGCAACTGCTTGAACAGCTGCGGGCTCTGCGGCAGGGCGTAGAACGACCCCGGCCGCAACCGGGCCGGCACCAGGAAGTCGCGCGCGCCCTCCGGCGTGGAGCGGGTGATGGTCGGCGTCTCGATCTCGACGAAGCCCTGGCCCGCCAGCACCGAACGGGCCGCCGCATTCACCTTGGAGCGCAACCGAATTGCCGCAGCCGGGCCGTCGCGGCGCAGATCGAGGTAGCGGTACTTCAACCGCAATTCCTCGCCTGCGGGTTCGTCGAGCTGGAACGGTAGTGGCGCACTCTCGCCGAGCACGGTCAGCGATGTGACGTTGACCTCGATTTCGCCGGTGGCAATCTCGTCGTTGGCGTTGCCTTCGGGGCGGATCTCGACGACACCCTGCACCGCGACGCAGAACTCGGAGCGCAGCCGGTGCGCCTGCGCCAGCACTTGTCCCTCTTCCAAGGCGTCGCGGAACACGACCTGTGCCACGCCGGAGGCATCCCGCAGATCGATGAAAATGACACCGCCGTGGTCTCGACGCCGAGCCACCCAACCGGCCAGCGTCACCTGCTTGCCGGCGTCGCTACCCCTAAGCGAACCAGCGGCGTGGCTGCGCAGCACAAACACACTCCTTTTAGGTTTGAATGACTGATCAGTCTAGAGGGCGGTAATTTCGGGGCTATCACCGCCGACATCGCAAACATCGCACTAGTGGGTCCCGGCGCCGTCGGAACGACGGTCGCCGCGCTGTTGTACAAGGCCGGGCATTCCGTAGCGGTCTGCGGGCGCACCGCCCGCGACAGCCTCGAGTTGCGGCCCGACGGCGAAGATCCGATCGTGGTGCCCGGACCGGTGCGCACCGATCCCGCCGACGTGGTCGGCCCGGTCGACGTCGTGGTGCTGGCGGTCAAGGCCACCCAGAACGACGACGCAGCCGGCTGGCTCGGCCGCCTCTGCGACGCGCACACCATCGTCACCGTGCTGCAAAACGGCGTTGAACAGGTCGAACAAGTCCAGCCGCATTGCCCGTCATCGCCGGTAATCCCGGGCATCGTGTGGTATTCAGCAGAAACCCAACCGCAAGGCTGGGTGCGGCTGCGCGGAGAGGCCGCGCTGGTCCTGCCCAGCGGGCCCGCGGCGGAGACGGTCGCCGAACTGCTGCGTGGCGCCGGCTGCCGGGTGAACTGCGACCCCGACTTCGTCACGGCGTCCTGGCGCAAACTACTCACCAATGCGCTTGCGGGGTTCATGGCGCTGTCCGGGCGGCGGTCCGGAATGTTCCGCCGCGACGACGTCGCCGAGCTGTCGCGCCGCTATGTTGCCGAGTGCCTGGCTGTCGCGCGGGCCGAGGGCGCCCGGCTACCGGACAGCGTGGTCGACGACTTCGCCGACCTTTTCCGTCACGCTCCCGAAGACATGGGCACCTCGATACTGACCGACCGGAAAAATCACCGCCCGATGGAATGGGACATCCGCAACGGGGTGATCATCCGCAAGGCACGCGCCCACGGCCTGGCGACACCGATCAGCGACGTCGTGGTACCGCTGCTGGCGGCGGCTGGGGACGGCCCCGGTTAGGTGACCTGGACTACGCGGCAACACCAGGTGTGCGAAGCTGGTTTCGCACTTGTAGCCGGCCTTGGGTCAGATTTCGGGAGCGTGCGATGACCTTTAACGAGGGTATGCAAATTGACACCAGCACCGCTTCGTCGTCCGGCGGCGGTGGGGGGCGGATTGCCCTCGGGGGCGGCCTCGGCGGACTGCTGATCGTCGTAATCGCGATGTTCCTCGGGGTCGATCCCGGGCCCATAGTCGCCCACCAGCCCGCAGCCACAAGCGACGACGTAGCGCCCGGTTTCGACTTGAACCTGTGCAAAAGTGGAGCCGACGCCAACAAATATGTGCAGTGCCGCGTGGTGGCCACCGGCAATTCCGTCGACGCAGTTTGGCATCAGCTGATGCCGAGATACACCCGCCCGCATCTACGGCTGTTCACCGGTTCGGTCGACACCGGCTGCGGACCTGCTACGACCGCGGTCGGACCCTTCTACTGCCCGGTGGACCAGACGGCCTACTTCGACACCGACTTCTTCAAGGAGCTGGTCGACCGATTCGGTTCCAGCGGAGGCCCATTCGCGCAGGAGTACGTGGTCGCTCATGAATACGGCCACCACGTGCAACAATTGCAGGGGCTTTTGAGCCGCGCCCAGCAGGGCGCCACGGGCGCCACGGGCAACGGCGTGCGGACCGAGTTGCAGGCGGACTGCTATGCCGGCATCTGGGCGCACTACGCGTCGACCGTCAAGCAGGAGAGCACCGGTGTGCCCTACCTGGAGCCGTTGAGCGACAACGACATCCGCGACGCCCTCTCAGCGGCGGCGTCGGTAGGCGATGATCGCATCCAGAAGGCCTCGACCGGACGCATCAACCCTGAGTCGTGGACACACGGTTCGTCTGCGGAACGGCAGAAGTGGTTCACCATCGGTTATCAGACCGGTGACCCGAACAAGTGCGACACCTTCAACGCCGGCGATCTGGGCTAGCCCTGGGCCAGCCGGCGTTGACCGAGTTGTTGTTCTCCTATGGCACGTTGCGGCAGCGGGAGGTCCAGCTTGCGACTTTCGGCCGCGAGCTCACCGGCCAGCACGACGCCATTGTCGGCTTCGACCTGGACTACGTCACCATCACAGATCCGCACGTGGTCGCTACCAGCGGCAGTGCCCGGCACCCAATCCTGCGGCCAACCGATCGCAAGGATGCCCACGTCGACGGGATGGTCTTCGCGATCAGCGAGGCCGAACTGGCGGCCGCCGATGAGTACGAGGTCGACGACTACCGCCGCATTTCCGTACCGCTGAGATCGGGTGCCACAGCGTGGGTTTACGTGTTTGCCGGCTGACTACCAGCGCCGTGTCGCACACGAGACAGCGGACGTCGCGTCTTGCTGCACGACGAGCTGACCGTCCACGGCGATCTCGCAGTGGAATGCCGCAGGGCCATTGCCCGAATCCGGCCAATGCAGGATGCCGCTGGCGGTGATGATCGCCCACTGGTTGGGGTTTGCCAGCGTCGTCGTATAGACAACCGGTTGTCCGCCGCTGATCGGGGCCTGCACGTTGTTCATGAATTTCGACGAGTCCGCATTGTAGGCCGCCTGGCTGGGCGGATCGGCATTCATGTACTGAATCGTCGCGGTCAGAGTGTTAGGGCTCGTCACGGTGTAGGTCACCTGGTGGCCGCCCGGGTCCGCAGTTGCGGTGACCGGCCCTACGGCCGCCGCACCGACTCCCACGGCCGCAGTCAACGTTGCAACCGCGACCCAGGTGGCCAGTCTCCGCAGGTTCCTCATGTCGAAAACGCTACCGGATCCGTAACCGCAGGCCGTCCGGTTCGGGTATGAAGTCATGAATGACTGACGAGCCGGAACAGCCCGGTGGCGCAGACCTGCCCGCCCCGGGCATCAGCCGGCGCAGGGTGCTGACGACGGGCGCAGCCTCGGCGGCTCTGGGCGCCGGCATTGCCGGCGGGGCGACACTGACGTGGTCTCACCCTCGCGGCCCGGCTGTCTGGTACCAGCCGGTCCGGAACGGCGCGCCGCCGGTGGTCGGTGTGCATCTGCAATTCGGCAAGAACGCGGGCACCGAGGTGGTGGTGTCATGGCACACCACCGACGCCGTGCGCAATCCGCGCGTCATGCTGGGCACGCCGACCTCCGGCTTCGGCCAAACGGTGACGGCCGAAACCCGCACGTACCGAGACGCGAAGTCCAACACAGAGGTTCGCGTCAACCACGCTCGGCTGACCAATCTCATCCCCGATAGCGACTACGTCTACGCCGCGGTACACGACGGTGCCGACCCCGCGCTGGGTGCCGTAAGAACCGCCCCATTGGGACGAAAACCACTGCACTTCACCAGTTTCGGAGATCAGTCCACTCCAATGGTGCACACACTGCCCGACGGAAACCTCGGCACCGACAACATCGGGTCGCCCGCAGCCGGCGATATCACTGCGGCGATCGAACGCATCGGCCCGCTCTTCAACCTGGTCAACGGCGACCTCTGCTACGCCAACCTCGCGCACGACCGGATCCGCACCTGGTCGGACTGGTTCGATACCAATACCCGCTCTGCGCGGTACCGACCTTGGATGCCCGCGGCCGGCAATCATGAGAACGAATTGGGCAACGGGCCGGTTGGTTACGGCGCCTACCAGGCGTACTTCGCAGTGCCCGAGTCCGGAGCCGATCAGGAGCTGCGCGGGCTGTGGTACTCGTTCACCGCCGGCTCGGTGCGCGTGATCAGCCTGAACAACGACGACGTGGCCTTCCAGGATGGCGGGAACTTCTACGTGCACGGCTACTCGGGTGGAGAGCAAAAGCGTTGGCTTGCCGCTGAACTCGCCGATGCACGCCGCGATCCGGATGTTGACTGGGTGGTCGTTTGCATGCACCAGACGGCGATCTCCACGGCCGACCGCACCAACGGCGCCGACCTCGGGATACGCGAGGAGTGGCTGCCGTTGTTCGACCAGTACAACGTCGATCTCGTGTTGTGCGGCCACGAACACCACTACGAGCGTTCACATCCGTTGCGCGGAGCGCAAGGCACCGATACCCGAACTCCGATACCCGTCGACACCCGTACCGACCTCATCGACGCGACAAAGGGAACGGTGCACCTCGTCATTGGCGGCGGCGGCACGTCCGCGCCGAGCAACGCGTTTTTCTTCCCCCAACCGCGGTGCCGCGTGCTGACCGGAGTCGGTGCTTTTGATCCCGCGATCGGGCGGAAGCCCCCGATCTACGTCCTGGAGGACGCGCCGTGGTCGGCGTTCCGCGACCGCGACAATCCGTACGGTTTCGCGGCTTTCGACGTCGACCCGGGCCAATCCGGCGGCAACACCTCGATCAAAGCGACGCATTACGCGCTGAACGGGCTGTTCGGCGCGGTCACCGTGGTAGACCAGTTCACCCTTACCAAGCCGCGCGGCGACAAAGCGGGTTAGCTCAGAACAGCGTGTGCTGGATGGGTTCCGGCGCCACGATGGCTTCGGCCGCCCGCGGAAACGGGCGGTGGTCACCAGCCAGCCGGTGTTTCGCGATCAACGGTGCGGCCCGCTCCCGCAGCATGTCGCGGTAGCTCGGCGGCAGATACGCTCCGCGCCGATACAACTCGCGGTAGCGGCCGAGCAGTTCAGGGTGCGAACGGGTCAGCCAGGACATGAACCAGCCGCGGGTCGAGCCACGCAGATGCAGACCGAAAACCGTTGCGCCGGTGCCGCCGGCAGCGGCGATCTGACCGAGCAGCCCGTCCAGGTGCTCGATCGAATCGGTGAGGTGCGGCAGCACCGGGGCAACCATCACATGACAGTCCAGACCGGCGTCGCGGATTGCCCTGATCAGGCCTAGGCGGGCCTGAGGCGTCGGCGTACCGGGTTCGACGTCCCGGTGCAGCTCCGCATCTCCCACGGCCAACGACACGGCGACCGACACCGGCACCTGCCCCGCCGCTTGCGTGATCAGCGACAGGTCGCGTCGCAGCAGCGTGCCTTTGGTCAGGATTGACAGCGGCGTTCCCGATGCTGCGAGCGCACCGATGATGCCCGGCATCAGGGCGTACCGGCCCTCGGCACGCTGGTAGGGATCGGTGTTAGTGCCCAGCGCGACCGTCTCACGACCCCAGGACGGCCGGCGCAGTTCCCGGCGCAGGACTTCGGCGACGTTGGTCTTCACCACCACCTGAGTGTCGAAGTCGTCGCCAGGGTCGAAGTCCAGGTATTCGTGCGTGGGGCGCGCGAAACAGTAGCGGCAGCCATGCGCACAGCCGCGGTAGCCGTTGACGGTGTAGCGAAATGGCAACGCAGCCGCGTCCGGCACCTTGTTCAGTGCGGACTTACACAACACCTCGTGGAAGGTGATGCCCTCGAACTGCGGCGCCCGCACACTTCGGACGAAGCCGATCCGCTGCAGCCCCGGTAGCGCGCCGTCGTCGACGGGCTTGCCGTTAACCGCGACGGCCTGATTACCCCACCGCATCACCGTATTCGAACATTAGTTCGATACGATGTCAACGTAGGACCGAACTTTCTGGCAGGGTTGTTTCCGCGACCATGGCAGAGAAGTGAGGCGTGCGTGTCAACTCGAGGGTACGAAGACGAATTTCGGTCCGAGCAGACCTATGTGACCGGGCTCTACGCACGCCTCGACACCGAGCGCGCACGAGCCAAAGACAAGTTTCGCGCCGCGCTGGCAGGCGACGCCGAGACGCTGGCGGATCGGGACTCGGAGGTGCGTGCGCTGGCCAAAGAGGTGAAGCGGCTGAACGTGGCGGACGAAGGGCTGTGTTTCGGGCGGTTGGACGCCATTTCGGGCGAACGGTTCTACATCGGCCGGATCGGGCTGTTCGACGCGGAGAACGATTACGAACCGGTGTTGCTCGATTGGCGGGCACCGGCGGCGCGCGCGTTCTACGTCGCCACCGCCGCCAGCCCGGAGAACATGCACCGGCGGCGGCAATTCCACACCCGCGAGCGGCGCGTGATCGATTTCGCCGACGAGACGTTCGGCCGTCCCGGCGCCGCGGAGCCAGGCGGCTCAGAAGATTTGGCCCTGCTCGCGGCGGTCAATGCGCCGCGCGGTGCGGGAATGCGCGACATCGTGGCGACGATCCAGGCCGAGCAGGACGAGATCATCCGGCTCGATCACCCCGGGGTGCTGGTGATCGAGGGCGGCCCGGGCACCGGGAAGACGGTGGTGGCACTGCACCGCGTCGCGTACCTGCTCTACACCCAGCGGGAGCGGATCGAACGCCACGGCGTGCTCGTGGTCGGGCCGAATACCGGCGTTCCTCAAACATGTCGACCGGGTGCTTCCGTCGCTGGGCGAGTCGAGCGTGGTGTTCATCACCGCCGGCGACCTGGTGCCCGGTTTGCACGTCACCGCCGAGGATGCCCCGCTCGCCGCGCAGTTAAAGGGCTCGCTGAAGATCCTGGATGTGCTGGCCTCGGCGGTCGCCGATCGGCAGCGCCTGCCCGGAGCAGCCGTTATTGATCGAACTTGCGGACGTCACGATGCGGATCGACGCGGAGACGGCGGAGTGGGCCAGGGAGGAGGCGCGCGCCAGCGGGCTGCCGCACAACCAGGCCCGCGCGGTCTTCAGCGACATCGTCACGTGGGTGCTCACCGAACGGGCGATCGCCCGGATCGGCCGGGGCTGGCTGACCCGGGAGGACCGGGCGGCATGGGAGCAACTGCGGACGGACCTGCTCGACGAGCTCGCCGAAAACGACCAGTTCATCGCCGCGCTCGACGGGCTCTGGCCGATACTCACACCCGAAACGCTGCTGGCACCGCTTTACGCGTCCCCCGAACGGCTGCGCGCGGCAGGCGCCGACCAGGCACTGTGCCGCGCCGACGGCGAGGCCTGGACGGTGTCGGACGTGCCACTGCTCGACGAGCTGGTCGACCTGCTGGGCGCCGACAAGCAGGCCGATCAAACAGCCGAGCGGGAACGGAATTACGAGGCCGAATACGCCGCCGGCGTGCTGAACCTCCTCGAAATTGCGAGCGAGGACTCGATGGACGACGAGGAGCAGTTGCTCGCCCAGCACATGATCTACGCCGAGGACCTGGCCGACCGCTTCCTCGAGCGCGACACCCGTGAACTCGCCGAACGCGCCGCCGCGGACCGTGATTGGACCTACCGGCACGTCGTGGTCGACGAAGCCCAAGAACTCTCCGAAATGGACTGGCGCGTGCTGATGCGGCGCTGCCCGGGCAAATCCTTCACGATCGTCGGCGATCTCGCCCAACGCCGGTCGGCGGCCGGAGCGACATCGTGGGGCGCGATGCTGGAGCCGTACGTGCCTGGCCGTTGGGTCTACCGGTCGCTGTCGGTGAACTACCGCACCCCGGCAGAGATCATGACCGTCGCCGCCGCACTGCTCGCCGAGTTTGCGCCCGGCGTCCAGCCACCGGAGTCAGTCCGCTCGTGCGGTGTGCAGCCATGGTCCAGACGGATCTCCGACGACGAACTGCCAGCTGCCATCGAGGAATTCGTCCGGTACGAAGCCGGCCGCGAAGGCACCAGCATCGTGATCGGGCCACCGGGTGTACCGGGCACGGTGCCGCCGGCGGAGACCAAGGGCCTCGAGTTCGACGCCGTCCTGGTGGTGGAGCCGCAACGGATCCTCGCCAGCGGCCCACGCGGCGCGGCTGAGCTCTACGTTGCGCTCACCCGCGCCACTCAGCGCCTCGGTGTGCTGCACTGCGAGCCGCTGCCGCAGTCCCTTGCCGGCCTCGCCGAATTCGGGACACCCGCGCAGGCTATGCCTTTTCCAACGTGAACGATATCGGGTTAGTCGGCCCGGGTGCCCCAAGAGGACAGCCGATATTGTCATAGCCGGTCGACTTGCCTCTGAGGCTGACCGGATCGAACGTCAGCGTCATATCTCCATCGTGTCTCAATCCGTCTTTGCATCGGACCGCGTTCGGCACGTTCTGCTGTGTCAGCGTCCATTGACCGTGAACGAGGTGGAAATCGCCCTGCCAACCGTCGTCGCCGGTGACATGAAGGCAGCCCTGCCCGCAGGCCGTGAGGGTCCATTGATAGGTATCGTCTGCGTATCCGTCGCTGTGGTTGAACACGACGTCGTATGTTCCAGTTGGGTCGGTGGCGTTCGCGGTCGCGGTGCCCCCCACAGCGGCGAATACAGCTGCCGCAAAAACTGCAGCCGCACCGAACTCCTTCATCAGATTCTCCTGTCCTGAGCCGGATCTATTTGGCGAATGCGTCATTATGCGCTGCAACGAACTCCGTCGCCCGACGCTTCGGCATCATCCCGGCCATCTCCACCTGATACAGGCGCAGCCACACGAGCACGTCTTCGACGCCGACAACTCCTGCTGCGCGCGAGTTCCCCTGCCCACCACCGTGATCAGCTGACGGCAGGCGGTATCACGATTATGGTCGCCCCGGGGATCCCGGCGAGGGTCTCCGCGAGTTGGGCGGCTACGTCTGCCGGTATGCCCCCCGCTGAGATCTCGAACGGGACCGCCACGGGGAACGCCGCTTTGGGCGCCACGGGGGTCGCCGGGGGCGTCGCTGCGGCCACCGCTGCTGGGGCCGGTTTGTTCGCCGCCACTACGGTCGCCGCAGGCGCTTTGTTCGCCGCGGGGGTTATCGCCGCAGTTTTACTCGCTGCGGGAGCGCCCCGGAAGCCAAGACCCGCCATGGAACTCCCGGCCAAACCCGCCAACGCCATGCCGGCGTACGGGCTGGTTTGGCTGTTCTGGCTGTTTTGCATGACTATTGGGACGCCGGTGCCTGGCAACGCCGCCACGACTTGGCGTATTGCCGCCGGGGTGGCCCAGGACGGTGGCACCGAGAGCTCACCGATCGAGCTAGCCCCGCCGGTGTAGGCGGACACCGCTACACCACTGCCAGGCCTGGACACGAGCGCAGCCATTCCCAATTTGGGCTCCTCCACCGCACCCAGCGCCACCGTCGGACTGGTTTCGCCGCGACTCCGATCCGACAGCCCCACTAAGGATGTGCCCAGGATGGAAATCGAGGTTGCCAGAGATCCGAACGAAGCAAGGTTAATGCCGATGAGGGCCCCATCACCTACTGAACCCAATATCTGGGCGGGTGTGGCAACGGCTGCGGCGACCTGTGCGGCGGCTTGTGCGACCGTGCCGGCCTGGCCCGCGAGCCCGGCCGGGTTGGTGGTCTGCGGCGGCGAAGTGAACGACCTTAAGCTCGACGCGACCGCCGAGAAGCTGGCATAACCTTGCATTGCGGCGCTGTCCTGAGCCCACATCTCGGCGTACTGCGCTTCGCTGGCCGCGATTGCCGGGGTGTTTTGCCCCAGCATGTTGGTCGCGATGAGCGCCATCGTCTGGCTGCGGTTGGCGGCGACCACCGCCGGGTGCACGGTCATAGCGAACGCTGCCTCATAGGCGCTCGCCGCGGCCTTGGCCTGGGCGGCGGCCTGCTCAGCCTCGGCGGCGGTAGTGCTCATCCACGCCGCATAAGGTGCGGCCGCGGCCGCCATCGACGCCGACGAGGGACCCATCCACTCCTCGCTGGTGAGCTCCGAAATCACCGAATAATAAGAGGCCGCAGTTGAGTCCAATTCGGTGGCAAGTTCATCCCAGGCTGTGGCCGCGGCCATCAACGGTCCCGAGCCGGGGCCGGAATACATTCTGGCGGAGTTGATTTCCGGTGGTAGTGCGCCGAAATCCATTGCGATACCGTCCCTTAGCGCGCAGCCAATGCGTTGGTGGCCTCGGTGGCCGCATACGACGCCGCGCTGGATCCCAGCATGGCCACAAACTGGTCGTGAATCGCTGCGGCCTGAGTACTGACCGCCTGATACATCTGGGCGTGCATCGCGAACCGCGCCGCCGTCACCGCCGACACTTCGTCGGCGGCCGCGGGAACAACCCCGACGGTCGGGGCGGCCGCTGCGGCGTTCCGAGCCGTGAATGCCGAACCGACACTTGCCAAATAGCCGGCCGCCGAACTCAGCATCTCCGGCTGTGTGGTCACAAAAGACATAGACATCTCCTCAAAGGAAACCGTCCGACCCCCGCCTCGCGACCGATCGCGCGACGAAACTCTGCCTGGGCCAAGATCGGAACGAAATAGTTTTCGATATTCGCTAGTCGTGATAGGGACTGTCCGCTCAACCTCGCCCATCTCCTCACCGCCGGACGCGCGCGGAGACACCAGTAGACTTGCATAAAAAGGCGCAAAAACAGCCGAAGAGACGGGTGTGTCCCCGCGGAAATAACGCGCAACCTACTGCACGGGCTGACGAGACCGATCAGCGACAGGGCCTCCAGGTGAGCGAACCGCCTGGAACCTCTGTCGGCGATGCTTCGAGCACCGAAAAGTTACGTCCGAAGCGAAGGTGAGTGACTCGAAGGCTTCCGCAGCCAAACCGGCCCGACCGCCTACCATCCCAGCCGCAAAAGCACTTCGGCCACAACGGAATCCGTCGGCGCCGACACTTGCTCTCCGGTCGCAAGGTCCTTCACCCCGATGGTGCCCGCCTCGATGTCACGGTCGCCCGCGACCAGGGCGATGCGGGCACCGGACCGGTCAGCGGCGCGCATCGAGCCTTTGAGGCCGCGGTCACCGTAGGCGAGGTCGACACGCGCGCCGGAGGCACGCAGCCGAGCGGCCAGCACCGCGAGCCGCAGCTTGGCCTGCTCGCTCAATGGCACTCCGAATACGTCGCAGCGGGTGGTCTCCCCCACGCTTTTGCCCTCGGCGCGCAGCGCCAGCAGGGTCCGGTCAACCCCCAGGCCAAATCCGATGCCGGACAGGTCTTGTCCACCGAGCTCGCGCATCAGGCCGTCGTACCGGCCGCCGCCGCCGATGCCGGATTGCGCGCCCAGTCCGTCATGCACGAACTCGAAAGTCGTCTTGGTGTAGTAGTCCAACCCACGCACCATGCGCGGGTTGATGACGTAGGGCACCCCGAGGGCATCCAGGTGGGCCAGCACGGTGTCGAAGTGCTGCTTGGCGTCATCGGACAAGTGATCCAGCAGTACCGGCGCGTCCGCCGTCACCGCCCGCACCTCGGGTCGTTTGTCGTCGAGCACCCGCAGCGGATTCAACCGTGCGCGTTGCAGTGTTTCTTCGTCGAGGTCGAGCGCAAGGAGAAACTCCTGCAATAGTTCCCGATACTGCGGGCGGCAGCTCTCATCTCCCAGCGAGGTGATTTCCAGCCGGAAGCCATCGAGGCCGAGCGACCGGAAGCCGGCGTCGGCGACCGCGATCACTTCGGCGTCCAAGGCGGGGTCGTCGACTCCGATCGCCTCCACGCCGACCTGCTGCAGCTGACGGTAGCGGCCGGCCTGCGGACGCTCGTAGCGGAAGAACGGGCCGGCATAACACAGTTTGACCGGCAGCGCGCCTCGGTCCAGGCCGTGCTCGATCACCGCGCGCACCACCCCGGCGGTGCCCTCGGGCCGCAGCGTCACCGATCGGTCACCACGATCGGCGAACGTGTACATCTCCTTTGACACCACGTCGGTGGATTCACCGACGCCACGCGCGAATAGCGCGGTGTCTTCGAATATGGGTAACTCGACATCGCCGTAACCGGCCCGCCGGGCAGCACCGAGCAGCCCGTCGCGCACGGCGACGAACTGCGCCGAATCCGGCGGGACGTAGTCCGGCACCCCCTTGGGTCCGGAAAGCGCGGTGAACGCGTCGGTCACCGGCCCAGACCTTCGATGAACGGATTGAGCCGCCGCTCGGCACCGATGGTGGTGGAGTTGCCGTGTCCGGGCAGCACCACGGTGTTGTCGTCGAGCACCAATAGCTTGTCGGCGATCGAGGTCAGCAGGTCGCGACCGCTGCCACCGAACAGGTCGGTGCGGCCCACCGAGCGCTCGAACAGGGTATCGCCGGTGAACACCAGGTCCTCACCGTCGTTAGTCGCGCAGCTAACCCGGAAGACCACCGATCCGCGAGTGTGACCAGGTGTGTGATCGACATTGACGGTCACGCTGCCGAGGTCGAGCTTGTCGCCGTCACGGTCCAGTTCAACGACCTGCTTGGGCTCACGGAAGAACGCGCCCGCCGCCATCTGGGCCAGCCGCGGGCCCAGGCCGTAGATCGGGTCTTTCAGCATGAACCGGTCTTCGGGATGGATGTAGGCGGGGCAGCCGTAGGCGTCAGACACCTTCTGGGCCGACCACATGTGGTCGATGTGCCCGTGAGTCAGCAACACCGCGGCCGGGGTCAGCCGATTCTCGTCGAGGATGCGCCGCAGCGGGCCCATCACACGCTGGCCCGGGTCGACGATGACAGCGTCCGCGCCGGGCCGCTCGGCCAGCACGTAACAGTTGCACTGCAGTAACCCGGAGGGAAATCCCGTGATCAACACGGTTCCAGTTTCCCATCCCTGGCCGCAGGCGCCGATACGGGCCGCGACCGCGGGCTGCCGATCGGGGAATGGAACACTTGACACGGGTCGCGGCGCCCACATTAGCTAGCCAAGGCTGGCCGCTCAGGCCGTGACTCGGGCAAGACTCGGACAACAAGGGAGGGATACCGGCGGTGCCGACCAATGAACAGCGACGTGAAGCTGCTAAGCGCAAAAACCAGCGCCAGATCGACCGCCGGAACAAACGGGCCAAACAGCGCCGGATCCTGGTGATCGCTGGTGGCGCGGTTGCAGCGGTGGCCGTGATCGCAGCGGTAGCGATCGCCGTGATCACCACGAAAAACGACCACAAGACGAATACCGCTGCAACAACGACCAAGAGTTCTGCGACTGGCTCTGCGGCCAACTCCACGGAAAGCAGCACATCCGCTGAATCGACGCCGGCCGCCGCTGCGTTGCCGTCGTTCCAACCGTCGGCCAATCTCGGCGCCAACTGCCAGTACCCACCCTCGGCCGATAAGGCCATCAAGCCGGTCAAGCCGCCGCGGACCGGCAAGATCTCAACCACCCCTGCCACGGTGAGCGCCAGCATGGTTACCAACCAGGGCAACATCGGTCTGCTGCTCGCCAACAACGAATCGCCATGCACGGTCAACAGTTTCGCCAGCCTGACCGGCCAAAACTACTTCAAAGACACCAAGTGCCACCGGCTCACCACCTCCGCAGGACTGGGCGTACTGCAATGTGGCGATCCAAAGGGCGACGGCACCGGCGGTCCCGGCTACCAATTCGCCAACGAGTATCCCACCGACCAGTACCCGCCGAATGACCCCAAACTGCAAGAACCTGTCCTGTATCCGCGCGGCACGCTGGCCATGGCCAACGCCGGACCCGGCACGAACGGCAGCCAGTTCTTCCTGGTCTACCGGGATTCGCAGTTGCCGCCTCAGTACACCGTGTTCGGCACGATTCAGGCCGACGGGCTGGCCACTCTGGACAAGATCGCCCAGGCGGGCGTCGCCGGCGGCGGCGAAGACGGAGCGCCTGCCACCGAAGTCACAATCAAGTCCCTGCTACTCGACTAAGCGAGGGCCTAGGCGGCAGAGGTCACCCGGTAGACGTCGAAAACGCCTTCGACGTTGCGCACGACGTTGAGTAGATGCCCGAGATGCTTGGGGTCACCCATCTCGAAGGTGAACCGGCTGATCGCCACTCTGTCGCCCGAAGTGGTGACCGAAGCCGACAGGATGTTCACCTTCTCGTCCGCCAAGACGCGGGTCACATCCGACAGCAACCGGTGCCGGTCCAGCGCCTCGACCTGAATGGCAACCAGGAACACCGACGACGGCGAAGGCGACCAGAGCACCTCGATGATGCGCTCGGATTGCTGCTGCAACGATGTGGCGTTGGTGCAATCGGTGCGGTGCACACTCACCCCGCCGCCGCGCGTGACGAACCCCATGATCTGGTCGCCGGGGACCGGCGTGCAGCATTTGGCCAGCTTGGTCAGCACGCCCGGTGCCCCGGGCACCGAGACCCCGACGTCGTCGGTGCTGCGCGGGCGTCGCAGCATGGTCGTGGGCGTGGACCGCTCGGCGAGCTCCTCCTCGGCCTGGTCGATGCCGCCGAGCTCGGCCAGCACCCGCTGCATGACGTGCCGGGCCGACAGGTGCCCCTCACCGATCGCGGTATAGAGGGCCGACACGTCGATGTAGTGCAATTCCCGCGCCACCGCCGACATGGAGTCGCCATTCATCAAGCGCTGCAGCGGAAGTCCGCCTCGACGAACCTCGCGGGCCATCGCCTCCTTGCCGGTCTCCAGCGCCTCCTCACGCCGTTCCTTCGCGAACCACTGCCGAATCTTTCCCTTGGCACGCGGCGACACCACGAACTGCTGCCAGTCGCGCGACGGCCCGGCATTGGGCGCCTTGGAGGTGAAAACCTCTACAACTTCCCCGTTTTCCAGCTTGCGTTCGAGCGCCACCAGCCGCCCGTTGACCCTGGCGCCGATGCAGCGGTGGCCGACTTCGGTGTGCACCGCGTAGGCGAAGTCCACCGGCGTCGACCCGGCCGGCAGGGTGATGACGTCACCCTTGGGCGTGAACACGAAAAGCTCTTGCACCGCAAGGTCGTAGCGCAATGACTCCAGGAACTCACCCGGGTCGGCGGCCTCCCGTTGCCAGTCCAGCAGCTGACGCATCCAGGCCATGTCGTCGATCTCGGCGGCGGCGTTCTGGTGTGGAACACCGTTGCGGCCCTTGGCCTCCTTATAGCGCCAATGCGCGGCGATGCCGTACTCGGCGGTGCGGTGCATGTCGCGGGTGCGGATCTGCACCTCCAACGGTTTGCCCTCCGGCCCGACGACCGTGGTGTGCAGTGATTGGTACACGCCGAATCTGGGTTGGGCGATGTAATCTTTGAACCGCCCGGCCATCGGCTGCCACAGCGAATGCACCACGCCGACAGCGGCGTAGCAGTCCCGGATCTCGTCGCACAGGATGCGAATGCCGACCAGGTCGTGGATGTCGTCGAAGTCGCGGCCCTTCACGATCATCTTCTGATAGATCGACCAGTAGTGCTTGGGACGACCCTCTACCGTCGCCTTAACCTTCGACGCGTTGAGCGCGGCGACGATCTCGGCACGGACCTTGGCCAGATGGGTATCCCGAGACGGCGCACGGCCGGCGACCAGTCGAACGATCTCCTCGTATTTCTTGGGGTGCAAGATCGCGAACGACAGGTCTTCCAACTCCCATTTGACGCTGGCCATCCCAAGCCGATGCGCCAGCGGCGCAATCACTTCCAGTGTCTCGCGGGCCTTGCGCGCCTGCTTTTCCGGCGGCAGGAAGCGCATGGTGCGCATGTTGTGCAGCCGATCGGCCACCTTGATCACCAGCACCCGCGGATCGCGGGCCATCGCGGTGATCATCTTGCGGATGGTCTCGCCTTCGGCGGCGCTGCCCAGCACCACCTTGTCCAGCTTGGTCACGCCGTCGACGAGATGGCCCACCTCGTCTCCGAATTCCTCAGACAGCGCCTCAAGCGTGTAACCGGTGTCCTCGACTGTGTCGTGCAGCAGCGCCGCCACCAAAGTGGTGGTGTCCATGCCCAATTCGGCCAGAATGTTTGCGACTGCCAGTGGGTGGGTGATGTACGGATCACCGGAATGCCGCAACTGAGTGGCGTGCCGTTGGTCGGCGACCTCAAAGGCGCGGCTGAGCATCGACAGGTTCGCCTTGGGATAAACCTCCCGGTGTACAGCGACCAGCGGCTCGAGCACGGGGTTGAGGGCGCTGCGCTGCGCGGTCATTCGCCGGGCCAAACGGGCCCGGACCCGACGCGACGCGCTGCTGCTCGTCTTCAACGTCTCGACCGGCAGATCCGGTGCCTCGACGGGCGGCGCAGGGACCGGCCCAGCAACCAGCGCGGCTTCCGCAGGCTCTTCGAGAGCCTGCGCCGTGCTCTGCTCGTCCGCCACGTTGGCCACCTCCAATCTCGAGGATAACCCCCGCTAGATGCGGCTCAAGCTGTGCACTTGCAACGGAGCGATCGCCTCGCGACCACCCAGCGCGCTGAGTTCCACGACCACCGCGGCCCCGGTGACGTCGGCCCCGGCGCGCTCGAGCAACCGGCTGGCGGCGGAAAGCGTTCCGCCGGTGGCCAACACATCGTCGATAATCACCACGCTGCGGCCCGTCAGTTGAATACCGTCGGCGGGGATTTCCAGAGTGGCACTCCCGTACTCCAGGTCGTAGCGCTCGGCGTATACCGGCGGCGGCAGCTTGCCGCCTTTGCGAACGGCCAGCACGCCGGTACCCAGCCGCGCGGCTACCGCCGCTGCCACCAGGAAGCCACGCGAGTCGATCCCAGCCACCAAGTCGGCGCCGGACGCGATGTCGGCGAGCGCGTCGGTGACCGCACCCATTGCGGCGCCATCGGCGAACAACGGGGTCAGGTCTTTGAACTGGATACCCGGCTTGGGAAAATCGGCTACCTCCCGGGTCAGCGAAGCGATGATGCCGGCTAACGGCCCACTCCCAGCGGCGCTCACTATGCACTCACCCTTGCGCCAGGGCCCATCGGTCCATGTTCCAGCCCGCGCCCCAGCGGGTCGGATTCCTGCTCACGGCATACATCTTCTTAGACATCAGCAGCGTGCGCTGCTGCCGGTACAACGGCAGCGTAGGCATGTCGGCCCACAGTATCGGGGCGCCCTGGGCAAGCAGCCGAACCCGCTCGGCAGGGTCGGTGGATATCGCCAGTGCGCCGATTATCCCGTCGACCTGGCCATTGGAGTAACCGGACAGATTGTTTCCGTTGCCGGTGTGCAGGTCGTAAGCATCCATCGCCGACGATCCGCTCGACCCGCTGCCGGTCGCTCCACCGGTGCCGGCCAACAGCACATCGATCTTTCCGTCTCTGAGCGCCTGCGGGCCCGAAGAGTCCAACGTGACGTCGGTGACGGTAATGCCGGCCGCCGAGCACGACGTGGTGATGGCCCCGACGGTGACTGCCCGCCGCGCATTGGGTCCCTGGTAGCCGATCCGTACCGGGAGCGCCGCACCGCCTAGCGCATCGCGGGCCGCGGCGGGATCCGCCTTGCCGAACTGACCGGACTCCGCGGCGCCGTCAGCCACGGCGACGCCGTCCTCGGTGGCCGGGGAGAGTCGCGAATTTGCGATCGATACCCCGGCATCGTGCGCGATCGAGTCACGTGGCGTACACAGTGCGAACGCGCGGCGGGCGCGCGGCTGCGACAGCGGTCCCTGCGCGGCGAAGATCAGCTGCTCAATCCCGGCCGACGGCGAATCTGCGCGTTCGTAGTTGTCCGGGGTGGCCAGCGCTCCCGACGATCCGGCGGCGACGTCGACCACGTCAACGCTGCGGCTGTTGACCCGATCCTGGATGTCGGGCCCCTGCGGCCACACTGTGACTCGCCTGGTGATCGCCCTCGGGCCCCACCAGCGGTCGTTGGCGACGAGCACCACCGCGCCGCCATCCAAGACGGACTCGATCTTGTACGGTCCCGACGACGGGAAGTGTTTGGCGATCTCGTCGGTTTTCAACCCAGGCTTGAGGTCCCAGGTGGTGTTCCACAGCCGCGAGATCTGGTCCACCAGCGGCCCGTTGTTGCTCAGCAGCGCCGCCGTCACGTCGATATTCAGCTGGTCGGCGATGACGTGCGACGGCATCAGCGAGGTCGCGGCGAACAGCTGGGTGTAGTCGACGACGGAGCGGTCCTGAGTGAACGACACCCGGGCCTTCTTCTGCCCCGGTAGGCATTCGATGTTCGCGATGTCGACGTATCCAGCCCGGGTGGCGGCGTCGAAGCCGGGATAGCGGCCGGATTGGGCTGCCCACGTGAGCACCAGGTCGTCACAGGTCACCGGTTTGCCGTCGGAGTAAACGGCGTTATCGGCGATCTGATAGTCGAGTACCAACGGCGCACCGCTCACTTCCGAGATGGTGCCGAAGTCGTGGTCGGCGACGACCTGCCCGTCGGGGCCGTGATACCCGAATCCGGTGAGCGTGCGGGCGAATGCCTGTGCTCCCGCCGATGCGGCGCCGACGACGGTATTGGTGTTGTAGGTGGCCAGCGTGCCGTCGACCACGTAATCAATCTGGGAGGCGGCACTACCGGAACACGCGGTCAGCGTGGCCGCCGCGGCCAGCATCGCCGCCAAACCTACGGATCGCCACCTAGCCGACCGCCAAGCCCATCTGGTCCACGAGCCCACGGCGCGCTGACACCGGGTGGCCATCTTGGCTTACCGCCGGCCCGCGTTTCGCTTGCCGCTCGGGCGCCGGGTACCGGAGGGGCGCACCGGCCGCGCCCCCGGGGCCGGTTTGTTCGGCACGGTCGTGTCGGACGCCGCGAGAGCCTGCGTGCTCTCCTGCGTGGCTTCGGTGTCCTCTTCCGCGGAGAGGGCATCGGAGGAGCCCGCCTGTTCCTGTGCCTCGTCGGCGACGGCTTTCTCGTCGGAGCCTCGCGAGCCGGGACTGCGCCGTTTGCCGACCCGGCGAGTGTGAGCGCGCACCAGCTCGGTGCGCTCACGCAGCGTGACCAGCAGCGGAGTGGCGAAGAAGATCGACGAGTAGGTGCCGACCATGATGCCGACCAGCTGCACCAGCGCCAGGTCCTTCAGCGTGCCGACGCCCAGCAGCCACACCGCCACGACCATCAGCGCCAGGATGGGCAACACCGAGATCAGGCTGGTGTTGATCGAGCGCATGAACGTCTGGTTGATCGCCAGATTGGCCTGTTCGGCGAAGGTACGCCGAGTGGTGTGCTGGAAGCCGTGGGTGTTCTCTTCGACCTTGTCGAACACGATGACGGTGTCGTATAGCGAGAAACCGAGGATCGTCAGCAGGCCGATGACGGTGGCCGGGCTGACTTCGAATCCCACCAGCGAATACACCCCGGCGGTGACGGTCAGGTCGAAGACCATGGTCGTCAGTGCCGAGATGGCCATGTAGCGCTCGTACCGCACGGTGATGTAGAGGCCGACCAGCACCAGGAACACCGCCAGCGCGATCAGCGCCTTGTTGGTGATCTGATCGCCCCAGGTCTCCGACACCGCGGAGTCACTGATCGCCGCCTTGCTGGGCTTGCCGTCGTTTCCCTTCGGCTGGAACGCGTCGAACAACGCGTTGCGCAGTTTCGACGTCTGGTCGTTGGACAGCGTTTCCGAATTGATCTGAACCGTCGCCGACGCACCGCTGCCGACAGTGACCACAGATGCCGGGTCGTGGCCCAGCGTCTTTTTGAAGACGTCCTGCACCTGCGAGGTCTGGACGGTTCCCGTCCCGCCGGCGGCGGGGAACGACATCGTGGTGCCGCCCTTGAAATCGATCCCGAAAGTAAAGCCCCGCACGATGATGCTGACAATCGCGACCGCGACGATCGCGCCACTGATGCCGTACCACAGCCGGCGCCGCCCGATTACCTCGAACGCACCCGTGCCGGTGTAGAGGCGCGAAATAAAGCTGTGCCGTGGCGCGCCTGGAGTCAGCTCGCCCACACCTTTGTTGACCTCGGCGACTTCTGTGGCAGCAGTATCCTTTTCGGCGATGTCGGGGACATCGGCCACGTCCTGGCCTTCGGAACCTTCGGAAACCATAAGCGCTACCCCCGTCCCGTCTGCACCTGCGACGAAGCCCGGCGTTCGCGGGCGACCTGCTGAACAGCTCCCAGCCCGTTGTACGCCGGCTTTGCCAGCGTCGGCGACTTAGAGGCCAGGTAGACCAGCGGCCAGGTCACCAAGAACACCACCACAAGGTCGAGGATCGTGGTGAGGCCCAACGTGAAAGCGAATCCCTTAACCTGGCCGATCGCCAGGAAGTACAGCACTGCGGCGGCCAGGAAGGTCACCGCGTTGCCGGACACGATTGTCTTGCGGGCCCGTACCCAGCCGCGCGGTACCGCTGACCGGAACGAGCGGCCTTCGCGGATCTCGTCTTTGATGCGCTCGAAGAACACCACGAACGAGTCGGCGGTGGTACCGATACCGATGATCAGACCCGCGATACCCGCTAGGTCAAGGGTGTAGTTGATATATCGGCCCAGCAGCACCAGGATCGCGAAAATCATTGCGCCGGAGGCGGTCAGCGACAAAGCTGTCAGCAATCCCAGCACCCGGTAGTACACCAACGAATACAGCAGCACCAAGACCAGGCCGATCGCCCCCGCGATCACGCCCGCTCGCAGCGACGTCAATCCCAATGTCGCCGAAACGGTTTGGGCTTCCGACGATTCGAAGGACAACGGCAACGACCCGTATTTGAGGACGTTGGCCAGCTGACGCGCGGTCGATGCGGTAAACGGCGGGTCGCCACCGGTGATCTGGGTCCGGCCGCCGGGTATCGCTTCCTGGATCATCGGAGCGCTGACAACCTGCGAGTCGAGTGTGAAGGCGGTCTGGGTGCCGATGTGGGCAGCGGTGAAGTCAGCCCAGGTATTCGACGCCGCGGACTTGAACTGCACGTCCACGACGTAGCCGATGCCGTGCTGGTTCATGCCCGACGAGGCGTCCTGGATCTGGTCGCCGCTGATGATCGACGGCCCCAGCAGATACGCGACCTTATGGTCCGTCGAGCAGGTCACCAGAGGCAGCGTCGGGTCGTCGTTGCCGGCGAGGATGTCCTTTTTATCGCAGCGGCTGGCCTCGAACTGCACGGCAACCATCTGGATGTACTGGCTGGTGTTCTGCCGCCACTTCTTCTCCTGCGCGATGCGCTCGGCGAGGTCTTTTCGTGGATCTGCGGACGCCGGCTCATCAGCCGGCGCCGCGTCCCCGGCAGGCGCCCCGGGCGCGGGAGGCGCCGGACTGGGCGGGGGCGTGGGTGCCGGGGTGGGTTCCTGCGGGTAGGGCCGCGGCTGTGCCCCCGGCTGGCCAGGCGGCGCCGGTGCGCCGGGTGCCGGTGCGCCGGGCGCCGGCCCACCCGGGCCGGGAGGAGCCCCTGGCGGTGTCCCGGCAGGCGCGCGGGGCGCGGGCTTGGGTTCAGCACCCTGCGCCGGCATCGAGTTGAGCACCGGCCGGATGAAAAGCCGCGCGGTCTGCCCGAGGTTGCGGGCCTCGCTGCCGTCGTTCCCGGGCACCGTGATGATCAGGTTGTCGCCGTCGACGACGACCTCGGAACCGGAGACGCCAAGCCCGTTGACCCGCGCGCTGATGATCTGCTGCGCCTGCGCCAAGGCATCCCGGCTCGGCCGTGAGCCGTCGGGCGTACGCGCGGTCAACGTGACCCTGGTGCCGCCCTGGAGATCGATGCCGAGCTTGGGTGCGGCCCGCTTGTCCCCGGTCAGAAATACCATCAGGTAAACACCGACGAGCATCAACAGGAAAACCGACAGATAGCGGGCAGGGTGCACCGGCGCCGAAGACGATGCCACGTTCCTTGTATCTCCTTGAGATCGGTTTCTTAGCCTCGACAGAGCCTGACAAGGCTCCGGAGAGAGCCTACGTGTCGCGTTTGGTTATCCGGCTTTGGTCGTCAGGCCCGGCAGAGTCGTCTAGGTCGCCAGCATCCTCCAGCTCACCGTCCTCGTCCAGGTCTTCGGGAGCTTCGAGGTCCTCGGGCAGGATCTTGTCGCGGATCGCCAGCTTCATCCAAGTGGTGACCACGCCGGGCGCGATCTCCAGGTCGACGGTGTCGTCAGTGAAGGCGACGATGGTGGCCTGCAGGCCGGAAGTGGTGTGCACCCGGTCGCCCGGCTGCAACGACTCCTGCAGGTCGATCGTGGCCTGCATCGCCCGCCGTTGACGGCGCGACCCGACGTACATGAACCCACCCATGATGAGCAGGAACGGCACGAATAAGACCAAATTCTGCATCGACGCGCCTGTCTTTCCTATCGGTATTGGCCGGTATTTCGGGGTCTGCGCCAGGACGACCCGGGAGCTGGGGCACCTCGCAACGGTCCAGTGTGCCATCACCGCAGGTCGCAACCGACCGGCCCCGTGCCGGTCGCCGGCCGGCCCCGGCGAAAGTAGGCTTTAGCCGCGACGTGGCAGGCGCGCCGCGGTGAGGAGAATGCGGTGGCCGGCCTCGAGCAGACTCGCCAGCTGATCACCGAAATTCCTGGCCCGGCCTCCCTGGAACTGGAGAAACGCCGGGTGGCGGCGGTATCCCGGGGCGTAGGCATCACCATGCCGGTGTACGTGGCGCGTGCGGGCGGCGGCATCGTCGAGGACGTTGACGGCAACCGGCTCATCGACCTGGGTTCGGGCATCGCCGTCACCACGATCGGCAACTCCGCCCCCCGTGTCGTGGACGCGGTGCGCGCGCAGGTCGCCGAATTCACCCATACCTGCTTCATGGTGACGCCGTACGAGCAGTACATCGCCGTCGCCGAAGAACTCAACCGAATCACCCCGGGTTCGGGCGAGAAGCGCTCGGTGCTGTTCAACTCCGGCGCCGAGGCAGTTGAGAACGCCATCAAGGTCGCCCGGTCCTACACTCACAAGCCCGCCGTGATGGCGTTCGACCACGCGTATCACGGCCGCACCAACATGACGATGGCATTGACCGCCAAGTCCATGCCCTACAAAAGCGGCTTCGGGCCGTTCGCGCCGGAGATCTACCGCGCGCCGATGTCTTACCCGTACCGGGACGGCCTGCTCGACAAGGAGCTGGCCACCAACGGCGAACTGGCCGCCGCACGGGCGATCAGCGTCTTCGAGAAGCAGGTCGGCGCCGACAACCTGGCCGCGGTCATCATCGAACCCATCCAGGGCGAAGGCGGATTCATCGTTCCGGCCGAGGGGTTCCTGCCCACGCTGCTGGACTGGTGTCGCAAGAACAACGTGGTGTTCATCGCCGACGAGGTGCAGAGCGGCTTTGCGCGCACCGGCGCGATGTTCGCCTGCGAGCACGAAGGCGTTCAAGGCATCGAGCCGGACCTGATCTGCACCGCCAAAGGCATCGCCGGCGGATTGCCGCTGTCGGCGGTGACCGGCCGGGCCGAGATCATGGACGCCCCGCACGTCAGTGGGCTGGGCGGCACGTTCGGTGGCAACCCGGTCGCCTGCGCGGCGGCGCTGGCCAGCATCGCGACCATTGAGAGCGACGGCTTGATCGAGCGGGCCCAGACAGATTGAACGACTGGCGACCGAGCGGTTGTTGCGGCTGCAGGCCGGCGACGACCGCCTCGGCGACATCCGCGGCCGTGGTGCCATGATCGCCGTGGAGCTGGTCAAGTCCGGCACCACTGACCCCGACCCCGAACTGACCGAGAAGCTGGCCACCGCGGCACACGCGGCCGGTGTCATCGTGCTGACCTGTGGAATGTTCGGCAACATCATCCGGCTGCTACCCCCGCTGACCATCAGCGACGAGTTGCTGACCGAAGGCCTCGACGTCCTTTCCGGGATCCTGGGCGACCTCTAGAGCCCAAAAGCGCCGCTCACGCGACCGGGTGTGGGATCTCACACATCCGGCTGAGGCGCCGTCATTGAGAAATACCGTTAGTAAAACTAACGTTCTAGGGGTAAGCGCAACGTTGCGCACTCAAAGTTTTTGTTAGTTTTCAAAAGGGGAACTGTTATGTCGACTACTACTCGCGAAGAGCGGCTCGAACGCCGCGTCGAGGACCTATCCGCCAACGACCCACAGTTCGCCGCAGCCAAGCCCAGCCCGGCCGTCGCCGACGCCCTTGAGCAGCCTGGCCTGCGACTGCCGCAGATCATTGACACGGTGTTGGAGGGTTACGCGGACCGCCCGGCATTGGGGCAGCGCGCGGTCGAGTTCGTCAAGGACCCGAAGACCGGGCGCACTGTGCTGGAGGTGCTCCCCCGGTTCGAGACCATCACCTACCGTGAGCTGGCCGACCGTGCGGCCGCATTCGGACGCGCGTTGACCAACGATTCCGTACAGGCCGGCGACCGGGTTGCCGTACTGGGTTTCACCAGCGTCGACTTCACCACCATCGACGTGGCGCTGAACCAGGTCGGCGCGGTCGCGGTACCGCTTCAGACCAGCGCCGCGATCACCCAACTGCAGCCGATCGTGACGGAAACCGAGCCCACTGTGATTGCGGCCAGCGTCAAGCAGCTGCCCGATGCGGTCGAGTTGATCCTCACCGGTCACGTAGCCGACAAGCTCTTGAAACTGGTGGTGTTCGATTACCACCCCGAGGTCGACGACGAGCGCGAGGCCGTGGAAGGCGCGCGTGCCCGGTTGGCGGACACCGCGGTGGTCGTCCAGCCGATGGCCGAGGTCCTCGAGCGCGGGCAGACGCTGCCGGCCGCGCCTTTTTCCAAGCCGGTGACCGTCGTCGACCAGGGCGATTCTGACGACCTGGCCCTGCTGATCTACACCTCAGGCAGCACCGGCGCACCAAAGGGTGCGATGTATTTGCAGAGCAACGTCGGCAAGATGTGGTGCAGGTCGGCCAGAAACTGGTTCGGGCCGAGCGCCGCGTCCATCACGCTCAACTTCATGCCGATGAGCCACGTCATGGGACGTGGGACCCTCTACGGCACGCTCGGAAATGGTGGCACCGCCTACTTCGCCGCCAAGAGCGACCTGTCGACGCTGCTGGAGGACCTCGAGCTGGTCCGCCCCACTGAGCTGAACTTCGTGCCGCGAATCTGGGAGACCCTCTACGGCGAATACCAGCGCAAGGTCGATCAGCGCCTTGCGAGGATGCGGACGAGGAACGGGTTCGAGGATTCAACCGGGCTGTCCGACCTCACCGACAACGCCGCCCGCGCGGCCGCCGAAGCCGAAGTCATGGACGAGCAGCGGCAATACCTGCTGGGCGGGCGCTACATCTTCGCAATGACGGGCTCGGCGCCCACTTCCCCGGAGCTGAAGGCCTGGGTTGAATCCCTGCTCGAGATGCATCTGCTGGACGGCTACGGATCCACCGAAGCCGGCATGGTCTTGTTCGACGGCGAAGTGCAACGTCCGCCGGTCATCGACTACAAGCTGGTCGACGTTCCGGATCTGGGCTACTTCGCCACCGACCGACCGCATCCGCGAGGCGAACTGCTGCTCAAGACCGAGAACATGTTCCCCGGCTACTACAAGCGGCCCGAAGTGACCGACGAGGTGTTCGACGCCGACGGCTACTACCGGACCGGTGACGTCGTCGCCGAGGTCGCTCCCGACCGGCTGGTGTACGTCGATCGCCGCAACAACGTGCTGAAGCTGGCGCAGGGCGAGTTCGTCACCGTCGCCAAGCTGGAGGCGGAATTCGGCAACAGTCCCCTGGTCCGGCAGATCTACGTCTACGGCAACAGCGCGCACCCCTACCTGTTGGCCGTCGTGGTGCCCACCGAAGAGATGCTGGCCGACCACGACCCGAGATGCGCTCAAGCCGCTGATCGCCGACTCGCTGCAGAACGTCGCGAAAGAGTCCGGCCTGCAGTCCTACGAGGTGCCGCGCGACTTCATCATCGAAACCACGCCGTTCACCCTGGAGAATGGTCTGCTGACCGGTATCCGCAAGCTGGCGTGGCCAAAGCTCAAGCAGCACTACGGCGAGCGGCTGGAACAGCTCTACGCCGACCTGGCCGCAGGCCAGGCCAACGAGTTGAGCGAACTGCGCCAGCAGTGGCGCCGACGCGCCCGTGCTAGCAAACGGTGAGCCGGGCTGCGGCCGCCATGCTGGGAACCGCGAGCTACCGAGCTGTCGCCGACGCGCACTTCACCGACCTGGGCGGAGACTCGTTGTCCGCGTTGACATTCGGCAACCTGCTGCGCGAGATCTTCGACATCGACGTGCCGGTGGGCGTCATCGTCAGCCCGGCCAACGACCTGCAGGCCATCGCCGACTACATCGAGGGCGAGCGGCAGGGCAGCAAGCGGCCCAGTCCTTCGCCTCGGTGCACGGTCTTCGAAAAGAGCAGGTTTCGAGGTGCATGCGAATGACCTGACCCTGGACAAGTTCATCGACGCCGACACCCTGGCCGCCGCACCCAACCTGCCGCGGGCCGGTGCCGAGGTACGCACCGTCCTGCTTGACCGGCGCGACCGGCTTCCTGGGCCGCTATCTGGCTCTGGAATGGCTAGAGCGGATGGATCTGGTCGACGGCAAGGTCATCGCCTTGGTAAGGGCCAAGACTGACGTCGAGGCGCGTGCGCGCTTGGACCGAATCTTCGACGGAGATTTGGGGGGCGACCCGAAGCTGCTGGCGCATTACCGGGAGCTGGCCGCCGACCACCTGGAGGTCCTCGCCGGCGACAAGGGCGAGGCCAACCTCGGCCTGGACCCGCAGACCTGGCAGCGGCTGGCCGACACGGTCGACCTGATCGTCGACCCCGCCGCCCTGGTCAACCACGTGCTGCCCTACAGCGAGCTGTTCGGACCGAACGCCGTGGGCACCGCCGAGCTGATCCGGATCGCGCTGACCAGCAAGCTGAAGCCGTTCACCTACGTGTCGACGATCGGGGTGGGCGACCAGATCGCACCGGCGAAGTTCACCGAAGACGCCGACGTCCGGCAGATCAGCGCTACCCGCAAGGTCAACGACGGCTACGCCAACGGCTACGGCAACAGCAAGTGGGCCGGCGAGGTGCTGCTGCGGGAGGCCCACGACCTGTGCGGCCTGCCGGTCGCGGTCTTCCGTTGCGACATGATCTTGGCCGACACCACCTACGTCGGTCAGCTCAACGTGCCGGACATGTTCACCCGGATGATGCTGAGCCTGGTGGCCACCGGCATCGCGCCCGGCTCGTTCTACGAGCTCGACGCCGAGGGCAACCGGCAACGCGCCCACTACGACGGGCTGCCGGTCGAGTTCATCGCCGAAGCGGTCTCAACCCTGGGAGCCCAGAGCGCAGACGGCTTCCACACCTACCACGTGATGAACCCGTACGACGACGGCATCGGAATGGACGAGTTCGTCGACTGGCTGATCTCCCCAACTAACGGCGCCGGGTCCTCGATTCAGCGGATCGCCGACTACGGCGACTGGCTGCAGCGATTCGAGACCGCGCTGCGTGGACTGCCCGAAAAGCAGCGCACCAGCTCGCTGTTGCCGCTGTTGCACAACTACCAGAAGCCGGGAACGCCGATGAACGGATCGATGGCCCCGACCGACCGGTTCCGTGCGGCGGTGCAGGACGCAAAAGTCGGTCCGGACAAGGACATTCCGCACATCACGCCGCCGATCATCGCGAAGTACGTTAGCGACCTGCGGGTGCTTGGACTTCTGTGACGTTGTGACGCCGGCGCCAGCCGCGGGACTTCGGCTCCTCGGCCCTGGGCGCCGGCGTCGTCAGCGCCTCCGATGACACGTCACGCGGCGGCTCCTCCAGGCCTGAGTAATGCGGCGGCCGGGCGACCGGCACCGATGGCGCAGGCCGCAGGGGTGCCCGCACCGGGTCGATGTCGCGCGCCAGTCGCACCGCTGTGCGCGCCAGAGCGACACCGGCCACGAAGGTGATCACCACACCCAGGCCGGAGAAGTACGAGATCTCAAGCAGGGCACGTTTGCGGTCGGTCGCAGCAATCGGATCGCCGACGGGCCCGATCCCCAATACCGGAGCGAGCTGGCCGCCGACCACGAACCAGCCGCCGGCCAGGACCGCCAGCCAGCTGCCGACCATCGCGCTGAAGCGATTTCCGGCGACGATCAGCAGCAGGCCACCCACCACGGCGGCGGCGCCCGGGAGCACCTCGAGCCACCCCCGGGCTGTGCTCCACGCCCAGTTCTGGTCGGGCGTGTAGGCGAAATTGAAGTGCGGTCCGACGAACGGTATCAACGCACCCCAGGCGCCTAAGAGGACCAGGATCAATCCGCTGACTGCGCCGCGGGAGCGTGGCATACCCATCCGCTGGGGCGGCCATTTCCGCGTCATTCATGAAATCTCCTCGGTAGACGTCGGCTATTCGGCAACGCTGGGTACCCGGCGCCGTCGTCGAGATGATAACCCGCGCTGGTGTCTGGCGCTACGTACACCAGGCCGAGCACCAGCAGCACCACGGCGATCAACGGGAAAGTGCCCTGCGTCGATGCGGCCCGCGCCTTGTCCGGTGACGACAGCAGCAGCACCACCGCGGCGGCGAGCCATGGACCCGACGGCGGCGAAGATCAGCGCAGCACCAACCGGTTGTGTCCCATGGCAACCGCGGCGATGCCGATGCCGCTGACGATCGCCAGGAAGAGGTTGTAGAAGCCCTGGTTGAACGCCAGCAGCTTGGTGGTCTCGGCTTCCTCGACCGTGGTGCCGAACGTTGCGCGGGTGCGCGGCGAGGTCCAGGTCAGCGATTCCATCGTGAAGATGTAGACGTGCAGCAACGCGGCCAGCGCGGCGAATACCAACCCGGCGGTGATCATCATGTGCCTCCTATTCGAACAGCCCTGGTTGCCCATCCCGGTAGCCCCGGCCGGCGGGGTCATGCCCAGGTGCGTCCAGGCCTGCGCGGTGGCCACCCGGCCGCGGGGGGTACGCGCGACCATACCGGCGCGGACAAGGAACGGTTCGCACACCTCCTCGACGGTGGCGGCCTCCTCGCCGACCGCGACCGCCAGCGTCGAGACGCCGACCGGGCCGCCGCCGAAACTGCGGGTCAGCGCCGACAGCACCCCCCGGTCCAGCCGGTCCAGACCGAGTTCGTCGACGTCGTAGACCGCGAGCGCCGACTTGGCGACGTCGCGGGTGATCACGCCGTCGGCGCGCACCTCGGCGAAGTCGCGCACCCGGCGCAGTAGCCGGTTGGCGATCCGCGGTGTGCCCGCGCGAGCGCCGGGCGATCTCCGCGCCAGCCTCGGCGCCGAGCTCGATACCCAGAATCCCGGCGGAACGGATCAGCACCCGCTCCAGCTCGGCGGGCTCATAGAAATCCATGTGCGCGGTGAAACCGAACCGGTCGCGCAGCGGGCCGGTCAGCGCGCCGGACCGGGTGGTCGCGCCGACCAGGGTGAACGGCGCGACCTCCAGCGGAATCGACGTCGCCCCAGGCCCTTTGCCGACGACCACGTCGACCCGAAAGTCCTCCATCGCCAGGTAGAGCATCTCCTCGGCGGGCCGGGCGATGCGGTGGATCTCGTCGATGAACAAGCACGTCGTGCTCGACCAGGTTGGACAGCATCGCAGCCAAGTCGCCGGCGCGTTCCAGCGCGGGCCCCGACGTCACCCGCAACGCTGACCCGAGTTCGGCGGCGATGATCATCGCCAGCGACGTCTTGCCCAGCCCCGGCGGACCGGACAGCAGAATGTGATCCGGTGTGCCGCCGCGGTTCTTGGCTCCCTCGATAACCAGCTGCAGCTGTTCGCGCACCCGCGGCTGGCCGATGAACTCGTGCAACGAGCGGGGCCGCAGGCTGACGTCGACGTCGCCCTCGCCGACGGTCAACGCCGCAGATACATCACGATCTTCGGGATCTGCGTAGTCGTCCTCGCCGATCATCGGGCCTTGCCCAGCAAGGAAAGACGCGGCCCGCAGCGCGCCGACGTCGTCACGCCCGCCATTTTCGTGCTCCCCGGCCAGCACCTTGTCGGTGGCCTCCTCGGCTTGCTTGGCCGCAAAGCCCAGGCCGACCAGCGCCTCCACCACCGGACTGCGCACGGCATGGCCATTAACGGCCAGCGCCGGCCGGTACCCGCAGCGGTTGCGCCGGCGGGATCGACTCTTGTCGCGCAATTCCAGCACCATGCGTTCGGCGCCGCGTTTGCCGATGCCGGGCACCCGGGTCAGCGCAGTGACATCGCTGTCGGCCAGCGCCTGGCGCAGCGCTGCGGCGTCATGCACGGCCAGCGTCGCCATCGCCAGCCGGGGCCCGACTCCGGAGACTGACAGCAGCGTCAGGAACAGATCGCGGGTATCCCCGTCGACAAACCCGTACAGCGTCATCGAATCCTCACGCACGATCATCGCGGTGATCAGCCGGGCTTGGCTGCCCTGGCGCAGCGTCGCCAGCGTCGACGGCGTCGCGTTGACGCGGTAGCCGACGCCGGCGGCCTCGATCACCACGTGATCGAGCGCCACCTCGAGCACCTCACCGCGCACGGAGGAGATCATCGGGCGGCCTTGACTTTCGGGGGTTTCGGGGCTTTGGGGGTTTTGGCGGCCCTCGAGGCGGCCACCTTCGCCGCGTACGCATCCGGTGCTGCGCGGCCAGCGCTTCGGCCGCGGCCATCCGGGCGATCATCGGCGCCCTCCAGCAATGGCAGATCGCCAGCGCCAGCGCGTCGGCCGCGTCGGCCGGCGTCGGTTTGGCCTGCAGCGCAAGGATTCTGGTGATCATCGCGGTGACCTGCGCCTTGTCCGCGGCGCCGTTACCGGTGACCGCGGCCTTGACCTCACTCGGGGTATGGAAGTGCACGTCGATGCCGCGTTTGGCCGCCGCCAGCGCGATGACGCCGCCGGCCTGTGCGGTGCCCATCACGGTCGACACGTTGTGCTGGGAGAACACCCGCTCGATGGCAACGACATCCGGAAGATGGGTGTCCAGCCAGTGCTCGACGGCGTCGCTGATGGCCAGCAGTCGCTCGGCCAGTGGCGAATCCGACGGCGTGCGCACCACGTCGACATCCAGCGCGACGACATTTCGGCCGCGTCCGCTTTCGACCACCGACAGCCCGCACCGGGTCAATCCGGGATCGACGCCCATCACGCGCATTGTCAGCTCCCAACCTGGATACCGAACAGCTGTTCGATAGAGTAACGGTCGGCACCGACCGCGCCGGGTAGGACACGCGGCGCCCCCGGCTCGGCGGAAACGTGTGTAACGGCGACGCGCATCAAAAGCGTTAGCTTGAGGTCGCACGATTGGCTCTAGCCCGGGACGAGAAGGGGTCTGCGTGGGAACACTGCTGGTCGTGTTCGCCGCGGTGCTGTTCATCGCGTCCATCGTGGTGCTCTTTGTGGCTTTGCGGCGGCCCAGGCAACCGGCTCGCCGAGCGGGCGCCAAGATCCACTGTCGTTCAACGCCATGCCGCAGTTCGGGCCCCGGCAACTCGGCCCCGGCGCCATTGTCAGCTACGGCGGCGTCGACTACGTGGTCCGCGGATCGGTGACGTTCCGCGAGGGACCGTTCGTGTGGTGGGAGCATCTGCTGGAGGGTGGCGACCAGCCGATCTGGTTCAGCGTCGAGGACGACGACGGACGCCTGAAACTGGCGATGTGGGTTGACCCGCAAGGACCTCGGGACGTTGCAGCCCGGCGACCAGTATTGGTGGACGGCGTGACGTTTCAGGAGTCCGAGCGCGGTCGCGCCTCGTACACCACCGAGGGCACGACCGGCCTGCCTGCCGGCGGCGAGATGGAATTCGTCGACTGCGCCAACGCCGACGAGTCCGCGCTGCTCTCCTTCGAGCGCTGGGCGCCCGACATGCCCTGGGAGATATCGACGGGCAAGCCGGTGCTGCCCGGCGAACTCACCGTCTATCCCGCGCCCCCGCCGTCGGCCCCCCTAGGGCCACCCCGGTGCCGCTTCATCAGCTCGCCGTTGCGCCGGCGGACGTATCCGGGACGCGGCTCGGACTCGCGCTCAATGCGCCCGCACCCCACCGCTGGCCAGCTACCTGCTCGAGTCCATCCCGACGGCGGTGCGCTGCTGCTCGGGGTGCTCGGCGCATCGCATGTCGTCTCGGTCGAGCATGCCCACCGCCAGTTCTCCGAAGAGGTGTCCTGCACCGCCCGCCAGCACGGCTGCGCACTGCCCGAGCACGCCGACGCACCCGGCTACCGTCATCGAATCGCGACACCGAGACGCACGACGAGGCGACGTTCCGCCGCCTGGCGCACGAACTCCGCGAACACTGCGCCAGGGAACCGGGTGGCTGGGCGGCACGTTTCCCGGCGACGACGCCGCGCTAACGGTGCTGGCCGCCGAAGCCCGACGGCACCGGCTGGCGCTGGCAGACCTGGCACCTATACCCGAGCGCCCTTCCGGGTCCGGGGCAGTGGTCGTCCACACGGCGAGCCGGTGGCATCCATGAGCCGCAGACGCCGAGGCCCGATCAGCCGAAAGGGCTGTTCTGGCTTTCCGGTGGACTGGCGATCGCCGCCGATCATGTCGTTGGTTATCGGAATCATGTTGCTGAACAAGGACATTGCGTCCTATATCGCGAGCCACTATCACGAGTACTCGCGCGATGCGAACGGAACGCGGTACGTCTGCTCCGGAACGCCCGAGGAAGTTGCCGACAGCTCGCCGACTATCAGGAACCCGAGGCGCGCACCGACAACGACAAGAGCGAATACCTGCGCTACACCAACAACATCGTCATCGTCGGCCCAGACGGCAAATACCCGTGCAGCATCCGGGTCGAAAACCTCAGCGCCGGATACAACCACGGCACATTCATTTTCCTCGGCCCCGGATTCAGCCCCGGATCCCCGTCGAGCGGCGCCGGCGGGTCGCCCCGGCGGGCCCGGCGGAACGAAGTGATGCAGATCGGGAAGCAAACACAAAGGAGATAAGCCATGTACCTTGCACTCGAGATCGGAAACATCGACCTCAATCCGGTCCTGAAGGGCGTCGTCTCGACGATCCTGTATTTCCTTGTCGGAATGGCGGTTTTGGTCTCGGCTTCTTCATGGTGGACGTGCTGACGCCGGGAAAGTTGCGCGAATTGGTGTTCGTCGATCGGCGCCCCAACGCCGTCGTCATCGCCTGCGCGATGTATATCGCGCTGGCCACCGTCATCATCAGCGCCATCGTCAACAGCTACTAGCCAGCTGGGCCAGGGACTCGTCGGCGTGGCGGTATACGGGTTGGTGGGTGTGGTGCTGCAAGGGATAGCGCTGTTGACTCTTCATATCGTGATACCGGGTGACTTCCACGAGCACGTCGACGAACCCGAGCTGCATCCGGCGGCGTTCGCGGTCGGCGGTGATGCTGTTGGCCGTCGGAGGGGTGACCGCCGCCGCGGTGTCATGACGTCGGTGACGCCGTGCCGAGTCGATGCGGTCCACGGAGTCTTCGGCGCGGTGGCGGGCACTGCTGCTGGCTGCCGTCGCGGCGTGCGCGGCCTGCGGCATCGTCTACGAACTGGCGCTACTCACCCTGTCGGCGAGCCTGAACGGCGGCAGCATCGTCGCCACCTCACTGATCGTCGCGGGCTACATCGCCGCACTGGGTGCGGGCGCCCTGCTGGTCAGGCCGCTGTTGACACACGCGGCGATCACCTTCATCGCCGTCGAGGCATTGCTGGGCATCATCGGCGGTCTGTCCGCGGCGGCGCTGTATGTCGTCTTCGGCTTCCTGGACGGTTCGGTCGGGTCGACGTGGGTGCTGGCCGTGAGCACCGCACTTATCGGCGGACTGGTCGGTGCCGAGGTACCGCTGTTGATGACCCTGCTGCAGCGTGGCCGGGTGGCGGCCGCTACCGATACCGGCCGCACACTGGCCAACCTGAACGCGGCCGACTACCTGGGCGCATTGATCGGTGGGCTGGTCTGGCCGTTCATCCTGCTGCCGCAGCTGGGCATGATCCGCGGCGCGGCGGCCACCGGCATCATCAACTTGGTGGCCGCCGCCGTCGTGTCGATCTTCTTGCTGCGACGCGTCGTTTCCACCCGGCAGTTGGTGATGGCGTTGTGCGCGCTCGCCGCGGCACTCGGCGCTGCTGGCCACCTTGCTGGTGCGTGCGCACGATATCGAGACCACCAGCAGGCAGAGGCTTTACGCCGACCCAATCATCGCCTACCGGCATACGGCCTACCAGGAGATCGTCATCACCCGTCGCGGCAACGACACGCGTCTATACCTCGACGGCGGTCTGCAGTTCTCCACCCGCGACGAATACCGCTATACAGAAAGCCTGGTCTACCCGGCCCTCGGCGGCAATCCGGCAAAAGCGCTCGCTCGGTGCTGGTGCTCGGCGGCGGTGACGGCCTGGCTGCTCGCGAGCTACTGCGCCAGCCCGGCATCGCGAAGATCGTGCAGGTCGAGCTCGATCCCGCCGTCATCGAATTGGCCCGCACCACCCTGCGCGACGCCAACGGCGGTGCGCTGGACGACCCGCGGGTCGAGGTCATCATCGACGACGCGATGGGCTGGCTGCGCGCTCCGGAACGGCGGGCACCCGGCGGCTTCGACGCGATCATCGTTGATCTGCCCGATCCCGACACGCCGGTGCTGGGACGGCTGTACTCCACCGAGTTCTACACGCTTGTCTCGCATGCGCTGGCACCTGGCGGGCTCATGGTCGTGCAGGCAGGCAGCCCCTTCTCCACTCCGACCGCATTTTGGCGCACGGTCTCAACGATCCGGGCTGCCGGCTACGCACGTCACGCCCTACCACGCGCATGTCCCCACATTCGGCGACTGGGGTTTCGCGTTGGCAAGCCGCGGCGACACCGCGCCCATTCCCACCATGCCCGCCAATGCGCCGCCATTGCGCTTCCTGAACCCGCAGGTGCTGCAAGCCTCGACCGTGTTCTCCGGCGACATCGGGCCCCGCACGCTGGAGCCCTCGACGTTGGACAATCCGCTCATCGTCGAGGACATGCGGCACGGGTACGACTAATGGGCCTGATGATCACTCCTCGTCGAGCGCGGCCAGCACCTCGTCAGACAGGTCGACGTTGGTGTAGACGTTCTGCACATCATCGCTGTCTTCCAGCGCGTCGACGAGCTTGAACACCTTGCGGGCGCCGTCGACGTCGACGGGCACGCTGACCGAAGGCTGGAAGCTGGCCTCGGCCGATTCGTAGTCGATGCCGGCGTCCTGCAGCGCGGTGCGCACCGCGACCAGATCAGTCGGCTCGGAGATGACCTCGAAGCTGTCACCGAGATCGTTGACGTCCTCTGCGCCGGCTTCGAGCACCGCCGTCAGCACGTCGTCTTCGGTCAGGCCGTTCTTCTCCAGCGTGACGACGCCCTTGCGGGTGAACAGGTAGGCCACCGAGCCCGGGTCTGCCATGGTGCCGCCGTTACGCGTCATCGCGACCGTACCTCGCTTGCGGCGCGGTTGCGATTGTCGGTCAGGCACTCGATCAGCACCGCCACGCCGTTGGGCGCGTAGCCCTCGTACATGATCGTCTGCCAGTCGGCGCCGCCGGCTTCCTCGCCGGCGCCCCGCTTTCGGGCGCGCTCGATGTTCTCGTTGGGCACCGAGGTCTTCTTCGCCTTCTGGATGGCGTCATACAGCGTCGGGTTGCCGCCGGGATCACCACCGCCGGTGCGGGCGGCGACCTCGATGTTCTTGATGAGCCGGGCGAACTCCTTGCCGCGGCGCGCGTCTTTGACGGCCTTCTGGTGCTTCGTAGTGGCCCACTTGGAATGGCCGCTCATCGTCTTCCTATCTCATCAGTTTCTTGGCCAGGCGAGTCTACGTGCCCGGTTTCGCCGCGAGACTGCGACTACCGACGGCCGCACTCGCGAAATGCGTCGCTAGTCGCCGTTTCGCGGTTCTAGACCCTGCCCTTGACGATGTCGACGAACAACTGGTGGACGCGGCGGTCGCCCGTCATCTCAGGGTGAAACGCCGTCGCCAGCACCGGGCCCTGCCGCACCGCGACGATATGCCCCGCGGCGCGGGCCAGCACCTGCACGCCCGCCCCCGCACGCTCTACCCACGGCGCGCGGATGAACACCGCCCGCACCGGCACGTCGAGGCCAGCGAACTCCATATCGCCCTCAAACGAATCGACCTGCCGTCCAAAAGCATTGCGCCGCACGGTCATATCGATTCCGCGCAGTGGCAGCGCCGCCCGCCCGCCTGACGCCGGCGTCGAGGATCTCACTGGCCAGCAAGATCATGCCGGCACACGCCCCATACGCCGGAAGCCCGTCAGCCAGCAGCGCCCGCAGCGGCTCCAGCAGGTCCAGGTCGAGCAGCAGGTGACTCATCGTGGTGGACTCCCCACCAGGAATGACCAGCCCGTCGACGGCCTCGAGCTCGCTGCGGCGGCGCACCGGCAGGGCGTCGGCTCCGGCTTCGCGCAGCGCCGCGAGGTGCTCCCGGGTATCGCCTTGCAGCGCCAAGACTCCGATGCTCGGAGCAGTCACTGTGCGCTCACTGCTTCGTGCGTTGGTGTCCGTGCGGGAAGCGGGTCAGGCCCTCCTGCATGACCGCCGCGACCATCTCGCCGTACTGGGTGAAGATCTTGCCCTGGCACAGCGCTCGGCCACCGCACGGCCGACGGCGAGGACTGGTCATAGAGCAACCACTCGTCGGCGCGGAACACCCGCATGAACCACATCGCGTGGTCCAGCGACGCCACCTGCAGATGCTCGCGCTCCTCGAGGTGGGTGACCTGCGCCGATCCCAACAACGTGAGGTCGCTCATGTAGGCCAGCGCGCAGATGTGCAGCACCGGGTCGTCGGGCAGCGGATCACGGTGGCGAAACCACACCTGCTGCTGTGCGGCCTTGCCCGGCGACAGCTGCAGGCGTTCCCGCGGCACGATGCGGACGTCCCACTCCTCGAACTGACTGAATCCGGCGTCGTCGAACACCTTGATCGAGTCCAGACCCGGGCAGGCCGTCCGGCGGTGGCGCGGCCGGCATCGACGTCCTGGTGGTTGATGCCTTCCTGATCGGACTGGAAGGACGCCGACATGCTGAAGATGGTTTCGCCGTGCTGGATGGCGTTGACCCGCCTGGTGCAGAACGATCCGCCGTCGCGAGTCGCTCGACGATGAAAACCGTGCGCGCCTTGGCATCTCCGGGCCGGAGGAAGTACCCGTGCAGCGAGTGCACCAGATAGCGCGGATCGACGGTGCGCACCGCCGACACCAGCGACTGCCCGGCCACATGACCGCCGAACGTGCGCTGCATGAATCCCGATTCCGGGCTGAAGACGCTGCCGCGGTAGATGTTGACCTCGAGTTGCTCAAGATCAAGGATCTTCTTCGATCGACACGAACTGTTTTTACCAGCCGCGCTCGGCCAGGCGATGCGGCTGCGCGATCTGCTCGACGTTGATGCCCACCATCGCCTCGCCCAGACCGCGCGACACCTTGGCCAGCACATCGGGGTCGTCGTAGAACGTGGTGGCCTTGACGATCGCGGCGGCGCGCTGGGCGGGATCGCCGGATTTGAAGATGCCCGAGCCCACGAAGACGCCCTCGGCGCCGAGCTGCATCATCATCGCCGCATCGGCGGGCGTCGCGATTCCGCCCGCGGTGAACAGCGTGACCGGCAACTTGCCCGCCCGGGCCACTTCGACGACCAGCTCGTAGGGCGCTTGCAATTCCTTTGCCGCGACGAACAATTCGTCTTCAGACAACGACGTCAGCCGGCGGATCTCGCCGCCGATGGCCCGCATATGGGTGGTCGCGTTGGACACGTCGCCGGTGCCGGCTTCGCCTTTGGACCGGATCATCGCCGCCCCCTCGTTGATGCGCCGCAGCGCCTCACCGAGATTGGTCGCCCCGCACACGAACGGCACAGTGAATTTCCACTTGTCGATGTGGTGGGTGTAGTCGGCGGGAGTCAGCACCTCGGACTCGTCGACGTAGTCCACGCCCAGGCTCTGCAGGATCTGCGCCTCGACGAAATGCCCGATGCGCGCTTTGGCCATCACCGGGATGGTGACCGCGGCGATGATGCCCTCGATCATGTCCGGGTCGCTCATCCGCGACACCCCACCCTGGGCGCGGATATCGGCGGGCACCCGCTCCAGCGCCATCACCGCGACGGCGCCGGCGCCTTCCGCGATCCGCGCCTGCTCCGGGGTGACGACGTCCATGATGACGCCGCCCTTGAGCATCTCGGCCATGCCGCGCTTGACCCGCGCCGTTCCGGTCCGGTTGGCCTGGCTCGACTCGCTTGTCCACTAGCTTCTTCTCTCCTTCGATGCCAGGATCAGTCTAGTGGTGGGCACCAACCGAGTTTCCCGGCACTTCCAGATTTCCGGATGTCAGCGGATGGCCTGAAGCGCATGGCCATTCCGCGGCACGGCCTCGGCTTCGTTGCCGAGCGCGGCGTCGGCCAGTTGCGTTGGCCGCTGGCAGCAACTCGCCAAGCTGCAGCGGATACACCTGCTCACCGCCCGCCACCAGCTCCGCGATGTCGTTCGCGTCGCACCAGCGGGCACCGTGGATGTAGCGGCGTTCCAACTCGGTGCGGCCCGCGGAAGACGGCTCGAACCGGTGCGTGCGGTGCAACAAGAAGAACTCCTCGCTGTCGATCAGTGCGCCGTTGAACTCGAACACCTCGTCGCGTCGCCAGATCGGTCCGACCATGTCGGCCGATGCGACCTGCAAACCGGTTTCCTCGGCCAACTCCCGGGCGGCGGCCTCGGCCAACCGCTCGCCCTGGCGCACTTCGCCGCCGACGGTGAACCACCACCGAGGCGCGACGCCATCGGCGATCGCCGGATCCGACCCGCACAGCAACAGCACCGCGCCGGTCTCATCGAGCAGCACCACCCGCGCCGAGGTGCGGTGGTTGGGCACGCCGTGATCGCCGTGCGCCAACGCATGCGGGCGCTCGACGATCTCGAAATAGCTTGGCAGCGCGGCGGTTCCACCGAGCCGAAAGGCACGCACCATGCTCCGCTCACCCAGCGCAAGGGTGTCGCGGACCGCGTCGTTGTGGAATCGTCGGGCCAGCAGCACCCGGGCTCCGCGTCGGCCAACTCGGCGATCAGGCCCGCAGGCAGCGACGCCGGATCGACGATGGCCAGCGCGGCCGAAAGCTCGTTTTCGGCGTTTTCGCGCGCATGCCGGGGCGCGCGTCTCGGCGGCGTCGGCCAGCGCAGCCAGCCGCCGGCCCCGTGAGCCGGTTCTGGGGGCGCCGCCATAAGCGTCGATCGCGACCGCGCGCGCCACCACCGCGCGTCGCGCCAGCGCGGCGTCCAGCGCCTGCCAGGACAGGTCGTAGCGGACGTTCAGCCGGTCCAGCCGGTTGGCCGTCCGAATCGCCCAGCCGCCGACCGGCGCCAGACCACGACCAGCAGCACCGATGACCAGCAAGATGGCCACTACCGGCCACGCCATCAGCTGGCAACCTGAACCTTGGCGCCCGAACCGGCGACCGTCTCGTATACCCGCATGATCTGGCTGGCCACCACCGACCAGTCGTAGCGCGGCACCGCTTCGGAGCCGGCGGCCACGTAACGCTCCCGCAGCACGTCGTCCTCCAGCACCGCGATCAGCGCGTCAGCCAGCGCGGCGCCATCGCCAACCGGCACCAGGCGCCCGACCTCACCGTCGCGCAGCACGCGACGAAAGGCATCCAGGTCGCTGGCCACCACCGGGGTGCCGGCGGCCATCGCCTCCACCAAGACGATGCCGAAACTTTCGCCGCCGATGTTGGGCGCGCAGTAGACGTCGGCGCTGCGCATCGCCGAAGCCTTCTCTGCGTCGTCCACCTGGCCGAGCACGCGGATGTGCTTGGCCAATCCGCCTGCCTGGCCGCGCAGTTGGTCCTCATCGCCGTGCCCGACGACCAGCAGCTGCAGATCCGGAAGCGCTCCACCACTTTCGGCAGCGCGTCGAGCAGCACCGCCATGCCCTTGCGTGGCTCGCCGTAGCGGCCCAGGAACAGCACCGTCTTGCCCGGCCGCGGGTAGCCGTGCAGCCGCGGGGCCGAGGACAGCGAACTCGACGTCTACGCCGTTGGGGATCTCCACCGCGTCGGATCCCAGCGCCTCCATCTGCCAGCGCCGGGCCACATCGGACACCGCGATCCGGCCGACGATCTTCTCGTGCATCGGCCGCAGAAAGCCCTGAAAGACCGACAGCGTCAGCGATTTGGTGGTCGAGGTGTGAAAGGTCGCCACGATCGGGCCTTCGGCGATCCGCAGGGCCAGCATGGACAAGGCTGGGCGCGTTAGGCTCGTGCAGGTGCAGAACGTCGAAAGTCGCCTTGCGGCGAGCCACCTTCTGACCCGGCCGTGTACCGCCGGGCTGAACTGCAGCCGGGCCACCGAGCCGTTGTACGGGATCGGGACGGCCTTTGCCCGCTGAGACGACGTAGTCGGGCAGCGCAGCGTCCGGCGAGGCCGGGAGCCAGCACACTGACCTCATGGCCGCGGGCGCGCATCACCGCAGCCAGCTGCAAGCACATGCGACTGCACCCCGCCCGGCACGTCGAACGAGTACGGGCAGACCATCCCGATCCGCATTCAGGGCTCCCTGCAGCCGGGCCCGGCGGGCGTCGGACAGATCAGCCAGCCACTGCGGCTGCAGCATGTGCCAGTCGGCGGGGTGGGCGGCGATATTGGTTGCGAACTGGTCGGCCAGCGCCTGGGTGATGGTTTTGACGTCCCCGCTGGAGCAGTCCAGCGGCGGGTGGATCGAGACGGGCCAGCCTTCGCCCTGGGTCGCGTCTTGAACCAGCAGTGCGCCGGCAACAGGGCCGCTCCGGTCTCGATCGCGAGCTTGGCCGGCCCGGCCGGCATCCGGGTGGGCTCGCCGAAGAAATCGACTTCCACGCCGGTGCGGGTGAGGTCGCGCTCGGCCATCAGGCACACCACCCGGTTGGCCCGCAGCCGCTCACACAGCACCTCGAACGGTGGCCGATCGCCGCCGGACAACGGCAGCACCTCGAAGCCGAGGCTTTCGCGGTATGCGATGAAACGCTGATACAGCGACTCGGGTTGAAGTCGTTCCGCAACGGTGGTGAAGGTGCCGTGCGTCTGCGCCAGCCACACTCCGGCCATGTCCCAGTTGCCACTGTGCGGCAACGCGAGCACAACTCCGCGGCCGGCGGCTAATAGCCCGCTCCAGATTGTCGGCACCCGAGAACGCCTCGTCGATCTGCCGGGCCAGCGCGCGGTGGTCCATCGTCGGCAGCCGAAAGGCCTCGCGCCAGTAGCGGCCATAGGACGCCAGCGAGGCGCGCATCAGTGGATCCGGCACCTCGGCCGGCGGCACACCCGATGACGCGGGCCAGGTTTTTGCGCAGCTGGTCCGGCCCGCCATTGCGCGCCGCGTACCGCGCTCCGGCATCGAATGCGGTGCGCGCGGCGAATTTCTGGCAGGGCCCGCACGGCCATCCAGCCGGCCGCGTACACCCAGTCAGTCGCGGTACGGGTCACCAGGCGGCGCGGGGCTCCGATAGCTTTCAGGCCCGGCGGACTGGGGATCACGGTTGGATCTTCCCCTGGTCTCCCGGTCCAGGCATGGGAGCGATGCATCGGTCGCGCCGGGCGAGGTCCGCACCGTGTACAGCCGCTGGCCGCAGGTGACCAGGCTGGCCGCGGCGAGCGCCCACATCGCCACGGGCAGTGCCGGCGGCATCGGGTACACCGGAAAGTCCGCCAGGCCGGCACCGCTCAGCACGATGATCAGCCGTTCCGGCCGTTCGATGAGGCCGCCGTCCCCGCGCAGTCCACTGGCTTCGCCCCGCGCCTTGATGTAGGAGATGACCTGCGAGGTGACCAGGCAGATCAAGCGTCGCTACCGCCAGCGGTTGTCCCGCAGGCCAAACGCTATCCACCACAGCAGCCCGCAGAACACCGCGCCGTCGCTGATCCGGTCGCAGGAGGCGTCCAGCACCGCGCCGAAGCGGGTGCCGCCGCCGCGTTCCCGGGCCATCGCCCCGTCGAGCATGTCGAACAGCGCAAAGAACCAGACGACACATGCGCCGGCGAACAGCTTGCCCATCGGGAAGAGCGTCAGCGCCCCCGCCACCGACGCAAGGGTGCCCAGGATGGTGACGCCGTCTGGGGTCAAGCCGATCCGTAGGGCGGCCCTGGCCAGCGGACTGCTGAGCCGCGCGAAAGCCGCCCTGGACAGGAAGGGCGCCTTACTCATGAGCGCCGCTCACGGCTGGTTCGCCCACTCAGTGGCCAGCAGCTGACGCGTGTCCCGCAGCAACTGCGGGATCACCTTGGAACCGCCGACGATCGTGATGAAGTTCGCGTCACCGCCCCAGCGCGGCACCACGTGCACGTGCAGGTGCTCGGCGAGCGACCCGCCCGCCGATGTCCCCAAGTTGAGGCCGACGTTGAAGCCGTGCGGCCGCGAGACGTTCTTGATGACGCGAATCGACTTCTGCGATGAACGCCATCAACTCCGCACTCTCGGCATCGGTCAGGTCCTCGAGCTCGGAAACCGCCGGTAGGGCACCACCATCAGGTGTCCGGGGTTGTACGGGTAGAGATTGAGCACGGCGTAGACGAGTTCGCCGCGGGCAACCACCAGACCGTCCTCGTCGGACAGGCGCGGGATGTCGGTGAACGGTTCTTCGCGGTTTGTCGTTGTCGTGCTTCATCGGCGCTTCGGCCAGGTAGTTCATCCGGTACGGCGTCCACAACCGCTGCAGGTGGTCGCGTTCGCCGACGCCCTTGTCGAGGATGCTGTCGTCGGCGCGATGAGCCCGTGCCACCTCCGGGTCACTCACCGCCCTGCCACTTTCACTAGTTCGGCTGTGGGAGAAGCTATTCTCGCGGTCGGCGATCCACTTCACGATCGGCCGCTACCGCGCCGTCGCGGGCCACGCCGTTGATCTGGCTGCGGTCACCGAACCGGAAGCTCACCGCGCCGGCCTGCACATCACGATCGCCGGCCAGCAGCATGAACGGCACCTTCTGGTTGGTGTGGTGCACGATCTTCTTGGCCATCCGGTCGTCGCTGGCATCCACCTCGACCCGCACTCCGTGCGACTTTAATTGCGCGGCAACGTCTTCTAGATAGGCGACGTGGTCGTCGGCGACCGGTATACCAACCGCCTGGACCGGGGCCAGCCACGCCGGGAACGCCCCGGCGTAGTGCTCGGTGAGGATGCCGAAGAACCGCTCGATGGACCCGAACAGCGCACGATGGATCAGTCACCGGGCGCTGCCGCGAACCGTCGGCGGCGGTGTATTCCAGCTCGAAACGCTCGGGCAAGTTGAAGTCGACCTGCAATGGTGGACATCTGCCAACTGCGGCCCAGCGCGTCCTTGACCTGCACTGAGATCTTCGGGCCGTAGAACGCCGCGCCGCCCGGGTCGGGCACCAACTCGAGGCCAGAGCCCTCGCCGACCTCGCGCAGGAGCTCGGTGGCCTCCTCCCACACCTCGTCGGAGCCCACGTACTTCTCCGGGTCCTTGGTCGAGAACTCCAGGTAGAACTCGTTGAGTCCGTAGTCGGCCAGCAGGTCGAGCACGAAGCGCAGCAGCGAGGTCAGCTCGTCGCGCATTTGCTCGCGCGTGCAGTAGATGTGCGCGTCGTCCATGCGTCATGCCGCGCACCCGGGTCAGGCCGTGGATCACGCCGGACTTCTCGTAGCGGTACACACGTGCCGAACTCGAAGAGCCGCAACGGAAGTTCGCGATACGAGCGTCCTCGCGCGCGATAAATCAGGATGATGCATCGGGCAATTCATCGGCTTGAGATAGTAGTCCTGGCCGGGCTTGCGCACGGAGCCGTCTTCGTTGAACTCCGCATCGATGTGCATCGGCGGGAACATGCCGTCGGCGTACCACTCGAGGTGGCCCGAGGTGATGTAGAGCTGCTCCTTGGTGATGTGCGGGGTGTTGACGAACTCGTAGCCGGCCTGCTCGTGCTTGCTCCGCGAGTACTCCTCCAGCTCGCGACGGATGATGCCGCCCTTGGGATGGAAAACCGGCAGGCCAGAACCGATTTCGTCGGGAAAGCTGAACAGGTCCAGCTCCACGCCCAGCTTGCGGTGGTCGCGGCGTTGCGCCTCCTCGATGAGCTCCAGGTGCTTGTCGAGCGCTTCCTGCGTCTCCCACGCGGTGCCGTAGATGCGCTGCAGGCTGGCGTTTTTCTGGTCACCGCGCCAGTAGGCCGCCGAACTGCGAGTGAGCTTGAAAGCCGGGATGTGCTTCGTTGTCGGGATGTGCGGCCCTCGGCACAGGTCACCCCAGACCCGTTGCCGGGTACGGGGATTGAGGTTGTCGTAAGCGGTGAGCTCGTCGCCGCCCACCTCCATTATTTCGTCCATGTTGTCCTGGGCCGCGGACTTGTCGTCGACGAGTTCGAGCTTGTAGGGCTCGTCGGCCAGCTCTTCGCGCGCCTGGTCCTTGGACTCATAGACTCGCCGGTCGAACAGCTGCCCGTCTTTGACGATCTGGCGCATGCGCTTTTCCAGTTTGTCCAGGTCCTCAGGCGTGAACGGTTCGGCCACGTCGAAGTCGTAGTAGAAGCCGTCGGTGATCGGCGGTCCGATGCCGAGTTTGGCTTGCGGGAACAGATCCTGGACGGCCTGGGCTAACACGTGCGCGGTCGAATGCCGGATGACGCTGCGGCCCTCGTCGGTGTTCGCAGCCACCGGGATGACCTCGGCGTCGGCGTCGGGCACCCAACTCAAGTCGCGGAGCTGGCCGTCGGTGTCGCGGATCACCACGACCGCGTCGGGCGCGCCCCGCCTCGGCAACCCCGCCTCACCGACCGCGGCGGCCGCGGTAGTCCCCGCAGGAACCCGGATCGGGGCTGCTGGGGCGGGGTATGGGGGGGCGCTCATCGGGTTGGTCTCCAAGCGTTGGGAGGTCTGGAATGAATCCTGGAAGATCGATGCCATGCTATCGGGGTGGACCTCGAAGGGCCCACGCCGTTACGGGTCCGCCAGTAAAGCCTTACGGTTGGCCAGGCTTAAGCCGCACGAACAACGCGTCGGCTTCGCTCAGCAGGGTGTCGCCGTCGGTCAACCGGCCCGACACGAAAATTTTGCGGCCGTCCACCTGGTCGACGCCCGCCTCGAACTGCAACTCTTTTTCGATCGGCACAACATTGCGGTAGTTGATCTTGAGGTAGGCGGTGCGTTGGCGAGGGTTGCCGGTGAGCACCGATGCCGTCAAGCCGAGCACGGTGTCGAACAGCATCCCCAAGGATCCGCCGTGGACGGCGCCATTGCGTCCCAGATGAAACCGGGCGAAGCGCGCGGTCCCCTGGATCCGGCCGTCGTCGGTCTTTCGGGACGAGATGGGGACTGTGAGGATGTTGCCGCGCATGGGCAGATCCATGCGGCGCCCCGACGGCGACTCCCACTCGTCGGCGTCGAACGGAGTCAGTAACGCCGACACTTTGTCGAGCAGGTCGGCAGCCTCGGTGATCACCTCGTCGGGCGCGTCGACGGCGCGGGCATGATCCTGCAGCTTGCGCACCGCGTCAATGAACTTGCCGTAGTCAGGGCCGCCCTTGGTGGTCGGTACGGGCGGGTTGAATCCCCCGCCGGGGTGCGTGGCCTGTTCGTTTGTCACCAGGACACCGTATTCGAGCCGCGAAACTGCAGCTACTGACGGGTTTACTCGCGGAATGCGTCGTGGAATGCAGTTTCGCGGCGCGCCAGGCGTTTCACTGCTTCCCGGCGGTCGCCAGGGTTTCGAACTCGTCGTCAGTGAGGGTGATCTCGGACGCGGCAACGTTCTCCTCCAGGTGCGCCACCTTTGACGTGCCCGGGATCGGCAACATCACCGGCGACCGCTTCAGCAGCCAGGCCAGCGCCAGTTGCGACGGCGACGCGTCATGGTCGGCGGCGATGCGTTGCAGCGGGCCGTCCGGGGCGGCCAGCGGTCCAGCAGCCAACGGGAACCACGGAATGAATCCAACGCCTTGGCTGGTCGCAAAATCCAGCAGCGGTTCGGCGCCACGGGCAGAAAGGTTGTACATGTTCTGCACCGACACGATCTCGGTGATCTGCTGGGCCGCCTTGAGTTGATCGACGTCGATCTCGGACAGGCCGATGTGGCGAATTTTGCCCTCGTTCTTGAACTTGACCAGCTCACCCACCTGGTCGGCCAACGGGAAATTCGGGTCAATGCGGTGCAGCTGGAACAGGTCAATCGTGTCGACGCGGAGGCGGCGCAGGCTCATCTCGAGTTCTTGACGCAAGTAACTCGGATTGCCCAGCGGAATCCAGACGTCGGGGCCGGTCCGCAGCAGACCCGCCTTGGTCGCGATCACCAGCCCGTCGTACGGATGCAGCGCCTCGCGGATGATCTTCTCGGATATGTAGGGGCCGTAGGAGTCTGCGGTGTCGATAAAGTTCACGCCGAGTTCGACGGCACGCCGCAAAACTCGGACACATTCGTCGCGGTCGGCCGGCGGACCCCATACGCCTTGACCGGTCAGGCGCATCGCGCCGAAACCAAGTCTGTTGACGGTCAGGTCGCCGCCGAGGGTGAACGTTCCGGATGCTTGGGCGACAGATTTTTGTGCGGTCACTTTTACGACCGTACGCCGGAAACGCGTACGCGCACCTGGGGCGTGGCAAGCTGAGCGGGTGGACCTAGCAGCGCTCGAGGAGCTTCCGCTGACTTACCCGGAGGTGGGCGCGACCGCAGGCGGCGAGCTGCCTGCCGGATATGGCCATCTTCGCGTGGAGACCCAGATCGGTACGGGCCAGCAGCGTTTCGATCAAGCCGCCGACGCCGTGATGCACTGGGGCATGCAGCGTGGGGCCGGTTTGCGGGTGCAGGCCAGCTCCGAGGTCGCCGTTGTCTCCGCGGTGGTGTTGGTGCGCATGGTGTTCCTGCCCGCGCCATGCCGCGTCGTGTACGTCATCGACGAACCCCATGTGCGGGGGTTTGCCTACGGCACCTTGCCGGGACACCCGGAATCCGGCGAAGAACGCTTCGTGGTGCGCCGGGACCCGAGCACCTCCGCGGTGTTCGCGGAGGTGTCGGCGTTCTCCCGGCCCGCGACCTGGTGGAGCAAGGCAGGTGGGCCGGTAGTCTCGGCCGCCCAGCGCCTCATTGCCAACCGCTACCTGCGCGCGGTGTGACCGGCGCTATGCGCCCCAGCCGGCCAGCAATTTTTCCGCGCCCACACACATATGCTCGATGACCTCGCCCACCGGCGCGTCGTCACTGATCATCCCGACGCCCTGACCCGCGGTCACCGGGGCGATCCCGCGGTCGTCGGCGGCGATCGATGCGGCCAACTCGTCGCGGGCCCCCGGATCGGCGGCAAGTTCGTCCTCTTTCCCCGTCCAGCGCGCGACGAAGTCGTTTGCCAGCACGCGCGACGGAAAGCGCGCCGGCCAGGGCAGGCCCTTGGCGACGTCAAAGATCCGGGTGATCGCGGTGTCGGTGGCCCGGGCCGCGATCAGGGCGCGGCGGCTGCCGTCGCCGGTCAGGGCTTCCGGACACGCTGCCAGCCGGGTACCGACCCATGCTCCGCTGGCCCCGGCGGCCAGCACGGCGGCAAGGCTTCGGGGCGAAGCGATTCCGCCGCCGGCGAGCACCGGCACCGACACGGCATCCAGGACCGTATCGAGCAGCGGCAGTGTGCCGAGCTTCGCGTCCCCATGCCCACCCCCCTCGGACCCACGCGCAACCAGGATGTCGACGCCGGCGTCGGCCGCCTGACGGGCACCCAGACTGTCGTATACCTGTGTGACGGTGGTGATTCCGGCGTCATGCGCCGCGCCGACCCAGGACCATTCGGTGCCGAAACTGACTGCCAACAGGGCGGGCTGCGCGGCCAGCGCATCCTCCAGCAGGCCCGCTTCGTTGCGCATCACCCAGTCCACCAGGCCGATTCCGAACGCTCCGTGTACCTGATCCAGCTGGGTTCGGAGCAATCCCCTGGTCGCGACACTGCCCATGCCGACCATGCCCAGACCTCCGGCCGCGGTGACGGCAGCGGCCAGCCGGCCGCCCGCGACTCCGCCCATCGGCGCGTTGACGATGGGTAGCCGCAAGCCGAAACTCCTTGACCAGGGTGTCGACAACATCCCAGTAAGCATCCCGGCTACTGAGCCGAGGGGATGCTCTTCAGCACGGTCAGCATGATCACCGAATCCTTGACCGCGTGCAGGGCGTGCCGTTCCGGCGGAACAGCGATGTAGTCGCCGGTCTTGCCATCCCAGGCGTCGCCGCCGGCGGTAAGGCGCACGTGACCCTGCAGCACCTGCAGCGTCGCCTCGCCGGGGCTGTCGTGTTCGGACAGGTCGTGGCCTGCGAGCAGGGCCAGCACGGTCTGCCTGAGTTCGTGGGTGTGACCGCCGTGGATGGTGTGCGCGGCTCGCCCGCTGTGCGACTTTTGGGCCTCGGCCAGCTTCTCGGCGGCCAGGCTGGTCAGCGAAATGGATTCCATGGGTGATTCCTTTCAGCCAGTCAATAGCAGTATCCCCGCCGTTGACAACGCAACCACCTTGAGCGGGCTGCATCCACTCGGGCGAGCACCTTGTCGGAGCGGCCGGTCAGTCAGACCACAACAGCGAATGGCGCTCCGACGCTCACTCGTCCGTTACGGTCGGCTTCAGATGGAGCAGGCACAGATCCGGTGCGACGAATGCGTCGAGCCGATCTGCGCTAACCGGTGCTTCCCAGGCTTCCAGGACTCCTTGAATGAGCCCGAGGTGGACCGGGCAGACGACTTCGCTCTCGCTTTCGGCAAGTTCCAGGAACGAGCAGTGCCTCAGACCGATCTGTTGTTCGCTGCCTTGTTCTCCGTTGGATTCCGGGCGCTCGGGGGCAAAGCCCAGGTCGTCGAGCACGTCGGTCAGGCGGTCGATGGCCTCGTCGGCACTGGCGACATCCGGCGGCGATTCCAGCTCCAATTCCAGCCTCGCCAGGCTGTGGCCCCACGCTCGCCCGGCGGCCAGCGCCTTAGCGCCTGGGTGACGATCGGTGGCTAAAGCCGTGGTCAGGATCTCAGCGAACAGCTGGTAATGCCGCGCTCCGCCGCGGTCCATCTGCCGGACCGCCCGAAACATCAGCGGCGGGCGCCCGGGGCCTTTGTGGCCAGGCTTGACAAGTTCCACCAAGCCGTCGCCCGCCAGGTTGTCGAGGTGGAAGCGGACGGTGTTCGGATGCACAACGAGCACATCGGCGATCGCGATGATGCTCATCGGATCAGACGAAGCACGCAACACCCGTAGCACCTCACGACGGCGACTCGGGGAGTCTCCGTTCGACATACGACTGCTCACCCTCCTTGGGGGATCCGCATCTGCGGGCTGCGCGGCCAGCACACGTGCGGCAAAGCACAGCAGAGCGATCTTGCGCGCCGTTGCATCGACCCGGTTGGTTTTCGGTGAGGACCGCACCCTTGTCGAACAAACGGGGCTTCAGTTCCTCGGCAAAGTCATCTTGGTTAAGTCCTCTTGATTAATTATTGTGGACGTCAATAGTTTGGATCAATAGCGCGTGTCCGTCGAATCCGACGCAGAATCCTCGCCCCAGCGCCCTTCACTTCGGCAGCCCCCGAATCAATCAACGTGTCCGGTGCGTGACTATTGGATTGCGACGGAAGGTCGAGTGAATCAACGGTCAGTCGACTTTGCCGACGGTCCTGTCGGCTAAGTCGACGCTTGCCTAAGGTGAGTGCCGTGTCTGAGCTACCGACGCAGACTGACTACGCACACGCCTCTCGAGGGCGGCGCTCGACGCACCACTCGGGTGACGACCGCGAACAGGCGATCCTGGCGACCGCTGAGCGTCTCTTGCAGGAACGCCCCTTGGCCGACTTTTCCGTGGACGACCTGGCAAAGGGCGCCGGTATCTCCCGCCCCACCTTCTACTTCTACTTCCAGTCCAAAAACGCGGTCCTGCTCTCGTTGCTGGATCAAATGATCAGCAAGGCGCACGCGGCGCTCAAGGTCCTCCGCGGCAAACTGCCAGGCCACCCCGCGACGGTCTGGCGGGACCGCATCGAGGCGTTCTTCGAAGTCTCGGGATCGCACCGCGCGGTGGCTGTGGCCGGCGCGGCGGCGAAAGGCACTAATCCCGAGGTTCGACAGCTGTGGTCGACGCTCATGCAAAAGTGGATCTCCTACACCACGGCCGCTATTCAGGCGGAGCGCCAGCGGGGCGCCGCTCCCGACACCGTCCCGGCCGCGGATTTGTCGATCGCGCTGAATATGTTGAACGAGCGGATGATGGCTGCAACGTTTACCGCCGAGGAGTCCGCGATTCCCCAAGAGCGGGTCATTGACACGCTGGTCCATATCTGGCTGGCCAGCATCTACGACGCTGACGGCACCGCCTTCGCGGCTCGGCGAGCCGTACGGTCCAGCAGCGCAGGCACCCATGATCAGCCCACGCTCGGGGCACCCGGTTCGAAGGGGCGACCTTCGAGTGCGGAGAGGACGCGCAGCGGGTCGAGGTAGTCGCGCCACTGGATGACTGTGCGGTCCTTGATGGTGACCACGGAGATATATCTATTGCCATACGGGTAGCCGGTCGCGACGACCCTTCCGTGCGACGAGTACTCGAGAACAACGGTCGATGTGGACGGCGAGTGGTGTACCCGCAGGTCTGCGCAGTTGTCCAGGAAAAACGCGGAGCCGTAGCCGCGAAAGAGCTCGATCAGGTTGTCGCGCCCGACGACACGGCGTGGGTATCCCGCAACGGTGATGACGAAGTCGAAGACGACGTCGTCGGCCAGCAGATCGAAGAAGTGCTCGCCGTCGACGGATCCCGCCAGGCCTTGCTCGATGATCCGGAAGAACGGGTCCAGGGCACGGAATTCGTCCATGTTCTCAATCAATCGACACGCTCCAGAAGTTCTTTGTACCGGATGGTTGTGGGTGGTTGTGGACGGGTTGTGGACGGTTGTCGACGGGTTTGTGGACGGGTATGCCTCCGGGTTTACCACCCCTATGATCGCTGCACCGCCCGACAACCAGAATCGAGTTCCGACCATGAACGCCCACAGCTACTGGCGCACCACTCGGGCGGCGGCCGTATCGCTCGTCGCTGCGCTGACACTGGGTGCCTGTACCGCATCGGTGACGGGTCGTGGCGTTCGGGCGCCGACGCCCGCGCATTCGACGATCCGGGCGCGCGACCTACTGCTGCAGAACGGCGATACCACGCCGCTCGGGGCGGCAGCTGCCAACGCTGTGGGCAACAGCTATTTCACCAGCGCCCGGCCATCCGAATGCGCGCCGGCACTGCTTTTCAAGGGCTCGCCACTTCCACCGGCCGGAGCATCGGACCACGCCGAATCGGCCTACACTTTCGGCGGCAAGGCGCTCTACGCTGAATCGGTCGACCTCTACGACAAAGCCTTGAACACCCAGGGCGTGGTGCGCAATGGCTTCAGTGCGGTGTCCAACTGCCATGGCGATGCCATCGGCGTGTCACCCAGCGGAGAGTCGCCGACGATGCGGCTCAGCTTCTTCGCCACGCCCGCCGATGGTGTCCTGGTCTGGACCATGACCCGTCCGGACTGGACCTGCGATTACGGCTTGGTCGTGATCGCGCAGGCAACCCTGATGCTGTCGGCCTGCGACACCAATCCCGGCTTCCCCATGCCGGACTGGGCATCGAAACGACGCGCACAGCTAAACGGCCGGTCTGCCTGACTGCCAGCGTGAAACTCAACAACTCTGTGCAACTGCATCTTTCGGCCGCCTCAATACCGGGCAAAGTGGCGGACAACCTCGGCGATGATGCTGCCCGCCTCCGCGTTTTCTCCGTCGGTCGATTGGACGACCGCGACAACGTCGTTTCCCGCGAAGGGAACGCTACAACAACGTTTGTGACCGACATGGCACGAATCCAACATCCCTCAGGCATCCTTTAAACCATGAATGTGGAGGCTCTGCTGCAGTCGATCCCGCCGCTCGCGGTCTACCTGGTGGTCGGCGGTGTGGTCGGGGTGGAGAGCCTGGGCGTTCCCCTGCCCGGCGAGATCGTGTTGGTCAGTGCGGCACTGATGTCGTCGCACCACGACCTGGCCGTCAACCCGGTGGGGGTGGGCGCAGCCGCCGTGATCGGCGCGGTCATCGGCGACTCGATCGGCTACACCATCGGGCGCCGGTTCGGCATGCCGCTCTTCGACCGACTGGGCCATCGGTTCCCGAAACACTTCGGTCCCGGGCATGTGGCGCTGGCCGAGCGGTTGTTCAGTCGCTGGGGAGTTCGGGCAGTGTTCTTCGGCCGCTTCATCGCCCTGCTGCGGATATTCGCCGGGCCGCTGGCCGGCGCCTTGAAAATGCATTACCCGCGCTTCCTGGCAGCCAACGTGTCGGGCGCCATCTGCTGGGCTGGCGGCACCACCGCGCTCGTCTACTTCGCCGGAATGGCCGCTGAACGCTGGATGGAGCGGTTTTCCTGGATCGCACTGGTCATCGCGATCGTGGTCGGTATCACGGCCGCAATCTTGCTGCGGGAACGCACATCTCGCGCGATCGCCGAACTCGAGACTGAACACAAACTCAAGGCGGACAGCAGCGCAGCTGACGCCGCCTGACATCCGTGTGGGGCGGTTATTCGGCTGCCGGTCGGTGCTGTTCGATTAGATTGCGGGCCATCTTCTGGGCACGGTGAGCTGCCTCCAGGTCACCGACGGCCGCGAGAATGATGGCGCCTTTCATCAGGATGTGCCAGGACGAAGCGAAGTCCTCGACGTCGTTCAACCCGGCCGCCAGAGCGCGTTGGCGCACGATGTCACGGACGTTGTCGATATGAGCGACGCTGGCACGTCCGGCGGGATGATTCGCCCCCAACTCGAGCAGCACGTTGATAAACGAGCAGCCTTCGTAACCGTCGCGGCTTTGAAACCAGTCGTGCAGGACGTCAAAGATCGCCAGCAACTGCTCCTCGGGAGTGTCGCCGAGCTGCGCTGACTGCGCCTCGATCAAGCCGTGAGTCCAGAGTTGTTCCCGACGCTCCAGCACGGCCAGCACCAAGTCGTTTTTCGTCGCGAAATGCCGGTAGAGCGTGGCCTTGGCCACACCGGCGCACGCAATCACCTCGTCGGTGCCTACGGCGCGAATTCCGCGCCGGCCGAACAGCTCGTAGGCAGCGCTGAGGATCCTTTCGCGGGCTGACGGGGTGGGCGTCGCGACGTCGAGGCTTAGCATGTCGCGCCTTACGATACTCTTAACGAGCCTCGGGTAGACAGACCGCCCTGTCTTGTTATGCTATTGAGATTCCGCATTCCCTTTTGGAAGCGAGAAAGTCTGTCTTTAGACAACAGGACGGGCATCCATCCCTGGTGCATTTGCGCCAGTCGATTAGGGAGTCCCAGATGAGCACCGTCATTGTCGAAGCCATTTCGCCCACTTCGAGGCGTAACCTGATGCTGAGCACGCGGCTGGTCTCGCATCTTGGCGATGAGCGCAGCACGCTGAGGGCAACCACCGATCGCAACGGTTCGGCGGTGCTCATCCACGCGGGCGGCGAAATCGACGCCTGCTAACGAGGACACCTGGCGCCAGCTGGTGAGCGAGGCGGCTCATCTCGTCACCCCGCCTGGGTCATTCATCGTCGACGTCACCGGCCTTGATTTCATAGCCTGCTGCGCGTTCGCGGTACTTGCCGAGGAAGCCGAACAGTGTCAACGCCGCGGCGTCGAATTGCGCCTGGTGAGCCGACAGCCGGTCGTCGCGCGGATCGTCAGAGCGTGCGGCCTCGGCGACGTGCTGCCGATCTACCCGACCGAGGACGCCGCGCTCGCGACGGCCGCCCGCTGGTGACCTGCCGCCCGAACGGATAGTCGAGCGCACACGTCAGACACGTTGGGCCAGAGTCGTTTCCCGTGAGCGACTTTCCCTCGGTCGGTGTAGAAGAAGAGTTCCTTCTCGTTGACCCGCATTCTGGGAAACCGGCCGCGCGCAATGACGCGGTGGCCACGGAGGCCAAGCGCCACGGGGTCACCCTGCAGCTGGAACTGAGCAGTTGCCAGGTCGAAACCAGCTCTAGCGTGGCGACGACCAGCGCCGAACTCGGCGAGGAACTCGCCCTGCTGCGACGCACCGCGGCGCAGGCAGCCCAGGCCAGCGGGGTTCGGTTGCTGGCGCTGGCCCTTCCGCCGGTGACGCCGCACGAGTTCCCAGTCACCGACACGGAGCGGTACCGGCGGATCGGGGCCCACTTCGGGATGATCGCGCACGAGCAAGGGATCTGCGGATGTCATGTGCACGTGCAGGTGCCCGACCGCGCGGCCGCCATCTACGCCAGTAACTGGCTGCGACCGTGGCTGCCGTCGCTGCTGGGATTGTCGGCCAATTCGGCGCTGTATCGCAACGCCGACAGCGGCCACGCCAGCTGGCGCAGCGTCCTGTGGAGACGCTGGCCGGTCTCCGGCGCGCCACCGTTCTTCACCTCAGCGCAGGAGTACGACCGCACGGTGCGCATGCTGGTCGACACCGGGGTGATTCTGGATCAGAAGATGATCTATTGGGACGTGCGCCCATCGGAGAACTTCCCAACGATCGAGGTCCGAGTAGCTGACGTGCCTGCGACTGTCGCCGAAACGGTGCTTCTTGCCACCCTGATCCGGGCCGCGGTCATGACGGCGCTGGATGCGCGCGCCCAGGGTGATGACGTCGGGCGCCTGCCGCCCGCAGCGCTGCGGGCGGCGTACTGGAAGGCGGCGCACGACGGGTTGGCGGGGCGAACGCTCGATTTGACTCATGGCCGCGGGGCGGTGCCGGCACGCGAGCAGTTGGGCGCGCTCGTGCGAAAGGTGCGCCCGGCGTTGGATGCACTCGGTGAATACGACCGTGTCGTCGTACGAACTCGACCGCATCGCGGCGCAGGGCAACGGGGCGATGCGGCAGCTGCGGGCATGGAGCAAACGCGGCGAGGTGATGGACGTCGTCGAGGAGGCCGCCACCGCCACGCTGAGCTGAATCACAGCGGAGCTACAGGGCGAGCAGGCGATACAGCCCGATCAGGCCAACCACCACGATCGTGGCACGCAACGCATTAGGCGACAGCCGACGCCCATAACGCGCCCCGAGCCATCCCCCGAATAGCGATCCCACCGCGATCACCCCGGCGACCGGCCAGCTGATCCGATCAAATGCCACCAGCGTATAGGCAACCGCCGCAACGACATTCACTACCAGAACCATGATGTTCTTGGCCGCGTTCATCCGCTGGACCGATTCCGGCAGCAATACACCCATCACGCCGACCAGCAGGATGCCCTGCGCGGCGGTGAAGTAGCCGCCATAGACACCGACGGCAAACGTGCCGATCACCAGCACCGCCATCCGTGCCGGCGTGATGTGTTCCGGCGATCGTCCAGCCTTCTCGGCCCGCCGGCGAGCCCACGACTGAATCCACGGACCAGCCACGACCAGCACCAGGGCCAGTACCAACAGCACCGGCACGATCCGGATGAACACCTTCTCCGGCAGGTGCAACAGCAAAAAGGCGCCCACCGCGGCACCGGCCAGCGACGCCGGAATCTGCCAGCGCAACCGATCCCACTGACCGCTCAGCTCGGCGCGGTATCCCCAGGTGCTCGATACATTGCCGGCCACCAGGCCGACCGCGTTCGACATGGTGGACGTGACCGGCGGATAGCCAAGGGCGACGAGCGTGGGGAACGTGATCAGAGTGCCAGATCCGACGAGCGCATTGATTACACCGGCACCGAACCCGGCCAACCCGATTAAAAACAAGTGGGAAACCACCACTGGTGGAACCTTAGTTCGCCGCGGCGCCACTGCAATAATCGTGCGGCTGGCCGTCTTGGCGTCAGGTCTGCGGCGCCTCGGGACCGCGGTCTACGCCGGTGCGTAGCTTGACCGACGCCGAATAGGCGAGGGTCCGGAACCGCAGTACGGGGTCGTCGGACGGTTCGATGCCATCGGTCACCCGCATCGGATCGAACACGACGATATCGTCGCCGTGCTCACGCTCAGTGTCGAGGCCGGTGATCTCCAGCGTGCCGACGTTGACCGTCTCGGTGCTACGCCAGGGCGCTGAAGGATCGACCGTCGAGTCGTTCGGCCCGGCGATCTGGACGCGGAAGTAAAACAGCACCGGCCCGCCCGTGAGTCGGTGGTTCAGTTCGTGGAGGAGAAAGTCGGGGCCCTTGCCCTTGGCAGCCGACCCCGACAGAAATTCCTCGCCCGCCACCGGGTGCAGGTGGTAGCGGACGAATCGGGCGCTCCCGTCGGCGGCGACCCAGCGGAAGGCGTGCAGCCCATGGTATTTGACCATGGCGTGGCTTACCGGGACCCGGTTGGCGTCGCGCAGTACTGGGAGCGCGCCGAGCAGTCCGGGGTGCGTTGCAACGTATTTGGCCATGCGTACCGGCTTGGTCGGGCCGGGCCGCATCGCCTTGAGAAGATCGATGAATCCGTCCGGTGTGCTCGAGACGAACAGTCGGGCCGTCTGCGTCGACACGTCGGTGGTGGACCCGTCGGGCAGGCTGAGCTTCACCGCCAGCCCACGCACCCCCGGTAGGCCGTCACGCTGCGCGGGGTCACCCGATCCATTGGAGAAGCGGAAGAGCGCCGGGACCGGCGAACCGTCGAGGTGTTTTGCGCGGGAAAGCCCGGCCGCCTCGGTGCTTGCGGTGAACCTGCCGCGGTACAGGGTGCCTTTCGCGTGCAGCGCCCGACAACCCGGCTGCGCTCCCCCGGTGCTTCGGATCACTGCCATTGCGTCATCAGGAGAAACTGGATTGCCCATAGGCGAATCTTAGGCGCGTCAGTCAGGAAACCCGAAGAGCCGAACCACGCCGTGATCGCGACCCGCGATGTATCCGCCGTCGACGGCAATCGCCTGCCCGCTGACGAAGGAGGCGTCAGTAGAGAGCAGGAAGGCCGCCATGGCCGCGACCTCCTTCGGCTGGCCAAGCCGTTGCAGTGCATGCTCCTTGGTAATCGAGGCCAACGGCCCCTCCATGCCGGGTAAGCCGAAAACGCTTGTGGCCATTGGTGTTTCGATGAAGCCGGGGCAGATCGCGTTCGCCCGGATGCCACTCGGCCCGTAGTCGAGCGCAATGTTCTTGGTGAGCAGGACGACGCCACCCTTGGCGGCGTTGTATGAGCTGCCACCCGCCGTGCCTTCCAGGCCCTCGATGCTGGCGACGGTGACAATTGAGCCGCGTTCGCCGTCGACCCGTTCCTGCTCGATCATCCTGGCCAGTGCCGCCTTGGCCACCAGGAATGTCCCGGTGAGGTTGATCCCGATCACCCTGTCCCACTCGGCGCGGTCCAACAGATGGACCGGGCCGCCCCCGGCGACGCCGGCTGCGTGGAAGACGCCGTCGAGGCGGTCGGGCACGGCGGCCAGGACAGCGGCGAAGGCGGCTTCGTCGGTTATGTCGGCCGTTACGAATCTGAAGTCGGGGCCGAGATCGGGCGGGGAGGCCAGATCGGCGCCGATGACGCTGCCGCCTTCGGCCAGCAGGCGCTGCGCAGTGGCCAGGCCGATGCCCGACGCTGCGCCCGTCACGATGAAAGTGCGCGAGCGGGCACGATCAGCGTTCACCATGTCTGGTCCTTTATCGGGTTTGGGCTTGCCGCAGCCATGGTGACACACTGCGCCGACGCTCTCCCCGAACTGAGGGCCGCCGTGGCGTGGCAGGATGCGACCGCGTACCACAGAGTAGAACCGAGTCACTGAATTCGCCGGAGGGGTTATGCCACTAGTCGACGCCACGACCGAGACGCTCGCCGGCTTCGTCGAGCAGCACGCACAGCACAAGCCCGACGGCATCGCGATTCAGTACGGTGACGTGCAGTGGTCCTGGGCTGACTGGGCGTCGCGGATTCGTCGCACCGCCGGAGCACTTCGAGCCGCCGGTGTGCGGCGTGGCCAATGCGTGGCATTCCTGGATAAGAATCACCCTGCATGCCTGGAAATCCTGTTCGCCGCCGCCTCGATCGGCGCGGTGACCACCGTCGTGAATTGGCGGGTGATCGGTGACGAACTTCTCCACGTGCTCGACGACAGCGACGCCCGACTGCTATTCATCGGCGCCGAGCTCTACGCCGCGGTCGAGGGGACGGTGGCGCGAGCCCCGGGCTTGGACCGCATCGTGGTGCTCGGAGGCGACGGTGACGAGTACGAATCGTTGCTCACCGCGGCGTCACCTGTAGAGACCGACTTAGAGATCTCGGACGACGAGACCGCGTTGGTGATCTACAGCTCGGGGACCACGGGGCGCCCCAAGGGCGTCTTGCTGAGCCAGCGCGCGCTGGTCAATCATTCGGCGAACCTCGCGCCAGCGTTCCCGTTCGACGAGGGGGACGCGAACCTGGTGGCGATGCCGCTGTTTCACGTCGGCGGCATCGGGTATGCGCTTTTTGGCATCAGGGCAGGGGTGACGACGTTCCTGACCCGCGAACCGGACGCCGCGGCCCTGATCGGGGCAGTGCGGGCCGGGGCGACCCACGCGTTCTTTGTACCCCCGGTGATCGCCCGGTTCCTTGACGCCGGCGAGGTGGCGTGCGCCACGATCTCCGGCTTGCGCCACATCGTGTACGGCGCCGCACCCATGCCGCTGCCCTTGCTCCACCGGGCGCTCGCGACCTGGCCGGAAACGAATTTCGTTCAGGTGTACGGGCAGACGGAGTTGTGCGGTGCGGTCACCGCACTGAGCAACGCCGATCACCGCGATGCCGCTCGGCCCGACTTGCAGATGTCGGCGGGAAAGGCGGTGCTGGGCTGCGAAATCCAAGTCGCCGATCCAGAAACGGGTGACAAGGTTCCTCCCGGGGACCCGGGCGAGATATGGGTGCGAAGCAACCAGAACATGACCGGCTACCTGAACCGGCCGGAGGCCACGGCCGAGACGATCACCGCCGACGATTGGGTGCGCACGGGTGACATCGGGCGTCTCGACGCCGACGGCTACGTCTATATCGACGACCGGCTGAAGGACATGATCATCACCGGCGGTGAGAACGTGTACGGACCCGAGGTGGAAAGCGTGCTGCTCGAGCATCCCCGCATCGCCGACGCCGCGGTAATCGGCGTGCCCGACGACTACTGGGGCGAATCCGTGAAGGCGATCGTGGTGAGCAACACCGACGTCGAACCCGGCGACATCATCGCATTCTGTCGCCGGCATCTGGCCGGCTACAAATGCCCCCGAACCGTGGACTTCGTGCCGGAGCTGCCCCGCAACGCAAGCGGCAAGATCCTTAAAACCACGCTGCGGGAGCCGCATTGGCAAAACCGCGCGCGGAATGTTTGAGTAGCGCCATGACAACTCACGTGGACGCGCAACGGCGCGGTTGCGCGATCAGTGTGCTGGGCGGCCCGACGACGGTGGTCGACATCGCGGGGCGCCGGATCGTGATGGACCCGACCTTCGATCCGCCCGGGGCGCACGACTACCTGACCAAGATCGCCGGTCCCGCGGTGAGCGCCGATGCGCTCGGGCCGGTGGATGTGGTGTTGATCAGCCACGACGAGCATCCCGACAATCTGGACGACGCCGGTCGCCGTTTCGCGTTGGCGGCTCCGCTGGTTGTCAGTCATCCCGGCTGCGCCGGCCGGTTCGGGCCGCCCGCGGTGGGATTGCAACCCTGGCAGTCCTATTACCTGCCCGGTGGATCCGAACGCCTTGCCGTCCAAGCTGTTCCGGCAGTCCACGGCCCTGCCGACGGACGGCGCGACGCGAGCGGTCATGTGAACTGCGAAGTGTCGGGTTTCGTGTTGTACGGGCCGAGGCTGCCCACCGTGTACCTCAGCGGTGACAACGCATCGATGAGCGCGGTCAAGGAAGTCGCCGATCGCATCGGCGATATCGACATCGCGGTGCTCTTCGCCGGTGCGGCCAGCGTGCCGACCAAAGAACGCGGACGACCGCTGACACTGACCGGAGCGCGGGCCGCGGCGGCCGCTGAAGTGCTTGGCGCGAAGTTGGTGATACCGGCGCACGTCGACGGCTGGGCGCATTTCAGCGAGGGCGTCGACCAATTCGTCGCGGCATTCGACGATGCGGGAATCAAGAGACTGGTGCGGGTCGCCCCCTACGGCGAGTGGATCGACTGGGTCGACTCGCCGGGCGGCTAAGCGATTACAGGCGTCCCTCCACACGCAGCTCCGGATGAACCCAGTCGGGCGAGCGCCGCTCCTTGAAGGCGCGGACGCCTTCCCTGGCCTCCGCGTCACTCAGACTGGCGGTCATACCGATGCGGTCATACAAGCCGAGATAGTTGTCGATGCTGGACTTGATGACCGTGCGGGCACGCGGTGCGGTTCGGCAGCTTTGCGCAAGGAGCTCTCGCGCCGTCGCGAGCAGGCTTTCGTGGGGCACGACTCTGTTCACCAGGCCCCAGTCGAGGGCTTCCTGCGCGGTGAGCACCCGTCCGGTGAACATCAGGTCCCGGGTGCGCACCGGCCCGATGAGGCGGACCAGCATCTGGCTGTAGTAGGTGTCGGCATAGCCGCGGAACAACTCGGGCACGCGGAAGCTGGCCCGCTCACTGACCACTGACAGGTCGCTGCACAAAGCGATCTGCATGCCGCCGCCCTGGCACAGCCCGTTGACCGCGGAGACGACGGGCTTGCGCGAGGTCCGCACCGCCTCGAACGGCGTGACGTCCATGCCCAGCGCGGCGCCGAAGGTCATCCAGTCGTCGGCGCCCCCTCCGCCGGTCATGTCACCACCGGGCGCAAAAACGTCTCCGGTACCGGTGATCAACAACCCGGCCAAATTCGGATCCTCGTTGAGACGGCCAATGGCACAACGGATTCCGAAATACATCGACGGAGTCATCGCGTTACGCGCTTCGGGGCGGTCGATCGTGCACACGGCGATCGGTCCCTGGCGCTCGAACGACAGGTATGGAGTGCCCAGCCAATCACCCTCAGGCGGGCGCGGCGTGCTGTGCGGTGTCGCGGGTATTTGCGCCACGGGTTTCCTTTCGCGTCGGCGCCTCTACCGTAACGCTTACAGTATTTCTGGCCGGACGCCCGGGTGTCGTCGGCGCCCTCCCCGACTTATACGTATGGCAGCGTGAAGGTATCCACAGTCTCGGACACACTTGCCGCCAAATCGCTGAATTTACTTCGCAGCGTTGCCGTGGCATCCCCTACCGGCTTGGCGCAATGTCTGCACACCGTGTTGAATTCTTGGTTCTCGTCTTCTCCGGGCCAGAAGCGGCGTGGGCCAACAGCGACTCCGGGATCGTACTGAGTCATCTGATGCGGGACGTCCTTGAGAATCCTGCCAACCGGATGCGCCTGTGGGCACTCGAGCTTCAACGTGCCGATGCCCTCTTGATTGCCTACCATCGTCCACCGTCCTTGTCGGGTCTTGGTCTGGTTCCCTCGATCCACACCCATTGTCACCTGTCACGACAGCGTCGGTGAGCGATGGCCGACTGCACGAGGATGTTCGCTCCTTCTCACGTGGCAGCCGTCTGAATGGTCCAAAATGAAAAAATGCACGATTTCCTGCCGCTGACGTTGGGAATCGTCGGGGTCATTCTGATTTTCGGGTTGCCTGTCCAGCGTGCGGGGATGCCGCCGGCGCTGCTGCTGGGTGCCTCTTGAGCTTGACTCTTATGGATCCGGCGCTACACCAGCCGACCAGCTCCGGCATCGCCGGTGTCCCGCTGGCATTAATGGTCGGCGGCTTCGCACTGCGCGTGAGGGTTCACACGAGGGATAAGAAGTGACGCTGCCTCCCCCGTATCCACCAACTTGCCAAGCTACCCGACTATGACGAGTCCACGCGGCGCGCGATCGCAATCTTCTTATGGCTGGCTCGTTTTCATCCTGCTGGCGCTCGGCGGCCTGATTTATGTGAAGTGGTTTCCCTACTACCACCGCGCCTTCACGGCGGAAGCGACGCACTCGATCGGCAAATCGATCCTCACGGGCGGGAAGTCGAGTGCGCCCGCACCATCGGCTACCGCCGCGCTTGACTACGCGTGGGCCTACGGCAAAGCGATCTGGCAGGCCATGGTGCTGGGCTTGCTGCTCGGCTCCGCGGTTCAGGCCCTGGTGCCGGTGCACTGGGTCGCGCGCGTGTTGGGCCGCCACGGCTTCGGCAGCGTCGCGGTCGGCGGCTTGCTTGCGGTCCCGGGCATGATGTGCACCTGCTGTGCCGCGCCCGTCGTGGTGGGTCTGCGTGCGCGCAGCGCATCGACCGGCGGCGCGATTGCGTTCTGGCTCGGCAATTCGGTCCTCAATCCCGCGACGCTTGTCTTCATGGGTTTCGTGCTCGGGTGGCAATGGAGCGCGCTGCGGCTCGTGCTGGGCGTGCTGCTGGTGTTTGGCCTCGGCTGGGTGGTAAACCGGCTCGTGACGCCTCAGGAGGCACGTGCCGCCGAGGACCACCTTGAGCTGCTTGCGCAACAACAGGCCGAGGCGGGCAACATGTTCATCCGTTGGCTGTGCATTCTCGCGCGCATGGCGGTGCGGCTCTTGCCCGAATACATCGTGCTCGTGCTGCTGCTCGGCGCGACGCGCGCATACCTATTTCCACACATCGGGAACAACGTGACGAGCAGCGTCGGCTGGATCGTCGCGTTCGCGGTCGCAGGCATGTTGTTCGTGATCCCCACCGCAGGCGAAGTGCCGATCATTCAGGCAATGCTCGCGCTTGGCGTGGGTGTCGGGCCGGCCGGGGCGCTCCTCATGACGCTGCCGCCCGTGAGCGTGCCGTCGTTCGCGATGCTCGCAGGCTCTTTTCGGCGGCGGGTGCTCGCGCTCGTCGGCATGGCGGTCGTGCTGTCCGGCGTGGTCGGTGGGCTCACGGTAGTGGGGTTGGGGTTTTAACCACCGCTCAACTTCGGCGGCACCTCTCGCAGCGTCAGTGGCTAAGTTGGAATGACGAGAGGCTGTGAATGCCTTTTCCAGGGGCCATAGCGCGGTGTCGCTGCTGTTCGGTCTCGCCCGAATCGCGATGGTTTCAGCGCCTTCACGCCAACCGGCCTGGCCGCGCTGGGCGAGCCCGTCCTCCGTTTGTCGTGATCTCAGACAACTGTGACGTAATGGCCCGGTCATTGCCCGAGCTGTCGAAAAAACGCATCTACCTTGTGGTCCCGGCTGGGATCGAACCAGCGACCTTCCGCGTGTGAAGCTGAGGCGAAGTCACGAACGAACCGTTCGTGGTGGTCGAGCTAGACGAATTGGACCGATCGTGAGGGTTGTGAGAACCCACTATCAACGGCGCGGCGGATACGGAGCGGATGAAGCGGCTTGAGTGCGTCGATCGTCAGCGTGGCGAGACGGTCCGTCTTGGTCTCGTTCTTGAACAGGCTCGCGGTGTATCCGCCGTACTCGGAGCCTACGCAACTCCACTAGCCCGGGCATCTAGTCGTCTCAGGTGACTGACGTTACTTATGGCGAGCAGTGCGCGCGTATCGACTCGAGTGATCGCGCTGCTCGTCTGCGCTAGTCGATTGATTCTCGATGCGAGTTCCAGACCGCGATCCGCGGCTTCCGCGAGGTTCTGCCATCGCCATACCGGCGTCTCTATTCGTCTCAGTTCGCTCAGTCTGCGGACGCGCTGTACGACGGTATGCCCGGGTCCGTTCTCGAGGATTGCCCGACCACCGGCGGGACAGCAATCCGTATCTGTGCAGATCAGACGCGTCCAGATGTCCCGATGGTGACAGATCTCCTCAAGGCTGCGCCTGTCGACGCTTCGACCCAGTGGTGCGACAAATACGGGCCGCCCAGATTGTGGACCACCCGATTGGGCTCGCCGCCGGCTCGACATAGTTGCTCGCAGGTCGCAGCGTTCACGCCAACCGATTCCAGTCTCGTATCCTTGGGCGCCTGCTGCGATACCTAATTCCCCTAGGCGACCCTGCTGCCAGACGACGACTGAGTAGTCGTTTCTTAGTTGTTCGACCATGAGGACCAGGTCCATCGCGCGTTCGTCAGGGTGTGCGCCGTCGTCGACCTTCGATGCCGCCAAAGCGACCTCCCGCGGCGCAAGCTCGGTGAGTGCCCGCATCATCGGGCCAAGCGCGCGTGTTCCGTTGACGGGTCGCAACATCCGCCAGCCGACGGCCATGACCGCTAGAACGGGAAGGGCGATCGCTTCGTTGTCGAGGTATGCCCGTGCGTAGTCCCACATTGCGGCCTGTACGTCGATCCACTCGCTTCCGGGTCGATCGATGTGTACGTATGGCGGGATGATGGCAGTCGCCCCGTGAACTACTTGGTAGTCAATCGCGCGCCGGGTGAGGTCGGACAGAAACACCGGGCGGGCCGCCTCTTCGGGTGTCAGGGCCCGCGGCAAGCCGAAAGGCAAACTGGACCAACGATCACCAACAGGCTGCGCGTCCTGGAAAAGGTAGGTCTGTGGATCAACGATGAACGCAACTCCGGATTGACGAGCGATCCGGGAAAACTCGGGCGTCCGCGCGGGAATGTGGGCGTCCACGACAATGCGGTCAGGCCGCAAGGATGCACGAGGCCGTTGGACGCCGATCCCGAAGATCCCCCGAAGAAGGGCCTGGTCTTGCAAGGACGCCCTGATGAACAACTCGGCCATGACCTTCAACCTCCTTCGTACCGGTATCGTACCATCGGGCGAAACACAACACGCAACTTGACCAGCAACAAAATACGAACCATCATTAGCACGTGGGAAAGAACCCTGGTATGAGTGATATCCGGACATCAACAAACCGAGCCCGCGCGACCAAGCGGGCCAACAACAGTGCGTCGGTGACGTACATGCGCGTAGTGGAGAAGGTCACCAGCTCCGGAATCACCCAAGCGGAGCTGGCCAAAGCGGTAGGAACGGGCCCGCGCTCTGTGCAGAACTGGGCTAGCGGGCACAACGCTCCGCGAGGCAGATCAGCCGAGAAACTACTGGATGTCCACGCAATTGTGGACATCCTCAGTGATTCATACACACGGGAGGGCATCGATATCTGGTTTCACTCCCGAAACCGCAACCTCGACATGCGTCGCCCGATAGACCTGCTCACCGAAGGCGACTTCGACCGCGTCTTGGATGAAGCGAAATGGGTCGCCGGAGGCATGTGAGGAATGGATTCGCTGCCTGCCAGGCTGGCTCACGCCACACCCATCAGCGTGAAGGGCACCTGGCAACGCCACGTCCCCGCCAAATACCTGGCGAATGCCCTTGCAGGTCGATCTGCGACCGGCCGCTGGGGCACAGAAGGCGGCTTTCCAGTTCTTTACCTCGGTCAGCCAACCGATTCGGTTGTAGTCGAGGCGTACAGGCACTTGATTGACCCGATCGCCGACAACCCAGTGCCACCCATCAGCCCGCGTGCGCTCATCACGTGCGATGTCTCGGTGTCGATGATCCTAGATCTACGGTCGGCTGCGAACCGTGTATCGGCCAACTTGACGATGAAGCAATTGCAATCAGACACACGCGACCGTGCGGCCTATTCGGCTTGTCAGAACGTAGCGGCAACAGCCCACCAACTCGAGTTCCACGGTTTGATCGCTCCGGCCGCGACTCACATGGGTGAGACGCTCGTGCTGTTTACGGATCGGCTCGACGACGACGAACAACCGTCGCTTACCGCAGAAGAGCTCTGGACGGCGCTCCCGCCTGATCCGCGGAATCCAGGAGCTGGCCGCCACTTGCGGCTAGTCCCCTAGGCGGAAGCCGGCGAGCGGAACCCGCAAAAGCCCTCGGGGGACCCACCTGGCACACTTGTCCTCCAGTCGGACGTAAGCCGAATTTGACTGTTCCGCAATGCCTTTCGTCTTTGACCGACCAGCGGAAAACGTGTCGACCCGTCCCCCGCATCCCACCGCATCTGCACCTAGTTGTGACACAGCTAATACCCTGACCTGCGGAAATGTGGTGGAGCTAAGGGGATTCGAACCCCTTGTATTTCCTGCAGAAACCCACTCTGATCTGCGGTAACTATTCGATGGTGTTGTTACGGGACGTCTCTGTGTCCTGCGGCTATGCGTCGGCGTGTTACGCGACGTAACAGTGCTAACCGCGATCCCGAGCACCAGGCAAGCCCGACGGATTTACAGTCCGCAGATAGTGGTGTCGTGCGGTGTCGCAACATGCCTCGAAGGGCTTTGAGCTGTTCTGATGGTTTCCCGGAGTGTCGCCCCGTGTCCGCACGTCCCGCACGTGTTGACTGGCAAGACCATCATCAATCGAGCCGCTCGAACATCATCAATGTGACAACCTCGTGACAACCACGACCGGCGGAGGCGGTACACCAACACGCGCGGTAGCGCTGCGGCAGGACGGGCCGTCGAAGACGGGGCCCAGGGACGCGACGACGCCCTACCCCAGCGAATCGACGACCTCTGCGCGGCAGTGCGCATCGGTCTCGACGGCGATCGCGTCAGCAACGGGAAGTGGGCCAGGCACGAGGACGGGGTACTCCGCGCGGCCGGATGACAAAACGACTCAAACCACCGGCATGCTCCGCCGGGCAGTGGCGGGCCGGCGATCGACACCCGCAGCGCACGATGGTAGGGCGGGAGCCCGCCGCCAGGCGCCCATTGCCGCCCTCAGCCGACAACCGGTAGCATATGCGGTAGTAGAACCGGAAGTGTAGGAGGAGCTTTTATGGCGGGGACTTTGGAACGGGCCGTCGAGGCCAGTGAGATCGTCGACGCCTTGAAATCTTTCGGTGTCACTCAGGTGGACGTCGCCGCGGTTGCGCAGGTCTCCGACCGTGCGGTACGCGGGTGGCGCACCGGCGACATCCGCTCCGACCGCTACGACCGGCTCGCGCAGCTTCGTGACCTCGTCCTAATGCTCTCGGACTCGTTAACACCGCGAGGCGTCGGCCAGTGGCTGCACGCCAAGAACCGGCTCCTTGACGGCCAGCGCCCGGTCGACCTGCTCGCTGAGGACCACTACGAAGAGGTTCGCGGCGCAGCCGACGCCTTCGTCGACGGCTCCTACGTGTGAGTCTTGGCGACGCAGTCGCCACCGCACCGCGACGAAGGCTGACCGGCAGTTACTGGCACCAAGGCCCCACACGGCACACGCTCATATCCTGCGCAGACCCCGCGAACGGGCCAGGCCGCTACCACCGAACCGGGGAGCCGGGGGTTTGGTACGCGTCCAACCGGGAACAGGGCGCATGGGCAAAACTGTTTCGTCACTTCGTTGACAAAGGAGTCGATCCGTTCGACGTGCGTCGCCGCGTCGGCCGGGTATCTGTTGACCTTCACGTCTTGGACCTCACCGACGAGACGACACGGTCGCATCTCGGCGTTGATGAAGCAGACCTCGTGTCTGACGACTGTGCGGCCACCCAGGCCCTCGCGGGCGCGGCGCGCGACGCGGGGTTCGACGCCATACTTGCTCCCGCAGCCGCCCTACCCGGCTGCAAAACGCTCGCAGTGTTCGTTCACGCGCTTTCCAAACTCATCCCAGAGCGCTCGGAAGTTCGCCAACCCCCTCCGCGGCTGGCGGACCTTCTTCCGTTGATTCGACCACACGAAAACGTGCCGGACACAGTGCGTCGGCTACTTATCACGCTGGGACACCTTGGGACCGCAGCGATTCGACGCCGACGCCGCTAATTGGCCAACTCAGCGGCTGCAGGCTCAGCGTGCCCTCATTAGCCAAGCCAGTGACCTGCGATGCGGCCACTAACGCCTCCTTTCGCTCGGCTCACGGGAAATCGTCACGGTACGGCAGCGGCCATAAACGCACCGGCGCCACGACACACGTGGATTTTCTGTGATGTGCAGTGTTGGTTGACAAGTGGATTCATGAGTCTCGTCGCTGGGTGGAGAGGAGGCCGTACAGAGGGTTCTGCTCAGCCGCAGCACGGGTGTCGATGCCGGCGCCGTCGACGTAGCGTTGCGAGGTGACCATGGACTCGTGTCCCAGGAGCTTCATCAGTGTGTAGACACTGACATTCGCATTGGCGAGTTCGGTGGCGAAGGTGTGGCGCAAGCCGTGCACCAGGGCACCGGACGACCGTTCGCCATTTATGCCAGCCTTCTTGAAGGCCCGCAGGATCCGGTACTGCAGCGTGCCGCGCGTGATAGGGCGCCCGGCTCCGATGGCCGACTGCAGCCCGGTTCTCGGATCCACCGCGCCACCATATTGGTCTCCGCCTTATTGACGAGAACATCTGCAAACCTGGAGCTAGGGGTGTCCGTGACAAGGGGAGTCGGCTTACGTCATCATCCTTCGGAATCGACCGCGTGTGCCCGCGGGCTTGCTCGGCGGCGCGGGCGCCCGGTACCGCCGCCACACAGACCCCTTTCCTAGGCATCACTTCGGCTAAGTCCGTCGTAACGTTTGAACGCCCTGCGAGCTCGGAGACACGTAAAACCATCTGCATTCAGAGATTTCACGACGGTACGTCAACATCGCTGGGGGGCATGTCACCAGCAGCGATCGGGTATGGCGATTCCCGTCCGGAGCGAAACGTTTTGCAGCGGTGGGGGATAGGGATGGCTGGTCACGGGCACCCGGGTTCCAGAACCCCGCGGAACCTATCACCGTCGGATCTTCGGAACCGATCGTCACACCAGGTAGGCAATGGCGCGTGTCGGTCGCAGAATCCGGATGACGGTCGGCTCGGTATGGCCTCCCCGTGCTGCCTCGACTATCTCTGACCGAAAGCCCTTCGCAGCGCGCCGCATTGACTGTCAAAGAACGAGCGAGCCACGTCGCTATTGGGCATGACTACGTCGAACCCGTGGAACGCGCCGGGAATCACTTCGATCTCACATGGCACGCCGGCGGCTTTCAGCCGTTCAGCGTAGGCGACGTCCTCCTCGTGGAACAGGTCGAGGTCGCCGACACCGATCCACGCGGGGGCAAGCCCAGCCAGATCGTCGCGGCGGGCGGGCACTGCTACGTCGGGGTTGGCGCCACGGAGATATGCTGTCCAGCCGAAGCGATTGCTGCTCGGGCTCCACAGCCGCAGTTTCGGATGGGCGGCGTTTGGTCGCTCAACGGTGCGGTCATCGAGCATCGGGTAGACCAAGAGTTGGAGCAGAACCGCCACTTCGCCGCGGTCGCGCGCCATCAAGGCCAAAGCGGCCGCCAGGCCGCCCCCAGCACTGCCTCCGCCAATGGCCATCCGCGCCGGGTCCACGCACGACGCTCTCGCGAGCCAGGTCAAGGCTGAATAGCAGTCGTCCAGCGCTGCTGGATACGGGTTCTCCGGTGCGAGCCGGTAGTCCACCGCCGCCACGGTCACGCCGAGTCTACGGGCGAATCTCGAACACACCTTGTCATCGAATGCCGCCGTACCCATCACATACCCGCCGCCGTGTATCCACAGCAGCGCTGGCGTCGGTACTGCGTTGCGGACCGAAGGGTGGTGCACCCGGAGCGTGACCCCCGATGGTAGGGCCAGCACCTGCACGCCGTCAGGCGTACGGCGCGAGCCGAGTCGATTGAACAACCGGATGATTCGCAACGTCTTCGGCGTCACCACTTGCTTGGGGAGCAAGCGTCCAAAGCGGCGCAGATCGGGATGAAAATCGGCGCTTCGGTTCAGCGTCATCCTCGTGGCCCCCTTCAGGCTTCGCCCATCGAGATCGGCGAAGGGCGCTTGAGGGCCCGTGCCGCGCACGCTTACCTCCGCACCGAATTCTATCGACAACAGGAGAACGGCGGTCCGGCCCGGTCTCGGCCACTTCGGGGGACTGGTCGGCTTGAGTAACTGTCACCAGTGGAGACTTTCTCATGGCCACGGACAGTAACGCCATTTCAGTTGAGGGAACAGACCTATTCGCCGCCCCTGGCGATTGAATACCAGTGGGCTACACTCTTCGGCTCTTCGTCAAAACGGTCGAACCACCGTTCTGCGAAGGCGGGTAGGCTCTCTACCGCGGGATCGTGATGTGGGCCCTGCGAACGTACGAGGCCGGCCAGCATGGCCAAGAGTTCACGTCTCGGAACACCAGCGTAGGTCGTCTGGCCGCGGGCCGAAAGCTCATGTGCAGCCCGTTGCGCCTCTCGAAAGGCCCTCAGCGACAGGCCACTTGGAATCAGCCGTCCGTACCCGCCGCCATCCGATTCCGGAACGTGCTTCCGAAACCCGCGCGAGATGATTCCGAGTATCTCATCGATGTGCTTGACCACGCCTGCGATCGTCTTCACTCGGTAGAGATAGCTGTCGTGCACGGCGTCGTACACCCTGAGCGCTGAACTTCGATGCTCGATCTCTTCGACGAAGTGCCAGAGGAACAACGAGGCAACTCGTTCGTCGCCGGGCGCGAAGAGTTTGTCCTCGTGATCGAGGAACACCTTGAAGTACGGCGTGAACGTGGCTTCTATGACCGCCGTGTACCCGAGGCGCCACGCCAGAGACTTGGTTGCCGTCAGGTGATCGAACGACGCCGTCACCTCGTCCATCGTTTCCCGCAGACCAGGCCAGCGCCGGGCTAGCGCACGGACATGGCTCGCGTGCGCCGCCGAGTGTTGGGCCTCCTGTCTGCAGGAAAACATTGGCCTCCTCGGCGACCTCCGGGTCGCGGATTAGCGGTATCGCTTCTCTGGTGGCATCGACGATGAACTTCTCGAATCCCGGCGCGAAGAAAGAGATCAGATTGCACTGCATGGCAAAGGCCGGGCGTGCGGGTTGCCAGTTAAAAGGCACGTCTTCGCCAGCGAAGTCGAACCGAACCCGCCGCACTTGAATGTCTGTCATTGCGGTTGCGCCTTTCGCCGCCATGGCCAGCCGCCTCTGACTGGACAGTACTTGTGATGTGTCAACTCTGACGTTAGCATTGCCAGGCGGCCGAAACAACGATCGGCGACGAAACTGGTGCGCGCACGTCACGGGCTCCCGTGGGTGGGCCGGAGAGCCCCAACCACGCGCAACGCAGCGACTGGATGGTGACGACATGGGTCAAACGACCGTCAGCAACACCGGTACTACCGGTGCATCGAGCCTCGATGCGTTGATAGGCCTCCCGTTCAACGATTCTGACGATGTGCTCCGCGCCGCAATTGACGAGGCCAGCGTGCCGGCGCTGTTGATGTCGATGGTGCACATGACCGGGGATATCGGTCTGCTCGACGAGCTTCCTAAGCCGTTCATGCTCATCCCGATGGATCTGCAGGGCGGAATGTCCGAGGCACACAAGCAGACGGTGCGCGAAAGGGCGTACGACGTCGTGCGTGATTACCGCGACCGCGGGTGCCCGGTCCCTTTCCTCCCCGATGCAGAACAATTGCGTGTGATGCTCGACGTCATGTCCACCGGACAGGTCACCGAGGACCACGTGGACTACGTCGCGGCGGACCTGCGCCTGACCGACGCTGACCAATTCGGCCCGCTGCTGTCATCCACACCGGGACAACGCGGCGACTTTCCCGTCGTTGTGATCGGGTGTGGTGAAGCGGGTCTCCTGGCAGGGATCAAGCTCAAACAGGCTGGCATTCCATTCGCAATCGTCGACAAGCTGGCCGGTGTCGGCGGCACCTGGCGAGCGAACCGCTATCCGGGGTGTCGCGTCGACATCGCCAACCAGTACTACTCGTACTCGTTCGAGCCGACTGACCATTGGTCGCATTACTACTCAGAGCAACCGGAGATCCTGCAGTACCTCGAAGATGTGATGGCGAAGCACGATATCGCCTCCAACGTAAGATTTTCCACTGAGGTTATGGGTGCGACGTGGGACGACGAATCAGCAACGTGGTGCGTGGCCATCCGCTCAGCGACCGGCGTCGAAGAGGAATTGAATGCCCGCGCCCTGATCTGCGCTGTGGGCCAGTTCAGCAATGCGGTGATCCCGGACCTGAAGGGCGCAGATGATTTCGAGGGGCCGTCATTTCACACAGCTGACTGGCGCGACGACGTCGACCTAACCGGCAAGCGGGTGGCCGTGATCGGCGCAGGCGCCAGCGGATTCCAGCTCGTGCCCGCCATCGCGGACCGCGCCGAACGGGTCGATGTCTACCAGCGGACCCCACAGTGGATGGCACCCAACGTCGTCTACCACGAGGCCATTCCAGACGGCGCGAGGTGGGCAATCCGCCACCTGCCGTATTACGGGCGATGGCTGCGGTTCATTTCCTGGTGGCCGCTGGCCGACGCCGCCGAGGAGCGGGTGACGATCGACCCAGAATGGGATGCCGGCGGGGAGTCCTGCTCTGAAGCTAATCAGGGCGTGCGCGACATGTTGATCGCGTGGATGCGAGCGTTCACTGACGACGAGGAATTACTTGCGAAAGTCACGCCCGACTACCCGCCCATGGGTAAGAGGATGTTGCAGGACAATGGAACCTGGCTAAAGACGCTCCAACGCACGGATGTCGAGCTGATTCGCGACGCCATCGCCGAAATTCGCGACGACGGTGTCACGACCATCGACGGCGTGCACCGGCTGGCCGACGTCCTGTTGTGGGCTACCGGATTCGACGTCAACCACCAACTCGGTCCGGTCAACGTGCGAGGCATAGATGGACTGTCGCTCAATGAAGTTTGGGGGGACTCTCCGTATGCCTACCTGGGCGTCACCGTGCCGGGCTTCCCGAACTTTTACTGCATGTACGGGCCAGGCACCAACGCAGTGAACGGAGCCAGCATCATCTACAACTCCGAATGTCAGATGCGCTACATCATGGGCTGTATCGACATGGTCCTCGCGAACGGCGTCCGCTCGGCATCGCCGCGCGCCGGAGTGTGCGACGACTACAACCGCCGAAACCAGGACCGACTGAAGACGATGGTATATACGCATCCAAAAGTCGTCAGTTACTACAAGAACTCCGCAGGCACTGTTCCCACACTGTACGGATTCCGCATTGCGGACTATTGGAAGTGGACCAACCGTCCCGATCCAGACGACTACGAATTGCGGCCGTAGCCGGTCCTGAAGGAACAGCGTCGCCCAGGCCAGAACAGTTGCCGGGATGCTAGATCAGAAGATACCGAGCTCGCGGAGAGTGTCACCGTAGATGTTCACATCGCCCGCGAAGAGATTCGGTTGCTCGAACGCCGCGAAATGGCCGCCGCGCTCCTGAACTGAGTAGTGAACCAAATTGTAGCGCCTCTCGGCCCAGACCCTCGGCGTCTGCATAAGCTCGCGCGGATAGACAGAGTAACCGGTCGGAACATCGACTCGTCCGTCCCACGCACTGAGCGCCGACGTGCCTGCGCGGGTGGCCTCGCAGTACAGCCGCGCAGCTGATGTTGCCGTGCCGGTGAGCCAATAGAGCATCAGATTGTCGATTAGCCGGTCGGTCCTGATCGGCATGCCGTCACGGATGTCGCACCATGCATGGAACTTCTCCAGGATCCAGCCGGCTAACCCCAGTGGCGAGTCATCCAGCCCAAAACCGAGCGAGTGCGGTCGAGTTGACTGAATCTCCATGTAGGCCCTGCCATCGCCCATGCGTCCGGCCGAGGTGACGATGGCGGCCACCTCGGATTCGGTGACACCGGCCATCACGTCGGGACCGTCGGCCTCGATCGGCGAGAACAACATATTGGTGTGGATGGCGACGGCTCGGGAAGCGAAATGCTCGCCAAGGTAACGGATGACGATGGCACCCCAGTCGCCGCCCTGCGCAACGTACCGGTCGTAGCCTAGTTGCGCCATCACATCGTCGACCGCTGCCGCCACCTTCGCCGTATCAACGCCGCGTTCACTGGTGGGCCCGGAAAAACCGTAGCCCGGCATGGAGACGACCACGACGTGGAATCGCTCGCGCAGTAACGGCAAGGCATCGAGGAACTCAACGATCGACCCAGGCCAGCCATGAACCAGCACCAGTGGGATAGCAGCTCTGTCGGAGGACCGCGAATGCAGGAAGTGGACGCGCTGGCCCGCCGCCACGGTGACAAACGATCCCCGCGAGTTGATCTCCGCTTCCGTGGCTCGCCAGTCGTATCCCTCGGTCCATCGGTCGACCACCGACTTCAGAAATGCCTGCTCGGTGCCGTAATCCCAACCACTATCTGGTAACTCAACGGGCCAGCGAGCAGACTCGAGCCGACGACGCAGATCCTCGAGCTGGGAATCCGCGATCGCCAACTCGAAAGGCACCATCACTTCACTTTCTCTTCCTGTCCTTGAGTGCGGTACGTGTGCGGTCAGGCCGCTAAGTATTCGCCGATCAGCCGATGGACCGTCTCAGGCCTGTCAAGGTGCATGAAATGGCCTGCACTGTCGATGATTTCGTGACGACTACCCCGCGGGAGCGGCCTCGACCCGAGGGCACCGATGCGCGCGTCGATGGCGCCGTCGATGCGTCCGTGCATGACTAGCATGGGCAACAGTGGAACTTCGTTCATCGCGTATCGATCCAGTTCGCGGAACGGCCTGCTGAGCCGGAATGGCCGAAACGCCGCCCGGTAATACGACAGCGCTGCGGTGCGGCGACTCCGATCGGGCAGGCTCTCCCATACGCGCTCGAGGTCCGCGCTGCCGTGGTAGGCCAGTGCCTGGAACCGAAGGTGCGGCAGATCCAGGGCCAATCTTCTAGGCTCACTCATACAGTCGCGACGCTCGGGCGCTCGGAGTCGTGCCGCATGGGCACGTTACGGGGGCGCCCGTCGGCCCGCAGGAAGCTGCCGGTGCGTCGCGCACCGACAAGCTCCGTGGGCGCGCCGTCGGCGAACACAGTGCGACCGGCGACCATTACGGCCTTGACGGTGTCGTCGTTGCGGTTAACCATCCGCTTGAGCCCCCCAAAAACCTCGATGGGCGCCTCGTGATATCCGTCAAGCGACGAGTCCAGTCGCTCGGGGTCCAGCACCACCACGTCGGCCCAGTCACCCACGCGCAAGTGGCCAGCGTCCAGGTGATACCAGTCAGCCAATTCGCCTGTCAGTCGATGTACCGCCCGTTCCACGGTCATAAATGACTGGCCATTGCGTTCGGCGTCGCGGACGTGGCGCAGCAGCCTCAGCCCGCAGTTGTAGAAGGCCATATTGCGCAAATGAGCGCCGGCGTCAGAGAACCCCATCTGGATACCGCCCTTGACGGCGAGTTGGCGGAGCATCTTCGGGCGGTGGTTTGAAATCGTTGTACGCCAGCGTAACTCCAAACCGTGTTCCAGGACGAGATCGAGGAAGGCATCGACCGGGTGCAACCCACCGCGCGCGACGCCGACGTCGCCGAAGGACTTGCCCACCACCGTGTCGTCGGGACAGCTGACGATCTCGGCATCGAAGAAGTCGCGGTGCCACGCGCGCGGGCCGAACTTGCTGTCGTAGTCCTTACGGAATGCGCGCCGATAGGCCTCATCTTTTAGCAGCTCGTTGCGTTCGAGCTCAGTCTTGAGGTGCAGTGCCGCGGCACCTGAGCCGAACTCTTCAAAGATCACCAGGTCTATTCCGTCGGCGTAGACCTCGAAGGGCACCGGCAGATGCTGGAACCGGAAGTCGCCTCCGAGTCGGTTAGCGATCGCGGCTAGCATGACGGTGAGCCACATGGCCCCACGCGCTGACTTCATGTCCGCCGCGGCCAGCAGGCTTGTTCTAAGCCGAGGCCGGCCGAAGCCGACCGACTGCAACGCCTGCGACAAGATGTTGTGCGGATGGGAGATGTCCGGGCCTGACTGCAACGCGCGATCCCGCCGACGCAGGAGGGACTTGAGGCGACGCAGCTCCCGAGCCTTCGCGTACGTCGAGGGCAGGGTCCGTGATCGACAGACGTCGCCGTCGATTCTGTCGAAGAGCAGCTGCTGCGACGACAGCCCGATGAAGCCGGAGTCGAGCGCTTCACCCAGCATGGCCTCCATGCGGGCTTGTTCGGCACGCGTCGGGCGGACATCCCCACGCGTCGCGCGGTCCAATCCCATCACCGCAACCCGAATATCGGAGTGCCCAATAAACGCAGTCACGTTGGGTCCGAGCGCTAGGTCTTCGAGCGCCCTGACGTATTCTTCCGCTCCACTCCAAGTCTTGTGCTCCCCCACGATCCGGACGACATGCTCATGCGGTATCGCCTCCACTCGCCCGAACAGATCGGCAGCCTGCGAGGCGTTCACGTGGACCGTTGACAGTGAGCATGACCCCATGACGATCGAGGTGACGCCATGCCGCAAGGACTCCGACAGAGCTGGAGCAGCCAACACCTCGGCGTCGTAGTGAGTGTGGATATCGATGATCCCCGGCATCACCCAGCTCCCCGTGGCGTCGACGACCTCGGTTCCCTCTAGAGGTTCCGCGGTGACTGCGGCGATCCGTCCGTCCCGGATCCCGATGTTGCGCACAGCCGACGGGCCGCCGGTGCCGTCGAACCAGCGACCATTGAGTATCACCTTGTCAAAAGCCACGCTCGCGCTCCCTCAGTTCGATATTCCACTTGAGTTGACAGTTTATCGTTAATGTCAACCCTTACCTCAAAGGCGACAGGGGGCGCGTGCCTTAACGAGCACCTTTGGTGCCGGCGATTTCGGCTATGACGACGGGACCAATCCAGCGCCGTAGATAGCTGCGTAGCGCATCACCGCTGCGCGGTGGTCGCCCCGGATCGATCATGAACGACTGCAGCATTCTCAGCATGTATTCGACCAGGTCGTCGATGCCCGCATCGTTGAGCCCTAACGATGCCCAGTCGACATCCAATCCGGCCAGGATGCCGTGGCCGAATCGTCTGGCCAGATCCGAGGTCACGCCCGTCGATGTCTTACCAAAGTCGCTGGCCAGCATCAGCTGCACCGGCTTGTCGCCCGGCAGCCACTCCAGGGTGAACGCAAAGCTCTCCACGAGGGCATCAACCGGGTCGGTGATGCCGACCAGGTGTGCAGCGAGTCGCTCGATGAATCTGAGTCCCGATCGATGCGCCACTGCTTCGACCAACGAGTTCCCCGGGAAATATTTGTAGACGGTCTGACGTGATATCTCCAGTGCCCGTGCCACCTCGGCTACGCGTATGTTCGCGCCGCGCTCGTGTATCGCGGTACCTGCGGCATTGAGAATGCGATCGATGGCTTCCTCGTCATTCGCGGGCGTGGCTCCGCCCCACCCGTGGGTGCGCATGAGGTGGATTTTGTCGGCGAACCGATAGCGTGTCAACGCGCACCATAAGCAGCGCGGATGCTTTCGCTGTCGCTAACCCAAGTTGGCGACCTTAGGCGCACAGAAAAGGCGTTCGCCAAGAGGCACGGAAGGAACGTGTGATTTCCTTATCCGAACTTTGCCGGTTCGCCGATTCGATTGCCAGGGCCGACCCCCGCCGGGGCTTACGTGCCATAAGAGGATCCGGAAGCCTTCGCGTCGACCGACTCGATGTGAACGACACCTCCCGGGCTTTTCGCTGGCTTACCCAGCTTGCCCTCCCGGTTCCGCAGTTCGACTGGATTGGTTCTGTTGGCCAGCTAGCACGCGCAATCACCAGGCCGGCCGCTTCACGGTTTTGGTCCAAGACAATTGTGGGCGCTCCAGTCGTTGATCTGCCGAAGGCCGTGCTGTACGTCGACGAAGTGCGGGGCAATAAAGTTCGCGGTAGTCGCGGTCAGCACCATCAGGATGCCCAGGGTGGCGAAGGCCGAGACAACGACCGTCTTAAGTGGTGTTCGTTCCCCCGGCAGTGTGTCAAACCTCGTGTAGAACAACAGCGCCGAGAAGTGCCACGCCCCGTAGATCAAGACGTTGAGGCCCCACATTCCGACGCCGTTGTCGAAGCAGTAGTTGGACCCGGAGTAGGCGAAGGTCTCCCCTAGCGGCATGGGCACGGCCAGTATTGCGCAGAGCACGCCGTGACGGAGCCAGGTGTCGCGTCCCAGGACCGAATGGGTCCGGTCCAGCAGCTGGTTGATGACTCGGTACAGCGTGCCGAGGATGACAGTGTAGAAGCCGAAGACGCTGATCGTCATCGGCAACATGAACAACGGCACGCCGTTGGGATTGAGTGCCGTGTTGAAGGCGAAGTGGCCGTGTAGCACCTCGTACCAGGGATCGGTTCCGATGAAACCGCCGAGCACCGCCCACACGGTGAGGAAGATTCCCATCCGGAACCCGTACAGCTCGCTCAGCGGGCGACCCTTGTCATCCGCGGTGCGCAACACCAGAGGCCAGATCAGGGTGCCCAGCCCCATCACCAAAGCCTGTGCCAGTAGGGCGAAGTCATTGCGTTTGTCGTAGCTGAGGTGCGCGGTGACAAAGCCCTGTAGAGGCACCGACACGAGGAACCAGACCACGTAGATGATCTCGGTGCGACGCTTGCCCGGATTGAGCGACAACCAGTGCCACTTCTCCGGCGCCTCAGGGTCGGGCGAAACCGGGCGCGTCGTGTCAGTGGTGACCATCATGCGTCCTATCAGCTGTCTCGTAAGTGCAAAGAGGTTGCGGGATCGCCTCGGCCGTAGTGAAAGTCAACCTAACACGTTGCATTGCGGATGCAATAGTATTGCGGCATCGATAGGATTCGGACGTTGGCTGGGGCCGGGAAGGACAGCGCTAGATAGGGACCCGCGGGTCAAGACGAGCGTCGAGGTGGGCAGTCGCCGAACAATTGGATCGTGGGCGGCGAGATTCGAACGGGCACATTGCTCATCTGTGGCTGGCCCGCGTAGGGCGACCCTCGGGCCATATCCCCTCGACCCGAATCTCATCTCCCAAGGAGTTCAGCGCGCAGGGCCCCGCCAAAAAACTATTGCGTGGGTGATAGTACATCCGGGCGCGCGTACCTCCGTCGGTCGTGCGACGACTGGCCGATTTAATGTGGGTAACTGAACGCTCGGCGGCGTTCGGTATCTAGAGCGTCGGGGCGAGCGACTTGATGACGGTGCGGACGGTCAGTTCCGCCCGGCAACGTGAGTAGCCTCGCCCTTCATGCAATATGGGGTAGACGATTCCGCCAACAATGGCGTCGGCGACGGCTTGGGCGGTCGGCTCAGCCACGCCCTCGGCTACCAGACGTGCTTTCACGGTCTCGTGTAGCGGCATGCTGAATCCGTTGCGCAGTCGCGGCGCAGCGTCTTCGTGTGCCAGCGAGGCGGCCATCAAGATGCGCAGCATCGCCAAGTTTTGCTCAGTGGTGAGGGTGGCTGCGAGATTTCGCGCCCATGCGACGAGATCCAAGGTCAGGTCGTCGCTGTGCGCCACGGCGGTGGGGATCTTGCCGACAGTCTCGATGAGCACCTCGGCGACCAGCGCAGGGCGACTGGCCCACCAGCGATAGATCGTCTGCTTGCCGACTCCGGCACGCACGGCGACCGCTTCGATGGTGAGGCGATCGAATCCGTGCTCCAGCAATAGTTCACGGGTTGCCGTCAGGATCGCCACTCGCGACTTTTCGTTGCGCCGCCGCACCGCAGTCACCTCGGTGGGCACATCCGACCAATTATTCTGACCCATGAGTGTGAACCACTTACCGAAGTTCCAGCCCTTTCGCCAAAGCGCACTGCGGAAGCGCACCGCCGATGCTGATGCGACGATGACATGGGGCCCTGCTGATCCATCTCGCACATCTTCCCGGCTATTTCAGGGTCGA
>CAVXLB010000002.1:0-272236 GCA_963762625.1 uncultured Actinomycetota bacterium
CTCGAAGGCCACCGGGCCGGGCGTATGGAGCGATTGGAAAGCCTCCCTCATGGCCGACCTGGTGCGTCGCTGCCGGATGATGATGGCCGGTGAGCCACTGCCGCGCGCCGAACCAGCTGCGCCCCATTACCTTTCGCTGGCCGCCGACCACGGGGTACACGTGGAGATTACGCCGGGCGACAGCGAGCGCCTGCACGCGGTGATGGTGGCCCCGGAAGAGCGGGGGCTGGTATCGAAGGCCGCGGCCGTGCTGGCGCTGAACTCGCTGCGAGTCCACTCGGCGTCGGTCAACATTCACGAGGGTGTGGCGATCGCCGAGTTCGTGGTTTCACCGCTGTTTGGTTCGCCGCCCGCGGCCGACCTGCTCCGTCAGCACTTCGTCGCCGCCCTCAAGGGCGACGACGTCCTCGGCACGCTGGAGAAGCGCGATAGTGAGGCGACCAGCTCGGCGATGGCTCGGGCCGGGGAGATTCACGTTGGGGCGCCACTGACGCGCTCTACCGCGCCACCGCGCATCCTGTGGCTCGAAACCGATGTTCCAGGTCAACTTGTCGTCGAAGTCCGCGCGATGGACCGGATCGGTCTGCTGGCTTTGCTGACGCGTGCGCTGGAGGATGCCGGAGCTGAGATCGCCTGGGCGAAGGTCAATACGTTCGGATCGACGGCGACCGATGTGTTCTGCGTGTCAGTGCCGGTCGAATCCTTGAATGGATCTGGGGCGGCTGAGTTGAACGGGGACTGCAACAAAGCCGCTCGCGCCGCGGTGGAGCAGCACCTGTTGGCCGTGTTGGGCGCGTCGGCGCGGGCGCTGGTCGACGAGCCCGTCGGCGACTAGGTCTGATTGCGACGAATGCTTCAAGACTGCTCGGCATTCAGTTTGCGCAAGGCCTCGATACGTTCTTGCAGCTGGTCGCTTGACGCAGCGGCAATCGGTGGGCCTCCGCAGCGGCGGCGAAGTTCGTTGTGGATCCAGCCGTGCGGTTTGCCCGTCCGGTGATGTGTCGCGGAGACCAGGGTGTTGAGTTCGCGGCGTAGTTCGCGGAGCTGGCCATGCATGGACCCGGGCGTCACCGATGTGTGCCCTGCTTCTTTGTGCAGCAGAGCCCGCTTCTGCAGTTGCTCGTCTTGGCGGCGGTGCAGCAGAGCGCGCATCTGGTCCGCGTCCAACAACCCGGGGATGCCGAGATAGTCGGCCTCCTCCTCGCTTCCGGCGGGCGTGGCGGTGCCGAACGAGGATCCGTCGAAGATGACCTGATCCAATTCGGCATCGGCTCCCAAAGAGGTAAAGCCGTTATCCGCATCGCCGTGTTCGGTTTGCGTCCGCACCGCGGGATCGCCATCGAGCGGATCTTCGCCCGATTCGCGGTGCGGTTGGCCCAGTACGTGATTGCGCTGGGCTTCCAACTCGCTGGCCAGCTGCAGCAGGTTAGGCACCGACGGCAAGAAAATGCTGGCGGTCTCACCCGGGCGGCGAGACCGCACGAACCGGCCGACGGCCTGCGCGAAGTACAGCGGGGTCGAGGCACTCGTGGCGTAGATCCCGACCGACAGCCGGGGCACGTCGACGCCTTCGGACACCATGCGCACCGCGACCAGCCAGCGGCTGGTGCTCTCGGCGAATTCAGTGATACGCCCCGACGATCCGGGATCGTCCGAGAGCACGACCGTCGGGGCTTCTGAGGTCAACTTCTTCAACAGGGCGGCGTATGCGCGCGCCGCGGTCCGGTCGGAGGCGATGATCATGCCCCCGGCGTCGGGAACGTGGGTACGCAATTGGCAGAGGCGCTGATCGGCAGCGGCAATGACAGCTGGCATCCATTCGCCGGACGGGTCCAATGCGGTGCGCCACGCCCGTGCCGTCTGCTCTACGGACAGCGGTTCGCCCAACCGTGCCGCGTGCTCTTCGCCGGCGCTGTCTCGCCAGCGCGCCTGTCCGGAGTAGGCGAGGAACACCACCGGCCGGACCACCCCGTCGGCCAGCGCCTCGGCATAGCCGTAGGTGTGGTCCGCTTGGGAACGCAGCACCCCGTCGGCGCCGCCCGTGTAGGTGACGAACGGAATGGGACTGTCGTCGCTGCGAAACGGTGTGCCAGTCAGCGAGAGTCGGCGGGTGGCGTCGCTGAATGCTTCCCGGATCGCGTCGCCCCAGGTCTTGGCGTCGCCGCCATGGTGGATTTCATCAAAGATGACCAGAGTTTTGCGCTGTTCGGTGCGCACTCGGTGCAATGTCGGGTGTGCGGCGACCTGGGCGTAGGTGACCATCACGCCGTGGTACTCCGGCGAGGTCTGGGGGTTGGTGTTGGAGAATCTCGGGTCCAGGGCCAGACCGTGTTTTCCCGCGGCCTGCGCCCACTGGACCTTGAGGTGCTCGGTCGGCACGACGACGGTGATCTGATCGACGGCGCGATGGGCGAGTAGCTCGGCCGCGATCCGCAGGGCGAACGTTGTCTTTCCGGATCCCGGCGTCGCCACGGCCAGGAAATCGCGCGGCTCGCCGGACAGGTATTTCACCAGCGCTCGACGCTGCCAGCCACGCAATGGCGGGTTGCCGGAATGGCCGCTCGCGACGGCTTCAGAGACCGTGCCGGTGCCCGATTGCATCGACACAGCTCCCCTCGTAGATATGGCCCGGCCGCGCTGCCCACAACGGAGGGGGATGAGACGGCGGGTGTGAAATCTAGCATGGCAACGCATTTCGGCGCGGTAGCGACTTGGCCTGGGTTGCCGATCGCGGGGGTCAGGCGGCCAGGTTCCGCGTTTCGAGCCAGGCCTGGATTCGTCCCGCGACGTCAGCCCACCCGGGTTCGAGCATCATGTTGTGCCCCATGTCGAAGAATTCCGGTTCGGTAGCGTAGGCGCGCGCCGTGGCGCGTACGTCGCCCACGCTGACGAATCCGTCATGCTCGGCCCCGAGGACCAGGACCGGGGTGGTTACTCGCCGGGGTTTGACGCGGCGAAGCATCGGATCGGTCATGGCGGCGCGAATACTCTCCGCGCCGGCGCGTTGCATGCACGACACGACGACGGCCTCGGGCGTGTCGGGGCTGAACAGGTATTCGCGGGTGAGCGCCGGGGTGGCGAGGAATTTGAGCAGCGTGGGGTCGGTCCAGGCTTCCAGCGTCATCGACGGTCGGCGGCGCCAGACCCGCAACGCCAATCTCAGCACGCCTTGCGGTGGCACGGAGCCCACCAGCACCGCGGCCGGGGCGCTGCGCTCTTCTAGGTAGCGCTGAATCACGAACCCGCCCAGGGAATGGCCTATGAGGACGGGAGCGCCACCCAGTTCGTCGGCCACCGAACCGAGATCCTCCATGTAGTCGGCAATCGAAACCGAGCGCAACGGCTTCGCCGTGGGGCTAGTGCCGTGCCCGCGCAGGCTCACTGCGACGCTGCGATAGCCCGCACCGGCGAAGAAGTCCAGGAAGTGGTCGTCCCAGCACCAGGCGCCATGCCAGCCGCCGTGCACGAAAAGCAGTGGTACCGGATGCGCGTGGCTACCAGACCCCTTGTCGATCACCTCGAGCATGAGCCTGACCTTTGCTGCAGCCAGGCACACTCGTCAAGAGCCTTCCCCCGACACCCGCGTCCGTGGGTACACCGGCCGGCTCTCCACTAGGCTGGTCGGGTGTTTGAATCGCTGTCTGACCGGTTGACCGGTGCCCTGCAAGGGCTGCGTGGAAAGGGTCGGCTGACCGACGCCGATGTCGATGTAACAACCCGCGAAATCCGGTTGGCGCTGCTGGAAGCCGACGTTTCGCTGCCCGTCGTGCGGGCGTTCGTCGGGCGGATCAAAGACCGCGCCAGGGGCGCGGAGGTGTCCGGTGCGCTCAACCCGGCGCAGCAGGTCGTCAAGATCGTCAACGAAGAACTCGTCGGCATCCTCGGCGGCCAAACCCGCCAGCTGGCATTCGCCAAGACTCCGCCGACCGTGGTGATGCTCGCCGGCCTGCAAGGTTCGGGTAAAACGACACTGGCCGGAAAATTGGCCGCCTGGCTTCGCGGCCAGGGACATACGCCGCTTCTGGTGGCCTGCGACCTGCAACGGCCTGCCGCGGTCAACCAGCTGCAAGTCGTGGGTCAGCGCGCCGGCGTGTCGGTGTTCGCGCCGCATCCCGGAGCCCCGCCATCTGGACCGGAGTCCGGTCCACCAGGTGACCCGGTCGCCGTCGCGGCGGCGGGGCTCGCCGAGGCTCGGGCCAAACACTTCGACATCGTCATCGTCGACACCGCCGGACGGCTGGGCATCGACGACGACCTGATGAGCCAGGCCGCGGCCATCCGGTCGGCGGTCAACCCCGATGAGGTCCTGTTTGTCCTGGACGCGATGATCGGCCAGGATGCCGTCACCACCGCGGAGGCGTTCCGCGAGGGCGTCGGCTTCACCGGAGTGGTGTTGACCAAGCTCGACGGTGACGCCCGCGGTGGCGCCGCGTTGTCGGTCCGCGAGGTGACCGGCGTCCCAATCCTTTTCGCCTCCACTGGCGAGAAGCTGGAGGACTTCGAGGTCTTCCACCCGGACCGCATGGCCAGCCGCATCCTGGGCATGGGCGATGTGCTGAGCCTGATCGAACAGGCCGAGCAGGTGTTCGACGCCGAACAGGCCGAGGCCACCGCCGCCAAGATCGGGGCCGGCGAGCTGACTCTCGAAGATTTCCTGGATCAGATGCTCGCCATCCGCAAGATGGGTCCGATCGGCAACCTGTTGGGCATGCTGCCGGGCGCGGGTCAGATGAAGGACGCGTTGGCCGAGGTAGACGACAGACAGCTCGACCGGCTGCAGGCCATCATCCGCGGAATGACACCGCAGGAGCGGGCCGACCCGAAGATCATCAATGCGTCGCGGCGGTTGCGTATCGCCAATGGCTCGGGCGTGCCGGTGTCCGAGGTCAACCAACTGGTCGACCGGTTCTTCGAAGCCCGCAAGATGATGTCGTCCATGCTCGGCGGCATGGGGATTCCGGGCATGGGCCGCAAGTCCGTGACCCGAAAGAGCAAGGGCGCAAAAGGCAAGAAAGGCAAGAAGGGGGCACGCGGACCGACGCCGCCGAAGGTCCGGGGCCCCTTCGGAGCGGGCATGCCCGGCATGCCGGCAGGATTCCCTGATTTGTCGCAGATGCCCGAAGGTCTCAATCAGCTGCCGCCCGCGCTGGCCGACTTTGATCTGTCCAAGCTGAAGTTCCCAGGCACCCCAGGAAAAAAGTAGCCGCGCCGTGCGCATGCGCGTGCGAGGTCTGGGGTTGCCCGACGAGACAGCGATCGAACTGTGGATCGTCGACGGCCAGATCAGCCTGGAGCCGGTTTCCGGGGCCGACACGGTTTTTGACGGCGGCTGGATTCTGCCCGGTCTGGTGGATGCTCATTGTCACGTCGGGCTCGGTGACCACGGTGAGATCGAACTTGATGAGGCGATTGTTCAGGCCGAGGCCGAACGTGACGTCGGGGCGCTGCTGCTGCGCGACTGCGGCGTACCGACCGATACCCGCAGCCTCGACGACCACGCGGATCTGCCCCGCATCATCCGGGCCGGACGCCACTTGGCCAGACCCAAGCGCTATCAGGCCGGCTTTGCAGTCGAGCTCGAAGACGAATCGCAGCTGCCGGCCGCGGTGGCCACCGAAGCGCGGCGCGGCGACGGCTGGATCAAACTGGTCGGTGACTGGATCGACCGCACAGTCGGCGATCTGGCCCCATTGTGGTCGGACGACGTGCTCAAGGCCGCGATCGACGCCGCCCACGACAATGGCGCCCGGGTCACCGCACACGTCTTCAGCGAGGACGCGCTGCCCGGGCTGATCACCGCCGGCATCGACTGCATCGAGCACGGCACCGGGATCACCGACGACACCATCGCGCTGATGCTCGAGTACGGCACCGCATTGGTCCCCACGCTGATCAACATCGAGAATTTCCCCGGCATCGCGGACGCCGCGGCGCGCTATCCGACCTATGCCGCCCACATGCGCGACCTGTATGCCCGCTGCCATCAACGGATGGCGACGGCCCGGGAAGCCGGCGTGCCGCTGTACGCGGGCAGCGATGCCGGCAGCATGATCAGACACGGACGCATCGCCGACGAGGTCGAGGCCCTCAAGGGCATCGGGATGAGTTCCACCGAGGCGTTGGGAGCGGCGTGTTGGGACGCGCGCCGCTGGCTGGGAAGGTCCGGCCTGGATCATGGCGCATCGGCTGACCTATTGTGCTACTCCACCGACCCGCGGCATGGTCCCGGCGTGCTGAACCGTCCCGATCTGGTGATACTGCGCGGCAAGGCGTTTCGTCCTTGAGGCCAGGTGGGTGTGCTCCAGACACCAGACGGGCGCGACGTCGCGGCGGCGGTTAGGATCGGTGAATGGCGTTGGCCAGCGGCGCAATGTTTGCCGGATACACGGTCGCGCGAAGGCTGGGGTCTGGAGTGACGGGTGAGGTTTACCTTGCCCAGGATCCGGGATTGACGAGCTGGGTTGCGCTGAAAATTCTTTCGCCGGCGCTGTCGACCGACAGCGATTTCCGGCAACGGTTTCTGTCGGAGACGGCTACCACCGCAAACCTTTACCACCCGCACATCGTGGAGGTGCACGCCCGCGGTGAGTTCGAGGGACAGCTGTGGGTCGCGATGGACTATGTCGAGGGCAGCAATGCCGCGCGGCTTATGGCAGAGCGGTTCCCGGCGGTTTCGCCGGCCGGAGAGGTGCTGGCGATCGTTTCCGCGGTCGCCTCGGCTCTCGATCACGCGCACCAGCGCGGCCTGCTGCATCGCGATGTCAAACCCGCCAACATCTTGTTGACCGGCCGGGAAGAAGGCGAACAACGGATTCTGCTGGCCGATTTCGGGGTAGCCCGGCAACTCGGTGAGCCAACCGGGGCCAATGCGACAAACGTCCCGGCCGGGTCGGTCGCCTACGCCGCCCCCGAGCAGTTGATGGGTGCCGACGACATTGATGGGCGGGCCGACCAGTACGCACTGGCAGCCACTGCTTTTCATTCGCTGACGGGTGCCCCGCCGGTGCAGCACTCTGATCCGGTCGCCGCCGTCGACCAGTTGCTCAACAGTCCGCCGCCAAGACTCAGCGATCAGCGTCCGGAACTGGCACGCCTGGACGTAGTGTTCTCCAAGGCGCTGGCCAGAAGACCCGATGACCGGTTCGACAGCTGCCGCGAGTTCGCCGACGCGGCCAGCGAACAGGCGGGAGTCTCGACCGGAGACCGCAGTCCCGAGGCCGTCCTCGTGGTGGAATATCCCGCTTACGCCGGGCCGGAAAGTGGTGATGTCGACGACGTCAAAACGTCTCCCAGGGCCCGACCCGCGGCGAGAAAACCGCAAAGGCGTGGCACAAAGCGGCATTCGGCGGACCTCGCGGTGGGCGGCCCGGGCGATTTCTCCGTGGAGCCGCAGGCCCACCCGACGAACACTGCGACGGCTCGGGCAGTCGCGCCGAGGAGACGCCGGCCACGCAAAGTCGTGTTGAGTGCGGCAACGGCGGTGCTCATCGTCGGGCTGCTGGCGCTCGGCTTCGTGATCGGGCGCAAGACTGACACCACCGCCTTTCAGGCCGCCCGCCCGACGACGAGCGCATCGGCTACGGCGGGCGCTCCGACGACCGGCACCCAGGTCGGTGCGCCCGTCCCCTTGGAGGGCACTTACCGCCTCGAGGTCCAACGCACAAAGCAGACCTTCAGCTACACGCCTGACCCCCAGGCACCTGACGTGAATACCTGGTGGGCTTTTCGCTCGTCGTGCACGCCGAGCTCATGCGCGGCGGCCGGCGTCCTGCTGGATGACAAAGACCACACCCAAGCGAAGTCGCCCGGCGGCAGTCCTGTCGTCTTGGACTTCCGCGACGGTCGTTGGCTGTCCCGGTCAGAAGAGACAACATTCCCCTGTATCGGGCCGAACGGAGTGGCAGGGATGCACGACACGACGCAGGTGTTGTCATTGCGGCCGGAGCCACAGGGCGAGCTCGTGGGCGAATTGACGGTCACTGTGCAAAGCAATGAGTGCGCCCAGAAGGGGGGCGTACTCCGCGCACCCGCGGTAGCCACCCCAAGCGGCGAAGTGCCAACGGCAGTGACCGTGCCGGATCCCGCGACGGTCCCGGACACCCCCACGGCGCCGACCACAACGCATCGCTGATCGGTCTACCCCTTGAACAGGGCTTTTCCGCGGATCAGGGCGTGGCGATAATAGATTGCGAGCACTTGCTATCTATGCTACATTCGTTTCAACTCAACGATCGGAGGAAGCTGTGACCTACGACGTGATCATCCGCGACGGATTGTGGTTCGACGGCACCGGTAGCACGCCGAAAACCCGTTCACTCGGCATTCGCGATGGTGTGGTGGCCACGGTCTCCGCCGGGCCGTTGGACGAGACCGGTTGCGCCGAGGTGATCGACGCGGCAGGCAAGTGGATCATGCCCGGCTTCATCGACGTGCATACCCACTACGACGCCGAGGTGCTGCATGACCCGGGGCTGCGGGAGTCCGTCCGGCACGGCGTCACCACGGTGCTGCTAGGCAACTGCTCGCTGTCGACCATCTACGCCAATTCCGAGGACGCCGCCGATCTGTTCAGCCGGGTCGAGGCGGTGCCGCGCGAATATGTCTACGGCGCTTTGGACTCCAACAGAACGTGGTCGACGGCGGCGGGATATATCGACGCGATCGATGCTTTGCCGCTCGGCCCCAACGTCAGCTCACTGCTTGGTCATTCGGACCTGCGGACGGCGGTGTTGGGACTGGATCGCGCCACCGACGGCAGCGTCAGGCCCACCGATGCCGAACTGGAAAAGATGGCGGCGCTGCTCGATGATGCACTCGAGGCCGGCGTGCTCGGCATGTCCGGGATGGATGCGGCCATCGACAAACTCGACGGTGACCGTTTTCGGTCGCGCGCGCTGCCGTCCACCTTCGCGACATGGCGCGAACGGCGCAGGCTGATCACGGTGCTGCGCAAGCGCGGCCGGATTCTGCAGAGCGCGCCCAACATAGAAAGCGCTGGGTCGGGATTGATGTTCTTCTTGACCAGCAGCCGGATGTTCGGCCGCCGCCGGGGTGTTCGGATGAGCTTGCTGGTATCCGCCGATGCCAAGTCGATGCCGCTCGCCGTGCACATCCTCGGGTTGGGCACCCGCGTGCTCAACGCCCTCCTCGGTTCCAGCGTGCGGTTCCAGCACCTGCCGATCCCGTTCGAGTTGTACTCCGACGGCGTCGACCTTCCGGTATTCGAAGAGTTCGGCGCGGGAACGGCTGCACTTCACCTGCGCGATCAACTGGAGCGCAACGAGTTGCTTGCCGATAAGGAGTACCGGCGGCGGTTCCGGCGTGAGTTCGACCGCCGCAAACTCGGACCCTCGTTGTGGCACCGCGACTTCCACGACGCGGTGATCGTCGAGTGCCCCGATGAATCTTTGATCGGCAAGAGTTTTGGCGCGATCGCTGACGAACGCGGACTGCACCCGCTCGACGCTTTCCTCGATGTGCTGGTCGAAAACGGAGAGCGCAACGTCCGATGGACAACCATTGTCGCCAACCACCGGCCCAAGCAACTCAACAAGCTCGCCGCCGAGCCGAGCGTGCACATGGGCTTCTCCGATGCCGGCGCACACCTGCGCAACATGGCCTTCTACAACTTCCCAATTCGGATGCTCAAGCGCACGCGCGACGCCTACCGGGCAGGCGCACCGTTCATGTCCACCGAACGCGCGGTGCATCGACTGACCGGCGAATTGGCGGAGTGGTTTGGCATCGACGCGGGCACGCTGCGGGAGGGTGACCGGGCGGACTTCGTGGTGATCGATCCGGCCGGCCTCAATGACTCGGTGGACGGCTACTACGAAGAAGAGGTTCCTTTCTACGGTGGCTTGCGGCGCATGGTCAATCGCAACGATGAGGCAGTGGTCGCGACCGGTGTCAACGGCGCTGTCGTCTTCCGCCACGGTCAATTCCGCGATGGCTACGGCCAGACCGTCAGATCGGGCCGATACCTGCGCGCAGGTTCGCCTCCAAGCCAGCCGATCCAGCGGCTGGCGTTGAGTCCCAGCGCCTGAGATGACGCGGACCCAGCAACAACGCCGCGAAGAAACTGTCGGACGGCTTCTCGAGGCTTGCATCGGAAGCATCGTGGAGGTCGGATACGCCAGGGCATCTGCCGCTGTGATCACCAAGCGCGCCGGGGTGTCGGTAGGTGCCCTGTTCCGGCACTTCGAGACAATGGGCGATTTCATGGCGGCGACGGCGTCCGAGGTGCTGCGCCGGCAGGTGGAGTCGTTCACCAAGCAAGTCACTGGAATACCGGCCGACCGACCGGCGCTGGAAGCGGCGCTGACGATTCTGCGGGACATCACCAGCAGCCCCACGAATGCGGTGTTGTACGAACTGATGATTGCCGCCCGCACCGACGAGAAGCTCAACGCTCATCTGCGCGACGTGCTCAGGCAGTACACCGAGAAGATCTGCGACGCCGCGCGGGCACTGCCCGGGGCCGAGGGATTCCCGGCGGACATGTTTCCGGTTCTGGTGGCTTTGCTGACGAACGTCTTCGACGGAGCAGCGATCGTGCGAGGGGTGCTGCCAGAACCGGACATCGAGGAGCAGCGGATTCAGCTGCTAACCGCGCTGATCACGGGAACCCTGCCGAACTAACCCTGCGCTCGCGGGATTAGAGCGAGCCGATGCTGGACGCCGGGTTGAGCGCGAAGCCCCAGTCGAACAGACTGCCGGCCTGGTCCCAATACGTCGGTCCGCCTTCTTTCACCATCCCGTACATCATGGCGATGACCAGCCGGCGGCCACCGCGGGCGGCGGCACCCACGAAGGTCTTGCGCGCGGCGTTGGTGAACCCGGTCTTGCCGCCGATCGCGCCCGGATACCGCCGTAGGAGTTCGTCCTGGTTGAGGATCGGTTGATCACCGTGATCGCCGGGGAACATCGCCGACGGCTCGGCGGTGATCTGCGCGAACACCGGGTTGGCCATGGCCGCCCGGAAGATGACCGCCAGATCGTGCGCGGTCGAGGACCCGGAGCCGCCAGGGCCGTCCAGACCGGACGGGGTCGCCGGATGGGTGTTGGTCGCCCCCAGCGAGGCCGCTTTGGCGTCCATCATGGCCACTGCGGCGTCCGGGCCGCCCAGCATCTGCGCCAGCGTGTTGGCGGCGTCGTTACCCGAGACCAGCAGCAGCGCGTCCAGCAGTTGGCGCGCCGTATAGGTGCGGCCGGGTTTGATGCCGACGCAGTTGCACTCGACCTGCGTATCGGCGGCGTCGGCCACGACGGTGGAGTCCAACTTCAACTGATCCAAGGCCACCAACGCCAACAGCACCTTGATGGTGCTGGCGGGCGGGTGGGCCACATTCTGGTCGCGGCCGGCCAGCACCTCACCGCTGTCGAGGTCGGCGACGATCCAGGTCTGGGCCGGGCCGTCCGGGATTGGCACCGAGCCGATGGGCTGCATACTGTCGGCCGACGCGGCGGCGCCGACGATGACACCGCAGGTGCCGACCGCCAGCAGCGCGGCGACCACGGCCACAAATTTCCGCATGGGCGCACAGCTTAACTTCCCGGCTTGCGTGAAGCCTACTTCTGCCGCCGCCGGCGGCCCCTGCAGGGCGGCTGACCTGGCGCGCCGCTCAGTAGGGCCGCGGTGTTGAATCGATGCATGTTGACCCTGGCCGAAATTTCCGATCGCTTGGAGATCCAGCAGCTGCTGGTGGACTACTCCACCGCCATCGACCAGCGTCGATTCGACGATCTGGACAAAGTCTTCACCCCAGATGCATACATCGACTACCGGGCGCTAGGCGGCATCGACGGCCGGTATCCGGAGGTCAAGGAGTGGCTGTCGCAAGTGCTGCCGACCTTCCCGGTCTATGCGCACATGCTCGGCAACTTCTCGGTCCGCATCAACGGGGACACCGCGTCCTCGCGGGTGATCTGCTTCAACCCCATGGTGCTGCCCGGCGATAAGGATCAGGTGCTGTTCTGCGGGCTGTGGTACGACGACGAGTTCGTGCGCACTCCCGAGGGATGGCGGATGACCCGCCGGGTGGAGACGAAGGTCTTCCAGAAGGTGCATGTGAAGCCGGTCCCGAATCAGTAATTTCCGGCAATTTCTGGTCGAGAGCCAGGTTCTGGCACAATAGGCGGCTGTCTGCCGCGCGACCCACTTTCTACGGGGTGCTTGCGCGTCGGTCATACACGCGAGGCAAAACCGGATCCCGGCATCCTGCCCGGGTCGCTGAATTGCAGCGTGACACACACAGGAGAAGTCGCTTAACCATGGCTGTGAAGATCAAGCTCACTCGGCTTGGCAAAATCCGCAATCCCCAGTACCGCATCGCCGTCGCCGACGCACGCGACGCGCCGCGACGGCCGGTCTATCGAGGTCATCGGCCGGTACCACCCGAAGGAAGACCCGAGCCTGATCGAGATCAACTCCGAGCGCGCCCAGTACTGGCTTTCGGTGGGGGCTCAGCCCACCGAACCCGTCCTCAAGCTGCTGAAGATCACCGGTGACTGGCAGAAGTTCAAGGGGCTGCCCGGCACCGAGGGCAGCCTGCAGGTCGCCCCGCCCAAGCCCAGCAAGCTGGAGCTGTTCAACGCCGCATTGGCTGCCGCGGACGGCGCGCCTACCACCGAGGCCGCTAAGCCGAAGAAGAAGGCCCCGGCCAAGAAGGCCGCGCCGGCGGCCGAATCCGGCGACCGAGCCCGCTGCCGAAGAAACCGCTGCGGCCGACACCGAGGCCGAGCAGGCCGCTGTGCCGGCCGAAGCCGGCGAACAGCCCGAGCCGGCGACCGAAAGCTGACGAGCGCAATGAGTACCGTCGTCGTCGACGCAGTTGAGCATCTGGTCCGCGGGATCGTCGACAACCCCGACGATGTCCGGGTGGACATGGTGACCAGCCGTCGTGGGCGGACTGTCGAGGTTCACGTTCACCCCGAAGACCTCGGAAAGGTGATCGGTCGCGGGGGACGCACCGCGACCGCGTTGCGGACGCTGGTCGCCGGTATCGGTGGCCGCGGTATCCGCGTCGACGTGGTGGACACCGACCAGTAGCGGGCTGCTCATGGAGCTGCTCGTCGGGCGCGTGGTGAAAGCGCACGGCATCAGCGGCGAGGTGGTCGTGGAAAGTCCGCACCGACGATCCCGCTGCCCGGTTCGCGTCGGGTAGCACGTTGCGCGCCAAGGGATCTCGGGGTGCGGGTCAGGAGCGCAGTTATGTCGTCGATAGTGTGCGCGAGCACAGTGGGCGGCTGTTGGTGCGGTTGGCCGGAGTGGCCGACCGCGACGCCGCCGACGCGTTGCGGGGCAGTGTGTTCGTCGTCGACTCCGATGACCTGCCGCCGATCGACGAGCCCGACACCTACTACGACCACCAACTGGAAGGGCTTCAGGTCCGGACGACAGCGGGACAGGACGTGGGCGTCGTCGCCGAAGTACTGCACACCGCGGCCGGTGAGTTGTTGGCGGTGCGGCGGGGTGACGGCGGCGAAACGGTTGCCGCAGAACTATTGGTGCCGTTCGTCAGCGCGATCGTCACGTCGGTGTCGCTGGACGACGGGCATCATCGAGATCGATCCGCCCGAGGGCCTGCTGGATCTGACGTAGCGCTGCATCGATATGAAGATTGACGTCATCACGATATTCCCCGCGTACCTGGACCCGCTGCGGCAGTCGTTGCCGGGCAAGGCGATCGAGTCGGGCCTGAGTCGACCTGCGGGTGCACGATCTGCGGCACTGGACCCACGACGTGCATCACTCGGTTGACGACGCGCCGTACGGCGGTGGTCCTGGGATGGTGATGAAGGCGCCGGTGTGGGGCGAAGCGCTAGACGAAATCTGTTCCGGCGAAACGCTGTTGGTTGTTCCCACCCCCGCGGGCGCGCTGTTCACCCAGGCCACCGCGCAGCGCTGGAGCACCGAACAGCACCTGGTGTTCGCCTGCGGCAGATATGAGGGTATCGACCAGCGGGTGACTGCGGATGTCGCTCGGCGGATCCGGGTCGAAGAAGTCTCGATCGGCGATTATGTTTTGCCGGGCGGAGAAGCGGCGGCGTTGGTGATGATCGAAACCGTATTGCGGTTGCTGGCCGGCGTTCTCGGCAATCCCGCGTCGCACCGCGACGACTCGCACTCGCCGGACCTGGATGGTCTGCTGGAGGGTCCCGAGCTATACCAGGCCGCCGAGCTGGCGCGGACTCGACGTCCCGGATGTCCTGCTGTCCGGTGACCATGCCCGAATCGCCGCGTGGCGCCGGGAGGTCTCGATACAGCGGACTCGTGAACGCCGCCCGGATCTGCTTAGCGATTAGGAGTCAGATCCGTCCGCCGGGGAATATCGTTTTGACGGCCTGTGTGATCGTCTCGCGCGCGGTGGCGTCGTCGCTGGGCTGCAGCGACTGGATCACCATGATGTAGCGACGGTCCTTCCCGATCACCCCGGTCGACAGATGCATCCAGTCGCTGCCGATGCAGCACATCCAGCCCTGCTTGACGGCCACCGGTTCGGCGTAAAGACCGTCGGGGATGCCGAATCGCTGGGGGTAGCCGTCGGCTCCGTTCGGGGTGGACTCGGCCAGATCGTTGACGATGATCCCGGCTCGCTCCGGTGGCAGCCCGCCCGAACCGTTGAGCAGCATGTCGTAGTAGCGGATCAGATCAGTCGCCGAGCTCATCGTGTTCCACCAGCGCCCGTCGCTGGGCGGCGTGGTGGACGTCATCCCGTATCGATCCGCGATCTGGGTGATGATCGCGCTACCGCCGTCCCGGCCCCAGAATTTCTCGGCAGCGCCGTCGTCGGAGGCCTGCAACATGGTGTCCAGTGCCTGGCGGTCGTCCGGGGACAGCGTTCGTCCTTGTGACGCCTGCAGGAGGAGGTCGTCGGCGATGAAGAGCTTGGCGACCGATGCCGTGCCGACGATCTGGGTGTTGCCGTTGGAGACCAGCTGGTGCGTAGCGCGATCGAGGATGGCTACCGACAGCGTGGCGCCGCCGGCGGCGGCTTGGCGGGTTGCCTGCTCGACACGCGCCTGCAGTCCGCCGAACGCCGCGCTCGGCTCTGCCTGCAGTCCATCGGACGGCGCGACGGCCCGACCCAACAGCTGCGCCTCCTGGCTGGAACTAGTTTCAGGTTCGGCGTACAGCGGCTCGGTGTTCACCGGCATGCTATGTAACTTTGCCTGGATCGGTGCCTGGTCACAGCCGGCGAGCACAAGCACCATCAGCGCGATGGCGACGAGCAGCGACAGCGACTCTTCTCGCATTGCGCTCCTCTGACAGCTAAACCTGCATATTAGGAGGCCATATCGCTGATCCGCTCCAGGCGTCACGCCGACGTTCGGATTGAGCAGCGCGTTTTGGCCCCAGTCATATGTACCACTCACCAGGGTATTCGGCCCCTCGCGAACCGCGCGATTTTATGTGATTTTCACAGCGGGCGGACTTCTGGCACAATTGACCAGTTGTCTCCAGCGGTTGTCGGCCGGTGCGCGCCGCTTAGTGCCTGCTGCGAGATGCGCCCCGAAAGCCCGAACCCATCGGCTTGGTGACCGCCACACGCCTGCGTGTAGGCAGCTGCCGCAAGCCGCGAATCCCTAGGAAGTGTTTTCTCAGATGAACAGGCTGGACTTCGTCGACCAAGCGTCGCTGCGCGACGACATCCCGGCCTTTAGCCCGGGCGACACCATAAATGTGCATGTCAAGGTCATCGAGGGCGCCAAGGAACGTATCCAGGTGTTCAAGGGCGCGGTGATCCGGCGGCAAGGCGGGGGCATCCGCGAGACGTTCACTGTGCGCAAGGAGAGCTACGGCGTCGGCGTGGAGCGGACCTTCCCGGTGCATTCGCCGAACATCGACCACATCGAGGTGGTGACCCGTGGCGATGTCCGCCGCGCCAAGTTGTACTACCTGCGTGAACTCCGCGGCAAGAAGGCCAAGATCAAGGAAAAGCGCTGACCAGGCGCGCCTTGGCGGCCGTGGTGGATCGCCTCGCCGCTTTACCAAGCCACAATCTGCGCTGGCTACGCTGATCTCGTGACCCAAGACCCACCTGAGCTCCCGTCCGACGCCGGCGTGTCGGAGCCGAAGGTCTCTACTCGAGACGTTCCCGATCCTGAGCAGCCCTCCGGGGAGCTGGTGGCGCCCGAGGACTCCACGGCGGACGAGCCCGAGCCCAAGAAGAAGTCCGCGCTGCGCGAATTCGCGATTCTGGCGGTGATCGCGGTGGCGCTCTACTACGTGATGTTGACGTTCGTGGCGCGCCCGTACCTGATTCCGTCGGAGTCCATGGAACCGACGCTGCACGGATGCACGGGGTGCGTCGGCGACCGAATCATGGTGGACAAGGTCACCTACCGCTTCAGCTCACCACATCCCGGTGACGTCATCGTCTTCAAGGGACCGCCATCGTGGAACACCGGATACAAGTCGATCCGTTCAAGCAACCCCGTGCTGCGGTGGGCGCAGGACGCGTTGTCGTTCATTGGTTTCGTTCCGCCCGACGAGAACGATCTGGTGAAGCGCGTTATCGCGGTCGGAGGGCAGACCGTGCAGTGTCGGGCCGGCGCGGGTTTGACGGTCAACGGGAAGCCACTCAACGAGCCGTTCCTCAATCCCGCCACCATGATGGCCGACCCGACGGTGTACCCATGCCTGGGCAGCGAGTTCGGACCGGTGACCGTCCCGCAGGGACGTCTGTGGGTGATGGGCGACAACCGGACGCACTCTGCGGACTCGCGCGCACACTGCACCAGCATTCCGGCCGACGCACTCAAGGGAGTGCTGTGCACGGGCGATCCGATGTCGGGCACGGTGCCGGTTTCCAATGTCATCGGCAAAGCCAGATTCATCGTGTGGCCGCCGGGGCGATGGGGCGGGGTGGGTTCGGCCAACCCTCAGCAGGGGCAGTAGCCGTGGCTCGTATATGACCCTGACGTGGCCGCCGCGGACGGTGATCCGTAAATCGTCGGGATTGCGCACCCTGGAATCCACGTTGTACCGCAGCGGGCTGGGGCCCGTCGCCGGGGTGGATGAGGTTGGCCGCGGTGCCTGCGCCGGCCCGCTGGTGGTGGCGGCGTGCGTTCTCGGGCCGGGCCGGCTGGAAAGTCTCGCAGCCCTCGATGACTCGAAAAAGCTCACCGAGAAAGCGCGGGAGAGACTGTTTCCCCTGATCCGCCGCTACGCGCTGGCCTATCACGTGGTCTTCATCCCTTCGGTCGAGGTCGACCGGCGCGGCGTGCATGTGGCCAATATCGAAGGTATGCGTCGGGCCGTGGCCGGTCTGTCGGTGCGGGCGGGTTACGTCCTGAGCGACGGCTTTCGTGTGCCTGGCCTGCCCATGCCGTCGCTGCCGGTGGTCGGCGGGGACGCAGCGGCCGCCTGCATAGCCGCGGCCAGCGTCCTCGCGAAGGTCAGCCGGGACCGGTTGATGATTGCGATGGACGCCGACCACCCCGGATACGGTTTCGCCGAGCACAAGGGCTACAGCACCGCTGCGCACAGCATGGCGCTGAGCCAGCTGGGCCCCTGCCCGGAGCACCGCTATTCGTTCATAAACGTCCGGCGTGTGGCGACCAGTTCGACCGCCCGGGTGGTGGCCGAATGCAAACCGGACCCTCCGGGCGAGCGTGGTGAATACCAGTGAGGAAAGATGACAGCAGAACGGTATTCGCACGGAATTCGCAGGAAAAAGGACGTCTGAGCAGATGAGCGCTGAGGATCTCGAAAAGTATGAAACCGAGATGGAGCTCTCGCTGTACCGCGAATACAAGGACATCGTCGGTCAGTTCAGCTACGTCGTGGAAACTGAGCGGCGCTTTTATCTCGCGAACAGCGTGGAGATGATGCCACGCAACGCCGACGGCGAGGTCTACTTCGAGCTCCGACTCTCCGACGCCTGGGTATGGGACATGTATCGGCCGGCGCGGTTCGTCAAGCAGGTGCGGGTGGTCACCTTCAAAGACGTCAACATCGAAGAGGTCGAGAAGCCTGAGCTGCGGTTGCCCGAGTAGCCCACGCTATCCCCAGCTACAGAGCCGGGGGAGCCTCGTTGCCGTCGGGTAATAGTTGCTCGCGCCTTTTGATAATTTCCCGCGCCACATCGGCCAGCTTGATGTTGAGAGTCTGCGAGTGGCGACGCAGCAGTTCGAACGCTTCGTCTTCGGATATTCCGTTCAGCATCATCAGCATACCGACGGCCTTGCCGATCTCGCGATTGCTGAGCAACCCTTGTCGAAGGGTAGTGGCATCTTCTCCCTTGGCGATGGCGTTGATGGCTACGCTGGTGAACGATGCCAACACCGCCGCTCGACCGGCGGACTCGGCGTCGAACAGGTTCGCTGTCTGGCTGAAGAGATTGAGCGCCGCGCCTTTGCGCTTGTCCACCAGGATCCGAAACCCCATGGCTCCGCGTACCGGTGTCTCTTTAATAAGGATTGCCGCAAGCTGGGGCCACTGGTTTGGTGTGGTCAGGTCCGTTTCAATCTGAGGCGTTTCCTCCTCGATCGCATCGATGCACGGGCCGTCGCCGGCGCGCCGCTCGAAATCATCGACACGCTCCGCCATCCGGTCGCTCGCGCCGACGGTGACGTAACGATCGTTCTGCCGCACCAGCACGCTGGCGTGGTCGCAGCCCGGGACGATCAGGGTCGCCGCGACGCAGATGGCCGCGTACATCTCGTTGGCGTCCGAACCCTGATAGATGATCTCGGCGAGTGCCGCGAAGACCGTCGCCGGGTCGGCTTTCTCGCCGCCCGGTAGTGATTCCTGCGCGCCGGTATTCGGTTCCCCTGTCATCTTGCGTCTCATGTTAGGCGGTGTTTGACAGGTCCGTTCCCGCGAATACAAATGGCGGCGGCGAAATGCTCGTCCAGGCAGGTGGCCGGCGACCAATGTAGGTTGAGTCCGTGAGGTTCCAGCGCTCAGCCGCCCCTCGCCCCTGCGACGGTGAAATTACCCAGTGGCGCACGTAACGGCGCGCCGGCGCGCACATCACCTCACCGCGAACGGGGCCGTCACCCGGCCGGAGACCCTAGTCGTCGAGGAGCCGCTGGAGATCCGTGTCAATGGCGCTGCGGTCACGGTGACCATGCGCACGCCCGGTTCGGATATCGAACTCGCACAAGGCTTTCTGCTCACCGAGGGGGTGATCTCCGGTCGCGAGGACGTACTGACCATTCGCTATTGCGGCGGGCGCAACTCCGACGTCCATGACGGCGCCAATGGCTACAACGTTCTCGACGTCAGCCTGGCGCCCGGAGTCAAACCTCCGGACGTCGATATCACCCGCAACTTCTACACCACCTCCTCGTGTGGGGTCTGCGGCAAGGCGTCGCTAGACGCGGTTCGGGTGATGGGCCGTTTCTCGCCAGGCGATGATCCCGCCACCGTCGCGGCGGCGACGCTTCGGGCAATGCCCGGCCAACTTCGCGCTGCGCAAAAGGTTTTCGCCCGCACCGGCGGCCTGCATGCCGCGGCGCTGTTCGATGCCGACGGAACGATGCTTGTGGTGCGCGAAGACATCGGCAGGCACAACGCCGTCGACAAGGTCATCGGCTGGGCGCTCGAGCACGGCCGGATACCGCTGACGTCAACGGTGCTGCTGGTGAGCGGGCGGGCGTCGTTCGAGTTGACGCAGAAGGCCGTGCTGGCCGGCATTCCCGTGCTTGCCGCCGTCTCGGCGCCGTCGTCGCTTGCGGCTTCCCTGGCCGAAGAGTCCGGTCTGACACTGGTGGCCTTCCTGCGAGGGGACTCGATGAACGTTTACACGAGGGCCGACCGAATCATGTAGCGGAGGCTCGCGCAGGTACCGGCTGTGGATCCGCGCCGAACTGGGGATAACTCGCCGTCCGGCCGTCGACAACCCCCTCGTCGTCGTGTCGGTTGTCGGGACCGCCGCGCAAGTTGGCGGCATGACGACCGAGAAGGCCTCCAAAGCCGAGAAGACACCGACCCGGATCCAGCTCGGGGCCATGGGTGAGGCCCTGGCAGTGGATCACCTGACCAAGATGGGGTTGCGGATCTTGAACCGCAACTGGCGCTGCCGCTATGGCGAGCTCGATGTCATCGCCGTCGACGAAGCCAACCGAACGGTGGTGTTCGTCGAGGTCAAGACCCGCACCGGCGACAGCTATGGGGGGCTGGCGCACGCCGTGACTCCTGGAAAGGTCCGCCGGTTGCGCCGGCTCGCCGGGCTGTGGCTGGCCGGTCAAGACCAGCGATGGGCGGCCATCCGGATCGACGTCATCGGTGTGCGGATCGGGCGGCGCCCCACTCCGGACATCACCCACTTACAGGGTGTCGGCTGATGGCGCTCGGGCGCGCGTTCTCGGTCGCGGTGCGCGGACTGGATGGAGACATCGTGGAAATCGAAGCCGACATCACCTCAGGCTTGCCGGGCGTGCACCTGGTTGGTCTGCCCGACGCCGCGTTGCAGGAGTCCCGCGACCGGGTCAGGGCGGCTGTCACCAATTGCGGAAACAGCTGGCCGATGGCCCGGCTCACGCTCGCGCTGTCGCCGGCGACGCTGCCGAAAATGGGATCGGTCTACGACATTGCCTTGGCGGCGGCGGTGCTGTCGGGGCAGCGAAAGCGCCCGTGGCATCTCCTGGAGAAGACCGTATTGCTGGGTGAGCTGTCGCTGGACGGTCGGGTCCGGCCGGTGCGCGGAGTGCTGCCGGCGGTACTGGCCGCCAAACGCGACGGCTGGCCGGCCGTTGTGGTCCCGGTGGGCAACTTGGCCGAGGCCAGCCTGGTCGACGGCATCGACGTCTGGGGCGTTCGTACCCTAGGGCAGTTGCAGACCTGGCTCAACGGGTCCTCCGGCCTGGATGACAGGATCACCGCGGCGGGCGATGCCCCGGAATCGGCCGCGGACCTGGCCGACGTGGTGGGCCAGTCACAGGCACGGTTCGCGGTGGAGGTGGCGGCCGCAGGGGCGCATCACCTGATGTTGACCGGGCCACCGGGCGTGGGTAAAACAATGCTGGCGCAACGTCTTCCGGGCCTGCTGCCAGCGCTGACGGACTCCGAGTCGTTGGAGGTCACCGCAATCCACTCGGTGGCCGGCCTGCTGTCGGCCGACACGCCCCTGATCACCAGGCCGCCATTGGTGGCACCGCACCACAGCTCGACCGTCGCCGCGCTCGTCGGCGGTGGCTCGGGTATGGCTCGCCCCGGCGCGGTCAGCCGGGCACACCGCGGAGTGTTGTTCCTGGACGAATGTGCGGAGATCAGCGTCAGCGCGCTGGAGGCGTTGCGAACACCGTTGGAGGACGGCGAGATCCGCCTTGCTCGTCGCGATGGAGTGGCGTGCTATCCGGCCCGTTTCCAACTGGTGCTGGCGGCCAACCCGTGCCCGTGTGCACCGGCTGATCCACGCGATTGCATCTGTGCGGCGGCAGCCAAACGGCGTTACCTGGGCAAGCTGTCGGGGCCGTTGCTGGATCGGGTGGACCTGAGGGTACAGATGGACCCGGTTCGGGCAGGGGCATTTTCGGCCGTCGACGGTGAGTCGACATCGCAGGTTCGCCATCGGGTGGCGCTGGCCCGCGATGCGGCCACCCAGCGTTGGCGACCACACGGGTTCGGCACCAACGCCGAAGTCAGCGGGCCGCTGCTGAGACGGAGGTTCCGTCCCGGCGACGCCGCGATGGTCCCACTGCGCACCGCGGTGGACCGTGGGCTGCTGAGCATCCGAGGTGTTGATCGCACACTGCGGGTCGCGTGGAGCCTGGCTGATTTGGCCGGGCGGACCTCGCCCGGGCTCGATGAGGTTGCGGCTGCGTTGAGCTTTCGGCAGCCCGGAGCGCAGCGATGACCACAGCGGCCGACGAATTGCGGGCCTGGGCTTACCTGTCCCGGGTGGCGGAACCACCCTGTCTTGAGCTTGCCGCCCTGGTGCGATCTGTCGGCCCGGTAGAGGCGGCCGACCGCGTGCGCCGCGGATCGGTCGACGGAGACCTGGCCCGTTATACTGAATCCAGGCGCGAGATAGACCGGGCCGCAGATGATCTGGAGCTGCTCGCCCGGCGCGGCGGGCGATTGATCACACCGGACAGCGATGAGTGGCCGGTACTCGCATTCGCCGCATTCGCTGCTCTTGGGAGTGTCAAGGGTGACAGGGCCAAGCCTCGCGGCGGGCCGCCGATGGTGTTGTGGGCACTGGGCCCCGCGCGTTTGGACGACGCGGCGATGCGTGCTGTCGCCGTCGTGGGAACCCGGGCCGCAACACCCTACGGGGAACATGTCGCGGCGGATCTGGCGGGCGGGGTGGCCGAACGCGGCGTCGCGGTCGTCTCCGGTGGCGCCTACGGTATCGACGGCGCGGCTCACCGGGCGACGCTGGCCTGCGAGGGACTCACCGTGGCGGTACTCGCCGGCGGACTCGACATCCCTTACCCGGCCGGTCATTCGGCACTGCTGCATCGAGTCGGCCAGCACGGGCTGCTGTTCACCGAGTACCCGCCGGGTGTCCGCCCGGCCCGTTACCGGTTCCTGACCCGCAACCGACTGGTCGCCGCGGTCTCGGGCGCAGCGGTTGTCGTGGAAGCCGGTCTGCGCAGCGGCGCGGCGAATACAGCGGCGTGGGCGCGGGCGTTGGGTCGGGTGGTAGCCGCCGTGCCGGGGCCGGTGACATCGTCGGCGTCGGCGGGTTGCCATGCGTTGCTGCGCAACGGCGCGGAACTAGTCACCCGGGCCGACGACATTGTCGAGCTGGTCGGTCGCATCGGTGAGCTGGCACCCGACGAGCCGAGGCCCACCACACCGTTCGACGGGCTGAGTGAGGCCGAGCGTCGAGTGTATGAGGCGTTGCCGGGGCGCGGCGCCGCAACGATCGACGAGATAGCGGTCGCATCCGGGCTGGTGGCCGAGCAGGTGCTAGGACCGCTGGCGATCCTCGAACTGGCCGGGCTGGCCGAGCGCTACGAGAGTCGGTGGCGAATTGTCCGCGCTACCGCAGGTCGAGCTGTGACGATGGTTTCCAAGGCGCGGCTCGTATAGTCGGTTGAGGCCGGATCTGGACGGGAGGACAAGTGGCAGGTCGACCTCTGCAATCTTTCGACGTAGTCAGCACTCGACAACTCGCACCACACATCGTTCGGGTAGTGCTTGGGAGCAGAACTTTCAACACCTTCGTGCCCAGCAACTTCACCGACTCCTATGTCAAGTTGGTGTTCGTCGCCGACGATGTCGATGTCGCGGAGTTGCCGCAACCGCTGACCCTGGATAGCTTCGCCGACCTGCCGCCCGACAAGCGGCCTTCGGTTCGGACCATGACCGTTCGTCGTGTCGACGTGCCGGCCCGAGAGATCACACTGGACATCGTCGTGCACGGAGACCACGGGGTGGCGGGCGCCTGGGCGGCATCGGCTCAACCCGGTCAGCGTATCTATCTGATGGGACCCGGCGGCGCGTACACGCCGGATCCGGCCGCCGATTGGCACTTGCTGGCCGGCGACGAAACCGGGTTGCCCGCTATTGCCGCCGCGCTGGAAGCGCTGCCCGCCAACGCAATAGGCAAGGCTTTCATCGAAGTTGCCGGCCCGGATGACGAGATCGCGTTGACCGCTCCGGAGGCCGTTGAAGTGAGCTGGATTTACCGTGGTGGCCGGGCCGATCTGGTGCCCGAGGATCGTGCCGGCGATTTCGCGCCGTTGATCGAGGCGGTGACCACCACCGAGTGGCTGCCGGGGCAGGTACACGTCTTCATCCACGGCGAGGCGCAAGCCGTTATGCACAACTTGCGGCCCTACGTCCGCAAAGAGCGCGACGTGGACGCGAAATGGGCGTCGTCGATCTCCGGCTACTGGCGGCGTGGACGCACCGAAGAAACGTTTCGGCAGTGGAAGAAAGAACTGGCCAGCGCCGAAGCAGAGACTCGATAGAGGCTCGTCAGCCTGACCGCATGCTGGCATTCTGATCGTATGGCATTCGGCGACTACCAGAACGGTAACCCACGCGTGACCGTTGTGCGCCGCCGCGTCTGACCTGCTGAAACACGGCCAGCAGCAAGCGGTGTCGCGCTCGGTATCCTACCGTCGGCAAACCCACGATGAAAGGGCAGCACATGACCAACGACGGCGACGCCGACGCCTACCGGTTGTGGCACGGCGGCAACTGCGGGACGGCAAAAAGGTGGTGGGTGACGACGTGGTGGACCTCGACGACGAGCCCGCCAACAAGGTGGTGCGCTTCAAGTCGCAGCAGACGGAGCCCGGGCCGAAACGGGTGGTTCGCATCGAGACGCAGGAGACGGAGCCCGGCCGGAAAAGGGTGGTTCGCGTACGCCACGTCGAGGAGTGCACGGCAACCCGTTCGTTGTGCTGTTGACGTTGGCCGTCCTCGGCTTCGCCGGTTTCTGCGCGCTGATGTTCCTGCCGTGGGTGCTGCTGATCGCGTTCGCGGTCGGGGGGTGGCTGGTGAACGGGATCGACCGTTACCCGCTGGTCGGTGTGCCCGTGGTGGTGGTGGTGCGCCCGCCGCCGTACGGTTGGGCGCCGGAATCCGCCCGAATCCGGGGAAATCCGCTAATTCCCAGCCGTCACATAGCGTGCTTTGCCATGGCCGGACTTAAATCCGGGGCCCGGCGGGGAGTTTGCTACGACCAGTCCTCGGAGGGCCGCCCGTAGCCGCCGTTCATCTCGCCGGCGTCGAGCGCGCGGCCGCCGTCGACGTTGTACGCCGCCTGATTGAGTGAGTTACAAATTCGGTGGGACGGAGCCCACAGCGACGTTTCCAGTTCGTACTGGGGGAACAGTGCGACTGGCTGAGTGTGGTGCACCTCGAAGGAGCCGCGGTCGGGGTGCGTCAGGTTCCAGTCGATCGGCCCGTCCCCGAAATAGCATTCGGTGCCCGCGGCGATGCAGCGGTGCCGGAATTGCTGCCGCAAAACTTGATACCGGCCGCGCAGCGGCGTCGGCTACTTCACCAGTCTCGCCGAAGCCGAAGCGGCGGTCATCGCGAAACGGCACGAGGTGTACAGCCACAAAGACGCCGATCGACCCCGCCAGAACTAGCAGGGGGTGCCCGCGTCGGGCACCCGGACACACCCCGTTTGCTGGCCGGGGAGGTCGGCGAGGGGTGAAAAAAATGTTTCGGGGGGATTGTTCCAACGGTTCACCGCAGCGGGGGCGGCACCCCCTTTTTCCTTTGCCGCTTTGCGCGATCGCAAACGCCACGGGCCCCCCAGTCTGCCGTGCCTCGAATCTAACGTTGTGCGTTTCTCGAAAGCCGCAGCGAAAGTATTGGGCTCGCGAGCGTGATCGCAGCACGGGTTCGATCCACCTCACCTGAGGCCGAAGACCTGCACGGTGGCTGACTTTCCGTTCAGGACATGTAATCCGTGGTCGATGAGTCCGGACGGTCGAGACGCTAAGGCTTCGACGCACTGCTGGGTGAGAAGGATCGCGTCGCCGGTGGTTTTGGTGAGTTGCTCGACACGGGCTGCGACGTTGACGGTGTCACCGATGAGGGTGAACTCGAGCTTGCCGCCGCCGCCGATGGTTCCGGCGATCACCACGCCGGTGTTGATCCCGATCCCGATCCGAAGCTCCCCGCCGAACCGCTCTGCAACCAGATGATGAATCAACACAGCCGCCCTAACAGCGGCGTCGGCGTGATCGGCGAGGTCGTTGGGGGCGCTGAAGACCGCCAGAGCGCCGTCCCCGAGGAACTTGTTGACGTGCCCACCGGCGTCCACGACAGCCGGCACAACGACCCCAAAGAGGGCGTTGAGGCGGGCCACGGTGTCCTCGGCGGTGTTCGCCTCGGCGAACGGAGTGAAGTTGCGGATGTCGATGAACATGACCGTCACCAAGCGGCGCTCACCGGTGAACACATCATCACCATCACCCTGTTCGAGCAGGCGCGCCGCCAGCACTGGATCGACATAGGTGCCGAACGCGCCCTGAAGTCGTTGCCGCTCAGCCAATCCGGCCTGCATCCGGTTGAACGAGGCCGCCAGCGCGCCGAGATCGTCGTCTTGAACCACCGGCAGGCGTTGGCTGTAGTCGCCTGCCGCAACACGTTCAGTTCCTGCGGCGAGGTCGCGGATGGGTCGCAGGGACGGGGACAGATTGGCTCCGACGGTCATCGGCACCGCGAAGCCAAGCGTCAACGCACACGCTATCGCGACGCAGAGCACGGGGATCTCACGAGCCTGATCCAAAGCGGTCGCCAGCATCGCGCCCGCGCCGGCGAAACTGAACGCGGTCGCGAGCATGGACAGATTCGACCACGTGGCAAAAGTCGGGCGAGAGCGGGGCAAACAGTCACCGATACCTGTGTCACCGGCGATGGCGACTCTAGCTGGCCGCAGCGTTGCCTCGATGTAGCTGTGCACACCGATCAAAGCGACGGCAGTTCCGAAGGCAGCGCCCAGGATCGCGTACTGGACTAGCCGCGGCCCGCTCGCCCCGGCGATCACACCGACAGCGACCAAAAGGAGGGCGACCAAGGTGGCGTTGCCACCCGCCGCTCGGGGACCCGCCGCCCGAGCCCAGGTATAGGTAGCGTCCAGTGCCCTCGTCGGATCGACCTTGTCGCCCGATGCCCACTTCTCAGCGAGGCGCAGTTGACTCAGGCCGGGAAGAATCATCACGTACGCCACCACCAGCACAGCGACAATAGTGACGGCGACCGCCTCGACGTAGTGACTGGAGTCCTCGAAGGCGACAACGACAAACGACGGGACGAGATAGATCTGCAGCACCACGAGGAACGTGATCCCCCAGAGCGCCCACGAGTATCTCGCTGCGTACCGATCCCACGCCCACTGCCAGATGCGATCCATGCCATGAGGCTAAGCGGGTAGCGACCTTGTCATCCGCGTTCGGGCGCGTATCTGTATCTCGCCGAGGAGGTCGAACTCAGCAGCGACGGTCTCGCCTAGTGATCGGCCCGTGCAGTACGAAAGGTGTGCTCGGTCGGTAGTCCCAGAACTAAAGATTTGAGACAGCTCAGCCGGGAGCATCTCCACGACAAGTAGTGCCAGTTGGCACTGTCTCAAAAGTGGACTCAAAACGATCGTCTCATATTGACATGATTTGATACTTTTGAGACGATGCTTGTATGGCTCCGAACAGCGCACCTGTCGCAACCGGAACCCAACTCGGGTATGCCCGTGTCAGCACGGGGCATCGATCCCTCGAATCACAGGTCGATGCGCTTACGGCGGCGGGTGTTGAGGCGAAGCGTGTCTACTCCGACAAGTTGTCGGGGACCTCGACGCGAGAGCAGCGTCCGGGACTTGCCGCCCTGCTGGACTACGCACGCGAAGGCGACGCCATCGTCGTGGTCGGCATCGACCGCCTGGGCCGCAACGCCTCCGAGGTGATGACGACGATCCACGAGCTTCGAGAGCGCGACATTATTCTGCGTTCGTTGTGTGAGGGGATCGACACGTCGAATGCGACTGGCCGCATGGTCGCAGGCGTGCTGGCCAGCTTGGCCGAGTTGGAACTTGAGTTAGGCCGCGAACGGCGTTCAGCGGCCCGCGAGGCGCGGCGGGCACGTGGGCAGCACATTGGACGGCCGAAGGCGCTCGACAAGTCGAAAGCCGCTCTAGCGCAGCGGATGCACGCAAGTGGCGAGCCTGCCAGCACCATAGCCAGCACGCTCGGCGTCAGTCGTGCGACCGTTTACCGCGCATTCGCAGACCAGGCCGATGCCGTCGACTAGGCATCGCTTCGGTACACATCGCGCCGACCATCAATGTTGTCGCTAAACGGACTTGCGCTAGGCGGTCGCCCGGGCGAGAACAGCCGCCTGAGAGAACACGTCGGTGATCTACACGACCGTTCGCGTGGAAGAACTAGCCAGGTGGCCATCGTTTCCTCGTGCGAGGAGGGGTGGGGTGCGCCCCTGGTCGCCCATGACTCCGCCTCCATCGCCGGCGCCCGCTGTGGCGCAGCTGCTCCCAAACCTCCCACTGCGCGACAGCAATCCGCATCGACCCCGACCGCGGCTGCTAACAGAACTGAAATCGGCAGTGGTTGCAGCCATCGGCGGTAATCAGCCGTAGGGATGCTTGCTCACATAGTCCAGGCAGCCCTACGTCATGTTGCCGAGATCCAAGGGCCTGGGAGGCTACGCCGTCACAACCCGTTGATCCCGTTTAGGCCCAACAGCAGCCCGCTGCTGCCGCCGGCGCCGGGGTTGCCGGGTGTCGCGCCGAGGTCGGCGCCGAGCCCGCCGTTTCCGCCGTTTCCGCCGTTTCCGGTCACTACGGCGTTGCCGCCGGTACCGCCGGTACCGCCGACACCATTGTTCCCGGCCACCCCACCCCTGCCGCCCGAGCCGCCGGCGCCGCCGTTGCCCTGCAGCACACCGGCCCCGCCGCCGTGCCCGCCGGCCCCCCCGGTGGTATTGCTGGTTCCGCCGGCCCCGCCGACCCCGCCGTCGCCAAACAGGACGGCGTTGCCGCCGGTCCCGCCGGCCCCGCCGGTGCCGTCGCCGGTGCCCCCGGCGCCGCCGGCGCCGCCGTTGGAGAACAGCGCGCCGGCGTTGCCGCCGTGTCCGCCGGCACCGCCGGTGCCCCCGGTGGTGGTACTGGTTCCGCCGGTCCCGCCGTCCCCGCCGGCGCCGAACAGCAGGCCCGCATTGCCGCCGGCCCCGCCGGCACCCCCGACACCAGTCTCGCTGGTTCCGCCGGTCCCGCCGGCTCCGCCGTAGCCGGCCAGCAGGCCCGCGTGGCCGCCGGCCCCGCCGGCCCCCGCGGTTGTCTCGCCGAATCCTCCTGCCCCGCCGTCCCCGCCGCCGGCGCCGACCAGCCCGCTGAGCAGGCCGCCGGCTCCGCCGGCCCCGCCGTTCCCGCCGGTGTTCACGCTGAACCCGCCCGAGCCGCCGGCCCCGCCGCCGCCCACGCTCAACAGCCCGCCCGAGCCGCCGGCCCCGCCGGCCCCCGCGGTAGCTCCGCCGAATCCGCCGGCCCCGCCGACCCCACCGTTGCCGGCCAGCAGCCCGCCGGCCCCGCCGGCCCCGCCGGCACCGGCGGCGCCTTCGGCGACCCCGCCCTCGCCGCCGGCACCGCCGGTGCCCATCAGCCCGGCGGCCCCGCCGGCGCCGCCGGTGAGAACGCCCGAGCCGCCGGCGCCGCCGTCGCCGAGCAACCACCCGCCAGGCTTGCCGGCCGCCCCAGATCCCGGGGCGGCGTTGGCGCCGTTGCCGATCAGCGGGCGACCAGTCAGCGCCTCCACGGGGGCATTCACGACGTTGAACACCGGCTGCAGCGGTGAGTTGGCGCCGTTGGCCCCGGGATTGGCGGCGATGGTGTCGCCTAACCCGCCGTTGCCGCCGTTGCCGGCGGTGCCGATCAGCGCGGCGTTACCGCCGTGCCCGCCGGCACCCCCGCTAGTATCGCCGCCCCCGCCGGCGCCGCCTGCGCCGCCGGTGCCCACCAGGAGGCCGGCGTTGCCGCCGGCCCCGCCGGCCCCCCCGGTGCCCTCAGCGAATCCGCCGGCCCCGCCGACCCCGCCGTAGCCGAACAGCAGGCCCGCGTTGCCGCCGGTCCCGCCGGCACCACCGCTGGCGGAGCCGAATCCGCCCGCGCCGCCGGCCCCGCCGCTGGAGAACGCGGTAAGCAGGCCCGCGTTGCCGCCGTGCCCGCCAGCCCCGCCGGTGCCCGCCAAGTCGACTCCGGCGGTCCCGCCGGTCCCGCCGTCCCCACCGGCACCGAACAGCAGGCCCGCATTGCCGCCGGCCCCGCCGGCCCCGCCGGTTGGCCCGCCGATTCCGCCGGTCCCGCCGGCCCCGCCGGGGCCGGCCAGCATGCCGGCGTTACCGCCCGCTCCGCCGGCCCCGCCGATGCCCCCGAGGTCATTTCCGCCGGCCCCGCCGTGCCCGCCGCCCGCACCGAACAGCCCGCTGAACAGCCCGCCGGCCCCACCGGCCCCACCGGCGCCCCCGCCGGCCGCGCCGGTGCTGGAGCCGACCCCACCGGCCCCACCGGCCCCACCGGCGCCCGCCCCCAACAGCCCGCCCGCCCCGCCGTGCCCGCCGACTCCGCCGTGTCCGCCTTCCCCACCCGCGCCGCCGATCCCGCCGTTGCCGGCCAGCAGCCCGCCCCTCCCGCCGGCCCCGCCAGCACCGGCGGTTGTTCCGCCCCCGCCGGCCCCGCCAGCGCCGCCGGTGCCCCACAGCCCAGCGGCCCCGCCGGCCCCGCCGGTTCCGCCGGTGCCGCCGGTGCCGCCGTTTGTGCCCGAGCCGCCGGCGCCGCCGTTACCCAGCAGCCAGCCACCGGGCCGGCCGGTCGCCCCAGATCCCGGAGCCCCATTAGCGCCGTTACCGATCAACGGGCGATTCGTCAACGCCACAAACGGCGCATTGATCAAAGTGGTCAAATCCTGCCCCACCGTCTGCGCCGGATTAGCCGCAAACGCCGCAACATTGGCGGCCTCCGCGCTCACATAAGACCCCGCACCCGCAGTCAACACCTGCACAAACTGGGCATGAAACGCCGCCGCCCGCGCACTGAGCGCCTGAAAGCTTTCGGCGTGGGTCGAAAACAGCTCCGCAATCGCCGCCGACACCTCATCCTCGCCCGCCGCCAGCACCCCCGAAGTCCGGGCCGCCGCGGCCCCATTAGCCGCGCTCAGCGACGAGCCGATATTCGCCAAGTCCGACGCTGCGGCTGTCACAAACTCCGGTGCGGTGATCACAAACGACATCTGACAACCTCCAAGACGTGATGCTCCCAGTACAGCGGTGTCGTGAAAATACGCCGCCGCGCGGGCTTCCAGATAGGTAGTCGACTACCCCATTTTTTTTCGGACCACCTAAGCGCCGCGGGCCCCCGACAGCAACCCTGAGAACAAAAGATCGGGATCAAACGGCGGCGGCCCACGTCGATCTACACCCTTATCAGAGGCTCGCAATGCGTCGGAAAAGCTGGTGCGGGTCCCACGCCAGGACTACACCGCGCGTGCAGAAGCAACAGCGTGCCACTGGTTCAATCCCGGTATCGCGCACCAGCGTTGGTGCAGGTGAGCCTGTTTTTACCGGGCGTTCGGCCGTCTCCGCGCAATAAACGCGCAATAGTGCCGCCGGTGGGACCACCCACGGAAGAGATTGCTAAATGACCACCACAACCAATCACCCCGATGAGCGCATTCGCGTCAGCGGCTGTGTCGGGGACGGCGGTGACGTCGCAGGACACACAGCGAATAGTCACCTACTCGAGAAAATCCGGCGGAACACGACTTTGTGGAGGTATCAGATGCCGTTTGTGATCGCAGCACCGGAGTACGTGGCGGCAGCGGCGTCGGATGTGGTGAGCATCGGCTCGTCGATCCATGCGGCCGCCGCAGCGGCGGCGGCGCCGACCACTGAGGTGGTTGCCGCTGCCGGCGATGAGGTATCGGCGGCGATTGCGTCGGTGTTTTCGAGCCACGGGCAGGGCTTTCAGGCGCTAACTGCGCAGGCGGCGGCGTTTCATGAGCAGTTTATGCAGGCGTTGAATGGGGCTGCGGGCTCGTATGCGGCGGCTGAGGCCGCTAACGCGTCGCCGCTGCAGACCTTGGAGCAGGACCTGCAAATTTCGCCGGTGAAAGACCTCACGGGGCGCCCGCTGTTCGGCAATGGTGCCGACGGGGCGCCGGGTACTGGGCAGGCCGGTGGCAATGGTGGCTGGCTGTTCGGCAACGGCGGTGATGGCGGCTCAGGGGGCTCGAGCCAGGCGGGGGGCGCCGGCGGCTCGGCGTTTTTGTTCGGCAACGGCGGCGACGGAGGTGCCGGCACCCCCGGCGGACAGGGCGGCCACGGCGGCCTGCTATTCGGCACAAGCGGTTCACAGGGCCACACCGACGTGATGGGATTTGACCTCCCCCCCGGCGGTAAGGCTGACTAAAAACAGGTTCTACGAACGGGTAGCAGGCGTCTTGGGGGTGTCATATCTCGTCTTGCCGTTGCCGGAGTTGATCCACTGCGTGTAATCGTCTAAGACGGCCGTCCGTTCGATGAACCCGGTCATGGGTGTTGCAGGTCAGCGGTAGCCGTACAGCGGCACCATGCAACCATCCACGCGCTGCTGACCGGTGCACGTCGCCTGCCTGGTGAACCCGCTCGAGGCAGCTCTAGCCGGTTGGCTAGAGCGCCCTTCCTTCGTGGGAAAAAGGTCGCGCGGCTAGATGCCTATACGCCGCACAACGTGTTTGAAGCTAGCACCTGGCCGGTGGCCGAGTCCACAACGTTGGGGGTTGTGTCGCTAGATGTCGCCGAGCCCCAGCCCCCGGGACTCCGCAGCGGCCCGCTCCGCAGCTGAGGCCCCGGTGTAGCGGTCCAGCATCGCCCGGCTTGACCAGCCCGCCACGGTCATCAGGCCCTGCTCCGAGCCGCCGGCGCGGAGCCAGCGGGTGGCGGCGGTGTGCCGCAGCAGATGCAGATGGAAGCCCTTCACGCCCGCGATCTTGGCGCGGTCGCGCAGCGTCTTGTCCAACCCGGAGTAGGTCAACGCCATGTTGGTGCGGCGGCCGACCCACAGGGCGCCCCGGTCGGCGAGGTGGTGGGCGCGCCGGGCCCGCTGGTAGCGGTCCAGGGCGGCGGCGGTCTGCGCGCCGAACGGCACCAAACGGCCTGTGCCGCCTTTGCCGCGCCGGATCGCGACGAGCCCGCGACCCAGGTCGACGTCGCCGGTCTGCAGGGCGATCACCTCCCCGGCGCGGATACCGGTTTCGGTCATCAGCCGCACGATCGCCTCGTCGCGGCGGTCCCGGAGCTCCCGCCCGCCGCACGCCTTCACCAGCGCCCTCAGGTCGTCGTCGGTCAGCGCCTCGGTCAGCTGCCGGTCCTGTTTGGGGGTCGGCAGCCCCGCCAGCGGGTTGGTGTCGAGTTGGCCGTCAGACATGAGCCAGGCGGCGTAGCGGCGCAGCGCCTTCTGCCGGGACAGGGCGGTGGCCGGTGAGGAGCCGCGGTCGAGCTGCTCGGCGATGAACGCCAGCACGGTCGGCGCGGTCAGGGCCGCCGCAGTGCCGGTGGTTTCACACCAGCGCAGGAACACTGTGACGCCTTCGGTGTAGGACTTGATCGTTTTGGGGGACTTGCGGGCCGCGCGCATCGACAGCTGCCAGGACGGCAGCAGGTCGACCAGATCCGGCAAATTCTCCACAAAAAAAGATCCTACCGTAGACCATTGTGCGGTCATGGTATGTTGGGAGCGGTCCGCAAAACCGCAGCTCAACAAGGGAAACTGGGTTATGGCATTCGGCGACTACCAGAACGAGATCTATCTTCAGGGCCTGGCCGGCGTCGTGCCATCCCTGCCGATGGTCTTCGCGGAATTGGAGGCCAAGGCCGAAAAGGCGCTACCGCCATCGATCTGGTCCTACGTCGCGGGCGGGTCCGGCGACGAGCGCACCCAGCGGGCCAACCGTGAGGTCTTCGATCGGTGGGGCCTGATCCCACGCATGTTCGTCGGCGCCGCACAACGCGATCTGTCCGTCGAGTTGTTCGGCCTGACTTTGCCTGCCCCGATGTTCATGGTGCCGATCGGCGTCATCGGACTCTGCGCGCAAGACGGCCATGGCGACTTGGCCACCGCGCGCGCAGCCGCCCGCACCGGCGTCCCGATGGTGGCCTCCACCTTGTCGGTCGATCCAATGGAAGACGTCGCCACGGCCTTAGGCGATACTCCCGGGTTCTTCCAGCTGTACACACCGACCGACCGCGAGCTGGCCGCCAGCCTGGTACATCGCGCCGAGGCGGCCGGGTTCAAGGGCATCGTCGTCACTCTCGACACCTGGGTCACAGGCTGGCGCCCACGCGACTTGAGCACGTCGAATTTTCCCCAGCTCCGTGGACACTGCCTGAGCAACTACATCAGCGATCCGGTCTTCCGCGCGAGCCTGCAACGGCCGCCGGAAGAAGACCCGCAGGGAGCCGTGCTGCGCTGGGCGCAGGTCTTCGGATCACCGCTGACGTGGGACGACCTCGGCTGGTTGCGTTCACTGACCACATTGCCGCTGCTGGTGAAAGGCATCTGCCACCCCGACGACGCACGGCGCGCCAAGGACGGCGGAGTCGACGGCATCTACTGCTCCAACCACGGCGGCCGGCAAGCCAACGGTGGCCTGCCCGCGCTGGATTGCCTGCCGGGTGTGGTCGAGGCGGCCGACGGGCTGCCGGTGTTGTTCGATTCGGGCATCCGCAGCGGAGCCGACGTCATCAAGGCGCTCGCACTGGGCGCGACCGCGGTGGGCGTAGGGCGCCCGTACGCCTTCGGCTTGGCGCTCGGGGGTGTCGACGGCATCGTGCACGTGCTGCGGATGATGCTTGCCGAAGCGGACCTGATCATGGCCGTCGACGGATATCCCGCGCTCAAAGATCTCACCCCGGAAACAGTTCGGCGCGTCGACTGAGACTCAACTGGCTGCGCCTGCGACCGTGGGGGGGTGCCAGACAACAGCGCGGCGATCCTCGAGGAGTTCGACGAGTACCTGGAGCTGCAATGCGGCCGTTCGGCGCACACCCGCCGCGCCTATCTGGGTGACCTGCGGTCGCTGTTCGCGTTTTTCGATGGACGCGGAGGCTTGGACGCGCTGAGCCTGCCGATCCTGCGCTCGTGGCTGGCAGCCGCCGCCGGCGCGGGTGCGGCCCGCACTACGCTGGCCCGGCGCACCTCGGCGGTCAAGGCATTCACCGCGTGGGCGGCGCGGCGCGGCCTGCTGGCCGGGGACCCCGGCGCTCGGCTGCAAGTGCAGAAGTCGCACCGCACACTGCCGGCGGTGCTGCGTCAGGACCAGGCGCTGGAGGCCATGGCAGCCGCGAAGTCCGGTGCGGAGCAGGGTGACCCGCTGGCCCTGCGGGACCGGCTGATCGTGGAGATGTTGTACGCCACCGGCATCCGGGTGAGCGAGCTATGCGGCCTGGACATCGACGATGTGGACACCCACCACCGGTTGGTGCGAGTTCTCGGCAAGGGCAACAAGCAGCGCACCGCGCCGTTCGGGGTACCGGCCGCCGACGCGCTGCGCGCCTGGCTGGCCGACGGGCGTCCCGCACTGGCCATCGCGGAGTCCGGGCCGGCGCTGCTGCTGGGTGCCCGGGGCCGCCGACTGGACGCGCGCCAGGCGCGCACGGTCGTGCACCAGACCATTGCCGCAGTGGACGGCGCGCCCGACATGGGACCACACGGGCTGCGGCACAGCGCGGCCACCCATCTGCTCGAGGGCGGGGCTGACCTGCGAGTCGTCCAGGAGCTGCTCGGGCATGCCAGCCTGGCGACCACCCAGCTCTACACCCATGTCGCGGTCTCGCGGTTGCGGGCGGTACACGATCAGGCTCATCCGCGGGCCTGAGATCACTCATGCAGCGGCTTGAGCCGGATCGGAGTGGATTTCAGCAGGCCCAGCGGATCGACATAGTCGGCGCCCGAGGCGGGACCCCAAATCGCGCCCCAGTGCAAACACGCCGCGGCGCGGCAGCCGGTGTGCCCGGCCATGAGCTCGCCGATCATCGTCTGAGAAGTCACCGGTTGACCGACCCGGACGGCCGGTCGGACCGGCTCGTAGCTGGTGCGCAAACCGCCGGGGTGGGCTAGTGACACCACAGGCCGCCCTGCCAGCAGCCCGGCGAACACCACGGTCGCGCTTCCGGCGGCATAGACCGGCTGGCCGGCGGTGCCCATCAGGTCCACGCCGCGGTGCCCGGGATGCCAATTCGGCGACGGCGCGTCGAATCCTCGGATGACCGTCGGGGGTGGCCGCAACGGCCAGTCCAGCCGGGCGTCGTCGGCAGACGCCGGCGCAGCCGCGAAAAGCAGCCACAGAACCAGCGCCAGCCGTCGCATCGGGTCAGTTCAGCGGCGCTACGGCGAAGGGGCCAGTCACCGCGGCGAGTTCTGTGGATTACAAGGTGTAAACTGCTGGTCGCAGCTCGCTTTAGTGGGCTGACTTCGCGCGCCTGCACCGCGGCTCCCGTTAGTTAGGAGATCGCACCACATGCCGGGCGGTCCCGCGCCGGTTCCCTTGGGAATCCGGAATGGGTCCGGCATCGCAGCAGACGCCAGGGCCCGGCTTCACCCGAAGCCTGGCGGACAACCGACACTAGTAAGGCATACGCATGGCTGTTGTAACCATGAAGCAGCTGCTTGACAGCGGCACCCACTTCGGGCATCAGACCCGTCGCTGGAATCCCAAGATGAAGCGGTTCATCTTCACCGACCGCAACGGCATCTACATCATCGACCTGCAGCAGACGCTGACCTTCATCGACTCGGCGTACGAGTTCGTCAAAGAGACCGTCGCCCACGGTGGCAGCGTGATGTTCGTCGGCACCAAGAAGCAGGCGCAGGAGTCGGTCGCGGCCGAAGCGACCCGCGTCGGGATGCCGTACGTGAACCAGCGCTGGCTGGGCGGCATGCTGACCAACTTCTCCACCGTGCACAAGCGGCTGCAGCGCCTCAAGGAGCTCGAAGCCATGGAGCAGACCGGCGGCTTCGAGGGGCGCACCAAGAAGGAAATCTTGATGCTGACCCGCGAGAAGAACAAACTGGAGCGCAGCCTCGGTGGGATCCGCGACATGGCCAAGGTCCCGTCGGCGATCTGGGTCGTCGACACCAACAAAGAGCATCTCGCGGTTGCGGAGGCTCGCAAGCTGAACATCCCGATCATCGCGATCCTGGACACCAACTGCGACCCCGACGTGGTCGACTACCCGATCCCGGGTAACGACGACGCGATCCGCTCGGCGGCGCTGCTGACCAAGGTGATCGCATCCGCGGTCGCGGAAGGCCTGCAGGCCCGCGCCGGCGCTGGCCGCGCCGACGGCAAGCCCGAGGCCGAAGCTGCCGAGCCGCTCGCGGAATGGGAGCAGGAGCTGCTGGCCAGCGCTACCACCAGCGCCCCGACCGACGCTGCCGCGGCAACGACAGAATCAACCACAGATGCATCGTAGGGAAGGCTGAGATGGCGAACTACACCGCTGCCGATGTCAAGCGACTTCGAGAGCTGACCGGTGCCGGAATGCTCGACTGCAAGAACGCGCTGGTGGAGACAGAGGGCGACTTTGATAAAGCGGTCGAGGCGCTGCGGATCAAGGGCGCCAAGGACGTCGGCAAGCGCGCCGAGCGCGCTACCGCCGAGGGCTTGGTGGCCGCCAAAGGTGGCGCGCTCATCGAGCTGAACTCCGAGACAGACTTTGTCGCCAAGAACTCGGAGTTTCAGGCGCTGGCCGACGCGATCGTCGCGGCGGCCGCGACGTCCAAAGCCGCAGACGTCGACGCCCTCAAAGCAGCCAGCATCGCCGGCGGCAAAACCGTCGAGCAGGCAGTCGCCGAGCTTTCAGCCAAAATCGGCGAAAAGCTCGAACTGCGCCGGGCCGCCTTCTTCGACGGCAACGTGGAAACCTACCTGCACAAACGAGCCGCTGACCTCCCGCCGGCCGTGGGTGTGCTGGTTGAGTACACGGGTAAGGACGGCTCTGGCAAAGAAGCCGCGCACGCGGTCGCGCTGCAGATCGCCGCGCTCAAGGCGCGCTACTTGTCCCGCGGCGATGTCCCTGAAGAGGTCGTAGCCAGTGAGCGTCGCATCGCCGAGGAAACCGCGAAGTCGGAGGGCAAGCCGGAACAGGCACTGCCAAAAATCGTCGAGGGCCGGCTGAACGGCTTCTTCAAGGACGCTGTGCTGCTTGAGCAGCCGTCGGTGTCCGACAACAAGAAGACCGTCAAGGCTCTGCTCGACGAGGCTGGAGTGACGGTGACGCGCTTCGTTCGGTTCGAGGTGGGTCAGAGCTAAGCGCTGGAAGCGGGCGGCCGGCGCTGGGCTAGCGTCGGTGTATGCGACGCGTACACGCCTTCGGCGACGATGCCCTCGGCGATCTCGATGCGGTGGGCTTGGCCGATGCCATACGTGCTGGCTGGGTCAGCAGACCCGATGCGGTAGAGGCCGCGATCGCGCGCACCGAGGCGGTCAACCCCGCTCTAAACGGCTTGGCGTACAACGCATTCGAGCAGGCCCGAGCGACAGCAGCCGTGCCGGCGCGCGGGTTTTTTAGCGGTGTCCCGACGTTCCTGAAGGACAACGTGGACGTCGCCGGGCAGCCGACGATGCGGGGCACCGACGCGTGGGTGCCCCGCGACGCGGTGGCCGACGGTGAGTTCACCCAGGTGTATCTGGCCACCGGGCTGACATCGCTGGGCAAGACGCAGATGTCGGAATTCGGGTTCAGCGCGGCCGCCGAACATCCTCGACTGGGACCGGTCCGCAACCCGTGGGATACCGACTACACCGCGGCCGCGTCGTCCTCGGGGTCGGGTGCGTTCGTCGCCGCGGGTGTGGTGCCGATCGCGCACGCCAACGACGGCGGCGGCTCGATCCGGATCCCGGCGTCCTGCAACGGACTGGTCGGACTCAAGTCGTCGCGCGGACGGTTGCCGCTTGACCCGGAGCTGCGCCGGATGCCGATCGGCATCATCGCCAACGGCGTACTAACCCGTTCGGTTCGTGACACCGCAGCTTTCTATCGCGAGGCCGAGCGCATCTGGCGCAACCCCAAACTGGCGCCGGTCGGCGACATCACGGAGCCTGGCAGGCAGCGGTTAAGGATTGCCGTTCTGACCCGTTCCGTCCGGCGCGACTGCAGCCCCGAATTGCGGGAGCTAACGCTGAAGTCGGCGGGGCTACTCGAGGAATTGGGGCACCGCGTCGAACTCGTCGACGAGCCCCCGGTGCCGGCCGGTTTCGTGGACGATTTCGTGCTGTATTGGGGCTTTCTGGCACTGGCCCAGGTACGCACCGGGCGGCGCGTGTTCGGCCCGACGTTCGACCGCACTCGGCTGGACAGCCTGACGCTGGGCCTGGCTCGCCACACCAGCCGCAAACTGCACCGGCTTCCGCAGGCGATCGCGCGACTGCGCAGGCTACGGCGGCGCAGCGCGGAGTTCTTCACCACCTACGACGCGCTGCTCACCCCGACCGTCGCCGAGGAGACCCCGCAGATCGGATACCTCGCACCCACCGACTATCAACAGGTCATCGACCGGCTAATCGATTGGGTTGCGTTCACCCCGCTTCAAAACGTCAGCGGGGATCCGGCGATTTCGTTGCCACTTGCCCAATCCGCGCACGGCATGCCGGTGGGCATGATGCTGTCCGCCGATATCGGGCAGGAAGCGCTGCTGCTGGAATTGGCCTTCGAACTCGAGGAGGCCCGGCCATGGGCCCGGATCCATACGTGAAACCTGCCGGTCATTCGGACCCGAGCTGGTCGAGCATTCGTTTGAATTCGCGCTGCTGCGTTGCGGTCAGTTTGGCCAGGATGCGGGCGTCAGCGATGTGGACCGCGCCCTCGGCGCGCTTCAGCAGGGCGCGGCCCTGACTGGTCAGCGTGGCCGGCAGCGCACGCCCTGAGGACACCGATGCCGGCCGTGCCACGGCACCAATGTCTTCCAGCTTGCGCAGCACGGTGTTCATGGCCTGCGGTGTGACGTTGGTGTGCCGGGACAATTCGGCGCTGGACAGCCCAGGTGACATTGAAATGATGCGCAGGCAAACGAATTCGGGGAGTGTCAGGCCGAGCGGACCCAGCACGGCGGAAACCTCTGGCCGCAGAACGGCTCCCACTCGGTAGAGCAGGTAGCCCAGCGGAGCACCTTCGAAGTCGCCCATGTCAATGATATTGACATATAAACACGGTCGAATGCCCGGAAGAAACGCGATTGGATGGCCGGTAGCGCCCCCGGCGCTCACCGCCTGACCGGCACTCCGAACAGTCACCGGGTAAGAGTCGCGCATATCACAGTTGACGATACAGACAGATCTGTCTAGTGTCTGCTCTAGACAGACAGGTCTACTCAATTAATGAAGGATCGTCATGACAGAGCAATCCACGAACCAACAGCCAATCGCCCTGGTGGCCGGGGCGACCTCGGGAATCGGGCGGGCGGTGACATTACAGCTCGCCCGCGAAGGATTGAGCGTGATCGTGCACGGTCGCGACGCCCTCAGAGGCGCGGCGACGGTGCAGGAGATCGAATCGGCCGGGCGGTCACGCCCGTTTCGTAGCGGCCGATTTGTCCGACGCGGCCCGGGCGCCGTCATCCCCGTCGACGGTGGCCGGACGGCGGTGTGAGCATGAGCAACACATATCAGCCCAGCCCAAGTGATCGGGTACGCGAACAGGTGGCGCTCTACGAAGCCACCGACGGACGAGAAGGGGGCACCCTGGAGGGCCGGCCGGTGGTCATCTTGACGACCACCGGGGCCAAGACAGGCAACATCCGCAAAAACCCGGTGATGCGGATCAAGGAGGGTGACACCTATGTCGCCGTGGCGTCCGCCGCGGGAGCCACCAACCACCCATCGTGGTACCGCAAACCTGGGCGCCCACCCGGAGGTGTCGCTGCAGGACAGCGAGACCGTCTATCGGTTGCGCGCCCGGGAAGCCGAGGGCGAGGAGAAGGCGCGCTGGTGGCGCGTCGCCGAACGGTTCTGGCCGCATTTCCCCGAGTACCGCGCCAAGGCCGGCGCCCGGGACATTCCGGTGATGCTGCTGGAGCCGATCGAAACATCCAGTGGACAACGACATTTGCTTCAGGACGGTGAGAGTTAATGGCCACCCGGACACCGCCGACGGTCGAACCGCGGCGTTCGGCCCGGGAACGGCTGCTCGACGCCGCCAGTGAGCTGTTCTACAACGAAGGCATCCAGAGCGTCGGCATCGACCGGATCATCGAACATGCCGGGGTGGCTAAGGCGTCGCTGTACAACACATATGGCAGCAAGGAAGAACTCGTGCAGGCCTACCTGGCAAGCCGCCACACGGGGACCATCGAACGACTCACCGCGGCGATCGAGAAGCACCAAGACGCCGGCGACCGACTGCTCGCCGTCTTCGATGCTCAGGCGAACTGGCCGCCCAGCCGAATTTCCGCGGCTGCGCGTTCATTTCCGCCGCCGCCGAAGCGCCCCCCGGCGGCCGCATCGAACAGGCGTCCGATGACTATCGCGCCGAGATCCGCGCCCTTTTCACCCGACTCGCCGAGCAGGCCGGAGCGTCCGAGCCCGGTAAGCTCGGACGCCAGCTTCACCTGATCTACGACGGTGCCGGCATCAGTGCGCGCATGGACCGAGACCCCACTGCCCCACTCGGCGCGCGCGCAGCGGCCGCAACACTTCTCGAGGAAGCGACGACTGGGGCAACCACGATGAAAATTTCCGCGCAGTTCGCCACCTCGCTGGATTCGCCGGCACATATCGCCATCGCTGAAGGCCTGGGCTATCACCGCGCCTGGCTGTTCGACACCCCCCACGAAAGCCCCGACGTCTGGATGATGCTCGCTCTGGCCGCTACACGAACCAGCACCATCGGGCTGGGCCCCGGGGTGCTTGTACCCACCCTCAGGCATCCGATGGTCAACGCCTCAGCTGCAGCAGCACTTTCCGCGCTGGCGCCGGAGCGGGTCGCGGTTGCTTTCGGCACCGGTTTCGCAGGTGCCCGCGCGTTGGGCGCCAAGCCGAGCAGCTGGTCGTTTCTCCGCGATTACGTCCGCGCTTTCCGTGGCCTGCTCGACGGCGACTCGGTCGACTGGGATGGGGCTGCAATGCGGATGATGCACCCCGATGGGTTCGCGCCGGCCCGACCCACTCGCATCCCCATCCTGATTTCGGCGCTGGGCCCCAAGGGGCTGGCCGTCGCCAAGGAATTGGCCGATGGCCTGTTCACCGTCAACGGCGAAACCGCTTTCGCCTCCGAATTCAGCTGGGCCGCCCTCGGTGTGCACGGCACCGTTCTCGCCGACGGCGAGGCGCTCAACTCGGATCGCGTTCGTGCTGCCGCAGGGGCCGGCAACGCCCTGGCTTATCACGCGACTCATGAATTCGGCGGCGATGTAACCGCGCTGCCCGGTGGTGACGTGTGGCTCGACGCTGATTAACCAAAAACCGCTACACAAAAGGCATTTGGCCATTTATGACCAGCATCTGGTTGATCTCAATGACGCGGACGTCGCAGCGTGGAACGCAGGCAGTTGGACAGCGATCCCGCAGACGACCCTGACCGGAAAGGCTGGTGAAATCGCTGGGCGCCTCGCCGAGGCCGCCCGGCAGGGCATCACTGAAGTCATCTACCAGCCGATCGGTCCTGATATCGCCGGTGAACTCGAAGCATTCATCGCGGCGAGCCTAACTCCCGTCGAGACGTCACGGACGGTGTGATTCGGGGCACCTGAAAAGGTCAGTGTGACAACCGCTTTGGTGATCGAGTTCTGTTAAAACAGGTGCAAGGTGGTGGCAATGATGCCTATGTTAAGCATGTGGTCCCGAAATATCCTGCGGCGCAAACAAAAATACTGCGTTAGTGCAGGTGGCGAGTCCGCCGCAGCAAATTTTTGGGATGCCCGTGTTTGAGGTCGCCGACGAAGGGCTATGCGGCCCTGGTGCGGCTAATTGGCCTCATGCGGGGCCATGTTTCGACACGGAAGGAATTTAGTATGGAGTTCACCAAAACTGCTGTGAAGACTGCTATCGCAGCTGGGGGAGTCGCGGCGGCAAGCGTTTTCGCTGCGCCCGCAGCCTCTGCTGCGCCCGCAACCATTCAGGGATTCGGCACCAGCGAGCGACTCGTTGATGGTCCGCTGGTCACCAACTACACGGTGGGTACGCTGCAGCCCAGTAGCATCATGATTCCGGGCTTCACGCCCAAAGGTCAGCTGTACCAAGCGGATATCACCGCCAGGGCTGATGGCGGAATCGTGACGCCGGTAGTTGCTGATTTCAATGCTCGCGCCGCCAACGGCCAGAGTTATCGGGTGGTCGACACAGTTCCGGTTCCCAACGGCCTCAACCCGTCGCCGATCACCCAGGGTGGTCAGACGAGTGGGACTGTCTACTTTGACGTGACCGGCCAACCGCCGAATGGCGTCGTCTACAACGACGGGGTTCAGGACCTTCTGACCTGGACGAGCAATACCTGATTCGCAGTTGGCTAGTAGTTCACTGACCTCCCCGCGTCGTACCCGGCGCGGGGAGGTCTTCTTTTGGTCCTACCGGGCTTCGCGTTATCGGGCGGTCTGCGCTGCGGCCGGCTTAGTCGTCGACGTCCAAATAAGGTGTCAGTGTCGGCTCGCCAACGATCCATTGCGGATGCGGTGGCGTCGCCGCCATGTAACCCACGCCGCGGACGGTGTCGACCATCGAGCCGTGGTCGGGTCCGAGCTTGGCACGCAGTCGTCGCACGTGAACGTCGACGGTACGAACATGCCCGTTGCAGTCAAGACCCCAGATCTCGCGCATGAGCCGGGTGCGGGTGAATGCCCGGCCAGCATGCTGCACGAGGAAATTCAGTAATTTGAATTCGGTGGGCGTCAGGCCCAGATTCTTGCCGCCCACCGACGCGATGACACGTTCCGGGTACAGGGTGAGGTCACCAAATCTCAGGATGCCCACCAGGGCGTTGCGCCGGCGGGTGATCGCCAGACGCATTCGGGTCTGCAGCTCATCGGCGCCGGCGGCGGGCATCAGCACATCGTCGAAACCCCAGTCGACGTCGACTGCCACGATGTCCGCGGGCGCGACCACGGCCACCACCGCGATCCCTGGACCGTTGGCGCTCAGCCGGCGGCAGGCTAGCCGAGCGGCCGTCAGGTCGGTGCGCGCGTCGATTATCGCGACGTCGGCGACGTCTCGATCTGCGTCAACGGTAAGCGGCGCGGGTCGCGTCGTTTACGCGAGTGGCTTCAGGGTCGGCAGGGCCGATTCGAAATCGTCTTCATCGGTGAGCAGTAGAACGTCCACAGACATCTCCAAATCTCGTGGAAGGTGCGCCCGCCGCCCCCGACCCTCAGGCACCTCCAGGAGATGCTTTTCAGCGCAAAGGTGAATACCCGCGTACGACCTGAACCAATCCATTTTTGTCGACCGGGCAGATAATGCACCCGGGCCCCGCCACAGTGCGACGATGGTGCAGGATGTGACATGCCGTTCCGGGTGAGGTCGCCGGGATGGCGCTCTCTTGCGAGGAGTCTGATGACGGAGCCCCAGCCGACCAGCGCCAATGGCGAGCCGACATCTTCAGCGGATCCGGCGAGTCCGGCCAAGTATTCGCGAGTGTTGCTCAAGCTCGGCGGCGAGATGTTCGGCGGCGGCCAGGTTGGGCTGGATCCCGATGTGGTGGCCCAGGTCGCACGCCAAATCGCCGAGGTGGTCCGCGGTGGAGTGCAGGTCGCTGTCGTGATTGGCGGCGGCAACTTCTTCCGTGGCGCACAGCTGCAGCAGCGCGGTATGGAGCGCACGCGATCGGACTACATGGGAATGCTCGGCACCGTCATGAACAGCCTCGCGCTGCAGGATTTCCTTGAGAAGGAAGGCATCGCCACCCGAGTCCAGACCGCGATCACCATGGGCCAGGTGGCCGAGCCCTATCTCCCGCTTCGGGCCGTCCGGCACCTGGAGAAGGGCCGGGTGGTGATCTTCGGCGCTGGCATGGGGCTGCCGTACTTTTCCACGGACACCACGGCGGCACAGCGGGCGCTGGAGATCGCCGCCGACGTGGTCCTGATGGCCAAAGCGGTTGACGGGGTGTTCACCGAGGATCCGCGGGTGAACCCCGAGGCTAAGCTGCTCACAGCGATCAGTCATCGCGAAGTCATCGACCGTGGACTGCGGGTAGCCGACGCCACCGCATTCAGTTTGTGCATGGACAATGGCATGCCGATCCTCGTGTTCAACCTGCTGACCAACGGGAATATCGCCCGTGCGGTCGCTGGTGAGAAGATCGGAACGCTGGTCACCACCTGAGGGGAAAGCGGCGCAAATGATTGATGAAGTTCTCTTCGACGCCGAAGAGAAGATGGAGAAGGCCGTATCGGTGGCCCGCGACGACTTGTCGACCATCCGGACCGGGCGTGCCAACCCGGGCATGTTCTCGCGGATCGTCATCGAGTACTACGGCACCAACACCCCGATCACACAGCTGGCCAGCATCAACGTGCCCGAGGCGCGACTCGTCGTGATCAAGCCGTACGAAATCAAATCAGCTTGGCGCCATCGAGACCGCAATTCGAAACTCCGACCTCGGATTGAACCCCAGCAATGACGGCACTCTGATCCGGGTGGCCGTGCCTCAGCTCACCGAGGAGCGCCGCCGGGAACTGGTTAAACAGGCCAAGAGCAAGGGTGAGGACGCGAAGGTCTCGGTCCGCAACATTCGCCGCAAGGCGATGGAGGAATTGCACCGGATCCGCAAGGACGGCGAGGCCGGCGAGGACGAGGTCGGTCGCGCGGAAAAGGATCTGGACAAGACCACCTCGCAGTACGTCACCCAGATCGAAGAGTTGGTCAAGCACAAAGAAGGCGAGTTGCTGGAGGTCTAGCGACCGCTCAGCAATGAAGTCCGTGGCAATTACCGATGCCGGCGCAGGCAGTCCCGCCCGACGAGCCGGCGGGAGGGCCGCAGCAGACTGCCAAGAAGAAGCCGCGGGCGGGCCGCGACCTGCCCGCCGCAATCGCGGTCGGCCTGAGTATTGGCGGGGTTGTGGTCGTGACACTGGTGTTCGCTCCGCGCTGTTGGGTGGTCCTTTGCGCTGATCGCGATTTTGGTTGCCAGCCATGAGGTGGTGCGGCGGCTGCGCGAAGCGGGCTATGTGATTCCGGTCGATCCCGCTGCTGGTCGGTGGGCAGGTTACCGTGTGGCTGACCTGGCCATATCGGCGCCGGGGCGCATTGGCCGGGTTCGGCGTCACGGTCGTGGTGTGCATGTTCTGGCGGCTGTTTATGCAGGACGAAAGCAGGCACCACGATCCCGGCCGCTGGCCCGCCGCCCCCGTCGAATTACCTGCGCGATGCGTCCGCCACTATTTTCCTGGCCGCATGGGTGCCGTTGTTCGCCTCGTTCGCCGCGTTGCTGGTCTACCCGTCCGAAGGCGCGGGGCGGGTGTTCTGCCTGATGATTGACCGTCGTCGCGTCCGACTCGGGTGGTTACGCCTTCGGGGTGCTGTTCGGCAAGCATCCGATGGTTCCGACAATCAGCCCGAACAAGTCCTGGGAGGGATTGGCGGTTCGATGGTCTGCGGGATCACGTCGACGATCTTGATCGCGACCTACTTGGTCGGCAAAGCCACCGTGGGTCGGAGTTCTGCTGGGCGTCGTGCTGGTGCTCACCTGCACGCTTGGCGATCTGGTGGAGTCCCAAGTCAAGCGCGACCTCGGTATCAAGGACATGGGGCGCCTGCTTCCCGGTCATGGTGGCCTGATGGACCGGCTCGACGGAGTGCTCCCTTCGGCGGTGGCGGCCTGGACAATGTTCACACTCGTTGCCGGTGCCCTGACAAGGCCGATACTGGACAGATCATGGTCCAACAGTTGGTTTTCTCCGAAGCCGCGCCGGGGCAAGCCGCCCCGGCATCTGGCCGACCTCGACGAACAGGGCCGGGCATGCGCGGCCGTCGCGGAACTCGGCTTGCCGGCATTTCGCGCCAAGCAGCTTGCGCGCCAGTACTACGGTCGGTTGATCGCCGATCCGCGGCAGATGACCGATCTTCCGGCGGCCGTTCGCGACGCGGTCGCCGAGCGGATGTTCCCGACCCTGCTCACCGCCGCCGCCGAAATCACGTGCGACGCCGGCCAGACCCGAAAGACGTTGTGGCGTGCCGTCGATGGCACCACCTTCGAGTCGGTGTTGATGCGCTACCCGCAGCGCAATACCGTGTGCATCTCATCGCAGGCGGGCTGCGGCATGGCCTGCCCGTTCTGTGCCACCGGCCAGGGCGGATTGGACCGCAACCTGTCGACCGCGGAAATCCTCGAGCAGGTGCGTGCCGGTGCTGCAGCACTGCGCGACGACTTCGGCGACCGGCTCTCGAATGTGGTTTTCATGGGCATGGGGGAGCCGTTGGCCAACTACGCCAGGGTGGTGAGCTGCGGTGCGCCGCATCACGGAGCAGCCACCGCACGGTTTCGGGATCTCGGCCCGTTCGGTGACGGTATCCACCGTGGGTCTGGCCCCCGCCATCCGCAAGCTTGCCGACGAACGGCTCGGGGTGACGTTGGCGTTATCGCTGCATGCGCCCGACGACGAGCTGCGCGACACGCTCGTTCCGGTCAACGGTCGATGGAAGATCGCCGAAGCTCTTGATGCCGCCCGCTACTACGCCGATGTGACCGGCCGGCGGGTATCTATCGAGTACGCGCTGATCCGCGACGTCAACGACCAGCCGTGGCGCGCTGACCTGCTGGGCAAACGACTGCATCGTGCGCTTGGGCCGCTGGTGCACGTCAACCTGATCCCGCTCAACCCGACCCCGGGCAGCGATTGGGACGCCAGTCCAAAGGCGGTGGAGCGGGAGTTCGTTCGGCGGGTCCGGTCGAAAGGGGTCTCCTGCACGGTACGAGACACGCGCGGGCGTGAGATCGGCGCCGCCTGCGGACAGCTGGCCGCCGAAAGCGGGTAGCTGGAGCGTAGGCGATTCAGCCCCGCCTGCGGACAGCTGGCCGCTGAACGGCGGGGAGGCGGGTAGCTGGAGCGCAGGCGATTCAGGCGTTTATGAACCGCGGCGGCGGTTACCCCGTCTTACGGCATATACACGAGCAAAAAGGAATGCCATGATCTTTCGCCTGTTGTCCCCCTTCAAGTTGTTTGCCGTGGCCGTCGTCGCCGCGGCCTTGATATTCGGGCTTGCCGATCCGCCGCGCGCCGAGGCCGCCGACGACCGTCTCCAGTTCGCCGGCACCACCCTCAGCGGCGCGGCGATTCAACGGCGCCAGCCTGCAGGGCAGGCCGGCGGTGTTGTGGTTCTGGGCGCCGTTCTGCCCATTCTGTAACGCAGAAGCTCCCGGCGTCAGCCAGGTTGCGGCTGCCAATCCGGGGGTCACCTTCGTCGGTATCGCGGCGCACTCGGATGTCGGTGCGATGCAGGGTTTCGTCTCCAAGTACAACCTGAACTTCACTAACCTCAACGACGCCGACGGTTCGATCTGGGCGCGCTTTAACGTGCCCTGGCAGCCTGCGTACGTGTTCTACCGCGCCGATGGCACGTCGACGTTCGTCAACAACCCGACGTCGGCGATGTCCCAGCAGGAGCTGGCCGGCCGGGTATCCGCCTTAGCGCACTGAGCCCGTGAATCAAGGTCTCATAGGCTTTGCCTTCGCTGCCGGGTTGGTGGCGGCGCTCAACCCGTGCGGGTTTGCCATGCTGCCCGCGTACCTGCTTCTGGTGGTACGCGGGCAGCCGTCCGGCGAACAATCGCCGGCACCGCGGGCATTGGCATCGATCGGCCGCGCGTTGGCGGCCACCGTCGGGATGGCGGCCGGGTTTTTGACCGTGTTCGGATTGTTCGGAGCGCTGACCATATCGGCGGCCTCCACCGTGCAGCGTTACCTGCCTTACGTGACTGTGCTGATCGGCTTTGTCTTGCTCGTCCTTGGGATTTGGCTGCTGTCGGGTCGAGAGCTGACCGCGCTGACGCCTCGATCATTCGGCATGCGATGGGCTCCGACGGTTCGGCTGAGCTCGCTGTACGGGTATGGCGTGAGCTATGCGATCGCCTCGCTGTCGTGCACCATCGGGCCATTTTTGGCGGTCACGGGGGCCGGCTTCAAAGCGGGTGCTCGGGGCGGTTCGATCGTGGGGGGCGTGACGATCTACCTCGCCTACGTCGCCGGCCTGACCTTGATCGTCGGCGTCCTCGCTATCGGCGCCGCGACGGCGAGCTCGGCTCTGGCCGACCTTTTGCGTCGGGCCTTACCCTTCGTCAACCGGATCAATGGGGTGCTGTTGGTGCTGGTCGGGCTGTACGTGGGTTATTACGGTCTCTACGAGGTCCGGCTGTTCAGTACGACCACAGGCGTGCAAGGGAATCCGCAGGACGCGGTGATTACCGCGGCCGGCCGCCTGCAAGGCGTGCTGGCCGGGTGGGTGCACCAACACGGCGCATGGCCGTGGGCTGTGGCGTTGGTCGTGTTAGTGAGCGGCGCTCTCGCTAGCGCTTGGTATGGACGAGGGCGCCGCCGAACCTCTGTCTGACACCGTCGCCCTGCGGCGACTTATCTGATCCAGCCCCGCCGCCGGCCCCACAGGTCGCGGACGAGAACAAATAGCACTACGGCGGCAAAGCCGATCACGAACAAGTTCTCGACGTGGCCCACGTGGTTGCCCCGCAGCATCGCCAGCAGGAACCCGAAGGCGATGAACCCGGTGACGTGCCAAGTGCGGTAGTTGATTCTGCTCCAGCCCCAGGCAGCAGAGGGGACCTCAGCTGGGTCGACGCCGGCAAAGTGCTCGACCTCTGTGTTGGCCACGTCGATTCCTCCTCGGCTTCTGATACCAGATGCCCCGATATTCTGGCACACCCGTTGCACGGTGGCACCCGGGCCTAGTCGCCCCGTAGAAAGTGATATTCCGGTGATCGAGCCTCCGACGAAGCTCCCTAAACCATGGGTCAACACGTTTTGTATTCGTCGTCGCCGCCGCAATTAGGTTCCCGAAGCGGCACAATGGCTAAGTGACCATGTCGACAGTCGATGCGCGCGTCGAGGGCCGCCTGCGCGTGCTGGTGCTGGGCAGTACCGGCTCGATCGGTACCCAGGCGCTGGAGGTCATCGCCGCCAATCCGGACCGCTTCGAGGTGGTCGGGTTGGCCGCCGGGGGAGCGAATCTGGACACCCTGCTGCGGCAGCGGGCTCAGACCGGGGTGACCAATATCGCCATCGCCGACGATCGTGCGGCACAGTTGGCCGGGCAACTCTTGAAAGAAGACGTCCCGTTCCACGGACCTGAAGCGGTCACCCGCCTGGTCGAGGAGACCGACGCCGACGTCGTGCTCAATGCACTGGTCGGGGCGTTGGGCCTGCGGCCGACACTGGCTGCGCTGCAATCGGGAGCCCGGCTGGCGCTGGCCAACAAGGAATCGCTGGTCGCGGGGGGGCCGCTGGTGCTTGCGGCGGCGCAGCCAGGTCAGATCGTGCCCGTCGACTCCGAGCACTCCGCGCTGGCCCAGTGTTTACGCGGGGGTGACCCCGACGAGGTCGCCAAACTGGTGCTGACCGCTTCCGGTGGGCCGTTTCGCGGCTGGGCGCCCGCCGACCTCGAGAGCGTCACACCGGAGCAGGCCGGTGCCCACCCGACCTGGTCCATGGGCCCGATGAACACCTTGAACTCGGCGTCGCTGGTCAACAAGGGGCTTGAGCTGATCGAAACCCACCTGCTGTTCGGCATTCCCTACGACCGCATCGAGGTGGTCGTGCATCCTCAGTCGATTGTTCATTCGATGGTCACCTTCATCGACGGCTCGACGATCGCGCAGGCGAGCCCCCCGGACATGAAGCTGCCCATTTCCCTGGCGCTGGGCTGGCCGCGGCGGGTGCCCGGGGCGGCCGCCTGCTGCGACTTCAGCACCGCGTCTACCTGGGAGTTCGAGCCGCTGGACACCGACGTGTTCCCCGCGGTCGAGCTTGCCCGGCACGCCGGTCAGACCGGCGGCTGCATGACCGCCGTGTACAACGCAGCCAACGAGGAGGCCGCAGAAGCGTTCCTCAAAGGCCGCATCGGCTTCTCTGCCATTGTCGGCACCATCGCCGACGTGCTGCACGCCGCCGACCAATGGGCGCCCCACTTGGGCGAGGTTCCCGCTACCGTGGATGACGTACTAGATGCGCAGCGCTGGGCACGTGAACGAGCGCAGCGAGCTATCCAAACAGAAACAGCCACTGCAAGCCCCGCAGGAGTCTGATGAAAAGGTCTCCGGAACGGGTCATAGAAAGGTCCTGACAGCCTGATGATGTTCGCTATCGGCATTGTGCTGTTTGCGCTCGCCATCCTGATCTCGGTGGCACTGCACGAGTGTGGCCACATGTGGATCGCCCGCGCCACCGGGATGAAGGTGCGTCGCTACTTCGTCGGCTTCGGCCCCACGTTGTGGTCGACCCGGCGCGGTGAAATCGAGTACGGGGTCAAAGCGGTTCCGCTGGGCGGCTTCTGTGACATCGCCGGGATGACCCCGATTGAGGACCTGGCACCAGACGAAGGCGACCGGGCCATGTACAAGCAGCAGACCTGGAAGCGAGTCGCGGTGCTATTCGCCGGTCCGGGAATGAACTTCGTTATCTGCCTGGCGTTGATATATGTCATCGCACTGGTCTGGGGGCTGCCCAACCTGCACCCGCCCACCCAGGCGATCGTGGGCGAAACTGCCTGTGTCGCACCAGAAGTGTCCCCTGGCAAGGTCGGGAACTGTACCGGCCCCGGTCCGGCCGCGGTGGCCGGAATTCGCACCGGCGACGTTGTGGTCAAAGTGGGTGACACCAAGGTGTCCAACTTCGAGGAAATGGCTGTTGCGGTGCGCAAGCTGCACGGCACCGTTCCAGTCGTCGTTGAGCGTGACGGCAACCCGATCACCACCTACGTCGACGTGACGCCGACCCAACGCTTCGTCTCCGACGGGCGGGGCGGCGAGGCCTCGGCGGCCACCGTCGGCGCCATCGGGGTCGGCGCGGTCCGGCAAACGCCCACGCACTACAACGTGTTCTCCGCGATACCCGCCACCATCGCTTTCACCGGCGACCTGACCGGCGAGGTCGGCAAGGCGCTGGTCGCGATCCCGACCAAGGTCGGCGCACTGGTGCACGCCATCGGTGGTGGTCAGCGCGACCCGCAGACGCCGATGAGCGTGGTCGGAGCCAGCATCATCGGCGGTGACACCGTCGATCACGGGCTGTGGGTGGCGTTCTGGTTCTTCCTGGCTCAGTTGAATCTCATTCTTGGCGCGATCAATCTGGTGCCGCTGCTGCCGTTCGACGGCGGCCACATCGCGATCGCGCTGTTCGAGAAGATTCGCAACCTCGTCCGTTCTGCGCGCGGAAAGGTCGCGGCTGCGCCGGTGAACTATCTCAAACTGATGCCCGCGACGTACGTGGTCCTGGTCTTTGTCGTCGGGTACATGCTGCTGACCGTGACCGCGGATCTGGTCAATCCGATCAGGCTTTTCCAGTAGTACCGAAAGCACCAGAAAGAAGGGGCACTGTGACCGTTGGCCTGGGCATGCCGGAGTCTCCTGTGCCGACGCTCGCAGCACGGCGCTCCACCCGTCAACTGATGGTCCGAAATGTCGGGGTCGGCAGTGACTATCCGATCTCGGTGCAGTCGATGTGCACCACCAAGACCCATGACATCAACTCGACTCTGCAGCAGATCGCCGAGTTGACCACGGCCGGTTGCGACATTGTCCGGGTGGCTTGCCCGCGTCAGGAGGACGCCGACGCGCTGTCCGTAATCGCCAAGAAGAGCCAGATTCCGGTGATCGCCGACATCCACTTCCAGCCGAAGTACATCTTCGCGGCCATCGACGCCGGGTGCGCGGCGGTGCGCGTCAACCCGGGCAACATCAAGGAGTTCGACGGTCGAGTCGGCGAGGTCGCCAAGGCCGCCGGCGAAGCAGGTATTCCGATCCGCATCGGTGTCAACGCCGGCTCGCTGGACAAACGGATCATGATCAAATACGGCAAGGCCACACCCGAAGCGCTGGTGGAGTCGGCGCTGTGGGAGGCCTCGCTGTTCGAGGAACACGGTTTCGGCGACATCAAGATCAGCGTCAAGCACAACGATCCGGTGGTGATGGTTGCCGCCTACGAGATGCTGGCCGCGCAGTGCGATTACCCGCTGCACCTCGGTGTCACCGAGGCCGGTCCGGCCTTTCAGGGCACCATCAAGTCCGCGGTCGCATTCGGTGCACTGCTGTCGCGGGGGATCGGCGACACCATCCGGGTGTCGCTGTCGGCGCCACCGGTCGAGGAAGTCAAGGTCGGCAATCAGATTCTCGAGTCGCTGAACCTGCGGCCGCGGGGACTCGAGATCGTGTCGTGCCCGTCGTGCGGTCGCGCGCAGGTCGACGTCTATACCCTGGCCAACGAGGTCAGCGCCGGCCTGGAGGGTCTCGATGTACCGCTGCGGGTCGCCGTGATGGGATGCGTCGTCAACGGCCCGGGCGAGGCGCGCGAAGCCGACCTCGGTGTCGCGTCAGGAAATGGCAAGGGGCAGATTTTTGTTCGGGGCGAAGTGATCAAGACCGTACCCGAATCCCAGATCGTTGAGACGCTGATCGAAGAGGCCATGCGAATCGCTGAGGAACAAGGCTCCGACCGTAGTGGTCACGGTCAGGAAACAACGGCGAGCGGTTCGCCTATTGTGACCGTAAACTGATAGGGGCCAGCTGTCTTCAGATGGCTTTGAAAGCCTTCAATTCGCCTCCCGAGAGAGTTAGCTAGATGTCGGCTCCGCCCATCTTTCGCCTTGTCGGCGACAGACGGGTGTCTGTGGTGCGCGATGCCGCCGCCGCGTGGCGAGTATTCGAAGACGACCCGGTCGGGTCTTGCATGGTCGCGGCCCGCGTCGCAGACCATGGCGTTGATCCCAATTCGATTGGCGGAGAGCTTTGGACCCGGCGCGGCCCGGAGGAGTCGCTGTGCTTCGCCGGCGCCAACCTGATCCCGCTGCGCGGCGCACGGGCTGACTTGAATGCTTTTGCCGACGAGGCCATGAGCGGTACACGGCGTTGTTCGTCGCTGGTCGGTAGGGCCGACCTGGTGATGCCGATGTGGGAGCGGCTCGAGCCGGCCTGGGGGCCGGCGCGTGACGTGCGCGACGACCAGCCGCTGATGGCACTGACCAGCTATCCGAACTGCGCGATCGACCCCGAGGTGCGCCAGGTCAGGCCCGACGAGCTGGACGACTACTTGGTGGCCGCGGTCGACATGTTCATCGGCGAAGTGGGCGTCGACCCCCGGCTCGGCGACGGCGGTCGTGGCTATCGCCGCCGGGTGGCCAGCCTAATCTCGGCCGGACGTGCATGGGCCCGCTTCGAGCACGGCCAAGTCGTCTTCAAGGCCGAAGTGGGATCGCAGTCCCCGACCGTCGGGCAGATCCAGGGAGTCTGGGTGCATCCCGAGTGGCGCGGCCTTGGCATGGGTACTGCCGGCACCGCGACGTTGGCTGCCGTCATCGTCGGCACCGGGCGCGTCGCCAGCCTGTACGTGAATGACTTCAACTCGGTGGCTCGCGCCGCATATGCCCGCGTTGGCTTCGCTGAAGTCGGCACCTTCGCGACCGTGCTGCTGGACTACTAGCCCGGCGGACTGTAGCGCCCTTTCGCAACCCAGAGACATCAGATAACGGTCGGGTCTCGGTGTGTCGGCGTCGGCGCCGGAGCCGTGGTCTTAACATCAGTCACGATGGCAACAAACACCTCGGTAGCAACAAAAATCACACTGACATCAACAGCATCAGCAGTTTCAGGCGTGCTGCTGGTGGCGGTCATCGCCCTGTCCGGATGCACCCCGCGGGCTGAAGGCCCCGGCCCGACGGCCGAAAAGTTCTTCCGCGCGCTGGCCGTGGGCGACACCGCAACGGCCGCCCAACTCAGCGACAACCCCAACGAGGCCCGCGAATCGCTTAATGCGGCCTGGGCCGGACTGCAGGCAACACACTTGGACGCCCAGATTCTGACCTCAAAGTATGCCGAGGACACTGGCACCGTCGCCTACCGCTTCTCCTGGCATCTGCCCAAGGACCGCACCTGGAGTTACGACGGCCAGTTGAGGATGGCACGCGACGAGGGGCACTGGGAGGTCCGCTGGGCGACCACCGGATTGCATCCCAAGTTGGGCGAGCATCAGACGTTCGCGTTGCGGTCCGATCCACCGCGGCGGGCTTCAGTGAACGAACTTGGCGGCAGCGATGTGCTGGCGCCGGGTTACCTGTACCACTACACGCTGGATGCCACTCAGGCCGGGCCGGCCCTGAGTGGGACGGCACACGCGATAATCGATGTACTGCACCCGTTTAACGACGCATTGAACGACCCGCAGCTGCTCGCCGAGCAGGCCAGTTCCTCGACCCAGTCGGTAGATCTGGTCACGTTGCATCCCGACGACAACGACAAGATCTTCCCGGTAATTGGCAGACTGCCCGGCATCGTCGTGACACCCCAGGCTGACATTTTGCCGACCGACCCCCATTTCGCGCCGGCGGTCATCGGCCAGGTGAAGAAGGCCGTGATGGACCAACTCATCGGCCAGGCGGGCTGGCGGGTGGTCACCGTCAACCAGAACGGTGTCGACGTCGCGGTATTGCACGAGGTCGAAGGTTCGCCGGCGCCGTCGGTTTCGATCACGCTGGACCGTGCCGTGCAGAACGCGGCCCAGCACGCGGTGGACACCCGGGGCGGCAAGGCAATGATCGTCGCGATCAAACCGTCGACCGGAGAGATTCTCGCGATCGCCCAGAACAGCGGGGCCGACGCGGACGGGCTGATCGCCACCAACGGCCTCTTCCCGCCGGGATCGACCTTCAAGATGGTCACGGCCGGCGCGGCTATCGACCGGGATATGGTCACACCCAACTCGATGCTCGGTTGCCCGGGCCACATCGACATCGGACACCGCACCATCCCCAACTACGGCGGCTTCGATCTCGGTGTGGTGTCGATGTCACGCGCGTTCGCCAGCTCCTGCAACACCACGTTCGCAGAGTTGAGCAGCAGGATGCCGCCCCGCGGACTGACCCAGACAGCCGCGCGCTACGGAATCGGCCTCGACTACACGGTCGACGGCATCAGCACGGTGACCGGATCGGTGCCGCCGACGGTCGACCTGGCTGAACGCACCGAAGACGGGTTCGGCCAGGGCAAAGTGCTGGCCAGCCCATTCGGGATGGCCCTGGTGGCGGCCACGGTGGACGCCGGCAAAACCCCGGTGCCGCAGCTGATCGCCGGCCGGCCGACTAACGTCGACGACTCGAACATCCCGGACACCCCGATCAGCCCGAAGATGATCGATGCACTGCGGCCCATGATGCGGCTGGTGGTCACCAACGGGACCGCCAAAGACATCGCCGGCTGCGGTGAGGTGTTCGGGAAGACCGGTGAGGCCGAGTTCCCGGGCGGATCGCATTCCTGGTTCGCGGGGTACCGGGGCGATCTGGCGTTCGCCGCGCTGATCGTCGGGGGTGGCAGCTCGGAATTCGCGGTCCGGATGACCAAAGTGATGTTCGAATCGCTCCCGCCGGGCTACCTGGCGTAAGGGTGCCGCCTGCGGCGCAGCTGTCGGTCGCCGAACAAACGGTAAGTTGCCAAGAGTGGGCAGAACCAGCTGGGTGAGGCCGCTGGCAGAACGTCAGGAAAGACCATGACTGAGGCAACTGGGGACATGGTGGTGATGCGGGTCTCCGACGCCGACCGCAACGGCACCATGCGTCGACTGCACAACGCGGTCGCGCTCGGGCTGATCGACATCGGGGAGTTCGAGCAGCGCTCGTCGCTGGTCTCGCACGCGCGCACCCGAAGCGACCTGGACGGGCTTGTCGATGACCTACCCGGGCCCGGCGCGATCGTCACATCGGCGACTGACCGGGTCGAACTGCGGGGCTGGGCCGGCTCGCTGAAACGCCACGGCGAATGGACGGTGCCCACCCGGCTGGCGCTGGTACGGCGGCTGGGTTCGATCGAACTCGATCTCACCAAGGCCCGTTTCGCCGGGCCGGTGGTGGTCATCGAGCTCGACGTGAAGTTCGGCTCGGTGGAAATCAAGTTGCCGGATGGCGCCAGCGCCTCCATCGATGACGTCGAAGTCCATGTGGGCAGCGCCAGCGACCGCCGCAAAGGCGCACCGGGTGAAGGAACGCCGCACGTCGTGCTGACCGGTCAGGTGAGCTGCGGCTCGGTGATCATCCGGGGACCGCAGCGGTCATTTCTGCGCCGCGGCCGGATCTGATTGCGTCCAATCCGACTGCGTGCGCCCTCTGCTGCACTGAAAACCGTCACCTCATTGACGTTGTACTCCGCCGTCGCTAATCTCTGAACAAATATTAGGTCATTCGCGCGACAGACGGCGACGGCTCGTTTAGCGCCTCGTTGAGGAGCAGCTGATGACAACGGAAGAGGTCGACAGGCCGCGAACTGAGCGTCGACGCCGATCGCCATGGCCGGTAGTGGGGATTGTCGCCGGCCTCGTGGTGCTGAGCCTGATCGTTCACAACGCCCGCTACGGTGCGGTGTCGGCGCGTATCCGCAACCCCAACGACACCGGGGGTCGTCACCGACTGTCGGATCCGCTGTTCGGTTTTGAGCACTGGATCGTGGTGGTCGAGATCTTCAGCTACGTGGCGCTGGTCACTATCGTCACGCTGGTCGTTGTGCTTTGGCGCCGCTATCCCAAGCACCCGTACCTGTTGATGACGTTGGCGATCAGCACGCTCGCGTGGCTGGACCCCATTATGAACTGGGCGACGTTCGCCGCATACAACCCTGACCTGTGGCATTGGCCCGAGGATTGGCCGTGGGTGTCGGTGTCGCCGACCATCGAGCCACTCTTCATCGCGAGCATTGCGATGTTCGTATTTCCCCCGTTCTTTCCGGCGATCTTGGCTCTGCGCCGCGTCCAGCGTCGCCGCCCCGTCGATTCGTTCTCGTGGCGTCATCCGCTGATCACCTTGTCGGGATTCGTCTTCGTCGCCGGATTCGGCTACGACTTCGCCATGGAGGAACTGTGTGTTCGCCTGGGCCTCTACACCTTCACTCAGGTCATCCCTTTCGGCTCGCTGTTCGTCGGAACACGTTGGCAGTTCCCGCTGCTGTGGCAATCATCGCTGATCAACATCCTGATGATTCCTGCCGCGCTGATGATCTACCGTGACGATTCCGGACGTACCGTCGCCGAGAAGCTGGCGCAGCGCGCAAAGGTCTTCCGGCGCAGGCCGGCGTTGGGTTCGTTTGTGGTGATGCTCGTCGTCGCCAACCTGGCCTTCATGATTTACGGGGTGACGTACACAGCCGTCACCCGATGGTCGGGGGCTGCGACATCGGTGGTCTGCCCGTGGCCGTATCCGAGTGCCAAGATCTATGACCCGCAAGGCTTCTACGAGCGGAGCGGCCAACCAGGCCCTTATTCGGAGGGCAAATGGTCGACGTGGATGAGCGCCCAACCGGATGGGCGTCCACAGTTGGCGGCGCCGACCGCGGGCGGTAACTGCGACACGATGCGCATCGTCGCCGAGCGGGCACGATTAAGCTAGCTGCATGCCAGGTCGCACCGCGCTTTCCCCAGGAGTGTTGTCCCCGACCCTGCCGGTGCCTAACCTGATTCCTCGCCCGGAATACGTCGGCAAGTCCACGGCCAAGGAGGGCACCGAGCCGTGGGTACAGACGCCAGAGGTGATCGAGAAGATGCGCGTCGCCGGCCGGATCGCGGCCGCCGCGCTTGCCGAGGCGGGCAAGGCGGTGGCGCCGGGGGTGACGACCGACGAGCTGGACCGGATCGCGCATGAGTACATGGTCGACAACGGCGCCTATCCGTCAACGCTGGGCTACAAGGGGTTCCCGAAGTCGTGCTGCACGTCCCTCAACGAGGTCATCTGCCACGGAATCCCTGACTCGACGGTGATCGACGACGGTGACATCGTCAACATCGATGTCACCGCCTACATCGACGGGGTGCACGGCGACACCAACGCGACTTTCCTGGCCGGCGATGTGTCAGAAGAGCACCGGCTGCTCGTCGAGCGGACCCGAGAGGCGACGATGCGAGCGATCAACGCCGTCAAACCCGGGCGCGCGCTGTCGGTTGCCGGTCGCGTCATCGAATCGTATGCAAACCGGTTCGGGTACAACGTGGTTCGTGACTTTACCGGCCACGGTATCGGTACCACGTTTCACAACGGTTTGGTCGTCTTGCACTACGACCAGCCCGCTGTCACGACGATCATGCAACCGGGGATGACATTCACCATCGAACCGATGATCAACCTCGGCTCCCTGGACTACGAGATCTGGGACGACGGCTGGACGGTGGTCACCCGGGATCGCAAGTGGACCGCGCAATTCGAGCACACCCTGCTGGTCACCGACACGGGCGTCGAGATTCTCACATTGCCGTGAGTCTCGTGGCGCGGGCAGACGCAAAGCCCCCATTTTCGGGGCGAAAATGGGGGCTTTTGCGACTGCTCGCCGGGAAAGGGTGAGCGGGGCACTGCTGGTCGCCGGCACCAGCTCCGATGCCGGGAAATCCGTGCTGGTCGCGGGCCTGTGCCGACTGCTGGCACGCAGAGGGGTTCGGGTTGCTCCGTTCAAGGCGCAGAACATGTCCAACAACTCTGTGGTGACTGTCGAAGGTGGCGAGATCGGCCGGGCCCAGGCAATCCAGGCCAGGGCGGCCGGACTGGAACCCAGCGTGCGGTTCAACCCGATCCTGCTCAAACCGGGCAGCGACCGGACATCGCAGCTGGTGATCCGCGGGAAGGTCGCCGACTCGGTCACTGCCACCGGTTACATGGCGCATCGGGACCGGCTCGCCGGGATCGTCCTCGACGAACTAACCGGCTTGCGCGCTGAATTCGATGCGGTGATCTGTGAGGGTGCCGGCTCGCCGGCCGAAATAAATCTGCGTGCAACGGATTTAGCCAATATGGGATTGGCGAGGGCGGCGAACCTGCCAGTCGTGTTGGTCGGCGACATCGACCGTGGCGGCCTATTGGCCCACCTTTTCGGGACGGTCGCGGTGCTCGAGCGGGACGACCAGGCGCTTATTGCCGGCTTCATCGTCAACAAATTCCGGGGCGACCCCGCGCTACTGGAGCCGGGGCTGCAGCAGCTGTTAGCAATGACAGGTCGCCCAACCTACGGGGTGCTGCCCTACGCCGACCAGCTCTGGCTTGACGCCGAGGACTCGCTGTCGGTGGTTGCACACCGTGTTATCGGCACGCCGGAACCACCACGCGGCAAGGATTGGCTGCGGGTGGGGGCGGTGCGGCTGCCCCGGATTTCCAACTCTACCGACGTCGAGGCCCTGGCCTGCGAACCGGGCGTGCTGGTGCGCTGGATCAGCGAACCCGCGGATTTGGCCGACGCCGACTTGATCGTGCTCCCGGGCACCAAGGCCACCGTCGCCGACTTGGCGTGGCTGCAAGATCGCGGTCTGGCCGGCGCGATCGTCGATCAGGCCCGGACCGGCAAGCCGGTGCTGGGCATCTGCGGTGGTTTCCAGATGCTCTGCCGGCGCATCGAGGACACGGTCGAATCCGGGACCGGGCTGGTACATGGGCTGGGGCTGCTGGACGCCGACATCGCCTTCGCGGCCGACAAAGTCCTGCGCCGCTGGTCGACGCCGCTGAGCGGGTATGAGATCCATCATGGCCGGGTCGCCCGGTGCGCTGAGGGCAGCTGGTTCGATTCCGGCTTCGAGCACTCAGAGCACTCCGAGCCGCAGGGCATCATGCGAGGCGCGGTTTTCGGGACGCACTGGCACGGTCTGCTCGACAACGACGACTTCCGTCGCGCGTGGCTCACCGATGTTGCCGATGCCGCCGGCCGGGGCGGATTCGTGGTCGCCGACGACGTCAACATCGCCGCGCGACGGGATGCTCAGTTGGATCTGGTCGCTGAGCTGCTGGCGTCACACCTCGACATCGACGCCGTCCTTAATTTGCTGGATGGTCCACCGCCCCGGCGCCCGCATGTCGCGATCGAGCTGCGACCGTAGCCTTTTAGCCTCCGGCCAGAGGTGTGTAACCGGGATCTGGAGCTGCGAGAAGCGGCGAAAACCGCCCACAATCAGGTCGATCAGCTGTAGCGTGCGTAAGTGCCCTCGATGATGACGACGCTCGACGGGTTTCCGGTCTCGGTGAGCGTGGCTGGTCCGGACAAGGGTGTTGTTGTCGTCATATTGGGCGACGAAGGACGTGCGCCCGCCGCGTATGACGGGGCGTGTGAGCGCCTGCATACCGCTTCGCTTCGAACCGTCGTTATCGGCATCGACCCGCGGCTGACCGCAAAGTCGGTGGTCGGCATCCTCGACGTGCTGGGGATCAATTGGGCGGTAGTGTTCGGCGACCGCGCCGGGGGCGAGCTCGCCTGGGAGCTGGCGGCGACCAGGTTGGGCCGGTTTGTCGGTCTGGTGGTTATCGACCGCGGGCATCCGCGAGTGGCCGACCTCGACGGCGTGGTTCTCGACAACGAGTGTCCGCCGGTGGAGATCGGCACGACCGTCCTGGTCAGCTCCCCGGCCGCGCGGGTCGTGGCCCGCGACAGTCAGCGGTTCGTTTACGCGGAATACCGAGTGGTGGATCTCGGACGTCGCTCCACGCAGGAATCGACCGCGCAGTTGACCGCTGAGATCGTCATGCGCACCAGTAGCTGGTAACGCCTGGTTGACTAGTAGGTCATGGCCCACCAAAAAAATCAAGCAAGTGCTGTGACCGGTTCGGGTTCCCCGAAGTTGCCGTGGACGGAGCTGGAACGGCTGGTAGCGGCCGGCAATGTGGATACCGTAATCGTCGCCTTCACCGACATGCAGGGACGGCTTGTGGGCAAACGGGTGTCAGCCGGGCTGTTCGTCGACGAAGTCGCCGCACACGGCGCCGAATGCTGCAGCTATCTACTGGCTGTCGACGTCGAGATGAACACCGTGCCTGGTTATGCCATGTCGAGCTGGGACACCGGTTATGGGGACATGGTGATGACGCCGGACCTCGCCACGCTGCGGCTCATTCCCTGGCTGCCGGCTACCGCGCTGGTGCTCGCCGATCCGGGCTGGGCCGACGGCAGTGTGGTCGCTGTCTCGCCCCGCGCCATCTTGCGTCGCCAGCTCGACCGGCTGGGCGAGCGCGGACTGATCGCTGATGTCGCCACCGAGCTGGAGTTCATCGTGTTCGACCAGCCGTATCGGCAGGCCTGGGCCAGCGGCTACCGCGGGCTGACCCCAGCCAGCGACTACAACATCGATTACGCGATATTGGCGTCCTCGCGGATGGAGCCGCTGTTGCGCGATATCCGCCTGGGTATGCAGGGCGCGGGCCTGCGGTTCGAGGCGGTTAAGGGCGAGTGCAACAACGGCCAGCAGGAGATCGGGTTCCGGTACGACGAGGCGCTGGCCACCTGTGACAACCACGCCATCTACAAGAACGGCGCCAAGGAGATCGCGGACCAGCACGGCAAGAGCCTTACCTTTATGGCGAAATACGATGAACGCGAAGGCAATAGCTGCCATATCCACATCTCGCTGCGGGGCACGGACGGCGCGGCGGTGTTCAACGAGAGCAGCGACCCGCACCGCATGTCGCCGACATTCCGCAGCTTCGTCGCCGGCCAGCTGGCGACGCTGCGCGAGCTGACGTTGTTTTATGCGCCGAACATCAACTCCTACAAGCGATTCGCTGACGGCAGCTTCGCGCCCACGGCGGTGGCATGGGGATTGGACAACCGCACCTGCGCGCTGCGGGTCGTCGGCCACGGCCGCAGCATTCGACTCGAATGCCGAGTGCCCGGCGGCGATGTCAACCAGTACCTGGCGGTAGCGGCCCTGATCGCCGGAGGGCTGTACGGTATCGAGCGGGGCCTGGAGCTACCCGGGCCGTGCGCGGGTAATGCCTATGACAAGGCGGACATCGAACGGCTGCCCGCCACGCTGGGCGAGGCGGCCGCGCTCTTCGGTGCGTCGCCGCTCGCGCGGCAGGCCTTTGGCGACGACGTGGTCGCCCATTACCTGAACAACGCTCGCGTGGAGCTGGCGGCGTTCAACGCGGCGGTGACCGATTGGGAGAGGATGCGTGGGTTTGAGCGCCTCTAGAGCGAGTCGGCCGGTAGTGGGCCTGACCGCCTACCTGGAGCAGGTGCAGACGGGGATCTGGGACGTCCCGGCGAGCTATCTTCCTGCGGATTATTTCGAGGGCGTGACAATGGCCGGTGGTGTCGCGGTACTGCTGCCACCGCAGCCAGTGGGCCCCGAGATCGTCAGCTCCGTACTCGACAGCCTGCACGCCCTGGTGATTACCGGGGGGTACGACCTGGACCCCGCCGCCTACGGCGAGCAACCGCACCCGGCTACCGACCAGCCTCGTACCGCCCGCGACGCTTGGGAGTTCGCGCTGATGCAAGGTGCGCTGGCCCGGGGCCTGCCGGTTTTGGGTATCTGTCGAGGCGCGCAGGTGCTCAATGTGGCGTTCGGTGGCACGCTGCACCAGCACCTGCCCGACGTTCTGGGTCACAACGGGCATCGGGCGGGCAACGGCGTATTCACCAGGTTGCCGGTCCGCACCGTGGTGGGCACGCGGCTGGCCGCGCTGTTAGGGGAGTCCGCTGACGCGCCGTGCTACCACCATCAGGCCATCGACAAGGTCGGTGCGGGCCTAGTGGTCAGCGCGTGGGATCCCGACGGTGTAGTCGAGGCGGTGGAGCTGCCCGGGGACAAGTTCGTGCTTGCGGTGCAGTGGCACCCGGAGAAGTCCCTGGACGACCCGCGGCTGTTCACCGCGATCGTCGACGCCGCACGGGCCTACGCGGGGCACATGAGCTGAGATGAGCACAGCGCAGCTGATCAACCCCGCGACCGAGGAAGTGCTGCGTTCGGTCGACCATGCCGACGCCGCCGCGGTAGACGACGCGGTACAGCGCGCGCGGGCGGCTCAGCGGCGTTGGGCACGGCTGTCGCCGGCCGAACGCGCAGCCGGTCTGCGGGCATTCGCGGCCGTCGTCGGCGCCCACGTCGACGAGCTGGCGGCGCTCGAGGTGGCAAATTCGGGACACCCCATCGCGTCGGCCGAGTGGGAAGCCGGCCATGTCCGCGACGTGTTGGCGTTCTATGCGGGCAGCCCGGAACGTCTGTCCGGCAAGCAGATTCCCGTCGCTGGCGGCCTGGATGTCACGTTCAACGAGCCCCTGGGCGTAGTCGGCGTGATCACGCCCTGGAACTTCCCGATGATGATCGCCTCCTGGGGCATCGCGCCTGCCCTGGCCGCCGGCAACGCCGTGCTGGTCAAGCCCGCGGAGTGGACACCGCTGACCACGATGCGGCTCGGTGAGCTGGCCGTAGATGCCGGCCTGGACCCGGGCCTGCTGCAGGTGCTGCCCGGGAAGGGCACGGTGGTCGGGGAGCGGTTCGTCACCCATCCAGACGTCCGCAAGATCGTCTTCACCGGGTCCACCCAAGTCGGCAAGAAGGTAATGGCCGGCGCGGCGGCTCAGGTCAAACGGGTGACGCTGGAACTGGGCGGCAAGAGCGCAAACATCGTCTTCGACGACTGCGACCTGGAGCGCGCGGCGGCGACCGCGCCCAGCGGGGTGTTCGACAATGCCGGCCAGGACTGCTGTGCGCGCAGCCGGATCCTTGTGCAGCGCAACGTTTACGACAGGTTCATGGAGTTGCTCGAGCCGGCGGTGAAGGGCGTCGTCGTCGGAGATCCCGGATCGCGTGACACCGAGATGGGCCCGCTGGTATCCAGCGCACACCGCGACAAAGTTGCCTCCTACGTTCCCGACGATGCGCCGGTCGCGTTCCGCGGCACCACGCCGTCTGGTCGTGGATTCTGGTTTCCACCAACGGTGCTCACTCCGGCACGCGCCGACCGGACCGTCACCGACGAGATCTTCGGCCCAGTCGTCACCGTGCTGATGTTCGACGACGAGCACGACGCCGTCACACTGGCCAACGACACCACCTACGGGCTCTCGGGATCGATCTGGACCAACGACCTGTCGCGCGCGCTGCGGGTATCGCGGGCGGTCGAATCCGGCAACCTTTCGGTTAACTCGCATTCCTCGGTGCGCTACAGCACGCCCTTCGGCGGCTTTAAGCAGTCAGGTCTGGGTCGCGAGCTCGGACCCGACGCGCCGTTGCAATTCACCGAGACCAAGAACGTTTTCATCGCGATCAGAGAAGAGGGCTAGTGGTGCCGTTCGATCTCACCCGACGGCTGGCGGCCCGGGTGGCAGTCATCACCGGCGGCGGCAGCGGCATCGGCTTGGCCGCCGGCCGGCGGATGCACGCCGAGGGCGCGACGGTCGTCGTCGCCGACATCGACGGCGACGCCGGTGCGGCGGCGGCAGATGAGCTATCGGGTTTGTTTGTTCCAGTTGATGTTTCGGACGAGGACGCGGTCAACGCGTTGTTCGACACGGCGGCCGCAACCTATGGCTCGGTCGACATCGCGTTCAATAATGCCGGTATCTCGCCACCCGAGGACGACCTGATCGAAAACACCGAGCTCCCCGCGTGGCAACGCGTCCAAGATGTCAACCTCAAATCAGTGTACCTGTGCTGCCGGGCGGCGCTGCGGCACATGGTCCCCGCTGGGAAGGGTTCGATCATCAACACCGCGTCGTTCGTCGCGGTGCTGGGTTCGGCGACCTCGCAGATCTCCTACACCGCCTCCAAAGGCGGGGTACTGGCCATGTCACGGGAGCTGGGAGTGCAATTCGCCCGGCAAGGTATCCGGGTCAACGCCCTGTGCCCCGGCCCGGTCAACACTCCGCTGCTGCAGGAGCTTTTCGCAAAGGACCCGGAACGCGCTGCCCGCCGGCTGGTGCACGTGCCCGTGGGCCGCTTCGCCGAACCGGACGAAATAGCGGCTGCGGTCGCATTTTTAGCCAGCGACGATGCCTCGTTCATCACTGCGTCGACGTTCTTGGTCGACGGCGGTATCAGCTCGGCCTACGTCACCCCGCTCTGATCGCGATCAAAGGAATTGCCATTTCGGCGGGTGTGGCCGCGCCGTGGAAACCGATGAGGCGCGCCGCTTCCGGGGGCTCGTGGCCGGTCGCCAGCACGGCTGAATCACCGGTGCAGATGACGACAACGTCGCCGATCCGGGGCAGGTTGCGTGGATTCATCGGCCCGAACAGTCCCGTGGCCACCGCCTCCTCACGTGCGTAGACCTGCGCCCGGCCGTTCGCCAACTCACGCCAGGTGGCTAGCACGTCGGCGGTAGCGCCGAGCTCGGTGTGCAGGTAGCGCACCCGCGCCTCGCCGGCGACCACCCGTACCCCCGCCGCGAGTCGCGGGTCGGCGTCGAGGTCGATGCGCGCGTTCGCGGGGACGTTGAGGCCGCCGTGGTCTGCGGTCACCAGCAGCGCCGCGTTCGGGGGCAATGCCTCGACGATGCGGGTCAGCAGCGCATCGACGCGCGCCGCCGCCTCGTGCCACTGGGTCGAACCGATGCCGAACACATGGGCCGCGGTGTCCAGATCGGCGGTATAACCGTAGACCAGACCCGGCGCAGCCTGCAGCTCGTCGGCCACCCGCTGGGCGTAGTCGTCGTCCGTGCCTGTGGGGCAGAACTGAGCGCCTCGGTATGCGGCGTCGGTCAGTCCGCTGCCGATGAACCACTCCGGGAGTACGGCGCGCACATCGACGCCGGCTTGCTGCAGGCGTTCGAACCAGGTTGGCAGCGGCTGCCATTGGTTGGGTGGTGGGTCGTCGCGCCACCTGATGTGGTTGAGAACCCGATCGGTGCCGGGAATGTTAAGCGTGAAGCCCAAGATCCCATGCTGGCCGGGCTGTGCGCCCGTTGCCAGCGATACCAGGCTGCTCGGCGTGGTCGACGGGAACGTGCAGGCCAGCTCATCCAGCCATCCGACCCCGCCGGCCAGAACAGCCGTCAGCAGGGGCGCGTCGTCAGCCAACTCCGGTAGCAGATGCCAGCCCATCCCGTCGACCAGCACCACTGCGATGCGATCGACGTGCCCAAATCGATCCGTCAGCGCCAACCTGTCGACCCCACCGGGTGCGCCGAGCATCGCCGCCGCCGCCGGCAGCACATCACAGATCGACCCGGGCACGCGGTCAGCCACAAGGTCAGTTTCGCACGAAATCAGACGTGCGCCAGTCGCTGGCTGGTCACGCGGAGCTGCCGGTCGGTGCTGTCGGCCAGCGCGCGCACCTGCTCCGGCTCTAGCCGCCCGCAAAGCCGGCCCCAGTGCACCGCGACCTCGTCGCCGACAGCCACATCGGGCACCGCGCTGTACCCGTCAGCCCAGACCTCGAGTGGGCGCACCGAGGGTTCGGACAACGTCAGCGCCTGGCCATCCCAGCAAAGCCGCCGGCACAACACCTCGATTTCGCCGCTGTCCCGGGAAGTTACTGTCCCCCAGGTGATCCGGCAATTGTCGAGCACGCCGATCGGGTGTTCATCGATGCCGCGGCCCAGAAATCGGGTCCACGGATAGACGCCGAACACGTGAAAGCAATGGTTGCCGGCTGCCTCGGATGCCAGGTCCGGGGTCAGATGCGACCAGTAACGACCCGCTTGCGGTCCGATGATGGCCAGCAGCGCGTTGAAGAATTCGTCCGGCTCGATCTCGCCGGCGGCACCGCCGCCGAGCCAATAAGATTCGACCAGCCGGTAATCCAGCGGATCGGCGATATCGGTCAACTCGGACAGCACGCGCAAGTACGGCCAGGCTCCGGAAAACTTCGTCGCCGCGTGGCGCACATCGCCGATTGAACCGTCACGCAACGTCGCTCCCAGCGGGGGACCGCAATAACCCAAGGCATTGGGTGCATAGGCGTAGCGGGCGAACATCTCGGCGCCGCGAGCACCTCGCTGATCTGAGTTCGGCTCCAACCTCTTTCACACCCGCCCGGACTGCCCTACGAGCTTGACAGCATCGCGGTGCATGCGGCCGAAGTTGTAGTAGGCGGCGCACGCCCCCTCAGGGGAAACCATGCATGTCCCGATCGGGGTCTCCGGCGTGCACGCGGTGCCGAAAACCTTGCATTCCCAGGGCTTGAGCACACCCTTGAGCACCTCACCGCACTGGCAGGCCTTCGGGTCGGCGACCCGCACGCCTGGCATGGTGAACCGCAGCTCGGCGTCGAACTCCGCGAAGTCGTCGTGCAACCGCAACGCACTTTGCGAGATGAACCCGAGTCCGCGCCATTCGAAATACGGACGTAACGCGAACACCTTGCCCATGAGCGCCAATGCCGCCGGGTTTCCGTGTTCGGGCACCACTCGCTTGTACTGATTTTCCACCTCGCATCGGCCCTCGCGGATCTGGCGCAACAGCATCGCGACCGAAGCCAGGATGTCCAGGGGCTCGAATCCGGCGACCACCAATGGCTTTCGGTACACCTCCGGCACGAACCGGTAAGGCCGGTTTCCCACGACGGTCGACACGTGCCCGGGTCCGATGAATCCGGACAGCCGCAGGTCCGGCGACTCCAGGATGGCCTTGATCGGCGGAACGATCGTGACGTGGTTGCAGAACACACTGAAATTGCGCAGCCCCTCCTCGCGTGCCCGCACCAGGGTGACCGCGGTCGACGGTGCGGTGGTCTCGAAACCGATGGCGAAGAACACCACCTGTTTGCCGGGGTTGTCGACCGCGACCTTGAGCGCATCGAGCGGGGAGTACACGAAACGCACATCGGCGCCGCGGGCCTTGGCGTCCAGCAGGCTGCCGGCCGACCCGGGCACCCGCATCATGTCGCCGAAGCAGGTGAAGATCACGTCGGGTTGGCTTGCCAGCCACATCGCGTCGTCGACACGGCCCATCGGGATCACGCACACCGGGCAGCCGGGCCCGTGTACCAGTTCAACATTGTCGGGTAGCAGGTGTTCGATGCCGTGCCGGTAGATGGTGTGGGTGTGCCCACCACAAACCTCCATGAACTTGAAGTGTTCCGGGCCGGCCCCGGCCAGGTGCTCGATGGCAACCAGCAGTTTGCGGGCCGCCGCTGGATCACGGAACTCGTCAACGAATTTCATCGCGCTTCCTTCCTCGCCCTTACCCGTCTAGACAATTGCTGACGAGTCGAATGCTTCCAGCTCGGTGTTATAGGCGTCGCCGAGTTTCTTGATAGCGGCCAGAGTGAGCAGCGCCTCGGTCTCATCGATCTTGGCCATCGCGAACCCGACGTGGACAAGCACCCAGTCGTCGGGCTCGGGCATGTCCGTTTCCAGCAGTCGCACGCTGATCGTGCGTTGCACACCGCTGACGTCGACCTTCGCCAAATAGCCGGCAGGATCGGTGATCTCGACGATCCGGCCCGGAATCCCAAGACACATCTGACGCTCCTTTCCCTAACAGATTCGCGGCAGCGGATCGCCGACCAGCATGTCGACGATCCGTGTGCCGCCGAATCCCGTGCGCAGCACCACGGTTTCGGCCGGCTCGGTGATGATCTCCCCAACTTCGGCCGCCTCGGCGCCCAAAGGATGCGATCGCAGTGCGGCCAGCCCGGCCCCGGCTTCATCTGGCGCGACGACGGCGACGAACTTGCCCTCGTTGGCTACATAGAGGGGATCGATGCCGAGCAACTCGCAGGCGCCATTCACCATCGGATGCACGGGCAGTCGCTCCTCGTCGAGAACCACTCCCAGCCCGCAGGCCTGAGCGAGTTCATTGCAGACGGTGCCCACACCGCCCCGGGTCGCGTCACGCAGCCACCTTGTGGACGGCGCGGCCGCGATCAGCAGCTCCACCAGCGGGCTGACCGAGGCGGTGTCGGAACCGATATCGGCCTCGATGGCCAGATCACCCCGGGCAAGCATCACCGCCATGCCGTGGTCGCCCATGGACCCCGACAGCAGCACCTTGTCGCCGGCGCGTACCGACCCCGGCGACAGGCGCCGCTCGGCGGGAATGACGCCGATCCCGGTCGTGGTGATGAAGACACCGTCGGCGGCGCCCTTGGACACCACCTTGGTGTCACCGGTGACGATCTGCACGCCCGCGGTGGCTGCCGCGGTCGCCATGTCGGCGACGATCTCCTTCAATTCCGCGATCGGGAATCCCTCTTCGAGCACGAACGCCGCCGAAATCCACGATGGCACAGCGCCAGCCATCGCCACGTCGTTGCAAGTGCCGTGGACGGCGAGTTGACCGATGGAGCCACCGGGAAAACGCCTCGGCTGCACCACAAATGAATCGGTGGACATCGCGATACGCTCCCCGCTTGGCAACGTGAGAATGGCGCCGTCGCCGAGGGATTCCAGCGCCGGGTTGCGAAACGCCTCCATGAATACCGCGTCCACCAGCGCCGCCGAGGCCTTGCCGCCCGCTCCATGGGCCAGGGTCACGTGGTCGTCGAGCAACCGGGGGCGGCGCCTGCGGAACGATTCGATCCGCTCGATCACCTCGCCCTCGGCGAATCGCGGCCCAGACGACACGTATTCGCCTGCTGACTTGCTCACGCCGCCCCCAAACCTTGATCGCGGCAACGTTCGTGGGTTGCCAGCCACAGCTGATAGCCCAGCAGCGCTTGCGACTCCTGAATCCGGTGCACACTTTGCGAACGAACCACAAAGCACGCGTCCACATCTGGATTGTTCGCGAACGCGCCGCCGTCGTATCCCGCGAAGCCGATCGTGTAGAGGCCGCGGTGTCGGGCCTCGGCCAGCGCTGCGAGCAGGTTCGGTGAATTGCCACTGGTCGACATGGCGACCGCGATGTCGCCGGCCTTCGCGCGGGCGATCAACTGGCGCGCGAACACCAGCTCAAAGCCGACATCGTTGCCCAGTGCGGTGATGATCGCCTGGTCGGCCGTCAACGACCAGGCCGGCAGGGATTTTCCGATCGGTGGACGGGCGAACAGCTTCGCCAAAGTCGTGGAATCGGTGCTGCTGCCGCCGTTTCCGAAGGTGAACATCCGTCCGCCGGCGGCGAACCGGCGCGTCATCTCGCCCGCGGCCCGGTCCAGTGGCTCGGCGTTGGCTTCCAGGGAGGTGCGCCGCAGCGCGAGGCTCTCGGCCGCTTTCGCCTGTGCCGATGCGGCCAGGTCGGCGAGCAGCGATTTGGCGGCTTCTTCCTGGGGGTCCTGGGACTCAAGGAACGGATAAAGGAAGTTGGTGGGTTCGTCCTGCTCCACTAGACGTCCTCCTCCTCGTCCACATTGCTCATTTGCGCCACTCCTCGATCCCGGCCTTGCCGGCATCTTCGTCGTCGACGCGGCTGATCGCGGTGCCGGCGTGCACCAGAACCAGCTCGCCCGAGGCGACCGGGTCGACGAGCGTCGTCACCACGCTCTCGATACCGCGCGCGGTGCGCACCGCGGCCAGTCCGTCGGTGGAGGCCTCCATCACCTCACCCATGCGCCCCTCGTCACTGCACGTGACACACACTGTTTCGGTACATTCCGGCTTGAGTAACCCGGAGTGCTCAAAACACACGTGCGTCAGCTCCCACAACAGGTGGTAGAAGAGGACGAACCCGCCCGTTGCGGGCACACTGGGGTCGGGATCGTCGAGCCACAGCACGTGGTCGGCCACACCGTCCTTCGGTCGTTCGCCGCTGCCGATCCAAATCGTGGTGACGCCCCACGCCGGGCCTCGACGCATCACCGAGCGCACGTCGGGTTCGCCCGCCCCGGAAACCGCGATCACGATGTCGCCCGGGCGCACCGACACCCGCACCAGACCAACCAGCTCGGGCCCGGTAAGCGCCACCGCCGGCAATGCCCGCTTCCCCACAATCACCGGGTGCACGAACTCGACCGCGATATGCAGCGCATGCGGTTCCCACGACGGAGCGATGGACCACATCGTCGCACCCGCCGCGAACCGCTTGGCCAGCGTCAGGGCCGTCGCGGCCAAGTCAGAGGCCAGCTCGGCACCAACCCCGCGATCCAGGGCGGGCGGACCAGCGACGCCAAAGACGGACGTCACGTCTGCGCTTCCTCTCGCGCGGTCAGCATCGAGATTGCGGCTTGGCCCAGCGCCAGGCCGCCGTCATTGGGCGGAACCGTGTGATGGGTCAGCACTTCAAATCCCGCCAGCCGCAGCCGCATACGACACGCGCGCAACAGCAGGACGTTCTGGAAAACTCCGCCGGTAAGTCCCACCAGCCGCACCGGACCGGCCACCTGAGCGGCCACTTTGGCGACGGCCACCGCGACAGCCCGGTGGAACTCTGCCGCCAGCAGCGCCGGTTGCGTGCCGGCATTCAGGGCTGACACCACCATTTGCACCGTGCTGGCGGGATTGATCACGCCATCGGCGCGTACCGTGAGTTGCAGCGGCGGCCCGGGCCGATCACCGGCCGATTCAGCGAGTGCTTCGAGTTCGATGGCGGCCTGACCCTCGTAGTCGATCCGGTGCCGAACGCCCAGCAGCGAAGCGACCGCGTCGAATAGCCGACCCATGCTCGAACATGGCACGCATCCCGTCCCGCTCTCCAATTGTGACCGGGTGAGCCGCAACTCGTCCGGTGTCGCCGCGGCGACCGGAGCCAGATCGGGAGTCCAGGCGATGCCGGCCATCCACAACTGCGATAGCGCCATTCGCCACGGGTTGCGCACGGCGGCGTCACCGCCCGGCAGTGGTACCGGCATCAGGTGGCCGACCCGGACGAAACGGTGGCTGTCGGCCCCGAGCCGCAGAATCTCGCCGCCCCATATCGTGTGATCACAGCCGTAGCCGGTGCCGTCGAAGGAGACCCCGATGATCGGTTCGCCGATGCGTCCGTGCTCGGCCAGCAGCGACACCACGTGCGCATGGTGGTGCTGGACGAGATCCAGCGGCCGATCGCCCACCCGGCGCTCGGCCCAGCTACGGGTGTGATATCCAGGATGCAAATCGGCAGCCAATCGCATTGGTTTGCCACGTATTTCGCTGAGCTGATCCACCGCAAGCTCGAAAGCCCGCAGGGTCTCCCAGGTGGCCATGTCGCCGATATGCCCGGACACGTAGGCGCGTGCGCCGTCGGTGAGACAGAACGTGTTCTTCAGTTCCCCGCCTACGGCCAGCACGGCTGGGCCGTCTCGCCCGAGCCGCCCGAGGTCGATGGGTAACGGCGCATAGCCGCGGGACCGGCGGATCGGCAGTTCCCGGCTCCCCTCCTGATCTGTGACGACGCGCACCACCGAGTCGTCACACGGCACATGGATTGGGCGATCGTGATCGAGAACAGCATCGCAGAGAGTCGAAAGTCGGCTAGCGGCATCGTCGTCGGTAAAACAGATGGGTTGGTCGGAGCGGTTGGCGCTGGTCAGCACGAGGGCGTCGGGGACCTGTGCGTTGTCGCCGGGAACGGGCGCCAGGAGCAGGTGATGGATGGGGGAGTACGGCAGCATCAAACCGAGCAGCGGACTGCCGGGTGCAACGGCGTCGGCAACCGGCGCATCGGTGCGCCGCCGCAGCAACACGATCGGCCGTGCGGGACTCGAGAGCACAGTGGCCTCTGCCTCATCGATGTGGGTGTATCGGCGTGCCACGTCAAGGTCTCGGACCAGCACGGCGAAGGGCTTGGTGCCCCGCGCCTTTCGTGCCCGTAGCGCTTGGACTGCCGTCTCGTCGTCGGCGACACACGCAAGGTGGTAGCCGCCGATGCCCTTGACGGCGACCACCGCGGACGCCGCCAGCGCCCGTTGGGTTGCCAGCAGTGCGGCGTCTGATCCGGTCACGCGAGCGCCTTGCGACCAAAACCGCAGCGACGGACCGCAATCCGGGCACGCGATTGGTTGTGCGTGGAACCGGCGATCCGCGGGATCGTGGTATTCGGCAGCGCACCGCGCACACATGGCGAATGCCGACATGGTCGTGGCGGGACGGTCGTACGGTAACTTGCGGATGATGGTGAACCGCGGTCCGCAGTTGGTACAGGTCACAAACGGATGCCGGTAACGGCGGTCGTGCGGATCGTAGAGCTCGGCGACACAGTCGTCGCACACGGCGATGTCGGGCGGAATTGGCGTCTTGGGCGCGTCAGCACCGGTACTCGTCTCGCTCGCCACGATCCGGAACTTGCGTGCATGTGTGGTGTCGGCTGGAAGGTCATGCACGGAGACGGCGTTTATCCGCGCCAGCGGTGGGGCCTCGATGCAGAGCCGACGGCCGAATTCGTCCACCCGCGCGCGTTCTCCCTGCACCTCGAGAAATACTGCGCTCGAATCGTTGCCGACGAACCCGGTCAGGCCGAGCTCGCTGGCGATGCGGTGGACGAACGGACGAAAGCCGACCCCTTGGACAACACCGGTCACGGTGAAGTGCTGCCGGACAACGGTATGGGCGGGGTCCGACCGCAGCATCAGGGGGGTATCGGCCATCTCAACCGATCTCCGGACTGATCGCCTGATCCACGCGGCCCCTGCCCATCAGCTCCAGACCGGCCATCGCCTCTTCGGCTCCGGCACTGTCCGTCTTCTCGACGGCGAAGCCCATATGGATGATCACCCAGTCACCGGGCGCGAATGTCTCCTCCGGCAACATGCCGATGTTGACTTTGCGCGGCTCGCCAGTGACGTCCACCAGGGCGAGTTGTCCTTCGTAACCGTCCAACATCCGGATCACTTGACCCGGTATCCCGAGACACATGGTCAGCCCTCCGCTTGCAGCGGCGCGGGCGAAGGAGAGGCAGACACCGGGCTCCGTAATGCCGCGACGATCTCCTCGACCGCACGCACGGCGCGGGGAACGGCGTTGGCGACCGGTTCGGTGAGGCCGATTCCGTCCTCGACGCTTCCCGCCTCGCATCCGAGGATGACGGTGTAGGGCGGAGTCCCGCCCAGTGCCCGCAGGCTGGCGAACACCGCTGCCGGATCCATGCTGTGAGCATCCAGGCCGGTTGTGCTGGAGGTGGACTCATGCTCAGCCTGGAAGACGTGCAACGTGCCCGGGCTGCCGCGGCTGGGTACCGCGTCGACGAGCACCAACGTGCCCCACCCCTCGAGCAGGTCGTAGGCCAGGTGCATACCCCTGATGCCGTAATCGGTGACGCGGACACTCGGATCGTCAGGCGGGATCGCGGCGTGCCGGACTACTTCAGATCCGAAACCGTCGTCTCCCAGGAAGATGTTGCCGATCCCGGCCACCAGAATGCGTGCGCTCATCGGGGCTGCTCGACTCGGCTACATGCGCCGTAGCTTGAGGTATCGGCGGGCATCCGGCAGCGATGTCACTCCCAGAACCACTGCTACCGCGACGACCATTGCGATGATGCCGGTGAAGACCCAACCTAAGATATCCATGTCGAATCCCTTTCTTGATTTGTTGTGGGCTCTGCAGCTTCCAAGGGCTCGATTTCGTCGGGGGAGAAGTACAGATAGCGGCCGTACCAGTCGTGCAGGTCGGCGGCGGGGTCGTCATCGACCACCACACCAACGTGCGTGTTGCCCTCAACGTCCTCATGCACCGATGTGACGCGGGCGGTCTTGCCGGCGACGAAGATGTCCTGCGCGTCGGCGTTGCGCCGTGGCCGCAAACGGACCTGGCTGCCCCGCGCGATCCGGATCCCGTGCACTAGCACCGCATCGAGTTCGGGGTGAACTGCGTTGTCGGCCAGTGGATCCCACCAGTCGACACCCTCGGGAATCTCCGGGACCAGGCCCGCGGCGATGGTGGGCGAGTGCGGATCCCGCAGTACACCGTGCAGACGGGCCATGGCCTCGGGTGACATGGCGTCACACTGGTCGATGATCTGCGCGGCCCGTGGATCGGTTGCGCGGGCTTGGGCCTTCTCGTCGTCGGTCATGGTCATCACGCGCAGCGTCAAGATCTCGTCGATCTCGGTGCAGTCGAACAGGGCGGTGTCGCTCTGTTCGGCAACCTCGGGGTGGTCGTAAAGAATGATCGGCGAGACCAGCAGCACGTCTCGGGTTCCGGGTGGGCCCGCCAGCACCGGGAAGCAGCGGTGCTGCTGACACCGGGACACCGCATCTGCCGCGGCGGGCGGGGGCTCGAGCAGCGAGACGAACTGACCTCCGACAACTTCGGCGATGACGTGGGTGCCGATCATGGACCGTGCGATCACGGCATCTTTCGTGTCGGCCTTGCTTTCCGCAGCGGTGCCGACGTTGACGACCCGGATCGAGATCCGTCGCAGTTCACCGGCCGGTTCGGCCGCGACGGTGAGCATCCCATGCACCGCCAGCCGTTCGCGGACCAGTCGACCGCCGTCGTGGAGTTCAATGTCGGTCATCGCGGGTGCCGTCACCGGCAGTGTCCATTGCTCGGCCGCGTCGTCGAGTGCTAGCGGGCCGAAAGGCATTTCGCATTCGAAGGCCTCGTCCCAGGTCAGCCAGGACCCGGACGAGGTGGTCAGTTCGGCAACCTGTTGGAATCCACCGTCGGGGAGTTCGCGCTCAGCCCGACGGTGCTGCAGCTGCAGGAAGCGCACCACCAGGGTGATCGCCCGTGCGTCGTTGACCAGGAACTGCGCCGCGATGCTGTCGTCTTCGCCCAGGCCGGCTGCGGCTGCACCAGGCGGACCTAAAACGCCAAACTGCCAACGCGATTGATTCTTGCTTGACGTCCCACGGTATGGGTAGAGCAGGTAGCCCTCGTAGAGCACTGCGTCGGCGACGGCGCGGGCCCGCTCCCAGCTTGATGTCATCGCACCGCCTCCTGATCGGCGGTCAATAACGAGGTAATGGCGTGGTCGAGGTCGAGTAGTCCGCGCGCCGACTTGTAGGCGGCCAGCGCTGCGACGGTTTCGTGGCTGAGCCGCACCCAGCCGGAATTCGGATAGTGCTGGGCGATCAGCTCCCGCCAGACCGAGACCGGCATGTCGTAACGGTCCTCGCAATCCCAGGACACCTGCTGAACCGAGAACCCGCGTTCGGATTTGACGAAAATTGTCCCGCTGAAAAGGAATTGGAGGGGCAACGTGCCATCGTGCAGCGCATGCAGGTACTTGGCGGCAGTGACTTCGAAGTCGTAGGTGCAATCCAGCGGCAGTGCCACCGTCGCGTTGCCGGCGAAGCCCGGCACCATCGCGGTGCAGTGCTGCCACAGGAAGGTGCGTTGGGTGGTCGCCCAGCGGTGGCGAGGGCCGAATAAGTCGGTTAGGCCGGCCGCCTCGTCGTCGGAGTAGGAACGGCGCAGCGGCTCGATGCGGACCTGGCAGCGCAGTGCGATTGCGTGCACCGCGTCATCACCCGTGGCGGCCACGCCGACGCGGGCGGTGAGGGCTGGGGTGACAGCGTAGGGCTCGGGCGCCACATCGAGAACGGCGAAGGTCACGTCCATCGACTGGTCGGTCATCATCTGGTTTTCGGTCATACTCGTGTCTCCCGCGCGCGGTTCGCGACTTGCGCAAAGAAGCTGTCAATGTACTGTCGTGCTTGCTGACCGCCGTCGAAACCCCGCCACAGCATGCGCAATCGTCCGACGAACTCGTAGCAGGCGTCGATGGGAACCAGATACGTTTGTGGCTGTGTGGATTCGCCCTCTTCGGCCTCCTCGTTTTCGGGCACCCGGACCAGCAGCGCCTCTACGTCGTCGGTAAGGATGCCCACCCTCGCGTCCGCGCCGCTAAGCCCGTTCCAGGCGTCCAGGTCCAGCTCGGATTCGGTGGCGCCGGCCGGCCCGGGATAGAAAGCGACTGTGCGTCCGAGTTCGGAATTGGTGAAGAAGAAGGCCACGCCTACCGGGATCTGCAGTGCCGCCCACGCGCGGCGGTCCAGCGCGAAATCCGGAAACGCCAGATACCGATCGGGCACCGCCCGATAGCGCAGCGTGGCGTTGCAATCGGTGAACAGCAGATAGCAGGCGCGGCAAACACACATCAGCTGTCGGCCGGCCACGTTCACCACGTGCTGATGTTCGTCGGCGATCAGCTCGGAGCACATCTCGCACCGTTCGCCGGCCGGCTCGGGCGCCCCCCGGTTGCTCGTGATGCGCGCCAGCACTTCGTAGGGACTGGTCATGCGGGAGCTGCCATCGCTTCGGCCGGCACCGCGATGGACAACACCCCGTCGCGGATCAGCAGCGGGATAGGATCAAGGTGGCAGTCGGCATCGTCGTCGATGCAGGCCCCGGCATGTACAACGTCGAAATGGGCATGGCACTCGGGACAACGCAGCACCGGTTTTGCAGCGCCCATGGCGCGGTGCAGGGCCGCGCCGGCCAGCGATCTCTCGCACACGGGGCAGTTGTCGCGGTAGGCGTATAACTCGTCGTCGACTCGGCATGCCAGCACGGAGAGGCCCGCGACGAAGAAGCCGCCGACTTCGCCGGGGGACAAGTCCCTCAGATCGGGCACCTGATGCCAGCTTGCGGGGCGGTTGGAATTGACCTTTGAAATGGCCGCCGTCCTGATCTTGGCCAGCAGTGATTCGGCTGGAATCACCGCGGCCGCTTTGGGTTCGGCGGTCACCAATTCGATGGACGAGATCTCCGGTGCGGCCGCGCGGATCGCATCTTCGACGGCCAATTCCAGCGTCACCGCCGACGACGGACAACTCTTGCAGCTGCCTGCGAATCGGAGCCTGACGGTGTCCCCTTCCGGTCCGGGGGCGATGTCGACCAGATGCACGTCGCCGCCGTGGGAGCCGAGGTACGGCCGGACTCGGTCCAGCGCGTCGGACACCCGCCGGTGCACGTCGTGCGGATGCAGGCCGTGCACCAGGAGCAGGCTGGCCACCAGGTCGTCGGTGGCCAGCCGCTCAACAAGCCCGAGGTCTTGGCCAGAAAGCTGAGCCGTGTGGACGATCCGTTCCAGTCCGGCCCCGTAGAGCGCGACCACCTCGCGGACCAGTTGTTGGGCGCGTTCGTACGCCGCAGTCCCACCCGCGGCGCAGGAATCCAGAAGTGTCTGGATCCGATCGCCCGCTGTGCGCCACTGCGCGTCTCTTTCGGAGGCTTCTCCGGGTTCCGGGCGATCCGCCATGTGTCAATCCCCGGCAGGTGACTGTGTTGGCGTGTGCAATCTGTCCAGGGTCTTGCCGTTCCCCAGATACATATGCACACCACAGGGGAGGCACGGATCGAAGCTGCGTACCGTGCGCATGATGTCGATGCCCTTGAAATTCTCGCGGCTGTTCTCCTCGAAGATGGGTTGGCCTTGCACCGCATCCTCGTAGGGGCCAGGCGTGCCAAAGCTGTCGCGGGGGTTGGCATTCCACGGTGTGGGCGGGTAGGGGTGGTAGTTGGCGATCTTGCCGTCTCGGATCACCAGGTGGTGGCTGAGCACACCGCGGACCGCCTCAGTGAAGCCGCAGCCGATGGCCTCGTCCGGCACGTTGAACTTCTCCCATGTCTTGGTGCGCCCAGCGCGAATTTCCTCCAACGCCTTCTCGGCGAAGTGCAGCGCGCACGCCGCCGCGTAGGCCTGGAAGTAGGTCCTGGCCCGGTCACGTTCGATGGTGTTGCTGCCGTACTTGGGGATCTTCCATTCGAATTCGACCGGACCCTTCAGGATGGTCTTGGGGAGGTTGATCTTGACACTGCTACCGGTTGCCTTGACGTAGCCGATGTCGACCAGGCCGGCCAGTGCGGTCGACCACAGCCGCGCCAGCGGCCCGCCGCCGGTGTCCAGCGCCAAGTGGTCTTTGCCGTCGAACCAGCGCGGCGACATCACCCAGCTGTACTTGCCGCCGTCCAGTTCCCGCTTCTGCGGATGCGGGTTGGTGTGCTGGTTCCACGGGTGGCGCCGGTCCACCGGGTTACCCAGCGGATCGGTCTTGACAAACATCTCCTGGTCGGTCCAGTCGTCGTAGTACGAGCTCCCCAAAAGGATTCGGATGCCCAGGTTGATATCGACCAGCGAGTGGGTGACTAGTTTGCCGTCGACCACGACGCCCGGGGTGACGAACATCGCGTTACCCCAACGCTCCATGTCCTTGTACGCGAAGTTGCACACGTCGGGATCCTGGAAGGAGCCCCAGCAGCCGAGCAGCGTGCGGCGCAGGCCGACCTTCTCGTAACCGGGCAGCGCGTCGTAGAAGAAGTCGAACAGGTCGTCGTGCATGGGCACGACTTTCTTCATGAACTCGACGTATCGCATCAGCCGTGTCATGTAGTCGGTCATCAGTTGGATGGTCGCGACGGTGCCGACTCCACCGGGGTACAGCGTGGACGGGTGCACATGGCGACCCTCCATGAGGCAGAACATCTCTCGCGTCCAGCGACTGACCTGCAGCGCCTCGCGGTAGAACTCGCCGCTGAACGGATTGAGCGAGCGCATGATGTCGGCGATGGTCTTGTAGCCGTGGGCATCGGCGTGCGGCGCGCCGGTGTTTTCCGCTTTTGCCAGCACCCCGGGGTTGGTCTCGGCGACCATCTTCTCGCAGAAGTCAACACCAACCAGGTTCTCCTGGAAGATGTTGTGGTCGAACATGTATTCCGCGGCCTCGCCCAGGTTGACGATCCATTCGCCCAGGTGTGGTGGCTTGACCCCGTATGCCATGTTCTGTGCGTAGCAGGAACAGGTGGCGTGGTTGTCGCCGCAGATGCCGCAGATGCGGCTGGTGATGAAGTGGGCGTCGCGTGGATCCTTGCCCTTCATGAAGATCGAGTAGCCGCGGAAGATCGACGACGTGCTGTGGCACTCGACGACTTCTTTGTTCTCAAAATCGATTTTGGTGTAGATGCCGAGGCTGCCGACGATCCTGGTGATCGGATCCCACGCCATTTCGACGAGCTGGCCGGGTTCCCGCTTGGATGTCGACGGCTCGGGAATGATGGTTGTCATCGCGATTACTGCTCTCCGCCCGAGGGCTCTGTGAAGTTAGATTTGGACCGACCTACCAGGTGCGGCGGGCTCCGGTGGTGAGTTGGGTGCCCGTGTGGCGCCAGCGCGGTTCCTTGTCGAGTGTGCGGGCCGTGATACCCCTCAGGTTGCGGATCACGGACCCGTAAAGACCCGATGCCGTGCTGGATAGCTTTCCACCTGGCGGCTCGTCCATGAATGGCATGAACTTGTCCGGGAAGCCGGGCATCGTGCACCCGATGCAGATGCCGCCGACATTCGGGCAGCCGCCGATGCCGTTGATCCACCCGCGTTTGGGCACGTTGCATTTCACGACTGGGCCCCAGCAGCCAAGTTTGACAATGCATTTCGGCGAGCCGTACTCGGTGGCGAAATCACCCTGCTCGTAGTAGCCGGCTCGGTCACAGCCTTCGTGCACGGTGTTGCCGAACAGCCACTTGGGCCGCAGCTCGTCGTCGAGCGGGATCATCGGTGCCTGACCCGTTGCCATGTAGAGCAGGTAAGTCAGCGTCTCCGAGAGGTTGTCTGGATGGATCGGGCAGCCGGGAACGCAGACGATCGGGATGCCGGCTTTGCTTTTCCATTCCCAGCCGAGGTAGTCGGGCACACCCATCGCGCCGGTGGGATTACCCGCCATAGCGTGGATTCCGCCATAAGCGGCGCAGGTTCCCACTGCGACGATTGCGGTGGCCTTGGGCGCCAGCCGGTCGAGCCACTCGCTGGTGGTTATCGGCTGGCCGGTCGCCGGATCGTTGCCGAACCCGCACCAATAGCCCTCTTCTTTGATCTTCTCGTTCGGGATGGATCCTTCGACGACGAGCACGAAGGGTTCCAGTTCGCCGCGATCAGCTTTGAAGAACCACGCGAGGAAATCGTCCGCTCCTCCCGCGGGGCCGCATTCGAAGTCGATCAGCGGCCAGTGGACGGCAACTTTGGGAAGGCCGGGAAGCGCGCCGAGTGCGATTTCCTCGACACTGGGCTGGGTGGCGGCAGTCAACGCCACCGAATCACCGTCACAACTCAGGCCCGCGTTGATCCACAGAACATGGATCAGCGTTTCTTCTGCCTTGACTGCTGCTTCCGATAGCATGCTGCAGCTTTCCGGGGCCGGGCTTGAGGCCCCTACGCCGCCGGAGTCGACCGTCGGCCCGCTTGCGCGGCGCTGTTTCTGGGTCTACTCCCGCCCTCAAGCGTTGTCAACGTTTCGCCATTGCGCGGGCAATTGAACAGGTGTTCCATAGCCCTTTGTATTTTGCCGGTTTCGTTACACAGCAACGTGTTTTGGTGCGGCTGCGCTGGCATGGCAAAGCGACGAGTACGACTAATTACTATGGCCTGATGCAAGTCATTCGCAGAAATTGTCATGCAAATCGTTTGCATCCAGTGGTATTCAGTCGTCGAGGCCTCGCGCGAACCGTCGTAGCCAGCCGAACCAGGCGCCCATGCCGGCTCCGGTTCGTGCGCTGACGGGCAGGATCGCCGCGGTGGCGTTCACTTCGCGAACATGGGCGATATACGCATCGACATCGACGTCCAGGTGAGGAACCAAGTCAATCTTGTTGAGTAGCACCACATCTACCGATCGGAACATCACCGGATACTTCAGCGGCTTGTCTTCGCCTTCGGTGACGGAGTAGACCATGGCCTTGGCGTGCTCGCCGACGTCGAACTCTGCCGGGCAGACCAGGTTACCGACGTTTTCGATGATCACCAGATCCAGTCGGGGAAGGTCAAGGCCCGGAAGAGCGCGGTTGACCATGGGCGCGTCGAGATGGCATTCGCCGCCAAAGCCATTACTGGTGTTGAGCAGTGAGACCTGGGCGCCACGACCGCTGAGCTTGGCCGCATCCAAATCCGTGGCGATATCGCCTTCGATTACCCCGATCGCAAACTCGACCGCGAGCTCGTCGAGCGTAGCCTGCAGCACGGTCGTCTTTCCTGAGCCGGGGGAGCTCATCAGATTGAGTGCGCGGATCCCGTTGCTCTCGAAGGCGGCTCGGTTGAAATTCGCGCGGGTATCGTTCTCGGCAAAGATCTCCTCCAAGACGTCGATACGCTGCGTGCCGGTCTGATAGCCGCTGTGATCGCCGTGGTCGTGGGGTTGGTGATCGTGCTCGTGGGTGTGCACTGTTCCGTCATCGTGCCGGTGAAATCTACCCATAGTGAACACCTTTTCACGAGACGTCGAGCGAAGTCACCAGGAATTCGTTGCCGCGCAGCACCTCGACCTCGCAACTGTCGCATTGCGGGCACCAGATCGACCAGGCTGACGTGATCTCCGACTGCCGGCCGCACGCGCGGCACTTCACCTCGGCGGCGACGCACTCGAGTTCCAGCTCGGCGTCCGGCATGTTCTCGGAGTCCCGGAGGAGTGTCCAGCAGAACGACAACGATTCAGGAACGACTTGGCGGAGTGCGCCGATCCGGACGCGCACGACGTCGACGTGGCGGCCGTCGGCATGTGTTTTGACCATGCCGGCGATCGCCTCGCAGAGCGACAGCTCATGCATCGACGGTCACCGGTGTCCGCTCCCAGCCTTGCTGGGACTCAGGGCTAAGCCCATGAACACGTTTGTACACCCGATGCGCAATTATCTCCGAAACTCGGGCGCAATTAGCCCAGTCGTTCAGCCCCCGGGGGTCCATTTCTCTTCGATGCGGCCGTAGCGCCAGACCAGCAGAGCGACCGCCCAGGTGACGACGAAGATCCCGACGACGACGAACCCGACAGTGTTGAGGTCCAGGCCGCCAAGCCAGTCCCACAACGGGCCCCGCCACCCCAGTTGGCCGGCGAACAGGCCCAACAGTTCGACGGTGCCGATGAGTAAGGCGACGGCAACGGACAGTCCGGTGATGGTGATGTTGTAGTACATCTTTCGCACCGGGTTGGAAAACGCCCAGCCGTAGGCGAAGTTCATGAACGACCCGTCGATCGTGTCCAGCAGGCACATGCCGGCGGTGAACAGCACGGGCAGGCACAGGATGGCGTACCAGGGCAACCCGGCCGCGGCGCTGGTACCCGCGAGTACTAGCAGCGCGATCTCGGTGGCGGTGTCAAAACCCAGCCCGAACAGCAACCCGACCGGGTACATGTGCCGGGACTTGGTGATCGATTTGGTGAAGCGGCCGAGGAAGCGGTTGAGCAGTCCGCGGTTTTCCAATTGCTGTTCGAGTTCGGGCCCGTCCTTTTCGTGGTCGTAATCGCCGCGGCGCAACCGCGCGAACAGTCGCAGGATGCCGACCAGAACGACGACATTGAGGATGGCGATCAGATACAAGAACACGCCGGAGACGCTGGTGCCGATCAGGCCGGTGTAGTGATGGAGCATCGAGGAATCGTCTTGCACTGGTCCGGTGATGGCCTTGACCCCGGTCGCCAGCAACACCGCCAGCCCGAATACCACGGTGGAGTGGCCCAGCGAGAAAAAGAATCCGACCGCAAGGGGGCGCTGCCCGTCGCCCATCAGCTTGCGGGTGGTGTTGTCGATAGCGGCGATGTGGTCGGCGTCGAACGCGTGCCGCAGGCCCAGGGTGTAGGCCGTCAGCCCGACACCGATGCCAAATTCCTTACCACCCAGGCTGAGCCGCGCCGGATCCACAATGAACGCCAGGGTGATCCAGCCAACCAGATGCAGCCCGACGATGACCGCCAGCATCAACCCCAGCCGCCCCCACTCCGCCCGGGACAGGGCGCCGCGCAGCGTCGACCACCGAGCTGACCGCGAGGCGACCGCAGTTCTGGCCATGTCGGTCCTTCCAAGATTGGGCAGAACGCAACAGCCACGACTGTAGGTTCGTCCATCGGCTTGATGCAACTGACTTGCAACAATAATTTGGTGAGTACTGGTAATCCCGGCTGTCTGGCGGGACACTGAAACGGTGACGTCAAAGCCGTTGGCCCTGGACCCGGCTGTCACCGAGCGCATCGGTGTGTTCCTGCGGGCCCGCGGGCTGCGCCGGACGGCGTCGCGGATCCAGGTGCTGGCGATGCTTGAGCCGGTCAATGGGCACCTGCCGGTAGCCGAGATCCACCAGCGGCTGCGCGCGTCCTTACCAGCCGGCGCGCAGCCGCCCGACCTAGCGACCATTTACCGCACCGTGACGACTCTGGTCGACCAGGGGGTGCTGCACGCGTTGACCCTCGATGACGGGGTCACGACCTACGGGTTGGCGACCGCCCCACACCACCACGCGGTATGCACCCAATGCAGCTCGATTATCGAGGTCCCCGCGGGCCAGTTGAGTTCGGCGCTGGCGCACGCGATCGCGGGCAGTTCCTTCGCGTTGTCGGAGCGGGCCGGTCTGACGCTGCACGGCCTATGTCCGCGATGCCAGGGCAAGGATTCCCGGGATTCGCGGGCCAGGCCGTTCACGTCAGTGCAGGCCTAACAGCGCGTTTTCTATCACTTCCGGCAGTGCCGGATGAATCCAGTACTGGCCGCGCGCCATTTCCGGCGCGGCCAGCCCGAAGCTCATCGCCTGGATCAACGGCTGGATGATCGACGATGCCTGGTAGCCCATGATGTGCGCGCCAAGCAGGCGTCCGGTGCCGCGCTCGGCAATGAGCTTGGCGATCCCGGTGCTGTCCTCCATCGCCCAGCCGTATGCGACGCCGCCATAGTCCTGTATTTTGACACAAATGTCGAATCCTTGTGCAACCGCTTGATTTTGGGTCAAACCGACACTGGCGATCTGAGGATCGGTGAACACCGCCGACGGTACATAGCGGTGATCGGTGACGGTCATTGACTCGGTGTCGTCCCAGTCGCAGTCCAGATTGTGCTGCACGACGCGCGCCTCGTGGTTGGCGACATGCTTGAGCTGATACGGCGACGAGACATCGCCGAGCGCGAAAATCCCACGTGCGGTGGTCCGTTGGTACTCGTCAACCATCACCCGCCCATCCTTGACGTCGACACCGGCCTGCTCCGCGTCCAGCAGATCGCCGTTAGGCACCCGGCCGGTTGCCACTAACAGCAGGTCGGCGTTCAAGGTGCGACCGTCGTCGAGTTCCAGCGCCACGCTCGATCCGTGGTTGGTGCCGCCCACGACGTTGCTGTGCGTACGTAGCTCCCATTTGCTCGACGCGATGCGGGTGAACCTTTTGCAGATGCTGTCGTCGCAACGTCGCAGCAAGGTGCTACCGCGGATGACTATCGTGACCCGCACGCCGAGCGCGGAGAATATGTGCGCGAATTCCGCTGCAACGAAGCCGCTTCCGACGATCACCAGGTGTTCGGGCAACTCGGCGATGCGCATAACGGTGTCGCTGGTGTGGTAGTTGACGCCGGACGCCAAGATGGCCGGTGGAATCATCGGTCGCGCGCCAGCCGCGATCACCACCTGATCGGTGATGAATTCCTGGCCGGTCGTCGGTGCGCAACAGGTAGCGCCCGTCGGCTTGCACCGGCCCGAACCGGGTGCGCTGGCCATAAACATCGATATTGCGCGCGGAGCGCCGATAGTCCTCGCCACTGTATGCGATGGGATCGATCCGCCCGAAGACGCGCGAGACGATGTCGTCCCAGCGCACCTGATCGATGTGCGCGTCGACGCCATATTGCGCGGCGCCGCGAATGGTCTTGGCGACCTCGGCGGCGTAGACGAACATCTTGGTGGGGATGCAGCCGACATTCAGGCAGGTACCACCGAAAGTACCCTGTTCGCATAGCGCCACTCGCTTGCCCGCGTGGCGATGGTCGAGAATGGTGTTGCCCGAACCGGTTCCGATGATCGCGAGGTCATAGGTCTCCATCTTTAGGGCCCTTATCCCTTTCCCGACGATGCCGAGGCGCCAGTGTTGTCCGTGGTGTTCAGGTACGCGTCCAGCCACAGGTCGAGTTCCCGATAAGCCGTCTGGCGCGGCTGCGGCATCGACAAGAACACATCGTGTTTAGCGTCCGCGACCGGAATGATGGTGGAGCGGTCGCCGATACAACCGGCCCACCGGGCGATCTGGGTGACGTCGAGCACCGCGTCGCCGCATTGCATGGCCGTCGGGTCGGCGCTTTCGCGCACGCTGCGATCCGAACGGAGGATCAGGTTCGGGACACCCACATCCAGGCCGCGGTGCAGCCGGGTCTGGCCCCGGCGCACGGCGTGCAGCCAGCCGAGGGTAATCGGGAACCCGCCCAAAGGTTTCCATTCCAAGTTGTACTCGAACTCCCCGCCGTAGTCGCGATGCAGGCTGCTCCCGTAGCCGCCCGTAGTGCTTCCCCGAACCACCGCTTTGGTGCGTACTCGCGATAGCGCGCCGATGGTCGCTGAGGTCAGGCCCAGACGCAGAATCGCGGGGCCGTGCAGGTCCAGGAAGGGGCTGTTGAGCACCAGGCCGCCGACGCCTGCGCTCGCCGTCGCACCGCTTCGATGCAGCCGGTCCAGCCATAGCGACACGATCAGCCCGCCGGCCGAATGGCCGTACACCAGAATCTTCGGCGACCGGTGCTGTTCGCCGATGAGCGCGAGGGCGCGCTCGAGCTCACGGTCGTAGTGGGCAAGGTCGGTGATGAAGTGCGGCGTCTGGCCGTCGCGCCGCGAGCGGCCACACTTCTGCAGGTCCAGGGCATAGAAGGCGAAGCCGCGGTTGGCGAAGTGATCGGCCACTCCGGTGTGGAAGAAGTAGTCGGTATAGCCGTGGATCGCCAGCACCGCGTGTGCTGCGGCGGCGGTATCCCCGCGGCGTACCAGGGTCGCAACGATGTCGCCCTCTCCGTCCGGGTCAGACCCGAGCGGAATCGTGCACTGCCAATAGCCGGGGAGGATATCGGGTACCCAGCCAGTCGCCCCGCCAGTCACGGGGCCAGCTTAGAGCGTGGTCAGAGCCAGTGCTGTGGCCAGGCCATCCCTCAGCAGCACACCAGTCGGGATAACCTGATGACCAGCTAATCGCAGGAAGGAAACATCGATCCGGTGTCAGATCTGGCCACCGCCGTGCGGACCGACGTAGTACTGGTGGGCGCGGGCATCATGAGCGCCACGCTGGGTGCGTTGCTGCGACGACTCGAGCCGGATTGGTCGATCACCCTGGTCGAGCGCATGGACGCCGTCGCCGCCGAAAGCAGCAGTCCCTGGAACAACGCCGGTACCGGGCATTCTGCGCTCTGCGAGTTGAACTACACCCCGGAAATGCCGGACGGCTCGATCGACATCACCAAAGCGGTGCGCATCAACGAGGAATTCCAGGTGACCCGCCAATTCTGGGCTTACGCGGCAGAGCACGGCATCTTGACCGACGTACGCAGTTTCCTCAACCCCGTCCCGCATGTGAGTTTTGTGCACGGGGCGCAGCGCGTCGACTATCTGCGACGTCGCCAGCAGGCGCTGGCCGGCAACCCGCTCTTCGCGGGCACTGAGTTGATCGACGATCCGGACGAGGTCGCCCGCCGACTGCCGTTTATGGCAGCCAAACGTGACTTCTCCGAACCGGTTGCGCTTAACTGGGCCCAACACGGCACCGACGTCGACTTCGGTGCGCTGTCCAGACAGCTCATCAGCTACGGGGTACGCAACGGCACAACCGCGCTGTTCGGCCATGAGGTCCGAAGCCTGTCCCGCCAGTCCGACGGCAGCTGGACGTTGACGATCTGCAATCGGCGTACCGGCCAAAGACGCAAGCTGAATTCCAAATTCGTCTTTGTCGGGGCCGGGGGCGACGCACTGTCGGTGCTGCAGAAGTCCGGCATCAAGGAGATCAAGGGCTTCGCTGGTTTCCCGATCGCCGGCCGGTTCCTGCGTGCCGACAACCCGACGCTCACCGCCGCCCACCGGGCCAAGGTGTACGGCGTTCCAGCGCCGGGAGCCCCGCCGCTGGGCGCGTTGCATCTGGATCTGCGGTTCGTCAACGGCAAGTCGTGGTTGGTTTTTGGGCCCTACGCCGGCTGGTCGCCGAAGTTCCTGAAACACGGCCACTTCACCGATCTGCCGCGGTCGGTCAAGCGAGATAATGTGTTGTCCATGCTCGGTGTCGGCGTATGCGAGATGACTTTGGTCAACTACTTGATCGGTCAGCTGCGGCTCTCCGTCCCCGACAGGGTCCGTGCGCTGCGCGAATTCGCGCCCAGCGCAATAGATTCAGATTGGGAGCTCACGGTGGCAGGTCAGCGAGTCCAGGTGATCCGTCGAGACAAACGCAAAGGCGGAGTACTCGAATTCAGCACCACTGTGGTTGGCTCGGACGATGGCAGCATCGCGGGACTGCTCGGCGGCTCTCCGGGCGCATCAACCGCGGTGCCGATCATGCTCGACGTCCTGGAGCGCTGTTTTGCCGACCGATATCAGTCCTGGCTGCCCACACTCAAAGAGATGGTGCCGTCCCTGGGAGCCGAATTATCAAAGGAGCCCGCGCTGTACGACGACGTGTGGTCATGGGGAGCCAAGGCTCTGGGACTGGAGGTCTCATGACGCGCACTGGCGACGACGCAGAGCGAAGCGATGAGGAGGAGCAGTGCCCATGAGTGAAGCGTTGCGTCGTATCTGGGCCAAAGACCTTAACGCCGAGACTCTTTACGAGCTGCTCAAGCTGAGGGTGGAGGTGTTCGTTGTCGAACAGGCCATCCCGTATCCGGAGCTGGACGGGCGCGACCTGCTCGCCGAAACCCGGCACTTCTGGCTGGAGACGTCCGACGGCGAGGTGATCTGCACGCTGCGGCTGATGGAAGAGCACGCCGGCGGCCAGAAGGTGTTCCGAATCGGGCGGCTGTGCACCAAACGCAGCGCGCGCGGGAAGGGCCACACCACCCGGCTTTTGCGTGCGGCACTGGCCGAGGTTGGCCACTACCCGTGCAGGATCAACGCACAGACCTATCTGGCGGACATGTATGCACAGCACGGGTTCGTCCGCGAGGGGGACGATTTTCTCGACGACGGTGTTCCGCACGTCCCGATGCTGCGGCGCGGCTCTGGCCTGCCGGACACGCCTTGAAGCCCTACCCGTTCAGCGCGATCGTTGGTCACGATCAGCTGAGGCTCGCGCTGCTGTTGTGCGCGGTTCGTCCGGAGATCGGCGGCGCGCTCATCCGCGGCGAGAAGGGCACCGCGAAGTCAACTGCCGTGCGCGGGCTTGCCGCGCTGCTGTCCGCCGCGAACGGGGCTGGCGGGGCGGGCCTGGTTGAGATGCCACTGGGTGCGACCGAGGACCGAGTGATCGGTTCATTGGATCTGCAGCGGGTGCTGCGCGACGGAGAGCACGCGTTTTCGCCAGGGCTGCTGGCCCGCGCACACGGTGGCGTGCTCTACGTCGACGAGGTCAATCTGCTGCACGACCACCTGGTCGACGTCCTGCTAGACGCGGCCGCGATGGGCCAGGTACACATCGAGCGCGACGGGATCTCCCACTCACACGAGGCCCGGTTCGTGTTGATCGGCACGATGAATCCCGAAGAGGGCGAGCTGCGTCCGCAACTGCTGGACCGGTTCGGTCTCACTGTCGACGTGCACGCGTCGCGCGACGTCGACGTGCGGGTGCAGGTCATCCGGCAGCGGATGGCCTACGAGGCAGACCCGGACGCGTTCGCGGAGCGCTATGCCGAGGCCGACGCGGCACTGGCCCACCGGATCGCGGGCGCGCGGGCGCTGGTGGACGATGTGGTGTTGCCGGACAGCGAATTACGGCGCATCGCGGCGCTGTGCGCAGCGTTCGATGTGGACGGTATGCGGGCCGATCTGGTGGTGGCGCGGACCGCTGTCGCGCACGCCGCCTGGCGTGGTGCGAGCACCGTCGACGAGCAGGACATCCGGGTGGCGGCCGAATTGGCATTGCCGCATCGGCGCCGCCGCGACCCATTCGACGATCCCGGCATCGACCGCGAACAATTAGACCAGGCGCTGGCGCAGGCCGGTGCTGACCCGGAGCCCGATCCCGATCCGCCGGGAGTCGGCAATTCCACCAATAATGATGCATCGCAACCGAATCCAAAATTAGACCTCAGGCCGCGGCCGCCGAAACCCAGCGCGCCACCGGCAAAGACCTTCCGCACGCGCGCGCTGACCGTCCCGGGAGTGGGCGAGGGTGCGCCGGGACGTAGGTCGCGGGCTCGCAACACTTCCGGAAGTGTGGTGGCGGCTGCCGACAACAGCGACGCCGGCTCCGGCGCTCGCGGACTGCACCTGTTCGCCACCCTGCTGGCCGCCGCCGAGCACTCCGGGACCGGGCCGCTGCGGCCGCGGCCCGACGATGTACGCCTTGCCATCCGCGAGGGGCGCGAGGGCAATCTGGTGATCTTCGTCGTCGACGCGTCTGGTTCGATGGCCGCCCGGGATCGCATGGCCGCGGTGAGCGGCGCCACCCTGTCGCTGCTGCGCGACGCCTACCAGCGGCGTGACAAGGTTGCGGTGATCACGTTCCGCCAGAAAGAGGCGCGGTTGTTGCTTCCGCCCACATCATCGGCGCACATCGCCGCCCGACGGCTGGCCCGCTTCGACACTGGCGGCAGGACTCCGCTCGCTGAAGGCCTACTGGCCGCGCGTGAGCTGGTCGTCCGGGAAAGGACGCGCGACCGGGCTCGCCGGCCGCTGGTGGTGGTGCTCACTGACGGCCGGGCCACCGCGGGGCAGGATCCGTTGGGCCGCAGCAGAATCGCGGCAGCGCGGCTGGTCGCCGAAGGTGCCGCCGCAGTGGTCGTCGACTGCGAGACGTCCTACGTGCGGCTAGGGTTGGCCACCCAGCTGGCCCACCAGCTGAGCGCCCCGGCCGTGCGGCTGGAACAGTTGCACGCTGATCATCTGGCGCAGGCCGTGCGCAGCGTGGCCTGAGAGAGGTAGGCGCTCATGCCGCAGGGCAGTCCGCTCCGAGTCCCTGACGATGGCCTGACCACACGGGCCCGGCGCAAGATACCTGTGCTGGCCGTCCACACCGGTGACGGCAAAGGAAAGTCGACAGCAGCGTTCGGTATGGCGTTGCGGGCGTGGAATGCCGGTCTGGATGTCGCCGTGTTTCAGTTCGTCAAAAGCGCCAAGTGGAAAGTCGGTGAGGAGGAAGCCTTCCGGCAACTCGGCCAGTCGCATGACCAGCACGGGGTCGGCGGAGGGGTCGAATGGCACAAAATGGGGGCGGGTTGGTCCTGGACGCGCAAGGGCGGCAGCGATCCCGATCACGCCGCATCGGCTGCGGACGGCTGGGCCGAGATCTCGCGCCGGCTGGCTAGCCAACGCCACGACTTCTACGTGCTGGATGAGTTCACTTATCCGCTGAACTGGGGCTGGGTCGACGTCGACGAGGTGGTGGACGTCTTGTCGGTGCGGCCCGGCCACCAGCACGTGGTGATCACCGGCCGCCGTGCCCCGCTGCGGTTGGTCGAGGCCGCCGACCTGGTCACCGAGATGACCAAGGTCAAGCACCCGATGGACGAAGGACGCAAGGGGCAGAAAGGCATCGAGTGGTGACTGTTCCTGCGGTTGTGGTGGCCGCTCCCGCATCTGGGAGCGGAAAAACTACGGTTGCAACGGGTTTGATCGGAGCCCTGCGCCAGGCCGGTCATGCTGTCGCGCCGTTCAAGGTCGGCCCGGACTTCATCGACCCCGGCTACCACGCGCTGGCCGCGGGGCGCCCCGGCCGTAACCTCGACTCGGTATTGGTGGGGGAGCAGCTTATTGGCCCGCTATACGCGCATGGCGCCGGTGGCGCGGACATCGCTGTGGTCGAAGGGGTGATGGGACTCTTCGACGGGCGTATCGGGCCTGCCGCAACGACACCCGCTGCAGGATGCACCGCGCACGTCGCCGGCCTGTTGGGCGCCCCGGTGATCCTCGTGGTCGACGCGCGCGGCCAGAGTCATAGCATCGCCGCCCTGTTGCACGGCTTTTCCACGTTCGACACCGCGACGCGGATCGCCGGCGTCATCCTCAATCGAGTCGGATCGGCCAGGCACGAGGAAGTTCTGCGACAGGCTTGCGAGCAGGCCGGTATCCCGGTGTTGGGTGCCATTCCGCGCGCGGCTGAATTGGAACTGCCGTCCAGGCATCTAGGTCTTGTCACCGCCGTCGAGTACGGCCGTCGGGCGCGGGCGGCGGTCGAGGCGATGACTGTTGTGGTCGCTCGTCACGTCGACCTGGCTGCGGTGGTTGCGGCCGCCACAGGCCGCGTCGGCGGCCCAGCGTGGGATCCGGCGAGGGCAGTGGGGGAGACACCGGGTGGCCACGCCGTGGTTGCTCCCCCCGTTGCTCCCACGGTTGCGAAGGCGGCGGGAAAGGCGTTCAGCTTCGGCTATGCCGAACACGCCGAGCTGCTACGGGCCGCGGGTGCTGAGGTGGTGGAGTTCGACCCGCTCATCGATGCGTTGCCCGACGGCACGGACGCGGTGCTCCTGCCCGGTGGCTTTCCCGAGCAGTTCACCGCCGAACTCTCCGCCAACGGCGTGGTGCGCCGACAGATCAACGAGCTGGCCGGCGCCAGAGCGCCGATACATGCCGAATGCGCCGGGCTGATCTATCTGACGGCAGAACTCGACGGGTACCCGATGTGCGGGGTGCTGGCCGGATCGGCCCGGTTCACCAAGCATCTCAAGTTGGCGTATCGCGATGCCGTCGCCGTGACCGATTCGCCGCTGTACTCCGTGGGTCAGCGGGTCGTTGGCCACGAATTCCACCGAACCTCAGTCACATTCACCGGCAATTATCAGCCGGCATGGGCGTACCGGGGCGGCGCGGACACCGTGCGCGACGGTGTCGTACACGCGGGCGTTCACGCGTCGTACCTGCACACGCATCCGGCCGCAGCGCCCGATGCGGTGGTCCGCTTCGTCGCTCACGCTGCGGCGCGCAGGGGAGCCGCGGCGTCCACGTGACCTGCTGCGCCCGGCCTGACGGCCGCGCTGGCAGTCGACACTGAACTTGGTGCCGACCTGCTGCGCCCGGCCTGACGGCCGCGCTGGCAGTCGACACTGAACTTGGTGCCGACCTGCTGCGCCCGCCCTGACGGCCGCGCTGGCAGTCGACACTGAACTTGGTGCCGACCTGCTGCGCCCGCCCTGACGGCCGCGCTGGCAGTCGACACTGAACTTGGTGCCGACCTGCTGCGCCCGCCCTGACGGCCGCGCTGGCAGTCGACACTGAACTTGGTGCCGACCTGCTGCGCCCGCCCTGACGGCCGCGCTGGCAGTCGACACTAAACTTGGCGGGTGACCGAGAGCTCCTACCTGGTCGGATTGCGACTGGCCGGCAAAAAGGTCGTCGTGGTCGGCGGCGGAACCGTCGCCCAGCGCCGGCTGCCTCTGCTGATCGCCAGCGGCGCAGACGTGCACGTCATCTCCCGCACCGCGACCCGCGCCGTGGAGGCGATGAATGGAACCACCTTGTCAGTGCGTGAATACCGGGAAGGAGACCTCGAGGGAGCCTGGTACGCGATCGCGGCCACCGACGACGCACAGGTGAACGCGGCTGTGGTCGACGAGGCCGATCGCCGCCGAATTTTCTGCGTCCGCGCTGACATTGCCGTCGAGGGGACCGCCGTGACCCCAGCGAGCTTCAGTTACGCCGGGTTGTCGGTAGCTGTGCTGGCCGGCGGTGAGCACCGCCGGTCGGCGGCCATCCGGTCCGCCATCCGCGAGGCGTTGCAATCGGGCATCATCACCCTGGAAAGCTCCGAGAGTCCCGACGTCGTGAAGGGTTCGGTAGCACTGATCGGCGGCGGGCCCGGCGACCCCGAGCTGATCACCGTTCGCGGCCGCCGCCTGCTGGCCCAGGCCGATGTAGTGGTTGCTGACCGTCTCGCGCCACCTGAGCTGCTTGCCGAGCTGCCGCCGCATGTGGAAGTCATCGACGCCGCCAAGATTCCCTACGGGCGGGCCATGGCCCAGGACGCGATCAACGAGGTCATGATCGACCGGGCCCGATCCGGCAGCTTTGTGGTGCGTCTCAAGGGCGGGGACCCCTTCGTATTCGCCCGGGGTTATGAGGAAGTCTTGGCCTGCGCGGACGCCGGAATTCCGGTCACAGTGGTGCCAGGAGTGACGAGTGCCATAGCGGTGCCCGCGTTAGCGGGCGTTCCGGTCACCCACCGGGCCATCAATCACGAGTTTGTGGTGGTCAGCGGACATATCGCGCCCAGCCATCCCGAATCGTTAGTAAATTGGAATGCACTGGCGGCAATGTCGGGCACCATCGTTTTGCTGATGGCGGTCGAACGCATCGAACTGTTCGTCGATGTCCTGCTAAAGGGCGGCCGACCTGCGGATACTCCGGTGCTGGTGGTTCAACACGGAACGACGGCGGCTCAGCAGACGTTGCGCGCAACGCTGGTCGACACGCCAGAAAGGATCCGTGCCGAAGGCATCCGACCTCCGGCGATCATCGTCATCGGAGCTGTTGCGGCGTTCGGGGTTTAAACAATTCTTAAGATTACTGTAAGGTAACCCGCTATGACGGCTCTCAACGACACAGAGCGGGCGGCCCAGAATTGGAGTTCCGCCGCCCGTCCGGATCGTGCAGCCCCGATGCGTCCCGAGCTCCCAGCGGAGCCCCTCCCAGCCCGCACCGGTAGGTATTACCCCACGTGGCTTCCGTCTCGTCGCTTTATTGCGGCGGTTATCGCGATCGGCGGCATGCAGCTGCTGGCGACTATGGACAGCACCGTAGCCATCGTCGCGCTTCCTAAGATTCAAAATGAGCTGAGCCTGTCCGACGCCGGCCGTAGTTGGGTGATCACCGCTTACGTGCTCACATTCGGCGGCCTCATGCTGCTTGGCGGCCGTCTGGGCGACACAATCGGGCGCAAGCGCACCTTTATCGTCGGTGTCGCCCTGTTCACGATCTCGTCCGTGTTGTGCGCCGTGGCATGGGACGAGGTGACGCTGGTTATCGCTCGACTGTCGCAGGGCATCGGGTCGGCCATCGCATCACCGACCGGCCTCGCGCTGGTAGCGACCACCTTCCCGAAAGGACCGGCGCGCAACGCCGCGACGGCGGTATTCGCCGCGATGACCGCAATCGGCTCCGTAATGGGTCTGGTGGTCGGCGGGGCGTTGACCGAGGTGTCGTGGCGACTGGCTTTCATGGTGAACGTGCCGATCGGGCTGGTGATGATTTACCTGGCCCGCACCGCGCTGCGAGAGACCAACAGAGAGCGAATGAAGCTGGACGCGGCCGGGGCCATGCTGGCAACGCTGGCTTGCACCGCTGCCGTTTTCGCGTTCTCTATAGGTCCTGAAGAGGGCTGGATCTCAGTCACCACCGTCGGTTCGGGCGTAGTGGCCGTGGCGGCCGGTATTGCGTTCGCCATTGTGGAGCGCACGGCCGAAAATCCCGTCGTCCCGTTCGATTTGTTCCGCGACCGAAACCGGTTGGTCACGTTCGTCGCGATCTTCTTGGCCGGTGGCGTCATGTTCAGCCTGACGGTCTGCATCGGCCTGTACGTGCAGGACATCCTGGGCTACAGCGCGCTGCGCGCGGGCGTCGGCTTCATCCCGTTCGTCATCGCGATGGGAATCGGTCTGGGTGTCTCCTCGCAGCTGGTGTCACGGTTTTCGCCACGGGTGTTGACGATCGGTGGTGGATTGCTGCTGCTGGCGGCGATGCTGTACGGCTCGGCGTTCATGCACCGCGGCGCCGCCTACTTCCCGAACCTGGTGCTGCCTATCGTTGTCGGTGGCATCGGCATCGGCATGGTGGTCGTCCCGCTGACGCTGGCTGCGATCGCAGGGGTGGGCTTCGACCAGATCGGCCCGGTATCCGCGCTCACGCTGATGCTGCAGAGCCTCGGCGGGCCGTTGGTGCTGGCCGTCATCCAGGCCGTGATCACCTCGCGCACGATGTACCTGGGGGGCACCACCGGTCCGGTGAAGTTCATGAACGACGCGCAGTTGCACGCGCTCGACCACGGCTACACCTACGGGCTGCTGTGGGTGGCCGGGGCGGCCCTCCTCGTCGGCGGTGCGGCGCTGTTCATCGGCTACACGCCGGAGCAGGTTGCTCATGCCCAGGAAGTCAAGGAAGCGATCGAGGCCGGCGAAGTCTAGGCCCGGGGAGCACTGCTAGGCCGCGCGCAGCGGCCAAACGAGTTGACGTATGTAGCCCGCGGGTTCGTGCTCGTCGATGCCGTACTGTGCGGGCCATCGGTGGGCGGGTAGGTAGAGCGTCCCGAACAACGCGTCCACGGCCGGGAACTCGCCGGCGTAGTTGGAGTTGTACGCCTCAGGTTCACGGGCGTGATGCCAGTGGTGGAACTGCGGGGTGGCGATCAGCCATCTCAGCGGTCCAAATGTCAGTTGGACGTTGGCGTGTACGAAGATCGCCTGCAGCGTCGTCAGGACGACGAACGCGCCCAAACTGAGGCGACCGAAGCCCAGTGCGTACAGCGGTAGTACCGCGGCCGAGCGGACGAATATTTGGTCCAGCGGGTGCAGGTGATTGGCCGCCAACCAGTCCAACTCGCGGATGCTGTGGTGCACCCGATGGAACCGCCACAGCAGCGGAACTTCATGTGCGGCACGGTGACCCGCGTAGCCGCCCACCGTGGTGATCGCCAATGCCGCGACTATTTGCACCCAGCCGGGACTCGCGGCGATCGCGGCGCGGAAGTTAGCCGGGACAAAGGCCCGCAGCACGGTGCCGACGACGACCACTGCGACGACGATTCCGGCCTTGAGTGCGGCCCCATTGATCAGGTAGTGAACCACGTCGGTGCGCCATCCTCGCCGCAAGATTTGCTGAGGCCGCAGCGCGAACAACCGCTCCAATGGGATGAAGATGATCGCCAGCACGACGAGAGCCACCACGATTCCGCCGCGCACGCTCAATGCGCCCACCACCAGCGCCGACGTGAGTAGCACCAGGACGATGCCGCTGATGCCCACTTTCTCCGGTTGAGTGGCCACTCGACCGGTGGGGCCATTCCCGCCCGGCAACAGATCGGCATCCGGCGACACGGCCGCCGGAACTGTCGGCGAATGGGTTGTCCCGCCCAACGGTCCCCACCCCGCGAGCACGCCCGCGGCCACGACGACGCTCGCGATCCCGATGGCCGGTTTCTGGGTGGCCAGGGCGATCGCGCCGATCAGAATCGCTGACTGTATTCCCAGCCCAGGCACGCTCAACTTACTGTCGCCCAGCAACAGCCGAATCGCGTGCCAGCCCACCAGCACCGCGGCCGTCATCAAGGACAACGCCAACAATCGCGCGCCCCGGCCCAGGTGTGTAGGCCCCAGACTCCCGACAACCACTGCGGCGCAGAGCAGCCCAACCACTTCGATCGAATACAAGAGAGTCAAAACCGCCACAACGGATCCGCTGCGATACCCGGAGCCAGTCCTGGTCATCGCTGCGTCCGATTCCGTTGCTCGCCGCACATCGCGCGCATGCGCGTCAACTTATCGCGCGTAACTGAGGAACAGCTGAAATCCAAGCGGCAAAAGCTGGCTTTGATGGCGGCCCGCTGCGCCCGGCTTCGCCGCGCTCTGCTGGATTGCCCGGCTCCTCCGCGGCCCAAAGCGGCCCGCATCGTCGCCGGGCCCCGATCGCCACGGACTTGTCTGATGGCGACCCGCTGCGCCCGGCTTCGCCGCGCTTGCGATCGCCATTAGGCTTGCCCGCTGTGATCACCCGGATGTCCGAGCTTTTCCTGCGCACCTTGCGTGACGATCCCTCCGACGCGGAAGTGGCCAGCCACAAACTGCTGATCAGGGCGGGATACGTCAGGCCCGTCGCGCCGGGACTGTACAGCTGGTTGCCGTTGGGCTTACGCGTGCTGCGCAACATCGAACGTGTCGTCCGCGAGGAGATGAACGCGATCGGCGGTCAGGAGATCCTATTCCCAGCCCTGCTGCCTCGCGCGCCGTACGAGACGACGAATCGGTGGACCGAATACGGCGAAGGGGTGTTCCGGCTGCGCGACCGGCGCGGCAACGACTACTTGCTGGGTCCAACGCACGAAGAGTTCTTCGCTCTCCTCGTCAAGGGTGAGTACAGCTCGTATAAGGATTTCCCGCTCACGCTGTACCAAATCCAGACCAAATACCGTGACGAAGCGCGTCCGCGGGCCGGCATCCTGCGTGGTAGGGAGTTCGTCATGAAGGACTCCTACTCCTTCGACATCGACGGCGCGGGGCTCAAGGCCGCCTACCACGCTCACCGGGAGGCCTACCAGCGCATCTTCGACCGGCTACAGGTCCGCTACGTGATTGTGTCCGCTGTGTCCGGCGCGATGGGCGGCAGCGCTTCAGAAGAGTTCTTGGCCGAGAGCCCGAGCGGTGAGGACACGTTTGTGCGGTGCCTCCAGTCCGGTTACGCGGCCAATGTCGAGGCGGTCGTCACCGCCCGCCCGGACACATTGCCCGCGGAAATCGTGGCCGGACTGCCCGGGCCGGTGATTCACGACACCGGCAACACCCCGACCATTGCCAGTCTGGTGGCCTGGGCAAACGAGGCTGACCTGGGTCGCACGGTCACCGCCGCTGACACCTTGAAAAACGTCCTGGTCAAAATCCGTCGGCCCGGCGCGGAGTGGGAGCTGCTGGCCATCGGGGTGCCGGGTGACCGGGAAATCGACGACAAGAGGCTGAGCGCAGCGCTGGAGCCGGCCGAGTACGCACTGCTCGATGACCAAGATTTTGCCAGGTATCCGTTCCTGGTAAAAGGTTATATTGGGCCGAAAGTATTGCAGGACAACGATGTTCGCTACCTTGTCGACCCGCGCGTGGTCGATGGCACGAGTTGGATCACCGGGGCCGACGAGCCCGGCCGGCATGTCGTCGGATTGGTGGCCGGCCGGGACTTCACTGCCGAGGGCACCATCGAGGCCGCGGAGGTGCGCGAGGGCGATCCATCTCCCGACGGAGCGGGCCCGCTGGTCATGGCGCGGGGCATCGAGGTCGGGCACATCTTCCAGCTCGGTCGCAAATACACCGATGCCTTCACCGTCGACGTACTCGGCGAAGACGGCAAACCGGTCAGGCTGATCATGGGTTCCTACGGCCTCGGGGTGTCGCGGCTGGTCGCCGTCGTTGCCGAGCAGCAGTCTGATGAGCTGGGCCTGCGCTGGCCGTCGGCGATCGCGCCGTTCGATATCCACCTGGTGATCGCCAACAAGGACCCCGAGGTCCGCAGCGGAGCCGGCATGTTGGCCGCCGACCTGGATCGCCTCGGTCTCGAGGTGCTGCTTGATGACCGCCAGGCGTCGCCCGGTGTCAAATTCAAGGACGCCGAACTGCTTGGTGTGCCCTGGATCGTCGTGGTGGGGCGCGGCTGGGCCGACGGCGTGGTCGAGCTGCGCAACCGGTTCAGCGGTCAGACGCGTGAGCTGGCTGCCGGTGCCTCGCTGGCCACCGATGTCGCCGCGGCGGTCAGCGGGTAGCCGGGGAGACGGCTATTCGTCGCCGCCCGGGAAAGTGGTGCTGACGGGCCATGCACCCAGCACTCGATTCCATCTGGCAGCCATGACCGCGCTCTGGGTCAGGGCCGTCGAGGCGAACGCCCGGGCATCAGCCGTCTCGGCATGCTCGATGACTGCACGCCAAGCCGTCGTGCCGTCGCTTTCCATCCGCACAGCCAGCCGCGCCGCATCGGCCGCGCTGCCCACCACCATGGGCAGCTGATAGCCGGCCGCGGCCACTGGGGCGGTCACCTTGCGGGAGGTCAACATGGCGATGATGTCGTCGCGACGTTGCCGGTGCTGGTCCAGCGCTTCCGCCACCAAGCTGTTGACACCAGGGGGGGACAGCGCGGACACGATGCCGTAGCCGTAGATCGTCGAGTGCTCGATGGCAAGCGCATCGCTCAGCGACGCGTCGTCGGCGCTCTCGGCGTCCGGGCTGGTGGGGGATCGTTTCGGTGTCACGGCGTTGGCCCCGACGGAACCAGGGCGACCGAGTACGCCGCCGTGCAGGAGGCTGTGATAGAGCCGAGCAGCCCTGCCCGGTAGCCCGACGACGTGGCTACCAGTCGACTGGCGCTCTCGGCCGATGTGCGCAACGAATTGACCACATCGGGTAGCAGTGGCGGTGGTGGCGGCGGCGCTGCCCCGTCGGTCGGGCTCGGATTGGTGGTTTCGCTCGACGAGCTCGTGGAGGAACTGATCTTGCCCGCGGCGCGCGCGATCTCAGTGGCCAATGCTCGCGCGTGTGCGGCGCGTTGGGTGGCGACCACGGCCAGCGCGGCGGCGATCTGCGGCGGGTTGCCGACGGCCGCGGCGGCGGCACTGGCGAGCGCGCTGTCCCGTCTGGCCTGGTCCAACGGCCCCAGTAGGTCTTCGACCGCAGGGGTCTTGGGCGCGGACCCACCGCAGGCGGACACGACCAACCCGAGCGCAGCGAGAGCGGCGCCACCGGCGAGCACACCCCGCCTGTTGGTTGTGGGTACTTCGCTAAGCACAGCAACATCCTGCCATCGGCGCGCTCCCTGACTGAGGTAGGCACGATGCAGAGACCTGTGAAGACCGTGGACCGCGCAGATCGCCACGTCATATGTGATTCCTGGCGTATCGTTGATACCTGGTTCTCGCGGACGTAAGGCCTTGCGTCCCGCCTGGGCCGCCGGAAGCCGCCGCTAAGGCAAGTGGGCGGCGACATCCGCCAGATGACCGGACAACTCAAGATGAGGAGCTCGCCGTGACCACCGGGCTACCGTCGCAAACGCAGGTGACCGAGTTACTCGGTGGCGAGTTCGCGCGCGCCGGCTATGAGATAGAAGAAGTGGTCATCGACTCCCAGGCCCGTCCGCCGCGGATCATGGTGATCGCCGACGGCGATACGGCACTCGACCTGGACACTGTCGCCGCCCTGTCGCGGTCGGCGTCGGCGCTGCTGGACGGCTTGGACGGTCTGGATGACATGCAGGACCGCTATGTACTCGAAGTCAGTTCGCCCGGTGTGGACCGCCCGCTGACCAGCGAGAAGCACTTCCGCCGCGCCCGTGGCCGCAAAGTCGAACTGGAGCTGACGGACGGATCGCAGCTCACCGGGCGTGTCGGCGAGACATGCGGCGACGCGCTAGCGCTGGTGGTCCGCGCGGGACGGGACTGGTCGTTGCGCGAGATCCGGCTCGTCGAAATCGTCAAAGCGGTTGTCCAAGTTGAATTTTCGCCACCATCCCAGACCGAGTTGGAGCTGGCGACTGGCGCGATCGAGGGCCACGCCCGCGGGATGGAGGCCGGAGCATGAATATCGACATGGCCGCACTGCACGCGATTGAGGTGGATCGAGGCATCTCGGTCAATGAGCTGCTCGAGACGATCAAATCCGCGCTACTTACCGCTTACCGGCACACCCAGGGTCACCAGACCGAGGCGCGCATCGAGATCGACCGCAAGACCGGCGTCGTGCAGGTGATGGCCAGCGAGGTGGATGAAGACGGCAATGTCATCAGCGAATGGGATGACACTCCCGAGGGGTTTGGCCGTATCGCCGCCACTACCGCGCGCCAGGTGATGTTGCAGCGTTTTCGCGACGCCGAGAACGAGCGCACGTACGGGGAGTTCTCTACCCGGGAGGGCGAGATTGTCGCGGGCGTGATCCAGCGCGATAGCCGGGCCAACGCCCGTGGTCTGATCATCGTGCGGATAGGGAGCGAGACCAAGGCCTCCGAGGGCGTGATCCCCGCCGCTGAACAGGTTCCCGGCGAGACCTACGAGCACGGCAACCGGGTGAGATGCTATGTGGTCGGTGTGACGCGTGGGTCTCGTGAGCCCGTGATTACCTTGTCCAGGACCCACCCCAACCTGGTCCGCAAGCTGTTCTCGTTGGAGGTCCCCGAGATCGCCGACGGGTCTGTGGAGATCGTGGCGGTGGCCCGGGAAGCCGGCCATCGCTCCAAGATCGCAGTGGCGTCACGCGTGCCGGGTCTCAACGCCAAAGGCGCCTGCATCGGTCCGATGGGACAGCGGGTTCGCAACGTGATGAGCGAGCTTTCCGGAGAAAAGATCGACATCATCGACTTCGATGACGACCCGGCCCGCTTCGTCGCCAATGCCTTGTCACCTGCGAAGGTGGTGTCCGTGTCGGTGATTGACGAGACCGCCCGGGCCGCCCGCGTGGTGGTACCCGACTTCCAGTTGTCGCTGGCCATCGGAAAGGAGGGCCAGAACGCCCGGCTCGCCGCACGGCTCACCGGATGGCGTATCGACATCCGGGGCGATTCGCCGGGGGATTCGGCCGACCAGCCCGAACAGGCTCCCAGTCGCGGGATGGCACACGACCACTGAATCGGGGCACCGTCAGTTAAAAGGGCGCATCCGCGGGCGGTTCTGACCATCGGTTAAGTGACGCTAGACTGAGCCGTGATCCAGCGCGATCCTTCGGCTTCCGAAATCAGATGGGCGCACAGAAACACTGATGGACCAGTGCGGACGTGTGTCGGGTGCCGAAAGCGAGAGTTGGCCGTCGAACTGCTTCGAGTGGTGGCTGTGTCGATCGGGAACGGTGAACACGCCGTAATCGTTGACGCTGGCACTAGGCTGCCGGGGCGGGGTGCGTGGGTGCATCCGGTGCCGCAGTGCGTGCAACAGGCGATTCGGCGGCGGGCTTTCACGAAAGCGCTGCGCATCACCGGTTCACCGGACACATCCGCGGTGGTCGAGCATATCGAGGTTCTCGGTGCGCACGATCTGCCCGGCAACAGGATAGGTAGCAAAGAACATGAGCACACCGTGAAGTCTCGATGACCATGCGTCATAGCTAAACCCGAGGCGCGGCCCGCTGCCGTCGCCTCCTAGACAGGAGATGTAGTGGCAGGTAAGGCCCGCGTACACGAGTTGGCTAAGGAACTCGGTGTCAGCAGTAAAGATGTGCTCGCCCGGCTGAATGAACAGGGCGAATTCGTTAAATCCGCGTCGTCGACGGTAGAGGCCCCGGTGGCTCGCCGACTGCGTGAATCGTTTGGTGGCAGCAAGCCGGCGCCCGCCAAAGTGGCCCCCACGGGCCCGGGGAAGTCGTCCGGCAATGCCATGGATGCAACCCTCGACAAGGCCCTCGACAAGGCGGTCGGCAACGGTGAGGCCACCAGCGCTCCGGCCAAGCCCGGCGCGCCCCGCGCAGTGCCCGCCCCCGTTCCTCCGGCCCCCGCAGCTGCGGTCGCCGAAGCGCCCGCTCCGCCTGCGGCGCCTGCGCCATCGGCCCCGGCCCAGCCGCCCGGCCAGCCGGCCCCCCAGCCCGGCACGACGCCTGGCCCGCGCCCAGGTCCCATGCCCAAGCCCGCGGGTCGCCCGCGGGTCGGCAACAACCCATTCTCGTCGCAACCTGTCGACCGGCCCATGCCGCGTCCCCAGGCACCCCGGCCCGGCGCGGCCAGGCCGGGTGCGCCACGACCTGGCGGCGCCTCACCCGGCAGCATGCCGCCCCGTCCCGGCGGCGCGGCGGGACCACAGAGCCGCCCGGCAAGGCCCGGCGCGCCACGACCCGGAGGCCCCCGGCCAGGTGGGCCCGGTGGTCCCCGCTCGGACAGTGGTGGCGGTAACTATCGGGGTGGTGGTGGAGTAGGCGCCGCGCCCGGTGGCGGTTTCCGTGGGCGTCCCGGCGGTGGCGGTCCTGGTGGCGGTCCTGGTGGCCCCCCCGGAGGCGGGGGCGGCGGCGGCCGTCCCGGGCAGCGCGGCGGCGCTGCCGGCGCATTCGGCCGTCCAGGCGGTGCACCCCGGCGTGGCCGCAAGTCCAAGCGGCAGAAGCGCCAGGAATACGACTCAATGCAGGCGCCGGTCGTCGGCGGCGTGCGGTTGCCGCACGGCAACGGCGAGACGATCCGGCTGGCACGCGGCGCATCCCTGTCGGACTTCGCCGAGAAAATCGACGCCAACCCGGCGGCGCTGGTGCAGGCACTGTTCAACCTCGGCGAGATGGTCACGGCCACCCAGTCGGTGGGTGACGAGACACTCGAGCTGCTCGGCGGCGAGATGAATTACGTCGTGCAGGTCGTCAGCCCTGAGGACGAAGACCGCGAGCTGCTGCAGTCCTTCGACCTCACCTACGGTGAGGACGAGGGCGGCGAGGATGACCTGGAGTTCCGCCCGCCGGTGGTGACAGTGATGGGTCACGTCGATCACGGCAAAACCCGACTGCTGGACACCATCCGTAAGGCCAACGTCCGCGAGGGCGAGGCCGGCGGCATCACCCAGCACATCGGCGCTTACCAGGTCCTCACCGAGCTGGACGGCAACGAGCGTCCGGTCACCTTCATCGACACCCCCGGTCACGAGGCGTTCACCGCCATGCGTGCGCGTGGTGCCAAGGCCACCGACATCGCGATTCTGGTGGTCGCCGCCGATGACGGCGTCATGCCGCAGACAGTGGAGGCCATCAACCATGCGCAGGCCGCTGATGTGCCGATCGTGGTGGCGGTCAACAAGATCGACAAGGAAGGCGCCGACCCGACCAAGATCCGGTCGCAGCTCACCGAATACGGTTTGGTGGCCGAGGAATTCGGTGGCGATGCAATGTTCGTCGACATCTCGGCCAAGCAGGGCACCAACATCGATCACCTGCTCGAAGCGGTGCTGCTGACCGCCGACGCGGCCCTGGATCTGCGGGCCAACCCCGACATGGAGGCCCAGGGCGTGGCTATCGAGGCACACCTGGACCGTGGTCGCGGACCGGTGGCGACCGTGCTGATCCAGCGCGGCACGCTGCGCGTCGGCGACTCGGTGGTCGCCGGTGACGCCTATGGTCGTGTCCGCCGGATGGTCGACGAACACGGCGAGGACGTCCACGAGGCGCTGCCGTCGCGGCCGGTCCAGGTCATCGGCTTCACGTCGGTGCCAGGTGCGGGTGACAACCTGCTGGTGGTCGACGAGGACCGGATTGCCCGCCAGATTGCCGACCGCCGCAGTGCACGCAAGCGCAACGCGCTGGCAGCACGCTCCCGTAAGCGCATCAGCTTGGACGATCTGGACGCCGCGTTGAAGGAGACGTCGCAGCTCAACTTGATCCTGAAGGGCGACAACTCCGGCACCGTCGAGGCGCTGGAGGAAGCCCTGCTGGGTATCGAGATCGACGACGAAGTCGAACTGCGCGTCATCGACCGCGGGGTCGGCGGTGTCACCGAGACCAACGTCAACCTGGCGTCGGCGTCGGACGCGATCATCATCGGCTTCAACGTGCGCGCCGAAGGCAAAGCGACGGAGCTGGCCAACCGCGAAGGCGTGGATATCCGGTACTACTCGGTGATCTACCAGGCCATCGATGAGATCCAGAGCGCGCTCAAGGGCATGCTCAAGCCGATCTACGAGGAGAAGCAACTGGGTCGCGCCGAGATTCGGGCACTCTTCCGTTCCTCGAAGGTCGGCGTCATCGCCGGCTGCATGATCACCTCGGGCGTGGTGCGACGTAATGCCAAGGCCCGGCTGTTGCGGGACAACATCGTGGTCACCGAGAACCTCAGTGTGACCTCGCTGCGACGGGAAAAGGACGACGTGACCGAGGTGCGCGAAGGCTTCGAGTGCGGTATGACTCTGGGTTACTCCGACATCAAGGAAGGGGATGTCATCGAGTCCTACGAGCTGGTCGAAAAAGAGCGCACCTGATGGTCGATCAGGGACGGGCGCGCCGGCTGGAGAAGCGGATCAACGCGATCGTCGCCTTGGCGATCGAACGCGAGATCAAGGACCCGGGGCTGGCCGGCGTCACCATCGTCGACACTAAAGTGACCGCCGACCTGCACGACGCGACGGTGTTCTACACGGTGATGGGCCCCACGCTCGACGACGAGCCGGATTTGGAGGCTGCCGCCGCTGCGCTGGAACGGGCCAGGGGTACGTTGCGCACCAAGGTCGGCGCAGGTACCGGTGTGCGCTTCACTCCCACCCTGACCTTCACCCGGGACACCACGTCCGACAACGTGCAGCGGATGGACGAGTTGCTGGCCCGTGCTCGCGCGGCGGATGCCGATGTGGCACGAGTTCGTGCGGGTGCCGCGCCGGCGGGTGAGGCCGATCCATACCGCGACCGGGGGTCGGAAGTGGAACCAGCGGGGGCACTGGACGGGCTCGGCGCTGAGGACACCGGTGACCGCGACCGACCCTGAGACCGAGCTGGCCCCGCTTGCGGGGGCACGCGTCGACGCGGTAGGCGCCGCCGAGGTGCTGTCGACAGCGGACACGATCGGAGTGATCTGCCACGTCAATCCGGACGCCGACACGATCGGCGCCGGGCTGGCGCTGGCCATGGTGCTCGACAGGAGTGGCAAGCAGGTCGAGGTCAGTTTCGCCGCACCGGAGAAGCTGCCGGACTCGCTGCGTTCGCTGCCTGGCTGCCACCTGTTGGTCAATCCAGACGCGATGCGGCGCGATGTCGATCTGTATGTGACCGTTGACGTTCCGAGCGTCAAGCGGCTCGGCGGTCTGCGTGACTTGGCCGGACCCGGCCAGCCGCTGTTGGTCATCGACCATCACGCCTCCAACGACATGTTCGGCACCGCGAACCTGGTCGACACCGAAGCGGATTCCACCACCTTGTTGATTGCCGACATTCTCGACGCGTGGGGGAAACCGATAGACCCCGACGTCGCGCACTGCATCTACGCCGGGCTTACCACCGACACCGGGTCGTTCCGATGGGCCAGCGCGCGCGCCCTCCAGCTGGCGGCCCGGCTGGTCGAGATCGGCGTGGACAACGCTGCGATCAGTCGGACATTGATCGACAGCCATCCATTCGTATGGTTGCCCATGCTGTCGCGGGTGCTGGGCTCGGCGAAATTACTGCCCGACGCGGTCGGCGGTCAGGGGCTGGTTTACGCGGTCGTCGACAATCAGGATTGGGTCAGCTCGCGCCCAGAGGAGGTCGAGAGCATCGTCGACATCGTGCGGACCACGCAGCAGGCCGAAGTGGCGGCGGTGTTCAAGGAGGTCGACCCGAACCAGTGGTCGGTATCCATGCGCGCCAAGTCCGCCGTGGATCTGGCGGCGGTAGCGTCCGGGTTCGGCGGCGGCGGCCACAAGCTGGCTGCCGGCTACTCGACTTCGGGCACGATCGACGATGTTGTGGCGTCCCTGCGAGCAGCGCTGGGCAGCTAGCGCACCTGGGCGCGCCCGCGCTGTAGCACGGCCTCGCGGTTGGCGGCAATGTCGTCGCCGGTGGTCCGAAACTGCCTGGCCGCCACGGCTTCCAGCCACAATCCCTCGCTGGTCAGGGACTCGTCGATCCGGTGGTAGGACGCTAGCAACGCTCGAACCGCGTTCTGGTTGTTGCCGACGATGGTGGCCGCCACCCTGCGGGCGGTGCCCAGCAGCTCCTCGTGCCGCACCACCTCGGTGACCAGACCGGCCCGCAGCGCATCGCCGGCGGACAGGTAGTCCCCGGTGAGGCTCATCCGACGGGCCAAGCCGACACCCACCTTCTGCGGCAGCCGCACGCTCAGGCCCCAGGTGGGCAGCAGGCCCACTCGGGCGTGTGTGTCGGCGAAGCGCGCCTGGTCGGACGCGATCACGATGTCGCAGTACAAGACAAGCTCCAGGCCGCCAGTGACCGCGGCGCCGTTGACCGCACCGATCACCGGCTTGGTCATCGCCGGCCATCGCGGTGAGATGTCCGGCAGCGCCGACTGGTCGCCCAGCTCCTTGAGATCCAATCCTGCGCAAAACACCGGATCGGCGCCGGTCAGGATGACGACGTCGACGTCGTCGTCGCCTTCGGCATCGGTCAGAGTCCCAAAAAACTGATCCCGCAATGCCGCGGACAGTGCATTGCGGGACTGCGGTCGGTTGAGCGTCAGGGTGCGCACCCGCTCGTCGGTTTCAATCAGCAGGATGTCGTCACTGGCCATAGGGCAACCGTAGTCGGCGCACCTATCGTTGTAGACATGTGCCGAAACATCACCGAACTGCGCGGGTTGCAGCCCGCGGCCACACCCGAGGAGATTGCGGCTGCGGCCCGTCAATATGTGCGCAAGGTTAGTGGCATCATCCATCCATCAGCCGCCAATGCCGAAGCGTTCGAGGGCGCGGTCGTAGAGGTCACGGCGACGACGATGCGGTTGCTGAGCGACCTGCCGCCACGGCGCCAGCCGCCGAAGACCGTTCCCCCGCTGCGCCGGCCTGAGGTGATCGCCCGGCTGGCCGGAGCGAAATGACGCTAACGGCTTCTACTTCAGTGGTGCCCGCGCTCAAGGAATGGAGCGCGGTGGTGCATGCGCTGCTCGATGGTCGTCAGCGGATACTGCTGCGCAAGGGCGGCATCGGCGAAAAGCGGTTCGAGGTGGCGGCCCGGGAGTTTTTGCTGTTCCCGACCGTCGCGCACAGCCACGCAGAACGGGTCCGCCCCGAGCACCGCGACTTGCTGGAAGCCGCGGCCCCCGACAGCACCGACAAACATCTGCTGGTGCGGGCTGCGGCGAAAGTTGTTGCCGTAGTGCCGGTTAACCGACCCGAGGGTCTAGAGGCAATTGCGGATCTGCATATCTGGACGGCCGAGTCGGTGCGCGCCGACCGGCTCGACTTTCGGCCCAAACGCAAACTGGCGGTGCTGGTGGTGTCCGCGATTCCGTTACTGGAGCCAGTGCGCCTGAACCGCAGACCCGAGCACGCGGGCTGCACCAGCTGGGTGCAGCTGCCCGTGCGACCGGCTTTAGGAACGCCGGTACACGACCAGGCCGCGCTAACCCAGGTCGCTCTACGAGTCCGGGACGCGATCGGCTGACACATCGAGCGAGCCAACGGGTAGCCGCAGCCGCGAACGTCCGTAGTGCACGGTATGGGTAGCCGGCTTCAGCTCCCCTCCCGTGAGCACCGGTTCGTCGGTACCTAGGTTGCGCGCGTAGCGAGGAAACCAGCCGCCGGCGATCAGGACGCGAATGCGTGACCCGGCGCTGAATTGGTATGCAGTGGGATCGAGTTCGATGCTGACGGTCCGCTTGGCTTTTTGCGCTTGATCGAGACGCCGGTAGCCTTCGCTGACATTTTGGGAATGGCCTTTGGCGTCGACCTCGCTTACCCGGACGAACAGATCGGCATTTGGATTGTCGGCGGAGTGCACCAGCTCGACGACCGGGCTTCCGTAAACGCACACCTCTTGGGTCAGGGTGGCGCTGGTGAAGGCGAGTGTGTCTGCGCGCAGTGCGAGTCGGCTGTCGTCGCGATAACCACCGTCTGGAGACAGCAGCGGACCGCCAATGGTGGGTGTCGGATTGGCCGGGTCATAGCGAAATGTTGCCGGTGCTACCCCCGCCAGATCGGTTGGCGCAGTCTCGTCCAGGTAACGGCCGGGCCGCAGATACAGCTCGCGGTCGGTGGTGGCGGGCGGCCAGTCGGGCAGGTTGCGCCAGCCCTGGCCGTTGACGAAGACACGAACCCTGCTGGGGCGTTGCAACGTTCGCGCGCCGGCCAGGTGGGTGTCCAGCCAGTCCAGGGATTCCCTGGCGCTGACGGCCAACCCTTTGGTGAGCATTTGGGCATGGGTCCAGGGCCCGACCGTCAGCGCAACGTCGACGCCCCGGCCGCGCAGGTGCCGGTATTGCTGCACCGTCTGCCGGACGAAAACGTCTTGCCAGCCACTCAGGAGCAGCACCGGCACCTGAACGAGATCGAGCGCCTGGTCACATCGCAGCGAATTCCAGAACGGATCGTCCTGTTCTGGGTGTTCGACCCACGATTCGAACCACGGCGCTCCCGCTCCGAGCAGCCTCCGCGCTGCGGCGCCCAGCGGCACTTCAGCAACCGCCTGTTCGACCTTCCGCCTGGCCTGCAGCTGGCGGATTCCGGCCTTGATGAGCCCGGGCTCCTCCTGATGGGAAACCAGATCGCTCCAGCCCAGAAAGTCGTTGACTGCGAACGAGCCGGTACCCCACACCGAGGCGTTGAAATCGTGCGGACCCACGGTGATCACGGCCGCGGCCAGCTCCGGCGGCGGATCCTGCAGGAGTGCCCACTGGGTGAATCCCAGATACGACACTCCGACGGTGGCGAAGCGACCGGTGAACCAGGGCTGCTCACGCAGCCACACGACGGTGTCGGCGCCGTCGGCGGCCTCGTTGACCATCGGCTCGAACACGCCGCCCGACTTGAACGTTCCGCGCACGCTCTGCAACACCACGTGGTAGCCGCGGGCCGCATACAACCTGGCATATGCCAACGAGAACGGGAACCCGCGCCCATACGGCCCGCGGACCAGCAAGGTGCCCGCGGGGCTGGAGGTGTTCGGCTCGTAGTGGTCGGCCACCAGGCGGATTCCATCCCGCATCGGGACTTCGACGCGGTTCACGGTGTAATCGCTGGTCGCCGGTGGCAGCTTCAACAGTCGCCCAAGCGCGTTGTCGCCGATTTGTTTGGTCAGCGTGCGCGACCTGGGTGGTACCGGGTGGGCAGATGTCGTACTCACGATCCTCAGGCTAGAGCCGGTCGGGCCGGGAACCTAAAACTTGTAGTACGGCGCGAGGTCGTTGGCCCGCTGCAAGTCGGTGGACATGCAGTCGACGTCGGGATCGGAGTAAACGGTCGAGAAGTACAGCGACTGCTGGATCACCCCATAGCTGGTCTTGAACGTGACCATGCAGGAGAAGTACCAGAAGCTGTTGTGATAGGTCGGCTTCAGAACCCAGTACTGCGCGGCGCGGTGGCCCTGGATCGTGGTCTCGACAGCGTCAGGGGGTAGGGACTGGGCGTAGGTACGCCAGATGATGGCCTCGACAGCCATCTGATAGTTACCCGCGTCGAACCGGCAGCGCAGGCCGTCCTCGTGATCGGGCGGTGTGAAGGCCAATCCGAGCCGCTGTACGACGTCGAAGGGGATGTCCTCGCACGCGTCGAACGGGCGCGGATCGGTGGTCGCCACGATGGGGCTCTTCATCGTCGTTTCCGGCTCCATGGGCGCAGCGGTCGACCGCAGTTGGACGGTGCCGCCACCGGTTTGGCTCGACGGGATGCTATGCCACCCCACCACGATCGCTGTGATCAGTGCGGCGAGCGCTCCGATCAGGCGCGCCTTGGCGAACACGACACCCCCTGCCCTGCGCCAGTCGATCCCTTTGCCCGGAGTGTACAAGTCGCGTTCGGGCGCCCACAGTCAATCCCGAACTTGTTCTAAGCAGACCCGGAAGGACCGAGCGGCACCCGCGCCATCAGACGGTAGTCGCTAGGGTGGTTAGTCGTGGCTTGGAGAGATTCGGGGCAAGAACCGACCGGCGGGGGGCAGCCGACGCTGTGGGCGGTTTCTGATCTACACACCGGCCACCTCGGCAACAAGCCGGTCACCGAATCGCTGTACCCGTCGTCACCCGACGATTGGTTGATCGTCGCCGGTGACGTCGCCGAACGCACTGACGAGATTCGCTGGGCGCTGGACCTGCTGCGGCGGCGGTTCGCCAAAGTGATCTGGGCGCCCGGCAACCACGAGCTGTGGACCACCACCCGCGATCCGATGCAGATCTTCGGCCGCGCGCGTTACGACTATCTGGTCAATATGTGTGACGAGATGGGCGTGGTCACCCCCGAGCATCCGTTCCCGGTGTGGACCGAGCGCGGTGGCCCGGCCACCATCGTGCCGATGTTCTTGCTCTACGACTACAGCTTCTTGCCGGAGGGGGCGACCAGTAAAGCCGAAGGGTTGGCCATCGCGCGGGAGCGCAACGTGGTGGCCACCGACGAATTCCTGCTGTCTTCGGAGCCTTATCCCACTCGCGAAGCCTGGTGCCGGGAACGGATCGCCAGTACCCGCGCTCGTCTCGAACAGCTCGACTGGATGACACCGACCGTACTGGTGAACCACTTTCCTCTGGTGCGAGAACCCTGCAACGCGCTGTTCTACCCGGAATTCTCGCTGTGGTGCGGAACCACCAAGACCGCGGACTGGCACACCCGCTACAACGCTGTCTGTTCGGTCTACGGCCATTTACACATTCCGCGAACCACCTGGTATGACGAGGTCCGTTTCGAGGAAGTATCGGTCGGCTACCCGCGCGAGTGGCGGCGCCGCAAGCCGCCCACCTGGCTGCGTCAGGTGTTGCCCGATCCGGAATACGCGCCGGGCTATCTCAACGATTTCGGCGGTCACTTCGTGATCACTCCCGAGATGCGGGAACAGTCCACGAAGCTCCGGGAACGATTGCGCCAACGGCAGCCATGACGAGCGGGCAGATGCTGGTGTCTTCGGTGCTGCCCATCACCGCGGCTGAGGATTTGGCGTACTCGGAGGTGTACTCCGACCTGCCTGGCCTCGAACCCCTGCCCGAAGAGGAACCGCTGATCGCCAAATCGGTTGCCAAGCGGCGCAACGAGTTCATCACCGTTCGGCACTGCGCCCGTGTCGCGCTGGGCGAGCTCGGCGTGCGGCCGGTCCCGATCCTCAAGGGCGACAAGGGAGAACCGTGTTGGCCCGAGGGCGTGGTGGGCAGCCTCACTCACTGCACCGGCTACCGTGGTGCGGTGGTCGGGCGCAGCACCGCGGTGCGTTCGGTGGGCATCGACGCCGAACCCCACGACGTGCTGCCGAAAGGAGTGCTGGATGCGATCAGCCTGCCGGCCGAGCGCAGCGAGATACCCCGCGAGATGCCCGCGAATCTGCATTGGGACCGAATTCTGTTCTGCGCCAAAGAAGCAACATACAAAGCTTGGTTTCCGCTGACCAAAAGGTGGCTGGGCTTCGAAGATGCCCACATCACTTTCGACGCGGACGGTCACGGATCAGCAGGCGGTTTCGTGTCCCGGATCCTGATCGACGGGTCGGCGCTGGAGGGTCCACCGTTGACCGCGCTCAGAGGGCGGTGGTCGGTCGACCGCGGGCTGGTGCTGACCGCGATCGTGCTGTGAGGAAACGTCCCGTCGGGCCGGGTTTGGGTCCGGGAATCGTCGTCGTCGACAAACCGCCCGGGATGACCAGCCATGACGTCGTGGGCCGCTGTCGCCGAATCTTTTCCACCCGCAAGGTGGGACACGCGGGGACGCTGGACCCCATGGCCACCGGTGTGCTCGTGATCGGCATCGATCGTGCCACCAAGATCCTTGGCCTGCTCACGACCACCTCGAAGTCATACGCCGCCACCATCCGACTGGGCCAGACCACCTCCACCGAGGATGCCGAAGGCGAACTGCTGCAAAGCTTTACAGCTGACCATGTGACAGACGAGGCGATCGCGGCCGCGATCGCCGGTTTGCGTGGTGACATCAGCCAGGTCCCGTCGGCGGTCAGCGCCATCAAGGTTGGGGGCCGTCGCGCGTATCAGCTGGTCCGCGAGGGACACGAGGTCGAGCTTGATGCCCGGCCGGTGCGCATCGACCGGTTCGACATGTTGGCGGTTCGGCGTGGACCCGACAGCCTTGTCGATCTCGACGTCGAAGTCGACTGCTCATCGGGAACCTATATCCGCGCGCTGGCCCGTGATGTCGGCGCTGCGCTTGGGGTGGGCGGCCACCTGACGTCGTTGCGGCGCACCCGCGTCGGCAGCTTCGACCTGGACCAGGCGTGCTCGCTCGACGACCTGGCGGAGCGGCCGCGGCTGAGCCGCAGCCTCGACGAGGCCTGCCTGCTGCTGTTCCCGCGGCGCGACCTGACCGCCGAGGAGGCCGAGGCAACCGGTAATGGCCGGCCCCTCGCCGCGGCCGGTATCGACGGCGTTTATGCCGCCAGTGACACCGACGGCCGGGTGATCGCGCTGCTGCGCGACGACGGGACAAGGACCAGGTCCGTGGTGGTGATCAGGCCGGCGACGATGCAGGACGGCACGTCCTGAGGTGGAGCCGGGCAATCGGGTTGAGCCCGGCGAACGTGTAGGGACCCCGGCGAACGGGCCGGGCCGGCTGAGTTGCACACTGGGGCCGAGCCGATTCGCGGCCTAGGCATACGCCGACGGGCCGTCTCTCACGCCGTTCGGAAGGGGTGCGCAATGTCCAACAGGGTTTACGTCATCGGCGTCGGCATGACGAAGTTCGAGAAGCCGGGCCGCCGCGAGGGCTGGGACTACCCCGACATGGCGAGGGAGTCGGGGACCAATGCGCTCCAGGACGCCGGCATCGACTACGCCGAAATCGAACAGGGCTATGTCGGCTACGTCTACGGTGAATCGACGGCGGGGCAGCGGGCGCTCTACGAACTGGGCTTGACCGGTATTCCCGTGATCAACGTCAACAACAACTGCTCGACCGGATCCACCGCGCTCTTCCTGGCTGCGCAGGCGATTCGCGGTGGATTGGCCGACTGCACCATCGCTCTGGGATTCGAGAAGATGAAGCCCGGATCGCTTGCGGCGACCTACGAAGACCGCACCAACCCGATGGACAAGCACATCAAGGCGATGGCCGAGATCAGCGAGTTCGCCTTTCCGCCCGCGGCGTGGATGTTCGGGGCCGCCGGGCGTGAACATATGAAGCAGTACGGCAGCACCGCAGAACACTTCGCGAAGATCGGTCACAAGAACCACAAGCATTCGGTGAACAACCCGTATGCGCAATTCCAAGAGGAATACAGCCTTGAGGACATTCTCGCGGCGAAGATGATCTACGACCCGCTCACCAAGCTGCAGTGCTCGCCGACATCCGACGGTTCGGGCACGGCAATCCTGGCATCGGAGGGCTTCGTCGAAAACCATGGGTTGGCCGGCCAAGCGGTAGAAATCGTGGGTCAGGCCATGACAACGGATTTCAAGTCGACCTTCGACGGCAGCGCCAAAGGACTCATCGGCCACGACATGAATGTGCAAGCGGCACAACGTGTCTATGACCAGTCCGGACTTGGCCCCGAGGACTTCCAGGTGATCGAACTGCACGACTGCTTCTCGGCCAACGAGCTGCTGCTCTATGAGGCTCTCGGCCTGTGTGGCCCGGGCGAGGCGCCCAAACTGATCGACAACGGTGACACCACCTACGGCGGACGCTGGGTGGTCAACCCGTCCGGTGGCCTGATCTCCAAGGGGCATCCGCTGGGAGCGACGGGGCTGGCCCAGTGCGCCGAACTGACCTGGCAACTGCGTGGTACCGCTGACAAACGCCAGGTCGACAACGTCACCGCCGCATTGCAACACAACATCGGGCTGGGCGGCGCGGCCGTGGTCACGGCTTACCGGCGCGCGGAACGCTGAACTGCGAAGGGATTAGCGGTCGAAAGGGACAGCGATGATCGAGTGGTCCGACACCGATTTGATGATGCGGGACGCCGTCCGCCAATTCGTCGACAAGGAAATCCGTCCGCAGCTCGACGAACTGGAAACCGGTGCGCTGTCGCCCTATCCGATCGCGCGCAAGCTTTTCAGCCAGTTCGGCCTCGATGTGGTGGCCGCCGAAGCGGTCAAAAAGATGTTGGACCGGGAGCGCGCCAAGGTTGATGGTGGGGCCGACGACAAAAAGCAGGACAGCAGAGGCGCTTCGGGCGGGATGGGCGCCCAGGGGTCGATGGTCGCGGTGCTGGTTTCCGAAATCGCCCGGGTCAGTATCGGATTGCTGAGCACGGTAGGCGTCAGCCTCGGCTTGGGCGCGACGACCATCATGAGCCGCGGCACACTGTCCCAGAAAGAACGCTGGTTGCCCGAGCTCATGACGCTGGAAAAGATCGCGGCATGGGCGATCACCGAGCCAGACTCCGGCTCGGATGCGTTCGGCGGCATGAAGACCCACGTCAAACGCGATGGTGACGACTACATCCTCAACGGGCAGAAGACATTCATCACCAACGGGCCCTGCGCCGACGTCCTGGTGGTCTACGCCAAGCTTGATGACGGGGACGCCTCCCCGGACAAGAAAGTGGACCGGCGCAATCGCCCGGTGCTCGTCTTCGTGCTCGACACGGGAATGCCGGGCCTGACGCAGGGCAAGCCGTTCAAGAAGATGGGCATGATGTCTTCACCGACCGGCGAATTGTTCTTCGACAACGTGCGGCTGACCCCGGACCGCTTGCTCGGCGAGAATGAGCAGCATAACGACGGGGACGGTCGCGAAAGCGCCCGCGCCAATTTCGCGGCCGAGCGCCTCGGAGTTGCGTTGATGGCTCTGGGCATCATCGACGAATGCCACCGGCTGTGCGTTGATTACGCAAAGACCCGCACGCTATGGGGCCAGAACATCGGGCAGTTCCAACTGATCCAGCTCAAGCTGGCCAAAATGGAGATCGCTCGGATGAACGTCCAGAACATGGTGTTTGCGACCCTCGAGCAGCAGAATGCCGGGAAGAATCCCACCCTGGCCGAGGCTTCGGCGATCAAGCTCTACTCATCGGAGGCGGCCACCGAGGTTGCGATGGAGGCCGTGCAGCTGTTCGGCGGCAACGGCTATATGGCCGAGTACCGGGTCGAGCAGCTGGCCCGGGACGCGAAGTCGCTGATGATCTACGCCGGCAGCAATGAGGTCCAGGTGACCCACATCGCCAAGGGGCTACTGGCCGACTGAGCACGCGCCGAGCGTCGCGCTTGCGGCCGCGGCTAAGCGACCACCCAGATCGCTTGTGCAGCAGGGCTGCCCAACTCGATCGTGGCCGGGGCGCCGTCGCCGGATTCGATTGCTACCGAGACCATCCCGGCGAATTCGCGCCGCGTCACAACTCGCAGGCGCGAATCCAGATTGATCCCGACGCTGTCGAAATAGCGCAACATCTCCGGGTCGGAGTCAGAGATACGGGCCACCGTCCCGGTGTCTCCGTCGCCGCATGCCCACAGCTGACGTGCCTGGGGAGGCTGAACTTGCCCGTCGGAGGCTGGGATCGGGTCACCATGTGGATCGCGCCGCGGGAACCCCAGCTTGGCGTCGATGCGGGCCACCAGGCGATCTGACACCGCGTGTTCGAGCACCTCGGCCTCGTCATGGACCTCGTCCCAGCTGTAGCCGAGCTCATTGACGAGGAAGGTCTCCAGCAGCCGGTGCCGGCGCACCATCGCCAGTGCAGCTCGCCGCCCGGCGTCGGTCAACGTCACCGCGCCGTACTTCTCGTGGTCGACCAGGCCCTGCTCGGCCAGTTTGCGGATCGACTCTGACGCTGTGCTGGCGGACACCCCGATTCGGTCGGCCAGCATCTTCGTGCTGACCTTTTCCAGCGACCATTCCTGGGCGTTCCAGATGACCTTCAGATAGTCCTGGGCAACCGGGGTAAGACCGCCGCGCCCTTCGTCCGCCCTCACAACCAGAAAGTTTAGGCACCTACGCCCAATCTGGCGTCTTCCCCGGCAACCCGGTCGGCCCGGGCATGCCGGCGATCGCGATCCTGCGCTCCCGGAGAGCCGCTTCTCGCCGTAGGCTTGCGATCGTGCAGCGGTGGCGGGGACAGGACGAGATCCCCACGGACTGGGGCAGATGCGTGTTGACCATCGGGGTGTTCGATGGCGTTCATCGCGGGCACGCCGAACTGATCGCGCACGCGGTGAAATCCGGCCGGGCACGTAACGTGCCGACCGTGCTGATGACGTTCGATCCGCACCCGATGGAAGTGGTCTACCCCGGCAGTCACCCGGCGCAGCTCACGACGCTGGCCCGCCGTGCGGAGCTGGTCGAGGAAATGGGCGTCGACGTGTTCCTCGTGATGCCGTTCACGACCGACTTCATGAAGCTCACGCCGGACCGCTACGTACACGAACTGCTGGTGGAAAACCTGCATGTGATTGAGGTCGTGGTGGGTGAGAACTTCACGTTCGGCAAGAAGGCGGCAGGCAACGTCGCCGCGCTGCGCCGTGCCGGCGATCGGTTCGGATTTGCGGTGGAGTCGATGTCACTTTTGTCCGAGCATCACAGCAACGAGACGGTGACCTTCTCATCCACCTACATCCGGTCCTGCGTAGATGCCGGTGACGTGGTGGCGGCCACCGAGGCGCTGGGTCGTCCGCACCGCGTTGAGGGTGTCGTGGTCCGAGGCCACGGACGTGGCGTCGAACTGGGCTTTCCCACCGCTAACGTGGCGCCCCCGATGTATTCGGCCATCCCGGCCGACGGGGTGTATGCCGCATGGTTCACCGTGCTCGGGCGCGGACCGGTGACCGGCACCGTCATCCCCGGCGAGCGCTATCAGGCCGCGGTGTCGGTCGGCACCAACCCGACCTTTTCCGGACGCACCCGCACCGTCGAGGCGTTCGTCCTCGACACCGCGGCCGACCTGTACGGCCAGCATGTGGCGCTGGACTTCGTCGCACGCATCCGGGGGCAGCTAAAGTTCGACTCGGTGCGCGACCTCATCGAAGCGATGGGCAAGGACACCGACCGGGCCCGCTCGCTGCTCACGGATTGACCCCTCTTTGCGGGATGGGGGTTTGCGGGATTGGGGCTGTGCCACGACCGGCTGATAGACTCCCCGGCGACATCGGCGCGTGCTGCGGTTCGCGGTGGCCGCGCTTTGAATCCATGATCGCGGACCAATTGATGGAGATATTTTCGTGGCGCTGACAGCCGAGCAGAAAAAAGAGATTTTGGGCTCTTACGGCCTGCATGACACCGATACCGGATCCCCGGAGGCGCAGATCGCGCTGCTGACCAAGCGGATCTCGGACCTGACCGAGCACCTCAAGGTGCACAAGCATGACCATCACTCCCGGCGGGGGCTGTTGCTGCTGGTGGGGCGTCGTCGGCGGCTCATCAAGTATGTGTCTCAGGTCGATGTCGCGCGCTATCGTTCGCTGATCGAGCGGTTGGGTCTGCGCCGCTGAACCGGGCTCCGAATAGCACGGGGAAGCCCACCGGATCGATTCCCGTGAGCTGCCCTGGTTAGCCCGTGTAGAGTGGGGACGTTCTGGGCCTGTTCGGCCCGAGCAAACGGTGCGGTTCGCGCAGATCCGTGCGTACCGTTCCAGCGTGTCACTATGGACGTCCAAGGGAGCAGCCCTGTCTGTATCGGGCGGTCTTCGGTAGTGGCTGCCGAGCTCTCCGGATCTGGGGCAGGTCGGCAGCTTCGATCGACGGCCGTAGCCGCATTCAGATATTTAGCTCTTACGAGTAGCTCTTGCGAGCTCTCGGGGAAGCTCCCGCCGCGTTGCGCGTGACCACGCGAAAAAGCTGAATATCTCCAGAGAGGCCGTACGGACGACGTTATGTCTGTAGCTGAAATTGACGAGGGCGTGTTCGAATCCACCGCCACCATCGACAACGGGAGCTTCGGCACCCGCACCATCCGTTTCGAGACCGGCCGGCTGGCCCAACAGGCCGCCGGTGCCGTCGTCGCATATCTCGACGACGAGACCATGCTGCTGAGCGCGACCACCGCCAGCAAGACCCCGAAAGACCATTTCGACTTCTTCCCGTTGACGATCGACGTCGAGGAGCGGATGTATGCCGCCGGTCGTATCCCCGGATCGTTCTTCCGGCGCGAGGGCAGGCCGTCCACCGACGCGATCCTGACGTGCCGGCTGATCGACCGGCCGCTGCGCCCGACGTTCATCTCGGGCCTGCGTAACGAGATCCAGGTCGTGGTCACGATCCTGAGCTTGGATCCCAAGGATCTCTACGACGTGTTGGCCATCAACGCCGCATCAGCGTCGACCCAGATTTCCGGACTACCGTTCTCCGGCCCCGTCGGCGGCGTGCGTGTCGCGCTGATCTCTACTCCTGAAAACAAGGGCGGCCAGTGGGTTGCGTTCCCCACCGTCGAGCAGCTCGAAGGCGCGGTGTTCGACATGGTCGTGGCCGGCCGCGTAGTCGGCGACGCCGACAATAAAGACGTAGCGATCATGATGGTCGAGGCCGAAGCCACCGACAATGTCATCGATCTGATCGACGGTGGCGCCGGTGCGCCCACCGAAAGCGTTGTGGCCGAGGGCCTTGAGGCCGCCAAGCCGTTCATCGCCGCGTTGTGTACCGCGCAGCAGGAGCTGGCTGATGCTGCGGGCAAGGAAACCGCCGAGTACCCGGTGTTCCCCGATTACCAGGACGACGTCTACTACTCGGTGGCCTCGGTGGCCACCGACGAGTTGGCCGCCGCACTGACCATCGGCGGCAAAGCCGAACGCGACCAGCGCACCGACGAGATCAAGGTCGAGGTCATTGCGCGACTCGCTGAGACCTACGAAGGCCGGGAAAAAGAAATCAGCGCCGCCTACCGGTCGTTGACCAAGAAACTCGTTCGGCAGCGTATCCTCACTGATCACTTCCGCATCGACGGCCGTGGCATCACCGACATCCGTGCGTTGTCGGCCGAGGTCGCCATTGTGCCGCGGGCACACGGCAGCGCGCTGTTCGAGCGCGGCGAAACCCAGATCCTGGGTGTGACCACGCTGGACATGGTCAAGATGGCTCAGCAGATCGACTCGCTCGGGCCGGAAAAGTCCAAGCGCTACATGCACCACTACAACTTCCCGCCGTTCTCTACCGGCGAGACTGGCCGGGTCGGCTCGCCCAAGCGGCGCGAGATCGGACACGGCGCACTGGCCGAGCGGGCCCTGATTCCCGTGCTCCCCAGTGTCGAGGAATTCCCGTACGCCATCCGCCAGGTGTCCGAAGCGCTGAGCTCCAACGGCTCGACCTCGATGGGGTCGGTGTGTGCGTCCACGCTGGCATTGCTGAATGCCGGTGTGCCGCTCAAGGCGCCGGTGGCCGGCATCGCGATGGGCCTGGTCTCGGACGACGTCGAGGTTGAGGGAGGGGGCACGGAGCGCCGCTTCGTGACCCTGACCGACATCCTGGGCGCCGAAGATGCGTTCGGCGACATGGACTTCAAGTGCGCCGGCACCAAGGACTTCGTCACCGCGCTGCAGCTTGACACCAAGCTCGACGGAATTCCGTCGAAGGTGCTCGCGGGTGCGCTCGCGCAGGCCAAGGACGCCCGTCTGACCATCCTCGAGGTGATGGCCGAGGCCATCGACGCACCCGACGAGATGAGCCCGTACGCGCCGCGCGTCACCGCCATCAAGGTGCCGGTGGACAAGATCGGCGAGGTCATCGGGCCCAAGGGCAAGATGATCAACTCGATCACCGAGCAGACCGGCGCCTCGATCTCGATCGAGGACGACGGCACGGTGTTCGTCGGCGCGACCGACGGACTGTCGGCGCAGGCCGCGATCGACATGATCAACGCCATCGCCAACCCACAGCTGCCGACCGCGGGCGAGCGGTTCCTCGGAACGGTGGTCAAGACCACCGACTTCGGCGCGTTTGTGTCGCTGCTGCCCGGGCGCGATGGTCTGGTGCACATTTCCAAGCTCGGCAGGGGCAAGCGCATCGCGAAGGTCGAGGACGTAGTCAACGTCGGCGACAAGTTGCGGGTGGAGATCGCCGAGATCGACAAGCGGGGCAAGATCTCGTTGGTCCTGGTGGCTGAGGACGAAAACGGGGCCGCCGCCGCGCCCCCTGCTGATTCGGGCGATGCAGGGGCTCCTCAGGTGGACGCTCCGGCCGATGCCGCGACAGCCAGCACCTGAGCCTGCCGCGACCGGGGCGCGCCCCGGTCGCGCGGGTGCCCTGCGGCGGGGCAGATCGACCGCCGAGGCGAAATCTGAACACCAGGCTGCGTTGCGCCGCACCACCCTACCGGGCGGCCTGCGGGTGGTCACCGAGTACCTGCCCGCGGTGCGTTCGGCGTCGGTCGGTGTCTGGGTCGGCGTCGGATCGCGCGATGAGGGTGCCACGGTGGCCGGGGCTGCGCACTTCCTGGAGCACTTGCTGTTCAAGTCCACGCCGACCCGCACCGCGGTCGATATCGCTCAGGCGATGGACGCTGTCGGAGGCGAGCTGAACGCGTTCACCGCCAAAGAGCACACCTGCTACTACGCGCACGTGCTGGACAGCGACCTGGAGCTGGCGGTCGACCTGGTGGCCGATGTGGTACTCAACGGTCGCTGCGCCGTCGAAGATGTCGAGCTGGAACGCGACGTCGTCCTCGAGGAGATCGCCATGCGCGACGACGACCCCGAGGATGCGCTGGGGGACATGTTCCTGTCCGCGCTGTTCGGTGACCATCCGGTGGGCCGTCCGGTGATCGGCACAGCGCAATCGGTGTCGGCGATGACGCGGGCCCAACTGCACTCGTTTCATGTGCGCCGCTATACGCCGGAACGGATGGTCGTCGCCGTGGCCGGCAATGTCGACCACGACCGGGTGGTCGCGTTGGTGCGTGAGCATTTCGGGTCGCACCTGGTCCGCGGGCGTCGCCCCATTGCGCCGCGCAAGGGTGCCGGACGAGTGAACGGCAGTCCCGGGCTGGCACTGGGCAACCGGGACGCCGAGCAGACCCACCTCTCGTTGGGGGTGCGCACGCCCGGCCGCGGCTGGGAGCACCGCTGGGCGCTGTCGGTGCTGCATACCGCGCTGGGTGGCGGCCTGAGCTCCCGGCTTTTCCAGGAGATTCGCGAGTCCCGCGGGCTGGCCTACTCGGTCTACTCTGCGGTGGACATCTTCGCGGACAGCGGCGCGCTGTCGGTGTACGCGGCCTGCCAGCCCGAACGGTTCACCGAGGTCATGCGGGTTACCAGCCAGGTGCTCGAATCTGTGGGGCGCGACGGCATCACCGAAGCCGAGTGTCGCATCGCGAAGGGCTCGCTACGCGGCGGGCTTGTCCTGGGCTTGGAGGATTCCAGCTCGCGGATGAGCCGGATCGGTCGCAGCGAGCTGAACTACGGTAGACACCCCAGCATCGAGCACACCTTGCAGAAAATCGACGAGGTCACCGTCGAGCAGGTGAATGTGGTGGCCCGCCGGCTGCTGACCAAGCAGTACGGCGCCGCTGTACTCGGCCCGTACGCTTCGAAACGATCGCTGCCCCAACAACTTCGGGCGATGGTAAATTAGCCGGGTGACAGTGGCCCAGATGGTGCTCGGCTTTTGGGATATCGCGGTGCCCATTGTGGGTGCGCCGATGGCCGGCGGCCCCGGTAGTCCCGCGTTGGCGGCGGCGGTGTCCAATGCCGGCGGCCTCGGTTTTGTCGCCGGCGGCCACCTGAGTGCGGACCAGCTCGCCGACGATATCGCTGCCGCCCGTGCCGCAACTACCGGCCCGCTCGGAGTGAACCTGCTTGTGCCCCAACCCAGTGTCGCGGACTGGGTACAGCTGGACTACTACCATTACGAACTCGAAGAGTTTGCCGATCATTACCGGGTCGAGGTCGGTCAGCCCGAGTCCGGCGACGACGACGACTGGGAACGCAAGCTCGAGGTGGTGGCAGATGTACATCCGGAGTTGGTGTCTTTCACCTTCGGAGTGCCGTCACCGGATGTGATTCGGCGGTTGGGCGCGCTGGGAATGTTGGTGATGGTAACGGTGACATCGGCCTACGAGGCAGGGGTGGCCGTCGCAGCCGGGGCGGACAGCCTGGTGGTGCAAGGCCCGGATGCCGGCGGGCACCGCGGCACGTTTGCACCCGATATGGACCCTGGTACCGAGTCCTTGCACGAGCTGATCGCCCGGATCCGCAGCGCGCACAGTGTGCCGATCATCGCGACGGGCGGATTGGGCACCGCGGAGGACGTCGCCGCGGTCTTGCACAGGGGGGCGGTGGCCGCGCAAGTCGGCACAGCGCTGCTGCTCAGCGACGAAGCCGGCACCCACCCTGCGCATCGCACCGCCATGAAGAATCAGCTCTTCGCCAAGACCATCGTCACGCGCGCGTTCTCGGGTCGGTATGCGCGCGGTCTGGAGAACGAGTTCATCCGCATACTCGATGACGTGGCCCCGCTGGGTTATCCGGAGGTCCACCAGATGACGTTGCCCATCCGGGAGGCGGCGGCGGACTCGGAAGACCCAAACGGGATGCCCCTTTGGGCAGGAACGTCGTTCGCGGAGGCGCAGCCCGGACCGGCGGCCGATATCGTCGCCAGCCTCGCCGCTGACTACTAGCGCGCTCCGCCGCGGCCCGGCTTGGTACAGGGGGTTGGGCGGCGCGAATTGGATTTGCAGAGAATGGATCTCACTGAGCTGCGTCAGCACTCACCATCAGCGGAAGCGATACGACTCCCGCGCCGCCAGTCACCACGATCACCCAACGGCCATCAAAAGGCAGGACTACTTCGATCCTGAAGAAAGCGAATCCGATTTCGCCACCGGCGGCGGCTTCGGGCAGCTCGAACTCCAGGTATTGCGGCTCGCCGCCGGTTGGGGGCCGGATCTCGACATTGACCAGGCGGTCCGGATTGCCTGTCTCAGCTTGCGTCAACACCACAAGCAGCAGCTCGGCGAGTCGGTCGACGTCGACCACGAACCTGGACAGCACGCCGCCCGTCACATTGAGTTTGCTGTCCACCACGGAAGCCGATTCGGCGATAAAGGCTCCGGTAATCACGCCGCTGAACCTACCGGGTCGTTGGCCGTCGGCGACGGTCAGGCCAGCATGACACCCGGTTCGGTGAACGGCAGCGCCAGGTCATTGGCCACCTGTTCAGCCAACAATGCGCCATCGTGGGTGGAAAGACCTTGTGCTAGAGCAGTATCCGAACGACATGCCGCATGCCAGCCGTGATCGGCCAGCTTGAGCACATACGGCATCGTGGCGTTGGTCAACGCAAAGGTCGACGTCTTGGGTACCGCGCTGGGCATGTTGGCCACACAGTAGAACAGCGTGTCGTGCACGGCGAATGTCGGGTGATCGTGGGTGGTCGGCCGCGAATCTTCGAAGCAACCACCCTGGTCGATTGCGATGTCCACTAACACCGCGCCTGGTTTCATGTGTGCGACGACCGAATTCGAGACCAGCCTGGGGGCCTTGGCGCCTGGCACCAGCACGGCCCCGATCACCAGATCGGCTCGTTTGACGGCATCTTCGAGTTCGTAGGCCGACGAGTAGCGGGTGCGGACGCCGGTGCCGAACTCCGCATCCAGCTCGCGAAGTCGATTGATGTTGACGTCGAAAACCGTCACCGCGGCGCCCATGCCGCCGGCCACCCGGGCGGCGTTGTAACCCGCGGTGCCCCCTCCGATCACCACGACCTCGGCGGGCTCGACGCCGGGAACCCCGCCCATCAGAACGCCGCGCCCGCCGTGGGTCCGCATCAGATGATAGGCCCCGACCTGAGCGGAAAGTCGCCCGGCGACCTCGCTCATCGGGGCCAGCAAAGGGAGTGCGCCGTCGGCTGTCTGGACGGTCTCGTAGGCGATCGATGTTGCGCCGGAAGCCAATAATGCTTCGGTGCAAGCGCGCGAAGCGGCCAAATGCAGGTACGTGAAGAGGATCTGACCGCGTCGCAGGAGTCCGTACTCGGCCGGCATCGGTTCTTTGACCTTGAGCAGCAGGTCGGCGTCGGACCACACCTGTTCGGCGGTGGTGATCAGTTGAGCGCCCGCTGTCTTGAAATCCGCGTCGGCGATCGCTGAGCCTTCTCCGGCACCTGCCTCGATGAGCACCTCGTGGCCACGACGTGTCAGCTCGGCGACTCCGGCGGGAGTGATGGCCACTCTGAATTCGTTGTTCTTGGTCTCGGTCGGAATGCCAACGCGCATGACCGCCTCCTGGCGCGAGATCTTTTGAATTACGACTCAAGTGTGAAGAAAGTTCGAGCTAGGCGCAAACATACTGATGATAATTCTGTAGAGTCTTGATGTGGCCGATAGAGTAACGGGACTACCGGGTCCCCTTGATGACCCACCGAAGGATGTTCGGGCTGCTGATCTTGATGATGTGGACAGCCGGATCCTGAGCTTGCTGCATGGTGATGCGCGCATCACCAACAACGCTCTTGCGGAGGCGGTCGGGATCGCCCCGTCGACATGTCATGGCCGCGTTCGGCGGTTGGTGGACCTTGGTGTCATCCGCGGGTTCTACACCGACATCGACCCAGTCGCGGTTGGGTTACCACTGCAGGCGATGATCTCGGTCAACCTGCAGTCCAATGCCCGCGGAAAGATCCGCAATTTCATTCAGCAGATCCGGAGTAAGAGGCACGTGATGGACGTCTATTTCCTGGCCGGCGCAGACGATTTCATCCTGCACGTCGCCGCCCGTGACACCGAGGACCTGCGCGCGTTCGTGGTCGAGAATCTCAACGCCGACGCCGACGTTGCCGGGACCCAGACGTCGCTGATCTTCGAACATCTGCGTGGGGCAGCACCCATTTAGGCTACTGACGACAGGGCCTTCACCTCCGGGATGGAGATATCTATACTTGCCAACGCGTGTAAACGCCGGGCTAGGGGGGCCACGATGTTCACTGTCGACGATCAGGCGGCGGGTCCGCATGACGTATCTGTTGAGCACGAGCGACTGCTCCTCGAGGCGCGTGATGTCGAATTCGACTGGGCGAAACTGCCGTTCCACTATGTGCCCAACGAGCCGTACGCGACTCACGTCCTCAACGTCTTGCACCTGTTGTTGCCCGCGGGCGAAGAGTTCTTCGTCGAGGTGTTCAAGAAGACGTTGCCGTTGATCCGAGATGACCAGCTGCGGCTGGATGTGCAGGGCTTCATCGGGCAGGAGGCTGTGCATTCCCAGGCCCACTCCAGGGTGCTCGCCCATTTCGCGGCGCAGGGCGTCGAGGTGACGGCCTACACCGACCAGATCACGTGGCTGCTCGAGCAAGTCTCATTTGTGTCGGCAATCGAGCATTACACCGCCGTTTTGGGCGAGTGGATTCTGAACTCTCCGGCGCACGACGCCATCGGTACCGACCCGGTGATGCTGGATATGCTGCGCTGGCACGGCGCCGAAGAAGTCGAGCACAAGGCGGTGGCCTTCGACACCATGAAGCATCTGCGGGCCGGGTATTGGCGGCAAGTGCGTGCCCAGCTGGTCGTCGCGCCGGTCATGCTGCTGTTGTGGATTCGCGGAGTGCGATTCCTCTACGCGGTGGATCCGCGGTGCGCACGGCACGTGACGAACACGCCGACGCGCCACTGCACTACGAGCGGTTTAGCCCGCCGCCTGTCGTCGACGGTGTTCCTTTCGAACCCGAACTCGGGCGGTCGCGGCGAGTGCTCAAAGTTCCGGCGAATCGTTCGGCGCTCGACGTCGTGCTCGACCGGGACCCGACCACCGCGTACTCGTGCCGGCAAGGATTCTGCGGGACGTGCAAGGTCAAAGTGCTTGCCGGACGCGTCGATCACCGGGGCCGCACTGCTGTGCGCGGTGACGAGATGTTGTTGTGCGTGTCGCGGGCGAAAGGTGGCCGGTTGGTCAGTGACGGCTGACGCGTCGGTAGCCCAGGTGGGGCACCGTCACACCAGGCAACGGCTTCCAAACGAAAGTACGGCCATCGAGCTGGAAGTCATTCTTCTCGTAGAATTGACGTCCCTTCTGGTTCTTTTCCGCGCACCACAAGATCGCGTCACCTGAGGGATTCGAGCGCACAGCTTTGTTAAGCAGACGGCGGCCGATGCCGAGACGCTGAGCCTCCTCCGCTGTGTAGAGGGCGTCGATTTGCACGTGATCGGGTCTTGCAGAGTCCGGTCCGAAGATGGTCACACCGAGTGTCTTGCTGCCGGACTCGGCGATCCACATGGCCCACCCGCGGCGACTCAGGTCCTGCGGGTAAGTCTGGGCGGCCCAGCGTTTCGGCGTAGCGATCATGTCGAGCAGGTAATCCGCGACTATTCCGGCCCACGACTGTCGCCAAACCGGATAATGCATCTCCGCGACCTTCGCGAAATCGGCCGGCTTAGCTGCACGGATCTTGATGTCGCTGGACTTCACACGAGCACCTCCGCTGGTAGCGCCACCACAACATTTAAGCCTAAAGCCATGGCGCTGTGGTCGCGGCGATCACCCTTACGGGCCTGCGCGGTCCTGGTCGTCGAACAGGCGTTCCGGGTGGTGGTAGTCGTTGGTGCGCGCGCCGCGGTCGTGCTGAGGCGGCGGGATCCATTCGGTGCGACCGTCCGGGCGTTTCCATGCCCGCCAGCCTTTTTCGGCCAGCTTGTGGTCGGGCGCGCAGGTGAGGGTTAAGTTGTCGATGTCGGTTAAGCCGCCGCGAGCCCACTCGTCGATATGATGGACTTCACACCAGTAGCCGGGCGCGTCGCAACCCGGTTGCGTGCAGCCGCGGTCCGTCGCATAGAGGACCACACGCTGATCCGGCGAGGCGACTCGGCGGGACCGGCCGAGATACAGAGGGCGGCTTTGATGTTCGTCGAATACCGCCAGGTAGTGGTAGGCGTGGCTGGCCATCCGGATCACGTCCCGCATAGGCAGCAGCGTGCCGCCGCCCGTCACCGCTCGACCAGTGCCCGAAGTCAGCTCCTGAAGCGTGGTCGACACGATCACGGTCACCGGCAATCCGTTGTGGACGCCGAGCTTTGGATCACCCAGCTGGCCTCGGACCAAAGCGTTGAGCGCATCGTGCTGGCGCTGGCCAGGGGTGCGCCGGTCGCTGCCGCTGGCGTCATCGGATGGTGCACTGTCGATGCACGGGCGTTGATCGTCCGGGTTGCACATACCGGGCGCAGCGAAGCGCGCCAGCCACGCGTCAAGGTTGGCGCGCAACTCCGGTGATGCGATCAGCTTCCCGATGGTCATTCCGTCGCTTCGCTGACTGCACCAGGTGAATGCGCGCTGACGCGCGCGGTCGGCGTCGGAGAACTTGCCGTCGGGGTTGATCCGCAGCGCGCATTGGTGCGCCACCTTTTCCAGCTGATCGGGACGCAACTTCAGCGCCTGCTGGGCCAGAAATCGCTCGGCGTGTTCGACCGTGTCGACCGGTGTCGTTTCGGGCAGGTCGCGAACGAATGTCTGAATCACCCGTAGGTGCCGGCCGTCAAGCATGCCGTCCCGCCACACCTGGGCTGTGGCGGGCAATTCCGGTGGAAGCTCCTGGCCGGTAAGTGTCACTCGGGGTGACAGTTGACCGGCATCTCTGAGCCGGCGGCGGGCGTCGGCGTAACTGATGCGCAGCCAGTCGGCGATTACTTTGGGAATCGGGCCGCCGACGTCAGCGGGATCCTCTTTCGCCAGGCCGGCGATCACGTCGTGACCCACCGCATCCTGCCGCCGGCGTGAGGTTTCCAGTCGCTCCAGCGCATGTAGTCGGACTGGGGCCTCAAGCCTGTCGAAGTTCAGCTGGCCGATGGCTGCCACTGCAGTGTCGAGTGCGTCGAGTTTGGCAGTCAATTCTGCCGGAACGCGTATCGAACACATATTCGAATGATATTCGAACGTGCCCCCCGCCAGCCACGGAGCAGGCAGACATTGTGGATAAAACCCGAACTGTGGACAAAGGCCGCCCGAGGGTCCGGTCTAGGGTGAAGGCCATGCGGGTAGGCGTGCTGGGAGCCAAAGGCAAGGTTGGGGCGACGATGGTGGGGGCCGTGCAGGCCGCCGAGGATCTGAGCTTGTCCGCGGAAGTGGACGCCGGTGATGCACTGAGCCTGTTGACCGAGGGTAATACCGAAGTCGTCATCGACTTCACCCACCCAGACGTCGTGATGGGCAACCTAGAGTTCCTTATCGGCAACGGAATTCACGCCGTAGTCGGTACTACAGGCTTTACCGCCGAACGGCTTGAGCAGGTGGAGTCCTGGCTGGCCGACAGCCCCAAAACGTCGGTGCTGATCGCGCCGAACTTCGCGATCGGGGCGGTGCTGTCCATGCATTTCGCGAAGCAGGCCGCGCCCTTCTTCGACTCGGTGGAGGTCATCGAGCTCCATCACCCGCACAAGGCCGACGCCCCGTCGGGCACCGCGGCGCGCACCGCCAAGCTGATCGCCGAAGCTCGAAAAGGCCTGCCGCCCAACCCCGATGCCACCAGCACGAGCCTGCCCGGTGCCCGCGGCGCCGACGTCGACGGCATCCCAGTGCACTCGGTGCGGCTGGCGGGACTGGTTGCGCACCAAGAGATCCTGTTCGGCACCGAGGGGGAGACGCTGACCATCCGCCATGACAGCCTGGACCGCACGTCGTTCGTGCCGGGCGTGCTGTTGGCGGTGCGCCGCATCCGGGAAAGCCCCGGCCTCACGGTGGGCCTTGAGGCCCTGCTCGACCTGCAATGAACGCCGTGCGATGAACGCTACGGGAGTGACCAGGCGCAGCCTGCATATCCAGTTGCTCATCGCCTTAATGTGCGTGGCCATGCTGGCATATTTCGTGCTGCTCGGCCGGTTGGCTGTCGCGATGATCGGCTCCGGCCGGCTCGCGGCCGTGGGCCTGGGGCTGGCGGTGCTGACCATGCCCGTCATCGGGCTGTGGGCGATGATCGCTACCCTGCGGGCTGGATTCGCTCACCAGAAGCTGGCCCGTTTGATCGCCGAAGACGGCATGGAACTCGACACCAGCGCGCTTCCGCGGCGGCCGTCGGGCCGTATCCAGCGCGATGCGGCCGATGCGCTGTTCGCTACCGTGCGTCACGAGGTGGAAGGCGACCCGGAGGACTGGCGGCGCTGGTACCGGTTGGCCCGGGCCTACGACTATGCGGGGGATCGTCGCCGTGCCCGGGAAGCTATGAAGACCGCCGTGGAGTTGCAGGGGCGTTGCGGGGGCGCGAATGGCAGGACACTGCTGATCGTCCATCACACGCCGTCTCCGCACACGCAGGAGATGTTCGAGGCCGTTTTGGCCGGTGCCACCGACCCCGAGATCGAGGGCGTGGAGGTCGTGCGGCGACCGGCGCTCACCGTATCGCCGGCGGACATGCTGGCGGCCGACGGCTATCTGTTGGGTAGCCCGGCGAACCTCGGGTACATCAGTGGCGCCCTCAAGCACGCGTTCGACGTCTGCTACTACCCCTGTCTCGATTCGACGCGGGGCCGACCGTTCGGCCTGTACCTGCACGGCAACGAGGGTACCGAGGGTGCCGAGCGCGCGGTCGACACCATTACGACCGGACTGGGCTGGGTCAAAGCAGCCGAGACAGTGGTGGTTTCGGGAAAACCGAGCAAGGCGGACGTAGAAGCTTGCTGGAACCTCGGAGCGACCGTTGCCGCTCGGTTGATGGAATAAGCGCCGCTACTTATGGATCGGCGTGAACGCGTCGGCGGGCTGGGCCAGCGCCAAGGCCGAGCTGGTCCCGATCGGCCCGTGCCGATCGAACAGGGTCGCTGTGCCGGTGGCCACACCGGCCGCGCCGTAGTGGCTCTGGGCCGCCAGCCCGAGGAATTCACCATCTGGCAGCCGGCTCACAGTGATGGTGTAGTCGGCGTTGATATAGCGCAATCCACCAGTACCCCAATGGGATAACGAACTGGTGACGTCACCGACGAACGCCAGGCGAGTAAACGGAGTAAGCGGGTGGCCTAGAACCATCGGGCGGAATGGCCTCGTCCATGCGAACTTCTGTGAGTGGGACTGTTCCCACTCGCCCGCGGCGATGCCGGGACTGCCTCCGAGGGTCGCCCCGTACCCCCAGATATGAAAGGGCATGTCCGCTGGGAACCCGTCGGAGTCCGTCGGAAGCGGCGGCATCTCCACAGGGGCCGACCACACCTCCCCGTCAGGATGGTCGCCTCGTCGCAGGAACAGCGCGCTGGCCCGCGCGACGGTCTTGCCGTTCTGCAACAGCGCGCCGTCGACGAGCTTGATGCGCCGACCTTCCCGCTGCACCGAGGTCTGAATCTGGACCGGTTCGAGCAGAACTGGACGCAACAGGTCGACAGTGAGGCGGGCGGGCTGAAGGTCAGGATCGATACCGGACCGCTCTATTCCCCAACCCAACAGGCCTCCGACGATTTGACCACCCATTGCCGCACCCCACGGGCCTCGCGTGAGCACGCCCGGCAGGTAGGAGTCGCCATCGACAGTAAAGAACGCCTCGGGCATGATTGCGGAGTCGTCGATCGTCATCGCTATCACGATAGGACACCGGATGGTACGGACCGGCGGACGTGCCTGAAGTAAGGGAGATTCCGCGCACCACCATCCCTTCCCGGCCACCGGTGTGTCCCGCGACAGCAACGGCGTCCCGCACTACGGCGAACTGCCGCCCTCGCCCAACGCCGCGTGTTTGCAGTGTCCGACGACGTCATGGGAGAAATGGTGGGGCGGTTCGTGATCAGGTCCAGTAGGGGCAGATCGCGGTTCGAATCATCCGCACTGCAACCGAACTCGGCATTCAAACGGTGGCGGTCCACTCCGAAGACGACGCCGACGGTCCGCACGTGCCATCTGGCCGACGAGGCGATTGCCCTGGGCGGGGGACCGTGAAGTGCGGCGCACGGAAGGAGCCATGGTCCACTCGGAGAAAACGGCGGGATGGGCCTGGAAGGTGCTGTGCGGCTCGGATTCAACAAGGAACTGGCCGCCGCCGCGGAGCCGATCGAACGTCAGGAACTGTTCGATCGGCTCGTGGCGGCGGCCTACCAGCACGGCAAGGCGCTGCGGTCAGCCACCACATTCGAGCTGGACGGTGTCATCGACCCGGCGGAGACCCGGGGTTGGGTATCCACACTGCCGGGTCGATGACGCCGTTGCTCGGACTATCCGTGACCGGAACCGCAACCGACGCCCGGCAAACAGCCCGTGCCACCCGGCACGCCGCCAGGACCGGCGAACTGGCCCCCGGAGCCGCAACCGACTCCCGGGATGCAGCCTTGACCGCCAGGGCCGCCGCCGGGGCCGCCGTTCTGGCCGCCGGAGCCGCAGTTGCCGCTCGGGTCGCAGCCACCGCCGCCCGGGTCGTCCTTGAAGACAACCTGGGTCGATGCCGGACCGGTCATCGCTGGTCCGGCGGCAAAAGTGTCGGCAGAGGCCATCGGCGCGGCTGCGATAGCTGCAGCGACCGCCCCGGCCACTACTAGTGGTTTCATGAGGTTTAATTTCGCTAACATTCCAATCACATACCACCCAAACAGGTGTTCAAAACATCGCACGAAGGATCGGTTTCAATGACGTCACTAGATCTGACGGGCCGCACGGCGATAGTCACCGGCGCCTCGAGGGGAATAGGGCTGGCAATCGGGCAGAAGCTGGCCGAAGCCGGCGCTAACGTCGTGCTCACCGCCCGCAAGCAGCAGGCCGCCGAGGACGCCGCGGCGCAAGTCGGTGATCGGGCGCTGGGTGTTGGGGCGCACGCGGTCGACGAGGACGCCGCGCGGGCCTGCGTGGGCCTCACGCTGGAACGGTTCGGCAGCGTGGACATTTTGGTGAACAACGCGGGAACCAACCCGGCGTTTGGCCCCCTGATCGACCAGGACCACGCCCGCTTCAGTAAAATCTTCGACGTCAACCTATGGGCCCCCCTGCTGTGGACCTCGGTCGTGGTCAAGGCATGGATGGGCGAGCACGGCGGTGCGGTGGTCAATACCGCGTCTATCGGCGGTATGCATCAATCGCCCGCTATGGGTATGTACAACGCCACTAAAGCCGCGTTGATCCACGTCACTAAGCAACTGGCACTCGAACTGTCACCAAAGATCCGGGTCAATGCGATCTCCCCGGGCGTGGTCCGTACAAAGCTCGCCGAGGCGCTGTGGAAGGACAACGAGGATCCGCTGGCGTCGTCGATAGCGCTCGGCCGCATCGGTGAGCCAATCGATGTGGCAAGTGCGGTCGCATTCCTGGTTTCCGACGCGGCGAGCTGGATCACCGGCGAGACGATGGTCATCGATGGCGGACTGCTGCTCGGCGACGCGAAGGGTTTCCGGGGATAGCGATGGGCTCTGAAGCGTTTGCAACCGACCTCGACGTACGTATCCAGGCGCTTCTCGACGAGCACGACCCGGCCGCCACCGCCGCGCGCGAGTTTCTGAGCGCGCAGTATGACGCCGGCCTGGCCTGGGTCTACTTGCCGGTCGGATTCGGTGGGCTGGACTTACCGCGGAGCGCGCAGGAGCAGGTCGACACCAAGCTGGTCGCGGCCGGTGCCCCGGTGGGCGGCACCCCGAAGAACTACATCGGCATGGGCATGGCGGCGCCGACGATCGCGGCGTTTGGGACCGATGAACAGAAGCGAAAATTCCTGCGTCCGTTGTTCATTGGCGACCAGATCTATTGCCAGTTATTCAGCGAACCCGGCGCCGGGTCAGACCTGGCCGCGGCGGCCACCCGCGCCGTCCGCGACGGCTCAGGAAAAGGTGAGGATTGGATTGTCAACGGGCAGAAGGTGTGGACATCGCAGGCGCAGCACGCGCAGATGGCCATCCTCGTCGCGCGCACCGACCCGGCGGTGCCCAAACACTCCGGCCTGACCTACTTCCTGTGCGACATGACGCAACCTGGTGTCGAAGTCCGGCCACTGCGTCAGATCACCGGCGAGGCGGAGTTCAACGAGGTCTTTCTCACCGATGTCAGGGTGCCGGACGCGAATCGGCTTGGCCCCGAAGGCGGCGGCTGGCGGGTTGCGACCACCACGCTTAACAACGAGCGGATCGCGATCGGCGCTCGCTCCGGGACTCCGCGGGAAGCCGGCCACATGGGCAAGGTCACGGAAGCTTGGCGGAAGGATCCGGCGCTGCGTAATCCGGCGATGCACGACGAGCTGATGCGGCTGTGGGTCGAGGCAGAGGTACTTCGTCTCACGGGTGAACGCCTGCGACAGCAGGCTGTCGCCGGCCAACCCGGACCGGAAGGCGCCGGGATGAAGATCACGTTTGCCCGTCTGGCTCAGGCGATTTCGGGGTTTGAAATCGAACTCCATGCCGAGTCCGGACTGTGCTACGACGACTGGACCATGCGCAGAAGCGAAACAGTCGACCTGGTCGGGCGCGAACCCGGATACCGCTACCTCAGGGCACGCGGGAACTCGATCGAAGGTGGCACCTCGGAGATCCTGCGCAACACCATCTCTGAGCGGATTCTTGGCCTGCCCGGCGAACACCGCGTCGACAAGGACATACCGTGGGCGGACCTGAAAAAATGAGCGCGACGAGCGTCGGCGACCTGCTGTACTCCGACACCGAAGACGCGTTGCGTGACAGCGTCCGCAACCTTTTCGCCGACCGGTGCTCACCGGAGTTGGTCGCACGGTGTTATGACTCGCCGCCGCAACAATTTTCGGAGGTCTGGCGTATTCTGGCCGCCGAGTTGGGGGTGGCCGGGCTGCTGGTGCCCGAGTCACTCGGCGGAGCCGGGGCGAGCGCGCGTGAGGCGGCGGTCATCATGGAGGAGATCGGCCGGGCCGTCGTGCCGGTGCCGTTTTTGTCCAGTGCTGTTCTGGCCACGATCGCGCTTTTGGGCGCCGGGGACACCACGACCGTGTCAGCGTTGGCTCAGGGCGCGGTAACCGCGGCACTGGCCGTGCCGTTGTCCACCGCGCCGGGCGATCCGGTCGCCCGGGTCGACATCGGCGTCGACGGCTTGGTTGGGCAGATCACCAGCGTCGCGGGCGCCGACCAAGCCGACGTGCTGGTGGTACCGGTCACCGGCCCGGACGGACTCGAACTGCACACCGTCTCACGGGGGAGCGCGGGACTCGAGGTTTCGCCGCTGCTGGCCCTGGATATGACCAGACCCCTCGCGGACCTGCGGTTCTCGGCGGTGGCGTCGTCGCGTGTCGGCCCGGCGGGAGCCGCCCTCCCGGCAGCGCTGGAGACCGGTGCGGCGTTGCTGGCGTCCGAACAACTCGGGGTGGCGCAATGGTGTTTCGAGACCACATTGGCTTACGTCAAGCAGCGCAAGCAGTTCGGCCGCGCGATCGGCTCCTACCAGGCGATCAAGCACCGGCTGGCGGATCTGTGGTTGGAGGTCGGCTCGGCTACCGCGGTTGCCCGGTACGCCGCGGATACGTGTGCCCGCGGGGATGAAGACGCAGGCATCGCCGCGGCGATCGCGCAGGCCTACTGCAGCGACGTCGCTGTGCACGCCGCCGAAGAGTGCGTTCAGCTGCACGGCGGCATCGGGATGACCTGGGAGTATCCGGCGCACCTGTATCTCAAGCGGGCCAAGAGCGACCAGTTGGCACTCGGCACCGCCTACCGGCACCGGACACGGTTGGCCGAGTTTGTAGGCCTGCCGCAGAGCTAGGCGACTCGCTACGTTTTCCGGCGGTGCGGGGTTGGTCGTCTGAACCCTGACTGGACGTCGAGGCAGCGGGCTAATCCGTTGAACCAGTGGACTTCCTGGCCGACGCGACCGTATCGCCGTAGCTAAGTCGAGGCGCGCACGATGAGGCGCGCGATATCGCTTGGCTCAGGAGGCGGAGGGGCCGAATACCCCAATTCCGAAAGGATGGCAGCGATCGCGGCGTCGGCGACTGCGCCGGTTTCAAACTCGACGGTGGTCAATGGCGGAGAGCTCAGTGCTCCCATCGGACTTGCGTCGACGCCGATCACGGCCAGCTCGCCCGGGCAGTGCAATCCCGCCTCGCGGATGCCGTAGAGGACAAGGCACGCTATCTCGTCACTTTGAGCGCACACTGCCGTCACGCCGTCGTGTACCCAATCAGTCACCCGCTGCGCGGCGTTCTCCTTGGTGACCTCGGCAACGCGGACCGGCGGAAGATCGCGGGCCTGCGCAGCGCGGGCGATGCCATCCAGCCAGTAGTCGCCCAAGGCGCGCCATCTCGCGATACCCGTGTAGGCGAACGCGATCTGTTGGTGACCCCGGGATACCAGGTGCTCGACTCGAATCTCGCCGACCGATAGCTGCGGCGCTCCGAGCGCGGGCAGTTCGCCGATCGTGATGTGCGGTATCGATGCGGCATGCACTGCGTTTAGCGCGCCTCTGCTCAGTGGGAACAGGCTGGTAACTGCGACGGGATTGATGTTTTCGACCGCGTCGATGACAAGCTGGTCCTCCTCGGTCTCGAATATCTGCACCTGCAGCAAGCCCATCCGGGCCAGCTCTGTGGTCATCCGGCTGCCCGCCTGCATAGGCATCTCGCCGACCGCCACACGTGGCACCACGTACAAGACGACGCCGCTCTTGCCGCTCGCGAGGTTGCGCGCGGCAAAATTGGGTCGATAACCCAGGAGCTCGGCGGCACGGTAGACCGCTGCCTGGGTTTGCGGCGAGATTCGTCGGCCTTCGGCCTTGTTCAGCACGTAACTGACCGTCGCAGTCGACACGCTGGCCAGTCGGGCCACATCTGCAGTGGTAGGCCGCGCTACTTTGTCGGCGCTCTTTCCAACGCTCAACGCGTCACCGTCCGGACCGGCCATGCCCTATGTTGGCACGAAAGCCGGTCGGCGCAGCTACGTTAATGCGCCAGTGCCGAAGCGAAAACCCCGGTCATCGCCGTCCAATGCCGCTCGGCTGCGGCCTCGTCGTAGGGCCCGTTGTCCGGGACCGCGAAACCGTGAGCCGCCTTGTACCACTCAATGGTGTGCTGCACACCGGCGGCCGTCAGCGCTTTGTCCAGCTGCTCGGCGTGGTCGGTGGTGAAGGAGGCGTCGTTCTCGGCGCCGCCCACATATACCGTCGCGCTCATCCGGTCGGCGAGCAGGTGCGGACTGTCCGGAGTGTCGGTCACCAGCCCGCCGCCGTGGAAGGACGCCGCGGCGGCGACGCGGTCCGGAAGATGGCCGGCCACCATCACCGAGATTCGCCCGCCCATGCAGTAGCCGCACACGCCGAAACGGTCCCCGGACACCTCGGGGCGAGCGCCCAGATAATCGAAGAACGCGGTGGCGTCGCGGGTGATCTTGGCCGGTGTAAGGCTGGCGATCATGAACATCAGCCGGTTGCGCTCGTTTTCGTCGTCGAACACGCTGACCATGTCGAACGGGGCCCAGTCGCCTTTGCGGTAGTACACGTCGGGCACCAGCACGGTGTAACCGAATCCGGCCAGCTTGGCCCCCATCTCATCGAACGTGTCGCGCAGACCGCCGGCGTCGGGGAACATGACCACCCCCGGCCAGGGTCCGGACCCTTCGGGGGTGAACAGGTGGACGGGGCAAGTTCCATTGGGAGTGGTGACGTTGTCTTTGATGTTCGGCATGGCCTCCGTTCTACTCCCCGGGCGTCGACGTAAATTCATCGCGTCGACCCGCCGTGCCCGGCTTCGCCGCGCTACCGATCGCCGCTAAGCTTGCCGCGTGCCGACCGCCGCGCCGATTGAGAAGCCCTTCGAGGACCTGCTGCGGATGGTGCTCGAGCGGGGCACCGCCAAATCCGACCGCACCGGCACCGGGACCCGCAGCCTGTTCGGCCAGCAGCTGCGATACGACCTGTCGGCTGGCTTCCCGCTGCTGACCACCAAGAAGGTGCATTTCAAATCGGTGGTTTACGAGTTGCTGTGGTTCCTGCGCGGCGACTCCAACGTCGGTTGGCTGCAAGAGCATGGAGTCACTATCTGGGACGAGTGGGCCAGCAGCACAGGCGATCTCGGGCCGATTTACGGTGTGCAGTGGCGATCCTGGCCGGCCCCGTCGGGCGAACACATCGACCAGATCAGCGCCGCGTTGGATTTGTTGCGCACCGACCCGAATTCCCGGCGCATCATCGTCTCGGCCTGGAACGTCGGCGAGATCCCGCAAATGGCGTTGCCACCGTGCCACGCGTTCTTCCAGTTCTATGTCGCTGACGGTCGGCTGAGTTGCCAGCTTTACCAGCGCAGCGCCGACCTGTTTCTTGGCGTGCCTTTCAACATCGCCAGCTACGCGCTGCTCACCCACATGATGGCCGCCCAGGCCGGTCTGTCGGTCGGCGAGTTCGTCTGGACTGCCGGTGACTGCCATATCTACGACAATCACGTCGACCAGGTGCAGCTCCAGCTCAGTCGTGAGCCGCGGGCATACCCGGAACTCTTTCTGGCCGATAGGGATTCGATCTTCGACTACACCTACGAAGACGTCGTCATCAAGAATTACAATCCCCATCCGGCGATCAAAGCTCCCGTCGCTGTATGACGCTCTTGGGCCTGGTCTGGGCTCAGTCGACGTCCGGTGTCATCGGGCGCGGCGGCGACATCCCGTGGCGGGTGCCCGAGGATCTGGCCCGCTTCAAACAGGTAACCATGGGTCACACGGTCGTGATGGGCAGGCGGACCTGGGATTCATTGCCGACCGGGGTTCGGCCGTTGCCGGGCCGCCGAAATGTCGTACTGTCCCGGCAGACTGACTTCGTTGCTGACGGAGCTCTCGTGGTCGGTTCGATCGAAAAAGCCCTGACTGCGGCTGAGACGTGGGTGATCGGCGGTGGGCAGATCTACCTGCTGGCGCTGTCGCACGCCACGCGGTGTGAGGTCACCGAGGTCGATATCGATCTGCCGCGCGACGACGACGATGCGCTGGCCCCGGTGCTCGACGAGGCATGGGTGGGCGAGACGGGGGAGTGGCTCGTGAGCCGCTCGGGGTTGCGGTACCGGTTTCACGGCTACCACCGATTATGAGCGCCGCTTCTCCTCATCGCTTCGCTCTGCATCGTCGCGGCGCGCGATTATGAGCGCCGCTTCTCCTCATCGCTTCGCTCTGCATCGTCGCGGCGCGCGATTATGAGCGCCTTGACCGCCGCGCAGGCCCGCCGGGTGGCAGTCACGGCACAGGGCCTCGCGGAGCCCAAGCCTGGCGGCCCGATTACCCGCGCGCATCTCAAGCGGCTGATTTCGCGAATCCAGGTACTGCAGCTGGATTCGGTGTCGGTGGCGGTACGCGCTCATTACGCGCCGGTGTTCAGTCGACTAGGCCCGTACGACCGCGAGGTGCTGGACCGCGCCGCGTGGGGCCCGCGCTCGTCGCGGCTGCTTGCCGAGTATTGGGCTCACGAAGCTGCGCTGATGGCGGTCGACGACTGGCCGCTGCTGCGCTGGCGGATGGGCCAGTACCGCCATGGCCGCTGGGGGACCAACATCGTCAAGGCCAATCCGCAGCTTGTCGAGGACGTCGTCGCCGCAGTCGCCGAACTCGGCCCGAGCACCGCCGGACAGATCGAGGCGCATCTTGAGGCCGAACCGCGCGGGGCGAGAGGTCCCTGGTGGGGGCGCAGCGACACCAAGTGGGTCGCCGAGGCGCTGTTTGCCTCCGGGGTGTTCACCACGGCGACCCGGGTGGGCTTCGCCCGGCACTACGACCTGGTGGAGCGGGTGCTGCCGGCAAGCGTGCTGGCCCGCGAGGTCGACGAGCATGAGGCCGTCCGCGAGCTCACGCTGCGGGCGGCCACCGCGCTGGGCGTAGGTACCGAGGCCGATATCCGCGACTATTTCCGGCTGTCGGCCCAGCAGGTCAAGCCGGCGATCGCTGACTTACTGGCCGCGGGTGAGATTGAGCGCGTTGACGTCGAGGGCTGGTCAGCGGCAGCGTATCTGCGCATCGGGCGCCCCGTGCCGCGAGCAGACCGCGGCACGGCGCTGTTATGCCCGTTCGACCCGTTGATCTTCTTCCGGCCCCGGATCGAGCGGCTGTTCGATTTCAAATACCGCATCGAGATCTATACCCCGGCCGCCAAGCGCCGGTACGGCTATTACGTGTGGCCGCTGCTGGTGGATGGCCGATTGGTCGCGCGGGTCGACCTCAAGGCCGATCGCGCCGCGAATACGCTGCGGGTGGTGGGCGCCTTCGGTGAGCTCTTGGATGCTGGACGAGCTTCGCGTTCCCGGGTCGCCGCCGCTTTGGCCGGCGAGCTGGAGTCGATGGCGGCATGGCTGGGACTGGGCGGGTTCAGCTTGGCCGGACGGGGTGATTTGGCCGGCGAGTTGCGCGCGGCGGCCAGGCGGGTCAGCTGATGGCGCCAGAAGCAAAGCCAGTAGCGAAACCAGCTTCCAAGGGGGCGACGAAGGAGCTCAACGACACACTCTGGAAGGCCGCTAATAAGCTGCGCGGCGCTCTATCGGCCAGCCAGTACAAGGACGTCATCCTCGGGCTGGTCTTCCTCAAATACGTCTCCGACGCCGACGACGAGCGGTCCGGCGGCGCGTTCAAAGTACCACCCGCGGCGCACTGGAAGTCCTTGGCGGACAATGCGAAAGCCGACAACATCGGCCAGCTCGTCGACCAAGCAATGGACGCGGTGATGACGGCGAACCCGGCGCTGGCGCAGATATTGCCAAGGCGATACCACAATGTCGACCAGCGTCGCCTCGGCGAGCTCGTCGGACTGCTCGGCAGCGCGCGATTCAGTCGGCAGGGCCAGCATCGCGCACGCGACCTGATGGGGGAGGTTTACGAGTACTTCCTCGGCAACTTTGCGCGTGCGGAGGGAAGGCGGGGCGGCGAATTCTTCACCCCGCCCAGCGTTGTTCGGGTGATTGTCGAGGTCCTCGAGCCGTCGAACGGACGGGTGTACGACCCGTGCTGTGGTTCGGGCGGGATGTTCGTCCAGACCGAGAACTTCGTCCGTCGGCACGACGGCGACCCGATGGGCGTTTCCATCTACGGCCAGGAGAGCGTCGAGGAGACCTGGCGGATGGCGAAGATGAACCTCGCCGTCCACGGCATCGACGACGCCGGGGTGGGACAGCGGTGGGCAGACACGTTCGTCCATGATCAACACCCCGACGTGTTGATGGATTACGTGATGGCCAACCCGCCGTTCAATATCAAGGATTGGGCGCGCGACGAGCAAGACCCGCGCTGGCGCTTCGGCGTTCCGCCGGCAGGCAATGCGAACTACGCTTGGATCCAGCACATCCTGTGCAAACTGGCGGCAGGCGGCAAGGCCGGCGTGGTGATGGCGAACGGTTCGATGTCGTCGAACGTAGGCGGGGAAGGCGACATTCGCGCCCGCATCATCGAGGCGGACCTGGTGTCGTGCATGGTCGCGCTGCCCGGACAGTTGTTTCGCAGCACGGGAATTCCGGTGTGCCTGTGGTTCTTTTCCATGAATAAGGTCATGGAAAAGACCGACAGGTCCGGGCAGGTACTGTTTATCGACGCCCGCGAGCTCGGCTTCTTGGTTGATCGTGCTGAGCGCGCTCTGACGCGTGCCGAGGTGACCCGCATCGGTGACACTTATCACGCCTGGTGCCAGTCTGCGTCAGCGACCGCGAAAGGCCTTAGCTATGAAGATGTTCCGGGGTTCTGCAAGTCGATTTCGCTAGACGAAATCCGAGCTGCGGGCTATGTGCTCACGCCGGGAAGGTACGTGGGTGCGCCCGCGGTTGTGGATGACGCAGAGCAGATCGACGACAAGATCGCCCGGCTGACGAAGAACCTGCTGGCGGCACTCGATGAATCCGCACGCTTGGACGGGGTCGTCCGCGAGCAAGTGGAGCGCCTGCGGTGAAGGTAAGGCTGGGCGACCATCTCGACTTCAGCAACGGCAGTACCTCGCCGACGCGGGAGTCCGATGGACGCTATCCCGTTTACGGTGCCAACGGGACGATCGGATACGCGACGCAACACAACGCCCGCGGCCCGCTGATAGTGCTCGGTCGCGTCGGATCATATTGCGGGAGTCTGCATTACTGCGATGGCGATGTCTGGGCCACCGACAATGCGCTGGTCTGCCGGGCCAAGATTCCACATGAAACACGATATTGGTATTACGCGTTGCGGACGTGCCGGCTCAACGAACACCGATCCGGATCAGGGCAGCCCCTGCTCAATCAGAGAATTCTGCGCGACGTTTCGGTTTGGGCCGTCGAAGCCCGCGAACGCCAGCGGATTTCGGAACTGCTCGGCGCCATCGACGACAAGATCGCTGCCAACCGGCGGGTGATCGAGGCTGCTGAGAGCCTTATGGTGGCCACCGCCCAGACGGTGTCCGATTACGTGCCGCTGTCTAGTCTGGCAAGTCGTTCGACCGAGTTTCGCGGGCCCGATGAATTCGATGATGTGGTCGCCCATTTCAGCCTTCCTGCATTCGATGACGGGGCGAAAGCCCAGCGTGTCGAAGCGAAATTTGTGAAGAGCGGTAAGTTCGTCTTGTCGGAGCCGTGCGTACTGTTCTCGAAGTTGAATCCCCGGATTCCCCGGATCTGGAATGTACTGAGTCTGCCCTCCGAAATGGCTGTTGCGAGCCCGGAATTCGTCGTTCTACGAGCGATCGGCGTCGACACGTCGGCATTGTGGTGCGCGGTACGGCAGCCAACAGTCTCCGACACGCTGCAGCAGCAGGTCGCAGGGACGTCGGGAAGTCACCAAAGGATCCACCCGCGTGATCTGTTGGCCGTTCAGGTCCGTGATGTCCGTCGTTTGGACCCATCGGCGTCGAAGGCGATCACGGGCCTGGGTGCGATGTGTCACGCCCGACGGGCAGAATCGGCGGGCTTGTCGGCCTTCCGCGACGAGATGTTGCCGCTGCTGGTGTCGGGCAAAATCCGGGTCGAGCCTGCCGAGACTGCTTTCAGGGCGCCGCCAGATACGCGCCCGGTGTGCGGGCTCGACGCCACCAGTGCAGCCTCGACCTGATCTCCGCATTAAGGTGAGCGCCGTGGCCGAGATCGCGCCGCTGCGCGTGCAACTAATCGCCAAGACCGAGTTCCTGGCGCCGCCGGACGTGCCCTGGACCACCGATGCCGACGGTGGCCCGGCGCTCGTTGAGTTCGCTGGCCGAGCCTGTTATCAGAGCTGGTCCAAGCCCAATCCCCGGACCGCGACCAACGACGGCTACCTCAAGCACATCATCGACGTCGGGCACTTCTCGGTGCTCGAGCACGCCACGGTGTCGTTCTACATCACCGGCATCTCGCGATCCTGCACTCATGAGCTGATCCGGCACCGGCATTTCTCCTACTCGCAGCTGTCGCAGCGTTACGTGCCGGAAAATGACGCGCGGGTCGTGCTGCCGCCGGGCATGGAGAACGACCCCGAAGTGCAGCAGATCCTGACCGCGGCCGCCGACGCCAGCCACGCCGCCTACACCGAACTGCTGGCCAAGCTGGAAGCCAAATTCGCAACTGGCCAGCCCTACGAAAAAATGGGGGTTTTGCGGCGCAAGCAGGCGCGTCAAGCCGCCCGCGCAGTCCTGCCCAACGCCACCGAGACCCGGATCGTGGTGACTGGAAACTACCGGGCATGGCGGCACTTCGTCGCGATGCGCGCGAGCGAGCACGCCGATGTGGAAATCCGCCGCCTGGCCATCGAGTGTCTCCGCCAGCTCGTCCAGGTGGCACCCCCGGCGTTCGACGACTTCGAGTTGTCCACCCTGGCAGACGGCACGGAGGTCGCGACCAGCCCTTTGGCCACCGAAGCCTGAGTCGGCGGAGCCGGCGAAGGCTGCAGGTGGCAATCAGGCTGAGCCACCGAAGCCTGAGTCGGCGGAGCCGGCGAAGGCTGCAGGTGGCAATCAGGCTGAGCCACCGAGGCCTGAGCGGGCGCGGGTGCTAAATGGCTTTGCCACCGCCAGGTAAACTGGGAGCTGTGAGCACCGTCGGATTCGATGCCCCCGCGCGATTGGGAACCCTCCTGACCGCGATGGCGACGCCGTTCGACACTGATGGCTCTTTGGACGCCGCCGCGGCCGCGCGCCTGGCGAATTACCTGGTGGATGCCGGGTGCGATGGCTTGGTGATCTCGGGAACCACCGGAGAGTCGCCGACCACCAGCGACGAGGAGAAACTCGAGCTGCTTGGGGTCGTCCTGGAAGCGGTGGGCGACCGGGCCCGTGTCATTGCCGGCGCGGGCAGCTACGACACGGCGCACAGCATTCGGCTGGCTAAGGCCTGCGCGGCCGAAGGCGCGCATGGACTCCTCGTGGTCACACCGTACTACTCGAAGCCGCCGCAGACCGGGCTGTATGCACACTTCACCGCCGTCGCCGATGCGACCGAGTTGCCGGTAGTGCTCTACGACATCCCTGGGCGCTCGGCGGTGCCGATCGAGCCCGACACGATCCGCGCGCTGGCGTCGCATCCGAACATCGTCGGTGTCAAGGACGCGAAAGCGGATCTGCACAGCGGCGGCCAGATCATCGCCGAGACCGGACTGGCCTACTACTCCGGAGACGACGCGCTGAATCTGCCCTGGCTGGCTATGGGTGGCATCGGCTTCATCAGTGTGATTTCGCACGTGGCGGCGGGTCATCTTCGAGAGTTGTTATCCGCTTTTGGTTCCGGGGACATCGCGACCGCCCGCAAGATAAACGTCGCGGTCGCCCCGCTGTGCGACGCGATGGCCCGGCTGGGTGGGGTGACGATGTCCAAGGCAGGTCTGCGCCTGCAGGGTATCGACATCGGTGATCCACGGCTGCCGCAGATGCCGGCGACATCCGAGCAGATCGACGCGTTGGCCGCCGACATGCGTGCGGCTTCGGTGCTTCGATGAGCGTCGTCGGCCGGACGGCTCCGGTGGTGAGTTGCTGGTGAACGAAGACCTCGAGCCACCTGGTCCTTTGACCTCAGGCGGGTTGCGGGTCACTGCCTTGGGCGGCATCAGCGAAATCGGCCGCAATATGACGGTTTTCGAGCACCTCGGCCGGCTGCTGATCATTGACTGCGGGGTGATGTTTCCCACCCACGACGAGCCCGGAGTCGATCTGATCCTGCCTGACCTGCGGCACATCGAAGACCGGCTCGACGAAATCGAGGCGCTGGTGCTCACCCACGCGCACGAGGACCATATCGGGGCGATCCCATTCTTGCTCAAGCTGCGGCCCGACATCCCCATTGTCGGGTCGAAGTTCACCCTGGCGATGGTTGCCGCGAAATGCCGTGAGCACCGCATCAAGCCGGTGTTCGTCCAGGTCGACGCGGGGCAGAGCAGCAGACACGGCGTGTTCGAGTGCGAATACTTCGCCGTCAACCACTCCATCCCGGACGCGCTGGCCATCGCGGTCTACACCGGCGCGGGAACCGTTTTGCACACCGGCGACATCAAGCTCGACCAACGACCGCTGGACGGGCGCCCAACCGACCTGCCCGGCATGTCAAGGCTGGGCGATGCCGGTGTGGACCTGTTCCTGTGTGACTCGACCAACTCCGAGATTCCCGGCGTGGGTCCATCCGAAAGCGAGGTGGGCCCGACTCTGCACCGGCTGATCCGAGGTGCCGACGGCCGAGTCATCGTGGCGTGCTTTGCCTCCAATGTGGACCGGGTGCAGCAGATCATCGATGCCGCAGTTGCATTGGGCCGGCGGGTGTCCTTCGTCGGGCGATCGATGGTGCGCAACATGGGCATCGCCCGGGACCTGGGGTTTTTGCGGCTGGACGATTCCGACGTGATCGACATCTCCGCCGCTGAGATGATGGCACCAGAGCACGTGGTGTTGGTCACCACCGGCACCCAGGGCGAGCCGATGGCGGCGTTATCGCGGATGTCGCGCGGCGAGCATCGCAGCATCACACTGACCTCGGGTGACCTTGTCGTGCTGTCGTCCTCGCTGATCCCCGGAAACGAAGAGGCGGTCTACGGCGTCATCGACGCGCTGTCCAAGATCGGAGCCCGTGTTGTCACCAATGCCCAAGCGCGGGTGCATGTTTCGGGTCATGCCTATGCCGGCGAGTTGCTATTTCTGTACAACGGGGTGCGGCCCCGCCATGTCATGCCGGTGCACGGCACCTGGCGGCACCTACGCGCCAATGCCAAGTTGGCTGCTAGCACCGGAGTCCCGGAGGAGTCGATTCTGGTGGCGGAGAACGGCGTCAGCGTGGACTTGGTTGCAGGCAAGGCCACCATCGCCGGAGCGGTGCCGGTCGGCAAGATGTTCGTCGACGGCCTGATCACCGGCGATGTCGGCGATATCACCCTGGGCGAGCGGCTGATATTGTCTTCGGGATTCATCTCGGTGATCGTGGTGGTGAAGCGCGGCACCGGGCGTCCGGCCGTTGCACCGCAACTATATTCACGCGGATTCTCCGAAGATCCCAAGGCCCTGGAGCCCGCTGTGCGCAAGGTCGAGGCCGAGCTGGAATCGCTCGCCGCCGCCAACGTGACCGATCCGATCCGGATCGCGCAGGGGGTGCGCCGCACCGTTGGCAAATGGGTGGGCGACGTCTATCGCCGCCAGCCGATGATCGTGCCGACGGTCATCGAGGTCTGACTAGGCCGGGGGCGTGCGCCCGAGTCCGCCAAACGTTAGATCCTGCTAGATCTTTTCCGCGAAAGCCGACCATTCCAGTTGCGAGGCCCCGAGTTTGCGGCCGGTGGGCGCGACATAGCGCTGGACCAGTTCATCGGGGCCGGCCTGCTCCACCAGCCGCCACCCGTATTCCGCGATGAACTCGGCCACCTCGTCGGGCTCCAAGCCGAAACGCCAGAGTTGCCGACGCTGGCGCACATTGCGGTACAGCGTCCGGGTGTCATACCGGTTGGTCCCTTCGATGAAGTTCCGTCGGACGTATGTGAAGACCAACCGGCTGCCCGGTGCGGCCGCGCGTAGCCCATCCAGAGTCCGCCGCACAGCGTGTTCGGTGAGGTATTGGGTCACGCCTTCGCAGATGAAGAAGACTCGGTATTCGGTGAGATAGCCGTGCTCGGCCATAGCGGTTAGCAGGTCGTCACGCTCGAAGTCCACCGCCACCAATCGGACCGAGAGCGGCAGCTCGCCCAGCACGCGACGGACCGTCTCCACCTTTCTGGCGATGTTGACCGGCAGATCGACCTCGAAGACCGGGAGGCGGCGCTGCCGGGTCAGTCGGTAGGGCCGGGTGTCCAACCCGGCGCCCAGGATGACAACAGCGTCGATGTCGTTGAGCGCCTCTTTGAGTTTGTCGTCGATGAAGTGCTTGCGGCAGGCCATATTGACCCATAGCCCGGGGCCGGTGAACTCCGATCCGCGGATCATCAGACGGCGGATCGGCGCCGATCGGGTGGCGGCGACGAGCCATCGCAGTGGGGCGGGCAAGAACAGGTACGCGAGGTCGTCGTCCACCAAGCGGCGATCAGGTGGCTCGTTCTGCTCGACGGCCGTCAGCACCATCGTGCCAAAGGCGGTCTGTGCTGCGAGATTTCGTGCCATTAGCGCTTACTTGTTCAAAAATCCAGCGTCCACCGGCAAGGTGACGCCGGTGATATAACGAGCCTGATCGGACACCAGCCACGCCACCGCGTTGGCGATGTCATCGGCCTGCAACACCTCCACCGGCAGGGCATTGCCCATGCTCCCCGGAGAGTCGGACTCAGCTGCCATCTTGGCCAGCCAGTGCCGAGTGAACTCGTTGTTGATCATTGGGGTTTCGACACCGGTCGGATGTATCGAGTTGACGCGAATACTTTGCTTGGCAAGCAAATTCGCGTAGACGCGCATCAACCCGACCACACCGTGCTTGGCGGCGGCGTAGCCGACGGAGCCGGCGTCGGGGCTGGCGACGCCGGCCAGCCCTGCGGCCGAACTGATCAGCACTATTGACCCGCCGGTGCCCTGCTTGACCATCGTCGGTATCGCGGCCTTGATGGTGTTGTAGACACCGGTGAGGTTGACGTCGATGACGTCGCGCCAGCCGTCGTCACCGGATTGCATCGGAGCGATACCGGCGTTGGCAACCACGATGTCGAGCCGGCCGAACTCGTCAAGGCCTGCCTGCAATGCGGAGGACAACGACGCGCGGTCGCGGACGTCGCCCTGTCGGGCCACGATGCGAGCGCCCGTATCCTCGACCAGTTTGACGGTGGCCGCCAGGTCCTCCGGGGTGGCCAGCGGATAGGGCACGCTGGTGATCTGCTCGCACAGGTCCACCGCAATCACACTCGCACCGTCGGCGCCCAGCCGAACCGCGTGTGCGCGGCCCTGCCCTCGGGCGGCGCCCGTAATGAACGCCACCTTGCCTTTGAGTGGGCCGCTTACCGGTCCGTCTGGCGACACGTCGGTCACGCGCGCAGCTGCCCCTTCCCCGGGTCGCCCGCCGGAACCGGCTGCAGCATCTTGATATCCGGCGCCCCGGCCAGGTGCTCACCGACCGCCGTGAACATGGTGGCGACCGCGGGTGCGGTGCTGTGGGTCTTCAGCGCTTCTTCGTCGGCCCATTGCTCCACGAAGACGAACGTCTCGCCCGTTTGGTGCAGCGAGTACAGCTGGCAGCCGGGTTCGCCGTGCACCTCGCCGACCGCGCGCGTGAGGATATCGCGGGCGGCGTCGACCGATTCGGGTTTGACGGTCATGGTGGCGACGACGACGACAGGCATGTTGGGCCTCCTGGGTGCTCCGCGGGTTCGGGAAAGGGTGTGTGAGATGCGTGTCTCACCCTACTCAGCGGGCGGGACCGGCCTCGCTGCGGATGTGCCCGGGTCAGTCGCCCGTTCGTTCCAGCGAGATGTCGAGTTGTTGCGCGGGGCACGAAGCCGCGGCATCAATGCGGGCGTGCCCGGTGAGTCGCGGCAACGGATTCGAGACCGGTTGCGGGAGTGGGTATTCCTGGTGCATCACCGTTGCCGCGGCGGGGCCGTTAGGGCAGTTGATGTCGGTGGGCTCATCCAGCAGCCATTTGCCGTTGTTGAACAGCAGCGAACTCACAACGGTGGTCCCGGAGGCGAGATAGGACTTGAACGTCATGCATTGCTGTGTATTGCGGACGCACATCGTCTGCAGGGCAACGCGTAGCACTTGCGTGTTCGAGGAATCGTGCAGACCGCTGGTTTCGCTGTAATGCCCGACGAGGCTCTCGGGCGCGGACGGTGAACGCGGTGGCTGTTTAGCGGGATCCGCGACCGAGATACCCGCGTTGACGTCGCTCAGGCGCGTCACCGTCATCGGTGTTTGAGCCGCCACGGCGCAATCTGGAGTCGGGTTCATAGCCACGTAGCGAGTTCCGGTCAGCGTGCCGTCGGGCTGAGGCCCCAAGATCCACGCGGTGATTGATGGGCCCCTTATCTCGCTTCCGGGGCATGCGCTGTCCTCGCGAAGCGCCGTTTGCCAATGGCCATCGACGTAGTCCAGCACCAAATCATGTGGTGGATCTGACTTCTGTGCGGGATTACCGTCTGTGAGTGTTGTCGCTGTCGCGACGCAGCCTGAATCGGTGCACGTCGAGCGCAGCGCATAGGTCCGGGACCACGGTTTCATGGGCTTGGGTTCACCACGTGCGAGTTGCTGGGACCCGTCGAAATCGAACCGGTAGGTGCCCTCGAAGCTCGGGGCGGACGGCTTGGCGCCCTTCGGTGACCCGGTTGGGGAGTCGCGGTCAGAACAGCCGGCCAACAAGGCGACGCTGAGGGCAGCTAAAAGGACCGTGCGGAAGATTCGCATGTGAATCCAATCTATCCAAGAGCCGGACCGCCTAAGAGCCGGAAGGGCACTTAGCTGTGATCGAAGCATTCCAGGTCTCCAGGCACCGCCGTTAACGGTGCAACAGCACCTCCCATTACCAGTGTGGCGGGTGGTGCAGATGATGTATTTGCGACTACCCTTGCCGTCATGCCGAGTAAGACCGCTGCCCGCTCCGGTGCCCGAACGAGCAGGTCAAAGGCCAGTTCGCGAGGTGGGTCCCGACCTGCGCGACCAGCACCGCCCCGCAGAAGGGCGAGCAGGCCCGCGAAACGGCGTAATCAGTCGTTGCTGGTAGCCGCGGGGCTGACCTGCGGCCGGGCCATGCGGGCGACCTGGTTGATGGCGGCAAAGGGCACCGGGGGTGCGGCGCGGTCGATCGGTCGCGCCCGCGACATCGAGCCAGGGCATCGCCGCGACGGAATCGCGCTGGTCTTGCTGGGCGTTGCCGTCGTCGTCGCCGCGAGTTCGTGGTTCGATGCTGCCCGGCCGGTCGGTGCGTGGGTGGATGCGGTGTTGCGGGCGTTCATCGGCGCGGCCGTCCTAGCGCTTCCGGTAGTCAGCGCCGCGATCGCGGTGGTGCTGATGCGGACTCAGCCCAACCCTGCTGCACGGCCCAGGTTGATCCTCGGCGCGAGCCTGATCGCACTGTCGGTTCTCGGCCTGCGCCACCTGTGGTCCGGTTCGCCGGAAGACCCGGAAGCGCGGCGCCGCGCGGCCGGATTCATCGGCTTTGCCATCGGTGGTCCGTTGTCGGACGGGTTAACGCCGTGGATCGCCGCGCCGCTTTTGTTCATCGGTGCGTTGTTCGGGCTGCTGCTCCTGACCGGGACCACGATCCGCGAAGTGCCCGATGCGTTGCGTGCGATGTTCGGCACCCGGCTGCTCCAACGCGATTACGCCGACGAGGACTACTACGACGCCGAGTACGGCGCAGCCGCAGAGGCCCCGGACACCCCGCGCGAAGACTTTTCCGACGGTTATTACGACGACGCGTCGTTCGCTCCCGAACACGAGCCACCGGCGTGGCCGTCGGCGGACTCTGCCGAGGTCCCGCTCGATGAAGCACCCACCGTTCCGGAACTCGCCGCCAAAGGCAGCCGTCGTCGCGCCTCCCGAAAGGGCGACGCCCAAGCGCTGGACCGGGTCATCGAGGGCCCCTATACATTGCCACCGTTGAGCCTGCTGGTCGCTGGTGATCCGCCCAAGAAACGCAGCGCCGCCAACAATCTCATGGCCGGCGCAATCGGCGAGGTACTCACCCAGTTCAAGATCGACGCGGCCGTCACCGGCTGCACCCGCGGGCCCACCGTCACCCGCTATGAGGTCGAGCTGGGACCTGGCGTCAAGGTGGAGAAGATCACCGCGCTGCAGAAGAACATTGCCTACGCGGTGGCCACCGAGAGCGTCCGCATGCTGGCGCCGATCCCCGGCAAGTCCGCCGTCGGCATCGAGGTGCCCAACACCGACCGCGAAATGGTGCGATTGGCCGACGTACTCACCGCGCCGTCGACACGGCGCGATCACCATCCGCTGGTGATCGGGCTCGGCAAGGACATCGAAGGCGATTTCATCTCAGCCAACCTGGCCAAGATGCCGCACCTGCTGGTCGCCGGCTCTACCGGATCCGGTAAGTCCAGCTTCGTCAACTCCATGCTGGTGTCGCTGCTGACCCGGGCCACTCCGGAAGAGGTCAGGATGATCCTGATCGACCCGAAAATGGTGGAACTTACGCCCTATGAAGGCATTCCGCATCTGATCACCCCGATCATCACCCAGCCGAAGAAGGCGGCCGCTGCGCTGGCGTGGCTGGTCGAGGAGATGGAGCAGCGCTACCAGGACATGCAGGCGTCCCGGGTGCGGCACATCGACGACTTCAACGAGAAGGTGCGTTCCGGTGCCATCACGGCGCCGCTGGGCAGCCAGCGCGTATACCGGCCCTACCCGTATGTGCTTGCGATCGTCGATGAGCTTGCCGACCTGATGATGACCGCGCCGCGTGACGTCGAGGACGCCATCGTGCGGATCACCCAGAAGGCCCGGGCTGCCGGCATCCATCTGGTGCTGGCCACCCAGCGCCCCTCGGTCGACGTGGTCACCGGGCTCATCAAGACCAACGTGCCGTCCCGGCTGGCGTTTGCGACGTCGTCGCTGATCGACAGCCGGGTGATCTTGGACCAGGCCGGCGCGGAAAAGCTGATCGGTATGGGCGATGCCCTCTTCCTGCCGATGGGTTCGAGCAAACCGGTGCGGCTGCAGGGCGCTTACATCACCGACGAAGAGATTCAGGCCGTCGTCGCCGCTTGCAAGGACCAGGCCGAACCCGAATACACCGACGGCGTGACCGCCGCCAAGCCCACCGGCGAACGCGCCGATGTCGACCCGGATATCGGCGACGACATGGATGTCCTCCTGCAGGCAGTCGAGCTGGTGGTGTCCAGCCAGTTCGGGTCCACTTCGATGCTGCAGCGCAAGCTGCGGGTCGGCTTCGCCAAAGCCGGCCGGCTGATGGATCTGATGGAGACTCGCGGCATCGTCGGGCCCAGCGAGGGATCCAAGGCGCGCGAGGTGTTGGTCAAACCCGATGAGCTCGCGGCGACGTTGGGGGCGATCCGGGGCTTCGGTGACGCGCCAGATGACGCATCAGACAACGGCGACGACGAATAACCCGCTCGGCGTTTCAAAGCACCAGCAACATCCGAGAGTTGCCCAGGATGTTGGGCTTGACGTAACTCAGGTCCAGGAATTCGGCGACCCCGATGTCATAGGACCGGCACATCTCCTCGAACACCTCGGCGGTGACCGGCGTGCCCTCGATCTCGGCGAATCCGTGCTTGCTGAAGAACTCGGTCTCGAAGGTCAACACGAACAGCCGCTGCAGTTGCAGCTCGCGGGCAACCTCGAGAAGGCGTTTGACGATCGCGTGGCCGACTCCACGCCCGGTCACCGCGGGGTCGACCGCGACGGTGCGAATTTCGCCGAGGTCAGACCACAACACGTGCAACGCGCCGCAACCGATCACTTTGTCGCCTTGTTCGGCCACCCAGAATTCCTGAACGGCTTCATAGAGCGTCACCAGATTCTTTTCCAGCAGGATCTTCCCCGCATAGGTGTCAACCAGGTGTTTGATCGCGGGGACGTCAGATGTTCGCGCACGCCGGACGGCGGGTCGGCTATCCCGCGGGCTTTCGGTCACGGGTAACAGTATCGACATCGGGCTCACCTTTGCTGGTCAACGGTTATTCTGTTGCCGTGTCGGCGCAGCCTCAAACGAGTCCAATGGTAGGCCCTGTCCGCATCGCCAATCTCGCCAATTTCCTGACCGGCCTGCGGTTGGTGCTGGTCCCGATCTTCATGTTCGCCTTGTTCTACGAGACTGGACACGAATTCGCCGCCCGGATCGTGGCGTTCGTGATCTTCGCTTTTGCTTGCATCACCGACAGGTTGGACGGCATGCTTGCCCGCAACTACGGCATGGCGACGGAGTTCGGCGCGTTCGTTGATCCCATCGCGGACAAGGCGCTGATCGGGTCGGCGCTAATCGGTCTTTCGATGCTTGGTGACTTGCCGTGGTGGGTCACCGTGCTGATCCTGACCCGTGAGGTCGGAGTGACTCTGTTGCGGCTGGCGGTGATTCGGCGCGGGGTCATTCCCGCCAGTCGCGGCGGCAAAATCAAGACCGTGGTCCAGGCGTTGGCGATCGGCTTGTTCCTGCTGCCTTGGACGGAACTGTCGGGGCCGTTTCTGGTGGCGGCGTGGGTGATGATGGCCGTTGCGATCGTGCTCACGGTGGTCACCGGTATCGACTATGTGGCATCGACCGTCAGGGCAGTCCGCCACACCCCTAGCTAATCGCGGGCCGGCCAGGAAGCGTCACCGGATGCGGGGGCGGGATTTTGTCGCAATCGACGGGAACCAACTCCACCGCCACCCACGTTCACGTAGTAATCCCATTGCTTGATTAGGTGCCGAGCAGGCCTGACCCAAAGGAGAGCGGGATGCCGCCATTGGTGCGCGAGGTCGTCGGCGACGTGCTGCGTCGGGCCCGGACGGCGCAGGGTCGCACGCTGCGCGAGGTGTCTGATTCAGCGCGGGTGAGCCTCGGATATCTGTCGGAGGTAGAGCGCGGTCGCAAAGAGCCGTCCAGCGAGCTGCTCAACGCGATCTGCGACGCCTTGGAGGTTCCGCTGTCTGCGTTGCTCACCGATGCCGGCGAGAGGATGAAGCGCGAGGAGCGCTTGGCCCTTGCCACGCCGAGCACCGGAGCGAGCGGTGCCACGATTGACGCCGGCACCAAGGTCGTCATTCCGCCGGTCGCGTCCTTGGCGGTGGCCTGAGTGCTTCAGCGGCGCCGGTCGGCGGGATCCAGCGGCCAGGGGTGGGGCGATCGGCTTTAACCCGTTAAATTGAGCGACAGGGTGAGCGCTAGGGCCTATCAGGGGCCCATCCGGCACACAAGAAACGGAGCTAACGCATGGCCAATCCGTTCGTCAAAGCGTGGAAATACGTCATGGCGTTGTTCAACGCGAAGATCGACGAGCACGCAGATCCCAAAGTCCAGATCCAGCAGGCCATAGAGGAAGCGCAGCGTACCCACCAGGCGCTGACACAGCAGGCCGCGCAGGTGATCGGTAACCAGCGGCAACTGGAGATGCGGCTGAATCGGCAGCTGGCCGATATCGAAAAGCTCCAGGTCAACGTGCGCCAGGCGCTGACGTTGGCCGACCAGGCCACCGGCGCGGGAGACGCCGCCAAGGCCACCGAGTACAACAACGCCGCCGAAGCGTTCGCGGCTCAGCTGGTGACCGCCGAGCAGGGCGTCGAAGACCTCAAAACACTGCATGACCAGGCGCTCGGTGCGGCAGCTCAAGCCAAAAGGGCCGTCGAACAGAACGCGATGGTGCTGCAGCAGAAGATCGCCGAGCGCACCAAGCTGCTCAGCCAGCTCGAGCAGGCGAAGATGCAGGAGCAGGTCAGCAATTCACTGCGGTCGATGAGTGAGATCGCCGCGCCGGGCAACACTCCGAGCCTCGACGAGGTGCGCGACAAGATCGAACGTCGGTACGCCAATGCGCTCGGGCAGGCCGAACTCGCGCAGAGTTCGGTCCAGGGCCGGATGCTGGAGGTTCAGCAGGCCGGCGTGGAGATGGCCGGTCATTCCCGCCTTGAACAGATCCGCGCGTCCATGCGCGGCGAAGCGCTGCCCACGGGCGGGACTCCTGCCGCTCCGGGAGCCAACCCCGCCACTCCCGCGGCCAACCCGGCCAGCGGCGGGCCGATAGCCGAGAAGCCCCTCGGGCAGTAGCGGGACGGTCTTCAGATGGCGGTGAGGGCGACTGCGCGCGGGCCGTGGCGCTCGCTGCTTGAGCGAGGACTCGTCACCGCCACTGAACTGTCCGCATCGGTCGCCCAGAAGATCAGCGCCGCCGCTGATCCGCGCGCACGGCTGCTGCGCCGTCGCCGCCGCGCGCTGCGGTGGGGCCTGATATTCGGTGCCGGGTGTCTTTTTTGGGCAGTGGTGACGGCGCTGCTGGCGGCTTGGGGCTGGTTCGCGTTGCTACTAGAGATCACCGGGTTCATCGCGGCCGTGCAGGTCATTCCGGCGACGTTGCTGCTGTTTCGCTACCGCTGGCTGCGATCCGAGCCACTGCCGGCGCAGCGGCCCGCCAAGGTCCGTAGGCTGCCCGCACCCGGTTCGGCCGCGCGACCCGCGATGTCCGCGCTGGGAGCTTCCGAACGCGGCTTCTTCTCATTGGTGGGTGTGATGGAACGCGGCGAGATGTTGCCCGCCGCCGAGATCCGTGACCTTACGGCCGCGGCCAACCGAACCTCCGCGGCAATGGCGGCCACCGCCGCAGAGGTTGTGTCGATGGAACGGGCGGCGCACTACTCCGAATCTTCACGGTCGTACCTGGTCCCCACCATTAATGCGTTCACCGCACAGTTGAGCGCCGGGGTCCGTCAGTACAACGAAATGGTCACTGCTGCAGCACAATTAGTCTCTTCGGCGAACCGTGAACCCGGCCCGGGAGCTGGGGTCGGGTCAGCTGCGACGCAGCAGCGTTACCGTGCCGAGCTGGTCGAGGCTACCGATCGTTTGCTCGGTTGGGCGCAAGCGTTCCACGAACTGGGCGGACTGCCGCGGCGATAATTGAGGCTAGCCCTAAATCGGACCGGACGGCGGCGTCGAATCGGGTCGCGGACCGTAGCGTTCGACGTAAGCCTGGTGAATGTGGGCATCGCGCTTGCGGGCGCGTTCGTCGACCAGGTCGGGGTCGAGATTGTGCACCTGCAGCATGTGCCGACGCCACACCTTGTTGAGCGCATGCGAGAAGTAAACGAACGGAATGAGAATCGGCAGCGTCATGCTCAGGTGGACGTCCAGCGTCGTCGGGACCAGCCAGAACGGCGCGAGCACCACCACGGCGGGAACCGCGACGCGGAGCATCATCCTGCGGGTGGCGCCCTTGCCGGCCAGATCGTTGCGCACCCAATCCCGCATCGAGTCGGGCAGCCGCGTTCCGTAGCAGTAGCGGATGTACTGCCACGCATTCGGCCGCTGGCCGGCCCCACCGTCGCTCATCGATGTCCCCCGAGGCTAGAACGTCGCCTTGAGTGACGGCAGCGCCAGCGCCGCCAGGCCACGAGCGGTCGCCTTGAACATGTCGAAGAAATCGAAGTAGTCGCGCCACAGGGTGATTCGCCCGTTGTGGACTTCGAATACGCCACACACCCAGAACTGCAGCCTTAGCGGGCCGATGATCAGCGCGTCGCTGCGCTCGGTGAGCACCGCGGCGCCGTCGGCGGCAATGCGGTGGATCTTCACCTCGAACGCGGTTTTGCGGCCATCCATCCGGCGGAACAGCTTCATCGCTCTGCTACGGCCACGGATCGTCGGCAATCCGACGTTCTCGTAGACCAGGTCGTCGTCCAGACACGCATCCGCGGTCTCGTAGTCCTCGTCCTGCAGGGCGTTCAGGAAAACCTCGACCGTACGAGTGTTCTCAGCAGTTGTCTCAGTCAGTTCGGTCATAGTTGCCAGCGTATTGGAAACAAAGGCAGCGCGGCGCTGTGGCAGGGTAGGGCGGTGCGCGTCGCCGTGGTCGCCGGGCCGGACCCCGGGCACTCCTTCCCCGCGATCGCGCTGTGCCAACGATTCGCGGCAGCCGGCGACATGCCCACCCTGTTCACCGGGACAGAATGGATCGAAGCTGCCCGCGTCGCCGGCGTTGACGCTGTTGCGCTGGATGGGCTGGTGGCACTGGACGACGATCTCGACGCCGGAGCCAGAATCCACCGGCGTGCTGGGCGGATGGCAGTGCTCAACGTGCCCGCGCTGCGCGACCTGGCGCCCGACTTGGTGGTGTCCGATGTCATCACCGCGGGCGGTGGAATGGCGGCCGAGCTGTTGGGGATCCCGTGGATAGAGCTCAACCCGCATCCGCTGTACCTACCGTCGAAGGGACTGCCACCGATCGGCAGCGGGCTGGCGCCGGGCACCGGTATTGGCGGCCGACTGCGGGACGCCGCGATGCGGTCGCTGACTGCGCGGTCCTTGCGTGCGGGACTACGAGATCGCGGGGCCGTGCGCGTCGAGATCGGATTGCCGGCCCGCGACCCCGGGCCGCTGCGCAGGTTGATCGCCACGCTGCCCGCGCTGGAGGTGCCCCGTCCAGACTGGCCGGCCGAGGCCGTGGTGGTGGGTCCGTTGCATTTCGAACCGACCGATCGGGTGCTGGAGATCCCCTCGGGCTCCGGGCCGGTCGTGGTGGTCGCGCCCTCGACCGCGTTGACCGGGACCGTGGGACTGGCAGACGTTGCCTTGAAATGCCTGACGCCGGGAGAAACGCTGCCACCGGGGTCGCGGCTGGTGGTGTCCCGTCTTGGCGGAGCGGACCTCCCGATTCCGCCTTGGGCGGTGGTCGGGCTGGGACGGCAGGCAGAGCTGCTGATGCATGCCGACCTGGTGATCTGCGGGGGCGGCCACGGGATGGTGGCCAAGACGTTGCTGGCCGGGGTGCCGCTGGTGGTGGTTCCCGGTGGCGGCGATCAGTGGGAGATAGCCAACCGGGTGGTGCGGCAGGGGAGCGCACGGCTGATCCGGCCGTTGACCCCCGACGCGCTGGTGTCCGCGGTCAACGGGGTGCTGTCGTCGTCGAGCTGTCGCGAGGCCGCGCAACGGGCCGCCGTCACCGTCGCCGGGGTCGCCGATCCTGTGCGGGTGTGTCACGAAGCGCTGGCGCTGGCTGGGTGACGGGGCCTAGGTAAATTGGCTCGAGTGCGGCTGACGGAGTTCAACGATCGGATAGTCCTGCGATTCGGTGCCGCCTACGGCGCATCCGTGCTGACCGACCATGTGCTGACCGGCTTTGATGGCCGTACCGCAGCCCAGGCGATCGAAGAGGGTGTCGAGCCTCGTCAGGTCTGGCGGGCATTGTGCGTCGACTTCGACGTGCCCCGAGACCAGTGGTGACCAGGCCCTTGGGATCTAGAGCGCGCAATCGCCGCATTTAGATCCCCCCGGTATCCGGTAGAAGAGGCAGCAACTGTGACGCCGGAAGTCCAGATTGCCGCTGGTGATTACGCCGGATCCGGCGAGCTCGCCGATGTCCAGCAGAGAGTTGGTCATCCCGACGATCGACTGACGCAAGTCGGGTCGCACCGACAGCAAGGCCCGAGCTGCTCCGACGAGTGCGGACGCGATGTTGCCGGACAGCAGGCCGGGCGCCAGCTTGACCGGCAGGCCGGCCGCGAGCGGTTCCATGTGGTCTTGCACGACGACGCGGTACAGCAAGTCGGGGGAAGGCGAGTCGACGGGCTCTCCGACGGGCTCGGGCATGCGCAGCTGTGCCCCGTCGTCCGCACGCTGCAGATCCGCCAGATCCGGAATGACGCCGTCGCCCAACGCGCAGGCGAGAACTGGTGACCATACCCGGGCGGCATGGCCGAGGTGAACCAGGGAGGCACCGACCCGCAACTCTGTAGTGCGGTAACGCTGGACGGTGGCCTCGATCAGATCCAGGAAGCCGTCGGCGTAGGACTGGCCGATCGGATGCCACCCCGCCGCGTCCCCGCCCACGGTCAGGGCGAAAAACCCGCCGTAGAAGGAAACCTGGGACAGTTCCACAGAGATGTTCATGCGTTCAGTCGGTAGCTGATATTGAGCGATATTGCCACACGCGGCGGGTGCGGCGTGTCCAACTTGAATCGAACAGGTGTTCGTCTACTGTGGTGGTTGTTCGAAGATGACGACTTGTCGGTGGCCTTCTCTAGTGTCACGGCCAACCGACCGATACCGGTCACTGAACATCGACTACAGGAGAGGCACCATGGCGCAAGCCCCCGATCGCGAGAAGGCTCTCGAGCTGGCGATGGCCCAGATCGAGAAGAGCTACGGCAAAGGTTCGGTGATGCGTCTCGGCGACGAGATACGTCAGCCGATCGCGGTCATTCCGACCGGATCGATCGCACTGGACGTGGCCTTGGGAATTGGCGGTCTGCCGCGTGGCCGGGTCGTGGAGATCTACGGCCCGGAATCCTCGGGTAAGACCACCGTCGCACTGCATGCGGTGGCTAACGCCCAGGCCGCCGGCGGTGTCGCGGCGTTCATCGACGCCGAGCACGCCCTGGACCCGGACTACGCCAAGAAGCTCGGCGTCGACACCGATTCCCTGCTGGTCAGCCAACCTGACACCGGTGAACAGGCCCTGGAGATCGCCGACATGCTGATCCGCTCCGGCGCGCTTGACATCCTGGTCATCGACTCGGTGGCGGCACTGGTGCCGCGCGCGGAACTCGAAGGCGAGATGGGGGACAGTCACGTCGGCCTACAAGCCCGGCTGATGAGTCAGGCGCTGCGGAAAATGACCGGCGCGCTGAGTAATTCGAAAACCACGGCGATCTTCATCAACCAGCTCCGGGAGAAGATCGGGGTGATGTTCGGCAGTCCCGAAACGACAACCGGCGGAAAGGCGCTGAAGTTCTACGCATCGGTGCGCTTGGATGTGCGCCGGATCGAGACGCTCAAGGACGGGACCGACGCGGTCGGCAACCGCACCCGGGTCAAGGTTGTCAAAAACAAGGTGGCGCCGCCGTTCAAGCAGGCCGAGTTCGACATCCTCTACGGCAGGGGCATCAGCAGGGAGGGTTCGCTGATCGATATGGGCGTGGATCAGGGCTTCATAAAGAAGTCCGGTTCCTGGTTCACCTACGAGGGCGAACAACTCGGCCAAGGTAAGGAGAACGCCCGCACCTTCATGGTGGAGAACGCCGACATTGCCAACGAGATCGAGAAGAAGATCAAGGAAAAGCTTGGCATTGGCGCGGTCGTGACCGATGACGACATCCTGCCCGCCCCCGTCGACTTCTGAGCCATCCCGCGAAGAGCAGGCGCGGGCTTTGTGCCTGCGCCTGCTCACCGCGAGGGCCCGAACCCGGGCTGAGTTATCCGCTCAGTTGGACAAACGCGGATACCCCGACGACGTCAGCAACCGAGTGCTCGACCGCCTGGCCGGCGTCGGGTTGGTTGATGACGCCGAATTTGCCGAGCAATGGGTCCGGTCCCGCCGGTCCAGCGCCGGAAAAGGCAGGCGGGCCTTGGCCGCCGAGCTGCACACCAAGGGTGTCGACAACGACGTCATCACCACGGTGCTGGCTGAGATCGACGCAGGTAGCGAGCGGGAGCGGGCCGAGCAGCTGGTGCGGGCCAGACTCAGACGTGAAAACCTCGACGGTGATCAGACCCGAGTCGCCCGGCGCCTGGTGGCGATGCTGGCGCGACGGGGCTACGACCAGAGCATGGCCTACAGCGTGGTGAGTGTGCAGCTGAACCTGGAGCTCGATCGCCGCCGCGCGTAGCGCCGGTCCGCCAATCAGCAAGCCGCCGTACCATGGCCAGGTGACTTCGATGGTGGCGCGAGGCCCCGCGGCCGTGGCGGGCGACGCCGCGCCGGCGGTATCCGCGCGTACCTATCAGGTCCGCACCTACGGCTGTCAGATGAACGTCCACGATTCTGAACGATTGTCGGGCTTGCTCGAAGCGGCCGGCTACCAGCGGGCCGCCGAGGGCGCCGACGCCGATGTCGTGGTCTTCAACACCTGCGCCGTGCGTGAGAACGCCGACAACAAGCTGTACGGCAACCTCAGCCACTTGGCTCCGCGCAAGCGTGGCAATCCAGATATGCAAATCGCGGTCGGTGGCTGCCTGGCCCAGAAAGACCGGGACGCATTGCTGCGCAAGGCGCCTTGGGTCGACGTCATCTTCGGTACGCACAACATCGGATCGCTGCCCACGCTGCTCGACCGCGCCCGGCATAACAAGGTCGCCCAGGTGGAGATCGCCGAATCACTGCAGCAGTTTCCGTCATCGCTGCCGGCTGCCCGCGAATCTGCCTATGCTGCATGGGTTTCCATCTCCGTCGGATGCAACAACAGCTGCACCTTTTGCATCGTCCCGTCGTTGCGGGGCAAAGAGGTCGACCGCAGTCCGGCCGACATCCTGGCCGAAGTCGAGTCGCTGGTGGGCGACGGCGTGCTCGAAGTCACCTTGCTAGGGCAGAACGTCAACGCCTACGGCGTCTCCTTCGCCGACGCGTCGCTGCCTCGCGATCGTGGCGCATTTGCCGATCTGCTGCGGGCCTGCGGACGTATCGACGGCCTGGAACGTGTGCGTTTCACGTCGCCGCATCCGGCCGAGTTCACCGACGATGTCATCGAGGCGATGGCGCAGACACCGAACGTCTGCCCCGCCTTGCACATGCCACTGCAGTCCGGGTCCGACCGGGTGTTGCGCGCGATGCGGCGCTCCTACCGGGCCGACCGCTACCTCGGCATCATCGACCGGGTACGGGCGGCCATGCCGCACGCTGCCATCAGCACCGACGTGATCGTGGGATTCCCCGGGGAAACCGAACAGGACTTTGCGGCCACTCTCGACGTGGTGCGCCACGCCAGGTTTGCCGCCGCGTTTACCTTCCAATACTCCAAGCGGCCCGGCACCCCGGCCGCGGAGCTCGAGGGGCAGCTACCGAAAGCCGTTGTGCAAGAGCGCTATGAGCGGCTGGTGGAGTTGCAGGAGCAGATATCGTTGGAGGGCAATCGCGCGCTTATCGGGCAGACCGTCGAACTGCTGGTTGCCGCCGGCGAAGGACGCAAGGACCCCCGCACGGCACGCATGACCGGGCGGGCACGCGACGGCCGGCTGGTGCACTTCACGGCGGACGAACAGGTGCGGCCTGGCGACGTCATCACCGCGGTGGTCACCACTGCCGCGCCGCACCACCTCATCGCAGACGCGGGCATTCTGAGCCACCGCCGCACGCGTGCCGGCGATGCGCACGCCACTGGCCGGCGCCCACGCAGTGTGGGCCTTGGCATCCCCGGTGTGGGACAGTCCGCCGGTTCGGTCGAACCCCTCGAATGTGCCCGATGACGAGAGAACACGCGGACCTCGACGCCTTGCGGGCCGAGATCGAGGCCGCAGAACGCCGCATTGCGCGTGAGATCGACCCTGGCGTCAGGGGGTTCGTAGTCGCCATCCTGGTGTTCGTGTTGCTGGGGTCGTTCATCCTGCCGCACACCGGCGATGTGCGGGGCTGGGATGTGCTGTTCGGCAGCCACGGCGCAGGCGCGGCTGCGGTGGCTCTACCTTCGCGGGTGTTCACCTGGCTGGCGCTCGTGTTCGGTGTCGGTTTCTCGATGCTGGCGTTGATGACCAGACGTTGGGCGCTGGCGTGGGTCGCGCTGGCGGGGACATCGATTGGCAGCGCCGCCGGGCTGCTGGCTGTCTGGTCGCGCCAGACCGTGGCCGCCGGCCATCCAGGCCCCGGGGTGGGGCTGATCGTGGCGTGGATCACCGTCATCTTGTTGACATTCCACTGGGCCCGCGTGGTGTGGTCGCGCACCATCGTGCAGCTTGCCGCCGAGGAGGAACGGCGCCGAGTCGTCGCGCAGCAGCACTCCAGAACGCTGCTGGAAAGCTTCCAGAGCCCAGACATTCCAGACAGTTCCGACGGTCCCGAGCCTGGGACGTCTCCGGATTCCGGAGACGCCCGCTAAGGCCTGCGAGTCAGCGCCTTCGCGGCGGCATCAGCCCATTGTCGCCACTGCTCGGCGTTGGCTTTGGCCTCCTCGGCTTCCTTGGTTCGGCCGGCGGCCTCCGCCTTGCGTGCCTGGCGCTCGAATTGCTCAGCGCGGGTTCTGAACTGCTCGGCCCGGGCTTGCGCCTGCGGGTCGGCCCAATCCGTTTCGCCGGCTTCCCGGACCTTCTTCTCGACCGCGCGCAGGCGGCGCTCCAAATCGGCGGACCGTTCCCGGGGCACTCGGCCGATCGCCTCCCACTTGTCGGCGATCGACCGCAGCGCGGCTCTGGCGGCGTCATGGTTGCTGGTGTCGATCTTTTCGGCGTCAGCCAGCAGCGCCTCTTTGGCGGTGGCATTGGCGTGGAACTCCGCGCCTTTTTCCGCCGAGACGGCATTACGGGCTTTGAAGAACACATCCTGGGCGGCTTTGAAGCGGTTCCACAGCGCATCGTCGAGATCCTTGCTCGCTCGTCCCGCCGCTTTCCATTCAGTGAGCATCTTGCGGAATTCCGCGCTGGTGTTAGTCCAGTCCGTCGAACTGGAGAGCTCTTCGGCCCGCTCGCAGAGCCGTTCCTTTGCCTGCCGGATCCCAGATCGCTCCCGATCCAGCTCGGCGAAGTGGGACCCCCGCCGGCGGTTGAAGGTGTCCCGGGCCGCGGAATAACGCTTCCATAGCGCGTCGTCGGTTTTACGGTCCAGACCGGTGATGCTCTTCCATTCGTCGAGGATTACGCGCATCCGGTCGCCGGCGACCTTCCACTGGGTTGAGTTGGCGCCCAAATCCTCGGCTTCGGCGGCCAGCGCCTCTTTGTGCGCGGTCTGGGCGGCCCGGTGCTCGTCGCGTCGGGACCGATCCGCGGCGACCATGGCGCCGGCATGTTCGAGAAGGCCCGTCAACCGGCCCGCCAGCGCGTCGATATCGCCCAGCACACACGCCGTCGACAACGTTTCGGCCAGCGCGGAGGCGTTGGCTTTGATCTTGCGGGCATCGCCGGTGCCCGCGGCCAGCCGTTCCTCCATCAGGGTGATCTCGGTGCTCAGGTCATCGAATCGACGGCCGAAGTGGGCAAACGCCGCGTCCGGGTCGCCGGCTTGCCAAGAGCCGACGATGCGCTCACCGGCCGCGCTGATCAGCCACACCGTGCCGTCGGCGTCGACGCGACCGAACCGGTGTGGATCACTGCGTGGGGGCGCTATCACCTGGTGTGCGGTGGGTCCCGGCGCGGGCCGCGGACCGGGACGCGGTCCCGGACGTGGCACCGGTACCGAAACAGGTCGAGCTGAATCGTCGATGTGGGGCTCGTCAGCTGTCATGCGCTCGTCACCTAACCCTTTACACCCTCGCGCGGCCGATCACCGCGCACCCGCCGCGCTTAGCGGCACCCTGCGGTCGAGCGGACTGGTACGGCCACGGCCGCTATCACCAGGTTCCTCGACCGGTACAACAGTATTCAAGCAGTCTGGCGGGCTGTGCGCGGCCACCTTGCGACCACCAGCGTTTTTCGCCGCCCGCCGAGCCGGTCGAGCTGGCTCGGTGTGCGTTTCCGGAATTTGTCAGCTCCCTGTCGAGTGGGAGCCCGGCCGGCCGGGGTGGATAACAAAACGGTTCCACCATCAATCGAGCCATATGTCGATGTCGTGCGGCCCGGTAGCGTGATTGAGGCCAGTGGTGCTGGCGTTATTCGCGGGGTTCTAGGGGTCAGAGAGGTTGGTCACCAAAACGAACGTGGATATCGCGGTGTTGCTGCCGAAGCTGCCACGAGGACGGTGGGGGAGGCTGCACAGCCGACCGACAGCCGGGAACCTGTGACACCATTAGAGACCGGTTCGCCGATCCTTTCGGGTGCCGCCAGCCAGGCACTCGCTTAACACAGCTTCCACATAGGTTGGTGAACTAAAAATGGAGGATGTTTGCGCGCGGGACCGCTTCCTTCGAGGTGAGGCGGGGCGTAAGGGTGCGCATGTTGCGGAAACATTCGCCAAACGATCAGTGAACAGCCCTTTTAGCTGATGAGTCGCGGACCGGATGTTGGGGGAGGAGGTCGCAGATGACGAAAACGGATCTCGCGGTCGTTCTCGCCCTCCTGGCCGCCTTCGCATCCGCGATCGGCAATGTGGTCCGCCAGCGCTCCGCGCAGGAGATCACTGACCGGGAGGTGGGACACCTCGAGCTATTCCGCTTGTCGCTGCGCGACACTCGGTGGTGGCTTGGTGCCGGCGGGGCGATCGCCAATTACGCGCTGCAGGCCGTGGCCCTGGCCCTTGGGTCGGTGGTGCTGGTGACTGCGTTACAGGTGACGGCGCTGTTGTTCGCGCTGCCGATCTACGCATACCTGACTAAGGTCCGGGTAACCCGCCGGGAGTGGGTCTGGGCGGTGTTGCTGGCCGCCGCGCTGGCGGTGGTCGTCGCCGTCGGCGACCCGGATAGCGGCGCTTCGCGGGGTTCGCTGACAACCTGGCTCGTGGTGGCACTGGTAATGGGTCCACTGTTGGTGTTCTGCGTGCTGGGTGCGCGGTTCTGGACGGGCTCGGTGGCGGCGGTGCTGCTGGCGGTGGTCGCCGGTTCCTCGTTGGCGCTGTTCGCGGTGCTGACCAAAGCGGTGGTCGAGGTGGTCCGTGGCGGCGTCGTCGCGTTGCTGCTCGCCCCCGAGTTCTACTTCTGGCTAGCCGCGGCGCTGGCCGGAATGATCTTTCAGCAATCGTCTTACCGCGTGGGTTCGCTGAACGCTTCATTGCCGACCTCAGTTGTCGCCAAACCGCTGATCGGTTCGGCGCTTGGCATGGTGGTGCTGGGCGAGACGTTCGACGCCAGCGGCCCCGAGCTCGTGGTGGTGGCCGTGGGCGTGGTGTTGGTGATTGTTGCGACCTTTGCGCTGGCTCGCGGTGAGGCCGAGAACGTGACGGAAGAGGCGATCGAAAGTGGCCGCATTCCCATCATCACGGATCCGTATGCGGTGGCATCCCGGCGCAAGCGGCGGGAGCGCCGACCGGCTGCGGCGAGTGGGCCAGCCACCCTGGCCAGGAGTCAGAGACGTTAGTTTGGTGGCGTGTTGAGCGTCATCGGGATCATGCCGTCCGCGCCGGTGCTGATACCCGAACTCGCGGGGGCGGCGGCGGCCGAAGTGGCCGAACTGGAAGCGGCGGTCCGCGAGGCGGCCGCCCTGTTGCCGCCGCGCTGGATCGCGGTCGGCACGGGGCCGGCGGACTGCGTGGTGGACTCGAACGCCGTCGGCACCTTCGCTGGCTTCGGCGTGGACGTGCCTGTGCGGTTGTCACCGCTGTGCGGCACGCCCGCAGACGTATCCGAATTGCCACTCTGCGCGCTGATGGCCGCCTGGGTGCGCGGCCAAACCCGGCCGGAGGCCAGCGTGCAGGTCCGTGTTTGCCGCAGCGATCGCGATGTCGAGACCGCGCTGGCCCAGGGCAGGGCGCTGCGCGCTGAGATCGACCAGGTGCCCCACCCGATCGGCGTGCTAGTTGTCGCCGACGGCGCCAACACCCTGACACCGGCCGCCCCTGGTGGCTATCAACCGGACGACGCCGATGCGCAGCTGGCGCTCGACGAAGCGCTGGCAACGGGCGACGTTGCGGCCCTGACCCGGTTGCCCGAGCAGATCCTGGGTCGGGTGGCATTTCAGGTGCTCGCCGGCCTGACCGAGCCGGGGCCGCGATCGGTCAAGGAGCTCTACCGGGCAGCGCCTTACGGTGTGGGGTACTTCGCCGGCGCCTGGCAGCCGTGAGACCGCTGGCGATCATCGGCCCGACGGGCACCGGCAAGTCACAGCTGGCGCTCGACGTGGTCGAGCGACTCGGCAGTGCGGTTGGCGCAGAGATTGTGAATGCCGATGCTATGCAGCTCTACCGTGGTATGGATACCGGGACCGCGAAGCTGCCGGTCGAAGCGCGCCGCGGCATCCCGCACCATCAGCTCGACGTGCTCAACGTCACCGAGACCGCGACGGTCGCCCGCTATCAGCAGGCCGCCGCCGGGGACGTCGAGGCGATCGCGGCCCGCGGAGCGGTGCCAGTCGTCGTCGGCGGTTCGATGCTCTACGTGCAATCGCTCCTCGACGACTGGTCGTTTCCGGCGACCGATCCGATGGTGCGTGCGAGATGGGAACACCGACTCGCGGAGGTCGGGGTGGGTCGACTGCATGCCGAGTTGGCCCGCCGTGACCCGGCCGCCGCCGCGGCGATCCTGCCCACCGATGGCCGGCGAACGGTGCGAGCGCTCGAGGTCGTCGAGCTGACGGGCCAGCCGTTCGCCGCGTCCGCACCGCGTATAGGCGCTGCGCGGTGGGATACCGCAATCGTCGGATTGGACTGTGAGACATCGATTCTCGATGAACGTTTGGCACGGCGCACGGAGCTGATGTTCGATCACGGCTTGGTCGACGAAGTACGCGCGCTGCTGGACGAGGGCCTGCGCGACGGCGTCAGCGCGTCGCGCGCGCTGGGCTACGCGCAGGTGCTGGCCGCTCTTGATGCCGGTGGGGAACCCCACCGAATGCGTGATGCGCAGGAGCGAACCTTCGTGGGCACCCGCCGCTACGTGCGCCGGCAGCGGTCGTGGTTCCGCCGCGACCACCGGGTCCGCTGGCTCGACGCCACCCACGACCACCTCGTCGAGGACACGCTGAAGGCATGGCGCCACGTATCCTGATCTGGTGATCCGCGCCGCCGACGACGATGCCGGCTCGGATAGCTTCACGCCGGGATCGGAGGAGTGGCGCAGATGATCTTTGCCAAGGGCCACGGCACCGAGAACGACTTCGTGCTGCTGCCCGACGTCGATGCCGAGCTGACGCTCAGCGCCGCCCGGGTGACCGCGTTGTGCGACCGGCGTCGCGGATTGGGCGCCGATGGGGTGCTGCGGATTACCACCGCGGGTGCGGCCGTGACTGCGAGTGTGCTCGACGCGCCTGCCCGACGGTGTCAGCGCGAATGACTGGTACATGGACTACCGCAATGCCGACGGGTCGACCGCGCAGATGTGCGGCAACGGCGTGCGGGTATTCGCGCACTACCTGCGTACCTGTGGCTTGGAGTCCCGCGATGAGTTCGTCGTGGGATCGGTGGCCGGCCCGCGGCTGGTTACGCTGCACCAGGTCGATGCGACCTACGCCGACGTCACCGTCGACATGGGCAAGGCCAACCGCTTGGGCGCCGGGGGAGAGGCCTATGAAGCTATCGTCGGGGGCCGGCGGTTCACCGGGGTTGGCATCGACGTGGGTAACCCTCACCTGGCGTGCATGGATCCTCGGCTGAGTATCGAGGAGCTTGCGGATCTGGATGTGGGCGCGCCGGTGCACTTCGACCGCGCCCAATTTCCGGACGGGGTCAATGTCGAAGTGCTCACTGCGCCGGTCGGAGGACTGGTCCGAATGCGAGTCCACGAACGCGGGGTCGGTGAAACCCGGTCGTGTGGCACCGGAACGGTCGCGGCCGCCGTCGCCGCGCTGGCCAGTGCCGGTGCCGACACCGGAACGCTGACCGTGCGGGTGCCGGGCGGCGACGTCACCGTCACCGTCACCGACGCCACCAGCTACTTGCGGGGACCGTCGGTGCTGGTGGCCCACGGCGAGCTTGCCGACGCCTGGTGGAACACCCAGCGATGACGTGGAACGCTCAGATTTGATTCAAGGCGTGCGGGCCCACGGGTTTATTCGGATGCGCGGCCGGTCGCGACGTGCCACCATCGGATACAGGCCATGACATATCCAGAATCGCCCGACATGGGCATCCCAGTTCCTGCTGACTCTCGCGACTCAGTACCGACTACCGGCGAACTTGCGCTCGAAGACCGGACGGCGCTGCGCCGGGTCGCCGGGCTGTCGACCGAACTTGCCGACGTATCCGAGGTCGAGTACCGCCAGCTGCGGCTGGAACGCGTGGTGTTGGTGGGAGTGTGGACCGAGGGCAGCGCGGCCGACAACCAGGCCAGCCTGGCTGAGCTGGCGGCCCTGGCCGAAACCGCCGGATCGCAGGTGCTCGAAGGTCTTATCCAGCGCCGCGACAGGCCGGATCCGTCGACCTACATCGGCTCGGGCAAGGCGGCCGAACTGCGTGACGTGGTCGTGGCGACCGGCGCGGACACCGTCATTTGCGACGGCGAGTTGTCCCCGGCGCAGCTGACCGCGTTGGAGAAGGTGTGAAGGTCAAGGTCATCGACCGTACCGCGCTGATCCTGGACATCTTTGCCCAGCACGCCACCAGTCGGGAGGGTAAAGCCCAGGTGTCGCTGGCTCAGATGCAATACATGCTGCCGCGGCTGCGCGGCTGGGGTGAGTCGATGTCGCGACAGGCCGGTGGCCGCGCCGGCGGCAGCGGCGGCGGAGTGGGTCTGCGTGGTCCCGGTGAAACCAAGATCGAGACCGACCGGCGCCGCATCCGCGAACGGATGGCCAAGCTGCGGCGCGAGATCAAGGCGATGAAAAAGGCCCGCGACACCCAGCGCACCCGCCGGCTGGCCAGCGACATGCCGTCGATCGCCATCGTCGGCTACACCAACGCCGGCAAGTCCAGCCTGCTGAATGCGCTGACCGGGGCCGGGGTGCTGGTGCAGGATGCGCTGTTCGCCACCCTGGAACCGACCACCCGCCGCGCTGATTTCTACTCCGATTCCAAGACGGTCGGCGCGTACACGATCACCGACACCGTCGGCTTTGTCCGGCATCTGCCCACCCAACTGGTCGAAGCCTTCCGCTCCACCCTCGAAGAGGTCGTTGACGCCGACGTGTTGGTGCACGTGGTAGACGGCTCTGACGTCAATCCGCTGGCCCAGATCAACGCGGTGCGTCAGGTGATCTCGGAGGTCAATTCCGACCACCGGGCGGATCAGGCCCCTGAGCTGCTGGTGGTCAACAAGATCGATGCCGCGAGCGATCTGTCGCTGGCCAAACTTCGCCACGTGTTGCCCGGCGCGGTATTCGTCTCGGCACGCACCGGCGATGGGATCGACACGTTGCGGCGGCGGATGGCCGAGCTTGCGGCGCCCACCGATGCCGCCGTGGATGTCGTGATCCCGTACCACCGCGGCGACCTGGTGTCTCGCGTGCACGCCGACGGGCGGGTGCAACAGGCCGAGCACACCTCCGAGGGCACCCGGATCAGGGCCCGGGTGCCGGTGGCGCTGGCCGCCAGCCTGCGGGAGTTCGGCACTCCCTAGCCGCCTGCCGACCAACCGTCCGGTTGGTATATGTTGGGCTGAAGAGTCACTCATTCGCCGGATCCGCCGGAGGTCGTACCCCCATGAGCAGTGCCATCAAGTACCAGCGCACCCTTTTCGAGCCCGAGCATGATTTGTTTCGCGAGTCCTACCGGGGCTTCCTGGACCGCCACGTCGCGCCCTATCACGACGAATGGGAAAAGGCGAAGATCGTCGACCGCGGGGTATGGCTCGAAGCCGGTAAACAGGGCTTCCTCGGCATGGCCGTGCCTGAGGAGTACGGCGGCGGCGGTGACCCCGATTTCCGGTACAACACGATCATCACCGAGGAAACCTCGGCCGGGCGCTACAGTGGCATCGGTTTCGGCTTGCACAACGATATCGTGGCTCCATACCTGCTCGATCTGGCGAACGAAGAGCAGAAGCAGCGCTGGTTACCCAAATTCTGTACCGGGGAGCTGATCACCGCGATCGCGATGACCGAGCCGGGAACCGGTAGCGATTTACAGGGCATCAAGACTCGTGCAGTCAACCAGGGCGACCACTACCTGCTCAACGGATCAAAGACATTCATCACCAACGGAATCAACTCCGACCTGGTGATCGTGGTAGCGCAGACCGATCCGGACAAGGGCGCGCAAGGCTTTTCATTGCTCGTTGTCGAACGCGGCATGGAGGGCTTCGAACGCGGCCGCCACCTTGACAAGATCGGACTGGACGCACAGGACACGGCGGAGTTGTCGTTCTCCGACGTCAAGGTGCCAGCCGAAAACCTTCTTGGCGAGGAGGGCAGGGGGTTCGTCTATCTCATGCAGAACCTGCCCCAGGAACGCATCGGGATCGCAATCATGGCTGCCGCGGCAATGGAACAGGTGCTGACGCAGACCGTTCAATACACCCAGGAGCGCAAAGCTTTCGGCAAGCCGATCGGCAGCTTTCAGAACAGCCGGTTCGTGCTGGCAGAGCTGGCGACAGAGGCCACGGTGGTGCGCATCATGGTGGACGAGTTCATCCGATTGCACCTCGATAAGAAGCTGACAGCCGAACAAGCGGCAATGGCCAAGTGGTACGCCACCGAGAAGCAGGTACATCTGATCGACCGCTGTTTGCAACTGCATGGCGGGTACGGCTACATGCGCGAATACCCGATTGCCCGTTCCTATCTAGATGCGCGGGTGCAGACGATCTACGGTGGCACAACCGAGATCATGAAAGAGATAATCGGACGCAGCTTGGGAGTCTAGCTTGCTTGAAAGCTGTCTTTTCGGCTGCTGAACGGAATGCTGCTGTCGCGCGATGAAGATCGTGACAAGGGTGTAAGCAATGCCGACTGTCCAGGCGGCGGCAAATGGTCGGATTGTCGGGTAGATCGCTTACCGGCTGATGGCTTCGCGTACCGTCAGCACATGTTTTTCGCGCAAATGGACGGCTTCAGACGCGCTGCCGTCGGCGACGGGGTAACTCGAACCTCGAGCGGGCTGGGCCGTGATTGGTCGCAATACGGCCGTAACTCGGCATCATTTCGACATCGGCGCGGTATCCGTTTTCGCACTATTCGCGTTTCGACTTCGCAATTATCGTTTGTTGACGCAAAGTTATGCGAGCTCAGCGATAATAGGGACCGCAATGGGGTTACTTCCTCTTGGTCGCGGTACTACCCACTCGCTGGGCCGGGCTGGGAGGCTTGGTGAAGGGGCAGGGAGGTCAATTGCGCAGGCTGGTCGGACGCGCGCTGGTCAGCTTGGCGACCACAGTGGTGGCTGCCGCATTGCTGGCGCCTACTGCCTCGGCGTCTCCGATCGGCGACGCCGAGGCCGCCATCATGGCCGCCTGGGACAAGGCCGGTGGCAGCAGTTCGCCACTCGGCGCCCGGAAGGGCGACGTCTACCCTGTCGGCGACGGATTCGCCTTGGACTTTGACGGCGGCAAGATGTTCTACACCACGGCTACCGGCGCCAAATTCGCCTTCGGGCCGATCCTGGACAAATACGAGTCGCTGGGCGGTCCGGGTGGCAGCGATCTGGGATTCCCTACGATCAACGAAGTTCCCGGCCTTGCCGGACCTGACAGCCGGGTGGTTACTTTCTCCGCCAGCGACAAACCGGTGATTTTCTGGACGCCCGATCACGGCGCATTCGTGGTACGCGGCGCGCTGAACGACGCGTGGGACAGACTCGGCAGCTCGGGCGGTGTTCTCGGCGCCCCGGTCGCGGACGAAACGTACGACGACGAAGTCATCTCTCAGAAGTTCAGCGGCGGTCAGATCTCCTGGAACTCGAAAACCAAGGAGTTCACTACGAACCCGACGACGCTGGCTGACCAGCTCAAGGGCTTGCAGGTAGCGATCGATCCCACCGGGGCCATCAGCATTGCGTGGCGCGCAGCCGGTGGCGCCAACGGTCCGCTGGGCCTCAGGCAGGGTGCGCAGTATTCCATCGGTGGTGACGGAGTTGTTCAGGACTTCGCCGGCGGCAAGGTGTATTACAGCCCGGCCACCGGCGCAAGTGCCGTCGAGAGCGACATCCTGGCGAAGTACGAGTCGATGGGTGGGCCCGTCGGCAGTGACCTGGGTTTTCCCACCGCCAACGAGACTGACGGCGGTATCGCGCCTGCCAGCCGGATCGTCACGTTCTCGGCGGCCGACAAGCCGGCGATCTTCTGGACCCCGGACCACGGCGCATTCGTCGTGCGCGGAGCTATGAAAGCCGCGTGGGACAAGCTCCGCGGTCCCAGTGGAAAGCTCGGCGCGCCGGTCGGCGATCAGGCTGTAGACGGCGACATGGTCTCGCAGAAGTTCACCGGCGGCAAGATCTCGTGGAATCGCCCGAAAAATACGTTCACTACGGACCCGGCCAACCTGGCTCCGTTGCTGTCCGGCCTGCAAGTGTCGGGGCAGAACCAGCCGAGTAATTCCGCGATGCCATCGCATGCCAAGACGTTCGCGTGGCATTGGTGGTACCTGTTAGCCGTCATTCCGCTGCTGGTGCTGGTCGCGTTGTTGGCGTTCGTGGCGTTCGGGTGGCGCCGCCGTCGCCGCGCCGGCCGTGATGACATTCCGGCCTACGCGCCGGACAACGACGTGGACAACGGCTACGACTTGGCAGCTGACGGGCAGCTACCACTTGACGAGTCCACGGCCAGGGTCAGCTGGTCGCGTCCCGGGGACGACAGTGCCCCACCTGAGGATTTCGACCGACCACAGGATTTCGGGCTCGAAGATGAAGACCCCGACGCGGTTGACACCACGACGATACCCGTCGTGTCGGAGGATGATCTTGCCGAATCCGACGTCCACGCGGACGACGGTTATGCGGACGTCGACGACCACGCGGACGACGACCACACGGACGACGACGACGCGGATGACGACGACGCGCACGACGACCACGCGGACGACGACCACCCGGATGACGACGACGCGCACGACGACTTACGCGGTCGACGATTACGCGGACGACGACGACCGCTATCCGGATGAGGGCTACCCGGACGTAGTCGTCTCGCGCACCCCACCGGTTGGGGGCTACGTGGAGGGTGCTGCCGCGGATGTCGCCTATCGGGATCTCGCTGTTCCGGATACCGCTGCGGATGTCGACTCCTCTGCTTCTGAGGGTGCGGCGAGGACCGGCCGGCATGCAGCCGCGGATACCGAGGGTGCTGCGGAATCGGCCCCGGGATCGGCGAGCGCGGGCCCGAATCCGCGCCCGACGATCCACCCTCCGCTGGACGACCCGTACCAGGCGCCGGACGGATACCCGATCAAGGCCAGTGCACGCGTCGGCCTGTATTACACCCCCAGCAGCGCGCTCTACGACGACACAATCGCGGAATTCTGGTTGTCCAGTGAAGAAGTCGCGCAAGCCAACGGCTTCATTAGGGCCGACTAAGCCGCCTGCCGCTAGACCTTGCGAATCACCGTGACAACCTTGCCGAGCACGGTTGCCTCATTGCCGGGGATCGGGTCGAAAGCCGGGTTGTGCGGCATGAGCCACACCTGACCGCCGGCGCGTTTGAACGTCTTCACGGTGGCCTCACCGTCAAGCATGGCCGCGACGATGTCGCCGTTGTCGGCGACGTTCTGTTGCCGCACGACGACCCAGTCGCCGTCGCAGATCGCGGCCTCGACCATTGAGTCGCCGACCACCTTGAGCAGGAAGAGCGTGCCCTCGCCGACCAACTCGCGAGGCAGCGGGAATACGTCCTCGACAGCTTCTTCGGCAAGGATAGGTCCACCGGCCGCGATGCGCCCCAGGACAGGAACATAGGTGGGCTGCGGCAAGGCGTCCGAGCCCGCGACATCAGTCACGGGTGCTGCTGCGGCCACATCGTCGGCGCTGCGGACATCGACGGCTCGGGGGCGGTTCGCGGCACGGCGCAGGAACCCTTTGCGCTCGAGGGTGCGCAGCTGGTGAGCCACCGAGGATGTCGACGTCAGGCCCACGGCGTCGCCGATTTCCCGAATGCTTGGGGGATATCCCCGGCTGGTGACCGAAGCACGGATGACGTCCAGGATGGTGCGCTGGCGCTCGGTAAGCGATGAATTCACGGAATGCAAGCGTCCGCCCGCGCGAGCGGATGAGGTGTCGTTGCTGTCGCTCATGGCACTGAATGTAGCCGCCTGAGAGTCAAGAATCAAACATGTGTTCGACAGGCGTGTCGCTCTGGCCTCACCGGAGCAAGACTGGGCCGTCATACGGGTCGAATCACAAATGTGTAACTCTCGCGAAGTCCGGGTATTAGTCGTTTATGAAGCTGCCTGTCAGGGACAAAAACCGACGAACCTTGTCGGCGGCTTGGTCTAGCGTTTTGCTCGTGCGACACGCTTCGCTCAAATGTTCGTACTTCGAACACACGGGCGATAGCATCGAACACACGAGCGAGAATTAGTCGACCGGAGGAACGCTCATGACACTCATCCACACAGTCTCGCCGCATACCAGCGACGTTCGGCGCCCGATCAACGTGCCGGGCCAGCTGCCCCGCGAAAGCCGTGGCAGGCTGGCCCGGATGTTTTTTTTGTTGTTGTGTTTGGGTGTGGTGGGGTTGTTTGGTTGTTGGGTTTTGGTGGTTGGGTTGTGTTGGGGTGGGGTGTGGTGGGGGTGGGCCGTCGTACGGGTCGAATCACAAATGTGTAACTCTCGCGAAGTCCGGGTATTAGTCGTTTATGAAGCTGCCTGTCAGGGACAAAAACCGACGAACCTTGTCGGCGGCTTGGTCTAGCGTTTTGCTCGTGCGACACGCTTCGCTCAAATGTTCGTACTTCGAACACACGGGCGATAGCATCGAACACACGAGCGAGAATTAGTCGACCGGAGGAACGCTCATGACACTCATCCACACAGTCTCGCCGCATACCAGCGACGTTCGGCGCCCGATCAACGTGCCGGGCCAGCTGCCCCGCGAAAGCCGTGGCAGGCTGGCCCGGTCTCGCAGGCCCGGCCCGACGAGACCGGCGGGGGCGCCAATGCGGTACAGCGGGAGCGGTGTCGCGATGTCGGTCGCGCCGCATGGCAGGCGTCCGGTCACACTCGCGACCACGGTGGGACTGGCCTTGCTCGCGGGGGTAATCACACTCTGGCTCGGTCTGGTTGCGCATTTCGGACAGCTGGCCAACGGTGACCCCGCCACCAGGTCGGCTGCTCACGTACCCGACACGCTCGCCGTCGTGCGGGTTGAACCGGGGGAGTCCATTCAGGACGTGGCTGCGCGGGTGGCACCTGATGCGCCTGCACCCCAGGTCGTCCAGCGCATCCGCGAGCTCAACGACCTCGGCTCGCCAGGACTTGTCGCAGGCCAGACCCTGATCGCACCGGTCGGCTGATGGATGCCCGCGGGTTGCGAAAACCGCTCTACGCCAAGGCTCCTCGGTTCTCGAGGCGGTGAGCAGGCCCGAATTCTGTCAGTATTGGCCCTGCGGGGGAGCGCGCAGGTACTCTCAGGGTGGTTTGCGAAACCTGGGTGTCAGCGCGGCGAAGGAGCAGTCATGCACTGTCCGTTCTGCCGACATCCCGACTCCCGGGTGATTGACTCCCGGGAAACCGATGAAGGTCAGGCGATTCGGCGTCGCCGGTCTTGCCCCGAGTGTGGGCGGCGGTTCACCACCGTGGAAACCGCGGTCCTGGCCGTGGTCAAGCGTAGCGGCGTGACTGAGCCTTTCAGCAGGGAAAAGGTGATCAAGGGTGTTCGTCGGGCATGCCAGGGTCGCCAAGTCGACGAGGACGCGCTGAACCTGTTGGCCCAGCAAGTGGAAGACGCCGTGCGTGCTGCCGGGTCGCCTGAGGTTCCCAGTCACGAGGTCGGCCTGGCGATCCTTGGGCCGTTGCGTGATCTTGACGAGGTGGCTTACCTACGGTTTGCGTCGGTCTACCGGTCTTTTTCTTCGGCAGACGATTTCGAGCGCGAGATCGAGGCGCTTCGCGCACACCGCGATGTATCCACCCGGAGTTGACGGCGCGGATGGCGAAACCCGACCTGCATCCGGATCTCGAAGCGCTGGCGCCACTGCTCGGCGGCTGGGCTGGTCAGGGTGCGGGCAGGTATCCGACGATCCAGCCCTTCGAGTATCTCGAGGAAGTCGTCTTCTCGCATGTGGGCAAACCATTTCTGGCTTATGCGCAGAAGACTCGAGCGGTAGCCGACGGCAAGCCATTGCACGCCGAGACGGGATATCTCCGTGTGCCGCGACTGGGCCACGTTGAACTGGTGCTGGCCCACCCGAACGGCATCACCGAAATCGACGTCGGCACGTATTCGGTGACAGGCGACGTCATCGAACTCGAGATGTCCAGCACCGCGATCGGATTGGCCCCGAGCGCCAAAAAGGTTACCGCGCTGGGCCGTTCCTTTCGTATCGAGGGTGACGAGTTTTCCTATTCGGTGCGGATGGGGGCGGTCGGTCAACCCGTGCAGGATCACCTTGCCGCGTTGTTGCGGCGAAAGCCATCGCCGCAGCCGTAATCCTCAGGACTGCAAGCGGTTTCGATCATCGAACCGTTGCCTTTGGGTGGTTCAGGTAGCGCTGCGTTCGTCGGCACCCATGGCGTTGAGGACTGCGACGCGAGTGTCGGCCGAGCCCGTGACCGATTGCTCGCCGCCGCCGGTGCGGAGCAGTCCGCGAAGCGCGGCCTGATCGTACTCGGCGGGCTGAGTGGTGTCGATAAAGCGCTGGACGATGTCGATAAAGCGGGCAGGGTCGTCGTGGAACGGAAAGTGGCCGGAGCCCTCGAAGATCTCGAGCCGGGAGCCCGGCATCGCGGCATGAGCCATCAAAGCGTGCTGTACGGGCACAACCACGTCCTTTGTGCCCCAGATGATCTGCACCGGCACAGCCGCGGTCAAATAACATCGGTCAAGCATGGTGACGATCTGCCCGCGCCAGTCCACCACCGCACGAAGCGTGCGGCTGAACGCCGCCGAGGCCGTCGGTTCCGGTAGGTCGTCCAATATCCGCAGCACATTTGACAGGTCACTGCCCAGGCCGGTCGTCCCAAGAGCCATGCCCGCCAACCGCCCGGCCACATGAAGTGCAGGCCGCACCAGCGGGAGCCGCAGCAGTGCGAGCGCCTCGCTGCCCATCGGCAACGAGGCACAGCGTAAGGCGACGTTGACGTCCTTGGTGACACCGCCTGCGCTGACCAGGATCAGCCGCTCAACCAGCTGAGGGAACTGGTAGGTGAATTGCATTGCCACCCCGCCGCCCAGGGAATGACCCACGATCGTTGCTCGCTCGATGTCGAGCACGCTGAGCAGGTCGCGCATCCCGTTGGCGTATGCCGCAACAGAGTAGTCGGCGCGTGGCTTGTCGGATCGCCCGTGGCCCAGGAGGTCCGGGGCGATTACCGTGTACCGCTGGGCGAGCTTGGCCTGCACGGCGTTCCAGGTAGTGGAGTTATCGCCGATGCCGTGGATCAGCAAAATCGCCGGCCCCGACCCTGCGATCCGGTACGCCCGCTTATAACCATGGATGGTGCGGAACTCCAGCGACGGCGTTGTCACTTCCCGCACCGGGCGAAGATTGCTCTTGCGTTTCCGCTCCGTCATCTCGCCAACCTTGCTGTCGGCCCGGGCAAGGGGCATTTGGGGCGCTCTGCAGACTTCAGGCCGGGTCGTCGTCGTCGAACTTTTTCTCTGCCTGCTGGGCCAAGAACCGTTCAAACTCTGCGCCAAGCTCGTCGCCGCTAGGCAGGTCCTCGTCGCGATCTAGTAACGACCTGTTCTCCTGAGCGTCGATGAACGCATCGTACTGGCGCTCGAGCGCGGTCACCACTTGAGCAACCTCCGCGCTTGCCCCAACCTGTTCGTCGATCTTGCTCCGTATCTCTGCCGCTGCATCGGACAGCGACGACAGCGGTAGCTCCAGCGACCCGGTCTTGGCCACTTGCTCCAGCAACGCCTGGGCGGCGGCCGGGTAGTCGGTTTGGGTGAGGTAGTGCGGGACGTGCACGGTGAACCCGACAACCTCATGTCCGTGCTGGGCCATTCGGTATTCCAGTAGGTTGGACGCGCTGCCAGGGACCTGGATCTCGCTGATCCACGGCTGGAAATCAGCGATCAGGTCTCCGTTGTTGGAGTGCGCGGTCAGCGTGATCGGCCGTGTGTGCGGAACCGCCATGGGGACGGTGCCCAGGCCGATGGTCTGCCGCACCCCTAAGCGCTCGGCCAGCAGTCGCACGGCGCTGATGAAACGCTCCCACTTCAGATCCGGCTCCATTCCGGCCAGCAGCAGGAACGGGGTGCCGACGTTGTCGCGCAGCGCGTACAAGGTCAGCTCGGGGTCGTCGTAAGCGGTGAAGTGATCGGTCTTGAACGTCATCAGCGGCCGCCGCGAGCGGTAGTCCAGCAACTCGTCGATGGCGAAGGACGCAACCAGTTCGATGTCTAGGGCCGCCTTCAGGTGGGCCGCGGCCAGCCGGATCGCATGCCCGGCGTCTGAGAAGCCTTCGAGAGCATGCACCATCACCGGGCCGCGGCCGTCGGACGTCACCAACTGGGGCGCCGGGAACTCCAGCTCATACATGCCGGGCTGTCCTGGCTCGTAGTACGTGTCGTCTGGATCTCGATGGTGGGCCATCGGGTTGCCTCCTCTCGGGGATCTCCAGAGTGCCCTAAGTAGTGGACCCCCGAATCAACGGGCACAAACAATTGAACAGTGAACTCCGCGGTGTCTTGATTCTGAAAACGCTATATTGCCCGACCGTAATCCGCGCGGAACATTTCGGATATCGGCGAATGTGCCGGGGGGCGTTTGGGCGCACCGTGGTTCGTTGGACTCTTCTTGCCGCCAAGCCGTCAGGCATGATGTAAGTCGATGCGCGTGTCGACGTTATTGTTCTGTCCGCTGATCGGCCTGGCGACGTTGCTGACGTCGTGCGATCGGCCCGGCGTTCATGCGTCGAGTCCCAGTGCGTCCACAACGCGGATCAGCTATCCGGTACAGCGGCTCAGCGACCCGTGGCACGGGGCCGTAGCCCGCCCGGTGGACCCCGACCTGCGAGTGGGCGCGATCTTCCTGGACGGTGGCAACGTGCATGTCTGCACGGGTGCGGTGGTGCATTCTGGGCGCGGCAACCTGGTGATGACCGCTGCCCACTGCCTGGCCGGAGCGTCCCAGATAAGCTTCGCTCCCGGTTTCGGCGGTGACGCGCCGCCCACTGATCTGTGGACTGCCGACGCGGTCTACCTCGATCCGCGCTGGATCGCCAGCAAGGATCCACACGCGGACTACGCGGTCGCGCGGGTCAGCAGCGACCGCGGAGGCACGGTTGAGTCGCACATTGGGTTGGCGTTGTCGCTGGGCACGGCGCCCCCTTCTGGCAGTCGGGTCACTGTGCTGGGATATCCAACCGGAGTGGGTGGCTCGCCCATCGGCTGTCAGACCAGCACCGGCGTCACCGACAGCGGGTTTCCCTCGTTGGCTTGCGAAGGTCTGGTAGGTGGCACCAGCGGGGCGCCGTGGGTCAGCGGTACCACGGTCACCGGGCTGATCGGCGGGCTCGAAGGTGGTGGGTGCGCTGAGGACGTCTCTTACTCTGCGCCGTTCGACGAACACACTGCGCAGCTTCTGACTCGCGCCGATGCCGGCGGCCCCGGTGACAAGGTGCCGAACGAAGTTCAGGATCCCTGCTGAGTTCCGGCTGAAGCTCGGGGTCAGTGTCGGAATTGGTGCAGCGCGCGCACCTTGTTCATCACGTCCAGCGCGGCCACTTTATAGGCCTCGGAGAACGTCGGGTAGTTGAAGACCGCGTCGACCAAATACTCGACGCTGCCGCCGCATCCCATCACGGCCTGTCCGATGTGCACCATCTCGGTGGCACTGGTGCCGAAGATGTGCGCGCCGAGGATCCGGAGATCGTCGGTGGATACCAGCAGCTTGAGCATGCCGTAGGAGTCGCCGGCGATCTGGCCGCGAGCAAGCTCGCGGTACCGCGACACCCCAACCTCGTAGGGGATCGAGTTCTTCGTCAGCTCCACCTCGGTGGCGCCGACGTAGGAGATTTCAGGGATCGAGTAGATGCCGATCGGCTGCAGTTCGGTGATGCCGTCGCACGCTTCCCCGAATGCGTGGTAGGCGGCCAGCCGGCCTTGTTCCATCGAGGTCGCGGCCAGCGCGGGGAAGCCGATGACATCGCCGACGGCGTAGATGTGCTCCACCTTGGTCCGGAACTTGTCGTCGACGAAGATCCGCCCACGGCCCTCAACCTCTAGGCCGGCTTTCTGCAGGTCGAGTTGGTCGGTCTGACCCTGGCGTCCCGCGGAGTACATCACCGTATCGGCAGGTATCTGCTTGCCGCTCGCCAGCGTCGTGATGGTGCCGGATGCGCCGACGTCGACCGCGGTCACCTCCTCGCCGAACCGGAAAGTGACCGCCAGGTCGCGCAGGTGGAATTTGAGCGCTTCGACGATCTCCGGGTCGCAGAAGTCCAACATGTCGCTGCGCTTTTCCACGACGGTCACCTTGGTACCCAACGCGGCGAACATCGAGGCGTATTCGATGCCGATCACTCCCGCGCCCACCACGACCATCGACGCCGGCAGCGATTTGAGGTCGAGGATCCCGTCGGAGTCGAGCACCCTGTCGTCGTCGAAATCCACCCCGGACGGGCGTGCCGGCGTGGTGCCGGTGGCGATGACAATGTATTTGCCGCTGATCGTCAACTTCTCCCGACGAGCGGGGTCTTCGATTTCGATGGTATGCGGGTCGATGAACCGCCCGTGCCCCTCCAGCAGGTCGACTCGGTTGCGCATCAGCTGGTTTCGCACCACGTCGATCTCTTTGGTGATCACGTGCTGGGTCCTGGCCAGTAGGTCGGCCGGGGTGATCTTCTCTTTGACGCGGTAGCTGGCACCGTAGAGTTCGCGTTGACTCATCCCGGTGAGATAGAGCACTGCCTCGCGTAGCGTCTTCGAGGGGATGGTGCCCGTGTTGACGCAAACGCCGCCGAGCATATGGCCGCGCTCCACCATCGCGACCGACTTGCCGAGTTTGGCCGAGGCGATGGCGGCCTTCTGTCCGCCGGGCCCGGAACCGATAACCACCATGTCGTACTCTTGCGTCGAACCCATGAGCTAGACAGTAGAACAGCGATACGCACAGTGCTGAGTTCGTGCACAGGGGGACGACCCGGTCGCTTAGCGTGAGCACCGTCTGACGGTGGCGCTTGTCAGCGTTAGCGCTCATGACCACGCATCGACCTGACTTTCAGCTGAATCGTCCCGGCGCTTTGATCGCCGCGTTACCCGCCGTTCTCGGCTTTGTCCCAGAAAATTCACTGATCCTGGTGTCGTTGGACAGCGGCGAACTGGGGTCGATAATGCGCATCGACCTCGGCGAGCGGCTTGTCGACCGGATCGAGCACCTCGTGGACGTTGCCGCCGCAGCCGAACCCGACGCCGCGATCGCGGTGATCGTCGACGCCGACGGCGCGTGGTGTCCGGGCTGCAACGAGGAACATCGGGAGCTGTGCGAGATGTTGGGAGAGGCGTTGGCGCAGCACGACATTGCGCTGTGGGCGGCGCACGTGGTGGATCGGGTAGCGCTCGGTGGGCGTTGGCACTGTGCGGACGGCTGTGGTGCAAACGGCGGGGTCGATGATCCCTCGGCGTCGCCATTGGCCGCCGCGGCGGTGTTGGACGGTCGGCGCCTCTACCCGCGGCGTGCTGACTTGCAGGCTGTCGTCGCGGCCGACGACCCGGCGCACAGTGCCGGATTGGCCGGTGCGATCGAACAACAAGCGGTCATGCGCGAGGCCGCTCATCGCGCGGATCCTGTGGGTTGCTGCCGCCGCGACGTGGAGAAGGCGATGGCCGCGGCCGCCCGTGTCGCCGGCGGGCAATCACTGGCCGACGCCGAGCTGGCGGAGCTGAGCTGCGCGCTGAGCGACGTGCAGGTGCGCGACACGTTGTATGCCCTTGCCGTTGGTGAAAACGCCGATGCGGCCGAGTCATTGTGGGCGGTACTGTCTCGCACCCTGCCGCAGCCATGGCGGGTCGAGCCGCTGGTGTTGCTCGCGTTCAGCGCGTACGCCCGCGGCGACGGGCCGCTGGCCGGGGTATCGCTGGAAGCCGCGCTGTGCTGCGAGCCGGACCATCGGATGGCAGGCATGCTGGACATGGCATTGCAGTCCGGGCTGCGGCCTGAGCACATTCGCGATCTCGCGGTCACCGGCTATCGACTGGCTAAGCGACTCGGAGTGCAGCTACCGCCGCGACGCTCGTTCGGCCGGCGAGCGGGCTAGCTGGTCAGACCTTCTCGACTTTGACCGCATGCGCCATCTCGTACGGCAGGGTGACGTTCTCGTGGCCGGGGATCAGGATGGTCACGCCGCCGCCGACGGCGCTGGTCTCGACGGTGACTCGAGCGTTGGGTACCACGCCGGCGTCCTTCAGCCGCGCGATCAGATCGATGTCGCCCTGAACATGTTCGGTGAGTTGGCGGACGACCACCGCTACCGGCGAGCCGGCAGGCAACTCGGTCAACCGAACGAGGTTGGCTTCGCCTTCGCCGAACTTCGGGCCGATGCCCAAGTCCAAAAGACCCGGAATCGGGTTGCCGAAGGGCGACGTGGTCGGGTTGTTGAGCACCTTCATCAGTCGACGTTCGACGTCCTCGCTCATCACGTGCTCCCACCGGCATGCCTCGGCGTGCACTTCTTCCCAGGGCAACCCGATGACGTCAACCAGTAGTCGCTCGGCGAGCCGGTGCTTGCGCATCACGGCGATGGCCAATGTCCGGCCTTTGTCGGTGAGCTCCAAGTGGCGGTCACCGGCCACGTGCAGCAGCCCGTCGCGTTCCATGCGAGACACGGTCTGGCTGACGGTCGGACCGCTTTGATCGAGCCGCTCCGCAATCCGGGCACGCAGCGGGGTTACGCCCTCTTCCTCGAGGTCGTAAATGGTCCGCAGGTACATCTCGGTGGTATCAACCAGGTCGTTCATTCACCCACCTTCCATTGCCGATCAGTCTACTTGGCCAGCTGCATGAATGGTTGTCTGACGCTCCCTACGCAAGCAGTATGCCCGCCGCTGCGCGACGGGCATACTGTCTACTCTCTGGCTTCGTTTGGCGGCCTTCAGCTTGCGTACGACCTGAGCCGATCGGCGCGGTCACCGTTGCGCAGCTTGCACATCACGTCTCGCTCGATCTGACGGACCCGCTCGCGGGACAGACCGAACAGCTTCCCGATCTGATCCAGGGTGCGTGGCTGGCCGTCGTCCAGACCGAAGCGCAGCCTGATGACCTGATGCTCACGCTCGTCGAGAGTGGCCAGCACACTGCGGATGTCGGTGTGCAGCAGCTCGGCGATCACCGAGTTCTCCGCGGACATCGCTTCGGCGTCCTCGATGAAATCGCCCAGTGGGGCCTCTTCCTCAGCGCCGACCGGCATATCCAGGCTCACCGGGTCACGGCTGTGCTCCAACAGGTCGTTGATCTTTTCGACCGGAATACCGGATTCGGCGGCGAGCTCCTCGTCGGTGGCTTCCCGTCCCAGGTTTTGGTGCATCTCTCGCTTGATCCGCGCCAGCTTGTTGACCTGCTCGACTAAGTGAACGGGCAGCCGGATGGTGCGACTCTGGTCGGCCATGCCACGGGTGATGGCTTGACGGATCCACCAGGTGGCGTACGTCGAGAACTTGAATCCCTTTGCGTAGTCGAACTTCTCCATCGCGCGGATCAAGCCGAGGTTGCCCTCCTGGATCAGGTCCAGCAACGGCATACCGCGACCCGTGTAGCGCTTGGCCAACGACACCACCAGACGCAGGTTCGCCTCCAGCAGGTGGCGGCGCGCTGCCTCGCCATCGCGCACGACGGCCGCCAAGTCGCGTTTGCGGTTCTCGCCGAGGCGCTTACGAGTTTCCAGTAGGTGCTCGGCGTAGAGCCCGGTCTCGATGCGCTTGGCCAGTTCGACCTCGTCTGCGGCGTTGAGCAACGCCGTCTTGCCGATGCCGTTCAGATACACGCGCACTAGGTCCGCTGCGGGGCTTTGAGCATCCAGATCGCGTTCAACCCGACTTGTGGTGGCGTTCGCCATAGCGACCTCCCAATAGGCTTGACTGTCATGACGTTCAACGACAGATTCGCCTTCAGAGTTCCCACCCGATCGTGATCTCACACGCCTTGACGTGCAGAAATGTCCGGACGACCTGAGAATGTCCTGAGAAGTACGATAAGCGGGGATTCCGGAAACCCCGGCCGGCTCAACTAACCCCGGCCCTCCGCCGCGTTAGGAGGCGAGTCCTGCCGCGGTATCGGGTCTCGTCGCGGCTCGAGTGCCGGCCGCTCGGCGGTTGGGAACAGCGGGGTGCGCCGCCGGGCATCGTCAAACCGTCGAAGTTCGTCGGCGGTTCGGGGGGGCCGGTCGTTGGCGATCAGCACCGCCATCCACGGCAACGGGATCGAGGCGGCCACGATCGCAAGGGAAATCAGACCGTTGTGCCAGGCCCCGTATGCGAGGGCGGCGAGGATGAGCGCCGGAACGCGGAAGGACATCAGGGTCAGATACTTACGTACCCGTGCGCGATGCTGCTCTTCATACGAGGGCGCAGCGGCGGTGATGAGCACAGGCCGACCCTTGTTGGCGTCGAAGTCGTCGAACCTGTCTCCGGATTTGTCACTGGACCCCGGCTCGGAGCCGCGCTTCATCCCTCCACTGTCCCACACGTGCTGGAATCCGGCTCAGGCCGCTTTGACGCCGCCTGGGAGGCGCGCCGCGTTTGGAGAGGCCCGTGTTTGGAGAGATCCCATGTTTGGAGAGATCCCATGTTTGGAGAGACAATATGAACTATGCAGACGCAGACCATCGAGCGCCCCGACACCGACGAACTCGGCGACGACGGGACCGGCAGCGATACGCCGAAATATTTCCACTACGTCAAGAAGGACAAGATCGCCGAGAGCGCGGTCATGGGCAGTCACGTAGTCGCGTTATGCGGTGAGGTATTTCCGGTCACCCGGGCGGCGAAGCCGGGATCTCCGGTTTGCCCCGATTGCAAAAGGATTTACGAACAGCTCAAGAAGGGCTGATCAGCTCGGCGGTTCTGCGGCTGCGACGTCGGACTGCTCGCGTGTCGGAGCCGCCGCCGGAGTCACGGGCTGCGTGACGGCACGCGCACGCCATACCAGCCACTTACGCAGCCGGTGCGCGTGCGTCGCCGGTGCCGGGAATTCCTCCTGGATGGCGGCATTGAGCTCGGCGCCCAGCATGATCGCGAAACCCGCGAAGAACGCGAACAGCAGAAAGGCAATCGGTGTGGACAGCGCGCCGTAGGTGTAGCCGGTGCTGGTAATCCATCTCAAGTAGATCCGCAGGCCCAAGGTGGCGATAACGAACACCGCCGTCGCCAGGATCGCGCCGAAGATCAGTCGATGCGACGGCAGGGGTACCGGCAGTGACACCCGGTACAAAATCATGACCCCGATCATCAAGCCGAAAATGAGCGCCGGGTAGTAGCCGTAGCGCAGCACGTTGGCCAAGCTGACCGGGATGTGTTCTGCCACCTTGCGCGGGCCGACCACCACCAAAGGCGCTGCCACTACCACGACCACCAACCCCACCAGGTACAGAAACAGCGCGAACAGACGCTGACGTACGGGATGGCGCAACGCCGTCTGGTCATGCGCTTCGACCACGGAATCGACGAACGCCGATATTGCCGACGATCCCGCCCACAGGGAGATCAAGAAACCTAGCGACACCACCTCGCCGCGGGCGTTGTGCGCGATGTCGCGAATCGTGGGCTCGATGATCTCGTTGACGACGCTGGGCGAGAAGATGCTGTGTGCCGTCGAAATCACCTGATGCTCGATGGTGGGCAGCATGTCTGCGCCGAACAGCGGCGCAACGTAGGCCAAGGCGCCCAGCAATCCCAGTAACAGCGGTGGCAGCGACAGCGCAGACCAAAACCCGGCCTGCGCAGACTCAGAGAAAATCGAGTCGTCCCAACCCTTTGACAAGGTCCGGAGACCTATGCGCCGGACGTGGTGACGGTTCGGCTTTGCGGCCTGATCGCTCATATCCGTCCAGCATTGCCGATCAGCGCTCGCGCGCCCAGCATTACAGCCAGGCGAGTTGGCGGGATCTAGCTCGCGCTTACCTGCAGCACGGCTTCGACCTCGGCCAGCTTCGCTTCGTGCTCGTTAGCGTGGTGCTGGCAGAAGAGAAGCTCCGCTCCCGAAGGGAGCGTGGCGCGCACGCGAGCTGCGGCACCGCAGCGGTCGCAGCGGTCAGCTCTAGTTAACTCGGGACTGGTCAGAGTTGCGTTCATGGCTTCTCCGTTCTCGATGTACTCACTGTCTCAGACGTTTGGGGTTTTCGCGTTGTTCCCCGATCGTTCTCGGGTGTGTCGTTTCTCACGGGCTCGGCATGTTTTTTCGGGAAGACTGCTCAAGGTGACTCCTGGTAATGGTGAGGCGGTTGATCGTGGTGTGTTGGTTCTGGTTCATCTCTGTGGGATCGACGAGTGGTCGGCGGCCCGCGCAGGCGGCGGCATTCACCCGCAGGCGCCCGGCGCCGGCGGCCACTTCATCCATCTGTCGACGCCTGACCAAGTACACCTGCCGGCTAACCGGCTCTACCGCGGTAGGGACGACCTGGTGCTGCTGCACATCGACCCGGAGTTGCTGGACGCACCGGTGCTTTGGGAGCCGGGGGTTACAACTGATCCGGAGTCGATGCTGTTCCCGCATCTTTACGGTGCACTGCCGGTGCGCGCCGTGATCAGAGTCGATGCCTACCTCCCGGGCCCCGATGGCAACTTTCCGCCACTGGCCGAGCCTCAAGACGCCACGTAGGCGTCAGCTTCGATCTCTACCATCAGATCGGGTGTGATCAGCGCCGAGACTTCAACCATGGTGGCTGCGGGCCGTACCGCACCGAAGACCTGCGCGTGCACCGCTCCAACTTCGTGCCAGCGCGATATGTCGGTCACATAAATGCGGGTACGGACCACATCGGTGAGCGAGGCGCCGGCTTGCTCGAGCGCAATCTCGATGCGGCGCAAAGCGTCTCGGGTCTGGGCGGTGATATCGCCAGCGGGTCCGGCGCCGGTTGTCCCCGCCACCGCCACGAGAGGGCCGACGCGCACCGCGCGCGAGTAGCCCACCACCGATTCGAAATCGGATCCGGACGAGACAAGTTTGCGAGTGGCGGGCATGTGGTCACAGTAGCCACGAAACTTGTTAGACGACAGGCTCTTTTCTAGTCAAGGTAGTCGCGCAGAACCTGAGACCGGCTGGGGTGGCGCAACTTTGACATCGTTTTTGATTCGATCTGACGGATGCGCTCGCGGGTCACGCCGTAGACCTGGCCGATCTCGTCAAGGGTGCGAGGCTGGCCGTCGGTGAGGCCGAAGCGCAACCGTACGACGCCGGCTTCGCGCTCCGACAGCGTCTCCAGCACCGACTGCAACTGGTCCTGCAGCAGTGTGAACGACACTGCGTCCACGGCCACTACGGCTTCACTGTCCTCGATGAAGTCGCCCAGCTGACTGTCGCCTTCGTCGCCGATCGTCTGATCCAGCGAGATGGGCTCGCGCGCGTATTGCTGGATCTCCAGCACCTTCTCCGGCGTGATGTCCATTTCTTTGGCCAGCTCCTCAGGCGTGGGCTCGCGGCCCAGGTCCTGTAGTAGCTCGCGCTGAATACGCCCCAGCTTGTTGATCACCTCGACCATGTGCACCGGGATGCGGATGGTGCGGGCCTGGTCGGCCATGGCGCGGGTGATGGCCTGGCGGATCCACCACGTCGCGTACGTGGAGAACTTGTACCCCTTCGTGTAGTCGAACTTTTCCACCGCACGGATCAGGCCCAGGTTTCCTTCCTGGATTAGATCGAGGAACGCCATTCCGCGGCCTGTATAGCGCTTGGCCAGTGAGACCACCAGTCGCAGGTTGGCTTCCAGCAGATGGTTTTTCGCGCGGTCCCCGTCGCGGCAGATCCACACCATGTCCCGGCGTTGGGCGGCGGGCAGTTTGTCGCCACGCTCGGTCAGCTCCGTCATCAACTGCGTGGCGTACAGGCCGGCTTCGATGCGCTTCGCCAGCTCGACCTCTTCCTCCGCGTTGAGCAGCGCCACCTTTCCGATCTGCTTCAGGTAAGCGCGAACCGAATCGGCGGATGCGGTGAGTTCGGCGTCCTTACGGGCTTGACGCAACGCCTCGGATTCATCTTCGTCCCAGACGAAATCGCCGGAGGCCTTGTCCTTTTCGGTGGGCTCAGCGATCTCCTCTTCGTCATCGGCGGGCGCAGCGGCGATCACTGCGGGCGCGGGAGTCTCGCCGTCCTCGGCGCTGGCCGGCTCGAGGACGACGCTCTCGACATCGGGAGCCGCTTCCTCCAGGTCGTCCAGAACGAGGTCGGCGGGATCGATGTCGAGGTCCTCCGCAGGGTCACCTTCGAGGTCCGGTTCGCCGCTCAGCTCCCCGATGGTGTCATCGGGTTCGACGGCGCCTTCGATGACGTCGGGGCCGCCCGCGGCGGCCTTGCCCGTTTTCGTCCGGGTGGAGGGCGCAGCGGCCTTGGTCCCGGCAGCCTTCGCCGACGTGCGGGTTTTCTTCGTGGTCTCGGTTGTCTGACCAGCTTCAGCGGCCGCAGGCTCCGCCGCGGTCTTGCCCGCGGGCCGCGATGCTGTCTTGGCGGCCCGCTTTGCAGGCGCAGTGCCATTGGCGGCCTTTGCCGCCGGCCGCTTCGCAGGGGACGCGGGGGACTTGGTGGCGGTGCGCTTCACCGGCTCTTCAGTTGCCGGACTTGTCTTGGTCGCTGCCACATACACCCCTTCGGTTGGACTCACTTCCGGTGGGTTTGGGCATGGTTAACCGAAAGTGTCTGCTATGTCGAATGTCGGCGTTGATATCAGCGTGAATATCGCACGCGATCGGTCGGGCGACCGCCGTGGACCATTGTAACGACAGTGCGGGCCCGCACTGTCCCACCGGGCAAAATTCAGTGCGTCACGTCTGCGGTGGAAGCCATGGCGGCGCCGACTATGCCGGCCTCGTTCTGCAGGGCAGCAGCCACCACTGGCGTGCGGTTTTCCAGAAGTGGCAGCCATTTTTCGGCCTTGCGGCTGATGCCGCCGCCGGCGATGAACAAGTCGGGCCAGATCGCGTTTTCGATGGCCACCAGCACCTTTGTCACCTCCTTGGCCCACTTCTCGTAGCTCCAGTCGTTCTTCTCCTTGACCGACGAGGCCGCTCGTTGCTCGGCCTCCTTGCCTCCGACCTCGAGATGGCCGAACTCGGTGTTCGGTATCAGGACGCCGTTGTGGATGACTGCGGACCCGATTCCGGTTCCGAAAGTCAGCAGCACGACCAGGCCTGAATTGTCTTTGCCCGCTCCGTAGCGTTCTTCGGCAAGCCCGGCCGCGTCGGCGTCGTTGAGAACTGTGACCTCCTGGCCGTTGAACTGGGCGCCGATGATCTCGCTTGCGTTGGTCCCGATCCACTTGCGATCGACATTGGCAGCCGTCCGGACGATGCCGTTGGTGACGACGCCGGGATAGGTCACCCCCAGGGACCCGGTCCATTCGAACTCGTTGACGACGTTTGCGATGGTTTTCGCGACGGCCGATGGTGTGGCTGGTTGCGGTGTCAACAGCTTGAATCGGTCGCCGATCAAATTCCCGGTGTCCAGGTCGACGATTCCGCCTTTGATGCCGCTGCCGCCGACGTCCACACCGAATCCGCGGCGTTGCGGTGTGGGACTGGCCGTATCGGCCGCGGGGGCGTCCGTGGTCGAGTCGGTGCTTGTCATCGAATCTCCTCGGCGAGACTTGGCTGTCCGCTCACCTTAGCCTGGCGAGCGTGCCGTCTTGAGCCTGACGAGCCGCGCCGACTGTGATGCGATAGACCGATGACGCGACCTGACAACCAGTCCGCGCAAGAGCCCGCCCGGCTGCGCCACGTGGCCGAAACGTTGGCGGCTGAGGCTGCCCAGTTCGTGCGGGTCCGCCGTGCCCAGGTGTTCGGCCGTCACGCGAGCACCCTGAACGTTCCGCCCAGTGGAGTGGTGCGTTCGAAGAGCACTCCGACCGATCCGGTGACCGTGGTCGACACCGAGACTGAACACCTGCTGCGTGACCGGTTGGCTCAATTGCGGCCCGATGACCCGATTCTCGGGGAGGAGGGCGGTGGCCCTGCCGATCTGGTGGCCGCGTCCGCCGAAGCGGTCACCTGGGTGGTCGACCCCATCGATGGCACGGTGAATTTCGTCTACGACATCCCTGCATACGCGGTGTCGGTCGCCGCGCAAATCAACGGCGTGTCGGTGGCCGGCGCGGTCGCAGATGTCGTTGCTGGCCGGGTGTATTCGGCGGCGACTGGGCTCGGTGCGCAGGTCGCCGACGAGCAAGGGACCTGCGTGTTACGGTGCGCAGCCGTCGACGATTTGTCGATGGCGTTGCTTGGCACCGGCTTTGGCTATTCAAAGGGGCGGCGCGCCGCCCAGGCGACGCTGTTGGCAAAGCTGTTGCCGGTGGTCCGCGACGTGCGCCGGATCGGCTCTGCGGCACTGGATCTGTGCATGGTCGCGGCCGGCCGGCTGGATGCCTACTACGAGCACGGGCTGCAGGCGTGGGACAGTGCGGCGGGTGCTCTGATCGCGGCGGAGGCGGGTGCGCGGGTGCTGTTGCCCGTGCAAAACGGACCAGCGGGCGCCGCCGAATTGGTGCTGGCCGCCGCACCTGGAATCGCCGACGAGCTGTTAGCGGCCCTGGAACGCTTCGACGGTCTCGAGCCGATCTGGGATTGACTCCGGCGGTCTTACCCGGTCCAGGACCGATCTGGGCTGAATCAGCAACTGCTGGTGTGGATCCTGGACAGCAGGCTGGGATCTGAGGGCCCGGTGGCGCCCGGTCGCAGGCTGGCGAGGACGGCGTCGATCTCTTCGTTGTGCGCCAGTGCGCTGAAGTCAGTGCCCAGGGCAAGGTCGACGGAGTCGTCGGCGCGGCTGTCATTGAAGAGTTCGGTGCACGGCGCCACCAGCCACACCGCGGCCGCAGTGGCCTGCCCGGCCGTACCGAAGCGAATCTGGCCCTGGCAGTTCAGTCGGGTGCCGGCATAGATCGGGTCGTTGGCCGCGGTCGGTGTGGCGAAGCCCAGATCTTTCATTGCGGCGGCGACGTCGGCGGCCTGCCCACCTCGGCCGCTGGCATTGAGAACGCGGACCTTGGTGTCGCTGAGTTTGGCGGGTGCGACGTCCGTCATCGCTGTGCGCGACGCCTGCTCACCGAGCTGGGCAGGTGCCGATCCGGCCGGTTGCGCGGGTGGGTTGCAGGCTTCGGCCTCGCGCGCCTTCACCGGTCGCGTCAGCGCGATGGTCCACACCACGCCAGCCGCCAGCACGAGAAACACCAGCATGAAGATGGCGGGCCGGGGGTTGCGTCGTCGATAGGGCCGACCATGCTTGTCGAAGGCGGTACCCTCGGTGATTTGTGCGACCACGAGTGCACTCTAGTCGTTTGTTGAACCCGCTGATTTTGGCCAAACACACGCATTTAAGCCGAGCTGTGACGTAAATCACACTCCAATCGGCCGAGATACGGGCACGAATCGTTTGGTGGATGCGTTCGACGCTGGTACAACACGTTGCTTGGGGTACAGAGGGCATGTGAGGGGACAGGACAGGGGATAGGACGATGCCTACCGACTATGACGCTCCACGGCGCACCGAAACGGACGACGTCTCGGAGGACTCGCTGGAGGAGCTCAAAGCACGACGGAACGAAGCGGCGTCGGCCGTGGTCGACGTTGACGAATCCGAATCCGCTGAGTCTTTCGAGCTGCCGGGCGCCGATCTTTCCGGTGAAGAACTTTCGGTGCGCGTGGTTCCGAAACAGGCTGACGAATTCACCTGCTCGAGCTGCTTCCTGGTGCAACACCGCAGCCGGCTGGCCAGTGAGAAGAGCGGCGTGATGATCTGCACCGACTGCGCAGCCTGATAGCTGCACTCAGCTTGTCAGGGCCGACAGCACCCGTTCCGGGTGACGGCAGCTCACCAGCCAGTACGGCGTCGGGTCGTCTGGGTCATCGAGGACCACCAGAATCATCGGGCCGACCCATGCGCGGTGCAGTACGAAGGCCGCCGGGTCGAGCTGGCGGCCGAGCGCCGCGGACTTGGCCGAGGGGGGAACTTCGGTGGACCGGGCGATCGCGGTGACGGGCAAGTGCGCTTGCCCGGCCCGGAGTTCGACTCCGGCCCCGGCGGCGGAGTCGACGCTGACCTGGATCTCAACGCGGCCCAGCCACAACAGCGTCCCCGTCGCAACGGCGAACAGCGTCGCAAACGGCAGCCAGTCGGGTAGGGCGGTGACACCCAGGTTGACTTCGAAAGCGATGAGCGCCGCCAGCGCGAAGGCCGGCGGCCACCACCACCATGGCACCCACAGTCGCTCGCGATATCGCACGCCGTGCGGCGCGACGCGGGTACCTGACACGCGGTCAAGGGTAGTCTGTGGCCCCGTGTCGACCAGTCTTGCCATTGTCCGCCTCGACCCCGGGCTCCCGTTGCCCCACCGCGCGCACGACGGCGACGCCGGGGTTGATCTCTACAGCGCAGAAGACGTCGAGCTGGCACCCGGTCAACGTGCCCTGGTGCGAACGGGCGTTGCAGTCGCCATCCCGTTCGGAATGGTCGGCCTGGTCCACCCGCGCTCGGGATTGGCTGCGCGGGTGGGGCTTTCGATCGTCAACAGCCCTGGCACCATCGACGCGGGGTATCGCGGCGAGATCAAAGTGGCGCTGATCAATCTCGATCCAGCCGCGGCGATCGTGGTGCACCGCGGCGACCGCATCGCCCAGTTGCTGGTTCAGCGGGTCGAGTTGGTCGAGTTGGTTGAGGTCTCGTCGTTCGACGAGGCCGGGCTGGCGGAAACATCCCGTGGCGACGGAGGCCACGGTTCCTCCGGCGGGCATGCGAGTTTGTGACCGCCGGCGACGATGCTGAGCCAAGCGATGAGGAGGAGCGGCGTTTCTGATGGCATTCGGTAGACGTTCAGGCAAAGACGACAACGCGGACACCCCGGTCGACCCGACCGGCGAGGCCGACTCGGGTGCACAGGTCGCCGCCGAGGCGGCGGTCGGCAGCGAACAAGACTCTGTAGAGCCCGAAGCGGCCGAAGACTTCGAAGGCCCGTTCGACATCGACGACTTCGACGACCCCAAGGACGCGGAGCTGGCCAGACTCGACCTGGGCTCGGTGCTGATTCCCATGCCGGAAGCCGGTCAGCTGCAGGTCGAGTTGACCGAGAGCGGGGTGCCCAGCGCGGTCTGGGTCGTCACGCCTAACGGGCGTTTCAGCATTGCCGCCTATGCGGCACCGAAGACGGTGGGCCTATGGCGTGAGGTGGCCAGCGAGCTCGCCGACTCGTTGCGCAAGGACTCCGCCAAAGTCACCGTCAAGGACGGTCCGTGGGGCCGGGAAGTGGTCGGCACCGCCTCTGGCGTGGTGCGCTTCATCGGGGTCGACGGCTACCGCTGGATGATTCGCTGCGTCGTAAACGGCCCGCACGAAACCATCGAGGCGGTGAATGTGGAGGCCCGCACGGCGCTGGCGGACACCGTGGTTCGCCGCGGTGATACACCGCTGCCGGTGCGCACGCCGTTGCCGGTGCAGCTGCCCGAGCCGATGGCAGAACAGCTGCGCGAGGCAGCGGAAGCACAACACGTTGCCGGACAAGCGGAGGGGGAGCAACCGCGACCCAACGACCCGGCCGCCCGTCGCAGTGCCGAGGGATCGGCGATGCAGCAGTTGCGCACCACGACCGGCGGCTAGGCCCGACTCCGACGGTCCAGGTAAGCGTCAGGCGAGGGCGAGAGCGGCCAGGCAGGCAGCGCCCAGCGCGGCGGTGTTCGCGCCCATCTCGTCCAGCGTCAACGTCCGCAGTGCGGCGTGCGGCGCGGCGGCCACCCAGTCGACACCGACCTGCAGCGGGTGAATCGGATCGTCTACGGCGGCGACCACCCCGAGCGGTGCGGCGAGCCGGGTCAGGTCGGCGCGGTTCGGGGCGACGAACGTCGCCGCTTCCTCCATGGCGTCGGGCAATGTCGGCCACTGAGCGTGCCAGGAACGGGTCAGCTCGTCGGCCAACCAGGGCGGGCTGGACGCGCGCATCTGCTTGGTCGTCGCGGCCAAACCATCGGCACGCAATTGGGATGCCGTATAGCGCGCCGAGAGTGCCGCGGGCGCCGATCCGGGCGCCCCTGTCCAGGGCGGCAGCGCAGCCAGGACGGCAACCACCTGTGTGGGATGGTCCAGTGCCCACGCCACCGCCACCGCGGCGCCGAGCGAGACGCCACCGACGCTGATCGGTCCTGCGCGGGCGGCGTCGTCCAGGGCGGACAGGTAGCCGTCGATCAAACGATCCGGCTGCGGCGGCGGCGTCACCAGCACCGCGCCGACCCCGCGCAAAGGGCCAGAAAACGCGCGGCAGACGTAGTGGTCGTCGGAGCCGGTTCCGGGCAGCAACACGGTCCTGACCCCGCGCAGGTCGACAGCCACCCCATAGATATTGCCGGTCGCGCAGAGCTTCTCCAACATCACATTGATCCGTGTGGCGCAAGGGAACTAACAGGTCTACGGTGACCGTTGGCATAATGAAGCGCCGATAGCTGCAGCAGCAGTGGCAGGAGAGGCCATGGGGGCCCAAGGTTATTTGCGCCGGCTCACCCGTCGTTTGACGGAGGATCCGGATCAACGCGACTCCGCGGAGTTGTCCGACGAGGTCGCAAGCACCGGCGCGCAGCGTGTCGTCGACTGCGAGCGTGGCCAGGAGGTCACGATGATGGGCACCCTGCGCAGCGTGGAATGCAACGGCAAGGGTTGCGCGGGTGGGGTCCGCGCCGAGCTGTTCGACGGCAGCGACACCGTCACCCTCGTCTGGCTGGGCCAGCGCCGGATACCCGGCATCGACTCCGGCCGCACTCTGCGGGTGCGGGGTCGCCTGGGCAAACTGGAGAACGGCACCAAAGCCATCTACAACCCGCATTACGAAATTCAGCGTTGAGACGGAATTCGGCCGCGTGCCTGCCCAGCCAAACCGGTGATCGCACTAGCCCAGACCGCCTGCTGGCGCAGCTGGGCGGGGTGAGTGGGGTTGTCTACTCTTCGCTACCCGTGGTGGTGTTCGTGCTGGCTAACAGCCTCTTGGGTTTAGTGCCCGCGGTCGGGGCTGCGCTTGGCGTGGCCGCGCTGGTATTGCTGTTGCGTCTGATTCGGCGGGAATCCACGCAGCCGGCGCTCTCGGGTTTCTTTGGCGTCGCCGTCTGCGCGCTGATCGCCTACCTGGTTGGACAGTCCAAAGGTTATTTCCTGCTGGGCATCTGGATGTCGTTGCTGTGGGCGGTGGTCTTCTCGGTGTCGGTCGTGATCCGGCGGCCACTGGTCGGCTACGCCTGGAGTTGGGCCAGCGGCGTTGATCGCGGCTGGCGCGACGCGCCGCGCGCGGTACATGCGTTCGACGTCGCCACGCTGTGTTGGGTGCTGGTGTTCGGCGCCCGGTTCGTGGTCCAGCGGTTGCTCTACGACGCCGATAAGACCGGCTGGCTAGGGGTAGCGCGGATCGGGATGGGTTGGCCGCTGACCGCGGTAGCGGCACTGGCCACCTACGCGGCGATCAAGGTCGTTCAGCGTGCACTTCCTGACGTCACGGCCACCCCCGAGGCCGAGACCGACACCAGCGGGGCTTAATCTCCGACCGGTTCGGCGCTGGGCAACAGCAGCTTGCTCAGATCCTCTTCCGACTCGGTGGCCGCGACGAAAAGCAACTCGTCGCCCCCTTCCAGGGGCTCGTCGGGTTCCGGCACGATCACGCGCGGCCCGCGCAGAATCGTCACCAGTGCGGTGTCTCGCGGCAGCTGGAGTCTGCGCACCGGTTTGCCACCCCACGGCGTGTCGTCGGGCAGCGTGATCTCCACCAGGTTGGCTTGACCCCGGCGGAACTCCATCAACCGCACCAGATCGCCCACCGTGACGGCCTCCTCGATAAGCGAACACAGCATGCGTGGGGTGGACACCGACACATCCACCCCCCAGGCGTCGGTGAACAGCCATTCGTTGCGGGGATCGTTGACCCGGGCCACCACGCGGGGCACCGCGAACTCGGTCTTGGCCAGCAGACTGAGCACCACGTTGACCTTATCGTCCCCGGTCGCGGCGACCACCACGTCGAAATCCTCAAGGTGTGCCGACTCCAGCAGGCTCAGCTCGCAGGCATCGCCAAGAACCCACTGCGCCTCCGGAATGGCGTCGACGTCGACGTGGTCGGGGTTGCGCTCGATCAAGGTCACGTCGTGGTGATTCCCCACGAGTTCGCGGGTGACCGAACGACCGACCGCGCCGGCCCCGGCAACAGCTACCTTCATTTGCGCCACTCCTCAACGCCTGCGCAGCAGGCGTCATCAACAAACCCGTCGTTGTCGCGTTTCATATTCTCCACTCCTCAGTCACGACCCGGCGGCAGGGCGGCGATGGCCACCGCCTCGGCGGCGCGACCGGATATCGCGGCGAGATAGACCTGATCACCGGCCTGGATGCAGGTTTTCGCTTCGGGTAGCACTCCGGTGCCGAAGCGGATCAAGAACGCCACCCGCGCGCCGGTGGCGTCTTCCAGTTCGGTGGCGCGGCGCCCCACCCAATCCTCGTGCAACTCGACCTCGGCGACGGCGACGGTGCCGGTCGGGTCCCGCCACTTGGCGGTCTCGCCGTCCCGGGTGATCAAGTTGAGAAGGCGATCGGTGGTCCAGGGCACGGTGGCAATCGTGGGGATGCCGAGGCGTTCGTAGACCTCGGCGCGCTTGGCGTCGTAGATCCGGGCGACGACGTTCTTCACGCCGAAAGTCTCCCGAGCCAGTCTCGCCGAGATGATGTTGGAATTGTCCCCGGATGACACCGCAGCGAATGCGTCCGCCCCCTCGATGCCCGCCCTCAACAGGACGTCTCGGTCGAATCCCTGGCCCAGCACCCGCGCGCCGCCGAACTCCGGGCTGAGCCGGTTGAACGCCGTGCTGTCGCGGTCGATGACAGCGACGTCATGCCCGATTCGGGACAGCCCGTCCGACAGCGACGAGCCCACCCGGCCGCACCCCATCACAACCACCCGCACTTGAGGTCCTCTCGGCTGAGTCCTGCGTATATCACTCCATCGGCACCGTCGTTGGCCAGCCGATTCAGTCCCGCAACATTCTCGCCTACGAGACGCTATCAAGCCCTGCTGGGCCTACTCTTGGCTCTCGTGTCCAAACTTTCAACCGCTGCGCGCCGGTTACTCATCGGTCAGCCGTTTCGCAGCGACCGGCTGAGTCACACTCTGCTGCCCAAACGGATCGCTTTGCCGGTCTTCGCCTCGGATGCGCTCTCCTCGGTGGCTTACGCCCCCGAGGAGATTTTTCTGATGCTCTCGGTGGCCGGCGCGGCTGCGTACGCGCTGACGCCGTGGATCGGCCTCGCGGTGGCCGCGGTCATGCTGGTGGTGGTGGCCAGCTACCGGCAGAACGTGCACGCGTATCCATCCGGAGGAGGCGACTACGAGGTGGTCACCACCAATCTCGGGGATACCGCTGGTCTTGTCGTCGCCAGCGCGCTGATGGTGGATTACGTTCTGACCGTGGCTGTTTCGACCGCTTCGGCGATGTCGAACATCGGCTCCGCCCTCCCGATCGTGGCCGAGAACAAAGTGTGGTTCTGCGTGGCCGCCATCCTGGTGGTGATGGCGCTGAACTTGCGCGGAATCCGCGAGTCCGGGGCGGCGTTCGCCCTCCCGACCTACGCGTTCATCGTCGGTGTTGTCGTCATGATCGGCTGGGGGCTGTTCCGGATCTTCGTGTTGGGCAATCCGCTGCGGGCCGAATCCGCCGGTTTCCAGATGCATGCCGAGCATGGTCAGGTCGTCGGCTTCGCGTTTGCGTTTCTGCTGGCCCGGTCGTTCTCCTCGGGCTGCGCGGCACTGACCGGGGTCGAGGCGATCAGCAACGGGGTGCCGGCGTTTGAGAAACCGAAGTCCCGCAATGCCGCGACAACCCTGCTGCTGCTGGGCGCGATCGCGGTGGCCCTGCTGATGGGCATCATCGTGTTGGCCGAGAAGATCGGGGTCAAGCTCGTCGACGATCCCGCAACACAGCTCACCGGTACGCCGGCGGGCTATTACCAGAAGACCCTGGTCACGCAGCTGGCCGAGACGGTGTTCGGCAGCTTCCATATCGGGTTTCTGCTCATCACCACGGTGACCGCGCTCATCCTGGTACTGGCGGCCAACACCGCGTTCAACGGGTTCCCGGTGCTCGGTTCGGTGCTGGCGCAACACAGTTACCTTCCGCGCCAACTTCACACCCGCGGAGACCGATTGGCGTTCTCCAACGGCATTTTGTTCCTGTCGGCCGCAGCTCTCGCGGCGATCATCGCGTTCCGTGCCGAGCTGTCCGCGCTGATCCAGCTCTACATCGTAGGGGTGTTCATTTCGTTCACGCTGAGCCAGATCGGCATGGTTCGGCACTGGACCCGGTTGCTGCGCACCGAGACCGATCCGCGGGGGCGGCGCAAGATGATGCGCTCCAGGGTGGTCAACACGGTCGGCTTGCTCTCTACCGGCGCCGTGTTGTTCGTTGTGCTGATCACCAAGTTTCTCGCCGGGGCGTGGATCGCTATCGTCGCGATGAGCGGACTGTTCATCATCATGAAGCTGATTCGCCGGCACTACGACACCGTCAACCGGGAATTGGAAGAGCAGGCCGCCGCCCAACACGACGTGGTGTTGCCCAGCCGCAACCACGCCCTGGTGCTGGTGTCGAAGTTGCATCTGCCGACCCTGCGCGCACTGGCCTATGCGCGTGCGACCCGCCCCGATGTGCTCGAGGCGCTCACCGTCAGCGTGGACGACCTGGAGACCCGGACCTTGGTGCGCGCGTGGGAGGACAGCAATATCAGTGTGCCACTCAAGGTCATCGCCTCGCCGTACCGTGAAATCACCCGTCCGATACTCGATTACGTCAGAAGGGTCAGCAAAGAATCTCGCCGCACCGTAGTGACGGTGTTCATCCCGGAGTACGTGGTCGGCCATTGGTGGGAGCAGGTGCTGCATAATCAGAGCGCGCTGCGGCTCAAGGGCCGGTTGCTGTTCATGCCCGGCGTGATGGTGACTTCGGTTCCCTGGCAATTGAGTTCGTCGGAGCGAATCGACACGCTACAGTCGCACGCCGCTCCCGGTGACGCTCGTCGCGGAATCTTCGATTGACACAGGAGTCGAACCCCGAGTCGGCTTGCGGGGAACTGACCTTGGTCGCCGGTCCCCCGGCGAACGGCGGCAGTTGCGTCGCGCACCACGAAGGCCGGGTGGTGTTCGTCCGCTACGCACTGCCCGGCGAACGGGTGCGGGTGCGCGTCACCGCCGACCGCGGTTCTTATTGGCACGCAGAGGTTGTCGAGGTGATCGAACCGTCGGCCGATCGGACGGCGTCGCTGTGCCCGATCGCGGGCGTGGATGGTGCCGGATGTTGCGACCTGTCGTTTGTTGTTCCGGAGGCGGCCAGGGCACTGAAGGCCCAAGTCGTGGCCAATCAGCTGGAACGGCTGGGCGGCCACCGGTGGGGCGGATCGGACGTTCGGGCCGAGCCGCTGTCCGCTGCGGGTCCCATGGGTTGGCGCACCCGGGTCCGCCTCGATGTGGGGTCCGACGGTCGTCCGGGCTTTCACCGCTATCACAGCGACGAATTGGTGACCGACTTGCGCTGCGCTCAGTTGCCGCCTGGGATGGTGGACGGACTGGGTGAGGGCGACTGGCCGCAGGCGGCTCAGCTGCACGTGGCCCTCGACGACAACGACGAGCGACATGTGGTGCGCACGGTGCGGCACGGCAAGCGGACGACAACCAGCGCGGTCGAAGGGGACTATCACGCGGTGCAGCGGGTGGGCCTGCGTAGCTGGCAGGTGCCGGTAACGGCCTTCTGGCAGGCGCACCGGGACGCGGCAAGGGTCTACAGCCGTTTGGTTGTCGAATGGGCACAGCCCGGTGCGGGCATGACGGCGTGGGATCTCTACGGCGGCGCCGGTGTTTTTGCCGCTGCGCTGGGCGACGCGGTAGGGGAGTCCGGACGGGTGTTGACGGTCGACACCTCGCGTGCGGCGTCACGGGCCGCTCGCGCCGCATTGGCCGATCTGCCGCAGGTGGATGTCATCACCGACTCGGTGCGCCGAGCGCTGGCCGGACAGCACGCGAGCGCCGACGTGGCGGTGCTGGATCCGCCGCGATCGGGCGCTGGTCGCGACGTCATCGACCTACTGGCCGCAGCCGAGGTCCCGCGGGTGGTGCACATCGGCTGCGAGGCGGCATCGTTTGCCCGCGATGTCGGCCTGTATCGCGCTCGGGGCTACGCAGTCGAAGAGATCAGGGTCTTCGACGCGTTCCCCCTGACCCATCACACCGAATGCGTGGCGCTGTTGACCCGATAGACCCCAGGCTTCGCCGATTCGGGCTTCTTTGACGTCGGGGTGTTGTTGAGGATCCTCGACTCGGGGTAGTCACCGTAGACTGTCTTGATGCTCGAACAGATCCGTGGACCGGCCGATCTGCAGTACCTTTCCCAGCAGCAGCTACGCAATCTCGCTTCGGAGATTCGCGAGTTCCTGATCCACAAGGTCGCTGCGACGGGGGGACACTTGGGGCCGAACCTCGGCGTCGTCGAGCTCACGCTGGCGCTGCACCGGGTGTTCGACTCGCCACACGATCCGATCATCTTCGACACCGGTCACCAGGCATACGTCCACAAGATGTTGACCGGACGATGCCCGGACTTCGAAAGTCTGCGCAAGAAGGGCGGCCTGTCCGGGTATCCGTCGCGGGCCGAGAGCGAACACGACTGGGTGGAATCCAGCCACGCCAGCGCGGCGTTGTCATACGCCGACGGCCTGGCCAAGGCATTCGAGTTGACCGGGCACCGGAACCGGCACGTGGTCGCGGTCGTCGGGGATGGCGCGCTGACCGGTGGCATGTGCTGGGAAGCGCTGAACAATATCGCCGCCTGCCAACGGCCGGTGATCATCGTGGTCAACGACAACGGCCGCAGTTACGCCCCCACGATCGGCGGCGTCGCCAACCATCTGGCCGCCCTGCGGCTGCAGCCGGGCTACGAACAGCTGCTTGAAAAGGGCCGCGACGTGGTGCGTGCCGTGCCGCTGGTCGGCGAAGCCTGCTACCACTTCATGCACAGCGTCAAAGCCGGCATCAAGGACTCTCTGGCCCCGCAACTGTTGTTCACCGATCTCGGACTGAAGTACGTCGGTCCGGTCGATGGACACGACGAGCATGCGGTGGAGGTCGCGCTGCGCAGCGCCCGTGGATTCGGAGGCCCGGTGATCGTGCACGTCGTCACCCGAAAGGGCATGGGATATGCGCCGGCTGAGGCCGATGAGGCTGAGCAGATGCACTCCACCGCCCCGATCGACCCGGCCACGGGGCAGGCCACCAAGGTGGCGGCCCCGGGCTGGACCGCCGCCTTTTCCGAGGCGCTCATCGGTTACGGCAAAAAGCGCCGCGACATCGTGGCCATCACCGCGGCTATGCCGGGCCCCACCGGGCTGACGGCGTTCGGGGAAGAGTTTCCGGATCGGTTGTTCGACGTCGGCATCGCCGAGCAACACGCGATGACGTCCGCGGCGGGGCTGGCGATGGGTGGCATGCACCCGGTGGTCGCGATCTATTCGACATTCCTCAACCGGGCTTTCGACCAGATCATGATGGATGTGGCGCTGCACAAGCTGCCCGTCACCTTGGTGCTGGACCGGGCCGGAGTCACCGGCTCGGACGGCCCCAGCCACAACGGCATGTGGGATCTGTCGATATTGAATATCGTGCCGGGCATGCGGGTGGCCGCACCCAGGGACGCAGCCCGGCTTTGCGAGGAACTCGGCGAGGCGCTCGACGTCGACGACGGTCCGACGGCGTTGCGTTTCCCCAAAGGTGATGTGGGCGAAGATATTGCGGCTTTGGAACGGCGCTCGGGCGTGGATGTGCTGGCGGTGCCCGCCGATGGGGTGAACCACGACGTGCTGCTGGTGGCGGTGGGGTCGTTCGTGCCGATGGCGTTGGAGGTGGCCAAGCGGCTGCATAACCAGGGAATTGGTGTCACGGTGATTGACCCGCGTTGGGTGTTGCCGGTATCCGATGGTGTTCTCGAACTGGCGGTGCAGCACAAATTGCTTGTGACGCTTGAAGACAACGGGGTCTACGGCGGGGTGGGTTCGGCGGTGTCTGCCGCGCTGCGGCGCGCCGAGATCGACATCCCCTGCCGCGACGTCGGGCTGCCGCAACAGTTCTATGACCACGCGTCGCGCGGTGAGGTGCTGGCTGATCTCGGGCTCACCGACCAGGATGTCGCCCGCCGGGTCACCGGTTGGGTTGCCGCACTGGAGCAGAAGTCCGGCGAAGAAGCGGGCGGGTACGCCCGACCTGGGGGCACCTCCAGCGCGGCGGGGGAAAGCCGAACGCTCGGGCAGTAACTAGTACCCGATCGAACACGCCCCACGACACAATGACCGAGCCAGGCGCGTGACGCGCTGACTCAGGGCGGAGCTCATAATCGACGGTGATGGACATGCCGAATAGCTTCGACGTCCATGGGCGCATGCTGGAAGACAATGAGCTCGCCGCCTGGCTGGCAGAACATAGCCTGGGGAATCGGTTCGGTCTGGCCGTCCAGGGGACGGATCCGGCTCACGAGCCCAAGGCCGTCGCCCTCGCGATCGTCGCCGCCGATGGCGATGGCCGCTGTATCCACACCGCCACGTTGACCGAAGACGACGAGGCGGCGTTGGCGTCGTGGCTTGGCGACCCCGGTCCGCCGAAGGCGGTGCACGACGCCAAGCTGGTGACACATGCGTTGGCGCGCTGCGGTTGGACGCTTCGCGGTGTTACCTCTGATACCGCGTCGGCGGCCTACTTGTTGCGTCCTGAACAGCCAAACTTGTCTCTCAATGAACTGTTGGTGCGCCACATGCGCTGCGCGCTACCCGTGGAAGCTCCCGAGCGACAGCATTTCTCATCGCTCGACAACCCTTCCTGGCTCAGTGAGCAGGCCGTGCGCGCGCTCATCCTGGTGGCCTGCGCGGTGCTGGATCTTGCCGATGTGCTCGACGAGGAGTTGGCACGAGTCGATTCCTCGTCGCTGCTGAGTCGGATGGAGCTGCCCGTTCTGGGCGCGCTGTCCGAGATGGAGATTGCAGGCATCGCGGTGGACCGTGCGGGGTTGACTCGCATCCAGAATCGGCTCGGGGGCGAAGTTGACGCCGCAGCACTGCAGGGCACCGTCGACGGCCTGCTGGATTCGACAGCCTCCGATGGGCGTATTCATCCGACCTTCCGCCGGACCCAAGCAGCGACTGGCAGGATTTCGTCGTCCAACCTGGACTTGCACGACATCCCGCCGCGCCCTTGCGCCGGCTCGAACCTCCGTGACGTGTTCGTGGCGGGCGATGGGTACGCCGAATTGATGACGGCTCGCTACGGGGAGATTGAAGCGCGTGTCATCGCCCAATTGTCCGACGACGCGGGCCTGATCGGTGCTCTCGACGCCGGGGAGGATCCGTACCACGCCTTGGCATCCCACGTGTTCCCGCTGTCTACCGACGGGGCGACATCGCAGCTTCGGCGCCGGGTAGAGCTGATGTCATACGAATTGACGGCCCCGGTCGGGGCCGCAGATCACGACTTCTGGCGTGATCTCAGCGAGTATCTGCGTGGTGTTGTCGACGATGCCCGCGGGCTCGGCTACTGCTCAACGTTGTTGGGGCGCCGACACTACCTGCCCGACTTGGACAGCGATAACCGTCACGTCCGCGAGACCGCCGAGCGGACGGCCCTCAGTGTCCTCGTCGGAGGCAGCGCAGCGGACATCATGAAGGTGGCGATGATCAACGTCCATCGGGTAATCAAGGACGCCGGATTGAAGTCGCGCATGTTGCTGCAGGTGGGCAGCGAGCTGGTACTCGAGGTGGCTGCCGGGGAGCGCGAAACGTTGGGGGCGCATCTCGTCGAGCAGATGCGTGGCGCGTACCCGCTGCACGCGCCGCTCGAGGTTTTGATCGGGTACGGCAGTAACTGGGGCGCCGCCACACATGTGGCGGAGAACGCTGCGCGCAACAGCTAATCAGCCGACGGCTGCACCGCCCGGGCAAGAACGGTTACCACCAGTTCTCGCTGCCACGGCCGCGCCTGGCCCGCTCGGACGAACTCCTCGACAGCTTCGACGGGGTCTGCGGCCACCTCCCAGTACCAGCACAGCCGTCGCACCAAGTCAGGCGATATCAGGTTCTCCGCTGGAATCCCCACTCGCTGAGACACTTCCGCGAGCGCTGCCCGGGCCGCTTCCAGCCGAACGGCAGCTTCGGGTTTGCGCCTGCTCCACCGCGCCGGCGGTGGCGGTGCGTTCGGCGTCTCCGCATCTTCGGGCGGATTTCGGTTCGCCCGGGCCGCTTCCAGCGCCGCGAACCACATCGCGGCGCTCCGACGCTGATTGCGCCCACCGAACACCGGCAATGCGACGAGATCGTCGATCGTCTTCGGATCGGCGACGGCGGCGTCGATGATGGCCGCATCCGGCAGGATGCGGCGCGGCGCGACGTCGCGCCGTTGGGCGATGCGGTCGCGCGCCGACCACAATTCGCGAACGGCCGCCAGGCCTCTCCGGTCCCGCACTTTGTGGATCCCCGACGTTCGACGCCAGCGGTCAGGCCGCACCGCCGGCGCAATCTCTCGCATTCCTGCGGTCCGCAGATAGTCGAATTCCTGTGCAGCCCAATCGGTTTTGCCTTGTTCGGCTAGCGCTCCCGCGATAGCCGTGCGGAGTTCGATGAGGAGTTCCACGTCGAGTGCGGCGTAGTTGAGCCAGTCCGTTGGCAGCGGGCGCTTGGACCAATCGGCCGCGCCATGGCCCTTGACCAGCCCGAGGCCGAGCAGCCGCTGGACCATGCTCGCCAGGTTCACCCGGTCGAATCCGGCCAGCCTTGCCGCCAGCTCGGTGTCGTAGAGCGCGGGGGGCCGCATGCCTACCTCGGCTAAACAGGGCATGTCCTGATCGGCGGCGTGCAAGATCCACTCGTCTTTGGCGAGCACCTGCGCGACGGGACGAAGCGCGGTCAGCGGGTCAGCGCCGTGGCTGACCGGGTCGATAAGCACGGTGCCGGCTTCGGCCCTCCGGATCTGAATCAGGTAGGCCCGGTTGGAGTAGCGGAAACCCGATGCGCGCTCGGCGTCCACCGCGAACGGTCCGCGGCCGCCGTCCAGGAGTTCCGCCGCCGCCGCGATCTGACCGACAGTCACCGAGAGGTTCGGCAACCCGTCGGCCGGGTGCAGTACCGGAGTGGGTTCGGGTTCGGCGCTCCCGGGCTCGGAGCTGCCGGGCCCATCGGCCACCGGTTCGCACATTTCAGGCGCGCGACCGCGAGCCCAGGTCGGTGACCCCGGTCGGCGGTAGGCCCGCGGCGTGTTCCAGCACCTCGCAGAACGCCTCGACGTGGACGCCGACCTCTGGGGTGCTCGCCGTCCACGACGCCCGCAGCTCCAGCTGATGGGCGCGTGGCGGCCCGGAGATGTCGCCGTAACGCACCGACGTGGTGGCGGTGACGGTGCCGCCCAACGCGATGACGTGCTCGCTACGGGACTCCAGCGCGTCGACCAGCCAGCTCCACGCCACCTCGGGCAGCAGCGGGTCTACCGCCTCGTGCGAGTCCAGATCGGCCTGAATGTATGCGACCAGGCGGATGGTGCCGTCCCAGGCGTCGGCGCCTTCCGGGTCGTACAGCAGGATCAGCCGACCGAATGCGTCATCCTCGGACCGCTCGGGAACGACGTCGACTTCGGGGTGTTTGACCTCGGCTCCCAGCGCGTAGCTGTACGGCGCCAGGCGCTGCGGCGGCCGGATGGGGCCGAGCTCGATCTCGGGCCGCGCCGTGACAGCACTCATGGCCGCTACTGCCTCGCGGAATGGGGTCGGTTCGGCTGAGGTCACGAGCGCCGCTCCTCCACGTCGCTGCGCTCTGCATCGTCGTCGGCGCGGTTCACAGAGTTCGACGGTAGACCTCTCGGCCGACACGCCGCGACAGGCGCGCCGTGTCCTGGGATGGGCAGCGTGGGGCCTCAGGTGTCAGCGCCGGCACCAAATCGCGCGGGGCGCTTCTCGCGGTGCGCCGCAAGCCCTTCTTGGACGTCAGGGCCGCCGAACCCGAGGAATTCCAGGCCGAGCGACGTCTCGAATGCCGGTGCGAACATGCGGTACCAGTGGTTGAGGCTGTGTTTGGTCCAGCGGATCGCGTTTTGCGCGCCCTGCGCCAGGTTCTCGGCGAGACGGGCGGCGGTAGGGAGTACGTCGTCGTCATCGACGCAGGTCGAGACCAGACCGATGCGCTCTGCTTCCTCACCGAGCAGCGTGTCGCAGGTGAGCAAGTAATACTTGGCCTTGGCCATACCGACCAGCAGCGGCCAGCAGATCGCGGCATGGTCACCTGCGGCGACTCCGAGTTTGGTGTGTCCGTCGATGATCTTGGCGGTCCGGCCTGCCACTGAGATGTCGGCCAGCAACGCCACCACCAGGCCGGCGCCGACGGCAGGGCCTCGGATCGCCGAGACCACCGGCTTGTCGAAGTTGACCAGGTTGAGCACCAAGTCGCGGGCCTCGCGCATGATGCGGATTCGGCTTTCGTAGTCGCCGATGGTCTCGGCGATCAGATCGAAGCTGCCGCCGGACGAGAACGCTGTGCCTTCGCCGCGGACCAAAACGACGCGCACCGCAGGATCTCGATCGATCACCGGCCAGATGTCTGCGAGGTCGCGATGCATTTGTGGTCCGACGGAATTCAGCCCGGGGGAGTCGAGGACCAGAGTCAGGACTCCTTCGAGACCAGTTTGGTCGCCGGCTTCGCAGCGCAGGCTGGGGAATTCGTCGTAGGTGACCGGCACCGGGTTGATGTTACGCAGGTGCCGGTCGGCGCCCATGGCAGCATTGAGGCTAATGAATACCCGTCGCAATCTCCCCGAGTCGCCGTACCTGGCGGCAGTCACCGGTCGCAAACCCAGCTGGGTGCCGGTGTGGTTCATGCGGCAGGCGGGCCGCTCGCTGCCCGAATACCGGGCGCTGCGGGAAGGGCACGGCATGCTGGCGTCGTGCTTCGAGCCCGAATTGGTTTGCGAGATCACCTTGCAACCGGTACGTCGCCACGACGTCGACGCGGCGATCCTGTTCTCAGATATCGTCGTGCCGCTGCGCGCCGCCGGGATCGATCTGGATATCGTGCCAGACGTCGGCCCGGTGATCGCGCATCCGATCCGCACCGGCGCGGATATTGATTCTCTGAAACCGCTTGAGCAACAAGCGATTCAGCCGGTATGTGATGCTGTTTCGCTGCTCGTTGCCGCGCTGGGCGATGTTCCCCTGATCGGTTTCGCCGGCGCGCCGTTCACGCTGGCGTCCTATCTGGTCGAAGGCGGGCCCAGCCGTAACCACGCCCGCACCAAGGCGATGATGCTGGCCGACCCGATGAGCTGGCATGCACTGATGACGAAGCTGACCGACCTCACGGTCGCGTTCTTGCGCGGACAAATCGAAGCGGGGGTAGACGCCATCCAGGTGTTCGACTCGTGGGCGGGGACCCTGTCGCTGGCCGACTACCGGCGATACGTGCTGCCACACAGCTCCCGGGTCTTCGCCACGCTGGCCCACTACGGCGTGCCGATGACGCACTTCGGGGTCGGGACCGCAGAGCTGCTTGGCGCGATGTCGGCTGCTCTGAAACCCGCAACGGCCACCGTCATCGGCGTGGATTGGCGAACTGGGCTCACCGATGCCGCCGCCCGCGTCGAGGCAGGCACCGCGCTGCAGGGCAACCTGGATCCGGTGGTGTTGCTGGCGGGTTGGCCGGCAGTGGAGCGTGCGGCACGGGTTGTGGTCGACGATGGACGTCGCGCCGTCGATGCCGGCGCCGCCGGCCACGTCTTCAACCTCGGCCACGGAGTGCTGCCGGAGACCGATCCCGGCGTGCTGACCGACCTGGTGTCGCTGGTCCACTCACTATGACCGCGAGATCGTATTGCATTGTGGGAGGCGGAATTTCGGGCTTGACCGCTGCCTACCGGCTGCGCGTGGCACTCGGCGAGCACGCGACCATCACATTGTTTGACCCGGGCGACCGGCTGGGCGGGGTGCTGCGCACCGAACTGGTCGCCGGTCGGCCGATTGACCTCGGTGCCGAGGCGTTCGTGCTACGTCGGCCCGAGGTGCCGGCGCTGCTGGCCGAGCTGGGCTTGTCAGGGCGCCAACTTGGCACCACCGGCGCGCGGCCGTTGATCTACAGCCGACAACAGCTGCACCCGCTGCCGTCCGGTACGGTCGTCGGCATCCCGTCGTCGGCGACGTCGCTCGCCGGACTCGTCGACGACGCGACGATCGCGCGCATCGACGCCGAACCGACCCGCCCACTGAGCTGGGAACCGGGCAGTGATCCCGCGGTGGCCGACTTGGTGGGCGACCGGTTCGGCGAGCAGGCCGTGGCCCGGTCGGTAGATCCGCTGCTGAGCGGGGTTTACGCGGGATCAGCGGCGACGATCGGGCTGCGCGCTGCCGCTCCGAGCGTGGCGGCGGCCCTCGATCGCGGCGCCGGGAGCCTGACCGACGCGGTCCGGCAGGGGTTGCCACCGGCCACCGGCGCACCGGTGTTCGGAGCGCTGGACGGCGGATACCAGATTCTGATCGACGAGCTCGTCGAGCGCAGCCGGCTGCGGTGGGTGCGCGCCGCCGTGCAGAACCTCGAGCGCGCCGAGTTCGGCTGGACGCTGCTCGACGACACCGGTATCCGTTGGCAGGCCGATGCGGTGATCCTGGCCATCCCCGCGCCGCGGCTGGCGCATCTCGTGGAGCGGGTCGCTCCACGCAGCTATGCCGCCGCGCGGCGGGTCACCAGCGCGTCATCGGCGGTGGTGTCACTCGCGGTGCCCGGCAATACCGCGTTCCCGGAGTGTTCAGGTGTGCTGGTGGCCAGCGGCGAACCGCTGCGGGCCAAGGCGATCACGCTGTCGTCGCGCAAGTGGGGTCTGCGGGGCGACGTGCAGTTCCTGCGGCTGTCGTTCGGGCGATTCGGCGACGACCTGGCGGCCAGCGCCTCCGACGACGAACTGCTGGCCTGGGCTCGTGGGGATCTGGCCACCGTATTCGGGCTGGACGTCGCACCCGTCGACGCCCGCCTGCAGCGCTGGGTCGAGGCGATGCCGCAGTACGGGCCCGGCCACGCCGATCTGGTCGCCGAGGTGCGCGCCGGCCTGCCGCCGGCGCTGGCGGTGGCAGGCAGCTACCTCGACGGCATCGGCGTTCCGGCCTGCATCAGCGCCGCCGGCCACGCGGCCACCAGCGTGATAGAGGCGTTGGACGTAGAAGTGGCACGATAGGCCTCATGGCCAAACTCGACTACGACGCCCTGAACTCGACGCTTCGCTACCTGATGTTCTCGGTGTTCTCGGTGCGCCCCGGAGTACTGGGCGAGCAGCGCGACGCCGTAATCGACGACACGTCGACCTTTTTCAAGCTTCAGGAAGAACGCGGCGTTGTGGTGCGCGGCCTCTACGACGTGGCGGGCCTGCGGGCGGACGCCGATTTCATGATCTGGACCCACGCCGGACGCGTCGAGGCGCTGCAAGCGACCTATGCCGACTTCCGGCGCACGACGACGCTGGGACGGGCTTGTTCGCCGGTGTGGAGCAGTGTGGCTCTGCATCGTCCCGCCGAGTTCAACAAGAGCCATATCCCGGCGTTTCTGGCCGGCGAAGAGCCCGGCGCCTACATCTGCGTGTATCCGTTTGTGCGGTCTTACGAGTGGTACCTGCTGCCCGACGAGGAGCGCCGCCGCATGCTCGCCGAGCACGGCATGGCCGCCCGCGAGTACAAAGACGTTCGGGCCAACACGGTGCCCGCGTTCGCGCTGGGCGACTACGAATGGCTCTTGGCCTTCGAAGCCCCCGAACTGGACCGCATCGTCGACCTGATGCGCGAGTTGCGGTCCACCGATGCTCGCCGGCATACCCGCGAGGAGACGCCGTTCTTCACGGGGCCGCGGGTACCCGTCGAGCAGTTGGTGAACGCTCTGCCGTGACCCTGGAGACGAGGAAGACATGACGACTCAGTTCGACCCGACCGATCCCACCCGTTTCGAGGAGATGTATCGCGACGACCGGGTGGCGCACGGTCTGCCTGCCGCGACGCCGTGGGACATCGGTGGCCCGCAGCCGGTGGTGCAGCAGTTGGTCGCGTTGGGCGCGATCAAGGGCGACGTGCTCGACCCGGGAACCGGCCCCGGTCACCACGCGATCTACTACGCCTCCAAGGGGTACTCGGCCACCGGTGTCGACGGGTCGGCAGGCGCCCTGGAGCGAGCCCGGGAAAACGCGCAGAAGGCCGGAGTGTCAGTGAATTTCGAACTGGCCGACGCCACAAAGCTGGAGGGGCTGGATAACCGGTTCGACACCGTGGTCGACTGCGCCTTCTACCACACCTTCAGTACCGACCCCGCGCTGCAGAAGTCCTATGTGCGAGCGCTGCGGCAGGCCACCAAGCCGGGAGCGCGGCTCTACATGTTCGAGTTCGGCGGGCACGACGTCAACGGATTCAAGATGTTGCGGTCGTTGTCCGAAGACGATTTCACCAAGGTGCTACCGCTGGGCGGCTGGGAGATCACTTACCTGGGCCCGACCACCTATCAGGTCAACATGAGTGCTGAGACGATCGAGCTGATGGCCGCCCGAAATCCCGATGCCGCCGAGCAGGTTGAGTCTTTGATGAAGCGGTTCCGCGCGATGGAACCATGGCTGGTCAATGGCCGGGTGCATGCCCCGTTCTGGGAAGTCCACGCCACCCGGGTGGGCTGAGTCGGGGTGACTTGGCTCGTCGCTCCTCGAGATATGGCCCAAGCCGCGTGTGCGTGACTTACATGTCGCGGTAGCTGACTGCGTCAGTCGGTCGGGACCAGGCGCAGCGAGATCGAGTTGATGCAATAGCGCTGGTCCGTCGGAGTCGGATAACCCTCACCGGCAAACACATGACCCAGGTGGCTGTGGCAATTCGCGCACAACACCTCAGTGCGCGTCGTCCCCATTGAGTGGTCGGGACGCAGGATCACCGCGTCGGACTTCGACGGGTCGAAGAACGACGGCCAGCCGCAATGCGAGTCGAACTTCTCCGTGCTGCGGAATAATTCGGCGCCGCAGGCCCGGCACTGGTAGACGCCCCCGGTCTTGGTGTCGGTGTACTCGCCGGCGAACGGCCGCTCGGTTCCGGCGCGACGCAGCACGTCGAATTCCTGTGGGTTGAGCTTCTTACGCCACTCGTCGTCAGACAGTTGCACCTTCGGACGCGCCGAGCCGGTATCGGGAGAGGTCATGTATCCACGCTAGCGCGCTCCCGCTCGGCCGTCAGCCACGCCGGATCGATTCCGCCGTCCAACCGGTTCTCCGCCTTGGCGTCCAGGTAGCGGAAGTAGAGCACCACGAACACCACGATCAACAGCAGCGACCAGCCGTAGGTGATCTTCAGGTATTGGAGCGCACGGCCGTACCGCATCCAGTTGAAAAGCAGCCAGTTGTCCAGCGTCATGAAGCCGTAGATCCCCAGCCACGCCGGCCAGTTGCGGATCAACGAATTGGGCCGCACCACCGTCATCAGGAACGGGAACAACATCATCGAGTAGTAGCCCTGGGACAGCGACAGCACCAGCCACGACCACAGCAGCAGCACGCCCGACGAGGTGGTGAACCAGAACAGCGGGTCGCGGGTGCGGTAGTAGCGATTCAGCAGCCACACGCTGCCAATCGCGAGCAGGGTGAACAGGATCCGCAGGGACACGATCAGCCACGTCGGCAGGCCGAAGTACACCCCGTTGCCCTCGATCGAGCTGTTGAAATAGTCACGGGTGCCCAGGATGTAGGGCACCGTGCGGGTAAAGAAGTCCCTCGGATCGCTGACCAGCGGCAGTGCGGCCAGGTTGATGACAATGGGAAGCGCGATCGCGGGGATCAGCGCCCGCCACTGGCGATTCAGCAAGGGCAACAACAGCAGTGGACCGAGCACAGGCTTGAGTACCAGCGTCAACCCGATGGCCAGGCCGGCCCACCACTGACGACCGACTCTGCCGTCGAGTAGCCAGCGCAGGAACAGGACTTCGAGCAGCAGGATGCAGCCGTTGATATTGGTGAACACCAGCGTGCTGGCGACACTCTCAGTGCAGAACATGGCCAGCAGCAGGGCGGGGGCGGCCACCGTGGCCAGCGTGTAATTGAACAACCGCAGCAGCAAGTACCAGGCGAGCAGGATCGCCACGGTGTTGATCAGGATGAACAGGTAGCGCGACGGTCCGAAGGGCAGGTAGCCGAACGGCGCCAGCAGCAGCGTGCCGCCAGGAAAATACAGGTAGTGCGGGTCGACGTAGTCGAAATGCTCGTTGTAGATATCCCAGCCGCGACGGAAGTTCAGTACAGCCCGGTAGACGGGCTTGAAATCGTCGGTGATATTGCCGTTGGCCGTCAGGATGATGCTGCGGTGCAGCACCGACAGGATGGCCGCCGGCCACAACACCGATCGCAAGACGGTCGCCGCGCTCGGTGCGCCGGTGCGGGGTGCGAATGCGGTCAGCACGCGATCGCGCAAACGGGTTCGGGTCGAATCAGGTGCCGTCACCAGCGCACCGTACACCGGCGTCCAGCCCGAAGTGTCAGGCAGGACAGTAGGTGTCGGTTCCGGGCAGCTTCCCGCTGTTCAGATAGCCGATCAACGGAGGGACCGCGCAGGAGGAATAGATGCTGGCGCCGTGGCCGATGCCCTGCCACATGACTCGCCTGCTGGCCGCGTTCGCGTTGATGACCATGGCCGCCGTCTGCGCTACTCCCTCGAAGCCCACGATCGGGTCGTTTTGCACACCAAGTAGCAGGACGTCGACTTTGAGATCCTTCGGCGGCTGCGGCGGCTGATTGGAAGGCCAGTGCAGGCATCTGACCAGATTGAGCGCGGCGACTACGCCGAACTGGGGATAGAGCTTCCCCCATGCGACCACCAGTTCGCGGACCCGGTCCGGGGTCGGGCGGTTGACGGCATCGCTACAGGAGTTGACGAACTGGCCATCGGTGTCCTGGGTGGCGTCGGCATGGGCGATCAAACTGTTCAGCTGGTTGGTGTCGCCGGACCGGGCGTTCGCCAGCGCGTTCGCCAGGCCGTTGGCGGAGTTGACACGGCCACCGGAGGGGAAGCCCAAAGCGACGGTGATCGCGTTGACCACTGCAGCCGCCGATGCGCCGCCGGGCCCCTTGCCGGCCCGGGCGTCGGCCAGCAGCGAGTTGACAGCACCCTTGGGATCGGGACCCAGCGCGCAGTTCACCGCGCTGCACTGCGCAGCGAACGCGTCGAGCGCTGCCTGTTGGCCTTTGACTTGTTGCTCTGCCGCGGCCTCGGCGTTGATTCCCAACGCAACCGGGGAGTCAAGGATCAGCCGGGCGACCTTGTCCGGACGGGATGCGGCGTAGGAAAGCGCCACCTGGGCGCCGTTGCCGATTCCGACCAACGCGACCGCGGGTACGTCCCAGAGATTGCGCAACCGCTCGATGTCCGAGGCGGCGTGCGAGTCGTCATATGCGGAGTCACCGGCCGGGGCCAGGGCGTCGGTGCAGTTGGTGGTGGCGGTGTTGGAGACGTCGGACAGGTTGGCCACGGGATCGTCGCCGGTTTGGAATTGCGTCTGATCGCGCATCACTTTGCGATCAAGGCGATCGCGGCAGTCGATCGGGCTCGACATGCCCATGCCCCGGCGGTCCACAGCGATGACGGGGTGGGTTTGCAGCACGTCGATGCCGGACCGGGACAGCCAGACCGCCAGTTGCGTCGATGACGGGAGGTCGGAGCCGGTGGTGAAGACGAGCGGGCCCGCGTCCTTGGGCGTCTGGTTCGAGCGGGCGCGGACCACGCCGATGCTCACGGTTCCGGTCCCACCGTTGGGGTCCAGGTCGGCGTCGTAGTTGGCGCAATCCAGCTGGACGCCGGCCGCAGGAGGTACTGCCGCATCGCCGAAAACCCGAGGCGTGCAGTCGTGCCACGACAAGTCGTTCTTGGGCGCGGCGATCGGCGGCGGACCGCTGGCAGGCGGCTTCGTGTTCGCTGCGCCTTGCGGTCGGGCACCGGAGTTGGTGGCGAAGCGCGGGTCAGCGGCCAGGCCCGGAACGCAGCCGGCAACCAGCATCGTCACCCAGAAGGTCACCGCGACCGGAATCGCGGCGGACCTGATGTGCCGACTCATGCCGACCACAGTAGCCACCTGCCAGGCTAAGCCCTGATTGCCTGCCCCCCACCTCGCCCCACTACCGCGGGGCGGATCGTCACCGGGCGGTCTTGACGTAACGCGTGTACAGGTAGCCCGCATCGTCGGTGAGAACATGCGCGCAGCGCATGTGGGTCAACAGCTGGCCCGGTCCCGTCGCGATGCGGCGCGCCATGCCGCCGACCAGATAGGGGGCGATTGTGAGGCACAGCTCGTCGAGCATGTTGCGTTCCACGAACGAGCCGAGCAGCGTCGGCCCGCCCTCGGTCAGGATGCGTCGCTGACCGCGCGCTTGGAGGTTCGCCAGTAGGGCGGCCTCGTCGACGTTGTTGGGATCGCGGCCCGAGCAGTCGATCACCTCGGCCAGATCAGCTAGTAGCCGGCGTGTCTCGTCGGCGGCCGCGGTGCAGGTGAGCACGAGCGGGGGCACCTCGGTTCGGGTGAACACGCCCATATCCCGGTCAAGGCGACCCGACTTGGTGACGATCGCCAATTGGGGGACTTCGCTTTGCCCGCGGGCCTGCCGGCGCTGGCGCTTGGCGACCCCCATCTGCGCCCCGGAATAGCCCTCGATCCGCACGGTGCCCGCGCCGACCACTACGACATCGGCGAGTTCACGCAGCAGGTTGAAGATAAATCGGTCGCCGGATCCGGCCAGCGTGCCACTGGTGCCGTCCGCGGTGGCGCCGCCGTCGACGCTGGTGATGAAATTAGCTCGCACCCATGTCCTGTCCAGATCGGCTGGATAGGCGTAGAGCTCGGGGAGCTCGGTGTCGTCGAGTGTGCGCCCCGAATCGAGCATTGTCAGTGGTGTCTCGGTGGCTCCGGCTGCTTCAGACTCGGGCATGAGCTTGATTGCAGCACGCCGTTACAGTTCCTTCATGCACGGGTCCGCCTCCGGGGACGCTTCTGGCTCGGTGGGACACCTGGCGGATCGATATCCGAGCGTGTCGCCGGATCGGCTCATCGCCCAATTGCGGCCGCCGCCAACGTTCGCCGAGGTCAGTTTCGCGACGTACCGTCTCGACCCGGCGGAACCGACGCAGACCGCCGCGGTAGTGGCTTGTCAGGACTTCTGCCAGCAGGCCGTGGAACGGCGGGCGGGCCGCCGAAAACTATTGGGTAAGCGGGTGGTGTTGCCTGGTGCCGGGCTGTACCTGGACGGCGGCTTCGGCGTAGGCAAAACCCACCTGCTGGCCTCGGTCTACTACCAGTTGCCGGGAACTCGTCCCAAGGCGTTCGCGACGTTCGGAGAACTGACCCAGCTGGCCGGGGTTTTCGGATTCGTCGAATGCATCGACCTGCTGGCCGATTACACGGCGGTGTGTATCGACGAATTCGAACTCGATGATCCCGGCAACACGACGCTGATCTCGCGGATGCTCTCGTCTTTGGTCGAACGCGGCGTTTCGGTGGCCGCCACCTCCAACACGTTGCCCGAACAGCTCGGTGAGGGCCGCTTTGCCGCCCAGGACTTTCTGCGCGAGATCAATACGCTGGCAAAGATTTTCACGACCGTGCGGATAGCAGGACCGGACTACCGGCACCGCGACCTGCCGCCGGCGCCTCGGCCGCTGTCGGATGAGCAGGTCGCCGAGCGCGCCGCACGGGTCGAAGGCGCCACTCTCGACGATTTCGATGTGCTGTGCGCGCACCTGGCGACCATGCACCCGTCGCGGTATCTGGCCCTGATCGAGGGCGTGAGCGTGGTGTTTTTGACCGGCGTACATGGAATCGACGACCAGAACGTCGCGCTGCGAGTGGTATCACTGACCGACCGACTGTATGACGCAGGCATCCCGGTGGTCGCTTCCGGGGCGGAACTGGACACCATCTTCAGCGAGGAGATACTGGCCGGTGGTTACCGAAAGAAGTACCTGCGGGCCACCTCAAGGCTTTTGGCGCTGAGCCAGGGTCTTAACCGACTTGGCGAACCATGACGTAGTCGTTCTCGCGACGACCGCCCACTTGAAACGTTCTGGTGCCGTTGATCGTGAAGCCGCTTTTGAGGTAAAAGCGTTGTGCGCGTTGGTTTCCCTGGTTGACGCCCAGCCACACGCAGCGGACACCCCATTCGGCGGCGGTGGCCAGAGTGAGCTCCATCAGAGCAGTCGACGCCCCGGCGCCGTGGTAGTCGGGCAGCAGATAGATCTTTGACAGCTCCGCGGCCGGCCGAATTTCGACAGCTTGCTGGACGTCGGTGTCGTCGCTGACTCCGCGAATCAGCATGGCGTAACCGATAATCCGGTCGGCTTGCCGCGCGGTGAGAATGGCGCGTTGCGGATCGGCCAGGTACTCCGCGAAGCGGGTGGCGGACAGGTTGGCGTTGATGAACGACGCAATGTTCTCCGGCGGCGTCGAGGGCGGACACGCCAACGGAAAGGTCTGTGCGGCAAGCGCTGCCAGTTCGTCGGCGGTGACGCAGTCGGTCGCGGCCAGGCGTACGGCCGGTTTCAGAGGTTCCACTGAGCGAGGTGCTGGCCTGTTTTCCTGTCCAGCAGCACGACGTTGGAGACCGGATCGCGATAGGCGTCCCAGTACACGCCGCCGCGGACGATCGCTCCGTTCGGCGCATTGGTGAGCACGTTGTCCAGTGCGTCGGGGGCGTCGGAGGGCCGCGGTTTGTAGGCGTCGGCGAACGGGGTGACCCCGTCGAAGGCGAAGTTGGTCGCCATGATGAAGGGGTTGGGCACGCTGATCGCGCGGACGGTCACGTCGGCACGGTCGACGGTGCTACCAGGAAAGCTCTTGACCGGAACGCCCTCGCGTGTGTAGCCGAATCCGGGCGGCGGGTCGCACGGTGCCACGCTGCTAACGGTGACGTCGGCGATGTAGGTGCCAGTATCGACCCGTAGCGTGTCACCGATGTGGCCGATCGGCGCGTCGCCGGCCAGGGCGCGGGGAGAGGCTACGCTCACGGCGGTGATGCTCGCGGCGGAAACCAGGACGGTAGACAGAATGATCAGCCAACGGTGCATATTCCCCTCCTCAGCTCCCTTCCGGGGACCTTCGCATGATTGCACACGCAGCGAGGTCGCCTGGCCGGATCGCGCCATGCGAGATGCGGGATCATCACCAGTCTGGGACTATCTGGGAGCTATGAGAACCCTCCTGGTACTAGCTGGCTTTGCCGGCATGATCGGCATGGCTGCGCCAGCGTTCGCCGATGCCCAGGATGACCAGTTCCTCGCCTCACTCCAAGCGGCTGGCATCGGCTTTCCGAGCTCGGACCGCGTGGTAGCCGCCGGCAAATTGGTGTGCCAACTGTCCGGGCAGGGCAAGCCCATGGCGGACGTCGTCAACACCATCCAGGGCGCGAACCCTGGGCTCCACGGGGAAAACGCGGCCAAGTTCACGGCAATAGCGGCCGACGTCTATTGCCCCCAAGCGATAGGCCACTAGAGCACTACCGGTCTGTGTCTGCGGCTGTCTCGCGGATGGGCGGGGGAGTGAGCCGGGAGCCGGGTGCTCGACCCAATTCCAGCGGGCCCATTCCGGCAACGGCACGTGGGGGCATGGTCGCAGCTCGTCGCTTCCGCCAGTGGCCGGCCGCTGAGAGGCGCCAATCGGCGGCCCACTTCCACTCATAGCTATCTGACGTACTCAGGTGGCGGGCCATAGCCGCCATTCTGAGGTCGCCACGCTTGGCCTCGATCCAGGACGCGATCACCCAGACCTTGTCGAGATCGCTGTCGGGAATCTCGAAACCCCAGGACATTTCTTCGTCATCGCAGCTCATCGACGGACGTGTCGCAGGCTTGGGTGTGGATACCTCGAATCGGTTACCGTCCACTTCAAGGTCGAGCGCGACCTCGTAGCGCACCGCTGGTCCTACCATCCTCAGGTTCACTTGGAGTCGAGCAATATTTCTGCGGCGCGGCGCCAGCCGATCAACTTGCACGACGACGCCCTTGCTGCCTGCCCTATTGGGCTGCGCTCGGAGCTGATTCGCGACAGCGAGCAGCCCAAGGAAAGCGATGATGCCAATAAAGACGTCGAGAACGATGATGGCGGCCACGTCGTCCAAGCCAACACCATCCGGACTCGCGCCGCCCGCCGACGATGCGATGGGAAGGGTGCGTGCTTGCCGCAACCGGGCTGATCGGCCAGTCCCGAGTCGCAATACGCTAGGGGTTATGCGCGTCGATCCGGGGCCGCTGACGGGGGCAGCCGTGGTCCAGACCTGGCATCTGGACCTGATTTCCGCGGCGGTAATCGCGTTGCTGGCCGGCGCATACGCGTGGTGTTACCGACGCGGCCGCAACGGCGAGCAACCGGTCGGAGTGACACAGGCCGGATGCTTTGGCATTGGCATTGTGCTCTGCGCGCTGGCCACGTTGAGTGTCATCGGCACCTACGCCTACGTCTTGTTCTGGGTGCGCGCGCTGCAGGTACTGCTGCTCCTGTACGTCGTGCCGTTCTTCCTTGCGCAGGGCAAGCCGGTCGCCGTCGTGCGCAATGCCGTGGGCCCGGCCGGCCGTGACCGCATTGACCGGCTGTTGGCGAGCCGCTGGGCCCGCGCGCTTGCGCACCCGTTGACTACCTCGCTGGCGATGCTGGCGACGCCGTGGCTGCTGTACCTGACGCCCTGGTACACCGCGGCGCTCGAGATCGAATGGATTGGCGGACCGACTCGGTTTCTGTTGGTAGTGATCGGCTTTGGGTACTTCTACGCCCGTCTGCAGGCCGATCTGGTTCCCCGCAGGTATTCCCAGCTGATCTCATTGTTGATCAGCGTCGGCGAAACACTGGGCGATGGCGTCCTGGGTTTGGTCATCTGGCAGGGCTCACTGATCGCCACGTCGTATTACTCGGGGTTGCGCCGCACTTGGGGCCCGGAACCGCGGCTCGATCAGACCATCGGCGCAGGCGTCCTGTGGATTCTGGGGGATGTGGTCGGGTTGCCTTTCGTGCTGCTGTTGATGCGCGCGTTGTCGCGCGACGAGAAGGCGCATGCGGTTGTGGTCGACGCCGAGTTGGACAATGCCGATGCGGCCGAGAGTGAAACCGCGGTGCCATCGGCGCTGTGGTGGGAGAACGACCCGCAACTCCGCGACCGGTTCCGCCGAGGCTAGTGCCTTGACGGTCCCGATTCGAACAGCTCGACGTCGCGCGCAAGCAGGACGCAGCCGTCAAAGCCGGATTGCCATCCTGAATGTGACCCGGCGGTCAGGCCGCAGTCGGAGCAGTACTAGGCGGTGTTGTCGACCACCGTGGCGCCGGCGGCGTTGCTCTTGACCGACTCGATGCCCTTCTCGGCCGCGGCGCGGGTTTTGTAGCCCTGGCTGCTGGCGACGATCTCTCCGTTGGCGGCCTTCAAGTGCCACCGGATCTCGCCGCTTTTGTCTTTGAACAGTTCGAACTTCCCAGCCATCTCGTCTCCTTTGATCGAGTGAACGGAAAACACGATGGTCCAAATTCGAAAACGATCGCCTCGATGGAGATGGCGAGCGCGGTCGGACGGGGCCCAGTAGTTTCGTGGAAGTGGTGAAATATTGGCGGAGCGGGATCGCAACGGTGGTCGTTATCGCGATAACCGCCATTCTGGCGATCCTCGACCTCACCGACGAGGCAGCGCGCCACTGGGCCGCTGACCATGCTTTCACGACCTCGACGGTCGCCGGGTTGCTGGTGCTGGCGATCACCATCTTGGTCGTCAATCAGGTGGTCAAAATCCGACAGTACCGGGATGAAGCGCAGGCCATCGCAGCGCAATCGGCGATTTTACTGGCTCAGGCCGCCCGTGCGGCGCGGGCTGTGACCTCGGCTGTGGACGGTTCTGGTGAGCGGGACGCGGCTTCGGAAGAGGTCCGCACCTACCTGACGATGTTGCTGATCGCCGCTCCGGTTCTGATCGAGGTTTCGGTTCCGCGCGCTTTCTTGGAACAGGCGCAGCAATTGGGCGCGGTGCTGGCGAGCACGCTTGCAGTGGAGCGGAAAAGGCCTGGTACGGAACTTGGTTCGACCGACCGGCTGGCTGATGCGGTCGGGCGTCTCCGCGCAGCGGCGGCCCCACTGCTGCAGATACTCACACCCGCCCAGCGCGCCGCCGCGGGCGCCGACGACGCCGTTTGATCTGAGATTCAGCGATCGTGTTGGTCGTCTCCTACTGAGCTATCAAGTGGCACAGCGGGTTCCGGCGGCGTTCGCCACGGAGTCAGCACGATTTTGCCGCCGAGGCCGCCGGAATCAATGCGGGTGTGGACGTCACGTGCGGATGTCAGGGGTAGGCGGTCGATTACGACGGGATGGATCGCGTGGTCGCGCAGCAGGCCGAAAAGTGTTGCCATGTCGGCCTTGAACTCTTCGGGTTGCTTCGTTCTGCGGGCAGTGATGCTATACCAGACGGCGCGTCGGCCGCTGAACAGGAAGCCAAACGCGCCCCATAAGTAGAGGCGAGCCAGCCCCAGCCCCGCCGACAGCAGGCCTTCGCGCCCGTCGGCCATGGTCTGTGACCCGTACCCGACGAGTAGCCCACCAGAGGCAAGGCAGCCGAACGATCGGGCGAAATGGCCGCCGCCGATCGCGTCGAACGCGGCGTCCACGCCCGCGCGGCCGCGGTTGCTGTTGGGCTGTTCAGCGGTAAGGCTACGTACCGCTTCGACGAAATCGCCATCGCGATAGTCGACTGCCTTCGCGCCAAAGCTTTCGACCACGGACATGTTCGCGGCCGAGCACGTGCCAATGGCGTTCAGACCGAAGTGCCGCGCCAAATCGAGCAGCGCCGTGCCGACGGTGCCCGAGGCCCCGATCGCGAGAATCGTTGCACCAGAGGATAGGTGGCGGTATCGGGTGAGCATTTGGAATGCGGTCAGATAAGCCAGCGGGATGCAGACCGCCTCGGCGGGATCGACTCCGTCGGGGACGGGCACCAGGAACCGCGCCGGCCGGATCGCATACTGCGTGTAGCCGCCCACGACGCAGAGGTCTGCTACCGTTTCGCCCTCGCGTGGGCTGGCGACGCCGGGACCGACCTTGTCGACGATGCCGACGATGTCGTAGCCCGGGGTGAACGGCACCGGCCCCTTGTAGTCCGGGTAGCGGCCGCGCCGGATGAAGATGTCAGTGAAGCCGGTGCCGGCGGCCAGGACCTTGATGCGGACCTCGTCGCGACCAGGTTCGGGGACTGTCGGGTTGTCCACCAAGTCCATCACTTCGGGACCACCGAACCGCGCGATGGAGATATTTTGCCACGTCATATCCTCACCGTAGACGTAATAGGTGATTACTAGGATTTTTTATAGATCACGCAGTGGCGCGTGAGTTTGCTAGATGACGATCTCGACGGCGTACGCCGAGCCCGGGAGTGTCCGACTGGTCAGGTCGCGGACATGCCGCCGTCGACATCGAACACCGTGCCAGAAATGTAGGACGCTTCTGGGGACGAGATGAACACGATGGCGTTGGCAAGTTCCTCAGTACTTCCCCTTCGAAGAAAGGGGATCGTCGATACCAACGCATCATTGACTTCCGCGGAGCCCGTGAAGCGGTCGGCCATCTCGGTGTCAGTCAGACCCGGCGCGACTGCGTTCACTCGAATACCGGAATTGCCCTGCTCGAGCGCGACCGTCTTGGTCAGACCCTCCACTGCGAATTTGCTGCTGACATAAGCAGTTCCACCAGCCGCCGCCTTGTGCCCGTAAGTCGAGGAGATATTGACGATGCTGCCGCTATCCTGGCCCGCCATCGCCCGCACTTCGTGCTTCATGCTCAGGAATACCCCGAGGACGTTCGTGTCATGGACGGCCTTGAAGTTCTCGACGGTGGCGTCCTGGATGGGGCTGAGTTTGCCCTCGAAGCCGGCGTTGTTCACGGCAACATCGAGACGGCCGAATTTCGCGACCGTCTTGTCGACGAGGCTGCGGACCTCGTCTTCCTTGGTGACATCGGCCCGCACGAACTCTGCCTCGGCGCCAAGCGCTCGGAGTTCCGTGGCAAGGGCTTGCCCCTTGTCGTCGTGGCGGCCGGACACCACGACCTTGGCGCCTCTATTGGCAAACGCGACAGCAGTGGCGCGGCCGATGCCGGTGAGGGCGCCGGTAATGAGAACAACCTGTTGAGTCATCGATTTCCTTCGGCTATACGGGATATCCGCAGATCTTGGGGGGACGGTCTCGCGAGCCCCGGAACACCATCAGTCCACGCGATCGGCCGATGGCGACCGGTCCTCACATGATTTGAAGCTAGACGCTATGAACGCCGCGCGCTCACGGCGCATTCCCATCCCTCAACGCAGCACCTGCTGGCTACAGAACAGGTGAGCCGTTTCGGGCAGTTGCTGAACCCCAGGCCGACCGGAGACCGCCGTCGGCGGCACGGTATCCAACATTTAACACGTTGTTGGGGGATGTATGCGGCTTGCCTCCCGCGATAAATGCCAGCCAGGAAGCAAACTTCATTGATGTGGAAGTTCTCGTCTGGTGTCGAGAAGCTCGCCATCGTGGTTTTGGAGCGAGCACAGGAGACGGGCGAACCGATCAGCATCAAGCTGGTGGCGCAGCTGATCGACGAGTTGCTCGGGCATCCAGTGAAGTGCCGTTGTGGACGTTGCGAAGCGGCGGCGACGGTGTCGCTCCAGCAGGTCCTGCAGGCCGCCGCCATGTCGCAGCGCCCCGTCGCTGCGACGCGGCGCTGGGCGCGGGCCTAGCCGGCACCGTTTTCCGATTCAGCGAAAATAAGTCCGAACAGTCGTTATCTACTTTAGTAACAGTGCTGTTCACGAAGGTTATGCGCCTGAACAAGCTGTTCTCAGTGCGTTTCGGCAGGTCGGCTCGTGCGCTCAGTCGGCGTCTGGTCCCGTTAGCGGACGAACTTGCGGAGCAGGGCTACGCGCTCGCCGATACGCACGATGAGGTTGTCACTCCTTGCGGTCATCGCCGAACTCCAAGCCTGGTTCGACCATCTGGCTGGACTGCCGCGCTCCTAGCGCTTGGGGCCGCCCGGTTATCGGTGGTGGGACTCAGGTAGCGGCGCTGTAGCCGATCAACGTGCATCTGTGCCTCGGCGATATCTCGGCGCAGCGCGGCGGCTTCCAACCGCATCGGATGGCCGTGCGTACCGGGGACAAGCCTGCTTTCGACCCGGGCCAGGTGGTGGGTCATCTCGCGCAGGTGGTCGCATAACGCGCGGATCAACTCCCGAGCCTGGGCCGGATCGCAGTCTTGCATCACGAGATGATCGCACCCCGCTGGGCTTCGTGCAGGGGAACCGGTTCAGCGCCGGCGCAGTCCTGGCTCTCGAAGATGAACGTGCCGAGGGCCGGCGGCCTCGAATTGGTCGGTCTGATCGAGCACCAATCCGGGTGTCTCGTCGTGAAATGAAACGGTTAACAGTTCGATACCTTGAAGACCAGGATCGTAAATATTCCCGATGCTTGTATAGCGCATGGTTTTCAGCAGGTGCTAAATGCCAGGGTCGTCGGAATCGCCCGCGCGGCATAGCCACATCAACTCGCGCTTAAGAGGGTAACCATGCTGCGATGGGCAACAGCGGACGAGAGCGCCGACTATCCGTTCGAGCGCTACCGTGCGCTCAGCGGTAAGCATGAGTTCCGCATCTTCTACGGCCCCGAGGCGGCAACCCAGGCGCTGCCTTGGATTCTGGTGGTCCGGAAGGTCGGGGAGAAGGGCGAATACACGCCCGTCCACCGTGGCACTCATCACACCGCCTACGACGCGAAGCTGGCCGCCGAGCTACGTGAGAAGGACCCGCTCCCGCAGTGAGGTGTCGTGCGTATCTCTTCCTGCTAAGGCTCGAGAGGAGTGCCGCATCTCATCGCCATCTGCAACCGGCAACAATCTGGTCGGCACGCCACAAAGATGTGAATCTCACCACCGTCGTCAAGGTCGGTCAAATCAGTACCGCTCCTTGCCTTCCAGACTCAATTCCCCTTGCATTGTTGTACTGGCCGGGGCGCCCAACACATCTGTAACCGCCGAATCGGCTGCCGCGTCTAACAGGTAGCGCTGCCCGCCCTCGATTGCGTCCACGCTCTGCGCCTTGTCGTTAGTGAAGCAGGTCATCGGTACCCGGCGCTTGGACAGCAGTAACTCCATGGCGTCGCCTGTCACGGGGCGCGAGAACAGGAAACCCTGCGCACGGTGACATCCATGATCTATCAAAGTCTGTGCGGCAGTTGGCGTCTCAACGCCTTCGGCGACCAGTTGCAGGCCGAAGGCCTTGGCGAGTCCGATGATGGCGCGAACGATGGCCAGGTCGCTGGTATTGGTGCCCAAGTTGCGCACGAATCCCATGTCGATCTTGAGCATGTCGACTGGGAGGGACTTCAGGTGCGATAGCACCGCATAGCCGGTGCCGAAGTCGTCGATGGCGATCTGGACTCCGACTTCCTTGAGCTCCGAGAGGGTTTTGCGAGTGGTTTCGATGTCGTGCACCACGGCCCGCTCGGTGATTTCGAGGCATACCGATCCGGCGTCGATGCCGAACTCCTCGATGGTGTCGGCAACACTACGGACGAAGCCTCGGGTGATCAATTGAACGGGCGACACATTGATGCGCAGTATCGCGCTTTGTCCCACCCCGTTGGATTGCCACCGGCTCAATTCGGCGCAGGCGCTTCGCATGACCCATAGGCCCAAGTCTGCGGCGAGATTGGTCGATTCGGCTACGCCGATGAACGAATCGGGTAGTAGCAGCCCTCGTGTCGGGTGCCGCCAACGGACCAGCGCCTCGGCTCCCAGGATCGTGCGGGTCAGCAGGTCGACTTCGGGCAGGTAGTGCAGCAGCAGAGCGTCGCTATCGATGCCTGCTTGGAGATGGAGTTCAATGTCTTTGCGGAAGACCACGTTGCGGGAGATGTCAGTGGTGCACACTGCGACCTGATTGCCGCCCGCGCGTTTGGCGGTCAGGGCGGCCTCGTCGGCACGACGGAGCAGATCCGCGGTGTTGTCGCGTCCTGGCCTGCCCACCGCCATCCCGATGCTGACGGAGGGCGTGATCATGTCGTCGCCGATCTTCACGGGATCGCGCAACGTCGCCCGAAGCCGGTGCGCCAGCGATTCCGCGGTCCCGGTTAACATCGCCCGGTCCGGAAAGACGAGGAACTCGTCGCCACCGATCCGACCGATCGTGCCCAGCCCTCCCATGGTCGCCTGAAGCCGTTCGGCGACTACCCGTAGGTAAAAATCGCCGGCGGTGTGGCCGAAGTAGTCGTTGATCGATTTCAGTCGGTCGAGGTCGAGATACAGGACCGCCACGGGTCCGGGGCGTCCCGCCGCGAGCCTGTCGGAAAGGAGCGCAACAACCGATCGACGATTGTGCAGACCGGTCAAATCGTCATGCTCAGCCTGATATCGAAGCATTTCTTCGGCGGCGATGCGGGCCTGGAGCTGTGCAAACAGAGTGGCGACCGCCCCGAGTGTGTCCACCTCTCCCTGCTTCCACTTCCTGCGACGAAAGTGGGAGAAGCCAAGCACACCGGTCGTCATCCCCTTTGAAACCAGCGGCGCAGCGGCCATCGAGGGTGTGGCGACGCGGCGCCTTCCCGTGGTCTGGCGTTGAAAAGCTTTGTAAGCGTAGTTTGTCGAGGCCGGCGGCCGAATCACCACTGGTTCCGTAGGCTGAAACACAAGCGGTTCTTTGCCGTGCGCGCAAGGAGCGAAGACGTCGTCGGCGCTAGTGAAGTCGACAATCGCGCAGAGATCGGCGTGTGGACGGCTAGGTCGCGGAGGCCATTCCGCGATCAACTTCGAGGCCCCGATGGTTTGGTCGTTGTAGCGCAAGAAGCCGGTGTCTGCGTCGAACAGATGCACGAGCCGCGCCAGCACCTGTTCGCTCACAGTGGTAGCTGTGGATGAATTAGCCTCCATCAACTGGGCGGCAACGGAGGTGACGAACTCTAGGCCGCGCTGCACGATGCCTCGATTGCCGTGGTGCGCACGGTTTCGACCGATTCAAGGACGTTCATCTGAGAAATTCGGGACCCCCACGCCGGCACATTTTTGCGTGGTGTCTCGGTCATCCGTTGGCCTCCTCAAACATCCACGTGGATGCCGTTGTTCGCAGGACGCAGAGACCAACCTTTTTACGCGGGTGGCTACGCGGGGGTGTCAACGCCGTGACCTTCGCCACGCCGGCACCAACGACTATAGTCCCTTCATCGCGCGATTGCTTTGGTCCCTCGAATTCGGTGTCCGCTTCCTTGCTGACCGTGCGACGAAATCGCCGGCAGGCGGCGGACGCACACAGCACACTTCACCTTGATGGCCCGAGGCTCAACGCCGTTGCAGGGTCCTGGTAGAACGCCACAAAAAGACAAGTAGTCGACTGCGCGTGTCGGGTGCACGTGCGTCGCAGCACCATCGAACGGTGACAGTCCCGAATTCGACGGACCTTCAAAATCCGAGACCGAAATATCGGAGAAGGATCCTTTGGTCGGTCTCATTGATCGCGCTGAACTCGAACCCTTCGCTGGTTATTATCTGCGCATTCACAGTCATCCGAGCAGGGGTGGACATGCCGTCACCCTTCAGCGTCGTGGAAGCGATCGCTATCTAGTGCCTCGGTAGCCTGGGCTGCCCTGCCCGCGCCCCAAAGGCGCGAAACTGAAATAGGCACCAACCCAGCGACTAGGTTTGCCTCTATGGACAACGACCGGGCTGAATCCGCATTCACCTGGCAGGGCCGACGCGAGATGGTGAGCCGAATCCACGAACAGCTCGACGAGCTGGTGGCAGCTCGCGACCAGATGGAACAGCTGATGCAGGCCATCGTCGAGATCGGATCCGATCTGAACCTCGACGTGACATTGCATCGAATCGTCCACGCGGCGATGGAGCTGACCGGCGCTCGGTACGGAGCGTTGGGTATCCGCTCGTCTGACGGCATCCTGGCCTCTTTCGTCCACGCGGGAATCGACGACGACATAGCGCAGCGGCTCGGCGATCTGCCGGTAGGTTCGGGTCTCCGCGTCGATGATCTGAGTACTCATCCGCGTGCCACCAGGCTGCACGCACACGATCCGCCCATCCGGGCACTTCTCGGAATACCTATCACCGTGCGCGGAGCTGCCTTCGGCAACCTGTACCTGGCCGACGACAGACCCGGCCACGTGTTCTCCGACGTCCAGGACAGCGCCGTTCGGGCGTTGGCGACGGCGGCGGCAGCCGCGATCGACAACGCGCGACTCTTCGAACGAGAACGTGAATCGGCGAAATGGACGAAGGCCAGTCGCGAGATCACGACCGCGCTGCTGTCCGGCGACCCACAGACGGGGCCGTTGCAGCTCATCGTGAACCGGGCGTTGGAGTTGGCCGACGCTGAACAAGCGATATTGCTGGTTCCCAGGGAGCCCGACCTGCCCGTCGATGAAGTAGACACCCTTGTCGTGGCCGCCACGGCGGGCCGGTACGCCACGGAGGTAATCGGTCAGCAGGTCCCGATGGAAGGTTCCACCACGGGCAGTGTTGCGCGTCGCGGTCTACCGCTGATTACTGGTTCATTCCAATATCCGATCGAGGGTTTCACTGACGTCGGTGAACGCCCGGCGATCGTCATACCGCTGATTGCGGATGACACGGTGCTTGGTGTAATCGCGGTCGCACGTCACCCGGCTCAGCCGCAATTCAGCGACGATTATCTCGAACTCGTCAGTGATTTCGCCCAACACGCTGCTATCGCATTGGCGCTGGCGGCAGGGCGCGAACATGCGCTCAACCAGGAACTCGCCCAAGCGGACACCGTCGATGAAGCCCTGCACGCCGCAGCTGAAGAACTGCGTCGGTTGTGGCGGGCACGCCGCGTCCTGGCCATCACCTTCCCGGCCCACGATTCCTCGACCGAGACCGCCCATGACGCACCGCAAATAGTGTCGGTCGGCGAGCCTACGCAATGGGCCGACCTGCCATCCAAAACACGACAGATGCTCAACTCATTGCGCGCAGGCGACCTACTCACCCCCAACACAACAACGCCCGGAACGGCGGGTATCGCGGTGCAGCATCCGGAGGGCGTGCTCGTCGTTTGGATCGATCTGGCCGAGCAACGGCCATTCACCCTCGAGGACCAGACCTTGCTGACCGTGCTTGCCGGCCGCCTCGGCCAGGGCCTGCAGCGGGTGCACCAGGTTGACCAACAGCGGGAAACCGCCCTGGCGCTGCAACATGCAATCCTCGGCCCTGCTTATCTTCCGACCGGATTCGCGGTGCGCTATCAGGCCGCCAGCTGGCCCCTACAGGTGGGCGGTGACTGGTACGACATCGTCGATTTGGACGACGGGCGCATCGCGTTGATTGTCGGCGACTGTGTCGGCCATGGCCTCGCCGCCGCCACTGTGATGGGGCAGGTGCGTAGCGCCTGCCGTGCGCTGCTGTTGGACCAACCCAGTCCCGGTGCCGCTCTGGCGGGCATAGACCGCTTCGCTGCGCGTCTACCCGGCGCCCAATGCACTACCGCCGTCTGTGCGGTGCTCAGCCCCGACACCGGTGAACTTGTGTACTCCAGTGCCGGGCACCCGCCTCCCATCCTGGTCCACGCCGACGGCACCATCCGAATGCTTGACGATGGCCACACCATTGCTTTGGGAGTACGACCCGACTGGTCCCGTCCCGAAGCCCGCATGACCATCCCTGCGCGCGCGACCCTGGTGCTCTACACCGACGGTCTGGTCGAACGTCGTCGCAGCGCACTCGAAGACGGCATCTCCCGCGTCGCGGCCCTCGTTCAGGACGGTGGTGCCTCGGCACTGGATGAGTTGGCGAACCAGATCATGTCCGGTCTCGCGCCAAACGGCGGCTATCAGGACGACGTGGCTCTTGTGCTCTATCGCCATCCCGCCCCCCTAGAGCTGACGTTTCCCGCCCACGCTAGCTACCTCGCCCCCACCCGAACCGCCTTGCGCAGCTGGTTGACCCAAGCTCGGGTGGACCCAGATCAGACCATGAACGTGCTAATCGCCACCGGGGAAGCCGTCGCCAACGCCATCGAGCACGGTCACCGCCACAGCCCCGAGGGCACAATCAGCCTGGGTGCAACCGCACTGGTGGACCAGGTGCAGTTGACCATCACCGATAGCGGCGCGTGGAAGCTGCCACAACCGGCTGCCGACCACCATCGCGGTCGTGGTATCGCCCTCATGCGCGGGCTCATGCACGACGTAACCATCAACCCCGACACTGCGGGAACCACGGTTCATCTAGTCGCGAGGATCACCTGATGCCCACGTCGCTCACCTTCGACACGACGCGCCGCAACGACGGGGAACTCGTGTTGATCGCAGCGGGGGAAATCGATCTGAGCAACATCGACGCATTCAACCAAGCTCTTGACACCGCCATCACCGAGGCGGTGAGCAGTGGCGGAACACTCACCGTTGACCTCAGTACAGTGGAATACCTGGACAGCTCGGCCATTAACGCCCTGTTCGCCCGCGCCGACCACATCCATCTCAGCGTCCACCCGCTCCTGTTGTCCGCGCTCACGATCAGCGGCCTGACTGAACTGGTCACCGTCGAACCGGCGCCTCCCACAGCAGAACATTGACGCACCAACGGCAGCGCCCAATACAGCTACGCCGAGTCCGCGACCGGTGCACGTCCGGTTTTGCTGGGGTATCGCGTGTGGCTTGTGTGGTGCATGGAATGATTGTTGCTGGTGCTTGGGTGCAGACTTGCTGCCCGTAAGGCTCGACTGGGCGATCCAACAATTCGATCGAAGGTGTGAGTGACTCCGTCACAGCAAGCGGAAATGCCGGGTCTGGCTGTTTCCTCGCAGCAGGTCAACGGGATAACAGTGCTCACTGTGCTGGGCGAAATCGATACGGCGTCAGTACCAGTGCTGGCCGATAAGGCCAATCGGGCGTTGATTGATGGTCCTGCGGCGCTGGTGATCGACCTCACCGATGTGGAATTTTTGTCCTCCGCAGGTCTGGAAGTGCTGGTCAGGACTCATCACGCAGGCGGTGCCGCCACGAAAGTCGTTGTCGTCGCCGCGGGCCCCGCAACCAGCCGTCCGATCACGTTGACCGGAGTTGATCAGATCGTGCCGCTGTATTCTGCCCTCGACGAGGCCATCGCCGCAGTGACGGGCGTGGACCCCCAGTGACTGGGGTAACCGACAGCCACCATGACATCAACGTTGCCCGTTGACGGCACCGCGACCGCGACCAAATCGCGCGTAGAAGTCAGCCGGCCCACTCCTTGGCCCGCTCGAACTCGTCGCGTGGGCTACCCAGTCCTGGTCCGGTCACGACTGCAATTCGCTTGAAGGCCGAATGATGCTGGATCAGGCACCGAAACCCAGTTTTAGGTCCCGCTGTTTCCCTCGTCAGCTGGTGGTATCTGAGACACATGCGTCGGAACCGGTTGTCCGGGTCCCGTCAGACCCGGAAACTCAGGAATATTCGCCGGGGCAGGTGCGGGTACCGGCTCCGGCGGAGGTGGTGGTTCGGGGTCGGCGAGTGCGGCCGGGGAACCGACCAGCCTGCCAATGGCGGCCGTCGTAGCGAATGCTGTGAAAAGGCGTCGGATGCGATTGATGGCTAACTCGAATGTCTTAGACGATGGGTCGAATCGTAAACCTCAACACCCGGCAACGGGCATCGCGCGGCTTCCGGCGCGGCGGCATGAAACATACCGAGATCGCGGTTGCCCTCGAGTGCGCGAGGGCAACTGTCGAGAGCGCGCTGCGTTCCCATAAGGGCCGCCGCCCACGGGAACGCGGGAAGGTCCGCATCAGATGCTAGGAGGGCCGTGCGCCGCGCCGGCGACGCAGCGGGTCCGCTCAGGCTCGGTCGTCGAGCCGTTCGACCACGGCCGCCGCGATCGCCTGCTGGCCAGCGGCCGTGGGATGCTCGCCGTCGTTCTGGACGAGCCCGGCCCGGCCGCGGTAGGGCTGGCCGAGGTCGAGCCAGTGCCCTCCGACGGCCGTGACGGCGCCGCGCAGCGCCCCGTTCAGCGGAGCGAGGTCGTCGTCGCTCGCCTGGCCCGTGAGCGCGTTGAAGCCCACGATGCGCGCATGCGGCAGCGCGGTGCGCAGCCGTTCGACGGCGGCGGTCATGGCAGCAGAGACCGTGGAGACGCCCCGGCCGAGGTCGTTGTCGGACGCGCCGATCAGGACCATGTCGGCGCGGAGGGCGATCGCGTGGTCCACCTGCGCGCCGAAGTCCTGCTGGTCGCCGCCGAGGGCGACGAACCCGGCACCGGGCACGCTGTAGTTCTCGAGCTCCCAGCGCCGGTCGACCGCCACGAGCGCAGGCCAGGCCTCGCCGGGCTGCAGTCCCGACCCGGACTCGATCGAGTCGCCGATGACGGCGACCGTCGGGTGGTCCTTGCCGCTGACGGTGGAGCCGGCGGCGACGCCCGGGACGGAGACAGTGGTGCATCCGTTAAGCACGATGGCTCCGAGCAGGAGCGCGGAGAGCGCGGCGGCGGTGACCGCGAGCGCCCGGCTGGGATGCATGCGCTTAGCCTAGACGGCCACCCTCCCTGCGCGGGCCGCCAAAGGGGTTGATTTCAGACGAGAAGAAACGGCACAAGCTGCCAAAGCACCGCTGCAAGGGGCTCTCGATGCGGGTGGTGGTCACAGCAATCTGATCCTGGGCGGTGAGCCACCCGGCGAGCTATTGCACGGGCCGCCCTGTCGTGTTAGCTGGCCCGAGAGGCCGAAAACGATTGCCGCAGGCCAACGCACACGCATTGTGATCTCGCCGGCATCCGGTCGTACTCTTTCGTCTATGCCGATCACGCCCGCGCCGCCGCAGGTCGCAGGAGCGGAACGAATAAAGCTGTGATTGGCTGGATTCGCCCGTTGATGGCGAAATCATGGGCGTACTTATCTACGGCGTGCTCGGCGAGCTAGGTCGGCGCGAGCCCCCGGAGATCAGTGGGCGTCCTCGCGCTTCACTGCGCGATCAACGTCGCGCCCGATCAACCAATAGACGCTCACCATCACCGCCGCCAAGCCTAGGAAAAAACGCGGCGGCCATCATGACATTTCCTCCGCCCGGGTGTCCGCGAATGCGGCCGTCTCGCGTCGATCTGAACACCGACCCCCGAGGGTGGGATAGAGCACTAACTCACCCAACCTCGATCTCACGGGACGCCCTGAAGAGACCAAGTACGCCTCCGACCAACTCCTCAGGAGTGGCTTAAGAGGCAGTTCGTTCTCGCACGATGCGGCGCGCTTCGTCTTCCATGCACACAGCACCGCGGTCCGCGAAGTACCGAATGACCACGCCCACGGCCGAGTCTTCATTGTTGGGGAGCCCGACGCGCTGAAGCCCGGCGAGGTGCTCGCGTTGTTCTGGGTTGGTCATGGCGGTCATTTAACGCCGGCGGTTACGACAACGCCGATTCGCGTTCGTCCAACAGCGCATCTATCCGCGCCGTGCTCGGCGGGCCAACGCTGATTCCGGGCCACGCCACCTGATGGACGTGGCGGCGCCGGCTCAGACTAGTTGGGGAATCTGCCGGCGCCGCCACCACCTACAGACAACGCCCCTCACGCCGGGGTCGGAAGAGTAGTTCGCTACCCCATGTCGGGACGATCCGTTACTTCAAGTCGGGGAATTGACCCTCGCAGAACGCTCGTCCAGCAGCGCGTCTATCCGCGCGGTGGACGGTAGCGGCCCTCCGCCAGGTACGGCCGCAAGCTCACGCCCACGTACTCCTAGGACGAAATCTCCAGGTAGACCAGGTTGGATCCGTACGGAACGCCGTTGGCGGCCAGCTGGACATCCCTTGCCGGCCAGCATCGCTGCCTTGGCCAGCTCGAAAGCCCACTGCGGCCACGTTGAGCCGTATGCGTGGTTGGTAGTCGTATCGATGAATATCACCGAATAATCGCCGACCGAGTTCTCCCCGAGGCTAAAGATCGTGCCCGTGTACCACAACGAGTCCAGCTTGTCCGCGACGATGGCAAGCTGCTCCCGAAACGGCGGAATATCTCAAACTGACCCTCCGCGGCGTCCGCATCATGATCGCTGACGGCCGACTTGAGGGACCGCAACCGCCATCACAATGGGCGCCGTGTACAACACGAGGACGCATTCCACTGGATAGAATCTGCTGTCTCGCGCAAGGTGTTGACCTGGGAGCGGTACCTAGAGATCGTGGCTGTCGCCAGGAGTAACTTCGCCGCGTAACGCGTCGACCCCGTACGCTGAGGCCCCACCCCCCGGGCCGTAGATAGGTGTCGCAATGTCGTTTCTGAACACCACGCCAGAGTTTGTGAGCGCGGCGGCTTCGGATTTAGCGAGTATCGGCGCGAACCTTGACGCCGCTCACGCCGCAGCCGTAACCCCCACCACGGCGATCCTGGCCGCAGGCGGCGATGAGGTGTCGGAAGGCATTGCGACACTGTTCGGTGCGCAGGGGCGCGCCTACCAGGCACTCAGTGCCCAGGCGGCAACGTTTCACCAGCAGTTCGTCCAACTCATGAATGCAGGCGCAGGCACCTACGCCAGTGCCGAGGCCGCGAATGGCAAACCACTGCAGACCTTCGAAGCCAAAATCTCGCAGGAAGAAGCCACCATCTCGCAAGACATCACAAACATCTCGCTGCAAAATCGGCTTATTAGCGAGGCCATTGCGAAACTAGCCCAAGGGGACATGAGGGTCCTGACCGATGAGGAGCTAGCGAGAGAAGCACAGCTGAAGTCGATACACGATGCGGCGTTCAACGCCATTTCAAGCTTGACGATGCAACTTGCACAAAATCAAAAGGACATGGAATCGGTCCTTTCGGAACTCCAAAAGATCTAAAGACCATTGAATCGGCCACCTCGCACGCAACTCCCAACGCTCGTCCAGTAGCTCACCGATTCGCGCTGTGTTCGGCGGTCGGCACTACGTGCTTGGCTTTCCATGGTCGGGACTGGCTTGAGCGCGGGTTGTTCTACCCGTGTCGCGGCAATCGCCCCCAACTACCAGCAAACAGCCAGCAACACCGCTGCGACTGTTGGAATCCCAGAAGCAGCACATATCTCGACGTTGACCATAAGACCGTACGGCGACTGATCAGCGGCGGCAAGCTTGCCGCCTATCGCCTGTAACCGCGTCATCAAAGTGCTGCGTGACCATGCCAGTACGGGGGCTGCCTGTGTTGGCGGGGGCACGATCGTGGTAGTAAGTTCGCCGCGTAGCGCGTCGAGCCCGTACGTTGACGCCCACCCCCGGGCCGGAGATAGGTATCGCAAAATGTCGTTTCTGACCACCACGCCAGAGTTTGTGACAGCGGCGGCTTCGGATTTAGCGAGTATCGGCGCGAACCTTGACGCGGCTCACGCCGCAGCCGCAACCCCCACCACGGCGATCCTTGCTGCAGGCGGCGATGAGGTATCGGAAGGCGTCGCGACACTGTTCGGTGCACACGCGCAGACCTATCAGGCCCTCAGCGCCCAGGCAACGACGTTTCACCAGCAGTTCGTCCAACTCATGAATGCGGGCGCAGGCTCGTACGCCAGTACCGAGGCCGCGAATATCTCACCACTGAGGAACGTCGAAGCCGCCATCTCGCGGGACGTGCCCTCGCTGCTGAATCGGTTTGATGAGGCTGTGGCGGAACTATCTCAGACTGACCTCGGGGCCGTGACGGCCAAGACCGTGGCGGATCTAGTGAGAACGCAGCGGGAGCTGGAGGAATGGGCTGCAGTCATTTCACTCCGGAGCTCGTTGATAAAAAGTGAGATACCTGTGGTAATTGGGCGTCTATAAATCATCGGGTCACGTCGCCGTGTCGCGGCAATCACCCCCAACTAGCAGCAAACAGTCAGCAACACCGCTGCGGCCTACGGAGACGCTAAACTCACGCGCCAAACGTGCATTTGTGCAGGTAGGGGGTCTAAAAATCCCTACCGCCCGCTAAAATGGCGCCTGGCACCCGCCGTGATTTCGCGCTACGGCAAAACTATTGTAGCCCCAGCAAACCATGGCGCAGCCCGTGTTCAATGGCGGTCCTCGTCCAATGGCGAATGTTATGACTTATGTGGCCCACGTAGCCGGTCATGTTCGCCTCGTCCAATCTGGCCACAGCGGAGTCCTGGGGCATATCTTTATTTGGCCCCTGATCACAGTCGGACCGCATAACCAGAACTGGAGAAAAGATGCTGCAATCCGTAGGCGGAATACCCCAGTACGTCACTGACGATGGCGTAACGTTTAGTTTCAAGGTAAGCCCTGATCCCTGGGTTGAAAACTCTTTTGGCGGGGTTCTCGGCTTTTTTCATCGGCCCATCCATGCGTCTGCTTTCGTGACGATAAACGGGACCATTATCCCTCCGGTTACGTGGACCGAGTATGACAACTTGGAGAGTTGGGTGGAGATCCTTAAATACAGCAAACGCAATAATTCACCGGTACAAATTTTTTATGACGACAGGATCATTTTTAATTATAAAGGCTGGTCGGCGGTGGCTGAGCCACCGGGAGGTCCATCGCGGCACGTACCTCCCGAGCAGAGGTATGGGATGTGGGGGAATGGAGAAATCGAAATAAACCCGGTGTACGCGCTTGAGTGGTGAACGTGCTCATATTGCAGTCCAGCGAGAAGTTTTCCGACACTTGCCAGCAAACACCAGCAAAGGACCGCCCTCTGCCAGCAAAGGCTCTTCTACCTGCTGTTTTGCCGTTGTACCGTGAGTGAATGGCTGCCAGGCATGGCACTAGCTGCCGGTACAAGGCGGGCTGCCGTTGTGACGAGTGCCGCCGCGCGCAGGCCTCCTACCAGCGTCGTTACCTTGACCGGGTGCTCTAAAATCAGTGTTCTAGCCGCCGTTGCCTCCTTGTCCATTGATGCCGGAGGCTTGGCTGTTGACGCTTGATCCGCCGCCCGTGCCGTTCGTTGCCGGGCCTCCGCCGCTGCCGCCGAAAGCGGCGACGCTGCCGGTGAGGCTTCCGTTGTTAAAAGAACTCTCGTCGATAGAACTCTCGGCGGTGCCGCCGTTGCCACCGCCGCCACCGCCGCTGCCGGCGGCAATGCCAATGGCGGGACCCTCTGGGGCAGAGGTCCCAGTCTCCTGCGCCGGCCCTGAGCCGCCAGCGTAGGTGCCGCTCGCGGTGCCGGCGGCACCGAGGCCGTTCAAAGTCACGGGGGCTGCACCGAGGCTAATCGCGCCGCCACTACCGCCGCCGCCCCCGCCGCCGCCAGCCTCGGTATGGACGCCGGCAAGATCTCCTGAGGTGACGGTGAGGGTGGCGGTACCGCCGTTGCCGCCGGTTCCCCCGGTGCCGGCGATCGCGCCAAGCCCGCCTGCCGCACCGCCGGCGCCACCGCCCCCACCGCCACCGGTGGACAACGAGGCGTTCCCAGTGGCGGTGGTGCTTTGGCTGTAGCCGTTGCCGCCGGCGCGCCATCGCCGCCGTTCCAGCAATGCCCGCCGCACCCGCAATGGCACCGGTGCCACGGGCGCTGCCCTCCAAACCGGCGGTGCCGCCGGTGCCGCCGTTGCCGCCGGTGCCGCCCTTTTCGGAACCCCCACCGAAGACGCCGACACCGCCCTGGCCGCCGTTACCTGCGGCGCCGCCGTTCGCGTTAGCGCCGGTGGCGCCCGCATGGCCGCCAAATATGGCCGAGCTTTGGCCTTTGCCCCGCCCACACCGCCGTCGCCGGCTTACCGACCAGCTAGGCGCCAACGATGAAAGTCAAAGTCACACAACCAGTCCAGGTCGTCCACAACGGCGAGAGATACACCCTCGGCCACGTCGCCGACGTCCCCGGCAACGTGGCACGGGCTGGATACGCCAGGGTGGACGACTCAATCTAATCTTGCGTTGAACTGTGGTGATGGTTCGGCTTAGTGCACCAGCTAGGCACTAATTTGTGTCGGTAGGCTCGGCCGGTGGTCTGGATTCGGCGGGTGCGCACGGCCTCGGGCGCCACCGCGGTGCAGATCGCCGAATCCGTCGATGGCCGGCGTCGAATCGTTCGTCATCTCGGTTCGGCGCGTGATGACGCCGAATTGGGTCTGTTGGTCGAGCAAGCCTGGCGGCTGCTGGCCGATGATGCCCAGGGCGAGCTGGATCTGGGGATCACCCCGAAGGCCGTCAAGGTCGAGATGGTGCCGCCACCTGGCGCAACACTGTTCACTGACACCGCTGGTGAGCCCGCCCCGCGGCAGCTGGTGGCGCGCCCACGGGTCCTCAGGTCCTGCAGCGGGCTGCTCTACGACGCCCTGGCCGGGGTGTATGCCAGCCTCGGTTTCGATGACGCGGTCGGCGATGAGGTGTTCCAGGACCTGGTGATCGCCCGGGTGGTGGAGCCGACCAGTCTGCTCGACGTCGATCGGGTCCTGGCCGAGCTGGGCCGCACCTCAGCGTCGTTGTCGACGCGCAAACGGACCCTGCGCCGTGCGTGTGCCGGTGGCTACCGCGATCAGATCGCCGCGGCGTGCTTCGCCCACGCCCGCACCGCCGGGGATGTGAGCCTGGTGCTCTACGACGTCACCACGCTGTATTTCGAGGCGGACAAGGAAGACGATCTACGGCGGGTCGGGTACTCCAAGGAGCGCCGGGTGGATCCGCAGATCGTTGTCGGCCTGCTGGTCGACCGGTGCGGGTTCCCTTTGGAGATCGGCTGTTTTGAAGGCAACAAGGCCGAGACCTTGACGATCGTGCCGATCGTCAAGGCGTTCCAGCAGCGCCATGACATCACCGACATGGTCGTCGTTGCCGATGCCGGCATGCTCGCCAGCGGCAATCTGCGCGAGCTCGACGACGCGAAGTTGCGGTTCATCGTCGGGTCCCGGGTGACCAAAGCGCCCAACGATCTGGCGTCTCACTTTCATTGGCACGGAACGTTATTCACCGACGGGCAGATCATCGACACCATCACCCCGCGCGACCAACGCGGCACCGCCGCTAAGAGCAGTGACCGGAAGGTCAAAGCCGAACCCGTCTGGCACTCTCAGATCCATACCAAGTCGTGGCGGGCGGTGTGGGCCTACTCGGCCAAACGCGCGGTGCGAGACAATAAGACACTGAACCTGCAGGAGCGCAAGGCCCGCGCCGTGGTCGCCGGCGACAAAGCCGCCCGCACACCACGATTCGTCAAAACCCGCAACGGCGCTCAAGAACTCGATACGGCGTCGCTGCAGCGGGCCCGCCAGCTGGTCGGGCTCAAAGGCTATGTCACTAACATCGACGCCGCGATCATGCCCGCAACTGAAGTGATCGCCAGCTATCACGACCTGTGGCGGGTCGAGCAATCCTTCCGCATGTCCAAATCCGACCTTGCCGCCAGACCCATGTTCGCCCGCACCCGCGACGCCATCGAAGCCCACCTGACCATCGTGTTCACCGCGCTTGCCGTCAGCCGCGAAGTCCAGACCCGAACCGGGCTGTCACTGCGGCGGTTCCTGCGCACCCTCAAGCCACTGCGGTCGGCGACCATCGATATCAACGGCGTGATCGCCACCTTCCCACCCGCCCTGGACCCCCAGGTCGACGCCATCCTCAACGCGCTGAAAAACGAAAACTCAAGGCACTAAGCCCAATGACCCAACTCGGGTTGGACGGCCGAAGCAAAACCGGCGCCACCACGCGAGAAACCCGGCTGATTAGACCTCGGTGTGCCAGGCGTCAAGACGCCAGGAACTCATGCAGCTGGTCGGCAACTATCTGCTGCTGGTCGATGAAGACGAGGTGTTTAGCGTCGTCGATCAAAGTCACCTGCGCACTGGGCAGCTGCCGATGCAGCCGCTGGGCCATTGTCGCCGCATCATGCATCGTCTCGTTGCGGCCGATTAGTGCGAGCACCGGGATACCGCTTGACGCGAGCCGCTGGATGTCGCAGCGCGCCGGACGGGGCTCGCGCAGGTCGCGTCGGAATGTCTGCAACCCGACAATCATCTGCTCAACAATCGGACGCCACGGGTCGGTGCGCATGCGCGGTCGAGTCATTTCCGCGGCCAGGGAATCGACGAACGCCTCGATTTTCGCGCGCGTTGGACGAAGGCGGACGTCCCTGAAGGACCGGAGAAGCCAGCGAGTGTGTTGTGAACTGACGATGCCCGAGGGGCCAATCAGAGCCAGGTGATCGACGCGATCCGGACGTGCCATCGCGTACTGCGTCGCTATCCAGGTGCCTATGGACGCCCCCATCACCGCGCCGCGGTCGACATCAAGCCCGTCGAGCGCCTCGTCGATCCAACGGATCACCCGCGCTGGCGAGGACAACACGGCCGTCGCCGCGCTCTTGCTGGCATCGCCGACCGCATCGAGCATGAGCACCCGGCGCGTGGCCGTCAGCGACGGCAGTAGCGGTAGCCACATCGTGGAGCCCATCGCCATGGCGTGGAACGCGACAAGCGGCGCCTTGGACGGGTCGCCCGCCGTCAACACGTGGGTGGTGCCGAAGGACGTGTCGACCTCCAATTCTTCGACGGCTACTTCAGAGAGCGCGACCGCCTCGTCGTACAGGCGGCAGTACGCAGCCCGTGCCTCGTCGGACCGAAACGCTGATGGCCGCGCCATGCCGCCTCCCGAATTGGACTGCCAGCGTGCCACGCTACGTGACGCGACCAACAGACTGGCCGAAAGGATAAAGACAGCGCCCTCAGAATTATTCGTAGTGTTGCGATTAACTCGCGTGCCAGCCGCCCACCAAACGTCGCTGTGTGCAATAACGCCCATCCATACAGCAAACATCTGATGACTACCTGCGGCCAGCGCTGCAAGCAGCGATAATGCATGCACCGGCGCACCAACGTTGCATTTATCCTGCTAGATGGCCTAAAATCCCTAACCGACCGCTAAAATGGCACCTCGCGACCCGCCACGATTTTTCTCGCACAGCAAATCTGATGTAGCCCTCAGTGGGCGGCGATGCCGGTTGTCCAATAGCGGCGCCAGCCCAACAAGGGTCACCCCCGAGCGAATGATCGGCGAAACAGGACTCAGGAGTTCGTCGCGTCGCTCTGCCGGCGGTCGATCTTGTCCGGGAAACCGCCCATGAACTCCATCGGCGCACCGCCCAAAGTGCAGAAGAACAACTCGAAGCCGGGCACTCCGATATCGATCGACCTCGTGTCGTGTGCCGACGCATCGCCTGCGTCGTCGACGCCACCAACAGCTCTCGGGTGCTGAAGCTGGCGGCGGGCTCGGGCACTCCAACCGTGTTGCCGTTCACCGGCCTCCACCTCCCCACCAGAGTGGCGGTGGACACTACTGGCAACGTCTACGTCATGGTTAACGTTGTCAGCGAGGACGTAGATGCGGGGCGGGTGCTGAAGCTGGCGGTGCAGTAATCGTCAGCGCAGGGTTAGAACGGCTTCGACACGGCGCTGGCGATCCCGGTCTTGCCGGTGTGCGGGTGACGAATGGACTAGGTTTCCATCTGAATTCAGCTAAAAAGTTGCCCTTGCTGTCGCGGGGCAGTTGGCGGACTTCGCCTTGTTGGTCAATCGGACTTCTGCCGGGGCTGGCAGCTATGCGTCCGGAACGCCGTGTCGCTCGGCTTGATCATCGCTGTCTGAGGAGCAGTGCTGAGGTTGCTATCCGATTCCTGGCCGCCCGCAACCGGGGCCACCTGGCGCAGCGTTTGGGCGGTGCGCAAAAACAAAGTAGGCGACTACCATCTGGAATCCCGCACGGCAGCGTACCTTCAGCGCAACGGCTGTACTCGGAGCATCACGTCTTGGAGGTTGTCAGATGTCCTTTGTGATCGCCGCACCGGAGTTTGTGACAGCCGCGGCTTCAGACTTGGCGAATATCGGTTCTACGCTGAACGCCGCAAATGCGGCGGCGACGGCACCCACTACCGGGGTGCTGGCCGCCGGCGCGGATGAGGTGTCGGCAGCGGTGGCGTCGCTGTTCGCCGCTCACGGTCAGGGCTTTCAGGCAGTCAGTGCCCAGGCTGCATCGTTCCATCAGCAGTTTGTGCAACTCATGAACGGCGGCGCGTCTCAATACGCCCTGACCGAGGCCGCCAACTCCTCGCCTCTTCAAACCATTGAGCGAGATTTGCTGGGTGCGATCAATGCACCGAGCCAGTTACTGACGGGTCGCCCCCTGATCGGCAACGGCGCCAACGGGGCGCCCTCTAGCGGGGCAGACGGCGGCAACGCCGGGTGGCTCTTGGGTAACGGCGGGAACGGCGGGTCGGGGGGCAACGACCAAAACGGCGGTAACGGCGGTGCCGGCGGATTCTTCGGGGGCACTGGCGGGGCCGGCGGAACGGGCGGCCTAGGCGCGCCGACGGGGGGACACGGCGGTAACGGCGGGGCTGGCGGACTGCTGGGTGGCGCCGGAGGCACGGGCGGAGCGGGCGCCCCCTTCAATGACGGCGGGGCCGGCGGCAACGGTGGTGCTGGTGGACTGTTCGCAAGGGGCGGCGCCGGGGGCGCTGGCGGCTTCGGCGACAGTGGTGGGAACGGTGGTAGCGGCGGGGCAGGCGGATGGTTCTCCGCCGGCGGGGTCGGTGGCGCCGGCGGCGGCGCCGTCGCCGGTGCTGCTGGCTTCGGGGGTGCCGGTGGAAATGGCGGTCTGTTCGCGTCCGGCGGCGCCGGCGGCGCCGGCGGCGCCGCCGGCGCCCTGGGCGGTGCCGGCGGCGGCGGTGGTAGCGGCGGAAATGGCGGTCTGTTCGCGTCCGGCGGCACCGGCGGCGCCGGCGGCGCCGCTGCCGACCCCGTGGGCGCCGGCGGTGCGGGGGGTGTCGGCGGCGGTGGCGGCATGCTCGGCGGCGACGGCGGTGCCGGTGGTGAAGGGGGTACAGGCGCCGGCCCAGGTGGCGCCGGCGGCGCCGGGGGCGCCGCCGGCTTCCTCTCCGGTAACGGCGGAATCGGTGGCGGTGGAGGGGCTTCCCTGACCGTTGTAGGCGGCACCGGCGGCGCCGGCGGCAAGGCTGGACTGATCGGCAATGGCGGTGCGGGTGGCGATGGTGCGCTAGGTGCCACCGCCGGCGGCGGCGGCACAGGCGGCAACGCCCAACTGATCGGCAACGGAGGCAACGGTGGCAACTCCGGGGGGGCGGTTAACCCCGGAGTCGGTGGCTCGGGTGGGCTGTTGCTTGGCCTGGACGGGCAGCCTGGTCTCATTGGGTAGTAAGCGTGGGCCGTGTTTGACGCGCGACAGCATGGAATACATGACGCGCTGCCCGGCGCCACCGCCGAACGCACCACTCGCGAACTCGGCGTCCAGTTCCGGGCCGTTGCCGACACCTACCGCGATACGCTGACCTGGCTGTACCAAGCAGGCCATCTTTCGGCGGCGCAGGTCGGAAACCTCGCTCAGCCCGAGGTCAGGATGTGAAGCTTTCCCGCTCCGCACGCCGCCTGTGCCGGGTGTGTTCGCATTTTTGCTCGGCCAGCCCAAACGCCGCACCGTCCAGCAGTCGGCGCCCGGCACCCACACCTGGCGAATACTTGATGGCGTCACACGCCAGGCATTGCCAGGTGGTGTGCCCACCGTGGCAGCTACCGGCGCACGGCTGATGACCCACCAGGACGGCACCGGGGCCGAGCCGGTGGCCGTTCGGGCAATGCCTCGGTGGCAGGATCATCCATCCGCCGGTGGTGCATGGCACCAGGTTGCCGAAGCTGCCGCGCATTGGGTGTCTTCCCCTTCGGTCGTTCATGCTGTGATCGGTACCAGCGCACCCCGCCCGCAATCGTTCCGAACGGGGTGCCCTGCCCGGCGCAACGGGTTGGCTGCTGCTCGCCTAGTAGGTGAGTGTCGCCAGTGTCGCCTCGACCTCGGCGAGCGTCATTCCCTCGCCTCTGGCGAAGGCCGACCTCGCTGCCTGGGCGCCGGGGATGTGGTTACCGCCTGTCGCGCATCAACACGTACAGGTCAACTCTCAGGGAAACACCGAGCACGGGAGCGTCCCAGGGACACCACACTGGGGAGGAGGCGGGGCTGGGGGATTGTCCCCGTCCCAAACATTGGGAACGCCCGGCGGGGCGCCATAGTTGTTCGCGACATTGCCCTGCCCGTAGCCGACAAAATACCAGGTGTGGCAGGCTTTCATGTCCCAAACCACGGTCGTCCCCGGTCCCCCACGGGCTGGGTCCATGGATTGCCCTGGGCACCATTGATTTGGTCCGCGTGCTGGGCAGGCCCGCGAGTCGGACCCCGGACTGTTGCAGGCGGCGTGGGCGGTGCCTGCGGCCAGGTTCGAACCGGCCCACCCGTAACCGCCAGCCACCAGCAGAGTGGTTGCTAATCCGATGGTGAGTCGGCTCATAAACCAGGATTGTCCGCTTCGGCTGCCCACCCGTCTAGTGGCGCGGCCAACCGCTTGTACGCGGCCGCCGCGCCCCTACCGGGATAGGGCCATAACGGGAGTTCACGGGGAGTTCACGCCATTCGGTCTTAGGGCCTAAAAACGGCCATTAACCTGCAACACCGGGATCGAGTCGCTGCGGCGATAGATCTAGCTCTTTTGGGGGCTTGTCGTTGGGATCGATAAACTGCATTGGGACGACCGTGTGTCGCCATCGCCGGAACCATCGGTCGTGACCGAGGTCGAATGAAATGTTCTCGACCGAAACGGGTGTGCGGCCAATGTTGGTGACTCGCACCTTTGCGTATTCAATGCCCAGGTCGATGTTGTGTTCCTTGCGCCACTTTTCGAAATTGATCTTCTTGCGTGGCGTGCCTGCGGCGCTCATAGTCAAGCCGAAGTCGGTTCGATAGCAGAAGACGAGCTGCACCTTCAGCCGGGCGCCCTGAAGACGGTAAAGAGTGAGCTGCCAGATTGCGGCGAGAATGGTCGCAGCGGCGCTGCAGAGCGAGACCACGAAGGCGGCCAAGGCCAATTTTGAGTCCGAGTCAGCCACTGACGAACCGTACACACGGCACCGCTCCCGGTACGAGGGGCAACTGCCGGCCGGCGCTTCCTGCTATTGCCGCCGGGCAATGATGGGTCAACTGGGGGAGTCGCGTGGGGTAAGTGCAGCGTGTACGCCATCGGTCTTCCCTTTGACTTGGTAATCGGATGACCAGAGCGTTAGGTGATGAGAGACGAAACCGGCAGTTCTTCCACGCCCTACGGGATTCGGGTCGACGCGCTCGAGGGTAGTGAGCAACAGCACGTCAGCATCGTGCATGTCGCCACGTCTGCCGACGGCAACGGCCCGCCCCGCTCCCAAGCCACACGGGCGACGCGGCCACCAACCGAAGCTCGGGCGTCGATGGTCTCAAGATCGCGTAGCCGTCAAGCCTAGAACTCACTGCATCTGGGTTGACCCGCCGAGTTTCGAGTCTCGGATTCTGGCCCCGCACTCCACGCAACCGACCGGAAACACAGGTAGTCCCCTACTCATGTGTTCGGCCGCCAGCGAATGCAACATTGTTAGGTATGAACGCGTTGCCTTCGGCTTACTATCAGCATCGCGGTTATACGAAGCGTCGCAGCGCGGTGGTCAGCCGGCAGCGTGGTGGTGGAGGGGCGTGATGGACGAGGTGGCCGGGGTGCAACTCGCGGAGTTCGTTGATGCGCTGCGGGATCAGATCCGGATTGCTCAAGCCGGTGCGGATCCGGCGTTGCCGATCGACGTGGGACCGATCACCTTGGAGTTCACCGTGACCACGCGCCGGGAAGGTGCGGGCAAGGCGGGGGTGAAGTTTTGGGTGGTCGAAGCCGGGGTGTCGGGAAACTTGGCGAATGAATCCACGCAGAAGGTGACGATGCAGTTGATTCCCCGTGCGCCCGACGGGCAGGAGCCAGCACGCATCCGCGACCGCGAGTCGGCTTCGGCGGGCGGCGGAAGCCCGTTGCGGGATATTGAACACGACTAACGCTGGGGCGGGAGCTGGGTCGCCATGGTGGGCGTTTCTCCGGATCGGGTGATGCTGCTCAGGGCCGACATGCCGGGTGGGCGGTCGGTGGGATCGGGCAGCCTGGTGGGGCCGTCGCTGGTCTTGACCGCCGCGCATGTGGTGTTTGATGACGACGGTCACCCCGCCGATCAGCTAGAAGTCGGCGGCATCAACGCCCCTCAGGTTGCGGCGCGGGTGATTTGGCCGACGTCATACGCCGCGGCCGATAAGTCGGGGCAGCTGGATGCCGCCTTGGTCCAAATCACCGAGCCCTCCTGGGCGCCGCCGCGGCTGGCGCCGGTGCGGTGGGCTCGGCTGACCGGTCGGCAGCCGGGGGTGGCGTGTGAGGCGACCGGATTTCCACGGGCCTTGGTCGATCCGGATGGAGTCCGCGATTCGGATCAGGTCAGCGCGCAGATCAATCCGGGCAGCCGGCACGTGGCTGGCCGTTACGACCTGAAGGTGACCAGCGCGGTGCCAAAACAGCTGCACCACGAGCCGTCCCTCTGGGCCGGGTTTAGCGGGGCCGGGGTATTCGCCAACGGCCTGCTGGTCGCGGTGGTCATCGTCGATGAGCGGGGCGGCTATTCAGGGGATCGGCTCTCCGCGGTACCGGTTTACCGGCTGGCTAGCGATGCGGAGTTCACTGACCTGGTCCGCGCCGCCGGTGCGGGTTTGAGTGGGCCGGCGCAGCTGGAATCCGTTGAGCTCGACGGGATCCTTACCCCACCGCACCTGCGCGCCCCCAGGCGTGGCAACGATCCGTCACGCTCGCCGGCCATGCTGTTGCGTCCGGAGATGGGTGTGGTGCCGTTCCATGGCCGCACCGAACTGACCGCCGCGCTGATCACCTGGTGCCAAGACACCGAGATTGAGGTCGGTGTGCGGATGCTGACCGGGCCTGGCGGGCAAGGCAAGACCCGCACGGCCAACCACCTGGCCCAGCACCTGCTGGGGCTGCCGCCGTCCACCGATGATGGTTCACGCTGGGTGTGTGGGTTCCTCAACGCGGACGCGGACGAGCGGGACCTGGCGGTGCTGGCCGATACCGATGCGCCGCTGCTAATTCTGGTCGATTACGCCGAGACCCGCTCGGACCAGCTGCGGCGCCTGCTGCCGCTGCTGTGGGACGCCGACACCGGTCACCCAGTGCGGGTGCTGCTGTTGGCCCGGGCCACCGGGGACTGGTGGACCGCGCTGGCGCGCGACCTCGACGGCGAGCCCGGGGAAGTGATTGCGCTGGGAACGCTGGACCAGGTGCAGGATCGTGCCGCCCAGTTCGCCGCTGCCGTGGCGGCCTTCGACCAGCGCCTCGAGGACAGCGCGCCCGGAGATGCGAGACGAGCGCCACTCTTCGTACGACCACCCCCAGATCTCGGTCACGACCGGTACGGCACACCGCTGACGCTGCAACTCGCCGCCCTCACCGCGCTACTGGAAACCCGCCACCCCCTCGCTGCATCCGCGGCCGCGAGCGGCGCCCAGGCCGAGGACACGCTGCTGCGCCACGAGGAACGCTACTGGAAAACCACCGCACACAACGCGGGCCTCGAGCTGGCCGCGCCGATTTTGCGCTACCTGGTCGCCACCGCCACACTGCGCGGGGCCGGCTTGTTCGAGGATGCCACCAGCGCGCTCGCCAGCGCAGTTCCCGGCACAAGTGATCTCACCCAGGACCAGCTGCACCGCCTAGACCGCTGGCTGGAGGGCCTGTATCCGCCCGACCCCGGACAACGGTGGGGCAGCCTGCAACCCGACCGACTCGGCGAATACCTGATCGCCACAACGCTGCCCGAGGTGCCCGGCCTGCTCAGCGCGTTGCTCGCCCCCACCGACGCCGGCTTCAGCGCGGGTAAATCGGTGCCTGCGGCAGACACCTCCTCCGCTGCTCGGAAAGCGATCGAATGGCTGCGCAATCGGCTGTCGGCCCCGTCCCGGCCGACTACATCGGCAACTCGGCATCACCGGGCCCTTACTATCCTGGCCCGCGCCCTGGGCAATCCCGCCCTGACCGAGCCCGCGGCGGTGGCACTGTTGACGCAGGTCCGAGATTCACTCGCCGGCGATCTTGTCCGCCTAGGTCCGGTCGCCCTGCAGGTGATCACCGAAACCGCATACCCCGGACGGATCCTCGCGGCGCTTCGCGCCGCCACCGAGAAGGCCGACCAGGCGGTTCTCGCTCAACTCATCGACGCGTTGCCGCCATCGAGTCTGTCGTTGGCCGACATGGCCGCAGAGTGGACATGGCGCCGGGTTGCCTATCTACGCGGACGCGTCGGCGGCACCGCCGCGAATAAGGTCCCGTGGTGGCGCGTTCAGTTGCGACCGGACCGGTCCGCCACGCTGGCCATTTCGCTGCTCGAGCTGGCCAACTGGCTGGGCGATCTGGGCCGGCTTGAGGAGGCGCTGGCCGCCTACGTTGAAGCCACCCACATCTGCGGAGGGCTGGTGAGCTTCCGCTCTTCGTATAGGACCCTTCTGGCCGTGTCGATGCAGAACATGTCGCGCATGGTGGCGGCCTTGGGCAATCAGGAGCATGCGCTGGGCTACATCCAAGCGGCCGTCGCCACGCTTCGGGCATTGCAGAACAAGCGGTATGGGTGGCGTCCCTGGTGGGCTGCGTTGCTAGGGATCGGGCCTATATTCGGTGGACGCCCCCCACCCGCAGACGCGTTCCTCCCCATTCTGGCCGGTGCGCTGGCCACGCAGTCAAGACAGCTGGCAGAGATGGGCCGGCGGGAGGAGGCACTGGCCGCCAGCACCGAGGCCGTCGCCACCTATCGGTGGTTGGCGTGGTGGTTTTCTGCCGCCCGCCCCCACGCGTTCACTGCCAACCTGGCCGGAGCACTGAACAGCCACTCCGCCAACCTCGCCAAGTTAGGTTCGGGCCACGAGGCACTGGCTGCGAGCACCGAGGCCGTCGCCACCTATCGGTGGTTGGCGGCCGCCCGCCCCGACGAGTTCACCGACGACCTGGCCCTGGAGCTGAACAACCAGTCGGTCCGGCTGTCAGAGGTGGGCCGGTGGGAGGAGGCACTGGGCACCAGCACTGAGGCCGTCGCCACAGACCGGTGGTTGGCGTGGTCGTTTTCTGCCGCCCGCCCTGACGCGTTCACTGCCCAACTGGCCACAGCGCTGCGCAACCAGTCCTACTTTCTGGCCCACCTGGGCCGGTATGAGGAGGCAATGTTCCCGGCCACCGAAGTCCTCGATATGTACCGGTCACTGGCTGCACATCGGCCCGAGTTTGTGCCCGACGTCGCGCGGTCGTTGGTTCTTCAAGGTCGCCGGCATGCAGAGCTAGGCGAACTCGCGAGCGCCGTTTCTGCCGAGCGAGAAGCTGTCTCGATCTACACCCGACTCGCGTCGACCGACCTGGCCTGTCACCGGGACTGGTACGACAGCGCGATCCGGTCGCTAACCCAGCACCTTTCGGGACTCGGTCGCACCGAACAGGAAGTAGCCGACGAACTTGACTGCCTATTACCGCAAGGTGGTTGGCAGCGGCAATGACCCGTCGACCGAGTTCGCGTCTCGGCTTGGCTAGTCCTCCGATTGTGAGAAGCGGCTAAAGGTGTATTAGTCATACATTCTTCGAACGAGACCCTGCACCGCATCCCATTGCCATTGGGTCCCGACTTTGTGCAATAGATCGCCTATCTTTACAAGTACTGTGAGACGCCGCCATGGGAGCGACACGTCCCACTGGCGTGGGGGTGTTCACTGCACGAGTAGTCACCGTCGTTGCCGCCATGCTCGACGAGGCGCTCACCGTGATTCGCAGGCTGTGGACCGAAGAGTCCGTGAGCTTCGCCGGTCGTTTCTTCACACTCGATGACGCACGTTGCGAGCCCAAGGCGGTCCAGCGACCACATCCGCCAATCGTGATCGGCGGTAGCCAACCGAAGATGCTTCGCGTCATTGCCCGCCACGCCAACGAGTGGAACTGCACAGGCTCACCCGACGAGTGGGCCAAAATAAACGCCCGCCTCGATGAGGCATGCGATGAGGTCCTACGGGACCCCACAGAGATCCGACGATCCTTGCAGCTATTTCTACACCCGGCCGAAGAGCGTCAGATCGACGAGCAGCTAGCTTGCCTTCCCCAAATCGAAAACCTCGGATGCGACCACGTTGTGCTCTCCTTCTACCAACCACCGTCGATCAAACTTCTCGAACGTTGCGCAAACCTCTACTGAGGACTTGTCACCCTGGAACGCGAGCAACCCCCGGCGATCGATCGGCGAAGGAGCACGAAAGGACTGCCATGTTTCGTGAAACTGTCGGATCCGCTATCTGACCTCTATTTGGCCGCACCGACACCAAGTCTCCGATCGTGCATTTCTCGAAGGTCCACGTCGCTGGCGGCGAGAAAGGTTTGCTTCGCGATGACGACAAGATGCTAGGCGGCAACGCTTCCCGAGGTCGGGGACGTGAGTGTGTCAGCGCACGACGGCGAAGAGATGCCAGTCGCCGGGCACGCCTTTGAGTTCGTGAGCGCCACGGTCGTCGAATTCGAGGCCTGACCCGATTACGAGGTCGCGCAGCGTGCTCGAAACCAGGACGTCGTTCGGTCCCGCCAGTGCGCTCACGCGCGCACCGATGTGCACGGCGATGCCGCCGATGTCATCACCTCGGACTTCGCACTCGCCGGTGTGCAACCCGGCACGCACCTGGATGCCGAGCGCCTTCACCGTGTCACGAATTGCCATCGCGCAGCGGATCGCTCGCTGAGGCCCGTCGAACATCGCCAGGAAACCGTCGCCCGAGGTGCTCACCTCGCGGCCTTTGAAGCGATTGAGCTGTGCCCGGACTATCACGTCATGAGCATCAAGCAACGCATGCCAGTCGCGGTCACCCATCTCCGCAGCCCGCCGCGTCGAGTCCACGATGTCGGTAAACAACACGGTCGCGAGAACCCGATCATCGGCCACGTCAGCCTGCTCGCCGGTGAGAAACTCGGCGATCTCCTGGAACGACGCGCGCCAGTCGGGTTCGACGAAGTGATACATGTTGCGGCCCGGCAGCTCAACGTACTTCGCGTCCGGTAGGTGATCGGCGACGTACTTGCCCATCGCGGGCAGGATTATCGGGTCGTCGGCGTGGTGGACGACCAGGGTGGGCACGCGAATTGCGGGAAGCACCGTCCGTACATCTATTTCGGACACGAGGGGCATCAAGAACGCGACCGTCGCGGGGCTTGCCGCCAGGCGTTCGTGCCGCGCCCAGGTTGCCCGGATCTGCTCGTTCCACGGCATGTCCGGATTAGCCAGATGCTGCCATTCACCGGTCCCCCACATTGCGACCAGCGCAGCGATGGCCTCCTCGTTGGTGGGTCCGCCAGGGCGTTCAATGAACGGATCCGCATAGCATTCGAGAACTACTAACGCGGTGGTGCGGGACGGATGTGTTGCCGCGAACAGCGCTGCGGGTGCCAACGCGCCGTCGACGAGCGATATCAGAACTGCGTCGGTACTCCCAAGATCGTCGAGCACCGCGGTTATGCTGTCGGCCCATTGCTCCAAAGTCGGCATCGCGTCCGGCGTGACAGGATCCGACGCCCCGGTGCCTGGCTGGTCGAAGAAAATCAGCCTACCGAGTGATGTCATAGCCTCAACCCACCCTTGAATGGATGGCAGCTCTGGAAAGTGCTCGCAGCAAGTGAACCAATTCGGGACGAACACTATGTCTCGCTCACCCTCAGCGGAGGCGCGATACGCGACCCGCAAGTTCCCGTTCATCGCATAGCGCGTCTCCGAGAACATTGCGGAAGTGTAAGCCGAGCAGCGGGTCGAGTGTCGACGTCATGCAACAGCCAAGCTAGGACTAAATGTGTGTTTAGCCAATTCGCAAACAAGCAGCTTCGGAACACGCTGCGCGGGCTTGTGGGTGGGTCAGCTCGCGACGGCAGGGTGTCGCACTGGATTCGTTCCGTGACGTATGACTTTTCTTCCCCGCTCGGTTCACCTGCGATCGACCACCGAAAACCCGGCTTACTGTGACTCGGTAGATGCTAGCTCTGCCAGTTGCTGGAGCTTTTCCGGATCGAGAGACAGGAATTCCCATTGGATGCCGTCGCGATCGGCGAAGTCGAACATCGAGCCGACGCCCTGCGCGTCCCGAACCTCCGAGTGTTGGACGTTCTGAAGGTCGAGCCAACGCACCCATCGCTGAAGATCCTCAGATGACTGCGCAACAAGCGCGAGATGGTCTAAACCGGTGCTGATTGGGTCGAACTGGCCTCCTCCGTGGCCACTGTGCTCAAAGAGATCCAGAATAAGGGAACCGATTATCACGACGGCCATACGACCGGAAAACGCCGGACTGTCGCCGTCGTAAGGTGTGCGCGCCAGCGTTGCTCCAAGCACGTCGCAGTAGAAACCGATACTCCGCTCAAGATTTGAGACCGAAAGTCCAAGATGGCTTAGGCCAACCGGGTTCGGGCGGTCGAGTTCGTTAGGCACGACGTAGATGCTGCCACCGAGAACGGTGACATGGAAAGGTCAAAACACCTCGCGCTAAGTACGAAGAAATTGATCCCTCGGGTGACACTTGACTACAGCTGCGCCATAGGGCATTTGGGGACATGTGAGGATGACGCCGCAGGTCAGGAATGTGTGCGCACCCCCCGTTACGTCACTTTTGACCGCCGTAGTCATTACCACTTGGCTGCGGGCCTTGCGACGCTTTTGACACTTGGGCTACACCCCGGCGATAGGCCGGTCTACGCGGCTACGTCTTTCGGGAGGCCGACCCCGTCCGCGCACTGGCGGCCCTGCGGCGCGGCGTGATTATCGCCCAAGACAACGGTCAACGCAGCTACGAAACCAACATGGCGGCCACCCTCGCCCGTATCGAGGCGACACACGGCGACCCTTCGGCCGCGCTCGATTACGTGACTGTGGCGATACGTAACTACCATGACTCGGGAATTACCGTACAAATGCACGGCAGCCTGGCGATCCTCGCGGTCGTTCTAGACCGGCTCGGACGCTACGAATCGGCGGCCACTATCGCCGGTTCAGCCCGCAGCGCCTTCAACATGTCGTTCATCCCCGAACTCAATGGCGCGATCACCCGTCTGCGCGGCGTCCTTGGCGACCAAACCTACGAGTCGCTCGCCCGCAGCGGCAAGGCGATGACCGCCGCCGCCATGGTGACTTACGCATTCGACCAAATCGACGAGGCCCGAGCAGAACTGAACGCGGTCTCGGAATAGACGGCATACGAGGGTCCTGAAACTCGGTGTCGTATTCTTCGCGAACGCTTGGACTCTGCAGGGGTGTCTGGCTTTATTATTCGGTTTGGCGCGCACGGCGTCGAAGGAGGCCTTGCCATGGCGTTGCCCGCTTTGGTCCTTGTGCACGGGGGCGGGCTCGCCGCCGATTCTTGGGAACTCACCGTCGATGAGATCCACCGGTTGGCACCGGAGTTAACCGTGCTTGCCCTCGACATGCCGGGACGGCGGAACAAGCCCGGAGACCTGAGGGAGATGACCATCGCCGACTATGTCGACTCGCTCGTCGGCGACATCGAGAGTGCCGGGTTGGAGGACATCGTCATCGTTGGTCACTCGATGGGAGGCATCCCGCTACCAGGAGTGGCTGCCAAGCTGGGAGCGGCGCGGGTGCGCGAAATGGTCTTCGCCGCTGCGTTTCTGCCGCCGGAAGGCACGTCGATCGTGGACGACTCACCGTGGCAAATTGCGACGATCGCTCGGCGCAGGGCAAAGAAAAACGTGCCGACGCCAACGCCGAAGTCGTATGCGCGATTCATATTCATGAATGGCGTTCCTTTGTATCGCCGCCGATTCATGACCGGCAAGCTCTATGCAGAGTCGCTGCGCATCCTCACAGAAAAGGTGTCTCGACGGGGAATGCCCGACGACATCCCGCGCACCTGGATTCTGACCAAGCGCGATCGTGCTCTCGCCCCGAAGTTACAGCGCAAATATATTGAGTCCCTCGGTGGTGTACAGACGCTCATCGAGGTCGACACCTGTCACATGGTTATGGTCAGCGAACCGGAACGGCTGGCCGAGATTCTCGTTGACCGCTGTCGGCTGTACATCTAGCCGCGACAGTCGACTTCGTCGCCTGCCGAATACTCGCCGAGCGCTGCCTCACCTCCGGCTGTCTTGAAAACCTGTTTCATCGACCGGTGGTATCGCGCCCAAGAGGTTGACGGGATTACGAGACAGGGAGTGTGACGGTCATCGGGAACGTTGAGTTCCGCCACGCCGACCAGAACACCCGGTACGGTCCTCGTGCCGTGCGACGTGTGACTCCCTGAGGCACCCGCAACACAGACACTGCACTCGCCTCATTGGACCGAGTAGTCGTGGTGGTTGCTGTGCTTACGAATAGCTGCAAAGGAGAAGCAATTATGCAAGTGTGACTGGACCACAGGCGATGTTCCTTGAGCGTTCCTTGAGCGCATCGTGCGCAAACCAACTTCACTGGAAGGAGCAGCTCGAGGGTCTGCTGCACGAATAGGTGACATCTGATTTGGCTTGCCCTGTTGGGGTGGGCTGGAAGGATGTCATTGTGCCTAGGCCTTATCCCCGCGAGTTCCGTGACGACGTTGTCCGGGTGGCGCGTAACCGTGATGATGGAGTGACGATCGAGCAGATCGCCGGCGATTTCGGGGTCCACCCGATGACGCTTGCGAAGTGGCTGCGCCAAGCCGATATCGATGACGGCGCCAAGCCCGGTAGGAGCAGCAGCGAGTCGGCGGAGCTTCGCGGTGCGCGTCGGCGGATCAAGTTGTTGGAGCAGGAGAACGAGGTGCTGCGTCGGGCGGCGGCGTATCTGTCGCAGGCCAATCTGCCGGGAAAAGGCTCTACCCGCTCGTGAACGAGCTCGCTGCCCACGGGATCCCCGTGGCGGTGACGTGCCGGGTACTCAAGCTCGCCCGCCAGCCGTATTACCGGTGGCGGGCCGCACCGGTCGCCGACGCCGAACGCGTCGAGGCGTATCGGGCCAACGCGCTGTTCGACGCCCATACCGATGACCCGGAGTTCGGGTATCGGTACCCGGCCGAGGAGGCGCGCATCGCCGGTGAGCCGATGGCTGAGCGGACCGCGTGGCGGATCTGCACGGACAACGGCTGGTGGAGTGTGTTCGGCAAGAAACGCGGCAAGAACGGCAAAGTCGGACCGCCGGTGCATGACGATCTGGTCAAGCGGGATTTCACCGCCGAGGAACCAAATCAGTTGTGGCTGGCCGACATTACCGAGCATCCGACGCGTGAGGGCAAGCTCTACCTATGTGCGATCAAGGACACGTTCTCCAACCGCATCGTCGGCTACTGCATCGACTCGCGAATGAAATCACGACTGGCGACCACCGCACTGAGCAACGCCGTGGCACGCCGCGGCGAGGTGGCCGGCTGCATTCTGCACACCGACCGCGGGGTCGCAATTTCGTAGCCGAAAGTTCGTGCACGCTTTGGGGCGCTACGACATGGTCGGCTCGATGGGTCGTGTCGGGGCGGCAGGCGATAACGCGGCCATGGAGAGCTTCTTTAGCCTGCTACAGAAGAACGTCCTGGACCGGCGTCGCTGGGACACGCGCGAAGAGTTGCGGATCGCGATCGTCACCTGGATCGAACGGACCTACCATCGTCGCCGCCGCCAAGCCGCTCTCAAGCGGTTGACCCCGATCGAATTCGAAGCAATCATGACCACACCGGCCAATCAGGCCGCGTGACCAAAACTGTCACCTGATCGTGCAGCAGACCCCAACTTGAAGAGGCACGGTACCTGTACCGGCTTGCGCGTTACGTTACCGCGCTTGTCGGTGTCGGCCTTGTCCGTGGCCATGAAAAAAGTCCCCACTGACACATGTCGGGGACGATCCGTTACTTCAAGTCGGGGAATTGACCCTCGCAGAAGGCTCGTCCAGCAGTGCGTCTATCCGCGCCCAGGCAGCAGCGTTTCACCAGCAGTTCGTCCAACTCATGAATGCGGGTGCGGGCTCGTACGCCAGTACCGAGGCCGCGAATGTCTCACCACTGAGGAACATCGAAGCCGCCATCTCGCGGGACGAGCTCACGCTGCAGAATCGGGCGAGGCTGGGTCCGACAAGGATGGGCCGAAGCCAAACCCGCAGCGCCGCGCAAGAAACCGGGATGACCTCGGCGCGTCAGTCCCCATTGCGATTCGAGTAGTCGACTACGCATGCGAACCGGCCCTGCGGGCAGGGATGCTGGATTTTCAGAGCGGCGACGCAACGGAGAGGATCTGCATGGCAATCTTGGGGATATTCGTCAACTTGGCTACGGGCGATTCAGACAATGCTGGCACCGACGACCAGATCTATCTGGGGGTGTGGGGAAATCGCGGAGGACGGGAGTTCCCGTTGAGTTCCAAGGCGCTCCCCCCCGGCTTCGGGCAGGGCGGCGCACCTTTGTTCGTACTTGGAATTGATCCTGGACTTGATACACAGGATGATGAGGGGGAATTTTTTGATGCGCTAAATCTCTTCACGCAACAAGACATTTATTGGCGTACCCGGTCGGATCGGTCCTTACCGGGTGAGGCAAACGACCCCGGACTCCTCACCGAGATGAGCTTGGACAGTATTTCCACCGTCTATCTGCGAAAGCAAGCCTATGGGACCGGCGGGGACGACGACGCCTGGCAGTTAGGCGAAGTCACTGTGTTTCTTTGGGAGTCATACGGCCAGTATCGAGTGTTCTCTCTTACTCCCCCCTCGGGCCTTTGGTTCGGTAATGAGTTCGGGCACCAAGCGTGGTTAATCGAGGATCTGAACCTTGAAAGGGCCGGGAAGCCAGCCACGAGGTCGCAGGAGGAGCCAGGACGATTGCTGCCATGACCGCCCGGTACCTAGAGATCGTGGCTGTCGCCGGGATTAAGTTCGCCGCGTAGCGCGTCGACCCCGTACCCTAAAGCCCCACCCCCCGGGCCGTAGATGAGGTGTCGCATGTCGTTTCTGAACACCACACCAGCGTTTGTGACAGCGGCGGCTTCGGATTTAGCGAGTATCGGCGCGAACCTTGACGCGGCTCATGCCGCAGCCGTAACCCCCACCACGGCGATCGTTGCCGCAGGCGGCGATGAGATATCGGAAGGCGTTGCGACACTGTTCGGTGCGCAGGCGCGCGCCTATCAGGCACTCAGTGCCCAGGCAGCCGCGTTTCACCAGCAGTTCGTCCAACTCATGAATGCGGGCGCAGGGACGTACGCCAGCACCGAGGCCGCGAATGCCAAACCACTGAAGACCCTCGAAGCCGACATCTCGCAGAAAGAAGCCACCATCTCGCAAGACATCACAAACATCTCGCTGCAAAATCGGCTTATTAGCGAGGCCATTGCGAAACTAGCCCAAGGGGACATGAGGGTCCTGACCGATGAGGAGCTAGCGAGAGAAGCAGAGCTGAAGTCGATACACGATGCGGCGTTCAACGCCATTTCAAGCTTGGTGATGCAACTTGCACAAAATCAAAAGACCATGGAATCGGTCCTTTCGGAACTCCAAAAGATCTAAAGACCATTGAATCGGCCACCTCGCACGCAACTCCCAACGCTCGTCCAGTAGCTCATCGATTCGCGCTGTGTTCGGCGGTCGGGACACTCTCCGTCCCGGGCCTTCTGACGAAACGCCGCAATCACCCCCAGCCAGCAAACAGCCAGCACCGACTTGGTTATTTTGGGCGATTTCTGAAGGTCGTAGTGCGTGAACTGTGGTGATGGTTGTTAGTACTAGCTTTTGTGTGGTAGGCTGGGTGGTCTGGTGGCGGGTGCGCGGCTCGGGCGCAGCGGTGCAGATCGCGATCGTCGATGGCGGCGTCGTCGTTCGTCTTCGGTTCGGCGCGTGTGACGCTGTTGGGTCTGTTGGTCGAGCAGCTGGCGGCTGCTGGCTGTGATGCCAGGGCGAGCTGGTCTGGGGTCCCCATGGTCAGGTCGAGATGGTGCGCCTGGCGCACCTGTTCCTGACCGCTGGTGAGCTCGCGCGGCGCTGGTGGCGCGCCCGGGTCCTCGGTCCTGCAGCGGGCTGCTCTACGACGCGCTGGGCGCGGTGTATGCTGCCTGGTTTTGATGTCGCGCCGGCGATGAGGTGTTCCGGGACTTGGTGATCGCCCGGGTGGTGGAGCCGACCAGTCTGCTCGACGTCGATCGGGTCGCTGGCTGAGCTGGGCCGCACCTCAGCGTCGTTGTCGACGCCAAACGGACCCTGCGCCGTGCGTGTGCCGGTGGCTACCGCGATGAGATCGCCGCGAAGTGCTTCACCCACGCCGCTGACCGCGGGCGGGTGTGAGCCTTCTGCTTTATGACGTGACGACACTGTATTTCGAGGCCGAGAACGAAGACGACCTGCGCAAGGTCGGCTACTCCAAAGAGCGACGCGTCGATCCTCAGATTGTGGTCGGCCTGCTGGTCGATCGGAGCGGATTCCCTTTGGAGGTCGGCTGTTTCGAGGGCAATACCGCCGAGACCACCACACTGGTGCCGATCATCACCGCCTTTGCCGAGCGCCACGATCTCGGCGAGACGCCGATGGTGATCGCCGCCGATGCTGGGATGCTCGTCGGCAACCAACCTCGCGAGCCTTGGACGAGGCCGGTATGCGGGTTCATCGTGGGGTCACGCAGCGTGAAAGGCCCCGATCGACCTGGCATCGCATTTCCATTGGAACGGAGACGTTTTCACCGACGGGCAGATCATCGACACCGTCACCCCTCGGCACGCGGCAACACGCAAAGTCAACGACGTCGCGCACCGGGTCGAACCGATCTGGAACCCCGATGATCACGCCGAGCGCATGGCGGGCGATCTGGGCGTACTCGGCCAAACGGGCACGACGCGATCAGAAAGACGCTGTACGCCCAAGAGAGCCCGTGCCCGGGCGGTGATCAACGGTGAACGTAAGCCGCCAAATCAACACGATTCGTCAAAAATCACGCCGGGGACCGCGTTCTCGATGAGGCCAGCCTGGCTCGCGCGCAATCACTGGTCGGGCTCAAGGGCTACGTCACCAATGTGCGCCGTCGCGGTCATGCCCGCCGGCGAGGTGATCGCCAAATACCACGAGCTGTGGCGTGTCGAGCAGCTCATTTCGTATGTCCAAGAGTCCGACCTTCGCGCCCGACCGATGTTCCACCGCACCCGCGACGCCATCGAAGCCCACCTGACCATCGTGATCACCGCCCTGGCCGTCGCCCGCAACATCCAGACATGCACCGGGCTGGCCTGCGTCGGTTCCTGCGCACCTCAAGCCGCTGCGGTCAGCGACCATCGATATCAACGGCGTTATCGAGACCTTCCCACCCGCCCTGGACCCCAGGTCGACGCCATCCTCAACGCGCTGAAAAACGAAACTCAAGGCATAAGCCAATGAAATGGGTCTGACGAAACGCCGCAATCACCCCCAGCCAGCAAACAGCCAGCAACACCGCTGCGGCCTGCGGAAACGCTCAACTCACGCGCCGAATGTTGCATTTCAGCTAAGGGGTCTACCCGAATACGGACCGGGAGCTGTACGGTCCGATGATGCCGCTGGCGTTCCATCGCCCGCTGGCGATCAGCGTGGCCGGGCTCATCCTTGCCGGTGTTGGGCTGGCGGTTACCGCGTTTGTCCTTGCCGTCGCACACTGCGAGACAGGTCAAGCAATGGCGTATATCCCGGTCGCGATTGGCTTGACCGGCTTGGCGGTGATGGTGCTGCGTCGCACGCGCTGGGTGATCCGGGTCGTCATCGTGGGGCTCGCTGGGCAACTTGTCGCGATCGCGGGAATCATGTGGGAACTCAGCCGCGGTATCGACGCCCGGAAAGCCAGCCAGCTGCGCGGGCTCGGGTTGGATCCCACGGCAGGCGTGGTCGTCAACTTGGTTTACTCGGGCATCGGGTTCGCGCTGTTCTGTTGGTTCGCAACACGCTGGCTCGTGGCGCGGCGACGACGGCCTCAGCGCCGGCCACTTTGACCGGCCCGTGCTTCGCGACTGGAATTGAACTCAACCCAAGCCAAAGGTGAACGGCGGGTGACATTTCGCAATTCGGGCCGTAGTGCGCTTAGAAACGGCTGACATCGGAAAGCCTTCGATTATCAGAAACCTTCGGCACGTAACTCTTCGGGCCCCCTCGTGTCGGCCGAGCTTGAACGAAGCCTTGAAAGGTTGGTGGAGAAAATGATTAAGAAGGTACGCACGTGCGCCTTCGGCGCTGTAATGGCGCTCATGGTGATGCCCGTCGCGACTGCGCGCGCCGACACTACGGACGCGGATTTCGTCAACTACCTGGGTGCAGAGGGTATCCACCTTGGTACGGCGTCTCAAACCGTGAACATGGCGCACGCGATGTGCCAAGACCTCAACGCGGGATACACCGAGAGAGATGAGGTTGACCAACTGCTGGGGGCGCAACGACTGAACCCGGCGCAAGCCCAGGTATTCGTCGGTGCGGCAACCGCTGATTACTGCCCCGGCAAGCACCCTGCCAGCCCCCCACATGCTGGGTGACGGAGTCTACCTCCGACCATTCATCGCGCGGTGCTCCCAATCGGCTCGTGCCGCGAGTGCTTCTCGCCGCCGCTGCTCGCCGTGGGCAAAGTACACGGCGGCGCCAACAGCAGTCAGCGCGATGATGACCAGCGCGGCAATCGGGTGGACGCTGATCATCATCGACATCCACACCAGACCGAACAGGCCAGCGGTGACCGCGGCGGCCGGGTGACGATCCACCCAGCCGCCGCGCGAACAGTTGGATTCAAGCCCGCACCGCGGGCAGGCGTGCTTAGTCATACCGCGCCAGTGGCATGCAGTTGCCGCGCCTCATCGAGTAGCAATGCAGCCCTCGTGGCGACTTGGGCCACGTCGAACAGCGGTCGCGGGTCAGTGAGATGGACGTTGGCGACGCCGGCGCCGTCGTCCTCGATATCCAGCTCGGCATCGAAGGTGACATTGACCGAGCCGCTGTCGTCGCTCGGGTGCCAGTAGGCGAAGCGCTAGCGGGGCCTGGGCGCTGCGGGGCGCCGACTGTGGGATTCGGTGCTCGCAAAATTTGAGCTGGATGCACACGAGGAAGCGCTGCTGTATGAAGCGTGCAGAACCGTCGACACCCTGGATGCCTTGCAGGTGCGCATCGATGGGGAGGGCCTGGCCGATGGGTCGTTTTTGGGGAATCAGCTGAATCCCGCTTTGCGCGAGTTACGGGCCCAACGCATGGTGCTGAGCCGGATGATGAAAGACCTGAAGTTGCCGATGGGTGTCGAGACCGAGCGGGCTGTGTTGCCGTCGCGGCGGACGCGGTTTCAGGCCGGCGGGAAGTTGGCGGCTGTGCCTACGGGGTCGGCCTGATGCGCCGCCGTGGCGGGGAGTTCGACGCCGGGCGTTTCCCGCAGCATCTGGTGGTTTTCGACGAGGTGTTCGCCACGGAGCGCGACTGGTCGGCCGCCTTTGATGATTGGTGCGATTTGCGGGAGGTGTGGGAGGCGGCGCATCCGGGTGTGTTGTTGCCCGAGGGCGACGTGGGCGACTGTCCGCCGACCGAGGAGATGTTGATGCATGGGGGGTTGTGGGAGCGGTGCGCGGATGGGGAGGGGCGCTGCGCTGAGCATGGTTTGACGCCGGACGAGCACTGTGGATCCTTCAATCGCGTCACGAGTCGGACACTCCCAGGGACTTTGTCGGTGGCAGCTGATAGGGGATATGCCGTGTTTGCCGACATGCCGGTAGTCGGGGGTCGATGCGGACCGCTGTCGCGCAGTGGGATGTTTGGGAGCCGCTGCGCCGCGAGTGGGCTGATCGGCATGGCGTCGATGAGGACGATTATCGACATGGTGGGTCGGCGCCGTTTGATCCCGACCTTGTTCTAAGGGTTGCCGTCGGGGCCCCACGGCGCTTGGGCGGCCCGAAAAAATGGGGTAGTCGACTACCTATCTGGAATCCCGCGCGGCGGCGTATTTTCACGACACCGCTGTACTGGGAGCATCACGTCTTGGAGGTTGTCAGATGTCGTTTGTGATCACCGCACCGGAGTTTGTGACAGCCGCAGCGTCGGACTTGGCGAATATCGGCTCGTCGCTGAGCGCGGCTAATGGGGCCGCGGCGGCCCGGACTTCGGGGGTGCTGGCGGCGGGCGAGGATGAGGTGTCGGCGGCGATCGCGGAGCTGTTTTCGAGCCACGCCGAAAGCTTTCAGGCGCTCAGTGCGCGGGCGGCGGCGTTTCATGCCCAGTTTGTGCGGGCGTTGACTGCGGGTGCGGGGTCTTATGTGAGCGCGGAGGCCGCCAATGTTGCGGCGTTTGCGGCTAATCCGGCGCAGACGGTGGGGCAGGATTTGACCACTTTGATCAATGCGCCGTTCGTGGCGTTGACGAATCGCCCGTTGATCGGTAACGGCGCTAATGGGGCTCCGGGATCTGGGGCGGCCGGCAAGCCCGGTGGCTGGCTGCTGGGTAACGGCGGGGCGGGCGGCTCGGGCGCGAACGCCGGCGGCACCGGCGGCACCGGCGGCACCGGTGGGGCCGGCGGGGCCGCGGGGTTGTGGGGCACCGGCGGGGCCGGCGGAGCCGGCGGATTGGGCGCGGCAACCGGCGGGGCCGGTGGGGCCGGCGGGGCCGGCGGGCTGCTGGCCGGCAACGGCGGGATCGGCGGCACGGGTGGTTTTAACGAGGGCGGGACTGGCGGCGGTCGGCGGGCACGGCGGGGCCGGCGGGCTGTTGGGGGCGGGCGCCGGGGGGGCCGGCGGGGCCGGCGGATTGGGCATCATCAACGGGGGCGCCGGCGGGGCCGGCGGGGCCGGCGGGCTGTTCAGCGGGCTGTTCGGCGCCGGCGGCGGGCACGGCGGGGCCGGTGGAGTTGGCGCCGGCGCCGCGGGCGCCGGCGGGGCCGGCGGAGCGGGCGGTAACGCCGGCATGCTGGCCGGCCCCGGCGGGGCCGGCGGGACCGGCGGATTCGGCCGGACAACCGGTGGGGTCGGCGGGGCCGGCGGCAACGCGGGCCTGCTGTTCGGTGCCGGCGGCGACGGCGGGACCGGCGGAGTCGGCTCGGCGGGCGTCGGGGGGGCCGGCGGGCACGGCGGTAACGCGGGCCTGCTTACCGCGTTCACCAGCGGCGGGGCCGGCGGGACCGGCGGGACCGGCATCATCACCGGGGGAGCCGGCGGGACCGGCGGCAACGCGGGCCTGCTGTTCGGCTACGGCGGGGTCGGCGGGGCCGGCGGATTCGCTGAGGGCACCGGGGGGGTCGGCGGGGCCGGCGGCAACGCGGGGCTGCTGGTGGGCACCGGCGGCGCCGGCGGCGCCGGTGGGGAGGCCTTTGTGACCGGCGGTGCCGGCGGGGCCGGCGGCAGCGCCGCGCTGATCGGCACCGCGGGCAACGGCGGCAACGGCGGGTTTGGCCCCGCCTTCGGCGCCCCCGGGGCCAACGGCGCCACCTCACCGCTGCAGCCGGTATTCAACTTGGTGAATGGCCCCGTGGAGGCGCTTACTGGGCGCCCGTTGATCGGCGACGGCGCCAACGGGGCCCTGGGAAGCGGGGCGGCCGGCAAGCCCGGCGGGTGGCTGCTCGGCGACGGCGGCGCCGGCGGTAGCGGCAATGAAGCCGATAACGGCGGCGCCGGCGGGGCCGCCGGGCTGATGGGCACCGGCGGTGCCGGCGGCGAGGGCGGATTCAACCTAGGACCCGGCGGGGTCGGCGGGGCCGGCGGGACTGGCGGGCTGCTGGCCGGCAACGGTGGGGTCGGCGGGGCCGGCGGATTCGGCAATACCAGCGGTGGGGCCGGCGGGGCCGGCGGAGCCGGCGGGCTGTTGGGCGTGGGCGGCGGCGGGGCCGGCGGTGCCGGCGGAGTCGCCGATCCCACCGGCGGGACCAGCGGCGGGGCCGGCGGCGGCGGCGGGGCCGGCGGCCTGCTCAGCGGACTGTTCGGCGCCGGCGGCGGGGCCGGCGGGGTCGGCGGATTCGGCGAGACAACCTCGGGTGCCGGCGGGACCGGCGGCCACGCCGGGCTGCTCGCCGGCTTCGGCGGTGCCGGCGGGGACGGCGGATTTGGCTACAACGCCGTCGGGGGCGCCGGCGGGGCCGGCGGCGATGCGGGCCTGCTGGTCGGCGCCGGCGGGGCCGGCGGGGCCGGCGGATCCAGCCTCCTCGCCAACGGTGGTGTCGGCGGGCACGGCGGCCAGGCCGGCGCGCTGTTCTCCAACGGCGGTGCCGGCGGGGCCGGCGGCGAGAGCGATGGCCAGGGCTCCACCGGGGGGGCCGGCGGTACCGGCGGCAACGCCGTCCTGCTTGGCGACGGCGGCACCGGCGGGACCGGCGGATTCGGCGACACCACTGGGGGCGCCGGCGGGCACGGCGGCGGGGCCGGCCCGCTGCAGGGCAACGGCGGCGCCGGCGGCGAGGGCGGCATAGGCCTGGCCGGTGGTGCCGGCGGTACCGGCGGCAACGCCGTAGTGATCGGCAACGGCGGCAACGGCGGCAACGGCGGCAACGCCATAGTGATCGGCGACGGCGGCAACGGCGGCGCCGGCGGCACCAGCGGGCTGCTGTTGGGTCTAAACGGGATCAACGGGTTGACGGCGTAGCCGGGTTTCGGGGCCGACTCCTACCTCGTGGCGGCGGGGGTCGACAACCGCCGGCAGCGGCCCGGGACGCGGGTAGTGGTGTGCCCGGCTCGGGGATTGGCAGCATATCGGCAGCGTCGCCGCCGAAGCCGTCCAAAAACATACTCTGACCTGCAATTATGCTGGTGCGCGATACTGGGATTGAACCAGTGACCTCTTCCGTGTCAGGGAAGCGCTCTCCCGCTGAGCTAATCGCGCTGAATTGGGTTGAAAATTTGGAGGTGGAGACGGGAATCGAACCCGTGTGCACGGCTTTGCAGGCCGTTGCCTCACCACTCGGCCACTCCACCGCTGGGATTGATGCCTCAAAACACCTTCGAGCGGATGACGGGATTCGAACCCGCGACCCTCACCTTGGCAAGGTGATGCGCTACCAACTGCGCTACATCCGCGCGCAACGGACGAGATCGTCGTCCGGTGCGAAGCACGACAATAGTCGACTCAAGTGGGCCCACACAAATTTCTTGGTACGCGCGTGTCTACGCTAACGCGCCCTTCGTTCGCGCGCATGTGGCGTGTTCGGTGTACCCGCCGATCGTGCTAGTCTTCCTCCTCGGTCGCCTCTCGGCGCGGTCCCGTGGCTCAGTGGGAGAGCGTCCGCTTCACACGCGGAAGGTCGCTGGTTCGATCCCAGCCGGGACCACCACAGTCGATGCAGGTCATCGACTTTTCGCTTATCCGACTTCGGATCCGCCGCGTACAACAGCCCGGTCTATCCGCCGTTTATCCGCCGTCAAGGGTTTATCCGCCGCCAAGGGCGCGATCATCCTCCGAGCCCGTCGAGCGCATGTGCTACACGATCTAGGTCCGAATCATAGAGATCCGCATAGGTGTGCGCGGTCACCACGATCGACGCGTGGCCCATCGTCACCTGCAGTAGTTTCATGTCAGCGCCCGCCGATCGAGCTAACGACGCGTAGGTGTGTCGGAGGTCGTGCAAGCGCATTGTGGGACGCCCGAGTTCGGCGATCCTGGTCCGCCAGCCCACTGCACGTTTCCAGTTCTCGAGCCCGAGCCGTGAGCCCTTCGGCGATACGATCGCCGGTTCCCCAGCCGTGCGTCCGTTGATCCGGCGTTTCAGGATCGGCACCAGTCGTTCCGGAATAGGCACGCTGCGACGACCCGCACGGCTCTTTGGAGGCCCCTCGAGGAGTCGGCCCGACAACTGTGTGATCGATCTCCGCACGCGAATACGCCGCGCCTGCAGGTCTACATCTTCGACATTGAGTCCTGTCAATTCTCCGAACCGCAATCCGGTGTAAGCCAGGATCAGCACCACATCGCCCTGCTTAGCGGCCCTCGAGTCGTCGCCCGTTGCCGTATCGCATAGTTCGGCCAGCTTCGCCACTTCCACCGCAGTCAGATAGACATGGCTCGTTTCTCCCATCGTCGGAAACCGCACATTCGCGGCCGGGTTTTTTCCACGCAGCTTCTTGTCGGCGATGGCGTGGTCCAGCGTCATGCGCAGCACGCTGTGAGTCCAGCGCACAGTACGAGGTCCTAGGCCCGCGGTGGTCATTTCGTTGACCCATTCCTGGACGTTCTCTCGCAAGATTCGCCCGATCGGCCAGTTGCCGAACTTCGGCTCGATTCGCAGTCGCCAGTTGTCCTCGTAGCCACGGCGCACCTTCGGAGATAGATCGGGCCGGGACGCGAGCCAGCTCTTGTACACAACGTGCAGCTCGGTTTTGCCGCCGCGCGGATCGACCGTCTCGCCGTCCTCACGCGCCGAGCGCACTTCACCGTCGAACAATTTGGCAGCCCGCAGCGTCTTGAATGTCTTGGATCGCTTGGTGCCATCCGGTAGCAGCCATTCGACATCCCAGCGGGCGCCGGACTTCGCTTCGCGCCGGCGAATCGTCATCGCTCAAAACCTCGGCGCGGCGTGCCATTCCCCAGCAACAGCACGCATCCAGCGTCGATGCCGGGATGACAACTTGCAGTGAAACATACGCGGCGAGTCCACGCCCTGCTCCCGTTTCGCCGCGCAGTCGTACAGCGAGGAGACGGGAACGCCCGTCATGCGCGACACGTCACCCGTGGTCAATACGTCTGCCGTCCCCGTAGTCATGGTCACTGTCTCCTATCCTGGTGTCGAAATTCGTTGTGCGCCTGTGGTCGGCAGCTTTGAACCGTCTGGAAGCCGCCAGTCCACGTCATAACGGACGCCGGCCTTGGTCTCTCGTCGCCGAATCGACACGATCGCCTCTTACATCAATTGAATGCCACGAGCCTTACCGCGTAGTGGCTTTGCCGCAGCATGTTTGATTACAAGTAACTGTATGCCGCGGGTCCGACACGGTTGGTTAGATTCGGGCCGATTCGATCCATTGGTCGACATCTCTGCGCGCCCACCGCCGATGCCTGTTGCTTAACCGTATGTGGTGGGGGCCTGGAGCCTGCATTCCGCGTTCTCGCTTGGCCGCCCAGTCGTGCAGTGTGGAGACGGGGACACCCGTCACGTCGTGGACTTCTTCGGCCGTGAGCATCTCACGGCCGTTGGACAGGGAGTTTGTCATAGTGGCTCGCTGACGTTGAAGGGGCGTGTGAACTTGTAACGCCCGCTCCGCATTGAGCCGGCATGTCTTAACCCTAAGCAGCTATCGACACCCCCTGTGCACAATTTTCGGCCCACCTGCTTCAACCGGTCGAGTTGGAGCTGCGCCTCGGTCGTGGCTCGCTGACGACGCTCGTCGCAGTGCAAAGCGGTTGTCCAACAGAGTGATCCAGTTCGTCTAGCTGCTCCAGGTGGAATAGCCGTTGACCGGAAGTCTGGTAAGCCTGGTCTCGTATCTTTAATCCTCACTTTGCCAACAACATTGCAGCTTCCAAATCATGCTCCTACTGCCACGACTCAACCGATTGCCACCAGCTCACGCATCGCCCAGCGCCAGGCAGAGCCCCCGCTTCATCCCAGGCGCTCGCCTCGAAACTTCCTGTGGCACATTGGCACAAGTGGTGCAATACTGATCTGGGGTGCGCTGTGCGCTCCCCAGATCCCAGCCGGTACAGCTGGTTTCGCCCGTTACGGTCGGGAGGTGGTCGACGGTGTTGACGATTTCTCGGCTGTCGCGGTGGAGCATCAATTACTACAACGACACCGCGAGTCAGGCGCAGGCTGCGGCGATGGATCGCCGAGCTGCCGGCGGCGGACTGGGGGAGTACTACTCCGAAAGCGATACCCGGGTGCCGACCTGGTTGGTGGCCGGGGACGTCGCGGCTCTGGGTGAGCTGACCGGATTGAATGCTGGCGCGTTGCGGGGTGGGTTTATTGACACCACGGTGGCGGCTCGGTGGCTCGATGACGGGGTCGCGCCGAATGGGGCGGGCGGGCGGGCGTTCACCGCGGGGTCGGTGCATGGTTTTGACTTGACATTTGCTGCGCCCAAGAGTGTGTCGCTGCTACGCGCCCTGACTGACGATATCGGTGAAAAGGTCATGGCCACGGCGCATCAGAAGGGCATCGACGCGGCGATGGCCTACTTGCACGAGCACGCCGGGTACACCCGGGTGCATAACCCGGTGACCGGGAAGAAGGATCTGCAGCGGTTGCCGGGTTTGGTGGGGATCGCTTACCAGCACGAAACCTCTAGGTGTGGGGATCCGCATCTGCACACCCATGTCATCGTGCCGAACCGGCAAGCCCGGGCCGACGGGACGCTGGTGTCGATCGACTCCAAGTCACTGCTGCACGAAGCCAAGGCTGCCGGGATCATCTATCAGGCCGTATTACGGCACGAGCTGCATGCCGCCGTCGGAGCGGAGTGGAGAGCCGTCGATGAGCATTCCGGGATGGCCGAGATTGCCGGGGTCACCATGAAATGCCTGAAGGCGTGGTCGCAGCGCTCCACCAGGTTGCGGGAATGGGCGCGCAACAATCTGGTCGTCGTCGACGGTGAGCCCAGCGTGCAGCAACTTGCGGCCGCGCAGAAAGCGACGCGCCCGGTCAAGCCGGAATCCAAAGCGTGGGCCGAACTCACCGCCGAGTGGCGCGCGGGTGCGCGCGGTCTAGAACTGGACCGCGCAGCGCACCTTGAAGCGCGCGCCGCGCGGCGCGCGGCGCCGCGCCTGCTGCTCGACCGCGCGCGCCTAGCGCGCATGGTGGCGCACATCGACAAGCCCGCGTTCACTCGTGCGGACCTTGTTGAGTTGGTGGGCGCGCTGCTGCCGGTGGATGTGCCCGGTGATCCGCGCGCGCTGATCGAGCAGATCGTGGACGTGGTTGGTGTGCGGGTGAGCGCGCCGCGCGAGGCGCATCACCGCGAAGGGTATGAGCTGTTCACCGTGGATGCGGTCATCGCCGAAGAGCAGCGCATCTTCGACATGATCGACGAGACCGATGCCCGCGCGCGGCTGGATGTGCGCGCCGCCGATCTTGGTGATCTGTCCACCGATCAAGCTCGCGCTATCGGCAACATCGCGCACTCGCCGTACCTGGTGCAGCCGCTGCAAGCCCCGGCTGGCGCGGGCAAAACGCACTCCTTGAAAGCGCTGCGCGCCGCCGCGCACCGCGCCAACAAAGTCGTACTGGTGCTCGCGCCGACCGGCAAGGCCGTCGATGAGGCGATGCGCGACGGGGCCGGCGACCGCGGATTGACCGTCGCCAAAACGCTTCAACTCATTGAGGACAACCAGCTCGACATTGACCGGCGCACCGTGATCATCGTCGATGAAGCCTCCATGGTGGGCAGCCCCGAGCTGAAGAAACTGCTGTCTGCCACGGTCGTCGGGCGCGCCAAGATGGTCCTGGTCGGCGACACCTATCAACTGTCCCCGGTCAAAGCCCGCGGCGGCATGTTCGAGCAGCTCTGTGAGGACCTGCCGTGGTCGCAGCGCCTCGGTGAAGTGTGGCGGATGCGTACCGCCGAAGAACGCGACATGTCCTTGGCGCTGCGGTCCGGGCATGGAAACCGGCTGCGCAAAGCGGTCGGCTGGTACCGCAACCACGACCGGCTGCACACCGGTGACCCGATCGCGATGGCCGCCGACGCCACCACCGCCTACATCGCCGCTCGCGCCGAAAGCAAAGACGCGGCCATCATCTGCGACAAATGGGAAATCGCTGACGCCATCAATACTCGCCTGCACGACACCTACACCGACGCGACCACGCCTGCAGTGCGGGTTGCCCGGGACCAAGACGTCCGCGTCGGCGACATCATCATCAGCCGCCACAACGACGCGACACTGGCCGTCGAACCCGCCCAACAACACCGGCGTGGCAACCGGATCGACCAGGTCCGCAACGGCAACCGGTGGCGGGTGGTCGGCGTGGATGCCGCATTGGGGCGTCTCGCCGCCGAGCGGCTCACCGACCAGGCCCGCGTTGTCTTTGAACGTGACTACCTGCGCGAGTACATCACCTTGGGCTACGCCACCACCCTGCACGCCGCCCAAGGTATTACCGTCGGCAGCTCCAGAACGCGCGGGGCCTGCTTTACTGTGCTGAGCGACAAAGCATCGCGCGCCATGGCGTATGTCGGCATGACCCGCGGTAAAGACGAAAACCACGCGTTCATCTACCAGCCGATCACCGGTGAAGCCGACCACGAGCACGCTCGCGTCGCCTCCGGAGCCGAAATCCACGCGATTCGCCGCGGCAACAAATACGCCGCCGCGCACTACTTCCGGATCATCCTGGCCAACGACGACCGGCCGCGCACCATGCACACCGAAGCCGAACGCACCGATCGTGAATTCTTGCCGCCGCAAGTGGCGGCTCTGTTGGATCGCAACGACGAACGCCGTGCCGCGCGGCGCGCCGCGTGGCAACAACACAGCGCCGAAGAGCGGAGCCGCGAGGCCACTTACCACCGCATCACCGCCACCACAGAGCAGGCCGCTCAGCGCCGACGCCACCGCAGCCGCGAGGGGTATGCACTCGAACTGTAAGTCCCGCAGCGGTTGTCATGGGGTGCTGAAACACCATGGCTCATGAGAACTTTGAATCTTATGGGACGACAGGCACGTTTTGAGAAGCCATAGTCCCACAGATTCCGCCATCGTTACGGTCGGGACTAGGCCATCAGTCCGGCGATTAGTTTGCCGGGTCCGGGTTTGATGAGCCTCATCGATCGCGTCGCTTTTCGGCCTGGTGGAGCGCCGACAATGGCTGCGCCGCGTTACGGCGCGTCCCCGACTCGTCACGGCGTCGATCGCGGTCGCGATGGTCGCTTCTAGCATCGCGGCATCGCGGCGACAACGCCGCAGGAGTTCAAGTCGTCGTCGGGAACAGCGCTCCGGCGCACTGTGGAGGTCTCGCCGCGGCGTTCGTTGTCACCCTTGGTCGTCGGCGGGCAGACCCAGGGCTGGCACGAGTACTCGGTGCAGGTAGCCGTGTAGCGCGATTTGTGTCTCGGTGACGGTGCTGTCGTAGGTGACACTGCAGGCTCGTCGCGGTGTGGCGTCGGTCGTGCACGGTGATCGACGAGAAGGCCCCGACGGTCGAGGCACTGCACTGAGATGGATCGGCAGTGTCACAGCCAACATCTCGGGCTTCGTTGGTAAGCCTTTAGCATTGGCTGCTGAAACCGCGGTCGTCGGCGCTGCTGGCGCTGGTGTGCTCGGCGGTGATCCCGACCGGTGCGTAGCGGTGAGCGGCGGTGTGGTGCCAGCCGCGAGGGCCGCATGAAGAGCGAATTCGGTTGATATACAGCTTGATAGATACTTTCATGGCACAACCACATCGTCGGGTCGTCGGCGAAGCGCAACCGAAGATGGCGGCTGATCTGCTGCGGGCTCCACCGCTGACCAAGCAGCTCGGTGACCACGCCGCTGAGATGATCGTTGATCTCGATCCGGCGCCGGTGGTGACGTGCTCGACGCGCGGTGGCGCGGTGATGAGCGTCGAACGGGCGATATCCGCGACCGGCTGGCGCGTTGCGCCGCAGCTCCCGTGAGATCGTCGACGGCGCGCGACCGAGCCGGTCGGCGATCACCCGCAGGCTCAGGCCGGAGCGACGCAGATCGGCGATCTCGATGCGCTCGTCCTGGGACAGGTATCGCGTGCTGATCGGGCGGACCGCGAGCCGATCCAGTGGCGGGACGAACCCGACCTCGACGCCGTTGCGGTAGGTCTTATAACCGCGCGTCCAGTTGGTCGCCGCGGACCGGGATACGCCGACTTCGCGGGCCGCGGCGCGCACGCTCCACCCCCGAGCTCGCAATTCCATGAACCGCTGACGCTTGGCCGACTGCGGACGACGCCCCGGCCCCTTCTTCACCCGACGCGACGATGCCAACACAACCTCCAAGAATCTAGAGAAGTGTTGCGACCACGCCTAGAAACCACCGGGTGCATAAGGAGTCCAGTTGCCTGTCTTGGTTCCGGTGCGATCGTCGAGCATGGAGTAGGCGAGCAGTTGGCACGCGGACTCGGGTCTTGGCGCCAACCGTTAGACCATACAAAGTTCTCAGATGTATGCTCGTCGAAGTATTAGTAGATGTGGACCCAGGGGATGCGCCCATGACCGACTTGGTGATTCGCAAGCTTTTGTGGACGTTCGACACGTCGGTTCCGTTTCAATGGCAGTCGGCGAACCCGCTGGCTAGGCGTATTCGGCTACCTATTCACCTTCTTCGCCGTGCCGTTCGAGAAATACATCATGAGTGCCCTATGGGATGCGACGGACCACGCCGTTGCTGACGAGACTGACGCCTTTGTGCGGCAGGAAGGCCAGCACTCATGTGCGCACCGCAAGCACATGAACACGACGTTGATAAACAGTGTCCCGGGGTTAAGCAAACCCAGCGCGAGGCTTCGGACATCTTCGACGATCTTTTCGCGACCCCTTCCTCTGAGTTTCACGTCTCCTACATCGCGAACATCGAAGCAACGTTCACCCCGCTGTTCAAGCTTTTCTTGATCACCGCGACTCGATCTTCGGTGGCGGCGATCCCCGCATCGCGTCGCTCATCTTGTGGCACTTCGTTGAAGAGATCGAGCCCCCGTGGACGCGAACTAAGTACGCCGTGCTGACGGCCAAGCATGTGATGGCGGTGGTTGAGACCCTCGCGAACGTTTCGATCGTCATGTGCCCGCGGCCGAACGAGGGATGTTGGCACGCGAGGCGCTGATATCGGATATGGCATTTGGCGAAGTCAAGCGATGGCAGCGGCTCAACTTTTGGCGTCCAGTCTCTTCGGTCGTCTGCTTGATCGGCGGCGCGGCCCGGCCTGGCTGGATTGCGCGCAGTTGCGGTGACGCAGCGCGGTGCCGATCCAACGCTGGAAGTAGGCGCGGAGCTCGTCGCCGGTGCGCGGCGGATGCCCA
>CAVXLB010000003.1:0-1056926 GCA_963762625.1 uncultured Actinomycetota bacterium
CGGCGGACCCATGGCCTGACCCGCCGCCGGCTTCGGGGCTGCGGTACCGGTCACCGTCTGGAACACCACCACCACGGTGAGAGTCAGCAGAACAGGCAGCGCATACGCGCGCCAACCATAAGTAGATACGAATCGCCCCAGCCATGTTTGTTTGCGCCATTGCCGCGACCGGTCGCGGTCGACCCGCGCCCTGCCGGCGCCTCGTTCGATAGGGTCTCGCATGGCCCGCAGTGGTTCCCGCCACTCGTCACGCACCACCGGGACTCGACCGGTGCTACGCACTGGCCGATTTGACGTCATTTCCCCAGGATGGCACAGGGGGCGCCGGCGAGGGCCGCTGGCGCGCCCAATGCACCCCGGTCCGACACCCTTGCTGCCAGCGCCAACGGTGCCAACGGCGATCGGAGAGACACCACGAGTAGTAATGTCTGTGCGATCAGCCGCACGCGGCTGGCCCCGGCGGCAGCCGGCGGTTGATACCAATGAATCAGGTGAGGACTTGATGGGCGATCTGGCCAAGGCGGCGCAACGCAGTGGCGTCAAACCGGCTGACCGCAGTCGATCGGGAGACGGCGTAGCGGCGGCGAATCGGCGGGGTAACCGGCTGCCCCGCGACGAGCGTCGCGGCCAGTTGCTGGTGGTTGCCAGCGACGTCTTCGTCGACCACGGCTACCACGCCGCTGGCATGGACGAGATCGCCGAACGCGCGGGAGTCAGCAAACCCGTTCTCTATCAACACTTTTCGAGCAAGCTGGAGCTCTACCTGGCGGTGCTGAGCCGGCACGTCGACAACCTGGTCTCGGGGGTGCAGCAGGCACTGCGCGCCACCACGGATAACCGGCGCCGGCTGCACTCCGCGGTCCAAGCGTTCTTCGACTTCATCGAGCATGACAGCCAGGGTTACCGACTGATTTTCGAGAACGACTACGTGACTGAACCCGAGGTCGCCGCGCAGGTGCGGGTGGCCACCGAGTCGTGCATCGACGCGGTGTTCGACTTGATCAGCGCCGATTCGGGACTCGACCCTCACCGCGCTCGGATGATCGCGGTTGGTCTCGTTGCCATCAGCGTCGACTCGGCCAGGTATTGGCTGGACTCCGATCGTCCGATTTCCAAATCCGACGCCGTCGAAGGCACCGTGCAGTTTGCCTGGGGCGGCCTGTCACACGTGCCGCTTACCCGCTCTTAGCGACCTTCCCGGCCTTGGCGGCTGCATCCGCCCCGATACCGAAGCCGACCCGTCGGCCGTCGGCGGCGCCGATCTCGACATAGGCGATCTTGGCGGTGTGCACCAGGAACCGACGGCCCTTGTCGTCAGTCAGACTCAGCAGGGCGGAAGCCTCGCCGAGTGCGGCCGTAACGAGTTCTTCGACTTCACCGGGCGTCTGCGCACTGGAGAACACCAGCTCGCGCGGACTGTCCGTGATACCGATCTTGACCTCCACGGTGGCCCCTTCCGTTGGCATTCCGTCGCACACGTGTCAGCAGCAGGTTAGTGGACGATCCTGGTGCGCCCCGATCGAGATGGGGGTCGGCAGATAACGATTAGCTCCCAGCTGGGCCAACAAGCCGCACAAAGGCAGATCCTCGCTAGTCACATCGGTAACATCGGCACCATCAGCGACACACTCCACAATCTCGGCGGCCTAGTTCATGACTACCCCGACGACGAGACAGACGGAGCCGGCTTCCACGACCTGGACGGCTACGACGAGGACGGCTACGACGAGGTCGTCTGGCCGTCCGACCGGCGATGGCGCCCGCTCGCGGCATTCCTGGGCTGTGTGGTGGCCCTCGGCGCCATTGGGACCGCAGTCATCATCAACAGTGGCGACAGCGCATCCACCAAAGCCACCGTGGGGGCACCCACTCCGCGGACGGTGACCACGCCGACGACGCAGACCCCCGCCCCCTCCACGCCGAAGGCGGCTAAACCCCAACTACCGCCCGAGACGGTCACCACCGTGGTACCGCCAAGCGCCGCTGCGGCGGCCCCGACCGACCTACCGTCCGCCACGCCTCCACCAACTGCCCTCCCGCCATCGGCCGTGCTGAATCCGCGCACCGTCTTCTACAGCGTGACCGGAACGAAGCAGCTCATCGACCTGGTGAACGTCGTCTACACCGACGCCCGGGGCTACCCCCACACCGAGTTCAACGTCGCGCTGCCGTGGTCGAAGATGGTCGTGCTGAACCCCGGGGTGCAGACGCTTTCGGTGGTCGCGACCAGCATCTACAGTCACCTCGATTGCTCGGTCATCAACGCCGCGGGACAAACGATCGTCGTGTCGGCCAGCAACGCGATGATCGCGACGTGCACTCGCTGATCGGTTAGCCCGGGCCTTTTTGGCAGGCCTCAGCTGAGATCGAGTTCGCGCATCCGACGGTCGTGCGTCTGTTGCAGACGGTCAAAGAACGCGCTGAGCTGTCCCAACCCGCCGGTACCCGATACCACCAAGTCGACCAGCTCATCATGGTCTGCCAACAGATACTGGGCCTGGGTGATCGCTTCGCCGAATAGACGACGAGACCACAAAGCCAGCCGGCTCCGCTGTTTGCTGCTGGCGGCCACAGCCGCACGCACTTCGGCGACAACGAACTGCGAGTGCCCGGTCTCCGACAAAGTGGCCCCGCACGACGTCGGCAACCTGATCGGGCAGCCCATCGGCCAACTCCAGGTACAAATCGGAAGCCAGGGCGTCACCGACATAGGTCTTCACCAAAGCTTCCAGCCAAGTGCTGGGCATGGTCAGCCGGTGGTAATTCTCCAGCGCCGGCACGTACTTCGACATCGCGGTCACCACGTCGACGCCACGGCGATCCAGGGCGTCGCGCAGCAGCTCGTAGTGATTCATCTCGGCGGCGGCCATGCTCGCCATCGAGATCCGTCCTCGCAGGTCAGGGGCCATCCTGGCCTCATCGGTGAGCCGGTAAAACGCGGCCACCTCGCCATAGGCGAGCACCGCGAACAGCTCGTTGACGCCCGGATGATCCGCAGTCAGCCGTGACGTGGCCGAAACGTCCGCCTGGCCGGCTTCCGCCTGGTCGGCAGTGGGCGAAGTCATAGGTTCACTCTAGTCGGCACAGTTAAAAGTAAATGGTTACCAGCTGTCGACCGGCTATCATGCAGGTAGGTATTGGCTGCATTGCCTTTTACCTGCGCAATGTGCGTGCACAACTGGCCCGCCCGGACTGAGTCCAGACTGAGCAGGGCCGGCGACTCGGTGACGTATTCGGAGTCGGAACTCGTGCGCGCGTGAACCGCGACAGAGAAACACCGACACATAACCGATCACGTCTCCGAAAGGCTCGTCAACCACGTATGACCGAACTGACAGACACAACTGAACTTGCCCCTGTACTTACCTTTGCCAGCCTTGGCGTCCGCGACGAAATCGTCCGCGCACTTGCCGAAAAAGGCATTGAATCGCCCTTCGCTATCCAAGAACTCACCCTCCCGCTGGCGCTCGCCGGCGACGACCTCATCGGTCAGGCGCGCACCGGCATGGGCAAGACCTTCGCTTTCGGAGTCCCGCTGCTGCAACGCATCACGGCCGATACCGCGGCAAAGCCGCTCAACGGCGCGCCCCGCGCGCTGATCGTGGTGCCGACCCGCGAGCTGTGCATCCAGGTGACCGCCGACCTGACCGTGGCGGCCCAGTACCTCTCCGCCGAAGACGGCCGCAAGCTGTCGGTGGTGTCCATCTACGGCGGGCGCCCCTACGAGCCGCAGATCGAGGCGCTGCGCGCCGGTGCCGACGTTGTGGTGGGCACCCCGGGCCGATTGCTCGACCTGTGCCAGCAGGGCTTCCTGCAGCTGGGCGGATTGTCGGTGCTGGTGCTCGACGAGGCCGACGAAATGCTCGACCTGGGCTTCCTGCCCGACATCGAGCGCATCCTGCGGCAGATCCCCGCCGACCGGCAATCGATGCTGTTCTCGGCGACCATGCCGGACCCGATCATCACCCTGGCGCGCACCTTCATGGTGCAACCCACGCATATCCGGGCCGAGGCACCGCACTCGGCGGCCACCCACGACACCACCGAGCAGTTCGTCTACCGCGCCCACGCGCTGGACAAGGTGGAGATGGTGAGCCGGATCCTGCAAGCCGAGGGACGCGGCGCGACGATGGTCTTCACCCGCACCAAACGCACCGCGCAGAAGGTCGCCGACGAGCTGGCCGAGCGGGGCTTCGCGGTGGGCGCCGTGCATGGTGATCTTGGCCAGATAGCGCGCGAGAAGGCGCTCAAAGCGTTCCGCGCAGGTGACGTCGACGTGCTGGTGGCCACCGACGTGGCGGCCCGGGGCATCGACATCGACGACATCACGCACGTCATCAACTACCAGATCCCCGAGGATGAGCAGGCCTACGTGCACCGCATCGGGCGCACCGGCCGTGCCGGCAAGACCGGGATCGCCGTCACCCTGGTGGACTGGGACGAGTTGCCGCGCTGGACGCTGATCAACAAGGCGCTGGGCCTGGGCTCCCCCGATCCGGCCGAGACGTACTCCAATTCGCCGCACCTGTACGCCGAACTGTCTATCCCTACCGAGGCCGGCGGCACCGTGGGTAAGGCACGCAAGTCCCCGGTCAAGCGGCGCGACACCCAAAGCGAAGCTAAGTCAGACGCCCCCGCCCGCCAGCGCTCCGGATCGACCCGAAGGCGCACCCGCGGCGGCCAACCCGCCACCGGGCACCCCGGCGGCAACGCGGCCACCGCCGGCACCAATGGCGACGCTCCCGCGGAGGCGCCACCCGGGAGTGCCGGGACCAGCAGGCGCCGCCGCCGCCGGCGCAAGCCTTCAGAAGCCACGGCGCCCCAATGCAGTTGACGCATGGTCAGACCTGAACGTCGGACCAAAGCTGACGTTTTTGCGGCAGTGACGATCGCGGTCGTCGTCGCCGCGACCGCGTCGCTGATCTGGTGGACCAGCGACGCGCGGGCCACCATAAGTCGGCCGGCCGCCGTTCCTGCACCCAACCCGACGCCTGCCCGCGAGGTGCCGGCCATCCTGAATCAGCTCTGGACTGCCGCCAGCCCGGCCACCACCGCACCCGTGGTGGTGGGTGGGACGGTGACCACCGGTAACGGGCGCCAGGTGGACGGGCGCGACCCGGCCACCGGTGAGTCGCGCTGGAGTTACGCGCGCGACACCGACCTGTGCGGGGTGTCCTGGGTCTACCACTACTCCGTCGCGGTCTACAAAGACGATCGCGGTTGCGGGCAGGTCAGCACCCTTGATGCATCCACCGGTCGTCGTGGGCCCGCGCGTAGTAGCTACGCCGATCCGCACGTGCGCCTCGCGTCTGACGGCACCACGGTGTTGTCGGCCGGTGACACCCGCCTGGAACTATGGCGCTCCGACATGGTCAGGATGCTGGCCTACGGCGAGACCGACGCCCGAGTGAAGCCATCGACAAGGGGCCCGCACTCCGGGTGCAAGCTGTTATCGGCGGCGGCCAGCTCATCGGCGGTATCCGTGCTCGAAGCTTGCGATAACCAGGCCGACCTGCGGCTCGTGTTGTTGCACCCGGGCAAGGAAGAGGACGAGCCCCAGCAGCACGTCGTGTCCGAACCGGGCATCGGGGCCGGTTCGGGTGCTCGGGTGCTGGCCGTCTATGACAGCAACACGGCGGTGTATCTGCCTGGGACGTCCGGCGGGCGGCCCAGGATCGAGGTTATCGACGAGGCCGGCACGACCGTGTCGAGCACACTGCTGCCCAAGCCGCCGGCAAACCCAGGCGTGGTGTCGCAGGCCGGCAACCTGGTGACCTGGTGGACCGGCGATAGCGTCTTGGTCTTCGAGGCCGCCAACCTGGCGCTGCGCTACACCATCGCCGCAGGCGATACGACGGTCCCGTTGGGGCCGGGAGCAATGATGGCGGGTCAGCTGCTGGTGCCGGTCACCGGTGCGATCGGCGTCTATGACCCGGCCACCGGCACGAACAACCGCTACATCCCGGTGAACCGGCAGCCGGGCACCCCGGAACCCGGAATAGCCGTGGTCCCCGCCGTTTCGGGTTCGCGAGTATTCGAGCAGCGCGGCGACACCGTGGTGGCCCTGGGCTAGGGGCCGCGAGCAGCTAGACCTCGACGTTGAACGTCGGGAGCGCTTTGCCGGTTTTCCAGTGCTTGAGCAACGCCTGCGCCAGCTCGCCATAGGCCACCGCACCTTTGTTCTTGCGCCCGGCCATCACCGACGAGCCCGAAGCGCTGGCCTCGGCGAAACGGACCGTGCGCGGGATCGGCGGGGCCAGCACCGGCAGGTCGTAGCGATCGGCGACGTCGAGCAGCACGTCCCGGGTGTGGGTAGTGCGGGAGTCGTACAGCGTCGGCAACGCGCCGAGCAGTCGCAGTTCCGGGTTGGTGATCTGCTGGACATCGGCGACCGTGCGCAGGAACTGACCGACACCGCGGTGCGCCAACGTTTCGCACTGCAGCGGCACGATGACCTCGTCGGCGGCTGTCAGCCCGTTCAGAGTGAGCACACCCAGCGATGGCGGGCAGTCGATGATAATCACGTCGAACTGGTCAGAGACTTTGGCCAGCGCGCGCTTGAGCGCATATTCGCGGCCGGCCCGCATCAGCAGCATGGCCTCGGCGCCTGCCAAGTCAATATTGGCCGGCAGCAGCGTCATTCCCTCCATCGTGGCGACCAGCGCCGCGCTCGGTTCCACGTCACCGAGCAGCACCTCGTGCACGGATACGGGCAGTTTGTCGGGATCCTGGCCAAGCGAGAAAGTCAAACAACCCTGCGCGTCCAGATCGACGAGCAATATTCGCTGCCCCTTCTTCGCCATAGCAGCACCCAGCGAGGCGACCGTCGTCGTCTTGGCAACGCCACCCTTCTGATTGGCCACCGCCAAAACCCGCGTGTTAGTCACTAGGCGCCGCTCCTCCTCATCGCTTCGCTCTGCATCGTCGCTGCGGGGCCAGCTCAGGCGCCGCTCCTCCTCATCGCTTCGCTCTGCATCGTCGCTGCGCGGCCACCGTTCCATCCTGGCACGTTCGGAGAGCCTGCGCCGGGGACTATGGACTCGGTGTTGTGTCGGGCAGAATCCTCGGCATGGCTTTCCACAGATACCGACTTTTCTTGCTGCGCCACGGCGAAACCGAGTGGTCGGTATCCGGCCAGCACACGGGCAGCACCGAGGTCGAGTTGACCGAGAATGGCCGGACGCAGGCCAAGCTGGCCGAGGGCGTGCTGAGTGGGCTGAACCTCTTCGAGCCGTTCGTGATCAGCAGCCCGCGTCACCGCGCCCTCGAGACCGCGGAGTTGGCGGGCCTCACCGTCAATGAGGTATCTCCACTGATCGCTGAGTGGGATTACGGCGAATACGAGGGCGTGACAACCGAACAGATCCGGAAATCCGTACCCGATTGGCTGGTGTGGACGCACGGATGCCCCGGCGGCGAGAGCGTGGCGCGGGTCAGCGAGCGCGCCGATCAGGCGATCGCGATGGCGCTCGCGTACATGGATTCGCGCGACGTGGTGTTCGTCAGTCATGGGCACTTCTCCCGCTCGGTGATCACCCGCTGGGTCGAGCTGCCGCTCGTCGAAGGCAGGCGTTTCGGGATGCGCACCGCGTCAATCGCGATTTGCGGGTTCGAGCACGGCATACGGCAGCTCGCTGCACTCGGGTTGATCGGCCAGCCGCAGCTGAGCGCAAGCGTTTGAATTCCATCGAGCCTCCGTTCGCGCTGTGCGGGCCAAGAGGCACTCTGGTTGCCGACGGGGTGCGGACGCGCTACTCGGACGTAGCAGCCGCGCAAGCGGCGCTGCGCTCAGGAGAATCACCAATGGTGTTGGGCGCGTTGCCTTTCGATGTATGCGGACCCGCCGCATTGCTAGTGCCCGATGCTGTGCGGCACCCCGATGCCCTGCCCGACTGGCCAACGAGCCCGCTGCCCGCGGTGCGCATCACTGCCGCCGTCCCAACGCCTTCCGACTATCTTGTCCGCATCGGCCGTGCCCGAGATCAGCTCACCGCGCCGGGGGGCTCGCTGCGAAAAGTGGTGTTGGCCCGCGCATTGCAGCTGGCCGCCGACGCTCCGCTCGATGCCCGCGGCATCCTGAGCCGGCTTGTCGCCGCCGATCCAGCAGCATACGGCTACCTCGTCGACCTGACCGCGGCCGGCGACCACTATGCGGGCGCGGCCCTGGTGGGCGCCAGTCCAGAGCTGTTGGTCGCGCGTTCCGGCAACCGTGTGGTGTGCCAACCGTTTGCCGGTTCGGCCCCACGCGCCGCTGACCCCGAACTGGACGCCGGTAACGGTGCTGCGCTGGCCGCATCGGCGAAGGACCGTCACGAACATCAGTTGGTCATCGACACGATGCGGGTCGCCCTCGAGCCACTGTGCGACGAGCTGACTATCGCGTCCGAGCCCCAATTGACCCGCACCGCCGCGGTGTGGCATCTATGCACACCGATCAGCGGCCAGCTGCGCGACGCGTCCACTACATCAATAGATCTCGCGTTGGCGCTGCATCCCACCCCAGCGGTCGGCGGGGTGCCGACCAAGGCCGCATCAGACCTGATCGCCGAGCTGGAAGGCGACCGCGGTTTCTACGCTGGGGCCGTCGGCTGGTGTGATGCCAGGGGCGACGGCTACTGGGTGGTGTCCATCCGGTGCGCGCAGCTCTCGGCCGACCGCCGCACCGCCATCGCGCGCGCCGGCGGCGGCATCGTGGCCGAATCCGATCCCGACGACGAAGTCGCGGAAACCACAACGAAATTCGCCACAATATTGACTGCGCTGGGAGTTGAGCGTTGATGAACGAATTGATCCGCCGCGCCACCCCGGAAGACACCGCCGACATCACCGACATGATCCATGCCCTCGCTGAATTCGAGCGGGCCGCCGATGCATGCATAGTCACCGAAACACACATTTCCGCAGCGCTTTTCGGTGATTCTCCGACCGTTCATGGACACGTCGCCGCAGTGGACGGGGACAACGCCGCGATGGCGTTATGGTTCGTCAACTTCTCCACCTGGGACGGTGTCGCCGGCATCCACCTGGAAGACCTATTCGTACGGCCCAGCTTCCGGCGTCGCGGCCTGGCCCGCGCGCTGCTGGCGGCGCTGGCGGGCGAATGCCTAGACAACGGCTACACGCGGTTGTCGTGGGCAGTGCTGAACTGGAACGCCGACGCGATCGCGTTGTATGACGGGATCGGCGGGCAACCGCAGCGTGAGTGGACGACCTATCGACTGTCCGGCTCGCCACTGGCTGCACTGGCCGGACCACGCTGATCGCCGGGCTGATCTCCTCCGGAAGCCCAGCGTATGGCCGCGGGGCTGAAGAGCAGGATCAACACGGTCAGTGCCACGATCCCCAAAGGGATGCCGAACAGCGGTCGATGTGAGCCCACCGCGAGATACCAGGCCACGGGCAACAGGAGTAGCTGGGTGAACACGGCCAGCCCGCGGCCCCAGCGCTTGGCGGTCACCAGCGCCCAACCGGCGGCGAGCACGGCAGCGCCGACAAGGGCGAACCAGACGGCGGTGCCCAGGCCGTTGACCACGCGCTGGTCGGCGCCGGCGATCGTGCGTACCGCCAGGACCGCCGACATCACCAGTGCGGCCGTACCTTGCACCACGACGATGAGTCCGGCGCCACGCACGGCCGATGGGGCGGCTCGGCCGCCGCGAATTGTCACAGCGCCAGCGTAGTAACTGGGCTCAACCTCGGTTGCCCGGCTTCTCAACGGGCCGTAGCCCGGCCCGCATCGTCGCCGAGCCTAAGCTCATAAATCATGCGGGCCGTGCTCATCGTCAACCCAAAAGCCACTTCCACCACACCGGCCGTCCGCGATCTGCTGGCGCATGCGCTCAAGAGCCGCCTCGAACTCACCGTCGAACACACCAATCACAGCGGTCACGGCACCGAACTCGGTCAAGCTGCTGCAGCGGATGGCGTGGACCTGGTCGTCGTTCACGGCGGCGACGGGACGGTAAGCGGGGTGGTCAACGGTTTGCTTGGGCAACCGGGTCCCCTCACTTCGGGGCCCACCAGCCCAGTGCCCGCCGTCGCAGTGGTTCCCGGTGGCTCGGCGAATGTGCTGGCGCGGTCGCTGGGTATTTCCCGGGATCCGGTCGCTGCCACCAACCAGCTCATCCAACTGCTCGAGGACTACCGTCGTAACCAGACCTGGCGCCGCATCGGGCTGATCGACTGCGGTGAGCAGTGGGCCGTGATCAACGCAGGCATGGGCGTCGATGCAGAGGTAGTGGCCGGGGTGGAAGCCCAACGCAAGAAGGGCGTCAAGGTCACTCCGTTGCGTTATTGGCGCGTGGCGGTGCCCGTCTCGGTGGCCTTCAGCCGCCGCGAACCGAACCTCACGCTGGAACTACCTGACCGCGAACCCATTCCGGGCGTGCACTTCGCCTGGGTGTCCAACACCAATCCATGGACTTACAGCAACAACCGGCCGATGGTGACCAATCCCGGCTGCACGTTCGAGTCGGGCCTTGGAGTGTTCGCGGTCACCAGCATGAAAGTGGTTCCCACACTGAGATTGCTGCGCCAGATCCTGTCGAAGCGGCCCAACCCGCAGGGCAAACAACTCGTCCGAGACGATGACGCGCCTTGCCTGCGACTCACCTCCACCAACGGGCCGACCGCCAGTCAGTTCGACGGCGAATACCTCGGCATGCGCGAAACCATGACATTCCGGGCAGTTCCCGATCTGCTCCCGGTAGTCGCTCCGCCCCGTAAAACAGCCTGACCTGCACTAACCAGCGATCGAGCGGATCCTCAGAGAAATATCTCTAGATGGGCAGCCCTGGAGTGTAGTACAACTGAGTGAGGGTTCTGATACGGCAATGTCAAAGTGAGATAGCCCACGAGCTAACTGAACGCTATTGACATCTGTTGAGCCTGTGAAACGATCAAAAGGTTGCATGCAGAGAAATGTGTAGGGGTACGGATTCCTTTTTCTAGTGCAAGCGTTTGAAGCCGAAGAAAATTGCCCGTGCGCCTTGCTGCGCACTCAGTGAGGAGTGAAAACTTATGGATTGGCGCCACAAGGCGGTCTGCCGTGACGAGGACCCGGAGCTGTTTTTCCCGGTAGGGAACAGTGGCCCGGCGCTCGCACAGATCGCTGATGCGAAACTGGTCTGCAATCGGTGTCCGGTCACCACAGACTGCCTGAGCTGGGCTCTGAATACCGGCCAGGACTCGGGCGTCTGGGGCGGAATGAGCGAAGACGAGCGACGCGCACTAAAGCGTCGCAACGCCCGGACAAAGGCCCGCAGCGGAGTCTGAACCCAGTTCCACGCAGTGCGGCCCCGACGTTGTCGGGGCCGCACTGCTGTGTGCTGCGCTACAGCAACAACCGGGCCCGGCGGCCAATCGGCACCCGAAGCACCACATCGGTGCCGCGATCGGGGGCCTCACGCATGCCCAGCGATCCGTCCAGTTCGGCGGACACTAACGTCCGCACGATCTGCAGGCCCAGGCTGTCTGACTTCTCCAGGCTGAATCCATTGGGAAGCCCGCGTCCGTCGTCGTGAACCACCACATCGAGCCAGCGTGCCGACCGCTCAGAAACGATCGTGACGGACCCTCCTCGGGCCGTCGGGTCGAATGCGTGCTCGATCGCGTTCTGCACGAGTTCGGTGATCACCATGATCAGTGCAGTGGCGCGGTCGGAGTCCAGCACGCCGAGGTCGCCGACCCGGTTGATCCGGATCGGTCTGTCAACGGACGCCACGTCGTTCATGATCGGCAAGATCCGGTCGATCACCTCGTCGAGGTTGACCTGCTCGTCCACCGACATCGACAGCGCGTCATGGACCAGTGCAATCGACGACACCCGGCGCACCGACTCGATCAGCGCTTCCCGCCCTTCTGCGTTGACCGTCCGTCGGGCCTGCAGGCGCAGCAACGCCGCCACGGTTTGCAGGTTGTTCTTCACTCGATGGTGGATTTCCCGGATAGTGGCGTCCTTGGATATCAGGGCACGGTCGCGGCGCTTGACTTCGGTGACGTCGCGGATCAGCACCGCGGCACCCGCGCTCGAGCCATGCACCACCAGCGGGAGCGTTCGCAGCAGCACGGTCGCGCCTCCAGCGTCGACTTCCATCCGCATGCTCTTACCGCCGGCAATCAAGTCCTGCACGTGCTCAGCCACTTCCTGCGCCTCGAACGGGTCCGAGACCAGCGGCCGAGTGACTTCGACAAGATTGCGGCCCTCCAATTCGGTGGTCAGTCCCATCCGGTGGTACGCCGACAACGCGTTGGGACTGGCGTAGGCGACGACGCCGTCGACATTCAGCCGGAGGAAGCCGTCACCTACCCGTGGCGTGGACCGCGACATGGCTACGTCCCGCACGTCGGGAAAGGTCCCCTCGGACAACATTTGAACGAGGTCCGCGGCGCATTCCCGGTAGGCAGTCTCTAGATGGCCCGACTTTTCATCGGCCGCCAGCACGGATTGGTGCTGGGTGAGCACCGCCACCACATGGTCGCCGTACCGCACCGGGGAAGCCGCAACGTGCGGGCCGGGCAATTGCCACGAATGCTCTTGGTCCACAACACTTTCCAACTGAGCGGTGTCCGAGGCAAAAGTCTCGGCGACGAGCGTCAACCGATCGGCGGGGAGGACGGTGCCCACCGAGTCGGTCTGCAGGACCGTGGGCGCGGTCGTCGGACGGCACTGCGCCACACAGACCAGCACGCCGTCGTCGCGGCGGACCCACATCAGGTAATCGGCGAACGACAGGTCGGCCAATAGCTGCCACTCCCCGACCACCGCGTGGAGGTGGTCCACCGCATTGCCCGGCAGCACCGTGTGTTCGGCAAGCAGTTCACCGAGAGTGGACATCAGTTACTCCGGCGTCGTTCCCCGGCGGCAGAAAATATTGTGTCCAACGGCTAGCTGATCACCGCGATGAGGTCGCCTGCCTGAATGACGTCGCCCACCGACACACTGACCTTGCTGACCGTGCCGTCGATCTCGGCTAAGACGGGAATCTCCATTTTCATCGACTCCAGCAGCACGACGATGTCGCCCTTGCCGATTTGGTCACCCTCGTTGACAACGACTTCGAGCACACTGGCCACGATCTCGGCACGAACATCCTCGGCCATTTTCACTCCACTCGCTTCGGCCACTCCGCACGCTGGCTGCTGGTCCATCGTTTTCTTTAATCCAAAATCGCTTTTATCAGGCTCAAAGGTATATGGAACCATAAGACCAAGACAGCGGCGCGCGCGCTTCGACACGGGTGCGAGACGGGGCAGGGCACCGGAGCCGTCGCCCCGTGAGAGACTGTTAGCAACTGAGGGGTGCCGGAAATTGGCATCTCGGCAACGACGGAGGTTCCAAAAATGGCCAAGCGTGGCCGCAAGAAGCGCGACCGTAAGTACAACAAGGCCAACCACGGCAAGCGGCCAAACGCCTAACCGAGACTGCTACTGCTGACCACGGATGATGGTGGTCCGCCGGATCTCCAGCCGCAGCCGCTCTCTGAGTCCCTCCGGGGCCCTGTCGCCGCTGCACTTGGTCGCGATCAACGCCTTGAACTGCTCTTCGATCCCGAAGAGCTGTAGGCATGGCGGGCATTCATCGAGATGCTGCTTCAGCTTTTGCCGCGACTCGGGCGTGCATTCACCGTCCAGCAGCGTCCAAACCTCGGCGATCAACTCGGCGCACTGGGCCTTCATTCGCGAGTCGGTACCAGCTGAGGGGTCACCGGGCGAAAGCTCGCTCATCACGACACCTCCTCGTGCGCCTGCTCAGAGCGGACAAAGCCGCGCTCCTTGGCGACGTCGGCCAACAGGCCTCGCAGTTGACGTCGACCGCGGTGCAGCCGGGACATTACCGTCCCGATCGGCGTATCCATGATCTCGGCGATCTCCTTGTACGGGAAACCCTCGACATCGGCGTAGTAGACCGCCATCCGGAACTCTTCCGGCAATGCCTGCAGCGCTTCCTTGATCTCGGTGTCGGGCAGCAGCTCCAGGGCTTCGACCTCGGCCGAACGCAAGCCCGTGGAGGTGTGCTCGGCGTTGGCCGCCAACTGCCAGTCGGTGATCTCCTCGGTGGGATACTCCGCGGGCTGTCGCTGCTTCTTGCGATAGCTGTTGATGTAGGTGTTGGTCAGGATCCGGTACAGCCACGCCTTCAGATTTGTGCCGGCCCGGAAGGAGCGAAAGCCTGCATAGGCCTTGACCATCGTTTCCTGCAGCAGGTCCTCGGCGTCGGCGGGATTGCGCGTCATCCGCAGCGCGCCGCCATACAGCTGGTCTAGCAGGGGAATTGCATCGCGCTCGAAACGCGCCGTCAGCTCGGCGTCGGTCTCTTTCTGCTCCGGCTGGGCGTCCGGCGGCGACATGTCCGCCCCATCGACGTCAGCCATCGCGGTCCCTTCGCTCGCGGCACCATCGAAGACCCCTGGCGAGAGCTCCAGGCGTTCCAGGATTGCCACCGACACTCTATTTCCCCTTCGATCGATCCTACGGCTATGGACATTTGCGCCCTTCTCGGCCCGCAACTGAACCCAATAACAGCATTTTGCTGCTCACTTGTTCCCCGCCGGCGGCCTGTTATTACTAGTAGTGGCGGCCGCACAATGGCACGACGGGGGTGAACCAATGCGGACCCACACGGTCAACAGGCAGGTCCGGGGACCATGGTCGCTGGCGACACGTCGTGAGTTCTGGGAGGGCTTCACCCCAAGTGCCCTTGAACAGCCACCGCGACCCCGACACTCTTCGGCTGTCTACCGCGTAGAGGCCGACTGGTCCCGCGCCGAGGCGACGGTCACCCAGCACATGAGCACCGCAACGATCGCCGTGACCGGTGACGGCGACCTCGACGCGGCGGCGGACCAAGCGGCACGGTTCCTCGCCCTCGATGTCGATGGGCGCGGTTGGGTCGACGTCGCACGGCGGGATCCGGTGATCGCCGACGCACAGCGCGAGCTTCCAGGATTGCGGCCATGTGGATTCCACTCCCCCTACGAGGCCGCCGCATGGGCGGTCTTGTCGCAGCGGCTTCGGATTGTCCGAGCGGCTCGGCTTCGGGCCGAAATCATCGATCGCCACGGCGATCGCGGCGCGTTTCCGGGGCCGGAGGCGCTTCTGCGCCTTGATCTGGATCTCCCCGGCCGTAAAAGCGAGTACCTGCGTGCCGTTGCGCCGCAGCACTGGACGGACGCCTCGATGGCACGGCGCTGCGGTCGATGGATCCCGAGCAAGCGATGCAGGCCGTACAGGAAGTCAAAGGGCTGGGACCGTTCGCCGCGGAACTCGTCGTGCTGCGGGGAGCGAACATTCTCGATGGCCTGCCGAGGCACGAGCGGCGCCTCGACGCGGAGATCACCGAGCGGTACGGGGCCGGCCGCACACTGAGCGAAGTATCGGAGGCGTGGCGGCCGTTTCGCACCTGGGCGGCGGTTCATCTCCGCGCGCTACGCGAGCGACGCACCCACGAAATCGAGGGCCAGAGCGGGCGCTAGTGTGACGCCATGTCCCTAAAAGGTAAGACCATGTTCGTCTCTGGTGCCAGTCGCGGGATAGGCCTTGCGATCGCCAAACGCGCGGCACAAGACGGCGCGAACATCGCCCTCATCGCCAAGACGGCTGAGCCGCACCCGAAGCTGCCGGGCACGGTGTACACGGCGGCCAAGGAGCTCGAGGAGGCGGGTGGACAGGCACTGCCGATCGTCGGGGATGTCCGCGACCCGGATTCGGTGGACTCCGCGGTGGCCAAGGCCGTCGAGCAGTTCGGCGGCATCGACATCTGCGTCAACAACGCGTCAGCGATCAACCTGGGGTCCGTCACCGAGGTGCCGATGAAACGGTTCGACCTGATGAACGGCATCCAGGTGCGCGGCACGTATGCGGTGTCGCACGCATGTATCCCGCACATGAAGGGCCGGGACAACCCGCACATCCTGACGCTGTCGCCGCCGGTGCTGCTCGACAGTAAATGGCTCAAGCCGACGGCATACATGATGGCAAAGTTCGGCATGACGCTGTGCGCGCTGGGTATCGCCGAGGAGATGCGCGACGAGGGCATTGCGTCCAACACGTTGTGGCCGCGCACTATGGTGGCCACCGCCGCAGTGCAGAACCTGCTCGGGGGGGAAGAGGCGATGGGGCGGGCACGCAAGCCTGAGGTGTACTCCGACTCGGCCTACCTCATCCTCAACAAGCCCGCGCGTAAGTACACCGGGCACTCGCTGCTCTGCGAGGACGTGCTGCTCGAATCCGGCATCACCGACTTGTCGGTATACGACTGCATTCCGGGTTCGAAGCTCGGCGTCGACTTCTGGGTTGAGGACGTCAACCCGCCGGGGTACACCGGTCCCTGACTTGAGCCTTCCCGGCGGCTTTAGACAAACGCACTGAGACCGGTCAGGGAACGCCCGACGATCAGCGTGTTCATCTCCCGCGTACCTTCGTATGAGTAGATCGCTTCGGCATCGGCGACAAAGCGCCCGACATTGTGCTCCAACAGGATTCCATTTCCGCCGAGCAGTTCGCGCGCCCAGCCCACGGTTTCGCGCATCCGCACGGTGCAAAATGCCTTCGCCAGCGAGGAGTGCCGATCCTCGGCGAGCCCCTCGTCCTGAAGTTGCGACAATCGCACACACAGTCCGTAGGCGGACGTGACGTTGCCGAGCATCCGAACCAGCAGATCCTGGACCAGTTGGAATCCGCCGATCGGCCGACCGAATTGCTTTCGGCTGCAGGCATAGGCCAGCGCGTTCTCATAGGCCCCCATCGCACAGCCGACCGCCATCCACGCCACCCCGGCGCGGGTTACCCGCAGCACCTCGGCGGTGTCTTTGAACGAATTGGCACGCTCTAGGCGGTCGGACTCGTCGACGCGAACGTTTTCAAGCGTGATGAGCCCGTTCTGCACAATTCGCAGTGCGATCTTGTGCATCTGTTTCTCGACGGTGAACCCCGGCGAAGAGTTCTCCACCACAAAGCCTTTCACCTTCCCGTCGGCGACGTCTTTGGCCCAGATGACGGTCAGGTCCCCGAAGGTCGAGTTGCCGATCCACTTCTTTTGGCCGTTGAGAATCCAGGTGTCCCCGTCGCGCCGCGCCGTAGTCTGTAACCCGCCTGAGGCCCCCGACCCGACCTCCGGTTCGGTCAGCCCGAACGAGCCGATCCTGTCGTAGCGAGCCATGGCGGGCAGAAATCTTTCGCGTTGCTCGTCGGAGCCGCAGAGATAGACCGACCCCATTGCCAATCCGCCGTGCACCCCGTTGAAGGTGGCGATCGAGCAGTCCGTGCGCCCGAGCTCCATCGCGATCATGCCGTCGAGCAGGTAACGGCGTCCACCACAACCGTAGCCGTGGTACGGCAGGCCCGCGATGCCCAGTTCGCGCATCCCAGAAACGATCTCGAGCGGAAAGGTGGCACGCGACCAGTGCTCAAGCAGAACAGGCGCGACATCGGTGGTCATGAATTTGCGCACCGCATGCAGTAGGCCGCGCTCCTCGTCGGTGAGCAGGTGCTCATACGAGTAGAAGTCCGACCTGTCAAAGTCGTTATCGCTCATGGCCGTTCTCCGGGCTCGCTCAGAAACTTCTCAATGACCGGTGCGATTTCGGTGGCGTTTTGCACGAGGTCGACATGGCCGCCGTCGTGCAGATGCAGCTGCGAGTGGGGCAGCAGCGCGTTCATGATGCGGGCGTTGATCACCGGGATGATCGGGTCGTCGGTGCCCGACACGATCAAGGTCTCCTGTCGCACCACCGGCAGCGCGAACAGGCTGGTCCAGACGGAGCCCGCGAGCAGTTGGTGCAGGTAGCCCATCTTGGATCCGGCGTGTAACTGCCGCACGAACAATCGCGCCACCTCCTCGCCGTGCGCGCGGACGGTACCCCCGTACAGCTCACCGGCAATGGATGCGGCGTAGTCGGGATCTGAGAACCTGCGCGGGGTAAGCATTTTCGCGAGCAACCTCGGGTGGGCAGGTACCATGAGCAGGCCGGTACCGGTCGCCACCAACACCAGGCGCCGGCACCGGCGCGGATTCTGGAAGGCGAACTGCTGCGCAAGGGCGCCGCCCCAGGACAGACCGAGTACGTCGACGACGCCGAATCCCAGCTTGGACAGCACCCGGCCCAGCACCCAGGCAAGGTAGGGAAACCCGTAGGGAGCAACGGATGTCGGTGATCCTCCGGTCCCGGGAACGTCGAACCTCACCACCGTGGTGTCCAACTGTTCCACCAGCGGATCGAGCACTTCCAGGCTGGCCCCGATGCCGTTGCACAGCACCAGCGGAACGCCGGATCCGTGCCGCACGTTCACGCGGATCCGCTGTCCTCCGGCTGTGATATAGCGGTGTTCGCCAACAGTGCTCACCGTTGTCAGCCGGGGCACAGCTCTCATTTCTCCATCACGTAACTGCCCGGCGCCGGCCCCAGAGGCGGTAGGCCTTCGCCCCCCAGCGTTTTCGGCGCGTCGACTTCCGGGCCGCTGCGCTCGGCGAGCCAGCCCACATAGTCGGGCCACCACGAGTCACTGGACTTCTGCGCTGATTCCAGCCACTGTTCGGGATCTTCTGGACCGTCCGGGCCGACCGGCCCAGTCCGGAACGACGCCTTAGGGTTGCCGGGCGGATTGACCAGCGCCGCGATGTGACCACTGGTCGACAGCACATAGCGGTTGTCCTTGCTGCCGAGCAGGCGCGCGCTGCGGTAGGTGGCTTGCCACGGGGATATGTGGTCGGCGACACCGCCGATGACGTACGCGTCCGAGGTGATCTTGCCCAGGTCGACCGGGCTGCCGAGCATGCTGACTCCGCCGGGGGTGACCAGCGCGTTGCGCAACCCCATCAGCACCATGTCGCGGTGCAGGGCGGCGGCCATCCGAGTGGTGTCGGCGTTCCAGTACAACACGTCGAACGCCGCTGGCTTGCGGCCCTGCACATAGTTGTTCACTACGTACCGCCACACCAGGTCGGTGGGCCGTAGCCACGCGAACATCTCCGCCATGTCACGCCCGTCGAGGTAGCCCTTTCTGCCCGAAACTCGAATCGCCGCCTGTGCCGCGCGCTCGCTCATTGCTGCGGCCGCGAAACCGGCCCGATTCTCATCCAGCACGGTCACCGCCAAGCTGAGGCCCGCGATCCGATCGCCCTCGCCGATCTCGCCGAGATGGGCCGCGGTCATCGCCGCGAGGATGCCGCCCGAGCAGGTGGCAAGCAGGTGGGTGCAGTCGGTGCCGGTAATCGTCTGCACCGCATCCATTGCTTCGATAATCGCCGCGCCGTACGCGTCAAAACCCCAGTCGCGATGGCGGGCCTGCGGGTTGCGCCACGAAATGACGAACACCTGCTGACCCTGTTGCACGAAGTACTCGATCATGCTGCGTCCAGGCGCGATATCCATGATGTAGTACTTGTTGATCACCGGCGGCACCATGAGCAACGGCACGGCGCGCACCTTGGGCGACTGCGGTGCGTACTGAATCAGCTCGAACATCGAGGTTTGCAACACCACCGCCCCTTTGGTGATGGCCACGGTCTCGCCCACCGAGAACGCGTCGGGCTCAACCATTGCAGGAACCCGAGGCTTCGAAAGCATGTCTCGCGCAAAAGCTCTCACACCCCGCGCCGCGCTCAGACCGCCCGTGTCGATCAGCGCCTTCCAACCGAGCGGGCTGATCAACGGGTTGTTGGTCGGCGCTAATCCCTCCACCAGGTTGTCCATCACGAACCGCATCTTCTCGCTGTCACGCCAATCCAGCTGCGCGTCGTCGAGGAGACTTTCGGCGGTCTCGGCGCCGGCCAGATAGCCTTGCATGAGCCTGTGCAGCAGCGGGTTCTCTTGCCAGGCAGGGTCGCTGAAGCGTTTATCGGCCCGCGCCGGGACACGGTGGGACTTGCCCACCGCGATCGCGCCCAGTTCACGAGCAAGAGTGCCGACCCGGTCGGCAACGGCGCCCGGGTGCTGCGCGAGGTTGGCACCGAAGCGGGCCCAGGTGGCGTTCGGCATCATTCGACTGGCGAACGGCTTGGTGGCGCTCGTCAGGAGCAGGTCGAGCGGGGCGGCCAATTCGTCGGCTTTGGCCGCGGGCATTAAGGCTTTCGGCGCAGAAGCCATGATTATTGTGTCCTTTCGACTGCAGGAACCGTGATGTCGCGCTTTTGGACCTTGCCGGTGGGCCCCTTGGGCAGAGCGTCGACAAGCCAGACCTGGCGCGGATACTTATAGGCGGCCACCCGGGTCTTGACGTAATCGCGCAGCTCTTCCGGGGTCGCTGTCGCGTCCTTTTTGAGAGCGACTGCGGCGCCGACTTCCTCGCCGAGCGAGTCGTGCGGGATGCCGATCACGGCAGCCTCGGCCACCGCCGGATGCTCGTAGAGCACTTCCTCGATCTCGCGGGGGTAGACGTTGTACCCGCCACGGATGATCATGTCCTTGGTCCGGTCGACGATGTAGAAGTAGCCGTCCTCGTCGACTTTTCCGACGTCCCCTGTGTTCAGCCATCCGTCGGTGGTGATCGTCGCCTTGGTAGCCTCGGGCAGGTTCCAGTACCCCTTCATCACGTTGTGGCCGCGGATCTGGATCTCGCCCGCCTGGCCCTGGGGGATCTCAACTCCGTCCAGGTCGACCACCCGCATCTGAACACCTTCGATCGGGGTGCCGATCGAACCCACCTTGCGCTCCCGGTGCGGATGATTGAACGCGGCCGCCGGAGAACTTTCGGAGAGCCCGTAACCCTCGAGAACGGTGCAGCCAAAAGCTTTTTCGAAGTCAGCGAGAACCTGGACCGGCAGCGCCGCGCCACCGGAGACGCAGGTCCGCAGACTGCGGGTGGCTTCCGGCGCGGCCTGATCGGCAACGCTGAGCAGCGCCGAGTACATCGTGGGCACCCCCTCGAACACCGTGACGGCGTCCCGCTCGATCACCTCGAGGGCCTTGCGCGGGTCGAACCGAGGGATGAGCGTCAACGTCGCGCCGGACAGGACCGAGCCGTTGAGCCCGCATGTCAGGCCGAACACGTGGAATAGCGGCAAACAGCCCATCACCACATCGTCGGGCCCGGTCTCGACCAGGGTGCGGACGGCGACCTCAGCGTTGCGTCCGAGATTGCCGTGGGTCAGCATCGCTCCCTTGGGCTTTCCGGTGGTGCCGGAGGTGTGCAGGATGACCGCGACGTCGTCGTGGCCGCGTTCCACCGGTTCGGCCTGGCGGGGTAGGTCGGCGATCAGTTCGGCCAGCCCGGGGTCATCCGCGAGCCAGCACTGGGCGCCCACGGCATCGGCGCCGGCGGTGGCCTCGTCGGCGAACGCCGGCGCAGCAAACAGCGCCTTGGCGCCGCTGTTGGACAGGTAGTAGGACACCTCACGGAATTTGAGCAGCGGGTTCATCGGAACCGCGACGGCGCCGCGGTACATGATGCCGTAGAACACGATGGCGAATGCGGGCGTGTTGGGCAGCATCACACCGACCCGGTCGCCCGGCTCGATTCCGGCTAGTTCCAGCAGTGTCGCCACGCGGGAGGCCGCTTCGTCGAACTCGACGAAAGTGAATTGCAGTTCTTCACAACGCAGCGCGGTACGGTCGGGATAGCGGTCTTTCGATGCGATGAGATTGGCGCTAAGGGCGGTCATGGTGTGCCTCTTGGGATCTACGTGCGGGGCCCTGTTCTGGGCTTGTCTGTAGGTTTCCAATCGTCCTCTCGGCGACCTCACAGGACAATGTCGGTGCGAACAATAACCAGGCCGTCTTGGTGTGAGGGCGCACAGCCATTGCAGCCGGGTCATCCAAGGCAGAGGAATACTTCCCGGCCCACGTAGCGATCGATTGGCACCGCAGCACGAGCGAGACCAGGCGCCCGGCAAGCCAGCCTAATACCCGGTCGCGGGCTGAGCCGTTGTCTGACACGACACCGCGTCGCGGTGCTCGTTGTCACTGACTCCATCGACAGACGCCCACGCGGAGCCCATCGTCAAAGCATGGGAGGCAGTGCGCCCGGGATGCTTTCATGACTAATCTGAGCCTGTATCTGGTCGAGTCGGCAGACATGTACCCCGACCGTTCCGCAGTGCGCTGCGACGCGGCCACAACAACGTTTTCGGAGCTCGCCGACAACGCCGCACGGTTTGCCGCCTACCTCGCCGACCTAGGTCTGTCCCCGGGTGACCGGGTGGGGGTCATGTTGGCGGACCGTCCCGAGTTTGCGATGGTTTTCTACGGCGTGTTACATGCCGGAGCGGTTGTGGTGCCGATCGATCCGCTGCTAAGCGCCAGTGAAGTCGAGTTCTTCTTGACCAACGCCGGCGCGCGCCTCCTGGTGTTCGCGCCGTCATCTAGCGCTGCCGCCACCGGCGGTGCGCTCGCCGCGGGTGTTCCCACGATCGGTGTCGGGGAGCACACCCTCGAGGTGCTGACCAGTGGATATCTCGGACAGGCGTGGCCGGTGACCCGCGCCAGCAACGATAACGCGGTTATCCTGCACACGGCCAGCAAGACCGGTGCGCCCAAGGGGGCCCAACTTACCCACAGCAATCTGGTCAGCAACCAGGCCGTCATTGCGCGCAGGCTACTCAACATTGGGCCCACGGACGTCGTATTGGTCTGCCTACCAATGTTTCACGCGTTCGGGATGACTTGCGGTCTGGGGGCAGCAATCTCGACTGGCGCGACACTGGCACTCCTCCCCGAGTTCGACCCCAACAAGGCATTGGAAATAGTTGCGGCAGAACAGGTCACGGTCTTCGAAGGCCTTCCTCACATGTACGCAGTGATGCTGGACGCCGCCGCCGCCCGCCACGACTTAGACTTCAGTTCCTTGAAAGTGTGTATCTCCGCGGGCAAGACGATGCCGGTGGAGGTACTGCGTAGGTTCGAGGACAAGTTCGACTGCACGGTCCTCGAGGTTTACGGACTGCCGGAAACGTCCGGGGCGGCGTGCTGCCATTACCCCGGCGGAGCACGCAAAATCGGTTCGATCGGCACACCCATCGACGGCGTGCAGATGCGGGTGGTCGACGGACAAGCCACCGAGGCACCAGCCGGAACACCCGGCGAGATTCAAGTCCGCGGCCACAACGTCATGAAGGGCTATTGCAACTTGCCGGAGGACAGCACGGCCGCCATTGTCGACGGCTGGTTCTCAACCGGTGATGACGGCCTGGTCGATGAGGACGGCTACTTCTTCATCGTCGACCGCAAAAACATCTGACCATCCGCGACGTCGATTAGATGAGCCGGCTCTGGACCTCGAACGCCAAACATAGTTCTGCGACATCCCTTGGGCGCGAAAGAGATCGTCCGGTCCGCTTCTCGATTCGGCGCAGTCGGTAGCGGACGGTGTTGGGGTGACAACAAAGCCGCTCGGCGGCGCCGCCCACCGAGGCGTCAGTCTCCTGCCACACCCGAAAGGTCTCGAACAAGACCTCGCGTTCCTCGTCAGGAAGATCGCCAAAACAGGCCAAGACAGTCCCGACCGATTTCACCATCACCTCTGGTGCGGCGAGGACAGCGGTGGCCAAGAGGGTGCCGTCGAACACCGCCACGGGGGAGGTGCGGTCGGGCCGGCCCAGCAGCGTCATCCTAGCGAAGTGCAGAGCCTGCGGCGTCTCGCGCAGATCGTTGAATCGCGCGCTGACTCCGACGCGATCGACCGCCGTCCGAGACACCAACGCGACAACCTTGTCGAGTTGCTGCTCGGTCGGTACGTGCACGATCCCCACCTGCCAATCGGGCTGGAGCCGCCATGCCGAATACACGTCGAGGGTGCGTAACTTCGACTCGATTTCGAGCAATGGCTCAGCAAGCTGTGCGCCAGCGGAGCGAACCTCAGCGGCGATAACCACGAAGGGACCGTTCTTTGGCAGCCGAAGATTGCCGGCAACCTCGCTTAAACTGCAGTCGTGGTGGCCTCGGCCATCAAGTAGCGCGTCGATCAAAAACGAGCGCCGCGACGCGTCATCGAGCATTTGCCGATTCTGCTCATCGCGGTACCCGGCCACCACTGCAGTGCCGATCAGCTCGGCGAAGGCGCTGATGCGAACCTCGGTGTCAACCGGCATGGGCGCGGATTCGACCGAACCCACGGCCGCTACGCCCCAAAGCCGTCCATCGACGATGACGGGGACGCCCACCGCCGTGCGTACGCCTGTCTCTCGGACTTGTGCGGCGATCGACCCGGCGACATTCTCGTAGCTGTCCACCCGCGCAGGAGCGCGGGTGCGTTGCACCATCGCAGCGAGGGTGTTGCCGTCGATCGCGCTTCGAACACCCGCTGGCGACTTCGGCGGAGGAGATGAACGGTAATCCACAGCTAGAAGCGTGATTTCGCCGTTTGCCTCGTAGCGCGACAATCCCGCTCTGTCTGTGACCAAGCATCGGCGCATTTCTTTGACCACCGCGTCGAACACCTGCGACGGTTCGGCGCCGCGCGCGACGAGCGTGGCCAGTCGGCGCAACGCCGCTTGTTCGGCGACGAGCCGGCGATAATCGGCATAGAGCTCGCGCTTGCCGGCGGCAAGTTCGCCGGTGTCCAGAAGTTCGTCCATGGCACGCCCCTACGGATGGTCGATCATCGGCTACCAACTCTCGCGCCTACGAGGCGTTACTACTCTCGCTGTAAACGGGTGCAGCTGTCTATGTGGCCGGCTACACGATCGGTGGGCGGCCACTGTGCATGATCACAACAGCCGGACAGGACGCGCCTCGGTCGGCCCCTCACATGCACGGGCGAGCACAGCCTATCGTTTGAGGATATGAGCGCCGTAACACAGCCAGTCGGCGACCGACGTGACGCCGCCCCTGATCCTCACATCGTCGAGCTCGGCAGACTCATGCTGGCGAGGGCCCCGAAGCTGGGAAAAGGAATGGCGGATCTGCTCTGCCAGGAGATCGAGGCGTACCGCGATGGCACCGTCGTCGCGAAGGATCAAGTAGCCCAAAGTTGCGTAGCAAACGTAACGTTCATCTTCGACTCGCTCGCCGGGAACGCGGACGTCGACGTATCGCCTGCCGAGCACACCGGCACCGCACGCGCGCTCGCCGGCGTGCCGCTGCCCGCAGTCATGACCGCCTACCGAATCGGATTCCGATTCATGTGGGAGCAGACCATCGCCACGGCGCGCGCCGCCGCAATACCCACCGACTCGATCCTGGATGCCACCGCACGAGTATTTATCGCTCAGGACATCTTCACCCAGGCGATGAGCGCCGCCTATCGCCAACAATTGACAGCGCAGGTCCTCGAGCGGGAGGAAGAGCGGTCGGCGTTGGTGGAAGCGTTGTTGTCCCACAGGATCACCGACAGCCAAAGCCTTTGGGAAGCAGCAGATCTGCTGCGGCTACCCACCTCGGGGCCCTATGTCGTCGTGGCGGCGGAGCTGCCGGCGATCGGCAAACTTGGGTTGCCCACCATCGAAAACAAACTGTCCATCCGCGACATCCGATCGGCGTGGCGGCTGCTGCCCGACTTACAGGTCGGCATCGTCCATCTGCGGGGCCACGCGACGCCGGCCGCCCTCGGCACCCTCGTGGAGGTGCTCCGGCAGGCGGCGACCGCCCGAGTCGGCATCAGTCCGCCGTTTCACGAGCTGGCCGAAACCAGTGATGCGCTGCGATTCGCGCGGCTGGCGGTCACCGGAAAGCCGTTGGCGGACTCGCTCGTCACCGTCTTCGACGACACTCCACTTGCGGTCGCGGCTGTCAGCGCCCCCGAGGTGATGGCGAAGATCAGGTCTTCGGTACTGGGGTCACTGAACGCGCTGCCGGCCGAGGAACGCACGTTGCTGCTGAATACCTTCCGGGCTTGGTTAGAGGCCGGCGGCTCTGCCAACGACACCGCCGCGGCGATCTATTGCCACCCCAACACCGTGCGGCACCGCCTGCACCGCATCGAGGAGTTGACCGCCCGATCACTCTCACGGCCAAAGGATCTCGCCGAGCTCTGTCTGGCGTTCGAGGTCGAACGGCGTCTTCCTTAAGCCGCGTGCGCTTTCAGCCGGTGCCGAACCTGCAACGCATTGATGACCTCGACGACGCCGATGGCGATCAGCCACCAGCCGCCAACCAGGGTTAGGACCGCGAGCGAACTGAACGGAGAGACGATTAGCACTCCGCCGCCGATCACCGTGACCACACCAACGAATGCCTGCCAGCCACGTCCGGGGACACGGTCCAGGGCTAGCGCTGAAGTCAACAAAGTCGCCCCACGAAAGAGCCAACTAATGCCGATCCACACGGCCAAAAACATGATCGAGTCGTATACGTTGCGGAAGCAGAAGAACCCAAGTACCAGCGACACGGCGCCGGTGAGGAACTCCAACACCCGCATTGCGGGCCCGGCGTGCGTGGCGAACGCGGCGACCATATAGCCGAAGCCGGACGCCACCAGGTAGATGCCGAACAGGATCCCGGCCACCACCCAGGTCTCGCCCGGCCAGGCCAGCACGATGACACCCAGGGCGACAGCCAGGATGCCAATCAGGAGAAGCATCTGCCATGCACTGCGGGCGAGCTGATGCAGTGGACCTTCGAAAGTGGTCTTCTCATCGCTAATTGTCATCCGACCATCATTAGCCACATTCGGCGTCAAGAAAATGTCCGCAGCGACACAATTGCGCATCGCCCGCAGTTGTCGCGAACAATGTTGAGCCGACACAGCTGAGGTAAGCCGCGCGGACGCGCGGTGAGGGAACACCTCCGCGATGCTTTTGTCTCCCGAAGACAACAACTTGCTGCAAATTGGTGGTTCCAGGACATCGCCGTCGTGCGGCGACGTCGATAAGTTTCATCTCGAACACAGCGGCACGGTCCTCAGCAGCCAGCTGATCCCGGATTCGATCGCCATCAGTTCGAATTACCAAATACCACAACCTATTCCGCTTGTACCGCTAACGCGGAGAGAAACAGAAAAGTTAGGTGAAACCATGTTTCTGCCGACCCTCATCATGCTGATGGTCCTAGCCCCCGTGCTCCTGCCGGCGGTCATCACCGCTGTCCACATTCTCACCGGCCAGGCGCGGACTTCCACTCAAGATCGCGTTGCGGCGAACTTCCCGCGGCGCACGGCGTCCCCGCGTTACGCCACTCCCGCCGCCGCGTGAACTGTCGCTCCACACAACCCGACCGGGGCCCACACCAGTAGGTGCGGGCCCGCTCATTTCGGCTGCAGAGCGGCCTGCAGAACGACGGGGCCGTACCAATGGCAGACCAGCAACGCGAGTTCGACGTCGAGCCGGTCTCCGGGACAATGGGAGCCGATCTCGCTGCCACGCCGGGCAACGGCCCGACCCACGCGATACTTCACCGTGTTGAAGTGCAAATTCAGTTCCTCGGCCGCCACCTTGTAGCTAGAACCGCAGCCCAGAAACACGCGCAGCGTCTCACGCAATCGCGCGTCGTTCTCGTCGTCGATCGCCAGGTCACCAAGCACCTTGGCCACCCATACCCGGGTGTCGATAATGTCGCCGCTCAGCAGCCCCGCAATAGACACGCCGGGATCAGTCGTCGCGATCACCGTCGGCTCCCGCTTGCCGACCATCGCGACGCGGTGCGCGCTATCGGCCTCCCGGTGCGACTGGCGAAAACCTTCGACGCCGGCGGCGACCGTCCCGATCGCCACACTCGGAGAATCGGGCCGCGTCTCGATGAACTGGCGGACGGTGGCTGCGATGTCGGCCACGTCGGCCTTTGCGACGCGGTACGGCAGCCAACCCCATCCGCAGGTTCGATCGGCGGCGACGAACAGCGAGCCTGCGCCCGCACCGGCCGCTTCGCCCAGTTCACGGAGAAATCGTTGCAGCCCGGCAAGCTCCTGGCCATCGGCGCTCGCCTCCGGGTACCACATAACCAGCGCCAGGTGGTGCCACCGCAGTGGATAGCGGATCGACGTGGAGGTGGCGTCCACGTCAATGGGCTTGGTTGCGGCGAGGATTTCTCGCACCCGCAGGGCGCGAACACTGTTCTGATTCTCCAGCCACCGTTCGCGTTCGTCCTCGTAAGCGGCGACCACTTGTTGCGAAACCCAGTCGATGTACTCGAACAGCGTCGCAGTGATCGTCTCGATGACCGCATACCGCATCTGTTCGGAAATATCGAGCACGCGCACTTCGGTGAAAACCAGCTCGTTCATCTGCCGCTGACCAAGCCGATAAGCGCGAACGAGTGCGTTCACCGGCACCCCGTGTTGCGCCAATCGCCGGGCGTATTCCAGGGCCGCAGTGGGCGCCTCAACCCGCTCAACGGCTATGTCATAGCGCAACGCACGCAGAACGGTATCGACGTTTCCCTCGACGCTTGGCCCGAGCAGTTCCATGATGCGTTCATCACCGCGCAGCTCCGGGATCTGATCTTCAAGGGACTGACGCATTCCCGACGATAAGTCCGGCAGCCGATTGTGTAATCGTTCGGCGGTCTCGGCTACGTGGTGGCCGACCTGGACGCCACTGTCGAGCTGCGTTTTCGCCACGCTCTTGACGGTAGACCCCGCTGTCAATGCCGGGGTGGCGAATCGCCCGGCCAACCGTTGTCTTCCGGCGACAACACCGACATGCATCTTCGTCGGACGGGCACTGTTTTGCGGCGTGCCCAATTCCTAATGTAGCGACCACAGTCCACCAGCAAAGGAGCTAACGCCATGGGGTTCACCAAGCCGTATTTCCCCGATGTCGATCCGGACACCTTCCTGAAGAAGCCATTGATGGAACGAATGCGGATCCTGTCCATCGATTGGGCCGAAAACGGCTTCGGCTCGCCGAAGATGATCCACACCATCTACATCGTGAAGCTGGTCGTGTTCTTCGCGATCGGTGGCATCACCGTCGCGACGGCAAGGTCGGGCCTACCCGCCTTCTGGCACGTGGCCGAATGGTGGAATCAACCGATCGTCTACCAAAAGATCATCGTGTGGACCGTGCTGCTTGAGGCCATTGGTGTCGCCGGCTCTTGGGGGCCGTTGGCCGGCAAGGTCAAGCCGATGACCGGCGGAATCCTGTTCTGGGCCCGGAACGGAACCATCAGGCTGCGACCGTGGAAGTGGGTGCCGTTCACCAACGGCGACCGGCGCACCTGGTTCGACATCGGACTCTATTTGGCAATGTTGATCAGCCTGGCGGTCGCACTGCTGCCACCGGGTGGGCACAGCGACTCACTTTCGAAGGCATTGCCGGGCAACACATCCGGTCTCATCAACCCGGCCCTGCTGGTCGCGCCGATCGTGTTGCTGGTGCTGAACGGCCTGCGCGATAAGACCATCTTCCTGGCCGCCCGTGGTGAGCAGTACTTGCCGGTCTTGGCCTTGTTCACCGTGTTGCCGTTTATCAATATGATCATCGCGCTGAAGCTGGTGATCGTGGTGGTGTGGATCGGTGCCGGCTTTTCGAAGTTCGGTAAGCATTTCGCCAACGTCATTCCACCGATGGTCAGCAATACGCCGTTTGCGTTCAAATGGATCCGACGGGCACATTATCGCGACTTCCCGCGCGACCTGAAGCCATCCGGGCTGGCAAACTTCATAGCCCACGTCAACGGCACCACGGTCGAGATCGCAGCCCCGCTGATCCTGCTCTTCTCCACCAACAAGTGGGTAACTCTGGCTGCGGTGCTGTTGATGGTCGGATTCCACCTGTTCATCGTCTCGACCTTCCCGCTCGCCGTGCCGCTGGAATGGAACGTGGTCTTCGCCTACACCACCGTGTTCCTGTTCCTCGGCTTCCCGAACTGGAACGGATACGCACCCTGGAACATGACACCGCCGTGGCTGGCCATCGTCATCGCCGCCGCGCTGCTGTTCTTCCCGATCCTGGGCAATCTGCGACCAGACAAGGTCTCCTTCCTGCCAGCGATGCGGCAGTACGCCGGCAACTGGGCCTCGGCGGCGTGGGCCTTCGCGCCCGGTTCCGAGCAGAAGCTGAATCGGGTCACCCGCTCGGCATCCAACCAGGTCGACCAGTTCGTTGCGGCCGGCTACGAGCCGACGTGGGCGGAGATCACCCTGCAGAAGTCGATCGCGTGGCGAAGCATGCACAGCCAGGCCCGCGGCCTGTTCTCGCTGCTGATCACCCACCTGCCCGACATCGACACCCGCACGGTGCGCGAAGGTGAGTTCGTGTGCAACTCCCTGATCGGATTCAACTTCGGCGACGGCCACCTGCACAACGCAGACCTGATCCGGGCCGTGCAGCGCGAAGCCAGGTTCGAGCCAGGCGAGTGCGTCATCGCCTGGGTGGAGTCGGAAGCTCTGGGCAGCGGTGTTCAGCAGTACCAGCTGATCGATGCCGCACTCGGGGTGATCGAACGTGGCACCTGGAAGGTGGCCGACGCCGTCGCCGAGCAGCCCTGGCTGCCCAACGGCCCCATCCCGATCCAGGTGAGCTGGTCACTTCGCGGCACCAACGCGGCCCGCGCGGATCAGGATCACGGTCACGGAGCGCTGGCATGACTACCGCACTGGTGGTGGGCGGCGGCCCCAACGGCCTTGCCGCCGCCATCTCCCTGGCCGCCGAAGGCGTGCAGGTCACGGTGTTCGAGGCCGCCGACGAAGTTGGCGGTGGCGCCCGCAGCAGCGAAGCCATCATCCCCGGCCTGCTGCACGACCACTGCTCGGCAATCCACCCGATGGCGGTCGGCTCGCCGTTCCTCAACGGCTTCAACCTGCAGCGGTACGGCCTGTCGTGGAGCTGGCCCGAGATCGATTGTGTCCACCCACTCGACGGCGGCGGCGCCGGCGTGCTGTACCGCTCGGTGGAGCACACCGCCGCCGGTCTCGGTCGCGACGGATCGCGATGGAGTCTCGCGTTCGGCTACCCGGCCGCCCGGTTCGACGCATTGAGCGAGGACATCATGCGGCCCCTGCTGCGGTTTCCGCACCATCCCCTGATGCTGGCCCGGTTCGGTGCCCCCAGTGTGCTACCCGGATCCGTGTTCGCCCGGCTGTTCCGTACCGAGCAGGGGCGGGCGTTGTTCGGAGGTGTTGCGGCCCACGCATTCCGGCCGCTGCACTACCCGATGACCTCCGCTATCGGGATGGGCATCATTGCGGCCGGGCACCGGCACGGCTGGGCGGTGGCCGAAGGAGGGTCGCAGTCGATCACCAACGCGATGGTGGCGTTATTGGGCGATTTGGGCGGCAAGATCGAGACCGGTGTCCGGGTGCAGAAGGCCTCGCAGCTGCCGCCGGCAGACGTCACCATGTTCGATCTGGCGCCAAATGCGGTTGCCGGGATTCTCGGTGACCGTCTTCCGCGCCGAGTTTCCCGTGCCTTCACCAGGTTCCGGCGTGGCCCCGGCGCGTTCAAGGTCGACTTCGCTGTCGAGGGGGGCGTGCCGTGGACGAACCCGGACGCTCACCGGGCCGGCACGGTGCATCTGGCCGGGACCTACGCCGAACTCGCCGCGACTGAGCGGGCGATCCACGGCGGGCGCATGCCCGAGAGACCGTTTGTGCTGGTTGGTCAGCAGTATCTGGCCGATCCGCAACGCTCGGTTGGCAATACCCACCCGGTCTGGAGCTACGCGCACGTCCCCAACGGCTACACCGGCGACGCGACCGAGGCGATCATCTCCCAGATCGAGCGGTTCGCCCCCGGTTTCCGCGAGCGGATCGTTGGGCGCACAGTTCGCTCGACCACGCAGATGGCTACCTACAACCTCAACTATGACGGCGGCGACATCATGACCGGCGCCACAGATATTCGGCAATTGACGTTCGGGCCACGGATCACGCTGTCGCCGTATACCATTGGGATTCCTGGCATGTACATCTGCTCAGCGGCCACCCCGCCGGGACCCGGTGCGCACGGCATGTGCGGCGCTAACGCCGCCCAACGGGCGCTCGCCCACCTTCCGCATTGACTTCGCGACAGTTACCGACCTCACTTGCCAGATATACTGCGGCTCAACGGCATCCGGACCGTTTCCTGCACGCTAGGCCGTCGACTGGACTTAGCAGGCGCCGCAAAGCAACTTATGGCTGACGCACGTGGCAATTCTTTACTGACGTAGGCAATACTTCACCAAGAAAATGAACGTTAGAACCATGTTTCATCTTGAAACTGCGGGTATGCGGGCCTATCGTGAGAATCGGCTGGGGAGCCATGGTACGCGATCCGGGGGGATAATGAACAAGAGCGACTTTGTAAGAGCCGTGGGCGAGGCCGCGCAAGATGCGGTTTGGAAAACACCGCATCCAATTACCCTGTACCTGTCCGATGATGACCCGCGCCGGGAGCAATACCTGTGTGAGTACCAACTATCGGTCGGCCGCCAAGTGCTCACGGCGATAGAGAATCTGTGGCTCACCTGCGCGTCACAAGAGGCACAAGAAAAGCCCCAGCGTCAACGCTGACGGCCGCCGACACGGATGGGCGATAGAGCGGGGGTCCTCGGTTCAGGACTGCGGATACGTGTAGAAACCCTCACCGGTCTTGATGCCAAGGTTGCCCGCATCGACGTAGGCCTGCAGCAAGTCCCGCACGTTCTGCGGTAAGTGTGGGAACTCGTCGGCGTAGTGATTCTCGATGTCGAGCACAACGTCGAGGCCAACCAGGTCCATCATCTGGAACGGCCCGGCCGGTACGCCCCAGTTGACCTTGAACATCCCGTCGACATCCTCGGGACGGGCTACGCCCTCGGCGACCACCGCCAGCGACTCACGCTTGATGGCGGCCCAGATGCGATTAAAAATGAATCCGGTGCATTCCCTGCGTGCTTCGAACGGATGAACGCCGAACTCCGGCAGCACAGTCAGCAGGGTGTCGAGCAGGCCGCGGTCAGTCTCCCCGTCCGACATCAGGTCGACCGCGTTGATTTCAGGCGGCATGTAGAAGTGCATGTTGCACAACCGCCGTTTGTCCCGCACCTTCTCAGCCATCAGACGCGAGGGGAACGACGAGGAGTTGGTCGCGAAGATGGTGTCCGGTGGTGCCGCTTCGTCGATCTGGCCCCACAGCGGAATCTTGATCTCAAGTTTCTCGGGGACTGATTCGACAACAAGCCAGGCATCGTCCAGCGCCTCTTTGAGCGACCCCGCGGCCGTCGCAACACCCACTTCGCCGGAGCCTCGGTTCTGCACCAACTTCGGCAGGGTCTCCGTCACGTACTGCGTCGCGGCGGCGAGTTGTTCGGGTCGCCGCGCATGGATCCGCACGGTTCCGCCACGGCTGGCGAACATCACGGCAATGCGGCGGCCCAGCGTTCCCGCCCCGATCACCGCCACCGGTCGGTTCTGGATATTTTCGAAGGTGTAGGTGTAGCCAGTCACACAGGCATGCTAGGTCGCGGCGCCGTCCGCGTCTCCGTCGCGATGCAACAAAGATGCGCTAGCTGTTGTCTCCCCTGGACAACTACCTGGGCTTGATTCCGACTCCGCGCACGCCATGCGCCGTCGTCACACGCACCGTCACAGCAAGCTAAAGGAGCCTGGCCTGTTCGGGCTGCGGCTCGGCCTGTTGGAGCAACTCGGGCCCGTTGTTACGCACGCTGTTGACCAGCGTCGACACCCGACGCAACTCGATGCCGCGCACATCCGGCGCCTGCGTCAGCAGCTCGGGATCCAATGGCGCATCGGGATTCAGCCATCTCTCCCAGTCATCTTCAGCCAGGATCAACGGCATCCGGTCGTGGATCTCGGCCAGCTCGCCCACGGCGTCGGTGGTGACAATCGTGCAGCTCAACAATGGGGGCGCCGCTTCAGCCGGTTTCCACACCGACCACAGCCCGGCCATGAATAGCATGTCGCCATCGCCGCGGTGCATGAAGAACGGCGTCTTGGCGGCCTTCCTGCCCAGAATCGAACCGGGATTGGCCCGCCATTCGTACCAGCCGGCGATGGGCACCAGGCAGCGCTTGCTTTTCGCCGAACCCCGGAAAGCCGGTGAGCTGGCCAACTTGTCGGACCGGGCGTTGATCAGCAACGGGCCCTTGGAATCTGGCGCGCCGTCGGGGCCGGCCTTGACCCACGGAGGCACCAAACCCCAGCGCATGAGACGCACTCGGCGAGTCGCCTCGTCGTCAGGTTCGCGATGGCGGGACACGACGGTCGCGATCGTCGCCGTGGGGGCGACGTTGTAGTTGGGCTCAACCGCACGCGGTGATGCACCAGTCGCTTCGTCGATCGCCTTGATTTTCTCAGCCAGCAGAGCGGGATCCGTCGTCACCGCAAATCTTCCGCACATAACTTCCATGGTGCCTGGTATCCATACCACCCGCCGACACGGCAGGATGAAGCGGTGAGCACTGAGCCCGTGACAACGTGGAAGGCCCCGTTCGCGCCGACGCCGGTGCATGCGATCGTGACTGTCCCCGGCTCGAAATCGCAGACCAACCGGGCACTGGTGCTGGCGGCCCTGGCGGCCGCACAGGGTCAGGGCACCTCGACCCTCAGCGGAGCACTGCGCAGCCGCGACACAGACCTGATGATTGGCGCACTCAAGACCCTGGGCCTGCGCGTCGACGGCGCCGGGCGCGAATTGACGGTCAGCGGCCGAATCGTCCCGGGCCCCAACGCCCGGGTGGACTGCGGCCTGGCGGGCACGGTTTTGCGATTCGTTCCGCCGCTGGCGGCGCTGGCCGACTCGACGGTGGATTTCGACGGGGACGAACAAGCCCGGACCCGGCCCATCGCACCACTCCTGGACGCGCTGCGCGGTCTCGGCGTCGGGATCGACGGCATCGGTCTGCCTTTTCGTTTGCAGGGCACCGGATCCGTCGCTGGCGGCACCGTAGCGATTGACGCGTCGGCATCCTCGCAGTTCGTGTCCGGTCTGTTGTTGTGCGCTGCGTCGTTCGCCGACGGCCTGACCGTGCAACACACCGGTTCGACATTGCCGTCGGCGCCGCACATCGCGATGACGGTAATGATGCTGCGGCAGGCCGGGGTCGATGTCGATGACGCGGTCGGCAACCGTTGGCAGGTGGGGCCCGGCGCGGTCGCTGCCCGGCACTGGGAGGTCGAACCCGATCTGACGAACGCTGTTGCGTTCCTGGCCGCGGCTGCGGTCAGCGGCGGAACGGTGCGCGTCACGGGCTGGCCGGCTACCAGCGTCCAGCCCGCCGAAGACATCCTGGGCGTCTTGAACAAGATCAATGCCGTTATCACCCATATCGATTCAACGCTCGAGGTATGTGGGCCGGCATCTTACGACGGCTTCGACGTTGACCTACGGGCCGTCGGTGAGCTCACGCCGTCAGTCGCGGCGCTGGCGGCACTGGCGACCCCGGGATCGGTGTCCCAGCTCACCGGCATCGCCCACCTGCGCGGCCACGAGACGGACCGGCTCGCTGCGCTCAGCACGGAGATCAACCGTCTGGGAGGCAACTGCCGGGAAACGCCCGACGGCTTGGTGATCACCTCGACCCCACTAAAGCCAGGCGTCTGGCGCGCTTACGCCGATCATCGGATGGCGATGGCGGGCGCGATCGTCGGCCTTCGCGTGGCCGGCGTCGAGGTGGACGACATCGCCGCCACCACGAAGACACTGCCGGAATTCCCAGAACTTTGGGCGGGGATGCTGGCCGGCGAGGGATCCCGAGTTTGAGGCTCGGCGACTACGACGAGTCTGATGCTAAGGTCCGCTCCGGCAAGGGAACGCGGCCCCGGACCAAGACCCGTCCGCAACACGCCGACGCAGAGTCCGCCATGGTGGTGAGCGTGGACCGCGGGCGCTGGGGCTGCGTGCTGGGCGGTCGCCCCGATCGTCGGATCACGGCCATGCGAGCACGCGAGCTCGGCCGCACCCCGATTGTTGTCGGCGACGACGTCGATATCGTCGGCGATCTGTCCGGACGGCACGACACCCTGGCCCGCATCGTGCGGCGGGGTCCGCGGCGAACAGTGTTGCGGCGCACTGCCGATGACACCGACCCCACCGAGCGAGTTGTCGTAGCCAACGCAGACCAACTGCTTATCGTGGTGGCGCTGGCGGATCCGCCCCCACGCACCGGCCTGGTCGACCGGACGCTGATCGCCGCCTACGCCGGCGGATTGACACCGATACTCTGCCTGACCAAGACCGACCTCGCCCCACCCGAACCGTTCGCCGAGCAGTTCGTGGACCTGGACCTGGCGGTGGTCGCCGCAGGCGTCGACGACCCCCTGCTGGCGGTGGCAGAGTTGCTCCCCGGCAAGATCACCGTGCTGCTGGGACATTCCGGGGTCGGCAAGTCGACGTTGGTGAACCGCCTTGTGCCCGAGGCTGATCGGGCCGTCGGCGTGGTCGACAGCATCGGTAAAGGGCGGCACACTTCGACACAATCGGTGGCCTTCCCACTAAGCAACCCGCCAGGCTCCGGCTGGGTGATCGACACCCCTGGAATCCGCTCGTTTGGATTAGCCCACATCCAGCCGGACGACGTGCTGTCGGCATTCTCAGACCTGGCCGAGGCCGCCAAGGACTGCCCGCGCGGCTGCGGGCACATGGGGCCGCCGGCCGATCCCGAATGCGTGCTGGACACCCTGACCGGGCCGGCCGCGCGCCGCGTCGCCGCGGCCCGCCGACTGCTGGCGACACTCAGGGAGACTTGACCAACCGCATGCCGAGTTCGTCGTGTGGCACCAGATGGCCTTCTGCGCACCGGATTTCCACATCGGCCTCCGCGCCACAGCCCAGGTGAGTCAGCCGCAGCCGGTCACGGCCCGGCAGGTGGCATCGCCCCCACTGGAACATCGCCCAGACCACCGGCATGAAATCGATACCGACGTCAGTGAGCACGTACTCGTCGCGGCTGCGTTGCCCCGGTTCACGGTAGGGCCGCCGGGTCAGTAGTCCCAGGTCGACCAGTTCGGCCAGCCGCGCCGATGTGGCAGCCTTGGTGATACCCACCCGGCGAGCGAAGTCGTCGAACCGGGTAGTGCCGTAGTAGGCCTCGCGCATGATGAGCATGGCAGATTTGGTCCCGACAGCCGCCATGGTCTTTTCGATCGCGCACTCGCCAACCGCCGACCACGCGTCTCGGTCGGCGAGGGGCCCTTGCAGAAGTGTCACGCAAATCACCTCGCCATCTGGGTTGTTTTTAGTATACCCAGATGTTCTGCTGGGTATGGCTGGGAGTATCCAGCTCTGGACTCAAGGAGGAGCCATGACCGGTTACCCGGTGAGTTTTCAAGGCCGCGACGCCGTCATCGTCGGCGCTGTCCGTACCCCTGTGGGCAAGGGGAAAGCCAGCGGCGCGCTACACGACGTGTTGCCCGCCGATTTGCTGGCGCACAGCCTGCGCGAGCTGGTGGCACGCGCGGGCGTGGACCCGGCGCAGATCGACGACGTCATCGCGGGGGCTGTCACGCAGGTCGGCGACCAGGCGGTCAACATCGCTCGCAACGCTTCGTTGGGTGCCGGATTCCCCGAATCGGTTCCCGGCGTCACGATCGACCGCCAGTGCGGCAGCAGCCAGCAGGCCATCAGCTTCGCCGCCCAAGGCGTGCTAGCGGGTGCCTACGACCTCGTGGTCGCCGGCGGCGTGGAGTCGATGAGCCGCGTCCCAATGGGCAGCTCGGTGCTGCCGGGCAGCAACCCGTTTGGCGAAGATATGCCGCAGCGCTATCCCGATGGTCTGGTACCGCAAGGCATCAGCGCCGAATTGATCGCCGCGAAGTGGGGCTTGTCGCGCACCCAGCTTGACGAGTTCTCCGCCGACAGCCACAACAAGGCCGCCCGCGCCACCAAGGACGGGCTCTTCGACAACGAACTGATCCCGATCGCCGGCCTTTCCGCCGACGAGATCATCAGGCCCGCCACTACGGTGGAGACGTTGGCTACCTTGCAGCCTGCGTTCTACAGCGAGGCCATGAAAGCCCGCTTCCCGCAGATCAATTGGGAGATCACGCCCGGAAACTCCTCACCGCTTTCCGACGGCAGCGCCGCCGTGTTGATCACCACCAGCGATTTCGCCAAGAAGCTTGGCCTGCGTCCGCTGGCACGTATTCACACCACGACCGTGGTAGGTTCCGACCCGCTGTACATGCTGACGGGAGTCATTCCAGCGACCGAGAAGGTGTTGCACCGTGCCGGCCTGACGCTGGCGGACATCGACCTCTTTGAGGTGAACGAGGCGTTCGCGCCCGTCGTGCTGTCCTGGGCAAAGGACGTAGATAGGGAGCAGACGGGCATCTTGGAACGCACCAACGTCAACGGCGGGGCTATCGCCATTGGCCACCCGCTGGGCGCTAGCGGTGCCCGCATCATGACGACGCTCGTGAACGCGCTCGAACAGCGCGGCGGTCGTTACGGTCTGCAGACCATGTGTGAGGGCGGCGGCATGGCGAACGCCACCATCATCGAGCGACTCGGCTAAGCGGCTTGGCAGCCCAAGATCAATTGGGTGCATAGAGCGCTGTCTGGCTGGGTGGGGGGCTCTAGCCGATGCGCCTGCTGCGGATCGGACGAAAAGGACCCGACGCTCTGCAGTGAGTGTGTGTGAAGACGGGCAGCGAAGTCATTGACGGTCGTCATTGACGAGTGCCAGTGAACTAGATACCGTGTCTCTATGGGGTTGCCAAACGCCATCACTGAAGCTGGATTGCCAGTCGCAGGCGTTCGCGAGGTCCGACGGTTGAAAACGCGGGCACGGCTATTCGACGCCGCACTGGCTGAGATTGGCCGGTGCGGACTCGCCGGTGCAGATGTCAGTGCCATCGCCAGCGCAGCGGGAGTGGTGCGAGGGACGTTCTACTTTCACTTCCCGACCAAGGAGCACGTCTTGGCCGAGTTGGAGAGAAACGAAGAAATCAGGATCGTCGCCGAGCTCACCCTCGCACAGACCGAGGCCGATGGCTTGTCGTCGGTGTTGTCACAGTTGGTTCGAAATGTGGTTACCGCCGAGCGTCGCTTGGGGCCGGTGGTCTTTCGAGACATGTTGGGGTTGCACTTCGCGGGAACCCGACCGGCTGAGGACCAACTATCGGAGCATCCGATCGCGGAGTTCGTGATTGCCGCGATTACCGATGCCCAGAATGCGGGCCGAGTCCCCTTGGAGGCAGACGCCAGTGAACTCGGAGTGTTTTTTATGACCGGCCTCTTCGCGCTGCTAGCCACTGGCATTCACGGTTCCGCGACCGCGGACGCCGTTATGGATCGGTATGTAATGACGATTGTCAAGGGAATGGAAACACGATGAGCGACACAGGGATCGACGGCTATCGAGACTTCTTGAAGAGGCGAGACGGAGAGGCTGATCTGTTGAATCGACGCCTGGCGAAGCGCGAAGACTTCTTCAACAGTGTCGAGACCAACCCCGTTCGGTCAGCGTGCCCAGCCGACCGACCGACCTTCCTGCGGAACCTGCGCCGTCGGCGACCAGAGACGGGGTTGGACAGGAAGATGCTGTTTTTGTTGGCCACGGCCAAGCTGAATCAGGCCGAACGATTCGGGGTCGGCCTCGGGGAGACCTACGGCCTCAACAGTGATGAAGATCTGCCACCTGAGCGGGTGTACCTCGAGCTTGAAGAGCACTACCACACCCGATTGCTGGCTTACGTGTTGGACGTATTCGACCTGCAGTTCCAAGTGGTGCCGCCGACTTTCGTCATGCGCCAGTTCGTCAAGACTGCGGTGTTTCTACCTGAGCGGCTCGGGATCGCATTCGTTGGAGCGTCGGAGATGGCTGGGTGCGTGATGTTCGACGAATTGCGCCGCGTCGGCATTGAATTGTTCGCCGACGAACCCGAAGTCGCCGAGCGAATCGAACTGCTTTACAGCGAAATTCTCACGGACGAGGTAGGACATGTGGGCTACTGTGCGTCGCGGTGTACCACGCCGGAGCGGGCGATGATGCGTTGGCTCTACCCTCTGGTCGGAAGGATATTCGCACACCAAACAGCCGAAATTTCCCTTCTCATCGACCCCGCAAAGCTGCGCGCCCGCCTCTACCGCTCCTTCGACGTTGAGGAACTGACCGCCGGGCTGAGCAACGAGACGTACCTAGTCACGCACCCGTGACCAGGTCGAACCCCGTCGTGCGGTCGTGGGGCTCAGGACGCCGGAGCTGATATGGCCAAAACCAATGTCAACGGGGGCGCCCGAAATCGGGGCCGCTCTATCTATCCGACTGGCGGGGTTATTATCTGCGACCAAACATTGGGACAAGATCTTCTATCTCTTGCTCGGATCTATCCCGCAGAACAGGTATGAAGGAGTGAGCACCCGCTACGGTTTAACCAAATATGTGTTCTAGTTACAGTGCCCAGGGAAGTCGACTCGCGGTTCACTAGGGGGCGCCTCATGGCACACAAGGGACTCAAGCCCCGCCCCCTAGCAGTGACCAACGCGGCTCTCCGGCTTGGCGTCAAGGTCATGCCATGGATTCCGCCCTGGCTGAAATTGCTTCTCGCCGGAGGCAGAAAAGTCACCGTCGACGGCAACACCCTTGACGCGACGCTTCAACTGATGTTGGCCGGCCAACGCCTCAGCGGCACTGGCGGTTTGGGGGCTGCTGAGGATGTGGAGATTGCCCGCGCCCTGATGCGTAACTCGCATGTAGCGATGGCTACCCACATCGATGTGCGGACCACCGACTTCGCGATCTCCGGCCCCGACAGCCCCCTGCGCGCGCGGCACTACCAACCGGCCGTCGCGAAGGCTGCTCCGCTTCTCGTCTTCTTCCACGGCGGTGGCTTTGTCGTGGGCGACCTCGAATCACATGACGGCTTGTGCCGAATGATCTGTAGGGACGCGGCAATTCATGTGTTGTCGGTGGATTACCGGCTGGCGCCCGAACATAAGGCCCCGGCCGCGGAGGACGACTGCGTCGCTGCGTACCGATGGGCGCTCGAGCACGCCGCCGAACTGGGCGCCGACCCATCCCGAATCGCCGTCGGCGGCGACAGCGCGGGGGGAACCCTGGCAGCGCTAGTCACGTTGCGCAGCCGTGACGAGGGTCTTCCACAGCCAGCGCTGCAAGTGCTCCTCTATCCGGTCGTGGATCTGTCCGCGAGAACCCGATCGCGCAGCCTATTCTCGGACGGCTTCTTCGTGACCAAGCAGGAAATAGCGTGGTTTACCGACCTCTACCTAGGCGGCACAGAGATCGCAACCAACGATGCACAAGTGTCGCCACTAGAGGCCGTTGACCTATCTGGTCTGGCCCCAGCGTTGGTGGTTACCGCGGGATTCGATCCGCTGCGCGACGAGGGCAACGAATACGCCGCGGCGCTGTGCTCGGCCGGTGTCACCGTCGACCACCGACAATTCGACACTCTTGCCCATGGCTTTGCCAGTGTCGCCCCGTTCGGAGGCGGAAGCGCCGATGCGATGGCGGCCACCATCTCCGCCATCCGGGCCCACCTCACCCGCGGCTGATGCGACGTTCTTCCCGTCCATGCCACGGCATGTCCCCGGTCGCGAGTGCCTGGGCTCAGGACGCCGGCGCTGATATGGCCAAAACCAATGTCAACGGGGGCGCCATCGCGATCGGCCACCCGCTGGGTGCCAGCGGTGCCCGCATGATGACGACGCTGGTCAACGCGCTAGAACAGGGCGGGGGTCGCTACGGTCTGCAGACGATGTGTGAGGGCGGTGGGATGGCCAACGCCACGATCATCGAGCATTTGAACTGAGCCCTTTGCGGTCCATCGTCACGGGTCTCGGTAGGAATGGCCGGATCCGGTCGGATTGGGAGAATCCGGACGGGTTGAAATCAGAGCCAGCCGGTGCGAGCGGCAGCAACCGGCTCGGCGGGGCTCGGGGCCAATTCTCCGTCCCGCACGCCGTCTAGCATCCGTTTCACCACCGCGACAATCTCGGGGGCCGCCGCGGCGAGTCCAGTCTCATCGGCCTTGGTTACCTCATCGGTACCGACGCCGGCCCGTGCCAGCACGGCGGCCGGGTCGGCGAGCTGATCGGCCAGCCAAGACAGCGGGTCGGCTGACAGCTCGGCGACGAAGTGCCGGGGTCCGGGTTCCCAACCGTCGAAACGGGGATGGTGGTGGGCCCGGTCCAGCGTCCCGGGCGGGCTCTCTGTGGATCCGAAAATGTCCACCCGCCACACCGGGCGGGCGAAGGCGATTGGGACGCCAGCATAGATCGACCCCTGGGGATCAGCCCGGTCGACCAGGCGGAGTTCGAGTCTGACACCCCTTTCCGGGGTTTCCTGACCGGCAAGCGGGACCGGGTCGACGAAATACATATCCCCGACGACTACGCCCAGGGCTTCGAATCCGAACGCTGCGAGCATCGCGTACCTCTCCATCTGCCTCATTAAGCGTAGACCCAACGGTGCCGTCGGAAATCGACTGCCAGCTAGGACGCAACCATCATCGAGCGGTTGGGTTAGGCGACTTCGCGGTCTATGGCGACGTGATTAGGCCCTGTTGCGGAGCGTCTGGCGGTTTATGCTGATGAGCGGGAAGTCCGGGGTTACAAGTCGCGGAGGGTTGGATGACCGCAGCCACCGCATGCCGCACGTGTGGCACAGAACCGCGGGAGGGCGCTCGATTCTGCGACGGCTGCGGTGCACCCACCACAGAGCAGGACACCCGAGCAGAGTACAAGCAGGTCACCGTGTTGTTCACCGATGTTGTTCATTCGATGGACATTGCTGCGATCGTCGGGGCAGAGCGGCTGCGGGAGATCATGGCCGACCTAACCGATTGCTGCGCCGCGGTTGTGCAGCGATATGGGGGCACCGTCGACAAATTCACCGGCGGCGGCATCATGGCGGTGTTCGGAGCGCCCGTGGCGTTGGAGGACCACGCTGTTCGTGCCTGTCTGGCCGCGTTGGGTGTTCAGGAGGAGGCCAAGCGACTTGCCGCGGACGTGCACGAGCGTGACGGCGTGGAGCTGCAGCTGCGGGTGGGACTTAATTCCGGTGAGGTGATCGCCGGTGAGATCGGCTCAGGGCCTTTCGGTTATACCGCCGTTGGTGAGCAAGTCGGGATGGCGCAACGGATGGGATCGGTGGCGCCGCCGGGTGGGGTGATGCTCAGCGCGTCGACGGCGCGACTTGTTGAGGGCACAGCAACTCTCGGCGACCCTGAGCTGGTTCGGATCAAAGGTGCCGATGCGCCGGTGCCCGCACGTCGGCTGCTGAGCATGGCAGAAAGACCCGCTCTCGGACGTACTGAGTCGAACCTGGTCGGACGGCGATGGGAACTGTCCGCCGTCGAGGGCTTGTCGGATCGCGCGGTGGATGGCCATGGCGCGGTGGTCACAGTGGTGGGATCACCGGGTATCGGCAAAAGCCGTCTGGTGCGTGAGGTGACGGGAATCGCTGCTCGGCGCGGAATGGACGTGTTCAGCGCCTACTGCGAGTCGCACGCCACCGACACCGCCTTCCACGTCGTGGCGCGGCTGCTGCGTGCAGCCATCGGGGTGCGTGGCCTAGATGCCCCAGCTGCTCGCGAGCGAGTGCGCTCCCGGGTGCCGGATGCAGACCCCGAGGACTTGCTGCTTTTAGATGACTTGTTGGGCATCGCCGAATCCGACGTGGAGCTGCCCAAGATCGATCCGGATGCCCGGCGGCGGCGGTTGACCGCGCTCGTCAATGCCACCTCGTTGGCCCGAAAGTCCCCGGCGGTCTATGTCATTGAAGATGCGCACTGGATCGACGAGGTCAGCGAGTCGATGTTGGCGGCGTTCTTCACTGTGGTCCCGCAGACGCCCTCGCTGGTACTGGTCACCTACCGCCCCGAATATCGCGGTGCGTTGAGCCGGGTGCCCGGTGCACAGACTATCGCCCTTGCGCCGCTGAGTGATTCGGAAACGGCGGCACTGGTTTCAGAGCTGCTCGGGTCGGACCCCTCGGTCAGTGGGGCGATCACCATGATCACCGAGAAGGCCGCCGGGAACCCGTTTTTCGCCGAGGAAATCGTGCACGACCTGGCCGAGCGCGGCGTCCTACGGGGCAACCGCAGCGCCTACGAATCGACCGCCGACGCTGCCGCGGTCAGTGTGCCCGCCACCCTGCAGGCGACCATCGCCGCCCGCATCGACCGGCTCGACCCGGCGGCCAAGCGCACCTTGAGCGCCGCCGCGGTCATCGGCTCACGATTCAGCCCGGGCCTACTCGAATTGCTGGGCATTGATCCTGTCCTTGAGGACTTGTTGGGCGGCGAGTTCATCGATCAGATCACATTCACCCGAGAACCCGAGTATGTGTTTCACCACCCACTGATTCGGACGGTGGCCTACGAAGCCCAGCTCAAATCCGATCGCGCCGAGCTGCACCGGCGCGTTGGGACCGCGATCGAATGCCGCGATCCGGCGGCGGTCGAGGAGAATGCCGCGTTGATCGCCGAGCACCGCGAGGCTGCCGGTGATCTGCACGCCGCCTACGGCTGGCACATGCGCGCGGCGACGTGGGCCACCAACCGCGACATAAGCGCGGCGCGACTGAGTTGGGAGCGTGCCCGAACGATCGCGGACGCTTTACCCGCCGATGACCCCGACCGGGCAGCCCTGCGCATCGCTCCTCGCACCATGCTGTGCGGGATCGCCTATCGGGTCCATGAACATGCGGCAGGCGACCGCTTCGACGAACTGCGTGACTTGTGCGCCGCCGCCGGGGACAAGGCGTCACTGGCCATCGGGATGGCGGGGCTCGTGGTCGATTACGCGCTGCACGGCCGGATGCGCGAGGCGTCGCAGCTGGCGTCAGAAGCAATGGCCCTTATCGAGTCGCTCGGCGATCCGACCTTGACGGTGGGGCTGTCGTTCCCCTTGGTCTACGCCAAGGGTGAAAGTGGCGAGTGGTCTGACGTGCTGCGGTGGTCACAGCAGGTGATCGACCTGGCCGACGGTGATCCGTCCAAAGGCAACTTCATTGTCGGATCTCCCTTAGCGCGCGCCTTCACGACGCGGGGTATTGGCCGTTGGTGCCTGGGTCGTCCCGGATGGCGCGACGACCTGGGGCACGGCGTGGCCCTGGCCCGCAACGCCGACTCCGCTTCCTACTCCACGGTCATCACCTACGTCTATTTCTCGGGGATACCGCATGGCGTGCTAAGGCCCGACGATTCCGCGGTGGACGAGATCGAGGCTGCCCTGCGGATTGCCGAACGATCCGGCGACGACCTCGCGTTGACCCTCGCCAGGATGACCCTGGGCGGCGCGCTGGTACACCGCCACACGGCCGCGGAGCATGACCGCGGACACGAACTCCTGGCCGAGGTCAGCGCCGCGTTAACGGACCGGGGACACAATCTGGGCGATTTACCGATGGTCCACGTGTACTTGGAACGGGAGAGGGCTTTGCGGGGAGATGGCGATGATGCGATACCACTCATGCGCGCCGCCGTCGACCGATTATTTCGCGAGGGAGAATTGCACGTGCATGGCATTCCAGCGACCGGTGTTCTGGTGGAGACACTGCTGGATAGCGGGACCGACGGTGACGTGGCCGAAGCCGAGGCCGCGGTTGCCAGGCTGGCGGAAGCGCCGGCCAATGAGGGTTTGGTGACCCGCGACATCTGTTTGCTGCGCCTACAGGCTCTCCTGGCGCGGGCTCACGGTGACGCCGCGGCTTACGCGCGCTTGCGGGATCGCTACCGCGACATGGCGACATCGCTTGGCTTTGAAGGACATATCGAGTGGGCCGAGGCGATGCCTTGATGCGGTTGTACCCGTACGCCCTGCGCACGTTTGACGACCAGCGCCTCGCGGGTAAACACAGGATGGAATATGAGGGCGCCGTGCAACGTTGTCTGGGCCATCTGACGAAACGTCCGGATGCGTTGACGGACCGCTCGTTGTTGACCTGATAGCAGATGATGAGGAGGCGGAGCCTGATGGCATCTGTACCCGAAACCCGCATCCACCCCTGGAACCAGTCTTTCCCTGCTGATACGCAATTGCGGACGATGGTGACGTTCCTCGTCGGCACGCTTGGCTTGGTCTTGGTTTCGTTGCTGTTGTGGGACGTGCTGCACATCGTGCGATGACTGAGTTCGAGGAGTGATCGGGCCCCCGGCCGGCCTACCTCTTGCTCGCGCGCAGCGCCTCGATTAGCGGGTTGGCGCGCCTACGGACTGAGCTCTGCCGGCGCGGGCTCACGATGCACGCATAGCTCCCCGAGACACGGCGAGAATACTTTGGCTTCGAGGGACCTATCGGTTGGGCCGAGGCCACGCCATAACGGCGCGCAGCGTCTTGGACGGCGCGCAGCGACTAGGCCGCCAAATCGTCAGTATTACTGATCGCGTGCTTCGGGGCGTGCTTACGCCGCCAACCCCGCACGGTGGCGATAGCGGTGTTGAGCCCACGCCGCCGTCCGGTCGCCGGGTCGGTGGCCGCGAAGTCTGGCTCCAGTTCGGCGAACATCTGCTCGCTGCGTGTCTCCGGTGCGTTATCAGTGTTGTCGCGCAGGTACTTGTTCGGCAGCGACAACTTGGCGATCGTCCGCCATGCCTTGCCGTACTGCATCAGGAACGAGCCTGTGGTGTAAGGCAAGTCGTACTTGTCGCAGACCTGGCGCACTCTCGGCGAGATTTCGTGCAACCGGTTGCTCGGCAAATCCGGGTACAGGTGGTGTTCGATCTGGTGGCACAGGTTGCCGCTCATGAACCGCAGCACGGGGCCGCCCTCAAAATTGGCACTGCCCAGCATCTGGCGCAGGTACCACTGGCCCTTCGTTTCGCCGATCATGTCCGTCCTGGTGAATTTTTCTGCGCCATCAGGGAAGTGCCCACAGAAGATGACAGCATTGGCCCACACGTTGCGGATCACGTTGGCGACGGCATTCGCCTTCATCGTGGACTTGTAGGTCGCGCCAGGCGACAGCGAAGTCAAAGCCGGGAATGCGACGTAGTCCTTAACCACCTGACGGGCGGCCTTCGTCAAGAACGCATCGATCCGCTGGCGGGCTTCGGCCTGAGGCATCTTGCGCTTCACGATCTTGCCGATCTCCACGTGCTGCAAGCCGACACCCCATTCAAAGCCGGCCGCGAGCAGGGTGTTGAACAGCAGATTGAAGAGGTTGTAGCGCTTCCACCGCTGGTCCCGGGTGACGCGAAGCATGCCGTAGCCGACGTCGTCGTCCATCCCGAGGATGTTCGTGTACTTGTGGTGCACGAAGTTGTGGGTGAACCGCCAATGCGTGGACGACCCGGTCATATCCCACTCCCACGTTGAGGAATGAATCTCCGGGTCGTTCATCCAGTCCCACTGGCCGTGCATGACGTTGTGGCCGATCTCCATATTCTCGATGATCTTGGCCACGCCCAAGGTGACGGTGCCTGCCCACCAGGCCGAACGCCGCGAACTGGCGGCCAGCAATAGCCGAGCGGCTACCTCCACAGCACGCTGCCCTGCAATGGTGCGGCGGATGTAACGGGAGTCCCGAGCGCCGCGCGAGTCTTCCACGTCCTGGCGGATTGCATCCAGCTCAACGGCCAAGTTCTCGATATCCGCGTCCGTCAGATGCGCGAATACGTTGACGTCTGTGATCGCCATCGCTTTCGTCTCCTTCGGTCGATTGTTACCTACGCTATCGTAACCTACGAATCCGTAAGTTACCTGTGAGTAGCCTTTAAATGTCGAGTGTGCAATTACCTGACGCCGCCGACACACAGGTCTGGACCCGATTTCCGGGTTCGTGCTCCTGCCCGGTCCGCAGATCGCGTACGTGTCCTTCCGTCAGGCTGACCACGCACGACTGACAGATGCCCATCCGGCAGCCGAACGGCATCTGCACGCCGGCACCCTCGCCCGCGTCCATCAGCGACGTCGCGGCATCGGTGACCACGCTGCGCCCGCTGCGCACGAACGTGACCGTTCCGCCTTCTCCAGCGGGGGCCGCCTTGGCCACCGCGAACCGCTCCAAGTGCAGACAGTCGCCGATGCCCGCCGAAGTCCAGACCTTTTCGGCCTGGTTCAGCAGGCCTTCCGGCCCGCAAGCCCAGGTCTGGCGTTCACGCCAATCCGGCACCTCTTGGCCGAGCCTGGTTAGATCGAGTCGCCCCTGCGCGCGTGTTTCCCGCACCATCAACCGATAGCCCTGGTGGTCGGCCGCCAACGCAGCCAACTCGCCGCCGAACATCACATCAGATTCGGTGGGCGCCGAATGCAGGTGTGCGATGTCTGCGATTTGGTCGCGGCGCACCAATGTCCGCAGCATCGACATCACCGGCGTTATCCCGGACCCGGCCGTGAGGAACAGGATTGACGGCGGCGCCGGGTCGGGTAGCACGAAATTCCCCTGCGGCGCGGCCAACCGCACGATCGTTCCCGGCTCGACTCCGTCTACCAGGTGGGCAGACAGAAAGCCTTCGGGCATCGCCTTCACGGTGATGGTCACCGTGCGCGGCCTGCCGACCCCAGCCGCCGCAGCCGCCGGACTCGACGTCAGCGAATACGATCGCCAGCGCCAGCGCCCGTCCATCGGCAACCCAATCCCGATGTACTGACCTGGCTGATAGTCGAAACTGAACCCCCAGCCCGGTTTGATGACCAGGGTTGCGGAATCTTCGGTCTCCCGGCGGACCTGCAGGATGCGGCCGCGCAACTCCCGCGCGGACCACAGCGGATTTGCGAGATGCAGATAGTCGTCGGGCAGCAGCGGTGTCGTGATGCGCGCAGCGATCTTGCGCAGCGCGTGCCAACCAGGATGCCTGTCGGCCCCGGCGACGGTAGAACGCTTGGTGTCGACGACATTGCCGCTAATCGATGCGTATTTCTTCCCCATAGGAAGCTCCTGCTCACGATGCAACGTTTAGCTTCCGCTTTACGCTGGCCCGGTCCTGCAAAGGCTACGGTACCGTAACCTACGATACCGTATCTAGACGCTAAGGCTTGACGTCAGTCGCACCCGAAAGTGTGTTATGGCCCTCCGTTTGATCGCCCGCTCCGCGGCGAGCATCGTCGTCGGGCTAGAGCAGATCGAGCAGGAACGGCAGCTCCTGGCTTGCGTACCAGGCAAGATCATGATCCTGGGCGTCGCCGACAATCAGGTCGGCGTCCTCATCGCCCAGGTCGGCGGCATCGATGGCCTCAATCGCCTTGCTCACGGCCGGCTCAGCGCCGGCGTTGTCGACGTACGCGGCAACCACCTGTTCGATCGCGACCGGAGCGTCGAGCCTGACGACAGCGTCGTCGAGGTCGGGACGGAACTTGACGTCGTCGACCTCGGCAGCCAACACCGCGCGTCGCGGCAGCAAGGTCGCGTCCGCTCCTTCAGCTTCCGAGGCCGCCAACAGGCGTAGCGAGGCAAGCGCTGCCTCGCGCAGCGCCACGTCGGCAAGCTCATCGTCGTCGCCCTCAGCGTAAGCCTCACGCAACGTCGGCGTCACTGCAAACGCGGTGCCGCTGACCGGCCACAGCGAGCCGTCGGCAACGAGCTGCTGCAACATCGCCAGGGTAGCCGGGATGTAGACCTGAGTCACCGGTGGCGACCCGCCGCGACCGGCTCCGCCGCTCTTGCGATCGCCACACAAAACCGGTGACGACCCGCCGCGACCGGCTCCGCCGCTCTTGCGATCGCCACACAAAACCGGTGACGACCCGCCGCGACCGGCTCCGCCGCTCTTGCGATCGCCACTCAGCTATTTTTTGGCAAGGAACTTAGCCGCATGATCGTCGACGTACGTCGACAGCTCTCGCGGCGGCCGCTGGTAGTTCCCGGTGATTACTGGCCGGTCCGGCAGCGTGACCTTCGGCTTCTCTACTTCGTGGTAGTCGATCGTGGACAGCAGGTGGGCCATCATGTTCAGCCGCGCGTTCTTCTTGATATCCGATTCCACGACGAACCACGGGCTGCTCGAGGTGTCGGTGTGCACCATTACCTCGTCTTTGGCGCGCGAATAGTCCTCCCACCGGTACACCGATTCCAGGTCCATCGGGCTCAGTTTCCACTGCCGGACAGGGTCGTTCAGACGCGACTTGAACCGCTTGAGCTGTTCGGTGTCGGAAACCGAAAACCAGTATTTGCGCAGCAGAATGCCGTCGTCGATGAGCATCTGCTCGAAGATCGGCGTCTGCCGCAGGAACAGCGCATATTCTGCCGGCGTACAGAAACCCATGACTTTCTCGACACCGGCGCGGTTGTACCAAGACCGATCGAAGATCACGATTTCACCCTTGGCGGGCAGATGCGTGATGTAGCGCTGGTAGTACCACTGACCGCGTTCCCGATCGGTCGGCGCAGGCAACGCGGTGATCTGGGCGATCCGCGGACTCAGGTATTCCGTGATCCGTTTGATCGCGCCGCCCTTGCCCGCGGCGTCGCGGCCCTCGAAGATCACCACCACCCGCGCACCGGTATCCTTTACCCACTCCTGCAACTTCACGAATTCCGTTTGCAGCCTGAACAATTCGGCTTCGTAGACATCATTGGGTACCTTGCGCTCGGCCGACGCGCTTGATTTCTTCGTCTTCGCCTTCGCCGAGTCGCCGTTATTAGTCGAGGTGCTCATGAGAACGGATGCTATATGCATCCAGCGGTTTTGACCTGTCGAGAACTATCGGGAAGCTTCCAGTAGCTCGTCAAGTGCTTGGCCTAACAATCCTGGCAGCATGTCGACGTCGCTCATGGCATCGCGGTCGGCGTTGATCCCGTAATACAGCATGCCGTTGTAGGACGTCACACTGATTGCCAGCGCCTGGTTGTGCAGCAGCGGCGGCACGGCATAGGTCTCCAGCAACTTGGTGCCGGCGATGTACATCTGCGACTGAGCCCCGGGAGCATTGGTGATCAACAGGTTGAACGCGCGCCTGGAAAGGCTAGGGAAGCTGGTGGCGACCCGAATACCCATGGCGTGCAGAGTCGGTGGCGCAAAACCAGACAGGGTGACGATGGTCCTGGCGTCGACCAGACTGGCGGCCGTCGGGTTCGTTTCGGTAGCGTGCGCGATCTGCGACAGCCGCACCACGGCGTTGGCTTCGCCCACCGGCAGGTCGACCAGGAACGGCGTCACTTGGCTGATCGCCTGACCGGGGCCGGTTGAGCCGAGCGGGTCATCGGCGTAGACCGGCAGCGGCGCCATCGCCCGAACCGTCGCTGCGGCTGGCACCGGTTCACCGCGTGACATCAGCCAACTTCCGAGTGCGCCGGCCACCACCGCCAGCACCACATCGTTGACGTCGCAGTCGTAGCGTGCTCGCAGCGTCCGGTAGTCCTCCAGCCGGCCACTGGCAACCGTGAATCGCCGGTTACGCGAAACGGTGGCGTTGAGCGGGCTACTGGGCGCAGTGCCGCGCGCTACTGTGCGCGCGATACCAACGACGCGGCGACCGGCGTCCAGCAGTTCGCCATAGTTGGTTGCCAACCCGGCCATGGCGGAACCGACGGCCTGCAGTTGCGCGCTCGGCCCTACCACCCAATCGCCGAGCGCGCCCAGCAGCAGCCGGGTGTGTCCAGGTTCGCGTTCAGGTATCCAGATATCTTCGGGGAATGGTGGCGGATTCCGCGTGCGATCGGCGATGACGTGGCCGATCTCCAGCGCGGTCATGCCGTTGATCAGCGCCTGGTGCGACTTGGTGTAGAGGGCGACGCGGTTTTTGGAGAGACCTTCGACGAGGTACATCTCCCACAATGGTCGGGACTTGTCCAACGGCCGTGCAGCCTGTCGCGCGACCAGCTGATGCAGCTGCTCGTCACTGCCTGGCGATGGCAGCGCCGACCGCCTGACGTGATAGGTGATGTCGAAGTCGCTATCGTCAATCCAAACCGGCCTGGCCGCACCGATCCCCACTTCACGGACCTTCTGCCGGTAGCGCGGTATCTGGGCCAGCCGTTGCTCGACGGCGGCCAGCAGCGTCTCGTAGCTCAGTCCGGCGCGCGGACGGCGCAGGATCGACAGCGATCCGACGTACATCGGGGTGGCGGTGTTTTCCAACCGATAGAAGGACGCATCCGCTGCGGACAACCGGGTCACCATTACGGCCCTGTCCTCCTTGTCAATTGGTCGCGTCCGGCGATCTTCTCGCTCACGGTAACCGCCTGGCGCAAGCCCGTCACGATGCGGGTACGCGCGAGCGTCAGTTGTGCGATGATGGCCGACAAGCGCAGTGATCCCGAAAAACATGGTCTGCCACTCTCTCCAGCAGGCTTCACCCTGTCGTTCGATTGAGTTGGAGTGTTCGCGTTGACCAGCAGTCCTGTCGTGAGCCAATCGCCCCCCGGCGAGTTCGCCGTCATTCCCGTCGTCGAGTACGAGCCACCGACGCAAAGCGCCTCCCAGGGCCGCCCAGCTTCCCCCGCGATATCCGCCGTAGAGGTGCCGCGCCGCGCCCAGTGCGCGCCGCACCGGCCGTACCGTAGGCAATCGGAGGCCGCGCCGGCCGCGGTGATACCGGTCATGTCGGCATCGATGCGCCAAGCGGCGATGTTCGCCGACGCCGCGTTGCGCCGAGTGCTGGAAGTCATCGACCGGCGCCGTTCCGTGGCCCAGCTACGGCCCTTGCTGGCACCCAGCCTGGTCGAGTCTGTGCCCTCGCTTGGCCGTTCGACCGCCGGACACGAGGGCGCCGCGGTGCTTCGCCGGGTTGGACTGCAACCGGTGGCGCACCGTGGCACGGAAACCGCTGCCGAGGTTTTCGGGTCCTACAGCCGCGGGAACCGGGTCCACGCCATCGCCTGCCGGGTGGAGCAGGTGCCTGCCAGCAACGGGGCTCGATGGCTAGTGGTCGCCCTGCACATCGGTTGATCGACGTTGACGACCAACCTGCACAGCGGGAAGGGCGTTAGCGCTTCTTCACAGATTTCGGCGGCTTCGAGCCACGACCCTGCCGCCGGGCGGCTTCGCGCCGCTCGCGCCGGCTGGCACCGCCGGGCACACCGGCCGGCGTCTTCTGCGCAGCACCGCCATTGCGTTGCACCTGCGCCGAGCCGTCCTCCGACGGGCCGGAATAGGTCAGTGCAGGGGATTCGTCGTCAATACCCTTGGCGCGCAACATGCTCGGGGCCTCTTCGCGAACGCTAGCCGGCGCGGCGCCATCGTCCTGCCCGGCGGCCGCGGCGGCCGTTGCGAATTCATCCAGCCCTTCCGGGGCTGCCACCGGTGCCACCTGCGGCGCGGGGACCGCCTCGACGGTGACATTGAACAAGAAGCCGACCGACTCCTCCTTCATCCCGTCGAGCATGGCCATGAACATGTCGTAGCCCTCGCGCTGGTACTCCACCAACGGATCGCGCTGCGCCATCGCACGCAGCCCGATGCCCTCTTTGAGATAGTCCATTTCGTAGAGGTGTTCGCGCCACTTGCGGTCGATGACGCTGAGCAACACGTTGCGCTCCAGCTGGCGCATCGCGCCCTCGCCGGCTAATTCCTCAAGCTCGGCTTCCCTTGCAGCATAAGCGCGTCCGGCGTCTTTGAGTAGCGCATCAAGCAATTCTTCACGGGTCAGATCGTCGCGTTCCGAGTTCTCGTCGTGCCGGGTGAGCGTCTCATGGTTGATCCCGACCGGGTACAGCGTCTTGAGCGCGGTCCACAGCGCGTCGAGGTCCCAGTCCTCGGCATAGCCTTCGCTGGTCGCGCCGTTCACGTAGGCGGTGACGACGTCGACCAGCATGTCCGTGGCCTGCTGCTGCAGATTCTCGCCGTCGAGAATGCGGCGCCGCTCGGCGTAGATCACCTTGCGCTGCTGGTTCATCACTTCGTCGTACTTGAGGACGTTCTTGCGGACCTCGAAGTTCTGCTGCTCGACCTGGGTCTGTGCGCTCTTGATCGCGCGCGTGACCATCTTGGCCTCGATCGGCACATCGTCGGGCAGGTTCAGCCGGGTCAGCAACGTCTCCAGCGCGGCACCGTTGAACCGGCGCATGAGCTCGTCGCCCAGAGAAAGATAGAAGCGCGACTCACCGGGGTCCCCCTGCCGGCCCGACCGGCCGCGCAGCTGGTTGTCGATACGCCGCGATTCGTGCCGTTCGGTGCCCAACACGTACAGGCCGCCGGCCTCGATCACTTCGGCGGCCTCCTTGGCGGCCTCCTCTTTGACGACGGGCAGTTCCTGGTGCCAGGCCTCCTCGTACTCGTCGGCCGTCTCCAGCGGATCGAGCCCACGGGCACGCAGCCGCAGGTCGGTCAGAAAGTCGACGTTGCCACCCAGCACGATGTCGGTACCGCGGCCGGCCATGTTAGTGGCCACGGTGATGCCGCCCCGACGGCCCGCCTCGGCGATGATGCCCGCCTCCTGCTCGTGGTACTTGGCGTTGAGCACGTTGTGCGGGATGCGCCGCTTGGTGAACTGGCGCGAAAGATACTCCGAACGCTCCACGCTGGTGGTGCCGATCAGAACCGGCTGGCCCTTCTCGTAGCGCTCGGAGACATCGTCGACCACCGCGATGTATTTGGCTTCTTCGGTCTTGTAGATCAGATCCGTCTGGTCTTCGCGGACCATCGGCATGTTGGTCGGGATCGGAACCACGCCGAGCTTGTAGATCTCGTGCAGCTCAGCCGCCTCGGTCTGGGCGGTACCGGTCATGCCGGCGAGCTTGTCGTAGAGCCGGAAGTAATTCTGCAGGGTGATGGTCGCCAGGGTCTGGTTCTCGGCCTTGATCTCAACGTGCTCTTTAGCCTCGATGGCCTGGTGCATGCCTTCGTTGTAGCGGCGGCCGAGCAAAACGCGGCCGGTGAACTCATCCACGATGAGCACCTCGCCGTCGCGAACGATGTAGTCCTTATCGCGGTTGAACAGCTCCTTGGCCTTCATCGCGTTGTTGAGGTAGCTGACCAGCGGAGAGTTGGCGGCCGCGTAAAGGTTGTCGATGCCGAGCTGGTCTTCGACGAACTCCACGCCCTTTTCGTGCACGCCGACAGTGCGTTTACGCAGGTCCACCTCGTAGTGGACGTCCTTTTCCATCAGCGGGGCCAACCGGGCGAACTCGGTGTACCAGTTGGACGCGCCGTCGGCAGGCCCGGAGATGATCAACGGGGTGCGGGCCTCGTCGATCAGGATGGAGTCCACCTCGTCAACGATGGCGAAGTTGTGCCCGCGCTGTACCAGATCGTCGAGCGAGTGCGTCATATTGTCGCGCAGGTAGTCGAAGCCGAATTCGTTGTTGGTGCCGTAAGTGATATCGGCGTTGTAGGCGACGCGGCGTTCATCGGGTGTCATGGCGGCCAGGATCACCCCGACCTGCAGCCCGAGGAACCGGTGCACGCGGCCCATCCACTCGCTGTCACGTTTGGCCAGGTAATCGTTGACGGTGACGATGTGCACGCCCCTGCCCGCCAGCGCGTTGAGATAGGCGGGCAACACGCAGGTCAGGGTCTTGCCCTCACCGGTCTTCATCTCGGCGACATTGCCCAGGTGCAACGCGGCGGCGCCCATCACCTGGACGTCGAACGGGCGCTGGTCGAGCACCCGCCAGGCGGCCTCGCGCGCCACAGCGAATGCCTCCGGCAGCAGATCATCGAGGGTTTCGGGGTTTTTCTCGTCGGCTAGCCGTCGCCTGAACTCGTCGGTCTTGGCCTTAAGCTCGGCGTCGCTGAGTTTCTCGATCTCGTCGGACAACGTGTTGACATAATCGGCTACCCGCTTGAGGCGCTTGACCATGCGACCTTCACCAAGGCGCAGCAACTTCGACAGCACAGCTATGTCCCCTGTAGGTAGGAGTCTTCTTCTATCAGGCGACTCCCATCGTAGGTGACGACCCGGTGATGGCCGCCGATCCTCAAGCCAGTCGCATCAAGCCAGTCGCATCAAGCCAGTCGGATCAAGCCGTAGTCGTAGGCGTGGCGACGGTAAACGACGGACGGCAATTCGGTCTGCTTGTCGTAGAACAAAAAGAAGTCGTGCCCGACAAGCTCCATCTCATAGAGCGCGTCGTCGACCGACATCGGTGTGGCCTGGTGGTCCTTGGTGCGCACCACCCGCCCCGGCTCGTGATCCAAGTTGTCGTCGTCGTGTTGATGCGCGTCCGCCGGTTCGTTGTTGAAGGCCCGGTCCGACAGCTGGGCCGCCGCGGTGGCCTCGGCCAGTGAGACCGGGGTCTTGTCGCCGTAGTGCACTTTGCGTCGATCCTTGCCGCGACGCAGTCGGCTCTCGAGTTTGACGACCGCGGACTCCAGTGCGGCATAGAAGCTGTCAGCGCACGCCTCACCGCGGACCACCGGCCCGCGACCGCGAGCGGTGATCTCCACGCGCTGGCAGGACTTGCGTTGGCGACGGTTGCGTTCGTGGTTGAGTTCGACATCGAACAGGTAGATGGTCCGGTCCAACCGTTCCAAGCGGACGAGTTTCTGCGAGACATAAGTGCGGAAGTGCTCGGGGATCTCTACGTTGCGGCCCTTGAACACCACCTCGGCGTTCGGTGTCGGTTCGACCGATTCGTCGGTTCCAACCGGAGCTTCGTCCAAAATCTGACCTGAATCCACGGTAAGCCTTGACATACGTGCCAACTCGTTTCTTTTTTTCACGGCACACGCGATCTGCGTGGCCAGCTTTCTGAGAAGACGCGCCGACGAGGTGAGAGCGGTTACGGCCGCAGGGCGCCCGCCGGCGCAAGGTGTCGAATACTCACCCCCTTCCGTAACTGGCGTCTCAACCGGGAAAAACGCGACCCGTGAGTCAAGACCAATGAGGTCGGAAAAGTCCCTGAAGGTTGTCCTCGACGTTAGCCCGTGTTTGCCTTGACGTGCCAGCGATTTCCTCGACCTGTTGCAATTTCTTCACAACCTCTTGGCGAGCTCATTGGGGTCTCAATGATTTACGCGGCTGCGATCGCCAGCACGGCGGCTACCCGGACCCCGGCGGCTTGCAGGATCCGCACCGACTCGCGCGCCGTGGCCCCGGTGGTGACGACATCGTCGGCCAGCACAACTTCGGTGCGCGGTGGCGCACCCCGCAGTAGCACCCGACCGGCGATATTGCGCTCGCGCGCCGCGGTGCCTAGGCCCATCGAATCGCGAGCCAGCGCCTTCATTCGCAAGGCCTGCACGACGGAGATGTCAGGGCGTTCGGGCGCCGCCGCTGCCGCCAACCGGGCCATCCGGGTAACGGGGTCCCCGCCGCGCCGCAGCGCCGCCGAACGCCGTGTCGGCGCAGGCACGATCGTCAGCGGAGTCTCGACCATGCCCCAGACCACGAGCTGGTGCACACCGATGGCCAGTGCCCGCGACAGCGGTGCAACGAGGTCGCCGCGGCCGCGCTCCTTCATTGCCAGGATCACCTGGCGACGGGCGCCGGCATAGCGGCCGAGCGCGAACACCGGAACCTGCGGATCCACGCGCGGGTTCACCACCAGCGGCTTGTCGGCGCCAACAGACAGCTCTGTGGCGCACGCATCGCACCACCGGGTCGACGGCGCCCCGCAGCCGCCGCATTCCAGCGGCAGGATGAGATCGAGCACCGGGTCAGTGTGACTGGGAGGGCTGACATACCGGTCGCAACCCTGAACGCAGGCATGAACCCGATATGTTCGCCTAGCCCGGCAACACCGGCACCGCGCCGCCTACCATCAACCCGGACACCTCCGACCAGCCCTGTTGGCTGTCGGCGGCGGACGCCGAATACTGCAGCAGTCCTTGCGGAGCCGCCACATAGACCGTCGACGGGTTGGCCGCAACCGCCGTCAGCGGGATCTGCAAACCGCGGGCCGGTGCGTCGGAGTTCACGCCGTCGAGGTTCACGTACGACACCGGATGCGTTGCATCGGTGCGGGTCACCGCGATGTCGTCACCAGTTCGCCAGGACAGCGACACCACCGAGGTGCCCAGACCGAAACCCAGCCGCCGCGGGTAGGTCAGCGCATACTGCCCCGCCTGGGTCTGTTCGACACCGGCCAGGATCACCTGGCCACCGATGACCATCGCGGCACGTGTCCCGTCCCGGGACAGCTGCAGGTCTGTGATCGGCCCCGGGAAGCGGCTGGCCACCGCGGCGGAGTCCACCGGAATACGTGCGGGCTGTCCCGACGCCGGTTCCTGAATCGCGCGGAGCACGTTATCGGCGTCGACCACCACCCAGACCGCGTCGTCCAGCGACCAGCTGGGCCGCGACAGGCTGTGCCCGTCGGCCGACTGGACCGCCTCGCCACCGAGATCACCGATCCACAGCGAGGCCGCCATGTCCGGGGCACCGCGCCGCAGCGTGACCACAGACGCCACCAGGCGCCCACTGCGTGACAGCGCGGCGCCGGTCTGGTCCCCCATCCGCCCGAAAGCACCCGGCACCGTGGCGGCATGCTGTCCGTCCAGCGACATCAACGAACCGTTCACCAGGGCGTGCAGCCCCGCGCCGGCGCCGTCGGCCACACCCGGGTCGGTGGCCGCGACATCGGACGTCGTCCACCCCTCGGCGAACCTGTCGTCCAGCGGTGCGCCGTCGGCGTTGATCACATAAGGTCCCCTGATATCCGCACGCGCCAGAGTCCAAATGATCTGTGCAGCAAGCAGTTGTCTGCTATGCGGATCGGTGGTTGAGAGCTTCTCCAGATCGATACGTGCGCCGCCGTATCCGCGCCCGATCCCGTTCTTGCCACCGTCGGCCCGGGTTACCGGTCCGTGCAGCCGCAGCGGCGGAGCGAGCAGATTGCGGACCGTGTGCGCCATCTCGGGCCGCGGTCCAGCAAGCATCTTGGAGACGAGTTCGGTAGGCAGCTGATCATGATCGGAGACCGCGACGTAGCGCGGGTCGGGAACCACCGTCTTGCCAGTCGGATCGGCGAAGTACAACGTGTTGCGTTTGTAGGTTGCCTGAAACTGTTGCCAGTCCAGGAAGACGCCGTTGGGCAGGTGATCGATGCGCCAGCCACCGGAGGTCTTGACCAACTCGATGGAACCCGGATCCGGCAACTCGCCCTCCGCGGTTTCGAAAACCCCCACATCGGACAGCGAACCCAGGATATCTGCCCGCATGTTCGCCGAAACACGTTCGGCAGCACGGGTTTCGACGAAAACCACGTGGTCGATCAACAGTGCGCTACCCGCGTCGTCCCACGAGTTGGAGGCCGACTGGGTGAGGAATTGCCGCGCCGCCAGATGCCGGTTGGCCGGGTCGGCGGTGGCCTTCAGGAATTCGCGCAACAGAACGTCGGGATCCATGCCCGGGGTCGGTTTGGGCAGATTCGACGGTGCCGGGTGCTCGACGGTACCGATCGCCTGCGGGGCTGACGAGCTGGGCACCCCGGCGCAGCCGGCGAGCAACATGGACGCGAACATCACCGGCAATATCGCCAAGAACCGCCGCACCCTACACACTCCACTCGGCGTGCTCACGTTGTTGCTGACGCTCTTTGGGTTCGGGCGCAAGCGGTTCCGGGCCCGGTTGTTGCGCCAGTTGCGGAACTGGTTTCATGGGCAATGGGCTGGTGGTGACCTTGTGGCCGCGAATCAGGGGCAGGGTCAGTCGGAAGCACGCGCCCTCGCCGGGCTCGCCCCATGCCTCCAGTCGGCCCTGGTGTAGTCGCGCGTCCTCGACGCTGATTGCCAGACCCAGCCCGGTGCCGCCCGAGCGCCGCACCCGAGACGGGTCCGAACGCCAGAATCGGCTGAACACCAGCTTCTCCTCGCCCGGCCGCAGCCCGACTCCGTAGTCGCGGACGGTGACCGCGACCGTATCTTCGTCGGCGCCCATCCGGATCCGTACCGGTTTGTGCTCGGCGTGGTCGATAGCGTTGGCGATCAGATTGCGCAGGATGCGCTCCACCCGCCGCGGATCGACCTCGGCAATCACCTCTTCGGGCGGCATGTCCACCAGCAGCTCGATACCGGCGTCTTCGGCCAGGTGGCCGACGTTGCCCAGCGCTTTCTGCACCGTGGTGCGCAAATCGACCGCCTCGACAGACAACTCGGCCACGCCGGCGTCGTGCCTGGAGATCTCCAGCAGGTCGTTGAGCAGTGTCTCGAACCGGTCCAGCTCGCTGACCATCAGCTCGCTCGACCGACGCAGTGTGGGGTCGAGGTCCTCGCTGTGGTCGTAGATCAAATCGGCGGCCATCCGCACGGTGGTCAGCGGCGTGCGCAGTTCGTGGCTGACGTCGGATGTAAAGCGGCGCTGCAGGTTGCCGAACTCCTCGAGCTGGGTGATCTGCCGCGACAAGCTCTCGGCCATGTCGTTGAACGACACGGCCAGCCGGGCCATGTCGTCCTCGCCGCGTACCGGCATTCGCTCGGACAGATGCCCCTCGGCGAATCGCTCGGCAATGCGCGACGCCGACCGCACCGGCACCACGACCTGACGCGAGACCAGCAGTGCGATGCCGGCGAGCAGCACGAGCAGCACCACGCCACCGGTGAGCATTGTCCCGCGCACCAGAGTCACCGTGGCCTGCTCGTTCTTGAGGGGGAAGATCAGGTACAGCTCCAGGTTGGCCACCTGTGACGACGCCGGCGTCCCGATGATCAGTGCCGGTCCAGAGAATCCATCGGTGTGTACCGTTGCGTACTGGTAGCCCGCTTGCCCGGCCTTGATGAAACCGCGCAACGAGTTGGGCACCTGATCGACGGGTCCCGCCGCGGTCGCGGCGCGCGGACCGTCACCAGGCACCATCAGCACCGCGTCGAACGCACCGGCCAGCCCGGCACCCGAAGTCGAGTCGGCCTTTGACGTCAACGTGTTACGTGCCAGCTGAAGGCTGCTGTCTAGGGAACGCGTCTCCTCACCGTTGACGATGCCACCTACGGTGGTGCGCGCGCGCTCGATCTGCTCGATGGCGGCCTTGACCTTGACGTCGAGCACACGATTGGTGAGCTGGCTGGTCAGCACGAAGCCGAGAGCCAAGATCACTGCGAGCGACAGTCCGAGAGTCAGTGCCACAACTCGCAGCTGAAGCGATCGCCGCCAGGCAACGCCTACGGCCCGACTCAGCGCACCCATGCCGCGTGTCATGGGACCAGAACGCCCCCAGCGACTTCGAGTGCGTCGCCGCGAGCCAAAAATCACCAGCGCCGCTCCTCCGCATCGCGGGCCGTGTCTAAGTGCCGCTCCTCAGCATCGCTGCGCTCTGCATCGTCGCCGGCAGGCGGGATCACGGCGGTCCGGCCTTGTATCCCACTCCTCGAACGGTCAACACAACGGTCGGGTTCTCCGGGTCTTTCTCAACCTTGGCCCGCAACCGCTGGACATGGACATTCACCAGGCGCGTATCCGCGGGGTGACGGTACCCCCACACCTGTTCGAGCAGCACATCTCGAGTAAACACCTGCCGCGGTTTACGTGCCAGCGCTACCAGGAGGTCGAACTCCAGCGGCGTCAGGGAGATCTGCTCGCCGTTGCGGGTGACCTTGTGCGCGGGCACGTCAATCTCGACATCCGCGATGGATAGCATCTCGGCGGGTTCGTCGTCGTTGCGGCGCAGCCGCGCCCGAACCCGGGCGACAAGCTCCTTGGGCTTGAAAGGCTTCATGATGTAGTCGTCGGCCCCCGACTCAAGGCCCAGCACCACGTCCACGGTGTCGGTCTTGGCGGTGAGCATGACAATCGGAACGCCGGAATCAGACCGCAGCACCCGGCACACGTCGATGCCGTTCATGCCGGGCAGCATCAAATCCAGCAGCACCAAATCGGGACGCAGCTCACGCACCGCGGTGAGGGCCTGAGTGCCGTCGCCGATGACCGCGGTGTCGAAACCCTCCCCACGCAGCACGATGGTGAGCATCTCGGCCAGCGAAGCGTCGTCGTCTACGACCAGAATCCTTTGCCTCATGACCTCCATGGTGGCACCAGATCGGGGTAAAACTCTGGCACCACACGGGCGTTTCGTCGCCTATCGGCGCAAATACCCGAAAAATCGGGTCAAATCCTGCTATCCGGCGGTCAAAGTGGCCGCCAACCGGCCCGGATCGACGTCGGCGTCGACGACCAGCCAGGGTCCGCCCCAGCCCGCGGCGGCCAGTTCGGCGTACACCGCACCGGTGCGCCGCTGCAGCTTGTCGTCGCGTTCGTAGCTGTCCCGGGGTCGGCCCGGGTCCAACCGGGCCCGGCTGCGGGCTCGTTCTCCCGCGAGCTCGGCGGACACCCCGAGCAACACCTGCCAGTCCGGCCGAGGCAACCCCAACCGGTGGTACTCGAGCCGGTCCACCCAGGCCACCGCCTGCCCCGACGAGTCCTCATGCAGGCGTGCTGCGCTATAGGCCGCGTTGGATGCGACGTAGCGATCCAGAATTACCACGTCGTGCTCACGCCTGGCCCCTTCGATCTCCCCGACCGCTCCCGCCCGGTCGAGGGCGAACAGCATCGCCATCGCATATACCGACGACGCAAGGTCACCATGCTCGCCGTGCAGGGCCTCCGCGGCGACGTCGGCGGCCACCGACTGCCCGTAGCGCGGGAACGTCAGCGTGGTCACCGACTTGCCGGCAGCTCCAAAAACGCCGAGCAAACCCTCTGACAGGGTCCGCTTGCCGGCGCCGTCGACGCCTTCGATCGCGATCAGCACGGCGCGAGCCTACCCAGCCGGCGAACGTGAAGCCGGTTTCATGCTCGGCGCCCGAGATGCCTCAGTAGCGGTAGTGGTCGGGCTTGTAGGGGCCTTCCACGTCGACGCCGAGGTATTCGGCCTGGTCCTTGGACAGCTTGGTGAGCGTGCCGCCCAGCGCCTCGACGTGGATGCGGGCCACCTTCTCGTCCAGGTGCTTGGGCAGCCGGTACACCTCGTTGTCGTACTCGTCGTTCTTGGTCCACAGCTCGATCTGGGCGATCGTCTGGTTGGCGAAGCTGTTGCTCATCACGAACGACGGGTGCCCAGTGGCATTGCCCAGGTTCAGCAGCCGGCCCTCGGACAGCACGATGATCGACTTGCCGGTGTCACCAAAGGTCCACAAGTCGACCTGCGGCTTGATGTTGAGCCGCGTCGCGCCCGGACTGATCCAGCGCCGCCATATCGATCTCGTTGTCGAAGTGGCCGATGTTGCCCAGGATCGAGTGATCCTTCATCGCCTTCATGTGCTCCAGCGAAATGATGTCTTTGTTGCCGGTCGAGGTCACCACGATGTCCGCGTCGGCGATAGCCTGCTCGACGGTCACGACGTCGAAGCCCTCCATCAGCGCCTGCAGCGCGTTGATCGGGTCGATCTCGGTGACGACGACCCGTGCACCCTGGCCCTTGACCGCCTCCGCGCAGCCCTTGCCGACGTCGCCATAGCCGCAGATCAGGACTTTCTTGCCGCCGATCAGCGCGTCGGTGCCGCGGTTGATGCCGTCGATCAGCGAGTGCCGGGTGCCGTACTTGTTGTCGAATTTGGACTTGGTCACCGAGTCGTTGACGTTGATCGCCGGGAAGGCCAGGTCGCCGGCCGCGGCGAACTGGTAGAGCCGCAGCACGCCGGTGGTGGTCTCCTCGGTGACGCCCTTGACCGACTCGGCGATCTTGGTCCACTTGTCCTTGTCGGTCTCGAAGCGGGTGCGCACCAGGTTCAAGAACACCTTCCACTCCGCGGAGTCGTCTTCCTCGGCGGGCGGCACCACGCCGGCCTTCTCGTACTGCGTGCCGCGCAGCACCAGCATGGTCGCGTCGCCGCCGTCGTCGAGGATCATGTTGGCCGGCTTGTCGGGGTCGGGCCAGGTGAGCATCTGCTCGGCGGCCCACCAGTACTCCTCCAGCGACTCGCCCTTCCAAGCGAACACCGGCACGCCCTGGGGCTCCTCGGGGGTGCCATGCGGGCCGACGACGACCGCCGCCGCCGCATGGTCCTGGGTGGAGAAGATGTTGCACGAGGCCCAGCGAACTTCGGCGCCCAGCGAGGTCAGGGTCTCGATCAGCACCGCGGTCTGCACTGTCATGTGCAGCGAGCCCGAGATGCGGGCACCCTTGAGCGGTTGCACTTCGGCGTACTCACGGCGCAGCGACATCAGGCCGGGCATCTCATACTCGGCGAGGTCGAGTTCTTTGCGGCCGAATTCCGCTAGCGACAGATCGGCGACCTTGAACTCCACGCCATTACGAACGTCGGTTTTCAGCGAATTTTCGATCGTCGTCATAGGGTGTTTCATCCTTTTACCGGCTCAGTGTGCTTAAGGGTTTGCGCGCGCCATCCTAGGCCGCAGTCAGCCTAGTGTCGCTCTTTTGCCACTCTAGTCGGGGTGCTCTTCAGGGCCCTTCAGGGTCCTGGGCCGCCAAGTGAGGGCAAGTTGATGACGCCGTAACGCTCCGCGAACGGCGTCATCAGCCGTGCCAGATCCCGCGGGACGTCGTGGTCGGCCTCGGGCGGCATCGACACGTAGCTCAACGCCACCCGCGCGATGGCACGCGCCAGCACTCCGGCGTCCTCGTCGCTGGTGGCCACCCAGGTCTGGGTGAATGCCGTAGCCAGGCGTTGCGACGCGCGGGTGATGATCGGTGCACTGTCGGTGGTGATGATCTGCAGCAGGTCGGGCTTGGCGACGCCTGTCAGCAGAGAGATCACCAGTGGGTCGGCCGCCGATTTCGGAGAAGAACGACCGAAAACCCTGCAGGAACGATTCGTAGATGTTGCCGACGTTGGCGTCCAAGGCGGTGTGGACGGTGTCGACCAGGCGATCAGCCAGGCGCAGCGCGTAGCCCTGGGCCAGGCCCTGCCGTGAACCGAACTCGTTGTAGATGGTTTGCCGACTGATCCCCGCGGCGCGGGCCACGTCGGACAGCGTCATCGCGGACCAGTCGCGGGTCAGCAGCAGATCGCGCATCGCATCGAGCACCGAATCCCGCAGCAGGACTCGCGATGCCTCGGCGTAAGGAATCCGCTTCACAGGCGCGACAATATCCGTTGCAGCGCTTTGGGCGCTGCTCACGACCGCGCCAGCTCCACCATTTGAAGTCCGACTTCGCCGCGCCGCAGTCCGGGCAACTCCAGTCCTCGGGAATGTCGTCCCATCGGGTGCCGGGTGCGATGCCGTCTTCCGGCCAGCCCATGCGCCTCGTCATACTCGAAGCCGCATTGGACGCACATGAAAGAGTTTGTAGTCACTCATTTGTCCGCCCCTGATTCCGCTCGAATCTGGTTGAAGTCCGGCTTCTCGCGCACCGCGCAGTCTGGACAGGTCCAGTCGCCGGGAACCTCCGCCCACCGCGTACCCGCTGGAAAGCCTTCCCTGGCATCACCTTTGGCCTCTTCGTAGACGTAATCGCAGACCGGGCACTGGTAGGCGCCATCACGCTGCCGCCCCGTAACGGTGCAGCAGCTTCTCGCGCAGCCGCGGCTGCAGGTTGACCCTGGTGATATCGCCGCCGTAGTGCTCGAGCACCCGGTGATCCATCACCCTGCGCCACAGCGGCGGGAGGTAGGTCAGCGAGATCATCGACGCATACCCACTGGGCAGGCTGGGCGATCCCGCCATGCTGCGCAGCGTCTGGTAGCGCCGGGTGGGGTTGGCGTGGTGATCGCTGTGCCGCTGCAGGTGGTAGAGGAACAGGTTGGTGACGATGTGGTCGGAATTCCAGCTGTGCATCGGCGCGCAACGTTCGTAGCGGCCGTTGGCGTTCTTCTGCCGCAGCAGCCCGTAGTGCTCGAGATAATTGACTGCCTCCAAAAGCGAGAAGCCGAAGACAGCCTGGATGATCACGAACGGAATCAGCGCGGGGCCGAACGCCCCGATCAGCGCACCCCACAACACCACTGACATCGCCCAGGCATTGAGCACGTCGTTGGACAGGTAGGTCTTCGGGTGCCAGGGGCTGACGCCCTGCCGGCGCAGCCGCTGTGCCTCCAGTCGCAATGACGAGCGCAGGCTACCGAAAACGCTGCGCGGCAGGAACTCCCAGAATGTCTCACCGAGACGGGCCGACGCCGGGTCCTCCGGCGTGGAGACACGGACGTGGTGACCGCGATTGTGCTCGATGTAGAAGTGCCCGTAGCAGGTCTGAGCAAGGGTGACCTTGGACAGCCAGCGCTCGAGTAAATCTTTCTTGTGCCCCATTTCGTGCGCGGTGTTGATGCCGACGCCACCCAGAACACCGACCGACAGCGCCACGCCCAGCTTGCCCGCCCAGCCCAACGAGCCGGCATAACCCAACCAGCTCAGGTTCGAGGCGGTGAACAGGTAGGCGCCCAGGATCACGCTGAGGTACTGGAACGGGACGTAGATGTAGGTGCAGTAGCGGTAGTACTTATCGTTCTCCAGCTGTTCCATCATCTCGTCGGGCGGGTTCTGCCCGTCCGGCCCGAAACGCAGGTCGAGAATCGGCAGCAGGACGTAAAGCAGGATCGGCCCAATCCACAGCGGCACCTGCGAGGCGGCCTGCCAGCCGAGTTGGTTCATGCTCCAGATGGCGGGCAGCATCACGAATAACGCGGTCGGGGCGATCAGTCCCATCAACCACAGACGGCGCTTCTCATCCCGCCAGACCGGTGCTTCAGGTGTTGCGCTCGCTAGGGTTGCGCCCGATCCGAATCTGAATGTGGTCATGTGCCAAACCTCCTTGTGCGTCACGTCACGCTGAGATTGGACAATACGCCACCAGGCGTCTTGTTTCTAGACATTAGATCATGATTTGTAAACTATCGCCTAAACGGCCGCCTCTTCGGCGTCGCGACGGCCCTGCACCGAGTGCCCGCGCCCGTAAGCGACGTAGATCGCGGTTCCTGCCACTAACCAGACGCCGAACCGGACCCAGGTCAAAGCGGTGAGGTTCACCATCAGCCATATGCAGGCCAGTATCGAAGCGATCGGTAGCCACGGCACCCACGGAGCCCGGAACCCCCGCTCCAGATCCGGCCGGGTCCGGCGCAGGACGATGACACCGGCAGACACCAGGGCGAAGGCGAACAAGGTTCCGACGTTGACCATCTCCTCGAGCTTGGTTATCGGGAACACCGACGCTGTCGCGGCCACTATCGTCGCGACCAGCACGGTGATCCGGACCGGGGTTCCGCGCGAACCCGTCTTGGCCAACTGCCGCGGCAATAGTCCGTCGCGCGCCATCGCGAACAGGACCCGGCACTGCCCGAGCATCAGCACCATCACCACTGTGGTCAGCCCGGCCAACGCCCCGACGGAAATGATTTCGCTTGCCCAGTTCACTCCGTTCGCGGTGAACGCCGTGGCCAGGTTGGCCGGGGTGCTGCCGGGCACTGTCTTGAGCTGCGTGTAGGAAACCATGCCGGACAACACAACTGAGACCGCGACGTAGAGAACCGTCACGATCCCAAGCGACGCCAGGATCCCTTTCGGGACGTCGCGCTGGGGGTTCTTGGTCTCCTCGGCCATGGTGGCGACGATGTCGAAACCGATGAACGCGAAGAACACGATCGATGCCCCCGCCAAAACGCCGTACCAGCCGTAATGGCTGCTGTGCGCACCGGTCAGCAACGACAACACCGACTGGTCGATCCCCCGTTGGTCGCCTCCGGCCTCGGGCTTGGGAATGAAGGGCAAGTAGTTGGCCGCCTTGATGTAGAAAGCGCCGACCACCACAACCAGGATCACCACCGAGACCTTGACGGCGGTGATCACCGCGGAGAACCTCGATGACAACTTGGTGCCCAGCGCGAGCAGGACCGCGACCGCCGAGACGATCAACAGCGCACCCCAGTCGAACTGGAAAGATCCGAAATTGACTGTGCCCCCCCCGAATCCGAACACCGTGCCCAAATAGCTCGACCAGCCTTTGGCAACCACGGCGGCGCCGACCGCCAACTCCAGTAGCAGGTTCCAGCCGATGATCCAGGCGAGGAATTCGCCGAAGGTGGCGTAGGAGAAAGTGTAGGCGCTGCCCGCCACCGGCAGCGTCGAGGCGAACTCCGCGTAGCACAGCGCGGCCAGCGCGCAGGTGGCCGCCGCGATCACAAACGAGATCCAGACCGCCGGCCCGGTGACATCCCCGGTGGTCGACGCGGTAACCGTGAAGATACCGGCACCGATCACCACCGCCACCCCGAAAACCGCCAGGTCCCGCCAGGTGAGTTCCTTACGCAGCCGGGTATCCGGTTGGTCGGTGTCGGCGATCGATTGCTCGACCGACTTTATCCGCCATCGATTGGCCATCGACCCCCCCATTCGGCACCGGCTGTGACCGCACAGTACCGAGTGCCGTGTGGGAATGCTGGGTAGCTGGGAAGTAGCTAGAGCCCTACGGTCGCCCTGAACAGCTGGGTGGGCTCATGCGCGACCAATCGAATCGGGCCGTCGTCGGCGGCCACCCACGCGGCCATACCCCGTTCCAGCGTGAGCGACCTGGACTTGCCGTGTACCGTCGTCGCGCCTCCGGTACACAACAAGATCTGTGGGCCTTGAGAGACACCGTGGCTCGGCGACGCGTCGACCTCGTGGCCCACGTAGTCACCGTCGAGCGTCAGCAGCTCGACCGTGAACTCGTCGGCTGGCGTGCAATAAAGCAGGCCGAAGCCCTCGCGGCGGGTCCGCGGCCGCAGCTCCGCCTCGGGGGTGGGGGTGAAGTCCAGCACCCGCAGCAACTCGGGCACGTCGACGTGCTTCGGGGTGAGCCCTCCACGTAAGACGTTGTCGGAGTTGGCCATTACCTCCACCGCGAAACCGCGTAGATAGGCGTGCAGGTTGCCGGCGGGCAGGAAGATCGCATCGCCCGGCGCGAGGCTGATGCGGTTGAGCAACAATGCCGCCAGCACACCGGCGTCGCCCGGATAGCGCTCCCCGAGTTCCAGCACCGTCTTGGCTTCGGCCGCGAATTCCGTTGCGCCAGAGGTGACGTACTGGATGGCACCATCCAATACCGCGGGAACCAGCACGTCGATGTCGGGCTGCGGTGCGGTGATCCAGGTGGTGAACAGGGCACGCAGTCCGTCGGCGTCGGACTGATCGCTGAGCAGATCGATGAACGGGTCGAGGTCGGAGACCGCCAACGCCCGCAACAGCTCGCTGGTGCGGGATGCCTGACGGAAACCGGCCAGCGCCTCGAACGACTCCAGCGCCACCAACAACTCGGGCTTGTGACTGGTATCGCGGTAGTTGCGTACCGGTGAGGACACTGGGATTTCCAGTCGTTCCTCACGCAGGTATCCCTCGACGGCTTGTTGGGCACTCGGATGGGCTTGCAGCGAGAGCGGCTCATCGGCCGCCAGCACCTTGACCAAGAACGGCAGCACGTCACCGAAGCGGGCGCGGGAAGCGGAACCGAGCTGTCCCTCCGGGTCGGCGGCCAGCGCGTCCGGCAGCGAGGTTTCGCCGTTCCCCGTTTCCAGCCAGGCCGGGCCGCCCGGGTGTGCGCCGAACCAAAGTTCGGCCTCAGGATGAGCGGCCGGCACCGGACGCCCGGTGAATTCGGCGATAGCGGTGCGCGAACCCCATGCGTAGGTCCGTAAGGCTCCGCGTAGCAGCTCCACTGACTATCTATCCCCGAACCAATCGCAGGTAAACCGCGGCCATCTCCAGCCGAACCGCCAATATTGCCAGTTGCTGCTCGGCGTGCCCGGGGCCGGTCGGCGCGCGCAAACCACCCAACCCAACCAAGTCGCCGGCAGGATCGGGCACATCTGGCACATCCTCAGCGGCGACCAGGTAGATGTCGTTGAGCCCGGCGACCCGAGCGGCCACCGCCGTCCGCTCCTCGGTCAGCGTGAGAGCCAGTACCCGCAGCCGCTCGGGCAGGGGTCCATCGATCTCTTCGTCGTGAAAGAGTGCATCCACCGAAGAAGAGGCATCCGCATAGGGCCCCGCGCTCAGCGCCAGCACCGCATCCGCCAATCCGGTCGCCGCGGCCACCTGGCGCGCGATCCGCAGCAGGACCGAACTCCCATGCCGTGCCAGCGCCAGCGTCGCGGCACAGTCGCCGGTCAACGCAACCCGGCGACCAGAAATGCGCTCGGCCATTGTCTTGGCCGGGTTGGTGAACAACTCGCGCCCGGCGCTATTGCGCAGCGCCTCGGCGTCCAGCTCGTCGGCGAGCAACGCGAGGTCGGTGCTCGGATTGAGGCCGAGTTTGGGGTCCACCGTTTGCATTGCCGCCAGTCCCGCGGCCAGGTAGCGACATAGCGCGAACTCGTCGGGAACCCACAGCCGCGGCGCCAGCACCGCGGCGCGGCCCGCGGTCGTGTCCCGTAACGGGCCTTCGTACGGTGCCACGACCACAACTCGCGCACCCCGACGCACCCCGGTAGCGGCGGCGCCGACGAGCGCGGGATCGCCAGGGTCATCGCCGGCGACGATCAGCACGTCCAGCGGTCCGACCCACGGCGGCGCTTCGCTGGCGATCATGATCGGCTCGGAGGCCGCGCCACCCAACGTCGCGGCCAGCATGGCCCCGGCAGTCTCAGCAGTACCGCGGCCGGCCACCCAGATCACGCTGCGGGCACGGTCCTCAACGCGCAGCGAGTCCAACGCGCCTTCACCTTGCGCAGCGGCAATGGCGCGCACCTGCGCGCCGGCCGACGCCGCGGCCCGCAGTAGACCCTCGCGGTCGGCGGCAAGCAGTCCCTCGGTGTCTTCGAGATCGATCGCGCGGGTGGTGTTCACGATCCCGCCATTTCGGCCGCTGATCGGCCGGCGATCTCGGCGCTGACCTGCTGGACCACCACTTCGACATCCTCGCTGCTACGACCCTCCACATTGAGCCGCAGCAACGGCTCGGTGTTGGAGCTGCGCAGATTGAACCAGCTGCCGTCACCCAAATCCACCGTGACTCCGTCCAGGTGATCGGTGGACTGAATCCGGCCGGCGAAAGACTTCAGCACAGCGTCCACGCAATCCGGCGCATCCGCCACGGTGAAGTTGATCTCGCCGGACGATTCGTAGCGTTGGTAGTCGGCAGTCAGCTCGGACAAGGGCCGTTGCTGCTCGCCGAGGGCGGCCAGCACATGCAGCGCGGCCAGCATCCCGGAGTCAGCGCCCCAGAAGTCGCGGAAGTAGTAGTGCGCCGAGTGCTCACCACCGAAAATCGCGCCGGTGTCAGCCATCAACGCCTTGATATAGGAGTGTCCGACTCGCGTGCGCAGCGGCGTGCCGCCGCGCTCGGCAACCAGTTCTGCGACTGCCCTGGAGGTGATCACGTTGTATATGACGGTGGCGCCGATCTCCCGGTTGAGCTCACGGGCGGCCACCAGGCTGGTCACCGTCGACGGCGAGACCGGACGGCCGCGTTCGTCGACCACGAAGCACCGGTCAGCGTCGCCGTCGAAGGCCAGTCCGATATCGGCACCGGTCTTGAGCACAAACGCCTGCAGGTCCACCAGGTTGGCCGGGTCCAGCGGATTGGCCTCGTGATTGGGGAATGACCCGTCCAGCTCGAAGTACAGCGGCAACACAGTGACCGAATCGATCGGGCCGAACACTGCCGGCGCGGTGTGACCGGCCATCCCGTTGCCGGCATCGACGGCCACCCGCAACGGACGCAGCCCGGAGTTGTTCACCAGCGAACGAAGGAACTCGCCATATTCGCCGAGCACATCCCGATCGGCAATCGTCCCCGGCCGCCTGTCAGACGAGGGGACCCCTGCGATGACATCGTCGCTGATGACCCCCAGCCCGGTATCCGCGCCAACTGGCTTGGCGCCCGCCCGGCATAGCTTGATGCCGTTGTAGGCCGCCGGGTTGTGGCTGGCGGTGAACATTGCGCCCGGGCAATCCAGCACCCCCGAAGCGAAATAGAGCTGATCGGTGGACGACAAACCAATTCGCACCACGTCCAGGCCCTGGCTATTCACCCCGGCCGCGAAAGCAGCGGCGAGCGACGGCGAACTGTCCCGCATGTCGTGGCCGATCACCGCTTGCCCGGCACCCTCTGCCCGCATCAGCCTGGCGAATGCCGCGCCGATATCGGCGGTCAGCGACTCGTCGATCTCTTCGCCGACCAGCCCACGCACGTCATAAGCCTTGATGACACGGTGGACAACCGCGGCGGGCCGAGACATGCGGGGGAAACTCCTGACGATCCGGATTTATTTGACTGTTAGCAGTCAGCCTATCGGCCCGGGATGGGTGCCGGCCGCAACGGTTGTGCGGCAATAACGTGAAGCGTTGTGGCTAGTCGGAGCTAGTCGGAGCTAGTCGGAGCTAGTCGGAGCTAGTCCATGGGATCGGGTAAGACCCGTAAATGTCCGCGGCGGCGTCCAGAACGATGCTCTGGTGGCGCGAGCAGACCACTGCTCGGCGCCGTTGCCTGGACTCCCGCGTGGTGCAGGTGCGCGTCGGAGAAGCCGTTCAGCGGGGAGCCGGTTCCGACCGCACGGGGCAAGCCCCCGTTGCCGGGGCCGCCCTCGCGTACCGCGTCCGCCAACGCGACCAGGTCATCCTCGTCGGGATTGGTGGGTAGCGGGCCGGCGTGGCGCACGAGTTCCCACCCGCGGGGCGCGGTGATACGGCCGGCGTGGCCGACGCACAGATCCCACGAGTGCGGTTCGCGCACGGTGGCGAGTGGACCCACCACCGCCGTCGAGTCCGAGTAGACGAACGTCAACGTTGCCACCGCATAGTGCGGACACCCTGGCCGGCAGCAGCGACGGGGAACGTTCACGACCGAAAGGCTATCGTGCGGAAACGCCGCCGAAGCGCCGGACACGCGCAACCGCTCGGGGCCCGATGTGTAACCGTTACCATCGGCTCGTGGCCGATTCGCGCAGCAACCCGCGGAACGGTCGGCTCGGGGGTCAATCGGGAGGCCAATCGGCTTCACACCGGGCAACGCGGCGGGGCCGCGATATGCGCGGTCCACTACTGCCGCCGACGGTGCCGGGATGGCGCAGCCGGGCCGAGCGGTTCGACATGGCGGTGCTGGAGGCCTACGAGCCCATCGAGCGGCGCTGGCATGAGCGAGTGTCCGAGCTCGATGTGGCGGTCGACGAGATCCCCCGGATCGCCGCCAAGGATCCGGAGAGCGTGCAGTGGCCACCCGAAGTGATAGCCGACGGGCCGATCGCGCTCGCCCGCTTGATCCCAGCAGGCGTCGACGTCCGCGGCAATGCCACGCGGGCGCGAATTGTCTTGTTCCGCAAGCCGATCGAGCGACGGGCCAAGGACACCGTCGAACTAGGCGAATTGCTGCACGAGATCTTGGTGGCCCAGGTGGCCATCTATCTGGACGTCGAACCCACGGTCATCGATCCGACGATCGACGACGACTGAGCAGAGCTGCGGTCTGGCGTCAGATGATGCCGCGCTTGAGGCGGCGACGCTCGCGCTCGGAAAGTCCGCCCCAGATACCGAAGCGCTCGTCATGCGCCAATGCGTAATCCAGGCACTCGTGCCGCACCTCGCAACCCAGGCAGATCTTTTTGGCTTCCCGGGTGGAGCCGCCCTTCTCGGGGAAGAAGGCTTCCGGATCCGTTTGTGCGCATAGGGCGCGGTCTTGCCATTGATCAGCGGGCGCCAACTCGGACTCGGTCTCGAATGGGACTGGCGCAGGCTCGAATTCGACCGGCGCTTCTGGAACCAAACTCAGGCGCGGGCGAACGACGGCCACCGTTGGCACGATCGCCGAGCCTGGAGTCGTGTGCGGTGTGCTTGCCAAAACGCCTCGAAGGTGCTCATATGACATGCCTCGTCCGCCTCCTCACCTTGTTGAAGTGGATGTTTTCTTCACGCTTTGTAGATGTGACAGACAATTCGAACATGTGATCGAATCTCGGTCTGCGACACCGGAACCGGCCGGCCAACCGCGAAATGACACTGGTGTGATTAGACACGGGTTATTCTGCCGGGTCAAGCTTTACGGCGCATTTCCATACCATCTCGTGACCAAATTTCGGCGTTTCTGTTGTCGTGGGCCCGCGGCGTGTCGAGCACAGGTGCTCGCAACTGCCTATTGACCTCGACGGTGCTGCCGGAGTCAGCCCGCCGCTACGCGCCACAGCGCAGCCGTCCGCTGCCGCGGACTGCATCGTCGTCGGGCAGTACTGTCAGGCGATGTGAAGGTCACCGTTCTGGTCGGTGGGGTCGGGGGCGCCCGCTTCCTGCTGGGCGTCCAGCAGCTATTCGGCCTGGGTCAGTTTTCAGAACCACAGCGCGCAGCTGCCCCAGGCGCCTCAGCTACCCCAGATACCCCGAGTCCCTTCGCCACCGACCACGAGCTGACCGCGGTCGTCAACATCGGCGACGACGCCTGGATGCACGGGCTGCGCGTCTGCCCGGATCTGGACACCTGCATGTACACCTTAGGCGGCGGTGTCGACCCGCGAGCGAGGCTGGGGCCACCGCGACGAAACCTGGCACGCCAAGGAGGAACTGGCGCGCTACGGCGCGCAGCCCGACTGGTTTCAGCTCGGCGACCGCGACCTGGCCACCCACCTGGTGCGCACCCAGATGCTGCAGGCCGGTTACCCGCTGTCGCAGATCACCGAGCGCGCTGTGCGACCGGTGGCAGCCGGGCGCACGGCTGCTGCCCGCCAGCGACGACCGATGCGAAACACACGTGGTGATCACCGATCCGGCCGACGACAGCCGCCGGGCGATCCACTTCCAGGAGTGGTGGGTGCGCTACCGCGCCCAGGTGCCGACGCACAGCTTCGCGTTCATCGGTGCCGAAAAGGCAGCGCCGCAACCGAAGCGGTGGCGGCCATCGGCGAGGCCGACGTCATCTTGCTGGCGCCGTCCAACCCGGTGGTCAGCGTCGGCGCCATCCTTGCCGTGCCCGGGATCCGCGGTGCGCTGCGCGCGGCCACGGCCCCGGTCGTCGGCTATTCGCCGATAATCGGCGGAAAGCCGTTGCGTGGCATGGCCGATGAATGCCTCGCGGTGATCGGCGTCGAATCCACCGCCGAGGCAGTGGGCCGGCACTACGGTGCGCGCCGCGGCACCGGGATACTGGACGGCTGGCTGATACACGAAGGCGATCATGCCGACATCGACGGCGTCGCGGTGCGCTGCGGTGCCGCTGCTGATGACCGACCCGAAGGCCACCGCCGAGATGGTCACCGCGGGCTGGAGCTCGCGGGCGTGGCGGCGTGACCGGCTCCGGCCCCGAATCCGAGTCGCCAAGAGCACGGTGCCGCCGCAACGATCGAGATCCTGCCCGTCACCGGGCTTCCTGAATTTCGGCCCGGCGACGATCTGGTCGCTGCCGTCGCCGCCGCCGCGCCGTGGCTGCGCGACGGCGACGTCGTGGTCGTCACCAGCAAGGTGGTGTCCAAATGCGAGGGCCGGCTGGTTGCCGCGCCCGAGGATCCCGAGGAGCGGGACGCGCTGCGCCGCAAGCTGGTCGACGAGGAGGCGGTGCGGGTGCTGGCGCGCAAAGGCCGGACGTTGATCACCGAGAACCGGATCGGGCTGATTCAGGCCGCCGCCGGTGTGGACGGATCCAATGTCGGCCGGGCTGAACTCGCCCTGCTGCCAGTCGATCCCGATGGCAGCGCCGCGGCGCTGCGCGCGGGGCTGCGCGAGCGGCTCGGCGTCGACGTCGCGGTGGTTATCACCGACACCATGGGCCGGGCCTGGCGCAACGGCCAGATCGACGCGGCGGTCGGAGCGGCCGGTCTGGCTGTGCTGCATGGCTATTCGGGCGTCGTCGATGGACACGGCAACGAGTTGGTGGTCACCGAGATCGCGGTGGCCGACGAGGTCGCTGCGGCCGCCGATCTGGTCAAGGGCAAACTGACCGCGATGCCGGTGGCCGTGGTGCGCGGGCTGGCCGTCGACCGACGACGGCTCGACGGCCCGGCAACTGCTGCGCCCCGGCGAGGAAGACCTGTTCTGGCTCGGTACCGCCGAAGCCATCGAGCTGGGCCGCCAACAGGCGCAGCTGTTGCGCAGATCGGTGCGCCGGTTCAGCGACGAACCGGTGCCGCCGGAGCTGGTCGAGGCCGCCATCGCCGAGGCGCTGACCGCGCCCGCCCCGCACCACACCCGGCCGGTGCGGTTCGTCTGGCTGCAGACCAAGGCGACCCGGCTCCGGCTGCTGGACCGCATGAAAGACCAGTGGCGTTCCGACCTGACTGGCGACGGCAGGCCGGCGGACTCCGTCGAGCGCCGGGTCGCGCGCGGTCAGATCCTCTATGACGCGCCCGAGGTCGTCATTCCGTTCCTGGTTCCCGACGGCGCACACACCTACCCCGACGCTGCGCGCACCGATGCCGAACACACCATGTTCACCGTCGCGGTCGGGCGCGGCCGTGCAGGCCCTGCTGGTCGCACTGGCGGTGCGCGGCGTGGGCAGCTGCTGGATCGGCTCGACGATCTTCGCCGCCGATCTGGTGCGCGCCGAGCTGCGGCTGCCGGCGGACTGGGAGCCGTTGGGCGCCATCGCGATCGGCTACGCCGCAGAACGTCGCCGGGGCCGCAGGGCCGCTGCGGTTGCGCGACCCGATGCCGCCCGGCGACTTGCTGATTCGCAAGTGAAGACGTTCGCCGGCAAGACTGCCGCGTCGGCTGACAAAGTGCGCGGCGGCTACTACACGCCCGCACCGGTTGCCCGATTCCTGGCCGGCTGGGTTTGCGAGGCCGGTCCGCGGATTCTGGAGCCATCTTGCGGCGACGGCCGCATCCTGCGTGAGCTGGCCAATCTGACCAGCCGGGCGCACGGTGTGGAACTCGTCGCGCACGAGGCGGCGAAGTCGCGGGAGTTCGCTCCCGTCGACACCGAGAACCTGTTCACCTGGCTGCCCAACACCGAGGCCGGCAGCTGGGACGGAGTCGCGGGCAACCCGCCCTACATCCGCTTCGGGAACTGGGCATCCGCGCAGCGGGAGCCGGCCCTGGAACTGATGAGGCAGGCGGGCTTGCGCCCCACCAAGTTGACCAACGCCTGGGTTCCCTTCGTTGTCGCGAGCGCAACCCTGGTGCGCCAGGGCGGCCGGGTAGGCCTGGTGCTCCCCGCCGAGTTGCTCCAGGTCGGCTACGCCGCACAGTTGCGCGACTTTCTGCTGAGCCGCTTCACCGAGATCACCCTGGTGACCTTCGGGCGGCTGGTGTTCGACGGGATCCTGCAGGAGGTCGTATTGTTCTGCGGTGTCGTCGGTGCCGGTCCGGCGCGGATCCGCACGATTGGGCTCAGTGACGCCGACGCACTTGCCGACGCGGACCTGAACGTCGAGTCGGCGCCCGCGCTCCTGCACGAAAAGGAGAAGTGGACCAAGTACTTCCTCGACCCGGCTCAGATCCAGCTGCTGCGCACCATCAACCAGTCGGACACCCTGACCCGACTCGGCGGTATGGCTGACGTAGACGTGGGTATCGTGACGGGCCGCAACAGCTTCTTCACGTTCACCGACGCCGAAGCCCAAGAACTGGGACTCAGGCCGCACTGCGTTCCACTCGTCTCGCGGAGCACCCAACTCTCCGGCCTGATCTACGACATAGACTGCCGGACAAGCGATATCGCCGCCAAGCACCGAACGTGGCTGCTCGACGCCCCCGTTCAACCGACCGATCCTGCTGTGGCCGCGCATGTCGGCGCGGGCGAAGCCGCCGGTGTGCACCTGGGCTACAAGTGCTCGCTGCGCAAGCCATGGTGGAGCACACCGTCGCTGTGGATGCCCGACCTCTTCATGCTGCGGCAGATCCACCTCGCGCCGCGGCTAACCGTCAATGCCGCCGGGGCAACGAGTACCGACACCGTGCATCGGGTCCGGCTCAGGACCGATCTTGAAGCCGATCTTGATCCGACCGCACTTGCCGTGGTGTTCCATAACAGCGCGACATTCGCCTTCGCCGAGATCATGGGCCGCAGCTATGGTGGAGGCATCTTGGAGCTGGAACCCCGCGAGGCCGAGCAGTTGCCCGTCCCCCGGCCGGAAATTGCGGGCCCCGAACTGGCCCGGGACGTCGATCTATTACTGAAGGCCAATGAGGTCGAGAAGGCGCTCGACGTGGTGGATCGTCATGTCTTGATCGACCGACTCGGTTGGTCACCAGACGTCGTGGCGCAGTGCCGGTCGGCGTGGCTGGCACTTCGCGACCGCAGGACAAAGCGGGGGTCCCGTTGAGCGTTCGAGACTCGTCGATCGCGATCCTCACCGACTGGCAAGCGCCCGATCCTGCCCAGGATTCGCTGCGGCACGCAGTGCTGGCGTTCTGTGCAGGCCCGCGAAGACGCCTGCCGTCGCGAGTGCGCACCTGGCCACGTCACCGCTTCGGCACTCGTGCTCGACGACAGCGGCAGCCGGGTGCTGCTGACATTGCACCCGCGGCTGCGCAGGTGGGTGCAATTGGGCGGGCACTGCGAAGACGAAGACGACGACCTCGTGGCCGCCGCGCTGCGCGAGGCCACCGAGGAATCCGGGATCGCCGGCCTGTGGATGGATCCCGAACTGGTTGCCGTGCATGTCCATTCGCTGACCTGCTCGCTGGGGGTGCCGACCCGCCACTTGGACCTGCAGTTCGCGGCCCGTGCACCCGCCGGCGCGCAAATCGTGATCAGCGACGAATCGGACGACCTGCGCTGGTGGCCCGCCGACGCGCTGCCACCCGGTACCGATCACGCGCTGGCCTACCTCGTCGACCAGGCCATCCGCCGAGCGTGACTGCAGCGTCACGTTCGCGACGAAGGACGGCCGGTGCGCGCGCTCAGACGTCGGACGAGTAACGGATCCCGCCGTCGGGAATGGCGACTCCGGGCCACACCCGGGCGCCGCGCAGTAACTCGCAGCGCGCCCCGATGTCGGCGCCGTCACCGATCACACCGTCGCGAATCAACGCCCGCGGACCGATGCGAACACCAAAGCCGATGATCGAGCGCTCGATCACGCTACCGGCCTCGACCTTCGCGCCGTCGAAGATCACCGCGCCGTCCAGCCGGACGCCCGGACCGATCTCCGCGCCCCGTCCCACCACCGTGCCGCCGATCAGCACAGCGCCCGGCGACACCGCCGCGCCATCGTGCACCAACTGCTCGCCGCGGTGGCCCTTCAGTGCCGGCGACGGCGCAATCCCGCGCACCAGGTCCGAAGACCCGCGAACGAAATCTTCCGGTGTGCCCATGTCGCGCCAATATGTGCCGTCGACGTAACCGCAGACCTTGACGTCGGCGTCGGACAGCAGCGCCGGAAACACCTCACGTTCGACCGAGACCTCGCGGCCCCGGGGAATCCGGTCGATGATGCTGCGTGAGAAGACGTAACAGCCGGCGTTGATCTGGTCACTGGGCGGATCTTGTGTCTTCTCGAGAAAGGCTAAGACGCGGCCCTTTTCATCGGTGGGCACGCAGCCGAATGCGCGCGGGTCACCCACCCGCACCAGGTGCAGTGTGACGTCGGCCCGGTTGGTTTCGTGGAACGCCAGCAGCTCGCCCAAGTCGGCGCCGGAGAGCACGTCGCCGTTGAACACCATCGCTGTCTCGTGCCGCAGCTTGCCGGCCACGTTGGCGATGCCGCCGCCCGTCCCCAACGGATCTGGCTCGGTCACGTAGTCGATCTGCAGGCCCAGCTTGGAGCCGTCACCGAACTCGGCCTCGAACACCGACGCCTGATACGACGTGCCCAGAATGACGTGCTCGATGCCCGCTGCGGCGATCCGCGATAGCAGATGGGTGAGAAACGGCAGCCCGGCCGTTGGCAGCATCGGCTTGGGCGCTGACAGTGTCAGCGGGCGCAGCCGGGTGCCCTTGCCGCCGACCAGGATCACGGCATCGACTTGCGAGGTTGCCAATTCAGCGCCGCCCTTCTGCCAGTTTCAGTCTTTCCGCCCGTTCTCTCCTGGACCTACGCAGCGAGCCGCGCACCATCAATCGGGAGCGTGCCGCCAGCGATCCCCGCAACGCCCAGCGCAGCGGGGCCCGTCGCCAACCGGAATGCCGGTCGGCCAGGAATAGATAGGTGCTCTTGTGATGGGCCGCCAAGTGGCTTGCCGGATCGTGTCCGGTGGAGTGGCCCTTGTGGTGCAGGACTTCCGCCGATGGCACGTAGACGCTCGACCAGCCGGCTTTGCCCAGCCGGTCGCCAAGGTCGACGTCCTCCATGTACATAAAGTAACGCTCATCAAAGCCACCCACCTGGCTGAATGCCGACCGCCGCACCAGCAGACACGATCCCGACAGCCACCCCACCGGCCGTTCAGTGGGCTCGAGCCGCTCCTGGCGGTAGGCCGCCGTCCACGGGTTGCGCTTCCACAATGGCCCGAGCACCGCGTGCATGCTGCCGCGGATGAGGCTGGGCAAGTGCCGCGCCGACGGATAAACCGACCCGTCGGGGTCCCGGATGAGCGGGCCCAGCGCGCCGGCGCGCGGCCAACGTGGGGCGGCGTCCAGCAGAGCGTCGATGCTGCCCGGTCCCCATTGCACGTCCGGGTTGGCCACGATCATCCAGTCGTCATCGTCCAGCTGTGCGACCGCACGATTCACCGCGCTTCCGTACCCGAGATTGGCCCCCATCTCCAACAGCCGCACGTTCGGGTACCGCTCAACCGCTGCCTGCGGTGTTCCGTCGGTGGACCCGTTGTCGGCAAGCAGAACCGTGACCGGCCGATCGGTGGCCAACGACAAGGAGGCCAAGAAGCGCTCCAAATGGGGTCCCGGCGAATAGGTCACCGTCACGACCGGCAAGGCGTCAGTCACGCGTAGAGGGTAATGGTCGATCGGCCGGAGCACCGGCGCCGGCGGCGGCCAGCGCCGCGACAAGTGCAGGGCGCCATGGCCTTAGCGGGGTCAGGCCAGCGGCCGCAGACTCGCTGCTCGATAGCGCGGAGTAGGTGGGCCGCGGCGCCGGCCGCGGATTCTTTGCGCTGCTGACCGGCCGCACGCGGGCCGGGTCGGCACCGCACTCTTCGAAGACCGCGCGGGCTTGTTCGAATCGGGAGACCACTCCCTCGTTGGCCGCGTGCAAGATCGGCCCGGGCACGCCCTCTTCGGCTACCTGGAGTAGCGCGTCGGCCAAGTCGGCGACATAAGTCGGTGAGCCGACCTGGTCGTCCACCACCTCGATGGGGCCGTCTCCGGCGGCCAGTCGGCGCATGATCGCAACGAAGTCCTTGCCGGTGCCGCCGGTGTAGACCCAAGCGGTTCGTACAACGACGGCCTCCGGCTGCGCTGCCAGCACTGCCAGCTCGCCGGCGCGCTTGGTGCGGGCATAAACGCCCCGCGGCTCGGTCTCATCGCTCGGTTCGTAAGGGCGAGGCTCGGGGCCGTCGCAGTTGAACACAAAGTCAGTGGAGACGTGGATCAGCCGGGCGCCTGCGCGTGCGCATGCCTTGGCGATGTACTCCGGGCCCGTGGCATTGATCGCGTACGCGGCCGACTCGTCGCTTTCCGCGCCATCCACGTTCGTGTAAGCAGCGCAATTGATCACAACATCGCCATTTTTGACGATCGACTCGGCCGCGGCCGGATCGGTGATGTCCCACTGCGACGACGTCAACGTCAGCACTTCGCGGCTCTGACCAGCGGCGCGCGCCGCCAGACAGCTGCCCAGCTTGCCCACCCGCGCCCGCGATCACGATCCTGCCCGACATGGTTCGAGTCTGGCATGCCTCACACAAGCCGGGCCACGCCGCTGTCCGCTACGCACGATCGGCATGTAACGCAAGTAACCTAGTGTGATGCTTGTGCAACGTGTGGTTCGTGTGGTTGCCACTGCGCTGACTCTCGCGGTCGTTCTCGGCACCGGGATGGCGTGGAGCAACGTCCGGTCTTTCGAAGACGGCATCTTCCACATGTCCGCGCCCTCGCTGGGCAAAGGGGGCGACGACGGCGCGATCGACATCTTGCTCGTCGGCCTGGACAGTCGCACCGACGCTCACGGCAACCCGCTGTCAGACCAGGAACTGGCGACCTTGCGGGCCGGAGACGATGTCTCGACCAACACCGACACCATCATCCTGGTCCGGATCCCCAACAACGGGAGGTCGGCCACCGCGATCTCGATTCCCCGCGACTCGTATGTAGCGGCCCCCGGCCTGGGCAAGACCAAGATCAACGGAGTCTACGGTCAGACCAGGGAGGCGAAGCGGACCAGCCTCGTCAAGGCCGGTGTTTCGGCTGCCGACGCCGAGGCACAGAGCACCGAGGCCGGTCGCGAGGCCTTGATCAAGACCGTTGCCGACCTCACCGGCGTCACGGTCGATCACTACGCAGAGATCGGGCTGCTCGGGTTCGCGTTGATCACCGACGCACTCGGCGGCGTCGAGGTCTGCCTCAAAGAACCAGTGTTCGAACCGATGTCGGGAGCCGACTTTCCGGCCGGCCGGCAAAAACTCAATGGCCCCCAGGCGCTGAGCTTCGTTCGCCAGCGCCACGATCTGCCCCGCGGGGATCTGGACCGGGTGGTGCGCCAACAGGCGGTGATGGCCTCGCTGGCGCACCGGATCATCTCCGGCCAGACGCTGTCCAGCCCTGCCACGCTGCACCGACTGGAGGCGGCCGTCCAGCGCTCCATGGTGATCTCCTCGGGATGGGACATCATGGATTTCGTCCAGCAGCTACAAAAGCTGGCGGGCGGCAAGGTCGCCTTCGCCACCGTCCCGGTGCTCGACGGGGCCGGCTGGAGCGACGACGGCATGCAAAGTGTCGTTCGGGTGGACCCGCACCAGGTTCAGGACTGGGTCGGGGGCCTGTTGAACGACCAGGCGGCGGGCAAGACCGAGGAGCTGGCCTACACACCTGCGAAGACGACTGCCAGCGTCGTCAATGACACCGACATCAACGGGTTGGCGGCGTCGGTATCAGAGGTACTGAGCACCAAGGGATTCACCACGGGGACCGTCGGCAACAACGACGGCAACCACGTGAAATCCAGCCAGGTGCGGTCCGCCAAGGCCGATGACCTGGGCGCCCAGGAGATCGCCAAGGAGCTGGGCGGACTGCCGGTCATCGCGGACGCATCGATGGCGCCGGGATCGGTCCGGGTGGTGCTGGCCAACGATTACACCGGTCCGGGCTCCGGTCTTGGAGGCGGCGGTCCCAACAGCCAAGTCATGCCCGCCCTGGTGTCGAACCCCGGGTCGCCTGCTGACGCAAACGCTCCGGCGCCCTCGCCGATTCTCACCGCCGGCTCCGACAAGCCCGAATGCATCAACTGAGCACCCTCTCGGCGTCGATCCTGGATCCGATGCTGCGTGCCGACCCGGTCGGCCCGCGGATCACCTACTACGACGATGCCACCAACGAACGCATTGAATTGTCCGCGGCGACGCTGGCCAACTGGGCCGCCAAGACCGGCAATCTGTTGCGCGACGAACTGGCCGCCGGGCCGGCCAGCCGGATCGCGATCTTGCTTCCGGCACACTGGCAGACGGCTGCGGTCTTGTTCGGGGTGTGGTGGATCGGCGCCGAGGTGGTGCTCACGGGGGAGCCAGCCGACATAGCCCTGTGCACGGCCCAACGGCTGGATGAGGCCGACTCCATCGTCGCGCCCGGCGGCGAAGTCTCGGTGTTGTCACTGGATCCGTTCGGCCGGCCCGCGCCCAATCTGCCGTTCGGCGTCACCGACTACGCGACCGCGGTGCGGGTACACGGCGACCAGATCGTCGCCGAACGTCAGCCCGGTCCGGCCCTGGCCGGCCGATCGGTCGAGCAGATCCTGGCCGAATGCGAGAACTCGGCGGCGGCAAGGGGTTTGATGTCGAAGGATCGGGTGCTTTCAAGCGCGCCGTGGACCGGACCCGACGATCTGGTGGGCGGTCTACTGGCGGTGCTGGCGGTCGGGGCGTCGTTGGTGCAGGTGGCCAATCCTGATGCCAATCCCGATCCTGCGGCGCTGCAGCGCAGAATTGAAACCGAAAAGGTCACTCGCGTTCTCTAGTTCAGGGAGCCCTGAGCGCTCCCTCAACCGGCCCTCCCTGCCCGGAGATACATATTGATATCGCAATATTTCAATGTTAACGTCGTGCGAGCAGTAGCTGACGCTGTGACGACAGGAAGGTTCAGGCAATGGCGCTGTACGGGCTATTGGCAAAGGCTGCAGGGACGGTAATCACAGGCCTGGCGGGCGTGACTGCCTACGAGGTGTTACGCAAGGCCGCAGCCAAGGCACCCCTGCACGAGACCGCGGTGTCGGCCGCGGAGATGGGGTTGCGTGGAACCCGCAAGGCCGAGGAAGCCGCGGAATCGGCCCGGCTGAAGCTCGCCGACGTCATGGCAGAAGCCCGCGAACGCATCGGCGAAGAGGTGCCCCCGCCATCCATCGGCGACGCCCACCAGCACGACCACTAGCCTCCGCATGACCCTCGCTTTGGTCCCAGCGGCGCCCAACTCCGAAAACCCCGCCCTGATGGTGGTTTCGGATGCCGCCGGCCGGATACGGGTCCAGGTCGAGTGGATCCGCTGCAATTCCCGCCGCGCTGTTGCAGTCGAGGAAGCCGTCGCCAAGCAGGATGGTGTGCGGGCCGTGCATGCCTATCCGCGCACCGGGTCCGTCGTCGTGTGGTACTCGCCGAGGCGCTGCGAGCGCTCGTCGGTGCTGGCCGCGATAAGCGGCGCCGCGTATGTCGCCGCCGAGCTGATCCCCGCGCGCGCGCCGCATTCGTCCGAGATCCGCAACGCTGATGTGCTCCGCATGGTCATTGGCGGTGCGGCACTGGCCTTACTCGGCGTGCGCCGGTACGTGTTCGTCCGACCGCCGCTGCTCGGCCCGAGCGGCCGGCTGGTCGCCACCGGTGTCACCGTATTCACCGGGTACCCGTTCCTGCGCGGTGCGCTGAGCTCGCTGCGCGCCGGCAAGGCCGGCACGGATGCGCTGGTCTCGGCCGCGACGGTGGCGAGCCTTATCCTGCGCGAGAATGTGGTGGCGCTCACGGTGCTGTGGCTGCTGAATATCGGTGAGTACCTTCAGGATCTGACGCTGCGGCGGACCCGGCGGGCTATCTCGGAACTGCTGCGCGGCAGCCAGGACACGGCCTGGATCCGGCTGGCGAGCCCTTCTGCGGGCCCCGGGCCCGGAACCGAGATACAGGTGCCGATCGACACCGTGCAGATCGGCGACCAGGTGGTGGTCCACGACCATGTCGCGATACCGGTCGACGGCCAAGTGGTCGACGGGGAGGCGGTCGTCGACCAATCCGCGATCACCGGTGAGAATCTGCCGGTCAGTCTCACTGTCGGGGCACACGTGCACGCCGGTTCGGTCGTGGTGCGCGGACGACTGGTGGTGCGCGCTGACGCCGTCGGCAACCAAACCGCCATCGGCCGGATAATCACCAGAGTCGAAGAGGCGCAAAACGACCGGGCACCCATCCAAACGATCGGCGAGAACTTCTCCCGCCGCTTCGTTCCCACCTCGTTCATCGTATCGGCCATCACTCTGGCGATTACCGGAGACGTCCGCCGCGCGATGACCATGCTGTTGATCGCCTGCCCATGCGCGGTGGGCTTGTCCACCCCGACCGCGATCAGCGCCGCGATCGGCAACGGCGCCCGGCGTGGCATCTTGATCAAGGGCGGATCCCACCTCGAGCAGGCGGGCCGGGTCGACGCGATTGTGTTCGACAAGACCGGGACGCTGACCCTTGGGCGTCCGGTTGTCACAAATATCGTTGCTATGCACAAGGATTGGCAACCAGAGCAGGTGCTGGCCTACGCCGCCAGCTCGGAAATCCACTCTCGCCATCCGCTGGCCGAAGCGGTGATCCGCTCGACCGAGGAACGCCACATCAGCATCCCGCCGCACGAGGAGTGCGAAGTGCTGGTCGGGTTGGGCATGCGCACCTGGGCCGATGGCCGGACGCTGCTGCTGGGCAGCCCCGGGTTGCTGAGGGCCGAGAAAGTGCGGGTGTCGAAGAAGGCGTCGGAGTGGGTCGAAAAGCTGCGGCGCCGGGCGGAGACCCCGCTGCTGCTGGCGGTGGACGGCAAGCTGGTGGGACTGATCAGCCTGCGCGACGAAGTGCGGCCCGAGGCAGCCGAAGTGCTGACGAAGCTGCGGGCCAACGGGATTCGCCGGATCGTGATGCTGACCGGGGACCACCCGGACATCGCCCGGGTCGTCGCCGGCGAGCTGGGAATCGACGACTGGCGCGCCGAGGTGATGCCGGAGGACAAACTCGAGGTGGTACGCGAGCTGCAGAGCGATGGTTACGTGGTCGGCATGGTCGGCGACGGCATCAATGACGCCCCGGCGCTGGCAGCCGCCGATATCGGAATCGCCATGGGCCTGGCCGGAACCGATGTCGCTGTCGAGACGGCCGATGTGGCGCTGGCGAACGACGATCTGCACCGGCTGCTCGACGTTCGGGACCTGGGCGCGCGGGCAGTCGATGTCATCCGCGAGAACTACGGCATGTCGATCGCGGTCAACGCCGCAGGGCTGATCATCGGCGCGGGCGGCGCGCTATCACCCGTGCTGGCCGCGATCCTGCACAACGCATCGTCAGTGGCGGTCGTGGCAAACAGTTCGCGGCTGATCCGCTACCGCCTCTAAGTACGCCGCGAAACTGCAACTGCCGACGGCGCTACTCGGTAAACGTGTAGTGGAATGCCGTTTCGCGGCAGAGACCGGTTCAGCATCCGCAAGCGTTGCCGTGCCAGCAGCGGACACCCTGCCAGATCGCAACGCCGGCTATGGCCAGGCCGATCACGGGGTCAAACCACCAACCGCCGGGCCAAAGCGGCGTGAGCGCAAGGCCGATCAGCACCCCGGCGGCTTGAGCCGCACACAGGTAGTTCTGGGTTCCTTCACCCTCGGTGGCTCCCGAGTCCAGGCGCTCGCCCAGTCGATGGTTGGCCCAGCCGAGAACCGGCATCAGCAGCAGGCCGGCTGCCGTCAACCCGATGCCGATCATCGACGTCTCGGCGTGCCGGTGGTCCGTCAGGTGCCGAATGGATTCGCCGGCGATGTACGGGGCCGTCAGCAGAAACGACACCGCGACACCGCGTTGCGCGCGCCGCTCTGCGGTGTGCGACGCGGTGCGCGCGCCGCTGAAGCGCCAGACCACCATCGCGCTGGCCAGCGCCTCGGCGCCGCCGCCCAGCGCCCACCCGGTCAGTGCGACAGACCCGACCGCCAGCCCCTGCCAGAGCCCGATGACGCCCTCGATCAGCACCACGGCCAGGCTGACCCAGGCCAGCCGCCGCGCCCACTGGGCGCTGCGCTGCCACCCGGCGTCCGGCGCGATCGGGGTCACGCGTTCCAACTCGGCTATCGAGGTCTCGGACTCTGTGAGGGTCTCCATCGGGCGATGGTAAGAGCGACATCGACGCGAAGCCGGGACCCGCGCGACGCGGTCGCCAGGTCGTTACCGGGATGTTGCGATACAGCGCTGCGGCCGCGCAAGGCTGTCTGGCACGCGCCGAGCCCCGGTGGAACACGTGTCGTTAATCTGTCTAAGCAGTAGCTCACAGCGGGAGGAAGGGAGCACGGGATGGGGCGCACCGACGACGACACCTGGGACCTGGCGACCAGCGTGGGAGCCACCGCGACAATGGTGGCCGCCGGAAGAGCCCGGGCCACCAGGAACGCGCTGATCGACGATCCCTTCGCGGAGCCGCTGGTGCGTGCCGTCGGAGTCGATTTCTTTACCCGCTGGGCCCGCGGTGAACTCGACTCCGCCGACGTCGACGTCCCCGGTGCCGCATGGGGCATGCAGCGCATGACCGACATGCTGGCGGCGCGTACCCGCTACATTGACGCGTTCTTCGCCGCGACGGCAGCCGCGGGCGTGCGCCAAGTGGTCATCTTGGCCGCCGGCCTCGACGCACGCGGGTATCGGCTGCCCTGGGCGCCGGGAACGACGGTGTTCGAGATCGACCAGCCACAAGTCATCCATTTCAAGACCACCACAATCACCGCGCTCGGCGCCGAGCCAACGGCCGATGTGCGGGCCGTCGCAATCGACCTGCGACACGATTGGCCGTCGGCGTTGCGTGCGACCGGGTTCGACTCGGGGCGACCCGCCGCGTGGGCCGCCGAGGGCCTGCTCGGGTTCCTGCCACCGGATGCCCAGGACCGGATGCTGGACAGCATCACTGCCCTCAGCGCCGACGGCAGCCAGCTGGTCGCCGAGGTCTTTCTGAATTCCTCACCCAACCTGCAGGCTTTGAACGGCGCCACTCAGAAGTGGCGCGAGCAGGGTCTCGACGTCGAACTGGAAAACCTGGGCTTCCCCGGTGAACGTAACGACGCGGCAAGCTATCTGCAGGACCGTGGCTGGCATGTCGTTAGTACCCCGGTGAACCAGTTGTTGGCCGACACCGGGTTACCGCTGCAGTCCGACGACGAAGACGCCCCGTTTGGCAGGAACTACTACTGCACCGCAGTGCTGCACAAGAACGGTTAGAGGAAGGCTAGATATGCCGAACAGCAAGCCCGCCAAGCCACTTGACGGATTTCGGGTACTCGATTTCACCCAGAACATCGCCGGTCCGCTGGCCGGCCAGGTGCTGGCCGACCTGGGCGCCGAAGTCATCAAGGTCGAGGCACCGGGCGGTGAGGCGGCCCGGCAGATTGTCGCGGTTTTGCCCGGACGGCCGCCCCTGCCCACGCTATTTCTGCCCCACAACCGGGGCAAAAAGTCGGTGGCGGTGGACCTGAGGACCGAAGAGGGCAAGGAACAGATACTGCGGCTCGCCGACACCGCCGACGTGGTGCTGGAAGGGTTTCGCCCCGGGGTGATGGAGCGGCTGGGCCTGGGCCCCGACGATTTGCGGCCCCGCAACCCCAAGCTGATCTACGCGCGTCTTTCGGCCTACGGCGGCAACGGCCCGCACGGGAGCCGGCCGGGCGTCGACCTGATGGTCGCTGCCGAGTCGGGTATGACCACCGGGATGCCGACGCCGACCGGCAAACCTCAGATCATCCCGTTCCAGCTCGTCGATGCTGCCAGCGGTCACGTGCTGGCCGAGGCGGTGCTGGCCGCGCTGCTGAACCGCGAACGCCACGGGGTGGCCGACGTCGTGCGGGTGGCCATGTACGACGTCGCGGTCGGGCTGCAGGCTAGCCAGCTCACGATTCACCTGAACAAGCCCAGCCAGCCGCCCGAGACGACGCCCAAGCCGGACGCAGCACCTAATAGCAAGAAGCGCAAAGGTGTTGGCTTTGCCACCCAGCCATCCGACGCCTTCCGCGCCTCCGACGGCTACCTCGTGCTCAGCGCGTATGTGCCCAAACACTGGGCCAAGCTCTGCGAGATCATCGGCCGGCCCGACCTTCTCGACGACGAGCGATTCATCAGCCAGCGCGCGCGGGCAGTCAACTATCACGAGTTGACCGAGGAATTGGAGTCGGCGCTGGCCGCCAAGACGGCTTCCGAATGGGTTGAGTTGCTGCACGAAGGCGGCCTGATGGCCTGCCTCGCCTACACCTGGAAACAAGTCGTGGACACGCCGCTGTTCGCCGAGAACGACCTCGCGGTCAAAGTCGGCAGCGGTGACGACGCCGTCACGGTGATCCGCATGCCTGCGCGCTACTCGAGCTTCGACGCCGTTGCCAATGATCCCCCGCCGGCCGTCGGCGCGCACAACGATATATTTCTAGCCGCGTCGGCCAATTCAGGCCGTCAGACGCCCGGAAGCTTCACGACCTGAAGGAAGAACTCGTCGATCTGCCGGACCGCATTGATGAATTGGTCGAGGTCGACCGGCTTGGTGACGTAGGCGTTGGCGTGCAGCTTGTAGCTGCGCAGGATGTCCTCTTCGGCCGAGGATGTGGTGAGGATGACGACCGGGATGCGACATAGTTCGGCGTCGGACTTTATCTTCTCCAGCAGTTGGCGACCGTCGTATTTCGGCAGGTTCAGATCAAGCAGAATAAGGTCCGGGCGCGGCACATCCTCGAAACCATTGCGCTGGTAAAGGTAGTTCAGACCCTCTTCGCCGTCGTGGGCGACGTGCAGTCTGTTTTGAAGCTTGTTGTGCTCGAACGCTTCCCGAGTGATCAGCTCGTCCCCGGGATCGTCTTCGACGAGCAGGATGTCGATCGCTCGACCGGCCGGTGTCATTGCGTTGCTCCTTCCAAATTGGGGCTTTCTTGTTCCGCAAGCTTGGGCGCGACGATAGGTAACGTGAACCCGAAACGGGTTCCATCGGCATAGGACGTGTCTATCCAGATGGCGCCCCCGTAGTACTCGACGATCTTCTTGCATATCGCGAGACCGACGCCTGTTCCCGTGTACACGTTGCGGCCATGTAGGCGCTGAAAAATGACAAAGACCTTGTCGACGAACTCCTCGGAGATGCCGATTCCGTTGTCTGACACCCGTAGCCACCACTGGCCGTCGTGATCGCCGGTGCCCTGTTCACAGTCGATGACGATCCGGGGCGGACGATCGTGATGCCGGAACTTGATCGCATTGCCAATCAGGTTCTGCCACAACATCGTCAGTAGCGTCGGGTCGCCAACCATCCCCGGCAGCGGCTGTTTAGGCCGCACGATCTCGGCGTCTGATTCATCGATCGCAGCGGCGAGGTTGGCCAACGCGGCGTCCAGCGTGGCATCCAGGTTCACCTCAGTCTGCGTCATGCCGAGCCGGCCGACCCGGGAAAAGCTGAGTAGGTCGTTGATGAGCACCTGCATGCGTTTTGCCCCGTCGACCGCGTATCCGATGTATTCGACACCGCGTTCGTCGAGCTGATCGCCGTAACGCTTTTCGAGCAATTGGCAGAACGAGGCGACCTTTCGCAGGGGCTCTTGCAGATCGTGCGACGCAACGTAGGCGAACTGCTCAAGCTCGGTGTTCGAACGGCGCAATTCGACCGCCTGCTCGCCCAATCGCGCTCGGGCCGAACGGGACACCTCGAGCTCCGTGACGATCCGCTGCCGCATGTTGTCCACGTCAATCGCAATACCGCGAATATCTTTGGGCCGGCGCGGGGGCACGATCCTTGCAGCGAAGTTGCCGTCGGTGATCCGTCGGCACGCCGCGGCCAGCGCCGCGAGTGGAAGAGTGACCGCCCTCCGAGTGAGGATCGCGAGCAGCGCCGCCGTGCCGCCAAAGACCAACAATATCGCAACCAGCACCCGGTTGCGCCAGTCATCGGTGTGTTTGAGCTCGATCGTGCCATGCTCCCATGCCTGCGACAGGTGAGCGTTCTGCCTATCGAAAAGCGCACGCAGATGGTCAAATTCGGCTTTACCCAGCTCCGCTGTTTCGCTCTTGATGGTGTTGGGTGAGTTTGGGGTTACGCTCGCGATGAGCGGCTCAGCATAGGTCGACCGCCAGGCCGCTGAGGCCCGCTCGATCGCGTCCAGATCGGCGATTAGGTCAGCACGCGTACCCACTCGCTGCCGAATTTCTTGGGCCGCTGTCTGCTCCTCGCGTTTCCCGTCGTCGTACGGCTGGAGGAACTGCCGCTCGGCGGAGATCACATATCCTCGCAGACCGGTTTCCTGGTCTCGCAACGCTGCCTGCAATTGGGTCGCCGCCACCCGCGCCGGCTGAATGTCGTCGCTCAGATCGCGCGACACGTCGTCGGTGTGAATCAACAGCACTGCGCTGGCCACCGCACCGGCGAGAACCACCACACCCATGATGGACAGCACGAGGGCCAGCCATCCGCTCACTGTGAGCCGCGGCTTGAAAGGCAGTTGGGGCAGCGGGGTCAATACCGTGTTCACGCGGTCGTCCGCTCGACGCGCAAAACCGCTATGTCATCGGTGAGCCCGCCGCGCGGCTGAGCAAGTTCCTGTGCGCCGTCGATAAGCGCATCGACGAACGCCGGACCGGGCAAGGTCGCGCGCGACCGGGCCAGCGCAAGCAAACCGTCCTCGCCGAGACGCTCGTTGCCGGTCCCCGAATATCCCTCGAAGAGTCCGTCGGTGAGCAAGAGCAGTCCTTGTCCCACCGGCAATTCCAGCTCGTGCAGCGGCCAGTCGTCGTAATTGAGGCCCAGCGCCGGGCCGGCCGGCGGCTCGATCCATTCCACGGTCCCGCTGCGTTGCAGCAGCATGCCGGGATGGCCTGCCCGGATCGCGGTGATGCGGTTGGTGTCGGCAGGGCGTGTCGGGATCGCCAGGCTGAGCACCGTCGCGAAGATCCCGCTATCGGTGCGTTCGGCGTGCAGCATCCGCTCGAGCTGCCGCATCAGGTCAACGCCGTGAATGCCGGCAAAGGTGAGCGTCCGCCAAGCGATCCGCAATGCCGCGCCCAGCGCGGCCTCGTCCGGCCCGTGCCCCGCGACGTCTCCGATCAGGACGTGAACGACACGGTCGGGCGTTTGCACGACGTCGTAGAAATCCCCACAGAGCAAAGCGTCCTCGCGGGTTGGCCGGTACCGGGCGACAATCTCGACGCCCGGGTTGTCGAGCAGCAGCGGGGAGGGCAGCAGGCCGCGTTCCAGCAACGCGTTCTCGCGGGCCCGAAGTTGGCTTGCGTATAAGTCCGCGGCAATGAGCTCGACACGTTTGCGCTCGATCGCATACAGCAACGCGCGCCGCAGCATCTCGGGTTCGACACGACCCTTGACCAGGTAGTCCTGCGCGCCGGCCGCGACCGCGGAAGCCCCGAAGTACTCGTCGTTCAGCCCGGTCAGTACAACGATCGGAACGGTGGCGTCGCGTTTTGCGATGCGATCCAGGGCGTCCATGCCGTTGGCGTCCGGCAGGTGCAGATCGAGCAGTACACAATCGGGCCGGGCTGACGCCAGCTCGCGCTCGGCATGCGCCATCGACTGCGCCCACACCACACGGATGTCGGTGAGCGAGTCTGCGATCAGGTCTTCGACGAGCACCGCGTCGGCGCGGTCGTCCTCGACCAATAGCAACGACAACGACTGCGTCGACGCCGGGGTAACCGAGCTACGCACAGGCATCGGTCCCGTCATGCGTGGTGCGCCTGGGGGGCTAGGTCTTTCACCTGACACCCCCTTGGCCGCGTTGGTCCCTATGCTCACGTGCCGACGTTACGGCCCCACTGCCGGTTCGCCCACACGACCCTGCGCGTTCCCGTTACCATCCCGAATGGCCGCCGAAAGCGCGAGCTTGGTCGCAGCACTCGATCTTATTCGGCCTGGATCAGCTTTTTCCCGGATCGCGAAAACTCCTAGCGCAGCAATGCGCGCGACATCACCACCCGCTGGATCTGATTGGTGCCTTCGTAGATCTGGGTGATCTTGGCGTCGCGCATCATCCGTTCGACGGGGAAGTCCCGGGTATAGCCGGCGCCCCCGAAAAGCTGCACGGCGTCGGTGGTGACCTCCATCGCCACGTCGGAGGCGAAGCATTTCGATGCCGCCGAAATGAAACCCAGATTCGACTCGCCGCGTTCGGCGCGGGCAGCGGCGCTGTAAACCATCAGCCGCGCTGCCTCCACTTTCATCGCCATGTCGGCCAGCATGAACTGCACGCCCTGAAAGCTGCTGATCGACTCGCCAAACTGCTTGCGGTCCTTGGTATATGCAATAGCGGCGTCCACCGCGCCCTGCGCAATGCCCACGGCTTGCGCGCCGATGGTGGGACGGGTGTGGTCCAACGTTGCCAGGGCCGTCTTGAACCCGGTACCCGGCGCGCCGATGATCCGATCGCCCGGGACGCGGCAGTTCTCGAAGTACAGCTCGGTGGTGGGCGAGCCTTTGATCCCGAGCTTCTTTTCTTTTGGACCGACGGTGAACCCTTCGTCGTCCTTGTGCACCATGAATGACGAAATGCCGTTGGCGCCCTTGTCGGGATCGGTCACCGCCATCACCGTGTACCAAGTCGACTTGCCGCCGTTGGTAATCCAGCACTTGGCACCGTTGAGAATCCAGTCGTCGCCGTCGGCCTTGGCCCGGGTCCGCATCGACGCGGCGTCCGAGCCTGCCTCGCGCTCACTCAAGGCGTACGAGGCCATCGCGGCGCCGTCGGCGAGCGAGGGTAAAACCTGGTTCTTCAACTCGTCGGAACCGCGCAGGATCAGGCCCATGGTGCCGAGTTTGTTGACCGCGGGGATCAACGAGGCGGACGCGTCGACGCGGGCGACCTCCTCGATGACGATGCACGCCGCCACCGAATCCGCGCCCTGACCGCCGTACTCCTCAGGCACGTGCACCGCGTTGAAGCCCGACGCATTCAGTGCCTCCAGGGCCTCTTGCGGGAATCGGGAATTCTCATCCACATCGGCGGCGTGCGGGGCGATCTCTTTTTCCGCCAGCGCACGGATCGCAGCTCGCAATTCGTCGTGCTCCTCGGGGAGCTTGAACACATCGAACGACGGGTTTCCGGCCCATCCAGCCATCTTCGACCTCCTCGCTACTCGCCGGTAACTTTACCCTGACGCTTCTGCAGCGCTGCGTCCTTGGCCCGCACGGTCTCGGCCAGCTGGTCCTGGAACTCCAGGATCCGCGCCCGCAGCCGGGGGTCGGACGATCCAAGGATGCGCACGGCCAGCAAGCCGGCGTTGCGGGCGCCGCCGATAGAGACGGTTGCCACCGGAACCCCCGCCGGCATCTGCACGATCGACAGCAGGGAGTCGAGGCCATCCAGCCGGGCCAGCGGCACCGGCACCCCGATCACCGGCAGCGGGGTCGCGGAGGCGACCATGCCGGGCAGGTGGGCGGCGCCGCCGGCGCCGGCGATGATCACCTCGATGCCGCGGTCGGCCGCGCCCCGGGCATAGTCGAACATCACTGCCGGGGTGCGATGCGCCGAGACCACGCGAACCTCGGCCGGGATGTCGAACTCTGCCAGCGCCTCGGCGGCATCCTGCATCACCGACCAGTCGCTGTCGCTGCCCATGATCACGCCGACCCGGGGACGCTCAACGCCTCGGGACTGTTCAGTCACGTACGCCGCTCCTCTCCCCCGCAAGCGGGAGGTGCCCCCACATCGCCCTGTTTGCTCTGCATCGTCGCCGGCGGAAGCCATCAGCGCCGCTCCTCCTCATCGCTTCGCTCTGCATCGTCGCCGGCGGAAGCCATCAGCGCCGCTCCTCCTCATCGCTTCGCTCTGCATCGTCGCCGGCGGAAGCCATCAGCGCCGCTCCTCCTCATCGCTTCGCTCTGCATCGTCGCCGGCGCGATGCGGATCCCATCCGTCCGTCCACTGCCCGTGTGACAACCAGTGTGCCGCCAGCTCGGCACGCTCGCGCAGCTTGGCAGGGTTTTCCAGGTCTGCGTCAGTGCCGAGAAAGTTGATATGCCCGACCTTGCGACCGGGACGCTCGGCCTTGCCGTACAGGTGGACCCGGGCGTCGGGCATCCGCGCATACAGGTGGTGCAACCGCTCGTCGACGCTCATCGCCGGCTGCTGCGCGGCGCCCAACACGTTGGCCATCACCGTCACCGGCACGATGGCGTCGGTATCGCCAAGGGGATAGTCCAGCACCGCGCGCAGATGTTGTTCGAACTGGCTGGTGCGTGCGCCGTCCATGGTCCAGTGTCCGGAGTTGTGCGGACGCATCGCGAGTTCGTTGACCAATAGTGCACCGTCGGTCGTCTCGAACAGCTCGACTGCGAGTACGCCCACGACACCGAGTTCGGCGGCCAACCGCAACGCCAGCTGCTGCGCCGCGCCGGCCACATCGTCGGGCAGTGCCGGCGCGGGGGCGATCACTTGCACGCAGATGCCGTCGTGCTGCACCGTCTCGACCACTGGCCATGCCGCGCCCTGACCGAACGGCGAGCGCGCCACCATCGCAGACAATTCGCGGCGCATCGGCACGCGTTCCTCGAGCAGAACCGGGACCCCGTCGGCCAAATACGTGCCAGCGATCTCACGAGCGTGGGCCAAGTCGCGCGCCATCCGCACACCGCGGCCGTCGTAACCCCCACGGACTGCCTTGACCACGATCGGGGTGTCTTTCGAAGCGCCCAGGCGCCACGCTATGGCGTCAATCTCGTCGAGGACGGCAAAGCTATCCAGACCGGCGTAGCGCGGCACCGCGGCTCCCAGCGCCTCCAATCGCCGTCGCATGACGAGCTTGTCCTGAGCGTGCACCAGAGCTTGCGGCGGCGGCGCCACGTTGACACCTTCAGCGACCAGCTTCTCCAGCAGTTCGGTCGGGACGTGCTCGTGGTCGAAGGTCAGCGCGGCAGCTCCGACAGCAACCTGACGTAGGGCTTCAAGATCGGTGTGCGATCCGATCACTAAATCGGGTGTGACCTGCGCAGCGGGTTCGTCGGCGGCGGTGGCCAACACCCGCAGGCTCTGCCCGAGCGCGATCGCGGCTTGCTGGGTCATCCGGGCAAGTTGGCCGCCGCCGACCATCGCAACAAGAGGGGCGACCTGCGGTGTGCGGAGACTAGGCACGGCCATCATGGTGTCATGGCACACGGTGCTGTGTTCAACGCGTGTCGACGGCTGGCGGAGCCCAATCGTTATGTAACATTTTGCGCCAATTTCGGGTCCATCCGTAGACTCACGTGTTGTGTCCTTTGCCGATGCCACAATCGCGCGCCTGCCTCAGGTCGTTCAGCCCTATGCGGCGCGTCACCACGAACTGATCAAATTCGCCATTGTCGGCGGCACCACGTTCATCATCGACTCGGCCATTTTCTACACACTGAAGCTCACAATTCTCGAGCCAAAGCCGGTAACGGCCAAGGTCATCGCCGGTATCGTCGCGGTAATTGCGTCCTACGTATTAAACCGCGAGTGGAGTTTCCGCGACCGCGGCGGGCGCGAACGTCACCATGAGGCCCTGCTGTTTTTTGCGTTCAGCGGCGTGGGTGTCCTGCTGAGCATGGCGCCGCTTTGGTTCTCCAGCTACATCCTGCAGTTGCGGGAGCCAATGGTGTCGCTGACCATGGAAAACATCGCCGACTTCGTCTCGGCCTATATCATCGGCAACCTGCTGCAGATGGCTTTTCGCTTCTGGGCGTTTCGGCGCTGGGTGTTTCCTGAGCAGATCGCCCGCGATCCTGACAAGGCGCTGGAATCCGCGCTCACCGCGGGCGGAATTGCCGAAGTCTTCGAGGACACCCTCGAGGGTGGCAACGTGACGCTGCTGCGGGCTTGGCGCAACCGGGCGCGCCGCCAGGATTTGACTTCCGAGCCTCAGCTGGGCGATTCCTCGGAGCCTAGGGTGTCAAAAACCTCGTGATATAGCAGCGCGTGCACTTGGCGCAGGCGCGGAATGTCGTCGAACTCCAGCGGATCTTGCGAAGCCGACTCGATAATCAGGGTCCCGGTGCGAAACATCCGTTCCCAAAGCCGGTCCCGGAACTCCACACTGTTGATCCGCGCCAAGGGGATGTCGATCCCGCTGCGGGTCAGCAATCCGTGCCGAAACGTCACCCGCCGGCTGGTGACGACGAAATGAGTGGTCAGCCAATTCAGGAACGGCCACAGCGTCAGCCAGCCGACAATCACCAGCCAGATACCCCATATGACCCCGTAAACCACGTTCTTGGCGTCCTGCCCCCAATGCGTTGAGTTGACGTACCCGGAACCGAAGGTCACCAGCCCGGTCGCCAAGATCAGAACCACGACGGGCCAGATCAGACGCTTCCAGTGCGGATGACGGTGCAGAATGACGTGCTCGCCCGCGGCCAGGGAATGATCCGGATACCTCATCTTCGCGACATTACTGTCGGGAGCCGGTGGGGACCGACGAGGCTAACGCAAGTGCACCACGTCACCGGCGGAGACCACGACGGTTCGACCCTCGACTTCCACGCACAGCCGGGCCTGGTCGTCGATGCCGGTGGCGGTCCCGACGAGTTCTTTGCCGCCGGGGAGGTGCGCGCGCACCCGTGAGCCGATCGTCAGGCTGCGCGCCCGGTAGTCGGCCGCCAGCTGCCAATCGGCGCCGCGTGCGGCCTGCCAGGCCACAATCCGCTCCCCGAGCTCTCGCAACAGCGTGTGCACCAGCTGGTCGCGGTCGGGTGCCGGCACGCCGAGGTCGAGCAGCGAGGTGGCCCCGGGTCCGTCGACCTCCTCCGGGGCCTGAGTCACGTTGAGCCCCACACCGATCACCACGACCGGGCGCGTGACCTCGGCGAGGATGCCGGCCAACTTGCCGGGCGAGCCAGGTGGACCGGCCAGCACGTCGTTGGGCCATTTGAGGCCCGCTTCGACCCCGGTCGCTTCAAGCAGGGGGGCCACCGCGTCGACTACCGCCACGCCGGTTACCAGCGACAGCCAGCCCCAAGCCGCCGCCGGGACATCGGCGACCCGTACGCCGACCGACATGGTGATCTGAGCCCGCGGGGAAGCCGACCATCGGCGGCCCTGACGCCCGCGACCGGCGGTCTGGTGCTCGGCAATCAGCACCGCTCCGTCGATGTCGACACCCGATGCCGCCCGCGCCAGCAGATCCGCGTTGGTGGATCCGGTCTGCGCGACGACGTCGAGTTGCCGCCAACCCAACCCGGTCCCGACCAACGCGGCACGCAGTGCGGCCGGGTCCAGTGGTGACCTCAGTTCATCCCGATCCATCCCGCCCCCCTGTCCCTCGATGCCGCTTGAGCATGTCCAGCACCGCCAGCTGGCTGAACAGCATGCTGGTCCCGATCGGATTGCCGCCACCGGGATACGCCATGCCGCTGGGCGCAGCCATCGTGTTGCCGGCCGCGTACAGGCCGGGAATGGGATTGCCGAACGTGTCGAGCACCCGTGCCGCGGTGTCCGTGCGCAGGCCGCCCTTGGTGCCCAGATCGGAGATGCCGAACGCGGCCGCATGAAACGGCGGCCGGTCAATGGACACCAGTGGCGACGCGCCACCGGAGAAAGCGCGATCGAACGCCTCTTCGCCACGACCGAAGTCCTCGTCGATTCCCGCGTCGGCAAATTCGTTGAACCGCGTGACCGTCGCCGCCAGCCGCTGGCGCGGCACACCGATCTTCTCGGCCAGTTCCGCAATGGTGTCCGCGGTGTGCCACAGGCCGGCCGCGACGTATTTCTCGGTCTCCACGATGGCGACGCTGGCCGCCTTGACCGGGGGCACCTCGCCTTCCTTGTCGTCATAGATCATCCAGTACGGCAAGGTGATCGAACCATCCCGGAGCCGCGCGATGATCTCGCGGCCAACCCGGTCGTACGCCCGGGACTCGTTGACGAACCGGTCGCCGGACTGGTTGACGAAGATGCCACCGGTGAACCAGAGTGCGAACGCCGAGCGGCCATCGGGATGGGTCATGCCCGGCGACCACCACGCCTGATCCATCAGATCGGTGTCGGCACCTGCTGCGATGCCGGCCCGAAGCGCCAGACCGCGATTGCCGCAAGCACCCATCGTGTCGCGTGCCTGTCCCGGCACACCGTATTCGCGGCGCAGCTCGTCGTTCGTTTCGAAACCGCCGGCGGCCAGCAGCACCCCCAGACGGGTGCGGATCGCCCGGCGTTTCCCAGCGCTTTCGACGATCGCGCCGACAACTCTCTTCTCCGGCCCGTCGGACAACACCAGCTCGACCAGGGTGGTGTCGCGCCGCAGCGACGCGTTCGGATACTGCGCGATGGCCTTGAGGAAACGTGCGATCAAAGCGCGGCCCCCCACGAAGTAGTCGGCGGGAGGTTCGACGCCGAGCCGGTCGGTGTCCAGCGGCCCGCGGATTACCTCACGCAGTTCGGGGGCTGCGGCCACCGCAATCGCCTTGGCGGCGATGTGACGCTGACCGTCCGCCCGTGCCTTGGGCGCCTGCCCGTAGTAGTCGGGCCAGGGCAGCGGCACGAATTTCAGATTGGGATCCCGTTCCAGGTACTCGATCAGCCGGGCGCCGCCGCGTACGTAGGTGTCTTGTAGGTCACGGGGAGTGCGGTCGCCGACCACCGCGTGGTAGTAGGTCAGCGCGTCCTCGATGGTGTCGTCAGTGCCGGCGCGGACCAGCACGGGGTTGCACGGGAACCACACTCCGCCTCCGCCGGAGTAGGCGGTGGTGCCGCCCAACCTGTCGGTCGCCTCGATGAGCAGCACGTCGAGACCTTCGCGCGCGGCGGTGTACGCACCAGTGACGCCACCGCCGCCGGACCCGGCGACGAGCACGTCGTGTTCTTCGCTCCATTCGACCACTTTTTGTACTTTAACGAGGTCTCATTATTCGCGTAGCCGACTACGTAATCGACATCAGGCGATCGTGGTGAGGATGCGTAGGTAAGCAATGACCGAAACGACGCACACGAGGCAGCGCTGCGCAGAATGCCGGAGGCCTATTCACTGACGCTGTGACTCAAGGATGCCGGTGTCGCGGACGCAGCGCTATGCGAGTACCTCCACATCGAACCCCAAGGCCTGGATCCGACAACTGAACGGTTTTTCCGGCGCCACTTCCGTGGGCTTGACGCGGGTGCGACCATAACCGCGGTTAAGCTCGTCTCCCATGACTAGCGTTACCGACCACACCGCCGAGCCCGCCGCCGAGCACACGATCGACATCCACACCACCGCGGGCAAGCTGGCGGAGTTGCACAAGCGGGCTCAAGAGTCACTACATCCGGTCGGTGAAGCCGCCGTTGAGAAGGTGCACGCCAAGGGCAAGCTGACCGCTCGCGAGCGGATCTATGCGCTGTTGGACGACGACTCGTTCGTCGAACTCGATGCGCTGGCCAGGCACCGCAGCACCAACTTCGGTCTCGGCGACAACCGTCCGCTCGGCGACGGCGTGGTCACCGGCTACGGCACCATCGACGGCCGGGACGTGTGCATCTTCAGCCAGGACGCCACGGTGTTCGGCGGCAGCCTCGGCGAGGTGTACGGCGAGAAGATCGTCAAAGTCCAAGAACTGGCGATCAAGACCGGGCGCCCGCTGATCGGCATCAACGACGGCGCGGGCGCGCGCATCCAGGAGGGCGTCGTCTCGCTGGGCCTGTACAGCCGCATATTCCGCAACAACATCCTGGCCTCCGGCGTCGTCCCGCAGATCTCGCTGATCATGGGTGCCGCCGCCGGTGGCCACGTGTACTCCCCCGCCCTGACCGACTTCGTGGTGATGGTCGACCAGACCAGTCAGATGTTCATCACCGGACCCGACGTCATCAAGACCGTCACCGGCGAAGACGTCACCATGGAGGAACTGGGCGGCGCCCACACCCACATGGCCAAGTCGGGCACGGCGCATTACGTCGCATCGGGAGAGCAAGACGCCTTCGAATACGTTCGCGACCTGCTGGGCTACCTGCCCCCCAATAACTTCACTGACGCGCCCCGGTATGCCGAGCCGCATCCGGCGGGCCCGATCGAGGACAACCTCACCGACGAGGACCTCGAGTTGGACACGCTGATCCCGGACTCCCCCAACCAGCCGTACGACATGCACGAGGTGATCACGCGCATCCTCGACGAGGACGAATTCCTCGAGATCCAGAACGGCTACGCGACCAACATCATCGTTGGGTTCGGACGTATCGACGGCCGGCCGGTTGGGATAGTCGCCAATCAGCCCACGCAGTTCGCCGGCTGCCTCGACATCAACGCCTCGGAAAAGGCGGCCCGCTTTGTGCGGACCTGCGACTGCTTCAACATCCCGATCATCATGCTGGTGGACGTTCCGGGCTTCTTGCCCGGCACCGACCAGGAATACAACGGCATCATCCGCCGCGGTGCCAAGCTGCTGTTCGCCTACGGCGAGGCCACCGTCCCCAAGATCACCGTTATCACCCGCAAGGCCTACGGCGGCGCCTACTGCGTGATGGGCTCCAAAGATATGGGCTGTGACGTAAACATCGCCTGGCCCACCGCGCAGATCGCGGTCATGGGCGCCTCCGGCGCTGTCGGCTTCGTCTACCGACAACAGCTGAAGGATGCGGGCAAGGACGGCCGGGATGTTGATGCGCTTCGCTTACAGTTGCAGCAGGAGTACGAGGACACGCTGGTCAACCCCTACGTCGCCGCCGAACGGGGCTACGTCGACGCGGTGGTCCCGCCGTCGCACACCCGGGGCTACATCGGCACGGCGCTTCGCCTGCTGGAACGCAAGATCTCCCACCTGCCGCCAAAGAAACACGGGAACATTCCGCTATGACCCAAGAGACCCAGCAATCCAAAGAGCCGCATATCCGGATCCTCAAGGGCAAGCCGACCGACGACGAACTGGCCGCGCTGATTGTCGTACTCGGCAGCGGCGGCGGCGCGGCTGAGCCCGCACAGCCCGAGAGCACCCGATGGGGGCTTCCGGTCGACAGGCTGCGCTACGCGATGTCCAACTACCAGCGGGTCACGTTGCAGGAGCGGATGCACATGCGGCGATGACCCGGCTGGTTCTCGGGTCCGCCTCCCCGGTCGGCTTAAAGTCCTTCGCCAGGCCGGCATCGATCCGCTGGTCATGGTTTCCGGTGTCGACGAGGATGTGGTCGCTGCCGGTCTGGCGCCGGATGCTTCGCCTCAGCAAGTGGTATGCGCGCTCGCGGAGGCCAAAGCCGAACAGGTGGCTGGCGAGCTGACTCGCATTATCGCGGCGGATTGCGTTGTCATTGGCTGTGATTCGATGTTGCACATCGACGGCCGACTATGCGGCAAGCCGCAATCGGTTGCCGATGCGCGCCAACTTTGGCAATCCATGGCGGGGCGTTCCGGCAATCTCTATACCGGGCACTGCATCATCCGGTTGCTGGACAACAGAATCGTCTATAGCGGCAGTGAACCGTCGGACACCACAGTGCATTTCGGAAAGCCAGCGGCTGACGACCTGGAGGCGTACCTGGCCAGCGGAGAGTCCCTCCGGGTTGCCGGAGGATTCACGCTCGACGGTCTCGGCGGCTGGTTCATCGATGGTGTCGACGGCGACCCGTCGGCTGTGGTGGGGATCGGATTGCCGTTGACGCGGTCGTTGTTGGCCCGGGCCGGTCTGTCCATAACCGCACTGTGGGCAGCCAATCCAGTCACCTAGATTGGTTCGGAAAGCCGGTGGGCTCGGCGGCCCTGGCGAGCCCCTGTTCGGCAGCGCAGGCTCGAAAGGGTAGTCACAACTCACTCCCGAACTCGACGACTTAGCAGAACTCACCAGCAATATCGGGTTGAGTAGGCTTTGCCGTGTGCCACTACCACCAGATCCGAGCCCATCGCTCTCGGAATACGCCCACCCCGAACGGCTCGTGACCGCCGACTGGCTGTCCGCCAACATGGGCGGGCCCGGTCTGGCGATAGTCGAATCCGACGAGGACGTTCTGCTCTACGACGTCGGTCATATACCCGGTGCGGTAAGGGTCGATTGGCACACCGATCTCAATGACCCGAGAGTCCGTGACTACATCAACGGCGAGCAGTTCGCCGACCTGATGAATCGCAAGGGCATCGCCCGCGACGACACAGTGGTGATCTACGGCGACAAGAGCAACTGGTGGGCGGCCTACGCACTGTGGGTCTTCACGTTGTTCGGCCACCCCGATGTGCGGTTGCTCAACGGCGGGCGTGACCTGTGGCTCGCCGAAGGCCGGGACGTGACCCTGCAAGTCCCGACCACGACATCGGCCGGCTATCCCATCGTGCAACGCAATGACGGACCGATCCGTGCGTTCAAGGACGACGTGCTGGCCATCCTGGGCAGCCAGCCGTTGATTGACGTGCGCTCTCCCGATGAGTACACCGGCAAGCGCACACACATGCCCGACTACCCAGAGGAAGGCGCACTGCGTGCCGGCCACATCCCCACCGCGAGGTCGATCCCGTGGGGGAAGGCGGCCGACGAGAACGGTCGGTTCCGCAGCCGTCCGGAATTGGAACGGCTCTATGACTTCATAGAACCGGACGACAAGGCCGTCGTCTACTGCCGTATCGGCGAGCGCTCGAGCCACACCTGGTTCGTCCTGACCCATCTGTTGGGCAAGCCGGGAGTGCGCAATTACGACGGGTCATGGACCGAATGGGGCAATACCGTGCGCGTGCCGATCGTCGCCGGTGAAACCCCGGGAGCCGTACCCGCCTGATGACTCTTCCCGCGCCGCTGGCCGAGGTGGTGGCCGACTTCGCCGAAGTCCAGGGCCAGGACAAGCTGAAGCTACTGCTGGAATTCGCCGACGACCTGCCGCCCCTGCCCGACGATTTGGCAGAGGCGGCGATGGAGCCGGTGCCCGAGTGTCAATCCCCGCTGTTTCTGCATGTCGACGCCCACGACCCGAACCGGGTGCGGCTGCATTTCAGCGCGCCCGCCGAGGCGCCGACGACCCGCGGGTTCGCCTCGATCCTGGCCGCCGGTCTCGATGAACAGCCCGCCGCCGACATCCTGGCCGTGCCCGAGGATTTCTACACCGATCTGGGTCTGGCCGCTCTGATCAGCCCGCTGCGATTACGGGGGATGTCGGCGATGCTGGCCCGCATCAAACGGCGACTGCGCGAAACCTCCTTAAAATCCTGAAATCCGGCACCGCTTCGTCGGGCTCGCGGCGCGGCGCTTAGACTTCCCCCGACATCGTTGTAAGAGAATCTCTTAGACAAGACAGAGTCCGAAGAGATGCCAAACAGGAGGCGCAGTGGCTAGTCACGCCAGCTCGAGGATCGCGAAGGTTCTCGTTGCCAATCGCGGCGAGATCGCTGTCCGGGTGATCCGGGCGGCCCGCGACGCGGGCCTGCTCAGCGTGGCGGTGTACGCCGAGCCCGATGCCGAGGCACCGCACGTGCGCCTGGCCGACGAGGCGTTCGCCCTGGGTGGTCAAACTTCCGCGGAGTCCTACCTGGACTTCGGCAAGATCCTCGACGCAGCGGCGAAGTCCGGCGCCAACGCCATCCATCCCGGCTACGGCTTCTTGTCGGAGAACGCCGACTTCGCCCAAGCGGTTATCGACGCGGGCCTGATCTGGATCGGACCCAGCCCACAGTCGATCCGCGACCTGGGCGACAAGGTGACCGCCCGGCATATCGCCGCCCGCGCACAGGCCCCACTGGTGCCGGGGACTTCCGACCCGGTCAAAGACGCCGACGAGGTGGTGGCCTTCGCCAAGGAATACGGCGTGCCGATTGCCATCAAGGCCGCCTTCGGCGGTGGTGGGCGCGGTATGAAAGTGGCCCGCTCCATCGACGAGATTCCCGAGCTCTTCGAATCGGCCACCCGCGAGGCGGTCTCAGCGTTCGGCCGCGGTGAGTGCTTCGTGGAGCGTTATCTCGACAAGCCGCGCCACGTCGAGGCCCAGGTCATCGCCGACCAGCATGGCAACGTCATTGTCGCCGGCACCCGGGACTGTTCGCTGCAGCGCCGGTTCCAGAAGCTGGTGGAAGAGGCGCCCGCGCCGTTCCTGACCGACGCGCAGCGCAAGGAGATCCACGAATCGGCCAAGCGGATCTGCAAGGAAGCCCACTACTACGGCGCCGGGACCGTCGAATACCTGGTCGGCCAGGACGGCCTGATCTCATTCCTGGAGGTCAACACCCGTCTGCAGGTCGAACACCCGGTCACCGAGGAGACCGCGGGCATCGACCTGGTACTGCAGCAGTTCAAGATCGCCAACGGCGAGAAGCTGGACATCACCGAGGATCCGACGCCGCGCGGGCACGCTATCGAGTTCCGGATCAACGGAGAGGACGCCGGACGCGGGTTCTTGCCGGCACCCGGTCCCGTCACCAAATTCGAAACGCCCAGCGGGCCCGGTGTCCGGCTGGACTCCGGCGTGGAGGCCGGTTCGGTGATCGGCGGTCAGTTCGATTCGATGCTGGCCAAGCTCATCGTGTACGGCGCCAGCCGCGAGGAGGCGCTTGCGCGCTCGCGTCGGGCCCTGGACGAATTCCACGTCGAGGGGTTGGCCACCGTCATACCGTTCCACCGCGCTGTTGTGTCGGACCCGGCGTTCATCGGCGACAACGACGGCTTCACGGTGCACACCCGCTGGATCGAGACCGAGTGGGACAACACCGTCGAACCGTTCACCGGCGACGAGCCCCTCGATGAGGAGGACGCGCGGCCGCGGCAGAAGGTGGTCGTCGAGGTCGGCGGCCGCCGGCTCGAGGTTTCGCTGCCCGGGGAGCTGGCTCTGTCCAACGGAGCGCCCGATGCGGCCGGTGTTGTCCGGAAAAAGCCGAAGCCGCGCAAGCGGGGCGCGCATGCCGGCGCGGCGGCCTCGGGCGATGCGGTAACCGCGCCGATGCAGGGCACCGTCGTCAAGGTCGCGGTCGAGGAAGGACAGCAGGTCGCGGTCGGCGACCTGGTCGTGGTCCTCGAGGCAATGAAGATGGAGAACCCGGTCACAGCGCACAAGGACGGGACCATAACCGGACTCGCCGTCGAGGCCGGGGCTGCCATCACTCAGGGCACCGTGCTCGCCGAGATCAAATAGGTGCGGGCAACGCGCCTTATTCCAACTGATCCCGCAGTCGCGCCAGCGACTTGGCCAGTAGTCGGGAAACGTGCATCTGTGAAATGCCGACCCGATCGGCGATCTGCGTTTGTGTCATCGACTCGAAAAACCTGAGTATCAGCACCGTTCGCTCCCGCTCGGGCAGCGATTCGAGTAGGGGACGCAGCGCCTCCTGATCTTCAATCCGGTCGAGACCGGCGTCCCCGTCTCCCAAAGTGTCAGCGATGGCGCGGGCTTCGTCATCCTCGCCGCCGCCACCACTGTCAATGGACAAGGTGTTGTAAGAGCTGCCCGCCACCAGGCCTTCGACGACCTCGGCGCGGTCCATATCGAGTTCGGCGGCGAGTTCGGTTGCGGTGGGCGCCCGGCCCAGGCGTTGCGACAATTCGGCGGTGGCGGAGCCAAGCCGCAAGTGCAGCTCCTTAAGCCGCCGGGGTACCTTGACCGACCAGCTGTTGTCGCGGAAGTGGCGTCGGACCTCACCCATGATCGTGGGCACCGCGAACGAGACGAAGTCCGACCCGGTGTCGACGTCGTAGCGCACTACCGCGTTGACCAATCCGACCCGCGCGACCTGAACCAAGTCGTCGCGTGGTTCGCCCCGGCCCTCGAAGCGGCGGGCAATGTGATCGGCCAGCGGTAGGCACCGCTCGACGATCTTGTCGCGGTGGCGCTGGAATTCCGTTGAGTCCACATCCAAGTGGGCGAACTCACGAAACATGTCCGGAACATCGGCGTATTCGTTCGGGCGCGAATCCGAACCGCCGCCAGTTCGCACCGTCACCTGCTGGTGGCCGCCCGCCGCGCCGTCAGCAGGATACCGAACACGCTGCCGGCTTCATCGGGGTCGCGACCATCATGGAAGGTCTGGACGTCATCGGCCAACGATGTCAGGACATGCCAGCTGAAGCTGCCGGGTGACACCACGTCGTGGGTTTCGCACGCCGCGGAAGCCTCTATCACCAATTCCTCGTCGTGCGGATCGACGACCACGACGAGCGTTGCGTCCGGGGTGGCCGAACGGATCAACCGGGTGCACACTTCGTCGACTGCGAGCCGCAGGTCCGCCACGGCGTCGAAATCCAGGTCTTCGTAGGTGCCAATCGCGCCGACCAGGGTACGCAGCATCGCAAGGTTCTCCAGTCGTGCAGCAACGTGCAGTTCGACGGCGCGGTGGCCTCGTTCACGTTTGCTACCGCGCAATCCTGCATCGGTCATATGGTCTCCCGGCAATGTTTGAATGAGACTACTCCTGCTTTGGAGCTCGCCTTGAACCTTACGTTCGAGCCGGTTGGTCATCAGCACCCCCGGCATTCCACGGGTGAACAAGCCAAGGCAATACTGCCGGAATTCGTCATTGTCTAAACCTGATACCCGCTGGACGAGGTTGGTAACCGGCGGATCTGGATTGCCGACGACCGCTGACTCTCAGCTGGCAGGCCGCTGCCTGCGCACCTCTGGATGTTCGGCGTACCACCGATCCGCGACCCTGCGTATCCGCCGATGCTCGACCGCCAGCCACACCAGGCCCAACACCATGACGATGGCCGCCGTCACACCAGCGGCCATGCCCTCGCGGTGATGTCCGGTGCCGAAGGCCACAAGACTTCCGCACGCACCGACAACGCCGGCCACAACCAACAGGTATCCAGGCCAGTGCAGTACGTCGATCAGCGATTCGCCGGCGAGTGGCCGCGTCGTCCGCAGATGGTCGACAGGGTCACGATATGTGTCTCCCATAGCTGCTCCCATCTCTCGTTGCTTCCCGTTTGGGTCCTCTTCAAGTCACCCCGCCAGTACCGGGCCGGCGATCGCGGGCGCGCCCATGGAGAGCGCCACGATCATCAGCGTCAACAAAAACCAGCCGGCACCGTGCCATCCCCACCAGACTCCTTCGCTGCGCCAGACGCGGTAGGTGCGCCAAAATGCCCAAAGCCCGGCGGCCAACAAGATCAGTGGTCCACCAAACGCGAGCAGGGTGCGCTGCGGCGGCCCGCAGTCCACCGTGTCGACATTCGCTCCTCCGCAGGTGCTGACCCACAACGCGGCCACGAGGAGAAACCCGACGCCGGCGGCCGCAGCCAACACCGCAAACCGGACGGCGGCGCGCACCTCGGCGTCGTCCTGGCCTAAGCGATCTCCGCGTGGTCGTTCATCTGCTTTCGGCATCCTGATTCCATATTCCGCTTCCGGACGCTTTTAGTCGATATGGCAAACCGACCCTGTAACCGCGGCCAACGCAGCACGGACGCCAGCGATCGCGGCGTCGATCTCGGCGCGCGAAACGGTGAGCGCCGGGCGGAACCGGACGCCGTCCGTGCCGGCGGGCAGCACAATCACCGCGCGTTGCCACAATTGGCGAATCAATTCGTCGCGGTCGTCGCTGGTGGGCAGGCTGAACGCGCACATCAGGCCGCGGCCGCGGGGGTCGAGAACGACGGTGGGGAAGTCGCGGGCGAGTTCGTCGAGCCGGGCGCATAGGTAGCGGCCCTGTTCGGCGGCATGCTCGAACAGCCCGTCGTCCTCGATCACCTCGAGGATGCGGCGGCCGCGCACCATATCGGCGAGATTGCCGCCCCACGTCGAGTTGATCCGGGACTTCACCGCGAAAACGTTGTCGGCGATTTCGTCGACCCGCCGACCCGCCATCACTCCGCATACCTGCGTCTTCTTGCCGAACGCAACCACATCGGGCTGCACACCCAATTGCTGATAGGCCCAAGGCGGTTCCGGTCAACCCGCAGCCCGTCTGCACCTCGTCGAAGATCAGCAGGGCGTCGTACTCGTCGCACAGCTCGCGCATCGCCGCGAAGAACCGAGGCCGAAAGTGGCGGTCGCCGCCCTCGCCCTGGATGGGCTCGGCGATGAAGCACGCGATGTCGTGCGGGTGTGCGTCGAATGCCGCACGGGCCTGGCGCAGCGACTCGGCTTCCAGGCCGTCCATAGCGGCTCCGGTCAAGCCGGGCCGGAGGTACGGCGCGTCGATGCGCGGCCAGTCGAACTTCGGGAAGCGGGCCACAGTGACCGGATTGGTGTTGGTCAGCGACAGCGTGTAGCCGCTGCGGCCGTGGAACGCACCGCTCAAGTGCAGCACCCGGGTGCCGAGTGCCGGGTCGATGCCGCGGGCCTCGTTATGCCGGCTCTTCCAGTCGAACGCGACCTTAAGCGCGTTCTCCACCGCCAGCGCGCCGCCCTCGACGAAGAACAGATGCGGCAGCGCCGGGTCGCCCAGGACCCGGGCGAAGGTCTCGACGAAGTCGGCCATCGGCACCGAGTAGATGTCGGAGTTACTGGGCTTGTTCAGCGCCGCTTGAGTAAGTTCGGCGCGGAACTCCTCGTCTTCGGCCAGCGCCGGATGGTTCATACCCAGCGCCGACGACGCGAAGAAGGTGAACATGTCCAGGTAGCGCCGGCCGTCTCGGGCATCGACCAGATACGACCCGGCCGACGCGTCAGATCGAGCACCAGATCAAAACCGTCGACCAGAATGCTGCGCGCCAGCACGTCATGAACCTGGCCGGCCCGGTCGGGCCCGGCCTGCTGACCAACAAGTTTCAGGGCGGCAGTCATGACGCCATGATAGCGTTATTTTTACGAAATCTGTGCGTATGAACAGGTATTATTATGGAATATACTGTCTATCGCTGTAAAATGTATTGAGAATGATGGTGCTGCGAGTTTTGACATTGGCCGCTGTCCGGATCCGTTGCAGCAGGTCCTCGAGCGCCCGCGCGGACGCGACGCGCACCAGCAGGACGTAGCTTTCCTCGCCCGCCACCGAGTGACACGACTCGATCTCCTCGATGTGTTCCAGGCGGGTGGGCGCATCATCGGGTTGAGACGGATCAAGAGGAGTGATGGCCACGAACGCCGACAGCAGGTGCCCGACCGCCTCCGGGTCGATCCGCGCCGAGTACCCCGACACCACGCCGCGAGACTCCAGCCTGCGCACCCGCGACTGGACCGCGGAGACCGACAGGCCCGCGCTCGCGGCCAACTCCGACAACGTTGCGCGTCCGTCGGCGACCAGCTCGCGCACCAGGATCCGGTCGATGTCGTCGAGCGTCTCACTCATGGCCGGAGATTATCGCAGCGGAACTGGATCAAAAGGCGCAGCATGAGCCCGGTACCAAGACAGAAGAAGCTGGTGACCTGGCAACTGCGCGCACGGTTCGCCGCCGGGCTGTCGGCCATGTACGCCCGGCGAGGTGCCCGCATACACGACCCTGGTCGAGGTGAGCGCGCAGGTCAACCACGATTACGCGACCCGCATGGGGGCGCCGAACGGCTCGGCTCGCTGGCGCGGGTCACCGCCGAGCGACACGGCGCCATCCGGGTCGGCAGCCCGGCGGAGCTGGCCGCAGTCGCCGAGCTGTTCGCCGCGTTCGGCATGCTGCCGGTCGGCTACTACGATCTGCGCTCCGCAGATTCGCCAGTTCCGGTGGTGTCCACCGCTTTTCGGCCGATCGACGCGGAGGAGCTGGAGCGCAATCCGTTTCGGGTGTTCACCTCGATGCTGGCTACCCGCGACCCGCGGTTCTTCGAAGCCGGACCTGCGCGCTCGAGTGGAGGCCTTCCTCGCGCGCCGCAAGCTGTTCGACCCGGCGTTGCTGGCCCGGGCCCGGGTGATCGCCGCCGAGGGCGGCTGCGAGGCCGACGAGGCCGAGGCTTTCGTCGCCGGCGCAGCGGCGGCGTTCGCGCTGTCGCGCGAACCGATCGACAAGTCCTGGTATGACGAGCTGTCGCGGGTGTCGGCGGTGGCCGCCGACATCGCGGGCGTCAGCTCCACCCACATCAACCACCTGACGCCGCGGGTGCTCGACATCGACGAGCTGTACCGGCGGATGACCGAGCGCGGCATCACCATGATCGACGCCATCCAGGGACCGCCGCGCATCGGACGGGCCCGAGGTGCTGTTGCGGCAGACTTCATTTCGCGCGCTGGCCGAGCCGCGCCGGTTCCGCGCACGACGACGGCGCGCTGACCGAGGGAACGCTGCGGGTGCGGTTCGGTGAGGTCGAGGCGCGCGGCGTCGCGCTGACCCCGCGGGCCGCGAGCGCTACGACGCGGCGATGGCTCGGCTGGCCGGGAACTGACCCCGCCCAAGTGTGGAGCCGTTATTTCCCGCCAACCGACGAGGAGATGGCCGCCGAAGGGCTGGCCTACTACCGCGGCGGCGACCCGTCGGCACCCGTCGTCTACGAAGACTTCCTGCCTGCCTCGGCGGCCGGCATCTTCCGGTCCAACCTGGACCGCGAGACCCAGGCCATGCGCCACGGATTCGCCGACGACTCCGGCTACAGCGCGGAGTGGCTGGCCGGGGCCATCGGCCGCCACATTCACGACCCGTACGCGCTTTATGAAGCGCTCTCCCAGGAGGCACCCGCGTGAGTCTGCCGACGCGCCGACGAGTTGCGCGCCCGGGCCCGCGACGCGCTTGACGGCGATCGGTGACAGAGACACGAACGGCCTTGGCTGCGCCGGGCGAGACACGGCCTGCCGGCCAGCACACCGATCACCGGCGACGTGCTGTTCACCGTCGCGCAGACCACACGCGACGCAGGCCGAACAGCACGCATCGCCGACTGCCGCCAAGGCATTTTCGGCATGGCGCGCCACCCCGGCCCCGGTACGCGGCGCGCTGGTGGCCCGGCTCGGCGAGCTGCTTACCGCAGCACAAGGACGACCTCGCGACGCTGGTGACCATCGAGGTCGGCAAGATCACCTCCGAGGCGCTGGGCGAAGTGCAGGAGATGATCGACGTCTGCCAGTTCGCCGTCGGCCTGTCGCGCCAGCTCTACGGCCGCACCATCGCCTCGGAGCGGCCGGCGCATCGGCTGATGGAGACCTGGCATCCGCTCGGTGTGGTCGGGCGTGATCACCGCATTCAACTTCCCGGTCGCGGTCTGGGCGTGGAACACCGCGGTGGCGCTGGTCTGCGGGGACACCGTGGTGTGGAAGCCCTCGGAGCTGACCCCGTTGACCGCGCTGGCCTGCCAGGCGCTGATCGGCCGGGCGGCCGCCGACGTGGGCGCGCCGGCTGCGGTGTGCGGCCTGATCCTGGGCGACCGCGACCTGGGCGAGCGGCTGGTCGACGACCCGCGGATCGCGCTGTTGTCCGCGACCGGCTCGGTGCGGATGGGCCAGCAGGTCGGCCCGCGGGTCGCGCCGGCGCTTCGGCCGGGCGCTGCTGGAACTGGGCGGCAACAACGCGGCCATCGTGACGCCGTCGGCCGACCTGGATCTGGCGGTGCGCGCCATCGTGTTCGCCGCCGCCGGCACCGCCGGGCAGCGCTGCACCACCCTGCGCCGGCTGATCGTGCATCGCTCGGTGGCCGACTGAGTCGTGGCGCGCGTCGCGGCCGCCTATCGGCAACTGCCGATCGGCGATCCGTCGGCCGCCGGCACACTGGTCGGTCCGCTCATTCACGAGACCGCCTACCGCGACATGGTCGGCGCGCTGGAGCAGGCCCGCGCCGACGGCGGCGAGGTGATCGGCGGCGAGCGCCATCCCGACGGCGAGGACCATCCCGAGTGCCTACTACGTGGCGCCCGCGGTGGTCCGGATGCCCGGCGCAGACCGACATCGTGGCGCACCGAGACGTTCGCGCCGATCCTCTACGTGCTCAGCTACGACGAGCTCGACGAGGCGATCGCGCTCAACAACGCGGTGCCGCAGGGACTTTCGTCGGCGATCTTCACCACCGACATACGGGAGGCGGAGCGGTTCCTGGACGAATCCGACTGCGGCATCGCCAATGTCAACATCGGCACGTCGGGCGCCGAGATCGGCGGCGCGTTCGGCGGCGAGAAGCAAACCGGCGGCGGCCGGGAATCCGGTTCGGACGCATGGAAGGCCTACATGCGCCGAACTACCAACACCGTCAATTATTCCGGCGAATTGCCGCTGGCCCAAGGCGTGGAGTTCGGATGAACGCGGGCTGGCGGACGACTTAATCGACATGAGTAATATCTGTCACATGCCGACAGCAAGAAGGCGTCTTTCCCCTGAGGATCGACGCGCCGAGCTGCTCGCTCTGGGGGCAGAGGTCTTTGGGAAACGACCCTATGACGAGGTCCGCATCGACGAGATCGCCGAGCGGGCCGGGGTCTCCCGGGCCCTGATGTATCACTACTTCCCGGACAAGCGAGCGTTCTTCGCCGCCGTGGTCAAGGACGAGGCCGACCGGCTGCTACGAGACCACCAACAATGAGCCCGTCGTCGGTCTGACGATGTTCGAAGAGGCGCGGATCGGCGTGCTGGCCTACATGGCCTACCACGAGCAGAACCCGGAAGCTGCCTGGGCCGCCTACGTCGGCCTGGGCCGATCCGACCCGGTCTTGCTCGGCATCGAAGACGACGCCAAGAACCGCCAGCTGGAGCACATCATGACCCGCATCGGCGAGGTCGTCGCGGGGTTCCGGGCAGGATGCGCTGGACCCGGACATCGAGCGGGACCTGCGGGTCATCATCAACGGCTGGATGGCGTTCACCTTCGAGCTGTGCCGGCAGCGCATCATCGACCCCACGACCAACGCCGAACGCATGGCAGACGCCTGCGCGCACACGCTGCTGGACGCGATCACCCGGGTGCCCGAGATCCCCGACGAGCTGGCGCATGCGATGGCGACCGCGCGTCACCAACCGCAGTGAGTGGTGCTTTTGTCGGTAGCCCGTTGGCACCATGGCTAGGTGAGCACCGAAGCACTCGGGCCGGTTCAGCGCGATCACCCGCGAGTGGTTCGCGAGTACCTTCGCCGCACCCAACCGCCGCCCAGGCCGCGGCGCCTGGGAAGCCATCGCCGATCGGCCAGAACACCCTGGTCATCGCGCCGACCGGATCCGGCAAGACGCTGGCGGCCTTTCTGTGGGCGCTGGATAGTCTGGCCGCCGCGCCGACCGACGAAGCCCAGGGCACCCGCGTGCTCTACGTGTCACCGCTCAAGGCGCTGGCCGTCGACGTCGAGCGCAACCTGCGCACCCCGCTGGCCGGGCTCACCCGGATCGCCGAACGGCGCGGTCTGCCCCCGCCCGAGATCAGCGTGGGGGTCCGATCCGGCGACACCCCGCCCGCGCAGCGCCGCCAGCTCATCGCCACGCCGCCCGACGTGCTGATCACCACCCCGGAGTCGCTGTTCCTGATGCTGACCTCCGCGGCCCGCGAGACCCTGGCCGGGGTGCAGACCGTGATCGTCGACGAGATTCACGCCATCGCCGGCGGCAAGCGCGGCGCGCACCTGGCGCTGTCGCTGGAGCGGCTCGACGAACTGTCGCGAGGGGCGGCCCGCCCAGCGCATCGGGTTGTCGGCGACCGTGCGCCCGCCCGAGGAACTGGCGCGCTTCCTGTCCGGCGCAGGCCCCGACCACCATCGTGGCTCCGCCCGTCGACCAAGACCTTCGAGCTGACCGTGCAGGTGCCGGTGCCCGATATGGCCAACCTGGCGAACAACACCATCTGGCCCGACGTCGAGGCGCGGCTGGTCGACCTGATCGAATCGCACAACTCGACCATCGTGTTCGCCAATTCGCGACGGCTGGCAGAGCGACTTACCGCGCGGCTCAACGAGATTCATGCCGAACGCGCCGGCATTGAGCTCTCGCCCCGGACGCCAACCCGCGGGTGCCCGGCGGGGCGCCGGCGCACATCATGGGCAGCGGCCAGACCTTCGGTGCCGACGCCGTGCTGGCGCGCGCCCACCACGGTTCGGTCAGCAAGGAGCAGCGCGCCCTGGTCGAAGAGGATCTCAAACGCGGACAGCTCAAGGCGGTGGTGGCGACCTCCAGCCTGGAACTGGGCATCGACATGGGCGCGGTCGACCTGGTGATCCAGGTGGAGGCACCGCCGTCGGTGGCCAGCGGCCTGCAACGCATCGGCCGGGCCGGACATCAGGTCGGTGAGATCTCGCGCGGTGTGCTGTTCCCCAAGCACCGCACCGACCTGATCGGCTGCGCGGTGAGCGTGCAACGCATGCTCGCCGGCCAGATCGAGACGATGCGGGTGCCCGCCAACCCGCTCGACATCCTGGCGCAGCAGACCGTGGCCGCGGCCGCGCTGGAGCCGCTGGACGCCGACCGATGGTTCGACACCGTGCGCCGTAGCGCGCCGTTCGCGACGCTGCCCCGCAGCGTGTACGAGGCCACGCTGGACCTGCTGTCCGGCAAGTACCCGTCCACCGAGTTCGCCGAGCTACGACCGCGACTGGTCTACGACCGCGATACCGGAACCCTGACCGCGCGGCCCGGTGCGCAGCGGCTGGCGGTCACCTCCGGCGGCGCCATCCCCGACCGCGGGCTGTTCACCGTCTACCTGGCTACCGGACTCCGAAAAGCCCTCGCGGGTAGGCGAACTCGACGAGGAGATGGTCTACGAATCGCGCCCCGGCGACGTCATCTCGCTCGGGCGCCACCAGCTGGCGGATCACCGAGATCACCCACGACCGGGTGCTGGTGATTCCCGCGCCGGGCCTGCCGGCCCGGTTGCCGTTCTGGCGCGGCGACGACGTCGGCCGCCCCGCCGAACTGGGCGCGCGCGCTGGGCGCGTTCACCGGCGAGCTGGCCGGCCTGGGCCGCGATGCATTCGAAACCCGTTGTGCGGCTTTGGGTTTCGACGCCTACGCGACCGACAACCTGTGGCGACTGCTGGACGAGCAGCGGACCGCCGACCGGGGTGGTACCCACCGACACCACCTTGCTGGTCGAGCGATTCCGCGACGAGCTGGGCGATTGGCGGGTGATCCTGCACTCGCCGTACGGGCTGCGGGTGCACGGGCCGCTGGCGCTGGCGGTGGGCCGGCGGCTGCGCGAACGCTACGGCATCGACGAGAAGCCGACCGCGTCCGACGACGGCATCGTGGTGCGATTGCCCGACACGCTCGAGGAAACCCCGCCCGGCGCCGAGCTGTTCGTCTTCGACGCCGACGAGATCGACCCGATCGTCACCGCCGAAGTGGGCGGTTCGGCGCTGTTCGCGTCGCGGTTCCGGGAATGCGCGGCCCGCGCGCTGCTGCTGCCCCGCCGTCACCCCGGCCGCCGCTCGCCGCTGTGGCACCAGCGCCAGCGTGCCGCCCAACTGCTGGACGTGGCCCGCAAGTACCCCGACTTCCCCATCGTGCTGGAAACCATCCGGGAGTGTCTGCAGGACGTTTACGACGTCCCGGCCCTGGTCGAGCTGATGGCGGGCATCGCCCAGCCGCCGGGTGCGGGTGCTGGAGGTCGAGACCGCCACAGCCCTCGCCGTTCGCCGCCTCGCTGTTGTTCGGCTACGTCGGCGCCTTCATGTACGAGGGCGACACCCCGCTGGCCGAACGCCGCGCCGCGGCGCTGTCGCTGGACAGCACGCTGCTGGCCGAACTGCTCGGCCGGGTAGAGCTGCGCGAGCTGCTCGATCCCGAGGTCATCGCCGCCACCGGCCGCCAATTGCAGCACCTGTCCGAGGACCGGGCCGCCCGCGACGCCGAGGCGGTCGCCGATCTGCTGCGACTGCTGGGCCCGCTGACCGAAGACGAGGTGGCGCCGAGCCGAGCGCCGCGGTCGCCGACGTCGGAGGCTGGCTGGAAGGCTCTGCGCGCGCGCCAGGCGCGCGCTGACGGTGTCGTTCGCCGGCCGCAGCTGGTGGGTGGCCGTCGAGGACATCGGCCGGCTGCGCGACGGGGTCGGGGTCGCCGGTTCCGGTCGGCGTGCCGGCCACCTTCACCGAGCAGGTGGCCGACCCGCTGGGCGAGCTGCTGGGCCGCTACGCCCGCACCCGCACCCCGTTCACCACGGCCGAGGCCGCCGCCCGGTTCGGCCTGGGCCTGCGGGTGACGGCCGACGTGCTGGGCCGGCTGGCCGGCGACGGCCGGCTGGTGCGCGGCGACTTCGTCACCGGTGCGGAGACGACCCGGCGGGCGCCGGGGCCGAGCAATGGTGCGACGCCGAGGTGTTGCGCATTCTGCGGCGCCGTTCGCTGGCGGCGCTGCGGGCCCAGGTCGAGCCGGTGAGCACCGCCGCCTTCGGGCGGTTCCTGCCGGCCTGGCACGGCACCTCGGGCCGGGATTCCGGCCATTCCGGCCTGGACGGGCTGATGTCGGTCATCGATCAGCTGGCCGGCGTTCGGATGCCGGCCTCGGCGATCGAACCGCTGGTGCTGGCGCCGCGGGTGCGCGACTATTCGCCCGCGATGCTCGACGAGCTGCTGGCCACCGGGGAGGTCACCTGGTCGGGCGCCGGGTCCATCTCGGGTAGCGACGGCTGGATCGCGCTGCACGCCGGCCGATTCGGCGCCCGTTGACCCTGGCCGCACCCGCCGAGATCGATTTCACCGACGCCCACCGGGCGATCCTGGACACCCTGGCCGGGGGTGGCGCGTACTTCTTCCGCCAGCTCGCTCGAGGGCGGGATCGGCGACGACGGCACTCAAAGCCGCGCTGTGGGAGCTGATCTGGGCCGGCTGGGTCACCGGCGACACGTTCGCGCCGGTGCGCGCACTGCTGGCGCGGCACCGGCGCTCGCAAGCGTTCCGCGCCGGCGCACCGGGACGCCGCCCGCCGCGCCTGAGCCGATACAGCGTCGCGCACCCACAGTCCCGCAGCACCGACCCGACCGTGGCCGGGCGTTGGTCGGCCCTTCCGCGTCCCGGAGCCGGATTCCACACTGCGCGCCCACTACCAAGCCGAACTGCTGTTGAACCGGCACGGCGTGCTGACCAGAGGCGCGGTGGCGGCCGAGGGCGTGCCAGGCGGATTCGCCACCCTCTACAAGGTGCTGAGCACGTTCGAGGACGCCGGCAGGTGCCAGCGCGGCTATTTCGTCGAGTCGTTGGGAGGCGCCCAGTTCGCGGTCGCGTCGACAGTCGACAGGTTGCGCAGTTACCTCGACGGGATCGACCCGGAACGACCGGAATACCGGGCGGTCGTGCTGGCCGCCGCCGATCCGGCCAACCCCTACGGCGCGGCATTGCCCTGGCCGGGACCAAGCGGCAGAGGGGCCCGGCGCCGGAGCCCGACCGGGCCGCAAAGCCGGGGCGCTCGTCGTGCTGGTGGACGGCGAACTGACCTGGTTCCTCGAGCGCGGGGGGCGGTCACTGCTGACCTTCACCGACGATCCCGCAGCGGGCCATCGCGCGCGGCCCTGGCGCTGGCCGAATTGGTCGCGAGCGGGCGCGTCGCGTCGATCCTGGTCGAGCGCATCGACGGGGTACCGGCACTGCAGCCGAGCACCGGCGGGCGGGAGTCGACGACGTTGACCGGGCACTGTCGGAAGCGGGTTTCATCCGTACGCCACGCGGGTTGCGGCTGCGGTGAGCAATGCCCGAGGGTGACACCGTCTGGCACACCGCGGCCACGCTGCGCCAGCACCTGGCGGGACGAACGCTGACCCGCTGCGACATCCGGGTGCCGCAGGTTCGCCACCGTCGACCTCACCGGGAACTTGGTAGACGAGGTGCTCAGTCGGGGCAAGCACCTGTTCATCCGGAGTCGGGCGGGCCAGCATTCACTCGCATCTGAAGATGGACGGCAGCTGGCGGGTCGGCGACGGTCGAGTGCGGGTGGATCATCGAGCACGAATCATATTGGAAGCCAACGATGTTCGCGCCGTCGGTGTCGACCTGGGCGTGCTGGAGGTCCTCGATCGCGAGCATGACAGCGACGCAGTTGCGCACCTGGGACCCGATTTGCTGGGCGAAGATTGGGACCCACACATTGCCGCCGCCAACCTGACTGCACGCCCGGACCGGCTCATCGCCGAGGCGCTGCTGGATCAACGGGTGCTGGCCGGCGTCGGCAACGTCTATTGCAACGAATTGTGTTTCGTCACCGGGCATTTGCCCAGCTCGCCGGTCAGCTCAATCACCGACCCGCGTCGCCTCGTCACCCGCGCCCGCGACATGCTGTGGGCGAACCGCTTGCGCTGGAATCGCTGCACCACCGGCGATACCCGGGCAGGGCGGCAGCTATGGGTCTACGGGCGAGCCGGACAGGGTTGCCGGCGCTGCGGCACACCCATCAACTACGACGGCTCCGGTGAGCGGGTGGCGTACTGGTGCCCGGCCTGCCAGGTCTGAAATCCAGTGGAACCAAGCATGTCGGCCACTATTGCCTCCAGCAGCCTGCCGCATTTTAGCTGCCGTTAACCTTTGAGTCACCTACGCGATGGTTTGTCTGGGCACTCTAGGTTGCGATGATCGCAAAGTGAGCGACCATTGAGTTGCGCGGAGCCGTACGTGCTTGCAGCATTCACGGCCCGGGCTTGATTCTCATCCAACATCCGCTGTTCTGTTCCACGGGAGTATTAGAAATGACGAATACCCGTATCGGCACTCGCAGCCCGCTGCGACCGCTGTCGGCTGTCGGCTTCGCACTGGCGGCCGCGCTGCTTGGCGTGGTGGGAACGGCCTCGACGGCTCACGCTGACAACGCTGATCAAGCTTTCATATCAACGCTGAGGGCCCACGGTATCGAACACGAGTCAGAGCAAACCGAAATCCAGGCCGGTCACTTGGTTTGCCATCAACTTGGTATGGGCAAGACGCCGCAACAGGTCGCGACCGACATCATGAACAGCAGCACCCTGGACGGCGACAACGCCGGGTTCTTTGTCGGGATTGCCGAGGAAGCGTACTGCCCGCAGTACTCGAATGAGAACTGACGGGAACGGACTTTAACTCTCGCTGATCTGTACGCGACCGCCCCCGCCTGAATATGGCTAGTTTCGGGCGTGCGTCAGGAAAAACTGCGCAATGACTTCCGACGCGTCGAATGCGCGCGTAGTGGCTCCGATGACCGCGGCCGGCAGATACTGCTTAGCGCCCGGCCAGGTATGGCCGCCGTTGTCGATCTTGTAGAAGACCACTTCGGTGGCATCAGCACACGTCGGGGCATCAAAGCGGTGAACCGATGTTCCATCGCCGACAACGGGCAGGTCCTGTGTCGACGGATCGCCTTGGCACCTGTTGATCGAGCGCCATTTGTCCACCATCCCGGTCGCCGAAATGGAGTGGCTGACTCCGCCGCGGCCGCGCACGGCCCCCCCGTTGAATGGCACCAGCGGATCGTGGGTTCCGTGCACCGCCAGTACCGACACCGGCCGCGACGGACTGCAAGCCACCCCCACCCCGAGCGTGCCCGATACCGGGGCGATCGCAGCGAAGATATCGGCACGATCGCAGGCCAGCCTGTTGGACATGAACCCCCCGTTCGACATGCCGGTGGAAAAGACATGCCCGGGAGCGATGCCGAAGTCGTTCGCCAGCTTGCTTACCAGCGCGACCAGGAACCCCAGGTCGTCGACGTGGTGGCGGGCCGCCGGCGATTCTCCTCGCCCGTCGGCCCAGCTCTTGTCGTAACCATCGGGATAGACGACCAGCAGGTTGGTGGTATCGGCAACGGAGTCGAAGTCGCTGAGGCCCTCCTGCCCTATTCCGGTCGCGGCGCCGCCGTGCAGGTTGAGTACCAGGCCGACGGGACGGCCCGGCGGCACATGCACCCGGTAGGTCCTAGTCAGGCCGCCGAACTGAAATGTCCCAGGTTCATCTCGCGCGGCGCCCTGTACTTGGTGCGCGCCGCAGCCCACGAGGCAGATCGCGACAACGGCCAGCGATAGCAGTCGCACCCAGGGCATGTTCGCCAAGTTACCGACCGCACATGCGGATCGACGAGGGCGGGCAGGTGAATTGTGGTCAAGGTCGTCGCCGAGGACATTCGCGGCATGGAATGATCGCAACGTCAGCGGCGTCGCTTGCCGTCAACACTTCTACTTCTGATCGGGGAGGTTCCAGCAATGACCACTATCCGAGTGCGGTTGCCCAGACCCGTCCGATCACTATTGGCCGGTCTTGTTCTGACGGTCGCGCCGCTCAGCCTCGAGGCAATGTCGATCCCGACCGCGCACGCCGATCAGGTCGACGAGTCGTTCGTTAATGCCGTGAAGACCAAGGGAATCAATTTCGCGTCCCCGGAAGCCGCGATCATCGCGGGTCACGAGGTCTGCGATGAACTTGACCTCGGTAGGCAGAAGTCCGACGTCGCCAATGAAGTGATGAGTAGCAGCAACCTGGACGGCTATCGGGCCGGATACTTCGTGGGCGCGAGCATCGCTGCGTACTGCCCGAGGCATCACGCAGCGAGCTGACCGCAACCTTCAGCGCGCCGTTCGAGACTGGAACGCGTAAGCTTTGGGTGCATGTATCTCGGAGAGCATGAGTGATCACGAAAGTGTTGTTAGGCGCGGCCGTCGCCTTCAGTGTTGCGACAGGGGTAGCCATGCCCGCGAGCGCCGACCCAAGCGCGTTCGGTGTCCTCAGCTGCAGCTGCGGAGATGGAGTCACGGCCGCGGTTGGCGGCCCCACTTTGGCGGACCAAATGAATGACGGGATCCAGAGCGGTCTCGCTGATTTGCAAGGGATCTCGGGCTAACCTGCCGCAACGCTCATCCCGCTGATGGCGGTCGGGGCATGACCGTCCCCTTGACCTCCAAGCCGTAGGCAACATCCTCGTACTTCTGCTGCTTGCGTTTGCGCCAACCGCTGCCTGCCGAGATCGGCGGCGGCATCAACGGGGGCAAGGGGAACCCGGAGTCTGCCGCAGGAAGCGGCGATACCGCCGACGCAAGCTGCACCGGCGTTTGCGCAGCGGGCAACAATCCCACTACGGCAGGCGGCGCCATGAGGTTACCCATCTTAATTCCTGCTCCTATGGCCGCAGTCGGTGCTTGTGCAGCGCCAAGGGCTCTGACCGCGCCGGACAGTTCGGCCGACGCCGTTCCCAACGCAGATTCCCCCTCCGATAGGCCCGCGCCGATATCGGGGGCCACAGATTGCAATGCCTGGGCGGAGGTGTTCTGCGCTGCGTAGCTGAGGAGGTTGATGGGAAATCCGGACGAAATGAACTGATTAACATATTGATTCACCAATCCAACCCAGCCGGCTTGCGGGTCGAAGCTGGTAAGCGACGACAATATCGAGGCCGTCGTCGGGGCGGCGGTGGCAGTGGCGGGCACCGCGCTGACTTGAGCGGCAGCCCCCGGCGTGTTGGTAATCGAAGGCGGCGAAGTGAACTGCGACACCGGGACAGCTTGTGCCGAGGTTGCCTCATAACGATAAAGCGCCGCCGAATTATTCGCCCACATCTCCTGGTACTGGGCTTCGGTCTCGGCGATCGCCGCAAGGTTTCTGCCCAATCGGTTAGTCGCCAGCAACTGCGCCAGCCGCACCCTGTTCGCGCTGACCTGCGAGGGGTGGACCACCGCCGAGAGAGTCAAGCCGAATGCCGCCGCGGCGACCTGCGCCGACGAACTCAGCCGCTGGCACTGCTGCGCGGTGCTGCGCAACCAGGCGATGTAGGGCCCGACGGCCTGGGTCATCGCCGACGCGGACGGACCCCGCCAGGCCTCAGTCAGAGAAGACAAGGCCGGGGAATAGGCGCGAACGGATTCCTCGAGATCGGTTGCCAGCCGCTGCCACGCATCGGACGCCTCGATCAATGATCCCGCGCCGGGCCCCGAGTGGATCAGCGCCGAGGTGAACTCGGGGGGCAATGTTATGAACTCCATAACACCTCACATTGACTTCCGTGGGAAAACCTCTGGAACATTTGGTTGACTACTGCGGGAAAACCCCTGGAACATTGTGCGTCGGCGTCTTACTGCGGCCCAAACGTTACTCCGGCCGGCGCCCGAGCGGATCTTAATGTCGGCGATGCCGGAAAGCCGAGGTCACGAGATGGCGTTGACCGCGGCTGACAATCGCGACTTGAACGCGTCCGGAATGGGGATATATCCGTTATCCACCAGACCATTCTGGCCGGCGCCGATCGTGCTTTGCAGGAATGCCTTTACCGCCGTACCGACCTGCGCATCGGGATACTTCGAGCACACAATCTCGTACGTCGCCAGCACGATCGGGTAAGAGTCGGGCTGATTTGGCCGGTAGAACGAGATCGTGTCGATGGCGAGGTCGTTGCCGTGCTTGATGATGGTGGCCGAGGCAATCGTCTTACCCACCGATTCCGCGCTGATCGCGACCGGGTTCGGACCAGCGGACGTGATGACGTTGGCCATGTGCAGTTGTTGCGCCTGAGCGAACGACCACTCGTTGTAGGTGATCGCCCCCTCGGTGCGCTTGACGGCGGCGGCGGTGCCGTCGTTGCCCTCGGCGCCCTCCCCTACGCCGCCCTTGAACGTCTTTCCGGCACCCTTACCCCACTCGTCGTCGGAGACCGTGTCGAGATACTTCTGGAAGTTATCCGAGGTGCCGGACTCGTCGCTGCGGAATACGACATGGATCGACTCGGCGGGCAGGGTGACACCGCCATTCAGCGCTCGGATCGCGGGATCGTTCCAGTCAGTAATGGCGCCGTTGAAGATCTTGGCCGCGGTCGGTCCGTCCAGATTCAGGGAGGTCAGACCGTTGACGTTGTAGGTGATGGCGATGGGGCCGAACACCACCGGCAGATTCCACGCCGGCGAGCCGCACCGCTGCTGGGCGGCGGCATACTCGCTCGGGATCATCCTTGAGTCAGAGCCGCCGAAATCGTTTTGATTGCCTATAAATTCGCTGATCCCAGCGCCCGATCCATTGTCCGTGTAGTTCAGGGTCTGACCCGGGCAGGCCTGCTCGAATGTCTTGACGAACCGGGCCATCGCGTTGGCCTGGGCGGTGGAACCGCTCGACTTGAGGGTCTGCTTGCCGCCGCAGGCCACCTGCGCCGACGACGGGCCCCCGGTCGTTGTGCTTCCTCCAGTGGCGTTGTTGTGACCGCCGCACGCCGACAACATCATCGCACCAGTGATCAGAATGCTCAGCGCGGCGCCAAATCGATTGAACTTCAATCCAATTCCTCTGAATGATACCGATGAGATGATCGTCGCCCGCGTCACCGCAGTCCGCTCAGACTGCCGCCTTCCTGGCAGTCATGAGGCATAGTAACAAGGACCCTATTGTTCTTGTCGACTGATGAACTCCCGGTGAAATCCCGTGAAAGGATCGTCGAACTCGATGCGCTGCGCCAGCAACCGCAGCGGCGTGCTGAAGTCGTCGGTCGGCACGTCAATAATGCTGGGATACAACGGATCACCCATGATCGGTATCCCCAGCGACGCCATGTGCACCCGCAATTGGTGGGTTCGTCCGGTGCGCGGCGTCAGCCGGTACAGGCCGTCCGGCGATACCAACTCCACCAGGGTCTCCGCGTTGGGCACACCGGGCTCGCAGACCGCCTGGAGGTGGCCTCGGCGCTTGATGATGCGGCTTCGGACAATCCGCGGCAGCACGAGGGCTGGATCGACCCCCGCCCGCGCGAGGTAGGTCTTTGCCACGGCGCCGCGGGCGAACAAGCTCTGGTACGCGCCGCGCAACTCGCGCCGAGTGGTAAACAGCAGCACCCCGGCGGTCAACCGGTCGAGCCGGTGGGCGGGGCTCAGCTCGGGTAATCCCAGTTCCCGGCGAAGTCGCACCAGCGCGGTCTGCGCGACGTGCCGTCCCCGTGGCATGGTCGCCAAAAAGTGCGGCTTGTCGACTACGACGATGTCCGCGTCTTGATGCAGCATCGGGATGTCGAAGGGCACCGAGACTTCCTCCGGCAGGTCGCGATAAAGGTAGACGCTGGACCCGGTTGGCAGCACCGTGGTGTCATCGATCACCGCGCCGTGGGCGTCGACGACCTCTCCGGCAACGACCTTGGCGCGGGCCTGCTCGCCGAACCGGGCGGTCAGCTCGGCCAGCACCGATCCACCATTCAACCGGACCCGGGCAGGCCCCAACCCGTCGCGAACCGGAAGCGGCGCGGGCCGCCGGGTCATCGCCGTGTCATCTCAAGGCTGCCCCTGTGCCCACTCAATGGCCCCTCAATTTAAAGGCACCGGCTCGAGAATCTCGGCGCGCGCTTCGGGTGCGCTGGCCCGCAACATGTCCGCCGATACGTCGTCGGGCTGGGCCTGCGAAAGGATCTCGGCCTCCACTCGCGCCGTGTAGTTCGCGACCTCACGGTCGATGTCCGCCGCGGTCCACCCCAGCACCGGTGCAACAACGTCGGCCACCTCTCGGGCGCACTCGACACCCCGGTGCGAATATTCGATGGCGACACGCATGCGGCGGGCCAGGATGTCTTCCAGATGCAGGGCTCCCTCGGCGGCTGCGGCGTAGGCGGCCTCCACTTTCAGGTAACCCGGTGCCTCTTTGATCGGAGTGAGCAGATCCGGGGTTTCGGTCGCCAGCGCCAGGACCTCGCCGATCAGCGAGCCGTAGCGGTCCAGCAGATGGCGCACCCGGTACGGGTGCAGACCTTGCAACGCGCCGACCTTTTCGGTCTGGTTGATCAGTGCGAAGTACCCGTCGGCGCCCATCAGTGGCACCTTCTCGGTGATCGTCGGTGCGACCCGGGCCGGGATGAACTCGGCCGCGGCATCAATGGCGTCGGCCGCCATCACCCGGTAGGTGGTGTATTTGCCCCCGGCGATCGCGACCAGCCCGGCCGCCGGCACGGCCACGGCGTGCTCGCGGGACAGCTTGGACGTGTCGTCACTCTCCCCGGCGAGCAGCGGACGCAGTCCCGCGTACACGCCATCGATGTCCGCGTGCGTCAACGGGGTGGCCAACACGGTGTTGACCGTGCTCAGGATGTAGTCGATGTCGGCTTTGGTGGCCGCCGGGTGCGCGAGATCGAGGTTCCAGTCGGTGTCGGTGGTTCCGATGATCCAGTGGTTCCCCCATGGGATGACGAACATCACCGACTTCTCGGTGCGCAGGATGATCGCGACGTCACTGACCACCCGGTCGCGCGGTACCACCACGTGCACGCCTTTGGACGCGCGCACCTGGAACCGTCCGCGCTGCTTGGACAACGCCTGGATCTCGTCGGTCCAGACGCCGGTCGCGTTGACCACCACGTGGCCATGGACCTCGGTGATCGCGCCGTCCTCGGAATCGCGGACGCGCACGCCGGTTACCCGGTCGCCCTCGCGCAGCATCGCGACCACCTGGGTGGAGCAGCGCACGACAGCGCCGTAATGCGCGGCCGTCCGTCCGACCATCATGGTGTGCCTGGCGTCGTCGACGACGGTGTCGTAGTAGCGAATCCCGCCGATCAATGAGCTGCGCTTCAGGCCGGGGCTCAACCGCAATGCGCCCGCACGGGTCAAATGCTTTTGCGCCGGAACGGATTTCGAGCCGCCGAGACTGTCGTAAAGAAAGATGCCCGCGGCGATGTACGGGCGTTCCCACACGCGGTTGGTCAGCGGAAACAAGAACGGCATCGGCTTGACCAGGTGGGGCGCCAATGTGGTCAGCGACAGCTCCCGTTCGTGGAGCGCCTCGCGCACCAGCCCGAATTCCAATTGTTCGAGGTAGCGCAGGCCGCCGTGGAACATTTTCGACGAGCGGCTCGAGGTTCCCGAGGCGAAGTCGCGGGCCTCGACCAGCGCCACCTTCAACCCGCGGGTTGCGGCGTCCAGCGCGCACCCGGAGCCCACCACGCCGCCGCCGATGACCACTACGTCGAACTGCTCGGCGCCAAGTCGCTCCCAGGCCAGCGCGCGTTGACGAGGTCCAAGAGTGGAAGCCGGCCAAGTCTGCGCGCTGTCCGGTGCTTGGATCGGGTTGCTCACGAGAAAGGACTCCTCACTGGGGAACTCTTGTCCGGTTACTCGTCGGTAGGTGTGTTCACTCGGGTTAGTTCGAGGCTAGTTCGTCGGACCTCCCAGAGTCGTCGTTAATCCAGATCGTCGTGGGCCATCAACCGGCGAGCGGCTTCGGTGATCGACCCGGACAGCGATGGGTAAACGGCCAGCGTCTGCGCCAACTGGTCGACGGTGATGCGATTCTGCACGGCCAGGGCGATCGGCAGAATCAGCTCGGAGGCGATCGGCGCCACCACCACGCCACCGATGACCACGCCGGCGGATTGGCGGCAGAAGAGCTTGACGAAACCTTGTCGAAGCCCGGACATCTTCGCTCGCGCGTTGGTCCGGAGCGGCAGCATGATGGTCCGGGCCGACACTCTCCCGTCGTCGATCATCGATTGCGACACACCGACGGCGGCGATCTCAGGTCTGGTGAATACGGTCGCAGCGACCGTGCGCAACCGGATTGGGCTGACGCCCTCACCCAGCGCGTGCCACATTGCGATCCGCCCCTGCATTGCGGCGACAGACGCCAGCGGTAGCAGACCCGTGCAGTCGCCCGCGGCATAAATACCCGTCACCGACGTCCGCGACACCCGGTCCACGGTCAGGTAGTTGCCGCGGCCAAGCTCGATGCCGACGCGTTCCAGGCCAAGTCCGCTGGTGTTCGGTACCGACCCGATGGTCATCAGGGCGTGGCTGCCCTCGACGCTGCGGCCGTCGTTCATCGTCACCAGAACGCCGGTATCGGTGCGGGTCACCGATGCTGCCCGGGCGTTTTTGAACAGCTGGACACCGCGCTCGGCGAACGCCTCTTCCAGGACCAGCGCGGCGTCGGGGTCCTCGTACGGCAGCACGTGGTCCTGGCTGGCCACCACGGTTACCGGCACGCCCAGTTCGGTGTAGGCGTTGACGAACTCGGCGCCGGTGACCCCCGATCCCACCACGATGAGGTGCTCTGGCAACGCGTCCAAGTCGTAGAGCTGGCGCCAGGTCAGGATGCGTTCGCCGTCCGGCTGGGCCGACGGCAGGATCCGCGGGCCGGCCCCGGTGGCGATCAGCACCACGTCGGCGTCGTGCTCGGTGATGGTCCCGTCGGCGGCCGTCGCCTTGATGCGGTGGTGGGCCAGGCCCAGTGCGCGGTCACACAGCTCGCCGCGGGCAGCGACCACCTGCACACCCATGCTGAGCAGCTGGGCGGTGATGTCGGCCGACTGCGCGGCGGCCAGCGTCTTGACCCGGGCATGGATCTGCGGCAGCAGGATTTTGGCGTCGTCGATGTCGATGTCGAAGCCCAGTTGAGGCGCCCGGCGCAGTTCGGTGCGCAACCAGGTGGAGGCGATGAAGGTCTTGGATGGCACGCAGTCGTCCAGCACGGCGGCCCCGCCGATGCCATCGGAGTCGATCACGGTGACTTGGGTGGTATCGGGGTGTGAAGTGGCTGCCGTCAGCGCAGCTTCGTAACCGGCCGGGCCTCCACCGAGGATCGCGATGCGGGTCACCACAGCCCTTAACCTAGCTCGGAGACGACTCACTCCGCAGCGCAGAGCGAGGTGGGGGCACCCCCAGCCCGCGCAGCGGCGAGGGGGCGAGCCGAGCCAACAGACACCGCCGGACACGACTCACTGCGCAGCGCGTGTGCTTCTTGCGCGAGATTGCCGTCAGGGCTGTGACCCGGGAACCGACCACAACCGTGGTGACAATCTCGGCGTGCTTGGGACACCGCCAATCCATCGGGTGATCAGCGTCCGAGTGTGCCGTTTAAGCTTTCCCCGTGCCGCTCTACGCCGCCTACGGGTCGAACATGCATCCCGAGCAAATGCTGAAGCGCGCACCCCACTCACCCATGGCCGGAACCGGCTGGTTGCCCGGGTGGCGGCTGACGTTCGGCGGCGAGGACATCGGGTGGGAAGGTGCCCTGGCCACAATCGTCGAGGATCCGGATTCCCGGGTGTTCGTCGTCCTCTACGACATGACGCCCGCGGACGAGATAAACCTCGACCAGTGGGAGGGCTCCGAGTTCGGCGTGCACAAGAAGATCCGGTGCCGAGTGGAGCGGTTGGCCTCCGACACCAACATCGATCCCGTGCTGGCGTGGCTGTACGTGCTGGACGCCTGGGAGGGCGGGCTGCCGTCGGCGCAGTATATCGGCGTGATGGCAGATGCCGCTGAGATCGCCGGCGCCCCAAACGATTACGTGCACGACCTGCGAACCCGGCCAGCCCGTAACATCGGTCCGGGCACCCCGGCGTAAGGCCGCGTAGGACGCGGCCGAGCCGAACGGCCGCCTAGACCGCGGCCGACTGCTCGATGATGTTGACCATCACCCGCAGTCCTGTCGCGAGTGCGCGCTCGTCGAGATCGAACGTCGGCTGGTGGAGATCCAACTGCGGCCCCTCTCCCGGCCACACGCCCAATCGCGCCATCGCGCCGGGAATCTCCTCTAAATACCAGGAGAAATCCTCGCCGCCGCCCGACTGCCTGGTGTCCGCAAGCGCGTCGGGACCGACGGCTTCGATCGCGTGGGTGAGAATCTGCGTCGAGACATCCTCGTTCACCACCGGCGGCACGCCGCGGCGGTACTGAAGCGTGTGTTCAATAGCCAGCGGCGAGAGCAGCGCGTCGACGGTCTCGCGCACGATTTCTTCGAGAGCGACCCAGGTCTGCCGGCTGGCGGTGCGAACGGTGCCGGACAACACGCCGGTCTGCGGTATGGCGTTGGCAGCCACGCCGGCATTGACCGCGCCCCACACCAGCACGGTGCTGTTGCGCGGATCGATGCGGCGCGACAGCACCCCGGGCAGCCCGGTGATCAGCGTGCCGAGACCGTAGACCAGGTCGGCGGTCAGGTGCGGGCGCGACGTGTGCCCGCCGGGTGAATACAGCGTGATCTCGATACGGTCGGCCGCCGAGGTGATGGGTCCGCGCCTGATCGCGACCTTGCCGACCTCGAGCCGCGGGTCACAGTGCAGCGCGAAGATCCGCGACACCCCGGTTATCGCGCCGGCGGCGATGGCGTCGATGGCGCCGCCGGGCATCAACTCCTCGGCAGCCTGGAAGATCAGCCGCACCCCGAGCGGCAGTTCCGGCACCGATGCCAACGTCAGCGCGGTACCCAGCAGGATCGCGGTATGCGCGTCATGCCCGCAGGCGTGGGCGATATTCGGGACCGTCGAGGCGTACGGCGCGCCTGTCAGCTCCGCCATCGGCAGTGCGTCCATGTCGGCCCGCAGCGCGATCCTCGGCTGATGCTCAGGGCCGAAGTCACAGGTCAGCCCGGTTCCGCCGGGCAACACTTTCGGATTCAGCCCTGCATCGGCCAACCGCTCCGCGACGAACTGCGTGGTGGCATATTCCTGGCGGCCCAATTCCGGATAGCGGTGGATGTGCCGACGCCAGGCGATCAAGTCCTCGTAGTGGGCGGCCAGCCACGATTCGGCGGCGTCGGCGAGGCTCATGATGCCGCCCTGCGCTGTTGCGCGGCCATTACCCGATCACGTTGGTCAGGGGTCTCGGCGAGGTTGACGATTGTGCGCGCCAGCATGATCGCGCCGTCAAGGACCGCGCGATCGGCGCTGGGGCCGGCGGCCGCGGCGGCGAAGGCGCGCTGGTGGACCGTGGCGCCCCCGGCGTCGACACCGATCACCGGATGGATTCCCGGCAGCACCTGCGTCACGTTGCCCATATCAGTGCTGCCCAGCGGAAGCCGCACCTCGACCTCGGGCGCCACCGGCTCGCGTCCCAGTCGGCGCATCTCCTCCCGGCACACGTCAGCCAGCCATTGGTCAGGTTTCAATTCCGCGTATCCCGGGGCCGGATTCTCGATTTCGTATTCGCAGCCGGCGGCCAGGGCGCCGGCAGCAAAACACGAAAACATCCTGCCCTCCAGCTCGCGCAACGAATCCGATTCGCCGGCCCGCATCGCGTACTGCAATGCCGCGTACCCCGGGATGACGTTGACGGCCTGTCCGCCGTTGGTGACGATCCCGTGTACTAGCTGCCCCGGCGCCAACTGCTGCCGCAGCAGCCCGACGGCAACCTGCGCCACAGTCACGGCGTCCGCGGCGTTGATACCTAGATGGGGCGCAACGGCGGCATGCGATTCCTTGCCGCGGTAGTGCACGATCACCTCGGACAATGCGAGCGAGCGGGCCCCAGCGATGTCGGTCGGCCCTGGGTGCACCATCACTGCCACTGCGACATCGTCGAAGGTGCCGGCCTGCAGCAGCAGCGCTTTACCACCGCCGGCTTCCTCAGCGGGGGTTCCCAGCAGGGCCACTGTCAGACCCAGCTCGTCGGCTACCTCGGCCAGCGCCAGAGCGGTCCCCACGGCCGCCGCGGCGATGATGTTGTGGCCGCAGGCGTGGCCGATTTCGGGCAACGCGTCGTACTCAGCACAGACGCCGACGACCAGCGGTCCGCTGCCGAAGTCGGCGCGAAAGGCAGTGTCCAAGCCACCGGCGGCCGCTGTGATCGCAAAACCACGTTCGGCGACCAGTGCCTGTGCCTTGGCGCAACTGCGATGCTCGGCGAACGCCAGCTCGGGCTCGGAGTGAATTGCGTGGGACAACTCGACAAGATCGGCACCACGACGCCGCACGACATCCTCGACGCGGTCGAATGCGTTGGTTGCGGGCACTCTCGCAGTATCTCACCGACCGGACCAGGCTGACCCGCGAGCAGTCCCCCCGCAAGCGGGAGGTTCCTCCAGCGGACTCGCATGGGGCCCCATCAAGCGTGCGCTTCTGCGTCTGCTTGCGGCATGGCTAAGCTCGCCCACTGTGGCTGACCCTGCCCTCGATCCACACGAAACGGCGTTGCACGCGGCTCAGGTCATCAGAGAGCGCACTGGAGTCCGTGACCACGAAGTCGCGATCGTTCTCGGATCTGGATGGTCGCCGGCGGTCGCCGCGCTCGGCTCGCCGACCGTCGCACTGCCCCAAGCCGAAATCCCCGGGTTCACCCCGCCAAGCGCCCTTGGGCATACCGGCGAGCTGTTGTCGGTGCCCATCGGTGCGCACCGGGTGCTGGTGCTGGTCGGCCGAGTGCACGCTTACGAGGGGCACGACCTAAGCCACGTCGTGCACCCGGTACGGGCGGCCTGCGCGGCAGGGGCGCGCATCGTCGTACTCACCAATGCAGCCGGCGGACTGCGCCCTGACATGGCTGTCGGTCAGCCGGTACTGATCTGCGACCACCTGAATCTGACGGCACGTTCGCCGCTGCAAGGTGCCCAGTTCGTCGACCTCACCGACGCCTACGCGCCGCGGCTGCGCCGGCTCGCTCTCGAGGCCGACCCGCAGCTAACCGAGGGCGTCTACGCAGGATTGCCCGGACCGCACTACGAGACGCCCGCGGAAGTCCGGATGCTGCGGATGTTGGGTGCCGACATGGTGGGCATGTCGACAGTCCACGAGACCATCACGGCCCGCGCAGCGGGCGCCGAGGTGCTCGGCGTTTCGTTGGTGACAAACCTCGCAGCCGGCATCACCGGTCAGCCGCTGAGCCACGACGAGGTGCTTGCCGCCGGGGCGGCCTCGGCGGGTCGAATGGGCGCGCTGCTGGCTGCTGTCATAGGCCGGTTCTAGAAGAAGTGACGCCCGAAGAGTGGATCGCGCACGACCCCGACCCGCAGACGGCCGCCGAGCTCACCGCGTGTCGCCCCGATGAACTGCGCGAGCGGTTCGCCCGCCCGCTGACGTTCGGCACCGCGGGGTTGCGTGGCCCCGTACGCGGCGGACCGGACGCCATGAACGTCGCGGTGGTGTTGCGCGCCACCTGGGCGGTGGCACAGGTGCTCACCGATCGCGGTCTGGCGGGCTCGCGGGTGGTCGTTGGGCGCGATGCCCGGCACGGCTCGGCGGCATTCGCGGCCGCGACAGCTGAAGTGCTTGCCGCCGGGGGGTTTTCGGTACTGCGACTGCCCGATGCCGTGCCCACTCCGGTAGTGGCTTACGCGGTACGCCACACCGGGGCCGGCGCCGGGATTCAGATCACCGCATCACACAATCCGCCGACCGATAACGGCTACAAGGTGTACTTCGACGGCGGGATCCAAATCATCTCCCCCATTGACCGCCAGATCGAAACCGCGATGGCCGCAGCTCCTCCGGCCGACCAGATACCCCGCAAGCCCGTCTCCCGAGCTGACGACGTCGCCGCCACCGACCTGATTGACCGCTACATGCAGCGTGCCGCCACCGTGCGACGTTCGGCCGGTCGGGTCCGGGTGGCCATGACCCCGCTGCACGGGGTGGGCGGTGCGGTGGCCGTCGAGACGCTGCGCCGGGCCGGGTTGGATGACGTCCACACCGTCGCGACGCAGTTCGCGCCGGACCCCGACTTCCCAACCGTCGCGTTCCCGAATCCCGAGGAGCCTGGTGCCGCCGACGCAGTGCTCGCCCTGGCCTCAGATGTCGGCGCCGACGTTGCGATCGCGCTGGATCCCGACGCCGACCGATGCGCGGTCGGCATACCCACCGCGGCGGGATGGCGGATGTTGACAGGCGACGAAACCGGTTGGCTGCTGGGCGATTACATCCTGTCTCAGGATCACGGCCGGCCTACACGCGGCACCAGGACAGTGGCCAGCACCGTGGTGTCGTCGCGGATGCTTGCGGCGATCGCCGGGCACTATGGTGCGATCCACGTCGAGACTCCCACCGGTTTCAAGTGGCTGGGGCGCGCCGATGCGAACGTGCCGGGCGGCATCCTGGTGTACGCCTACGAGGAAGCGATCGGGCACTGCGTCGACCCTGCGGCCGTGCGCGACAAAGACGGCATCAGCGCCGCGGTACTGGTGTGCGATCTGGTGTCCGCGCTGAAGGAACAGGGCCGTTCGGTGCCTGACGCGCTCGACGAGCTCGCCCGAAGGTACGGCGTGCATGACGTTGCCGCGGTGTCGCGTCGCGTCGCTGATGCCGATCAGGGCGCCGAACTGATGCGGCGGTTGCGGGCCGCCCCGCCGAGGCAGCTGGCCGGGTTCAGCGCGACCACAACCGATATCGGCGACGCGCTGATTTTCACCGGCGGCGACAACGACACATCCGCCCGCGTGGTGGTGCGACTCTCGGGGACCGAGCCAAAGCTGAAGTTTTACTTCGAAGTTCGCCGCGCTTTGGCTGGCGTCGCGGATGACTTGCGGACAGCCCGGGAACAGGCCCGGGTGGTGCGCGATGAGCTGGTCTCCTCCGTACGGCAGTGGTAATTCAGGGTGACCCGGCTAGCGGGGCCCGAACTGGCGGTCGCCGGCGTCGCCGAGACCCGGCACGATATAGGCGATTTCGTTGAGCCCATCATCGACCGCAACGGTGAAAAGCCGCGCCGTTGGCGCCGATCTCTCAAGTGCCGCAACGCCTTCCGGTGCGGCCACCGCGCACAGCACCGTGATCTCCACGGCGCCGCGGCGGTGCAGCAGGCCGATGGTGTGCGTCATCGACCCGCCGGTGGCAAGCATAGGGTCAAGGACAATCACCGACTGGTCGCTCAGGTCGTCGGGCAGCGACTCCAGATACCCGTTCGCCTGGTGGGTTTCCTCGTCGCGGGCGACGCCGACGAATCCAACCCGCGCTTGCGGCAACAGGGCGAGGGCCTGGTCGACCATGCCCAGCCCGGCACGCAGTACGGGCACCAGCAGCGGCGGTCTGGCCAGCCGCACTCCGAGCGTCTCGGCCAATGGCGTACGGATCGGAAACGACTCGCGTGGCGCGTCCCGAGTGGCCTCGTAGACCAACATCGCGGTCAGGTCGCGCAATGCGGCCCGGAAGTCCGCGTTATCGGTGCGTTCGTCGCGAAGCACGGTCAGCCAGGCGACGGCCAGCGGGTGGTCGACGACGTGCACATCCACGGGATGTGACCTTATATAACAATCGCGAAAAGGCCTGCTGACACGCTTGTGTGCGTCCCTTCGAAGGGCCGGACGCGGCCATAAACTCCCCGGGTGCGCCTCTGCAGAATCGTGCCGCGTGCGGCTCACCGAGCGCTGCGACTGGCGGGCGCGTTGGTCGTATGCCTGCTGTCAGTAGTCTCCATGCCGCCGGTGAGCCCGCGCGTGAGCCCGGCCGCGGCCGCAATGCCGCAGCCCGCGCACGTTGTGATCGTGGTGGAAGAGAATCGCGGCAACATCCTCGGCAACAAGTCGGCGCCCTTCATGACCGCGCTGGCTACCAACGGCGCAAACATGGTCCAGTCGTTCGCCGAAACACATCCCAGCGAGCCGAATTATCTGGCGCTCTTTGCCGGCAGCACGTTCGGAGTGACCAAGGACCTGTGCCCGGTGAACGGCGGCAACGTGACAAACCTGGCTTCTGAACTGCTGGCCGCCGGCTACACATTCGTGGGTTATGCCGAAGACCTGCCCGCAGTCGGCTCCACGGTGTGCAGCGCGGGTAAGTACGCACGCAAGCATGTGCCGTGGGCCAATTTCACCAACGTGCCGCCGGCGAACTCGGTGCCGTTCTCGGCATTTCCGATCGGAAATTACGGCAGCCTGCCGACCGTGTCGTTCGTCATTCCCAACAACGACGACAACATGCACGACGGCTCGATCGCGCAGGCTGACGCCTGGCTGAACCGGGAACTGTCCGGTTACGCCAACTGGGCGGTCGCCAACAACAGTCTGCTCATCATGACCTGGGACGAGGACGACGACTCGAATCGCAACCAGATCCCGACGGTGATCTATGGCGCGCACGTCCAGCCGGGAACCTATAACGAGCAGATCAGCCACTACAACGTGCTTTCCACCCTGGAACAGATGTACGGGCTGCCCAAGACCGGGAACGCGGCGAACGCTCCCCCCATCGCCACCATCTGGGGGCCATAGTGCGTTAGTTCCCTGGCCCGGCTCCGCGCTCGTGCCGTTCCGGCGCTCGCCGTCGCCGCGCAAGCCCGGCTCCGGGCACGTTCGGCGGCCGTCGCTATTGTGTGCCGCATGGTTGCTGACCTTGTGCCCATCCGCCTGAGTCTGTCCAACGGTGACCACTACACCGTGTGGGCACCCCGCTGGCGCGACGCCGGCGACGAGTGGGAGGCGTTTCTCGGTAAAGACGAGGACCTGTTCGCCTTCGAGGCGGTCCCTGACTTGGTCGCATTCGTGCGCACCGATTCCGACAACGATCTGGTCGACCATCCGGCGTGGAAGGGCCTGATCTCGGCTCGCGCGCGCGACCTCGATCCGGCCAAGGACAGGCAGTTCGATCTGGTCGCCGTGGAGGAGTTGGTGGCCGGGAAGCCGACCGAGGAGTCAGTGGCGGCGCTGGCCGGCGCGCTGGCAATCGTGTCGTCGATCGGATCGGTGTGCGAGCTGCCGGTGGTGTCGAAGTTCTTCAACGGCAATCCCACGCTGGGCACGGCGTCCGGCGGAATCGAAAACTTCACCGGCAAAGCCGGCCACAAACGGTGGAACTCGATCGCAGAGATCATCAACCGAAGCTGGGACGACGTGCTCAGCGCGATCGAGGAGATCATCAGCACCCCTGAGGTCGATGCCGAACTGTCGGCCAAGGCCGCCGATGAACTGGGCGAGGAGCCCGACGAGCCGGAGGAGTCAGCCGACGAGGAGCGGGACGCCGCTGACGAGGCCGCCGAGGCGGACGACACCGAAGAGTCTGCAGAGGCCGAAGACAAAGAAGACGAGGAAGACGAAAAGGCCCGCGCGGCCGGCGACACCGTCGTGCTGGGCGGCGCCGAGGACTTCTGGCTGCAGGTGGGTATCGACCCGGTCCGGATCATGACGGGTTCCGGTACCTTCTACACGCTTCGCTGCTATCTGGACGATCGCCCGATTTTTCTGGGCCGGAACGGACGGATCAGCGTGTTCAGCTCCGAACGGGCGCTGGCTCGTTACCTCGCCGACGAGCATGACCATGACTTGTCCGATATGACCACCTACGACGACATCCGTACGGCAGCCACTGACGGCTCGTTGGCGGTGGAAATCACCGAGGACAACATCTACGTGCTCACCGGACTGGCCGACGATTTTGCCGACGGGCCTGACGCAGTGGATCGGGAGCAGCTGGACTTGGCCGTCGAGTTGCTCCGCGATATCGGTGACTACTCCGAGGAGAGCACGGTCGACAAGGCCCTCGAAACGGGCCGGCCGCTGGGCAAGTTGGTGGCCTACGTGCTGGACCCCGGCTCGGTTAGCAAGCCCGCGGCCCCGTATGCCGCGGTGGTAAGGGAGTGGGAGAAGTTGGATCAGTTCGTGGATTCACGGCTAAGGCGCGAATAGGGCACTCGTGGCCGCAAATCTGACCTCCCGCTCGCTCGCCGTACCGGGCGCTAGCTTGCACTACGAGGTACGCGGTACGGGTCCGCTTTTGATGCTCCTCGGCTCACCCATGCCGGCCGCGGACTTCGCGCCACTCGCGGAAGCGCTGGCCGGCGACCACACCGTCGTCACCACCGACCCGCGTGGAATCTCGGGCAGCCCACTAGCCGATCCCACTCAGGATTCCACCCCTGACCTGCGTGCCGATGACATCGCGGCGATTCTCGACGACCTTGGCGCGCATCGAGCCGACGTGTTCGGCTCATCCGGCGGCGCGGTCACCGGGCTGGCCCTGGTGGCTCGCCATCCGTCGCGCGTGGGCACGCTGGTCGCCCACGAACCGCCGCTGCTGGAGTTGCTTCCTGACGCCGCCCAGCAACGCGCCAAAACCGAGGACGTCATCGAGACCTTCCACCGCGAAGGATTGCCGGCGGCCATGACGAAATTCATGCTCAACGCGGGATTCGACGTAGGGAACCAGGGCGCCCCGGTCGCACCCGAGCCCGCGCCGCAGCAAGTCGCCAACGGCACCCGATTCATCACCCACGAAATGCGCGGCACTGCCGGCTACCAACCCGACATCGCCGCCCTCAGCCGCGGCACGGCCCGCGTGGTCGTCGGGATCGGCGCCGCGTCCAGCGGCCTGATCACCTACCGGACCAGCGTCGCTCTGGCCGAACTCCTCGGAGTGTCGCCGGTCGAATTTCCCGGTGATCACGGCGGATTCATGTCGTCACCGGGTGAATTCGGTGAAACTTTGCAGGCCACACTGGCTGGTTGATCGACGCCCCGGTGCTAGGGCCGGTAGCGTGTTTGACGGGCAGTCAAGACTCTTCTTACTGGCCACAGCATCCGCCGGCGTTGAAGGAGGCGGCCAAACCGGGGAGGTGAGTCGATGGCGGCGACAGGAGACCCGCTGTCGGCCGGGCTCGATGCATGACGCTTCCCGGAATCGGCCCATTACCTCTGTACGGGTTCCAACGCCCGGCGATGCTGGTGTTCGCCCTGGTCCCGCTGGCTCTGCTGGCGGTCTACGTCATCGTCCAGGCCCGACGCCGGCGCCGCCTGCACCGATTCACTGAGGCGAAGGTGCCGCAGTCGTGGTGGCGGCACATTCCGATCGCCGTATCAGTGCTCTGCCTGGCCCTACTGACGGTGGCGCTGGCCACCCCCACCCACGACATGAAGATTCCGCGCAACCGCGCCGTCATCATGCTGGTGATCGACATGTCGCAGTCCATGCGGGCAACCGACGTCGAGCCCAACCGGCTCAAGGCCGCCGAGCAGGCAGCCGGCCAGTTCGCCAGTCAGCTGACGCCGGGCATCAATCTCGGACTTGTCGGTTTCGCGGGAACGCCGTACCTCCTGGTGCCCCCGACCCCGCAGCACCAGGCGACCATCGACGCCCTGAAAAAGCTGAATTTTGCCGACGGCACGGCGACTGGTGAGGCCATCTACACCGCCCTGCACGCGATCCAGGCTACGGCGGTCGCCGGCGGAGACACTCCGCCGCCGGCCCGCGTCGTGCTGCTTTCCGACGGCAAAGAGAACAAGCCGTCAGACCCCAGCGATCCGCACGATGGCGGGTACACCGCCGCGCGTTTGGCCAAGGATCAAGGAGTGCCCATCTCGACAATCACGTTCGGAACGCCAAACGGCGAAATCGAGATGGAGGGCGCGCGCGTCGCTGTCCCGGTTGCCGCCGATCAGATGAAGACTATCGCCCGGCTGTCTGGCGGCCAGTCCTATACCGCCTCCAACCTCAGCGAACTCAACAAGGACTATGACTCCATCCAGAACGAGATCGGGTACCGCACGGTCCCCGGCCCCGGCAGCGCGGGATGGCTGCGACTCGGTGTCATCACGGCTGTAATCGCCGCGGCGCTGGCGCTGTTGATCAACCGGCGACTCCCGGCCTGATCGCTCAGGCGGGCAGCCTGCGGTTCAGGAGCAGGCCGGCCAGCACGGCGCCGGCCATGACGAACGTACCCAGCAGCATCCAGGCGAGGCTGGCGTCGCCCTTCACGGTTTCGTAGCCGATCTGCCGCTGCAGCGTCGTATAGACCTCCTTGAGCGATTCCAGACTGTCGGCGTGGAAAGCCTGACCGTCAGTGATCTCGCAGATTTTCTGCAGGGTTTGATCGTCGACCGGAACCGGAATCGTGGCACCTTGGTAAAGGACGGTCCCGTCGGGCGTACCGAAGGAGATCGTCGATATCTGCACACCCTGGTCTTTGGCGGCCCGCGCAGCAGTAAACGCTCCCTGCGGTGCGTTTGGGTCCAGCGGCACGTTTTCCGCACCGTCGGACTCCAGCACGATCCGCGCGGGTGGCGGACCGTCGCCGCCTCCCATGACAGAGCCAACCGTGGCGATCGCTTGCAGTGCGGTGAAAATGCCCTCTCCGGTCGCCGTCTTCGGCGCCGGCTGCAGCGTGTCGATCGCGGCTTTCACCGCCTCACGGTTTGTCGTCGGAGCAACCAGCAGTGTGGCGTTTGCGGCAAATGCCACCAGGCCGAGGTTGATGGCCGGGGTCAGTTCGCTGGCGAATTGCTTGCCGGCCTCCTGGGCTGCGGCCAGCCTGTTCGGAGCGACGTCGGTAGCGGCCATGGACTCCGAGATGTCGATCACCAACATGACCACCGCGCGGTTGAGCGGGATCCGAACGTCGGATGTCGGACCGGCCATCGCCGTCGTCAGCAGTACCAACGCCGTGACCAGCAGGATCGTGGGCACGTGCCGCCAGCGACTGGGGCCACGCGGAGCAACGCGCTGAAGCACCTCCATGTTGGCGAACCGCAGAACCCGCCGACGGCGGGCGTACTGCTGTGCGACGTAGATCCCCACCAGCAATAGAACGATCAGCAGGAACAAGAAGAACCAAGCGTTCTCGAAGCCCGCGAGCGACACCGGGCCCAGCAGGGGCAACCTCATTCGTCCATGATGCACAAAGCAGGCCGCCGGGGCTCCACGCGCGTGCCAACTGAGCGCGGGCGGTCCCGGCATCGGCGCAGCGGCAGAGGAGAATAATCAAGTGTCATGACCGTGAAGCAAACGAGGCCATGGGTTCGGCTGTGCACCGGCGTGCTGACGGGTGGCGGGTTGGCTTTGTCCGCTTTCGGACCGGCCGGCGTCACCGCCCAGGCGGCGCCGCCCCCTGCGCCAAGCTCTCACTGGTGCCCAGGTGATCGATGGAACCCTGGCTGGGGCACCGTCTCGGACTGGGACTGGAGTCACTGCCACGACTGGCAAGGTCCGGGAGGCCCGTATGGTCCTGCGGGCTGGGGACCCTGGGGCCCCCCTCCAGGGTGGGCGCCGCCGCAGCCGCCTCCACCAACCTGGGCACCCGGGGCCAACCTGATGTGGAACCCCACTGGCAATAGTTGGGGACTCTGGAACAACGGAGTATGGACTCCGATCTAGCTAAACGCCGGCGCTAGTCAAACGCTGCCCCGAACAGACGCCGGGCCTGAGAGGATGCGACGCGGTGGCCGAGGCAGCGACAGATGTCAAAGCAATTGCACCGCAGTCTATCTCGCACCCACAGCCACGGTAGGAATGGTTCTTGCCGGTCAAGGTCTTGTCGAACTTGCACTGCGCCGACGTCGCCAACTTGTTACCTTGAGGCCGGATCTCAGCAACCACCGCCCAACCCGGAGTTACCTTATGCGGACCCTCACGACTACTGGGGGCGACGTGCGGGCCCTGCGCATCGCCGTGCCGTTGCTCGCCGTCGCGACCATGCTCGCCGCGCCGGTGGCGCACGCCGATCCCGTGAGTGACTACGTCAGCCGCAGCGGCAAGGCGGTGTGCGCGGAGCTCGATAAAGTCCAGGACGGGGGGGACTTTTTCAGACTCGCGCTCACCGTCGCACATGACGGCAAGTTCAGCATCAAGGAAGCGGCGAACGTCATTGGACAATCGGCCGTCGCTGACTGCCCGTGGGAGGAGCAGAAGGTAAAAGATTCCGGCAAGGGGCCGGCCGCCCCGCCGACTTCGCAAGCGGGGCTGCCGGATCACTGATTGCCACCGAGCCCGAAGCCCGGCGCCCTGATAGCGATGGGCCCGGGATTCCGTTCCGAGCTCGGGCTACTGCGCCAGCACTCAGCGGCTCAGGGCTGCAATGAGTTCGGGTAGTGACACGGTGGCGATACCGATGGCGGCGTCACTGATCCCGTACGGCAGCACCAGCGTGTCGGCGTGGACCAACGCCCCGCAGGAGTAGACGACGTTAGGCACGTAGCCGTCCTGCTCACCAACCGCCGGGCTCAGCAGTGGTTGCGGTAGTTGACCAATAATCCGTGTCGGCTCCTCGAGATCGAGCAGAATCGCCCCGATGCTGTAGGTGCGCATCGGACCGACACCATGGGTAAGCACCAACCACCCGGCGTCGGTTTCGATGGGCGAACCACAGTTCCCGAGTTGTAACACCTCCCATGCCCGGGCGGGGCTCTGGCAGGCAAGCGCACTCGTCCAAACGGACGGATGGTCCGAGTAGGCAACCGAATTCGACTCGCGATCTGATCTCGACATGGCGGCGAAGCGGCCCCGAATCCGGCGAGGAAACAATGCGAGACCCTTGTTGGCAGCCGCCGGCCCGACGATCGGCGCGGAGGCGAACGACTGGAAATCTGTCGTCTCGAGGAGTTGCTGGCTGATGCGGGATCCGCTGTAGGCCGTATAGGTGGCATAGAAAGTGATGGAGCCGTCGTCGTCGATGAAACGGACGAAGCGTGCATCTTCCATGCCAGCCTGCTCTGCGCGCATCGAGGGCGACAGAACCCGCTCGGAAAGTGTTATGCGATCTGGGAATTCGACGGCGTACGTTCGCTCTGCGATACTGCGGAGCAGTGAAATCGTCTCGTTGGCGTGCCTGCGGGTGCTCAGAGAAGTTTGGAGCCTGGCGAATTGTTGGGCCAGAGCGGATTGAGTGAACCGGTCGCCGAGTCCGTCAAGGACATAGTCGGCTGCCTCTCCGGCGTCGTCGAGCCGGGCGAGTTCACTGCGGAAGACCGCCGCGTTGAGCAGAGCGGGTTCCGCCGCCCCGTTTGTCGCGAACGGACCCGGAGCGTCGATCGTTACGCCGCCGGCTGCGTCGACGACTCCGGTCCGGAACCCGACAGAGGAACGGTGCCCCTCGCCAATGCCCCTGACGCTCATCACGAATCGCAGACTGCCGGCGACTATGCCGGCCTGGTCGGGATGGGCCACGATGCTGGGGTTGCATAAGGCCGCACCTTCGATGGCGTACTCACTGGTGAACGTCGCGCCCAGCAACAACAAACGCGCCTCGGAGAGCTCCCTGCCGGGATCCAGCCGATCGGCGAGTTCGCGGGCGTGCCGCCGGAAGGTGCCGGCAAGATCGCGGTGACGCCCATTGAAGCGGATAACGACATCGTCAAGCGCCGACCGCACCTGCTCTTCGTCCAGGGCCAGGATCCGCGCCAGCACCGCTCCAGCTCGGGAATCCTGGGACTCGAAACCCTCCTGTCCGGGCACGAAGAGTTGGGTGATCACCCGCGACGGGTCGGGCGCGAACCGCAGGGGGCTGCGTGTGACGAGCGCGGCCTGCACGGAAGTCATTGCCGCACAGTCGAGAAACGCCGGGCATGCTGCAAGGTGGAGAGCACCGCCAGAGTCGACTCCGCGCCCTGGTTGCGGTTCACCCCATCGGCCTGCAGGCCGTCGAATCCGCCGCCGGTGTGAGGGTCCCACATGAGCTGTCGCGCGTCGTTGGCACCCATGAACCAGGCCGCGGCGGCCAGGACCCCGTCCCGCCAGATCGAACCGGGGTCAATGGCAGCGGCGCGCGCGCATGCGTCGGCGAGGGTGGATACCTCGATTGGCTGCTGATCGAATGCGGGCCGAAGATCGTCCGGCCCTCTGCCCGTTGCCGGGGTGGGCGAAAAGTGGTCGCCTGCCGTTTCGTATTCGACCAGCCACCCCAACAGGTTCAGGCCCTGTTGCAGCAGTGTCGAGTCATCTAGCGCAGCGCCCGCGGCGATCATCGCTTCTGCGAGAACCGCATTCGCGTAGGTGAGTCGCGGCTCGGGCCATGGCCACGCCGCGTCACCGTTCGGTTTGGCCACAGTGTCGGCATAGTCGGTAAGGAGTGCGCGGGCGACCCGGTGCCCGGGATCGACGGACAGCAGTTCGGCGGCGCCCAACGCCGCAAACGCCATGGCCCTGGGCCAAGGCGATCGCACTTTCGCGGCGCGTTCGAATTGAATGACGGCCAACCTCCGAACCAGGCTTACATCGCTATGCGCAGCGGCAGTTCCGAGTGCCCAGATGCAGCGCCCCCACCAGTCTCCCAGGGAGGGCTCGTCCGCCCAACCGCCCTTGCTGTCCATCCGGTTTCGGCAAGCGCCGGCATAGGACTGCGCATCGTTCAGGAAACCCACGGCCACGCGAGCAAGGCGGTTGACTTCGCCGTCAGAGTTGGGTTCCCGGGTTGCCACGACGAGAACCCGGGCCATGTCGTCGGTGCAATAGCCGTGCTCGCGGCGGGGTTCGGCAAAACACGCATGCTCGAACGTGCCGCGTCGGTCGGTCAAATGCAGCAGATGGTCGAACCTCGGGCCCGGCAGGGTGGCGGTCATACCAGCGCCGGACGCTCAGCGAGGAGCCGGTGTGCCAGACCCTGGTAGGCGGTGGCTACGACCGGCCACGCCATCTGCGGTGCCAATCGCGCGGCCTCCGCGGCCATCGTCGTGGCGAGGTGCGGCTCGGTCAGCAGCCGGAGCAGGGCCGATGCCAGCGCATCCGGGTCGTCGTGGTCGACGACGATCCCCGCTCCACTGGCGAGGAGCTCGACGGCGTGCGGGAAGGCGGTCGCGACTACGGGCCGGCCGCTGGCGATGGCGTCGACCAAAACACCGGACGTGACCTGATCGGTGGAGTCGTAGGGCAGCACGACCACAGCCGAGGACTGGACAAGCTCCGTCAGCGATGCCACATCGCGGTAGCTTGCGTCGAAGGCCACCGAATCCGTTAACCCACCCACCCTGGCCTGCTCGGCACGGGCGTTGCGGTACGCCTCGCCGTCGGCTGCGAGGACCTTCGGGTGCGTCCGACCGGCAATCAGGTAGCGCGGTCGGACCGGGAGGTCGTGCAGCGAACCCATTGCGTCGATGACCCGCTCGATGCCCTTTCCCGGCCCCAGCAGACCCCACGTCAACAACGTTGGCCTGTCAGGTCGCGCCCGCGGGGTGATCTGCCTGGGGACGGCTGCGCCGTGCGCGATCGTGCTGACCTTGCGGGGATCGACGTCGAAGCCGAGACACAGCCGTTGACTGGCCGCCTCCGACATGACAACCACCTGCGCCGCCATTGCCGCGATCGCCTCGAGCACCGAACGCTGATGCGGTGTCGGGTCTTTGAGGACCGTGTGGGCGACCACGATCAACGGGATGTGCAGCCCGTCGATGATGTCCACCACTTCGTCGCCGTCGACACCGCCGTAGATGCCGTACTCATGCTGCACGACCGCCACGTCGCTCTCGTTCAGCAACGCGGAGGTTTGGGCCACAGACGTCGCCGAACCATTGACAAGCTCCCCGATCACCCGCGGGTCGGAAGATAGCGAACCGTCGGCCACCCGCACGACGCTGACATCAGAGCCGTTCGCGCACAACCCTTTTGACAAGGCCGCACTGAACGTCGCCAGGCCGCACGGTGTCGGTGGATACGTGCTGAGAATGCCGAAACTCGCTGAGCCGGACGGGCCTTGCTCACTAAGAGGGGCATTCGATGTTTCAAGGGCGGATTGAGCTCTCAAGGTGATCCCAACGGACGGTTGTCACCGGCATGTCCGGCGCGAGCTGCTGCTCTTCTAGATCAGCGGCGGACAGCTGACTTCATCCGGGACTGGCTGGGTTCCCAACCACGTCAACACTACACTCAATAAGCGGCTACCGCGCATCGAGCCCCGAAAAGATGCGCAGATTCTTAGCCTGTCAAGTGTGTTGAGACCACATCCGAAAGGCTTCGTTGTACGCATTTGGGGACGTCGGCAGTTGAAAGTTCTTCGACAACAATTAGGCGCCAAACCTTGATGATCAAACTCTCTTGACGCGTAGTTAAAAGTCCATGCGGGCATAGCCAGAAAACGCCTGCGCATCTGGCGGCCACTGATTTATCTACCGATGATTGAATAGCGAATCTCATGCATGAAAAACCCCTGAGGAATTTGGGTATCCGGCGATGAATACCTAGCAACCCCAGGGGTTTTCGTGTCGTCTGGCTAGACGGCGGTCACTCCGACCGCCTGAGGGCCTTTATCGCCTTGGGTGATCTCGAACTGGACTCGTTGATTCTCATCAAGCGAGCGAAAGCCGCTTCCTTGAATCTCAGAATAGTGAACGAACACATCTTTTTCGCCGCCGTCAGGGCTGATAAATCCGAAGCCCTTCTCGCCGTTGAACCATTTCACGGTTCCTTGCGTCATACTAATTTTCTTTCTCCTCAAGAAGGATGTAATTGCCATACATCCGCGACCAATTATAACACAATCAGAAAAAAACACATTCATGAAAGATCTCGACGGGCTTCCGAACTGCCGCGCGTTCTTCAACTATTTTGCTGATTAGCCGATCAGCACGGCATAGCGGGGCTTGATCACCTCGTCGATGATCGCCAGCCGCTCGCCGAAGGGAATGAAGGCCGACTTCATCGCGTTGATGGTGAACCGCTCCAGATCACTCCACCCATAGCCGAACGCCTCCACCAGTCGGTGCATCTCGAGACTCATCGACGTGTCGCTCATCAGCCGGTTGTCGGTGTTGACCGTCACCCGGAATCGGGCCCGGGCCAGCAGATCGAACGGGTGCTCAGCGATGCTCTTGACCGCACCGGTCTGCACGTTCGAACTGGGGCACAACTCCAGCGGAATTCGCTTGTCCCGCAAGATCGATGCCAGCCTGCCCAACCGGACGACGGAACCGACACCGTCTTCCACCACGTCGATGTCGTCAACGATTCGCACCCCGTGACCCAGCCGGTCGGCACCGCAGAACGCGATCGCTTCGTGGATGGATGGCAGGCCGAACGCCTCACCCGCATGAATAGTGAAGCGCGCGTTGTGGTCTCGCATGTACTCGAAAGCATCCAGATGGCGAGTCGGTGGATTGCCGGCCTCGGCGCCGGCGATGTCGAATCCGACTACTCCCTTGTCGCGGAACCGGACCGCAAGCTCGGCGATCTCCCGGGACACCGCCGCGTGCCGCATCGCGGTGACCAGAAGGCGCACCACAATGGGACGGCCCGCGGCGGCGCTGGCCTTCTCGCCGTCGGCGAGGCCCGCAAGCACGCTGTCGACGATCTCGTCGAACCACAGCCCGCGGTTGATGTGCAACTCGGGCGCGAAGCGCACCTCGGCATAGACCACGGAATCGGCGGCCAGGTCTTCCACGCACTCGTAGGCGACGCGGTGCAGCGACTCGGGTGTCTGCATCACCGCTACGGTGTGCGAAAACGGCTCCAGGTACCGCTCCAGCGAGCCGCTGTGCGACTGGGTGCGAAACCAGGTGGCCAGCTCGTCGGCGTTCGTTGTGGGCAGCCCGTCGTAACCGGTCTGGCCGGCTATGTCGATCACGGTTGCCGGGCGCAGCCCACCGTCGAGGTGATCATGCAGCAGAGCCTTGGGCGCTTTTCTGATCTGCTGCAGATCCAAGGTGCTCATTCGACGATCCGATCGATGATCAGCGGCCGCGGCACCGGTGGTGTGTCACCGATACTCCAGCCGCCGTCCAACTCGGCCATCGCGGCGCCGATCCGGTCCGGGGTGTCGGTGTACAGCGTGAACAACGGCTCACCGGCCGCGACCGGTTCACCGGGACGGCGATGCATCCTGACACCCGCACCGAACTGCACATGTCCGCCCGGGCGGGACCGGCCCGCTCCGAGCCGCCAAGCTGCCAGCCCCACCGCCATCGCGTCGATATTGCCCATTGTGCCGCTCCGGTCGGCGATCACGGTCTCTGAATGCGAACCAATTGGCAACGGAACTGACAAGTCACCACCCTGCGCCGCGACCAGCCGGCGGAATCGATCCATCGCGGTCCCGTCGCGCAGCGTCTGGCCGGGATCACGGCCGTCGATCCCGGCCAGCTCGAGCATCTCTTCGGCCAGCCGCAAAGTCAGCTCCACCAAGTCCGGCGGGCCGCCGCCGGCAAGAACCTCTAGAGACTCGGCAACCTCCAGGGCATTGCCCACGGTCGCGCCCAGCGGGCAGTTCATGTCGGTCAGCAGCGCGCGGGTGGGCACCCCGTGCGCAGCGCCCAGCTCGACCATGGTGTGCGCCAGCTCGCGAGATTGCGCTTCGGAGCTCATCAATGCCCCGGTCCCGACCTTCACGTCGAGCACCAGCGCGCCGACTCCCTCGGCCAGCTTCTTGCTCATCACCGAGCTGGCGATCAGCGGCAGAGACTCGACCGTCGCGGTGATATCGCGCAGTGCGTACAGCTTCTTGTCGGCCGCAGCCAGCTGACCGGCGGCAAATATCGCCGCACCGATGTCACACAGTTGTTGGCGCACTCGCTGGCTGGAAATCTCTGCGGTGAAACCCGGGATGGATTCCAGCTTGTCCAGAGTGCCGCCGGTATGACCCAGCCCTCGACCGGATGCCTTGGGCACCGCGGCGCCGCAGGCCGCGATGATTGGCACCAGCACAAGAGTGGTCTTGTCGCCGACCCCGCCGGTCGAGTGCTTGTCCACTGTGGGGAGCGCCGTTGCGGGCCGGTGTGAGTTTTCGGGGCCGCGCAGATCGCTGAAGTCCATCCGCTCACCGGACAGCACCATCGCCGTGGTCCACCTGGCGATCTCGCCGCGGTCCATTCCGCGCCAAAAGATCGCCATCAGCAGTGCCGCCATCTGTTCGTCACCGACATGGCCGTCGGTGTAGGCGTCGATGACCCAGTCGATGGCGGCATCGGACAGCCGCCCGCCGTCTCGCTTGGTCCTGATCACGGTCGGCGCATCGAATGCGAAGCCGGTCAAGGACGTACCCGGGCCAGATCGTCGGGACCGAAGGGGTCCGGGAGCAAAACGTCAAGCCGGCGGGGCCCAGTCGGATGATCGATCAGCAGCTCGGGGCCGCCGTGCTCGTAAAGCAGCTGCCGACATCGCCCGCAGGGCGTCAGCGGCGACCCGTGTGCATCGACGCACGCCAGCGCGACCAGCCGGCCACCACCGGTCGAATGCAGCGCGGAGACCACACCGCACTCGGCACAGAGAGTAAGGCCATATGAGACGTTCTCCACATTGCATCCGGTGACCACCCGGCCGTCGTCGACCAGCGCAGCCGCGCCCACCGGGAATCGCGAATACCGCGCATAGGCTCCGGCCGACACCTGTATTGCCTTATTTCGCAACATATTCCAATCGACATCAGGCATCCCGCAACCCCACTCATCGAATGGACCAACTTAAGAAGACTTACCCTAGCTTTGCCAGGACCCGCCGTTCGGATCGGCCTGTTCGTACCGCCCTGCGTCATAGCCGGGCTAGGCTGAATCGCCCGGCTTGTCATCGGGCCGGAAGCGGCCCGCGTCGTCGCCAGGCGGGCTGATTTGCCCGGTTTTAATGTCCATGAAGGCGGTGAGGACGGGGTGAGTAAGCAGGCGACAAGCGCGGATCCGGCCGAATCGGCGTCGGCGCCGTCTCGCAGGCGGCGTCCGCCACGGACCCTCTACCGGGGAGATCCCGGCATGTGGTCGTGGGTGTTGCATCGCATCACCGGCGCCACGGTTTTCTTCTTCCTGTTTGTCCACGTACTGGATGCCGCGATGCTGCGGGTGAGTCCGCAGACCTACAACGCGGTGCTGGCAACGTACAAGACCCCGATCGTCGGCCTGATGGAGTTCGGCCTGGTCGCCGCGGTACTTTTCCACGCACTGAACGGGATCCGGGTCATCCTGATCGACTTCTGGCCGGACGGCCCCCGCTATCAGCGCCCGATGTTGTGGATCATCGGGGTCGTCTACCTGCTCCTCATGGTTCCGGTGGCGGTCGTGCTGGGCGTCCACATGTGGGAGCACTTCTGATGAGCGGCCCCGACCTTGCGCTCGGTTCCCAAAACTCCAGAAGCGATATCGCACCGGTACAGCAACGCAGCCACGACCGCCCTGCCAGCCTGGACAATCCGCGTTCACCGCGACGCCGGGCCGGCATCCCCAACTTCGAGAAATTCGCATGGCTTTTCATGCGGTTTTCCGGTATCGCGCTGGTAGTCCTGGCGCTCGGGCATCTGTTCATCATGCTGATGTGGGACGACGGCGTTTACCGTGTCGATTTCAACTATGTGGCACAGCGGTGGGGTTCGCCGTTCTGGCAATTCTGGGATCTGGCCCTGCTCTGGCTCGCGCAGCTGCACGGCGGCAACGGTCTGCGCGCCATCATCGACGACTACAGCCGCAAAGACAGCACTCGTTTCTGGCTGAACAGCCTGCTGCTGTTGTCGATGGGGTTCACGTTGGTGCTGGGCACCTACGTGCTGATGACCTTCGACCCGAACATTTCCTGATTGAGGCGAGTCCTGATTGAGGGAGGCGACCCGGTTGATCCAGCAACACCGATACGACGTGGTGATCGTTGGCGCAGGCGGTGCCGGGATGCGAGCCGCCGTCGAGGCGGCCCCCCGCGCGCGAACCGCGGTGCTGACCAAGCTCTACCCCACCCGTAGCCATACCGGCGCCGCCCAGGGCGGCATGTGTGCCGCGCTAGCCAACGTCGAAGACGACAACTGGGAATGGCATACCTTCGACACCGTCAAGGGCGGCGACTATCTCGCCGACCAGGACGCCGTGGAGATCATGTGCAAGGAAGCCATCGACGCGGTGCTCGACCTGGAGAAGATGGGGATGCCGTTCAACCGCACCCCCGAAGGCCGCATCGACCAACGCCGCTTCGGCGGGCACACCCGCGACCACGGCAAAGCGCCGGTGCGCCGGGCCTGCTACGCGGCCGATCGCACCGGCCACATGATTCTGCAGACGCTTTACCAGAACTGCGTCAAGCACGACGTGGAATTCTTCAACGAATTCTATGCGCTGGATCTGGTGCTCACCCAGACCCCGACCGGCCCGGTGGCCACCGGGGTCGTCGCCTATGAGCTGGCCACCGGCGAGATCCACGTCTTCCACGCCAAGGCGGTAGTGATCGCGACCGGTGGTTCGGGCCGGATGTACAAAACTACCTCCAACGCGCATACGCTGACCGGCGACGGCATCGGAATTGTCTTCCGCAAGGGACTTCCGTTGGAGGACATGGAGTTTCACCAATTTCATCCGACTGGCTTGGCGGGCCTCGGTATCTTGATCTCCGAAGCCGTGCGCGGTGAGGGCGGCCGGCTGCTCAACGGCGAGGGCGAGCGCTTCATGGAGCGTTACGCGCCGACGATCGTCGACCTGGCACCCCGCGACATCGTCGCGCGCTCGATGGTCCTGGAGGTCCTGCAGGGTCGCGGCGCCGGCCCGCACAAGGACTACGTCTACATCGACGTCCGCCACCTGGGCGCGGATGTGCTGGAAGCCAAGCTGCCCGACATCACCGAGTTCGCGCGCACCTACCTGGGTGTAGACCCGGTCAAGGAGCTGGTTCCGGTCTACCCGACGTGCCACTACGTGATGGGCGGCATCCCGACCACAGTCACCGGGCAGGTGCTGCAGGACAACACCTCCACGGTCCCGGGCCTGTACGCGGCCGGCGAGTGCGCCTGCGTGTCGGTGCACGGCGCCAACCGGCTGGGCACCAACTCACTGCTCGATATCAATGTGTTCGGCCGCCGGGCCGGCATCTCCGCGGCTAGCTACGCGCAGGGGCACGACTTCGTCGAGATGCCACCGGAGCCCGCCGCGATGGTTGTCGGCTGGGTCGGCGACATCCTGTCCGAGCACGGCAACGAGCGCGTTGCCGATATCCGCGGCGCCCTGCAGCAGACGATGGACAACAATGCCGCGGTTTTCCGCACCGAGGAGACCCTCAAGCAGGCGTTCACTGACATCCACGCACTCAAGGAGCGGTACTCTCGAATCACCGTGCACGACAAAGGAAAACGTTACAACAGTGACCTGCTGGAAGCCATCGAGCTGGGCTTTTTGCTGGAGCTGGCCGAAGTCACCGTAGTCGGCGCTTTGAATCGCAAGGAATCCCGCGGTGGGCACGCCCGCGAAGACTATCCGAACCGCGACGATACCAACTACATGCGGCACACGATGGCCTATAAGGAAATTGGGGCCGATAAACAGGGCGCCGATCTACTCAGCGATATCCGGCTGGACTTCAAGCCCGTTGTGCAGACCCGCTACGAACCCAAGGAACGGAAGTACTGATGGCCGCAGGCGCAACTGGCGAAACACGGGGGGAACCGCCCTTGCCGCCGATCCCGGACGGAGCGGCGATAGTGACAGTAAAAATTGCCCGGTTCAATCCGGACGAACCGGAAGCGTTCGCGGAAACCGGCGGCTGGCAAAGCTTTCGGGTGCCCTGCCTGCCCAGCGACCGGCTGCTCAACCTGCTGATCTACATCAAGGGCTACCTGGACGGCACGCTGACCTTCCGGCGATCCTGCGCCCACGGGGTGTGCGGTTCAGACGCCATGCGGATCAACGGCGTCAACCGGCTGGCCTGCAAGGTGCTGATGCGTGACCTGCTACCGAAAAAAACGGGGAGGAAGGCCGACAAGCCGCTCACCATCACGGTCGAACCGATCCGCGGGCTCCCGGTGGAAAAGGACCTGGTGGTCGACATGGAGCCGTTCTTCGACGCCTATCGCGCGGTGAAGCCGTACCTGGTCACCAGCGGCAACCCGCCAACCCGGGAGCGAATCCAAAGCCCCACCGACCGCGCGCGCTATGACGACACCACCAAATGCATCCTGTGCGCGTGCTGCACCACCAGCTGCCCGGTGTTTTGGAGCGAGGGCAGCTACTACGGTCCGGCCGCGATCGTCAACGCGCACCGCTTCATCTTCGACAGCCGCGACGAGGCCGCCGCCGAGCGCCTCGACATCCTCAACGAGGTCGACGGCGTGTGGCGGTGCCGGACCACCTTCAACTGCACCGAATCCTGCCCGCGTGGCATCGAGGTGACCAAAGCGATCCAGGAGGTCAAGCGCGCCCTGATGTTCTCGCGCTGAGCGGCTAACTCGGCGGGAGCTTCAGCACGCGGTTGTTGCCCGTGTCGACGACGTAGACATTCCCGGCGGTGTCGACGTCGATGCCCTGCGGATGGTTAACTCCGCTGAACGTCAGCGTTTTTGACGTGTTGGAGGCCGTGACAAATTTTGTGATCCGATTGTCGTGACTGTCGGTCACGTACACGTTTCCGCTGGTGTCGATGGCCACATCATCCGGACGTCCGACTACAAAGGGCAGCGCGGTCGGAACCGTCGCCGTCCACGGCAGTTTCAGCACCCGCTCGTTGTCTCGATCGATGACGAAGAGGGCGCCAGCGGGATTCACCGTCACGGCCGAGGGACACGCCAGGCCGCTGAACGGCAGCTCCGTCTGCTCGGTCGAATGCGCGCGCAGCGCCACCACCCGGTTGTGCGTGCAGTCGGTGACAACGACCGCGCGGTCGTTGCCGGTGTCGCTCGAATCGATCGCCACACCCGTGGGTTCCCCGAGATCGGTGAACGGCAGCACGGTCGGGGTGGTCGACCCCGCCGTCAGCTGCAGCACCCGGTGTTGGGCGGGCTCGCTGATCTCTAAGTCACCCGCGTCGTCGACCGCTATGTCCTCGGGATGGTCCAGGCCGGCGAACGGCACCACGGTCTGGCTGGTCGAGCCCGCGGCCAGTTTCAGCACCCGGTTGTTGCCGCTGTCGGTGACGTAGACGTCGCCCTTGGAATCGACCGCGACCTCCTCGGGGTTGTCGAGACCGATAAACGGGAGCACGATCTGACCCTGCGGTTTCACCGAATGGAACGGGAATTGTTTGGTGATCCGCAAGAATGCGGCAGCGGCAATCACCGCGACCACCGCGACGGCGGCAAGGGTGAGCACGGCGCCGCGGCGACGGGCGCGTGGTGGGGTCGGAATCGTGGGTGCGGTGTCCTCCTCGTTGGGGACGGCAACCTCGTTGGGGACGGTGTTGCGGACGGGAATTGGTGGCGCGGCGTGCATGTCGGTGAGGGCCGCGCGGGCGGCCACAGCCAGTTCGTGTGCCGACTGGTAGCGGTCATCCGCTTCCTTCGCCATGCCCCGTGCGATCACCCCGTCGAACGCGGCCGGTATCGCGGGTGCGATGCTGCTGGGTTTGGGCGGCTCGTCCGTGCGATGGGCGGCGGCCAACCCCTCGACACCGCCACCGCTGAACGGCAACCGCCCGGTGAGGCACTCGTAGAGCACACAGGTCAGCGAGTACACATCCGCACGGGCGTCGACGGACTTTCCTGCGGTGAAGCGCTCCGGGGCCATGTACGCCGGAGATCCCGGCGCGACGTTGGTGAGCGTCAAGCGACCGGCACTGGCCTCATGAACGAGTCCGAAATCAATCAGGTACACGAAATCTTCGCCGACCATCAGCAAGTTCGACGGCTTCACATCGCGGTGCACCAGCCCGGACTTGTGCGCCGCATCCAGTGCTGCGGCAACCTGTTCGACCACCCGCACGGCCTTCTGCGGACTCATCGGTCCATCACTCTTGAGAACTTTGTTCAGGTCGACGCCGTCGATGATCGGCATCACCAGATAGAGGCGCCCGTCGAACTCGCCGGTTTCGTAGATCGGGATGATGTTCGGGCTGGCCAGCCGGGCCGCCGCGTAGGCCTCGCGGCGAAATCGCTCCTGAAAGCCCGGCTCGGCAGCCAGTTCCGGCTGCAGCAACTTGATGGCCACATCACGGCCCAGCGCGGTGTCGTGGGCCCGATAAACCGCGCCCATACTGCCCTGACCGAGCTTTTCGAAAAGCCGATAGCGACCGAACTCCACTTCCTTTGTTGCCACCGCCCCCGAAGCATCGGCGGCGGTGGCGGTGAGGGCGTTGTGCGTGGCAGCGGCCAACTCACGGGCCGTCTGATAACGGTCGTCGGGGTCTTTTGCCATGCCGCGCGCGATCACCCCGTCGAATCCCGCCGGAATCGCCGGGTCAACGTCGGTAGGTTTGAGCGGCCCATCCTCGCCCGCTTCTGCCTCGCTGGCGGGCCGACCGGTCAGGCACTCGTAGAGCACGGCGGTCAAAGCGTAAATGTCAGTGCGGACGTCGGCGGTATCGGCGCCAGTCGGTGTGGCTCCGAAATCGATCAGGTACACGAACGCGCCGCCCACCAACAAACTCGAGGTTCTTATATCGCCGTGCACCAGCCCAGCCACGTGGGCGGCTTCCAGCGCAGAGGCGACCTGCACGATTACCCGCGCCGCCACCGCCGGGTGCGTTGGGCCATCGCGGCGTAGCAACTCTTGCACTGTGCCGGCGTCGGGGACGGCGGGCATCACCAGATAGAGCCGTCCGTCGATCTCGCCGGCCTCATACATCGGGATGATGTTCGGATCGTTGAGCTGCACCGCGATGGAGACCTCGCGTCGGAACCGCTCCTGACAGCCCGGCTCGGCGGCCAACTCCGGTGGGAGCACCTTGATGGTCACGTCGCGGCTCATCATCGTGTCGTGGGCCCTGTAAACCGTGCCGGTGCTGCCGGATCGGAGCACCTCGAGCAGCCGATAACGCCCGAAGGCCACCCCGTCCACCCCGTCCACCTCGTCCACCGGAAGCCTCCTCTCAGCAAACGAAGTGGTGCCTGGATGCTACCAATCTGTCGAGTTCAGCCGTCACACTCCGCCGACCCACGTCGTCTGACCGGTATGACACAGAAAACCCGCATCGCGCCCCTTCCCCCGAATCGGGCCGGCCTGCTGATCCGCACCATGTATCGGGTCGCCAAACGGCGCTACGGCCAGGTGCCGGAACCGTTCGCTGTGGCCGCGCATCATCCGCGACTGATGACGGCCGGCGCCGTCCACGAAGCCATGATCGGGCTGGCATCGCGAACCCTGCCGGCCAGCGTGCGCGAATTGGCGGTGTTCTGGACGGCGCGCAAGATCGGTTGTTCGTGGTGTGTCGACTTCGCGTCGATGTTGCAGCGCCTGGACGGCCTGGATTTGGAGCGGCTCAAGCAGATCGACGACTATGTGACATCTGCGGCCTTCACCGACGACGAGCGTGCGGCCATCGCCTATGCCGACGCGATGACCACCGATCCGCACGCGGTGACCGATGGGCAGGTCGCTGACCTGCAGGCCCGCTTCGGCGACGCCGGAGTGATCGAGCTGACGTACCAGATCGGGGTGGAGAACATGAGGGCGCGGATGAACACAGCGTTGGGTATCACCGAGCAGGGCTTCAATTCGGGTGACAGTTGCCGCGTTCCGTGGGCCGGCGCCACGCGTTGATTCCGGCTACCGAGTGGGCTCCCGCAGCGGGGAGCCGGTGAACTTGTCGGGGTTGGCGATATCCCATATCGCGCAAACCTTTCCGTCTCGCACCGTCATCGCGGTAATCCGCGGCGACATCGCCTTCTGCCCTTCTGCAGCCGGGAAACCGGCTGTGTAGGCGCCCAGTTCACCGTTGATCAACGCCAGCTGATTCGCGGTGACGAACAGCGGGCCATAGCGGCGGGCCAGGCCGAGCATGAACCGAGCCACCTTGTCCGGGCCGCGGATGATGTGCACCGCCGTCGAGACCTTGCCGTTGGCATCGCCGGTCAGGATCACGTCGGGATGCAGCAGCGCCACCACGGCGTTCAGGTCGCCGGTGGCGATGGCGGCCATCAGCTTGCCGACCATCTCGTTATGGGTGGGGTCGGGGTTGGGTGCCGGCTCCGCGGTGAGTGCCCTGCGGGCCCGCGAGGCCAGCTGCCGGGCGGCGGCCTCGTTGATACCCAGCACCTCGGCCACTTCCGCGAAAGGCATGGCGAAACCGTCGTGCAGTACGAACGCGACCCGCTGATCGGGGTTGAGCCTTTCCAACACCACCATCGCCACGAACCGGGCATCCTCGCGCGCCACCACCGCGGCCAGCGGATCGGTATCGCCAAAGCCGGTGACCACCGGTTCTGGGAGCCAATTGCCGGTGTAAGTCTCCCTGCGGTGCGCCGCCGACCGCAACCGGTCCAGACCCAGCCGGCTGACCACGGTGGTCAACCAGGCTCGCAAGTCCGTGATCACCGAGTCCTGCCTGTCCCAGCGCAGCCAAGCTTCCTGAACGATGTCCTCGGCGTCGGCCACGGTTCCCGTGAGCCGATAAGCGACCGCCATGAGATGCGGCCGCAGCGATTCGAACTCGGTGACCTGCGTTGAGGTCATGGCCCGAGCCTAGCGTTAGGCTCGCGGGCAAGATGACCGAGAACCTGTCGACCAAGGCTGATCGCTACCTGTGGGGCCACTTCGCCCGGCACGGCCCGGGCATCACGCCGCCGATCATCGCCCGCGGCGAGGGCGTCAACATCTTCGACGACCGCGGCAAGAGCTACTTGGACGCCCTGTCCGGGTTGTTCACAGTGCAGGTCGGCCATGGGCGGGCCGAACTCGCCGAGGTCGCCGCACGTCAGGCGGGAACGCTCGAGTTCTTCCCGCTGTGGGGATACGCGACCCCGCCCGCGATCGAGCTGGCCGAGCGCCTCGCGCACTACGCCCCGAGCGATCTCAATCGGGTGTTCTTCACCACCGGCGGCACCGAGGCCGTCGAGACCGCATGGAAAGTGGCCAAGCAGTACTTCAAGCTCACCGGGAAACCCGGTAAACACAAGGTGATTTCGCGGTCGATCGCCTATCACGGCACCACCCAGGGCGCTTTGGCGATCACCGGGCTGCCGTTGTTCAAGGCTCCCTTCGAGCCGGTGACGCCGGGCGGCTTCCGGGTCCCCAACACGAACTTCTACCGCGCGCCGGAGCTGTTTCAGAACAACGCCAAGGCATTTGGACTGTGGGCTGCCGACCGGATCGCCGAGGTGATCGAGTTCGAGGGGCCGGACACCGTCGCCGCGGTGTTCCTGGAACCGGTACAGAATGCCGGCGGCTCCATCCCGCCGCCCCCGGGCTATTTCGAAAAGGTTCGCGAGATCTGCGACGAGTACGACGTGCTCTTGGTCTCCGACGAAGTGATCTGTGCGTTCGGCCGGATCGGCTCGATGTTCGCCTGCAATGACTTCGGGTACGTGCCCGACATGATCACCTGCGCCAAGGGGATGACGTCGGGCTACTCGCCGATCGGCGCGATGATCGCCAGCGACCGACTGTTCGAGCCGTTCAACGACGGCACCACGATATTTCGGCACGGCTACACGTTCGGCGGGCATCCGGTATCGGCCGCTGTCGGGCTGGCTAATCTCGACATCTTCGAACGCGAGGGCCTCAACGACCGCGTCAAACAGAATGCGCCCAGCTTCCGCGCCACTCTGGAGAAGTTGTACGACCTGCCGATCGTCGGCGACGTCCGTGGGGAGGGGTATTTCTACGGCGTCGAACTGGTGAAGGACCAGGCCACCAAGCAAACCTTCACCGACCAGGAACGCAAAGCGCTGCTGAGCCGCGTGTCGTCGGCGCTGTTCGAGGCTGGGTTGTATTGCCGCACAGACGACCGCGGCGATTCCGTCATCCAGTTGGCCCCGCCACTGATCAGCGGTCAGGCCGAGTTCGACACGATCGAATCCATCCTGCGCAGCGTGCTCACCGAGCTGTAGCCCGTCTCCGGTGTGCTTTCGCGGCGGAGTCAGGTACCGGCAAGGGTCCGCTTGACCGCGTCGGCGGCCACCAGCACCTCGCGAGAATGCGCGGCCTTCGGGTCGTTCACCATCCGCGATAGCGCGTTGCAAAGCCAGGCGAGCGCGGACTGCAGGTCGGCACTCGGTGTGGTGTCGCGATGCAGGTTGAGCTCTGCCAACACCCGGTCAAGTCCGGAACGTCGAACCTGGGTCGCTTTGTCGACCTGTTTGAGCAGATGTTCCAGCGATCGCGGAGCAGGAGTGCCCGAATCGCCATCGCGGTTGCGCCGCCACTTTGACCAAGATCGAACGTTTTGAATGGCAAACCCTTTGAACCTCGGTGCGGAATTGGTCGGCGTCACGCAGACCCCATGCCAGCGTAGTGGTTGGACTCTGTCCCTGCCGGAGAGGGCTTATCTGAGTAACCTCCGTCCCATCAGTCACAGCGCGGCTCCTCGCGATCGGGCCACCGATCGCCTAATCTGCTCACACGATGTCCACTTCACGGTCCTTCTTGCGCGCCGCATCATGCCTGGCAGCAGCGATTTTCATGGCCGCTGCTCCGGTCGCACTGCCGGCTGCGGTGGCCGAGCCCAGTCCCGGACCCAATGCCGGTCCGGCGAATTGCCCGTACCAGGCGAGCACCCCACCCGCGGTGGACTCGTCGGAGGTCCCCCATGCCGGTGACTCGCCGCTACCGTTGGTCGTGCCCCCGAAGCCGGTAGGCGGCGACGCACTCGGCAGCTGCGGCATCGTCGCCGCACCGGGCACGCCGCCGCTGCCGAACGACGTCTCCGCCGACGCGTGGCTGGTGGCGGACCTGAACAGCGGCGCAGTGATCGCCGCCAAGGATCCACACGGTCGTCACCGTCCGGCCAGCATCATCAAGGTGCTGGTCGCGATGGCGTCGATCAACGCCTTCAACCTCAACAAGTCGGTCGTCGGAACCTCCGAGGATGCCGCCGCCGAGGGAACCAAGGTCGGCGTCGACGACGGCGGTACCTACACCGTGAACCAGCTCCTGCACGGGCTGCTGATGCACTCTGGCAACGACGCCGCACACGCGCTGGCCATGCAACTCGGCGGTATGCAGCAGGCGCTGGAGAAGATCAACGTGCTGGCTGCCAAGCTCGGCGGCCGGGACACCCGGGTGGCGACGCCGTCGGGGCTGGACGGACCGGGCATGAGTACCTCGGCATACGACATCGGCCTGTTCTACCGATACGCCTGGCAGAACCCAACCTTCGCCGATATCGTCGCGACCCGGACCTTCGACTTCCCCGGCCATGGCGACCACCCCGGCTATCAGCTGGAAAACGACAATCAGCTGCTCTACAAGTATCCGGGCGCCCTGGGCGGTAAAACGGGTTACACCGACGACGCCGGGCAGACCTTCGTCGGCGCGGCCAACCGCAATGGGCGACGGCTGATGGCGGTGCTGATGCACGGTACCCGCCAGCCGATTGCGCCGTGGGAACAGGCGGCGCACCTGTTGGACTACGGTTTCGGCACCGCCGCGGGTACCCAGGTCGGCTCGCTGACTGAACCCGACCCCTCGCTCGTCACCAGCAAGCCGGACGGGTCCGACCGGCAACCCGCGGGCGTCAACGCGACGGGGCTCATGCCATCGGCCGACACACTGCCGGTGCGGGTGGGGGTTGCCATCGTCGGCACGTTGGTGGTGTTCGGGTTGATCATGGTCGCGCGATCGATGAACCGCCGGCCACAACACCGTTGAACACCGTTGACCACCTAATTTTGCTGTGGCACCGTTCCTCAAGTGACTGAAGCCCTGTACGAGGACGCCGGCCTCCTGCTCGATGAGGACGGAATCACCATCCGGCGGTATTACTTCCCGCTGGCTACGGCTAAACGGATCGCCTACAACCGCATACAGGGCATCAAGGCGCGGCCGATGAGCTGGGCCACCGGTAAGGGCCGCTTCTGGGGAGCAGCCGACCCGCGCTACTGGTTCCCCCTGGACGTCCACCGCGGAAGCAAAAGGACCCTGCTGATTCTGCACGTGGGCCGCGGTCGGGTGAGGCCGTGCATCACCCCCGAGAACCCCGAGCACGTCATCGAGGTGCTGCGTAACCGGGTACGGCCCAGCTGACTATCGGCAAGTTATCGCAGACATCGCGGCGGGGCCTGCTAATCGGGCTCACCGCGGCCAGCGTCGGCGTCATTTACGGGTACGACCTGTCCAGCATTGCCGGCGCCCTGCTGTTCATCACCGATCAATTCGCCTTGACCACGCGGCAACAAGAGCTGCTGACGACGATGGTGGTGATCGGGCAGATCGGCGGTGCGCTACTGGGCGGTGCGCTCGCCAATGCGATCGGGCGCAAGAAGTCGATGGTCCTGATCGTCGTCGGCTACGCGATATTCGCACTGCTGGGTGCGATCGCGGCATCGATGCCGATGTTGTTGGTGGCGCGACTGCTGCTCGGCCTGACCATCGGCGTTTCCGTGGTGGTCGTCCCGGTGTACGTGGCCGAATCGGCACCGGCGGCGGTACGCGGGGCGTTGCTGACGGCCTATCAGGTCGCGACGGTCAGCGGACTCATCCTCGGTTACCTGGTCGGCTACCTGCTGGCCGGTACACACAACTGGCGGTTGATGCTCGGGCTGGCGACCATCCCCGCGATGCTGCTGCTGCCATTGTTGCTGCGCATGCCCGACACCGCCCGGTGGTATCTGCTGAAGGGCCGCGTCGCGGATGCCCGCCGGGCGCTGCTGCGGGTGGAACGGGAGGACAAGGTCGACGAAGAACTGGCCGAGATCGCCCGAGCCCTGAGCGAAGGCCCTGCCCATTTCCCAGGCGGCGCCAGCGCCGGCGTGTCCGAGATGCTGCGACGGCCGTATCTGCGGGCCACGTTATTCGTCGTCACCCTCGGGTTTCTCATTCAGATCACTGGCATCAACGCGATCATCTACTACAGCCCGCGGCTTTTCGAGGCCATGGGGTTCACCGGTAATTTCGCGCTGCTGGGTCTGCCCGCACTGGTCCAGCTGGCCGGTTTGGCGGCGGTGTGTGCCGCGCTGGTTCTCGTTGACCGGCTGGGCCGGCGTCCAATCCTGTTGTCCGGCATTGCCATGATGATCGCTGCCGACTTCTTATTGGTCGCGGTGTTCGCCCTGGGTTTCGGTACGGTCGCGGGGTTCGCCGGCGTACTGCTGTTCATCATCGGCTTCAGCTTCGGGTTCGGTTCGCTGGTATGGGTTTACGCCGGTGAAAGCTTCCCTACCCGCCTGCGTTCACTGGGGTCGAGCACGATGCTCACCTCCGACCTGATAGCCAACGCAATCGTCGCCGCGGCCTTCCTGAGCGTGCTGCATTCACTGGGTGGGGCAGGAACTTTCGCGGTATTCGGGTTCTTCGCGGTGATCGCTTTGGGTGTCGTCTACCGGTATGCGCCGGAGACCAAAGGCCGCCAGCTCGAGGAGATCCAGGACTTCTGGGAGAACGGAGGGCATTGGGCAGCCGCGAGCCCCCAGACAGCCCCGGAGAACCCGTGTCCCTGATCTGCGCGGGCACGGTGGTCATCGATGGGCAGCTCTGCCGACCGGGCTGGCTACAGACTTCCGGTCGTCGAATCCTCGCCTGTGGGGCCGGCGCACCGCCCCGGCCGGCCGACGCGGATTTTCCCGATTGCATTGTGGTGCCTGGATTTATCGATATGCATGTGCACGGCGGCGGCGGAGCCTCGTACACCCGAGAGCAGGGTATCGCCGAGGCCGCGGGGTTCCACCTGCAGCACGGCACCACCACTACGCTGGCGAGTCTGGTCACCGTCGGGCCCAGTGAGCTGATTTCCGGCGTGCGCGCGCTCGCCGAGCAGACTCGGCAGGGCATTATCGCGGGCATTCATCTGGAGGGGCCTTGGCTGAGCCCGGCACACTGCGGGGCGCACGACCACACACAGATGCGTGATCCTGACCGAACCGAGATCGACGCCGTGCTGGCGACCGGCGGCGGCGCGATCCGGATGGTCACCCTGGCACCCGAGCTGACTGGAAGCGATTGGGCGATTCGGCACTTTCTCGACGCGGGTGTTGTTGTCGCCGTTGGGCATACGGACGCGAACTACGAGCAGGCTTGTCATGCCGTCGCCCTTGGCGCGACCGTCGGGACCCATCTGTTCAACGCGATGCCGCCGCTGCACCACCGAGAGCCCGGACCCGCGCTGGCGCTGCTCGAGGACCCGCGAGTGACCGTCGAGCTCATTGCGGACGGCGTGCATCTGCACCCTGCCGTGGTGCGCTGGGTGATCGAAGCTGTCGGGCCGGACCGGGTCGCTGTGGTGACCGACGCTGTTGCGGCCGCCGGCTGCGCTGACGGATCGTTTCGGCTCGGCACAGTGCCGATCGACGTCGTGTCGGGCGTTGCGCGGGTGCGCGCAACATCGACAATCGCCGGCAGCACCGCGACGATGGATCGGCTCTTCCGCACGGTGGCCGGACTCGGCCCGGATTCCGACGCTGCGCTGGCCGCCGCGGTGCAGATGACCTCGGCGACGCCGGCCCGGGCTCTGGGGCTCGATCACGTGGGCCGCCTGCATCCCGGTTATGACGCCAACCTTGTTGTACTGGACGGGGATCTGCAGTTGGCTGCCGTCATGGTCCACGGCGGCTGGCTGGTGGGGCCCGGTGGGCCGCCGCTCGGCTAGCGGCGCCAGTGGGTGAACCGGGAAAATGCCAGCGCGCCAACGGCCCCCACGACCACCGCGGCCAGGGTCTGGCGCGCGCTGATGCCCTCGTCCAGCTGTAACCGCGGGGCGATGATCGCCGGCGCGGGCGGATCGACGCCCTTGGCGTGCGGATCCTCTGATGCCGTCGCCGCCCACGCGGTGCAGAACAGCACAAGATAGGCGGTGACATATGCGAACACCATCAAACCCAACACCGGCCCAAACGTGGCACCTGCCGGGCTGCGCAGAACGACCTGCAGGTAGACCGACGCAACCTGCTTGAAGAGCTCAAAGCCAATTGCTGCCATCAGCCCTGCCTTCATGGAGTCGACCACGCTCACCGACTCCCGCGGTAGCCTGCCGATCATCCAGGTGAACAGCAACCACGACACCAGCATCGACACAAATATCGAGATACCCCGAAAGATCCAGTCGAACACCGAAAATTCGGGTATATCAATCCATTTGAGCACTGCGGCCATCGGCGCGGTGTGGCCCAGCGCGCTGAGGCCGAGGGTCGCCAGGATCACCAGGAACGTCCAGAGGATCGCCAAGAGATCCGACAGCTTGTTGCGCAGGAAGCCCGGCGAATCGTAGGGCTGCTCCCACCACATCTCGGTCAACGCTCCCCGCAGGTGCGACATCCAGCCCAGACCCGCCCATGCCGCGGTGGCCAGGCCGATGATGCCGACGGAGGCCCGTGCCCGGATCGCCGAGTTCATCAAATCGACGAGCTGCTGACCCAGGCCGTTCGACACCGCTGACCGGATGTGGTTATCGATCATGTGCAGAAGATCCGGCCGACGCCACAGCGCAAAGCCCACCGCAGCGAAACCTACCATCAGCAAAGGAAATAGCGCGAAGATCGTGTAGTAGGTCAAGCCGGCCGCGAAGAAGCTGCCGTTGCGGTCGTCGAAACGCAGATAGGCGCGAATCACATGGTCGAGCCACTTGAACCGGGCCCGCAACCGACTAAGAATCCCAGGGTTGGCCGGCTCGGTCATAATGAAACGTGCTACCCCCGTTGCGGAAGGAATCCCAGCCGATCGTAGACCCGCTGGACCGTTTTAGCGGCCACATTATTTGCGCGCTCGGCCCCAGCCGCCAGCACGGCCTCCAATTCGGCGAGATCAGCGGTCAACTCGTCGACCCGGGCCTTGATCGGGCTGACGAATTCGACAACTGCCTCGGCGGTGTCTTTCTTCAGGTCGCCGTAGCCGCGCCCGGCGTAACCGTTGACCAACTTGTCGATGTCGACCCCGGTGACCGCCGCCTGGATGGTCAGCAGGTTCGACACTCCCGGCTTGGCCTCGGTGTCAAAACGGATCTCGCGCTCGCTGTCGGTGACCGCAGAGCGAATCTTCTTGGCAGACACTGCCGGATCGTCGAGAAGGTTGATCAACCCGGCATCGCTGGCCGACGATTTGCTCATCTTCGACGTCGGGTCCCCCAAATCGTAGATCTTGGCGGTGGCCTTGGGAATGAGCATGTCCGGAACCACGAAGGTGCCCGGGAAGCGGCCGTTGAACCGCTCCGCGATGTCGCGCGCCAGCTCGAGGTGCTGCCGCTGGTCCTCGCCCACCGGTACCAGATCGGTGTCGTAGGCCAGCACGTCGGCGGCCTGCAAAACCGGGTAGGTGAACAAGCCCACGGTGGTGGAGTCGCTCCCCTGTTTCATCGACTTGTCCTTGAATTGCGTCATCCGGGACGCCTGCCCGAAACCGGTGAAGCAGCCGAGCACCCACGCCAGCTGGGTGTGCGCAGGCACGTGGCTTTGGACGAAGACCGTGCTGCGAGCCGGATCGATGCCTAGCGCCAGATATTGAGCGGCGGTGACCAGGGTGCGGTGCCGCAGCGTCTCGGGTTCCTGGGCGACAGTGATGGCGTGCAGGTCGACGACGCAGAAGAACGCTTCGTACTCATCCGGGTGGTCGTCTTGCAGCGCGACCCACTGGGTGATGGCACCCAGCGCGTTGCCGAGGTGAAGCGAATCAGAAGTGGGCTGCACGCCGGAGAAAATCCGGCTCGATCCGGTTGCGGTGCTCATGATGACCCGATCTTTTCACGGGGAGCCAGCGGCCCTTCAAACACCGGCCGCGCCGTGCTTGCGGTACCAGCGGTACCGCCTTTAATGTCGGGGAGGTGACGTCTCGCGCGCCGATCCACCTGGGTTCCGGAGAGCCGGTCCTGCTGCTGCACCCGTTCCTGATGTCGCAGACGGTATGGGATGTCGTGGCCGGCCAGCTGGCCGACACCGGCCGCTACGAGGTATTCGCCCCGACGATGGCCGGCCACCACGGCGGGCCGTCCGCGGGTACCTGGCTGCTCAGCTCGTCGCTGCTGGCCGACCACGTGGAACGGCAGCTCGACGACCTGGGCTGGGACACCGCCCACATTGTCGGCAACTCGCTGGGCGGGTGGGTCGCCTTCGAACTCGAGAGGCGCGGGCGCGCGCGCAGCGTCACCGGAGTCGCGCCGGCCGGCGGTTGGACGCGATGGAGCCCGGTCAAGTTCGAGGTGATCGCCAAGTTCGTTTCCGGGATGCCGTTCCTGGCATTAACCCGCCTACTCGGCCAACGGACGCTGCGGCTGCCGTTCAGCCGCCGGTTGGCCACCCTGCCGCTGAGCGGATCGCCGACCGGGATCAACAAGCGCGCACTGAGCGGCATCGTCGACGACGCCGCGCACTGTCCGGCCTACTTCCAACTGCTGGTCAAAGCCTTGTTGATGCCGGGCCTGCAGGAGTTGGCACAGACCGCCGTGCCCGCCCATCTGGTGCTCTGCGAGAAGGATCGCGTGGTCCCCCCGCGCAGGTTCAGCCGGCACTTCACCGACTTCCTGCCCGCCGGAACCAGAGTCACCACGCTCGACGGTGTGGGCCACGTCCCGATGTTCGAAGCACCCGGGCGGGTCACCGAGGCCATCGTCGAGTTCCTGGACCAGTACAGCCGGCAGCCGCGGGCTGTCAACCCACCAGCGAGTTAACCGAGCGCCGTCTTCAGCTTGTCGGCGATCGAATTCAAAAATTCCTCGCTTTGCTGCCACTTCTGGTCAGGACCGATGAGGATGGCGAGGTCCTTGGTCATCTTCCCGCTCTCGACCGTTGCGATGACGACCGCTTCCAGCCGCTGGGCGAATTCGATGACTGCCGGCGTGCCGTCCAGCTTGCCGCGGTGCTGCAGCCCGCGCGTCCAGGCGAAGATCGAGGCGATCGGGTTGGTCGAGGTCGGCTTGCCGGCCTGATACTGCCGGTAGTGGCGGGTGACGGTGCCGTGTGCGGCTTCGGCCTCGACCGTCTTGCCGTCGGCTGTCATCAGCACCGAGGTCATCAGTCCCAGTGAGCCGTAGCCCTGTGCGACGGTGTCCGACTGGACGTCACCGTCATAGTTTTTGCAGGCCCACACGTAGCCGCCCTCCCACTTGAGGCAGGCCGCGACCATGTCGTCGATCAGTCGATGTTCGTACGTCAGACCTTCGGCTTCGAACTTCTCCTTGAATTCCTGGTCGTAGATGCGCTGGAACTCGTCTTTGAACATGCCGTCGTAGGCCTTGAGGATGGTGTTCTTGGTCGACAGGTATACCGGCCACTTGGCGTTCAGCCCGTACGCGAACGAGGCGCGGGCGAAATCCCGGATGGAGTCCTTGAAGTTGTACATCCCCATCACGACGCCGCCATCCTCAGGGATGGACACCATCTCGTGCACCATCGGCTCGCTGCCGTCGGCGGGCGTGAAAGTCAACGTGACGGTTCCCGGCTGGTCGACCTTGAAATTCGTCGCCCGGTACTGGTCACCGAAAGCGTGCCGCCCAATGACAATCGGCTTCGTCCAGCCCGGAACTAGTCGCGGGACATTCGAAATCACGATCGGCTCACGGAAAATCGTGCCGCCCAAAATGTTTCGGATCGTCCCATTGGGTGACAGCCACATCTTCTTCAGATTGAATTCTTGCACGCGGGCCTCGTCGGGAGTTATGGTCGCGCACTTGACACCCACGCCGTGCTTCTTGATGGCATAGGCCGCGTCGATCGTCACCTGGTCGTCGGTGCGATCGCGGTGCTCGATGCCCAGGTCGTAATAGTCCAGGTTGATGTCGAGATGCGGCAGGATCAGCAGGTCCTTGATGAGCCGCCAGATGACACGTGTCATCTCGTCGCCGTCGAGCTCTACTAACGGACCTTTGACCTTGATCTTGGGTTCATTGGACATGCGCGTCCGAATCCTCCAGCCGTGGTGAGGGAGCATGGGCGAGCGCGTTGCTCCTCAGGCCAGACTACAAGGAGCCTTCAGTGGCCTGTACAGGCCAGATGCCGGATTGACAGCGGCCCGGCAAGGCGAGCCGAGACTGTCCATTGGCATCGAGTCAGCGCCATGAGCTACCCTGGAAATCGGTCATGAGCGCCAGCGTTAAGCCCCGGCTCGCTGGCCGGCAACCCTCCAACCGCGGTGGGGTGCCCCGGGTGATGACCAGGTTGAGTAGCCACACGCGGCTACACGGCAAGCGCGGGTCCGCCATGACGGGCCCCTGAGTAGACAGGGAAACGTGATGCGTATCCACCAAGGCCCCTCCCGCGACCACTCGCGTCCCATCATGTGTCGATGCTGAGCGATGGCCGCCGGTTGACGTCAGCAGTGGTGGCGTCCCGGTGACTGCGAACGTCCCGACACCCTATTCGCACACTCCGAGGAGAAAGCACCGCTCATGAGCTCCGATACCGAAACAGATCAGACCGCACACTGGTCGTTCGAGACCAAGCAGGTTCATGCGGGCCAGCAACCAGACCCGGCCACCAACGCCCGTGCCCTGCCGATCTACCAAACCACGTCCTACACCTTCAACGACACCACACATGCCGCCGCACTCTTCGGACTCGAGGTCCCGGGGAACATCTACACCCGGATCGGCAACCCGACCACCGATGTCGTCGAACAGCGCATCGCCGCGCTCGAGGGCGGCGTGGCGGCGCTGTTCCTGAGCTCCGGGCAAGCGGCGGAGACATTCGCCATCCTGAATCTCGCGGCCGCCGGCGATCACATCGTCTCCAGCCCGCGGCTCTACGGGGGCACCTATAACTTGTTCCACTATTCGCTGCCCAAGCTCGGCATCGAGGTCAGCTTCGTCGAGGATCCCGATGATCTGGATTCGTGGCAGGCTGCGGTGCGGCCCAATACCAAGGCGTTCTTCGCCGAGACCATTTCCAACCCGCAGATCGACGTACTGGACACTCCCGGGGTCTCCGGGGTCGCCCACGCCAACGGCGTACCTCTGATCGTCGACAACACCATCGCCACGCCATACCTGATCCAGCCATTCACGCAGGGTGCCGACATCGTGGTGCACTCGGCCACCAAATACCTGGGCGGGCACGGCGCCGCGATCGCCGGAGTGATCGTCGACGGCGGCACTTTTGACTGGACGTCAGGCCGCTTCCCCGGGTTCACCACACCGGACCCCAGTTACCACGGCGTGGTGTATGCCGAGCTGGGACCGCCGGCGTTTGCACTCAAGGCTCGTGTCCAACTGTTGCGCGACTTGGGTTCGGCGGCTTCGCCGTTCAACGCGTTCCTGGTGGCACAAGGTCTGGAGACGCTGAGTCTGCGCATCGAGCGGCACGTCGCCAATGCGCAGCGGGTCGCCGAGTTTCTGGCCGGCCATGAAGGCGTGCTGTCGGTCAACTACGCGGGGCTGCCCAGCTCACCCTGGCACGAGCGGGCAAAGAAGCTCGCGCCCAAGGGGACCGGGGCCGTCCTGGCGTTCGAATTGGCGGGCGGGATCGATGCCGGCAAGGCGTTTGTGAACGCGCTCCAACTGCACAGTCACGTCGCGAACATCGGTGACGTGCGCTCCCTGGTGATTCACCCGGCATCGACCACTCACGCTCAGCTGAGCCCCGAGGAGCAACTCGCCACCGGAGTCAGCCCGGGGCTGGTGCGGTTGGCCGTCGGCATCGAGGGCATCGACGACATCCTGGCCGATTTGGAACTCGGTTTCGCCGCCGCCCGCAAGAGCAGCAGCGACCCGCAGGCTGTGGCGGCCTTCTGAGGACTACTGACATGACAGTGGACTTATGACATGACGATCTCCGACGTTCCTACCCAAACGCTGCCTGCGGAAGGCGAAGTCGGCTTTGTCGACATCGGCTCGCTGACGACCGAAAGCGGCGCGGTCATCGACGACGTCTGTATCGCCGTTCAGCGTTGGGGCGAGCTGTCGCCCGAGCGGGACAACGTGGTGGTGGTACTGCACGCACTCACCGGTGATTCGCACATCACCGGGCCTGAGGGACCCGGGCATCCCACGTCCGGTTGGTGGGACGGGGTGGCCGGCCCGGGGGCGCCGATCGACACCAACCGGTGGTGCGCGGTTGCCACGAATGTGCTGGGCGGTTGCCGCGGCTCGACCGGGCCCAGCTCGCTGGCCCGCGACGGAAAGCCATGGGGCTCCCGGTTTCCGCTGATTACCGTGCGAGACCAGGTAGAGGCCGACGTCGCCGCGCTGGCTGCTCTGGGCATCACCGAGGTTGCGGCGGTCGTCGGCGGATCCATGGGCGGCGCGCGGGCTTTGGAGTGGATGGTCGGCCACCCCGACCAGGTCCGGGCCGGATTGTTGCTGGCGGTCGGTGCGCGCGCCACCGCCGATCAGATCGGCACGCAAACCAACCAGATCGCGGCCATCAAAGCGGACCCGAATTGGCAGGGCGGCGATTACCACGACACCGGGCGCACACCGGATGCCGGGCTGACCATCGCACGCCGCTTCGCCCATTTGACCTACCGCGGCGAGGTTGAGCTCGACACCCGGTTCGCCAACGACGGCCAAGGCAAAGAAGACCCAGCGAATGGCGGCCGCTACGCGGTGCAAAGTTACCTGGAACACCAGGGGGACAAGATCTTGGCCCGTTTTGACGCCGGCAGCTATGTGGTTTTGACCGAGACGCTCAGTAGCCACGACGTCGGACGCGGCCGCGGCGGGGTCCGTAAAGCGTTGCGCGGCTGCCGGGTTCCGGTCGTGGTCGGCGGCATCACCAGCGACCGGCTTTACCCACTGCGATTGCAGGAGGAGCTGGCCGAGCTGCTGCCGGGTTGCACCGGGCTGCAGGTCGTCGATTCCATCTGCGGGCACGACGGCTTCCTGGTGGAAACCGAGGCCGTCGCTGAATTGATCCGCAGCACCCTTGAATTGGCCGAGGGGGAAGGCGCGCGCCTCAGGTGTCCGAGGTGACCCGCTCCCGGAACGACCGCTCCCTCTCGTTTGGTTCGGCGGCTGCGGCCTACGAACGAGGCCGACCGTCGTATCCGCCGGAGGCAATTGACTGGCTGTTGCCAGCCGCTGCCCAAAAGGTGCTGGACTTGGGTGCGGGCACTGGCAAGCTGACCACCCGACTGGTCGAACGCGGCCTTGACGTGGTGGCCGTCGACCCGATTCCCGACATGCTGGAACGCCTGCGTGCCTCGCTGCCGGAGACGCCTGCGCTGCTGGGCACAGCGGAAGACATTCCGTTGGAGGACAACAGCGTCGACGCGGTGCTGGTCGCCCAGGCGTGGCATTGGGTGGATCCGGAGCGGGCGATTCCTGAGATCGCCCGCGTGTTGCGGCCGGGCGGGCGGTTGGGCCTGGTGTGGAACACCCGCGACGAGCGGCTCGGATGGGTGCGCGAGTTGGGTCAGATCATCGGTAGCGATGGCGATCACGGCAGTTTCGACGTGACGCTGCCCGCACCGTTTAACGAGCCGCAACGCCATCAGATCGAGTGGACGAACTACCTTACGCCGCAAGCATTGATCGACCTGGTGGCCTCCCGCAGTTACTGCATTACCTCACCAACAGAGGTCCGAACGAGAACACTCGACCAGGTGCGTGAGTTGCTGGCCACTCATCCGGCGCTGGCGAATTCGACCGGGTTGGCGATGCCCTATGTCACCGTGTGCATCCGGGCGACGCTGACCGGTTAACGTCCCTGCCCGCGCGTCCTCCCCTGAAGGCACGGCTGCAAGTCTGTTCGGTGTTGCCACGCTGGATTGTGCGCGAGATCCCAGGTCGGTCGCCTTGACCACAAGGCGCCGATATGTTAAGTGCGCTGGCTCACACAATTACGTTTTTGTAAATTTTTCCTTGGCCGTGTAATTTAAGTCAGGCAACTGGTCTGCTGGTTGATGCCAGCATCGAGTGGTGCATCGCTCTTCGGGTGCCCCGCGAGAGGGAACCCGGTGAGAAACCGGGACTGACCCGCAACGGTATTCAGGTACGGCCGCCGTCATTTGCACTGGTAGCAGCAGCTAGGAGCTGAGACCGGGAAGCGACGGCCAGTAGGTACACCGGAACACGGTGTGCACCTGAGAGTCCGAAGACCTGCCAGTCGTGCCGGGCATACATTGTCCGGCGGCGCATCGCCTCGCGGAATGGGTGGATGGCCGAGAGCAGATGGCGGTTCGTGGCCTGTACATGCAACCGCATTCGCTCCGGCGACCGTCCGATGGCGATGAGCATGTCATCCCATGAAGGACGGACGATGATCGATTTCGCAACACTTCCGCCAGAAATTAACTCGGCTCGGATGTACGTCGGACCGGGCTCGGCCCCGATGGTCGCCGCGGCATCGGCCTGGAATGGATTAGCGGCCGAATTACGTTCGGTCGCGCTGTCCTATGGCTCGGTGCTTTCGGCATTGACCGACGAAGAATGGCATGGTCCGGCATCGGCTGCGATGGCATCTGCGGCTATGCCCTACGTGGCGTGGATGAACAGCACCGCGGGGCAGGCTGAGCAGACGGCTGCACAGGCCCAGGCCGCCGCGACGGCCTACGAAGCCGCCTTCGCGGCAACGGTGCCGCCGACGGAGATCGCGGCCAACCGGACTCAGCTGACGTCGCTGGTCACCAACAACGTCCTGGGTCAAAACACGTCTGCGATCGCGGCCACCGAAGCCCAGTACGCCGAAATGTGGGCCCAAGACACCACCGCGATGTACAGCTACGCCACATCCTCGGCAGTCGCCACCGATCTGAGCCAGTTCACCGGGCCTCAGCAGATCACCAGCGCCGCTGCGCAGACGGCCCAGTCCGAGGCGGTCACGCAGGGCGTTGCGACGTCGGCCGGCAGCGCGCAGAGCACGCTTTCACAGCTGATGTCGGCGGTGCCGAGTGCTCTGCAGGGGCTGGTCACACCGGCCGCGTCGGGGTCCGGGCTGGGCGGCATCCTTGGCGGACTCGACATATTCTCGTCGTCATCAGGGTCGTCGGCCGGCGGGGTGTCGGGGCTGCTGAATTTGCTGTCCGGGACCGACGGTTCGGCTCTCGGCCAGTTCATGAATGCCAACGTCTTGAACACCATCTTTTCGTCAGGCTTCTACATGCCGGGCAACTTCCTGGGCAGCGCGGCCGATTTCATGGGTATGGGCGGGCAAGCCAGCGCGGCTACCGGGGACGCCGTCGAAGGGGCGGCCAGCGGGGCGGCCGACGCCGCGCAAGGAGCGCTGGGCAGCATCGGTGGGCTGGGCAACTCGGTGTCGGCAGGCCTGGGCCAAGGAGCCCTCATCGGACCCTTGTCGGTGCCGCCGAGCTGGACCGGTGCTGCGCCGGCAGTCCCACTGCCCTCGACACTGGGCGCCACACCGATGGTGGCCCCTCCGCCCGCGGTGGCGGCAGGCATGCCCGGGGTGCCGCTGGGCGGCAATATGGGTGCCCAAGCCGCGGGCCGGGGCGTGCCTCAATACGGATTCCGCCCCACCTTCGTTGCCCACCCGCCCGCGGCCGGATAGCGCCGCGGCCGGATAGCGCGGTCACCAAACACATTCCCGGCTAGGCCAAACGGAGGAGGCTAACGATGACCGCAGCGCTCGACTTCGCTGTGCTTCCACCGGAAGTCAACTCCGGGCGGATGTATTCCGGAGCGGGCTCGGGTCCGATGCTGGCCGCGGCGTCGGCGTGGAAGGGACTGGCCGCCGAATTACGTTCCACCGCACTGTCCTACGCCGCGCAGCTTTCAGAGTTGACCACCCAACAATGGCATGGTCCGGCGTCGGCGGCGATGGCGGCCTCGGCCGCACCCTATGTCGCATGGGTCGACACCACCGCGGTGTTGGCCGAACAAACCGCCGCACAGGCCGAAACCGCCGTGGCGGCATATGAGGCGGCCTTCGCCGCAACCGTGCCGCCGCCGGTGATCGCGGCCAACCGCGCCCAACTGCTGGCGCTGATCGCCACCAACGTCCTGGGGCAAAACACTCCCGCGATCGCGGCCACCGAAGCCCAGTACGCCGAGATGTGGGCTCAAGACGCCGGCGCCATGTACGGCTACGCGGCATCCTCGGCACTAGCCACCGAGCTCGGCCCGTTCACGCAGCCCCAACAGGCCACTAGCCCCAGCGCGCTGACGGCCCATTCCGCGGTGGTAAACGAAGCCGCCGCCACCCCAGCCGGCACTGGGCAGAGCACGCTGGCGCAACTGGTCGCGTCAGTGCCAGAAGCGCTGCACGGATTCGCGAATCCGGCCGCGTCGGCAGCAGGGCTGGACGGCATTCTCGACAATCTGGGCCTCGACATCTTCTCGCCATCGTCAGGCCAGTCGGCCAGCGGCCTCTCGGGACTAGTCAATTTGCTCTCCGGGACCGACGGTTCGGCCCTCGGCCAGTTCTTGAATTCCAACGTCCTGAACAGCATCTTTGCGTCGGGCTTCTACATGCCGGCTCGCTTCCTGGGCAATGCAACCGATTTCATGACGCTAAGTGGAAACTCCGCCGGCAACGCCGCCGAGGACCTCGCCAACGGAGCGGCTAACGTGGCGGCCGCCCCACTAGGCGACGTCGGAGCGATGGGCAACTCCGTGTCCGCCGGGTTGGGCCGGTCTTCGATCATCGGATCGCTATCGGTACCACCAAGCTGGACCGCCCCCATGCCACTGACCAGTCCGCTGTCTTCAGCGTTGGGAGCTACGCCCACGGCGAGCCCTCAGGCGGTGGCAGCAGGCCTGCCCGGAATCCCACTGCGCGCCGCGATGGGCGGCCAGGGCCTCGACCGTGCAATACCCCAGTACGGTTTCCGCCCCACCTTCGTGGCACGACCACCCGCCGCGGGGTAACCAGAACGTCAGTCGCCCACGAAGCTAGACATCGGTTGCTCCACACTGCCGAAATCTTTCGCGCCCCGGCGCTCGAGTCGTGGGGGGGCCGCGCGTGCGATCCGCGACTCTATGTCGTAGGGCATGATGATCGCGGTCGCACCCCGTACGCGGCTGACGGCGCGGGCCATCTTGTCCGCGGTGCGGTCGTGCAGTAGCCGGCCCAATAGCGCCGAATATGTTCGACGCGGCAGTAGCACCGTCACCTTGGTTTCTGGATGGTCGTTGATGACCTGCGAGACCAAATCGTGTGATGCCCGAACCAGGTGGCGATCCGGGCAGTCAACCACCCGCAGCGGGGTTTCGTGTTCGAAGCGGTCCCAGCGCTCCTTGAGCTCTTCGGCGTGATCGGGTTCGACCACGAAGTGCACCGCAGTGACTTGGTCGGCATGTAGCCCGTTGCCGTAGCGCAGTGCCTCGATCTCTGCCAAGTCAACCGTATCCACGAACACCAGCACCTGCAGTCGCGGATGCTTGGCCAGCTCGGGGCTTTCGGTGTGCGACATCTCCAGAACGGAAGCCTCAGCACGGTATTGCCGGTTGAGCCGCGTCAAAGCAAACACCAGCACCGGGAAGATGACGACGATGAGCCATGCGCCTTCAGTGAACTTGGCCACCACGAAGATTCCCACCACGATCGTCGACGAGATGCCCGCCGACAAGTTGACCGCCACCTTCCATCGCCAGCGTGGCCCACGCCCAGTCAGATAGTGCTTGGCCATCCCGTAGCCGGCGATCGCGAATCCGGTGAACACACCGATCGCGAAAAACGGCACCAGCGCATTCACGGAACCTTTAGTGATGACTAGCAGCACCACAGCCAGCGCGGTGAGAGTCAGGATGCCATTGGAGAACACCAGACGGTGGCCGCGTTTTGTCAGCGGACGCGGCAGGAAGCGGTCCTCGGCAACGAAACTAGCCAACGAGGGGAAGCCATTGAAGCTGGTGTTACAACCCGTGAACAGGATCGCCGCAGTCGCCGCCTGCAGCAAAAGGTACAGGATGTTCCCGATCACCCCCTGGCCGAAGACGGCCCGAGCAATCTCGGACAGCATCGACGGGTATTCATCGAGATAGGGTACGGCGTGCGTGACGTGCGCCAGCCAAGCCACGCCCGCCAGCAAGAATCCGAGGATAGCCGCCATCAGCGTGAGGACGAGACGGGCATTGATGGCTTGGGGCTTCCTAAAGACGTTGATGGTATTAGAAACCGCCTCGATGCCGGTGAGCGAGGTGCCGCCGTTGGCGAACGCGCGCAACACGATCAGGACCGTCGCACCCATCACCAGTCCGCTGCCCTGATGGACTGGTACTGCCCCGACGATGTGTTCTGCATCGTATTTCGGCAAGCCCCAGAAGACTTCGCGAACAAAACCGGTCAGGATCGTCAGCGTGAGCATGGTAACGAAGGCATAGGTCGTGATCGCAAATGCCCGGCCCGACCGCCGTAGACCTCGCAGGTTAGCGAGACATATGAGGATCACTGCAGCCAGGGTGATTTCCAGGTGGTAGGGACGCAGTGCGGGGATCGCCGAGACCAGCGCGACGGTCGCGGCCGCGGGCTGCACCGCCACAGTGACCACGTAGTCGATCAGCAGCGCTGCGGCGGCGACCTGCGCCGCCCGAGGACCAAAGTTTTCGCGCGCGACCGTATAGGAGCCGCCGGACCTTGTGTAGACCATGACAACTCGCCGGTATGACGCCGTCACCAGCACGAGAATCAGCAGGATGACGCCGGTAATCGGAAGCAGCAAGGCGAACGCGGCCATCCCCGCCGCCGGCAGCAGCTCGATCATGATCTGCTCAGGACCATAGGCGGTCGACGAGATCGCATCCGGCGAAAGCGCGCCGAGTGCAACTGGATTCGATAATCTTTCCGAATCCAACTGATCGGTGGTCAGCGGCTTTCCGAGGAAGATTCGCTTACATCTGTCCGCAAAGGACGGCGGTATCCCGCCGATCGGTGTCGTCACAACGCATCACTTTCTGGAGCTATTCCACGATCGCTATTCCACGACCTGGCGTGTCGGATCGACCGTTTGACTTGGTGCCGTTGCCGTTTCGGCACCTCGTGCCGTGATGCACACCCGTTGAACAGGCTAAAAACCTTCATCCCGCGCGGGCGGCCTCAGCGATCCGCGATCCGATGTCGTAGGGCACGATTTGCGCGGCGGCGCCCGGGATGCGGCTGACGGCACGGGCGATCTTGTCCGCGGTGCGGTCATGAAGCAGCCGGCCTACGAGCGGCGAATATGTTCGCCGCGGCAAAAGCACCGTCACCATGGTGTCTGGATGGTCTTTCAGTACCTGGTAAACCAAATCGTGTGCGGCCCGAATCAGGTTGCGATCCATGCAGTCGATCACCCGTAGCGGGGTTTGGTGTTCGAAGCGATGCCAGCGCTGCTGCAAGAGGTCAGCGCGAACCCCGTCCAGTCCAAAGTGCACCGCGGTGAGCTCGTCGGCATGCAGCCCGTTGCCGTAGCGCAGTGCCTCGATCTCGGCGAGATCGACGGCATCTACCAACACAAAGACTCGATGCCGCGTGTAGCGGGCCAGGTCGGGGGGGTCGGTGCGCGACGTCTCCAGCACGGAGGCCTCAGCACGGTATTGCTTGTTGAGTCGCATCAAAGCGAAAACCAGCAACGGAAATACAATGACGATCAGCCAGGCGCCTTCGGTGAACTTGGCCACCGCGAAGATCGCCACCACGACCGTCGATAAAATCCCCGCTGACAAGTTGACCGCCACCTTGGGTCGCCAGCCCGGCGCGCGGTTGGTCAGATAGTGCTTGGTCATGCCGTAGCCGGCCATCGAGAACCCGGTGAACACACCGATCGCGTAAAACGGCACCAGCGCATCGACCGAGCCTCCGGTGATGATAAGCAGTGCCAATGCCAGCGCGGTCAAGGTGATGATGCCGTTGGAGAACACCAACCGGTGGCCGCGTTTCCTCAGCGGACGTGGCAGAAACTGATCCTCGGCAACGAAACTGGCCAACGCGGGGAAGCCGTTGAAGCTGGTGTTGCCCCCCGTGTAGAGGATCGCCGCTGTCGACGCCTGCACCAGGATGTACAGGACGTTGCCGATCATTCCGTGGCCGAAGACCGCCCGGGCAATCTCGGACAACATCGACGGATATCCGTCGACGTACGGCACGGCGTGGGTGACGTGCGCCAGCCAAGCCACACCCGCCAGCAAGAACGCCAGTATGCAGGCCATTACTGTCATCACCCGACGGGCATTGATTCCTTCGGGCTTACGGAGACTGTTTACCGTGTTCGAGATCGCCTCTACCCCGGTCAGCGAGGAGCCACCGTTGGCGAACGCGCGCAGCACAATCAGGACCGTCGCACCCATGATCAGGCCGCTGCCCTGATGGACCGACACTGCCCCGTCGATGTGTTCGGCGTCGTATACCGGCAAACCCCCAATAAACTCGCGAACAACGCCGACGACAATTGTCAGCGAGACCATAGCCACGAATGCGTAAGTCGGGAACGCAAAAGGCACTCCGGCCTCACGCAGTCCACGCAGGTTCGCAAAACACATCAGCAAAACCACGCCCACCGTGATTTCCAGGCTGTAGGGGCCCAGGGCGGGTAACGCCGAGACCACCGCCACCGTCCCGGCCGCGCATTGCACGGCGACAGTGACCACGTAGTCGATCAGCAGCGCTGCCGCGGCGACCTGCGCCACTCGAGGACCAAAATTCTCACGCGCAACCACATACGATCCACCGGACCGCGTATAGATCATGACAACCTGACGATACGAGGCGGCAACCAGCACGAGGATCAACAAGATGACGCCGGTAATCGGAAGCAACAACGCGAAGGCGGCCATCCCGGCCGCCGGCAGCAGCTCGATCATGATCTGTTCAGATCCGTAGGCGGTCGAGGAGATCGCGTCCGGTGAAAGCACGCCGAGCGCAACAGGATTTGAGAGTCGCTCGTGCTGGAGCTGGTCGGTGACCAATGGCTTCCCGAGGAAGCCACGCTTACACACATCCGAAAAGGACGACCGTGCCCGTTGTTCATTAGCCAAAGTTGTTGTCAAGACGGATTATTCCTTCACCCGGGATGCGGAGTTCGGCGCGTGGCGCTCCACTAGACCCTACTGCCTGCGTGCGCTTCATCTGCCCACCAGACGTCGAAGTGCCGATTTTTTCAGCAACTTTCCAGGCTCTTCCAGGATATTCCCAACTTGGGTTGATCTACTCGTAACAAAGAATCTGATTCTTGGCCCAGTCGAGTGACGACGGTCATAGTTTGAAACCTGCTGCATAACAGAGCCTTTAAATACTCAAGCGGCATGACGTGATCGTGACAACCATCACAGTTCGTGATCCTGTTGTGCAGCAGTGGTTCTGATTATCAGGTGGCTTGACATGGTGTAAACAAACTTGATTCAGTAGCAGAGGGCGAGTTAACAGAGGCTTCAGCCGGCACAAGTCTGGAACTCGAATTTTGTTGCGGCACTGACGAATTTCTTCTTCTCCGATAGCTTCTCTGACGGACGGTTCGCATCCGGATTTCGCGGCGCGCGCGACTCTGCTGTTAGTATTGCGAACGTCTCCGAGTGTCGGAGCAGCCAGTGAACATCACTGTCAGCAAAGTGAGTGGTTATGCCGGACATAAAACCATGTTGCAATCAGATCGGTTGCTTCCGACTTGAACGGGCGTCGCAAGACCCCCACAGTAAGCAATACAGTTCAATGTTCCACCGACGGGTCGAATCTGATGGACCAGCACATCATCGTAAGCGGTGACGACGCGCTGGCGACGGCGATCATCGAGGAATTGGAAACAGCGGGCGCGAGCGTTGCCAGGATCCTGGGATCGGAACGCGCCGGTACCCGGGTCAGAACCGAACTCGCCGGAGCCGGCGTCAGCGAAGCGGTGGCCGTCGTCTGCGCCGGAGATGACGACGCAACGAATCTCGAAATTGCCTTGCTAGCACGGAAAGCAAACCCGGGCATACGCGTCGTAGCGCGACTGGCCAATGAGGTGCTGCGGGAAGCGGTGGCGGACGACGAGGGGCCAAGCGCGATCTTCGACGTCGCGGCCCTTGCGGCGTCAGCGGTGGTCGAAGCGTGTCTGGCCCGCACCACCCACCCCTTCGAGGCAGCCGGGATCGATTTCGTTGTGTTTGGCGCCGAGGCACCGCGTGACGCGACGCTGCGCGAAATCTATCGCGACCTCGCTCCGGTCGCGATCGTTCACGGCCAGAACACCTCGACTCCCGGCGAGGTGATCGCATGCCCGGGACGGGATCAGGGTGTACACGCCGGCGATTGGACGGCGATGATCGGCACTACCGACGAGTTAACCGACTGCGGCATCAAGGTTCCGCGTCAGGATAGAACGCGGTCACGCCAGCCTCGACTGCGCCGAGCACTCGACGCGGCGCGCACCCTGCCCGCGGAAGTCAATCCCGCGTTCTATCCCGTGATAGCCGCCTTGGGGGTCTTAATAATTGGCTCAACGACGTTGTTGCACTTGGCTTACAGACACCCCGGGATGTCATGGGTGGATGCTTTCTACTTCACCAACGAAACGATCACAACGACGGGTTACGGCGACTTCAGCTTTGCCAAGCAGCCCACCTGGCTGCGGCTGTATGCCACCTTGTTGATGTTGACGGGCGTGACAACGACAGCTCTGCTTGTGGCCTTTGTCGCCGACGTGCTCCTGTCGCGTCGGTTTATATGGTCGACCGGACTCCCACGGGCGCGCCATCTGCGCAACCACGTGGTCGTCGTCGGGCTGAGCGCGCTCGGCATCCGCGTCGTCAGCGATCTGACCGCAGCCGGATATGACGTAGCGGTGATCGAGCGCGACGAGCACAACCGCTTCTTGTCGACGGCGAAGGAACTTGACGTACCAGTGATCTTCGGGGACGCCACCTTAAGTGCGACGCTGAAAGCGGCCCGCGCCGACCGTGCTCGCGCGATAGCCGTGCTGACCCGCGATGACATGGTCAACATCGAGGCTGGAATCGTGCTTCGCGAGATGTTGGGCCACGAGGTGGGGCCCGCCACCAAGCGGTGGACTCGGGTTCCGCTTGTGCTGCGGGTCTACGACCACGAACTCGGCTCCGAGGTAGCGCGGCGGTTCGGCTTCGAAAACGTCCGTTCTACGGTTCAACTGGCAGCACCGTGGTTCATCGGTGCCGCTTTGGGCCTGCAGGTGCTGGGGACATTTTCGGTCGGAACCCGTCCGTTCTTGATCGGCAGAATGCATGTGGAACCCGGCAGCGAACTAGACGGACTGCAGATGTTCGAACTGTCAACGCAGACTCGTGTCATCGCGATCACTAGAGAGGACGCCGCGGTCCAGCTGCACCCGCGCCGCGACGCGCGGCTCAGCGCCGGCGACACCGTTTACCTCGTCGGCCCGTACCGAGAACTGCTAGCCACCCTGCAAAAGGGACAGCCCCCCGGACAGTCACTCGGCGATGACGAATGCCCGCACGAGGACCAAGAGGTGAGCGCCAGGCTTCTCGCGTGAATACACAACCCGTTCGGCGGTTCCCGATCGGCCCGAGATGGCTGCACTCGCACCACGCACCCGGTCACCGCACCTGGAAAGTCGGTTCTTTTCAGAGAGGAACCAAGAGCTTTCAGTCGCATGTCAATTTGAGCTAAGGGGAGATTCGTTGGGGCGCAACAGAGTCTTGTTGTCACTGGACACTGGCCTGACCTGGAAAATGGGCCAGGGCATAACCGTCGGCCATGTGGCGGCGTTCGGGTAGGCATGACCTGTAATGGATTTCGCGATGCTACCGCCGGAGATCAACTCCGGTCGACTCTATGCCGGCCCAGGGTCGGGACCGATGCTCACCGCTGCGGAGGCCTGGGAAGAACTCTCCACAGAATTGCATTCGGTGGCCAGCTCTTATCAATCGGTGGTCGCGGGACTCACCACGGGACCGTGGTTGGGCCCTTCATCGGCGACGATGACAGCTGCCGCCGCCTCCCACGTGGCGTGGATGAGCAATACCGCCGCGCAAGCCGAGCAGACGGCTAACCAGGCCATAGCGGCCGCCGCCGCCTACGAGACGGCATTTGCAGCGACGGTGCCACCGGAGGTTGTTGCGGCCAACCGCAGCCAGCTGATGTCGCTCGTGGCCACAAATCTGTTGGGGCAGAACACCCCTGCCATCGCAGCCACCGAGGTCCAGTACGGGGAGATGTGGGCCCAGGATGCTGAGGCGATGTACGACTACGCCGCTTCGGCAGCATCGGCCACCCAGATCACGCCGTTCAGTTCACCGACGCAGACCACCAACCCGGAAGGCGTGGCCAGCCAAGCAGCCGCAGTCGGCCAAGCCAGTGGAACTTCCGCCGGCACCGCGCAGAGCATGCTGTCGCAACTCGAAGCGGCATTCTCCGCGGTGCCCAACGCGCTGGCCAACTTTGCGACCTCGAACGTGATCGGACCGCTTTCACCCCTGAACTTGTTCGAATACGGGGCCGACTTCATTGCCTACGCTGTCGATGCCCCGATCTCCCCACTGGCGGTAATATCTCTTCCCCTCGACATGCTCGGTGCTCAAACTGGTGTGCACACGGATCAAATCGTCGAGAGCTGGGCAGATACGGGGTTGCCGGGGGTGGAGGGAGTGTCCCCGACACCACTTGCGGCAGCATCCTCGGGGACGGTATCAGCGGCTTTGGGCGAGGCCGACACGATGGGTGCGCTGTCAGTGCCGCCGACCTGGATGGCCGGGACGCCGTTGCTGCGCCCGATCGCGCTCGCGCTGCCGGCCACCAGCATCGGCGTCGACCAGCAAGCGCTGGCAGGCAGTATGGAAAGCGCTTTCAGCAACATGACGCTGGCGAATGCGGCCGGGCGCGCGGTAAGCGATACTCTCGGCGGGCGTGGCCGGGCGCCTGGCAAGGCGGCTCCAGCCAGGCTCCAGGCCGTGGCCGGGGAGGTTACGAAGGCTCCCGGGGGAGATAAGCCGACCATCGCTGAAGACGCAGAGTCGCGGAGCGAGCCGCGCACTGTCGTGACGGGAATCGCGGCGGAGATACGCGAGTTCGCGCGACTGCGTGACGAGGGCCTCATTTCCGATGACGAGTTCGGCGAGCAGAGAAATCGCCTGCTCGGCCGTTGAATCTGTGGGGCGATCTTTTCACCGCTGCCTTGGTGCCCGAAGCCCCGGACGGGGCAGCCAATACGGAACGCCCCGGGCGTAGCCGTCGAAGGCTGGACCATAGATCCGCCGGTACCGTGCCTCCTTGAATAGCGGCCCGAACAGGCAGTATGCCGTGAATACGACGGCGATGACCAGCTGATCCGGGGTCCAGGTGGGGACCGTCCAAAGCGTCAGGGCGAACGAGACGTAGATCGGCTGGCGGGTCAGCCGGAACAGCCCGGTCTGCGGCATCGCCGGGTAGACCGCTTGCCGACCACGTAGTAAGGCGATCCAACCGAGGCTGCCGGTCTGCAGCGCCAATCCGGCATCCATCATGGACTTGCCCAGCAGCGCCCAGGATGTCGCGTACAGCACGACCAGCACCGCCAGCGCCGCCCCGTGCGCCCGCCACCAGATCGTCCCGCTGGGCGACCACAGCGCGAAGAGCGCGAGGACTTGCAACGCAGCGATGGTGGCGTAGGTGGTAGTCGTCAACGTGCCACCGATGCCGCGCGGGGCCAGCCGTGTCAGCAGCCTTCGGCCCCGAGTCGTCAGCAGTGCTGAATGCGAGAAGGGAAACTGGACGATTAAGGCGGCGTTGGCGATCCAGCTGTAGGGGGCCTGCAGGGTGCCCAATGACCGGCTCATACCGAAGAACATCGCAACGACCATGGCACCCACGCCGAGTGCGAAGCAGACATGGCAGATGACGCCATAGCACAGCGCGACAACCGGATGGCCGACACGGCTTTGCTCGGCTAGGGACGGCGACGAGCTCGGCATACCCACCTCCGCGTCGGTGCCCCCGCGAGACAGTGTGGCATCACGGCGCCGATCCCACAATCTGTGTCGCGCGAGTCTGGGGCAACGGCTGCCCATCCAGCGCTGATAGACAGTACGGGCGGACGTCGGCCTCTGCAACCTTACGACGCCGGGCGGCGGGCATTGCGGCGGTGATTCGTTAGAAGTTCAGCCCCGAGAACATGATCCCGTTGGGGTCGTATTTCTGCCGGACTGTGCTCAGCCGCGACAGATTCGACCCGAAGTAGCGCGCCGCCGAGGTGTTGGCTTCCAGGTAGTTGACGTAGCCGCCAGCCGAATACTGTTGTACCGCCTGGTGCGCCGAGCTCAGCCACTTGGTGGCCGCCGCCACCTGGTTGCTGGCGGGCTCGACGTACCACTGCAGCACCGCTGACTGCTGCCGCCACGGGAAGGCCGAATCCGCCGCCGCCACATCAGAGACCGCACCGCTGAGTGGGTCGACGAGCACCGACGCTTTCCCGGCCGCCGCGGGCCATTGCCCGATTCCGGTGGCGATAGCATGTGCCGCAGCAGAATTCACCGTACTGATCACGTCAGATCCGGCCACGAAGCCGCGGGGTGCGGGCGTCGAGGTGCCACCGGCCAGATACATCACCAGGTCCATGTGGCTGAGGGTCTTGTTCTGCACTGCGCTGGGCGCCACACCAACCGCGGATTTGATCGCGTCGGCCACGCCCGAGCCGGCCCCTGCCGGACACGTCGCCAACACATGACAGTTCGGGTCGGCACCAACCGAGAGATCGACCATCCCCCAGGTGTTACGGTCCGCCCCGGCCAGCCAGGACTGCCACCCGGCGAGCACCTGCACGGCCGACGCCGGCGGGAAATCGAGCCGAACGAGGTCGACGTCGCCGGTTGCGAAGGTGGAGAACGTCATCGACGTCGTCACGCCGAAGTTGCCTCCACCGCCACCGCGAAGTGCCCAGAACAGATCCGGGTTGTTGCCGGCAGACACGTTGACCACATCTCCGCTGGAGACCACCACCGTCGCGGACTGCAATGCGTCACAAGTCAGGCCCCCATGTCGGGAATCGACCCCCACACCCCCGCCAAGCGCCAAACCCCCGATGCCGACAGTTGGGCAGGTGCCGGAGGGGATAGCCCGGCCGGCGCCGGCCAGCGCCTGGTGGACCGCATAAATGTTGGTCGCGGGCGTTACCGTGACGTTCCCACTGCCGGCGTCGAAGTTCGCCCCGCCGGGAAGACTGCGCAGGTCGAGCACCATCGTTCCGGTGGTGCTCGACGCACCGACATACGAATGTCCACCGCCACGCGGGGCGATCTTGAGCTTGTTCGCCGTCGCGAACGCGACCGCCTTCCGGACGTCATCCTGCGACGAAACAGTCACGACCGCAGCCGGATTGGAGCCGTCGTAGAGGGAGTTGAAGACTTGCTTGCCCGTGGCGAACTGAGTTCCGTTGGCCGGCAATAGAACACTGCCGCCGATGGAGGAAGCCAGACCGCCCCAGCCGCTGGCGACACCGGGGTCCGCCGCTGCCCGCGTGGTACCGAACACCGCTCCGGTCGCCAACACTGAAACGGCGCCGCGAAGAAACGTTTGACGCGAAATGCCCTTCTCTACGGGGAAGTCAAGCGGACGGCTGCGATTCGTCGTCATGAGCCGGATTCTGGACCATTTCGTGACGGAAATCCGGTATCGTCGTCCGTGTCAGATCACAGTGTGACGTCAATCCGCTGGCTGTGGCCGGGCAAGCTCTAGCCCAATAATCGATGTCTCGGACGCACCGCGCTTACGAAACGCTTATTGCGCAAAGCTTTATCTCAGCGTGTTGTAAATGTGACAGTAGTAGACCAGAGTTCCTAAAGTGATTTGAGTGCGCCGAGTGCACTCCACGACGGACCGGGGAGCCTGGCATGAAAGCGCTTGCAAGAACTCAGAAATTCGTTTGGCTCTACCGTCATCAACCACTGACCATTCGACTGCTGACGGCAACTGCGGGCCTCCTCACGGTGGCTGCCGCATTCGCGGCGCCAGCCGAGGCAGACCAGGTCGACGACAACTTCATTGACGCGCTGAACCACGCCGGCGTCAACTTCGGCGAACCAGGAAACGCAATGTCGATGGGCCAGTCCATCTGCTCGATGCTGGCCAAGCCGGGCGGGAACATCGCCGCGGCCACACAGCAGGTTCGCGGCAGCAACGGCATGTCAGCAGGGACCGCCAGGATGTTCACCACCATTGCGATTCAGATGTACTGCCCGACGATGATGGCCGACATCGCAAGTGGCAAATTGCCCGCGGTGCCGGGAATGGGCGGGATGCCCGGAATGCCCGGAATGCCCGGAGGCGGGATGCCCGGGGGCGGGATCCCGGGAATGCCCGGGATCTAGCCGGTACCCAGGGGGTCGATGGTCCACGCGATATAGACCATCGCCGCCGCGACGGTCGCGGTTGTCACCAAGTCGGTGCCCCTACTACGCACGACCAAAAGGCCGGCCTGCTCGTCGGACAACACCAACCGCAGCGCCGCCGCCGCCCCAACACCGATGCCGATCAGCAGGGAACCACGGCGCCAGAAGTTCGCCCCGACCAACAACAACGCCGTGGCGAAGATCAGCCCAACCAGCAGGATCGGCCACTGGGCCTTGGCCGCGAACCTCGCAACCCCCGTTCTATCGGTCTCGGCGTTCATTGCTGCTCGGCCAGCTCAACAACGTTGGTCAGCAGGAATGCCCGCGTCAGTGGGCCGACGCCACCGGGATTCGGTGAAACGTGGCCGGCGACCGCCCAGACATCGGGATGTACGTCGCCGACCAGTCCATTGTCGGTGCGGCTGACACCGACGTCGACCACCGCGGCACCGGGACGCACCATGTCGGCGGTCAGCATATGCGGCACACCCACCGCGGCCACGATGATGTCAGCTTGCCTGGTCAACGCGGGCAGGTCGCGAGTTCCGGTGTGGCACAACGTTGCCGTGGCGTTTTCGGAGCGGCGAGTCAGCAGCAGACCCAACGGGCGACCGACGGTGACACCGCGGCCGATGACGACCACGTGTGCACCGGCAATCTGAACGTCATAGCGGCGCAGCAGGTGCACGATGCCGCGCGCGGTGCACGGCAGCGGCGCCGGTTCATTGAGCACCAGCCGGCCCAGGTTCGTCGGGTGCAGCCCGTCGGCGTCTTTGGCCGGATCGACCCGCTGCAGCGCCGCGTTCTCGTCGAGATGCCTGGGCAGCGGCAATTGCACGATGTAGCCGGTGCACTCGGGGTTGGCGTTGAGCTCGTCAATGGTCGCGTTGAGCTGGGCCGTCGTGATGTCGGCCGGCAGATCGCGACGCATCGAGGTGATGCCTACCTTGGCGCAGTCGGCGTGTTTGCCCCGGACGTAGGCCTGAGAACCGGGATCCTCGCCGACCAGGATTGTGCCCAGACCGGGTATGCAACCCGATGCGGTCAGTGCGGCCACCCGTTGCTTAAGGTCGACGAAGATCTCGTCGCGGGTGGCCTTGCCGTCCAGCGTGATTGCGCCCACGCCTGACAGTCTGGCACGGCCGCCGCGGTGATAGCTGACGGCGACCCGCTTCACCCGGCTCCGCAGCGTTTGCGATGACCATTAAGCTCCGGATATGTCAACCGTCCCGGACGTTTTCAGCCCCGCCAAGCTCGGTCCGCTGACGCTGCGCAACCGCATCATCAAGTCCGCGACGTTCGAAGCGCGCACACCGAACGCACTGGTGACCGACGACCTGATCGAATACCACCGGCTGCCCGCCGCCGGGGGCGTGGGCATGACCACTGTTGCGTACTGCGCGGTCTCCCAAGGCGGCCGCACCGAGGGCAACGGGATCTGGATGCGCCCGGAGGCCGTGCCGGGGTTCCGCCGGCTGACCGACGCGATCCACGCCGAGGGGGCGGCGGTGAGCGCGCAGATCGGGCACGCGGGTCCAGTGGCCAATGCCCGGTCCAACAAGGCCACCGCGCTGGCCCCGGTTCGATTCTTCAACCCGATCGGCATGCGGTTCGCGAAGAAGGCCACTCGTGACGACATCGACGACGTGATTGCCGCCCACGCCAACGCCGCTCGGCTGGCCGTCGACGCCGGTTTCGACGCCGTCGAGATCCATTTGGGCCACAACTATTTGGCGAGCGCATTTCTGTCTCCGCTGATCAACCGTCGCGATGACGAGTTCGGCGGATCGCTGGAAAACCGGGCCAAGGTCGCACGCGGGATGGTGATGGCCGTCCGCCGAGCAGTCGAAGACCAGATCGCCGTGACCGCCAAGCTCAACATGGCCGACGGTGTCCGAGGCGGCATCAGCACCGAAGAGTCGCTGATCACGGCCAAATGGCTGGAGGAAGACGGCGGCCTGGACGCGATCGAACTCACCGCGGGCAGCTCACTGGTCAACCCGATGTACCTGTTCCGCGGCGATGCACCACTGAAGGAGTTCGCCGGTGCCTTCAAGCCGCCGCTGAGCTGGGGCATGCGCATGACTGGCAAGAAGTTTCTGCGCGAGTATCCGTACCGGGACGCCTACCTGTTGCGCGACGCGAAGCTGTTCCGCGCCGAGCTGACGATGCCGCTGATTCTGCTCGGCGGCATCACCAATCGGGAGACGATGGACCTGGCCATGGCGGAGGGATTCCAGTTCGTCGCGATGGCCCGCGCACTGCTGGCCGAGCCAGACTTGATCAACCGGATCGCTGCCGAGGATTCCGCGCACAGCGTGCGTTCGGCCTGCACGCATTGCAATCGGTGCATGCCCACGATTTACAGCCGGACTCGCTGCGTCGTGACGGGTATGCCTGACGCCGGCTGACCGCTCCCCTCGGTCGCACGATCCCCACCCGTGCTCTCCACGTGAAACGCCGTCGACTGAAGCGGTGGCAATCAAACCCCGCCATGCCGCAATTGTTGCCAATGACGGGGTGGGGCTGCGAGCTACAGTTGGTCCAATGACTCCGCCAGCCCCACCAGCGCTGACCGTTCGGCATGACGGGTCGGAACGCACCTTCGCGGCGGGCCATGACGTGGTGGTTGGGCGCGACCTCCGCGCCGACGTGCGCATCACGCACCCGCTGATTTCGCGCGCTCATCTCTTACTGCGGTTCGACCAGGGCCGGTGGCTGGCGATCGACAACGGTTCGTTGAACGGGACGTTCGCCAACGGACGTCGGGTGCCGGTGGTCGACATCCACGACGGCCAGAGCGTCAACATCGGAAACCCCGACGGACCATTGCTGACGTTCGAGGTCGGGCGCCACGTTGGAATGGCAGGACGCCCACCCCAAACCGCGTCGATGCCCATCGCGCCCGCATCCGTAGTTGCAGGGTTGGCCGGGACGGCTTGGCCGGCGTCTCTGACATCGGGTCAGCCAGGGCCTCCGATTAGCGTTGCGCCCGGACCGCAGCAACCTGGGCGCCAAACGAACCGGGCCTCGCCGGCAGCGCCGCGGCCGTATCCCGGAGCATCTCCGCTCCCGGCGGGGCCGCCCGGGCAACCCGTGTATCCGACAAGCACAGGAACGGGCCGGCCGCCCACGTATCCGGCCAATTCACCGCCCCCGCCGAACAACTTCCAACCCCACCCGAGGATGTCCGGTGTGGGCCACGCGGTGCCCCAGCAGCAGGTACCGCGCACCCAGATGTCGCCCGCTGTCGCCAAACCACCAGAGGTGTCGAACCTGGCGACGAAAATGTTCCAGGCATTGTTGCCGTCGCGGTCGGGGGCGATGCCCAAATCCGTCGACTCGGCCACAATCGGTCGCGCCACCGACAACGACATCGTCATCCAGGATGTCCTCGCCTCGCGCCATCACGCGTTTTTGCTGCGGACACCGCTTGGCACCGAGATCCGCGACGCACACAGCGTCAACGGCACCTTCGTCAACGGTGTCCGGGTTGGGTCCGCGGTATTGAGTGAAGGCGACGTAGTTACCATCGGCAACGTCGATTTGGTTTTCACCCGCGACACCCTGGTCCGCCGCACCGAAGCGGCGACGCGCACCGGCGGCCTCGAGGTGAACGCGGTGTGCTTCACCGTCGACCACGGCAAAGAACTGCTCGACCACATCTCGCTGACCGCCCGTCCGGGGACGCTGACCGCCATCATCGGCGGGTCCGGCGCGGGCAAGACCACGCTGTCGCGATTGATCGCCGGGTATACCAGCCCGAGTTCCGGCTCGGTGACGTTCGAAGGCCACAACATCCACACCGAGTACGCGTCGCTGCGCAGCAGGATCGGGATGGTCCCGCAGGACGACGTCGTGCACCGCCAGCTGACGGTCAACCAGGCACTTGGGTACGCGGCCGAACTGCGGTTGCCACCCGACACCAGCAAGACCGATCGCGAAGAGGTCGTCGCGCAGGTACTCGAGGAACTCGAGCTGACCAAACACGCCGATACCCGAGTCGACAAGCTGTCCGGCGGCCAGCGCAAACGCGCGTCGGTCGCCCTGGAACTGCTCACCGGACCGTCATTGCTGATCCTCGACGAGCCGACCACCGGGCTGGATCCAGCATTGGACCGACAGGTGATGATGATGCTGCGCCAGCTGGCCGACGCCGGCCGTGTGGTGCTGGTCGTCACACACTCGGTGTCCTACCTCGACGTCTGCGATCAGCTACTACTGGTGGCGCCCGGCGGCAAGACGGCGTTTCTGGGTCCGCCCAGCCAGATCGGCGCGGCCATGGGCACTACGAACTGGGCCGACATCTTCACCAAAGTGGGCGCCGACCCGGACGAGGCCAATCGCCGCTTCCTCGCCGAAAACAACCATCAGCCGCTGGCCGTCCCGTCCCAAGACAGCCCGGCCGCCGACTTGGGCGAACCGGTTCACACCGACGTGTTTCGGCAGTTCTCGACGATCGCCCGCCGCCAGATTCGCCTCGTCGTCTCCGACCGTGGCTACACGGTGTTCCTGGCGCTGTTGCCATTTCTCATCGGTGTCCTGACCTTGACCGTTCGCGGCAAGAGCGGATACGGCATGTCGGACCCGCTGGGCAACAATCCCGCTCAGCCAGATCAGATCCTGGTCATGCTCAATGTCGGCGCGGTGTTCATGGGTACCGCGCTGACCATCCGCGACCTGATCGGCGAGCGTCCCATCTTCCGCCGCGAACAGGCGGTCGGCCTATCGACGGCGGCCTACATGGGCGCCAAGATCGTGGTGTTCTCCGTGTTCGCGATCGTTCAGGCAGCGATCGCGACGACCATCTCGATAGTCGGCTGGGGCACGCCGATCTCCAACGCCGTGCTCCTGGGCAATGTCAACTTGGAACTGTTCGTCACCGTGGCCGCGACCTGTGTGGGTGCGGCGCTACTCGGCATGGCACTGTCGGCGCTGGCCCAATCGCAAGACCAGATCATGCCGATGCTGGTGGTCTCGATCATGTCGCAGCTGGTGTTCTCCGGCGGCATGATCTGGGTGACCGACCGGATCGTGCTCGATCAGTTGTCGTGGGCCACTCCCGCCCGTTGGGGCTTCGCGGCGTCGGCGTCGACGATCGACGCCCACCGGCTGATACCCGGCCCGACCGACCCAAAGGACCAGCACTGGGACCACACCAAGGCCGCATGGCTGTTCGACATGGCGATGCTCGGTGTGTTGTGCGTGGTCTACAGCGCCGTCGTCTGGTGGAGGATCCGACTCAAGAGACGATGAATCGCGGCCGCGAATCCTGCTGCGCTGAGCTGTCAGCCGCCCAGGCGAAGCCCGTGCGCCAGCGCAAACGCCATGGCCTGTGGGACGTCGACGCGCACACCGGTCAGTGAAGCGGTTGTCCACAGCGACGGGTCCACGGTAGCGCCGCGCAGGTCGGCGTCATCAAGTCGTACTCCGACGGTGCGTGCGCCACTGAGGTCGGCGCCGCGCAGCACAGCCTTGCGCAGGTCGGTCTCTACCAAGCTGGTCTCCCGAAGCCGGCAACCGCTGAGATCCAGGCCGCGCAGGTCGTTACCGCCGAGCGCGGCGAGTGTGAAGTCCACCTCGTCGAACGTCACCGGTCGCAGCCGGCAGTGCTCGAAAACCGAGCCCAACATACTGCACTGCGTAAATGTGCTGTGCCACAGCGTTGTTCGCCGGAAGGTGCAGTTGCGAAACGCCGATCCGCGGTGTTGGGACTCGGCCAGGTTGGCGCCGCTGAAGTCGCATTCGGTGAACAACACCCGATCGGTGCTGAACCGGCTGAGGTCTTCCTCGCGGAAGTCACGGCCGGTGAATTCGCAGTCAACCCACTCCTGCAACGCGCTCAACTGGCCGTCAGGCTGGCAAGCGCGTATTCACTCACCGCGATCAGCGCGTCTGTCGCCGACCGGCGATCCCTGGCATCGACCGCGATCACCGGGATATGCGCGGGCAGCGCCAGCGCTTGGCGCACCTCGTCCACCGGATACCTGGGCGCTCTGTCGAATTCGTTGATCGCGATCAGAAACGGCAGGCTTCGGTGTTCGAAGAAATCGACCGCGGCGAAGCTGTCCTGCAGGCGCCGGCAGTCGACCAGCACGATGGCGCCGATAGCGCCGCGGACCAGGTCATCCCACATGAACCAGAACCGGCGCTGGCCCGGGGTACCGAACAGGTAGAGCACCAGGTCCTCGTCCAGGGTGATCCGGCCAAAGTCCATCGCGACCGTCGTGGTGCGCTTGTCCGGGGTGGCCTCCACCATGTCGACGCCAGCCGAGGCATCGGTGACTATCGCTTCGGTACGCAACGGCATGATCTCTGAAACCGCACCGACGAACGTGGTCTTGCCGACGCCGAACCCGCCCGCGATGACGATCTTCGTCGAAGCGGTGTTCCGCCCGTCAGAGTGCTTTAAGGCCACGCAGCGTCCTTCCTATAAGTTCATGGCGCTCATCGCGGGTCGATCGCTGGGTCAACGTCCGGTGCACTCGAAGGTAACCGGCTGTCACCAAATCTCCGATCAACACGCGGGCGACCCCCAACGGCAGATCCAGCCGGGCCGCGATTTCGGCGACCGACGGGCTGTTGACGCAGATTTGGGTGATCCTGCCTCGCGTGTCGTCGGGCGGCCATCGATGAGCGAGCCCCGCCTGCAACGTCTGAACCGGCGCCTCCAGCGGAAGGTCGACATTGGTGCCGGTCCGCCCGGCCGTGAGCGTGTAGGGGCGGACCAGGCTCGCCTCATGTGAGGCTGGCCGGGGCTCGCCGGGGTCCATGGCGGCTCACAGGCTCGGCGACGATGTGGGCCGTGCAGCGGCCCGAGGTGGAGCCGAGCGATCGGGCGAGTGGAAACGGAACGGCGGGAAGACTGTACGACGCCGCCAACCCGCTCGACGAGGATGGCCATCTCGTAGCCGATCTGACCGATATCGCACGACGCGGCAGCCAGCGTGGCCAGATGCGAGCCATCGCCGACACGCATCAACAACAGGTACCCGTTCTGCATCTCGACCACTGATTGCAGCACCTGCCCACCTTCGAACAACTGCGCGGCGCCGGTCGCAAGGCTGGCCAGCCCGGACGCCACCGCGGCCAACTGATCGGCACGTTCGCGCCGAAGATTCTCACTGGCGGCGATGGCCAGCCCGTCGACGGACACCAGTAACGCATGCGACACCCCGGGGACCTCGCGGGCGAACTTCGACACCAGCCAGTCGAACGGATTGCCGGGTGACGTCATGACTGATCAGGTCCTTCACGGGTCTTCGAGAGTTTCGCGGGCATGCGACCGTCCGGAACGCACGCCGTCGAAATGGCTGCTGAAGGAGGTGCGAACGGCTTCAGGATCGCGTAGCGCGGCCGCATGCTGCGGCTCGTGCTGCGAATGCGAACCCGCCTTTCGAGGTGGCAAGGGACTCCTCGATCGCTCTCGTTGGCCGCCCCCGGCACCAGCCGGGCCCCGGGTGCGCGCACCGGCAGGCCGTGGTCGACGGTATGCGACTCGACGGGCTTGTCCTCGGCTTCGGCGGCCAGCGACCAACCGCGGTCCCACACCGACTGCCAATCCAGGTCGGGGCTGTTGGCCAGGGCGTGCGGATCGCCCACCATTTCGGAGAGCATCCGCCGGTAGATCACGTCATCATCGGCGGTGATTGTCGTAGCCGACGGGTCCGGTTGCAGCGAATCGCTGGCGGCCGGCTCGTGGCCTCGGCAGCCGGGCCGTCCTCCTGACCGGTGGCGTGTCGAGACCGTGCAGCAAAGAACGCCGAAGTGTCTGAAACGGCCTGGACGGGGACTTGCGCCGGCGCTTGTGTCGGCTCTTGCGTGTCGCCGTTTTTCCACGCGGGAATGGCCAGCTCGCGACGGCGCCGCCGCGGCTCGTGTTCGGGCGGCTGGGCAGGAACCTCGGCGATACCACTGGAACCCGGATTGCGGCGCGGCAGCAACGTGATCGGTGCGTCCGGAATCATTTCCGTATCCGTTCTGCGTTGCCGGTCCGGTCGGGGCATCCTGCCGGGCGGCCTGGTCGGCTGCCGCGGAGACGGGCGCAGCGATCGCTGTGCCCGGTTTGGCGCTCGGCGACGAAACCGACCCTTCCCGTCGGCGCGGCCCTGCTGCCCGAACGCCGGCTGCGCCTTCGAGCACCGCCGGCGGTAGGTAGATCTCGGCGGTGGTACCGGAGCCGGCTTCATTGGCCGTCGCTCCACGCAGCCCCACCCGAATACCGTGCCGAGCGGCGATCCGGCCGACCACGAAAAGGCCCATGTGGCGGGCATTATCGGGAGTGACCTCGCCGCCGGCGTGCAGCCGCATGTTGGCGATGCGCTGATCAGTGTCGTTCATGCCCAAGCCGGAGTCAGCGATACGCACCAGGACTCCTCCGTCACCGCCGCGTAACGCCGAGATCCGAACAAATGTCGTCGGCGGCGAGTAACGCAGCGCATTGTCGATCAACTCGGCAAAGAGATGGATGACGCCGCCCGCCGCCACACCGATCACCATGCACTCGGGCAATCCGCCGATTTCCACGCGGCGGTAATCCTCGACCTCAGAAACGGCGGCGTTGGTCACCGTCGGCAGCGCCACCGGCTCACGCTGGTCACGCGCGAGCTGCGCGCCGGCCAGGACCAACAGATTGGCGCTGTTACGCCGTAACCGCGCCGCCAAGTGATCGAGCCGGAACAGGCTGTCCAGCCGGTCCGGATCCTCCTCGTTGCGCTCCAGCCGGTCGATGAGCGACAGCTGCTGATCGACCAGCGAACGGCTGCGGCGCGACATGGTCTCGAACATGTCGTTGACTAGCAAACGCAACCGCGCTTCGTCACCGGCCAGCAACAGGGCCTGGGTGTGCAGTTCGTCGACCGCGTGCGCGACCTGGCCGATCTCCTCAGTGGTGTGCACCGGGAGCGGCATGCGGGATCGGCTCGGCGCCACCGGCTTTGACCAGAGCGACCTCTTCCTCGAGATCCGTGTGGGCGACCCTCAGCGCGCCGTCGCGCAGCGCGCGCAACGGCCGAACCACCGCGCGGGCCACCAGCAATACAATGATCAGTGCGATCACGATGGCCGTCAGCGCAAAGACGGTGTCCAAGATCGCGGCAGTGCGCCGATCGGTGGCCTGGGCCTGCACTGATTTCGTCACCGACGCCGTGGCATCTTTGATGACCTGTTCGGCGATCCCGTCGGTGGCCTGTATCGAATGCAGCAGCTCGGCGTTGCCGACGAGCACGCTGTCCGGGTCGGACATGATCGCCATCCGGCTTACCATTTGCTGCTGCAGCGTCTTGGCTTCCGGCGAGCTGACGCCGAGCACCTGGCTCATCCCGAACAGCGTCGACGGTTCGGTGCCGGCCAGAGTCATCATCGAGGTGCGCAGTTGCGGCTCGGAGAGGTCGCCGCCGCGCGTCACCAGAATTTCCTGCATCGTCATCTGACCGCGGGCTCCGACCGCCCGGCTCAACCCTTGCGCCTCCGCCCGTATCTGTTCGTTGTCGACGCGCACCGATGCGTTGATCACGTCCTCTGCCGTCAGCAGGATCGGCGCGTAGGTAGTCACCTGGTCTCGCACAACCGATGCTGCGCTGTCCAGCAGCGCCTGGCCGCCGTTCAGCAGGATGTTGACTCCCGATCGCACGTCGGGGATCACGTCGGTGTCCGCCAGGCGCGTCTGCAGCTCGTCCTTGCCGGCCTGGAAGTTCTTCTTGGCCCCCTCGACGTCTCCTCCGGTGGAGGTCGCCAGCAAAGCGACATCCAATGCCGACATGTACTTCGTGATCGCCGGCAACACCTCGGTGCGGGCGGCGGCCAACCGCAGACCTGCCGAGTTGGTCATCGCATCCTTGACACGCAAGGCACCGAAACCCGTTGCCAGCAACAGCGGCACCAGCGCAATCGCCAAAACTTTCCAGCGAACCGGCCAGTTGCTCAGTGCCCAGGCCGGTGGGCGCTTGGCCGGTGCCGGGTCGCAGGAGCTTCCGCGAACTCGGGTGGAACCGCCGCGACCGGTGGGGTCGGGCGGGTGAACATGGTCACGTGGTCGCGGCCGCGCGAGCGGCCGCGATATTGATAGTCGACGCTCGAAGAAACGAGAGGCTCATGAAACTTCCTGCTTTATTCCGCCCGCGCCGCGCAGATGGTCGCGAGAGGTAAACGCCCGGCAATGCGACGAGTATGACAGCCCGCGGCCCAGGTCACCACAATGTACGTGCTACCGCGAGCCTCGCGAATCGGCCCTCGACTCGACGTTGGCGGAGGATAGCGAGTTGTGTTCAAGCTGATGTTCCGCTTGTTCACCCCGCGCATCGCCCCCAACACGGGCAACGCCATCCGGACGGCGGCGGCTACCGGCTGCGAACTGCATCTCGTCGAGCCGCTGGGCTTCGACCTGTCCGAGCCTAAACTCCGGCGTGCCGGGCTGGACTATCACGACCTGGCGTCGGTCACCGTCCATGCGTCGCTGCAAGCCGCGTGGGATGCGCTGGCGCCGGCGCGGGTGGTCGCCTTCACCGCGCACGCGACCACGCTCGTTCGCCGACGTCGACTATCAGGCCGGCGACGTGTTGATGTTCGGGCCGGAACCCACCGGACTGGACGCGGCGACCCTGGCCGACGCGCAGATCACCCAGCGGTGCGCATTCCGATGCTGGCGGGCCGCCGCTCGCTGAACCTGTCCAATGCCGCCGCGATCGCGGTTTACGAGGCCTGGCGCCAGCACGGCTTCACCGGGGCCGGCTGACGTCACCAGGTATTCCAGTGCGTGAGGGTCTCGGCGGGCAGCCGCTTGGCCGGCCGGAAGTCGGTGCCCTTGGTGTAGGCGATCGGGAACAGCCCGGCCTGGCTGTACTTGTCGTAGGGGATGCCGAGCACCTCGGCCGCCTTGCGCTCGCCGTCACCGAGCAGGTGCAGCGTCGTCCAGCACGAGCCCAGCCCGCGGGAGCGCAGCGCCAGGCAGAAGCTCCAGACCGCCGGGAACAGCGACGCCCAGAACGACACGCCGCCCAGCGGCGACTTGTCTTCCCGGCCTTCGATGCAAGGGATCATCAGCACCGGCGCCTCGTGCATGTGCTCGGCGAGATACATCGCCGGAATCTCTGACCTTGCCCATCCGCTCACCGCGGGTGTCGCCCTCGGGGATATTCGGCTCGCGGCGAGCTGAGGTAGACGCGGGCGTGGCCGAGGTAGATGTCGCCGATCGCCTTCTTCTTTTCGGCGTCCTCGACGAATACCCACTGCCAGCCCTGCGAGTTGGAACCGGTGGGCGCCTGCAGCGCCAGTTCGAGGCATTCCATCAGCACCTCGCGCGATACCGGCTTGTCGAAGTCGAGGCGTTTGCGGACCGAGCGGGTGGTGGTCGAGGACTTCGTCGACGGACAGGTTGAGGGTCATGTCTGCAGGTTACATTCAGGCTATGAGCGTCGAACTGACACAAGAGGTTTCCGACCGACTGATCTCCGCCAACTACGGGTGGTGACCACCGTCGCCAAGTCGGGACAGCCGGTGCCCCGGCCGATCTGGTTCTGCTTTGACGGCGCCCGAGTGACCGTTTACTCCACACCGCGGGCCGCCAAGGTCGCCCACATCAAGGCGCACCCCCGGGCGAGAACCTGGATTCCGACCTGTCGCGCGAGAGTACAGCTACCCGACCGAGTTTCTCGAGTAACTCCCGTCGGTGAGTTGCACTCTCGCGGAATTGCAGCGGAAGTCGCGAGACTTCGAGCCGACGACCAACTTGATGCGGCCCAATCGCTCGGCCACGACGGTGATCGCCCCGCTGGCGTTTTGGACCTGACCGCGGATCAGCAGCGCCGGAGCCGTGTGCGCCAGCTTGCGGTGCCGCGCCCACACCCCGGGTGTACAGAGCACGTTGACCATCCCGGTCTCGTCCTCGAGGTTGATAAACGTCACCCCCTGCGCAGTCGCGGGCCGCTGCCGATGGGTCACCGCACCGGCGATCAGCACGCGGTCGCCGTCGGTCACCGATCCCAGCGCCGCGGCGGGCAACACCCCCATCGCGTCCAGGTCTGCCCGCAGGAACTGCGTCGGGTAACTGTCCGGGGAGATGCCGGTGGCCCACACGTCGGCGGCGGCCAGTTCCAGTTCACTCATCCCCGGCAGCGCCGGGATGTGCGATGACGACCCCACACCCGGTAACCGGTCCGGCCGTTGGGTGGCCGCGGACCCAGCCGCCCACAGCGCCTCCCGCCGGGACATCCCGAAGCAGCCCAGCGCTCCGGCCGTCGCCAGCGCTTCGGTCTGCGGCACGCTCAGCTGCAGCCGGGTAGTCAGGTCCAGCAGAGAGGCGAACGGGCCGTTGACCTTTCGCTCCTCGACCAACTGCTCGGCGAGGCCGTCGCCGATATGGCGGACCGCGCCCAGTCCGAGGCGGACCTCCGTTCCGGCGTTCTCGAGAGTGGCGTGCGCCAGGCTGGCGTTGACGTCCGGCGCCGTGCACCAGCACGCCATGCCTGCGCGCATCGGCCACCAGCGACTGCGGCGAATAGAAACCCATCGGCTGTGCGCGCAGCAGCGCCGCACAGAACGCCGCCGGGTGGTGCAGCTTGAACCACGACGAGTAGAACACCAGCGACGCGAAGGACAGCGCATGGCTTTCCGGGAAACCGAAATTGGCGAACGCCTCCAGCTTTTCGTAGGTCCGATCGATCACCTCGTCGGTGGCGCCATGCAGCGTTCGCATGCCGTCATAGAATCGGCCACGCAGCCGTTGCATGCGTTCGGTCGAACGCTTGGACCCCATGGCGCGCCGGAGCTGGTCGGCCTCGGCGGCGGAGAAGCCGGCGCAGTCGACCGCGAGCTGCATCAACTGCTCCTGGAAAAGCGGTACTCCCAGCGTCTTTCGCAATGCCGGTTCCATGGACGGGTGGTGGTAGACGACTGGGTCTAGGCCGTTACGCCGCCGGATATAGGGATGCACCGACCCGCCTTGGATGGGCCCGGGACGGATCAGCGCGACTTCCACCACCAGGTCGTAAAACACCCGTGGCTTGAGTCTGGGCAGAGTGGCCATCTGCGCGCGCGACTCCACCTGGAACACGCCGACGGAATCAGCGCGCGACAGCATCTCGTACACCGCCGGCTCGGAGAGGTCCAGCCTGGCCAGGTCCACGTCGATGCCTTTGTGCTCGGCCACCAGGTCTTTCGCATAGTGCAGCGCCGAGAGCATGCCCAGCCCGAGTAGGTCGAACTTCACCAAACCGATGGCCGCGCAGTCATCTTTGTCCCATTGCAGGACGCTGCGGTTCTCCATGCGCGCCCACTCCACCGGGCACACGTCGGCGATCGGACGGTCGCAGATCACCATGCCGCCGGAGTGAATTCCCATATGTCGAGGCAGATTCCGGATCTGGGTCGCCAGGTCGATCACCTGCTCGGGAATGCCTTCCAGTCCGTTCGGGTCCGCCTCGTTCCAGTGACTGATCTGCTTGCTCCACGCGTCCTGCTGACCCTGCGAGAAGCCAAGGGCGCGGGCCATGTCGCGCACCGCGATCCGCCCCCGGTAGGTGATGACATTGGCGACCTGGGCGGCGTAGTCGCGGCCGTATTTGTCGTAGACATACTGGATGACCTTTTCGCGCTGGTCCGACTCGATGTCCATGTCGATGTCGGGTGGTCCGTCGCGGGCCGGTGATAAGAAGCGCTCGAACAACAGCTCGTTGGCCACCGGATCGACCGCGGTGACGCCCAGCGCATAACAGACCGCGGAATTGGCCGCCGATCCCCTGCCCTGACACAGGATGTTGTTCTCCCGACAAAACCGCGCGATATCGTGCACCACCAAGAAGTAACCCGGAAATCTCAGTTGTGAAATGACTTTCAGCTCGTGCTCGATTTGGGAGTACGCGCGCGGGGCGCCCTCGGCCGGCCCGTAGCGGTCGTCCGCGCCGGCCATGACCAACCGCCGCAACCAGCTGTCCTCCGTGTGCCCGTCGGGTACGTCGAACGGCGGCAGCTGCGGTGCGATGAGTGCCAGCCCAAACGCGCACTGCTCGCCGACCTCGGCGGCGGCGGTCACCACTTCGGGCCGTTGCGCGAACAGCCGGGCCATCTCCGCACCGGACCGCAAGTGTGAGCCACCCAGCGGAGCCAGCCACCCGGCAGCCGAATCCAGGGACTGCCGGGCCCGGACGGCGCCCATCGCCATCGCCAGCCGGCTCCGCGATGGATGGGCAAAATGCGCTCCCGTGGTGGCGACGACGCCGACACCGAAGCGCGGCGCCAGCCCGGCCAGCGCCGCGTTGCGTTCGTCGTCGAGCGGATGACCATGATGGGTCAACTCGATGCTGACCCGGCTAGCGGTGAACCGATCCACCAGATCGGCCAGCGCCCGTTCCGCCGGGTCCAGACCGCCATCGGAAAGTGCTTGGCGGACCGCGCCTTTGCGACACCCGGTGAGAATGTGCCAGTGCCCACCCGCAGCCTCGGTCAGCGCGTCGAAGTCGTAGCACAGCTTGCCCTTCTCACCGCCGGCCAGGTGCGCCGCGGCCAGCTGTCGCGACAGCCGTCGGTAGCCTTCCGGGCCGCGGGCCAGCACCAGCAGGTGCGGACCGGGCGGATCCGGCTTCTCGGTGCGGGCAACTGATCCCAACGAGGAGCCCAGCGACAGCTCGGCGCCGAATACGGTGCGCACATCGAGCTCGGCGGCCGCTTCGGCGAACCGCACCGCGCCGTACAGGCCGTTGTGGTCGGTCAGTGCGAGAGCACGCAGATCCAGCCGAGCGGCTTCTTCGACCAACTCCTCCGGCGTGCTGGCCCCGTCGAGAAAGCTGTAGGCCGAATGCGCATGTAGCTCGGCATACGCGACGGATGAACAGGCTACCCGGGCCTTTTCTGATTTTGGGTCCGGCGGCCGGTACTTCCCGCGCTTGCGCGACAAGGGGACGTCCTCGGAGGGCTCGGCTGCAGCCGGACCGCCGGCATGGCGCGGCTTGCTGTCGAGTATCCGCTCCATTTCCGCCCAGCTCGGCGGCCCACTAAACCCACCCATACCAGCCCACGGTCGCATTCTATCGAACTAATGTTCGATTAGGGTAGTGGTTGTTAAACGCATCTTCAACTTCAAAACGTGTTCTTAACACCGCGAGACCTATCGCAATGAGGTCGCTGCGCAGATACTGGTACAGGGACAAAAAACAACGGCGGGTACTGAGCATGGCACACCTGAAGACATTGGACACGACTTACCTCACAGCTCAAGACCCGCATCAGCACGCCAGCCTGGCGATCGCCGCGGTCGCTATTGTCGACGGCGCTGTGCCTGATTACGAACTGCTTAAAATATTGTTGGCAGAACGGATTCAGTCGATTACGCGGTGCACTCAGTTGCTGCGGACACACCCCTCCGACGCCGCCCAGGAATGGATCGACGACCCGGGATTCGACCTCACTCAGCACCTGCACCGGGTGGCGATTCCCCGGCCGGGCGACGACGGTGAACTGTTCCGGGCCGTTGCCTATGCGCTGGAGCGCCCTCTCGACCTGGACCGCCCGCTGTGGGAGTGCTGGGTCATCGAAGGTCTGAAGGGCAACCGATGGGCGATCCTGATGAAGATCCACCACTGCCTGGCCGACGGCATCTCGGCTGCCCGTATCCTGACCAGGCTTTGCGATGACGCCGACACCGATGCGTTTGCGACACATGTTGACGCCAAGCAGGTTTCGCCTCCTACGGCGAAGCCAAGCTGGTCCGGCGCCCTGTGGCGGTTTTCTGAAGTCGCCGGCACGCTCGCAGGCGCGGTCTGGCCGGCTGCGTGGACACCGTCAATCGACCCGGCCGCCACCATGCGGCGCTACAGTACGGTGCGAGTTCCAATTGCCGCCGTCGACCGCGTGTGCCGCAAGTTCGATGTCACCACCGACGACGTCGCCCTCGCGGCAATAACAGAAGGCTTCCGCAAGGTTCTGTTCAGCCGCGGCGAACAACCGCGGGCGGACTCACTGCGCACCATGGTGCAATCTGACAATCGTGCCTCGGCCATGCTGCCCTACCTGCCTGTCGAACATGACGACCCGGTCCATCGACTACGGGCGGTGCATGGCCGGTTGAACGCCAAGCCGAACGATCAGCGTCAACCCGGCGTCTTGCAGTCGGCGATCAATTGCCTGCCAATTATATTGCGCAGTCAAGCGATTCAACTGCTGACCCGGCTGCCGCAACGCGGAATCGTGACGCTGGCGACCAACGCGCCCGGGCCTCGCCAGCAATTACGGCTGATGGGGCGGCGACTGGAGCGCGTGCTGCCGATCCCACCGACCGCGCTCACGCTGAGTACCGGCGTCGCGGTGCTGAGTTATGGCGACGAAATGGTTTTCGGCATCACCGCGGGCTACGACGCCGTGCCGGACATCGGACAACTCGTCACCGGTATCGAACAGGAGATGGCGCGACTGGTGGCGCTCAGCCAAGACTCGATTCTGCTATTCGGCAAGGACCACCGCCGCAAGCGTTCGTCTCGGGCGGTTCCCAATAAGGCGCAACGAGGGCGCCCGCCCGCGCCCGCACGAGCTGGAAACTGACCAAACCTCGGCGCCTTCCACGACGGCAAGACCACCGTGAGAAGGTTGGTCGTGCGCAAGCTGGAGCCGGTCACCATCGACCCGCGCCGCCATGACGCGGTGCTCTTCGACGCCGAAGTCGACTCGACACCGCTTGTCGCGGGACTGCAGGACGCCGGTATCAGCACAACGGATTTTTCGTCGACAGACCCGGTCGCTGCCGCAGATCGCCTGGGCGTGCGGCCGGGCCGGGCCGTCGTCGTCACGACGGAAGCCACGGGCGTCACGGCCGCGCGCGATGGTGGATTCGCTTTGGTGATCTGGGTCGACCGGACGGGGCAGCACGAATATCTGAGCCTTGGCGCCGACGCGGTGGTCGCTGACCTCGAGTAAAATCGCCGTACGAACCGGGGACCTGCGAATGTCGCAGCTTCCCGATGCGTTGCACGCCCTCGGCATGGCCGACAGCCTCTTCACCCGGCCGCCAGCGGTGTTCTTCGACTTCGACGGCACGCTGTCGGACATCGTCGACGATCCGAACTCAGCCAGGCCTGCCCCCGGCGCAGCCGAGGCACTGCAGAAGTTGGCCGCGCTTTGTCCGGTCGCGGTGCTGTCCGGCCGTGACCTCACCGATGTAACCACGCGTGTCGGCTTGCCCGGCATTTGGTATGCCGGCAGCCATGGCTTCGAGCTGACCGCACCCGACGGAACACATCATCAGAACGACGCCGCGGCCGCGGCCATACCGGTTCTGGGGCAGGCGGCTGCCCAGCTCCGCGACCGGCTCGGGTCGATTCCCGGTGTTGTCGTGGAGCACAAGCGATTCGGCGTGGCCGTGCACTACCGCAACGCGGCCCGGGACCATGTCGGCGAGGTGGCCGCGGCCGTCCGTGCGGCAGGTCAGCGCGATGCGCTTCGAGTGACCACCGGTCGCGAAGTCATCGAACTGCGTCCGGATATCGACTGGGACAAGGGAAAAACGCTTCGGTGGGTGATGGATCACTTGCAGCAAATCGGCCCGGCTCCCCTGGTGCCGATTTATCTCGGTGACGACATCACCGACGAGGACGCGTTCGACGCGGTGCGCGACGACGGTATACCGATCCTGGTGCGGCACAACGACGACGGTGATCGCGCCACCGCCGCGCTGTTCGCCCTGGACAGCCCCGCACAGGCCGCCGAGTTCACCGCGCGACTGGCGCGCCAAATAACTGACGCACGTGCGGAATAGCACAGCGGCCGCCGATCCGCGGACGGGAGCAGGTGCGATCAGCAAGCTTGGCTTTTGGAGCGTCGTCATGCTCGGGATCAACGGGATAATCGGAGCGGGCATCTTCCTGACTCCCGGCACGGTAATTAAGCTCGCGGGGCCAATCGCACCCCTCGCTTTCATTCTGGCCGGTTTATTCACCGGCGTCATGGCGTTGGTCTTCGCGACGGCGGCCAGGTATGTCAAAACCAACGGCGCCGCCTACGCTTACACGACGGCCGCATTCGGGGAGCGCATCGGCATCTATGTCGGTGTCACCCATGCGATCACCGCATCCATCGCGTGGGGCGTGCTGGCGACGTTCTTCGTCTCGACCTTGTTGAAAGTGGTCTTCCCCGACAAGTCGTGGGCCCAAGACACCGAGTTCTTCAGCGTGAAGACGCTGACGTTTCTCGTCTTTATCGGAGTGCTCTTGGCCATCAACATGTTCGGCAACCGGGTGATCAGCTGGGCGAACGGAATCTCGACCGTGGGCAAGGTGTTCGCGCTCGCGGTGTTCATCGCCGGCGGGGTCTGGATCATCGTCACGCAGCACGTCAACAACTACGGGACGTCAGGTTCGGCGGGTGTTTACCAGCCGGCGCCCTACGCGTTGTTCGGAATCATCGGGGTGAGCCATGGCGCGGTGGCGGGTTTGATACTCGGCACAATGGCCGCCTTGTACGCCTTCACCGGCTTCGAATCGGTCGCCAACGCCGCCGAGGAAATGGACGAACCGGAACGGACCCTGCCAAAGGCCATACCATTAGCGGTCCTCGGCGTCGGCGCCGTCTACGTTCTCGCCGTCGTGGTGGCAATGCTGCTCGGAGCGGACAAGGTCGTCGGATCCGATCATCCGGTGACGCTGGCGGGTGCCGTCGAGAACGATGTTTTCCGGACGATCGTCATCATCGGAGCCTTGGTATCGATGTTCGGCATCAACGTGTCCGGATCGTTTGGCGCTCCGCGGCTGTGGACGGCATTGTCGGACAACGGAATCCTGCCGAAACACCTGTCCGACAAGAACCGATTCGGCGTCCCGATGCTTGCTTTCGGCATCACCGCGTCGTTGACGCTTGCGTTCCCACTGGCGCTGCGCTTCGACACTGTGAACCTGACCGGTCTCGCGGTGATCGCCCGATTCATCCAGTTCATCATCGTGCCGATCGCCCTGATCGCGTTGGCCCGGGACCGAACGGGAGATCATGCAACGGTGCAGCGAAATCCCTTAACCGACAAAGTGTTGCCGATAGCCGCGATCGCGATCTCAGTGGCGCTGGCCGTCTCTTTCGACTACCGGACCATCTTCCTCACCGCGCACGGACGCGCCAACTACTTCTCGATCATCCTGATCCTTCTCACCTTCATCGTTGTACCGGCGATGGCGTATGTGCACTACTACCGAACGCTTGGTTCGCAGGCACGGGACCAGGCCACAGCTAGCCCTTGACGAACTCCACCACGCCGTCATCGAGCACCACCCGGGGGTCGGCGCCATCGACTCCGGCGACCACGGTGCGAAACACCGCCTTGCCCGGCTCGGTACGCCAGATCAGCGTGGTCAACGTCTCACCGGGAAACACCGGCGAGGTGAAGCGCGAAGCGATCGAGGTGATGTTGGCGGCGTCGTCGTTGCCGAGCTCGGCGACCAGGGCCCTGCCCGCCACCCCGTAGGTGCACAGCCCATGCAGGATTGGCTTGGGGAACCCGGCCATCTCCTTGGCGAACCAGGGATCGCTGTGCAGCGGGTTGCGATCACCGGAAAGCCGGTAGATCAGCGCCTGGTCCTCGCGGGTGGGCAGATCGACCCGGGTGTCGGGTTCGCGGTCGGGAAATTCCGGTGCTGCCGGGCGCTCACCCTGCACTCCCCCGAAGCCGCCCGCCTGGCGGATGACCAACGTGGTCAGTGTCTCGGCGATCAGTGCCCCGGATTCCGGATCCGTGCCGCGGCCGCGCAGCATGACGATCGCGTTCTTGCCCTCGCCCTTGTCCTGCAGATCGGCGACCTCGGAGACCACCGACAGCTTGCCCGCGGCCGGCAACGGCGCATGCAGCCGGATGGCCTGCGATCCGTGTAACAGCAAGGCCCAGTTGAACGATCCGATCTTGGCCGCGGCCCCGAACGCCGTGCAGCAGATCACCGCGTAGGTGGGCAGCACCTGCTGGGGGATTTCGTGGCTGTTCTCGGTGGTGAAGGCCAGATCCTGCGTCCCGGCGCCGACACCGAGCGCGTACAGCAGCGTGTCCCGGTCGGTCCATTCGAACAACGTCGGCTCGGTTACCGCGCCGATCGCACTCGGGTCAATCGCCATACGAGTCTCCTCTCGATTAGGAAATTCAAGCCTTTTCGGGCCCTTTTGCGTACCCAACCATCGCAAACTCTTCCCACCGACACCGTCGGCAGGGCAGGCTATCGCCATGGCCAACCGCAGCAGGATCTGGAAGACCTCCCAAGTCTTAGCGATCCTCGCCGCAACGGTAATCCTCGGTGCCTGCGGCGGATCTCCGCAGGTGCGCACTATCACCCTGACCTTCGTCCGAAACGCACAGTCCCAGGCCAACGCGGACGGGGTCATCGACACTGACATACCCGGGCCCAGCCTGACGGCCGATGGCAAAGGGCAGGCCCAACAGCTGGTGAGTCAGGTTTCCCACAAGGACATCGACAGCATCTACGCGTCCGCCATGGCCGAGGCCCAACAGACTGCCGGGCCACTCGCCAGCGAACTCGGTAAGCAGGTCGAAGTCCTAGATGGCCTGCAGTCACTCAATGCCGGCTGGTATAACGGCAAACCCGAGACTATGGCCAGCTCCACCTACATGGTGGCGCCTGTCGATTGGATCAACGGCGATGCCCAGGACCGCATCCCGGGCTCGATCAGCGGGAAACAGTTCAGCGACCAGTTCAGCGGCGCGATTCGGAAGATCTACGACAGCGGCCACACCAAGCCGGTGGTGTTCTCCCAGGGCACCGCGATTATGGTCTGGACGCTGATGAACGCGAAGAACGTCAAGGACAGCCTACTGACCAGCCATCCACTGCCGAACATCGGCCGGGTGGTGGTCACCGGCAACCCGATGACCGGGTGGACGTTGGTGGACTGGGACGGCATCCGCAACTTCAGCTGACCGGGTTGACGTGTGTGGCCGCGAGCCGCCACGATGGGCTGCATGCGGTATGTCGTTACCGGCGGTACCGGGTTTATCGGTCGTCGCGTCGTAGCACAGTTGTTGGAATCTCAGCCCGACGCGCAGGTGTGGGTGCTGGTTCGCAGTCAGTCGCTGGGGCGCTTCGAACGCCTGTCGGTCCAGTGGGATGAGCGAACAAAACCACTGGTCGGAGACCTGACAGACCTCGGATTGACCGACGAGACCATCGCCGAGCTGGGCGGGGTCGATCATGTGCTGCATTGCGCGGCGATCTATGACATCACCGCCGGCGATGCCGAGCAACGGGCCACCAATGTCGACGGCACCCGGGCCGTCATCGAACTGGCGCTACGGCTGGACGCCACGTTTCACCACGTGTCCTCGATCGCCGTGGCCGGGGACTTCGCCGGCAAGTACTCCGAGGACGACTTCGACGTCGGCCAGCAGCTGCCAACCCCGTATCACCAGACGAAGTTCGAAGCCGAGCTGCTGGTGCGCTCCACACCCGGACTTCGGTACCGCATCTACCGCCCGGCCGTGGTGGTGGGCGATTCCCGTACCGGCGAGATGGACAAGGTAGACGGGCCGTACTACTTCTTCGGCGTGCTCGCGAAGCTGGCCGTGCTGCCCCGGTTCACCCCGTTGCTGCTGCCCGACACCGGGCGCACCAACATCGTCCCGGTCGACTATGTCGCCGACGCGATCGTCGCGCTCATGCACGCCCCGGATCTGGACGGGCGGGCATTCCACTTAACCGCGCCGAAAACCATTGGGCTGCGTGGCATCTACCGCGGCGTCGCTGATGTTGCCGGACTCCCCCGGGCCCGCGGTGCGCTGCCCCGATCGGTGGCTGCCCCAGTACTCAAGGCGCGCGGGCGACCCAAGGTGCTGCGCAATATGGCCGCCACCCAGCTGGGAATCCCCGGCGAGATCTTCGACGTCGTCGACCTGGCACCCACGTTCGTATCCGACGAGACCCGAAAAATATTGCAGCGAATGAGAATTCCTGAAGTGCCCGAATTCGCCAGCTATGCGGACAAGCTGTGGCGGTACTGGGCCGAGCACCTCGACCCGCACCGCGCGCGGCGCGATGACACAGCCGGGCCGTTGGTCGGCCGGCACGTCATCATCACCGGCGCCTCCAGCGGTATCGGCCGGGCGTCGGCGGTCGCTGTCGCGCAGCGGGGCGCAACGGTTTTTGCGCTGGCCCGCAGCGGCACCGCGCTCGACCATCTGGTCGCCGAGATCCGCGCGACCGGGGGCCAGGCGCACGCCTTCACCTGCGATGTCACTGATCCCGCGTCGGTGGAGCACACCATCAAGGACATCCTGGGCCGCTTTGGCCACGTCGACTACCTGGTGAACAACGCGGGCCGGTCGATCCGCCGCTCGGTGGTCAACTCCACCGACCGGCTGCACGACTACGAACGGGTGATGGCGGTCAACTACTTCGGCGCGGTGCGGATGGTGCTGGCGCTGCTGCCGCACTGGCGTGAGCGCCGGTTCGGCCATGTCGTCAACGTGTCCAGTGCGGGCGTGCAGGCCCGCAATCCTAAGTACAGCTCGTATCTGCCCACCAAGGCTGCGCTGGATGCATTCTCCGACGTGGTCGCCTCGGAGACGCTGTCCGATCACATCACGTTCACCAACATCCACATGCCACTGGTCCGCACACCCATGATCACGCCGTCCCAACGACTCAACCCGGTGCGGGCGATCAGCCCTGAACGCGCGGCGGCAATGGTGGTGCGCGGTCTCGTCGAAAAGCCGGCGCGGATCGACACTCCGCTGGGTACCCTCGCCGAGGTCGGCAACTACTTCGCACCGAGGACCTCGCGGCGATTTCTGCACCAGCTTTATTTAGGCTACCCTGATTCGGCTGCAGCGCGCGGGATTTCGCCGTCCGTCGGCGTCGTAGTGGACGACGAGACCCCCACTTCGCCACGTCGACGGCCCAAGCGTCCCGCTACCCGGATCGGGATCCCGAGGCCGGTCAAACGGCTAGTCCGACGAATGCCCGGAGTGCATTGGTAGTCACTTCACCAGCGTGAACTGATTGACGTCGATGTATCCGATACGGAACATCTCGGCGCAACCCGTCAAATACTTGATATATCGCTCATACACTTCTTCGGATTGAAGTGCGATGGCCTCATCCTTGTGGGCTTCCAGTGCCGCAGACCAGATGTCGAGAGTTTTCGCGTAGTGCTGCTGCAAAGACTGGACGCGGGTCACAGTGAAACCGTTGGTAGATGCGCGCTCATGCACCATCGGTATCGACGGCAGCCGTCCGCCTGGAAAGATCTCGGTGACCATGAATTTGAGGAACCGCGCGAAGGTGAACGATATCGGCAGGCCACGTTCCTGCGCGTCCCTCGGTCGCAGCCCGGTGATGGTGTGCAGCAACATGATTCCGTCATCAGGCAACAGGCGGTGCGCCGTGGCAAAGAACGCGTCATAGCGTTCGTGCCCGAAATGCTCGAAGGCACCAATACTGACGATCCTGTCGACGGGCTCGTCGTACTGCTCCCAGCCTTGCAGCAGAATCCGCTGGGAGCGAGCACTTTCGGACTTGGCGATCAACTGCTCGACGTGATCGGCCTGGTTCCTGCTCAGCGTGAGGCCGACCACGTTGACGTCGTAGGTTTCCACCGCGCGCATCATGGTCGCGCCCCATCCACAGCCGACGTCGAGCAGTGTCATCCCCGGTTGTAGTCCGAGTTTGCCCAGCGCGAGATCGATCTTGGCGATCTGGGCCTCCTCCAGCGTCATGTCGTCGCGCTCGAAGTAGGCGCAGCTGTACGTCTGGGTCGGGTCGAGAAACAGCCGGAAGAAGTCGTCGGACAGGTCGTAGTGCGCCTGCACGTCGCTGAAGTGCGGCGTTAAGTCGCCCTCAGGTGGATCGGGCATTTTGGGCATTGACTCAGCCTAATCGCCCCGACCGGTATCCTCACCATGATGAAGGCCCCCGTTTTCGTCGACGTCGACACCGGCGTCGACGATGCGCTGGCCTTGATATACCTGCTGGCCAGTCCTGAAGCCGATGTGGTCGGCATCGCCTCGACCGGCGGAAACGTTGCGGTTCAACAGGTCTGCGAAAACAACCTTAGCCTGCTCGAGCTGTGCCGAGCCACCGACATCCCGGTGTCCAAGGGCTCCGACGACACCCTTACCGGCCCATTACGCACGCCTTCCAAGGTCCACGGCCCCAGCGGCATGGGATACGCCGGGCTGCCGCCGACCGATCACCGGCTCACCGGCTACGACTCCGCGACGGCGTGGGTGCGCGCGGCACACGATTTTGCCGGTGAGCTGATTGGCGTGGCGACCGGCCCGTTGACCAATCTCGCGCTGGCGCTGCGCGCAGAACCCGCGCTGCCAACGCTATTGCGCCGGTTGGTGATCATGGGCGGCTCCTACGACCACCGTGGCAATACCACTCCGGTGGCGGAGTGGAATATCAGCGTGGACCCCGAGGCAGCGGCCGAGGTGTTCGCGGCCTGGCCCGTCCAACCCAACGGTCAGCAGCTGCCGATCCTGTGCGGCTTGAATCTGACTCGCAACGTTGCGATAACCCCGGAGATCCTCGCCAGATTGGCGGCCGCCGCAGAGTCGACGACAACGCTGATGAGCGTGCGCGACGAACGGGGCACCCGGTCGACAGCGTCCAATCCTTTGATTCGGGTGATCGAGGACGCGATGCGGTTCTACCTCGAGGGCTACAACGACAACGGGCACGGATATCTCGCGCATCTGCATGATCCGTTGGCTGCCGCGGCCGCACTGGATCCGGAACTTATCGCGACCCGTCCGGCGGCAGTGGACGTCGAGCTGATCGGGACCCTGACCCGCGGCATGACGGTAACCGACTGGTCTGGACGCCGAGAACCCAATGCGCGCATCGGCGTTGACGTCGACCCGGCCGCGTTCTTCGACCGGTTCATCGAACGGGTCGGACAGTTCGCACGCCGGCTCGGCTGACCCTCGCCGGGAGCGCCTCATTCGTAGCTTCCCTCCAGATACCAGCGCCGCTGGCGGTAGCACAGCAGCAAAGCATGTTCACTTTCCAGCAGTACCTGGGCGCGGGCGGTCCGGCCATTCCCTTGACCAGCCGCAGGCCGGTCGTCCCACCACCGTTCGTCGACCGGCCAAGGTCCGGCCCACCAGCGCAGCGGATTGTCCTGACCGTGGACCGTCAGGCGCGCGGGGTCCGCGGAGAACATTCCCCGGCTGGTCACTCGTACTGGATTGCCTTGGGCATCAAGCAATTCCACTGGGTCATCGAGCAGCACCGCCGGCGACGGCTCGGGTAGTTGGCCCGGCCACGGCAAACCCGGATCGGCCTGCGGTACCGACTCGTCGCCCAGCTGGATCAACGTGATGCGTTCGGCCGGCCCGCGACCGCCACTGAGCACCGGCACCCGCACCGCCTCCGGGCCGAGCAAGCCCTGCACCCGCACCAGCGCCCGACGGGCCCGAAGCCTGTCCTCCTCCCCCAGGCCGCCCCATAACGGCAACTGCAGCGCCTCGGCGGAAACCACCTCCACCGCTTGCAGCCGTAACAGCGCCACCGCCGCCGTCGGCGGCCGGGGGCCGCGGGTGGTCCGATTGCTTAACCACCCATCCAGTTGCCAGCGCACCCGGTCGGCAGTGGCGTCTTCGGTCAACGGCTCCGCGCACCGCCACACCCGATTCAGTTCTTCGCCGTTGGAGGTGACGGCATGAATGGCCAACCGGGTGCATCCCACCCCGGCGGCCATCAGTGTCTGATGCAGCGTGCCGGCCAGCGAGCGCCCCGCGAATGCCGCGGCATCAATCCGGTCGATCGGCGGATCGCAGTCCAACACGGCCTCAAGTTCCGGCGGCGGCTCCCGCCCGGACGGTGCCCGCTCGGATTCGCCGCGAGCGAACCGGTGCGCGGTCACCCCGTCGGCGCCGAACCTGGAAGCCACGTCAGGTCGGGGCAATGTGGCGAACTGCCCGATAGTGCGAATCCCCATCCGCCACAACAGATCCGTCAGGTCTTCTCGCCCCGGACCGGACAGACTCGGCTCGGCGGCAAGCTGCCGGATCGATAACCCCGACAGAAACCGCGCATCCTGCCCCTGCTCCACAACGCGGGCCGCCCGCGAAGCGAAGACCGCGGTGGACAATTGGTCGGCGATACCCACCTGACACTCGGCGCCGGCCGCTGCCACCGCGTCGATCAGCCGCTCGGCCGCCTGCTGCTCAGACCCGAAATAGCGGGCCGCCCCGCGCACCGGCAACACCAGGAGCCCGGGCCGCAGCACCTCGGCGCGGGGCACCAGCTCGTCGACCGCCGCGATCACCCCCTCGAAGAAGCGGGCGTCGCGGTCGGCGTCGGCGGCCGTGACGTGCAGTTGCGGGCAACGTGCCGCCGCCTCCCGGCGCCGTAGCCCTCGCCGCACTCCCGCCGCACGGGCGGCCGATGAGCAGGCGATCACCCGATTGGCCAGAGTGACCGCAACCGGGGCCGTCGCGGGCTGGCCCGCACCGGCTGCAGCCGCGACCGCGGGCCAATCCATGCACCAGATCGCTAAAACGCGGGATCTAGACGGGCCAGAGAGGGAAGCCACCCGAATTCACCCGGCTCGCGCCCGGCCGATCACCCGTCTGCCCGCACACACTCCGCTGACCTGCAGCCGCACTCCACTGATTCGTCCGAACCCGGGAGCGGGCGCTTCGGCCCGGCCCCCCACTGAGGCCCCTGTGATCTCATAGCCGCAGACCCGGGCCTGAAGCCGCGTCGGCGCCCCTTGCCAGTCGCCATCGGTGACCAACAGGGTGCAGCCTTTTTGGCGGGCGCGGGCCACCACCGCGCGCGCCCGTGTCTGCGGTACCAGGCGCCCGCCCAGACCAAGTACCACGAGATCCATGCCGTCGACGAGCACCGCAGCCACCTCCACCGGATCGGTCCCGGGATCCGGTATCACCGCGAGCCGGCTCAGATCGGCGCCCATCTCCACCGCGGCCAGCAGTCCGATATCCGGCTGACCGACGATGGCCGCGTTACCCCCGGCCGCGGTTACCGCGGCCACCATGCTCAACAGCAGTGACCGAGCCCCCGACAACACCGCCACCGTCCCCCGCGGAACCTGGGCCGGCAACAGCTCTGCAAGCCACCGTGGGACCGGTAGCTGGGATTCCGATTCCGGCAGCAGCTTTTCAGAGCGGGCCTTGGAGCGGGCCACAGCCTCCCCGGACGCCGTTCCGGACGTCCTCTCCGACATCCGCTCCGACATCACCGCCATCTGCCGGCGCAACGATTCGAGTTGCTCAGCGCGATATAGGCCAGGGGCATCAGAGGCATCAGCCACAGTCATCTAAGCCTCCCACCAGCTTCTTCTCACTTTATTCGAAACTATGTTCGATACATGTCGAAGTAAACACCCGCCCTCCGACAACCGTCAAGCAACGCGAGAGGCTGCTTTATGCGCTCGGTGCTGGTGTGGCTAATGGTGTTTTGTTGCGACGTCAACTAGCGCCGCGAACGCGTTACAACAACGCATTGCCCGAGAAGGGGCGCGGCAGGTGCACCTTCGCGGCACTCACTCCCACTCGATGGTGCCCGGTGGCTTGCTGGTGATGTCCAGCACCACACGGTTGACCTCGGACACCTCGTTGGTGATGCGGGTCGAGATGCGCTCCAGCACCTCGTAGGGCACCCGGGTCCAGTCGGCGGTCATCGCATCCTCGCTGGACACCGGCCGCAGCACGATCGGGTGCCCGTAGGTGCGGTTGTCACCTTGCACACCGACCGACCGGACGTCGCCCAGCAACACCACCGGGCACTGCCAGATCTGGTTGTCCAGACCGGCCGCCGTCAGCTCCTCGCGCGCGATCGAGTCGGCCCGTCGCAACGTGTCCAGCCGGTTAGCGGTAACCTCGCCGACGATCCGGATGCCGAGCCCCGGCCCCGGAAACGGCTGGCGCCCAACGATTTCCTCCGGCAGGCCCAACTCTCGTCCGACGGCGCGCACCTCGTCTTTGAACAACAGCCGCAGCGGTTCGACCAGTTTGAACTGAAGGTCGTCGGGCAGGCCGCCGACGTTGTGGTGGCTTTTGATGTTCGCGGTGCCGCTACCCCCGCCGGACTCCACGACGTCGGGATACAGCGTGCCTTGGACCAGAAAATCGACGTCGGATCCACTGTCTCCCAACACATCCCGCACCGCCCCCTCGAAGGCCCGGATGAACTGGCGACCGATGATCTTGCGCTTGTCCTCGGGGTCGGTCACGCCCGCCAGCGCCTCGAGGAAGGTGTCCTCCGCATCGACGGTCACCAGGTTGGCCCCCGTGGCGGCCACGAAATCGCGCTGCACCTGCGCACGTTCCCCGGCCCGCAACAGCCCGTGATCGACGAAGACACAGGTCAACCGGTCGCCGATGGCGCGCTGCACCAGTGCTGCGGCCACCGCGGAATCCACACCGCCGGACAGTCCGCAGATCGCATGGCCGTCACCGATCTGGGCACGCACCTGCTCGATCAGCGCGCCCGCGATGTTGGCAGCAGTCCAGTCGGCACCGAGCCCGGCGAAGTCGTGCAGAAAACGGCTGAGCATCTGCTGCCCGTGCGGGGTGTGCATCACTTCCGGGTGGTATTGCACCCCGGCCAGGCGTCGGCCCCGGTTCTCGAAGGCGGCCACCTCGGCACCCGGGCTGCTGGCCACCACGTCGAACCCGTCCGGCGCGGCCGTGACGGCGTCGCCATGACTCATCCAGACCGGCTGGACATCGGGCAGGCCCGAATGCAATTCGCCGCCAAGGACTTTCAGCTCCGTGCGGCCGTATTCGCTGGTGCCGGTATGGGCGACGGTCCCGCCGAGTGCTTGCGCCATGGCCTGAAACCCATAGCAGATGCCGAACACCGGGAGACCAAGGTCGAACAGCGCGGGATCGAGCTGCGGAGCGCCGTCAGCGTAGACGCTGGCCGGCCCACCGGAAAGCACAACCGCCAGCGGATCACGGGCCTTGATCTCCTCGATCGTGGCGGTGTGCGGGATGACCTCGGAAAAAACCCGTGCTTCCCGCACCCGGCGGGCGATCAACTGCGCGTACTGCGCACCGAAGTCGACTACCAACACCGGCCGGTTAACCGGTCCGGGTTTATCGAGGTCAGCAGGTTCAGCCACGAGAAAGAGTTTAGTGGAACGAAAACAAGCTACGCAGCGCCTCGACGTCTCGCGGGTCTCCGTCGAAGTCGATTCGCCGCAGGGCCGCCTTGCGCTTGGCGTCGACCGCCCCGAGCCGGGCGGTGACGAGATCTGCCGCGCTGGCCGTGATCGTCACCGAAGGTTCGCCGTGAGCGCCCGCAAGGCGACACTGCGTGACCGCGAACTCGAAACGGCGGCCGTCGATCTCAACGCGGCAGGTCGTCTCCAAATCCGCCGCTTTGCCGCTGTCGAAGCCCAGCAGGATTCCGGCCAGGAACCCGTTCAGCGGCGATACCGGGCCGCTGTCGATCGGGTCCAGCCGATCTAGGCCGAACCACGCCATGCTCTGCAGGATGGGCAGCACCCGCCGCCAGCCCAGGTCACTGAGCGTGTAGACGGTACGCCCGATCGGGGCCGGTAGGTCGGTCCGCTCGACAAGGCCGGCGTCTTGCAGCTCTTTGAGTCGCTCGGCGAGCAGATTGGTTGCGATGCCGGGCAGCTCAGCGCGCAGATCACCATAGCGACGGGGGCCACCGACCAACTCCCGAAGGATCAGCAAGGTCCATCGCTCGCCCAGGACGTCGAGCCCGCGCGCAATAGGGCAGTTCTGGTTGTAGTTGCGAGTGGGCATGCTCCCACTGTACCGACGCTAGACATCTTTTTCAACTTACTACTTGATATTCTTGTCTATTAACTTTAAAGTCTTTCCCATGCGTTCCGACCCATTACTCCGCAATCACCCGATGCCCGCGCTCGCCGTCATCTGTCTCAGCGTCTTCGTCATCAGCGTCGACGCCACGATCGTCAACGTCGCACTGCCAACCCTGTCGCGCGAACTCGGCGCCGACACCGCGCAACTGCAATGGATCGTCGACGCCTACACCTTGGTCATGTCCGGCCTGCTGCTTTCGGCCGGCAGCCTCAGCGACCGCTACGGCAGGCGGGGCTGGCTCAGCCTCGGGCTCACCCTGTTCGCGATCACCTCTGGCTTTGCGGCGCAGGCGAATTCGGCAGATTCGCTCATTGCCGCGCGCGCTGCCATGGGCGTCGGCGCGGCGGTCATCTTCCCGACCACTCTGGGCCTGATCACCAACATCTTCACCGACCCGGTCCCGCGCGCCAAGGCGATCGGACTGTGGGCGGCCATGGTGGGTGTCGGGGTGGCCGTTGGACCGATCAGCGGTGGCTGGCTGCTCGAACACTTCTGGTGGGGCGCCATCTTCCTGGTGAACATTCCGATCGCGCTCGCGGCTATCGTCGGCGGGATCCTGTTCATCCCGACCTCCCGCGATCCCGCCGCTCCCCGGGTCGACGTCCCCGGTTTAATCTTGTCCGCGGCCGGAATCACCGGGTTGGTCTACACCGTCATTGAGGCGCCCACGTGGGGATGGACCAGCACCCGGGCCGCAACTGGTTTCACATTGGCCGCTGTCGTTCTCGTCGGGTTCGCGTCGTGGGAGCGACGCAGTACCCACCCGATGCTGGACATTTCGGTGTTCTCCAACCGTCGGTTCTCCGGCGGCAGTCTGGCGGTGACCGCAGGCTTTCTGACGTTGTTCGGATTCATCTTCGTCATTACGCAGTACTTCCAATTCATCAAGAACTACACGGCATTTCAGAGCGGAGTGCGGTTGCTGCCGGTCGCTGTTTTGATCGCCCTGGCCAGCATCGTGGGCCCGCGACTGGTCGAACGAGTCGGCACCACGGCCGTCGTCGCCGGCGGCCTGGCCGTGTTCGCGGCCGGGCTGGCCTGGGCGTCCACAGCGGACGCGGCCACGCCCTATATCCAGATCGCAATGCAGATGGTGTTGCTCGGCGGCGGCCTCGGCCTGACGGTAGCGCCGGCCACCGAGGCGATCATGGGATCCCTGTCCGCCGATAAGGCCGGAATTGGCTCGGCCGTCAATGACACCACACGCGAGCTCGGCGGGACTCTGGGTGTCGCCATCGCGGGCAGCATCTTTGCGTCGGTGTACTCCGGCGATCTCGGCTCCGCGACCGCACTCACCGGATTGCCCCGCGATACCACGGCTGCGATGCGCAACTCGATGGCAGTGGCGCACAGGGTAATCGGGCAGCTACCTACGCACGAGTCCGGCGTTGTGCGGGACGCCGTCAATCGTGCATTCCTGGATGGTCTGCAGGTCAGCGCGCTGGTCTGCGCAGGGATCGCGCTGGCCGCGGCGATCGTTGTGGGATGGCTGCTGCCAGCGCGATCCCGGTACGAAGTCATCGCTAACGGTACTGAAATCAACTGGGATCAATTGGAAAAGGAAATCCGATGACAAACAATCGCGTGTTGATAACCGGCGCCACCGGCAGGATTGGCGGCGCGGTCGCCACCCAACTGCTGGAAAAGGGCGTGCCGACCAGGGCCATGGTGCATCGCGACGATGCGCGCAGCGCCCGCCTGCGATCTTTAGGCGCCGAAGTCGTCGTCGCCGATATGTTTGACATCCAGCAGGTTTCGGCCGCCATGGATGGGGTCGACCGGCTCTACTTCAACCCTCCATATCATCCTTATGCGCTCGACAGCGCCGTCACTTTCGCCGTGGCAGCGCGGCGCTCCGGCGTGGAAGCAGTGGTGGCGCTGGGGCAATGGCTGGCCAGTCCGGAGCACCCCGCGCTGTCGACCCGGCAGGCCTGGCTGACCGACAAGCTGTTCGAGCTGCTGCCCGATACCGCTCACGTTGCCGTCGATCCTGGTTTCTTCGCGGACAACTACTTACAACTGGTCGGAATGGCGGCCCAGCTGGGTGTTATGCCGGTGCCGACCGGGGCAGGGCGAAACGCGCCGCCGTCCAACGAAGATATCGCCCGGGTTGCCGTGGGCGCGTTGCTCGATCCCCATCGTCATGACGGCCGGACCTACCGTCCGACCGGGCCAGAACTGTTGTCGGGAGCCGATATCGCGGATGTCGTGGGCACGGCTTTGGGCAGACGGGTACGCCACATCGATATTCCAGCGTGGATGTTCATGCGTGCCGTGCGGCTGCGTGCCAAAGAGATGCGAACTGACGAATTCTTCGAGTCCAGCTTGCGTCACTACCTACCCGAGCATGCATTAGGCACCTGGGAGGTGGGCGGCCCCACGACGCACGTCTCCGACGTTGCCGGCGTCGAACCCGAGGACTTTCTGACCATCGCACGGCGCTACGTGAGCGGGCCCGACACTCGGCGCACCGCGGGCAATCTGATCCGGGCCGTGGGACAGTTCATGTTGACCGGGCTCGTGCCGATGCACCGGCTGGACCGGTTTGACCGAGTTCAACAGCACCCCCAGCCGCAGCATCCACAATTTTCGGGCCAATCCGCACTCTGGCGCAACGAGCACATGGAATTGGTGCACGCATGAACGACAACATCACGGCCCAGTACTCGACGGGCCTGTCACGACGCAACATCGAGCACGCTCTTGCGGCAGCCGGGAAAGACCTCGACCACCTGCTGCCCGCCGACCTCGGGCTGCTGGAGGACTTCCACACCATGGGTCGCATCGCGACCAGCCAGCTGCTGGACCTGCTCGAGATCACGAGCACCAGCGAGGTACTCGACGCGGGGAGCGGAATCGGCGGCACCGCCCGCTCCGTCGCTGACCGCTTCGGCTCCCGCGTCACCGCAGTCGATCTGACCGATGAGTTTTGCGACACTAACCGTTGGCTTAACGGACTTGTCGGGTTAAGCGAACGTATATCTGTTAGTCAGGCGGACGTCACCAAACTGCCCTTCGCTGACGCCACGTTCGACATCGCGATCAGCCAACACGTCCAGATGAACGTGGTCGACAAGGAACGCCTCTATTCCGAAGCACGTCGGGTGTTGGTCAACGGAGGTCGACTCGGCCTGTGGGACATTACGATTGCGGCGAACGCTGACAGGCTAGACTATCCGCTTCCGTGGGCAGACCGATCCGAACGCAGTCATCTGGCCACCCCCGACCAGTTGCGTGCCGCGCTCGAGTCCAGCGGATTCGTGATCGAGCACTGGAACGACCTCACCAATCAGGCAAGCACCTTTATGCAGGCACTGCTGAATCAACCGGCCACCCCACTGGGCCTGCAGGCGTTCGTCACCGACTTCAAGCGGAAACTCGAGAACCTCACCCGCGGGCTTGCCGACGGCCGCCTACGAGCCATCCAAGGAGTCGCAAGGGCAGGCACAATATGACGGCGCCTGCCCCGAGTCGGGCAGTCGCCTGGCTACCCATGATGATCCGGTTGACCGCGGCCGGGTATCTCGTCTACTTCGTCCCCAATCTCGTTCTGGCGATGACCAATCGGGTTAGCACGGTCTTCAATTGGGGACAGGGCAGCCCTGACGATCGATCGGTGAGCATCATGTTCTCGACCGTCTATCTGGTCTGGGCGATATACCTGTTCCGTTGCGCTCGCGCGCCACAGGCCAACAGATTGTTTCTCGACTTCAATCTCACGGCGAACGCCGCTCACTTCGGCGTCATGCTCATCATGGCCATCACAATGTCCGACGAGCACAGGCACATCGTCGGAGTATTACTACTCGGGTTGCTCTCCACGGTGCCACTCGCGGCATGCTGGCTACCGGTCCGTCGCTCGGCAAAAATCAAAGGAGCGCTAGCGGCATACGGATAACCATGGTGGAGTGGTATCGCTCAAGTACTCCCCCTCAGAACCAGAGAGTGAGGCCCGCGTGCTGGGTCTGCCAGATAAGGTGCGTGCTTGCCTGTTCGACCTCGACGGCGTCTTGACCGACACCGCGAGCGTGCACACCAAGGCGTGGAAGGCGATGTTCGACGCCTACCTGTCCCAGCGTGCCGAGCGCACCGGAGAGAAATTCGTCCCCTTCGACGCGGCCGCGGACTACCGGAAATATGTGGACGGCAAGAAGCGCGAGGACGGGGTCAGGTCATTTCTGGACAGCCGGGGAATCAAGCTCCCCGACGGCAGTCCCGACGACTCCGGCGACAAAGAGACCGTTTACGGCCTGGGTAACCGCAAGAACGACATGTTCCAGAAGGTTCTCGACCGCGATGGCGTCGAGGTGTTCGAAGGGTCACGGCGTTACCTGGAGGCGGCTTCGGCCGCGGGTCTCGGTATCGCGGTGGTGTCGTCCAGCGCCAACACCCGCGAGGTACTGCAGATCACCGGGCTGGAAAAGTTCGTCCAGCAGCGAGTGGACGGGATCACGCTGCGCGAAGAGCACATCGCCGGTAAGCCGGCGCCGGACTCGTATCTGCGCGGGGCGCAGTTGCTCAACGTCACCCCCGACGCAGCGGCGGTGTTCGAGGACGCATTGTCGGGCGTGGCGGCAGGCCATGCCGGTCACTTTGGTTTCGTGGTGGGCGTCGACCGAGTGGGCCAGGCCGAGGATTTGCGCAAAAACGGCGCTGACGTAGTAGTAACCGATCTAGCAGAATTGCTCCCGTCATGATCACGCAGGAAGCCTTCCCCGTCGAGCCGTGGGCGGTCCGCGAGACGCGGCTCGATCTGAACGTCATAGCCCAGTCGGAATCCCTGTTCGCCTTGTCCAACGGGCACATCGGGTTGCGCGGCAACCTCGACGAGGGCGAGCCGTACGGCCTGCCGGGCACCTACCTGAACTCCTTCTATGAAATCCGGCCGCTGCCGTATGCCGAGGCCGGCTATGGGTACCCAGAGGCCGGCCAGACGGTCGTCGACGTCACCAACGGCAAGATCATTCGCCTGTTCGTCGAGGACGAGCCGTTCGACGTCCGGTACGGCAAGCTGATCTCCCACGAGCGGGTCCTCGACCTACGCGCGGGGACGCTGGTCCGCAAGGCGCACTGGAGCTCACCTTCGGGCAAGCAGGTCAAGGTCACCTCCACCAGGTTGGTGTCGCTGTCCCACCGCAGTGCGGCCGCCATCGAGTACGTGGTCGAGGCGGTCGACGAATTCGTCCGGGTGAACGTGCAGTCCGAACTGGTCACCAACGAGGACCAGCCGACGACCTCGGCCGACCCCCGGGTTGCGGCCATCCTGGATAATCCGCTGGAGGCCGTCGACCACGAAAACACCGACACCGGGGCCATTCTCATGCACCGGACCCGGGCCAGCGACCTGATGATGTCCGCGGGCATGGATCACGAGATCGAGGTGCCCGGGCGGTTCGAGGTCACGACCGACGCTCGCGCCGATCTGGCCCGCACCACCGTGATCTGCGGGCTGCGTCCCGGGCAGAAGCTGCGCATCGTCAAATACCTGGCGTATGGCTGGTCCAGCAAGCGCTCCCGTCCGGCTCTTCGCGACCAGGCTGCCGCGGCGCTGCACAACGCCCGTTACAGCGGGTGGCAGGGGCTGGTCGACTCGCAACGGGAATACCTCGACGACTTCTGGGACAACGCCGACGTCGAGGTCGAAGGCGACCCAGAATCCCAGCAAGCGGTGCGGTTCGGACTCTTCCACCTCTTACAGGCCAGCGCCCGCGCCGAGCGTCGGGCGATCCCCAGCAAGGGGCTCACCGGAACCGGCTACGACGGCCACGCCTTCTGGGACACCGAGGGTTACGTGCTGCCGGTGCTCACCTACACGTTGCCGCACGCGGTCGCCGACTCACTGCGGTGGCGGGCATCGACACTGGACATGGCACGGGAGCGCGCAGCCGAACTCGGCCTCAAAGGTGCCAGCTTTCCCTGGCGGACCATCCGCGGACAGGAGTGCTCGGCGTACTGGCCGGCGGGCACCGCGGCCTTTCACATCAACGCCGACATCGCGATGGCCTTCGAGCGGTATCGCGTCGTCACCGGTGACCACACTCTCGAGGCGGAGTGTGGCGTCACGGTGCTGGTCGAGACCGCCCGGTTGTGGATGTCGCTCGGGCACCACGACCGACATGGCGTCTGGCACATCGACGGGATCACCGGTCCAGACGAATACACGGCTATCGTCCGTGACAACGTCTTCACTAACCTGATGGCCGCAAACAATCTGGTCGTCGCCGCGGACGCCTGCAACCGCCAACCCGAGGCGGCGCGGGCGATGGGTGTCAACGCCGAGGAGGCGGCCTCCTGGCGCGACGCGGCCGAAGCTGTCAACATCCCCTACGACGAGGAACTCGGCGTCCACCAGCAATGCGAAGGCTTCACCAAGTTCGCCGAGTGGGATTTCGTAAACGACAACAAATACCCGTTGCTCCTACATGAGGCCTATGTCCGGCTCTACCCCGCTCAAGTGATCAAGCAGGCAGATCTGGTGCTGGCGATGCAATGGCAAAGCCACGCTTTCACGCCGGAACAGAAGGCCCGCAACGTCGACTACTACGAGCGGCGCATGGTGCGAGACTCGTCGCTGTCGGCCTGCACGCAGGCGGTGATGTGCGCCGAGGTCGGGCATTTGGAGCTGGCCCATGACTATGCGTACGAGGCCGCCCTGATCGACCTGCGCGATCTGCACGCCAACACCCGCGACGGGCTGCACATGGCCTCGCTGGCGGGGGCGTGGACGGCGATAGTCGGGGGCTTCGGCGGTCTGCGCGACGACGAAGGCATCCTGGCCATGGATCCGGCAACTGCCCGACGGCATTACCGGCTGCGGTTCCGGGTGCGGTGGCGAGATTTCCGGGTCGACTGTCGACGCCAACCACTCCGACGTCACCTACACCGCTGCGCGACGGGACCGGGAACCGAGCTGACCATCCGGCACGCGGGTGAGGAGCTGACGCTGAAGCACGGATTCGCCGACGACAGTTGCGGTGCGATCGCGGAAGTCACTGTTGCCGCCACCGCCGCAGCCCCCTGGCCGCGAGCCCATGCACCGCCGGAGCCTGGCGCGCAAGGACAGCTGAGCGCGTCAGTGCGGCTGGGCGACGATCCGGGCTACCTCGGCGGCCACCGCCTGCCGCAGTTCGGCGTCCGATAGTTCGTCGAGACCGGCCGCCGAGCGGACGAAAGGCGCGAACAGCCGCCAACCGAGCTGCAGCGCAAAGGCATTGGCAACGGCCAGACGCGCGCTGCGGTCGTTGTCGTGGTCCGGGCGGATCTGGTCGAACAATTGCGAGGCGCCCGGAAACTGCGTCTGCAACTTCCCTACCGGGTAACCGTCGAGCAATGTGCGGGCCATCACGCGCATATGCCGGTCCATCGTGTTTTCGGTCTCCGCGGCCGACGGGTCGGCCTGCAGCGTGGCGGTCGTAGTCGTACTCAAGTGGTCGAGCACGGCGCCGACCAGCTGATCCTTGGTTCCAAAGTGACGAAACACCAGTCCGTGGTTGACCCTCGATCGGGCGGCGATATCGCGGATCGACGTCGCGGCCGGACCACGCTCGGCGAACAGATCAGTGGCGGCCTCCAAGACGGCCTCCGCCACCTCTGCACGCCCGGTGGGAATCTTGCGGCGCGCAGCACTTGCCGACTCTGTAGTCATGCGTCTACACTAGCTGATGTAGTCGATTGACTACACACGCTTATCCCAAAAGGACGAAGGAAATGACACACGCGGTAACCGTCACCAAGCTGGCCAGCCGGATCGGCGCCGAAGTCGATGGGGTACGCCTCGGAGCCGGCCTGGACCCGGCCACCGTCGCGGTAATCCGCGAGGCGCTGCTGGCCCACAAGGTCATCTTCTTCCGCGGCCAGGACCACTTGGACGACGCGGAACAGCTCGCGTTCGGCGGGCTGCTGGGCATGCCGGTCGGACATCCGGCCTCCGCGGTACTCACCCCAAAGACCACGTCGGTCATCACGCCGATCAACTCCGAATACGGCAAGGCCAACCGCTGGCACACCGACATGACCTTCGCTGCGAACTACCCGGCGGCCTCGATCCTGCGCGCGATCACGCTGCCCAGCTACGGCGGGTCGACGCTGTGGGCGTCCACGGCGGCGGCCTACGAAGAGCTGCCCGATCCGCTCAAACACCTAGTCGAGAACCTGTGGGCGCTCCATACCAACCGCTACGACTACGTGACCACTGAATCAGTTATGTCAGTGACATCAATGACCGACGCGCAGCGGGCGTTCCGGCAGGCGTTCGAGAAGCCGGATTACCGGACCGAACACCCCGTGGTGCGGGTGCACCCGGAGACCGGTGAACGCACCCTGCTGGCCGGAGATTTTGTGCGCAGCTTCGTCGGCCTGGACAGCCACGAGTCAAACGTGCTGCTGGAACTGCTGCAGCGACGAATCACACAGCCCGAGAACACGATTCGCTGGAATTGGGCTGCCGGTGACGTCGCCATCTGGGATAACCGGGCGACCCAGCACCGGGCGATCGACGACTACGACGACCAGCCGCGCCTGATGCACCGGGTGACGTTGCAGGGCGACGTACCCGTCAACGTGCACGGGGAGCGCAGCCGGGTGGTCAGCGGTGCGCCGCTTGAAGCGGTCGCGAGCTGAGCGGGGCCGACGGTGACGACCCGCAGCGCCCGGCTCTCAGCTGGCTGGGCTGATTGGGTCGATGGGCAACCAGCGCAGCGCGCCCGGCGCACCGGCGGGCACCACCGGCCGCTCCGGCGGGATCGGGGCCAACCGGCGGTAGGCGTCTCCTGGTAGGGGCCGCTGATCGTTCTCACCTTTATTCGGCCACAGCGCGGCTGCGCGCTCGGCTTGCGCGGCGATAGACAACGAGGGGTTAACGCCGAGGTTTGCCGAGATCGCAGCCCCGTCCACGACGAACATCGTCGGATAGCCGTAGACCCGGTGATACGGGTCGATGACGCCGTGCTCGGGGCTGTCACCGATCACCGCGCCGCCGAGGAAGTGGGCGGTCAGTGGAATGTTGAAAAGTTCACCCCAGGTACCACCGGCCACGCCGTTGATCTTCTCCGCCATGCGCCGGGTGAACTGGTTGCCGGCCGGGATCCACGTCGGGTTCGGCTCGCCGTGCCCCTGCTTGCTGGTGAACCAGCGGATGCCCAGCTTCCCGCGTTTGGTGAACGTGGTGATCGAGTTGTCCAGGTGCTGCATCACCAGCGCGATGACCGTGCGTTCGCTCCACCCGCTGACGTTGATCATCCGAAGGATGCCGCGCGGATCTTCGCGAGCCTGCTGCAGCAACTGCCGCCACCGCTGCACGTCGGTGCCGCCGGGACCCGGCCCGTCGGTCATCAGCGTTTGCAGCAGACCCATCGCGTTGGAACCTTTCCCGTAGCGGACGGGTTCGATGTGGGTGTCGGGAGTCGGATGAATCGACGAAGTGATCGCCACGCCGTGGGTCAGGTCCAGGTCGGGCGAGACGGTCATTGTCGCGGCGCCGACGATCGATTCGGAGTTGGTGCGGGTCAGCACGCCCAGCCGATTCGAAAGGCGAGGCAGCCTGCCCTTATCCCGCATGTTGAACAGCAGGTGCTGGGTCCCCCAGGTGCCCGCGGCCAGGATCAGGTGCTCGGCGGTGAATGTCCGTTTGTCCCGGCGCAGCCAGCTGCCGGTGCGAACCGTGCGGACCTCCCACAGTCCGTCGGGCCGCTGCCCGAAGCTCTTCACCGTCGTCATCGGAATCACTTGTGCACCTGCTGATTCCGCAAGCCCAAGGTAGTTCTTGAGCAATGTGTTCTTAGCGCCGAAACGACAGCCCGTCATGCAGGAGCCGCATTCGAGGCAACCGGTGCGGTCCGGTCCGGCGCCACCGAAGAAGGGGTCGGGCACCGTCTTGCCCGGGGTCTTGGTGCCGTCCACCCCGAAGAACACCCCGACCGGTGTCGGCACCCAAGTGTCGCCGCACCCCATCTCGTCGGCGACCTCTTTGACGATCCGGTCGGCGTCGGTGAAGGTCGGATTTTCCACCACGCCCAGCATCCGCTGGGCCTGCTGGTAGTGCGGTGTCAGCTCGGCCCGCCAGTCGGTGATGTGCGACCACTGCTGGTCTTTGAAGAACGGTTCGGGCGGCACGTACAGCGTGTTGGCATAGTTCAGCGAGCCGCCGCCCACTCCGGCGCCTGCCAAGATCATCACGTTGCGCAGCGGATGGATGCGCTGGATGCCGTAGCACCCCAGTTTCGGGGCCCAGAGGAACTTGCGCAGATCCCAGGATGTCTCAGCGAAGTCCTCGTCGGCGAAGCGCCGGCCGGCCTCCAACACGCCTACGCGGTATCCCTTTTCGGTCAGCCGCAGTGCGCTGACACTTCCGCCGAAACCCGAACCGATGATCAGGACGTCGTAATCCGCCTGCATTGCACCAGTATCGACCCAGGCCGAGCAGACACAAAATCCCCCGGCACGCCGACGGTTTAGGGGCTTTCGCGTCTGCTCGCGGGCGTTAGCTGCCGACGGTCAGGCCGACCTTCTGGAATTCCTTGAGGTCGCAATAACCGGCCTTGGCCATCGATCGGCGCAGACCACCCACCAGGTTGAAGGTGCCGAACGGATCGTCGGACGGCCCGTTGAGAACCTGCTGCAACGACGGGCGCTCACCGACGGCGATCTGCAGCAGCGCCCCGCGCGGCAACGACGGGTGCGCTGCCGCGGCCGGCCAGAACCACCCGTCGCCGAGCGCTTCGGCGGCTTCGGCCAGCGGCGTGCCCAGCACGACCGCGTCGGCCCCGCAGGCGATGGCTTTGGCTAGCTCGCCGGAGGTGTGGATGTCACCGTCGGCCAGCACATGCACGTAACGGCCGCCGGTTTCGTCCAGGTATTCGCGCCGCGCCGCAGCAGCATCCGCGATCGCCGTGGCCATCGGCACCCGGATGCCCAGCACCTCGTCGCTGGTGGTCACCCCCATGGTGGAGCCGTAGCCGACAATGACCCCGGCGGCGCCGGTGCGCATCAGGTGCAGCGCCGTGCGATGGTCGAGCACACCGCCGGCAACCACCGGAACATCGAGCTCAGAGATGAAGGTCTTCAGGTTCAGCGGCTCGCCGGCCCCATCGCTGTCAAGGCCACGCGCTCGGCCGAGACGATCGTGCCCTGGATGACGAGCAGGTCGATACCGGCCTGCAGCAGCACCGGCGTCAGCGCTCGGGCGTTTTGCGGGCTGAGCCGCACCGCGGTGATCACGCCGGCCTCGCGGATGCGGGCAACCGCGGCGCCCAGCAGGTCCGGATTCAGCGGTGCCGCATGCAGTTCTTGGAGCAGCCGGATGGACGCGGAAGGTTCGGGCTCCTTCTCGGCGGCCTCGACAAGCTGAGCGATCTTGGCCTCGACGTCTGCATGCCGGCCGATCAGACCCTCACCATTGAGCACACCCAGCCCGCCGAGCCGGCCGAGCTCGATCGCGAACTCCGGCGATACCAACGCGTCGGTCGGGTGCGCCACCACCGGGATCTCGAACCGGTACGCGTCCAGCTGCCACGCCGTCGACACGTCCTGCGACGAGCGGGTGCGGCGCGACGGCACGATGCTGACTTCACTGAGTTCATAGGTGCGCCGTGCAGCGCGACCCATTCCAATTTCGACCATCACAGGATCCAGCGCGCTTTACCGGGCGTAGTAATTCGGCGCTTCGACGGTCATTGCGACGTCGTGCGGATGGCTCTCCTTGAGGCCGGCCGCCGTAATGCGGACGAACTGAGCCTGCTGCAGCACCTCGATGGTGGGCGAGCCGGTGTAACCCATCGCGGCGCGCAGACCCCCCGGTCAGCTGGTGAATCACCGACGACAGCGGACCGCGGAACGGCACCCTGCCCTCGATCCCCTCGGGCACCAACTTGTCCTCTGAGAGCGCGTCGTCGGCGAAGTAGCGGTCCTTGGAGTACGACTTGCCTCCACCCCGCCCTTGCATGGCGCCCAGCGACCCCATGCCGCGATAGCTCTTGAACTGCTTGCCGTTGACGAAGATCAGCTCACCGGGCGCCTCGGCGGTTCCGGCCAACAACGAGCCCAGCATGGCCGTCGACGCACCCGCCGCCAGTGCCTTGGCGATATCGCCGGAGTATTGCAGTCCTCCGTCGGCGATAACCGGCACGCCCGCGCGCCGGCACGCTGCGACGGCTTCCAAAATCGCCGTGATCTGGGGTGCCCCAACGCCGGCTACCACCCGAGTTGTGCAAATCGACCCCGGTCCCACACCGACCTTGACCGCGTCGGCACCGGCGTCGACCAAGGCCGCGGCCGCGGACCTGGTGGCGACGTTGCCACCGATCACCTCGACCCGTTCGCCGACTTCGGCTTTGAGTTTGCCGACCATGTCGAGCACCAGCCGGTTGTGCGCGTGGGCGGTATCGACGATCAGCACGTCAACCCCGGCATCGACCAGCATCATTGCGCGAACCCAGGCATCGCCGCCCACGCCCACCGCGGCGCCGACCAGCAACCTGCCGTCACTGTCCTTGGTGGCCAGCGGATGCTGTTCGGTCTTGGCGAAATCTTTGACCGTGATCAGACCGGTCAGCCGCCCGTGACCGTCGACAATCGGCAGCTTTTCGATCTTGTTGCGGCGCAACAGGCCCAGCGCAGCGTCGGCGCTGACGCCCTCCTGCGCGGTGATCAGTGGAGCTTTGGTCATCACTTCGGCGACATGCTTGGACTGGTCCACTTCGAAACGCATGTCGCGGTTGGTGATGATGCCCACCAGCGCACCGGAGTCGTCGACCACGGGCAGCCCGGAGATCCGGAACCGGGCGCACAGCGCGTCAACCTGCGCCAATGTGAAGTCTGGGCGGCAGGTGACCGGATCAGTAACCATGCCGGCCTCGGACCGCTTCACCATTTCGACCTGGCCGGCCTGTTCGGCAACCGGCAGGTTGCGGTGCAACACGCCCATACCGCCCGCCCGGGCCATCGCGATGGCCATCCGGGACTCGGTGACGGTGTCCATCGCCGAGCTGACCAGCGGCACTTTGAGCCTGATCTTCCTGGTGAGCTGGCTGGACGTGTCGGCGGTAGCGGGCACTACATCGGAAGCCGCCGGAAGCAGCAAGACGTCGTCGAACGTCAGTCCCAACATTGCCACCTTGTGCGGATCGTCGCCTCCGGTCGGCACCGGGTCGTCCGCCAGGCCGGATAGAGAGGCGTCGTGCACGTACGGGCTGCCGACCAGGTCGGAGCTGTCTTCGAGGTGGGACATGCCGCGGGACATTCGGTGGGGCCCTCCATACACATGCGGAGTGAGAAACTCATCTTATCGGCTCGCCAGCCACTGGTGACGATGCGCGCCGTGCAACGGCGCGAGATGAACTCTGCGAGCCGCCAACACGGAACGGTGGGCAGCTCCGTGCTGGCGTTATCCCTGCCCGCTTGCGTAGGCTAGAGGCGTGCGCGACCACCTCCCACCGGGTTTGCCACCCGACCCGTTTGCCGACGACCCCTGCGACCCGTCGGCAGCGCTGGAAGCTGTCGAGCCCGGACAGCCGCTGGATCAGCAGGAGCGAATGGCGGTCGAGGCCGACCTCGCCGATTTGGCGGTTTACGAAGCCCTGTTGGCGCACAGGGGAATTCGCGGGCTCGTGGTGTGTTGCGACGAGTGTCAGCAAGACCACTATCACGATTGGGACATGTTGCGTGCCAACCTGCTGCAACTGCTCATCGACGGCACCGTCCGCCCGCACGAACCTGCGTACGACCCCGAACCCGACGCCTACGTCACCTGGGATTACTGCCGGGGATACGCCGACGCCTCGCTGAACGAAGCGACGTCAGACGCCGACGGATTCCACCGGCGCCACTAGGCGCCCCATTTTTTATCCTCGCGCCCTGATTGACCGGCTAGGGCGTCGTACTGGGTGCATCCGAAGACTGCGTGTGGTGCCGGTGCCGGCCCGACGACGGAGTAGTCGTTGACGGGCTAGCTGATGGAGTCGTTGACGGGCTCAGGGATCGGCTGGGCGCCGGAGGGGTTGTAGTGACCGCCGTCGGCGCCTTATCCGTCGGACCGGGCGAGACCGGCGGCGGAGTAGTCGAAGCGGCCGGAGCCTTCGGGGGCTTCGCGCCTTTCGGGGCCGGTCCCGCACTGGGTGGCGCGGCGGGCGGCACCGTCGCATTCGGATTCCGCGACTGAACCCTCGTGTTCAGCAGATTCACCTCATCCATCAAGTCGTGCTTGCCGGCCCCGTCGTCGATGGACTGCACGGTGCTGCTGACCTCGGCCAGCTGATTATGGGCTTGATCCCATTCGCCTTGGTCGATCATTTGCTGCACCTTCGCCAGATCTGCTTTGGCGGACAACATGATCGAATCGTCATTGACCCGCGGTTGGTTGAAGAACATTGCGTGCAGGCCGTACAAAGCATCGCCGGGACGGGCCTCGACCACCACGGCACCGAACCCACTCAGGACCAACAGCGTCGCGGCCACCGATCCGATCGCCGCCAGGCTGCGACGACCTGGGCCACCGCGTCCATTCCGTCTCAGGTCCGCTAATCCGGTCTCAAGCGCCTCGATGGCCTCTTCGGGAGAAACCAGTGCGCTGGCAGGCGGCCACCTCAAGTCGTCCCGCCAGTCCGCCAGCAAGGCTGCCAGCGCGTCGTCCTTAGGGTCGTCGATATCAACCAGCTCACGTTGGGCGAGCGCGTCGAGGAGCAGATCAGTGCGGGCCAACTCGTCCAATGACGGCTGGTCTGGGCGCGCGTAGCCGAACTCAGGCACAGTCACCTGCCGCGATGATCTCCGACTTCAGCCGTGACAGTGCACGATGCTGGGCCACCCGGACCGCTCCTGTGGTGCTGCCGACCGCCGCCGCGGTCTCCTCGGCGCTGAGGCCGACGACAACGCGGAGGATCAAAATCTCGCGTTGCTTGGCGGGTAAGATCCCGAGCAATTCGCTCATCCGACTGGTCGAATCGGCTTCAATGGCCCGCTGCTCCGGGCCGGCGTCGGCCGACCAGCGTTCGGGGAGTGATTCAGCGGGGTAGGCAAGATCGCGGCCGGCGGCCCGATGAGCGTCCGCGACCTTGTGGGCTGCGATGCCGTACAGGAACGCCAGGAACGGGCGTCCTCGGTCCCGATAGCGCGGCAGCGCCGTTATGGTGGCCAAACACACCTCCTGAGCGACGTCGTCAGCCGACAGACCGCCCCGATCGACTATCCCGACTCGCGCTCGGCAATAACGCACGACAATCGGACGGATGGTTTCCAGCACCTCCCGCAAGGCGTTCCGGTCTCCCGCCGCGGCGTCTGCAACCACAGCGTCGAGACGTTCTCCTTGAATTGTCATCGACGGCGGTATCTCCAACGTTACAAACCGGACACATCAAGGGCTAACTAACGCAATGACCATAACGGCCGAATCGGTGTTTCAGGCGCAACGCCAGGTTCCACCGGCGCGCCGCACCTGGCCTGCGCAAATATCCCGAATTTCGTGCATCTCCTGTGCCGCAAACGTGACGCTTCCGATATCAGTCAGCAAGCAAGCCAGTGCCCAACGAAGCGGGATCAATCCCAAACGGCCGGTGTCGTCCAGTGCCGCCTCGGCGACGGCGCGTGCGCGCTCGGTGCTGCCCGCGCTGCACAGGGCAGCGGCCAGCACCACGTCGCTTTTGACCCGGTGTCGTGCCGACGCGACGACCATGGCCTGCGTCTGCTCGACCGCTTCCTCGGCATGGCGGACCGCGATTTGCCCATCTCCACGGGCCATCGCCAACTCGGCTGCCACCCACCGCCGTCGCACCGTGAGGCGCTCCGGCACCGACGCGGGCACCAACGACTCGTCCGCGCGCGTCAGCAACGCCGCCGCCGCCGCAAAGCGGCCTACGCCGAGCGCGTCGGCGGCCAGCCCAATCAGTGCGTCGCCACGGGCCTCGGCATCGACGCCGGCCAGCGCCAGGGCACGACCGTCCCAACGCCTCGCCAGCGTGTGCCAACCGAGCTGGCGCAGGAAAGATCCCTGTGTGCTGTGGGCCAGCGAAGCCAGCCGGCCGGTCGAAACGCCGCGACGCAGCACGGCCAAGTCACGGTAAGCGCTGCCGTAGCGCCCCTGCCCGCCGGACGCGACGGCCCGCAGCCACGTTTGCTGTGGCGTGGTCGCCGTCGGAAGCGGCCAACTACCAGGCCCACTTCCGAAGGCGGCACCGGCAAGTGTCGCCTCAATCGTTGATGTGTGATGTATTTCAATCAATGTGATATTGGAGTCATTAGTAAACAGTTTGTGCTGGCTGTGTTACTGGGATATTAAACAAGACGACGTGTGTGCCAATCACTTGTAGGTCCGTGATAGGGCCCTGAACTGGGAAATTTTGACATCGATCGAAACCTGGTAGCACGGTTCTCGTTCCGTGAACACGCCTCAGATGAACGCGGAGTAAATTCTCCCGCAACGCTCAGATATTTGGTTGAAGTAGTCGGCTATTGACGGAAATTCGGCGTTCGCCCTAACGTCTATTGTCGACGGGTAGTCATCGACGACGCCACTTCAAAATCACTCGCACACTCGCTTCGCGAAACTTATCTCACATGGGCGTGCCTTGCAGAGAGGGAACAAGCAATGCCACAGCCGGAGCAACTACCTGGGCCCAACGCCGACATCTGGAATTGGCAACTGCAGGGCCTTTGCCGCGGCGTCGACTCGTCGATGTTCTTCCATCCCGACGGGGAGCGGGGCCGGGCGCGCATGCAGCGCGAGCAGCGCGCCAAAGAGATGTGCCGGCAGTGCCCGGTGATCGAGCAGTGCCGTTCACATGCGTTGGGCGTCGGTGAGCCCTATGGCGTTTGGGGTGGCCTGTCGGAATCCGAGCGCGACCTACTCCTGAAGGGTGACATCGGACGCGGGCGCGGTATTCGCCGCTCGGCCTGATCGGTTCGACTAGAGCTGAATGGATCGACCCCCGCCGTTGTCGGCGGGGGTCGTTCTATTTGTGATTGGCGCGTGATTGGCCCGGCAAGCGTGACGGTTTTCGCCGTGACGCGGATAAGCCTGTCCATGACGGCGCCGGCGTCCTGGCAGCCTGGTCGCGATCGTGTGCCCGTGCCACGTAGAGGGTCGCTTAACGTACGAGCCAGAGCTACATCAGCCGGCGATGGACCTCGAACGCCAAACACAGTTCCGCGAGATCCCTTGGACGGGATAGGGATCGGCCGGTTCGCTGCTCGATTCGACGCAATCGGTGGCGCACGGTATTGGGATGGCAGAACAGTCGTTCAGCGGCAGCGATTACCGACGCATCGGTTTCCTGCCATACCCGAAACGTTTCGAACAATACCTCCCGCTCCCCGTCGGGAAGGTCTGTAAATGGCTCCAGAGCGGCACCGACCGACTTGATCATCACCTCTGAGGCACTCACCGCCGCGGTGGCCAGGATCGAGCCATCGAACACAGCGACCGAGGATGTTGAATCGGTAGGGCCCCGCAACATCACTCGTGCGACATACAGAGCCCAGGGGGTTTCGCGCAGATCACCGAAGGCTGCACTGACCCCAACCCGCACGGTGGTCACCCGAGACAGCAGGGCAACGACCATGCCGAGTTTTCGGTCGGAGGTGATGTGCACGATCCCGATCTGCACGTCAGGCAGCAGCCGCCACGCCGAAAAGATGTCAAGGCTACGCAGCTTCGATTCGATCTCATCCAGCGGCTCATCACCCACGGCGGGAACTTCGGCGGCGACGACCACAAAAGGACCATCGATCGGCAGCCGAAGATAGCCGGCGACCTCCCGCAGTCGCCAATCGTCGAAAGCTCGTCCCTCCAGCAACGCGTCGACCAGGCTCAAACGTTCCGACACCTCAGCCAGCAGCTGCCGCTTCTGTTCGTCGCGATAACCGGCCACGACAGCAGCGGCGATCAATTCTGCGAACTGGCCGATGCGCACCTCGGTATCGGCTGGCATGGGGCCGGGCTGCACCGAACCAACCGCCGCCGAGCCCCATACGCGTCCATCAACGCTGATCGGCACGCCCACCGCCGCCCGCACACTTACCGCGCGCACGCGAGCAGTGATCGACCCGGCAATGTCGTCGTAGTTGTCGATCCGTGCGGGCCGTCCGCTGCGTTGCACCAGCTCAGCGATAGTGCTGCCGTCCATAGGAATTCGCGTGCCCACCGCGCATCGTGCCGGCATCTCAGGATCGGTAGCGACGGCGACGACGGTGATCGTGCCATCCATCTCAAAGCGCCACAATCCGGCGGCGACCGCGGGCACGCATCGGCGGATTTCCTCGGCCACCGCGACAAATACCTCCAACGGTCCAACTCCGCGCGCCACCAGGGCGGACACGCGACGCAACGCCGCCTGTTCGGCGGCCAGCCGCTGATACTCGGCGTGCAACCGGCCATAGTCCAGGTTGTCGTCGAATTCGGCAGCACATTCCTCGGCGGATGAACGATCGTTCGCACGTCTTCCCCTCACATCAGGATCGATAGCGCCACTTGCTGATTCGGCGACCGAGCTGGACGAGTTTGTGCTCATCGGGGCTCGATCGGGTAACCAGCGATCCGAGTGCCAAGCACTTTCGCTGCTTTTTGCATGGCCGAAAGATTAAGCCCAAGCATGGGCCGTGCGATTGTTCGCACGAAACGAAGATGCGCGTCATAGTTGTCTGCGGGCGATGACGGACGCTCATCGCGCGCGCGGACGCGCCCGCCTGAGTGAGCGTGGCCGTGCTCCTCTTCCTCTGCGAACTCGACCGCGAGGCAATCCATGGCGGGACGGCAGCGCCGATTCGACTGCGATCCGCGACGACGGTCGGTGGATCTGCGTAGTCGATCTGTTCTGCACAGGGCCTAGAGCTGTTGTTCACCGCCATCGACGAACAGTTCAGCGCCCGTCATATAGCTGCTTTGGTCCGAGGCGAGGAAGAGGACGGCAGAGGCGATCTCCTCAGGTCGGCCGAGACGGCCCATCGGCACCGCTGATCCGATCTGGTCCAGAAGTGCCTCCTGTTGGCCGCTCGGCGCCAGGCCAGCCAGGCCGGGAGTTTCCACCGGGCCCGGGACAATGGTGTTCACGCGGATCTGTCGGTCGATGAGCTCGGCGGCCCAGGTTCGACCGAACGACCGGATCGCGGCCTTGGATGCGGCGTAGACACTAAACGATGGTGTGCCGTTGTAGGCGGATGTGGACCCGGCCAAGATGATTGACGCACCGCGATTGAGGATCGGTAGCACCTTCTGCACAGTGAACAGGGTGCCACCGACGTTGCGATTGAACGTGTCGAGAAAATGCTGGGTCGTGATGTCGGGCAGCGCTGCGAACTCACCACCTCCAGCGTTCGCGAAGACGATATCCAGCCCGTGCCCGTAGTCAGTGATGCCGGCGACGAGAGTGTCGAGGTCACCCATGCTGGTGATGTCGCTGCGGATTCCGGTGGCGGCCGGTCCTATTGCCGCAACAGCCTTGTCGATACCTGACTGAGTGCGCCCGGTGAGGAAGACGTGGGCACCTTCGTCGGCCATTCGCCGGGCCGCAGCCAGCCCGATGCCGGCGGTGCCACCCGTCACGAGGGCGGTCTTGTCGACTAGTTGGCTCATGACGCTTTCATCCGATCTTCGAAGCGGACCCGCGCAGAACGCGCCGCCTACGCTGTGGTTTAGGAGGTTCCGGGTTGCGGTTGCTGGGCTCGGCGCAGGGCATCGTTTTCGGCCCGCAACGCCTCCACCTCGCTCCGCAGGGCAGCCACCCTGGGCTCGATCTCGGCCGCGGTGAATCGGGGGGTGATGTGTTGGGGGCAGTTCCAATCGAACGCCTCGATGTGCACGATGACGGCGCGTTCGACTTTGGCGTCGTAACTCGGATCGGCGAGGGCGGCGGCGAGGTTGGGGTCATCCTCGACGGTCACGATCCGAGCGTGACCGTAGATTTTCAGCCGCCGGCGGTGCGCGTAATCCATGGCGAACATTGCAACGCGGTCGTCTGTACCCACGTTGCCGGTGCTGATGTATTGGAGGTTGCCCTGAAAGTCGGCCCATCCCACAGTGTGTTCGTCAATTACGCGCAGGAAACCCACGGGGCCGCCGCGGAATTGGAGGTAGGGCCAACCTGTCTGGCTGACCGTCGCGAGATAGAAACCGTCGCGCTGGCTCAGGAATTCGCGCGCGTCTTCGGTCAGGGCGTCAGTGCTTTCAGCTGCATGCGCTCGCATCGTTTTGGCTTTATAAAAGGCGCCGCTGCCGTAGCGATTCTGAACGTCGCTGACGGCATCGGTGAACGCGATCTCCCCGTAGTGCTTGCTCATTGGTCGCTCCCCGGCGCGGTCCCCGTCTCTTCGGAGGGCTCAGAACTGTTGGTCCACGGCGTGGGCGCGTGGGTCATCGGGCAGTTGAATCGCGAATTGGACCGACACCCTTAATACCTCGACGTGCCGATGAGTGCGTCGTGTTCGCCGGAGACAGATACGGCCGACATGAAAACCACCCGCTCGGGTGAGGGACTGAAGTGACAGTCACGGACACGAAGCTAAAAACCGCAGCATACGCCGCCTTATTATCGCTGGGAAGGTTTGCTTGACTGCAAGAACAGTTTTGGTGCCAGAAGGTCTCAACCGCATGCTGTCCGGCGCCGCCTGCAATCCAAACTCGATAACCCGCGGCTGAACCCATCGGCCGCCTCAATCGGTCCGCAGCCACGCCAGGGGCAGATCTCGAGTAGAACGCCCGATGCCGCGGCCCGAACACAGCTCAGATTGTCCGCGACACGTGGCTTTGGCTGAGCCATAATCAGGTACCGATCAACCTAACGGACGGAGAGCGCGGTGGCGAAGCTGATGTCCGTGAATATCGGCCTACCCAAGGACATTGCCTGGAAAAACCGCACCGTCTACACCGGGGCTTGGAAGACGCCCGTTACCGGCCGCCGGATGGTTCGGCGGCTCAACATCGACGGGGACGGCCAAGGAGACCTCGCGGGCCACGGCGGGGAGAACCGCGCTGTCCTCGTGTATCAACTCGATTCATACCATCACTGGGCCAAGGAATTTCACCGCGACGACCTGGCGCCCGGACTTCTGGGTGAGAACCTGACCGTCGAAGGACTGCCCGACGATGAGGTGTGCATCGGGGACCGATACCGGATCGGGCAGGCGGTCTTCGAGGTGACCCAACCCCGGGTTACCTGTTATCGCGCGGGCATGCGCATCGGCGAGCCCCGGATGGCTGCGCTGCTGGTGTCTCACCGACGACCTGGTTTCTATTGCCGGGTGATTACCGAAGGCGAAGTCGAGGCAGGTCAGGAGATCGTCAAGATCGCCGCCGGACCTGAGCGGATCACGGTCGCCGAGATCGACGCACTGCTCTACCTGCCCGGGCATCCCACGGACGCTCTGCAACGTGCACTTCGCGTCCCCGCGCTCAGCCCGGGCTGGAAAGCCTCCTTGCAGAGCCTGGCCGAACAACCCGTCGCAGAGTCAGGTTCAGGAAACGTTGGATTGACCGCGGCCGCGAGCAGTCCGCCGCCCGCGTGGACGGGGTTTCGCCCACTCCAGGTGACTGCGGTTCACGACGAAACCCGATATGTGCGCTCAGTGTCACTGACCCACCCCGACGGTACCGCCCTACCGGAATGGCTTCCCGGCCAGTCGATCACGCTGCGGCTCTTTCCCAATCTGAGCGGCGCCCCTCTGATCCGCAACTACTCGCTGTCCAACCGGCCCGGATCCGATGAATACCGGATCAGCGTCAAACAAGAACCACACGGGGAAGCCAGCGGACTAATCCACACCCAAGTAAAGCTCGGCGATTTTCTCGACGTCGCCGCACCACGCGGCACCTTTTTCCTGTCCGACGGGGACGCGCCCGCGATCCTGCTGTCCGCCGGAATCGGGGCCACCCCCGTACTGTCCATGCTGCACGCGCTCGCCAGGACAGGCTCGGCCCGTCAGGTGTGGTGGCTGCACGGCGCCCGCGACGGCTCTGAACATCCCTTCAATGCGGAGAGCCGCGCCCTGCTGAACGAGTTGTCCCACAGTCACTCCCATATCTTCTACAGCCACCCAACTCCGGCTGACCGTCAGGGTGTCGACTTCACCGAGCACGGGCGCCTCTCGATCGAGTCGCTCCGTAAACTCGGCTTGCCCCGCGATGGGGACGCCTACCTCTGCGGCCCTGCGGCGTTCATGGCTGAACTCAGCGCCGGCCTCGTCGCGTACGGAATGGATCCCGGCCGCGTCCACAGTGAACTCTTCGGGGCCACGGCCGCACTCACCCCTGGGATCGCAGCGACCTCGATCCCTCCTCACCAACCCGCTGGACCACCCGGTCCAGGTCCTGCAATTCAATTCGCGCGCAGCAACATCTGCGCACCATGGGGTCCTGCGAACGCCAGCCTGCTCGAATTCGCCGAAGCGTGCGATGTCCCAACCCGCTGGTCCTGCCGCACAGGGGTATGTCACAACTGCGAGACCGCACTGCTGTCCGGGACTGTCCGCTACGACCCCGAACCTCTAGAACGACCCGCCGAAGGAAACATCCTGATCTGTTGTTCACAACCCGCCGAGGCCATAGTGATCGACCTGTGACAGCCACCCGGCCGTCACAGAGCGGACGGCCCCGCGGCGGCGTCCACCGGCAGCCTCGCTTGTTCACAAAACCGATGGCCTTCCACCCAAGGAGCCGACAGTGAAGTACGACCCCTCCGACACCGCGGTCGTCATCATCGATCCACAGAACGATGTCCTCAGCCCCAATGGTAGGAACTGGGACAGCCTCGAGGCCAGTGTGACCGAGAACAGAACAGTCGAGCACCTTGTCGAAATTTTCGCTGCCGCTAAGGCGGGCGGCTTTACCGTGTTCATTTCCCCGCACTATTTCTATCCGACTGACCACAGTTGGCTGTTCAATGGCCCGCTCGAATCAGATGAACTTCGTAGCAATACGTTTGGTCGTGCTGGCGCCCTGAGCCTGGACGGCTTCACCGGTTCGGGTGCTGACTGGCTCGACCAGCTCAAGCCATTTATCGAGGACTCAACGACCATCGTCGCCAGCCCGCATAAAGTGTGGGGTCCGCAGACCAACGACCTGGTACTGCAGCTCCGCAAGCGACGGATCACCGAGGTGGTCCTGTGTGGCATGCTCGCCAACATGTGCGTGGAGTCGCACCTACGGGATCTGCTCGAGCAGGGATTCGAAGTAGCGGTGGTCCGCGACGCCACGGCGGGACCCCGACACCCGACCCGTGGCGACGGTTACCAGGCCGCGCTGGTGAATTACGCATTCCTGGCACACACCGTTCCTTACACTAACGAGGTCGTCGCCGCCATGAAAAACGAACGGCCATAAGGCACCTGGTCACTACGGTAGCTCCGGCATCGAAACCCGTGATGGCCTGGTACTACCAAATGAGAGGACAGGATGACTTCCTTAGAGCTAAAAGACGGTGGGACCGCAGATTTCAATGAGGGCAATGTTTATTTCATCGGTAACGCCACCACATTGATCCGGTTCGGTGGCCTGACGATCCTGACCGATCCCGCCTTTTTGCACAAAGGCGAGCACGTCTATTTGGGTCATGGCATCTGGGCCAGGCGCGAGGTGGAGCCAGCCTGCCAGATTGCTGACCTGCCACCGATCGATGTGGTCGTCTTGTCGCACTACCACGGTGATCATTTCGATGACGTCGCCGCCCAGGAGCTCGACAAGAAACTGCCCATCGTCTCTACGGCGGACGCGGTGGACAAGCTCAGCGCTCTCGGCTTCGAGCAGGGCTATCCCCTCGACACCTGGGGATCCCTCGTGGTGAATAAAGGCGACGCGACGCTGACGATCACAGCTATGCCGGCCAAGCACGCCACCGAAGAAGCAGTCAACGAGCTGCTCATGCCCGTTAACGGGCACCTGCTCGACTTCAGCCGGAACGGCGATCACCTCTACCGGCTCTACATCACCGGGGACACGATGCTCGTCGACACCCTCGAGGACATCCCGCGCCGCTACCCGGATATAGACCTCGGTCTGATTCACACCGGTGGGACGACCTTCCTTATCACGGTCGTCACGATGACCGGCGAGCAAGGAGTCAAGGCCGTCGAGATCACCAAACCTCGCACCGCCATCCCGATCCACTACAACGACTTTTCGGTATTCCTCTCCGGGCTCGACGACTTCAAGAAGGCCGCCCAGGTCTCAACCACGAGTACGAAATTCGTCTACCTCGCTCACGGCGAGACCTACACATTCGCGCCCACCGGGTGAACGTCACTTGCCGGTGCACCGGAGCCGCGACCAGGGTTCCACCGCACCGCTGGGCGAGTCAGTCGACCGCGGTATTGAGGAGCTTCGCTACCGGGGCCGGCGTCGTTCGACGGGAAGGAGTTTCATAGCGGGCGCGATTGCGGCCGCTTACCCGATGATGTCAATTCTCGACAGCTCGAAGTACCAGAACTATTCGTCGCGAGCGGGCACGGTGCCCCTACACCGGACGTCTTGGTCGCCAAGATCAAAAGCACCGTGGGCGATGTGCCGCGCATTGACATGGCTGTCGCTCCTGTGCAGTCACCGTTGCGGTTTCAGATCAACCTGCCGAGGTAAACGCTGACCTGGTAGCGGCCTTAGTACGCAAAGCCTGGCCGCCCGCGCGCGCTCAGCGCGAGGGCCCAAGAATGATCTGCCCGAACTTGTCCGCTGCCTCGGCCATGCGTGCGGGCGAGATCTCGAAGCCCTCCGGGCGCGGCGTTGCTCTGTCACGACCGGCGTGTCGGAACATGCCTTCGATTCCCGCGGGGGTGTTGATCATGAGTAGATCCGCTTTTTTGGACGTGATGCGGTATGCATGCGGAATGTTCCTGGGCAGGAAGACGATTCCGCCCTCCGACAGTTCCATCTCCTGGTCGTCGTACCAGACCAACGCGGTCCCTTTGACCAGCATGAAAACCTCGTCCTCACGCGTGTGTTTGTGATACGGGGGTGCTTCGCCTTCGCTAACGTCGAAGCGTCCGATCATCAACTGACCATCTGTGACCTTGCCGTCCAGCAATATCGCCAGGGTGCCGCCGTCGAGCCATTCCAGTTGCTGCTGCTGCTCCGGTTGCGCCAGGTACGCCATGCTCATGCGTCGTCCCTATTTGTTGTCGGCGGGCGCACCAATTTGCTCCCGAGTGGTCGGTTGGGCGACTTCAATGTCGGATGCTCGAGAATATCCAAGCGCGCTCGGCGGTGACGGGTCGGCGGCATGCGCTGCCCGTGCCGGGTTGGGTCCGGCGTCGTTCGCGATCTACGCCACCTAGCTCTGCAGTTAAGTCTAGATTTGTTTGAATACTGCAAAACCTCTTGTAAGCAACAGTTCCCAGTGAGTACATTTTTTTGTAGCAAGCTTCACGCTGGAACCCAGCACTGGCGGCGGCAGCTTGGTTCTAGGCGAACATTGCAGGTCACCCTGTAAATCTGGGGGTGTGCGCGCAGGTCTTCACCTGTGACCTGGCCGCCTCCACCCTGGAGACATTCTGAAAGGAAAACCATGAAGATCGTCGTGATTGGCGGGACAGGGATCCTTGGGTCAAAAGTGGTTGAAAGACTCCGGGACCACGGCGACGAGGCGGTGGCAGCCTCACCTAGAACTGGTGTCAACACACTTACCGGCGAGGGACTCGCCGATGCCCTAGCCGGTGCCGATGTGGTTGTTGACGTATCCAACTCACCATCATTCGACGACGATCCGGCGATGGAGTTCTTCACGAAGTCGACCACAAACTTGGAGGCCGCCGCGAACGCCGCAGGCGTTAAGCACTACGTCGCGGTGTCGATCGTTGGTTCCGACCAACTACCCCAGAGCGGATACCTGCGTGCGAAGGTCGCACAGGAGAAACTCATCCGAGAATCGAAGATTCCTTACTCGATCGTGCGCGCCACTCAGTTCGCAGAGTTCACCGACACCATCACAGCGTCGATGACGGTGGGCGACGAGGTGCGCGTACCAGACGCGCTGATCCAGCCCATCGCCGCGGAGGAACTCGCAGCCGAAGTTGCCCGCGTGGCAGAAGGCGAACCACTGCGTGGCATAGAGAATATCGGAGGGCCTGAGAAGATCTCGTTTGAACAGATGGCCCGCGAGGTTGTGGCCCGGCAGGGCGAAGTCAAGACCGTCGTCGTCGATCCCCAAGTTGGTTACTTCGGGACACCGCTCTCCATGAACAGCTTGGTTACCGCATAGGTACGTCCGGTCGGGCCACCGCACACCTGTCCACGGGCGACCGCAGAGTATGCCCTCTGAAGTGCCGAGAGATCAGGGGTCAACCCCATCGGCTCCGTTGCTCGTGCCAGATCGGTGATGTTCCGGGCAGCGGCTCGGCATGCACCGCGGCCAGACCGTCGATGAAAATGGCTAACTGGCGCTGACGCAACTCGGCGGTGCGCTGCGGAGTGGCTAGCGAGCTTTTCGCGATGAGCTCCAGCAGGAAGCTAACGTCCAAGAAAGTGACGTCAGCACGAAGTTTGCCGGTGGCCCTGGCCCGCTCGAACAGTTGGGTTCCCAGCTTCTCCATCTGGTCGGCCCTAGCCAGATGCTCGACGGTGGGGGTGAAGGTGCCGGCCAGGCGTACCACCAGCGAATGAGTGTCTGCTGCGACGATCCGGCGTAAGAATCCTAGGTAGGCCTCCCACGGGTCGCCTGGGGCGCCTAGTGCGTCGTGCACCTCGGTCAAGTACCGATCCTGGCACTGCATGTACAGCGTGGCCAGCAGGTCCTCTTTCCCGGCGTAGCGGTGATACGGCGCACCGATCCCCACCGCTGCGCGTTTGGCCACTGCCGAGATCGGCGCCGTCGGATCTTCGAGAAACACCTCGCGTGCGGCGTGCAGGATCGCGGCGTCGTTGCGTTCGGCTTCTGCATACGGCCGCGCCGGACGACTGTCCCCTCAGCCTCGCCACGTCGAGCGTCTGCAGCGTCTGCAGGACTTCAACACAGAAATGTCCGGCTATTTTCAGCAGCAATCGACCCGGCCACAGACCCTCGGCTACGGGCTAACCGACTCCCCGATCGGCCAGTTGGCATGGATGGTCGAAAAATTCAAAGATTGGACCAACGCCAAACTTGAACCGCCCCAACATGCCGTGGCCGCCGACCGCATCCTGGCAAACGTGTCCTTGTACTGGTTCACCGAAACCGCAACCTCATCAGCCAACCTCTAACTACGAGAGCGCGCACGACCGCGACTGGCCCCAGCCCAGCCAAGTTCCCACCGGAGTGGCAGCTTTCGCTCAGGATGTCGCAATACAGCGGTTCGCCGAACAGAACAACAACATCGTCCACTGGAGCGATTTCGACGCCGGTGGCCATTTCGCAGCAATGGAAACCCCCGATCTGCTGGTGAACGACATACGCCAATTCTTTGCCGGACTGCGCTAACTAGCCCACAAACCATCCACGAACTTCTGTAGCCGGGCGTTGCCGCGATCCTGTTCCTCGGCGGGCTTGCCGACGATCGCCGCGACACATAAACCACACACACACGACACGAGACGGGTGTGTGTGGCTCATATCTTGGCGGGAAGGCCCACCGCCAAGATCGTTCAGAGGCGACTTATCGACGATCGCACCTAGCGATCGAGCGGGTTGGCCTTGATCCGTCCGGCAGCATTGTTGGCAACCGATGCGGCGGCGGTGCTGCCTGGCTTGCGTCCCGCCTGGTCTTCGAAGCACCCGAGGAACTCGTCACCGAATCCCAGCCTGGGATAGCGTGCGAGCATCTCCGCCCGTGCCTCCACCGGGAACTCCTCCGGTCGGCGTCCGACTACCTCCCAGCCGGTTGCGACCTGCAATATGTGGGACTCGGGATCAGTGGTCGAAACAACGTCGCCTTGCATGTGCTGCACGATGATCTCCGTTGCCCTGGCCGCCCGATCAATCGGCCACCCGGCCGCCACCCCGAACACCCATGCCAAGTCTCCGCCCGCCTCCTCAAAGGGCACTCGGTGACTGTCGAATACGTCGGTGAGACCGATGTCGTGAAGGAGCGCCGAGACGAAATAGAGTTCGTCGTCGAAGGCGATGCCGTGCGCCGCGGCGTACATCCGTCCCCACAAATACGAGCGGATGCAGTGATTGAGCAGCGCGGGCGAGTAGAAGCGGGTTGCTACTGAAAGCGCAGCTGTTGCCGCCCGTGTCTGCGGAAACATGGCGTCAGCTTGTGCCCGCCCAGCCCTCGGTGCTCCCACGTCGGCAATACCATCCATTTCCTTCTTCCTTTCACTCAGTTCCTTTGGAACACAGTTGTTGACAAACTGGCTCTCCGCCAGAGTCGTGTCAGCGTGCTCATATCGCTGACCGCCGCTCGCTTGTCCACCGCACCCACGCTCGCTCCGACAATGCCGGTGCCCCCGGCCGCGAGGCCGGCGTACGGGGTCAAGCTGCCCAGTAGGTCCACTAGCGAAGATGCCGAGTACAGCGGTGATGCGAGGCCCTGCAGCGCCTGGGGCAGCGCGGAGATCAGTTGCGGGGCCGCTGTTATCAAGGTCCGGGCGGGGGCTCCGGCGGCGGCCTGGGCGACGGCGACGGTTTGCGCGGCCGACCCGACAGGGTTGGTGGTCGGCGACGGCGGGGCGAACGGGGTCAGCCGGCTTGCGCTCGCCGAGTCTCCGGTATAGGCGTACTGGGCCGCCGCGTCCTGGGCCCACATCGCGGCGTACTGCGCTTCGGTGGCGGCGATCGCCGGCGTGTTCTGCCCCAAGAAGTTGGTGGCCACCAGCGCCGCCAACAGGCTGCGGTTGGCCGCGATCGCCGATGGCGGCACCGTCATAGCGAGCGCAGTTTGGTAGGCGGCCGCTGCCAAGCGGGCCTCCGTGCCGGCCTGCTCGGCCTGCTCAGCAGTGCGGGTCATCCACGCCGCATAGGTACCGCCCGCGGCCGCCATTGACGTCGATGACGGCCCCAACCAGACGTCGCTGGTTAACGTGGAGATGACCGCGCCGTACGAGGTTGCCGTCGAGTACAGGTCAGCGGCTAGACCATCCCAGGCCGCCGCGGCGGTCATCAGAGGGCCCGATCCCGGTCCGGCATAGATTCGGACAGAGTTGATCTCCGGTGGTAGCGCTCCGAAATCCATCACCGCACTCCCCTGGTGTCTACTTACTTGTTTGAACAGGTACTTTTCCATGATCTATTCCAACTATGTTAATAAGAAAGATTTTTTAGTTAAACTGTTCGGGCAGTTGTCGAGCGTGTAATGAGGAGACGAATGCCGAAGCCCAGCACGCCACCAGAAGGCAGCGGACCGACCAGCGTTCCGGTGCCGTCTGCCACGCTTGGTGCGCCGATCGCGTACGCGCTCTATCGCGTCGCGCGCCTGCACCGGATGATCGCGGGCAATCTACTGCGCCGCGTCGGTCTGCACCCCACGCAGGAGGTGCTCATGATGTACCTGTGGGAATTGGGTCCCCAGCGCCAGACCGACCTCGTCCGCCTACTCGACTCCGACGCGGCCACGATGACGAGGACTATTCAGCGCCTCGAACACGCGGGCTTCGTGCGGCGCTCGCCAGCTGCCGATGACCGGCGCGCGTACCGTATCGAAGCCACTCCGGCGGGTCGCGCCCTCCGCTCGGAGGTTGAGCAGATATGGAACGAGGTCGAAGAGAGCATCGTCGACGGTGTTGGCCAGCAGGAGCGGAAGACGATTCTGCGCATCCTGGAAGGTATGGAGGAGCGGCTCACCCATGCCGCGGAGTCGCGGGTCTAAACAAACCCACCGCGACACATAAACTACGCAGCCGACACGCGTCGAATGTGCGTGGGTTATATCTCGCGGAGCGAGCCGGTTGCCAAACAAAAGCCCCGCACGCCCTGAAGTGCTCCCCAGAAGTTGGACTGAGAAATTCAGTTCCTTCTTCTGGGGAGCACTTAACTCGGACCGGGGGTGTTTCCGTACTGCTTATCTAGTGATGGTGACCGTGACCATGGCCGTGGTCATCGTCGTCGTGGCTTACTTTCTCGACAATCGCCGTCTCGGTGGAGAGCACCATCCGGGCCACCGATGCCGCATTGAGTACGGCCGACCGGGTGACCTTGACCGGGTCGATGACGCCCGCGGCGATCAAGTCGCCATACTTCAGGGTGTCCGCGTTCAGTCCGTGCCCGGCGGGCAGATCACTGACTTTGTTGACCACGACCGCGCCGTCGAGCCCGGCGTTGGAGGCGATCCAGTACAGCGGTGCGCTGAGCGCCGTGGAAAACACGTCGACGCCAAGAGCCTCGTCTCCGCTCAGCGATTCCCGGAGTTTCTTCAGCGTCTTGCCGGCCTGAATCAGTGCGGTACCACCGCCTGCGACGATGCCCTCTTCGACGGCGGCCTTGGCCGCCGCGACGGCGTCCTCGACGCTTTCCTTACGTTCCTTGAGCGCGGTCTCGGTGGCGGCGCCGACCTTGATGACTGCCACCCCACCGGACAGCTTGGCCAGCCGCTCCTGCAGCTTTTCGCGATCCCAGTCGGAGTCGCTGCTCTCGATCTCGGCACGTAGTTGCTTTATTCGGTCGGCCACCGCCTTCTTGGAGCCGCCGCCCTCGACGACGATGGTGTCGTCCTTGCTGACCACGATGCGCCGGGCCGAGCCCAGCACGTCGATGCCGACCTCGCGCAACAGCAGGCCTGCGTCAGGATTGATGACCTGACCACCCGTGACCACCGCCAGGTCTTCGAGGAAGGCTTTGCGCCGGTCGCCGAAGAACGGCGCCTTGACCGCGACCGCTTTCAACGTCTTGCGAATGGAGTTGACGACCAGCGTCGCCAGCGCCTCGCCCTCAACGTCTTCGGCGATGATCACCAGCGGCTTGCCCGACTCGGCGACCTTCTCCAGCATGGGCAGCAGGTCCGGCAGCGAGCCGATCTTGTCCTGGTGCAGCAGGATCAGCGGGTCCTCGAACACGGCCTCTTGAGAGTCGAAGTCGGTGACGAAATATGCCGACAGGAACCCCTTGTCGAAGCCGACGCCCTCGGTGAACTCCAGCTCGGTGTTCATCGTCGACGATTCTTCGACGCTGACCACGCCGTCGACGCCAACCTTGCTCATGCCTTCACCGACCAGCTTGCCGATCTGCGCGTCGCGGGACGAGACAGTCGCGATCTGCGTGATCCCGCTCTTGCCCTTCACCGGGGTGGCCGCCTCAAGCAACGCCTCAGACACCGTGTCGGCGGCCTTGCTGATTCCGGAGCCAAGCGCGATCGGGTTGGCGCCGGCAGCGACAATGCGTAGGCCGGCTTTGACCAACGCCTGCGCCAGCACTGTCGCGGTGGTCGTGCCGTCGCCGGCGACGTCGTTGGTCTTGGTGGCCACCGACTTCACCAGCTGGGCGCCCAAGTTCTCGAATGGGTCTTCGAGGTCGATCTCGCGTGCGACGGTGACACCGTCGTTGGTGACCGTGGGGCCGCCGAAGGCCTTGGCCAGGACCACATGCCGGCCGTGCGGCCCGAGCGTCACCCGTACCGCGTCGGCGAGCTTGTTCACGCCCGCCTCCATGGCGCGACGCGCGGTTTCGTCGTACTCAATAAGCTTGCTCATCAGGTTCCTTTAACCGCGTTAATAACCGCTACGAACGCATGCCGCCCCGGAAATCGCCCGCGTTTGAGCGCGGGGATCGCCGGGGCGGAACACGGGTTTTATTACTTGGATACGACAGCCAGCACGTCACGTGCCGACAGGATCAGGTATTCCTCGCCGCCGTATTTGATCTCGGTGCCGCCGTACTTGCTGTAGATGACGGTGTCACCCTCGGACACGTCCACGGGAATCCGCTTCGCGCCATCCTCGTCCCAACGGCCGGGGCCGACTGCGACGACGGTGCCTTCTTGGGGCTTCTCCTTGGCGGTGTCAGGAATGACCAGACCGGACGCGGTCGTGGTCTCGGCCTCATTGGCCTGCACGAGAATCTTGTCCTCGAGTGGCTTGATCTTCACCTTTGCCACGTTTGGAGCCTCCACTAATTAGATCGGGTCCGGAGCGTTCGCCCCGGAACGGTGTTGGTAGCGGGTTCGGGGCATGCCCCGAACCGTCCGAATTACCAGGTGATTCGGCATCCGTCCGTGCCTTTGCGCCGTCGCCGCGGGTGCCGACGCAGGGTTTGTCCGGGTGCCACCTAGCACTCTATACATGAGAGTGCTAGCACTCAAGGCCGCCCCGGTGCTTCCCGCAGATTCGTGACCTTCAATCCCGACGCACTCAGCTGACCTGCGCTTTTACCACGGGAAGACCCGGGTCGCTTGGTGCGTCCAGCGGCGAAGGGGACGCCCCCGCGGCCACCAGGTGCGCGGCGAACGCGGCGATCATCGCCCCGTTGTCGGTGCAGAACCGGGGGATGGGATCCGCAAAGTCAGGTTTGCCGCCGCGCAGCGCTGCGCGGCCAGCTCCCGTAGCCGCGAGTTCGCGGCCACTCCTCCGGCGATGAGTAGCGTCGAGACGCCCAGCCCAGCCGCCGCTCGGACCGCCTTCATGGTCAACACATCAGCGACAGCTTCCTGGAAGCCAGCGGCGATATCGGCCGTCACCGCATCGGCGTTGCTTTCCAGATACCGCGCGACCGCCGTCTTGAGCCCGGAGAAGCTGAACGCACAGGGGTCGTCGCCCGGGCCGGTCATGCCGCGTGGGAACACGATGGCGTCGCGATCGCCGGTGCGAGCGAGGTCGTCGAGCACTTTGCCGCCCGGATAGCCCAGGCCCAGCAGCCGCGCCACCTTGTCGTAGGCCTCGCCGGCGGCGTCGTCGAGGGTGCCGCCCAGCTCGACGATCGGCTCACCGAGCGAACGCACATGCAATAACTCGCTATGGCCCCCCGACACCAGCAGCGCCACACATTCGGGCAGCGGTCCGTGTTCGTACACGTCGGCGGCCAGGTGCCCGCCCAGGTGGTTAACAGCATAAAACGGCACTCCCCAGGCGGCCGAATATGCCTTGGCCGCAGCCACTCCCACCAACAGCGCACCGGCCAGCCCGGGCCCTATGGTGGCCGCAACGATGTCGGGGCGTTCCAGACCGGCAGCCTTCAACGCACGGCGCATGGCCGGTCCGAGCGCCTCCAGGTGTGCCCGCGAGGCGATCTCGGGGACCACTCCGCCGAACCGGACGTGCTCGTCGACGCTGGATGCGACCTCGTCGGCCAACAGCGTCACGGTGCCGTCGGCATCCAGGCGCGCGATGCCGACACCGGTTTCGTCGCACGAGGTTTCGATGGCCAAGATGGTTTTGCAGTCCGCCCTGGACGACATCACAACGCCTCCCGCCGCATCGTGTAGGCGTCCGCGCCGCTGACTCGGTAATAACGCCTACGCAGGCCGACCTGAGTGAATTCCACGCTGCGGTACAGCGCGATGGCCGTTTCGTTGTCGGTGCGTACCTCGAGGTAGACGACGCCGCCGTCGGCGAACTGCAGCAGCTTGTCAAGCAGCCGGCGGCCGATGCCCTGCCCTTGGTATGCCGGATCCACGCCGATCGTGTGCACCTCGTACTCGAACGGCGGTTGGCGGCCCAACCGCGCGATCCCGGCGTAACCGACCAGCATGCCATCGGTGCGCGCGCCCACGTAATGGTTGTAGGGGCTGGCCAATTCGCGGTTGAACGCTTCCGCCGGCCATGGGTCGTCGCCATCGAAGAGCTGTGCCTCCAGCTGCGCACACCGCTCGGCGTCGGCGGGCGTCAACGCACCGATGCTGACGGGCTCGAGGTCGGCGGTCATCGGCGCGCCGCCAACGGTTTAGCGTCCGGGCGGCGCAGATACAACGCCACCAATGGCAGCGCAGGCTCGGACCAGTCGGGGACCGCGGCGACCAGGCCGGCCGACGTCGGGTAGACCGGATCGCATCGCGGCAGCTCGAACAATGCCGAGTGTTCAGGCGAGCCGGCCACTGCCCGCGCCGTTCCGGGATCGACGTCGGCCGCCGAATTGACTGCCGGACCGTGCGTGCGGAGCCCGTCGCGGTATCGGGCCCAGTAGACCTCTCGCCGGCGGGCGTCGGTGACCACCAGAGTGTCGCCGGTGGTTCGCACGCCGATGGCGTCCAAGCTGCAGACACCCCGCACGGGGATGCCAAGCGCGTGCCCATAAGCGGCGGCGCTCGCCATCCCGGCCCGCAGGCCGGTGAACGGGCCGGGCCCGCAGCCCACAACGACGGCGTCGAGATCGGACATTTTCAGCGCGGCATCGGCGAGCGCGGCCAGCACGTTCGGGGTGAGCCGTTCGGCATGCGCGCGAGCGTCGACGGTGACCCGCTCGGCCAGCACGGCGCAATCCGAGCCATCGCAGCCGCACAATGCCGGCCGTCACCGCCGGGGTCGCGGTGTCCAGAGCGAGGATCAGATTCACAAGCGGCTCCACTGCCAGGTCGCGATCCTTGCGTCGGAGTGGCTGGCCCGCTCGAGACGGATGTCGAGGTGGCGCTCGGAGAGGCGTTCGGCCAGACCCTCGCCCCACTCCACCACGACGACTGCGTCGTCGAGCTCGGTGTCGAGATCCAGCGAGTCGAGCTCACCCAGCAGGTCGGCGCCAGTATGGTCCAGCAGTCGATAGACGTCGACGTGAATCATCGCCGGAGTGCCTGGCCGCCGCGGCGGGTGCACCCGCGCCAGCACATACGTCGGTGACGTGACGGGCCCGTCGACATCCATGGCCGCGGCAATCCCTTTGGTCAGCACCGTCTTTCCCGCACCGAGTGGTCCGGACAGCACCACCACGTCACCCGCGCGCAGCTGCTCGCCTAGCCGGGACCCCAGCGCGACGGTGTCCTCGACGCGCTCCAGCGGGGCCGTGCCAGAGCCCGGACAGCCCTGCTCAGCCATGGCGCCGGAACCGTTCTCTGAGACTTTCTTTGAGGCGCCGTGCCGCTAGGGCCATCTTGCCCGGAACGGCCCGGTTGACCAGCCGGATCAGCCCGTCGTTGATGGCGTCGGGCTTGTCCAGCAGCGCCAGGTGACTGGCCCCGGTGACGATGACCAGTTCGGATCGCGGCAGCGAGACCGCCATCTTTCTCGAGTATTCGTCCGGGGTAAGCAAATCGTGGTCACCGCACGCGATCAGGGTCGGGATTCTCAGCAACGTCCACAGCCCAGCGGTTTCGTCGTGCACTTCCAGGGCGGGCAGGAAGCCCACCAGGGTAGCGATCGGGGTGCCGTTCATCATCCGCTGCGAGAACGCATCCAGACTCCGGCTGACCCGCAGGTCGCTGAATGACGCGGCCCGCAGCACCGGGCCGATCAGCGACCGAGATACGTTGCGGCCACGATGCACCAGCTTGGGAGCGGACCGAGCAGTGAACCGAACCGCTTCCAACGCAGGATTTTTCAGGATCTCGCCCAGCGGAGATCGCGATACCCCTTCGGCAGCAGAAGAAATCAACGCCGCACCGACGATCCGGTGGCCGTACTGCTCGGGGTATTGCCGAGCGTGCGACAAGACCGTCATCCCGCCCATCGAGTGGCCGACCAACACGACCACACCGCGGGGAGCGACCGTCTGCAGCACGGCCTCCAGGTCCTGACCCAACTGGTTCAGCGTGTAGGTCTCTGGATCGGATTCGCCGGACTGACCATGCCCGCGCTGGTCGTAGAAGACCATCCGCGCATCCGATCCCCACTGCTCGCCGAGCCGCTTGCGCTGAAAGTGGAAGGCGCCCATGCGCAGACAAAATCCATGGACGAAGACCACGGTCAGTGGGGCATCCACCGGGCCGGCCTCGCGCACCGCCAGCGGCACCCCGTCGGGCGTTGTCACCACATAGCCGCGGTCATCGTCCAGAATTTCGAAATCCTCATCGGCATAAGGATCGTCGTGGGCGCTGGCGCGCGCGACGATCGATCGACGAGCCGAAGCGCCGACGATCGTGGCGACCGCGGTCAGCCCGGCGCTCCCCGCAAGCCAAGCGCTGCCCGGCTGGCATCTGCGGGGTTCTTTATCGCTCAACGGTTTCGGCCTCGCGGTAGGTCCTGGTGATCCGCCCCCGGGGGCTGGTGACCACTTCATAGTGGATGGTGCCGAGCAGATCGGCCCAGTCCTGCGCGGTGGGTTCGCCTGTGCCGCCGGGCCCGAACAGGATCGCCTCGTCGCCCTCGGCTACATCGACCTGCCCGGGACCCAAGTCGACGAGGAACTGATCCATGCATATCCGCCCGACGCCCGGCCGCCGCCTGCCGTTGATCAGCACCTCCAAGCGCCCGCCCAGTGACCGGAACACGCCGTCCGCGTAGCCGATCGGCAGAAGTGCCAGAGTCGTGTCACGCTCCGCGATCCAGGTGTGTCCATACGACACACCTTCACCGGCAGCAACGGATTTCACGAGCGCAACAGTGCATTTCACTGTCATAGCCGGTACCAGCCCCATGTCACCACGCTCGGGCACGGGGCTCAGACCGTACACCGCGATACCGGGCCGCACCAGATCGAAGGCCAGGTCCGGGCGAGACATCGTGGCCGACGAGTTCGACAAGTGCGCCACCTCGAACCGCACCCGCCGGCTCTGCGCCTGCGCCAGGAACGCGGCAAACCGTTGGGCCTGAAGGTCGTTGATGGGGTTCTCGGGCTGATCGGCGTACACCATGTGCGACATCAGCCCCCGCAGCCGGATCGCGTCCTCGGCGGCCGCCCGGCCCAAGGCGGTCAGCATCGACGGGTAGTGCGCCGGGGCGACACCGTTGCGATTCAGCCCGGTGTCGACCTTGACGGTCACCGCCGCCATCCGGCCGGTCCGGCGCACCGCGTCCAGGAGCTCGTCGAGCTGGCGCACCGAGGACACCGCGATCTCCACGTCGGCCAGTAGCGCGGGCCCGAAGTCGATGCCGGGTGGGTGCAGCCACGCCAGCACCGGTGCGGTGATCCCGTCCGCTCGCAATGCCAGCGCCTCGGCCACTGTGGCGACACCAAGCTCGCTCGCACCTGCGGCCAACGCGGCGCTAGCGACGCGGGTGGCGCCGTGGCCATACCCGTCGGCCTTGACGACAGCCATCACCTGCGCACGCCCGGCGTGCTCGCGCAGCACCCGCACGTTGTGCTCGATAGCACCCAGGTCCACGACTGCTTCGGCCAGGACGCCTGGCGTCAGCGATATCGGCGTAACTGCCACGGCCACCATTGTCCCAGAGCCATGAAGGTGCCGCGAAAGTGCAACCACCGACGCCGCTATTCGGGAAATGTGTCGCTAGTCGCACTTTCGCCACTCGAAAAGCGGCTAGTGCGCGAAGTGCTCAGCTTTGTAGTGCCCGGCCGGCTTGAGCTTGTCCAGGGAGGTCAGCGCCGAGCGGGCGTCGTCGTGCAGGGCCCGGGCCAGGTCGGCGGAGAGTCCCTCACGCACCACGATGCGCAGCACGGATATCTTGCTGGCGTTGTCGGGCATGGTGTAGGCGGGCACCTGCCACCCGTAGCCGCGCAGCTCGTGTGACAGGTCGAACTCGGTGTACCCGCAGTTTCTGGCGAGCCGGAAGCTGACCACCGGGATCGCCGAGCCGTCCGAGATCAGCTCGCAGTGGTCGCCGACCCGCAATTGCTCGCCCAACCAGCGAGCGGTCTGCGACAACGACTGCATGACCTGGGTGTAGCCCTCTCGGCCCAGCCGCAGAAAGTTGTAGTACTGGCCGACCACCTGGTTGCCCGCACGAGAGAAGTTGAGCGTGAAGGTCGGCATGTCGCCACCCAGGTAGTTGACCCGGAAGATCAGGTCCTCGGGTAGATACTCGGCACTGCGCCACACGACGAACCCGATCCCGGGGTAGGTCAGCCCGTACTTGTGGCCGCTGACGTTGATCGACACCACCCGGGGCAGCCGGAAATCCCACTTCAGCTCCGGGTGCAAGAACGGCACCACGAAGCCACCGCTGGCGGCGTCGACATGCACCGGAACGTCCACACCCCCGCCGGCGGCCAGTTTGTCCAGCGCCGCGCAGATCTCGGCGATGGGCTCCAGTTCACCGGTATAGGTGGTGCCGAGGATCCCCACCACGCCGATGGTGTTCTCGTCGACGGCGTCGATGACCTGCTCGGGAGTGATGACGTAGCGGCCCACCTCCATCGGCAGGTACCGGGGTTCGACGTCGAAGTAGCGGCAGAACTTCTCCCACACCACCTGGACGTTGGAGCCCATCACCAGGTTCGGCGTGCGCTTCTCCCAGCCTTTACCCACCTTTTCGCGCCAGCGCCATTTCATGGCCAGGCCACCGAGCATCACCGCCTCGCTGGAGCCGATGGTGGACGCCCCGCAGGCGCTGGAGGGGTCGTCGTCGCGCAGGCCGTCGGCGTGAAAGAGATCGGCCACCATGCATATGCATCGCTGCTCGATGGCCGCCGTCGCCGGGTACTCGTCCTTATCGATCATGTTCTTGTCGAACGTCTCGGCCATCAGTTTCCCGGCCTCGGGATCCATCCAGGTGGTGACGAAGGTGGCCAGGTTCAGCCTGGAACTGCCGTCGAGCATCAGCTCGTCGCGGATGAAACGGTAGGCGGCGTCGGGATCCATCGACTCTTCGGGCAGCCGCAATGCCGGCACCGGCGTGGTGAACATGCGGCCGGTGTAAGCGGGCGCGATCGAGTGGGCCGGAACGGACGGATGGGACACGATGGATCCTTTCGTTGACGACTGAGAGCTATAGGGCGGCCAGCGCCGCCCGGATGTGCGGCACAATGCGTGACGCCGACGTAGGCGCTTCACCGGGTCCGGGGTCAGCTGCCGACAGTGCGGCGGCCCGCGCGTGCACGAAGGCCCCGGCCGCGGCCGCCTCTGCAGGCGCGAGTCCGGCGGCCAGCAGAGCGCCGATGATTCCGGACAGCACGTCGCCCGACCCCGCAGTGGCCGCCCAGGACTGCCCTGCCGGATTGAGGTATACCGAGCCGCCCGGGTCGGCGACGACGGTGACGTTCCCCTTGAGCAGGACGGTCGCGCCCAGGGTGTCGGCCAGCCTGCGGCACGCGCCGACCCGGTCGTCTCCGGGCGGCGCCCCGGCCAGCCGGGCGAATTCACCGGCGTGCGGCGTCAGTACGGTTGGCGCCATGCGGTCGGCCACCAAATCAGGGTGAGCCGCCACGATGGTCAGCCCGTCGGCGTCGACCAGCACCGGCAGGTCGGTGTCCAACGCGAACCACAACGCGGCGGCACCGCTGGCGTCGGTGCCCAGCCCCGGCCCGACGACCCAGGCCTGCACCCGCCCGGCCGAAGCCGGGGTGGGCGACGCGATGACCTCGGGCCAATGCGCGAGCACCTCGCTGTGCGCGCTGCCGCTGTAGCGGACCATGCCGGAGGTGGCCGCGACGGCGGCGCCGGTACACAGCACGGCCGCACCCGGATAGGTCGACGAGCCGGCCATCACCCCGGTCACGCCCTGGGTGTATTTGTCGTCGTGCGGACCGGGCACCGGCCACCGCGCCGCGACGTCGTCGGCCTCGAAAGCCAATAAATCGGTCTGCGGCAGGTCGAGTCCGATATCGATCAGCTCGATGCGGCCGCAATCGGCCAGCGCGTGCACGGGTTTGAGCCCGCCGAAGGTGACGGTCAGGGCGGCGTGCACGGTGGGGCCAGTGATGGCCCCGGTCGCCACGTCGATGCCGCTTGGGATGTCGACGGCTACCACCGGGATCCCCGCTGCCCTCGACAGCGTCGAACACCTCGACCGCCGCTGGCCGAAGTGGCCCCGAACCGGAGATTCCTACCACGCCGTCCAGGACGAGATCCGTTGCCGCAGAGACGCTCTCCACGACACGACCCCCGGCTTTCCGGAATGCCTGCAGCGCCTTGCGGTGGGTCCGGTCGGGATTGAGCAGCACCGCGTCGGCGGCCGCGCCGCGGCGACACAGGAACGTGGCCGCCCACAGCGCGTCACCACCGTTATCCCCGGAGCCGACGACCGCGCAAACCCGGCGGCCCGCAACCCCGCCCGTGCGGGTGGTCAGCTCACCGATGATCACGGTGGCCAGCCCGTAGGCCGCGCGTCTCATCAGGACACCATCCGGCAGGGAGGCCAGAAGCGGCGCTTCGGCACCGCGGATCGCGTCTACGGAGTAGTAATGCCGCATCAACGCCAGCAATCCATGGTCGCGTCAGCTCCTCTGCTCGCAGCGATCCTGCCCGCGCTCATCAACACTACGTGTCAGCGCCGCCCTTGGCCGGACCTGACCTGCCGCACACCCGAGGCCCGCCCGCGGTGCCGAATGCCCTGGCCAACCAGTCTCGCATCGCCGCGGCCAGCGCCGTGCTGTTCTCGCGCTTGGCGATCTCGTGGCCGTCATCGCTGAACAGCAGGTACCGCACCTCACGGCCGACCCGCCGCAACGCATCGACTATCTGCTCCGACTCGCTGACCGCCACGTTGGTGTCGTTGGCGCCATGCACGACCAGCAATGGCGCGGCCAACGCGTCGGCCCGGCGTAGCGGGGACAGCTGCTCAAGTAGCTCGCGATCATTGACGGGATGGCCGTACTTCGGATACGCGGCGTCGGCTATCCACGGCTCGGTGTTGCGGTAGAACGTGATCAGGTCACTCATCCCGCAGATGGTGACGCCCGCCGCGAACAAATCCGGGTGAAACGTCATGGCCGCCATGGTCAGGAAGCCGCCGTACGACCAGCCCGCGCAGGCGATCCGCCTCGGGTCGGCCAGCTGGTTGTCAACCAGGAAGCGCACGCAGTCGGCGACGTCGTCGATGGCAGCGAACCGCTTTTCCTTGTCGTCCGCGTGGACGAATGTGCGGCCTGAGCCGCTGGAGCCGCGCACGTTAGGCGTCAGCACGCTGATCCCAGCGTTGAGCAACTCCGGAAAGATCTCGCTGTATTCGGGACGGGCCTGGGCTTCTGGACCGCCGTGCAGGTAGACCACCGCGCCTGAGGAAGCGCCACTCGTCGGCGCCCGGTACAACCATGCGGGCAGATTCAACCCGTCACGCGCAGTGATCATCTGCGGCACCGGCCTAGCCCCAGACCCAGCGGCCACCGGGCCACGGCTGGGTTCGCGATCGATGCTTTGCCACTGACGGGTGCGCGGATCGACCAGCTCGACGGTTCGCGGCATCGACGGGCTCTGAACGGTCATCGCGACCATCGAACCACCGGCGCTGATGGACAACTCGCCGGCGACCAAGCCAGGCAGCGGGATCGGTTCGGTCAGTGTGTTGTCGGTGTATTCGAGGACCTGTAATTCGCTGCAACCCTGCATATTCCACAGCAATCCGATGGTGGACAGGTCGTCACTGACAGCGAATTCATCCAGATCGCAGTCCGGTCGCTCGGCCACCACCGAGTAGCTGACACCGTCCTCCGTGGCCGTCACTTCCACCAGCCGGGCGTGCTCGCAGCCGTTGTCGCTGCGGAGCAGCGCGCGAACGTACCCGTGACCACTCACGCCCGGATAATAGAGCTTGGACGGCCCGCTCGGGCCGTAGCGAATGCGGCGGGGTTGGTGGTCGTCGAGGATTACTCCGTCCTCGGTCGTGGAGCCGGGATCGGAAGGCAGTAGTGCGATTTCGGTCTGCCCGTACAGCATGATCATTTCGCGGTAACCGCGCGGCCCGACCCGAATCAGCGACGCCCCACCCCAGGCGTCGACCAGCCGGCCGCCGGATCGGCGGTCCAACACCGTGCGGTGGCCGTCGGCCGGATCGATCAGACACGACTGCCCGACTCCGTCCTCGCCGGTCAAGATCGCGGCCACCCGGGTACCATCCCACCCGATGAGTGCGGCGGTGCCGTCCTGTTCGCCATCGATGCGCCAGGCCATCCTGTCGTCGGGATCGGTTGTGACGAGCCAGATCTGGGTACGCGTTCCCCCTTCGGGGGCTACCTGGCAGGCCAGCCATTGACCGTCGGCGGAGTGGATGACACGAGAGACCGGGCCCTCGACGGGAAGCGCGACATCGCGCGACGAGCTGGCCCGCCGCCCGCGCAAAAAGCGCTGCACCGCGCGCGGATAACCGCCGTCATCGACGAGGTGTGCGAACGCGGTCGCGTCCGGGGACAGTGACGCGGCGTAGAGCGCGCGCACCTGCTGCCCCATCGTCTCAGCCCTCCATGCTCTGCAGCCACATCTCGAGTACCGCCAGTTGCCACAATGCATTTGATCCCAGTGTGGTCCGAGTCTCGTTCGGTGCTGCCAGCAGGGCGTCGACAGTGTCGGCACGATACAGTCCCCGGTTCCGCGCGGCGTCATTGCTCAGCGCAGCACGCACCATGTCGAGCACCTCGCCGTGCAGATGGCGGATGCCCGGCACCGGGAAGTAGCCCTTCGTCCGATCGATCACCTGCGACGGCAGCAATGCCCGCGACGCGTCCTTGAGCACACCCTTGCCGCCCGATGCCAGCTTCAGCTCGGGCGGGCAGGAGGCCGCCAGCTCGACGAAGTCGTGGTCGAGGAAGGGCACGCGCGCCTCCAACCCCCACGCCATCGTCATGTTGTCGACGCGTTTGACCGGATCGTCGACAAGCATGACCTGGGTGTCCAGGCGCAGCGCCGCGTCCACCGCGGAATCGGCGCCGGGCGCCCCTTGATGCGCGGTCGCGAACTCGCGGCTCGCGTCGACGTCAATCCCGTACTCGGGAGCTAGGATTGACAGCACGTCGCCATGTCCCCGGTCGAAGAATACCTTTGCGTACGCCTCAGTGGTCTGCTCGCGGGCGACGTTGGCCAGCGGTGGGTACCAGTCGTAGCCGGCCAGGATCTCGTCGGCGCCCTGTCCGGACTGCACCACCTTCACCGACTTGCTGACTTCCTCCGACAGTAAGTAGAAGGCCACGCAGTCGTGGCTGACCATCGGTTCACTCATCGCGGCAATGGTTTTCGGAACCGCGGGCAGCAGCCTCGATGCGTCGATATGGATCTTGTGGTGGTCGGTGTCGAAGGTCTTGGCGATCAGGTCAGAGTAGAAGTACTCGTCCCCGGATTCGCCGCCGGCTGAATCGAAGCCGATGCTGAAGGTGGCCAGCCCATGCTGACCCTGCTCCGCCAACAGAGCCACCACGATCGACGAGTCAATGCCGCCCGAAAGCAACACTCCGACAGGCACATCGGCGACCATCCGGCGCACCACGGCGGTCCGCAGCGCATCCATCAGCGCGGCTTCCCAATCGCCGACCGACCAGGACGCCTTGGCCGGGTCGCGGCGGAATTCCGGTGTCCAGTAGACGGTGTCGGTGTGCGAACCGTCGGGCTGGATCTCCCGTACGGTCGCCGGCGGCAGCTTGCGCACACCTCGGTAAATTGTGCGCGGTGCCGGCACCACGGAGTGGAAGGTCATGTAGTGGTGCAGCGCGTGGCGGTCCAGACCGGTGTCCACGCCGCCGGCGTTGAGCAGCGCCCGCACCGTGGAGGCGAATCGCAGTCGGCCGGGCGCCGCCGCCAGGTACAGCGGCTTTATGCCTAACCGGTCCCGCGCCAGCGTCACCACGCCCGAGTCGCGGTCGGCGATCGCAAACGCGAACATGCCCTTGAATCGCTCAACGCACCGCACACCCCAGCGGTGGAACGCCTTGATCACGACCTCGCTGTCGGCGGTGGAGAAGAAGCGGTAGCCGGCGGCTTCAAGTTCGGCGCGCAGCTCCTGATAGTTGTAGATGCAGCCGTTGAACACCAGCGTCAACCCGAGATCACTATCGACCATCGGCTGGGCGCCGCGGGCGGACAGGTCGATGATCGACAGCCGCCGATGACCGAAAGCCACTGGCCCGTGGGCCACCACGCCTTCGGAATCCGGTCCGCGCGAGATCATCACGCCGGTCATCCGGGTGACCGCGCCGACATCCGCTGCTCGCCCATCCCAGCGGACCTCACCACAGATACCGCACATGTCTCCCGCTTCCGTCGAGTCCCCTATGTTCCGTTGATTCCCCTCGAGCCGTTGAGGTGTGCCGTTCTACGCCGCACCGGCGCCCGGGTCCGTGAGGATCCAGGTAACCTTGCTCCCCCCGCCTGACGACGAATTGACGATCCGCGACCCGCGGCTGGCTACTCGCGTCAACGCCGCAGGTAGGACGTGTGCCGACACCGAGGCGTCAGCCGCGGGCCGCAAGTGGACGAACGCGCGCAGGTCGACGTGATGCGGGTATATCCCGTCACCGTCGAAGGTGGGATGGGTGGACAGGGCGACCAGCTCCTGGGCGATGAACCGCTCCGGTTGGGTGACCAACTCGCGTCGTCGCGCCTCCAGCGCCGCCTCGGAGGCTTCCGGCCCGATCAGCACGCCGCTTCCGCCTAATCCGTCGATGGGCTTCACCACCATATCGCCGAGGTTGGCCAGCACGAAGTCACGCTGATCGCGCTCGGCACAGATCCAAGTCGGGATCTGGGCCAATTTCGGTTTTTCGCCGAGGTAGAACTCGATCATCGCCGGGACGTATGCATAGATCGCCTTGTCGTCGGCGACTCCGTTGGCGAGCGCGTTGGCGATGGTGAGGTTGCCGCCGGCGATCGCGCCGAGCAGTCCCCGCCGCAGCGCGTTGCCGTCGTAACCGGTGGACGACACGAGCATGTCCTCGTCCATGCGCGCGTAGACGACGTCGACGCGTTGGACGCTGGAACCAACGTGGCGCCAAAGCTTTCCGTCACGCACCGTTAGATCTGACGGCTGCACCAAGGCGACGCCCATCTCCTCGGCCAGGAAGGTGTGCTCGAACCACGCGGAGTCTTCCCATCCGGCCGACAGCAGCACCACGGTGGGGTCGTCGGGGCTGTGCGGCGGTGCCGCCGCACGCAGCGTTTCAAGCAGCATCTCGGGTGCCCGGTCGGCGTCCTCGATCGCGGCGGGCGGTTGCAGCTCGGGCAGGTCTTTGCTGAGCAACCGGCGGTTGATGATCGCGTACGCGGCGCCCGACGGCACCCGCAGATTGTCTTCCAGCACCAGCCAATGGCCGGCGCGATCGGACACCAGGTCGGTACCGCTGACATGCGCGCGCACCGTGTTACCGGCGAGGCGGCCCGTCGAGCGGAAGCCGGGTGCCCGGTCGAGGGCCTGAACATCGATGATGCCCTCGGCGACGATGGCCTGTTCGGCGTAGATGTCGCGCAGGAATGCATCCAGCGCCCGGGCCCGCTGGGTCAGGCCTTCGGACAGTTGCGCCCACTCGACGGCGGACACCATGCGCGGCACCAGGTCGATGGGGAACAGCTGGGCGCGGCTTTGACCGGTAACGCGGAAGGTGACGTTGTCGGCGCGCTGCTCCTGCTCGATGTCTGCTTCCCGGGATCGCAGCTGCGCCACCCCGAGGCCGGCGATGGTGTCCAGCACCCTCCGATAGTGCTGCCGTGGGCGACCCTCGGCGTCGACAGCCTCGTCGTAACCGGCGTCCAGCTCGCCACGGGCGCCCACGGCCGGATCGCTGCCGGGTTGGTAACCGAACAGCAGGGAAGGGACGTCGCCGACGGGGACCGCGGTGGCCGCTCGGCGACCGGCCGTCTCGTCGATCAGCTGATCGACGACATCGGTCAGCCGGCCGCGGCGCCGCAGCGCCCGCCGTTGCCGAGCCGACGACGAGCCCGCGATCAGCGCTTCGCGGGACAATTCGCTGACGGTTTCCCAGTCGCCGCTGTGTTCCAGTTGCGGGCGCAGCGAATCGACCAGCTCGGTGACCACGTTGGCCGCCGGTCTGGCGGCCGGAATGCTGATGTCGACGAGATCACCCTCCAGGCCCGACCGGGCGGCCCGCCACAGCGCCGCGCGGCCCAGCACCGGGGAAAAGATCGTCGGGGGCACGCCGGCCCGCGACGCCTCGATCTCGCGCTCGACCAATGCCCGAAACAGGCCGGCGATCAGCACGACCGTGTCAACGGACGGGCAGCTATCGCAGACCCGCAGCTCCAACGTCGGCGCGCTGCTCGCCGGTCGGACGTCGAAATACACCATCCCGGCGTCGCTGATGACTCCGCTGGCCACCAGGTCGTTGACCAGCTCGTCGTATTTTCCGGCGGACTCCACCGGGGCGGCCGGGCCGGTCGTCGGCCAGCGCTGCCAGACCAGCGTGCGCATGCTCGAGTAGCCGGTGTCCGAGCCGTCGGCTGCGAACGGCGAGCTGGCCGAGATTGCCAGCAGAGTCGGCAGATACGGCCCAACCCGGTGAGCGACCGCGACCGCCTCATTGCGGTCGCTGATGCCGACATGCACCTGGGTGCCGCAGATCAACTGCTCGCGTGCCAGCAGCTGATAATCGGCAAGCATCTGGCGATAGCGCTCGGTCTTGGTGACCTGCATTTCAGCCGGCACCGAAAGCGGCACAGCACCCGCGGCCACCACTCCCATGCCAAGTTCGGCCGCGGTTTTGACCAGCACCTGGCGGCGCCGGCCAAGTTCGTTGCGCAATTCGTCAAGCGAATCGACCACCGAGGTGTTCGTCTCGATGACGCAACGCTGCAGCTCAGCGACGTAATCCTCGGTCAGCTGGGCAAGCAGTTCGGGGGCCCGCGCCGTGAGCCGCCGCGTCTTCAGGTCGACAAGATGAAATTCCTCTTCGGCCCCCAGCGTTCGAGGCGACATGCGTCGCATCCCGCAACGGTATGAGTAGGTAATTACCAGCGCGTTAAGCGCCTGTCCGCATCACGTCGGCGAAAGGCTCATGCCTGGCCGGATCGGGACTGCCGAAAGTCGGTTTTGCGCCTCGCCGGACTCCACTGCGGGCAGCCGCGCTGGCGGGCCATCGGGTAGAAACAGAGCCCGATCAGGATCGCAGTGAAGTGACCGATCGCGGTGAAGTTCAGCGCGAGGTGGTCCACCTTGATCAGCAAATAGCCAAAAACGGCGAACAGCACCCCGAGATAACCCCAGCGCCACGGCCGCGCGATCCGGTAACTGAGCACGGCGATCATGCCGACGACGAAGTAGCTGACGCCGATATCCGAGGCATGCGCCAGCCATTTGAGCGCGCGGTGATGACGGATCGCAAAGTAGAGAATGCCTTCGCTGATGTAGGTGGCAAGGACGTGGGAGGTCAATCCCACAGTGAGCCAGCGAAGGTGCCCAAGCCAGTGTTCGGCCGGCGCAAGGAACAAGGTGAACAGCACGAGGTATGGAGTCCAGTATTGGCCGTCGATCCACAGCAAGCTGTCCATCAGCACGGCCGGCGTCTCCCATGCCAAGTGCATGATGTTCTTGATGTTGGTCGATGAGTCGTCGATGACCAGGTCATGCACCTGTCGCTTGGAGAGGAAATTGTCCCTAATAATCTTGGTGACCAGCAATGCGATCAACCACGCGTACGTCAATGGCGCTCCGACGATGAAGCGCCACACCACCATCGCCAGCCCGGGCGCGCGTTTCGGTGGATTGACCGCGGCTTCAGGCTTTCGCATGCTCGGCTGGATTGTCGGGTCTCAGGTGCCGCCACCAGCAGGAGATGTAGAGCGTCATCGAGATCACCAGCACGACGATTACCCAGAGCACGATGGTGACATCGATCCAGCAACCGAATGGAGGCGCGTCCGGCAGCGCATTTCGCAGCGGCATCACCGCAAAGAGCATGGCCGCGTACCACGTTGTCATCGGCGGCTGGAATTTTCGTCGGTCACGCACCGTCTGAACCGCAACGAACAGGCCCAGGCCCGCAAGCGCGATGAGGACAGCGAGGATCACCACGCCGAACGCCACGGTGCTTGACGATCGGTACAAATCCACCCGATCCGTCGCGAGCGCACTGGCTGTGTTGGCTTGAGACACGTCAACATTCCAGCCGAGCAGGCGGTCGATCAACGTCACCGTCGGATGTTGGGGTACCCGCGCGGCGCCGGAAAACAGGTCGATGGTGATCGGCCCCGAACGGTACCGATCGAAGGGCCAGTCCGCGACGTCACCGGCCAGGGTCAGTGAAACACGAAAAACATCGGGCAGCGCGCCCTTGGACCAGGTGCGCTTGCCGGACGTCACCGCGGACGTGACCACGATACTGAGGTCGTCCTTGAGATCATGGCTTTGCGGATCCAGCAGCGCAGGTGCGGGTGAAACGGAGAGGTTGGCAACAAGCGCGCTGTTGTCCGATTGAATTTCTTCAATATCGACGGTGACCGTAGTCCCGTCGCCCGACGACGGAGTCTGAGAGATTTGTCGCGGGTGGCCCATACCGCTGTCGGTATACAGCACAATCGAGGCGACGTACGCCGCAATGAAGGCCACCACACCAACGATGCCGAATCTGGCCGACAATGATGCCTCCCCACTGGCTTTATCCACGTGAAATGCGTTGCTGCCCAAAGATGATGCTCTGGCTAGGGCCGCCTATTCCACGGTGACGGACTTGGCCAGGTTTCGGGGCTTGTCGACGTCGTAGCCGCGGGCCTGCGCCACCGATGCAGCGAACACCTGAAGCGGGATGGTGGACAGCAGCGGCTGCAATAATGTTGATACCGAAGGGATTTCGATCAGATGATCGGCATAGGGGCGCACGGCGTCGTCACCCTCTTCGGCGATCACGATGGTTACCGCGCCGCGGCTCTCGATCTCCCGGATGTTGGACATCAGCTTGGCGTGCAGGGTGGCCGACCCCTTGGGCGAGGGCATGACGACGATCACCGGCAAGCCGTCTTCGATCAAAGCGATCGGACCGTGCTTGAGCTCGCCGGCGGCAAAGCCCTCGGCGTGCATGTAGGCCAGTTCCTTGAGTTTCAGCGCGCCTTCCAGCGCTACCGGGTAGCCGACATGGCGACCCAGGAACAGCACGGTCGAGGACTGCGCGAACTGATGAGCCAGAACGGCCACGGGTTCGATCGTTGCGAGCACCCGGGCCACCAGGTCTGGCATCGCTTCCAGCTCGCGGTATTCGCGTTCGACCTCGTCGGGGTACTTCGTCCCGCGGGCCTGCGCCAACGCGAGGCCGACCAGGTAATTGGCGGTGATCTGGGCCAGGAACGTCTTTGTCGAGGCCACGCCGATCTCCGGACCGGCGCGCGTGTACAACACGGCATCGCATTCGCGGGGGATCTGCGACCCGTTGGTGTTGCAGATCGCCAGTACTTTGGCCTTCTGCTCCTTGGCGTGCCGGACCGCTTCCAGGGTGTCCGCGGTTTCGCCGGACTGCGAAATGGCCACCACTAGCGTGCTGCGGTCCAACACCGGGTCGCGGTAGCGGAATTCGCTGGCGAGCTCCACTTCCACCGGCAGCCGCGTCCAGTGCTCGATCGCGTATTTCGCGAGCAGCCCGGAATGATACGCGGTGCCGCAAGCAACCACGAACACCTTGTCGATCTCGCGCAGTTCCTGGTCGGACAACCGCTGCTCATCGAGCACGATCCGGCCGTTCACGAAATGCCCGAGCAGGGTGTCGGCCACCGCCGTGGGCTGCTCGGCGATCTCCTTGAGCATGAAGTATTCGTAACCGCCCTTTTCGGCGGCGGCCAGGTCCCAGTCGATGTGAAACTCGCGGAACTCCACGTCGGTATCACCATAGAAATCGCTGACCCGATAGCCGTCCGCAGTGATCACCACGGCCTGGTCCTGGCCGAGTTCGACCGCATGACGGGTGTGCTCGATGAATGCAGCCACATCGGAGCCGACGAACATCTCGCCGTCGCCGATCCCGAGCACCAGCGGTGTAGAGCGGCGGGCGGCGACGATGGTGCCGGGCTCGTCGGCATTGGCGAACACCAGCGTGAAGTGGCCATCCAGCCGGCGCAGCACAGCCAGCACGGAAGCGGCGAAATCTCCGGCCGTCTCACCGTGGCGGTATGCCTGCGCCACCAGGTGCACTGCTACCTCGGTGTCGGTGTCGCTGGCAAACTCGACGCCAGATGACTCCAGCTCGAGGCGCAAAGTCGCGAAGTTCTCGATTATGCCGTTGTGGACGACGGCGATCTTGCCGGCGGCGTCCCGGTGCGGGTGCGCGTTGCGGTCGGTGGGGCGGCCGTGGGTGGCCCAGCGGGTGTGACCCAAACCGGTGTTTCCGGTCAGCGAGGCCGGTGCCATTTCGGCTAACGCCTCCTCGAGATTGGCCAATCGGCCGGCCCGACGACGCACAGTGAGTTTGCCGGTGTCGTCAACCAGTGCGATTCCCGACGAGTCGTAGCCGCGGTACTCCATCCGGCGCAGCGCGTCCATCACGACCTTGCAGGCAGGGCGCTGCCCAACGTAGCCGACGATTCCGCACATTCTGACCAGGGTAGTGCAAGCCGTCGGACTGGCGGGCCTACCGCGACTGACCAGGCACAACGCGCCGTGTCGCGGGGAAGACCGTCGGCGTCGCGCCTCCCGGATCCTAATGTCCGGGTGCAGGTGCGCACGCTTCGTTAATTTCAATTCATGTCGTGTTCTCATTAACCTGAAACGCTTTTCACCTGATGTATTTGTGTCGTTTTCGCTACCTTCATTGCTGGAACAGCATGTGCACTTAAGCTCTGGAAACATTGGCCAGGCTGGCAACCAACAAGACGTCACGCAAACCGCGCGATTATGAGCGAAGGCGAAATCGGCAGAACGATAGTGCGGAGACGGCACCGGAGTCAGCGGAAAGGACGACGGTATTGAACTCCGCCTGATCACGACTGCACAAGTTTGGAGCGCCGCGACACGCGAATACTGCTGCAACCTAAGGACTTATCCATACCTACGACGGCAGAGCCAATCGTGCCGTTTCCTCCTGCAATTCCCCCTTTGGTCAGACATCAACGTCGATAGTCCAGCAACCTGCTAACCGCGTATGGGGTGGCGCCACGGATTCGGGCGAAACAAATATTCCCAGACGCGCAAATCTCTGAAAGAGCTTACTACGGCTCGAGCAACGTTAATATATGTTTAATTCCAGGCATCGGATCGCACGGGAAAATACCAATTCCGGCCCCCGCCGTTCGGATCGCCATCACTTGGGAGGGAATCATGACCGCTGTTCTATACGACGAAGTACTGACGACCGCCGCCGCGCCCAGGCTGACGTTGGCGCCCACGCCCGAACAGGCATCGAAGCGCGTGTACCGCGCGCCGGCCGAAGTCGGCGGCGACCCGCTGGTGGACTTGAGTGCTCGTTTGCTGAGTATTCCGCTGCGCCACCTCTACGCGGTGCTCTGGCGCGCCGGCGTGATAGCGGTCAAGGCCAAGGCCTGACCTTTTACCAAGCCGGCCAGTCCGACAACCGGCGACGCCGGCGCGATGCGCTAACGTCGACGGGTGGCCCGCCTCCGCAAACTCGTTGCCGCCCTCGGCCGCCGCGGCCCGCACCGGGTTTTGCGAGGTGACCTGGCCTTTGCCGGTTTGCCGGGCGTCGTATATACCCCGGAAGCGGGACTGAACCTGCCCGGCATCGCCTTTGGTCACGACTGGCTCATCGGTTCCGCCCGCTACTCGGGCCTCCTGGAACATTTGGCGTCCTGGGGGATCGTGGCCGGTGCACCCGACACCCAGCGGGGGCTGGCGCCGTCGGTGCTCAACCTAGCCTTCGATCTAGGCACCGCGCTGGACATCGTCGCGGGCGTGCGGCTCGGACCCGGGAACATCAGCGTGCATCCCGCCAAGCTCGGCCTGGTAGGGCACGGTTTCGGCGCCTCGGCCGCCGTGTTCGCCGCGGCCGGCATGCCGGATAAGCCGGCGGCCCTGGCGGCGATCTTTCCGACCGTCACCAGTCCCCCCGCCGAGCATCCGGCCGCGACGCTGAATGTCCCGGGCGTAATTTTCACCTCGCCGAAAGACCCGAAGGCGCTGAATTCCAACGCCCTTGCGCTTTCCCGGGCCTGGGATACGGCCGCGCTGCGCATAGTCAGCAAAGCCGAACCGGGCGGCTTGGCTGAGGGCCGCCGTCTCACCCAGGTGGTCGGCCTGGCTGGCCCGCACCGGGACACGCAAAAATCGGTCCGGGCACTGCTAACCGGGTATCTGCTCTTCGCGCTGGGCGGCGATAAGGCCTATCGTGACTTCGCCGATCCCGAAGTGGTCCTGCCCAAGACGGATCCGGTGGACCCCGAGGCGGCGCCGGTCACCCCGGAAGAGAAGATCGTCGCCCTGCTGAAGTAGAGGTCAGCGTCGAGCGAACCGAACGACGTCCTGCCAGATGTTTCCGCGAGCATCCAGGAAATCGAATCCGGCGGGCTCGGCGAGTCCACGCAGAGCCGCGACGCTCATCCGGTCAGGATCCGGGAAGCGCTCCGCGAACACCAGCAGCCCGCCCGGCTTGAGCACGCGGTGCACCGACTGCAGGCAAGCCGCCTGGTCGGGAACCTCGCCGATCACCGCGGACAGGAACGCCAGGTCGAAAGTGCTGTCCGGGAACGGAAGTCCCGCACTTGCCTCGCCCGTGTGGAATCCAACGTTGCGGCAGCCGGCGCCCTCGAGTTTGCGGCGCGACTTGTCGAGCATCTCGGACTGCAGATCGAACTGCTCAAGCCGGCCGCTGGTGAGCCGGCGAGCGATCTCCACGCTGAAAAGTCCTGGCCCGGGCCCCAATTCCAGAACGCATTCCAAGCCGGTCAGGTCGAGTTTCTCGCCAACCTGCCCCGGATTGGCCAACGCCCGGTGAAGGGGACTGTCCAGCATGAATGCCAACTGGTGCGGGAAGTATGGCGTCCCGCGTCGCAATACCTGCTTGGTGAACGTGTCCAACAGTGTGGTGGGCATCGCTGCTCCTCTCGGGTGATGACTCGAGCTAAGTCGGCACGACGCCTCATGTCTACTGCAAATATTGCACATATACTTTGCGTTAAACGCAACTCCGGATGGGCGGTGCGCGCGATGAGCGAGAACCTCGACCTCAACTTGCTGCGCGTTTTTGATGCGCTGATGGACACCGGCAGCGTGTCCGGAGCCGCTGCTCGCCTGCATCTTTCGGTGCCGGCAACCAGCCGCGCCCTCGGGCGGTTGCGACGGGATATGAATGACCCCATCATGGTGCGGGCTGGCCGCGGACTGGTACCGACGCCGTTCGCTTTGCGATCCGCAGGGCGGGTCAGGGCATTACTCGAAGGCGCGGCCGAACTGCTGACTGACACGTCCGAGGGCGAACCACAGACCTGGCGGCGATCGTTCACCATTCGGATCAACGATGGCCTCGCACCAGTTTTGGCTCCCCGCCTGATCAGCCGGATCGCAGGCGAAGCGCCCGGCGTCACGCTCCGCTTCGTGCCCGACGACTCCGACCATCCGGATGCGCTGCGCAACGGGTCGATCGACCTAGACATCGGGCTTGCAGAACCGCCCGCACCGGATGTGAAAGTGCAGCAGCTATACACCGACCGATACGTCGCCCTTGTGTCCGCACAATCGCGGTTGGGCCGTGCCCGTCGACTCACCGTCGATCAACTGTGTCGCTATCCACACATCGCGGCCGCGCACGCCCGGGCACCGTCGTTACTCGACGACGCAGTCGAACAGGTCGGGCGCGCGCGCCGAGTGATCGCCGTCGTACCGACATACGCCGTCGCGGCCATGCTGGCACTCGAGGACGACGTCATCGTCTTGGTCTCGCACGTGCTGGCACAACACCTGCTCGAGCGGCAGGTCCCGGTGCGATGGCACGACCTGCCAGTGCAATTGCCCAGAGTGGCAGTTGATCTGCGGTGGCACCGTCGGGCGGACGGCGACCCTTCGTCTCGATGGCTTCGAAACCACATCGCGGCGTCCCTCGAAGGCCCGGACTAACCGGCGATGCCGCTTGGGGCATTCAGCCGCCGGTTTCGGGCGTCGATCTCCTCCTGAGTGGCCGGGATGAGGAGGGCGCCGCCGGGCACGGCGGTGGCTTGCGAGCGGGTGACGTGTGGGCGCTGGTCGCACTCGTATTGTTCAAATGCTCGTTCGAGGTTGTCCGGGTGGTCCCGCAACGCCTGGGCAAGGAACCAGGTGCCGGTCAGCGCCAGGCTGGTACCGCGTCCGGACAGATTTGAGGCGCAATGCGCGGCGTCCCCGACGAGCACGATGCGGCCCCGATGCCAAGTGGGCATGTGGATTTGGCTGACCGAGTCGAAGTAAAGCTCCGGGTCCTTGCGTGCCGCATCGAGTAGTTCGGGTATTTTCCAATCGTCGTGCCCGGCGAACCCGTCGACAAGAATCTGTTTCTGTGCCGCCAGGTCGTGGTAGTCGTAATCGATCCACGGCGAACGAAACATATACACCGCCAACGCTTTATCGTTGTATGCGGCGATACCGACCAGGTGGCCGGGGTAGTTGTACATCGGGTTGTTGCGGTCGGTTCTGGAGTACCCGGGCAGATCCGCCAGTGCGACGTAGAAGCCGAGGTGCCGTAGGTACTGCCGCTCCGGCCCGAACGTGAGGCGGCGGGTCGCCGAGTGCATGCCGTCGGCCCCCACCACCAGGTCGTAGCGTTCCAGCGCGCCAGAACTGAAGCGCACGTCGACACCCGCGCCGTCGTCGATGAGTTCGGCGATTGAGTCGCCAAACCGTAACGGTGTCAACGGAGGTAGCGCGTCGCGCAAGATGTTGGTGAGGTCCTCGCGCGGGATCTCGGTGTCGTCGTCCGAGTCGCCGATCTCGTTGTCGGGCAGTTCGGCGAGCACCTCACCGTGACTGCCCACGAACCGCGCACTTTCAGTCATGTCGACCCGGTGGGCGCGAATCTGGTCGAGGATGCCCATTTTCGCTGCGATGCCGATCGATTCCCCACGGATGTCGATCGGGGATCCGTTGACACGCAAATGGGTCGCGCGTTCGACGATGGTGACGTCCTGCCCGGCGGCAGCGAGGTCGATGCCGGCACTGAGGCCGGCTACGCCCGCACCGGAGATGAGGATTCGCATGGTGCACCCTTCCCTTGCCTCGTTAAGATACGATCTGTTCCTTAGGGCACCATAAGCCATATTGATAGGATACGCAATGTCTCTTAATTCTCGGGGCGTGTCACAGCGGCGGAGGGGCCGCGTGCTGGAAGAGGCACTGCTGGACGCGGCCTGGGCGGAGCTGACCGAATGCGGCTATGACGAGTTGACGATCGATGCGGTAGCCGTACGTGCCGGCACCAGCCGCGCAGTGTTGTACCGGCGCTGGCCCGGCAAGCAGGAACTGGTTCATGCGGCGCTGGTGTACCAGGTGGGTAAGGACATCGTGGTGGCCCCGGACACCGGTACCCTGCGCGGTGACGTCCTCGCGCTGCTACGGCAGGCGAATATGACCCGCGTCCATCTGGCGACGTTGCTGTTCACCCAACTCGGCGACTTCTACCGTCAGAGCCACACCAGCCTCTCCGAGCTCAGCGCGTTTATCCAGGGTGGTCGCGACAGCATGCTGGACGACGCAATCCAGCGCGCAGTCGCCCGCGACGAAATCAGGCCGGGCCAGATCAGCGATCGGGTCGCCAGGCTTCCGGTCGATCTGTTCCGCTACGAGATCCTGATGACACTGCAGCCCGTCGCCGACGACGTGATCGAAGAGATCGTCGACACCATCTTCCTGCCGCTCGTCCATCGAGTAAGCGATTCGGACGCGCGACGCTAGCAGCGGGCAAGCACGTCGGCTATCGCCTGCTTCTCCTTGCCCGACACCCACAGCCCGTAGACGGTCTTGACGTTCACCTGGCGCGCGGCGAAGTCGCATCGAAACGCCTGATTAGGTGGCAACCATGAGGCAGCATCGCGAAACGCTTTGTCGAAGTTCGCTTTCGGGCTCACTGCCAGCAAATTGATCGGGTCGTTGGCGAAGTCGAGGCGACGCTGCGCGTCCCACCACCGTGCACCCTTGTACCAGGCGTCCGCCAACGACACGACGTGGTCGATTTCCACACTGTCCGACGTGTCGGGCCCGCGGACGAAATCGATGGTCGTTCCGGTGTACGGGTCGTGCAATATCCCGCTCTGCGCGTAGCAGGTGCCGGGCCGCACGACGAGGCTAGCCAGATCACGGCGCAGGATGTCGTCGCGGGTATTGCACCCATTGTGCCCGAACTCGACGTTCACGTCATCGCTCAGGCCTGGCCGAACCGGTAGCGCTTGAAGTCCTGAACGCGGTCCCAGCTCTCGATCGACAATGCCGCCAATTGCGCGCGGGCCGCATCGAACCGCGGAGCGGGAATGGCGGCCGGCGCCGACGTCGGTCCCGCAGCGGACGTCGGCGCTACCGTCCGCTGCGGCGATGGTCCGGGCGGCTGACTGCCGATCCAATTCCGCCCCCAGACAACGAGCACCGTGACGGCGGCGACAGTCACCAGTGCCAGCACCACCCGGCGCCGGCGACGCCGTGTTGTGCTGGAAAAGGCCACTTAGCGGTTCTTGCACTCGTCCGTTCCGCCTGGTCTGTCATTGTCCTGCCTGTGGAAGCGCGTCTGCGGCGATCTCGCACGGCGTCGCTCCCTCGGGAGGCTTGGGCGGCGATCCGTTCACCTGAGGGGCCGATTCGCCGCTCGGCGGCGCGGCGGGCTGGTCCGTTTCGATAGGTGGCGCAGTCGGCGGCGGGACGTCAGCCAACGGCGCGCTTACCGGTGCGGCCGCGTCGGGGGGCTCGGCCGCGCCGGGCTGGTCCGCATCTTCAGCCTTGCCATCGGCCTTGTCGTCAGCATCATGGTCTTGATCAGCGTCATCGTCATCGTCATCGCCATCGCCATCGTCGTCGTCGTCGTCGTCGTCGTCGAAGGGATCCTCGTCGCCGTCGAAAGAATCCTCACCGAAAGGGTTCTTTGTACCGCCCATCGGGTGGTCAAATATCGACGAATCGGTGAGCGGGCAGGCGGCCGACCCCAACAGACCACCCATCGCATCGACGATCCGACTGGCGAGTCCGCCCAGACCACCGAGATCCCCGGCGGTGGGCATGGCCGATGTATCGCCCGCCGCGGTTCCCAGCTCCGGGGCCGTCGGTGTGAGCGGCGACTGCGGCGGCGCAGGGGCCGATGGGTTCGCAAGCGGCGCGGCATCCGCCGGAAGGCTGGGATAGGCAGCCGCGGGCGCGACAGGCGCCGCCGCTACCGGTGCGGTCGTCGCGGTCGGCGGCAATGTATCCAAGCCCGGTCCGAGTTCTCCGGGAAATTCGAACTGCGCTGCCGGCGTTGCTGCCATCCGGTCGGTCACCATGTCGTAGGACGTCTCCACCCCGGCTCGCGTCGAGCGCATCGTATCGAGCCAATCGTTGCGAATATCGTTGTCCACGTAGGGCATTATCTGTTGGCGGACAATGTCCTCGGCCGTCGGCCGATCTCCGACCCCGGTCGTGACCCTGTCGGCGGCGGCGAGCCACGCCGACCGCTGTGCCGCACTTCGATCATCGATCGCGGTGGCCGTGGCGACCTTTGCGTCGAGCAGATACCAAAGGTTGTCGCGCAGCGACTCGCACCGCTGGGCGGCCGCGCGCAGGTCGTTGGCCACCATGCTTCCGGCATCACAGTGCCGCTCGAGAAATTCAAGCGCGGAATCCGCGCCCGGCCCCGTCCACGCCGCCGCCAGCTCGGCGAGTTGGGCATTCTGCATCGCCAACCCTTCGGTGGCCGCGGCGGCCGCCTCCCGCAGCTGTGCACAGTCGCTGTCGAGCGTGCGGAGGTCGAGGCCGTCTTCGGTCTCGTACCAGTCGGTGATCTGGGAGGGCTGCGAACTCAGGTCGGGATGTTCGTAGCCGAGCGCCCGGCAGGCGCGCACATAACGCTGCGTGCGCTCGACCGCAGGCCGCCCCTCAGTTAAGCGTTGGGCGACATCTAGCCGGTCGGCCATGCTCAGGCGATCCGCGCCGCGGCATACAGTTCGGCATCGGCGTACCGGTCGGCGCCGGCCCGCAGCGCGGCGGCGATCTCGGCGGTTGCCCGTGACCATTGCGACATGTCGGCGGCCATCCGCTCCAGCGCGGCACGTAACGTATCGCCGCGCGCGGTATACGTCCGGCCGGCGCGGGCCCCATTGAAGGCCAGCCATGCCAGGTGGTTGGCCACGGCGCCGCCGATAATCTCGGCGGCAGCGCTCAACTGGTCGGCGACCGCGTACACCGCCGCGATGTCTACCCCGGTACGGGTAGAAATGCGTTCTCGACTAATGGATCTCATGCCTGATCCGACGCCCGGTACCGCCTGGCGGTTCCGGCTCGGATCAGCGCTGAGCGCTCACCGCAGCGGCGACTCGAGTAGCCAGGCGGTGCGCGACGTCTTCGTCGGCCGCTTCCACCATGACCCGGATCATCGGTTCAGTTCCAGAGGGGCGCAACAAGATTCGACCGGTGCCACCTAATTCGGCCTCGGCCTGCTCGACCGCGGCCTGCACCGCCGGTGCCGCGGCGGCCGTCTCCTTGTCGGCAACATCGACGTTGATCAGCACCTGCGGCAACGTCCGCATCGCCGAGGCGAGGGTTGCCAATGACGAGCCGGTCTGCGCCATCCGCGTCATCAATCGCAACCCCGTGACGATACCGTCGCCCGTGGAGCCCAGCGCGGGCATCACGATATGGCCGGATTGCTCGCCACCGAGGCTATATTGACCCGCCTTCAACTCCTCGAGGACGTAGCGATCACCCACGCCGGTCGTGCGGACCGTGATATTGGCAGAGCGCATGGCCAGGTGTAGCCCGAGGTTGCTCATCACGGTGGTCACCAGCGTGTCGGAGGCCAGTTCGCCGGCCTCTCGCATCGCCAGCGCGAGCACGACCAGAATGGCGTCGCCGTCGACGAGTTCGCCGTTGGCGTCGACGGCCAGGCACCGGTCGGCATCGCCGTCGTGCGCCAGGCCCAGGTCGGCGCGGTGGGCGAGCACCGCTGATCGCAGCGAATCCAGATGCGTCGATCCGCATCTGTCATTGATGTTGAGCCCGTTGGGGTCGGCGTTGATCTCAATGACCCGGGCACCGGCCGCGCGGTAGGCGCGCGGTGCCGCCAACGACGCCGCGCCGTGGGCGCAGTCCACCACCACGGTCAGGGCGTCCAGCCGCTGTGTGCTGGCCTTGCTCACGTGGCGCAGGTAGCGTTCCGCCGCATCCGCGGCATCGATGACGCGACCAATCCCGGCGCCGACCGGGCGCAGGCCCGGGCCGCGGGAGACATCGAAGACCAGTTCTTCGATTTGATCCTCGGTGTCGTCGTCCAGTTTGTAGCCGCCAGGCCCGAAGATCTTGATGCCGTTGTCGGGCATCGGGTTGTGCGATGCCGAGATCATCACCCCGAAGTCGGCATCGTAGGCGCCGGTCAGATACGCCACCGCAGGGGTGGGAAGTACTCCGACCCGCAGCGCATCGACACCCTGGCTAGTCAGGCCGGCGATCACTGCTGCCTCCAGCATCTCGCCGCTGGCCCGCGGATCGCGACCAACCACGGCGACATGCCGGCCTGGCTCGCCCGATCTCGCCAGGCGCCGCGCCGCCGCCGCGCCCAGCTCCAGCGCCAGCTCAGCGGTCAACTCGCGATTGGCGACGCCGCGAACACCGTCGGTGCCGAACAGTCGACCCATACGGACAAACCTCTCACAGTGAAGGTAAGCGCACAAAGCCCACTTACCTTTGTGACCGCAACCGAGCTCGTTCGTGCGGCGACACGCCGAACGCGACGTAGGACGATGCTCTTCAGTTACCGGGCCGGGACCCTCCCGCTTACGCGGGAGTGCCCCACGCCGCAGCCAGAAAACGATCGCGGATCAGCGCTTGCTGTACTGCGGCGCCTTACGCGCTTTCTTCAGGCCATACTTCTTGCGCTCGGTGGCACGCGGATCGCGCGTGAGGAAGCCGGCCTTCTTCAGCGGCGGCCGGTCATCCGGGAATGCCACGATCAAAGCCCGGGCAATGCCCAGGCGCAGCGCTCCGGCCTGACCCGACGGGCCGCCGCCGTGCAGCAGAGCGAAGATGTCGAAGTTCTCCACCCGGTCGACAGTGACCAGCGGAGCCTTGATGAGCTGCTGGTGCACTTTGTTCGGGAAGTAGTCCTCCAAGCTGCGGCCGTTGAGCTCGAATTTGCCGGTACCCGGCACAAGGCGCACCCGCACCACGGCTTCCTTGCGGCGGCCAACGGTCTGGATGGGCCGCTCGAAAACGTACGCTTCGGCAGGCTTGGCCGCCGGAGCCTCGTCCGGGATTTCCACGATTACTTCTACCTCGGTCGCTGCCTCGGTCGCTGCCTCGGTCGTTGCCTCACTGGTTTCGGTCACTGGGCCACCTGCTTGATCTCGAACGGAACCGGCTGCTGCGCGATGTGCGGATGCTCTGGGCCGGCGTAGACGTGCAGCTTGCGCTGGATCTGACGGCTGAGCTTGTTCTTCGGCAGCATGCCGATGATCGCTTTTTCGACCACCCGGTCGGGATGCTTCTGCATCAGCTCGCCAGTGGTGCGGCTGTGCAGGCCGCCGGGAAACCCCGAGTGCCGGTAATTCAGCTTGCTCTGCAATTTGTCGCCACTGAGGGCGACCTTCTCGGCGTTGATGACGATGACGAAGTCCCCGCCATCGACATTGGGTGCAAACGTGGGTTTGTGCTTGCCGCGCAACAGGGTGGCTGCCGCGACGGCAAGGCGGCCAAGCACCACGTCCGTGGCGTCGATGACGTACCACGACCTCGTGGTGTCACCCGCCTTGGGCGCATAGGTGGGCACAGCGCTTACCTTTACTTTCTCTCGGGTGGATCCGGTGTGACCCGGGTGCCGGTCAGGCGTGCACGGTGGGATTGATCTCGGCGACCGACATTGACCCGAGGTCCCGGCGTTCCGCACGCCAACGGAGCAGCATACCGACCGGCATCCCCGCAGGTCAAAATGACTGTGTGGTCCCGACGGCTCTCCTCCGTCGGGACCACACAGAGCTCCTTGGCGTCACGATCGCCGCACCGCGCCTTTTCGGCCGTCCTGCCAGTGCCGCTACCTTGCCCAGACGCCGGCTGCCCGGCGGTCCGCGTTGGCCACCTCTTCGGCACCGTCGCGTACCGCATTCCCCAGCTCGACCAGGATCTGGTTGAGCGCTGTGGCCGCCTGGTGCCACTTGAGTTGCTCCACCTGGTAGGCGGCCGCAGCTTCACGAGTCCATAGCTGCTGCAACGGCGCGATCTGCGACTTCAGTTCATCCAGCGCGCCGTTGAAACGGGCCGACGTGGTGTGGATCTCCTGACGCACCGAGTATTCGATTTCGCCAAAGTTGTAGGACAGCACCGGGTCCACGAGCAATCCCTCTCAGTCAAAGGTCTCCGCCGGCGGCGGCGATGTGGTCGGCGTGGCTGCGGCCGGCCTCCTGCAGAACGGCCTCGTTGTGCCGAATGGTTTCGGCGATCGTGTGCAGGATCTGGTAGAGCCGCATCGACTCGGCGTTCCAGCGATCCACCACATCCTTGAATCGGGCAGCCGCGAGGCCGCCCCACACCGACGGCGGCACGCTGCTCATTCGACCAATGAATGCCTGCAGCATCACCCGGATTTCATCGTTGCGGCTGTCCGTGGTGCTGGCAACCGAGCGCATCAGGTCAAAGTCGGTGCGCAGTGAGTTGGCATCCGCCGGCGTGCGCATCTGTTCTCCTTCCATGAGAGTTCTTGATACCAAGTACGACCGCGCCAACCGTCATTTGGTTCCATGCAACATTCGGGCTCGTATCCCGCTCATTCGAACGCGTGCGCGGACCGCACCGCCTGCTCGCAAACTTCACGCACGGCATCCTCACCGCCCGGCTTGCTCTGGCATCCGATGCTGATCTGGACCGTTCCGTCCAGCAATACCGTCCACCACACGTGGTGTCCGGCACGCACTTCGCGGTAAGTCACGGCGGGCCGGCCGGCACTGATTCCGGACGGGTTGAAGTCGACAAACACACCGGCCGGCTCCGCGTCGATGGCCCGTTTCAAACGCTCGGCGGTCCCACTGAGCGCCTCGGGCGTCGCGTCGGACACCGGTGATTGTGTGACATGCAACGCGACGTCAGGATCTGACGGCGACGTGACCTGCACCCGGGCCGAACCGGGTCCGGCGATCACGCGCTGCACGGGCCAGTTCGCCGGAACGGTCAACGCTACCCGGCCCTCCACCAGAAACGTCGTAGGCGGTTTCTGGGTAACCGGCGCGCCGTGGCGCCCGAGCGCGGCGGGGGCCGCCGCGACCACGACCACGGCCATACCGGCGGCCGCAACCCCCGCAAGCTTCCCGGCCCGCGACCGAACGACGCCACCGGCGTCCGCAGTTAGCTCGTTGGGGTCGTCCTCGGACAATCGGGCCGATTGGGCCACCCGCCGCAACCGCCCGTCATCGACCACCATTGCCGTCTGTCCGTTGTCGGCGTCCCGGATAGCGGCGGCGATCAACTTCGCGACCGCATCGGCCCCGGCGATTGAGCTTGGCGCGTCGATCAGCACGACCGAAGTCATTCCTCGCCTGATCCCGGCGACGACACCGTTGACGTCCTCGCCAATGGGTTGCCGTCCCGTCCTACGGGGTACCGCGACGACCTCACCCTTCGGGCCGCCCGCGATCGACACCAGCCTCTCGTCGATCTCTACCACCACCGTCGCTTCCGGCGCGGCTCTGGATGCCTGAGTCAGCAACCACGAGCGTGGTTTCGCCACGGCGCCATTCGAGGCGGCGGTGACCACACCGACACGGGACGACGACCACCACGACGGATGCACGACGACCATCGCCTTAGCCGCATCCGGGCCCCCGCAGTCCAGTGACCGCAACGCGTCGTGCCACAGCGACGCGACGGTGACGGGACGGCCGTCTACCAGCGCCACATGATCGTCTATCGCGCCCAGCGCCGCCGCACAAATCTCGGACATCTCGCCGTCAGCACCCACGCTTGTGTCACAACATAATCGGCGGATCGTTCCCGGACCTGCCTCGATGATTGCGCGGTGTTGGGTGACGGTCATGGGGCTGGGCTCCAGGCCACTTGAATCAGCTGCTCATCGCCGGTGCGAGTCACCAGGACGCCACGGCCGGGTGGCAGAGGCACAGGACGACCCGCATCGAACAGTGCCCCCTCGTCGGTACGCCCACTCATCATCAGCCCGATGCAGCCAAGGTCACGCAGACCCGCGAGCAGCGGCTCGAACAGGGCGCGCTCTACGCCCGCGCCGCGCCGCGCCACGATCAGGTGCAGTCCCAGATCCTTTGCGTAGGGCAGGTATTCGAGAAACTCCGTCAATGGATTACCCGCTGGGGCGGCGACTAGATCGTAATCGTCGACCACAACGTAGATGTCTGGCCCGGACCACCAAGACCTGGCTCGCAACTGCGCCTGACTGGCATCCGTCGGAGGCATCCGCCCCCGCAGCAGACCGAGCACATTCGGCAACAACGCAACCAGCGCCGACGGCGACATGGCATAGCCGCCAAGGTGTTCCGACTCAACGACGCCGAGCAGGGCACGTCGATAGTCGACGATCAGCAGTTGGGCTTGGGCGGCGGCCTTGGTCCGAACGATCTCGCGACACAGCGTCCGCAACGCGGCGGTCTTTCCGCACTCGTTGTCTCCGAGCACCAGCAGGTGTGAGTAATGCCCGAAATCGACTGCGACCGGCTGTAGACGGCGCTCCTCGAGTCCGAGCAGGATGCACGCGCGCAGTTCGTCACCGGCTTGCGCCAGCACGGTGTCGTGGTCCACCCTGGCTGGCAGCAATGGTATTGGAGGTGCAGCCAATTCACCGTGCCGGCCGCGCAGCATATCGCCCATTTGCGCAACGGCCTCGGCGAGTCCCACGGTCGACTCGATCCCGTCCAGCCGGGGCAGCGCGATCAGCACGTGCAGCCCGTCGCGTGAAAGACCGCGGCCCGGTCGGCCGTGGGGAACCTGGTGCGCCCGCTTGCGGTCAAGCTCGGATTCGGCGGGATCGCCCAGCCGCAACTCGATGCGACTGCCGATCTGATCCTTCAAAGATGGTCTGAGCTCCGCCCAGCGCGAAGCCGACAAGACCACGTGTACGCCGAACGAAAGTCCTCGAACCGCAAGGGCCGCAATCGGCTCTTCAAGAGCCCCGAAGTCATGGCGCAGGCTTGCCCAGCCATCGACCACGAGGAATACGTCGCCAAACGGGTCGGTGTCCGGCGCCGCCACCCGCTCCCTTCGTAGCTGACGGTATTCGGCGATCGAGTCGGTGCCGCGCAGGCGGAAGATGGCTTCCCGGGATTGCGCGACCGATTCCAGTTCGGCGATGATTCTTCGGGCGAGCTCCGGCTCGGCCCTGCCGGCGACCGCACCCACATGCGGCAATCCGACCAGCGAGGACAGGGCTCCACCGCCGAAGTCCAGGCAGTAGAACTGCACCTGGCCTGGACCGTGGGTCGCCGCCAATGCCGCGATCAGTGTCCGCAATGCCGTGGACTTACCCGATTGAGGTGCACCGACTATCGCGATATTCCCTGCGGCTCCAGACAAGTCGACCATTAGCGGCATCCGGCGCTGCTCGAATGGGCAGTCGACGATTCCGATGGGGACTACCAAATCGCCCGAAGCGGTTTCGGCGTCCCGTAACAGGGTGTTCACTGCCGGGCTCGCTCCCAACGGAGCGAGCCAGACCGGGTGCGCGGGTGGTCCCTGCCCGGATATCCGGTCCAGCACCACTTGCAGGACGGTCCGCTCCGGTGACCCGCCGACAGTGCTTGTCACAGGCCCCGTGGGCTGGGTGGTGAACGGCTGCACCGAATGCCGTGCCGCCCCGACAGTGGCACCGGCTCGCGTGCCCGTACACAGCGGTCCCGACACGAATGCGGTCTGGAACCCGATCAGCTCGCCGGTTCCGGAACGCAGAACGCCCGCGCCGGGCGTGTTCGGCAACTCATATGCGTCGAGTGTACCCAGCACGGTGCGTGATTCGGCGGCGGACAGAGTCTTCAGGCATACCCGGTAGGAGAGGTGCGCTTCCAGTCCACGCAGCCGGCCCTCTTCGAGCCGCTGACTGGCCAGCAACAGATGCATACCCAGCGACCGGCCGAGTCGGCCGATAGCCACGAACATGTCGGCGAAATCGGGATGCTGGCTGAGCAGTTCGGAAAACTCGTCGACGATGATGAACAAGGTGGGCAGAGACGCCATTTGTGCGCCGGCCCGACGGGCACGCTCGTACGTCGCCACGCTGACTTGGCCTGCCGCACGCAGCAGCTGCTGGCGACGGTTCATTTCACCGGACAGTGCGTCTCGCATCCGGGCGACCAGCGGCGCTTCATCGGAAAGGTTGGTGATGACCGCGGCGACATGCGGGGCCCGCGCCAAGTCGAGAAATGTGGCACCGCCCTTGAAATCGACGAGTAGCAGGTTGAGCACCTCGGGCGAGTTCCGGGTCATCATGCCCAGGGCGACGGTGCGCAGCAGCTCCGACTTTCCCGAACCGGTGGCGCCCACGCACAGACCGTGCGGGCCCATGCCGTCCTCGGCGGCCTCCTTGATGTCCAGTTCGAGCGATCTGCCGTCGACGGTGGTGCCGATTGGAACGCGCAGTCGATGTTGGTGGTCCTGGCTGTGCCACAGCGTGATCGGGTCTAGACAGGTGACGTCGCCAACGCCGAGCAGACTCGGCCAGCCCGAGCCGTTGCGCACGTCGGCCCCAGAGACCCGGTATCCGGACAGCCGGCGGGCACAGGTCAGCGCGTCGACGAGGTCCATGCGATCGGGACGCGCCAAGGCTTGAGTTTCGCCTCGATACCGGATCGTCAACGTCGCGCCGTCGCCGCCGGTGCCGGCCGCGAGCATGGTCACGCCTTCAACCGCCGCAGCAGTCGGCCGCGCCTCTGCATCGGCGATCACCACCACGTGGGCTGATCGCGCACCGACGAGCGCGCCCTCCGCCTCGGCCAGACTCCGATACACCATCCGGGCATCCCCTACCGCGTCGGTATCGACCGGATGTCGGTTGTGCGGCAGCCACTTCAGCCAATCCCAGTGGTCCCGATTTCGATCGCCGATCACGCCGACGATCAGCAACTGGTCCGGCGCGTGCAGGACGGCCAGCTGGCAGATGATCGCGCGGAGCAGCCCACGGATCTGGCTCGGATCCCCATCGACCGTCACTGTGGCAGTGCCATGCAGTGGGATCGTGACCGGTGCGTCGGCGATCGTGGAATGTGTTTCGATGAAGCCGCGCAGTGCCGCCGCGGTGACCGGGTCCGACCGCTCAACGGGCGGCGTCTCCGGGGCCACCAAACGGGTGGCGAGCGCCATGGTCCCAACGCCGATGCGGACACGGCAGAAGTCGGGGTCGGCCGGCCGCCGCTCCCACATCCGCGGTCCGCCGATCAACGTCCATAACGCAGCGGGGTCGGGATGGTCCCAAAACAATGATAAGCGTTGTGCTGCAGCGGTTTCACTGACACGTTCGCGGAGTCCGGCCAGGTATCCGAAGTAGTCGACGCGGCTGGCCTCGATACCCCGGCCCGGTTGGGAGCCACGCCGGGCCGCCGCGGTCACCGCCACCGAAAACAGCATCATCACGGGGAACGCCAGAAAGGTGGGGTTATGAGTGGCGGCCGACCTGGAAAAGAAGACCGCCGCCATGACGGCCGCCATGGAGACAGATAGAACGACTGGAAGCAGCTGCGGCAGCAGCCCCGGCGATGCCGACCGCGGCAGCTCCGGCGGCGCCTCGATTGCGATGTCGGTGGCCGCCGACGCGGACGGCAACCGCCTTTCCAATGGCACGAAACCCTGTGTCATCCCGGCCCCTCCCGCCGCTGCACGACGCTAGCCAGAACCGGAATCGGCCGCAAGTCACCTGTGGACAGCCGAATACCGGGGGATCGAAATCTGGTTAACGTGACTAGGATCCGAATCCGAAGGGGTCTCTTTTGTCTGCGATGTTGTCTGCGTCCGATCGTGGGCTGCGCCGCGTGTCGGTAAATGCCGGCACCGCGGTCGTCGACCTGGTCCTACCCGCCGGGTTGCCGGTCGCCAACCTGATCCCGGAGATCGTCGACATCTTAGATGGCCACGGCGACGGCAGGTTCGGGGATCTGATGGTTAAGCATTACCAGCTCTCCCTGCCGGGCGGGTCCGCCCTGCCTGCGTCGGCGACTCTTGCGCAGAGCGGTATCCGAGACGGCGCGATTCTGCTGCTCAGCCAGCCCGCTATCCCACTACCCGCTCCGCGCCACGACGACGTGGCGGAGGCCGTGTCGGCGACAGTAAATGCGATGGCGCCCCCTTGGACCCGGCAAGCCAGCCAGCTGATCGGCGCAGCCGCGGCGAGCAGCATTACCTGCATTGGGGGGCTAGCACTCGTTCGAAATGTTCTTGCTAAGAATACTATTCGCGATTTCAGCAGTACCGCAGCTGTTACGGCACTGGCCGGCTTCGTTGCAATTTTGGCCGCGATGGTCGCACATCGGGTATACGGGAACCGGATCGCCGGACTCACGCTGAGCGTGATCGCCAGCGGCTTCGCCTCGGTCGCCGGCTTTCTGGCGGTTCCCGGGGCCGGTGGCGCGCCCAATGTGCTGCTGGCCGCGACGGCGGCGGCCGTCACATCGGTGTTGGCGATGCGCGTAACGGGTTGCGGTGTTGTCACATTGACGGCGGCGGCTTGTTTCGCGATGGTCGTCGCGGCGTGCGCTCTGGCGGTTGTCATCACCGCCGCTCCGTTGCGCTCCATCAGTTCGGTCTGCACGCTGATATCCCTCGGCCTACTCGGGCCGGCCGGGCGGGCGTCTATCGTGCTGTCTGGCTTGTCTCCACGACTGCCGCCCGCACCACGCCCGGATTCCTCCGAGCCAGAATGGGGGCCAGAAGGGAAGTCTCTGGCCGCCAGGGCAACGCGTGCTGATCGCTGGCTGACCAGCCTGCTCGGCGCATTCGCGTCGTCAGCAGCCGTTGGGGCTGTGGTCACCGCGCTGTCGAGCACCCAACGCACTGGCTGCCTCTCCTTTGCCGCGATCACCAGTGCGCTGCTGGTGCTGCGCGCACGCCGACGACAGGAGACGAATGCCGGTGTTCGCCGTCTCTGGAATCCTCACGACCGGAGCAACGTTTGGCGTCGCCGCGGTCAGCGCGCCGGAGCACGGTTCCTGGATAGCCGCGGCAACGGCGGCTTTGGCCGCGGTTGCGATTCACCTGGGGTTCGTCGCTCCCGCGATGACGTTCTCGCCTGTTATACGCCGTAGCGTCGATTTGCTGGAGTATCTGGCGCTGGTCGCTGTGGTACCCCTGACCTGTTGGATATGCGGTCTCTACGGCGCCGTCCGCGGCCTGAGTCCGAGTTGACCACACTGCGCCTGGCGCGCCTGCTGGTGGTATGGGCGCTAGCGGGACTGTCGACCTTCGGAGCGCCCTCGGCGCATGCGGTTTCGCCGCCACGGATCGACGACCGTTGGCTGCCCAAACCCGCATTGCCTGTGCCGCCACAGCCGAGCGTGCAACGCGAGGTTTGCGCTGTGCTGACGGCGAATTCGCCACCGGGGCAAAACCAGCTCGCCGACCTCGAGCTACCGCGGGTCTGGCAGCTCACCCGCGGTGCGGGCCAGCGCGTCGCGGTCATCGACACCGGCGTTTCGCGGCACCCCCGGCTGCCCGATCTGGTCGCCGGGGGCGACTACGTGTCCGCTGGCGACGGCACCCAGGATTGCGACGCACATGGCACCCTGGTGGCCGGAATAATCGCTGCTGCAGCGGATCCCAAAGCCGATGGTTTCAGCGGCGTGGCGCCTGAAGTCACCTTGATCAGCATCCGCCAGTCCAGTGCGAAGTACGTTCCCGCCAATAACCGGTCCAGCACCGGGATCGGTGATGTCGACACCATGGCAAGAGCCGTCCGGACGGCCGCCGATCTTGGTGCGTCGGTGATCAACATTTCTTCGGTTGCATGCGTTCCGGTCGGGTCGGCGCTCGACGACCGGGCGTTGGGCGCTGCACTCGCCTACGCGGTCGACATCAAAAACGCCGTGATCGTGGCCGCAGCCGGCAATACCGGCGGCGCCGCCCAGTGTCCGCAGCAGCGGTCTGACGCGACGTGGCAGACCGCGACGATCGCGGTTAGCCCGGCCTGGTACGACGACTACGTATTGACTGTCGGTTCGGTGAACTCACAAGGGGCACCGTCGGCATTCACCCTTGCTGGGCCGTGGGTGGACGTCGCCGCGGCCGGCGAGGCTGTGACCTCGCTCGGTTCGGCGCCGATATCGGGCACCAGTTACGCCGCACCTGTCGTCACCGGCGTGGCCGCGCTGATCCGTGCGCGATTCCCGACGTTGACCGCACGGCAAGTGACGCAGCGCATCGAGTCGACCGCGCATCATCCGCCCGCCGGGTGGGACCCGCTCGTCGGCCACGGCACGGTCGATGCCCTGGCCGCGGTCAGCACCGACTCGGCTCCGGCCGCCAACACCTCAACGCCAGACCCGGCGTCGGTGCCGATCACCACACCCGCCACATCGAGGCCACCTGGCGCGCACGCCCGTAACACGGCCTTCGGCGGCGCAGCGATCTGCCTAGTCACGCTGCTAGCAGCGCTCGCCATCGGCGCAACCCGGAGTCGGTTGCTGCAGTCCCGGGATCGTATCCCGCGCGACTGACGCGTTCTGCCTGCTCAGTTCCGGTCCGGACGGCAACGCCGCCAACACCGGCCACGGCGCCGACGCCGGCGCCGGCAGACCGAGGTCGTGCGCCGCGTCCTCGTCGTGGATCGCGAACCGCACCCCGGTGTCAATGACTAGGTATCGCGTGCCGACCCGACCGTTCCCCCGCACGTGGGCGCTGCGTCCAGGCGGCAGGTAGACGGCGTCCAGCGCGGGACCGTTGCCGTCGGCCTGCGACAAGGTCACCGGCACCTGCCCGGCCGGCACCGGCAGGTCGGTCCCCGTCAAGAACGCGACGGCGCCCTGGCCTGCGAGCCCGGGGGCTGAGGGAGCCCACGCCACGCACACAGTGGTATCGGCGCTGTCCATGCCACTCTCGTGTGGTGGCCGATCGGGGAAAGTCGCCACCGGCAACGTCTCGACGATCGGGCTAGCACGGATCACATCAGGTGCCACCGTGATGGTGTTGGTTGTGCCTCGCGAGTTGCTGAAACGCAACAAATCGGCGGTGACCGCTCCTATCCGCTGGATCCCGGCGGCCAAAACAACGTAATAATCGTCACCGTCGCCGCGTGTGATGCGCAGCACACTGCCGACCGGAAATCCGGGGAGTCCGGCTGCCTTGGCACCCGCGTCAGGAATCCGTGGCGCCGCGATCGGTGCAGCCTCCGGGACGGCGTTCAGCAACGACCGCGAGACGATGCGCGGGCCGCGTCCCTCCAGCCGCAGTGCCCGAACAACCGCGGTGTCGGCAAGGTCCACGATGGCCCGCTGTCCGTTGTGGAGCAGGTAGGCCGGCGAGCCCGAACCGGGCGTGACCAGCAATGCCTGGTCGGGCTCCAGGCGACGGACCGACGATCCCGCCGGGCGGCCGACAACGACCGTCGTTGCCGCATTGCGGTCCGCATCGCAGATCGTCCAGATCGACTCATCGGGGGACAACGGGGGGCCGAGAAGCTGCGGAGCGCCCGGAATGCCCAGCAGCGGACCGCGTTTGGTGCGGCGCAATTCGGACTCGCGCACTGGCTGCGGGTTCGCATCGGTCGCCGCGATCAACCGGGCCGATGCCAGGTTGAGCACCGGATGCCAAGTGTCGCCCACCCGCACGTACAGCGCTCCGGATTCCTGGCCCATCACGATCCGGGCTTGATCGAGCCGTGCCTGCGGTCGCAGCAAGGCCAGGAAACCGCACACCAGTGCGGCGACGGTCGCCAGTACACACCCGACCGTCAGCGACACCGTCCGCGCACGCAGCGTTTCACCGCCCGCGCGGCTATCTACACCCAGCAACGCGCACTCGATGCGGCGCAGCAGAAATCGGTAACCGCTGACGTGCAGCCAAGTCGTCCGCTGGCGCGGCACTGACCCCCCATGATCCGCGAATCCGTTGCGCTCACGTTAGACGGTGAGCCGAGAGCCCCGCGCCGTCCATGCACAGGTCAGGAAAGTTTCGTCCCGATCGGATCCGGGTAAAATTGGGGCGTGATTCATCACCGCACGCCAACACTTCGGGGCCCTCGGGTGGGCAGCGCGCGATCAGCCGGCCGCTGGGTCGGGCTGGGCGCCGGCGCCCTGGTCGCGGCTACCGGCCTGTTGGGAGCCCCAAGCGCCACCCCGGTCGCGCACGCCGACTGCGCGGACACGGAAATCGTTTTCGCGCGCGGCACCAACGAGGACCCGGGACTTGGGCGGGTCGGCAATGCCTTCGTCGACTCGCTGCGCCAGCAGACCAACGGCATGAACATCGGGACCTACGGGGTGAACTACGCCGCCAGCAAGCTGCAGATACACACCGGCGACGGCGCCAACGACGTCGTTTCACACGTCAAATCGACGGTGTCGTCGTGCCCGAACACCAAGATCGTGTTGGGCGGCTACTCGCAGGGCGCGGACGTGATCGACATCGTCAGCGGGGTCCCCATCGGCGGCATCAGCTGGGGCAGTTCGCTACCGCCGGAGTACGCGAACAGCGTTGTCGCCGTTGTCGTCTTCGGCGATGTGGCCGACCGCGCCGGCGGATCGATAACCACCCAGAGCGCCATGTTCGGTTCCAAAGCGATCGACCTGTGCAACCCCAACGACCCGATCTGTCACGCGGGTCCGGGTAATGAGTGGAGCGGACACACCGAGGGCTACGTCCCCGTGTACACCACCCAGGCAGCGGCTTTCGTGGCATCCAAGCTGCTGGCTGGGTCCGGCCAGCAAGTGCCCGGGTTCGGGCCGTCGATACAGGCACCCGGCCCGCAAAACCCCGGGTACCTCGGCCCCGAGTTGCCCGGCCCACCGGCGCCCGGCCCTGGCTCAATACATGGATCTACCACGCCGGCCCCAGATTTGGTCGCGGCGATTCAGTGACGCACCGTCGATAAGCCCTAATATCGCGGCATGAGGCTTGCCGCGACAGTCCCGCCGGTGCGCCGTTTGTTCAGGCTGGCGGCGGCCGCGTTCATCGCAGCGGCCTCGATGTTGCTCGCCGCGCCACTGGTCCCCCGGGCCTGGGCGTGGTGCCCGGACGTTGAGGTGGTGTTCGCCCGGGGAACCGACGAGCCGCCCGGCGTCGGGAAGGTGGGCGGGGCCTTCGTCGATTCATTGCGTCGACAGACCAGGAGAAACGTCGGCGCATACGGGGTCAATTACCCTGCGGATAAGGACTTCCTAGCCGCCACAAACGGTGCGAATGACGCCAGCGGCCATGTTCAGCAGATGGCCAACAGCTGCCCCCACACCAAAGTGGTGCTCGGCGGGTACTCGCAGGGCGCTGCCGTCATCGACATCGTCACCGCCGCACCGCTGCCCGGCCTCGGCTTTCAACAGCCTCTGCCGGGCAACGCGGCCGATCACGTCGCCGCGGTCGCGCTGTTCGGGAATCCGTCAGGCCGGGCGGCCGGGTTGATGGGCGCACTGAGCCCGAATTTCGGAGGTAAAACCATCGACTTGTGCAACCAGGGCGACCCGATTTGCTCGAACGGCAACCAGTGGAAAGCGCACCTCAGCTACGTGCCCGGGATGACCAGCCAGGCCGCGAATTTCGTCGCGGGCAGGGTATAACGCGGTCATGATGCACGCCGAACGTCCGCGGTGATCCGTTGACCTGGCAGGTCAATCCGTAATATCGGGTTATGCGGCTTCGCCTTGTTAACGCGGCAAACCGGTTGCCCGGTTGCGCGGCCGCCGCGTTGCTCGCGGCGACTGCCCCAGCAGCCGCGCCCTTTCCGACAGCAGCGCTCCCGGTGGCATCGGCGGCCTGCCCGGGTGCCGAAGTGGTCTTCGCTCGGGGCCGAGAAGAGCCACCCGGCGCCGGTGCCGTCGGCGACGCGTTGGTCAATTCGCTGCGCTCCAAGGTGAATGTGCCGATCGGGTCCTACGGGGTCAACTATCCCGCTGACGTCGACCCCGCCAAGGGCGCCAACGATATGAGCGCTCGTGTTCAATCCATGGCGAAAACTTGCCCGAACACTCGCGAGGTGCTCGGCGGCTATTCGCTGGGTGCCGCCTCGGCTGACCTCGTGATCGCGTTGTCCAAACCGGGATTCGGATTCACCGACCCGCTGCCGGTGGACGTGGATCAGCACGTTGCCGCGGTCGCGCTGTTCGGCAATGCCACCCAGCGAGTGCTCGGGCCGGTCCCCGGTTTCAGCCCCGCATTCGCCGGTAGGACGATCGACCAGTGCGCCAGCGGCGATCCGATCTGTTCGAGTGGCACGACATGGTCGTCTCATCTGCAGCCGTCATACATCAATTCCGGACTGGTGGACCAGGCGGCCGCGTTCGTCGCCGGCAAGCTCTAGCCCGGCGACCGCAGATCCCGGGTGATCAAAGTCCGTGCCTCGAGCTGGTCGTCGGGTGGATAGTCGACGCGGATCAGCGTCAGCCCTTGCGCCGGCGCTCCCGCGAAGTCGCTGGACCGGCCTGTGGCAGTCAGCAGCTCACGGCACCAAGTGACCGGACGTCGGTGCTCGCCGACGGCCAGGAGCGCTCCGACCAGTGACCGCACCATCGACCAGCAGAACGCGTCGGCGGTGACGTACGCGGTGATCACATCGCCCTCGCGCGACCAGTCCAGCCGCTGTAGGTCGCGGATAGTCGTAGCTCCATCGCGATGACGGCAGAATGCGGCGAAGTCGTGCAGCCCCAGCAGGTCTCGTGACGCCGCGCTCATCGCATCCAGGTCCAGAACGCGCGGCCAGGCGGTGATGTAGCGCGCTTCGTGTGGCTGCACACCATAGGGCGCCGTCGACAACCTGTAGATGTAATGGCGCCGCAGCGCCGAGAACCGGGAATCGAAACCCGCTGGGGCGCGGGCGATACCCAGGACCCGTACATCCACGGGCAGAAATCGGGCAAGGCGGCGCAGCAACGGGAGGAATTCCGGATCGCCGGGGCGCGGCGAACGCGGGTAGGCATTCGACAACGCGTCGACCGGAACGTCGACGTGGGCCACCTGCCCCTGGGCATGCACTCCCGTGTCGGTGCGCCCGGCCGCGCGCAGCCGTACCTGCGTGCGAAAAACGGTCGTCAGCGCCTCATCGAGCACACCCGCCACGGTGCGCTGCCCGGTTTGAGCCGCCCAGCCTGCAAAATCGGTTCCGTCGTAGGCGATGTCGAGCCGAAGACGGACGTCCTCACTAATTCTCGGCGGCCTCGCCCGGCTCTTCTGCCGAGGTCTCCTCGGCTTCTTCGGTCACGTCGGTGGCCTTGCTGGTGGCCTCGGCCTCGGTTTCGGGCACAGCAGCGTCGTCAGCCTCGGGCTCGACCTCCGCCTGCGGTGCCGCCGCTGCCACGGGTGCAGCTTCCTTGGAAGATTTCACCCGGCGCGCCCGATCGGCCTCCGAGGTCACCGTCTTCTCCCGCACCAGCTCGATCACGGCCATCGGAGCGTTGTCGCCCTTACGTGCCTCAACCTTGATGATCCGGGTGTAGCCGCCGTTGCGGTCGGCGAAGAACGGCCCGATCTCCGCGAACAAGGCGTGCACCACATCCTTGTCGCGGATCTTCTTCAGGACCTCTCGACGGTTGTGCAGCGTGCCCTTTTTGGCGTGCGTGATCAGCTTTTCGGCGTACGGCCGCAGCGCACGGGCCTTCGGCTCGGTCGTCTTGATCCGGCCGTGCTCGAACAGCGACGTGGCCAGGTTGGCCAGGAGGGCCTTCTGGTGCGAAGACGACCCGCCGAGGCGGGGGCCCTTGGTGGGCTTGGGCATTGCTGACGCTCCTGTCTAGATTTTCAAGGCTGTGCGGCCCGCATGGTCGTGCGGCTAGAGCTGTTCGGTTTCGGCGTAGTCCGCGTCGTCGTAGGCACCCTCGGTGGACCAGGTGCCGGTGGCGACGTCGTAGCCCGCGACCTCCGAGGGGTCGAAGGTAGGCGGGCTGTCCTTGAGCGACAGACCCAGCTGGTGCAACTTGATCTTCACCTCGTCGATGGACTTCTGGCCGAAGTTGCGGATATCGAGCAGGTCGGACTCGGTGCGCGACACCAGCTCGCCGACGGTGTGCACACCCTCCCGCTTGAGGCAGTTGTAGGACCGCACGGTCAGATCCAAGTCGTCGATCGGCAACGCGAACGACGCGATGTGGTCGGCCTCGGCCGGCGACGGCCCGATCTCGATGCCCTCGGCCTCGATGTTGAGTTCGCGTGCCAGGCCGAACAACTCCACCAGGGTCTTACCAGCCGAAGCCAATGCGTCCCGGGGGGTGATCGAACTCTTGCTCTCGACATCCAGGATCAGCTTGTCGAAGTCGGTGCGCTGCTCGACACGGGTGGCGTCCACCTTGTAGGTCACCTTGAGCACCGGCGAGTAGATGGAATCGACCGGGATGCGGCCGATTTCGGCGCCCGAAGCCCTGTTTTGCACCGCCGGGACGTAGCCGCGGCCCCGCTCGACGACGAGCTCAACCTCGAGCTTGCCCTTATCGTTCAGCGTCGCGATGTGCATGCTCGGGGTTGTGCACGGTGACACCGGCAGGCGGCACGATGTCGCCGGCGGTGACCTGACCCGGGCCTTGCTTACGCAGGTACATCGTGACCGGCTCGTCCTCCTCGGAGGACACGACCAGACCCTTGAGGTTCAGGATGATGCCGGTGACATCTTCTTTGACGCCAGGCACTGTGGTGAACTCGTGCAGCACGCCATCGATGCGAATGCTGGTGACGGCCGCGCCGGGAATCGACGACAGCAGCGTGCGCCGCAGCGAATTGCCCAGGGTGTAACCGAATCCCGGCTCCAGCGGTTCGATGACGAACTGGGACCGGTTGTCGGTGAGGATCTCCTCCGACAGGGTGGGTCGCTGTGAGATCAGCATGGTGTTCTTCTTCTCCTTCTCGGCACCCGCTATTTGATGCCGTTAGGTACTCTGTCGCGGCGGACGCCGCAACGGAAGACTGCGTCTTACTTCGAGTAGTACTCGACGATCAGCTGCTCAGTGAGCGGCACGTCGATCTGGGCCCGCTCAGGCAATTGGTGGATCAGGATGCGTTGGCGCTCGCCAACGACCTGGATCCAGCTCGGGATCGGGCGGTCGCCCGCCGTCTCGCGCGCGATCTGGAACGGCACCGTGTTCAGCGACGTGTCCCGCACATCGATGATGTCGTACTGGGACACCCGGTAGCTGGGGACGTCGACATGCACGCCGTTCACGGTGAAGTGCCCGTGGCTGACGAGCTGGCGGGCCATCCGTCGGGTGCGAGCTATACCGGCGCGGTAGACCACGTTGTCCAGCCGGCTCTCCAGAATCTGCAGCAGGCTCTCACCCGTCTTGCCGGAGTGGCGAGTGGCCTCTTCGTAGTAACGGCGGAACTGCTTTTCCATCACCCCGTAGGTGAAGCGGGCCTTCTGCTTCTCCTGCAGCTGCTGCAGATATTCGCTTTCCTTGATCCGCGCGCGGCCGTGCTGGCCGGGCGGGTAAGGACGCTTTTCAAAGGCCTGATCGCCACCGACGAGGTCGGTGCGCAGCCGCCGCGATTTGCGGGTCATGGGTCCGGTGTAACGAGCCATGGTTGTTCTCCTCCTAGACCCTGCGTCGCTTGGGCGGGCGGCAGCCGTTGTGCGGCTGGGGGGTGACGTCAGAGATCGCGCCGACCTCCAGGCCTGCGGCCTGCAGCGACCGGATCGCGGTCTCCCGGCCCGAACCCGGGCCCTTCACGAACACGTCGACCTTCTTCACGCCGTGCTCCTGTGCCTTGCGGGCGGCGTTCTCGGCCGCCAGCTGGGCGGCGAACGGCGTCGACTTCCGCGAGCCCTTGAAGCCGACGTGGCCCGACGACGCCCAGGCGATGACGTTGCCCTGCGGGTCGGTGATCGTCACGATCGTGTTGTTGAACGTGCTCTTGATGTGAGCGGCACCGTGCGGGATGTTCTTCTTTTCCCGCCGCCGGGTCTTCTGCCCCTTCTTGGGGGCAGCAGCGGCGGCCTTCTTTGCTGGTGGCATCCGGGGTTACCTGGCCTTCTTCTTGCCTGCAATGGTGCGCTTGGGGCCTTTGCGGGTCCGCGCGTTGGTCTTGGTGCGCTGTCCGCGCACCGGCAGGCCACGGCGGTGCCGCAAGCCCTGGTAGCAGCCGATCTCGATCTTCCGGCGAATGTCGGCCTGCACCTCGCGGCGCAGGTCACCCTCGACCTTGAGGTTGCCTTCGATGTAGTCACGCAGGTGGGTCAGCTGGTCGTCGGTCAGGTCCTTGGTACGCAGGTCCCGGTCGATGCCGGTGGCTGCCAGGATTTCGTTGGAACGGGTACGACCGATGCCGAAGATGTAGGTCAGGGCGACCTCCATCCGCTTATCGCGTGGCAGGTCGACGCCGACTAATCGAGCCATAGGTGGCTTTCCTCTTTTTCTAGGCGGAGGTCTTTTCCCAGTCCGTTCCCTGCCCAAAAAAGATTTTTGGGTGCGGGGCCCGGCCTCCGACCGGGCGTACATGAGCTAGCCCATCTCACATAGATGCCAGCCGCTCATTGGTGCTGGGAGGTCTGCATTCAGTTGTGTGGGGGTCTAGCCTGGTCCTCTCTTGTCCGCTTCTCCCCCCCGGACGGACTAGCCTTGTCTCTGCTTGTGGCGTGGATCGGAGCAGATCACCATGACCCGCCCATGCCGACGGATCACCCTGCATTTGTCACAGATTGGCTTGACACTCGGGTTCACCTTCACGGCTGTTCGATCCTGTTCTGTCACTCGTGGTTATGTGGTGCGGACTTTTCGCTACTTGTATCGGTACACAATGCGGCCCCGGGACAGGTCATAGGGAGACAACTCCACCACAACCCGGTCCTCGGGCAGGATGCGGATGTAGTGCTGCCGCATCTTGCCGCTGATGTGGGCAAGCACCTTGTGGCCGTTCTCCAACTCAATGCGGAACATCGCATTGGGCAGGGGCTCGACCACGCGGCCCTCGACCTCTATGGCACCGTCCTTCTTGGCCATTACTCTCAGGAATCCTCGTCTTTGGTTTCGTATCGCTGCTGCGCCCAAACCGGCGCAACAATAGTCCCGACTTGAAACGTGAGCCGGTGGCAGGAAATTCCTAAGACAGGGCACGCAAGAAGTCGGCGCGCATGCGCACCGTTGCTCCACAATACCTGGTGATTCCGCCTGGCCAAAATCGCTGTCAGAGGAAACGGAGCCCGTTCCGGTACCTCCCAGACTAGCGCTGACGAGGGCATACTTGACGCCGATGGCAGATCCTTTTCGCATCCTGTTTCGCACTCCGGTGGTGCGCCGGCGGAGCACCCGCAAACCCGTGATGTTGACCGTCGACGACGATCCCGCGGTGTCCCGCGCCGTGGCCCGGGACCTGCGCCGTAAGTACGGCGACGAGCACCGGATCGTGCGCGCGGAATCGGGCCCCGACGCTCTGGAAACCCTCAAAGAACTCAAGCTGCGGGGCGAAGCGGTCGCGATGCTGGTCGCCGATTACCGGATGCCGCAGATGTCCGGCATCGAATTCCTCGAACAGGCGATGGACCTGTTCCCGGCGGCTCGACGAGTGCTGCTGACCGCCTACGCCGACACGCACGCCGCCATCGACGCGATCAACGTCGTCGACCTCGACCACTACCTGCTCAAGCCGTGGGACCCGCCCGAGGAGAAGCTCTATCCCGTCATCGACGGGCTGTTGGACGCCTGGCGGGCGGCGCCGGAGCACCCCATCCTGCACACCAAGGTGATCGGGCACCGCTGGTCGGCACGGTCCTGGGAGGTGCGGGACTTCCTGGCCCGCAACGGGCTCGACTACAACTGGTTCATGGCCGATGAGCCGTCGGGCGAGCGGCTCCTGCAGGCGGCCGGCGAGGACGGCCTGCGGTTGCCGGTGGTGGTTACCGAAGGCGGCGAACCCCTTGTCGACCCCAGCGACGCCGAACTGGCTGACAAATTGGGCCTCACCACCAAGCCGTCGCAGAAGTTCTACGACCTGGTCGTCATCGGCGGCGGGCCCGCGGGCCTGGCGGCCGCCGTGTACGGCGCCTCCGAGGGCCTGCGCACGGTGCTCATCGAACGCACCGCGACCGGCGGCCAGGCCGGCCAGAGTTCGCGGATCGAGAACTACCTCGGCTTTCCGGACGGGGTTTCCGGCAGCCAACTGGCCGACCGCGCGCGCAGGCAGGCCGAGAAGTTCGGCGCCGAACTCATCACCACCCGCGAGGCCACCGCGCTGGAAATTAACGGGCAGGGCGCGCACCGTGCGTTTCGCCGACGGCGGTTCCATCGACGCGCACGCGGTGATCCTGGCCACCGGGGTCGCGTATCGCCAGCTGGAGGCGACCGGATGCGCAGGAGCTGACCGGCCGCGGCATCTACTACGGCGCCGCCACCTCCGTCGCCTCGGACTGCGCCGGACGAAGAGGTCTACGTGATCGGCGGGGCGAATTCGGCCGGCCAGGCCGCGATGTACCTGTCCCGCGAGGCCGCATCGGTGACCATCGTCGTGCGCGGCCCGTCGCTCGAGGCGTCGATGTCTCACTACCTGATCCAGCAGATCGAGCAGAACCCCAAGGTCACCGTTCGCACCTGCGCCGAAGTGCACTGCGCCATGGGCAGCGACCACCTGGAGAAACTGACCCTGGTCGACAACCGGACCGGCGACACCGAAGACGTCAGCTGTGCCCGGATGTTCATCTTCATCGGCGCCGCGCCGCGCACCGAATGGCTGGACGGGGTGGTGGCCCGCGACAACCACGGCTTCCTGCTCACCGGCCCGGACCTGCGAAGCGTGTGTGGCTGGAACGCTGGACCGTCCACCACACCACCTGGAAACCAGCGTGCCGGGCGTGTTCGTGGCGGGCGATGTGCGCTCGGAGTCGGCCAAGCGGGTCGCGGCCGCCGTCGGCGAGGGCTCGATGGCCGTCATGCTGGTGCACCGCTACCTGGCCGAGAGTTAGAAGGGCCCAAGCGTCATGACCAAATTGCCGTGCGAGCCCGACCAGCTGCGCACCCTGTTCCTGTTCGAGGCACTCAACGACAACCAGCTCGCGACGCTGTGCGCCAACGGGCACATCGAAAGCTTCGAGCCGGGCCCGATCTGCGTCGAAGGCGAACCCGCCACTTGCTTCTATGTGCTCTGCGAGGGTGAGCTGATGATGTCGAAGCTGTCCGGCGGACAGGACATCGAAACCAACCGGACCTCGCAGCGCGGCGTGTATTGCGGTGCATGGCGGGCGTTCACCGGCGGGAAGCAGAAGTTCTACGACGCATCGGTGCACGTGACCAAACCGTCGCGGTTCTTTGTGATGGATGCGCCCGTTTTCGCCAAGTTCATGAAGGACGAGTTCCCGATGGCGGTGCACCTGCTGGACGGGATCGCCGTCGGCACCGACCGGACCCGCCGGATCATCGATAGCCGGGAGAAGCTGCTGGCGCTGGGCCAGTTGTCGGCCGGGCTGACGCATCAGCTGAACAATCCCGCCGCGGCCACCGTGCGGGCCGCCGCCGAACTGCGCGAGCGGATCGCCGGGATGCGGCAGAAGCTGGTGATGCTCGCTGACGGCAGCGTCACGCCGAAGGCGCTGGTTGCTCTGGTGCACCTACAGGAACAGCTCGCCGAGCAAGTTACCAAGGCGGCATCCCAACACATGACCGCCATGGAGACCGCCGACTGCGAGGACGCCGTCAGCGACTGGCTGGAAGATCACGGCATCGTCGACGGGAGCTCGGATATTGCGTCAACGTTCGTCGAGGGCGGCATCGACGTCGACTGGTTGGAGCGGATATCCGCGACCACCGAGGAACTCGACGCGTCGGCATCGTTGGAGAAGGCGATCCGTTGGCTCAGCTACACCATCAACGGCGAACTACTGCTGAACCAGATTTCGGAGGCCAGCAAGCGCATCTCCGCGCTGGTCGCCGATGCCAAGCAGTACTCCCAGATGGACCGGGCCCCGTTCCAGGTGGCCGACATCCACGAACTGCTACACAGCACGGTGGTGATGTTCGCTGACCGGCTGAGTAAAGACGGCAAGGGCGTGAACGCGATCACGGTGACCAAGGAATTCGATCGATCCCTTCCCCAAATACCGTGCTATCCAGGCGATCTCAACCAGGTATGGACCAACATCATCGACAACGCGATCGCCGCGATGCGCGATAAGGGCGGCACGCTGACCCTGCGCACCTGCCGGGATGGCGAGAAGATGGCCCGGATCGAGATCTGCGACACCGGGCCGGGAGTCCCCGACAGTGTGCGCGAGCGGATCTTCGAGCCGTTCTTCACCACCAAACCGTTCGGCGAAGGCACCGGCCTCGGGCTGGATCTGGCATGGAACATCGTCGTCAAAAATCACCGCGGAGATCTGCGGGTGGAATCGGTGCCCGGCGATACGCGGTTCATCGTGCTGCTGCCGCTGGAGATGCCGCCCGCCGTCGACGTTGCGCTTGCGGACTCGGAGCCGGAATAGCCGCTTCGAAGCCCAGGTTGGACAGGCCATGACCGAGTCTGCGGAGAGCAAACCCAATCTTGGACGGTTCGGAGCGTTCGGGCGGGGCGTGACGCCCCAGCAAGCCAAAGAGATCGAGTCCCTGGGCTACGGAGCCGTCTGGGTGGGCGGCTCACCGCCAGCGGAGCTGGCCTGGGTGGAACCCATCCTCGAAGCGACGAGCACATTGCAGGTGGCCACCGGCATCGTCAACATCTGGACGGACCCCGCCAACGCGGTCGCAGCGTCGTTCCACCGCATCGATAAGGCCTACCCTGGTCGATTCCTGCTGGGTATCGGTGTCGGCCATCGCGAGGCGATCGCCGAATACCGCAAACCCTACGGCGCGCTGGTGGACTACCTGGACCATCTCGACGCCGACGGGGTGCCCGCCAACCGCCGAGTGGTGGCGGCGCTGGGTCCCCGAGTCCTGCAACTCTCGGCGCAACGCAGCGCCGGCGCGCACCCGTACCTGACCACACCGGAGCACACCGCGCGGGCCCGCGAATTGATGGGCGCGTCGGGCTTTCCGGAGGCGTTCTTGGCGCCCGAGCACAAGGCGGTGTTGACCACCGACGCAGCGCAGGCGCGCGCGGTAGGGCGCAAAGCGCTCGATATGTATTTCAACCTGGCCAACTATCGCAACAACTGGAAACGGCTGGGCTTCACCGAAGAGGAAGTAACCCGGCCGGGCAGCGATCGGCTGGTCGACGCGGTGGTGGCCTACGGCACCCCGGACCAGATCGCGGCGCGGCTCAAGGAGCACCTCGACGCCGGTGCCGACCACGTGCCTGTGCAGATCCTCACCAAAGATGAAAACCTGGTCGCGGCGCTGGCCGAATTGGCGGGTCCGCTCGGACTGACTCAGTCCTGAGCAGCAGACGCAGAGGGGGATCTAGATGACTGGGTCAGTGTCACTCAAACCCGAACTGGGCCGGTTCGGGGTATGGCTGCCCACGCGTGCGATCACACCCCAACTGGCGGCGCAGATCGAAGCACTCGGATACGGCGCCGTCTGGATAGGCGGATCACCAGACGCCGAGCTGGCCTGGGTCGACCCGGCCCTCGCGCAAACCACCTCGCTGCAACTGGCCACCGGGATCGTCAACATCTGGTCGGCACCCGCACCGGCCGTCGCCGAGTCCTTTCACCGTATTGAAGACGCCCACCCGGGTAGGTTTCTGCTGGGCATCGGGGTCGGTCATCGCGAGCACACCGAGGAATACATCAAGCCCTTCGACGCGCTGGTCGGTTACCTCGACGAGCTCGACGCCGCCATGGTGCCGACCAGCCGGCGGGTGCTGGCCGCGCTCGGGCCGCGGGTGCTAGAGCTATCGGCGGAGCGCAGCGCCGGTGCCCACCCGTACCTGACCACACCGCAACACACGGCCAAGGCCCGCGAGCTGGTCGGAAATTCGGTGTTCCTGGCGCCCGAGCACAAAGTGGTGCTCACGACCGACCCCGGCGAGGCCCGCAGGGTCGGCCGCGAGACCGTCGACCACTACTTCAGCCTGAGCAACTATGTGAACAACTGGCTGCGGCTCGGGTTCAGCGAAGACGACGTGCACAAGCCCGGCAGCGATCGGCTGATCGACTCGCTGGTGGCACATGGCACCCCCGACGCCGTTGCGCAACGGCTCAACGAGCACCTGGAAGCCGGTGCCGACCACGTGGCGATTCAGGTGTTGGGTGGCTGGAAGGAAGAGACCCTGCTGCCCGCCCTGAGCCAGCTGGCGCGGGTATTAGGGGTAACTCCGCCAAGCTGAACGTCCCACTCGGTTATGGTTTGGGCCATGCGATTGCTCGTCACCGGTGGCGCCGGTTTCATCGGCGCTAATTTCGTGCAAAGCACTGTTCGGGAGTATCCCGAGGATTCGATCACGGTGCTAGACGCCATGACCTACGCGAGCCGGCGAGAGTCGTTGGAGGACGTCGAGGACGTCATCCGCCTGGTAGAGGGCGATATCAGCAACGCCGAACTGGTCTCCGAGCTGGTCGCCGAGTGCGACGCGGTTATCCATTTCGCCGCGGAAAGCCACGTGGACAACGCGCTGGACGACCCGGAGCTCTTCCTGCGGACCAACGTCATCGGGACGTTCGTCATCCTGGAGGCAGTACGACGCCACGGTGTGCGGCTGCATCACGTCTCGACTGACGAGGTCTACGGCGACCTGGAGCTCGACGACCCGCATCGGTTCACCGAGACCACGCCCTACAACCCGTCCAGCCCGTACTCGGCGAGCAAGGCCGGCTCCGACATGCTGGTCAGGGCCTGGGCTCGGTCGTACGGGGTGTGCGCCACGATCTCCAACTGCTCCAACAACTATGGGCCCTATCAGCACATCGAGAAGTTCATCCCCCGCCAGATCACTAATGTGCTCACCGGCCGGCGGCCCAAGTTGTACGGCAGCGGCGCCAACATCCGCGATTGGATTCACGTCGAGGACCACAACAGCGCGGTCAGGCGCATCCTGGAAAAAGGTCAGCTAGGACAGACCTACCTGATCAGCTCCGAAGGCGAGCGTGACAATCTGACCGTGCTGCGAACGCTGCTGCAGATGATGGGCCGCGACCCCGACGACTTCGACCACGTCCCCGACCGCGTCGGCCACGACCTGCGGTACGCCATCGACCCGTCACTGCTGTACAGCGAGTTGGGCTGGAAGCCCAAACACACCGACTTCGAGGAGGGCCTGCGCGCCACCATCGAGTGGTATCGCGCCAACGAATCGTGGTGGCGTCCGTTGAAGGATGCAGCCGAAGCCCGCTACGAGGAACGTGGTCAGTGAGATGAAAGTTCGCGAACTCAAGATCCCGGGCACGTGGGAGATCACCCCCACCATCCATGGCGACTCCCGCGGAATGTTCTTCGAATGGATCACCGACCACGGGTTCAGCGACTTCGCCGGGCATCGGTTAGACGTCCGGCAGGCCAACTGTTCGGTGTCCGCGGCCGGTGTGCTGCGTGGCGTGCATTTCGCCCAGGTGCCACCGAGCCAAGCCAAGTACGTGACGTGCGTGTCGGGCTCGGTGTTCGATGTGGTTGTCGACACCCGGGTGGGGTCACCGACATTCGGACAGTGGGACTCAGTTCTGCTCGACGACAAGGACCGTAGGACGATCTACATCTCAGAGGGCCTCGGGCACGGGTTCCTTGCGCTGCAAGATAATTCAACGATCGTGTACCTGTGCTCGTCGGAATACGATCCAGAGCGTGAGCACACCATCTGTGCCACCGATCCGGCCCTGGCAATCGACTGGCCGCTGGTCGACGGCCTCGCGCCAACCTTGTCGGATCGGGATGCCGTGGCCCCCAGCTTCGAGGAAGTGCGCGCGGCCGGCGTCCTGCCGACCTGGGCGGAGACTCGGAAGTTCCTGGACGACATCCGCGGCAAGTAACCGCCAAACTCGGTTGAAGCGTTAGTTTCCAGCTCCGCTACCGCGTCGAGCCTCGCCCCGGTGGCGTCCGGACAACCACAGGTCATGATCGGTGGTCAGCCTCAGAACGGCAGCGGACGCTTCGGGTCAGCAGGTCAGCAAGGACTTCACGGTCGACGTCACCGTCCTTAGAAGGGATGGCCACCGGTGTCTACTTCCGCGATGCCTGCGCGATCGCGTCGAGAAAGCCTATCGCCGCGATCTTGGAACCAACCGCGTTGAGGTGGACCGCCGAGCGCGTCGGAGTTGTTGTACCCGTCATATAGCGCGAAGTACCCCTGGTTGTCGTAGCTACCGGAGACCCTTGTGCCGTCGGGCTTCGTTGACTCGATCGCGGCAATGTCGAACACGTGATGGCCGGCGTACTCGCCGCGGATCAGCGCGTTAAACCGCTCCCCCGCGACGTTGTCTGCCTTGGCCAACAATGGCCAACGCGTCGGTGAACAGGGGCACCGTCACGTGAATGAAGGTGACGTTGGGGAAGTCCCGCTCCAACGCGCCCACGGTGTCGCGGTAGCGCGCGAAAAGGGCATCGACATCCATGCTGCTTCGACGTCAATGTTCATCAGCGCGACGTCGACCTGCCGGCCTATCCCACCGCGCATCGTCGGTCGAAGTCCTCGAGTTTGACGCAGCGGCTTCCCGTTTTCGCCGATGTATTGGTGGGCGATGAACCCGCCGTCGGGGCCGGGCTGGGTGTCCCCCTGCTCGATCGGGGGTGCCGGGACACCGTGGTCCGCGTACACACCGGGAACCGCGCCCAGGATGTTGTTCCCCACGGACTGGTGACCGAAAAACACCCTCGTATGTGCTACGGCCATCAAGTCCTCTGTCGCGATCGCGGAAGCCGGCCGCGCGGTTGCCGAGCGTGTTGGGTGAGATTGCTGAGCTGGGGCCGGGTGATCAGTTGGGGCTGGCGGATCAGATCGCGCAACTAGGGTCAGGACCGCAACGAGTGCGACTACGGCAACGGCGCAACAGCACAGCTACAGCGGCTACGGAACCTCCGTCGGGCTGCACCCTCTACGGGAGGATCTTCTCGGGGCCGATCTTCCTCTGGTCGCTAACTGTGGGGTTCCACCTCAGCATCCTGGTTCCGTTTATATCCTATGATATGGGTCTGCTGCGGCACCTGTGGCACACTGTTCAGCAGTTCATCACCATGGCGAAACACGTGGATAGTGGTCCGTTCCTCGTGATCCGAACGCCACGTGCCTGGATCTATCGACTTCTCCTACTCACCGGTCAGCCATCACTACCGTCAGGGGTTAGGTGTCCTGTCGCGGCGGGCCCTGCGGAAGCCCAGTCGAGGCGTATCCCGCAGGCATTCCGGTGCCGACTCACCCCGGCCGACGCCATCCGATCAGCACACCCGCCCACAGCAGCACCGTCACCACTTCGGCGGCCACGCCGCTTGCCGCGTAGGGCGATGGATCCCATCCTCGCTCGGTGAAGCCCAGAAGCCCGACGGTCCTCGACAGAACGAAGGCCACCAGCGAGCCGCCTGCCATCGCGGCGGCCGCCCAGCGCAACCACCAGGGACCTCCCGCGACGATCAGCAGAGCCAAGGCGAACGAGACACTCGCCTGAACCAGGAAGGCGGTGCCGATAACGGGAATGTGCTGGTAGCCATGGATGTACAGGTAAGCATGGCTCGTGGCACTGGCGGCTAACGAGGCGGCGAGACCAATACGAAACGCAGCGCCGGTCAAGGTCATGGCAGTCATTGCAACTTCGTCTCTTTCAACGCGAGGGAACTCTGCCCCTTGGTGTAGCTGACCTCGCGGATGCCGAGTGCATCGCGAAGTTTGCCGGCCGGCAGTGTGACCGGCTTGGGCGTCGGGCCGTCGCCGGGATGGGGTAGTGGGTAGGCGGTCGTCGTACCGCTGTAGAAGGTCACATTGCCTTCGGTCTTGGAAAACAGTTGGTGGACGTGGCCGTTGAGGCAGGTGACCGAAGAGAACCGGCGCAAGTAACCCAACGCCTGTACCGCATCGTCGGTGCCCCAGCCCCAGTCCGGGTACATCGCGAACAGCGGGATATGGCTGATCACGATGATGGGGGCATCGCTTGAGAGCCCCGCGACATCTTTTTCGACGAACTCCAGCTGATCGATACCCAGATGCCCAAGCTTTTTCAGGTTCAAGGTGTTGACAAGTGCGATCACGTGTACGCCTGCGATGTCAAAGCTGTACCAACCGTCGCCGCGGCTGCCGGCGCCGAAGACGCTTCGATACTTGTGCCCTGCGTCATCAACCGAGTCGTGCTCACCGGGCACGGTGAAGACATGCGGCGTCTTCAGACCGCTCAGCATCTGCTTCGCCTGGTCGAACTGGTCGGGGCTGGAAAGGTGCGTGATGTCGCCGGTGTGAATGACGAAGTCCGGTGTGTAACCGAGGTTATTGATGCGGTCGATCGCGTTCCCGAAGGTGTCGACCACATTGGGATTGGGCGGTCCGGAGAACCCGAGGTGGCTGTCGCTAACCTGAGCGAATCGCAACGTGGGCCGGCCTTGGGAGTGCTCGGCCGCCGCTGTCGCACCGACATGCGATATCACTTCGCCACCGACCACGGCGAACCCCACTGCGGCCCCGAACCACGCGGTGTGCCGGATGAGCTGGCGGCGACTCATGGCGTTCGGATCTTGGGGTTTTGCAATCTGGTTCATGCGGTCACCACCACGGTGCCGTGCATCATCGGGTGGATGGAGCAGACGTAGTCGAAGGTCCCCGCGGTGGAGAAGGTGTGCGAAAAGGTGGCACCCGTACCCATCCCCGGTGAGTGAAACGACCCGTCGGTGGCAGCTACCGTGTGCGGTTCTTCGTCGCGGTTCGTCCAGGTGACGGTGCTGCCCGCCTTGACTGTCAAGTTCGCGGGCGCGAAGGCGAAGTTGTCGATACTGACCTGGTCACCCGCCACCGGTGTCGACGCTGTTCCTGTCGGCGCGCCTCCCGTCGACGGCATTCCGGTCATGCCCGGCATTCCGGGCGTGCTGCCGCCGGTCGATCCAAAGGTTACTGACGGCTGCGAATCTGGTCGGGGAGCCGAGCATCCGGCGAGCAACAGCAGACCGACGGCGAACACCCCTTTCGCTAATAGGGCCTGACGTTTTCGAAACATGGCCAAAGACATGGCGACCCTCCAAGGCTGCGGAACTGTCGCCCAGAGATATGGCGGCGGGTTACACAGCTCGGCCCGATTGCCCGCGTCGCCCCCTCGCCGCTCTGCGGCTGTGAGGTACCCCCACCCGGGCCCGCTTCGCGGTCCACATCGTCACCGGGCTAAGCCGGCTGGTCGGGGTGTGCCGGGGCGAACACCTCGATGGTCCCGTCGACTTCGCGAACCATCAACGTGGGTAATGGCTTTGGTGCGATCGGCAGCTGATGGGTGAGCACTTCGCCGCCGGGCGCGAACGAGGTCGAGTGGCACGGGCAGCGTAGCCTGTCGTCGGGCGCGTCGAACCACAGCCGGCACCCTTGGTGGGTGCAGACATCGGACACGGCTTGGGGATTGCCGTCGACGCGGCGAACGAATCCACTGACCGCGCCGAGGTCAAAGGGATGCATGCGCCCGTCCGGCACGTCTGAGCCGGCCGCGACTCGCTGCCAGGTTCCGGTGTTGGGCGCTAATTGCCCGGCAGCGGAGTTAGCGCCAGGGGCTTCGGTGGGATGGTCGCCGATCACAGCTCGATCGACGGAAACCGCTGCGACCGCGGCAGCCGCGGCGGCCGACGTGCCGACGATTACCTGCCGCCGCGTCGCGTTTTGCATCCGAGATACTGGCGGCGGTGTGCCGGTCATCTGCTCCGCGAGACGACGGTGCAGATCGTCAAGGAATTCCTGGCGCGGAGCGCCATCACCCTGTCCAGCCGCCCGTAACTCGATCGCCGTTCGGATCTGTGCCGCCTCGAAGTCGTCGGGCGCAAACGCCTTGGGCCGGCGACTCCGCAGCAGATCGTCGACGTAACGACGCAATCCACGCGCGTTCATGGCTGTTCTCCGTCATTGACTTGAGCTGCCAGCCGCAGAGCGCGATGTTGGAGTACTTTCGCGTTGGCGACGCTGACACCGAGTTCGGTGGCGGACTCCTTGATCGAATTTCCATGCAAAAAACGCGATTCCAGAATCCGACGATAACGGTCCGGCAGTCTGTCGAGAACCCGGGCGACCCGCTGGGGCGCGGTGCTGATTGCTTCCTCGCTGTCGGGCGGCTGTTCGATGTCCTCGATCGAGGTTATTTCGCGGCCCAGGGTTTCGCGCCAGTGCGCGGCCAGCACCGTTCGGGCCGTAGCCCGCAGGTATGCGCGCACCTCGGCGACGGTCGCGGTCAGACGCAGCGGCCGCAAGGCGGCAAGGAATACCTCCGCGGTGAGGTCCTCGGCGTCGGCCCGGTTGCCGACTCGCGCGAAAATCGTGCGGTACACCCAGGTCGCGTTGTCCTGATACACCGCTTCCCAGTCGGTATAGCCACCGTCATAGCCATGGTCGGGCACCGCGCGCAGTGGCCGCGGGCCGACAGGCTCGCTTCCTGCCGTCACGTCCCTCCTTCACCGATCAATATCGGCTCGGGTTACACAACAGCTCGTCCAGCTTGGCGGCGGTGGTCGACACGGCCGACTTGGTCGTACGCAGGGTCCAAATCCCGCAGCCGCGCTTCGCCGAGGTCGGCGGCCTCGATAGTCCGCGTACCGGGTAAAGGTTAACCCCGCTTGCCAGCGTCAGGCCGCCGTTACTAGGATCTCCTAGTATCGAGCCGATTCTTTGGTGTACTCAAGGACAACTAATGACCACACAAATTCCGCACTTCATCGACGGCCAGCGCACCGCCGGCCAGTCCACCCGTACCGCTGACGTCTTCAATCCCAGCACCGGCCAGGTCCAGGCGAAAGTTCCGCTGGCCTCGTCAGCGGATGTCGATGCCGCGGTCGCGTCGGCGTTGGAGGCCCAAAAAGGGTGGGCCGCGTGGAATCCGCAGCGCCGCGCCCGCGTGATGATGCGATTCATCGAGCTGGTCAACAAGAACACCGACGAACTCGCCGAGCTGTTGTCGATCGAGCACGGCAAGACGGTGGCCGACTCCCGCGGCGACATCCAGCGCGGTGTCGAGGTGATCGAGTTCTGCATGGGGATTCCCCACCTGCTCAAAGGCGAGTACAGCGAAGGTGCCGGCCCGGGCATCGACGTCTACTCGTTGCGCCAGCCCCTGGGCGTGGTCGCCGGCATCACCCCGTTCAACTTCCCGGCGATGATCCCACTATGGAAGGCCGGTCCCGCGCTCGCCTGCGGAAATGCGTTCGTGCTCAAGCCAAGTGAGCGTGACCCATCAGTTCCGCTGCGGCTGGCCGAGTTGTTCCTGGAGGCGGGTCTGCCCCCCGGAGTATTCCAGGTCGTGCACGGCGACAAAGAGGCCGTAGATGCCCTGCTGAACCATCCCGACATCAAGGCGGTCGGCTTCGTCGGCAGCTCCGACATCGCCCAGTACATCTACGCGACGGCCGCGGCGAACGGCAAGCGCTCGCAGTGCTTCGGTGGCGCCAAGAACCACATGATCGTGATGCCCGACGCCGACCTCGAACAGGCCGTCGACGCGCTGATCGGCGCCGGGTACGGGAGCGCCGGCGAACGGTGCATGGCGATCAGCGTCGCGGTGCCGGTCGGTGAGCAAACCGCGGACCGCTTGCGCGCCAGGCTGGTTGAGCGGATCAACAACCTGAGGGTCGGTCACAGTCTGGACCCCAAGGCCGACTACGGCCCCTTGGTCACCGAGGCGGCGCTGGTCCGGGTGCGTGACTACATTGACCAGGGTGTCGCGGCCGGCGCGGAAATCGTCGTCGACGGCCGCGAGCGGGCCAGTGATGACCTGGCTTACGGCGACGCGAGCCTGGAGGGTGGCTTTTTCATCGGGCCCACCCTGTTCGACCACGTCACCCCCGACATGTCGATCTACACCGACGAGATCTTCGGGCCGGTGCTGTGCATCGTGCGCGCTCATGACTATGCGGAAGCACTGCGGCTGCCTTCCGAACACGAGTACGGCAATGGCGTGGCGATCTTCACTCGCGACGGCGACACCGCCCGCGATTTCGTCTCCCGGGTGGAGGTGGGCATGGTCGGTGTCAACGTACCGATCCCGGTCCCGGTGGCGTACCACACCTTCGGCGGCTGGAAGCGGTCCGGCTTCGGCGACCTCAATCAGCACGGCCCGTCGTCGATCCAGTTCTACACAAAGACCAAAACCGTCACGTCACGGTGGCCGTCCGGCATCAAAGATGGCGCCGAATTCGTCATTCCGACAATGAATTAAAGAAGTATCAGGGTCATTTCATGCAGTTCCTCAGCCTGAACGACGACGAACGGGTAATCACCGAGACTGCCGCCGCGTTCGCCGCCAAGCGCCTCGCCCCGTACGCCCTGGAATGGGAAGCCGCCAAGCACTTTCCGACGGATGTGTTGCGCGAGGCGGCCAAGCTCGGCATGGCGGCGATCTACTGCCGGGAAGATGTCGGCGGCAGCGGGTTACGCCGACTCGACGGCGTCCGCATTTTCGAGCAGTTGGCCATCGCCGACCCGACGACCGCCGCATTCCTGTCCATCCACAACATGTGCGCGTGGATGATCGACAGCTTCGGTACCGCCGAACAACGCGAGGAATGGATTCCGCGGTTGGCGCCGATGGACGTCATCGCCAGCTATTGCCTGACCGAACCGGACGCGGGCTCTGATGCCGGCGCGTTGAGTACCCGTGCCGTCAGGCAGGGTGGCGACTTCGTGCTCGACGGCGTCAAGCAGTTCATTTCCGGCGCGGGGGCATCCGATGTTTATGTGGTGATGGCCCGTACCGGAGGTCCAGAGCAGCCGGGCCCACGCGGCATATCGGCGTTCATCATTGAAAAGGGCACTCCAGGGCTCAGTTTCGGTGCGCCGGAAGAGAAGATGGGCTGGCATGCTCAACCCACCGCGCAGGTGATCCTGGAGGGCGTGCGGGTACCTGCCGACGCGATGCTCGGTGGTGCGGACGGCGAAGGTGCGGGCTTCGGCATCGCGATGCAAGGACTCAACGGCGGTCGACTCAACATCGCGGCGTGCTCGCTTGGTGGCGCGCAGTCCGCCTTCGATAAAGCCGGCAGCTATGTTCGGGAGCGGCAAGCCTTCGGCGCCGCCCTGCTCGATGAGCCCACCATCCGGTTCACCCTGGCCGACATGGCCACCGGGCTCGAGACGTCGCGAATGATGTTGTGGCGGGCGGCAAGTGCGCTCGACGCGAGCGATCCGGACAAGGTCGAACTGTGCGCGATGGCCAAACGCTACGTCACCGACACATGCTATGACGTCGCCGACAAAGCCCTGCAGCTGCACGGCGGGTACGGCTACCTGCGCGAGTACGGCCTGGAAAAGATCGTCCGGGATCTGCGGGTGCACCGAATCCTGGAAGGGACCAACGAAATCATGCGGGTGGTCGTCGGTCGGGCCGAGGCCGTGCGTTTTCGCGCCAGCGTTTAGAAAGGGCTCAACGATGACCCAGATCGCGTTCCTGGGATTGGGCAACATGGGCGGCCCGATGTCGACGAATCTGGTCGCCGCCGGTCATAGCGTGCGCGGGTTCGATCCGGTGCCCGCGGCGGTTGCGGCCGCGGCCGCCGGCGGCGTCGCCGTGTTCGACACCGCAGCAGAGGCGGTGGCCGGCACCGACGTGGTGATCACCATGCTGCCCAACGGAGACATCGTGCGACGCTGCTATGCGGAGGTATTGCCCGCGGCGACACCCGGCGCGCTATTCATCGACAGCTCGACGATCTCGGTCGATGACGCCCGCGAGGTGCACGCGCTGGCTGAGTCACACGGCTTGCCCCAACTGGACGCACCGGTTTCGGGTGGCGTGAAAGGTGCCGCGGCCGGGACGCTGGCATTCATGGTGGGCGGTGACGAGCCCGCGGTGCAGCGGGCGCGCCCGGTGCTGGAGCCGATGGCGGGCAAGGTCATTCACTGCGGTGCCGCCGGAGCCGGGCAGGCTGCCAAGGTGTGTAACAACATGGTGCTGGCGGTGCAGCAGATTGCGATCGGCGAGGCGTTCGTGCTGGCCGAGAAGCTCGGGCTGTCGGCGCAGTCGTTGTTCGACGTCATCACCGGTGCAACCGGTAATTGCTGGGCGGTGCATACCAATTGCCCGGTGCCGGGACCGGTGCCGACATCGCCGGCCAACAACGACTTCAAGCCGGGTTTCGCGACCGCGCTGATGAACAAGGACTTGGGCCTGGCCATGGATGCGGTGGCTTCGACGGGTTCTACGGCGCCGCTCGGCACCCACGCCGCAGAAATCTATGCCAAGTTCGCCGCCGACCACTCCGACAAGGACTTCAGCGCGGTCATCGAGGCGCTGCGCGGCAACTGATCTTGACGCCCAACGTCGACTCGTCGCGCGGAATCGGCGTTTTGGCACGACAACTCGACGCAGGACCGGCCAGGAATTCGGGATTTACGGCACCGTTCGACCTAGGAACGCGGCCAGCTGGTCGCCCGGCCCCAGCCCCGATGAGCACGGCTGCTCGTTGCCGTAGATGACGTGCTCGATCGGATCGCGAATCGTCCACTCCGAGTACGGAATCGGGGCACCCAGCCGGTCTGGGCTGACGTTGGCGAAGACGCCGGCGAACACGTCGTGAGCGCGCTGATGAGCAACTGTGGGGTCCACTGCCGTTCCTTCCTCAGTTCAATCTGTACCGCACACCCGATCTCATGCGCGCCGATGCGGGCGTTATCTAGACACCGTGGTGCCGTTACACCGGCGGGCTAGAAATCACCCGCGTTGCGCCGCAACGTTTCGATGGACGACACCAGCGCCTGCGATTCACCGGCGCCCATGCCGATGTCAGCGAACACCTGCTCGTTGAGCGTGAGGGTGGCGTCCTCGACTGTGGAGCGGCCAAGATCGGTGATCTGAACCAGCGTGGTCCGCCCGTCGGTCGGGTGTGGAGCCCGCTGAACCAGCCCGTCGGCCTCCAGCCGTCGGATCGCGTGGGTCACGCTGGTGACGTGCACCTGCAACCGGTCGGATGCTTTGGTGATCGGCAACGCTCCGGTCCGGCTGAACGCCAGCAACCGCAGCAACTCGTACCGGGAGAAACTCAGGTCGTAGGGACGCAGCGCCATCTCAACGCGGGCGAGCAGGATCTGATGCGCACGCATCACCGATGTCACCGCGACCATGCCCGGCGACACCTCGCCCCACCCTGCGCGCTCCCAGTTGGCCCGCGCCGCAGCGATCGGGTCGCGTTTGGCGTGACCCGCATCTGATCCCGCCGGCGTTGAGGCAGCCACGCCCTTTCATACCGCAGATCCCGGACCCGGCCTCCCCCACCCCCTCGTGCGGGAGAAGCCGGGCCGGATTTGGCCTCCGAATTTCAGCTTGCGGCCATTGCCGTGGAATTTCCTATCGTTGACAGCACCGCCAGGCTGGAAGCGCGGCTGCCCACCGCGATCCGCGCGCCGCCGTCCGGATAGCACCGGACATGCAGCCCACTGTCAGCGAAAGCCTCACGCCACAGCCGGCCCCGCCCGCCCTTTGAAGGCAGGTACAGGAAGTTCGCATGTGCGTCGGTGGTGTATATCCCCATCGCGCTCAGCCGCATCCGCAGATAGCGGCGCTCGGCTGTGATCAGCCGGATCCTATGCTGCAGTTGGTCTTCGGCATTGTAGGAAGCCGCAACCGCGGGCAAGCTGGTCAGCGCGACGCCGAACGGCAGCTGTTGGGACCACAGTGTCTGGGCCACCTCTGGGGACGCGAGCCCGTAACCGATCCGGAGTCCGGCCAGTCCGTATGCCTTGGAGAAGGTCCGCACCACCACCACGTTGGGAAAACGCCCAATCAACGCCGAAACGTCGATCTGGTGCTCCGGGGCGACGAATTCAATGTATGCCTCGTCAAGCAGCACGATGGTGTCGCGCGGCACCCGGTCCAGGAATCGCAAAAGCTCGCCTGTCGGCTCCAGCGTGCCTGTGGGGTTGTGCGGTCGGCATACGACGACTATCCGGGCGTCCGCGGCGGCGTCAGCCAACCCGTCGAGGTCGTGATGACCGTGCTCGTCGAGGGGGACGGACAGCGAGTCCAGCCGCGCCATCCGCGCGATGATCGGATAACCGTCGAATGTCGGAGCGGCCATGGCCATCGCGTCACCAGGAACGGTCAGTGCCCGCAGAGCCTGCAGCAATACGCCCGTCGCGCCGGCGCCCAACACCACTTGGTCCGCGGGCAGGCCTACGCGGGAGGCGATCACGCCGCGCAACCGCTCGGGCAAGAACTCCGGATACCGGTTGGCTGCATCGATCGAGCGAATTAGCGCCGATCGCACCGCCGGCAGCGGCGGAAATGGATTCTCGTTGAGCGACAGCGCATACGGGTCAACCGCGTTGGGAAGCGCGTCGTCGATCTCGACGGCGACGGGGCTCTGCATGGGGTACATCAGACTCGCCCGCCCCAGCGCACCGCCGCCGCACCGGCAAAGTCGCCGGCGTGTGCGAAGCCTGCCATCACGACCACGTCACCGGCCTTGACCTGGCCGTCCGATATTGCGTGGTCCAGGTTGATCGGGATGCCGGCGCCGAAAAGGTTGCCGCACTCGTCAAATGTGTCCCGGTGGCGTTCCTTCGGCAATTCCAGGGCGTCACGCCAGTTGCGCAGGAACGCCCGGTTGGGCTGGTTGGTGACCAGCAGATCGATGTCTTTGGCAGGCAAGCCGATCCGGTCGCAGACCGCCAGCGTCACCTCGGGGACCTGGCGGTTGCCCCGGGCCAGCACCTTGGTGATCTTGCTTTCGGTGAATCCGATGCAGAGCTCGCCGGTCCCCGGCTGCCACCACTTGCGGGGCGGGTCGGGTGCGAACGTCATTTCGCCGGCGTATTCGCCGTAGGTGCGGCACTCGATATCAAGAATGGGCGACTGATCGGAGATCGTGACCAATCCCACCGCGGCACCGTCGCCGGGCACCGCAGCCTGCGCCTTGCGGCGAACTCCTGGCTGATCGAAGATCTGGCCGGCGGCATTTTGCGCCACGGCGATCAGCGCGGTGTGCCCAGAACCGGACGCCAACAATTGGCGAGCCACGTTGAGCGCCAACACGAATACCGCGCACCCGCCGTTGTGCAGGTCCAGCACCCAGGACGGCTTCATGCCCAGGCGATGTGCGATCCCCCCGCCCGCGCCGTAGAACGGCAGATCGGGCGCCTGGGTGTGAGTGATCAGCACGTCGGCGCCTTCGATGACATCGTGGCCGTGCCGATCGATCAAACCCTGTGCCGCACGTTCGACCATGTCGATCGCGGTTTCGTCGGCCGCGACATGGTGGCGGAACTTGGGCGCACGGAACATCAAGTTGTCACGCATGTCGTCGGACTCGGCGAACTTCGCGTAATACTCCGCCGGGATTGGCGCGCCGGGGAGATAAGTGGAGACGTCGGTCAGACTGACGGTTGGCTGGCTCATGATTCCCTCATCTCATCCATACCGGGGTCACCGGCAGGCCATTGCAGTGGCGGTATTCGGCAATTGCCTTGAGGTTCTTCATTTCCAGCAGATGTCCTGCACCGAACATGTCCCAGAAGTCGCCGACCCAGACTGGGCGATCCGGTGGCGCGGACTCCGGATACGGGTTGCTGTCGTAGAACGGGTGATGGCAATTAGTCCACAGCACAACCGAACCCGGCTTATCGAGGACCACCTGGGCATCGATGACGCGCATCAGATAAATCATCCACAGGTGCTTGCCCTGGTCCCAGGCGCAGTGGTAATCGACCGTGCGGGCCCGCTGATTGGCGACGGTCCGGGTGTAGATCTCGGTCTCCGAACCGAGCCGGTCGTAGGCCCGCCACAGGCCCGGCTCATCGGTCGGCATGAAACCACGCAGACTGTACGTCCACTCTTCGAGGCTGCGGGTGTCAGAAAGGTATTCGTACAACTCGTCGGGGGGACAGTCGATGTATTCGTTGACGGTGCAGTATTCGCCAAAGACCTCATCGTGCGGGTAGACCGACCTCATCATGTCCATGATGATCGGGGTGGCCTTCTCCCGGGGGCTGGTTTCAATGCGGGTCAGACCGTCGATGGGCTCCTCGATGCCGGTCTGAGCCGAATAGTGGGTGCGGATATCGTCAAGCGCTGGCAGCGACATCGGCCCGTTCCTCCTTCACAATTGGAATCTCTTCTATAGCAGTGGTTTTAACAAGCTGATCGAGAAACGGTGCGAACGGCGGGATTTCGTCGGCTGCGCATTCGACGCTGACCACGGCTGGGCCGTCGACATCCAGTGCTGCGCGCATAGCCGCGGCAAACCCATCGAGATCTGTAACGTCGACGGACACCAGTCCCGGAAACATGGCTGCCAGGCCGGCGCCCAGTCGGCTGGGTCGGAATCGGTTGTAGCTGTACAGGTCGTCATAGAAAAGCTGCTCACGGGTGACGCACATCCCGTGGGCGTTGTTGTTGAACAACACGAAGGTCACCGGAAGTCGGTAGTGCACGGCGGTGTGCACCTCCATCCCGTGCATGAAAAACGCTCCGTCCCCGGCGATCACGGCGGTGCGCCCACCCGGGCGCCCGCTGTTGGCACGCCCGAAGGCCATCCCGATGCCGGCACCGAAGCTGTAGCCCATGCCACCCATGCCGAGTGCGACCGCGAATCTGCCGCCCCGCCGCACCGGCAGGTAGTGGATCGCCGCCGCACCGGTATTGCCTGCGTCGACAACGATGTCGGTCCCGTCGGGCAAGGCGCCGTCGAGCACCGCCATCGCGTCGCGGTAACGCACTCCCGCGTCCGCGCAGGGCGGGGGTGTCAGTTCGGTGTGCCGCACCAGATCCGGCACCCGCACATGAGTGGGCCGCCCGGGTCCGGACAGCGCGTCGGTCAGCATCCGCAGCGAGCCACGCAGGTCGTCGGTGTGCACGTGAGTGCACGGAATATAGGGCGGCGACGACCCGATTGAGACGGTCAGCGCTGCTGACAGCACTTCATCGAGGCCGGTGCGCGCGGTGACCGACAATCGGGTGCCGACCACCAGACAGACGGCGCTGGCGGCCGCCGCTTCGGCTACACCGGGGTGGCCCATCACTCCGGTCACTCCGAGGGCCGACGACGACCCGAAACCCGGCGTGCCGGCGACATCCTTGGCGTCGGGCACGGTGGCCACCCGCGCGCGCAGAGCCGCCCGCAACTGTTCGAGTTCGGACCGGGCATTGTCGCGGGCCACCTGCTCGCCCACGATGATGGTGACCGGCCCGTCGGCGTTGCGCAGTATCTGCACAATGGGATGCGGGTTGCCAATGGGCCGGTGTTCTTGCAGCTGCCCGTTCGGGCCGCCCCAATGCGGCCTTACCGCAACGGCTCCCTGCTGAACGTCCTTGGGCAACAACAACACCGCCGGGCCGCCGCTACGTGCGGCGGCGATGGCCCGAGACAGCGCCGCAACAATGTCGGCCGGGTTGAGCACCCGCTCACACGACACCGACACCGCGGAGAAAACAGCCTCGGCGTCGAGTGATCCGTTGGCGCCGCTGGTGTCCTGAAAGCTGCCGCGGCCGTCCATGGTCGTGGCAGTTTGGCCGACCAACGCCAACACTGGAACACGGCTTGCCAACGACTCCCCCAGGCCCGCGACCAGATTCAACGCGCCGCCACCCGAGGTCGCTGCCACGACTCCCAATCCAGATCCCAGCCCGGCCCCGCTGCGGCTGTACCCATCTGCCATCGTGGCAGCGGAGAACTCGTGCTTGGCCAGCACCGCGGTGATTCCGGGCTGGAAGTGCGCGGCGTCGTAGAGATCCTCGATGTTGGCGCCGTCCACTCCGAAGATGTGGCCGACTCCGAGTGTTGCGAGGCGTTCGACGATGTGGTCGACCACCCGCTGCTTCCGAGTGTGCTTGCTAGGCATCTTCTCACCTTTGATAGTGACGATGCCTATTACACGAGTTAGGTGATCCTACGGTTCACCCGTCGGCGGCTTTAGAGCGAACGCTGCAGCAGAACCTGGCCGCTGTCGGCGGAAACGACTTGCACGGAGGCGATCTGTTCGACCGGAGTCGAGATGCTGCCCGCGGGGGTCGCAGTGTGGCCGGGAACTGCCACCCAGGTGGCCAGACGGGTTTGGCTGCCGTCGCGACCCACCACAACCATCGCCAGCGTGTCATGGTGCGCATTCAGCGGAGCCAGGCAGACACACTGCAGGTTGATGAACGTGCCCCAGTGCTGACTGGTCAGCGCCACTGAGGAGGCCAGCAGGTGCGTCCCGACCTGTGCCATCTCCTGCGAGGATGCGGTCACCTGCTGCGGAGCAGTCGAGGAATGGCCTTGGACACCGACGAACACGCCGACCCCCAGCACCACGGCCGCAGCGGCCGAGGCCACCCAGGTCGTCACGCGGGTACGGCGGCGCCGAAAGCGCACTGCTCCAAGCAACGACGGTAGCAACGCCGGAGAGATCTCCGGTGTCGCCGATCCAGCCCCCGGTATGGGGCCGGCGTCGATCGCGGCCACTTCTGCAGGGTCAAGCTGCGAAAGCAGTGCCGGTATACCACTGACTTCGGCGACGGCCTGCCGGCACTCCGCGCAATAGGCCATGTGCGACTCAAATTCGCGGCGCTCGACAGCAGACAGCGACCCCAACACGTATGCGGCATCCCACATCGCGTAACGGTGGTTGTCATCCATACCAAATACCTCGTTGTCACCGGGCGGGCCGATGCCTCGTAGCGGCGTCCTCATCTCATCCATCTCCTGTCACCTCCAAGTATTCGGAGCCGATGACCACACGGGTGGGGGGAAGCGAATAAAACCCCCGCGCCGTCATCGCGTAACTCCAAGTTCCTGCAAAGTGAGCCGCAACGCGCGTAGCGCATAGTGTAGTCGCGACTTCACTGTTCCTTCGGCAATCTCAAGGTCTGCAGCAATCTGCGCAGTGGTCCATCCACGGTAGTAAGACCGCTCGACCACGGCCCGATGCTCGGCGGATAATTGGGTCATCGCGTCGGCCATCAGCAGCCGGTCCAGCGCCGCGTTCACCTCGTCCGGCGTGGACTGCTCCGGTGCGCCATCCACGTCGGTCGAGGCGACCACGTTTCGGTACCGTGCGCTGCGCCGATCGTCGATGATCATGTTGCGCGCCACGGTGAACAACCAGGCGCGCGCCGACCGCTCTGTGTCGCCGATGACTTCCGGATGTTGCCATGCCCGCAACAGCGTCTCTTGGACGACGTCCTCGGCATGGCTAGCGTCGCCGGTCAGCCGAAGCGCGTAGCGCCACAAAACGCCGGCATGCTCGTCATACAGCGCTTTCATCAGAGCGGCTTCAGCAGCCGCGGCCACACGAGCCACTTGATCACCTCCGCCTACTGACACGAGTCGACTAGGTGTTTAGTTCAAGACCTCCGCGGGAATCCCGATAAGAATCAGTCTGCCCTGGCACTGAGCAGGAGTTTCAGGCAAGTGTCAGGATGCGGGGTCCGCTCTCAGTTACCGCGACGGTGTGTTCCCAGTGTGCCGCACGCGACCCGTCGGTGGTAGTAACCGTCCATTCGTCGTCGAGCACGAGCGTCTTTCCGGTTCCGAGAGTCAGCATCGGTTCGATGGCCAGGACAGAACCGGGGGCCAGCAACGGACCTCGCCCCGGAGCGCCCTCGTTGGGCAGGAACGGATCCATATGCATCTGCCGTCCGATGCCGTGGCCACCGTAGCCCTCCACGATCCCGAAGGCGCGTCCGTACCGGGCCTGGGCCGCCCGAGTGCCCTGCTCGATCGCATGCGCCACGTCCGTCAATCGATTGCCGCTGACCATCGCCGCGATTCCGGCTTCCAGCGATTCCCTGGTCGCTGCGGAAAGCGCTTCGTCGGCTGGGTCCAGGGCGCCGATCCCGAAGGTGATCGCTGCATCACCGTGCCAGCCCTCTAGCACCGCGCCGCAGTCGATGGATACCAGGTCCCCGGGTGCGAGTATTTCCGCGGCCGACGGGATGCCGTGCACAACCCGGTCGTTGGTCGATGAGCAGATCGAGGCCGGGTAACCGTGGTAGCCCAGAAATGACGGAGTGGCACCGGCGTCGCGGATCACCGATTCGGCGACTTGGTCCAGACTCAAGGTCGACACCCCGGAGACCGCAGCGGCGCGGACCGCTTGCAGCGCGGCGGCCACTACCGCGCCGGCGGCGGCCATCGCGTCAAGTTCGCCGGCGCTGCGCTGCGGAACGACCCTGCGACTCCGCAGCCGCGCCAGCGCGCTCATGATTACTGGTCCAGGACTTTCAGCGCTCGGGCGAAGACTTCATCCACGGTGCCGACGGCGTCGACGGTCTTCAATTCGTCGCTGTAGTAGTCCAGCAGCGGCGCGGTCTCGTCACGGTAGACCTTCATTCGGTTGCGGATCACGTCGTCGGTGTCATCCGCGCGGCCACGCCCTTTAAGCCGGTCGAACAACACGTCCTCTGCGACCCGAAACTCAACTACCGCATCGATCTGGAGGCCCCGGCGTTCGAGCATCTCGCGCAGCGCTTTGGCCTGCTCGACTGCCCGCGGGTATCCATCCAGGATGAAACCGTTGGCCACGTCCGGATCATTCAAGCGGTCGTCGACGAGTTGGTTGGTCAGCTCGGAGGGCACCAAGTCACCGGCATCCAGGTAGCGCTTGGCTTCCAGGCCCAGTTTGGTGCCCTCGCCGATGTTGTGCCGGAACAGCTCGCCGGTGGAGATCTGCGGGATCCCAAGCTTTTCTTCGAGCTTTTCGGCCTGCGTACCTTTGCCCGCTCCAGGCGGTCCAAGCAAAACAAGTCTCACTTGAGGAACCCTTCATAGTTGCGCTGCATGAGCTGACTCTCGATCTGTTTGACGGTATCCAAACCGACGCCAATCATGATCAGAACCGCTGTGCCGCCAAACGGCAAGTTCTGGACCGTTCCACCGTTGCCCTGGAGGAAGAGGTTGGGCAGCACCGCGATCGCGCCCAGGTAAATCGAGCCGGGCAACGTGATCCTGCTCAGTACGTAACGCAAATAGTCGGCGGTCGGCTTTCCCGGCCGGATACCGGGAATGAAGCCACCGAACTTCTTCATCTCGTCGGCACGCTCGTCGGGATTGAACGTGATCGACACATAGAAGTATGTGAAGAAGATGATGAGCCCGAAGTAGATGCTGATGTAGACCGGGTCGCTCGGGTCGGACAGGTAAGTGCCCACGACCTTGTCCCACCAGCTATTGCCCACGCCGCCGCTGCCACTTCGGATCAGCTGGGTGATCAGATGCGGAATGTAGATCAGCGACGACGCGAAGATGACCGGGATAACGCCGGCCTGGTTGACCTTCAACGGCAGGTAAGTCGAGGTTCCGCCGTACATGCGCCGGCCCACCATGCGCTTTGCGTATTGCACTGGAATTCGGCGCTGGCCCTGCTCGACGAACACCACGCCGACGACAATGGCCAGCGCGGCCGCGCAGACGGCGGCGAAAATGACCCCGCCACGGCTGTCCAGGATGGATCTTCCTTCAGCAGGAATGCGCGCAGCGATGCCGACGAAGATCAGCATCGACATGCCGTTGCCTATACCGCGTTCGGTGATCAACTCGCCCATCCACATCACCAGCGCCGCACCCGAGGTCATCACCAGCACGATGACGACCAGGGTGAAGATGCTCTGGTCGGCGATGATGTCCAGCGAGCAGCCCTGTAGCAAGCCGCCGTTGGCCGCTAGTGCCACGATGCTGGTCGCCTGCAGGATAGCCAGCGCGATCGCCAGATAGCGGGTGTACTGCGTCATCTTGGCCTGGCCGGACTGTCCCTCCTTGCGCAACTCCTCAAACCGCGGGATGACGACGGTGAGAAGCTGCACGATGATGCTGGCGGTGATGTAGGGCATCACCCCAACCGCGAACACCGTCAGTTTCAGTAGCGCGCCACCGGAGAACAAGTTGATCAGCGAGTAGATCTGTCCGGCTTCGCCGTTGCTTGCCTCTTTGATGCACTGCTGCACGTTCGGGAAGTTGACGCCCGGAGACGGCAGAGCGGCACCGAGACGGTAGAGGACAATTATGGCCAGCGTGAAGAGAATCTTCCGTCTCAGGTCGGCTGTCCGCAGCGATGAGATGAAAGCCGAAAGCACTCTTCCTCCTGCGCAGCCGAACTCTGGTCGCGGTATTCCAACCGGGCTGTCTGGCCGACTGGATCATTCCTGGGTCATCCTGCGTCACGCGCCCAAGTCCCGCAGGCAGGACGTACGGCGTCGCACCTCAAACCGTGTACGAGACTAACAGCTGGTCTGGGCAGGTTCTTAACGGCCGCCATCCAGGGGCACCCAGAGCGCCCGGAACGGCCCCAAAATGTCCGATCCGGGAACAGGCAGTGAACCTGCAGGAAGCAGTCAGCCGCGAGGCGTATATTTCGGTTAGCTCATTACATTTGCTAAGTATCGAAACCTAGGACCGAGGGCTGACTCCATGACACGTAGCGATCAAGACAGCTGGGACCTGGCCTCCAGCGTCGGTGCCACGGCCACGATGGTCGCCGCGGCCCGCGCGCTGGCCAGCCAGGAGAGCAACGCGATCATCAATGACCTATTCGCGGCGCCATTGGTACGCGCCGTCGGACTGGACTTCTTCCGCCGCCTCGTCGACGGCGAAGTTGCCTTGCCCGACAAGGCCGGCGGCGGCGAACGCGACCTGCAACTGGAAACCGATTCGATCGCGGTGCGCACCCGCTTTTTCGACGATTTCTTCCTGAACGCCGCCCGCGACGGCGTGCACCAGTCGGTAATCCTGGCCGCCGGCCTCGACGCCCGGGCGTACCGGCTGGCCTGGCCACCCACGAGCGTGGTCTACGAGATCGATCAGCCCCGGGTCGTCGACTTCAAGACCGCCGCGATGTCAAACCTCGGCGCCACTCCCACCACCGAGCGCCGAGCCGTCAGCATCGACCTGCGGGACGACTGGCCGGCTGCCCTGCGCCAAGCGGATTTGACCTGACGCAACCAACCTCCTGGAGCGCCGAAGGCTTGCTCATGTACCTCCCGCCGGAAGCCCAGGATCGGCTCTTCGACAACATCACCGCGCTGTCCGCGCCGGGAAGCAGGCTGGCCACCGAATATCACGGCGATGACTCCGACTCGACGATGACCGAACGCGCGCGGCAATTCAATAAGCGGTGGGCCAACATTGGCTGCGACATAGACCTGTCGGGGCTGTTCTTCGACGGCGAGCGCAGCAATGTCGTCGACTACCTGATCGCTCGCGGCTGGCATGTCGGCAGCCGGCCGCGGCGGGAGCTGTTCGCCGATTACGGCCTCGCCTTCCCCGAAGACGAGAAGTCGCAGCTTCGCAACATCATCAGCCTCAACGCGACACTCAAATAACGAAGACTTCAAATTAGGGGGACACTTCATGACAGACAGCGCAAGTGCCGGCACCAAGCGGCATGACGGGGACAGCTGGGACCTGGCGTCCAGCGTGGGGGCCACCGCTACCGCGGTGGCCGCACGGCGGGCAATGGCGTCCAAGGGTCCGAACCCGTTGATCGACGATCCCTTTGCGGAGCCGCTGGTGAACGCAGTCGGCGTGGATGCCTTCATCCGGATGATGAACGGCGACATCGAGGTCGCCGAGGACGATCCCGCCTTCACGCCTCAGCGACTGAGCGAAGGCATGGCGGTCCGCACCCGGTTCTTCGACTCGTTCTTCCTTCGCGCGGCCGAAGCCGGTGTGCGCCAGGCCGTCATCCTGGCCTCCGGGCTGGACACCCGCGCCTACCGGCTGCAATGGCCCGCCGGGACGGTCGTCTACGAGATCGACCAGCCGCAGGTGATCGAGTTCAAGACCCGCATCCTGGCCGATCTGGGCGCCGAGCCCACTGCCGACCGCAGGGCTGTGGGCATCGACCTGCGCGGCGACTGGCCGACGGCACTGCGCGACAGCGGATTCGACCAGAGCCAGCCAACGGCGTGGATCGCCGAAGGCCTGCTGGGCTACCTGCCGCCGGACGCACAGGACCGCCTGTTCGACAACATCACCGCACTCAGCGCCACCGGCAGCCGGGCGGGTACCGGGTACGTCCCGGACATCCGTGACCGCGCCGCAAAGGACAAGCGCCACGGTGAGATCAGCGACCGCTGGCGCCGTATGGGGTTGAATCTCAACTGGTCCGAGCTGGTCTACGAGGGCGAGCGCAACGACGCTGCAACGTATCTGTCCGAACGAGGCTGGCAGACGACCGTGCGCAGCACACCGGACCTCTACGCGGACAACGGCTTCGAGTTCCCCGAAGGGCCGACCGCAGTTGCCTTCGGCGACATCAAGTACTTATCCGCCATCTTGGAACGCGGGGCCACCGCATGACACGCGCAGACCAGGACACCTGGGACCTCGCCTCGAGCGTGGGCGCGACCGCAACGTGGGTAGCGGTCGGCCGCGCGCTGGCCAGCAAGAAGCCCAACGCGCTGATCGATGATCCACTTGCCGATCCGCTGGTTCGTGCGGTGGGTAAGGAATTCTTCATCCGTGTGCTCGACGGCGAGATCACCGATGAGACCGGCGGTCTCGATGCCGATGCCGACCCCGAGGCGGAATTCAACCTGCGGCGGACGGTCGACATGATGACGGTGCGTACCCGTTACTTCGACGATTTCTTCACCGCCGCGACCGCCGCAGGCGTTCGCCAGGTTGTCATTCTGGCCGCCGGCCTGGACTCGCGCCCGTACCGGCTGCCGTGGCCCGCAGGCACCGTGGTTTACGAAGTCGATCAGCCCGCGGTCATCGAGTTCAAGTCGACCACGTTGTCGCGGTTGGGTGCCCACCCCACCGCCGAGCGCAGGACGGTTTCGGTCGATCTGCGTGACGATTGGCTAAAGGCACTACGGGACAGTGGATTCGACGAGTCGAGGCCGAGCGCGTGGAGTGCCGAAGGTCTGCTGATGTACCTGCCACCGGAGGCTCAGGACCGTTTGTTCGACGCCGTCACCACGCTGAGCGCCCCCGGCAGCTGGCTGGCCACCGAATATCATTCCGACGTCGCACCGGTGCTGCTCGAGAAACGCGGCAAGGCGATGGCCGACCGCTGGGGGCGATTCGGCTACGACATCGACGTGTCGACTCTGGTCTACCGGGGCGAGCGCACACCGGCGGCGGAGTATTTGCACGCCCACGGCTGGCAGGTTTCGGCGACCACCCGCGCTGACATGTTCAGCGAAGCCGGGCTGACCATCCCGAAAGGTGACAACTTGCAGTCGCTGCAGACCAGCGTAGCTGTCACCGCCGTGAAGAACTAAGGCGCGGTCAGGCGGGTTCGGCCGCAGGCGACCTGACGACCATCGGCACAGCGGGGAAGCACCACGCCATCTCCGACCGCGACTTGCGCAGCGCGGCGGTTCCGTAACCCTTCTTTCGGTGATCGGGGTGAATCCAGATCCGCACGTCCACCTCACCGTTGACGAGCTCGCCGAACACCATTCCGACCTTCTCGCCTGAATCGACGGCCACGAACCACGCGGCCTCTTCGTCGTCGACGCGTGCCAGCGCCGCAGCGATCTCGTGATCGAGGCTGCCCGCAGGTCCGCCGGATCCGTCACCGGCGGCGCCCATGTCCGAGGTGCGCGTAGCGAAGATGTCGCGGTCCTCGTCGGCGGAGAAGGGCCGCAGTAGCAGGCTGTCACCCGAGCTGGCCGGGCGCTCCTTAGTGGTGAAGCTCAGCTGCTTGTTCAGGTCCTCCAGTTCGGCAAGGATCTGCTTACGCGACTCGATGGTGAGCCGGTCGAACGACATGCCCATCACGGCTTCGGCGGCCAGGTGGGACGTGTCGAGCAACTGGACGATCGCCTCGACCGCGGCGGCCTTGTTATCGGACTCCACCACGACGTCGGCTACCTCATGTCGACGCTCCAGGGCTTTCAACAGGGCGTCGGCAATTTCTCGACGGGCAGCTTTTCGGTCGTGGTCGGTCGCTTTTCGGTCCTGGTCGGTCATTACATAAGCCTAGAACCTCACCCGACGTATCGCGCGAGATGCTTGGCTAGTTGTCACAGACCTGATAAGAGGGCCGCTCTCCCAGCTCCCGGAACCGCCCGTAGCGGTCGGCGACCGCGGCCGCCCAGGTCGGTTGGGGTTCGACGACCCGCTCGGTTAAGGCCCAGCGCGCGGCGTCGGTAATCGCGGATTCCTGACCGGTCGCCATGCGAGCCAGGAAAGCCGCACCCAGTGCCGCTCCCTCGGCCACCCCGGACACCTCTACGGGTCGGCCGGTGGCGTCGGCGAGGGCCTGCATCCAGGGCTGGACCCGGGTGCCGCCTCCCGAAGCCACGATGCGCGCCACCGGCATTCCACTCAGTTCGATGAGCTGGCGAACGACAAAGCCCGACGCCTCGTAGGCGGCGCGCCGCAGCGAGGCGGCGTCATGACTGAGATCCAGGGCATCGAGGATGCCGCGACGGTCCGGGTCGTGGAACGGCGTGCGCTCGCCACGAAGGTACGGCGACCATACGGGTACTCGGCGTGGATCGACCTTCTCGAGATCGCCGGCGAGGTCGCCCGGTGCGACAATGCGATCAACCCAGCCAAGGAACAAACCGCCGGCGTTGCTGGCTCCGCCGATCTGGCTTTTCCCGGCTGCGGTATGCGGGATAGTCCACAGACCGGGCACCTGGCGGTAGTCCGGGATGGTGATCCACACGATCAGGGTGGTCCCGCACATCACCAGCACGTCGCCATCGCGATCGGCGCCGGCCACGATCTGCTCGCACAAGGCGTCGATGGCCCCGACTGCCAATGTCGTCCCGCTCCCCCGCACCTGTCCGGCCGCCGCCCCGATCGGCTCCACTCGCGGCATCCGCGCGACGGTCGCGCCGCGATCGGCGCACTCCGCTGGATTCCAGCCGCTCCCGTCGAACACGGGAAAGGCCGTGATGGCAGTGGCGGAGTCGATCACCGCCTCGCCCGCCAAAGCGTGGTTGACGACCGCTGATGCCGGCCAATATCCGGCCGCATCGGGCGCTTCAGTAGCTGTCCAGCGGAGGAACTCGGCCGCCTCGCCCATCGCCGGGATTGGTTGCGCCGGGGCGCCCGGAACCCGGCCCCTGGCGTCGCCGTACAGCAGGCCCGGCGTGATGGGCCTGCCCGCAGAATCGACGGCGGTCAGCGACGGCACCATCGCCGAAACGGCCACCGCATCCGCGTTGGGGCGGCCCAGTTGATCCAGGGCCGCCAGCGGACCACGCCGCCATGCCTCGTCGGCGTCGTGCTCGAACCGATCGGGGGCCGGTACCCGCAGCTGGTGCGGAATCCGCACCCGCGCCATCACGTGGCCGTCCTCGTCGGCGGCCACCGCCTTCACGGCGGTAGTACCGACGTCGATGCCGATTGTGACGCCTTTACGTGACACGGGCGTCACCGTACGCCAGCATTGGCACTCGTGACGTCAAGACCGCGTGCCCTGGTGACCGCCCCGCTGCGTGGACCGGGGTTCGCCAAGCTCCGACAGCTGACCGACGTGGTGTACGACCCCTGGATAAGTGAGCTCGATCAGATTCCCCTACGGATCTACACCCCCGAGCAGTTGGCCGACCGGATCCGCTCCGAAGCCGCCGATGTGGTTGTGGTGGAGAGCGACTCGGTGCGCGGCCCGGTCTTCGACCTTGGCTTGCGCGCGATCGCGTCCACCCGCGGCGACCCCAACAACGTCGACATCCCCGGAGCCACCGCGGCCGGCATCCCGGTGCTGAACACCCCGGCCCGCAACGCCGACGCGGTCGCCGAGATGGCGGTGGCCCTGCTGTTGGCGGCCACCCGCCACCTGGTGACCGCAGATGCGGATGTCCGCGCCGGCAACATGTTTCGCGACGGCAGCATTCCCTATCAGCGATTCCGGGGCACCGAAATCGCGGGGCTCACCGCCGGGCTGGTGGGCCTGGGCGCCGTCGGCCGGGCCCTGCAATGGCGATTGTCCGGCCTGGGCCTGCGGGTCATCGCGCACGATCCGTACAACGATGAAGCCCACCACAACCTTCACGAGCTGCTGGCCGAGGCTGACGTCATCTCGCTGCACGCGCCGGTCACCGACGACACCCTCGGCATGATCGGCGCCGAGCAGTTCGCGAGCATGCGCGACGGCGTGGTCTTCCTCAACACGGCGCGAGCCCAGCTGCACGACACCGACGCCCTCGTCGACGCCCTGCGCGCCGGCAAGGTGGCCGCCGCCGGGCTGGATCATTTCGCCGGCGAATGGCTGGCCACCGATCATCCGTTGACGGGCATGCCTAATGTCGTGCTGACCCCGCATATCGGCGGGGCGACGTGGAACACTGAGGCCCGGCAGGCGCAGATGGTGGCCGACGACCTGGAAGCGCTGCTGAGCGGGAACATGCCCGCCCACATCGTCAATCCGGAGGTGCTCAGTCCATGACATCCGTGAAATCGGTCGTCAACCCCGAATCCGCGGTGCTGGCAGCGGCGAAGGACATGCTGCGCCGCGGCCTCGTCGAGGGAACGGCCGGCAACATCTCGGCGCGGCGCTCCGATGGCAACATCGTCATCACACCGTCATCGGTCGACTACGCCGAGATGGTGCTCGACGATCTCGTGCTGGTCGATCCCGACGGCGCTGTGCAGCACGCCAAGGACGGCCGGCACCCATCGTCGGAGATGCAGCTGCACCTGGCCTGCTACCAGGCGTTCGACGACATCGGCAGCGTCATCCACAGTCATCCCGTGTGGGCGACCATGTTCGCCATCGCGCATCAGCCGATTCCGGCCTGCATCGACGAGTTCGCGGTCTACTGCGGTGGCGATATTCGGTGCGCCGACTACGCCGCATCCGGCACGCCCGACGTCGGGGCCAACGCGGTCAAGGCGCTGCAAGACCGCGGCGCCGCCCTGATCGCCAACCATGGCCTGGTCGCTGTCGGGCCCCGCCCGGACAAGGCGCTGCACATCACTGCACTCGTCGAACGCACCGCCCAGATCGTCTGGGGGGCCCGCGCCCTCGGCGGCCCGGTGCCGATTCCAGATGAAGTGAATCGGAATTTCGCCGGCGTCTACAGCTATCTGCGCACCAATCCCATGTGATGAGCCGGATTCGGCTAGGCCGCGCGAGCGTGGCGCGTGTCGTGGAATTCCAGTTCAGCCTGGGAACCAAATTTTTTCCCCGAACCCCCGCGTCGGCGTGGCGCGACAACACCGACCTGCTGGTGCCGGATTTCTACAACCCCGAGACCGACGAATGGCACATCGCGGTCCAGAGCTGGGTCATCGAGGTCGACGGGCTGACGGTCGTCGTCGACACCGGCGTCGGCAACGATCGTGAGCGTCCGCACATGCCGCCCCTGGATCATCTGAAAACCGGGTACCTGGACGCGCTGCGGGCGGCGGGCTCGGCCGCCCTGGAGCTCGCTGACGTGGACGTGGTGGTCAACACCCACATCCACTCCGACCACGTCGGATGGAACACCACGTGGCACGACGGCGCCTGGGTGCCGACGTTCCCCAACGCGCGGTATCTGCTGCCCGCCGCCGACTACCGCCACTTTCGGCCGGATGGGCCCGCGGCGAGTCGATGGCCGCGCACCGAGCAAGAGGTGGCCCAGCAGCGCGGTGACCAGTTGGTGTTCGCCGACAGCGTGTCGCCCATCGAAGCGGCGGGACAGCTCGTCGCGTGGTCGGACGGTTACCAGATCAGCGAGTCGCTGCGGCTGCGGCCCGCTGCCGGCCACACGCCAGGCTCCTCGGTGTTGTGGCTGGATGCGGGCCAGCCAGCCGTTTTCGTCGGCGACCTCACCCATAGCCCGCTGCAGCTGCGCCGGCCCGCCGAACCCTGCGCCTTCGACATCGATGCCGACGCCGCCGCGGCCACCCGCCGTCGGATCTTCACCGAGGCCGCCGACGCCGGGGCGGCGATGATGCCCGCGCACTATCCCGGCCACGGTGGAGCGACGATCCGCGCCGACGCGGACCGATTCGACGTCGGGCGCTGGTTGGACCTCGAATCGCTTTGAGCGACGGCGCCTAGGGTTGGGCCGGTCGATTGCGCCAGTCGCGGGGCGACATGCCGTGCGTCCGACCGAACAGCCTGACCGCTCACGACGGCCTGTCGGCGCGGTTCACCCTGCGCAGCCCGCTCGCGGCCGGCAATCTGGGCGACGCGATTCCCCGGCTGCTGGCTTCGGCGGGCTTCGATTGCACCGAAGTAGCCACTCACGGTCAACGCTTCGTCGGGCGGCTCAGCTACTACCGCGCCACCCGCCCGGCCTAGCGCTGGTCGATGGCAACCTTGACGGCGCCGCTCTCGCCCTGATTGGCGATCGCCAGAAAGGCTTCGCGCCACCGCTCCAGTCCGAAGGTGTGCGTCAGCATCGGGCGCAAATCGACCCGGCCGGCCTCTACCAGGTCGAGGTAGTGGGCGATGGCGTGCTTGCGCTGCCCGTCGATCTCCTCGATCCCGAAGGCATTCGAACCGACCCAGCTGATCTCCTTGAAGTAGAGCGGGCTCCACTCCCAGCGGCCCGGGGCATGGACACCGGCCTTCACCAGCGTCCCCCGAGAAGCTAGAACCCGCACCCCAACTTCGAATGTCTCGGGCTTGCCGACGGTGTCGTAGACCACCTCGACCGCTCCGGGGTGAGCCATGGGCAGCCCTTGCAGCGGCTGGTGCAGCCGGCCGCCGCCCCAGGCGACCAGCTCTTCGATGACGGCCAGCCGCGGCTCGTGCGCCAGCACTTTTTCGGCTCCGAAGCGGCGGGCCAGCTCGGCCTGAGCCTCGAAGCGCGCCACCACGGCCACCGCTACGTCCGGGTAGAGCGCACGCAGGATCGCCACCGCGCACAACCCGAGCGATCCGGCTCCGTACACCAAAACCCGACCGGAGCGGGGCGGCGGGTGGCGGGTGATCGCGTGCAGGGACACCGAGAATGGGTCGGCGAATACGGCCAGCTCGTCCGGAATCGACTCGGGCACGCTGATCAGCATGCTGTCGTGGGCTGGCATCAACTCGGCGTATCCGCCGGTCACGTCGGCTGAGACCCCGGTGTGGATGCCGGGCTTGATGTCGCCGTCGGTAAAGCTCCAGCAGAGGCTGTAGTCGCCGTCTTCGCAGGCGGGGCAAAGCGGTTCGATGCCACGCGGCCCGCAGGACAGCCACGGGTTGAGCACCACCCGTTGCCCCACGTCAAGGCCCCTGGCCTTGGGCCCCAACGCCACCACATCGGCGACCACCTCGTGGCCCATAACCTGGGGGAAGGAACAGAATCCGCCCATGGCGTTGTCGGCATCACCCTCGCCGAAATCCATCAAGATCTGTTTGGAGTCCGACCCGCAGATCCCGGTCAGCCGGGGCCTGGTGATCACCCAATCCTGATGCGGCAGTTGCGGGTCCGGCACCTGCCGGAGGGCGGTCGGGGTGCGCCGCAAGTTCATGGTCAGCGAGTTGGCTGCCCCGTCAGGCAACTCGGGGGCCTCTAGAGGCTCGGCTGGTACACCGAAGACGAGCGCCTTCACTTCTCTCCAAGCGGAGCCATAGCTGTTGCCACACCGGCAATGAATTTGTCGAGGTCGGCGTTCTTGGCGTCGATGACGGCCTTCATATCGGGCACGTAGTGTTCGAAACCGTCGCTGCCCAGGGCTGCGATGATGCCCGCGGCCACCTCGTCGGCGGCGATCTTTGGCCCCTGATAGAGGGGCTCCTCGCTGCCGGGCTGGTCCCATATCTCGGTGTCGACCGGGCCGGGCTCGATCAGCTTTACCGAGATCCCGGTACCGTACAGGTCCACGGCCATCGCCTCGCTCCAACCACATAGGGCGAATTTACTTGCACAGTAGGCTGTTTCGTGGATTATCCCGAGGCGCCCGCCGACACTGGACACGTTGACGATCATGCCCGTGTTGCGCGCCAGCATCCGCGGCAGCAACGCCAGCGTCAGCCGCATCGGTACAAAGAAGTTGACCCGCATGACGTCCTCTACGTCATCCGGATCGAGCTCGGTAACGACTCGGCGCTTCGGGATGGCCGCGTTGTTGATCAGCACATCGATACCGCCGAGAACATCCCATGCCTGCAGCGCCAGCACGTCGACCGCCGAGGTGTCGGCCAGGTCGGCCGCCCACATCGCGGAGTCCGGCGAGGTTCGCCGGCAATCGGTCAGCACCTCGGCCAGCCGGTCGCGCCGGCGCGCGATCAGCCCCACCACCGCTTGCTGCCCGGCAAGTTGTCGGGCCATGGCCGCCCCCAGCCCCGACGAAGCACCCGTGATGAGCACCCGCTTGCCGGACGCCGAGTACGCCATGCGTCAAGGTTGCCGCATGCGCGGATCCGCGTACAGTGGTGGAAGCTTGCTTATGTCAACTAAGTAATATGCTAAGATCATCTAAATATATTCGATTAGGGGGCAAAGAAATGACTTCTAGCACTAGGTATGAGGGCGACACCTGGGACTTGGCATCCAGCGTCGGAGTGACCGCGACCATGGTTGCCGCGGCCCGAGCCATGGCAACCCGCGAGGAGCGTCCACTGATCGACGACCCGTTCGCGGAGCCACTGGTCCGCGCCGTGGGCGTGGACCTGCTCACCCGGCTGGCCAGCGGCGAGTTGGACCCGGGCGAGCTCAATGATGTCGGTGACGTCACCGACGGCAGCGCCGCATCCGCCGGGGCAATGTCCCGCATGGCAGACAACATGGCGGTGCGCACCAAATTCTTCGACGAGTTCTTCCTGGATGCCACGAAGGCGGGCATCAAGCAGGTGGTGATCCTTGCCTCGGGGTTGGATTCCCGCGCCTACCGCCTGCAGTGGCCCGCCGACACCGTGGTCTACGAGATCGACCAGCCTCAGGTCATCGAATTCAAGACCCGGACCCTCGCCGAGTTGGGCGCCGAGCCCACGGCTGAGCGGCGCGTGGTCGCCATCGACCTGCGCAACGATTGGCCTACCGCACTGCGGACCGCCGGATTCGACCCGAACCGGCCGACCGCGTGGAGCGCGGAGGGCCTGCTCGGCTACCTACCACCGGAGGCGCAGGACCGGCTGCTGGACACCATCACCGAGCTCAGCGCCCCGGGCAGCCGGCTGGCCACCGAAAGCTCGCGCAACCTCGAACCCGGCGATCTGGAAAAGATGACAGAGCGCATGCAACTCATCGCCGAGCGCTGGCGTGCCCACGGTTTCGAACTCGACATGGCCGGCCTCGTCTATTTGGGTGACCGCAACGAAGCCGTGCCCTATTTGTCCGACCGCGGCTGGGATTTGACCACCAGCAGCGTCCGCGACCTCTTCGCGGCCAACGGGCTGCCCGCGTTCGAAGGCGACGACGTTCGCATGGGCGACCTGCTGTACACGAGCGGCACGCTCGCGACGAACGCCAACTAGGAGCCTCACAAATGACAAGCGAAACGAAACGAACCGACGGCGACAGCTGGGGCCCAGGGTCCAGCGTGGGAGCGACCGCAACCATGGTCGCGGCCGGCCGCGCGCTGGCCTCGAAAGGGCCCGACGCACTACTGCACGACCCGCTCGCCGACCCTCTGGTAAGAGCGGTAGGCCTGGCCCCGTTCATCCGGATGATCGACGGCGAGGTCACGCTTGAGGATGACGCCCTGCTGCGCCGGGAGGCGTTGAATGAACAGATTGCCGTCCGCACCAGGTTCTTCGACGATTTCTTCACCCGGGCCACCGACGCAGGGATCCGCCAAGCGGTGATTCTGGCCTCGGGCCTGGACACCAGGTCCTACCGACTGGGCTGGCCCGAGGGCATGGTGGTCTACGAGATCGACCAGCCGCAGGTCATCGACTTCAAGACGCGCACGCTGGCCGACCTCGACGTCGCCCCAACCGCCGACCGGCGGCCCATCGGCATCGATCTGCGCAACGACTGGCCGAACGCATTGCGCCACCACGGTTTCGACGTCAAGCAACCCACGGCGTGGATTGCCGAAGGCTTGCTGGTTTACCTGCCGCCCGAAGCGCAGGACCGATTGTTCGACAGCATCACCACGCTCAGTGCGCCGGGGAGCCGCCTCGCCACCGAGCACTTTCCCGACCCCGCCGCCTTCTCGGGCGAACGTGCGCAGCAGCTTTCCGAGCGCTGGAGCCGCCTCGGGTTCGACCTGAATATGTCGGACCTGATCTTTCACGGCGAGCGCAGCACCGTGATCCAGTACCTCACCGACCACGGCTGGGACGTAACCGCGCAGTCGGCCAGGGAACTTTACGCGCACAACGAGTTCGAATTTCCCGAGGACGAGATCATGGCCTCATTGGGTGACATGAGCTACGTGGCTGCCACCCTCAAATAGGGTATGGCTAGGCTCGTCTGATGCCACGCGCTCACGACGATAACTGGGATCTGGCGTCTAGTGTGGGCGCGACCGCAACCATGGTCGCGGCCGGTCGCGCCATGGCGTCGAAGGATCCCCGCGGTCTGATCAACGATCCGTTCGCCGAGCCACTGGTGCGCGCAGTCGGGCTCGACCTGTTCACCAAGATGATGGACGGCGAGCTCGACCTCAGCGCGGTGGAGAGCGTTTCGCCGACACGTTTGCAAGCGATCACCGACGGGATGGCGGTGCGCACGAAGTTTTTCGACGACTATTTCCTCAACGCCGCCCAGACCGGGGTGCGTCAAATGGTGATCCTCGCGTCCGGGTTGGACTCGCGCGCCTACCGGTTACCCTGGCCGGCGGGCACGGTGGTCTACGAGATCGACCAACCACAGGTGATCGAATTCAAGACGACAACACTGGGCGGCATCGGAGCCGAGCCCACGGCAACCAGGCGCACCGTCTCGATCGATCTACGCCAGGACTGGCCGGCGGCGCTGAAGGCCGCAGGGCTGGACACGACGGTACCGACTGCATGGCTGGCCGAAGGCCTGCTGATCTACCTGCCGCCGGAGGCTCAGGACCGGTTGTTCGACAACATCACCGCGCTCAGCGCGCCGGGCAGCACCGTTGCCACCGAATTCGTGCCCGGCATCATCGATTTCGACCCTGACCGGGTAACCCAGATGGCCAATACGTTCCGAGAGCACGGAGTCGACATCGACATGGGATCGCTGGTTTACACCGGCCAGCGCAACCACGTCATCGACTACCTCAAGAGCAACGGGTGGGAAGCGGAAGGCGTGACACGCGCGGAACTGTTCCAGCGCAACGGCATCGATGTCCCCGCCGTGGAAGACGACGACCCACTTGGCGAGATCATCTTCATCAGCGGCGGCCTATCCGGTTAGTGGCCCGGCTAAAAGCGCGTTTGCCCGAGCCACAGCACGTTCGCGCCACTCAGCCCCTGCTCGAGGTTTTCCAGGATCCCGGCAACCGAGCGGACAAGCAGCGCACCGACCGCCTCTGGCAGCGACGCGGCAGCCGGTTCGGACGACCCACGAGGCCACACCACGTCCAGCAGCGAGGAGCCGGGATAGCTGACAATGCGGACTTCGGCGTCATCATCCAGGCCGACCAGGACTTTAGCTCGGCGCACGGCGGTTCGAAGCCCACCGAGTTCGTCGACCAGGCCGCGTTCCAGGGCATCCGAGCCGGTCCATATCCGCCCTCGGGCAACGGCATCCACGGCGTCGATACTCAGGTTGCGGCCTTCGGCGACGCGTTCCACGAAGTCCCCGTAGATCAAGTCGGCCTCAGCCTCTCGATGGGCCTGCTGCTGCGGCGTGAATGGCGCGTCAATTGACCAGGCGTCAGCATTGGCGTTGGTACGCAGGGAATCTGACACGACTCCCAGCCGATCCTTTAGATCCCGAACCACCAGTTTTCCGGTGAATACGCCAATCGAGCCGGTGATCGTGGCCGGATTGGCCACGATCGCGTCGGCGCTCATCGCAACGTAGTAGCCGCCCGAGGCAGCGACCGAACCCAACGACGCCACCACCGGTTTGCCGCGTTCGCGGGCCCTGGTCACCTCGCGCCAAATGGTCTCCGACGCGGTGACCGAGCCTCCGGGACTGTCCACCCTCAGCACGATCGCGGACACCGAGTCGTCGGCGGCCGCCTCCCGCAGTGCCGCCGCGATCGCGTCACCGCCGACCGAAGAGGCGCCGAATGGCAGGAACTGAGGCCCACCACGTCCATCGACAATCGGGCCCCCGACGGTGACCACGGCGAGCGTGGGCTTGGATCGGCGGCCGGGAACCGACGGCACCGGCGGGGTTAGCCGTGACCGGGCCGCACCGGCGTAGCGCGTCAGATTAAGCCGAGGCGGTACCTGATCATCTTCACCACCGGCTTCCGGTGAAATACCTTCCCCACCAACTAGTTCCGCTATTCGCTTATAGGCTTCGTCACGGAAACCGATCCGGTCGACCAGGCCGGAGACCACGGCGTCGTCACGTAATAGCGGAGCCCGGTCGGCTAGCGCATCGAGCGCACCGGAATCGATGTCGCGCGATTCGGCGACCGCCTGCCAGACCTGGTCTTGCAGGCTGTCCAGCATCCGGGTGACCGCCTCGCGATGGGCGTCGGTGAAGCCATCCTCGGTGAAAAGGTTTACCGCCGACTTGTATTCGCCGCGTGCGACGAACTGGGCTTCGATCCCCACCTTGTCCAACGCGTCGCGCAGGAAAGTGGCATTGCTCGCGAAGCCGATCAGGCCGACACTTCCCGAGGGCTGCATCCACACCTCACCGAATGCCGAAGCCAGGTAGTAGGACAGCGTGCCGGGATAGGTCTCGGCCCAGGCCAGTGACGGCTTGACGGCGCTGAAAGCCGCGATGGCCTCGCGCAGCTCCTGAACCGCCGCCGGCGGCGCCGCCGCAAGTTGCACGCGGGCGATCAACCCGGCCACCCGAGGGTCCCGCGCAGCGCGGTGGATCGCGGCGACGGCATGACGCAGCGTCATCGGCCGACCACCACCGGTGATGATGGCCAGCGGATCGAGGCCCGTCGTCTCCGGCGGTACCGAACGCAGGTTGAACTCCAGCACGCAACCGTTGGGTATGCCGTGGTGGCGGGCGGTATCGACCCGGTTGGCCAAGGCACGAACGTCGTCTGTCCGGTTTAAGAAGCCGGGAAGCGAAGGCAGGAAGGCAAACATATCTGTCCAGCCTACCGATCGCCCACCGTACGGTGGTGGGGTGAGGTTTTCGATCGCCATCCCTCAGTTCGACTACGACGGTTTCGACGCGGCCGGTCTCCGCTCGTACCTTGTGCGGGCAGAGGAGCTCGGGTTCGAGGGCGGGTGGGTGCTCGAGCAGACCGTCGGTCCGGCACCGCTGCTCGCGCCGCTGGAGCTGTTGGCGTATTGCGCGGCGTGCACCGAGCGACTGCGGCTCGGGGTCGCGGTGCTGGTGACGTCGCTACATGAGCCGCTTCAGCTGGCCTCGGCGGTGATCGCCGTCGACCGGCTCAGCCACGGACGGCTGGATGTCGGTGTCGCGCCCGGGGGCGGTGCTCGCAATTTCGCCGCCTTCGGCGTGCAGAAAGAAACCTTCATCTCGTACTTTACCGAGGGCCTCGAGCTGATGAAGGCGGCGTGGTCGGACGAACCGAGATTGACATTCCACGGCCGGTTCCGTGACGTCGACGACCTTCCGGTCGTTCCGAAGCCGGTCCAGCGGCCGCACCCGCCGATCTGGTTCGGCGGCCTCGCCCCCAAGGCACTGGCCAGGGCGGTGCGCCACGGTGATGCGTTCTTGGGCGCGGGCTCGTCGACGACGGAAGCCTTCGCCGGAGCCGTCAGCATTATCCGCCGCGAGCTTTCCGAACAGCACAAAGACCCGACGCATTTCACCATCGGCAAACGCGTCTACCTGATGATCGACGATGATGCCGCCCGGGCGCGCGAACGTGTGCTCTCCGGCCTGCACCGCATCTACGGCGAGGCGCCCGGCCTCGACGCGGTCCCGGTGTCTGGCACGCCCGACGACGTCGCCCGCGGGCTGGCCGAGGTGATCGATGCGGGCGCGCAGATGCTGCTGCTCAACCCGATCGGCCGTGACGTCCCCGCAGCACGAGAGCAAATGGAACGCCTCGCCGCCGAGGTGATTCCGCAGCTGACGTAGCGCGTCTGCTCGCCGGAACTAGCCGGAGCTACAGCTCAGTGGCCGAGCCGCCGGCGGCGGTGATCTTTTCGCGCGCGCTGCCGCTGAACTTGTGTGCGGACAGTTCGACCTTGGCGGTCAGCTTGCCGTCGCCGAGAACCTTGACCAAAGTGTTCTTGCGAACGGCCCCTTTGGCTACCAGCTCATCCACACCAATGACCCCACCGTCGGGGAACAGCCGGTTGATATCACCGACATTGACGACCTCGTACTCGGTGCGGAACCGGTTCTTGAATCCCTTGAGCTTGGGCAGCCGCATGTGGATCGGCATCTGGCCGCCCTCGAAGGTCACCGGCACGTTCTTGCGCGCCTTGGTGCCCTTGGTACCACGGCCGGCGGTCTTGCCCTTGGACCCCTCACCGCGACCGACACGGGTACGGGCGGTCTTCGACCCGCGGGCGGGCCGCAGGTCGTGCAGCTTGATCGTCATTTGGTCTTACCTCCGGTGCTTGCCTCGGCCGGCTCCACCTCGACGAGGTGGCTGACCACCGCGATCAGCCCGCGGGTCTGTGGGCTGTCGTCACGGACCACCGAATGGCGAATCCGCCGCAGGCCCAGTGTGCGCAGGCTCTCGCGCTGCTTCCAGCGTGCGCCAATCGTGCTGCGCACCTGGGTGATCTTCAGCTGGCTCATGACTGTGCCGTTCCCTCCCGGGCTGCCGCCGCGGCAAGTGCGTCGCTTTCCCGTCGCGCCTTCAGCATGCTGGCCGGCGCGACGTCCTCGATCGGCAGGCCGCGGCGGGCGGCCACCTCCTCGGGACGCTGCAGCATTTTGAGTGCGGCAACGGTGGCGTGCACCACGTTGATCGCGTTGTCGCTGCCCAATGATTTGGCCAGGATGTCATGCACCCCAGCGCATTCCAGCACCGCGCGCACCGCACCACCGGCGATCACACCGGTACCGGGACTGGCGGGGCGCAAGAGCACCACACCGGCGGCTTTCTCACCCTGCACCGGGTGGGTGATGGTGCCGCCGATCAGCGGGACCCGGAAGAAGCTCTTGCGGGCCTCTTCGACCCCCTTGGCGATCGCGGCCGGGACTTCCTTGGCCTTGCCGTAGCCGACACCGACCATGCCGTGGCCATCACCAACGATGACCAGAGCGGTGAAGCTGAATCGCCGGCCGCCCTTGACCACTTTCGAGACGCGGTTGATGGCGACGACCCGTTCCAGATAGTTGCTCTTCTCGGTGTCGCGGTCACGGCCGCGCCCGCCGCCATCGCGGCGGCCACGATTATCGCCGCGTTCGCCACGGCTGTCGCCGCGGGCGTCGCCTCCGGCGCTCTGGCCGCCAGCAGACTGCTCCGCCATTATGCGGTCCTTCCAGTTGTCATCAGAAACTCAATCCGTTCTCGCGCGCGGCGTCAGCCAGCGCCGCGATCCGTCCGCCGTAGGTGTATCCGCCGCGGTCGAAAACCACGCTGTCGATGCCGGCCGCCTTGGCCCGCTCAGCGATCAATTGGCCGACCCGAACGCTGCGGGCTTTCTTGTCACCGTCCAGGCCGCGCACATCGGCTTCGATCGACGAGGCGGCGGCCACCGTGGTGCCGTTTGCGTCGTTGACCAGTTGCACGTGAATGTGCCGCGCGGACCGGTTCACTACCAGCCGCGGACGCTCCGGGGTGCCCTCGATCTTCTTGCGCAGCCGTGCGTGCCTGCGCAGCCGGGCAACTCGCCGAGTTGCGGATACGGTCTGCCCCACCGACTTTCGTACGGTGCCAGCTTGTGATTGCGCCATTACTACTTACCTGTCTTTCCGACCTTGCGGCGGATCTGCTCACCTTCGTAGCGCACGCCCTTACCCTTGTACGGGTCGGGACGCCGCAGCCGTCGGATGTTCGCCGATATCTGGCCGACCTTCTGCTTGTCGATCCCGGAGACGGAGAACTTCGTCGGCGATTCAACCGCGAACTTGATACCCTCCGGGGCCTCGATCACCACGGGGTGGCTGTAACCCAGCGCGAACTCAAGGTTGGAGCCCTTGAGCTGCACCCGGTAACCGACCCCGAAGATCTCCATCTTGGTGGTGTAACCGTCGGTCACACCGGTGACCAGGTTGGACACCAAGGTGCGCGACAGCCCGTGCAGCGAGCGGTTGCGCCGCTCGTCGTCGGGACGGGCGACCACGATGGCGCCGTCGTCATCGCGCGCCACCACGATCGGCTCGGCGACTATCAAATCCAGGGTGCCCTTGGGCCCCTTCACCGAGACGTTCTGGCCCTCGATCGTTACGTCGACTCCGGCGGGAACCGGAACCGGCCTTTTACCAATGCGCGACATGATTCCCCCTCACCACACGTACGCGAGGACTTCGCCGCCCACGCCCTGTCTGGCAGCCTGGCGGTCGGTCAACAGACCCGACGAGGTCGAGATGATCGCGACACCAAGACCGCCGAGCACGCGCGGCAGGCCGGTGGATTTCGCGTACACCCGCAACCCGGGCTTGGACACCCGGCGCAGGCCGGCGATACTGCGTTCCCGGCTGGGCCCGTACTTGAGCTGGACCACCAGCGCCTTACCGACCCGAGCGTCTTCGGTTCGGTAGTCGCTGATGTAGCCCTCGCTCTTGAGGATCTGGGCGATGTTGGCCTTGATCTTGGAATGCGGCAAACTCACCTCGTCGTGGTACGCCGAATTGGCGTTGCGCAGACGTGTTAAAAAGTCTGCGATCGGGTCCGTCATCGTCATGACAGTGTCTGTCACCTTCCTCGCGCTGGTTCCTGCCCAGAAATTCGACCTGGGGGCCTGTCGCGTGTCTGTTTAAGTGTTTTGTGTCGGTCTGTCTTGTGTCGGTCGTATACCGGCCGGTTACCAGCTGCTCTTCTGCACGCCGGGCAGCTCACCCGCGTGCGCCATCTCGCGCAGACAGATCCTGCACAGCCCGAACTTGCGGAACACCGCGCGTGGGCGGCCGCACCTGTTGCATCGGGTGTAGCCGCGCACGGCGAACTTCGGTTTGCTGTTGGCCTTGTTGACCAGTGCCTTCTTTGCCATCTGCTCAGTTCTCCTTGAAGGGAAAGCCGAGGGCCCGCAACAGCGCTCGTCCTTCGTCGTCGGTCGTCGCCGAGGTGACAACATTGATGTCCATGCCGCGGACCCGGTCGATCTTGTCCACGTCGATCTCGTGGAACACCGACTGCTCGGCGAGCCCGAAGGTGTAGTTGCCGATACCGTCGAACTGCTTGGGCGAAAGCCCGCGGAAGTCACGAATACGCGGCAGCGCGATCGACGTGAGGCGGTCGAGGAACTCCCACATCCGGTCGCCGCGCAGCGTCACCCGGGCACCAATCGGCATGCCCTCGCGCAGCTTGAACTGTGCGATGGACTTCCGCGCTTTGCGAATCTCGGGCTTTTGCCCGGTGATCAGCGCCAAGTCGTTGACCGCGCCGTTGATCAGCTTGGCGTCCCGGGCGGCCTCCCCCACGCCCATGTTGACCACGACCTTGGTCACCGTTGGGATCTGCATGACGTTGCCGTAGCCGAACTGCTTGTGCAACGAATCCTTGATCTCGCTGCGGTAGCGCTCCTTCAGTCGCGGCTGCACCTTTACGGAGCCTTCTGTCGTTGACATGCCTAAATGTCCTTGCCATTGCGCTTGGAGATACGAACCCGCTTGCCGGTCTCCTCGTTCAACCGGTAACCGATCCGGGCGGGTTTGCCGTCCGAGTCGACCACCATCACGTTGGAGACGTGGATCGGGGCTTCCTGGGTGACGATTCCGCCCGACTGCGCGCCGCGCTGGTTGGTCGAAATCGCCGTGTGCTTCTTGATCCGGTTGACGCCCTCGACCAGTACCCGGTTGCGGTCCGGGTAAGCCTGCAGGACCTTTCCCTTGGCCCCTTTATCTTTGCCGGAGATGACGAGCACGGTGTCGCCCTTGTGGACCTTCATTTACAACACCTCCGGAGCCAGCGAGATGATCTTCATGAACTTCTTTTCGCGCAGTTCACGGCCGACCGGCCCGAAGATCCGGGTGCCGCGCGGGTCGTTGTCGGGCTTGATGATCACCGCCGCGTTCTCGTCGAACTTGATGTAGCTGCCGTCGGAACGCCTGCGCTCCTTGACGGTGCGCACCACGACGGCCTTGACGACGTCGCCGCGCTTGACGTTGCCGCCAGGAATGGCGTCCTTGACGGTGGCAACGATGACATCACCAATGCCGGCGTAGCGTCGCGACGAACCGCCGAGCACACGGATGCACAAGATCTCCTTGGCGCCCGTGTTGTCGGCAACCTTCAGCCGCGATTCCTGCTGAATCACTCGATCTCCTGACCTGGTTCACCTGTGCACGGCAGGAAACAGCTCGGTGGGCCTCGGTAACCAAGGCTCGCCAAAGACCTGACGTGCGCGTTTAAAAGCGGTTGTCACCGAAAGGCACGCAGGGCCGATGACGTTCGCACGCGCCGGCCGAGGTCTGCCCAAGGCAACCCCTAGAGTTTAGGTGACGACCTGCTCAGAGCCAAATCTGGGAGACCAAGCGCTCGGCTCGCCTCAGTTGGAGCGCCGATACCACGCGGCGATATCCAGGACCAGCGCGGTGGCCAGCGCAATCAGCACCCACATCACGACGCCAGGAATTGTTCAGCCGGTGTCAGTCCCCTTGCCGAACCCAGGCCAAGATGTACAAGCTCATCGCCGTCACCAGCGCGATAAGCACCCACTGCACGATGGCCTGGTCGATCCACGCACCCGGCGGTGGAGCGCCGGGAAGGATGTTGCGTAACGGGACGATGGCGAACAGGTTCGCGGCATACCACGTCGCGAACGGCGGCAAGAACTTCCTCCTGCCCAGAACCATCGGAATGGCAACCAACAACGCCAAGGTCGGCAGGGCGATCAGAACCAGGCAGATGCCCAGGTCGAAGATCAGCGGGCCCTTGGCCCTCCGCAAGGTGATGACGACGTTCCCGTTGTCAGTCGCGCGTGAGGTTGGCAATGCGCTGGGGTCCTTCACCCGGTTGACGCTGATGTCCCAACCGTCCAACGCTCCGGTTACCTCGACACGGGCCGGTACCTTTTTGAGGGTGTCGCCAGACCCGACGAACGCGTCAGCCGAGATTTGCTCGGTGTGGTACGAGTCGAATGGCCAATCACCGGGATCGCCATGCGCCTCGACGATGGTGCTGAGTTGCGCCGGCGCTTTTCCTTTCGGATAGTGCAGGTCCCCCAGGTCGCTCGTCGGATACAGGCGCACGGCGACGTCGTTGGCCAGTACATCGAAGCGATTGTCGTACTGTGAAATCCCCGGATAGACGAGCACGTTGACCGCGAGGCGATTTGCGACGGGCTTCAGCTCTTCGAGACGCAGCTGCACGATGGTTGCATCGGTCCCGCCCTGACTCAGGTCCAATGGAGGGAGCGGACCCTCAGACTTCTCCAGCAGGTGGACGCCGAGCAGCGATAGAGCGTATGCACCGATGACAGCCGCCAGAACGGCCACGCCGATCACGATGCGCGGTCTGGAACGCTTTGGCTTCTCCGGCGCCTTCGGAGGCGAAGTCGGCTCGTCCGCCGCCGACGGCGGAGCCGGTGTCGGCCGGGCTTCAGTCGTCATTGGCCGCCGCCGCGCTTACCGCGCCACCGGCGCCGCCATGCTTGCTGGGACCGGACCAGAACTGGCCGGTTAGATCCAGCTTGTCGGGGCACCACGGGGTCAGATGCTAGCGAATCCCCGCGCTCGCCGCGCGGCGAATTCCCATGTCCCCAAACGTTCTGGCGTTCTGTCACTCGCCGTCCATCTGGCGTTCACCCGCTGTGTGCGAGATGCACGCGGAGAGGAGGTGGCGATGCACACCGCAGCGTTGCTAGCCGGACGCCGGATCCACCACACAGCGAAACCCGATGTGGGTGGTTGCGGTGTCCTGCGATTGCGGTGACCGTGCAGCCGGACGGTAGCGATGGCAGTATTCCGGCGCGCACAGATGCGAACCGCCCTTCAGCGTCTGGTTGACGGCCGGATCTGGGGCCTTTGGGGGGCCCGATGGCGTACAACAGGCTTTTGGCGGCTGATCCAGCCGGTGCTGTGCGGAAAACTCGGTGGCGGTCCACTCCCACACGTTGCCGATCATGTCGACGAGCCCGAACCCATTGGGCAGAAACGTCCCCACTGGCGAAGTCCCCACCCAGCCCAACGCACCGTCGTTGCGGTACGGGAACCTGCCCTGCCAGGTGTTGGCCATCAATTGACCATCGGGTTTCGCCTCCTCACCCCACGCGTAGGTCGTCCCACTTCCGCCGCGAGCCGCAAATTCCCATTCCGCCTCGGTCGGCAGCCGCCGCCCCGCCCACCGCGCGTAGGCCGCGGCGTCGGGATAGGCGACCTGCACGACGGGGTGGTCGGCCCTATCGCCGACGGTGCTGTCCGGGTCGTCCGGACCAAACGGATGCCGCCAATTCGCACCCGCCACCCAGTCCCACCACTGACGCCAGTCACGCAGATCGACCGGGCCCGGCGTAGCGCGGAAAACCATAGCGCCCGGACAGAGATCTTTGGGGTTTGCCCCCGGATAAAGCGCCGGGTCTATCGGCTGCTCGGCTACCGTCACATAGCCTGTGGCAGCAATGAATTCAGCGAACTGCGCGTTGGTCACGGGGTGCCGTTCCACCGCGAAGGAAGCCACCCTTACATTGTGGATCGGCGCCTCTTCGGGGTAAAAGCTGGTCGAACCCATGCGGAATGATCCGCCCGGCAGGTCGACCAACTCGGTGAGCACCAATTCAGGGTATGCCGACCGTGAGCCGGTCCGGGCACTCAAGTTATGCGCCGCGGCTCAATCCGATCGTCGGTACCACGTGAGCATGTACAAGCCCATCGCCCCGACCAGCGCCAGCAGCACCCAGATCACCAGAGCTTCGTCGATCCATGCACCAGGTGGCGGCGAACCGGGAAGGAAATTGCGGATCGGGATGACAGCGAAAAGCATAGCGGCGAACCACGTTACAAAGGGCGGCACGAATTTTCGCTTGCCCAGCGCGATCTGAATGGCCACCGCAAATGCCAACGCGGGCAGGCTGAATAGAACCAGACAGATCCCCAGGTCGAAGATCAGCGGCCCCTTGGCCCGGTGCAACGTGATGATCACGCTGTCGGCCCGATCTGAGTCTTGACTGGCTTCACCGACGCGTTTGACACTGACGTCCCAGCCCTCCAATGCTCCGGTTACCTCGACACGAGCGGGTTTGTATTCGCGAGCATCGCCGGCGCCGACAAGCACGTCAGCCGACAGCGTGTCGGTCGTGTAGGAGTCGAATGGCCAGTTATTGGGGTTGCCGTGCGCCTCGACGGTGGTGGCGACCTGCGCCGGCGATTTTCCTGCTGGATAGACCAGGTCTCCGAGATCGTTCGCGGGATCCATCCGCACCGCGGTGTCGGTATTCAGCACATCCAGGCGTGAGTCCCACATCGACTCCTGCGGTTTGACCAGAACCTTCACCGAGAGGCGATTTGCGACGGTCTTGAGCTCCTCAAGGCGCACCAACACAACGGTGTCGTCTGTCGCATTCAGGTCCGGTGCTTTGATCGGCGCCGACGACTTCGCCAGCAGGTGAACGCCAAACAGCGACAGGACATAGACCACGATGAAAGCCACGAACAGACCGATACCGATTAACCAGCGCCCCATTCGCGGTTTCGCCGGCGTCGCCGGCGGAGTCGGCGTCGCAGGTGGCGGCGCCGCAGCCGAACGCGGCGTCTCAAGCGGAAGTGGCGCAGGTGTCGGGGGGTGGGAGGCGGAGGTGTCGGCGGAGCGTGATGGGTCATCTGTCACTACCTCCGTGGGGAAGCGGGCCGGGGCTACGCGTGGACAGATGGTAGCGAACCCGCGCCGCCCGCGCGCCGACATCGAAATTTCGATAAACGTAAGGCATTTTCCGTCGGACGGCCGAAGAACTGCCCGCCCCGCAGCGAAACCCGGTACAGCCGTTGCAAACCCAGCGGCCGGCACCGTCGTCGGGTTATTCTCGGGGAGTCCGGAGAGGAAGTAGGCGTTTGCCGATGCCAAGCCCGCAAGCTGCGCTCGACGGGCGGCTGGTACCCGCGCCGGCCCATACCGGACCTCGGAAAATGCGACAATACGGGGTATTCATCCCGTGGAGCTGACCAGTTCATCTGATGTTTGTTTGCGTGCTGGATTCGATAGCTGTAAATCTCGACATGTGTCGAAATCGGGGTGCGCCCCGAGAGCGAGCTCGCCGCCGCCGCCGGGCGCTATCGTGGTCGACCCGGCCATGCGCACCACCTACCCGACATCCAAGCCGGCGGAGACTGAGTGCACACCCACCATCGCCAAGTCTTCGACTACTCGAAGGCCGCACGGAGCGGCGCCGACAGGAAGCCCTCAGCGCCCCGTCTGTACTTTTTAAGGAGGCAATCAACGTGAAGCACACTCGCCCAGGCGTCCGCATCGTCTTGCTGGCCGCGGGTGCCCTGATGCTGTCGGGGTGTGGCGGCCACTCCGGCACGAACAATGCCGGCGGGTTCAGGGTGGAATGCGGTGGCAGTCCGACCGTCGACGCCAGCGGTTCGACTGCCCAAGCCAACGCAATGACCAAGTTCGTCGATGCATACCACAAGGCCTGCGGGGAGACGCTCAACTACACGGCCAACGGCTCGGGTAAAGGAGTCAGCGAATTCCTTGCCGGCAAGACCGCTTTCGGCGGTTCGGACACACCACTGGCCGGTGACCAATACGCCGCCGCCAAGCAGCGATGCGGAGGAAGCGACGCCTGGAACCTGCCCCTGGTTTTCGGCCCAATGGCAATCACCTACAACCTCAGCTCCGTCGACACTTTGGTCCTCGACGCTCCTACCCTGGCCAAGATCTTCAACGGCACCGTCACGCGCTGGGACGACCCGGCCCTCACCTCGCTCAACGCGTCTATGCCGGCAGAGGAGATCCACGTCATCTACCGCAGCGACGGATCCGGCACCACCGCTAACTTCCAGTCCTACCTGCAAGCCGCATCGGGCGGGGCCTGGACTCAGGGCGTGAGCAAGGCGTTCAACGGCGGCGTCGGCACCGGAGCCGAAGGCAACAACGGCACCTCGGCTGCCGTGAAAACAACCGAGGGTGCAATCAGCTACAACGAATTGTCATTCGCACTCCAGCAGGGTCTTTACGCCGCTGAGATCAAGACCCCGGCAAGCCGCAGGTCCTTACGCCCTGTGCGCATCGGCACCGACACGGTCGGCAAAACCATTACCGGCGCCAAAATCACCGGCAACGGCAACGACCTTGTGCTCGACCTTTCGTCGTTCTACAACCCCGCCCAACCCGATGTCTACCCGATCGTGTTGGCCACCTACGAGATCGTCTGCTCGAAATATGCCACCTCTGACCAGGCACAGGCAGTCAAGGCGTTCCTACAGGCGGCAATTGGCCCGGGCCAGGCCGACCTCGCTAAAAGCGGCTACATCCCGCTGCCGCCCAGCTTCCAATCGAAAGTCGCGACCGCCATCGACGCCATCACTTATGTGGGGGCACCGACTTCGAGCTAAAGGCCCTTTTGGTCAGACCCTTGTTGGGGGCTTTCGATCTCGTTGTCGGACCCCCGGGCGACCACGTACACAGCGACCTTCACCGCAGTTCAGTCACGCGAAAAAGCAAGCGCGAGTTCCTTTTCCACGTCTTCATAAGGACGGCCGGACATGTCAACGGTGACCCGGGCGATGGTGCCGCCCGCGAAGACGAACGGAGCTTTGTAGCGGCTGGACACCCCTGAGCCACCGTTGCGCCCGACGGTGATTCCGGCGCCCGCCAATCCGAATGTTCCGGGGTGCGCACTCACATCGGCAAGCGAGCCGACCAGGTCATCGTCGATGAACAGCGTGACATCCCCGAGCGGGGTATGGCTGTTCTCCACGGTTCCCGTCCGCGAATAGCGAACGCCGAGCAGGTGTCTGCCCAGCGGTACCGCGCCCGACGACGAAACCAGCTGCTGACGCTCACCAAGGAAGTTGTAGACGTAGTGCAACCGTCCATCCTGGATGAACAGCACATGTCCGCCGTGGGCGCCACCTTGCTTGAACAGCACACCTTCGACGCCGGTCATGTCGACGCTGACGTCGGCCAGCACGGCGAACGAGCGGCCGCGAATCTCGGCCGCGGCGCCGATGCCGACGTCTGCGCAATCCGGATAGTAGATGTAGGAGTCGCGCTCGCTCACCAAGTAGGGCCGCGACCGCGTCAGCGTTTCAAAGATGTTCAGATCCGCCAGCGGCAGACCGTTGTACTTGGCGGCCTCGGAAAACCAAAGCGCCTTGAGCTCCTCGAGTTTGTCGGGTTGCTCCGCGGACAGGTCATTGCATTGGCTGCGGTCCGCGTCAATATGGAACAGCTCCCACTGGTCGGCATCAAAATGACCCCAGCCCGCCGGTGAGGCCGCGTGCACTGTGTTGGCGAACCAGCCCTGATGCCAGATCCCGCGGGTACCCAGCATCGCGTAGAACTGAGTATCTTTTCCGGTGTCGGCGGCCGGATCACCAAGGGCTGCTTTGAAACTCACTCCTTCCAGCGGCTTCTGTGGAATGCCCTTAACGTTCTCCGGCGGCGTCAGTTTCAGCAGGTCGTAAACGGTCGGAGTGATGTCAGAAACGTTGACGTAGTTGTCGCGAACCTCGCCGTGCGCGGCAATACCGTTGGGCCACGAGATGATTGCAGTGTCGGCGATACCGCCCTCATGCGATGCGTACCGCTTGTACAGCTTGTAGGGCGTGTTGAAGGCCATCGCCCACCCGATCGGGTAGTGGTTGTAGGTTTCGGGTCCACCGAGGTGGTCGAACACCTTCATGCTCTCTTCGACGGTGTCGATGTAGCCGTTGAAGAACTTGCCCTCGTTCACCGATCCGTTCGGACCGCCCTCGCCGCTGGCGCCGTTGTCGGAGATCACCACGACGATGGTGTTGTCCAGCTGGCCGGATTCCTCCAGGTAGTCCAAGATCCGGCCGATCTGCGCATCGGTGTAGCTAAGGAACCCGGCGAACACCTCGGCCATCCGGCTAAACAGCTTCTTCTCGTCGTCAGTCAGCGAATCCCAAGGCCGCACCGTGTCCTGCAATGGCCACGGCTCGCCTTGCGGTCCCTGTACATCCAGATACGGGTTGATGGGCGACAATTCGGTGTCTTGCGGCACGATCCCCATCGACTTTTGATTTTCCAGCACGACTTCGCGGTACCGCTCGTAGCCCATGTCGAAACGGCCGGCGTACTTGTCAGCCCATTCCTTGAACACGTGGTGCGGCGCGTGCCCGGCGCCGGGGCACACGTAGCTGAACCAGGGCTTGTCGGGCGCAATTACCTTGGCGTCGCGAATAAATTCGATGGTCTTATCGGCGATATCCTTCGACAGGTGATAACCGTCCTCGGGCGTTCCGGGCGGATTCACCGGATGGTTGTCGTACACCAGGTCGGGATACCACTGGTCCGTCTCGCCGCCCAAGAATCCATAGAACCGTTCGAAACCGCGCGAGAGTGGCCAATGCCGCTTCGTCGAAGCCATACTGGACTCTTCGAGCGGCGTCAGGTGCCACTTGCCGACGCAGTAGGTGTTGTAACCGCGTTCGTTAAGCACTTCGGAGAGCAGCGCGGTGTTGGCAGGAATCCGACCATTGCAGTTCGGGAAGCCATCAGTGAATTCTTCGATGGTGGCCATGCCTACCGTCGTGGCGTTGCGTCCGGTCAGCAGGGACGCCCTGGTCGGTGAGCACAGGGCGGTGGTGTGAAACTGCGACAGTCGGACACCGCGCTCGGCGATGCGCGTCATGGCGGGCATCTCGACGAGGCCGCCGAAGCAGTCCCAGGTCGCGATACCGGTGTCATCCCAGACGAGGTAGAGGATGTTTGGCGAATTCTCCGGCGCGGTCGGAGCCGCATACGGACCCCAGTCCGGCTCCGAGTCACGGATATCTAGCTCGATCTTGCCGTTGAACTCAGTCGATTCAGGCGCCTTACCAGTCACAAGCCAGGCTCACTCTCGTAGTGGACTTGCCAGCCGAACGTCGCGTGCAGACTACACCCAAAGAGCGAATTCAGCTGCCGCGGGCAGGGGTTCGGCAGCCGTGTTGGTGGTCGTTGAGCGGCGTCAGCACCGTTTTTTCCCGCCTTCGAATGACACTTGTTGTCGCTAGTATCCGCCGGGACGCGCGCCCTGTGAGCAAAATTGCCCGGGACCTTAGGTCCCGGGCAATTTTATTTCGCAGCTACTTCGCCTTCGTGGCTACTTGGCCTTCTCGAGAATTTCGACGAGTCGCCAGCGTTTGCTCGCCGACAGCGGACGCGTCTCCATCAGCGCAACGCGGTCGCCGATGCCCGCAGTGCTGTTCTCGTCGTGCGCCTTGACCTTCTTGGTGGTGCGGATGATCTTGCCGTACTTCGGGTGGCGCATACGGTCTTCCAGTTCGACCACGATGGTCTTCTGCATCTTGTCGCTCACCACGTAACCGATGCGCGTCTTACGCCGGCCACGCGTTTTCGGATCGGCCGGAGTGTGCCTGGGGCCCTTCGCTTTCGACCCAGCGTCCTTCGGGGCGGTCTTACCTTCTGCCATCACGATTCCTTACCGTCGGGCCCGGAAGCCAGGCCCAGTTCTCTTTCCCGCAGCACCGTGTACACGCGTGCAATCTCCTGACGCACCACGCGGAGCCGGCGGTTGTTGTTGAGCTGACCGGTCGCTATCTGGAAGCGCAAGTTGAACAGCTCTTCTTTTGATTCGCGCAGACGCTCGGCAAGCTCCTCCTCGGTGAGCTCGCGCAGTTCGCCAGGCGAAATTCCCACTGCCATCAGAACTGGTCCTCTCGGGTCACGATGCGTGCCTTGATCGGCAACTTGTGGATTGCCCGGGTGAGCGCCTCCCGGGCGACCTGCTCATTGGGGTAGCTGAGCTCGAACAGCACCCGGCCGGGCTTTACGTTGACCACCCACCATTCCGGCGAGCCCTTGCCCGAACCCATCCGGGTTTCTGCGGGCTTCTTGGTCAGCGGACGGTCGGGGAAAACGTTGATCCACACCTTACCGCCACGCTTGATGTGCCGGTTGATAGCGATACGCGCGGACTCGATCTGCCGGTTGGTGACGTAGGCGTGCTCCAGGGCCTGGATGCCGTAGTCGCCGAAGTTCACCTCCGTGCCACCGCTGGCGATGCCGCGTTGGCGGGGGTGGTGCTGCTTCCGGTGTTTAACTCTGCGGGGAATCAACATGATTCAGCTCTCCGTGCTCTCCGTGCTCGCGGTGCTCTGCTGTTCCAGGGCAGACGCTCCGTCGGCCGGGGCAGACTCCTCGGCATCGGCGGCCCGTCCGGCCTCGGTGCTGGTAGCCGTGGTGCCCGACGCGCCGCTACGCCGCGGACGCGTGCCCGACGAAGGCCGCTCGCGACGCGGACGGTCGGCGCCCGCCGGCGCGGCGGCGGTCAATTCGCGCTTACCGCCGACGACATCGCCCTTGTAGATCCACACCTTCACGCCGATCCGGCCGAAGGTGGTCTTGGCCTCGTATAAGCCATAGTCGATGTCAGCGCGCAAGGTGTGCAGCGGCACGCGCCCCTCGCGGTAGAACTCCGAGCGACTCATCTCGGCGCCGCCAAGGCGGCCCGAGCACTGCACCCGGATGCCCTTGACGTTCGGCTGCCGCATCGCGGACTGGATGGCCTTGCGCATCGCACGACGGAACGCCACCCGGTTGCTCAGCTGTTCCGCCACCCCTTGGGCCACCAATTGTGCTTGCGACTCAGGGTTTTTGACTTCAAGAATGTTGAGCTGAACCTGCTTTTTGGTCAGCTTTTCCAAGTCGGCACGGATCCGGTCGGCCTCGGTGCCGCGGCGGCCGATGACGATGCCGGGACGGGCGGTGTGGATGTCAACCCGGACCCGGTCGCGGGTGCGCTCGATCTCCACGTCGGCGATCCCGGCGCGCTCGAGCCCGGTGGACAGCAACCGGCGGATCGCGACATCTTCCTTGACATACTCGGCATACTGCTTGTCGGCGTACCAACGCGACTTCCAGTCAGTCGTGATACCCAACCGGAAGCCGTGCGGATTGATCTTCTGGCCCACTAGTCTGAGCCTCCCTTCGCGTCAGAAGTCTCAGAAGTTGGCTCGGGTTTGGTAGCTGCCTTCTGCGTCGGCGCTTTGGCGGCGGCCTTCTTGGCCGGCGCCTTGTTGCCCGGCGCTTTCGATGCGGCTTTGCTGCCCTCGGCGCGACGGGCACGCGACGACTTCGCCGAACGCTGATCCTTGGCCGGCCGGCTCTCCACCACGACTGTGATGTGGCTGGTGCGCCGGCGAATCCGGAATGCACGCCCCTGGGCGCGCGGACGGATGCGCTTGGCGGTCGGGCCCCCGTCGGCATAGATGGTGGCCACTACCAGAGTCGCCGGGTCCAGTCCGTCGTTGTTCTGCGCGTTGGCCGCGGCGCTGGCGATCACCTTGGCGACCGGCTCGCTGGCGGCCTGTGGCGCCCAACGCAGGATGTCGAGCGCCTCGGACACCGATTTGCCACGCACCAAGTCAATGACCCTGCGCGCTTTTGTCGGCGACACCCGCACGAACCGTGCTACGGCGACCGCCGACGGATATTCCGTGGTGGTGGTGGTGCTCATCGGCGCTTGGCCTTTCGGTCGTCCTTGATGTGCCCCTTGAAGGTTCGCGTCGGCGCGAATTCACCAAGTTTGTGGCCCACCATCGACTCGGTGACGAACACCGGGACGTGCTTGCGTCCGTCGTGCACCGCAAAGGTGTGGCCGATGAAGTCCGGAATGATCGTGGACCGGCGCGACCAGGTCTTGATGACCTGCTTGCTGTTCTTCTCGTTTTGAACGTCGACTTTCTTGACCAGGTGGTCATCGACGAACGGGCCCTTCTTCAGGCTACGTGGCATGGTTACTCCTCGACTTCCTAGCGCGAGTGCTTCTTGCCGGTGCGCCGGCGTCGGACGATGAGTTTGTTACTGGCTTTGTTGGGATGGCGGGTGCGGCCCTCGGGCTTGCCCCACGGGCTGACCGGGTGACGACCACCGGAGGTCTTACCTTCACCACCACCGTGCGGGTGGTCGACCGGGTTCATGACGACACCACGGACCGACGGGCGCTTGCCCTTCCACCGCATCCGGCCGGCCTTACCCCAGTTGATGTTTGCCTGCTCGGCGTTCCCGACCTCGCCCACTGTTGCGCGGCAGCGCACGTCGACGCGGCGGATCTCACCGCTGGGCATCCGCAACGACGCGTAGGTCGCCTCCTTGCCGAGCAACTGAATGCTCGACCCGGCCGACCGCGCGAGCTTGGCGCCGCCGCCCGGACGCAGTTCCACGGCGTGGATCAAGGTACCGGCCGGGATATTGCGCAACGGTAGGTTGTTACCCGGCTTGATATCGGCGTTAGCGCCCGATTCCACGACATCGCCCTGTGAGAGACCTTGCGGTGCAATGATGTAGCGCTTCTCGCCGTCGAGGAAGTGCAGCAACGCGATGTTCGCAGTGCGGTTGGGGTCGTACTCGATATGCGCAACATTGGCGTTGACGCCGTCTTTATCGTTGCGGCGGAAGTCGATCACCCGGTAGGCACGCTTGTGGCCGCCTCCCTTGTGGCGGGTGGTGATCCGCCCGTGCGCGTTACGCCCGCCATGACCGTGCAGCGGGCGCACCAAAGACTTCTCCGGCACCGAACGGGTGATCTCGGCGAAGTCGGACACACTTGCGCCGCGGCGACCGGGGGTCGTCGGCTTGTATTTTCGAATTGCCATGTCTAATCAGGTCTTTCTCTCGCGCGCGGCTAGGCCGGTGCGCCGAACAGGTCGATCGGCTTGCTGCCCGGTGCCAAGGTGACGATGGCCCGCTTGGTGTTCTTGCGCTTACCGAATCCGGCCCGGGTGCGCTTGCGCTTACCCTGCCGATTCGCGGTGTTCACCGACGCGACCTTGACGGAAAAGATCTTCTCGACAGCGATCTTGATCTGCGTCTTGTTCGAGTCGGGGCGCACCACGAACGTGTACACATTGTCATCGAGCAGGCTGTAGGACTTTTCCGAGATGACCGGGGCCAGGATGATGTCGCGGGGATCAGCGATGGTCGCCATCAGGCCGAAACCTCCTCGGTGGTAGCCGTGCCGGCGGCGATATAGGCGTTGAGCGCCTCAACGCTGAACACCACGTCGTCGGCGCGCAGCACGTCGTATGTGTTGAGCTGGTCGGGCGCCAGGACATGCACACCCGGCAGGTTGCGCACGCTTTTTGTACCGGCCTCGTCGCTGCGGCCGATGACGACCAACACCTGCTTGCGATCGGTGATGGTGCCCAGAAATTCTCGGGCGCTCTTAGTGGAAGGAATCTGACCCGCCACCAGCTCGGTGACCGCGTGGATGCGGCTGTTGCGTGCCCGGTCGGACAGCGCCCCGCGCAGCGCCGCGGCGATCATCTTCTTGGGCGTGCGCTGGCTGTAGTCGCGCGGCTTGGGTCCGTGCACGACGCCGCCGCCGGCAAACTGCGGGGCCCGCGTCGAGCCCTGCCGGGCGCGTCCAGTCCCCTTCTGCCGATACGGCTTGCGGCCACCGCCGCTGACCTCGCCACGCGTCTTGGTCGAGTGCGTGCCCTGGCGGGCTGCCGCCCGCTGCGCGGTGACCACCTGGTGCATTAGGGCGATATTGGCCGGGGCATCGAACAACTCGACCGGCAGCTCAATGGAGCCGTCGACCTTGCCGTCCGGCGTCTTGACGTCGATCTTCAGATTCTTGTGTTCTACTTCGGCCTGCCCGGCCTTTTCGGCTGCCATTACTTCTCACCTCGTTTGATCGCGCCACGAACCATCACGAGTCCACCGGTGCGGCCGGGCACTGCACCTTTGATCAACAGCACGCCGTTCTCGGCATCGACCTTGTGCACCAACAGGTTCTGGACGGTCACCCGGTCGCTGCCCATCCGGCCCGACATTCGAGTGCCCTTGAACACCCGCGCGGGAGTGGCACAGCCTCCGATCGAACCCGGACGACGGTGCACCGCCTGGGCGCCGTGGCTGGCGCCCTGACCCTTGAAGCCGTGCCGCTTCATGGTGCCGGCGAAGCCCTTGCCCTTTGACGTACCGGTCACGTCGACGTAGCTGCCGTCGGAGAAGATCTCCGCGGTCAACTCCTGGCCGACCTCATACTCAGCGGCTGCGTCCGGATTCTCCAGACGCAGTTCGGCCATGTACCGGCGTGGGTTGACGCCCGCGGCGGAGTACTGACCGGTCACCGGCTTGTTGACCTTGCGGGGACTGATCTCGCCATAGGCCAGCTGCACAGCGCTGTACCCGTCTTGTTCCGGGGTGCGGATGCGGGTCACCACATTCGGCCCGGCCTTGACCACCGTCACAGGCACTACTTTGTTGTTCTCATCGAACACCTGCGTCATGCCCAGCTTGGTGCCCAGAATGCCCTGTCTTGCCATTGCTCTGGATCTCCTACTGGATGTTGACGTCGACGCTGGCCGGCAGATCGATGCGCATCAGCGCGTCAACGGTCTTCGGCGTCGGATCGAGGATGTCGATCAGCCGCTTGTGCGTCCGCATTTCGAAGTGCTCTCGCGAGTCCTTGTACTTATGCGGCGAGCGGATGACGCAATAGATGTTTTTCTCGGTCGGCAGCGGCACCGGCCCTACGACGCTGGCACCAGTGCGTACGACGGTCTCGACGATCTTGCGCGCCGATGCGTCAATAGCCTCATGGTCGTAGGCCTTGAGCCTGATGCGGATCTTCTGTCCCGCCACGCTTTCCTACCCTCACTCCACTTAAGGCCCGTGTCGGGCCTGGTGCCTCCCAGCGCGCGAATCGATCGGCCCGTTCAAGGCCGATCGAGCGTCACGCCGGATACTGCGCCGCTGTTTACCTGTCGTGGTCCACCGGCCCCGCACGCGGGTGTGTCACCCACGCGCAGCCTTGTCCGCGGCCGAATTCGTCGCGCTGCAAGGATGGGACCGGACGCGCCCGTTTGGGCGCTGGTCGTATGCCCGGCCAGGCGTGAACCTGGCGCAAGGCAACCCGAACAGTATGCCCTAATTAACGGCTCGAGCCAAATCTCGGCTCATTGGTGAGCTGCGGTGCTCCGTGCGGCCCCGGCAGTCCACGATCACCCTACTCATCGGACAGTAAGGTTTGCCGTCATGGCCGGTCCTAGCAGCACCTACAAGGTATGGCAAAGCCTTTCCGGCCGTCCGGGTGGCACCCGCCTGTTCTCGGTGGCGGCGATGGCGCGAGTTCCATATTTCGCCTCGATCCTGCCTCACGTAGTTCGGATGGAGCCCGGCCTGGCCGAGGTCAAGGTGCCCAAGTGGCTTTTCGTGCACAACCACTTGCACACTGTGCATGCGATCGCATCCTGCAACGCCGCCGAGATGGCGATGGGAATGCTGATGGAGGCCACGGTGCCGGGCAGCCACCGCTGGATCCCCAAGGCGATGACCGTGCAGTACCTCGCGAAGGCCACCACGTCGCTGCGAGCGCAAGCCCGGCTGCACCCGCCGGACTTTTCGCAGATCACCGAAGGCGCCGACGTGGTCGTTGGGGTGCGGGTGACCGACCGCAACGGCGCCGAGGTCGTCCACGCCGAGATCACGACATGGGTCACGCCGGCAGCCTGAATCATCGCCCGCACTCACGACAGCTCACAGGTGTTCGCCTAAATGGTTGAGCTGGGCTGAGGCACCCCGGTAGAATCGGCAATCGAACCACGATCCGCTCAGGCAGGGCTAGTCTTGGGGGGCGAGCGACAGCCGAATAATTTGGGGGAACCCTTAATGTCTTTTGTGAACGCCGTGCCCGAGTATGTGGCGGCGGCTGCGGCGGACTTGGCTAACATCGGTTCCACGATCAGCTCGGCCAACTCAGCTGCGATCGGCCCGACCTCAGGCGTCCTAGCCGCAGGTGCCGACGAAGTCTCGGCGACCGTTGCCGCGCTGTTCGACGCGCACGCACAGGCTTACCAGGCACTCAGTGCCCAGGCGGCATATTTCCATGAGCAATTTGTGCAGCTCATGAACGGCGGTGCAGCTCAGTACGCCCTGGCCGAAGCCGCGAACGCGTCACCTCTGCAGATCATCCAGCAGGGTGCGCTCAGCGGTGCCGACGCACCTGCCAGTCAGGCGCTGACGGCGGGGCAGTCGGTGATCGGTACCGCGGCGCCGGCGGGTTCAGCGGCATCAAGCTTGCCGGCGGCAGCGGCGGTTAGTTCGGCGCCCGCGGTACCTGCGGGACACCTGGCGACGGCGGCGTCGCCGGCACCGGTGATTCCGGCGACGCTCGCACCGCCCAGCACGCCGGTTACGGCTGCGCCGACAAGCACACCTGCGGCGCCTCTGCCGGTGGCAACGCAGGATTATGCTCCGGCGACGTCGGGGCAGGCGGCGCCGGCGCCCGTCAGCGCACCTGCGGCGACGGTGGAAGCGGCAACGCCGGATGTTGCTCCGGCGACAGCGGCGCCAGCCTCGGCGCTGACGCCGATAGGGGCGGCGTCGGCCTCAGCGGCGGCGCCCGCAGCGGCGGTGCGACCGGGGACGCCGGCTTATTCCCCCCAGACGTCGGGACAACCAGAGTCTGCCGAAGAGTGGGCGACAAGTCCTGGACTCTACGTTGGTCGTCACCGGGTTGACTGATCGTCGGTGCTAGTCCGGTCGCCATCGCTGAGCTGAATTCACTCGACGAATTCCGCGGCCCGGTGCCCGAGCATCACGATCGTTGCGTGCGGACCCCGGCTGGGGATCACCGGCAGGATAGAGCCGTCGATCACCCATAGGTTCTCGAGGCCACGCACCCGACATCGAGGATCGACAACAGCCCGCGGATCGGCGTCGGTGCCCATCGGGGCTGTGCCACAAAGGTGTTGCGATGTCGACCACACCGGCTCTCCGACATGCGTTGCCGCACTGGCTAGCTCACGGGCAAACTCACTGCCCTTACGCAGCGCCGCAACATCTTCGGGTTCACTGTCGTAGCGGTGCTCGATCCGCGGTGCCACCTCGGGATCCGGCGAGACTAGAGTGATTCGCCCGCGCGCCCGCGGGCGCATAAGCGCCACCCCGATATGTGGCCAGTCGGGATGTCCCGCCGTGCCGTCGCCGGTCATCGCAACGAAACCTCCTGTGTACGGCCTGATCTCGATCCCATCAACGGTAGTGAGCACAACCTCCAGCACAGGTCGGCCGCTAGCCACGGTCCACGTCGTAGGCAATACCCATTCCGGGTGGTCGATGCACGACATTCCGACCGGGAGCGGCGCCACCACCGGTACACCGGCGGCCCGCAACACGGCTTCGTCCCCGACTCCGGATAGCATCAGAAGATGTGCGGATTGAATGGCGCCGGCGCACAGCACGATTCGATCAGCCCTAATGGTGATCAGGCCTTGTGGTCCGATCGCGTCGACACCCACTACGCCGGTGCCGGAGAAACACAAGCGCAACGCCCGTGTCCGCGCCAACAATGACAGGTTCGAGCGCTCCAGAGCCGGAATCAGGAACCCTGCGCCCGATCCGGTACGCACACCGTCGACGATATTGAGCGGAACGGCACCCACTCCCGAAATCAACTCTGGCCCCGAATCATTCAGATCTGCTATCCAGGGAACTCCGGCGCGCCCCGCAGAATCCAGGAAACGTTCGGTGGTGCCAGTCATTTCGCGAGTTCGACGAACCAGGATCGGGCCGCCATCCCCATGCGCGACACCGCCGAAATCCAGATCAGTCTCGATAGTGCGGAAATGGTCGAGCACGTCCTGCCATGCCCAGCCCGGGATCGCGGCGCGATCGAAATCGCCCCGTAACCCGCGGCAGAAGTAGCCGCCGTTGACCGCACCGGAACCGCCGACCGTCGACCCGCGCACGATCGGCAGCTCGCGCACGGGTCGGTCGGTGAGCCGGGTCTGATAACGCTGGACGAGTGGACTGCCGGCCCCGATCGGCAGTTGCAACCCATTGCTGGTCCGCGCCAGCAATCCAGGATCGCCAAGTGACGGACCCGCCTCGAGGACGGTCACGCTGCAGCCGGAATCGGCGGAAAGACGTTCGGCAACAACTGATCCAGCACTGCCGGCGCCGACGATCAGCACATCAGAGTGCGCTCCAACCGCGCGAGTCAAGGCGACTAAGTTCGGATTTGCGGTTTGAGCGCACGAAGGTTGCGTTCGCGCACGACCCCCCGCCACAGCCCCAAGCCGTAGGCCAGGTCATCGACACGCTTGAGCAACAGGTAGGTCAACAGCCCGATCGGTTCGGCGTCGTCAGCCCTGGCATCCCTGCGCCCAAGCCAGTCCACCACGCCGTCCATGACGGCGGCGACCAGGACAATCCTCCTAAAGTGCCTCGACACGATGGCCGCGAGCAACGCCAGGGGCCAGTAGTGCCGACACAGGGCCGACGCCAGTTGCAGCGCCGCCGACCATAGACCGCGGCTTGCGATCGCCACGACGTCCGAGAGGGAAGTCTCGGCGCTGCGCATCGCTCTGGCGATCCTGTGACCGGTCAGGACCGCGACCACGATCGAGGCCAGCTGACTAAGGCTCGTGCCGAGCGCCATCAGGATCCAGGCCGTCAGCGCCCAGCCGCTGATCACCACCGGGGCGGTCTTGTCCGGGTGTCGCACAGACAGCGGAGCCGCCGAGCCGCCATAAAATGCCTTGCGCGCCAGCCAATCCCTTAGTCCGGTGCGGTGATCGTGGGCGACCAGCGCAATTGGCTCATAACGCAGCCGAGCCCCTGTCTCGATGAGCCGCCAGCACAAGTCGACGTCCTCGCCCGAGTGCATGGTCTCATCGAAGCCGCCGACGTCACGAATGGCGGAACGGCGGCAGATGATCGCCGCGCTGGGAACGTAGGACACGGTGCTGTGCGGTAGCACCGGCGCTTCACGCTGCCCGAGGTCCAGTGACGAGTGCATCGCCTCATATCGCGCTACCACATTCTCGCTGTGTGCCAGGCCGATGATGCGCGGGGCGACCAGAGCAACGGTGGGATCGCAGAAGTGACCGAGCAGGGCTTCCAACCAGCCGCGGCGCGGCGCAACATCGGAATCCAAAAACGCGACGAACTCGGTGGTGCAGGCAGACAGCCCGGTGTTGCGTGCCGCAGCCGGGCCCTTGCTGCGGAAATGGCGCAGCACCTCGATATCGCAGTGCGCTCCCACGAAGTCGTCCGGCTCGATCGGCGGCGATGAGCCGTCGTCCACGACGATGACGCGCAGACCGCGTAATGCGCTCACCAGACGTCGCACACCAGAAGCGTTGTTCCGCACCGGAATTACCACCGTCACGTCACGGTGCGAGGGGCCCCCGGCGGGCCGGGGATGTGCCACCGTGGCGTCCAGCAGGGTGCGGGCCAGTTGGGCGCTGAGCTCGTCGCGAACCTTCAGCCGGCCATCGGACAGCATGTTCTGGGCTGCGGGTGCCAGCTTCAGCAGACGGGTCGGCGAACCACCGAGCAGGGCGGAGCCGTCGCCGAGCACCCGCACGCGACGATCAACCTGGACCGCGAACCCGTCCGGAAGCCGAGTCTGACTCATATCAGCATCCCGTCGGAACCGGGCGACCAACGGGCGATGCGACGCACACATCCGTCGACCATCTCCGCGAAGATGCGCTTCCCCTCGGACGCAGTCGCGGTGGTCGGGTCGCCCAGCACGCCAACCGGGCTGACGGCCGCGACTCCCCCTCGGCGCATCGACGGGAGCAACTCGGGCAATGGTGCACCGTTACCGGCGAGCCACCGGTCACTCCGCACATCCGCCGGCGAAATATGCAGCAACACGGATGTTTCGGTGTGGCCGGCGTGGGCGTCGCCGCCGGCCATGGCGCATGGGCACCATCCGACATCACGACCTTCGGCGAGAAGCGTGGCCGCCGCGTTCTTCAACGCGCCGATGTTGCCGCCGTGGCCGTTGATGAAGACCAGTCGCTGGGCCCAGCAGGCAGCCGACCTGCCGTACTCCACCAACAGCGTCGTCAGGGCCTCGGTGCCGATGGAGATCGTTCCGGCGAAGCTTTGGTGCTCGCCGCTGGCCCCGTAGGCGATCGCCGGTGCCACTAACCACTCCTGGTCGAGCCACTCCTGGTCGAGCCACTCCCGGTCGAAGCGGGCCCTCAAACCGGCCTCAGCCCCGTGGGCCACTGCGCTCGCGATCCTGGTGTCGGTATCTAGCGGCAGGTGCGGACCGTGCTGTTCGGTCGACCCCAGCGGGATCATTATCGACGGCGACATGCCTGATAACTGACTCGACGTCGCAGTTCCCAATTCGCCGAGTAGGGGCACTCGGTGATGGTAGGACGAATTCACCTGGTGTGCACCAATTGTTGAGCCACCAAAATAAAATTTTTTCTGGGCTGTTCATCGACCGGCCGAATTTCGATACTCGTCCGTCACGGTTGCCACGCACGTACCAACAATTATCGCAAACGCCAGGTCATGGTTGCCAATTCATGCGGAGACGGCGATCTAGGGAAAGTACTTAAACTTGACCTAAATTTGCATAAATCTGGCTCAAATCTCGGCTAGCCATCCTGGGTAGGGGGTACGCCGATCGCCCGGGCGAAACCGGCTGGAACGAGGATGTCGTTCGGGCTGAGGTCGTGGACCGACGCGTGCCCAAGCCCCATGAGCGCGGAGTCGATACCTCCGCGCAAGATGTCGAGCACATTTTCCACGCCGAGTTGACCGGACGCGGCGAGGCCCCACAAGTAAGCACGGCCGATCATTACCGCGCGCGCGCCCAGCGCCACAGCCTTGACGACATCGCTGCCGCGCCGGATGCCGCCGTCCAGCAACACCTCGACCTGGTCACCGACAGCCGCCGCCACCGCCGGCAGGGCACGGATCGAAGCGGGCGTGCCGTCCAGGTTGTTGCCGCCGTGGTTGGACACCGATATCGCCGAAACCCCAGCATCCACAGCCCTTTTGGCATCGTCCACCCGCATCACGCCCTTGAGCATGAACGGTCCGCCCCACAATTCACGCAGCCAGGCGATGTCTTCCCAGGTCGGGGGCGGTGTGCCCATCCACTCCCCGTAGGCGTCGAAGAACGGGGGTCCGGGCTCACCCCGGTGACCCTGATTCGGCACCCGCAGGTCTGGCGCCCGCAGCGTTTTGCCGAACTTCCACAGCCACCGCGGCTTGGTGATCGCCTCCGGAGAAAGCCGCAGGATGGTCCGGAGGTTCATCTCCTCGGGGATCTTGGGGCTGCCCCAGTCCCGCCCATGCGAGAACGTCCAGTCGGTGGTGACGATCAAACCGGCCGCGCCGGCCTGCCGCGCCCGCTCGACGCGCTGAGCGATCGCGTCGCGTCCGCCGAGCCAGTACACCTGGAAGAAAACCTTGGGATTGGCGGCGATGACCTCTTCGATTGGCTTGCTGGCGAATGAAGACAGTCCCATTGCCGTTCCGCGGGACGCGGCGGCCCGTGCGACAGCGACTTCACCGTCCGGATCGACCGCTTGGACACCAGTTGGCGAGATGACGACTGGCAGCGAAATCTCCTGCCCCATAACAGTGGTCGACAAATCGCGCTTCTCCTGCGCGCCGATGACATGGGGCGCAAAGCCGAGCTCACCAAACGCTTCGACGTTGTCGGCGACCGTGATTCCCTTTTCACTAGCCGAAATCAACGACGAATAAACCGATTTCGGAAGCCGCCGCTTTGCACGTTGCTGTGCGATGGCGACCGTTTCAAACCACTCGTCCGCCACGACTACACGGGGCTTTCGCTGCACAGTCGGAGCGGCGGCACCGCAGGCGGTCTTAGGGACAGTGTCAGTGGCACTGGTTGGCGGACCTGCTGCCCACGAGAGTGGTCGGCCCGGGCCCGTGGGGTTTCGCGTTCGCCGGCCAGCGCCGAGACACTGTGCCCTTGGACGCACTCGGGGTCCGGCCCGTCCAGTGGCAGGCCGGTGAAGAATTTCGCCGCCATGCACCCGCCACGGCAGCTGTCGTAGTGCCCACAGCTGCCACAGGCGCCCGCGGATTGCGGTTCGCGCAGCTCCCGGAACAGCGGGGCGTTCTTCCAGACGTTGGAGAATCCAGCCCCAAAACCGTTGTCCGTCAACACGTTTCCCGCCAAGAAGCGGTCGTGGATGGCGAACGGGCACGCGTAGACGTCGCCGACGGGGTCGATCAGGCACACCACGCGGCCGGCTCCGCACATGTTCAGGCCGGCCAAAGCACCGGGCTGACCGAGCGGCGCCAGATGGAAGAACGAGTCGCCGGTGAGCACCCGCTCGCCTTTGGCGACCAGCCAGTCGTAGAGCTGGACCTGTTGGTCGGCGGTGGGGTGCAAGTCTTCCCAGACGTCTGCGCCCCGCCCCGAGGGCCGCAGCCGGGTGATCCGCAGTGTGGCACCGTAACGGTTTGCCAGTTCGGCGAATTCGTCGAGCTGGTCGACGTTGTGTCGGGTGACCACAACCGAGATCTTGGCATCGGAGAAGCCCGCCTCAGCCAGGTTTTCCAGCGCCCGCACCGCCATATCGAATGACCCGACACCGCGAACAGCGTCGTTGACTTCCGCGGTCGCGCCGTCCAGCGAAATCTGGACGTCCACGTAGTCGCTGGCCGCCAGCCGCGCGGCCACCTCGGGGGTGATCCGAACCCCGTTGGTGGAGAACTTCACGCCGACATGGTGCGCGGTGGCGTAATCGACCAGCTCCCAAAAGTCCGGGCGCACCGTGGGTTCCCCACCACCGATGTTCACGTAGAACACCTGCATGCGCTCGAGCTCATCGATGATGTCCTTGCACTGGCGCGTGGATAATTCGCGCGGATCGCGTTTGCCTGACGACGACAGGCAGTGCACACACGCGAGGTTGCACGCGTAGGTGAGCTCCCAGGTGAGGCAGATGGGCGCATCCAAGCCCTGTTCGAATTGCTCGATAAGAGCTGGGACCCTGCTTGTGACTGACGCAGTCATTGATGAGCCTCCTGTGGCACCAGCATGTTGGAGTCGGCCAGCACACCCAGCGCGTGCAGGTACGGACCCTGCCCGGCGTCGTCGATCCCCGCGGCGTGGCACGCGGACCGAATATCGGGATGGTCAGCCAGCGACCGCACCACCGCGAGGATGGTGCGGTTCTTCAGAAACGACAGCTTGCGGGTACCGAAGTGGTAGAGCAGCGCGCCGAACGGCTCCGGCCGAACCGCTACCTGTGGGTGCAACCGCCAGCCGCGATCGGGGTCGAACAGGCTGTTGTCAGCCGGACGAGCCTGCGCGGGGGCAGGCACGGTCAGTAGACCCCACACATACCGTCGATGGACACTTCTTCCACCAGGATTTCGGTGACAAGCTCGGTGTCAGTCTCGGTCTCGTGGTCCATCTGATCTGCCTCTCGTTAGGACTCGACAATAGTGAATCGTTCTGGCCACAATATGGCATCGAGTGCCGCAATGGAAGGGCAGGTCTGATTTTGCCACAGTCGCGGGCGGGCCGGCGCCGTTCGACGACGCCGGAGCACATCACCGACGTCGCCATCGAGCTGTTCACTGCCCGGGGGTTCGCGGACGTGAGCGTCGACGATGTCGCGCACGCGGCCGGCATCGCGCGCCGCACACTGTTCCGCTATTACGCGTCCAAAAACGCGATCCTCTGGGGCGATTTCGACAACCACCTCGCACACCTGCAGGATCTGCTCGACAATGTCGGCCCACACGTCCGGTTGGGCGAAGCCCTTCGCGCGGCGCTGCTGGCGTTCAACACGTTCGACGAATGTGAGACCGCGCGGCACCGCAAACGGATGCGCGCCATCCTGCAATCCGCTGAGCTGCAGGACTATTCGATGACGATGTATGCCGGCTGGCGGGAGGTGATGGCCGGCTTCGTGGCCCAACGGTTGTGCGTCAAGACGACCGACCTGCTGCCTCAGACCGTCGGCTGGACAATGTTGGGAGTCGCACTGTCGGCCTATGAGCACTGGCTGAGCGACGAATGCGTCACATTGCCGACAGCACTCGGGAACGCGTTCGACGTCGTCGGCGCCGGGCTTGACCACTTAGACGCATGAATGCCAAGCCCGCTGTTGAGCACCTGCTGCGCACCCTGCGTTCCCAGGGGCGGTTCTGCGCCTCCTCCGGCTCCCCGATGTATCACGAGCTGTTTGAACTCGTCGCCAAAGACGTGGAAGCGGGCGGCGTCTTCGCAACGATTTTGTCCGGTCACGAGGATGTTTCGGCAGGTCACGCGGTGCCACTTCGACTGCTCGGCGGCCTGCACCGGTTGGTGCTCGATGGCCGGGCAGCGGCGTTGCGCCGCTGGTATCCCAGTACCGGCGGCGCCTGGAATGCCGAGAGCGCCTGGCCCGGTATCGTGTTGGCCGCGGCCAACCATTCCGGCCCGCTGCGGGCAGCCCTGGATCAACCACCGCAGACCAACGAGGTGGGCCGATCTGCCGCACTGATCGGCGGGTTGTTGCGCATCAATCTTGAATTCGATTTGCCGGTAAGGCTTTTCGAGATCGGCTCGAGTGCCGGGCTGAACCTGCGGGCAGACCACTACCGCTACCGTTTTGCCGACAGTCAGTGGGGACCCACCGACTCGCCAGTGACCATCGACGACGCGTGGCGCGGCGCGCTGCCGCCACCGGGTGCGCTGCGGATCGTTGAACGGCACGGCTACGACATCGCGCCCATCGACGTCATCGGGGCCGACGGAGAAATGGCCGTGTTGAGTTACGTCTGGCCCGACCAGAGCACGCGGCTGGACAGGCTGCGCGGCGCCATCACTGTCGCGCGGAAGGTTCCAGCGCGCTTAGATCGCCTTCGGGCCGCCGACGCGGTGGCCGGCCTGACTCTGCAGGACGGCGCGCTGACCGTGCTGTGGCATTCGATCACCTGGCAGTACCTGTCCGTCGACGAACGCGAGGAGATTCTCGACGGGGTCGACGCACTGGGCGCACAAGCCGACGCGCGGCGACCGTTTGCACATCTCACCCTCGAGCCGGCGCGCGACGGGCCGGGTGCTCCGATCAGGTTTCTGGTGCGTGCTCGCAGTTGGCCTGGTGGCACGCTGCAGATATTGGGCGATTGCCACCCGCACGGCCCACCCGTGAACTGGCAATAGGCCCGACCAAGGCACGATTGCCAAAAATAATCGTAGCCACCCCGTTGGATTTCACCCCGCCGCGGCGACGATAAAGGTGTGAGCGCCGAAGCGAACCGCCAATCCGACGCTCGACATGCGCTGCTGGCGCTGTACGACGAGGCCCTGCCGGTGGTGTACGGGTACTTCGTCCGGCGCTGTGGCGATCGTGGCACGGCCGAGGACCTGACGTCGGAGACCTTCCTGGCCGCGATGGACGCGGCGCGCAAGAGCGATCCGCCGCCGATCGCGGTCCCGTGGTTGCTCGGGGTGGCACGGCACAAGCTGGCTGACCACTATCGACGACGCCGCGACCGGTTCACCGTTCCGGTCGCCGACCTGCCGGAAGCGGTCCCCGAAGCGGTAGGGGTGGCCGACGACTGGGACGCCGAGCTGGATCGCATGGTCGCCGAAACCGTGCTGGCCCGGCTGGCCGAGCAGCACCGCACGGTGCTGGTGCTGCGCTACATGGACGACTGCACGGTCGGTGAATGCGCCGAGCTGATCGGGCGCACCGTGCACGCCACCGAGGCACTACTGGTCCGGGCCCGCCGGGCCTTCAAACAGCAGTATCCGGAAGGAGGCACGTCATGACTCAGCGCGACAATCGGGATCTAAGCGATCCACTTTACGTGCTGAACGCCGATGATCCTCCGGTGCAACCCGATTCGACGTTCGCCGCGCGACTGCGCGAGCGACTGGAATCCGCATTGTCCTTGCCGGAAGGAGTTGTTATGAGCGGCACCACTGCGGCCATTTCCGAATTGGTCGAGCCGACCGCCGCACCATCCGCAACAAGCGAGGCCCCGCGACCCGCGGCGGTGCCCTACCTGAGCGTGGCTGATGCGCGTGCGGCCATCGATTGGTACACCGGCGCGTTCGACGCCGTCGTCGTCGGCGACCCAATCATGACGGACGACGGCCGAATTGGGCACGCGGAAATCGCGATCGCCGACGGTGTCCTGTACCTGGCCGACGAACATCGCGAACTCGGACTGAAAGCCCCCGCGCCGCGGTGCGGTCTCGGTCAGCCTGATGCTGCACGTCACCGACACCGATGCGGCCCTGCAACGGGCGCGGCAACAGGGCGCGACCGTCGAGCGCGAGATCGACGAGAACTACGGAATGCGCAACGCAACCATCATCGATCCGTTCGGCCACCGCTGGATGCTCAGCGGTCCGGTGGCCGTGCCAGTTGCCGGCATCCGGCGCGGCGATATCGGATACATCTCGGTCTGGACCCCGGATGCCGACCGCGCGGCCGCCTTCTATGGGCACGTCCTGGGCTGGGCATACGACCACGCGTCGCATCGGGTGACGAATACCGAACTGCCGACCGGTATTTCGGCGGTCGTGGGACCGCCCACCCTGTTCTGCTGCTACGCCGTCGACGACGCGCAGGCCGCCCGCGCTGCGATAGCCGAGTCCGGTGGTGTCCCCGGCGAAATCCGCCATACCGACTACGGCGTCCTGGTCGACGCCACCGACCCGCAGGGTGCGGCGTTCGCGGTGTATGAGCCACCGGCCGGAGAAACGCGCCCGGAGCTCAACGGATCTGGACCCGGCGAGTTGTCCTACGTCACCTACGAGGTGGCGGATTCCGCCGCCTTCCGCGACTTCTACGCGCGGGTGCTGGGCTGGACTTTCGAGCCCGGCCGGGTGGCCGACGGCTGGCAGGTGGTGGAACACATCCAATGGCCGGGGCGGCCGGAGGCAGCGAAAATCCGGCCACGGTGCCGATGTGGACCGTGTCAGACATCGACGCGGCCGTCGCGCGGGTCCGCGAAGCGGGCGGCACAGTGCTGGCCGAGCCGGCCCGCCAGCCGTACGGAGTGAGCGCCGAGTGCACCGACGACCAGGGCGCGCGCTTCTACTTGGGCGAGTTCTAGGCCGGGTTCAGCACTTCGGCGATGGGTGTGGCGGCGGCGATCTTGGCGCGCACCTTCATGACCTTGCCGGGCATCCCGCCGCCGACTACCCCGACCATCGCCCCGTCCCGCTCGTAGTACGCCAGAAACTTACGCCCGTCGTCCTCGATCAGGTGCACGACGTCGGTGGCTTCCGGCTCCCCCAAACATTGGATCTTGACGTCATATTGGTCGCTCCAGAAGTAGGGGACGACCACGACCGACGGCACTTCTTGCCCGAGCATCGCGGGTATTACGACCCGGGCCTGGTCGGCGACGTTGCTCCAATGCTCAACGCGCGCTTGGTGTCCGGTCGGATCGCGCCAGGAGGCGACGTCGCCGAGCGCCCACACATTAGGCGCGCTGGTACGGCCCGCTTCGTCGCAGATCACGCCGTTGTCGACCTCGACACCGCTGCCCTCCAGCCACTCCGTTGCCGGCCGCGAACCGATCCCGACGACCACCAGGTCGGCCGTCAACTCAGTACCGTCGCTCAGCACCACCGAGTCGACGTGACCCACACCGCGTACCTCTACCACGCTGACACCGGTGCGCACATCAACGCCTTCGCCGCGATGTAACCGTGCCACCAGCCCGCCGATCCGTTCGCCGAGCACTGCCGCCAGCGGGGTCGGTAGCGGCTCGACCAGCACCACGTCTACTCCCAGGCTGCGCAGGCTGGCCGCCACCTCGCAGCCGATGAAGCCGGCGCCGATGACCACTGCGCGCTGCGCGTCGGATGCGTGCTGGCGCAGCGCCATGCTCTCGTCGAACGAGCGCAGCACCCGGATGCCCTCGAGTTCCGGGAACGCCGCAATGCGTCGCGGCACCAGACCGGTCGCGATGACCAGTTCGTCGTAGCCGAGCACGGTCCCGTCAGCGAGGGTTATCGTCTGGGCCGCGGTGTCGAGGCCGGTGGCGGCCGAACCCAGTCGCAGTGTGATGTCGTTTTCGTCATAGAACTCGCGCGGTTTGAGGGCGACGTCGTCGACTTCCTTGCGCAACACCTCCTTGGACAGCGGCGGCCGGTCGTACGGCAGATGCACCTCGTCACTGACGATCGCGATGCGACCCGAATACTCCGACCGGCGCAATTGTTCGGCCGTCCGGGCCGCGGCGAGGCCGCCGCCGACGATCACAATTCCGTGGTCGCTGTGGTGTGTGCGCGCGCTACTGGTCACGTGGTGTTCTTACACGATGGCGATTCAGTACTTCAAGGCACCCTTGTCTACGTGGATCTGCGTGCCCGACACCGTGCCGGAGCCATCGCCAGCGAGCCAAAGAACGACGTCTGCCACCTCGTCGGCCGCCATGAAGCCTTTATATTGCAAAGGCATTGGCGGGAAGCTGTGTACGAAAGTGGGATGCTTGGCAAAGATCTCCATCATAGCCTCCGGTTCGATCATCGGGGTGTCGACCGAATAGGGGTGAATGGAGTTGACGCGGATGCCGTATTCGCCGAGCTCGATTGCCAACGAATTGGTCAGCCCGGTGAGTCCGTGCTTGCTGGCCGAGTAGTGGCCGTTGCCCGGCGTCGCCTTCAGGCCCGCAGACGAGCTGACCACGATGATGGAACCGCCGTTGCCGCCGTCGATCATCGCGGGCACCGTGGCGCGCAGGGTGCGCCAGGTACCCGTCAGGTTGACCCCGATGACGGTGTCCCACTGCTCATCGGTGAGTTCCCAGAGCCGGCCCCAGCCCAAGACTCCGGCGTTGGCCACCACGACGTCCAGCCGGCCGAACTGTTCGATGCCGTCGGCCACCAATTGCCGCAGCGCGGCGTCGTCGCGGATGTCCACCTCGCGCGCCAGCACCTTACGGCCCTCGGCCTCGACCAGGCGGACGGTCTCGGCCAGATCTTCCGGCGTGGCGGGCGCGTAGGTGATGGAATCAGACACCGGCGCGCAGATATCCAGCGCGATGATGTCGGCGCCTTCCCGGGCGAGCCGCACCGCGTGCGCCCGCCCCTGGGCGCGCGCGGCGCCGGTAACAAACGCCACGCGTCCGAGCAATGATCCGGCCTGTCCAGCCACCAGCTATCCCCTTCTTCGCCGTTACAGACGCAGTCAGGCTAGCAGCGAAACTGAAACGTGTTCTAACTCGCCCAAACTTCCGCCGAACAGACGCATAAGCCCCTCACTGCGCGGCGTGTCAGGGGCTTTTGCGTCTCCTCGGCGTCAGATCTCGGAGATGATCTGAGTCCGGCGGCTGTTGTATTCCTCGTCGGTGAGCGCACCGCTGGCCCGCAGGTTCTCCAGCTCCTGGAGTCGCTGGGCGATCGACTGGCGCGTGGGCGTGACGACGGGTGCCGGTTGAGCAGCCGATGCCGGCGCCTGTTGCCCGGCCGCGCGGCGGACTACCGCTTGAACCTGCTCGCGCAGCGCTGGATTCGACCTCATGTCGACCATGCGGTTGAGCGGAATGTTGTTGGCCTTCAGGAGCTGCAGGATCTCCATCAGCGGGCCGGCCTGACCACTCAGATCGTAGGTCTTGTTGTCCTCAGCCACAGTGAACTGGGCAGGCATCAGCCCGTTAACCAAGGCGCTCCGCTCCCAGTCGATTTGGTATTCCTGAGTGGTGGGGTTCACGAGAACCACGAGTTTGCGCGCCGTGAGGTTGCCAAGCCGGGTGACACTGGCGATTACCCGGTCTTGGCTGTCGAACGGCGCGAACCCCGGTCCGGAGATGTGCAGGCTCACCTTCACCAGGGGTTGCTCATTGATCCGAGTCCCCGTTTCGGTGAGGCCGGTGATCTGCGCGAGGGCCAGCACCCCGTATTGCTCAAGCTCAGCCGATTTGGCGGCCGACTTCGCGCCGTAGTTGGTCAACCAGAGCGCGATCAGCACGTCGGCCACGGTGATGAGCAGACCGACATAGAACATCCACGACAGCAGGCTTTCCTGCCCTATTGCGAAGTAAACGACCAGAAAGATCGGTCCGACCAGACCGCCGAACAGCAAAACCGTTAACTGTGCTTTCACATAGCGCGCTAACACGTGTGCTCCTCACCTCGCCCGGAAGGTTCGTGTCAGATTAGCGCCGGACGGGCTGTCGTGAAAACCGCACGCAGCAAATATGGGACGGTGGTCCCACTGACCTGACCGCACTACCACACCGGCTGCGCCATGCGCGCCGGACAGCGTCCCTCCGGTGCACACCAGTGGCACCCGCAGTCGCGAGCGCCCTGCTGTTGCGGCCGGGGCCGCCAGTGCCGATCAACGCGGCGTTACCGCCTTGGCCATCGAGAGAGCGGTGGCGCACCCGCCGTTGGCGCCGTTGCCGATCAGGGGCGCGGAATTTAACCCAAACAGCACGAAGCCCGGACCACCAAAATCGGCAATCCGGGCTTCGTGTTCCAGAAACCTACTTGACGATCTTGACGACCCGGCCGGCGCCGACGGTGCGGCCACCTTCGCGGATCGCGAAGCGCAGACCATCCTCCATGGCGATGGGCTGAATCAGCTTCACCGAGATGTTGGTGTTGTCACCGGGCATCACCATCTCGGTGCCCTCCGGCAGCGTCACCACACCGGTCACGTCGGTAGTGCGGAAGTAGAACTGCGGACGGTAGTTGTTGAAGAACGGCGTGTGCCGGCCGCCCTCGTCCTTGGACAGAATGTAGACCTGGCCCTCGAACTCAGTGTGCGGCGTGGTGGTGCCGGGCTTGACGACGACCTGGCCGCGCTCGACGTCCTCCCGCTTGATGCCACGCAGCAGCAGACCGACGTTGTCGCCGGCCTGGCCCTGATCGAGCAGCTTGCGGAACATCTCCACACCGGTGACCGTGGTCTTGGTGCTGGTCGGCTTGATGCCGACGATCTCGACTTCCTCGTTCACGTTGACCACACCGCGCTCCACACGGCCGGTGACCACTGTGCCACGCCCGGTGATGGTGAAGACGTCCTCGACAGGCATCAGGAACGGCTTCTCGGTGTCACGGACCGGGTCCGGAATCGACTCGTCGACCGCATTCATCAGTTCGGCGACGGACTCGACCCACTTCTCGTCGCCCTCGAGTGCCTTCAGCGCCGAGACCCGCACGACCGGCGCGTCCTCATCGAACTCCTGGGCCGCCAGCAGCTCACGGACCTCCAGCTCAACGAGCTCGAGCAGCTCCTCGTCGTCCACAGCGTCGGCCTTGTTCAGCGCGACCAGGATATAGGGCACGCCGACCTGACGGGCGAGCAGCACGTGCTCACGGGTCTGCGGCATCGGGCCGTCGGTTGCGGCCACCACCAGGATTGCGCCGTCCATCTGGGCGGCACCGGTGATCATGTTCTTGATGTAGTCCGCGTGGCCGGGGGCGTCGACGTGAGCGTAGTGCCGCTTCTCCGTCTGGTACTCCACGTGGGAGATGTTGATGGTGATACCGCGCTGACGCTCCTCGGGCGCGTTATCGATCTGGTCGAAGGCGCGCGACTCGTTCAGGTTGGGGAACTTGTCATGCAGAACCTTGGTGATCGCCGCGGTCAGCGTGGTCTTGCCGTGGTCAACGTGACCGATGGTCCCGATGTTGACGTGCGGCTTCGTCCGCTCGAACTTCGCCTTCGCCACTTCTGTGTCCTCCTGGACTGTTGGTGCTTATGAAAAGCAGTGTTGATGTTTTCAGTTGTGCCGCGGTGTTGACCGGGCCAGGTTACTCCGAGCTGATTTTTACTCGCCCGTCGCCTTCGCTACGTGCATTGCTCGGCTCCTCACTCGTGAGCTGACGCTCACTCGCCCGTCGCCTTCGCTACGTGCATTGCTCGGCTCCTCACTCGTGAGCTGACGCTCACTCGCCCGTCGCCTTCGCGATGATCTCCTTCGACACGGTCGCCGGTACTTCGGCGTACGAGTCGAACACCATGGAGTAGTTCGCTCGGCCTTGCGTCTTCGACCGCAGGTCGCCGACGTAGCCGAACATCTCTGACAGCGGCACATGTGCGCGAACGATGCGCGCACCTGACCGCTCCTCCATAGCCTGGATCTGGCCACGGCGGGAGTTCAGGTCGCCGATCACGTCGCCCATGTAGTCCTCGGGTGTGGTGACCTCGACGGCCATGATCGGTTCCAAGATGACTGGCTGTGCTTGCGCCGCAGCCTTTTTCAGCACTTGTGAACCGGCGATCTTGAATGCCATTTCCGACGAGTCGACCTCGTGGTAGGAACCGTCGAGCAAAGTGACCTTCAGGTTGACCAGCGGGTAGCCCGCCAAGATGCCGTACTGCATGGCGTCCTGCGCGCCGGCATCCACCGACGGGATGTATTCGCGCGGGATGCGTCCGCCGGTGACCTTGTTCTCGAACTCGTAGGTCGCACCGTCTTCGCCGGTGAACGGCTCGATGGAAATGAGCACCTTCGCGAACTGGCCGGAGCCGCCCGTCTGCTTCTTGTGCGTGAACTCGACCTTGTCGACCTTGCGCTTGATGGTCTCCTTGTAGGCCACCTGCGGCTTACCGACATTGGCCTCGACCTTGAACTCGCGCCGCATGCGGTCTACCAGGATGTCCAGGTGCAGCTCGCCCATGCCGCCGATCACGGTCTGGCCGGTCTCGTTGTCCTGGTGCACCTTGAAGGTCGGATCCTCTTCGGCGAGCTTCTGGATCGACAGGCTCAGCTTCTCCTGGTCGCTCTTGGTCTTGGGCTCGATGGCCACCTCGATCACCGGATCGGGGAAGGTCATCGACTCCAGCACGACCTGGTGGTTCGGGTCGCACAGGGTGTCACCCGTCGTGGTGTCCTTCAGCCCGATCACCGCGTAGATGTGGCCGGCACTGGCCGTCTCGACTGGGTTTTCTTTGTTGGCGTGCATCTGGAACAGCTTGCCCAGCCGCTCCTTCTTGCCCTTGGTCGAGTTGATGACCGCTGACCCTGAATCGACCTTGCCCGAATACACCCGCACGTACGTGAGCTTGCCGAAGAACGGGTGCGTGGCGACCTTGAACGCCAGGGCTGAGAACGGCTCGTCCGTCGAGGGCTTGCGGATGACCTCCACGTCCTCCTTGTTGGGGGCGTGGCCCACGGCAGGCGGAACATCCAGAGGTGAAGGCAGGTAGTCGATCACGGCGTCGAGCATGGGCTGTACGCCTTTGTTCTTGAACGCACTACCGCACAACACCAGGTATGCCTCGGAATTGACGGTCAGCTTGCGCAGCGCGCCCTTTACCTCCTCGACCGACAGTGCCTCGCCACCGAAGTACTTCTCCAGCAGCGACTCGTCGGTCTCGGCGACCGCTTCGAGCAGCTTGGTGCGATACTCGTCGGCCTTCTCCTGAAGTTCGGCCGGAATGTCGATGGTCTCGTAGGTCTCGCCGAGCTGCGTTTCGCCGCGCCACACCTTGGCGTTCATCTCGACCAGGTCGATGACACCCTCGAACTCACCCTCAGAGCCGACTGGCAGCTGGATCGGGATGACATTGGCGCCGAGGCGCTCCTCCATCGTGCGCACCGAGAAATAGAAGTCGGCGCCGATCTTGTCCATCTTGTTGACGAAGCAGATGCGCGGGACGTCGTACTTGTCGGCCTGCCGCCAAACCTGCTCGGACTGTGGCTCGACGCCTTCCTTGCCGTCGAAGACGGCGACGGCGCCATCGAGGACGCGGAGGCTGCGCTCCACCTCGACGGTGAAGTCCACGTGGCCCGGGGTGTCGATGATGTTGATCTGGTTGTCGTTCCAGAAGCAGGTGGTAGCCGCGGAGGTGATGGTGATGCCCCGCTCCTGTTCCTGCTCCATCCAGTCCATGGTGGCGGCCCCGTCGTGCACCTCACCGATCTTGTAGCTGATGCCGGTGTAGTAGAGGATGCGCTCGGTGGTCGTGGTCTTGCCGGCATCGATGTGCGCCATGATGCCGATGTTGCGGACCTTGGTCAGGTCAGTCAGCACGTCCTTCTGTGCCACAGAAGTCTTCCCACTCTTTCGATTGCTAAGTTAGTTCGCTGTCGGTTTTACGCCCAGGCTCACGCTGCTGTCGCCCAATGCGCGACTCCGGGAACGTTGCGTCCCCATCTACCAGCGATAATGTGCAAAGGCACGGTTAGCCTCAGCCATCTTGTGCGTGTCCTCGCGCCGCTTGACGGCAGCCCCGAGGCCATTGCTGGCATCCAGGATCTCGTTCGCCAGGCGCTCGGTCATCGTCTTCTCCCGGCGTTGCCGCGAGAAGCTGACCAGCCAGCGCAGCGCCAGCGTGGTGGACCGTTCCGGGCGCACCTCGACGGGCACCTGGTAGGTCGCGCCACCCACGCGGCGGCTGCGGACCTCCAGCGCAGGCTTCACGTTGTCCAGTGCCCGCTTGAGCGTGATCACCGGGTCGGTGCCGGTCTTGTCGCGGGCCTGTTCAAGCGCTGCATATACAATGCGCTCGGCCAGAGATTTCTTCCCCGCCATCAAAACCTTGTTCACCAGCTGGGTGACCAGCTGCGACCCGTAGACCGGGTCGTTGACCAACGGACGCTTGGGCGCGGGTCCCTTGCGCGGCATTAGCTCTTCTCCTTCTTGGCGCCGTAACGGCTGCGAGCCTGCTTGCGGTTCTTGACACCCTGGGTGTCGAGCGACCCGCGGATGATCTTGTACCGCACACCGGGCAGGTCCTTCACTCGGCCACCACGCACCAGCACCATCGAGTGCTCCTGCAGGTTGTGGCCCTCACCGGGGATGTAGGCGGTGACCTCGACCTGGCTCGTCAGCTTCACGCGAGCAACCTTCCGAAGCGCCGAGTTCGGCTTCTTCGGAGTGGTGGTGTACACGCGGGTGCATACGCCACGGCGCTGCGGGCTGCCCTTCAGAGCCGCGGTCTTGACCTTTGCGATCTTGTCCCGACGACCCTTGCGGACCAGCTGCTGGATGGTTGGCATCTACCGGCTTTCTGTGTTGCTGTTTACGATCTGGCTAAGTATTACAAGTCTCTGTACTGCAGTTATGCCCCGCCGCTATACCCCGCGGCCAGGTGTGTCGCATGCGCTCAGCGCCGGATTTTCTCCGTTGCGTCGGGGACATGCGAATTAGCCCGGCATCCACTTCCTTACGTCAGGCGCCGTAAGCCGCCAGGCACGAGGAATAACAATACCCGGCACCGGTCTGGCAGGTCAAAGCGGCGCCTGATGCTCGGGCCCCGCCCCTAATTCAAGTTGGCACTATCCGGTGCGGTGCGCCTGTCCAAGCCGGCCGACAGCCGCAGCACCATGTCGGAGAACACCGCGTCAGTGTCGATGTCATCCATCACGCCGGTCATCTCCAGCAACACGAAGCCATGCAGCGCCGACCAGAACTCGAGCGCCGCGTGGAAGGCCTCGTCACCGTCGAGACCGTAAGAGCCCAGGACGGCGATCACCGGTGCGGCCGCACCCCTGGTCGCGGCGGTGTACTCGGGGTCATCGCCACCCAGTGGCATCCGGGTGAACGCCGAGTACCGGCCGGGGTGGTGATGCGCATAGCTGCGGTAGGCACCAGCCATGACCAGCACCGCGTCATCGCGGGCGCGACCCTCACCGACCCTGTTCAGCATCGTGATGATGTCGTCGATGACCCGGATTCGTACCGCCCGACGCAGGTCTTCGAGGCTGTTGACGTGGTTGTACAGCGACGGTCCCTTGGTTCCGAGCTGCATCGCCAGCGCATTGATGGTCAGCGAATCCCAGCCCTCCCGGTCCAGAAACCCCAATGCGCCTTCGACGATGCCGCCGCGGCTCAACTTGGCCGGACGCGCGCCGGATCTGGGAGCGCGCTGGCGACCACCCGCTGGAGGCGGTTCCGGCTGAGCTGCCATGGTGATCGCCCTTCAATTGCGATGACCGGGTTCGGTCACCCGCGCTTCTCGGTCGACTTAACGATTAACTAATGACTCTAGTTGACCGGGTCGCAAAACTAACTCTGGCGTGCGGCTGCACAAATGCGTAATTACCCTCCCGTTGAGCAGGTCGATGCACGTAGTCTTATTCAAGGCTCGGTCCAGCTAGATTTACCCGTCTTCAAGGGGGCCCGCAGTGAATTGGACAACCATCGCCGGGTCGCTTGCCACCTGTGTCATCACCATCACTGCCACACCGGCCGCTCCGGCACCGGCCGCGCACGCCAAGAACGGCGACACTCACATCACCGGCTACGGAATCGAGCAAACGCTGGACTGCAACGATGCCACCCTGATAGTCAATGGCACGGGGAACACCGTTAACGCGATGGGAAACTGCTGGGCGGTCACGGTAATGGGCTCGTCGAACACCATCGTCGCCGACGGGGTCACGCACGACATCACCGTGTACGGCTGGGACCAGACGGTGTTCTACCACAGCGGTGCGCCGTTCGTCTGGGACCGCGGCCGTGAACTGGGGATGACCAACCGGCTCCAGCAGGTACCCGGCTGAGGCATCGCGTATTCCTAGCCGTCTTGCTGGCCACATCCAACCCGAGGGAATCGAGAAACAATGCGCGCCTGCATCACTGAGCATTCGGCCGGACTGGCCGCGCTCGCCCTGGCGCCTGCCGTCGCAGCGGTTTTCGGGCTGACCGCCTGCAGTTCGACAGCCAACCCTCCGGCAGGTTCCACGACGGCAACGACGAGCAGCGCAACCGCGACGACGAGCGGCGGGGCGGCGCCGACCACGGCGTCCAGCGCCCCAAGCACCACCGCTTCAGTCGAGATCGGAAACACGATCAATTACGGGTCGCTCGGGACCACGGCCACACTCGACTGCGCCGACGGCAAATCGCTGAACGTGGGCGGCTCCAACAACACTCTGACCGTTACCGGCACCTGCGAAACGGTGACCATCACCGGCGCGACCAACAAGGTCACCTTCGACAAGATCAGCAGCCACCTCACGGTGCTGGGACTGGATAACACCGTCACCTACAAAGACGGTAGCCCCAAGGTTAACAACCTGGGCTCGGGTAACACCGTGAACCAGGGCTGATCCGCTAGCCTCACCGTCCGTCGGGACCCGCGGGCGTACCGTGGCGCCCGGCGCCCGCGGCGAATCGTCCGGCTCCCTCGACGGCCTCGGCGGCGACGCGGTGCATGCTGGCGAACTCGGCGTCAAGCGCCGCTGGTTCTGGTACCCCCCACTGGTGCAACGCCGACAGTCGATCCGATCGCAAGCACTGCTGCGGCAGCGCGGCCAGTTGAGCCGCCAGTTCCTCGGCTGCCTGGCGAGCTTCACCCTTGGGAACGACGCGATTGGCCAGCCCGATCGCCAGCGCTTCATCGGCTGCCACAGCACGGCCGGTCAGAATCATGTCCATCGCGCGGCTCTGCCCGATCAGCCGAGGCAGCCGCACCGTACCTCCGTCGATAAGGGGCACCCCCCATCGCCGGCAGAACACCCCAAACACAGCGTCTTGCTCGGCTACCCGCAGGTCGCACCAGAGTGCCAACTCCAGACCACCGGCAACGGCGTAGCCGCTGACTGCGGCGATCACGGGTTTGGACAACACCATTCGCGTCGGCCCCATCGGCCCGGGACCCGTCCGATGCACGGCATTGGCCTCGGGCGTGCCGAATGCCTTCAAATCGGCTCCCGCGCAAAATGTTCCGTTGTCACCCCACAGCACGGCCACCGACGCCGTGTCGTCATGGTCGAAGTCCTCGAACGCCGCATACAGCGCGGCTGCCGTCGGGCCGTTGACAGCATTGCGCGCCGCCGGCCGATCGATGATCACCGTGGTCACCGGGCCGTTGCGCGCTACTCGCACCGGATCGCTCATGTCGCCTCCACGAGTTGGGTAGGTTCACGTCGCTGCGCCAGTTCAGTGGCGAAGCCGTGGTAGGCGGCGCGTAGCAGGGCACCCGGCCAATCAGGAGGCAGCAGCCCGGCAGGGAGCATCGGGTCGGTGAGCAGGTGACGCACCATCGCCGCAGCCACCACAAAACGACCGGGAACGTCAGTGGCGGCAGCCATCTCGTCGAGCAGCCGATGGCCGGCTGATGCCCACGCCGGCAAGTCCCACAGCTGGCCAGCCAACTGGTCCGGCGCGTCGTCGCGCGCCTTCAGTACCCGCAGCCTGGCATGGACATCGGGATCCAAGTCCAGCTCAAGGTTGTCAGGGCGCATCCACACACCCTCACGCAGTTCGCCAAAGCGCTGGCCGTGCATGGTAGTTCGCAACGCCGCCCGGGCGCGTGCGTCGGTGCCCACACTGGTGACGACCAACATCACCCAATCCCCGCGCCAAGCCCGCACCCGTGGGCGCATGGCACCGTCCTGGCGACGCTGGCGGGCCAACAAGCGATCGGCGAGCCGGTAGCCATCCGCAGAGCGGATCAGGTCGCCGCCGCTGACCATACGGGTCAGCGCGACCCGCAAGGTCGCCTCCTTGATCCCGAAATCAGCTGTTAACCCGATTAATTCGCTCGTGCTGGCGCACGCCGGATGGGCGCCGAGCAACACGCTGAGCACCACCGACCGGGCGGTCAAGTTCGGCATGGTTTACACCTGCCTAAACCGAGGACGTCTGGCGGCCGTAATCGCCGAACGGCTCGTCACGGTGCCGCACCGCGTCGCGGAAGCCGTGCTCGACCGCGTCGGCGACGAACGCATGCCCTTCGGGTGTGTGCCGGGCGACCCCGTCGAACAGCGTGCTGACCATCCTGCTGGTGGCGACACCCTGTTGCAGGAGGGCAGAATTGAGCGCGAGCTTGACCATGATCAGCTGGTTGATCGGCATCGCCGCGATGCGCTCGACGAGTCGCTCGGTGCGCTCTTCGAGGTCGTGCGGATCCGGAGCCTCGACGGCGAGGCCCCATTCGGCGGCCTGCGCACCGGTGATGCAATCGCCGGTGAACAGAAGGCGTTTGGCGCGCTGGTCACCAAGCCGATGCGCCCACAGGCCCGCCGCCGGGACCCCCCACACCCGCGTCGGTGGATAGCCGATTTTGGCATCGGCGGCAGCGATTACCTGGTCGGCGTGCAAAGCGATATCGGTACCGCCGGCCACGCAGTAGCCATGGATCTTGACCACCGTCGGCTTGTCGGCGTGCATCAGGCTGGAGAATCCGCGCACGAAGCGACTCATCATCTGGTAGTCGATCATCGGGTCCCACGGCTGATTCGCAAAGTGGTTGATGGCCTGGGTCTTACCGTCGAGCACGGTGCCGTGGTATGCGCCGGTGCCGCCGGCTGAGCTGGTCCGGTCCGCATAGGCGGAAAGGTCGAAGCCAGCGCAGAAGCCCTCGCCGCGACCGGACACCAGAATGACGTGCACATTGGGGTCAAGATCGGCACGCTCCACCAATGCCGACAGCTCCAGCGGAGTGTCCGCGACGATCGCGTTGCCCTTCTCCGGCCGATTGAAGGTGATCCTGGCAACCCGGTCGGTGACCTCGTAGGTCATCGTCTTCAGATTGTCGAAATCGACCGGCCTGATCGCGTGAGTCATTGGCGCCGCTCCTCCTCATCTCTACGCTCTGCATCGTCGCCGGCGCAAGTCATATTGCGGCTCAGCCCTTTACCAGGGCCCGCTCGAGGATGGGACCGAGATCCAACCCGGCCGGCATGGTTCCGAACGCCCCTCCCCACCGCCTGTCGAGCCGGGTGGCCAGGAACGCCTCGGCCACTGCCGGGTGCCCGTGCCGCAGTAGCAACGATCCCTGCAGAGCCAGGCAGATGTCCTCGGCAACCTTGCGGGCGCGGTACTGGATGGTGTCAAGATCAGCCAGTTGCGGCCGCAGGTTCTCGACGTGGCTGTCCAGCCGTGCATCGCAACCCGCGCTCTGGGCCAGTTCGGCGAACAGCACTTCGATGCACTCAGGTCGAGTTGCCATAGCGCGCAGCGTGTCCAGCGCGCTGACATTGCCAGAGCCTTCCCAGATGCCCATAAGGGGTGCCTCGCGGTACAGCCGCGGCATCCCAGATTCCTCTACATAGCCGTTGCCGCCCAGGCATTCCAGCGCTTCGGCGGCATGCGGGGTGGCACGCTTGCACACCCAGTACTTGCTGGCCGCCAAGCCGATGCGGCGCAGCAGCGCTGCTTGTTGGTCTCCGCGGACGACACTGTCGGTAGCGCCGGCCATCCGCATCGCGACCATCGTGGCCGCCTCAGCCTCTACGGCCAGGTCGGCCAGCACGTTGCGCATCAGTGGCTGGTCAATAAGGTAGGCGCCGAACGCCTTTCGGTGTTGCGCATGGTAGATGGCGCGAGCCAACCCGGTACGCATGCTGGTAGCACTGCCCAGAGTGCAGTCCAGGCGGGTCAGGTTGACCATCTCGATGATGGTCGGGACGCCGCGGCCCTCTTCGCCCACCAACCATGCAGTGGCGCCGTCATATTCGACCTCGCTCGAGGCGTTGGCGTGGTTGCCCAACTTGTCCTTGAGTCGCTGCAAAAACATCCGGTTGCGGGTGCCGTCGGGGAGTACCCGCGGTAACATGAAGCAGGACAGCCCACTTGGGGCCTGCGCGAGCACCAGGAAGATGTCACACATCGGCGCCGACGTAAACCACTTGTGACCGGTCAGGCTGTAGGTGCCGTCGGCGTTCTGGGTCGCTCCGGAGGTGCCGGCGCGCACGTCGGAGCCGCCCTGCTTCTCGGTCATCGACATGCCGGCGGTGATGCCGGACTTGGTGGTGGCCAGCTTGAGTTCCGGTTCGTACTCCCGACTGGTCAGCAGCGGCTCGTACATCGCTGCCAGCTCGGAGTTGTAACGCAGCGCCGGCACGACGGCGTACGTCATCGAGATCGGGCAGATGTGGCCCGGCTCTACCGTCCACACCGAGGTCTTGGCCGCCCGCACCACATGCGCACCTGGCCGCTCGTCGGCCCACGGTGCGGCGTGCAGGCCGTGGCCGACCGCCACGCGCATCAGCTCGTGGTAGGCGGGGTCGTATTCCACCTCGTCGATGCGGTATCCGCTCCGGTCGTGGGTATGCAGGACCGGTCGATTGCGGTCGGCGAGTTCACCCCAACGGTTGGCTTCGCGGCCGGCGGAGATCGCCCCAAGCTCGTTCACCTCCTCCAATCCCCACTGACCGCCCTCGCGGATCAGAGCCTCGACGAGTACCGGCGACGTCGCGGGGTTGTAGTTCTCCAGCGTTGGAACCTGGTTGGTGACGACATGCGTATCTGGCATACCGGCAATGTTACAGTTTTTCTACACTCGCACAAGAGTCGTAATACTGCGGGCGCGGCGAAGAAATGCCATGAATTTAAGCGTCGGGGTCGACGGGTTACGCGGAATCGGGCCAAAGCCCCGCAACAGCTCCACGCTGGCGGGTTCGGTCAGCTGGTTGTCTTTTCCCGCAGGAACGCGATGTCGTCCTTTCGGCCCTCTTCGGCGGTTTCGCAAATGACCGGCGCATCCGCGGCTTTGACCGCCGCTACCAGCAGCTCGGCATCGATCTGGCCGCTGCCCAGGTTGGAGTGGCGGTCACGACCTGAGCCCGCTGCGTCCTTGGAATCGTTGCAGTGCACCAGGTCGATGCGGCCGGTGATCGTTTTGATGCGATCCACGGCGTGGACTAGCGCCTCTCCAGCCGCCCATGCGTGGCAGGTATCCAGGCAAAAGCCGATCCCGGTGTCGCCGATGACATCCCAGAGCCGGGTGATGGTGTCGAAGTGGCGGGCCATTGCATGGTCGCCGCCGGCCGTGTTCTCCAGGTACACCGGAACCTTGGTCTCCAGCTGGTCGAGTGCTTTGCGCCAGCGCTGGAAACCCTCGTCGAGGTCGTTGTCGTCGGCGACGTGCCCGCCGTGCACAATCACCGCGGCGGCGCCGATGTCGGCTGCCGCGTCACAGGTCTCCTGCAGGATCTTGCGCGACGGGATCCGCACGCGATTGTTCGCCGACGCGACGTTGATCAGATAAGGCGCGTGCACATATATCGGCAGGGCAGCAGCTTTGAGCGCTGCGGCATCCTCTCGCGGTTTGGGCGCCTTCCAGCTCTGCGGGTTTCCGAGGAAAATCTGCACGACTTCAGCGCCCTCGGCCGCCGCTGCGGCCAGTGGATCCTGCGGGCTGACGTGTGAACCGATGAGCACCCGACCCAGTCTAGTGGGTCACCCAATTATGGCGCAGCAGACGCAAAAGCCCCCGACACGCCGGGCGGGGGCTTTTGCGTCTGCTCGGCGAGACTACCGGTAGTCCGAGTAGCCGTAGTCGTCCAGCGGAACCGCAGCCCCGGTGGCCTGGCCGAAGTCCGGGCTGTAGTACTGATCCTCGTAGGACGGGATCGTGTACGCCGCAGCTCGGGCTTCCTCGGTCGGCTGCACCTGAATGTTGCGGTAGCGGTTGATACCAGTACCGGCCGGGATCAGCTTTCCGATGATCACGTTCTCCTTCAGACCCTGCAGCTTGTCGCTGCGGCAGTTGATCGCCGCATCGGTCAGCACACGCGTGGTCTCCTGGAACGACGCCGCGCTCAGCCACGAGTCGGTGGCCAGCGACGCCTTCGTGATACCCATCAGCACCGGACGGCCTGCCGCGGGCTCTCCGCCCTCGGCCACCACTCGGCGGTTCGCAGCCTCGAACTCCGCGCGGTCGATCAGCGAGCCGGGCAGGAACTCCGTCGCACCCGAGTCGATGATGGTCACCCGGCGCAGCATCTGCCGAACGATCACCTCGATGTGCTTGTCGTGGATCGACACACCCTGAGCGCGGTAGACCTCCTGCGTCTCCCGGACGAGGTGGATCTGCACCTGACGGGGGCCTTGGACCCGCAGCACCTCGTGGGGGTCGGCCGAGCCTTCCATCAGCTGCTGGCCCACCTCGACGTGGTCACCGTCGGAGAGCACCCGCTCGGAACCGTCTTCGTGCTTGAAGACACGCAGCCGCTGCCGCTTGGAGAGCTTGTCGTAGACCACTTCCTCGCCACCGTCGTCGGGCACCATGGTGATCTTGTAGAAGCGCTCGCCGTCCTCGAGGCGAACTCGGCCGGTGACGTCGGCGATCGGCGCCTTGCCACGCGGCACGCGGGCCTCGAACAGCTCCTGGACACGCGGCAGACCGCCGGTGATGTCCTCACCGACACCACCCTGGTGGAAGGTACGCATGGTCAGCTGCGTGCCCGGCTCACCGATGGACTGGGCCGCCACGATACCGACGGCCTCACCGATGTCGACCAGCTTGCCGGTGGCCATTGACCGCCCGTAGCAGGTCGCACACACACCGGTGCCGGTGGTACACGTCAGCACCGAGCGCACCTTGATCTGCGTGATGCCTGCCGCCAGCAAGGCGTCGATCGACGGGTCGCCCAGGTCTTCACCACGCGCGACAACGACGTTGCCGGCCTCGTCGACCGCGTCGGTCCCCAAAGTCCGCGCGTACGCCGACGTTTCGATGTACGGATCACGGATCAGCGTGCCGTCGGGCTGACGCTCGGCCAGCTCGACGAGGATGCCACGCTCCGTCTGGCAGTCGTGTTCGCGGACGATGACGTCCTGTGACACGTCCACCAGACGGCGGGTCAGGTATCCGGAGTCCGCGGTACGCAACGCGGTGTCCGCCAAGCCCTTTCGAGCGCCGTGGGTGTTGATGAAGTACTCCAGCACGGTCAGGCCCTCGCGGAAGGAGGACTTGATCGGGCGTGGGATGAACTCCCCCTTGGGGTTGGTCACCAGACCCTTCATGCCTGCCAGCGTTCGGGTCTGGGTGAAGTTACCAGTGGCGCCGGACTCCACGATCGTGATGATCGGGTTGTCGCTCGGGTAGTGCTCCTTCAGCGCCTGACCGACCTCGTCGGTGGCTTCCTTCCAGATCTCCACCAGCGCCTCGTTGCGCTCCTCGTGGTTCAAAGCACCACGCTGGAACTGCTTTTCGACCTTGTCGGCCCGATCCTCGTAGAAGTCGAGAATCTCCTTCTTCCGCGGTGGAACCAACACGTCGGCCATCGAGACCGTGACGCCGCTTCGGGTCGCCCAGTAGAAGCCGGCGTCCTTGAGCTTGTCGACCGTCTGTGCGACTACAATCATCGGGTAGCGCTCGGCCAGGTCATTGATGATGGCAGCCTGCACTTTCTTGTGCATCTGCTTGTTCACGAACGAATAGCCCAGCGGCAACAGCTCGTTGAACAGCACGCGGCCCAGCGTCGTCTCGGCCAGCCACGCATCACCCGGCTGCCAGCCGTTGGGGCCGAACAGCTCGGTCTCGATCTCGGCCGGCGGACGCAGCTGAGTCAGCCGCACCTTGATCTTGGACCGTACCGAGAGCACACCCCGATCGGAAGCCATGATCGCTTCGGCCGGCGAGGAGTACACACCGACCTCCGGCCGGTCCTTGGCCGCCGGCTGGTATTCACCGGTCGGACCCGTCGATCTCGGTGGTCAAGAAGTACAGCCCGGTCACCATGTCCAATCGCGGCATGGCCAACGGGCGGCCGGATGCGGGCGACAGGATGTTGTTGGACGACAGCATCAGGATGCGGGCCTCGGCCTGCGCCTCGGCGCTAAGCGGCAGGTGCACCGCCATCTGGTCACCGTCGAAGTCGGCGTTGAACGCCTCACACACCAACGGGTGCAGCTGAATAGCCTTGCCTTCCACCAGCATTGGCTCGAAAGCCTGAATGCCCAGCCGGTGCAGGGTGGGTGCGCGGTTCAGCAGAACTGGGTGCTCGGCGATGACCTCTTCGAGCACATCCCACACCTGGGGACGCTGGCGCTCGACCATCCGCTTGGCGCTCTTGATGTTCTGCGCGTGGTTGAGATCGACGAGCCGCTTCATCACGAACGGCTTGAACAGCTCCAGCGCCATCAGCTTGGGCAGACCGCACTGGTGCAGCTTGAGCTGCGGACCGACCACGATGACCGAACGGCCCGAGTAGTCGACACGCTTACCGAGCAGGTTCTGCCGGAACCGGCCCTGCTTGCCCTTGAGCAGATCCGACAGCGACTTCAGCGGACGGTTACCCGGCCCGGTGACCGGTCGGCCCCGACGGCCGTTGTCGAACAGCGCATCCACGGACTCTTGCAGCATCCGCTTCTCGTTGTTGACGATGATCTCGGGAGCGCCGAGGTCGATCAGCCTCTTGAGCCGGTTGTTGCGGTTGATCACGCGGCGATACAGGTCGTTCAGGTCGGACGTGGCGAACCGGCCACCGTCGAGCTGCACCATCGGGCGCAGCTCCGGCGGGATCACCGGTACGGCGTCCAGCACCATGCCCATCGGCGAGTTGCCCGACTGCTGGAAGGCCGCGACCACCTTCAGCCGCTTGAGCGCACGAAGCTTCTTCTGCCCCTTGCCGTTTCGGATGACATCACGCAGTATCTCGGCCTCGGCGTCGATGTCGAAGTTCTCGATCAGCTTCTGGATCGACTCCGCGCCCATGGCGCCGGTGAAGTACTCGCCGTAACGGTCGACGAGTCTCGCGGTAGAGATTCTCGTCGACGATCAGTTGCTTGGGAGCCAGCTTGGTGAAGGTGGTCCAGATGTCCTCGAGCCGGTCCAGCTCACGCTGGGCGCGGTCACGGAGCTGACGCATCTCCCGCTCGCCGCCGTCCCGAACCTTGCGTCGGGCATCAGCTTTGGCGCCTTCGGCCTCCAGCTCGGCCAGGTCGGCCTCGAGCTTCTGCGCACGGGCCTCCAGCTCGGCGTCGCGCTGGTCTTCAACACCCTTGCGCTCCACCACCATTTCGGCCTCGAGCGTCGACAGCTCGTTGTGCCGCATCTCGGTGTCGACCGCGGTGATCACATAGGCGGCGAAGTAGATGATCTTCTCGAGATCCTTCGGGGCCAGGTCCAGCAGGTAGCCAAGGCGGCTCGGCACACCCTTGAAGTACCAGATGTGCGTGACCGGCGCGGCCAGCTCGATGTGGCCCATCCGCTCACGACGCACCTTGGCGCGAGTCACCTCGACGCCGCAGCGCTCACAGATGATGCCCTTGAAGCGCACGCGCTTGTACTTGCCGCAGTAGCACTCCCAGTCGCGAGTCGGTCCGAAGATCTTCTCGCAGAACAGGCCGTCCTTCTCCGGCTTCAGCGTGCGGTAGTTGATCGTCTCCGGCTTCTTGACTTCGCCGTAAGACCATTGCCTGATGTCCTCCGCGGTAGCCAGGCCAATGCGGAGTTCATCGAAGAAGTTGACGTCGAGCACGTAACTCCCTTTCCCCTTGCGGGTTTAGTAACACTTTGTTCTATAGCGACTTACGCAAAGCGCTCGTCGCTAGGCCAAATCCTCAACGGATGCGGATTCGTTGCGAGACAAGTTGATTCCCAGGTTCGCCGCGGCCCGCTCAAGGTCTTCGTCCTCGCCTTCGCGCAGCTCGATCGCTGCGCCGTCCGACGACAACACCTCAACGTTGAGGCACAGCGACTGCAGCTCCTTGAGCAGCACCTTGAACGACTCGGGGATACCCGGCTCCGGGATGTTCTCGCCCTTGACGATCGCCTCGTATACCTTGACCCGACCGACGGTGTCGTCGGACTTGATGGTCAACAGCTCCTGCAAGCGTGTACGCGGCGCCGTAGGCCTGCATGGCCCAGCACTCCATCTCCCCGAACCGCTGGCCACCGAACTGCGCCTTACCGCCCAGCGGCTGCTGGGTGATCATCGAGTACGGACCGGTGGAGCGGGCGTGGATCTTGTCGTCCACCAGGTGGTGCAGCTTCATGATGTACATGTAGCCAACGGTCACCGGGTACGGGAACGGCTCGCCACTGCGGCCGTCGAACAGCATCGCCTTGCCGTCGCCGTTCACCATCACGTCGCCGTCGCGGTTGGGCAGCGTGGAGGACAGCAGACCCTGCAGCTCCTCCTCCTTGGCACCGTCGAACACCGGAGTCGACACGATCTGGTCCGGCTCGGCGTTCAGCAATCCCTCGGGCAGGTTGACCGCCCAGTCCGGCCGGCCATCGGCCACGTCGATCTTCCAGCCAGACTTGGCCACCCACCCCAGGTGGGTTTCCAGGATCTGGCCGATGTTCATCCGTCGCGGCACACCGTGGGTGTTCAGGATGATGTCCACGGGAGTGCCGTCCGGCAGGAACGGCATGTCCTCGGCCGGCAGGATCTTGCCGATGACGCCCTTGTTGCCGTGCCGCCCGGCCAGCTTGTCGCCGTCGGAGATCTTGCGCTTCTGGGCCACATAGACGCGGACCAGCTCGTTGACACCGGCCGGCAGTTCGTCGTCGTCCTCGCGGGAGAACACCCGAATGCCGATCACCTTGCCGGACTCGCCGTGCGGCACCTTCAGCGAGGTGTCGCGGACCTCGCGGGCCTTCTCACCGAAGATCGCACGCAGCAGCCGCTCCTCCGGCGTCAGCTCGGTCTCCCCCTTCGGGGTGACCTTGCCGACCAGGATGTCGCCGTCACGAACCTCGGCACCGATGCGCACGATGCCGCGCTCGTCCAGGTCGGCGAGCACCTCGTCGGAGACGTTCGGGATGTCCCGGGTGATCTCCTCGGCGCCCAGCTTGGTGTCGCGGGCATCGATCTCGTGCTCCTCGATGTGGATCGAGGTGAGCACGTCCTCTTCAACCAGGCGGTTGGAGAGGATGATCGCGTCCTCGTAGTTGTGGCCTTCCCACGGCATGATCGCCACCAGCAGGTTCTTGCCCAGCGCCATCTCGCCGTTTTCGGTGCACGGACCGTCGGCAATGACCTGGCCGGCCTCGACCCGGTCTCCCGCGTCCACGATCGGCGACTGGTTGGCGCAGGTGCCGTGGTTGGAGCGGGCGAACTTGCGCATCCGGTAGGTGTGCCGGGTGCCGTCGTCGGCCATCACGGTGATGTAGTCGGCGGAGACCTCCTCGATCACCCCGGACTTCTCGGCGACGACGACGTCGCCGGCGTCGATCGCGGCACGCAGCTCCATGCCGGTGCCCACCAGCGGCGCCTCGCTTTTCACCAGCGGAACCGCCTGGCGCTGCATGTTGGCACCCATCAGGGCACGGTTGGCGTCGTCGTGCTCGAGGAACGGGATCATGGCCGTGGCCACCGACACCATCTGGCGCGGCGAGACGTCCATGTAGTCCACCTCGGACGAGGGCACGTACTCCACCTCGCCCGCTTTCCGGCGAACCAGAACGCGCGACTCGAGGAACTGGCCGTCGTCGTCGATCGGCGAGTTGGCCTGCGCCACGACGTGGCGGTCCTCCTCGTCGGCGGTCAGGTAGTGGATCTCGTCGGTGACCACACCGTCGACCACCTTGCGGTACGGCGTCTCGATGAACCCGAACGGGTTGACCCGCGCGTACACCGACAGCGAGCCGATCAGACCGATGTTCGGCCCTTCCGGGGTCTCGATCGGGCACATCCGGCCGTAGTGCGACGGGTGCACGTCACGGACCTCGAGCCCGGCGCGCTCACGCGACAGACCGCCCGGCCCCAGCGCCGACAGCCGGCGCTTGTGGGTGAGGCCCGACAGCGGGTTGTTCTGGTCCATGAACTGCGACAGCTGGCTGGTGCCGAAGAACTCCTTGATCGCGGCGACGACCGGGCCGGATGTTGATCAGGGTCTGCGGCGTGATCGCCTCGACGTCCTGAGTGGTCATCCGCTCCCGGACGACGCGCTCCATCCGGGACATGCCGACCCGGATCTGGTTCTGGATCAGCTCGCCCACGGTGCGCAGGCGACGGTTGCCGAAGTGGTCGATGTCGTCGGTCTCCACCGGAACCTCGACGCCGCCGGGGACGGTCATCGCGGTCTGGCCCTCGTGCAGCCGAACCAGGTACTCGATGGTGGCGACGACGTCCTCTTCGGTCAGCGTCGACGACGTGATCGGCTTGCCGACGTTCAGGCCGAGCTTCTTGTTGACCTTGTAGCGGCCGACGCGGGCCAGGTCGTAGCGCTTCTCCTTGAAGAACAGGTTCTCCAGCAGGGTCTGCGCGGACTCCTTGGTCGGCGGCTCGCCCGGACGCAGCTTGCGGTAGATGTCCAGCAGCGCCTCGTCGGGGCCGGCGGTGTTGTCCTTCTCCAGCGTCGACATCATGATCTCGGAGAAGCCGAACCGCTCGGTGATCTGCTCGCTGGTCCAGCCCAGCGCCTTGAGCAGCACGGTGACCGGCTGGCGGCGCTTGCGGTCGATGCGCACACCGACGGTGTCGCGCTTGTCGACGTCGAACTCCAGCCAGGCGCCACGGCTCGGGATCACCTTGACGCTGTGCAGCATCTTCTCGGTGGACTTGTCGATGGACTCGTCGAAGTACACACCCGGCGACCGCACCAGCTGGCTGACGACCACGCGCTCGGTGCCGTTGATGATGAACGTGCCCTTCTCGGTCATCATCGGGAAGTCACCCATGAACACCGTCTGGCTCTTGATCTCGCCGGTGTTGTTGTTGATGAACTCGGCCGTGACGAACAGCGGGGCCGCGTAGGTCATGTCCTTGTCTTTGCACTCGTCGACCGGCGCCTTGACCTCGTCAAAGCGGGGGTCGGAGAAGGACAGCGACATCGAGCCGGAGAAGTCCTCGATCGGCGACAGCTCGTCGAGCACCTCTTCGAGGCCACCCACCGGGCTTGACGTCGCCGCGGGCGGTCGGCGATCTCGCGCCAGCGCGGCGAGCCGATCAGCCACTCAAACGAGTCGGTCTGCACGTCAAGAAGCCCCGGAACCTCAAGCGGTTCGCGGAGCTTGGCGAAGGAAACTCGGTTGGGTGCTCCGGGCACGGAGCTGTTGAGAATCTTACCTGAGGAGGTCCGTCTTGGTCTGGCGGAAATCTGCCAAGATGCGTCCTTCCAGCACCTCACGCGACTCACGAGAACCGGGGCCACCGGACCTGTTCGCCGCGATAATTGTGTCGGTTCGGCTGGCGAACGATCTGTCCGGATCTCACGCACGCAACTAAATAGCTGAGCCGCAGAAGGGGCTCAGGCTAAGACCACGGTGTCAAGTGGCGGGTGAGGTGGGCAGGAAGTAGCCAGCGCAACGTCCAACAATAGCGCAGGACGCGCGCATTCCTCAACTACCCATACTAACCGCCCAGGGGGTATCGGCGCTGGCTGGCATCTCGACTTTCCCGTGGACACATGCTGCCCAACAGATTGACCCGTTTACGCCCCTGTCGTCAAGAGGGCGACGGCGGCAAGTTATGCCAAGTTATCGCGAAATCCTCGGGTCGCATGGCTTGTACGGCGCAGCGGACAGACGCAGGCCATCCGGCGGCGGCCCGGGGCATCGGGAAGGGTGTGTCGGTGGGTCGCGAGCGGATCGGCTAGTCGCCGAATCTCGTGCGTCTTCGAGGACTTGTGGGTGCCCTCGAGGTCGTCGAGGATCGCCGCCTGGGCATCCTTTGGCAGGGTGTGCAACATCTCGCGCACCCGGGCCTGGCGCCGAGCCGACCGCTTTGCGCTCCGGCATACCGGGCGTCGCGACGATCTGCGGCGGCACGCCCTCGACTTCCTCGGTACCGCCGGCGTGGTGACCCGCGTCGAGCATGGCCTGCTCTTCGGCCATCGTGGCCTCGTCCTTCTCCTCGGACATGCCGATCGGCCCGATGCGGCGGCCGTTGAGGAACTGCCGCACCACCGGCTCGTCGCTGGTCAGCAACACCTCACGGGGGCCGAACATCACCAGGTGCTTGCGGAACAACATGCCGATGTTGTCCGGCACGGTGCGGGCGACGTTGATGTTGTGCGTCACGATCAGGATGGTCGCGTCGATCTGGGCGTTGATGTCGAGGATCAGCTGGCTCAGGTAGGCGGTACGGACCGGGTCCAGACCCGAGTCGGGCTCGTCGCAGAGGATGATCTGCGGGTCCAGAACCAGGGCGCGGGCCAGGCCGGCACGCTTGCGCATACCGCCGGAGATCTCGCCGGGGAACTTCTTCTCGTCACCGCCGAGGCCGACCAGGGTCAGCTTCTCCATGACGATGTCGCGGATCTCGCTTTCCTTCTTCTTCGTGTGCTCGCGCAGCGGGAAGGCGGTGTTGTCGTAGAGGTTCATCGAGCCGAACAGCGCGCCGTCCTGGAACAGCACGCCGAACAACGTGCGGATCTCGTAGAGCTCCTTGGCCGAGCATTCGATGATGTCGGTGCCGTCGATCAGGATCGAGCCGCGTTCGGGGCGCAGCAGACCGATCAGGGACTTCAGGAACACCGACTTGCCGGTACCCGACGGGCCCAGCAAAACGCTGACCTCCCCGGCGGGGATTTCCAGGGTCACGTCTTCCCAAATCCTCGAGGATCCGAAGGACTTCGTTAGGCCGTTGACCTCGATAGCGACGCCCATAGGAGATCCTTCCGTCCACGCTAAGTGCCCGCCACCTGCCCCTTTGTGTGGCTTGAGTCACTGTAGCGCACGCCTGGGGCCGCGCATCATGGTTGCACAGCACCGGAGTAAAAATTGGCGACCTGAGACCAGCCCGCGCAATCCAGGTCTGCACCGGATCCGAGCCCGCGTCAGCCGGTCGGCGCCCAGTTGCCGTGAAAGCCCATCGGGACCCGCTGCGGCAGGTGGACGGTGGCCACCGACTCGCAGAGTCTGGGCGTCCAGCAACAGCAATTGGCCTTCGTCGCGGCCGCGGTGATAGCCGTAGCCCATCAGGATGCCGTCATCTTCGGCGTCGGCTCCGGAGCCGGACGCGCTGGGTTCGGCACAAAGCACATCTCGCCGAGCAGAAAGGTCGGGATCGAGCGCGGCCACCTCGCTGGATCCCGTCGCGTAGTCGTGCTTGTAGAGCGACGAGGACATTTCCGTTGCCCGCCGCGAGAGAACCCGCCGTCGATGCCGACGGTGTAGCCGAACCGGTGCCGTCCGCCCAGCAGGGTCTCGTTGATCCGCGGGAAACTCCTGCGGGCGATCGTCGCGGCATTCGGAGCTCACCGCACCGGTCGTCAGGTTGATGGTCCAGCGGTCCAGCGTCGGGCAGGCTGTCGCCGGGGCCGCGCCGGTCGCGGTCGAACATCCGCGAGTAGCGGACCACGTCGAGCACCAGGACTTCTCGGCCCCGTCACGGCATCTCCGAGTAGGCGTTGAGCGGGTGGTAGACGTAGCAGGGTTCGATGTCGAACCAGCGCACGTCCTTGTTGCCGCCCTCGCGAGGCATGACGCCGATGCGCGCCGGGTAGTTGGCGTTCCAGCGCGTAGGGCATGCCGATCGATGCGGCGCGTATTCGCGGTTGGCCATCGCCGCGATCGGGCTGGGGATCCGGACGCGCCCGAGCACCGACTGCATCACCAGCCGGGCCGGCAGATGCAGCCAGCGCGGCACGTGACGCGGGCACGACCTGCACCGGGTCGAACGTCACCGGCAGGTCGTAGATCACCACATATTTATCGGTCAGCGAGAAGTCGTGCATCATCGGCGACCCGGACACCTCGATGTCGACCGTGCGGCGCGCGCGCCCGTGCGGTGTCGATCACCGAGTACTGCACGGTCCGTCCGCGCGCGAACGAGTAGGACACCGCGTGCAGTTCGCCGGTTCGGGGATCGCGGTGCGGGTGGGCGGTGTAGCCGCCGGCCAGGGTGCCGTCGAAGTCGCAGGGGCCCACGGTGTCGAGTTCGTCGGTGAGTTCGTAGTTGGCGACGCCGCCTTCGACGAGAGCCAGGGTCCGTCCGGCGTGGGTCAGCACGTTCGTGTTGGCGCCGAGTGCTCAACATGCCCGCCCGCGGGTTGGGCCGGCCGGGCAGCGGCTCGCCCAGGGTCGCGCATACCGCGGGACTGCGCACCCAGCGGTTGCGGTACCAGCGGCCTTGCCCGTCGCGCAGCGCTACCCCATGCACCATGCCGTCGCCGGTGAACCAGTGGTAGGTGGCCGGGTCGACCTCCGCGGCCGGGTTGGGCCCGTTGCGCAGGTAGCGCCCGTCCAGGTGCTCGGGGATGTGGCCGGTGACCTCGAGGTCGGTCGCGGTCACCTCGGCGCTCACCGGCGCCAGGAAGCCGCTGAGATATGGGTTCTGGGATTCGACGGTCTGCGTGGAAGTCACTTCTGAGCTCCTATAACATTGTTATTTCAACGTTATTGAAACGGTACGCCGCCGATGAGAAGATGACAAGGATGACTTCGGAGACTAAAGCAGTTCCCGCAGCGTTCGTGACGAGCTGCTGCACGCCGCCGTCGGTCTGCTCGACGAGCACGGGCCCGACGCGCTGCAGACCCGCAAGGTCGCCGGCGCCGCGGGAACCTCGACGATGGCGGTGTACACCCATTTCGGCGGGATGCAACCGCTGATCGCCGCGGTCGCCGAGGAGGGTCTGCGGCAGTTCGACGAGGCGCTGACGATGCCGCCGACCGACGATCCGGTCGCCGACCTGGTTGCCACCGGCATCGCCTACCGGCGCTACGCGATCGAGCGGCCACACATGTATCGCCTGATGTTCGGCAGCACCAGCGCGCATGGCATCAACGCACCGACCCAGAACGTGCTGACCCAGACGGTTGCGGAGATCGAGCGAGCGCAACCCCAGCTTCGCGCACGTGGTGCGCGCGGTGCACCGATCGATGCTGGCGCGGCCGGATCACGGTTGGCGTCGCCGGCAACGACGCACGCCGACGCGGCAGTCGTCGCCACAGCGGCCCAGTTCTGGGCGTTGATACACGGGTTCGTGATGCTGGAACTGGCCGGGTACTACGGCGAAGACGGCGCGGCCGTCGGACCGGTACTGGCCGCCATGACTTCGAATCTACTTGTCGCGCTTGGGGATTCACCCGAGCGAGCGAAACAGTCGCAACGGTCGGCGGTCAGCCGCGGGCCACGCACACGAAACCCCCGGGACCTAGCCAAAGCCGGTCCCGGGGGTTTCGCGAAATGACTTACTTGACGGTGACGGTGGCGCCGGCGGCCTCGAGCTTGGTCTTGGCCTCCTCGGCAGCCTCCTTGGCGACCTTCTCCAGCAGCGGCTTGGGTGCGCCGTCGACCAAGTCCTTGGCCTCCTTGAGGCCCAGGCCGGAGACGATCTCGCGGACAACCTTGATGACGCCGATCTTCTTCTCGCCGGCGGCTTCGAGGATGACGTCGAACTCTGACTGCTCCTCGGCAGCCTCGGCGGCTGCGCCGGCCGGGGCTCCGCCAGCGGCGGCGACGGCGACCGGAGCGGCCGCGGTGACCTCGAAGACCTCCTCGAACTTCTTAACGAAGTCCGAGAGCTCCAACAGGGTCATTTCCTTGAATGTGTCAAGCAGTTCGTCGGTGTTGATCTTTGCCATGGTGTGGGTCCTTCCTGGTTTCGGGTTGGGTTATTCGGCTGGTGCCGGCGTCTGAGATGTCTCGCGGCTGGCTCGGGGTTTCCGCTGAGGCTGGTTCCACAGAAACTGGTTCCGCAGAAACTGGTTCCACAGAAACTGGTTCCGCGGCTGCCTTCTTTTCCTGCAGTGCGGCCGCCAGGCGGGCGAACTGCGAAGCGGGCGCGTTGAAGAGGCCGGCCGCCTTGGCGAGGTTGCCCTTCATCGCGCCGGCCAGCTTGGCCAGCAGCACCTCGCGGGACTCCAGGTCCGCGATGCGCTCGACTTCGGCAACGCTCAACGCGCGGCCGTCCATGTAGCCGCCCTTGATGACCAGCGCCTTGTGCTCCTTGGCGAAGGTCTTGATGGCCTTGGCGGCGTCGACCGGCTCGCCGGTGACGAACGCGATGGCCGTCGGGCCGGCGAACAACTCGTCGAGACCTTCGACGCCGGCTTCTGCTGCGGCCCGCTTGATCAGCGTGTTCTTGGCCACCGAGTAGGTGGCCGACCCTGACAGCGACCGGCGCAACTCGGCCAGGTTGGCCACGGTCAAACCACGGTATTCGGTGATCAACGTCGCGGTCGCGGCGTTGAACTGCTCGGTGATGTCTGCAACGGCGGTGGCCTTGTCAGCCCTGGCCATGCATACCTCCTAGGTGTCCGGTGAATGTGACCACCTCGAAAGGTCTGCGAACGACGAACGCCCCGGCGCAAAAGGGCCGGGGCGTTGAAATACGCCGGCGCAGCCGGCGGTTATGCCTCGTCCTCCTGCGTGGGCCGCCCGGGATGTTCCCGGACCTTCAACCGATTGCTCGGTGACCGACGGTCTTCGGTGGATCAGCGATAAGGATAGCGCGGCCGTTGCGATCAGCCAAAACCGACGGCGACGGCCAACGCACCGGAGTCGACATCTGCCACACAGGTCACTGCACAGGTCGGTGATGGTATTGCCCGCCTCACTCGGGCCGCCCAACTCCCGCGAGCCGCGCCGCGCCGACCAGACCAGCCTCGGCACCCAACTCGGCCTGCACCACCCGCAGGCCGCGCAGGAACCGCAACCGGGCGTAGTCCGCCAGCGCCTCGCGTAGCGGTTCGAACAGCAGCGGGCCGGACGTGGCCACTCCCCCACCGATGACGACGAGGTCCAGATCGCAGACCGCGGCCACCGAGGCGATCGTCCTCGCGAGCGCGGTGGCGCCACGGCGAAACGCGGCCACCGCTAAAGCATCCCCGCCGCCAGCAGCGTCGGCTAGCTCCTTGGCTCCGGCTCCGGGCGGGGCGGACCAGCCGTTGGCCCGCGCCCAGCGCACCATCGACGGGCCGGACGCGACGGTTTCGACGCAGCCGTGGCCTCCGCAGGTACACGGCTCGCCGTCCTGTTCGACCACCACGTGGCCGACGTGCCCGGCGTTGCCGGTGCGACCCGCGTATGGGGTGCCGTCGAGCACCAATCCGCCGCCCACACCAGTGGATACCACCATGCCCAGCAGGAACCGCGCACCGCGACCTGCTCCGAGCCAGTGCTCGCCCAGTGCCATGCACACGCCGTCGCCGCCTAGTTGTACCGGCACGCCGGGCACCGCGGCCGCGACCCTGTCGCGCAGCGGAAAGCCTTGCCAGGACGGGATATTGATCGGGCTGACGCTCCCACTGCCCAAGTCGATCGGGCCGGCCGAGGCGATGCCGACCGCACCGACCGAGCCGTCGGCCGCGCGCAACGCCTCGGCGACCGTCGCGGCGACCGCTACCCACACCTGCTCCGCCGAAGCCGCAGCCGGGGTGCGACGGATGGAGGTGTGCACCAGGACGCCGCCCGGATCGGCCAGGCCGGCAGCGATCTTGGTGCCGCCGATATCGAGGCAGAGCGTCAGCATCAGTGCCGATGGGTGTTGTCGGGTTGGCGTGGATCGCCGGGATGTTCGTAGCCGGGGGCAAGTTGCACCAGTGCGACCCGGCGCTCGTCCAGCCACACCCGGAAGGCGCTTCGCCGGGCAGCGGCCCGCAGATGATCGGTGATCGTGGACCGCACCTGCTCCAGCGGCGGCACCACGAGTGACGGGGCACGCCAGCCGTGCCGCCCGGGAGTCGGCGCGGCGAACCGCAGCGGGTTGCGGGCGTGGTAATCGGCCACGTCGTCGTCGCTGACCTGGACGGCGGCGGTGACATCGGCGAACAGTGCACGCGCACGGGGGCCTGCGAGCACGGCGGCGGCGACGCTGCCGATCTCCAGCCGGGCCGTCACGTCGGGCAACAATTCGGATTCGGTCGGAACGGCCGCTGAAGTTATAGCGGTCACAGCGTTCAAGCCGCGCGCGGCCGCCTCGGCGGCGACCACCCGCTCGGTCACGATCAGCTGCGTCAGCCAACGCCGCAGTTGACGTCCCTCACTGGTGCCGCTCGCCGGCAGCGCGGCCGCGAGCCGACCGCTACGCAACCGCGCTTCGCGCGCGTCGACCTCGGTTTCCGGAATCGGGGTACCGGCGACGGTCGCGACGGGATGGGCGCTCACGTCACGGTCACCTTCACCGCCGGCGAGTAAACCAACCGGCCGGCGCAGCCGACACGGATCAACGCCCACCACTGGCCGGGTTCCAGCCACGCCGGTGGAGTCACGTCGAAGACGAGTTCGACCTTGCCCCGGGCCGGCAGCACGGCGCCGAGCGCGGCCGGACCGATCCACTCCCAGGTGCCCCAGGGGCTGATCAAGTGCGCCTCCAGCGCCAAGTCGGCCCGTGCGTGTGTACCGATCGTGACGGCCAGCCGGGCCGTGTCGCCGGCGGCCAGCGTGATCTCGGCGGGCCCGTCGGCCAGGTAGATCAGATCTGCCTCATGGCCCGCACCGACCTCGACTACGCACACGTCCTCGACCACTTGCCGCCAGGCGGCCGGCACTTTCTCCCCGCTAATGCGCAGTTGCGCCCGCACCGGATATAGCCCGGGCCTGGTGCGGGCCGGAATCGCCAGCGACACATCGGTTTCCAGGTACTCGCCGCTACCCAGCGCGAACGGCAGCTCGGCGGGTGTGGCCGACCAGCCCGCTGGGCACACCACCGTCACTTCGCCGCCGAGCTCCGCGTCGCTGCAATCGCTGGCCGCGACGAGGCGCAGCACCACTTCACCGCCCGGCTCGGCGGTCAACCGCTGCGGGTGCAGGTGGGCGACCGCCGGCAGCCCGCCCAGGGGGGCGGGGCCGCGGTTGTGCAGCCAATAGCGTGCGTAGAGCGGCTGGGCGACCTCGGCATCCGGAGCTAATGTAATTCCGGAAGCTGAAGCTGCCCTAGGCATTTCAAGCTGCGCGAGCACGGTTGCCACCTGATAGCCGTGCAGGTCGATCGATCGTTTGCGCTGTGTCGGCTTTTCCAGCAGGTCGGCGAGCTGGGGACTGCGTATCTTGCCGAGTTCGGATCCGATGGCGACGCGGGTAGCCGCACCGGTGGTTTCGACCAGACGCAGCGCTATAGCGCTGGGGTCGACGGATTCAGCGCTGCCGGCTGCCATCGGGTTACCGGCCGCCTTGAGGGCGCCCAAATGCACCGCGTCGGCCGGCTCGATGTGTAGCAGGGAGCCGACTGCCGCCAGCCGGGGCGCACCGTTTTGTGGCCGGCCGGGGTGTGGCCGAACCGCGATCAGCGGGTTGGAGAATTGCGCGCTGCGAGTCGGGATCTGGGCCTGCCGCCAGTCGCCTTCGTCGCAGACCAGCGCGTAGTCGAAAACCTGTGTCCAGTGCATGAGTTGGAAGTTGGAGCCGTCGGGCGCGGTGCGGCGCGGTTCGTCGATCCAGGTGCCGGACGGCCAGCCGGTGCATGACCGCATCAGCGCGGTGTGCAGGGTGCCCTCGGTGTCGACGGCGAAGCTCGGCACTCCACGGTTGAACAGCGCCACGGTGCGGCTTTCGAAGTGTTCCGCTTCCGAGGGCTCCTGCTGGGTGGCCTGGGTGACCAGGATCTCGGCGTCGGCAAGGTCGTCGGCGACGGACGCGATTTCCGCATTCAGCCTTTTCTGATCGGAACCGTCGATCACCAGCACCGGCAGCGCGCGCGGATGTCGCAGGTCGGCGTCCGGCACCCAGGCCGCAGCCAATGATGTCGCCGCCGGCACCCACACCCTGGCCCGGCCCGTCTTGGCCAGCTGCCGGTCGAGTTCGGCGGTGTACACCGGGTCGGCCTCGGCCAGTAAGGCTTTGGTGAACGCGTTGCGGGTCGGCCCGCCCAGCGCGATCCGCGTGTCGGGCAAGTTGGAGTCGACATCGAGGTGGCCGTAACGCGCCTTGTCGGCGCCGCTGCAGGTAGCCGTGACACCGGCGCGGACCAGCGCGACCATCAGCTCGCGCGCCAGCGGGCCGGATGTCTCCTCGGACGGCGACACCACTTCGGCCACCGACATCGTCCGCACAGCCGTGTTTCCGACCCGGACCCGGGCCGCCGACGACAGCCCGAACCAGCTGTAGGCCGGGTTGTCCAGCGTCCACAGGTGCTCGGCGGTATCCACCGATTGAGCGCCGTCGTGCAGTAGCGCGAAACCGCGCCCGATGACGGCGTCGCCCACCTCACTGACCGGCATTGCGCCCGGCACCGGGCACGGCCAGCGCAATCGCACCAAGCGGTCTTCCCCGGTGAACTCGTCGATGGTGGTGCTGCAGTCCAGCCGCGCCACACCGGTCCACAGGGTCAGGGTTTGGGTGTAGCGCAGCAGCTTGCCGATCCGGCCGTGCACGACCAGCCGCTGACCGAGCGGGCCGTGGAAGGCCTGCACCTCGGCGCGCGATTCCGACGAGCAGACCACGGGCCCCTTGGGCAGCAGGTGCCACGGGCCCTCGCCCTGGGTCGGGTGCGACGGATATTCCTCGTACACGGCGAGCTCGTTGCCCACCCGGCCGTCGGCGATCAGCTGGCGAGCGTCATGAACCAGCGACCGGACCGCCCCACCGCGGGCCGGATCGACGGCCAACCGGTAGTACTCGTTGGCTATCTCGGTACCGGCCACCGATTCCCAGCCCGTCGCCGCGTCCGTGGGCAGCAGCCGGTAGGCGCGCCAGCCCAGTGACGGGACATCCCCGGCCAGCCAGGTGACTGACCGCCCCTCGTGCTCGACGTGCGCGGGCAGCTCGACGCCGTCTGCGTCAAGCACCTGCACCCCCGCCGCAAGGGGTGGGTCGAGACGGGCGGTGACGATGTCAGTCCGCTGCTGGGTCAACGGATTCCACGCCAGAACTGCCCGCTCGGAAGCATCCGGAATATTCACGGCGGCCGAAAGCGCCGCCAGCGAGTTGTCGCGCGCCGAGCAGCCCAGCTCCCACGCATCGCGCCAGCCGGTCAACAGGTCCAGGTAGACCTGATCGGACTCCGAGCCGGTGATGGCGTCATGGTGCGCTCCGTAGGCCAGTTGCACCCAAGCCTTGGCGAACGCCGCCTGCGGGTACTCGGCACCGGTCATGATCCCGGCGAACACGGCAAACCGTTCGGCGTGCAGGACGGCGTTCTCGGCGGCCCGGTTGGCCTGTTTGGTGTCGATATACGACACGTCCTTGCCGGTGTAGATCGGGTTCATGTCGCGGGTTTGCGGCGACGCCACGGTAGAGCGCTCAGAAAGTTCGTCGCGTATCGCTGTGAAGAACTCCCGCGGTAGCGCACACACGAACCGCGGCCAGGTATACCGCGCGGCCCAATCGCGGTGAATTGCGGTCACCCACTTATTCGGCGGCGTGTAGTCAGTGCCGACCGGTAGCAGCACGTTGCGGGTCAGCGCGACCTTCTTGAGCTGAACGAACAGCTCATAGGTGGCGTCCTCGGCCTCGGTCAGTGAGACCGACGAGTCCATCCACCAACCCGCCGAATAGTGCGCAGGCATGTAGTGCGTGAGCAGGCCACGGCCCGACGGCGAAATCCATTCGAACTCGCTGCAGAACTGCATGCGCTCGACGTCGCCGTCGCCCTGGGCCGGACCCCATTGGTGATGCGGTCCCCGGGCCCACGAACTCGAGGTCAAGCCGGCATCGGCGGCCATCCCGGGGAATTGGGGATCGTGGCCGAACACATCGAGCTGCCACGCGGTGGCCGGGTCAGCGCCCAGCACGTCACGCTGAAACCCTATGCCGTGCACAAAATTTCGAATGGTTGTTTCCGGACTGGTGAGGTTGGTGTTCGGCTCGTTGTAGGTTCCACCCATCACCTCGACACGCCCCTCGGCGAAGAACCGGCGCAGGTCGGCGCGGTCCTCGGGATGGGTGTCCCAGTACGGCTTGAGGTAATCCACTTCGGCCAACACGAATTTGTACTCAGGTTCGCGGCGGGCCATTTCCAGATGCGCGTGGACTAGTTCGAAGCTATTCGTCTGCCGCGCTTGACCCGGTGGGTCTTCGGTCCACTCGCTGGTATAGCCGGCCTGCGTGTTCCACCAGACCGGGTCGTAGTGGAAGTGGCTGACCATGAACATCGTCCAGCCGGGCTCGGCAACGGTGAATTCGAAGGCGAACTCGCCCTGTTTGCGGGCGCCGCCGGCGTGCACCCGCGCGGGTCGCCGCTGGCCTGCAACCGGGCGGTCGACGGTGACCGGAACCTCGACGACCTCCTGGCCCGCCTCGGCGAGTGCCTCGCCGGTCAGACCGTCGCCGTCGATACGCAGCTGTGTCCGGCTGGTGCACCCGGCGACGGTGACGTGGACAAGCTGCAGCGGCACATCCCGCGGGCCGATGAAAAGCTCGCTCGATTGCGCCGAGACCACCCGCATGCCCGCACCTTACGGCGACCCGCCGACCCGGCAAAGGCGTATGCCGATAACGCTCGTCACGGACACTTGTCACCCATTGCTGGAAAGCTCAGTGTCTAGCGCCTCCGATCACCGCACCTTCAACCGAGAGGATTGAGAATGCCCGCACTTGCGCCACCCGTCGCCGACGAACGCAGCGCCCTACGCGGATACCTGGCGTTCCACCAGAGCTCCTTCTTCGCGGTTTCCTACGGCCTCTCCGATGAACAGGCCCGCGCGGCCCCCACAGTCAGCGCACTATCGGTCGGCGGGCTGGTCAAGCACGTCACCGGGATGCAACGCAGCTGGATGGCACGGGTGGCCGCCGCCCCGAACGCGCCGCCGAAAGACCCACGGCCCTTCTCGGAGATCTCCAAGGAATTCGGGGACCAACACGTGATGCGGCCCGACGAGACGCTGGATGGGCTGCTGCGCGCATTCGAGGCGCAAAACGGGACATCACTGCGGCTGGTGGAGACCGCCGACCTCGACGCCGCGGTGCCGGTTCCGCACGACATTCCATGGTTTCCGAAAGACCAGAAGGCCTGGTCGGTGCGTTGGGTGATCCTGCACGTGATCAATGAACTGGCCCGGCACGCCGGCCACGCCGACATCATCCGGGAAGCCCTCGACGGCGCCACCATGTACGAACTGATCGCCGGGCTGGAGAACTGGCAGATCCAGGGGTGGGTGCAACCCTGGCAGAGGGGGACAAAGGCGGACTGACCGGCACGGAGAACTTCGACGCCTCGCGGTGCGGGCTCACAGCAATTGGGACTTGACTCTGCCGATTTGGCAGACTGCTTGGATGAGCTCTACCAAACACCGCGAGGTGGCCAAGATCGACCGGGTGCCCTTGCCGGTCGAAGCGGCTCGGGTAGCCGTCACCGGTTGGCAACTCACCCGTACCGCCGCTCGCGTCGTCACCAAGCTGACGGGCAAGGGCCCGTGGCAGCAAAAGGTGATCAAGCAGATCCCGCAGACATTCGCCGACCTGGGGCCGACGTATGTGAAGTTCGGACAGATCATCGCCTCCAGCCCTGGCGCGTTCGGCGAGTCGCTGTCGCGCGAATTCCGCGGCCTGCTTGACCGGGTGCCGCCCGCCGACACGGGAGAGGTGCACAAACTGCTCGCCGAGGAACTCGGCGGCGAGCCGTCCGAGCTGTTCGCCACGTTCGAGGAAGAGCCGTTCGCGTCGGCGTCCATCGCACAGGTGCACCACGCGACCCTGCACAGCGGCGAAGAGGTCGTCGTCAAGATCCAGCGGCCGGGCATCCGTCGCCGGGTCGCTGCCGACCTGCAGATCCTGCAGCGCTTCGCCCAAGCCGTCGAACTGGCCAAGCTGGGCCGTCGGCTCTCGGCGCAAGACGTGGTGGCCGATTTCTCCGACAATCTGGCCGAAGAGCTGGACTTCCGCCTCGAGGCGCAGTCGATGGACGCGTGGGTCGCGCATATGCACGCCTCGCCGCTGGGCAAGAACATCCGTGTGCCGCAGGTGTATTGGGACTTCACCGGCGAGCGGGTACTGACGATGGAGCGGATCCAAGGCGTCCGCATCGACGATGCCGCCGCCATCCGCAAGGCCGGTTTCGACGGCACCGAACTGGTGAAGGCGCTGCTGTTCTCCGTGTTCGAGGGCGGCCTGCGGCACGGGCTGTTCCACGGCGACTTACACGCGGGTAACCTGTACGTGGATGACCAGGGCCGCATCGTCTTCTTCGACTTCGGGATCATGGGCCGCATCGATCCCCGCACCCGCTGGCTGCTGCGCGAGCTGGTGCACGCCCTGCTGGTGAAAAAGGACCACGCGGCGGCCGGCAAGATCGTCGTGCTGATGGGGGCGGTCGGCACCATGAAGCCCGAAGCCGAGGCCGCCAAGGACCTGGAAAGCTTCGCCACCCCCCTGACCATGACGTCGCTGGGCGACATGTCCTATGCCGACATCGGCAGGCAGTTGTCCACCCTGGCCGACGCCTACGACGTCAAGCTTCCCCGCGAACTGGTACTGATCGGCAAGCAGTTCCTCTACGTCGAGCGATACATGAAGCTGCTGGCACCGAAGTGGCAGATGATGTCGGACCCACAGCTGACGGGATACTTCGCCAACTTCATGGTCGAGGTCACCCGCGAACACCAGACGGACATCGAGGTCTAGGGGCATGGGGGTGCGCAGCGGGTCCGCAATATCACGATCCAAGTCGGGCGATCTGAAGCTCCACTACGAGGACATGGGTGATATCGACGACCCGCCCGTGCTGCTCATCATGGGTTTAGGTGCCCAAATGGTGCTGTGGCGCACCGAGTTCTGCGAGCTGCTGGTCCGTCAGGGCTTGCGTGTCATCCGCTACGACAACCGGGATATCGGCCTGTCCTCCAAGGTCGAGCCGCACAGCTCGGGACCGCCGTTGGTGACGCGGTTGATCCGGTCCTGGCTCGGGCTGCCCAGTAAGGCGGCATACACGCTGGAAGACATGGCCGACGACGCCGCGGCCGTGCTGGATCACTTGGACATCAAGACGGCCCATGTCATCGGGGCGTCGATGGGCGGCATGATCGCTCAAGTCTTTGCCGCCCGATTCGCGGAACGGACGAAGAGCCTGGGCATCATTTTCTCCAGCAATAACCGCGCGTTCCTGCCACCGCCGGCCCCGCGGGCACTGCTGGCGCTCATCAAAGGCCCGCCGCCGAATGCTCCGCGGGACGCCATCATCGAAAACGCGGTCCGCGTCAGCAAGATCATCGGCAGTCCGGGCTACCCAATCCCCGACGAGGACGTCCGCGCTGACGCCGCCGAGAGTTACGACCGCAACCACAACCCATGGGGCGTCGCCCGGCAGTTCAGCGCGATCCTGGGCAGCGGCAGCCTGCTGCACCACGACCGGCGGATCATCGCACCGACCGTGGTCATCCACGGGCGCGCCGACAAGCTGATGCGGCCCATCGGCGGACGCGCGATCGCCCGCGCCATCCACGGCGCCCGGATGGTGTGGATCGACGGCATGGGTCACGATTTGCCCAAAGAACTGTGGCACCGGGTGACCGCCGAGCTGACAACCAACTTCGCGGCATCCGATCAAGCCCAGAGTCGACCGGCTTAAGTCGTCGGATTGTGCGAGCGTCGTTCGTCTAAAAGGTAGAGAGTGGGACACAGGGTTTCGCTCACTACCGGAGGTGGACCACACATGCAGTACTTCGCCTTGTTGATCAGCAGGGAACAAGACCGCACACCCCAAGAGAGGGAAGCGGAGATGGCTGCCTACCAGAGCTTCCATGTCAAGGCGGCGTCGGCGATCCGCGCCGGCGATGCCTTGGCGCCGGCGGCGGCCGCGACAAGCATCACCGGCGGTCCGGACGCACCGGTCATCACGGACGGCCCGTTCGCCGAAGGCGCCGAAGTAGCAGGCGGCTATTACGTTTTCGAAGCCGAGAACCTGGACGAGGCGCTGGCGCTGGCCCGCGACGTCCCGGCGGCCAAGTCCGGCGCGGTGGAGATCTGGCCGATGGCCGGCCCCGGGCCCGAACCACAGCCACTCGAGGGCACCAACTGGATCGCGCTGCTGTTGGAGCCAGCGGAGCGGCCGGCGGAGCCCGGTTCGCCGTTTTGGGAGTCCATGGTGGCGCTGCACCAGGAGTTCGGGGCCGCGGCGGGTCAGCACATCCGAGCCGGCGCCGGCCTGCATCCGCCGTCGACCGCGACCACGGTTCGGGTACGCGACGGCGAGGTTCTCATCACTGACGGGCCATACGTCGAAGGCGCCGAAGTCGCTAACGGCTTCTACGTGCTCAGCGCCGCCGACCACGACGAAGCTGTCAAGGTCGCGTCGATGATCCCCGCTTCCACCGTGGTGGTGCGGCAACTGGCTGGTGTCGCGGGACTGTAAACCTGCGCATGACCAACCTGGACGGCGTCTTCCGCCGGGAATGGGGGTCCGCCGTCGCCGCCCTCGCGCGATGGTCGGGCGACCTCACCGTCGCTGAAGACGCCGTCCAGGAAGCCTGCGCCGAGGCGCTGCGCTCGTGGCCCCGCGACGGTGTCCCCGACAACCCCGGCGGTTGGCTGGTAACGGTAGCCCGCAACCGTGCCCGGGATCGGCTACGCCGTGAATCCGTGCGTCCGGGGAAGGAATTGGCAGCGGTGCTGGACGACATAACCGCGCGCACCGACCGTCCGGACGTGCCGCATCGAGTGCGCGACGACGAGCTACGGATGATGTTCACCTGCGCGCACCCGGCGCTGGACCGGCAGTCGCAATTGGCGCTCACGCTGCGGTTGGTTTCCGGGTTGACCGTCGCCGAGATCGCCCGCGCGCTACTGCAGACCGAGACGGCGATCGGTCAGCGAATCACGCGCGCCAAAAGCAAGATCCGGCATGCCAACATCCCGCTGCGGGTTCCACCCGCCGAGTTGCTTCCCGAGCGCACACCGCACGTGCTCAGTTGCATCTACTCGGTGTTCACTGAGGGGTATTGGTCGACGTTAGGCCCGATCGCGGTTCGTGACGAATTGTGCGACGAAGGGGTGCGGCTGGCCGGGGAAGTGTGCGCGCTCATGCCTAGCGAGCCGGAGGCGCATGCCTTGTCAGCCCTGATGCTGCTGCATGATTCGCGGCGGACCACCCGGATGGACGACGCCGGGGCGCTGGTGCCACTCGAATACCAGGACCGGCATCGGTGGGACCGCGGCCGGATCGCGCGCGGCCTGGACCGGTTGCGACTGGCTGAGGGATCGACCGGCCCCTACCTGCCGCAGGCAGTCATCGCGGCGCTGCACGCGACGGCACCGTCCTGGGCGCAGACCGACTGGACCACCATCTGCGCGGCCTATGACCGGCTGATGCAGCTGACCGACTCACCGGTGGTGCGTGCCAACCGCGCGCTGGCGGTGGGCTTCCGCGACGGCCCTGAAGCCGGTCTGGCCGCGCTGGAGATGGTGGCGCACGATCCCCGGCTGGCCCGCTCGAACCTCGTCGCGACTGTGCGCGCCGATCTGCTGCGGCGCGCGGGACGACCCACCGAGGCCCTGGCCTGGTATCGAACGGCGTTGGAATCCAACGGTTCTGAGCCAGGCCGCGACTTCTTGCGGCGACGCATCGCCGAGTGCGGTGGGTAGGCTCTCGACGCGAGCAGACGCAAAAGCTCCCGACACGCCGCGAGCAAAAGGGGCTTTTGCGTCTCGCGGGAAAACTAGGCCTCGGAGAAGTTGCGGGTGACGGAGGGGTCGACCGCAATGCCCGGGCCCGTCGTCGTCGACACGACGATCTTCTTCAGGTAGCGGCCCTTCGATGACGACGGCTTGAGCCGCAGCACCTCGTCGAGGGCGGCACCGTAGTTCTCGGCGAGGTTCTTCTCGTCGAAGGACGCCTTGCCGATGACAAAGTGCAGATTGGCCTGCTTGTCCACGCGGAAGTTGATCTTGCCGCCCTTGATCTCGCTCACTGCCTTGGCGACGTCGGGGGTGACGGTGCCGGTCTTGGGGTTCGGCATCAGTCCGCGCGGGCCCAGGACTCGAGCGATACGGCCGACCTTGGCCATCTGGTCCGGGGTTGCGATCGCGGCGTCGAATTCCAGCCAGCCGCCCTGAATCTTCTCGATCAAGTCGTCGCTGCCGACGATGTCGGCGCCGGCGGCCTGCGCCTGCTCGGCTTTCTCGCCGACAGCGAACACTGCGACCCGCGCCGTCTTACCGGTGCCATGTGGCAGGTTGACGGTGCCGCGGACCATCTGGTCCGCCTTGCGCGGGTCGACGCCGAGTCGGATCGCCACCTCGACGGTCGAGTCCTGTTTGGTGGAGGACGTTTCCTTGGCGAGCTTGGCAGCCTCAAGCGGGGTGTACAGGTTGTCGTGGTCCACCTTCTCAGCGGCCGCGCGGTATGCCTTGCTGTTCTTGCTCATCGATCTGTCCAATCGTTGTTGGGTCGTGGTTAGCGGGCCGAAGCTGGCCCTCCCACGGTGCGTGTGATTTGTCGGGCGGAGTTACTTACTCGACGGTGATGCCCATCGACCGGGCGGTACCGGCGATGATCTTGGCAGCTGCGTCGATGTCGTTGGCGTTGAGATCAGTCTTCTTGGTCTCGGCGATCTCGCGGACTTGAGCCCAGCTGACCTTGGCGACCTTGGTCTTGTGCGGCTCCGCCGAGCCCTTGCCCACGCCTGCGGCCTTCAGCAGCAGCTTGGCGGCCGGCGGTGTCTTGAGCGCGAAGGTGAAGCTGCGGTCCTCGTAGACCGTGATCTCGACCGGGATGACGGTGCCACGCTGGCTTTCCGTCGCAGCGTTGTACGCCTTGCAGAACTCCATGATGTTGACGCCGTGCTGGCCTAGCGCGGGTCCGACTGGCGGCGCAGGGTTGGCCTGCCCCGCCACGATCTGCAGCTTGATCAGCCCGGTGACTTTCTTTTTCGGGGCCATGCGGTGTTTTTATTCCTTCCTAGTTTGATTGCCCGGCGGGCTAAATCTTCGAGACCTGGCTAAAGGTCAGCTCCACCGGTGTTTCGCGGCCGAAGATCGAGACCAGCACCTTGAGCTTCTGTTGTTCGGCGTTGACCTCGTTGATAGTGGCCGGCAACGTGGCAAACGGGCCGTCCATAACCGTTACCGATTCGCCGACCTCGTACTCGACGTCAAGGATTGGACGTTCCAACCCACCGGCCTCGCTGGTCGCAGCGGTGCTGCCCGCCCCCTTGGCGGCCTTCTTGGCCGACCCCGGCGGTAGCAGGAACTTGACCACGTCATCGAGCTTGAGCGCCGATGGGCGTGACGTTGCTCCGACGAACCCGGTAACCCCCGGCGTGTTGCGCACCGCAGCCCACGAGTCGTCAGTCAAATCCATCCGCACCAGGATGTAGCCGGGCAGCACCTTGCGGTTGACCTGCTTGCGCTGGCCGTTCTTGATCTCGGTGACCTCTTCGGTCGGCACTTCCACTTGGAAGATGTAGTCGCCTACGTCAAGGTTCTGCACGCGGGTTTCGAGGTTGGCTTTCACCTTGTTCTCGTACCCGGCGTAAGAGTGCACGACGTACCAGTCGCCCGGTTTGCTGCGCAAGTCCGCCTTGAGCGCGGCGGCCGGGTCCTGTTCTTCAAGCGGGTCCGCAGCCGGGCCTTCGGCCGACTCCGCGTGAGCGGCGGTATCGACCTCGCCGGTGGCCTCGTGCACATCGACCGCTTCGCCCGCGGACGTGTCACCGTCGAAGGTAGTCACGCTTGTTAATCCTCTTCATTTGTTCAATCCTCTTCACTCGTTTAAGTCCTCTGAGTCACTCTCGAACCTCAGCCGAACACCAGCAGGACCAGCTTGGTCAGGCCAAAATCGGCGAGGCCGACCAGCGCCACCATGAAGGCCAGGAATGCCAGCACCACTGAGGTGTAAGTGAACATCTGTTTGCGGTTCGGCCAGATGACCTTCCGCATCTCGGCAACGACCTGCTTGAGGTAGTTGTAGATAAATACGAACGGGTTAGCCGAGCGGTCCCCCGATTTCTTCGACTTCTTGGCTTTCTCGGATTTCTGGCCTTTCCTGGCCTTTTTTGTGGCCGAGTCCGTCTTGGAGACCTCAACCTCGTCCGAGGACTCCTTGTCCTCGACGTCTTCGTCGGTATCCGCCACTCGCTGCCTGGACCGCTTGCCGGTCGGGCGTTGCGGCCGCGTCGCAGGCTTTGTCACCAGGGCCGTCCGACCGCCGCTGTTGCGGCTGTCCTCGGTGTCGCCGCCGTCGCTGGCGGCGTCGTCGTCGGCAATGTCGCCTTCGTCGATCACCGCACGCTCCTTTGTTCGTCAGCTATCCCAGCGAGCCGTCCCGCCGGAATGGGCACATCCCCAGTGTCCAGCATGGCACGGCTTCGCCTTCAGCAGGGGCGACAGGACTTGAACCTGCAACCTGCGGTTTTGGAGACCGCTGCTCTGCCAGTTGAGCTACGCCCCTTCGCGGTTGGCAGGCTCACCCGGACCATTCCCAGATATTCCAGGACCAATCCAGGACCAACCCAGTCAACCCAAGTGTGTCGGGGGCTTAACATGACGCGCGCGCCTCCCGCTCGTTCAACTCACGGAAAGCGCGCTGGTACTGGGAAAACCCCGAGGTCCGAGTGTACAACGGCGTGGGAGTCAGATACTAATTACGCGGTTCTGACAACCTGCCCGGTTTCCTTGTCCCATCTGAGCTGGATGGAGTTGTCACCCTCGTGGCCCATCAGTGTGGTGTAGGAAAGCATGACCACCTCGCCATCCTCCACGTTGGTCAAGGTGTTCTTGGTGACGACAATGTCGGCGCCGAACCGCTCATTCACCGATTGGACCTCTGTTAGGCCGAAGATTCTGTCGCCGACACACAACGGCTTGAGGTAAATGAATTTCTGGTCGACCTGGACGATCTGCATGGTCTCCAAGCCTATGTCGACATTCCGGAAGAAATCGTCCTGGACAAGCTTCGCGAAGATCGACGCGAAAGTTAACGGTGCAACGATGGTGTCGTGGCCCAGTTCGGCGGCCGCGTCCTCGCGGAAGCTGGCCGGATCGTCGCACTTAATCGCTCGCGCAAATGCGCGAACTTGCTCTCGGCCCACCTCGAAGTAGTCCGGGTACAGCCAGCTCACCCCGCGGATGTCGACCTTTAGCGCCATCTGCTACGCCAATTTGGCCGACGCGGTGGCCCTGCCGAAGATCTTCTTGCCTCCGGTAGTGGCCGTGAGTGCGATGGTCACCGACTTACTCTCCGGGTCGACCGACTTGACCCGGCCGGTGAAGACGAGCTCGGCGCCCTTGCCGTCGTTCGGTACCGGCACCACGGCGGTGAACCGCACGTTGTACTCGGTAACCGCACCCGGGTCGCCGACCCAGGAAGTGACGTAGCCGCCCCCCAGACCCATGGTCAACATGCCGTGCGCGATCGCGGTGTCCAGGCCGACGACCTTGGCGATCTCGTCGTCCCAGTGGATCGGGTTCAAGTCGCCCGAGACCCCCGCGTAGTTCACCAGGTCCTGGCGCGTCAGGGGGTAGATCTTCTCCGGAAGCTGGTCCCCCACCTTCACCGAGCTGAACTCACGCAGTGGCATCAGAAAATCCCTTTGTTCCGTCCTCGCCGGCACGGCCCGCAAGGGTCGTGTAGGTCTCCGACACAATTTCACCGTCGTCGTTGGTGATGATGTTCTTGGTCACGATGATCTGGGTGCCGTGCGCCTCACGTACCGCATCTACGTATACGTCGCAGTACAACTTGTCGCCCACCACGATCGGCTTCTCGAATTTGAGCACTTGGTCGACCTGGACGATCTGCGAGTCCTCAATGGCGATGTTCGCGTACTCAAAGAACGCCGACTGAGCCTGGTAGCCAAAGACACAGATAAACGTCAACGGCGCCAGCAGGCTGTCATATCCGAGGGCTGCGGCCGCCTTCTCCTCGAAAAACGAAGCGTCGTTGTTTTGAACGGCCCCTGCGTACTCGCGGACCTTCTCCCGTTCCACCATGTAGTGATCGGGATATCGATAATGCATCCCGACGATATCGGCCTTTAACGCCACGCTTTAGAACCTACCGGGTCTCGCGGTGCGCTTCGTGTTTGCCGCAATTAGGGCAGAACTTCTTCAACTCCAGCCGGTCCGGGTCGTTGCGGCGGTTCTTCTTGGTGATGTAGTTGCGGTGCTTGCACACCTCGCACGCCAAAGTGACCTTGGGCCGCACATCGGTACTAGAAGCCATATCCGTTCTCTCTCACACATCTCGTTGTTATGTTGTAGCGATGGCCGGACTCGAACCGGCGACCTAACGATTATGAGTCGTTCGCTCTAACCGACTGAGCTACATCGCCTCTGGCACGTCCCGCCCGCCTGCTCGGCGTCCGCCGAGCCCCCTAACGGAATCGAACCGTTGACCTTTTCCTTACCATGGAAACGCTCTACCGACTGAGCTAAGGGGGCCGTTCACCCGTAGCGACCAGTCGTGCAGCGGGCCTAAAGGAGGGTACAGCCTGGCGTGCAGCGTCTCCAAACCACGGCGTCTGACTGCCTCACGCATGTCAGCCAGGCGGTACCGACTGATGACCCCCTGGACCTGATCGCTGCCAACCTCGATCTCAACACTCAGATCGCCATCGACGAAACACGACAAAGTTGGCTGACTCTGGCACTGGTCATAGTCTGGATGCTGTGTCAGATACGTCAACGGACCGGCTGTACTTCCGTCAACTGCTCTCCGGTCGCGATTTCGCCGCTGGCGACATGATCGCAACACAAATGCGCAATTTCGCCTACCTGATCGGCGATCGTGAGAGCGGAGAGTGCGTAGTGGTTGACCCGGCGTACGCCGCCGGCGACCTGGTCGACACACTCGAGACCGACGGCATGCACCTGTCCGGGGTGCTGGTCACGCATCATCACCCCGACCATGTCGGTGGCTCGATGATGGGCTTCGAACTCAAGGGACTGGCCGAGCTGCTGGAACGGGCAAGCGTGCCGGTTCATGTGAATACCCATGAAGCGCTTTGGGTTTCGCGGACCACCGGAATCAGCCTCGGCGACCTCACCACCCACGAACACCGCGACAAGGTCAGCATCGGCGCTATCGAAATCGAGCTGCTGCACACCCCGGGTCACACGCCCGGCAGCCAGTGCTTTCTGCTCGACGGCCGGCTCGTCGCCGGCGACACGCTGTTCCTGGAAGGCTGCGGACGGACCGACTTTCCAGGCGGCGACTCCGACGAGATCTATCGCAGCCTGCAGCAACTCGCCGCACTTCCCGGGGACCCGACGGTGTTTCCGGGGCATTGGTACTCGGCCGATCCAAGCGCTTCGCTTTCTGAGGTCAAGCGATCCAACTACGTGTATCGAGCCGCTGACCTGGGTCAGTGGCGAACGTTGATGGGCGGGTAACGGCGCGGTGGCCGCGACCCGGCGGGGCTGCCCACGGGGCATCTGATTCAATCGGGCTGTCCACATCGAAGGAGTCAAGATGAGCGGCCCGGTTACCTACAGCCACCAGGATTCCATCGCGGTCATCCGGATGGACGACGGCAAAGTCAACGTGTTGGGCCCCACCATGCAGCAGGCCCTCAACGAGGCGATCGACCAAGCTGACCGCGACGATATCGGGTCGCTGGTGATCGCCGGGAACGAGCGGGTGTTCAGCGGCGGATTCGACCTGAAGATCCTGACCTCCGGCGAAGCACAGCCCGCGATCGACATGCTCCGAGGTGGCTTCGAGCTGTCATATCGACTGTTGTCGTACCCCAAGCCGGTAGTGATCGCCTGCACCGGCCATGCCATCGCGATGGGGGCGTTCCTGTTGTCATCCGGCGATCACCGGGTGGCCGCCCACGCCTACAACATCCAGGCGAACGAAGTCGCGATCGGCATGACTATCCCCTACGCGGCGCTGGAAATCTTGAAACTGCGGCTAACGCGGTCGGCGTATCAGCAGGCCGCCGGGCTGGCCAAAACTTTCTTCGGTGAAACCGCTCTGGCCGCCGGCTTTGTCGACGAGATCGTGTTGCCCGAGATGGTGCTCAGCCGGGCGCAGGAAGCCGCACAGGAATTCGCCGGTCTACACCAGCACGCCCATGTCGCGACCAAGTTACGCGCCCGAGCCGACGCGCTTAAAGCGATCCGCGTCGCGATCGATGGGCTTGAGGCCGAGCTCGGACTTTAGCGGGGCGGAGCGGTTGCCGCGGCAACCGCTTCACCATGTCCGCCTCCTCCATTGGGAAGTGTGGCATGTGCTCGTCGTCGCGTCACTTCACCTTGACTGCGTGCCCGCATGACGGCTGTCCATGAGTCTCTGGACCGTCAACCCTGCCGTCGGAATTGTTCGAGGTAGTCGGCCCAGTCCCAGTTAGCTTCGAAGGCCTGTGCCGCCGCATACCCTCTGTCGTAGAGCGCCTCGGCGTCCTTTCGGGAAATACCGAAGTCCAGGAAGTTGACGGCCGTGGAGTCGACCCGGATCGCCCGGGCACTGACCCACGGATAGTTCAGGTAGGTCTGATCGTGGCCCACGAACATGGTGGTGATCAGCTGTTCCAACAGCGTTGGCGGCCCCAGGAGGCGTAGCGCACCCAGCCCCGGAATCAACTGGTCATTGCCTTCGGGCAAGTTCGGCAACACGGTGACGCCGAACGTGGGCCAACGCGGCGGTTTGCGGTCGAGTCGGTCGAACGAGTCGATGGGGAAGTTCGACAGCACGCCCCCGTCCACCAGGGTGGACGCGACGCCGACAGCGCTGGTCAAGGTGACCGGCCTGAAGTAAAACGGGATGGACATCGAGGCGCGGACCGCGTCGGCCACCACTTGCTCGTCGGGATCAAGCCCGTAGACCCGCCGATAGTCCCAGGGCAGCCGCACCAGCTGCCCGGTCGTCACATCGGTAACGGTGACCGCCAGCCGGTACCGCCGCTCCTCGTTCAGTTGATCGTCGTCGAGAGCCAGATCGCCGAACGTGGTGACGCCCAGGTTCTTCAGCTCACCGCGGATCCAGTCGTGAGCGAAGTCACCGCGGTAGATGCCGGCCTCCCGGAACAGGCCCCACGCGTGACCGAGCAGGGGCAGCTGTCCGAAGGAGTCGCGGAATTTCCGGTAGGGCACGGTAAGCGCGAGGTCCCTGATCTCCGCACTGGTCAGCTGGTCGCCATTGGACGCGGCGGACAGGATCGACCCGACCAGTGAACCGGCGGAGACACCGGAAACGCGCTTGATCGCATATCCGGCATCCATGAGGGCGACCACGGCACCCACCAGACCGATGCCCTTGACACCACCACCGGAGAGAACGAGATCCGCGGGCTTTCGCGGACTTGTGGAACGCTGGTCTGCCTTGGCCATGGCCCCAGCATGCACGCCACCTGATCAGCGTGCGGCCGGCCGCGCCGACGCGGCTCCTGGTCACCCCGGTTTTGTCGCCGTGACCAACCGCGTGGAGAACCACGGGCCGCCATACCACATGCGCCAGCCTAGGTTGCGGCGCTGCACGTTTCGCCAGCCCAGCTCCCTCAAATGCAGGGCATGCTCACGGGTCTCCCGCAAATCCGCGATGGCGAGCCGACCGCCGGGCCGCAGCACGCGGATCGCCTCATCCAGAGCCTGGCGCCGACCAGCAGATGTCGGAATGTTGTGGACGGCCAGGTTGCTGACGATTAAGTCGACGCTCTCGTCGGTCAACGGCAGCGCTGTCATGTCGGCGGTGCGCACCTGGATGCGGTCGGCGACGTTCTCGGCCGCCGCGTTGGCCAGGGTGGCGTGCTGAGAATTGTCGGTCTGGTCGGCATGCCATAAATCGACTCCGATCGCACGACCGCGCGGCAGTCGCTTGGCCGCGGCCAGCAATACCGCACCGCGTCCACATCCGAGGTCAAGCACGGTTTCATCGCCCCGCAGCCGGAAGTCATCGAGCAACCGATCCCACACCCGGAACTTGCCTGCTCGGGTTGCGTACGATGTAGGAGGCCGCAGTGGCGAGCAATTCAACGCCCGACACCCCTGCTAACGCGGCCATCTTCCGGTTTCCGCGGGCAAGCGCAACGCCGGCGCCCACAAGCAAGGCGGTCGATCCAACTCCGACGGCGGCCACCTGCGTTCCGGCTGAGACAGTGTTGAAAGAACCGTCGTATCCGTATTCACCTTTGCGTTTACCGGCTGTCGCTGTTTGGGCCATCACGAACATCCTTCTGCTTCACCAGTGTCCACGATGGACAACCTCGTCGAAGGGCCGCCGAGCCGGTTTGCGGATCGGGGTGAGGGGCCGGTCGGCGGGATATCCGACACCGAGCAGAAAGGCCACCAGGTAGTCGTCGGGGACACCCAGAATGGCGCGGGCCTTCTCCTGCTCTCCCACGGACGAATGCCCTGTGCCGATCCCCAGATCGGTGGCTGCGATCATCATCGCCATCGTCGCCTGACCGACGTCGTACTGGTCCACCACCAATCTGCGATCGTCCGGCGGTTCTGGCACAACGAAGGCGATCGCGGCCGCAGCACCGGCAATATGCCCCCCTCCCCGCCACACCGTGGAGAGTTCCTGTAACTGGGTCCGGTCGGTGACGATCACGAAGTCCCACGGTTGCCGGTTTTTTGCAGACGGAGCCCGCCAACCGGCCTCGGCGATACGGTTCAGGTCTTCTTCTGACACCGGGTCCGGCTTGTACTCCCGCACATTGCGCCGCGCGCAGATCGCGTCCCAGGTCTCCATTTCGCCCCTCTCATCCGCCGAATGCGTTCTTCATTTGTTCTTCTAGAGCTGAATGTTCTTCTGGAGCTGAATGTTCTTCTGGAGCTGAATGTTCTTCTAGAGCTGAATGTTCTTCTAGAGCTGAACCATGCGCGGGGTCGGCACTATTTCCGACCCTAATCGTCGGTACCGGACGCACTGGTCATGCCGATCGCGGGCTGTCGTTGCATCGAACGCGGCGGAAAGCTTCTCCGCTGTCGCCGCGACGTTCTAGGGTGTCCCGCGATGGCTCTTCATGTCCACCGTGCTGAACGCACCGACCTTTTGGCCGACGGCCTCGGTGCGCTATTGGCCGACCGGCCGTCCGATCCGTTCGCCGAGGAGCTGGTCTTGGTGCCGGCGCGCGGCATAGAGCGCTGGCTGAGCCAGCGGCTTTCGCACGCGCTGGGGGCTGGGCCGCACGGCGACGATGGCGTCTGCGCCGGCGTGTCGTTCCGGAACCCAGGCTCATTGATCGCCGCGATCACCGGCACGGTCGACGACGATCCGTGGTCACCGGAAGCGATGACATGGCCGCTGCTGCAAGTGATCGACGCCAGCCTCGCCGAACCCTGGTGCCGCACGTTGGCGACGCATCTGGGTCACTTTGCCACCGGTGCAGAGGCCGAACTCCGGCGCGGCCGGCGCTACGCGGTGGCGCGCCGGCTCGCCGGGCTGTTCGCGTCGTACGCCCGGCAACGTCCGCAACTGCTGGTCGATTGGCTGGAAGGCCGGGGCTGATCTACGTGCCGGGGCCGATCTCGGTGCCGACCTGGACTGGCAGCCTGCGCTTTGGCGGGCGCTGGTTACCGCCGTCCCCGCCGATGCCCCGCACGCCCGGCATGAAGAGACCGTGGCCCGGTTGCGCGAAGGCCCAGCTGACGTGCCGCCGCGGCTGTCGCTGTTCGGACACACCCGGTTGGCCTGCACGGACATCGAACTGCTCGAGGCGCTGGCCACCCACCACGAACTGCACTTGTGGCTGCCGCACCCCAGCGACGACCTCTGGCGGGCGCTCTCGGACGCGCACGGGGCGGTCCCGCGGCGTCAAGACACCAGCCACCGCGCAGTCCGCCATCCGTTGCTGGCGACCCTGGGCAGGGATCTACGCGAACTGCAACGCTGCGCTGCCGGCGAACCCGGCGACCGACGAATATCTCGCAGGTGCAGCCAAACCCGACACCCTGCTCGGCTGGCTGCAGTCCGACATCGCCTCCAACGCGGTACGGCCGCAGAATCGCTCACTGGCGCCCGATGACCGCTCGGTGCAGGTACACAGCTGCCACGGGCCGGCCCGGCAGGTCGACGTGCTGCGTGAGGTACTGCTCGGCCTGCTCGCGGACGACTCGACGCTGGAGCCGCGCGACATCTTGGTGATGTGTCCCGACATCGAGACCTACGCACCGCTGATAATGGCGGACTTCGGCCTCGGCGAGGTGGTGCACGGCGCACATCCGGCGCACCGGCTCCGGGTGCGGCTCGCCGATCGCTCACTGCTCCAAACCAATCCGCTGCTGGGTGTGGCGTCGCAACTGTTGACGCTGGCCGGCAGCCGAGTCACCGCGAGCGAGGTGCTCAACCTCGCCCAATCGGCGCCGGTGCGCGCCCGGTTCAGCTTCAGCGACGACGATTTAGAGGGCATCACCCGCTGGGTCCGGCAGTCGAACATCCGGTGGGGCTTCGATCGGCAACACCGTCAGCCCTTCGGAGTCGATTTCGTTCACAACACCTGGCGGTTCGGTATCGACCGCGTGCTGGCCGGTGTGGCGATGTCCGACGACTCGCGCGCCTGGATCGGCAGCACTCTGCCCCTCGACGACGTCAGCAGCAACCGGATCGAGTTGGCCGGCCAGTTCGCCGAATACATCGACCGGCTGCAACGCTCGGTTGACTCGCTCACCGGGGCGCGACCGCTGCACGAGTGGTTGACTGCGTTGGCCGACGGCATCACACTGCTGACTCGCAGCGAGGACAACGACGCCTGGCAGACCAACCAGATGCAGCGCGAATTCGCCGAAGTACTCCGCACGGCCGGTCCGCGCGCCGACACCGATATGCGGTTGCCCGATATTCGCGCGCTGCTGCAACGCCATCTCGCCGGGCGGCCGACCCGCGCCAACTTCCGGACCGGCACACTGACGGTCTGCACGATGGTTCCGATGCGATCGGTCCCGCACCGGGTGGTGTGCCTGGTCGGCCTCGACGACGGCTTGTTTCCGCGACTCGGTGTCGTCGACGGTGACGACGTGCTGGCCCGCCATCCCATGACCGGTGAGCGCGACATCCGTTCTGAGGACAGACAGTTACTGCTCGATGCCATCGGTGCGTCCACCGAGCACCTGGTGATCACGTACACCGGCGCCAATGAATACTCAGGTCAACGCAGACCACCCGCTGTGCCGCTGGCCGAGCTGCTCGACGCCTTGGATCAGACCACAATCGAGAAAGTCCGGCCGCGCGTCCTCGTTGAACACCCCTTGCAGCCGTTCGACGTTCGCAATGTGGAGCGGGGAAAGCTGGTGCCCGGTGCGCCGTTCAGTTTCGATCCGACCGTGCTGCGGGCCGCCCGCACTGTCACCGGCGAACGTGCCCAGCAGCCGAAGTTCATCTCCGGACTACTGCCGCATCCAGCGCCGGATGACATCGTCCTGGCCGATTTGATCACCTTCTTCAAAGACCCGGTGAAAGGCTTCTTCCGAGCGCTCGAGTACACGTTGCCGTGGGATGTCGAGGGTGTCGAGGATGCCATGCCGGTCGACATCAACGCGCTCGAGGAATGGACTGTCGGCGATCGGATGCTGGGCGACATTCTGGGTGGGATGACAGCGGACCAAGCGAAGCAGGCGGAGTGGCGCCGCGGCACGCTGCCGCCCGGTCAGCTCGGCTGGCGCAAGGCAACCGAGCTCCGCGATCAGGCCGCGCTGCTGGCGCGTGCTGCGCTGCAGCACCGCCATGCCGACGCCGCGGCGTTCGACATCGACGTCGATCTTGGCAAGAGGCGGCTGACCGGCACGGTGTCTCAGGTGTTCGGTGATCGTCTGGTGTCTGTGACGTACTCCAGGCTGGACGGGAAGCACTTGCTTGAGTCGTGGATTCCGTTGTTGGCGTTAATCGCCCACGATCCGAGCCGCGACTGGTCGGCCGTCTGCATCGGCCGGCCCAAGCGCGGCAGCACACCGCGACAAGAGGGGCTGGGGCGACCGCGCGATGACGCCGTCAACCTGCTGGCAGATCTGGTGGCGATCTACGATGCGGGGCGGCGCGAGCCGATTCCGTTGCCCGTCAAGACATCTTATGCCTGGGCGGTCGCCAGGCACGCCGGCGAAGACCCGATACGAGATGCGACATACCGGTGGAAGTCAGGTAACTATCCAGGTGAGGACGAGGCCCCGGCTCACATGCGGGCGTGGGGCAAATATGCATCGCTGACTGATCTCATGCAACCCCTGCGAGCGGGCGAGGAGTGCGGCGGCGAGAACAATCGCCTGGGTGCCTTCGCCGCGCGAGTGTGGTTGCCGATGTTACGGGCCGAGCGGAACCCCTGCTGATGGATCGCTTCGATCTTTTGGGCCCGCTGCCCGCCGCGCGGTCCACCACGGTGCTGGAGGCCAGCGCCGGAACCGGCAAAACCTTCGCATTGGCCGGACTGGTGACTCGCTACCTCGCCGAGGGCCGGGCGACACTCGATCAGATGCTGCTCATCACATTTGGGCGTGCCGCCAGCCAAGAACTGCGCGAGCGTGTCCGTTGCCAAATCGTAGACGCAGTAGTCGCTTTCGATGATGACTCGACGGTCGGTGACAACGAGCTACTGGCACACCTGATCGACGGCACAGCTACCGAGCGCGACGACCGGCGACAACGGCTGCGTGACGCGCTGGCCGGGTTCGACGCCGCCACGATCGCCACCACGCACCAGTTCTGTCAGCTGGTGCTGAAATCGCTGGGTGTGGCCGGCGACACGGACGCGGGCGTCACATTGGTCGAAGACCTCAACGAATTGGTTACCGAGATTGTGGACGACCTCTACCTGGCCCATTTCGGGCAGGAGCGTGACGATCCCGTACTGACTTACCGCGACGCGCTGCGAATCGCGCGCGAGGTGGTCAACAACCCGTCGACCGAGCTGCGGCCGCGAGACCCGCAGCCGGGCTCTCGGGCCGCAGTCTGCGTCGACTTCGCAACAGGAGTTCTTGCCGAGCTGGACACACGAAAACGACGACGGGGCATCCTCGGGTACGACGACCTGCTCATTCGGCTGGCCCGTGCGCTCGACACCGACCAGTCCCCCGCCCGGATTCGGATGCATAAACGCTGGCCCATCGTCATGGTCGACGAATTCCAGGACACCGATCCGGTGCAGTGGCAGGTGATCGACCGGGCGTTCAGCCGGCAGTCCACGCTGATCCTCATCGGCGACCCGAAACAAGCTATCTATGCGTTCCGCGGCGGCGACATCGTCACTTACCTCGGCGCAGCTGAAACCGCCGGCGAAAAAAAGACCTTGACCACCAACTGGCGCAGCGATGCCGCGCTCGTCGAGCGGTTGCAGGCTGTGCTGCGCGGCGCCGAACTCGGCGATCCCGCGATCGTGGTTCATGACGTCGTCGCACATCACCAAGGTCACCGGCTAGCCGGTGCGCCGCACAACGATCCGTTCCGGCTGCGGGTGGCACGCCGAGCTACATTCGGCCGCAGCGGGACACAGAATCTGGCGATCGACGACCTGCGGGAACACATCGGTCGCGACCTCGCCGCCGACATCGGTGCGCTGCTGGCCAGCGGTGCGACGTTCAACGACAAGCCGCTCGAGGCCCGTGACATCGCAGTGATCGTCGAGACGCACAAGGACGCCCGGGCCTGCGACCGGGCGCTGGCCGACGCGGGGATCCCCGCTGTGTACACCGGTGACTCCGACGTGTTCAGCTCGGAGGCTGCCGACGACTGGCTGTCACTCTTGGAAGCGTTCGACCAGCCGCACCGCCCCGGCGTGGTGCGTGCCGCCGCCGCGACGATGTTCTTTGGTGAGACTGCGGAAAGCCTTGCCGCCGAGGGGCATGCGTTGACCGATCGCGTGGCCGAAACATTGCGGGAGTGGTCCGACCACGCCCGCGAGCGCGGGGTGGCTGCGATCTTCGAGGCCGCGCAGTTGACCGGCATGAGCGACCGCGTGCTGTCATGGCAGAGCGGCGAGCGACACATGACCGACCTGGCGCACCTGACCCAGCTGTTGCAGCAGACCGCGCACCGCGAGCAATACACCTTGCCTGCGCTGCGGGACTGGCTGCGCGGACAACGCGACGAACGCAGCGGTGCAACCGAACGCAACCGGCGGATCGACAGTGATGCTGCCGCCGTTCAGATCATGACCGTGTGGGTGAGCAAGGGCCTGCAATATCCGATCGTCTACCTGCCGTTCACGTTCAACCGCAATCTGCGGGAGCGCGATCTGGTGCTGTTCCATGACGAAGGCGTGCGTTGTCTGCACATCGGAGGTAAAGACAGTCCCGACTTCAACCTCGTCGAGAGATTGGGCACTAAAGAGTCGGCCGGTGACGACAGCAGGCTGACCTACGTCGCGATGACGCGGGCCCAATCGCAAGTGGTGGCGTGGTGGTCGCCCGCGCACGGCGAACCGAACGGCGGGCTGTCGCGGCTGCTGCGGGGACGTCGACCAGGCGAGTCGGTGATCCCCGACCGCTGTACGCCCGCGAAAATCACCGACGATGAGGCTTGGGCGCAGCTTCGGGAATGGGAGATTGCCGGCGGACCAGTGCTCGAAGAGTCCGTGATTCGCTCCGCCCCCGGCGTTTCCTCCAAGACGCCGCCGTCCGACCTCGACATCCGCCACTTCCATCGCGGCATCGACACCGCGTGGCGACGTACTTCGTATTCCGGCCTGATCAGGGGCTCGCAGGGAACGGGGCTTTCCCAGACGACGGGTGTGAGCAGTGAGCCGGAAGTCACCGAGCTGGACGACGAAGTTGGCGAAATTCCCTTGACCGAAGCGACGTCCAGGTCAGACATTCCGTCACCGATGGCCGGCCTGCCGGCGGGCGCGAAATTCGGCACACTGGTCCACGCGGTGCTGGAGACCACCGATCCGCTCGCGACCGATCTGGCCGCCGAACTCGCCACGCAGATCCGCGTGCACGCAAAGTGGTGGCCGGTGGATGTGCCCGCTGCTGAGCTGGCGGCGGCGATGGTGCCGATGCACGACACCCCACTGGGTCCGCTGGCTGGCGGATTAACGTTACGGCAGATCGGAATGCGCGACCGATTGCGAGAGTTGGACTTCGAGTTTCCGCTGGCCGGGGGCGATCTCCGAGCCGAAGCACCGGACATTCGACTGGCGGACGTCGGGGTGTTGCTGAGGTCGCATCTTGTACCGCAGGATCCGCTGGCGCCGTACGCGGACCGGTTGATCAGCGACATACTCGGTAGAGAGTCGTTGCGTGGGTATCTCAGTGGTTCGGTCGATGCCGTGCTGCGGATTCCCGCTGGGCCGGGGCACCGCTATCTGGTCGTGGACTACAAGACCAACTGGCTGGGTAATCCGGATCGGCCGTTGACCGCCGCCGATTACGACCGGCCCCGACTGACGGAGGCCATGCTGCACTCGGATTATCCGCTGCAGGCCTTGCTGTACAGCGTTGTGCTACATCGTTTCTTACGTTGGCGGCAACCGGCCTATGATCCGGCAAGACATCTGGGTGGCGTGCTGTACCTGTTCGTGCGGGGAATGTGTGGGCCGGATACTCCGGTGGTCGACAGTCAACCGGCCGGGGTGTTCAGCTGGGCACCACCGGCCCAGCTGGTGATGGCGTTGTCGGACCTTCTCGACGTTGGGAGCGCGGCGGCGTGACAGTGGAACCGCTCGACCCGGCCGGCTGGCGGCAGGCCGTCAGTGCTGGCGGACTGTTGCGCACATTCAACGAAGCCGGTGCGATAGATGCGGCTGATGTGCATGTTGCACAACGTCTTTCGGCAATGTGCGCCGAGCCCGATCCGCGGGTCGCGCTCGCTGTCGCGTTGCTGGTGCGCGCGCTGCGGGGCGGTTCGGTCTGCTTGGACCTGCGGTCGGCCGAGGCGGTGGCCGACATTGGGCCCGGCACCGCCGAGCTACCGTGGCCGCCAGCGGAGAGCTGGTTGGCGGCGCTGCGGGCCAGTCCACTGCTCGAGTCGCCGCCGGTGCTGCGGATTTACCACCAAAATCTGCTGTACCTGGACCGATACTGGCGCGAGGAGCAGCAGGTCGCCGACGATCTCCTGGCTCTGCTGAAGGCGCATGCACCAACAGTGGTTCCCGATATCGGCCGGTTGTTCCCGCCAGGATACGAAGAACAACATGAGGCCGCTACAATTGCTCTGACGCAAGGATTTACAGTGCTGACCGGCGGTCCAGGAACGGGCAAGACGACAACGGTCGCGCGGTTGTTGGCACTGTTCGCCGAACAGGCCGAGCAGGCTGGTAAGGCGCGGCTGCGCATCGCGCTGGCGGCGCCCACCGGCAAGGCCGCGGTCAGATTGCAGGAGGCGGTGCAGCTAGAGATCGACCAGCTGGATGCCGTTGATCAACAGCGGCTTTCAGGGCTAAAGGCCACCACATTACATCGACTATTGGGGAGCCGGCCCGATACCTGGTCGCGGTTCCGCCATCACCGCGGCAACCGGCTGCCCCACGACGTGATTGTCGTCGACGAGACGTCCATGGTTTCGCTGACAATGATGGCCCGCTTGTTGGAGGCGGTGCGGCCGGAGACGCGCCTGCTGCTCGTCGGCGACGCCGACCAACTGGCTTCGGTGGAGGCCGGCGCGGTGTTGGCTGACCTGGTCGAAGGGCTCACCGCGCGCGGCGATACTCGGGTGGCGGCGCTGAGGACCTCGCATCGATTCGGTGCATCAATCGGTGAGCTGGCGTCGGGGATCCGGATCGGCGACGCCGACCGGGTCATCGACGTGCTGCGCACCGGTGGTGAGCACATCGAGTGGATCAACACCAACGACTGGACCGAGCGTCTGCGCAATGTGCTTATGCCCTACGCCCTTCGGCTACGGCAGGCCGCGGTGTTGGGTGACGCGGCAACGGCGGTGGCGATGCTCGACGAGCATCGGCTGCTGTGCGCGCACCGCCGCGGACCACACGGGGTTGCACACTGGAACCGCCAAGTCGAGCGGTGGCTGAGCGAAGCGACAGGTGAGCCGATTTGGTCCTCGTGGTACGCCGGGCGCCCGCTGCTGGTCGCGGCCAACGACTATGGCCTGGGGCTCTACAACGGCGACACCGGGATGACCGTACTGGATGACGGCGTGCTGCGAGCCGTCATCGCGAGCGCTGCCGGATCCCTCGACTTCGCGACCAGCCGGCTCGGCGACATCGAGACTATGCATGCGATGACGATCCACAAGAGCCAGGGCAGCCAAGCCGACGAGGTCACAGTCCTTATGCCGCCCGAGGATTCACGGTTGCTCACCCGGGAACTGTTCTATACAGCGGTGACCCGGGCTAAGGCCAAGGTGCGGGTGGTCGGCTCCGAAGCCGAGGTACGCGCCGCGCTGGACCGCCGCGCTATCAGGGCGACGGGGCTGGCGCTGCGTTTAAGGGCGCCCCGCTAACTTTCGGACCGCTGCGCTGCCACGAACAGATTCCCTGGGACCTGATCCTCGACCTCTTTGGGGGCCCTGCGGTCATAGCCGGCCATCAGCTCGGCAGACGGCGTCACCGCGACGTCCCAGCCGTGCCGTCCGAACCAGTCACCGACGTCTTCGCGCTCCTCGAAGTACCACAGTTCATCGGTCCTGGGGATTTCACGCTGAGGGTCGGCCTTCGCCATGAAATCGCGGACCCGATCCATCCGCGCGCGCCGCTTCGCCCGGACCTCGGGGTCGAGGAAACTCGGGCCTAGCGCCTCCACGGCGACCCGGCTGCCGGGCGCAGTGAGCCCCTGAACACGGTCGAACAGCAACTCTTGGGCCGCGGCCGGCAAATACGGCATCAGCCCCTCGGCCGACCAGGCGCTGGGTGCCGAGGGGTCAAAACCGGCCTGCCGCAACGCCGTCGGCCAGTCATGACGCAGGTCCACCGCAACGGCGACCCGGTTGCAGGCCGGCTCCGCCCCGTGCTCGCGCAATGTCGACGCCTTGAAGTCAAGCACCTTGGTCTGGTCGAGCTCGTAGACCGTTGTCCCTCCCGGCCAGGGCAACCGCCAGGACCGCGAGTCCAGGCCCGCAGCCAGGATCACTACCTGGCGGATGCCGGCTCGGGTTGCATTGAGAAAGAAGTTGTCGAAAAAGGCGGTCCGCGAAGCCATATAGCCGACCATCGCCTGCATCTGCAGCGGCAAGTCGGGTTCGAGTTCGATCAGCTCGGCGGGCAGCTGCGGTCCGGCATGCCAATTCCACACGCCGTCTCCGGCGGCGTCGAGGAACACTCGCGCGAATGGATCGCTGATCAGTGGGTTTTCACTCTCGGTTTCCACCGCACGGGCGGACGCGACGCCCAGCGCCGTCGCCCCCACGCTCTCGGTGATCTCCCAGCTGTCATTCTCGGTTCTGGCCGCGCTCATTTACTGTTTCCTCTCAGTCGGATTACCGGTTAATCGGATTACCGGCGTTCACGGGGGTAGCCCCGCTGGGCTGCCACGAACAAAGTCTTCGGGGCGGCGTCTTCGATGTCCTGCGGTGGTCTGCGGTCGTAGCCGGCCATCAGCTCCTCCGCCGGGGTCGCCGTCACGTCCCAGCCGTGGCGGCCCAGCCAGTTGCCGACGTCTTCGCGTTCCTCGAAATACCACAGGTCTTGGACGTCCGGGATATCCCGCTCCGGTTCGAGCTTGGCCATCAGGTCGCGCACCCGCTGCATGTTCTCCCGCTGCTTGACCTGGGCGTTCTCGTCGAGGAAGTCCGGTCCGGGCGCCTCCACGGCGATCCGGCTGCCGGGGGCCCCGAGCACCTGAACGCGCTCGAAAAGCAGCTTCTGGGCGGCTGCGGGCAAAAACGGCAACAGTCCCTCCGCCGACCAGGCGCTGGGCGCCGAGGAGTCGAAACCGGCGTGCCGCAACGCGGCCGGCCAGTCATGACGCAGGTCGACGGGGACGCTGACCAAGTTGCAGGTCGGCTGAGCACCGTTCGCCCGCAACGTCGACGCCTTGAAGTCCAGCACCCGGGGCTGATCGAGTTCATAGACGGTCACGCCATCCGGCCACGACAACCGCCAGGACCGCGAGTCGAGCCCCGCCGCCAGAATCACCACCTGGCGAACCCCCGCGCCGGCCGCATCGAGGAAAAACCCGTCGAAGAATGCCGTCCGCGCGGCCATGTAGTCGACCATGCCCCGCATCCGCGGCACCAGGTCAGGTTCGGCCTCGGCGATCTCGGCAGGCAGGTCGGAACCCGAAAACCAGTCCCACATGCCATCCCCGGCGGCGTCGAGGAATACCCGGGCGAAAGGGTCTCTGATCAGCGGGTTCGCGCTCTCGGTTTCGGCGGCCCGGGCCGCCGCGACGCCCAACGCCGTCGCACCCACGCTCTCGGTGATCTCCCAGCTGTCGTTCTCGGTTCTGGCCACGCTCGTGTCCTCCCATTCGCTAGCACGGCTACGTATCGACCCTACGCGCGCTGCGTGTGAGCAAGCTGTCCGTCAGGTTCCTGGATGCCTGCCCGGAAGTATCCGGTTAACTTGTCGGCGGGCCGCCAACCGCGCGGCACTGGTCTCTAAGGACCCCGAAGGATTTGGCAACATGCGAGTTGACGGGCGCGAAATCACCGTGTCCGGCAGCGTGCTGCAACCACTGACCCGGCGAACCAACGACATCCTGCGGCTCGTCCTGGCCGCGGCCTTCCTTGCGGCGGTGATCACGAGTTCGGTGATCACGCGCCCGCGCTGGGTCGCGTTGGAGAGATCCATCTCGCAGATCGTCGGGGTCCTGTCGCCGACGCAATCCGATGTGGTTTACCTGGTCTACGGCATCGCGATAGTCGCGTTGCCATTCATGATCCTGATTGGCTTGATCGTCGCCCGGCAATGGAGATCGCTGGGCGCATACGCGGCCGCCGCGCTGATCGCCGTCCTTTCGCTGTCGATCAGCAACAACCGCATCGCGGCACCCCGATGGCACTTCGAAGTCTCGGACCGGCTGAGCACGCTGCCGGCCCAGTTACTCGATGACCCACGGTGGATCGCGATGTTGGCGGCCGTGCTCACCGTCTCGGGCCCCTGGCTGCCGGCACGCTGGCGACGCTGGTGGTGGACGCTGCTGCTCGCCTTCGTGCCGATCCATCTGGTGATCAGCGCCATCGTGCCGGCCCGCTCGCTGGTGGGTCTGGCGGTGGGGTGGTTCGTCGGAGCGTTGGTTGTTCTGATTGTCGGCACCCCCGCACTTGAGGTGCCGCTGGACGGGGCCGTTCGCGCGATGGCTAAACGAGGATTCGTCGTGACGCGGCTGTTGGTGGTTCGGCCGGCCGGACCCGGGGCGCTCGTTCTTTCGGCCGAGTGCACTGATCCGGAGGCTGATCTGGACGCTAAGGCGACCCAGGCGGCAATCGAGTTGTACGGCCCGCATCAGAGCAGCGGCGGTGCGCTGCGCCAGCTCTGGCGCAAGCTGAGGCTGCGCGACACCGAGACCGCGCCACTACAGACCTCCATGCGCCGGGCCGTCGAGCACCGCGCCCTGATGGCCATCGCCGTGGGTAACGCTGGCGTCGCCAACACATCGACGATCGCCGTCGCCGCCCTCGACCGGGGCTGGACGATGTACGCGCACCAGCCCGTCAGGGGGATTCCGCTCGATGAGTGCGCAAAGACGACGCCCATTGCGCGCGTGTGGGACTCGCTGCGAACCCTGCACGACGACCAGATCTCGCACGGCGACCTGCGCAGCCATGAGATCACCGTCGACGACGGCACGGTGCTTTTCGGCGGTTACGGCAGCGCCGAATACGGCGCCACCGCCGCCCAACTCCAATCAGACCTTGCACAGCTCCTAGTGACGACCTCGGCGTTGTACGACGCCAAATCCGCGGTGAGCGCGGCGATGGACGCCTTTGGCAAGGACACCGTCCTGACCGCATCCCGGCGGCTGACCAAATCCGCTGTGCCAAAACGAATCCGGCAATCGGTGGCCGATCCTGGCGGTGTCATTTCCAGTGCCCGCGCCGAAGTCAAGCGCCAAACAGGTGCGGATCAGATCAAGACGGCGACCATCACCCGGCTTACCCGCAGCCAGGTGATCCAACTGGTGCTGTTCGGTTCCTTGGTGTATGTCGCATATCCCTTCATCAGCACGGTACCGACGTTCTTCTCCGAGCTGAGGACTGCGAACTGGTGGTGGGCACTGCTGGGCTTGACGATATCGGCGCTGACCTATATCGGAGCCGCAACCGCGTTGTGGGCCTGCGCCGACGGTGCGGTGAACTTCTGGAAACTGTCAATTGCGCAGTTGGCCAACACTTTTGCCGCGACCACTACCCCGGCCGGCGTCGGCGGCCTCGCGCTGAGCACCCGGATCTTGCAGAAAGGGGGGCTGACCGCAACACGAGCCACCGCCGCTGTCGCGGTGCAGCAGTCAGTGCAGGTAATCGCCCATGTCGTATTGCTGATCTTGTTCAGCACCGTGGCGGGGGCATCGACCAACCTGTCGCATTTCGTCCCGGATGCCACCGTGCTTTACCTGATCGCGGGCGTGGCACTGGGTATCGTCGGCGCATTTCTGTTCGTGCCCACTCTGCGGCACTGGCTGTCAACGGGCTTGCGCCCGAAGCTCGAGGAAATAACCGGCGATCTGATCGAGCTTGTCCGCGAGCCGAAACGATTGGCGCTGATCGTGCTCGGTTGCACCGGAACGACTCTCGGTGCTGCGTTGGCACTCTGGGCCAGCGTCGAAGCCTTCGGCGGCGGCGCGACGTTCGTGACCTGCACCGTGGTCACGATGGTCGGCGGAACCCTCGCCTCAGCTGCGCCGACACCCGGCGGCGTCGGTGCCGTCGAAGCTGCGTTGATCGGTGGTCTGGGCGCCTTCGGCCTACCGGCGGGGGTGGCTGTGCCGTCGGTGCTGCTGTATCGAGTACTCACCTGCTGGTTACCCGTCTTCGTCGGCTGGCCGGTGATGAGGTGGCTGAACGACAACGACATGGTTTAGCCGCGATAACCTGCAGACCGAGTAGCACCGCCCCGCGCCGAGGTCGGCTAGTCTCATTCCGGCGTGGCTGGTACTCGTGTCGGCCTGACTTTCAGGAGATGCAACAGATGAAATACTTGACCGCGGCAACCGCTACCGTGGCATTGAGTCTCGCGCTCGTCGGTTGCGACTCTGACAAGAAGTCAGACGACCACACGACATCAACGTCTACGAGCACCTCGACATCGGCCTCGACAACAACCACATCGCCCGCAACCAGCCCGACGCCAGGTGCACAACAGAACAAAACCATCGCCGACTACATCACCGAGAACCACATCACGGAAACCCCAATCCATCACGGAGATCCGGGCCCGACCGTCAATCTGCCGGTACCCGCGGGGTGGCAGTTGCTCAACGAAAGCGCCGGGGCGCCTTATGGCGGTAGCGTTCTGGCTCAGCCCGCGAATCCCGCCGATCCACCCACCGTCGTGGCGATCCTCTCCAAACTCACCGGCGACGTCGACCCCGCGAAGGTCATCCAGTACGCCCACGGCGAATTGCAGAATCTGCCCGGCTACCAGGGCTCCGGTAACGGCACCGCGTCGACGCTCAGCGGATTTCCAGCGTGGCAGCTCAGCGGCACGTACCAGAAGGACGGCAAGACACGCACCGTCGCACAGAAGACGGTGGTGATTCCCGGCCAGGATGGTGTATTCGTGCTACAACTCAACGCCGACGCCCTCGACAGCGACAAGGGGCCGTTAATGGACGCCACCAACCTCATCGACGATCAAACCACCATCGCCCAATGAGTTCGGAGTGCCGGATCGCGCCGCAACCCCGGAATGGCCGTACGGTGTTGGTATGGCAGAACAATCGCCTGCAATAGACGTTGGGCACCCGCCATCGGCACTCCTTCGTCTAGTCAACCCGATGCTGGTCTTCTTGCTGCGCACTCCGCTCGCCGGGCCCGCTCGTAAGCAGCTGATGGTGTTGAGCTTCACCGGCCGCAAAACCGGCCGGCCGTACTCAATTCCGTTGAGCGCCCACATCATCGACGACGATCTCTATGCGCTCTGCAGCGCGACCTGGAAGCAGAACTTCCGTGGCGGCACCCCCGCCGAGGTCGTCTACGACGGTAAGACAACCGCTATGCACGGAGAACTCATCCGAGACCGCGCCACCGTCGCCGGTCTCTACCTGAAGTGCGTGCGGTCGTACGGCCCGCAGCGCGCACAGCGCATGATGGGAGTGAAGTTCCGCGATCAGGAAATACCGACGCTCGAGGAGTTCACCGAGGCGGTCGACCGACTCCATCTGGCAGCAGTGCGGTTGACTCCGGCCAAGTAGCTGCCGCCGCCTGGCCGGGGGCGCCCCGCGACACAGCGTGAACAAAAGGGCACCATGTGAAGGGGCGGGCGCAGCAGAGGGGGTCACGGGTGTCGAGTCAGTTCGGCGTGCACGAGCGCGACGTCGGGGACACCCCACCAGGCAATTCGACGGTCGGTCAGAACGGCGGACTGAGCGCATCTATTGACGTTCTCTATGAGCGTGCGCGAATTTGGTGGATCGGCTCCGACCCAGGATTGCTGCGGTTGCGGGCGGCGACCCGGACGACGGCCGCACTGGCCTGCTCCCTGCTGATCCTCTTCCTGTTGACGAAAGCGACGGGACAACCACTCACGGTCGCATTGCTCGGCGTCGTCATCACGATGATCGCGTCCCGATCCGTCAACGAGCCGGATCCCCGTCAGCAGCGCATCACGATGGCTCTGCTACCCCTACCTACCGCACTCGCCATCACCGTCGCCGCGCTACTCGCGCCGCACCGGGTGGCCGCCGACACTGTCTTCGTAGTAGTCGTCTTCGCCGCAAGTTATGTCCGTCGCTACGGGGCGCGCGGGAGGGCGCTGGGCATGGTTGCGTTCATGGCCTACTTCCTCACTTTATATCTGCGGGCCGGTATGGGGGAGTTGCCCTGGATGATCGGGGCCGTCGTAGTGGGTACCCTCTGCACGTATGTGATGAGCACCTACGTGCTGCCCGATCGACCAGAAAGCGTGCTGCGAGACACGATTCGGGCGCTGCGGGCGCGGATGGCCATCGTGGTCGATACCACCGCCGAGGCGGTACGCACGGGGCGCCTCGATGAACGGCGGCTCCGTAGCATGCGGGCCCGCACCATCCGACTCAATGAGACTGCGCTGATGGTGCAGGATCAGATCGAGGACAAAGCCGAGGCCGCCGTGCTGTGGGCTGGGATACCCGCCAACCAAGTCGCGCCCTGGCTGTTCGACGCTGAACTCGCGATCGAATGGGTTGCCAACGCCGGTAGACGAGCAGCGGCCGTCGGTTCAGAAGATCCCGCGGCCATACCTGCGCCGACCCGCGCCGAACTGGTCGCGGTGCTCACACAACTCGCGCGGGCAATTCGGGTACCGCAGCCTGGTGGGCTTCAACAAGCCGCGAACCAGGCCCAGCAGATTCTTGACAGGCACGGACCGCCCGCGCCAAAAGATGACCCAGGCGAAGCCGCCATCCGGCGCCTGGCCCTGGCAGTAATCAACGCGGCGAGAGCAACTGCCGATGTCCGGGCAATAGTCGAGGGCTCCACCTCCGGCCCTAGCGGTGTTCTGGAAAGCGCCGACGTCGCGCCACCTCCTGCGGCCGAACCCGACCAGGGGGCGGCCGAGCAGAGCAGCGGCTTGACACCGACGACCCGGCAAGCCATCCAGGTTTCCGTCGCCGCGTCGTTAGCCATCGTCATCGGCGAGTTGGTGTCGCCGGCCCGGTGGTATTGGGCAGTAATCGCCGCATTCGTGATATTCGCCGGCACCAACTCGTGGGGCGAGACTCTCACCAAAGGCTGGCAGCGGCTGATCGGCACCATGCTCGGTGTGCCATGTGGTGTGCTGGTCGCCACCCTGTTCGCCGGAAACCGCCCCGGCTCGCTCGCGATGATCTTTGTGTGCCTGTTCTGCGCTTTCTATTTTTTGAAGGTCACATACAGCCTGATGACCTTCTGGATCACCACGATGCTGGCACTGCTGTACGGCCTGCTCGGCGAATTCTCCTTCGGCGTGCTGATGTTGCGCATCGAGGAGACCGCCGTCGGTGCTGTCATCGGCGTCACCGTGGCCGTAGTCGTGCTGCCCGCCAATACCCGAGCCGCCATCGTCGATGACACCGGTGCGTTTTTGACCGCCCTGTCGGCGCTTATCGAGAACTCCGTCGCAACCATGTTCTGCGATGCCAAGGCGATGAGCCCGACCGAGCAAGCCCGTGAACTCGACCGCAGCCTGCAGCAGTTCCGGGTCACCGCCAAGCCGCTGGTCGCGGGAGTCGGCGGCCTTGCCGGTCGACGAAGCATTCGACGAGGCCTGCGGTTATTCACCGCGTGCGATCGGTATGGACGAAGCCTGGCACGCAGCAGCGAACAGTACCAAGACCCCGTCGGGTCGCAGCCTCGTGCCGATGCGTTCAAGTCGGCTGCGGCGCAAACCCGGCGCAACATCGACGCGCTTGTCGCAATCGTGAACGGCGACTGTGCGGCCACCGTTAGCTCCGCGACCGACGACCTCGACGCGGCCGAGACCCTGGCCAGGCATCAGGACGGCGAGGGCGAAGCGCAGGCCGATACTCGAAGGTTCCTTACCGCGGTGCACGCGCTTCGCCAGATTGAGCGAACCGTCGTCACCGCCGCGACCAACCTCGGCGCGCGCGACAGCGTGAAGGTACCCAGCCCGGCCGCGAGTTGAGGCTCGCGAGTCGGTTCACTTCCGTCCGCTGTTCAGCGCCATACGCCAACAGGTTTGCTGTCGGCGCGGCTAGCATCTCCCTAACATCAGTCGAAGGAGCTATCCCCATGGCCACTCCGAATCTCCCGCCGGGTTTTGACTTCACTGATCCCGACATCTACGCCCACCGGGTACCGGTGCAGGAGTTCGCGGAGGTGCGCAAAACGGTGCCGATCTGGTGGAATGAGCAGCCGCTCGATCAGGGCGGGTTTGGCGACGGCGGCTACTGGGTGGTCAGCAAGCATCGCGATATTCGCGAGGTCTCGCTGCGCAGCGATGTCTTCTCCTCGGCCGAGAAGTCCATCGTGCCGCGATACCGAGAAGACTTGGCGCAGGGCCAGATCGAGGCCGGCCGGACGTCGATGATCATGATGGACGATCCCGAGCACAGCCGATTGCGCAAGATCGTCGCCCGAGCCTTTACGCCGCGCGCGGTGGATCGGCTGCGCGCCGACCTTGCTGAGCGTGCCCAACTCATCGCCGCCCAGGCCGCGGCGGAGGGCTCGGGCGACTTCGTCCGCCAGGTGGCCTGCGAGTTGCCGCTGCAGGCCATCGCCGGCCTACTCGGGGTACCGCTTGAGGACTACGACAAGCTATTCGGCTGGTCCAACAACATGATCGGCAGCGACGACCCCGAATTCGCCGACAACGACTCGCTGACTTCAGCGGGCGAATTGATGTGGTACGCCATGCAGTTGGCGGCCCGCAAGCGCGAAGAACCGGGTCAAGACATCATCACGACGCTGATCGAAGCCGATGCCGACGGCCAAGGGCTCTCCGAGGCCGAGTTCGGCATGTTCATGGTCACCCTGGCCGTCGCCGGCAACGAGACGACCCGCAACTCGATCACGCAGGGAATGATGGCCTTCACCGACAACCCCGAGCAGTGGGAACTGTTCAAGGCGCAACGACCGAAGAGCGCGGCCGACGAGATCATCCGTTGGGCCACCCCGATCACGGCGTTTCAGCGCACCGCTCTGCGGGACACCGAACTCGGTGGTGTGCAAATCAAGAAGGACCAGCGCCTGGTGCTGTTCTATCGCTCCGCCAACTTCGACGAAGAGGTCTTCGACAACCCCCACGCTTTCAACATCTTGCGCAGCCCCAACCCGCACGTCGGATTCGGGGGCACCGGCGCGCACTATTGCATCGGCGCCAACCTGGCGCGCATGACGGTCGACCTGATGTTCAACGCGATCGCCGATCAGACGCCCCACCTGAGCGCCGCGGGAGATCCCGAGCGGCTCCGGTCCCCCTTCATCAACGGCGTCAAGCACTGGCAGGTCGACTACAAGGGAACCTGCCCCGTCGCCCAGTAAGCGACGCAATACGCTTTCAGATATACGTATGGCCTTGGTATGGCAATGCCGTGATGTCCGTTGACACCACCTACGGGTGGCCATACATTGTGTGATGGTTGTCCCGCGGGCTTCGCCCCCCCGCGGATCAGCGTTAAGGAGACCGTCATGCCCGTCGGTACCGCTCCCCCAAGCGTTTTCGACGCCGATCTACCGACTCTGGCGTATGACGTTGAGGAGACTCCCGCCGAGGTATATCCCCGCCTGCAAGCAGCGCAACGGCAGGCCCCCATCGCGATCGGACCATTTGGACCAGAAGTGCTCTCCCATCAACTGGTCCGTTCCGTTCTACGTGATGCCCGGTTCCAGATCCCGCCCGGTATGAACCTGCTCGTCCAGGGCATCACGTCCGGTCCGTTGTGGGACAAGGTGGTCAACAGCCTGCTTTGCCTTGAGGGAGATGCGCACCATCGACTGCGCAGTCTGTGTTCCAAAGCCTTCACCCCGCGAACTGTTGCGCGCCTGCACGACACCATGACCGACGTGATGAACGAGCTGGTCGATCAGGTCGCCGGCAAGGGCCGCTGTGACGTCGTCACCGACATCGCGCGCCCCTACCCCGTCCCGATCATCTGCGCACTGCTCGGCGCGCCCCGAGAGGACTGGCAGCAGTTTTCCGTGTGGGCCGACGACGTCTTCAAAGCCTTCACCTTCACCGTCGACGTCCGCGAGATAGAGCCGGTCGTCATGCGGGCATGGCGGGAGCTCGACGCTTACGTCGACGACATGGTCGCCCAACGCCGATACAGCCTGACCGACGACCTGCTTTCCGACCTTATTCGTGCCGAGCACGACGGTGATCGGCTCAACACGGCCGAACTGCGGATGCTTGCCGGAGGCCTCTTGTTGGCCGGGACGGACACCACCCGAAACCAAGTCGCCGCCTCAGTGCAACTCCTCTGCGAGCACCCCGAGCAGTGGGCCCTTCTCAAAGAGCACCCGGAGCTTGCGATGCCTGCAGTCGAGGAAACCATGCGTCACTCGCCGATCGCGTGCGGAACTCTTCGCCAAGTGGCCGAGGACGCCGAGATCGACGGCTACCTTTTTCCCGCCGGCACGATGGTCGTGGTGAATACCGCTGCGGCTAACCGTGATCCAACGGTCTACGACAACCCCGACTGCGTCGACATAACCCGCAAGGACGCACCAGCGATCTTGACTTTCGGTGGCGGTGTCCACTATTGCCTAGGCGCCAACCTGGCCAGGCGCGAGCTTGCCGAAGCGCTGACCATCCTCGCCCAACGGTTGCTGAATCCGCGTACCGCGGGGCCGGCGCCATGGAAGCCGATGTTGACTTTGAGCGGACCGAAGAGCCTGCCCATCGAGTTCGACGCCGCCCGTTAGGCCCGCGAGCAGACGCGCTACCTACGGGTGGTACGACGACCAGGGATGAGCCGATTCCAATTGGGCGGCAATACGGATGAGGATGTCCTCCCGACCGTAGGCCGCCGCTAGCTGGATGCCGATGGGAAGCCCATCGGCATCGCGGTGCAGGGGAAGGTTGATCGCCGGCTGCCCGCTCATGTTGAACGGCGGCGTGAAGGCGGCAAACTGACCAGCACGACGCATCGGGGCCGTTGGATCCTCGGGATTGTTCTCGAACTCCGTTAGCGGTAACGGCGGTTCGGCCAGCGTCGGTGTGATTAACAGATCCCAGCCGTCGGCCCACCATTGCTGCAGCGCACGCCGGAACGCCCACCCGGCCGACTGCGCGGTCGCGTAGTCGACGGCGGTCAACTGCCGCGCTTGCTCGACGAGCACCCAGTTCACCGGCTCGACGTCGTCCGCTGTCAGATCGCGACCGAGCGTCTGGCCGAACCCGCGCACTCCCATCGCCATCTGCGTCGCCCACAAGGCCATGAACTTCTCGGTCAAGGTGGGATCGGCCAGACACGCCGGCCACGCCGGCTCGACGATGTGCCCTAGGCCCTGAAGCATCGACGCCGCTGAGCGCACCGCCGAAATGCAGTCTTCGTGCAGGAATTCGCCGCGCGGATGGACATCGAGCAGCCCGATGCGCAACCGGCCGGGGTCAGCGCCGAGCTCGTCGAGGTACGGCCGCTGCGGTGCCGGCGCGATCACGCTGTCGCCGATACCGGGACCGCGCACCGCATCAAGCAGTCCCGCCGTGTCGCGCACCGTGCGGCTGACGCACAGTTCGACCCCCAGCCCCGCCTCGGCGCGCACTGGACCCACGGTGATCCGCCCCTGGCTGGGCTTGAGTCCCACCAGCCCACAGCACGATGCCGGGATGCGGATGCTCCCGCCCCCGTCCGACGCGTTGGCGAACGGAACCATCCCCGCGGCCACTGCCGCCGCGGCACCCCCACTCGAACCACCCGGCGTGCGCTCGAGTGCCCATGGGTTGCGGGTGGCTCCCCATGCCCGCGGCTGCGCGGTCGGCAGGCTGCCCATCTCGGAGCTATTCGTCCGCCCGGCGATCACCAGCCCGGCCGCCTTGAACCGGGCCACCAGCGTGGTGTCGACGGCGTCGATCTTGCCCGCCGCTTTCAGCGCGATGTTGCCGTTCGACAGGATCTGTCCCGCGAAACTCGTGTAGAGATCCTTGAGTAAAAACGGGACACCCCGGAACGGGCCGGCGGGCAGGTCCGGATCGGAGGCCACCGACCGGGCGTGATCGAACCATTGCATGACCACGGCGTTCAACGAGGGGTTCCACTGCTCGATCCGCTCGATCGCTGCCTCCAACAGCTCGCCCGGCGTGACCTCGCCTTTGGCCACCAGCGTCGCCTGGTCTGTGGCATCCATCCACCTGGTCTCGTCGGCAAGAGCGCTCATGACTCCCGGTCTACCACTCCCCGGAACATCAGCCGTGGCGCCGCCTCCCGGGCAAGTGGGCACGTGAAGTCAGGCCCAGCTTGGCGTACACGTGGGTGAGGTGGCTTTCCACCGTGCGCAACGAGATGAAAAGCCTCGTGGCGATCGCCTTATTGGCTAAACCCTCGCTGACCAGCCCGACGACGGCGCGCTCGGTCGGGGTGAGTGATCCCCAACCGGTGGTTGGCCGCTGGCGTTCGCCGCGGCCGCACCGGGCGTAGGCAATAGCATCCTCGGTAGACAACGCCGCACCCTCGACCCAGGCGGTATCGAACTCATTGTCGCCGAACGCTTCACGCAATAGCGTGACGCCGCTGTCGTGGCCGGCATCGTGCAACTTGAACCGCACAGCGCCCATCCGTTGCCGCATTGCATCGGCGGCACCGAAGAGCCGGGCCGCTTCGGGGTAATGGCTGGCACGGACTGCCAAGATCGCCAGGAGCTCAAAGATGTCGGGAACACCGAGGAGCGCGTTCAGGCCGGCTGCTGACGCTAGTGCCTCGTGCGCAGGCCGACGCCGGCAAGCTGTCGATGACCATCGCTTCGGTGGCGCCCGACAACACCGTTTGGCCGCCGTGGGCGAGGTCGCGCAGCCGGCCGGTCCGGTTGGTGCAGTCCAGAGAGTTGCAAGTCCAGGGCACACGCCACCGCATCACTGGCACGATTGAACGCGATCACGAAGCTGTCGCCTTCGCCTTGGTCGACGGGCGAACGCCGTTGTGAGCGGCCACCAGATCGCACAACGTGTGATCGAGGCGCGCCACCGCGGCGGTCATCTCCGAATGCTGGGTCTCCCATAACCGGGTCGAGCCTTCGATGTCGGCAAGCAGCAGCGTCACCGTGCCGGTCGGTAGCTCGTTCACGGCCAAGTCACTCCAAGTCAGCGGTGGCATATCCGCACATCGGTCTGTTGCGCTCATGCTAGCCAGCCATGCGGGGATAGGAAGCAGCAAATATCCGTGCAAACTCGTAGACGAGCGGCTGCCCGCGTATGGTCCGAATAGTGACAGCACGCAAGACACCCGACGGTGCGGTGCTGGTGTCAGCGGACAACTTCACCAGGGCCGAAAGCGACCTGTATTTCAGCAACGTCGTCAACGACGGCGGCTTCGGCAAATTCACCCACATCCGCGAGCTCACGCCACTGGACAAGCAGCTGGTGGTGCGCTCGAACCGCGACACACTGTATTCAGCGGGCGTCTTCGATCTCGACGCCGGCCCGGTGACGGTTTCGCTGCCCGACCCCGGCAGTCGGTTCATGTCGATGCAGGTGATCACCGAAGACCATTACGTGCCCGCAGTGTTCTACGGGCCCGGTGAGCACACCCTTGACCGCGACGACATCGGCACACGGTACGTCATGGTCGCCATCCGCACCTTGGTCAATCCCAACGACGACGCCGATCTCGATGAGGTCCATCGGCTACAAGACGCCGTCGCGGTGCAGCAGGACGACGTCGGCAGCTTCGAGATCCCGACGTGGGATCCGGTCAGCCAGAGGACGGTTCGAGACGCGCTCAGTCACCTTGCGGCCACCTTGCCCGACTCCAAGGGGATGTTCGGCACGAAGAACGACACCGACCCGGTGCGACGGCTGATCGGCTCGGCATCAGCGTGGGGCGGCAATCCGGAAAAAGACGCCATGTACCTAATCGGCTATCCGGCCAAAAATGACGGCGGCACCACGCATCGACTTTCAGTTGACCAGGTGCCGGTCGATGAGTTCTGGTCGGTCACCGTCTACAACAAAGACGGCTACTTCACACCAAACCCGGAAAACGCCTATTCGTTCAACAACATCACCGCCCAACGCGACACCGACGGCAAGATCACCATTCAGTTCGGCGGCTGCGACGGCGCGTCCACCAACTGTCTGCCAATCACGCCCGGATGGAACTACGCGGTCCGGCTGTACCGACCACAAGACAAGATCCTCAGCGGCGAGTGGACCTTCCCCGAAGCCCAACCGATTTTGTGATCCGGCTGTAGCCAGCGGCCGAGCAGGTTTTGTAAAGCGATGCGGGCTGATGCGACGAAAGACGCTATGCCCGAGTCGCGGTTTTAAGAACACCCGCTTACATGGATTCGTCGGCCGGCTCCAACGCAGACACTTACCGGCGGCGGCGGTGGAAAGTCCTTCATCCGGTAATCAACCTGGCCGCAACCGGTGGCGGTCGTTGCCCGGCCCAAGCTAACAAGAAACGGATAGCCGCTTTTCCGCGATACGCCGGATTGATCCCCGAACATGCAGCCCACCGGCGGGGAGTAGATTCGGGGCTGTCTGAAGCCGGGTCCGTCGCGTGGGCGATTGCCTTGCGCGGCGTCGATAGAGGAGCAGCCATGTCGGGCGCCCCTGCAAACAATGACGTTGATTCACTGGGCGGGGTGGTGGCGCCGAAGCTGCCGGGCGGGGCGACGCTTCCGTTTCCGCCGACGCCCTCGGCGAGTATCGCTGGGCGCACGTTGCAGGATTCGACCTACGCCCAGCGGGTGGTACCGCCTCGGCTGCATGAGGATTCGCCGAATATCGTGATCGTGTTGATCGACGACGCCGGCCCGGGATTGCCGACGACGTTCGGCGGTGAGGTGCGCACGAAGACGATGGACCGGATCTGCGCCGAGGGGGTCAGCTATAACCGGTTCCATACCACTGCGATGTGTTCGCCGACGCGGGCGTCATTGCTGACAGGGCGCAATCATCATGAGATCGGTAACGGGCAGATCGCCGAGTTGGCCAACGACTGGGACGGCTATGCCGGGAAGATTCCGCGTAGCAGCGCGCTGGTGGCCGAGGTGCTCAAGGACTACGGGTACAGCACCGGTGCATGGGGGAAGTGGCACAACACCCCGGCCGAGGAGACCACGGTGGCAGGGCCGTTCGAGAACTGGCCCACCGGCTTGGGGTTCGAGTATTTCTATGGGTTCCTGGCCGGGGAGGCGTCTCAGTACGAGCCCAACCTGGTACGCAACACGACCGTCGTGGCACCGCCGAAGACGGCCGAGGAGGGCTATCACCTATCGGAGGACCTGGCCGACGACGCGATTTCCTGGCTGCACAACCACAAAGCGCTGCAGGCCGGTAAGCCGTTCTTCATGTATTGGGCCAGTGGCTGTCTGCACGGGCCGCATCACGTCATGAAGGAGTGGGCCGACCGCTACGCCGGCAAGTTTGACGACGGCTGGGATGCCTACCGGCAGCGGGTGTTCGAGCGGGCCAAGGACAAGGGCTGGATTCCAACCGACTGCGAGCTCACTGAGCGTGACGAGCGGATGAAGGCGTGGGATGACATCCCCGAGGACGAGAAACCATTCCAGCGCCGCCTGATGGAGGTGGCCGCCGGGTTCGCCGAACACGTCGATGTCCAGGTGGGCCGCATCGTCGATGAGCTGGATCGGCTGGGCTACGCCGAGAACACGATGTTCCTATACATCTGGGGCGACAACGGCTCCTCTGCCGAGGGCCAGGACGGCACCATCGCCGAACTGTTGGCGCAGAACGGCATTCCGACCACCCCGAGGATGCACATCGATGCGCTGGAGCTGCTCGGTGGGCTCGATGTGTTGGGTTCGCCGAAGGTAGACAACCAGTACCACGCCGGCTGGGGCTGGGCGGGCAGTACGCCCTACAAGGGCGTAAAACTGCTCGCGTCACACCTGGGGGGCACCCGCAATCCGCTGGCGATCCGCTGGCCGAGGAAAGTCCCGCCGGATATGGTGCCGCGTGATCACTTCCTGCACTGCAACGACGTCGTACCGACCATCTACGACATCGTGGGTATCGAGCCACCGCTCGACGTCGGCGGGGTGCCGCAGATTCCCATCGCGGGGGCGAGTTTCGCGGGCACTCTCGCCGATCGATCAGCGCCGGGGGGCAAGAAGACCCAGTACTTCGAGGTGATGGGCAGCCGGGCGATCTATCACGACGGCTGGATGGCCTCGGTGTTCGGTCCACGCGTGCCGTGGTTGCCGGGATTGCCTCCAGGCATCCAAGACTGGACACCCGACAACGACCGCTGGGAGCTCTACCACCTCGACGAGGACTGGTCCCAAGCCCGCGACCTGGCGGCCGAGATGCCCGAAAAGCTGGCGCAGATGCGCGAACTGTTCGCGATCGAGGCCGCACGCAACTCCGTGCTGCCGGTGGGCGGCGGTCTATGGGTGCCAATCTTCCATCCCGAATTGCGCATCACACCGCCCTTTAGCGAGTGGGACTTCCCCGGCGCGATCACCCGCATCCCAGAGTTCTGCGCACCGGCGCTGGGAAACAAGAACAACACCGTCACCATCGAAGCCGACCTGCCGGCTGACGCCAACGGGGTACTCTATGCGCTCGGCGGCATCGCTGGCGGCCTGACCTGCTACCTCGACGACGGGTACCTGCGCTACGAATACAACCTGTTCATCATCTCCCGCACCAAGATTCGCTCAACAACCAAACTGTCGCCGGGGCCAACCACCATCGTTGTGGAAACCCGCTACGCCGAACAGCGACCCGCGGGACCGCTCGACATCACCATCCGAGTCGGCCCGGAGATTCTTGCCGAGGGTCGTGTTCCCGTCAGCGCACCCCTGCTGTTCACCGCAAACGACTGCCTCGACATCGGAATCTGCCTCGGCTCACCCGTCTCGCTGGACTACTACGACAAAGCGCCCTTCGCCTTCGACGGCCAAATCCACCGCGTCCGCGTCAAATACGCCTGACTCTCGCAACCCGGATTCACGCTTGCCGGCAGCGCGGCACCTTGCGGCGGACACCCTGCGGGAAGCGACCACTCTCAAAGCTGTTGCAGATGCCCGAAATAGCCTCTGAACTCGATGACGGGTGCCGGATTCGAACTAGTGCAGGCGTGAGCCGACGCATTAGAGTCCGCGTTCCTCGGCGTCTGCTGGCGTCGCGCACGACGTTGTCGGGGGATTCTTCTCGGCACCAACGAGGCGTCCAGTGCCGTCGGCCCACGAATGATATGTTCTACACCCTGCGCAGCAGCGCTGCACTATTCACTGACGCGTCCGAGGCCCAGCTCAAGTCGTTACACGCCGTCCCACACCTGCTAGCCGCCCGGTGCTCTTCGGTGGCATTGCGCAGGACAGCGATGACATCGTCTCGGCGGTGATCTCCTGGCTGCCTCTGGTTTCTCACTGTCATCGCCGTCGTAACCTTCGCCCTGTTGTTCGTGGTTACCGGAAGCGTAGTCTTGCCGATCAAAGCCTTTGTCCTCAATGTCCTTTCACTCACAGCGATGTTCGGTGCGATGGTGTGGATCTTTCAGTACGGGCATCTCGGTGGCTTGGGCTCCACGGCGACAGGAACAATGTCGATTAGTGTGCCCGTGCTGATGCTGTGCGTGGCTTTCGGCTTGTCCATGGACTACGAGGTATTCCTGTTGTCCCGCCACCGCGGTGCGGATGCTGCTGTTGCCGGCGCTGATGCGGATACTCGGGCGCGCCAACTGGTGGGCGCCGTGCCGAAGCCGCTCGCGCGATGGCGGCGTTGAGGCTGGGATGACAGAGCAACCTTCGTCGATGCCCGCCTTGCGCGGCACTCCCCACAACCATAGTGAGTCAAATCCTGTGAGCCGCTCGCCGAATCCACCGACGAGATTCTTGACACTGTCGTCTGCCGCTTCTTTATGACGTGAGCCGCAGCAACGATAATCACAGTAAAATGCATAGTCGTTTAGGCTGAAAGTGCGGCTACACCATGCAGTTTCGAGCGTGGTCGTCGGTCGCAGGATCGGTGCTGATGTTCGATCGACTCCTTTGTGCAGCACATTCTTCGGCGGAGGGGCCTACTCCCGCCAGCGCTCCCCAAGCGCTTTCGCCCTATCCGTGCTGGTTGCAAGCCATCTACCAGGTGCGATACGCCATCCAGGGGTTACGTCGTCGCGACGGGCATTGCGCTGCCAGCGAATTTCTCAACCAAGGCCTGTGGATGACTAGCGGTTGATCGCCCTGAAGTGTGTTGTTATCGTTCGGCTGTGCCGATCTTCCTGGTCAGGCGCGGACGTTGTAGCACGCCGTTCTCCGTCTCAGGGTTTCGATGGAGGCCCGAGGGATGACAGCCGCGCGGACCTTTGGAGTGTGCAGATGGAGTGGGTGCGGAAAGCGAACGACGTATTCATTCGAATTGATCCCGGTGAAGAACTAATAACGAGCGTTGTTAGCGTCGCAGATACGCTGTCAATAGAAACAGCTACAATCACCTCTGGCGTCGGCATGATTGACGGTCTAATTATTGGCTTCTTCGACGTAAATCGCGATGATTACAACAGCACGCGCCTTGAGGGAGTGTTTGACCTGAGTTCCGTTACAGGAAATATCGTCAGAGGTAGCGGCGGGATTGCTCCACACGTGCATGCGGTCTTCAATGACATACAACACGCGACATTTAGTGGTCACGTTCTCGAAGCTAAATGCCATATTACCATTGAAATCTTCCTGTCCACGAACGATCTTCTACTAGAGCGGCGGAAGGTCTTCGGTTGTCCAGCGACACGAATTGTTGAAATTGTCCAGCCGCACGATTTGTTGAAATGAGGCTGAATCGGCATGGCGAGATCGCGCAGCACAATTAAGTCCGACGACGCAACAGTTAAATCCGACGATTCAGCATTGCGAACTCTTCTATCGCTTCTTATCCCTAATGCAGTTGTCGGTCTCTCTTTTATCGCGGCCGTGTTCCTGGTGCTCGCCATTTTCGTATTCGGTGAACACGGCCCGTTGGCCAACCCGCTCATAGCGGATCTAACTCGGACCGCTGGTATCAGTTCCGGAGCGGCTATGTTGACGACGATTCTGGATCGTCATTATTTTTCGCGCGATCTGGAAGACCGGATTGTTGACCGGTTTCGGGAGGCGGCTGACAGAACCAAGACGCTTGCTACGTTGGGCGTCAACATGGCCTATCCGAGCTTCGACTTCGGGCGCATATTTCTAGATGCGCGGGCCGGTGAAACAGTGAGCTGGCTTGACACATACTGTCCGCAGGAGAATGCGTTTCTCGATAAACTAGTCAACGCAACAAACCACGGTGTACTTATTCGGATGCTAATAATCGTACCGACATGTGAGAATGCGAAGTTTCGAAGCGTCGAACTTGCAGAATCTTTTGATACTGGTGAAGTGTGGGACGACGGACTTAAGAGCTTTATTTCAAAAATGAAATCGGCTTCAGCGAGGAGTGAAGGAAAATTTGAGGTCCGTTTTTATCAAGATTTGCCTTGTGTCCCTATGTATCTTGTCGGCACGGCTCCCAAGGCGCGAAAAGGTTACTTCTCCCTGTTCCTGGTGCGACCAACCGCAAATGCACAGCACCTAGAGCTGGGCCCGGGCGAGTGGCTTGATGATATGGCCAAGTACTTCGAACACAAATGGGCAAGACACGCGACGTAAGGGGCAATATTCCGGCCTGGGCAACGAGGAGGCCGACTCCAGCGTACGACGAGCCCGCGACACCGCGGGCCAACCAGGCGTGCCGCGTATCTGGCGCGAGACACCCACATTCTTGCCTGAGTCGCCGGGCATCGGTGTCGGGGGAGGGAACGCTCAGCGGCGCGGTTGCGAACATGCGGTGGGGTCGGCGGGCTGATGCCGCGGCGTAGGACGAAATCCGTAGGTGGTTTGCGTCAGTTGCTGATCGAGCAACAGGAGCGCCTCTTTGGGCCGGGCGGCCGCTGGCATGTCCCGAACTACAGGTACGAGTTTTTGGAGGCGCTGAAGGCTGGCGAGGCGGTAGTGTTGTCGTCGTCGAGTTTGTTGTGCGTACTGTCTCCTGCCGGTCTGCCGCACGCCGATTACTGCTTTGGTAGGCGCTACTGGGGTTCGACGTTCGTGCTCGACGAGCGTGACCAGTTGACCGAGGTGGCCGGATGAGCGCGGCGCTTGAGTTCGGCGACGAGCCGCTGAGCCGGCCGGAGTTGCTGGGGTATCACGTGGCCTTTGAGAAGGGGTGCCGCGCGTCCGCGGTGCCCTCCACCAGGAACAGTCAACGAAACGTTGCCAAGACATACCGAGGCACCTGCACCGACTTGATCCGCGGTTCTCAGCCGCGCCATCGGGTCGCGGCGGCACGGCGCTCCTGCCAAGACCGGTAGATGGCCAGGTTATGTGGGAAGGTCGCTCGCGTCCGCATGATCTGGCCGGTGGACTCTCGTCGGCGGTGCACCTCGGCGACGATTAGCCGGCTTGTGCGATCCATCGCCCACAAGTGGTTCCGTATGAAAAGCGGGTGGAGGACCCTCGCCAGCGGCCGCATCCAGGCACGCGTGAATGACATCCGCCAGTCCAGCAGGAATTCGCAACCGTTGGCGTCCGGCACGAGGGTGATGTCGCCATCACCGACGAGGTCGCCGGTGACGACGACGCGCATAGAGCGGTGAGGCACGACGTCGACGATCCGAACAATGATGAACAAGCTGTGCGGCATGAACCCCTTCACGTGGAGGCGCAAGGTGAGGCCGAGCCCGTCGGGGTCACCGCGGTCGATGACGTCGCAGCGCATGAACACACTCGAACACCAGTCTTGCAGAAGCTCGATATCGTTCAACACCGCCGTCAGCTCTTCTGGGTGAGCATCCAGCCGTCGCCGCGTCGTGACCTCGAAGACGGGCCCGCGTTCATTACCTCTGACCGTGTTCTGAGATTCAATGGAATCGGGCGTCGACCCCATTTGCGTCACCTTCTTATCCCCTGGGCGGGACTGCGCAGGTCCGCCGCCTGATTGCATCGACCCTAACAAAGGGTGGACTCAAATCGTCAGTATGCAAAACCCCTAGCGGCGCGGCCCGCTGGTGGGCGATGATCGCTCCTGATGATGACGAGGATCAGCCCCCCGTGGTATTTGCTTGACCAGGCAAGGCGTCGCTTGTCGCCCCGGCTTGGCAACCTTCCGGGCATGGGTGCGACGGAGAAGTGGATGCTGAACCACGAGTGGAAGCAGGTCTTGCTGGCTGAACCGCCGGCCGGCAGCGGCCTGAAACCCATTGTGGGTAACGCGGGAATGCCGGGGCTAGGCCATGTTATCGAAATCTTCCGTAGCGGCCCCGACTACGCCTTGCGGCAGTACCACCGCCACGGTCCTCTGCTCTACGACGCTAACCCGGTTTGTCCGGCAGTGTTGGCGTTTGGTCCGGAAGCCGTCGAAGCCATCCTGGCCAATCGCGGCAAGGATTTCTCGCAACAGGGCTGGGTCTCGATCCTCGGATCGTTCTTCGATCGTGGGTTGTTGTTGCTGGACTTCGACGAGCACATGTCGCATCGGCGGATAATCCAACAAGTGTTCGTCCGCCCGAAACTAGCGCGCTACGTAGAAGACATCGACCGGGTGGCTACCGAGGTGATTGCTGACTGGGTGGCCGACGACCCCCGGTTCCTGGTTTATCCGGCGACGAATAGGCTCGCGCTGAAGGTCGGTGCGGTGGTGTTCATGGGTCGTGACCCCGAGTCGGGCAATGAGCTCAGCAAAGTTGACTGGGCGTGCGGCGCCCTCTCACGGGCACCTGGAGCGATCCTGCGGGCACCAGTTCCGCCGTTCAGGTGGTGGACAGCCATGCGGGCACGCAAGCTGCTGGAGGAGTACTTCGCCGCGGAGGTTGCAAAGCGCCGAGATGCCGACGGCACCGACGTACTGACCTTGCTGTGCCATGCCGAGGACGAGGATGGAAACCGCTTCACGGACACCGACATCGTCAACCACATGATCTTCTTGATGTTCACCTCCGAACCTCCCGCGACGACCATCACCTCGATCGTTTATTGGTTGGCCGCGCATCCGGACTGGCAGGACCGGGTCCGCGATGAGTCGATGCCGCTTGGTGACAACGCGCTGGACATCGAGGATTTGGAGCGGCTGGAGTTGCTGGATCGGGTGATGAACGAGTCGCTGAGGCTCGACACGCCGTTGATGGTGCATATGCGCCGGGCCGTGCGAGACACCGAACTGTTGGGCCACTATCTCCCGGCTGGCACCGACGTCGCGTGCTGGCCCTCGATGAATCACCGGTTGCCCGAGCTGTGGACTGATCCCGAGAAATTCGATCCGGACCGGTTCGCCGAACCGCGTGCCGAGCACAAGAAACACCGCTACGCGTTCGCGCCGTTCGGAGGCGGTGCGCACAAGTGCATCGGCATGACGTTCGGTCAGCTGGAGATCAAGATTGTCGTGCACCGGCTGCTACGCAGGTACCGGCTGGAACTGCCACACCGGGATTACCGGCCGCGCTGGGACTACAGCTCGCTGGTGCCCAGCGACGGCATGCCGATCGTGTTGCGGCCGCTCACGCGTTAGCCCGCTCGCCGGACTCGCTGAGACCGATGCGGTCGTGCAGCCAGACGAAGGGCCGTGGTGCCCACCAATTCCACCGGCCGAGCAGATGCATGAACGCCGGTACCAGCACCATGCGCACCAAGGTGGCGTCGACCAGGACCGCCACGGCCAGGGCCAATCCCAACATTCGCATCAATGCCACCTGCGAGCTCATCAGCGCGCCGAAGCTGATCGCCATCACCAGCGCTGCGGCTGTGATGACTCGCCCGGTGTGCGCCACACCGAGCGCCACACTCTCATCGTTGTCGCCAGGAGGGCTGGTCAATTCCCCCGACTTCGATGCCAGCCAGAACTCGCGGATCCTGGCCACCAAAAACACCTCGTAGTCCATCGACAACCCAAAAGCCATGCAGAACAACATGACTGGCAGACCAACGTCCAGCGTCCCGTTTGGTGTGGTGCCGAGCGCACCGAGGTGACCGTCCTGGAAGATCCACACCACGGCGCCGAATGCGGCGGTCAGCGACAAGACGTTAAGTACGAGCGTTTTTACCGGGACCACAATGCTGCCCGTCAGCAGGAATATCAGCACGAACGTGACCACACCGATCACCGCGAGCACTAGCGGTAGGCGTGACTTCACCGCGTCGACATTGTCGCGGCTGACTTGCGTAAATCCGGTGATCTCCACCGCCGCACCGCCGGGCGCGGCTATGCCGTGTACGAGGTCGAGTTGGGTTTGGGCCCGTTCGGTGAACGGCGGCGCAGTGCTACTGACGGTCAGAAACAGGCTGTCCTGGACGGCCCCCGTGGCCGCCGATGGCGGACCGGCATTGACGCCATTGACGAACGCGCCGGCCGGCGAGGACACCGCTCGCACATCCGGCAGCCCGGACAATCGCGCCGAGTATTCGCCGATCTGCTGGGGGGTTGCCCCAGGCGCGTGCGGTATCACCACCTGCAGGTCGTTTGCGGTGTTGTGGGCGAAGTCTTCACGCAGTCGGTCACCGACCTGACGCGACGACGTCGACGTCGGCAGGTTCCTGTCATCGCCCAAACCCCATCTGACGCCGATGAAGGGTGTAACCAACAGAAGCAACAGCACCACAATGGCTAGCCCCAGCGGGACGGCGTGGCGCATCGCGAACTTCGACCAGCGATACCAGAACATCTCCTCAACGCGGGGGCGCGCCCGCCTGGACCGCCCCAGCAGGTGACGGCCCAGTTGGCGGATGTCCAGCGCTTCCAACCGGGCGCCTAGCAAGACAATGATCGCCGGAGTGATCACGATGGCGCTAACAGCCGTCAGGGTTACGGTAGTGAAACTGACGTAGGCGAAGGATTTCAGGAAATAGCTCGGGAAAAGCACCATCGTCGACCCCGACAACGCGACGACGGTCGCCGAGAACAGGACTGTGCGCCCCGCGGTCCTCATCGTGCGGATCAGCGCGGTCTGGCGGTCTTCGCCGGCCGCGATCTCGTCGCGGTATCGGTTGATAATCAACAACGTGTAGTCGATGCCCAACGCCATACCGCTTGCCACGACGAGATTGAGCGCGAAGACGCTGATCTGGGTGCTGAAGGTGAGTAGCCGGACCACCGACATCGATACCGTGATCGCGACCGCGGCCACGGCCAGCGGTACCGTGGCCGCGAGTAGTCCGCCGAACACCCACACCAGCACCAGAAAGGTCAGCGGTGTCGAAATCGACTCCATTGTCAGCAGGTCGTGTTGAGTCTGCTTGATGCTCTGGTCGTAGACGAGCGACATGCCGCCTGCCCGAACGGACGCCCCGTCTCGGTCGCCCGGAAACTTCTGCGCTAGCTCGGCGGCGAACCGCGGGGCGTTGTTGTCACCGCCGCCGATGCTCGCGACGATCAGTCCCGACGTGCCGTCTCTACTGATCAGATCGGTGGCCGCGGAAGGAGGAACAGTCCACGCCGAGGTCACAGATGCCACGTGCGGAGACTTCTTGAGCTGGTCGACAATCTCGGTGGCCAAGGCTTGCGAGTTTAGGCTGCGCACGCCGTCGGGCGCGCTGACTACCACTACAAGCGGCATACCGCCCTGCTGGAACTTATCGGCCAACAACTGGTTGGCACGCGCGGACTCCGAGTTGGGAGCCTGGAAACCGCCCGCCGACAGGCTCTTTACGACTGGTAGCCCGAAAATGGCCGCCGCTACCAGGATCAGCCCACTGACTGCGACGATTCGCCGCGGAGCGGCGATGGCCATCGAAGCGATTCGGCTGAGCACGATCCTCCTCCCAGTGAGGGTGGGAAATTGCACGAAACGCTAACAGAAAAGTCGGAATTAGCCTCGGCGATATCACTAGAAGACTTCTAGGGTCTGGCTATGGGGTTTCTACGCCCGGAGCTGCCCAAGATCGACGTGGCGCAATGGCGACAATCCGCACGCAACGAGCGTATTCGGCTGATGATCCGACACTTCGCCGAACGCGGATTCGGCACATCAGGCGCGGTTCACGGTTTGCAAATCGGCAGAATCGGTCTGTTCATTTTAGGCGCCATCGGATTCGCGATGGCGACCAAGGGCATCGGCGCCATAGGCAGAATCGGCTTATGCTGGCGTGAGCCGATCGTGTTCGAAAAGGTCGTAGTGTGGTCGCTACTATTCGGCCTTTTGGGACGTGAAAGCGGTTTCGGACTATTCGGCAACCGGTTGTTCCCGTCGACTTGTTGCCCCCGGTACTGGCTGCGGCCCGGCACCATAAGGCTGCCTGCGTGGCCCAATCACATCCCGCTCACTACCGGAGATACCCGCACGCCGATCGACGTGGTGCTCTATGGGCTGCTCGTGGCCGCCACCGTGTTCGCCTTGCTGTCCGACGGAACTGGGCCCGACGGCGGCCTGAGCACTGAGCTCGGGGTGATCCCGCTGTGGAAGATCGCTGCCATCGTAGGGCTGCTCACCCTGGTTGGATTGCGCGACAAGGTCCTAATCCTGGCCGCCGGCGGCGAGGTCTACGGCACGTTGATGGTGGCATTCCTTTTCCCGGGTGTCGACTTGATCGTGGCCGTCAAGCTGGTGATGGTCGTCATGTGGGTCGGTGCGGGGACATCGAAGCTCAACAAGCACTTCCCGTTTGTCCTGTCGATCATGAGTTCCAACAGCCCGGCCGCCCATCGGTCGATGAAACGTCGCTCCTTCGAGCATTTTCCGGACGACCTGCGGCCGGGACGCCTGCTCCGGTTACCGGCTTACGCCGCCGCCTTCGTCGAATGCGTTGCGCCACTGGTGATACTGTTTTCGCCGGAAGTGAGCCCGTCGTTCGGAGAGCTGCCGATTGTGTCTGCGGTGGCGTTGGTGCTTGTTCATTTCGTGGTCCTGTCGGCAATGCCGACCGGGGTGCCGCTGGAGTGGAACGTGTTGATGGTCTTCGGCATTTTCACCATATTCATCAACAAGGCCGGCATCGGGTTGGACGACCTGAAGCACCCGGTGCCCGTGGCGATCCTGATAGGGGTGGTTATCGGCGCCGTGGTATGGGGCAGCCTTTCCCCTCAAACGATTTGGTTCCTGCCGCCCTCCATGCGGTATTACGCGGGTAACGGCGACTCCGCGCTGTGGTTCCTGACGAAGTCCGCGCAGGACGCGATCGAGAAAAACGTGATCACGATGACCAGCTTGCCCCAGGTGCACTTCGAAAAGAATTGCGGCACAGAGCAAGCCGAGGTCCTGAACTATCTGGGTTATGCGTTCCGGGCGATGAACACCCAGGGCCGGGCGCTTTTCACCTTGGCCAACCGAGCGATCCCGCCGGGCAACGAAGGAGCGTACACGATCGTCGACGGGGAATGGGTCTGCAGCACGGCGCTCGGCTGGAATTTCGGCGACGGCCATTTGCCCACGGTGCAGCTGATCGCCGCGCTGCAGCGGCGTTGTCATTTCCGCCCCGGCGACGCGCGGATCGCCATGCTCGATGCGCAGCCGATCCACCGCCAGACGCAGCAGTACCGGCTCGTCGACGCGGCCACAGGCGAGTATGAACGCGGGGAGATCCAGGTCGCCGACCTGGTCAGCCGGCAGCCGTGGGCCGACGACGTGCCGGTGCACCTTCACACGATCCAATAAACTAGTACAGCATCAGGGCAACGCGTGAATTGCTGGCGGCGGACCATCTCCTCCAGCCGGTGTCCGGGGATGTGTTCCTAAGTGCGCACCGGCGGAGTCACCTCCCGATTCGCGGTGGCGACCCCAAGACGCCCGCGGCCTCGAGCAGATCGCAGGGAATATCGAATCCTGTTCTGTCTCAGTGAAATCGCTGCTCCACTCCACCTGCGTCAAACAGCTGTCGGCGCCATGCCCCGCCTGCGGTGCCAAGTCCGCGTTCCGGCGCGACTCAGCCGGCGAACTCGTCCGACAACCCGCGTTACAGATCATCACCGAACTCGGCTGCACCTGCCTCGTCTGCCGCCACGCATGGGGGCCCGAGCTGTATCTGCACCTGGCGCGGGTGCTCGGCTTCGAGACACCCGAAGGCGTCCTCGAATAACGGCGACCGACAACATACGACGAGCCCTGCACAGGCGGTGACTCCCATTGCCATCCGGGAACAACCATCCGTAGCTCCGCCAGCTCGGAGCTGATCGGCACATTCCGCTGCCTACCGCCCTTGCCGTGCACGACCAGCTGCGCGCTGCCCCCGGAAATGAACACGTCACGGCTATGGACCTGGGCGACCTCAGCCGGCCGCGTTCAGGTGGTTCTGCGGCGACGCCAGGCCGGGCAGAATCTGCTCCCGCTCGCAATACTCGATCTCGGCGATCTGCTCCGGTGTCAGCTGATCGGCCAAGTCACGCCAGGTGGTCGCGTTGTTGTTGGGGGTGGTGTTCATGGTGGCTACCTCTCGGGTCGTCCCGAGCCGCCTACCGCATCTGGCATGCATCTGGCACGCCATCAAATCTCAAGGGTCAAAAACTGCCCTTGAACTAGGGTAATGGTGGTGGCAGGTACTGGATTCGAACCAGTGTAGGCGTTAGCCGACGGATTTACAGTCCGCTCCCATTGGCCGCTCGGGCAACCTGCCGCCTAGCAGGGTACAACGAGCGGGTAGACAAGGCACAAACGGCCATCACGAATGAAGGGACACATCGAGTGGCTGACTCATCGTTCGACATCGTCAGCAAGGTCGACCGGCAGGAGGTCGACAACGCGCTGAATCAGGCCGCCAAGGAGCTGGCCACCCGCTTTGATTTCCGCGGCACCGACACCACGATCGCGTGGAAGGGCGACGAGGCCATCGAGCTGACGTCCTCCACTGAGGAGCGCGTCAAGGCCGCAATCGACGTCTTCAAAGAGAAGCTGATCCGCCGCGACATCTCCATGAAAGCCTTCGACGCGGGTGAGCCGCAGGCGTCCGGCAAGACGTACAAGGTCACCGGCACCCTCAAACAGGGCATCACCAGCGAGGACGCCAAAAAGATCACCAAGCTCATCCGCGACGACGGACCCAAGGCCATCAAGACCCAGATCCAGGGCGACGAGGTCCGGGTCACGAGCAAAAAGCGCGACGACCTGCAGGCTGTCCAAGCGCTGCTCAAGGGCGCCGATCTGGACGTGGCACTGCAGTTCGTCAACTACCGGTAGTCGTCTTCGGATTCGCGCCGAGCGTGACGCCACGGCGAAATCCGGCTCGATTTTTCGCCGTGACGTCACGCTCGGCGATCATTCGCTTCGTCGACCAGTCGGTGGGTACTCCGCCTGGTGACGGATCCCACAATTTCAAGCGAGGTTCACGATGACAGTGGCTCCCCAGGAAGCCGCAGGCCGCAGCCCGGCAGACGCCGATTACTTCGACGTCATCATCATCGGTGCCGGAATCTCCGGGCTTGGCGCGGCCTATCGGATCACCGAACGCAACCCGCATCTGACGTACACCATCTTGGAGCGGCGCGAGCGGATCGGCGGCACGTGGGATTTGTTTCGGTACCCGGGGGTGCGCTCCGACAGCAGCATGTTCGTGCTGGCCTTTCCGTGGGAGCCGTGGACCCGTAAGGAAGGCATCGCCGACGCCGAGCACATCCGCGAGTATCTGACTGCCACCGCGCACAAGTACGGCATCGACCGCCACACTCAGTTCAACAGCTATGTCCGCTCGGCGGACTGGGATTCCGTCACCGACACCTGGACGGTCACGGTCGAACACGACGGCATGCACAGGCTCTACCGCAGCCGGTTCCTGTTCTTCGCCGGCGGCTACTACAACTATGACGAGGGCTACACCCCTGATTTCCCGGGCATCGAGCAGTTCGGCGGGGCCGTCGTGCATCCCCAGCATTGGCCGGAAGACCTCGACTACACCGGCAAGAACGTGGTGGTGGTCGGCAGTGGGGCCACCGCCGTCACGCTGCTCCCATCCATGTCGGAGCGGGCTGGAAAAGTGACTATGCTGCAACGCTCGCCGACCTACCTGATCTCGTCGCCAAAGTACGGCAAGGTCGCGGCCGTCGCTTCGTACCCTGTTGCCCCGCAGGGCTTCTCATTTGGTTGTCCGGATGTACAACGCGGTGTTGGAGTCGGTGTTCATTTTCTGGTGCGGCAAGCAACCGGGATTAGTGAAGTCGCTGCTGCGGCGCAAAGCGATCAAACGTCTGCCCGACGGTTACGACGTCGACACCCACTTCAATCCGCGGGACAACCCCTGGGACCAACGAATGTGCCTGATCCCCGACGCCGACCTGTACAACGCCATCACCGCCGGTCGCGCCGAAGTCGTGACCGACCATATCGACCACATCGATGCCACCGGTATCGCACTCGAATCCGGCGCCCACCTCGATGCCGACATCATCGTTACCGCCACCGGCCTGCAGCTGCAGGCGCTGGGCGGGGCCGCGATCAGCCTGGACGGCACCGAGATCAAAATCCCGGACCGTTTCGTCTACAAGGCGCACATGCTCGAAGACGTGCCCAACCTGTTCTGGTGTGTGGGCTATACCAAAGCGTCCTGGACACTGCGTGCCGACATGACAGCCCGGGCCGCAGCAAAACTGCTGGCGCACATGTCAACTCATGGTTATACGCACGCCAGCCCGCATCGCGGCAATGAACCGATGTCGGAGAAACCGTCCTGGGACATTCAGGCCGGTTATGTGAAGCGATCGGCACACCTGCTGCCCAAGTCGGGCACCAAACGGCCGTGGAATGTGCGGCAGCACTTCTTCGCCGACGCCATCGACTACCGGTTCGACCGCGTCGAGGAGGCGATGGTGTTCGGCCGCGCGGGCGACCGGGCTTCGCTACCAGGGTAGGTCCAGGGTACGGATAGGCTCCGGGTGAACTGCTATTAAATGTGGGGTTTCGGCCATACGCTGAACTTCATGGCAGCCGAGAAGCGTGAACCCAAAGTCGTTGTTCTTGGTGGCGGTTCCTGGGGAACCACGGTGGCGTCGATCTGCGCGCGCCGCGGACCGACGCTGCAGTGGGTGCGCTCGGAGACCACGGCCAAGGACATCAACGAGCATCACCGCAATAGCCGCTACCTTGGCAATGACGTCATCTTGAGCGACACTCTGCGCGCCACTACCGACTTCGCGGAGGCCGCCAATTGCGCCGACGTCGTCGTCATGGGCGTGCCCTCGCATGGTTTTCGGGGCGTGCTCACCGAACTGGGCAAAGAACTCCGGCCGTGGGTGCCGGTGGTGTCACTGGTCAAAGGCCTCGAGCAGGGCACCAATATGCGGATGTCGCAGATCATCGAGGAGCTGCTGCCCGGTCATCCGGCGGGCATCCTGGCCGGGCCGAACATCGCGCGCGAGGTGGCCGAGGGCTATGCCGCCGCAGCGGTATTGGCAATGCCGGACCAGCATCTGGCAACTCGGCTGTCGTGGTTGTTCCGCACCCGGCGTTTCCGCGTATACACCACCGATGACGTGGTCGGGGTCGAGATGGCCGGGGCCCTGAAGAACGTCTTCGCCATCGCCGTCGGGATGGGCTACTCGCTGGGTATCGGCGAGAACACCCGGGCTCTGGTGATCGCTCGCGCCTTGCGCGAGATGACGAAGATGGGCGTGGCACTGGGTGGCAACGAGGAAACATTTCCCGGACTGGCCGGTCTGGGCGACCTTATCGTCACCTGTACCAGCCAGCGCAGCCGCAACCGTCACGTCGGTGAACAACTCGGGGCGGGCAAATCGATCGACGAGATCATCGCCTCGATGAACCAGGTTGCTGAGGGCGTCAAAGCCGCCAGCGTGATCATGGAATTCGCCAAAGAATTCGGCCTCAACATGCCGATTGCCAGGGAAGTCGACGCAGTGATCAACCATGGCTCCAGCGTCGAGCAAGCCTATAGCGGCCTGGCCGCCGAGGTCCCGGGACACGAGGTCCACGGCTCCGGGTTCTAGGAAGGCCGGAAGCCCATCGCGACGCCGTTCATGCAGTAGCGCAGGCCGGTCGGTTGGGGGCCATCGTTGAAGACGTGGCCGAGGTGCCCGCCGCAACGGCTGCAGAGCACCTCGGTGCGTGTCATGCCCTGGCTGTTGTCTTGCTGCTCGAGTACGGCGTTGTCCAGGGCTTTCCAGAAGCTCGGCCAGCCGGTGCCGCTGTCGAACTTTGTGGTTGACGAGAACAGGTCCAGCGCACAGCCCGCGCACCCGAAGATCCCGGACCGGTGCTCATCGTTGAGCGGGCTACTGTAGGGCCGCTCGGTGGCCGCCGTGCGAAGCACGGCGTACTGCTGTGGTGTGAGAAGTTGCCGCCACTCCTCGTCGGTGTGATTGACCTCGAACGTTTCGGGCGAAGTTCCCGGCGCACCGGCCGCGATGGGGGCGCTCAGTGAGCCAAACCCGACAAACACGCCGAGCCCCGCGGTGCCGAGCAGGATGCGCCGTCGGGTCACAGCCGCCCAAGACTGCGGCGGTGTTGAGGAAGTCATCTTCAAAGCTTACGGCCGATCTCGGGCGACAACGCGATCCTGCCTGTTGGGGTGACCATCCTCGCGGTGGATCAGACGCCTCCGACCTCGCCGTGCGACTTCCCTGCCTGTTTGCCCGGGCTGTAGCAGGCGGATTTAGCCCCGCGCCATCTCTTCCAGCCGGCGGATGCGGTCCTCGATCGGCGGATGCGTCGAAAACAGCGACCCGATCCGGTCACCGGCGCGGAACGGGTTGGCGATCATCAGATGCGCCTGGCTGGCCAGCTGCGGCTCCGGCGGCAGCGGCGCGGCCTGCACGCCGTTCGAGATCTTGCGCAGGGCCGACGCCAGTGCCAGCGGGTCACCGGTAAGTACGGCGCCCGATTCGTCGGCCTGATACTCCCGAGACCGCGACACCGCCATACGCACCACCATCGCCGCGACCGGTCCCAGCAGCGAGACCAGCAGCATCCCAAATGGATTGTCGCCATTTCGGTTGCCACCGAACATCCCGGCGAACATGGCCATATTGGCCAGCGCAGTGATCACTCCGGCGAGCGCACCCGCCACGCAGGAGATCAGGATGTCCCGGTTGTAGACGTGTGACAGCTCATGGCCCAGCACGGCGCGCAGCTCCCGCTCGCTGAGGATGCCCAGGATGCCGGTGGTGCAGCACACCGCGGCGTTGCGCGGGTTACGCCCGGTGGCGAACGCGTTGGGTGCATTGGTATTGCTGATGTACAGCCGGGGCATCGGCTGGTGCGCGGCGGTGGCCAGCTCGCGCACGATCCGATACATCTCTGGGGCCTGTGGCTCGGAAACCGGTTGCGCGTGCATCGCCCGCAACGCCAGCTTGTCGCTGTTGTAGTAGGTGTAGACATTCATTCCGACCGCGAACAGCACGGCCAGCCACATCGTCGTCGGACCAAACAACCGGCCGACGAACACGATTATCGCGGACATGCCGGCCAAAAGGACGAAGGTCTTCAGGCCGTTGGCGTGGGGATGCCAGGTCATCCGTGTCCTCCTCGGAAGGCTCGGGAACACTCGTTTATTACCGAATACTGGTAATCCAACGCCCAGGATGACCCGCTGGGTTCCATGACGAGAAACGAACAGTGCTAACCGTGCCTGCTGACCGTGTAATCGATCAGCGCACGCAGCGCCTGCCGGCCGGCGACATCGGGCAAAAGGGCCAGCTCGTCGCGGGCTTTTGCTGCATATTGCGCCAGGTGGTCTTTCGCTTTCGTCATGCCTGGCGATGCCCGCAGCAGCGTCAGCGCTTCGGCCACCGCCGCATCGTCCTCGATAGGCCCGGCCAGCAGCTCGCGCAGCCGCGCACCCTCGGGCGCCGACTCCCGCAGCGCGTAAAGCATCGGCAGGGTATGTACCCCTTCCCGCAGGTCCGTGCCGGGTAGCTTCCCTGACTTGTCGGAGTCGCTGTCGATGTCGATGATGTCGTCGGAGATCTGAAACGCGGTGCCCACAATGCCCCCGAGCCGGCTCAACCGTTCGACCTGCTCGTCGTCGGCACCGGAAAACATCCCGCCGAAGCGGCCCGCCGAAGCGATCAGGCAAGCCGTCTTCTCGGAGACCACCTTTAGGTAATGCTCGATCGGATCCACTCCCTCGCCGCTGCCGCGGGTCTCGCGCATCTGCCCGGTTACCAACTGGGCGAACGTGTCGGCGATAAGCCGCACCGCCTCGGGCCCTAGCTGTGATGCCAGCCGTGACGACGTCGCGAAGAGGTAGTCGCCGGACAGGATGGCGACGTGGTTGCCCCAGCGCACATTGGCGGTGGGCGTGCCGCGGCGGACCTCAGCCTCGTCCATCACGTCGTCGTGGTAAAGCGTGGCCAGGTGCACCAGTTCGATGACCGCGCCGGCGATCGTCACTTCCGCCGCGTCCGGGTTCGGGCCGATCTGCGCGGATAGCACGGTGAACAGCGGCCGGAACCGTTTGCCGCCGGCCTCGAAAAGATGCATCAGCGAGTCAGTCATCACCTGGTCTGCGCTGCGCAGTTCGGCATCCATGAGCCGCTCGATCCGCGCGACACCGGCACCCAGGGTCGCGGCAAACGCAGCGTCGCCGAAGTCAACGCCCGCCACTACCGTCGCCGGAGTCTTCATCCGACCAACATACTGGTGAGCGTGGAGAATAGAGCCGACGTGGTGGTCGTGGGTGCCGGACCAGCTGGGTCTGCTGCGGCCGCCTGGGCAGCCCGGGCCGGCCACGACGTACTCGTCATCGACTCGGCCGGTTTCCCGCGCGACAAGGCCTGCGGCGATGGATTGACTCCGCGCGCGGTGGCCGAGCTGGAACGGCTGGGGCTGGACGATTGGCTGAATACCCGCATCCGGCACCGCGGACTGCGGATGAGCGGATTCGGCGGCGAAGTGGAAGTGGCCTGGCCCGGCCCGTCTTTCCCGTCGACCGGCAGCGCGGTGGCCCGCATCGAATTGGACGACAGAATCCGCAAAGTCGCCGAGGATTCCGGGGCACGCATGCTGCTCGGAACCAAAGCCATTGCTGTGCAACATGACTCATCTCGACGGGTGGTGTCACTGACGTTAGCCGACGGCACCGAAGTGGGCTGCCGCCAGCTGATCGTCGCCGACGGGGCCCGGTCTTCGCTGAGTCGCAAGCTCGGCCGGCGATGGCACCAGGAAACGGTGTACGGCGTGGCCGCCCGCGGATATATCGCTACACCCCGCAGTGAGGATCCCTGGCTGACGTCGCATCTGGAACTGCGCTCCCCCGACGACGCGGTGCTGCCCGGGTATGGCTGGATTTTCCCGCTGGGCAATGGCGAGGTGAACATCGGCGTCGGAGCGTTATCGACTTCGAAGCGGCCCGCCGATCTCGCGCTGCGACCACTGCTGTCTTACTACGCCGACCTGCACCGCGACGACTGGGGCTTCACGGACCAGCCGCGAGCGGTGTCGTCGGCGTTGCTACCGATGGGCGGTGCGGTCTCTGGGGTGGCCGGGCCGAATTGGATGCTGATCGGCGACGCCGCGGCCTGCGTCAACCCGCTGAACGGCGAAGGCATCGACTACGGAATGGAAACAGGGCGGATGGCCGCCGAATTGCTGGACTCGCGCGACCTGTCGCAGGTCTGGCCGTCGCTGCTGCAGGACCACTACGCCCGTGGGTTTTCGGTGGCCCGGAGGCTGGCCTTGTTGCTGACCTTCCAGCGGTTCCTACCCGCGACCGGGCCGATCGCAATGCGTTCGACAACGCTGATGACCATCGCCGTGCGGGTAATGGCCAACCTGGTCACCGACGACGACGCCGACTGGGTGGCGCGGGCGTGGCGAGGCGGCGGGCGGCTGTCACGGCTGATCGACCGCCGAAAGCCGTTCAGCTGAACGGGGCTTTCTATCGGAGCTTGCACGCCAAGGCGCGGGAGGACTTTTTCGGCATGGCCAACGTCGTCGAGGTTGGCTGTTGTCGGCACACCTGGGCTGATATCGACCCGAGATCAAGTCGTTATTGGAGGTGTATAGTGCAGCTAATGATGGGTACGAGGCTGGCTACTATCGTCGCCGCGGCGGCTGCAGCTGTCACAGTGGCCGCTCCGGCGCAGGCCGACGATTACGACGCTCCGTTCAACGCTCAGCTGCACACGTACGGGATTTACGGCCCGCAAGACTTCAACGCCTGGCTGGGCAAGATCACTTGCGAGCGAGTGACCAGAGGTGTGGACGGCGACGCACACAAGTCGGCGACGTTCATCCAGCGCAACCTACCGCTCGGCACGAGTCAGGGGCAGTCGCTGCAGTTCCTCGGCGCCGCGATCGACCACTACTGCCCCGACCAAGTGGCCTTCCTGCAACGGGCCGGCACCTAAGCTTTCGTCACCGTCAGCGGCTTATAGGCGGCGTGCAAGGCCACAATTCCGCCGGTCAGGTTGCGCCACCGCACCGCTCCCCAACCGGCCTGTGAGATCTGGTTGGCCAGCGTTTCCTGGTCGGGCCACGCTCTGATCGACTCAGCCAGGTACACGTAAGCCTCGGGATTGCTCGAGACCGCCCTTGCTACCCGCGGCAGCGCCCGCATCAGATACTCCTTATAGACGGTCGCGAACAGCGCGTTGGTGGGCGTCGAGAATTCGCATACCACTAACCGGCCGCCGGGCCGCGTGACGCGGGCCATTTCGCGCAGTGCCGCCTGGTGGTCGACGACGTTGCGCAACCCGAAGCTGATGGTGACGGCGTCGAATACGCTGTCCCCAAACGGGAGCTTGGTGGCGTCGCCGGCGACCTTCGGGACTTGGCGCGCACTGCCTGCCGCGAGCATCCCGACCGAAAAATCGGCCGCCACGCACCACGCCCCGGATTTCTGCAGCTCCGCCGTGGACACCGCAGTACCTGCGGCCAGATCCAACACTTTTTCGCCGGGCTCGATGCGCAGCGCCAAACGTGTGGACCTCCGCCAGTAGCGATCCTGACCCAGCGACAGCACGGTGTTGGTCAGGTCATAACGGCGGGCGACGCCGTCAAACATCGACGCGACGTCCCGGGGGTCCTTGTCCAAGGCCGCGCGACTCACGACGTCGACCCTACCTGTGCTCGAGCGGGGGTAATGCCGACGCGTCACTCCCCCTGCGCGTACCGCCGGAGTGACGTGCGCGCTCTCGCTCTCGCGTCCGGGGACTGCACGGCCGCGTAGTGGCCGAGTAGCTCGTCGCAAATGACCGGCCAACTCCGGCCCAGCACGCTGCGCCGGGCAGCCTGCGAATAGCGGTGGCGTTCGTCGAGTAGGTGCGCGACAGCCGCGGGCAGTCGCGCCTCGAACTCGTTGACGGGCAGCAACAGTCCGGTGCGGTACGGAGCCACCAGGTCACGTGGGCCGCCGGCGTCGGGGGCGATTACCGGCAACCCGGACGCCTGCGCTTCTTGCACTACCTGACAGAACGTCTCGTGCTCACCGGTATGAACGAAGACGTCCATGCTGGCATACGCCGCGGCAAGCTCCTCGCCATACAGCGCGCCGGTGAAAACCGCTGTGGGCATTGCCGACTGCAGTCTAGATTGATCGACGCCTTCACCCACGATGACGAGCTGCACCGCACCGCCGGCCGCGAGCACACCGAGTCGTTCGACGTGCTTCTCTGGCGCAAGGCGGCCCACAAAGCCGACAATCGGCTTACCGTCCGGCGACCACTTCCGCCTCAGTCCCTCGTCGCGGCCCGATGGCGCGTACCGTATCACGTCGACCCCGCGCGCCCACCGATGCACGCGCGGGATACCTTGAGCGACAAGGGATTCCATAGTCGCGCTGGACGGAGCTAGGGTACGGTCGGCGAGCCCGTGCAGGTGGCGGAACCACGCCCACGCCGCCCGCGTCGTCGCCCCGATTCCATAGCTCGACGCGAAACCCGGTACGTCGGTTTGATATACGGCGACCGTCGGCACACCCAGATAACGCGCGATTCGCAGTCCGCCGTAGCCCAGGAGTGCCGGCGACGCCAGATGCACCACATCAGGGTCGAATCCGCGTAGCACGCTCACCAGTCGTGGCCTGGGCACACCGAGAGGCAACGAGGTCACCTTCGGAAACATCCGCGACGGCACGCGGTGCACCCGAATGCCGTCGTGAATCCGCTCGGCCCGGGGCTCGCCGGGCGGGTTGTCGGGCGCAACGACGAGCGCTTCATGGCCGGTTCGGCGCAGATGCTCGAGTACCCGAATCACCGAATTGCTGACACCGTTGACGTTGGGGAGGAAGGATTCTGCGACGATCGCAACTCGCACACCTACACTATGTCATTGCCGGCTGTCGACCAGGTTGCCGACGGGCATACGTCATGCGAAATCTGCTGTTCAAGTGCTTTCTGACGCGGTTTGACCTGGTGTGTCCGCAGACTCGCCGGGGCCGTCCAGCCGCTTGTCCAGCAGGGCCAGAACAACAAGCGCGATCGTCGCACCCAGCCAACCCACCACCGCGATAGACCCCGCCGGGATGATCGACAGCCCTGCGTTGCGGTGCTGCACCCGAACCAGGTTCGGATCGTTCCTGTTGTACTCGACGTATATCCGCATACCCGTGGACAATTCGGATGGGTACAGCACACCGAGCTCGGGGCGGTAGGTGACGCGCTGGGGTGTGACGAATTCGATGGTGGAGCGTCGCGGTCCGGCGCTGAGCACCTCTGCTTGCGCCACGCCCATATTGCGGTTGATCGCCAGGTCATCACGCCAGGCACCGGTCACCAGCAGCAGCGACTGCAGCGTGACCAAGCAAGCCGCGATTAGCACCGCGATCCGCAGCCAGCGCAGCCACGTTCGCGCCCGGGTTTTCTCTGGTTCATCACTGCGGCCGTGAAGCAGAGTGCGCAGCAACGACTTCGGTGATATCACCGGGTTCTCACAGGGAAGCCTTGATGGCTGCGTGCAGCTGGCGCAGCGAGGAGCGGTCGGCCTTGACTTCCAATACCCGCATGCCGGCAGCGGGTTCGGCGAGGGCCGCGTCCAGCTCGTCGACCTCGATCTGCCTACTCTCCACGTGGTAGGCGCGACACAGTGCGCCCACGTCGACGTCGTGCGGGGTGCCAAAGATCCGCGATGACACGTCGGAGAACCTCGGGTCGCCCTGCTCGAGCAGTTCGAAGATGCCACCGCCGTTGTCGTTGGACACGACGATCGTCAGCTGCCGCGGCGTCGGTTCGGTGGGGCCGACCAACATCCCCGAGCTGTCGTGGACGAAGGTCAGGTCGCCGATCAGCGCGATGGTGCGAGGCGGTTTGCCTGAGCTGCCTGTGCGCTCGTGCGCCAGGGCTGCCCCAATCGCGGTGGAAACGGTGCCATCGATGCCGGCGACACCGCGGTTGGACCGCACCTGGATGCCTTCGGCGTTGAGGCCTACCAGCGCCACATCCCGGACCGGGTTGGACGCCCCGAGGACCAGCTGGTCACCTGGCCGCAGCGCGTCGACCACGGCGGCGGCGACATGCAGGCCGGTGGTCAAGGGATGTGCGGCGAGCTGGTCCCGGACCGCTGCCAGCGCGTGCCGGTTCAGCTCAGCACAACGGTGCAGCCACGCCGGATCAGGTGCCCCGGTGGTAACCGCCCGCGTCCCGGTGGCCTGCGAGTTACCCGAGACGTCCGGCCAGCGCGGCCCGGTGGTGAGGGCGTAGACGGGCACTTGGGAGTCGGCCAGCAGCGTCGATACCGGCCGGTGCAGTGTCGGGCGGCCGAGCATGATCACCTGCTTCGGGCGCAGCAGCGACAGTGCCAGCGGGTGCAGCGGATTGGCCCCCGACTGCGCCGTGGGCTCGGCGACGGTAGGTAGCCGTGCCAAGTTGGGATGCACGCCCGCGCCGTGGCCGGCGATGACGACGGTGTCGGGCGACAGATCGATATCCAGTGGCTGGTCAAACGTGACTGGCGGCGTGTAGGTCCACGGCTTACCGCTGGGCCGACCCTGCGGGGGCGCGGCACCGTGGGGTTCTGCATCCGGCACCAGAGGCTCGCGCAGTGGAATGTCAAAGTGCACGGGTCCTGCGTTGGCGGTGCGAGAACCGGTGGCAGCCACCAATACTCGGCACGTCGCCGATCGCCAGGTTGCGTTCAGCGAATCCAGCCGCTCAGGCGCTTCCTCGGCCAGCCCCAAGCTGATGGTTGCGCGAACCTGGGTGCCGAAGTAGCCCAGCTGCTCCATCGTTTGGTTGGCCCCGGTGCCGAGCAATTCGTAGGGCCGGTTGGCCGATAGCACTATCAACGGCACCCTCGCGTAGTTGGCCTCGACAACCGCCGGACCGAGATTGGCGACGGCAGTGCCCGACGTCATCGCGACGCATACGGGCGCGTTGGCGGCGATCGCCAGGCCGATGGCCAGATAACCGGCGGTGCGCTCATCGATGCGCACGTGCAACCGGATGCGCCCGGAACGGTCGGCGTCGTGCAGCGCGAAGGCCAGCGGCGCGTTCCGCGAGCCAGGGCACAGCACCACATCGCGGACGCCGCCGCGGACCAGTTCGTCGACGACGACGCGCGCCTGGGTCGTCGAGGGGTTCATTCCTACAGGGTGTCACAGCCGTTCTACCTCGCGCCGAACGTGGAGTTGTCGGACCAAACCGCGCGATTTCGCCGCGGCAAGTCGACGTTGGGCCGCAAAATTTACTTGGCGAAGAACTGCAGCGCCGCGGCGTTGACGGCCTGCGGCCGCTCGAAGAACCCGAGATGGCCGGTGTCAGGTATCTGCAGGTAACGGCCGTTGGGCAAGGCGTCGGCTACCTCGCGTCCCAGGTAGGGCGGGGTCACCAGGTCGTCGGAGAAGCCGATCACCAGTACCGGCGCGGCGATGCTGCGATACGCCGTCAACCGGTTGTCCCCCGGGGAAACGTCCAACTGGCAGCGCAGGCCGGGGGTGGACTTGATCGGCCAAATGCCGAACATCTCGATCCAGTCGCCGATGGCCGCGTCGTCATTGAGTGTCTTCCGCGAAAAGCTTTCTAGCAAGCGGACTTTCGCATCATATGCGACTGGCAGCTGCACGCCGGAAGCATGCAGATCGGCCTCGGCGGCGCGGAAGTGCTGGCGGGCGCGGTCCAGGCGACCGCGAGTGGCCATCAGCACGGCAGCGCTGACCAGTTCGGGGCGGACCACCATGAGTTCTTGCGCGATGAATGAGCCCATTGACACCCCGACGATGCGCGCCGGAGCGATGTCCAGGGATTCGATCAGCGCAGCAGTGTCGTTGACCATGGTTTGGGTCGTGAAACCGTCGGCGTTTTCGGTGGCGCCGATGCCGCGGTTGTCGAAGGTGACGCACCGGTATCCAGCCGCCAGGAACGCCGGAACCTGATGCGGGTGCCACGTGCGTCCCGCCCCCCCGCGACCGGCGATGAAGACGACAGGCTCACCGCTGCCGCGGTCGTCGTAAGCCAGGTTGATCATTCGGACGACGGTACAAGCAGCGGATAGCAGCTCTTGACCCGGTCAATCCACCACTGCCGCCGCTCTGGCGGCGCACGAAGCGCCTGCAGTCGCGCCGGGTCGGGCGTCAGCGGCCCGACCGCCAAGTTGCCGTCGACCGGCACGGCTGGGGCGGCGACGTCCTCGACAAACAGCCGGCCGGTACCCAGGCCGCAAGCGTAGCGGAGCTGCGGTAAGGCCGCCGCGGCCATCAGCCCGCCAGCGATCCCAACCGCTGAATCGAGCGCGCTGGAGACTACGACCGGAATGTCGATCTGCGCGGCGATCTCCAGCAAGGCCGAAACTCCGCCCAGCGGAGCTACTTTCAGCACCGCGATATCGGCGGCGCGAGCCCGCACCACGGCCAGGGGATCGTCGGCCTTGCGGATGCTTTCATCGGCGGCAATCGGGACGTCTTGCATATCTGGGCGCCTGCGCAGTTCGGCCAGTTCGGCGACGGTTGCACAGGGTTGTTCAAGGTATTCCAGCGGGCCGTCGGCGGTCAGGGCCACCGCCGCCTCGGCGGCCTCCTCGACACTCCAACCGCCATTGGCGTCCACCCGCACGACCGGCACCAATTCGCGCACCGCGTTAACCCGGTCGATGTCGTCTGCCAACCGCTGCCCCGGCTCGGCGACCTTGACTTTGGCCGTGCGGACACCGGGAAACCGGGCCAGCACTTCAGCCACCTGGGCGGCGGCGATGGCCGGCACGGTGGCGTTGATCGGAATGCGGTCTCGGCGGACCGGCGGCGGCTCGCGGTAAGCGGCCTCGATACCCGAACCCAGCCAGGCGGCCGCCTCCGCGGCCTGGTATTCCACGAACGCCCCGAACTCTCCCCAGCCCGCAGGTCCCTCGATCAACGCTACTTCGCGAGTGGTGATGCCGCGAAACCGAACACGCATCGGCAGCGCCACCACATGCAGGCGCTCGAGCAGGTCCGCACAAGTCGGTCTCACTGCCGGTAAACCTGGCGACCCGCCAGAAACGTCGCGCGCACGTCGAGATCGGCGATCCGCTCCGGCGGCACGGTCCGGGGATCGGCCGACAGCACCACCAGGTCCGCGTATTTGCCGACTTCCAGCGAGCCGATCGTGTCGTCGGCGAACAACTGCCAGGCGGCGTCGATGGTCTGCGCGCGGATCGCCTGTTCGACGGTCAGCCGCTCCTCGGGCGCCAGGACCCGGCCGCTCGGTGCCGTCCGGGTCACGGCCACGCTGATGTTGCGCAGCGGCTCCTCGGGCGTGACTGGTGGATCGTTGTGCAACGAGATACGCATGCCGGTTGCCACCGCGGATCCCGCTGGCATCCAACGAGATCCGCGCTCCGATCCGAATAGGCCGTCGACGATGATGTCACCCCAGTAGTGGATCTGGTCGACGAAGATACTGCAGGTGACGCCGAGATCGGCGGCTCGCCGGAGTTGGTCGGGCCGGATCGCGCCGACGTGCTCGAGCCGCAATCGGTGGTCGTCGCGCGGGTTGCGGCGCAACGCCTCCTCGTAGACATCGAGGATGGTGTCAACGCCCGCGTCGCCCTGCACATGACAGGCCATCTGCCAGCCCAACGGAAAGTAGGCGCCCACGATTTCGGTCAGCTGCTCGGCGGTGTAGTTGGCGCATCCGCAGGATCCGGGCGTCACGCCGATGGCGCGGGTCGCGGCGGTGTCCAGATACGGGAAGGACAGCGCGATATTGCCGATCCAGGGCGAGCCGTCCACCCAGATCTTGATGCCGACCTGGCGCAGCATGTCGTCACCTTGGCCGGGCGTGGCGGTGGTCGACATCTGCGCATTGGAGACCTCATAGGTGCGCAGCCGAACCGTGAGCTCGCCGCGCAGCTGCTCGACCACTGGCCGAAATGCCGGGTCGAACGCCATCTCCGAGCAGGTGGTCAGCCCGGCGCGGTTGAGCCGGGTGCACTCGGCGAGCAGCATCGCCGGGTAATCGCCAGGTTCGATGGCACTGCCCAACAACGGGAACACCGCGCCGATTTCCTCCGCGGTGCCGTCGAGTTCGCCGTTGGCATCACGGCCGTAGCCGGCGCCCTTGGGGTCCGGGGTGCCGCGGCTCAGACCATTGAGCTGTGCGGCGTGCGAATTGAAGTAGGCCTTGTGACCGGAGTTGTGAATGATCACCAGCGGCCCGCCCGGCGCCATGTCGTCGAGCCAGGTCAGCGTCGGCTCCGGAAGGCCGGGCTGCAGCAGTGGGTCCCAGCCGTTGAGATAGGCGCCATCCGTTCCTCGCCCCGCGACCTCGCTGCGCACCGCTGCGACGACGTCGTCGGCGCTGCGCACGGTGACCGGCCGGATGTCGACGATCCGGTCCGATAGCGCGACCGCTTCCATCAACGGATGGCCATGTGCCTCGATAAAGCCGGGCATGACGCAGCCGTCACCGAGGTCGATGGTCTGGGTATTGGGGCCAGTGAACCCCGCGACGTCGGCCCGATCGCCCACGGCCACGATCCGGCCGTCGGTGACGGCCAACGCCTCGGCGCTGGGCATCACGTCGTCAACGGTGAGCACGCTCCCGGTAATGACGAGGTCTGCATCGGCCATGGGCAGGAAGCCTAGTGATGCGCGGTCCCGACAGGCTGCGACAGACCTGAATTGCAACACGTTCTAGTGTGACCATATGAGTGACGAGCTGTTGCGCAATCCGAACCATAACGGCCATCTGCTGGTGGGCGCACTCAAGCGCCACAAGAACAAGGCGGTGCTGTTCCTCGGCGACACCACGGTGACCGGCGGCCAGATGGCCGAGCGGATCAGCCAGTACATCCAGGCGTTCGAAGCGCTGGGCGCCGGCACCGGCGTCGCGGTCGGCCTGCTGTCGCTCAACCGTCCCGAAGTGTTGCTGATCATGGGTGCCGGCCAGACTCGGGGCTATCGGCGCACTGCGCTGCATCCGCTCGGATCGCTGGACGACCACGCCTATGTGCTGTCCGACGCCGGCATCAGCTCCTTGATCATCGACCCCAACCCGATGTTCGTCGAGCGCGCGCTGAGCTTGCTGGAGCGGGTGGACTCGCTCAAGCAGATCCTGACCATCGGCCCGGTTCCCGAAGCGCTGCAGAAGGCAGGCGCCCACGTTGTCGACCTGTCGGCCGAGGCGGCCAAGTACCAGCCGCAGCCGCTGGTCGCCGCCGACCTGCCGCCAGATCAGGTCATCGGTCTGACCTACACCGGGGGTACCACCGGCAAACCCAAGGGCGTGATGGGCACCGCGCAGTCGATCTCGTCGATGACGTCGATCCAGCTCGCCGAGTGGGAGTGGCCGGAGGAGCCGCGGTTCCTGATGATCACTCCGCTGTCCCATGCCGGTGCAGCGTATTTCCTGCCGACCCTGATCAAGGGCGGCGAGATGTACGTGCTGCCCAAGTTCGACCCCGCCGACGTTTTGAAAACCATTGAGGAGAAAAGGATTACGGCCACCTTCTTGGTGCCCTCGATGCTGTACGCGCTGATGGACCACCCCGATTCGCACACCCGCGACCTGTCGTCGCTGGAGACCGTGTACTACGGCGCCTCCGCGATCAACCCGGTGCGACTGGCCGAGGCGATCCAGCGGTTCGGCAAGATCTTCGCCCAGAACTACGGGCAATCCGAGGCGCCGATGGCCATCACCTACCTTGCCAAAGGCGACCACGACGAGAAGCGACTGACCTCATGTGGGCGGCCGACACTGTTCGCGCGGGTGGCGCTACTGGGCGAGGACGGCAAGCCGGTGCCGCAGGGCGAGCCGGGCGAAATCTGTGTCAGCGGGCCACTTTTGGCCGGCGGCTACTGGAATCTGCCGGAGGCGACCGCGGACACGTTCAAGGACGGTTGGCTGCACACCGGAGACATGGCGCGCGAGGATGAAGACGGCTTCTATTTCATCGTCGACCGGGTCAAGGACATGATCGTCACCGGCGGCTTCAACGTATTCCCCCGGGAAGTCGAAGATGTCGTGGCCGAGCATGCGGCGGTAGCGCAGGTATGCGTGGTCGGGACGCCGGATGAGAAGTGGGGCGAGGCGGTCACCGCGGTGGTGGTGTTGCGCGCCGACGCGGCCCGCGATGACGCCGCGCTAGACGCCATGACCGCCGAGATTCAGGCCGCGGTCAAGGAGCGCAAGGGCTCGGTGCAATCGCCCAAGCGGGTGGTGGTCGTCGACTCGCTGCCGTTGACCGGCCTCGGCAAACCGGACAAAAAAGCGGTCCGGGCGCGGTTCTGGGAAGGCGCCGGGCGCGCCGTCGGCTGACGTGCGCCGAACGTGACGTTGCAGTCACGTTCGCAGCCCAGTGTGACTGTGGCGTCACGCTCGGCGGGGTTCGGCCACCCCGGCTACTCCGGCCACCAGCAGGTCGAGCATGCGGCCCGTCTGGTCGGGCGAACCGCTGACCAAGAAGATGCCGAGCAGGCTTGACACCACATCGTCAGCCACCACATCGGAGCGCAGGCTGCCATCGGCGGCGCCGGCCCGCAACAACAGGTCGACAGCGCCGACGATGCTGCTTCGGGTCTGACTGTGCTTGACGGCCCCGGAGTCGACGATTCCGCGCAGCGACTCGGCCATCCCGCGTTTTGCGGCAACGAAGTTGGCGTAGCGGTCCATCCAGCGCCGCAGGGCGGTTTTCGGCGGGTCCCGCTGCAGCAGCTCCCCCGCGGCCGCGGCCACTTCCGCAAGCTCAGCGCGGTAGACGGCCTCGACGAGCAGGTCCCGGCTCGGGAAGTGCCGGTAGAGCGTGCCGATCCCGACTCCGGCATCGCGCGCGATCGCTTCGAGCGACACCGGTCGTCCCGTCGGCCGCACCGAATGCGGCGGCCGCGACCTCGAGCAACCTGTCGCGATTGCGACGCGCGTCGGCCCGGATGCTGTCCACCAAAGCGGAGGCTCCTCCGTTTCTGCTACGCTCAAACAAGCGGAGGCTCCTCCGCATTTTCTCAAGTGTGACATGACGGGAGCACGATGACAGCCAATCACCATCCCGGAGGCCTCAGCACGATCGGCACGATGACCGTGGCCCGCGTCGGCTACGGTGCGATGCAACTCGTCGAGGCGGCATCCCCGAGGACGCCGCAGCGGTGCTCCGACGTGCCGTCGAACTCGGGGTCAACCACATCGACACCGCGTCTTTCTACGGAGACGGCGATGCCAACGGCCGGATCCGCAAGGCGCTGACGCCATACCGTGACGACCTGGTCATCGTCAGCAAGGTCGGCGCCGCACACACCACTGACGGCCCGATACCTCTGAAAGCCGCTCAGAAACCCGCCGAGCTGCGCACCGCAGTCGAAGACGATCTACGTCAACTGGGTCTCGATTGCGTTCCGGTGGTCAACCTGCGACGCCTCGACCTTGGTCCCGGCCTGCAAGCCGAGGGCGACCAGCGCGTCGACCTCGACGACCAGCTGGCCGAGATGATCGCGCTGCGCGATGAAGGCAAGATCGGCGCGATCGGCGTCAGCAGCGTGCCACTCGAAGTCGTGCGGCGGGCGCTGCCTGCGGGAATTGTCTGCGTGCAGAACGCCTACAGCCTCCTCGACCGCGGCCACGAAAAGATACTCGATTTCTGCATGGCCGAGGGCATTGCCTGGGTGCCGTACTTCCCCCTCGGATCGGCGTTCGCCGGTTTCCCCAATGTCGCCGATAACCCGGTGGTGAGGGATATCGCAGCCGAAATCGATGCCACCCCAGCCCAAGTCGGACTGGCGTGGCTGCTGGCCCATGCGCCCAACACGTTGCTGATTCCCGGCACCCGGTCGATCGCACATCTCGAGGAGAACATCGGCACAGCCAACATCGCCCTGGGCGCAGAAGCACTGGCACGACTCGACGCCGTCAGTGCACCCGCGGACAGCCCGCAGCATCCCCAAGGCTTTGAAGCCTCTCTGGAGTCCTTCCGGAAGGCATCGACGCCCTGACGGGTAGCGTCGCTGCCATGGGCAGCGACAAATCGGTCAGGCCGCCGTGGTGGTTGAAGCCGGCCAACAAGGTCTTCATCCAGATGTCGCGACTGGGAATGAGTTTCGGCGGTGAGAGCCCTGTCGTGTTGACGGTGCCAGGCCGCAAATCCGGTCGTGAGCAATCGACGCCGGTGACCCCGATGAAGGTCGACGGCAAGCGGTTCGTCGTCGCGGCGTTTCCCGGTGCCGACTGGGTGGCCAACGTACGGGCAGCCGAATACGTGACAGTTGCGCGGGGCCGCCGCGCTGAGCGAGTGCGGATGGTGGAACTGTCGGCCGAAGATGCGCGACCGCTGTTGCGGGTCTTCCCGACCGAGGTACCCACGGGCGTCGTCGTCATGAAGCGAGCGGGACTCGTCACGGAGGGCCACCCCAACGAATTCGAGGCTTTGGCCGGCCGCTGCGCGGTATTCCGCCTGGAACCGGTACAGTCCGCGAAATAGTCATCCTTGCAACCGATGGAGTTCAACAGCCTTGACTGACAACCCGTTTGATGAGCGGGCCTGGCGAGGCGTCGACGGGTTCGGCGATCTGACCGACATCACCTATCACCGGCACGTCGAGGACGCCACGGTACGAGTGGCGTTCAACCGTCCCGAGGTGCGCAACGCGTTTCGGCCGCACACCGTCGACGAGCTGTACGGGGTGCTCGACCACGCCCGGATGTCCCCCGACGTGGGTGTGGTGCTGCTGACCGGGAACGGGCCGTCGCCGAAAGACGGCGGATGGGCGTTCTGCTCCGGCGGCGACCAGCGCATTCGGGGGCGCTCCGGCTACCAGTACGCAAGCGGAGACACCGCCGACACGGTTGACGCGGCCCGCGCCGGCCGGCTCCACATCCTCGAGGTGCAGCGGCTGATCCGGTTCATGCCGAAGGTGGTCATCTGCCTGGTCAACGGGTGGGCGGCCGGCGGCGGGCACAGCCTGCACGTCGTCTGCGACCTCACCCTCGCCAGCCGCGAGCACGCCCGGTTCAAGCAGACCGACGCCGATGTGGGCAGTTTCGACGGCGGCTTCGGCAGCGCATATCTGGCCCGCCAGGTAGGCCAGAAGTTCGCCCGCGAGATCTTCTTCCTGGGCCGCACGTATACCGCGGAGCAGATGCACCACATGGGCGCGGTCAACGAGGTCGTCGACCACGCCGAGCTGGAGCAGGTAGCTGTGCAGTGGGCATCAGCGATCAACGCTAAATCGCCTCAGGCGCAACGGATGCTGAAGTTCGCATTCAACATGCTGGACGACGGGCTGGTGGGTCAGCAGCTGTTCGCGGGTGAGGCGACCCGGCTGGCGTACATGACCGACGAGGCCGTGGAGGGCCGCGACGCGTTCCTGGAAAAGCGCCCCCCGGATTGGAGCCCGTTCCCCCGGTATTTCTAGGGAGGAACGGCATCGTCGATGTCGACGATTCCCGGAGCCCGCCCAATACACTCCCCACGTGAGCAAAAGTCCGCTTCGCCGATTGGCCGACCAGATTGTCCTGACAAGCATGCGACCACCCGTGTCGGCGCAAGTGCTGGCCAACCGGCCCTCGAGCAAGCCAGTCGACCTCGCGGGAAAACGCATCCTGATCACCGGAGCATCGTCGGGCATCGGTGAGGCCGCGGCCGAACAGTTCGCCCGGCACGGCGCCACCGTCGTCGTCGTGGCCCGCCGCCAGGATCTGCTGGACGCGGTGGCAGAGCGGATCACGGCGGACGGCGGCACGGCGATGTCGATCCCTTGCGACGTCTCGGACATGGAGGCTATCGACGCATTGGTCGCCCACGTCGAAAACCGGATCGGCGGGGTCGATATTTTGATCAACAACGCCGGCCGGTCCATCCGCCGGCCGCTGGCCGAGTCGCTGGAACGCTGGCACGACGTCGATCGGACCATGGTGCTCAACTACTACGCGCCGCTGCGGCTGACCCGCGGGTTCGCGCCCGGGATGCTCGAGCGGCGCGACGGCCACATCATCAACGTTTCGAGCTGGGGCGTGCTGTCAGAGGCCGCGCCCCTGTTCTCGGTGTACAACGCGTCCAAGGCCGCGCTGTCAGCAGTGAGCCGAATCGCCGAAACCGAGTGGGGGCGCCGGGGCGTGCATACGACGCTGCTGTACTACCCCCTGGTGGCCACTCCGATGATCGCGCCGACCAAGGAATATCAGGGAATGCCAGCGCTGACGTCGGAAGAAGCCGCCGAGTGGATGATCACCGCCGCCCGCACCCGACCGGTCCGGATCGCGCCGCGGATGGCGATTGCCGCCAGGGCGCTTGACACTATCGGCCCCCGTTGGGTCAATGCCATCATGCAGCGGCAGAATATCCAACCCAACGCCCCTCAGTGATTGGAGGGAGTTTGCTGTGGTTGATGTCTGGTCTACCGTTGCCACCGACCTAGTGTGGAAACGTTGCGAAGCAGATGCACGCGCCGCTAGCCAGACGTGATAGACACGGATCCATGGAGATCCTCTCCAGCCGAACGCTTTTCCGGCCGGCGGACTATCAGAAGTCGCTGAGCTTCTACCGCGATCAGATCGGGCTGGCGGTCGCCCGCGATTACGGCGGGGGCATCGTTTTTTTCGCTGGCCAATCCTTGATCGAGCTGGCCGGTTACGGCGCCCCGGACCACTCGCAGGGACCCTTTCCGGGCGCGCTGTGGTTGCAAGTTCGCGACATCCAGGCCACCCAGGCCGAGTTGCGGAACCGGGGAGTGTCGATCGCCCGCGCGGCGCGGCGCGAACCGTGGGGCCTACACGAGATGCACGTCACTGATCCCGACGGAATCACCCTTATTTTCATAGAGATTCCCGCTGATCACCCGCTGCGCCGGGACACCCGCGATCAGCCCTGACAAACGTTAGGTTAACTACCGGCTAATATCTGTCGACGAGTCAAGATACTCTCGCGTTTTGCCTACTCGTGCATTCGACAATTGAATCCTCCGACCACCAGAATCAGGCGCTGTGAACATAGACTTGTTCCTACTAATCATTGTCGTAACCACGGCACTCGCATTCGACTTCACCAACGGTTTCCACGACACGGCCAACGCGATGGCAACCTCCATCGCCAGTGGAGCGCTCAAGCCTAAGCAGGCGGTCGCACTATCGGCGGTGCTCAACCTGGTGGGAGCGTTCTTGTCCACCACGGTCGCGGCCACGATCGCCAAAGGTCTGATCGACTCGCACATCGTGACGCTGGAACTGGTGTTCGCCGGCCTGGTCGGCGGCGTGGTCTGGAACCTGCTGACCTGGCTGCTCGGTATTCCCTCGAGTTCCTCGCACGCGCTGATCGGCGGCATCGTCGGTGCCACCATCGCCGCGGTCGGAGCGCACGGGGTGATCTGGAAGGGCATAACGTCCAAGGCGATCATCCCGGCGGTCGTGTCCGCGGTCCTGGCCATCCTCGTAGGGGCGGTGGCCACCTGGCTGGTCTACCGGATCACCCGCGGGGTGTCGGAGACGCGCACCGAGGCCGGCTTCCGGCGCGGCCAGATCGGCTCGGCGTCTCTGGTCTCTCTGGCGCACGGCACCAACGACGCGCAGAAGACGATGGGCATCATTTTCCTGGCGCTGATGACCGCCCACGAAATCCCAGAACAACGCCGCATCGCCGCCATTTTGGGTCATCCTGGGTTGCGCCGTGGCGATGGCGTCGGGTACCTACCTGGGCGGCTGGCGGATCATCCGCACCCTGGGCAAGGGCCTGGTCGAGATCAAGTCGCCGCAAGGCATGGCGGCCGAATCGTCTTCGGCAGCAATCATTCTGCTCTCCGCTCACTTCGGCTACGCGCTGTCGACCACGCAGGTCTGCACCGGTTCGGTGATGGGCAGCGGGCTGGGCAAGCCCGGCGGCGAGGTGCGCTGGGGCGTGGCCGGCCGGATGGTGGTCGCATGGCTGGTCACACTTCCGCTGGCCGGGTTGGTCGGAGCACTCACCTACTACATCGTGCACCTCATCGGTGGATACCCCGGTGCGATCGTCGGCGTCGGGCTGCTGGTCGCGGTCTCCGCCGCCATCTACATCCGGTCGCGCAAGAACAAGGTCGACCACAACAACGTCAACGCCGAGTGGGAAGGCGACCTGACCGCCGGACTCGACGACGAAGGCAAGCCACCTTCCGATCGTGGGCCTACGGCAGACATCGGTTCCGGCGACGGCACAGCTAACGCACGGAGTGCCTCATGAACGAGTTCAAGGAATGGTTCAACTACGAGGCTTCTTTCAAGATCTTGGTCTTCGCCATGCTGGCCGGCGCTGCATTGCCGGCGCTGTTCGCCGTGGGGGTCCGGTTTCAAGCCGTCGGCGCTGGACAACAGGCAACAGCTGATGGCCACATACCAGATAAGAATCCGGTGATGCTGGCGGTGGCCTGGGTGATCTACGGGCTGGTGGTCTTGGTGATTGCCTTCGCTCTGCTGTATATCGCCCGCGACTTCATTGCGCACCAGACGGGCTCGCCCTTCCTAGGGGCCAAAGTTAAGTAGCATTGAATCGTTGTCCACCGAATGACCCACCCCCGGGGCGGAGTAGCAAGTGAACCGATTCCTTACTTCGGTCGTTTCGTGGTTGCGCGCGGGATATCCGGAAGGCGTTCCACCAACTGACACGTTCGCGCTGCTGGCATTGCTGACACGCCGGTTGAGCGACGACGAAGTGAAGCTCGTGGCCAACGCACTGATGCAGCGCGACGACTTCGACAAGGTCGACATCGGTGTGCTGATCAGCAAGCTCACCGACGAGCTGCCGTCGGAAGATGACATCGAGCGCGTGCGAACGCGGTTGCTGGCCAAAGGTGGCTGGCCGGTCGATGACGAGCGCGAAGACGGAGAGCACGTATAGCCCTGCTGCGGGCCCTTAGCGTCCCATCTGGCTCCGCGGCCGCTCTGCTGTTGCCGGCCCTTGAACGGGTTCTGCATGGCCGTGATCCCGCGATGGTCGTCGTACCAGCCGATCAGGCGTTCGCGCTGCGTGCTCTGCGAGTGGGCGAAGACATCGAGGGCGACGTTGCTCTGGTGGTGGCCACGTCGGGAACCACCGGTGCGCCCAAGGGCGCGTTGTTGAGCGCCGCCGCTTTGACTGCCAGCGCATCGGCCACCCACGACCGTCTCGGCGGACCGGGGAGTTGGCTGTTGGCGTTGCCGCCGTATCACATCGCAGGGATACAGGTGCTGGTGCGCAGCCTGCTCGCCGGTACCGCGCCCGTTGAGCTGGACGTCTCCGCAGGATTTGATGTCGCCCAATTGGCGGGCGCCGTAAAGAAATTAGGCTCCGGCCGGCGGTACGCGTCGCTGGTCGCCGCGCAGCTGGCCAAGGCGCTCGGCGACCCCGCGGCTATGGCCGCGCTCGCCGAATTGGACGCCGTGCTGATCGGCGGCGGACCGGCTCCGGGGCCGATCCTCGATGCCGCGGCAGCAGCCGGCATCGCGGTTGTGCGCACCTACGGGATGAGCGAGACCGCCGGAGGCTGCGTTTACGACGGTGTACCGCTCGACGGGGTTCGATTGCGCCTCTCCGAACGACGCGTTGCGATCGGTGGCGCGACCCTGGCCAAGGGCTATCGCAACCCGGTCGAGCCGGACCCGTTTGCCGAACCAGGATGGTTCCGCACGGACGATCTCGGCGCTGTCGATGATGCGGGCGAGCTGACCGTGCTGGGCCGCGCCGACGACGCGATCAGCACCGGTGGCTTAACGGTGCTGCCGCAGCCCGTCGAGGCCGCGCTGCGCACCCACCCCGCCGTCAGCGACACCGCGGTTTTCGGAGTTCCCGACGACCGGCTGGGGCAGCGGGTGGTCGCGGCCGTGGTGGTGAGCGACGGTTGCGACCCACCCACGCTGGACGCGCTGCGAATGCATGTGACGCGCACCCTGGACGCCACCGCCGCACCCCGCGAGCTACACATCCTTGATGCGATACCGCGACGCGGCATCGGCAAGGTCGACCGGGCGGAGTTGGTGCGCCGGTTCGCCGACGACTGCTAGGGGATTGAGTGTGCGTTGACGGCATCGCGCGTGCGCTCACGGCGGGAATCGGGCGATTTTTCCGCCCGGCACGCACACCGAACTAGTGGTGTCCCCCGCTGCCGCCACCGGCGTGCGGCTCCGCCGGCGTCACCGGCTTCGGGGCCGGCACCGGCTGCGGTTGGACGTGGGTCGGCACGGGCGCTTGGGTCGGCACGGGCGCCTGGGTCGGCACGGGCGCCTGGGCCGTCGGCTTAGGGGCCGGCGCGACAGATGGTTGCGTTGAGGGAGCTACTGGCTTCGCGCTCGTCGGCGGCGCCTGCGTGGTCGTCGGCGGCGCCTGCGTGGTCGTCGGCGGCGCCTGCGTGGTCGTCGGCGGCGCCTGCGTGGTCGTCGGCGGCGCCTGCGTGGTCGTCGGCGGCGCCTGCGTGGTCGTCGGCGGCACCTGCGTGGTCGTCGGCGGCACCTGCGTGGTCGTCGGCGGCACCTGCGTGGTCGTCGGCGGCGCCTGCGGCGTGGTCGTCGGCGGCGCCTGCGGCGTGGTCGTCAGCGGCTCCGTCGGAGGCGTGGTGGCCGGCGTCGTCGGAGGCGTAGTCGGCGGTTCCGTCGGCGGCGTAGTGGGGGGCGTCGTCGGAGGCGTGATGGGCGGGGTCGACGGGTAGCCCGGCGGCTGCCACCCGGCGTACGGCGGCCGCCAACCCGGGTACGGCGGCTGCCACCCCGGGTAGGGGTTGTATCCCGGGTACGGCGGCTGCCACCCCGGGTACGGCGGCTGCCACCCCTGGTACGGCGGCCGCCAACCCGGGTACGGCATGCCCGGCACATACGGGATGCCCGGTACAAAACCAGGCGAGCCCGGCCCGGGCGGGGCGACGGGAGCGGGGGCGGGGGCAACCGGCGCTGTCCCACCCCCACCGGGTGGTATCAACTGCTGCGGAATGTAACCGTTGGAGTCCGGAATGATACCGCCCTGGTATCCGGCATTCGGCTGATCAAGCGGGGGCGCGGGTACCGGAGCCTGTTGTTCCGTGGGCAACAGCGGCATGAACTTCCCCGGGGCGGCGTTCTGCAGTCCGACCACGGGCTGGGTAGCCGCGGTCGGCCGAACGGCAATCACCACCGCCACAGCCAGCGACGCCAAACCGATTACCGCGAAGGCGATGACAGCATTGCCGACAAGCAACGACCGGCGGCTGAGTCGCACCGGCCCGGTCTGGGCCTCGCCATCGACGAACTCGTCATAGTCGTCGTACTCGTCGTCGTATTCATCCATGTCGACGGGAAGCAGTTCGTTCTCGCCGGCCATCGAGTACGCCAGCTGGTGGTCGTCGGCATTCGGGTCGGCAAACTCGGCCGCGGGCGCGATCGCCGTCTGGTCTCCGGTGAACACCGCTGGTGCCATCGCGGTCGCGTCAGGCCCACTCGCCAGCGGCGCGGCCGCCAGCGCAGCGCCGCGGGCGAGCGCAAAAGTGGGATCGTCGGCAATCTCCACCCGCATGGTCGACACGTCGCGAAGCTGGTCGGCAACTTGGGTGAGATCAGGAGATGCGCCCACCAGGTACAGATCCCCCGGGGCGTCCGGTTGGTCGCCGAGCCTGGCCATCAGGGTGTCGAAGGTGGCGGTGGCGTCGGCGCCGGCAATGGACCCGCTGGCCAGCAGGGTCGGTGGCGCGTGCTCGTCCGCCGCAGCCGAATCCACCATCGATAGCGTTGCGGTCTCGTCGTCCATCACCAGCACGGCGCCGGGCCGCCCCGCCGCGCGCATCAAGGCAGTCGCCGCCTGCGACTCGGACAGCACCGCGACGTCGTGGACACCGGAATCTTCTAACGCCCGCCGCAACTGGTCGGCTTTGGGGTGATCTGTCCAGCACAGTCGGGTGGCGACCAACCGATGGCTCTCGTCGGCGAGCAGTCGATTCGTGCCGACCACGGTCTGGGTCAACGTCTCGATCGGTTGGTCGGCGAGATCGACAACGGATTGGTCGATCACGTCATAGCCCGCTGCCCCTGACCCGACAAGCGCCAAACGGGCAACGGGGCCTGTGACCGCAACCCCCAGAATGACGTCCACCGCGGCTCTCCTTCGGCTGGCCACCCCACACCAGCAATCTCCGGCCATCATTACACTGCGATACCGTCGGCAGTATCAATCGTTGCAGCCGACAAGGTTTGCCTACAACGCAGCGTAACTGGATTCCCCAACCGCGGGACGGTCGCCGCGGGAGCACCGGTGCGGAAGTGCCTGTTCTCAGCCACTCCCGTGTCGTCGGAATGGAGACTATGTTCGCAACTGAGCGGCACATTCGGCTCGGCAAGGTGTTCCCTCGCCGCCCGACCGAATCCGCGCCAATAGTGACCGTCCTTGATCCCTGGGGTGCATCGTGAGGCAGAGCAACGACGACCCGCCGACCGGCCCCATCAGCGGGCAGACGCGGCAGGCACCCTCCCCCTCGGCCCATCCGGCAAAGCCGGACAACGTACACCGCCGTCCCGGCGCCGCGATGGGCCACGATTCCGGCAACCCGGCGCCCCGCTGGAACACGGTTCGCAATATCCTCGCCGCAGCTCTGCTCATCGGTGCGGTGCTGCTGCCATGGAATCTCTATTTCGGCGTCGGAATCCCCGACAGCAAGACGGCCCTGTTCGGGGTGCTGGGTGCGGTAACGCTGCTTTCCCTGGTTTCTTTGGTAGTGAGCGGGCGGCTTCGCTTCGCGCTCAACCTCCCGTACCTGCTGCTGGTGCTCGGCTTCGTCGTATTCGACGTGTTCGAGACGATCCGATTCGGTGGCGGCGTGCATGTGCCCGGTGGCGTCGGTCCGGGCGCGTGGCTCGGGATCGCCGGCGCACTGCTCGCCGCGCAGCCGGCGATCACCGGAGCGGGTGACGCTTTCAGCGGATGGCTGAAGTCGCCGCGGATCCTTGGCTACGCGTCGATTCTCGGGGCGGCGCTGAGCTTTTCGTTCAACATGTTCTGGCGGATCAGGTATGCGTTGCAGAACGCCGGCGGTTCTGACTTCGGCAAGCAGAACATCGCGGTCATCTCGACGGCGGTGGTGTACGGCGTGGTGGCGTTGGCCGCCGTGCTGGTCGCATCCAGGTGGATGCTTCGCAGCACCAACGCTTCCCAACTCACGACCCTCGCGCTGGGGGCCTCGACACTGGTCGCCGGGATTCTGGTCTGGAGCCTTCCCATCGGCCGTGACATCGATGCCTTCCATGGCATCGCGCAGAACACGTCGACCGCAGGAGTCGGGTACGAGGGTTATTTGGCGTGGGCGGCGGCTGCGGCGATCTCCGGACCGCGGACGCTGTTCGGCTATCGGCACACACCGTCGGCCGACGAAAGCCCATGGCGGGCAGCCGCCCGAAATGGCTTGCTACTCATCGCCCTTTGGTGCCTTGGATCGATGTTGATGAGAACCAACGACCTCGCCGTGGCAGTGAGTCTGGACTACCCCTTCTCCCGCTACGACACGATGACGCTGGCCGCGTTCGATCTCGTCACCGCGCTCCTTGCGGTCTGGCTTCGGATGAACCTGGCCAACGACTCCGTCCGGACGAGACTGATCTCGTCGCTTGCTGGACTTCTGGTCACACTCAGCATTGCCCGCGTTGTGGTGGGCGTCGTGCTGGCCCCTCGATTCCAACAACCCCCGAACGGCGGCGGGTGGAATAACCCGGTTTACGGAAACGACCTCGCGCAGCAGATCACCAGCACCTTCGATCTGGTGCTGTGCGGACTGTCCCTCGGCATCCTTGTCTCCGCCATCATCACCGGCCACCTCATGGGTCGACGTCTGCGCCGGCACAAGAATCGTCCCGCCCGCGTCCGCGATGCGCAGCGCCGCGCCCCCAAAGCCGCTGTCCCACCGTCGGCTGCGGCGACTACGCGTATCGCGACCGGCGGCGCAGCGGAGCCACCCACCACCGCGGTACCCCAGCTGTCTCGCACGCCTCGGATCTTCCGCGGCGACGAATCCGCCACGCGGCAGATACCCGTCGCGAAGCCCAAAATCTACCGGCCACCACAAGACTCGATTTAGGTCGAGTCCCCGGCAGCACCTTCACGGCAGCTGCAGGGGCAAGGTGACGCCGGTGTGCGGCTGGCAGTGCGTGCACGTGCGGTCGACGGCGACCCGGGCGATCGCCGCGCGCACCAACTCCTTGAACAGACCGATGTTCTTCTCGAATTGGGCGAATACGTCAACAGCCTTCACGCCCTCGCCGGGCGTGATACCCGCATCCAGATCGGTCACTAAAGCGATTGCTGCATAACATATTTCGAGTTCCCGTGCGAGCACCGCCTCCGGATAGCCGGTCATGTTGACCAGACTGAACCCGGCCGAGGCGAACCACCGGCTTTCGGCCCGGGTGGAAAACCGCGGCCCTTGGATCACCACCATAGTGCCGCCGTCGACCACGCCGGGCAGACCGCCGGCCGCGGCCCGCAGGGTCGGGCAGTAGGGATCGGCGAAGTCGACGTGGATGGCCCCGGAGTCGAAATAGGTGTCGGCGCGGCCGCTGGTGCGGTCAATCAGCTGGTCGGGCACCACGACCGCCCCCGGACCCAGTTCAGGGTCCAGGCTGCCGACCGCGCACGGCGCGAAAACCCGCCGAACGCCGAGCTTTCGCAGCGCCCACATATTGGCCCGGTACGGCACGGTGTGCGCCGAGTATTCGTGTTCGGCGCCGTGCCGGGGCAGGAAGGCGACCTCGTGCTCACCGATGCGGCCTACCGTGATCGGGGCGCTGGGCCGACCGTACGGAGTGTCGATGCTGATGTCGCGGGCTTTGCTTCCAAAAGGGGCCTCAAAGAAGCTGTAGAAGCCGCTGCCGCCGATCACTCCGAGCATCCGCCCATTGTGGTGCATGCCCCCCGGTTGATCTCGTGTGCGTGGCAGCGGGAGGATGCCTTGGTGGCCACCTTCGCGCAATGGATGTCAGGCGCGCGGCCGCGGACCCTGCCCAACGCGGTGGCTCCGGTCGTCGCCGGCACCGGCGCCGCCGCGTGGCTGCACTCCGCCGTGTGGTGGAAAGCGCTGCTGGCACTGGCCGTCGCGGTGGCGCTGACTATCGGTGTCAACTACGCCAACGACTACTCCGACGGTATCCGTGGCACCGACGACGAGCGGGCCGGCCCGGTGCGACTGGTGGGGTCGCGACTTGCGACCCCGCGATCGGTGCTGACCGCGTCGGTGACGAGCCTCATGGTCGGGGCGGTGGCCGGGCTGGCGCTGGCGCTGGTCAGCGCGCCGTGGCTGATCGCGGTCGGCGCCGCCTGCCTTGCCGGCGCCTGGCTGTACACCGGCGGGTCCAAGCCCTATGGCTATGCGGGTTTTGGCGAGGTCGCGGTGTTCGTATTCTTTGGCCTGGTCGCCGTGCTCGGCACCCAGTACACGCAGGCACTGCGGGTCGATTGGGTGGGGCTGGCGCTGGCGGTGTCTGTCGGCGCCCTGTCGTCATCGGTACTGGTAGCCAACAATCTGCGGGATATCCCCACCGACACCCGGTCAAACAAGTTGACCCTGGCGGTACGCCTGGGCGACGCCCGGACCCGGGCGTTCTACCAGGCGTTGCTGGCGACCGCCGGAGCACTGACGCTGGTGCTGATGCTGGCGACGCCGTGGTGTGCGGTGGGCCTGGTAGCCACGCCGTTGGCTCTGCGCGCGGCGGCGCCGGTGCGATCCGGCCGCAGCGGGCCAGAGCTCATCCCGGTGCTACGCGACACCGGGCTGGCGATGGTGGTGTGGGCGATCGCAGTGGCGGCCGCTTTGGGGTTAGCCCACTAAGCGGCTCTGACCGGACGACACACAACGTGGAGCCTCAGGCGCTTGTCCGAAACGAACATGCCTAAAGTCAGGTGACAACACCAATCGAGGACTGGCATGAAGCAGATCGCCACGACCAGCGGGCCCAAGTGCATCGGATTGCTCAGTCTCGGCGCATACCGCCCTCAGCGAGTGGTCACCAACGATGAGATATGTCAGAACATCGACTCTTCCGATGAGTGGATCTTCTCCCGAACCGGAATCAAAACGCGGCGGTTCGCCGCTGCCGAGGAATCCGCCGCGTCCATGGCGATCGAGGCCGGTCGACGGGCTATTTCGAACGCCTCACTGACGGCGCACGACATCGACGGCGTCATCGTCGCCACCAACACCCACTTTCTCCAGACCCCGGGCTGCGCCCCAACGGTCGCAGCGGCGCTGGGCGCAAAGGGTGTTCTCGGGTTTGATATCGCGGCAGGGTGCGCCGGCTTCGGATACGCGCTCGGCGTCGCCGCCGACATGGTCCGCGGCGGCAGCGCCAACAAGATTCTGGTGATCGGTTCGGAGAAACTGTCTCCCACGGTGGATATGCAGGACCGCACTAACTGTTTCATCTTCGCTGACGGAGCGGCTGCAGTGGTGGTGGGCGAGACGTCCGTACACGGCATTGGACCGACCGTCTGGGGTACTGACGGCGAGCAGGCCAATGCGATACGGCAGGACATCGACTGGATTGCCTACACACAGCACCCAACGGGCCCACGCCCATTTCTGCGGCTTGAAGGCAGCGCGGTCTTCCGTTGGGCGGCATTCGAGATGGGCAAGGTCGGTCGACAGGCGATGGACGCAGCAGGAGTCAGACCCGACGAGATAGACCTGTTCGTGCCGCACCAGGCCAACAGCCGAATCAACGAAGTACTGGCCAAGAGCCTGGAGTTGCGGCCGGACGCGATTGTCGCCAACGACATCGAGCACACCGGAAACACGTCGGCGGCTTCCATCCCTCTGGCGATGGCCGAACTACTGGCGACCGGGGCAGCCAAGCCCGGCGACCTGGCCCTGCTGATCGGATACGGCGCGGGCCTGAGCTACGCCGCACAGGTCGTGCGCATGCCAAACGGTTGACCCCTCGGCTTTCACGCCTCGTCGGGCGCCTCGTCCCGCACCGTCTCACCGCGCAGCCGGGCCCGCAGCTTTTCGCGCTCCCGGCGCCGGCCCTCGCCGGCTATCGCAAGCGCGGCAGTAGCGCGCCGGCGCAACGGGGTGAACAGCCAGATGCCAAGCGGCATCCCGATGATGAAAGCGAACAACACGGCTACCACGATGGGGAACTGGGTGATCCCGAGCAATCGCGCCACCGCGTAGATCGCGCCGCTGAGTACAGCCACCAGCAGCAACCGCGCCGCCGAGTAGAACAAGACGTCGACGACGAGCCGAACCCGGCGATGCTCAATCTGATCCCGCGCGGTATCCCCGGTGCTGTTGTCGTTAGGTCCTTCTGACACAGGTAGAGCCTACGGCGCGGGTATATTCGCTCGAAGGAGGTGTTGAGTGCTCTACCTGCTGCTTGTCCTGGTTCTGGGGACGCTGATCTACGTTGGCTGGCGTGCGGCGCGGTCGCAAGCCGTCCGGGCGAAGACTCGCGTCATCGGGCCCGACGACGATCCAGATTTCTTGCGGCGGTTAGGACACGGGGACAACCCGCGCTAGTTCCTATGGGGGCGACCCGCTGCGCCCGGCTACGCCGCGCTTGCGATCGCCGCTAGTTCCGACGGCGGCGACCCGCTGCGCCCGGCTACGCCGCGCTTGCGATCGCCGCTAGCCCTGTGGCGTGGCCCGCTGGTCGTTGGGGAACCCATCGGCGACAACGGCCGCCAGCTCGGTGAGCGCTTCACGAGTCGGCCTTCGCAACCGGTCCAGGCTGATCTCGGCGCCCTCCTCCAGATGTGGGTCGAAGGGCACCAGCCGCACCGCGCGGCAACGCCGGGAGAAGTGCTCGACCACCTTGTCCATGTCAAGCTTGCCCGTCCGTGGCCGCACCGCGTTGATAACCGCGATCGAATTGCGAACCAGTTCTTGGTGGCCGTGCGCGTCGAGCCAATCCAGCGTCGCCGAAGCGCTGCGCGCGCCGTCGACTGATGCCGAGCTGACCACCAGCAGAACATCGGCCGTGTCCAACACCGACGACATCGCGGAGTGCAGCAGTCCGGTGCCGCAGTCGGTGAGCACTAGGCCGTAGAACCGCTCCAGCAGATAGAGGGTGCTGGCGTAGTCGTCGGCGCTGAAAGGGTCCGACACCGCCGGATCGCTCTCCGACGCCAGCACCTCCATTCCGCTAGGGCCCCGCGAGGTGTAGCGGCGGATGTCGCTGTAGCGATCGATCGATTTGGCGTCATGCAAGAGCTGGCGCACGCTGGACACCGTCTCCAGCGGTACTTTCTGACTGAGAGTGCCGCGGTCGGGACTGGCATCCACGGCCACCACCCGATCGCCGCGGAGTGCGGCGAAGGTGGATCCCAGGGTCGCGGTGATCGTGGTTTTGCCGACGCCGCCCTTCAGCGACAGCATCGCCACCCGGTAGCAGCCGCGCAGCGGCTGGTTCACCTGTGCGACCAGGTTGTTGTAGCGAGCGGCCCGGGGGCTCTCCCCCAGATTGATCAGCTGACCGGACAGCGTGTAGAGCCACCGCCGCCAGCCCTGCGATGGCGGTGGTTTGACCGGCCGCAGGAGCAGCACGCCGGTGGACAGCTCCGGATACGGGCGTATGGGGCACGCGCTCGGTGCCGTACGGGGTCTGTACGGGCAGCCCATCGGCCGGGCCGCTGTAATAGGCCCCGAAAGCCGTCGGGTCGACGCGGGGGATGCCGGTAGCCGGTGTGGAATCCCAGGGCGGCGTCGCGGCGGGTGGCGGCGCTCCGTGCGGCGGCCTGTCGGGTCCGGGGACCCGCCGCTCGGTGCGAAATCCGGCAAAGGCCCGGGTGCCGGCGTCGCCGCCGGATTCAGCAGGCGGTTCGCCGTGGTGCTGGGCGGGGGCCCCTGAGACGGCAACTGAGTAGTCGGATGGTCGGTCACGTGCACTTCCCCCTTGCTTGCCGTAGTCGGTTCGGTTCGCTAACTGTCAGCCCACGCCCGCATAGGAATGCAGACCCACAGTGACCAGGTTAACGAAGAACAGGTTGAAGACCATGGCTACGAATCCCACGACATTGATCCACGCCGCCTTCCGGTCCCGCCATCCTGCGGTTGACCTGGCGTGCAGATACGCCGCGTACACGACCCACGCAACGAACGACACCGTCTCCTTGGGGTCCCAGCCCCAATATCTACCCCAGGCCTCCTCGGCCCATATAGCACCGAAAATTACCCCGAAACCGAACACCGGAAACGCAAAGATCGTGGTTCGGTAGGCAATCCGGTCCAGGGTCTGCGCGTCGGGGAAGCGCCGCACCACCCGCGCCAGCGCGCCTTCGGTTTCCGGGTCACCCAGCCGCGATGTGCGCAGTAAGAACAGGATGCTGGCGATACCGGCGACCAGGAACACTCCGGAACCGAGGCTGACCACCGACACGTGAATGGGCAGCCAGTAGGACTGCAGCGCGGGCATCACCGGTGCCGCATTGGTGTACAGCCAGCGTCCAGAAACTGTGAGCAGGATCAGCACCGGCACCAGCAGGAAAACCCACAGAGCGCGGAACTGCGGGCGGCGCAACACGATCGCGCCGGCGACCAGTCCGCTGAAGCAGGTCAGGTTGATGAACTCGTACATGTTGCCCCAGGGCACCCGCATGGTGGCCAGCCCGCGCAACACGATGCACGCCAGCAGCAGGCCGATCCCGAGGTAGACCACCGCAAGCCCGGCCCGCCCGACTCGTTCGTCGAATGGCCTCGGGCCAACGTCTTCGACCACGCCCGGTGTTGCGCTGTCGGCGGCAACCGAACCGGCCAGCACCCGCGCGCGGCGGTCTACGCGGCGGCCTCCGACGTAGGCCAGCTCGAAGGCCAGCAGCAGCAGGGCGACGACCAAAGCCACCACCGCCGAGGTGAACGCCCAGTCGGAGTACCGCGCGAGGCCGATGTTGACGTGCAGAGTATTCATTTGACGTCCACCTGAGAGCTCCTTCTGGACGCTGGGGTGTCGGCCGGGTCCTGCCCGCGCGATTTGCCGAGTCCGTGTAGCAACCGCTCGGTCAGCCTTTCGAACTCGTCGCCCCAACCGGAATTGTCGGTGCGCGCCAAGCCACCAAGCTCGACGTTGACGGTACCTGGCGCTGCTTGCGCCGGCGTGAGACGAACCCACACGCGGCGACGGCGCACCAGCAGCGATACCAGCAATCCGGCCATCATGGTGATGGCGAAGACCAGCACCCAGGTCTGGCCGGGGTCATGGGAGACCTGCAGGTTGACGAACGGAACCGCGCCGTCGAAGCGGATAACGGTGCCAGCCGCCGGGCCCTGATCAAGCCGGACCTCGTGGCCGGCGCGCAGGTTGACCCGCTTCTCTTTGGTCAGTCGGCCTTGGTCGATCAACCGGGGATCCAGGGTGAACAAGCGACTGAGGCCGCCCGCTGTCCAGGCCGGTGTCGCCGCGGTAGATATCGACGGCTACCGCGGGGGCGTTCAGCGCCGGGAAACGCGACGACAACAGGGCGCCGTCCAGCTGCTCGGTCGGTGCGAGCAGGCCCTGGATCGCGATCTCGTGGTTGCGGCGCTCGACGGGATTGGGATAGCTGCCTGCGGGTGGGTCGATGCGCGCCACGCCCGACGACAGCAGGGTCTGCGGGTTATCCGGTCGCCATTGCACTGTCGACGTCCGCGTCTGCCCGTCCGGAAAGGTCACGGTGAAGGTGGGCGCGTAGCCATGGCCCTGCAGGTACACCCGGTCGCCGCCTACCCGCAACGGGTGGTTTACCTCCAGCCGGTAGGGCCGCCAGCTGTTCGCCGTCAGATCATGCCCGTCCTGGTAATCGATGTCCGAGGCGAACGAGGTGGCCTGGCCCGACGGCAGGTAGTGCGCCTGAAAGTCGTTGACCCGGATGCAGATCGGGTGCAGCGATGTGCCGTCGACCGTGTTGCCGGCGCGGAACGAATCGAATGCGGCCGGCGACGCCGAGCAGAAGCCGGGGCCACCGTCGGCGATGACGATCACGTTGCCCTCGTAGCCGAAAAGTTTGCCGACGGCCACCGCGACCAGCAGGCCCAGCAGCGAGAAGTGAAAGACCAGGTTGCCGAATTCGCGCAGGTAGCCCTTCTCCGCGGACACCTCGATCGTCCCGGAGTTGTCACGGACGGTCGTACGCCAGCCTCGGAGCCGGCCCGTGATCGTTGCGGCCATGGCCGCTATGTCTTGCGAGTCGGCGACCAACTCGGTACTCGCGTGCTTGGGCAGCCGGGCCAGGTTGCGCGGTGCCGCCACCGGTTTGGCGCGCAGACTGCGGGCGTGCTCGACGATCCGCGGGGTGAGACAGCCGACCAAGGACACGAACAGCAGGGCGTAGACGGCGGTGAACCAAAAGCTGGAGAACACGTCGAAGGCTTGCAGCCGATCCAGCCACGGGCCGATCAACTTATGCGAGGCCAGGTACTCGTTGACCTTGCCAGCGTTGAGGCTGCGCTGCGGCAGCAGTGCGCCGGGTATCGCCCCAAGCGCGAGCAAGAACAACAGCACCAGCGCGGTGCCCATCGAGGTCAGCGCACGCCAGGTGTTGCGCGCCCGCGGCATCAAATCGGCAACCTCACGTCGCTGACGAATGCGTCGCGCAACCACGAGACGAAGTCATTCCACACCCCGCTGACCAGTGCCGCACCGACCACGATCAGCAACGCACCACCGAAGATCTGGATGGCCCTGCTGTGCCGGCGCAGCCAGCCGAAGCCCGCGACCGCCCGCGCCGAACCGAATGCCAACAGTACGAACGGAATGCCCAGCCCCAGGCAGTAGGCGATCACCAGCACGATGCCTCGCGCCACGTTGGCGCCCTGGGTGGCCGATGCGACGGTGATCACTCCGGTCAATGTCGGCCCCAGACACGGGGTCCAGCCGAGCGCGAAGACCGCGCCGAGCACCGGTGCCCCCGCAACCGTCGTCAGCTGCCGCGGGCTGAACCGGGCCTGACGCTGCAGGGCCGGGACAAGGCCCACGAATACCAGGCCCATCACGATGGTGAGCACGCCTCCAACCCGCTGCAGCACAAGCTGGTTGGTGATCAGCGTGCCCGTCATGCCAAGAACCGCGACAGTGCCAAGCACGAAGACCGTGGTGAATCCGGCCACGAACAACGCCGCGGATCCCGCGACCCGCCAGCGCGTGGCGGGCGGGGCTTTGATCGCGCCCGGTTGTGACAGCTCTTCTCCCTCCGAGACGCCCACCACCGCCGCCAGATAAGACAGATAGCCCGGCACCAGCGGCACCACGCACGGTGAGGCGAACGACACCAACCCGGCCAGCAGGCACACCCCCAGCGCCACCAACAGCGGCCCGGCGGCGGCGACCTGGGCGAACCCGGTCATTGCCGTCCGGGCTGCGTCTGGCCCGCCCCAGGTTCTTGCGCCAGCCGCTGCACCACCGGCCGCAGGTCGTCCGCCAGCAATTCACGCAGGAACACAGCCGCCACCCGATGCTGGCGGTCCAGCACCAGCGTCGACGGGATAACGGTGGTGGGATACTTGCCGCCGAACGCGATGAGGGTGCGCATCGCCGGGTCGTAGATCGACGGGAATGTTACGTGGCGATCGGCGACGAAGTCCTGGGCCGCCTGCCGGTTGTTGTCGCGAACGTCGATTCCCAGGAAGGACACTCCGGAGACCCGGGTGGCGTCATAGACCTGCTGCAGTTGGGTGACCTCGGCCCGGCATGGCCCGCACCACTGGCCCCACACATTAATGACCACGACCTGACCAGCAAAGGGTCCGGCAGGGTCGTCCATCGAAAGCGTGCGCGAGGGATCCACCAGGTCGGGCCCGGAAAGCGCGCCGGGGCGGCCGCGGCTCGCGGGCGGGTCGTACAAGATGTCGGTTTTGCCGCCGGGCGAAACAAATTCGAAGGTGCCGCCCTGTGCCACCGCGTCGCGCCCTGAGCAGCCGGAGAGAAGGCCGGGGAGCAGGCTCGCCAACGCTGCTCCGGCGACAGCCAGCCGCCGCATGCTCACGGCGCCGTTCCGCCGCATCGCTTCACTTTGCATCGTCGCCGGCGCGGTCAAGCGCCCGCCGGTTGGGAGTACTCGACGTCGACCAGGCGGTCGCCGTCGTAAACCAGGGTCGTCAGCGACGCCAGCCCGCACTCGCGTCGGCGCGGGTCGTGCCAGAGCCGCTTGCCGGTTAGGTGTAGCCGCAACGTCCACACCGGAAGTTGGTGGCTGACGCACACCACCTCATGGCCGGCCCCCCGGGCGCGTGCTTTGTCCACCGCGATCGACATCCTGTCGACGATCTCGACGTAGGGCTCGCCCCACGACGGTGTGAACATGTTGCGCAGGTGCCACCACACCCGCGGATCCCGCCACGCGCCGTCGCCCGGGCTGAGCCGCCGGCCTTCGAAGAAGTTGGCCGATTCGATGAGGTCGGGGTCGGTGTCCACCGGCAGGTTGTGCTTGGCGGCGATCGGCGCGGCGGTCTCCTGGGCGCGCTGCAGGGGGGAGGCGATCACCGCGACGATGTCGCGACCGGCGAGCGCGTCGGCGACCGCCTCAGCTTGCGCCCTTCCTTTGTCGGAGAGGTGAAATGCGGGCAGCCGGCCGTAGAGGATGCCGGTGGGGTTGTACACCTCGCCGTGCCGCATCATGTGGACTCGGGTTTGCTCGCCCATCAGAACTGCCGCTCCCGCGCTGCCGCCCGAGCGGCAAAAGGCACAGCCTCAGCGATCCGGTCGAACGCGGTGTCATCGAGGGCGGCCGAGACGAACCAAGCCTCGAACGCACTGCACGGCGGGTACACTCCCGCGTCCAGCAAGGCGTGAAAAAACGGCGGATAGCGCCAGGTCTGGCTGCCCCGCGCGGACGCGAAGTCGGTCACCGGCGTCTCGCTGAAGAACACGCTGAGCATGTTGCCGGCGCGCGGGACCTGATGCGGCACACCGGCTTGCGTCAGCGCTTCGGATAGCAACGCGGCCAGCCGGTCAGCGTTGGCATCCAGCGCGGCGTAGACGGCATCGTCGGCGGTGCGCAGCGTGGCCAGCCCCGCGGCCACCGCCACCGGGTTACCGGACAACGTGCCGGCCTGATATACGGGCCCCAGTGGCGCCAGTCGCTCCATCACCCCGGCTCGCCCACCGAAGGCGGCTGCCGGAAGTCCGCCGCTCATCACCTTGCCGAAGGTGAACAGATCGGCGTCGACCGGATCGATTCCATACCACCCACTTCGGCTGACCCGGAAGCCCGTCATCACCTCGTCGACGATCAGCAGCGCACCGTGCTCGGCGGTGACCGCGCGCAGGGCCGCGTTGTAACCCGGCCCTGGCGGGACGACTCCCATGTTGCCGGGGCTGGCTTCGGTGATCACCGCGGCAATCTGTTCGCCGAATTGGACGAATGTCTGTGCCAGGGCGTCGATATCGTTGTAAGGCAACACGATTGTGTCGGCTGCTGCGGCACCCGTGACTCCGGGCGAGGACGGCAGGCCCAGCGTTGCCACCCCCGATCCCGCGTCGGCGAGCAACGCGTCCACATGCCCGTGGTAGCAGCCGGAGAACTTGACGATCTTGGCCCGACCGGTGAACCCGCGGGCCAACCGGACCGCACTCATGGTGGCCTCGGTGCCGGAGTTCACCAGCCGGATCCGTTCCACAGGTGTAACCCGCCCGATGATCTCGGCGGCCAGCTGCGACTCGGAGGGCGTGGGCGCACCGAACGACAAGCCGGAGGCGGCAGCCCTCGTGACCGCCTCGACGACGGCCGGGTGGGCATGGCCGAGGATCATCGGGCCCCATGAGCAGACCAGGTCGACGTAGCGGTTGCCGTCGGCGTCCGTAAGCCAGCACCCGTGTGCCTCGGTGATGAACCGCGGCGTGCCGCCCACCGCGCTAAACGCGCGGACCGGAGAATTCACCCCGCCGGGAATGACCGCGCAGGCCTCCTCGAAAAGCTTGGCCGACGCAGTTACCGCTGTCCCGGCGCGTGCTGTCGCCTGGTCAGTGTTGCCCATGCCGACTAGTGTCCCAGCCACTGCGGCCCGCTCAACTACAGGGTGTAAGAGTTGATGTCCGCTTGGCCCGCGAGTTGGATGGTGGCATGCAACTACCGCAGCGGCTCGCCCGATTCAACCGGCACGTCACCAACCCCGTTCAGCGGCTCTGGGCCGGCTGGGCCCCCACGTTCGCCATCATTGAGCATGTCGGCCGGCGCTCCGGAAAGCCTTACCGCACGCCGGTGAATGCCCTCACCACCAGCGTCGATGGCAAACCCGGCGTAGCGATCCTGTTGACCTACGGTCCCGATCGCGACTGGCTGAAGAACCTCACCTCCGCCGGAGGCGGTCGGATAAAGCGCTACGGCAAGACCGTCGGTATCACCGACCCGCGCGTGGTCAGCAAGGCCGAGGCCGCGACGTACGTCACCCGCGGGAGGCGAGTCTTCACCCGGTTGCCGTTCGAGCAGGCGGTGCTGTTCACCCAGACTTCCTGAACGAGCGCATCCGGCTAAGGATCCCCCGCGAGGATTTTCCGCTGAATACCGATTCCGCCCCGGGCATTCGCAATGAAATAGAGCCCAATCACCACCGCCCAGGACAACAGGCTGAGCCAGAGCTGACCGCGCGCTGACGGGTCGAACGCCATTTGCACGAGCACGCCGGTGATCGCGACCAGAGTCAGGATCGACAGCACCGGGAAGAACCACATCTTCACCCGCAGCTTTTCGGCGGGTGTCCGGCGGCGCAGGATGATCTGCGACAGAGCGATCAGCCAATAGACGAACAAGATGATGGCACCAGATGAGTTGAGCAGAAAGAGGAACACCGTGTTGGGCGCCAGCCACGCCATGATCACGCAACCGAAACCGACCGCCGACGAAAGCAAGATGGCGACGTAAGGGACCCCGCGGCGACTGAGCTTGACCAGCCGCGCCGGCGCCTGCCCGCGCCCGGCAAGCGCGAACAGCATGCGCGATGAGGTGTAGAGGCCCGAGTTCAGGCACGACAGCACCGCGGTCAGCACCACCGCATTCATCAGCTGATCAGCGCCGGAGAGACCCATGTGCTTAAGCGCGGCGACGTACGGCGACGCTCCGAGCTCCACCGAGTTCCACGGCATGATGGCGACCAGCAGAAAAACCGAACCAACGAAGAAGATCCCGATACGCACGACCACCGTTCTTGTCGCTCGCTGGACTGCGAGCCCCGGGTCCCGGCTTTCGGCGGCGGCGACGGTGACGACTTCCGCACCGACCATGGAGAAGATCACCACCACAATGGCTGCGAAGACGGCGCCCACGCCCATCGGGAAAAAGCCGCCGTGCGAGTACAGGTTGGACAGGCCCTCGTGATGACCCGGAATAAGCCCGAGAACGAAAGCGGTGCCGACGGCCAGAAAGATCATGATCGTCGCGACTTTGATTCCCGCGAACCAGAATTCGAACTCGCCGAACGAAGACACCGAGAACAAGTTGGTCGCCGTCATCAGCAGCATCAGACAGAGCGACATCAGCCAGAGCGGCCCCGGGAACCAGTAGTTGAGGACCTTCCCGCCGGCGACCGCCTCGAAGCCGACCACGATCACCCAGAAGTACCAATACAGCCAGCCAACCGAAAAACCCGCCCAGCCACCCAGGGCTTTTCCTGCGTAATCGGCGAACGACCCGGTAGAAGGGTTGGCCGCGGCCATCTCGCCGAGCATCCGCATCACCAGAATGATCAGCAGGCCGCAGATCGAGTAGGTCAGGAACGCAGCGGGCCCGGTGTCTCGTATCACCACACCTGACCCGATGAACAATCCAGCACCGATGACGCCGCCCATCGCGATCATGCTGAGTTGCCGCTGCGAAAGTCCCTGGCGCAGTTGCGGATCAGCATCCTGATCAGGCGCCGGGGGCTCGCTTTGCTTGTCGCCCCCGGGCCCGGAACTCGCCTGGCCTTGCGTGCGCGGCATTACCGGACGCTAGCGGGCTTCGCGGGCCGCATCAACTGGAAGCGACTACAGGCGCGCCGCTTTTGGCGGCAAGTGCCGCTCAGCTTAGAAATACCGGTCTTTCTCGCGGATCAGCGCCGTCGCGACCACACTGATCACTGCCGTCGCAACGAGATAACCGCAGGCCAGCCACGGCGCGCCGGCGATCGCGGCGATTAGCGCCGTTCGGTCAACAGTCCCGAGACAGGTACCAGCACCGCCATCAGCAGCGCGGCGATCAGTGCGCAGGCGCCGTCGTCGCTGGTCATCGGTCCGTCAAGTGCTTATGGGGCGGCTGTCACCGCTGCGGGCAATGTGGTCGCCATGATCGGTCAGTGCGCCGTGGCGACAGCGAACGGCGTCGACGGGGCGGGTTGCGCCTGACGGTTGGGATGACTCCACAGCCCCTTGCGCTCGAGCAGCGGCAGGACGCCCTCACCGAACCAGTAGGCCTCTTCAAGGTGCGGGTAGCCCGACAGGATGAAGTGGTCGATACCCAGCTGTGCGTACTCGACCAGCCTTTCGGCGACCACGGCATGTGACCCGACCAGGGCGGTCCCCGCACCGCCGCGCACCAGACCCACGCCGGCCCACAGGTTGGGCCCGACCAAAAGCCGATTGCTGCTGCCGCCGTGGAGGTTCAGCATGCGACGCTGCCCCTCGGATTCGCTGCGCGCCAGGCTGGCCTGCACCCGCTCGACGTCGGCCGGGTCAACCGCCGCCAGCAGCCGATCAGCCTCCGCCCACGCTTCCTCGGAGGTGTCGCGGCTGATCACGTGGATCCGTAAGCCGTACTGCAACTCCCGCCCGCTGTCAGTGGCCAGTCCACGAATCCACTCGAGCTTCTCGCCAACCGCGGGCGGCGGTTCCCCCCAAGTGAGGTAGACGTCAGCGTATTGGGCCGCAACCGGCCCCGCGGGTCCTGACGATCCTCCGAAGAACACCGGTGGCACCGGGTCGGGCTTGTTGTTCAGCACCGCGTCCTCGATGCGGATGTGGTCGCCGGCGAAGGTCACCGGCTCATCCACGGTCCACAGTTGCCGCACCACATGCAGGAACTCGGCGGTGCGCGCGTAACGGGACTGTTTGTCCAGGTAATCCCCGTAGGCCTGCTGCTCATGAGGCTCGCCGCCGGTGACGACATTGAGCAGCAGTCGACCCTCCGAATGCCGCTGAAAGGTCCCGGCCATCTGCGCGGCCAGGGTCGGGCTGAGCAGCCCGGGACGGAAAGCGACCAGGAATTTGAGTGTCTCGGTGTCCTCGACCAGCATCGCCGTTGTCAGCCAAGCGTCCTCGCACCACAAACCGGTGGGCGTCAGCACCCCCTCGAAACCATTGGTTTCGGCCGCCGCGCAAATCTGGCGGAGGTAGCGCAACGTCGCGGGTCGGTCGCCGTGCATCGACGTGCCGTGTCCGCCCGCGACGAGATTCCGCGAATCCCCGTAAGTCGGCAAAAACCAGTGAAACGCCAAACCCATCCGTTAACTCCTTTAGCCCAACGCGTTTATCGTGCTCGACGAACAGCAAACGCACGAGGGTTGAAACCACATAGATTTAGATCCTCGAAATCAGCGTGGTGTGTTACGCCGTCATCACAACTGCCTTTCGATACGGCGTGGCAGGGGCGTCAAACACCCTCCGGTTAGGCATGATTGACGATCATGTCTGACCTGACCCGACGTGCGGTGCTGCGGATGGGTGTCGGTGCCAGCGTTGGAGCGGCGGGCGTGTGGGCGTTGAGCGGCCTGCTGGATCCGCTCCAGTCGCAAGCGGCGCCCAAGCCGCAGGGTCCCGCCCCGTTCGAGCCTTCGACGGCGGGCAATGCGCTGCCGACGCAGCTCACTGGCTCGTTCGTCTCGGCAGCCCGTGGCGGCGTGAAAACCAACTGGGTGATCGCCATGCCACCGGGGCAAACGGAAATGCTGCGTCCCGTGATCGCGCTGCACGGCGTGGACGGCGACGCGAACCAAATGCTGGAAGCCGGTGTCGAGGACGGGCTATCCCGGCTGGTCCAAAGCGGCAAGGCGGGATTCGCGGTGGTGGGCGTCGACGGCGGAAATACCTACTGGCACAAGCGCGCGTCGGGTGAAGACTCCGGCGCGATGGTGCTCGACGAGCTGCTGCCCATGCTGTCGTCGATGGGCATGGACACCTCTCGGGTCGGCTTCATGGGGTGGTCGATGGGCGGCTACGGGGCTCTGCACCTGGGTGCCAAGCTGGGTCCCGCCCGCACCGCTGGCATCTGCGCGATCAGCCCGGCCCTGTACACCTCATTCGCCGGCAGCGCGCCGGGGGCGTTCGACAGTTACGACGACTACATGCAAAACAGCGTGCTGAACGTTCCGGCGCTGTCGCAGATCCCGTTGCGGGTGGATTGCGGCACCTTTGACCGATTCTATTTCGCCACCCGCCAGTTCGTCGGCCAGCTGAAAACGCCTCCGGCGACCAGCTTCACCCTGGGCGGGCACGACATAGGCTATTGGCGGACACAACTGCCCGGCGAGTTGGCCTGGATGGCGTCTTAGTTGAGGCCATGACAGTCCGGGAGCAAGATACCTACCGCCCTCCGCGTCGAGTGGACCGGCGGGTTCGGCCAACCGGATTCCGCCCGGACATCGCGGGCTTGCGCGCCGCCGCGGTGTACGTGGTCAACGCCGCTCATATCTACGCTGAGCAGGCACCAACCACCGCCCGCGGCGTCTGCACCCCCGACCGCCGCCCGATGGTCGTCGGCAACACTCTGGTGTTCCGGGATGACAACCACGTGACGACCGAGCACGCGCGACTGCTGGCGCCCTTATCGGCGCGCTGGCCGATCGCGCTCTGGGCGGCGGCTGAGCCGCAATGAACTTCTTATCGCAGATGAACGTCTTAACAGTGAAAGGTTTTGGGAGGTTTTGAGATGACGCCGATGCTGCTGATCTGCTTGGCTGCGACCGCGCCAGTCGCCGGATTTGGCCTGTTGCACCTGCAAGCGCGCCTCGAGCAATGGGATTACGAGCGGCACGCAGAGGACTGACGCGCCGCCTTGCTCTAACCAAACACCCTGTGCAACAGGTACTTTAGCGGAAAATCCAACTCACTCCGACAACTGCATGCGAATGAGGGGCGCGATCTTGGCCGCCAGATACGCATGCCCCGCGTCGGTGGGGTGCACTCCATCCGCGCCGATCAGGTCGGGCCTGTCGACGAACCAGCGGTCGCCGATCGGATCGACGAACGCTGCTCCCGCGCTCCGGGCCGCAGCGTTGAGGACGTCACGAATCTGCAGCAGAGAGTCGGGCACGTCGGCGGTTGGCCACGGCGGTCCGATCACCAGGAAGCGCGCGGACGGCGCAATATGGCGCGCCAGATCGAAGGCAGCACGGGCTCTGTCGGCGAGCATCTCGGGATCGACATCCTGGTCGTTGCGGGAACCGAAGAACACCACCAGCACATCGTCGGGCTTGACCGCGCGGGCAGTCAGATCCTCGAAGACGCTGCCGTGGTCGCCGAGCACGACATAGCCGGCGCGGCCTTCGGCGTCCACATCGGCTGCGATCGGCACGCCATGCTGAGCAAGCGTCCGCCAGGCACGAGCAGTCCACGATTTCGGGCCCAGTCCGCCCTCCTCGGTGCCGGTCGTATAGGAATCGCCGATCACTGCGACGTGGGTCAGCCGCGAATCCAGCGTCAGAACGTCGTACGACCGCACCCGCTGCGGGTGCGCCAAATACCCCGGGGAGTCGAGGAGCAGTCCGAGAAGAAGAGTGAGACTAACTACGAATGTGGCCAGACGACTCACCACTACCTCCACAGTGCACGGCATCGTCGTGTGCCGTATCCGACCGGACAACCGTCACACCGCGCGAATCGAGATTGCTTCCTGCGCAACGTCGATCTGATGAAGCTTGGTGTCGATCGGTTCGCCGGGCTCGATTTTGGCTTTCGCGGCTCTCGCGTCAACCATCCTGCGCATCCAGCGGCGGGCCGGCTCCTCGACGAAGTGATACAGCAGGATCGAAGCGACCACAGCAATCACGAGCAGGCCGATAACGTTCCATTTCCACGGGTTTTCCTGCGGTGCGAGCTCGAATTGCTGCACGGCCCACCCCCAGCCGGTATGCACCAGCTCATGCACCATGTACAGGCAGAACGAGATCTCCCCGCCGTAAACCATCAACCGCGTGGACAGCAGTCGCGGCAGGCTGCCCGTGCCGATCGCCAGCGTCATCACCAGCGGCACGAACACCATGTCCACCACCCCGCTGCTGTCGTACAGCCCGGTGATCGGGTGCGCGTCAAACAGGTAGAGGATGCCCACAGTCGCGGCGGTCAGGAGCACCGAACCATACCCGGCGGCGCGGCGAGCACGATCGCTGAGCCGCAACCTACGCACGGCGGCACAGGCCAGCGCGCCTGCGATGAACTGCGTCACGATTCGCGGCAGCCAGCTCCACGGCGTGTAGAACTGACCGCTGGCCAACAACAGCACCACCGGCGGCAAGGACGCCGCGAACGCCAACAACGTCAGGCTTCGCGCCCTTGTCACATGCTGCATCCGGAAAATCACCAGCACGACCACACCGAACAGCAAGTAGGCCAGCCATTCCGCGCTGATCGACCAAGCCGGCCCGTCCCAACTCGACCCGTCGAAGAACGGCTGAAACCACAGCTGCACCAAGAGGACTTGACGTAGATAGCTGACCGCGGTGAGGTCGCGCACCTCCGGCAACGGCACATGACCGACATGCTGGCTGAGGATCACCAACAACGCCGCCAGATGCAGGGTGACCAGGTACACCGGCCACACCCTGGCCAGCCGCAGCCACAGGAAACGCAGGGTTGCACGCGTCGACCACGATTCGCCCATTCGCTCTAGGTAGTTCCAGGTCAGCACGAACCCGCTGAGGATGAAGAACAAGTCGACACCCTGCGCGCCGCAGTTGAGCACCGGCGCAAGCGCATCCTTGAAATCGGGCGACGCATCGCCCAACATCGGCCGGAAGTGGAACAGCACCACCCAAACCGCGGCGACGATGCGGAGGCCTGTCAGGGCCTTGATTTCTCCCTTTAGCTCTCCGAAGCGCACGACGCTCTTTCCGTCTGGACTCTGCTGTTCAAGGTCGCATCACAAGCCCCCGACTGGCGACCGACAGGTATTGGAGCCTAACAGCGCGATCTCCGCGATGGCGTGAGGGGCTTCTTAGCAAGAAGTTAGACGCGGCTGTCGGTCCCCTTAGATTTTGCGTGGAACGTAGGAGACAGGTCGAGTCGACGCCGAGCCGGCCTCCACGACGCCATGGTGAATGGGGCTGCAAATGACTAACGTCGCGACTCGACAGGGAAACTGCATCTATGACTGCGGTGGCGCTCAGATTCGGGCGCACTGTCGGCACCTGGCGACGGTGGTGACCATCCGGGGCGAAATCGACGCCGTCAATGTCGATTGGGTCGGCAAGTACATTCGGCGTTTCATCGTCGGGACGAACCCCGTGGTAATCGACATGAGCGACTTGCGCCACTTTGCTGTGGCAGGTATCTCGCTGCTCTACACAATCGATGAGGATTGCCGCGCCGCTGGGGTGGAGTGGACTTTGGTCGCGAGTCCGGCGGTCGTCGAGCTGCTGGATGCCGACCGCGACCAAGACGACAACGGGGCCATCTTCCCGATTACCCGCACGGTACACGAGGCGCTGCACAATCTGGCCGACGCCATCGTCAGCCGCCGTCAGTTGGTGCTGCCGCTCATCAAAAAGTCGGCTTAGAGCGCCGCAGCCTGGCCGCCCCGACCACCGCCAGCACACCGGCGATCGTCACCAGCACCAAAGTCAGCAGCAACAGCTGGGGGTGGTAAACCAGCGACGTGGTGGTCGGCTGCCCGTCCGCGATGGGTGCGACGGCCACGGTATAACGCGCGTGCCGCCAGCTCAGCCCGGCGCCCACGAACGCGGCAACAGCCAGGACCATATCGACCAGAGGCCGCAAGCGGGTAGTCATTGCGACGATCCTGCGTCGTCGTCACCATCGGGGACAACGGTGGCATCGGTGATCGCGGGGGGCTCGACTCGTTCCCGGACCAGTGGGGTCAGCGCTGCCCGGAGGTGACGATGACGACGCGCCCAGGCCTGCGCGCTGCGCCCCTCGGTGAGTTTCAGTCCGATACCGGTCCGGCCACGCGGCACGCCGAACAATTCGCCAAGCGCCCGAGCCGACTGCCACGCCGCCAGCTGTTTGTCGGAAACCACCGAATGCTCAGCTTCCGGATAGATTTCGACGATTTCACGTACCAGGATCGTTTCGGTCCCCTCGCGTAGCGCATCTTCGGTCAGCTCAACCGAGACATGTATTCGCGCCGCCTTCACTTGCAGCCCGATGAACGCCGACACCATCACCAGAAAGATCACCGGCGTCACCAGCTGTATTCCAGCGCCGCTCCACACTTCGATCAGGATCATCGACACCGCCGCGGCCGGACCTGCCAGCACCCAGAGCCAGCTGGCACCGGGCTCGTAGAACAGCGGCTTGGAATCCTTCACTGATGCCATCTGCAGCCTCATCTGGTGATTGTTACCGGGCCGCGGGCCCGTCACGAAAGCCAACCCGCCGCCGCCGCGGCCCAGTAGGTAAGCACGATATCCGCTCCGGCACGCCGGATGCTGGTCAGCGATTCCAGCGCCGCGGCCCGGCCGTCGATCCAGTTGTTCGCGGCCGCAGCGCAGATCATCGAGTACTCCCCCGAGACCTGGTAAGCGGCGACCGGCACCGGCGAAACGTCCGCCGCGGCGGCCACCACGTCGAGATAACCCATAGCCGGTTTGACCATCACGATGTCGGCGCCCTCGTCGAGATCCAGTTCGATCTCAAGCAGCGCCTCGCGGACGTTGCCAGGCTCCTGTTGATAGGTACGCCGATCCCCGGAAAGGCTTGAGCTCACCGCCTCCCGGAACGGGCCATAGAACGCCGAGGCGAACTTCGCCGCGTAGGCCAGGATCACCACATCGGTGTAGCCCGCGGCGTCCAGGCCGTCGCGGATCGCACCCACCTGGCCATCCATCATCCCGCTCGGCCCTACCACATGGGCACCAGATTCCGCTTGCGCCACAGCCAGTTCCACGTAGCGGGCGACGGTCGCGTCGTTATCGACCCGGCCCCGTTCGTCGAGGACGCCGCAGTGCCCGTGGTCGGTGAACTCGTCCAGGCAGGTGTCGGCCATCAACACGGTGGCCTCACCGAGATCCTTGGCCAGGTCACGCAGGGCGACGTTGAGGATACCGTCGGGGTCGGTGCCGGCGGAGCCGGTCGCGTTTTTGTCCTGGTCGCGGGGGACGCCGAACAGCATCAGTCCGCCGACCCCGGCGGCAACGGCATCGGCCGCCGCGCTGCGTAGCGAATCCCGGGTGTGCTGCACAACGCCCGGCATCGAAGCAATGGGCCGCGGTTGGTCGATACCGTCGGCAACAAACATCGGTAGCACCAAATGCCTTGGCTCTAAAGATGTTTGCGCGACCAAACGACGCAGCGCGGGGGTGGAACGCAGCCGCCGCGGGCGATGCCGCGGGTAGGCACTAGCTGCCATTGCGGCGACCCGCCACTAGACCAGATGAGCGGCGACCCGCTGCGCCCGGCTCCGCCGCGCTTGCGATCGCCACTCGACCAGATGAGCGGCGACCCGCTGCGCCCGGCTCCGCCGCGCTTGCGATCGCCACTAGCGCCGGCGGCTCTTCTTGCGTGGCGGTGGCAACGCGCCCTCGGCGCGCAGCCGCGCGGCATGTTCGGCCAGTGCGTCGACCAGCGGGCCGACTGCAGCAGTCTCGGGCTGGACATCCACCCGCAAGCCGAATTCGGCGGCGGTCTCGGCGGTTTTGGGGCCGATGCAGGCGATGATGGTCCGGGCGTGCGGCTTGCCGGCGATGCCGACCAGGTTCCGCACCGTGGAGCTGGACGTGAAGCACACCGCGTCGAAACCGCCCGTCTTGATCATTTCGCGCGTGGTCGCGGGCGGTGGTGCGGCGCGCACGGTGCGGTAGGCGGTGACATCTTCGATCTCCCAGCCACGCTCGCGAAGTCCCTCGGCGAGAGTTTCGGTCGCGATGTCGGCGCGCGGCAGCAGGACACGGTTGACCGGGTCGAAAATGCTGTCATAGGGCGGGAAGTCGTCCAGCAGACCAAGCGACGACTGTTCCCCGGCCGGCACCAGCTCGGGGCTGATCCCGAAAGCCCGGACCCGGTCGGCGGTCGACTCGCCGACACAAGCGATCTTCACCCCGGAGAACGCCCGTGCGTCCAAACCGAACTCACCGAACTTCTCCCACACCGCACGCACCGCGTTGGTCGAAGTGAAGACCACCCATTGGAAACGGCCGTCGACCAGGCCCTTTACGGCGCGCTCCATCTGAGCGGGGCTGCGTGGCGGCTCGACGGCGATGGTCGGCACCTCGATCGGATGTGCGCCGTAGGACGTCAGTCGCTCGCTCATCTCGCCGGCCTGGTCCTTGGTGCGCGGCACCAGAACGGTCCAGCCGTACAGTGCACGGCTCTCCCACCAGTTCAGCTTCGCCCGGCTAGTCACGGTCTTTCCGATGGTGACTACCAGGGGTCCAGTCAGCGGGCCCGCCGGGTCGGTGCCGCCCAGGGCGGCCGGGTCGGTCAATCCTCGCAACGTCGTTTCGACCGAACGTTGCTGGCAGGTGGTGCCCTCCGCGGTCACCACGCAGGGAGTGGCGTCAGACAGCTCATGCTCGATCAAGGTGCGGGCCGCATCGGCCAGATGCGACGCCGTGGCCTGCAGGATCAGCGGTCCAGGAGCTGCCGCCAGCGCCTCCCAGTCCACGTCCCCGCGAACGTCGGCGACGGTGTGCGACGAGCCCAGCGGCAGCCCAGCATAGGTCGGGACGGCGCTGGTAGCGGCCAGGCCGGGCACGATCTCGATGTGCAGGTGGCTGCGTGCCACGGCGTTCACCTCGGTGATCACCGAATCGACCGTCAGCGGGTCACCGGCCACCAGACGCACCACGTCGGCGCCCGCACGAGCCTCGGCGGTCAGCGTCTTGGCGACTTCGGCGGGATCACCCAACGCTGGGCGGATGTCGGGACCGCCGGGCATCACTGCCGGCACGACCTGACTGTGGTCACCCTCGGTGACCCCTGCACCTCCGTCGGCGCTCCCCGGAGCGGGACCGGCCGGCGCCGGGCCGGAGACAGGTGGCAGGTCCTTACCGATCAGTGCCAGCACTGGCTCCGGTACGTCGGGGTCGATGAATACCAGGGGGGCGTTCGCCAGCACCGTGGCGGCCCGCGTGGTCAACAAACCCGGGTCTCCCGGACCGGCGCCCACGAAAGTGATGCGGCCCGGTCTCGGCTTGCGCCCTCGCGTCGTCATTGTCGCTCCCACGTGACTCTCGCTACTCTCGCTCAAACTTCGTCGCGCGGGGGTCTTCCCGCGCTCCCCACATCAGGTCCCGGGCGCCCAGCTCGAACAGCTCCGCGGCGACCGAAAGCCCAAGCTCCCGTGCTCGACCGGAAGTGCCGATGCCGGACGCGCGGATCACGTCGGATCCGTCCAGCGCCGCCACGCAGCCACGCAACGACAACTCTTCGAAGATCCGGCCTTCCTCATCGATGGACTCGACCACTTCAGCGATCGCGCCCACCGGTGCGGAGCAACCGGCCTCCAGTTCGGCGAGCAGGGCTCGCTCGGCAGTGACCGCCGTTCGCGTGTCGACGTCGTCCAACTCCGCCAACACTGCCGCCAACCGGCTATCGCCGGCGCGGCATTCGACCGCGAGCGCGCCCTGAGCCGGGGCCGGTAACATTTGCACCGGCTCGAGCGTCTCGGTGACGTCATCGAGACGGCCCAGCCGGGCTAGTCCTGCCCGGGCCACCACGATGGCGTCAAGATCACCACTGCTTACCCTGTTCAACCTGGTATCTAGGTTGCCTCGTAGGGGGCGGATTTCCAAACCGAGACCCAATGCTCTAAGCTGCGCCGCCCGCCGCGGGGAAGATGTGCCCACCAGCGCTCCGACCGGCAGTTCCCCGAGCACCAGCCCGTCGCGGGCTACCAGTGCATCGCGGGGGTCGTTGCGTGGCGGTATCGCGGCAATCGTGAATCTCGGGTCATCGGCGGTTGGCAAATCCTTGTGCGAGTGCACTGCCGCATCGACGCGGCCATCTTCGATGGCCTCCCGCAGCGCGGTGGTGAAGACTCCCACCCCGAGAGTTTCGATGGGCGCAGAAGATTGGTCACCCGCCGTGCTGATGATCACCAATTCGGCCGGGTGGCCATTGGCGATGAGGGCATCTCTGATGCCAGCGGCCTGGGTGGTGGCCAGCAGACTGCCCCGAGTGCCTATCCGGATCACATGTGCCAATCGGCTACTCGGCGGCCTGTTTTGGACTGCCATGGGAGCCCGTTATGCCCTGCGCGCGGTTACCAGTGTCGAATCCGCTTGACACCGCGGGCAATTCACCCGCGGTGGCCACAGCGTCGACGGAGGTCTGGTCAAGTTCGAAGAGCTCGCGAAGCGCCTCGGCGTAGCTGTCGCCACCGGGGGCGCTGGCGAGCTGCTTGATCCGCACGGTGGGCGCGTGTAGCAGTTTGTCCACCACCCGCCGAACGGTGCGTGCCACCTCCTCGCGCTGGGCGCCCTCCAGCCCGGGCAGTCGGTTGTCCAGGCGCAGTAACTCCGCTTCGACCACGTCGGCAGCTCGCTGGCGCAAGGCGGTCACGGTCGGGGTGACCTCGGCCATCCGCTGCCCTGCGAGATAGGTGGCAACTTCGTCCGCCACGATTCGGCGTGCGGCGTCGACGTCGGCGGCGGCGGCATGAGCCGAGGGTTCACGCTGCACCCGGTCCACATCGACGACCCAGACGCCGGGCAACCCGGCCACCGCCGGGTCTACATCGCGAGGCATGCCCAGGTCGCACACCACGAGCGGGCGGGTCGCTTCGTCGCGGCGCGAGGCCGCCAGCGCGTGGTGCACATCGGCCAGCGAAACCACCGGGCTCACGGCCCCGGTACAGCTGACCACCACATCGGCACTCGCCAGTGCGTCGGCCAGCCCGTCGAGGGTGAACGCCTCGGCCCGCACGCCGGATTCGCGGATCTTTCGGACCAGCCGCTGCGCCCGCGACAACGATCGGTTGAGTACGAGGACGTCCCCGATCCCGGCACGGGTGAGGTGGGCCGCCGCCAACGCGCCCATCGATCCGGCGCCGATCACCGCGGCGGTCTTGCCACCCAGCCCGCCCAGCCTGCGCTCGGCCATGTCCAGGGCGACCGACACCACAGAGGCACCCGCCGCATCGATAGCGGTTTCGGAATGCACCCGCTTACCCACCGACAGCGCCCGCTGGGCCAGCTCGTGTAGCACCCGACCGACGGTGCGGTTGCCCTCAGCGGCGGCATACGCACGACGCACCTGCCCAAGCACCTGCTGCTCGCCGATCACCGCTGAATCCAGACCGCTGGCAACCGCGAACAGATGCTCGACGGCGGCCTCGCTGTAACGAACGTAGGCGTATCTGGTCAGGTCGCCCATCGACATCCCGGAGTGTTCCGACAGCACTTGCCCGATTACCGAGAGTCCGCCGTGGAACGCGTCCACCACCGCGTAGACCTCGACCCGGTTGCACGTCGACAGCACGATGGCCTCGGTCACCAGCGGCGATTGCAGCACCCGGTCGACGATTTTAATCTGATCGGATTCGTCGATGCTGAGTTGTTCTAGGACGGAAACCGGCGCACTGCGGTGCGAAACCCCGAAGAGCAGGATGCTCACGGCAACATCACCCGGCCAGCCCCCTTGCTAGTCACCAGTACCTCAACCGGTGTCTACGGTAAACGTTTATCAGCCGGGCTACCAAATGTCCCGTGCCTGGCCAGGTCGGCCCGCAGCCGGGCTTCGTCGATCTCCCAGTAACTGTGTTCGGTGCCGTTCAGCAGGATCACCGGCAACCGGTCACCAAACTCGGCCCGCAGCTCAGACTTGCCGGCCAGAGCCGCGGCATCCACGTCGGTACTGGAAAGCTCGAAACCGAGTTCACCAGCCAGTTCGGCCAGTCTGGCGTGTACCCGCGTGCAGACACTGCACCCGTCCCTGGTCAACAACTCCACCTGCGGTCGACTTGTCGCCTTTTGGAACGGTGGCGTCATGGCACCAGTCTGACCCCGGGTCTCATGCCGTGCTCACAGAGGGCATTCCAGGTGAATTGTCGGACCGCACGGTGGTCGTTAGGTTGCCGCGATGGCCACTTCAGACAATCTGCGCGTCAACCCTTTGGTGATGCAGGGGTTCTCCCAGGCGCTCCGCGGTGGTGCCGAGGATCTGCGGAATCAACTGGCCGACCTGGACGGTCAGGTCAGCGAGATGTTGGCCGGCTGGCGCGGCGAATCTGGCGGTGCCTACACATCCGCGTGGGAGCTATGGCATCGCGGCGCAGCCGAGGTACAGGCGGGATTGTCGATCTTGGAAAAGTTGGTATCCCACGCCGGCCGGCTTTATCAGCAGAACGAGGCCGAATCCAGCCATGCGCTGCGTGAGGTTGGCCGTGGCTGAGGCGTTTCGGGTCGATCCCCCGGCGTTGGCCGATTCGGTGCAGCGAATGGCCGAATTTCAACGCCATGCCGAAAGCATGCTCGCCGAAATCGACGCTCTCGTCGCCAATCTGCACGCGACGTGGACGGGAGAAGGTGCGGCCGCCCACGCCGACGCCCATCGGCACTGGGCTCGCGGCGAGGCGATGATGCGCGAGGCGTTGGCTCAGTTGCGGACCGCCGGCGCAACAGCACATCGCAACTACACCGGCGCCATGTCGACAAATCTGGCTATGTGGTCATAAGTCAATGGCGCCGCTGACTGTAGATCCAGGAGCCCTTGAGCGCGCGGGCAGGAACGTGGTTTCGGCCGGTGAGAGTTTGGGTTGGACCGTCATGACGCTGACCATGGCGTTGTTGGGGTGTGCCGGAATGGCCGGCGATGATCCGGCGGGCGCCAGGCTGGGCCGCAGCTACGATGGTTCGGCAACCAAGCTCATCGAGGCGATGGCGGCCACTCGCGACGGGCTGTGCAGTCTCGGAACCGGCTTGCGGATGTCAGCGCACAACTATTCGCTGGCCGAAGCAAATTCTGATGTTGGGCGCCAAAGCAATCCGCTTCCAGCCCCACCGACGATCGAGCACCTCCTCGTCGGCGCACCGTCTTCGTCAGTAGGGGCCGGTGACAATGCCCCGCCAGGTTGGGGGTGGGTGTCCCCCTTTATCGGAATGATTTGGCCGACAGCCGATTCGGCAAAATTGCGCACAGCAGCTGGGGCGTGGGCGACCACCGGCACGAAGTTCGCGCTTGCCGAAATCGAGGGAACAGCACGGGCGATAGGAGCGGTTCGCGCCCAGCAGATGCCAGAGGGGGCGGCCGTCGATGCCGCGTTTTCCGACGCCTACGACAGCACCACGAGCATCGCCCAGCAGTGTCAGACGATCGCAGCCCAGCTCACCGGCTACGCGGCCAAGGTCGACAAGGTGCACGCGGCGATCCTGGACCTGTTGGCGCGCATCTGTGACCCGTTGACCGGGATCAAAGAGGTTTGGGACATCCTGACCGACGAGGACGAAGACGAGATCAAGAAGATCGCCGACGACATCCGCACGGTGGTCGACAACTTCACCGCCGAAGTCGACGCACTACGAGCCCAGATCGCGGCGGTCCTAGACCAGGCGACGGCGCTGGTCACCGCGATGGGCGAGTACGCGGTCAAGCAATGGGATCCGTTCTCGGACGCCGTTGGTCGCGCTCTAACCCCGGTGGGACAGCTCTGCAAAGGCATCGGGGAGGAGGCCTTCGGAACGGTCAAAGGACTGTGGGAGGTCAGCCAAGTGCGGGCCGTTGTCGACCCAGTGGGTTGGTTCAACTCCATGGGCGAGATGGGCACGGGCATTGCGCCGCTGGTCGGCGCCGCCGGCGAGCATGGGCCTGCAGTCGGCCAGGCTTGGCAGCGACTCGGTAAGGATCTGACCCACTGGGATGAGTGGAAAACTCACCCGTTCGAGGCCCTCGGGAAATCTGAGTTCGACCTGGCGATGATGGCGCTGCCCGGTGGGCCGCTTTCAAAGCTGGGCAAGATCGGCACCGGTGCTCGCGATGCCCTTAGAGGACTCAGAGAGGCGCCGCTCGAGCCACTGACACCCGAGCGTGTCGGGGCGCCCAAGCCGGCACCAGCTCCGGCCGGCGCACCGGCGCCACACAGTCCGACCGAATCAACGAAACGTCCGACCGAATCAACGACACGTTCTGCGCCGGGGCCCTCGGCACCCCACGCGCCGGCTCCACATTCGTCGCCCACGGACTCGGCGCCCCTGAGGGACCACCACGCCGACCCACCACCCCATGGCGGGGAGCCCGGTGGACCCAGTCAGAATGCAGCATTGTCTCCGCCGGAATCGACCGTCGAATATCCTGAGCCTGACCCTCGAAGGACGATTAGTGGGCACGGTGCCTACTATTCCATCGACGGCCATATAACTGTGCCGCGCGGCACCACAATTACGCTATACGCTGAGCATGGATCATCGATCACGGACGAACTCGGCAATCTGATCGAGACCGGAGGCGATACCTCTCACGTCTACTCTCGCACTTTCCACCCGGGCGAACGGTTACCGAATTATACGATTTATCCGCCGGACGGACTAAACGTTGTAGGTACACCACAAATAGTGACGAATCCGACACACTTAACAGAGCTTATAGAAACCGATATGGGAGACGTGCACCTCGCAATATGCCCTTTCGATGAGGCTAACCCCACCGGGTTGATATATGATGTGAGTGGAATATATGATGAATCGAGAGGCGTATTCGCACCGTACGAAGGAATTGATTTTGACGACGGATGACAGTGACATCGAGAAACTGGTTGAGGCCGCCGCGCAAGAGAATTCTGCTATTGCCAGTCGACGCCTATTTCAAGCAATCCGCAACGCCGAGGTGTTTGTCCCGTGCGAGATGGACCAACGTGACCCCACGAGGGTTAGGTCAACGCCACTGGCCCGACTGTCGGACGGCACACACGCAATGATGTTGTTTACATCGAAATCGCATCCACATCTGTCGGAGCATGAACATTTCGCCGGCAGCGCTTTTAAGAACCACCTCGCCGCCGCACTCAAGATGGCCCCTCTCGATTGGGTGATATTGTCGAACAATGCTTGGCAGCGGGTTGCGATCCACAAGCAACAGCTCGCGGCTATTCTCCAGGATCTCAATTCGGAGGGCCAGGACCAGAATTGCTCTCCAGCGGCTGTCGAAGATGCTGCGGCAGGCACGATGCTTGAAGACTTCATAACCCAGAGCGCTAGATCCCAGTCGAGCGAAGTGCCACACCAGATCAGTGCGGCGCTTCGAGAACGCGAACTATTCCTGGATTTGGCCGCCGGACAGAGTGAAGGCGGTCAACCAGTTATGAAGACTTTTCAAATTCAGCACCTGACTCATGTCGTGCGTGTTTATACCAGCCGAGTCCGACCGGGAATTAGATACGGCGGTATTCGATGGACCGCGCTCAAAGAAATGATCAAGTCCGCGCCCGAAATCGGTGGCGTCCAGATCATGAACAACGCGGATGACTGGATCGTGTTCGATCGTCAAGATTTACGGCTAGGCGAAAGCGACCAATAAGGGATCGCAGCGACGAACGCGCCGCTCGCGTCACACTCGGCTCCGGATGTGACGCCGCTTCACGGTCGGCACGATTGGCCTACTTAGCGCCGGATAGGGTTGATACGGGCCGCCGGACTACAGACCGACATAGGAGGTTTCCGATGGTTTCCTCTGAGCCGGACAGCACGCAAGGCGCCGGTCACGTCGACCTCGAGTCGCTGGCCGCTAACGCCAGCGCGGAGCGTGCGCTTGCCGGCCTGCACGCAGAGGAGCCTGCAGAGGGCCGTCTGCAGCCGCCGATCGACCTGACCGCGGCCGCATTCTTCGATGTGGATAACACGCTCGTGCAAGGCTCCTCGGCGGTACATTTCGGCCGCGGACTGGCCGCTCGCGACTATTTCACCTATCGCGACGTCGTCGGATTCATTTACGCCCAGGCCAAGTTCCAGTTGCTCGGCAAGGAGAACAGCGATGATGTTGCCGCCGGCCGGCGCAAAGCACTCGCGTTCATCGAGGGCCGGTCAGTCGAGCAGCTGATCACGCTGGGCGAGGAGATCTACGACGAGATCATTGCCGACAAGATCTGGGCCGGCACCCGCGAGCTCACCCAGATGCACCTTGACGCCGGCCAGCAGGTTTGGCTGATCACCGCCACCCCATACGAACTCGCGGCCACCATCGCACGCCGGCTCGGCCTCACCGGTGCGCTGGGCACCGTCGCCGATTCGGTCGACGGGGTATTCACCGGCAGGCTGGTCGGCGAGATTTTGCACGGCCCTGGAAAGGCCCACGCGGTGCGCTCGCTGGCAATCCGGGAAGGCCTCAACCTCAAACGCTGCACGGCATACTCTGACAGCTTCAACGACGTACCCATGCTGTCGCTGGTCGGCACCGCGGTCGCCATCAACCCCGACGCCCGCCTGCGCAGTCTGGCCCGCGAACGCGGCTGGGAGATCCGCGACTTCCGAACCGCTCGCAAGGCAGCCCGGATCGGGGTGCCGTCGGCGCTGGCGCTGGGTGCGGCGGGCGGCGCACTGGCAGCATTGGCATCGCGACGCCAATCACGCTGATAAGCTGCGCCGCTGAGCACACAGTCGAGCGGAGAGCAAAGCGCCATGACAGTCACCCAAGAGGCCGAAGGACTCATCGGCAGCCATTACCGGGCACCGGACTACTTCGAGGTCGGACGCGAGAAAATCCGTGAGTTTGCGCTCGCGATCAAAGACGACCATCCGACGCACTACGCCGAGGCCAACGCTGCTGCTGCCGGCTATCCCTCAGTGATTGCTCCGTTGACGTACCTGGCGATCGCCGGGCGGCGTGTGCAGCAAGAGATCTTCACCAAGTTCAGCATCCCGATCAACCTCGCCCGGGTCTTCCATCGCGACCAGAAGTTCAGGTTTCATCGGCCGATCCTGGCCGGCGACAAGCTCTACTTCGACACCTACCTGGACTCGGTGATCGAGTCCCACGGCACCGTTCTCGCCGAAATCCGTAGCGAAGTCACAGACGCCGAAGGAAGACCGGTCGTCACCAGCGTCGTCACGATGCTGGGGGAAGCTGCACACCAGAACACTGGCGAAACTGTCGCCGCAATTGCATCAATATCAGCCGGAACGTAGTTCGCGCCAGGCGCGACGTTGGACCCTGGTCGAAAAGCTCAGCCTAAAAAGATGTTGCGACGCCCGGCCAACAGCCGGTAGAGCGTCTGCTGGATGGTCTCGCGCACCTGATCGGTCAACTCGAAGGTGACCATCGGGTCATCGGCGTCGCTGGCAGCGTAATCGGTGGTGTAGATCGGCTCACCGAACGCGATACGCCACTTCGACGGCAAGGGCACCAAGCCAGCTGGGCCGGCCAACGGAAACAGCGGCGTGATCGGGAAGTAGGGCAGGCCGAACAGTCGCGCCAGCAGCTTGACGTCGGTCAGCATCGGATAGATCTCTTCAGAGCCGATGATCGAGCACGGGATGATCGGCGCCTGAGTCCGTAGCGCCGCCGACACAAAGCCGCCACGGCCGAACCTCTGCAACCGGTAGCGGTCCTCGAAGCGCTTGCCCAGGCCCTTGTACCCCTCCGGGAACACGGCGGTGAGTTCGCCCGCGGCGAGCAACCGGTGCGCGTCTGCAGTACAGGCCATGGTGTGGCCGGCCCGACGAGCGGCTTCGCCGACGACCGGCAGGTCGAACACCATGTCGGCGGCCAACAGTCGCAGGTCGCGCTGCGCGGGATTCTCATCGTGAACCGCCACCGACAACATCAATCCATCGAACGGCAGCACGCCGGCATGGTTGGCCACCACCAGGGCGGCACCGTCGGCCGGGAGGTTCTCGATCCCGCTGACTTCGACCCGGAACCACGACTTGAAGAAGAACCTCAGCAAAGGCCGAACGATCGCGTCATTGAAGTGTGGGTCGAACCCGAACTCGTCAACGGTGTAGTCGCCGGCGAGTCGTTGCCTGAGGAATCCGGTGACGGCGGCGACGCGCTGCGCAAGATCGTTCAGCGGAGCTTCAATCGCCGATGTCGCACCCGCGCCGCGTCGGTGCTCATCCATTTCGCGGACGACGGCGGCCATCTCTTCGGCCGTCGCCGGGCCGTTGGGATCCGAGAGCAACGAGGGATGCTGGCGAGAGACGTCTGCTCGTTGACCGGCACGGCGACGTGCCGCTACCCGGCCCCGATTCGTATGCAGGGGAATAACATTCGCTTTTGTTTCGCCCGCCACAATATCTACCTGACCCCACCCCATGGAACTGGATTCCGGCTACCTAAGCGCTGCGCTAGCGCTATGGCCCGACCCTCCAGCGAGCGTACCCGATGTGGGTCGACAATGGGAGTCAAGCCGCGGCCGTGAACGTAGTCGTCGAAGGCTTCAGCCGTCGTCCATTTGGGTTGGTAGCCGAGTTCGGACGCCATCCTGGTGGTGTCCATGACCCGGCCGTAACTCAGGTAATTGAATTGCTCGCGATTGATCTCGGTGTAACGATTAGCCCGTCTCAGCGAATCCAGCGCCCACACGCCAAAACCGGGTACGGGCAGCGGGATTCGGCCAGCTCGCCGGATCGCCTGCGACAGCATGATGATGCCGCCGGCGCCGATGTTGAACGTGCCGGCCTTGCCGGCCATCGCTGCGCGTTCCAGCGCGCCCAGAGCGTCCTGCTCGTGCAGCAGCTGCAGTCGCGCGTCGCGGCCGAACATCGTGGGAACCAGCGGGCCGGCCAGGTACCGCGACAGGGTGCTGTCCATCGCCGGGCCGATCATGTTGGCCAGCCGCAGGATGGTCACCGCGATATCGGGCCGGCGCCGGCCTAATCCGCGCACGTAACCCTCGATATCGAGGCTGTCCTTCGCGAAACCCTCGCGGAACGGGCGACGGCTGTTGCTGTTCTCGGTGAACATCACCGGATCGTGTGCACTCGAGCCGTACACCTCTGAGGTCGACTTCAACACCACGCGGCGTACCGACGGCGCCTTCTGACAGGCGGCGAACAGTTGCATCGCGCCCATCACGTTGAGTTCCTTCAACGCCGCGCTGCCGCCGGACCGTGGCGCGTAGGACGCCGCCGCGGCATGCACCACCGTATCGACATCGCCATTACGGATCACCTTGGCGATGAAGGGATTACGAATGTCAGCGCGAACGAACTCGGCCCGACCCATGCGGCGCAGCATGTCTTTGCTCGGCGCGATCGCGTCGACCGCGATTACCCCTTTGATCAGCGGATTCTGTGCGAGCCGAGCAGTCAGGTAGCCGCCGAGAAATCGGCACGCGCCAGTAACCAGCACCACCTTGGGGTAATGCATGGTATCGCTGGCGGTACCGCCCGTTCCGCCACCTTCCCCATTCGAGGAATCCACCTAAACAGCGTAACGGCCACGAGAGACAGGTGCGTTACGGCCGCGTGACGCCCGGCGCGGACTGGGCCTTACTTGCCAAGTTTTCTGCGCTGCACCCGGGTGCGGCGCAGCAGCTTGCGGTGCTTTTTCTTCGACATACGCTTGCGCCGCTTCTTGATTACTGAACCCATGAACTCCGCTATCTGACCCGTGACCGGCTTTTGTAAGGACCGGGATACTTTACCCGGCTGGCCGCACGGAACACCAAACGGTGCCGTCAGGCTGGCTTGAACGGCCATCCGACGAGCTCAGGTGCCCATGAGGCCGCGCGTCAACGCGCGGCTGGTTCTCGGCTCAGCCCGCGTCGAAGTACGAAGTCTCCAGCATGTCGTGCACCGCCTTGGCGTGGACCCGGAAGGACCGCCCAACGCGAACCGCGGGCAGTTCGCCGTTGTGCACCAGCCGGTACACCGTCATCTTGGAGACCCGCATCAGGGAGGCCACCTCGGCAACGGTCAGAAACTGTGTCCTGGCCTGCTGGCCGTCGGCATAACCGGCATCTCGCACCGATTTACTGCCAGCCGAATCCCGCGCCGATGGCCCGTTCGTAGACGTCATCGCAACCCAATCATGTCAGGCACGCGCAACGCCTGCGGCTTCCCCTCCGCGGGCATCCACACGTGCTTACCCAAAGGAGAATAGCGGGACTAGTGGGGTTCCTGGTACTGGTGGGGGACTTTCATTATGAAACTCTTGAATTATTCGGATGTAATTCTTAGCTGCTCAGAGCGCCTTTTGGCGGCCTGAACCGCTGCGTCGACAGCCGCCCGGAATCCGCCTTTTTCGAGTTCGCGCAGCGCAGCAGCTGTGGTCCCCCCGGGCGAAGTAACCGTGGCCCGCAATTGGGCCGCGGTGGTGTCAGCCCCCGAACTCGGCGGTTCGCCGTCAGCCGACCGATCCTGATCCATTCGATCCAGCAGCATTGCCGCGGCCCCGGCCATGGTCTGGGCGGTGAGGTCGGTGGCCACCTGACGGCTCAAGCCAGCCGCGACACCGGCGTCCACCAATGCCTCGACCATCAACAGGAAATACGCCGGACCAGATCCTGATAGCGCGGTCACCGCGTCCATTTGCGCCTCGGGGACGGTCAGCGCGCTGCCGACCGCGTCGAACAAGGCTGAGACGTCATGGAGCTGTTGTGCAGTGACGAAACGCCCCTTGGCCAGCGCGGTAACGCCCGCGCCCACCAGCGCCGCCGCGTTCGGCATCGCCCGGATCACCGGCGTTCCGGCCGGCAGTTTCGACTCGACGTGGGTGATCGTGATCCCTGCCGCGACGGTGACGTACACCTGGTCGGCGCTGTCGCTATCGGCGCCGCCGGCTGCACGAGCCAGCTCCCCCAGCACCGACTCGACGTCGGCGGGCTTGACCGCGACGACGACGAACGCCGCGTTGTCCACGGCCTCGCTCACCGACGTCACCAGCACCGAATAGGTATCTGCCAGGTAGATCGCGCGGTCGGGCATCCGTTCAGCAACCACCAGATCTTTGACCTGCCGCCCCGCGCGCAGCAGGCCCGACAGCAATGCCTCGCCGATGCTGCCGCCGCCGATGATCGCGATTCTTGCCATGCCGGAAAGCATCGCAGACAGCTCGGCTTATCCGGGCTACGGGGGCGGAGGCACCATCGCCAGCTGGCGCGACTGCGCCACGATGCGGCCCAGACTGTCGACGACGATATGGTCCTCGTCGAACCAGTCGTGCCCGATTTCGAGACAGGTACAGATCACGCGCAGCCAGCCATCGGCGGGCAGGCGCCTCAGGAAGGCCGTGAGCTGAACGGTAGGCGCCCAGCCGGTCCGGTCCACGGCAAAGGTCACCGGCGCCGACAGATCCCCACACATGAGCGCAAACAGGGCGTCTGGCGCGACACCGCGCGGACGCGCCCACATCTGAAGCACCGGCGGCCGCCCGTCAGCGCTGGGCCGCATCGTCGACAACACCGGCCGGATATCGCAGCCTTCGCCCAGGTGCACCAGGCCGGCGAGTGGGTGGCCGGGCCCGATCGGGTCGATGTCGTCGGGCGGTTCTGGTGTCATCAAACCCACAACCGGGTTCGCCGACAGCAGCGGCTTGGCCCCGCCACCAGGGGAGCCGCCGGGAAGAAAATGCTCCGGCTCACCGAGATTGACCACTGCGTGCACAGCGGTGCGGTCGCCCTGGATGAGCTCGACCTCAACCACGGTGATGCGGCGGCCACGCTTGCGGATCGAGGTCACCAGCCGCATTACCCCCGGGTCGGGCGCCGACAGAAAGCTTGCCGACACCGCGACAGGTTGCAAGACCGGTCGGGGTCCGTCAGGTTGGCCCCGGGAGTCGGCGCAAGCGGTGCGGGCGGCGCTGGCACAGAGCGCCAGCATCGCGCCTCCGTGCACCTTGGGCCCGATGGTCCAGTGCTTATCGAGCTCGCCTTCGAAAACACCTGGGTGTACGCCCGGATCGACCTCGCGCACCGTCATTGCGGTGGTGAATATCGCGCTCATGGTCTCCTGGGACGTTTTTCTGGGAATTCGCCGTGAAGTTCAGCGCAGCAGGTGCGTGCGGGCGAATTGCAGCGATTCGGCGAGCATGGCCTCGCGTTCGTTGGCGGAACGCGCACTTGAGGTCGACACCTCGAGAATGACGTGGCCGGCGAAATGGCCGGCTGCCAGCATCTGGCACACCTCGGCGGTCGGTTCCGTGCCGCGACCCGGCACGAGGTGTTCGTCGGCGGGCAGACCGCTGCCGTCACACAGGTGCAGATGCGCCAGCCCAGAGCCCATTTGATGCGCCATGTCCAGCGCGTCGGTGCCGGCGGTAGAGGTGTGCGACAGGTCCAGCGTGTAGTGCGCGTGGTCGCCGTCCAGCGGGTCGTAAGACGGCGCGAACGCCGAAATCGCGGGACCGGGGCCACCGCCGCGCCTGCGCATTCGTTGCCGTGACTGGTCGGACCCGAAAAGCCGGTCCGCCCGGAACGGGAACATGTTTTCGACGGCGACCAGCACGTCGCTGGCTGCTTCGAGGGTCTTGACCTGGTCGCTGAACCCCTCGGCGTAGCGCCGTTGCCAACGAAACGGGGGATGCACGACGACGGTCTGGGCGCCCAGTTGTTCGGCGGCCTTGACGCTGCGTTCCAGCTTGGAAATCGGGTTGGAGCCCCACACCCGCTGCGAGATCAGCAGGCAGGGAGCGTGCACCGAGAGCACCGGCACGCGATGGCGCCGGGACATCTTCCGGATTGCATCGATGTCCTGGCTGACGGACTCGCTCCACACCATCAGCTCGATACCGTCGTAGCCGAGTCGGGCCGCGTACTCGAACGCGGCCTCGGCCCTCAATGGGTAGACCGAGGCCGTCGATAGACCGACTTTGATTGCTGGGCGCAAGTTTCTGTGTGGTTCCGAGTAGGTCCGAAAAGATTCATCTATCCCGATTGCAAGGACAACGCAAGCGGTCCCAGGGTGATCAATGCCCCCACCGCGACCGCAATCAACGTACTGGCGATGTCCTCAGTCTTACGAACCACCCGCACCCCCACAACCAAGCCCAATATCACCAGCACTGACAGCACCAGCGCGACGATGCTGTTCCAGCGCCACAGCCCGTCGAAGGCGACGAACAGCCCAGCGCCGAACGCCACGGCCAGGATCGACTGCAACACGATCAGACTTGCGCCCCACAGTGTCTCGAATCTGCCCGGTCCCCGGTGGGCGTCCTGGGCTTGGCTATCGCGTTCCGCAGACGGGGGCCCACTGTCGAGGTCGTCCTTCTCGAGGACGTCGCCTGCCGATCCGGTGCCCGGCGAGTCCCCATCCGCTTTGGCCCGCTCGTCACTACGCCGTCGAGCCAGCTCGTCGGCGAGGGTCTGGCCGCCGAACAATGTGTCTTCCGACGCCTGCAGGTAAGAACGCACGTAGGCGGAATCCCCGGTAACCGGCTCCGCTTCGCGCACCTCCGAGTCCATCACGTCCACCGGGGTGTCGGCGTAAGGGTCAACGGGATCCGGCCTCATGTCCTCGGCACCGGATTGCGCCCCTGGCTGGGCGGTGCCAGCGGCCCCGTGCCCGTCATTGCGCGCCTCCGCATGGCGCATGGGCCGCGGGTACGCACTGCGCTCAGGCCCCGCCGGGCGTTGAGTCAACGGCGGCGATTTAGGCCAGCGCGGCTCGGGTTCGGACCAGTACGCAGCGTTGGTCTGCTTTTCGCTGACCCGTTCGGCGGCGACCTGCTCGGGAACGAGTTCAGCACGCAGCTGTGTGGCTGCCGTTTGCGCAGCCCGGACTCTCCTGTTCGTCCCGGGCGCGTGTGTCGCCTTCGAGGCATTCCGGGTCTCGCTGTGGTCATCGTCGACGCGGATGATCGGAATTTCACCGGTCAGCTCGGCGACCGTAACCGAGTCGCCGTCGCCGCGCCGCCGCCGACGTCGGCGGGTGACCGCCGGAGCACCAAGGGTTCCATTCCTGGCCAGCAATTCGGCCACCGAGATCGGCTTGGTGCCCTCCGTCTCAGATTGTGGTCCGGTCATGGTTTGTCGCCTCTCGATCGGTTAGCTGCGTTCCGATCAACTACCTGACCTCTAGCATCGCGCACCGAGGTCTCCACGAGGGCAGTTCCGTCGGCTTCACTGTCGAGTTTGCGCAAGATCAGACCTTCCCGTAACGCCCACGGGCAGATATCCACCGTTTCTATCGACAGCGCACGCATGCTCGCTTCCGCCACCAGAGCACCCGCCACGATTTGTGGCGCTCGCTCGGCGCTAACTCCTTCCAGCTCCGCCCGGTCAGCGGTCGTCATCCTCGATATGAAAGATATTAGTTGCCTGAGGCCGTTGGCAGTGAGCGTCCTCTTCGCGCGGGGACCGGCGGCCGACGGCGCCGCACCAGTGAGCCTGGCCAACGAGCGAAACGTCTTCGACGTCGCTACCGCCAGATCGGGGCCACCGGCGTCCAAGACGGCCACACTGGCATCCGCCAGCTCGGAGTCCAGCCAATCGCGCAGCATCGCCACCCGGCGCCGACCGGGCGGATCGTCGGGCAACCATTCGCGGGTCAGTCTTCCGGCGCCCAGCGGCAGCGACAGCGCGACCTCCGGTTCCTCGTCGACACCGCTAGACAGCTCCAGCGAGCCGCCGCCGATGTCCAGGTTGATGATCCGCCCCGCGCTCCAGCCGTACCATCGGCGCACAGCCAGGAAGGTCAGGCGAGACTCGTCGACGCCGCTCAGCACCTGTAACTCGACCCCGGCCTCTTTGCGCACCCGGGACAGAACGTCGTCGGAATTCTCGGCATCCCGGACCGCGGACGTGGCGAAGGCCATCATCTCCGAGCAACCGGAACTAACCGCGATCTTGGCGAACTCGTCGATCGTGGAAACCAGCTTGTCGGCCCCGCGCTTGGTGATCTTGCCCGAGTTGTCGGTGGCCTCGGCCAATCGCAACGCGGCCTTCGTCGAACTCATCGGCGTCGGATGGCCGCCGCGGTGGGCATCGACCACCAGCAGATGGACCGTGTTGCTACCCACGTCAAGGACGCCCAATCGCACGAAGCCAACCTAGTCCACCACCGTCACGGCGCGAGTGTCAGCGGGTCAAGCGGCCGGAATCGTGGTCTAACGTTGAAGCCGTGGTGAACTCGCGCCAGGAACAGGTGCACGCGGGACAAGAGGTTGAATTGGATTTCGCCCGCGAGTGGGTGGAGTTCTACGACCCGGACAATCCCGAGCATCTGATCGCGGCTGATCTCACCTGGCTGCTGTCTCGCTGGACGTGCGTCTTCGGCACACCCGCCTGTCGCGGCACTGTGCAGGGCCGGCCGAATGACGGTTGCTGCTCCCACGGTGCGTTCTTGTCCGACGACGACGACCGCGCCCGCTTGGACGACGCGGTAAAACAGCTGACCGACAGCGACTGGCAATATCGCGAAAAAGGCTTGGGCCAAAAGGGGTATTTGGAACTTGACGAACACGACGGCCAACCCCAGTACCGCACCCGCAAACACAAGAACGCATGCATCTTCTTGAACCGGCCAGGTTTTGCCGCCGGCGCGGGCTGCGCGCTGCACAGCAAGGCACTCAAACTGGGCGTGCCGCCGTTGACGATGAAACCCGATGTCTGCTGGCAGTTGCCGATCCGGCGCAGCCAGGAGTGGGTAACCCGGCCTGACGGCACGGAAATCCTCAAGACCACCGTCACCGAATACGATCGCCGCGGCTGGGGCTCCGGTGGGGCGGACCTGCATTGGTATTGCACCGGCGATCCGGCCGCCCATGTCGGAGCCAAGCAGGTCTGGGAGAGCCTGGCCGACGAACTCACCGAGCTGCTAGGCACGAACGCCTACGGGGAGTTGACAGTAATGTGCAAGCGCCGCAACAAGTTAGGGCTCATCGCCGTGCACCCTGCGACCCGGGCTGCCGAGTAACCGCAGACAGCAACAGGAAGGCCGTGGCCGAAATCTGGCAGCCGCGGGCCGCTAGTCGACGGACACTAACCCTCGAGCTTGTAGCCCAAGCCACGCACCGTGACAAGGTGCACGGGGTTGGCCGGGTCGGCCTCGATCTTGGACCGCAGCCGCTTGACGTGGACGTCGAGGGTTTTGGTATCGCCGACATAGTCAGCACCCCAGACCCGATCGATCAGCTGCCCACGGGTCAGTACCCGCCCGCTGTTGCGCATCAGGTACTCGAGCAAATCGAATTCTTTGAGCGGCAATGTTATTGCGTCGCCATTGACCGCGACGACGTGCCGCTCGACATCCATCCGCACCGGGCCGGACTCCAGCACCCCGTCGCTGATCTCAGAGTCGTCGTCACCGCCCCGGCGAAGCACCGCCCGGATCCGGGCGATCAACTCGCGCGCCGAATAGGGCTTGGTCACATAGTCGTCGGCGCCCAACTCCAGTCCGACCACTTTGTCGATCTCGCTGTCCCGGGCGGTCACCATGATCACCGGCACACCGGAGCGAGCACGCAGCTGCTTGCACACGTCGGTGCCCGACATCCCGGGCAGCATGAGATCGAGCAGGACGATGTCGGCGCCGGTGCGATCGAACTCGGCCAGCGCCGCCGGTCCGTCGGTCACCACCGTGGCCTCAAAACCTTCCTTGCGAAGCAGAAAGGCCAGCGGATCAGCCAATGACTCCTCGTCCTCCACGATCAACACATTGGTCATCGGCGCCACTCCTCATCGCTTCGCTCTGCATCGTCGTATGCGCGTGTCATCGACTTAATTCTTCCTCTCGTTGTGACCTGTTGGGCCGTATGTCACGGCTCCGAGGTTGCTCGGTTTGGTCGTCGCTGTCCTCGTCAGCGGGCACCGCCGGAATGGAAAGGGTGAACGTCGACCCCGTTCCCGGCTTGCTCCACACGCCGATGCTGCCATTGTGGTTGGCAGCCACGTGTTTGACGATGGCCAGCCCCAGACCACTGCCGCCGGTGGCACGCGAACGCGCCTTATCCCCGCGGAAGAACCGCTCGAACACGCGCTCCTGGTCCTCCAGAGCGATCCCGATTCCTCGGTCGGTGACGGCGATCTCGATGTTGTCACCGCGGCGGCGTCGGCTGATCGACACCGGCGAACCCGGAGCCGAGTAGGCGATCGCGTTGGAGACCAGATTTGCCAGGGCGGTGACTAGCAGGGTTTGGTCGCCCAGCACCCGCAAACCGCTGGGCGCATCTGTGCGAACCTCGATGTGAGCATTTTCAGCGGCCACCTTGTGCCGTGAAATCGCCTCGGAAACAACGGTATCAACATCAATATCGGTTACGTTGGGCAATCGCTCAGCGCCCTGCAGCCGCGACAGCTCGATCAGTTCGGCAACCATGTCGCCCAGCCGGTTGGCTTCGATGAGCACCTTCTCTGCGAACCGGCGAACGGTTTCGGGGTCATCGGCCGAGGCCAGCAGAGCCTCGGCGAGCAGACCCATGGCGCCAACCGGGGTTTTGAGCTCGTGACTGACATTAGCCACGAAGTCACGCCTGGTCGCCTCCATACGGGCGTAGTCGGACTGGTCGTGGACGAAGACCACGGCGAACCGGCGGTCTTCCTCGCTCAGCAGCCGGGCTTGCCCGTGCACCGATAACCCGGACCTGCCGGCGACCTGGCGTCTGCCCGGCTGCAAGTCGAACTCGACGTCGTCGCCACCCAACGCCTGCTGCGCGGCTTGCCAAGCCTGGTCGTCGAGCTGCCGGTCGCGCACCAAGCCCAGCTCTCGGGCCCGATCGTTGAGATATACGACGTCGCGATGGGAATCCACCACCGCTGCGCCCAGCGGCATCAGCGCGACGATGCGTTGCAACATCTGAGCGACAGTGATCCCCGTCCACTCGGTTTCCACACGTTGGCGGCGTTCAGCTACCCGAGGCGAGAGCCTGGTTCCGACCGCAACACCTACGGCCAGCGCCAGGACGGACAAGACCCCGGCCAACAACGCTGCCGAGAACACAGTCACAACGAAATCCTACAAATTTGGTGAACGCCACCCTAGCGGAGCAAGGCCAAAATCGGACAAGTCACACGTTGCGTGGCAGCTGTTCCGCTCACGTTAACGCGATGTTTAGTAAACCGGGCTTTCGGGCGCAATAACGGCGGCGATCGGATCGGTGATCGCGTTTACCCGCTCCCCTGGCTGGCAACCGCGGCGGCGCCTGAAGCCGCCGCCTTCGGGTCGAGATAAGTGCCGCCCGCCACCACCGGCCGCAAGTCCGCATCGAGGTCGTAGCGCAGCGGAATGCCGGTCGGGATGTTCAGCTCGGCGATGTCGTCGTCGGATACCCGGTCCAGGTGCTTGACCAAAGCGCGCAAAGAATTGCCGTGGGCGACGATCAACACCGTCTTGCCGGTCCGCAGATCCGGGACGATCACGTCGGTGAAATACGGCAGAAAACGGATCACCACATCGGCCAGGCATTCGGTCAACGGGCCACCGTCGATGTTGGCGTACCGGGGGTCGGTGTCCTGGCTGAACTCACTGCCCTTTTCGATCGGCGGTGGCGGCGTGTCGTAGCTGCGCCGCCACGCCATGAACTGCTCGTCGCCGTAGCGGGCCTTGGTCTCGGCCTTGTCCAGACCCTGCAGCGCGCCGTAGTGACGTTCGTTGAGCCGCCAGCTGCGCCGCGCAGGAATCCACAACCGGTCGGAACTGTCGAGCGCCAGGTGTGCGGTGGTGATCGCACGACGCAGCAACGACGTGTAGAGGACGTCGGGCAACAGATCGTGTTCGGTCAGTAACTCGCCGCTGCGAACCGCCTCGGCCCGGCCCTTTTCGGTCAGGCCGACATCGACCCAGCCCGTGAACAGGTTGAGGGCATTCCAGTCGCTCTCGCCGTGGCGGAGCAGCACCAACGTCGCAGTTTCACCCATGCCAGTTAGTCTCTCACGCAATCACTTAGTCGTCTTGACCGTCGTCATTGATCGGATTGCCCGACTCGCCCCCGCCGGCGGGAGGTCCCCCCACCTCATCACGTTGCGCGCTTTGCATCGTCGTCGGCTGGATGAGGTGTGCGAAAGCCTGCAGGTTCTTCAGCGACTCGCCGCGAGATACCCGCCACTCCCACTCCTTTTGAATCGAGGAACGAAAACCTAACTCCAGCAACGTATTGAAGTCCGAGTCAACCGCCTCGAGCACCTGTCCGAGCACCCGGTCGATCTCGTCGGCGTCGACTGAAGCCAGTGACATCCGGCCCACCAGGTAGATGTCGCCGACGTTGTCCAGCGTGTACGCGACGCCGTAAAGCCGTCGGTTGCGCTTGAGTAGGAAGCGGTAGACGCCCTCGTGGTTCTCGTCGGGCTTGCGGCACACGAACGCCTCGACCCGTACCGAGTGTTCGCCGATGCTCAGAATGGTGTTGGTCTTGAGCCGCCGTTCGCCGGGTAACTCGACGACCAGCCCCGGCAATCCGCCCTGCGCGCCAGGGTGTTTCGCGTACGTCAGCTGGCTGGCCCGCAGTGCATCCTCGATCACCCGCTGCACTGGGGGTGTCACGCGCCGACCCCACGACGCGGCGTCCAGTGGCGGGGTTTGCGCGCCGCGACCCGGTCACGGCCGCGGCGCTGGCGCTCGGCAGTGAAGTCGCCGATCGCGCGCCGGTAGCTGGATAGCAGTGCGTCGGTGGTGTTCTCCCAGGAGAACGTCGCTGCGTGCGCGGCCGCCGCGCGACTCATCGCCAATCCCTGCGGTCCGGCGCGCAGGCGGAACAGATCATCGAGGGCATCCGCCCACTGATCGACACCGTGACCGGAGACCAGCGCGCCGGTGACCCCGTCGCGCACGGCCACCGGCAGACCGCCCACCGCAGCTGCGACCACCGGTGTGCCGCAAGCCTGCGCCTCGACCGCGACCAGGCCGAACGACTCCGAATAGCTCGGCACCGCAACCAAGTCCGCGGCCTGAAACAAGGTGGCCAGATTCGGCCGAGTTTGGGGTGGCAGAAAGGTCACCCGCGCCGTGATGCCCAGTTCGTCTGCCAGGCGGACCAATCCGTCCGGCGAGGCCATGCCGCTGCCCGACGGCCCCCCCGCAACGACGATGCGCACCCCGGGCAATTTTGCGGCCGCGCGCAGCACGATATCGGGTGCCTTCAGCGGCTGGATGCGTCCGACGAAAGCCACCACATGCTCGTCGAGAGGGAGCCCCAACGCGGTCCGGGCGGCCCGCTGATCACCGGGCTGGAACACTTCCAGGTCGACACCGGGGTGGGCCACGTCGATTCGCGAGGGATCGGCGCGGTGAATCGAAATCAATTGCTTTGCTTCATCTTCAGTGTTGACGATCAGCCGGTCTGCCTCATCGACGACCTGCTGCTCGCCAACCGTGCGCAGCGGCGGCTCGGCCCTGTCACCGTTGGCCAACGCCGCGTTCTTCACCGCGGCCAAGGTATGCGCGGTATGAACCAGCGGCACCGCCCAGCGGTCGCGAGCCAGCCAGCCGACCTGACCCGACAGCCAATAGTGAGAGTGCACGATGTCGTAGTAACCCTGTTCGTGGGCCGCTTCGGCGCGCAGCACCCCGGCCGCGAACGCGCACAGCTGGGTGGGTAGATCGTATTTGTCCAGACCCTCGAATGGCCCCGCCACAACATTGCGCACCAGCACACCGGGGGCCACCCGCTCGACCCCCGGATCGGCAGACGAGGTGGCCCTGGTGAAGATCTCCACCTCGATGCCCCGCTTGGCCAAGTGCAACGCACTTTGCAGGACATAGACGTTCATGCCGCCGGCGTCGCCGGTGCCCGGCTGGGCAAGTGGCGAGGTGTGCACTGCCACCACCGCAACCCGGCGCACGTCGTCCACCGTGGAAACGCTCCGATTCCCGCTCCGTTCCAAAGGCCGCACACTTTCATCTTTACAGCACGCGGCCACCTCTATAGGACGGGCCCGCGGTCCATTCGTGCGTGCGGCAACGCTTGTTCGCGTTAAGCCGAAGACTCGGGGGCAACCTCTCTCAGGCGGGAGTCCAGTACCCCGGCGCGACGCATCGCGCTCAGTGGATCCGCATAGAGCCCACCCAGCGACACAATCCCCGCCCCGGCCTCTTGCACCCGGTTACCGAAGACGGTGACGCGAAGGTCGCGCGGCGCCAGCACCGACCGTCCCGCGAACGCCGCCTCGACCTGCTCCATCGCCTCGGGGTATTCCGTGAATGCCTGACCACCCACCACCAGCTCGTCGGGATTAAGCAGGTCACGCAACAATGCGACCGCCTCACCAAGCACCCGAGCCCGCTCGGTCAGCAGTTCTTTGGCCTGCGGGTTACCGGCGCGGGCGACCCGCAGCAGATCGGTGATGCCCGCAGCAGATCCGCCCGCGCGGGTCGCCGGGGCCCCCCCATTCAAGGCGGGCAAGATCCGTAGCCGGCGCGCCGCCGCCAGCACCGCCTCGTCACTGACGGTGGACTCCAGCTGTCCGGTACCCCCGAGCAATTCGGAGTAGGCGGGTAGGGCCGCGATGGTGCCCGGGCCGCTGGCCGGGCAGTGCACGCGCCCGCCGATCACCAAGGCATAACCCACCGTCTCGCGGGCGTAGACGTAGAGGCTGGTCGGCGAGCTCGGCGCGAAGCGCCGCATGCCGAGCAACAGTTCGGCGCCGGCCATCGCGTCGACGTGAGACGCCACCGACACCGGCAGACCCAGTGCGTCGGCCAATACCGGCCCGACCGGCGCTTGCCGCCAGCCCAGCCGCGGATGGTCAACGTGACCCGTTGCACTATCGACGGCGCCACCGATCGCCACCCCAACCCACAGTGGCCGGCGCCGATGCCAGCGTCTCAGGTACCGGGTGGCGCTCTCGGCCAGTGACGTCAACGCGGCCCCCCCGGGACTCAACGGGGTCGGGGTTTCGACGGTGTCGAGCGTGCGGCCGAACAGATCGGTGGCCACGATGCTGGTGGTCCGCGCGCCGATGTGAATGCCCAACGTCACGAACGGTTCGTGGTTGATCTCCACCGGCACGCGGGGGCGACCAATAGCCCCGGAGACCGCGAGATCGGCGCGTTCCCGCAGTAGACCCGCATCGAGCAGGGCGATGACCTGGCGGTTCACCGTCGCGATGCTCAGCGATGTGACCCCGGCGATGACGTCGCGACCGACCGGGCCGCGCAACCGCACGGCGCGGAAGACGCACGCCGCCGCGGAGTCAGACAACTGAAGTGAAGGCGGCACGATCTGGCGGTGTAGGCGTAGGTGGCCTTTGCGGCCGGGCGAATGATGGGTGGTGTGGCTGTGAGTGAGAGTAGTCGAGCGCACGAGCGTCCTTTGTCCGAGTTCCGATGGCCGGTTCTTGGCCACACCTGGAAATCAGGCGCGGCAAAGTGCGCGGCAACAACACTCACAAGCCGCGAAAAGACACGCGGTGGTGGTGTTGGACAAGGCGCTGTGGTGCACACGCAGAATTTAGCACGTTTATTAGAGTTGTCCCGATGACTTCAGCTAATAGGCAAAACCGGTTCGCGGTGGTCACCGGCGCCAGTTCCGGGATCGGCGAGGCAACCGCCAAAATCCTTGCTGCCCAAGGGTTTCACGTCGTCGTGGTAGCACGTCGAGCGGACCGGATCAACGCATTGGCGAACGAAATCGGCGGTACCGCAATTGTGGCCGACGTCACAGACGACGAGGCGGTCGAGGCGCTGGCGCGTGGCTTGAGCCGGGTAGATGTGCTCGTCAACAACGCCGGAGGCGCGAAAGGACTAGAGCCCGTCGCCGACGCCAACTTGGAGCATTGGCGGTGGATGTGGGAGACCAACGTGATGGGCACATTGCGAGTCACCCGTGCGCTGCTGCCCAAGCTGGTCGACTCCGGCGACGGCCTGATCGTCACCATCACTTCGATAGCGGCGATGGAGGTTTACGACGGTGGGGCCGGCTACACGGCGGCCAAACACGCTCAGGGTGCACTCCACCGCACGCTGCGCGGCGAGCTACTAGGAAAGCCGGTGCGACTCACCGAAATCGCTCCGGGCGCAGTCGAAACCGAGTTTTCGCTGGTCCGATTCGGCGGGGACCAGCAGCGTGCGGATGCCGTCTACACCGGCATCACCCCGCTTGTGGCGGCCGACGTTGCCGAGGTGATCGGCTTCGTGGCTTCGCGACCGTCTCATGTCAACTTGGACCAGATCATCATCCGACCCCGCGACCAAGCATCAGCCAGCCGCTGGGCTAACCGCCAGGGCTAGACGGACTCGTCGTAGTCGCAGGGCTCGTCGTGGTCGTGGTTGGAGTGCCCGACAAGCTTGGGGCATCCGACGGCGTGACCGGGGCGGTTACGGGGATCTGGCTGCCGGGCGGATGCGCTGCCGGGGGCGGTAGCGCCGACATCGCCACCCAGGTGTCCCAGTCCACGGCCCAGTCCCAGATGTCACCGTCGGAGTAGGACAGCTGGATGGAGCTGCCGGTCACCTCAACCGGGTCACCGTAGATCGCCGAGCCGAAGTACTCCTGGGCGTCACCCGTGGACAGGTTGATGCAGCCGTTGGTGACGTTGGTATTGCCTTGCGCGCCCGCGCTCGACGGGTTGGCATGGATGAACTCGCCGTTGTTGGAAATCCGCACTGCCCAGCGTTCGTGGGCGTTGGTATAGCCCGCCGCCGGGTTGGACATATAGAAATCGGAATACTTCTCGGTGACCACGTGAACGCCGTTGCGGGTCACGTTGCGCGCCTTGTCGGCCTCCCCGTAGCTGCACGGGAAGTCCATGATGACGCCGGCGTCCGTGACTACCTCGATGCGGTGCGACGAGACCTCGGCCTTGACGACCTGCCGCCGGCCGATCTGGAAGTGCAACGAAATGTCGTCGGCGCCGAACGCGCCGTCGCCGAACGGGAGCCCGTAGAGCTTGGCGTCGACGTTGACGGTGGTGCCCGCCGGGTAGTACTCGCGGGAGCGCCAGTGCACGCGGGCGCCCTGGCGCTCGTCAGGCAACCACGCCCAACTGCCCTCGACGGGCGGGTGTGTGGTGATCGAGAGCGCCTTCTCGACAGCGACCTTGTCTGCGATCGGTGCATCGAATTGGATGATGATCGGCGCCGCGACGCCGACGGTCTGGCCGTCGGCCAACTGGAATTCCCCACCGATCTTTTTGGTGGGAGCCACGGTGTTGAATTTGCCCGTCACCGGCACCGCCTTGCCATCATGGCCGACGACCGAACCGCTCCAGGTGTATGTCGAGTCGTAGCCCAGCGGCTCGGTAATCGTGTAGACGGTGCGATCCTCGTTGAACGACCCGGCAATAACCTTGCCCGACGAGTTGGTCAATGCGACCTTCTGCAACCAGCCGTCGCCCACTTGGACACTGATCGGAGCGATCGGTACCACGTCGCCGGCGGCGTCGGCGGGGTCGAACTTCAGGCGCGGCGCCGGTGGAGGCTTCTTCTCGGATTGTTGCGTCACGGTGCTGGTGCATGCGGCCAGCAGACCCGGGGCAAACACGCCGGCCCCAAGTGCCACCAAAGCCAGACGCCGATTGATCGGCGGTCGGGCGCTGGATGTACTCACGACAATTAAAGATACCGGGAGAACGACTCCCGCCCCCGCCGCAACAACCCGCGGACCGGGTACTCCTGGATGAAAGTAGCAGCTACAGCTTGCACCCGACCAGCACAGGTTCAGGTTTCAAGGTGATACCAAACACATCACGCACCCCGTCACGGATGGTGCGAGCCAAGATGATCACGTCTGCGGCGCTGGCGCTGCCGCGGTTTGTCAGGGCAAGCGCGTGCTTGGTGGAAAGCCGACAGGACGCCCCACCAGCATCTGAGTCCGGATAGCCTCTGCCGAAGCCGGCCCGCTCGACCAGCCAGGCGGCGGCCAGCTTGATGCCGTCCGGTGCGGGATAGTGCGGCACCGGCCCATCGACATGACTGGCCAATCGCTCGTAAATGCTGGGGGCGACCACCGGGTTGGTGAAGAACGAACCCACGCTCCAGGTGTCGTGGTCGGCCGCGTCCAGCACCATTCCCTTGCGAGCACGCAGCTCCAGCACCGCCTCGCGGACCGCCTGTGGGTCGATGCGCTCGCCACAGGTTGCATTCAGCGCCGCCGTCAGCTCGCCATAGCGCAACGGCGCGCTGCGTCCCGACGCGTCGAGCGCGAACTCCACCTCAAGGACTACGGAGGGAGTCTCGAGCCCGGCGGCCCGTTTGAACACGCTGGTGCGATAGCCAAAGCCCAGGTCCTCGGCGGGTACCCAGCGAACCGCGCCTTTGCTGCGGTCGAGGACCCGGACCCGCGTGATGGTGTCGGCCACTTCCGCGCCGTACGCCCCGACGTTCTGCACCGGCGTGGCACCGGCCGATCCCGGGATACCTGATAGGCATTCCAGCCCACCCAGACCGTGCCGGATCGCAGCGACCACAACGTCGTCCCAAACGGCGCCCGCCTCGGCTCGCAGCAGATTGCCGTCGATGGTGATGCCGTTGTTGGCCAACCGCACCGCGGTCAGGTCGGTCAGCCTGTCGGAGATCACCAGGTTGGAACCGCCGGCAAACACCAATGGCGGCCCACCGTCCCCGCTGCGGGCTTCCCGGGCTTCAGTGTCCAGCTGCTGCAACACCCCGACTACTTGTTCGGTGCTGATACACGTAACGAGGCGTCGCGCGACCGGCCCTACCCGCAACGTGGTCAATGGCGCCAAAGGCACCGCCTCGGCGACATTTGCACCCGCAATGCGCAAACCGGCACCGCGCTGCTCCATGGCCCTTGACGGTAGCCTGACCTGCTATGCCGCGTTCATTCGACATGGCCGCCGACTACCAGGGCAGCGTCGAAGAGGTTCACCGAGCTTTCCAAGAGGCGCAATACTGGCAGGCCAGGCTGGCGGACACGCCTGTTGACGTGGCCACGGTGGAGTCGATGCGGTTCGGTGGCGAGTCTGGAAGCGACGGCACCATCGAGGTGGTCACTCTGCAAAGGGTGCATAGTCACAATCTGCCGGGCCTGGTCACCCAACTGCACCGGGGCGACCTCTGCGTCAAGCGTGAGGAGACTTGGGGCCCGCTCACCGATGGCGCGGCGACGGCGTCCATTTCGGGATCGATTTTGGACACTCCGGTGAATGTTTGGGGAACTGCCGTGCTGGCGCCGAACGCAGAGTCAGGCGGCGCGCGACAGACATTCCGCATCACCATCCAGGTGCGTGCCCCAATCATCGGCGGCAAGATCGAGAAACTCATCGGCACCAGCCTGGCCGAACTGGTGACCAGAGAACAACGGTTCACCTCGGAGTGGATCACGAACAACGCCTGACGGGCTTGGCGCAGGTTCGACCGTGCCGCCTAATAGATCGCCCGGCTCCTCCTCGCGCCGCAAACGGCGCGCATCGTCGCCGCGCCTAAACTGGATCGCCCGGCTCCTCCTCGCGCCGCAAACGGCGCGCATCGTCGCCGCGCCTAAACTGGCCGCCATGCGAATCGCGTCGGCGCAAATCCTCAGCGGCACCGATCCGGCGGCGAACCTGCAGCTGGTGCGCGACTACACCGACCGGGCCGCCGACGCCGGTGCGAAGCTGGTGGTTTTCCCGGAGGCGACGATGTGCCGGTTCGGCGTCCCGCTGCGACCGATCGCCGAGCCGGTGGACGGGGCCTGGGCAGACGGCGTCCGACGGATCGCGACGAATGCCGGAATCACCGTGATAGCCGGCATGTTCACCCCGTCGGGTGACGGACGGGTGAAAAACACGCTCATCGCGGCCGGGCCGGGCACGCCCAATGAGCCGGACAGCCACTACGACAAGATCCACCTTTACGACGCGTTCGGCTTTACCGAGTCACGCACCGTCGCACCGGGGCAGGAACCCGTGGTGATCACGGTGGACGGCGTCAAAGTCGGTTTGAGCATTTGCTACGACATTCGCTTTCCAGAGCTTTACACCGAGCTGGCCCGGCGCGGCGCTCAGCTGATTGTCGCCTGCGCGTCCTGGGGTTCCGGCCCGGGCAAACTCGACCAGTGGACATTGCTGGCCCGAGCCAGGGCACTGGACTCGATGAGCTACGTCGCGGCGGTCGGTCAGGCCGACCCGGGCGACGCCCTGACGGGCTCAGGCGCGCCGACCGGAGTGGGCGGCAGCCTGGTGGTCTCGCCCCTGGGTGAGGTGGTGGCGTCGGCCGGCGCTCAGCCGCAGCTGGTGGTAACGGACATCGATGTCGACAAAGTTGGCGAGGCCCGCGACAGCATCGCAGTACTACGCAACCGCTCGAGCTTTGCTCGGGGTGATGAGGCACAATCGGTTGGGTGACAAACCCCCAAGGACCGCCGAACGAGGGCCCGCCGACCTGGGGCCATCCCGGCAGCCAAGGTTCTTTCGGCCAACCCCCAACTGAACGTCCTACCGAGCAGATGCACACCGGCGATCCTGCCCCACTGCCTCCGACCACGGCCGGTCAGCTTCCGACTGAGCAGCTGGCGACGTCCCATCGGGCGCAGGGACCCAGTTACCCGACTCCGCCGATCCCTTCCGGAGGCCGAAGGCAACGGGCTGCCGCGCCAAACGAAGAACCGAATCCGGTGCAAAGAAAGCGACGTTGGCTTCGTGATCCGCTATCCATTCTGCTGATTTGCGTCATCGTTGCTGCGCTTGTCATTGCCGGGCTGATCGGAGGCGAGCTCTATGCCCGTCACGTGGTGAACAGCAAGGTCGCGGAAGCCGTGGCGTGTGAGGTCAAGGATCAGGCCACCGCATCGTTCGGGGTGGCGCCGATGTTGCTGTGGCAGCTCGCCACGCAGCACTTCACCAACATTTCGGTATCGACGGCCGGCAACCAGATTCGCGATGCCAAGGGCATGAAGATCGACATCAACATCAAGGATGTCCGGCTCGGGTCGACGTCCACGTCCAAGGGCACCGTCGGATCACTGAATGCCACCATCACCTGGACTTCTGACGGCATCAAGCAGTCGGTGCAGAACGGGATCCCGCTTCTTGGTCCGTTTGTCACGAACTCGGTGACCACCCACCCCAGCGACGGCACCATCGAATTGAAGGGCATGTTGGACGACATCACGGCCAAGCCGGTGGTGTCCGGCAACGGGTTGCAGCTGCAGATGGTCAGCTTCAACGCGCTCGGCTTAACGATGCCCAAAGAGCTCGTGCAGTCGAAGCTGGATGACTTCACTTCGACCCTGACGAAGAACTATCCATTGGGCATTCACGCCGATGACGTGCAGGTGACATCTAGCGGCGTGGTGAGCCACTTCTCCACCCAGAACGCCAGCATCCCAACCGGCGACAACGGTCAGGACCCCTGCTTCGCCAACATCTGACACCGGTGTGGCACGCCTGAGGTTTCCAGCTGTCGCTAAGAGTTAGTCGAGGCCGTCAAGCACCGCGCGGGTGCCGGACAGACCCAGCCTGGTGGCGCCGGCGTCCAGCATTGCGAGTGCATCGGCGGTGCTGCGGATCCCACCGCTGGCCTTGACGCCCAGCCGCCCGCCGACGGTCTGGGCCATCAACGCGACCGCACGCACCGACGCGCCGCCCGCGGGATGAAACCCGGTCGAGGTCTTGACGAAGTCCGCGCCGGCGGTCTCGGCAACGCGACATACATCTGCCAGCGTGCGGCCGTCCGCCGCCCCCAGCAGCACCGCCGACTCAACGATGACCTTGAGCACGGTCCCGGCTATCGCGACACGCACCGCCTCGATGTCGGACCGGACCGCATCGAGGTCGCCGGCCAGGGCCGCGCCGATGTCGATGACCATGTCGATCTCAGTTGCTCCGGACGCGACAGCCGCGGCTGCCTCCCGCGCCTTGACCGCCCAGATGTGCTTGCCCGACGGGAAACCCGCCACCGCCGCAACCCGCACACGTCCGGCGCAGGCGTCGACCGCGACCGGCACCATCGATGGCGAGACGCAGACCGCATAGACGCCCAATCCGACGGCTTCGGCAACCAGCGCAGCCACGTCCGCCGGGGTGGCTTCGGGTTTGAGCAGAGTGTGGTCGACCAGCGCCGCCAGCTGCCCTCGAGTAAGTCGGCTCGCCACTAAAAAGGCTCTTCTGAGCCGCCCGGATTGCAACCCGATGCGAACATCTGCGAATCGTCTACCACTGGCCGCCACGGCTCGAGGTTCCAGCTTGTTTTACCGGGTTCCGCGAATTCGGCGAATTGCCAGTGACACATGAACTGAGCGCGCATACCGGCAGTGTCGGCGTCGGGCGACAGGGCGAGCACTTCGGCCCACGCCTCGTCGGCCGCCGCAGCCGTCCCCGGTTGACGGGCGGCGATGCGCCCCGAGGGCGTGGGGTAAACCCGCAGGCTGGTTAGGTTTTGTTGTCCCCATTGGGCCCACTCGGTGTGGTCGACGAACGGTGGGGCGCCGGAGGGGCTCGGCTTGCCCGGATCGGCGAAGGCCGGAGCTATCCCGGGTAGTGAGCCCAGCGAGAACACGAGCGCCGCAGCCGGCGCGGCTAGCAGGGCTTTCATCGCCTTAGCGGGACTTGCCCTGAATCTCGAGAAGTTTGGGCCGCACGTCGACCAGATATACACCGGCCGCACACGCGGCCATCACCGGCCCGAGCACAACGAAAACCTGACCCAGGACCGAGGCCATCGCGACGGCCACGCCGAGGATTACTAACCACACCGGCTTGGTCAGCTTGTCGGCGGCGGTGTAAGCGTCGGATCGTTGCATCGCCGCATGGACAAACGCATACACGGCCATCACGACGACGGCGACCTGCAAGACCAACATGACGGTATTTACAACTTGGCTCACGTCTTAAGCGTATGCGGGCACCATCTGAAACGTCGACTCAGAGCTGCCCTGGAGGCAGCTCTGAGTCGATGCCGTGCTGATCCGAGTTACTACTTCTGGGTGACCTTCTTGGCCGGAGCCTTCTTGGCCGCAGCCTTCTTGGCCGGAGCCTTGTTTGCCGGAGCCTTCTTGGCCGGAGCCTTCCTGGCCACAGTCTTCTTGGCTGCTGCAGTCGCTTCGTCGGCCTTCTTGGGCAGCTCGATACCGACCAGCTTGGCGGCACGCTCACCGACCGCGCGGGTCTGAGTGGCGACGGTGCCCAGCGCTTCCTGGGTCAGCTCGACAGCCTGGTCCACATAGCCCTCGGCCCGCGCGGACGCGTCGTCGAAGCCCGACTGGTTGCGCAGCCGCTCCAACGCCGCCTCGCCACGCTCGACAAGGTCGTTGTACCTGTTGGTCGCGGCATCGAGGTAGCCCTCGGCGGCCTTGCGAAGTTCGTCGCTGGTGAACCGCTCACGCAGCTCGGTGATCTGCTCGGGCAGCTCCTCCTGCAACTTGGTCAGGCGAGCGCGGCGCTCCTCGACGCGGCTGCGGGTTTCTGTGCGGGTCTCTCCGGCACGGTCACGCAGGTTGGTGATCAACTCGTTGACAGTGGCCAGAGCCAAGTCGGCCGCGCCGAGCGCAGCAAGCAACGGAGCCTTCAAGTCTTCGATGTTCGGGTTTTCAGCCATGGTGTTTCCCTTTCATGTTTGTTTTCGTATCGGCACCAGGTGTTTGATCTGGAAGTTGGGGTCGGGCACACAACTTGCGTCGAAACCTCCTGCGTTGGTCGGGGCGGTTGATTACATTTCTAATTGGCGGAAAACTTGATTGGGAATATTGATCTCCCGGCCGCAATATCGGCCCGCTCAGCCCTGCAGATGGGCGGAAGCAGACGGTTGCCTCGGTTATGAGTAACCAGACATCCACTCGTCTATGCATCATTCGCGTCATTTCGCCGATATGGGAACGGTGCCCGGCCAAACACCGGCGGGTTACTCGTCGATTTCGATTTGGGTTGGACACTCCTCACCGGTGGATTCGTTTTGTTGGACAAAAGACGCATAGACGTCGAGCAGAACCTGCTTCTGGCGCTCGGAGATCGCGGTGTCGGTGATAATGGCGTCCCGCACTTCGCTGGCCTCACGTGGCTCGAGAATCCCGGCCCGCACGTACAGAACCTCGGCGGAAACGCGCAGGGCCTTTGCGATCTGGCTCAGCACATCGGCGGACGGTTTTCGCAACCCACGTTCCACCTGGCTCAGATATGGATTGCTGACACCAGCCCGTTCGGCCAGTTGCCGTATCGACACCTGCGCCGTCTCACGCTGGCTCTTGATGAAGCTGCCGATGTCGGAGGCCACGTCGGATGCCACTGTGGTCACCTTGGCGGCGAGCTTCTCCTCGGGCGCCATTGCGTTCTCCTGGGTTGGATGAGTCGATGCATGCCAAATCCCAGGCTACAAACGAGTGCTTGCTTTTGCAAGCGGTCTGCTAGCACCACTCAGAACAGCAGCTGCGCGACGGCGTAGATCACCAGCCCCGCCAGTGCGCCGACTACGGTGCCGTTTATCCGAATAAACTGCAGGTCACGACCCACGTGCAGTTCGATCCGCCGGCTGGCCTCCTCGGCGTCCCAGCGCTCGATCGTCTCGGTGATGATCGCGGTGATTTCAACCCCATACTGCGAGACCAGGTGCTTGGCGGCCCGCACCATCCAGTCGTCGACCTTGTCGCGGAGGTCGATATCGTCGCGCAGTGACTCCCCTATGCGCATCACCGTGTCGGCGATGCGGCTGCGCAAACTGCTGGACGGGTCGTCAACGCCTTCGAGCACCAGCCGTTTCAACGTCTTCCACGCCGTCGCGGCCGCATTGGCGACCTCATCGCGGGCCATCAACTGTTCTTTGATCGCATCGGCGCGCGCGATGGTATCCGGGTCGTGCTGCAGATCGTCAGCGAACTCGAAAAGGAAGCGGGTCGCCGAACGGCGCAATTCATGATCAGGGTTGCGCCGCACTTTGTCGGTGAAGTCCATCAACTCGCGGTGGATGCGATCGCCGACGAGGTGGTCGATGAATCGAGGCGACCAGGTCGGCGAGTCACGCTCGACCACCCGCTGGATGATCTCGCCGGCGTTGAGCGACCACTGAAACGCCCGGTCGGCCAGCAACTGGATCAGGGCCTCTTGCCGGTTCTCGGCCAGCACTGTCCCCAGTACGCGGCCCACGGGCGGACCCCACTGGGGTTCGGCGATCCGTCGCACGATCATGCGGTCGATCACCTGTTGCACATCCTCGTCGCGCAGCAGCTCCACCAGCACCCGCAGCACTGTTGCCGCCTCGCCGGCTACCCGCTGGGCATGCGCAGCCTCCGACAGCCACTTGCCCAGTCGGCTGGGCACCTGCGCGTCCCGCAACTTGGTCTCCACGACCTGCGGCGACAGGAAGTTCTCCCGCACGAAGGCTCCCAAGGCCTCACCGAGCTGATCTTTCTTTCGCTTGATGATCGCGGTGTGCGGGATGGGCAGGCCAAGCGGATGTTTGAACAGCGCGGTAACGGCGAACCAGTCCGCCAGCGCGCCCACCATGCCGGCCTCTGCGGCCGCGCCGACATAACCAACCCAGGTGGCCGTGGCGCCATGAGCCTGCGCCCATCGACAGGCGAGAAAAACGCCGATGGCTCCGATCAGGAAGCTCAGTGCCACCGCTTTCATTCGGCGCAGCGCCACCCGCCGTTGGGCGTCCGCCGCGGGATCCGCCCCGGCGAACGACTCGGCGAAGGACGCGCGCGCCCGAGGCGCCGTGATCTGGTCCGGCCCGGCCGTCGGTGGGCCTGATGCGTCGCCTCCAGGTGAGACTCTGTGTGCCACCACACCATCATCCGCTATCGCCGGGACCAGTTAATGTGACGACAGCGATTCAGCCCTTCGGCGCGTGCGGCCGACGCGGCCAGCGGCCCCGTAGTATCGAGGCGTCTAGTGAATGGAAATTTCGCGACAGTGACAGACCACATATCGGCTCGGACCGTGAAGACAGACGGTCGCAAGCGGCGTTGGCACCAACACAAGGTGGAGCGCCGCAATGAGCTGGTCGACGGCACAATCGTGGCGATTCGCCGACAGGGCCGCTATCTGAGCATGGACGAGATTGCGGCTGAAATCGGGGTTTCCAAGACGGTTCTGTACCGCTACTTCGTCGACAAGAACGACCTGACGACAGCCGTGATGATGCGCTTCGCGCAGACCACGTTGATTCCCAACATGGCCGCCGCGTTGTCGTCGAATGTGGATGGCATCGACCTGGCCCGCGAGATCATTCGGGTGTACGTCGAAACCGTGGCGAGCGAACCCGAGCCGTACCGGTTCGTGATGGCCAACAGCTCAGCCAGCAAGAGCAAAGTGATCGCCGACTCCGAGCGGATCATCGCCCGCATGCTGGCGGTGGTGCTACGCCGTCGCATGCAACAGGCCGGGATGGACACCGGCGGCGTGGAGCCGTGGGCCTATTCGATGGTCGGCGGCGTGCAGCTGGCCACCCACTCGTGGATGTCAGATCCGCGGATGAGCAGCGACGAATTGATCGACTACCTGACCATGCTCAGTTGGAGCGCACTATGCGGGATTGTCGAGGTCGGCGGATCGTTGGAGAAGTTCCGCGGGGAGCCGCATCCTTCGCCGATAGTCCCGCCCCTGTCGCAGTGAGACCGGTGTAGGGCCTCTCAGCAGGCACGGTCCGCCGGTATTGTGGTGTCGCTGGTCCGAGCGACTTCTTCCGGCTGTTCCTCGATCCCACCCAGACCTATAGCTGCGCGTACTTCGAGCGGGACGACACGACGCTGGAGGAAGCCCAGCTCGCCGACGTCGACCTGTCGTTATCCAAGTTGCGCGCAAGCCTGCCGTTGACCCACGAAATGGTTCACTTCACGCAATTCATGCTGGCCGAGATATTGCCGGGCGGCTGGCCGCCGACGGTCCCCACGGTCGAAGAGCACACTGCCGCAGTCGGTTTCAAGATAGCCCGAGTCCAGTCGTTGCAGCTGCACTACGCACGGACCTTGGAAATGTGGGCCGCCGCGTTGGAAGGCAACCGGGACCGGGCCATCGCGATCCAGTCGGAGCAGGTGTACGACAAATACATGAGGTACCTGACCGGCTGCGCCAAGCTGTTCCGGCAGGGCTATACCGGCGTCGACCAGTTCAGGTTGGAAAAGTAAGCCGGGCAGCGAGCCGCTATTTCACGCAGGTAAATTGCCCCACATTGCAGATGCCCTTTTGGAAAAACTTCTCACACCCCGTCAGGTAGTGCATGTACCGGTCGTAGATCTCCTGCGACTGGATCTCGATCGCGCGCTCCTTGTTGGCCTCCAGGTTGGCCGCCCACAGGTTCAGCGTGCGCTCGTAGTGCTCCTGCAGTAGTTGCACCCTTTCGACCGTGAATCCAGCCTCCGGAGCGAGCTTCAAGAGGTCCTCCTGAGCCGGCAACTGTCCGCCCGGGAAGATCACATCGCCAATGAATTTCATGAATTTGATATCGGATATCGTCAACTTGACGCCGCGTTCGAACATCGATTTCTGCGTGTAGGCCAGAATCGTGTGCAGCAGCATCCTGCCGTCGTTGGGGAGGACGTCGTAGGCCCGCTCGAAGAACGCGGGATACCGCTCGCTCTTGAACGCCTCGAACGCGCCGATGGTCACGATGCGGTCGACTTTGTCCTCGAACTCTTCCCAACCCTGCAACCGCACCTCAACAGTGCGCTCGGTCGGGATCGCGGCGAGCTTGGCCTTGCTGTAAGCGGCTTGGTTCTTACTGAGCGTGATGCCGATGACGTTCACGTCGAACTTCTCGATTGCCCGGACCATCGCGCCGCCCCAGCCGCAACCGATGTCGAGCACCGTCATCCCGGGCTCGAGGTTGAGCTTGCCCAGCGCCAGGTCGAACTTCGCGTTGGACGCCTCTTCCAGCGTCATGTCGTCACGCTCGAAGTAAGCGCATGTGTAAGCCATGGTCGGGTCTAGGAACAGCGCGAAAAACTCGTCCGAAACGTCATAAATCGATTGGGACTCTTCGTAATACGGCTTCAACTTCGCCATGCTTGCTACATACCTCTCATCTCTTGATCGCCGAGAATCGTACCCGACTCACGCAGTTAGGTGTCACACGCGCTCAGAGTGTCCTACCTGGGGCTTTCAATAGCTGTAGAAGCCCTGACCAGACTTCTTGCCAAGCCGGCCTGCCTCCACCATACGCAGCAGCAACGGTGGTGGCGCGTACTGCGGCTCTTTGAATTCCTCGAACATCTTGTCGGCAATCAGCTTGAGGGTGTCCAGCCCAACGAGGTCGGAAAGCCGCAGCGGGCCCATCGGATGGGACAGCCCGGCGACGACGGCCTTGTCGACGTCTTCCACCGTGGCAAAACCGGCCTCGACCATCCGGACCGCCGACAGCAGGTAGGGCACCAGCAGTGCGTTCACGACGAAGCCGGAACGATCGGAACAGCGCACCACCTGTTTGCCCAATACGGTGCTGGCGAACTCCTCGGTACGGGCGGCGGCGGCTTCGTTGGTGACCAACGTGCTGACCAACTCCACTAGCGGTAGCACCGGAACCGGATTGAAGAAGTGCAGGCCGAGCACGCGCTGCGGGTTTTTGGTGGCCGCGGCGATCTTCATGATCGGGATGCTGGAGGTGTTCGACGCCAGCACCGCGTCGGGATCGGTGACGACCCGGTCCAGGTCGGAGAAGATCTGAGCCTTGATCGCCTCGTCCTCGACGATGGCTTCGATCACCAGTTGCCGGTCGGCTAAGTCATTGAGGTCCGTGGTGAAGGTCAGCTGGCTCAGCGCGCGGTCACGCTCGCGCTCCGTGACCTTGCCCGCACTGACGCCACGCTCCAGCGACTTCACAATGCGGTTGCGCCCCGCGGTAATCAACGCGTCGGTGGTCTCAAACACCGTCACGGTGACACCGGCGCGCACGGAGACCTCGGCGATACCGGCTCCCATCTGCCCGGCCCCGATAACCCCTACCCGCTGGATCGCTGCGTCACTCACTATGTTTTCTCCGGTCGTATTGTCGTGCACCGCAATAGGCCCCGCCCAGGTTCGCTGGGCGGGGCCTCTGCTGTCAACTCTCGGTTTCACCCGCGAGAAGACACAGAATCACCTGATCTGGGTCGCAGCGGTGGGATTCTGCGTCTGCTCGGCAATCAATCAGTGAAACTGCCCCTCTTCGGTTGAGCCGGTCAGAGCGGTAGTCGACGAATTCGGGTCGACCGTGGTGGCGATGCGGTCGAAGTAGCCAGCGCCGACTTCGCGCTGGTGCTTGGTCGCGGTGTAACCGCGCTCTTCGGCGGCGAACTCGCGCTCCTGCAGCTCGACATATGCGCTCATCTGGTTGCGGGCGTAGCCGTAGGCCAGATCGAACATCGAGTAGTTCAGCGCGTGGAAGCCGGCCAACGTGATGAACTGGAACTTGAATCCCATTGCGGCAAGCTCTTTTTGGAACTTCGCGATGGTGCTGTCGTCGAGGTGTTTGCGCCAGTTGAACGAAGGCGAGCAGTTGTACGCCAACATCTGGTCGGGGTGCTCCGCCTTGACCGCCTCGGAGAACCTGCGCGCGACATCGAGGTCCGGGGTGCCGGTCTCCATCCAGATCAAGTCGGCGAACGGCGCGTAGGCCTTGGCCCGCGCGATGCAGGGCTCGATGCCGTTCTTGGTGCGATAGAAACCTTCCCGGGTGCGCTCGCCGGTGATGAACGGCTGGTCGCGCTCGTCAACGTCCGACGTGATGAGCGTGGCCGCCTCGGCGTCCGTCCGGGCGATGACAACGGTCGGAACGTCGCACACGTCGGCGGCCAGTCGGGCCGAGGTCAGCGTGCGGATGTGCTGCTGAGTCGGGATCAACACCTTGCCGCCCAGGTGGCCACATTTCTTCTCCGAGGCCAGTTGATCCTCCCAGTGCGAACCGGCGACACCGGCAGCGATCATGGCCTTCTGCAACTCGAACACGTTGAGAGCGCCACCGAAGCCGGCCTCGCCGTCTGCGACGATCGGGGCCAGCCAGTTCGCCACGGAGCGGTCGCCCTCGACCTTGGCGATCTGGTCCGCGCGCACCAGTGCGTTGTTGATCCGGCGGACGACCTGCGGCACCGAGTTGGCGGGGTACAGGCTCTGGTCGGGGTAGGTGTGGCCGGACAGGTTGGCGTCACCGGCGACCTGCCAGCCCGACAGGTAGATGGCCTTGAGGCCGGCACGCACCTGCTGGACGGCCTGGTTGCCAGTGAGGGCACCGAGGGCGTTGACCCACTCCAGGTCATGCAACTCTTCCCACAGCACCTCCGCGCCACGGCGGGCCAGGGTGCTCTCCTCAACCACGCTGCCTTGCAGGGCGACGACGTCACCGGCGGTGTAGGTACGCGTGACGTCCTTCCAGCGGGGATTGGTGTCCCAGTCGTGCTGGATCTGCTCGGGGCTCTTCGGGGTGCCAACGACAGACATTGGGCTTTACTCCTTAACAATCGCAATGTTGAACTGTTGAAGCCGGCGACCGTCAGGCAGTAGCTACGGGCTCAACTTCACTGGTGTGCTAACACGACGATGGCACAGCCTGTCGACGCTGGTCCACCCATTTCACTTGCAAATTTCGGCTACGACTTCCGGGCAACCTGCGAATCTTGCGAAGTTACTTATTAACTGAACCGTTTCAGAAGCTACTCACCAGTAACCAAATTTCGCAGGTCAACGGCGATTTACCGGGACGCTTGTCCGGTTAGAGCGAGAAGAGCGCGGCGACGGCTTTCGTCTCCTCGCCAACGGCATATGTGAGCGTTGTAACAGTGCGGTCAACCAGGTTGGGACCGAATTGATCGGTCGACCCGGCCGGGTGAACCTGCGAGACGATCTCCAGCTTGTCGCCGAGCGCCACCGGCGCCTCGTGTTCGATCGTCGTGCGCAGCGGCCACCGCAGGAGTTCGGGGTGCGAAGCCAGATAGTCTTCGATCACGCTCCAATACACCGAGTTGTTCATGTGGTCGAGAAAGTCGATGTCGGTACCCCGGACCGGGAACTCGTGGATTTCCGTCGCGTCGTCACGGCTGCCCGGCTTCAGATACCCCTTCCACCGCAGCCGATCGACGGACGTCGTCTTTTTCAGGACCGCCAGGAAGTCATCAACCATGCGCGACGGCATCTGGGTCTCCCGGTTGATGTTGATCCAGAATGCCTCGGATTCGACCAGTCCGCCTTTGCGGCCGTCGATGCGCACTCGCATCTCACACCACCGGTTCGACGTGCCCGAACACCATCTGCGCATGCGCAACATGTCCGGGAAGTCGATCGGGCCAACCAAATCGACCATGGTGCGGCGCACGATCCACAGCGGATGGGTTTCTTCGAAGCCCATCTCGCGCAACTGGTCCTGGCCGATGTCTTGGATATGCCGGCAAGCTGCATCCAGTCGCAGCCGCCCGGTGCGATCGACGTCGCCAACGCGCAGCGGCCACTCACGGTCGAACACGTCGGGGTGACCGTCCGGCACCGGCATCATTGTTTTGTCCAGGCTCACGGCTTCGCTCCCCGTTATCTCTTCGTGCCTAGCTCAGGTTAACCCCCCGGGGTCACTCCAAACCCCCCGTTGGAAATCATGCCGACGCCGCCCTCTAACCACCACCCGCATACCAATCAATGACGCTATGCAAACTCTGCGAATCATGCCTTCGCAGCGCGGGTAGGCTCGGCGAAGTGGCTAAAACATTCGTCGGCTCACGTGTTCGCCAGCTTCGCAGCGAGCGCGGGTTCAGTCAGGCTGCGCTGGCCCAGATGCTGGAGATCTCGCCGAGCTACCTCAACCAGATCGAGCACGACGTTCGCCCGCTGACAGTGGCCGTATTGCTCCGGATCACCGAGGTATTCGGCGTGGACGCGACCTTCTTCGCGCCCCACGACGACACCCGGCTGGTCGCCGAACTGCGAGAGGTGACGATGGACCGCGATCTGGGCATCGACGTCGACCCGCCCGAAGTCGCCGAAATGGTGAGTGCACATCCCGATCTGGCCCGCGCAGTGGTCAACCTGCACCGGCGCTACCGGATCACCACCGCACAGCTGGCTGCCGCCACCGAGGAGCGGTTCTCCGACGGCAGCGGCACCGGCTCGATCACCATGCCCCACGAAGAGGTGCGCGATTACTTCTACCAACGCCAGAACTACCTCCACGAGTTGGACACCGCCGCCGAAGACCTCACGACCCAGATGCGGTTACACCACGGCGACCTCGCACGGGAATTAACCCGGCGGCTCGCCGAGGTGCACGGAGTCCACATCACCAGGCGGATCGACCTTGGTGACTCAGTGCTACACCGTTACGACCCCAACACCAACACGCTGGAAATCAGCAATCATCTTTCGTCGGGTCAGCAGGTATTCAAAATGGCCGCCGAATTGGCATACCTGGAGTTCGGCGATCTGATCGACAGCATGGTCGAAGAGGGCAAGTTCACCAGCGACGAGTCGCACACGCTGGCCCGGCTCGGGCTGGCCAATTACTTCGCCGCGGCAGCCGTACTACCCTACCGCCAGTTCCACGACGTCGCTGAGAACTTCCGCTACGACGTCGAGCGGTTGTCGGCGTTCTACTCGGTCAGCTATGAGACCATCGCGCACCGGTTGTCTACCCTGCAACGGCCCTCGATGCGCGGTGTACCGTTCTCGTTCATCCGGGTAGACCGGGCCGGAAACATGTCAAAACGCCAGTCGGCCACCGGTTTTCACTTCTCTTCCAGTGGCGGAACCTGCCCGTTGTGGAACGTCTACGAAACGTTCGCCAACCCGGCCAAGATCCTGGTGCAGATCGCCCAGATGCCCGATGGTCGCAACTACATGTGGGTGGCCCGCACCGTGGAGCGCCGCGCTGCCCGGTATGGTCAGCCGGGTAAAACCTTCGCGATCGGACTGGGCTGTGAACTCCGCCATGCTCACCGGCTCGTCTACTCCGAAGGACTCGATTTGTCGGGGGATCCGAATATCGCGGCCACACCTATCGGCGCGGGTTGCCGCGTCTGCGAGCGGGACAACTGTCCGCAGCGGGCGTTCCCCGCGTTGGGGCGCGCACTCGATCTCGACGAACACCGCAGCACCGTGTCCCCGTACTTGGTGAAACAACCGTGACCGGCGATCAGGCGGGCCAAGTCGGCCGTATCCCGCCGGGCAGATTCCGCGAACTGGGACTGATCAACTTGGTGATCGCGAAGTTAGCTGCGCGCCAAGTCCGGGCGCCGGTGATGCATTTGTTCGCAACGCTCGGCCGGCGCCGACTCCTATTCTGGGCGTGGGCGGTATATGGCACGCGACTGCTGAGCGGGCGACTGCCGCGGGTCGATACCGAGTTGGTGATCCTGCGCGTCGCGCATTTGCGCACTTGCGAATACGAGCTGCAACACCATCGTTCAATGGCGCGCCATCACGGGCTGGACGTCCGGATGCAGGCCGCGATTTTCGCCTGGCCTGACGTATCGGAAGACGCCGGGGGAAAGCTCAGCGCCCGGCAGCAGACCCTGTTGCAGGCGACCGATGAGTTCATCAAGGACCGCACCATCACCAGCGGTACCTGGCAGCAGCTCGCGAGTTACCTGGATCGGCGACGGCTGATCGAATTCTGCTTGCTGGCAAGCCAATACGACGGGCTGGCCGCGACAATAAGTGCCCTCGACATCCCGCTGGACAACCCGCGTTAAATCCTCAAACGCGAGTCTCCTAGAGGAGGATGTCGGCCAACACGGCCAGCGTCAATATCACCGGCAGTATCGGCAGACCGAACGCGAAAGACGCCCATAGCCGCTCGCCGCGCAGGCGCAGCCGCCAGCCCCACACCCCGGCGCACACTGCCAGCACACCCGAGAGCATCAGCACGATCGGGCTCCATTGACCCACCGTCGTGGTGTCGTCGCCGATGGAATAGGCCACCAGCCACAGGACATAACCGGTGGCCAGACCGCCGATGGCGCCCACCAGGGTTCCCCGAGTATCGGTGCTCTTCATATCCCGCTCAGAAGCCGCTCAGAAGTTGATCATGTGGCCGGTCAAACCGTGGAAACACTCCTGCAGCGCCTCTGACATCGTCGGATGGGTGTGTACGTTGCGCGCCAACTCTTTGGCCGTCAGATCCCATTTCTGCGCCAGGGTGAGTTCCGGCAGCAGCTCGGACACGTCATGGCCGATGATGTGTCCGCCCAGGAGTTCCAGGTACTTGGCGTCGGCGACAAGCTTGACGAATCCGCTGGGATCACCGACGCCGTGGGCTTTGGCGTTCGCGGTGAACGGGAACTTCGCCACCACGACGTCGTAGCCTTCGTCCCGGGCTTGCTGCTCGGTGAGCCCAAAGCTGGCGACCTGTGGCTGGCAGAACGTCGCGCGGGGCAACATGCGGTAGTCGCCGAGCGCTAAAGTCTCTGCGCCGGCTATGGTTTCGGCGGCCACCACGCCTTGAGCCTCAGCGACATGCGCCAGCTGCAGCAGTGCGGTGACGTCTCCGATGGCGTAGATGTGGCCGACGTTGGTGCGCATGTAATCGTCGATCCCGATGGCCTTGCGTTCGGTCAACCTGACCCCGGCCTTTTCCAGTCCGTAGCCCTCGACGTTGGGCGCAAAACCGATGGCCTGCAACACCTTCTCGGCCTTGAGCTCCTGGGACTGACCGTCCTTGCTGACGGTCACCGTGACTCCGGAGCCGTCGGAGCCACTGTCAGATATGGACTCCACCTTGGTTCCGGTAAGAACCTTCACACCGAGCTTCTTGAACTGCTTCTCGATCTCCTTGGACACCTCGGCGTCCTCGTTGGGCAGCGCTCGGGGCAGGAATTCGACGATCGTCACGTCGACGCCATAGTTCTTCAGGACGTAGCCGAACTCCATGCCGATAGCACCGGCTCCGGCGATGATGATGGATTCGGGCAACTCACGGGACAGGATCTGTTCCTCGTAGGTGACCACGTTGGCGGACAGCGACGTGCCCGGAACCAGCCGGGTGCTGCTGCCAGTGGCGATGATGGCGTTGTCGAACGTGACCGTAACCGGACCTTCAGCGCCACCCCCCTCCGATAATTCCACCGACAACGTATGCGCGTCGGTAAATCTGCCGTAGCCATGGATCTCGGTGATCTTGTTCTTCTTCATCAGGAAGTGCACGCCGGCAACGCGGCCCTCCGCGACCTTGCGGCTCCGGTCGTAGGCGATCCCATAATCGAAGCTCGCCTCGCCGCTGATGCCGAAAGTCTTGGCCTCTTTGGTGAAGATATGCGCGAGTTCGGCGTTACGCAGCAGCGCCTTGGACGGGATGCAGCCGACGTTGAGGCAGACTCCGCCCCAGTATTTCGGCTCCACGACTGCGGTGTTCAGGCCTAGCTGAGCGGCACGAATGGCCGCGACATATCCGCCGGGACCGGCTCCGAGGACGACGACGTCATAGTGGGTCACCGCCCCTACCCTAGTGGCCACGGGCGTCAGTACGGAATGATGCCGACCACGCATTGGGTTGCCCGAGCGCAGTGGTAATAGCCGTAGAGGGGCGCCGCAGCAGCAGCGGAGGCAAACGGCCCCGACATCACCGCGATCGACAACGCCGCAATCAGCGGCCTGCCCTGCACCATCGCCAACATCACGCCACCTACGACGCACGCGACGACATACACCAGGACGATGAACAACACCGCCGTCTTGTCGACGGTGTGATACCACCAATAGAACAGACTCAGCCCCACCTCCGCGGCCGCAATCCACATGCCGAGGATCACCAGAAGCAATTTCCACCACTTCAGGTACTGGTACCGACCCGGAACGGTCACCGAGTGCACCGGCGCGGCGTCCAGCGAGGGTGTCTCGGGTGTCTCCGTCGGCTCCGGTTCGCCGACTAGCGGCAATAACGACGGCTGCGAGCCGGTGTCTCCGATATCGCTGAAGTCCGGCACGAACGGCACCGAATCCTCGCCGGTGTCGTCAAAATCCGGGACGAATGCGTTTGTGCCGGTGTCAAATTCCGGCACGAAAGGCTCAGTCCCCGGGTTCGACGGGTGATCGTGTTCAGCCACCTGACGTCACCTGTAGAGCGACGAGCGCACCCAACCAGCCTGGCGCCAACGAGAGGAGAAATGCGCCGACCATCGTGACCCATCGACGCCCGGAAAGCAGGATCGTCAGCAGCCCGATCACACTGGGAATACCGACCACTGACGCGACACCGAAGTCCGACCTCATCTGCATATGGACGACCACGGTGAACGCCACCCATGCCAGGAGTCCGACCGCGCTGCCGATCAGCATGGCGCTGGCCAGCAGCCACGGACGCGGAAGCGGTATCACGGTGACGACCTTACTGCGGTTAGCGACTCCCAGGACCAGACATTCCCGGCGCGGCCGGTTCAATAGTTGGTGCATCAGCGGCCACCACCGCGCCGCGTGCTGACGGGCGTTGACCGCGCTCGTAAGCTGCGCCAGTGATCACCGGAATCTCCTGTAACAGTGCCTTTTCCGAGTCGGTGAAGACCCGGCCCCGACTGAGGAAGCGAAGGCCCTCCGGAGCTTCCAGGCTGAACCCCCCGCCCCGGCCGGGCACCAGGTCGATGACCAGCTGGGTGTGCTTCCAAGTCTGATACTGCGCACCCGAGATCCATACCGGTACGCCGTCCTCCCCGGGTTGTTCGCCCGCCGGTGAACCCACCTCCAGTACGCCGAGCAAGACGTCGCGGTCACCGACGAGGAACTCCCCGCACGGGTAGCACATCGGCGACGACCCGTCACAGCAGCCGCCGGACTGGTGGAACATCACCGGACCGTGACGGGCCTGCAGTCGGACCAGCAGCTCGGCGGCGGCGGCGGTGACGACAACACCGGGAGGCGCCGGAAGCGCCCCCGGAAGACCCCTGTCCCCGGAGGTCATCAGCACAACCCGATGTTCATCAGAACAGCCCGACCGCCTTGTCGGAGTAGGACACCAACAGGTTCTTCGTCTGCTGGTAATGGTCGAGCGCCATCTTGTGCGTCTCCCTGCCAAAACCTGATTGCTTGTAGCCGCCGAAGGCCGCATGAGGTGGGTACACGTGGTAGCAGTTGACCCACACCCGGCCGGCCTGGATCTCGCGGCCGGCACGGTAGGCGGTATTGCCGTCGCGGCTCCATACGCCCGCACCCAGACCGTAAAGGGTGTCGTTGGCGATGCTCAGCGCGTCGTCGTAGTCGGTGAACGACGCCACCGTCACCACCGGCCCGAAAATCTCCTCCTGGAAGATGCGCATCTTGTTGTTCCCGGCGAAGATCGTCGGCTGCATGTAATAGCCGCCGGATAGGTCACCTCCCAGCTCGGCGCGCTCGCCACCGGTAATGATCTTGGCGCCCTCGCCCTTGCCGATCTCGATGTAGGACAAGATCTTCTCCAGCTGGTCGTTGGAGGCCTGGGAGCCCAGCATGGTCTGGGTATCCAGCGGATCACCTTGCCGGATCGCCTTCGTCCGGATCGCCGCCAGTTCCAGGAACTCGTCGTGGATGTCGGCCTGGATCAGGCTGCGCGACGGACAGGTGCACACCTCGCCCTGGTTGAGGGCGAACATGGTGAACCCTTCCAGCGCCTTGTCCTGGAAGTTATCGTTCGCGGCCATCACGTCGGAGAAGAAGATATTCGGGACTCTTGCCGCCCAGTTCCAGGGTGACCGGGATCAGGTTCTGCGACGCATATTGCATGATCAGCCGCCCGGTGGTGGTTTCCCCGGTGAACGAGACCTTGGCGATCCGGTCGCTGGACGCCAGCGGCTTGCCGGCCTCGACGCCAAATCCGCTGACGATGTTGACCACACCGGCCGGCAACAGATCGCCGATCAGCGACATCAGGTACAGGATCGAGGCCGGCGTCTGCTCGGCAGGCTTGAGCACCACCGTATTGCCGGCCGCGAGCGCCGGGGCCAGCTTCCAGGCGCCCATCAGGATCGGGAAGTTCCACGGAATGATCTGCCCCACCACCCCGAGCGGCTCATGGAAGTGGTAGGCAACAGTGTCATCGTCGATCTGCGACAGCGAACCTTCCTGTGCGCGGATTGCTGCGGCGAAATACCGGAAATGATCCGCGGCCAGCGGGATATCGGCGGCCAGCGCCTCCCGAATCGGTTTGCCGTTGTCCCAGACTTCGGCCAGTGCGAGCGCGTCTTTGTTTGCCTCGATGCGGTCGGCGATCTTGTTCAGGATCGCGGCCCGCTCGGCCGGGGCGGTTTTGCCCCACGTCGGGGCGGCCGCATGCGCGGCGTCGAGTGCCTTTTCGACGTCGGCCTCATCCGAGCGCGCCACCTCGCAGAACGCTTGACCGGTCACCGGCGACGGGTTCTCGAAGTAGAGACCCTTGGTGGGTGCGACCCAGCCACCCCCGATGAAGTTCTCGTACCGGGACTCGTACGACATCAACGCCCCGGTCAGAGCCTGGACGTGCGAAAACAGTCATCTTTCTCGGCGCTCCTCATTCGACCCTGGTGTAATACAACTCACACTACCGCCGGGGCCACAATGGCTCCATGACATCTGACGCCGCTGCCGCCTCCGACGATAGCCACGACCCGTACCTCTGGCTGGAGGACGTTACCGGCGGAACTGCGCTGGATTGGGTGCGTGCGCACAACGAACCGACTTTGGCGGAATTCTGCGAGGGTGAATTCCGCGAGGCGGAGTTCGAGCAGATGCGCACCGAGGCGCTCGAGGTGCTCGACACCGATGCCCGGATCCCGTATGTGCGCCGTCGCGGCGACTACCTCTACAACTTCTGGCGCGACGCCGCCAACCCGCGCGGGCTGTGGCGGCGCACCACCCTGGATAGCTACCGCACCGACTCGCCCGAGTGGGACGTGCTGATCGATGTGGATGAGTTAGGCCGTGCCGACGACAAGAAGTGGGTGTGGTCCGGCGCAACGCGTCATCGAACCGGAATTGACTCGCGCCTTGGTCAGTCTGTCCCCGGGCGGCTCGGACGCCGTTATTGTGCGTGAATTCGACATGCTGACACGAGAATTCGTTGCCGACGGGTTCGAGCTACCGGAAGCCAAATCGCAGATCGGCTGGGCTGACCCGGATACCGTGCTGGTAGGCACCGACTTCGGCCCCGGCTCGCTGACCGAATCCGGATATCCGCGCATCGTCAAGCGATGGCGCCGCGGCACACCACTTTCGGGTGCGGAAACGGTCTTCGAGGGGGCACGCACCGATGTCAGCGCCGGCGGTTCCGCGGATCGCACGCCAGGCTTCGAACGCACCTTTCTGGCCCGTTCCATCGACTTCTGGAACAGCGAGATCTACCAGCTGCGCGGCGTTCGGAACTGATCCGCATCGATGTGCCCACCGACGCCAGCAGTTTGTCGATTCACCGCGAGTGGCTGTTGATCGACCTGCGCACCGACTGGTACAGTCGGCGCCACCACCTACCGCGCCGGCTCGCTGCTGGCCGCCGACTACGACGAATTCCTGGCCGGCACAAGCGGAATTGCAGGTGATTTTCGAACCCGACGAGCACACGAGCCTGCACCAGTACGCTTGGACGCGCGACCGGCTCCTTGCTCGTCACACTGGCCGATGTGGCCAGCCGGGTCGAGATCGTCACACCGGGCAGCTGGCTTCGCGAGCCGGTGCCGGGTATCCCGGCGGCGACCAACACCGTGATCGTTGCCGCCGACGACACCGGCGACGAATTCTTTCTCGATTCAAGCGGATTCGACAGTCCCGTCGCGAGCTACTGCGCGGGACCGATGCCGGCCCGCTGGACCAGATCAAGTCCGCGCCGGCCTTCTTCGACGCCGAAAATCTGGATGTGCAGCAATATTTCGTGACCTCGCGAGGACGGCACGATCGATCCCGTACTTCGTGGTCGGCCCTCGGCACGTCGACGGGCCCGGCCCCACACTGCTGGGCGGCTACGGCGGATTCGAGATCGTCGCAGACACCGGGGTACAGCGGCGTGCTGGGCCGGCTGTGGCTGGCCCGCGGCGGCACCTACGTGATGGCCAACATCCGCGGCGGCGGCGAGTACGGGCCCGGCTGGCACACCCAGGCGATGCGCGAGGGCCGGCACAAGGTCGCCGAGGACTTCGCCGCGGTGGCAACGGATTTGGTCGAGCCGCGGCATCACGACCGTCGAGCAGCTCGGCGCTCAAGGCGGCAGCAACGGCGGGCTGCTGATGGGCATCATGCTGACCAAGTACCCGGAGAAATTCGGCGCGCTGGTCTGCGATGTGCCACTGCTGGACATGCGGCGATACCACCTGTTGCTGGCCGGCGCCTCGTGGGTGGCCGAGTACGGCGATCCCGACAACCCGGACGACTGGGAGTTCATCTCCAAATACTCGCCATACCAGAATATTTCGGCGACCCGGAAGTACCCGCCGGTGCTGTTCACCACGTCCACCCGTGACGACCGGGTGCATCCCGGCCATGCCCGCAAAATGGTCGCGGCGCTGGAGGCCGCGGGCCATCGGGTCTGGTACTACGAGAACATCGAGGGTGGGCACGCCGGCGCGGCCGACAACGAGCAGGCCGCGTTCAAGTCGGCGCTGAGCTACTCGTTCCTTGGCGGATGTTGGCACCCGGGATTGACCGCAGCCGTATGATCGCTCGCGTGTCTGTGATAGAAAGAATCGAACTCGGCTTGCTGGGGCCGGGTTGATCCTCATCGCGGCCGGAGCATGTGCAGGCACGCTACCGCTATCGTCGGCGGTCGCCATCGAGGCCGGCGCTTCTACTGGGTGACGTCGGCTATCGGCATCATCTTTTTTGCGTTCGGGACGGCAAAATCTGGCCGAACGGCGTGCCTGGTGGCGTTGATCTTCACCGCCATCGTCGTCGGATCGGCCTACCTCATCCACGCCGTATCTGAAGATCGGCGGCGCAGATCTACGCGCTGAGCCCGGAACGACCGGGAGCCGGATCCACCCGACGAAGAGATGCTAGACATCACACTTGGCAGCATGCCGCCAGACATTCGAGACACCTGCTGTGCCGGACGCGCCGGCGCGAGTCGCGACCATCAGCGCTGAAACCGCGCCAAGCGAGCAGCTGCAGTCACCATCGACCGGGGCGACAGTATGCCGATGTCGAGATCGAGGACCGGATATCGGGCTGGCCGAGCGCGGATGCACGGCATCGAACCGACAGGCGTTGCATCGGGATGCCCGGGCGTCGCCAATCGCCTTCAGTAGCTTCGACGGCAGATCGATTCCATTCCCGGACAATCGTTTGACCACATTGTGCTCAGTTATGTGCTGCATCACGCCAATGACCCCGAGCTCTGGCTCGGCGAATGCCATCGAGTCGACCGGCGCAGCGCCATGGTGTTCGAAGAGTGCGGATAGCCCCGGGCAAGCTTTGCGATGGCCTTCCACGTTGCGCCTGATCGCGCGGTTACTCAATGGATGGCCGAGCAGCGCTGCGTATCACTCGGCGCTGGCCGGTGACGCGCCAGGGTTGACGGTGGTGCAGTCGGCGGGGCCAGCGACTGACGCGAAACTTCTGCGCCGACCTCGTCATCGCCAGCGAAGACGCCGTCGATCGGCACCCCCTACAGCCGGATGTGGGGGGCCTATCTGACCGGCATGTGGCTGTACCGGCTGAGCCTGGCCAAGGTCAAATGGCACTCGCTGACGGGCCGGCCGCTGACCGGCGTCCAAGCAGCCGAGAGTCGAGCTGATCAACGAGGCGGTGCCGTTCGAGCGCCTCGAAGCTCGCGTCGCCGAGATCGCCGCCGAGCTGGCGCAAATCCCGTTGTCGCAGTTGCGGGCGCAGAAGCTGATCGTCAACCAGGCCTACGAGAACATGGGCCTGGCGTCCACGCAGACGCTGGGCGGCATTCTCGACGGCCTGATGCGCAACACCCCCGAGGCGCTCGACTTCATCCGGACCGCCGAAACCCAGGGTGTGCGGGCCGCGGTCGAACGCCGCGACGGTCCGTTCGGCGACTACAGCCAGGCCCCGGCGGAGCTCCGACCTGACCCCACCCACGTCATCGTTCCTGATGACGATGCTTAGTGAGATGGACTACGAATCTGCCGAACCTGTGTCGCCACCGAGGCCCCCGAAAGTGCTACGGTAACAACTATGTCTCGGCTGACCACCAGCCTGCGTGCAGGCGCCGTATTTCTCGCTCTGGGTATCGCCGCTGCGACCTTCCCGAAGGCCGCGGTAGCCGATTCCACTGAGGACTTCCCGATCCCGCGCAGGCAGATCGCCACCACCTGCGACGCCGAACAGATATCTGGCGGCCACCAGGGACACCAGCCCGGTGCTACTACCAGCGGTACATGATCGACTTCAACAACCGACCCGTCCCCATCCAGCAGGCCGCGATCGACCGGATTCACTGGTTCTACTCCTTGAACTCTGCCGACCGCCGGCAGTACTCCGAGGACACCGCGACGGACAGTCTATTACGAGCAGTGGCGAGCCTGGGGCAACCGCACGAAGATCTTCTTCAACAACAAGGGCGTCGTCGCCAAGGCCACCGAGGTGTGCGATGAGCTATCCAAAGGGCGACATGTCGGTCTGGGACTGGACGGCTTAGCCCACTCCCCTAGGCACCGAACACAGTCTTCCAACAGTCGCGGATGCTGACGACGGTCCAGCCGTTCGCGTTCGCTTCATCGAGTGCTTTTTCCGCGCCCGCGACGTAGTCGAATTCGCGGCTCGGCGTCGTCGTGCAGCACCAGCAGGCACAACGACGGCTTGGCAGACTGCGGTGTACTGAAGCATCTCGATGTCGCCGTTGGAGTTGCCCGCCGCCAAGATCGGCCGCCGCCCCGTGCGTCCCCAGATCCGCACCGGCTTGATCGGGCCATCGTCGAGGAACTCCGGCCGCGAGGTGGTCAGCAGTTGACCATCCTTGAAGTCCAGCCCGACCGAGCTGCCGATTACGCGCTCGGGCGGCAGGCCGTACATCTGGTCGTGATCGGCCGCATGAAGTCGCGGCCGCCGCCGGAGGCGATGTAGTTGGTGAATCCGTTGGCTTCCAGATAGCGCAGTAACTCGACCATCGGCAGATACCCGCACGCCGTGTACGGGCGGTTCAGGGTCGGGTGTACGGCCTCGGCGAAAAACGTCCTTACCCGCTCGGCGTGTTCGTTCGACGGTGAGTCCCTGGTAGGCCGAAAGAACGGCTGCCGGCCAAGGACTTTGATGTCGGAGTCGTCGCCGTTGTAGTGCTTGGTAACGGCGTCGCCGAACCAGCGACAGGTCGCCGCCGATAGCCGCGGCCTGGTACGGCTGCTTGCCGTTGCAGGGAGATGTCGGCCGCGGCCTGCTCGGCTAGTCGGCGCACCAGGAAATCCAGCTGAATGTAGCCGGTTTCTCACACCACAGCGTGCCGTCGTTGTCGAATACCGCGACCCGGTCCTCGGGTGGCCACGAAATCCGGGCCGCCCTCAGCGGTGACGCGTCCGACGAAGTCGACGATCGCCGACTTCGTGGGGCCCGTCGCTCCACGAGTCGAGCATCTAGTCGCCGGCCAGGAACGCTTTGAGCTTTTCGACCGCTTGGTCGATGCTGAAGCTGGCCGGCGGATGCCGCGGCGGAAACTCCTTGAACGTTTCCAGGAATTGGGTGGCCATCGCCGTCGCATAGAAGACGAAGAAGTCGCGGCGCAAGCAACCAGTCCCAGTAGGTGTTCGACGTGATGTCGGCGTATTCGAACGGGTCGGTGCGCAGATTGAACAGCTTGGGCACCCGCAGCGCGGTGAACGGCTCGGCCCAGATCTGCAGCGTGCCCTGGCAGCGTTGCTCTGCGAACACGATCTTCCAGTTCTCGAACCGCATGGCCACCAGGTCGCCGTCGTCGGAGAAGTAGAAGAAGCCGCGCCGCGGGCTGTGCTCGACCTCGCCCATCAGATAGGGCAGCAGGTTGAAGCCGTCGATGTGCACCTTGAACTCGGTGCGCCTCCGGCTTCGTAGCCGTTCTTGAGCTTGTCGCTGACGTCGGGATCGCCCGCGGCGGCCAGTAGCGTCGGCAGCCAGTCGTGGTGCTGGATGATGTCGTTGGACACGCGAGCCCGCCTTGATCTTTCCGGGCCACCGGATCATCTCCGGTACCCGGAAAGCGCCCTCCCAGTTGGTGTTCTTCTCGCTGCGGAACGGCGTGGTGCCGGCGTCGGGCCAGCTGTTGCGGTGCGGGCCGTTGTCGGTGGAGTAGATGACGATGGTGTCGTCGGCGATGCCGAGTTCGTCGAGCACAGTCGAGGACCTGCCGACGTTGTGGTCGTGGTCGATCATCGTGTCGTGGTACTGCGACTGCCACAGCCCGGCCTGGCCGACGCTCTCCGGCTTGGTGTGGGTGAACGCGTGCATGTGGGTGAAGTTGCACCAGACGAAGAACGGGTTGCCCGCGGCGTGCTGGCGCTTGACGTAATCGACTGTGGCGTCGGCGATCTCGTCGTCGATGGTCTCCATCCGCTTCTTGTTCAGCGGCCCGGTGTCCTCGATGGTCTGCTTACCGACCGGCCCGTACTTCGGGTCGTCTGGTTCGGTGGATACCTCGGCGGTGGCTTTGCACTTGAGCACGCCGCGCGGCATGCGCCAGCTCGTAGAGCAGCGGGAACTGGTCTTTGTGCGGATAGTCGAACTGCTCGGGTTCCTCCTCGGCGTTGAGGTGGTAGAGGTTGCCGAAGAATTCGTCGAACCCATGCACCGTCGGCAGGTACTTGTTCAGGTCGCCGAAGTGGTTCTTGCCGAATCTGGGCGGTGGCATAACCCAGCGGCTTGAGCAGTTCGGCGATCGTCGGATCTTCAGCGGCCCAGCCGATGTCGGCGCCGGGTACGCCGACCTTGCTCATCCCGGTGCGGTACACGCTTTGCCCGCTGATGAACGCAGCGCGGCCCGCTGTGCAACTTTGCTCACCGTAGGAGTCGGTGAACCGCATGCCTTCGTTGGCGATGCGGTCGATGTTCGGCGTGCGATAGCCCATCAAGCCGTCGCTGTAACAACTCAGATTGCTGATGCCGATGTCGTCACCCCAGATCACCAGAATGTTGGGCTTACCGTCCGGCATAAATGCTCACGTCCCCTCGCACCCGTCTCGCGCCCTACCTGGATGCTACGGACATCCCAGACCGGGGAAAAGGGTCAGAAGGTTTTCTACCTGGCCCGAAATCAGTAGTGGGGTGCGCTCACTGAGAACCGATCGGTGTTCGCCAGCTCTGTATCGGGCGACTCGCCTTGCCTTGGGCCCCTGGGGTCAGTGGGATCCTGGGGCAGCATGTAGGCACGTACCGCCGAACGAGGTCGATATGGCCGCAGCATCTGACTGGCGGGACGGGTGCGCACTCGTTGCGGCCACCAGAACCAGCGCCCCATCAGCGCAGCGACCGACCGCATCATGAAAGAGCGCACGATCAAAGTGTCGAACAAAAGCCCCAGACCGATGGTGGTACCCACCTGCCCCATGACCCGCAAAGGGCTGAACATGAAGGACGCCATGGTAGCGGCGAACACCGGACCCGCGGACGTCACCACAGCACCGGTGCCGGCCATCGACCGGATGATGCCGGTCTTGATTCCGGCATGGATCTCCTCTTTGAACCGGGATACCAGCAGAGCCACGGGCCGCTCCTGGCTTTGGCCCGCAAATGCTTTGCTGCACTAAGTATCCTAAATACACCACCACACCCGCGAGCGGCGCGGGCCGCAAGGCCAAATCCGGGCTATCCAAATCTGTGTCACTTGGCGCCACCGCTCTCTTTTGCTGACTGCGATTCGGATACGAGACCAATACACGTCGCCGTGAGCGTTCGATTGAGCGCGGACGCGAAATCGATGTTCCACTCGGGCGGGAGGGCGTCGGGCTCCTCGGCATAGACGTCGGTGAGCCGCTCCGGCGGGTTGGCGATCTGCCAGAAAGCCGCGGCCAACGAGTAGGCGGCAATCAACATGTCAAAGGCGCCGGAACGGCCGAGCGCGGGCAACGCGCGCTCGATGCCGCCCGCTAGCGCGATCGCAGCGGCGGCAATGGTCCGCCGGATCTCGACAACCCTGTCGATGTGCACCTCGTGCTCAAGATGCAGGTGCAGGTTGGCAAGCAGGTCACAAAACAGCGGGTCATCGGCCAGTCCCTCGGCCAATATGTCGGCCACCCGCGACGGCGACGTCGGACCGGACGCGGCCAATTTGTCGCATACCGTCGTCGACCACCGCACCCAGCCTTCAGCGGCCAGATGCAGAAGGACCTCTTTGTGGGAGGTGAAGTAGCGGCGCACCGCGGAGTAGTGGATTCCGGCTCGGCTGGCGACCGCGGTCAACGTCACCGAAGCAACACCGGTCTCGAGCGCCAGCGAACGTGCGGCTTCGACGAGCGCCGCAGCACGTAGGCGTTTGTTCTCCTCGGTGCGCGCGCGCTGGAAGGTTAGCGGCGCCATCGGCAGAGGATAACGCACATCATGTGATTTGTATAACGCACGTTCTGTGATTTGTGTAACGCATATCGCGTGATTTGCGTCGTTTGCGAGAGTCGCAAACCGAGGCGGCAACTTGCCCTTACGCACGTGATATGCGTTACACTTCAGGGCGCGAAGGAAGGAGGTTGACCGGTTCCGGCCTAGGCTAGACGCGCCTGATTCACTTAGGTAAGCCTTGGTTACGCTGTCACCGAAGCGCCACCAGCTCGGGAGGGCCGGAGCACAGGCTCCCGGGCGCCACCTGCCAGCAGAAATGCCAACCGGCGAAGGGGATTCCAATTTTCAGGCTTCTGTCGCGGTTTTGGATTCCGATGGTGGTACTGGCGGTCGTCGCCGTCAGTACCTTCGCCGTCTACCGAGTCCACGGCTACTTCGGCTCGCAGAAGCGGGAGTCCTACGCCGACGGCAACTTGGAGACCGCCAAAGCCTTCAACCCGAAGCGGATTATTTACCAAGTCTTCGGCCCGGCCGGAACGGTCGCGGACATCAGCTACTTCGACGTGAATTCAGACCCCCAGCGAGTTAACGGAGCCGCGTTGCCGTGGACATTGGATATCTCAACGACTAAGCCGGCAGTGATGGGAAACCTTGTGGCACAGGGTGATAGCGATAGCATTGGCTGCCGAATAACGGTGGACGGCGAGGTCAAGGCTGAGCGGGTTTCCGACGGAGTCGACGCCTATACCTTCTGCGTGGTGAAGTCCGCGTGACTACAACATTCGCCAATGACGCCCCCATTCGCACCCATAACGAACGGCCGTTGATCGCCCGGGTGATTCATCGGCTTGCGGTGCCGATCATCTTGGGCTGGCTGGGAATCATCGTTCTGTTGACCCTCGCCGTCCCGTCGCTGGAGCAAATCGGGCAAGAACATTCGGTCGCCTTGAGCCCCAAGGATGCGCCCTCGATCGAGGCGATGACACGCATCGCCAACGATTTCAAAGAAGGAAATTCCGACAGTCCGGCGATGCTCATCTTGGAGGGTACTCAGCCCCTCGACGATAACGCCCACAAGTATTACGACGTCCTGATTCGCAAACTGCGCGCCGATCCGCATGTTCTCAGCGTCCAGGACTTCTGGGGGGACCCGCTGACGGCATCGGGTGCGCAAAGCGCCGACGGCAAGGCCGCATACGTTCAGGTGATCCTCGCCGGCAACCAAGGCGAGCCGCTGGCCACCGAATCCACCGAAGCCATGCGCAAGCTCGTCGCCAGCGTGCCCGCGCCGCCCGGGGTCACCACTTGGGTCACCGGCGCATCGGCGATGGCTGCGGACATGCACCACGCCGGCGACAGCTCGATGATAAAGATCACCATCACCTCGATCGCGGTAATCGTGCTGATGTTGCTTCTCGTCTACCGCTCGATCGTCACCGTGATTGTCCTGCTGATCACGGTCGGGGTGGAACTGTCGGCCGCGCGCGGAGCCGTCGCGGTGCTGGGGAACAGCGGCCTTATTGGGCTTTCCACGTTCGCGGTCAGTCTGCTCACTTCGCTGGCGATGGCGGCCGGAACCGACTACGGGATATTCATTTTCGGGCGATACCAGGAAGCCCGGCAGGCCGGCGAGGACAGGGAAACGGCCTTCTACACGATGTACCGCGGAACGGCCCACGTCATCTTGGGCTCCGGATTGACAATCGCCGGCGCCACTTTTTGCCTCCACTTCGCCCGCATGCCGTACTTCAAAACCCTGGGCATCCCGTGCGCGGCGGGAATGCTGAGCGCAGTGGCGGTTGCGCTCACGCTGGTGCCGGCGGTCCTGACCGTCGGCAGCCGTTTCGGCCTGTTCGACCCCAAACGAAAGATCCAGGTTCGGGGATGGCGGCGGATCGGCACCGTGGTGGTTCGCTGGCCACTACCGGTACTCGCCACCACGCTGGTCGTCGCCCTCGTCGGCTTGGTCACGCTGCCCGGATACAAGGCCAGCTACAACGACCGAGGGTACTTACCGGCATCCATCCCGGCCAATCAGGGGTTCGCAGCCGCGGATCGCCATTTCTCCCAGGCCCGGATGAAGCCTGAAATTCTCATGATCGAATCGGATCATGACATGCGCAATCCCACGGACTTCCTGGTGTTGGACAGACTAGTTAAGGGCATTTTCCGTGTTCCAGGAATTTCACGGGTGCAAGCAATAACGCGGCCCGATGGAACGACGATGGACCACACCTCTATCCCGTTCCAGATGAGCATGCAAAACGCCGGTCAGATGCAGACCATGCAATACCAGCGCAGGCAAATGGACGACATGCTCAAGCAGGCCGACGAGATGACCAAGACCATCGAGACGATGCAAACGATGTACGGCTTGATGACGAAGCTCGTCGGTACCACGCACCACATGGTCGCCGACACCGAAGCGATGCAGCAAATCACCAATGAGCTGCGCAATCACATCTCGGATTTCGAAGACTTCTTTCGACCGATCCGCTCGTACTTCTATTGGGAGAAGCACTGTTTCGACATTCCGGTGTGCTGGTCGATCAGGTCGGTCTTCGACGCACTGGACGGCGTGGACGAGATCGACGACAAACTGATGGCGCTGGTAGCCGACATCCATGACCTCGATCGGGTAATGCCCGAGATGGTCGCCCAGTTCCCGCCGATGATCGACACCATGGTGAGCATGCGGACAATGATGCTGTCGATGCACAGCACCATGTCCGGAATTTTCGCTCAGATGGACGAGCTGAGCAAAAATTCGATGGCGATGGGTCACGCTTTCGACGGCGCAAAAAACGACGATTCGTTTTACCTTCCGCCCGAGGTCTTCGAGAACAAAGACTTCAAGCGGGCTATGAATAACTTCCTATCCCCAGATGGACACGCGGCCCGCTTCATCATTTTGCACCGGGGAGACCCCGCCTCCGCCGAAGGGATAGCCAGCGTTGACGCGATGCGCACGGCGGCCGAAGAGTCACTCAAGGGGACTCCGCTGGAAGACTCCAAGATTTACCTGGCCGGCACGGCGGCCGTCTTCAAGGACATCGCGGACGGCGCCCGGTGGGATCTGATGATCGCGGGAATCTCCTCCCTCTGCCTCATATTCGTCATCATGCTGATCCTCACCCGGGCCCTTGTTGCCGCCGCCGTGATCGTCGGTACGGTCGCTCTTTCTCTGGGTGCTTCTTTTGGGCTTTCCGTACTGGTCTGGCAACACATTCTCGGCATCCAATTGCACTGGCTCGTGCTGGCGATGTCCGTCATCGTTCTCTTGGCCGTGGGATCTGACTACAACCTGCTGTTGGTCTCCCGGTTCAGAGAGGAGATCCATGCCGGATTGAAGACCGGCATCATCCGTTCGATGGGCGGCACCGGCAAGGTCGTGACGAACGCGGGCCTGGTGTTCGCATTCACGATGGCGTCCATGGCGTCAGCGATCTGTCGGTTATCGGTCAGGTGGGCACCACCATCGGCCTGGGTCTGCTGTTCGACACGTTGATCGTGCGCTCGTTCATGACGCCGTCGATCGCCGCGCTGCTGGGACGCTGGTTCTGGTGGCCGATGCGAGTGCGAACGCGGCCCGCCAGCACACCGGTCGGACAGAGTCGAACCCCATCCGCCGGACCGATCGCTCGCTTACACCGACTAGCCCGCCCGTCCCCCCGGTCATTACGAATAGCAGCCATGCACACAGTCGCGCTGATCGGATTCCTCGGTGGCCTGATCACCGGCATCTCGCCATGCATCTTGCCGGTGCTTCCCGTGGTGTTCTTTTCGGGCTGGAGCGGCACCGACGACACCGGCCGGGACAACAGCTCCGCGGCGCGACCGTATCTGGTGATCGCGGGCCTGGTCTGCAGCTTCAGCGTGGTCACCCTCGCCGGTTCCGCGCTGCTGTCGGCGTTACATCTGCCGCAGGACGCGATCCGATGGGCCGCCCTGGTGACGCTGACCCTCATCGGCCTCGGGTTGATCTTCCCACCGCTGCAGCATTTGATCGAACGGCCGTTCGCCCGTATCCCGCAGCGTCAAATCGGCTCCAACAACCTCCGCAGGAGTGGTTTCGGGCTGGGCTTGACGCTGGGCGCGCTGTACGTGCCGTGCGCGGGTCCGGTGCTGGCCGCGATCGTGGTTGCCGGTGGCACAACGTCTATCGGGTCCATCGGCTTACCTACGCTCGTCCTGACCGCGACGTTCGCGATCGGTACCGCGTTGCCGCTGCTGATTTTCGCGCTGGCCGGGCGGCGCGTCGCGGAACGGGTCGGCGCGTTCCGGCGCCGCCAGCGCGTAGTTCAGGTCGCCGGCGGAATCACGATGATCGTGCTGGCCGTCGCGCTGGTCTTCAACCTGCCCGCAACGCTGCAGCGCGCCGTCCCCGACTACACGGCAGCGATGCAGCGAGGTCTGCGGGGCCCAGACAACCAGGACATCCAGCGAATCCGGCGCCAGCTGAATCTGGGTGGCCCCAGCGGCCGACCTGGCCGACTGCGCCGAGGGTGCTGAGCAGCTGCAACAGTGTGGGGCGGCACCTGCGGTGAGCGGAATCACCCAGTGGCTCAACACCCCGGACGGAAAGCCGATCGACCTGGCGTCGTTGCGGGGCAAGGTGGTCTTGATCGACTTCTGGGCGTACTCGTGCATCAACTGTCAGCGCGCCATCCCGCACGTCGTCGATTGGTACAACCGGTACAAAGACGACGGGTTCGTCGTCATCGGGGTGCACACCCCCGAGTACGCCTTCGAACGAGTCCCGGGCAACGTGGCCAGTGGCGGCGCCGCGTTGCACATCACCTACCCCATCGCGCTGGACAACGACTACGCCACGTGGAACAACTACCAGAACCTTTACTGGCCGGCCGAGTACCTGATCGACGCGAACGGAACCGTCCGGCACACCAAGTTCGGCGAAGGCGACTACGACGGCACCGAGAAACTCATCCGCCAATTGCTGGTCGACGCCAACCCCGACGTCCGACTGCCCGGTGCGACGAACTCGGCCGACACCACTCCGCAGACCAAGCTCACACCCGAGACCTACCTGCGGCCGGAAAGGCCGCAAATTACGGCGGCGACGGCGGATACCAAACGGGCACCGCCGAGGTTCGGCTTCCCGGCGCAATCTGGCCCACGACAGATTCGCGCTGCTCGGCCGCTGGACCCTGGATGACCAGGGCGTCACCGCCGACAGCGACGACGCCGCCATTCGGCTCAACTACACGGCGAAAGACGTGTACGCCGTCGTCGGCGGTACCGGCACGATCACCGTGACCCGGGATCGGAAAGACGACCACGACGCAGATCAGCGGGCCGCCTACCCTGCATCAGATCGTGGCCGATGACGCCGCGCACCGCGATCAACTCGACATGCAAGTCAGCAAAGGCCTGCAGGTGTTTTCGTTCACATTCGGCTAGAATCAGCAAGCGGGCTGCGGCCCATCCGTCAGCTCGGTGGCTCCGAATAGGAGTCGTGGACCAGCCAGACGCGCGTTCGGTAGCGGTCATCGGCAGTGGCGTAGCCGGCCTGACCGCCGCCTACGTCTTGTCCGGACGCGACCGGGTGACGCTGTACGAAGCCGATGCGCGGCTCGGCGGCCACGCGCACACCCATGTCGTGGACGACCGGACGGCCCCGACGGCCAGATCGTTGCCGTCGACTCGGCGTTCCTGGTGCACAACGACCGGACCTATCCGACGTTGTGCCGGATGTTCACCGAACTCGGTGTCGCCACCCAGGAGTCCGAGATGTCGATGTCGGTGCGTGCCGACGACATCGGCCTCGAATACGCCGGGGCCCTGGGGGTCCGGGGGCTGTTCGCCTGCCGGCAGTCGCTGCGGCCCCGCTATCTGCGGATGCTCGGCGAGATCATCCGCTTCCACCGCGCCGCAACGCGACTGCTGCGTGACGGCCGCCGCCGCAGGACGACCTGGAGACCCTGGAAGCATTCCTGAGACGACACCGCTTCTCGTCGTATTTCGTCGACTACTTCATCACACCCCTGGTTGCCGCGGTGTGGTCCTGCGCAGGCGACGACGCACTGCGCTATCCGGCCCGCTATCTGTTCGTCTTTCTCGACCACCACGGCATGCTGTCGGTGTTCGGTTCGCCGACATGGCGCACCGTGACCGGGGGTTCGGCACAACTACGTCCAGGCCGTCGCCGCTCGGCTCGACGAGGTGTCGATCCGAACGCCGGTGCACTCGCTGCGCGGGTGCCCGACGGCGTGCGTGGTCCAGGCGGGCGGCAACGCGCCGCGGTTGTTCGACGCGGCCGTCGTCGCGGTCCATCCCGACCAGGCGCTGCTGCTGCTCGACGATCCCGACCCCGTGGGAGCGCGCCGTTCTGGGCGCGATCCCCTACTCGACCAACCGCGCCCAGCTGCACACCGACGAATCGGTGCTGCCCCGCCACCGTGGCGCGCGCGCATCGTGGAACTACCTGGTGACGCCGGGGACGGACCGAAGTGGTGGTCAGCTACGACGTCAGCAGGCTGATGCGATGGAGGGCAACCGCCGGTACCTGGTGACCCTCGGTGGTCATGACCGGGTCGATCCTGCGTCGGTGATCGCCGAGATGACCTACAGCCACCCGCTTGTACACGCCGGAATCCGTTGCGGCCCAACGGTTATCTGCCCGACGCTGGACGACGATCGGGTGGTGTTCGCGGGCGCTTACCACGGCTGGGGATTCCACGAGGACGGCGCCGCGTCGGGCCTGCGGGCGGCCCGCCGGCTCGGCGCCGACTGGCCGAGCGGCAGACCGGCGGGAGGCGGTCAGCCCCATGCTGACTCAGCTGCTGACACCGGCGATCTATCGCACCACGATCACCCACGCGAGCAGGCCCCGGTGCGCCACGCGTTCGAATACCGAAGCTACAGCTGGTATGTCGACGTCGACGACCTCCCCCGGCTGCCCTGGTGGCTGCGGCCTTTCGCGCGATTCCGCGCCGACGATCACTTTGCCGACAGTTGCCAGCCCGCCGCACGGCTCGCTGCGCGACCGGCTCGATGCTTTCTTCGCCGACCACGACGTGCCCTGCCCGGACGGCCGCATCACCGCGCTGCTGCAGGCGCGGGTCTTCGGTTACGTCTTCAACCCGATGAGCGTCTTTTGGTGCCACGACCGCGACGGCCGAGCTGCGTCATGTGATCGCCGAGGTGCACAACACCTACGGCGAGCGCCATGCCTACCTGTTGCCCCCGGCCGAGCTGCCGGTGGTGACGGCCAAGAAGCTCTACGTCTCGCCGTTCAACCAAGTGGACGGCTACTACCTGGTGCAAGCGCCACGACCCGACACGCGAAGTCGATATCACCGTGGCGCTGCACCGTGACCAGCGCCGGCGTTCGTCGCCAACCTGCGCGGACAGCGGCGTCCGGCGACGCATCACCGGCAAGTCGCGATCATGCAGATCATTTCGCCGCTGGCGCCGTTGGTGGTGGCCGCGCGCATCCGGATACAGGGGATCAAGCTGTGGTTACGTCGAGTTCCGGTGGTGCCGCGATGAGCGTGCAAACCAGCCGAAAAGACCTTCGCGCCTGCAATCGATTCGGCGCGATGGCCAGCGGTCGCGAAGGTGCCTTCCGGCCCCGTCGCCGCGGCATCGGCGGTCGTCGCCGACCGGCTGCTGCGCCGCGCCGCCGCCCGGCTGCCGCTGCGATTGGTCTACCCCGACGGCACCGTGATCGGCGCGGCCGACCCGACGGCGCCGACGTTGACGATTCATCAACCGCGAAGCGCTGGCCCGCCGGATCGGGCGGTACGGGCTGATCGGGTTCGGCGAGTCCTACATGGCCGGCGAATGGTCGTCGGATCGAGCTCACCGAGACTGCTGACCGTATTCGCGAGCGTCGATGGCCGACCTGGTGCCGCGGCACGCTGCAATGGCTGCGTCCGATCGCGCCGGCCTTCCGGCCGCGTTGGCGAAGCGCCAGCCGCGATCAGGCGCGGCGCAACATCGCCGAGCACTACGACTTGTCGAACGACCTGTTCGCCGAGTTCCTCGACGAAACCATGACGTACTCATGCGCGCTGTTCAGCGAGCTGCCGGCGTCGTCGTCCGATTTGGCCGAGGCGCAACGACCGTAAAATCGACCGGCTGCTGGATATCGGCGGACGTCCGGCCAGGGCAGCCGGGTGCTCGAGATCGGCACCGGATGGGGCGAGCTGTGCATCCGCGCGGCCGCCCGCGGAGCACACGTCCGCTCGGTGACCCTGTCGGTCGAACAGCAGCGGCTGGCCCGGCTTCGGGTTGCCGCGGCGGGACTGTCCGACTTGGTGCAGATCGACCTCTGCGACTACCGCGACATCGACGGGTGCTACGACGCAGTGGTGTCGGTCGAGATGATCGAGGCAGTCGGATATCACGCGTGGCCAGCGATATTTCGCCACGCTCGAACGGCTGGTGCGGCCGGGCGGGCGGGTAGTCGATCCAGGCGATCACCATGCCGCACATCCGGATGCTGGCCAGCCGCAACACCCACACCTGGATCCAGAAGTACATCTTCCCCGGCGGGTTGCTGCCCTCCACCCATGCCATCTCCGCCATCACCGAGCGGCAGCACCGGTTTACGCACGGTCGACATGACCTCGCTGCGTCCGCACTACGCCGAGACCCTGCGGCTGTGGCGCGAGCAGTTTATGCAGCGCCGAGACGCGTTGGCGCACTTGGGCTTCGACGACGTGTTCGCGCCGGATGTGGGAGCTGTACCTGGCCTACTCGGAGGCGGGGTTCCGGTCCGGCTACCTCAACGTCTATCAGTGGACGTTCGCACGCGAGAGCGCCTGAGTGACACCGATGGCAATTGACCGAACCTTGCTCAAGTATCCGGCGGCTCAATTTTGGTAGCTCGCCGTGGTGCATTCGGTCACGTTCGCCATCGGCAGGCGCATCGGTCGCTACAACGTCGTCGACGTGGCGTGGGGCATCGGATTTCGTCGCGATCGCCGCCGTCGCCGCGATCTTCGGCCACGGCGACCCGACCCGGCGATGGCTGCTGTTGGCACTGGTCTCGATCTGGGGCGTGCGGCTGAGCTGGCACATTCAGCGCAAGACCGCCGGTAAAGGAGAGGATCCCCGCTACGCCGCGCTGCTGCGGGACGCCAGCACGGTTGGCCAGGTGCTGACGCAAAGTCTTTCTGCTGCAAGGCTTGCATCACCTGGTTCGTCTCGTTCCCGCTGCAGCTGTCCGCCGTGACCGGCCCGACGCCGCGCACCGTTGACGGCCGTCACGGCGCTGGGCGTGGCCGTATGGCTGGTGGGTGTCACCTTCGAAGCCGTCGGCGACCGGCAGCTGCGGACCTTCAAATCCGACCCGGCGAACGGCGGGGTGGTGATGGACCGCGGCCTGTGGGCCTGGACCCGCCACCCCAATTACTTCGGCGACGCCGCCGTCTGGTGGGGCTTGTGGCTGATCTCCATCAACGGCTGGTGGGCGTTGGCCACGGTGGGCTCGCCGCTGCTGATGACGTATTTCCTGGTGTACGTCACCGGCGCCCGGCTGACTGAGAAGTTGATGGCCGGCCGGCCGGGCTTCGACGAGTACCAGGCACGGACCGCATTTTTCTTCCCACGACCACCCAGAACGCCACGTCGATGACGACCGCGAGCATGGTCGTAAGAGCTGACGCTAGGCTACCGTCGATGACCGGACCAGCTGGGCTGAGCAGCGACCTCGACGCTTTGCTGCGCCAGGTCGCGGACGGCGACACGCGATGCGTTCGCCGCGGTCTACGACCTCACCAGGACCCGGGTATACGGAATGGTGACGCGGGTGCTGCGTGACACCGGCTACAGCGAAGAAACCACCCAGGAGATTTACCTCGAGGTGTGGCGGACTGCGTCGGCCTACGACCCCGCCAAAGGTTCCGCCCTGTCCTGGCTGCTGACCATGGCACACCGTCGCGCCATCGACCGGGTGCGCAGCCGAGCAGGCCGGCAGCCACCGCGAATCGCGCTACGGCGCAGCCAATGTCGAGCACGCCCTCCGACAGTCGTCGCCGATTCCGCGATCGCCGGCGACGAGCGCCGCCGGGTGACCGAATGCCTGGGCGCGTTGACCGATGCGCAGCGCCAATGCATCGAGCTGGCCTACTACGGTGGTCTGACGTATGTCGAAGTGTCGCAGCGATTGGCCGCCAATTTGTCGACGATCAAGTCCCGCATGCGCGATGCGCTGCGCGGGCTGCGTAATTGCCTGGACGTCGCATGACCGAGCCGAACGAATTCGAATTGCTCGAACTGGCCGCGCCGTATGCGCTGGATGCCGTGTCGGACGCGGAACGGGCCGACATCGACCGGCGGCTCGCGTCCGCGCCGTCGCCGGTCGCGGCGGCCTTCGCCGACGAAGTGCGTGCCATCCGCGAGACGATGGCGATCGTGTCGGCGGCGACCGCAGCCGAACCGCCGGCAGCAATTGCGAGCCGCCGTTCTGGCCCTGACACTGGCCGAACGGGTCAAATTGGAGCGCAGGCGCCAATCGACGTTGGCGCACAGCGGCTATTGCGGCGGCAGCGGCCGCGATCGTGGTGGGCGCTGCGGCGTTCGGCGTCGGAGGTGTTGTTGCGGCCGGCGGCCTCGTCGACGGTGGCCGAGCAAGTCATGGCGGCGCCCGACGTGCGGACGGTTTCCGGTCCGTTGGCCGGCGGGACGGCCACCGTGATGTTCTCCCGCGACCGTAACGCGGGCGTGCTGGTGATGAACAATGTGCCGCCGCCGTCGCCGGGCACGGTGTACCAGATGTGGCTGATCGACGCCAAGGGCCCGACCTCGGCGGGCACGATGGACACCGCTGCGGTCGCGCCGTCGACGACGGCGACGCTGGCTCACCTCGGAGCGCTCGACGACGCTGGCGTTCACCGTCGAACCCGGCACCGGTTCGCCGCAACCGACCGGAAAGATATTGGCGGCGTTGCAGCTAACCTGACGAGCGCCGGAGGCTGCCCACTATCGCGGCGAGCACCCCGAACGCCACCAGCGCACCGCCTCCGATTAGCGAATTGTTGAGCCACTGATGCTGGCTCGCTTCGGCGTGGCCCACCATTACCTCGGCGATCTGCCGGACGTCGCCGGTGGTCCCATTGAGCGCCGCGTTGACATACCGCCCGCCGAGTTCGATGCCCGCCCAGCCGGCTGCACCGACAAGCAGTGCCGAGACCCCGAGGCTGGTCAGCGCCTTGCCACGGCGCCGCGCGGCAGCCAGCGTCAGCAGCCCGCAGACACCGCTCAGCGCGACAGCGCCGACGCTCACCCAGGGTCCCCAGGTGGCCAGTCGACTCAGTTGCCCTTGCCGTAACGACATCGAAGGCGTGGACACGGTCAGCGGAACGGTGAGCGTCGCCGGGACTTTCACGTTGTGGCTGCTCAAAATTTGACGGATCGAGCCGTCGTTGAGCATCGGGGCCAGGTCGACCGCCCATGTGTCACCGGGGCCCGGGGCCTCGGACAAACCACTGAACAACCATTGATGCGCCGCCCGGTTCGCCTGGGCGAAAAGCGGCGGAAAGGACGGGCCGGCCGCGAAAGCCGTGACGGCATCGCGCACCTGCGAGCTGTCGACCGGATGGCGCCCTCCGCCGTGCGCGGCGATGAGCGCCATCGCCCGGGTGCTGAGTTCGCCTGCCGCCGCGGACTGCAGCGCCGGATCCTCCGCCGCCTGCTGAGCCAGCGCGGCATAGCCGCCTTCATCGACGATGTTCAGCTGCGCCCACGCCGCGGGTAACGCCACCGCCAGGGCAACCGTGGTTACCAGCCAGAGAACCAGCGTCGCAGCGAACCGCACGCCTCAGACACTACTGATGCCCCGCAGGTAGGCGGCCTGTCCGAGGTGCTGTGCGCAGTCGTCGATGATGCTCACGAGCCGGGCGCTGGCGGTCACCGGCGGGTCCCAGTTCCTATCCACAACGCGCGACAGCTCGTCGGCGGTCACGGCGGCGATGTATTCGAGGGTGAGCTTGTGCACCGCGTGGTAGTAGCCGGACAGCAGGGCCGCTGGGGCCCGCACCTTTGCCACCTGTTCGGCGCCGTGACCGTAGCCGGTGTCGTTGCGCGGCAGGTCCAGCCCGAACCGGTCCACCCAGCCGTCGCCGATCCACACCTGCTCCACGCCGGCCACGCCGGCCAATTGAATGTCCTGCACCCGCGCGCTGTGCCAGAGAAGCCAGGCGATGCTGTTGGCGCCCGGAGTGGGCTGATAATTGGAGACCTCGTCGGTCAGTCCGTCGGTCAGCTCGTCGACGTGTTCGATCAGCCGGGTGAATGCGTCGCGCAGCAGCTCCTGAACGGCGGCATCGCTCGCAGCTCCCATACCAACGACATTACGGGCCGCCGTGCCACACCGCCTCGACGTTGTTGCCGTCTGGATCGCGGACGAAGGCGCCGAAGTACCCCGGATGGTATTCAGGCCACAGCCGCGGCGCGTGCAGCGACTCGGCGCCCAGCCCCACGGCCGCCGCGTGGAAAGCGCGTACGGCGTCCTCGCCGACGGCGACGAACGCGACGTGGGTCTCCCGGCTGGGCCCCATTGCCGAACCATCGGCGATCCAGAACGACGGCTTCCCGTCGTCTCCGTATCCGATCGCCCGCCCGAAATCCATCTGCCGCGAGAAACCCAGCCGTGTTCTCCGATGGCCTTGGTTCCGGCGGTGATTTGGTCAACCGCACTTTCGAGGGGCGTGCCGTGTAGCACCAGGAGGCCCCGAAACAACGGGGGCTGAATCATTGTCGTGAACTTCTCGGCGAAATCCATGATGTGCTCAACAATCTCGTCCCCGTACGTCTGCCCGCCGCCGATTCCGCGGCGGGGTTGATGTTGTGGGAAGCCCTGTCGTCGTGGGTTATCCGCTGTTCTGGCCGGCGCTGCCGTCGCCGAGGTCACCGAGACTGCCCCCGCCAGAGCCACCGAAGCCGCCGACCATCCCCCCGGCCCCCCCGGCGGCCGGGGAGGAGGAGTCAGCCCCGCCCGCTCCTCCTGCGCCGCCCGCGCCGGCGCTGCCTGCCACGCCTGTTGCGCCGGTTTGGTCGCCGCTAGGGCCTCCGGTGGTATTGCCTCCGTCGCCGCCTGTACCCGCGGTGCCGCCGCCGGTGGCGGCACCTCCGCCTCCGCCTCCGGCTCCGCCGACGGGCGATGAGATGGGGAGGGCGTTGCCTCCCCCTCCGCCTCCGCCTCCGCCTCCGCCCAAGCCGCCGGCGCCGTCGGTGGCGGCTGCTCCTGCGCCACCGCCGCCGCCAGCACCCCCGAAGGCGACGACGGTTCCGGGTTGGCCTCGCGCGGGTTCGGTGGAGGTACCTCCGCTGCCTCCGCCGCCGCCTGCGCCGCCGGCACCACCCACGCCCGCGCCCAGCGTGCCACCGTCGCCGCCGCCGCCGCCGGCGCCTCCACCGCCACCGCCTACCGCGGCGAAGCCACCTTGCGCTTCCGGGTTGGGGGCGCCGTTGCCCCCGCCCCCGCCGGTGCCGCCGGTGCCGCCGGTGCCGCCGTTGCCGTAGCCGCCTTGGCCGCCTTGGCCGCCGTCACCGCCTTGGCCACCCGATTGAAGGCCCCTACCGTCGTAGAAGCGGCGCCGCCGAAGCCGCCTCTACCGCCGTCGCCGCCGCGTCCTCCGGTGCCGATGCTGCCGTTGGTTCCGCCGTCGGTTCCGGTGCCCGCCGCTCCCGCGGTGCCGCCAGTGCCGCCGGTGCCGCCGCCGGCACCGTTAGCGCCGTTGCCCGCGGTGTTGGCGCCGCCCTGACCGCCGCCTCCACCTTGACCGGCGGTGCCGCCGTTACCGCCGTTGCCGCCGCCGACCCCGCCGATACCAGCGCCCCCGACCCCGCCTTGCCCGCCCGCGCCGCCCTGGAACCCTTGGCCACCGGCGGTGGGCGCCGTCGGCGAATCGGTTCCGGCAGCACCGCTGTCGCCTTGAGCGCCGTTGCCACCGTTGCCGCCGTGTCCGCCGATACCCGCCGCGCCTGCGTGGCCCACCGATCCGAGGAATCCGCCGGACCCGCCGGCCCCGCCGGCCCCGGCATTACCGCCAAACCCGCCCGTACCCCCGTTGCCGCCATCGACGGCAAAGCCGACCCCGGTGCCACCGTTGCCGCCCGTTCCGCCGGCCCCCGCGTGACCGCCCGCCCCGCCCGCGCCGCCGTCGCTGAACAGCCCGATACTGGCGCCTCCGGTGCCGCCGCTGCCGCCGGCGCCGCCCGAAGAGCCGGTGCCGCCCTGACCGCCCAGGAGTCCCGCGCCCGCGACGCCCGTACTACCGGTGCTGCCGCCGCCACCGGCTCCACCGGCGCCACCGGCACCGCCAGCCCAGCCCACCAACGCCCGCTCAGCGCCGCCGGTGCCACCCGTGCCGCCGGCACCGGCGCCGAACCCAACCCCGCCGCCGACCCCGACGCCGCCGACCCCGCCGGTACCGCCGATGCCGCCAGCCCCACCGGAGCCACCCAAGAATCCGCCGGCACCGCCGGCACCGCCGGTACCGCCGACAAAGCCAGCCGCCCCGGTACCGCCGGCCGCGCCGGCTCCGCCATTGCCGAATAACCCCGCCGCCCCGCCAGCCCCGCCGGTACCGCCAATGCCGGTACCGCTGGTGCCCGACCCGCCGTTACCGCCATTCCCCCACAAAATCCCGCCCGCCCCACCGGCGTGGCCGGTTCCCGCCGCCCCGTTGGTGCCATTGCCAATCAGGGGACGCCCCAACAACAGATTGGTGGGCGCGTTGATAACCCCCAGCGCGTCTTGTTCAATGGTCTGCAACGGTGAGGCGTTAGCCGCCTCGGCAGCGGCGTACGCGCCGCCCGCGCCGGTGAGGGCTTGTGCGAACTCGGAATGCCACGCTGCCGCCTGCGCGCTCAGCGCCTGATACTGCTGGCCGTGGCTAGAAAACAGCGACGCTATCGCCGCCGAAACCTCATCACCGGCGGCTACCACCACACCCGTAGTTGCCCCGGCTGCAACAGCATTCGCCGCACTCACACTCGACCCAATCCGCGCCAACTCACCAGCCGCAGACACCACCACATCCGGCCCAACCACAACAAACGACATAACGCCCCTCCAACCCCGACCACTACCCGCCTAAAACCTAGCGCCGCCAGGGGAAAAGAACCCCCGCAAAGCACTACCTGGAATTCACCCAGAAACCGCCAACCACTACCTGCTTTTGCCACAAAACCTCACCACTGACACAAGCCGGGCTGCCGCCGTGGTGCGAGCCCGGCGCCGAACCCGAATGGCTCACGGCAATGGACGGCGGCGACATCTGCGCCTGGACCCGTGATGTCGGCACCGCCGTTTGGCTTGCCCGAGAGGACACCATCGACCACGGCGGCCAGGTGCAGCGCAGCCCGACGCTGATTCGCTTCAACCCCGAGTCCGGCGACATCGGACTCACCCCGGCGGCTGCGCAGGATAGGGCGGCTGAGCTGCTGGCCGCCGCTGAGCTGGCCGACCTCAGTTGTGCTGATTCACAACCTCGATGAATGCTTTGACTCGACCGATTGCCAGCGCCGCGGAGTCTTCAACCATCTTGCGAGCGTTCATTTGATACCCGGTGCCCAGCACTTCGAACTCAGTCCGATTCGCGGGAGCCTGCCCACCAACGAAGAGTTTCCGTTGTAGCCACGCGTGCGTAAACGGATTTCGCGCTTGGTGCAGCTCGCGGTAGAGCGGGTCATTGAGTGTGTCCGTCACCCAATCGAGGAACGCCGTCGGCAATGCAGCCCTGAGTAAATCTGCTTCGCGGGGCGGTCTGCTGGCGGGCTGCAGACGAAGCCATCTCATTGCGGTGGACGCGGCACGACGCCAGCGTCGGCGCGGGTCGCGTCTCGCGCTATTAACTCTCCGGTCGAATTTGCGAAGGTCCAGCTCCGGCGGACGCGTAACTCCGCAAAACAGACGCCCCATGGTCGCCGCACAAAGGTCGATAGCCGTGAGGGCGTTCCCGGTTGCCCAGCGGACGTGCGCGATGTCGACCAGGCCCGGATGGGCGTCGGTGGGTGGAACGTGGGCACCGCTACCTGGATGAGTGGCGTCGAGCTTTTCGAGGTAGTCCGACCCCTCTGCCGCCCATACGGCCCAGATGAAGGACTGCGGCAGGGTCATCGCAGGGGCATGACGCTGATTGAACGCTCGGTCGACTGCCATCGGGTCAAGCGGCAGCCAGAGGCGCGGAGTCATCGTCATGCGTTGCCTCGCTTCTGTCTGTAGCCCGCGCCGAGCATAGCTACTGATTGGGTGCGGCTGAACACTGTGAGCCGGTGGCGATTAGGGTCTGACACCTCGTCGAGCGGATTGCCCGGTAGGTCGCTTACGGGCGATGGTCGATCACCCACTCGCGCGCTCGGAGTCACGACGGCAGTCGAATTTCCTCAGGTCTAGGGAAGTAGTTCTCGTGCAGACCCCACGCCCGCCACAATCCATCCGAACAGAGAACCATCGTCACTATGTATGCGTGTTTCAGCATGGCCTCGCCGAAGGACTGCATTGGATGCTCCACCTGCGGCATAAACTTCACGTACACAATGTCGTCGGCGCCGGGACATCGCTCCACGAACTGCATAATTCCGGCGTTCGACAGCCACTCGAAAGGCCCCTCATAGTCTCCCCAGGCGGTTGGGTCCCACGTCAAATTCTTTAGAGCCGTGAGGTATTCATCCTTCGCGAGCAGCGCGCTCCACCACATGTACGCCGCTCCCAGCGGGTCGGTAGGTTCTGGCTGCCGATTTGGGAAGAATGCCTGCATTACTTCCGATTCGGAGACAATTTCTAACGGCACCGGTTCGTCAAAGCTCCAAGCAGCGGCCTCGGCAGCAACGGCGAGGCTGGTGAAGTCGGGGACTGTTCTCCTCAGGTTGAGATAGAACTGACTGAAAGAAAGCGGTGGACGCGTATACGTCGTGCGCTGCTCAACTAGACAAGCCATCGTGACCTCACGAGCGAGGTCAAGTTGGTCCTGTAGGAAATCATCGGGGTGCACCGCTTCAATGTCATACTGTGACAAGGACTCTGGGGGAAAGTCACGGAGATTCGCAGTCACGATTAGCGCGGCCCCTCCGCGTACCGCTGCTGCGGCCACATGACGGTCCTTCGGGTGGTTCGTCATGGCCGGAATAAGGCCTTGGTAGTTCTCAACCGACGCGGCAGGGAAGGCCGATTGCATATGCCCGAGCCGCCGGGCCGCTTTTTGCGGTGTGACTCCGAACTTTTCGACCAGATTGCGTTCAACTTCAGTCAGGATGTCTTCCGACCATAGCGGTTCGTACATCTCGACATCGGCCAGCCTGAGCAGCAAATCGGCAAGTTGGTAAGGCAGGAGGACGCAGGCGTCGAGCAGGACGCGGAATTCAGGCACAGGTCAGCGGGTCTCCGTAAAACCGTTGATGTGTTGATAAGCGTCGTCTTCTGCTGCCTCGTCGGTCATCGCATTTAGTTCTTGACGCCTGCGCTGCCGGATACGCTGCTGGTAATCCTGCACGTCCTTCAACTGCACACGGCGATGTCGACCCGGCTTCGTAAATGCAATCTCGCCCGCCTCCAATAGCTTCACCAGAGTAGGGCGCGACACCGCAAGCAGGTCCGCGGCCTCCTGGGTGGAGAGCACCGGGCGGCGAGGTTCGAGGGCCTGCCCCTTGCTGAGCACCCTGCTGGCATGGGCAAGGATTTCGCGGAGTTCCCCCGCTAGCTTGAGCGTCTCGCCATCCCCGGTAAGCAGCGACAGCTCGGTGGCGCTCTCGAACAGGTCGGCGAGGTGCTGCAATTGCCGCCCTTCTGCCAAGCCGGGCGGAAAGACTGTGTGGTCAGTGAGAACACTCATCAATCAATAGTAATTCGAAAAAAACGAAAGGGCTAGTTCCGCCGCACGCCCGGCGGCAGGGCAGGATGCCAGAGCGCCGCGTCGGCGTAGGACGGGCAGTCCGGCGGCGGCGCTGTGCAGCACGGGACCCCAGCGGAGGCTCGGTGCTCCGGAGTACCTTCAGGCTATGGCCCAGCGAACCGCCGCGCCGGACGCACAGCCCTTCCGCGACGTGTGTCCAGCGGACACATCGAAGTGCAATTGGCCTGGTGGTTTGGTGGCACATTCGCGGCACTTTCAGCCGGTGGGCCAGCAGCCAAAACACCCCTTAAGCTGGACAAACCCGCTTTTTAGTAGGAGATTAGTTAGATGACCTACGACCTCATCATCCGTAATGGCACGATCGTCGACGGCCTGGGGGGCGAGCCGTACGTCGGCGACGTTGCGGTCCGCGACGGCGTCATCGAGGCCGTCGGCTCGATAAACGGCGCCAGCGCCGAGCGGGAAATCGATGCGACCGGGCTTCTGGTCACCCCGGGCTTCGTCGACCTGCACACCCACTACGACGGCCAGGCCATCTGGTCGGAACGTATGACTCCGTCGTCGGCGCACGGGGTGACCACGGTCGTGATGGGCAACTGCGGGGTCGGCTTCGCGCCCTGCCGCCAGGAAGACCACGATGTGCTCGTCGACGTGATGGCCGGGGTCGAGGACATTCCTGGCGTCGTGATGACCGACGGCCTGCCGTGGAACTGGGAGACCTTCCCCGAATACCTGGACGCGCTGGAGGCCGGCAGGCGCGATATCGACGTGGCCGCCTACCTGCCACACTCCCCGCTGCGGGTCTACGTGATGGGGCAGCGCGGTGCCGACCGCGAGCCGGCTACCGCCGATGACCTCGCCAAGATGCGGGCGCTGGCCAAAGAGGCGATCGAGATCGGTGCTCTTGGTTTTGCGTCGTCGCGGCTGACCATCCACAAGACGGAAAGCGGTTCGCCGATCCCGAGTTATGACGCCGCCCGCGAGGAGATCGAAGAGATCGCCAGGGGTGTGGTCGACGGGGGTGGTGGCCTGCTGCAATTCGTGCCCGATATTCCGGCCGGCGGCTACCAGCACGTACTGCAGACGGTGTTCGACGTCGCCGAGGACGTGAGCCTGCCCGTCACCTTCACCATGGTCGTCGCCAACTCCGGCGATCCGACCTGGCCGGACGCGATCACCATGGTCGAGAAGGCAAATGCCGCCGGCGGTGATATCACCGCACAACTGCTGCCACGTCCGATCGGGCTGATCATCGGGTTGCAGCTCACCGCCAATCCCTTCGTGCTCTACCCGAGCTATCAGGAGATCGCGCACCTGCCGCTGGCGCAGCGTGTCGCCGAAATGCGCAAACCTGAGGTCCGTGCCCGCATCCTGGCCGACAAGCCCGGCATCGGGCATCCGATCCTGTATGTGGCCCAGATGTGGGACTGGATCTTTCCACTTGGCGACGAGCCCAATTACGAGCCCGACCCGTCGACCAGCATCGGCGCCAGGGCGCGGGCGCGTGGAGTCAATCCGATGGAGGAGGCCTACGACCGGTTGCTTGACGACGACGGGCGCGCCATGTTGCTGGTCGCGACCAGCAATCTGGAGCGCAACTCGCTGGACACCGTCGGCGAGCTGCTGCACCGCGACGACGTAGTGCTTGGTCTCGGCGATGGCGGCGCCCACTACGGGATGATCTGCGACGCCAGCTACTCGACGTTTTTCCTCGCGCATTGGGCGCGGGACCGGGCGTCGGCGCGGTTCTCGGTGCCCGAAGCGATCCGCGAACTCACCTCCGTACCGGCCCGCGTGGCCGGCCTGGGCGACCGGGGGCGGATCGCGGTCGGATACAAGGCCGACTTCAACGTCATCGACCACGCCGCACTGCGGCTGCATAAGCCGGTAATAAGCTACGACCTACCTGCGGGCGGCCGTCGCCTCGACCAGACCGCTGAAGGCTACGTGGCCACCGTGGTCTCCGGCGAGGTGATCGCCGAGAATGGCGTTCCCACCGCCGCGCGTCCGGGTAAATTGGTCCGCGGTCGACAACCGGTACCAGTACCCTAGCGATAACGCCACGACGGCGCTCCCGGCCCGTTAAGTTTGATTAGTGGCGCATTTTGCGTGGTTGCCCCCCGAGATCAACTCGGCACTCATATTCGCCGGTGCGGGAGCGGCGCCGCTTCTTGCTGCCGCGACGGCCTGGAACGGACTGGCCCAAGACCTGGCTTCGTCGGCATCTTCGTTTGGTTCAGTGGCATCGGATCTCGTCGCCAATTCATGGCAGGGCGCTTCCGCGACGGCGATGATGGCCGTCGCAACCCAGTATGTGGGATGGCTCAGCGCGGCCGCGGCTCAAGCCGAGGGGGCGGCCGGACAGGCAATGGCCACGGCGAGCGCATTCGAGACGGCACTTGCGGCCACCGTGCAGCCCGCCATGGTGGCCGCTAATCGCAACCTGGTGCAGATGTTGGCGTCCACCAACTGGTTCGGAATGAATGCCCCGGCAATCATGGACACCGAGTCCGCCTACGAGCAGATGTGGGCGTTGGACGTGTCGGCAATGTTCGGTTACTACACCGACGCGTCGGAGGCTGTTGCGCGGTTGGCGCCCTGGCGGAACATCCTGCAGGGCCTTGGTTTCCACGTCAGCAAACCGGTCCACGCTGCTGTGGGCGGTGCCCCCAGCACGTCCGGAGGCACCACTGTGGGCGGTGCCCCCAGCACCTCCGGAGGCACCACCGTGGGCGGTGCCCCCAGCACCTCCGGAGGCACCACTGTGGGCAGCACCCCCAGCCCCTCCGGAGGCGGTTTGAACTTGGGCGTCGGAAACGTCGGGAATCTGAATATCGGCGCCGGCAATACAGGTTTCGCCAATATCGGCTTGGGCAACTTAGGCTTGGGAAATATCGGCTTCGGCAATACGGGCAACAACGACTTCGGGATTGGGCTGACCGGCAATAACCAGTTCGGCTTCGGCGGATTCAACTCCGGTAGCGGCAATATCGGCTTCGGGAACTCGGGGACCGGCAACTTCGGCTTCTTCAATTCCGGCAATGGAAACTTCGGCATCGGTAATTCGGGCTCGCTCAACTACGGCTTGGCGAACGCCGGCACCGTCAATACGGGCTTCTTCAACAGCGGCGCCGCCAACACTGGCTTGTTCGGAATCCAGGGCAGCTCAGAAATGCTCTCCGGCCAGTACATGACGGGCAGCTTGAGCGCCGCGAACTTGAGCTCGAGCTTCCTCAACTCCGCCAGCGCGACTGCCGGCGGCTTCACTCCGGCCATGGCAAGCCCGGACTTGCTCAGCCCGGCCATGACCCACCCGGCCTTTACCGCTCCGAACGCGGGCGCCGCCATTGTCACGGGCGTCAACTCCGGCGCCCCCAGCATGGTCAGCGCGGTGAACGGCTCCACCCCCACCGCGGGCCTGCGCGCAGCCATCACCGACACTGCCTTCTTCGCCCAGGGCAATGCCGACGCGGGTTACCGCACCTCAACCACCCGTGACTCGAGCATTCCTAATTCAAACTTCTTCAACAAGGGCGAGCGTGAAGCTGTGCCTGATGTCGACATCGGACAGACGTTGTTATCGGAATACATCAGGCTGCCTTTGTTATCGGAATAGAGCTTATCCATGCGCAGGAATAGCAAGGTCGACCTCAGGCGGCTTGTCACGGCGCTTGCCGACTACCCCTTCGCGTACCTGATCACCGTTGACGATGACTACCGCGTCCACACAGTCACGGTCCAGCCGATGTTGCGCGATCTTCCGGACGACCCCGAAGGTGCCGGGGCCGTGCTCGACATCGGGGCCATCGGCGGCCACACCCGCAAGAACCTCGCCCACCGCGGTGACGTCACCCTGCTATGGCCGCCACCCGAGCCCGGGGGCTACTCGCTGATCGTCGACGGCCGCGCCGAAGCTACCGAGTCCGATATGCGCTCCGACCCCGAGATCGCGCGGTTTGGTGTCGTACCTACCCGCGCGCTGCTGCACCGCGACGCGCACCCTGACTCCCCGGCCGCTGCCAAAGGTTATCTGTACGACTGCGTGGTCTTTTCAGAACCCACCTAGCGCATGAAAAAGCCCGGCTCCCTGGAATTTTCCGGGGGCCGGGCTTTTTCGTTGACTTGTGCCTATTGCCCTGCTAGAAGTCCATACCGCCCATGCCGCCGGTCGGGTCGCCCGCAGGAGCGGACGCCTTTTCCGGCTTGTCGGCGACAACGGCCTCCGTGGTCAGGAACAGTCCCGCGATGGACGCCGCGTTCTGCAGCGCCGAACGGGTTACCTTGACCGGGTCGGCGACACCCGCCTTAAGCAGGTCCTCGTACTCACCGGTGGCGGCGTTCAGGCCGTGACCCGCGGGAAGGTTGGCTACCTTCTCCGCGACGACACCCGGCTCCAGGCCGCCGTTCAAGGCGATCTGCTTGAGCGGGGCCGACAGTGCGACGCGCACGATGTTGACGCCAGTGGCCTCGTCACCCTTGAGCTTCAGCCCATCCAGGGACGGAGCCGCCTGCAGCAGCGCCACGCCGCCACCGGCGACGATACCCTCTTCAACGGCCGCCTTGGCGTTACGGACTGCATCCTCGATGCGGTGCTTGCGCTCCTTGAGCTCGACCTCGGTGGCAGCTCCGGCCTTGATCACCGCAACACCGCCGGCCAGCTTGGCCAGGCGCTCCTGCAGCTTCTCGCGGTCGTAGTCGGAGTCGCTGTTCTCGATCTCGGCGCGGATCTGGGCCACCCGACCGGCAATGGCGTCGGTGTCACCGGCGCCCTCGACGATGGTGGTCTCGTCCTTGGTGATGACGACCTTGCGGGCCTTGCCGAGCAGCGACACGTCGGCGGTCTCCAGGGAGAGTCCGACCTCTTCGCTGACGACCTGACCGCCCGTAAGGATGGCCATGTCCTGCAGCATCGCCTTGCGCCGGTCACCGAAGCCGGGGGCCTTGACCGCCACCGACTTGAAGGTGCCACGGATCTTGTTGACGACCAGGGTGGACAGCGCCTCGCCCTCGACGTCCTCGGCGATGATCAGCAGTGGCTTGCCGCCCTGGATAATCTTCTCGAGCAGCGGCAACAGGTCCTTGACGGTCGACACCTTGGAGCTGACCAGCAGGATGTAGGGGTCCTCCAGGACCGCTTCCTGACGCTCAGCGTCGGTGACGAAGTAGCCCGAGATGTAACCCTTGTCGAACCGCATGCCCTCGGTGAGCTCGAGCTGCAGGCCGAAGGTGTTGGACTCCTCGACGGTGATGACGCCCTCGTTGCCGACCTTGTCCATCGCCTCGGCGATCAGGTCGCCGATCGACTTGTCGCCGGCGGAGATGGCCGCGGTGGCCGCGATCTGCTCCTTGGTCTCGACGTCCTTGGCGGACTTCAGCAGCGTCTCGGTGATCTTCTCGACGGCCTTCTCGATGCCGCGCTTGAGATCCAGCGGGTTGGCGCCGGCCGCAACGTTGCGCAGACCCTCTTTGACCAGAGCCTGTGCCAGCACCGTGGCCGTCGTCGTGCCGTCACCGGCGACGTCGTCGGTCTTCTTGGCAACTTCCTTGACCAGCTCAGCGCCGATCTTCTCGTACGGGTCCTCCAGTTCGATCTCCTTGGCGATGGACACACCATCGTTGGTGATCGTGGGGGCACCCCACTTCTTCTCTAGGACGACGTTGCGACCCTTGGGGCCCAACGTCACCCTTACCGCGTCGGCGAGGGCATTGAGGCCCCGCTCGAGGCCGCGACGGGCCTCTTCGTCGTACGCAATTGTCTTGGCCATTGCGAAGTGATTCCTCCGGATTTGGGGGTGACACCGGATGGCCGCGTTGTGGGCCACCAGGTTACTTACGCTGGCCGGGCGCAGTGCCCGCGACGGACGACCAGCAGTCACTGTCTGCTGGTCTCACCGTCCCGACCTAGCACTCGCCAGTCGCGAGTGCCAATGTCATTCTTAGCACTCGCCCATGTCGAGTGCAAGAACGGGCCACCCTTATTGCGCCACCCAGCGGCGGGCTGAGGAGCCGGGCAATCAGAACCGGCCCCAGCTGTTATCCGCGATAATGACAGTGCCGCCCAGACATAAGCCATGGTCACGCACTGACCATATGAATCCGCCCGGCGTGTCGTGTGCGCGGTTTATGTGTCGCGGGGGCGGGCTCGGGGCAGATCGAGCAGCTGCTCGTAGAAGCCGCCGAAGCGGCGGACCCGGTCGACCAGATGGATCTCGAGAATCCAATGACACAGGCGACCGCTGGGGTCCTTACGCCGCATCGGCTTGTCCGATCCCGGCATGATGTACCACTCGGCTGCAGTTCCGGCGATCTTCTTGTGCGGAAACTCCCCGAGCAGGTGGCCGGCAATTCGGCTGCCCCACTCGAACCCCTCGGCGCGAGCCACCCCGACCACGTAGTCGAAGAGTTCGGCGCCCGTGACGTCGGGGTGCCGTTCAAAGTAATCGCGCCCGGAGCGCCACACCCGCGGCAGCGCATCACGGACAGACACCTTGTCCGGATCGGCGCCCAGCACAAAGGTGCGACCGAAATCCGCTTCCCACTCCTCGAAGATCGGGCCCAGGTCACAGAACACAATGTCGTCGGCGCCGATCACGCGGTCCGGAGGACGTCCCTGGAACGGCTGCAAAGTGTTCTCACCAGCCCGCACAATCCGCCTGTGCCAGTGCCGGGTTACGCCGAACATCTCCGCGGCGAGGTCGTGGATTTCGTCGGATAACTGTTTCTCTCCGACACCGGCACGAATCATGCCGCGGCGCTCGATCTCGTCGAATAAGTGCGTCGCTTTGTCCTGGGCATCGAGAAGCCTTTCCACCCGGACTTTTTCGTCAGCGATCGGCTTCTGCACAACACGATGTTACGAGCGCAACCCCTACCGGGCCACGCGCAAACCATCGACGACGACATCGGTCACCCGCTCGGCCAGCGCCGAGTTGTATGCCTCCATCGCCTGGCACCCAACCAGGATCGCTTTCACTTCGCGCACACCGATGTCTTGCCGCACGGCGCCCGCTTCCTGCGCAGCGCAAAAGAGAACATCGCTTCGCCGGGTCCGTCGGATTTCAGCAGGGCGTACCCGTCGTCGATGAGGCGCCGCAGCCGGTCTTCGATCACCGCCTGAAAGAGGTTCTCTTTGGTCGGGAAGTGCCGGTATACGGTGCCGGCCCCGACTTGCGCGCGCCGGGCGATCTCGTCGATCGGCACCGACAAGCCTTCGGCGGCAAAGGTTTCGTAGGCAACGTCCAGTACGCGGGCACGGTTGCGTGCCGCGTCGGCGCGCAACGGGCGCGTGGGTTGCGCCATCTCGAACACCACCTGGCGTTGACTGACATTGACAAAACGGGGCGTGCCGCCCACGTTGTGCTGGCGGTGCGCAATCTCGATAAGGGCAAGGACGCCATCGCCCGCATCGCCACCAACAGTCCACAGGCCGACGTCGCGCTGCAGGAGCTGGACCTGACCTCGCTGGAGTCCGTGCGGGCGGCGGCCGAGCAACTGCGGTCCGATTACGACCACATCGACCTGCTGATCAACAACGCGGGGGTGATGTGGACGCCGAAGTCAGCCACCAAGGACGGCTTCGAGCTGCAGTTCGGCACCAATCACCTGGGCCACTTCGCGTTCACGGGCCTGCTAATGGATCGGCTGCTCCCGGTCGCCGGCTCGCGGGTCGTCACCGTCAGCAGCCTTGGCCATCGCCTTCTCGCCGACATCCATTTCGACGATCTGCAATGGGAACGTCGCTACAACCGGGTCGGCGCCTATGGGCAGTCCAAGCTCGCCAACCTGCTGTTCACGTACGAACTGCAGCGACGGCTGGCGCCACAGCACATGACGATCGCCGCGGCCGCCCACCCCGGCGGCTCGCAAACCGAGCTGTTCCGCAACCTGCCGCCGCTGCTTGGGGGCATTTTCTCCGTGATCGAACCGCGGATAGCGCAGGACGCGGCTAGTGGAGCGCTACCGACCCTGCGGGCCGCCACCGACCCCGGCGTGCTCGGCGGGCAGTACTACGGACCCGACGGCTTTGGCGAAATGCAGGGTTACCCAAAGGTTGTCGCGTCCAGCGACAAGTCGCACGACGCGAAACTTCAGCGCCGGCTGTGGGCGGTGTCCGAGGAACTCACCGGGGTGGCGTACCCCCTGGGCTGATCAGCGGGTCGCCGTCAGATCACCGTTGACGTAGTGCTGCAGGTTGGGGCTGACCGCGGCGATCACCTCGTCGTCCGGCATCGATGCGATGGGCTCGATCTTCCAGACGTAGCGCATCAGCGCGAAGCCCATCATTTGTGAAGCGACCAGCCCGCTGCGGGTCAAGCGGTCTCGCTCGTCGCTGCCGAGTTCCGCCACACCCATCAGGTTGCCCTCGACGACCCGGCGCAGCTTCTCGCGAGTGGACGGTTCGTGCGCGGCGGTCTGCAGAATGGCCCGAAGGGTCGGCCCGACCTCGTCGTCGGCCCAGGCTGCCAGCAGCAGCCTGATCAGCGCGCCGCCGAGTTGCTCGATCGGCGTGGTCCAGACTTTGGCGACGCTTTCCAGCCATTTCTGCGGGGGGTTCGTCGCGGCGTCCAGCAAGCCCTCCTTCGATCCGAAGTAGTGGTAGACCAGCGCGGGGTCGACGTCGGCCGACCGCGCGACCGCGCGGATGGTGGTTCCGGCCCAGCCATGTTGGGCGAACTCGTCGCGCGCGCCGGCGACGATCCGCGCGGCCAGCACACCGCGCTCATCGCGCGGACCGGGAGTTATCGCTTTCTTCGGCATAAGTTTCATCCTAGCGTGAATTTCCTCTTGCGTTGAAACTATTCTCAACGTACCGTGAGACTCGCACGGAATTTCAACGGAGCGTGAAACCGAGGAGAACGACATGAGTACCGCCGAAACCCCCCAGGTCACCGACGTCTTCGTCGTCGGCGCCGGACCCGTCGGCCTGGTGGCCGGCTGTGAACTAGCCCGCCGTGGGGTCCGCGTGCGGGTGATCGACAAGTTGGCACAACCGACCGAGCAGTCCCGCGCGATCGCGGTGCACGCCCGCAGCCTGGACATGTTCGACCGGATGGGCATCGTCGACGAGATGCTGAGCACCGGCATCAAAGCCACCGCGATGCAGCTCTACGCCGGACACAGCAAGTTGTTCCGCGTTCCGCTAGGCGACGTCGACAGCGCCTTCCCGTTCACGCTGACCACCGCGCAGACCGAGACCGAGCGGGTGCTGGTCGAGCACTTACGGTCGCTCGGTGTCACCGTCGAGCGCGATGTCGAGCTGGCAGCGCTGAGTCAGGATGCACAGGGCGTGCACCTGACGTTGCGGCACGACGACGGCTCAACCGAAGCGGCCAGCGCCTCCTGGATCATTGGGGCCGACGGCGGCCACAGCACAGTCCGCCGCCTGGTGGGCACCAAGCTCGCGGGTTCCTTTGTCGGCGAACGGTTCCTGCTTGGGGACGTCGACGCCGAGCACCAGCTGGACATGGATTCCATGCACACCTTCTTCTCGCCCGACGGACCGGTGGTTGTGCTGCCGATGCGGGACGGACGGATGCGGTTTCTCGCCGAGGTGCACGACGCACCCGGAACTCCGATAAACATGCATCCGAGCCAAGACGAACTGCAGGCAGTCATCGACAAGCGGATCGGTGGCATCCGGTTACTGCGCTCACATTGGCTGACCAGCTTCGAGATTCACCACGCGCGGGTGCCGGCCTACCGCTGGGGCCGCGTCTTCTTGGCCGGCGACGCGGCGCACATTCACAGCCCAGCCGGCGGGCAGGGCATGAACACCGGCATGCAGGACGCGTTCAACCTGGCCTGGAAGCTGGCCGCGGTGATCGGCGGCGAAGCCGGTGACGCGCTGCTGGACAGCTATGAGGCCGAACGTATCCCCGTCGCCGACGGCGTCATCGCGTTCACCAATCGACTCACCAAGGCCGGCACGCTGTCGGGTCTACCGCGGCGGGTCCGCGACTTGCTGATTCGGGTCGTCTCGCACGTCCCCCCGGCACGGCGGGCGATGGCCGACACCGCCGAAGAGGTCAACATCAGCTACAAGAATAGCCCGCTGGCCATCGGCAGGCGGCTGAAGGGCGCCAGAGTAACTGCTGGCCAACATGTTCCACACGTGGTCGACGCGGCGATACAGAAGCAACTCAGCGCGGCGTGCGGCGCACAGAACACCAGTCACGTGGTGCTGACCGTAGCCGCCGGACAGGTGGCGCCCGCTGCGGGCGGTCACGGTCCGACACAGCTGCTTGTGACTGCCGGCGACGCCCCGGTCGCCGGCTATGACACGGTCATCGCTGACCAGAATAGCCTTGTTGCACAACGCTTCGGGCTCACGAAGGGTGGGCGCATCGTGATCCGCCCAGACGGCTACATCGGTGCCGTCGCATCCCTCGACGACACGACAACGGTCGCCGATTACTTCGCCAATGTTAGGAGCTGAACACCATGTACACCTACGAGATTGACACTGCGGCCATGTTCGAAGACCGCGCCGATCAGTTCGCGAAATTCGGTATTCCGGTAGATGAAATCGAGCGGCTCCGAGCCGCGATCAGCGACATGTGGGCCGACACGCGAGGTGGCTGGGTATACGAATGGTCAAAGCTAGCCGGCGAACACGCCGACAGCGGCGACCATTACCTGGCATCACTTATCTACGGCTGCGCGAAATTTCCTTGCCTGACCGACCAAGCCCGGGTGCATGCCATGCAACACCAGCTCGAGCAATTCCAGTTGGCGGCAAAGACTTTCCCGGTGTCCTTCGAACGTCGCGTCATCACGCTGCCTTTCCGTAACGGCACCGTTGAGGTGCCCGTCCATCTGTACTCCACCGATGGCGACTACACGGCCCGACCGGTGCTGATCGCCAGCGGCGGCGTGGACACCTGGAAGATGGACATCCACCCGTGGTGGGTCGGGTTCACCCAGGGCGCCGGGGTATCCACCTTGGCCTTCGATCACCCTGGCACCGGTGAGACGGCGATCCCGCTCGACGGGCACGCCGACGAGGTGATTCGCGGAATCGCCGACTATGCCCGGTCACTCGGCAACGGCAGGGTCGGGCACTTCGGCGCCTCATTCGGCGGGAACTTCTCCGCGATGTCGGGATTGGCCGGGATCGTTGACGCCGCGGTCGATCTCGGCGGCCCGGTCGTGGACTCGTTTAAGCCTGAGCACGTGCAGAAGCTCCCCTACGGCATGCACGACATCATCGGCAATGCCATGCACTGGGATCACTCCCCCACCCTTGACGAGCTCAGTGCCGGCCTCGGACAGCTCCGTCGAAGCGATCTGCTGGCACAGCAAAATAATTCGGAGATGCTCGTGGTCAACGGAGCCGACGACTACTTCATCCCGCAGTCGGACACTCTGGTCTTCCAGGGCCGCCGGAACACCGAGGTGCACCTGGTCGAGGGCACCGGCCACGTCGCGATGAGCAAGGCTCCCGAGGTGGTGCCGAAGATCATCGCGTGGCTGCGCACGCACTTCACCGACAATTAGGGGCCGTCAGCAGACACAAAATCGCCCGTTTTGGCGGCAAAAGGGGGGCTTGTTCGTCTGCTCGCCGCCCTTAGCGCAGGGTGTAGTCATCGGGGATCAAGGTGCGGGTGCGCTCGAAGAATGTCCGGCCGCTGTAGGGCAGTTGGGTGACGACCTTGCCGCTGGGATGACGGAAGTAGTTCGTGCACGCGAGCCAGACCTTGCCTTCCATGTCGGCCTGGATCTCGTCGTTATAGCGCCGCTGAGCGGCGGGCTGTGACCTCGACGGTGCGTCTTCCGCCACTGCCCATCACGTCGAGGATGTGGCGGATGAAGGTCGTCTGTGCCTCATGGATGTAGATGATCGAGTTGACCCCGTTCGTGTTGGGGCCGTACAGCATGAAGAAGTTCGGATAACCGGCCACCAGCGTGCCGAGGTAGGCCTCGGCCCCGTCGCTCCACTCGTCGCGCAGCTGACGGCCACCGGTCCCGTAGACGTCGATGCTCGCCAGGTAGTCGGCCGCTGTGAACCCGGTGCCATAGATGACGGTGTCGACCCGGTGTTCGACGCCGTCGACGGTGCGCACCCCTCGCTCGGTCAACTCGGCAATGGCGGTCGTTTCCAGACTGACGTGGGCAACGCGAAGGTGGGGTACCACTCGCGCGACATCAGTGGCCGTTTGCAACCGACCGGATAGTCCGGCGTCAGCTTTGCGCGTAACTCGGGGTCGGCCACCTTGCGCATGAGGTAGCTGCGGGCGAGTTCGGTAGCCTCGCGCGTTTGTGCGGCGTCGACGTCGAAGCTGGCTGACTCGTAGGCGTCGAACGCCTCGTCACGCAGTTTCTGCGCCGCGCCCGGATTGCGTTCGAACTCTTGGTGCTGCTCGGCGCTGAACGGGAAGTCGAACCGCGGCGCAATCCAGATCGGGGTCCGCTGGAATACGGTGAGATGCGCGGTCTCCCGTGCGATCGCGGGAATGTATTGCACCGCGCTGGCACCCGTACCGATGGACGCGACCCGCTCCCCCGCCGTCGACTTCGTGTGATCCCAACGCGCCGAATGGAATTGGCGGCCACGGAACCGCTTCGCCCCAGGAATGTCGGGAATATTGGGCACATCAAGCATCCCGACCGCACTGACCACCATATCGAAGTCGTGCTCCCGACCATCATCGGCGCTCAGCGTCCAGCGCCGGTTGGAGTCCGACCAACGCAGCGAGGTAATCGCGGTTTCGGGCCGCAGATGCGGGCCAAGCCCGTGATCGGCGGCGACCTTCTCGAGGTAGGCCAGGATCTCGGGCTGGTTCGCGTAGGTCTTGCTCCACCGGGGGTTGAGCGCGAACGAATACGAGTACAGATGCGACGGGACGTCGCAGGCCGCACCCGGAAAGGTGTTGTGCCGCCAAGTCCCGCCGAAACCGTCGGCGCGGTCGAAGATCGTGAAATCGTATCCACCGGCGGCAAGCTGGATGCCCATTGCGATGCCCCCGGCACCCGCACCGATGACTCCGACTTTCGGTTTAAAGCTCATTACGCCCATTGGGAAAAGTAGGGTCGCTCGGGCCGGCTTTTCTCCACGAGGATGAACACAACACCCCACGGATCGACGAACCACGTGGTGCGCACTCGCGCAACGTCCGCGATTCCGCTGACGAGGAATTGCACTCCCTTGCTCTCGAGTTCGGCCCGGGTGGCGTCGAGGTCTGCACAGATCAGCCCGACGTGCGAGAGCCCATTGTCGGTCAGTGCCGCGCCGGCTCGTTGATCGCCCCCGTCGACATTGAGGTATTCGATCACCTCCAACACCCGGTCGCCGTCGTCCCCGAATCCGACGATCGCAGCTTTCATCGCCGGATCGGAGACCAGCTCACCCATGTCGTCGCGAATGGCATTACCTGCCATGACATAAGGCGGCGACAGCACACGCAGGCCTAACACGTCTCGGTAGAATTCCACCGCGGCCTCACAGTCAGGAACGCAGACCCCGGTGTGGGCCAACCCGGTAATCACGTTCTCGACTCTACGACGAGGCGCCGGCCGGGAGTGGTAACGCGAGTCATGTTTGATAATGGCCAAGTGCGGTCAGTAGACGAACATCAGCATGTCGTAGCGGAGATGATCCGTGCCCGTCCTGCGATCACGGTCGCGCTGACCGAGGCCCAAGGGCTGGTCCTGGCTGACGACGTGGTTGCGCACCTCGCGCTGCCGGTTTTCGACAACTCCGCGATGGACGGATACGCGGTCCACGCCGAGGACGCCTCCCACGCGACGCCCGAACACCCAGTGGTGTTGCCGGTTGCCGAGGACATTCCCGGCCGGACGCACCGACGTGGTGTCGCTGAATCCCGGTACCGCGCACAGGATTATGACGGGCGCGCCGGTGCCAGCCCGGAGCGAACGTCATCGTGCCGGTCGAAGACACTGATGGCGGCGTGCACACCGTGTCGATCCGGAAGACCGGGCCGCCCGGCAAGCACATCCGACGGGCGGGCGAAGATGTCGCACCCGGCACAACCGTCCTGCGCAAGGGCCAGGTCGTGACTCCAGCGGCGCTCGGCCTGGCCTCGGCGCTGGGAATCGCTGAGCTACCGGTGATCCCGCGCCAGCGGGTGCTGGTGATATCCACCGGCTCGGAACTGGTGTCGCCGGGCACCCCGCTGCAGCCGGGACAAGTCTATGAGTCCAACTCGATCATGCTGGCCGGGGCGGTGCGCGACGCGGGCGCAACCGTGATCGCCGTCGCGACCGCCGAAGACGACGTCGCGCAGTTCAGCTCGATCCTCGACCAATACGCCGCCGAATCCGACCTGATCATCACCAGCGGTGGCGTCAGTGCCGGCGCCTATGAGGTCGTCAAGGACGCATTCGGCCGAGATGGCGAGCAGGGAGTGGAATTCGTCAAGGTGGCGATGCAGCCCGGAATGCCGCAGGGCATCGGACGCGTGGCCGGTGCGACGATTGTGACGCTGCCCGGCAATCCGGTCAGCGCGCTGGTGTCCTTCGAGGTGTTCATCCGTTCCCCATTGCGTAGGGCCATGGGCCTGCCGGAGCCCGACCGCCCGCACCGGCTGGCGGTGCTTACCGAGACGCTGACCTCGCCACGCGGCAAGCGGCAGTTCCGGCGCGCGATACTTGAGGGCCCGGAAAGCGCGGAACGCTTAGAAAGCCAGGTCGCAGCGTAACCAGCTACGGTCCTGCGGCATCCCACCACTTACGGTGGCTGGCGTCGGCCAACGCGCTGCTGGACATCCCCGAGGACGTCGAGGATGTACAAGCGGGAACTGAGCTGCTGGTATGGGATCTGACCTGACGGTTCAGGACGCCGGCGCGTCCCGGTGGAATTCATCGGCTGCACTGAAAGCGGTGGTGAAGCGGATCGCGATTCCAGCGATCGACAACATCACCGGGATGACGACCAACGCGCTGTGTCGCCGACGCCTCACGCTCCTGCGATTGCGACAAAATCCTCAGACCCCCGGGGGCAAGTCTGTCATTTCCGTGCGGCCCCCCGGGGGGCCCGGCGACGCAGTTAAGACCAACCCGGGTTCCTTCTCCGATCAACCCTGGCACGCCGCTCGCCACGGCTCCGTAAGATGACCGCGTGGCAAGACGCCCCCCGCCCGCGGACCCGCAGCACCTACTGGGGTTGGTGCGTTCCACCGTTCCGCCGGTGCACCCCGCCGGGCGCCCGTTCATCTCGGCCGGTCTGGCCATAGCCTCGGCCGCAGTATTGGGCCAGGCCGTCACCGGGCGCAACTACCGGTGGCTGCGCCGCGCAGGTCTGCTGGCGGCCGGGGCCTGCGCCGGGTTCTTCCGTCACCCCCCGCGGGTGCCACCAACCCGCCCCGGCGCCATCGTCGCGCCGGCAGACGGCATGATCTGTGTGATCGACTCGGCAGCTCCGCCCGCCGAGTTGAGCATGGGCGACGTGCCATTGCCGCGGGTCAGTATCTTCCTCAGTCTGTTGGACGCGCACGTGCAACGCGCCCCGGTGAGCGGTGAGGTGATCGCCGTGCAACACCGCCCCGGCAGCTTCGCGTCGGCCGATCTACCCGAAGCGAGCGCCGACAACGAGCGCACCAGTGTGCGGATCCGGACCGACCACGGCGCTGAAGGCGCCGACGTGGTGGCCGTGCAGATCGCAGGACTCTTGGCGCGCCGCATCGTGTGCGACGTGCATGTCGGAGACAAGCTGTCGATTGGTGACACCTACGGGCTGATCCGGTTCGGGTCCCGGCTCGACACCTACTTGCCGGTGGGAGCGGAGCCGATCGTCAAAGTTGGCCAGCGCGCGGTCGCCGGCGAGACGGTGCTGGCCGACCTGCCATGATCAACAAGCCCCGGAACAGGCCGGCGGTCAACCTGCAGATTTTGCCCAGCGCGATGACGGTGCTGTCCATCTGCGCGGGGTTGACCTCGATCAAATTCGCCCTCGAGCACCAGCCGGTTCCCGCGATGGCGCTCATCGCCGCCGCTGCCATCCTGGACGGACTGGACGGTCGGGTGGCCCGCATGCTGGACGCCCAGTCCGCGATGGGCGCAGAAATCGACTCGCTGGCCGACGCGGTGAACTTCGGCGTCACGCCCGCGATCGTCGTCTACGCGACGCTGCTGCCGAAGTCGTCGGCTGGTTGGGTGGTGGTGCTGCTTTACGCGGTGTGCGTGGTGTTGCGCCTGGCTAGGTTCAACGCCCTGCAGGACGACGGAACCCAGCCCGCCTACACGCACGAATACTTCGTCGGGATGCCCGCGCCTGCGGGCGCGATCTCGATGATCGGACTCATCGGTCTCAAATTGCAGTTCCACCACGACGGCTGGTGGTCCTCGACGGCGTTCCAGTGCATCTGGATCACGGGGACGTCGATCCTGATGGTCAGCAAGATCCCGATGCGCAAGATGCACGCATTGGCCGTGCCACCGAACTGGGCGGCGCCATTGCTGGCAGTGCTGGCGATCTGCGCGGCGGCGGCAGTGACAGTTCCCTACATCTTGATTTGGGTGATCATCGTCGCCTACCTGTGCCACGTCCCGTTCGCTGTGCGCAACCAGCGTTGGCTCGCCCAGCACCCCGAGATGTGGGACGAGAAACCCCGGCAGCGCCGCGCCGTGCGGCGCGCGACCCGCCGGGCACAGCCCAACCGTCGGCCGATACCGCGGCTCGGGCGGGGGAGACCGGGCGGACGCTCGACCGCACGGTTGGGGCTGCGCAAGCCAGGCGGCCGACTGCCGTGAGCCGCCCTGGATCAGATGATGGGAGGCTTACGCTGACCGCCCGGCTGACCACCTCGCCCGTCGACTCCCGCCGCGGCGTCATCCGGTTGCACCCCAATGCCGTTGCCGCCCTCGGCATTCGGGAGTGGGATGCGGTGTCGCTGACTGGGTCGCGGACCACGGCGGCGGTGGCGAGCCTGGCGGACCGGGACATCCCGGTTGGGACTGTGTTGCTCGATGACGTGACGCTGTCGAACGCCGGCCTACGCGAGGGCACCCCGGTGATCGTCAGCGCAGTCACGGTTTACGGCGCGCGGTCGGTGACACTGAGCGGGTCGTCGTTGGCCACCCAGTCGATTTCGTCCGGCACCCTACGGCAGGCCCTGCTCGGCAAGGTGATGACCGTAGGCGATGCGGTGTCGCTGCTGCCCCGCGATCTAGGCCCCGGCACATCGACGTCAGCCGCGAGCCGCGCACTGGCGTCCGCAGTCGGGATCAGCTGGACCTCCGAGCTGCTGACCGTCACCGGTGTCGACCCCGAGGGGCCGGTCAGCGTGCAGCCGAACTCGTTGGTCAGCTGGGGCACCGCCGTGCCGTCGGCGCCGGGGCCGAAACCACCACGCACGAACCGATCGGCGTGTCGAACCCCGAAGATTCAGGTCGGCGACCTCAAAGGGTCCCAGGTGCAGGCCGGCAAGCTGACCGAATGGCTCAAGCTTGCACTCGACGAGCCGCACCTACTGAAGACGTTGGGCGCCGAAGCCAACCTGGGTGTGTTGGTGTCGGGTCCGGCCGGCGTCGGCAAGACGACGATGGTGCGCGCGGTGTGCGCCGGCCGCAGGCTGGTGGAACTAGACGGCCCGGAAGTCGGCGCGCTCGCCGCTGAAGACCGGCTCAAAACCGTCGCCTCGGCGGTGACGGCGGTTCGCAGTGCCGGACAAGGCGGCGGCGTGCTGCTCATCACCGATATCGACGCGCTGTTGCCGACAACCCCGGAGCCGGTGGCCGCGTTGGTCCTGGCCGAGCTGCGCACCGCGGTGGCCACCGACGGAGTCGCGTTGATCGTCACCTCCGCGCGACCCGACCAGCTTGATCCACGACTGCGCGCCCCAGAGCTGTGTGACCGGGAGCTGGGCCTGCCGCTGCCCGACGCCGCCACCCGCAAAGCGCTGCTGGAAACACTGCTGAAGGCGGTGCCCGTCGGCGAGCTCAATCTTGACGAGATTTCCAGCCGCACGCCGGGTTTCGTTGCCGCCGATCTTGCCGCGCTGATACGTGAGGCAGCGCTGCGGGCCGCGTCGCGGGCCAGCTCCGACGGCCAACCGCCGAAGCTGAACCAGGACGATCTCGTCGGCGCGCTGTCCGTCATCCGCCCGCTGTCCCGTTCGGCCAGCGAGGAACTGACCGTCGGCAACCTCACGCTCAACGATGTTGGCGACATGGCCGAGGCCAAGCAGGCCCTCACCGAAGCGGTGCTGTGGCCGTTGCAGCACCCCGACACCTTCGCGCGGTTGGGCGTCGATCCCCCGCGCGGGGTGCTGCTCTACGGCCCACCCGGCTGCGGCAAGACATTCCTGGTTCGCGCGTTGGCCAGCACCGGGCAACTGAGCGTGCATGCCGTCAAAGGTTCTGAACTGATGGACAAGTGGGTGGGATCCTCGGAGAAGGCGGTCCGCGAGCTCTTCCGGCGGGCCCGTGATTCCGCTCCGTCGCTGGTGTTCCTCGACGAGGTCGACGCGTTGGCGCCCCGGCGCGGCCAGAGCTTCGACTCGGGTGTGACTGATCGCGTGGTGGCCGCGCTGCTGACCGAGCTCGACGGGATCGACCCGCTCCGTGACGTCGTGGTGCTCGGGGCGACCAACCGGCCCGATCTGATCGACCCGGCACTGCTGCGTCCGGGCCGGCTGGAGCGGCTGGTGTTCGTCGAACCGCCCGACGCTGCGGCGCGCCGCGAAATCCTGCGCACAGCCGGGAAATCGATTCCGCTGAGCGCAGACGTCAATCTGGACGAGGTGGCCGCCGAACTCGACGACTACAGCGCCGCCGACTGTGTGGCGCTGCTGCGGGAGGCCGCGCTCACTGCGATGCGGCGTTCCATCGATGCCGCCGACGTGACCGCCGCGGATCTCGAAGCGGCCCGCAAGACCGTGCGCCCCTCGCTGGATCCTCTTCAGCTGGAGTCGTTACGCGCGTTCGCCAAAGCTCCGTAGTGCCACCGATATGCCCTATTCAGACAACTGGAACTCGACCATTTCGGCAACCGCGTCGACCGCCTCGCTGAGCGCTGCCAGTCGATCGGCGGCCGAAGGCGCCGACAGCACGCTGTAGCGGTCGGCGGTTCCGATCGGGAGGCGAGACGCCAAGATAAACAGAGCTTCGTCTGCCCCAGCTTCGCCATCGGTTTGGCCTTCGTCATAGCCCAGCACCACGTCGCGGTCTGGCAGCTCGACTCCGCGGGCCTCGGCGATCCGCTCGAACAAGGCCATCACCCGGTCTTCGATCTCGAGGAGCTGGGCCCGGGTCACCGGATCCGCCGGCTCGTCGGGCCAGATCTGCACCGCCGCCCGCGGATAGGGGTCATCGGGCAACCACTCGCACACCCGGATCCGTTCGCCGGTCCGGCAGCGCAGTGAGTATCGACCCGAGCGCCTGATCGACGCATTCGGTGATCCTGGCCAGGACGCCGACGTCACTCCGCAAATCACCGCCGCCGACCTCGCGGCCGCGGGCGATCAGCACCACGCCGAACGGTTCGCCGCTGTCGAGGCAATGTCGCACCAGCGCGCCGTAGCGGGGCTCGAAGATCCGCAGCGGAAGGTCTTGGTTGGGCAGCATCGCCGTCTCCAGTGGGAACATCGCCCATTCAACGGTTTCGGGACCGGCCATGACTCCAACCTAGATGTCGAGCTCGCCCACGAGCGCGTCGACGACCGCCCGCAGATCACCGTCGTGCTCTTCAGCGACGCGGCGCTGCCGCTGATATGAGGCACCCCGGCGCCAGATGTCGGCCACCGCAGCCAGCTCGTCAGTACAACCCAGCGACGTCGCGACCGGCTCCAGCCGGGTCAGCACGTCGACGAGATCGTCGGTGACCAACCGCTCATTGCTGTCGGCGTCCAAAATGATCACCGCATCCAGACCGTAGCGGGCGGCACGCCATTTGTTCTCTTGGACATGCCAGGGCGGCATCGTCGGCAACGACTCGTCGGCATCCAGCCTGCGATCCAAGTCAACCACCAGGCAGTGCGTCAAGGCGACCAGCGCGCCCAGCTCACGCAGGTTGGAAACGCCGTCGAAGATCCGCACCTCGAGAGTTCCCAGATGCGGTGATGGCCTTATGTCCCAACGTACTTCGTTGACGTGGTCGATGATGCCGGTCTTCTTCTGGTCGTAGACGAAGCCTTCGAACTCCGCCCAGGTCTGGAAGTGGAACGGCAGCCCGGCGGTGGGCAGCTGCTGAAACATCATCGCGCGATTGCTGGCGTATCCGGTGTCCTCGCCACCCCACCACGGTGACGAGGCCGACAGCGCCAACAGGTGCGGGTAATACTGCAGCAACGACGAGATGATCGGCATCACCTTGTGCGCCGAGGAGATCCCAATGTGGACATGCACCCCCCAGATCAACATCTGTCGACCCCACCACTGGGTGCGCTTGATCAGCTCGGCGTAGCGCGGACCGTCAGTGAGCTTCTGGGAAGACCACTGCGCGAACGGGTGCGTGCCCGCGCAGAACAGCTCCATGCCGCGGTCCCGGACGATCCGCCGGGCCGGCCCCAACGTTTCGCGGAGATCCTCCATTGCCTCACCGGCGTTTCGGCAGATCCCGGTGACCACTTCGACGGTGTTGCGCAGCATCTCTTTGTGCACTCGCGGGTTCTCGCCGATCTCGGCGATGACCGCAGTGGCTTCATTGGTCAGGTCGCGACTCTGCGCGTCGACGAGCGCGAACTCCCACTCGACTCCGATGGTCGGTCGCGGAGACCGGGCGAAATCGATGCGGGCGCTCGCCCTGTTGGCCGGAAAGCTAGCCGGCACCGATGACACCGCACGCCACCCGCTTGCCGGCGTCACCAGTGGTCATCGTCATCTCGTCGGGACCGGGAGCGCCGCCCGCGACCTGGTTGTAGCGCTCCGGCGGGATGTTCATGAAATTGTCGGCACCGGCATGAATGATGATCGCGGTCTTCTCGCCAGCCAGCAGGTCGTCCATCGTGAAGGCGTCAGTGGTGGTCACCAGCATCCCGACGCCGTCCCTGCGCACCTGCAGGGAGGTCAGGTAACCACTTTCGGGCCCGGCGGAATGCCCCGGCGACCTGGAAATGCCCACCGGCGGATAGGAAATCGCCCGGCGCGCCACCGGTCGGGGCTACGGAGTTGGGTTCACACCTGCCCACCTTGTGGATATGGACTCCGTGAAAGCCAGGCGCGAGCACACCGACGCCGGTCGTCGCGATCGTGATGGTGGCGTAACCGTTGCTGAAATCGAACTTCGCGGTCGCGACCTGAGTGCCATCGGGCGCCTTCAAACGAGCGGTCACGCTCTGCCCCGCGGGCACCCCGCCCTCGGCGCCCGAGGTTGCCGACGGCGCGGGCGCACCGGTCCAGAACAGCCGGCGTGGTACCCGGGACTGTCGATGCATGTTGGGGCGACGAGCACGCGCTCAGCAGCGCTACGCAAGTGGCCATAAGCACTGGGGGCAGTGCGGACATGGTGGCGGCAGCGACATTCCGGTGAGCGGCGGGCTTAGGCATAGCGAGAGCCTAACCTTTCGACCCGGGACTCAGCCCACTGCCAAGACGATGACCCCGGCCGGCTGGCTGCTTGATCGCGTCGATCCGCGGTTCGACCTGTGCTCCCAACTTTTCGCCCACCGCGTCCGCGGTAGCCTTCTCGCCCTCAGCATCGGTGTAGTACACCGTGGTGGCCGTGACTTCGGGCACCGACAAATTGTCGGCGGCGGTGACTTTGAAGCCGGCGGCAATCAGCTGGTCCTTGGTGCGAGCAGCGACGCCGGACGTCGGCGAGATGTTGTAAACGCGCACCTCTGCCTGGTTGGCTTCGGGCTTGACGCTCGTCGACGAAGGCGTCGAGGTAGCGCCGCTAGAGGTGGTCACACTGGTGGACACCGGCGACGCCGAATCATCGTCGGAGTTCCCGGAAGAACCTATGGCCTGCCACCCGAGCAGCAGGAATATGACGCCGAGGAACAACAGCACCATCACCATGGCCCGCAGGGGAAGCCCCGTGGAGTCGGGGACGCGCTCATTCATCGAGCCCACTGTATCCAGGAAGGCGCCAGAACCTGCAAAGCCACTTGCATAGCCGGGCCGGGGGTCAGGTCACCTCGAAGCCAAGGCGCCGCGCCGCGCGTGCCTTCTGACGGCTGGCACGCAGCCGTCGCAGCCGTTTCACCAGCATCGGGTCCGCGGCAAGCGCCTCGGGCCGATCGACTAACGCGTTGAGAACCTGGTAGTAACGCGTCGCCGACATCGAGAACAACTCTTTGATGGCTTCTTCCTTAACACCGGCAAATTTCCACCACTGTCGTTCGAATGCCAGAATGTCGTGTTCGCGGCGAGTAAGCCCATCGGCGATTTCAGAGTCGTCCCCCGATCGATTTGCCCGCGCCATGGCGCTGTCCATATCGCTTCCCCTGGACCCTTCCGGCGGATTCTCGAATTGCTCCAATGACTTGACTTATATAGAGGCATGTTTCGGCGAATATTGAACCACGCCGGGAAGTGTCAAGCCGGAACCCAGACCCGCGAGTCGGCGGATTGGCCTAGATTGCCCCCTCGCCCCTCGCCGCTGAGCGGCTGGGAGGTCCCTCCTCCTCGGGCCCTTCCGGCCCGCATCGTCGGCGGGCTTAACCAGATTGCCCCCCTCCTCCTCGGGCCCTCCGGCCCGCATCGTCGGCGGGCTTAAGCTAGCCGACCATGGCAGTCCTACCCATTCGCATCGTGGGAGACCCGGTCTTGCACACCCCTACGGCGGCGGTGTCGGTCGACTCCGACGGTTCACTGCCGGCGGATCTGGCCGAATTGATCGCCTCCATGTACGACACCATGGACGCCGCGCACGGGGTCGGTCTGGCTGCCAACCAGATCGGGTACGGACTACGACTGTTCGTCTACGACTGCGCCGACGATCGCGGAATGACCGAACGCCGTCGCGGGGTGGTCATCAATCCGATCTTGGAAACTTCTGAGATTCCCGAGACCATGCCCGACCCGGGTGACGACGACGAAGGATGCTTGTCGGTTCCCGGCGAGTCTTTCCCCACCGGGCGGGCGACGTGGGCACGGGTGACCGGACTCGACGCCGACGGCAGTCCGGTCACAATCGAGGGCACCGGCCTGTTCGCCCGAATGCTGCAACACGAAACCGGACATTTGGATGGATTCCTCTACCTGGACCGCCTCATCGGCCGGCACGCCCGCGCCGCCAAACGGGCCGTCAAGTCCCACGACTGGGGCGTTCCCGGACTGTCCTGGATGCCCGGCGAGGTGCCGGACCCGTTCGGCAACTGATGGTCTCGTGGCCGGCCGTCGGAACGCGGGTGACGGTTCGTTATCGACGGCCCACCGGATCCGTCCCGCCGCTGACCGATGCGGTGGGCCACCTGTTGGCGGTCGCTCCGACAGTGCGGGTGCGGACGAAAACGGGCGCAGTCGCCGAGTTCGCACCCGCCGATGTGGTGGCGCTGCGGGTGTTGACCGATGCACCCGTGCGCACCTCGGCAGATCAGGGCGCTCGAGCACGCCGCCGCCGCAGCGTGGCCGGCCGCCGAACATACCTGGCTGGACGGTTGGCTGCTGCGAGCCGGGGGCGGGGCCACCTTGGCCACCAATTCGGCAGTACCGCTGGATATTTCGGCCAGCGCTGACACGATCCCCTCGATTGTCACCTGGTACACCCGCCGCAACCTGACGCCACGACTGGCCATCCCCGAGCGATTACTGCGGCTGCCGGCCGGCCTGGCCGCCGAACGCGAGGAGCACGTATTGGTCCGCGACGTGATGGCACCCGACAGCTCCCCGGGGGTCACGCCAACGCGCCGCTCGACAACCAACGTCACGCCAGCGTGACGTTCGCCGCCGTCATCGACGGCGAGCTGATATTCGGCGCCCAACCAGGTGCGGCGGTCGCCCGTGCGGCGGTGACCGACGCACCGGACGGCACGCGTTGGGTCGGTCTTTCGGTACTGCGCGCAGTCGATGACGCGGCGGAACGCCGACTGTGCGAAGCCCTGTTGGCCTGGGGTGCGCGTCGCGGCGCGACCCGCGGCTACCTGCGAGTTGAGAACCACGACTCCGGCACAACCGCAGTGGCCCGGTACTTGGGTTTCCGAATGCACCATCGCAGCCGCTACTTCCCAGCCCAGCTGGGCGGCTGGGCTACCGTCTAACCATGCCCGACGGCACCCTGCGGTTAGCCACCTGGAACGTGAATTCCATCCGCACCCGCCTGGACCGCGTTCTGGACTGGCTCGCCCGCGGCGAAGTCGACGTGCTGGCGATGCAGGAGACCAAGTGCTCCGACAGCCAGTTCCCCGCACTGCCGTTCCTCGAACTCGGCTACGAGGTCGCGCACGTCGGCTTCAATCAGTGGAACGGCGTGGCGATCGCCTCCCGAGTCGGCCTCGATGATGTGCAGATCGGCTTTGACGGCCAACCCCACTGGAGCAGCAAGCCCGAGCTGGCCGCCACTGCGGAAGCCCGCGCCGTGGGCGCTACCTGCGGCGGCCTGCGGGTCTGGAGCCTGTATGTGCCCAACGGGCGCACGCTGGACGATCCGCATTATACTTACAAGTTGAATTGGCTTGCCGCGCTGCATGATATGGCTGCCGGCTGGCTGCGCGACGATCCCACCGCCCCGATCGCGCTGGTCGGTGATTGGAACATCGCCCCGACCGACGAAGACGTCTGGAGCACCGAATTCTTCGCTGGCTGCACGCACGTGTCCGTGCCGGAGCGCAAAGCATTCAACGCCATAGTCGACGCGCAATTCACAGATGTGGTACGGCCTTTCACCCCGGGACCCGGGGTCTATACCTACTGGGATTACACCCAGCTGCGGTTTCCCAAGAAGCAGGGTATGCGCATCGACTTCATCCTCGCGTCACCTGCAGTGGCCGCCCGCGTCACCAGCGCACAGATCGTCCGCGACGAGCGCAAGGGCAAGGCCCCCAGTGATCATGCACCGGTTGTAGTCGATGTGAGGCAAAAGTAATTCACCCGCGCGGCGGACCGCCCAGCGCCAACGTCGCCGGGAAATGACGGAAATTCCGGACTGCGCGTTGTCTGCGCGTTTGTAACGTGGCAGCATTTGCTCATTACATGCTGTGAGCCATTTCGTTGCTGCTGTTAACTTCGCATTTAACGGGTATACATGTTGACAACGCGGTTGCAGCGAGAGCGACCGAAAGCCAGGGAGTCATCATGAGTGTCGTCGCAGGGGCAGTCCGAAACGCGGGGAAAACGGTGAATCGCGCCGCGGGTGCTGCCACCGCGACTGCGGGCGCCGTGGGCGGCGCGGCGGTGAATGGAGTTGTCGGCGGTGTAACCGGAGCCGCAGAGGGCGTTAAGCGCGGAATCAGCTCGGGCAGTCATTCGACGCCGGCGGCCGCGTTGGCCCTCGGCGCGCTCGGCGTCGCCGGCCTGGTCGAGTGGCCAGTGCTGTTGGCCGTCGGGGGCGGCGCGTTGTTACTGCGCAGGCTGACCCAGAATTCCGAGGCCTCGGCGCCGAAAGCGACTCTCAAGCCGGTACCCACAGAGCCGGCACCGGAAAAGGCTCCGGCACGGAAAGCCGCTGGTAGACCAGCAGCCAAGAAGGCGGGCGGCCGCCGGGCGGGCACCACCGCGTTGCGCAGCACCAACTGACAAGTACGCGGTTCGCGTTGATTTCGGCCCCTGAGCATTCCGATCCCGGTATGAAGGTCGGCCAGCCTCAGTTACCAGCGCCCATCGCTACGCGATCCTTGCCGCGTGGGGCGATTTCCGATCTGCCGCCACAATCTGCACAACCCCGACACGCCACAACAGCGCATAGAGTTCCACCAACGGCACGCTCAGCACACGAGCGATCGGCGAAATTATCGGATCGGCCAGCGAGTTGGTCGTCGACATAAGTCCGACGGTGACCGTACAACTGGGCGCTGTGGCAAACCCTTCGTTACTGAAAGGCAAATGATGGCGGAAAAGAAATCTCGCGGGGCAACGTCCCAGGCCGAGGCTGTGGAGAAGGTTCGCGAAGGTGAAACCTTCGTCATAAACCTTCCCATGGTGGGACAGGTCGAGATTCCGCGGCCCGAGCAATTGGCCTACTACGGCGGTCTGGCCGCTTTGGCCGCGTTCGAACTCATCGATTGGCCGGTTGCCGTAGTCATCGCCGCCGGACACCTGATGGCAGCCAACCACCACAATCGGCTGCTCGAGGAGCTCGGCGAGGCGATGGAAGAGGTCTAGCGCGCCGCCCCCTGTCCCGGTGCCGGGCGACGCGGGTACCCCTAACCCACGGGACCGGAATAGGGGTAACGTCACGTGAATTAACTCCATAAGACGCGGGAGCGCACGCCGAGTGCGCTGAGAGGACGGCTTGGGGCCGTCGACCGTACGAACCTGACCGGGTAATGCCGGCGTAGGGAGATGGGAAAAAATGACCGTTACCGTCGAGCCAGCCGTGACCACCGGACCCATCGCGGGCAGCTGCAAGGCTTATCGTGAAATAGAGTCCCCGGGCGGGGGCGCCCCTCTCCGGGTCCCGTTCCGCCGGGTGAACCTGTCCAACGGAGATCACTTCGACCTCTACGACACCTCCGGGCCCTACACCGATTCGGATGCCGTGATCGACCTGGTGGCAGGCCTGCCGGCACGGCCCGGCGTGGTCCGCGATCGCGGCACACAGCTGCAGCGTGCCCGCGCCGGTGAGATCACCGCCGAGATGGCGTTCATCGCCGCCCGCGAGGGCATGCCCGCCGAGCTGGTGCGCGACGAGGTCGCCCGTGGACGCGCGGTCATCCCGGCCAACCACAACCACCCCGAGAGCGAGCCGATGATCATCGGCAAGGCATTCAAGGTGAAGGTCAACGCCAACATCGGCAACTCCGCGGTGACGTCTTCGATCGCCGAGGAGGTCGACAAGATGGTGTGGGCCACCCGCTGGGGTGCCGACAACGTCATGGACTTGTCCACCGGCAAGAACATCCACGAAACCCGCGAGTGGATCTTGCGAAATTCGCCGGTGCCGGTCGGCACCGTGCCGATCTACCAGGCACTGGAGAAGGTCAACGGCGATCCGACCGAGCTGACCTGGGAGATCTACCGGGAGACCGTGCTCGAGCAGTGCGAGCAGGGCGTGGACTACATGACCGTGCACGCCGGAGTGTTGCTGCGATATGTGCCGCTGACCGCGAAGCGGGTCACCGGCATCGTCAGCCGCGGCGGGTCGATCATGGCGGCCTGGTGCCTGGCGCATCATCGGGAGTCGTTCCTATACACCAACTTCGAGGAACTGTGCGACATTCTGGCGCGCTACGACGTCACGTTCTCACTCGGCGACGGGCTGCGGCCGGGTTCGATTGCCGACGCGAACGACGCGGCGCAGTTCGCCGAGCTGCGCACCCTGGGCGAGCTCACCAAGATCGCGAAAGCCCATGGCGTGCAAGTGATGATCGAGGGCCCGGGACACGTGCCCATGCACAAGATCGTCGAGAACGTACGGCTCGAAGAGGAATGGTGCGAGGAGGCTCCGTTCTACACACTGGGCCCGCTGACCACCGACATCGCGCCGGCCTATGACCACATCACATCGGCGATCGGGGCGGCCATCATTGCGCAGGCCGGCACCGCGATGCTGTGTTACGTCACCCCGAAGGAACACCTGGGATTGCCGGACCGCAAGGATGTCAAGGACGGCGTGATCGCTTACAAGATCGCCGCGCATGCAGGCGATCTGGCCAAGGGCCATCCCGGGGCGCAGGACCGTGACAACGCACTGTCGACCGCGCGTTTCGAATTCCGCTGGCACGACCAGTTCGCGCTGTCGCTGGATCCCGATACCGCGCGCGAGTACCACGACGAGACCCTGCCGGCCGAGCCCGCCAAGACCGCGCACTTCTGCTCGATGTGTGGACCCAAATTCTGCTCGATGCGCATCACCGCGGACGTGCGGGCGTACGCCGCGGAACACGGACTCGACACCGAGGAAGCCATCGAGGCGGCGCTGCAGGAGGGTATGGCGGAGAAGTCGGCCGAGTTCGCCGAGCACGGCAACCGGGTGTATCTCCCTCTCACGCAGTGAGTTACCTGCCGCTGGCGCTGCCGGGCAGCACACCGCTTCGAGTGCTGTCCATCGCCGGATCGGACTCCGGCGGCGGCGCGGGAATCCAGGCCGATATGCGCACCATTGCGCTGCTGGGCGTGCACGCGTGCGTGGCCGTAACCGCCGTTACCGTGCAGAACACATTGGGAGTCAAGGGCTTTCATGAAGTACCCGACGACGTCGTCGCCGGTCAGATCGAAGCCGTGGTGACCGATATCGGGATCCAGGCCGCCAAGACCGGGATGCTGGCGTCATCGAGCATCATCTCCGCGGTGGCCGCGACCTGGCGCCGGCTCGAACTGACGGTTCCGCTCGTCGTCGACCCGGTGTGCGCATCCATGCACGGAGACGCGCTACTGCCGCGAATCGCCCTGGATTCACTTCGCGAACAACTCTTCCCGTTGGCCACGCTGGTGACACCGAACCTCGACGAGGTGCGGCTGTTGGTAGACATCGAAGTCACCGATTCAACATCGCAGCGCGCGGCGGCCAAGGCCCTACATGCGCTGGGCCCAAGGTGGGTGCTGGTCAAGGGTGGACACCTGCGGTCGTCCGAACGCAGTTGCGACCTACTCTACGGTGGTCCCGCGCAAGGCGTTGAGTTCTACGAATTCGACGCACAGCGGGTGCCCACCGGCAACGACCACGGCGGCGGTGACACCCTGGCGGCCGCGGTGGCCTGCGCGCTGGCGCACGGGTTCGCTGTGCCGGACGCGGTCGGCTTCGGGAAAAACTGGGTCACCGAATGTCTGCGCGCCGCCTATCCACTTGGCGGCGGCCACGGTCCCGTGTCCCCCTTGTTCCGGCTTTCATGATTGCCCGCTTCTCCCCCGCAAGCGGGTGGTGCCCCCACCTCAGTCCGTTCCGGACCGCATCGTCAGCGGGCGCATGAACCTCGATCAGATCGCCGGCGTCGCGCACGAACCTGACGGCCCTCCACAAGGGATCGTCGCGTTGACCCACGGCGCCGGAGGAAGTCGTGAATCCGCTTTGTTGCAACAGGTTTGCGACGAATGGGCACGGCGTGGCTGGCTGGCCGTGCGCTACAACCTGCCCTTTCGTCGGCGCCGGCCCAAGGGTCCGCCGTCCGGTTCGGCGGCCGCCGACCGGGCCGGAATCGTCGAGGCGATCACGCTGTGCCGCGACCTTGCCGACGGCCCGCTGATCGCCGGTGGGCATTCCTACGGCGGTCGGCAGACCTCCATGGTGGTGGCAGCCGACGAAGCGCATCCAGGCGTGCTGACGCTGTTTTCCTATCCGGTGCATCCACCTGGCAAGCCGGAGCGCGCCCGTACCGAGCACCTGCCGGACATCACCGTGCCCACCGTCTTCACCCACGGAACGTCGGATCCGTTCGGCACGCCGGCAGAGGTGCGTAAGGCCGCAGCGCTCATCGCAGCACCGACTATGGTGGTCGAGATCACCGGTGCGCGACACGACTTGATCTCAAAGAGCCTCGATGTGCCCGCCTTGGCGGTCGATGCGGCCCTGGGGCTGCTGCGCTGACCCGATCGGTCCGGAGACTTATCGCACGATAATCCAGATGGCGACGTAGTGGCAGGCAGCGGCTGCCACGGTCAACACATGAAAGAACTCGTGATAACCGAACGTCCGCGGCCAAGGGTTGGGCCAACTGAAACCGTAAAGAATGGCACCAACGTTGTAGAGCACGGCGCCGACCACGAGTAAGACCAGCGCAACCAGCCCTGCACCCTCGAGCAGTGTCCTGGCGAACCAAATCGCCACGTAACCGAGTAATAGGTAAAGCGGCACTCCGACCCGACGGGGCGCCGACGGCCACAGCATCTTGAGGGTCACGCCAGCGACTGCGCCTGCGTACACAATCATCAGGACCTGCATCCCGATCCGGGGCGGCATGGCCAATAGCGCGATAGGGGTATAGCAGCCGGCGATGAAGACGAAAATCATCGAGTGATCGACACGCTTCATCCACTTCTCGGCGTCGCGGGAGCGCCACTGCACCCGGTGGTAGACAGCACTGATGCTGAACATGCCGACGATCGTGGTGGCATAAATCAGAGTGGCCCAACCGGCCATCGGGGACGACTTGATTGCCGCAACCGACACCAACGCCGCACCGGCCACCACCCCGGCGGCGGCCGAAACCAGGTGAATCCAGCCACGTGCGCGCGGCTTGTCGAGGCGGTCGGTCACGATGTCGGCGAGAACCTGGGGCAGGTCTCCGTCAACACCCGCCGCCGTAAGCACGTGGCTATTGTCGCCGATTGTTCGTCGTCCCGGAATTCTCCGTGCCGATTGGTGGGATAACGAAGCTGCATCACCTCACCTCGGGCCACTTTAGACAGTTATACCTGGACAGTTTTAACTGTTTAGTTTAGGTTGGTGGCATGGACGGCATCGGCGAATCCGCCGCAGCGGCCGCCCGCGAGCTGCGGGTGGTGTTCAGCCGGCTGCGACGTCGGTTGAGGAGTCTTGCGATCGAGGGTGATCTGACGCCGTCGCAGACGGCGGTGCTCACCCGGCTCTGGAAAGAAGGGGCCTCATCGGCCAGCGCATTGGCCGGTGCCGAGCGGATCCGTCCACAATCGATGGCCACCATAGTGGCCGCCCTGGATCAACGCGGGCTCATCGAGCGCACGCCCGACCCCGAAGATGGTCGGCGCCAAGTGGTCTCGTTGACCGAGGCGGGCCGGCAACGCGCCGAGAGCGATCGTCAGGTGCGTGAGGAGTGGCTGGCACGCGCAATCCAGGAGCGCTACTCCGAATCCGAGCGTCGCATCATCCTTGACGCGCTGTCCCTGCTCGAAAGATTGACCGAAGGCTGATGAAAGGGCTGTGATTGCAATGGAATTAGGAGTGCACTTTATCGACTTTCTGCCCGGCGACGCCGCGAAGCTGGGCCCCACACTGGCCGACGCGGCCAAAGCCGCCGAGCAGGGCGGTGCGACGCTGTTCACCCTGGCCGACCATTTCTTCCAGATGGAAAAAGTTGGACACGCGGAGGATCCGTTCCTCGAGGGCTACACGTCATTGGGTTTCCTGGCCGGGCAGACGCCGACGATCGACCTTAGCTTGCTGGTCACCGGGGTCACCTATCGCTATCCGGGAGTGCTGGCCAAAGCGGTCACCACGCTCGACGTACTGTCGCAGGGCCGGTCGATGTTGGGCTCGGCGCGGCCTGGTACGACCGCGAGCATGCCGCCTTGGGCATTCCGTATCCGCCGGTGAGCCAGCGCTTCGAGATGCTCGAAGAGACGCTGCAGATCTGCCGGCAGATGTGGAGCGACGACAACGGGCCGTACAACGGCAAGCACTATCAGCTGGCCGAGACAATCTGTGTGCCGCAACCGATTCGGCGGCCGCCGGTTCTGATCGGCGGCGACGGCGAGAAGAAGACACTACGACTGGTCGCCCAGTACGCCGACATCTGGAACAGCACGGTGAACGAAGTCGACGGGCTCAAACACAAGATCGAGGTGCTGAACCGCCACTGCGACACGGTGGGCAGAGATCCCGGCGAAATCCGCAAGACGGTCGGCCTTTTCGTGATGACCCGTTCGAGGACATCGACGGATATCTGAAGACCGCAGAGCAGATACGCCAAGCTGGGCATCGAAATGATCAACGCCGGGCCGTTCCCCGGCAACCCCGACCCCGTGGGCTTCATCCGCCGCCTCGGCGATGAACTGATACCCAGGCTCGCTGAGATAGGTTGAGCGCCAGGCTCTTACGCCGCAGTAAAGGCATAGCCAGGGCATTGGAATCCATCGATGGGTCACTAACCTCGAGTGCAAACACCAAGATCAACCAGCCTATCCAGGCTGCCAATGCGACTGCGCCAATGACGATTCCGGCAATTGCCATACCGCGGCCAGCCTGACCGGTGTGCTTGATCTGGTCCAGCGCGACGAAACCGAAGATCGGCCCCAATACGCTCTACGCTGCCCGTCGTGTCGGCGTGAGTCATCCGGGATAGCGCGAGTAGCAGGCGTCCATGTTGCCGACCACGCCGCCGCGGAACGCCGCTATCCGGGTGAAACCTGCCGGCACGCTGGTGCCGTCCGCGTCGCTGGCGACCATGTGGTTGGTGAGCAGCCCGGCGACGGCTTCGTCGAGATCACCGGCGGTCAGCGACAGTGCTTCTGCGGAGGGCGTGTCGATGGGTTCGGCCATCTTGCGGTGCGCAACACCGGTCAGGCACGCGGTCCGCAGCGCGGTCCACGGGCTCTGCATCGGCTAGACCGCGTTCGTGCTGCACCGCCAGCGCGTATCTCGACATCACGATCGACAGGGCGGTGTCGTCGCCTTGCGGCAAAGTGTGTTCGCTTTCGTCAGCGACCTTCCCCAGCGCTCGCCAGGCCGGGCAGGTCGACCACGATGGTGTTGGTGGCCGGGCAGTAGGACGCCGGCGGGCTGGCCTTCGCATCGGGGCAATCGGCCGGCTGTGTAGGACAACGTCGGCGGATTGCTTGGGCGAGAAGACCTTTCCCAACAGCTCCATCAGCGTCGACAAGGTGTCTTCGTTGATCGGGACCTCACCGGTCTCCGGGTCCCCGTTGGGATCGACCTGCAAGGTCTTCGGCAGGTCGCCGCGGCGCTGCTCGATTTCCTGCTTGTTGATTCCCGCGCATGCCGGGGCGCCGTTGATGAAGCCCATCTGAAAGGCGCTGACCCGATCCAGGGCCGACCCGTGTTCGTCGTCGTTTCGGTGTCGGCGTCCATCACCGGGTCGCGGGTGGTGATGAGCCCCGCCGAGCACGTGGTCGAGCCCGTCGGCGGTGCTCAGCGTGAAGCGCGGCGACTTGCCGTCGGCCACCCAATACAGATAGACGCCCGCGAAGCAGTCGGCCTGCTGCTCGCGGACGATGGTGGGGTCTTTCTTGGTCACCAGTTTCGCCATCGTGCTGCAGGGCGTGCCCGAACTCGTGCGCCAGCACGCCGTTGACGGACATGTCGCCGAAATAGCTTCTGCGCGACAGCCATGAACACCCCGCGATCCCAGGCGATCAAGTTGCACCGCGAGGTGAAAAATGCGTTGACGAGTTTATAGCGTCTCGTTGTGGCAAACGAGCGGACTGCTCGGCTCGATTCGAGTCGTAGGATACCAATTTGCCAACTGGAAGGAATGAGCCTTTCAGCGATTGGCTGTACACCGCCTTCCAGTACTCCTCGATGTCATTGATCGACAACAACGACAACTTGTCGATCGTGCCGTTGTTGGTGTTGACCACCGTGCCGGTCGGGCTGGTGCATTCGAGCGGATTCCGCTGGGACCGTTGGTCGCGGGCAGGCCCCCCACCCGGAACGGGTCGTTGAGCATCGATAGTGCTCGCCCGTCGACGAACGTGGTGCACCCCGCCACCACCAGCACCGCTCCTGCCATGGCCATCGCCGCCCTCAGCGGCGCGATCACCGCGCGCGAGGCATCACTGCACAACCGACGTCGATTTTGCGTGCGGCTATCCATAACCAACCCGTCCCGACCGGCCAGACCAAACGGACCTCATTCTAGATCCCGCGTCACAGGCGCATCCGGGTGCGATGCCGCTTGTCGTGCGGCGGGACACCATTGATACCCCCGATCGACTCCGCATAGCTGCCCACCGCGAACGCCACTGCAGAACCCATGACCGCCAACGCTTCCCGGTTGATATTGTCGACCGTGTCGCGGGGACTCTGGAAATTCGGATCGAACGCGATGCCAGCCTGACCACCCCAAAGTCGCGCTTGCACAGTGGTTTTCGTCTGCGAAGCACCGGTGGTCATGCCGCCGATCGGTACGCCCGCGACCATGAACGGATGGTAGTCGCTCATGGTGTTCAACGGCATATCGGCAGGGCGCTTCCCGGCCAGGTAAAGATAGCCAGCCAGGGTGCGCTCGATGCCGGCTGAACCTTCCGGCACATCCTGAAAATGCCACACCGGCCCCGGGCGGACCCGATTGGTCGCCGTCGTAGGTGAAGAAGCCGGCATTAGGTGAACCCAGCATGGTGAAGTCCAGATACATCGCGATTTCGTTGAGTTGATCGCGATCCAGGCCGAAGACGTAATCCATGGCGCCGTTGAGCCCATCCTCTTCGGCTCCCCAGAACACGAACCGCACCGCGTTGTTCACCGGCGGCAGCGGGCCAAGCTGCAGCGCCGTTTCCAGCACCGCCGCCACCCCGGACCCGTTGTCGTTGATGCCCGGACTGTCGCGCGGGCTATCGAGATGCGCGCCGACCATCACCACCTCGTCCGATGAACCGGTCTTGGTCTGCGCCAGCACGTTTCGCGATGTGATCTTGATGTTCTCGGCATCCAGCACGAGGCGGACCGGCGAGGTGGCGTGAGCCAGCGCCGCGCCGCCGTAGGGGCTGACGACGGCGACCGGCATGGTCAGCTGCTTGAAGTAGCCGGGGTTGAACAGCGCTGGCGGAGCTCCGTTGCCGTTGGGCGCACTGACTACGATCAGCGCCGCGGCGCCCCTGGCCACCGCGCTGTTCTGCTTGTCGACCACCGAGCAGCCACTGTCGTCGACGACGGCTATCGCACCCTTCGGAACCGCGGCAGGGTAATCGCCGGTTGCGCAGCCTGCCGGTTGCGTGGGCCGGACCGGCTGCCCGGTCAGGCCGCCGGGCGGTGTCCGGACCAGCAGCGATGCCTGGTCGACCTGATAGCTGCGGCCGGCGACCGTCAGCGCCGGGTTACCCGCTGACACTGCGTATAACCGGTCAAACTGCGGCGTCGATACATTGAATCCCTTATCGCGCAGCACTTTTGCCACGTATTCGACGCTCGCCTCGTAACCGGGCGTGCCCTCTGCCCGGTTGCCTTTGTTGGCGTTGGCGATATCTTGCAGGGCTCGCAGGTGAGTGAACATCCCGTCGGCGGTCACCCTCCCGGCCAACCCACGACTCAGATCCGGTGTCGTAGCGGGCGCGCCCGGCCGCGCCGACGAGCATCCCGCCAGCAGCACGGCCAGCAGCCAGCATCGCCCCGCCAAGCCGATGGATCATGATTTGGTGAGCACGTGGCGGGTGCGGTCCGCTATGACGGGCACCCCGTTTCGCCCGCTGAGGTCCTGCGAATACAAAGCGACCGCGTACGCGACGCCACCGCCATTGATGCCCAGCGAGATGCGGTCTATGTGGTCGAGCGTGTCGGTCTTCTGATGGTAGTTGGGATCGAACGGTTCGTTGGACGTCCCGCCCCACAGCTTGGCCTGCTCATCGGACTTCTTGACCTCCGCACCGGAGAACAGACCCCCCGCAGGGATACCAGCAAGGGTGAACCCGTCGTAATCAGAGCGACCGTCGAACGAGGTGTCCTGCGCGGTCTTGCCGGCCGCTTTCAGGTAAGCGACCAGCGTGCGCTCGATGCCGGCCGAGCCTTCCGGTACCACCGGCTTGCCGCGGGTGTCCGACGCCAGTGATTGATCTCCGTCATAGGTGAAGTAGCCGGGATTGGGTGACGCGAGCATGTCGAAGTTCAGATACAGCGCAATGTCTTTGAGCTGATCGACGTTCAGGGATTCGACATAATTCCGCGACCCGATCAGGCCGAGTTCCTCCGCACCCCAGAAACCGTACCGTACCGCGCTATGCACTTGCGGTGAGTTGCCCAGCTGCACAGCAGTTTCCAACACAGCGGCCACTCCAGACCCGTCATCGTTGATGCCTGGTCCCGCGGGGACGCTGTCCAGGTGCGCGCCAGCCATCACCACGTCGGTGGGCGAACCCGTCTTGGTTTGCGCGATGATGTTGCGCGCCCGGAAACTCTGAGTACTAGCGCTGAGCTTGACCGTGGTCAGTCCCAGCTGTGCGCGCAGCTGCGCGCCGATCGACTTGGTCACGCTCACCACCGGGACCTTTACGTCGGCGTCTGCGCCCAGGGTGCCGCTCAACTGCTGCTCGTCGACATTGTCGGCGACGATCATCGCAACAGCGCCACGCTTAGCCGCGGCATCCTCCTTCTGACTGAACGGGCAGCTGCCGCGTTCCACCAGCACCACCGCGCCCTGCACAGACAGCCCGTCGTAGTCGGAGGCCGTGCACCCCGGCCTGTCGCCGGCGGGCGCGGCCACGAGCGGCCCGGTCACTCCGCCCGGCCCAGTGCCGAGGCTGTACTCGACCGCACTGCCGTCCACGGACTTGCCACTGACCGTCACTGACCCCTTGTCGGCCCGAAACACGCGAGCCGAAAACTCGGGTGTTTGCACGTCAAAGCCGCTGTTGCGCAACGTGTTCACTACATAGTCGACACTGGCTTCATAGCCGGGCGTACCCACCGCCCGGGTACCGTTGTTGGCGTTGGCGATGTCCTGCAGCTTCGAGAGGTGCGCCATCATCGCGTCGGTGGTTACCCGGTTACGCAATGCGGTAGCGAACTCAGCCGCCGCAGGTTTGCCGGCCTGCTGCGACGACCGATTGAAGCAGCCGGTCAGAAATACCGTGAGAGCAACCACAGCGAGCAGCGCCGGGATAGTCCTTGCTTTGTGCACCATCTCGGCCAAGGTTAGACCGCGACCAGTCAACTCAGACATACAACGCGTTGAATGGCGGAAACGGAATGTTGCGCAGCACAAACCAAGCCGCCACCAACGACAGCGTCGTCATCGCAGACCATCGATAGTGTTGCCAACTCTGGATCCGTCGACCGACCACGCGACCATAGGTCCAAGCCAGGTACGCCCACACCAACAGCACCAGCGCCGCCAGCCCCAGCGCGTTAAACCTGGCGGCCGCCAGCAGATTTCCATGCATGAGGGAATACAGCATCCGCAAACTTCCGCATCCCGGACAGTCGATACCCAGCAGGGCCTTGGTAGGGCATACCGGTAGCGGACCGTTCGGGGTCGTCGGATCACCCACCCACACGGCGGCGCACACCAGCGTGGTGGACGCCGCCACCACCAGTGGCGCACCCAACCTCAGCGATGCCGACCCTAGGCGGGGCACCATGAAGCGGGCTTGTGGAGTCATGGATTCTCCGGTCAAGACAAGTTAGCTGCGCGTACAGCGGTGCCGCCAACGATACCGGAGCGGGGTCGCGAAGACACCGAGTGCGGGAAGGCCGGCACGAAACTGCTTGGACAGCCCTACGATGCCTTTTAGCAAATACACTCCGGATGTCAGCGATCCGCACCGTCGGTCCGAGCGTAAGGAGTCAATGGGATGTCTAATCTCAGCAACACGTTGCGAGCCGCAACGGCTGCAGCGTTGATGGGCAGTTTCGCCTGCTTGGGTACTGGCACCGCGAGCGCGGACCCCAGCACCGGCAACTCTGCTGATGTCAACAGCCTCGCCTCCTCGCTGTCGAAGGGATACGGCCTCAACAACTGCACCGCTCAGAACGTGACCGATGGCCAACTGGCTGCGCTCACTTGCGGCCAAAGCCCCGACTCCAACGGGCCTGCTCAGGCCAAATACATTCTCTTCAGCGGTCCCGACGATTTAGCCGGCTCGTTCAAAGCCAGCATCAAAGACGACACCCTGACCTCGTGCGGAGATAGCGGCCAATCACCGAGTCCTTGGCATCAGGGCAGCGCCACCGTTAACGCGGGAACGGTCGCGTGCGGGACGTACCAGAGCGCCGCCGAGGTCATCTGGACCACTGACGCCAAAAACATATTGAGCTACATCCGTGCAACCAACAACGACGTCCCCGCCCTCTACCAGTGGTGGCGGACGAACAGCTGACCGTTACGGTCGGGCTACAACTGGCCTAGAACCAACTCCGCCACCGCGAGCATTCCGGCGGCATCGGGGTGCAGCGGCGCTGGCCGACCCGGAAGCGGCACCGCGTACCTCGCCGGCGTGGTGGTCCAAGGTTCGGCCGACCAGGCGTGGTGGTCCCGACTCGCCGCACCGACACGGACCACCTCGCAACCCGTTGCCGCCGCCGCGTCAGCGGTAAGTCGTTCCAGGTTGGCGGCCACGTGCCGGCCCAGGTCGGCGTCCGCTTCGGAAAGCGGCGGAGCGGGCGCACCCGCGGGCGGCAGCATCGTCAGGTAGTCCACGAAAAAAATCCGAGCGTGTGCAGCACACTGACGCAGCGCGTTCCCGACCGCGCACAACGAATCGAACACCTCGGCCAGCGCCTGATCCCGCGCGTCACGGTCCAGGAGCTCAGATATCCGGCCGCCAAGCAGTGGCAGGCGCCGTGCTGCATGCGGCAGCGCGGCGGCCATCAGCAGCGGAACGTAGCCGACGTCGTTGCCTCCGATGGTGACCGTGACCAGAGTCTCCGAGCCGTCCAGCGCGGCGATCTGAGGTGGTGCGCCGCGCTGCTGATCGACCAACAGGTGGGCGGTGGTCGCGCCGGAAAAGGTGACGTCAACAAAGTTCAGGCCCCGATCGAGGTTCAGTCGTTTCGCGACCAGGTGCGGATAGTTGCGCGCCGACCGACCTGACCATCTAGGCGCGCCCGCGGCGCGGGGTCTGATACCGGGGCCGGCGGCCATCGAACTACCCAGTGCAACATAGCGGTTCATCAGTCGGATCTCACGTATCGTCGCCGACGGCTCAATTGCGGGGGCTCGATGCCTGCGCCCAGAAGCGCTTCGGGATCCGGCCGGCCCGGCGCGCCAGATAGCCGGCGGTGACGGCAGCGGCCATCGCGGCGGCCATGGCGGGCGGATCGGCGGCCCGGGTCACAGCGCTGGCCAATAGTACGGCGTCGCAACCCAACTCCATCGCCAGTGCGGCGTCGCTCGCGGTGCCGATGCCCGCGTCGAGCACCACTGGAACGCCGGCCCGGGCGACGATCATCTCGATATTGTGCGGGTTGGTGATGCCAAGGCCGGTACCGATCGGCGAGCCCAGCGGCATCACCGCCGCGCATCCGGTGTCCTCCAGCCGGCGGGCCAGCGCTGGGTCGTCGTTGGTGTAGGGCAGGACAACGAATCCGTCATCGACCAATTGCTCTGCTGCCCTGACTAACTCGATCGCGTCGGGTAACAGGGTGCGTTCGTCGGCGATCACCTCGAGCTTGACCCAATTGGTGCTCAGCGCCTCGCGGGCCAACTGGGCGGTCAGCACCGCCTCGGCAGCGCCGCGGCAGCCCGCGGTATTGGGCAGCGGCGTGATGCCGAGCCGGTTGAGCAGATCGAGCAATCCCGTTCCGCCCTCGGCATCGACACGGCGCATCGCGACCGTAGTCAGCTCGGTGCCCGACGCGATCAACGCCTCTTCCAGCACCGCCAGATTGGTCGCTCCCCCGGTACCCATGATCAGCCGCGAGGCGAAGCTGCGGTCGCCGATCGTTAACTTGTTAACCACCCTGCACCGCCGTAACCACCTCGAATCGCAATGGGCCGGAAGGCCCAGAAAATTCCGAAAGTCTTGTTGCCCAGCCTGATCGAGGCAGGACCGACGGACCCAGGGCCACAGCGACACCCCGGTCCGGGAAACCCAGCGACTGCAACAGCGCGGCGACAGTGGTCTGCTCATCGACCTCGACCTGTCGTTCGTTCACAACAACCATCATCAGTGAGCTCCAACCGGAAGAAGTTCGGACACAATCTGTTCAGCTGTCCACGGCGCCAACAGAAATCCCGATCGGCCGTGACCTGCGGCAACCAGGGTCCGTTCGTCCAGCCGTTGCACGAGTGGCAGATTATCGGGCGTCATAGGGCGTAGCCCGGCGGCACACTCGGCCAGCTCATACTCACCCAGCGCGGGCAGCACCGCACAAGCGTCGTCAAGCAGGTCACGCACTCCCGACACGACCGGCGCCGTGTCGCGTCCGTGCTCGTACTGGGTGGCGCCGACCACAATGCCGTCCGCGCGCGGAACCAGATACACCTGTCGACCGTGCACCCGGGCCCGAATCACCCTTTGCGGCAACGGCATACACCCCGCTCGCCAGCGCAGGCGCAGTACCTCGCCCTTTACCGGGCGTACCGGCAGGCCGGGCCACAGCGTCGGCGCGTCGATGCCGTTCGCGATCACTACCACATCGCCCTGGACCTCGGAAAGGGCGTTGACCGGCGCCGCCCATCGAACTCCGTGACGCTCGCAGTCCAGGGACAGCGCGTCGAGGACCGCGCGGTTGTCCACTGCGAGTTCCGTCGGCGCCCGAAAGCCGTGCCGGATTCCTTGTGCCAGCTGGGGTTCGACGTCACGGGCAGCCGACTCCCAGATCACCGGATGTCCCTGTGCGGACAACCACTCGGCAACGGTTCGCAGGTCGGCGACATCGGCCTGGTCGACGGCCACCACCAGCGACTCACGGGCGGTAATGACCTCCGGCGGCAGTCCGTCGAGAAAGCCGCCCTCGCGCCACAGCCGCAGCGACTCCAGCCCCAACCGCAACAACCGCTCTTCACCGGGCCAACCTTCGCTGTGCGGGGCGAGCATGCCGCCGGCGACCCAGGACGCACCTTGATCGCCGGTCCGGTGTAGCTGCACGGACCATCCGGCCTGTGCCGCCCGGCGCGCCACCGACAGCCCGATGACACCGCCGCCGATTACAGCCAGCAGTCCCGTCGGTGCGTCAGCCGACATCCTTCGCCTCCCTTCGCCGGCATGATCCGGATCAGGTGTGACGGTAAGGGCAGGTCCAAGTCGCAAGCTGGCTTGCAAAATGGTTTAGCCCACTCTCAGCCCCGCAGAAACTTCGCCCGGGACTCCCGTGTTGCCTCTACACGCTAGCGGCTAGCGTCGCCGTGTGCACGAACCTTCTGCCCACCTCGCCCGTCTAGCTGATGCCAAGCTGTATCTGTGCACCGATGCACGGCGCGAGCGCGACGACCTGGCCGAGTTCGCCGATGCCGCGCTGGCCGGCGGAGTGGACATCATCCAGCTGCGGGACAAGGGTTCGGTCGGTGAGCAGCGGTTCGGCCCGCTCGAGGCGGGCGAGGAGTTGGCCGCGCTCGAGATCCTTGCCGACGCCGCCCGCCGCCACAGCGCACTGTTCGCGGTCAACGACCGCGCCGACATCGCCCGCGCGGCCGATGCCGACGCGCTGCATCTGGGGCAGGGCGACCTGCCGTTAACCGTGGCGCGCGAGATCGTCGGACGGGGCAGATTGATCGGTCTGTCCACCCATGACCGCGGACAGGCGGCCGCCGCTGCGGCCGCGGACGTTGACTATTTCTGCGTCGGCCCCTGCTGGCCCACCCCGACCAAACCCGGCCGCGTGGCGCCGGGCCTGCAGCTGGTCCGCAGCGCCGCAGAACTCAACACCGACAAACCCTGGTTCGCGATCGGCGGTATCGACGCGGACCGGCTGCGCGCCGTACTCGACGCCGGTGCTCGAAGGATCGTGGTGGTGCGCGCCATCACCGCGGCCGACGACCCTCGGGCCGCGGCCGAACAACTCAAGTCGGTGCTTGCAGCAGCGAGCTGATCCGGCGACTCAGCTGCGACGGCGCCGCACCGGCGTCACCAGGCATGCACCAGACGAAGACTCCGGCCTCGATCTCCATGGTGCGAGGCAAGCGCCGACGCCGTTCGTCCCCTTCGCCCAACGGAACGAGCGCCCGGGCGGTCCGCAGCCGTTGCCAGCTGGCCGCGAAGCCGGGATGAAGCGGGAGCTCAGCCACCTCGTTCTCGCCAACCCAGCGCAGCTCGGCGCTTTCCCGGTTGGGCACGGTGTGCAGGAGCTCACCGGCATCGGCGACGACGGTCGTGTAGGTCCACTGCGTATCGCCGATCCCCGCCACCGCAGCCGTGACCACCGTCCCTCGCACCGAGAGTCGTTCGGCCGCCAGACCGGCCTCTTCACGCGCTTCGCGAACGGCGGTCTCCTCGGCAGTCTCATGGCTGTCTCGAGCACCCCCTGGCAGACTCCAGGTGCCACCCTGATGGCTCCACACCGCCCGATGCTGCAGTAAGACTGCAGGGGTGCCGTCGGGCCGCGGGGCGCGTAGCAACAGACCAGCCGCGCCATACCGACCCCAGTAGTGGGCACCGTTGTCGGATACCACCCATCCGTCACCGTCGCCATGCACGAGTTAAGGATATGCGGGCCCGGATCGAGAGCGAACGAGACGCGAACCGGGTAATCCGACCAATATGAGTCGGCCTCCCCCCATCTACCGGAACCTTCTCTTAGAATTCGCTTATAGAGTTCGTGAGGTGGATTTCTAAAGGCCGAAAGATGAGGTCTGAACAGACGTGACGGTTGAGTTGGCGCACCCGTCGACCGAGCCGCTGGGATTGCGGTCGCCGGCCGAACCGGCTCATCCCCGCTGGTGGTTCATCTCAACGACGCCGGGTCGCATCTTGTCCATCGGGATCGTTCTGGCGGCCTTGGGTGTCGGCAGCGCGTTCGCCACCTCGACGACAATCAATCATCGGCAGCAAGTGCTGACGACTGTGCTCAATCACACCGAGCCGCTGTCCTTCGCCGCCGGGCGGTTGTACACCACGCTGTCCGTGGCCGACGCCGCGGCGGCCACCGCGTTCATCGCCCAGGCTGAACCGCGCCCCGTCCGGCTTCGCTACGAGGAGGCCATCACCGATGCGGCGGTGGCCGTGACCAGGGCGTCAAGCGGGCTGACCGACGAACCGCTGGTGCAATTGCTGGGCAAGATCAACGCCGAACTGGCCGTCTACACCGGGTTGATCGAGATCGCGCGGACCAACAATCGAGAAGGCAACCCGGTCGGATCGTCGTACCTGTCTGAGGCATCGAGTCTGATGCAATCGACGATCCTGCCCGACGCGGCGCAGCTCTACCAGGCGACCTCTGCGCGGGTGGACACCGAGACCACCGCCTCTACCCAGATACCGGCCCCGGTAATCCTGGTCGTGTTGACGACTGTGGTGTTCGGCGCGTTCTCTCATCGCTGGTTGGCCCGGCGCACGAGGCGCCGAATCAATCCGGGTCTGGTTGCGGGTGCGCTCGGTATCCTCGTCATGGTGGTGTGGATGGGAATTGCGCTGACGATCTCCACGACCGCCAGTCGGAGCGCCAAAGTCACCGCCGCCGAGTCACTCAAGACCGTTACTAACGTTGCGATCACCGCCCAGCAGGCGCGAGCCGACGAAACGCTGTCGCTAATCCGGCGCGGCGACGAAGAGGTCCGCAAGCAATCCTTCTACCAGCGGATCGACTCCATGCACCAACAGCTCGACCATTACATGACCCGGAACGACGCCGTCGACAAAGTCGACTTGCAAGGCGCCGACCAGCTCCTGGTGCGCTGGCGGCAGGCCAACGACAGGATCAACTCGTACATCTCGGTGGGTAATTATCGAGCCGCCACCCAGGTCGCGCTGGGCAGCGGTGAGGACGACTCCACCCCCGCGTTCGACAAGCTCGAAGATGAGTTGGGCAAGGCCATGGACCAAAGCCGCACTCAGTTGCGCAACGACGTCCTCAACGCGCGCAGCGGCCTGTCCGGTGCCCAGGTCGGCGGCGTAGTGCTCAGCCTGAGTGCGGCCATCGCGGTCGCCCTCGGTCTGTGGCCCCGGCTGAAAGAGTATCGATGATGCGGCGTCTGCCCGGGCTCCGGCGTGCGTGCTCCTGTTTCGGGGTGCTCGCCGCGACAATTGTTTTGGCCGGTTGCGGCCACACGGAAACGCTGTCGGCGGAGACCGTTCCGACATTGCCGCCGCCCACACCCTTGGGCATGGAGCAAATGCCACCGGCGCCCCCCCTGCCGCCGGACACCTCCAGTCAGGACTGCGATCCAACTGCCAGCCTGCGCCCCTTCGCCACCAAGGCCGAGGCCGACGCGGCGGTGGCCGACATCCGCGCCCGCGGCAGGCTGATCGTCGGGCTCGACATCGGCAGCAACCTGTTCAGCTTCCGCGACCCGATCACCGGCGAGATCACCGGATTCGACGTCGATATCGCGGGCGAGATCGCGCGCGATATCTTCGGCGCCCCTACCCATGTCGAGTACCGGATCCTGTCATCCGAGGAGCGCACCACCGCGCTGCAGCACGCGGAGGTCGACGTCGTCGTCAAGACCATGACCATCACCTGCGAGCGGCGCAAGCTGGTGAACTTCTCCACCGTCTATCTGGACACCAGCCAGCGCATCCTGGCCCCGCGTGATTCGCCGATCGTCAAAGTGTCCGATCTGTCCGGCAAGCGGGTTTGCGTGGCCAGGGGCACCACATCGCTGCACCGGATCCAGGAGATCGAACCGGCACCGGTCATCGTGTCGGTTGTCAATTGGGCGGACTGCCTGGTGGCGATGCAACAGCGGGAAATCGACGCCGTCAGCACCGACGACTCGATCCTGGCCGGGCTGGTCGAAGAAGACCCCTACTTGCACATCGTGGGGCCCAACATGGCCACCCAGCCCTACGGCATCGGCATCAAACTGGACAACACTGGTTTGGTCCGGTTCGTCAACGGCACGCTCGAGCGTATCCGCAGAGACGGCACGTGGAACACGTTGTACCGCAAGTGGTTGACTGTTCTCGGTCCAGCGCCCGCTCCGCCTACGCCGAGGTACGTGGACTGATGGCCGACCCGGAAGAGGAATTCGACAGGGATTCCGAGTACAACGAATCCGAACAGGCAGACACACAGAGCGGTGCCGTAACGGGAGCGCGGCCACAGGCCACCCAGGCGCTCTTCCGTCCCGATTTCGACGATGACGACGACTCGCCGATGCTGTCCACCGGTGCCATGGATATCGAACCGCAAGAACGGATCTCGGTGGCGACGCGGGTGCTCCCGCCGATCAGACATCTGGGCGGTGGTCTGGTCGAGATCGCCCGGGTGCGGGATATCGACCCGCGCGAAGCACTGATGACCAATCCGGTGGTGCCGGAGTCCAAGCGGTTCTGCTGGAATTGCGGAAGGCCGGTCGGCCGGTCCAGTTCGGAAGCCAAAGGTTTGTCGGAGGGCTGGTGCCCATCCTGCGGTAGTCCGTATTCATTTCTGCCCCAGCTGAATCCCGGCGACATCGTGGCCGGCCAGTACGAGGTCAAAGGCTGCGTCGCGCACGGAGGATTGGGCTGGGTCTACCTAGCGGTCGACCACAACGTCAACGACCGCCCGGTGGTACTTAAAGGTCTGGTGCACTCCGGTGACGCCGAGGCACAGGCCATCGCGATGGCAGAACGGCAGTTCCTCGCCGAGGTCGTGCATCCGCAAATCGTGCAGATCTTCAACTTTGTCGAGCACGCGGACCGGCACGGGGATCCGGTCGGCTACATCGTCATGGAGTACATCGGCGGGCAGTCCCTCAAGGGCGGCCTTCGAAAGGGGCGAGACGAGAAACTGCCGGTCGCCGAGGCCATCGCCTACCTGCTGGAAATCCTTCCCGCACTGGGCTATCTGCACTCCATCGGCCTGGTCTACAACGACCTGAAGCCCGAGAACATCATGCTCACCGAGGAGCAACTCAAGCTGATCGACCTGGGCGCGGTGTCGCGGATCAACTCGTTCGGCTACCTCTACGGCACACCCGGCTTCCAGGCGCCCGAGATCGTACGGACGGGCCCCACGGTGGCCACCGACATCTACACCGTCGGACGCACGCTGGCGGCGCTCACCCTGAACTTGCGCACCCGCAATGGCCGTTACCAGGACGGACTTCCCGAAGACGACCAGGTCCTGAAGACCTACGACTCCTTCGGCCGGTTGCTACGCCGCGCCACGGACCCTGATCCGCGGCGCCGGTTCACCACCGCCGATCAGATGTCCGCACAGTTGATGGGCGTTTTGCGCGAGGTGGTCGCCCAGGACACCGGGGTGCCGCGAGCCGGGCTGTCGACGATATTCAGCCCGAACCGCTCCACGTTCGGGGTGGACCTGCTGGTCGCGCACACCGACGTGTACCTGGACGGCCAGGTGCATTCGGAGAAACTGACCGCCGGGGAGATCGTGACCGCGCTGTCGGTGCCGTTGGTCGATCCGGCTGACGTCGCCGCCTCGGTGCTACAGGCGACCGTGCTCTCCCAGCCGGTGCAGACACTGGACTCGCTGCGCGCTGCCCGCCACGGCGGCCTGGACGCGGAGGGCATCGACTTGTCCGAGTCGATCGAACTACCGCTGATGGAAGTCCGCGCACTGCTGGACCTCGGTGATGTCGCCAAGGCCACCCGCAAAATCGACGACTTGGCCGACCGGGTCGGCTGGCGCTGGCGCCTGGTCTGGTATCGGGCCGTCGCGGAGCTGATCACCGGCGACTACGACTCCGCCATCAAGCATTTCACTGAGGTGCTCGACACCTTCCCCGGTGAGCTGGCGCCCAAACTGGCGCTGGCCGCCACCGCTGAGCTGGCCGGCGAAACCGACGGGCACAAGTTTTACCAGACGGTCTGGAGCACCAACGACGGCGCGATCTCTGCGGCCTTCGGATTGGCGAGATCCCTTTCAGCGGAAGGTGATCGAGCCGGCGCGGTGCGCACCCTGGACGAAGTGCCAGCAACCTCAAGGCATTTCACCACCGCGCGGCTGACCAGTGCGGTGACCTTGCTATCCGGCCGGTCGACGAGTGAGGTCAGCGAAGACCAGGTCCGCGACGCCGCCCGCCGCGTGGAGGCGCTGCCGCCCACCGAACCCCGCGTATTGCAGATCCGTGCCCTGGTGCTGGGCGGCGCGATGGACTGGCTCGCGGGCAACGACGCCAGCACCAACCACATCCTGGGCTTTCCGTTCACCGAACACGGGCTTCGGCTGGGGGTTGAGGCGTCACTGCGCACCCTGGCGCGGGTGGCGACCACCCAACGTCACCGCTACACGCTGGTCGACATGGCGAACCAGGTAAGACCCACCAGTACGTTCTGACCTGCGTCTTCTAGGGCTGCGTCGAGAGTGCGTCCAGGGCGGAAAATCAGCCCGGATTCCGCCCTCAGGTCCCACCCAAAACCGTGAGCGCACACTCAAAACCCGGAGCGCACACTCGAAGCCGTGATCGCAGCACGGACCCGCCGCAGTATGTCTGCGGGGCGGTCCTCAGCAACAACCCGGACTATCAGCCAACCCATCCGCTCGAGCGTCTCCAGCCGTCGAATGTCTTTCACGTACTGGCGCCGATCGGTCCGATGTTGATCGCCGTCATATTCGACCCCGACCATCCAATCCTCCCAGCCCAGGTCGAGGTAGGCGACCGGACTGCCGTCGACACCCGACACCGGTATCTGAGTCTGCGGCCGAGGGAACCCAGCATCGATGAGAAACAACCGCAGGTAGCTCTCCCGCGGCGACTGCGCACCCGGATCCACCAGTCCCAGCGCAGTCTCCAGCGTTCGCAGCCCGGGCGAGCGCGGGTGGGACTTCGCGACACGCCGCACGTCGTCGGCCTTGAATCCCGTTGCGCGTGCGAGCGCGTCCAGTCGCGCAACCGCCGAACGAATGGCTCCGCGCCGGCCGATGTCGAAGGCGGTCCGCTCGGGTGTGGTCACTACCCACTGCGTCGGGCCGCCCAACGTCTGCACCTCACCGTCGATCAGCGCATCGCGCCGCGTCAGCACGCCGCGTGGTGCGCGAGAGTTGTTATACACCAACTCAACCGGGACATCATCGGGAATCCACTTGGCGCCGTGTAATGCTGCAGCGGCCGCTCCGACGATGGTGGCCCGGCGGTTTGACCAGAGCCAGGCCGCCGCGATGCGCAGCTCAAGCGAAGAGCGGACATCTTTGCCAGGTAGACGTTCGGCAACACCGCGCGGTAGCGCGTCCGCAACTGATGCCGGCTCAACGCGCCACACGCCAACGCCTCGCTGCCGATAAACGGTTCCACCGCACGCCCCATCTTGCGGACAATCCCACAAAAGCGCGGACTCTGATTTCGTCTATCCACCACCCCACGTCGAGTGTGAGTTCCAGGCGAAGAATCGCCGAGATTTACGCCCTGGACAGACACCCGAAGCCGTCAGCACACACTCAGGGCGCTATGTAACCAGGGCCGCAAGAAAATCGCAAGCTGATTCAGCCAATTTTCAGCTACGGGCCGCACAGTTGTCACATGGCGGGGCAGTCCACCCAGTGGGTCGCCACGGCCCGTGCGCTGCGGCGGGCCGGGTTCGGGGTGACCGGACCTGAGGTCGACGCTGCGGCTAGCCGTGACTGGCCGGCATACGTCGACGCCATGTTGGGCGCGGACCCCGACGCAGACCCGGGCGCCGCCGCCACCCCGATGCCGTCGCTCGCCGAACCTCGCCTCCCGGCAAAGGGGCGACACAAGCGGCTCGCAAGCAATACAACCAGCAGCTGTCCGAACAGCAAGGCGTGCTGTCGGACTGGTGGCTGCGACGCATGGTTGCCGTCGACCAGCCGGTCCACGAGAAGTTAACTCTGTCTGTGGCACAACCACTTTGCCACCTCCGCGCAGAAGGTTCGCAGTGCAGCGCACATGGCGGCACAGAATCAGAAGCTGCGCACCTGCACTGGGCGATTTCCGCACCCTGGCCTACACCATGCTGACCGACGCCGCGATGTTGCGCTGGCTGGATGGGCAGAGCAATACCGCGAAGGCCCCCAATGAAAACCTCGCGCGCGAATTCATGGAGCTGTTCGCCCTGGGCCACGGAAACGGCTACACCGAGGACGACGTGCGCGACGGTGCCCGAGCGCTGACGGGATGGGTCATCGGCGCCGACGGTCGAACCACGTTGATCCCTAAACGCCATGACGGCACTCCCAAAACGCTGTTCGGCACTCACCCGCAATTTCGACGCCGCCGAATTCTGCGACACCGTGCTGGCCCAGCCCAAGTCCGCGGAATACGTCGCCGGACGTCTGTGGCGGCAATTGGCCTCCGACGATCCGCCTTCACCCCAGGCGTTAGGCCGGATCGTCTCTGCCTACGGACCCGGTCGCAATCTGCGGGCGCTGACGCGGGCGATCCTGACCGACGAAGAGTTCACCGGCAGCCGGGCAGCCGTGGTGAATACCCCGACCGAATGGCTGGTCGGCGCGATCCGGGCCTTGCGGGTGCCCTTGGATGAATCCGACAAAGCCGGGAAGCCCGCCCAGCTGAAGTTGGCCGGAGCAACGCTGCGAACGCTGGGCCAACGACCGTTCTACCCACCCAGCGTCGGCGGCTGGCCAAGCGGCCAGGTGTGGTTGTCCACCGCCAGCGCCGGGGCACGCCTGCGCGCCGCGACGCAGTTGGCGCACGCCGGAGACCTGTCGAGCATCGAGAGCACCGCCGCCGGAGATCGCATCGACGCGGTTGGTTATCTGATCGGCGTCGGAGCGTGGTCGGACCGCACCGTCGAGGCGCTGCAGCCCCTGCTGCGCCAACCGCCGCAGTTGGTCGCAGCCGCGCTCAACACGCCCGAATACCTGACTTCCTAGCGAGTTTGACCGTGCCAGAGATCAATCGCCGCAAATTCCTGATCGCCAGCGCAGGCGTCGGCGCGGCCGGCCTGCTGTCCGGAGCGGCGGCGGTCAGCTGGCCCGACCTGATGCGCGCGGCGCAAGACCGCCCGTTGCCTGCCAATACCGGAGTTTTGGTGATCGTCTCCCTGTACGGCGGTAACGACGGCATCAACACTCTGATTCCCTATGCCGACAACGCCTATCATGATGCCCGGCCCGAACTCGCTTACGCCCCAGGCGAAGTCTTACCTCTCGACCAGCGAATGGGGCTCAACCCCGCGATGCGGGGTTTGGCTCAACTGTGGAGCCAGCGGCAGTTGGCGATCGTGCGTGGCGTGAGCTACCCGCGTCCCGACCACAGCCACTTCCGGTCCATGGATATCTGGCAGACGGCCTCCCCTGCCGAGCCGGTTTCGACAGGTTGGATCGGCCGCTGGCTCGACGCCAGCGGCGGCGACCCGTTGCGCGCCGTCAATATCGGTGCAGTCCTCCCCCCGCTGGCGGTCGGTGAGAAATACACCGCGGCAGCACTTTCCACAGGCGGCGTGCCCGGCAAGGCGGAAAAATTCCACGCGATCATGAGTGCGCTGGGTGACGACGATCCCAGCGACACCCCGGCGATGGCCGCGGTCTGCAAGGCCTACCGAGCGGCGCGCACCACCGATGCAACCTTCGCAGCCGTCACACCCCCTGCCGAAGAACCACAATTCGTTGGCTACCCAGCTGAGCATGGTGGCCAACGCGGTGCGGGCCCGTGTCCCTACCCGGGTGTATATGGTGCAACTCGGCGGGTTCGACACACACGCCAACGAACGCGAAACCCAACAGCGCCTGCTCCAAACCTTCGACGAGGCCACCACCGGATTCCTGCAAGAGATGGCAGGCGATCCCTACGGCAAAAACGTTGTTTTGATGGCGTATTCGGAATTCGGCCGAAGGGTGCGCGCAAATGCCTCGCAGGGCACCGATCACGGCACCGCCGGTCCCGTATTCGTCGCGGGTGTAAGCGGCGGACCCGTCAAAGGCGGCTTCTACGGCGAGGAGCCCAGCCTCACCGACCTCGACAACGGAGACCTCAAGTTCACCACAGACTTTCGTGACATCTACTACGAGCTGCTGTCGCGTACCGTCGGGACTGATCCGACCCCGTCGGTCGGCACGGGTCGCACGAGCCTGGGTTTCCTATAGAAGGCTGGCCGGGCCGGAAAGCACAGCGACACAATCGCGGGCGATGGCCAGTTCTTCGTTAGTCGGGACCACCAGGACGATGATCGGTGAGTCGTCCCTCGAAATGCGCACAATGCGCCGCGCGCCATTATCCGGGCGCAGATTGCGGTCCTCATCGAGCACGATGCCCAGCTCGCCCATCCCGGCCAACGCGTCGCGGCGCACCTCGGGCGAATTCTCACCGATGCCGGCGGTGAACGTGACCACATCGGTGTGCCCCAGTACCGCCAGGTAGGCGCCGACGTACTTCCGCAACCGGTGAATGAAGACGTCGTAGGCCAATGCCGCTGATTCGTCGCCTGATTCGATCATCGCCCGGAGCCGCCGAAAATCACGTTCGCCGGACAAGCCGAGCACGCCGGACTCCTGGTTGAGCATCGACTCGATGTTGTCCACATCCATCTTAGTGGTGCGCCACAGGTAGCCAATGATGCCGGGGTCCACATCGCCGCTACGGGTGCCCATCACCAAGCCTTCCAGCGGCGTCAGGCCCATCGAGGTGTCGACCGGCCGGCCGCCGGCGATCGCCGAAGCCGAGGCGCCGTTACCTAGGTGCAACACAATCTGATTCAGGCTGCCGCGCGGCCTGTCCAGGAAGGCAGCGGCCTGTTCGCTCACGTAGCGGTGCGACGTGCCGTGAAATCCGTAGCGGCGGATCTGCCATCGCTCAGCCAGCTCGCGGTTGATCGCGTAGGTCGCGGCAGCGGCTGGCAGGTCGTGGAAGAACGCCGTGTCGAAAACCGCCACTTGCGGAATATCGGGCAGCAGTTTTCGTGCCACTTTTATCCCCTGCACCGCGGGCGGATTGTGCAGCGGGGCCAGTTCCGACAGCTTCTCGAGCTCGGCGACGCATGCGTCAGTCAACAGCGTCGGTCGGTAGAACCGTTTGCCGCCGTGCACAACCCGATGCCCAACCGCCAGCAGGCCGGCAGCTTTCAGGTCGATGTCGGCTTCGGTCAATTCGTCGAATACACGGTGCAGTGCCGCGCCGTGGTCGGCGATCGAAGACGAGTCTTCGCCGATTCGATCGATATTGCCGGTCGCATGCGCTATCCCGGAATCAGGAGCGACCAACTGATACTTCAGCGACGACGAGCCGGAGTTGATCACCAGCACGGTGGCGCTACCGGCCATTCCCGACTCCCTGCGCCTGGATCGCGGTGATGGCAACGGTGTTCAGGATGTCTTCGACCAGCGCACCGCGGGACAGATCATTGACCGGCTTGCGCAAGCCCTGCAGTACCGGGCCGATCGCGATGGCCCCGGCACTGCGCTGTACGGCCTTGTATGTGTTATTGCCGGTGTTGAGGTCAGGAAAGATAAGCACCGTTGCGCGACCAGCCACCAGCGAATCACGCATTTTGGTGGACGCGACCGAGGGGTCGACGGCGGCGTCGTACTGGATGGGTCCCTCAACGAGCAGATGCGGGTCGCGGGTACGCACCAATTCCGTTGCTGTCCTCACCTTATCAACATCAGCCCCAGTGCCGGAATCACCGGTGGAATAGGACAACATCGCCACTCGCGGCTCGATACCGAACTGCGCGGCGGTGCGCGCCGACGAGATGGCGATATCGGCGAGCTGCTCTGATGTCGGGTTCGGGACGATTGCGCAGTCGCCGTACGCCAGCACACGGTCGGGCAGACACATCAGGAAAATACTGGATACGGTGGAGACGTCCGGAGCGGTCCTGATGATCTCGAAAGCCGGGCGAACCGTGTGCGCCGTGGTATGGGAAGCGCCCGACACCATCCCGTCAACCATGCCGTTGTACACCAGCATCGTGCCGAAATACGAGGCGTCACGCATGATCTCGCGGGCCTGTTCGACCGTCATTCCCCTTGCCTTGCGTATCTCCGCGTACTGCGTCCGCGAATTGATGGCGCAATTGCTCAGCGCGTGGGTCGATTACCTTAGCATCGTCCAGGTCAACACCGAGTTCAGCTGAACGAGAACGTATTTGGGATTCATCGCCCAGGATGGTCAGATCGGCGACGCGGCGCTGCAGTAGGCGGCCGGCGGATTTGAGGATGCGATCGTCGTCCCCTTCGGGGAGCACGATGTGCTTGCGATCCGACCGGGCCTGCTGTTGTACGCGGTGCGTGAACATCTGCGGCGTGGTCACGGTCGGGATCGGGATTGCGAGTTGCGCCAACAGATCCGGGACATCGACGTAGCGATCCATCAGTTCCAGCGCAGTGTCGATCTTGCGCTGCGAGGTGGACGTGACCCGCCCTCGGGCCGAGGCCGCGGCCTCAGCGGTTTCGTAGGTGCCCAGCGTGGTGGCGACGATGGGGAGCCGCAGCCGCAGGCCGGCGACCAACGCCGCGATCGACGGGTGCAGTTCGAGGCCGCCGTTGATGACGATGCACGACAGGGACGGAAAGCCTTCGGCCGCATGGGCACTCGCGACGGCAAGTACGACATCCGAGCGGTCGCCGGGGGTGATGACCGCCATCCCGTCGCTCAGCCGTTCCAGTACGTGGTCGGCGGTCATCCCGGCAACGAGGATCCCCATCACCTCGCGTTCGCGCAACTGGGTGTCTCCGCTGATCGGGGTCCCGTCCACGGCATTCTCCAGTTCGGCCACCGTCGGCGCGGACAGCAGCGGCTCTTCGGGCAGCACATAACTGGGCGGGATGGGCGGCGGAAGCGCCGCCAAAACATTGCGGACCGCACCAAGCTGCGACGGCTCACACCGGTTGGCCACTACCGCAGCGGTGTGGGCGCGCTGGGCGGACAGCTCAGCCAAGCAGACATCGACGACGTCCGGCGACCTCGTTCGGCGGTGCGGCGCTGGGCGTTTACCGCCAACAGGACCGGCGCGCCGAGGTTGACCGCGATCCGCGCATTGATCGAGAGCTCAGCGGGGCTGGTGATGTCGGTGTAGTCGGTTCCGACGATCACCACAACGTCGCACGCCTCGGCCATCGCCTGATAGGAGTCGACGATCATGGCGATCGCGGCGTCCTTGTCCGCGTGCAGCTGCTGGTAGGTCACCCCGATGCACTGCTCATAAGGCAGGTCGACGGTGGTGTGCTGCAGCAACAGCTCCAGGATGTAGTCGCGGTCCGGGTCAGCATCCTGCGAAACTCGGGTGATCGGCCGGAACACACCGATTTTCGCGACCGTCGCACTCAACCCGTGCAGGATCCCCAGCGCGATCGTGGACTTTCCGGTCTCCGGTTCGGGCGCGGCGATGTAAATGGAGGACGGACCGGTGGCCACCGTGGGCCGTTCAGGCGAGCCGTCGCAGCCTGGGCGCGAGATCTTTTTCAAACAGCTCCAGGAACCGGCGCTGGTCATGGCCCGGTGCGTGGAACACCAGGTGGTTGAGGCCCCACGACACATATTGACCGACTTTTTCGACAGCCTCATCCGGGATCCGAGGACACGATCCAGCGCTTGGCGATCTGCTCGATCGGCAGCGCGTCGGCAGCCTTCTCCATTTCGATCGGGTCGTGAATACTGGTCTTCTGTTCGGCGGTCAGCGACAGTGGCGCCCAGAACCGGGTGTTCTCCAGCGCCAGATCCGGATCGGTGTCGTAGGAGATCTTGATTTCAATCATCCGGTCGATGTCGTCGGGATTCTTGCCTGCCGCCTCCGCGCCCTCCCGCATGGCGGGGATGAGCTTGTCCTTGTACAGCTCCTCGCCCTTGCCGGAGGTGCAGATGAAGCCGTCGCCCGCGCGACCGGCGTACTTGGCGACCTGGGGGCCGCCCGCGGCGATGTAGATCGGGATGCCGCCCTCGGGCACGTCGTAGATGGAGGCGCCCTTGGTGTGGTAGTACTCGCCCTCGAAGTCGACCCGGTCACCCAGCCACAGTTCGCGCATCAGCCGCACCGACTCGCGCAGCCGGGCATAGCGCTCCTTGAACTCTGGCCAGTCACCCTCGTATCCGGTAGCGATCTCGTTGAGCGACTCCCCGGTGCCAACACCGAGGAAGATCCGATCCGGGTAGAGACACCCCATGGTGGCGAAGGCCTGTGCGATGACGGCGGGGTTGTATCGGAAGGTCGGAGTAAGCACCGAGGTGCCCAGCTGGAGCCGTTTGGTGCGTTCGCCGACAGCGGTCATCCAGGCCAGCGAGAACGGCGCATGGCCGCCTTCGTGCCGCCAGGGCTGGAAGTGGTCGCTGACGGTGGCGCTGTCCATGCCGTGCGCTTCCGCGGCAACGGCCAGTTCGACGAGTTCGCGCGGTGCGAATTGTTCAGCGGACGCTTTGTATCCGAGTTTCAGTTCAGCCACTAGTTCTTTCTACTCCCATCCACTCTGGTCGCGACCCGCCGCGCCCGGCTTCGCCGCGCTTGCGATCGCCCCCGCCCGTGGTCGCGACCCGCCGCGCCCGGCTTCGCCGCGCTTGCGATTCGCTCCCTACCCTCTGGTCGCGACCCGCCGCGCCCGGCTTCGCCGCGCTTGCGATCGCTCCTAGACTCGCGTGATGACGCACCAGTCGTCGGAGACGCCGACACTTGTTCAGGTAACCGACACCGTGCACCTCGCCCGGGGCCACGCCGTGAACTGGGTGCTCGTTACCGACGAGAGCGGCGTCATGCTGATCGACGCCGGCTATCCAGGCGATCGTGCGGACGTGCTGGCCTCGTTGCGCAAGCTGGGTTACGACGCTCGGCGACGTGCGCGCCATCCTGCTGACGCACGCGCACATCGACCACCTGGGTTCGGCGATCTGGTTCGCCAGCGAGTACGGCACCCCGGTGTACTGCCACGCCGACGAGGTGGGTCACGCCAAGCGGGAGTACCTGGAACAGGCCTCGGTTTTCGATGTCGCGCTGCGCATCTGGAGGCCGCGATGGGCGGTCTGGGGCCTGCACCTGGTCCGCAACGGCGGCCTGATCCGCGACGGCATCCCGAGCGCCCAACCGCTGACCACCCAGATCGGCCGCCCGACTGCCGGGTCATCCGATGGCTATCTTCACTCCCGGGCACACCAGCGGTCATTGCTCGTACGTCATCGACGGCGTGCTGGCCAGCGGCGACGCGCTGATCACGGGCCATCCGCTGCTGCGTCGCACCGGCCCGCAACTGCTGCCGGCGGTGTTCAGCCACAGCCAGCAGAACAGTCTGCGCAGCCTGAACGCGCTGGCCCTGCTGGATACCCAGATTCTGCTGCCCGGTCACGGTGATGTGTGGCGCGGGCCCATCCGCGAGGCCACCGAAGCGGCCTTGAAGCGGGCCTAGCGCTGGCCCAGTAAGGGAGCTTTCATTGTGACGGTCGCCAAGTCGATTGCCTTGTTTGCCATGGCGGCGCTGTTCGAGATCGGCGGCGCGTGGTTGATTTGGCAGGGGACGCGTGAACATCGTGGCTGGATGTGGGCGGGCTGGGGCGTCGTCGCACTCGGCGTCTACGGCTTTGTCGCCACCCTGCAGCCCGACGCCCATTTCGGTCGTATCTTGGCTGCGTACGGGGGTGTCTTCGTCGCGGGCTCACTGCTGTGGGGAATGGGCTTCGATGGGTTTCGACCCGATCGTTGGGATGTCACCGGAGCTGTGATCTGCCTGCTGGGCGTGGCCGTCATCATGTACGCGCCGCGAACTCACTGACATACCGACTTCAAGGCCCAGATGTTCGCGCAGCGTTTCGCCGGTATACCGGGTGCGGAATGCGCCGCGCTCCTGCAATAGCGGCACCACCCGGTCAACAAATTCGTCCAAGCCGTGCGGCGTCAGGTGCGGAACCAAGATAAATCCGTCGCAGGCATCGGCTTGGACGTATTGGTCGATCTCCTCGGCAATGCGCGCGGCCGTGCCGACGAACTGCTGTCGACTGGTGACCGCGATGACCAGCTCGCGGATGGACAGCTTCTCCGCCTCGGCACGTTCACGGTAACGGCGGATTACCGCGACCGGATCGACGTGTCGTACCCGGCCCTGGGTGATACCACTGTCGTCTTTCGGGTCGATATCGGGTAGCGGGCCGTCGGGGTCGAAGCCCGACAGGTCCCGTCCCCATACCTGCTCGAGCGTCGCGATCGCCGTTGCCCCGCTGACCTGCTGATGGCGGATGTGCCGCGCCTTGTCCCCGGCCTCCTCGTCGGTGTCACCGATGACGAATGTCGTCGCCGGAAAAACCTTGAGCTGGTCCGGGGTCTCGTCCGTAGGACACCGCCCTGCCCTTGACGTCGGCGTAGTACCGCTGGCCGTCCTGCAACGACGAGTGCAGGGTGAACAACGCGTCGGCATTCCTGGCGCCGAACGCGCGGCCGTCGGCGGAATCGCCGGCCTGCAGCAACACCGGGTGGCCCTGCGGCCCCGGCGGCAGTGTCGCGAACCCTCGCACGCCGAACTGCGATCCCGAGTACTCGACAGCTGTGGATTCGATCCGGATCGACATAGATCCCGGCCGCCAGATCGGCCAGCACGGCGTCGGCTGTCCCAGCTGTCCCAGAATCGGCGCGCCACCGTCAGGAACTCCTCGGCCCGAGCGTACCGGTCTGCGTAGTCGAGAAATCCCCCACGCCGGAAGTTGGCGCCGGTGAAGGCGTCCGATGAGGTGACGATGTTCCAGCCGCCCCGGCCACCGGAAAGATGGTCGAGTGTCGCGAATTGCCTTGCCACTTCGAATGGCTCGTTAAAGGTCGTGTTGATGGTTCCGGTCAGCCCGATCCGGTCGGTGACGCCGGCCAGCGCCGCCAGCACGGTGAAGGTGTCCGGACGACCCACCACGTCGAGGTCGTAGATCCGGCCGCGGTGCTCTCGCAGCCGCAACCCCTCGGCCAGAAAGAAGAAGTCGAACAATCCGCGTTCCGCGGTGCGGGCGAGGTGCACGAACGAGTCGAAATCGATCTGGCTGCCCGCGCTGGGGTCGGTCCACACCGTGGTGCTATTGACGCCCGGGAAGTGGGCCGCCAAGTGAATCGGCTTGCGGTCCTTGCCGTCCCGAACGTTCATGGCAGCAGCCCCCACGTCTCGGCGATCAGCTCGTGTGAGCGCAGCCGGTCCTCGTGCCGATAGGTCACCGAGGTGACAACCAGTTCGTCGGCGTCGGTGACCCGCTGTAATGCGCGCAACCGCTCGGCGACCTCATCCGGATCGCCAACGAAATGCGTTGCTAGCCGGTCCTTTACCACCGCCAGCTGCTCGTCGGTCAGCGGTGCGCAATCGTCGGGGTTGGGATAGGGCATGGCGCCGACGCCGGTTCGGATTGAATACACCCATTGGCCGTAGCCCGAAGCCAAGCGCCGGGCGGTGGCGCTGTCGTCGGCCACCACGATATCGGCAGACACCACGACGTAGGGGTGCGACAAGCTCGCCGACGGTACGAATGTCTCGCGGTAAGCCTCGATGGCCTCGAGCGCGGTGGCCGGTGTGATGTGATAGCTCGCGACGAACGGCAATCCCAGTGCCCCAGCAACCCGCGCGCTTTGTCCCCTGGTACTGCCGAAGACCCACGGCCTCAACCCGCTTCCTTCGCCGGGCACAGCATGCACGTCGAACTTGCCTACGTGGTAGGTGCCATCCAGCAGCGCGAGAATGTCCTTAATCTGCTCGACGAAGTCCGGCGATACCGCCTCCGGCTGTTGCAGTATCTCCATGGTGGGGCCCAACCGTTCGAGATCGAGCAGTCCGCGCAGGTCGAACGGGGTCGGAATGACCACGCCGTCCACCTCGTGCCACACCCGCGGCGGTCGGGGTTCTCTCGGCATCTTCGGTTTGCGCTCTTCGGACCGACGCTGCCCGGACCGCCCAACACCGAGATCGATGCGGCCGGGATAGAAGGCCTCGAGCATGCCGAAACTCTCGACCACCGCGACGGCAGTGGTATAGCCCAGCTGGACCGCGGCCGAGCCCACCTGAATTCTGTTGGTAGCGGCGGCAATCTGGCCGATCAACACCGCCGGCGCGGAACTGGCGACGCCGACGAAGTGATGCTCGGCCATCCAGTACCTGCGAAACCCCCACTGCTCGGCGCGCTGGGCCAGGTCGATGGTATTGCGCAGCGCCGTGCGCGGCGTCGCTGCCCGCGCTGATCGGCGCCAGGTCCAGGATCGACAGCGGCACCGTGCTCATTCGGCCGACCCTCGCGTAACGGTTGGGCGCCACCGGCAGACCCAGCCGTGCGCGCAGCGTTTCGCCGTCCTGGTAGCCGGTGCGGAATCGCCCGGCCTTCTGCAGCAGCGGCACCACTTCGTCGACGATCGCCGGGAGATCGGTGGCGTTGACGGCAGGCCGCAGCCGCGCGCCGTGGATACCGAGCCGTTGCCAGTCGAGCAGCATGTCGACCAATTCCTCTGGGCTGCCACTGAAGTCGAGCGCATCAGAGCGAGGATCGCCCTCGCCGTCGAACGAAACCAGCACGTCGGCATAGACTTTCAATTCACCGCCACCGGCCGCGCAGACCTCATCGAGGATGCTTCGCAACGATGCATCGTCCTTGGGCGTGATGAACACGACATCGGCGCTGGCGGCTGCGAATTCATACACCGGGCCGGCGTGTGCCAGTGCCGCGACCACCGGCTGGCCCTGCGGCGGACGCGGCGTGATCGACGGGCCCTTGACCGAGAAGTGCTGTCCGAGGAAGTCGATGTAGTGCAGTTTGTCGGTGTCCACATAGCGCCCGGTGGTCACATCGCGAATGATCGCGTCGTCCTCCCAGCTGTCCCAGAGACGGCGCACCACGTCGACGTACTCAACGGCCTCGTCGAAATAGGGAACTTGGGCTTCGCCTCGCCGGCCGAACAGGGCCGCCTCGTGCGTGGTTGCACTAATGCGCGGCTGCCAGCCCGCCCGGCCGTGCGACACATAGTCAAGGGTGGCGATGGCTTTGGAGACGTGGAAGGGCTCGGTGTGGGTGACCGTCGCCACCGGAATCAAGCCGATGTGGCGCGTCGCCGGAGCAATGCGCGCCGCGACCAGCACGGCATCCCCACGACCGGCGAGCCGTCGCGGGTCGATCCGTTCGCGACGCCCCGGTTGCGGCATCAGGCTGTCGTCGATGGTGAGGAAGTCGAGCAGTCCGCGTTCGGCGGTGGTCGCCAGATCGGCCCAGTAGCGTCCGCCGAGCACCGACGGGGTGCCGGGCTCCGACCCGAGCGTGGCCCGCCAGGCCTGCGGGTGCCATCCGTATCCGTCCAGCGCGACGGCCAGGTGCAACGGTTGGCCGGTCAAGTGAGTTCCTTGTCGAATGCGATCGGGAAAACCGGGCCGTCGGACGGCAGCGGCCCGGGCAACCGGGTATATCCGCCGGCCTCATACAGCTTTTCCGCCTCGGGCTGGCGGTCGCCGGTCATCAGGTAGATCCTCCGGTAGCCGCGGGCCGCGATCTCGGCCTCGAGCTCGACCAACAACGCCATCGCGTATCCGCGCCGCCGATGCTCGCTGTCCGTCCAGATTCTCTTCAGTTCGGCGGTGTCGGCGTCAAATCGCCGAAACCCACCGCCGGTGACCGGACGGCCATCCAGCAGACCGATCAGCATGCCGCCGTCGGGCGGTGCGAACTCGTCGGTCGGGTTGTGCTTCAACCAGCCCAGAACCGTTGGCTGCGGGCGGTCATAGCGCTGCGCGTACTCGACCGCCAACTCCGCCAGCAGCGGCTGCGCCAGCGCATCGTCCAATGTGGCCGGCACAAACCTGAGCTGCGTTGTGGGCATCACCTAACGATCCAACGTCTGTGACGCCTGTGCATTCCGGGCCGGCACATCCCGTCAGACGTCCGAACGCTCCCGCAGGGTCAGCCCAACCGCGGCCCGCCAACCGAGCAACAGAACCGCCGTGACCGACGCGGCGACCACTACGAAACTCGCTGCTACACCCGCCGAACTGGCTTTGCGCAACACCATGCCGACCACCACCGTGCCCAGCCAGACGACCAACCCGGTGGGGACTACCACCGTGGGCCGCCGCCAGGCACGCGACGCCAGCCACCCCAGGGCCGTTCCGGTGAGAAACGGCCATGCCGTGCTTGCGACGCCGGTGACGGTGATTCCTTCGGCATGGCTGCGGCGTCCGATTGCGCAGAACACCAGCACACCGATGACATCCATGACTAGCCAGGCCGGCCGTTGCATGCAGCGAGAATACCCGGGCCTGGTTCCGGCCTCGACGTGGCAGGCTGACTCCTATGAGCACGGACGCGTCGCCTTTCTCCAAGCCCTCCTTTGACCGATACGACCCGCTCGGCCTGGACGCCTCGCTGTCGAGCGACGAGATCGCGGTGCGCGACACGGTCAGAAAGTTCTGCGCCGAGCACGTCACCCCGCACATCGCCGAGTGGTTCGAGATCGGCGACCTTCCGGTCCGCCAACTCGCAAAGCAGTTCGGCGCACTTGGCCTGCTCGGCATGCACCTGCACGGCTACGGATGCGGCGGAGCATCGGCCGTGCATTACGGCTTGGCTTGCGCAGAACTGGAGGCCGCCGACTCCGGCCTTCGGTCGATGGTCTCCGTCCAGGGATCGCTGGCGATGTTCGCGATCTCGAACTTCGGATCCGAGGAGCAGAAGCAGCAGTGGCTGCCCGGTATGGCCACGGGTGAATTGCTCGGCTGCTTCGGATTGACCGAGCCTGATGTCGGATCCGATCCCGCCGCGATGAAAACCCGGGCGCGACGCGATGGCTCCGATTGGGTGATCAACGGCCGCAAGATGTGGATCACCAACGGCTCGGTCGCCGACGTCGCCGTGGTGTGGGGCGTCACCGACGACGGGATCCGCGGGATTCGGGCTCCTGGTCCCCACTGGCACAACGGGTTTCACTGCCAACACCATCCACCACAAGCTGTCGTTGCGGGCATCGATCACCAGCGAGCTGGTGCTCGACGACGTACGACTGCCCGCCGACGCAGTCCTGCCCTCGGCGAAGGGCCTCAAAGGACCACTGTCCTGCCTGTCCGAGGCGCGCTACGGAATCATCTGGGGATCCATGGGTGCGGCCCGGTCGGCCTGGCAATGTGCACTCGACTACGCAACGCAGCGCACCCAATTCGGCCGTCCGATCGCCGGATTCCAGTTGACCCAGGCAAAACTCGTCGATATGGCGGTCGAACTCCACAAGGGGCAGCTGCTTTCGCTGCACCTCGGCCGCCTCAAGGACAGCGTCGGACTGCGTCCCGAACAGGTCAGCTTCGGCAAGCTCAACAACACGCGTGAAGCGATCAAAATCTGCCGGACCGCTCGAACAATACTGGGCGGCAACGGGATATCGCTGGAATACCCGATAATCCGACACATGGTCAACTTGGAGTCGGTGCTGACTTACGAGGGCACGCCGGAGATGCACCAGTTGATCCTCGGCCAGGCTTTTACCGGTTGCGACGCTTTCTGCTGACAGGAGTTCTCGATGCTCAATTCGCTGATTTCGGATAGCCGTCGTGCGGCTTACACACACCTCGCGGCGTGCTGCCTATGCCTGTGCGCCGTGGTCTGGATGCCCGTGGCAGGCGCCGATCCCGTCACGCTACCGGTGATGACGTCCGGCGGCGGCGGGCCAATCATCGGTGGCGGGAGCAACGCGGCCATTTCGCAGCAGTTGTTCAGCTTCGGCAGTGCCAATGTGCAAGAGGTGGACGGCTCGGACGCGGCCGGATTCATCACGGCCGCCGCCGCGGTCGCCAACCCGCAGCTCGCCGCCCCGTTCTCGCCGCTGCGCCGGGCGTTGGGTTGCCAGAACAACAACGCCGGATTCGGCGCGCGGGCCTACCGACGGACTGACGGACAGTGGGGAGGCGCGATGCTGGTCATCGTCAAGAGCGGCGTCCCGAACATCGACGCCCTATCCGCCTGCGAAATGACTAATTGGCGTCGGCCCTCGGCGGGTGGGCAAAACTTGATGTGCGACAGCGGATATGTCTACCCCAACGACTACAACAGCCGCCGCAGCAACGAGGGTTATTTTGTCTTGATCGCCGGTACGGACCAGGATTTCTGCACTGCGGTCAATGGGAAATTCAAGGCCAACTCGAGTTCGTGGCCGTGAGCTAGCTAGCGGGCGCGGGACCGACAGATCACCGGATCCCGCTTGCGTCAACCCAGGCACTCTCCGGAGAAGGCCACGCTCTCGAGCTGCCGCCCATTGAGATTCCAACGCTGGAAGTCCGTCCCATTGCAGGGGTTGATCACCACCGCGGTGAGCCAGCTCCCACTCGGGGCGTCCAGACAAACATCGCCTAGTCGGCTGCTCAACTGGACCGGGCCATCAGCACTTGCTGCACCAACGCTTAGCATCGCGACACCGAACACTGCGCCGACTACGACAAGGGCCCTGCCGACACCGCCCATTAACCGCAATTCATGCACGTCAGCTCCATGTTTTCGTACCCAGCCTCGGCCGCACCAGCGACACCGACCAGCCTCCGACAGCCCCGCGCGAATCAGGGTATCGAGGTCCACCTGCTGCCGTATCAACGGCTTGACACCTACCGGCACACCCGGCCAAGACAACGGGTAACACCCGCCGTCGAGCAGTCCGCGACTACGACCCGCGGAGAAATCCGGGCGCGGGTCATCCCGGGCCAGCGCGCCATATTCGCGATCGTCTGAAACATTCGGTTGTCGGCGGTTCGGGCGATGCCGCAGCACCACGGCGACGCGGGCAAATAAATCCCTGCCATCTGCGGTTTTGTTGGTCGGAATAGAGCTGTGTCGTCACAGCGAGCCAGACATCCAAATAGGTGTGACGCCATCCACAGGCGGCCTATGGTTTATCCATGACCAGGTGCGCGATCGGATTTGCGGTCGTGACCGCAGTTGTCGGGCTGGCCGCTCCGGCTCATGCAGATCCGACGCCGACAGTAGAACAAGACCAAAGATTCCAGCGTCTATTGACCGACGACGGCACCTTGTTCAGCTTCCCCCGCGAAAGAATGCAGGCCCTACGAGCTTGCGGGCAGATGGATGGCGGCATGAAGGTGGTGGACGCGGTTAACGAACTCATGAGTGATGGTTCGTACTCGTGGGGCGTGGCAAACTCGATCATCTCGGCCGCCGTAGCCGTTTATTGTCCAATCCCGGTGCACTCGTAAATCCCCAGCCGCAACGCCGCGCCCACCTCGGCGGCGACGACCTCCACAGTGTCGATCGCCCAGTCATCGGTATCCGAACACCGGGAAAACCGATAGCCGGACAGGTCCCCGACCGCGACCAACTGCGCGGCCGCAGCACGAACCGCGCCTGGCACCCACTGGCTCCGTCCAGGCAATGGCCCCAGCAGGTTAAGCCGTCACGACAACGACATTTACACGTCACGTCGGCAGACTATGAAGACCAGAAGGACGAGAAATACCGGAAGGGACCAGCATGTCGCCCCATCGTGTCGTCATCGTTGGGAGTGGGTTCGGCGGCCTGAACGCGGCCAAGGCACTCAAGCGGGCCGACGTCGAAGTCACCCTCATCTCGAAGACGACCACCCACCTGTTCCAACCGCTGCTCTATCAAGTCGCCACCGGGATCTTGTCGGAAGGCGACATCGCGCCTACCACCAGGCTGATCCTGCGCAAGCAGAAGAACGTTCGGGTGTTGTGGGGCGACGTCGCCACGATCGACCTCAAGACCAAGACGGTCATATCGCACCTGATGGGCATGGACACGGTAACGCCCTACGACAGCCTCATCGTCGCCGCCGGAGCGCAGCAGTCCTACTTCGGCAACGACGAGTTCGCCACCTTCGCTCCGGGCATGAAGACCATTGACGATGCGCTGGAACTGCGCGGTCGCATCCTGGGCGCGTTCGAGGCCGCCGAAGTCGCCACCGACCCGGCCGAGCGGAAACGCCGCCTGACATTCGTGGTGGCCGGGGCCGGTCCCACCGGTGTCGAACTGGCCGGCGAGATCGTCCAACTTGCCGAGCGCACCCTCGCGGGCGCATACCGGACCATTACGCCCAGTGAATGCCGGGTCATCCTGCTCGACGCCGCACCCGCGGTGTTGCCGCCGATGGGCCCCAAGCTAGGTCTCATCGCACAGCGCCGGCTGGAAAAGATGGACGTCGAGGTCCAGCTCAACGCGATGGTGACCGCGGTCGACTACAAGGGCATCACCATCAAGGAGAAGGACGGCACGCAGCGGCGCATCGAATGCGCGTGCAAGGTGTGGGCGGCAGGAGTGCAGGCCAGCTCGCTGGGCAAGATGATCGCCGACCAGTCCGACGGAACCGAAACCGACCGTGCCGGGCGGGTGGTCGTCGAGCCCGACCTCACCATCAAGGGACACCCGCACGTCTTCGTCGTCGGTGATCTGATGTCTGTGCCCGACGTACCCGGGATGGCGCAGGGCGCCATACAGGGGGCGCACTACGCGGCCACGATTATCAAGCATGTGGTCAAGGGCAACGACGATCCGGCCAACCGCAAGCCGTTCAGCTACCGCGACAAGGGCAGCATGGCCTTGGTCTCGCGGTACAGCGCCGTCGCGCACGTCGGCAAGCTGGAGTTCGGCGGCTTCGTCGCATGGCTGGCGTGGCTGTTGCTGCATCTGTATTACCTTGTCGGACATCGGAATCGCGTAGCCGCACTGTTCGCTTGGGGGATTTCCTTCTTGGGCCGCACGCGGGGTCAGATGGCCATCACCAGCCAGATGATTTACGCACGCTCGATGACGAACTGGGTGCAGGCTCAAACAGAAGAAGGGACGCTGGCGGCGGCCGAACGCGCCGAAGAGGCCGAGCAGAAGGCCGCCGGCTGACGCTGGCCTAATGGAACATCGGCAATCCGGGGCTCCCGCGGCCTGCTCTTGTGCACGCCCGGGTGCAGGTGCCGTTAGCGCCCGGCGACTAGCGCAATGCCCGGTCGATATCAGCGATCAGGTCGTCGGTGCCTTCCAGCCCGACGGAGATGCGGACCACGCCGTCACCCAACCCGATCGCGGCGCGACCCTCCGGACCCATCGCCCGGTGCGTGGTGGTCGCGGGATGTGTGACAAGGGATTTGGCGTCGCCGAGGTTGTTGGAGATGTCGATCAGCCGCAGCTTGTCCAGCAGTTGGAAGGCGCGTTGCTTGGCAGCGCCCTCCGGCGCGTCTAGCTCAAAAGTGACCACCGTGCCGCCGCCGGTCATCTGGCGCTTGGCGAGTCCGTACTGAGGATGCGATCCCAAAAAGGGGTAACGTACCCACCGCACCGCGGGATGGCCCTCCAAGAACTCCGCGATGCGGTGCGCGGAGGAATTGCAGTAATCGACCCGAACCGCCAGCGTCTCTAAGCCTTTCAGCAATACCCAGGCATTGAAGGCGCTCATCGCGGGGCCGGTGTGTCGCATCAGCTTCTGCACCGGCCCGTCGATGTATTCCTTATCGCCAAGGATGGCGCCGCCCAGGACACGACCCTGACCGTCGATGTGCTTGGTGCCCGAGTACACCACTACGTCTACCCCGAGCGGAAGACCCTGCTGCAGCAGCGGTGTGGCGAATACATTGTCCAGCACGACTTTTGCGCCCGCCGCATGAGCAAGCTCGGTCACGGCGGCGATATCCACCAGCGACTGCATCGGATTCGACGGCGTCTCGAAGAACACCGCCTGAGTGGGGACCGACAGCGCCCGCTCCCATTGCGCGAGATCGTCGCCGTCGACGAAGACGGTCTCCACACCCCAACGCGGCAAGATCTCGTTGCATACCACGAAACACGACCCAAACAGGCTGCGCGCGGCCACCAACCGGTCACCGGCGGCCAGTAGCGCGCCCAGCGAAGTGAACACCGCCGACATGCCGCTCGCGGTGGCGAATGCCGCGGGGGCCCCCTCGATGAGGCGCAGCCGTTCCTCGAACATGGTCACAGTGGGGTTGCCGTACCGGGAGTACACGAAGTGGTCCAAGTCGCCGGTGAACGACTTCTCCGCAACGGCGGCCGATTCGTAGACGTAGCCGGACGTCAAATACATCGCCTCGGCGGTCTCTTCGAACCCGGACCGCAGGAGCCCTCCACGCACGCCGATGGTGGCTTGGCTGACGCCGTCGGGCAGCGCCTTCGGCGTGCGGACGCAGTCCTCTGTCATTGGGCCATCATCCCAGTTTATCCCTGCCTCCAGGGTAATCCGACTGCCCGCCAACCAGTTTCGCCGCGGTGGCCAGTGGAGTCGAGATGACCTTCGAAGCCCTCAAGCACGTTGTAAGCCGGCGCAAGACCCGCCTCGGTCGCGACCTCCGCGGCGCCGATTGAGCGGTTTCCCGAACGGCAAAGGAATACCACGGGCCGCTGTTCCGCACCGGCATCTAAGGGCGGGACCTGGTCCCGCAGTTGGCTGAGGAAGTTTTCATTGCGTTTACCGTCGGTGGTGTTCCATTCGATGTACACCACCTCACGTCCAAGGCTCGACAAGTCGGGCACCCCGACGAACCGCCATTCCGCGTCGGTGCGCACATCCACCAGCACCGCCTGGGGATTGTCGCTCAGCAACTTCCATGCCTGCAGTGGCGTGATATCTCCCGCGTAGCTCACCCGCGTGAGTCTCGCATATAAAGCGCGGTGGCCACCTCTCGGGCACGGTCGCGCGCGGTCTCCAGATCTGGCGCCGTGGCCACCGCCACCCCCGTGGCGGCCCCGAACACGTGGACATCGCTTTCCGGCACAGCGAGTGCACGATTCAGCGTTACAAAACCAGGGGCACTGGACGACCCACGGGCAGTGTGGCCGGGTCCGATCACGCGGGCGGCGCCCGGCGAAATCATCACGGTGTCCACCGGCAGGCCGAGAATGGCCCTGGCCTGCAATTGGAACACCGAAAGTCGCTGGCTGCAGGCGGTGACCCAGGCACTATCGCGCGGGCCTACGGTGGCGCCGGCGAAGTACACCTCGTCGCCGTTGATCATCAACTCAACGGCGAATACGCCGCGGCCGCCTAGCGCTTTGACGATGCGTGCGGTGATCGACTTGGCGGCATCCAGCGCGGCCGCGCTCATCTTCTGCGGCTGCCAGGATTCCAGCACGTCACCATCGGTGTCGTGATGACCGATGGGGGCGCAGAACTCGATGAGTGGCCCGTTGGGGCCTTCGCTGCGTACGGCGAGAAGGGTGACAAAAGACTCGACATCGACCACTGTTTCAGCCAACACGCGGTGCGCTGTAGCTGGGCCACGCCCTACGGCACGCTGCCAGGCAGCCTCGACGTCTTCGGGGCCCGCGACCACCGACTGGCCCTGGCCGGCCACCGCGGCGACCGGTTTGACCAGCAGCGGATACCCGGCATGGGCCGCGACAGCCTTGAGCTCGCCGACCGACCCGACGAACCAGAACGGCGCCGTCGGCAGGCCGAGTTGGTCGGCGGCGAGCCTGCGCAGGCCCTCTGGGTCGGCGGTGATCCGTACGCTCCGGGCACTGGGCACCAGCTCGACGAACTTGTGGTCTTCAATATTCCGGCCGACGGCGAGCGCATCAAGGGCTTCGAGGGAGATCCCATCGGCCAGACTCACCACGAGATCCGGATGCAGTCCGGCGATCGACGCCAAGAGTTCGTCGGCATCGGTCATCGTGATGACCAGCGACTGGTCGGCTACCCCGTGCGCGGGCGCATCCGAGCACTCGTCGACGGCAATTACCTCGGCGCCGAGGTGTTGCAAGGCGATCGCGAGTTGCCGGCCACGCTCATCCGAACCTAGCAATATCACCCGGGGCCTGGCGTGGGCTTCGGCTTTGGTGGCCGCGTGCCGTCCCTCGGTCAAGCCGTCAGTCATTCCTGCATGCTACGAGCCGGCGGGGAGCCGGCGCCTCAAGGCTGGCCAGGAAGCAACCGGACCATTAGTCCGTGGCCTTCGGCCAACACAGTCTCGTCGCTGTTGACGAGTTCCGCGGAGACAAACGCCTTGCGGCCCTCGGTCCTGGTGACGCGTCCGCGCACCACCAACGGCGCATCCGTGGGCGTGACTTTCCGGTAATCGACATGTAGGAAGGCCGTCCGGCTGATCGGCCGGCCGGCGGCGTGCGAAATCATGCCGAACATGTGATCAAACAGCAGCGGCAGCACACCGCCGTGCACGGCGTGGTTGCCCCCGACATGGAAGCGGGTGAAATACCCCTTCATTTCGACACCGTCAGCGGCGTACCGGGTCAATATCCAAGGCGGCAACAAGAGGCTGCCCATACCGGCCAATTCCGGCGAACGTCCGGCCGGCGCCTTGCCCTCCTCATCGGCCTGAAACGGTGCCAGCAGGTCCACAAGCGCCGCGGCACGGTCGGCCGCGTCGTCCCAGATGGCGTCGCCTGGATCGGCGGACACGGCAAGATCCTGCAGCCGCCGCATAGTTGCCACGAACCGGCCGAATCCCGGACCCGGGCTGGCCGGACCGTATTCCGGAAAACCGCCATGGTGCTCGTACTCGGGGTCAAGGTCTTTCGGGTCAGGGCCCTTTGGGCCAAGGCCCGGACTCGAGGCAGAATCCGTCACGGGCGACTCTGCAAGACATCGCGGCGCACAATGGTCTGATCCCGCCCCGGACCGACGCCGATGCACGAAACCGGTGCTCCACCAAGCTCTTCTAGCCGCAGCACATAGTCACGCGCTTTGGCGGGTAGGTCTTCGAAATCCCGCGCTTCCGAGATGTCCTCCCACCAGCCCGGCAGTTCCTCGTAGATCGGTTCGGCACGGGCAAGTTCGCTCTGGGTCATCGGCATGTCGCGGAGGCGCGCCCCGTCGATCTGATAGCCAACGCATACCGGCACGGTTTCCAGGCTGGACAGCACGTCGAGTTTGGTCAGGAAGTAGTCGGTGATGCCGTTGACCCTGGTGGCGTAGCGGGCGATGACCGCGTCGAACCAGCCACAGCGTCGTCGCCGTCCGGTGGTGACACCGAACTCCCCCCCAGTCTTGGACAGGTATTCGCCATTCTCGTCGAACAGTTCGGTGGGGAAGGGGCCCGAGCCCACCCTGGTGGTGTACGCCTTCAGGATTCCCAGCACGGTCGTGATCCTGGTCGGTCCGATGCCAGACCCGACGGCCGCGCCGCCCGCAGTCGGATTCGACGACGTCACGTACGGATACGTGCCGTGGTCGACGTCGAGCAGGGTGCCCTGCGAGCCTTCCAGCAACACCGTTTCGCCGGCATCCAGCGCATTGTTGAGCAGCAGCCGGGTGTCGGCGATGCGATGCCGGAAGCCCTCCGCCTGTTCGAGCAGAGACTCGACCAGGTGGTCGGACTCCAGCGCCTTGCGGTTGTAGATCTTGACCAGTATCTGGTTTTTGAGTTCCAGCGCGGCCTCGATCTTGTGGGCCAGCAACTCGGGGTCGAGTACGTCGGCGACGCGAATGCCCATGCGGGCGATCTTGTCCTGGTAGCAGGGTCCGATGCCGCGGCCGGTGGTGCCGATCTTCTTGCTGCCCATGTAGCGCTCGGTGACCTTGTCGATAGCGACGTGGTAAGGCAGCAGTAGGTGCGCGTCGGCGGAAATCAGCAGCTTAGACGTGTCCACGCCACGGTCTTCGAGGCTTTGCAGTTCGCCGAGCAGGACACCCGGGTCTACCACCACACCATTGCCGATGACGTTGGTGACACCGGGCGTCAGGACTCCCGATGGGATCAGATGCAGCGCGAAATTCTCGCCTGTGGGCAACACGACGGTGTGCCCGGCGTTATTGCCACCCTGATAGCGGACCACCCACTGCACGCGCCCGCCGAGCAAGTCAGTCGCCTTACCCTTGCCCTCGTCGCCCCATTGGGCGCCGATGAGGACGATTGCCGGCATGACATGCTCCCGCCTGGTCTCGCCTGCTTATTGTGGTCCAGCCGGGAAGCCACCTTAGCCTGGCGATAATGCGGGCCGGCTGCGGCCCGCTGAGGAGCCGGGAATTCAGTCTGAGCCCAGCAGGTTGTGAGGAGCCCATGACCGTCGCCGTGTTGGTGTTCGGCGATGACCGTCCCAGGCCGCAGCGGGGCCCGCTGAACGGCCTGCCCACCCGTTTTGTCGACGATCCGGCTGAAATCGATGCCGCCATCGGGGTCTACGGGCGGCTCGTGGTGATCGGCACCGACGCGGACCTGGCCAGCGTGCTGAGCCGGTTGTTGCGGGCCGACCGGCTCGACGTGGAGGTGGCTTACGTGCCTCGCCGGCGCACGACGGCAACCCGCGTCTACCGGCTACCGGCCGGGCGACGAGCGGCGCGGCGCGCCCGGCGGGGCTCCGCCGGCCGGGTGACCTTGATCCGCGACGAGACCGGGTCAGTAATAGTCGGCCAGTCCCGCTGGCTACCAGCCGATAGCCAGCGGCTGTTGCACGGTGAGGCGGTGGTTGACGACACCCGGCTGTTCGACGGCGATGTCGCCGGCGTGTCCGTTCAGCCGACGCTGGCCATGCCGGGCCTGCGGGCCTCATTAGACGGAATTTGGCGCCGGTGGATCCCCGGCCGCGCAGCCCAGCTGGGCAGCACCGGCGTGACAGTGGTGCGCGACGGTGTCCGGGCCCCGCGCTCGGCTCGCCGATCGACGTTTTACCGACACGTCGAGGGATGGCTGTTGGTCCGGTAGTTTTCGAGCGGTGAGACCCTTATGAGGAATATGGGCGCGCGCGAATCGGTGCGGCCCAGCCCAATTTTTTTGGCCCTGCTCGGGTTGACTGCGGTCGGGGGCGTGGTGGCCTGGCTGGCCGGCGCGACGGTACGGCCACTGTCCTACGCCGGAGTATTCATTTTCGTCATCGCCGGCTGGTTGGTGTCGCTGTGCCTGCATGAATTCGGGCACGCGGCGACTGCCTGGCGGTTCGGCGACCACGACCCCGAGGTGCGTGGATACCTGACATTGGATCCGCGACGGTACAGCAATCCCGCGCTCTCACTCCTGCTGCCGATGGTGTTCATTGCACTGGGCGGGATCGGCCTGCCGGGTGCTGCCGTGTATTTGCGGACCTGGTCGATGACGCCCGCGCGTCGCACCCTGGTCGCCCTGGCGGGCCCGGCGGCTAACCTGGTGCTAGCGGTGCTGCTGCTGGCGCTCACCCGGTCGTTGTTCGACATGGACCATTGGGTGCTGTGGGCGGGCGTGGCGTTCCTGGGGTTTCTTCAGATCATGGCGGTGGTGCTGAACCTGCTCCCGATCCCGGGCCTGGACGGTTACGACGCGCTGGAGCCGCATCTAAGTCCCGAGACGCAACGCGCGGTGGCACCGTTCAAGCATTACGGCGTCTTCATCCTGTTCTTCTTGCTTGTGGCGCCCGCGGTGAGCCAGTACCTCTTCGAGTTTGTGAGCTGGCTTTTCGAATTCTCCGGCGTGCCCAGTCAACTGGCGACCTTCGGCAACAACTTGACCCGCTTCTGGAGCCAGTGGTTCTGAGGCTTGCAATATATGCATTAATACGCATATATTGTGCCTATGGGCGCCGGCCACAGTCATACCCCCGCCGAGGGTGACGAGTCTCAGATGATTCCCCGCATGATCATGGCCGCGGGGATTTTGGCGGCGTTCTTCGTGGTGGAACTGACCACCTCGCTGCTGATCAACTCGATCGCGCTACTGGCCGATGCCGGGCACATGCTGACGGACGTCGTCGCCGTGTTCATGGGACTGGCAGCCGTCACGCTGGCCCGGCGCGGCAGTTCGTCGCCCGCGCGAACCTACGGCTGGCATCGCGCCGAGGTGTTCACCGCGGTGGCCAACGCCACGCTGCTCATCGGGGTAGCGCTGTTCATCCTCTACGAAGCGATCGAGCGGCTCAGTGAAACGCCCGCTGTCCCGGGCGTGCCGATGATCGTGGTGGCGCTGGCCGGGCTGGCCGCCAATTTCGTGGTGGCGCTACTGCTGCGCTCACACTCGACGCAGAGCCTGGCGGTCAAAGGCGCCTACATGGAGGTAGTGGCCGACACCGTCGGCAGCCTGGGAGTGTTGATCGCCGGCATTGTCACCGTCACGACGCACTGGCCCTACGCCGACGTGGTGGTGGCCGTGTTGATCGCGCTCTGGGTGCTGCCGCGGGCTCTCTCCCTGGCCCGCGACGCGCTGCGAATCCTCTCCGAATCGTCGCCGACTCACATCGACGTGGAGGAACTGCGTTCGGCGCTGGGCGCCGTCGACGGTGTCACCGAGGTCCACGACCTGCATGTATGGACGCTGTCGCCGGGCAAGGACATGTGCACCGCACACCTGACCAGCGCCGCCGACTCGGCCAAGGTGTTGCACGACGCACGCGCGGTGCTGTCGGCCCGTGGACTGGACCACGCCACCGTCCAGGTCGAGTGCCCGGACGGCAAATGTAACGAGACGTTTTAGGGCCTTCTAGAGCCCGAGCGCTGCCCGGGCCGCAGGATCGCAATCGTCGAGCAAATCAAGGCAACGCAGGTATTCCTGAGTCTCGCCAATGGCGTCAGCGGCCCGTGCCAGCGCCGCCACACACCGCAGGAAGCCCCGATTGGGCTCGTGTGAATACGGCACCGGGCCAAAGCCCTTCCAGCCGTTGCGGCGTAGCTGGTCCAGGCCGCGGTGATACCCGGTGCGGGCATAGGCGTATGCCGTGATGGCCGCGTGGTCTGCCCCAGTCGCTAAAGCCTCCTCGGCGAGCGCCGCCCAGGCCAGCGACGCCGACGGATGCGCGGCGGCGACCACACCCGGGTTCTCGTTGGCGAGCAATTGTGCTTCAACTTCGCTGTCGGCGGGGAGCAGGATCGGATCAGGTCCCAGGAGATCGCCCATCGGTGCCATGGCTCCATCGTGCCGGACCTCGGCCAACACCCCAACCCCGGGCCGGGTCGCTAAGCTCCAACTAGCTACTCGATTCCGGGAGGACAGCAGCAGTCATGCCCCATGCACCCGAGCCCGACCGCGGCGGCACGCCCGACGAAGGGGCAACCGAGGAGTACCCGATGGTGCCCAATGACACCGAAACCGAGACCGTGGTGATCAACAAACCCGATCAGGCCAACGATCCCGAGGCGTATTCGGAGGAACAGCCCGAACGTCGTTTCACCGCACCCGGCTTCGACGCGAAAGAGACCACCGTCATCTCCACCACCCCGGAACCCGCCACTGAAGTCTTCGCGCAGGTGCCGGGGCCGGGTGGGCCGCAAGCACAAATGGGAGATACTCCGAAAAGTGCTGCACCACAATCAATCCCGTCTCGCCAGGGAGGTAGGTTCCAGCCGTCCACGCAATTCAACTGGGGCTGGGTTTTGGCGATTGTGGTGATCGTTTTGGCGTTGACCGCAATCGCGATCCTGCTCACGGTGCTCTTGACCCGCAGTAAGAATGCCAAAGTCTCCCAAGAGGACCAGGTACGGCAGAGCATCCAGAGTTTCGACAACGCGGTGCAAACAGGGGACCTGACCAAACTGCGCACAATGACGTGCGGCACCACCCGCGACGGCTACGTGGATTACGACCAGCACGCGTGGGACGAAACCTATCGCCGCGTTTCAGCGGCCAAACAATATCCGGTGATCGCCAGCATCGACCAGGTCGTCGTCAACGGCCAACACGCGGAAGCAAACGTGACAACTTTCATGGCCTACGACCCGGAAGTCCGCTCCACACGCAGCTTTGACCTGCAGTACCGCGACGATCAGTGGAAGGTCTGCCAGGTCGCCAGCGGCTAGATGCTCACTGACTTTCCGGCGCAGTGGAGGTCGCTACAGGCCTCCACAATGCGCTCAGTCATCCCGGCTTCGGCCTTCTTGAGGTAGCTGCGTGGGTCGTAGACCTTCTTGCTGCCCACCTCCCCGTCGACCTTGAGCACGCCGTCGTAGTTGCTGAACATATGGGCGGCAATCGGGCGGGTGTAGGCGTACTGGGCGTCGGTGTCGACGTTCATCTTCACCACGCCGTAGCGCAGCGCCTCCTCGATCTCGGACTTCAGCGAACCCGAGCCGCCGTGGAACACGAAGTCGAACGGCTTGGAGCCGCCGGGCAGGCCGAGTTTGGCCGACGCCACCTTCTGGCCCTGGTCGAGGATGTCGGGGCGCAGCTTGACGTTGCCAGGCTTGTAGACGCCGTGCACGTTGCCGAATGTTGCGGCCAACAGGTACTTGCCGTGTTCTCCATGTCCGAGCGCATCAATCGTCTGCTCGAAGTCCTCTGAGCTGGTGTACAGCTTCTCGTTGATCTCGGCCTCGACGCCGTCCTCTTCGCCGCCCACGACGCCGATCTCGATCTCCAGGATGATCTTGGCGGCCGCCGCTACCTTGAGCAGTTCCTGCGCGATGGCGAGGTTCTCGTCCATCGGCACGGCCGACCCGTCCCACATGTGTGACTGAAACAGCGGGTTCTTGCCTGCCGCCACCCGTTCGGCCGAGATCGCCAGCAGCGGACGCACATAGGTGTCGAGCTTGTCTTTGGGGCAGTGGTCGGTGTGCAGCGCGACGTTAATCGGGTACCTGGCCGCGATGCTGCGGGTGAACTTGGCCAGCGCGACCGCGCCGGCCACCATGTCCTTGACCCCCAGGCCGGAGGCGAACTCGGCACCACCCGTGGAGAATTGGATGATGCCGTCGCTGCCCGCGTCGGCGAAACCCTTGATAGCGGCGTTGACGGTCTCCGAGGAAGTGCAGTTAATGGCCGGGAAAGCGTACGAGTTTTCCTTCGCGCGTTCCAGCATCTCGGCGTAGACCTCGGGCGTTGCGATGGGCATGAAACTTCCTCCTGGAAAGACTGGGTCCACTCAGTATCGCAACATCACGTCAATTGTGGGCAGCCAATGCGGGACCGGTATGTTGACACATCGTGAGCACAGCCGTGATGGCTTCGGGGAGCATCCTCGACCCGATGTTCTGGATCGGTCCCAAGGGCCTGTTCGCCTCGGCGGTGCTGCCCACCATCCTGGTCATCGTTTTCGTCGAGACAGGCCTGCTGTTCCCCTTGTTGCCGGGCGAGTCGCTGCTGTTCACGGGCGGGTTGCTAGCCGCCCAGGGCACCCTCAACATCTGGGTGTTGGCACCCGCCGTCGCACTGGTCGCCATCCTCGGCGACCAAACCGGATATTTCATCGGACGCCGGATCGGGCCGGCGTTATTCAAAAAGGAAGACTCGCGCTTCTTCAAGAAGCACTATGTGACGGATTCGCACGCCTTCTTCGAAAAATACGGGCCGTGGGCCATCATCCTGGCCCGGTTCATGCCGTTCGTGCGCACCTTCACGCCGGTGGTCGCCGGGGTGTCATACATGCGTTATCCGGTGTTTCTGGGATTCGACATCGTCGGTGGCGTTCTCTGGGGTGGCGGCGCCACGATCGCCGGCTATTTCCTGGGCAACGTGCCGTTCGTCCACCAGAATCTGGAAAAAATCATCCTGGTCATCCTGTTCGTGTCGCTCTTGCCGGCGCTGATCGCGACCGGGCGCGCTTACTTGGCGCGGCGCCGGGGCGCCAAAGACGAGCCCGACCTGGTGTTGCCCGAGTAAGACCGCGGCACCTTCAGGAGACTTCCGATCTGCGGTACTGGATGAAACTGTCGAATAATTCCGGTCTGTCGACCGAACTCTGCTGCACCGCGTCGGCCGGCGCCGCGCCGAGCAGGATCCGTTTGATCGGGATTTCGAGCGACTTGCCGGTCAACGTACGAGGGACACCCGGAACCACCAGGATGTCGTCCGGCACGTGCCTCGGGGAGGCACCGTTGCGGATAGCCGTGACGATCCTCGAACGCAGTTCCTCGTCGAGTTCGACGCCGTCGGCCAGGTCCACGAACAGCGGCATCCAATAGCCGCCATCGTTCTGCTCGATACCGACCACCACGCAGTCGCGCACCTCCGGCATCCGCTGCATCGCGCCATAGATGTCGGCGCTGCCCATCCGGACACCCAACCGGTTGAGGGTGGCATCCGAACGGCCATGCACCACAACGGATCCCCGGTCGGTGATGGTGAGCCAGTCGCCGTGGCACCAGACACCGGGGTACTTATCGAAATAGGCGGCGCGGTAGCGGCTGCCGTCGGCGTCGTTCCAAAAGAAGACCGGCATCGAGGGCATCGGCTTGGTCAGCACCAGTTCACCCTCCTCCCCGATGACCGGGTCCCCCGGCCCGACCCAGGCCTCGATGGCCGCGCCCAGGCATATGCAGTTCAGTTCGCCGGCAACTATCGGCACGGTGGGGCAGCCGCCGATGAAGGCCGTGCAGACGTCGGTGCCGCCGGACATCGAGATCACCGGAACCCGGCGGCCCAGCCCCTCCTGCACCCATCGGAAGCCGGACGCCGGCAGGGGCGAACCCGTCGACCCCACCGCGCGCAGCCCCTCAAGCTGATACGACCTACCCGGGGTGAGCTCCTCTTTGGCGCAAGCCAGCAGGTAGCCGGCCCCGGCACCGAGCACCGTGACACCGGCTTCGGCGGCAACTCGCCAAAGGCCATCGGTCGTGAGATGGGTTGGGCTGCCGTCGTAAAGCACGATGGTCGAGTCGACCAGGAGACCGGACAAGTTGATGTTCCACATTGCCCAGCTGGTGGACGAGTACCACAGAAAGCGGTCGCCGGAGTGCAGGTCCAGTTGCAGGCTCAGGTACTTCAGGTGCTCCAGCAGCACACCGCCGTGACCGTGGACGATGCCCTTCGGCTTGCCGGTGGTTCCCGACGAGAACATCACCCAAAGCGGGTGCGCGAACGGTACCGGCAGGATCTCTAGCGGGGCGTCCGATCCGACTGCCGCCGACCACGCAACCGATTGATCGTCGGCGTCCAGTCCAAGCCGGGGCACCACCACGGTGGCCCGCAGCGTCGGCATCACCTTCCGGATCGTCGCCAGCTCCGCTCGCCGGTCGATGCGCTTGCCGCCATATAGGGAGCCGTCGGTGGCGACCAGCACGGTCGGCTCCACCTGGCCCAGCCTCGCTATCACGCCGTCAACCGACACGTCTTGGTTGCACGCCGCCCAGATCGCGCCCACGCTCGCCGCGGCCAGCGCCGCGACCACAGCCTCGCCGACGTTGGGCAGATATCCGACGACGCTGTCGCCGGATTTCACCCCGACGCCCCGTAGGTAGGCTGCGAACGCGGCGGTCTCCCGCTGCAGCCGGGCCCACGACCATTCGGTTGATCCGTCCTCGCCGGCGACGATCATCGCTGGGCGTTCGTCGGTGGCGTGCCGGAACACCTCGGCGGCGTAATTGATCGTGGCGCCCGGGAACCACTCGGCGCCGGGCAGGTTCGGGTTGGTGAGCACCGCAGTCGGTGGGCTGTCCGCCTCGACGTCGTAGTACTCCCACACGGCATCCCAGAACCATTCGACGTCGCCCACCGACTTCGCCCACAGCTCTTGGTAATTGGCGTAATTGCCGCGTCCGGTCTCGGCCAGCCAGGCCAGGAAATGCGTCAGATTTGCCGCAGCCAAGGTCGCCTCGTCAGGGTTCCAGCCGCCGTCAAGCTCGCTCATAACTTGCTCATATCGAGGTCCCGTCGCCGCCACCGCTTGCAGTCACCGCGGTGACGTTACCGGCGGCCTCCATCAGCATCCACCCGGAAAGTTGCACAGAAAGGTCGCGCTCGGGGATCTCGGAAGCGTGCACCGCGCCTTCGACGAACTGCGCCTCCTTAGCGGTCTCCCTGGGCAGCTCTGCTTCGCGATCCCAATACGCCCCGAACAGCGGCAGACCGTTCACCGTTTGGCGGTTGTCCCAGGCCGATTGCGCCGAGGACAGCACCACCGTGCGGGCAGTTTCGCGGGCGGCCACGTCTTGAGCCGAGGCACCCGGCAGCGTTGTGGCGACCAGAGCAAGGTACCGGGCGGTGACACCTGCGAACAGGCCGCCATCGCCGCCGCCGGAGCCCTTCAGCACCCCCGACGGCGCCATCTCCTCGCTGACAGCCGCGACCAGGCGGTGCACGCGGGCGGCGTGCCGGTTGTCGCTGGTTCGCGCCGCCAGCTCTGTTTCCAGCCCGAGTACCACGCCCTGGCAGTAGGTGTACTGCGCGCGGACCATCGAGCCACCCTTGATGCCGTCGAACACCAGGTGGGTCTCCGGGTCGATCAGTGTGCTGTCGATCCAGTCGGCCATCTGCTGAGCCCGCCGCAACCGGTCTCCGTAGCGGGCCAGAAAGATTCCCGCGGGGCCGTTGGCCGGGGCATTGAAGAACTGGTCCTGCTTGCGCCACGGGATGCCGCCGCCGTCCTCTGGGACCCACGCTTTGACGAACTGGTCGGTGAGCTTCGGCAGCGCGCGCGTGCGCTCGACACCGGCCAGCCGCGCGGCGCGTTCCAGCGCCAGCGCCAGCCACGCCATGTCGTCGTAATAGCTGTTGACCCAGGACCCGTTGTTGCGCAGCCGGTGTGAGCGGACCTGCCGGTTGATCTTGGTCCGGCGTTCCGGCTGCGGATCACGCACTTGCGCGTCGACCAGGCAATCCAGCAGGTGTGCCTGCCACCAGTAGTGCCAGGTGCCGAACAACCGGTCGCGCCGCGCCGACGGCCAGGCCACCACTCCCAGCTGGGTTCCGGGTAATGCCCACAGCCTTTTCAGGTGTCGTTGCTCGACAGCGGCTTCGGCGCTGGCTGCGCGATTCGCCCATAGCTGATCCATACCTGCAGATCCTGCCCCGACTGCGCACCGAGCGTGCGTCCAGGGCGGGAAATCCGCCGGGGTACCGACCTCACCGCACACTCACCGCCCTCAACCCGCACTGAAGCGGTTACCAGGCGCGGGTCATGTCCGCATGCTGCCTGATCCAGGCGTGCATCGCGATCCCGGCGGCGACGCCGGCGTTGATGCTGCGCGTAGAGCCGAACTGGGCGATCGACACGGTGATCGCCGCGCCGACCCTCGTGTCGTCGGTGATGCCGGGACCCTCCTGACCGAACACGAATAGACACTCGCGCGGCAGCGATGTCTCTTCCAGCCGCGCCGCCCCCGGCACGTTGTCCACCGCCACCACGCCAAGACCGGTGGCGGCCGCGAAGTCCAGCAATTCGGTGGTGCTGTCGTGATGACACAGCCGCTGATAGCGGTCAGTCACCATGGCGCCGCGGCGATTCCAGCGCCGGCGCCCAACGATATGCACGGTGTCCACCGCGAACGCGTTGGCGGTGCGCACCACCGAGCCGATGTTGGCGTCGTGACCGAAGTTCTCGATCGCAATGTGCAGCGGGTGCCTTCGGGTATCGATATCGGCGATGATCGCCTCGCGCGTCCAGTAGCGGTAGGCATCGACGACATTGCGAGTATCGCCATCGCGCAACAGGACTGGGTCATATCGCGGGTCATCGGGGAAATCTCCCGCCCAGGGCCCGACGCCGGCGGCCGGTGCGCCCCACTCGGTGGGCCCTGGTTCGGCCTCAGTCATTTGGCAGTCCACACACCGGCATGGGTGCCGACGATTGCCACCGTCGCGTAGAGCAATGCCTCGTTGATTTCGCCCTGGGTGCACAACGAAGCGTCGACGTGCACGGCGTCCAACGACGCGTCGGGCAGGATCAGCACCGACGCCCCGTACACCGCGCAGGCCGGATTCAATCCCCTGCCGGGAAGGGTCGGCGAGGCGAGCAGCATCATCGGTCCGCCACGGCTGGCGGACTCATCGTGGTACCGGGCGGACAACGCGTCGGCTTCCAGCCCCAGCAGCATGTAGCCGTTGCCGACGAACGCCCCAGTGTCACCGAGCTGCGCCTTGGTCACCGGGGTTCCGTCGGCACGCCAGGCCGACAGGCTGATGGTTTTGACGACCAGGCCGGTGTCGTTTGCGTTTGTCGGCAGCAAGCCGACCGGAAACGCCACCGGATAGGCCGCCGAGGTGTTCGGGATCCGGTCGCGCGGCGAGTAGCTGTAGACCCCACGGACCTCACTTCGCTCCTTCAGCGGGCCCAGGCAGACCGTTCCGGAAAGCCGGTCGGGCGGAGCCGACAGCGGCGAGCTGATGTCATGCACACTGGCCATCGCGGAGTCACAGCTGCCCAGCCCGGCGGACTCCAACGGGTGCCCCAGCGCACCGTAGAGCCCGAAGCGAATGTCCTCGGGTTTAGCGTGCGGCGCATGCGGATCCGTCGGGGACGCGTCGACATCGACCAGCACATAGTCGCCATCCCAACGCAGATTCGACACCCCCATGTTCCAGCCGAGCAGACGCCAGCGATTCGCCGAGCCGCGCACCCTGGGCGCCGAAGGGACGAACGGGATGGTTGGAGCTCGAACAGCCCACCAGACAGGCGGCCACGCAGGCAGCCACGACAGCGAAGGTGCGCACAATGTATCCCGCTGGCGGCCTAGCCCAGCCCTAGATCGGCAAGGCCCAGCACGCTGCGATACAGCAGCCCTTCAGCTTGGATGGCCTCGGCGGCGCCGGTCGCCCGGTCCACCACGGTGGCCACGCCCACCACGTTGCCGCCCGCCTCTTGGACGGCCTGCACCGCTGTCAGCGCGGATGCGCCCGTGGTACTGGTGTCCTCCACCACCAACACCCGCTGACCGGCAACTTCGGATCCCTCGATAAGGCGTTGCAGGCCATGGGTTTTCGTGGACTTGCGCACCACGAATGCGTCGATCGGACGCCCGGGCGCATGCATGATGGCGGTCGCGACCGGATCCGCGCCCAAGGTCAGGCCGCCGACCACCGCGTAGTCCCAGTCCTGTGTGAGTTGGCGCATCAGCCGGCCGACCAGTGCGGAGGCCCGATGGTGCAGGGTGGCGCGGCGCAAGTCGACGTAGTAGTCGGCCTCCTTGCCCGATGACAACGTGACCCGGCCGTGCACCACCGACAACCGGCGCACCAGATCAGCCAACTCCACGTGGTCAGGTGCGGCCACGGCCGCCGACTCGCTTGTTGGCCGCCAATTGCTTCGTCCGCTCAACATCGCGGGGGGACGGGGCGGGCATGAGCGACAGTGTACTGACCGCGGGCGTCCCATCCCGGGGGTCACCCAGCTTGCTATCCGTGCTGGTAGTTGCTGGCCTGACTGCCATTACGCCCCGCCGGCGGTGAGCGCCGGGCAGCCTCGGGGCGATCCTCTGACCGACTCTCGTCCCAGCGGACGGGCTCCGGGGTACGACGAGCCTCCTGAACATCCGAGCCCAACAGCCCAGCGACGTCCTGCCCCGCGCGCCTGGGCGGCAACTCCGCGCGGCCGGCCGGCGCGAGGGGACGGCTCGGAGCTGCGTTACGGAAGGCGGCCGGCTCGGCCGCCTCTTGAGAAGTCTCCTGAGGCAGCGGTGGCAAAACCCGCAGCAAGTCGTTGAACTGGCGCACGGTGCGCAGGCCCTCATCCCATTGGGTGCGAGTGCTGGCGACCGGCAGTGCGACCAACGTCCAGTTCTGCTCGTTCCACATGATCTCGGCGCTGTCGGGCGCGGTGTGCGCGAAGGTGACCATTCGCCTGTCGCACGCCCGCCGGGCCGCATCCAGGTTGGTGGAGTACACCATCCGCGGCCCGATCGCGCCGAGCAGCCAGATGTCACTCTCCCGTGGCTCTTTCAGCCCCTTGAGCCGCAGGTCGACAACGACGTTGGTGCCCACCTTGCGGTGCAGCGCGATCACCGTGGCGACTTCGTCGAGGTCGAAGATGTACACGGCCTCGCCGCGGATCTGACCCAGCACGACGTTGTGGGCGGGAACGTCGCCCACCGTCGACATGACGCCGCGCTTCCAGCGCTTCAGGATGTCGGTCGATTCACGCTCAAAGTCGAATCCGTGCGACCGCGCCCATGACTTACGGCGCCTGCTACGCCCGCGGCGCCGATCGACATCGACATACAGCAGCACCGCCGCACCGACGAAGCACAGTGCGGAGAGCGTGAACCATAGCGGGACCATCCCAAGTAGCGTATCTGCTGTTCGCCCGGAACACAGATTCACGCCACGTCACAACCCAGTCACGGGATGTAACACCCCGTCAAACGCCGCCCGGCTCAGCCGAGTATCAGCGCGTCGCCGTCGGGGCTGACGTTCACCGGAACGGTGTCGCCGTCGTGCACGTCGCCGGCAAGCAGCAATTTGGCCAACTGATCGCCGATGGCGTGCTGCACCAGCCGGCGTAACGGCCGGGCGCCGTAGACCGGGTCGAATCCCCGCTGGGCCAGCCAACGCTTGGCCGGCAGCGAGACCTCCAGCTGCAGCCGTCGCTGTGCCAGCCGCCTGCCCAGCTGATCGAGCTGGATGTCGACGATCTGCACCAGCTGTTCGGGATTGAGCCCGTCGAAGATCAGCACGTCGTCGAGGCGGTTGATGAATTCCGGCTTGAACGCCGCGCGTACTGCCGCCATCACCTGCTCCTCACTGCCACCCGATCCGAGGTTGGACGTCAGGATGAGGATCGTGTTGCGGAAGTCCACCGTGCGACCTTGCCCGTCGGTCAGCCGGCCCTCGTCGAGCACCTGCAACAGCACGTCGAACACGTCCGGGTGGGCCTTTTCGACCTCGTCGAACAACACCACCGTGTAAGGCCGCCGGCGCACCGCCTCGGTCAGCTGACCACCCTGGTCGTAACCGATGTAGCCGGGGGGTGCACCCACCAGACGAGCCACCGAGTGCTTCTCGCCGTACTCGCTCATGTCGATGCGGACCATCGCCCGTTCGTCGTCGAACAGGAAGTCGGCGAGCGCCTTGGCCAGCTCGGTCTTGCCGACACCCGTGGGGCCGAGGAACAGGAACGATCCGGTAGGCCGGTTGGGGTCGGCAACACCCGCACGGGTGCGACGCACCGCGTCGGAGACGGCCTGGACGGCCTTCTTCTGTCCGACCACCCGCCTTCCCAGCTCGTCTTCCATCCGCAGCAACTTGGCCGTCTCGCCCTCCAGCAGACGACCGGCCGGGATCCCGGTCCAGGCCGATACCACATCGGCGATGTCGTCAGGACCGACCTCTTCCTTGAGCATCACGCCCTCTTGGGCCTGGGCCGACGGCAGCGCGGCGTCGAGCTTCTTTTCCACCTCGGGGATGCGCCCGTACCGCAGCTCGGCGGCCTTGGCCAGGTCGCCGTCGCGCTCGGCGCGCTCGGACTCCCCACGCAACGTCTCAAGTTGTTCCTTGAGTTCGCGGACCACGTCGATGGCGTTCTTTTCGTTCTGCCACTTAGAGGTAAGCGCGGCCAGCTGCTCTTTTTTGTCCGCCAGCTCCGAGCGCAACTTCTCCAGCCGCTCCTTGGACGCAGCGTCTTCTTCTTTGGCCAACGCCATCTCTTCGATCTCAAGACGGCGCACCAGCCGTTCGACCTCGTCGACCTCGACCGGCCGCGAGTCGATCTCCATTCGCAGCCGGCTGGCGGACTCGTCGACCAGGTCGATCGCCTTGTCCGGCAGGAATCGGGCGGTGATGTAGCGGTCGGACAAGGTGGCCGCTGCCACCAGCGCGGAGTCGGTGATGCGCACGCCGTGGTGCACCTCGTAGCGGTCCTTCAGCCCCCGCAGGATGCCCACGGTGTCCTCCACCGATGGCTCACCGACGAACACCTGCTGGAAGCGCCGCTCCAGCGCGGCGTCCTTTTCGATGTACTTGCGGTACTCGTCGAGTGTCGTGGCGCCGACCAGTCGCAGTTCGCCACGGGCCAGCATCGGCTTGATCATGTTGCCGGCGTCCATCGCCGACTCACCGGTCGCGCCGGCCCCGACGATGGTGTGCAACTCGTCGATGAAGGTAATGATCTGCCCCGCGGAGTTTTTGATGTCGTCGAGCACGGCCTTGAGCCGTTCCTCGAACTCGCCGCGATACTTGGCGCCTGCCACCATCGACCCGAGGTCCAGGGAGACCACAGTCTTGTCGCGCAGGCTCTCCGGCACGTCGCCGGCGATGATGCGCTGGGCCAGGCCCTCCACAATCGCGGTCTTACCGACTCCAGGCTCGCCGATGAGCACCGGATTGTTCTTGGTGCGACGGGATAGCACCTGCACGACGCGGCGAATCTCGTTGTCCCGTCCGATGACTGGGTCGAGCTCGCCCTCGCGGGCGCGGGCGGTCAGGTCGGTGGAGTACTTCTCCAGCGCCTGATAGGTGGCCTCGGGGTCAGCGCTGGTAACGCGCGCGCTGCCGCGTACTTTGACGAATGCTTCGCGCAATGCCTCGGGAGAGGCGCCGTGTCCGGTCAGGAGCTTGGCTACGTCGGAGTCACCGGTAGCCAACCCCACCAGCAGATGCTCGGTTGAGACGTATTCGTCGTCCATCTCGGTGGCCAGCTGCTGAGCGGCGGTGACGGCGGCCAGCGATTCGCGGGACAGCTGGGGTGTCGAGTTGGCACCGCTGGCCTGCGGTAGCCGGTCCAGGATGCGCTGCGCTTCAGCGCGGATAGTGGCGGGCTCGACGCCGACAGCCTCCAGCAGCGGCGCAGCGATCCCGTCGTTCTGCGTCAGCAGCGCTAACAGCAGGTGAGCCGGCCTGATCTCGGGATTACCGGCAGCCGTCGCCGCCTGTAGGGCCGATGTCAGGGCCGCCTGCGTCTTGGTTGTCGGGTTGAAAGAGTTCACGACACCTCCGTTCGGGTCACAAGGGGGTATGAAAATGCTTCTCGGGATGTTCAACGCCGTCAAGGTTGAGTCTGTTCCGCTCAATTTTGACATTTTTTGCCGGATTCGTCACGGGCGGGTCAGCGGCCGCGCGGCCAGCGTGGAACCGGGCCGCCCGAAAGCGACGAGCTTAGAATCGGGCTCCGTGGGCTTAGAGGACCGGGATGCGCTGCGGGTGTTGCGCGACGCCTTCGAACAGGAGGAGTCGGGCTCAATAAATGCCAGTGACGAGCTCGCGGGCCGGTTCTACACCCACTGGTTTGCCCTCGACGCCTCGGTACGCGACCTGTTCCCACCTGAAATGGACAGCCAGCGAGCAGCTTTCGCGCACGCACTGCATTGGGTATACGGCGAGTTGGTCGCTCAGCGCGCGCAGGAGCCGGTGACCTTCCTTGCCCAGCTCGGCCAGGATCACCGCAAATACGGTGTGCTGCCATCCCATTACGACACACTGCGTCGCGCACTGCACACGACGCTGCGCACTCACCTTGGTGACGCCTGGACGGATGCCGTCGAGGACGCGGCCGGTGAGTCGCTGAACCTGATCACCGGGGTGATGAGCGGCGCCGCCGACGCCGACGAGGGACCCGCGTGGTGGGACGGCACGGTCGTCGAGCACAGTCGGGTGTCGCGCGATCTGGCTGTGATTCGGCTACGCCTGGACAGCCCGATGCACTACCACCCGGGCCAGTACGTCAATGTCCACGTCCCGCAATGCCCGCGCCGCTGGCGCTACCTCAGCCCCGCCATCCCGGCTGACCCGGACGGGGGAATCGAGTTTCACGTCCGCGTGGTTCCCGGCGGCTTGGTCAGCACAGCCATCATCAACGAAACGCGGCCAGGCGACCGATGGCGGCTGTCCAGTCCGCACGGCGGACTTCACGTCGACCGGGAGGGCGGCGACGTGCTGATGGTGGCCGGTAGCACCGGTCTGGCGCCGCTGCGGGCACTGATCATGCATCTCAGCCGCTACGCGGTAAACCCGCGGGTACATCTGTTCTTCGGCGGTCGCTACCCGTGCGAGCTCTACGACCTGCCCACCCTGTGGCAGGTTGCGACACACAATCTCTGGCTGTCGGTATCGCCGGTCACGGAGTACAGCCGCGATCCGCAGTGGGCCGCGGACTATCCAGACGTCACCCCGCCGCGCGGGCTGCATGTGCGGCAGACCGGCCGGCTGCCCGACGTGGTGACCAAGTACGGCGGCTGGGGCGACCGGCAGATCCTGATCTGCGGCGGACCGGCCATGGTCCGCGCCACCAAGGCCGCCTTGATCGCTAAAGGCGCCCCGCCGGAGTGCATTCAGCACGACCCATTGTCACGCTAGCGGATTAGGCTAGCGCCGTGCACGTGATCACTTTGCGCGACCCGTCCTCGTCGGTAGCCGCGCAGTTCGTACCTGACGCGGGCATGATCGGCACCTCGCTGACCGATTCGGGAGTGGAGTTGCTCGGGCAGCGGCGCGGGCTGGATGCGTACCTTGAAGCCGGTAAGACGATGGGGATACCGATTTTGTATCCTTGGGCAAACCGATTGGGCGGCAACACTTATACCGCTGAAAACAAGACGGTTACCCTGTCGCCGGGCGAAAAAGGCGTCCGCCCCGACCCCAACGGTTTGCCCATCCACGGCACACTGGCCGCCTATGCGGATTGGCGGGTGATGGCCGAGTCGGTGAACGAGTTGACCGCGGAGGTGAACTTCGGCGCCGACGCTCGACTGCTGGCCAGCTTTCCGTATCCACATCTGCTCGCGGTGACAGTCCGACTGGCCGGACGGGCGCTGACGTTGCGCACCACGATCACGGCTACCGGCGACACCCCGGTCCCGCTCTGCTTCGGCTTTCACCCCTACCTACGCATACCGGACGTGGCCCGGGGCGAGTGGATCATCGAGACACCGCGCCTGCGGCACCTGAGCCTTGACGGGCAGGGGCTGCCCACCGGCCAAACGGCACCACAGCCGGAGAACAGAGAACCATTGGGCGACACGGCTTTTGACGATGCCTACGACCAGGTGGACGAGGGAGCGGTGTTCGCGGTGTCCGGCGGCGGACGCCGCCTTGAGGTGCACTTCGAACAGGGATATCCGGCGGCGCAGATCTTCGCGCCGGTCGCAGAGGACTTGGTGTGTTTCGAGCCGATGACCGCACCCACCGACGCACTACGCCGCGGTGGCTACCAATCCGCGCGTCCCGGCCAACCGGCGGTAGCCCAGTTTTCAATCCACATTTAGCACTTTGCGTCAAACGGCACACCACGTCCCGGCAAAGAACCTGCGTCCGGGGCCGTTTGACGGGTGCTGATTTCGGAGCGGCCGACCGGTACCCTTAGCCAATCCCGGGCAGGAGGAGCAAGTGAGCCCTGGCGACAGCAGTGCATCGATCGACGACTTGCTGGACCGCGCGGTGCGAGCCATCAACGAAGGCGATCGCGCCACCGCGACCGCGTTGGCCGGGCAGGTTCTTGCGGTCGACCGCGGCAACCGAGAAGCCGAGGATCTGCTCAGCGCGCCGGCCCGCTACGGTGAAATCCGCCGACTGACAATCATGTTCGCCGACCTCATCGACTTCAAGACGCAATCTATCCGTTTGGGACCGGAGACTTATACCACCTTGGTCGGCCGCTTCCAGGACGAAGTGCGCCGGGTTGTCGATCGATATGAGGGCCATATCAGCTCGATCAAAGACGAGGGGTTGTTAGCCGTATTCGGGTACCCCAACGCGCATGAGAACGGCCTGTGGCGTGCCGTCGCGGCGGGGCTGGAGGTCACCCGCGCCGTTGCAAAGATCAGCGAGCAAGTCGAACGCAAGTTCGGCGTCGCCATCAACGTGCGGGTCGGCATCCACCGCGGCCTCGTCCATCTCGACACCGACCAGGACGACGTCTACGGCTTCGCAGCCAACCTGGCCGCCCGTCTTTCTGGGTTGGTCGAGCCGGGCACGGTGGTGGTGTCAGATACGGTCGCGCGCTTGGTGGGGCACTTGTTTGAACTCAGCTCGCGCCCGCCAGCGGCCGTACCGGGCGTCGACGGCTTGATCAGCCACCACCAAGTGCTCGGTGAACAACCAGAAGCGCCGCCGTTGTGGCGGCCACCCCTGATCGGGCGCGATCATGAGCAAGGCTGGCTGCAGCAGAGCTGGCAGCGGGTGCGCGAGGGACTGCCGACCAGCCCGGGCATCGTATTTCGGGGTGAACCAGGAATCGGTAAGACCCGGCTTGCGAATGAGGCGGCCGAATTTGTCCGGAGTTCGGGTGCGCCCGTGGTCGAGCTGTTTGGTTCCCCGCTGCATACCGAAAGCGGCCTGCATCCAGTGCGCAGGCTCGTGGAACGCCGATGCGGCATCACCCGGCTCACCGACGGACGGGAGCGTCTGCGCTTACTTCAAGCCGAACTGCGCGCCTGCGGGCTAGATCCCACGAGGGCGGTGCCTCTGCTCGCGCCGGTCATTGGAATCGATCCCGAGCACGGCTATCACCAGGCTGCTGTGGAAGGCCGAGCGCTTTACGAGTTGATCAGCGCGACTGTTCAGCAATACGTGCTGGCCTGCATCGGTGATCAACCTGGATTAGTGGTCGCGGAGGATGTGCAATGGTTCGACCTGTCCACCCTGGAGCTGCTCAACTCATTACTCAAAGCCGCGCCTGGCCGGCTGCTGATGGTCTTGACCGGACGGCACGGTAATTGGCTGCGAACAGATTGGCCGGTAATAATCTTCGAACTTGCGCCGCTGACCGATGAACAGTGCGACGCGTTGATCGATGCCTTGGAACCGTCGGTAACCGACGCCCAGCGGGCCGCGGTACGGAGCCGATGCGATGGAGTGCCGTTCTACATCGAGCATGTCGTCGGCGAACTCAACGTCGCCGGACCCGAGCCTGGGGTACCCGAGGCGCTGTATGAACCGCTGCTCGCCAGGTTGCAGCACCCCCACGCCGACGTCGTGCCGGTTGTGCAGGCTGCCGCCGCCATCGGGCGCTCCGGTGATCTCCCGTTGCTCCGCTCCGTGGTCGGAAGCGGGGCTAAAGATGTCGACGACGTCGTCGGCCAACTGGTGCGGGCGCGCGTGCTCGAACGACGCGGGACCGACGGCTGGCGATTCCGCCATGAACTACTGCGGGAACTCGCCGCCGAGTTGGCTCCGCCAACTCTGCGCCGTGAGCTGCACGCGCGTGCTGCCCGCACGCTGGTCGACTCAGCCGCCGCCGTCGAACCGGACTGGCGCGTGATCGCGAGCCACTTCGAGCAGGCACAGCAGTACGACGAGGCGGTCGCCGCCTACCAGAAGGCCTCTGTGAACGCGCGGCGGCGCGGCGCCCTTTCCGAGGCACGCGCGTACCTGACCAACAGCGTCAATCTGCTCGCCCGGTCCGCGCCGGGACCGGAGCGCGACCGCACAGAAATCATGGTCCGGTTGGATCGCAGCTTCTTGGCGACCGCCGTGCAGGGCAGCACGAGCGGCGAGGGGCCTGCCGAGCTCGAACGGTGCCTGAAATTAGCGAGCAGCGGCATGTACGTGGACGAGCTGTTCCTTACGTTGATCGCAATGGTCGGCTACTACGTCCCGCGAGCCGAACTGCGTCAGGCCCATGAACTTCTAGAATCGCTGTCTAACCGGATTCCGCCGAACTGGCATTGGTGCTATCCGGCGCTCGCCTACTCCCTGGGAGCGGTCACCTGGCTGGAGGGCGAGTTCGCGGTCGCTCAAAAGCATTTGCTTCTCGCCCTGGCGGCCCGCTCCGCGGCAGACTCGCAGGAACTTGCTCGAGCATGGTGGCTCGCCGACGATCCGATCTCCTCGGCGCACAACTACTTGGCGCAGACCCACATCGTGCATGGCGACCTCGATCGTGTCAGCGCAGAGTTAGCCGAGTCTGTCGGGCGCTGCGAGAAGTTGGGATTTCCGCACAATGCCTACAACCGCGCGCGTACCTACTTCGTGCAGATCTGGGTGTGCCTGGAGACCGGGCAAATTGGGCAGGCGGCCGCCCTGGTCGCCGAACTTCGTAGCCTGAGCGAGCAGTCAGGGCTCGACTACTGGCAAGCAATCGGCGCGACGCAACACGCCACCGTCAAGGCGCTGGCCGCGCTGAGCACTGGCGCCGATGCAGCCACGCTGACGGCGAGGGCCCGGAAATTGGCGCAGTGGGTAGACGGCTCGCGGCACATGGACCTCAACATCTTTCTCACGTTTCATGACGCGGTAATCGGCCGTCTGATGATCGCAGCAGGCGAGCCGGATAAGGCACGCGAGCGACTGGATATGGCGCTGCGACATGCGGAAGATACGGGAATGCATTTCCACGACGCCGAGCTGATGCGCGTGCGCGCTCATACGTTCACCGAGCCCGATGCGTGTCACGCGGCTCTGGCCGCCGCCCTTGAGTTAGCACGCCACCAAGGCGCGACCCTGTTCGAACTACGCAGCCTGCTGGATTCTTTCGACCTTCTTGGTGACGGGGATCGGTCCGAGCTCGCCGATGCTGTCCGCCGCTTCCCCGGTGACGCTCGTTGGCCGGAATTCGCACGGGCGCAAGGGATTCTATCGTGACTTGCCGTCACGAACAGGTTACAGGTAAGCCTCGTTCAGCTTGTCGGGGGTGTTCATGATTCCTTCGAGCGCCCGGATGTTGCCGGCGACGTCGTGGCTCTCGCGCTTAGCGATGGCACGAACCAGGGCGGAGAACGGTGTCAACCGCGCGGGCGGTTGCAGGTACCAGGCACCCAGCGCGGACGTCCAAGCCGCTTGGTCCACCCGCTTCTGCCTCGCATACTCCGGATGCAGGGCCATGTAGATGGCGAATAACCAAGCCCCTTGACGTAACTTCATCAGCAGCAGATTGAGCACGCCGAGCTCATCCGGTATCAGCCGACGGATCCAGCGCAACTCCGGCGACAGCTGCTGCATCACGTCAACAATGGCGGGGATCTGAGAGCGGAGTAGCGCGTTGACGCGATTGAAATCGTTCTCCAGCGTGTCCAGCGAGTCAGGCGCAATCGTGAAGCACGCCATGCCCAGATCGAAAGTGATGTGTGCACTAAAAGCGCTCATCAAGTGCTGCAGAATGATTGCTTGACTGTCCCGATCCCCGACGAACGCGACCTCCCACGCAAGTGTCAGATCCGGGTGCTTGTTTGGGTAAAAGTACGCATTCAATGCGTTGAAGTAGCGCTGAGCAAAGACGACATCGAGCCGCGCCACACGGTGCCCGTCGTCGAACTGACCATCGTTGATGGCTTCACGAATGGCGAGGGTGACGCGCTTGTATACGACAGCGAAGTAGCCGAGATGGCTGTTCGCTCCGATGGACCAGTCGATAATCTGATCGACATTGCGCAGAACATCGTCGACGTCCTTAGCCTCTTCGAGGCGTACTAACCGGTGCGACGTGGTGGCGGTCATGTTCTCAGCCTGGGCCGGTTGAATGACGTAGGCACGCGTAGCCGACTACTCGATCTCGTCTGCGACGTACTCGAGCTGAATACCAAGCGGTCATGTCACGCGAGAAGGTCCTAGTTGCGGGCGAGGTGATCGGGTATGTCGAATGGCGCCAGCTCGCCATCCCGCTCCAACTTGAACCCCGCAGTGACAGCATCGACGCCGCCTCGCTCGAGCATGGCTGCGACCGGCACATCGGCCACAGGATCGCCCAGCTTACGCATGCGATCGAGCAACGCATCCGACCACCGGGAGTTGCCGTTGCCGCCGACCATGCGAGCAGCTTGTCAGGCTTTCGCGGCAGTACTACAAGTAGTCGGCTACGCGATTTTGCGCGTTATCGGCGCGGCTTCCAAACCACCAGCGCGGTGCTCTTGGGCACCACCGCGACATCCCGTCGCTGATTAGCGCGCAACACCTCGATCTCGACGGCCATCTCCTGTAGCCGCGACTGCAGCGCCTCAACCTGGTTGGTCAGCTCGATGATGCGCTTGATGCCGGCGAGGTTGACGCCGTCGTCCTGGGAGAGCCGCTGCACCTGACGCAGCAATTCGACGTCATGCTGCGAATAGCGCCGCCCGCCACCGGAAGTACGCCGGGGGCTGACCAGCCCGAGCCGGTCGTAGGTACGCAGAGTCTGCGCGTGCATGCCGGCCAGCTCGGCGGCGACCGAGATCAAGAAGGTCCGGGATTCATCTCTCCTCGAGTTCTTCGCCATCAGCGATTACCTGCCCATCCTGCCCGTGGATTAAAGCCACTGGCACGCTCGGCCTCCGCGTAGGCCTCCAGCGCCTCCTGGGCGGTACCTTCCAAGTTTGGGGGCACGGCCACCTTCACGGTGACGAGCAGGTCCCCGTTACCGCCACTGCGCTTGGGCACACCTCGCCCGCGCACCCGCAAGATACGGCCGTCGGCGGTACCCTTAGGGACTTTGACTCCCACCTTGCCGTCCAGCGTCGGAACTGAAAGCGTTGAACCCAAGGCTAATTCGCTGAAGCTGACGGGAATCGTCACGGTAAGGTCGTCGCCGTCGCGGCCAAAGACCTTGTCGGGCCGCACATGCACCGTCACATACAGGTCGCCCGATGGGGCACCGCGCAATCCGGCCTCGCCCTGACCGGGCAGGCGGATCCGCTGACCGTCCTCGACTCCGGGCGGGATCCGGACGTTGATGGTGCGGGTCCGGGTCGTGACACCGGTGCCTTTGCACTCGTCGCACGGGTGCTCGATGATCGAGCCGCTGCCCCGGCAGTCGGTGCAGGGTTCGGAGAATCCGAAGGCACCCTGATTGCGGTTGATTACACCGGAACCGTTGCAGGTGGGACACACTTTCGGGCTGGTGCCCGGCCGGGCTCCGCTGCCATGGCAGTTGGTGCACGGTGCCGGACTGGTCAACCGCAGCGGCATCGCCACGCCTTGGGCGGCCTCGACGAAGTCCAGCTCGGTCTCGGTCTCTAGATCGTTGCCGCGTCGCGGCCGAGTTGGCCGGGCCGCGCCGCCGCCGCCCCGTCCGAACAAGCCGCCGAAAAGGTCGCCGATATTGTTGCCACCGCTTCGGCCGGCCGCGTCGAACAAATCGTTGAGGTTGAACTCGGCGCCGTCACCACCCACGTTGAAGCCACCGAAGCCACCGCTGTCGAACCGGCGTCCGCCCAAGCCACCCCCGGCGAACAGCCGGCGGGTCTCGTCGTACTCCTTGCGCTTGGCCTGATCCGCGAGCACTTCCTTGGCCTCCGACACGGCTTTGTACCGATCCTCGGCCGCTTTGTTGCCCGGGTTGCGGTCCGGGTGATTGTCGGCGAGTAGCTTGCGGGCGGCACGCTTTATCTCGTCGGGCGTGGCGTCAGAGGAGACGCCCAGCTCCTTGTAGAAGTCTTTTTCGACCCATTCACGCTGGGCCATGTCGCGTCACCCCCTTTCACCTTTCATTGTTTGTTGTCTTGATTCTGTGCTCTATTCGCCTGAAGCGTCCGCGTTATCGCCTGTGTCGGCCTGTTCGGTTTCAGCGGCAGTGTGGGCCGGATCGGATGCAGTGGTCGCTGCGCTGTCGCCGGCAACCGTGTCGACGACACCCACCAGGGCATTGCGCAGTACGTGCTCGCCCAGTTTGTAGCCCTGCCGCATGACCGTGCCGATCACCGGCTTGGAGCCCGGGCCGCCGTCACCCTCATGTTGCACCGCTTCGTGCAGCACCGGGTCGAAATCTTCGCCCTCGGCACCGAACGCCACCAGCCCAAGCCCGGTCAGTGCGCTGTCCAACTTGTCGGCGACTGACTTCAGCGGGCCCGACTCCAGGTCGCCGTGCGTGCGCGCCCGTTCGAGATCGTCTAGCACGCCTAGCAATTGGCTGACAACGGTGGCCTTGGCCCGATCGGCGGCGGCCTGCTGGTCACGCAGCGCCCGCTTGCGGTAGTTGGCGAAGTCGGCCTGCACCCGTTTCAGGTCGGCGGTCAACTCGGCGACTTCGTCGCCTGACTTTCCCGCCAAGGCCGCCGCGCCGTCCCTCCCGGCGCATCGCCGGGAGGGACCTGCCGCACTTCGCCGGTCTCGGGATCAATCCGCCGTTTGTCGGTGATCGTTACCTGTTCCTGATTGCCATCCGCTTTTTGATTTCCACCGGTCACTTGGACTCCTGGTCGTCTTCGACCACCTCCGCGTCTACGACATCGTCAGCTGAGCCGGAGCTGCCGGGCTGGGGAGCGTCGGCACCCCCCGCGGCCTGGGTGGCTTCGTAGATCGCCTGACCCAGCGCCTGGGACTCTTGGCCCAGCTTCTCCATCGCCGCTTTGATCGCAGAGATGTCGGTGCCGCCGAGCGCCGTCTTGGCCTCAGCCACCGCGGCATCAACCTTGTTCAAGGTGTCCTCGGGAACCTTGGAACCACCGGACTCGGACGTTGCGCCCTTCTGTTCAGCGACGAACTTCTCCGTCTGGTAGACCAGCGTTTCGGCCTGGTTGCGAACGTCGGCTTCTTCGCGACGCGTGCGGTCTTCATCGGCGTGTGCCTCGGCGTCCTTGATCATCCGGTCGATCTCTTCCTTGGAAAGGCCGGAGCCCTCCTGGATTTTGATCGTGTTCTCCTTGCCGGTGCCCTTGTCCTTGGCCGTGACGTGCACGATGCCGTTGGCGTCGATGTCGAAGGTGACCTCGACCTGGGGCACGCCGCGAGGAGCCGGCGGCAGGCCGGTCAGCTCGAAGGAGCCGAGCAGCTTGTTGTGCGAAGCGATTTCGCGCTCGCCTTGGTAGACCTGGATCTGCACCGACGGCTGGTTGTCATCGGCCGTCGTGAAGGTCTCCGAACGCTTGGTCGGGATCGTGGTGTTGCGCTCGATCAGCTTCGTCATCACGCCACCCTTGGTCTCGATACCGAGGCTCAGCGGGGTAACATCAAGCAGCAGAACATCTTTCACTTCACCCTTGAGCACGCCGGCCTGCAGCGCAGCGCCCACCGCGACGACCTCGTCGGGGTTGACACCCTTGTTGGGCTCCTGGCCGCCGGTCATTTCCTTGACCAGATCCGAGACGGCCGGCATGCGGGTGGAACCGCCCACCAGAACCACGTGGTCGATATCGGAGACCGGGATACCGGCGTCCTTGATCACCGAGTGGAACGGGTTGCGGGTGCGGTCCAGCAGATCCTGAGTGATCTTCTGAAACTCCGCACGCGTCAGTTGCTCGTCGAGAAACAGCGGGTTCTTGTCAGCGTCGACGGTGATGTAGGGCAGGTTGATCGAGGTGCCCTGGCTCGAGCTCAGCTCGATCTTGGCCTTCTCGGCCGCCTCACGCAGCCGCTGCATGGCCATCTTGTCCTTGGTCAAGTCAATGCCGCTGGTGCCCTTGAACTTCTCGACCAGCCAGTCGACGACGCGCTGGTCCCAGTCGTCACCACCGAGGTGGTTGTCACCGCTGGTGGCACGGACCTCGACGACGCCTTCGCCGATCTCGAGCAGCGAGACGTCGAAGGTGCCGCCCCCCAGGTCGAAGACCAGGATGGTCTGTTCCTTCTCGCCCTTGTCCAAGCCGTAGGCCAGCGCCGCGGCAGTAGGTTCGTTGACGATCCGCAGCACGTTCAGACCGGCGATCTGGCCGGCCTCCTTGGTCGCCTGACGCTGAGCGTCGTTGAAGTAGGCGGGCACGGTGATCACCGCGTCGACGATGTCCTCACCGAGGTAGCTCTCCGCGTCGCGCTTCAGCTTCTGCAAGATGCGGGCGCTGATCTCCTGCGCGGTGTAATTCTTTCCGTCGATCTCAACGGACCAATCGGTGCCCATGTGCCGCTTGACCGAACGAATGGTGCGGTCGACGTTGGTCACCGCCTGGTTCTTGGCGGGCTGGCCGACCAGCACTTCGCCGTTGCGCGCGAACGCGACGACCGACGGAGTGGTCCGCGAGCCTTCCGAGTTGGCGACGACAACAGGGTCGCCACCCTCAAGAACCGCGACGACAGAGTTGGTGGTCCCGAGGTCGATACCGACCGCACGAGCCATAGTGATTCCTCCTGATTGTGGTAGAGCTTCTTCCTTGCCTGATTCCTGCACTATGCTGAGTGAACCGCGCTCAAGTCTGCCCCGCTGGGAAGCGGGCTGTCAACCTGAGATTGAGTCGGTCCCACTCAACTTACTGACCATGCTAACGGAACGTGGGCGCGTCTTGTTCCCGGGGGGTGCGGCATGCACGTCGTATCCGGCCGCCGCCCGGTGTCGGGGGTCTATCCTCGCGAGGGCTTGACGTTGGCGATGATGTGCTGCGTGTTGTAGGGCGCGCCGATGGGAATCCCGCGCGCATCGGTGAGCGTATTCCATTGACTGACAAAGATATTCAAATTTTCGAGCGTGGAGCCAGGAATGATGTAGCCGCCGTAAGGTTGAGGCGTGATTTTGTGGTCGACAATTGTTGTGACTCGGCTGACTATCCGTTCGGGTCGATGCGAGCGGCACGCGCATTCCTCGACGATCTTCCGCTTACGCATGACGACCGGGCCAGCATCAGCCACCGCAACGCCGAGCGGTTGCTGGGGGTCTAAGTCCCGCCACCCGGATCGGTCCTCGCTATCGCGTTCGTCCGAGTTCCGATCGTGCACTAACCACAACCGCACCGTGCGCATCACTAGCCACAGGGACGAGCCGCTTCTTGCTATTAGTTGCTGGATCAGCGCGCGCCGCGTCGAGCAGTGGCATAGCTTTACGGTCAATGCCCCTCGGGATAGGAGCTCGATGCCACCGGAGAATACCGCCGCCGAGGGACTCACGCGCGAAGACGCCGGCTATCACAAGTCCCTCAAAAACCGGCAGCTGCAGATGATCGCTCTCGGCGGAGCCATCGGAACCGGGCTCTTCCTCGGAGCCGGAGCCAGGCTGCGCACGGCCGGGCCCGGATTGTTCATCGTCTACGGGATCTGCGGCGTCTTCGTCTTCCTGATCCTGCGCGCTTTGGGTGAGCTGGTGCTGCACCGCCCGTCTTCGGGCTCATTCGTGTCCTATGCGCGCGAATTCTTCGGGGAGAAGGTGGCTTTCGCCGCAGGCTGGATGTACTTCCTGAACTGGGCGATGACCTGGATCGTGGACACCACCGCGATCGCGACCTACATCCACTATTGGAAGGTGTTCGACTCCGTCCCGCAGTGGACTCTCGCGTTGATCGCACTGGTCGTCGTCACTTCGATGAACATGATCTCGGTCAATGGTCTTCGGTGAGATGGAGTTCTGGGCCGCGTTGATCAAGGTGCTGGCGCTGGTGACGTTCCTCGTCGTCGGGACCGTCTTTCTCGCCGGGCGCTTCAAGATCGACGGCCACGACACCGGACCGGGGATGTGGCGCAACAATGGGGGGCTCTTGCCGGCCGGGCTCCTGCCCCTGGTATCGTCACTTCGGGCGTGGTGTTCGCATACGCCGCCGTCGAATTGATCGGTATCGCGGCCGGCGAAACGGCGAATCCGGAGAAGGTCATGCCGCGCGCGATCAACTCGGTGGTGTTCCGCATCGCGGTCTTCTACGTCGGGTCGGACGTCCTGCTGGGGCTGCTGCTGCCCTTCACCGCGTATCACGCCGGGGTGAGCCCGTTCGTGACGTTCTTTTCCAAGGCCGGTTTTCACGGTGCCGGCAGCCTGATGAACCTCGTGGTCCTCACCGCGGCGCTGTCGAGCCTGAACGCCGGCTTGTACTCCACGGGCCGGATCCTGCGGTCGATGGCGATGAGCGGCAGCGCCCCGAAGTTCACGGCGATCATGTCGAAGAACGGCGTGCCGTTCGGCGGGATCCTGCTCACCGCCGGGATCGGGTTGTTCGGCATCGTGCTCAATGCGTTCAAACCCAGCCAGGCCTTCGAGATCGTGCTGCACATCGCCGCGACGGGCGTGATCGCTTCCTGGGCGACGATCGTGGCGTGCCAACTGCGGTTCTACTAGTTGGCGAAGGCCGGGGTCATGCAGCGGCCGAAATTCCGGATGCCCTTCTCTCCTTACAGCGGCTATGCCACGCTGGTGTTCCTGGTCGCCGTGCTGATCCTGATGTATTTCGACAAAGTGCAAGGTCCCTGGATGGTGGGCGCGATTGTCGTCGGCATCCCCGCCCTCATCGGCGGCTGGTATCTGGTCCGCGGCCGTGTCACTGCCGCCGCCCAGGGCGTCGGCGCCAACTCCGAGGATGTCTCGCCCACTCCTGTGGTGGATCTGGAGGATTGACGCCCACCGGAGTGGCACGCGGCGGTAACACTTTGCCATCGGCGACGTTTCAAAAGCGCGTCACCGCAGTAACTTGCGACACCTGGTGCGTAATCTGACCTCTTGATATCTCAGGTATTCGGGGAGTAACGCGTGCGGTTATCGCAAAAAGCACGGCGAAGTCTGGCCGGTGGCTCGTCGCTGTTGCTGGCCGGTGCTGTCCTGGTTTCCGGCTGCAGCAGCATTATCGAGGGCAGGCCGGTGGCGATGCCGGGGGCAGGGCCAACCGAGCCGTCGTTCCCCACGCCCCGAATGACGCCGCCCTCCGCCCCCGCCGACGGCCATCCCGAGTCCGGGGCCGCCGACCACACCGGCAGGCCCGACCCCGCCGGCCGGCGCCGTCCCGCTCACACCCGACCAAAATGGTTACGTCTTCATCGAAACCAAGTCCGGTCTGACGCGCTGCCAGATCAACAAAGACAGCGTCGGGTGCGAGGCACCGTTCACCCACTCCCCTCTGCAGGACGGCGAGCACGCCAACGGCGTCAGCATCACCGCTGGCGGCAGCGTCAATTGGGTGCTCGGCAACCTGGGGCCATCCCCACGGTCACCATCGACTACAAGACTTACGACGCGCAGGGCTGGACGATAATCGCCACTTCCGAGGGCACTCGGTTCACCAACGGACACACCGGCCACGGAATGTTCGTCAGCATCGACAAGGTCAACACGTTCTGAGGGCCTGACAATGCAGGTCAGGAGGCCACTGCGTCGACTTCCCGCACTGAGTCCGCAGCAGATTTGATCCCTGCGTCCGGGCGAACGCCGGCAGCGCGGTTGGCTTTGCTGGGTTCCTCCGATATAGGCTGGGCTAGCGGCGTTTGCCCTATCGGCGTGCGGCGCTGGCCTTGTTGGGTAGACCCGCTACCTCAGCAGTTTCGACAGAATCTGGAACACATCGCGCTCAGGCTGCGCCAGTGCACGAGGCTACTATCGCACTGAGTTCTCTTGACCGATGAGGAAGCCCTCGATCAAATGATCTTGTCCAGTGCCAGCTCAACGAACTGCTCGCCCAATACAACGACGTCATCCGTGAGGTCTCCATTGCGCATCGACGGCCTCGGCTTCGGCCACGTCACCGCTTCGTACTGCGATCGAGCAGTGTCTCCACCAGACACCCTTCGCAGGAACGCCCCACCCCGGCAACTGTCCCTTGCGGACCAGATGATCGACCGCAACGCGCATGAGCTCATGTCTCGTACTCCCCGGGATGGCGCCATCGCCATCGCGACGCCGAGGCCTCTCGCGCGCCGAGTAGACGTTAATCGAGAAGGTCAACACGTTCTGAGTGGATGTAACTGCCAGCCGGCATCAGTACCATCGGTGCGGTGGCACCCGGACCGCCGGACGACTTCAACAATCAACCGACCCAGCACACCAACTACGGCAGGGGCGGATCCCCACCACCGGGTGCAAAGCTGCCGCCTCCTCCAACTATGCCGTCCGTCCCAAACCCGCCGCTGCCCCCAATACTGCCGCCCCCGCCGCTTCCTGCTCCGGCTCCTGAGCAGTTCGAGCCTTCCGAATTTCTCGACCCTTTCGACCAAGACGCCGAGCCCACCGCGTGGTTCCGCAGGCCCGTGGTGCTCATCGGCTGGGCCCTGTTTGTTGCGATCCTGATCGGACTCATCGTCTACGGCATCATCGAGCTGATCCACGGCGACCACGGCACCAGTAATAACCCATCTACCAGCACGACAATCCCGTCGACAACCACCGGCACCACGACGCCGCCGACGACCGCGACAACCACGACTCCGACGACAGCGCCGCCCACCACCAGCGCGGTGCACCCGCCTGCACAACAGCCGACGCAACAGCAGCCAAGCCCACAGCAACCAACGCATCGTCATCACCTGCCGTCGCTACCGTCGGTGATCACCATTCCGGAGGTGCCGACGGTGATTACGGTGCCGCCCGAACTTCGTTAGCAATTTGGTTGCGGGCAGATCAAGGTTTGATGGCTGGTCGGTAGCTGAGCGTGTGGCACCCGCGTACGCGTGGCCCGCGCCGATAGCCTCAACGGCCATGGCAAGGTACGTCCCGTCGGACTATGGCTACAGATTGCCGCGAGGCTCGTGATGCTGCCGCGCACTTAGACTCGCTGCAATCCAGAGCCGATATGGTGAGGACCGCAGGCCGACCGCCAGTGACACAACGGACACAGGGGTGCACGAGATGAGCGAGTCGCTCGGGTTGTCGCTCGGAGTGGCCAACCTTGTTGCGGCCCGGGTGGGTAGCGCTCCGTTGGCTCGCCGATCCGTCTTGACGATGTACGACCAGCGACCATCCGAAGTTGGTCTGCCGGAAGAAACCCCGAACCTGAACGAACCCGGCCTGGTGGTGCGGGGATTCGTCGAGCGGGTCGGGGACCGGGCGCCGTTAGTGGCAGCCGACGGGACGAAGTATCTCGGCGCGGCGCTGACGGTCGAAGCGCTCGAAGTGATGGCGCGCACAGCCGGCTACGGGACGCCAATCACCATCGCGGTTCCCGCGTATTGGTCCGAGGGCCAGATCGCGGCGCTGCGCGAGGAGTTTTTCGCCCAACCCGGCCTGGCGCCGGGCGGCGTGCCTCCCGCTATGATCTCCGACGCCACGGCCGCAATGGCGGCATTACGCGCCAGGCCGGGATTCCCGACCGACGGCATCGTCGCCCTGTGCGACTTCGGCGCCAGCGGCACCAGCGTCACACTGACCAATGCCGGGTCGAACTCCCAGCAGATCGGCCCGTCGGTCCGGTACACCGAATTCTCCGGTGACGCAATCGATCAGCTCATCCTCGATCACCTGCGAAGTCCCCTGCTGGGCGGATGCCAGCGCGCCAAGGAACAGCTGTCGACGGCCACGGTGACGACGATCGCTGCCGGCGCGGACGGATCCGGTGAGGACGTCCGGCTGTCTCGCACCGAATTCGAACAACTTATCTCCGGGTCACTGGACCGATTCGTCAGCACGGTGGAAGAGATGTTGCAGCGCAACAGCATTCCGCGGTCCAATCTGGCCGCCGTGACGATTACCGGTGGTGGCGCCAGCATTCCGTTGATTACGACGCGCCTGTCGGGGCGCCTGCAGGTGCCGATCCTCACCACACCCGAACCCAGGTGCAGCGCTGCTGTCGGCGCGGCTGTGCTCGGCCAACAGCGATCGTCGGCGGCCACCGCGACCACCGCAAGTCCCATCATCGAGAATCCGACCGAGATGGTCGGAACCGCCGGGGCTGATATGACCCAAGCTGCGTGGACTGCCCCGGCCGACGACGGCCCTCCCGTGGCCTGGTCACAGGATGCCGACGCAGACGAACCCGTACCCTACACAGGTCCCGAACACACTGGCGGCTATGGCCGGGAGCCAACGAGATTCGATGATGCGGGCGACCATCGTTACGCCCCTGAGGCCCCGCGACTGCCGTGGTACAAACGCACGGTGCTGGTCCTGAGCCTGGCCGGCGCGGGCGCGGCGATTCTGGTAGCAGTGGTGTTGGCACTCACCTTGGGCCGCGAGAAGACCAACCCGACCGAACCGTCACCCCCGCAGACGCCGCAAACGGTAACGGTAACCGAGCCGAACAACAGCCCGAGCGTATCCGTGATCCCGGCGCCACCCTCTCTGAGCGACACCACGGAACCGCCGGTGGTTACCACGACCAGCCAGCCCCCCACCACGGAAACGACCACGACCACCCAGCCACCAACAGCAGCAACAACAACAACAACGCAGGTGACCACCACCGCACCGGTACCGCCTCCGCGGGAAAGGCCGATGCCTCCCCGCTTTGAACCACCATGGCGGCGTTAGCGCGGCTGGACGTCCGTCCTGTCGTTACCGCGCGCCGCGAAGTCCGCCACCATCGCTTCGGCGCTACGCACCGCTGCGCGGCACGCCCTTGTGGTGAACGGGTCGTTGAGTGGATGCCCGGCGCGGCGGCGCCAACGTTGCGCCGCGGCGAACGCGGCACGCGGCCCCTCGTTGGGATGTAGATCCTCGGGGTTCAGGCCCAGCCTGCTCGCCGGGTTGGTGCCCGACCCGCCGATGATGCGGCGCAGCGACGCGATCTCGTCTGCGTTCAATGTCGTTGGTCGCGAATGCAATTGACTGAGTAATCGAAGTTCCTCGAAAGAGTGGGTATCGGCCAGCAGCGGTTCGATATCGGCGACGATGTACGGGGTCGCGACGATGGGAAAGGCCTCCACAAACCTGCGCAACGACACCAGCGCGGTGTGCGCCTTGAGCATGTCGGAGCGCTGCGCGAATTGTTGATCGATGACGGCGCGCAGGGCCACCAGCCCGCTGCGCTCCAGCAGTTCGTCGGCCAAACCCGATGCGTCGGTGACTCCGGCGGCCAGTACGGCGATCGAGATCCGGATTCCGAACATGCCGAATCGGTCGAGCAGCTCCGCGCGGGTCGCTGCGTCCACGGGCAACTGACTGTTGACCCGCACGAAGCGATCCACGCTGAGCATGGCCTTGTTGAGCTCGGCGCTGTCGGCGCCGGCAAGCTTCTGCAGCGCGACGAACTCGCTTTGGCGCAGGGTGCGCGCGGTCAGAGCAAGCAGTCCGGACACCGGCACCACCGCCTGGCAGATGCCGGTCTGGTTCATCTCGCGGGTGAATCGCTGCGCCACGTCCGCCGCCGACAGCATCGCGTCGATCCGTCCGGCGCCAATCTCGTCGGCCCGTGACGCCACCCCGACGATGCCCAGCGCGCCCGCCGACCCGCCGACCAGCTGACCGACCTGTTTGAGCAGTGCGATGTCAGCGGCGTTGAGGGTGCGCAACAAGAAGACCACCGCGTCGACTCGCGGCACGCCATCCGAAGGCACCAGCAGTCGCAGAGTTCTCTCGGAGGCATCGCGTGTCAACGACGACGTCCCCGGGGTGTCGATGATCGTGGAGTCGACGAGTTCCTCCGCCGGCCACTCGACGTCCAGGTCGACCACCTCGGCGGGATTGATCATCTGGAAGTCGAACGTCAGGCCCTCGCCGTGGTTGATCGGCACGTTCGAATGCCTTCCGCCCCAATGATTCGCTGTGACCGTCGGGGTGGAGCCGTGGCGGAACCAAGTGACAATCCGGGTTGCCTCGGTGGCGTCGGTCGGCGCGATGTCCTGGCCCACCAACGCGTTGACGAGGGTGGACTTTCCGGCCTTGAGCGTGCCCGCCAGCGCTATGCGGATAGGTTCATTGAGGCGCGCGCCGATGCGATCCAGTTCGTGGAAGACATCCTGGCGCTCCCGGTATGCGGGCTCGCTCCGGTAGGCCTGAACTGTTCCGCCCAGAATCGCGCGGACTTGATCGCTTGTGCTCACGCCCGTCTCACACTGTTCTCAGGTGACCGGAGGTTGTCAACTTGTCCACATTGTCGATGACCTGGCTCAGGATATCCAACTGCCGCTCGAGTTCGCGGACCTTGTTGTCCCGGTCGACCTCTTCGATGTGTGCGGCGGTGATGGTGGACTGCAACGACTCGTTCAGCGAACGGTTGATCTCGTTTCCGATATCGCGATAATGGTCGCGCAGGGTGCGGTGGATGATCCTGAGCCGGTCGCGAGATTCCTTGCCTACCACGAAGGAAACGTCGTCGACGAACCGCCGCACGTTGGTCTTCGCCTCGGCGCGCGCCCGCAACACCCGGTTTTCCTTGTCCTCCTTGAACGCCATGCGGCCCAGGACCAGCCCGGCGCCCACGGATAGCGGGTTGAACAGTCCGAGGCCCGCTACCGAGGACAGCATGCCGATCATCACCACGCCGCCGTAGGAGCCCCGCAAGCCGGTGACGACCTTCTGTGCCTTACCCGCGGGCTTGGAATCCAGCTCGGCCAGCGACTTGAGTTCACCGAAATCTTCGCCCATGTCGCGCGCCCTCAACTCGGGGGACATCACCGAGTCCAAACCCGCGTCGGCAAACGAGCTGGCAACGTTCTCGGCCAGAAGCTCCGCACGCTGGTAGGCCCACACGAAGTTGTCGCCGACCGCGGTGGCGACCGTGTCCTCCACCTCGCTGCCGATCTCGGCCCAATGCTGAGTCGGGTCACACGAATCGATCCGGGCTTCGATGTCCGCGGTAAGGGAGCGGAAGCGGGCCCGCATGTCATGGTCGACATCGGTGCTCAGGTCGTTGAATCCGTCGTTGAGCACCTGCTGCCACAGGGCGGCCTGGTCGAGTGCGGTTATCGCCTCACTTTTGCGCCGCTCCAGGTCGTCGGCCAGGCGGTCGCGAAGCCCCGGATCGTTGAAAACCGCCAGCTCTGAGCCGACCGACATACTCAAATGCTGCGCTACCGAGCGGATTTCATTAAGGATTCGATCTCGCGCTCGGTCGGTCTCGCGGGAAAGTACTTTCTCGCTTAGGAATTTGATGATCGCCGGAAAATTGGATTCCTCATTGAGCTCGTTGTCGTTGAGCGTGACGGCGTGACTGCGCAAAAACGACGAGACGGCAAGGATCGGGATCGGCACTCGGGCGCGCTGCAAGTGGGCGGCGTTGGTGTTGACGATGTCGCGCCAGTGCGGATATAGGTCGGTCTTGGTCGCGACGAGTGCGCCGACCGGGCAGATTTGATGAGCCTGCCGAATGAACCACATCTCGGGTTCGGTCAATTCCTGGCTGGTGTCGCTGACCATCAACAGGGCGTCGGCGTCGGGTAACAGTCCGAGTGTCGCGGAAAGGTGAGGCTGGCCGTGGCCACCCACACCGGGGGTGTCGACGAACGCAAGGCCACCCTGCAACAGCGGGCTTGGCACCGCTACCTCGACCCGCAGCGCTTCACGGCTACCGGCTTGCGGCGCCGACCGCAGATCGGTGTTGAGGTCATCGATCGGGACGTCGACGGTGGTGGATTCACCGTCCGGTCCAGCGACCACAACAAGCCGGGCCGACGGCGGATCCCCATAGCCGACCACGGTGATGAGCACGGTCGCCTCGTCGTCGCCGACCCGGGCGACCGGCAAATTCAGCAGGGAGTTGAGGAGTTGACTCTTGCCTTGTTTGAGCTGCCCGGCGATCACGACCTTGATCCGTTGGTCGAGGATGCGCTCGCGGCCCCGCGCCAGGCGCATTGCCAAATCACCGCGATCGTTGAGATCGGCGATGGCGATGGTGTGGTCGATCAGCTCGAGGATCACACCGACCCGTCGCGGGTCACTGGGTTGAGTCACCGTATCGCCCCTTCCTCCGACCCACTTTGTCGCTGCTCTGAGATCACGGTATGCGCGCGAGTCGGCAGGGACCACAGAGTCCGCGCCGACTCGCCCCGCCGGCCCGGTCCGTTACCCGTGCGGGCCGCCCACGTGCGCCGGGGCCGGATGCGGTGCCGGCGCGGGTGCGTGCACCGGAGCAGGCGCGTGCGGGGTGCCTTCGAATACCGACGGGCTGTGCGGCGCGGGCGCAGGTGCGTGCTGAATGGGCGCGGGCGCGTGCTGAACCGGCGCCGGCGCGTGTTGAACCGGCGCCGGCGAGTGTTGAACCGGCGCGGGCGCGTGCTGAACCGGCGCCGGCGAGTGCTCGACGGGTGCGGGCGCGTGCTGCACCGGACCCTGCGTCGGTGCGTGCGTCGCCGGCTGCTGGATCAGCGGCGTAGCCGCGCCGCCGTGGCTGACGGGACCGCCGGCGCCCGGGCTCTGGATGACAGGGCTGTGGCCGCCCGCGGGAGTGCCGCCTGGGATGGCGGGTTCGTGCCCAGCTCCAACTGTCGGGCCGTGCTGAGCCGGGATTCCGCCACCGTTCGGGACGGGCCCGCCAGCTCCCAGGGTGGCACCTTCCTGGCCCAGGATTCCGCCATGAGCTCCGCCAGCCGCCGTGCCGGCCCCGGGGCCGACGGGGTGAGCGCTGCCGCCAACCCCCGGGCCGACAGCGCCCCAACTGCCGGCGTGGGCCCCCAGTCCGGATCCACCCGCAATGGCAGGAGCCTGCGTTTGCGGCGTCGAGTGGCCGCCCAACACGTTGCTCTGGCCACTCAACACGGCACCGCTACGTTCGCCTCCGATGCCCAGTCCAGCACCGCCCGCACCGGCAGCGCCGGCCTGACCACCGACTCCGACACCCCCTAGCGGACCTGAAATATGGGGAGTGGCAGCGCCGTTCATAGCAGCGCCTTCGCTCGCGATCAACCCCGCCTGACCGCCCGCACCGACAATGCCTCCGGCGGCCAAACCGGCCTGATCCCCGAGACCGGCGGTGCCCGCCATGCCGCCGGCACCCAACCCAGTCTGGCTGCCGAAGCCGCCACCAGCCTGACCACCAAGACCCCCACCAGGCTGACCCGTAAAACCGACGCGAACGGGACCACCCACGCCACCGCCGATTCCACCGTCAGACGGGCCACCGACGCCACCGCCGAGTCCGCCACCGGCCCGAGCGCCGAGGCCCGCGCCGCCGCCAAGACCACCCTCGCCAAGGCCCGCTCCGCCAAGACCAGCTCCACCCTCGAGACCGGCATCGCCGGTCAAACGCGCGCCACCAACGAGGTCGGCACCGCCACCGACACCGGCGTCACCGGCCAAACGAGCGCCGCTGCCAAGACCGGCCCGACCGCCAAGACCGGAGTGACCGCCAAGACCACCCGCGCCCACCAAACGGGCACCACCGCCAAGACCGGCTTCACCACCAACGCCGGCACCGTTACCAAGACCAGCGTGACCACCCAAACCAGCCTCACCACCAAGACCAACCCGACCACCCGAACCGGCCTCACCGCCGCGACCCACCCCCAAAGCGGCGCGCTCGCCCAGACCGGCGCGCTCGCCCAGACCGGCCGCATTCACGAGGCCAAAGCCAGGCCGCCCGCCCAGGCCGCCGCCGAGACTCAAACTTTCCCCAAAGTGAGCGCCAAGACCGACCCCACCACCGAGGCCGAACCCGGTACCGAAACCGGCCCCGGTACCGAGGCCGATGTTTAGGCCGGCACCGATTTCAACACCACCGCCAAGACCCAGACCGTGGCCAAAACCACCTAGACCTGGACCAAACCGATCCAGTCCGGGCCGGAGCTCACCAGGGCCAAAACCACCAAAACCAGGCCGGAACTCACCAGGGCCAAAACCACCCCAACCCGGGCGGAAACCATGCCCGAACTCTCGCCAACCGGGTCCGCAACCTGGCCTGACCTCGCCCCAACCGCAACCAGTTCCAGGGCCAAAACCACCCCAACCGGGGCCACCCCAACCGGGACCGCCCCAACCCGGGCCACCCCAACCGGGCCCGTAACCAGTGCCCCAGCCACCGCCGTAGTCGCCGAAACCGGGCTGCCAGCCGTAGCCGTACCCAGGCGCGAAGCCGCCCAACAGCCCGGACCCGATACCGAGCAGACCGCCCGCGACGTCACCGACGACTCCCAGTCCGGCGTCGGCGCCATACACAAGGGGAGCAACGGCGTCGCCGACCAGGCCACCAACGCCCGGGTCATACCCGCCGTAGCCCGGGTCATATCCGCCGTAGCCGCCGTCCCCGCCGTAGCCCGGGTCATACCCGCCGTAGCCAGCGTCGCCGTCCCCGCCGTAACCGGGCGCATAGCCGTACTGGTCGGTCAAGACTTGCTGCAAGCCACCAACCGGATCGCCACCGAGATCGGTGCCCGGCAGCGCATTGGCCGCGGCCAGCGCGAACTGGTCTGGTGCCACGTTGACCAGGCCGGCGTCATACATGGCCTGCTCGGGGCCACCCATGAAGGCCGAGGCCGCCGCAGGATTGCTGAACAGGTCCAGGATGTATTGGATCAGCGCGTCCATGATCGGTTCCCCTTAAGCTCTGGAAGCTTTTAGCCGGACTAACCGGCGTCAAAACCCACGGTATGCATTTCGGCTCTACTCGGAATCGGGGTCGAATCCCCCGGCTGATCGGGTGCACACCGGGTTCGACCGGGTCGCCCACGTAGGGGATTAGGGGATTTCGCGAACACCCTATGGGCCAGCTGTGCGCACCCCTAATGAAGGACATTCGACTACGTCAGAGGCGCCTTGCGGGCGGTCGTCCGCTCGATTCGGGCCGGAACTCAGCCGTGCACCCCGAAGCCGTGATGGCCAGGCGTAGCAGGGTCCGGGTGGATAGCGGAGTGACCCCAAATGCCGGGATCGTCTGTTGGGAAGACGCCGTGATCGGCCGTGTTCGCAACAACATCGAGACCCGTGAGCAGCACCGATGGTGCATGCGGGTCGACCTGAAAAGGACCCGGACCGGCCGGCGATTGCCCGGGTCCCGGCGCCGACAGTTGGCTGATCACGCTGCTCGCCGCGCCTTGCTGGTCGAGGTGGTCAACGACACCTGCGACTGGGTGCGGCGTGAACGAGTCGAGCGCCGCTGCAGCAGCGCCGCTCGCCCAAACGTTGCTGTGATCGGTGGGCGCCACCACCGCCACGCCAGCGCCCCCCGGGATCGCCGGCGACAGCGTATCCGACACCACGGGGATCAGATTATTTACGTCCGTGCTGGTCACATTCGCTAAGTGCGCATCGGCAATGGACTGCGCGGGGTTCGCGGCATACCGGGCGGCGGCGTCGGGATCGCGCACAAGTGAGATCACGAAATCAAGCAACTCGTTTGCCATCACGCACCTTCTCGCCGCGGTCGTCCTATCTATCAAAATGCTATCGGCCAGGACCCGCCGTGTGATCGGTGCGCAACCCACCTGCCCTGAGGCATCATTAGGGGGTTGCACATTAGGGGAAGGTTGGCGCTACGGGGATGGCTGATCACCCACCAGAGCGATCCCTCGACCTGCCGCCGGCCGCACACCAAGCCATCCAGGACCTCTCTGTGGACGCCACGGGGCCGGTCAAGCTGTTGATCAGTGGCGGCATTGGAAGCGGCAAAACCACCGTTCTCAGCGCCGCCCGCGGCATGCTGAGCCGCGAGGGGCTAACCGTGCTGACACGCCCACCCCGCCCCGGCGATCCACCCGACGCGGCGCTGATTGTCGACGACGCCCACCTGTTGACCGGGGAAGAACTGGTGAGCCTCACCGAACGCGCGGCGGACCACCGAGCCACGGTCGTGGTGGCCGCCGAGCCCTGGGAGAACATGCGCGACCTGGCGGTGGCGATCGAACGGGAGCGGCCACGTATTTCCCTCGGTCCGCTGCCGGTTGCCGGCGATCTGTTGCATTACACCGCGGGCCTGCCGTTTCTGGTGCACGCGGTCGGGGTAAGTGGGGCGCACTCCGCGGCCCGGACGGCCCAGTTCACGTTGATCGACCGATTACGCCGGCTCGACGAGCCCACCCTGGACGCGCTGCTCGTCACGTCCCTCGCCCGAGAACTGGGCACCGCTGACGTCGCTGCCGCCCTGGGCATTTCGGCGACAGACGCGCGGCGGCTGGTCGATCGAGCGCACGCCAGTGGACTCGTCGCGCCGTCGCACGGCCCGGAGTTCATAGCGTCAGTCCACGACGCGGTCGCCCTGATCGTGGGCAATGCGCATCATCGCGAAGTCGAAACCGTCCTGCTGCGTTCACAATTCGACATGTCGACGGTATCGCCGGAGTTCGCGCTGCGATTCGCCGAGCACGGGCTCCGAGACGACCGACTGGCCGCCGTCCTCGCCCGCCAAGCTGGGGCCGCGCGCGGCGAGCCAGCCGGGGCCGCACGGCTTTACCAGGCGGCCGCCGACGCGGGCGCCATTGGCCTGAACGCGCCGCTTGCCGACGCGCTGGCCCTCAGCGGCGACTGCCCGACCGCGGCTGCGCTGGCCGACAACCTGCTCGGCTCTTCGGATTCCGCCGAACGTGCCGCGGCGGTCCGCATCGCGGCCAGTGTCGCCGCCCATGACGGCAACGCAAGTCAGGCGGCGGAGTTGTTCGGCTGGTTAGGCCCGCACCCGGACTCCGTCGTCGGCGCGGCAGCGGCGATCGTGCTCGCCGCAACCGGTGACCTCACGACCGCGCGGGTCGCACTGCGCCTCAAGGACGCCGGTCCACCGACAATGGCCGCGCGTACCTCCCGCAGTCTGGCCGACGGGCTGCTGCTGACCATGGATCAGCCGTATCCCGCAGCGATGGCTAAACTCAGCCAGGCCCTTGCGGCCGAACACGCGATGAGCGAAGTCCTTCCAGACAGTCCCGCCGCGCTGGTTACGTTGGCAGCCATTCACGGTGGCGATCCGGTCCGCGCGCGCAGTGTGATCGGCCGGGCTATACGTGCCGGCGGCGACTTACTGTTCGAACGCCGGCACGTGCTGTTGGGCGGCTGGATCAAGATGCAGGACGGACAATTGCCGTCGGCCAACGCGGACGTCCTCGCGACCGGTTCCGCTGGGTTGCACCGACGGGATGCGTTGTGGGCGGCGGCACTGCAGACCGCGATCGCGCGTCGCGGCGGCGACGCGGGCGCCCTGCAAAAACATTGGTGCGCCGCCATGGAAGTGCTTGCCGAGTGCTCCGTCGATCTCTTCGCGCTGCTGCCCTTGGGGGAATTGTGGGTCGCCGCAGCGCGGATGCACCATGTCGAACAGTTGCGGCACACGCTGGATCAGGCGTTCGAGCTGCTGGAATCGCTGGGTAACCCGCTTCTGTGGTCCGTGCCACTGCACTGGGCCGGGGTGCACGCGGGAATCCTCGCTAAATCCCCGGAGTCAATCGCGCCGCACGGACAGGCCCTCGGCGCGGCGGCGGCCGACAGCTCCCTCGCGCGGGCGCTATCCGGAGCCGGCCGAACCTGGCTGCGGGTTTTGGCCAACCAGGTCGACACCGACGAAGTCACCGCGGCGGCCCGAGCACTGTCGTACGTCGGATTGACCTCGGACGCGACGCGCCTGGCCGGCCAGGCCGCACTGCAAACCCCCGACGGCCATGTCTCCGGCGCCATGTTGCAACTGGCCCGGGACCTCAAGTTGGGCGCGACCTCGACCGAGATGCCCGGTGAGGCTTCGGACGCCGAACCGACAGTCGGCGCGCCTTCGCAGCCGCACCAGCCAGCGGCGGGTTCGCCGCTGTCGGACCGCGAACGCGAAGTCGCCGAACTGCTGCTGTTGGGCATGCCCTACCGCGACATCGGCGGCGCAACTGTTCATCTCGGCCAAGACGGTCGAGCACCACGTCGCACGGATCCGCCGTCGGCTCGGCGCCGCCTCGCGCTCGGAGATGTTGTCCATGCTGCGTGCCGTGCTAGCCCCGGAGCAATGAACCGCGGTCCGGGCGCATCGACCAGTTGCAGGTTAGGGGAGCCTTTCTCGCGTCCAAAGTCCTGCGGATGTCACTATGAGCTGGGCCTACGCACTCAAGAAACTCGGAATTGGGGAGACCTTCTGTGACCACGCAGACGATCATCAGATTGGCGCTGGGCCTGAGCGGGACGGCGATAGTGGCGCTGTTCGCGGCGCGGCGGGTCCTGTGGCTGTTCAAGCTGATCATGTCCGGCCAGCCGGTCACCGGGCGCACCGACGACGTTGGAACCCGGGTCTGGACCCAGATCGCCGAGGTGTTCGGCCAACGCAAGCTACTGAAATGGTCCATTCCCGGGCTGGCGCACTTCTTCACCATGTGGGGCTTCTTCATCCTCGCCACGGTCTACGTCGAGGCCTACGGCACCCTGTTCCAGCCCAATTTTCACATCCCGATCGTCGGCCGCTGGGACGCGCTGGGCTTCTTGCAGGACTTCATCGCCCTTGCCGTGCTAGCTGGCATCATCACCTTCTCGATCATCCGATTGCGAAGCAAGCCAAAGGAATACGGCCGCCAATCACGCTTCTACGGTTCACACACCGGCGGCGCCTGGCTGATCCTGTTCATGATCTTCCTGGTCATCTTCAGCTATTCGATCTTCCGCGGTGCGTCGGCGAATACCGGAACCCTCCCGTACGGCAACGGCGCTTTCTTCTCGCACGCCATGGGCGCGCTCATGCACCCGCTGGGTACGACCGCCAACGAGTGGATCGAGACGGTCGCTCTGCTGGCTCATATCGCTGTCGCTCTTATCTTCCTGCTGATCGTGTTGCACTCCAAGCACTTGCACATCTTCCTGGCGCCGATCAACGTCACGTTTAAGCGACTGCCCGACGGCCTGGGTCCGCTCCTGCCTCTCGAGTCCGGCGGCAAGCCGATCGACTTCGAAGATCCTGCCGAGGACGCCGTTTTCGGCCGCGGCAAGATCGAGGACTTCACCTGGAAGGGCATGCTCGACTTCGCCACGTGTACCGAATGTGGGCGCTGCCAGTCGCAATGCCCGGCCTGGAACACCGGCAAGCCGTTGTCGCCCAAGCTCGTCATCATGGACCTGCGCGATCACTGGATGGCCAAGGCGCCCTACATCCTTGGCGAAAAGAAGGCGGAGCCGCTCGAGGGCCTCGACCTCGAGACGGTCCACGAAGAGGGCCACCACGTGCCGGAGTCCGGCTTCGGACGGGTACCCGGGCACGGTCCCGAGCAGGCGGCACGCCCGCTGGTCGGCACCGCCGAACAGGGCGGCGTCATCGACCCCGACGTGCTGTGGTCCTGCGTGAGTTGCGGCGCCTGCGTCGAGCAGTGCCCCGTAGATATCGAGCACATCGACCACATCATCGACATGCGCCGCTACCAGGTGATGATGGAATCGGAGTTCCCCTCCGAGCTGTCCACGCTGTTCAAAAACCTGGAAACCAAGGGCAACCCGTGGGGGCAGAACGCCTCCGACCGGACCAACTGGATCAGCGAGGTCGACTTCGACGTCCCGGTCTACGGCGAGGACGTCGACAGCTTCGACGGCTTCGAGTACCTGTTCTGGGTGGGCTGCGCGGGCGCCTACGACGACAAGGCCAAGAAGACCACCAAGGCCGTCGCCGAGTTGCTCGCGGTTGCCGGGGTGAAGTACCTGGTGCTGGGCACCGGCGAATCCTGCAACGGCGACTCGGCGCGCCGCTCGGGCAACGAGTTCCTGTTCCAGCAACTGGCCCAACAGGCCGTCGAAACCCTGGACGGGCTATTCGAGGGCGTGGAGACCGTCGACCGCAAGATCGTCGTCAGCTGCCCGCACTGCTTCAACACCATCGGTAAGGAATACCGGCAGCTGGGCGCCAATTACAGCGTGCTGCACCACACCCAGCTGCTCAACCGGCTGGTCCGCGACAAAAAGCTGGTGCCCGTCACCCCCGTCTCCCGGGACATCACCTATCACGACCCGTGCTACCTGGGTCGACACAACAAGGTGTACGAAGCTCCGCGCGAGCTGATCGGGGCTGCGGGGGCGAACCTCACCGAAATGCCGCGGCATGCCGAGCGCAGCTTCTGCTGCGGCGCGGGCGGCGCGCGAATGTGGATGGAAGAGCACATCGGCAAGCGGATCAACCACGAACGCGTCGACGAGGCGCTGGCCACCAACGCCACGACAATCGCCACCGGCTGCCCGTTCTGCCGGGTGATGGTCACCGACGGCGTCAACGACCGGCAAGAAGAAGCCGGTCGCAGCGGCGTCGAGGTGCTTGACGTGGCCCAGGTGCTACTCGGGTCGCTCGAGTACGACACGGCGGCGCTACCGGCGAAAGGCACGGCCGCGAAAGAGGCCGCGAAGGCCGCACCCAAGGCTGCCGCGCCCGCCCCGACCGCTCCCCCGGAAACTCCCGTGGCTCCCGCAGCCCCCGCCAAGGCGCCCGTCGAGGCGTCTGCTGCCGCGCCCCCGAAACCCGCCGAGACCCCTGCACCCGCGGCGCCGGCCAAAGGTCTGGGCATCGCCGGCGGCGCCAAACGACCGGGCGCCAAGAAAGCGGCGCCTCCCGCATCTGCCACACCGCAAGCGTCTGCGCCCGAAGCGCCTGCCGCGGCCGAAGCGCCTGCCGCACCCGCCGCGCCCGCGAAAGGCCTGGGTATCGCCGGCGGCGCCAAACGACCGGGCGCCAAGAAAGCGGCGCCTCCCGCATCTGCCACACCGCAAGCGTCTGCGCCCGAAGCGCCGCCGCGGCCGAAGCGCGGCCGTGGCCGAAGCGCCTGCCGCGCCCGCCGCAGCCGTTAAGGGGCTCGGCATGGCAGCCGGCGCCAAGCGACCAGGCGCCAAGAAAGCAGCAGCCCCGGCGCCGGAACCCGAGGCAAAGCCCCAAGCAAAGCCCGAAGCACAGCCGGAACCCGAGCCATCCACGCAGACCGATAGCGACCCGGCTCCCTCGGACGCACCGGCCGCGCCGGTTAAAGGGCTGGGCATCGCACGCGGCGCCCGTCCGCCGGGAAAGCGCTGATCACGGTTTGATACTGGTCAGCAAATTTCAGTGGACAACAGTGGCACCATAGTGAGGTGACTACTCACCAGCTGCCTGTGCACACTTCCGGTCATCACCGGCAGCGGGCCTTCGCGCAGTCGTCCAAGCTTCAGGACGTCCTGTACGAAATCCGCGGCCCGGTGCACCAGCATGCCGCGCGGTTGGAGGCCGAAGGTCACCGCATCCTCAAGCTCAATATCGGCAATCCGGCACCGTTCGGCTTCGAGGCGCCCGACGTGATCATGCGCGACATGATCCAGGCGCTGCCGAACGCACAGGGCTACTCCGACTCGAAGGGCATCCTGCCGGCCCGGCGTGCGGTGGTCACCCGCTACGAGCTGGTTGACGGCTTCCCCCGATTCGACGTCGATGACGTCTTTCTGGGCAACGGGGTCTCCGAGCTGATCACGATGACGCTGCAGGCCCTGCTGGACAACGGCGATCAGGTATTGATCCCCTCGCCGGACTACCCGCTGTGGACTGCGTCGACGTCGCTGGCGGGCGGGACACCCGTGCATTATCTGTGCGACGAGACCCAGAGCTGGCAACCAGATATCGCTGACATGGAATCCAAAATCACCGAGCGCACCAAAGCGCTGGTGGTCATCAACCCGAACAACCCGACCGGTGCGGTCTACAGCCGCGAAGTTCTCGCCCAAATAGCCGACCTGGCCCGTAAGCACCAGCTGCTGCTGCTCGCCGACGAGATCTACGACAAGATCCTCTACGACGACGCCAAACACATCAGCCTGGCTACGGTCGCGCCCGATCTGTTGTGCCTCACCTTCAATGGCCTGTCGAAGGCCTACCGAGTCGCTGGATACCGGGCCGGTTGGCTGGCAATCACCGGGCCCAAGGACCACGCCGGCAGTTTCATCGAGGGCATCAGTCTGCTGGCGAATATGCGGTTGTGCCCCAATGTCCCGGCACAGCACGCGATTCAGGTCGCCCTTGGCGGCCACCAGAGCATCGACGACCTGGTACTTCCCGGCGGACGGTTGCTCGAGCAGCGCGACGTCGCCTGGACCAAGCTCAACGAGATTCCCGGCGTGTCGTGCGTCAAACCAGCGGGTGCGCTGTACGTGTTTCCCCGGCTGGACCCCGAGGTCTACGACATCGCCGACGACGAGCAGCTCGTCCTGGATCTACTGCTGTCGGAGAAGATCCTGGTCACCCAGGGCACTGGGTTCAATTGGCCGGCGCCGGATCATCTGCGCCTGGTGACGCTGCCGTGGTCCCGCGATCTGTCGGCCGCGATCGACAGACTGGGCAACTTCCTGAGCAGCTATCGGCAGTAACCGCGCGGCCCGGGCGCCTCTACCGTGGAGCGGGTGACCCACTCCCACTCGCACAGTTTGTCGCCGGGCCCATTTCCCGTGGATCCGCTGCCCGCCAGGATCGTCGTCGGGTTGTTGGCCGCGATCGGAGTGGCGGTGATAGCAGGTGCGGTGTGGCTGTGGCCCAGCCGGCAGCATGTCGACATCCCAATGCCGTTCCAGAACGCATCCGGGGGCGCGGTAAGCACGCAGAGCGGGCACGTGGTGTCCAGCGGGCTGGGCGACTGCGGCACCCCGTCGGCCGGTCAGGTACTGACCACCGCGCCGCAGCCGGGAAACCCGGGGTCCGGACGGTGCGTAGAGACGCTCGTCGCAATCGATTCCGGCCCGAACGCGGGTGCGAGCACTGTGCTGGAGTTCTCTCCCGGCCCGGGACAGCCCCAATTCGCTGCGGGTGACCACATCCGAGTCACCCGGCAGGTCGACCCACAAGGCGCCACCAGCTATTCGTTTTACGATTTCGAACGCGGCTGGCCGCTGGTCGGCCTCGCCATCGCGTTCGCGGTGGTAATCGTCGCCGTGGCGCGCTGGCGCGGGTTGCTGGCCATGGTCGGCATCGTGGTCGCGTTTCTGGTGTTGGTGGTGTTCTTGCTGCCCGCAATGCGTGACGGCGCACCCGCGGTTCCGGTGGCGCTGGTGGCGTCGGCGGCGATCCTCTACGCGGTGATCTACCTCGCGCATGGGGTCAGCCTGCGGACCAGCGCCGCGCTGCTGGGCACCTTGTCGTCGTTGCTGCTGGCGGCGGGATTATCTTGGGCTGCAATCGAACTGACTCATCTGACCGGACTGTCAGATGAACAGAACTCCACGGTCAGCGCGTATCTGGGCAGTGTGTCGATCAGCGGGCTGCTGCTCGCCGGATTCATTATCGGATCGTTGGGTGTGCTCAACGATGTGACCGTGACACAGGCCTCGACGGTCTTCGAGCTCGCCCACGTTGGTGGTGATACCTCGCGGCGAGCAATTTTCCTGAGCGCGATTCGGGTGGGCCGAGACCATATCGCCAGCACCGTGTACACGCTGGTGCTGGCCTATGCCGGCAGCTCCCTACCGCTGCTGTTGCTATTCAGCGTCGCCAACCGATCGCTGGGCGACGTGCTGAGCAGCGAGAGCGTAGCCATCGAACTCGTCCGCTCAGCGGTGGGCGGCATTGCGCTGGCGCTGGCGGTGCCGTTGACGACGGCGATCGCGGCCGTGCTGGCCAAGCCGACCGAAATCAGCTCCGTTCGAGCAGCTCCAGCAGGTACCCACCATATCCCGACTTGACCAGGGAGCGTGCTCGCGTCACCAGCTGCTCGTCGTCGATCCAGCCCTGCTGCCAGGCAATTTCCTCGGGGACGCTGACCTTCAGGCCTTGCCGTCGTTCCAACGTGCGGACATAGTCGCTGGCGTCCAGCAGCGAGTCGAATGTGCCCGTGTCCAGCCACGCCGTCCCACGCGCCATCACCTCGACCGACAGTCGCCCGCGATTGAGATAGATCTGATTTACCGCGGTGATCTCGTACTCGCCGCGCGCTGATTTCTTCAAGCCTTTGGCGATCTCGATCACATCGTTGTCGTAGAAGTACAACCCCGGTACGGCGTACTGGGACTTGGGCGTTTCCGGCTTCTCCTCCAGAGACAACGCCATGCCGTCGGCGGCGAATTCGACCACACCGTAGGCCGACGGATTTGCCACCCAGTAGGCGAAAATAGCTCCGCCGCTGATGGATTGGAAACGACTCAGACTGGTGCCCAGTCCCGGCCCGTAGAAGATGTTGTCCCCCAACACCAAAGCCGCCGAATCATTGCCGATATGGTTGGCGCCGAGGACGAATGCCTGTGCCAGTCCGTCAGGTTGATCCTGCGTCACGTAGCTGAGGTTGATGCCGAATTGTGCGCCGTCGCCGAGAAGTCGCTGAAAGCCGGCCGCATCGTGGGGGGTGGTGATCACCAAGATGTCGCGGATGCCGGCCATCATCAGCGTGGACAGCGGGTAGTAGATCATCGGTTTGTCGTAAACCGGCAGCAGCTGCTTGCTTATGCCGACGGTGATCGGGTGCAAGCGCGTGCCCGAGCCGCCCGCCAAGATGATCCCACGCATGAGTGCCTCCTAATTGCCCCCAATCGACCCCTAATTTACGAAATCGGATTCGGTGAGTTCGGTGGCCGCCAGCGCCGACGCCAAATTCTGATGGCGGAAGACCGAAGTGACACGGTCGTGGACCACCCGGAATGCCGACGCGGCGTCGGTAACCGCCTCGGGATTGTCCGGTGTGCTGACCTTCTGCTCGACCACCACGACACCGTCGTGCACGTACATCCGGCCGAGCACCGCTGTCGAGTTGATCGAGCTGGCCCACCTGCGTAGCGCCTCGTGGCCTTGCGCGGCTCCGTGGGCGTCACCGATGTCGATATCGTCGCTGGACAACGCCACCAACGTGTCGAGGTCGGAGGCATTGAGGGCGTCGTGCCACGCCAGCACGGTGGCGATCTCCGATGTGGTCATGATCTGCAAGCTACCGTGCCCCTGTAGCTACAGCGGTGTGCGGTCCAGCCAGTTCTGCCAGACCGCGTCGTCGCCGAACAGCTCGATACCGGTCTCGGCGACCTCGACTCGGCGCACGATCGCCAGCAGCAACTCGGTGGCGCCGCCACGGAGCGCCACGGCACCCTTGCCATGTTCGTGCGACCAGGTAACGCCACCATCGGAAATACCGATCGTCCATTCCCCGGCTTCGCCCAGCCCGGGATCGGTGGCGTGCAAGTGCAGGGTGTTGCCCTCTTGCAGCGGCAAGGCCGCCCCGTCGCTTCCGGCCTGGATCTCCACGCGCTCGAGCCATTCGGTGACCGCGTCTGCAGCGATATGGGGTTGGAGCGTGAAGTCGCTGCCGATCGCGATGGCGGCGTCGGCCCGATGGACCGCCGTTTCGTGTAGTCGGCGCCGGATCCACCAGTTCGCCGGGCGCGATCCCAGAAAAGTCCACACCAGTGTCTCCACACCCGACGACTCGACGGCCTCGACCAACCGTTGCGCACCGCCGTGCAGCCACGAGATGGCGTCGGCCTGGTCCACCGGCGGTTTGCCGCCTTCGACGCGGCGGGGATCGAGGAAGTGGTCGAGTCGATCGCCGACGATCTGCGCGGCCCAGCGATCCCCTCGGCCGAGGTGGCGGAACAGCTGCTGGAGGACTCCAGCCCGGGCACGTGGGCACCGGCAGGGAGTCGTCGACGTCGTGGAATAGTTCCGAAAAAGCGCGGTTCTCTTCGATGAATGCGGCCGCGTAGTCCACCGGGGCCACGCTACTCGACCGGGGTATACCAGGGGCCCGATCTGACGCTCACATAAGCGGGGGCAGCGGGTTCAGCCACCTCAACGAATCGTCGGTACGCCCTTTGTACTGCGGGCAGTAGGCAGACACGGAAACGCCGACGAAGTAGCTGGATTGTTTCAGCGAGAGAGAGGTGTCCTTCCTCAGCCTCATCGCGAGAACGCTTGATTTTTCGTTGTTGTCGAAACCCGCGCACACCGTATGGGCCAGCGCAATCGCGGTGTTGGAGTCGACTATGGCGATCCCGTCCTTCGTAAGAGCCGCGATGAACGCATCATCGTTGGGGTCTGCTGATGCTGGCGCTGCAAAAAACAGCCCGGCGGCGAACAGCGGAACCGCGCAGACTGTCGACCACTTGCCAGGACCGACATTCATATGGGTCGTGGCTTCCTCTCTGTGCTGGCCGATCGCGTTCGAGTCCAAGAATCAGTTGAATGAACGTTAGCTGAAATCGAGACGTTCTTCTCGGCGACTGGCTGGTGCGCAACCTCGCGCGGGCTCTGCCGCGAGACCAACCGCCGCCGTTCTCACCGGCCTCAGAGTCGGTTCTTAGCGCGTTGCGAGCTGCGGTCGCGACCGTGAAAGTTGTGCATCAACACCGTAGATGAGGTTGACCAGGAGGAACGTTGAGCTGGCCGCTGTGATCGGCGTTGTCGTCACCACTGGTTCGCTGGTGGCTGCGCCAGCGGCGAAAGCTGACATCGATTTTGAATGCACGCCGGGATGCTGGGGCGCCATCGCGGCGTCCCTGTCGAACGGAGAAGAAGTGATCCGATACGACTATCGGACTCAACAAAAGGCGGAGGACGCAGCGGTCTTGTGGTGCGACGTCGACGGCAAGACGAACGACTGTCAGGTAGTCACGTCGGGGCTGGGCTGTCTCTCGATCGCGGACAGCAGTGACGGCAAGGTGGTAGCGGGGCGAACCGCGTTCACCTTGGACGCGGCTGATGCCGCAGCCTTAGCCGCTGCAGGACCTGGGTCGAAGATCAGCCTCCACGACTGCAACGGCTGACGTCGCCGCGGATGACGGGGTGCGACAGGTCAGAGCCGGTTTTCAAGTTCAGCAAAGCCGTGTGGTGATCCACATCCCACTTCCTGGGGTCCCCGACGTACACCGCGACCAGACTGTAAGTTTGAGCAGCAACAGACGATAGTTACATGCCCGCTATATCCGAGGGGCTGGAAATCAAGGTAACCGCCGAGGACTATGCCACGCTTCCCGAGCGTTTCGGAACGTCAGATGTCGTCCATTGCATTTGCTGGTTGGTATCAGCGCCAGCCTGGCCACGTCCTGTGTTGCGCCCACCAGGTGCTTTCTGTGGTTATGGGGCCCTGTTCTCCGGATAGGGACCGCTGCCACAGAGACAGCGACGAAGCGAGTAACAACGTCTGGAATCTTCGCTGGGCTTCGCGGACCGCCGACATCGAATACTGCGTCCGTCGCGGTAGGCACAACATCGCCTGGGGTACGCACTGCGCACGCGGACACGCATACATGCCCGAGAACATCGGGATGGGCAAATCACGGGAACGCGGAGGCATTGCAAGTGTCCGCAAGGACTGCCGCCCCCGGTACGCGCGTTACAGCTATCGCCGCGAGGATGCCGTGTGACTGCGCCTCCGTTGCACTTCAAAGAAAGTCCGGCCTTCGCAGCGGACCGCAGCGCCTATTGGCGCGAGCTGCGCGGGTTGGGCCCGGTGGTGGAAATCACCAATGGCAATCCGATGCTGCGCGGTTACTACCTCACCGGGCGGGACGACGTGCGTGCGGCGTTGCTCGACCCGGAGACTTTTGCATCGCCGCCGAAAACCTTCAAGCTGGACTTGTTCGGCGCACCGCTTCCTCAGGTGCCGCTCTCGTGTGTGACGCGCTCGGAGCATGCCCGCTTCGGCCGCGTATTACATCCTCTGTTCAGCCCCAAATCGTTGGCCCCGTTCACTCCGCTCTTGCGTGCCCGGGCTGCGACGCTGATCGGCACGGTGGCCGCCAAAGGGAGTTGTGATGCAACCCCCGTCGCCGACACCTACGCCTGCCAAGCGCTGCTCACGGTGTGCGGGTTGCCGACAAACGACGCCAGAGCTGAACAGCTGACCCGGGCCGCGGTAGTCGGCGACACCGACGGGGCTGCCCACCTTGAACTCATCAATTGGCTGAGGTCCGGGCTGAGCACTGGGACGAGAAGTCCCCGGCGGCCGCCCGGCGTTCTCTGGCCGCTGCTGGAGGGACTCGAGGGCGACAACGACTTTCCGCTCACAGGGGTCGAAGTGGTTTCGTTCATCCTTTTGTTGTTCTCTGTTGCAGGCATTGAAATGGCTTCCTCTGCAATGTGCTTCACGCTTCTGCATCTCGCGCGCGATCCGCAACTGCAGGCCAGGCTGCGCGAGGATCCAGCACAGATTCCGGCGTTGGTCGAGGAAGTTTTGCGATTGGAGACGCCAGGACCGGCCATTCCGCGATTCACGACAAGGGAAGTCGAGATCGGTGGCGTCACAATCCCTGCGCACCGTAACGTGTGGCTGGCGCTGGAAGCCGCGGGCAGAGAGAACGGCGGCGACGAGATATCGACGGACGATAACGGAGAGGTTCGGCGGCAGCGCCACTGGGCGTTCGGCGCCGGCATGCACAGGTGCCTGGGCATGCACCTGGCCCGTCTTGAAATAGCCGAGTTTGTGAGCGAATGGCTAGGTCGCATCCCGCAATTCGAACTGGAACCGGGCTTCGCGCCAGCCATCGTGCATAAACCGACCGGCGTAAGCCACCTGGGCAGCCTGATGCTGCGCTGGAAGGCCCGGTGAGCGCGGCGCCCTAGGGCCGTCGCGCGCCGAGCCGGTATACCCGCCAGCCCGCCCGCTCCCAGCGGGCGAAATCGAGGCAATTGCGGCCGTCAACGATGACCCGGGCCCGCGCCCGATCGGCCAAATCGTCGGGGTCCAGATCGACGAATTGCCGCCACTCGGTGAGCACCAGCACGGCATCGGCACGCTCGCAGGCATCCTCCACCGAAACCGCATAGTTCAGCGTGGGGAACAGCCGCTGCGCGTTGTCCAGCGCTTTGGGGTCATAGACGTTGACCGCGGCACCGTTGAGCTGCAGTTGGCCCGCGACGTTGAGCGCGGGCGAGTCCCGTACGTCGTCGGATTCGGGTTTGAACGCCGCGCCCAGCACAGCGATGTTGGCACCCAGCAACGACCCGCCGCACGCCGCGGTGGCCAGTTCGACCATCCGGGTGCGCCGGCGCATGTTGATGCTGTCCACCTCGCGCAAGAACGTCAGCGCCTGGTCGGCTCCCAACTCGCCGGCACGGGCCATGAACGCGCGGATGTCTTTGGGCAGGCAGCCGCCGCCAAAACCTAGGCCCGCATTGAGATACTGGCGGCCGATCCGCGGGTCGTATCCGAGCGCGTCAGCCAGCAAGCTGACGTCGGCACCTGCGGCCTCACACACCTCGGAAATCGCGTTGATGAACGATATCTTCGTCGCCAGAAAGGCATTGGCAGAGACCTTGACCAACTCCGCGGTCTGCAGGTCGGTCATCAGGAGCGGCACACCCGCACCCAGCAGCGGGCCATACAGCTCGCGTACGGCCGCCTCGGCCCGCTGCGAATCCCCTTGCACTCCAAGCACAATGCGGTCCGGATGCAATGTGTCGTGCACCGCGAAGCCTTCGCGCAGAAACTCCGGATTCCACGCGATTTCGACGTCGACTCCGCTGGGCGCCAGCGCAGCGGCACGCTTGGCCAGATCGGCTGCGGTACCCACCGGCACCGTTGATTTGCCGACGAGCACCGATGCCCTGGTCAGCCGAGGCACCAGCGCATCTATGACGGCATGGACGTGGCACAGATCGGCGCCGTATTCGCCCTTCTTCTGCGGTGTCCCAACCCCCAGGAAATGCACGTCGGCGAACTCGGCTGCCATGTCGTAGTCGGTGGTGAACTGCAGGCGCCCCGCAGCGAGATTGTCAGTCAACAGCTTTCGCAGACCGGGCTCGTAAAAGGGGATGTCACCTCCGGCAAGCTTCGCGACCTTACCCGGGTCGATATCGACCCCGACGACCTCGTGTCCCAACTCCGCCATCCCGACGGCGTGGGTAGCACCCAGGTAACCAGTGCCGAAGACGGTGCATCGCATACAACCGGTGTATGTGGCCCCGATGAGCTAACTGCATCGCGCCGCTAAGCGGGAGGCAAACGGCAGGTGACAAGGTGACCGCGGGACGACTAGCGGCGACCGAACCCGCCGTGACCACCGCCGCCGGGGAATCCGCCACCGCCGTGGCCGCCGCCGGGGAACCCCCCACCGCCGTGCCCCCCGCCGCCGGGGAACCCGCCACCGCCATGGCCTCCGCCGATACCTGGGGTAAACGGTGATGGCGCGCCAATGATCGGCAGCGGTATCGGAATGGGCACTGGAATGGGCGCCGCCGGCGCCACCGGGAGGGGCGCAGGAGCCTCCGGGAGCGGGGCCGGAACCGGAGCCGCCGGAACGTCCGGTATCGGGGCCGGAGCCGCCGGCAACGGAGCAGGCGCGGGCGCCTGGGGCACCAGGGCGGGAGCCTGTGGCACCGGAGCGGGCGCCGGGGCTGGCGCTGCGGCGGGCGCGGGAGCCGCCGGTGCCGGAGCGTCCGGTGCTGGTGCGGCGGGAACGACGACGTGGTGGCCAGGATCGGGCTGCACACCGGCCGTCGGGCGGATGGAGATCGCCAAAGAGACGACCAGCGCCGCCACACCGACGATGAAGATCGACGCCAAGATGCTTCCGAGCAGGGTGAACGACTTCTTGTCGTGTTCTTCGGCGCCGAGCAGGGTGGTCGCGGCGGTGTATTCACCGGTGTAGCCGTCGGCGAAGTCGTCGGAGACAGCGCTGTAAGCCAGGACGTTGGCACCCGATTCCGCGTCGGTGGTGACCTCGAAGTAGCCGGGCGCGATCGCAAACGGCTCTAGGACACCGGTGCCCGGATCCTGCGCCCATGCCTGCGCCGCCGTGGTCGAGACAAATAGCGGCGCATTCGCCGACGCCAGCGCCGCGCCCCTGGCCAGCGCCGTCTCCGGCTCCTCAGGCGCACTCAACGGGAGCGACGTCGCCGCTTCCAGTGCCGACCTGATCAGCGGGATGTCGATGCCGGCTCCGACCACGAACACACCATTTGGGCGTGTCTCCAGTTGCTCAGCCTCAGAGACCATAGTGGCCAACTGAGCCACCGCAGCGTCGTCATCGTCGGGTAGCTCGTGCCGATGAACGTCGGCGATCGATCCGTCGGCGCTGTCGATGACCGCCAAGGTCGCGGTATCGCCCTCGACGAAGAGCAGCGCGGTGTGGGCATAGTTGGTGTCGTTGCCTACCGCTTGAGCCAACGCGGCCGCGGCCAGAAAGGCCGAGACCAGCATCACATTCTCGACCTTGTGGGCGGCCAGCGCATCGCGAAGCGCGGCCGCCTCGATGGGGTCCGTCCAGGTGACGCCTGTCGATGTCAGCTGGTAGCCGCCCTCGGCTGCACCCTGTCGGGTCCCCAGGATTGCCGCGACTACCCGGTCGGCTGCACCGAGCGTTGCTGCCTCATCTTCACCTGTGACCTCGAAATTGTCCTGATCGACGGTGGCGCCATCGCCGTTTTCGCCTTCGACCAGCACCATTTGGACTGCCCTCGGTGCCATCGACACGCCAAGAACGGTGTCCATAGCTCCTCCCTGGTTGTTTGCTAGTCCCTGGTGGAAGTAACGCCGTCATCGCATGTTCAACAACGAGACCGCGGCGTCCCCACCCTGTGTTCCCCTAGTGAAGCAATTTTACGCGCTTCGGCCGGCAGAGTCTGGAGCGAAGCGATGGCCTAGCGAATCAAAATGCCCGCCCAATGCGGCGGTGCGGCCACCCTCGATCGCCGTCGGCGGCTTCGCCTTCGACGGGCACCATGCGGACTGTCTTCGGTGCCATCGACACACCAAGTACGCTCCTCCGGTTCTCACGCCGGTGGCACGCCGCATCGCGGGGCGCAACCAATAGCTGGACTTTGTCGAGCCGTTTCGCCCCATCCGCGGGAAGGCTACCTGCGGCCGAAGCCGCCATGTCCGCCGCCGAAGCGCCGAACCGCCGAAGCCGCCGTGTCCACCCCCAAAGCCGCCGTGACCACCACCACCGAAGGGACCACCGAAGGGACCACCGAAGCGGCCCGCCGTGACCACCACCACCGAACGGACCACCACCAAACGGCCCGCCGTGACCACCACCACCGAACGGACCACCACCGAAGGGCCGACTATTAAATGGGCCGCCATGGCCACCACCGAAGCCACCCCCTATACCCGGCCCGCGGAGTGATGGCATGGGAACCAGCATGGGTGGCACAACCAGGGGAACCGGGACCGGCGCCGCGGGAGCCACGGGAACCGGAGCTATCGCGGGCAGGTTCAAGGGACTGGGCGCAGCCACCGGCGTGGGCAAGCTCATCCTCGGCTGCGGAATAGACGCCTGCGCCGGGATGTGGGCCGGATTGGCTGGGGCGATGATGTTTTCATTGGGACTGGGCCGCAAAGCGACTGTCGGGCGGATGTTTATCGCCAACGCAATCTCAAGTGCCACAACCGCGCTGACGAAAATCACCGCAAACGCGCTACCTAACAGCATGATCGGCCTTCGCCGCTGCGCGCTGTCATCCACGACACCACCGACTGTGGTTTGGGCGTCAGCGTCCTCGTCCTGCACGGCGCTGTAGGCGACGTCGTCCCTACCCGGCTTGGCGTTGGCGGGAAGTTCCGGAAAGCGCCTGCGTTCGTCCAGATATCCGGGAAGTAAGCCGGGAACCTCTCCGGCGAGCGCTAATGGGTCCACCCCGCCGGTGCACGGATCCAGCGCGTAAGCCAGCGCGGCTGTCGACGACGCGAACAACGGCGCGTGCGCCGACGCCAGCGCCGCACCCCGGGCCAGCGCCATCTCCGGCTCGTCAGGAACGGACAACTGAAGCGAGGTCGCCGCCTCCAGCGCTGGCTTGATCAGCGGAATATCGACACCAGTACCGACGACGACGACGCCTTCTGGGGACGCCTCAAGCGATTCAGCACTGGAGACCATGTGGACCAGCTCAGCGACTGCCCGGTCCTCGTCGTCAGGGAGGTTTCTGCGGCGCACGTCGGCGATCGACCCATCGGCCGTGCGAACTACAGCCATGGTCGCGGTGTACGGCTCGACGAAGAGCAGCGCGGTGTGCGCATAGTCAGTAGCGTCGCCGACAGCCTGAGTCAGCGCGGCCGCAGCCATAAAAGCCGAGACCAGCATGACGTCCTCAATCTTGCGGGCGATCAGTGCATCGCGCAGCACCGCGGCCTCGGCGTGATCGGTCCAGGTCACACCGGCCGAGAGCAGCTGATAGCCGCCTTCTGCCGCGCCTTCACGAGTGCCCAAGATAGCCGAAACAACCTGGCCGGGCGCAGTGCAAGCTGACGGGTCCTGGGCAACGTCGAAGTCGGCCTGATCGACAATTACTCCGTCGGCGCCTTCACCTTCGACCAGCACCATGCGGACCTTTGTCGGCGCCATCGAGACGCCAAGCACGATGCCCACCACCGCTCCAGCCCCCTGGGTAGTTTGCTGTAGCACCCGTCATTGCGGGCTGCGCAACAGCTCTCGCTAATAACCACGTATTTTGTTAGCCCGTTTTTCGACCCTACCTGCGGCACCCGGGGGGCGGTAAGCCGTACGCGCGGTACGTTAACCAGCTTGCAACACTGGGCAACATCCAGCTGACCGCGGACGGTTAGTGGTGTCCGCCACCGCCGTGCCCGCCCCCACCGCCGCCACTGTGGCCGCCGCCACCGCCGAAGCCGCCGCCGCCACCACCAAAGCCGCCGTGCCCGCCGCCGAACGGCCCCTCGCCCCGCCGCCGAAGGGGCCGCCCCGCCGCCGAAGGCCGCCTCCGCCGCCGAACGGGCCGCCGCCGCCGCCGAACAGCCCACCGCCCGAGGGCTCGTGCCGCCGCCGAAGGGCCCAGCCCGAGGGCTCGTGCCCGCCGCCCCCGAAGGGGCCGCCGCCTGATGGCTCGTGCCCGCCACCGCCGAAGGGCCCGGCTGGCCGGCTCGCCGCCCCCAAAGGGACCGCCGCCCGAGGGCTCGTGCCCGCCGCCCCCGAAGGGGCCGCCGCCTGATGGCTCGTGCCCGCCACCGCCGAAGGGTCCCGGACTGGCCGGCTCGCCACCGCCTCCGAAGGGGCCACCTCCGCCGCCATTGCCGCCGCCCCGGCTGGGATTGGGGAACGTACCTTCATTCGGGGGAGTTTGGTGGAAGGGTTGCTGCGGCATGCGCACTGGTGGCTGAGTCAGCACTTGTTGCGGCGGCGACAGGTGCGTCGGAGCCTGGACCATTGGTGGGCTCATTATCTGGTCGGGAATCGGCAAGTGGATCGGCGGCACGAGGACGGGCACCACCGGGGGCGCCAGAATCGGAACCGGCACCACCGGCGCGGCAGGCACCGGGGCGGCGGGAACCTGAGCCACGGGCAGCGGGTTGAGCGGTTTAGGCGCAGCCATCGGCTCCGGCAGACTTATTTTCGGCCTCGGGGCCGACGCCTCAACCGGGGGAGCTGCGGGAGCCGGCTGGGTTGGGACGATGAGGCTTTGGTTGGGGCTGGGCTGCAGAGCCACCGTCGTGCGGATGCCGATTGCGAGCGCAATTTCCAGCGCGACCACAGCGCTGATACCGGCCACCGCCAACCCGCTACCAATCAGCACAGCCGGTCCGCGACGCGGTTGACTTTCGTCCTGATCAGCGAAACGGGACCTCTTTATGAGGACCGTCGGGGCGTCCACGTCTTCGTCCGGCACCGCGCTGTAGGCGAGGAGGTCCTCTTCGCCGAGTTCCGTCCCGGCGGCCCCCCCGGGATAGTCCAAGACATTGAGGTAGTCGGGCAGCCCATACGGGTCAACCACACCGGTACCAGAGTCTTGCGCGTAGGCCAGCGCCGCGGTGGATGAGGCGAACAAAGGCGCGTTGGCGGACGCCAAGGCCGCACCTCGGGCCAGCGCCGTCTCCGGTTCCTCCGGGGCACTGACCTGAAGCGAGGTCGCCGACTCCAGCACCGGCTTGATCGAAGCAACGTCGACCCCGGAGCCGACCAAAAACACGCCACCCGGCTCGTTTTCCTCGAGCTCGGCCAGCAACCCGGTGAGTTGTGCGGTGGCTTCGTCGCTAGCGGCGTCGTCGATCTGCTCCCTGTAGACCTCGGTGATAGAGCCGTCGGCGGTCTCGACGACAGCCAAAGTCGCGGTCTCGGGCTCGACGAAAAGCACCGCGGTGCGGTCGTAACCCATTGCCCCGCCAACGGATTGAGCGAGCGCCGTCGCGGCCAGAAACGCAGAGACCAGCATGACGTTTTCGAGTTTGTAGGCGGCCAGCGCGTCGCGCAGTACCGCTGCTTCGACTGGGTCGGTCCACGTCACCCCGATAGAGGACAGCTGAAGGCCGGCGTCGGCGGCGCCTTCCCGGGTACCCAGGATCGCCGAGATCACCTGATCGGTCGCAGTGACGGTTGCCGCGTCGTCGGTCGCGACAACGTCAAACTCGTCGTCTTCGACCAAAGCGCCATCGGCGTTTTCGCCTTCGATCAGGACCATCTGCACCGAAGAAGGCGCCATCGACACGCCGAGCACGATATCCAAAACCAGCCCCCTCCCAAGGTGTCGCCAACCAAAACCATGGTCGACCGGAGGTGAAACCACGGACCAACTAATGATCCCGCACAATCACTGTGCGCGCGCCCTAGCGAACCTGTGTAGACCTTATGAAGTTCAGATAGGACCGAGACGGCGTCGGTCCCCGCTGACCCTGATATTTCGAGCCGGCGCGCGAACTGCCGTAAGGATGTTCAGCCGGGCTGGTCAGCCGCAAGATGCAGAGTTGGCCGATTTTCATGCCCGGCCACAGGGTGATCGGCAGATTGGCGACGTTGGACAGCTCGAGCGTGATGTGACCGCTGAAACCCGGGTCGATGAAGCCGGCAGTCGAGTGCGTCAGCAGGCCCAGACGGCCGAGCGACGATTTGCCTTCCAGGCGTCCTGCGAGGTCGTCAGGCAGCGCGATGAGCTCAAGCGTCGAGCCGAGCACGAACTCGCCCGGATGCAACACGAACGGTTCTCCGTCATCCGGTTCCACCAGGCTGGTCAGCTCATCTTGCTGCTGCGCGGGGTCGATGTGGGTGTAGCGGGTGTTGTTGAAGACCCGGAACATGCAGTCGAGGCGGACATCGATGCTGGACGGCTGCACCAGGGTGTCGTCGAACGGGTCGATGCCCAGCCGGCCGGCGGTGATTTCGGCCCTCAGGTCACGATCGGACAGCAGCACCCGACGAGCCTATCCGCCGTACCGCCGCTCAGCGCAGGTACGTTTCTCCGCCGCTGGGGTATCCACCGCCGGTGGTGGTGACGTGAACGTGGTCGTAGTGGCCGTAGCTGCCGCCCGATTGCGCGCCATCGGGCGTGTAGTAAATACCACGCCAAATTGCGTCCTGTATCCCAAATCGAGTCGCGTTCGTGAGCACATACGCGACGATTTGGTTTCCCAATGCGATGCCCCCGGAGCTTTCGGGTTCGGGAATCATCACGTCAAGTGCAAGGCCCTCGGGATGCCATCTCAGCGCATCCGGTCGCCAGCCGTCGATTTCGTGAATCTGGGGAAATGTCGCACTGATGCTACGACCTGTCAAGACGGTCCTCACCTGCAGACCGCGTTCGTCCGCGACCCCCACAGGCAAAAAGCGGGATGACCGATCAACTCCCAATCTCGATGCTGCAGCAAATTCACTGGAAGCGCCGCCCACGTCACCGGACGAATTCTTCGAGAATGCAGGTGGTTTTGCCGGCACGAGTTCCAAGTGCCACGGCCCATTGCCACCGACAATCGACGCCCCGACCCCGCCGGCGGCGGCGGACGAATGGACATCTCCCCCGGCTGCGAAGAACACGGCTGTTGAGGCGACAGCGGCAGCCAGGACCATTGACGACTTTCGCCGGCTCATGGCTAATTCATTCCGCCCCACGGAAAGGACATTACGGTGAGACAACAGATAACGAAAGGATAAACTTTCATTTCTTAATATCCGGGAAGCCGGCGCGGCCCTCGTCGGTTGCGCGGGATGCTAGCCTCCTACGCAACCACGCCGATGTAGTTCAATGGCAGAACATCAGCTTCCCAAGCTGAATACGCGGGTTCGATTCCCGTCATCGGCTCCACTCTGACCAGCGCGAATGCTGTTCGAATGGTTCGAAAATCGCCGAGCGTGTCACGACGATGTCAACATCGATTCAAAGTGTCACCAGCAGCCTTCAGAGCGGTGATCTGAGAGCGTGCATAAACCCGCATTGTCAGACTCTCCTCGCACGGCACAGCGCCCGCTCTGTCTCCGCTGAACTTGGACCTGCCGTTGGGTTGTGTGCACACGATCTGAGTTTCGCCCGTTTGCCCGTATCGCTTTGCCCGTCGGGGCATAGGAGGCTAAAACCTCCACCGTGCGTCGACCACCCTGACAGGATGGCACGGTGTCCACATCATCCGGGCCATCTTCTGGGCCCACCTTGCGTCCATTGACGACCCCGCGAGCGGCGGCGCTTGCCGGAGTCCTGTTCGCCGCGCTGTTCGGGACAACTGTGTTCCTGATCCGCCACAACATGCCGGAGGGAGTTACGGACTCGGCCGGGTGGGTGAACACGCAGCACACCGCCATCGCCGTTGCGACGGTGCTGATGCCGTTCGCCGGGATCAGCTTCCTGTGGTTTATCGGCGTGGTGCGCGACGGGCTCGGACGTTTCGAGGACCGGTTCTTCGCGTCGGTGTTGCTGGGCAGCGGACTGCTTTTCGTCGCGATGATGTTCGTCGCGACCGCGATGGCCGCTGGCCTGGTGGCGAGCAAAGGCGTGATCGATCCGGGGGCCCATGCCGAGGTGATCGACTTCGGCAAGTTTGTCGTGCTGGCGATCACCAAGACCTACGCCGTCCGGATGGCGGCGGTGTTCATGATGTCGCTGGCCTCAATCTGGCTGAAGACCGGCCTGATGCCGCGCTGGCTGGTCGGTATCAGCTACCTAGTGGCGTTGGGGCTGCTGATCGCCGGTGACGTGAGCATGTGGGTGGCGATGGCCTTCCCGGCGTGGGTGTTGGTGGTCAGCGGCTTGATCCTGGCCCGCTCAGGACTCTTCGAGGAACTGCGTGCCAGCGACCACTGAACGGTGTCGGGCGGCAGCGCCAGACCAGAGTCAATAGCCAGCGATTTGGGCAGGCGATTCGGGTTCCGGGGGTCGACATCGCAAACAGTCGACTCCGCACCCAATCCAACAATCAACTGCTCTTCACCCTCACGACCTGCCACTTCCTGTGTACTCGATGACCCCAACTGCGACACTGGGCGTCAGCCGAACGACGGTCTATGCGGCTATTTCATGGTGGCGACGTTGTGCCAGAAGGTTTTTAGGCTGTCGGTGCCGTCCGAAGAGGGTCATGAAGTTGGTGGAGTCCACCAACAGGATGTCTCCTGCCCGCTTGTCGGTGGGCGGCATCCAGAGCAGTGCGATGAATTCGGTGTTGCCCGCGTCGGTGAACGGGTGGGGTCGGGTGGTGTCTACGCGCTGGCGTCCCTGTACATGGACGGAGTTGTTGCCGGGGTCGGTGAGTGCGTAGTGCGGCAGGTGGGGATGCAGATTGAACGTGCTGACGTTGTCGAGCAGCCGCCGTGCGTCGAGATTGCGGAAGGCGGCCAGGGGGCGATGTCTTTGGTGGTGGGGTCGATGGCTGGGCGAAGCCCACATTTGTTGATCACCGGTACGTCGAGGGCTGTCATGAGTGAGCGTGTGTATTGGCTGAACCGCTGCTGGCGTGGCACCAGGAGGTCGCCGTGATGTTCGAACTCGACTAGGCGTTGTTGAATATCGTTGGTCGCGCCGACGTCGTGGTGTGGAGCCAATACTTAACAGGTGCCTTCACGTTGCAACCACTGACCGATGGCGTCGATTTCCTCGGGCGCGGCTTCCTGCTGGCCGAGAACGTGGTCGAGACCGAAGATCAGCAAGGTGTCGGTGTCGGCCAGGACCCGCTCGTCGATGGGAAGGCGGCGACCGGCTTGATCGATCCGCTGGAAGACCGCCACCGGGTACGTCGACACCCTCGGCCATTCATCGATCGCGTGACACCCGGTGCCCGATGCGCCTCAGCAAGAGCAAGAAGGCGCTTAACTCGCAGTGTTGGCCTGTGGGTGCTGCATCGAACGCTCTACATGTCCTCGTAGAGATCGGCCGCCTCGGCTCGACCCTTGGCCTCGACATCACGCTGGCGCGCAAGCTCGGTCAGGTGTGCCCAACTCTTGACGGGGTCGCGATCGGTCTTCTTGCGGGTGGCTTCGGTGCGCTCGTGGGAGGTCCGGCGCTACCGTCCGCGACCCGGCCGACCGACGTGCCCCGGATTGATGTTGGGCAAGTTGACGTTTGGAATGTCGACATGTGGGACGTCGATGATGTCTGGCACGTTGACGTCCGGGACGCCAAAGTCGACGTCGCCGGGCACGCCGGGGACGTCCCAGTCACGATCGAGGGGTGCGTTGTGGATGGGAGCAGAGCTGAGTTGGACATGCGGTGGACTCGCGTTGACGGCGGCGAGAATCGCCGCTGCGGCGGCGGGAGCGATCGCGAGTGCGGTGAGATAGGTGCGCCTAATTCGCATGGCAGTCATCCTTCCGACGGGCCGAGCTAGGTCAAAGTAAGTAGAACCGTGTGCTGGCGCATGGGTTTATTGGCAGCGAGTCTTGAAATCATCCAGCGGCTGACGGATCCCTTGAAGGTCATTTTGTACCTGGGGGTTGGCGTTGAGGTAGTTCTGCGCGTTGTTGCGCAGCACATCGCGGTCCTGGCCCTTAAGACTGGTGAAGAAACCGTTGACGTCGGGATGGTTGAACATGTAGGCCGACGTGGCCGCCGAAACACCGGATTGAATACCGGCCAAGTCGCCAGCAGTGCAATTGGGCGGTGGATCGGCCACGGCGATCGCGGCGCTACCAAACAGCGTTGCGCCGCCGATTGCACCGGTAGCGAACACACCTGCGACCGCGCGGCGCACCGTAGGGGCTAAGAGCGACATTGCTGCCTCCTTCATCGGGTATGGAAGACGCTAGACGGTATCGATGTCGCGCAACACCCCCAAATCGAACCGGGCAACCACCGGCTTTCGGGCGGGTGCAGATGAATTAGCTGGCGCGTTAATTCATTGCCTAATTGGCCGATGCGTTAATTAAATCGCATCTACGTTCAGATCCGTCCCCCCAACTCGAAGCGGTGCAGCCGACTACTCGTGTACTGCTTGACCAGTTGATTACCATTGACGGCATACCTGTTACTTAGGGGTGGTCGATATGCCGTATGTGATTGCAGCGCCGGAGATGCTGACGGCGGCGGCAACAGATTTGGCCGGTATCGAATCGGCGCTCAGCGCGGCCCACTCGGCCGCAGCGACCCGGATTACGGCCGTGCCCGCCGCTGCTGAGGATGAGGTGTCGGTGGCGATCGCGTCGCTGTTCTCCAGCAACGGCCAGGAGTTTCAGGCGCTCAGCGCTCAGGCGAAGGCGTTTCAAGCCCAGTTTGTGCAGGCCTTGAGCAAGGCCGGGGGTACCTACACCGCCGCCGAGGCGGCGAACGCCTCGCTGGTGTCGGCTCCAGGGTTGGCGGCATCATCGTCAGCCCCCGCCGCCCCGCTGTTCCCGTCGTTACCCTCGCTCTCGTCAGTCATCAACGGCTTTGTCAATTGGCTGAACGGCGCGGTTAATTCGATCATCAAATACGTCAACCAAGCGATCAACTGGTTGATATCATTTGTCAACCAAGCGATCAACGCGGTGACGTCATTCGTCAACCAAGCGCTCAAGTCGCTGAACTCCTTTATTAATTCGGTGCTCGGTAGCATCCGGGGGATCTTCCCGATCCTGTAATCGGTACTGGGCAAATGATCCCGCAGAGCCTAGTCAGCCGACCACACGGCGCATGGCCCCTCGCGCTCTCGGCTAGCGACGACGAACCCCTCGCCGTCGCTTCTTGGCTGCAATTGATCAGGACGTTTCCACGCGGCTTTCAGCTTGGTATTGCACTTTTCGCACTCAAAGACGCTTGCGCTTACGGCCACCTTTGGGTGTGTTGGCACTTGAAGCACCTGACGGTCGGCATTTTCCCAGCGGGAGTTGTCTTGGGCTGGTCGAAATACCGCGCTGGCTGACGGTAAACCGAAGCGGCCCGACTTTCTTTGATCTGCGATAACTAGCCACTGTTGCCTCCATAGACGACGCCCATTGCATCTAATACCCGGCAGGCGACAAGCGCGGTGCCAGGTGCCGCCTGCTCGACGCTGCCGCGTTCAAAGGCAGACCGGCGCTACCGACGAGAAACCACCTCGGCACCAATTGGCTGCAACCGCACTGCCGGCCAATCCCTCTGCAGAGGTCAAAACTCGTCGTCCGGCTCGGCGAACACCAGTGGGTCGAAGGGCTCGTCGTCATCGAAGGAGTCCGTGCCGACGTCGAGCGCCTCCGGAAGTTGCTGCTCAAACTCATCCAGCTTCTCGACGATCTCGCCCCACATCTCCTCCGGACTACTGACTTGACCGCTGCCTGGATCCAGCCCAGCTGGACCTTCATCATCAACGGCTCGCGGCTGTCATCCCCAGAATCGATCAGCGACTGCAGCCGCCCCGCCGCGACGATGCCGGTGTTGACATCGACTTTGGTGTCCGAGTCGACAAGATTCTCATAACTTTTGACCATCACCGTCTCGAAGAATGCAATGGGGGTGAGCGCGGTGGCCACACCCTCGACGAAGTGGACGCTGTTCGCCTTTGCCCAGCGTTCAAGGATCTCTCTATACGTGGCTCTGGCGGTTACAACACTCCACGGGGCCCTGCCCATGCCAGGTCAGCAACACCGGCGGTAGGGGGTTAGGCCGGGCAGCACGTTCGGTCGCGTTCCCCACTGCTGGGTCCGAAAGTGTCGGAGTCAGCCAGCACGGTGTAGACCTCCCAGCGTTCACCGCCGGGTCCGGTGACCCAAACCTTGTCCTGGGCGGCAAAACAGCAGGTGGTATCGATCTCTTCCTCGGTGAACAGGCCTTCGTTTGTGAGCCGGGCGATCTCGGTGTGCACGGTGTCGCTCGAATCCACCTCAACCCCGAGATGGTTGAGGGTGCCACCGTGGCCGGGGTTCTCAAACAGCACTAGTTTCAGTGGGGGTTCGGTGATCGCGAAGTTGGCGTAGCCGGGTTTGACCTTGGTCGGTTCGGTGTTGAACAGCTTGGCGTAGAACGTGATGGCCTCGTCGAGGTCGTCGACGTTGAGGGCTAACTGCACGCGCGACATGGTGGTCCCCTTCTCCGGGTGCGGTTCATGCGGTCGGGGCGGTAGGCAGGAGTTCGGTGACCAAAGCCTGGATGCGGTCGGCGATGTCATCGCGGATGGCACGCACGGTTTCCAAGGTTTGGCCAGCGGGGTCAGGCAGTTTCCAGTCGCGGTACGACACTCCTGGGAAGTAGGGACAGGCGTCGCCGCAGCCCATGGTGATCACGACGTCGCTGGTCTGCACCGCGTCACGGGTGAGGATTTTGGAGGTGGCGGTAGTGATGTCGATGCCGAGTTCGGCCATGACGGCGACGGCGACCGGGTTGACCTGATCGGCGGGTTCGGTTCCGGCGGAGCGGACCTCGATGCGATGTCCGGCCAGGTGGCGTAGAAAGGCGGCGGCCATCTGCGAGCGTCCGGCGTTATGGACGCAGACGAAAAGGACGCTGGGTTTGTCGGCCATCAGCCAGGGCTCCTTAGTCTGGGGTCGGTTCCGAACAAGCGTGTACGCAGAGCCAGGGACACGTAGACCAGCCCGATCAGTACAGGCACTTCGATCAGCGGCCCGACGACCCCAGCCAGGGCTTGCCTGGACGAGATGCCGTAGGTGGCAATCGCTACCGCGATGGCCAGTTCGAAATTGTTACCGGCGGCAGTGAACGCCAAGGTGGTGGTGCGGGCATAGCCGAGCCGCAATAGGAATCCAAGGGCATATCCGCCAGCCCACATGATCGCGAAGTAAGCCAGCAGTGGGATGGCGATGCGGGCAACGTCCCAGGGCCGGGACGTGATTTGGTGGCCCTGCAAAGCGAACAAAATGACGATGGTGAATAACAATCCATACAGTGCCCACGGCCCGATGCGGGGCAGAAACCGGGTTTCGTACCAGTGACGGCCCTTGGCCCGTTCGCCCAGTCGGCGCGACAGGTATCCGGCCAGCAGCGGAATGCCAAGGAAGATGAGCACGGATTTGGCGATCTGCCACGGGGAGACGTCGATGCCGGTTTGAGGCAGGTGAAGCCAGCCGGGCAGCACCGACAGGTAGAACCAGCCCAGCGCCGCGAACATGACAACCTGAAACAACGAGTTCAACGCGACCAGCACGGCGGCGGCTTCGCGGTCCCCGCAGGCCAGGTCATTCCAGATGATGACCATGGCGATGCAGCGGGCCAGCCCGACGATGATCAGTCCCGTGCGGTACTCGGGCAGATCCGCCAGCAGCAGCCACGCCAGCGTGAACATCACCGCAGGCCCGATCAGCCAATTGAGCACCAGCGAGGACACCATCAGCTTGTGGTCGGTGGTGACCTCGTCGAGCTGGTCGTAGCGGACTTTGGCCAGCACCGGATACATCATGACCAGCAGGCCTACCGCGATTGGCAGTGAAATGCCGTCGACCTCGACGGCACTCAATGCCGATCCGAGGCCCGGAATGATTCGCCCCAGCAGTAGACCGACGCCTATCGCCGCCCCGATCCATATCGGCAGGAACCGGTCCAGGGTCGACAGCCGGGCCGCTACCGCGCCTGGGGCAGACACCGGCGTCGGGGCGTCAGTCACGGCCCAACACACCCAAGCGGAGTGGCCGCGAGTTGGTCGTTGACATGCAAGACGGACGAAAGCTGCCGCAATACCGAGGGAATCACCCAGTAGTACACCCAGGTGCCACGGCGCTCGCTGTCCAGCAGTCCTGCTGCCCGCAGCAGCTTCAGGTGATGAGAAATCGTTGGCTGGGAGACATCAAAGGTCGCCGAGATTTCACAAACGCAAGCCTCACCGCCGGGGTGGCTGGCGATCAGACTCAACAGCCGCAGGCGCACCGGGTCACCCAGCGCCTTGAACATTGCTGCCAACTCCGATGCCTGCGACTCACCCAGGGCAGCCACGCCCAAGGCCGGGCAACACCCCGCCCCCGATTGATTCGACATCCATCTATATAAACATCCATCGAATCAGGCCGCAACGCGTTGTCATAAGCATCGTTCAACCCCTATTATCTGCGTATGGATGCAGGTATTGGAGTCTGTGGGCGTCGGCTGCCTGATGATCAGGTGGATCTGGTGGTCGAGGTATTCCGAATGCTGGCCGATGCCACCCGCGTCCAATTGTTGTGGGCGTTGGTGAACGGCGAGATGTCGGTCAGCGACCTGGCCAGCCGTGTCGGTAAACCGGGCCCGTCGGTATCGCAGCATTTGGCGAAGCTGCGGATGGCGCGGCTGGTCCGGACCCGCCGTGACGGCACCACGATCTTCTACAGCCTGGACAATGACCACATCGGACAACTGGTCACGGACGCGGTGTTTAACGCCGAACAAGCTGGCCCCGGCGTACCCGGACATCACCGCGACGCCGCTGGACTGGCCACCCTGCACCCCGACTCCACACTGACCGACTCGACTCCGCGCCCATCGTCAGGACGCCACGCATGACACACGACACCGACCCCACCACCAGCCACGACCACGGCACGGGCCGCGACGGTCGCAGGCCATAGGCACCGTCACGATCATCCGAAGGGTGTGCTCGGGGCGATTAAAGAGATCTTCGCCCCGCACAGGCACGACGCCTCGGACAGCATCGACGGGGCTCTGGAATCCAGCGCCGCCGGGATTCGGGCTGTCAAGATCAGCCTCCTCGCTCTCGGTGCGACCTCGATTGTGCAGTTGGTAATCGTGGTCGTCTCGGGCTCGGTCGCGTTGTTGGCCGACACCATCCACAACTTCTCCGACGCGCTTACCGCGATCCCGCTGTGGATCGCGTTCGCATTGGGCACCAAGGCCGCGACCCGTCGCTATACCTACGGCTACGGCCGCGCCGAAGATCTGGCTGGGCTTTTCGTGATCGCGATGATTACCCTGTCGGCGATCATCGCTGGGGTTGAATCGGTGCGCCGCCTTATCTATCCCGTACCGATCCAACACGTCGGCTGGGTCGCAGCAGCCGGGCTGGTCGGGTTCATCGGCAACGAACTCGTCGCGGTTTACCGTATCCGCGTTGGACGCCAAATCGGATCGGCCGCCCTCATCGCCGACGGCCTGCACGCCCGCACGGACGGCTTCACCTCATTGGCGGTGCTGCTCGGCGCTGGCGGTGTGGCGCTGGGCTTTCCGCTGGCCGACCCAATCGTCGGACTAATCATCACCATCGCGATCTTGGCCGTCCTTCGGACTGCGGTGCGCGACGTGTTTCGGCGCTTACTCGACGCAATCGACCCCGCCCTCGTCGACGCCGCCGAAGCCGCCCTGGCCGCCGAATCCGGCGTCACCGCAGTGCGCAGCGTCAAGATGCGTTGGATCGGCCACCGCATCCACGCCGACGCCGAACTCGACGTCGATCCCACGATCAGTCTCACCGATGCCCACCGGATCGCCCACGAAGCTGAACACACCCTGACCCACGCCGTCCCAAAGCTGTCGTCGGCCCTCATTCACGCCTACCCCGCCACCACCTAAGCCCGATGAGTCAGAAGGTGTCGGCGGGCGTCGCCCGGCACGCGATAGACCGTCGCACCGCCGGCTCCTAGCGTTATCGGTATGACCGAAGATGCAGAAACGCGGTCACTGCCCGAGGAGCTGCGGCGCAGTCTGGGCCTTTTTGACGCCGTGGTGATCGGCTTGGGGTCGATGCTCGGAGCCGGGATTTTCGCCGCCTTGGCACCGGCGGCTCAAGCCGCAGGCTCCGGACTGCTGCTGGGACTGGCAATCGCAGCGGTGGTTGCCTACTGCAACGCAACGTCGTCAGCCAAGCTGGCTGCTCTTTACCCCGAGTCGGGTGGGACCTACATCTATGGCCGCAAGCGACTCGGAGACTTTTGGGGCTATGTCGCCGGTTGGGGATTTGTCATCGGGAAGACTGCCTCATGCGCGGCAATGGCGCTGACCGTCGGCGCTTACGTGTGGCCGCCACATGCTCATCAAATCGGTGTTGCGGCGGTCGTCGCGATGACGGTGGTGAACTACTTTGGGGTCAAAAAATCGGCGTGGCTCACGCGCCTCATCGTCGCTGTCGTTCTCGGCGTGCTGGCTGCGGTTGTCATGTCTGTTGTCGCATCGGGAGAGGCTTCATCGGCGCGATTGGTAATTTCGCCGACCGTGTCATTCGCAGGTGTGTTGCAGGCGGCGGGGTTGCTGTTCTTCGCCTTCGCTGGATACGCGAGAATCGCCACGCTCGGAGAAGAGGTGCGCGACCCGGCCCGCACGATCCCTCGGGCGATCCCGTTGGCCTTGGCTGTCACGCTGGTTATATACGCGACGGTCGCTGTCGCTGCGCTAGCGGCAGTGGGGCCGAAACGGCTGGCGGAGTCGAATGCTCCTCTGACCGACGCCGTTCGGGTGAGCGGTGAAGGGTGGATGGTGCCGATAGTCGGCGTAGGTGCGGCCCTGGCCGCGCTGGGCTCCCTGCTGGCATTGATCCTTGGCGTGTCGCGAACTTCCCTGGCCATGGCTCGCGACAGGCATCTTCCGCACATACTCGCGGCGGTTCACCCACGCTACAAAGTGCCGCACCGGACCGAACTCACCATCGGCATTGCAGTAGCGATACTTGCGGCATTCACCGACATTCGAGGAGCTATCGGCTTCTCGTCATTCGCCGTGCTGTCCTACTACGCCGTGACCAACGCATCGGCACTGACTCTTCGTGGCGACGAAGGTAGGCCGCCCCGCATCGTCCCCATCGTGGGGTTGCTGGGCTGCTTAGTTCTTGGTCTCTCCATGCCCATCCCGTCCCTAGCGGCGGGCACGATTGTGTCGGTGATCGGAGTGTTCTACTACGTCACGCAAAAAGGCATTCGCCGCAAACACCGCCAGGCAGGCGAAAGCGCCTCATAACTGACTTCTCGTCCCGCGTAGACAAACCCTTCTCGACGAAGCCAGTGTTGATCGTTGCAATCAAACGTGCCGTCGTCGGGCATCTCGGAAGTCGTCCTTGAGGCGGGCCTCACGCGGAGGTGCTCTTGCCAGGCACCGGTCGGCGTCGGCCGCTTCGTCATCCGAGCCACCCACGAGCGTGGGGTTGGCGTGCCGTCCAGTCGGAGCTTATCGACGGCATCTCATGAAGCATCGTCAGTTCATGCCAGGCCACCGAAAGCGCGTGCGTCACTATCCACGCGACCGCGGCGGCAGCAATTTCACTTAACTCGTCGGTCACGGAAGTCCTGCTGATCCGAGCCGACCTGAGGTAGCGTCCGCCCAATGCCGTTGCGTTACGTCGACCCGACCAAAAAGCGCGGGCGCGGGTATGCAGCAGTAGAAAGTTTTGCCCGCTCACGTCCGGGACAGTTCCTGGCGCGTCACGTTTTCTGGCGCATCGACCCGTGGTTGTACCGGGTATCAGGTGGCCACTATCCGTGGATCGGGATGGTCACAGCGCCGTTGACCAGTACGGGTGCCAAATCGGCCCAGCCGCGCATGCATCAACTCTCCTACTTCCACGATGGAGGGGATCCGATCCTGGTCGCCTCAAACGCTGGCGCACCGAGACATCCCCACTGGTACTACAACTTGAAGGCGAACCCCGAATGCCAATTCGGCGACGAGATTTTCATGGCGACCGAGGTCGCCGATCCTGACGAGCACGCACGCCTGTTCGCACTCGCCGAGAAGATATACGCCGGATACGGCGACTACCGCGCCAAGACAGCCTCGGTCGGGCGTCAGATCCCCTTCTTTCGGCTCAAACCCGGCTAGAGCCGAAGCCCTGTGAGCAGACGCCAGGCGACCGCGGAACGCCCCAACCACACCCGGCAGCGGTCCCCATCGCCGTTGGTGACGGCGGGTGCTGCGGAGGTCAAAACTCGTCGTCGTCCTCCGTGAACTCGGTCGGGTCGAAGGGTTCGTCGTCATTGTCATCGAAGGAGTCCGTGCCGACGTCGAGCGCCTCCTGGTGCTGCTGAAACTCCTCGATCTTCTCGATGATCTCGCCCCACTGCTCCTGCGGCACTGTGGACTTGACCGCGTTGCAGATCACGCCCACCTGGACCTTCATCGACAACAGTTCGCGGCCGTCGTCTCCGGAGCCCATCAGCGACTGCAGCCGACCCGCCGCGATCATGCCGGTGTGAACATCAACCTTGGTGTTCGAGTCGACCAGGTTCTCGTAACTTTTGACCATCACCGTCTCGAAGAACGCAATGGGCGTGATCGCGGTCGCCACACCCTTGACGAAGTCGACGCCATTCGCTTTTGCTTGGCGTTCGAGGATCTCTCGGTAGCTGGCTTTCCCGAAGTTCTGGACTGGGAAATGCCGCGCTGTGTGGTTGCGGATGGAATCGATCGTGACCCGGTCACACTTGTCGAGTTCGGCGTTGTCCGCCGCGAGAGCCCGCGCGATCATCGCGTAGCTAGACCCGGTGGCCAACAGATCGTTGACCTTCTTGCGTACCTGCTCGTTCCGGCACACGCGGCATCGGGGCTCCAGATGAAACCCATTACGTGTGGCCAACTCCAGCGACTCCACGGTGACGCCGACCGGGGTGGCGAGCGCCTGAGACACGGGCATGTCGTTCTCCTCGATCCGGCGAAATGCACGGTAGTCGATGCTTTGGCCTAAGTCTCTCAGGGCGAATCCCTGCCGCACAGTAGGAGAGCGCCCGTAGTTCCGGGCTTTCTGCGGTACTTGGCGGTCCTTGGTATGACTCTTTGCCGCAGTCGGAGCGATCCGCCGAGGGGGTGCCGATCAGGCTGCGGGGTCGGCCAAGATCGGTCATCTCCCGTAGGCAGGCCGTGGGCTAGGCCCTACTCGACCAGGAGGAACATTTGCACCTCGGTGTCACGAGAGTGTCACAACTCAGCGCAAACTCACCGCTCAAACCCCTGTGAACGGCTACAGACTGGGACCGTGTACCTCTGTGGCCGAGTACCTGCTGGTCAGAGCGGTACTGCTGCACAACGACACGGACTGCGCTGACCCGTATAGGACGGCCCCGGACGCCCCGAATCGACTTCCCAAGCTGAATACGCGGGTTCGATTCCCGTCATCGGCTCCACGTCATTGGCTCGACGAGATGCCGGGTCAGCGACCCGCAAGGTCCGGGAACTCGTCACCTCTGCTTGAGTCGATCACACTGTGCCCGTTACGAACACGCGCTCGATTTGCTGGTCGACGTGGCTCACACCACCACCACCAGCCACGCTCCCCCACGCTGGGCTTATGCTCCATTCGTGCGCTATGCGACGCAGTGGGTTATTAACCGGGCTCTCGCGGCGGGCTGATGCAGAAGCGCACCATCGCACTCGCGATTTCCAGCGCTGCATGGCTGTGTCTCAGTGTGCCCGTCACCCACGCCGACATCGGCGGCAACATTCCCGGACCCGGCTTGTGCGACTACCCGGGCGTGGGCTCAAGCGGCAACGTGATGGGCGCCAACTGGTTTTATTGCGACTTCCCGACCGAAATCAACGGCAGCCACTGGCACTGCGCCTACGGGATCTACATCCTGGGCGGGGCAGGTGGTAACGGCCCAAATTTCGGCGCGTCACTTGGACTTCAGATCGGTGGCGGCGGCGGAAACTGCTACTGGGCCTGCCCGGACTTGAGTCAGGCCGAACAACCCAACCCGCCCGGCGCCTGGAAGAACAAGATCACCGCGGAAAAATGCAAGACGGTTGGGGAGGCGCCGGCAATCCTCGGCCCGGAACCCTTGGCGCCGCCTTCACCGCCGGCGGAAACACTGGCCCCTGCGGTGACCAACCCCGGTGTTCCCAACCCCCTCGCAACCGAAAACCCCTGACGAGAGACTAAGCAGGGCGGTAAGCCATCTAGCCAACGGACGGTTCGACTTAGGCCCGTGTGAGTAATACCTGAGGCCCGTCAAATTCTTAGATTTTGTTAATCTCGTGTTCAGTCCCAGTTAACTTGTGAGGGCGATCACAACTGCGCCGCAGGGAGCTGAGGGGAGATCGCTATGTCGTTTGTGACCGCAGCGCCGGAGATGGTGACGGTGGCCGCCGCAGATTTGGCGGGTATCCGCGCTGCGTTGGGCGAGGCGACGGCGACGGCATCGGCCCCCACGACCGGCGTGGCGACAGCGGCAGGGGACGAGGTATCGGCAGCAATCTCGGCCTTGTTCGGAAAGTACGGCCAGGAGTTTCAAGCTCTCAGCGCCCGAGCGGCGGCGTTTCATGAGGAGTTTGTCAGCTTGCTGAACGGCGGCGCGGCTGCGTATCTCAGCACCGAGATCGCCAACGTTGAGCAGACGTTGCTTGGACAATCAATCGGAGGTGGCGTTCCTGCTGCAGGCTCAAAGGCCGCCGGCATATTGGGCCCCCTTCTCGGCGGTAGTGGCAGCCCCAGTGGGTTATTGAGCTCGACCCTCGGCGGCATCGACCAAGATCTCGGTAGTTTCCTGTCCACGCTGTTGAGCGGTAGCGGGGCCTCGCTATTGGCGAACCCGCTGGTGCCGGTTGGGAAACTCGTTTCCGGGCTGTTCACAGACGTGCCCGTGCTGCAGGGACTGCAATCCCTGCAATCCCTACAATCAGGGGTGTACGCCCCCGGCGTGACTGCATCGGCTGGCGGCAACCCGTGGCAAATGCTCTTTACCCAGACCGGCGCCAACCTGCAAAACCTGTTCGGCGCCTTCGGCGCCCACCCGTTCCCGGTCCTGAATCAGATCATCATCAACCAGAACCATTTCGCACAGGAGTTCTGGGGCGGGGTCGCACTCGAGCTCGAAAACTGGCCCACCACACTGGCGAACGTGCCGACGAACATCGAACTCGCCATCCATGGCGCTGCCACCTACAACTGGGGAGCGCTGGCGGAAAGGTTGATCGACCAGCAAATCGGCTACTACAACACGTTCTTCACCTCGCTACAGAAGGCGGGCGCGGACTTGCAGTCGGCATTCCCTGTCTTCCAGTACGACATGGGGCTGACCGGCCAAGCGCTAACGACAGGCAACTACCACGGCGCGGTGCAGGACTTTTCACACGGCCTGGTAAATCTCTTCCTGACCGGATTCGACACAAGCAACTTGTCGGACGTCAAGTTACTCGGCGCGGCGGGAGACCTACTCCCGATCCTGGGCATCCCCGCACAGCAGGCACAGGACTTGACTGCCCTGTTGCCCCCTGGCTCGATCCCTCAACAGATGGCGCAGAACTTCACCAATCTGCTCGTTACGCTCACGAACGCAAACACCTCGACGACATTCTCAACACCCGGCCTAACCAACCCGAACGCCCCAATACTGTCGGCCAACGCCATCTTCGGGGCACCGTTATCGCTCGGCTTTTCGATAATCGGTCCGCCGATCGCCTCACTGGACGGGCTCGCGACGGGTGCCACGGCGTTTGGGACCGCACTGCGGGCCGGCAACGGTGTAGCGGCACTCGGCGCACTCGCCGATATGCCGGCCTACGCCTTGAACGGTTTCCTCAACGGCTCAACCTTGGTGGATTTGACGCTGCCGGTGAGCACAACAACGGCCCTCTCGGCTCTCAATCCGCTTGGCCCCCTTGGTCCGATCCTCGACCCGGTCCTTTTACCGATCCTTGAACCGGTCCTTGAACCGGTCCTCCAAACCCTCGGCGTGAGCACCATACCGATCGTGGTCCACTTGCCTTTTGACGGAGTTCTGGTTCCGCCGCAAGCGATTACGGCTACCATAGAGCCGAGCGCGCTGGGCGGTCTGGTCACGCTCCCAATAGACCTCACGCTCGGCGGCACGCCATTCGGAGGCGCCCTTCCTTTGTTGGTGAACACCCTGCCCGAAGAACTCGCCGCGGCGATCACACCCAAGTAGTCCGTGAGGGACACGGCGCGAAAAAGAGGCACGAGAGTTCTCCGAGAAGCGGAGAATCGTGACCAATGGCTCCTCGGAATCGGCCGGTCACGCGGACCCACCACGCCAAGTGGTTGGAAAATGCCGCACGTCGCGGAGTCCCTCCCGAAGTCATCGACGAGATCACCCGACGGCATGGCATCATCCCGGACAGCTTCGAGATCCTCGAAAAATCGCAGGAGATCAAAGATCCGGACGGAAAATCTTTCTTCCTCCTGCCGCCGGCCGCGAATGGGGACCACACCCGCGAGGTGGTGCTGATGACCTACGTCTTCAATGCGGGCACCGACTACGCCAAGACGGGCAAGCAGCCCACCGACTTTCCCGACACGCCCTACTCTGCCGGAGAGGTTCGGCGGATCATCGACCGGCAGAATGCAAACAGCTGGAGCTACGCCCGGGACGTCAGGTTCGTCCACCGAAACGGAGCCCGCCTTATCGCGACCCCGAATGGCATCCTGATGGGCCTGGGCGGTAACTGGATCCAGCGGCAGTTCAGCCAGCAGGGCGGCACTGCTTGGGGTGACATATTCATGGTCAACATCAACAGCGCCATCGATCCCGCCCAGCAGCTGCGTCAAATCGTCCGGTCGGGGCACGCCTGGGGCACCGACGAAAACGGCCGAGCCTTCGAGGGCAACCTCGACCTGGACCGGGTGCTCCATCACGAGGAGCTGCACTCCCAGCAATGGGCTGCGAAGGGCTACGCGCGGATGCTGAGGGACTACAGCTGGGAGACTATCCGCGAGAGGGTCTTTGGCAGGACAAACAGGCTCGAGGAGGACGCCGGCCTGTCAGACGGAGGCTACCCGGCCGAAAGAGCGTGAATTCCGTTGTAGAGCACCATCAAACCGATCACGACCATGATCGCCCCTTCGAGTGCGGAGTGGTTCTGCTCCATCCAGTCTTTGAGACGCGTCAGCTGATTGTCGAGCCGGTTACCGGCACTCGCGTACGCCAAGATGGGGATCGCGACCGTTGATGCCGAGATAGCGACGAAGGCCGCGCCGCTTAGCCAGCCGCCCGCGACGCCGAATCCGCCAGTGCCAATGGCCAGTCCGGCTGTCGCGCACACGATTAGCACCTCGGGCCTGATGGGCGCCAGCGCTGCCCCGACCAGCCCGGCGCGCACCGGTGTCAGTTTCGCGAACGGACGCATCCAACGCGGCGGGTCGGTTTGACGATGCCGGGTCAGCAAACGGAAGATGCCGAACGCGATGAGTGCCGAACCGAGGACCACACGCATCCAGGACGCCCAGGTCGGCGGCGCTTCGCGCAGTTCGCCGAGCAGGTCGGAAGCCGCAACGAAAGCCGCGGTCAGCGCGGCCAGCCCGAGCAGCCAGCCGCCCAGGAATGCCAGGCTGGCCGGCCGTGGCCTTGGCGCATGCAGGACCAACACGGCAGGGATGATCGTGACCGGCGAGAGCGCGATGACCAGCGCGAGCAAAAGAAGCCTGGTCAGCACCGAACTCCAGTCTCCCGCCACGAGCAGCAATCCTTGCACACACCGGCGCGTATGCACCGTTTCCGCGCAGCCGGTGCCGAATTTCAGGTGTGTAGTGCGTGGATTCCCTTGTAGACCAGCATCACGCCGATCAAGACCAGGATTGCCGCGAGCAGAGCGGCGTTGTTTTTTTCCATCCAGGCCTTGAGGCGTCCCAACGTATCGTCGAGGCGATGACCGGCAGCCGCGTAGGCCAAGATGGGGATCGCAACCGATGAGCCGGAGACGGCGACGAAGAACGCAGCGCAAATCAATTTGCCGGCAGCACTGAGGTGGCCAGTGCCGATGTCCAATCCAGCGACCAAGCACATGACCAGCGCGTCGACTCTGACCACCGTCAGCACCAGCCCGGTTACCCCCGCGCGCCTCGGCGAAATCGTCGCGAACGAACGCATCCAGGCCGGCGACTCGGTGTGAGCATGCCGGGTCAGCCATCGGGAGATGCCGAAAACAACCAGTGCCGTCCCGAGGACCACACGCACCCAGGACGCCCAGGCCGGTGGGGACTTGTGCATGCCACCGAGCGCGCCGGAGCCCACCACGAAGAGCGCGGTCAGCGCCGCCAGCCCGAACAGCCAGCCTGCGAGGAACGCCAGGCTGCTCGGCCGCGGGCGCGGCGCTTGCAAAACCAGCACCGCCGGGATAATCGTCAGCGGCGAGATCGCGATAACGAGCGCTAACGGAATGAGCGCCGTCAGCACGGTACCCCAGCTTCCTGCCACGGACAGCAATCTTGCCACTAGCCTTTTCTGCGCAGCGTCCAGGCAGGTACCCAGTGCGTCACGGTTTTCCGCTCGGGCCCGTAGTCGATCGGGTAAGTCACCAGCCCCCACCAGTCGCCCTGCTCGCAGATGCCCCAACAACTCAACCGCCCCTCGACGACTTTGTGTAGCTGCAGACCGTTGGGTTGATAGCGACCCGAACGGTGTGGCTCGCGCGGGAACAGCACCGTCAGGTCGATCAGGACCGCGATTGGCGGCTGCACCACCCGAAATGGATTACGGATCGGCTGGCCGTTGTAGCCGATCGACCCAAGCGGAACCATTTATCGATCATATGTTCGAATGCACGGCTTCTGGCAAACATGGCCCCATCTGGCAAAATAGCGACGTGCCGAGCGACTTCCGTACCGGTGCGGCACCGCGTCGACCCGGCGCGCTGGACCCGCTGTTCGTTGGAGTGCTTGCCGCCGCAATCGGTTTGGCTGGCGCGGGCCGCCCTTCCTTTTGGTACGACGAGGCCGCCACCATTTCGGCGTCCTACAGTCGTTCCCTGGAACAGTTGTGGCGGATGCTGGGCGACGTCGACGCCGTCCACGGCCTCTACTACGTGCTCATGCACGGCTGGTTCGAAATCTTCCCACCCACGGAGTTCTGGTCCCGCGTGCCCAGTGGCCTGGCAGTCGGTGGCGCCGCGGCCGGGGTGGTGGTGCTGGGCAAGCAGTTCTCGTCTCGCACCGTCGCGGTTTCGTCGGGAGTGATTTGTGCGATATTGCCCCGGACGACCTGGGCGGCCATCGAGGCCCGTCCGTACGCGCTTTCGATGATGGCCGCAGTGTGGCTGACGGTGCTGCTCGTCGTCGCCGCGCGCGGCGACAACCGTTGGTTCTGGCTGCTTTACGGTGTCGCGCAGGCGATGTCGGTACTGCTCGACATGTACCTCGTGCTCGTGTTGTTGGCGCACCTCCTTTTCATCTGCGCCTTTCGGCGCCGGCGAAGCGTCGTAGCACGGTTCGCGATCACGTCGGTGCTGGCGGGTTCGGCAATCGCGCCGTTCATGACCAGGGTCACGGGCCAAGTGGATCAGATTAAATGGGTCCCCACGATCGGGCACCGCACGATCGAAGATGTCGCGGTCCAGCAGTACTTCGAACGGAGCCCCCAGTTCACGGTGCTGTCGGCACTGGTCATCGTGACAGCTATTGCCTTGTGGCGCTTTACATCCGCGAAGCTGGCCGAGACGGACCGGCAACTGCTGGTCCTGGCGGTCGTCTGGCTGGCGATCCCGACCGCCCTGATCGTCCTCTGGTCGGCATTCGTCCACCCGATCTACACCCCCCGCTATCTGTGCTTCACCGCACCAGCAATGGCACTTGTGCTCGGCGTCTGCATCGGCGCCGTAGCGGCCAAGTCGTGGGTGGCGGGGGCTATTCTCAGCCTCTTCGCCGTCGCCGCGGCCCCCAATTATGCTTGGGTGCAACGAGGTCCCTACGCCAAGTACGGAATGGACTACAGCCAGGTGGCCGATCTGATCACCGCGAAGGCCGCACCGGGTGATTGCCTGCTGGTCAACGACACCGTGACGTTCATGCCCGCCCCGATGCGCCCGCTGATGGCGGCGCGCCCCGAAGCGTATCGGAAGCTGGTTGACCTCACCCTGTGGCAACGGGCGACGGACCGCAACGACGTTTTCGACACCAACCTCATCCCCGAGGTGGTCGCCAACCCGTTAAGCCGTTGTCGCGTCCTGTGGATCATCACCCAGGCCGACGAATCGATGCCCGCGCACGAACAGGGTTCGGCGATTCCGCCGGGCCCACGCTACGGGGCAACCTCCGCCTTCGCGGTTCCGCGCGATCTGGGCTTTCGGCTCGTCGAGCGCTGGCAGTTCAACCTGGTTCAGGTGATCAGGGCCGAGCACCCGGGGCGATAGACGCCTACCAGACGCGGATGTAGTCGACGAGCATGGCCGCCGGGAAATTACCCAGGGCAGGATCGCCGCCGCCAACGCCGCCGACCGCAAGGGTAAACATGGGCGACATCCAGTAGCCGGGATTGTTGAACGGCCAGCGGAAGTCGTCAGGCGCGCCGCCGTGGACGTGGATGGGTTTGTTGGGAACACTGAAGTACGGTGCCCCGTCTCGCGTGAAGTGGAATCCGTCCTCAGCCCAATGCATTTGCCACGTGTGCCAATCGCCGTCAATCAACCCGGGAATCGATCTCCCCTCCCAGGTTTTTCCGTTGGATGCCGCGTGAACCGTGGTTCCCGGGGCCCAGTCGCCGTTGCCGTACCACTCGAACAAGTCGACCTCACCGTCTGGCAACGGATCCTCGTTGACAGCCCAGAACGAGGGCCAAAGGCCCGTGAACAAACAGTCCAGTTTTATTCGCGCTTCCCAGGTGGTGTTGATCATGCCCCGCCAGTTGCCCCGCAGTTTGCCGGAGTAGTAGGTGCCAAATTCCTGGGTGGCACAGAGGACGAGATTGGAGTGGCCATCCTGGAACACGTTTCGGCGATCGTTACGGTAGATGCCATCGACCGGCGGGAACACGTCGTCCTGCCAGGTCTGCACCGTCCACTTGCCCGGGTCGGGAGCCGAGCCCGCGGGGCCGTCGAACTCGTCCTGGAAGAGGTAGGGCCCACCGCCTGCAGCAGGCGCCGCCGGCGCTACCGGACGGGCTTGGGCCTCTGAGGCCTCCGGAAGCTGGACCGCAGCTGCGAGCATGCCCATCCCCGACATCATCAACATGCTGCGACGATCCATTCATCTACCACCAATCGTTAAGTCAGGATGTCCGACGAAGTGCGACCCCCCATTGCAACTCTCGCAAACGGTGTTATGAAACCACGCGGAAGGTGAGCGCGCATCCCGCGGCCCGCGTTGCGGCCCCCGCCCACCATCGATCCCGCATACGACAACCAGTTTGCTGTAGTTCATCGCTAATCGTCAGTAATAGTGACCCAAGCAGCATCTATGCCGAGATCGGCGACCGCTTGATGCTGTCGCAAATGGTTTGCCGGACGCTAAAAGACACGCACTCAATCGACCAGCACGTTCGCTGGATAAGACCCGCGCGCCGGATCTCCGCCACCGGATCCACCAACCGCGCCGCAGCGCTCCAGATCAAGCGTGGGCCGCACGGTCGACCATCAAGTTGATTGACATCGCCGGAGTCAGTGGTATCAAGGAAGTTGATACTTAGATGAGCGTCAGCCTCATCAACAGAAAGGAAACGACAAAGATGTCTGGTGGTGGATTCTTCGGTGGACCTGGTTTCGGTGGACCTGGTTTCGGTGGACCCGGTTTCGGCGGCTTCGGCTCAGGCGGTTTCGGGGGCGGTTTCGGGGGCCCCGGCGGTTTTGGGGGCGGCTTTGGTGGCGGACAGGGTCACGGTCATGGTGGGGGCCCCGGTCGGGGTCGCCATGGCCTCAAGCGTGCAGCGTTCGTCACCGCGGCGTTATTGCTTGACGGGCCGGCTGATGCCGCGCAGATCGTACAGCGGGTGTCCGACGCAACCGAGGGAGCATTTACCCCTCCCCAGGACGTGGCAGAGATTGCCATTGGACTGCTCGCCGGCCGGGGCGTGGTCACCGTCGACAATGGCGTGGCTACGCTGACCGAGCTCGGCCAGAACCTACTGGCCTGGCGCGGCGTCAGCAGCGAAACCGCACATGCATTCCTGGGGCGGGCGGCCAAGTTCGGCGACGTCTTCAAGATCCGCAGGGAATTGTTCGAGGTCGCCGGGCTGGCGCGCACGATCACGTGGACGGGCACCGACGAGCAGAAGCAGCAGCTGGCCGAGGCGCGGACCAAGGTGCTGGAAGCCCTGCGCGAGGCCAAGAAGACGCTGCACAGGGTCCTCGGCGAGGACTAGGGCGCGGCGAACCCACCGCCTCAGGCTTGAAAGGGATTAAGTGGGTTCGCTGAGCTTGACCAATGTCTTGCCGATATTGGCCCCGGTGAACAAGCCGTTGAGGGCATCGACGCAGGACCCGATGCCCTCAAAAATGGTCTGCCGGTGCTTGAGGCCGCCATCGGCCTCCCACTGACGGAGCGAGGCGAAGGCCTCGTCGAAGCGGCCCCATTCGTCGAGCGCGTTGAAGCCTTGCATGAGCGCGGTCCTGGACAGCAGGTTCACGTAGTTTTCCGGCCCGGGGTGTTCCCCCGTCAGGTAGCTGGAAATGACGCCACAGAGCACGACTCGTGCTTTGGAGGCCAGCCTGCCCAGCACTGCATTGAGGATCGGTCCGCCGACATTGTCAAAGTAGACGTCGATGCGCCGCGGGCAATGCTCCTTGAGCGCGGCCGGAAGGTCGTCATTTTTGTAGTCGATGCACGCGTCGAAACCGAAGTCCTCGACCACCGCCCGGCACTTCTCGGGGCCACCGGCGATGCCCACCACGCGGGCGCCGGCGATCTTGGCGATCTGCCCGGCCACCGATCCGGTGGCACCCGCCGCCGCCGACACCACCACCGTCTCGCCCGGCTGCGGCCTGCCGATGTCGGTCATCCCGAAGTACGCGGTGGCTCCGGTCGGCCCGTAAACCGACATGATTGCCAGTTGGTCGTGCTCGCCCGGGATGGGCGTGCAGAACACGTCATCGCGAACGATCACGTACTCCTGGAAACCGGTCAGCGTGGTGATCACATCGCCGACGGCGTAGGCGTCACATCGTGAAGCGATAACCTCGCCGATCCCGGCCGCCCGAATGACCTCACCGAGCTGCACCGGCGGCAGATAACCCGGCTGGTCATTCAGCCAGGTCCGAACGGCGGCGTCGAGACCGACATACGTGGTTCGGACCAACGCCTCACCCTCGGCGGGCTCGGGCGCCGGGGTGTTGACCAGCTCGGTGTCACCGGGCCGGACCAGTCCGGTCGGACGGTTACGCAACAAGATCTGGCGGTTCGGCAAGTCGGGCACATTCTGAAACTACCCATTCGGCATATGCAGTGGGAGCATCTCTGCATGGAACAGCAGGAGGACCCGGAAGACCGGATCCGGGAACTCGAGCGCCCACTGGCCGATAACGGGCGCACGTCCGAGCGTGGCGGCGCGCCGCCAAGCGGTTACGCGTACCCGCCGCCGCCACCTGGCCCAGTACCACCGGTTCCCACACCATTCCCGTACAACTATGGCTACGGCGGCCCGCCCCCCGGTGCGGCGCCGAGATCACCGTCAGGCAACCGGGTGTGGTGGATCCTGGCAGCACTGTTCGTCGTCGGCGTGCTGGCGTTGGTGGGGATCATCGCCGCCTACGCCTCGCACCGGTTTTCCCGTGGCAACCTTGTCGTTCCGTCCCCCACACCGAGCACCTCGTGGGTTATCAGCCCGCCCAAGGCCATCCCGCGTAGCTCAAACCCATCGGCCACTCAACCGCCCGGACCGTCGGTTGCACCGCTACCACCGCAGGGCACCGAGCTCACCGTCACCGGGATCAACGAGAACAAGGCGGTCACTTGCAACGACAACATCCTCATCGTTAGCGGCGTGTCCAACACGGTGGTGATCACCGGCCACTGCGTAAGCGTTACCGTGTCCGGCCTCAACAACATGGTCACCGTCGACGCCGCAGACACCATCGATGCCTCCGGCCTCAACAACCACGTCACATATCACTCGGGCTCGCCGCAGATCACCAAATCCGGTGACGGCAACGTCGTTCAACAGGGTTGACCGCGTTACTCCGGCGAATCGGAATCGGGATCGGGATCGGGATGGGGGTCGTCCAGGACGCTGACCGCAATGCCGTACGGCAGGAACCGCACCTTGCGCTTCGGGTCGACGTTGTTCTTGTTTGCCCGCAGCGCGTCGAGTTCGGTCGCATAGACCTGGTCGACTCGGGCGTCTCCGTCGGTGCCCACCGAGTAAATCGCCCACACCCCGTCGCCGGCCTCGCCGGCGGTTTCCGGCCCGGAGCGGGGACGCCGTGACAGATCTTCGAATATCCCCGACCAACCCGTCCGAGAACCGAACCCGACAGGTCCGACAAACCTGCTGACCCGCTCGAACACATCGCGCAGTCCTTCGCTGCCCTCCCTGATCACCCGATCGAAGTCATCGGGATCAAATCCGAACGCACCGTTCTCGCCCACGCGGCCTCCTCGCAGCTTGTAGCGCTACTGCCCAGTGTGCGCTTTGCTGAAAACATCCGCCATGCACGCCGGTCCAGGGCTTACGAGGCCCGGTTCCGGCGGAGACAACTAGTAGCCGCCCGGCCCCAGGAAGGGATTCTGGGAGCCTGCTCCACCCGGGTATTGCGGAGCAGGGGGAACCACACTCCGCGGAACGGGAACCGGTATCGGCATTGGTAGCAGCGGAACGTGAATCCACTCCGTCGTCATCGGCACCGTCGTCGTGGTGGGCGGTGGCGGCGTTGTCGTAGTGGGCGGCGGCGGAGGAGGCTGGGTCGTCATGACCGTCGTGGTCGGCGGCTCAGTCGTAACCGGCTTTGGCGGCGCAGGAGGCCTCGTTGTGACAACGTGCGGCGGCTGCGTGGTCACAATCACCGGCGGTGGCGGTGGCGGCGGCGGTGGGGGTGGCGGTGGGGGTGGCGGTGGCGGTGGTGGCGGCGCAGCGCTGGGAACCGGTTCCGCACTAGGCATTGGCACCGCCGTCGGAGGTGGGGGCACGGGACTTGGCAGCAGCGAGCTGACTGGCGGCGCCGGCAGGGGCGCGAAGGTGGGCACCACGGGGGCTTCGCGGTTCTCTATACCCGCCAACGTGTAGGCCACACCGCCGATTGCGGTCATGGCCACCAAGGCGCACACGCCGATGATCAATTGCGAAAATCGAAAGCGTGGCCACGACGGCTCTTTGGGCGGCTCGATCAGATTGAGCCGCATCGACCAGCCGGCCGGGTTGTCTTCATCGTAGGTGTCGCCACAGTACGGAACCCGTACGTCGCCGCCGAACTCGGTCTGCGACCAGGCCAACTCGCGATCCGTCAACGCCTCGTCGTCGATCACCAGCAAGTCGCCGGGCGGCAGTTCGATGACGTCGTTACCGGCAGCCGCCACGGCCAGGCCGACGGACGTGTTCGAACGGATATCCAACTCTTCGCCGCGAGAGGCCAGCATCAATGCGCCCGTGGCAGCCGCAAAAGCCGGCTGCGAGACGGTTACGACCGGCCTGCGGGAGTGCACCGAAAGACGTTCATTGATAAGTGGAATGCTGGCGCCGCCGCCTACAGTGACCACCGCGGCAAGGTCTGTCCAGCTCTTGGAGTAGCGGGCCAGCATCTTGTCGAACGCGTAAATGAAGCCGGTCAGCCGGTCCTGTATCAGGTCCCCCAGCTCGTCTCGAGTCAGCCTCATGGTGCACCGGCGGCCGCCTAGCTCAGCAGCGAATTCGGTTACTGTATCAGTGGATAACCGTTCTTTGGCCGCTCGGCACTGCTCCCTGAGCTGGCCGAGTTGCCCGACGCCGGCGGTATTGGCCGGGTCAATTCCGCTGCCGTGTCCCAGTTCCTCGAAGACTCGGAGCAACACGGCTTGATCGATCTCATCGCCGGAGAAATCCGCATAACGCAATGTAGCGCTGGCAGGTTGGAAATCGCCCGAGATGTCTACCAACGTCGCGGACGTGCCGGTGCCACCGAAATCGAGCAGTCCGACCACGCCGGTTGCCGCGAGACAAAGCTCCGCGTTCGCCGCGGTGAGCGACGCGATGGCGTCAGAAACCAGGCGCGGCGCCATGCCGCTTCGGACGAAGCCCAGATGCGTTCGTAACCCGTTGCGTAGCGCCTGTACTGTATCGGGTTTCCAGTATGCGGGAACGGCAATCGCGATATCAGAAGAGCTCGCGTCCACACCGGCAGCGAGCACCATCGCGTCCAGTGCTTCGACCACCAACAGGTCGGCGTCGTGCGCGGACCCGTCGCTGGACACCAGCGCTACGGAGTCGCCGATGCGCTGCACGAAACCGCTCATGAGCATGCCGGGATCAGTCAGGTTCGGGGTCTCTGCGGGCAGGCCGATTTTCGGCGCGCAATGCGGGTAGAGAGTCAGCACAGCGCGGCGTACAACCGGTGTACTTCCGTTGCTTGCGGCGATCAGGTTCGTGGTCCCGATCGACAACCCTAGTGGGTCGTACATAGAGCGAATACTTTCGTCTATAGGGGTCGGTGGCCAGCGTTAACCATATCCACGCTCTGGTCTAATGCCGATGGGTCACAACGTCATTGGTATACGCTCGATGCGGTTGCGTCACCAAAGTGGTACCGCCAACACCTTGACAAAGCCGCGTTGGTCCAAATCGCGGTGTGCGGCAGCGCTCAAGATAACCTCGCGTAGCCGCTGTGGGCTGCTTCATGCCGCAAAAGTAGTCAGCAGGTTATCGGCGAGCCCGGTGGATGTGTTGCAATGGCGTGATGAGCCTCCACGATCACGCCGCTGACTTAGCCGACATCGAAGCGATCAAACAGGTCAAATACCGGTATTTGCGCGCACTCGACACCAAGCACTGGGACGACTACGCCGACACGCTGGCCGAGGACATCAAGGCCGACTACGGACCGTCGATCGGTAAGGAGTTGCATTTCACGAACCGCACCGACCTGGTGGATTACATGCGTGCCTCGCTTGGCCCCAACGTCATCACCGAACACCGGGTGACCCATCCAGAAATCATCGTGACCGGCGATACCGCGTCGGGCAATTGGTATCTGCAAGACCGCGTCATCGTCGCCGAATTCAATTTCATGCTGATCGGAGCGGCTTTCTACCACGACGAGTACCGGCGCGCAGAAGACGGTTGGAAGATATCCGTCACCGGCTACGACAGAACCTACGACGCAACAATGTCGTTGGCGGATTTGGACTTCAAGGTCAAGCCCGGCCGCGCGCTGCTCATCTAGGGGCCCGGGGCGCTACTTGGTGATCGCGATCACCGCACCAGGCCGCAGCCACTGGATGATCTGCACCAGCGTGGGGTCGTCGATCGCAACGCAGCCCTCAGTCGGGCCGCCGTCGGTGGTGTGAAAGAAGAACGCGGCACCGCCGCCCGGAACCTTGTTCTTGTTGACACCCATCACGACCGCGTGCTTGTACTGCGGGATTTGCAGGTTCTCGCTGGCGGCGGTACTGAACGGACATTGCGACTTCTGACAGACCTGCATGGTGTTGAAGGTGGGGCTATGGTCGTCCCCACTCCACCAGTAGTTTGGCCCGACTTGGGTGTATGGCAGTCCCGCACCGGGATTCGGCGCGGTGCCGAAGGCGGAGTCGAGGGTGTAGATACCCATCGGGGTGGCCGGAACCTCACTCTTGGCCTGCGGCGCCATACCCGCCGAGCCGACATGGGTGGGAATGCCGGTCTTGAGCGGTTGCCAACCGGCGGTGGTGCGTTGGTAGATATCCATTCTCGCGTTCGAACCACCGGTGCTGACCACCGAAACCACCTGTGTGGCAGCGCCGACCGAGTTCGCGAACCAGGGAGCGCCAGCCGCGCGGCTGATCGGCGCGAGCACAAGCGACGCGAAGATTAGGCACGCTGCACCACCCAGCAGAGCAACCGGTCGGCGCATGCTTTCCATCGTCAGGCCCATGCAACCCCACGGTCAAGTAAAGCTTTAGGCCCGGTTAGGTCACTGCGCCGTGACCCACGAAAACCTGATGCGGGCGAAACACCAGCAAACACGCGAGGAAAAAAAGATACCCCAGTGACCAGCCGGCCAGCACGTCGGACGGGTAGTGGACGTTCAAAGCGACCCTGGAGATCCCTACCAACAGCACGCTCAGTGCGCTCACCGCGATCGCGACACGGCGCATCGGCGGGCTCAGCATCGGCAAAACAAAGCTGAGCAACGCGAGGAAGCTTGCTGTCGACTCCAGCGCGTGCCCGGACGGAAATGAGGTGGAGGGTGCGGCTACCAACATGGTCGGCGGCCGCGGACGGTTGGCCAGACTCTTGGCCGCAGTCGTCACAAGTCCGACGAGTGGCGCGCAGGCCAACAGCACCAGCGCCGCGCGCACATTGCGCTGCACCAGCGCCGCCACCACGGCGACCCCGCCAACCCACCGCAGTGGGATAGGTCCGAGCACAAACGACACGCCATTCCAGAATCGCAGCGATGCCGGGTGCTTGATCCCAATGTCGCGCGCCGCGTCCAACAGCGACCAATCGATGCCGTGCAACCAGCTCCATTGCTGGCGGTAGCCCACCCACATGGCCGCATAGACCACGATGGCGGCCACCGCGAAGACAATGGCGAGGAGAACGGGCCGGGAAACACCCGAAGTGATGCGGCGGCGGGTCATGAACTAGAGCGATACCACGCCGGGGGTGGCCTTCGTCATCTGGCCCGACGGTCTTCCGTGCCGTCGGAGTCAGCAATAGTCGATCTTCACGCCCTTCGAATTCCATACGATGGCCATGTGACCGATCACGCGTTCAGTCCGCTAGAGCGACGGGCCGTGTATCGGGTGATCTCCGAACGGCGAGATATGCGCCGCTTCGTCACCGGTGCCGTGGTGCCCGAGGATGTGTTGGCGCGCGTGCTGCAAGCCGCGCACGCCGCGCCGAGCGTCGGCTTAATGCAGCCGTGGCGCTTCATCCGGATCACCCATGAACCGCTCCGGGAACGCATGCACGCAATCGTCGACGAAGAGCGCGCGCTCACCGCTGCCGCCCTCGGGCAGCGGGCCGAGGAATTTTTGCAACTCAAGGTCGAGGGAATTCTGGAATGCGCGGAGCTCCTGGTGGTGGCGTTGTGCGATCAGCGCGAGGCGCACATTTTCGGCCGGCGCACGCTACCGCAGATGGATCTGGCATCGGTGTCGTGCGCAATCCAGAACCTGTGGCTGGCGGCAAGGTCCGAGGGCCTCGGCATGGGCTGGGTGTCCCTATTCGATCCGCAACGGTTGGCGAGTTTGTTGGACATGCCCGCCGATGCCGAACCCGTCGCCATCCTGTGTCTGGGCCCGGTGCCGGAATTCCCGGATCGGCCGGCACTGGAATTGGATGGCTGGGCCTTCGCGCGACCGCTGGGCGAGTTTGTTAGCGAGAACCGGTGGGGTCAACCGCCAGTCGGTCCCGGGCCCGGCCAGCCGGCTCCGGGCGCCGGTGCGGGAACGGCCAGCACGGTGCCGTCCCAGTCGGTGTGATCCATCAAATGCTGCGGCCCGGGCCAGTGCGCGGCGACCACGAAGAGAGTGGAGCCGTCCGTTCCACCGAGCATGCAGGCGAACGCGCCGCGATCGAGTTGGACCCGTTGCAACACGTCACCGCCCTGGCTGACCCGCACGCAGCAGCGATCACCGACATCGGCGTACCAGACCGCGCCGTCGCGGTCGATGCAGATGCCGTCGGGTGAGTGGCCGCCCAGGTCTGCCCACACCCGCCGATTCGACAGCAAACCGTTGGCGCCGATGTCGAAGGCGGTCAGCCGGTGCCGGTACGACTCGGCGACGACAAGCGTCTCGCCGTCCACGGTGACGGCCATTCCGTTGGGAAACGCCAGGTCATCGGCGACCAACCGGGCGTCTCCGTCCGGGGTGACCAGGGCGACGAACCCGGGCGCAGGGTCATCTCCCGAATTTCCCTCAGCGAAGTCGAAATTGACGTTGTTGACGTAAATATTGCCCCGGCCGTCGATCACGATGTCGTTGTAGCCGTGCGGAGACAGCGCCGACAGGTCGGCATGCCGCGCCAATGTCCCGTCCGCCGACAGGCGGAGGAGCGCCAGCTCAGAACTCGACGTCAACACCAGGCCCTGGCTGGCCGGCACGTGTGGCAGAAAGTCGAAACACATTGGCAACGAACGGTGTTCGAGCACGACACGGACGGCGGCTTCGCCCTGCCCGGATGGGTCGATCGCGCGGATCAGACCGGCCGTCCAGTCGGCCACCCATAGTCGCCCTTCGCGCCAGCGAGGTGACTCCAGCAGACCCAGACCGCTCATTATCGTGCGCATAGCCGCATTGTTCCAGCCGGCCGCTTCGGTCCGGGCGCGCAACGAGCGGCTGGGGTATCGTCGCCGGTCGAAAGGATGGAAATGACGGCTCAGGATGCGGCGAGAGACCGGCAACGCGACAACGTGCTGGTCGTTCATTGGCACGACCTGGGGCGCTGCCTAGGTGCTTACGGCCACACCGATGTATACAGCCCCCGACTAGACCAGCTTGCCGCCGAGGGCATTCTCTTCACCAGAGCGCACTCCACCGCGCCGCTGTGCTCGCCGTCGCGGGGATCATTGTTCACCGGCCGCTACCCGCAGAGCAATGGGCTGGTGGGCCTGGCCCACCACGGCTGGGAATACCGCTCCGGCGTCCGCACCCTTCCCCAGATACTGTCCGAATCGGGCTGGTATTCAGCCCTTTTTGGTATGCAACACGAGACGTCCTACCCGAAACGGCTGGGTTTCGACGAGTTTGACGTGTCGAACTCATACTGCGAGTACGTGGTGGACCAAGCCGACAAATGGCTCCGAAACAGTCCCGAGAACCTTGCCGGCCAACCGTTCCTGTTGACAGCCGGGTTCTTCGAAACCCATCGGCCCTATCCGCGGGACCGTTATGAGCCGGCCGACAGCGCCTCCGTCAATCTGCCTGCCTACCTGCCCGACACCCCCGAGGTGCGTGGCGACCTCGCCGACTTCTACGGGGCAATCGCGGCGGCCGATACCGCGGTGGGCCGGTTGCTGGACACGCTGGCCGAAACCGGCCTGGACGCCAACACCTGGGTGGTGTTTTTCACCGATCACGGCCCGGCGTTCCCGCGCGCGAAATCCACGCTGTACGACGCCGGCACGGGCATAGCAATGGTCGTCCGCCCGCCCACCGGTCGGAGACTGGCGCCCCGCGTCTACGACGAGCTGTTCAGCGGCGTCGACCTCGTTCCGACGCTGCTGGGCTTGCTGGGCCTCGACGTGCCGGCGGACATCGATGGCGTGTCCCATGCGGGCAACATGGTCGCGCCGGATACCCAAACCGATCCGGTGCGCGACCACGTGTACACGACCAAGACCTATCATGACTCGTTCGATCCCATTCGCGCGATCCGCACAAAGGAATACAGCTACATCGAGAATTACGCGCCAGGGCCACTGTTGGATCTGCCGTTCGATATCGAAGAAAGTCCGTCCGGGCTGGCGGTCGCACCGTTCGTCAAGTCGCCCCGGCCGCAACGCGAACTCTACGATCTGCGCGCGGACCCCAACGAGACCACCAACCTGCTGGCCCCGGATTTCGGGGTCGAGACGGGCGTGATCGCGGTTGCAGCTGATCTGGCTGTCCGACTGCATGATTGGCGCGAGCGCACCGGAGACGTCATACCGTCGGAGTTCGCCGGTACCCGCATCGCGACGCGCTACACCGAGACGTATCTGCAGATCCACCACACGTCGCCGGTCAGCCGGTCGGCGATCGCCGTCGAGCGCGGCGTAGAGGAGTAATACCTCACCCAGCGACGCAGTTCGCACCGAGCAGCAGCCCACCGGCGCCGCCGTTTACATCCGATATCTGGTAACAGCAGTGCGCGGCGCTGCGTTACGCGCCGCCGACTTGAGCGACGATGAACACCCGCCGGAAGGGGAAGATCGTCGTCCCGTCGGCCCGCGCCGGGTAAGCGTCGTCGAGCAGCGGGATGAGTTCCCGGCGGAATTGTTCCCAGCCCTCGTCGTCGAGTTGCTCGCGCACTGGGACCAGCGCGGTGCCGGTGATCCACTCCAGCACCGGATGCTCGCCAGTCAGCTGATGGAGGTAGGTGCTCTCCCAGGCGTCTACTCCGCATCCGGCGTCCATCAGCAGACCGGCGTAGTGCGCCGGCGAATGGACCACCGCGCCGACGCGAAACGGCACGTCGCGCAGGAGCTTTGCATAGGGCTCACGGCGAGCCAGTGTCCGCGCGGCGGAATGCGATGGCGTCTCGAAGTTGCCCGGGACCTGAACGGCGATCCACGATCCGGGTACCAGCTCGTGAGCCCACCGGACCAGCAGGTCAGCGTGCTCCGGCACCCAATGCATGGCAGCGTTGCTGACTACCACGTCGGTGTCGGGCTTTGGCTTCCAGGTTCGCAAGTCCCCGGTGGTGGCGTCGACCCCACGTTCGCGGGCGGCGGCCACCATCTCCGGCGAGCTGTCCATTGCCTCGATCACCGCGCCGGGCCAGCGCTTGGACAAGATACTGCGTGAGGTGGCCCGGCCCGCAACCGAGGTCGGCCACCCGGCGTGCCCGCTCGGCACCCACCCGCGAGATCAGGTCATAAAACGGACGGCTGCGGTGGTCAGCAAACGTCAGGTACACATCGGGATCCCACATATCGGTCCTCCTGATCAACACCGTAGCTGCGGGGATGCCCGCGGGATAGCACCAGGATCGTGGCGTCGGCGCGAATCCGATCGCTCTTCCGATTCCGCTTCCGGATGTTGCGGGCGCCGACGTGCCGGCCAACGCCGATCGGCTACCCCCGCGTTCCGCGCTGTCACCCCGTCAGCGGATGATCGTCGACGCATCCGCAGCTTGGTGACGTCGCGCTGCGTACCTGGGTCTCGTCCGTGCTCGCCACGACGGTGGTGACGGCTAACGGCTGACCGGCACTCGCACCCAAAACGATGTCGATGAATGGTTGTTCCCCGCCAACAAATTCATCGGGCTCGGATCGCGACTGCACAACACAGCCCTGACGAGTTAACCGCCGGGTTGTCCTACCACGCCCCACTGCACTACGAGCCGCTGGTGCCCAAGGACCGTCGGATGATCATCACCGGTCTCGGCGACCGGATGGTTGCGCCGGGCCAGGCGGTAATGCTTTGGGAGCACTGGGATCGCTGTGCGCTGCGGTGGTTTCCGGGCAGTCATGTGATGCACGTGAGCCAACTGGACTATCCGCGCCGGATGACCAGCTTCCTACACGACCTCATGTTCGGTTAGCGGACTCCGCCAGCTGCGCCCGATGGGCACCGACGGCTGGTATGGGCCAATCCAACCCCGTGAGCAAGCCGGCGGGCGCGTCCCTATGCCCGTCGAGTCGTTGTGTGGACGACGGGTCCAAGGCCGTCAGCGCCCGCAGTTGGTTGCCCCGTTGCAGTGTGAGGCCAGACACCGGAGCGGCCTTCCCCGGCTGCGTATCGGTCCGAAACGCGGTCGCGGCCGCGACCGTGCGCCGGCCACTCGATTCGCTCGATCCGGCGATCTCCAGCGCCGTCCAAGTCTCGCTCGCCGGATGGGTCCGGATCGCGTTCAGCGTGTCCGGCAATGCATCGTCCGCGTTGACCCGGTATGCCGCAACGTAATCCGAGGCTCCTCGCTGCACGGCACGCCAGGTCTCACGGGACGCCGGTGCGAGTAGCCGCGGGATGTCCTCCGTCCCGACCAAGTTGACTTCCCAGCCGATCTCGCGGAGATGATCGGCGAGCCGGCGCGCCACCACCTGGGCGCTCTCATGCAACGGGATTCGCGATGAGCGGGCCTGTAGCGCCTCCAAGTTGTCAGCGGCCGACACCGTCAGTCCGATCCAGGTCTCCGTTCCAGCTGTTGTGTGGCAGTTGGTGATTCGGATCATGTCGGCACGCACGCCGTAGCGGTTCAGGTACCCGGCCAGCAGTGGCAGTGGCAGTACGTCCGAGTCGGAGGCCGGCGGCCCGACTTGCAGTAGCACGGTGGTCTTTGTGCCGCTACCGGATTCGGGCACGGAATTGCGGCGCCGCGCTATCGCAGTCCGACGGCGCAGAATGGTGGTGAAGTACAGTCCACGCCACCAACCAAACAGCAGGATCACCACGGCGACGGCGATGCCGAGCACCCAGTAGTCGCGGGGTGACCGCCACGGGTAAGCCAGCACCGCAGGCACCACCGTCAGCAACGCCAAGGTTATTCGGCCGCTGCCCGGCCAGACTGGTCTAGCGCTCACGAAGTGAAGTCCTTTCGACGACGTGCAGTGATCCCGGCGACGACCGCGACCACCAAAGCCAGCGCAGCGGCCCCGACGAAAGCGATGGTCCGCGGCGTGTTGTCCTTCGGAGCCGGTGCCGGTGGAAGAGCGACCGGCTTTGCTTGCGGAACACCGGTTTCCGAACGAGCGGGCAGTTCCCAGGTCAGGGCTGCCACTGGGTCCAGGTCGCCGGAGCCAACGACATTGGAGGGCGCTCGGGCACCGTTGTGCGCCGTTGCGGTGAGGCGACCGATCACCTGCGCAGCGCTCAGCGCCGGGTACTTGCCGCGGACCAGTGCCGCGACGCCCGACACGTAGCCGGCCGCGTAGCTGGTGCCGCTGAGCGCGATCAGGTTCTGGCGTTCGTCGGGCAGGCCGTTGGCCAAGCCCCCACCGTCGCGATTACTCACCGAGACAATGTTCTCCCCGGGCGCGGCGACACCTACCCACGGTCCGGCCATAGTGAATTTCGACGGCTGCCCCTCCGGCGTCAAGGAGGCCACCGACAGCACGTATGGCTGCCACCACGACGGAATGGAGACCGACGTGACGCCCGCCCAGTTACGCGGGTCGTCCGGGCGGCTCAGATCGGTGAGCGCATTGGACTCGCAGGACGTCCCGCCGGCGATCGATCCGGTCGCCCCGGTATTGCCCGCGGCAGCCACGATCACCGCGTCCTTGTCCACCGCCGCGTACCGGATTGCCGCGCCCAGCGCGGCCTGGTCGATGGGTCGATCAGCCGGCAGGCAGGTTATCGCCGAGATGTTGATCACCCGGGCGCCGAGGTCAGCCGCGTGCACGATCGCCCGGCCCAGCGCCGCGACATCGACGGCGGCGCTCGCCATGAGCGGATCGCCTCCCGACGTCCGCGGTGAGAACTTGGCCGATGTCACCCTGATGGACAGCAGCCGCGCACCAGGCGCGACGCCCGCGAAACCGTCATTGCCGGACTGGCCGGCGATGACCCCGGCAACCAGGGTTCCATGGCCGTCGCAGTCGGTCAGGCCGTCGGTCGACTCCACGAAGTCGCCACCGGCCTCGACGTTCGGTAGCCGCGGACCTGGCCGCACCCCGGTGTCGATAAGCGCCACCAGCTGACCGTCGCCACGGGAAAACTGCCATGCACCAGAAAGATTCAGCGTCGCCTGACTCGCCGTCGGCGCATCCGGATCGCTGCCCGGAATGATGCCGGAGACGCTGCATGCGGCGCGCTGCTCCATCGGCTGCACAGGTCCCGGAGTTCCGCTCGGCGGTTGCGTGGCCGAGTCGACGGCCGGCGGATTGATCGCCAGTGCCGGTGGACAGGTGCACATCACAACGGCCACAACCGCCGTGAGGCAACCCAATCCGACTGCACGATTCATCGATTGAGTACCCAGCTGAACAGACCGACCAGGTAGGCCAGCACGGGGATCAGCGAAGCATCCAGGCCGGCACCCACAAATCCGAGCAGCCGGCGTAATGGCAACGAATAGCTGTCCGGGGAAGCGATGCGCGGGTTCAACGCAACAACCACCCATGCCAACGTGAGCGCAGTCAGTACCAGCACCGCACCTAACGCGGCCGCGTAGCGTCCCGTTGCGGTGTAAAGCACCAACAGATCACCCGCCAACAGGTACGGCTGAGCGAGCAGCCACGCCTTGCTGGCGGCCGAATCCCACACCCGGGCGCGTAGCGCGGAGGCGGCCGCCGTCGCCGCCACTGCGTACCAGCCCAACACGCTCAACGACTCAGGGCGCAACGCGATCGCGACGGAACCCAGCACGCTGAGAAGCACGGCACCCGCGACGAAACCGGTCTGATGCGCGTCACTGGCGCGCACCCGTCGTGGCAGGTCCTCGAGCACCCGCAAGGACGGTGCCGAGGGGGTCGGATCGCCCGGTGCCGGGATGACCGGCAACGGGAACCGCGCCCACAGGGCAGACAGCTGAGCCGTCTGGACGGCAAGCAACAGCGCCGCCACAATCAGCCCGGAACCGACGGTCAGGAACGACAACCGCCAAAGCAACGCCGCAGCGGCGGCCAGCGACACGCCAGCGCCGATCACCGCCGTCGCCGTGAAGATGGCGATAACGCGTTCGCGCTGCGCACCGGGTACAAACAGGGCGATCAGCGACCAGGCGGTGACACCGGCCGCAGCCAGCAATAGCTGTGCCGCCCCGAATCTCCCGGGTACCGCCAATGCCAACGCTGCTGCGATGGGCACCAGTGCCGCGATCGACAGGGCGATCTCGGTCTGCGCTGAACGTGACCTGATCAGCAACGCGCCCAACGCGGCGAGCACCGCGATCGCACTGACGACGACCAGCCCTGCCAACCCGCCGACAGCTACCCGGTAGCTGACCGCCAGACCAGTTCCCGCCAGCCCCACGCCGACTGCCGCGGCCAACGCTCCCCGTTGGATATGCGCTGTGCCCCATGGCTTCAGCCGTGAGGGCGAGAAGATCACCGCGGCGTCAGCGATGTCCTCGACGATGCCGGGCGCAGCCGGACCGGTGGGCACCGGCTGTAGGGCGAGCAGATCGCCATCGACCACGCCAACGGTGTCCAGGCTGGCGTCCAGGCTAAACGGTGCTCCCCCGATGGGTGCAAGGCTCAGTTGGGAAGCCGCGCCGAATGCGGATTCACCGCCGTCGCCATTGGATCCCACGGGAACCACCAAACGGTATACCGCCGGCAGGATTTCACGCAGCGGCAACTCCGTGGGCAGCGCCAGCTCCGTCAGCCTGCTGTCCGCGAGTATGGCGACGCGGACGATCGGGATGACGGCACCGGACGTCACTGGACCCTCGAAGAATGTTGGGGCCGAACCTGGGACATCGTGCTCTCTTCTCTATCTGTTTTCTTCTGCTATGCGGATTGGGCGGAGAAATCTCGGGATACCCGGTGGCCGGGGAACCATTGGGCGTCCGGCAAGCTGCCGGTCAGCGCTTCGACGGCAACGGCAATCGCAAAGGGTGTGCCGGGACTGAATGTCGAGACCCACTCACCGTCGAAAGCGCGCGACGGGCTGACCAGTATGCGGCCCGCGGTGGTGTCGACAATGCTCATCCCGACGTCGGTGGTCGCGTGCTGCCCATCGCGGTGGTAGCCGGCGACGATCTCGACGTAACTGCGCGGCCCGGTGAATACCGACTCCACCACCGCCCGTGCCGATTCCGGAATGCCGAGGTAGTCAAGGACGTCGGCCAGCGGTGCGCCGGACCGTAGCCGCTCATCGGCCCGGGCGCCGACGCGCGTCGGCAGGCTGAACTCGACGAACCGCGCGGGCTGACGCTGCACCAGCCCGACACTGAGTACCGGAACCATCGCTCGGGCGTCATCGATATCCATTGCGGTGAATGTGATCAGCTGCGCGCTGCGCAGCGCGACAATGGTTTTGGTGGTTCTACGGGTGACAAGGGCGCGCTGCGCGACCACGCCGCGCAGCAGATTCCCGGTACCGTCAGCCGCGGTGGGCCCCAGGTAACGGAGGTCGAGCCAGCGGTCCGGGAAGCACACCGCTCTGATCCAGTCGGCGACGCTCGGGTTGACCGCACCTTGCTCAGACAGCAGACCCATCCCCGTCAGTTCGGTCTTCTGACGTTGCAGGAACGCATCCCGCTGTGCGGACATCACTGTAAGGCGTGGTTATCGCCAGCACCCACGGAAAACTGCCCGCTCCAATGGTTTCCGCGATGAACCACGCCTGATCGACCGTCAGCTCGACAGCGTTGGGTACTGTGTCCATTTAAGATCGTCTCGGCACTGACTAGCCGCCCCATCTGGCGGCTTCAGCCGAATCGCGGGCCAGCATGGACATGGTGTTGGACTCGTGGGTGCTGGCCATCGACTGGTAGGCCCGCACCAGATCCTCCATGGCTTGGTTCCACTGCGCCTGCCAGCCCTGGTAGGTCATACCGGTGTCGCCCTGCCAGCCATTGGAGAGCGCCGCCTGCTCGCTGGCGATATCGGAGCCCAGCCCCTGCAGAGTGCCGGCGTAGGAGGACATATCCCCGGCGTGGGACAACATCGCCGGGTAGTTGTACATGATCTGTGACATCACAGGTCCTTTCGGTAAAGGGTTTTCGCTTTGAAAGTTCCCAGTCGCTCTTAAAACGTCCTGGGATCAGAACCCGGTGTACGTCGACGCGGCCGCGGCGTCGGCGGCCACATAGGTGCCGGCAGCGTCGCCCAAATTCGCCTGCGCGATATCGAGCAAGGTGTTGACCTTGGCGGCTACCTCTACAAAGCGAGCATGGGCAGCCTGAAACGCCGTGGCCGATTCGCCCACGTGAAATGCCTGGGCCGACATCGCCGCCTGCTCAGCTTGACTGATCGTGTGACGCATCAACGCAGCCTTGGCGCCAAACGCGGACTGCGAGGCCACCAGTTGCGGAATATGAGCATCCAAAAGACTCATAACGATTCCTAACTCTTCTGATCTCTCTGTGGATTTCGGCTACTGACTGCGACGTTGTTAACCGTCCGTGCCCCCTCTCCCTGGGTCCTCGGAAACCTGGTCCCAGGTGCCCGGCACCATCGGCATCCGCGGGCCAGCGCCAAACTCATCGTCGGCCAGCCTGGTCAACCCCGCCGCCGCCAGGACGGTGTCGTTGTGCACGGTCCCAGCGAAACCCAAGGTCCCGGCACCGTTCTCCGAAGCCGCGTACTCGGAGCCGTAATCAGGTGTGACTTCGACGTCGGAGTCCATGTCTAGAAATTCGTCGCCGTGCTCGCGCATTGTGGTCCGCCTGCGCCGCCGGGCCCGCGTCTGCGCACTACTTGCCGCCGCGGCAGCCGCAGCCGGTATGGTGGCGGCCGGCGACTTCATCCCACCGCGGCCACCGACCGTCGGCCCCACGTCAGGTCCCCAATTACCCGGAAAGCCAACTGCGTATGCGAAACCCGGCGTCGCTGGAGCCGCAGCCGGTGCGGCGGCAGCGGGAGCGCTTGTCGCCGCTCCCGCTGCCGGCGCCGGTGCTCCTGGCGCGGGACTCGCCACGGTCGAAGGCATTCCAGCCGCGGGCCAGCTGTGCTGAACGCCTGCAGCCGGCGCATCCGTGGGAGCGAAGTCCGGAACGTCGTCGAGGTTGAGGAGGCCGAGTAGACCCAGACTCGTCGAGAGTCCGACGGCGACCAACCCTGGCAACCAGGCGGGCGAACTGAGCAGGATCCCCCACGTTCCGAATCCGACCGGCTCAAAGAACGCCTGATAACCGACCGCGAAAAGCAATGGTCCCCAGGTAACTAAGGCTTGCGACGGATTGGTTGCAAAATCAATCAGTATCTGCCGACTCTCGCCGATCGGATTCATCAGAAACTTCCAGATCAAATCTCCGCCCGGCAAGGCGTTTACATAGCTCTCCAACGACTGGAGGATGCTGCTCGAGCTGTTCAGACCCGCACCCGAATTAGCGGCCTGGGTGGCCCCGCCATTGGATTTGACCACAGCCGGCGCAACGGTAGTGCGCGGCGCCGTGGCCAGGGCCGTACCTGCGACGGCCTGATAAGTGGTCATGACGGTGGCGGCTTGAACCCACATCCGCACATAGTCGCCCTCGTTGAGGGCGATCGGAATCGTATTGAGGCCAAAGAAATTCGTCGCAGCCAGCACCCCGTGAATGATGTGGTTGGCGACTAACTCCATCAGCGTCGGCATTGCCGCCACTGCGCTTGTGTAAGCCGTCGCCGCGATCTCGTGCTGCGCGGCTACGCTCGCGCTGTCGGCGCTGGCCTGCTGCAGCCACGCCAGATACGGCGCATGAGCTGCCACATAGCTTTCGGCGGTTGACCCCTGCCATGGCCCCGCCTGCACCGCCCCCAATAACCCACTGAGTTCTTCTGCTGCCGAGGCATATTCGGCGCTAAGAGAAGTCCACGAGGCGGCGGCCGCCAACAGCGGCCCCGGTCCAGGACCAGCGCTTAGCGACGCCGAATGCACTTCCGGCGGCAAAGCCATCCAGATGGGGGCGGTCATTGTCAGACGCCTACGCCCCAGGTAGCGGCTGCTGCGGCGTCACCCGCGAGATAGCTTGTGCCGGATTCGCCCACACCTATGCCGGCGCGGCCGAGCTCTTCAACGCCTTGGGCTGCGACCACGGCATGCTCCTGACCCTGGGCGCTGAATCCGGCAGCGGTCTGCAGTGACACCGGATCGGCCGCCGGCGGTGCCACCGCCGTAATCAATGGAGCCGCAGCCGCATGCGCGGCCGCCAGCCGCGCCGTGAGTGCCTCGACCGCCGCACTGGTCGCGGCCAAGCCCTCGGGAACCACTCGCAACGTCATGACAGACACTCCTTCTGTTGCGTCTCAGCAATCATCTTCGTTAGTCGTTCTCGTTTCAGAAGTCATCCGAACGACGAATCCCCTCTTGAACCCTCGCCGACGGCTTCGCCGACCAGCGGGTTGACCAGCTGTACATACGTCGGCCTATCACTGTCGCCGAGCAGAATCGCGCGTCCGGCGGGCAACCGGCCGAAGCGCTGACCACGGATCTTGCCACTGTCCTGCGGATTGCCCGCCAGTAACAATGTGGTCGCCTGTAAGTCGTTGAAGCGACGCAGCAACGGGTTGGTCATCAGGCCGTGCGCCGATCCGGTGGCCCGCCCCGTGACGATCACCCGCAGCCCCAAATCGGCTGCCTGCGCCAGCAAGCCGATAAGAGGAGTCCACGGGCGCTGCCCCACGTAAGGTCCGCTGATCGCGGCCGAATCGGGTATCTGGTCGACGTCGTCGATGATCAGATAGTGGGTTTGGCCCGCAAAACTCCAGCGGGACAGTTCGGCCGCCGACATGCCCGCCGGCGGACGGCGCGACTCGATCAGGTTGGACAACCCCAGCATCGCCGGGATGACTCGGTCCAGGTTCGGGGTGTATTCGTTGTCCGGGAACAATGGCTCGTCGACGAGATGTAGCCGGCGGTCGAGGACGGTGAAGGCCACCCGGTCGGCCGACGAGTGCTCGCGGACGGTACGGATGATGTGGCGCAGCAGCGTGGTCTTACCAGACTTGCTGTCGCCGAACACCATCAGCAACGGGTTATCGAGGAAGTCGAGTATGACGGGCGCGAGGTCCTCTTCGCGCTGACCGATGACCACTTGTTCCGGGCCCCGGTAGAGCGGGCCGATCGCGTCGGGCGCGAGATTGGTGGGCAACAACCGCACCGGCGGTGCAGAAAGGCCGGGATAGCGAGCGTTGATCGCGGCAACCTGATCCAGTTCCGGAACTGCGAAAAGGAAATGCTCAGCGGCCGTGGTCAATCCGCGGCCTGGCTGGTCGTGCGGGACTGCGTCCGCCGGGCGGCGCAGCGCGCCAACCAGCCGCACATTGCTATCGCGCGCGTCGTGCAGCTTGAGCTCGAGACGCAGCCCGAGGCCGTCGCGCATCGGCAGCGGCACCTCCAGCCAGCTCGGAGTGGTGATGATGACGTGGATCCCATAGGCCAGGCCGACGTTGACGAGCTCGGTTACCTTCGCCAGCAATGGATTGCGCGTGTTGAACTGGTCGGTGTTGTCGCGGCCGAATGCGTAGAGGTTGTCGATGACCAGGAACACCTCGCCGAAGCCGTCACCCCCGGGCGAACCGTCTCCGTTGCCATTGCCCCCGCCGGTTCCAGGCCGGTCGCGGAAGGCCTCTCGGCGCTGCCGGGACAGCAGCAGCTGCTCCAGTTCGCCGAACGTGCGCCGGATGCGTTCTGGTTCCAGTGCCGACGCCACACTGCCGACGTGCGCCAGATCCTGCACTGCCCGCAGCTGCCCGCCGCCGTAGTCAAGGACGTAGAAGGAGACGTCGCGTGGCGAGTGCAGGCTGGCCGCGGACAGGATGAATGTCTGCAGCGCAGTCGATTTGCCGGACTTGGGACCGCCGTGGATCACCACGTTTCCGGCCGACGAAGTGGCGTCGAAAATCAGCGGGTCGCGCCGCATTTCGAATGGCTTGTCGATCTCGCCGAGGGGCCAGCGCCACTGCCGTTGCGGTATCTCGGCGCGCGCCAGCACTGTCGTCAACGGGATCGGTTCGTCCAGCGGCGGCAGCCAAAGCTGCGGCGCCGCCGGCCCATACCGGGCCAGCTGTTCGCCGATCGTCGCGATCAGCTTGCGCGGCGGTCCGGCTGGCTCGTCGTCATCGTCTGCCGCTATCACCGTGCCGAGATCGGCCTCCACCGCGCCGGCAGTGAACAGCTTTGGTTCCGGGACAGATTCGAACACCATGGCTTTGGCTGTCCGCGGAGGATCATAGATGCCGTCCACATAAGTGCTGCGGAACTTGACCGGGGCAGCACCGGGAGCGGGCACCAAAAAGCCGATGCCCTTGTACTCTTTGCCGGATTCGATGTGGTACGCGTCATCCACCCCGATAATCTGACGAGAAACACTGGGGCTGGCCACCTTTAACCCGATCCGGTACGAGGTGTTCTTATCGATGTCCTTGATCCTGCCGACGTCCAGTGTCTGGGATGCGAACAGAATGTGGATACGGAATGAGCGGCCCTTGCGTGCCACGTAGTCGAACAGTTCCGCGTACTCCGGTTGATCGGCCAACATCAGGGTGAATTCATCCGCGACCACGAGAAGCGTTGGAATCGGCGGTAAGTCATGCCCTGCCGCGATCGCGTTCTCGTACTCGGTCACCGAGTTGAACGCGCTGCCCTGGACTCGGCGGCCAGCCTCGCGCAAGAGCACCTCGCGACGAGCCACCTCTCCGCGCAGCGTGTCGGCGAAGCGGTCAGCCAGCGACTTCTTCTCGGCCATGTTCGAGATCACCGCGACAACTTGTGGGAAGTTCCGGAAACTGTCGGCGCCGGCTTCGCCCTTGAAGTCGGCGTATATCACGATCAACCGGTCTGCTGAGTGAGTCGTCAATAGCGACAACAGGATCGCCATCAGGGTCTGCGACTTACCGGAGCCGGTCATGCCGATCATCAGGCCGTGCGGACCCATCCCGCCTTCGGCTTCGTCCTTGAGGTCGAAGATCAGCGGCTCGCCGGTAGCGGTGACACCGATCGGAACGCGTAGCTCGTCGTCGCGGCTACGTGGCGCCCACAGCGCGGGCACATCCAGCTGTGACGCGTCGGGGATCCCCAGCAATGTGGTGAAACTGGCGCCGCGAGTGGCCGCAGAACGCAGCCCGGTGTGCGTCGGGTTGGAGTCCCACCGCGACAACTGGCGAGCCAGGTGTGCGGCGTCGTCGGCGCCGAGTTGGTCGGCGTTGTCGATGTAAGGCTGCCAGCCGCCGGTCTGCCAGCGTTCGATGGCACCGCCTGCGATGCGCAGGATCGGCCGCTCGGGGTCCGAATACTGTTCACGGTGCGGCGCTGTGGTCGAGTAGTGCACGACGGTAACTCCGGACCGCCCCGTCGTCAGCGTCGAGGCGTTCACGTCGTAATCGGGATCGTCCACGAGGACCAGCAAGTGGCGCAGCGCATCTGACGGCTCGCCGGTGAACGCCGGGCGGTCGACGAGTGCCGGTCCCAGTAGCTCGACCAGTTCATCGGGGCTGGTCGACAGGTAACGTGCCGGACCCACCCCGTCCAGCTGTCCGGGAATGTCGATGTGTGGCAACCACTTCAGCCAGGACCAATCCCGGCCCTCCAGATCGCGGGTGGCCAGTGCCACCCCGAGCACGGACGGATCGTGCCAGGTCACCGCCTGGGCGGTCCACGCCCGCAACGCGGCTCTGACCTCGGCGGGGTCCCCGAGTACGCTGATCCGCGAAACCTTGCTGAGGTCTATTCCGGTCGGCACATCGCGAACGACGCGCTGAGTGTCCAGCAGACTGCGTAATGCACTGTGCGACACCGGTTCCAGGTCGATTTCGTCGGCAATGTCGCTGACCCGCACCGCGGTCGCCAAGGGCACCGAGTGCCGACCCGCCCGTAAGACCAGGAAGTCGGGGTCGTGCGGGTCACGCTCCCATTGACGACGGGATCCGGGCACCGTCGCCAATGCCGCCGGGTCGGGGTGCGACCATTGGGCGGCCGCACGCTGCTCGGCGGCCTGGTTCCGGATGTTGTCTCGGACCACCGACAGGTAGCGCAGATAGTCGGCCCGTTCGGCGTCGACCTCCTCGGTGCGCGTCTTGTTGTCGTTGCCGCGATACATCGAGGTTGCCGCCAGCAGCAGCACGAATGGGAAGAATAGCGTCTGCGGGGAGATAACCTTCATCCCGGTGGCGACCAGTGCGACGATCATTCCGACGATCAGGATCACGATCAGGTAGGGCATCGCGCGTCGCAGTAACGACGGCGGAATCGCCCGGGGCAACTCCGGAGGCGCCTCGATGGTGATCGCGCCTTTGCGGGTGCGCGGCGGTGGGAGCCGCCGACGGGCCTCGAAAATCAATCTGCTCATCGGGGCGCTCCTTCGGCCGATGCCGCACGGCCCGGCTTGCTGTCGGGCGGGAGGGCGTCGTGCGCCAGCAACGCATCGGCGCGCGACAGCGTCGGCCCGGCAGCGAACAGCGACAACACCGACCACGGGATGGGGAGGGCGGGCGAGTTCAGGCCAAGGGCCTCAACCGTTTTACCGTGTCCGGCTCCCGCGGACCCGCCAGAAGCACCGTCAGACTCGTTGTCGATGCCGTAGCGCACCCCGGTGTCGGAGACCCAGAACAGCGAGCCGGTGGCCGGTGCTGCCGCACCGCCGCCCACGCTCTGGGTGAAGTAGCCGGTCCCCGGGACCAGCGCGACTCGGGTGGCTGCACCGCCAATTCCCCCGTCGACCAGCTCGACGGTGTGCACGGTGTCGGGAATGGGCGCCGCCGAGCCGGCCAGCAGGTTCAATGAGCTAGTTGCCGCCCCAGCCGGTTTGCTCCAGTACCCGCAGATGGCCGGATCGTGGCCCGCGTCGACCAGACTCACCCGCTGGTTGGGATAGCGCGTGGTGTCCAGCAAGCGCGATACCGGTAGCTTGGCGACCTCGTCGGCACCCAGCCGCGGTGGCTGCTGCAGGCCATAGGAATTCGTGTTGCGCAGGATTGCGGCCAGCACAGAGGGAATGGGCTGCAGCCCGTCGGGCAACACCGCGTAGTACCGCACGGCGTCCGACGAGGTCTTGTCCAGCGCGTAAGACTCGACAACCGCGCCAATTGGGGCGGCCACCGGGAAGCTCGCCGGGCTACCCGCGTTGGGGATCACCGGCGCGGTCAGCGACGGTGCTTCGAGTATCGCGTTGAACAGCCCCGGCGCGATGGGCCGCGGCGTAGGCACGTCGGTCCCCAGGCCCAGAGCATTCGTGACCGCGTGGTCGGCCAGGTCGATCTGACTGCGCTTGCCGTCCCACAGCAGCCAGGTGCTGGGGCCCCCCTCAACCGGGGCGTCGACCAGGATCGCCTGGTCCGAGCCGAGGGTGGCTGCCCGCGCGCCGCGGCTGTCCGGCGAGCCCGCGATCACTGTGACACCGGTGCTGTGGGCACCATGACCGGCAGACCCGGTGACGGCGTCGCATACCGTCCAGTTCGCATCCCGCGACGTGTTTTGGACGATCCGCTCCGGCGCACCTGGAATGCCAATCAGGTTGCCGCGCGGAAATCGGTCCAGCTCACTGCTTTTCACCATGGTCGGGTTGACCGGGTGACCGGCGATCAGCCGGGCTGAGGTCAGGTTGAGCACCGGGTGTAGGTCGTCGCCTACCCGTACATATAACGCCGCGGTCGAACGATCGGCGAGCACCGCGTTGTTACCCGCTTGTCCGTTGGGCCGAATCAGCGAGAACACGAACGCGCCGGCCATGCCGGTGATCAGGATCAGCACGCCCGTCAGCACAGCGCGTGATTGGGTACGCAGCGGGTCGACGAGCATCCGGGTGTCGTGCAGGGCGATACCGGAGGCGATCCGGCGCATCACGAATCGCCAGCCGCTCACCTGATGGCGGGTGACGAAACCGCGGCGGTAGTCGACCTTCTCGGGATTCTCGTTGGCCGGGGTCCGTGAGGTGAACGAACGCCGCTCTTCGTCGGGCTGGCGGTCGCTCATGCCGGCACCGACAGCCCAAGACCACGCAGCAGCGGATCCACCGACTTGCTGACGTCCTGGTCGGTGATCGTCATCAGCTCGTCGTCGCTGAACTCACCGGTTCCGGCGTGTTCAGAGTGGTCCAAACGGAATTCGCGTTCTTCTTCGGAGCGCTCGACGATATTCCGGACGAACCGGCCGTTGCCCGCGATGTCCAGGCTGCGGCGCTCGATTCCGTTGGTGTCGGGTGTCGTCGCTGCCGCCAGTCTGGCGAACAAGCCCTCCATATGAACGAGCGCGGATTGCTCGAAGACGCTGTCTCGCTGTTCGGCCATCTTGTGCGCGATCTCAACCAATTCGTGTGACGTGTAGGACGGGAAGTCGATGCTGCGGGTGAACCGCGACCGCAAGCCCTCGTTGGTGTCCAGGAACTTGTCCAAGTCGGCGCGGTAGCCCGCGATGATCACCACCAGCCGGTCGCGGTCGTTTTCCATCCGGGCCAGCAGGGTGTCGATGGCCACCAGCCCGAAGTCGTTCTTGGCGCCCGTGGCGACCAGCGCATAGGCCTCGTCGAGGAACAGCACACCGTCCAGTGCGCTGTCGATGACCGCGTTGGTCTTGGCCTCGGTCTCCCCGATGTGCTGGCCGATCAGGTCGGCACGGTGCACCTCTCGGATGTTTTCGCGCTTCAACAAGCCCAGCCCGCAATAGATTTTGGCGACGACGCGGGCAATGGTGGTCTTGCCGGTTCCGGGCGGGCCGGCAAAGATCAGGTGGTGGGTGCGCTGCGCTACCGCGAGGCCGCGCTGCTTGCGCACCAGTTCCATGGCCACCGAACTCTTCAGCCGCGACACCTGGTTTTTGACCTCCTCCAGTCCGATGAATTCGGCGAGCTGGCGTTCGGCCTCATGCAGTAGTGCCGCTTTGCGTTCGTGGGCCGCGGGATCAATGAAGTCCTCCGCGGTGGGCTCTGTTTCGGGATCCCAAGGATCGGTGCGGGCATCGATGCGACCCGCGGTGGTGGTCACAATCCCGAAACTGGTATCAGACAGGGCCTGCTCGATCTGTTCGCTCTCGGGGTGGGCCGCATACAAATCCTGCAGCACTTCGTTTGCCGAGTCCTCGTCGACGTGCGCGCGCAGCACCAGCGCTTTGGCCAGCGCGCCGTCGACCGCCGCGACGGTGACGGGGCCGTCGGGGTCCTCGAGGTACGAGAGCGCCGGGGCGAACATGCCGAGTCGGGCCAGCGAGGTGCCGAGGGTGATCTTGGCCGCGTGGGAGAACGCCTCGTCAAGGGTGGAGTCGTTGACTATCGGTGTCAGCAACTTGACGACGTCAGACCATCGCCCGGAGCGGTAATTGACCACGACGGCAAGCCAGCGGGCCTCGCGCCAGGTCGGGCGGCCCGCGGTGACGCCGGTAACCAACTCATATGCGTCGGCGTACTGCCCGGCCTCTGCCAGCGCTGCCGCGTAGGCGAGCTGGAAATCGTCGGGGCTGGTGGCGCGAAACTGTAGATACAGGCCGGTGTCGTAGCGGAAGCCCAACGACTCGGGTGCTAATTCCACCTGCCGCTGCAGCGTGCCTGCCGTGGGCGAGGTACGCGAAACGGCTTCGAGCACTCGGATGGATGTGTCACCGGCGGCGGCCAGCCCAGTCCACGCGTCGCACTGGTCGTAAGCGACGCGGGTGAGCGCGGTGAACCCCGATCGTGCGGCGTCCAGGTCGGCCGGACGCTGGCGGTCGTAGATCGTGATGCCGAGCGCGCGGCAGCAGGACGCGAAGCGGCTGACGACATCACTGTCGACTTTGCCGTCCGGCCGAGAATTAACTGGTTGAGCTGCGAGCATGCCGATATCACCGCGTCCCACGGGCGCTTCGTGTCCCGTACATAGTGTGCCCTAACTTATTCCGCTTGAAGTTAGCATTGCATAAGCTAACTGTCGAGAATGATCCAGCGGGGCCGACTCACGCCTCAACCCCCGTATTGGGCGCTCTGACCAGGGTGTTATGGGCGATCATAGGTCCCGTCCCTCCGAAACGCGTCACATGTGCTCAATTTGCAGACCGGCAGGCTCGCCGCCGGCAGGTTCACTAAGCAGCGAAGCTTACTGAATATGATTTTCATTATCAATGCGGCGTTGTTCAGCCCCGGTCAGTCCGGTCGCCGAACCGCCACACCTCGGGATCCCACGTACCCGGCACCATAGGGACCGATGAGCCACCGCCGAACTCGTCATCGACCAGCGTGGCCAACCCAGCCGCCTTCGCAGCCGCCTCGCGCGTTGTCCCGGCAAAGCCAAGAGTTCCAGCCCCCCGACCCGACCCGACCGCGGTGGTGACCAACTTGTCGGGCTCTGCGGATGGGTCGAGCGCTCGCTCACTGTCCGAGCCCAAGAATTCGTAACGGTGACCCCGGTGGTGGTCGTTCATTGCCGCCCGCCGGTACCGACGCGCCCGCTGCTTCTCCCGCGCCGACGCCCCCGCTGCCGCTACGGCCGCGGCGATATCTGGCTCCCGGGCCTTCCGCTGTGCGCCGGTGCTCATCCGCGTTCCGGCCCCGGCAGGCGGACCGCCCACCAAGTACGGGTAAGCAGCTCCCTCGATACCGGTGGGCGGGAGCGGTGGGACTCCGCTCGCAGGTGCCGGGGCAGGCGCTGCCAGTGCCGCTGAAACCGGGGCCGGGGACGGCGTCGGGACCGGAGCCGTAGCGCTTACCGCGGCAGGGCTACTGGTCACCGCCGGCGCAGTCGGCGTCTGGGGTATCGGCGCAGTCGCCGCGAGAGCCGCTTCGGGCTGAACGCCGGCCAGTCCGCCCAGACCCGCGAGGCCGCCCACGAATCCGGCGCTGACGACAGGCAGCGCGAACGAAAGCGCCTGAATCTCAGGGGCGAAGGCCTCATATGCCTCGGCCGCGTGGCCGGTCTCGTCGGCTATCAGTCCCGGAATATCGGACTCCAGCTGTGTGATCGCCCCAGCCGGATTCTGCGGAAATTCCAGAGCGTCTCTCCATAGCGTTTGGGGAACCTCAAGGAAGCGATTCACCCACCAATTCAAGTCGTATGGATTACCAGCGTCATTGTCGACGATTCCGCCGTCATCATCGTCGGCTTCCGCGATCTGTGGCGCCGCCTCGGTCTGCGGTACCGATGCCACGGCTGTGCCGGATACCACCTGGTAGGTGGACATCGTGGTGGCGGCTTGGATCCACATGCGCACATAATCGGCCTCGTTGAGCGCGATCGGAATTGTATTGATCCCGAAGAAATTGGTTGCCACGAAAACCCCATGAATCAGATGGTTGACGGCCAGTTCGGCCAAGGTCGGCATTGCCGCCAAGGCCGTGGCGTAAGCGGCAGCCGAGAATTCGTGTTGAGCGGCCACCCCCGCGCTGTTGGCGCTGGCCCGCATCAGCCACGCCAGGTAGGGAGCATGCGCGGTCACATAAGCCTCGGCGGTCGGCCCTTCCCACGCGCCGGCCTGCACGGCCGCCAAAATCGAGCTGAGCTCGTCGGCAACCGACGCGTAGGTCGCGCTCAACGAACTCCACGCCGCAGCCGCCGCCAACAGTGACCCCGGACCCGGACCACTGCTGAGCAGAGCTGAATGCACCTCGGGCGGCGAAGCCATCCAGATCGGCGCAGTCATCAGCCACGACTCCTTACCAATCAGGGTGAACTCAACGACCGCCTGGACTGTGGGGCGGCAAAATGAGCACGCAGGTAGGTAGTCGGCTAGAGGACCGGAAAAGTTCCAGCGCCAGGCAAACGCCCTTGGTGGAGCTGACCCCGGCTCTAGTTAGGCCTGATTGCGCTCACCAGGGTATTGCGCAGGAACGCGTTGCCCTCGGTTCCCGGTCCGGGCACCGGCCGGCCGACCTCGCGCAGGTAATCGGCGAGCGGAGTGCCGACCGCGGTCCAGCCGCGCTGGCCGAACCACTCGGTGGCCGGGGCGTGCTGCTCGTTGTAGATCAATTGGAAGAACGGGCGCTGCTCTTCGCCTGAGGCGATCGCAGTGCGTTCTTCTTTGAGATTGGCCTCGAATTCGTTCGACGCCATCGGGGCACCTTCCTCGATGGCGACGTGGCTGCCCGGTCCGGCAAGGCTGTCGACGCCGGTGAACAGCTGCTCCTGCGCGTTGGCCGACAGGTAGATCAGCAAGCCCTCAGCAATCCACGCCGACGGCTTGGCCGGGTCAAAGCCGCTGTCTCGCAAAGCTTGCGGCCAGTCCTCGCGCAGATCGATAGCGATCTCACGACGCTCCGCCCTCGGTTGGGCGCCGTGGCCGGTGAGCACCTCACGCTTGAAATCCAAGACCTGCGGACGGTCCAACTCGAAGATCGTCGTCGCGGTTGGCCACTCCAGCCGGTAGGCGCGCGAGTCCAGTCCTGCCGCCAGGATCACCACCTGGCGCACGCCCGCGTCGGCGGCCCGGCGGAAGTAGCGGTCGAAGTACTTGGTGCGGGCGCCCTGGAAGTTGACGAAATGCTCGCCGAAGTCGCTGCTCTTCAATGGGTGGTCGGGAATCTTTCCGTCGAGAACGTCAGCCGAGGGACCGCCGACGGCCCGACAGAACAGCTCCGCATAGGGGTCGACGGCCAATGGGTCGGGTTTCTGCGCCTCGAGCGCCCGTGCCGTCGCTACGAACAACGCGGTCGAACCCACACTTGTTGTTATGTCCCAGGTATCACCTTCGCTACGCACCTGACAAACACTACGCGAGCCGGCTGTGCCGCCTATCCAGGTGGGGCGCAACGGCTATCGTGCGTCTCCTCGTCGCCTTCGAGGCCGCCGGCCGGATCCCAGCTGCGCGGTACCATGGGCGCCCGCGGGCCGCTTCCAAACTCATCGGCGGCCAGCGTGGCCAACCGCCGCCGCCCGCCTCACCGCCTCATTGCGTGCCGTACCCGCGAACCCCAGCGGCCCGGCGCCCCGGTTTGAAGCCACGGTCTTGCCGCCCGCCGACCCGTCCCAATCGGGATCAACGTCGACATTCATGTCCATGAACTCATTGCCATGGTCACGTTGCCGCGCCCGCTGGCGCCGCCGTGCCCGCGCCACCTCCCGCGCGGCCGCTGCAGCGGCAGCCACTGCCGCGACGGTATCTGGCTCCGGTGCCTTTCTTTTGGCGCTAGAGCTGGCTCTGGCACTCATCCCGGAGCCGAACCCGATGCCGGGTGGCGCCACCACATACGGGGGGACAAAACCCACCCCAGCCGGGGCGGCAGGCGGCGGTGCGGGCGCCGGACCCGCGGGAGCAGGAGGTCCCGAAGCCGTGGGTGCAGCCGTCGACGGCGGCGCAGGGGCCGCGACCGGCGCGGAGATCGAGGTCACCCCCACGGCCGGCAAGACACTGGGCGCCGCAACGGGTGGCAGAGCCGGTGCGACAAGGGGTTGCGGCAGGGCGGCTAGGCCGGCCAGCCCCCCCAAGCCTGCCAATCCCACCGGGGAGAGGGCGGGCAGCGCCGCCAGTGCCAACGCTGGGTTGGTGACTGTATAGGCAAGGACTTCTTCTATATGAGTCGGGAAATCGAACAGTTCCCAGCTGATCAGCCATTGAAAAGCCTGCACTGGATTCTGCGTGAGGTCGACCGCGAAATTTTGAAAATCCTCAAAAAGTTCGAGGCTTCGAGCGATCCAAAACGACGCTTGCCCAGGGTTGGCGAACGAGTCGTAGGTGGCTCCATTGATGGTGCCGCCTGCAGGGCTCCAGTTGATGCCGAAGTGCTGCAGGATGCTCGCAATGACGTTGTCGAACGGAAGGGCGATCGTCGGGTCGTGCGCAAGTTGGCTATTTCCGATACCGAAGCTTTGCAGGGAATTCACGAGCCCCTGCGGGACCCCGAGCGGGTTGTCCGTCTGGCCATTGTTGAGGAGGATGCTCGCGATCTGCTGCTGTAGTCCCAGCGGGTTCGCTGGAACTGCTCTAGCTCCTGCAGAAACCCTTGAAGCGGGTCGGAGGCCGCTGACGACTGGGCCTGAGTGTGCTCGTCCGATTTCAGGATTTGCGGCGCGGCGTCGGTCTGCGGCGTCGACGCCACCGCGGCGCTCGACACCGCTTGGTAGACGCCCATCGTGGTGGCGGCCTGAACCCACATCCGCGCGTAGTCGGCCTCGTTGAGCGCAATCGGGATCGTGTTGATGCCAAAGAAATTGGTCGCCAGCAACGCCCCGTGAATCACGTGGTTGGTGGCCAACTCAGGCAAGCTGGGCATGGCTGCCAGCGCGGCGGTGTAGGCAGCGGCCACAGTCTCATGTTCGGCGGCCATTTCCGCGCTGTTCGCGCTGGCGTGTGTCAACCACGCCAGATACGGGCCATGTGCGGCCACATACGATTCGGCGCTCGGCCCCTCCCACCCGCCGGCCTGCACCGACGCCAGCACCATGCTGAGTTCTTGTGCGACTGAGGCGTATTCGGCGCTCAACGCCTGACCAAGCCTCTGCCGCCGCCAGCATGGACCCCGGTCCCGGGGCCGCTGCTCAGCAACGCCGAGTGCACCTCCGGCGGTGACGCCAACAAGATGGGCGCCGTCATAGGCCATCACGCACAACGCACAACTTCACGACAGCCACTCCTCGGGCTGGGAGGATTACCAGACCGAGGAGAGCTTAATGAATATGGTTGTCGTTATCAATACGACGGGCGAGCTACGTCCGACGCAGGCGCTAGACCAACGGGCGGCCCGTCTTGATTCGGCGGTCCAGGTCCCACAGCAACACGTTGAACGGGAACCGCCTGACGAACCGCGGCATGAGGCGGTTAGCCGTCCGCAGCACGGCCATCAGCCGGTCGAACCGGCGTTGCCGGCCGGCGTCCCACGGCAACCGCATCTCGTCGCGGAATTGCTGCGGCAGGAACCCGGTGGTGATCAGCAACGATGAACTCGTCCGATCAGCGCTGCAGCCGGCGCGGCAGCCGCACCCCACGCATCCGGCCCGCCGCGATCGGATACAGGTACTCGCGGACAGTGTCGTCGATGTGCACCTTGGCCAGCGACTCTTGCCAGTACTGGTCAAAGGCCGCCCGGTCCGCGCGGCCACATCTCCGGCGGCACCTGCAACGTGGTGCGCCAGCGACATGCCCTCGCGGTAGTGCCGTTCGGCGTCCTCCTCCAGTTCGCCGACGAAGATGCGGTAGATGTCGACGCCGCCCTTGTAGAAGCAGGCCGCCACCCACAGCTGCAGGTCAAGGTCGAACGCGTTGTATCGCACCGGACTGTCGGGCGTGGAGTAGACCTGCGCGTGCGCACGGTTTACCGCCGCGGCGGAAGGCCGCCTTCTGAGCGTCGCTGCCGGCAGTGGCCACCGCGAGGTAGGTGAAGGTGGTGCGGGCCCGCTTGATCGGATGCCGGTCGATGCGGCCGCTCTCGACGCGGCTCTCCAGCACGCCGTAGCCGACGCCGGGATGCGCTAGCTCCATGATCACGTTCGCCGGGCCGGCCAGCAGGGCCATCCCCATCAGGCCGTCGTCGACGGCGACCCGCCGTCTCCCGCCGCCCGACTGCGGGCGGCGTGGGTCTGCTGGATCGTTCGACAGCGCGCTCCAGCTGTCGACGGACTCGTGCATCGCCATCGACTGACCTCCTGCCGGGACTCGGCATCACAAAATGTGAGAACGATGTTTCCTGAATATTGTCGCTGCGTTGCCCCGCTGTCAAGATGGTGCTATGCCGCGCCGACCGACGCCCGAGTGCGCGACCGTACCGCGGCGTCGGGCCACGAGCGACTGGCCACACGCCGCAGCCGGCTGCTGGCCGCGGGCCTGGACCTGCTCGGAGCCGAGCAGCAGGATATCTCCACGTTGACCGTTCGCGGCATTTGCCGACGAGGCCGGGCTGGCAGTCCGCTACTTCTACGAAAGCTTCACCGACAAAGACGAATTCATCGGCGCGGTCTTCGATTGGGTGGTCGCCGAACTGGCCGCCACCACCCAGGCCGCGATGGCCGCGGCACTGCCGTGGCGCGAGCGATGCGGGCGGGGATGGCCAACATCGTGCGGGCCATCGACAAGGATGCTCGCGTCGGGCGTCTGCTGTTCAGCACGCAGCTGGCCAATCGGTCATCGTGCGCAAGCGCGCCGAATCCAGCGCATTGTTCGCCCTGTTGTCCGGCCAGTACGTTGGAGACGCGCTGCAGATGCCGGCAAACGACCGACATCAAGGCGGCCGCGCACTTCGTGGTAGGCGGTGTCGGTCAAACCATCAGCGCCTGGCTGGCCGGCGACGTAAAACTCAATCCCGACCAGCTCGTCGATCAACTGGCATCACTGCTCGACGAACTCGCCGACCCGAAACTGGCCCTTCCCCGCGTCACGGAAATAGCGGCAGCCGGAGCAGACTCACCTCGGGATCCAGCCGCCACAGACGCATCATCGTGAGCCTCATGATGCGCAGAGCGCCGGTGATCATGAAGATCGCCAACGGCAGCTCGATCCCGAGCGCGGTGATCAGCGACAGCCGGACGTCGTCGGGTCCCGCAGTCATCAGGTCGAACCACGCGTCGCAGACCAGCAGCACGCCGGAGGTGAAGGCCGCAAGCACCAGCACCTGGCGACGCAGGTATCCCGAACACGGCGGTCGCCACCATGAACCTGACCAATAAGAGCGTCGAAGCCCATCCAGGTAGCAGGCCAATTGTGGGCAACATAGTTGTCGGGCAGCGTCATGGACAGATACGCAAGCCAGGGGATCATCGCGATCGAGCCCCCGATCATGAGACTCAGTCGGATACGCCGTGTCCGGGTGAGCACCGCGGGGTCAATCATGTCGCTGAGGGGTTGACGCAGCCGGGTAATCAGCTCCCGACGCTGCTCCGGCGACAACGCCGCGATCTGCACATCGGTCAAAATGCCGTCGGTCATCATGGGCATCCCTGACTAGAGCTTGATTTACCGATTAGCGTCCGACCGCCACCGGGGTCGCCGGTCGGCCGCGGTCTTCGGTACGGTCTGGGCGTCGCTATCAGCGAATTCCTTTATCCAGCAGGCGAATTCAAGGGTGATGCCGTCGGGGTCCTGGAAGTAGAAGGAGCGCACGTACACCCGGGATGCACCGTCATGGACGCCTGCATCGGGCTCTCATCGTGGTTCAGCACCGGGCCGACCCGCACTCCTTTTCCTTTGAGCCGCTGCCGGTAGGCGTCGAACTTCTCGGCAGGGACATGAAAAGCCAGATGATTCATGGTGCTCACCGCGCTGGTGATGTCGCCGATGCCCGGGATGGCACCCGGCGACGAGATGCCGGGTACGCGGTCGGCTGCGTCGGCGAACCAGAAGAATGCGACACAGTCGCCATTGCCGGCGTAGAAGAAAAAGTGCTGGCCCAGCCCGTCGGGCAGGTCGAGCGATTTCACCAGCGGCATGCCGAGGACATTGCAATAAAAGTCCACGGTGCACGCCATGTCCGAACACACCAGTGCGACGTGGTTGATCCCGCCGAGCTCGAACTCCGCGTTGGTGTTGTGCGGCTTGATCATCTTGCGGCTCCCGCCGACCCCCGGGGTGGCGGGGATCTTTGCCACGATACGAATCTGAATCTAACATCAGGCTCAGTTTCGATCCAGGGAGGTGCGTCACGTGCCGATCGCACCGCGCCGATGGACGGCCGGCCGACTTTCCGACGCACCGCGGGCGGAAATGCCAGTGGGCCTTGTATTTCGGCGACGAGGTCGACGAACGCTGCCGGTAGACCGGCATGGACTATAGTCCGGTGACCCCGAAGTCCGGTGACCCCGACGACGAGTCCTGCATCCGGGCCTTGGCGAAGATCGACTACCGAGCATCTACAGCAGAGAGGATCGCTCGAATTGACTCGTCATTCCGCCGCAGCGGCGACTATTCGCGAGTTCGTCGCGCTGCCGTCGCCCACCGCGGGGCGCGCTGGTGCCGGGGGCAACCGTGTCAAGGGCTGTATCACCGCGGAGTGGGACCAGTGGCGGACCTGCCTGCCGCCGACGGCTTCGTCACCACCGCCGCCCACCCCGGACGGCCGGAAGTGCTGACCGCATGGATGGACGCCACCGTCATCGCCGAAAACGATTCGCTCGCAACCGATCCCGACCTTGACCGGTTCGACGAGCGCAACGACCCGCCTTATCCACCCGAGTTCTTGGCCGTTACCGTTCGGCGCAGGTTGCGCGCAACCATTCCATCACCCACTCGGCCGAGACGGAGCTCAAACGTGTTCGCGCTGCCAGCTTCTCAGACGGCCCGTTCGCCGTGATGCGGACCTGGGCCGATCCACGCATGGTCCGTATCACCTGTCCCGCCATGGTGATCAACGCCGACGCCGACACGGACGTGTCTCCGTCGACGCCCAGCGCATCTATGACGCGCTCGCAAGCACCGACAAAACGCAGTGCTCGATCGACACCGACCACTACTTCACCACCCCGGGCGCGCGCAGCGAGCAGGCCGACACCATCGCCAAGTGGGTCAGCAAGCGGTGGCGGTGAGAGTCCTCGCCCACTTCGTTCCGGGCGAGAAGGTACTCGAATTCCTCGCACCGGAGGCCGACTGGCTCGACATCAGGTGGTGCGCCGACGACGACACGCCGAATCGCAGGCCAGCTTCTATCGGGAGTTGCCTGCAGGCGGAGGTGATTTGGCACGTGCTCCGGCCGCTGTCGGCCGACGACCTGCGGCGCGGGGCGCGGCTGCGGCTGGTGCAGAAGCTCGGCGCCGGGGTGAACACCATCGATGTCGGAGACCGCGACGAAGTGCGGTATCGCGGTCGCAAACATGCCGGGCGCCAACGCGCCGTCGGTGGCCGAGGGCACGGTGCTATTGATGCTTGCCGCAATGCGGCGGCTGCCGGCTTTGGATCGCGCGACCCGTCGAGGCCGCGGTTGGCCGACAGACCCGGAACTCGGTGAGACGGTGCGCGATATCGGCGGCTGCACCGTCGGACTGGTCGGCTACGGCAACATCGCCAAACGCGTCGACAGCATGGTCGCGGCGATGGGCGCCGACCGTGCTGCACACCAGCACCCGCGACGACGGGCGGCCCGGCTGGCGGCCGCTGCCCGAACTGCTGGCCGCCAGCGACGTCGTCTCGCTGCACCTGCCGTTGACGGCCGACACCCATCATCTGCTCGACCGAGAAACGATCGCCCTGATGAAACCCCACGCCGTGCTGGTCAACACGTCGCGCGGCGCCGTAATCGACGAGGACGCCCTCGTCGGCGCGCTCCTGGGCGGGCGGCTGGCCGCAGCGGGACTGGACGTTTTCGAAGTCGAGCCGGTGGCGCCCGACAATCCGTTGCTCGGCCTGGACAACGTGGTGCTGACACCGCACGTCACCTGGTCCACCGCCGACACCATGCGGCGCTACCTGGCCGAGGCCGTCGCCAACTGCCGCCGGCTGCGCGATGGACAGCCGCGGCCAATGTCGTCAACCAACCGCCCGGTTGTTAGCTTGGAAGGCGCTCGGCCGAAACGGCGGCCCCTAAAGCAACCGAAAGCATGGGAAGGCGACCAATGCCGATCGCGATAACTCCTGAGCATCAAAACCTGGCCGACTCCGTGCGCTCCCTGGTGGCGCGGCTAGCGCCGTCCGAGGTGCTGCACGCGGCCTTGGAAACCCCGATCGAGAACCCGCCGACGTACTGGCAGGCCGCGGCCGAACAGGGCTGCAGGGTGTGCATCTGGCCGAATCCGTCGGCGGACAGGGTTTCGGCATTCTCGAGCTGGCCGTCGTCCTGGCCGAGTTCGGATACGGGGCGGTGCCCGGGCCGTTCGTGCCGTCTGCCATCGCCAGCGCGCTCATCGCCGCGCATGACCCCGACGCCAAGGTGCTCGCCGAGCTGGCTTCCGGCGCCGCCATTGCCGCCTACGCGTTGGATTCCGGACTGACCGCTACCCGGCAGGGCGACCTGCTGGTGATCCGCGGCGAAGTCCGCGCGGTTCCCGCGGCGGCGCAGGCATCCGTGCTGGTGCTCCCGGTGGCGATCGACAGCGGCGACGAGTGGGTCGTGCTGCGCGCCGAGCATCTCGAGATCGAGCCCGTGAAAAGCCTGGACCCGCTGCGTCCCGATCGCGCATGTGCGGGCCAATGCCGTCGAGGTCGGCGAGGATGCCGCGTTGAGCAACCTGACCATGACCACCGCGTACGCGCTGATGTCCACGCTGCTGTCCGCCGAGGCGATCGGCGTGGCACGCTGGGCGACCGACACGGCGGCGCAATACGCCAAGATCCGTGAACAGTTCGGCAGGCCGATCGGCCAATTCCAGGCCATCAAGCACAAGTGCGCAGAGATGATCGCCGACACCGAGCGGGCCACCGCCGCGGTGTGGGACGCCGCCCGCGCGATCGACGAGGCCAGCCAAAACAACTGGGACATCGCCGCGGCCGAAGTCGAGTTCGCCGCCGCGGTGGCGGCGACGCTGGCACCGGCGGCAGCGCAGCGATGCACGCAGGACTGCATCCAGGTGCACGGCGGCATCGGCTTCACCTGGGAGCACGACACCAACGTCTACTACCGCCGGGCGCTGATGCTGGCCGCCTGCTTCGGCCGCGGCTCGGAATACCCGCAGAAGGTGGTCGAACACCGCGACCACCACCGGCATGCGGGCGGTGGACATCGACTTGGACCCCGAGACCGAAAAGCTGCGGGCCGAGATCCGTGCCGAGGTCGCCGCGTTCAAGGCGATGGACCGCGACGCTCGCACGGTCGCGCTCGCCGAGGCCGGGTGGGTGCTGCCATACCTGCCCCGCCGTGGGGCCGGGCGGCCGGCCCGGTCGAGCAGGTCATCATCGCCCAGGAGTTCGCCACCGGGCGGGTCAGGCGACCGCAGGTGGGCATCGCGGCGTGGATCATTCCGTCGATCGTCGCGTTCGGCACCGAGGAGCAGAAGCAGCGGTTTCTGCCGCCGACCTTCCGCGGCGAGATGATCTGGTGCCAGCTGTTCTCCGAGCCGGGCGCCGGTTCGGACCTGGCCGGGCTGACCACGAAGGCGACCCGGGCCGACGGCGGTTGGCGCATCACCGGCCAAAAGATCTGGACCACTGCCGCGCAGTTCTCGCAGTGGGGCGCGCTACTGGCCAGGACGGACCCGTCGGCGCCGAAACACAACGGCATCACCTACTTCCTGCTGGACATGAAAAGCGAAGGCGTAGAGGTCAAGCCGCTGCGCGAGCTCACGGGTAACGCGATTGTTCAACACCGTCTACATCGACGACGTGTTCGTGCCCGACGAGTACGTGCTCGGCGAAGTGAACCGAGGCTGGGAGGTCAGCCGCAATACCCTGACGGCGGAGCGGGTATCGATGGGCAGCACCGACGCGAACTTCCTGGCCACCCTTCCCGAATTCGTCGAGTTTGTTCGGGACGGACAGTTCGACCAGGTCGAAACGCATCGCGCGGGACGATTGATCGCCGAAGGTCATGCCGCCAAGGTGCTGAACCTGCGCTCCACACTGTTGACTCTGGCCGGCGGCGACGCGATGCCCTCGGCAGCGATCTCCAAGTTGTTGTCCATGCGCACCGGCCAGGGGTACGCAGAATTCGCGGTGTCCTCATTCGGTACCGACGCCACGATCGGTGACACCGGCGAATTGGAGGGCAAGTGGGGCGAGTACCTGCTGGCCAGCCGCGCCACCACCATCTACGGTGGCACGTCGGAGGTGCAGCTCAACATTATCGCCGAGCGGCTGCTGGGCCTGCCCCGCGACCCGTAAACGGCCAGTTCCACTCGCCCAAACAGGACGAAGGCCATGCCGGCCTGACGACTGCCAGACCGGCATGGGTTCCCCCTTTCGCGGGGCGGCCAACCAACGCTTACGGCAGGCGAGGTCGGCCGCGCCCCACGTCTTAGTGGCTCACCACCACGGACGGAAACCCAAACCAGGGGGGCCCCAACCGCCATTGCCCCAACCAGGGTGACCCCAGCCTCCGTGGCCCCAGCCTCCGTGGCCCCAGCCTCCGTGGCCCCAGCCGCCGTGGCCGCCCCAACCGCCGCCGTGGCCGCCCCAACCGCCGCCGTGGCCGCCCCAACCGCCGCCGTGGCCGCCCCAACCGCCGCCGTGGCCGCCTCCACCGTGGCCGCCCCCGCCGCCGCCGGGGCGAGCTGGGATCACGCCTGGGCCGAGCGGCACGCCGCCGTGGGGCCCAGCAATTTCGAAACTTGTGGCGGGAGCGGGGGCCGCCTCCGCCGCGGGGATGCTGCCGAACAGCATCGCGCCCGTGAGCGCGCCGGCACCCACTGCACCGGCGGCCGCGCCGCGCATTGAACGCATTGAGATGGACACCTGAGGGCTCCTTCCGAATACCTTGCATTGATACACTGGACACTACTAATAAAACTACTAGCAAACAATAGAATCAAGATCAAATAATGCTGTGAATTTTATGCGAGCCAGCTTGAGACTGGAGTTTTCACGATGATTTATATATCCAAATTTATGCTATTTCTCACTATTGCGCATTTACCATCTTCAGGACCTCCACAGATACTGAGATCAGTAATCATGCAGTGGCGACTAAATGCAAGCTCAAATGGCATCTACTGATATACTGAGATAAGTTTTTCCACCCTTCAGTAACTCAGCATATACGCGTTTAGATTCCCGATGATGGAAGGAATAATCCACTGCGAGATGGCTCACTGCACTTCGAGATGACAAGTCTCTATATTTGCGAATGCTTCCCCATGCCCCGGGTGAACGACATTGTATGCAGCTAATTTTTAATACCTTGACAAAGCTCCTGGTAGAACGCCCATTCGAGCCCGTGGCCTCGCTTCACCGACTGCGTCGGCGCGCCGCGCCCGGGCTACGTTCAGCGCACGATTTCCGCGTCCACTTGTATGCTGAAGTACTGACTTACTGATTTGGCCCAGGAGGCCGAGGGGTTGGAAGGGGCGCCGTGTGGGGATAAACCCAGGCCGTATCGAGCCCCGCGCCGGGTCGTTCCGCGCGCACCTACCGTCCGGCGCGCCGTCCGGGGACGCCGATCCCACCGAACGCCTCACCGTGAACCGACCCATGCCCCCGCACATGCCTGCCCAACACGTGCTCAGCCAACCGGCGATCGACCGTCAGACTCGCGATCAGCCGGCACGTGCGCAACGAACGCGGCGAACCGTCGACCTTCCCGCCCCCACCCACCGGGCCCTCGACATCTGGCAGCGAGAAGCCGCCGACCGCCTGGGAGTGGCCCGGGTGACCGGACAAGAGGTCCTCAGCGCCCTCATCGACCAGCTGCTTATCGATCCCAAACTCACGGCGCAGATCACCCGCGCGATTCAGGCCCGACGCTGAAAGTCTGCCGGGCAGACGACGAACGCTAGTCGATTTCCAGCTCGCGCAGCTCGCGCTTGAGGACCTTGCCGGTGGGGTTGCGCGGCAGCTCTTCGAGGAAGATCACTTCGCGTGGCACCTTGTAGCGGGCCAGGTGGTCGCGCACGTAGACCTTGATGCCTTCCTCGTCGACGCTGGCGTCTTGCTTTTTGACCACGAAGGCGCGCAGCCGGTGGCCCCATTCCTTGTCCTCGACACCGATCGCGGTGGCTTCGATCACCTCGGGATGCCCGCTGATCAGATCCTCGACTTCGGCAGGAAATACGTTCTCACCGCCGGAGACGATCATCTCGTCGTCACGGCCGCTGACATACAGCAGGCCGCGTTCGTCGAAGTAGCCGACATCACCCGAGGACATCAAGCCGTCGATGATCTGCTTGTGCCCGCCGCCGGTGTAACCCTCGAAAGGGAATGCGTTTCCGACGAAGATCCGCCCGACCTCGCCCTGGCGCACCTCGTTGCCGTTGTCGTCGAGGAGCTTGACCTTCACGCCCTTGACAACCGGGCCGACCGTCGCCGAGTTGAGCTCCAGATCCTCGGGTCGGGCGATCGTGGCGAACGCGATCTCGGTCGAACCGTACATGTTGTAGACGACGGGACCAATGTCCTTGAGCGCGCGGGTGGCCAGCTCTGCACCCAACTGCGATCCGGATATGAACGCGATCCGCAGGGTGGACAGATCGGGCCTGGTCTCCATCTTTTCGAGCGCATCGAGGATCCGCGACAGCATCACCGGCACCACCACGATGGCCGTCACCTTGTGCTTCTCGATGTCTTCCAGCACCAGCGGCGGCTTGAACTTGCGCCGCAACACCAGCGTCGACCCCAGGAACATCGCGATGGTCGCCTGCAGATAACCGAGCGCGTGGAACATCGGCGCCGGCAGCGACGTCACCTCTCCTGCCTTGAACGGAACGTGCGACAAGATGCCGCCGACCGGTGCCAGCGTCGGTGGGGTACTGCGGTTGGCCCCCTTCGGCGTGCCCGTCGTCCCGCTGGTCAGGATGATGATCGACGCGTGCTTGCTGGCTTTCGGCGCAGGTGCCTTGCTGCTGCGCGCGATCAATTCTTCCAACGTCTCGTCAGTGCTGCCCGACGACTCCTCCGCGTCGGGGTTGACGCCGAGCGCCCGCAGCTTGCCCAGCGGCGGATCGGCTTTGCTGACGGCCTGGGTGTACTCGTCGTCGTAGATGATGACCTTGGCGCCCTCGCGCTCTGACACCTCTTTGATCTGCGGGCCGGAGAACTCGCTGTTCAGCAAGATGATGCGGGCCCCCACTCGGGCGGCGCCGTAGTTGGCGATGAGGAACCACCGGTGGTTACGGGCGAGAATTGCCACGCCGTCGCCGCCGCGGACACCTTTTTCAATCAGGCCGTTGGCTACCGCGTGCACCGCGTCGTCGAGCCCCTGGTAGCTGAGCTCGCCCTCTTCGTCGATGAGCGCCGCGCGGTTGGGGGCGCGCCTGGCGTTGAGCGCCGGCAGCATTCCGAACTCGCCCCATTTTCGTATGTCGGCGGCGAGCGCGGCGTAGTTCTGCGGCGGCTCCAGCCGGAAAGCACCCGCTTCAATGATCTTTCGCAGGTAGTGCAATTCTGCAGAGCCGCGTTCGAAGTACCGCTGAAGTTTCGACACCACCTGCGCAGGCAGGTCAATGGGGTTAGGCATGACCTCACAATATGTGACGCACGTCGCAGAGCGGACCAGAAAAGTTTCCGGAATTACCATGATCCCCATGACCGGCCCAGAGTCACTGGAAGTGGCCGGACGCCGGGTCACCATCACCCATCCGGACAAAGTGGTCTTCCCCGCAGCAACCGCCAGGGGCCCCTACACCAAGCTCGACCTGGTGCGCTATTACCTGTCTGTCGCCGACGGAGCGCTGCGCGGCGTCGCCGGCCGGCCGATGATTCTGAAACGTTTCGTCAAGGGCATCTCCGCCGAGGCGGTGTTCCAGAAACGCGCGCCCGCCAAACGCCCGGATTGGATTGACGTTGCCGAATTGCGCTACGCATCGGGCACGTCAGCCGCCGAAGCCGTCATCCATGACGCCGCCGGATTGGCGTGGGCGATCAACCTGGGGTGCGTCGACCTCAACCCGCATCCGGTGCTTGCCGGCGACCTCGATCACCCCGACGAGCTGCGGGTCGACTTGGATCCGATGCCGGGCGTCGCGTGGCAGCGGATCGTCGAGGTCGCGCTGGTGGCCCGCGAGGTGCTGGAGGACCACGGGCTGACGGCCTGGCCGAAGACATCCGGGTCACGGGGCTTCCACATCTACGCCCGGATCGCCCCGCGGTGGGAGTTCGCCCAGGTTCGGCTGGCTGCCCAAACCGTTGCCCGCGAGGTCGAGCGCAGGGCGCCCGATCTGGCAACCAGCCGATGGTGGAAGGAGGAACGCGAAGGAGTGTTCGTCGACTTCAACCAGAACGCCAAAGACCGCACGGTCGCATCGGCTTACTCGGTGCGGGCCACCCCGGACGCCCGGGTGTCCACGCCGCTGCGCTGGGACGAGGTCGCCGACTGCCAGCCTGAGACGTTCACCATCGCGACAGTGCCCGACCGGTTCGCCGAATTCGGTGACCCGTGGGCGGGAATGGACGACGCCGTCGGCGAGCTCGACCGGCTGCTGATGCTCGCCGAAGAACTGGGTCCGCCCGAACGCGCGCCGAGAGGCACGAAAAACACCGCAAAGCGCACCGACGGCAGGCGTCAGTCGTCGAAACCGCTCATCGAGATCGCCCGCACCAAGACCAAGGACGAGGCGATGGCCGCCCTGGACACCTGGCGCCACCGCTACCCCGTTGTGGCCGGGCAGCTACAGCCGGCCGATGTGCTGCTCGACGGCATGCGCGGGCCGAGTTCGATCTGGTACCGGATCCGGATCAACCTGGAGCACGTGCCCGCCGATCAGCGCCCGCCGCAAGAGGAGCTCATCGCCGACTACAGCCCTTGGACGAAACACGAAGGCCCCACGACGAAACACGAAAGCCCCACGACGAAACACGAAAGGCCTACGACGAAATACGAAAGGCCCTGACATCACGTCAGTTGAACGCAGCGATCGCAACCGTTTTTCGGGTTTGTCAGACTTACTGCATGCCAGCGACTGACCAGCCCCTGGGCCTGCGGGAGCGCAAGAAGATCAAAACCCGCCAAATCATCAGGCGCGAGGCGTTTCGCCTGATCGACGAGAACGGCTACGCAGCCACCACCGTCGAACAGATCGCTGAGGCCGCCGACGTGTCACCGAGCACCTTCTTCCGATACTTCCCGTCCAAGGAGTCGCTGCTGCTCGCCGACGATCTGGACGCGCTTGTGTTGGCGGCTTTCAAGGCCCAGCCGCTCGAACTGTCGCCGATCCAGGGGTTCCGCCGGGCTTACCAAGCCGTCATCGCCGACCTGCCCGCCGACCAGCTGGAGTTCGAAAGCACCCGGCAACGGCTCATGTTTTCAATACCCGAGCTCAAGGCCGCCATGTACGACGAGTACTACCGCACCGTGGCCGTCGCCGCCGAGGCTATCGGCCACCGAATCGGCCGTGAGCCAGGTGATTTCGAGGTTCGAGTGTTCGCGGGCGCGGTGACTGGCGCCATGATGGCAGCCTTTGACAACGCGCCGAAGACGGCCGAGACGATCTATCGGGCCCTGGACTTTGTGGACGCTGGTATGCCGCTCAGTTGAGTTGAGCCGAGCACGCGATACTCTCACGCGATGCGACAGCAATGGAATCGGCGGGGATTCTTGCAGCTGGCCGGGACCGCAGGACTACTCGGCGCTGGGATTGGCGGGGCCGCCGAGCTGTTTTCGGGATGCTCGCCACCGAAGCCGCCGCAGGGGACCGCTGGCGGCGGAGCCGTGACAATCACCCATCTGTTCGGCCAGACCGTCATCAAAGAGCCGCCCAAGCGCGTCGTCAGTGCCGGCTACACCGAGCAAGACGACTTGCTCGCAGTGGGCGTGGTGCCCATCGCGGTGACCAACTGGATCGGCGATCAGCCGTTTGCGGTGTGGCCGTGGGCGCAACAGAAGTTGGGCCCGGCGCAGCCGGTGGTGCTGAACCTGGATAACGGCATTCCGGTGGACCAGATCGCCGTCCTGAAGCCAGACCTGATCGTGGCCGTCAATGCCGGTGTGGACGCTGACACTTATCAGAAGCTATCGGCAATCGCCCCGACCGTCCCGCAGTCGGGCGGCGACGCGTTCTTCGAGGCATGGAAGGATCAGGCGACCACGATCGGACAAGCGGTCTTTCAGGCCGACCAAATGAGGTCGTTGGTCGACGCGGTCGACAAGCAGTTCGCCGTTGTCGCCCAGAAGAATCCGCAATGGAAGAACAAAAAAGTCTTGCTCATGCAGGGCACACTTTCGCAGGGCACGATCGTCGCCACCGTGGCGGGTTGGCAGACCGACTTCCTGACCGAGATGGGTCTGGTTGTCGTCGACAGCATCAACCCCTTCGCCGCCGGTCAGCACGCCGCCATCCCGCGTGACCACATCAAAGCGGTGCTCGATTCGGCCGACGTGGTGATCTGGACAACCGAGAGTCCGGACGAGCAGAAGACGCTGCTCGCCGATCCCGACGTGGCGGCTTCGCAGACGACCACGCAGAACCGCCACATCTTCACCTCGAAGGACCAGGCCGGCGCGATCGCCTTTTCATCGCCGCTGAGCTACCCGTTGGTCGCCGATCAACTGCCGCCGCAAATCACCAAGATCTTGGGTTAGATCCCGTCTGTTTGAGCGTTCGTTAAGGCATTTCTGGCAGTGCTTGAAGATCCCTCGCCACCCCTCGCCTGCTGCCCCGCTCCGGGGTTACCGTCGAGTAATGAGTGTGACGGACACTTCCAAAGACTTGCCGACGCAGCTGATCGGTAACTCCGTTCTGGACTACGGCGACAACGCGCTGATGGTGCAATGCGGCAGTTCGGCTGAGGTGTTGGCGTGGGCGGCTGCGTTGGGCGGCGCTGCAATACCCGGTGTGGTCGACATCGTCCCAGGCGCCCGAACCGTGCTGGTGGTGCTGGACAGCCCCCGCCACCAAGGGGCCACCCGTAAGCGCCTGCGCATGTTAAGGGTGACCGCCGACTCGATCCCGGCCGCTGCCTCCGACCGCCGCGCCGACGTGGTCATCGATGTCGTCTACGACGGTCCAGACCTTGCCGAGGTCGCCAGCCGCACCGGGCTGACCACCTCGCAGGTGATCGACGCGCATTCCGGCACCCTGTGGCGGGCGGGATTCAGCGGGTTCGCACCCGGTTTTGCGTACTTGGTTGATGGCGACCCCCGACTGCGGGTGCCGCGCCGGTCCGAACCGCGAACCTCGGTGCCGGCCGGCTCGGTTGCCCTCGCCGGCGAATTCAGCGCGATATACCCGCGTCGATCGCCCGGGGGTTGGCAGCTCATCGGCCACACCGACGCGATCCTGTGGGACATCGAGCGGCCCACGCCGGCGTTGCTGACGCAAGGCATGTGGGTTCAGTTCCGGGCAACGTAAAAGGACCCGAAGGAGCACGCCATGACCACATTGGAAATTTTGCGGACCGGACCGCTCGCCATCGTCGAGGACCTTGGCCGGGCCGGGCTGGCTCACCTCGGCGTCGGCCGGTCCGGAGCCGCCGACCGCCGCTCGCACACGCTGGCCAACCGGCTGGTGGCCAATCCGGACGACCGGGCCACCGTCGAAGTGACCTTCGGTGGCTTCTCGGCCCGGGTCCGCGGCGGCGACGTCGATATCGCGGTGACGGGCGCCGACACCAACCCGACCGTAGATGGAATTATGTTCGGTACCAACAGCATCCACCACGTCCGAGACGGCCAGGTGATATCCCTGGGCATGCCGTGCGCTGGATTGCGGACGTATCTTGCGGTGCGTGGCGGCATCTGCGTCACGCCTGTGCTGGGTTCGCGCAGCTTCGACGTGATGTCGGCGATCGGTCCGTCGCCGCTGCAGGCCGGAGACCGACTGCCGGTCGGTGAGCACACCGCCGACTATCCCGAACTCGACCAGGCCCCGGTAGCCGCCATCGCCAGCAATGCGGTCGAGCTGCTGGTGGTGCCGGGGCCGCGTGACGACTGGTTCGTCGATCCCGATGCCCTGGTACACACCGATTGGGTGGCGTCCGACCACAGCGACCGGGTCGGGATGCGGTTGGCCGGCCACCCGCTGCAGTACCGCTACCCGGACCGGCAGCTGCCCAGCGAGGGCGCCGCCCGCGGCGCGATCCAGGTGCCCCCCAACGGTTTACCGGTAATCCTGGGCCCCGATCACCCGATAACGGGCGGTTACCCGGTCGCCGGCGTAGTGATCGACGAGGACATCGACAAACTCGCTCAGGTACGACCCGGCCAGCAGGTGCGATTGCACTGGGCACGGCCTCGGTCCGCCGTTGGAGCTTCGCCTTCGACTTTCACGGGCTGACCGTTCTCGCAGCGCGGACTGGCACACAAAGCTGGTAGAAAAAGCATTGTGCGCACCCTGGTACACACGGCCCGCCTGGTCCACACCGCCGATCTCGACGGCGAGGCTCGACATCGCGTCTGCCAGATGGTCACCGACGCGTTCGCCGGCGACTTCACCGAAACCGACTGGGAGCACGCGCTGGGTGGAATGCACGCGCTGATTTGCCACCACGGCGCGATCATCGCGCACGCCGCGGTGGTGCAGCGGCGGCTGGTGTACCACGGGAATGCGCTGCGCTGCGGTTATGTAGAAGGAGTCGCCGTACGAGAGGACTACCGAGGCCAGGGGTTGGTGCATGCACTGCTGGACGCCGTCGAGCAGGTTATGCGCGGCGCATACGAGCTGGGCGCGCTCAGTTCCTCGGCCCGGGCCCGCGGGCTCTTCACGTCGCGCGGCTGGTTGCCGTGGCGCGGACCGACGTCCGTGCTGGCCCCAGGCGGACCGACCCGCACGCCAGAGGACGACGGGACCGTGTTCGTGCTGCCGGTCGGGATCGGCTTGGACGCCACCGCGGACCTTATGTGCGACTGGCGCGCGGGCGACGTCTGGTAAGCGCGCCGGCAATGACCGGCCGCACTTGCGTGGGCAATGCGGCAGCAATCGTCAGGTAACGCAACCGAAAAGCCGCCAGCCTACACAGGGTAGATGGGCCGATCGGACGCTAAGCTACTGGCCGGTTATCGCATCGCCGTCACATCGGCTCGCCGCTCAGAAGAGCTGTCCGCCTTACTGAGCCGCCAGGGCGCAGAGGTCTGCAGCGCCGCGGCGATCAACATGATTGCGCTGCCTGACGATGATGAACTGCGCAGCAACACGGAAGCTTTGATCGCCCAACCGCCGGACATCCTGGTCGCTCACACCGGCATCGGCTTTCGTGGCTGGGTGGCCGCGGCCGAGGGTTGGGGGCTCGCCAACCAGCTCATCACGTCATTGTCATCGGCCCGGATCCTGGCCCGCGGACCGAAAGCGACGGGCGCTTTGCGCGCCGCCGGCCTGCATGAAGAGTGGAGACCGGAATCCGAATCCTCACACGAGGTGCTGAAATACCTGCTCAGTTCTGGTGTATCCGGTGAGCGAATCGCGGTCCAGCTGCACGGTGCCGCCGACGCTTGGGACCCGTTTCCGGAGTTTCTCGGCGGGCTGCGTTCGTCGGGTGCCGAAGTGGTGCCCATCCGGGTATATCGATGGACGTCAACACCATTGGGCGGCAAGTTCGATCAGCTGGTCATAGGGATTGCGCGCCGCCAATTCGATGCCGTCAGTTTCACTTCCGCGCCTGCCGCGGCGGCGGTTCTAGAACGTAGCCGCGACTTGAATATCGAGGATCAACTGTTGGAAGCGCTGGGCACGGATGTGCACGCAATATGCGTCGGGCCGATCACCGCCCGGCCGCTGCGCCGAAAGGGTGTCCCGACGTCATCTCCCGAGCGAATGCGGTTGGGAGCCTTAGTCCGCCACATTGCCCAGGAGCTGCCGCAGGTGGGGTCGACCACGGTTCGGGCGGCGGGCCACCTGGTCGATATCCGCGGAACGTGCGTCCTGGTGGACGGTTCGGTGAAGCCGCTGTCGGGATCCGGCATGGCGACACTGCGTGCGCTGGCGCACCGTCCCGGCAACGTCGTTGCGCGCAATGACCTGTTGGCCGTGCTACCGGGCAACAGCAACGACCCACACGCGGTCGACGCCGCGGTACTTCGGTTGCGAACAGCTCTGGGCGACAAGAACATTGTCGCGACCGTTATCAAGCGTGGCTACCGGCTCGCAATCGATGAGCCACCGTTGATCGCCTTTGAACGATCCTGACGTCACGGCCCCGGGAGTCGCCTGTGTTTCTTTGTTCGCTGTCGGCGAACGTGCGGATGGAACTTTAGCGTGGTCCGCTCATGTTTGTACAGATAGCCGGCCGGGAAGGCGCCGGCCACAGCAATTCACGACGAAGCGAAAGCACGTAAAAGGAGAAACCCATGAGTAATCTCGCATTGTGGTCGCGACCGGCCTGGGACACCGACCGGTGGCTGCGCGACTTTTTCGGCCCCGCCGCGACAGCGGACTGGTACAAGCCGGTGACCAGCGGCTTGAGGCCGGCCGCAGAAGTCATCAAAGACGGCGACGACGCGGTCGTTCGCTTGGAGCTGCCCGGCGTTGACGTCGAGAAGGATGTCAATGTCGAGGTAGACAAGGGCCGCCTGGTGATCCACGGCGAACACCGCGACGAGCGCGCGCAGGAGCAGCAGGGCCGCACTTTGAGCGAGATCCGCTACGGATCGTTCCGTCGGTCGTTCCAGCTGCCCGCGCACGTCACCAGCGATGCCATCGCGGCTTCGTACGACGCGGGTGTGCTGACCGTCCGGGTCACCGGTGCCTATTCCGGAACTCAGGCGCAGCGCATCGCCATTACCAAGTAATTTCGGGTCCGAACGCGCCGAACGTCGAGTTGTTGGGCCGAGCTAAGAAATCGCCCAACAACTCGACGTTGACGCCTCAGGAAAATGCCTGGTCGGCCTCGACTCCGATCACCCGCAACAGGTTCGCGACCTTGCGGTCCAGGCTCTCGCCCACCGTGGTGACCTCGGCGATGCCGAGGCTGCCGAACGCGGCGCTGGGCTGGTCCATCGAGAAGACCGCGTTGCCGTCGGCGTCGGCGTAGATCAGGACCCGCAACGGTGCGTACAGCAGCGCCCTCGGGTCGTGGCGGAACATGGTCTCGGCGATCGTATGGTTGCCCAGCAGGTATTCCACCGCCTCGTTCGTGTGGCCGGCAAGGCCCAGCAGCGGCAATGCGTCGATTGTGGCGTAGACCATCAGATCGTTCGGTGCGTTGATCGCCGCCGCCGCAAGGACCTCATCCCAGGTCCCACCGCGACCCACGATCTCTCGCACGGATGCAGGGTCGAATAACGGCGCCGCCTTCTCGAATGCGAGTCTGAATTTGCCGAACTCCACACCAGTGGAAACATCGACACGCTTCATCGTGTGCGGCACGACTTTATATTTGGCTGACTTAACGCTACTTGTCATGGCGTTCCTCAAGATTCGATAGTTGGATCAAGGACGATCACGCCGCGTACCTCGCGGCTTTCCAGCCTCCTCTGCGCCTGGGCGGCCCGGCTCAGTGGCAACACCTCGTCTACCTGGGATTTGATCTGCCCGGTCTTAAGCCCGTCGGCCAGGAAACGCAGCGCGTTGCCAATGAGCTCGGGCCGGTCGTAGAACACCGGAAGGTAGAACCCGATCAAGGCTTGCGATTTCGTCATCAACCGGCGTGAGGCCAACGGCTCCCCGGGTCCGCGAGTCGAACCCAGCAACAGATACCGCCCGAACGTGGCGAGCGCTTCGAAGTTCTGCTCGAAGACGTCGCCACCGATCGATTCGATCAAGACGTCAACCCCGCGGCCTGACGTCAACTCACGGACCTGGTCGGTCCATCCCGGCTCTTCGTACGAGATCGCCGCATCGGCGCCGAGGGACATGACGAACTCGCGACGCTCCGCGGAGCTGGCCGTCCCGATAATCGGTCCGGCGCCAAGCGCCTTGGCGATCTGCACCGCGAGGCTGCCCACACCGCCGGCCGCTCCGTGCACCAGCAGCGACTCACCAGCCCGCAGTGTCGTCGAGGCCTGCAACAACAGGTGCGCACAGGCGGCCTGAGCGGCGAAACCGGCCAGGGCTGCCAGGTCAGCATCGTCATCGACGACCGCGCACAGCGCCTCTTGAGTCACGGCGAGTTGGGCGTAGGCCCCCTTTTTCATCAGGGCCACCACTCGTCGGCCCGCCTCCACCGAGGTCTGTGGTCCGGCCGCGACCACGGTGCCCGCGACCGCCAGGCCGCCCACCTGGGGCAGCTGCACCCCGCCGACGTGCGTCTCGGCTTTGTTGTAGACACCCAGCCGCTCGCGGATATCGGGGAAGTTGACGCCTATCGCGGTGGTCTCGACGAGCAGCTGCCCCGGACCGGGCGTGGGATCCGGAAGATCGAGGTAGTCAAGCACTTCCGGTCCGCCAAAACGATCGTAACTGATTGCCTTCACAGCGGATCACCATCCTAGTTCGGTGAATGAACTCCCGTGATTTCGAGTATACGGTTCGGTGAACGAACCGACAAGGTGTAATATCCGAGATGTGGCGCTACCCCGTGAATATCCCGATGAGCATTGCCCCATAGCGCGGTCCCTGGAGATCGTCGGCGAGCGCTGGACGTTGTTGATCGTGCGTGACGCCTTCTACGGGGCGCGGCGTTTCAGTGATCTCCACAATCACCTGGGCATTCCCAAGGCCGTGCTGGCCGACCGGCTGGCGTTCCTGGTAGCCGAAGGCGTGCTGGCAAAGGCAGCAAACGAGTATCAGTTGACGCCCAAGGGCAAGCAGCTTTGGCCGCTGATCTGGTCGATGATCACCTGGGGAAGCGAGAACCTGTTAGACAAGCCGACCCGAACCTATCGGCATGCGGAATGCGGCGGCACGATCGGACGTGATCGCGTCTGCAATCGGTGCGAGCAGGTCCCCGAGGTCGGTGACCTTGTCGCCCATCCGCCACGCCGTCCACACGATCCCCGCAGCGACGACCCGGTCAGCCGCGCGCTGCGGCGGCCGCACCGAATGCTGGAACCGATTTAGGTGTGCAGACCGATCAGGCGTGACGAGCGGTTTCCTGGGCTAGCTGAACGCGGGAAGCAAGACCAAGCTTGGTATAGACGTGGGTGAGGTGGGTTTCGACGGTTCGCGGTGAGATGAAAAGCCTTGCGGCGATGTCCTTATTGCCCAAGCCCTCGCTGACGAGCCGAACGACGTCCAGTTCGGCCGGGGTGAGATATTCGCCGCAAGGGCGGCCCCGCCGATCCAGACATTCGGTGCCGGCATGCACTACTGCCTCGGCGCCCATCTCGCCCGCCTTGAATTAGCCGAAGCTCTGGCCATCATGACTCGGCGGATGCCCAACGCTCGGCTCAGCGGTCCTGCCCCGTGGAAACCGGTGAACGCGCTGGGTGGACCGATCACCCTGGCCATCGAATTTCGACAGCGGGAATTAAGACCGGTGATTAAATAGCGTGTTCGCTCAAGCCCAGCGGGCCAGGATTTCCTTGGCCCGCACCGCCAGCGCGGCCTGCAGAAACGGGCCGAAGCTGATCCGGCCGACGCCCAGCGGGCCAAACGATGCCGGATCGTCCTGGTCGGGCAGCGCAATCGCGTTGACCGGCACCGGCAACTCGGTGGTCAAGCGCCGCAATGTCTCCGGATCGTGGCGGCCCACCGGATAGAGGACATCAGCACCGGCCGCGGCGGCCTCGGTCAGTCGCGCCACGGCCCGCTCGACGCGATCCGATTCGTCGCCTTCGCCCCGCAGAAAGAGATCGGTGCGGGCGTTGACCACGACATGCACCCCGGCGGCATCCGCAGCCGCCCGCAGCGCAGCCACCAGTTCGGCGTGTTCACCGGCCGACCGCAACCGGTTGCCCTCGGAGTGCACGGTGTCCTCGATGTTGAGCCCGACGGCGCCCACGCTCAGCAAGCCCTCGATCAGCCGGGCCGGCGACAATCCGTAGCCCGATTCGACGTCCACCGATACCGGGACGTCGACCGCGGCCGTGATTTGGGCGACCCGGGTCAGCACGTCCTCGAACGACATGCCCTCGCCGTCCGGTTTACCGATCGAATCGGCCAGCGGATGGCTACCGACGGTGAGTGCGACAAATCCGGCGCCCGTGGCGAGGCGCGCCGACCAGGCGTCCCACACCGTCGGCAGGATTACCGGGTTGCCCGGCTGATGCAGTTCCAGCAGTGCGGTGGCGCGCTCGCCCGGGGTGGATTGGCCCGGCTCAGCTGGCATAGCGGTGTTCTCCCTTGCATCCTTGCTCACGTGAGGCCCGGGCTGTGGATAGTATCGGGACGTATTGTGATCCGTAACACCATCTGCCCAGGGAGATCCCGTGTCAACCACTCACTGAACTCGCCGAACTGCACGACCTCATCGGCGGCTTGCGGCGGTGCGTGAACTCGTTGAAAGCCCGATACGGCGACAGCCCGGCGATGCGTCGCATCGTCATCGACGCCGACCGGATCCTGAGCGATATCGAATTACTCGACACCGATGTTTCGGAATTGGACTTAGCCCGCGCTACGGTGCAGCAATCGGGCGAAAAGATCGCCATTCCCGATACTCAATACGACAGCGAATTCTGGCGCGATGTCGATGACGAGGGTGTCGGGGGTCACAACAGGTCTTGACAACGTTCCTGCAATTAAGCCCCCCCACGAAAGGGAGGGCTTTCTCTGTGTACCCTTCGACCAACAGCCCGTTCGAAGAGGAACAAAATAGATGAGCGCACCAACGGCGAACCGTCCTGCGTCCGGTGTCTTTTCACCGACGCGCGCCCACATCCAGCAACGGACGCTCCGCACCGACCGGTGGTGGATGTCGCCGCTGAGGATCGACCTAGGCTTCGCCGCATTCATCATCTACGCCACGGTGCGCGCATTCCTGCAGGACAATATACTTCGTCCCGAAGTACCACTACCTGACGCCGTTCTACTCGCCGTGCGTGAGCCAGGGGTGCGCGAAAGAGGCCAGCGAATTCTGGCCGCAGATCCTGCCGGACGTGTGGTGGTTGCCGTACGCGGCGCTGACACTGCCGTTCCTGCTGCTGTTCCGGCTGACCTGCTACTACTACCGCGGCGCCTACTACCGAACGGTGTGGCAGTCACCCTCCGCCTGCGCGGTGGCCGAGCCCCGCGCCCACTACAGCGGCGAAACCAAGTTCCCGTTGATCATCCAGAACACCCACCGGTACTTCTTCTACATCGCCGGCATCATCTCGCTGATCAACAGCTACGACGCGATCGTCGCATTCCATTCCGAGGACGGACCGGGTGGTTTCGGCTTCGGCCTTGGCAACCTGATCCTGGTCGGCAACGTCGTCATGCTGTGGGTCTACACGCTGTCCTGCCATTCGTGCCGGCACGTGACCGGCGGGCGGCTCAAGCACTTCTCCAAACACCCTGTGCGGTACTGGATCTGGACCCAGGTAAGCAGGCTGAACACCCGGCACAAGCTGTACGCCTGGATCACCCTCGGCACGCTGATGCTCACCGACTTCTACATCGCGCTGGTGGCCAGTGGCACCATTTCGGACCTGAGATTTGTTGGCTGAGAAGCCGTTTCGCGGAAATTGGAAAGTTGAGTGAGGTTGTATGACTGAGGTCGAGCGGCACTCCTACGACGTAGTGGTGATCGGTGCCGGCGGCGCGGGGTTGCGTGCGGTCATCGAGGCGCGCGAACGCGGTCTCAAGGTCGCGGTGGTGTCCAAGTCGCTGTTCGGCAAGGCACACACGGTGATGGCCGAGGGCGGCTGCGCGGCCTCGATGGGCAACACCAACCCGAAGGACAATTGGCAGATCCACTTCGGCGACACCATGCGCGGTGGGAAGTTCCTGAACAACTGGCGGATGGCCGAGCTGCACGCCAAGGAGGCACCGGACCGGGTCTGGGAGCTGGAGACCTACGGTGCGCTGTTCGACCGCCTCCATGACGGCAAGATCAGCCAGCGCAACTTCGGCGGGCACACCTACCCGCGGCTGGCGCACGTCGGCGACCGCACCGGCCTGGAGCTGATCCGCACCATGCAGCAGAAGATCGTTTCGCTGCAGCAAGAGGATTTCGCTGAAGTTCGGCGACTACGAGGCGCGGATCAAGGTGTTCGCCGAATGCACGATCACCGAGCTGCTCAAGGACGGTGACGCGATCGCCGGAGCGTTCGGCTACTGGCGCGAAAGCGGCCGGTTCGTTTTGTTCGAGGCGCCCGCGGTGGTGTTGGCCACCGGCGGGATCGGCAAGTCGTTCAAGGTGACGTCGAACTCCTGGGAGTACACCGGCGACGGGCACGCGCTGGCGCTGCGCGCCGGGGCGACGCTGATCAACATGGAGTTCATCCAATTCCACCCGACCGGCATGGTGTGGCCGCCGAGCGTCAAGGGGATTCTGGTCACCGAGGGCGTCCGCGGCGACGGCGGTGTGCTGAAGAACTCCGAGGACAAGCGGTTCATGTTCGACTACATCCCGCCGGTGTTCAAGGGCCAGTACGCCGAAACCGAAGAAGAGGCCGACCAGTGGCTCAAGGACAACGACTCGGCCCGCCGTACCCCGGACCTGCTGCCCCGCGATGAGGTCGCCCGCGCCATCAACTCCGAAGTCAAGGCCGGTCGCGGCACTCCGCACGGCGGCGTATACCTGGACATCGCGTCGCGGCTGACACCGGAGGAGATCAAGCGGCGGCTGCCGTCGATGTACCACCAGTTCATGGAGCTGGCCGAGGTCGACATCACCAAGCAGCCGATGGAAGTCGGCCCCACCTGCCACTACGTGATGGGCGGTGTCGAGGTCGACCCCGACACCGGTGCAGCCAGCGTCGCCCGGGCTGTTCGCCGCGGGCGAGTGCTCCGGCGGTATGCACGGCTCCAACCGGCTGGGCGGCAACTCGCTGTCGGACCTGCTGGTCTTCGGCCGACGCGCCGGCCTGGGCGCCGCCGACTACGTGCGGGCGCTGGCCAGCCGGCCGGCGGTCGCCGGACGGCGATATCGACGAGGCGGCGAAGAGGGCGCTGGCCCCCTTCGAGGGACCGTCGGACGGCGCGGCGGCCGAGAACCCGTACACCTGCAGTCGGAACTGCAGCAGTCGATGAACGACCTGGTCGGGATCATCCGCAAGGCGGACGAAATCTCCGAGGCCCTGAGTCGGCTCGACAAACTCCGCGAGCGGTTCAAGAACATTCAAGGTCGAAGGGCAGCGCCGGTACAACCCGGGCTGGAACCTGGCCATCGACATGCGCAACATGCTGATGGTCAGCGAATGCGTGGCCAAGGCCGCGCTGGAGCGCACCGAGAGCCGTGGTGGCCACACCCGCGACGATCACCCGGCGATGGACGCGTCCTGGCGCAAGCAGTTGCTGGTCTGCCGCGCGGCCGGCGGCGATGACGGTGATTCCCGACGTCACCGTCACCCACGAAGACCAGGTACCGATGCGCCCGGATCTGCTGGAGCTCTTCGAGGTCTCCGAACTGGAGAAGTACTTCACCGAAGAAGAGCTGACCGACCACCCAGGACGGAGAGGCTGAATGACGGCTACAACGCGAGCATGCGGGTGTGGCGCGGCGACGACGCCGGCGGCGCACTGCAGGACTTCACCGTCGAGGTCAACGAGGGCGAGGTGGTGCTCGACATCATCCATCGCCTGCAGGCGACCCAGACGCCGGACCTCGCGGTGCGGTGGAACTGCAAGGCCGGCAAGTGCGGATCGTGCTCGGCCGAAATCAACGGCAAGCCGCGGCTGATGTGCATGACCCGGATGTCCACGTTCGCCGAGGACGAGGTCGTGACGGTCACGCCGCTGCGGACCTTCCCGGTGATCCGCGATCTGGTCACCGACGTCTCGTTCAACTACGAGAAGGCCCGCGAGATCCCGTCTTTCGCGCCGCCCAAGGACCTGCAGCCCGGCGAATACCGGATGGCGCAGGAGGACGTGCAGCGCTCGCAGGAGTTCCGCAAGTGCATCGAGTGCTTCCTGTGCCAGGACGTCTGCCACGTGGTCCGCGACCACGAGGAGAACAAGAAGTCGTTCGCCGGCCCGCGCTTCCTGATGCGCATCGCCGAGCTCGAAATGCATCCGCTGGACACCCTGGACCGGCGCAACGAGGCTCAGGAAGAGCACGGCCTGGGCTTCTGCAACATCACCAAGTGCTGCACCGAGGTGTGCCCGGAGCACATCAAGATCACCGACAACGCGCTGATCCCGATGAAAGAGCGGGTCGCCGACCGCAAGTACGACCCGGTGGTGTGGCTCGGTAACAAGCTGTTCCGCCGCTGAGCGGCGGAACCAGCCGCGAAATTGCAACTACCGACGGCTCCTCTCGGGAAACGTGTTGCCAGTTGCAGTCTCGCGGGGAAACCGTCTAGACGCCGAGCCGGCGGAACGCGCTGCGGTGGAACACGATGGGCGCCACCTCGGCATCGACCGTCACCTCGGTGACCCGCAGGACCACGATGGTGTGGTCCCCGGCCGGGATCAACTGCTCGATCGCGCTTTCCAGCCACAGGCCAGTGCCCTTGATGAAGACCGCACCGGTGTCGTTGGACACCGTCTCCAACCCGGCGAACCGGTCCCCGGTCTTGGCGGCCAGCGTCTGCGCCGCCTCGTCGTGGGACTCGCCGAGCACGCTGATGCCCAGCATCGGCAGATCCTTGAGCTTGGGCCACGTCGTCGAGGTGTTCTGCACGCAGAACGACACCAGCGGCGGATCCAGCGAGACGGGGACAAAGGTACTGGCGGCCAGGCCGTGCCCGGGCTCCCGCTACCTCGGCGGCGATCGCCACCACCCCGGACGGGAAGTGGCTGAATGCCTCACGCAGCGAGGTCGGTGTCAGCTTGTTCGATGAGTTCACCGGACTTCATTGCCCCTTGAAGCCGTAGACGGATCACGCGGAATTCTGATCCTCGACCCTACCTGCCGAGTATCCGTGCGCGGCAGACCACATCCGGGTGCGCGCGCAACCTGCTTTTCCAGGCGTTACGACCATAAACCGAGAAGATCGGGTCCGACGGGTCCGCCGCCGGCGTCCAGCTGCTATCGACGCGCGCCACGAGTTCGTCGGGCAGCGATAGCACCGGTATCTGCGCATCCAGCCGGGGATTGAAGAAGTACGGCACCGAAATCCGCTCGGGGGCCGGCCGCGTCGAGGTTTACCCGGTGTTCGGTGGCCCGCAGGTAGCCACGCGTCGCGACTTCGAGCATCTCACCGATGTTGACGATGAATGCCCCGTCCAGCGGCGGAACATCGATCCAGCCCTCGTCCGGGTCGGCACGTCGACCTCGACGTACTTGCAAGCCCCGGCTGCCCGGCTCCGCCAGCAGCAGCGTCAGGACACCGGAGTCGCGATGCGCACCCACACCCTGAGAGGCTGGCCGCGCGTGCGGGATACCGCACGACCTTGATCAGCGTGGCGGGTGCCTCGGCGAAGGCCGAGTCGAACACGTCGGGTGGGCTGCCCAGCGCAGCCGCCCAATGGCGCAGCAGTTTGCGGGCCACCCCGGACAGTGCGGCATCCCACTCGTCGATGATCCGGCGCAACGTCGGGAGCGCGGCCGGCCACTGGTTGGGTCCCTGCAGCCAGAGATAGTCCGGCTTGCCCGATCCGCCGATCGAAGGGCGTTCGGGTCCGATATCGATCTGCTCGCGCCAATCCACCTCGCCGCGGGTCAGCTCGCCACCCAACCGGGTGTAACCGCGGAAATGCGGGCTGCGCACCATCGCCATGGCGTCTTTGTCGGCTTGCGGCAATTCGAACAGCCGCCGCGCCACATCGAGCACCCTGCGGGCCAGTTCGTCGGGCACGTCGTGGCCGGTCAGATAGAAGAATCCCACCTCGTGGGCCGCCTCGCGAAGGTGCCCTCGGAGTTGGCCGGGATCGGCTTGCAGATCGACGACGGGCAAGGCCATGACGCTTCGCGCACTTGTCATAGACCCATCATCGTCGCAGGTACCGCGACTGTCACGGCCGTGAACCGGGACTTCCCAACCGGTTGGTTAATTAGACGATGCAATTTAGCTCACACCGACTTGCGCGAGGTCACAGATGGATATATTTTTAACAGTGTTACTGGTGGGTAACTTAACCCTAGTACCCAACCACAGGTGGCATTCTCAACGAGGAGGAACGTAGTGAGCCACTACAAGAGCAACGTCCGCGACCAGACATTCAACTTGTTTGAAGTCCTGGGCATCGACAAAGCGTTAGGCCAAGGCGAGTACAGCGACCTGGATGCCGACACCGTCCACGAAATGCTGACCGAGATGAGCCGTTTGGCCGAAGGACCGATCGCGGAGTCATTCGTCGACGGCGACCGCAACCCGCCGGTTTTCGACCCGAAGACACACTCGGTGACGCTGCCCGAGTCTTTCAAGAAGTCACTGCGGGTGGTTCAGGAAGCCGGTTGGGACAAGGTCGGCATCGAGGAGGCCCTCGGCGGCATGCCGATGCCGAAGGCGCTGCTTTGGGCGCTGCACGAGCACATCCTGGGTGCCAACCCGGCGGTGTGGATGTACAGCGGCGGCGCGGGTTTCGCCAACGTCCTGTACCACCTCGGCACCAAGGAGCAGCAGAAATGGGCCGTGACCTGCGCTGAGCGCGGGTGGGGTTCGACGATGGTGCTGACCGAGCCGGACGCCGGCTCGGACGTCGGTGCGGGACGGACCAAAGCGGTACAGCAGGAGGACGGATCCTGGCACATCGACGGGGTCAAGCGGTTCATCACGTCGGGCGACTCCGGCGACATGTACGAGAACATCTTCCACCTGGTGCTGGCCCGACCCGAGGGCGCCGGTCCCGGCACCAAGGGGCTGTCGCTGTTCTTCGTGCCCAAGTTCCTGTTCGACTTCCAGACCGGCGAGCTGGGCGAGCGTAATGGCGTGTTCGTCACCAACGTCGAGCACAAGATGGGCCTGAAGGCCTCGGCGACCTGCGAGCTGTCGTTCGGCCAGCACGATGTGCCCGCCAAGGGATGGCTGGTCGGCGAGGTACACAACGGCATCGCGCAGATGTTCGACGTCATCGAGCAGGCCCGCATGATGGTGGGCACCAAGGCCATCGCGACCCTGTCCACCGGTTACCTGAACGCGCTGGACTACGCCAAGTCGCGAGTTCAGGGCGCCGATCTGACCCAGATGACCGACAAAACAGCACCCCGGGTGACCATTACCCATCACCCCGACGTGCGCCGGTCACTGATGACCCAGAAGGCCTACGCCGAGGGTCTGCGTGCGCTGTACCTCTACACCTCGACGTTTCAGGACTCGGCGGTTGCCAAGTCATTGCACGGCGTGGATGCCGAGCTGGCCGTCAGGGTCAACGATCTGATGCTGCCCGTGGTGAAGGGCGTCGGATCCGAGCAGGCTTATGCAAAGCTCACCGAGAGCCTGCAGACCTTCGGCGGGTCCGGCTTCCTGCAGGATTACCCGATCGAGCAGTACATCCGGGACGCCAAGATCGACTCCCTGTACGAGGGCACCACGGCCATCCAGGCGCAGGACTTCTTCTTCCGCAAGATCGTCCGCGACAAGGGCGAGGCGCTGGCCTACGTGTCGGGCCAGATTCAGGAGTTCGTCGACGTCCAGACCGGCAACGGCCGGCTCAAGACCGAACGCGAACTGCTGACTAAGGCACTGGCCGATGTCCAGGCGATGGCGGCCACGCTGACCGGCTACCTGATGGACTCGCAAGAGGACGTCACCAGCCTCTACAAGGTGGGCCTGGGCTCGGTGCGCTTCCTGATGAGCGTCGGCGACCTCATTATCGGCTGGTTGTTGCAGCGCCAGGCTGCGGTGGCCGTGCAGGCACTCGACGCCGGCGCCACCGGCGCCGAGCGATCCTTCTACGAGGGCAAAATGGCGGTGTCGTCGTTCTTCGCGAAGAACTTCTTGCCGCTGTTGGGCGGCACCCGCGAGGTGATCGAGACGCTGGACAACGACGTCATGGAGCTCGACGAAGCCGCTTTCTAGCAGCTGATACCCGACGACAACGCGAGGTCCCGCTGCCTGCGAGGAGCGGGACCTCGCCGTTTCCCGGGCGCTCTGCGGCCGTTTTTGTGTGGCCAGCCAAAAAGACCGCCGCTGGATCCCCTCTCTCCAGCGGCGGCCCTTTTCGTACGCCGGTCTTCACTTCCACTGACCGGCGGTCGATTTGCGGAAGCCCGCATTGCCATCACGGTCGGGGTCAGGCCACAACATGGGGCTACCCAATAGTCAGTTACCCATCAGTACGGGGCTCCTAATCACCTTGTGACGGATCTCATCCGGAAGCCCGTCAAACCTCCAGAATCGCGGCTACACCCTGTCCACCTGCGGCGCAGATCGAAATCAGGGCCCGGACAGGACCGCCACCTGTGCGTTCCGCCTTCGTGCTGCGCGAGCTGCTTGGCCGTCTGCGCGAGGATCCGTCCGCCGGTGGCGGCGAAGGGGTGGCCCGCGGCCAAGGACGAACCGTTGACGTTGAGTTTGGACCGATCGATCGACCCGAGGGCGGCGTCCAGGCCCAGCCGCTCCTTGCAGTACTCCTCGGACTCCCAGGCCTGCAGATGCGCCAGCACCACCGAGGCGAACGCCTCGTGGATTTCATAGAAATCAAAATCTTGCAGTACCAGTCCGTTTCTCGCCAGCAGTCGGGGTACGGCGTAGGTCGGCGCCATCAGCAGGCCGTCACGTCCGTTCACGTAGTCGACGGCCGCCGTCTCGGCGTCCACCAAGTAGGCAAGTGGTGCCAGTGCATGTTCAGCCGCCCACTGCTCAGTGGCCAGCAACGCCACCGAGGCACCGTCAGTCAGCGGAGTCGAATTGCCCGCCGTCATGGTCGCGTCTCCGGCCTTGACTCCGAAAACCGGACGCAGCGTGGCCAGCTTCTCAACGCTGGAGTCGGGTCGCAGATTGTCGTCGCGATAGAGTCCCAAAAACGGCGTGACCAGGTCGTCGAAGAAACCCCGATCGTAGGCAGCGGCCATGTTGCGGTGGCTGGCGGCGGCGAGTTCGTCTTGGTCGACCCGTTTGATCCCCATTTGCTTGGCAGTGACGGCAGCGTGCTCCCCCATCGAAAGCCCGGTGCGCGGCTCGCTGTTGGCCGGGATCTCGATTCCCAGAGTGGCGGGCAACGTCCCCACCAGCTTCAGGCGTTGCGCGTAGGACTTGGACCGGCGCAACTTCAGCAGGGTCCGGCGCAGGTTGTCGCCCAGGCCGATCGGCGCGTCGGAGGTGGTGTCCACCCCGCCGGCGGCGGCCACGTCGTAACGACCGGCGGCGACGCCGTCGGCCGCGGCGATCGCGGCCTGTAGACCGGTACCGCAAGCCTGCTGCAGGTCAAATGCCGGTGTGTAGGCAGACAGCTCGGATCCGAGCACACATTCACGCATCAGATTGAAATCACGGCTGTGCTTGAGCACGGCCCCGCCAGCCACCACGCCCAGTTGTTCCCCAGCCAGCCCGAATCGGTCTACTAGCCCACCTAGGACCGCGGTGAACATGTCCTGGTTGGACGCCTCGGCGTAGGCGCCGTCTGATCTCGCGAACGGAATGCGGTTGCCTCCGAGTACGGCGACTCTTCGGCGGGGCGGTTGCCTGGACGCGCTGGTCTTAGAACCTTCAGGGGCCATTTTTTCTCCGTGAATCTCCGGTTTTCAAAATTGGGGGTTGGCCGTTCAGGGCCATACTACCGACTGTTCTTACTCTGCAGTAAGTTCGTTCTCGATACGGTTGCCCTATACAGAACTCTTTAACGACGGAAGGCAGCTCTGTGGCTCCCAAAGGCTCGTCCGATCTGTTCTCGCAGGTGGTCAACTCCGGCCCCGGATCGTTTGTGGCAAAACAACTCGGTGTTCCGCAGCCGGAGACGCTTCGCCGTTACCGGCCCGGTGATCCGCCACTGGCCGGGGCGCTGCTGATCGGGGGTGCGGGCCGGGTGGTCGAGCCGCTGCGCGCGGCGCTGGACAAGGACTACGACCTGGTAGGCAACAACTTGGGCGGCCGCTGGGCCGACCAGTTCGGGGGGCTGGTTTTCGACGCCACCGGCATTACGGCACCGGCCGGACTCAACGGGTTACCCGACTTCTTCACGCCGGTGCTGCGCAATCTGGGCCGCTGCGCGCGCCTCGTCGTCGTCGGCACCACACCCGACGCCTTGTCTAACTCAAAGGCCAGCACCGACGAGCGGATCGCGCAGCGGGCGCTGGAGGGCTTCACCCGCTCGTTGGGCAAGGAAGTACGCCACGGTGCCACCGTGGCGTTGGTGTACGTATCACCCGACGCCAAACCGGCCGCGACGGGCCTGGAATCCACCCTGCGCTTCATCCTGTCGGCCAAGTCGGCATACGTCGACGGCCAGGTCTTCTATGTCGGGGCGGCCGACTCCACGCCACCGGCCGACTGGGACCGCCCGCTGGACGGCAAGGTCGCCATCGTGACCGGCGCCGCCCGCGGGATCGGCGCAACCATCGCCGAGGTATTTGCGCGCGACGGCGCTCGCGTCGTGGCCATCGACGTGGAATCCGCCGCCGAGACCCTGGCCGAAACAGCCAGCCGGGTCGGAGGCACCGCGTTGTGGCTCGACGTCACGGCCGACGACGCCGTTGAGAAGATCACCGAACACCTGCGCGACCACTACGCCGGGCACGCCGACGCCCTGGTCAACAACGCCGGTATCACCCGCGACAAGCTGTTGGCCAACATGGATGATGCTCGCTGGGACGCCGTCCTGGCCGTTAATCTCCTTGCTCCGCAACGGCTTACCGAAGGGCTGATCGGCAACGGCAGCATCGGCGCAGGGGGCCGGGTGATCGGACTGTCGTCGATGGCCGGCATCGCGGGCAACCGCGGGCAGACGAACTACGCCACCACAAAAGCCGGGATGATCGGGCTGACCCAGGCGCTTGCACCGGGACTTTACGAAAAGGGCATCACGATCAACGCCGTGGCACCGGGATTCATCGAAACGCAGATGACTGCGGCGATCCCGCTGGCCACCCGGGAGGTGGGTCGTCGAATGAACTCGCTGCTGCAGGGCGGGCAACCTGTCGATGTCGCCGAAACCATCGCCTACTTCGCCAGCCCGGCGTCAAACGCAGTGACCGGCAATGTCATTCGGGTTTGTGGCCAGGCCATGCTGGGAGCATGATGAACCAACCAAGCGGCCTGAGAAACATGCTGCGCGCGGCGGCCGGGGCATTGCCGCTCGTCTCCCGCTCCAACCAGCTACCCAACCGCACCGTGACCGTTGAGGAATTGCCCATCGACCACACGAACGTGGCCGAGTACGCGGCGGTCACCGGCCTGCGCTACGGCAACAACTTGCCACTCACCTACCCGTTCGCGTTGACCTTTCCAGCGCTGATGTCACTGGTGACCGGGTTCGACTTCCCGTTCGCCGCAATGGGATCGGTGCACACCGAAAACCACATCACGCAGTACCGGCCGATCGCGGTCACCGACACGGTCGGCGTGAAGGTGCGTGCGGAGAACTTGCGCGAGCACCGGAAGGGTCTGCTGATCGATCTGGTGACAGACGTCAGCGTCGGCAACGACGCCGCGTGGCACCAGGTGACGACGTTCCTACACCAGCAACGCACCAGCTTGTCTGACGAGCCCAAACCGGCGCCACAGAAGCAGCCAAAGCTACCCCCGCCCAGCACCGTGCTGAAGATCACTCCGGGCCGGATCCGCCGCTACGCCGGCGTCGGCGGTGATCACAACCCGATCCACACCAACCCGATCGCCGCGAAGTTGTTCGGTTTCCCTACCGTCATCGCGCACGGAATGTTCAGCGCTGCAGCGGTATTAGCGAACATCGAAGCCCGACTTCCGGATGCGGTGCAGTATTCGGTGCGGTTCGGCAAGCCGGTGCTGCTGCCCGCCACCACGGGGCTCTACATCGACGAACGCAACACCGGTGGCTCGGCGGCCTGGGATCTGACGTTGCGCAATATGGCCAAGGGGTACCCACACTTGACCGGCAGCGTCGCGGCTCTTTAGCCCGGATGCGTTGCGCCGCGACCCATCACGAGCACCTTCAGTCCGTGCGCGCCGACGGCGGTCAGCAGGAATACTCCGAACAGCCAGATCGGGGGACGGGCGAGTTCCCAGACGAAGATCGCCGCCCAGATCGGCGAACCCTGAGTGACCGCGAGTACCCCGGCAGCGCCGCACAACGAAACGGCGGGCACGTGCAGATGAGTCCCGGCCGCGGCATTGATAGCCAAGATCAGCAGCGCACCCGCCGCTGCACCGGTGGCCAGCGACGGCGTGAGCATCCCGCCGGCCCCCCCGGCGCGCAGAAACAGAGCGGTCAGCAGCGGTTTCAGGACCAAGATCACGGCCGCCGCCGACAGCGTCATGCTGCTGGCCAGGCTGACGGTCAGGACGCTTCGTCCGTTGCCTGGCAGCTCGGGCCACCAATGCGAGCAGATACCCATCACCAACCCGGCGCCAGCGAGCGCGGGAACCAATATCCAGGTCCGCATCAGCCGGGCCGGCCGCGCCGCCGCCATGATCCGGTTGAAGGCCAACCCGACAACCAGGGTCACCGGCGCCAGTATCAGTCCATGCGCGGTCAGCAGATATGACGATTCCCCGATCGGCCATTCCAGGCTGGCCTGATCGTGGGTGAGGGCCGAGCCGGTCGCGACGGCCAGACCGGAGGTGAGCAGCGCCGCTCCCAGCACACGCGGATGCCAGCTGTTCAGCATGATCCGCGCCGAGAACAGCGCACCGGCCAATGGAACGGCGTAGACCGCGCCCAGTCCGGCCCCAGCCGCGCAGGCCAGCAAGATCTCACGGTCGCGACTCGACAGCCGCTTGATCCAGCCGGTCGCCAAATCGCCTAAGACGGCTGCGAATTGGCGTGGAGCGCCTTCTCGGCCAAGTGAGGCCCCGGAGCCCACCAGCAGCACCTGCAGCGCCGCGTCGATGCTCCATACCAGCCGCGGTATCCGCGCGTGACGGGCGATGGTCTGCGCCAGCGGTGGCACCTGGGCGCGGCGCCGCACAATCCACCAGCCGGCTCCCGCCAGCGCGCCACCCACCACCGGACCCAACGCACGGCGGACCGGACTGGCGCCGGTGATCCCGACGAGAAAGCTGCCGAACGTGTAGTGGTACGTCATGTGCTGGACGAATCGCAGCACAAACGTCGTCGACACCCCGGCGATCCCCGCCAGCAGGCCGACGATGACTACCGCACAGAAGAAATCAATGTCGCGGCGAGCCACGGCACGAATGTATGCCATTCGCCGCGTCGGTGCCCGACGGCTCTAGCCGGCAGCGACGCTAGGGTCTTCCGCCTCGGCGGTGTGTTCGCGCTGCTCTGGTCGGCCCTTGAGGCCATGCCAGAAGAAGCCGATCATCAGCTTTGCCGCCTCGTCGACGTCGATGTCGCCGGTACTGACGCGGGTGGCCATCGCTTCGCCCGCACCCACCAGCGCCACCGCCATCATCTCGTGCTCGGAGTCCGGGCGCGGGGTGCGACTGCCGGCCCGAACCAGGGCCGCCACCATCTGGATGATCTTTTCGCGTCCCGCACGCACTGTCGGGGCAAACGCCTGCGAGCTGGTGGCCTGGGTGTACATCACGATCCAGGACGCCCGGTTGGCATCGATGAAACGCAGGAACGACACGATGACGTTGCGCAACATGTCCTTCGGACTCTGCTCGAAGTCGATGTCGCCGCGCACCACGTCAATGAACCGGCTCATCTCGCGGTTCAGGCAGGCGCCGAACAGGTCCTCTTTCGAGCCGTAATACAGATACAGCATCGGCTTGGAGATCTGCGCCGCGGCGGCGATGGTGTCCATCGAGGTCTCGTGGTAGCCGTTGACCGAGAACATCTGCACGGCGGCGTCGAGCATCTGCTGCTCCCGGACAGCGCGCGGCAGCCGCTTGGTGCCACCTGCCATCGCTGTACCCTTCTGAGCCCGTCAGAACCCCTTCAAGCCGTTCGGGCCTCGTCTATCTGACTCCCTCGTGTATCTGACTCCAGAGTAAGCAATACCGCCTCATAGCGTCAGTGCGCACACGCCAGATCGTGCCCTTTCATCGTCGCCACCCGGACAAGCGATTCGTCGACCGCCGACATCGGCAATTCGCCCGCCTCGACCGCGTTCTGCAATCGGTCCAAGACCGCCGGCACCTCGTCAGTGGTGAGCCAAAGCGCGACGTCGGTGCCCGCCTTTAAGGTGCGTAGCACCGCTTCGGCCACGCCGTATCGGTCGGTGATCGCGCCCATGCCGGACAGGTCGTCGCTGAAAACTGGGCCGTTGAAGGGCGGCCCGTGGTAACCCGCGCCGTTGCGCAGCAACTGCACCGCCTCGCGGCTCAGGCTGGCCGGATCGTTGCCGGTCAGATCGGGAACCTGCAGATGACCCACCATCACGGCGACCGGGGCGACATTTACCAGCGTGCGGTACGGCACCAGGTCGCTGGTCAGCAGGTCGCCGAGCGGTGGGGTGGTGACACCACCGGTGTGCGAATCACCGGAGCCATGTCCGTGCCCCGGGAAATGCTTGAGCACCGGCAGCAGTCCGGCGTCGCGCAGACCCTGGGCATACGCGCCGGCGTAGGCAGTGACCTTGTCCGGATCCGAGGCGAACGAGCGGTCCCCGATCACGCTGTCGTCCGGGGCGTCGGTGACGTCGACGACTGGAGCGAAGTCGATGGTGATACCCAGGTCATGCATCTTTCTGCCGCGCTCCAGGGTCAGGTCGTGGACTTGGTCGACGGTCTGCGTCTGGGCCAGCACCCGAGCCGACGGCGCCGCACCGATCAGCGACTTCAACCGGGACACCCGGCCGCCTTCTTCGTCGACGCTGACCGCCAGCGGTAACGGGGCCGCCTTCCTCGCGATGTCGGCCAGTGGGCCGTTGAAAATCGCGAGGTCAGTCCAGCTCCCGATGAATATGCCGCCGACGTGATAACCGTTCACAACCGCCCGGGCGTCGTCTGCATTCTTCACACCCACCATCAGCAGCTGCGCCAGCTTGTCGCGGGTCGACAACTTTGTCGGCATGTCCGCCGGGTCACCGCACACCGGTGGCGCGGGAGCAGCCGCCGGCTTGTTAGTAGTACTGCGGGATGCTGCCGCTTTCGGGGACACGTGGTGTTTGACGATGAAGACAATCCCGATCGCAGCGGCGATGAGCACGACAAGGGCCACGACACCGGCGATGACCCAGGGCGCGCGGCCTGGCCTCGCCCGCGAACCGGTCCCGGCCGATGGTTGCGCGGGCGCGGCCGCCGTAAGGGTGGCCGGCGGTGGTTGCGCGGGGGCCGGCGCAGAAGCGGCGGCGGGGACGGCGACGGGCGCCGGGAGCACCTGTCCGGCGGCGGCGGCGAGGTCCAGCGCCGTTTGGTAGCGCTCATCGGGGTCTTTGGCCATGCCGCGGGCAATGACTTCATCGAACTCGGGTGGCACGCCAGCTCGACCCGCGCTGGGCTGCGGTGGGTCCAGCGTCAGGTGGCCGGCGATCTGTTGCTCCATGGTGTCCCCCGGAAAGGGCTGCTCACCGGTCAGGCATTCATACAGCACGCACGTCAACGCGTAGACATCGGAACGTGCGTCCACAACTCCGGCGCTGAAGCGTTCAGGTGCCATGTAGGCGAAGGTGCCCGCGATGGTGCCCGCGCTCGTCAGCTTCGTCGCCGTAGAGCCATGGGCGATGCCGAAATCGGTCAAATAGATAAAGCCCCCCTCGGCCATCAAGGCGTTGGATGGTTTGACGTCGCGATGCACCAGCCCGGCAGCATGCGCCGCGTCCAGCGCGGCCGCCAGCTGCTCAATCACCTCGACCGCTAGCTGCGGGCTCATCGGCCCGTTGCCTTCCAGCAAGCTCGCCAGATCGATGCCTTCGACCGCCGGCATCACCAGATACAGCCGCCCGTCGATCTCGCCGGCCTCGTAGATCGGGATGACGTGCGGCTCGGTCAAGTGTGCCGCGGTAGCCACATCGCGCTGGAACCGTTCCCGATACCCGGGCTCGGTGGCAAACTCGGGCGGCAACACCTTGATCGCCACATCCCGACGCAGCTCGGTGTCATGGGCTTTGAACACCCGTCCCATGCCACCCTCGCCGATGAGCTCGATCAGCCGATAGCGCCCGAAGGCATCCTCATCCACCAGAGGTCCGCCCTGCCACGGTCAGCATGCTCGCGATCCGGCCACCGGGCCATGTTGTCATGGCGGCCGCTCCTACCGGCGCTCCGACCCGGACCCGGGCGCGGCGAATCGGCTCCCCGGCCGGAGACCCTCTTCTGCTACGTTGTCGCTAGGTCGTGGCTATCTTGGTAGAGGCCATATTCGAAACCCCCAAGGAGCCATCGATGAACCGGATCATTGCGCCCGCTGCCGCGAGCGTGGTGGTTGGTCTGTTGCTGGGCGCGGCCGCGATCTTCGGGGTCACTCTGATGGTGCAGCAGGACACGAAGCCGCCACTGCCCGGAGGCGATCCGTCCTCATCCGTGCTCAACCGGGTCGAGTACGGCACCCGTAGCTAGCCCGGCGGCAGGGTCAGCGCGCCGTCGTCGCTGGTTGCTGCTGGTCGGATCGTTCGCGCTGGCACTGACGTTCGCGCAGTCCCCGGGGCAGATATCTCCCGATACAAAACTCGATCTCACCGCGAACCCGCTGCGCTTCCTGGCACGCGCGACCAATCTGTGGAATAGCGACTTGCCGTTCGGCCAGGCGCAGAATCAGGCCTACGGCTACCTGTTTCCACACGGTGCCTTCTTTTTAGCCGGCCATCTACTGGGTTTGCCCGGGTGGGTAACCCAGCGGCTGTGGTGGGCGCTGCTGCTCACGGCCGGTTTCTGGGGGTTGCTCCGCATCGCCGAGACGCTGGGAATCGGCAGCCCGACGTCACGCGTGATCGGCGCGGTGGGGTTCGCGCTCTCGCCGCGGGTGCTCGCCACAATCGGATCGATCTCGTCGGAAACCCTGCCGATGATGCTGGCGCCGTGGGTGCTGCTGCCCACAATTCTGGCGTTGCGCGGAGTCTCGGGCAGGTCGGTGCGCGCGCTCGCCGCGCAGGCCGGCCTGGCGGTCGCGTTAATGGGCGCGGTCAACGCGATCGCGACCCTGGCCGCTTGTCTGCCTGCGGTGATCTGGTGGGCCTGTCACCGGCCGAGTCGGTTGTGGTGGCGGTACACCGCGTGGTGGGGGTTGGCTCTGGCTCTGGCAATGCTGTGGTGGGTGGTGGCGCTGGTGCTGTTGCGGGCCATCAGTCCCCCCTTCCTGGACTTCATCGAATCGTCTGGCGTGACAACGCAATGGTCGTCGTTGGTCGAGATGCTCCGGGGAACCGACGGCTGGACCCCGTTCGTGGCACCGACCGCCACCGCCGGCGCGCCACTGGTGACCGGATCCACGGCCATCCTGGGCACCTGCCTAGTTGCCGCCGCCGGCCTGGCCGGGCTGGCCAGCCGGGATATGCCGGCCCGGGGACGACTGGTGGCGATGCTGCTGATCGGCGTGGTCCTGATGGCTGCCGGTTACAGCGGTGGCCTGGGCTCGCCCGTGGCCCATCAGGTGCAGGCGTTCCTGGACGCCTCCGGTGCGCCGCTGCGCAACGTGCACAAGCTGGGGTCGGTGATCCGGATCCCGGTGGTGTTGGGCGTCGCGCAACTGCTGGGCCGGATACCTCTCCCGGGTTGGGGGCCGGGCAGCGCCCCGGTGTCGTTGTGGCTGAGCGCATTTGCCCATCCCGAGCGTGACAAGCGAGTCGCGGCGGGTGTTGTCGTGCTGACGGGCCTCGCGGTCAGCACCTCGCTGGCATGGACTGGCCGGCTCACTCCGCCCGGCACTTTCGCCGCGATACCCGGTTACTGGCATGAGGCCGCCGACTGGCTCAGCGAACACAATGCCCGATCTGCGACCGGTGGCCCCAATCCCGGACGCGTGCTGGTGGTTCCCGGTGCGCCGTTCGCCACCCAGGTGTGGGGCACTAGCCACGACGAGCCGCTTCAAGTGCTCGGCGCCGGCCCGTGGGGAGTGCGCGACTCCATCCCGCTGACACCACCGCAAACCATCCGGGCACTCGATTCGGTACAACGCCTCCTCGCCGCCGGACGCCCCTCCGCCGGACTGGCTGACACCCTTGCCGGCCAAGGCATTTCCTATCTGGTGTTGCGCAACGATCTGGATCCCGACTCGTCGCGCTCGCCGCGCCCGATCCTGGTGCACCGCGCCATCGCGGGGTCGCCGGGGCTGCGCCAGGTGGCGCAGTTCGGCGCCTCGGTGGGTCCCGGCACCCTGACCGGCTTCGTCGCCGATAGCGGACTGCGCCCGCGCTACCCGGCCTTAGAGATTTACCGGGTCGACCCTCTCAAGGATGGGCCCGAGGATGGGCCCGCCGATCCCGGTGCGCCGTACTACACCGATACCGATCAGCTGCCCCGCGTCGACGGCGGGCCCGAGGCGCTGCTCCGTCTCGACGAGCGGCGACGGCTGTTGGGCCGGCCGGCGCTGGGTCCGGTGCTGATGAGCGCCGATGCCCGCATCGCGGGTCTGCCCGCGCCGATCGTGACGGTCACCGACACTCCGGTGGCCCGCGAGACCGACTACGGCCGGGTAGACGAACATTCGTCGGCGATCCGCGCCGTCGGCGACACCCGGCACACCTTTAACCGCGTACCCGATTACCCGGTGCCCGGCGCCGACACGGTGTTCGGAAGCTGGACCGGTGGCCGGATCACGGTGTCGAGCTCCTCGTCGGATTCCACCGCGATGCCCGACGTCGCGCCGGCCGCTTCACCCGTGGCAGCGATCGACGGCGACCCGGCAACCGCGTGGGTGTCCAACGCACTGCAGGCGGCCGTCGGGCAGTGGCTGCAAGTGGATTTCGACCACCCGGTGACCAACGCCGCTATCACCATCACTCCCAGCGCGACGGCCGTCGGCGCCCAGGTCCGCCGGATCCTGATCGAGACCGCCACCGGAAGCACGACATTGAGGTTCGACGAGGCCGGAAAGGCGCTGACCGCGGCGCTGCCCTATGGCGAAACCCCGTGGGTTCGGGTGACCGCCGCCGGCACCGACGACGGGTCTGCCGGCGTGCAGTTCGGAATCACCGACCTGTCCATCACCCAGTACGACGCGTCCGGATTCGCCCACCCGGTCGACCTGCGGCACACCGTGCTGGTTCCCGGCCCGCCGTCGGGTTCGTCGGTCGCGGGCTGGGATCTGGGATCGGACCTGCTCGGCAGACCGGGCTGCGCTCAAGCGCCCGACGGCATCCGCTGCGCGGCGTCGATGGCGCTGGCACCGGAAGAATCGGTCAACCTCAGCCGCACGCTGGCCGTTCCGAATGCGGTCCGGGTGACCCCGATGGTGTGGGTGCGACCACGACAGGGCCCCAAGCTGGCCGATCTGATCGCCGCGCCGAATACCACCCGGGCCAGTGGAGATTCCGACCCGCTGGACATCCTCGGCTCGGCGTACGCGGCCACCGACGGCGACCCCGCCACAGCCTGGACGGCACCGCAGCGGGTGGTGCAACACAAGACCGCACCCACGCTGACCCTGACCCTGCCACGGCCCACCGAGGTCGCCGGCCTGCGCCTGCTCCCCAGCCGGTCGACGTTGCCCGCGCACCCGACGGTGGTGGCCGTCAACCTCGGCGACGGCCCACAGGTCCGGGAGCTCAAGCCGAGCGGTGACGTGGCGGCCGAGCCGCAGGCCCTGTCTTGGAAACTGTCCCTGAAACCCCGCGTCACCGACACCGTCACCGTCAGCCTGCTCGACTGGGAAGACATCATCGACCGTAACGCGCTGGGCTTTGACCAGCTCAAGCCGCCGGGGCTGGCTGAAGTCGCGGCTCTCGGCGCCGACGGCAACCCGATCGCTCCCGCCGACGCCGCCCGAAACCGCATCCGCGAGATCGTCGTCGACTGCGACCACGGACCGGTCATCGCGCTCGCGGGCCGGTTCGTGCACACCTCGATCCGGACCACGGTGGGCGCGCTGCTGGACAGCCAACCGGTTCCGGCGCTGGCCTGTGACAGCAACCCGATCGCGCTCCCTGCCGGGCAGGAGGAGTTGCTGATCAGTCCCGGCGATGCGTTCGTCGTAGACGGAGCACAGTTACTCGCTCCGGATGTCACCGAGCTGCCCACCGCCGGCAACCCCTCGCCGGCTCCCGCCGCGACCGGCGCGTGGGGGCCGAGCCGCCGGGAGGTGCAGGCCCCCGCCTCGGCCACGTCCCGGGTGCTGGTCATCCCCGAAAGCATCAACCCCGGCTGGGTGGCGCGCACCAGCGCCGGTATCCGATTGACGCCGGTAGCCGTCAATGGGTGGCAACAGGGATTTGTGGTCCCCGCGGGGAGTCGCGGCACCATCACGCTGACCTTCGCATCCAATTCGCTGTACCGGGCGGGATTGGCGGTGGGGCTGTCACTGCTGCCACTGTTGGCGCTGCTGGCTTTCTGGCGCATCCGGCAACCGCGCCCCGACGACGCACCCGCACAACCATGGTCGCCGGGCCCCTGGGCAGCAGTCGCCGTGCTGACCGCCGGAGCATTGATCGCGGGCGTCGTCGGGGTCGTCGTGACCGCCGCCGCCCTAGGTCTGCGATACGCATTGCGCGACCGGCCGAGGTGGCGCGATTCGATCACCGTCGGACTCAGCGCAGGCGGGCTGATTCTGGCCGGGGCAGCGTTGTCGCGGCATCCGTGGCGTTCGGTCGACGGCTACTCGGGCCATTCAGCGAATGTGCAACTGCTGGCCTTGATTTCGCTTGCCGTGCTAGCGGCCTCGGTTGTTGGCCTGCCCGATCGGATACGCCGGCCGCGGGACGCGTGAATATCTGGGGCGCCATGCCGCCAAGTGCGCGGTTTGGTTGCACGATCGGCGGCGACGCTGGGCGCAGGTGCTCAATCTCGTCGCGGCGCGTGCTAGTTTCCGCTCATGACATCGGCGGCGCGTCAGCGACGGCTGCTTACCTGCGGGGTCGCCGCAGGGCCGCTGTTCGTAGTGGTGTTCCTGATCGAGGGTGCCCTGCGGCCCGACTACAGCCCCATGCGCCAGCCGGTGAGTTCGCTGTCGATCGGGAGCACGGGGTGGACGCAGACGGCGAATTTCCTGATCAGGGCCTCCTGATGCTCGCATTCGCATTCGGGCTACAGCAGCGCGACAACGCGCTACTGCTGCCGATCCTCATCGGAATCACCGGCGTCGGCCTGATCGGCGCGAGCGTGTTCACGGGCGACCCGGTCAACGGCTACCCACCCGGAACGCCGATGTTGCCGGTCGCCACAACCTCAGGGACGCTACATAAATTGTTCTCCTCGCTGGGTTTTGTCATGGTGCCGATCGGCTGTCTCGTAGCGGCACGCCAATTCACTCGCGAGGGCAAACGTGTGTTCGCGCGGTACTCGGTCGCCACAGTTGTCGCGTTCATCGCCCTGTATGAACTGAGCGCGCTGGGAATCGCCCAGAATCCGACATTCCTGCCGCTCACCGGGCTGATGCAGCGGCTTTGCCTGGCTGTCGCTTTCGCGTGGCTGACGATCCTGGCGCTCCGAAAAATGCGTCAGCCAGACACCTGATAAATGAGGCTACTGAAACCACAGGCACAATAGTGATCTGGAAAATTACAGCGTCTCGTCCAGCTCGCCGAGCCGGTCGGTCAACCGCAGATTCTCGGAGTAGTCGACCGGGCAGCAGATCAGCGACACACCGTCGTCGTCGAGCGCGGTCCGCAAGGTCGGCAACAGTTCCTCGGCACTGGTGATCCGATACCCCTTGGCGCCGAAGCTTTCCGCGTAAGTCACGATGTCGGGGTTGCCGAACTTCACGTAGTAATGCTCGCCGAGTTCGAGATCCATCTTCCATTCGATGAGGCCATAGCCGCCGTCCTCCCAGATCAACACGACCAGCGGGATGCGCTCCCGAACGGCGGTCTCGATCTCTTGCGAGTTCATCAGGAACGCGCCGTCGCCCACGACAGCCAGCACCTTCGACTCCGGGCGGGCCAGCTTGACCCCAAGCGCTCCCGGGAGCGCAAAACCCATAGTGGATAAGCCGTTCGAGACCAGGCAGGTGTTCCGCTCGTAGGTCGGGTAGAGCCGCGCCATCCACATCTTGGTAGCACCGGTGTCGACCAGCACGACGTCGTCGCGGCCCATCGCCGCGCGGGTGTCGGCCACCACCCGCTGCGGAGCCAGCGGGTATCGCGAATCCTGTTGTCCCCGGGCGAATTCCTCAGCAAGCAGACCGGACCCTGGCACGTCGTCACAGTGGTCGAAGTGGTGCCCGGCCAGCGCTTCTGTGAGCGCGTGCCGGAGCTCGTTCAAAGACGCGCTGATGTCGCCGATGATGCCGACGTCCACTGAGTAGTGCATGTCGACCTCGGCCGGGAACCGATGAATATGGATGATCTTCTTGTCGGCCTTCGGGTTGATCCGGATCGGGTCGAACTCCTGTAGCTCGTAGCCGACCGCGATGACGACATCGGCGTTGTCGAACCCGAAATTCACGTAGTCGTGTCGCATGAAGCCGAGGGTCCCGATGCTATTGGGGTGGTCGTCAGGCATGACGCCCTTGCCGTGGAAGGTGTTGGCCACGCCGATCCCGAATTGGTCGGAGAACCGCACCAGGGCTGCGGTGGCGTCGCCGCGGGCGGCGCCATGCCCGGCCAGCACCACCGGTCGTTGGGCGTTGCGCAGGATGTCGACTGCGCGGGTGACCTGACCGGCCGCCGGTGCCTCGGCGTGGACCACGTTGCGCGGCAACGGCGTCAGGTCGTAGTCGGCTTCGTCGGCATCCAGGTGTTCGGGCACCGCGAGGTAGACCGCGGCCGGGCGTTCGGTCTCGGCGAGCTTGAACGCCTTGCGGAACATCTCCGGTATGGCATGCGCGGTCGGTACCCCGGCGGCCCACCGGGTGACCGGGGCGAACATCGAAACCAGATCGACGTACTGGTGCGACTCTTTGTACTCGCGGTCCTGGCCGACCTGCGCGGAGATCGCCACCATCGGAGTGCTGTTAGTGGTGGCGTCGGCGACGCCGAGCTGCATGTTGATCGCGCCCGGACCCAACGTGGCCGATACCACTGCCGCCCGGCCGGTAACGCGGCCGTACATCTCAGCCATGAACGCCGCCGCCTGCTCGTGCCGGGTCAGTACGTAGCGGATACGCGAGGCGGCCAGCGCCTGCACGAAGCGGATGTTCTCCTCGCCAGGTATCCCGAAGACTACTGAAACGCCCTCGTTTTCCAGGCACTTCACCATCAGCTGGGCCGTTGTACTCATACGGGACCTCCCTGTCGGCCACGATAGTGGCAGGCTGGATAGCGGAGCGTTCACTAACCCACTCAACGAAGGATGTCAGCGTGCCCATCGCCACCATCAACCCGGCCACCGGCGAGACAGTAAAGACCTTCACGCCTGCAACAGCCGATGAAGTCGACGCCGCCATCGCGCGTGCCCACGAACGGTTCCTGGACTATCGGCACAACACCACCTTCGCCCAGCGCTCCGAATGGGCCAACGCGACCGCCGACCTCCTGGAAAAGGAGGCCGACGAAACCGCCGCCATGATGACCCTCGAGATGGGCAAAACCCTGAAATCGGCCAAGGCCGAAGCGCTCAAGTGTGCCAAGGGTTTTCGTTACTACGCTCAGTACGCCGAGAAGCTGCTGGCCGACGAGCCCGCCGACGCGGGCAAGGTCGGGGCGAAGCAGGCATACATCCGCTACCAGCCGCTCGGGGTGGTCCTGGCGGTGATGCCGTGGAACTTCCCGCTCTGGCAGGCCGTGCGGTTCGCCGCGCCGGCTTTGATGGCAGGCAACGTCGGCATCCTCAAGCACGCGTCCAACGTGCCGCAGTCGGCGCTATATCTCTCCGACGTCATTTCCCGCGGCGGCTTCCCGGAAGGTTGCTTCCAGACGCTGCTCGTTTCGGCCAGCGTCGTCGAGCGCATCCTGCGTGATCCGCGTGTGGCGGCGGCCACCCTCACCGGCAGCGAACCGGCCGGCCAATCAGTCGCCGCCATCTGCGGCGACGAGATCAAACCGACCGTACTGGAGCTCGGCGGGAGCGACCCGTTCATCGTGATGCCGTCCGTGGACCTCGACGAGGCCGTCAAGACCGCGGTCACCGGCCGGGTGCAGAACAACGGCCAGTCCTGCATCGCCGCCAAGCGGTTCATCGTCCACACCGACATCTACGACTCCTTCGTCGACAAGTTCGTCGAGCGGATGCAGGCCCTGAAAGTCGGCGATCCGACCGACCCGGACACCGACGTGGGTCCGCTGGCCACCGAGTCGGGCCGCGATGAAATCGCGAAGCAGGTCGACGACGCCGCCGCTGCGGGCGCCAAGATCCAGTGCGGCGGCAACACTCCGGACCGGCCGGGGTGGTTCTACCCGCCGACGGTGGTCACCGACATCACCAAGGACATGGCGCTCTACACCGAAGAGGTCTTCGGCCCGGTGGCCTCGATGTATCGAGCCTCGGGCATCGACGAGGCCATCGAGATCGCCAACGCCACGACCTTCGGGCTGGGGTCCAACGCCTGGACCAACGACGAGGCCGAGCAGCAACGTTTCATCGACGACATCGAGGCCGGCCAGGTCTTCATCAACGGGATGACGGTGTCCTACCCGGAGCTGGGTTTCGGGGGCGTCAAACGATCGGGCTACGGCCGCGAGCTCGCCGGCCACGGGATTCGCGCGTTTTGCAACGCGAAAACGGTCTGGGTGGGATAGCGGTTCCTGCGCGAGCCCCTAGCCCGGTCGAACGTGACGCTGCAGTCACGCTGGACGCCGAGGCTGACTGCAGCGTCACGTTCGGCGCAGGTGGACCGCCGGTTTACGGGCGCATCTGGTAGGCGCCGTTGAGCGGTAGGACGTATTGCTTCCAGACCCGCTCGTAGCGCGCAGGGTCGTGCACCGGACGGCGGATCATCCGCATCGCAAACGTGGCCTGCTCGTCGGTGGTGGCGGCCTTGTCGTTCAGCTCGACGGCATAACTGTTGAAATCCCGGACGAGCAGGCCGAAGATCTCGTCGATCAATGTCTCGTCGACACCGGCAAGCGATGCCTCCTCCAGAATGAGCTGGGCGTAGGGCACCGTCGCGAACAACTGGCCGACACCGAAGGCGAAGTCGATATCCTTCTGTTGGGCCGCATCCGGGGTCGCGCTGGCCAGCATGTCGGTGAGCACGTCGATCTGCTCGCGCAGCAGCGCGACGTTGGGCAAGTGAGAGTGGCTGTCGAACGGCGCGCGCCAGTCGTGGAATCGCACCTTGGCCAGTCCGCCGGTCGGACCCTGGGCGAACAGGAATGTGTCGTCGGCCGCGTCGTCACGGCGGCCGATCAGCGGCAGCGCGGCATCGGGGGCGAACAGATAATTGGGCATGAACTTGCCCAGCAGTCCGATGTTGATGTGGACCGTGCCTTCCAGCCTGGGCAGCAGCCCGATCTCGCGGGCGACGGTCTCGAAGAAGGTGTCCTTTTCCACACCCTTGGCGGCGATGACGTCCCATAGAGCGGTGATGACGCGCTCGCCCTCGCCGGTGACCTTTGCCTTGGTGAGCGGGCTATAGAGCAGATAGCGACGGTCGTCGGCGGAAGCGCTGCGCATGTAGTCCGACGCACGGGTGCAGACCAGCCGCATCGCGACCAGTCGCGCGTAGGCGTCGGTGAGCAGCCGGCGCACGTGGCTGAAGTCGGTGACGACGGTCCCGTACAGGTGCCGATTGGCCGCGTGGGTAACCGCCTCGTACATGGCGTGGGTGCACATGCCGACTGCGCCCCAGCCCAGGTTGTACTTGCAGACGTTGACGGTATTGAGGGCGGCGTGGAACGCGTCGGGGCCGCGGTGCAGCAGGTCGGCCTCGGTGACCGGGTAGTCGCGCAGCGCGTAATTGGCGACGTAATTCTGCGAGTTCACCACGTTCTTGATCAGGTCGTAGCGGTCGTCATGCGAGTCGGCGGCAAAGAAGACGTACTCTCCCTCTTCTGGGGTCTGGTCGATCTTGCCGAACGTGGAGACCATCCGGGCGACGTTGGCGTTGCCGATGTAGTACTTCTCGCCGTTTGCGGTCCAGCCGTGTTCGGAGGGCGTCAGGATCATGTCGGTCTGGTACACGTCGGCGCCGTGGGTCCGCTCGGACAGGCCGAACGCGAACACCTCGCCCTGTTCGAGCTGGGCGGCGGCCTTGCGTTTGGCGTCCTCGTTGTCGCTCATCCAGATCGGGCCCAGGCCCAGCGCGGTCACCTGGAACGGGTACCAGTAGCTCAGCCCGTAGAAGCCGATGATCTCGGCGAATTCGCTGATCCGGTAGGTATCCCAGCGGCAGTCGGCAGCGCCGTACTCGGCGGGCGTCAGCAGCGAGGCGAAGATGCGTTCCCTGGCGATGAAATCGAGGAAGTCGGTGTACCAGGCCCGTTCGTGGTCGTCCTGCTTGAGCCGCGCTTTGCCGCGGGACTCGAAGAACTCCACCGTCGCGGCCATGATCTCCCCGGAGCGACTGTCTGGATATTTGCGTTGCAGGCGATTGGGATTGAGCAACATGAGGGGACCGTACTGCAAACGCCCCTGTTGGTGAACCGCCTCGGCGACTTAGCATCAGCTTCGTGTCAGAACTAAGCACCGCACGCGGACATATCGATACCACCGAGCTTGGCGTCACACTCATGCACGAGCACGTATTCGTCATGACCACCGAGATCGCGCTGAATTACCCGGAAGCCTGGGGCGACGAGGAACAGCGAGTCGCCGACGCCATCACCCGGCTCAACGAGCTCAAGGCCCGCGGTGTGGACACCATCGTCGATCTCACGGTGATCGGGTTGGGTCGCTACATCCCGCGCATCGCCCGCGTCGCGGCGGCCACCGGGCTCAATATCGTTGTCGCGACCGGGCTTTACACTTACAACGACTTACCGTACCGGTTCCATTACGAGGGCCCGGGCGGACAGCTCGGCGGTCCGGAGATCATGACTGACATGTTCGTTCGTGACATCGAGCAGGGTATCGCCGACACCGGCATCAAGGCGGGCATCCTCAAGTGCGCCACCGACGAGCCCGGCATCACCCCCGGCGTCGAGCGGGTGTTGCGTGCCGTCGCGCAGGCGCACAAGCGCACCGGGGTGCCGATCTCCACCCACACCCACGCGGGATCGCAACGCGGCCTCGAGCAGCAGCGCATCTTCGCAGAAGAGGGCGTCGATCTGAGCCGGGTGATCATCGGCCACTCCGGCGACAGCACCGACATCGGTTATCTGGAGGAGCTCATCGCCGCTGGCTCCTACCTCGGGATGGACCGGTTCGGCATCGACGTGATCCTGCCGTTCGAGGACCGGGTGAACACCGTGGCGAAAATGTGCGAGCGCGGGCACGCCGACAAGATGGTGCTCTCGCACGATGCCAGCTGCTACTTCGACGCACTGCCCGAGGAACTGGTGCCGGTGGTGACGCCGAATTGGCACTACCTGCACATCCACAACGACGTGATTCCCGCCTTGAAAGAGCGTGGTGTCACCGACGAGCAGCTGCACACCATGCTGGTCGATAACCCGCGCCGGATCTTCGAACGACAGGGCAGCTATGAGGTGAGCCGGTCCCGCCGATCGGCACCCAGCTTTCGGCGCTGGCTGCACTCGCCCCCGACGAGCCGGCGGTGAGCTGCGACGGACACACGATCACCCGCGGCGAATTGGACTCCTCGACCAACCGGCTTGCCCGCGCATAGTCGAAGCGCGGCGTGGGCGTCGGCGACTACGTGACCATCGCGCTGCCCAACTCCGTGGAGTGGATACAGGCTGCGGTGGCCTGCTGGAAGTTGGGCGCGGTGCCGCAGCCGCTGCCACCGCGGCTGCCCGCAGCGGAGTTCGAGGGTCTGTTGGACCTGCGGCCACGCGCGCTGCTCGTGGGCCGCGAGCACCCGGGAATACCCTGTGTCCCGGCAGGTTTCGTCCGGAACCGCATTGTCGGATGGCCCGCTACCGGAGGCGGTGTCGCCATGCTGGAAGTCGATGGCGTCGGGCGGCAGCACCGGGCGACCCAAGCTGATCGAAGTCGGCGGCGACAGCCGGGTGCCGTCGACGATGGGATACGCCCTGGGCGCGCAGGAGGGCGATACCGTCTTGGTGCCGGTGCCACTGAAGTCACAACACCGGGATGACCACCGCCACAATCGCTTTGCTGATGGGCCATCATTTGGTGCTGATGAGCCGGTTCGACCCGAACGAATTCCTGCGGGCGATCACGCAACATCGAGTGACACTCCTGACAACGGTCCCGACGATCATGCAGAGGGTGCTGCCGGTCTACCGTGCCGATCCCGATTCCTACGACCTGTCATCGATCCGGCGGTTCTGGCACGTCGGCGCGCCGTGCCCACCGGCCATCAAGCAGGCATGGATCGACCTGCTGGGACCCGAAGTGGTTTGGGAGTTGTACGGCGGCACCGAATTGCAGGCGATGACGTTCATCTCAGGAAGCCAGTGGCTGACCCATCCGGGATCGGTCGGCGTGGTGGTCACCGGTGAGATGAAGGTCCTCGACGACAACGGCAACCCCTGTCCGCCCGGCGTGGAGGGCGAGATCTACATGCGGCCCAGCCCGGGCAGCGCGCCGACCTACCGCTACATCGGCGTCACGGCGAAAAGCCGCGACGGCTGGGACTCGCTGGGCGACTTGGGCTACTTCGACGCCGACGGGTTCCTGTACCTGTCCGACCGCCGGGTCGACATGTTCACCGTCGGCGGCCGCAACGTCTACCCCGCCGAAATTGAGAATGCGCTGTCCGCGCACCCGGAAGTGCTGTCGTGTCTGGTTGTCGGCGTGCCTGACCCGAACTCGGGTGATCTGGGTCAGGTGCCGTACGCGCTGGTGCACACGTCGGACGGGTCGACTTTGGACGCTGCGGGTGTGCAGGAGTTCCTTCGCGAACACATCGAGTCGTACAAGGTGCCGCCCACCCTGGAATTCATTGAATTCGTCGGCGCTGCCCTGCGCGACGACGCCGGCAAGGCGCGGCGCTCAGCCGTGCGCGCCGAGATCATGGCGCGATTGCGTCCGCCTCGAGATCAGTGACGGGCGGCGCCGAGTCGGCCGCGCTGCCCTTTTGAAGCCCGCGTTTCTCCCAGCGCCGCAACGCCTCCCGGCAGGGCGCCTCGACCAGGGCGTAACTCACGGCCGCGATCGCGAAACCGAAGATCAGCGTCAACACCAACACCGTTGGCATCCGGCCGGTGAATGGGAACGTGCCGATCACCGGGAACACCATCGCCAGCGCGGCCAGATGCCACACGAACAGCCCGTAGGACCAACGCCCCAGGGTCACCATGACGCCAGTGCCCAGCAGTCGGTGCGGGGTGTCGGGCCGGTCCAGCACCAAGGGGGCGACCAGTGCGAACGCCACCAGCGAGCCCGCCGCCGTCTTCACCGCGAATTGCGTGGCCGTGCCCGGAACCAGCCCCTCCGGACCCGCCAGCGGCGAAGCCGCCACCAAGAAGGCCAGCGCCGCCACCACAGCCATCAGGACGCGCCGGCGCGCCAACCGGTGCGGGAACCCGATCCGGCAATAGGCCCACTCCGCCAGCAACATACCCGCGGCGAACCAGGAGAAAAACGCCGGCGGCCAGTTCAACGGGTTGATTCCCGAGCCGGAGTGCCCAGATTGCCAAGGGGCCCAGCCCCAGGCCCAACTCAGAGCCGCCAAGGCCGCGATCGCCGGCACGCGAGCGCTGACCGGAATACGGCGGGCCAACAACGCCAGGATCGGCAACGCCAGATAAAAGCTGACCTCGACCGAAAGGCTCCACATCTGGGTCAGGCCGCCGGTCAAGGTGAGCGGCACATAGATCTGGGTGAGCGTCAGGTTCGCCAGCCACACGGTGAGGTTGGCGTGATCCGCGTCGGGCAGCAGGGACAGAATGATCACCACCGCCACCAGGTACGCCGGCATGATGCGGACAACCCTCGACCGCAGATAGTGGCCCGTGCGGGGGCGGGGGCGCAGATCCCTCGCCGACGCAGCGTGTCCGCGCCACAACAGGAACCCAGACAGCGCGAAAAATACCGCCACGGCCAGATCGAAGCGGCCGAACAGTCGGCCGGGGATACCGCTGGTGTGCCCGGTCTGAAAGGCGACGTGGGTGATGACCACGCCGACGGCCGCGCATGCGCGCATGCCCTCCACAGCGGGCAAGAAGCTGCGGATCCCGCCCACCTGCTGGCCATCGGTCACGATCACAGTCTGCCTCTGATCGCGTTAAGGGAGAATCGGGTACGCCCGGGTCACCCGGGCAAACGGGCAGCAGGTTCGTCCGCTTGGGCCTTACATGCTGCTGTTAGGGTCGAACGGGTTCGCCTCGCTGCTTGGTCGGGCTGGAGCGGGTCGCGGCCGACGAGTCCAGGAAACCACCGGGCACCATTAGGAGGGCACAGCAACGTGAACCGAGCAGTCATGTTGCGGTTCGCCGCATGCGGAATCATCGGACTCGGGGCCGCCCTGCTGATCGCCGCGCTGCTACTGTCGACCTACACCAGCAGTCGGATCACCAAGATCCCGCTCGATATCGACTCCACGTTGATCAGTGACGGAAGCGGAACCGCCCTCGACCCGGCCTCGTTGTCCGCCGACCACTTCGTCATCAACCAGAACGTCCCGCTGGTGTCCCAGGAGCAGCTCAGCGTCGAGTCACCCGCCAACGCCGACGTGGTCACGGTGCAGGTCGGCTCCACGGTCCGGCGCACCGATAAGCAAAAAGACAATGGACTGCTGCTGGCGATCGTTGACACCGTCACCCTCAACCGCACAACAGCGATGGCTGTTTCGGACGACACCCGCACCGGCGGTTCGGTGCAGAACCCCCGCACAATCACCGACGAGAACCCGCCCACCAACAGTCCGCTGCGACACGAGGGCCTGTCCTACCGGTTCCCGTTGCGCACCGATAAGAAGACGTACCCCTATTTCGATCCGATCGCACAGAAGGCGTTTCCCGCCAACTACGAGGGCCAACAAGACGTCAACGGATTGACCACGTACCGGTTCACCCAGAACATCGGTTACAGCGCCGACGGCAAGCTGGAGACGCCCGTCAAGTACCTGTCGCGGTACGCCGGCAATGAGGACGGCAAAGTCACCGCGTCGGCGGCGATGTGGAACGTGCAGGGCGGCGATCCGAACGAGCAGATCACCATGACCCGCTACTACGCCGCACAGCGGACCTTCTGGGTAGATCCGGTGTCGGGCACCATCGTCAAGGAATACGAGCACGCCAACCACTACTTCGCCCGCGATCAGCTCAAGCCGGAGGCAACTCTGGCCGAGTACAAAGTCACCTCCACCGAGGACACCATCCAATCGCAGGTCAACTCGGCCCGCGACGAGCGCGACCGGCTGTCGCTGTGGACGCGGGTACTGCCGATCACCTTCACCGCGGTCGGCTTGATCGCGCTGATCGGCGGCGGCGTGCTCGCCGCGTTCAGCCTGCGGACCGAGAGCGCGCTGACCGACCCCGGCCTGGATCGGGGCGACGAGGAATACTTCGACCACGCCAGACCCGCGGAACGGGTGCCCGGCGCGGAAGCCGAGACCGAGAAGTTGCCCGCGCACCGGCCCGATCTGCACGAGGAACCGAGCGGAACCGATCCGCCCCAGCTAACCGGTGAGCCGCCGGATTCGGGACCTGCTGACCCGCCCATTCCGGGTCCGGCCAGCCCCGGCCCACTCGAACGGACTTAACGCGGCTGGTCCGAGGGTGACCGAAGCACGTCGCAGGGCTCGGCACTTTTCCCAGCCGGTGTACGCGCTGCTGCTGGCGCTACTGGTGGTCGCGCCGCTGCTGCAGCCGGGTTATCTGTTGCTTCGCGACGCAGTGTCCACGCCACGTTCGTATTTGTCCGACACCGCCTTGGGATTGACGGCGGCGCCGCGGGCGACGCCGCAGGATTTCGCGGTGGCGCTGGCCTCGCATGTGGTCGACGGCGGCATCGTGGTGCGGGCACTGCTCGTGTTGGGCTTGTGGCTGGCGGGATGGGGTGCGGCCCGACTGGTCGCGACAGCACTCCCCTCAGCCGGTGTGGGTGGCCAGTTCGTCGCGATCACCCTGGCGATCTGGAATCCCTATGTCGCTGAACGGCTCCTGCAGGGTCATTGGAGCCTTTTGGTCGGCTACGGCTGCCTGCCGTGGGTTGCCGCGGCAATGCTGACGCTGCGGTCTCCCGACACGGCTGGCCGGCCCGGCTGGTCCGGCCTGTACGGCATGGCCTTCTGGATCGCGTTGGCGGGGCTGACGCCGACCGGGCTGCTACTCGCCGCAACGGTGGCGCTGGTCTGCGTGGCCGCGCCCGGCACGGGGTGGCCGCGCTGGCTATGCGCCGCAATAACATTGGTCGCTGCACTGGTGGCGGCGTTGCCCTGGCTGGCGGCATCGGTGATGAGCTCGTCGTTGTCGAGCCACACGCCGGCGAACACGCTCGGGGTCAACGCGTTCGCGCCGCGCGCCGAGCCTGGTCTCGGCACGCTCGGCAGCCTGGCCAGCCTCGGCGGAATCTGGAATGGCGAGGCTGTACCCGTTTCGCGAACAACGCTTTTCGCGGTGTCGTCGGCCGTCGTTTTGCTGGGTGTGGTGGTGGCCGGACTGCCGACTGCGGTGCGTCGCCAAGCAGCGGTGCCGCTGTTGGTGCTGGCGGCGGTGGCCGTGGTGATACCGGCGGCGCTGGCAACCGACCCCGGCCTACGCGTGCTGGGCGCAGTTGTCGACGCCGCGCCCGGGCTCGGGGTGCTGCGCGACGGGCAGAAGTGGGTGGCGCTGGCTGTGCCGGGATACACGCTGGCCGGCGCGGGCGCGGTGGTAATGCTGCGGCGATGGCTCAGGCCCCTCGTGACGACGTTGGCCTGCTGCCTCGCGCTGCTCCTGGCGCTTCCCGACCTGGCCTGGGGCGTCGGGGGCAAGGTTCAGCCGGTGCGCTACCCGCCTGGGTGGGCTGCCGTGGCAGCGGCGATCAACGATCAACCGGGAACCGTCGCGGTTCTGCCCGCCGGCACGATGCGACGCTTCTCGTGGTCGGGTCGGGCGCCGGTACTCGATCCGCTGCCTCGCTGGGTGCGCGCCGACGTACTGACCACCGGTGACCTGGTTATTTCGGGGGTGACCATCCCCGGGGAGGGTAATCGGGCCCGAGCGGTGCAGGACTTGCTGCTGGCCGGACCGGATCCATCCGCCTTGACCCCGGCCGGCGTGAAGTGGCTGGTCGTCGAATCGGACAGTGCCGGTGACATGGGTGCGGCCGCACGCACACTGGACGCGATGACGCCGGTCTACCGTGACAACGAGTTCGCGCTGTACCGGGCCGGTGGCCAGACCGTCGGCGCCAGCCTTGACGGCCGGCGCGCGACCATGCTCGCACATCTGGCGTGGCTGGCAATGCTGATCGTGGGCGCCGTCGGGGCAGTGCTCAGCGGAGCGCGACGAGCGGGCTCAGACCGGGTCGCTGATCAGGCCGCCGACCAAACCGCTGACTAAGTCGCCGGCTTGAACCGCTTCCAGCACCGCGCGCATCGCATCGGCGCTCTGCGCCCAGGAGAACTCGGCGGTGCGCGCCTGGGCCTTGGCGCCGAGTTGATGACGCAGGACCGGATCGGACAGCAGTCGCTCGAGGCGATCCACCAGCTCGGCGCGGCTGTCCACCAAAATCCCGGTTACGCCGTCGACGATCGAGTCGGACAGCCCACCCGAGGCTCGGTAACCGATGGTGGGCACCGCATGCTGGGCTGCCTCAACAACGGCCAGTCCCCATCCCTCTTTGCGCGAGGGCAGCACGTGAACCCACGAGCTTTGCAGCACATGGTGTTTGGTCACATCGTCGACATGGCCGTGGAAGGTGACCGCCTCGGAAATGCCGAGCCGTTGCACATGCTGGACGAGGCGCTGCCGCCACCATCCGCCGCCGACGATGTCCAGGTGCAGAGCAGGTACCCGCGCCCGCAGCTCCGCGAGTGTTTCCAATGCATGTTCGATCTGCTTATGCGGGACCAGCCGGGACAACACCACCACCCGCGGGGTCGCGGCGCGGGAACCGGACAACGATTGCGGCGGCGCCTCGTCGAGACCATTGCGGACCAACGCGATCCGCTGGTCGTCCACTCCGAGGGCAACCAGATCGCGGGCCGATGGCAGCGACACCGTCACGTACTGGTTGCGCCGGTTCAGCCGGGGCGACAACCTCGACTCGATATACCAACCGAGCCGACCGAGGAGCGGGCCGGCCACCGGCCACTGCTCGCGATGGCAATGGTGCACCAGCAGCAGCACCCGGCGGCCATACACCAGCCGGGCCAGAAAAGGCAGACCGTTTTGCGTATCAACGACCACGTCGGGCCGAACCCGCCGCAGCGGTCCGAGCCCGAACCGCGCCGCGGCCATCGCCAGCATCGCCCAGACGTAAACGGAGTAGCGCCCGCCCGCACGGCTGATTCGCACGCCGTCGACCACTTCACGTCGAGGCGCACCGGGATAGCGGGCGGTGCGCAACGTGACCTCAATGCCCGACCCGGCCAGGTGGGCGCCGACGCGCTGCAAGTAAGTCTCGCTGCCGCCGCCCTGCGGGTGCCCGGTATCGCGCCAGCACAGCAGCAGCACGGAGCGCAGACCAGACATCGACCGCCAGCCTAACGGTCGTCAACCGTAGGGTTGTCCGATGTGGGCGGCACGGATGTCTTCGGGCGGCGGGCAACGCTAGCCCGCTCGCTGCGGCTGCTGTCAGAATTCCGCTACGAGCAGGCAGACCCGGCACGGTTCTACGGGACACTGGCGGCCGACACCGCGGCGATGGTCAGCGACCTGTGGCAGGCCTCGCACGGAGAGCCGCCGATCGGCCGCACCTTGCTCGACGTCGGCGGCGGCCCAGGATACTTCGCGGCGGCATTCGCCGATGTCGGTGTCCGCTACATCGGAGTCGAACCGGATTCCAGCGAGATGCACGCTGCCGGACCGGCCGCGACTAAAGCGATCGAGGACACGTTCGTGCGAGCCTCAGGCATGGCGCTGCCGTTCGCCGATGACTCCCTGGACATCTGCTTGTCGTCCAATGTCGCCGAACACGTGCCGCGGCCATGGCAACTCGGCGCCGAGATGCTGCGGGTCACCAAACCGGGCGGCCTGGTGGTGCTGTCCTACACCGTCTGGCTGGGCCCGTTCGGTGGGCACGAGATGGGCCTGACCCATTACCTGGGCGGTGCCCGCGCCGCGGCGCGGTATGCCCGCAAACACGGTCATCCGGCAAAAAACAACTACGGGTCGTCGTTGTTCGCGGTGTCCGTCGCCGACGGCCTAACCTGGGCAGCCAGTACCGGGGCAGCGATATCCGCATTTCCGCGCTACCACCCTCGATGGGCGTGGTGGTTGACGTCGGTGCCAGTGCTGCGCGAGTTCCTGGTGAGCAATCTCGTGCTGGTACTCCAACCGCAGTAATAGAACATGTTCTAATTTGCTTTCGGCTTCGGTAGTCTGGCGCTGAGACCGCCGGCGACGATGCAGTGCGGAGCGATCAGGAGGAGCGGCGCAGGTGACCGACGTCAAGACCGAATACGACAAGAAGACCGAATACGACAAGCTATTCATCGGCGGACGATGGGTCGAACCGTCCACCTCCGATGTCATCGAGGTGCACTGTCCGGCCACCGGCGAGTATGTCGGCAAGGTGCCGCTGGCAGCAGCCGCCGACGTCGACGCCGCGGTTGCCGCAGCCCGCGACGCATTCGACAACGGCCCCTGGCCCACGACGGCGCCAAAGGACCGCGCGGCCGTCATCGCCAACGTCGTCAAGCTGATGGAGGAGCGCAAGGAACTGCTCAGCGCGCTGCTCGCCGCCGAGACCGGACAGCCGGCGATGACCATCGAGACGATGCACTGGATGGGGTCGATGGGAGCGATGAACTTCTTCGCCGGTCCCGCCGTCGATCAGGTTCGGTGGCGCGAGATCCGTAACGGCTCCTACGGGCAGACCATCGTCCACCGCGAGCCGATCGGCGTGGTGGGTGCCATCGTGGCATGGAACGTGCCGCTGTTCCTGGCCGTAAATAAGCTGGGCCCGGCGTTGTTGGCCGGCTGCACGGTGGTGCTCAAGCCGGCCGCCGAAACCCCTTTGACCACAAACGCTTTGGCGGAAATATTTACCGAGGCCGGCCTGCCCGAAGGGGTGCTGTCCGTGGTGCCCGGCGGGATCGAGACCGGCCAGGCGCTGACCTCGAATCCCGATGTCGATCTGTTCACGTTCACCGGTAGCTCGGGTGTCGGCAAGGAAATCGGCAAACGCGCCGCCGACCTGCTCAAGCCCTGCACCCTTGAGCTCGGCGGCAAATCGGCCGCCATCCTCCTCGAGGACGTCGACCTGGCCTCCGCGGTTCCGATGCTGGTGTTTTCCGGGATCATGAACACCGGGCAGGCCTGTGTGGGCCAGACTCGTATCCTGGCGCCACGCTCGCGGTACGACGAAATCGTGGACGCGGTAAGCGCTTTCGTGCAGGCACTGCCGGTCGGGCCGCCATCCGACCCCGGCGCCCAGATCGGGTCGCTGATCTCGGAGAAGCAGCGGGCCCGGGTCGAGGGCTACATCGCCAAGGGCATTGAAGAAGGTGCGCGACTGGTGTGCGGCGGTGGCCGCCCCGAAGGCCTGGACAACGGCTTCTTCGTGCAACCCACGGTGTTCGCCGACGTCGACAACAAGATGACGATCGCCCAGGAGGAGATCTTCGGGCCGGTGCTGAGCATCATCCCGTTCGACACCGAAGAGGACGCGATCAAGATCGCGAACGATTCGGCGTACGGCTTGGCCGGCAGCGTGTGGACCACCAACGTGCCGCGCGGCATCGAGATCTCTGAGCGGATCCGCACCGGGACGTATGCGATCAACTGGTACGCCTTTGACCCCTGCTGCCCGTTCGGCGGCTACAAGAACTCCGGCATCGGACGCGAGAACGGGCCAGAAGGAGTCGAGCATTTCACCCAGCAAAAGAGCGTGCTGATGCCGATGGGGTACACCATCGACGCTTAGGCCCGCCTGTCGCCTCGAGCGTGACGCCGCAGTCACGCTCGAGGCCGAATGGGACTGCAGTGTCACGCTCGTGTCGAGCGTTCGAATGTGGCGTGCTTTGCGCTCAGCGATTATGCTATAGACCATATAAAATACTCATCCGCTTCCAGTGAACGAGACCCTTGACAGCACGCCTCATATCATCGTCTCTGGTCAAAGAGTTACTTAGCCCACAAAAGTTGCTCGTCCGGTCGATCCTTCCTATGCTGATATCCATAATCATGGGTCGTGGCCACGGCACATGAGCGCAACGCAAGCCGGGAGAGAAGCATGTGGATCATCGAACTCAACATCGCCGGCTATCACTTCACCCGCGAAATACCCCACTTGCGCCGGCCGTTCCGGCTCAGCGCGCGCAATATGCACTGGCCGGTACTACGGAACTCACCTGCCGCATGACGGTGCCGACTGGCATCGACCAGGCGCGCAAGACGCGGGAACCTGCTCCCACAAAGCGCGGTGACACTCGCAAGAAAATGCTGGTCAGCGCCGCTGAAGTGATGCGCGAGCGCGGAGCGGCCGGTGTCACCATCGATGAGGTGCTGGCACGCAGCGGCGCGCCACGAGGCTCCGTGTACTACCACTTTCCCGACGGGCGCAATCAGATTCTGACCGAGGCGCTGCGTTACTCCGGCGACTCGATCACCGCCATGATTGACGACGCTGCCGGCTGGGGCGCCAAGGCCCTGCTTCAGGAGTTCGTCGAGTTCTGGGTTCGTCAGCTGAGCGACGGCCAATACAGCGCGGGCTGCCCCGTGGTGGCAGCGGCGATCGGGTCGGACGACGATGATCTCAAGCTTTCCACCGAGGCCGGCGTCATCTTGGGCCGCTGGTGTGCCGCATTGACTCGGGCGTTCGTCAACGACGGGCTCGACGATGCCGGTGCCGCGTCGCTGGCGGTGACGTCGATCGCCGCACTGGAAGGCGCCATCGTGCTGTGCCGATCGGCGCGCAGCGCCGACCCGCTGCGCCAAGTCGGTGACCAGCTGGAATTCCTGGTCAAGGCGCGGGAATTTGTCGTCCGCAACGGCATTCCGGGCGCTCAGGAGGGCCCCTAAACCTCGTTGCCGGAACAGCGGCGGCCACAACGGACCGACCCCGGCCCGGGACGGCAGGATCGTTAGCTTACGATCGGATATTCGCGGACTTCTAGGTGTGCCACTCGGACCGCGATACGATGTGATTATTATCGCGCTCACCAACCAGCCGAGCTGGGCAAGCGCGGAGTTGCGTTGCTCGGGCAGGAGGTGGCGATGTCGAATCTGTTCGGAATTCCGGACGCTGTGGCGGCTGCCGCCGGCGATCTGGACAACATCGGTTCGACAATCAGCCAAGCCAACGCGGCCGCGGCATTCCCGACGACCGGACTGGTGGCCGCGGGCGCTGACGACGTGTCGCTGGGCGTTGCGCAGCTGTTCGGCGCGCACGCGCACGACTACCAGAGCCTTAGCGCTCAACTCGAAGCGTTCCACCAGGAGTTTGTGCAAAACATTACTGCGGGCGCCAGCGCGTACGCCAACGCCGAGGCCGCCAACGCCAAGGCGGTAGGCAGTTCGTGGCAACCCGGGCAGCAAGGTTTGCTCAACGCCAGCAATGGGGCCGGCGGACTCCTGCGGGGCGACGGGGGCACCGGCGGCCTGAGTAACAACCCCCAACTCCGCTGGTAATAGCGGCGAAGGCGGCCGCAGCGGCCCGTTGAACGGCGCTACCGTTGGTTCATGCCGCAGACACCCAACCCGAAAGACGTCGACGCATTCCTGGACAGCACGGTGATCGACGATGATCCGGTCCTGTCCGCGGCGTTGGATGCCAGTGACGCCGCCGGACTCCCCCACATCGCCGTCTCGGCGCAGCAGGGCAAGTTCCTGTCGCTGCTGACCCGCGCAGCCAACGCGCACAATATCCTCGAGATCGGCACACTGGGCGGCTTCAGCACCATCTGGCTGGCGCGCGGCGCGGGCCCCGACGGGCGCGTGGTGACGCTGGAATACGAGCCCAGGCACGCCGACGTCGCGAGAGCCAACCTGGATCGCGCCGGTGTCGGCGATCGGGTACAGATAATCGTCGGGGCTGCACTGGAGACCTTGCCGACAATCACCGGCGATCCGTTCGATCTGGTCTTCATCGACGCCGACAAGGAGAACTACGTCGAGTACGTTCAGTGGGCGATCAGGCTGACCCGGACAGGCTCAGTCATTGTGGTGGACAACGTCGTCCGCGATGGCAAGATCCTGGAGCCCGAGTCCGACGACCCCAGGGTCCGGGCAACGCGCGAGACGCTGCAGATGATGGGCCGGCATCCGCAACTGGACACATCGGTGATCCAGACGGTCGGCGCCAAGCACTGGGACGGCTTTGCGCTCGCGTTGGTCCGGTAGCGTCCCGCCGGGTTAGCCGCAGACCGCGCCGATCGCGGCTGAGCTGACCAGTTTGACATACTTGGCGAGTACGCCGGTCTTGTAACGCGGTGGCGGAGGAGTGAAATCCTTTTGCCGAGCTGCGAATTCAGCCGAGTCGGTCAGCACGTCGAGTGTGCGACTGGCGACGTCCAGGCGGATCCGGTCGCCGTCGCACAGAAATGCGATCGGCCCCGCGTCGACCGCCTCCGGCGCGATGTGACCCACACACAGGCCGGTCGTTCCGCCGGAGAACCGGCCATCGGTAAGCAGCAGAACGTCTTTGCCGAGCCCGGCGCCTTTGATGGCGCCGGTTATGGCGAGCATCTCGCGCATCCCGGGGCCACCCTTGGGGCCTTCATAGCGGATCACCACGACGTCGCCCTTGGTGATGGTGCCGTCCTCAAGAGCGTCCAGGGCGGCTCGCTCGCCGTCGAAAACCCTTGCGGTGCCTTCGAACACGTCGGAGTCGAAACCGGCCGTCTTGACCACCGCACCCTCAGGCGCAAGTGATCCGCGGAGGATGGTGATCCCCCCGGTCGGGTGGATCGGGTTGTCCAGCGCTCGCAACACCTTGCCGTCAGGGTCCGGCGGGGCAATGGCAGCCAGATTCTCGGCCATGGTCTGACCGGTAACTGTGAGGCAGTCACCGTGCATCAGGCCAGCATCCAACAGCGCCTTCATCACCACCGGCACGCCGCCGATGTGATCCACGTCGAACATCACGTGCCGGCCGAAAGGCTTGACATCGGCCAGATGCGGCACCCGTGACCCGACCCGGGTGAAGTCGTCGAGCGACAGCTTGACGTCGGCTTCGTGGGCGATCGCCAGCAGGTGCAACACCGCATTGGTCGAGCCGCCGAACGCCATCACCACCGCGATCGCGTTTTCAAACGCCTCTTTGGTGAGGATGTCGCGGGCGGTGATGCCGCGCCGCAGCAGTCCGACGACGGCCTGGCCGCTGCGGCGCGCGAATCCGTCGCGACGCCGGTCGGTTGCCGGAGGGGCCGCGCTGCCCGGTAACGACATACCCAGCGCCTCGGCGGCGCTCGCCATCGTGTTCGCCGTGTACATGCCGCCACACGCCCCCTCGCCCGGGCAGACTGCGCGCTCGATGGCGTCCACATCCGCACGGGACATCAATCCGCGAGAGCAAGCGCCAACCGCTTCGAACGCGTCGATGATCGTGACGTCACGCTCGCTGCCGTCTGACAGCTTGGCTCGCCCGGGCAAGATCGAACCCGCGTAGAGGAACACCGAGGCCAGGTCCAGACGCGCGGCGGCCATCAGCATTCCGGGCAGCGATTTGTCGCATCCGGCCAGCAGCACCGAGCCGTCGAGGCGTTCCGCCTGCATCACCGTCTCGACGCTATCCGCGATCACCTCGCGAGAGACCAGGGAGAAGTGCATCCCTTCGTGACCCATCGAGATGCCGTCAGAAACCGAGATCGTCACGAACTCAAGCGGATAGCCGCCGGCCTGGAACACCCCTTCTTTGACCGCCTTGGCCAGTCGGTCCAGGGGAAGGTTGCACGGCGTAATTTCATTCCATGACGACGCGACCCCGATCTGCGGCTTGGCGAAGTCTTCGTCCTCCATGCCGATCGCCCGCAACATGCCACGAGCGGCGGTCTTCTCCAGACCGTCGGTCACGTCTCGGCTGCGCGGTTTGATGTCCGCGGCCTGAGCCGCGTCGGTGGTGGTGGCCATTGTCCAAGTATGCGCGCCTGATTGTGCCCGTAATTAGCGGGTTATACCCCACTGGGGTATAGGATGTACGGGAGGCCCGGGAGAGGGAACATGACGACCGCACACGGATATTCGGAACAGAAAGACAACTACGCCAAACGACTGCGGCGCATCGAGGGGCAAGTGCGCGGCATCGCGCGGATGATCGAGGAGGACAAATACTGCATCGACGTCCTCACCCAGATCAGTGCGGCCAATTACGCCCTGCGTTCGGTGGCGCTGAACCTGCTTGACGAACACCTGAGCCACTGCGTCACCCGCGCCGTGGCCGACGGCGGCGACGAGGCGAACGACAAGCTGGCCGAAGCCTCCGCCGCGATCGCGCGCCTCGTTCGCTCCTGAGCACTGAGTTCCGCCGTGGCGTATTGAAGGCGTGTTGAAAACGTAAAGCTGGTTGACCCATCGGTCCAGTGCGTACGGTAAAGGCAGCGTGATCGTGCCCAGGCCTACAGCGGCGGCCGCCCGATTCCGCAGCCAATGCCATGACTGCCGAAACCACAACCCCCAACACTGCGGCACGAACGTGGACGCCACGGATCGCCGCGCAACTTGCTGTGCTGGCCGCGGCGGCTTTTACCTATGTGACCGCCGAAATTCTTCCGGTGGGCGCGCTGCCGGCGATCTCAAGAGACCTGCATGTCAGCGTGGTCCTGGTGGGAACCCTGCTGTCCTGGTACGCACTGGTCGCCGCCCTGACAACGATTCCGCTGGTGCGCTGGACGGCGCACTGGCCACGTCGGCGTGCGCTGGTGATCAGTCTGACCTGCCTGACAACGTCACAGCTGATCTCAGCGCTGGCGCCCAATTTCGCGGTGCTGGCTGCGGGTCGGGTGCTCTGTGCGTTCACCCACGGCTTGCTGTGGTCGGTGATCGCCCCGATCGCCACCCGGCTGGTGCCGGCAAGTCACGCCGGACGGGCCACGACATCGATCTACCTCGGGACGAGCCTGGCGCTGGTGGTCGGTAGTCCGCTCACCGCGGCCATGAGCCTGATGTGGGGCTGGCGCCTGGCGGTGGTGTGCATCACCGTTGCCGCGGCCATCGTCACCGTGGCCGCGAAGGCGTTGTTGCCCCAGATGGTGCTCAGCGAGGACCAGCTCGCTCACGTAGGGCCGCGGTCGCGGCATCACCGCAATTGGCGATTAATCACGGTGAGCTTGCTCGCGATGATCGCGGTGACCGGCCATTTCGTTTCCTACACGTTCATTGTGGAGATCATTCGCAACGTCGTCGGAGTGCGCGGGCCGAATCTGGCCTGGGTGCTCGCCATCTACGGGGCCGCAGGATTGTTGTCCGTGCCCCTGGTGGCGCGACCTCTGGACCGCCGTCCCCGCGGCGCCATCATTTTCTGTATGGCCGGATTGACGGCCGCGTTCGCCGTGCTGACCGCGCTGGCCTTCTGGGGCCGGCCTGCGGTTGCGACGGTCCTGATCGGGACTTGCGCGATTGTGCTGTGGGGCGCCATGGCCACCGCCGTGTCGCCGATGATGCAATCCGCGGCCATGCGCAACGGGGTTGATGATCCCGATGGGGCGTCGGGCTTGTACGTGACGGCGTTTCAAGTGGGCATCATGGCCGGCTCGCTGTTGGGAGGCCTGTTGTATGAGCGCAGCGTCGCGATGATGCTGACCGCTTCTGCGGGTTTGATTGGTCTTGCGCTAGTCGGTGTGGCGGCTAACCGGCGGATGCTGGTCGTCCCGACCGCAACTTCACATGTTGAATAATCTCAGCAGCTCAGTGGCATGAATTGAGCCGTCGGCCAGCTTTCTTCCGCCCACGGAAGAGATAGCTGGCCTCGCCGTTATGCCACACTGGGGTCAGCAATGTGACTGGAAGGATGCATATGTCGCGCTGGACGAGGGGAAGCCTGCTCGCCGTCCGGAACACAGTTGGAGTTGCCTCTGGATTGGCTTTGCTGCTGATCCTGGGCGCCGGTGCCGCCGTGGCCGACCCAGACCAGAATCCCGGCGATCCGGGTGTGGTTGCCGCACCCCCCGCGCCGCCCCCACCCCTGGCGTTGCCGCCGCCCCCACCCCTGGCGTTGCCGCCGCCGCCGCCCCTGGCGTTGCCGCCGTGGCCTGACCCGTTGGGGCCACCGCCCTTCGGGATTGCTCTGCCGGCGGCAGTGGTACCCGCCGCCGGGCAGAACCCGACACCGTTTACCGGCACGGCACCGTTCGGGCCGCCGAAATTCACTCCCGCCGGCGGCTCGACCGTAGGGGTGGGCCAACCGATCATCATCAACTTCCCCGGACGGGTCGATGACGCGGGCGCGGCCATAGACGCCGTCCACGTTTCGTCCGTGCCGCCGGTTCCCGGCAAGTTCTACTGGATGACCCCGACGCAGCTGCGCTGGCGGCCGTTGAACTTCTGGCCCGCCCACACGGCGGTGACTATCGACGCGGGCGGCACGGTATCGACGTTCCAGACCGGCGACACGTTGATCGCCACCGCCGACGATGCCACGCACCAGCTCACCGTCACGCGCAATGGCACCGTGGAGAAGACCATCCCGATGTCGATGGGCATGTCGGCAGGTAATCACCAAACCCCCAACGGCACTTACTACGTGCAAGAGAAGATGCCCTCGGTGGTGATGGATTCCTCGACCTACGGAGTCCCGGTCAATTCGACGTACGGCTATAAGGTGACGGTCGCCCTGGCCGTCCGGTTCGACAACGTCGGCGACTTCGTACACAGCGCGCCGTGGTCGGTGGATGACCAGGGCAAGCGGGACGTGAGTCACGGCTGCATCAATATCAGCCCCTCCAACGCACAGTGGTTCTTCGACAACTTCGGTAGCGGCGACCCCATCGTCGTGAAGAACTCCAGCGGCGGCAGCTACACGAAGAACGACGGCTCCAGCGACTGGCAGAACTAGCGGCTCTACGCCGAGCAGACGCGAAATCGCCCTTTTCGGCACGAAATTGGGGGCTTTTGCATCTGCTCGCACGGACTGGCGATGGTTAGTTCCAGATCCTGACCCGGCGTTGCGGCTCCAGGAACAACGCGTCGTCCTGGGCTACCTCGAAGGCTTCGTAAAAGGCGTCCAAGTTGCGGATGACACCGTTGCACCTGAACTCCGGTGGCGAGTGTGGATCCACTGCCAGGCGCCGGATCGCTTCCGCGTCACGCGACTTGGTCCGCCACACCTGAGCCCAGCCGAAGAACACCCGCTGCACGCCGGTGAGACCGTCGATAACCGGGGCGGGCCGGCCGTTCAGCGAGAGCTGGTAGGCCAATAGCGCGATGGACAGTCCGCCCAGGTCGCCGATGTTCTCCCCGACGGTGAACGCACCGTTCACATGATGGTCGCCAGCGAGCCCCCTGGGCGTGTAGGCCTCGTACTGTTCGATGAGCGCCTTTGTGCGAGAACCGAACTCGGTGCGGTCATCGTCTGTCCACCAGTCGACCAGGTTACCGTCGCCGTCGTACTTGGCGCCCTGGTCGTCGAAGCCGTGCCCGATCTCGTGTCCGATCACCGCACCGATGCCGCCGTAGTTGGCCGCGTCGTCGGCCTGGGCGTCGAAGAATGGCGGCTGCAAAATCGCCGCGGGGAAAACGATTTCGTTCATGCCAGGGTTGTAGTAGGCGTTGACCGTCTGTGGCGTCATGAACCATTCATCACGGTCCACCGGGCCGCCGAGCTTGGCCAGCTCCCGTTCACTGCCGACCGCGCTGCCGCGTTGGTAATTGCCGTACAGATCGGCACGGTCGATCGCCAGCTTCGAGTAGTCGCGCCACTTCGCCGGGTAGCCGACCTTGGCGGTGAACTTGTCCAGCTTGGTCAGCGCGCGCTCCCGGGTAGCCGGCGTCATCCAGTCCAGGTCATTGATGCTGATCCGGTAGGCCTGTTGCAGGTTGTCCACCAGGGTGTCGATGCGGGCCTTTGCACCCGGCGGGAAATACCGCTGCACGTAGAGCTTTCCGACGGCATCGCCCATCAAGCCTTGCACCAGCGACACGCCCCGCTTCCAACGGTCCCGGATCTCCTCGGTTCCCGTCAGCAGGCGCCCGTAGAAGTCGAAGTCCGCGGCGACCAGATCTTCGTTCAACAGGCTGGCCCGCGCGGAGATCAAACGCCAACGCGCCCAGCGCTTCCAGTCCTCGAGATCTTCGCTCGCCCACAACCCGGCGAACGCGGTGACGTAGTCGGGTTGGCGCACAACCAGTTCCGCGATGCCCGGCGGCGTGGCGCCCAGCGCGCTCACCCAGCCCGCCCAATCGAAACCCGCCTCGATCTGTAGCTCGGCGAAAGTCCGCAGGTTGTAGGTCAGGTCGGCGTCGCGGCGCTTGACCACGTCCCAGTGCGCGGCGGCCAGCTTCGTCTCCAGCGCCACGATGCGGGCCGCTGTGTCGCCGTGGTCTTCGGGGGAGCCCCCGAACACCAGGCTGAACATCCGCGCGATGTGGCCTGGGTAGGCCACGAGCACCTCGGCGTGCTGCTCATCGCGGTAGTAAGACTCGTCGGGCAGTCCGATGCCGGACTGGCTCAAGTGCACCAGGTACCGCGTCGAGTCCTTCGAATCGGTGTCGATGTACAACCCGACACCGCCGCCCATTCCGGTGCGCTGCAGCGCGCCGATGACGGCGGCCAGCGCGGCGGCGTCGGCGGCGTCGTCAATCGTGGCCAATTCGTTGAGCAGCGGCTGGACACCCCTCCGTTCGACGGTCTGCTCGTCGAGGAAGCTGGCATACAGGTCGCCGATGCGTTGTGCGTCCGTTTGCGGCGCCGGCCCGGACTGGCTGGCTTCGGTGATCAGGTCGCGCACCTGCTCTTCGGCCTTGTCGAACAGGTAGCGGAAGGCGCCGTCGGTGGCCCGGTCGGCAGGCATGTCGTATTCGGCCAGCCAGCGGCCGTTGACGTGACCGAACAGGTCGTCTTGGGGTCGGGCATCGGGATCGACGTGGCTCAGGTCGATGCCCGAGCGAATGGCCTCTACTGTCACCCCGCCATCCTTCCATCTCTTTTCGGGTGCGACGATCGGGCCATGTCCGACGGCGAGCAGACCGAGCCACCGGCCGATGAAGATGCTGCCGACCGTGACGATGATTCGGCTGACCCGTCAGGGTCCGAATCCTCTGGACCCGAACCGGCGGGCGGGATGTTCTCAAATTACGGGATCGCGTCGACCTTTCTGGGATTGCTGTCGGTCGCCGCGGTCGTGCTCGGCGTGTTCATCTGGTCCGGCCACCGCGACGACGACGCCGAACGCAGCTACCTGACCCGCGTCATGCAGACCGCCGCCGACTGGACGGGGGTACTGATCAACATGAACCCCGGCAACATCGACGCCAGTCTGCAGCGGCTGCACGACGGAACGGTCGGCGAACTCAACACCGACTTCGACGCCGCCGTCCAGCCGTACCGGCAGGTGGTGGAAAAACTGCAGTCCCATAGCAGCGGCCAGATCGAGGCGGTGGCCATCGAAACGGTCCATCGCGACCTGGACACCCAGCCCGGAGTCGCCCGGCCCATTGTCACCACCAAATTGCCACCCTTCGCCAGCCGGACCGACTCGGTGATGCTGATCGCGACGTCGGTCAGCGAGAACGTCGGCGCCAAGCCGCAGACGGTGCACTGGAACTTGCGCCTCGACGTCTCGAACGTGGACGGCAAGCTGATGATCTCCGGGCTGGGATCAATCCGATGAGAAACCTGTGGCGGCTGCTGGCATTCGACATCGCCGCCCCGCTGGCCGCAATCGGCGCGCTGCTGGCGATCGGGGTGGTGCTCGGCTGGCCGCTGTGGTGGGTGTCGGCGTGCTCGGTGCTGACGCTGCTGATCGTCGAAGGAGTGGCGCTCAACTTCTGGCTGCTGCGTCGTGACTCGGTCAGCGTCGGGACGGACGATGACGGACCCGGGCTGCGATTGGCCGTTGTATTCCTGTGCACGGCTGCCCTTGTCGCTGCGGTGCTGGTCGGCTACACCCACTGGACCACGCCGGACCGCGACTTCAAAGCGGATTCCCGCGACGTAGTACAGGTCGCGACCGGGATGGCGGAGGCGGCCGCGTCGTTCACGCCGAGTTCCCCGACGAGCTCGATCGACCGGGCGGTGGCGATGATGGTGCCCGAGCAGGCCGGCCCATTCAAGGAGCAATACGCCAAGTTCACTGCCGATCTGGCCCAGCACAACGTCACGGCGCAGGCCGCCACGCTGGCGGCCGGGGTCGAGGCGCTCGGGCCGTCGGCGGCCAGTGTGGCGGTGGTGCTGCGGGTCAGCCAGAGCACACCCGGTCAACCTTCAAGCCAGGGAGCGCCCGCACTGCGGGTGACACTGAAAAAGCAGGGGGCCGACTGGCGGGTGTTCGACCTGACGCCCATCAACTCCCGCTAGGAGACGGTCACTCGGCAACGGCCACCATTTCCGCCAGGACGTTGACCGCCGGGTAAGTCGTCGCGTAATAGGACGGGGGCAACAGCCCGAGGTCGACGAAGGCGTCGCCGACTCCCTGTTGCGCCCCCAGGACCAGCTGTCCGGCGATGGTCACAGGGTTCAAGTCCGGCAGGGGCATCGGTGGATAGCCGGGTTGCGCAATGAGCTCGTTGTACGGCGGCGGGATCAGGTTCAGCAGGTCATCCACTGGGCTAAAGCCCGGGAACAGCTGCGCGGGTGCGGTTACGTCGGCGTAGCCGTTGGAGTTGTAGCCGAGGTTGACGAGCACCCTGAGGTCCGGTTGCAGCAGGTCGGCCAGCGGCGTGCCCACGAAGGGGATGGCACGCACCGGATCCAGTAGCGGCAGATTCTGGTTCGGAATCACGTAGTAGTGCGTGACGCCGCCGTTTTCGTAGTATCCCGGCGACGTCGCCAATGGCACCGCGCTCTGCAGCTGCGCCGCGGTCAAAAACGAATACTGGCTGTGTACAAGGGCTGCGCCCGCAACGGCATTGAGGTCCGCCACGACATCGAGCGGGTACTGCGGGAAGTTGGCGAGCCCGTCGTACTGGAGGGTGTAAATGGTGGTCGGGTACGGGGTGTCGGACGGGGTGGCACCGGCGGTCGTGATGTCCAGGATGGGGATGTTGAACGAGAACCGGGAGAAGACTCCGCCGTTGGGGTTGTCTCCGTTGCCGATCAGCATGAATGAGAGGTCGCTGGGGCTTGGGCGGGCCGCGGGCGGCAGGGCGTCGAGAGCCCGTATCTCCAGCGTGCTGATCACCGAGCTTTGGGAGTAGCTGAAGACCAGAGTGTGGCTGCCGGCGGGCATGCCCATGATGGCGTTGTTCAGGATGAACTGGCCTTGGGCGATCGACTGGTTAAGGGTCGTTGCGCCGTAGAACGGGGCTACCGTTTCCGGGGTGTACAGGCCGAACGGGTTGAAGCCGGTGTAGTTGGGGTTCGATTGGATGTACAGAGAGTTGATGGCGGCTACGTAACCGGGTGTCGGTTGCGGGTTGAAGGTTCCGCCCATGATCAACGCGGTCCCGGTCGAGCCGATGTTGGTGGAGACAAGGGGTTGGCCCACTGCCGCCACCGTGGATGCATTCACCGAGTTGACCGCTTGCATGAACCCGGCATTCACGGCCTCGGCGCTCAAATACGATGCTGCGCCTGTCTGCAGCGTCCCGACAAACGCCTCGTGGAACGCCGCAGCCTGCGCACTCAGCGCCCGGTATTCGTCGGCGTAGCCGGCAAAAAGTGCTGCGATCTCGGTCGACACTTCGTCGGCGGCCGCGGGCAGTAGCTGCCTCGTCGCGACAGCCGCGCTACCTGTGGCGACGCTGATCGCCGAACCGACCGCTGCCAAATCCCTAGCCGCTGCCACGAGAACGTCTGGTGCCGCGATCGCATATGCCACGCCGTACCTCCCAATTCCTCTCCCAGGCTAAGGCTCAACGCCACCCATTTGTGCGGCAATGCTTGCAATTGCGGCACATTCACAGAGCGAGGGGTGAAAGCCGCCCAAAGCGTTCGCCGTCAGGGCTCCTGGTCGGGATTGGTCTGCGCGGACTTCACCTTGACGAACCGATCCGACAACCGACGCATCCGGATCATCAGCGAGGCCGCCGGGCTGGTGCTGCCGTCGAGGTACTTGGCCAGATCCTCGGGCGCCACCCCGATTCGGGACGCGAATTCTTGCGGTCCCAGACCAGAGCGGTCAATGAGCAGGCGCACGTGCCGGGCCACCTCGGCGCGCTCGTTGGCCTCGATGTGGGCGCGGGCGCGCTCCAGCACCTCCCAGAGCGCCTTGAAGATGCCGTACGGCCGGGAGCCGGCAAGGACTTCTTCAACCTGGCGGGCTGTCCGTCCGTATGGGTCGTGTTTCAGCGCGGCGGCAATCCGCTTCCAGGTGGCGATGTCGCCGCCTTGCAGGGCCGAGCGGATAGCGGCCGTCGGCCAGAACTCCACCGGCTGGTCCAGATCTTGGCCCGATTCACTGTCGGGGCCGCCCTGTTCAAGGGCGGCCCGCTCGGGTGGCGGTGCGGGGCGTCGGTCGGCTGCCAACGTCACCTCGCCTCCTCCAACATTGCCACGGCCACCGACAGGCAGCGCTGCCTGACCTCGTCCCATTCCGCTTTGGCATCCGGTTCAGACCACTGATCATCGCTGAAATCAGATGGGTGTGGATCGGCGAGCCGCCGGACCAACTGGGTGGCGATCCATTGCCGCCTGGGTGGTTGACAACAGTAGTACGTGTCCATTCCCGCCAGCACTACAGCAGCGGTTTCGGGTTCTAACGTGTCAACCATGTCAGCAAATTCGGCGTAATCGCGGCTACTGTTACGGCACATGATCAGGTAGCCCTTGAGACGCAGCGTTTCGGCGCCCGTTGGGATCAGCAGCCGGTCGCCGGTGGGCAATTGCACGTTGGTGGTCTCCACCGGGCTGCGCCGCTCGTATTTTGGCTGGACGGCCTTGTCGGCTTTGATCTCCAGCGCGTCGATGGCGACGGACAGCCGCCCGCGCCACAGCGTGACGGGATGAACCGACCGGTCCGCCCAGGGAATCGCGCTGGCACGGCCGTTGTGGGGCGCCGGACCGGCGACGGGGTTCCGGGCCGCGGAGTGACCATTGGTGCCGGTCGTCGCGTCGGTCGGGTCCGCCGGGAGCGGGGCGGTCTGGTCGCCGTCCCACGCCTGCTCTTGAGCGTCATGGGCCTCGCGTGATGCATTGCCGTTGCGTCCGCAGCCGGTGAATGCCAGCGGGTCGGCGACAAAAATGGCGTCAGGCGCCAGGTGCTTGAGCTTGGCCGCCGACTTGAGCGCCACCCGCAGGTCCGCGTTGGGTGCTATCACCGCCGAGATGTCGTCGGGGATGACCATGATGTCACCGCGGTCGACCTGGGGCAGCGGCCTGTCGAAGTCGACTGACGGGAGGATCCTGGACATCCACCGGGGCAGCCACCAGTTCCACTCGGCGAACATCGCCATCAGCGCCGGCACCAGGATCAGCCGAACCACGGTGGCATCCACCGCGATCGCGACGGCGCACGCCACGCCGATCTCGGCGACCAGTGGCATGCCGGCGAACGCGAAACCGATGAACACCGCGATCATGATCAGAGCGGCGCTGGTGATGGTGCGCGCGCTGGTGCTCACGCCGTAGACGACCGCATCGTGGGTGTCGCCGGACCGCAGGAAGCGCTCTCGGATGCGGGTCAGCAAGAAGATCTCGTAGTCCATCGACAACCCGAAGGTCATCGACAGCACCAGCGGGGGCACGGTGCTGTCGATCGAACTGATCTGCGGGAACCCGAGGCTCTCCAGCCAGCCCCACTGGAAGACCACCACCAGGCTGCCGTAGGCCGCGGCCACCGACAGCAAGGTCATCAGCACGCCCTTGAAAGCCAAGAACACCGAGTGGATGGAGATCAACAGCATCACGAACGCGATGAGCGCCACGAATAGCAACACCAGCGGCTGAGTCGCCGACACCCGGTCATCGAAGTCTTTGATCAGCGCGGTCGGGCCGCCTACGTCCACTCGTGTAACGCTCGCGCCGGGAACACCGGGAAGCTCCGCGCGCATCCAGCCGACTGTCTCGCGGGCGCCCATATCCTCGGGATCGACCGCCAACACGGCAGTGAACAGCGCACTCTCATTGTCGTCCGCGAACTGCGGCGGTGTCACCGATAGGACGTTGGGAGCCTCGATCATCCGCTGGCGGATCGCGTTGACAGTCTGGCTGTTCCCGGGCGAGGACGCGCCGCCGTCCGGAAACGTGACCAGCACTTGAATGGGGCCCAGCGCGCCGGGGCCGAGCGCTTGGGACGCCGCGGCCACGCCCGCGCGGATCTCGTGCGACGAGTCGAACTGACGCAGCAGGCTGTTGCCCAGCACCATCGACGCCGCGGGCGCCGCCATGAGCAGCAGGACGGTTGAGGCCGCCAGCGCCGATATCCACGGCCGGCGCATCACCGATGAGACCCAGCGGTTCCAGAACGGGGACGCACTGGTCTCCGGTCGGCGCGACCAGTGCAGCAGCGCCGACCTCTTGGCGGCTGCCCGGCCGAATGTCCCCAGCACCGCCGGGGTCAAGGTGGCCGACGTCAGCACCGCGACGGCGACGGCGAGAATTGCTCCGGTAGCCATCGACTTCAGCGCCGGCGTATTGATCAAGTAGGTCCCGGTGAGCGAGGCGATGACCGTCATCCCTGACAACACCACTGCGAGCCCGGAGGTAGCCATCGCGGCATCCACGGCTTCGCGTGGCTCACGGCCGCCGCGCAATTCCTCGCGGAAGCGCATCAGGATGAACAGGGAGTAGTCGACGGCGAGCGCTATACCGAACATCGACACCGTCGAGGTCACGAACACCGACATAGTGGTGATTGACGACAGCAGGAAGACCAGGCCCATGGTGACGACCACGGTGCAGATGCCGAGTGCCAGCGGGATGGCCGCGGCTGCCAGTGAACCGAACACCGCGAGCAACACGATCAGAATGATCGGCAGATTCCACTGTTCCGCCTTGGCGATGTCGTGTTTGGTGTTTGCCGCCGCGGCAGCGCTCAAGGCGCCCTGCCCGATGACGTAGAGCCGCACCCTGCCGTTGGCGGTCTGGCCGGACTGATCACCCTTGACACCGACCTTGTCACGGAGTCGCTTGGCGACGTCACTCGTACCGGAGTTGCGCGAGTCCAGCCGCAGTGACACCACATACGGCCGGTCCGGTTGCGGCGGCCGTTGGGTGGGGTTGGGCACTTCCGTCACGCCGGGGAACTCGCCGGCGATCTGTCGCAGGAGCACGACCGCGTCGTTGATGTCCTGATACGTGGCATCGGGACGGGGGGCCGCCACCAGTGCCAGCGAAGACGCTCCCTGTTCCGGGTATTGATCCTCGAGCTGATCGTGGACCAGCAGCGACTGAGACCCGGCCACTTCGAAACCGCCACCGGTGAGGTGCCCCGACTGGGTAAGCGCCAAATAGACCGCCGGGACCACGGCCAGCAGCCAGCCTGTGAAGACCAACCAGCGGTGCGTCCGCAAGTTGCGGCTTAGGCGCATCATGAACTGCTGGATTTCGGACTCCCCGCATTGGTACACACATCGCGTGCACGCGCGAGGATACCGCAGCGAACTGTGGGCTTGGGCGGCTTCTCGGTAGCTGAACTGCAACGATTCGGTCGCAGTTGGGACTCTTCGATAACACCGGTGGACCGGCGGACACGACCAGCCACTCGGGGAGTGGCTGGGCGTGTCGCCAAAGTCTCGGTCACACGAGTTGGCACCCACGACGTCAGAGATGGCAGGATGTCAGACGGCCGCGCGGTAGTCGGGGGACTCCACGGAAACTCCGCGTTCATCGCCGATCGTTCATCGCAGCCGGTCCCAAGCCGCGGGCATTCGCAATTCGTTAGGAGCTATTGCATGAGGACAGGCATTGCGACCAGGCGTGGCAGGTTCTTCGCGGCTGCGGTCGCCGCCGCGGTGCCAGTCTCTGCCTTGGGGGTTCTGGCGGTTCTGGCGGGGCCACCGGCGACCAGCGCTTCCGACCCGTGTGCGGCCAGTGAAGTCGCCCGAACGATCGGTTCCGTCGCCAAGTCGATGGGCGACTACCTGGACTCGCATCCGGAGACCAACCAGGCGATGACCTCGATGCTGCAGCAGCAAGCCGGCCCGCAATCGCTGGCATCGATGAAGTCCTACTTCGAGGCCAACCCCAAGGTTGCCGCGGACCTGACGTCCATCTCGCAACCGGCTGACCGGCCTGTCGACGCAGTGCAAGCTCCCGATCAGCATCCCGCAGGCCCTGGGCTTCATACAACAGGCACAGGGCACGTTGCCGGTGGGCGGGACGCCGCCGGGGCTCCCGCCCGCGGCGGCCGGTGCGCTTCCGGGGCCGCCACGGGGGAACACCGTCGGCTAACGGTCGACTTCGGGCGCTCGGCCGTGGGGGGGCAGCGGACCCTGCAGAGCCGTCTCGGTCGGGTCGTTGGAACCTTGGTTGGTCGGGTCATTCCAGTGCTGCCAAGGCGGCTCCATAGGCAGCTCCAAAGGTGGTAGCGGCCCGGTGGGTGGTTCGTCGTCGGAGTCAGCGGTGTTCTCGGTGCGGAACACAAAGAAGAAGACCACCCAGCCGATTGCCGCGATGAGTAACCAGCTGATCAGCCGGTAGATCAGCATCGCCGAGATGGCGCTCGGCAACGACATCCCACTAGAGACCAGGCCGGGGACCAGCACCGCTTCGACGATCAATAACCCGCCGGGCATCAGCGGTATCGTGCCGACCGCGCGGGCGGCCGCATAAGCCACCGTCAACCCCGCGACCGACGCATGATCGCCCGCCGCATAGGCGGCGAAGCCGAGGCAGGCCACGTCGGCGATCCAGTTGAACATCGACCAGCTGAACGCCACTCCTAAGTCGCGCCGGCCCAGGCTCACCGATTCGAGCTGTATGAGCGTCTCGCGCCACTTCTCCAGGCCGCTGTCGGCCGGCTTGCCACGAACCGAGTTCACCCAGGACAGGACGCGGCTACCGATCCCTTCGATCAGTTCCGGTCGCGACGCCACCGCCTGGGCCAGCAACAACAACGCGACGAAGCCGCCCAGGGTGAACAACAACGAGAACGGGTTGTTCTTCGCGCCCAGCAAAAACGCTCCGCCCAATCCGAGCAGTGCCAATCCCACTGCCTGCAACACACCGGACATCACCAGCTGCCACGACGCCACCACCGTGGAAGCACCCCAGATGCGTTGCTGACGGAGCAAAAACGTGGCCGACAGCACCGGGCCGCCAGGCAGTGTGGTACTCAACGAATTGGCGGCGTAGAAGGCGGCCTCCGACCGTAACTGCTTGACCTGAACTCCAGCCGACCTCAGCAGGGTGCGCTGGATCTGGGCGAAGCTGTGCATCGACGCGGCCGCGGCCAGCACCGACGCCAATAGCCACCACCAGTTGGCTTCATACAAACTCATCCAGGCTTTGGCCAGCTGGTGCCACCCCAGGGCGACCTCGACGGCGAGCACGATTGCGACGATGCACATGACCGCCCAGCGCACCCACCAGTATTTGCCGCGCGGCGCCTCCTCGCGCGCGCACGCGGCGTTTCGGGTGAGGGCGTCGTGCGGCACGTGCTTTAGCGTAACCGCGCAGGTGGCGCCACAATCTGCACATCTCCGACCGTGTCTTGGCCGTAATCGGATCGTGCCGCCCAGACAGCTTCAGCCAGCCTTCGGACGGGCTCGAAAACAGCCTCGAAAACAGCCCCAGCAACGGCCTAGACAGAGCTCCCTCAGCAGTTAGGCTGGCCAGATGCCGGCAAACTTCGACGACGCCTCGGACGCTGCCTCAGTCGAACCCCTGGTTCGCAAGACCGCGGCCTGGGCGTGGCGTTTGCTGGTCATTCTGGCCGCCTTCCTGGCCCTGTTATGGCTGGTGAAGAAACTGGAGATCATCGTCGTTCCTGTGTTGCTGGCATTGATGCTCAGTGCGTTGCTGGTGCCCCCAGTCGACTGGCTGAACCGGCGTGGGTTGCCGCGCGGCGGCGCGGTGACGGTGGTCCTGCTCGGCGGATTCGCGGTTCTGGGCGGCATCCTCACTTTCGTCATCAGCCAATTCGTCCTCGGTTTGCCCGATCTGGTCGAGCAGGTGACGCGCAGCATCGATTCCACCAAAGGCTGGCTGATGCACGGGCCGGCGCATTTGCGTGGCGAACAGCTCGACAACGCGGGTAACGCCGCGGTCCAGGCGCTGCACAACCACCAGGAGAAGTTGACCAGCGGCGCACTGTCGACCGCCGCCACCATCACCGAGCTGGTCACGGCCGCGGTGTTGGTGCTGTTCACACTGATTTTCTTCCTCTACGGCGGCCGCAACATCTCGCTATACGTGGTCAAGATCTTCCCAGCCGACACCCGGGAGAGAGTGCTCGATGCAGGCCGGGCCGGATACGGGTCGCTGATCGGGTACGTGCGGGCGACGTTCCTGGTGGCCCTGACCGACGCGGCCGGGGTGGGCGCGGGGTTGGCAGTCATGGGCGTGCCGCTTGCACTACCACTGGCCTCACTGGTGTTCCTTGGCGCCTTCATCCCGCTGATCGGTGCCCTCATCGCCGGCTTCCTGGCCGTGGTGGTCGCGCTGCTTGCCAAGGGAATCGTGTACGCACTGCTGACGTTCGGTTTGCTGATCGTGATAGCTCAGCTCGAGGCGCATTTGCTGCAGCCGCTCGTGATGGGTCGGGCGGTCGCGATCCATCCGCTCGCGGTGGTGCTGGCTATTTCCACCGGTGGTGTAATCGCGGGGATCGTCGGCGCCCTGCTGGCCGTTCCGACGGTCGCTTTCTTGAACAACGCAATCCAGGTGCTGCTGGCCGATGACCCGGCTGCCGAACTCGACCAGCAGACCGAGGATGGGCAGGATACTGCGGTCATGCACGCCGCCCCGGACAGCACCGAGGTCGGTTCGGACTGACCCGGCTTATAACCGTCCTTCGCGGCGCAACAGGTCCTGGGCGCTGAGGCCGCCGCTGGCGCCGCGGCGGTGTGGCGACGTGTCGCCGTTGTCGCCCTGTCCGCGGGCGTTCAGCTTCTCGGTGGCGGCCTCGGAGTCGTCGGCCCCCGGACGCATGACCGGGAGGGCGGCGGTCGGATCGGCCGGGTCGCTCTTGGTTTCGTGGTTGGTCGGGAGCGGCATAGCCCTGGTCTCACCGGCGGACGGTGTCGGGGGCACGGCCGATGGGGGACGTGCCGGGACCGGCGACGCAGCGTTGGCCGTCTGCTGGCCGGGAGCAGAAAAACGCGTCGTCTTGGCTTCCGGCGGTGGCATAGCTTCCGTCGATGGCCTGGTTTGAATCCGCGTCGTGCTCGCACCCGACGGCAACTCCGGACCCGGCCTCGTCTCCGGCAAAGTGGCCGGACGTGGCCGCCCTGCTTCCCGTGTCTCCGCCGCGTCGGGATGGGTCGGGTCGTGCGGCGGGTGGGGAGTCGCAGCGACCAGGCTGGCCTCCACTGGGGGCCGCGCCGATCGCCCGCCGACGCTGGGCCGTTTGCGCTCGTCGGGCAGATGGATCTCGCCCAGTCCCATGCGGGTCTGCAGGCGCCTCATCCAGCGTGGCGCCCACCAACAGTCATCGCCGAGCATCTTCATCACCGACGGCACCAGGAACATTCGCACGATGGTCGCGTCCAGCAGCAGCGCGGCCATCAACCCGAACGCCAGGTACTTCATCATCACCAGGTCAGAGAACACGAACGCGCCCGCGACCACGGCAACGATCAGGGCGGCGGCGGTGATGATGCGTCCGGTGGTTGCCGTGCCGATCCGGATGGCCTCCTGGGTCGACATGCCGCGTTCTCGCGCCTCGACCATCCGGGACACCAGGAATACCTCGTAGTCCGTGGACAGGCCGAAGATCAGCGCGATGATCAGCCCGATCACCGGGGCGGTCAATGGTGTCGGTGTGAAATTCAGCCACGTCGCGAAATGTCCATCGACGAATATCCACGTCAGGATGCCCATGGTGGACCCGAGCGTCAGGGCACTCATCAGCGTCGCCTTGATCGGCAGTACCACCGAGCCGAACGCCAGGAACATCAACACGATGGTGGTGGTGAGCAGGATTACCACCATCAGCGGCATCTTCGAGAACAGGCCGTGGATCGAGTCCAGTTCCAGTGCCGGCGTGCCGCCCACCAACACCGTGATGCCCTTGGGCGGCTGGATGTTGCGCAGCTCAGCGAGTTTCTTTGCTGAGTCAGACTGGCTGATCAATCCGTTCTGCAAGACCCGGACCGACGGATCCTTCGACGCGCCCGTGGCTACCGCGCGCTCCTGCCACATGCTCCCGGGGTCGTTGGCCTGCTCGATGAACCCTGGGATGGCCATCGCCTTGCTCCGGACGTCCGCGATCTGCTGGTCGGAGACCGGCTGATGGTTGGTGGTCTGGATGACCAAGGTCAGCGGATTCGTGCGATATCCGGGGAAGAGTTTGTCGAACTGTTCCTGGGCTTGGCGCACCGCATTGTTTGGCGGCAGATACTTCTCGCTAATCCCGCCCAGAGACAGCTTGCCCACCGGGAGGATCAGCGCAAGCATGATCACGATGATGGGCACGGCGAACAGCACCGGCCGCTTCATCACCCGGTTGACCAGCTTGCCCCAGAAGCCGTTCTCCATCTCTTCGCGGGTCTTCGTCCGCTGCAGGCGGTCGGCCAGCCAGTCCAAGAAGGCGTGCGACACTTTCCAGTTCCGCAGGAACGGCACCCGGAAGAGCGTCCGTACGCCGAGCGCGTCGACGTGTTTGCCAAGTACGCCGAGGCAGGCGGGCAACAAGGTGATGGACAGGATGGCCGACAGCAGCACCGCCGCGATGGTGGCGTAGGTCAACGACTTCAGGAACCCCTGCGGGAACAGCAGCAGACCGATCGCGGATGCGACGATCAAGACCGCCGAGAACGCCACCGTTCGCCCGGCGGTGATCACCGTGCGCCGGACCGCCGTTTCGGTGTCGTAGCCCTCCGCAATCTCTTCGCGGAACCGACTCACGATGAACAGCCCGTAGTCAATGGCGATACCCAGGCCGATCAGCGACACGACGGGCTGCGCGAAATAGTGCACGGGACCGAAGACGGCGATAAATCGCAAGATGCCCAACGCGCCCGCGATACACAACCCGCCGACTATCGCCGGCAGTGCGGCCGCGATGACGCCGCCGAACACGAAGAACAGCACTATTGCCACCAACGGGAGCGCCAGGATTTCCATGCGTTGCTGGTCGGTAGCAATGGTGCCGGTCAAGGCGTTGGCCACTGGTTCCAGGCCGGCGAGCTGCACCCTTCCACCGTCGAGCTTCTGCAGGTCCGGCGCGATGGCTTTGTAGTTGTTGAGAATGGTGTCGTCGTCGTCGCCCTTGAGCGGGATGCTGACGAACGTGGCCTTCTTGTCCTGGGTGGCCATGCCGGTCGCCTGGCTCGCTCTGAGGTAGCCGTACCACTCCCCCATAACCTGGTTGGGGTGATCCTTCAAGAACTGGTTGAGGCCATCGGTGACCTGCTTCGCCCAGGCCGGGTCGTCGACGGTCTTGCCGTCGGGAGCGTGGAAGATCGCAATAATGTGGCCGGTCCGGTCCCGGCCGTAGACGTTGTCGCCGATTACCGAGGCCTTCACGGACTGACTGCCGTCGTCGTAGAATCCGCTCTGCGTGACGTGTTTACCCAGGCTGAGCCCAAAAATGCCGCCACCGAGGGTAAGAGCCACCATGACCCCGATCACGATGAATCGGTAGCGGTACACAGTTCGACCCCACCAGGCGAACACGTAAGCTCCTTACTGGATCGCTAGCGACCCGCGCATTGGTTTTCCAGTGTCACACACGCGCGGTCAGCAGCGCAGACAGCGGCCGGAACGGTTGCAGCCACGCTCCCTGGTCAGGCAACGAATCCAGGCCGATTCGCGGCAGTGGCTCCCGGAAGACGCCCGCGATGTCCTCCAGGTCGACAAAATCCAAGGTATCCGACGCTAGCGCCCAACTAGCATGTTCACGAAATCCGATCACTTGAACCTGAGTTCCGTGCCGGGCCGCTTCTTCTAGCGGTTGACGAAACGCCTGGCCGTCGGCCGAAGCCACGACGAGCGCCGCGAGTCCCTCCTTGCGCCGCTGCTCGATGTGCTGGAGCATGTCGCGATCGACGTCGCTGTCCTCGTCGATCTTCGGCTTGGCAAAAACCGCGAACCCTACGTTGCGCAGTGCATCCACCCAGGGTCGAACCACATCCGCGCTGCCTGGTGCGATATTGGTGAAGACGGTGGCCTCAGGTTCGACCACGACCCCCGGACGCTCGGCGCTGACCTCTGCCGTGCGTGCCAGCAGCCAGCGGCCGAGTGCGTCGAAGCGGGGACGTTCCAGAGCTGTCGGGCGCCGGCCCAGAATCGAGCCCAGGCCCATGTCGAGGTTGGGCGCGTCCCACACCAGCAGGACACGTCCAGTCACTGGAGCGAAGCTGGTCATGCCTTCGCCGGTCAGGGGGCCCGGCAAGGTTGCCGACGTGGCCGTTTCCTCTGTGAGGCTCATACTCATCGTCTTTCGCAGATCAACGTCGTTAATTCCCACATCAGCGTCGCTTTTCCCACATCAGCACGTCGGTATTTCCCACATCAACGTCGGTATTTCCCACATCAACGTCGGTATTTCCCACATCAACGTCGGTATTTCCCACATCAACGCCGCTTTTCCCAGATCAACTCCGTGACGGCACTTCCGGCGTCTTGAGCTTTCGTTTCGTACTTGGTGGTCGGGCGAACGACCGAGATCGGGAGCCGACTGCCGGGATCGATGCGACACAATCGGGGTTCGGCGTCGCCGACTTCAGCGATCTGATCGGCATAACCTGGGTGGTCCGTCGCGGCGTGCAGCACACCACCGGGGACCAGCCGATTCGCGATCATGCCGATCGTGACCGGTTGCAGCAGTCGGCGTTTCTGGTGGCGCGCTTTAGGCCACGGGTCGGGAAAGAAGACGCGGACACCGCTTAGTGCACCGGGTGCGATCAGATGTTGCAGTACGTCGAGCGCATTCCCGCGGATCAATCGGATATTGCGCACCTGCTCACGGTCGATCGCGCACAGCAGCTGCGCCAGGCCCCGCCGGTAGATTTCCACCGCGATCACATCAATATCAGGTTCGCCTTTTGCCATCGCCAGCGTCGATGTGCCGCTGCCGCATCCGATCTCGAGTACCAGCGGTGCCCGGCGGCCGAACCACGCGCCGGTGTCCAGCGGCTCTTCGCGATCGGGACCGCCCGTTTCTGACATGCCCAACTCTGGCCACAGCCGTTCCCACGTCTGGCGCTGGGCCTCAGAGAGCGCCGACCGCCGCGAGCGAAAAGCTGTGGCCGGGAGACGGCGCTGTTCAGGCTGGCCTGAATCGTCCGTCAGGTCCGCACCGCCCGGGTGGAGGTCTCGGTGATCCGTTGGGAGGTCTCGGTGATCCGCTTGGAGGTCTCGGTGATCCGCTTGGAGGTTAGGTGTCATCCCCACCTCCACCGGAGGCACATGTCCCGACCCCGGTTTGGCGCATGCATTTGTCCATGGTGGCCCATGAACGTCCGATGTAGCCGCCTCTGGACCAGATTGATACCCAACAGTTGCCTTCAGCTGGTATCAGATAGACGGTGGCTCGCATCTCACCGACACAGGTGTCACCATTCGAGGTGGTCCGACCGGCCGTCCCGACCGGGCCGATCGGGCCAATCGGATCGAGCGGGCAGGACATGAGCGGACAAGGGCATCGGACTTTCGTCGAAGCGCTGGCACGATTTGCTGCCGAGGCCGGCGACGGGCGCGTGACGGGGATCGCCGAGCGCGCGGCAGCATCGCTGCGCGTGGTGGTGCGCGGCCGTCGGGGCGTGGGCCGCCGGACGGTGGCGAGTGCCCTGGCCCGCGCCGGGATCGCGTCGGGAATTTTGGTGACCGCGCAGCCATCGGGTACCGACAAGGAGAAGGACTCGGACGTCGTCGTCTACGTCACCACTGAGGTGCTCAAACCCGAGGACATCGACGCTATCGCCGCCGCGCGAAGTCCCGTATTGGCGGTGCTGAACAAGGCCGATCTGGCCGGCTCGCTATCGGGCCGGGCCGGGAAGGGCCGATCGCGGCCGCGCGGACCCGCTGCGCGCAATTGTCCGCGCTCGCGGGAGTACCCATGCAGCCGATGATCGGTTTGCTCGCCGACGCCGCACTCGAGGATCTGGATGGATTCGAGGTTTTGAATGAGGAAGTGTGGGCCGCGGTGCGGCTGCTGGCGACCCATTCCAGCGGCGCAGCTTCCCGCCCAGCCCTGTTTGAGGGCTCGGTGGACGGCTTCCTTTGCCAGGACAGCCACGATCACCCGGTACCGATCGGGGTGCGGCAGCGCTTGCTGGAGAGCCTCGACTTGTTCGGCACCGCGCTTGCCGTCGCCGCCGTCCGCCGGGGCGCGACAGCCCCGCAGGTACGGGCCCTTCTGCGTCGGGTGAGCGGTGTCGACGCTGTCATCGACAAAGTCGGTGCCGTCGGCGCCGAGGCACGCTACCGGCGGGTGCTGGACGCTGTCGCGGAATTGGAGGCTCTGGCCGTCACCAAAGAAGGAATCGGGGAGCAGATCGGTGAGTTCCTTTTCCGCGACGAGACATTGGTCGCGCGGATGGCCACCGCCGTGGATCTGGCCGAGGCGTCCGGGCTGGACGTCCGTGACTGCAATGATCCGGCCGCACACCTGGCCCGGGCGGCGCGATGGCAGCGCTACAGTCGCAGACCGGTGAGCGATCTCCACCGCGCCTGTGGCGCGGATATCGCCAGAGGATCGTTGCGCCTGTGGTCGCAGACCTGCGGGGCACTGCGCGAGGTACCTGGGGAGTCATTTAGGGAGCCCTGGTGACCGGCCCGGGAACTCGAGATGCCAGCGATGCGGCCACCCGCGTCGACGAGCTGGTGGCATCGATCGGCCCCCGAATCGGGTCGCCCGTCATCAACCGCCGCGACGTGGTGTTGGTGACGGGCCCATGGATGGCCGGGGTAACCGGGGTGGTCGCCGCGCTGCGCGAACGGCTCCCGCAGCACAAGTTCGTCGAGTCGATTGATCTGGGACCCGGCGATGCGCCGACAGCAGTGGTGTTCGTCGTTTCTGCGGCGGCCCCACTGACCGAGTCCGACTGCGCGCTGCTCGACGCCGCGGTCGAGGACACCGATGCGCTGCTCGGCGTGGTGTCCAAGATCGACGTGCATCGCGCCTGGCGCGATGTGCTGGCCACTAACCGCGAGACCCTGGCCGCGCACGCGCCGCGCTATGGCAAGGTGCCTTGGGTAGGCACGGCCGCGGCGCCTGACCTAGGCGACCAGATCGTGGATGATTTGGCCGAAAAGGTCTCAGCACAACTTACGGACGCGGATCAAACGAGACGAAATAGGTTGCGGGCTTGGGAATCTCGACTCCAGACGGCCACGCAGCGTATCGATCGCGACGCCGAGGGCGCCGGTCGGCAGGCCCGCGTGGACGCGTTGCGTGAAGAGCGCAGCGCGGCCCTGCGGCAGCGGCGCCAGTCCAAATCCGAGCGCACCATCACGCTGCGCGGTCAGATCCAGCAGGCTCGCGTCCAGTTGACCTACTTTGCCCGAAACCGATGCTCGTCGATCCGCAGCGAGCTGCAGGAGGGCGCCGCGGGTCTGTCCAGGCCCGACATGGCCGGCTTCGAGGCGCATGCGCGCAACCGGGCCGCGGATGTGGTCGCCGAGGTGAGCGAAGGAACCGCCACACAGCTCGCCGAGGTCGAGCAGGTGGCGGGTGTGCCGGCGGCCGTACCAGCCCTCGAAAAGCTGCCGACCGTGGACGTCCCACCACCACCTCTGAAATCGCGACGCCAGGAAACCCAGCTGATGATGTTGTTGGGCGCCGGGTTCGGCCTGGGCGTGGCGCTGACATTGAGCAGGCTGCTTGCCGGTCTGGCCCGCGGGCTCAACATTGGGCTGGTGATAGCCGGTGGTGTGGTCTGCGTGCTGGTCGGACTCGCACTCACCTTCTCAGTGGTCAAAATCCGCGGCCTGTTGCATGACCGTGCGCTCTTGGACCGCTGGGCGGGTGACCTGACGTCGTCACTGCAATCGGTGGTTGAGGAATTGGTCGCCACTCGGGTGCTGGTAACCGATTCGGCGCTGAGCACCGAGCTGGCGGCCCGCGATGAGGCGGAAACCACACAGGTGGGCGACCGCGTCGGTGTCATCGACAGCGAACTGCGCGAACACGCCATCGCCACGGCACGGGCCGCTGCGACGCGAGACCGGGAGATGCCGACTGTGCGGGCCGCGCTCGACGCGGTCCGCGCGGAACTGGGCGAACCGGGTCTACCAGTAACCGAGGACCTGACCGGGACGGCCGCGCCGTTGGAGACGGGTACCGACGATTCGATTTCGGGGACCACAGATGGCGATGTTCCGTAACGTCTGGCAAGCTTCTGAATCGTTGTTGTGAGCAGGCTTATACCCGCCCGAGCCTCCCCCGACAAGGGGATCGCGATAACCTGGCAGTCAACGATACCGACAGTTGCGTGGGCTGTTGGATACGCAATGGACACGCAACCAGATACGCAACCACGAGATGCCCATCAGTACGCAGATGAATTCACAGGAGAGTTCGATGACCTCAGCGACCATTCCCGGTCTGGACACCGCGCCCACAAAACACCAGGGGTTGCTGTCTTGGATACAGGAGGTCGCCGAGCTCACCCAGCCCGACCGGGTGGTCTTCGCAGACGGCTCGGACGACGAGTTCAACCGGCTCGCCCAGCAGCTGGTCGACGCCGGCACCTTCCGGCGGCTGAACGAGGACAAGCACCCCAACTCGTACCTGGCGCTATCTGACCCGTCCGACGTGGCACGGGTGGAATCCCGCACGTACATCTGTTCGGAGCGCGAGGTCGACGCCGGACCGACCAACAACTGGATGGAACCCGCCGAGATGCGGTCCACCATGACCGACCTCTACCGCGGCTGTATGCGCGGTCGCACCATGTGGGTGGTGCCGTTCTGCATGGGCCCGCTGGGCGCCGACGACCCCAAGCTCGGAGTGGAGATCACCGACTCCGAGTACGTCGTCGTCTCCATGAAGGTGATGACCCGGATGGGTAAGGCCGCCCTGGAGAAGATCGGCGCCGACGGGTTCTTCGTGAAGGCGCTGCACTCGATCGGGGCTCCGCTTGAGCCTGGCCAGCACGATGTGCCATGGCCTTGCAACGACACCAAGTACATCAGCCACTTCCCGGAGACCCGGGAGATCTGGAGCTACGGCTCGGGCTACGGCGGCAACGCGCTGCTGGGCAAGAAGTGCTACTCGCTGCGCATCGCGTCGGCCATGGCCCACGACGAGGGCTGGCTCGCCGAGCACATGCTGATCCTCAAGCTGATCTCGCCGGAGAACAAGGCGTACTACTTCGCCGCAGCGTTCCCGTCGGCGTGCGGCAAGACCAACCTGGCGATGCTGCAGCCGACGATCCCGGGCTGGCGGGCAGAGACCCTCGGCGACGACATCGCTTGGATGCGGTTCGGCAAGGACGGCCGGCTGTACGCGGTCAACCCGGAGTTCGGCTTCTTCGGCGTCGCGCCAGGCACCAACTGGAAGTCCAACCCCAACGCCATGCGCACCATCGCCGCCGGCAACACAGTCTTCACCAACGTTGCGCTCACCGACGAGAACGACGTGTGGTGGGAGGGTCTGGAGGGCGACCCCCAGCACCTCGTTGACTGGAAGGGCAACGACTGGTACTTCCGTGAGACGGAGACCGCGGCGGCGCATCCGAATTCGCGGTACTGCACCCCGATGTCGCAGTGCCCCATCCTGGCACCGGAGTGGGACGACCCGCAGGGTGTACCGATCTCTGGGATCCTGTTCGGCGCCCGCCGCAAGACCACCGTGCCGCTGGTGACCGAAGCCCGCGATTGGCAGCACGGTGTGTTCATGGGAGCCACCATGGGCAGCGAGCAGACCGCGGCCGCCGAAGGCAAGGTTGGTGCCGTGCGCCGTGACCCGATGGCGATGCTGCCGTTCCTGGGCTACAACGTCGGGGACTACTTCCAGCACTGGATCGACCTGGGCAAGAACTCCGACGAGTCCAAGTTGCCGAAGGTGTTCTTCGTCAACTGGTTCCGTCGCGGCGAGGGCGGCAAGTTCCTGTGGCCGGGCTTCGGCGAGAACAGCCGCGTGCTCAAGTGGATCGTCGACCGCATCGAACACAAGGCCGGTGGCCAGACCACCCCGATCGGCGTCGTGCCGACCGCCGAGGACTTGGACTTGGAAGGACTCGACGTCACTGCCGACGACGTCAACGCAGCGCTCGCGGTCAAACCCTCCGAGTGGCGCGAAGAACTACCGCTGATCGAAGAGTGGTTCGAGTTCGTCGGCGACAAGCTACCGACCGGCGTCAAAGACGAGTTCGAGGCACTCAAAGAGCGCCTGGCGCAGGCAGACTAACCCGAGGCCTAGCGCGCGTCCAGCCGCGCGTTCGAGGTGTTGACGGCCATCAAGTTCGCCGACGGTACAGTCGGCCCATGCAGATTCGCCCGCATGTCGGCGCCAACAAACCCGCCGTCATCTTGCACCCGTCGGGAACCGTGGTCACCTTTGACGAGCTGGAAGCTCGTGCCAACCGGCTGGCACATCGTTTCCGGCAAGCCGGTCTACACGAGGGTGACACCGTCGCGATCCTGATGGAGAACAACGAGCACATCCACGCGGTCATGTGGGCGGCTCGCCGCAGTGGTTTGTACTTCGTGCCGATCAATACGCACCTGACCGCCCCCGAGGCGGCTTACATCATCGACAACAGCAACGCCAAGGCGATCATCGGGTCGGCGCCGCTGCGGGATACCTGCGCGGGCCTTGCCGAGCACTTGCCAGACGGGCTGCCGGAGCTGCTGATGATCGCCGGGATTGACGCTGAACCCGACCTACCGGCTTGGGAGCGCTACCCGGAATGCGTTGCCGGTCAACCGGACACCCCTATTTCCGACGAGATCGAGGGCGATCTGCTGCAGTATTCGTCGGGCACCACCGGTCGACCCAAGGGGATCAAACGCGAACTACCGCACCTGCCGCCGGCCGAGGTTCCCGGCATGATGTCGGCGTTGGTCGGGTTCTGGATGGATCCCGACGCGGTGTACCTGAGCCCGGCACCGCTGTACCACACGGCACCATCGGTGTGGTCGATGAGCGCCCAAGCCGGCGGCATCACCACGGTGGTGATGGAGAAGTTCGATGCCGAAGCAACGCTCGACGCTATCCAGCGCCATCGGATCACGCACGCGCAGTTCGTGCCGGTGATGTTCGTCCGGATGCTGAAACTGCCGCATAGCGTTCGTGATTCGTACGATCTGTCCAGCCTCAAGCGGGTGATGCATGCGGCCGCGCCGTGCCCGGTGGAAATCAAAAAACAGATGATCGATTGGTGGGGACCGATCATCGACGAGTACTACGCGTCCTCGGAGGCCATCGGGTCCACGCTGATCACCGCCGAAGACTGGCTGGCGCATCCGGGTTCGGTCGGCAAACCGATGTTGGGTGGGGTGCATATTCTTGGCGAAGACGGCAACGTGCTGCCGCCGAACCAACCCGGCGAGATCTATTTCGAAGGCGGTTATTCCTTCGAATACCTCAACGATGCAACCAAAACCGCCGCGTCGCGGGACAAGCACGGCTGGACGACCGTCGGCGACGTCGGCTACCTCGACGAGGAGGGCTACTTGTTCTTGACCGACCGGCGCCACCACATGATCATCTCCGGCGGAGTGAACATCTACCCACAAGAAGCCGAGAACCTCCTGGTCACTCACCCAAAGGTGATGGACGCTGCGGTATTCGGGGTTCCCGACGACGAGATGGGCCAACGCGTCCTGGCAGTCATACAGACTGTCGAGGAGGCCGACGGCACCGACCAGTTCGCGGACGAGCTGCTGGGCTGGCTGCGAGACCGGTTGGCGCACTTCAAGTGCCCACGCTCGGTCACGTTCGAGCCGCAACTTCCGCGTACCGACACCGGAAAGCTCTATAAGAACGGGCTGATCGAGAAGTATTCGGTGTAACCCATGCTCCGGGTGATCGACCTGTCGAATGCGCCGCAGGACGGCGCCGATCTACCGCCCGGTGTGATCGTCGGGTTCGGCTCGCTTCACAACGAATACTGGCTTAACACAGCGACTTTTACGCTTACCGAGGATCCCTGCACTGATCCCCGGGTGGTGACCGTCGACTCGGTGCCCGAGACCCTGGCCGAGCTGGCCGAGCGCTGCGAATACTGGCCGCACGCCAGCACCGTATGCGACGACGTGCTGCGCACGATCGACCCGGACGGCCCGACATTGGCCGGGGTTATCACCGAGTCGCTGGCCTACTCGACCCTGCAGGCCGGGCCCGAGTTCGCGCGCTGGCTCGACGAGCGTGGCCCCGCCCGCGTGCCCCACATCGCTGACCCGATAGTCGCCGAACGCGCCGCCGACACCCTGCGCATCAAATTCAACAGGCCGCAACGTCACAACGCGTTCTCCACCGATTCGCGCGCCGCGCTGTTGGAGGCGTTGGCCGTCGCACAGTTGGATCCGTCGGTGGTCGGGATCGTGTTGAGCGGCAACGGCCCATCGTTTTGTAGCGGTGGAGATCTCGCCGAATTCGGCACCTTCGCCGATCCGGCGAGTGCTCATCTGGCCCGCACCCGGCACAGCCCGGCCCTGGCACTAGACGCTCTCACCGCCAGGCTTGGCCGGGCCTGCCGTGCCGAGGTGCACGGCAGGGTTATGGGCAGCGGACTGGAGATGGCGGCTGTTTGTGGATGGGTTGTGGCACAAGGTGATTCGGTGTTCGGGCTACCAGAGTTGAGCCTGGGACTGATCCCCGGGGCTGGTGGTACGGTCAGCGTCACACGCCGGATCGGCCGCTGGCGCACGGCCTATCTCGTGTTGTCAGGACGTACTATCGGCGCCGATACGGCATTGGCGTGGGGATTGGTGGATGCGGCAGGGGCACCCTGACGGTCAGTAACCCGAGTATGTGGTGGTGGTTGTGGAGGGGAGGTCGCTCACGACCGCCGCCGCGAATAAAACGAACCACAGCACGGTGAAAACCACGTAGATGATGGGGCCGGCGATCGCACCGATGATGGCCCACTTCTTCGCGTTGTTGGCGGCGGCCTGTGCCTCGGCGTACTGTCCTTGGGCCCAGAGCCCGGAGACCTTGGTGGAGTAGATGATCGACACAATGCCGAACGGGAGGCAGCAAAAGATAGTGGTCAGAATCGCCCAGACGAGGTAATTATCGGGTTGCTGCTGTATCGGCCAGCCCGGTCGACCTTGCCAATCCGGCTGCTGGCCTTGCCAATCCGGTGGCTGGCCTTGCCAACCCGGTGGCTGGCCTTGCGGACCCGGCTGCTGGCCCGGCCAACCCGGCTGCTGGCCCTGCCAATCCGGGGAACCTTCATACGGCCCTGGGGGATAACTCATAGCAACTGCCTTCCTTGGATGCCAGCCGGTCCAAACAGGTCTACTTCCGCACCACTCTGCGGGTGCCGAAGTCAGGCAAATATACAGCACGGGCAAACATCTGGTCCGCCCCTTAGATCCCGCGGCGGGCTATCAACTGTGCGGCGATCACGTTGCGCTGAATCTCGTTGGTGCCTTCGCCGACAATCATCAGGGGCGCGTCGCGAAAGTAGCGTTCCACATCGTATTCGGTGGAGTACCCGTAGCCGCCGTGGATCCGCACGGCGTTCAAGGCGATCTCCATTGCGACCTCGGAGGCGAACAGCTTGGCCATCCCGGCCTCCATGTCGCAGCGCTCGCCGCTGTCGTAACGCTCGGCGGCATAACGGGTGAGCTGGCGCGCGGCGGTAAGTTTGGTCGCCATGTCGGCCAGATAGTTGCCGACGGACTGATGCTTCCAGATCGGCTGGCCGAAACTCTCCCGCTGCTGGGCATAAGCCAGCGCATCCTCGAGCGCTGCCGTCGCAACACCCAGCGCCCGGGCGGCTACTTGAATGCGGCCCGTCTCAAGGCCTTTCATCATTTGCGAAAAGCCTTCGCCCATAACACCGCCCAGTACCGACGACACCGGAGCCCGGTAGTCGTCGAACGACAACTCGCACGACTCGATGCCCTTGTACCCCAGCTTGGGCAGGTCGCGCGACACCGTCAGACCCGGCCCGTGCTCGACGAGCGCAATCGAGATGCCCTTATGCCGTGGCGTGGCATTGGGATCGGTCTTGCATAACAACGCGATCAGTCCGGAACGGCGCGCGTTGCTGATCCAAGTCTTGGAACCGTTGATCAGCAACCCGTCAGGGGCGCCTTCGGCGCCAAAGGGCACAGCCGTGGTCGACATATTCTGCAGATCGGAGCCGCCGCCCGGCTCGGTCAGCGCCATGGTGGCGCGCAGCTCACCACTGGCCAGCTGCGGCAGGTATGCCCGTTTCTGCTCCTCGGTGCCGAACAGGGTCAGCAGCTTGGCCACGACGGTGTGGCCGCCCATCGCGCCGGCCAGGCTCATCCAGCCGCGCGCCAACTCCTGAGTTATCCGCACGTAGCACGGCGTCGATACCGGCGATCCGCCGTACTCCTCGGGAATGGCCAAGCCATAGATACCGATCCGCTTCATCTGCTCGATCCACGCCTCGGGGTAGGTGTTGGCGTGCTCGACCTCACGGACGGTTGGTTTCACATCGCGATCGATGAAAGCCCGCACGGTGGCGACCAAGATGTCTTCTTCGTCTTTGTGATCACTCATCCGCAACCACCCTCCATGTTGACCCCCGGTTGGACAGCCTGCCAGCATGTGGCGTTGTGACTGTGCACGGGTATTCGGGTCGACGAGCGGGCGGCCCTTTCTTCGACGACCTCGCCGTAGGTGAGGTCTTCGACTGGGCTCCGTCGGCAACACTGTCGGTGGGACTGGCGGCCGCCCATCAGGCGATCCTGGGTGACCGACTGCGGCTGGCACTGGACGCTGATCTGTGTGCCGCGGTGACCGGCGAGCCAGGACCGCTCGCGCATCCGGCACTGGTGTGCGATGTGGCGATCGGGCAGAGCACGTTGGTGACGCAGCGGGTGAAAGCCAACCTGTTTTACCGCGGGCTCACGTTTCATCGGTTCCCGGTCATCGGCGACACTCTATATACACGCACAGAAGTGGTTGGCCTGCACGCGAATTCGGTCAAGCCGGGTCGCGCATCAACCGGGCTGGCGGCGCTGCGAATGACCACCGTCGACCAGGCCGATCGATTGGTGCTCGACTTCTATCGGTGCGCCATGCTGCCCGCCGGTCCGGACTGGAGCGCCGGAGGCGCGCCGGGCGATGACCTGTCTGGAATCGGTGCCGACGCGGCAGTGCCGGCCTCCGGGCCGACCGCCGGCTGGGATGGCGAGGCCTTCCGGAATCGGGTTCCCGGTCCGCACTTCAGTGACTTCGGAGCCGCCGCCGCGGGCTCGGTGTTGCGCAGCACGGGGGATGTGGTCAGCGGCGCGCCGGAACTGGCTCGACTCACCCTGAACATCGCCGCGACGCACCATGATCGGCGGGTGGGCGGCCAGCGGCTGGTCTACGGCGGCCATACCATCGGGCTCGCGCTCGCACAGGCGAGTCGCCTGTTGCCCAATCTCGTCACGGTCCTGGGCTGGAGGTCCTGCGACCACACCGGTCCGGTGCACGAAGGAGACACCCTGTACAGCGAGCTGCACGTCGAATCCGCCGCGGCCTCCGACTCCGGCGCCAGCGGCGGCGTGCTGGGACTGCGCTCGCTGGTCTATGCGGTCAGCGAGAAGGCCGGCGAGCCCGACCGGCCGGTACTGGACTGGCGGTTCAGCGCTTTGCAGTTCTGACCGCCAGGCCAGGCCAGGCGTTCGGGGCCAGTCTCAGCCGGGGTTGCCGGGCTGGCCGGCGGTGCCGGCGGCGCCTTGGTTACCCGTGCTGCCGGTGCCGCCACCATTCCCGCCGGGAGCGCCACCGTTATCGGGTGTGACGGTGCCGGCGGTGCCGCCATTGCCGACCGAGCCGGTGTTGCCGCCGGGGGTGCCGATGCTTCCCGCGGCGCCGCCGTTGCCGCCGTTGCCCCCATCGGGACCGTCGCCGCCATCGCCGCCGTTGCCGTTGAGCAGGCCGAAGCCGGCGCCGCCGGCGCCGCCGGTCAGGCCGGTGGCGCTGCCGCCGTTGCCGCCATTGCTGCCGCTGCCGGCGTTACCGCCGCTACCGGAGGTCGCGCCGCCCTGGCCACCGCTGCCGCCGGCACCGCCGTTGCCACCGAGGCCACCCGTGCCGCTGTTGCCGCCGACGCCGCCGTTGGGGTTGGTGATGGTTCCGGCGGCGCCTGTGCCCCCGGTTCCGGGCGTGCCGCCATTGCCGGACGTGCCACCGGTGCCGCCTTTACCGCCGTTGCCTGCCCCGAGGGCCGCACCACCGGATCCGGCCCCGCCACCGTTGCCGCCGGTCCCGCCGTTGCCTGCGGTGCCGCCGGCGCCGTTGTTGGTGCCGGACACGCCCGCGGCGCCGGCGCCGCCGGTCCCGCCGTTGGCGCCGTTACCGCCGTTACCGCCGACGCCGCCGTTACCGGAGATCGTGCCGCCGGTGCCGCCGGTTCCGCCGGTGCCGCCGTTACCGCCGGTGACGCCATTGCTGCCGGTGCTGCCGGTGCCGCCCGCGGCGCCGTTGCCTCCGACACCACCGTTGCCGCCGTTGCCGTATGTCCCGGCGTTACCGCCGTTGCCGCCGTTAGTGCCACTGGCGCCTGGGGTGGTGGCATTGAAGCCTGCCCCGCCTTGGCCACCGTTGCCGCCCGTTGTGGGTGCGGCGCCGTCGGCACCGGCGGTGGGAGCGCCCGAACCGGTTCCGGCGCTGCCGCCCGTGCCTACCCCGGTGGTTCCACCGTTGCCGCCATTGCCGCCATTGGTGGTTGCCGTCCCGGCCGCGCCGACACCACCGTTACCGGCAGTTCCGGCGTTGCCGCCGGTACCCCCGCCGCCACCGGCTCCCTGGGCGCCATTGTCGGCGGGGATTGTGGCAGTGCCGCCGGTCCCGCCGTTACCGCCGGCCCCGCCGCTGCCGCCGGTGCCGCCGTTACCGCCGTTTTGGCCAGTGCCATTGTTTACGCCAGTCTGACCGGCCGCGCCGTTCACACCACTGCCGCCGTTGCCACCGGTACTACCGGTGCCGCCGGCCCCACCGGTGCCGCCCGTACCAGAGATCGTGCCGCCTGCCCCGCCGTTGCCACCGGCTCCGGCGGCGCCACCCGCCCCGCCGTTGCCGCCACTGGCGCCTGCACCGGACCCATTGGTGCCGTTCGCGCCGGCCGCACCATTGCCGCCGGAACCACCGACACCGCCGTCGCCGATGTTGCCACCGGAACCACCGTTGCCGCCGGCGCCGCCGGCGCCGCCGGCCAGGCCATTGCCGCTGCCATCAGTCGTGGTGGCCGCGAAGCCGGTGCCGCCGGTACCGCCCTGGCCGCCGTTGGCGGCGGTGCCGGTGGAGCCACCGTTGGTCCCGATACCGGCGTTCCCGGCGTTGCCGCCGAGACCGCCGAGACCCCCGTTGGGGTTGGTGGCGGTGCCGTTGGCGGCATTGCCGCCGTTGCCGGCCGTTCCGGCGTTGCCGCCGTTACCGCCGGTCCCGGCGCCGCCCGCCGTGCCATCGGTGCCCATACCTTGGGCCGTGCCCGCCGCTCCCGCGGTACCGCCCGTGCCGCCGTTGCCACCGGAACCGCCGTTGCCGCCGTTTTGGCCGGCGCCGATGCCGTTGCCGTATTCGTCCACGTCGGCCACACCGGCCGCGCCACTTACACCGTTGCCGCCGTTGGTGCCGTTGCCGCCGTTGCCGCCGGTACCGCCAGTACCGCCGTTACCGGAGACCAAACCTCCGAGGCCGCCCGCCCCGCCGTTACCGCCAGACCCGCCGGCGCGGCCGTCGGTGCCGCTGTCGCCTGCGCTGATCCCGTTAATGCCGCTCACGATGGCTGTTTGGCCGGTGCCGCCGGCCCCGCCGTTACCGCCGTTACCGATGTTGCCGCCGTTGCCGCCGGCGCCACCGTTACCCGCGTCGCCGCCGGCGGTGAGGGGGCTGTAGCCCGCACCACCCTGGCCGCCGTTGCCGCCGGCCAACTGGCTGCCTACCGTCCCACTGGTGGCAGTCCCGGATCCGGTTCCGGCAGTGCCGAGGGCCCCGCCGGTGCCGGTGTCGCCACCATTACCGCCAACGCCGCCGTCGGGGTGATTGACGGTGCCTATCGAACCGGTTCCGCCGTTGCCGGCTATTCCGGCGTTGCCGCCATTCCCGCCGCTTCCGGCGGCACCAAGCTGGCCGTTGGTGCCCGTACCACTCAAAGCGATACCCGCGGTACCGCCGTTGCCACCGCCGCCGCCGGCCCCACCGCTGCCGCTGTTGCCGCCGGTGCCGCCCGCGCCGTTGTTCACGTTCGGCAGACCGAAGGCGCCGGTCACGCCGTTGCCGCCGTTACCGCCATTGGCGCCGGTCCCGCCGACGCCGCCATTGCCGCCATCGCCGGAGACGGTGCCGCCGTTACCGCCGGCCCCGGCGTTGCCGCCGACGCCACCCGCCACGCCGTCGCCGCCACTGGCGCCGATGCCGGCCCCGTTGTTGCCAGCAGTGCCGGCCAGGCCGTTACCACCGTTACCGCCGTTACCGCCGTTACCGACCGAGCCGGCGTTACCGCCGTCACCCCCGGTGCCGCCGCTGGCGCCGGGGGTGATGGCGTTGAAGCCGTTTCCGCCGTTTCCGCCGTCGCCGGCCAAGCCGGACGCGGTGCCGTTACCGCCGTTGCCGCCGCCGCCATTGCCCGTGCCGCCGGTGCCACCGTTGCCTACGGCACCGGTGGTGCCACCGTTGCCACCATTGCCGCCGTTGGGGTTCGCGGCGGAGGTCCCGTCTGTGCCGTTGCCGCCGTTGCCGCCCAGGCCGGCGTTTCCGCCAGTGCCGCCGACGCCGCCCTCGCCAATTGTTCCGTCGCCACCGGCGGCTCCTGCATTGCCGCCGGTACCGGCGCCGCCGCCGTTGCCGCCGCCGCCGCCGTTGCCCGCGTTGTGCGTAGTGGCGTTGCCGTCGGCACCGTTGCCGCCGTTGCCGCCCGCGCCGCCGTTGCCCCCCGCGCCACCGGCGCCGCTCATACCGGCCGTTGAGCCACCGGCCCCGCCGTTGCCCCCGTTCCCGGCGGTACCGGCGTTACCGCCGGCGGTACCGTCGGTGCCGGCGACGGTGGCATTGGTGCCAGCTGCGCCAGGCGCCCCAGTGCCACCGGCCCCACCGACTCCACCGGTGCCAAACACCCCGCCGGTGCCGCCTGCTCCGCCGTTACCGGCGCTGCCAACACCCGCTGTGGTCGGGCTGTAGCCGGCGCCGCCGGTGCCGCCGATAGAGGTGGTACCGGTGTTCAGGAGACCGGTGCTCCCTGCCGCGCCACCGGTCCCGGAGCCGGTACCGCCGGCACCCGGGGCTCCGCCGGTAGTTCCGCGGTTGCCCACGTTGCCGCCGGTGCCGCCGTCTGGGTGGGCTTGGGTGCCGGCCGCGCCGTCGCCGCCGTCGCCGCCTAGGCCGGACAGCCCGCCGTTACCGCCGTTCCCGCCGGTGCCAACGGTGCCACTGGTGACACTTCCGGCGTTGCCGCCCGCCGCGCCCTGGCCGCCAACCCCGCCGGTGCCGCCGTTGCCGCCATTGCCGCCGTTCACGCTGAAGTCACCGACCGCGCCGGTGCCACCGGTGCCACCGACGCCGCCATCGCCACCATTGCCGCCGTTGCCGCTGTTACCCGAGATCGTGCCGCCGTTGCCGCCATTGCCGGCGGCGCCACCGGTCCCGCCAATTAGGCCGGTACCTCCGTCAGCGCCGACGGTGGCGCCGGTGGCGCCGGTAATGCCGACCCCGCCGGTGTTGCCGTTGCCACCGTTACCGCCGTTGCCATATTGGCCAGCGTTTCCGCCGTTTCCACCTGCATATCCGGTTGCGCCGGCGCCGGGGACGCCGGTCGCATTGCCGCCGTCAGCGCCGTTGGCAACCGCTACCGAAGTGGTGCCGTTGACGCCGGGGGTGCCGTTCCCGTTGAGACCGCCCGTGCCGCCCTTGCCGTCGAAAGCGCCCGCATTCCCGCCGTTGCCACCACCGGTTACACCGTTGCCGCCCGTACCGCCGGCCCCGGCATTGCCGCCGTCACCACCGATCCCGCCAGTGCCCGTGCTACCCGGGAGGGCATTGCCGCCGTTACCACCGTTAGCGCCGCTGCCGCCGGCCCCGCCGTCGCCGCCATGGCCGCCGAGGGTGCCGCTGTCGCCGCCGGCCCCGCCGACGCCGCCGTTGCCGCCGGCGTCGCCGGGCTCGCCGTTGGGGTTGGTGGTGGTGCCGTCAGCGCCGTTCCCGCCGGCGGTCCCATTTCCGGCGTCGCCGCCGTCGCCGCCGTCGCCGTACAGGCCGCCTGAGGCGCCGGCCCCGCCGTTGCCGCCGTTTTGGCCGGGCGTAGTGGGCTGGAAGCCGTCGCCGCCACGCCCACCGTTACCGCCAAGGCCGGTGGGTGTAGTGCCGTCGGTGCCGGCGTTGCCGTCGGCGCCGCGACCGATGCCGTTGCCGTTCGCGCCACCCTGGCCTAGCGTGCCGGCGCTGGCGCCCGTGCCCGGGTTGCCGCCAAGGCCACCATTACCGCCGTCGGGGTGGGAGGCGTCGCCGTTGGCGCCGTTGCCGCCGCTGCCTTCGGTACCGCCGTTACCGCCATTACCGGCGTTGCCGCCATGGCCACCGACGCCGTCATTGACAGGGTTCGTCGCGGTGCCGCCCTTCCCGCCCGTGCCGCCGTTGCCGCCGACTGCGCCGTCGCCGCCGTTGCCACCGGCGGTGGCGTCGCCCGTGGGGTCATCGGGGTTGAACGCGCCGTCCCCACCGCTGACGCCGGTCCCGCCGTTGCCGCCGTTGCCGGCGTTGCCGGCGTCGCCGCCATTTCCGGCGTGGCCGGAGATCGAGCCGCCGTTGCCGCCAGCGCCACCGTTGCCGCCGTTGCCGCCGGCCGTGGCATTGCCGCCGCTGTCTCCGGGGTTGACCCCGTTGGTGCCGTTACTGCCGTCGGCGCCGTTGCCGCCGATGCCACCCATGCCGCCGTTGCCGATGTTGCCGCCGTTGCCGCCAACGCCACCATTGCCGCCGCTCGCGCCCGGGGTGGTAGCGGTAAAGCCGTCGCCGCCGTTGCCGCCGTTGCCTACCGTGCCGGTGACGCTGGTACCCGCGGTGCCGTTAGCACCGGCGGTGTTGCCGGCGCCGCCGGTGCCGCCGGCTGCCGCAGTGCCGGGGTTGCCGCCGTCGCCGCCGGCACCGCCGTCGCCGCCGTTGATGCCGTTGATGCCGGCTGCGCCGTTGCCGCCGTCACCGGGTGTTCCGGCGTTCCCGCCGTTGCCGGCATTGCCGCCATTGCCGGTCACGCCCGCGCTGCCATAGAGCCCGGCGGTGCCGCCGGCGCCGCCAGCGCCGCCGTTGCCGCCAACTGCGCCGTTGCCGCCGTTACCGCCGTTTTGCCCGCCGCCGAAGCCGTTGCCGTAATCGTCGGCGCCGGAACCGTTAGCGCCGGTCACTCCGGCCCCGCCGTTACCACCGTTGGCACCGTCGCCGCCCTGACCGCCGGCGCCGCCGTTGCCCAGGTTCGTGCCGCCGTTACCACCGGCGCCGCCCTGACCGCCGCTCCCGCCGACTTGGCCGTTGTTGCCGTCGGCACCCGGGTTGACCCCGGCGGTGCCGGCCAAGCCCGCCGCGCCGTCGCCGCCGACGCCGCCGTTGCCGCCGCTGCCGTAATCGCCGCCGTTACCGCCGACCCCGCCGATCCCGCCGTTGGCGCCCGAGGCGCTCGGGCTATACCCGGCGCCGCCATCACCACCGTCGCCGACCGGGCTACTGGGCAGGGCACCGTCGGTGCCGTTGTTTCCAATGGTGGAACCACCGCCGCCGCTGCCGCCGGCGCCCTCGCCACCGGCGTTGCCGCCATTGCCGCCGGCCCCTCCCGCGCCGTTGTTCACCTCAGGTACGCCGTTGCCACCGTTGCCACCGTTACCCGGCGTTCCAGCGTCGCCGCCGTTACCCGCGTTGCCGCCGGCGCCGGTAGCGCCCTTGCTGCCGTGCGGGGCCGCGCCACCTAGGCCGCCAATCCCGCCCTTACCGCCATTACCGCCGTTACCGCCGTCGCCGCCGTCTTGGCCTGCACCGACTCCGTTGCCGTATACGTCGTCCCCGGACACGCCAGGACTACCGGTGACACCCGCCCCGCCCACGCCGCCGTTGGCGCCGGTGCCGCCGGAACCGCCGGCACCGCCGTTTCCGGCACCCACGCCGCCGAGACCGCCGCGGCCGCCGTTGCCGCCCGACCCGCCGTCCGTACCATCGCTGCCGCTGGCGCCGGGGTCGACGCCGTTAGTGCCGGCCAGGCCCAACACGCCATTGCCGCCATTGCCGCCGCTGCCGCCGTTGCCGAATGCGCCAGCGTTGCCTCCGGCCCCGCCGTTGCCGCCGCTGGCGCCGGCGACGGTGGAGGTGAAGCCGTTGCCGCCGTTGCCACCGTTGCCGGTGATGGTCGTGGGTGTGGTGCCGTTGACGCCGGTGCTGGGAGCGCCGGAGCCGGTACCGACGGTGCCGTGGGAGCCGCCCTTGCCGGGGTTGCCGCCGTTGCCGCCGGCCCCGCCGTCGGGGTGGGCGGAGGTACCGTCGGCGCCGTTCCCGCCGGCGCCGCCTACGCCGCCGTTTCCGCCGCTGGCGGCGTTACCCGCGGTGCCGGTGGTCGAACCGGTGCCGCCGTTACCGCCGTTTCCGCCGATGCCGCCTTGACCGCCGCTGCCAGCGTCGCCGCCGGCGCCATTGTTCGTGCCTTCTACGCCGACCGCGCCGTTGCCGCCGCCACCACCGTTGCCGCCGATGCCGGCGCTGCCGGCTTTGCCGCCGGCACCACTGGCGGCCTGGGCGCCCGCGCCGGCCGAAGCCTTACCGCCGACACCGGCGTTGCCGCCGTTGCCGCCATTGCCGCCGGTGCCACCAGTCCCGCCGGCCTGACCGTTGCCGGTATTCACATCGATGATCCCGTTGGCGCCGTTCACGCCGTTGCCACCGATACCACCATTAGCGCCGGTGCCACCGGCCCCACCGACACCGCCGGCACCGGAGATCGAGCCACCGTTACCGCCCTGGCCACCCTGGCCACCGGACCCGCCGACCTGACCGGCGATGCCATTGTCGCCGGGGTTGGTCCCGTTGCCGCCGGCCGCGCCGGCAACGCCATTGCCGCCGGCCCCACCGACGCCACCGATGCCTACGTTTCCGCCGTTGCCGCCATTACCGCCGACGCCACCGGAGGCGCCGGCGGCAGTGGAGGTGAAGCCGGTGCCGCCGGTGCCGCCGTTACCGCCCGAGGTGGGCGCGGTGCCACTATTGCCGCCGCTGGGGCTGCCCGAGCCGATGGTGCCGGCGCCGCCGGGGCCACCGACTGTGCCGCGGTCGCCGCCATTACCGCCATTGCCACCGGTGGTGCTGGTCGCGGTGCCGGCCGCGCCGGTACCGCCGTTGCCGCCGACCCCGCTGTTGCCACCGGTGCCGCCGGCACCCTTCGCGCCGAGCGTCGAACCAGTCCCGCCGTTGCCGCCGAGCCCGCCCTTGCCGCCGTTACCGCCGTTGGCGCCGTTACCTCCATTGCCGCTGTTCACTCCGGAAACCCCGGCCGCACCGTTACCACCGGACGCACCGACCCCACCAGCGGCACCATTACCGGCGCTGCCGCCGACACCACTAAGGGCCTGGCCACCGTTCCCGGCCAAAGCCTTACCGCCGACGCCGGCATTGCCGCCGCTACCGCCGGCCCCACCCTGACCGCCGTTGCCACCGAGCTGGCCAGCGCCATTGTTCGTCCCACTGGTCCCGACAGCCCCGGCCACGCCGTTGCCGCCGACACCACCGTTGGCGCCGGTCCCGCCCGACCCGCCGATACCCCCGGCACCGGAGATCGAGCCACCCTGGCCGCCGGTACCGCCCTGGCCACCGGAACCGCCGGCCTGACCGATGCTGCCACTGTCGCCGGGGTTGGTCCCGTTGACGCCAACCGCGCCGGCCACACCGTTTCCGCCAGTGCCGCCATGGCCGCCGGTGCCGACGTTGCCGCCGTTACCACCATTTCCGCCGACACCGCCGGACGCGCCGGCCGTAGTCGAGGTGAACCCCGCGCCACCGTTGCCGCCGTTACCACCCGAGGTGGGTGTCGTGCCGTTGGAGCCGGTGCTCGGAGTACCCGAGCCGGTGCCGACACCGCCCGCGTTGCCCGCCGTGCCGCGGTCACCGCCATTGCCGCCATTACCGCCGGTGGTGTTGGTCGCGGTGCCATCGGCACCATTGCCGCCGTTGCCGCCGACGCCACTGTTGCCGCCGTTGCCGGCGCTGCCCGCGGCACCGAGAGTCGAACCGGTGCCCCCGTTTCCGCCGGTTCCGCCGTTTCCGCCGTTTCCGCCGTTGGCGCCGTTGCCGCCGGCGCCGCTGTTCACGCTGGATATCCCGGCCGCACCGGCCCCACCGGTCCCACCGGTGCCCCCGTTGCCGCCGTTGCCGGCGTCGCCGCCCGCACCACTAAGCGCCGGGGTGCCCGTCCCGGCAAGGGCCCTGCCGCCTGCCCCGGCATTTCCACCGCTACCGCCGGCCCCACCCTGACCGCCGTTGCCGCCGACCTGACCAGCCCCGTTGTTCGTGCCGACGTTTCCGGCGCTGCCGTTGACGCCGATACCGCCTGCGCCACCGTCGGCGCCGAATCCGCCCGACCCGCCGATACCGCCGGCACCGGAGATCGAGCCGCCGTTACCGCCCTGGCCACCAGTTCCACCGGAGCCCCCGGCGCCGCCGTTGGTGCCAGTGTCACCGGGGTTGACCCCGTTGTTGCCGGCCGTGCCGGCCACTCCGTCGCCGCCGGTCCCGCCGATGCCACCGTTGCCCACGTTGCCGCCGTTACCGCCGGCGCCGCCGTTACCACCGGAGGCACCCGCAACAGTCGGCTCGTAGCCCACGCCACCGTTACCGCCGTTACCGCCCGACGTGGGTGCGCTGCCGTTAGTGCCGGCACTCGGCGTCCCCGAACCAGTGCCGACGCCGCCGGCGGTACCCGCGACACCGCGGTCGCCGCCATTGCCGCCGACGCCGCCATTGCGGTTGCGGATGGTGCCATCAGTCCCGTTGCCGCCGTTGCCGCCGACGCCACTGTTGCCACCATCGCCGGCGCCACCCGCAGCACCGGTCGTCAAACCAGTACCGCCATTGCCGCCAGTACCGCCGTTACCACCGTTGCCGCCGTTGGCGCCGTTACCGCCGGCGCCGCCGTTCAGAATGGCTATCCCGGCCGCGCCGTTCCCGCCGCTTCCGGCGGCCCCACCGTTGCCGCCGCTGCCGGCGTTGCCGCCGGCCCCACTGGCGGCCTGAGTACCCGCACCAGCCAGGGTCTTGCCGCCTACCCCGGCATTGCCGCCGCTACCGCCGGCCCCACCCTGACCACCATTGCCGCCGGCCTGACCGGCGCCGTTGTTCACGCCGACGGAGCCATTAGCCCCGTTGACACCGTTGCCGCCGACCCCACCCTTTGCGCCGGATCCACCCGCCCCACCGACCCCGGCCGCACCGGAGATCGAGCCACCGTTACCGCCCTGGCCGCCGGTACCGCCGGACCCGCCTGTCTGACCCGTGGCGCCACTGTCGCCGGGGTTGAACCCGTTGATGCCGGCTGCGCCGGCCACGCCATTACCGCCGGACCCGCCGACACCGCCGTTACCGACGCTGCCGCCGTTACCGCCGTTACCGCCGTTACCGCCCGAGGCACCCGCGACGGTAGAAGTGAAGCCCGCACCACCGTTACCACCATTACCACCCGAGGTGACCGGGGTACCGCCGTTGCCGGCGCTACCGCCGTTGGCCCCGGCCGCGCCGCCGCTACCGGCCGTGCCGGCGTTGCCGCCGTTACCGCCGTCGGCGCCGTTGATTCCGGCGATGGTGCCGGCCGCGCCCGTCCCGCCGTTGCCAGGCGTGCCGGCGTTGCCGCCGTTACCGCCGTTACCGCCGACGCCATTAGATGCTTGGATGCCTGTCCCGGCCAAAGCTTTGCCGCCCGCTCCGCCGGCACCACCAGCGCCGCCGGTCCCACCATCACCACCGTTACCACCGTTACCGCCGGCGCCCGGGAGGTCGTTGACGTCATCCACGCCATTAGCACCGTTGACGCCCGTCCCGCCATTGCCGGCGGCGCCACCGATGCCGCCGTTACCGCCGATCCCGCCGGTACCCAAGATCGAGCCGCCGTTACCACCCTGTCCGCCGGCGCCGGCGGACCCGCCGTTACCGCCGTTGGTGCCACTGTCGCCGGGGTCGACCCCGTTGGTGCCGGACACGCCGCTGGCGCCATTGCCGCCGCCCCCACCGTGGCCGCCATTGCCGACGTTGCCACCGTTACCACCATTGCCGCCGGCCCCACCGGCAAGGCCATTACCGCTCGCGTCGGTTGTACTGGAGGTGAAGCCCGCCCCACCGTCACCGCCGTTACCGCCCGACGTGGGTGCGGTGCCACCCGTGCCGGTGCTGGGGGTCCCCGAGCCGGTGCCTACGCTGCCGGCGCTGCCCGCACTACCGCGGTCGCCGCCGTTGCCACCATTGCCGCCCGCTGTGCCGGTGGCGGTGCCGTCGGCGCCGTTGCCACCATTGCCGCCAACCCCGCTGTTGCCGCCATTGCCGGCACCACCCGCCGTGCCGATGGTCAAACCGGTGCCGCCGTTGCCGCCCGTGCCCCCGGCCCCGCCGTTGCCGCCGTTGGCCCCGTTACCGCCGGCGCCGCTGTTCACCCCGGCTACTCCACCAGCGCCGTTACCCCCGGTTCCGCCATTACCGCCATTGCCGCCGCTACCGGCGTCACCGCCGGCCCCACTGGCGGCCTGGATGCCCGTCCCGGCCAGCGCCTTGCCACCAACCCCGCCGTCACCGCCGCTGCCACCGGCCCCACCCTGGCCGCCGCTGCCGCCAACCTCACCAGCGCCGTTATTCGTCCCGACCGACCCGGCGTCACCGTTCTCACCACTGCCGCCGACACCACCGTTGGCGCCGGACCCGCCGGACCCGCCGGACCCACCCGCCCCGGAGATCGACCCGCCGTTACCGCCCTGCCCACCTTGGCCGCCAGAGCCGCCGGTGCCGCCGATGCCGCCACTGTCGCCGGGATTGAGCCCGTTCGTGCCGACCGCACCGATCACACCATTGCCGCCGGACCCGCCGATACCGCCGTTACCGACGTTGCCACCGTTACCACCATTACCGCCGGTAGCACCGGAGACGCCGGCCGCGGTAGCAGTAAAGCCGGCACCGCCGTTACCGCCGTTGCCGCCGGATGTGACCGCCGTGCCGTTTGCGCCGGCGGACCCGCCGTTGGCCCCGCCCGCGCCACCCGTACCGGCGCTGCCAGGATTGCCGCCATTGCCGCCGTTACCGCCGACGCCGCTGTTGATGCCGGACAAACCGACGGCGCCGTTACCGCCGTCGCCGGGTGTCCCAGCGTTTCCGCCTTGACCGCCGGTGCCGCCGAGGCCGTTAGTGCTGGCCGCCCCTTGCCCCTCCAGGGCCTTGCCGCCGGCCCCGCCGGCCCCGCCCGCACCGCCGGTCCCGGCGTCGCCGCCGCTGCCGCCGTTTTGACCACCGCCGACGCCATTGCCGTATTCACTAGATCCGGGCACACCATCGTTGCCGGTGACGCCGCTGCCGCCGTTACCGCCGGCCGCGCCGGCGCCGCCGGCGCCGCCGATCCCGCCGACCCCGGACACCGCACCACCTAAGCCACCCGCTCCACCGTTACCCCCCTGGCCGCCGGTGCCGCCGTTGGTGCCGCTGCTGCCGGGGATGACACCGTTGGTGCCGTTCGCCCCGGTCGCGCCGGTGCCGCCGGCACCCCCGGCCCCCCCATTGCCTTCGGGACCGCCGTTACCGCCGCTTCCGCCGTTGCCACCCCTGGCGCCGGTACCGGCCGCGCTGGCCGGCTGGCTGAACCCGTTGCCGCCGTTGCCGCCGTCTCCGCCAGCGGTGGTGGTCGGGGGGCTGCCAGCCGTGCCGTTCGCACCGGCGATGGAACCGGTGCCCCCGTTGCCACCAGTACCGCCGCCACCGCTGAGGCCGCCGTTGCCGCCATTACCGCCATCGATGAAGGCGGCGGTGCCGTCCGCGCCGTTGCCCCCGTTCCCGCCGACCCCGCCATTACCCCCGTTCCCGCCGTCCCCGCCGCGACCCGTGATGCCCACGTGGCCGAACAGGCCGCCCCTGCCACCGACACCCCCGTTGCCCCCGTTGCCCCCGGTGCCCCCGGTGCCCGCACCGCCGTCCTGACCGCCGCCGATGCCGTTGCCGTACAGGTCCTCCCCGGCCACACCGTTGGCGCCATTGGCACCCGTGGTGCCTATACCGCCATTGCCGCCGTGGCCGCCATTGCCGCCATTGCCGCCGTTGCCGAAGAGCAGTCCGCCCCTGCCACCGACACCGCCGGCACCGCCGTTGCCGCCGCTGCCGCTCGCTGATGTTCCGCCGTTGCCGCCGTTGCCGCCGACACCGCCGCTGCCGAGCAAGAACCCACCCCGGCCGCCAGCCCCGCCCATTGCGCCGTCGCCGACCGTGGAGGTTCCGCCGTTGCCACCGGCCCCGCCGGCGCCGAACAGGAGGCCAGCCCTGCCGCCGAACCCACCGACACCCCCGGTGCCGGCTTCACCCGCTCCGCCGCTGCCGCCGGCACCGCCGGCGCCCCACAGTCCGCCGGCCCCGCCTGCCCCACCTGTGCCCCCGTTGCCGCTCTCGCCTATCCCGCCCCCGCCTCGCAGCCCCGCCGGCACCGCCGGAGAGCAGCCCAGCGTGGCCGCCCGCCCCGCCGGAGCCCCCGGTACCGCTGACACCGACACCGCCGGCCCCGCCGGCACCGCTGGCACCGCTGAGGAAGCCGCCGTTACCGCCGGCCCCGCCGTGACCTCCGGCACTGAGGCCGGCCCCGCCGGCCCCGCCAGCCCCGCCTACTCCGATGAGGAAGGTGCGGCCGCCAGCCCCGCCTGCTCCGCCGACGCCGTTGCCGCCGGTGGCGGCTCCGCCGGCGCCGCCGGTCCCTCCGCTGCCGAATAGCCATCCGCCGTTGCCGCCGTTACCGCCAGGGCCGCCATTGCCGGTGGGCGAGGCCCCGCCCGCCCCACCAGCACCACCCTGGCCGAACAACCCCGCAGACCCCCCGGCCCCGCCGGCATGACCGGATGCCCCCGACCCGCCGCTGCCCCCGTTGCCCCACAACAGGCCGCCGGCCCCGCCGGCATTTCCGGTCCCTGCGGCTGCGTTGGCGCCGTTACCGATCAACGGACGGCCCAGCAGGAACTCGGTAGGCGCATTGATCACGCCCAGCACATCCTGCTCGACGGTCTGCAACGGCGACGCGTTAGCGGCTTCGGCGCCGGCGTACGCACCGGCACCCCCAGACAAGGCCCGCAGGAACTGGCTGTGAAACGCCTCCGCCTCGGCGCTGAGGGCCTGGAATTCCTGGGCATGGGTACCGAATAACGCCGCGATGGCCGTGGAGATCTCGTCCTCGGCCGCAGCTAACACGGTGGTGGTCCGAGCTGCCGCAGCCGCGTTCGCCGTCTGGATGGTCGAACCGATACCCGCTAAATCTGAAGCTGCCGAGGTCAGCGCTTCAGGCGCCACGGATACATACGACACAGCAGAGACCACCCAACTAATAGTTCAAATCAATATTGAATTTTCTTCACCACCGCGCGCGAACTCGCCATTAGCTGGATGGCCCGGTTTCCCCAGCATGACCGAGTAGCCCACCTCTGCCGCCCGTGCCGCCTCTACCGCTGCTCCCTTCCGGAGAGCCGTCTCCGCCGGCGCCACCGGCCCCACCACTGCCGCCATTGCCGATGAATGTGGCGTTGCCGCCGCTGCCGCCGTCACCGCCGGCCCCACCGGCAACGCCGAGTCCGCCCCCACCCATGCCGCCGGATCCGCCAGCAGCACCGTTGCCGAAGAACAGGCCGCCCCTGCCGGCACTACCGCCGTTGCCGCCGGCCCCACCCGACGCGCCAAGCCCCGCGTCGCCGCCACCCCCGCCGGCCCCACCGGCTCCCCCGTGGCCGAGCAACATGGCGGCGCCGCCGGAGCCGCCGGAGCCGCCAATACCGCCGGGCGCTGTCGCCGTGCCTGCTCCGCCGAGGCCACCGGCCCCACCGGCGCCACCGTGGCCGAATATCAACCCCGCGGTCCCGCCGTGACCGCCCTGGAAGCCGTTTCCACCGGCGACGCCGCCGCTGCCCGTGCCGCCGGCGCCGCCGCTGCCCAACAGCCACGCATTGCCACCGTTACCGCCCGCAGTATCGAAGCCGTCCCCGCCGTGGCCGCCGTTTCCGAGGAAGAACCCGCCGTTCGCGCCTGCCCGCCCGGTTCCCCCATCGCCGCCGTTCCCGATCAGCGCGCCGGCCCTGCCCGCATGGCCGCCAATAATGCCGTTCCCGCCGTCGCCGCCGTTTCCAAACACCAGAGCATCCCCACCGGCCCCGCCGACAGCGCCGTTCCCGCCGTGACCACCGTTTCCGAGGAACCAAGCGTTCCCGCCAGCTCCACCGTTGCCCTCAGTCGAGATGCCGGCGCCGCCGGTTCCGCCGTGACCACCGTTGCCGATCAAGAACCCGCCGGCGCCACCGATCCCGGCGTTACCGCCTTCGCCGGTGGCGCCGGTGCTGCTCCCGCCCGCGCCTCCGTCGCCACCGTTGCCGATAAGCCAAGCGTTACCGCCGGCCCCGGCGCTACCGGCGGAACCGGTCGCGAAGCTTGACATACCGCCGGCCCCCCCGGCCGCGCCGTTGCCGATCAAGAACCCGCCGAGGGCGCCGGCCCCGCCCGCGCCTCCGTCGCCGCTGGCGCTCGCTCCGCCGGCCCCGCCGAATCCGCCGTTACCAAGCAGCCAGGTGTGACCGCCGGCCCCGCCGGACCCACCGTTGCCGAACGCCCCATCGAGGTTGGCGCCGCCAGCCCCGCCGAATCCGCCGTTGCCGTAGAGCAACCCACCGGTGGCGCCCGCCGCGCCGGCGCCACCGTCCGCGCTGACGCTGGATCCCCCGGCTCCGCCGGCCCCGCCGTTGCCCAACAACCAGGTGCCGCCGCCGGCTCCGCCGGCTCCGCCTGCGCCGGTGCCACCTGTGTTGGCCCCGCCGGCCCCGCCGACTCCGCCGTTGCCGAACAGCACGCCGCCGCTGCCGCCGCTGCCGCCAGCGCTGCCGTCGGCGCTGCTGCTGTCCCCGCCGGCCCCGCCGGCACCGCCGTTACCGAACAGCCAGGCGCGGCCGCCGGCCCCAGCGATCCCGCCCGCCCCGACACCGCCGGTGCTGGCGCCGCCGGCTCCGCCGGCCCCGCCGTTGCCGAACAACAACCCGCCGTTGCCCCCGGCGCCGCCGGTGCCGGGGATTCCGGCCGAAGACTCGCCACCAGCCCCGCCGGTGCCTCCGTTCCCCCACAGCCCGGCGGCCCCGCCCTTACCGCCGGGTGAGTTTGGCGCGCCCGTCCCGCCGTCCCCGCCATTGCCGAAAAGAATCCCGCCGGCCCCGCCGGCTTGTCCGCTCCCCGCGGCCCCGTTGGTGCCGTTACCGATCAGCGGACGGCCCAGCAGGAACTCGGCGGGCGCATTGACCGTGTTGAGCACCTGCTGTGCGGCGTTCTGCATCGGCGCTGCGTTGGCGGCCTCGGCGCTGGCATATGCATTCGTGCCCGCAGACAAGGTTTGGATTAACTGGTTGTGAAACGCCTCGGCTTGCGCGCTGAGGGTCTGATATGCCTGACCGTGGTTGGTGAACAACGCCGCAATGGCCGCGGAAATCTCATCTTCGCCAGCAGCCACCACACTCGTGGTCTGAGCAGCCGCGGCGGCGTTGGCCGTTTGGATGGTCGAACCGATATTCGCGAGATCGGAAGTCGCCGACGTGAACGCCTCGGGCGTGATGAATAGGTACGACATAGCAGAGTCCACCCAACTAGTCAGTCGCATTAGAAGCGTTGCAACCGGCCCCCGCGCATGCCGACGCATCGGCTCCTAAACCAATCGACCGTACCACGCAACCGAGAACCTAATTTTCGGAAGATATTGAGGATTTTTCACGGCCCGCGGGAACGGGAGCCGTCGCCGTGACCTCCGGCGACGAGCACAATGGTGCCCGTGAGCTCGGTGCTGGACCAGTGGGGTAGCAGCGGGCTGGCCTATTTGACTGGGCTGCCCGACGGGCCACCCGACTTTTCCCGCGCCAACGTGCTGGATCGCGCCGAGCGGGTCGCCGCCGCCGCTGGTGCCCGCACCGGCGCCGCCACCCTGCTGACCGGGCGAGCCGGATTGCGTGGATTTGCCCGCGGTGGCCGGGTCTCGGCCGGTGGCGCCACCCGTTTGCTGGCGGCCCGGGATGGCTGGTGCGCGGTCACACTGTCGCGCCCCGACGATGTTGCCGCCGTGCCCGCGCTGCTGCAGGCCGACGAAGTGCCCGTCGACCCGTGGCCGACACTGCGGCGTTGGGCGGCAACCCGTCTGGTATCCGCGATCATCGAGCGGGCCTGCCTGCTCGATATTCCGGTGGCCGCCCTGGGCGAGGCTGCGGCCGCACCGGCGCGGATCCGCCAGACCGGGTCCCGATCATCGACACCTGGGCCGGCCGGTTTGCTGGTGGCCGACCTGTCGTCGATGTGGGCAGGTCCGTTGTGCGGCCATCTGCTGGCCCGCGCCGGCGCCATCGTCGTCAAAGTCGAAAGTCCACGCCGACCCGACGGCACCCGGGGCGGCAATAGCGCCTTCTTCGACTGGATGAACGGTGAAAAGCTTTCTTATTGCCTCGATTTCGACCGCCAAGCCAACGAGTTGCGAGAGCTGCTCGCAGTGTCCGATATCGTGATCGAAGGGTCGCGACCCGCCGCCCTGGCGCGACGCCGGCTGGGGCCGGACGACGTTGCACCGCGTCCGGGCCGAATCTGGTTGCGGATCAACGGACATGACGAGAAGTCCGGACGACCCGCGTTCGGTGATGATGCAGCGGTGGCCGGTGGGCTGGTCGGTTCCGGCTTTGGTGGCGGGCTCGGCGGACCGGTGTTCTGCGGCGACGCCATCGCGGACCCACTGACCGGGCTGGAAGCAGCCCTGGCTGTGGTCGAATCGCTGGGCCGCGGGGGTGGTGAAGTAATTCAGGTGTCCATGGCCTCGGTTGCCGCGACCTACGCGGCGCTGCCGACGGCGGCGTCGGTATCAGCGCACCCGGCCCCGGTCCCACCCGCTCCGCCCGCGACCGCGCCAGCGGCCGAACTAGGCGCGGATAACGACAACGTTCGCCGATTGGTCTCCGAACGACGCTGTCTATCATGTTGATTCAGCGGGCCACCTTGCTGGACGGCACGGTCACCGACATCCGGATCGGCCGGCGGATCGACGAGATGGGTGCTGATCTTGTTGCCCGACGCGGGGAGAGCGTGCTCGACGCCGGCGGCGGAACCGTACTACCCGGCCTGCATGATCACCACGTGCATGTGCACTCGGCGGCCTCCGCCTTGGCATCGGTGTCCGTCGGCCCTCCCTCGGTGAGCACCAAAGAGCAACTGGCACAGGCCCTGTCGAATGCCATGCCCGGCCCTGACGGATGGATCCGCGCAGTCGGGTATCACGAGTCGGTTGCCGGCGAGTTGGACCGTGCCGTGCTCGATGCCGTGCTGCCGGGCATTCCGGTCCGAATCCAGCACCGCAGTGGCGCGTTGTGGGTACTCAACTCCGCGGCGCTGGGCCGGGTCGGTATGGCCGACCACCCGGACGGGCGGCTGCGCAGTGCCGATCGCGGTTGGTCGGACGCGCTGCAGCGACGAGAGACCGACCTCGCGCAACTGAGCCGACAGCTGATCGCGGTGGGCGTCACCGGTGTCACCGACGCCACGCCCGACCTAGGGGCGGACGACATGGTCGCGCTGCTGGCGGCGCACCGTCGGGGCGAGTTCCGGCCACGGCTGCATTTCCTATCGCCGGGGAAGAAGATCCTGCACGACGACCAGCTCGACCTGGATGCGCTGACGGACTGGATCCTCGACCAGCACAGCGGCCGGGCGGCCGGTAGCCGTGCACTGCGTGACCGCGGCACAACTGTTAGTGACCGTCGCGGCGTTGCGGGCGACGGGCAGCCATCCGCTCGATCGCATCGAGCATGCCGCGGTGGCGCCCGGCGATATCCTCGCCGACCTCGCCGACCTCGCCCTGACGGTGGTGACCCAACCCAACTTCGTCGCCGAGCGGGGCGATCACTACCTTGCCGACGTTCCCGCCGCCGAGCATGCTCAGCTGTGGCGGGTCGCATCCCTGCTGAAAGCGAACGTTGAGGTCGCGCTGTCCACCGATATGCCGTTCGGCCAGGGCGACCCATGGGCGGCGATGCGCGCCGCGGTGCACCGCGTCACGCCGAGCGGCGCGGTTCTCAATGCCGCCGAATGCATTTCGGGGCGCGATGCTTTGACAATGTTTCTGGGGTGTCCCGACCGGCCCGGACAGCCGCGGGCCGTCGAGATGGGACAGCCTGCAGACCTGTGCGTGCTGACCCAACCGCCCGCGGCCGTATTGGCCGAACTGGACGCAGACATGGTCGCCGCGACGGTCGTCGGCGGCGAGCTAGCCTACTCAGCCACGTAGCGCGGACGATCACCCCACCGTGCGCAGCGCCGACCGCAACACGTCGCATTGACTTGCGAAGAACCCCCGTGACACTTCAGCTTTCGATACCACCAGGTCGAAGCCGTGGAAGGCGCCGGGGACCACTTGGACGTCGCATGCCACGCCGGCGTCCTTCAGCCGTTCGGCGTAGGCGAGATCCTCGTCATGGAACAGATCGTTGCTGCCAACGCCTATCCACGCCGCCGGCAGCCCGCTCAGGTCGTCGCGCCTGGCCGGGACGGCGACTTGCCGGTCCGCGTCGCCGAGGTAGGCCGCCCAGCCGAACTGATTGGCACGCGGGCTCCACATCCGGTAGTTCGGAGTGACCGGGACCCCATCAGCGGTAGAACGGTCGTCGAGCATGGGGTACACCAGCAGCTGAAATGCTGGTGCAATGTCTCCACGGTCGCGGGCCAGCAGGGCCAGCGCCGCCGCCAGGCCGCCGCCGGCGCTGGCGCCGCCGATCGCGACCCGGGCCGGGTCCACCGCGGGCAGGCCGGCCAGCCAGGTCAGCGCCGAGTAGCAGTCCTCCAGCGACGCGGGATAGGGATGTTCAGGTGCCAGCCGGTATTCCACTGACGCGACGGTGATGCCCAGCCTTCTGCTGAACCGTCGGCACAGCGCATCGTCTTGTTGCGCGGTGCCCATCACGTAACCGCCGCCGTGGATCCACAGCATCGCCGGCGCCGGTTCGGGTACGCCGGCGGGACGATACAGGCGAACGCCGACGCCAGATCCCAAGGTGATCACTTCCACACCGCTGGGCGCACCACGACCTTCCGTCAGTCGAGTCAGCGCCCTGATCAACGGCAAAGTTCGGGGTCCGAACGTTTGTCGTGGGGCAAAGCGGGCGAAGCGGCGCAGATCTGGGTGAAAGTCGGTGTTCGGCACCGGCCCAGTATCCATCTCGGCCTGGGTTGGCACCGAATCACTCGGGTGAATCACTCCGCCTTTCTGGGTATGGCCGGTAGTCGTTGCCGAATCGCCAGCTTTCGCAAACTGAGCGGGGGTACGCTCCCCTACGTGATGGCGAGGAGACCGAGCATGACGCCCCGGATGAAGTGGTTGCTGCGCGCCCGCCCCGCTGATTATGCGCTGGCGCTAAGCGTCGCCGGGGCTTCGCTCCCGGTGGTGGGCAAGCACCTCGAACCCCTTGGTGGGATGACCGCGATGGGCGTCTGGGGCGCCCGGATGGCACCGGAAGCGCTATCTGCGATGACCAAGGACTGGCTGACGCCGGGAATGCATGGCGCGCGTCGCCGGGAGAGGGAGAGCGCGCGCGACGTCACCGTCGCTGCCTTGCGAGGTGTCGTGTCATCCGCGGATCTGGACGCCGATTGGCCCCCGACCGATCAGACACCACCGATTTGGGATGCGTTGCGCCAGCGCCGCTATGTCTACCGACGCGGAGTTCACTACGGGGACCACCCCGCGCAGCTGCTCGACGTCTGGCGCCGCAAGGATCTGCCCACAGAACCCGCACCGGTGCTGATCTTCGTCCCGGGCGGCGCCTGGGTGCATGGCCGCAGCATGGGGCAGGGATCTGCGTTGATGTCACGTCTGGCCGAGCTGGGTTGGGTGTGCCTGGCGATCGACTACCGGGTCGCGCCGCACCACCGCTGGCCATGCCACATCGCCGATGTCAAGACCGCGATCGCGTGGGCGCGAGCCAACGTCGATAAGTTCGGCGGCGACCGCAATTTCGTTGCGGTGGCGGGTTGTTCGGCGGGTGGGCACCTGTCCGCGCTGGCCGGACTTACCCCAGATGACCCCCAATTCGAGGCGAAGTTGCCCGAAGGCGCCGACAGCTCGGTGGACGCGGTGGTCGGCATCTACGGCCGCTACGACTGGGAGGACCGTTCGACGCTCGAGCGTGACCGGTTCGTCGATTTCCTGGAACAGGTGGTGGTCAGGGGGAAAATCGCGCGCCGTCCCGAAGTGTTCCGCGACGCCTCGCCGATCGCGCGCGTGCATCGGGATGCTCCGCCGTTCTTGGTGATTCACGGCAGCAAAGACAGTGTGATCCCGGTGGAGCAGGCGCAAATCTTCGTCGAGCGCCTGCGAGCGGTGTCGAACTCGATGGTCGGCTATTTGGAGTTGCCCGGTGCGGGCCATGGCTTCGACCTCATTGACGGTGAACGGGCCGGCGTGGCAGCGCACGCGACATCGCTGTTCCTCAACCAGGTCTATCGCACCAAGACATCGATCGGTGCGAAAGAGGTTATCTGAGCTCGTCGCTGAGTAAGGTCGCCGTATGGGCAAGGGACAGCGGTGAAACGGCTAAGCGGCTGGGACGCGGTGTTGCTGTACAGCGAGGCGCCGAACGTGCACATGCACACCCTCAAAGTCGCGGTGATCGAGCTGGACTCGGATCGCCAGGACTTCGACCTCGATGGCTTTCGCCACGTCATCGGAAGCCGGCTGAACAAGCTCGAGCCGCTCACATACCGGCTCGTCGACATCCCGTTAAAGTTTCACCACCCCATGTGGCGCGAGCACTGCGAGGTCGACCTCGATTACCACATCCGCCCTTGGCGGCTACCCCCGCCCGGTGGTCGCCGGGAGCTGGACGAGGCGATCGGACAGATCGCCAGCACCCCGCTCGACCGGGACCGTCCGCTGTGGGAGATGTATTTCGTCGAAGGGCTGGCGAACAACCGGGTCGCAGTCGTCGGCAAGATCCACCACGCGCTCGCCGACGGCATCGCGTCGGCGAACCTGCTGGCCCGCGGCATGGACTTGGTGCCCACGCCGGAAAGCGGTCCGCAAATCACCGACCCGGCGCCCTCCACGCGAGAGCTGATGGGATCGGCATTCAGCGATCACTTACGGCAGATCGGAAAACTCCCGGCGACGATGCGTTACACCACCCGTGGCATTGGCCGGGTCCGACGCAGCTCGCGCAGGCTCTCACCCGAACTGACGATGCCGTTCACACCGCCACCGACCTTCATCAATCACAAGCTCACCCCCGAGCGAAGGTTCGCCACCGCGACGCTGGCCCTCGCCGACGTCAAGGAGACCGGCAAGCGACTCGGTGTGACGATCAACGACGTTGTGCTGGCGATCTCCACCGGGGCGCTGCGCACGTTGCTGTTGCGCTACGACGGCAAAGCCGAACCGCTGCTGGCGTCGGTGCCGGTGAGTTTCGACTTCTCGCCCGAAAGGATCTCGGGGAACTACTTCACCGGGATGATGGTGGCGCTGCCGGTCGATCTTGCCGACCCACTGGAGCGGCTGCGGGCCTGCCACGACAACGCGAACTCCGCCAAGGAGGGTTCCAACCTAGTCGGCCCCGAACTGATCAGCCGCTGGTCGAACTACATGCCGCCGGTGGCCAGCCAGTCCTTCTTCCGATGGGCGGCCGGCCGCGAGCTGAACAAGGTGCTCAACCTCCCGATCTCGAACGTCCCCGGGCCCCGCGAGCGCGGCCGGGTCGGTCATGCACTGGTCACCGAGATCTATTCGGTGGGACCGCTCACCACCGGTAGCGGCCTCAACATCACCGTGTGGAGTTATGTCGATCAGCTCAACATCTCGGTGCTGTCCGACGGGGCTACCGTCAAGGACCCGCACGAAGTGACTGAGGCGATAGTCGCCGACTTCATCGAAATACGCCGAGCTGCAGGGCTTTCCGAAGAGTTGACGGTCGTTGAGACGGCGATGGCGCAGGCTTGAGCTTAGGGTTTGTCCAAGGCGTGATTGCAGGCCGTTACCATCAGCACTGTGACTGGTAGCGACGAAGCTGGCAACAACGAACCCGAAGTCCTGGTCGAACAACGCGACCGGATCCTGATCATCACGATTAACCGGCCGAAGGCCAAGAACGCGGTGAACTCCGCGGTGGCCAACGGCCTGGCCGCCGCGGTGGACCGACTCGACGACGATCCGGGTCTCTCGGTGGGGATCCTGACCGGGGCGGGCGGCTCGTTCTGCGCGGGCATGGATCTGAAGGCTTTCGCCCGCGGCGAGCTCCCCATCGTCGAGGGTCGCGGTATGGGCTTCACCGAACGTCCGCCGGTCAAGCCGCTCATCGCTGCCGTTGAAGGCTACGCGTTGGCCGGTGGCACCGAACTCGCTCTGGCCACCGACCTGATCGTGGCATCGATGGACTCCGCCTTCGGAATTCCCGAGGTCAAACGCGGGCTGGTGGCAGGAGGCGGCGGACTCTTGCGGCTGCCGCAGCGCATACCGTCGGCCATCGCCATGGAGTTGGCGCTGACCGGTGAGAACCTGTCGGCCGAGCGCGCTCACCACCTGGGGCTGGTCAGCGTGTTGGCCGAGCCGGGAACGGCGCTGGAGGCGGCGATCGCGTTGGCGGAGAAGATCGCCGCGAACGGGCCGCTCGCGGTGGCCGCCACCAAGCGGATCATCGTCGAGTCCCGTGGCTGGAGCCCGGAGACAATGTTCGCCGAGCAGAACAAGATCCTGATGCCGGTGTTCTCCTCGAACGACGCCAAAGAAGGAGCGGTCGCGTTCGCCGAGAAGCGCCCAGCGCGCTGGACCGGCACCTGAGTCCAGGCGCAGGCGGCCCGATCCTCGCCGGTCGCAGCGAATTCGCCCGCGTCCGCACTGTTCCCGACGGTGCTGTTGCACAAGGGTGAACCGCTCGACCTGCGGGGGGCCGCGCCGGGGTGACGGGGCGCCCGACGGCACTGGGCCGCCAGATACGTGGGTGCTCTAAACTACAGCCGGGCACAGCATGACACTTTTGGCGGCCTTTGTAACGTATTGACTCCATAGAAAGTTGAAGCGTGAGCATTTCGTTGCTTCTCGAGATGGCTGGGTCGAGCAATCCCGATCGCATCGCCGTCGTCTCTGGGGACCTGCGGCTGACGACGCAGCAACTCAGCGATCTCGCCGACGGCGGTTCGGGCGTCATCGCGGCATCGAACGCTAAGCACGTTGCTTACGTCGGGACCGGCGGCGCGATGCTGCCGGTGCTGATCTTCGCCGCAGCACGAGCCGGGTTGCCCTTTACGCCGATCAACTACCGGCTGTCCGCGGACGGCATCCAGGCCCTGATCCAGCGGCTGCCCGACCCCATAGTGATCGTCGACAGTCGCTACCGGGACATGCTCGGGGACGCCGCTCACCGGGTGATGGAATCCGACGACTTCCTCGCCGCCGCGCGCACCAGCGAGCCGGCCGCGGAGTTTCCCGACCCGGACTCCGTCGGGATCGTGCTCTTCACGTCGGGCACCACGTCGCAGCCCAAAGCCGTCGAACTCACCCACAACAATCTGACCAGCTACGTCACCGGCACGGTCGAGTTCGAGTCGGCCGAACCCACCGATGCGGCACTGATCTGCGTGCCGCCGTACCACATCGCCGGCGTCGGGGCGACGCTGTCGAACCTGTACGCCGGACGCAAGATGGTCTACCTGCCTAACTTCGATCCGCAGGAATGGGTGCGGTTGATCAACGCCGAGCAGGTCACCACCGCCACGCTGGTGCCCACCATGCTGGACCGGGTCGTCACCGTGCTCGAGGCGGGCGACGGCGCCCCTGTGAAGCTGCCTTCGCTGCGCAACCTGGCCTATGGCGGCTCGAAAGTGGGCCTGCCACTGGTCCGCCGGGCGCTCGAACTGTTGCCCGATGTGGGCTTTGTCAATGCCTACGGCCTCACCGAGACGAGCTCCACGATCGCGGTGCTGACACCCGACGATCACCGCGCGGCGCAAGCCGCGGGAGCGGCCGGGAAAAACAATGAAGTTAAGCGGCTGGGGTCGGTCGGGCAACCTGTGCCGGGCATCGAGCTGGAGATCCGGGACGAGGACGGCACCGTGCTGGGCCCCGGCGAAACCGGCGAGCTGTTCGTGCGCGGCGAGCAGGTCTCCGGACGCTACACCGGGATCGGTTCGGTGCTCGACGAAAACGGCTGGTTCCCAACCAAAGACATCGCCATGCTCGATGAGGACGGTTACCTGTTCATCGGCGGACGCAGCGACGACACCATCATCCGCGGCGGCGAGAACATCGCGCCCGCGGAGTTGGAGGAGGTGCTGGTCGAGCACCCGCACGTGCGCGATGTCGCCGTAGTCGGTGTCGAAGATCCGCAATGGGGTCAGGCGATTGTCGCCGTGGTGGTGCCGTGGCCTGGCGTCGAACCCGATCCCGAGGAATTGCGCGAGTATGTTCGCAAGAGCTTGCGCGGGTCGCGAACCCCTGACCGAGTAGTGTTTCGCGACGAGCTGCCCACCACTCCCACCGGCAAAGTGCTCCGCCGGGAGATCATCGAGACGCTAGAAGGACTACGCGCATGATCAAGAACGGAACCCGTCTCACCAGCCAGGTGTGTGACACCCAGGTCATCGTTGTCAGAAGTGCTGACAGCCTTGACGACCTGCGCTGCGGTGGCGCACCCATGGTGGCGATCGGCGCCGAGCGTTCGGGTGAACTCGACCCGGCGTTCTCCGGCGGCGCCGTGATGGGCAAACGCTACGTCGACGAAACCGGGGCCGAGGTGCTGGTGACCAAGCCGGGCGCGGGGAGCCTGAGTGTCGGCGCAACCGCGCTGCAGCTCAAAGAGGTCAAGCCGCTTCCGGCCAGCGACTGACCGTCCGCTAGGGTCCGGTCGGCCCGTCCGGTCCGGGGATCCCAAGCAGCAATCCTCCGGCGCCGCCTGGTCCCGCCGTGCCGCCGGCCTGGGCCCCACCACCGACACCGCCATTGCCGATCAACGCACCGCCGCGGCCGCCGGCACCCCCGTTACCACCGAATGGAAGCTCGCCAGGAGTTGCGCCAGTCCCACCCTGGCCGCCGTTGCCGATCAACCCGGCGTTCCCGCCGTCGCCGCCGTGCGGGGCGCCGCCCTCGCTGGCGTTTGCGGCGTTGCCACCGTTGCCGCCATCGCCGTATAACAAACCGCCGTGGCCGCCCTGCCCTCCTGCACCTCCTCCGGTATTGCCCATCGCGGGGCCGCCGGCCCCGCCGGTGCCTCCGTTGCCGAACAGTCCGATGGCGTCGCCGCCGGCGCCGCCAAGGCCGGCGCCAGTAGCGGGATCGTTAAAGAAACCGGTGTCGTAGAAACCGCCGGCGCCGCCGGCGCCGCCGTTGCCCCACAAAATCCCGCCAATGCCACCGGCGCCCCCGTTACCAGCTGCGACACCGGTGCTGCTGATGCTTATGCCGCCGGCGCCGCCGGTGCCGCCGTTCCCCCACAGCCCGGCGGCCCCGCCATTCCCGCCGGGTGAGTTTGGCGCGCCGGACCCGCCGTTGCCGCCGTTGCCCCACAAAATCCCGCCGGCGCCGCCGTTTTGGCCCGTGCCGGGCAAGCCGTTGGTGCCGTTGCCGATCAGCGGCCGCTGCAACAGTGCTTCGGTGGGGGCGTTGATCAGGCCGAGCACAGCCTGCTGCAGGGTCTGCCACGGGTTAGCTGCGGCCGCAGCATTGGCGGCTTCGGCGCTGGCGTAGCTAGCCGCGCCTGCGTTCAAGGCCTGCACGAACTGCTGGTGAAACGCTTCCGCCTGCGCGCCGAGGGCCTGGTAACCCTGGGCGTGGGCGCCAAACAGTGCAGCTACCGCCACCGATACCTCGTCAGTCCCGGCCGCCAGCACCTGGGTGGTCTGGGCCGCCGCAGCCGCGTTGGCCTCGCTGACAGCCGAACCGATGCTCGCCACATGTGATGCGGCCGTTGAGACTACTTCCGGAAGTGCAAACACAAAAGACATTGCGCTCCTTTCGGGGATGCTTGGTGACGCGACCGTCGTGCGGCTTGGTGACCATGGAATCATGCGGTGAAGTCAGACGCTACGTGAACCGTATGCGATCCGGGCAGCTTTTGCCCGCGTGGCGCCAGCAAACCAACGGCTGGATCGTCGACTAGGGTCCCTGCTGCACATCAGCCCATCAGCACCGAGCAAAATGCTGCCGGGGCAGTAGCGTCAACTCAGTTCATGTTGGGCGCTGCATTAACACTCGGTCGGCGCATTGATCGTGTTGATGGATTTTGCTGCACGGTTTGCCACGGATGCGCCACCGCCGCGGCGTTGGCGACCTCGGCGTTGGCGTTGGCGTTCGCACCCACGCTGAGGTTTCGTACAAACTCCTGATGGAATACCTCGATTTGTACGCTGAAATTTTGATAACCCTGGCCGTGCGCACCGAATAACTCGGCAACGGCCAACGACACGTCATCAGCATCCGAGGCCACCAGTCCAGTCGTCGGGAGTGCTGCGGCCGCATTGGCTTGGCTGATTGTCGAAGCAAGATTGTCCAGATCGCCGGCGGCCGCCGCCACCGCGTCGGGGAACTCGAACAGATCCGACATTCGGCACCTCCCACGGGCGCCTAGCATCCCGGCGTTGCCCGGCTCAGGCGTCCGGTGAGCCGCGCCGGAATACGCAAATCCTAGTGCGGTCGACGCCGCCCAACTGGGTTTCCAGCGGGCTATTAGCGCAGGCCACGAGCGTAACGTCGTGGCGAATTCAGGCGAAATTTTTCGCCGTGGCGCAACGCCGGCGACCTGAAAAGCCAATCAGCGCGCGAACGCACGCCCGGCCAGCTCGACGTGGGCGGACAGCCGCAGATCCACTGCCGAAGCGCCCACCGCCACCGCATAGGCTCCCGGCTCGATACGCCAGGCTCCGGCGTTACCGTAATAGCGGGCAAGCAGGCGCGGATCGGCCTCGATCGTGACCCGACGGACTGCACCGGGCCCGAGTTCGACCCGCTCAAATCCGAGCAGCCGCAACCGCTGCCCATCAGGCGCCGCCGTCAGGTACAGCTGCGGGACGTCCGCCCCGCCGCGGTCGCCGGTATTGACGACGTTGAAGCTGGCACGCACCGTGTCTCCGCCAGACTCAACCAGGTCCCGGTACTCGAACCTCGTGTACGACAAACCGTGTCCGAAGGCGAACATCGGGTCGGCGGCCGTTCGCGCAAACCAGCGATAGCCGACGTCGGCTCCCTCGGAGTAGTGGATGGTGGTCGATGTCCCCCACGGTGCGCCGAGGCCGGGCAACTCTGGGCGCGGGGTCTGAGCGAGGTCAGCCGGGAAGGTGATCGGCAGCCGGCCCGATGGATTCACTTGGCCGGAAATGATTTCCGCGATGGCTTGACCACCAGCCTGACCCGGATACCAGGCCTGCACGATGGCGTTCACCGAATCTCGCCAGGGCATCGCCGCCGGGTTGCCGGTCTCCAGCACGACAACGGTGTTGGCATTGGCGCTGGCGACGGCGCCTATCACCGCATCCTGACCCCATGGCAACGACAGGTCGGCGCTGTCGAACCCCTCACCCTCGACGCGGATCCCGAACACGATCGCAAGATCAGCTCGCCGCGCCGTCAGCACCGCCTCGGCCGGACTCAAACCGGGATCGAATTCGATGTGAGCATGCGGGAATTGCTTTCTCAGCGCGTCCAGTGGACTCGACGGGAGCAGATAGAGATTGCGCAGGGACGCCGTCAGGTCGGAGCCGCCGATCGGGATTACCGCCGCGTAGCCGCCCGGGGGAACGACGGCACTCGAACCGCAACCGGTCGGCACACCGACTTGCGCATAGCCGCCGATGACCGCAATGCGCGCGGACGATTCGGGCGACAACGGCAGCACCCCGCGGTTCTTCAGCAGGACGATCCCCTGCCGTGCGACCTGCAACGCAATCTCCTGGTGTGCAGCCAGATCCGGTGCGGGCGCGGCTTCCCACCGGTCAACTCCGACGGCGAACATCGACCGCAATATCCGCCGGACCATGTCCGACAGACGCTCCTTAGACAACCTGCCCTCGGAGTAAGCGGCCCGCAGCCGATCGCCGAACGCCTCAGACCCCCACAGCACGGTATCGATCTGTGCACCGCACTCTTGGTCGAGGCCGTGCAACGCGAACTCCCAGCTTGGCGTGGCACCCCAATCGGACATCACCCAACCGCGGTATCCCCAAGCTCCTTTCAGCACCTCATTGAGCAAGACGGCGTTTCCGCCCGCATAGTCACCGTTGACCTTGTTGTACGCCGTCATCACGGCGCCGGGTTGCGACCGCTCGATGGCGATCTCGAAGGCCAGTAGGTCCGACTCGCGATGCGCGTCCGGATCGATGACCGCATCCAGCCAGTGCCGGTTGGTCTCGTTGCAGTTCAGTGAGTAGTGCTTGACCGTCGAGATCACGCCCTGCTGCTGTATCCCGTTAATCGACTCGGCCGCAATCGTGGCACTCAAAAGCGGGTCTTCGGAAAGGTATTCGAAGTTGCGACCGTTACGCGGGTCGCGCGCGAGGTTCATCGCGCCTGCCAGTTGCACGTTGAACCCACGGCTGCGTGCCTCCCGGCCAATCACCTCGCCCGCGGAGCGGGCGAGCGCGGGGTTGAAGCTGGCGGCCAGCGCCAGACCGGCCGGCAAAGCGGTGGCGGTGTCACCCGGACGGAAGCCTGGGTTCGTCACGCCGAGCCCGGCATCACTCATCAGCAGCGCCGGCACCCCGAGCCGGGCGACTCCCGGCGCGTACCCCGCACTGACCGCAACGTCCGGTGGGATCCGCTCGTCCCGCAGCGGCCACATTTCGCCGCCTCCCATCATGCAGAGCAGCAGGGAGAAGCGCTCGTCATCGGTCATCTGGGTCTCGACGTCGCGCGCCCGGGCGTCGGCGTCGATTAGCTCGTCCAACGCACCCCCTCTTTGGCGTAGACGACACGCAGCACGTGCCCGACTTCCGGTCCCATCACCAGCTCGGCCAGCGTACATATCGTCGCGACGAATTCCGGGCCATGTGGAGGCAGCGCTCCGCACAAGTGATGAGCCACCTCGTGCAGCACCACCAGCTCGCGCATCGCCCAGTCAGCGGTGTCACGGTCGGGAACCGCGATAACGCCAGCGCCGTCACGGTTCTCATAGTGCGCCGCGTTGGCCGCTCGCCGCGAGCGGACTCGTACCGGCGACACGGCCGGCCAGTGTTGGCGTACCGCCGGCAACGCCAGTACATCGGCGACGTAGCGCTGAACGGACGCAACCGACCCGAATCGCCCCTCCGGCGGTAGCGTCAACTGCGCGCCAAAGAACTCCACCGTGGGTGATCCATGCTCAGCGGCGCGGTCGAACAACGTCCGGACGAACTCCTCAGCCGCATAAACCTTGGCGCGCTGGGAGTCTCGCCCCGCGAAATCGTCCGAAGTCACCGGCCCAGAGCGGATCGCGCGCCAGGCAGCTCGGGACTGTTACCGAGGCGCGCTCGTCTACCGGCCCGGTCACCCGCGCGACGTGCCGCCGACGAATAGCCCGCCGTTGCACTGGTGGCCCGCCAGGTACCGCGGGCTTTCGATGCGCTGCGATAGTAGTCGTGCAACTCGACGTCCTTGTCACGCAAAGCGATAGCGGTACCCGGCGCCCGACCGCGGCCCTTAGTGGCCTCGCTTCTTGTCTGGTCGCGCGCCTCGGCCAGGCGTTGCCCGACGCGGGCTCCGAACGCGAGCTGAAAGTTGAGCCGGGCGGTGATCGTCGGCGTTGGCTTGTGCGCGCCCGAGGAGAGGTAGGCATCGGACGCCCGCACCATCTGGACCACCAGGCTGGCGTACAGGGCGTGGCTCGCGTCGATGTCCTCGGCGAACCCGTACGCATACAGGAAGGTCGAATTCGACGCGATGTCACAGCGCACGTCGTTCGCGTGGGCGATCACTACGAACAGCTGCGCGTACGTCCGCAGCCCGCGGGTGCCTGCGGTCCCGATCGTGATGGTGCGCTGGATCGGGGTCTGCGCGGCGGAACGCTGGGCCGCGTGGGACCGGGCCACCGCAAGGTCGATGGACGAAGTCGTCGCCAACCGTTGCGCGGCGCTCATGAACGCGTCAGCCTCGTGGGCGTTGTCGGTCCCTTCGGCCTGACGCAGCAGCGCGGCGATGCGCGCCAACATTTTGTCGTCGGTCATAGCGCCAAACTACGTGAGGTGTATGACACTTCGCTTACAGCCGGTCACAGTCGTTTCAGGATCCAGGAGACCACATCGTCGAGCACCTGGTCGCGCTCCGGCTCATTGAAGACCTCGTGGTACAAGCCGGGGTAGACCTTCAGCTCGACGTCGCCCGACCCGACACATTCGACCAGCCGACGGCTCCCGGCGACGGGGATCAGCCCGTCGTCGGAACCGTGCACCACCAGCAGCGGCGCGGTCAGCGCGGGTGCCCGCTGGGGCATGGTCTCACCCACCTGCAGGAGGGCGCGGCCGATGCCGGCGGGGACTTTGCCGTGGTGCACCAACGGATCGGCGTTGTAGGCCGCCACCACCGCGGGGTCGCGGGATATCGCATTGACGTCCAGTTCCTGCGCCGGCAGGCCGGGCACGATGGCTCCGAGGATTTTGGCGGCGAACGCCATGAGCGGTGACACCTGGTCCTGGGCCGCCACAGCCGGCCCAGAAAGCACCATCAGGTCGTAATCGTCCGGCCGTTCGACACCATAGGCGAAGACGATCCCCCCGCCCATGCTGTGCCCGAGCACGACGCACTTGAGACCGGGGTGTTCCCGGGCTGCGATACCGACCAGGCTGGCGAAGTCACCCGTGTACTCGGAGATGTCCCGCACCAGCACCCGCTTGCCACCCGAGCGGCCGTGCCCACGGTGGTCCAGCGCGTACGTGACCAGCCCGGCCTCGCCGAAACGGCGCGCAACGTGGTGGTAGCGGCCGGCGTGCTCGCCGAGACCGTGTGAGAGCACCACGACCGCTCGTGGCGGGGTGTCCGGGGTCCAGACGTCGTAGACGATCCGCACGCCGCCGACGCCGTCGAAATTCCGTTCAGTCCGGGTGATAGTCACTACGGGCAGCGTAATGGCTTGTCGGGCGGACTGGGTCCGGGGGCGCTGCGTAGGCTCGCTCGGGGAGGGGTCCAGGAAGGTGGAGCAAATGACGGATACGCTCGTCGAACGTGCGCCCGGGAAGCCGAATCTGCTGTTGGGCGCCTTTGACATTGGCAGCGTGGGCTATGTCGCCGAAGAATTCTTCGTTTCCGGAACGGCCTCCTCCTACACTTCGGCAACGCAGCCGAGCCGAGACGGAAGTTGGAGCGTAACGCCCTCGGCCACCGCCGATTACATCACTCGGATAGTGGTGCTGACGCCGGCCGACCGGGCGCAGTGCCCCGATTTCAATGGCACGGTTCTGGTCGAGTGGCTCAATGTGAGCGGCGGCATCGATGCTCCGGCCGTGTGGATGATGGCACATCGCGAAATCGTCCGCGCCGGCTACGCCTACGTCGCCGTTTCTGCGCAGCGGGTGGGCATTGAGGGTGGCGCGAGCATGCTCGGCGCGGACATGTCGCTGAAGAGCCAGAATCCGACGCGATATGCGTCCTTGTCCCACCCAGGCGACGCCTTCGCCTACGACATCTATTCGCAGGTCGGAGGGCTGATCAAAAATGCAGAGCGCAACAACGTGCTGGGCGACTTCAACGTGCAGCACGTCGTCGCCGTGGGCGAGTCCCAATCGGCCATGTTCCTGACCACCTACGTCAACGCCGTCGATCCGCTCGCCCGAATTTACGATGGCTTTCTGGTGCATTCCCGATTCGGTCCGGCCGCGCCGTTGGACGGCGTTTCCATATTCGAAGATCCGCAGACCAACTCGCCACAAGCGGTCCCATTCCGAGCGGATCTACGCGTTCCACTCGTCTCGGTCATCACCGAAACCGACCTGCTCGGCGCTGTGCGGCATGGTTATTACTTCGCCAGGCAGCCCGACAACCAGCGGCTGCGCGTCTGGGAAATTCCCGGCACCGCTCACGCCGACAACTACACGATCCAAGTGGCGCCGATCGACACCGGCTCTGCGCCGCTGGACGACATCATGGCAGCGTATGCGCCGACCAACTTGCTGATGGGTCAGGAACTTGGGCACTACATCAACTTCGCACCCCAGCACCACTACGTGTTACAGGCGGCAGTTGCCGCACTGAACACGTGGGTCCGATCCGGCAAGCCGGCGCCCACGGGGTCACCTATCGAGGTACGCGAAACCGATGAGCCCCAGCCGATTCTGGATTCGAACGGCCTTGCCCAAGGTGGCGTGCGGACCCCATGGGTGGACGTGCCGATCGCACGGACATCCGGTTCAGGCGCCCTGGAAAGCGTGATGTCGGCGATCTTCGGCTCGGGCGAACCCTTCGACGCCGCCATTTTGAACCGGCTCTACCCCGGCGGGAGCACGGAGTACCTCGAAAGATTCACGGGGGCGCTGGACAGCGCGATCCAATCCGGGTTCATCCTGCCGGCGGATCGTGCAGAGATCCTCCAGCTCGCCGCCGCTGGATACTCCCGGGGTATCGGCGACTCCCGATCAGAATAGCCGGCTGTCCGGTGACGGCCCATCCACCGAGCGGACCAGACCGGCGCCGGTAACCAGCGGGAGGTCCAGTGCGGACAGCAGGCCGGACGGAGCGGCGCACACCGCAGGGATGGCGTTGACCATCCGCGACGCGCCGGCCATGCGCGCTCCCAGATCGTGGTCATGGTCGTCCGCCATCTCGAATTCGCAGCGCATGCTTGGGGAACCGTCGATCTCGACGCGGTAGAGACCGCAGCCCGACGCTAACCCGTACCCCAGATCCTTTGGCGCAATACCGATCTGCGGCTGCGGCCATTCCGGGGCAATGTCGTCGCGCATGCGCGTCACGTGGTCGAGCACGAACGTCGGCTTTTCGCCGACGTAACCGGTCAGCGTCGAGCGCATCGCCGCGATCGTTCCGGCTGCGATGTGACCGGTGGGCGTGTCGAACGACTCCGTGGCCGGGACCCGTTCGACACTCTCATCGATGTGGTCGATCTTAGTCCCCAGTCCGGCGGCCAGCTGGTGCAGCACCGGGCCCCAGCCGAAGGTGAAAACCCCGGGAGTGGCGGCGAACGCCGTGAATTCCGGGGGCTTGCCGAACCCGAGGATCTCGTACACAGCAGCCTTGTCCGGGTAGGTGGCGTAATTGAACATCTCCGTCACCCGCACCGATTCGATAACCCGGGAGACACCCGTAAGCACCAGCGGCAAAACGTCATTGGCGAATCCCGAGTCGATTCCGGTCGTGAAGAACGACACACCGGCGTCCAGTGCCGCCTGCCGCAGGGAATCGGTGAATGCGGGGTCGACGGCTTCGGGAAACACCAACGGCACCACCGAGCACGACACTACGTTCTTGCCGGCCCGCAGAATCGACACCATGTCCTCGACGGCGTCCAGTGGCCGCAGGTTCGCGCCCGCGGCATACACCACCACCTCGGCATTGCCGGCGAGCATCGCCGCCGGGTCTTGCGTGGCAACTATCCCGACCGGCGCGATTCCACACAATTCTCCGGCGTCGCGACCCGCTTTGGCGTCGCTGTGCACGACGACGTCGACGAGTTCCAGCTGCGGGTGGTCGATCACCCCGCGCAATGCGATCACACCCATCGAACCCGGACCCCAAATCCCCACCTTGAGCACGATATCTCCTAATATTAGGAATATAGTTCTTATATTTAGGATAAATCGTAAGGAGCGTGTCATCGGTACGTCAACCGTCAAGTCACCACCCACCGCCCGGGTAATGAATGTGCTTGCCACGTTGGCGGATTCACCAAACGGGCGCACCTCGACCGAGCTGGCGAAGATCTGCGGGATCAGCACCTCGACCTGCGCCCTGGTGCTCGCCGAGCTAGAACGTGGCGCCTGGGTGACACGGCGCGGAGACCGCCGCTACGGGCTGGGCAGCGGCCTGTTCGCACTGGTACACGGCTTGCGCACGCAGTTCCCACTGCTGGATCGCGGACGGGCCGCCCTGCGCTTCCTGCACGACACACTTGGCGCGGGGTGTTCGATGTCGAAGATCGGCGGCCGGCACCTGACCACCGTCGACACCGTCGGCCACGGCGCCGACGGTGAGCATGCTGTCGGCCAGCACTTCCCCATCGATCCGCCGTTCGGATGCGTGGCCATGGCCTGGCGGGACCTCGATTTCATCGATGCCTGGTTGCATCGAGTGATGCCCCGGCTGACCAGTGCCGAGATCGCCGATCATCAGCGGGTGCTCAGTGACATCCGCGCCCGTGGCTACGGGGCATGGCGCTTCGACGACACCCACCAATCGCTGCACCATCGGCTGACCAGCCTGCTGACATCGCTGGAGCCGACAGCGCAGCTGACCCGGCAGCTCACCACCCTGATGACCATGATGACATTGCAATCGGTCACGGATTCACTCGAAAGCGAACTGGCATCAACCGAATTCGTGGTCCTGCCGATTTTCGGGCCGGACGGCCAGCCGGAATACCAAATCGAGATCCACCTGGGCGGCTCCGACGCGCTGACGCCGGCAACGCTTGACGCTGCGCTGCGGCACGCGCAGCGGCTGCTCGGGACCGGGGTGGCCTGACTAAGCTAGAAGGCATGCCCGCCAGCGTTGAGATTCGGCGCGCGACGGACCGGGCCGTCACCGCCACGCCCTGGCTGAAATCCCGGCACTCGTTCTCGTTCGGCGACCATTACGCGCCGGACAACACCCACCACGGGCTGCTTCTGGTGAACAATGACGACTCCGTGCAGCCCGCAAGCGGATTCGACACACACCCGCACCGGGACATGGAGATCGTCACCTGGGTACTGCGGGGCGAACTGACGCATCAGGATTCCATGGGCAACCGTGGAGTGATCTACCCCGGCCTGGCCCAACGGATGTCGGCGGGCAGCGGGATCCTGCACTCAGAGAAGAACGATTCGTCAACCGAAACAGTGCATTTCGTGCAAATGTGGGTCGTCCCAGACGAGACCGCCATCTCGCCGAGCTACCAGCAGCATGAGGTTGACGACGGATTACTGAGCGACAACCTGGTGACCATCGCCTCAGGCATACCCGGGCGCGACGCGGTCATCACGCTGCACAACCGCAGTGCTGCGCTGCACTGCGCGCGGTTGCATCCCGGCGCTTCGGTCAACGTGCCACCGGCACCCTACGTGCACCTGTTCGTCGCGCGCGGTCGGCTCACGGTGGAAGGCATATCTGGTTGGGCGGGCGAACTCAGCGAGGGAGACGCGATGCGGTTCACCGACTCCGATGGCCGGCGGCTGACCGCCGCGGCGCCATCGGAAGTGTTGGTCTGGGAGATGCACGCCGCACTGGGCGACTGAGCGGGCATGACGCGGAACACATTGCGCGGCCAATGTGACTTTGGGATGTCGAGCGGCTGACGGTGTACTTCTGGCTCTTAGCCAGACGCGCCACTGGTTTACTGAAGAAGCCGAAAACGCGATCTCACAAACCGATGCGTTCTCAGCCGGAAAAGAGCACAGTTCATGGACGCAAACGACGTGCGGGATGAAGACGAGCAGCAGGACACACAAGAGTCGACCCTGAATGGCCCCGAGCCGGTCGTCATCTCCGCCGCCGGTGTCGGCGTGGACGGCGAGCACGGCCCGCTGTTCTCGGGCATCGACCTCGCGCTCACATCGGGCCTGCACGCCATTCAGCTGCCCGGCGGTCCGGGACAGGACGCGCTCCTGCTCACGCTCGCGGGGCGCCTCAAACCCACCCACGGCACCGTCACGGTGCTCGGCGACAGGCACCCGCGCGCCATCCGTCGCCACTGCGCGATCGGGGCGTTCTCCGACATCGACGAGCTGGAGGAGTCAGTCACCGTGCAGACGGTGCTCGCCGAGCAGTGCAGGTGGCTGGCACCGTGGTATTCGCGAGTGCCCGCTGACGCCGGCCAAGCCGAAATGGTCGACGTGTTCGGCGACATCCCGGCGCCGAACACCAAGAAATACATCGTTGAGCTGTCCGACTTAGAGCTGTTCCTGCTGCGCGTCACGCTGGCCCTGCTCTCCGACCGTCCGATCCTCGTGGTCGGGGACCTCGAACAGGTCCGGGACAACGCACAGCGGGTGCTCGCGGTCGAGCGACTCGGCGCGATAGCTCAAGCGCGCACCGTCGTCGTCGGCGTCACCAACCCGCTCGGCATCGACGCCCCCGACCACGGTCTGCACGATCACCGAATCCTGATCGAAAGGGACTGACAATGCTGGCTGGACTCGCATTCGGCTCAGAGATCAAGCGTTTCGGCCGCCGCCGCTTGACCCGCGTGGCGATCGTCACGCTGATGCTGCTGCCACTGGTGTACGGCGCGCTGTACCTGTGGGCGTTCTGGGACCCCTTCGGTCACGTGAACAAGATGCCCGTGGCCCTCGTCAACTCCGACCGCGGTGCCACCGCGTCCGGGCAGCAGTTCGACGCCGGCACCGAGATCGCCAAGAGCCTGACCCAGGACCGCAGCCTGGACTGGCACGTCGTCAGCCCCGCGGAGGCACGTAGCGGTGTCGATCACGGCCGGTATTACTTCATGCTCGAGCTGCCTCCGGACTTCAGCGAAGCGATCGCGTCACCACTGACCGGGCAACCGAAGAAAGCCGAACTGATCGCCGTCTACAACGACGCCAACAACTACATCTCGTCCAGCATCGGGCGCACCGCCATCGACCAGGTACTCAACGCTGTATCGACCCGTATCGCCGGACAGGCGGTCAATCAGGTGCTGTCGGTGGTCATCTCCTCTGGCGCGGGGATCAAACAGGCGGCCGACGGGGCCCGACGACTCGATGACGGCGTGGGCCAGCTGGCCGCCGCTCTGCACACGGCCCGGTCCGCCTCGGGGCAGCTCGCCGCCGGCGCAAAGCAGCTCTCTGACGGCATCGACCAGGCCACCGACCCGCTACTCGCTGTGACCAGGGCGGTGTCGCAGATCGGCGGCAACACCGCGCAGCTACAGCAGGGGGCGGCCGCGTTGCAACAGGCTAACGATCAGATTGGCGCCATCGCCGCGGCACAGGACGGCGCGGCCACCTCGCTGGGGCCGGTTATCAATCGGCTCTCCGCGAGCCAGGACCCCGCGGTGGCCGACGCCGCCGCGAGTCTGCGCGGCATTCAGGATCAGTTGCGTGGGCATCAGTTCACCCCACAGATCCGCCAGCAGCTCACCGACGCGCAGAACTCCGCCATCGCGATGACGTCGGGGCTGCGCACGCCCGGCAGCCCGTTGGCATCCGCACTCGACCAGCTCGGTGGCGGGGCGCAGAACGCCACAGACAAGCTCAACCAACTGCGCAGCGGAGCCCAGAAAGTTGCCGCCGGTAGCGCCGAGTTAGCCGGCGGCATAACTAAACTCGATGACGGAGCCGGGCAGCTGAAGACGGGATCGAACGAGCTGGCGACCAAGCTCACCGAGGGCGCCAACCAGATACCCGACTGGACGACCCAACAAAAGGACGCGATCGCCGACACCATCGGAGGCCCGGTTCGACTCGACGCCACGCACGAGAACGCCGCGCCCAACTTCGGCACCGGTATGGCGCCGTTCTTTCTCACGCTCGCCTTGTTCTTCGGCGCGCTGGTGTTGTGGATGGTGTTGCGGCCGTTACAAAACCGCGCGATCGCCGCGGAGGTGCTCCCGCTACGCGTAGCGCTGTCCAGCTACCTGCCTGCAGCTGTCATCGCAACATTCCAGGCGACGATCCTGTACTGCGTAGTGCGGTTCGCCCTCGGCATCCACGCCTCGCACTCGTTCGCGATGCTGGCGTTCATGATTCTGATCTCGTGTGCGTTCGTCGCCGCGACCCAGGCCATCAACGCGCTCGTCGGCCCCGCGGTGGGCCGGGTGCTGATCATGGCGCTGCTGATGCTGCAGTTGGTGAGCGCCGGCGGCATGTACCCCGTCGAGACAACCTCAAAGCCGTTCCAGGTCCTGCACCGCTTCGACCCGATGACCTACGGCGTCAACGGGCTACGCCAGCTCATATTGGGCGGCATCGACGGTCGGCTGTGGCAGGCGATCATCGTGCTCTTCGCCATATGGGCCGCGGCGGTGGCGATCTCAAGCCTGTCCGCCCGGCGGGACCGATTGTGGAACCTCGAGAGGCTGATTCCGGCGATCAAGATGTGAACGGCCGCATAGAGTGGGCACGACAGACAGGAGCCGGCATGTCTAAAGCGCAGCCGCGGCACGCGGCGCCGAATCCGAAACACGACGCACGAGCGCTACGGACCGTGCAGTTCTGGACGTTGCCCATCGTCGTGACTTTGGCCCTGATGTCGGCGCTGTGCGCGCTCTACCTCGGCGGCATCCTGAATCCCACCACGAACCTGCGGCACTTTCCGATCGCGGTGGTCAACGAGGACGCCGGGACGGCCGGCGGGCAGATCGTCGACGGCCTGACCGCCGGGCTGGACAAAAACAAGTTCGACCTTCGGGTGGTATCCCACGACGATGCCAAGCTGCTGCTGGACCGGGCTCAAGCGTACGGCGAGTTGCTGATTCCGCCGACCTTCTCGTCCAACCTTCATGATTTCGGGGAAAGCGCGGTCCTGCCGAGCCACGCGGACCGGCCCTCCGTCACGATCTCGACCAACCCCCGTGCGGGCACGCTGGCGTCCGGTATCGCCAGTCAGACCCTGACCCAGGCGATGGCTGTGGTCAATGGCAAAGTGGGCCAAAAACTTACGGCCGAGGTCGCCGAACAGACCGGCGGGGCACCGCTGACCGGAGCGTCGCAGTCGGGGCTCGCAAGCCCGATCGATACCAAGTCAGTCGTCTACAATCCGCTACCAAACGGCACCGGCAACGGGCTCTCGGCGTTCTACTACGCACTGTTGCTGTTGCTGGCCGGCTTTACCGGCAGCATCGTGGTCAGCACATTGGTGGACTCATTGCTCGGTTATGTACCCGCCGAATGGGGCCCGGTGTATCGCTTCGCCGAGAAGGCAAATATCTCTCGCTTCCGCACCTTGCTGGTCAAGTGGGGAATCATGGTGGTGCTGGCGTTGCTGACCTCGGGTGTCTACCTGGCGATAGCCCACGGCCTCGGCATGCCCATTACGCTCGGCTGGAAATTATGGGCATACGGAGTATTTGCGATCATCGCGGTGGGTGTGACGTCCAGCTCGCTGATCGCACTACTGGGTTCGATGGGATTGCTGTTCAGCATGTTGGTTTTCGTGATCCTCGGACTGCCGTCGGCGGGCGCCACCGTCCCGCTGGAGGCGGTACCGCCGCTCTTCCGTTGGCTGGCCGAATTCGAACCGATGCATCAAGTGTTCCTGGGCGTACGGTCACTGCTGTATCTCAACGGTGCCGCGGAGGCCGGTTTGTCCCAGGCATTGGTGATGACCGCGATCGGCCTGGTCGTCGGGCTGTTGCTGGGCGGCATCACCACGATCATTTACGACCGCAGCGGATTCCACCGGATTCCGGGGGCAGCCGAGATGGCGATCGCCGAGGCACACCAAGCGCAACACAAAACGCGCGCGGGCAAGCAGGAAAGTTCAAGCGCGCCGGAAGGCGAGAGCCTCAATTCGGCCGAGCCCGAAAGTGCAAGCGAGCAAACGTAATTCCGGCGCAGCCTAAGCGTCACTGGTTCGTTACTAAAGTTGACAGTGTGACTCATGTGACTGATGCTGTGGGTACTGCATCCCCATCAGTACCGAAGGAACCACCGTGCTGACACCGAGCGCCGGCCTGCGCCGACTGGCGGTGTGTTGGGCCGCCCTGGTTGGGTGCGCGACCCTGGCGATCAGCACAGGACAACCTGTCGCGCAAGCCGCTGACGGGCGCGAGATGCTCGAAAGCGCCATCAGCACCACCAAGGGCTCCTACCTGGTCTACAACTTCGGCGGCGGTCATCCCGCGCCGATGCTCAACGCCGGTGGCGGCTGGTATGAGTCGAACAACGGTGGCCATCTGATGATCATCAAGAATGCGGCGGGACGGCTTTCCCCGCACCTGCTGGTGGACACGCACCAGGGTGCGCAGTCGCGCTGCGAGAGGAACCCCGGGGCCCGCACCAGCGAGGGACTTTTGCAGGCATCTGAACTCTACGAGCCGCTACAGGCGTGGCAGCGAATGGGGCAACCGACCATCGCGATCAACGCCAACTTCTTCGACGTGCGATCGCAGAAGGGCGGCTCGTGGCGGACGACCGGGTGCAGTTCGCCGCTCGGCGCCTTTGTGGACAACACCCATGGCCAGGGCCACGCCAACGAGGCAGTCACCGGCACCATCGCCTATCCCGGCAAGCAGGGCCTGTCGGGCGGCGGTGAGAGTTGGTCGACGCTGACGACGATGATCCTTCCATCGGGTGGCGCGCCGTATGTGGTGTGGCCCAAGAGTAAGAGCGACTTCGACGCCGCCACGCCGGTGGTCCAGGACTTGCTCAATAAAAACGAGCGGTTCGTCGCGGTGTCCGGGATCGGGCTGTTGGCCCCCGGCAACACCGGTCAGCTCCACGACCCGGGTCCGAGCGCGGCTCGAACCGCCCTGGCGTACGCGAAACAGAAAGACGAGATGTACATCTTCGAGGGCGGCGACTACACCCCGGACAACATTCAGGACCTGTTCCGCGGCCTGGGTAGCGACACGGCAATCTTGCTCGACGGCGGGGGATCATCGGCCATTGTGCTGCGCCGCGACACTGGCGGCATGTGGGCTGGTGCCGGGTCGCCGAAGGGATCCTGCGACACCAGGCAAGTGCTGTGCGACTCGCACGAGCGGGGGCTACCCAGTTGGCTGGCGTTCAACTAACCGATAACAGACTGAGCCGCAGCGGTTTTCGGGTCAGCCGGCCCGAATCGGAAGATCAGTAGGCTCGCCGCTATCACCGCCGCCGTAACCGCGAACACTGGAGCCACCACGTATCGCGACATCGTCGCGCCGAGCAAGGCACCAGCACACATTGTGAAAACAACGCTGAAACGCAGCTTTTCGCGCGCGCCCGTGCCGCCGGCCAGATGGCTGTCCAGTCCGAGACTGACGATGGTCGACGTCAACACCGTGGTTGAGAGTTCCTGAATCCCGAACTGGCGCGCGCTCGAGTGCTGCAGGCCGAACGTCACCGTCAGGAGGCCGATCATGATGAGTTTGGTGTTGTCGTGATAGTGCAACACTCCCGTACCTGCCAGGATCGACAACGATAGCAGCAACAGGATTTCCGTTGCCAGTACCGTGGTGATCCACGGCCGGACCCGGTCACTGAAATGCCGTGACAACCGACCGCTGAAGATGGTGGTGCAGAAGAAGGTAGGGAGAGCAACCGCCACGGCGGTCAGGTCGATGTTGGTCTTCGGGGCAAGCCAGAAGCCGAGGAAGATCACGTTGCCGGTCATGTTGGCGACGAAGACGTGACCCAGGACGAGGATACTGATGGCGTCCGCCAACCCAGTGGCAAAGGTCAGCAACAACAGCGCTGCGACGGTAGATCGCTCGGATAGCGGCGAACTGACGGCCATGCGGTGCAGTACCTTTCGGGGCAGATCTGCGAGTTCGTTTTCGCCCGATCGCACTACAAGTGCGGCGTTACGTCCAGCGAGGTGACGGTCGTCATCCTGGTCACGAGCCAGCGGTCGTTCGTACGTTTCATGAACAGCCGGTAGGACAAGTACTTCAGAGCTGGGATGTTCTTGGTCAGTGGACTGGTTGACGTGGTGTTAGTGAACACGATGACAACAGCATTTGGACCATCCAGAGATTCGACCGCCGCACCGGTGACTTCGGTGCTGTTGGTTATTTGGGCCTGCTTGTTGGGGGCCACGATCCCGTCAACGAATTTTCGGTACTGGGCTCCGAAATCGCCGCCGAGGTATGCTGCCGCGCGATCAGCGAGGGTGTTCATGTTGTCCGGTGTGTAGGTCCACAGCGTTGTTATCGCGTTGGCCGCGGACCGCGCCACCCTTAACTTGGTTGCGGCGGTGGCGCGATCGGCCAAATATGGCTGCACGGCCCCGCCCGCGAACGCCGCAGAACCGACAAATAGCGCAGCCGCCACCGTCACCGCAACGGTGAGTAGCCTACCGGCCGGCCCTCTGAAGCGGGTGTCTCCGTCCGCGGTGGCCGTTCTAGGTTCGGCGTAGGCTTCGGTATCTGCCTGTTCCGGTTCTGCTGGCGCACTGTCGATCTCATCAGCAGCACGCGCGGCAGATTCCTTAGTTTCGTCGAGCTCGGAGGCCGCGTCCACAGTTAGATCACCTGCTGCAGGTTGCTGATCTTCCACTGATTCCCTTCCTGCGTGACTGTTGCCGTCCAGCGATTTGTGTTCCCCAGCACCTGCTTTTCATCCGGTGACTTCGAAGTGACTTCGGTGGCCACGATCACACTGGCGCTGCCGTCGTCGTTCCACCGTTCCACGCCGGCGTCGAGGACGGTGCCGGTGGCCGGTTCGGCTCGCGCGATCTGGAGGAGGATTTCGTTCGCCTTCTCGTGGTACTGGTTGGCGAAATCGCCGGTCGCTTGGGCCAGTACTCGTGCCACATAGTCGTTGGCGTGGTAGGGATCAATGGAGGTGAATTCCGCCATGAACCCCGTCACGTAGCCGAGTACCTCACGGTCCTTCGACGCCACGCGGTCCCGGGATTCGTGGGAAACGAACATCAGGGCGGATACCGTGACGGCCGCCGCCATCAGCAACCCTGCGACCGCCGTAACCAACGGCAAGCCCCACGGTCGGCTCGCCCGAACGGGCTGCGCGACGAGCAATGGTTCCTCGCCGGGCTGAAACTTGCGACGGGGACTCATTTTCCGTTCCCGGCCGGCTTGGGTTTGGTCACCACGGTGAGGTCGTCAACACGCCAATGGTTGTCATGGTCTTTGGCGAAACTCACCCGAACGGTTGCGCTGATGTAGCGTTCGTCGGGTGCAGCACCCCGTCGACCATGCATGAAGACCAGCATCGTCGCACGATCCGGCGACGCAGATTTGATAGCGCCGTCGGCCGGCCAGTACTCGTTGATGACCGGGTGCCCTTTCTTCACCACCTCCTGCTGGGCGGCCAACTGCCCGCGATAATTCTCGGTCGCCAGCGACCGCGCTCGCGCGAAGTCGTCCTGCAACGATTTCGGGTCGTAGGTCAGCATCTGCGCGACGATCTTCGGCCCCTCCGTCGTTATCTGCGCAATGGTTTGGTCCGTCGCCCGGTCGCGGGAGTAGACAACGACATAACTCACGGCGGCGCCTCCCAGGCACAGCGTCGCCGCAACCAGCACCGCCGCGGCGACCCATCGCCCTACGTTGCGCGACGGCCCTTCCGATTCGACTCGTCGCACTTCGGTGCGCAGCAACATGTCGGCGAAAGTGCGGTGCCGTGCATCCCACAGCGGCCATAGCCATCCCACCATTACTGATGCGGTGTCAAGAAGGTGCGCCAAGTCCCTGAGCAGCAGCCCCCACGCCCCGACGGCTGCACCATCGCGCCGCACCACCACGATTCGGCAGAGTGCGCGTCCCAAACTCCAGCCGAGGACGGTCGGCAGCAACAGTCGGTTCACCAACATCACCAGGATGGTCAACCCGACGACGGCGATACACACCCACCACCACATGCCGTGCGACGGCACCGTCAACGAGACCAATGCCATCGTCGTCACCACGCCCATTCCCGGCAGCACGTCAACAGCCAATGCGCCGGCGCGAATCTGCCATGGCGCCAGGTCATTCCACGGTGACTCTCGGATGGCCGCGGTGGTGGGAGTTTGCTCGACCACCACCGTCACTTCGTCACCTGTTCGAGCTTGGCAATCTTGTACTGGCCGTCCGCATGAGCCATCGTCGCCCGCATGCGGTAGCCGACTTCGTTTTGCGTCTGATCGCTTGACACCTGGACGCGCATCGCGACGAGCACATACACGTTTCCGTCATTATCGCTGCGCTCGACCGCCGCCCGCACATCCGACACCTGAACATGGACGTTCGACGCCTGATAGGCCTGCACAACCATGCTGGTGTACAGGACTGCCTGGGACCGGAAAGCACCGGTGGCACAGTCAATGATCTTCTGTTCACTGGCGACCATCGCGTTGCTATCCGGCGCCTGCGTCGCCGCGACACAGTCCATCGCCGCCTTCAGCGCCGCAGCGTTGTTGCGCGCCATAGCTTGGCTTTCCTCGTGGTAGCGCAGCGCGAAGTAGCCGCCGGTCCCGACGGCGCCAGCGAATAGCAGAAGCGCCGCGGCGATACCGACCACCCACCACCCACGCAGGCGTGACGGACCGCGCTCGACAGCAGTCACCTCGGTGCCCGATTGCTCGGTTCCGACCTCAGATTCTGACGAATCCTCCGCCGTCACCTCGGTGCCCGATTGCTCGGTTCCGACCTCAGATTCTGACGAATCCTCCGCCGTCACCTCGGTGCCCGATTGCTCGGTTCCGACCTCAGATTCTGACGAATCCTCCGCCGTCACCTCGGTTCCGACCTCGTCGGCCGTGGCGTCAGCCTCCTGACGCTTCGGCTTCCGCCGACGCATACGACGCTTAATCGACATCGGTGGTGGGTTCAGCCGGCTGGCGCCAGCATCTCCTTCCATCCATCGTCTCCTGTTTTGGTCGAGTTCTCGACGGAGTATTTGACACCGTCGGGCCCCACCAGCTCACCGCTTTGGGGACTGTAGATCGCCGCGGGAGGCCCGCTCGGAGTGTAGACACACGGGCTGGGCTGCTGGCCGTTGCACCGCACCGCACCCGATCCCGGCCGCGACAACGGATCACTGGTGGCCGGAGGCGTCCCCGCCACCCGGTCCGACGGCGCCGGGTTCAAACCGTTGTTGACCGACGGGGCCGGGATCACCATGCCGGGCCGCACCGACTGATCGCACCGCGCGGCCGGCGCCGGGCAGGTCAAGATCTGGTTCGGATCGCCATACCAGGGATTGGTACCCGCCGGAACATACGGCCTGGGGTCGCGGCACTCCCGCGGTGAGGCCGCCCGCTTGCCCGGGACATCGGCACACGGAATATTGCGCGAACCCCGCACACTATTCGACGGCGTATCCATCGGGATCTTGCAGTACGTGCCGGACGGCAACGGCGCCAGACTGGTGTCGGCCGGTGACCGCCACTCCGCCGCCGGAATAAAACCGGTCAGACACGGCGGCGGCTGGTTGATCGACAATGCCAAGTCCAGCGCGGCCTGATGCGGAAACGGCGCCGCCACGGCCTCCGCGATCGACGCACCCTGCGGCAGGTACACCAGTATTTGCTCCAGACCGCCGTGGTAGCGCTTAAGAAGATCGAACACCACCTCAAGGTTCGCCAACGTCTGCGGCAGCGAATCACGCACGTCGCTAAACACCTCATTGACCTGCTCGGCCGTCGGCGCCGCCTGGGTCAGCACACTTCTCAGATTCTGATCCCGCTGCGCACTCTGCGCCGCCAACGTGTTCAGGTTGCGCGCCCACCGCTCGATCGCACCACCCGACTCGACCTGACTGTCCAGGACCGGTCCAGAGTTCTCGATGATGTCATTGACGCTGGTGATGTTGGTCTTGAAATCACCCACGATCGCCTGAGTCGAATCAACCAGCCGCTGCAGCGCCGGACCCAGCCCGCCCACAGATTCCGCTGTCTCGTCGAGCAACATCCCGATCTTTTCCTTCGGCAACGCCGCAAGCCCCCGATTGGCGGTGTCCAACGCAGGCCCGATCTCACTGGGCACCGTGCCCTTGGTGATGGTCTGCCCGGACGAAAAGTACTTGCCCGAATCCCCCGTCGACACCAGGTCCAGATACTGCTCACCCACCGCGGACACCGAATGCACATTCGCAACCGCATCGACCGGAATCTTGTAGTTGCTGTCCAGACTCATGGTCGCCTCGGCACCGCGTTCGGTCGGCTCAACGTCGGTGACCTTGCCGATGGTGATCCCGCGGTAGGTCACGTTAGCCGTCGGATACAGGCCACCCGACGCCGGCAACTCGGCTTTGAGCGTGTACCGACCGATCCCCACCAGAGATGGAATCTGCAGGTAGTACACACCCAACACCAGCAACGAGACCACCGTGATGACGCCGAACAGCCACAGCTGCCGTCTCATGAAGGTGGTCAACATCGACTACCCGCCCTTTCGATCAGTGGGTCCGCCGGGCGCGTCATTCGGGTTCGGCGTCGGTGGGGTTCAACCGGCTGGCGCCAGCATCTCCTTCCATCCATCGTCTCCTGTTTTGGTCGAGTTCTCGACGGAGTATTTGACACCGTCGGGCCCCACCAGCTCACCGCTTTGGGGACTGTAGATCGCCGCGGGCGGCCCGCCCGGAGTGTAGACACACGGGCTGGGCTGCTGGCCGTTGCACCGCACCGCACCCGATCCCGGCCGCGACAACGGATCACTGGTGGCCGGAGGCGTCCCCGCCACCCGGTCCGACGGCGCCGGGTTCAAACCGTTGTTGACCGACGGGGCCGGGATCACCATGCCGGGCCGCACCGACTGATCGCACCGCGCGGCCGGCGCCGGGCAGGTCAAGATCTGGTTCGGATCGCCATACCAGGGATTGGTACCCGCCGGAACATACGGCCTGGGGTCGCGGCACTCCCGCGGCGTCGCGGCCCGCTTGCCCGGGACATCGGCACAAGGCATATTGCGCGAACCCCGCACACTATTCGACGGCGTATCCATCGGGATCTTGCAGTACGTGCCGGACGGCAACGGCGGCAGACTGGTGTCGGCCGGTGACCGCCACTCCGCCGCCGGAATAAAACCGGTCAGACACGGCGGCGGCTGGTTGATCGACAATGCCAAGTCCAGCGCGGCCTGGTTCGGGAATGGCGCGGCTACCGTCTGCTCGATCGACGCACCCTGCGGCAGGAACACCAGTATTTGCTCCAGACCGCCGTGGTAGCGCTTAAGAAGATCGAACACCACCTCAAGGTTCGCCAACGTCTGCGGCAGCGAATCACGCACGTCGCTAAACACCTCATTGACCTGCTCGGCCGTCGGCGCCGCCTGGGTCAGCACACTTCTCAGATTCTGATCCCGCTGCGCACTCTGCGCCGCCAACGTGTTCAGGTTGCGCGCCCACCGCTCGATCGCACCACCCGACTTGACCTGACTGTCCAGGACCGGTCCAGAGTTCTGGATGATGTCATTGACGCTGGTGATGTTGGTCTTGAAATCGCCCACGATCGCCTGAGTGGAATCAACCAGCCGTTGCAGCGCCGGACCCAACCCGCCCACAGATTCCGCTGTCTCGTCGAGCAACATGCCGATCTTGTCCTTCGGCAACGCCGCAAGCCCCCGATTAGCGGTGTCCAACGCCGGCCCGATCTCACTGGGCACCGTGCCCTTGGTGATGGTCTGCCCGGACGAAAAGTACTTGCCCGGATCCCCCGTCGAGACCAGGTCCAGATACTGCTCACCGACCGCGGACACCGAATGCACATTCGCGACCGTATCGACCGGGATCTTGTAGTTGCTGTCGATACTCATCGTCGCTTCGGCGCCGCGTTCGGTCGGCTCAACGTCGGTGACCTTGCCGATGGTGATCCCGCGGTAGGTCACGTTAGCCGTCGGGTACAGGCCACCCGACGCCGGCAACTCGGCTTTGAGCGTGTACCGACCGATCCCCATCAGAGATGGGAATCTGCAGGTAGTAGACACCCAACACCAGCAACGAGACCACCGTCATGATGCCGAACAGCCACAGCTGGCGTCTGATGAAGGGAGTCAGCAATTCCTGTCTCCCCTCTCGACCAGCGGGCCGCCGGGCGCGTCATTCGGGTTCGGCGTGAAGCGGACGTCGGGGATCATCGTCTCGGGGTCGCGCCCGAACGACTGCTCGAGCGCGCGCAAAGCTCCCGGACAATCCGGTACCCGTGAGGAACGCGTTGTCGACGGAACTGTAGGTCACGTCAAGCGTCAGCGAGAGGTTCTGGTAGTCCCCGCGGAATATCTTCGGAACGGTGTCGATGTCGTACGGCTGGGTGAGGATCAGCTTCAGCGCGCCGATCAGATACGGCGAGCGCCACGGCCGAGTTCTTTCAACGGGCATTGCAGCGCTTGCAGGTCGGTATGAAGGTGGCGCGGGCTTCCGACAGGTACTGGTCGGCGGCTCTGGCTGAGCCGTCCTACCGAATCGATGGCGTTGATCAGCAGGTTTTTGGTGTCGGCGAAGTGTTTGATCAGCGGCGGGATGTCGGTCAGCACCCGATCCAGGACATCCGCCCGGTCACCCACGTAAACCAGCAGCCGGTTAGTGGAGTCGATCGCGTGGGTGATGTCATCGCGCTGCTGGTTGAGCTGGCGGGTGAAGGTGTCCAGCTTGCCGAGGAAGGCCCGGATCTGGTCCCCTCGCCCATTGAAGATGTTGAAGACCTCGTTCTGCAGCACCTCCAGGTTCGGGATGCCGCCACCGCGCAAGATCAGGGACGAGACTGGCCAGCGTTTGCTCGGTAGTGGGATACGCGGACGAATTCTTCAGCGGGATGGTGTCGCCGTCTTTGAGCAGTTCCGGCGACGGGTTCGGCGGCGCGACCAACTCAACGTGCTGAGAACCCAGCAGACTGGTCTGGGCGATCTTGGCAAGAGTGTTTTTCGGTAACTTGACGCTCTTGTTCACCCCCAGCGTCAGCGTGGCCACCCAGTTCTGCAGGCTGATCGCGCGGATCGAACCGACGCGACGTCGGCAACCATCACCTTGCTGTTGCCGTTGATCGCCAGCGTGTCCGGCACCTGCACATAGATGGTCGTAGGCCCCCGACCCGCTGCCCACAGCGCCCGGAATCGCGACGTTCGAGATCCCCCGCCATCCGCACGAGCTCAGCACCAGCGCGGCCACCAGCAGCACCAGCGCCTGCCAGGTCCGGTGGCGGATCAGGCGCGCCAGCCCCCTAGCGCGCATCACTGGCCCGCTCCCACATCAGCGGGCGCAGGGCCGCCGGCACCGGGTGCGGGCGCAGCCACAGGCGCAGGGGTCGGAACGACCGGGCCTGGCAGCACCCCCGGCGCCTGGCGGTGGCGGTTGTATCGGCACCGGGGCTTGCAAGCCGATCGGTGGCAGCACCGGGTTCTCGTCGTACGCGTTCGGCGGTCCGGGTGGGGTCTGCAGGTTGGATTGAACCGGCTCGATGTTGGGGCCGCCCATGAGCTCAGACAGCGACTCGGGGGTCATCAGGGCCGCCGTGATCGGGCCCACCTGTTGTCCCTGCATCCCCGGCGCCACGATCCAGCCCTGTTGCGTGTTGCGATGTGAGGTCGGCGTATCCGGCGACCAGATCCCGGGAACGGTGGTGTCCTTGTACCCGTTTGGCGGATGCAGTCGCGGCTCGGAGTAGGCGACTTCCTTGGGTAGCGCCTCGGCGGTACTGAACAGGTTTAAACCGAACGGCGGAAAGTTGAACTTGATCGCGTCAAGGATCGGCCCCAGATATTGCGCGCAAAGTTCGGCCGACTCCTGATACCCGAGTCGGCTGCCGGCCTGAATCGAGCTGCAGATGAACTGCATCGGGTTCGCGAAGTTGGTAATCGACGGGATGGCGACGACGGAACCGTGCGACGGGTGGTAAATCTGGTTGATGTTCGACGCGGCCGTCGGAAGGACGTGCAGGGCGGTCTCCAACCCATTCAGAGGTTCCGGTTGAAGCAACGTGTTCGTCACGGTGGCCAGGTTATTGACGTCGGTCGCTAGCACTTGCCGGTTCTTGGCGAGGAACGGGCGCACGGTGGAAAGAAGACTGTCGAACTGCTGTATCGCATTTGCAAGGTCGCCGTCGGACTGCGCGAGCCGGGTGGTGAACTGCGCCAGGTTCTGATTCAGCCCGACAAACTGCTGATCGTCCTGGTGCAGTGCGTTGACGAAAAGCGCCAGGCTCCGCACCACGGCAAAGAAATCCCCACGGCCCTCGTTCAACGCGGTCAACGCCTGCGAGAGGCTGTCCAGCGTGGTGTTGATCTGCTTGCTCTTGCCGGCCAGCCCGTCGGCGAACGATTCGATCACCTCACCGAACGGTCCCGTCGGTTGCTCTGGTGTCGGACCGAGCTTGGAGATGATATTGGTGATGCTGTTGCGTAGCTCGTCCCACTCCACGGGCACCTGAGTGCGCTCGACCGGGATCACCGCATTATCGGCAAGCACCGGCCCACCCTTGTAGGCCGGCTCCAACTGGATCGAGCGCGACGCCACCAACGTCGGGTTCAAGATCACCGCCGACGCGTTGGCGGGGACCTTGTATTGGTTCTGGTAGTGGAAGGTCACCCGCATCTTGTCACCGGCCGGCTCGATCTTGTCGATCGCGCCCACCCGTAACCCCATGATCTGGACCTTGTCCCCCGCATAGAGCGCGTTCGCCGCGGGGAAGTAGGCGACCACGGTGTTGTTCGTCAGCTTCTGGTACAGCTGCCAGCCGAAGTACCCGGCGACGATGGCGGCTACCACCACCACCGAACCGATGATCACCGACGTGCGGGTCAGCCGCGGCAGCCGCAGGTTGCGGACGTCAAAGATGGTGCTCAATTCTGGCTACCTCCCGCCGCGCCGCTACCGCCCGTTCCGCCGGGGTTGATAAATGGTGCCGGCAGCTGGTTCCCGGGCCCCGGCGGCGCGGGTGGACCCGGCGGCAGGCCCGGCGCGAACGTCGATGGTGGGGGCGTCGGGCCGGCCGGTGCCAGCGGTTCGGTGCGCGCACCCGGCGGCGCGTCAGCCGGCAGCGGCACCGGCGTGCCCGGAACGTTTGGCGCCGGCTGACCCGGGCGCCCCGCGATCGGGATGCCCGGTGTGGGTGGCAGACCGTCGGGATTGGGCGGCGACGTCGCGACGTCGATCGGCGCCGGGAAACCGGGGCCGCCGAACGGGCCGATCGTCGCACCCGCGCAAGGCAGGGGGTTGTCGGGCCGCGGCAGCCCGTCGGCCGCTGGCGTGTAGGAGCACGGCGATCCGGGCGGGACGGCCGGTCCCGGATGATCCGGGGTCCCCTCCAGCGCCGGCGGAGCCGGTGGCGGAGCACCGTTGGGAAATCGGGTGCCATTGGGGTCGGGGAACCGGTATGCCGGTAGCCCGGCGCTGCGCCAGAAATCCTCGGGGGACAGGCCGCGTTTCTTGAATGCGGCGTCGACGAACGGCTGCATGATCCAACCCGGGGCCAGGTTGTGCAGGACCACTTTGAAGAACGGGCCCGAACCGATGGCTTCGTTCAACGAGGGAAGGAACCCGCCGACCTCGACGAGCCCCCTGGCCAGGTCGTCTTTGCGCTGCAACAGGATGTCGCTGACCGTGTGCAATTGTTCCAGTACGTGATTCAGGTTGGGGTTGTCGTTGATCAGTCCCTTGACCTGCTGCGAGAACGCAGCCACGTTGCCCAGTAACGCGTCGATGGCCTGCCCGCGCTCATTGAACGCGGCCAGCAGTGTCTTGGCGTTGACCAGCAGTCGGTCGATCTGGTCGCTGCGGTCGCCCAGGATGCTGGCCACCTGGTTCGCCTGGGCAAGCAGATGCTTGATCTCCTCGTCACGTTTGCCGATCGTGTCGGAGAACTTGGCCACACCCTCGAGCGCGGGGCTCAGGTTCGGATAAGTCTGGTCGATGGTCTGCGATAGCACGTGCAGCGACTGCTTGACCGTGTCGATGTCCCAACCGGAGGCGGCCTTGGTGACGTCGAAGAACGCGTCGTAAATCTGGTAGGGAGTGGTGCTCTGGCCCAGCGGCAACGCGGCCCCGGGACGTAGCACCTGGTTACCTCGAGCCTCGATCTCCAGGACTTTCTTACCGAGGAGGGTGTCGGTGCGGATCGCCAGCCGACTCTCGGTGCCGATCGTGTTGGTGCCGATCGAGAACTTGATGACGATATGATCGCCGTCGATCTTGAGGCCCTCCACCTTGCCGACATCGAAGCCGGCGATGCGGACCTTGTCGCCCGTGTTAATCCCGCCTGTGTCGGTGAATTGGCCGTAGTAGCTCGGCTTGGCGAACAACATCGGGACACTGGTGAAGCTTTGACCCACCCCGAGGACGAGCAACATCACCAGGATGCCCATCAGCCCGATGCGAAGGCGATTCGACGGTTCCAGCGATCTCATTGCGGCGTGCACCTACCCGTCGGCTGCTCGAAAAGCCGAACCGTTCGGACCGGGCCACCGCCCTGCAGCCCATTGATTTTGAGCGTGATGTCGCAGGCATAGAAGTTCACGAAGTCGCCGTAGGAGCCGATGCCACGCCCGATCAAGTTCAACGCGGTCGGCACCTTGTGCAGAAAGTCGTCCAACTGCTGTCGCTGATCGATAAGCGGTTGCTGGACGGCGTCCAGGTAGTTGAGCGTCTTGTGCAGCAGCGAGCGGTCCTCGGCCAGCAGATCGGCTACCGTCCCCGCGGCGTTGCTGATGTGCGCTGTCCCGCCCGCCAGTTGGTCACCGTGGTCCTTCAAACCGGTGATCAGTACCTCGAGGTTGTTGACGGTCTGATCGAATTCCTTGCGGTGCCGAACCGTGGTGTCCAGCACGATATTCAAGTTCTTGACCACCTCACCAATCGCCTGATCACGCTCGCCGATCTGCGTGGTCAGTTGCGCGGTTTGCTCGAGGATGTCGTTGATGGTGCCCCCTTGACCCTGGAACACGTTGATGAGGGCCGACGCGATGGTATTGACCTTTTCGGGGTCCAGCGCCCGAAACAGTGGCTTGAAACCACCGATCAAAGCGTCGAGGTCGAGAGCCGGCGACGTTCTCGATACCGGGATGAATCCGCCCGGCTGTAAGACCTGGCCGGCGCCGTCACCGTCACCGCGTTTGAGCTCCAGATAGCGGTTGCCGATCAGGTCGAGATAGCGGATCTGTGCGGTCGTCGACTGATACAGCGGCACCGACCGGTCGACGGCGAAGTCCACCCGCGCGCGCTTGCCGCCGTCAACCAGGTGTATCGCACTGACCTTGCCGATCTCCACCCCCGAGGCGCGGACGAACTGGCCCGGCCGCAGCCCGCTGACATTGCTGAACTCGGCCGAATACGCGTACGTGCGGTCGAAGCGCATCTGACCGAACACCACGACGATCATCACGGTGAAAAGCAGCAGCACAAACGAGAAGATGCCGAGTTTGATGAGGGTGCCGGTGAGTTTCATGGGTTGATCGTGTTATCCCCTACCTGACGGCCCCACACGTATTCCGTCGCGTAAGGCGAACCGGTGTCCAGGTGGTTATACGGCGCGATGCTGTTGCCGGTGTCCATCACCAACTCGGGCGCGGGCCAGAGATCATGAGTGATGTGCTGCCAGCAACCTGGGGCACCCCCCGGTCCACCGCGGCCGTTTATCCGCGGCAGATTCTCCGGATATGTATAGGGATTCGGCGCCCCGCCTACCAGTCCGGTTATCGCGCCCAACGATGCGAGTCCGAAGGTAGGCAACGCGAGTAGTCCGATGGCGCCAACCTGGCTGACCGCCGATAGGGGGTTGAGCAGCAGTCCCAGTCCCGACAACACCTCGGTGTGGGTGTTAAGCGAGTACCCGTTGCCGCCGAGGAACGAGGCGGCCTTGGGCTCGATGTCGTGGTAGTTACGCAGGGTGCAGAAAATCGCCGGACTGTAGGTGTCCAGTAGCTGGGCCGAGGGCACCAGGTCGGCGGCTCCGCGCGCCAGGTACGGCCCGCCTCGCCCGAAGAGGTCCGCGCCGGTGTTGCCGAACCCGGCCGCTGACAACAACGCGGAGTCCAAATCCTTTTGCTGCTGATTGAACGTGCGCGACGTGGTCACCGCATTGTTGAGGAAATCGAACAAATCCGGCGAGGCGTTGGCGTAAGTGTCGCCCAGGCCCGCCAGCTGCTGGATATCGTGCCGGATCTGTGGCATCTGCGGGTTGACATCGTCGAGGACTGCGTTGCCGTTGACGATCGATTGCCCGAACTTATCGCCCAACCCGGCCAGCGATTGCGCGGCCGCGCTCAACGTCAGGTTCAGCTTGACCGGATCTACCTTCTCCGAGATCGAGGTGATGGTCTGGAACAAGGTATTGATCTCCGTCGTCACCGACCTCGCGTCAATCACGTTCTGCGCCGTGATCTTTTGCGGCGACGGGTTTTTCGGCGTCGTCAAAGACACGTATTTACCGCCGAACACCGTGGTCGCCTTGACATCGGCATCCACATTGACCGGAATCAGCGAGAGGTATTTCGGATAGACATCCAGGGTGAACTTCGCCGCCGGCTTGCCGTCACGCTGGATCTCCGAGATGGTGGCCACCCGGCCGATCTCCACCCCGTTATAGGTGACCTTCGAGCCCGGATCCATCACCAACCCGGCCCGGGAAGCCAGCATGGTCAGCTTCGTCATGGGGGTGAAAGCCCCCTGAACTGCCCATACACCAAGCCCAGAACCAGCGCGCCGACTATGAACAGTCCTACGCCGGCCAGCTTGTACGGCGGCTTCCGTGCCGCGTTGATTTTTCCGGCCCCGCCATGGCGGCTAAACCGTAAGCGCGAAGTTGGGGTTGACGCCGTACAGCGCCAACGCGGCGGACAAAACCACAACCTGCACCGAGACCAGCGAGAAACGCATCGACCGGCCCACGCCCTCGCCGACGCCGACCGGGCCGCCGCTGGCGTTGTACCCGTAGTAGCAGTGCGTGATCATCACGACTGCGGTGATGATGATGGCCTCCAGGAATGACCAGAACACGTCATCGGGGCGCAGGAAAGTCCTGAAGTAGTGCTCGTAGGTGCCGTTGGACTGGCCGTAGAGCACCGTCGTGGTGATCTGTGGCGACAGGAAACACATGATCATTGCCATCGCGTAGATCGGAATGATCACGACCAGCCCGGCCATGATCCGGGTGGTCGCCAGGAACGAGATGGACTTGATGCCCATTACTTCCAGGGCGTCGATCTCTTCACTGATCCGCATGGCTCCGAGCTCCGCGGTGGCGCCGGCGCCGACGGTGGCGGCCATCGCGATGCCGGTGACGACGGGGGCGGCGATGCGCACGTTGATCAGTGCGGCGAAGAAGCCGGTAAACGCCTCGACGCCAATGTTTCCCAGTGACGCGAAGCCCTGGATGGCGACCAGCGAGCTGCCGGACAGCGTCACGAAACCGACGATCGCGACGGTGCCGCCGACGACCGCCATGGCACCGGTGCCCATGCCGATCTGGGCGATCAGTCGCAGTGTCTCCTTGCGGTAGCGGGACAGCGCATGCGGGATGTTGCCGATGGCAGACCATTGCGAACCAGGCTATCTGGCCGACGCCGTCAAGTCCGCGGGCCGCCAGCACCGCCGTATCGGTCCAGATTGGCGGTGATCCGTGGATAGCGGGCGGGTGATGCAGCGGCAGTGGACATGTCAGTGGCCCGTTCCGAATCGCACGCCGATGGTCGTCAGTATCACGTTGACCGCGTACAACGCGACCACGCATAGCACCACGGTCTCGTTGACGGCGGTGCCCAGACCCTTGGAACCGCCACGCACGGTCAGCCCACGGAAACAGCCGACCAGGCCGGCGATCAGACCGAATATCGCGGCTTTGATCGTCGCGATGACCACCTCGGGCAGGCCGGTAATGGTCGTCAGGGTGGCGAGGTAGGCACCACCGGACACATTCTGCAGGTAAACGCCGAAGAGGTAGCCCCCCACCAGGCCGACGGTGATGACCAGGCCATTGAGCAGCGTGGCGACCAGGGTCGCGGCGACCACCCGGGGCACGACCAGTCGGTGGATGGGTCGATGCCGAGCACCTCCATCGCGTCGATCTCCTCGCGGATGGTGCGGGCGCCCAAGTCCGCGCAGATGGCCGTCGACCCGGCGCCGGCCACGACCAGCACTGTGGTCAACGGGCCGAGTTGGGTCACCGCGCCGATCGCCGCGCCCGCTCCGGACAGGTCGGCGGCGCCGAACTGGGCCAGCAGAACATTGAGGGTGAATATGAGGAGGACGGTCAGCGGTATCGAGACCATGATGGTCGGCAGGAACGCCACCCTCATGATGAACCAGCACTGCAGGATGAACTCACGCCACTGAAAAGGCCAGCGGAACAGCGCCTTTCCTGTCAGGACGCACATCCGGAAGAAGCCACCGATGAGGGTCAGCGGTGTTTGCAGTTGGTCACGCAGGTAACCGATCACATGGGGGCCCGACGACGTCGTCACCGCTGCCCCCTCACGCCGGCCCCGTGTGCCTCGCGGCGCCGCGGCGGATCGTGTCGCACGCCTCCTCCTTGCCCCGGCCCCACGTGTGTGACCCTCGTTTCCCTACCCGCAGGTAGTAACGAGGACCACAGGAATCTACCCGATGGCCGTGCACGTGTGAACTGGATCACCACAATTAACCCTTCGTGAAAAGAGGGCAAACGTTACTGTTTCTGTCGGTTTTCCTCTCTACGTGTTAAATCCCTTGATGCAGTGTGGCTTTCAACTAATTGGCCGCTCCGTAGCGCGTCCGTAGTTCGGTCTTGAGCACCTTCCCAGCGGGGTTGCGGGGCAGCGCATCGACGATCTCGAGCGCCCTGGGGTGCTTATAGCGCGCGAGCCGTTCGGTCAGGAACGCGCCTAGATCCTCGAGTCGCAGGCCGTGGTCGGTGACGGCAGCGACGGCGATCGGCACCTCACCCCACTGGTCGTGGGTTCGGCCGATGACAGCAACCTCGACGATGCCGGGATGGCCGGCGAGGACGTTCTCCACTTCGGCGCAGTAAATGTTCTCGCCGCCGGAGATGATCATGTCCTTCTTGCGATCCACCACCCAGACGTATCCCTCCTCGTCCATCCGAACGAGGTCGCCGGAATGGAACCAACCGCCAGCGAACGCCTCAGCCGTCGCGGCCGGGTTGTTCCAGTAGCCGCTCATCAATGTCGGTGCCCGGTAAACGATTTCGCCTACCTCGCCGACGGGAACGTCGTTCATGTTCTCGTCGACCACCCGGGCGGCGACCGTCGGAATTACCTTGCCGACCGATCCGCGCTTGCGGATCGCATCTTCGCCGAGCAGCACACAGGTGACCGGCGACATCTCGGTCTGACCGAATGCGGCCAATATCTGTGTTCCAGGGAAAGTTGCCGACATCTCCCGCAGCAACGCATCCGGCGCCGGCGCGGCCCCCCACGACATGACGCGCAACTTCAGGTCACGGGGCCTGGCTCGCTGCTCGGTGCATACCGCCTGCCACTGCGCGGGCACTAAGAAGATGCCGGTGACTTTTTCCGCCTCCAGCACATCGAGGAGCTGTCCGGGGTTGAACGCGCCGAGCGGATAGATCACCGTGGGCACGCCCAGCAGCAGCCCGCCCAGCATGTTGCCGACTCCGGCGATGTGGAAGAACGGGACGCCGATGAAACCCACGTCGCTGTTGATGTTGGCGCCGTTGGTGTAGAGCCCGCTCATCGTCTGGCCGGTCAAATTGGTGTGGGTCAGCACGGCGCCCTTCGCGCGACCCGTGGTACCCGAGGTGTACATGATCAGCGCGGGCGAATCGTTGGGGACGTCGACCGGCTCGAGCCGCGGACCTTCCTCGCTGACGAGGTCGTCGTAACCGAACACGGTGTCGTCGGTTGAACCGCCGGCCACCACGATCATGTCCAGCAGCGGCTGGATATCGCGGACACCGGTAGCCACCGGAGCTAACACCGCTTCGGTAATTATCACGCGCGCTTCGCAATCCTCGACCAGGAAGGCGATTTCGGCGGCGGTGAGCCGGAAGTTCAGCGGCACCGCGATGGCCCCGAGCAAGTTTGCGGCCAGCACCGATTCGATGAACTCGGTGCGGTTGAGCATCAGGATCATGACCCGGTCGCCGATACCGACTCCCCGGCGGCTCAACGCACCCGCCAGCGCCGTGACCCGATTCTGCAGTTGCGCCCACGTCACCGTGTTGCCCAGGAATCTCAGCGCCGCCGCGTTCGGCTGCATGAGCGCGTGGCGTTCGAGCTGGTTCATCCAATTCTGCCGACGGGCCAGGTAGGGCTGGTCAGCGGCTTGGGTCAGGTGGCCGGCCAATTGTGCGGTCAAACGCCCCGTCCCTTCACTCGCGCACCGTTCGCGCCAGGTTGATATTTGATAAAACATGGTGTTATCTGGATCACACTATGGCTTCAACGCCCCGGTGACAAGTCCTCGAAAAGGCCGTTCAAGCCCCGCTCAAGCCCATGAAAGCCCTGGCAGCTCCCGTGAACGCACCCACATCCACGCAGCCCCGGAAGCGGCGGCCGATGCGCCGGGCGCAGTTGTCCGACGAGGTCGCGGGCCACCTACGGGCGGCGATCATGTCCGGGTCGTTGCGCCCGGGTACGTTCATCCGTCTTGATGAGACCGCCGCCGAACTCGGCGTCAGTATCACGCCGGTACGTGAAGCCCTCCTAAAGCTGCGCGGCGAGGGCATGGTCCAGCTCGAGCCGCACCGAGGCCACGTAGTGCTGCCGTTGACCCGGCAGGACATCGACGACATCTTCTGGTTGCAGGCAACGATCGCCCGGGAGTTAGCCGACGCGGCCACCGTCCACATCACCGACGCCGAGATCGATGAGCTCGACCGCATCAACGATGCGCTTGGGAAGGCCGTCGGGTCCAGCGACGCCGAGACCATCGCGGGGCTCGAGTTCGCATTTCATCGTGTTTTCAACCAGGCCGGCGGCCGGATCAAATTGGCCTGGTTCCTGCTGAATGCCGCGCACTACATGCCGGTGCTGGTATACGCCGCCGATCCGGAGTGGGGCGCCGCGGCGGTCGATAATCACCGCAAGCTGATCACCGCGCTGCGTCGCCGCGACCCCGCCGCCGTGATCGAGCAGACCACCTGGCAATTCACCGATGCGGCACGCCGTCTGACGGAGATGCTGGATCGGACGGGAATCTTCGACTGAGCGTGGCGAGTCCTGATGGCGGCGACCCGCTTCGCCCGGCTACGCCGCTAGCCGCCGGCCAGCTGTTCGGAGCGCAGCTTGAGATTTTCGGCGAGCTGGTCGAGGACGTTGTTAAGCAGCATCTTCACCATCGGCGCGGGTACCGGCATGCTGGGCTCGACGTCGACGTCCACCGTAAGCAAGCTCGTCGCGCCGGTCTCCACCACGCTGAACAACTGCTCCTGCTTGGCGAATAGTTGACCTTGCTGCATGACGGTCTGAATCTGGTTCGCTCCCGGGTAGTACACGGCCTGAATGTAGGTGCCCTCAACGCCTTGCACAACGGTGTCGAGGCGAAGCTGACTGGGGCGCCCGTCGTCGTAGCGCGCGAGCACCCACACTCCCTTGATGCCTTCGTTCCACTCCGGATAGGCCTCGAAGTCGCCCACGATAGCCATGATCGATGCGGCGTCCGCACCGACCTCGACGGTCTTACTCAAAACTGGCATTGGCGAAGCATACCTGGGCAGCCAGAGGCGCCACCTCGGCGAAACCCGTTGGGGCCTATCGACTCACGCAAGCCGCCGAAAGCAATCGCCGGATGCTGTCCGGAATCGGAACCGGTTTGCGGCTGACCCGATCGACGTAAACGTGCACCCAGTGCCCGAGCGCGGTGATCGGCTGCGCCTCGTCGGCGGCGCCTTCCCGGCCCGCACGGAACACGCCGAGCCGATAGGTGACGCTGCTGTGTCCCAGTCGTGTCACCGCCAGGCCCACGACGAGGCTTTCCGGGAAACCTAGTTCAGAGAAATAGCGACAGCCCGACTCGGCGACGATGCCCAACGAAGGCATAGCGACCGGGTCCAGGCCGGTGTTGGTGTTGATCCAGGCATTGATCGCTGTGTCGAACAGCTGGTAGTAGACGGCGTTGTTGAGGTGGCCGAACATGTCGTTGTCGGCCCACCGGGTAAGTACCGGCCACTGCACCGGGAAGTCGCGACTAGTGAGCCCGTCCGGCCCCGGCGACGGAACCGTTGGGGGTGAAGCCATGGCTGTATTCCAACATGTTTCGCGTTCGGGGGGCGGTCAGCCGCCGCGGAAGGCGTTCGACAGGGCATCACCTTGCATGGTGAACAGCCGCTCCGAGCTCGGCAAGTCGGGTAGCAGCGAGTCGAATCCGTGGCAGGTGCCGCCGAACACGTGCAACTCGGTGGATACTCCCGCATGCAGGAGTCGCCGCGCATAGTCGATGGCTTCGTCGCGGAAGGGATCGATCTCCGCGCAGGTGATCAAAGCAGGGGGCAGGCCCTCTAACCGGCCGCGCCGGGCCGGCACGGCATCCGCTGATCCTGGATGTGTGCCCAGGTAATGGCCCCACATCAATTCGGCGGCCTCGCCGTCGAAGGCGGGGCTGGTCCGGAACTCGGTTTTGGACGCGGTGTCGCGATCATCGAGCACCGGCTGGTGCAGCAATTGGAACACGATCGGCGGCAGCGAGTTGTCGGCGGCACGCTGTGCCAGACATGCGGCCAGGGCGGCACCTGCACTGCTGCCCGCGACGGCCAGGCGCGCGGCATCGACATCCAGTTCCATCGCATTGGTAGCCACCCATTTCAGCACCGCGATTGCGTCGTCGAGCGCGGCCGGGTAGGGATGCTCCGGGGCCAGCCGATAATCGACCGACACCACCGTGCAACCAGCGCGCCGCGCGAGCTCGTCGCACTGCCGGTGATCGGTGTCGAGGTTGCCCAGCGCGAACCCGCCCGCATGGCAGTAGACGACCACCGGTGCCCGCCGAACCGGGCCGACGCGATAAATGCGAACGGGGACCGGGCCGGATTCGGCTACCACGTTGTCCTCGGTGATTTGGATATCCCGTGCAGCACTGCGCGCCTCGAACTCTTCGACGGACTCTCGACGGCGCTGGTCGAACAGCCCGCGCATCAGGCGGATCGCCTTCGGTGAAAAGACGGTTCGCGTGGTCGCAACAGCGCGCAGTCGGGGGTCGAGCCGGTCGGCGCCGTCCAACTCCGTCATTCCGTCGCCTCGCGCAGGTGCTCCGCCGCACCGCGCCGCAGCGCCTGCGACTCGGCCGGCAGGGTGATCATCCGAAACCCAAGCTGCGCCATGGCGCGACCGGTCTTGCCCTCGATGGCATGTATCCCGGTGACCAACCCGGCAGCTGTCGCTAACCGATGGATGCGAACGATCGCGTCGTGCACTTCCGGATTTCTGATCGCCCCGACCACGTCGACGCCCATCGAGATCGCCAGATCGGCCGGCCCGATATAGATTCCGGCCAGACCGTCGACGGCGCAGATCTCATCGAGGACCGACAGGGCGGCCGCCGTTTCGATCATCGCGAATACGCTTGCCCGGGACTCGAGGGCGGCGGGGTCGATGCCGAGGCTCGCACGAAGCGGACCGAAGCTGCGGAGGCCCTTCGGCGGGTAACGGGTGGCGGCCACCGCCGCGGCGGCTTGGTCGGCCGACTCGATCATCGCGATGATCACGGCGTCGGCGCCGGCGTCCAGCACGCGCCCGATCGGCGCCGCATCGGCATTGGGCAACCGCACCGCGGTGGCGAGCGGCAGATGTTCGAGACGCCGCAGTATGCCGCTGATGTCGGCGTCGTCGAAGTAACCGTGCTGAGCGTCGAAACCCACGTAATCGTAACCGACCCGGGCGAATTCCTCCGGTCCGATCAGGGTCGGTCCGGTGATCCAACCGCCCCATATCGGGGTTGGCCGGTCAAGTGCCCGTTGCAGGTTGCTCCCGGGAGTGTCCGCCACGGCTTACCGCCTCACTTGAGCGGCGATGGGGGCAGGGCCTGCAGAATCGAGTCTTCCCAGCCGTCGCGCAGTGCCGGGGCCACACTCATCCAAGTGATGATCTCGGCCGGCGGGCTGTCCTTCCAGGAGGGGTAATGATTGGCGAAACAGTCCCAACCGCCGTCCAGCGCCCAGTAGTGGATGACCTCGTTGTAGCGGAAGGTCGTGGTGAACGAACCCAGCCAGCGTTTACCGGTGCGCTCGGACCAGGGTACGTAGAGCCGTTCCAGCTCGCGGATGTAGTCGTCCTGACGCCCGGGCTTGGTCTGCATGATTTCTTGGATCACCAGCGGCGCAGTGAAATTAGCCTCAACCAGCTGGGCCAGTGGTTTGTTGCTCGGCCCGGGATACATGATGCGCCCCTCGCCCGAGGCGCCGATGCCGGCCAGAAACGCCGACCATTTGCCGGCAGCGGACGCATGGCTGCCGCCACATGCTTGCGCAGCCCCGATCCTGGCGTAGTCGGCGAACTTGTCGATCTCCCAGATGATCGTCACTTGGGGCCAGTGGCCGTTGTAGGGAGTGGATTCCCAGATCGCGAACAGCCGCGCGCCAAGCTCGTCCATCATCGGCTGGTAGGTGTCGACGAACATCTCGGTAAAGCGGTCGCTTCGACCAGATCCGAGCGAAATCGTTTCGTGCAGGTAGAGCAGAGCGTGGCCGTAATACTTCTTCATGCGGAAGCCGAGTCCATTTTGGAAGCCGAGTCCATCTCGCTAACCGAGCCGGATCAGCCCGGAATCGACCGGCAAGCAAGCTGACAGATCGCACAGCAGTGTCTCGGTGGGATCGACTGCGTCGCAGCTGATCCCGGCCGCCGCAAGCGCATAACCCTTGAACACCCGTGCCCCCGCGCTGAGCACGTGCTGCGCTCGGGTCATCTCGCGATTGATTCGCAGGGGCCACCCGTCACCCCACAGCGCGACTTCGGTCGAAGGGCGGCCCAGCGCGTCGAGCACCCTGTCACGGACTCGGGCATCTGAGCGGAATGCCTCGGCGCTGACCGCCAGACTTTGGCTCGTCGTGCCCATCCCGACCGATGCGAAGTCGGGCGCCAGTTCGGCCTGCAGGTCCGATGCCCGCACCCCAAGGATGCGCAGCGGGCGGGTGTCGAGGCCGTCCGGCAGTAGGACGGTCACCTCCCAGCCGGCCATCATGCGGTCGTAAAGCCAACCCCCGGCCGACTGGACGACGTCGACGGCGCTGGTAGCGACAACGTCGAGTCGATAGCGCAGACACCCGTCGTCCACGCTGGAGGCTCGTGTCGAGCCGACCCGGGGACTGGCGTTGGTGTCGAAAATTGGAGTGACCATCAAATCCGTTCCTCGCGCGGCACCGGTCCCGGGGACTGACCGGGTCCGGTGAATCGGGTGACGCGACTCACCAGACAGCGTGACACTTCGGTAGAAATTTGTAAAGCTCCCCTAGTCGATCACGACCTGCGGCGCGCCTCGAGTTCGGCGAGTACTTCGTTGGTGTGCTGCCCGAGTTCCGGTGCCGCAGAACGCGGCGCCCACGGCGTGCCATGGAAATCCGCCGGTGTGGCTGCCATCGCGATACTGGATTCTCCGTCCGGTACGTCGACGATTCCGCCCGCGGCGTGAAACTGCTCATCGGCCACCATGTCCTCGAGGCTGTTGACGGGTGACCAGAAGAAGTCCGGCTCGCCGGCGAACGTCTCCGTCCACTCGTCGAGCGACCTGGTCGCGAAGATCTCGTCCAGCTCCGCGACCAGCTGCACCGCATTGAGGGCGCGGGCACGGGCATCAGCGAAGCGGGGGTCGGTCAACCACTCGGGACGGCCGATGGCACGACATAGCGGGGGCCAGTGGCGGTTCACGTCGAGCCCGACGATCCAGAATCGCCGCCCGTCACCGGCGGCGTAGTTGTTCATGCACGGGTTGCCCATCGTCTCGCGTTGTCCGATCGCGATCGGCTGGCCGGTCAGTAGATAGGTGTTGAGGTCGAAGCTCACCGTGTAGGCCCCCTGGCGGTACAGCGACGTGGTCACCAGCTGACCCGTTCCGGTGCGTTCGCGGGCCAGCAGCGCTGCACAAATCGCCCCGGCCAAGGTCATGCCGGCCGAGTGATCACCCATCCCGCCTCGCTGGAACGGGGGCGTGTCGCCGGGCCGGGTGAGCAGATGGGCCAGACCGGCGCGCGACCAGAACGCTGCGACGTCGTAGGCGGCGCGGTCGGCGTCGGGCCCGGTGTGCCCGTACCCGGTGATCAGGCCGTAGACCAGGCGGGAGTTCCCGGCGGCCACCGACTCGAAGGCCAGCCCAAGGCGTTGCAACGCACCAGGTCGCAGATTCGTGACGAAAACATCTGCGTCGGCCAGCAATTCAAATGCGGTGTCTCGGCCCGCCTCAGTGGTGAGGTCCAAGACGATGCTGCGCTTGGAACGGTTGTCCATTTCAAACGGCGGGTTGACCCCGAGGTCGCATCCCAGCATCCGGCCGAACATGCGCCCCGGGTCGCCGGCCGGCGGTTCGATCTTGATGACGTCGGCGCCCCAGTCGGCCAGGATGCCCCCCGCGGCCGGTCCCGCTACCCAGACTCCGAGTTCGACAACTTTGACGCCTTCTACCGGTCCGGCCATGGCTTAGTTCCTACTCCGTGTCCCCGATGCGTCACCATCCGGACCGCACCAATGTGGGGTGCTTACACTGAAAGCCATGACGCTGGTGGCCGGACGTGGTCCGCTCAGCTCCGATCCCGCCGGGCGATTCAGTCCCCCCGTTCCCGCCGGGCTCGTCTACGTCGAGCCGCATCCGCGGCGCGTGCAAGCGATTCAGGATGGTCGCCTGGTGATCGACACCGAACGCGCGCTGATGGTGCACCGGCAAGGTCGCCCGCTCAGCTATGTGTTCCCGGCCAGCGACGTCACGGGTTTGCCCGCCGAGCCTGAGCCGGAGGCACCCGGCTACGTTCACGTGCCGTGGGGCGCCGTCGACACCTGGCTGGAGGAAGGCCGCGAGCTCGTCCACTATCCGCCGAATCCGTACCACCGCGTGGATTGCCGCCCGACGAAACGGCGGCTGCGCGTCAATGTCGATGGCACCCCTCTGGTGGATACCGACGACACCGTGATTGTTTTCGAGACCGCAGTCGAAACGCGGCTTTACGTCGATCCCGCACACGTGCGCACCGACCTGCTGCGGCGATCGGAGACGACGAGCTACTGCAACTACAAAGGGTTCGCGACCTACTGGTCTGCCGTCGTCGATGGCCGGGTCGTCGACGACATCGCCTGGAGCTACCAGGATCCGCTCCCCGAAAGCCTCCCTATCAAAGGATTCCTGAGTTTCGATGCCACTCGGGTCGACGTCGTTGCGGAGCTACCCCTCGCTTAGCGGCGCGAGAGTGCAACTGGGTACCTATTTCCCGAGTAGCGCCGTCGGTAGTCGCACTTTCGCGGAGTTGTAGCTGGGTCGTCCGAGCTTGAGCTCGTGTTGGGCGATCATGTTGCGGAAAACCTCGAGGGAGCCGCCGTAGATCCCGACCGGTAGAGCAGTCGGAATATGTGTTCCACCGCGCCGTCATCGGCGGAACCCGGAGTATCGGTCGGCAAGGCCGAAGCGGCCCCCATGATGTCCATCAAATCCCCGGAAATGTCACGCATCGTCTGCGCGATGGCTACGCGTCCGAACATCCCAGGTGTCGGAAAGCGCCGCCTCCATCCGGGCGACGCTGCGGCCCGAACCGGTATTTCACCGATTCGTCGTCCAGCGGACGCCGCCCGTCGCGATCCGGTCCCGCCACCACCGCCGCGGCCTTATCGACCGCGTCGGCCATCTCCGTGCCATGGCTTGACATCGCCGAAATATATTGCAAGCCATGGTCTTCCGGATCAGTAATGCCATGTTCGGAGTCCAGCGCTGACCGCATCACCGTCCAGCCAGCGTTGACCTCACCGATCCGGTAAAGATCGTCGACGCGCACGTCGCTGTAGTAAACGATGTTGGTGCGGTCGCCATCCAACGTGCGGATTCCCTGAATCTCGATGCCCGGCGAATCAAGCGGCACCAGAGAACATGGTCAGGTTCTTGTGTTTCGGGCGCTTGCGGATCGGTGTTGGTGAGCAGAAAGACGTACTTGGCGTTCTGGGCGTTCGAGGTGAACATCTTGGAGCCGTTGATGATCCACGTGTCTCCGTCACGCGCCGCGCGGGTCTTGCAGGTGGCGACGTCGGAGCCGCCCTCGGGTTCGGTGTAGCCCAGGCACAGCCGGATCTCGCCGGAGAGCACTCCCGGCAGCACCGAGCCGGTGAGTCCTCGGGCCCGAATTGCTGCACCAACCGCGCGACGACTGCCGTGGTGCCCCAGTGGTACCACGGCGTGTGGGCGCGGCCGATCTCGAGGTGGAAGATCCGCCGGCGAACGGCGCTGAACCCGCCTTCGGAATCCAGTTTGCCAATCCGAGGCCAGATACCCCGCTTCGCCCAGCGCCAAATGCACTTTCTCATCGAAGTTTTCGCCGAACTCACGATCGCGCCGCAGCACCTCGTCGGTGACGTGTTCAGTCGACGAATGCCCGCGTCTGGTCGAGGAAGGCTTGTCCTCGGGCGAAAGAGCGACGTGGGAGAAGTCCATCTAGATCGCCGATCAGGCCGCATCGAGACGAGGGTACGGAAACGCTCGAGGGTGTCCAGCGCATGCGCCATGCTGTCGCCGGGCAGGTGGACGCTCACCCAGGTCACGCCGAGTTTCGCCAGCTTTTCCAGACCGTCGAGGTAAGCGTCGGCGTTGAACTCGTCGTCGGTGGGCTGCCGCCCTCGAAGTTCGCGAAGGTGACGTCGATCGCCGACGAATCTCTGCCCGCCGCATCGCATCGGCGCCGCAGATCGTCGATGCCTTCGGCGAGACGCTCAACCGAGTCGATGACGGCGGTGCCAGCCGTCTGGGCGAGCTGCGGCGGGGCGGGGAACGGGCACCAGCCGTCGCCGTACAGCGCCACCCGCTGGCGCGACGCCGCCGTGTTGCCACCGATCCAGATCGGCGGATGCGGGTCACTGACGGGCCGGGGGTGCGCGGTGATCCCCCGCGCGCTGAAATGCTTTCCCTCGAAAGACATGTCGTCGCCGGTCCAGATCGCCCGGATCACCTGCAGCGATTCCTCGAACAGCTCGGCACGCTCGTCGTAGCTCACGCCCAACGCCGCGAACTCCCGCTTGAGGTAGCCCACTCCCACCGCGAGCGTGAACCGGCCACCCGAGAGCAGATCCAGCGATGCGCCGGACTTGGCCACCACAAACGGGTTTCGATAGGGCAGCACCACGATGTTGGGGATCAGCCGCAGCGTCGTTTGTCGCGGCCGCAGCGAAACCCAATGCGACAAAAGGATCTAAGGCGTCATGACCGCCGGCTTCCAGCCACCGCTGCGATGGCGCCGGGTGGTCGGTAAAGCCGAAGCCGTGAATTCCCGCCGCTTCGGCGGCCGCCGCCACTTTCCCAATACCGTCCCCGCTCACAAACTCCGGGTTGTAGGGATGGCTGTGCATCGGGTGGGTGATAGTGAAGCGCATCGTGTTCTAAATGTCCTGGCCGTATTTTTCGGCCGTCAGAACCGCGCGCGAGAGTCGATCGACGTGTCGGTGGTGCGCAGCGGGCGGATCAGCGCCTCCTGGGCAAAGGAGACCAGCAGCTCGCCCTCCTTGCGAGTGCACGGCGCCGCGCACGTACGACATTCCCGCCGCCGACCTGCGTGCTTTCGTGGGTGTAGAGCAGCCAGCCGTCCCAGCGCACCGGCTCGTGGAAGGCGACCGAGATGCTCATCGGTGCGGTGGACACGGTCAGGTGCGCCTGGCTGGTGCCGATGCCCGCGTGTGCGCGCATGGTGGTGGAGATCCCCAGATGGCCGGTGAAGTACGCGAGCAGCGCCTTGGCCAGATCGTCGCGGGCCGGGATCGGGTCGTAGTGCAGCCAGGCGTAGAGCTCCGGCGGCCCGACCTCGTCGGGGCTGTTGACGTCGACGACGTCGACCAGCCGCAGCTCCCGCCCGATCATCGGCATCGGCGAGTGGTTGGCGTCGGCAGGCGCGGCCACGTCGGGCCGCGGCAGGTGGTGCCGGATGACGTCGCCGGTCGGGACGTCGGCCAGCACCGTGATGCTCAGGCAGCGCCGACCGTTCTGATGCACGGCGACGACCGCGGTGGCGGTGGACCGGCCTTCGGCCACCACGTCGAGGACGAGTTCGATCGGGCGGGCCGACGACGATGGCGCGGGAGAACACCGCGTGCGCCGACCGTACCGATTTGTCCGGGAATCGTTTGGCTACAGCGACAATCGCCTGGGCGAGCACCTGGGTGCCTTCTACCACCTGGCGTTCGTCGTCGCCGGCGATGCCGGTGTCGCCGGTGAACCGGTCCGGGCCCGTCGGCCTGCGCGTCGAACAGGTCCAGCAGGCCCTCCACCGTCCACTCAGTCTGCTCGGAATCCGTGGTCAAATCCGCTCCACCTCTCGCTATCCCTCGATGGCCGCGTACCGCGACCGCGGCTCATCGCTCAGCGTGACACTTTGAGTAGCATTTGTAAAGCTTGGCTAACTAGGCTCCGGCACTGCGAGCCGGCAGCGCCGGGCTGGGACGCGATGAAAAGCACAGAGAGGCAAACCAATTGGGCATCGTGACCGCACTTCAGAGACGGCCTTCACGCCAGTCCGCTGAGACGGTGTACGACTTCGTCACCAACCCGGAGAATTGGACCAAGACCTACCCGGGCAGCGCCCATATCGGCAGCCTGCCGGAGCTCCCGCTGAAGGTCGGCGACACCTGGCAGGAAGCGGGTCCGGACGGCGACCGCATCTTCACCTGGCAGCTGGCCATCGCCATGCGGCCCACGGTGTTTGTGTTCAACTCGGTCGGTCGGCTTGGCCATCACCGCGACGACCGTGGCGGGTTAAAAAGTGGCCTCGAAGGCCGTATCACCGTGGAGTACCGGTTCGCGAGGCCGGGGCACGGCGTCACGCTATTCACCCGGACCATGACGATCGAGGCGTACAAGCACGCGCCGCTGCCCGACCGGCTCTTCCAGCAGGCCAACCCGGCCAGAATCGACGCCTACCACGCGGCCGTCGCGCGCGAACTCGGCCGATCATCAGATTGACACCAGCACCCGCGTTGCCTGACACTTTTGCGGTGTTTTGTAATGCGGAATATTTGCTCAAAGGCATGAGCGGATGATCCCCGAGCCGCTGGCCAACGGGTTCTGCTTCGGCGAAGGCCCGCGCTGGTTCGAGGGTCTGCTGTGGTTCTCCGACATGCTGGGCGAAGCCGTCCACACCTCGACCATGACCGGTTCGCTGACCACCTTGCCGCTGCCCGGGCGCTCCCCGTCCGGCCTGGGGTTTCCTGCCCGACGGGTCACTGCTGATAGCCTCGACCGAAGACCAGCAGGTGTTGCGTTACGACGGCGAAACCGTCGTCTCCATCGCCGATCTCGCCGACCTGGCTCCGGCCAACCTCGGCGACATGGTCATCGACGACACGGGCCGCGCCTACATCGGGTCCCAGGCTTTCTCGGGCGGTGTCATCATCCGCCTCGATCCCGACGACAGCGCCAGCGTCGTGGCCGAGGATCTCGACTTTCCCAACGGAATGGTCATCAGCGCCGGATCGCAAGACGCTGATCGTCGCCGAGTCGATCGGCCGGCGGCTGACCGCGTTCACCATCGACGAGGACGGCGCACTGGACGATCGGCGGGTCTTCGCCGACGGCCTGGACGGGCCGCCCGACGGCATCGCACTCGACGCCGAGGGCGGCGTGTGGACGTCGATGACGCTGGCGCACCAGTTCGAGCGGATCATCAGGGCGGCGCCGTCACGGATCGCATCGACATGGGCGAGCGTATCGCAATCGCCTGCACGCTCGGCGGTCCCGAACGCCGCATGCTGTTTCTGCTGTCGAGCACCGACGCGTACCCCAGCGCCTGGTCGGCACCCGGCTCTCCCGGCTGGATGCCGTGACGGTGACCACCCCGGCGCCGGCCTGCCCTAACGACACCACGAAGAGGTGAAGGAGTGACCGACTCCTACTACGAGCTCGTCGGCCCTGCCGAACACGAAGCCGGCACCTTGGGTGAGAAGTTCAGGGCGACCGACCTGGTACGAAGCACCTGGACGGCGGCGATACAGCACGCCGCGCCGGTATCGGCGCTGCTGGTTCGGGCGCTCGAACGCTGTGAGCAGCGCGACGACACCCGGCTCAGCCGGGTCGTCATCGACTTGCTGGGCGGGGTGCCGGCCGAGGGCGACCTGTGGGTCCGCTCGAAGATGGAACGCGGCGGCAAGCAGATCGAACTCGTCAGTGCGGAGATGCTGGCCCTTGGCCCCGATGGCCAGCCCCGGCCCGTCGCCCGTGCCAGCGGTTGGCGGCTGCAGCAGCTCGATACTCAGGCCGTGGCTCATGCGGCGGCACCCCTGCCCCGCCCGCTGACCGAGGCCCGCAGCCGCGACCTGGCAAAGGATTGGGACCGCAACTACGTGCACAGCCTGGATTGGCGATGGCTGACCGAACCACTGAACTACGGCCCGGGAGAATCCTGGATCAAGCCGATCGTGGACTTGGTCAACGGTGAGGCGATGACGCCGCTGGAGCGGCTGTTCGCGGTGGCAGACTGCGCCAACGGCATCGGCAGCAAGATCGACATCCGCAAGTGGACGTTCCTCAACACCGATCTGGCGGTGCACGTGTTCCGCGTGCCCGACGGGGAATGGATCGGTATTCGCGCGGAGACCAACTATGGGCCGGACGGCATCGGGACGACGATCGGCACGTTGTTTGACGAACAAGGCGCGGTCGGCGCGATCCAGCAGTCGGTGCTGGTGCGCCGACGACCCGAAAAAGCTTGATGGGGATGTGAGGGACATGAGCCAACCGGCGGGGGCGACAAGTGCCGATGCTGATACCTCTACGCGACTGAGGATCCTGGCGGCTACCGCCGAGGTACTGGGCCGCAACGGCAAGACCAAGCTCAGCCTGTCCGAAGTCGCGGCGCAAGCAGGCGTCTCGCGCCCTACGCTTTACCGTTGGTTCGCGTCCAAAGAGGAGTTGCTCTCGGCATTCTCGCACTACGAGCGGCAGATCTTCGACAGCGGCCTGGCCAGGGCGACCGCAAGACTGAAAGGAGTCGACAAGCTCGACGCGGCGCTGCGTTTCATCGTCGAGTACCAGCACTCGTACTCCGGTGTGCGGATGGTCGACGTCGAGCCCGAGCACACGCTTGCCGAGTTCGCCCGCGTCATGCCGCAGATGCGCGACGGTCTGCAACGGCTGCTCCCGGGACCCAACGCCGCGGTCAAATCCGCGACGGTGATCCGAATCGCCATATCGCACTATATAATTCGAGGTGATGACGCCGACGAGTTCCTGGCGCAGCTGCGCCATGCGGTCGGGATCAAAGCGCCTACTGAATAGCTCCGTTCTCCCCCGCAAGCGGTACCCCCCACCTCCGGCCGTGCCGGCCGTCATCGTCGTGGGGCGGAAAATTAGCCGATTAGCCGAATAGCACTGCGGCATTGAGGTAGCCAGTCGGGATCCAATGCCGCCTTGACCGCCCGCATCGCCGCGATGTCGGCAGGCTCGCGTGACATCGAAAGGTAGGCGCGCTTGCGGCTGCCGACACCGTGTTCGGAACTGACATTGCCCCCACACCGGGCGATGAGGTCCATCATCGGCTCGTACAATTCTGCTTCCTGCTCGGGTGGGCAACGCAACACGTTGAGGTGCAGGTTGCCCTCGCCGATGTGGCCGAACAACACCGGCAGCGCTTCTTGACCAGGCGTGTCGTGCGAGTGGATCAAAGCGACCGCGTCACGGGCGAAGCCGCCGATCGCCGCCAACGGCAACGAGACGTCGAACTTCAGCGGCGGCCCGTGCACGCCCAGCACCTCGGCCAGCGATTCGCGGACACGCCACAACCGTTGCTGCGCAGCCACATCCACGCCCACAGCGGGCTCGCCGCACAAGTGCACGCCATCGAGCAGGTCGGCCAGTCGATCGGTCTGATCGTGGTCGGCGGCCAGCTCCACCAACAGCAGCCAGTCACCCTGAACCGGAGCGCTCACCCCCAGATGCACATCGGTCAAGTCGGCAGCCCGTCTGTCGATCAGCTCCAGCGCGGCGATCCCGTCGACATCCCGAAACGTCCGGGCGGCACCGACGAGCGCCTCGAGGTCGGCGAACCCGCAGACGGCCGTCACCCGGTGCGACGGCGCGGGGTGTAGCCGCAGATCCAGCCCGGTGATCACACCGAGGGTGCCTTCGGCGCCGACGAACAGTGCGGGCAGGTCGTATCCGGTGTTGTCGCGGCGTACCAGGCTGTCGCGGCGCATCAGCGAACCGTCGGGCAAGGCCACCTCCAGGCCAATGACTTGCTCGCCCATGTTGCCGTAGCGAACCGTGCGAAGGCCGCCGGCATTCGTCGACGCCATGCCGCCGACGGTCGCCGTGTCACGGGCAGCCAGGTCCACGCCGAACACCAGGCCCGCCGCACTCGCGGCATGTTGAACCGCGGCCAGCGGAACTCCGGCGCCGACCCCGATACGCCGCTCGACGGTGTCGACATCGCCGAGGGCACGCAGTCGCTCGGTGGACAGCAGTACGTCGTCGTGCTCGGGAACGGTGCCGGCCACCAGTGAGGTGCGACCGCCCTGCACGGTGACGTGCGCTCCGGCGTCACGGCATACCCGCAGCACCTCGGCGACCTGCTCGGGCGAGCCGGGCCGCACCAGTGCGCTGGCGCGGCCGCGATAGCGGCCGGTATGGTCCACGCTGCGGCCGGCCAGCACGTCAGGGTCGGCGACGACGTGGTTCGACCCCACTATCGACTCCAGGGCTGCGAGGGCGGGGGGCATGCTGGCGGTTACAACGTCTTTAGAACTCTTTGTGCGGCACGTCCGTCACCAGGCCGCCGTCCATGATGAACTCGCTGCCGGTGGAGTAGGAGGACTCGTCACTGGCGAGGAACACCACGAACGTGGCGACCTCCCGCACTTCGCCCGGACGGCCCAGCGGGATCGTGACCAGGTCTTCGGGCAGGTGCGCGGTCATCGGGGTGCGGATGAAGCCGGGGTGGATCGAGTTCACCCGGATGTTGTGCGGCGCCAGCTCCAGAGCTGCGGACTTGGCCAGGCCGCGCACCCCCCATTTGGACGCGACATACGGGTGTACGGCCGGCGCGCCGCGCAGTCCCTCGATCGACGACACGTTGATGATCGAGCCACCCCCGGCCGCGATCATCGGCTCGACGGCCACCCGCATGCCCAGGAATGTGCCGGTCAAGTTGACGTCAATCACTCTCTGCCACTTGCCCAGATCGAAATTCTTCAGCTGCCCGAGCGCGACGGTGCCGGCGTTGTTGACCAGTACGTTGAGCTTGCCGAACTCGCCGGTGGCCACCGCGACGGCGGCGTCCCACTGGTCGGGCTGGGTGACGTCGAGGTGCACGTAGCGCGCGGAGTCGCCGATCTCGTCGGCCAGCGCCTTGCCTTGCTCGTCGAGGATATCGCCGATCACCACCTTGGCGCCTTCCGCGACGAGCAGGCGCGCATCTTCGGCACCCATCCCGCCGGCGCCGCCACTGATGAGCGCGACCTTTCCCTCTACCCGTCCGGGTCGTTCCATTGGAGGGTTCCCTTTCCGTTCGATGGTCGTTCGAGATGATCGACTAGCTGCTGGCTACGAGGTTGTTCTGCGTGGAATCCTTTGAGAAGAGCCCTTTTCCGGTCACCAGCGGCAGGTCGAGGGTAGTCCTGATACCGGGTGGTGCCGCGACCACATCCGGGATGGAGTTGACGATCCGACCAGCGGCGCCCGCGATCGCCGCGTGGTTGTGGTCGCCCTTGAGACTGCTCGGAACGATGTCCACCGCGTAGGACGGCTCGCCGGTGATCTCGACTCGATAGGAGCCGCCGCCGGCGGCGGGCTGCGGCAAGTCAGGTCGAAGGTCCGGCCGCAGCCGGGTGATGTGCTCGATGACGATCGCCGGGTGGCCCTTGACCATGCCGCGAATTTCGAACTGCAGCACGGCCAGGGTGCCCTTGGCCACCCTTCCCACCGCGATGTCGAAGTCTTCCGGAGCCGGCTCGCGCTGGTAGGACTCGACGATTTCGTCGACCTCAATGCCGAGGCCCGCCGCCAGCTGGCGGATGGCCGTGCCCCAGGCGATGCTGAGCACGCCGGGCTGTAGCAGCATCGGCACCTGGTCGAGGGGCTGGGCGAACCCCATGTAGTGCATGACCTCGGCGCCGTTGTACGACGCGTAATCGTGGATCTCCATGCACCGTATCTGCTCGATGCGCTGACACGTCCCGGCCAGCGCGAAGGGGATCAAATCGTTGATGAATCCCGGGTCGACCCCGGTGATGAAGATGCTCGAATTGCCCTGCTGGGCAGCGGCTTCCACCCGAGCGATGTACTTGTCGGGGATGACGCCCCACGGATACTGCAGCAGCCCCGGCGAAGATCCGACGACATTGATCCCGGCGGCCAGGATTCGCATCACGTCCGCCATGGCCTCGGGCAACCGGGTGTCGCCCATAGCGCAGTAGACGACGCACTCGGGCTTGGCGGCCAGCACGGCGTCGAGGTCTCCGACCGCGGCGATGCCCGTCACCGTGCCGGGGTGCAGAGCGACGCCGCACAACTCCCCGGCGTCCTTGCCCACCTTCTCCGGGGTGGATACACACACGCCGGTCAACTCGAACTGCGGATTGGTGATCAGTTCGGATAAGGCCAGCCCTCCGACATTTCCGGTGCCGACGTGCGCAACGCGGATAGCCATGGGGGTCCTCCGTCTCTTTTGGTGCGAACGGTGAAAACTTTTCTAGACACTAGTCCATAATTTTTGGGTCAGAACGAGCGCGTCCGCGCTGACTTGATGCCGATAAAGCGGCTGTCTTAGTCGGGCAAATGCCAGACTTCCGGCCGTCATCGCTCTACCCTCGATTGATACCAGCGTTCGTGCTTGCTTGTTAGTGGCCGAAGGGCCCGAGTTATCAGGTTGGACGGGGACATGCAGTACGTGATCACTGCCCCGGAGACGTTGGCGGCGACGGCCGCCGACGTGGCGAGGATCGGCGCGGCGATCGACGCGGCCAGCGCGTCCGCGGCGGGCCCGATAAGCGGTTTGCCAGCTGCGGCTGAAGATGAGGTATCGGCGGCCGTCGCGAAGCTGTTCGACGTATACGGCCAAGAGTACCGGGCAGCCGTCAGGCAAGCCGTGGCCTTTCAGAACGAGTTCACCCAGGCGCTCGCTGCAGCGGGGAGCGCCTACGCGCAAGCCGAGGCCGCCAATGCCGCCCTGGTGTCTTGGAGCGTCGAACGCACTCAACGCTTCGATCCAGGCATTGATTGGACAAACACCGACGGGAAGCGGCGCATCGCCGGCCGCCACGCTCGCGTTGATCATGGGCGGCACCGCCAACCCGCTGCCTGATCTCGACTATGTGCTGGGCATCAACACCTCGTATATCCAGCGCCTCTTCTCCGGGGCCATCCCCATGGGACTGTTCACACCCGAGATGTTCTGGCCGGTTACGCCGCAACTCGGCGCCCCCTTCTCGACATTCGGCCAATCCGTCGCCCAGGGCGTTTCTCTGCTCAATGCCGCAATCAACGCCAACATCAGTGCGGGTCCCGTCGTCGTTTTCGGCTACTCGCAGAGCGCCACAATCGCCAACAATGAGATAAACGCTCTGCTGGCGATGGGGTCGCCCAACGCGGGGCAGCTTTCCTTCGTGCTGGTTGGTAATCCGAACAACCCCGTCGGCGGCCTACTCGAACGTTTCACGGGCTTTTACATCCCGATCCTGGATGTGGCCTTCAACGGTGCGACTCCGCCGAATTCGCCCTACCCGACCACCATCTACACGGCCCAATACGACGGCATCGCCGACGCCCCGCAATACCCGCTGCATGTCCTGTCGGACGTCAACGCCTTCATGGGTTACTTCTTCGTGCACAACACGTACCCAATGCTGACGGCCACCCAGATCGCCAACGCCGTGCCCTTGCCGACTTCTCCGGGCTATACCGGCCAGACTGCGTACTACATGCTCATGAGTCAGGATCTGCCGCTGCTGCAGCCCATTCGTGATATCCCGTACGCGGGTCCCCCGATCGCCGACATCTTCCAGCCCGATCTGCGGGTGCTCGTCGACTTGGGCTACGCCGATTACGGGCCCGGCGCGAACTATGCGAACATTCCCACCCCGGCCAGCCTGTTGTCGATCGGCAACCCGTTGACGGTCATCCCCGACCTGGCTTTAGGGGCCGTGCAGGGCCCCTATGGTGCCGCGGTGGAAATCGGGGTCGAGTCCGGATTGCTGTCGCCATCCCTGTTCCCGGACACCTACCCGTGGGTTCCGTCCGTCGACCCACACCTGAATCTCTTCCTGGGCCAGCCGAGCACGACAGGGCTGTCGGCACTGACTGGGGCACTCGGCGGCGTATTGGGGATCATTCCGCCGGTGTTCAATTTAAACATCACAACGTGAACCTCTTAAGGTCCGAGCGGAGAATGTTCGCGGATCGCCTCGTCCCGGATCAACCCGCGTAGCAGCGCGGTACTGAACTCCGCGGCGATTTCCTTGGCCGATGCGGCGTCCGCTCGGCCGCAGCCAGCGATAGCTACCCAGGGTCATGCCGATATAGCCCAGTGCCAATACGTGCGAGTCGCATTGATAGAACTCACCGCTGGCGATGCCACGGTCGATGAGTCCGTGCACGTGCTCGTAGACCTGAGCTTCCTTCTCGCGGACCTCGGCCACCTGTTCGCTGGTGAACCACTCGGTGATGTAGGGCTGCTCCTGGAAGTACACCGCGGCCCGCTCCGGATTTTCCGCGATCCCGGCGAGCAGCCGGACTGTGTACTGGTAGAGCGCTTCCCGGGCCGTCCAGGACGGGTCGTCATGCACGGCGGCAAGCGTGCCCTCGGCAGCCTGGCGGTAGATGTCGAACAGGATCAGCGACTTGCTGGCGTAGTAGTGGTAGACGGTCGCCTTGTTCAGCCCGATCACATCGGCCACGTCGTCCATCCGGGTGCCGTGATAGCCACGGCCGGCGAACAGCTTGGTCGCGACAGCCAGCAACTCCTCGCGGCGTGTTAGCCCATTGGTGGTGCGGCTGGCGGATGGCATCTGTACTCACAATCGTCGCTGCCAGGGTTAAGCAGCCCCGGACAAGGCAATTTATCAATCAACTGGTTGGACAGTTTAGGCATCCGCTCTCCTATCGCCCCGACACGGATGGGATTAGACTTCGGATTGAACCGGTTGAGGGCGCGTGCCAGTGCGATACCAGCGGATGCCAGAGACGAGGTGGGGCTAGTGGACCCGAGCCCGGACTACGACGCAAGCGACGAGATCGAGTTCTTCATGCGGTACCTACCTGGGGATTGCGCGGTGTTGAGAACGGCCAGGGCTACCCGCCGCCCGCCTACCCGCCCGTCTAAGACTGGCTGGATCTGCAGTTACAGCTCTTTCAATTCGTCGGCGACCTCGGTCACCGATTTCTTTCGCGTCGCCGAACAGCATGGTGGTGCCTTCGGCGTAGAACAGCGGATTGTCGATGCCGGCGAAGCCGGAGTTCATCGACCGCTTGAGCACGATCACCGACCTCGACTTGTCCACGTTGAGAATCGGCATGCCGTAGATCGGGCTGGAGCCTCGTTGCGGGCCGCGGGGTTGGTGACGTCGTTGGCGCCGATGACGATCGTGACGTCGGTACGGCCGAACTCGTCGTTGATGTCGTCCATGTCTTTCATTGCGTCATAGTCGACTTCGGCCTCGGCCAGCAGCACGTTCATGTGCCCGGGCATCCGGCCGGCGACGGGGTGGATCGCGTATTTCACCGTCACACCACTGTTCTTCCAGCAGGTTCGCCAAGTCCTTGACCGCATGCTGGGCCTGCGCGACGGCCAAGCCGTAGCCGGGTACCACGATCACCTGGTTGGCGTAGGCCATCTGAATCGCGGCGTCGGCGGCCGAGGTGGCCTTGACGTGCTTGTCGCCGCCGTCGTCACCGCTGGGCGCCACACCGCCGCCGCCGAAACCGCCGGCGACGATGGCGGGAATGGACCGGTTCATCGCCTTGGCCATCAGGTTGGTCAGGATCGACCCGGACGCGCCGACGATCATGCCCGCCACGATCATCGCGGTGTTGTTCAGCGCCAAACCCGCCGCCGCCGCCGAGAGACCGGTCATGGCGTTGAGCAGCGAAATGACCACCGGCATGTCGGCGCCGCCGATGGGCAACACGACCATCAGGCCCAGCACCCCGGCGGCGGCCAGCAGCCCGATCATCCACCAGCAGCGGCACTCCACCGCTGCCCGGCTGCGCGTGCAGGCCGATGACCACCGCGGCAGCCACGGCCGCGGCGAGCAAGAGCGCATTGACCGGCTGCTGCGCCTTGCCGAAGCCGATCGGCGATCCGGAGATGATCTCCTGCAACTTGCCGAACGCGATGATCGATCCCCAGAACGAGATCGACCCGATGATCGCGGCGAACAGCGACGCGACCACGATGTGCACGGTCGGCGACTCGCCGTGTTGGAAGGCGGAAAAGCCCTCTGGTATCAATGAACTCCGCGAGCGCGATCAGCGCGACGGTGCCGCCGCCGACGCCGTTGAAAAACGCCACCAGCTGCGGCATGGCGGTCATCTTGGTCAACCGCGCCGGAGGCACGCCCAGCACCACGCCCACGACCAGGCCGGCGATGATCAGTACCCATTGGTCGGTGTGCCGGATCTTGATCAGCGTCGCCGCGACCGCGATAGCCATGCCCACGGCGGCGATCAGGTTGCCCCGCACCGCGGTCTTGGGCCCGGTCAGGCCCATCAAGCCGTAGATGAACAGTGCGAACGCGAATACGTAGAGACCGGTGACCAGGTAATTCATTTCGCCGCCGGCCCTCCTGCCTTCTCGGCCTTGCGGCCGATGCAGGCTTCTTGCCCTTGAACATGCCCAGCATCCGGTCGGTGACGATGAAGCCGCCGATGACGTTCAGCGTGCCGAACACCACCGCGACGAACAGGATGATCTGCACCGCCAGCGATGGGTGCTCAACCTCACCGAACACCACCAGCGCACCCAGCACCACGATGCCGTGGATGGCGTTGGTTCCCGACATCAGCGGCGTGTGCAGCGTGTTGGGCACTTTGGAGATCACCGCGAACCCGACGAATCCAGACAGCACCAGGATCGCCAGGTTGGCCAAGACCTCGTCGTACATGCCGTGCATCAGCTGTCCTCTCGCGTCATCAGCGCCGCGCGTGTCACACACGACTCCGCGATGACTTCGTCGGCGAAGTCCGGTGCCAGCTTGCCGTCCTTGATCAGCAGCTCGAGCAGCGCCGTGATGTTCTTGCTGTAGAGCTCACTGGCGTGTTCGGGCATCGTCGCCGGCAGATTGAGCGGCGAGGCGATGGTGACGCCGTGTTTGACGACCGTCTGGCCGGGTTCGGTGAGCTCGCAATTGCCGCCCGCCTCACCGGCGAGATCCACCACGACGCTACCGGGCTTCATGCCCTCAACTGCCGCCGCGGTCACCAGTCGGGAGCCTCGCGGCCCGGAACCAGCGCGGTCGTGATCACGACGTCGAACCCTTTGATCGCTTCCTCCAACGCTTCTTGCTGCTGGGCGCGTTCCTGCTCGGTCAGCTCACGGGCGTACCCGCCCTCGCCGGACGCCTCCACGCCGACATCGAGCCACTGGGCACCCACCGAGCGGACCTGGTCGGCGACCTCGGGCCGCACGTCGTAACCGGTGGTACGCGCGCCCAGCCGTTTGGCCGTCGCCAACGCCTGCAGCCCGGCCACGCCAACGCCCAATACCAGCAGGGCGGCAGGCTTCACCGTCCCCGCGGCCGTCGTCAGCATCGGGAAGAATCGCGTGGACTCTGACGCCGCCAGCAGCACGGCCTTGTAGCCCGACACGTTTGCCTGCGACGACAACGCGTCCATGGCTTGTGCCCGGGAAATGCGGGGGATGGCCTCGAGCGCAAACGCCTGCACCCCGGCGACGGTCAGCGCACCGATGGAGTTTTCGGCGATTGCGAGGCGCGAGGAAGCCGATCAGCGTCTGTCCGCTGTGCAGCCTGGTGACCTCGTCTTCGGTCGGCGGTGCGACCTTGACCACGACATCGGCCGCCCACGCATTCCCGATGCTGGCACCGGCTTCGGTGTACAGCTCGTCGGGGAGCAACGCGCGTTCGCCCGCACCGGACTCGACCACCACCGCCACACCGCTGTTCACCAGCGACGCGACGGCCTTGGGCACCAGCGCGACGCGCCGCTCGCCGGACCCCGACTCGGCGACCACACCGACCGTCGTCTGCGCATCTGTCATGGCGCGTACATCTACTTTCCTCACTTGCTGGCGAACCCCGTCGGATTGAACACCCTAGCCTGACCTCCCGGCTGGCCCCCGCTCGCGGGTGGGCCAGGCTGAAGCTGACTGCCTGGCTCCTACCAGAGCACGATGTCTTGGCCGTGTTCCGATACGGGCCGGGGGCCGAAGTAGCGCCGCTCGGATTCGGCGATCGGCACGTCGTTGATGCTGGCTTCGCGGCGTGCCATCAATCCCGACGGCGAAAACTCCCACAGCTCGTTGCCGTAGCTTCGGTGCCATTGGCCAGTCTGATCGCGGCACTCGTACTGAAAGCGCACGGCCATGCGGTTGCCGCGGAAGCCCCACAGACTCTTTCGCAGGACGTAATCGAGTTCGCGCTGCCACTTGCGGGTCAGGAACGCCACGATCTGCGTCCCTGCCGACGATGTGTTCGCCGCGGTTTCGCCATTGCGAGTCGGGCGTATACGCGTGGCTGACCCGCTCGGGATCGCGGGTGTTCCAGGCATCCTCTGCGGCCTGGACCTTCTGGATCGCGGTTTCGAGGGTGAACGGTGGAAACGGAGGAACAGAGTCGGTCATGACGTATATCGTGCGCGTTCACGGCTGGCTTTCCACCGCGAGCAGACGCAAAAGCTCCCTCTCGTCGGCGTGTTGCGGGGGCTTTTGCGTCTGCTCGCGGCACCTAATTCCGCGTGTCCTATGGTGGCGGACATGGACTTCGCGATGTCGGCCAAAGCCAGCGACTATCACAAGCGACTGTCCGACTTCATGACCGATTACGTATTCCCGGCCGAAGTCGATTACGACAAATACCGCCACGCCGCCGGCCCGGCGACCACACCGTCCCGCCGGTAGTCGAAAAGCTCAAAACCAAAGCCAAAGACGCCGGCCTGTGGAACCTGTTCCTGCCGGCCGAGTCGGGCTTGACCAACCTGGATTACGCTCCGCTGGCCGAGCTGACCGGGTGGAGCCTGGAGATCGCACCCGAGGCGCTGAACTGTGCGGCACCGGATACCGGCAACATGGAGACCCTGCACCTGTTCGCCAGTGACGAGCAGCGCCACCGGTGGCTGGAGCCGTTGCTGGCCGGCGAGATCCGCAGCGCATTCTCGATGACCGAGCCCGCCGTGGCCAGCAGCGACGCCCGCAACATCCAGACCTCGATCGTGCGCGACGGCGGCGACTACGTGATCAACGGCCGCAAGTGGTGGACTTCGGGCGCGGCGGACCCGCGCTGCAAGATCCTCATCGTGATGGGCCGCACCAACCCCGAGGCGGCAAGCCACCAGCAGCAGTCGATGGTCCTGGTGCCGATGGACACTCCGGGTGTGAAGATTGTCCGCTCGACACCCGTCTTCGGCTGGCAGGACCAGCACGGCCACTGCGAGATCAACTACGACAACGTCCGGGTGCCGGCCACCAATCTGCTCGGCGAAGAGGGCAGCGGCTTCGCCATCGCCCAGGCCCGGCTGGGACCGGGCCGCATCCACCACTGCATGCGTGCGCTCGGTGGCGCCGAACGCGCGCTGGCCCTGATGGTCGACCGGGCCCGCAATCGGGTGGCATTCGGCCGGCCATTGGCCGAGCAGGGCGTCGTACAGCAGCAGATCGCCACGTCCCGCAACGAAATTGACCAGGCCAGGCTGTTGTGCGAGAAGGCGGCGTGGACGATCGATCAGCACGGTAACAAAGCCGCCCATCTCCTGGTCTCGCAGATCAAGGCGGTGGCACCGCAAGTGGCCTGCGACGTCATCGACCGCGCTATCCAGGTACACGGGGCCGCCGGCGTCAGCGACGACACGGTGCTGGCACGGCTATACGGCTGGCACCGGGCCATGCGGATCTTCGACGGACCCGACGAGGTGCACATGCGATCCATCGCGCGCGCCGAAATCGGCCGGGAGCAATCCACGTTGGCCGCGGCGGTCACCTCACATGGCTGAGACTCTCCGAGAATTGTCCGGCGCGTGGAACTTTCGTGACGTTGCCGACAACACCCCGGCGCTGCGCCCGGGTCGGTTGTTCCGGTCCGGCGAGCTGAGCCGCTTGGACGACGATGGCCGGGAAGCGCTGCGCCGACTGGGGATTCGCGACGTCGCCGACCTGCGCGCGTCGCGGGAGGTTTCCCGGCGCGGCCCGGGACTGGTGCCCGACGGTGTCGAGATCCACCTGCTGCCCTTCCCCGACCTGGGCGACGAGGGCGCCGATGACGAGTCCGACACCGACGGTCAGGCCCCGCACGAACAAGCTTTCCAGCGGCTCCTCACCGGCGAGGGCAGCGATTCCGACCAGTCGGTGAACGATTCCGCTGTTCGCTACATGATCGACGAATACCACCAATTCCCAACGCGGAACGGAGCACAACGCGCGCTGCACCGCGTCGTCACATTGCTGGCTTCTGGGCGCCCGGTGCTCACGCACTGCTTCGCGGGCAAGGATCGCACCGGCTTCGTGGTCGCGACGGTGCTGGAGGCGATCGGTATCGATCGCGACACCATCGTCGCCGACTTCCTGCGCAGCAATGAGGCCGCACCGCAGCTGCGGGCGCGGATCTCCGAGATGATCCAGCAGCGCCAGGACACCGAACTGACCCCGGAGGTGGTGACGTTCACCGAGGCTCGGCTGTCCGACGGGGTGCTCGGCGTCCGGGAGGAGTACCTGGCTGCCGCACGGCAGGCGATCGACGAGGAGTTCGGGTCGCTGGACGCCTACCTGCGCGACACGGGTATCACCGAGTCCGACGTGGATCGCCTGCGCACTGCGCTGCTCAGCTGAATCGACTCGACTTCCCGCGCTCGGGCGGCCGGGGTCGCGTTCGTCGACAGCCATCCCGGCTTTCCGAGAACCGTGTTTTAAAAACAGGTATAAAACCCCAGACATTAGATCGCGACCGGCCTAAGCTGACCGAGTGCCGGTTCCAGCGATGCGCCGGGTCATCGGCTAGCAGCGCCTTCGGGTACCGCGAAAGAACCCCTGCCACGAAGGGAAGAGCCGATGACCAGCTTGATCACGCAGCCCCAACTGTTGGCGAGCGCCGCAGCGGATACGGCGCAGATAAGTTCGGCGATCAGCGCGGCCAAGACGGCCGCCGCCGGCCGGACCACCGGTCTGGTGGCCGCGGCCGAAGATGAGGTGTCAGCGCTCACCACGACCCTGTTCAATACCTATGCCCGGGAATATCACGCGGCCCTCGGGCAGGCGACTGCGTTTCATGACGAGTTCGCTCAGTTGTTGGCCGCGGCCGGAAACACCTACGCGGGAGCCGAAGCCGAGGTCGCGGCGCTACTCAGCCCCGCCGGGGCAAACCCGGGAGTCGCGGTAACAAAGTCCCTGGACCCGGACGTCAGCGCCGTTTTGATCAATGCCGGCAGCGGCACGTCGACACCTTCGTTGACCTACATAGGTGACGTTTCCACCCGCTACTTGAGCCAATTCACCCTGCCTCCTGGCGTTCTCGCGACAGCCGTCACCACGGCCGAAGGGTTATATCCGTTCACCGGCACCAAAGACTTGACGCTGGACATCTCACTGGCTCGCGGCGTCACCGCGCTGAACAATCAGATTAACCTGGCGTTCACCAACACCGGCGGACCCATTGCCGTTCTGGGCTACTCGCAGAGCTCGACCGTGGCCTCACTGGCAATGTCGCAACTGGTGGGGCACTATTCACCATCGCAGATCAACTTCACGTTGCTCGGTGATCCGAGCGCTCCCAACGGCGGCCTGTTCGCCCGCTTCCCCGGCCTGAGCCTCCCGAGTCTGGGCGTCACATTCCCCACCGGCGCGACGCCGGGCAATGATTTCCCGACGACCATTTGGTCGCTCGAATACGACGGCTTCGCCGACTTCCCGCAATATCCGATCGACGTCTTCTCCGACCTCAACGCCGTTGCGGGCATCGTGTTTGTGCACGGTACGTATCCAACGCTGACTCCGACACAGATTGGTTCAGCTGTCACTTTGTCGACGTCCGGGCCGACCATGACCACCTACAACATGATTCCAACCCCGAACCTGCCGCTATTGGACCCGCTGCGCCTAATCCCGGGCATCGGGAACCCGCTCGCAGACCTGATCCAGCCGGATTTGACTGCCATTGTCAACTGGGGCTACGGCAACCCGGCCTTCGGCTGGTCAACCGGGCCTGCGAATGTGCCAACTCCCTTCGGCTTCTTGCCGCCGCTTGGCGACACCGCCGCCCTGGGCCCGGCCTTGATCAGCGGCACCCAGCAGGGATTCGGCGCCTTCCTGGGCGACCTGTCCGCCCTAGCACCAACGTCGCTACCCGCTATGTCGCTGCCCGCCCTAGCGAACGCGCTTACGGCACATGCCGCTGGGTCCGGCCTGCTGGCCATGTCTACCGGGGCGTCTCTTCCGTCCACCATCACCGGCTTTCTCGAAAGCCTAGAGACGGCGAACACCAATATCATCGGCACCGCGACGACGGCGCTCTCGACCGCCTATTCGACGCTGCTTCCGACAGCAGACATCGCGACTGCTCTCTTGGTCTCACTGCCGTCTTACGACTTCAACCTGTTCACCAACGGGCTCATTCAAGCGGTCAACGGTGACCCCATGGGGCTTATCAATGCGATCGGCAATCCGATCGCGGCCAACGTTGGGCTGACCACGATCGCGGGCGGTTTCGAACTCATAGCCATCGAGAATTCCCTCCAGACGATTTTGACGGGGACACCGAATCCGGGTCCCTTCTGATGGCATGGCACTGTAATACCGCTCGGCCTTCCGGCAACGGATTGCGCAGTGACGGAAGCGGTTCCAGCGCAAGGCCGTCGGCTTTATCAATTCCCTTGAGAAACTCGACGCGATCGACCTAAGCTAGCTGGTGCGGGCTCCGCGGATATGGCGAAGGGGGTAGCCGATGTCGGGCTTGATTGTACAACCGCAGTTTGTATCAACTGCCGCCGCGAGCGTGGCACAAATCGGTTCGACGATCGACGCGGCTACTGCCGCCGCGGCGCGCTCGACGACCGGTGTGCTGGCAGCGGCCGGCGATGAGGTGTCGGTGTCGGCCGCGACTTTATTCGACGGCTACGCCCAGGATTACCAGGCGCTCCTCAAGCGGGCGGGGGCGTTCCATCAACAGTTCGCCGCGGCGTTAGCCGGCGCTCAGTCAGCGTACGCGGAGGCCGAGATGGGGGCGTCGAACGCGCTGGGCTCAATCCAAGCGGAGGCCGAGGCACTGCTGTTCGGTCCCGCGCCCGCGCCAGGCGCATTCGCGGATCCGCCGCTGCCGTCACTGCAGGGAACGACCGTTGGTTTGATCATCGGCGGCAGCGGCCTGCCGATACCTCCACAGAGCTACGTGACCAGCGTGCTCAACTACGTCAACCAAAACTTCTCGGTGCTCCCAGCCAACGCGCAGCCCCTATTCACTCCCGAAGGCTTATATCCGCTCACCGGTGTCAAGTCGTTGCCCTTCAACACATCCGTCACTCAGGGCATCGCGATCCTCGAAAACCAGATCAATAGTCAACTAACCGCCGCCCCTACCGGCAGCATCGCCGTTCTGGGCTACTCGCAGAGCGCCGTCATCTCCTCACTGGTAATGGGACAAATCGCGTCCGGGCATTATCCGTTCCCGGTGCCGTCGCCGAGTCAACTCGGTTTCACCCTGCTGGGTAATGAGATGAATCCCAACGGGGGTGTGTTGGAGCGCTTCGTCGGTCTGAACCTCCCGAGTCTCGGTTTCGATTTCTACGGCGCGACACCCCCGAACACGCCCTACCCCACCGCGATTTACACGCTCGAGTACGACGGCTTCGCCGACTTCCCGCAATATCCCATCAATCTCCTGTCGGACCTCAACGCCGTCTTGGGCATCCAGTTCGTGCACGGCACCTATCCGATGATCAATCCGGGTGCGCTTCCCCCGGGGGGCGTCATCGAATTGCCGGGGTCGGCGACTCTCCCGGGTGGCACCGGGAACACCAATTACTACATGATCCTGCATCCGGACCTCCCTCTGCTGGATCCGCTGCGGGCAATACCGGTCATCGGCAACCCGCTGGCGGACCTGGTTCAACCCGATTTGTCGGTCCTCGTGAACCTCGGCTACGGCAGCACCACCCAGGGCTGGTCACCCGGGCCGGCCAACGTGCCCACGCCGTTCGGGGTGCTTCCGCCGGTCAGTCCGGGTGCGATCATGAGCGCCCTGGCTGCCGGAGCCCCGCAGGGATTCAACGCGTTCATGAGCGACATCCACATGGAAGCCCCGGTGGTGGCCGCCAACCTCTCCCCAGCAAATCTGACGTCGATGCTCTCTTCGGCCGGGACGGGTGCCGGGGCCATACCCGCTGCGCTGACGGCGCTGTCCTCGCCCGACAACTTCATCCAGAGCCTGGAGTCGCTGAACAACAGTATTGCCACCGGCTTCTCGGGCGGTCTAGCGAACGCGTACGCGGTTCTGCTCCCGACGGCCGACATCGCGAACGCGCTCGTGGTCTCCCTGCCGGCCTACGACGCCAGCCTGTTCCTGAGCGGAGTGCAGCAGGTCATGAACGGAGACCCCGTCGGTGGACTCATCTATGCGTTCGGCGCTCCGGTTGCCGCTGACACGGGATTGGCTGCGCTGGCAGCTGGATTCGAATTCGACTCCATCGTGGAGGCGGTTTAGGCGCAGCCGAACGACTGTGCGGGATGGGTGATTAGCCCGTCCCAGTCCGGGGGATAGTTGAAAATCTCTTGTACACCGCGCGAAGGACGGCCCGATGACGTACCTCACCACCCAACCGGACTTGTTGGCGGCGGCTGCCGCGGACATCGAAGAAATTCATTCCGCGATCGGTACGGCCAATTCGGCTGCAGCCGGTCCAACGACCTCTGTGATCGCGGCGGCCGGTGATGAAGTGTCAGCGGCCACCGCGACGCTATTCGGTGTGTACGGCAAGGCATATCACACGGCGCTCAACAACGCGGCGGCGTTCCACGAAGAGTTTGTTCGGGCGTTGTCCGCCGCCGGAAACGCTTACGCAGGAACCGAGGTCGCGGCATCGAATGCGCTGAGCACCCTCGAAACGGACGTCCAGGCACTGCTGGCCGGCAACCCCGCGCCCGCCGCGGCCACCACGACTCTGGTCTTGGGTGCCAGCGGACTCCCGATTCCGCCGCCGGACTACATAGCGGGGATCCCGCCGTTGTACATCAACCCATTTTTTGGGCCCGGCACCAACGTGGGCGTGTTCACACCCGAGGGTTTGTACCCGCTAACCGGGATCAAAGACTTGACCTTTGACGTGTCAGTGGCCCGAGGCCTCACGATCCTGAACAACACGATCCAGTCCACGATCCAAAACGGCACCACTCAAATCAATGTCTTCGGCTACTCGCAGAGCGCTGCCATCGTGTCACTGGAGATGCAGGCGCTCAACCCGACCAACACCCCGGGTGGGAGCTTGCTACCCCCCGGTGTAAGCCTGAACGTCACGCTCGTCGGTGATGTGAGCAATCCCAATGGCGGCCTGCTCGCGCGCTTTCCGGGTCTGAGCCTTCCGAGTCTGGGCTTCACCTTCGGCACCGCAACTCCAGACAATTCCTTCCCGAGCCGCATCTATACGATCGAATACGACGGCTTCGCCGACTTCCCGCAATATCCGCTCGATTTCCCATCCGATCTCAACGCCTTTTTCGGCATCATATATTTGCACGGACAATATCCGTTTCTTTCGTCCGATCAGATCATGAACGCTATTCAATTGACGAATACGGTCGGCCCCACCCAGACCGAGTACTTCGTTGTTCCATCGCAGGATCTGCCTGCACACCTCCAGGGTCTGCCGCTCTTGAACCCAGTCCGGGCGATACCTGTCATCGGCAACCCAATCGCAGACTTACTCCAACCCGATTTACGAGTCCTGGTCGACTTGGGCTACGGCAGCACCACCCAGGGCTGGTCGCCCAATCCGCCGAATGTTCCCACCCAGTTCGGGGTGATCCCTCCGGTCAGCCCACACCAAGTCCTCACCGCTCTGGGCGCCGGAGCCCAGCAGGGGATCGGCGCTTTCACCGGCGACATCAGCGCTGGCATCTCGCCGATGCCGCACCATTCTCTGCCCAGCTTGACGTCGCTGCTGGGATCGGGCGTCACCGCTGGGTCGGGCTTGCTGTCCGGGGCTCTGACGGGGCTCACGTCGACGCTGTCCTCGCCCAACAGCTTTATCACTGCGCTGCAGTCGGCGAGCACCAATTTCACTAACGCGATCTCGAGTGCAGCTTCGGCAGCGTACGCGACTCTACTTCCGACAGCCGATCTCGCTAATGCGCTCCTGATCTCTGTCCCCTCCTATGACATCAACTTGTTCCTGAGCGGGGTAGAACAAATAGCCGATGGGAATCCGATTGGCGGCCTGGAATATGCATTTGGCGCTCCGCTGGCCGCGGACACGGCATTGCTGACACTCTTCGGCGGGTTTGAATTCCGCGTCCTCGAGCACGCCGCCACATCGATTATCGGCGACTTCACGACTATGCCAACCGTGCTGATGGCACCGCCGGCGCCGCCAGAGACGGTGACCCTCTGATTCCTACGGCTCGAGGACGAGCTTGCCGAGCACACCGCCGTCGGCCAGGCACTGCAATGCCGCCTTACCTTCTGACAACGGAAAGCGCTGCGGCGGGGGCGGTTTCAGCCCCAGGAAGACCAGCTGGCTTAGGCCCCAGGAGAACAACGCCGCCGAGCCGGGGACCTTGTTCAGGTACTCACCCCAAGCCACACCCATCACGCTCACATTGCGCAGCAACAGCCGGTTGACCTTGACGGTGGGAATACTGCCGGCGGCGAAGCCGATCACCAGCAGTTTGCCGTCGATCGCCAGCACCCGGATTGCGTCGTCAAAGGTCGGGCCGCCGATCGGATCGACGATGATGTCCACGCCCTTATCGTGGGTGTACTCACGGACCCGTTGAGCCCACCCGTCGGTCAGCGGAAGCACCGCGTCGGCGCCGAGCGAGGAGACGTAGTCCGCCGCATTCTCACGGTGCACCACGGCTATCACTTTGCTCGCGCCCATTGCCTTGGCGATCTGGACCGCCGCCGTGCCCACTCCACCGGCGGCACCCAGCACCAGCACCGTGTCGCCCGGACGCATTGCGGCGCGGCGCGCCAGGGCGAAGTACATGGTGTTGTAGTTCACCAACAACGACACCGCTTCGGCGTCATCGAGTTCCGCGGGGCTGCGCATCACGTTGGGCGCCGGAACGGCCACTTGTTCTGCATAGCCGCCCAGGATCCCGAACGCCGAAACCCGTTCGCCCACCTTGAAACCCGACGCAGGTGGCGCGGAACGCACCACACCCGCGGCTTCCATGCCGGGCACAAACGGCGGCGGCAACTTCAGTTGGTACTCGCCTTTGCTCAGCAGCAGGTCCGGAAAGCACACCCCGGCAGCACGGACGTCGATGACGACGTTGCCACCGCCGTCGGCGACATCGTCGATATCGGTGTACACCAGGCCGTCCGGGCCGGACAGCTTTTGTACCACACAGGCTTTCATGACCCCTACAGCTTGAAGTCGGCTTTTTTTGCCCCGGAGAGATCGTCGATCTCGGCCCAGTGCGAGGCTATATCCTCGACTGACGGCGGCTTGTCGAAGTTGGCGCCCTCGTTCTGGAAGAGCGCAACCCGCTGCACCTTTCCACCACCGACGACGAAAACAGAAGCGGTGTTCGGGTTTTCCTCGGTGCACAGGTAGGCCACCACCGGCGCGACAAACTCTGGCGTGAGCTTCTCCAGCACCTCCGCCGGCAAGATGTCCTGCGTCATTCTGGTGGCCGCGATCGGGGCGACCGCGTTGGTGTGAATGTTGTACTTGGCCCCCTCCTGCGCCAGCGAGTTGATCAGGCCGACCAACCCGAGCTTGGCTGCCCCGTAGTTGGTCTGGCCGAAGTTGCCGAACAGCCCGCTGGTCGAGGTGGCGACGACGACCCTGCCGTAGCTCTGCTCGCGGAAATGCGGCCAGGCCGCGCGCAGCACGTTGTACCCGCCGTAGAGGTGCACCTTGAGCACGGCGTCCCAGTTTTCGGACGTCATCTTGTGGAAGGTGCCGTCGCGCAGGATTCCGGCGTTGCTCACCACACCGTGCACGGCGCCGAATTCGTCGAGCGCGGTTTTGATGATGCCGGCCGCGCCGTCCTCGGTGGCCACACTGTCGTAGTTGGCGACCGCACGCCCACCGGCCTCGCGGATCTCGGTGACGACATGGTCGGCCATCGCGGCTCCCTGCCCGAACCGTCGCGGGCTCCCCCGAGGTCGTTCACGACGACGCTGGCGCCCTCCCGGGCCAGGGTCAGCGCGTAGTCGCGCCCTAGCCCCCTCCAGCTCCGGTCACGACGATGACGCGATCCTGCACTCCGGGCATCAGCTTCCTTTCTCATCAGGCCTCGTTGGGCCCATCTTGGGGTCTGGGACGTTCGAAGTTGGGGTCAGAACATCCTGCGAGCCATCTTGAAGGCCCGCGCGGTGTACGGCGGGTAGGTGAAGCTCGACAGGTCCGGCCGGGTCGGTTTGGTCAACACCGACTTGCGGTGACTGAACTCATCGAAGCCCCACTTGCCGTGGTAGGCACCCATACCCGAAGCGCCGACCCCGCCGAACGGCAGTTTCGCCGTCGATACCTGGAAGGCGACATGGTTGACCAGCATGCCACCCGCCGGCACCTCCTTAATCACCCGCTCGCGGGTAGCGCGAGCCTTGGTGAACAGATACGCCGCCAACGGTTTGGGTCGCGAGTTGACGAAACGTATTGCCCCGTCGAGAGATTGGACGGTGATCACCGGCAGGACCGGCCCGAAAATCTCGTTTCGCATCAGCGGGCCGTCCGGATCGGGATCGACGACGACCGTCGGTTGGATCCGCAAGGTGGACGGGTCACAGCTGCCGCCGACGGTGACCTTGCCGTCGGCTCCGGAGAGATAACCGCTGAGCCGGTCGAACTGGCGTTGGTTGACGATGCGCATACCGTGCGGCTGCTTCGAGCGGAACTTGGTGATGGCCGCTCCGATCTTGGTGACGAGTTCGTCACGGATCTTGGCGTCGGCCAGCACGTAGTCGGGTGCGACGCACGTCTGCCCGGCGTTGAGCAGTTTCATCCAGGCGATCCGCTTGGCCGCGACATCCACGTCCGCGTCGGCCGCGACGATCACCGGGCTCTTGCCGCCCAGCTCGAGCGTGACCGGCGTCAGGTGGGGCGCCGCACCTTCGTAGACCTTGCGTCCGATCTCGGTGCCGCCGGTGAACATCACCCGGTCCAGGCCCTGCGCGATCAGCTCTTGGCTCACTGCGCCGTCCCCCTCGACCAGCGCGATCGCGTCGTTGTCGAGGTACCGGGGTACTAGCTCGGCCATCAGTCGTGAAGACGCCGCGGCGATTTCGGAGGGTTTGATCACGACGGCGTTTCCAGCGGCGATGGCCCCGACCGCCGGACCCAGCGTCAGGTAGAACGGGTAATTCCAGGCGCCGATGACCAGCACGGTGCCGTACGGCTCGTACTCCACCCAGCCGCGGCCGGGCAGCTGCGCGACCTCGAGTAGCCGATATTTGCGGCGGGTCCACTTTCGCAGGTTTTTCGCCGCGTACTTCGCCTCGCCGGCGGTGGTTGCGATGTCGGCGATGAATGCCTCAAACGGATCGCGGTCCAGATCCTCGGCGAGCGCGGCGGCGATCGCGGCCTCGTTCTCCTCCATCAGCTTTTGCAGCTGCAGCAACTGCTGCTTGCGCCAATCGATGTCGCGGGTGCGACCGGTGGCAAAGGTCTGGCGAAGCCGGGCGACCGTCGCGGCGATATCCACCGGCGCGGTGGGACGGGCCCCGTTCTTGGTCTCGGATGTCTTCGGTGCAACTGATTCGGTGGTCATCAGTGTCCTTCCTTTTCGCGCACCTTCCCGGAAATGCCCGTCGCTTGCGCGCGCAGGCACTCACGGGTGATAACCGCGATCCTAACCATCCAGTTGGGAGAGCAGAAAGGAAGATCCGATCGGACTAGGGGAACTCAGGGGATCTGGGCCAGCGTTCCCGCTATTCACATGCGGTCAGGGCTTGGTGGCCGTCACAAAGCTGTTCGCAAAAGGCCTGCCGTCCGATTGCGGCTCGCGGCCCAATCGTGTTGCCTCGTCGCGCGCGTTCACTGTGCGGATGGTCCAACCGCGCGCAGCGAACCAGTCACCAGCGTCGGGCCGGCCCTCGTCCTCGAACCAGAGGTCGAACGGGTTGAACGAGGTGTCCTGGCCGCGTGCTTCGCGCTTGGACTTCAGCTCGGCCCACTTTTCCTCGGCCTCTCGGCGCTTGTCTTGATCCACCCCGAAGTTTTCAACGGCGAGTCGGCTGCCCAATCCGCTCAGCGCGTCGATCGAGGTGAACATCGCTTCCTGTGCCGCTGCCGGCAAAAACGGCAACAGTCCTTCGGCCAGCCACGCCGTCGGCAGGCTCGCGTCAAAACCGTTATCACGCAACGCTTGAGGCCAATCGTGGCGTAGGTCGACGGGAACCGGTCGCCGGTCGGCGATGGGGGTGGCGCCGTGCCTGGTGAGTGTCTGCGCCTTGTAGTCCAGCACCTTGGGCAGATCGATTTCGTACACGGCGGTGCCGGCCGGCCAGTCCAGGCGGTAGGCGCGCGAATCCAGACCAGCAGCCAGAATCACCACCTGCCGGACGCCGGTCGCGGCAGCATCAGCGAAATAGGCGTCGAAGAAGTGGGTGCGGACGGCCTGGTAGTTGATCATCTGCTGGGAGTCAGCCGCAGCTTCGTCGGCGTCATCTGGCTCCGGCGTCCACCATGCGGCCACCTGCTCGCGGACTCCCTCGAGCTCGGGCGTGGAGACCAGCAGCTCGGCGAACTGGTCCTGGATCAGCGGAACGGCGCTGGCGGTTTCGGCCGCACGGGCCAGCGCGACCATCACCGCTGTCGCCCCGACGCTTGTGGCGATGTCCCAGGAGTCGTCGACAGTGCGCACCACTACAACCGCTCTCCGATCACAAAGTCCGAGAATGCGCCCTTGTCGTCGGCAAACGGCACATCCTCGATCCAGCGGCCCAACCGGCGCATCTCGTCCGTCGCGTTCTGCCCTTTGGCTCGCCAACCGTGATCATTGAGCCAGCCTGTGACGTCCGCCCTGTCGTCGTCGCGATACATCAGCTCTCCGACGTCGACGGTCTGCTCCAAACCGATCTCGTCGGCCACCTTCTTGAACCGCTCACGCATCTGCTGGCGTCGCTCTTCGGCGTGCGTGGGCGCGGTTTCGGCAGAAACCCGGCTCCCCGCGGGGCTCAGCTCACCAATTTGGGTGAACAACCTGTCCTGAGCTTCGGCCGGCAGGTACATCAACAGCCCCTCCGCCAGCCAAGCGGTCCGCGCCGTCGGGTCAAAACCGGCAGCGCGCAGAGCGGCCGGCCAGTCCTGACGCAAGTCGATGGCCACCTCGCGGCGATCGGCCGAAGGAGTTACGCCGTTTTCCGCCAACGTTGTGGACTTGTAGTCCAACACCTGGGGCTGGTCGATCTCATACACCGTGGTGCCGGCCGGCCAGTCCAGTCGGTAGGCGCGCGAATCCAGCCCCGAGGCCAGAATCACCACCTGCCGGATTCCGGCAGCGACAGCGTCCTTGAAGTACGCGTCGAAGAAGTGGGTGCGTACCGCCTGGTAGCCGCGCATGTGCTGGATGTGAGCCGCCGAGTCGGGATCGAGCGCTTCCACTTTGGCCACGACGGCCGGGTCGAGCATGCCCTCCCACAGCACGCCCGCACCGGCATTGGTGACCAGCAGTCTGGCGTGCGGGTCCCGGATCAGTGCATCGGGCTGGTCGGTCTCGACGGCCCGCGCTGCGGCCACCATCACCGCGGTGCTACCGACACTGGTCTTGATGTCCCAACTGTCGTCATGGGTGCGTAGTGAGCTCATTTGCGTACTCCGGTCCTTCGTTAGTTGTGTATTCCGCTAGTGGTCAGCTGGACGGTTCGCCGAGACGCGCGCGCAACAGCGTGCTGCGCACGGCCTCGTCGGCCAGTTCTTCGGGCACCGCGCGGCCCAGTCGGGCCATCTCTTCGCGGTTGTTCACGCTGTGCACCTGCCAGCCGTGTTCAGCGAGCCACTGCGCGGCATCCGAACGGTCGGGCTCGTGAAAGGTCAGCGCCTCGAACATTGACGTCCAGACCTAGCCGTTCCCGCATGCGCTGCCAACGCTGGGTATTGCTCCTCGAATTCATGCCGAACACCTCGACGGCGACCTGGCTGCCCGGTGCGCTGAGCACGGTGAACTTCTCGAAGAGCCGGTCCTGAGCGTCGCTCGGCAGGTAGGGCAGCAACCCCTCGGCAAGCCATGCGGTCGGTTGGGTCCGGTCGAATCCGGCGGCCGTCAGTGCAGTAGGCCAGTCGTCGCGCAGATCCACCGGGACAGGGCAGCGCTTGGCGGCGGGAACCGCGCCATGTGATTCCAGGATGCCGGTCTTGTACTCCAGCACCTTGGGCTGGTCGATCTCATAGACCGTGGTGCCCGCCGGCCAACTCAGCCGGTAGGCGCGGGAGTCCAGTCCGGCAGCCAGGATCACCACTTGCCGGATACCGGCGCTTACCGCGTTCTCGAAGTACTCGTCGAAGAAGTGGGTGCGTACCGCCTGGTAGTCGGTACCCAGCCGATGGACCCGCTGCCCGTGCGGATCGCCGTCGAGCCAGGCCAGCTCCGGGTCGGCTAATCGGGTCCATGACGGACCGGCCGACGACACCAAGATGCGGGCAAACTCGTCACGGATGAGCGGAGTGGGCCCGCCCGTTTCCACGGCGCGCCCAGCGGCGACTCCCAATGCGGTGGCGCCGACCAGTTCGGTGATGGCCCAGCTGTCGCCAGCGGTCCGTAACGAAGGTGGCAACGAGGGCGAGTCGTCAAGCTCAGTCATGTCGCGACCATGCTACCTGAGTAAGTTAGGCAAACTATGCGCTTTGTGCGCGACGTCACTGACGCGGCGACCGCGCGCGCTCGTGCTAGGTGTTGCGCTCCAGGAGCGTGCCGGCCAGCAACCGTCGCAGTGTCTCGGTGATGGCATCCATTTCTTTGGGGCTCCGCACATAACCGGCGTAGAACCCCACGCCGTATAGCACTACTAGCAATGTCTCGACGAGAGAATTGACGTTAACGTCAAATGCGAGCTCCCCGCGCTCATTGGCGTCCTCGACCGCTCGACTGAGAAAATCGCGGCCGATTCGCATGGCTTCGTTTTCGCTACGCAATTCCGGATGCCGCTGCGATTCGAGGACAGTGGTTATCAGAAACGCGGACCCCGATGGATTCTCGAAATTAGCCCGCATCGCAAACGTGATGAATACGACGAGCCGCTCGATCAAGGTCGTCTCGCGTTCGGCCTGTTCGATGCTGAGCGTGAGCACGAGCTCGTTGGTCTGCTCGGCTACTTCCTGATAGAGCCCGCGTTTGCTGGCGAAGTAGTGATTTATCGCCGGACGGGTCAGGTCGGCGCGGGCGGCGATCGCTTGGAAGGTCGCCCCGTCGTAACCGCGCTCACTGAATACCTCGCGAGCAGCGCGCACAATGCGTTTACGCGTCTCGTCCGCCTTCGCCGCTGGGGGACGACCAGGTTTACGACTCGCCGACGTCGGCATTACCAGAGTGTGCCATCCCAATGTGTGGCATTAGTGCATTTGGCGGGACTTTACCGAATTTCCCAGCTTTGAAGTCTTCGAGCGCCGCGATTACTTCGACTTTGGAGTTCATGACGAAAGGCCCATAATGAAATACCGGTTCTCGAATTGGCCGGCCGCCCAGGATCAGCACGTCCATCGCGGTGGTGCGGGATGAATCCTGCGTTGGTCCCGCAGCGACGCTGATCCGATCACCCGGCCCGAACACCGCGAGCTGGCCCTGATGAATCGGGTGTCCGATGGGACCGACGCAGCCGGTGCCGGACAGCACGTACACCAGCGCATTGAAATCACGCTGCCACGGGAGGTTGAGGCGGCCTCCGTTTTCGACCGTCGCGTGCACCAGCGTGATCGGGGTGTGGGTGATACCGGGGCCGCTGTGGCCGTCGACCTGTCCGGCGATGATGCGGACCAGCGCTCCGCCGTCGCCGGATGCGATCAACGTGGCGTCGTCGCCCTCGATCGCCTGATACCGGGGCTGCGTGAACTTGTCTTTCTTCGGCAGGTTCACCCACAGCTGGATGCCGTGGAAGAGGCCGCCGCTTTCCACCAGTTCGGCCGGCGGGGTCTCGATGTGCAGGATCCCGGAGCCGGCCGTCATCCATTGCGTAGCGCCGTCGGCGATCAGCCCGCCGCCACCGTGGGAATCCTGGTGCGCGAACTTGCCGTCGATCATGTAGGTGACGGTTTCGAAGCCGCGGTGTGGGTGCCAATCGGTGCCCCTGGGCTCACCGGGCTGGTATTCCACCTCGCCCATCTGATCCATGTGCACAAAGGGATCCAGAGCGGCGGTACTGACCCCGGCGAACGCCCGAACCACCGGGAATCCCTCGCCCTCGTAGCCTCGCGGTCCCGTGGTGATCGATCGCACCGGACGCTCGGTGTCGGCTGGGCCTGCCGGGCGCACCCGGGGCAACGTGAATGTGTCTGCAGTAATAGCAGGCATGTCTACCTCCTGTTTGAGAGTTATCCATATAACTGGACTGCGGTCCACTTATTCCCCGGGGCTATCGGACGGACGGCTGAATAGGATGACGTGATGGGTGGGATGCGAACGTCGTGGGTCAGGTCAGCAACATGACGGAACCGACGGAGGATGACCCCCAGCCCCACGTGGCCCCGGCTCGCGCTGCCGGTGGGCGATTCGGCGCGTCGATCAGAAAGGCGGGCTACCTGCAGAAGTGGTTGCTGCTGGGCACCACGATCGGTGTGATTTCCGGCCTGGGAGCAGTCGTCTTCTACCTCGCCCTGAAATACACCGGCGAGTTTTTACTCGGCCACCTGGCGGCCTACCACGTTCCCCGGCCCGTCGGGGAGGGCGGCGGGCACGGCTCCTCCGGCTTTGCGCGTCCGTGGGCGATCCCGCTGATAACGACGGCCGGCGCGCTGCTGTCGGCATTGATAGTCACCAAACTCGCTCCTGAAGCCACCGGCCACGGCACCGACGAAGCCATCGAGGCGGTGCACACTGATCCCCGCTCCATCCGCTTCCGGGCGGTGCTGGTGAAGATGGTCGCCAGCGCGCTGACTATAGGCTCGGGCGGCTCAGCTGGGCGCGAAGGTCCGACTGCGCAAATCTCTGCCGGTTTCTCCTCGTTGCTGACCCGACGGCTACATCTGTCCGACGAGGATGGCCGGATAGCGGTGGCGCTGGGTATCGGCGCGGGTATCGGCGCGATCTTCGCCGCTCCCCTCGGCGGGGCGGTTCTGGCCGCATCGATCCCCTACCGCGACGACTTTGACTACCGCTGTTTGCTGCCGGGGTTCATCACCGCGGGAACGGCCTACGCAGTTCTCGGGTCTTTCTTGGGTTTCGACCCGTTGTTCGGCTATATCGACGCCGAGTATCGCTTCGAAAGGGCCTGGCCGCTGCTGTGGTTCGTGGTGATCGGCTTGGTGGCCGCGGCAATCGGCTACCTGTATGCCCGCGTCTTCCACGCCACGGTTGCGATCACCCGGCGACTGCCGGGCGGACCGGTGCTCAAGCCGGCAATCGGTGGACTCGCTGTCGGGCTGATGGGGCTACTGATCCCCCAGATCTTGAGCAGTGGCTACGGCTGGGCACAACTCGCTGCAGACCGCGGGTCATTGATGCAAATTCCGTTGTGGATCATCATCGTCCTGCCGATCGCCAAGATCCTCGCTACGTGTCTGTCGATCGGCACCGGCGGATCCGGCGGGTTGTTCGGCCCCGGGATCGTGATCGGCGCCTTCGTCGGGGCCGCGCTTTGGCGGCTGGGCGAATTGTCCGGCATACCGGGTATTCCCGACGCGCCGGGAATCTTTGTCGTCGTCGGAATGATGACGTGCTTCGGCTGTGTCGCCCGGGCGCCGTTGGCCATCATGATCATGGTCGCTGAAATGACCGGTTCATTCTCGGTAGTGCCGGGCGCGATCATCTCAGTGGGAATCGCAACATTGGTGATGTCGCGAACCAACATCACCATCTACGAGTCGCAGCGGCTAGATCGGGAGGCCGACGATGCCGAACGCGAGCGTCAGCACTCCCCAGCGCGCAGGCCCGACTAGCCCGACGTATTACCTTGCCTTACGTCGCGCGGTGCTCGCTGCGCGCTTCTCGTGAGTCGAACCGGCGTGGGCTAACTTCCCGCCGGCGCTTTCCAGATGCGCCCGCACGAACCACTGGAACTTCTCCAGCTCCTTGGCATGCCCGATCAGGATGTCCTGGGTGACCGGGTCGAGTTCTTCTGTCTCGTCGATGCCGTGCCGAATGTCTTCAATAACGCCGTTGTAGACCAAGTCCAGCGCCGCTAAATGCGCCGGCACTGTGTCACGGCCGACCGAATAGTCGTCCCACTCGCGGTCTTTGATGATCGCGCCCGGGGTGCCCTGTGGCGACGCACCCAACGCAGCGATGCGCTCGGCAACCTCGTCCGCATAAGCGCGCACCGCGTCCACCTGCGGATCGATCATCTCGTGCACGCCGATGAAGTTAGGGCCCACCACATTCCAGTGAATGTGCTTCAGTGTCAGGTGCAGATCGTTGTAAGTACTAAGTTGCTTTTGCAACAGCTCGGCAAGCCGAACGCCCTGCTTGTCGGTCAGTCCTGGAATCGTGAACTGTGTCATGGATTGCTCTCCCTGTGAGTTTGCACGCCGTCTTTGAGTTCCACGTCGTTTGTGAGTTCCTATACGGTCACTTCCAAGGTGGGTACCCGATGGACTTGGCCGGAAACGCGGCCTGCGCTAGATCGAGTGAATCTTCTGCACCGGTAGCCGGGGACCGCGGCGTGGTTCGTATGCCAGCCCGCTGGCTTCGAGCAAGCGAACAACCCGGTGGCGGTGCGGCCGCATCGGTTCCAGCAACTCGAGCATGACCGCGTCATCAACCGGGTGACCCAGCAGCGTCCAGCCGATCATCTTCGAAACGTGGTAGTCGCCCACCGAAAGTGCATCGGCGTCACCGAAAGCCCGTTGCGCGGTCTCGGCGGCGGTCCACTCCCCGACTCCCGGCAACGACATCAGCGCTTCGCGTGCCGTCTCCCGCCTGGACACCAGCCGTTCCAGCGAGGCCGCCCGTCGCGCACAGGCCACCACGGTCTGAGCCCGTCTCGGATCGACGTTGGCGCGGTGAAATTCCCACGACGGGATGTTTCGCCACACCTCGGCCGCCGGCGGCACCCGCATCGCGGCCGGCGCCGGTCCGGGCGCCGGCGTCCCATACTTGGACACCAACACGCGCCATGACCGAAACGCGTCGGCACCCGGTACCCGCTGCTCGATGACCGCCGGAATCAGAGCTTCCAGGACTTGTCCGGTGCGTCCCAGGCGCAAGTGCGGAAGCCGGCGGTGGGCGGCGGCGACCGTGGGATCCCTCGGCACGAAACCCGTGGCGTCGTCGTCGGCGCCCAGCATCGCGGGCAGCATCTCGACGAACTCCTCGGCACCGCTGCCCCACGCCTCGCAATGGGCTACGTCGGGGGCCATTGACTGGCGCGCGCTGATCTGCGCCGCCACAGGCCCGCTGGGCAGCAGGCTCGTCCGCCAGATAGTGCCATCGCCGGGCAGCTGGAAACACGGATCCCGTGGCCCCCTGCGAAGCGGCGCCAAGGTGTTCCAGAAGCCGGCCACCCCTGGAAACGAGACGGTGCGCGCGCTCTTCATCCACTGGCTCCGGTGTCTTGCCGATTGACCATAACTGGTTGCCAAGACAATATTGCGGTGTGATGACGCCGTTCGATGGCCCGCAGTCCGAACTGGCGTGGATGTTCCTCCAGAGCGTCAGCGAGGGCGGCGATGCCGATGAGGGCTTCGCGCTGCTCAGCGACGACTTCACCTACTGGAGCATCGTCACCCGAGTTACCGTCGACAAACAGACTTTCTGGGAAGCGAACGAGCGGCGCAGGAAGATCGTCGAGATCAACATCGATCTGATTCGCTGTGTCAACGAAGGAAGCACTGTGGTAGTCGAGGCGCTGGTCTCGGGCGCTACCACTGACAACGTCCAATACGACACCCCGTTCATTTGCATCTTCGAGACCCGCGACGGGCTGATCGTGTCAATGCGCGAATACAGTGACACCAGGTCTGCAGCGTTATTCGCTGGTTGACGCCCCGGTTGGCGCTACTGCGGCAGGACGCTGACGTCGGCCTTATTGGGGTAGAACGCGACGTGCCCCGCAATCGCCGCCACCGCGGGATAGGGCTGCTCGTACGTCCAGATCACATCCTCGACGGTTTGGCCGGCTGCGGTGGTCACACTGTAGTAGCTGGCGTCGCCCTTGAAGGGGCAGTAGGTGCTGGTGTCGGTGTGGGTCAGCTTGTCTTGAGCCACGTCACCTATCGGAATATATTGCACCGCAGGCAAAGTGGCTTCTTGCAATTCCAGCGCCGCCGTTGTGTCGGCGACGAGCTCGCCATTAACGCGAACCTGTACCCGTCCTTGGGTCGGCTCGATCGTGATCGGGTGCCCAGCGCTCGGCTCTAAGATTTCGGGGTGACTCATGGTTGATTCCTCCTCGGACGCACGTGATTGGTGCAACACCAGCCGGCGGTCAACACTTCCCGGTTCGTCCGGGTGGTTGGTCGTTCGAGCCTGCGTGAGCGGTGCCCGGCTGGCGCACAGATCGCGATCAGCCCCCCGACTCGCCCCCTGAATGCAGTTTGGGCGATCGAGCTTTGCGCATCGCCGCCCAAAACCGGGCGGCCTCACGGATCGATTCCTCAACCGGCCGTGGCTGCCAGCCCAACTCGCGGACCGCCTTGCTGCTGTCGACGTCGGCCTCGGCGCGCATCATGCGCACCGAGGCGAGGCTGAGTTCGGCATCTTTGCCGGTCAGCCGGGCCTTCAGCGTGCCGAACGCACCCAGGGCATACAGCATCGGCACCGAAATCGAGCGTCCCGGTGGCGGCACACCGGCTTCGTCAGCCGCGATCCGCACCACCTCTTTCAACGGGATCATGCGCTCGGAGATGAGGTACCGCTCGCCTACCCGACCGTGCTCGGCGGCAAGGATCATGGCCCGAGCGGCATCGTCGACGCCGACGACTTCCAATTGGATGCCGTCCATCATGAAGGGCAGCTTGCCGAAAACCGCGCCTGCGATGAAGGCGCCGTGCGGCGTGCGTCCCCAGTCGCCGCTGCCGTAGGTCGTCGACACGCACATTGCGACCGCGGGCACGCCGGCCTCGGCCACGTAGCGCATCACCAAATCCTCGGCTTGCACTCTGGATTGCACATACGGAGTCAGGCCGCGTGCGCCGATCACGTCTTCTTCGGTCGCGACGTGCCCATGTCGCCTGCCGACCGTCGTGTAGGTGCTGGTGAAGACGAACCTGCGCAGGCCGGGTTCCTTGACCGCGACGTCGAGGACATTCCGCAGGCCTTCCACGTTGGTGCGGAACAACGGCGACGTGTCGCGCAACCAGGCACGGGTGTCGACAACGCAGTAGTACACGTCGTCGACGCCGTCCATCGCCTCGCGCACGGTGGCGGTATCGAACACATCGCCATGAAAACGGCTGCAGCCAGTGAGGTCATCGATGCTGCGGGTGTTGGCGTTCGGGCGCACCATCGCCCGTACTTCGGCGCCTCCGGCGACAAGCTGACGGGTCACGTGTGAACCCAGAAAGCCATTGGCCCCGATGACCAGCTTGGGTTTTGCGCTCACTTCCGAGTTCATGCAAGCCCACCCCCATTCTTGTGCATCCAACGCTCGGCGTCTTCGTCGAGCGTGCCGAGGGCCTGCGCCTTGCGGCACCACTTCATCCCCGCACGCAGGAAGCGCAGCGGGTTGTAGATGTCTTCTTGTCGGTACCACAGACCGTCGCCGGCGTAGGTGACGATGGAGATGTTCGTCGCGGTGATGACGGTCCCGTCGCCGGGGTCGGCCATCGGGTTGTCCAATTCGCAGATGATGCGCCCGGTCGGTTCGTCGATGACCGACCACAACGACGGGAACGCGACCATGTGGCTGCCGGGAAAAGTCGTCATGGTCTGCTGAATCCAGGCGCGTACTTGGTCGCGACCGTGCATGGTGCCCGCCGCATGCTCGATGTACTCGACGTCTGGCGTGTAGTGCTCGACCCAGGCGTCCCAGTCCCGCGTGTCGGCGGCGCGGGCAACCGTCTGCTCGAACTTCTCGAACGCCGCGGCCAGTTCGCTACGGGAGAACGACCGCGTGCTCACGAGAGCTCCTTCTCGCCATCGCAGCTCATCGGCGGAGTGTAGCGTGGGCTCCATCATGGCCCGGCCGTGGCCGATCAGGAGGACTCGGGAGGACTGACGAATGGCAAACACCCAAAGGGCGATCCTGGCCGGTGGCTGCTTCTGGGGAATGCAGGATCTGGTCCGCAAGCAGCCTGGCGTGGTATCCACCCGGGTCGGCTACACCGGCGGCGACGTCCCGAATGCGACCTATCGCAATCACGGCACGCACGCTGAGGCCATTGAAATCGTCTACGACCCTTCGGTTACCGATTACCGCAACCTGCTCGAGTTCTTCTTCCAAATCCACGATCCGACAACAAAAAACCGGCAGGGTAACGACAGCGGGACGAGTTACCGGTCGGCGATCTTCTACCTCGACGACGAACAGAAGCGAGTCGCGCTGGACACCATCGCCGATGTCGAGGCCTCCGGCCTATGGCCCGGCAAAGTGGTGACCGAGGTCAGCCCGGCAGGGGACTTCTGGCAGGCCGAGCCCGAGCACCAGGACTACCTGGAGCACTACCCAAACGGGTATACCTGCCACTACATCCGCCCCGGCTGGCAGCTGCCGCGGCGCGCCGCCGCGAACCAGTAGTTTCAGCGTCGGCGAACTACAACCCGGCCGCCGTCCTTCGGGACGAACGCGATGCCGCGGCCGTGCCAGCGCTCGCCTGGCGCATCGGTGGTCTCGATTGTGAAGCGGCGCAGTACCGTTCGTAACACGATGTCTATCTCCATGTTGGCGAACGCCGCCCCCACACACCGGCGAGTCCCACCACCGAACGGAATCCACGTTTGCGCCGATGGCTTTGTTTCCATGAAACGGTGCGGGTCGAACCGTTCGGGATCGGGAAAGACATCGGGATTGCCGTGTATCTGACCGATGCCGACCATCATCGAATCTCCACGCGGAATCACCCATTCGCCGAGTTGGAAAACCTCTGGATAGACGTGACGACCGGCGAGATCGATGACCGTCCTGGCCCGCTGGACCTCCAGGATCGTCGCTTGGCGCAACTCGTGTCCGCCGTTATCGGCCTCCTCGACCAAGGCGGCCAGCACATCGGGATGGCGGCTTATCCGCTCGAATGCCCAGCCCAGCGTGGACGCGGTGGTTTCGTGTCCGGCCGCCAGCAATGTCAGTAATTCGTCACCAATGTCCTTGCGCGACATCACCGAACCGTCGTCGTAGCTGCTGCGCAACATCATCGCGAGTACATCGGTCCGATCAGTGAAGTTCGGGTCCGCCCGTTCGCCGTCGATCAACGTGTCGATGACAACGTCGTACCGGCGCCGCCATTCGGCCAGCCGTCCCCACGGACTGTAACGGCCATAGTTCCGTTTCGGCATGGGCACCGCTGCCAGGCGTGACCCGAGAGTGACCCATGGCGGGATGAGCCGGCGTAGCTCATCGAGTTCGGCGCCGTCGGCCCCGAAGACCGCACGCAGGATGGCGTTGAGCGTAATCCGCATCATCGGCGGCACCGTCGCGAAAGGCTGCCCGTCAGGCCATTCCGCGATTTCACGCAGCGTCTCTTCCTCGATGATGCTTTCGTATTTTTTCATGCTCTTGCCGTGGAAGGGCGGCGCGAGTAGCCGTCGCCGGCGGCGGTGATCATTGCCTTCGAGCGCGAATACCGAGCCGGAGCCGAAAAGCCTGCTCAGATTGGGCTGGATGTTGCCCAACTCGTCTGGGCTGGTGGCGAAGATCTGCTTTGCCAGTTGCGGGTCGGCAACCGCGACGATCCGACCATAGACCGGGATGTTGAGCGTGAAAACGTTGCCATACTTGCTCACCATATGTCGCATCATCCATCGCCGCGCCGTCGCAAAGGCGACAGCCTGAACGGCTTTGGGCAGGCGGATCGCCGGAGGCATCCTGACCACGGGGGTCGCCGGCGGGGCGGTGACTGCTTCGCTCATGGCGGTGCTGCTCCCAACATTTGACTGCCCCTGACCGGGGCGGTACGACGGCGTACCGCAAACCTTTCCCGGTACGGTACTCTGTAGTACCAAGCCTGACAAGCATCGAAAGGGGGCACATGACAGCACTAGCTGGCGACCCCGCTCTCAGCGAAGTCCTGGTCAAGCCTGACCCGTTTCGGCTCAGACTGCTCGACGGCCTCGCCGCCTCGATTGTTGAGCGCGGCTACCGCGCCACCACCGTCGCCGACATCGTGCGCCACGCGCGCACTTCGAAGCGCACGTTCTACGACCAGTTCCCGGGCAAGGAACAGTGCTTTCTGGAACTGCTGCAGGCCGACATCGAGAACATGGGCGCGAGCATCACGGCGGCAGTCGATCCCGAGGGCGAGTGGCACCAGCAGATTCGTCAGGCCGTCGAAGCCTATGTTGGCCACATCGAGTCCCGGGCGGCCATTACCTTGAGCTGGATTCGTGAACTCCCGTCGTTGGGTGACGTCGCCCGCCCCCTGCAGCGACGCGGTTTGCGGCTGTTGTCGAACCTGCTGATCGACCTCAGTGCCAATCCGGGTTTCAAACGAGCCGGCCTGCCACCGTTGACCGCCCCGCTGGCCGTGATCTTGTTGGGCGGTCTGCGGGAACTGACCGCGCTTGCCGTCGAAGATGGAAGAGCCGTCCGGGGCATCGTCGAACCGGCGGTGGATGCGTCCATCGCCTTGCTCGGCCCCCGGCACTAGGGAGGACCGCCGTGCGGCAATCGGCCATGCGTGCCGAGCGCTTCTACGCCGACACTAAAAAGGTTGTGCTGGAAGATGTTCCGATCCCCGAGCCGGGGCCGGGCGAAGTTTTGGTCAAGGTTGCGTTCTGCGGGATCTGCCACTCGGACCTGAGCCTGATCAACGGAACGTTTCCGGCTCAGCTGCCGGTGGTGACCCAGGGCCACGAAGCGTCGGGCACCATCGCGAAACTGGGCCCCGGCGCGACCGGTTGGGCCGAAGGCGACCGGGTGATCGTTGCCGCAGGCCGGCCGTGCCAGAAGTGCCCGAACTGCCGGCGCGGCGACGTGCTGAATTGCCTGCGAATCCAGTTGATGGCCTTCGCCTACGACGGCGCGTGGGCCGAGTACACGGTGGCGCAGGCGGCGGGCCTGACGCGTGTGCCGGACAACGTCCCGCTGGAGCAGGCCGCGATTCTGGCCGACGCGGTGTCGACGCCGTACGGTGCCGTGGTCCGCACCGCAAAGGTCGCGGTCGGGGAATCCGTCGGGGTATGGGGTGTGGGCGGGGTGGGGACCCACATCGTTCAGCTCGCACGGTTGGTTGGCGCGGTGCCGGTGGTCGCGGTCGACCTCAACCCGGCTGTGTTGGAACGAGCCGTGGAGGTCGGCGCGGACTACGCCTTCGATTCCCGCGACGACCGGTTGAACGACAAGATCTCCGAGATCACCGGTGGCCGCAAATTGGATGTGGCGTTCGACGCCGTCGGCCTGAAAGTGACCTTCGAGCAGGCGCTTGATTGCCTGACCGCCGGCGGCCGCCTGGTGGGCGTGGGGATGAGCGCGGAGTCGCCGACCATTGGACCCACGGCCATGTTCGGGCTGAGCCGCAAGCAGGTACTCGGTCACCTCGGTTATCAGAACGTCGACATCGAGACCCTGGCCAAGCTGGTTTCGTCTGGGCGCCTTGACTTGTCGCGGTCGGTGAGCGAGATCGTCTCGCTCGAAGACCTGCCGTTGGGCATCGAGAAGCTGGAGCGCCAGGATGGCAACCCCATCCGTATCTTGGTCAAGCCCTGAGAAACGCCCGGACCCGGTCCAGCACCAGCTCGGGTCGCTGCTCGACGATCCAGTGGCCAGCGCCGTCGACCAACTCAACCTCGAAATCGCTTGCGCGGTCGCCATACCCGCGCAGCAGGGCGGGTGTGATCACCGGATCGTCGGTACCGTGCAGCCAACGGACGGGGACGTCGACGCGGGCGTCGTCGAACTCGCCGCGCACCCAGCGCAGCATCTCCGTCGTCTGAAAGGTGCGATACCACCGCGAACCGGCCTCTGCGTGCCCGGGCTGGCGCATGCACTCGACGTACATGCGGACGTCCTCCTCGGACACCGAGAAGCCGCCGCCTACCCACGATGCCAGCATCCGGAAGTAGCGGGCCTTGGAATCCGCTATGAGGCGGGGACCGACCACTGGCAGCGACATCGGAATTTGGTACCAGAACCTCCACATGTGCCGGATCATTGCGGGATCGCGGCGTGTCCAGGGCGCCGAGGTATTCAATCCGAAGAAGCCGGTCACCTTTTCCGGATGGCGCAGCATCATGATGAACGCGATCGGTCCACCCCAGTCGTGGGCGACGAGCTTCACCTTCTCGACGCCCAAGCGGTGCAGGACGCCCGCCAGATCGTCGGCCATCTCGTTCTTGGTGTAGCGCGAGTGCGGCGCCGAGCTCCAGCCCGCGCCGCGCAGGTCCGGACACAACACCCGGTAGCCGTCGGCCGCCAGCGGGCCGATCATGTCGTGCCACTCCCACCAGTTCTGCGGGAAGCCGTGCACCAGCATGACCGCCGGGCCATCGGGCGGCCCGGACTCGGCGACGTGGATCGTCACGCCATCACCCAGCTCTACGTACCGGTGTTCCACAAGAGCAGGGCCGTCCAACGCGGGCATAGTGACCATGTTGAGAAGGTAGTGGACTTGACCTACATCGGGGCCTATTTCAGGAACCGCTCGACGTACGGCGCGAAGCGTGCCTGCAGATCGGCCTCCGTAAGCCCGAACATCTCGCACGACGTTTCAACGTTTCCCAGTCGGCCGCGCTGGTGGCCCGCCAGGTAATCGGCGATCGCTGTCCGTGCTTGGTGGGTGAACGGTTCGCCGGCCAGGGCGTAGACCTGCTCGGCGACGCCGAGTTCGTTGGCCATGAAGTCGTCGAAGCGGATGTCGATCGAGCGTTGCGGGCCGATGGCGTCCCGATCGCGGACGAGTGCGGTCAGCATCTGATCGAGACGGTCGATCCAGTAGCCCGCGATCTGTTCCACCGGCACCGGCGAGCGGTGCATGCGGGCGGAGTAGGTGATCATCGCGATCATCGACAGCGCCACCGGCACGGGGTCGCGGTGGGTGAACACGACGATGCTGTCGGGGAAAACCCGATTCAGCACCGGCACCTGCTCGAGATGCTGGGGTGACTTGAGCAACCAGCGCCGTCCCCCCCGCAGGAACTGCATCGCTTTGAGTTGCCCGGCGAGGTATTCGTAATGGGGTGTCTGGTCGTGGGCTCGGTAGTAGTCCCGCCAGCGCGGCACGTCCGCGAGCGTCTCCAGCAGCATCGTGGAGACGTCGTTGGCCAGCAGCTGGATCTCTTCGTGGACGTGATCGGTGGTGATCTCATGCATGAGCGCGAAATGCGGCATCACAGTGTTGATCACGCTGACCGCGACGTCCATGCGCGCCCGCCGTGGGTCGGGCTCCACACCCACCTCGGCCGGCAACGGAAACGGCTCGACACTTTCCCAGTACGGCATGGTGCGAAAGGTCGAGCGGCGTCGCCAGCAGATTATGCAGGTGGGTGGTGCCAGTGCGGGGCAGACCGGCGATCACCACCGGCGATCGCAGTTCGATGTCATCGATCTCGGGATGTCGGCTCAGCAGGTCGATCAGCAGGAGCCGGTTCTTGAGCACCTGCGAGCAGTTGCCCGTAGAAGTTGACCACTCCAGCACCGTGTAGCCCGTCGATGTCACGCAGCGCGGCGAGGTAGACGTCGAGCCGTTCGCGGTAGTCGGCGGCACCGAAATCGTGCAGGCCGGTGTCGGCACTGGCCTTGGCGTGCAGCGCGTCGGCATCCAACGGGCAGAGCGGGGCCATCGAGGCCATCATGTCGAGGACCTGCTGGGCCTCCGCGCCGAATTGGGGCTGGGCCAGGTCTTCTAGGCGAACGGTATCGGTCACCCGACTTATGTTACTCTGAGTTCCGTAATGGTAGTAGACTTTGGCCGACCCCGTGATCCACGTATCGACGCAGCGGTGCTTCGCGCGACGGTTGAGCTTCTCGCCGAAACCGGCTATCCCGGACTCTTGGTCGCCGCCATCGCCGAGCGGGCCGGTACTAGCAAGCCCGCGATTTATCGGCGCTGGCCGAGCAAGGCACACCTGGTGCACGAGGCGGTGTTCCCGATCGGCGCCGCGACCGCGATCCCCGACACCGGGTCGCTGCCCGAGGATCTGCGCGAGATGGTTGGCCGCTCAATGACTTTCCTGACGACACCCGCCGCCAGAGCGGCCGTGCCGGGGTTGGTGGGCGAGATGGCGGCGGACCCGACGTTGCATTCGGCGCTGCTGGAGCGGTTCGCCGGCATCATCGGCGGCGGGCTCCGCGAGCTGCTTGACAGAGCCGCGGCCCGAGGCGAGGTCCGGGCCGATGTGACCGCAGGCGAACTCGCCTCCCAACTAACAGAGGCCATCGCAGGCATCACCCTGATGGGCCTGCTCACGCGCCCCGCAGACTTCGACGATGCGTGGGTCGACCGCACGACCATGTTGCTCCTGAAAGGAATCAGCGCATGACGACACGAATCGACTGCCGCCTGGCAAGAGTTGCTTGCCACGGTCGGGAGCCTCGACCGCTCGTTCCTCGAGGGTGACCGGGCGGTTACCGACGACCGCCACATCGCCGACGGCTACCGCACGCTCGCCACCACATTGGGCGTGGCGTTAGACACCTACCTGTTCGCCGAGCCCGGCCGGCCGCAGTTCGTTGCGGTGAACACGCCGTTCCGTCGCGATCGTCGATGGGGCGGCGACAACACCGACGCCTATTACTTCATCTGCCCGGTCGATCCGGCGCGGCGCTACCGCATCAGCGGCAATAATGGCGACAGCGTGTACTTCTCGGTGACGGCCTACAACGAGCCATCCCCCGGGGCGTGGTCCGACCGGGTGGTTGCGATAGTCCGGGACAGCGATCTCGACATCGACGCCGACGGCAACTTCGCCTTCGACCTCCCCCCGACGCCCGACGCGGCCATCCTGATGACCCGTGACTACCAAGCCGACCCACTGACCGGCCGCCCGGTGGTGTGGAATATCGACGCGCTCGACAAGCCGGACCCGATACGACACGGAGACGCGGAAACCGCCGCGGCTCTGCGGGCGGCCGCCACCTGGTTGCGCACGATGTTTGCCATCGTGCCGCTGGCCGTCGGTACTGCGGATTGACGAAAGCCACGCGCTCGGGCACGAGACCGCCAATACCGCAAACCAATTCGCCGACCCCTATCAGGTGCCCGACGCCAACTTCGGCTGGTCGGCGCGCGACGCCTGTTATGCCTACGGCAGTTTTGTGCTCGACGACGACGAGGCGCTGGTCATCACGCACCGACCTCCGTCGTGCAGATTCTGGAACCTGGTGGTGTGGAACCAGTTCATGGCCACCTACGGCGCCTCCGAGGGCCCGGACGCGCGGTGCTCTCTCAACGGCCACAGCGCGGTTCTCAATAGTGATGGCTCGGTGACGATCGTCTTGTCCCGCGGGATGACCGCACACCCGAATTCATTGACCGCGCTGGGTTATCCGCGCGGCAACCTCGCCTTCCGCTGGTTCCTCACCGAGGGGCTGCCGGTGCGGCCCGAGGTGAAACTCGTGAAGGTTTTCGAGGCCCCGACCGCCGTGTATTAATTTTCGACGGTGACGACCCGGACCAGCTCGATGGCTCGGCCCAGGATGCTCAGCTTGGCATCCAGCGTTTCGCCGGCGGGGTAGAGCCGCACGGTGTCCACGCCGGCGTCTTTCCAGACCGCGAGCCGAGCGCGAACCATCTGTTCGGTCCCGATGAGCGTGGTGGCCAGCACCATCTCGTCGGTCACCAGTCCGGCGGCGCCGTCGCGGTCGCCGCGCTGCCAGCGCTCGATGCACCTCGACGGCGACGTCCGCCCAGCCTTGCCGGCTGTAGGCCTGGTTGTAGTAGTTCGTGCTCGACGACCCCATACCGCCGAGGCTGAACGCGAGCTCTTTTTTCCGCGCCGCCACCATGTGATCCAGCTCGTCTGCGTCTGAGGCGAAGGCGACTTCGGCGCCCTGACAGATGTCGATGTCGGCGCGCGTCCTGCCGGCGGACGCCAGTCCCTCGTCGAGGTGGGTGAAGTAGGCGTCGGCGGCGCCTTCCGGTACGAAGCTGGTGCCCAGCCAGCCGTCGGCGATCGCCCCCGTCAACCGCAGCATGCCCGGCGACAGCGCCGCCAGGTAGATCGGAATGGGGTGCTGGGGCGCAGTGGACAGGCGCATCGGCACCGCCTCTCCGCCGGGGCGAGGAATCTGAAACTCCTTGCTGGAATGGGAGATTTTGCCGACCCGCGAACGCCTGCCGCACGACGTCGACGGTTTCGCGGATGCGGGCCAGCGGGCGGCTGAACGAGACCCCGTGCAGGCCCTCGATCACCTGCGGACCCGAGGCGCCCAGGCCGAGCAGGAACCGGCCATTCGACAGGTTGGACAGTGTGATCGCGGTCTGGGCGACCATGACGGGCGACCGAACGCCGACCTGCAGGATTCCGGAGCCGAGCAGCATCCGCTGGGTGCGGGCGGCGAGATAGCCCAGCACCGACGGCGCGTCAGAACCCCATGCCTCGGCAACCCAACAGACGTCGAGGCCCAACTTCTCGGCCTCGACGACGAACTCCACCACGTCAGCGACTTCGCCGGTCGCGCTGGACAACTCAACCGTTGTCGCGGTCCGCATCAACGCACCCCGTGTTCGGCAAGCCTCTTGAGCGCCGCCACGGTCTTGCCAATCGCGGTCTCGAACTCGCGCATCCGCACGAAGACGATCTTTTGTTCCTTGTCGGGCATCGACTCGATGGCCGCCGACAGTCCCGAGGGGCGGGTCCCATCTGCATCCAGTAGGTCAACGCGGTGCCGCCGTCGCGAGGCGCCAACCGGAATCGCCAGGTCGCCGTGGGATTGTCAGGATCACCAACCGCCCAGGCGAATTCGCGTTGCTGATCGAAGGAGACGATTTGTGACGTGGTGCTCCATTGCCCGAACGCGTCGTGCTCGTTATGCCCGACGAACCTGGCCCCCAGCCGGGGCCCGGTGGCTCCGTCCACCCACTCCACAGACTGCAGTTCGTTGCTGAAGGTCGGCATCAGCAGGATATCCGAGACCAGACTCCAAACCCGGTCCGGTTCGGCGTCGATCCACGCCGACACCTCGACCGTTGGGCAATCCGAATAACGCGCGCCGGTCCACTCCACGAAGCCCATTGTCCCCCGCCCGGCCCGCGGGGGAACAACGGGTTTATGCCGCGACGGGCACTCGATCGCCTGGCTTGTTTGCCGTGTGCTTGCGCAGTACTGACAGAGAATCCGGGAATGTCAGCCTGACGATCTTGCGAACGACGGTGCCGAACTGTTGCGGCAGCGGTCCGCTGTTGTAGGTGACGCCGTAGCGTTCGCAGATCTTTTTCACCTCGGGTGCGATGTCGGGGTACCGGCGGGCGGGCATGTCCGGGAACAGGTGGTGTTCGATCTGGTGCGACAGGTTGCCGGACAGCAGATGGAAGATCTTGCCGCCGGTCAGATTCGCCGAACCGAGTACCTGCCGGAAATACCATTGGCCGCGGGACTCGTCCTTGGTCTCCTCGACGGTGAATTCTTGCGTGCCGTCCGGGAAGTGGCCGCAGAAGATGATCATGTAGGACCACATGTTGCGCATCAGGTTGGCCGAGAGGTTGCCGGTGAACACGAACGGCGCGAAAGGTCCAGCCAACAGCGGGAAGGCCACATAGTCCTTGAGCACCTGCCGGCGCGTCTTTTTCCAGATTGCAGTCAAGGTGTCGCGCTTGTCGCGGAGCCTGATCTCGCCGGTGCGGATCCGTTCGGTTTCCATCTCGTGCAGCGCGACGCCGTACTGGAACAACACCATCAACAGGAAGGCGTAGACCGGGTTACCCAGGTAGTAGGGGTGCCACGGTTGGACTTCGCTCATTCGCAGGATGCCGTAGCCGATGTCGCGGTCCATTCCCACGATGTTGGTGTGGGTGTGGTGCATGTAGTTGTGCGAGTGCCGCCATTGATCGGCCGGGCATGCGGTGTCCCATTCGAAGGTGCGGCCCGATATCGCCGGGTCGCGCATCCAGTCGTACTGGCCGTGCATGATGTTGTGGCCGATCTCCATGTTGTCCAGGATTTTCGCGATGCCCAGCATCGCGGTGCCGGCCAGCCAGGCCGGTGGCAGTACCCCTGCGAACAGCAGCGCACGTCCGCCGATTTCCAGCGCCCGCTGGACTTTGATGACGCGGCGAATGTAGTCGGCGTCTTCTTCACCGAGGTCTGCCATCACGCGTTCTTTGATGGCGTCGAGCTCACGGCCGAATTCTTCGGCCTGCTCGGGGGTCAGGGTGATCGTGTTCTGAGACATGATTTTTCCTCCAAAGGGTTTGGTGGATGGCAAAAGGGTGTGTTAGAGCGCCAGGTCGACGTCGCCAACCGGGACAGACACGCAGATCTGCACGTCCTCGTCGGGGACGGTCGAGACCGCGCCGGTGATCAGGTTTCGCACGGTTCCGGCGGTCTTGCGCCGGGTGCAGGTATGGCAGATGCCCATTCGGCATCCGTTATCGGGCGTCAAGCCGGCCGATTCGGCCTGTTCCAACAGCGAGCGCCCGTCGTCGACGAGTTCTACACCGCTGTCCGCGAAGGTGATTCGACCAGCCAACGGATTCGCGGTCGGCTCGAATACCGGCGGCGACAAAGCTCTCGGTGTGCACGTTGTCGCAGTGCTCCCGGACCGAATCTACCAAAGCAGTTGGGCCGCAGACGAACACCAGATCGGGTTCCGGCAGGGCGGCGGCCAGGTGCTCCGGTCCGAATCGGCCGACGAGGTCGCCCGCATCCGATCGGGTGTAGCCGTGTAGCACCCGCACGCCGGGCAGCTTGTTGTAAGCGGCAAGTTCCGTGTGGTAGCACGCCTCCGCCTCGCGGCGCGCGTAGTGGACAAACGCGACCTCGGCACCGCCAGTTTCGGGATGGCCCTGGGCGACCAGCGTCCGCAGCATCGCCATCACCGGCGTGATGCCGCTGCCGCCGGAGACGAACAAAATCCGACGGGGCCTTCCCTGAGGACCCGGCGCGGGCAAGACAAAGTCGCCGCCCACACCCGGCAGGCCGACCACCATGCCGCGTCGGGCACGCTGGTACAGGTGATTCGAGACCAGTCCGCCCTCGTGCTGGCCGATGGTCAGCTCGAGATTGCGGCAGCCTTCGGCGTTGGCCGGGGAGTAGCAGCGAGTGTGCCGGCGGCCATCGATGTCGACCGCGAGGTTGACGTACTGACCGGCCTTGACCGTGTAGGAGGAGGTGAAGGTCCCGTTCGGAGCGAGGGTGAGGGTGACGCTGCGCGGAGTGGTCCTGCGCACGTCGACGACCTTGGCGCGGGCCTCGCCCAACGCCCAAGTCGGCGCCACCTGCTCGGTGTACCGGTCGACGCCGTGCGGACCCGTGAGCAGGTCCACCAGGTCTGAACCCAGCACTCGCTTCCGGAAAGCCTCCATAAAGGCCGCACCTGAAGTCTGAGTTATTTGAGTGAACATATGTACACCGTGCGCGCGGACTGCGCAGCCAGTCAAGGGTTTCTCCTGCTCTGTGGTAGGCTTCACACAGTGAACAGCCGTACTCCTAGTTCACGGCCGCACCGGTCTCGTCGTGAGCGTTCACGCGAAAGCCCGTCACGCGAGGAACGCAAGGAGGCCACTCGGCGTGCCATCATCGCCGCCGCCCTCAAGCTGCTGCAGGAGCGCAGCCTGAGCAGCCTGAGCCTGCGCGAGGTGACCAGAGAAGTCGGGATTGTGCCCGCGGCTTTTTACCGTCATTTCGAGTCGATGGAAGCGCTCGGACTGGTTTTAATCGACGAGTCGTTTCGCACCTTGCGCGACACCCTACGCGGGGCACGTGCTGGCAAGCTCGACCCGAACCGGGTGATCGAGTCGTCCGTCGAGATCCTGGTGGCCAGCGTCGCCGAACGACGCGAGCACTGGCGATTAATCGGGCGCGAGCGCAACAGCGGCCTGTCCGTGCTGCGCTACGCCATCCGCACCGAGATCCGGCTGATCACTTCCGAGCTGGCCACCGACTTGGCGCGGTTCCCCGGGCTCAACGCCTGGAGCACCGAGGACCTAAACGTGCTGGCGACCCTGTTCGTGAACGCGATGATCGTCACGGCGGAGGCGATCGAGGACGCCCAGAGCTCCGAAGTGCGCGAAGACATCAGGCGGACGGCCACTAAACAGCTACGAATGATCGCCATCGGTATCGCTGGCTGGCGAAGCAAACTCTGACGCTCACCTTCAGCCGGCGTTAAAGCGATTCCCGCTACCTCACCCACAGCGGTGCGTCAGTCTCGACGGGTGGGGCGTTCGCGGGTTCCAGACACATCTTACCGAAACCTTAATGATCTCTTATTTTTCTTATTTTCCGTGTATGGTGCTCCGGCATGGTGATTGTTGATATCTACCCCCTCGAACCCGGTGGCAGCGCCCAACGATTATTCGTCATTGAGCTGCCATGACGAGCCCACGCAGTGCTAAGGATCGATTCGACGTCGTGGTCGTTGGCGCACGATGCGCCGGGTCTCCGCTAGCGACGCTGCTTGCGCGGCGGGGCTTTAACGTCTGTGTGCTTGACCGCGCACAGTTTCCGTCAGAAACCCCCTCGACCCATCTGATCCAGCCCTGTGGGGTGCAAATGCTGGACCGTCTGGGTGTCCTAAACGCAGTTTTGGGGGCTGGCGCGGTCCCACTGGATCAAATCACGTTCATCAACGACGACGTGCGCTTCGACTTGACCAACGACGGGACGCTCGAGTGGCCCGCCTTGATCGTGCGGCGGGTGACACTGGACGCGCTACTGGTTGATGCGGCTCGCGAAGCAGGTGCAGATATCAGAACAGGCTGCCGGGTTACGCGGTTGCTGATGGACGGCGATCGGGCGGTCGGAGTTGAGACGGACGCGGGCCTGATCAACGCACAGTTGGTGGTCGGCGCCGATGGGCGTCACTCGACGGTGGCGTCGTTGGTCGGCGCTGCGGAATATCACGTGACGCCACCGGGCCGGTTTACGGCCTGGGCGTACTTCGACGGTGTGGCGAACCGAGAGGGACGTATGTGGCTTGGTCGTGTCGGGGAGTTGGCATATCTTGCCGGCCCAACCGACAGCGATCTGTTCATGGCAGCCATCACAAGTGGTTTCGCGAACCAGGCGGAGTTTCATGCCGATCGCGACGCCAATTTCACTGCCGCTATCCGGGCATGGCCTGAGCTTGCCGATGCGACTTGGCGATGGGCGCCGTGTCGGTGCGATCCGCATGCTGACCAAATGGCACGGCTATTTTCGGCAAGCCGCCGGCCCTGGATGGGTTTTGGTGGGAGACGCCGGGCACTTCAAAGATCCGACGCCCGGGCCAAGGCATCTCGGACGCGTTTCGCCAAGCCGAACAACTCGCGCAGGCAATCGAGGACGGGCGTGACAACACCACTATCGACGCTTCCATCCAACGTTGGTGGCGTTGGCGCGACGACGATGCCTACGCGATGTACTGGTTCGCCAGCGACCTAGGGGCGCCGGGTGCTCCGACGCCGTTGAACACCGCCCTCTCTCGACATATGCGCGAAAACCCCGAGGTCCCACTGATGTTTCTCCGTCTGCTCAACCGCGACATATCCCCGTCGCAGTTTTTGACACCGTCAAGGCTTGCCCGCGTTGCGGCACGAGCCTTACGCGATCGACCGGATCGTGCGCTTGCAGCCATTAAAGAGATCGCCGGGACGGTGCTCCGAAATGCCCGACGCGGCCGACAGCGACGGACCGCCTGGCATCATCAAGGCGCGGCGCCAAGTACGCCTCGCTGGTGACGGCTGTCATCGGCGAACCTACGAGAAAGGCGCCGTGACGTGGCCGAATACTTGCGGGGATCAGCGCGGATCTCAATCGAGCGTTTGAAATCGGGAGCTTCGGTCTACCAAGTGGCCACTACTCCGATGCAGGAAGGCAAACGATGAAGCAAGTTGCAGCCGCCACGACCGCGATCGCCATGTTGCTCTTGAGCGGATGTTCGGCCTCACAGGTCATCAACACCGGCGGCGACACAAAATGCAAGGACTTCACTACTCAGGACGAGAAAAAGCAGAACGAGGAGATCAGCAAGATGCTCAAGGACAAGAGCGGCGCTGAACCAAACAATCTGCAGATCTCGGCAACGCGCCTGTCGGCATCGACATACTGCCAAACGTTGGGCACCGGAGACAGCAAGATCTCTGAGGCTCCGCACGGCTGACCGAAAATTACGCTCATTGTTCCGCGACCTGCTTAAGTCAGCACTGTGCTGGGTATTGTCCTGTGACACACGTCACCTAAATTAGGAGCGCACATGCTGCACGGACTGGTGTTAGCGGCACAGGACAATCCCGAGGCAGCCGGTTTCATCCTGAAGGGCATCAAAGGCATTTTCGTGGCGGTCGGCAGCATCATCGCCGCCATCGTCTGCGCCCTGGTCGCCGGGATGAAAGGACGAAACCCATTCGGCTGGGGCATCCTGGGCTTGTTCTTCAGCATCGTCACACTCATCGTTATATTCGTCATTCCGAGCAAGAAGTCGTAGTCGCAGAGAAGCAACCAGCGCGTCGCATGTTGCGCTGCTCGTTCACCAATGAGCGGCCATTCTAGAATCACCGTCGTGCCGCCCTATCGCGATGTCGCTGCCTACGACGATCGCGCCGGGCAATACGAACAAGGCTGGCGCGGTCGGCTACACCACACGATCAGCGACCGCACCGCCGCGTTGGCGACGTCGACCGAGACGCGTCCACAACGTGTCCTCGATGTCGGATGCGGTACCGGTTACCTCTTGCGAACACTGGCCGGTCAATACCCGGGAGGCGAGGAGCTCGCCGGAATTGACGCCGCTCCCCACATGATCGAGACAGCCAGCCGCCTCACCGACGACAAACGATTGACTTTCGCCACCGGCGTCGCAGAGCAGCTGCCTTACCCCGATGCATCGATCGACCTGGTGGTCAGCAGTACGTCGTTTGACCACTGGTCCGATCAATACGCCGGCCTCAGCGAGTGCGCGCGGGTGCTACGTGCGGGTGGCCACCTGGTTCTCGTCGATCAGTTCTCCCGCTTCCTCCTTCCCACGCTCGCGGTCAGTCGACGGGGCAAAGCTAGAACACGCGGGCGCGCAGGCCACCTGCTGCTGCGCGCAGGCTTTGATCGCCCGCATTGGCACCGACTGCACGCCGTCATCATCAACGCGGCCGTCGCCGCGAAGCGCCATACTTAAGCTCATGCCGCAGGTTCCACCGGCGCGTCATCTGCTCCGCGCCAAAGACCTGGCCGATATCCGCTACGCCGAGCCGATCACCGTGGATGACCTGGCCGCCGCCGCGGGGCTGTCGCGCGCTCACTTCAGCCGCATGTTTACTCAGACCTTCGGCGAATCACCACGCTCCTACTTGCGGTCGCGCCGATTGGAACGAGCTGCCGCGCTGCTGCGCTACACCGATCGATCCGTCGCCGACATCGCCGTCATGGTCGGTTTGCAGAGCGTCGGTTCGTTCACGAGTAGCTTCGCCCGCGTGTACGGCTTGCCACCCGCAGCCTATCGAGCCAGCCTCCCCCCCGCCTCGGTGCACGCGCGGGTGCCGAGCTGCATCCTGCGGCGCGATACCCGACGGCCCGCCGACAGCCGCTCCAAGACAGCACACGGGAAGAAGACGGACGCCCCCGGCAGACCGTAGCGTCGTTCCCATGATGAAGATTGCCGGCGCCCATCTGTGGGTGCATGACCAGGATATAGCCCTGAAATACTGGACCGCAAAGGTGGGTATGGAAGTGCGACAAGATGTTTCGTTGCCGGAGCTTGACTTCCGGTGGCTCACGGTCGGCCCACCGGGGCAGGACGACGTAACGATCATCCTGATGGCAATTCCGGGTCCACCGGTGATGGATGACGCTACCCGCGAGCAGGTGCGCGAAGTGATGGCCAAGGGATTCGCCGGCACGGTATTCCTCACCACCGACGACTGCCAGGCCGCCTACGAGAAGATGCGATCCCGAGGAGTGGAGTTCACCGAGGAACCTCACGAGATGCCATACGGCATCGACTGCGGATTCCGCGACCCGTCCGGTAACAGTGTCCGGTTGACCCAGCTGTCCGATATCGGCGCGAATACCGTCGGGTGAATAATTCGACGAGCCGTGGTGCCCGTCGCTGCACCAACGCGTTGACGTGGTGAAATTCGGCCGCATCTACGATGGGGTGGCTCCATCAACAATGCCGGTGTGATGCTGCGCCGGGGAACGGTTGGCCACGGTGTGGGACTTCGAAACGGATCCGGAATACCAGGCGAAGCTGGACTGGGTCGAAAAATTCATGGTCGACGAACTCGAGCCGCTCGATCTGGTCGCCCTTGATCCATACGACAAAAAGAACGCGGAAATGATGGCCATCCTGCGGCCGTTGCAGCAGCAGGTGAAGGACCAGGGACTGTGGGCCGCCCATCTGCGGCCCGACCTCGGCGGCCAGGGCTTCGGCCAGGTCAAGCTCGCGCTGCTCAACGAGATCCTCGGGCGCTCCCGCTGGGCGCCGTCGGTGTTCGGCTGCCAAGCGCCAGACTCGGGCAACGCCGAGATCCTTGCGCTGTTCGGCACCGACGAGCAGAAGGCCCGCTACCTGCAACCGTTGCTGGACGGCGAGATCACTTCCTGCTATTCGATGACCGAACCCCAGGGCGGTTCCGATCCCGGGCAATTCGTCACCGCCGCCACCCGCGATGGCGACTACTGGGTCATCAACGGCGAGAAGTGGTTTTCCACCAACGCCAAGCATGCGTCGTTTTTCATCGTCATGGCCGTCACTAACCCCGAGGCCCGCACCTACGACAAGATGTCGCTGTTCATCGTTCCGGGTGAGACGCCCGGCATTGAGATCGTGCGCAACGTCGGAATGGGAGCTGAATCCTCCAAGCGCGCCAGTCACGCATACGTTCGGTACAACGACGTCCGGGTGCCGGCCGATCATGTGCTGGGCGGTGAGGGCCACGCGTTCATGATCGCCCAGACCCGGCTCGGCGGTGGCCGGATTCACCATGCAATGCGCACGATCGCATTGGCGCGCAGTGCTTTTGACATGATGTGTGAGCGTGCGGTGTCGCGAAAGACCAGGCATGGGCGGTTGGCCGACTTCCAGATGACCCAGGAGAAGATCGCCGACAGCTGGATCCAGATCGAACAGTTCCGGTTGCTGGTGTTACGCACCGCCTGGTTGATCGACAAGCATCACGACTACCAGAAGGTGCGCCGCGACATTGCCGCGGTGAAGGTCGCCATGCCTGCGGTGCTGCACGACGTCGCGCAACGGGCCCTACACCTGCACGGCGCGCTCGGTGTCTCCGACGAGATGCCGTTCGTCAAGATGATGGTGGCCGCCGAGTCGCTGGGTATCGCAGACGGTGCCACCGAGTTGCACAAGATGACGGTGGCCCGCCGCACGCTGCGTGAATACCAGCCGGTGACAACGCCTTTCCCGTCGGGGCACATACCGACGCGGCGCGCGGAATCCAACGCCCGACTTGCCGAACGCCTCGAACACTCGATCGCGGAATTCTGAGAACGTCACGCCGCGCGCTGGGCGATCAGGTGATGTAGCGAACGATACTTTCGGCCACACACGCCGGCTTGGGCGACCCGTCGATTTCCACGGTGGTCGACACCGTCGCCTGCACCGCGCCGTCGCCCAGGTCGTCGACGCTGACCAACGAGCTCTGTGCTCGCACCCTGGAGCCGACCGGCACCGGCGCGGGGAAACGAACCTTGTTCAGGCCGTAGTTGATTGCCAGCTTTACGCCGTTGACCGTGTACATCTCATGTTGCAGCCGGGGCAGCAGCGCCAGGGTCATGTACCCGTGGGCGATGGTCTTGCCGAACGGGCCAGCCGCGGCCCGCTCCGGGTCGACGTGGATCCACTGGTGATCGCCGGTCGCATCGGCGAACAGGTTGACGTCTTCCTGGGTGACGGTCACCCAGGAACTTTGCCCTATCGTCTCGCCTGTGGCCGCGGCGAGGTTGGCGACTGACTCGAAGGTGCGCATGGACCTCTCCATTTTGGTCGTTGAAGGTCTTGGGTAAGCATAGAACCCGTGAGGCTCGTGCTGATCGCCGATACCCATGTTCCGACCCGCGCGCGTGACCTGCCCGTGCAGGTATGGGACGAGGTCGCCGAGGCCGATGTCGTCGTGCACGCCGGCGACTGGGTAGCGCTCGAGCTGCTCGACGAGCTCGAGGCCAGGTCCGCTCGACTGATCGCATGCTGGGGCAACAACGACGGACCCGCCCTGCGCGCGCGGCTGCCGGAACGGGCGGATGTGACGCTGGCGGGCGTGCGTTTCACCGTTGTGCACGAGACCGGCGCCGCGACCGGCCGCGAAGCGCGGATGTCGCGGCTCTATCCGGACAGCGACGTCCTGGTGTTCGGGCACAGCCACATCCCATGGGATACAACGACAAAGACCGGGTTGCGCTTGCTTAATCCGGGCTCGCCGACGGATCGCCGCCGTCAGCCGTTCTGCAGCTATCTGACCGCGAGGGTCGACGACGGCGCCGTAATGGACGTGGTCCTGCATCGCCTCGACAAGTAGCTGACAAGTAGCTCACAGCTAGCTCGTACATAGCCTGCATACATAATTACCTCGTAAACAGAGGTATCATTACTACAGTGAAGTCATCTACCGATCCGGTCACCGAGGTGTTCGCTGTCGTCGGCAGATTCCGCCGGCAACTCCGGCGATCAGTAGGCCGCGGGTTCGATTCCGCGCGCCTCAGCGAGTCACAGTCAGAGCTGTTGTGGCTCGTAGGCCGGCAGCCGGGCATCTCGGTCAACGCCGCCGCCGCCGAACTCGGACTGGCACCGAACTCCGCCTCGACCTTGGTTTCGAAGCTGGCAGCCAACGGCCTGCTGGTGCGGACCGCGCGCGAGATGGACCGACGCGTCGGCGAACTACGGCTCGCGGAGCCCACCCAGCAGATCGTCAACGCGTCCCGGGCCGCCCGACGAACGTTGCTGTCCGAGGTGCTCGGCGAATTGGATGACGATCAAATCGAGGCTCTGACAAAGGGGTTGGAAGTCCTAGACACAATGGCCCGACTATTGCAGGAGCGACGATCATGAGCGGATCACTTCCATTGGCCATCGATGGCCGGCACCTGACGTATCGGTACGGCCAGTTCACCGCCGTCGATGACGTGACATTGCAAGTGCGACCCGGCGAGACGATGGGTCTACTTGGACCCAATGGCGCCGGAAAAACGACCATGGTGCGCATGCTCACCACGCTGGCCCCGATTCAGCAGGGCGAACTGCGCATCTTCGGCATGGACGCGCGGCGCGAGACCGTCGACATCCGAAGCAACATCGGCTATGTGCCCCAACAACTGTCGATCGAACCGGCGTTGACCGGCCGGCAGAACGTGGAGTGGTTCGCGCGGTTGTACGGCGTGGCCCGCGCCGAGCGCCCCAGGCGCGTCGATGACGCTCTGGAGGCTTTGGAACTAGTCGACGTGGCCGATCGACTGGCAGGAACCTACTCCGGCGGCATGGTGCGACGCCTGGAAGTGGCCCAGGCGCTGGTCAACCGCCCGTCGCTGCTCGTGCTTGACGAACCCACCGTCGGTCTGGATCCGATTGCCCGTGACGGCGTCTGGACGCAGGTGCAGCAAATGCAGGCGCTGTTCGGCATGACCGTGCTACTCACTACGCATTACATGGAAGAGGCCGACGCGCTGTGCGACCGGGTGGCGCTGATGCATCACGGCGAATTGCGGGCTGTCGGGACGCCGACAAAGTTGAAGTCGACGGTGTCGGCGCACGCCACCCTCGAGGATGTGTTCCGTCACTACGCTGCCTCGGAACTGGAAGATGAAGCGGCGTCATCCGGGTCGTCGAGTATGCGCGAAATCCGCTCCACCAGAAAGGTTGCCCGCCGTGTCAGTTGACCGCGACGTCGAATTCAGCCTCGCCCGCGCTCCACGCGGATGGCAACGAGTCAGCGCGACACTGAGCCGCGTCGGCGCGTTCGCGATCGTCGAAATGCAGAAACTGCAGCACGATCGGACCGAGCTCGTCACCCGGATGGTTCAGCCTGCGCTGTGGCTGTTGATCTTCGGTACCACGTTCAGCCACTTGCACGTCATCAACACCGGACCGGTGTCGTATCTGGCGTTCCTGGCACCGGGCATCATCGCCCAGTCGGCGTTGTTCATCTCGATCTTCTACGGCATCCAGATCATCTGGGATCGCGACGCCGGCGTCCTCGCCAAACTCATGGTGACACCAGCGCCCGCGTCGGCACTGATCACCGGCAAGGCATTCGCAGCCGGCGTGCGTTCGGTCGCCCAGGTCGTCGGCGTCATGGCGCTGGCGTATTTGATGGGCGTCGGCCTGACCATCAATCCGCTGCGGATCCTGGCGGCGATGGGCGTCGTCATGCTTGGTGCCGCGTTCTTCGCGTGCCTGTCTATGACACTCGCCGGACTGGTGCGCAGTCGCGATCGGTTGATGGGGATTGGACAAGCCATCACGATGCCGTTGTTCTTCGCTTCCAATGCGCTGTATCCGGTCGACGTGATGCCCGCATGGCTGCATGTGCTGAGTGCGGTCAATCCGCTTAGCTACGAGGTCAACGCACTGCGGGCACTGTTGATCGGCACGCCAATGGACCGGCTGGACCTCGTCGTGCTGGTGGCGGCGGCGGTCGTCGGAATTGCCACGGCTTCAAAACTTTTGCGCCGTCTGGTCGCCTAAGCGACCGCGATAGCTTCTTCGCTGGCAGTTTTGAAGACGGCAATATCTGTCCGGCAGTCAATCGTGACCTGAATGCGACGAGTCCGGGCCGACGCTCAATCGTTAGCCAACCGCGACTTCAAACTCCGGCCGCGACAAACGAATTCCATCCTCCCGTCGTGTTCCACTCACCCAGGACAGATTCCACCGCGGCACGCGGCATCCGAAAAAGATTGAAAGTTGGGATGGGGTAGCAGCTATGAAGTTCGTTGACAAGTTGCGTGGCGCAGCGGCGGACATGCCGCGCCGGCTGGCTCTCGCGGCGGTGGGGGCTGCCCTATTGCCTGCTCTGATCTGTGTCGTCGACGGCTCGGCGACCGCGGGGGCATTCTCCAAGCCAGGCCTTCCAGTGGAATACCTGCAGGTGCCGTCACCGTCGATGGGCCGCAACATCAAAGTCGAGTTCCAAGGCGGGGGCCCGCACGCGGTCTACCTGCTCGACGGGCTTCGGGCGCAGGACGACTACAACGGTTGGGATATCAACACCCCGGCTTTTGAGGAGTTCTACCAGTCCGGTCTCTCGGTGGTCATGCCCGTCGGCGGCCAGTCCAGCTTCTACACCGACTGGTATCAGCCATCGCAGGGTAACGGCCAGAACTACACCTACAAGTGGGAAACCTTCCTGACCCAGGAGATGCCCGCCTGGCTGCAGGCCAACAAGACGGTCTCGCCGACCGGTAACGCAGCAGTGGGCCTGTCGATGGCGGGCGGGTCCGCGCTGACCCTGGCTGCTTACTACCCGCAGCAGTTCCCCTACGCCTCGTCACTGTCCGGCTTCCTCAACCCGTCTGAGGGGTGGTGGCCGACGCTGATCGGCTTGGCGATGAACGACGCGGGCGGCTACAACGCCAACAGCATGTGGGGCCCGTCCAGCGACCCGGCGTGGAAGCGCAACGACCCGATGGTCCAGATTCCGCGACTGGTCGCCAACAACACCCGCATCTGGATCTACTGCGGTAACGGCACAGCGAGCGACCTCGGCGGCGACAACATGCCGGCGAAGTTCCTGGAGGGCCTCACACAGCGCACCAACCAGCAATTCCAGAACACCTACGCGGCCACAGGTGGGCGCAACGGGGTGTTCAACTTCCCGGCCAACGGGACACACTCGTGGCCCTACTGGAACCAGCAGCTGATGGCCATGAAGCCCGACATGCTGCAGGTGCTCAACGCGGTGAACAACTCCGCCTAGCAGCCGCCCAAACCAGCATCGGCAGCAGCGCACCGGTCAGCGCCGCTGCCGATGCTTTTTGGTTCCGCTAATCGAACAGGGCGCGGCGATCAGCGTGAAAGTACGTGTAGCCGGTGGTCAACGCGCACACCGCCGAAGCGGCCACCAGCATCCAGGTCCCGTTGACGGCCAAGCTGATGAAGCCACCCAATGTGGCGCCCAAGACAAAGCTGGTGAACAGCAGAAAGTAGCCGAGCCAGTCCGCTGCCTTGCCACCGGCGATGTGACGCTCGATGCCTTGCCCCATCTTGACCAACGTGCCGGTCACATAGCTCAAGGGAACGGACACCTCGCCGTCCTTGACGAACGACGTGTTCAGAGCACCGATGCCGAAGGCCACCAGCAGAATTGGTGCGAAATCAAGGTTAGCTTCCTCCCACCCTTCGTCGATGATGTCAACCACGGTGGCGGCCAGCAGACTGAAGGTGGTCAGCAAGGTCGGTCCGTGCGGATGCGCCACCCAGAAATGCCGCCTACACACTGACGCAATCACCACGCCGGCAACGAAACACAACAATAGCAACCCCGCCGAGATCGACAGCACCTCATCGCCCCGGAAGTAACCCAACACCGCACGTTGGGCATTCCCGGTCATGAAGGTCACGAAGTACCCTTCCGAGTGGGTATATGCCGTCGCTCCCAGCACGCCCGCCAGAGCCGCGAGCACCCACGACAATCGAGCCTCACTGTCGAAAATCTCACTCGTCACAGGCACATGCTTTCAGAGACCATCCGTCCGCGCAGCGACGCGCATAGACCTAAGCATCGGTGAGCCGGGCGATGGACCGCAACGGGATGGGCAGCCATCCGGGCCGGTGCCGCGCCTCGTAGCCGGCCTCGTAGACGGCCTTGTCGAGTTCGTAGGCGGCCAGCAGCCGCGCCGAATCTCGCGGGTCGATCCCGGACGCGGCGGCGTAGCCATCACAGAACGCGGTGCGATTGCGCTCGACCCATTCGCGGGCCCGGGCCGCCAGCTGTTTGTCTGCGGCCTGGTCTATCAGCGGCCCATAGGCCGCGTAGTCGAAGGAGCGCAGAACGCCGGCCACGTCGCGCAACGGCGAATCCGGCGCCCGCCGCTCGTCCACCGGCTGGCCCGGCTCCCCCTCGAAGTCGATCAGCAGCCAACTTTCCGGGGTACGCAGTACCTGCCCGAGGTGCAGGTCACCGTGCACCCGCTGAACGGTGATCGGCTCACTCGCAAGCTGGCGGAATCGTTCTTCGATCGTCGCCGCGTACTCCTTCAGCTCTGGCACCAGCGCCACTGTCGACGACAATCGCGCCAGCACGTTATCGACTGGGAAGGTTGCCTGCGCGGTTCCCAGGTATTCGGCAAGAGTGGCATGCACGGACGCGACCGCCTCGCCGAGCCGCTTGGACTCACCGGCGAAGTCGCCGCCGACTTCGTAGGCATAGAGGTCGCCCTCGGCGAACAGGTCACGAACGCTGGCCGTAGCCATTGCCCAGCCTTCGGCCGCATTGGCCGCATACTCGGTCACCATGCCCAGGGGGCAGGCACCGTCAGGAACGCCGTCCGGTGCCGCTATCTCGTAGGTGCCCAGCAATCGGGCCACGTGCGGGTTACCCGCGCGCCCGAGCACCCGGCCCAGTTCGATGTCGGGGTTGATACCGCTGCTTACCCGCCGGAACACCTTGAAGATGGCGCGTCGATCGAAGATCACGCTGGTGTTGCTCTGCTCGGCATCTGACACGCGCGGATGCTCCTCCAGCGGCAGCTCGGCATCCGGTTCCTTGGCGAACGTCACTTCGGTGCCCGACGACTCACGCACGGCTGACGCGTCGATCAGCGACAACAGAAACTGGGGCGCATCGGCGTCATAGAGCGCGTCAAAGGCGTCCCGATCGTCCGCGGAGCCGATGGTGGCAACGTTGCTGTACTCGGAGACCGGCGCGGAATCCCAGCCCACGATCACCTGGTAGCGCTCCGAAGAGCCGTTGGTGTACTCGGCGTCGATCAGCACCAGGTCGAGGTCCTGCCGGAGTGGGACGACGAGGCTGGCCTCAGCGCTGGACAGCTCACGGTTACGTCCGGCGTACCAACGTTGTTGCGGAAGCCACTCAGACCACGGCAGTTTGGCTGGCAGCGTCATGGGCGCCACTCCTCCTCATCGCTTCGCTCTGCATCGTCGCCGGCGCAGTCATCGGCGCCACTCCTCCTCATCGCTTCGCTCTGCATCGTCGCCGGCGCGGTCATGCAGGGCTCTCCTCAGATGCGGACAACTGAAACCAGTAGAACCCGTGTCCTGGCAGTGTCAGCAGGTAGGGCAGCTGGCCGACGCGAGGAAATTCGACGTGCCCGGTCAGCTCCACCGGAGTGCAACCGCTCCAATGCTGCAGGTTCAGTTCGATGGGCTGCGGGAACCGCGACAGGTTGTTGACGCACAGCACAGTGTCGCCATCATCGGCTGCTTCGCGAACGAAAGCCAGCACCGACGGGTTGGAACCGCCAAGTTCCTGGAACGTCCCGATGGAGAAGGCGTCGTGCCGGCGACGTACCGAGAGCATCATCCGGGTGAAATTGAGCAGCGACGTCGAGGTGTCACGTTGTGCCTCGACGTTGACCGCCTGATAGCCATAGACCGGGTCCTGGCTGGGCGGCAGATAGAGACGGCCCGGGTTTGCGGTGGAAAAGCCGGCATTGCGATCCGGTGTCCACTGCATAGGGGTCCGCACGCCGTCGCGATCCCCCAACCAGATCACGTCGCCCATGCCGATCTCGTCGCCGTAATACAGGACCGGGGAGCCCGGCAGGGATAGCAACAGCGCGGTGAACAACGCGATCTGATTGCGGTCGTTGTCCAGCAGTGGCGCCAGCCTGCGGCGGATTCCGACATTCGCCTTCATCCGCGGATCCTTGGCGTATTCGGAATACATGTAGTCGCGTTCTTCGTCGCTGACCATCTCCAGCGTCAACTCGTCGTGATTACGCAGAAAGATTCCCCACTGAGCCATGTCCGGTATCGGCGGAGTCTGCGCCATGATCTCCGAGATCGGAAACCGCGACTCGCGGCGGACGGCCATGAAGATCCGCGGCATCAGCGGGAAGTGAAACGCCATGTGGCATTCGTCGCCGCCGGTGCTGGCCTCACCGAAATACTCGACGACATCACCCGGCCACTGATTGGCCTCGGCCAGCAGCACGCGACCCGGAAATTCGTCGTCGACAACTTTGCGCACGCGCTTGAGGAAGGCGTGTGTCTCGGGCAGGTTCTCGCAATTGGTGCCCTCGCGCTCGAAGAGGTAAGGCACCGCGTCCAGACGAAACCCGTCGATACCCAGGCCGAGCCAGAAGCGAAGAACGTCGATCATCGCCTCCTGCACGGCCGGGTTGTCGTAGTTCAGATCCGGCTGGTGAGAGAAGAACCGATGCCAGTAGAACTGGCGGCGGACCGGATCGAAGGTCCAGTTCGACTCCTCGGTATCGACGAAGATGATCCGGGCGCCGGTGTACTTCTCACTGGTTTCGCTCCACACGTAGTAGTCGCCGTACGGCCCGTCGGGATCGCGGCGCGACTCCTGAAACCACGGATGCGACTCGGAAGTGTGGTTCATCACCAGATCGGTGATGACCCGGATACCCCGCCGGTGCGCGGCGTCGATCAGTGCGACGAAATCGTCGACGGTGCCGAATTCGGGCAGCACCTTGTAGAAGTCCCTGATGTCGTAGCCACCGTCGCGCAGCGGTGAGTCGTAGAACGGGGGCAGCCAAATGCAGTCGATGCCGAGCCACTGCAGGTAGTCCAGGCGCTCGATGAGCCCACGAAGATCACCGGAACCGTCCGCACTGGCGTCGAAGAACGCCCGCACCAGCACCTCGTAGAAAACGGCGTGTTTGAACCAGGTCGGGTCGGCCGGCAGTGCGGCGGCATTGACGAAATCCTCGGCGTTCGGGTGCTCGACCACACCGCCTTCGACGTGGCTGCCTCCCGCGGGAGGGTGCTCGGCAGCGTCCGTTGCTTCGCTCATCAATTCCACGATGCCAGGGGTACCCGGGGCGGGACGCCCGGAATCACGGCCACCGACAAACGAATTGGCCGGTCGGCCGGCATTGTCCGGACGTATATCAGGCCGGAGGTCCGTCCGCTAACGTGATTGTCTGGGTGCGGTCGCCGCCCGACGTGGAATGCCAGGACAACGTGACGTTGTCCCCGGGGTGGTGCGGGACGAGCACATCGGTCATCGAAGTGGGCCCCGTGATGGACACGCCGTCGACCGAGAAGATGACATCCCCGGCGGCGATCCCGGCCGCAGCGGCGGGACCACTGCCCACTACTCGCTCGACCCGCGCGCCGCTACCGCTGTGCTCCACAACACCCAGCCCGATGAAGGCCGTCGGGCCGATGTGCACTGTGTTCGAGCCGGCACCGGCCCGGATCGCGCCGGCGACTCCCAACGCGGTACTGATCGGAATCGCGAAACCCTGCCCGCCGGACATCTTGTAGCTGTCGGTGGCGGCGGTGTTCATGCCAACCACTTGGCCGCCGTTGTTGACCAAGGGCCCACCCGAGTCGCCGGGCCGGATCGCGGTGTCGGCCTGGATCAGGCCGCCCAGGTTCTCCGCGGCACCGGTCAGGGTGTCGGTTGCCGAGACCGACTGGTTGAGTGCCAGGACATGGCCGGCGACCGCACTCGGCGTTCCGCCCTGGCCACCAGCGTTGCCCAGCGCGACCACCGGCTGACCCACCGCGACCCCGCCACCGATCGCGGCGGTCGGTAGACCACCGCCGCCACGAAGCTGCAACACCGCGACATCCTGGGTGCGGTCGTAACCGATAACGTCGGCGGCGTAAGTCTGACCGTTGCCAATGGCGAACACGCTGATATCCGTAGCGGCCGAGATCACGTGATTATTCGTCAGCACGACACCGCCCGGGTCGATGATGATGCCGGTCCCCGCCCCTATCGCATTGCTGTAGCCGAATTGCGTATTGATGTTGACCACCTGCGGCCCGACCTGTCCGACCATCGCCGAGGGGTCGAGCGGTGGCGCCGGACGGTCGGCAAACCGGTCCAGCGCCAGGGTGGATGACCCAAAAGTCGTGGCGGACGCCGACACGGCGGTCAGGCCCAGGCCCAGGCCGACCACAGCCAGCACGCTGACTAACCATGACCACCAGACGGAGCGGTGTTGCCATTTGCTCATCCCGTTACCTCCTGCGTCACGATAAGAACCAGAATTTGTCCGGCCTCCGGGTCTGGGCGGCACGACATTGTCCATCTCACCGTAGTCCAGGTAGCTATCGGGGACAGTCCGTAGGCCCTCTGGCTCGGGCATTCGACCGGAAGCGCTACTCGAGCAGTCGAGTGTGCGTCGTAACTGCCAAAATGCTGGATCACGCCCTGAACGCGCCCGCAAATCCCTTGGCCGATTTCACGCGGCTGCCAGGTTCGGGGGGGTCCTGCTTAAGCTGACACCGTGGGCGGATTCGACCCGAAAGCCAGGTTCACCCAGTCCCCGGTTGCGCGACTGGCCACGATCACGCCCGACGGCTTACCGCACCTGGTGCCGGTCGTATTCGCCGTTGATGATGACGTCATCTACACAGCCGTCGACGCGAAGCCCAAAACCACCCAACGGTTACGTCGCCTCACCAACATCGAGAGCAATCCACGGGTCAGCCTGCTCGTCGACCACTACGCCGAGGATTGGACCCAGTTGTGGTGGGTCCGAGTAGACGGCGCCGCCGCGATTCACCGAGACGGCGCGGAGGTGCGCACCGGACATCGGTTATTGCGAGCTAAATACCCTCAGTACCAAACAGTTTCGTTGAGCGGTCCGGTAATCGCGGTGACGGTGGGCCGCTGGTCCAGCTGGCACGCCTGACCAGACACAGCAGCAGCACCGCTCACGTCGGCTTCCGTAGTGCTCGACAGCCTTGTGCTGGGCGGCGGTTGGGGGAAAAGTTGCTAATGCGTCCTGTGAGCTGGAACAACCGCGCGCACCCGAGCCTGGGAGAACTGGAGGAACGTCATGGCCGACAGAGCGAGTACTTCTCAGGGGGCGGGACTCCCACCCACCGCGAACGGTCCGGGCGATGTTCGCAATGTGGTCCTGGTGGGTCCGTCGGGGGGCGGCAAGACCACCCTGGTCGAGGCCCTGTTGGTTGCGGCCGGGGTGCTGTCCAGACCCGGCTCGGTCGTGGACGGCAGCACCATCTGCGACTACGACGCTGCGGAAATCCGGCAACAGCGATCGGTGGGCGTCGCGGTGGCCTCGCTGTCACACGCCGGCATCAAGATCAACCTGATCGACACGCCCGGATACGCCGATTTCGTCGGTGAGCTGCGAGCCGGATTACGAGCCGCGGATTGCGCGCTGTTCGTGATCGCGGCAAACGAGGGCGTCGACGAGCCGACCAAATCCCTTTGGCAGGAATGCAGCCAAGTCGGCATGCCCCGCGCCGTGGTGATCACCAAGCTCGACCACCACAGGGCGAACTACCAGGAAGCACTGGCCGCCGCCCAAAAGGCTTTCGGCGACAAGGTTTTACCGCTCTACCTGCCAACCGGTGACGGCCTCATCGGATTGTTGTCACAGACGCGCTACCAATACGCCGACGGCAAGCGAACCACGCACTCGCCGACCGGATCGGACGCCGATCGGATCGAGGACGCACGCGGCACCCTGATCGAAGGAATAATCGAGGAATCCGAAGACGAGTCCCTGATGGACCGTTACCTCGGCGGTGAGACGATCGACGAGGCGGCGCTGATCCAGGACCTGGAAAAAGCCGTTGCCCGGGGCTCGTTCTTCCCTGTGATCCCGGTGTGCAGCGGCGACGGTGTCGGCACCGTGGAATTGCTCGAGGTCGCCACCCGCGGATTTCCGTCGCCGATGGAACACCCACTGCCGGAGGTCTTTACGCCGCACGGCGTTCCGCATGCCCAATTGGCCTGCGACACCGCGGCGCCCTTGCTCGCAGAAGTGGTCAAGACGACGTCGGACCCCTACGTCGGCAGGGTCAGCCTGGTCCGGGTGTTCTCCGGAACCATCAGGCCCGACACGACGGTTCATGTGTCGGGCCATTTTGCGTCGTTTTTCGGGGAGTCCAACGGGGCCGGGCATACCCACCCCGACCACGACGAAGACGAGCGCATCGGAGTCCTGTCGTTCCCTCTGGGCAAGCAGCAGCGCCCCGCACCCGCCGTGGTGGCAGGCGACATCTGCGCGATAGGCAAGCTGAGCCGGGCCGAAACCGGCGACACTCTCTCGGACAAGTCAGAGCCCTTGGTGCTGAAACCCTGGACGATGCCCGAACCGCTGCTGCCGGTCGCAATTGCGGCGCACGCCAAGACCGACGAAGACAAACTGTCGGTCGGGTTGGGGCGACTGGCCGCCGAAGATCCGACACTGCGGATCGAGCAAAACAAGGAAACACACCAGATCGTGCTCTGGTGCATGGGCGAGGCCCATTCCGGAGTCGTGCTCGACGCGCTGGCCAACCGGTACGGGGTAACCGTGGACAACGTGGAACTGCGCGTGCCACTGCGAGAAACCTTCAGCGGCAAAGCGAAAGGCCACGGCCGCCACGTCAAGCAGTCCGGCGGCCACGGCCAGTACGCCGTTTGCGATATCGAAGTCGAGCCGCTGCCGGAGGGCTCCGGATTCGAGTTCGTGGACAAGGTGGTCGGCGGGGCGGTGCCCCGGCAATTCATCCCAAGTGTGGAGAAGGGGATCCGCGCCCAGATGGAAAAAGGGGTGCACGCAGGCTATCCGGTTGTCGATATCCGGGCGACCCTGCTCGACGGTAAGGCCCACAGCGTGGACTCCTCGGACTTCGCGTTCCAGATGGCGGGTGCGCTGGCGACTGCGGGAGGCCGCGGCTGCGACGAAAGTGGCCTTGCTCGAGCCGATCGACGAGATCTCCGTGCTGGTACCCGACGACTTCGTCGGCGCGGTGATGGGCGACTTATCGGGCCGGCGCGGCCGAGTGCTCGGCACGCAGACCGCGGGCCATGAGCGCACGATGGTTAGGGCCGAGGTACCTCAGGCCGAGCTGACCCGGTACGCAATCGACTTGCGCTCACTCGCGCATGGGGCCGCATCATTCACCCGTTCGTTCGCCCGCTATGAACCCATGCCGGAATCCGCGGCCACGCGGGTAAAGGCCTCTGTCTGATTAGAAGTCGCCCGATTTAGACGAGGGGCGGCTGATTTCAAAGAGGAATGTCTGATTCAGTTGGACCCATGTCGACAGTTAACGGACTCCCCGCTCACATCTTGCTCAACCACCTCATCGTTGTCCTGGGTCCGCTGACAGCGATCCTGGCCATCATCTGTGCGCTGTGGCCCGCGGCGCGACAAAGGCTGATCTGGCTGGTTCTGCTGCTGGCCGTGATCACACTGGTGTTGACCCCGGTGACCGCCAGCGCAGGCGAGTGGTTGAGCGGTCGGCCGGCAATTAGTCCGTCGCCCAGTACTCACCAATCACGAGCAACTCGGCGAAACCCTCGTCTACGTCGTGGCGGCGCAGCTGGCCGCTATCGCGGTGCTGGCCGCCGTCCACATTCGGCAGGCACGCGGACGTACGGTCAAATTCAGTCTGCACGCAGTGGTCGGGGTGCTGGTTATCGCCGCCGCCGTGGCCACGCTGGTGCAGACCTATCGCATCGGCGATTCGGGTGCGCGAGCAGCCTGGGAGAACGTGGCATCAGCCACGCGGTGATCAACCACCGAATCGTTGTGCCACCGCGCTGCGATCCAGCGAGCCTTTAGCGGTATGCGGCAGCGCGCTCGCCTCGCGGAAACTGGCGGGAACCTCAAAAGCCGCCAGCCGCTCGCGGCAGAACACGTCAAGCTCGGCCGGAGTCGACGAAGCGGACTCCCGGGTGACGATCACAGCGGCCACCGTCTCTCCGTACAGCTTGTCCGGGACGCCGAACACGGCAACCTCCAGGACGTCGGGATGGCCGGCCAGCACACCCTCGACGCGCTCCGGCGAAATCTTCTCGCCGCCACGGTTTATGAGTTCCTTGATCCGGCCGCGGATCGTCAGGTCGCCAAGAGGCGACAACGACCCCAGATCGCCCGTGCGCAGCCACCCGTCGGTGAAGTTGTCGGCGGTAATCGCCGGATCGCCGAGGTAGCCACGCACCACAGTGGGACCGCGCAGCCAGACCTCACCGACCGCATCCGCGGCTAAGGGCGCTCCGCCCGACCCGGCGATGCGGATCACCGGCCCAGTCGACGCGCCGACGAGACCTGTTTTGTGGCGGGGTTTTCGCCCGTGTCGATTGCCTCGATGCCGGTGGTGGCCACTTGGTGGGTGGCCTCGGTCATGCCGTAAGCGCACAGCCACCGCTGCCGAGAACTCGTCCTGCAGCGCCTGGGCCGTCTCCGGGGTCAGCGGCGCGCTGCAGCTACGGATGAAGCGCATTGTGGCTCGCTTGTGTCCGGACTGGTCAGTCTTGGCGCGCTCCAACAGGATCTGATGAATCGTCGGGACCGCCGTGTACCAGGTAGCCCGGACGGCGGCGATGTCGTCCCAGAATGTGTGCGCCGAGAACCGCCCGCGAGCGGGCAGCAGCACGGTTCCCCCAGACACGAGAGTCGCCAACAGCGCGGCGAGCAGCCCGTGACCGTGATACAGCGGCATCACCGCCACGGTCGCATCCAGCGGGCCGAGCCCATAACCGGCGATGATCGCTTGCACGGAGGCGGCGATGTTTGCGTGAGTCCACGGAACCATCTTCGGCATACCGGTTGTCCCGCCGGTGAACATGATCATTGCGTCATCGCGCCGGAGCCCCTCGGGCATGGACGTGACCCGACTCGGCCCCGCGGCAGCGTCCAGGTGAACGGCCGGCGCGACGCCGTCGCCGCCGATAGTCACCGCGATCGGCCACGACGTCAGCGTCGATCCCTGCCGATCCCCGGAGCCGTCACCGTCGACGAGCACCGCCCGCGCGCCTGCCGCCCCGCTCCGCACGCGCTGCTCGCTCACGGGCAGCGCCGGATCCAACGGGACCACGATCAGCTCGGCGCGCAGCGCGGCCAACAAGCCGACAACGAATTCGGCGTTGCTGCCTGCGCGCAGCGCGACCCGATCACCCGGCCGCAGACCACTTGCGTTCAGTTGCCCGGCAAGGTCGTCAGCGAGTCGGATCAAGGCGCCGTAGCTAACTGGTATGCGATCGGGGGTGACGACCAGCGCCGGCGCCTCCGGGCCGGCCCGGCCGCCGCCGACGACCAGATCGGTGAATCGATTCGGACCTCATGGACGCGCGCTCCTTTCGATTCGGATGCGAAAAGCCTCTGCTCGCACCTTGCCGGGCCAGCTTCGTGTTCGTCCAATACTCATCTGCTCACGATCGATTACCGGCAGCTATCGAGCCGTTCGATAACCAGGGTGAATCGCTGCATAGCGGCTCGATCTTGGACACCGGCGGGCACCCGGACCACAGTGATGGACAGACACACAAAAACGATCAACAGACCCAGAAACGCACCCGAGGAGTCGGCGCATGACCACAGTTTCGGCATCTCCCAGCCAAGCGCCGGCAACATCGGAGGGCGCGCGTTTGACCGATGGCTTTCACCTGTTCGTCGACGCCCTCAAGGTCAACGACATCGACACCATCTACGGGGTCGTCGGCATCCCGATCACCGACCTCGCCCGTGTTGCGCAGGCGTCCGGGATCCGGTACATCGGCTTCCGGCAGGAGACCTCGGCCGGCAATGCCGCGGCCGCCGCCGGATTCCTCACCCGCCGCCCCGGCGTGTGTCTGACGGTGTCGGCGCCCGGCTTCCTGAACGGCCTGGCCGCCCTCGCCAACGCCACGACGAACTGCTTTCCGATGATCCAGATATCGGGCTCAAGCGATCGAGCGAAGGTGGATTTGCAACGCGGCGAGTACGAGCGAGCTCGACCAGCTCAACGCGGCAAGGCCTTTCGCGAAGGCGGCGTACCGGATCAGCCGGGTCGAGGACATCGGGCGCGGCGTCGCACACGCTATTCGCACCGCGATTTCGGGCCGGCCGGGCGGTGTCTACCTCGACATCCCGGGCGACGTGCTGGGCCAGGCCCTCGAGGCATCGGCCGCGACCGACACAATCTGGCGGGTCGTCGACCCGGCCCCCCGCCAGCTGCCGGCACCGGAGGCCGTCCATCGCGCGCTGGGCGTGCTCGCCCGGTCGCGGCGGCCGCTGATTGTGCTCGGCAAAGGTGCGGCATATGCACAGGCCGACAGCGTGATTCGGGAGTTCGTGGAGACCAGCGGCATTCCTTTCCTACCGATGTCGATGGCCAAGGGGTTGCTGCCGGATTCGCATCCACAGTCAGCCGCAGCCGCACGCTCGCTGGCGATCGCCCGAGCAGACGCAGTACTGCTGGTCGGCGCCCGGCTGAATTGGCTACTTGGCCATGGAGAATCGCCGCAATGGTCTGCCGATGCCAAGTTCGTGCAAATCGATATTGCGGCGTCAGAGTTCGACAGCAACCAGCCGATCGCGGCGCCGTTGGTCGGCGACATCGGCTCGGTGGTGTCGGCGCTGTATGACGGCCTTGCCGCACATCCCATCACGGTGCCGGCGGGATGGACCAACGAACTGGCCGACCGCAAAACACGCAACGACGCCAAACTGCGCCAGCGCCTTGCCGACGATCCACACCCGATGCGATTTCACAACGCACTCGGTGCCATTCGCTCTGTGCTGCAGGAGAACCCGGATACCTATGTTGTCAACGAGGGGGCAAACGCACTGGACCTGGCCCGCAACATCGTCGACATGGAGTTGCCGCGGCACCGGCTGGACACGGGCACCTGGGGCGTGATGGGCATCGGCATGGGCTACGCCATCGCTACGGCAGTCGAAACCGGCAAGGCCGTCGTCGCGATCGAGGGCGACAGCGCATTCGGCTTCAGCGGCATGGAAATCGAGACCATCTGCCGCTACCGGCTTCCGGTGACCGTCGTCATCCTCAACAACGGCGGTGTCTACCGCGGCGACGAAGCGGCCTCTGGTGGCGACCCGGCACCCACCGTGCTGAACGCGCGTGCACGTCACGAGCTGATTGCAGAGGCTTTCGGCGGCAAGGGTTATCACGTCACGACGCCTTCCGATCTGCGCTCCGCGCTTACCGAGGCACTCGCGTCGGGCGGGCCGTCGATCATCGACTGCGAGCTCGACCCGTCCGCAGGGGTTGAAAGCGGGCATTTGGCGAGCCTGAACCCCACCAGCGCAGCCACTACGGGCCCGGTCAATGCCGGCGGGTGATTCCGGCGAGCTGCGCGTCGAAAAACTCGTCCAGCGCCAACTCTTGTGCGGATGTGGTGAGAGCGCGAGCAACCGGGGATCCCGGCCCGGCGGAGTTGGTCGCCAGCGCGATTTCGGCCGTCAGGACTGGGTCGACCATTTCGACCGCGCGGACTGTTCCCCCGGGCGGCGATGTCCACAGCCAGGTATGCGGAACGATGCAAGCCCAGTTTCCGCTGGCGACCTGGGCGAATAGCGAGGCGACGGAGTCCGTCTCAACTTGGGGGGCGACAGTGATGGCATGTCCGGCGAAGGCTTCGTCGATGATCTGGCGGTCCCGCATGTCGGCGGTGAGCAACGCCAAAGGCAACTGCGCGGCGTCGGGCCACGACAGCGTCGACGCACCGGGAGGCAACATATCCGTCGGCGCAAGCAGGACGTAGTGCTCTGCATAAAGCGGCACGAGGTCCACGTCGCGGGTGTCCTCTACCGCCGCGTGCACAATGGCGGCGTCCAGTTCGAATTCACGCAGCTGTCGGTACAGTTCGGTGGCGGCCAGCCGGGACCGGATCTGCACTTTCACCAATGGGTGGGCCGAACAAAAAGCCGAGAGCACCAGGGACGCCGTCGTCGAGGCGGTTGGAACCGTGCCGAGCCGAAGCGTTCCGGTGATCCCGGACCTCACCGCGTGCACCTCGGCCTTGAATGCATCATGTTCGGCGAGAATTCGCTTGGCCCACACCACCAACCGCTCCCCCTCGGGCGTCAGGCCCTCGAAGCTATGCCCACGGTTGATCAGCGTGACGTTCAGCTCACGTTCTAGCTTGGCAATCGCGGCGGAAAGCGCCGGTTGCGAGACGTAGCATTTCTCGGCAGCCCGGGCGAAATGCCGTTCGTGGGCTACCGCCACGAAGTACTCCAATTGCCGGAAGAGCACCCGCACCTCCTCCGCATTCGCACCGGTTGTGTCGAGGCTAACCCCTCTGGGCCAGCCAATCCAGTGTCGCCGACAGGTGTTGAACGTGAACTCCGATACCGCGGCATTCTTCGATACCACGCTGGTACAAACCAGATACCGCGTCGGACACCAGGACAATTCTGTAGTCGCGTTCCGAGGCCTGGTAAATCGATGTCCGCGGGCAGTTCGGGAAGTTGCAGCCCGCGAAAACAATTGTATTGCTACCGCATTCACACAGATGCCGATCGAGCTCCGTGCGGTAGAAGGCGCCCCATCTCGGTTTGTACATCACATGCTCTGCAGGACCAACGTGTTGCAGGCCGCCGTCGAGCAGCAATTCATGTTCCAGCTCAATAACATTGGATAACAACTCGGGGGCAATCTGGGAACCGGCACTGCCCGGCGCGGCGATACGCGCGCCCTGCTCTATCGATCGCCGCCGCACCAGGTCGACGTTCGAACCGTCCGGCCGGTACAACCGGACGACATGCACGATCGGGAGCCGAAGTTCACGGAAGGCTCTGGCCAACTTGGCCATTGCCGGAATCAGCGGAAACGTCCCCGCAACCCGCGACGGAGAATCGGAAGCGTAAAAATCCTGCTGCATGTCGATCAACACCAATGCTGCCGACCCCGCAATTGGACGCGTATAACGATCTTCGAGTGTCACGGCAGCACGCCAGGGTCGAACTCAAACGATGGTCTGGTCGTTACCATGACGGCAGGCCGAACCTTCAAGACGCGGGGATTTGCTAAAACACGCATTGGGTAGACCACCCACTAGAATATCGTTGTGTCGATCGCACCATCTCGAAGGGCAGACGCTATGCGCCGAGCGGTTCGTTATCTATTCGTTATGGTAGGGATCTCAGTCTTAGGCTTCATAGGATCGGGCAGCCGCGCCGTGGCCGCGGTCCCGGCACTCGAGCCGCTTCCCGGCGTTGCGTCGATTTTGCCAGCTGACGGTGCCGTAGTGGGCGTTGCGCACCCGGTCGTGGTGACCTTCACCGCGCCGGTAATCGACCGCGCCGCCGCGGAACGGTCCATCCGCGTCAGCTCGCCGAGCAACGCGACAGGACACTTCGAGTGGGTCGAGAGCAATGTCGTGCAGTGGGTTCCGAATCACTATTGGCCCGCCCATACTCACGTCTCGGTAGGCGTGCAGGAGCTGACCACGGGCTTTGGCACCGGTGACGCGTTGCTCGGTGTCGCCAGCATCTCCGCCCACACCTTCACCGTCAGCAGGGACGGCGAAGTGCTCCGCACCATGCCGGCGTCAATGGGTAAGCCCACCCGCCCGACACCGGTCGGCAACTTCACGGCCCTGGAGAAGCAGCGCAGCGTGGTGATGGACTCACGGACCATCGGCATACCGCTGAGTTCACCCGAGGGATACAAGATCACGGCTCAGTACGCAGTCCGGGTCACCTGGAGCGGCGTGTACGTGCATTCCGCCCCATGGTCGGTCGACCAGCAGGGTAACTCGAATGTCAGCCATGGCTGCGTCAACCTGAGTCCTGACAACGCCGCCTGGTACTACGACACCGTCAATGTCGGCGATCCCATCAGCGTGGTGGCCTAGCGGTCACGTGGTGTGACAGGGGTCACATCGCCCGAATGGAAGACCCGCAACCGGGGACGGGTTTGTCGCTACAGCGGGTGTTTCCGAACGGGAGGCTGACATGGATCAGGGCGCGCAAGAGGATCGACTGGCCGAGCGCATCCGGCAGCGGTTCGCCGATGACGAGCAATTTCAGAACGCCAAGCCAGATCTCGCCCTCCAGGCGGCGGCACGCCAACCGGATCTTCGGTTGCCGCAGATTTTGGAGATGTTCGTCAAGGGCTACGCGGACCGTCCCGCACTGGGCTGGCGGGCACGCTCGTTGACAACCGATCCCACAACCGGCCGCACCACCTCACAGCTGCTCCCCCGCTTCGACACCATCAGTTACGGCGACCTGTGGGACAACGTGCGAGCTATTGCAACCGCATGGCGCCAGGACGCGGCCAATCCAGTCGCGCCCGGAGACTTCGTCGCCACTGTGGGCTTCGCAAGCCCCGAGTACCTCACCATCGATCTGGTATCCGGCTATCTCGGGCTGGTCGCGGTGCCGTTGCAGCACAACGCTGCCGCGTCACGGTTGTACCCGATCATCGCCGAGGTCGAGCCACGGGTAATCGCCACCGGCGCGGGGTATCTCGACCTTGCCGTCCAGACGGCACTGGGCAGTACCTCGTTGCGGCGCCTGGTGGTGTTTGATTACCAACCGGAGGTCGACGACCAACGCGAGAACCTGGAGCGCGCCCGAGCGAAGCTGGTCGCCAACGGCATGGCAGTGACCATCGAAACATTCGACGAGTTGGTCGAACGCGGGCGCGCGCTGCCACCTGAGCCGATGTACTCCGGCGAGACCGAACAGCGACTCGCAATGATCTTGTACACATCGGGCAGCACCGGATTGCCCAAGGGGGCGATGTACACCGAACGGATGATCTCGAAATTATGGACCAACGAGCTATTACCCAAATTCGCCCACATACCGGTGCTCAACGTCAATTTCATGCCGCTGAATCACATCGGCGGCCGGATACCGCTGTCATCGTCGTTCCAGGCCGGCGGCACCAGTTTCTTCGTGCCGGAAAGTGACCTGTCAACACTGTTCGAGGACTGGAACCTCGTGCGCCCCACCGAGATGGGCATGGTGCCCCGGGTCGCCGAGATGCTCTACCAGCGCTACCAGAGCGCCGTCGACCGACGAGTCTTCGACGGTGCCGAGCCAGCGACCGCTGAGCTGGAGGCGCAAGCTGAGCTGCGCGAGCAAGTACTCGGCGGGCGCATCATTACGAGCTTCTCCAGCACGGCACCGCTGGCGGCCGAGATGAAGAAGTTCGTTGAGGCGTGCCTGGACGTCCACGTGCTCGACGGCTACGGTCTGACCGAGGTCGGGATGGTGACCAAAGACGGCCTCGTCGGTCGGCCTCCCGTGATCGATTACACGCTCATCGATGTTCCCGAGTTGGGCTATTTCCTCACCGACAAGCCGTATCCGCGGGGTGAGCTGTTGGTCAAGTCGCAGACCGCGTTCCCCGGGTATTACAAGCGCCCTGACGTCACCGCCGACGCCTTCGATTCGGACGGCTATTACCGGACCGGTGATGTGGTGGCCGAGCTTGGACCGGATCGCCTCGCCTACGTCGACCGGCGAAACAACGTGTTGAAGTTGGCCCAGGGCGAGTTCGTGGCGATCGCACGTCTGGAAGCGGTGTTCGCCGGCGCTGCTCTCGTCCGTCAGGTCTTCATCTACGGCAACAGCGAACGCCCTTACCTGCTGGCCGTAGTCGTCCCCACCGACGAAGCGCTGGAGAAGTTCGCACACGACGCCGACGGACTCAAGGCAGCCTTGAATGAATCATTCCGCCAAACAGCAAAACTCGCCGAGTTGCAGTCCTACGAAGTGCCCGCCGACTTCCTTGTCGAGTCCCAGCCGTTCAGCGCCGACAACGGGCTGCTGTCCGGGGTCGGCAAAGTGCTGCGACCGAAGCTCAAAGAGCACTACGGCGACCGTCTCGAGGCGCTCTACGCCCAGCTGGCCGCCAACCGGACAGCCGAATTACGCACACTGCGAGAAGGAGCAACAGACCGTCCGGTCATCGACACGTTGACGCGTGCCGCCGAGGCCCTGTTGGGCCTGGCGGGTGGCCCACCACAACCGGACGACCAGTTCATCGAGCTCGGTGGAGACTCCTTGTCGGCGTTGACCTTCTCCAACTTGCTGCGCGAGGTCCTCGATGTGGAGGTGCCGGTGGGACAGATCATCGGACCGACTTCCACTTTGCAACAAATCGCGGAATACGTTGAGTTGGAACGCGCCTCCGGGTCTACCCGGCCTACCTTCGGCACCGTGCATGGGCGTGGTGCGACCGAAGTGCGGGCCGCCGACCTCACGCTCGACAAGTTCATCGACGCCAAGACTTTAACCGAAGCCCCGACGCTGCCGCGGGCGAGCGGGACACCGCACCGGGTTCTGCTGACCGGCGCCAACGGCTATCTGGGACGCTTCCTGACCCTGAAATGGTTGGAACAGCTTGCTGAAACGGGCGGAGAACTCATCTGTATCGTGCGCGGCGCAGACGCCGGCGCCGCCGCCAAACGGCTAGAGGACGTGTTCGACAGCGGGGACCCGCAACTACTCGAGCGATTCCGCGGCCTGGCCGCCGAGCACCTGAAGATCATTGTGGGCGACATCGGAGAGCCAAACCTCGGCCTAGACCAAGCGACGTGGGAGTGGCTGGCGAAAAGCGTCGATTTCATCGTCCACCCGGCAGCCCTCGTCAACCACGTGCTGCCCTACGACCAACTGTTCGGCCCCAACGTCGTTGGCACGGCAGAGCTCATCCGGCTGGCGATCACCAACCGTATCAAACCGATCAACTATCTTTCGACGGTGGCGGTGGCGTTCTCCATCGACGCGGCGAAATTCGAAGAGGACGGCGATATTCGGGCTGTCAGCCCGGTCCGCCCGGTCGATGACAGCTACGCCAATGGCTACGCGAACAGCAAGTGGGGCGGTGAGGTGCTATTACGCGGGGCACACGATCTGTGCGGTCTGCCGGTGGCCGTTTTCCGGTCCGACCTGATCCTGGCCCACAGCCAGTACGCGGGACAGCTGAATGTGCCCGACGCATTCACCCGGTTGATACTCAGCCTGCTGGTGACCGGTATCGCTCCGTGGTCTTTCTACAAGACCGACGCGAACGGCACCCGACCGCGGGCCCACTACGACGGGCTGCCGGCGGACTTCGTGGCCGAGGCGGTCACCACGCTCGGCGCGCAAGCCGCGTCCGCGTCGGAGGCCGCACAGGATGCTGATATTTATCGGTCCTATGACCTGATGAACCCGCACGACGACGGCATTTCCCTGGACGTGTTCGTGGACTGGTTGAACGAAGCCGGCCACGACATCCGGCGAATCGACGATTACGACGAGTGGCTCGGTCGCTTCGAAACCGCTCTTCGAGCACTACCGGAGAAGCAGCGTCAGCACTCAGTGCTTCCGCTGCTCAACGCCTACCGGAAACCGGAGGCGCCGCTGCCCGGCGCGCCGGCCCCGACGGATGTGTTCCGCGCCGCGGTGCAGGAAGCTAAAATCGGTGATGATAAAGACATTCCGCACCTTTCGGCGGCACTGATCGACAAGTACGTCACGGATCTGCAATTACTGGGTCTGCTTTAGCCGGTACAGCGATACCGCGGTGGCGACCGCCTGGAGTAGGGCGGCGAGTTGCTCGGCGCTGTTGATGGTGCGGTCGCCGGACACGAGCCGAGTGAACACGCCCGCGATGAAGGTGCTGACAGCCGTGGTCTGCGCTGCGAGCAGGGCGGGGTCATCGGTGCCCGGCTGCAGGTGAGCGACGGCGTCGTGGGTCATCGTGTTGATCCGGGCGACGAAATCTTGCGACGTCTCGGCCAGATCGGGATCACGCGCGGCGCCCAACAGAAGTTCATGGCGGGCCCTGTTCAGCATGAGCCCAGGCCCGTCGGCCTGCATCATGGTGAGCTCGGCCAGATGGGCAAACGGCGATCGGGGATCGAGCGGCTCATCGATCACTGAACGCAGGTTGGCGACATCGATTTCAGCGACGCGCTTGCCAACGCCGCGCAGCAGGGCCGCTCGGGTGCGGTAGTAATACGACGTTGTGCCCTCGGGGACTCCCGCATAGCGGTCGACCTGCCCGTGTGTCAGTCCCCGCGATCCGTGCTCAGCCAGGACTTCGATTGCGGCGTCACACAGTTCGCGCCGGCGTTCGTCGCCGTCTCGTTTGCGTGGCGTGTCCCGTTTGGGTGATGTGCTCGTGGCCATGGCTGTATCCGGGTGATCAGCGGAGAACGGTGCCGCCGTCGATGTTGATGACCTGACCGTTGATCCACGCGCCTTCCTCTGACAGAAGGAAGGCGACCAGCCCGGCGATATCGTCGGGTTCGCCGACGCGGGTTCCACGGATGCGTTTGAGCGCGCCAGCCTGCAGCTCCGGCCATTGGGGAACGGAGCGGATGGCATCGGTCGCCGTAAAGCCCGGTGCGACTGCATTGCACCGGATGCCTTCCTTTCCCCACCGGGACGCGACGTGCCGGGTGAGCGCGCCGATGCCGGCTTTCGCTGTGGCGTAGGCAGGTCGCGCGGGCTCGCCCTGGAAGGCTGCCGCCGAGGACATGTTGACGATCGCTCCGCCGCCGCGACCGAGCATTGCGGGGATGGCGTATTTCATCGCGGCTACGTATCCGCGGAGAGTCACCGTCATGACGCGATCCCACACGTCGAAATCGATATCGACCACATCCGTATCGGCACGGATCGTGCTCATGTCGGCGCCCACATTGAACAGGAGATCGACTCCGTCGTAGGTGGTGGCGGCCGTGTCAACCAGATCGGCAACCGACGCGGGAACGGACAGGTCGAAGGCGACGTGGGCCGCCGTTCCGCCCGCCGCGACGATGCGCTGCGCTGTCTGTTGCGCGGCGTCCACAGCGACGTCGCCGATGATCACCCGGCAGCCTTCCTCGGCAAGGCGAGCGGCTGTCGCGGCACCGATGCCGGTGGCGCCGCCGACCACGACCGCAACCTTGCCGGCAAGACCGCGAAGTCCCATGCACAACCCTTTCAGTGCGAAGGTTTGTCGGAAGACCTCCCCATACATATTGACTTTACCTCTAGAACTCTAGAGGATCACCTCTATAGTTCTAGAGGATCGAGTCAAGGAGGGGCGTCATCATGGCCGGGATTCATCGGGAGCGTCCCGGAGCTGCCGACCTCGCGACGGCGACCGATACTCCGGCCACGCCCTTAGGCGACGACATCTGGATGTCTCCCGGCGTATCCAACTCCTACGCGGTGGCCACCGACGACGGACGAGTCGTTGTCAACGCCGGGCTGGTGTTCGAAGGCCCGTTACATCGCAGGGCTTTTGTCGACATACCAGGCCCGACGCGGGCCATCGTCGTCACCCAGGGGCACGCCGATCATTGGGGCGGCGTCAACTCGGTGCGCGACGCGGACACCGACATCGTGATGCACCGCAACTACAAGTACTGGCGCGACGACAACGCTCTACTCATGGGTTACCGCGTGCCCAAGACGTCGTTTGCCTTCCAGAAGTTCTCCGATGCCGTGCTCGAGCATTTCAAGACCATCGATCCCGCAACCATTGATTTCTCGTTTCCTGAACCGACCACCACGTTCGACCGCCGCCACGACACGACCGTCGGAGGACGCGCCTTCGAGTTGGCTTGGACGCCGGGCGGCGAGACCACAGACGCGCTGGTGGTGTGGCTACCCGAGGATCGAACCCTTTTCAGCGGCAACCTCTTCGGACCACTTTTCGGTCACGTTCCGAATCTCATGACCATCCGCGGCGACCGGTATCGCGATCCGATTCACTACATCGAGTCGCTGAATACCGTGCTCGCATACGCACCGCAGCGGCTGATCACCGGGCACTTCGCTCCCATCGAAGGTGCCGACCGCATCGCGGAGGAAGTCACCGCGATGCGTGACGCCATGCAGGCGGTGCACGACCGCACCGCCGAGCTGATGAATTCCGGGGTTGACCCCTACACCGCGATGCGCGAGGTAAAGGTGCCCGAACATCTCGACGTCGGCGAGGGTTACGGGAAAACCGCCTGGAACGTGCGTGCCATCTGGGAGATGTATACGGGGTGGTTCCATCACCGCGCCACCACCGAGCTCTACGGTGTGGCGCCGGCGTCCGTCGCCGCCGACGTGGTTCGCGCCGCCGGAGCCGACGCGCTCGTCGAGGCGGCGCGCGCGCAGCTGACGAGCGGGCGGCCGGTGCACGCGCTACACCTCACCGACCTCGTCCTGACCGCTGAGCCCGGCCACCGCGGCGCGCGCGGCGCGGCCGCTGACGCGCACGAGGCGCTGCTGGGCGACACCGAAAACTTCTGGGAAAAGGCCTGGCTCACAAAAGAAATCACCGAACTGAGGACGACCGAATGAACACTGTCAACTTCGACTTCACCGGCGCCAACGTCTTGGTCACCGGCGGCACGGCCGGGATCGGCAACGGCATCGCCACTGCTTTCGCGCAGGCCGGTGCCGCGGTCACGATCACCGGAACACGTTCCGCGCCAAGCGATTATGATGACGATTTAAGCGCATACAGCTACCAGCAGTGCCAGATCCAAGACCCAGACTCCGTTGACGCTCTGGTGAAGTCGCTGGGTGAACTGGACATCCTGGTCAACAACGCGGGCGGCCCCTACCCCGCGGGCGACGAATACGACCCCGACGGCTACATCGCGTCGGTGACGCAGAACATGTTCGGCCCCATGCGGCTGACCATGCGGTGCTACGACCGGCTCAAGGAGAGCAAAGCCCCCGGCGGTGCGAGCGTCGTCAACATCGTCTCGATGTCAGCGTTCCGCTCGGCGGTCTTCGTTCCCGGGTACGCCTCATCGAAGATGGGCCTGCTCGCACTGACGATGAACCTCTCCCGCCGGTGGGCCAACGACGGAATCCGCGTCAACGCCATCGCACCCGGCCTCATCGACACCCGAATGACACACCCGGCGATGGGCATCCCCGAGGTCATGGACGTCGAGATCGGCTTCCACACGCCGCTGGGAAGACCCGGAACACCCCAGGACTGCGCCGGCGCGGCGCTGTTCCTCTGTACGGATGCCGCGTCGTACATCACCGGAACCAGCATTGCCGTCGACGGCGGATACCTGACGGTTTAGGGGCAAAAATCATGAGTGAATTCGATCAGGTTGCTAGCGCGGACGACGTCCTGAAGCTGGCCGCGCAGCGCACCGGACTCACCGAGACCGAATCCGACTCTTGGCGTGCGGGACTGGACCTCATCCTCGACGACCTCAACACCTCGTCGGCGTTCACCCCGTACGGCAGGGAACGCATCCTCGAAGACGCCACCGGCGCGTTGGGGCGCCGCCTGCAGATACACGACTACATCCGGGCTCACCCCGAGGTGCTCGACGCGCCCGTCGAGCGGCCACTGATCGTGCTGGGCATGCCCCGCACCGGCACCACGGTCATCAGCTACCTGCTGGACCAGGACCCGGCACGCCGGTCGCTGCTGCACTGGCAGTGCGTCGATCCGATACCTCCGGCCACCACCGACACGCTGCGTACCGATCCGCGGTGCCTGGCCCTGCTGGAGGAGCAGCAGAAGATCCTGAAGATGGTCAAGCAGGCGAACGTACCGCTGCCGCACTGGGAAGACGCCGACGGCCCCACCGAGGACATGTTCATCCACAACCAGGACTTCAAAGGCCTGTCCTGGGACTCCTTCTTGTCAACCCCGCGCTACTACAAATGGCTGTTCGACGAGACCGACATGACCAGCACCTACGAGTACCAGAAGCGCTACCTGCAGGTCCTGCAGTCTCCCTCTCCCAAGGCGCCGACTGCCTGGAGCCTGAAGATGCCGTCGCATTCGGTGCATATCGAGGCGTTGCTCAAGGTGTTCCCCGACGCTCGACTCGTGTGGGCACACCGCGACCCGTACAAGGCGACCGGATCGTTGGCCAACCTATGGAAACTTCCCAAAGGGATGGTGCTGCAGCCGGACGCCATCGACTTAGAGGCGATGGGGCGCGACGCAGCGGCGCAGATGCGATACCACGTCGAACGACCGCTGCGGGCACGAGATCGAATCGGCGACGAGCGCTTCTTCCACATGTACTACCACGAGATGATGCGCGATCCGATGGATGTGATGCGCCGCATCTACGAATGGGCAGGCGACCCGCTCACCACAGAAACTGAAGCGCGCATGCGGAATTGGCTTGCCGCGCACCCTCAGGATCTGTTTGGTACCAACAGTTACAGCCTCGATCAGTACGGCCTGAACGTGCAACAACTCGAACCGATCTTTGCGGAGTACCTCGACACCTTCGACATCGAACTGGAAGGCACGTCGTGAAACCGGCCGACTGCTATCACGTCGGGCTGGTGGTCGAGGATATCCCCGCCGCTGCGGCGCGACTCACCGCGACGATGGGGTATCGGTGGACGAATCCTGTCGAGGCCGCCTTGAGTGTCACAACGGCTGACGGCGACACTGAGGTTCCGTTCAAATTCGTCTACTCCGTTTCGGAACCACACCTGGAACTGATTCAGGAAGTGCCGGGCACGATCTGGACCGCGCCCGCCGGCGGCGCTGCCCACCACCTGGGCTACTGGGTCGACGACCTCGTCGCGGCCGCGGCACAACTCGAACATGCCGGGTACTGGCTTGAGGCGCGCCCGAGCGGCGACACGTTGTCCATGTTCGCCTATTACACCGACCCCGCCGGCGTCCGCATCGAGATCGTGGACCGAGCGCTTTTCCCCGACTGGCCCGGGTTCTTGAAATCCATAGCGGCCTAAACCATCCAGAGCCAGGAGTAACAATGAAAGTGTCAATGGTCACCGGCCCGGGCAAGGCGGAGGTCGTCGACGCCGATCGCCCTCAGGTCGGCCCCAAGGACGTCCTCGTGCGAATGCGCGCGTGCGGCGTCTGCGGCTCGGACGCGTTCTACATCACCATCGGCGGTATTCCCCCGCGCCAGGGACACACCCCGCTCGGACACGAACCCGCCGGCGAAATCGTTCAGGTTGGCGCCGAGGTGTCCGGCATCGATGTGGGCGATCACGTCGTCATCAACCCGATGGCCGCGCCCAGTGGCATCATCGGCAACGGCGGAGCCACCGGGGCGCTAGCGGATTACTTGCTCATCGAGAACGCCGTCCGCGGAACCAGCCTGGAAGTCATTCCCGACCACATCCCGTGGGAAGTGGCGGCGCTGAACGAACCGATGGCCGTCGCACGCCACGGCGCCAACCGCTGCAAACCCAAACCATCGGACAAGGTCGTCGTGTTCGGCGCCGGGCCGATCGGACTCGGCGCGACGCTGGCGTTCAAATCCCTTGGCGTGAGCCATGTGGTGGTCGTGGATCTGATCAGCTCCCGGCTCGATAAGGCACTGCAGATCGGCGCCGACGCCGTCATCAATTCCGCCGACGAAGACGTCATGGGGCGCCTTGTGCAACTGCACGGCGAGGGCGAGGCGATGTTTCCAGGCAAGGCGGGTACCGACATCTACCTCGATGCCGCCGGTGTGCCCGCCGTGGTCAACACCGCACTGGCAGCCGCCAAGAAGGGCGCCACCCTGGCAATCGTCGGCGTACACAAAGAACCCGTACCGGTCGAGCTCGTCAACGTGATGAGCAACGAGATCACGATTGTCGGATCCATGGGATACCCGGACGAGATCTTCGAGGTGACAAAGGATCTCGTCGCGAACTGGGAGAAATACGCGCTCATCGTCAGCCATACCATCCCCTTCGACAAGGTCGGGGAAGCGTTCGAACTGGCCGGCACGCCCGGCGCCGCCGACAAAGTCGTGGTCGCCTTCCCCTGATGTAGACCGCGATGCCCGACGCGAGAGCCCGTTAGCTGGGCAACCCGTTCTTGATCGCGGCATCCTGCTTTCGACCGATGTCCGTCGCCACACCAGGGTCAATCGGATCGTTTGCCGCGCCTGCGAATTCCAGCTTTACCAGCGCCTTGCCCTCGGTGAACAAGAGCACCGTCACCGCCTGAGACTTGTCCGGCGAGGTGCCGGAGATCATTGAACCGCTGGAGCCGACGTCGGCCGGCTGCCAGGTACCGGTGAACCTGTCCGCGTAACCGTGTTTTGCGTTGTCGAGTGCGGCTGCCGCCGCGCCCGCGTCGGCCGCGATCGAGATCGTGTCGCCGATGCGGCGACTGTTATCCGGATTGGCGAAGAGCACCTCCACGCCTGCGGCGCCGTTGGGATTCTGTACCGGCGGCTGAGATGCGTTGAAATCGCCGCCGATATCACTCGGCTTGATCAGCAGCGCGCTGTAACCCGAGGGTTGCGCACTCGGGGAAGCCGCCGAAGACGGCGGAGTTGTGGCCTTGTCGTCGCCGCATCCGCTGCTAATCGCACTCACGATGATGGCGGCAACCGCCCCGACAACGAAAGTTTTGCGAGCAAGCTTCATGGGCATTCCTTCGAGATCTATCAGGTCCATCAGCCGCGGCGCCTGACGCTACTGCGAAATGCTGACCGGAACAAGCCGCCCATGCTGCCGCGTTGCACGGTGAGAGCTTCGCCTACTGCTAAGGAGATCGCGATGACGGGTCCGGTGGCACGCGCCGTACGGTTCGACCGGTACGGGGGACGTGACGTGTTGTATGTGGCGGACATCGAGATGCCGTCGGCTGGCCCAGGCGAGGTGGTGGTGGAGGTACGCGCCGCCGGCATCAACCCGGGCGAGGCCGGCATCCGGAGCGGGGCGATGCACGAGGCGTTCCCAGCCACGTTTCCGTCCGGCGAGGGCAGCGACCTGGCCGGCGTCGTTACCGCGGTGGGACCCGGCGTCGCCGAGTTCGCGGTCGGCGACGATGTTTTGGGATTCAGCTTCCGCAGATCGAGCCACGCCACCCACACCGCAGTCCCGGTGGATCAACTGATCCGCAAACCTGCTCAGTTGAGTTGGGAGGTGGCGGGCTCCCTGTACGTGGTCGGGGCAACGGCGTACGCGGCTGTTCGCGCCGTCGCGCCGCAACCGGGCGAGGCGGTCGCCGTATCGGCGGCGGCGGGCGGGGTCGGCAGCCTCGTCGTCCAACTGTTGACCCTGCGCAAGGCGGCGGTGCTGGGCATCGCGGGGCCAGACAACGCCGATTGGTTGCGCGCACACGGCGTCACCCCGGTCGCCTACGGAGAAGGGCTGGCCGAGCGACTGCAAGAGGCAGCGCCCGATGGCATCGACGCGTTCATCGATCTGTTCGGCCCGGACTACGTCCAGCTCGCGGTGGATCTCGGCGTGGCACCGGAGCGGATCGACACCATCATCTCGTTTCAAAAAGCGGGCGAAGTCGGTGCGAAGACCGAGGGCAGTGCCGAGGCGTCGACGCGCGATGTACTGGCCGAGATCGCCGACCTGGTTGTCACCGGGGCCATCGATTTCGACGTAGCGGCCACCTTTCCGCTGGACCAGGTCGCCGATGCCTACGAGGAACTCGAGAAGCGGCACACGCACGGCAAAATCGTTCTGCTGCCGAACGGGTCGCCGTAGTCGCACCGCCGGAGCCTCTTTCCGGAGCTGGTCAACGGCCCGACGAATGACCGTTCGGCACGTGTGATGGTGCCGCGAGTACCCCAATCGGCGTCCGCGACACGTACAGATCGGCGCGCGCGTCCGGGGTCGGGATGCGCAGCGCGGTCAACCTACTGGTCACTCGCCGAGTCGCACGCCAGAGCGCCATTTCAAAACCGCTGACACGGTTAGCAACAACAAAAGCCATAACCTTCTCCTTTTCGGAGATGAGGCCCTAGGGTCCCGCGAGAAACGCACGGGCCGAACAACATTCAGATAGCTCAGCCGGGAAGGATACCGGAACCTGATGGGGACAAGACGGATTTGGGATGGGGACAGTCGCCTGGACTATGGTCGCTGATCTCGCCCTCACCTCCTCACAGCCGGGACACACGGGGGTGTCACCATATTCACCTGTACGGAAGAGGCACGACGGCCCGACGAACCCGCCGGGCGCACCCCTCTCGTCGGAGCTTTGGCACTGCACGCCGTATCCGGACTTTCGCCCGGAAGCCACTTGGGCTCAACCCTTGGGTCCGGGAAGAGCTGTCCTGACCCGGGGCGTCTCTCGACGTTCGGGGTCAGTGGCCTGTGTCCGTGCAGACGCCTCACCTACCGAGGTGCTTGCAGACTCCAGCTTGCACCGCAACCCGCCGTTCGTCAAACGTTCACCTGTTTTTTGTTTGATGGAGGTGACCGGCGTCAGAGCCGGCCGGCAACCCTTGAGGCCTACTCTCGTTGGTATGCCTACAACGTTGCAGGATCCTAAAGTTGCGTCGCTGCTCGACCGGATGTACGCCGAGTCGAAAGACCAGATGTCGCGGTTGCGCGGGATGGGTAGTCAGCTCAATCGGCCTATGACCACGCAGGAACGCACCGAGGCGATGAGCGAGTTCTACATCCCGGTCACCCCCGAAGCCGGTCGGCTGCTGTACGCGCTGATCCGGGCGACCCGTCCGACGACGGTGGTCGAATTCGGCATGTCTTTCGGCATCTCCGCAGTCCATCTGGCAGCGGCGGTGCGCGACAACGGCAGCGGCCGGGTGGTCACCACCGAGCTCAGCAGCACCAAGATCGCCGCCGCAAAGAAGACCTTCGCCGAGACCGGACTGGATGACGTGATCACCATTCTCGAAGGCGACGCGCTTACCACGCTCGAGAGCGTGGACGGGCCAGTCGATTTCGTGCTGCTCGACGGTTGGAAAGATCTGTACCTGCCGGTGATCAACCTGCTCGAACCGCGTCTGCCGACCGGGGCGTTGGTCGTCGCCGACAATGCGAGTGCCGCCGACATGAAGCCTTATCTTGACCGCGTGCGCGACCCCAACAATGGCTACGTGAGCTTCAACTTCTTGGTCCGAGAGAGCGACAGCATGGAAATCAGCTGCCGCACCAACGATTGAGTTCTACCTCAGGGATTCCTCGAGCCACGGTGTCAGCCATTTCACGCCTTCCGGCGTGAGGTGGACGCCGTCGCTGCGTACTTTGATGCCGTCGACCTTGGCAGTGTAAACGCCATCGGGGCATAGCTTTTTGTTCAGGTCGAGAATTTGGACCTTGGGGTGGTGGCTTACCGTGTGGCGCAGCATGGCGTTCCACTGCTTCACCCGATCCGGTTGGTCCTCCGGATATAGGCGTCCGTCCGGCTTTTCACCGTCCCGGCTGTAGGGCACGCTGGCGACTACCACTCGAACTCCGGTTGAGCCCGCAATATTCAGGGCCCGCTCGAGTTCGCCGTTGAGGTATGCGTCGAAGGTCGGATCCCCAATATGAGTCCATTGCCCCTCGTTGACCCGATCTACGGTCTCCCAGCGGCCGATAACCAGCAGCGCGACGTCCGGCTGGTCTTGGCTGACCTGCGTCGCCCACCTGCTCGGCCAGGTGTCGCATTCGGGCCGCTGCTCAAGGGTTTGGCCGATGTACCGATACGGGGTGCCCCGCACCAGGCTGCAGCCGATGACGGTGTGATCGAGGAAGGCGAACCCCGGTGTCGGGGGAAGGTAATGCATCCAAGTCCATCCGATTGAATCGCCGAATACCGAAACGGTGAATGGCCGGTTGGGATCCCGGGTTCCCGGGCGAACTCCGCCGGGCGGTGACGGCAAGACCGCAGCGACCGCCGAGACGCCGGGCGGCAGACCGGCCTCGCGCAAGCCGGGTCCGGCTCCCACCGGTATCACCATCAATGTCACCGTGGCGGCGCTGGCCACGGTGGCCGCCGCCAACGGCAACAACGGCACCCGCGACGGCCGCCAGCGCCGGATAGGTTGTTCGATCAGCCACCACGATGCGCCCGCCACTGCCAGCGTGGCCCCACACCGAGCCGCGAACAACGGCAGCCCGGACCATCCGGTACGTTCGCCGTTGAGCGCCAGAAAGATTGGCCAGTGCCACAGATAGACGCCGTAGGAGATGGCGCCCAGCCACACCAACGGGGGCAGCGCCAGGATGCGTGCGATCGCCCCGCGCTGTTCCAATGTCACCGGGGCGACCACGAGAACCGCCGCTAGTGCGACCCCAATCAGCAGGCCGTGGCGGAATTCACCGGCGCTGCCCTTCGCGTAGTGCATCGCCGCCGCCAAGCCCGCCAGGCCGATGACCGGCATTACGCGGGCGATCCACCGCCCCCATCGAGTCCGGATCAGGCACCAGCCGCGGTTCAGCGACGGCCAATCCCGAACCAGCAGAGCCGAGGCCGCGGAACCGATCAGCAAAGCCTGCGCACGGGTATCGGTGCCGAAATATATTCGGTCGCGCGTGGCGTCGGAGGCAAAGACGATGGCCACCGCGGCGGAAGCCAGCGTGCCCAGCGTGGCAATCACGAATGTTGCGAACCGCACCCCACCCACGGTGGCCCGTCTGAAGTAGCGCCTGGCTCGCGCCCCCAACAGTAGAGTCAGCGCGATCAGCAGGACCGGCCAGACGATGTAGTACTGCTCCTCAACCCCCAGCGACCAGGCGTGCTGCAGCGGCGATGGCGGAGCGCCTTGCGTAAAATAATCGGTCTTATGCGCCACGAACCGCCAGTTCGCCACCCATAGGAAGGCGGCCAGCGCGTCGTCCCGTAACCCGTTAAGTGCCTGGGCAGGTAGAAGTTGACGGGCCGCGCCCACGGCCAGGACCATCAACACCAACGCCGGCAGCAGCCGGCGCGTACGGCGAATCCAGAACCCGGTCAAGTCAATACGCCCGGTGCGGCCGAGCTCGTCGAGCAGCAGCGACGTGATCAGGAATCCGCTGAGGACAAAGAAGACGTCGACGCCAAGGAACCCGCCGCCCATGCCGGGGATGCCGCCATGCTGGGCGAGCACCAGCGCAACCGCTATCGCCCGGAGGCCGTCCAGAGCGGGAATGCCCCCGCGCCGCTCTGGTTGATCCCAAATCGCCAGCCGGCCTACGCGCCGCACGGGAGCAACCCATCGGCGCTGCCGAGCAGAACTAGCCGGTGCGGGATGAGTCCCGCCCGGCCCAGCGCTGGCTGTTAGCGCGCCAAGACCACCTTCTCGCCCGGCGCCGTCGTTGCTGGCGATACGTCGCTGCCCCTCCTCTTGATCTCAGCAAGCCTAGAGGCGGCGAAGCCGAGATTCACTGAAGACACGCGTCGCTCGTCGACCTAGTGGGTGGCCTAAGCGGGTGCGTAGCCCAGGGTGCTCTTGACCTCTAGATACTCGTGGAACGCGTATCCACTCCACTCTCGACCGTTACCGCTGCGCTTGTAGCCGCCGAACGGCGCGGCCAGGTCGAACGCGTGGTTGATCGTCACCCAGCCGGCGCGTATCCGGCGGGCCACCGCGCGGGCGTGGTCGAGGTCGACTCCCGAGACATAACCGGCGAGGCCGTAATCGGTGTCGTTGGCGATCTCGACGGCCTCGTCGATGTCGTCATAGCCGAGGATGCACAACACCGGCCCGAAGATCTCCTCGCGCGCGATCTGCATGTCGTTGCTGACGTCGGCAAAGACCGTCGGCTGGACGTAATACCCCTTCTCTAAGCCCGCCGGCCGACCGGTTCCGCCGGCGACGACGGACGCCCCCGCATCGATGCCACTCTGAATCAGGCGCTGGATCCTGTCGAACTGCGTCTTGGACACCACCGGCCCGATCGCGGTCTTGTCTTCGGGGTCGCCGACCTTGACTTGCTCGGCGACCGCACGCGCGACGGCGACGGCCTCGTCCATCCGGGAATTCGGGACCAGCATGCGTGAAGGTGCGTTACAGCTCTGCCCGGAATTCGGCATCATGCCGGCCACCCCGGCGCGCACGCTGTCAGCGAATCCCGCGTCGTCGAGGACGATGTTGGGGCTCTTGCCGCCCAACTCCTGAGTCACTCGCTTCACTGTCGTCGCGGCGAGCCGGGCTACTTCGACGCCGGCGCGCGTGGAGCCGGTGAACGACACCATGTCGATGTCGGGATGGCTGGCCAGGGCCGCGCCCACGCCCGGACCGTCGCCGTTGACCAGGTTGTACACGCCGGCCGGGACGCCCGCGGCGTCGAGGATCTCGGTGAATATATAGGCCGAAAAAGGCGCGATCTCAGACGGTTTCAGAACCATGGTGCAACCGGTCGCCAGGGCCGGGTACACCTTGACGGCGACCTGGTTGAGCGGCCAGTTCCACGGCGTGATCAGCCCGCAGACGCCGATCGGCTCCTTAGCGACCAGCGTCGCGCCTTGCTGCTCCTCGAACTGAAAGTTCTTCAGCGCGTCGATCGCCGTCGTCAGGTGAGCGATGCCGAGGAACACCTGCGGACCCGCCGCCAGCGACGGCGGCGCGCCGATTTCCTCGGTAACCGCGTCGGCGAGGTCGCCCGTCCGCCTCTGGTATTCGGCCAGGATGGCCTGCAACAGGTCCAGCCGCTCCTCGCGGCTGCTCTGCGACCAACCGGCGAAGGCGCGCCGGGCGGCGGTGACTGCCACGTCGACGTCGTCGGCCGAGCCGAGGGAGATCTTCCCGGCGACCTGCTCCGTCGCCGGGTTCTCGACATCGGAGGTTTTGGGCTGCAGCGGGTCAACCCACTTGCCGTCGATGTAGAAGTTCAAGTAGTCGCGCATGGCTGCTCCTTTTCGCGGTCCTTCTACTTACTGAGTGCCTTCGGCATACCAGGTGCGGAAGCGGTCGTACTTTGGCATCTCCTCGGAATTCGCCTTGGGATCGATGCACACGTGCACTACACCGACTTTGCCACTGGCGTAGGAGCGAGCGATCGCCGGGATGATCTCTTCCTCCTTCTCGACGTACTCACCGTGGCAACCGAAGCCCTCGGCGACCTTGTCCATCCGGACGTCCTTACTCCAGTGCACGCCCGGCTGCGGCGACGGTTGCTCGAAGGTCCGCTTGTACACACCCACCTCGAGGCCCCACTGATGGTCCACACCCACCACACACACCAGCGGCAGGTTGAGCCGCGCGGCGGTCTCCAGCTCGGCGATGTGGAACAGGAACGCCGAATCGCTGGTCAGCAGCATCACCGGGCGCTTCCCGCCCTCGGCGACAGACGCGCCAACCGCGTAGGGCAGGCCGGTGCCGAGGTGGCCGAAGTTCTGGTTCCAGATGACGTCGCGCGGTTTGGACTGCGAGTAGGTCCACTGGAAGATCACGGTCGCGCCGCCGTCGCGGACCAAGATGCCGTCCTCGAGTTCGTTGAACGCCTTGGTGGCCTCGACGACGTAGCGCGCCGGGTGGATCGGCGAGCGTCCGGACGGCGCCGATTCCGCCATGTCCGCAAGCTCTTTCGCATCCTTTTCGATCAGGACCTGCAGCGCCGGTGCGGGTTTGCGCGGAGCATCCTTGAGCGCCTCGACCAGCTGCGGCACCACGCCGCGCAGATCGCCGACCAGCGGCACGTCGAACCGGCGGTTGACGCCGATGGCGGCCGGGTCCTGCTCCACGTACACCCATTTGCGGTTCGCATCGTTGCCGGCCCAATGCTGGGTCCGGCCGTAGTGCATCGGCTCACCGAGCTCGGTACCCAGCGCAACGCACAGGTCGGATTTCTCGACTGCCTCGTTGGCGGCCGGGGAGAACAAGTAGGGGAACGTCCGCTCCTGCAGTCCCGGGATGAACGAGGTCCCGCCGGAGGTCTGGATCACCGGGCAGGCCATGAGCTCGGCCAGCTCCTTGACCTCCTGTTGGGTACGGGAGGTGTGTACGCCGTGGCCCACCAGCAGGACGGGGCTCTTGGCCTCGCGGATCAGCTTCACGGCCTCGGCCAGCTCGCGGGAACCGGCGCTCTGGTTGACCAGCCGGTAGCTCGAGGGGCTCGGCGCCTCGGCGACATCGAGCTCCTCGAGGATCACGTGCGACGGGAACTCGACATAGGACGGACCCGGGGTGCCGGACATCGCCCTGCGGATGGCCTCGTGGATGATCTCGTCGGTCTGGTCGGCGTACTCGATCGAGCTGCTGTACTTCACCGACGCGGCGAAAAGCGGTTCCTGCTGGACGAATTGGATGCGGCCGCGTCGCACCCGGCGCTCGGTGATGCGGGCCCGCTGACCGCCGAGGAAGATCACCGGCGAGTTCTCGACGAGTGCGCACTGAATCGCCCCGGCGATATTGGCCATTCCCGGGCCCAGCGTGCCGATGCACAGGCCGGGCTTGCCCGTCATCCGCGACGCCGCCTCGGCCATGAATCCCGCGCTGAGTTCGTGATGCGGTGCGACCACCGACCAACCGCGTGCGTCGGCCTCGGCGAACATGTGCACGAAGTTCGGGTCCGGGATGCCGAACAACGTATTCACGCCCTCGGCCTCGAACAGGTCGAGAATGCGCTTGTAAACGGGTACAGCCATGGTTGAAAACTCCTTAGGGGTAGATACTTTTGAGCGAGACGTTTTCGGCGACTCCCGAACCAGACATGGGCGTTACGTCGACCGCCAGACCCAGCTCGTCCAGGATCTCTGCGGTGTGGGCGCCGAGCTCTGGCGCCGGCCCCGCGACGCGACCCGGCGTTTGAGAGAACCAGGTGGGAACACCCGGAAAGCGCACCGGTCCGTTCGGGGTGTCAACCGTTTCGAACATGCCGACCGCATTGAGATGCGGATTGTCGAACAGCGCACCGGGCGTGTTCAGTGGCGCGGCTGGTATCTCGAGCTCACGGAAAAGCGCCAGCCACTCCTGGGTGGATCGCTCCTTCATCGTCTCGGCCACTAGGCCGTAGACGAAGTCGATCTGGCGCGCTCGCTGCTCCAACGTCGAATACAGCTCATTAGCCCACGGTGGCCGTACGGCGTCCATGAAAGCGTTCCAGTGCTTGTCGTTGTAGATCAACGCGGCGATGTATCCGTCACTGGTGCGATATGGGCGACGGTTGGGCGCCACGACACGCGGATAGACCGCTGGCCCAAGGGGCGGCTCGAACACGGCGCCGTTGGCATGTTCGACCAGCATGAACGAGGCCATGGTTTCGAACATCGCGACCTCGACTTCCTGGCCCTCTCCTGTGCGCTCGCGGTGAAACAACGCCATGATCGTCGCGTACAGCGCCGTCAGGCCGGCGACCTTGTCGGCGATGATGGTTCCGACGTAATCGGCCTCGCCGGTCAGTTGCTGTTGTACCGCCGGCAGGCCGCATTCGGCCTGGATCGTGTCGTCGTAGGCAGGCCGGTCGCGATCGGGTCCGCGGCGCCCGTATCCGTAGCAGTTGGTGTACACGACCGCTGGGTTGATCGCGACGACGTCGTCATAGCCGAAGCCGAGCTTGGCGATCGCCTTGGCGCGCATTGAGTGGATAAAGACATCCGCAGTCTCGATAAGCGCGCGCAGCGCCCGCGCTCCCGCGTCGGTCTGCAGATCCAACACGATGCCGCGCTTGCCCCGGTTGACGTTGACGAACACGCCGCTCATTCCCGGCGCCGGACCGACAGAGACGTAGCGGGTGTTATCACCCTGGGGCGGTTCAACTTTGATCACGTCGGCGCCCATATCGGCCATGATCTGGGTGCAGTACGGTCCCATCACCATTGCGGTGAGGTCGACTACCCGCACACCGGCCAACGGGCCCGTTCGCGTCGGGCTAGCCATGGAGCGCGCCTTGGTTGCTTTGGCGGTGCGCCAGTTCGAAGCTGTAACGGATGTGCTGGTTATGGCCGTCGGGCACGACCGGAAAAACCTGGGGTGCCTCCGCGTACCGAATCGCATCGAGATGCTCGCCAACGTCCTCGACCGTCCAGGACGGCCGGTACACCCCCGGGCTTTCGGCGATGACCGCCTGCGCCACCCGACCCGCCAGCGCGATGAACATTTCCCCACTCACCGAACAGGATTCGTGTGCGAGCCAACCCACGACGGGGGCTACCAGCTCCGCGCCCATCGGCGGATACGCAGAGGTATCGACGCCCTCCGCCATCCGGGTTACAGCAGCGGGAACGATGACGTTGCACTTCACACCTTCGGCGGCGCCTTCGAGCGCAGCGACGTTGGACAGCCCGATCACGCCGGCCTTCGCGACCGCATAGTTGGCCACACCGTGGTTGCCGTACAGGCCGCCGATCGACGACGTGAGTACGATGCGCCCGTAGCCAGCCTGGCACATGACCGGAAACGCGGGCCGCACCACGTTGAATGCGCCGCGCAAGTGCACGTCGAGCACGGCATCGAAATCCTCGTAGGTCATCTCTTTCAATGAGCCGCGACGGACGTTGCCGGCGTTGTGGACCAGAACGTCGATGCCACCGTAGTGCTCGAGCGCGGTCTTGATGATCGCCTCGCCGCCCTCGCGGGTCGCGACCGAGGCGGCACACGCGACAGCTTCTCCCCCGGCCGCTGTGATCTCGCTGACTACGTGCTCGGCCGGATCAGCGTCGACCCCTTCGCCGGTGAGGCTGCCGCCGGCGTCGTTGACGACGACCTTGGCTCCCCGCGAGGCGAGCAGCAAGGCGTATTCGCGACCCAGGCCGCGACCGGCTCCGGTCACCACGGCGACGCGATCGTCAAACCGCAACTCACTCACGAAATCTCAAGGCCTTCCAAGTCACCCTTGGCGCGCCAATCGGCGAGCAGGTCGCCGAAGGCGTAGAAGCCCGGCGAGTAGAAATCACCGAGGAACGCACCATTGTCTTTGGCACCACCCTGACCCTCGTTGTTGTAATAGCCAGGGGTACAGGACATCTCGAAGGACGAGTTGTCGATCGCGAGCTCCCGGACCGTTCTGACCCAGCCGTCCTGGCCCTCCTGACTAGGTTCGACGGTGGTCGCGCCGCGTTTCTGCGCCTCGGCGATGATGTAGGCGATGTGCTCGGCCTGTTGCTCGAACATCGCGGTGGTGTTGGCCGAGACGCCGCCCTGGATGAAACCTGTGAAGAACTGGTTGGGGAATCCGCGGGTGGTCATGCCGTGCAGTGTCTGATACCTGTCGTGCCAGTAGCCGAACAGCGACCGACCGTCTCGGCCCTCGATGAGGTCGACCGCGAAGCGCCGACCGATCTCCGTGGAGATCTCGAACCCGCTGGCGAATACGACGCAATCGACCTCGTACTCAATGCCGTTGGCAACAATGCCCTTCTCCGTCAGGCGCTCCACACCCTTGGATTCCGACACGTCAACCAACGTCACGTTGGGCAGGTTGAACGCCGGCAGGTACGTCTCGCTCGAACACGGCCGCTTGCACATGAAGCGGTAGTACGGTTTGAGTGCCTCGGCGGTGTCGGGGTCGTCGACCAGGGCGGCCACGCGGCGCCGCAGCCGATCCATGATCTTGTAGTCCTCTTCCTCACGGATCACCATGATCTCCTCGATCCCCAGCGACGCGGGATCCGGGCTGGCGGCAATCCGGGCAGTCATGTTGCGGCCCAATTCGGTCCAGAAGTCGCACACCAGATCCGGTTCGCCGAAGACCACCCCGACAAACGGTGACCAGTTGTGGAAGTTGCGCTTGCGCTCCTCCTGCCAACCGGGCTGCAGGGCCGCCGCCCAGGCCGGGTGGGTGGGCGTGTTGGCGCGCATGTCCACCGACGACGGGGTGCGCTGGAAAACAAAGAGCTGCTTAGCATCCCGGCCTAGATGCGGCACCAGTTGGACGCCGGTAGCCCCCGTGCCGACGAGTGCAACCCGCTTATCGGCCAGCCTATGCAGGCCGCCGTTGGCGTCGCCGCCGGTGTAGTCGTAGTCCCAGCGCGCGGAATGGAACGCGTGGCCGCCGCCGTCCAGGTATTCCTTCAAACCGGGGATACCGGGCAGCTTCGGCTTGTTGTACGAGCCCTGCGCCATCACCACGAACCGCGCGCGGATGTCGTCGCCGCGGTTGGTGGTCAGCCGCCAGCGTTTGCTCTTCTCGTTCCAGCGCATGGTATCGACCTGCGTCGAGAAGATCGCGCCGTCATAGAGGTCGAAGTGTTTGCCCATGGCCTGGCAGTGCGCGAAGATCTCGGCGCCGTCGGCGAACTTCTTGCTCGGCAGGAAGTCGAGTTCCTCGAGCATCGGGATGTAGCAGTAGGCGTCGTTGTCGCACTGGATGCCCGGGAAGCGGTTCCAGTACCACACTCCGCCGAAGTCCCCGGCCATATCGATGACCCGAACATTCTGCACACCGGCCTTTTTCAGGTAAGCGCCCGACAACAATCCGGCGAACCCGCCGCCGAGGACGACCACCTCGATGTCCTCGGCGATCGGGGCGCGGTCGGCCACCGGGGTGTACGGGTCTACCTCGTAGAGGTCGGCTAGGTCACCGTCGAGTTCGAGGTACTGCGCGGCGCCCTCCTTGCGCAGGCGCTTCTCGCGCTCCTGGGCGTACTTGGCCCGCATCGCGTCTATGTCGACGTCCTGCGCTACGTCGGTGGGCCCGCACGGCGTTTCAGCGGTGGTCATCTATTTCAAATCTCCTGTGGTTCGCCGGTACCCATGTACTTCGACAGTTGGTGGTGCAGATTGACGGTGCTGCGTTCGCGGTACGGGTTGGGCTTGGTGCCGGGGAAGCCAAGCGATTTCATTCCTTGCTGCACCGCGGCCATATTAGAGAAATCTTGCGGCAAGACCGACCGCCACCGGGAATCACCGACCGGTGTGTATTCCCAGTCCGCCTCGGGCTCTTGGCCCTTCGGGTACAGCTCGAACACCGACACCTCGAAAATGCACTTGTCCGGGTTGTAGCTGGGGTGCGGCCGCGCCCCGTAGCACAACGCGCTCGTCAGGCCCTGGCCGATCTGGAAGTTCGGGAAGATCTGCCATGCGGTGCCGGCCTGTCCGAGGATGTCGGTTGGTATCGTCGGCCACGTCACGCCCCGGGCTTCGTCGTCGCGGCGCGCTGATGCCAGCCAGTGCTCGAGAACCTTGTCGGCCGGTGTGCCCTCGGGCAATTCGTCGACAAGCCGCTTGGCGGCGTTCACTAGGGTCTGGGTGGTCGTGGCGTTGGTCTCCTCCATTGTGTACACCTGCATCTGCGCGGTGGAGACACGTGGATCGGCGCCGGTGCCGAGGCGGATCTTGGACTTGGTGGCCTCCAAATCTTTTGGAGCGTCGTAGCCAATGTTGCTGTGCTTGCCCTGCGCCTTGGCCCAGCCCTTGAATTCGCCGAACTGGTTGAACTCCGGATGGGTCGTATAGACGTGATATGTCTCGTTGAAGGCCTCCATCGCGACTTTCCAGTTGCAATCGAAGGCCAGCCACTTGCGCCACTTGCAGCGCATGTTCTCCAGGCCGAACGGGTCCAGGATCTTGGCGGCGGGGAACAGGAAGTCGGCCAACGGCTCGCTGTCGGGGTCCATATTGATCCACAACCAGCCGCCCCAGGTATCGACCTTGACCGGCCGGAGGTGGGTGTTGTCGGGTGTCAGCGCGTCCTGCCAGTCCGCCTGCTCGCGGATGCGGGTACATGCCCCGTCCAGGCCGTAGGTCCAGCCGTGAAAGCCGCAAACGAACGACTTGCGCGCACGACCGCGGGCGTTCTTCGCGCCCTCGGGGGTGTCGATCAACCGGCGGCCCCGGTGCATACAGACGTTGTGGTGGGCGTTGAACGCGTTCTCGCCGGTGCGCACCACAATGATCGAGTCATCGAGGATGTCGTAGGTCAGGTAACTACCCACCTCGGGCAGCTCCTCGACGCGGCCCACCTGCTGCCACACTTTTCGCCACAGCTTGTCGCGTTCGGCGCGAGCGTAGTTCTCGCTGGTATACGCCTCGACCCCGATGGTCATCGGTTTCGATAGTTCTTCGGCTCCTGTGTCGGGCCCAGCACTATTCACGTCTTTGGCGAGGTCAGTCATCACATCCTCCTAATGGCCGCGCGGAAGGATTCGTCTTTGAGAAACAACGATGTGTTGTCGGCCGCGAGATGGCTCCATTTGAGGTCGAGCCCACCGTCGACGAGCAGCGTCTGGCCGGTGATGTAGCTCGACAACTCCGAGAGCAGAAAAAGGATCGCGCCGGCCTGTTCCTCGGGCCGTCCGCGCCGGCCCATCGCGATTGCCTGCCGGTCCCGGTCCGGGTCCTCGTCGACATAGGTTCGCGAGGCCGCGGTCTCGGTGACGCCAGGCGCCACGGCATTCACCCGAATTCCGGCCACCGCCAGCTCGAGAGCCATCGTGCGCGTCATTGCCGTGATCGCGGCCTTGGCGGTCCCGTATGCGATGTGAAACGGCGCGGTATTCATGCCGCTGATCGAGGAGATCGACACGATCGACCCGGGCAGCTGCTGCGTGACCAGCTCGGCCGACACGGCTCTGCTCATAAAGAACGCCGTCTCGAGGTTGGCGGTGAAAATCTCGCGCCAGTCGCTGCGGTTCACCCGAGTCGACGGCATCCAGGTCGACGGTGCAGCGCCGCCGGCGACATTGACCAGGCCGTACAAGCTGCCCTCGGTACACCGCACCTGGTCGAGCACCGCGGCGACGCCCTCGTCGGTCGACGCATCGGCCGCGACAGACAGCACTGGCAGACCCTGTTGGGCCAGCGGCACGATGTGCTCGTCGAGGTTTTCCTTTGACCGGCTCACGGCGATCACCGTGGCCCCGGCTCGAGCGGTCATCGCGGCGACGGTCGTGCCGATACCGCCGCCGCCGGCGCCGGAGACCACCACGATGCGACCATCGAGTCTGAGGAGATCCTGCATAGCCTGCTTTCGGCGTAAATTCGCATGTTGTCCGGACAAGATATGAGATTCTGCCCGTCGGAGAATACTATTCCCACCGCTGTACGTGGCTGTCAAGGTCGGGTACGGGACTTCGGTAGCTATTGTCTGGACTAGCGGGACTTGATAGCGTCCAGCCCAAACGGGCGCTTCCGTCTGCATGGGAAGGATAACGGCGAGACCATGGGCCTCTCATCGCAGCCATCACGCTATGCCCCCTTGAAGTCCCAGCATTCGCAGTCGCACGCAGTCGAGGTCGCCGAGTCCTGGCGACTGGAGCGAGTCACCGCTCCCAGTCGCTTGTTCGGCGCCAACGGGCTGCGCACCGGCCCAGACGGTCGCGTCTACATCGCCCAGGTGACCGGCAGTCAGATCAGCGCACTGAATCTCCGCACCGGGGAACTGGGCGCCGTCAGCCCCAAGGGTGCCGACATCGTGGCGCCCGACGACGTCGCGTTCGACGCGAGCGGCAACCTGTACGCGACCGAGGTCATGGACGGCCGGGTCAGCATGCTTGACACCGCGGGCCGGACCCGAGTGCTGCGCGACGACATTCCGTCGGCTAACGGCATCACCGTTCATCAGGGCCGGTTGTTCATCGGTGAATGCCGTGAGGGTGGGCGTCTGCTGGAACTCGACCTGGGTGGCGGACCACCACGACTGCTGCTGGAGAATGTTCCGTCACCGAATGCAATGGAGTTCGGCCCGGATGGCCTGCTGTATTTCCCGGTGATGGGCGCGAACGAGATCTGGCGCATCGACCCCGACGGCGGCGAGTCGCAATGCGTTGCGGGCGATCTCGGTGTGCCCGACTCAGTCAAATTCGATTCCAATGGCTACATCGTCTCGACCCAGGCGGCCAGCGGGCAGGTGCTGCGCATCGATCCTCGTAGCGGCGAGCAACGTCTCCTGGCCCAGTTGAGTCCGGGGCTGGACAACTGCACGTTCGTCGGCGACCGGCTGCTGGTATCCAACTTCACCGGCGAGATCACCGAGATATCGCCGGACGGGACGACGCGAGCGGTGTTGCCCGGCGGCCTTAACTGGCCGATGGATCTGACAGTGGGCCACGACGGGCAGCTCTACGTCGCCGACGGCACCTATTTCTATGTCGTCTTGCCCGACGGGTCTCTGCAGACCGTGGGGATGTTGTTCAGTCCCGGCTACCCCGGCTTCCTGCGCGGCGTCGCGCCGACCGGGCCCGGTGAGTTCGTGGTGACGACGTCGGGTGGCCAGGTCACCCGCTACCGACCGGGGTTGAGCGAAAGCGAGGTGCTGGCCGACGGCTTGGACCAGCTCTACGGTGTCGCCGTCGGTCCCGGGGGCCCGGTCTTTGCCGAATTGGGTACGGGACGGGTTCTTTCGCTGAGCTCGGGCGGCATCGAGGTGCTGGCGACCGATCTGCGTGAGCCGGTCGGCGTCGCGATCGATGCGGACGGGGCGTGCCTGGTGGCACAGGCCGGCGCTGGAAATGTGGTTAAGGTCAACGGATCGAGGATCGAGACGGTCGTCGCCGACCTGCAACGCCCGCAAGGCATCCTGGTGCGTGACGGTGTGCTCTACATCGTCGACGCCGGCGCCAAGAAGTTGATTGCGTTTGACCTGAACACCCATGTTCAGCAGACCATCGCGGCCGGCTTACCGGTCGGGCCTCCGCCGGGCGTGGCCCCCAAACCGCTCAAAGGGATGGCGCCGTTTTCCGGGCCGCAGGGCCCGTTCGCCGGAATCGCCGCCGCGGCCGACGGGACCCTCTACATCTCGGCCGACGGTGACGGCAGCATCCTGGCATTGCGCCGAACGCAGGACGTCAGCTGATGCCCCAAGCCATCTCGAATGATCATCGCTACCTGCAAATCGCGCGCACGCTACGTAAAGAGATCGTCGACGGGGTCTATCCGGTGGGCTCGCAGCTGCCCACCGAACACCAGTTGTGTCAGCGATTCGACGTCAGCCGCTACACCGTCCGCGAAGCACTCCGGCGGCTGCGCGAGGATAACCTCGTCGCATCGCGGCCGCGAGCGGGCACGCATGTGGTTCCCCGGCCGGCGTCCAGTTCCTATGCCCAGGACGTGATGTCGATCGACGACCTGCTCGCCTTCGCCGCCGGCGCGCAGCTGACCATCGAATCCAACGCGATGGTTTCCATCGACGTCGCGACCGCCGCTCGGACCGGACTAGAGCTTGGCACCCAGTGGCTTGCCGTGTGTGGTTACCGGCAAGCCGACGGTGCGTCGGTGCCCATGTGCCGAACGGAGTACTACATCAACCGTACGTTCGCCGCGGTGGGCAGACTGCTGCAACGCCACAGCGGACCGATTTTCCCGTTGATCGAGGATTTGTTCGGCGTGAACATTGCCGAGTTGCACCAAGAGATCGCCGCGGTCCAGCTATCAGCCGAGCTGGCCGCCGGCCTCGGAGTTGCGCCGGGCACGGCGGCACTGCAAATGGAACGCACCTACAAGACCTCTGACGGCGAAGTCGCCCAGGTGACGATCAACACTCATCTCTCGTCGAACTTTCGGTACGCGATGACCATGCGCCGCGTTAACGATCAGGCCGGTTGAGGTGATCACCCGGGGCCGCCAAGCCACGGCACTTGCGGCTGACGCCTACCGGCGCGGCCTATGGGTACACACCACACTGGCCGATTCACTACACGCGGCGGCGGAGAGCTCGCCGCGGCGGACGGTGCTGGTGGACGGCGATATTCGGTTGGACTGCGCCACGCTGCACAACCAGGCCACCGGGCTGGCGGGCGCCATGCTGGCGCGCATGCCCGCGGGCAGCGTGGTGTCGTTCATGCTGCCCAACTGGCACGAAGCCGCGGTGATCTATCTGGCCGCGACGCTGGCGGGAATGGTGGCCAACCCGATCTTGCCGTCCATGCGGGATCGTGAACTGCGGTTCATCCTCGAAGACGCCGACAGCCGGATGATCTTTGTGCCGGCCCATTTTGGCCGCCACGATTACGTCGCGATGTTGGCGCTGGTGACCGCGCAGCTCGAATCATCGCCCGACGTGGTGGTAGTGCGCGGGGACGCCGGCTCGGACTTCATCCCTTTCGCGTCACTGCTTGCGGAGCGGGAAGCTCCGCGGAGCTGCCGGCGCTGGACCCTGACGCCGTGCGGATGATCCTCTACACCTCCGGGACGACTGGACGGCCGAAAGGTGTGCTGCACACCCATAACTCGATCCACGCGCTGATCTGCCAGATCCGCGACCACTGGCTGGTCGAGCCGGGCGACAGCAGCCTGGTCGCCTCACCGATCGCTCACATTGGCGGCTCCATTTACGCGTTCGAATGCCCGCTGCTGCTGGGCACGACGGCGGTGCTGATGGACCATTGGAACGGCGACGACGCGGTCAATCTCATGCAGGCCGAGCACTGCACACACATGGCCGGGGCAACGCCGTTCCTGGAGCAGATCTTGGCCGCCGCGCAGCGCGCCGGGACCCGCCTGCCCGATCTGAAGGTGTTCATCTGCGGCGGTGCCTCCGTATCGCCGTCGTTGATCCGCAGGGCAGCGGCGTATTTCGGGTCTGCGATCGTCACCCGTGTCTACGGTTCGACGGAAGTGCCGGTGACAACCGTAGGTGCGCTGCAACACTCCGACCACGCCGCCGACACTGACGGCCGCACGGGCCTGGCTGACATCAAGCTCGTCGGCGAAAAAGGGGCCGGCGAAATCTGCGCACGCGGGCCGCAGATGCTGGCCGGCTACCTGCATCCGGAAGATGACGCCGAATCCTTCGACGCCGAAGGTTACTTCCGCACCGGGGATCTCGGCCGCTGGGTCGACGACGAGTATCTGCTCGTCACCGGACGGGCCAAGGACATCATCATCCGCAACGGCGAGAACATCGCACCCAAAGAAGTCGAGGACATCCTGACCGGCCACCCCGGCATTGCCGAGATAGCCATCGTCGGCCTGCCTGATGCGCGGACCGGCGAACGAGCATGTGCCGTCGTGGTGCCCGTGGCGACACCCGGCCCGGACGTGGAAAGCTTGCGCAGCTTCCTCCAACAGTCAGGTGTAGCCAAATTCAAAGCGCCCGAGCAAGTGGTTCTTTGGGATGTCCTCCCGAAAAACGACGCAGGAAAAATACTGAAGCACCAGATCAAGGCGGCGTTGATGAAAGCTGAGCAGTGATGCAAGTAGCGGTGGTAACCGGTGCAAGTGGCGGAATCGGCTTCGGTTGCGCGACAAAACTCGCCGAGATGGGCATGGCGGTGTTGGCCACTGGCAGAAATGCGGACAAGCTCGCCGAGCTGGCCCAATCCTTCGGGGAGAAAGGAGTCGACTCCAAACGGGTACTGACGCACGCTGCCGATCTACGCGACGACGAAGCTCCTGGGCGGATCGTGGAGCTTGCCGTCGAACAGTGGGGCCACGTCGACTTCCTGATCAACGTCGCGGGGATAGGCAGCCCGAAGCCCGTGGACGAGACAGACGACGAATTGCTCGACCATTTCCTGGATTTGATGCTGCGCGCGCCGTTTCGCCTGATACGCGAGACGCTACCGCACATGCCGGCCGGTTCGGCGATCATCAACGTCACCTCCACCTTCGCCGTGGTCGGCGGCCTGCGCGGGGGCGCCTACTCGGCGGCCAAGGGCGGCCTCACCGCCCTGACGACGCACATCGCCTGCCAATACGGGGCGCAGGGGATCCGTTGCAATGCGGTGGCTCCCGGGGTTATTCAGACCGCGATGACCGAACATCGTCTGCAGGATGATCGGTTCCGCCGGATGCACATCGAGATGACGCCTCATCAGCGGTTGGGCACGGTTGACGACGTTGCGAGCACCGTGGCTTTCTTGTGTTCTCCCGGTGGCGCTTTCATCAACGGCCAGACGATCGTCGTCGATGGCGGATGGAGCTCCACCAAATACCTCTCCGAGTGGGCGCTCACCTCGGAGTGGCGGGCGCCCTAGACTCACTACCCCGGCCGTCAGGTGGTTTCGAAGTGCCGCCGGATGCCCGCCAGCATCTCGATGTGCGCTTTGGCTCCCTCGCCCACCGTGATCGCGGCCAGTGGCCGCGGCGCAGCGAATCGTATTCGTTCGGTGAGGCGGGTACCACCGTCGATCGGCTCAAAGCTCACCGTCCCACGTAGCCGCACCCCTGGGGATTGATCCGCCTCGGTGGTCACCGTGAGCTGGGGGCCGTTGGTGTGGACGTGCAGCCGCGCCCGGTAGGTGATCTTCATCGTGAACGGCCCCAACGGAATCCGATCTACCACGCGATAGCTCTGTTGGTAGCCGTCCGGTGTTTCGCTGCGGGGCTCCGCGTGCACGGACACGATCAGCGGATGCACGAGTTTGATGTTGTCCAGGTCGACGTAGAAGTCGCGGACCTGTTCCGGCGGCGCGGGCACCTCTTCGGTCAGTGTTCGCTCGGCGTGCGCCGTCCACCAGCTCATAGGAGACAACGTAGCCCCGCGACGATGCGCGCCGCGAAACGGCGAGAGGAGAAGCGGGGCAATTCAACCGAGTCCCGAGCGCGCGAGCGTAATGCCACTGCGATTTTTTCCCGGATTTTTCGCACTGCGATTACGCTCGCGGCATGAGCAACGTGACTACCGGTGCCGGCGTGGTCGAGCGATATCTGCAGTGCCTGGCCGAGCACGATTGGGATGGATTGGCGACCACCATTGCCGACGAGGGCTTGGTTCGCGAGGGCCCGTTCTGCGACGTCGTCGAAGGCAAGGAACATTACGTCGCCTACCTTCGCAAGGTTCTCACCCAACTGAAAGGTCATCGGCTTGAGGTGCGGCGGGTCTCGCATGTTGACACCCGGGTGTCATACGTGGAGTTGACCGAGGCCTTCGAAATCGACGGGGCACCGGCCGAATGGCCCGAATGCATCCTCTTCGAGCAGCGCGACGACGGGTTGATCTCTCACGTCAGCGTGTTCTTCAAGCAGCGCGGGGCCAACAACGGGTAGCCCAGAATCCCGGAGTATTCCCTGACCCGCCGACTTGACCTAACGTGTCATGGGTGGAGTCACGCGGAAACCCGGAATTGGTGCCCGTCGAAACATTGCATTCAGGCGACCCCATCACCGATGGCGGTCAGCGGTACACAGTTCTCGAATCGAAGACCGTCGGCGATAGCTGCGTGGTCCTCGAACTCGAGTCCAGAGTGGACCATCAGCTCCGGGTTATCGAGAAGTCTTTCCCGACCGGTTACCACGTCGGCAGGTCAAACCACCGGTTTCTGTAGACGCAATTCGGATCACTCCTTTTTGCGTCCGCTCAACGCGGGTCGTTGGTCGTTGGGATCGTTCGGGTCGGGCTCGCCGAACCAGCGCGACGGTTCATGCTCGCCGTATTCGTCGTGCCAGGCCCACCACTCGTAGGGCGCACTCTGCGGATAACCCTCCGGCGAGTCCTCCCATACCTCTTGGCGCCCCAGCGCCGTCATGTCCAGGAAGCTCCAGGTCGTTCCCAGTGCCTCGTCGCCGCGGTTATTGATGAAGTAGGTGCGGAAGACACGGTCGCCGTTGTGGATGAACGCGTTGGTCCCGTGCCATTCGTCCACGCCGAAATCGGCTTGAAAGTCGGTCCCGAAGCCGTCGGTGATCGTGTACCAAGGCATCTCCCAGCCCATCCGCGCCTTCAGGCGCTCGATGTCGGCCTGCGGCGATGGCGTGGCGAAAACCAGCGTGGTGTCGCGGGCGTTCAGGTGCGCGAGGTTGCCGATGTGGTCGCCAATCATTGAGCAGCCCGGGCAGGCATGATCGGGCCAGCCGTGCACGCCGGGCTCGAAGAAGGCGCGGTAGACAACCAGCTGGCGGCGCCCCTGAAACAGCCCCAGCAGGTTCACCTTGCCTTCGGGGCCTTCGAACTCGTAGTCCTCATCCACGGCCAGCCAGGGCATCCGCCGACGCTGGGCAGCCAGCGCGTCCCGTGCCCGAGTCAACTCCTTTTCCTTTAACAGCAGCTTTTGGTATGCGGCCGTCCACTCTTGCTCCGACACGATCGGTGGCATGTCCATTTGTTAAGTCCGCCTTTCGGTTTCAGTCGCTTTTCGGTTTCAGTCAGTTCAGCCCAGTGCAGACAGGCCAGAAGACGCGAGTAGATATGCGCCGTGGTCCCCCGCGGCGCCGGTGGCGATCTCCAACACGGACTTGCCGACCTGTTCTGCGTCGAGTAGCGGACCCGTGGATTGCACGAAGGTTTCAACGTCGACCCCTTGCCGCTCGGCGTAGGCTGCCACGGCTTTGCCGCCCAGTTCGGTGGCCGGCGTCAGCCGCGGGAGCACGGACACGAAACGGATACCCAACCCGGCCCGTTGCGATTCACCGGCGGCGTAGCTGGAAATGAACTTGACGGCGGCCTTCGCGCCCGCATATCCGCCACTCAGCGGTGACCCGTTGAGCGCGGCGCCGCTGGACATCGCGATCACCGAACTACCCGGCGGCAGCGGGTGCTGCAGCGCGAATCGCGTCCAGTGAAACGCCTGCGCGACGTCCACGTTCCAATTAAGGCTGAAGCTATCCCAGGTTTGCTCCTGCAGCGGGCTCATCAGCGGAGCCGCCCCCGCGCACAGCACCAATGTGCGCGGCCGGTACTCCCCGATTAGCCGGCCCGCCGTTGCCGGGTCGGCGGCGTCGGCAACCACCGGAGTGAAGCTGTCGCCCAGCTCGTCGGCGACCTCATTGAGCTGCGCACCGGTGCGCGCGACACCGATGACGTGGACTCCGGCCGCAACCAATGCGGCGGCGACGGCGCGGCCAAAGCCCCGGCCGGCCCCGGTCACGATTGCTTTCGTGTTTTCAATCGTCCTAGTTCCGACGAGGCCGTCGGCGTGGATGGATGCATTCATGCTCATACTCACTTTCAGGTGTGCGGATCGGTTCTACTAATTCAGATACGGCGCGACGGCGAGATTCATCGCCGCCGACCGATGAATTTCAGCGCCAGGTTGGCTCTATACAGATGAAGCGTTCGTTCCCTGCCCAGATAGGAGCCCGAGCATGCAGGCTCAGGAGGACTTCATTGAGCTTGCGGCGCCGTTTCGTGCCGAGCTGATCGCACACTGCTACCGCATGCTCGGTTCGGTGCATGACGCCGAGGATCTCGTCCAAGAGACGTACTTGAGTGGCTGGCGTGGCTACCAGTCCTTCGAGGAACGCGCCGCACTGCGGACCTGGCTGTATCGGATCGCCACAAATGCCTGCCTGCGTGCGCTGGAGAGCCGCGCCCGGCGGGTGCTGCCGGCCGGCCTTGGCGACGCCTCAAGCGATCCGGGTGCCGGTGTGGAGGGAACCGCCGGCAGCCACGAGTGGCTTGAACCACTGCCCGACACGTTCACACCCGAAACGGCATTCGCCGGCCGGGAAAGCGTCCGGCTGGCCGTGATGACTGCACTGCAGGAGCTTCCGACGCGGCAGCGAGCCGTGTTGATCCTGCGCGACGTCGTGCAGTTCAGCGCCGCGGAGGTCGCCGAGCTCCTGGCGACCACACCCGCCGCGGTCAACAGCTCGCTGCAGCGGGCCAGGGCACACCTCGCAGAGATCGCCCCCGCCGAACAAGACGTGACGGAGCCCGACGACGCACAGCGCCGGGAATTGCTCGACCGCTATTGCGCGGCGTTCGAAAACGCGGACATGGCAGCACTGACCGAGCTGCTGCAGACCGACGTCAAGCTCGAAATGCCGCCGCTGCCGGTCTGGTTCAGCGGCCGCGACACGGTAGTGCGGTTCCTTGCCGCGCGCGCCTTCGCCACGCCGGGCGAGGTGGTGCTGATTCCGACGGCCGCGAACGGGCAACCCGCGGTCGCCGAATACCGGCGCACCGCCGACCTGGTCATGCGGGCGCATTCCATCCAGGTGCTCACACCGGGCGCCACCGGGATCGCGGCGATCACCGTCTTTCTCGACGCGACCCTGTTCAGCGTGTTCGGCTTGCCATCAAGCCGGTAGGCTTCTTAACAGGCAAGCGGTTGCACTCCTGGTGAGTGAGGGGAATCCGGGACCACCACATTCGCCAATGTCGTCGCACGGCTCAGCTCGGGCCACATGTGGACAGTTCCGTAACGCCCCAGGAGTATTAGGCGCGGCAGACGTAGTCGAAGGGTGACTGAATGAAGATTCCCGGTGTTGCCAGCGTGGTCGCTGGCGTGACCGGTGGAGCCGCGCAGGTGGTGCGAGCCGGCGTGGCCAGTGCGGCCGGCGCCGTGGGCGCGGTGCAGCTGTTCGCCAGCCCGGTAGTCGAGCTGGCCGGCCCTGCGGTGGAGGCGGTCGCCAACTCGACCGGCCGAGCGCTCGGGATAAACACTTCACCCAACGGGTCTGTTGAGGGCACCGCGCCAGTGCGTTGGCAGAGTGGCCGGCGGGTTCATCTGGACCTGGACCCGTTGCTGCCGTTCCCCCGCTGGCACGACTACGCGGCGGTAGTAGAAGAGCCGATCCGCCGGATCCCGGGAGTGGCAAAGGCCCATATCGAGGGATCGTTGGGCCGACTGGTGGTCGAACTCGAAGACGACGCGGACAACGACGCCGTCTTGGACGAGGTGCGCGAGACGGTGATTGCTGTGGCTGCCGACCTCCGAGAGTCGGAGACGACGTCCGCGCCCCGGTCTGCGCCATTCGCCGACCCAGGTAACCCGTTGGGGATACTGGTGCCGATGACCGCTGCGGCCATCGACGTGGTGGCGATCGGCGCCGCCGTGACCGGGTGGGTCACCCGGCTTCCGATGGCACCGAAAAGCGCGCGAGCCGCAGCGGCGCTGCTTAAATATCAACCGCGGGTGGTGTCGGTGCTGGAGGCGCGACTGGGTCGGGTCGGCACAGACCTAGCGCTCACCGCTACGACCGCGATGGCCTACGGGCTGACCCAATCGGCGGGCACACCTCTGCTGGACCTGGCTCAGCGTGGGCTCGAGGTCACCGAGGCGGCGGCTCATCGCCAGAGGTGGCGATCCCGCGAGCCCGAACTCGCCTCGCCCAACCGCCCCCAAGCTCCGGTGGTGCCGGTCATCTCGTCCACGGCAGGTTCTCAGGCGCCGCGGCACGACTCATTTGTCGCGGCGGCGGGCGAGGCTTCCCACGTCGTGGTCGATGGGGCAATCGACGGTGCAATCGATACCGCCAAGGGCGCGGTCGCAGGTCCGGTCGAGGAATACGTGGGTCAGGCCGCCAACGGGGTGTTGATCGCCGCGGCCGGTGCGTTGCTAGCCGGAGGTGGAGCTACGGAGGCTGCAGAGGCGGTTCTTGCCGGTGTGCCGAAGGCGGCGCATTTGGGCCGGCAGGCGTTCGCTGCGGTGTTAGGCCGCGGCCTGGCAAATGCCGGGCAACTCGTCCTCGACCCTGGCGCTCTGCGCCGCCTGGACCGGGTGAAGGTGGTCGTTATCGACGGCGCTGCGCTGCGCGGGGATCACCGCGCCGTCTTGCATTCACGCGGTGACGCACCCGGCTGGGACGACGACCGGGTATATGAGGTTGCCGATGCGCTGCTGCACGGTGAGGAGGCACCCGAGCCCGACCCGGATGAGTTGCCGGCGACCGGGGCGCGGCTGAAGTGGGCCCCGTCTCAAGGGCCGTCGGCGGCGCCCGCGCAGGGCCTCGAACACGCCGACCTGATGGTCGACGGCGAATGCGTGGGCAGTGTCGACGTCGGGTGGGAGGTCGACCCCTACGCGATCCCGCTGTTCCAGACCGCCAACCGAACCGGGGCGCGCGTGGTGTTACGCCATGTCGCTGGCACCGAGGACCTCACTGCCAGCGTTGCCGCGACGCATCCTCCGGGCACGCCACTACTGAAGGTGGTTCGCGAGCTGCGGGCGGATCGCGGACCCGTGTTGCTGATCACCGCGTTGCACCGCGACTTCGCATCCACCGACACGCTGGCCGCCCTGGCGATCGCTGATGTCGGTGTGGCCCTTGATGATCCACGCGCGGCTACACCGTGGACCGCAGACATCATCACCGGCACCGACCTTGCTGATGCGGTCCGGATTCTGTCGGCGATTCCGGTAGCCCGGTCGGCCAGCGAATCGGCCGTGCACCTTGCCCAGGGCGGCACCACGCTGGCCGGGCTGCTGCTGGTCACCGGCGAGGAGGGCACAACTACCAGTCCGGCCAGCTTCCGCCGCTGGCTCAACCCGGTCAACGCCGCCGCCACCACGGCTTTGGTGTCGGGAACGTTCTCGGCCAGCCGGGTGCTGCGGCTACCGGACCCCACGCCGCAGCCTCTGACCGCTTGGCATGCGCTGGACCCAGAGATCGTTTACTCGCGGTTGGCCGGCGGTGCACGACCGCTCGCTGTCGAGTCCGGTAGGTCGTCGTGGCGGAGCCGTCTGGACGACCTGGCTTACACACCGGTGCTGGAGCCGCTGCGCGGGCCGGCACAAAACGCTGCACGGCTCGCGATTGCTACGCGAGCCGAACTCGCCGATCCGCTGACGCCGATCCTGGCCGTCGGGGCCGCCGCGTCGGCGATCGTCGGCAGCAATATCGACGCGCTTCTGGTCGCGGGCGTGATGACCGCCAATGCGATAATCGGTGGGGCGCAACGGTTACGGGCTGAAGCGGCGGCCGCCGAGCTGTTCGCCGAGCAGGACCAGCTAGTGCGCCGGGTTGTTGTCCCAGCCGTGGCAAGGACGCGACGCCGGCTGGACGCCGCTCAACACGCCACCCGCACCGTGACGGTGTCCGCGAAGTCCCTGCGGCCTGGCGATGTCATCGACCTGGCCGCACCGGAAGTCGTACCGGCCGACGCTCGACTGTTAGTGGCCGAGGACCTCGAGGTCGACGAGTCCTTGCTCACCGGTGAGTCGCTGCCGGTGGACAAGCAGGTGGAACCCGTCGCCGTCAACGACGCCGATCGAGCCAGCATGCTGTTCGAGGGCAGCACAATCGTCGCCGGCCATGCCCGTGCGATCGTGGTGGCCACTGGGGTCGGGACCGCCGCGCAGCGCGCGATCGCGGCGGTCGCCAACGTCGAGACGGCGGCCGGTGTGCAGGCCCGGCTACACGAGCTGACCAGCAAGGTGCTTCCACTGACCCTGGCCGGTGGTGCGGCGGTGTCCGGTTTGGCGTTGCTGCGGCACGCTACGCTGCGCCAGGCGGTTGCCGACGGCGTCGCAATTGCAGTGGCCGCAGTCCCAGAGGGACTGCCGTTGGTGGCCACGATGTCTCAACTTTCCGCCGCCCAGCGTCTGACGGCACGGGGAGCATTGGTCCGCGCGCCGCGCACCATCGAAGCGCTTGGCCGGGTCGATACCGTATGTTTCGATAAGACTGGCACTCTCACCGAGAACCGGTTGCGTGTCGTGTGTGCCGTAACAGGTGCGGCTACCCCAGAGGCACCCTTCCCAGACAGGACCGATCCAGAGTCCGCCGCCGTACTTCGGGCAGCCGCGTGGGCATCCTCGCAACCCCAAGACGGGCAGGGCCATGCGCACGCCACCGACGAAGCCATCCTGACAGCTGCAAGTTCGCTTGACAGCCAGGGCGATTCGGAATGGACGACGCTCGCGGAGGTGCCGTTCGAGTCAAGTCGTGGCTTCGCCGCCGCGATAGGCACGATGAGCTCCGACCCCGCAGCACCGATTCTGATGCTCAAAGGTGCTCCTGAGGTGGTGCTGCCGCGCTGCCGGTTCGCCGATCCCGACGCCGACCCTGAACATGCGGAGTCGTTGGTACACAGCCTTGCCGAACAAGGGTTGCGGGTGTTGGCAGTCGCACGGCGCGGCTGGGTTCACGACACAGAAGACGATGACGACACCGACGCGGATGCGGTGGACGCCGCGGCGCACGATTTGGAATTGCTGGGCTACGTCGGTTTGGCGGATACCGCGAGGGCGTCATCTCGCCCGCTGATCGAAGCGTTGGTGGACGCCGACCGCAACGTCGTGCTGATCACCGGCGACCACCCCGTCACCGCGCGGGCGATCGCTCGCCAGTTGGGTCTGCCCATGGACTCGCGAGTCGTGACCGGCGCCGAGCTCGCCGGACTCGACGAAGACGCGAGCGCCAAACTCGTTGCCGACGTTGCGGTCTTCGCCCGCGTCAGCCCCGAACAAAAGGTGCAGATTGTGGCGGCGCTACAGCGCTGCGGACGAGTGACCGCGATGGTCGGCGACGGCGCCAATGACGCCGCCGCGATCCGGATGGCCGACGTGGGCATCGGGGTGAGCGGTCGCGGTTCGTCGGCCGCCCGAGGGGCTGCCGACATCGTGTTGACCGACGACGATCTGGGCGTGTTACTGGACGCGCTGGTCGAGGGTCGCAGCATGTGGGCCGGGGTCCGCGATGCGGTCACGATCCTGGTCGGCGGCAATGTAGGCGAAGTGCTCTTCACGATCATCGGGACGGCATTCGGGTCGGGGCGGGCGCCAGTGGGGACCCGCCAGCTGCTGCTGGTAAACCTGCTCACCGATATGTTCCCCGCGCTGGCCGTAGCGGTCACTTCGCAATATGTCGAACCCGACGAGGCCGAGTACACAACCGATGAAGAGGCCGAAGAGGCACGGCGCGAAGATCAACGCGCGATACTAACAGGGCCGACGCCCTCGCTCGATGCCCCGCTGATGCGTCAGATCGTCACTCGCGGCGTCGTCACGGCCGCCGGGGCGACGGCGGCCTGGGGTATCGGGCGCTGGACGCCGGGCACCGAACGCCGCACGTCGACAATGGGTTTGACCGCGTTGGTGACGACACAGCTGGCGCAAACGCTGCTGACGCGCCGTCGCAGCCCGCTCGTCGTGGCGACCGCGCTGGGCAGCGCGGGCGTGCTGGTCGGCATCGTGCAAACCCCGGTTATCAGCCAGTTCTTTGGATGCACACCGCTGGGACCGGTCGCCTGGGCGGGCGTGCTGGGGTCCACAGCGGGGGCCACCGCGTTCTCCGCGCTGGCGCCCAATTGGCTAGCCAAGACAGTCGGCTCCGTGACGCCCCAGGGTGGGATTGAGCTTCCACTCGACACGCTCATGGCCAAACGCAGCATTCCGCCGCCGTCGTAACTGGCCGCGGGCCGTATTAATTTTTGCTGTTGACCGGTACGAGGTCTTCCGTGAGCGCCTCGTCAGCCAAGTCTTCGAGTTCTTTGCCCTTCGTCTCCGGCCCTAGCAGGTAGCCGACCACCGTCAACGCCCAGAGGCCGGCGAGCGCCAGGTACGGCGTCTCTAGCCCATAATGCGTGATACCCCAGCCGATGACGGTCGGAGCCGCGATCGACACGACGCGGCCGCCGCCAACTGCGATTCCGAAACCGGTACCGCGCAACACGGTTGGGAATAGCTCGGAGATATAGGTGTCGCCAACGCCCCAAAGCCAGCCGAGGGTGGCAATGGCGATCGCGCCGAAGACGAGGTATCTGTCTAACGAATGGGAAGTGGCGGCCAGGACTGTTGAGGCGAACTCAATGAGTGCGGCGAGGATCGCCGAGGGGCGTCGGCCTATCCAGTCTGCGAGCGCGGTCCCTATGAAGACGAAGACGAATTGCAGCACGAAGAACACAAGCGCGTAGCGGATCGCGTCGATTGGGGATGCGTGAAACCTCTTCACGATGTATGTCGTCAGAAAGACTGTCACGCCCCAGTAACCAACTGCGTTGGCGGTGTAGATGAGCCAGCCGACGATGAGGCGTCGCCGCACGCCAGGGAGTCGCCACAGCTGGGGCTTCGTGGCCCCGCTCGCTACTTTCGCCTGCACGTCGGTGTAGCGGTGCGACTCCGTGATACCTCGGCGGACAAGGAACAAGATGATGGCCGGGACAATCGCCACGAGGAACGCTGATTGCCAGCCGAAGTGCGGGACCAGGGCCAGCGCGACGGCTGCGGCGAGAACGTAGCCCAGTGAGAACAGGGAGAAGATCACGCCGCCGACGCCGATGGCGCGGGTCTTCGCAGGCCAAACTTCAGCAGTGTAGGGCGCGCCGACCGCGAGTTCGCCGGCGCCGCCCACACCAGTGAGGAAGCGGAGCCCCGTGAAGGCAGCGATGTTCGTCGTGAGTCCGGCCAGCGCGGTAGTTATGCCGTAGAGCAGGATCGACGCCCCGAGTGTCGTTTTGCGCCCCCACCTGTCAGCGGCGTATCCGAACCCGATGGTGCCGATGGTGTAGCCGAGCAGGAAGATTGAGCCTATATACCCGGCTTCGGCGTCGGTGATGTGCAACGTCTTCTTGATTTCCGGCAGCACAAGGCCGTAGATGTTCACCGCGTAAGAGTCGAAGCCATAGCCCACTCCGGCCGTCACGGCAACGAATAGTGCCTGTTTGAAAGTCGCAGGTAGGGCTCGGGGCACCTGGGTCGGGATGCTTCCCACGTTCGATGTCATTCGGGAACGGTATGCGACTGGGGATTCCTATAGAAGGATCACAATCCGCTTGATCAGAACACCACTCGCGATTTATCTCGCTGTCTCGCGACCCCGGTCACACACTGTTCGGCCTCAAACACTCTCAGCTGGTCAGCTCCTTGCGCAGCACCTTACCGGCGGAATTGCGCGGAATGCTGCTGACGACGTGGATGTCTCTGGGCTGCTCGAAGCGAGAGACCTTGCCCTTCAAGTACTCGCGCAACGCCGATACGTCGACGTCGTTGCCCACCCGTGGGACGATGAACGCGGCCAGTCGTCGCCCGAACTGCTCGTCGGGGACGCCGACGACCGCGTTCTCGGCAATGTCGGGGCGCTCGGCGAGCGCGTTTTCCAGCGCGCGCGGATAGACGTTCTCACCGCCTGAGACGATCATGTCGTCCTCGCGGCCAACGATATACAGCCGGCCCATATTGTCGAGATAGCCCATGTCACCGGTGCTGGTCATCTGGTCTATGACGACTTTGGCGTCGCCGCCCGTGTCGCCGTCGGTGGTCAGCTCACCGCCGATGAAGATGCGCCCGGTCACCCGCGGTCCGACAGGCCTGCCGTTTCTGCTGAATATCCGCACCGGGCATCCTGCGACCGGTCTGCCGACCGTTTCGGGTGCGTGCCGCAGCTCGGCCGGCGTTGCCAGTGCACCGATCCCGACTTCCGTTGCACCGTAGGCGTTGTAGAGAATGTCACCGTATGCGCCCATGAACCGTCGAACCAAGCTGGGATCGAGCCGGTCGCCGCTGGATATCACCACCCGCAGCGAGGGTACTGGGTTTCGCGCCCGCACCTGCCGCGGCAATTCCATGATGCGTGCCAACATGATGGGGACTACGGTCAGCGCGTCGGCGCGCTGCAGCGACGCCCGCGCGAGGGTGGTCTCTGCGTCAAAGCGCCGGTGGGTCATGATCGTGCCCCCCAGGCTGATGGCGAGAATCAGTGCACCGAGGCCAAATCCGTGAAACATTGGTGCGGCCAAGGCAATTCTCGACCCGACACTTAGTCGAGTCCGCTCGAGCAGCGTCACGCCGACACCCACTCCCAAGCTCAGTCGTGGTGAGCGCGCCACGCCCTTGGGTACGCCGGTCGTGCCGGAAGTCAGCAGAACGATTCGGCCCGGCGCCGCGACCTTCGGCCGCGGATCACTCGGTTGGGGCTCGATGTCCGCAGGATCGATCACCGTGACAGACCCACCTGCATCCCGGATCTGTTCGGAAAATTCTGAGTCCGCGAACATCGTTCTGATCTGATGGGTGCTCAGCGCGCTTGCCAGTGCAGTGCTGCGAAAGTCCGTGTTCACGGGAACTATGTCGGCACCGACCAGTCCGGTGGCGAACACCGCGGCAACAAAGTTGCGTCCATTGCGACACATGATTCCCACCGCGTGTCCAGTTCCAACGCCATGGCCGGACAGCTCGCGAGCCAGCGCTTCGGTCTCGACCTGCAGTTCGCGGTAGCTTAACGCGCCGTCGTCGTCGATGATCGCGGTCCGGTGCGGCCATCGAGCGGCCGCGATGGCGAGCGGCGCGTAAAGGTTTGCGCCACTTCGATACAACTCACGAGCGAGCCGCAACGACGTCAAAGGGCTTGGCGGACTGAGCAGTCCGGAAGACACCATTGCCCGAGCGGCCGTAGCCACGAGTCCCTCGGTCATCGTTGGTCCCTTTTGGTGTTGGACTCTGAGAACAACCAGCGGTGCCACAACCGGGCCGTACGGTCGGCTGGTCCGGCCAGCAGCACGGAGGCCAACTCGGCCGGCCACACCCAGGGCGGCTCACTGATGCGGGGCCGTTCAATGATCGCTTTGGCGATCACGTCGGCGGCCTCCTCGGGGGACAAACCGGGAAGGCGCCCCAGTATCGGCGTGGGCTGGATCATCCGGGTATGAACCAGCGCGAAGTAAACCGACGTAACGTGCACGCCGTCGTCATGCAGTTCCGGTGCCACGCTGCGCAGCCAGCGATCGAACGCCCCCTTTGACGCCTGGTAGGCACCCCACTGGGGACCGGGCGCCACCCGCACGCCCACGCTCGACACGTTCACGATGTGGCCGCCGCCGTTTTCGCGCATGGCCGGCAGCAAGCCGAGTAGCAGCCAGATCGGCCCCAAGTAGTTGATGTCGATGGTGCGCTGAAAATCATGGGGCCGGTCGTACTGGTTATGCAGTGACCGTCGCAACGACTTACCGGCATTGCTCACCACGATGTCCAGCGGGCCGTGGTTCTCGGTGATCTGCTTGGTCAGCACGGTGACGGCAGTCTCGTCGGTGAGATCTGTCGGGTAGGCGAACGCGTGTCCACCGCCCGCATTGATGGAAGCGGCCAGCTCGTCGAGGCGTTCAGCGGATCGGGCCACAACCAGCGCGGTCGCTCCCGCCGCAGCCAATCTGCGGGCCGTCGCCTCGCCGATTCCATAGGACGCCCCGGTCACCAGCACGGTCTTGCCTGCCACGGCCCCGCGCAGCTTGTCGGGGTCCGAAACCCGCGGCGGGTTGGCCAATCGATCTGAGGCCTCTTTCAAGGCCGCGCTGAAGGCCGTATTGAAGGCCCGTGCTATCACGTTCACATTCGTCGCATTCACTGAAATGGCACGCCAAGTCCTGGTGCCGCGCTGTTTTCAACGCCCTTGATCCTTAAACTACCGCTACCAGGCCGCACAGCTGCCCGAATGGGCGCCGAGGTGACGCGGAACACCTCCGAGCCTCAGCTGCGGACCTGGCGCCGAAAGGTGAGTTTGTCGAATTCTCGGCCGTACTCGTCGACGGCCACGACATCCATCTCGCTGACGAAGAACCCCGGCCGCACGTCGACGCGAACGAAGGCGTAGTCACGAAACCGGACCCGCGACCAGCCGACCGCCTCGGGTTGTCTGCCGCCCTGGGCGGTCCATACGTAGCTGTTGGGGACGAAGGTGTCCGGAAGTGCATTGCCGCGGTAGCTTTCCAGTTCACCAGGCTGAAACTCGTATCGTGGGCGCCCTGCGGATCCGACGGTGTAGTAGACGATGCCGTCGGTTTCGGGGTAGACGACCGCATTGTCTGCGGCGACCGTGGTGGGCTTGCCCGCGCGCATCGGGTCGGTGCGTTCAAAGACGTGGTTGTGGCCCTGCAGCACCAGATCGACCTGGTGACGATCGAACAGGTCGGACCAGGCCGTGCGTACGCCGCCGTCGCTGGCGTGTTGCTTGGTGGTGGAGTAGGCGCAGTGGTGGAAGAAGCAGACGATGAAGTCGATGTCGGGGTTGGCGCGGTGCGCGGCTAAAGTCCGCTCCACCCAGCCGTTTTGGGCGCCGCCCGAATAACCAGTGTTCGCGGTGATCTCGTAGCTGACATCGTTGGCGTCCAGGGACAGCACGGCGAGGTTGCCGTAGACGAACGAGTACACCGACGGGCACGGGGTGGGCCCATTGCCGGGAAAGTCCAGCCGCGCCACATGGCCGCCGTAGCCGTGGGTGGGGTAGGCGGCTTCCATGTCGTGGTTGCCAGTGGCAAACATCCACGGGGTGGTCGAGGCGCTGGCTTCGATGGAGCCCAGGTACACGTCCCACACGAAGGGGTTGAACTTGTCGAGACCGGTCGGCGGCTGGGTCGCCGAGGGATCGAACGTCGCCGGCTTGCCGAGACCGGACGGGTCAGCATAAGCGATGTCACCGGCGAGCACGTGGAAGTCGGGGCGCGACCCGATGATTTGGCTGAGCACGTTGGCGGTGTGCGGCACCGCAGCCTCGTTGTCGGGTTTGTAGTAGCTGTCGTCGTAGACGCCGGGCGCTAATCCGGGCGGCAGCACCGGCGTGTCGTCGGTGCCCTGGTCTCCCATCATCGTGAACCGGAACGGGGCCAATGCCGCCCGCGCACTAGGCATCGCGGTCGCGGCGGAGCGGACGTCGCTGATGTAGCCGTCCGCGGTGCGCCACTGGTAGAACAGCGGCGCACGACCGGGCAGACCCTCCACCGGAGCGTGCGCGTAAAACTGCTCGGCCGCCAGCACCCCGCCGCGGCTGTCCGGGATCTGGGTTATCAGGTTGCGGATCTCAGCCTGCACCGTCGCTCCCAACGCCGGTGTCGGACCGTGATCGAGATAGACCTTGGCGTCGCCGGGGTTTCGGGATAGCTGCGCGGCCAGCCGCAGCTGGCTGGCGGCGTCGCCACCGTAGCCGACCCGGCGATTGGCCAGGGTCAGGGGGGCATCCTGCGCGTATGCGCGGGGACCGAACGGTGACACGCCCAGCGCCGCTACCGCCGCCGCGGCCGCGGACCCATACAGGAAGTCGCGCCTCGACACGCGGTGGCGGCGCAGATAGGCCCGATGCCACTCGTACCGCTCGGCCATCGTCATGCCGACGGCGGCTCGCGGAGCAACGCCGGTATCGGGGATGTCTGCCTCGGCAGGCACGCGCTTGGAGCTCACGAGCGATACTGGCCTACGGCCGCTCGCCCGCCGATGAAGCCCTTGTTGCGCATCAGGACGTCGGCCAGGAAACCGTCGTGCGGAATCTCGGGCGCCGAGTAGTAGGTCGGGTGGTTGCCTGCGTAGACGTTGGTGACCGTCGGCTCGGCGAGCAGATCGTCGATCAGCTCTTCGTCACCCGTGATCGCCGTGACGACCAACGAATTCCGCAGTGGTGCAACGCCGTCGTCACGAGACCACGGCGACACCCACACGCACGGAAAGGGCAGTTCGATGTTGAGCTTGTCAGTGAGCTTGCCGGAGCCGGGCTCGGCCAGCACGTGGACGGCCGGCCGCAGCGCGGCATAGCCGCCGCCCAAGGCAGCCACCACCTGATCGGCGGCCAGCAGCGGGGTCGTCCCCGCAGCATTGGTTGCCAGATAGTGCGCCAGAGCCTGCGCCTTATCGACGGGTTGGGTGGGCAGGATCGCGCGCTCGTCCTCGCTTGGCAGCGGCTCAATCGTCGCCAGTCGCTCGGTGATCGCGTGAGCCAGCGGCACCGGATCGCCCTCGTAGAGAACTGCGGTCGTGTTGACACAGGCCATGCCGCCCAGGTTGGCGATCGAGTCCACGATGAGGTCGATGTAATCGCGCCAATCGCGGTCGGCGGTGATCAGGATCTTGGTGCGGCCCGGTCCATTCACCGTCACGGCCGGATCGTTGGCGTATTTGTCCACGACGTCCTGCCCGCCATACACCATGGCCAGATCGGCCGACCGGATGATTTCGTCGGCTCCGCCATGGTCGGTAGGCAGAAATACGGCGTCCTCGGGACGAAATCCGGACCGACGCAATGCATTCACCAGCCGGTGTGCGGTTAGGGGCTCGCGGCGTGATGGGCGCACCGCCACCCGATAGCCCAGCGCGAGCGCCTGAGGCCAGAGGCCGTGCACGCCTGGGCCATTCCCGGCGGCATGCACCGCGAACACTTCTCCGCGACGGGCCCACACCGCGCTACCGCTGCGGGTGCGTTCCTCGCGCCAATCGAGCGCAGCACCCACCGGCCGAGCCGGACGCACCGCATCGAATGCCGTTGCGACAGCATCAGCGACGCCGCGCGCCCCGGCGCGGGTGACCGCGATAGGTAGCCCCGAAATCCGACTGGCCAGCTCGACATATGTGTCGAAGTCCAGCCCGCCGATGACCGCGGTCGCGAAGACTTCAGCGGCATTAACCAGAGCCAACTCGCGATCCGTCGCGGACAGAGGCTTGGCTTTGCGTTGCGCGCCTATCGTTCTCGATACATACAGCGGCGGCACCAGACTCAACTCGGCGACCGGCACACCGGCCGTACTCATGATCACTTCACGATTGCGGGTTCGGAACTCTCCCTGCGGTCCGAGCGCATCGATATATACAAGATCGGCCGTTACACTCGCCCGTTCGCGTGCCACGGTCAGTACACGCCCTCGATGACGACCTCGCCCTCGAAGGTGGCCACCGGCCGGACCGCACTGACCGAGTCGCTGAATTGCCCTGCAGGACCGGGTATCCGGATCGCCATGTCGCGTTCGAGATTGTTCGGGACGAACATGCCCTTGCTGATGTGGTTCATCACCACCTGACCAAGCTGGCCATACGGCACTTGTTCACCGGTGTCGGGATCGACCACCCAAAAAACCACATACGGTGTCCGCGGGTCGAAGACGAACGACTCGCCGTCGATGGTTCGGGTGACGGCCTGCGAAAGAACCATGGTGCTGCCGAAGGCCATGGTGATCGTCGTTTCCGGGAAGATGTCGCGCAGCAGGTCGAGGGTGTCGGCATCTACATGCGCCCCGCTGAGCAGCAGGTAACGGATCTTGTCGTTGACCAGGTCCACCACACGGTCGTTGCGGGCGATCGCTTCGAGCAGCGGCGGAGTGGCGTGCAGATTCGCGACATTCTGCGTCTGCAAAATGAACACGGCCTGGTCGATGACGTGGTCGACGTACGCCGCCACTTCCGCGGCGGCATCGCGGGCAGCGATCTTTTTGACCCAGCGGGGATCGATGTCAATCGGGTGAAACACCGAACCGAGTCGCTCGGAGACCAAGCGGGAGAAATAGCCCACACCGTGTGGGCCGCTCGGCATCAGGCACAAGAAACCGTGGCCGGGCAGAAAGCCGCCCGTGGCGAAGTCTTCCGTTTGCCATTGGACGACTTGTGCTATCCAATCCGGCATTTGCGCAGTCCGTTTCGGAGCGCCGGTGGTGCCGCCGGATTCGAATATCTGGGGTACCGGGGGCGGCGAGCCATAGCCACGCGGTATCAGGTCCTCGACCGGCATTTCCCGCAGCTCGTTGACGAGGTTGGGAAACAGACGCAGATCCGCGAAGGTCCTGATATCGGTCAACGGGTCGAAGTCCAGCGTCTTGGCGGTGCGCAACCAGAAAGCCGAACCCGTGTCTTCGCCGAAGTGCCAGGCGATCGCGGCTCGCAGATAGGCCTCCGGGTCGTCAACTGGTGCCGATCTCGGGACGTCCAACAACGAAAAATCGATATTGGCCATTCATCGATCCTGGCGCATGCAGGACTGGTCCGCCACGATGCTTGGGGCCCGCTGGACATACAGTGCCTGAACGTTAGTCAATTCCACGGCGAACTCTGTGCGAATGCGTGGTCTTAACCGACCCGCCCGATGCGCCGCGCTAGGTTTCAATACGTGGCCCTTCCGAACCCATCACCCACCAGTACCGCCGTCGTGACCGGGGCATCGTCGGGCATCGGCGCGGACATCGCCCGCGAACTGGCCGACCGCGGGCACGGCGTCACGCTGGCCGCGCGCCGCGAGGATCGGCTGCGTGAGCTGGCCGCCGAACTCGCGGACCGCGTCCGTGTCGAGGTGATCACTTGCGACGTTGCGGATTCCGCGGCGCGCGCCGCCCTTTTCGACGAGGTCGATCGGCGCGGGCTGACGGTCGACATCCTGGTGAACAACGCCGGCATCGGCACGATTGGGGCGGTGGCGAAATCCCCTGTCGCCGACGAAATCGCCCAGGTGCGGGTCAACGTCGAGGCCGTCATCGATCTGACCACCCGTGCGGTCCAGCAGATGGTGGGCCGCGGGCGGGGCGCGATCCTCAACGTCGGGTCCACCGCCGGATACCACCCGTTTCCCGGTCAGGCCGGCTACTCCGCCACCAAGGCGTTCGTGAAGAACTACACCGAGGGAGTGCGCGCAGAACTGGCCGGCACCGGCGTGACGGTCGCCCTTTTGTGCCCAGGCCCGGTGCGCACCGAGTTCGTGAAGAGCGCCGGCATGGACGAGCGGACCTTCGCGGATGCGTTCCCGAAGTTCCTGTGGATGGCCTCGCGCGATGTGGCGCGCACCGGGGTCGACGCGCTCGACGGTGACCGCGGGACTGTGATCGCCGGGCTGCCCAGCCAGGTCAGCACCCGGCTGTTTCAGTTCATGCCGCGGCGACTGCTGCTGCCGCTGCTGGTCAAACACCACCCGGGTCTGCGCCGGGACAGGTCAGCGAGCTGAGCCGGGCCAGCGCCGCATCCAGCCTTCAACCGGCAGCGCGAGGGCATTGCACAGCGTGCAGATCGTGCGATACCAGCCGACGGCCGTGAGCAACTCGATTCGTTGTTCGTCGTCGAGGTCGCGGCCGAGCGCCTCCCAGGTGGCCTCCGACCACGACCCGGTGCGCTCCAGCTCATCGACCGCCTCGATCAGCGTCCGTTCTGACGGGTTCCACGCCGGGTCGTCTGAGGCATCTTTGCCACCGGTAACCAGCACGTCGCATTCATCGTCGCTGACGCCCGCGATCGGACCCCAGAACGCGGCCTGCCCACCCCACTCGTACTCGCAGCCCACAAGCGCGCAGATGCGCAGGATCGCGATCGTCCTGGACCGAGGCGGCAAAAGCGCTGAGAGATAAAGGGATTCGCCAAGCTTGCGCAGCCGGGTGGCCAGCGCCGGATGGCGTTGCAGGCAACGCACCAGAAGTAGTGGTTCGTAGCTGCGGTCGGGATGGCCCCAGCTATTGATGCTGGCAGCATCTGCCTCGCTCCACGGCGGAGCGAGCGGCGCGACGCGGATCACATTGAGACCATACCGAACGCGGCCGGTCTGGCACCCCGGCTCGACAACTACCCCAGCCGCCGCTGGTTGCGAGATGTCGTCACACGCGCCGCCGCAGCGTCATGAAGCGTGATTGTGGAGCCTGCGCGGGTCGACGTCCGCGCGGCGCCATGCTTTGGCCGCCCATGGGGCGTAGACGATCCCGAGCGGCAGCCGGTTGAAGACCGGATTCAACGCGCGCATCACGGCCGCGAATCGCTGGAATCGTTTCTCCTTCTTGGCATCCCACGACAGCTCACACACTGTGCGCATCTGCACCGGCATGGTGCCGACAAGGACCAGTCGGGTGTAGGCGTTGAGTGGGGCAGACAAGGTCTTCCAGACCGGCTTGGGAAGCCAACTCGGGCCTGGTATCCCTTTCCGGATGTAGCCGGTGCCGTAGAGAACGGTCTTGTGCGGAACGAAGCGCTCGCACATATCGCCCCAGTAGGCGACAAAATCGTCGTAGGTCTGCGGCTGGGCACGGTCACTAACCCCGTAAAGGCCGTACCAGATCCTGCCCTCGTTGAAGATCTGTTCCTTCTCTTCGCGGGAGAGCCGCCGGATGAACATGTCGGCTATGTAGATCACCTGGTCGACGAATGTTGCATGCACCCAGTAGAACAATTCCGGATTCAGCGCGTGGTACCTCGAGCCGTCACTGATTGTTCGTTTGATGGGCTTGTGGAAATCCCGCACCGTGCGGCCCCACTGGTGCGGATCGTCGGAGTACACGGTGTTCATCAAGGGCGGTGCGGTTCGCTTGGCCCGACCCAACGTGTCACTGAAGATCACCGAATGATCGAGAACCCCCTGGGCGAGCTGTTCAATGCAGTTTTCGACGCCCGCGACACGCTGGAACCCGAAGAATTGAGTGCGGTGATCTCCGTAGAACTTCCATATCAGGGAGTCGGGCCCGAGTCGCCGTGCGGCGTCGGCAGGCGCCTCGTCGACCAACACAGGCTCGGCTTCCCGAACACCGGTCTCGAAACCGCTAGCAGCCCTCGGCCGCGTCGGGTGCACCTTGTGCGCGGTCATTCCAACCTCGATGAGGACACAATGACACACAATGGTATCTTTGTATCAGGATAGCAAGCTAGTTAATTCGAGGACGATGAAGACCGCAGCCGCCGAGGCCATCACAGATCTCGATCGCACCATCTTGGACACCGCCCGCGCAGTCTTCGAGACCTACGGCGTGCGCCGCGCCAATATTGAAGACATCGCCACTCGCGCCGGGGTCAGCCGCAGCACCATCTACCGCCGCTTTCCCACCAAGGACGACCTGTTCGAACATGTGGTGCAACGCGAGGCTGAGAATTTCTTCGCCAGGCTGGACCGGGCGACGGCGGGTTGCAATCCGCAACAGGCCGTAATCGAGGCTTTTGCCCTCGGAGTCCGCCTCGTCCACGACTCGCCGCTGTTTTCCCGGATCGTGGACAGCGAGCCGGAACTGTTCGGCCTGTTTTCCCGATCGCACGCCTTTCCGATCGATCGATTCGCCGACGGGATCGTCCACAACCTGCACCGATGTGGCGCCGACATCCCCGAGCGCGACCGGGCCAATATCGCGGATATCCTGCTGCGCGTCGCCCTGGGCATCATCGTCTTTCCCACCGACCGCCTCGACACCTCGAATCCGGTGGCCGTGCGCGAGTACGCAGCACGGTATCTGGTTCCGATGATCGGCCAAACCGACCGCTAGCTCACCCGATCGCCAGGCGTTAACCAATCCCACATTCTCCGATTGTCGAGGCGGCGGGCGGTGCGGCGTACGCTGCCAAGTGGGGGCAGAGCTGAAGCAACCAAGGCCGTGCGCCTCGATTTTCTTGTACGGCTTGGTATTTGATCGAAGGAGTACGCATGACTGACGCGCACATTTCACTGCCTCCGGCGTTGCGCCGGGCGCTGGACCTACTCGCTGATCCACCCGCGGATCCGGACGCGAGCAAGGGTTATCTCGATCTGCTGGACGCGGCCTTGGATACGGACGGCGCCGAGGACGTCCCGAAAAACACCGGTGCGATCCAGGCGGCGTGGGCATCCCCGATCGGGTCAATGCTCTACGACAACGCCCAAGCCTTCTCGCGTCGGCTGATCAGCGCGTGGCACCACCCCGTCGAGTGGTTGGACATTCCGTCCGGCGGAACCGCGCTCGACGTCGGCTCGGGCCCGGGCAATGTCACCGCGTCGCTCGCTCGCGCCGCGGGCCCCGACGGACTGGCGCTGGGCGTCGACATCTCAGAGCCGATGCTGGCACGTGCGGTCCGCGCTGAAGCGGGACCGGACGTTGGTTTCATCCGGGCCGACGCGCAACGACTTCCACTGCGCGACAATACCGTCGACGCGGTGGTCTCACTCACCGCGCTACAGCTGATTCCCAATCCTGCTGCGGCGCTGGCGGAAATGGCGCGGGTGCTGCGACCGGGCGGCAGGCTGGCCGTGATGGTCCCCACCGCCGGAAGCACTGCCCGGTTCTGGCGGATGCTGCCCGATGTCGGAGCTCACATTTTCGACGAGGACGAAATCGGGGACATCCTGGAAGACAACGGCTTTTCCAGCGTGCGGGTCAAGAACTCCGGCACGATTCAGTGGGTGCGCGGTAAAAAGGATAAGTCCTAGCACCATTAGTTCCCCAGCTGATCTCGCTGCTAGTCCCGTTTGCTAGTCCCGTTTCTAGTCCCGTTTGATAGCCGGGTGGTTGCGGATCAGGATCGGCAACAGCCGCTCGGGAGGCGTGACCCGGAAAAAGGCTGCAGCAACGCGGTTGACACGACCCTGCACGACGACGGCCTTGCCGGCGGCCAGTCCGTCGATTCCGGCCCGCGCCACCTTTTCCGAGGGAATCCACATCACCTGCGGCAGAGCCGATTCGGCTTCCTCCTTGCTGAAGCCTGCCGCTTCACCAAATCCGGTGTCCACCGGTCCCGGGCACAGTGCCGTCGGACTGACCCCGGTGCCACGCAGCTCACCCCGCAGGCTATGGGTGTAGGACAACACGAACGCCTTGGCGGCGCCATAGGCCGCCTGGCCCGGCAACGGACCGAACGCGGCCACCGATGCCACGTTCAGCACCGCACCTCGATGACGCTCGACCATCCCCGGCAATAGCGGGCTTTCTGCCCCTAGCCTCCGGCAGACTGTGCCAGCACAGCCAGCCGGTCCATCGACTCTCGCAGCATTTCGGGCGTCGTCGAGCGAGCCTTAGCCAGCCGCTTGCTGTCGGTCAGCGCCGTCCAATCGTAGGTGTGGGTCACGTTGGTGAGTGTGGAGTTGATCGGCTCGAGCTGCCAGCGCCACAGGTGTCCGGGCGGCTGCTTTCCAGGTTCTGCAGGACACCAGGCGATCTGGCTGCCTTCGATAAATTCCACGACGTGGTTTTCCCGGACTACTCCTCCGGTCAACGTCGTTTTGAAGACGTCTCCGACCTGGCGGACACGCTGCCCCGGGGCAGCCGAGGCGAGATTGTTGTTGCCGTCCCAATTCGGCTGCAGGGACGGGTCGGCGATAAGATCGAAAATCCTCTCGGCGCTGGCAGACATTGCGCGAGTGGCGCTGATAATGCGCTCAGGTGGTTCGGGTTCCATCCTGTTATCCAAACACGGTTGCCCTCCGAACACGTCGGCCGTGTGTGGGGCCGTTTACTGCCGGTCCCACACACGGCCCATCCCGGACTGCCCGCTTTACCCGGCGCGCAGTCCCTCGACCGGGCCTGACAGCGCCGCTTTGATATAACAGGTCATGTCGTCGGCCAGCACCTCCGCGTCTCCACGCTCGATGCCATCGACAATCTGTCGTGCCACGTCTCGCGGGTCGTTCTTTGGCACGTCGAACTCGGTGGTCATGTCGGTGTCGGTGTAGGCCAGGTGCGCCGAAGTGACCAGCGTGCCCTGCTTCTCGAGCTCGATGCGCAGCGAGTTGGTCAGCGACCAGATGGCCGCCTTCGAGTCTCCGTATCCGCCGAAGCCGCCCGCCCAGGCCAAGACGGAACTGATATCCACCAGCGCTCCGCCGCCGTTGTCGGCAAGCACCGGCGCGAACGCCTTGGCGACCCGGAGCGCGCCGAAGTAATTGGTCTCGAATACAAGCCAATGTGCTTGCTGTGCTGCCGAAATCAGCGCATCCGGGGGCGCTAACGGCCATCAAGGGCAGCTACAACGCCGGAGGATATCGGCAAGGCGCAAGTCGCTGTCAAGGCGTTCGAGGTCGCCATGCTTGCAATTCCGATACCAGTTGACCGCTATCTACCACCATTGGTAAACGTCTTCCGGGATCGGGATGTCGAACACCTCAGCGATAGCCGACTCTTCTGCCTCATCGAGATCAACACCCGCGTTGGACTCGATGGGTGTCCTGTTCGAACAAGTTGACGACGAATCGTCGGGCCAGTTGTCGTCAAAGAAGTCACGGTTTTGTCGTCACGGTCTGTGGTGAACGAACATTTGGTCAATGGATAGAGCGTGACGACAGTGCAGGATTCCGCCTACTCGCGAGCTCACTCCGGGGCCAAGGCGGCAAGTAGCAGTAGAGGATGCCGCCCATTGACGGCAGCTCCACACCGTTATACTTTGACCGAATCTTTGGTTCAATAGAGACATAGGGGACACATGAAGCCTTTCAGAGTGATTCAGGTGGCCACCGGTGCAGTTGGTACTCACAGTCTTCGTACCATCATTGGCCGATCTGACATGGAACTGGCAGGCCTCTTCGTGTTCAGCTCGGAAAAGGCTGGCAAGGACGCTGGTGAGCTCATCGGCGCCACGCCCATCGGGGTTCGTGCGACTGATGACTTCGATGAGATCCTGGCGATCGACGCCGACGCGGTGTCGTTCAATCCGTTGGGCGACACCCTGGATCCAGCGGCGGCCCTCGACCAGATATGTCGACTGTTGGAGTCCGGTAAGAATGTGTGCTCGACCGCCTTGAGTGGTCTTGTATATCCGTCCATCATGGACCGCCACGGCATGAAAAATCGCCTCAACGCGTCATGCGAGAAGGGCGGCGTGTCCTTCTACGCCACCGGCATAAATCCAGGTTTCATGATGGAGGTCTGGCCTATCGTTCTAGGACGGATCGCACGGCAGATCGACACGATCTACATGACTGAGATGGTCGATATGTCCAGATACACATCGGAACAGGTCTTACTTACGCTTGGCTATGGCAAGACTCCGGAGGAGATGAGCTTCGAGCTGGGGTTCGAGCACACACGGGAGTTCGCGTACTTCGGGTCCATCATGATGATCGCCGAAGCGATGGGGCTCGAGATTGATGATGCGACCGCAGCCTGGGAAGGCTTCGCGGTGGACAAACCTATCGTTACGCCTGTCACGAAAGTCGAGCCCGGCCGGGTCGGTGCCGTCCGGGTAAGAGTCCGCGCCTTTAGCAAAGGACAACTGCGGATCGAGAGCCAGATGCTGTGGATGCTCGGCAAGGATGCCGCCCCGGCCGACTGGCCTTATGGTGACGGGGCTTGGAGCATTCGAATCGAGGGAGACCCGTGTATGGAGACTCGCATCAATACAGGTACCACCTATGACGCCAAGCAACCTGATGTGCTCATGACAGGTGCCCACGGCGTCAACGCGATACCGGCGGTCGTCGCCGCGCGCAAAGGTGTACTGACACATCTGGACCTACCGATGTTTACCGGCACCTTCGCACGTTGATCACACAGATGATGATGGTGTCATGACTCTGCCGCACGAGGTCATATCGTGGGCCGAGCAGCTTTGTGGCGGTGCGGTTGTCGATGTCGAACAGCAGGTTCGATGGCGGCCGCACCACTTCCTGACAGTCAACCGACCGGAGGGTTCGGCGCAGTTCCTGCTGCGCTCAGAGCGCGGGGGTATCGCTGCCGCCTCGACGTTTCAGCAACACTTCGATATAGCCCACGAGGCACGCGTGCTCGAAGCTCTGCAAGGACATGGACTGAAGGTGCCTCGATTCTTGGGTTACAACGAAGAGCATCGCGTCATTCTGATGGAGCGAGTTGCCGGCACAAACGAGCTCTTGAGCGAACCGGACGAAACTACCCGCGGGCGGGTGATGTCCGAATACATCGAGCAGCTGGCTCACCTGCACAGCCTAGATGTCGGCTCAATGACGTTGTCAGGGTTGACAGTTCCCTCAACACCGGAACAGGTCGCATTCGGCGGCCAGTTCGGCTACCTGGAACAAGACTGGGATGGTTGGAAGGTCCACCTTCGTCCCGAGCCGCTTCTGGAGCTCGGGCTCTGGTGGTTGCATGACAATGTTCCTCGAAGCGAGCGTCCGGTCAGCTTTATTCAAGGGGATACCGGCCCCGGTCAATTCATGTTCCACGATGGGCGTCTCACGGCGCTGATTGACTGGGAGCTGGCTCATATCGGTGACCCGATGCTCGACCTCGCTGTGATGCGGATGCGCAACATGCTCTATCCAACAGGCTCGTTGAAGGTGCCTATCGCTTACTACGAAAGTATCAGTGGCGAATCGATCGACTGGCAAGCCCTCACCTTCTACACGGTATTGGTGATGCTCCTGACTCCGTTGGGATTGTCGACGATTATGCAGTGGCCGACCGCCCACCTGGAGCCAGTGTTTCCGGGCTTCGGATGGAATGCGACTCTGCGTCGAGGGTTAACCGACGCGCTCGCCGAGTCAATCGGTGTTGAGATCGAGCCGCCTGAGCTGCCGCCCGCGCCCGCGTCGCAGTGGCCCACCCTTGTCGACTACCTTGTCGAGTATCTCGAGGTCAAGTGTGCGCCAGTGGCTTCGGACGAGGCGGGCCAGTTTGAGATTTCAGCAGCAACAGCCATTGCGAAAGCCGTTTTGCGCGAATCGCTAGTCGGCCAAGTACTTCTCGATGCAGATCTTGACGATATGGGCAGCGTGTTGGGGCGGCGCCCTGATGATCTCGAGAGCGGAACCGCGAAGCTCGCCGAGATCGTCGCCGACGAGCCGGCGAAGCGCTTCGAGGAACTTGTTTGGCTGTTCGCTCGGATGGAACACCGGCGTGAATATCTACACAACCCTCTGATGATTGTGCAAGAGTCGGGCGAATTCGAACGACTCGCTCCCCGAACCCTTGCGTAGCTCGATCCGGATGAGTTGATTGCCAGGAGTTATCGCTCTCACGCAAGTTGGTTATTCGGCTACCTCGGTGGGACCTGGCCAGATCGAGATATGTGGCGGTCTGCGGCACCGTTCTGTTCAAACCGGGTAGGTGACCTCTGTGAGCTCCTCGGAAACCGACCAAAGTCGGCGTTGTAGTGCTTGGTCGTGCGACATCGGCGAGGACTCAACAACTTTCGGATAGCCGCGGAACTCGCCGAAGCCGGCAGGGCCGAAATACTGGGCGCCGCGTGCGTCGGGGTCAGTTGCGGCACGCAATGCTGGCAACGCACCCATCTGGGCTGATTGGAGGACGAGCGGGCCGAGTAGTGCCCAACCGTAGCGCAGCATGGGGGAGGCTTGGCGGGCCAGTCCAGTGTTCGCTAGGCCGGGGTGCGCAGCTAAGGCGGTGGTAGAGCTGCGGCCCTCTAGTCGACGGTTGAGCTCGTACGAGAAAAGTATGTTTGCCAGCTTTGAGCGCCCGTATGCGACAACGGGATCGTATTTGCGTTGGCAATGGAGGTCGTCAAAGTCGATCTCTGAACGGCTTTTGTGGCTGTGGCTGCTCAAGGTGACTACCCGTGACCCGCGAGCTACTAGCAGGTGTTCGATGAGCAGTCCTGTGAGTGCGAAATGGCCTAGGTGGTTGGTTCCGAACTGCAGCTCGAACCCGTCCGAGGTTGAACTCCGGGGAGTGAACATGACCCCGGCGTTGTTGATTAGCAGATCGATCTGAGGCGTCGACTCTTTGAGCGCTTTCGCCGCATTCCGAATCGACATGAGTGACGTGAGATCGAGTTCCTGTAGATCAAGTGCTGCCTTAGGACTCTCGGCGATGATGCGCTCTTGAGCCGCCCGACCACGTTCGAGGTCGCGCACCGCGAGGATGATGCGTGCACCCTTGGCGGCTAGTGCGCCGGCGATGTGAAGGCCGATGCCGCTGCTCGCGCCCGTCACAACCGCTAGCCGGCCCGTTTGATCGGGAATGTCGTTCGCTGTCCACCTGGTCATGTTGGTGCGCACCACTCCTCAGTCTCCGAATAGGGTTACCAGAGCCTATTTTGGGCACGTGGTAGCAATCAAGCCAAACATTTGGTCAATTTCTACATGGCATTTGCCTGCGGCGATGCGATGATCCGTTGACGCTGTGCCGGAACCGAGTTAGCTTCAGCGCACCACATAGAACCGACCGTCCACGACGGCGGAGCAGCGCCTCCACCGCAAGGGAGCTACTTTGGCGAAATTGCCGACGTTGATGGATGGTTCGGTTACAAGAGCGAAGGCGCAACGCTCCTGGTGGACCACCGGCGTGGTGGTCGTCGTCCTGGCTATCGCAATCTTCTTTACCTATCACGCACGGACAGGTGCTGTTTCAGATCGAATCCGCAACCCCGGGGTCTCAGGAGCACCGCGTCCGGTCCAGTACTTGTTCGGCATCAGCGGATCCACCTGGGCGACTGTGGCACAGCTCGGCACGCTCATCGCGATGACCGCAGTGGTAATCGTCTTCGTCGTAGCGTGGCGCCGGCGTCCGGGTCATCCCGTCCTCCTGATGGCCATCGTGACAACGCTCATCATTTGGCTGGATCCCATCACCAACTGGGCTCCATACGGGGTGTACAACCCGCAGGTATGGCACTTGCCAGAGGATTGGCCGCTGGTGTCGATATCGCCGACCGTCCAGCCATTCGTCGTCCTGGGCTATGCGACGTTCTACCTCGCGCCGTACTTCCCGGCTGTGTGGATCCTGAGGAGATTTCAAGCGCGCCGGCAACCTGACGCGTTTGTTTGGCGGCACCCTCTGCTCAGCCTGGCTGCGATCATTTTTCCGTTAGGGTTTGTTCTCGACGCCATGCTCGAAATCTCTGCCGTGAGAACTGGCCTATACATCTATTCTCAGGTCGTCCCGTTCGGATCTGTGTTTGCAGGCACTGCCTTCCAATTCCCGCTGTTGTGGGTGTCGCTTGGCGTCGCGCTGGTCATGGTTCCTGTCGGTGTCCTGCTTTATGTCGATGACACAGGGAAATCGGTCGCGGAAAAATTGGCGAAGCGAGCGCGAATCTTCGTCCGGTATCCGAAGTTGGGCACCTTTGTTGTGATGCTGGCGATCATGAATGTCGTCTACTTCGTCTACGTGGTGGAGTTCACGATCATTCGGTGGCTGGATGCGGCCACTGCCGTCGCATGTCCGTGGCCGTATCCCGAGGCCAAGGTCTATGACCCCCAGGGGCTTTACCAGAAAAGCGGGCAGCCGGGGCCCTACTCGGCCGGCATCTTGTCCGGATGGGCGACTGGGCAGCCGCACGGAAGCCCCGAATATGAATCACCAGCAGAGAACGGCCGTTGTAGCCCGGGCAACTTCTAGCCGCGTACCGCCGACCCGCGCAATAGAAAGTCGCGCGCGATGAGCAAAGCCGAGCGTTGGCCCACGCTGTCGAGGATGGTGTCGGGAATCCACATGATGTCGACGACGCATCGAGCGAGGGACTCGACCGAGCGTGTGTCTACTCGCAGTTCCCCGGCGTGATCACCTTCAACGAGAACTGTTTTCACCTGACGAATTCGAGTCGCGAACGATTTTCCCGGCGTTGGTGCGCTCGGCGGCGACTGTCGCATCCACGCGAGCTGAATTCTGAATTCGTCGCTGAACTTGTCAAGGACATTGATGTTGACCCAGGTCAGTGCGTCGAGTTTCTCAACAGCGGTCGAGTCCGACTTGAGGACGGCGTTCCAGCCGGCGCTGACCTTCTGGTCGAAACCGTGCATCACCGCGCCCAGGAGTTGTTCCTTCGACTTGATCAGGCGGTTGAAGGTGGCGGCGGTCAACCCGGCTGCAGAGGCAATATCGCGTGTCGTCGTGAGCTCGTAGCCTTTGCGTCCGAACTCCCTCCTGGCCACCCGGAATATATGAGTCATCCGCTCGTCGTCGACGTCGACATGGTCGTCGCCGACCCAAGTGCTGATCGCCCGTTCCGCTGCGGCGAGCGCAGCCGACTTGTCCAGTGCCGCGTCAGTCGGGGGCTTCGCGGCTAACCCACGCATGACGAGCTGGTACAGCGTGATCGCTGTTTGGTCGGGGGGTGCCTTGTGGCGGATAACATCGAGGCCGACGTGCAACATCGATTGACATAGCCGGTCGGCGAGGATCGGTATCTCAACGTCTGCCCTGACGGACTTGGTAAGCCTCGCTGCACGCAGGGCTTCCAACATTGCGTCGTAGATCTTGGTCGGCGGGCGATGGGTCAGCGCCGAGAGCTCTTTATGAGCGCTTGGAATCTCGTAGAACGACATCTGCAACGCTGCGCGATTGTCGTCAGCGCACCGGGCGATGTCGATGCAGAGTCGTCGGATCGATTCCTCGGGTGACGTGTCTCCGTGCTCTCGCATCCGCTCGAGTGCCAGCGTTCCGACGAGGTCGAGCTCGGAATGGAACTTCCGCATCAACTCTACGAAGATCGCTTCCTTGGAGTCGAAGTGGTGATACATGCTGCTGGGCAGAATGCCCGCCGCTTCGGCGATCTGGTTCAGCGATGTCTTCAAGCCTGAAGCGGCAACAACGGAGCTGGCGATTTGCATGATCTCGGCGCGGCGTGTGTCGTCGGCATCGTCGTTGGACACTGCGAGCTTGGCGGACCGCTTCGATCGCGTACTGGAAGCAGAGTTGCCCACGCTAGAGCTTCCGGCCATCAAGTGAGTGGTCCGGTATGAATCCTGACTCGGACGCTGACAGCGTGGTGAGGATCTTTTCGCCCTTCCTCTTCGAGCCGCCGGCACTGGCAAATGCCACATATCCAGGGCTAAAACTAACACCTGGGACTCGACGTCCTGGGATCTGTGGGAGACGAATCACGACTGGCTTGGATGAACCGACAAAGCGGTTCGGTCGCCGAGTGTCTGCGATTCCCCGAACCTGTGTCGCAGCTGACAGCCGGATCGCCTTGAGGCGCTGCGATATTATCGTTGACCAAACATGTGGTCCACGTTACAGTCGTCGCGTGGTTGTCATCAACCGGGTGGCGGATTTCACTAGCTCCGTGCTCGAATTCGATTTCGCCACGGCCGCATTCAGTGCTTCGATAGCGCAAGAGCGGATTGCGACCTGACCCAACTGTCACGATTCGTCTAGCCACTCGATCGAGTAGTCGCCGCTGGACTGACAGAAAGGCATCAACGATGCGATCACGCGCCGCCATTCTTCGAGGCGTCGGTAAACCGTGGGAGATTTGCGACATCCAACTTGATGATCCACGCCCGGGCGAGGTACTCGTACGTATGGCGGTCGCGGGCATCTGCCATACCGACGATCATTTCGCCACTGGTGACACGGTTCCCTCTCCTGAGATGGAGGAGATGATGCGTGCCGTGGGTATGGAGGTGCCTGATTGGTTTCCCTTGATCGGGGGACACGAAGGGGCAGGCATCGTGGAACAGGTCGGCGAAGGCGTGACGACCCTGGAAGTCGGTGATCACGTCGCAACGTCGTGGATCCCCGCATGCGGCCGATGCCGGTGGTGTGTACGTGGACAGAGCTACCTGTGCGACGTTGGCGCGAATCTGTTTGCCAAGGAAATGACGACCGACGGCACGGTGCGCCGTCACCTCGGTGACGAGGCCCTGATGGCGACGACACAATTGGGTACTTTTTCGGAATATATCGTCGCCGCGGAGAATTCACTGATCAAGATCGACAAGTCGACTCCTTTCCATGCCGCGTCTTTGGTGTCGTGCGGGGTGACGACCGGATGGGGGTCGGCGACGGTATGTGCCGGTACCGAACCTGGTGACACGGTGGTAGTCATCGGCATCGGTGGCGTCGGCATGAACGCGCTTCAAGGCGCCCGCGCGGTAGGTGCCCAATATATCGTCGGCGTCGATCCGGTCGCGTTCAAACGTGACGCGGCTGCGCAATTCGGCGCTACACACACCAGCCCGTCTGCGGCAGAGGCGATCGAACTTGTCCGAGAACTCACGCATGGCGTGATGGCAGACCGCGTCGTGATCACTGCCGGTGTCGTGCCGGCGGACCTGATCCCAATCGGCATGATGCTGATCCGCAAGGGCGGGACTTGTGTCGTGACGGGAATGACCAAGCTCACCGATCTCTCGGTGCCGCTGCTGTTGGTGGAGATGGTCAACTCCCACAAGACGCTCAGGGGGGCGTTGTACGGCGGCATGAACTCTCGCACCGATACCCCAAAGCTGTTGTCCATGTACCAGTCAGGAAACCTCAAGCTCGATGAACTGGTCACAAGTCGATATCGGCTCGAGGACATCAACGACGCCATCGACGATCTTCGCGAAGGCCGAAATATTCGCGGAATCATTGAGTTCGAACCGTCGCGGTGATGGTGGCTTCGGCGACTGTAGGTCCGCCTGGGAGCTATTCAACGAGGAGGCTGACCCGTTCGAAGTGCCCGACATCTTGCAGATCGGAGAGGGTCGGCGGTAAAGCGTAGACAAGTGAGCAGAATCCTATCTTTCCGTCGTGGTGTTACTCGTCATCAGATTCGAGGCCGTCGGCTCGGTCCTAAACGGAAATGCAGACCGTGACAGGCAGAAGCGCGTCGCCCCCCCGCATCGTCGTGTTCGGGGTTGGCAACTATGGCCAAGAATTTGCCCGCTTGGCCCGCATCAAGGGGTGGCCGATTGTGGCAGCGCTCAATCGGGCAGGCGACAAGGTTGGGCAGGATCTCAGCGTGCTCGCCGGGCTGCCGGAAGCGAACGGCGTGATCGTGCAGGATTGCTCGACCGCCAACGTCTCGGCACTCGATGCCGACGTCGGCGTGGTCTTCACCACCGACAGCCTGGGCGCGAATCTGCCTGCCTACGAACAGTTGCTGAACGCTGGACTCGACGTGGTCTGCCACGGCCTGCAGTCCTACTATCCGTTCCGCTACGACCCCGAGACCGCGGGCCGCCTCGATGCGATTGCGCGCGCCAACGGGAAGACGTTCACCGGCACCGGCATCTGGGACATGTCGCGGATCTGGGCCGGCATCCTGCTCGCGGGCCCGTCGGTCTCGATCCGCTCGCTCACGCACTACAGCGTCACGCAGGTCAACTACCCTCATCCCGGGTTGATCGCGACCTTCGGTCTCGACCTGACGCCCGAGGAGTATGTCGCGAACTTCGTGCGCACCCCGGGCAGCGTCGAGGATTACGGCCTGGCCGGGAAATACCAGACGATTCCCGAGCAGGTGCTGACGGCGCTGGGCTACCACGTCACGGGCGGACGCGAGGTGCAGGAGCCGGTCACCTCCGAGGAACCGGTGTTCTGCAAGGCCCTGCAGCGCGACATCGAGCCGGGGCGCGTGGTCGGTTGGCGTTATCGCAGCACGATCGAAACACTCGAAGGCGTTCCCGCCGAATCACGCATGGACATGCGCCTGCTACGCGACGACGAGATCGAGCACATGGTCTGGGAGATCGACGGGTTGCCACGCAACCGGCTGGTGATCGAGCGCAAGGATTCCATCTCCGCCTCGGCGGCTTCGGTGCTCAATCGCATCCCGGATGTGATTGCGGCCGAACCCGGCATCCAGCTTCTATCGCAGCTCGGGCCCATGCGGCCCTCCTTTCCGCTCTGATCCCCTCTGATCCGAAAGGCAGGTGACGATGGCGTCGTTGGACTTTTCCCCCGAATCGCTTATGGATACTGCGCGGGAGCGCAGCAAGTTGACTAACTTCGGACCAGAGGACTTTTTCGAAGCGCTGGCGGCGTATACCGAGGCGCTGCAGCGCAACATCCCGCGATTCACCGAGTTCGGCACGCTCATTGCGTTCGAGGAGATCGTCGGCGCGCTCGAAAACCGCCTTCGGATCCAGGACTATATCCGCCAGCATCCTGAGATCACTGACGAAAAGATCAGTCAGCCGCTGTTCATCACCGGCCCATACCGATCTGGCACTACCAAGCTGCAGAATCTGATCTGCAGCGACGACCGTTGGCTCTACCTCCGGACGTGGCAGACCACCCGGCCGGTTCCCATGACCGAGGGCGCGAACGGTGAAGAAGATCCGCGCATCGCGATCTCGCGCGCCGGCATCGAGTTCCTCAAGCAAGCTGCGCCGCAGGCCTGGCTGGCGCACCCGGTGGAAGCGCTTGATCCCGGCGAAGAATATCCACTGATGACGCCCAGTTTCCGATTAGTCGAAGCCAAGCAAATCAACAGTGGGTTCGGCAATTGGGTTGCAGCGCAAGATAACACGCCGATCTACCATGATCTGCATCGCGCACTTCAAGTGTTTCAGTTCCAGATGAGAAGGCCAGGAGAAGCAGCGCCCCGTTTCTGCCTCAAGGCACCCTCCCATCTTGGCAACATCGAACTCCTGTTGAAGGTCTTTCCGGACGCGAAGGTAGTCTTTACCCACCGGGATCCCTTTCTCGCAATCCACTCGTTCGCTATGTTGCGCGAAAGCCTTCACGGCCTCTATACGACCGATGCGGACCCCGAAGCGATCGGCGACGAGACGCTTGAGCAGGCAGCCCGCGCGCTTAACGCTTCGGTAGATGCGAGAACTAAGTTCCCCGAGGGCACCTTCTTCGAGCTTCCGTTTCGGGACATCCTGCATGACGCGATCTCGAGCGTCGAGCGCATCTATCGATTCGCAGACATGCCATTGACGGCGGAGTCGTCCGGCGCTCTTACGGTGGCCGACGGATTGCGCGACGAGCGGAGCCGGGCCGCGAAGCGCCATCCCGCGCTCTACGGGCTCACGCCTGATCGAGTGCACGACCGAGCGAAGCGGTATATGGCTTGGGCTGCGGAGAGCGAAATCAAACTCAACTAGACCGAATTCAGGGAGAGTCAAGGATCACCCGACGCAACTGTCAAGCATCAGCCGAAACGCTCTCCGGTACAAGACCATTGGACCCTGCCGGTCCTGCCCCGGAGGGCATCGGCACGCACCCTCGGACTCGGCAGCGCATCGAGGCATCATCAAACCGTAAGTAGGGCAGCATCTCCCCGGACGTTGGCGCCAAAGGATCCGACTTCGGAGTTGCGCATCGCCGTCGATTCTGGATGGGTGCGTCCTTCCCGAAAACGGCCCTCGGCGACTACTCCAAGGGCCGCCTTCATGTCTGTTGGAAACACTTTTGGGAACATTAGTGCTGCTAATGCTCGACGGGACGCAGGATCCCGCCGCGCCGGTGGCACAGGTCTTGGACTGGCCATCGCGGCGGCTCTCGTCGGCGCCCACACCGGCACGTTGCGCGTCGAGGTGAGCCCGGGCGCATGACGTTCATCGTCGAGTGGCTCCAAACGGGGTCCGACCGGCTAGGCGGTCCGGCGGCGCCTGAGGAACGGATCCGCCATTGCGGGCGGCACGTAGCTGATATCCCCGCGTGACACCGTCGTGCCCGGCTGCACGATCTCGTCGATTTTGTCGAGAACATCCTTCGACAGCGTCACCTCCGCGGCGCCGATCTGGGACTGCAGATGTTCCATGGTGCGCGGCCCGATGATCGGGGCGGTAACCGCGGGATGCTGCATCACGAACGCCAGTGCCAGGTGTATCAACGAGAGTCCCACCTCGTCGGCAAGCCTGCCGAACGCGTCTGCTGCGTCGAGCTTTCGCTGATTGTCCGGGTTTGACATATCCCACCGGGTTGGCGTCATCGCGCTGCGTCTAGATTCGGGCAGCCCCTGGTCCTTGCGGTACTTGCCGTTGAGCCAACCGCCGGAGAGCGGGCCCCACGGCAGCACGCCCAAGCCATATTCCTGCGCCACGGGCAGCACATCGGCTTCGATCGCGCGCGCCAGCAGCGAGTAGGGCGGCTGCTCGGTGCTGAACCGGCCAAGACCTCTCCGTTCGCTGACCCACTGCGCCTGCACCATCTGGTAGGCCGGGAATGTCGACGAACCAAACGCCCGGATCTTGCCCTGGCCCTGCAAGTCGGTCAGCGCGCCGAGCGTCTCCTCGATATCGGTATTCGGGTCGGGCCGATGGATCTGATACAGGTCGATCCAGTCGGTATTCAGTCTGCGCAGGCTGTTCTCGACCTCGGTGACGATCCAGCGCCGGGAATTGCCGCCCTTGTTCGGATCGACCTTGGCTCCGGGTGGCATGCCGGGGGAGTAACCCATCGGGAGGTTGACCTTGGTGGCCAGCACCACGCCGTCGCGTTTCCCGCCGGCCAGCGCCTTGCCGACGATGATCTCCGACTCGCCCAGTGAATAGACGTCGGCGGTGTCGATGAAGTTGATGTCGGCATCGAGCGCGGCGTGGATGATCGCGATCGACTTGTCGTGGTCGGTTTCGCCGAAAGCGCCAAACATCATCGCGCCCAAGCACAGTGGGCTGACGTGCATTCCGGTTCGGCCGAGGCTGCGATATTTCACGCCGGTGACCATACGCCCGTGACGGCGACCCAGACGTTGAGTGGTCGATTTCGAGGGGTACGCGGTCGAGATTGTTCAGAGCACGCAATGCGGCGCGCGCCGGACCGGGCGGGACGACCGGGTGTCATGTGGCGAACCTGCGCGCTCATGCGTACAAGTTGATCGCCCTCAGGTTCGAAACCAGCCGCGACCATCAGCTTCGAACCACGCCGAAAGCGCACGAGGTCGAGCATCAGCTCCGCCACCTGTTCGTCGAAGTAATAACTGCGCAGCTCGGCCCAGACGGCTGGCGTGAAGGTCTCCGGAGCGGTTAGGAATGCGATCGTGAGGCGAAGCACGACCTGCTCACTTGCCGGCGAGTTACATACTCCCGCGGGACGACCATCTGGTGAATCCGGAGTGGTCACGACGACAGGCTCGCGAGCTGCTCAAGACCGATGTGATCGAAATGGAGGGAAGTCACTTGCCCTTCTCTTCAGGCCAGGCGAGCTCGCGCAGCTTCCGATTGGAGATGGCTTCTATCTAAGGCCGTTCACGCCGCCGCCTCATTGCGGTACCCTCGTCAATTGCAGGATTGTAGAATGTCTGCATCTTGGAATTTGCCTGCTGTGAACTGGGTGTTTCGACCACAAGGAGACAGTGTGCTGCTGGCGGTACGACGTGGTCGCTGAGGCGGTGGCCGAAAAATTGGCGCGAAAGGTCGGCGACTTGCTGACCAACGACAAGCAGTTCGTGACCGCTCTGCCCGACAAGCAGGTTTGCGAATCGATGCTTGCGCCCGGTCTCGGGCTGGCGGGGATCATCCGAACCGTGGCAGAAGGCTATGCCGACCGTCCAGCCTTCGGCCAGCGGGCCACGAGGCTCGACACGGCGGCCGATGGGAGGGGCCAGGTCCTCGAGATTTTGCCGCGTTTTGACATGGTCACCTACGGCCAGCTCTGGCAGCAGGCCCGCGGACTTGCGGCAGCCCTGGCATCCGACGGTCTGCACGAGGGCGACAGGGTGGCCGTTCTGGGCTTCTGCAGCGTCGAGTACACCGCGGTCGAGATGGCCATCGCGTCGCTCGGCTGCGCTTCGGTGCCGCTGCATGCCGGTGCACCGGTCGGGGTGCTCGCGGAGATGGTCGAGGAAGCCGAGCCGCGCGTGATTGCTTGCAGTACAGCGTATCTCGATGCCGGCGTGCGCCTAGCGCTTGGTGCGGCAAGCTTGGCCCGGCTCATCGTGTTCGATTACCGGCCCGATCTCAACGACCACACTGCGACGCTCGAAAGCGGACGGGCACGCATCGGCGAAGCCCGCAGCTCCGTTGCGCTGGAAACCTTCACCGAGGTGGTGGAACGCGCGCAGGGGTTCGCGCCGCTTGCTCTTCCCACTTCGGACGACAAGAGGCTGTCAGCGATCGTCTACACGTCGGGCAGCAGCGGTAAACCGAAAGGGGCGATGCTGCCCGAGGGCCTCGTGGGCGGGGCGTGGTCGCAGGCCGCGACGATGATGGTGGAACGCAATTTCGCACTCCCGGCGATCACCCTGAACTACCTGCCGATGAGCCACACCGGTGGGCGCAGCATGCTGTTCGCGACCCTTGGTGCGGGCGGAACTGCATATCTCGCCGGATCGACTGACTTCTCGACGCTGCTCGAGGATCTTTCGCTGGTGCGGCCCACGCAACTCAACTATGTGCCACGGGTGTGGGAGCTTCTCTACCGCGAGTTTGTGAGCGAATGTTCTCGCCGCGACCACGCGACCGCGCCCAGCTCGGACATCGAGGAGGAGGTCCTGGCAGACCTTCGCACCCGCGTCCTCGGCGGTCGTTATGTCACGGCGTTGAGCGGTTCGGCGCCGATCTCGGCCGAACTCGCCGCGTGGGTGGAGCGGTTGCTCGACTCACCCCTGATGGATGCGCTAGGCGCGACCGAGTCGGGGCCGGTGATCCTCGACGGCAAGGTGCCGTGCCCGCCCGTGACCGACTACAAGATTGTCGACGTGGCGGACCTCGGATATTTCGCCACCGACCGGCCATATCCCCGCGGGGAGATGCTGATCAAATCAAAGACCTTGTTCGGTGGTTACTACAAGCGACCGGACCTCACCGCCGAAGTGTTCGACGAGGACGGGTTTTACCGCACGGGTGATGTCTTCGCACAGCTTGGACCCGACGAGTTCCGATTCGTCGACCGGCGCAACAACGTACTCAAGCTCTCCCAGGGAGAGTTCGTCACGATTTCAAGATTGGAAGCCGTGTTCGCGAACTGCGACCCCGTCCGTCAGGTCTACGTGTACGGCAACGGTGAACGGTCATTCCTGCTGGCTGTGGTGGTGCCGACCGACGAAGCGATGGCCGGGAACGATGTCGATGCGCTCAAGCCGCATATCCTGCGCACGCTGCAAAGAGCCGCACGAGCCGCCGAACTGCAAAGCTACGAAGTCCCGCGCGACATCATCGTCGAAACGGCGCCGTTCACGGTGGACAACGGCTTGCTGACCGGCACTGGAAAACTCTCTCGCCCTAACTTGAAACGTTTCTATGGGGAGCGCCTTGAGCGCTTGTACGCCGAGCTTGCCGACGCCCAACACGACCGACTGCGCGAGTTGCGCGAACTCGTATCCAGCCAGCCCATGACCGACACTGTGTGTGCGGCCGCGGGTGCCGTGCTGGGTTCTATCGGCAGCGTTCCGGCACCTGATGTGCACTTCACCGAGCTGGGCGGAGATTCTCTGTCGGCGTTGACATTCGCCGATGCACTCGAGGACATTTTCGGTGTCGAGGTACCTGTCGGGGTCATCATCAGCCCGTCGAGCGACCTGCAGGGCATCGCCGATTACGTCGACGCGCAACAGGAAACAGATTCAGACAGGTCCACTTTCGCGTCGGTACACGGCGCGGGCTCGACAACGGTTCGCGCCGGCGACCTCACGCTGGACAAGTTCATCGACGCGGCAACCCTTGCCCATGCCCCGACGCTCCCGCGCCCCCGCGCGGATATTTCCACCGTGCTGCTGACCGGCGCGACCGGTTACCTGGGTCGCTACCTATTACTGGACTTGCTGCACCGCGTGAAGGCGTCGGGCGGAAGGGTCATCTGTCTGGTCCGCGCGAAAGACGATGCGGCCGCGCGGGCAAGGTTGGATGCGGTGTTCGACAGTGGCGACCCTAAGCTGCTGGACGACTATCAAAGGCTGGCCGCCGATCATCTCGAAGTCCTTGCCGGCGACAAGAACTCGCCAGACCTCGGGCTGGACCACCCGGGCTGGCAGCGCCTGGCCGACACCGTCGACCTGATTGTCGATCCCGCCGCTCTGGTCAACCACATGCTGCCCTACCATCAGCTGTTTGGGCCCAATGTGGTTGGAACGGCGGAGCTTATCCACCTAGCCCTGACCACTCGGCAAAAGGCCTTCGCCTATGTGTCCTCGGTCGGCGTCGGGGTGGCCGCGAACTCCTCGGAGTTCACGGAGGATGCCGACGTCCGCGAGATCAGCCCGACGCGCACCGTCGACAACAGCTATGCGAGCGGTTATGCCACCAGCAAGTGGGCGGCAGAAGTGCTGCTGCGGGAAGCCCATGACCTGTGTGGCCTGCCTGTGACGGTGTTCCGCTCCGACATGATCATGGCCGCACCCGGCTACGGTGGGCAGCTCAATGTTCCGGACGTGGTCACCCGTTTGATCCTCAGCATTGCGGCAACCGGCCTTGCGCCGGAATCGTTCTATGTGCGCGATGCCAATGGCAGCCGCTCACCATCGCATTTCGATGGCCTGCCAGTCGATTTCGTCTCCGAGTCGATATCGACGCTGAGCGTCAGTGACGACAAGGGTTTCCAGACTTTCCACGTGGTGAACCCGCACGACGATGGCATCGGGTTTGACGACTTCGTCGATTGGATGATCGAAGCCGGGTGCCACATCGAGCGCATCAGCGACTACGACGAGTGGTATGCCCGATTCGAGAGCGCGGTACGCAATCTCCCGGAACGACAACGGCAGGCTTCGCTGCTGCCGATGCTGCAAAACTACCGCCACCCGCAGCCATCGACCCGCGGAACGTTCGCGCCCGCCGAATGCTTCAGTGCCGCGGTGGTGGCCGCCGACCTGGGTCGCGACGGTGAGATACCTCAGATCGACATGCCCGTTATCGCGAAATACCTCGATGACCTCGAGCTGCTCGGTCTGCTCGAAAAGCGTTGACAGTGCAGTCATGACAGTAAGGGAGAGCCGAGTGCCAGATCAGATCGAATTCGACGTGACCGCCCAGACGCCGTCGCTCGAGCACTACCGTCGAGGCTGGACTCCGAGTGACGACGTTGGCCTAGCCGGTATCTGGCTGGGCGCGATCGTCAGCGACGCATCCGGACAAACCTACTGGGGCTTAAGGGGACTCGAAGACTTCATCACCGGCATGACCCATGTGGTTTCGCCGGTCTGCGGGTTCCGGTCGCTCTCCAAGCAACTTGACACCCAGGCCGGGCACCTGTTCGAGGAGTACGCGTCCATCGACTGGTTCGAACCCCTGCAATACTTCGAGAACGGCGATCGACTGCAGTGGCTCTACCCGAGTGGCAGTGTCGAGCACGACGCCGACGGGTTTCACTGGCATGACGCCAGCGGGCGGTGGGAAATTCACGGGAAAACGGTTAGTGACATCGTCATCACCCGCGTACCTACCCAGGACGGCATCGATGATGACGTCTATTACCGTCACGAACTGATGTACGTCACCGGCAAGGTCAACGGTGTCGAGGTGTCCGGGTACGGACACCAAGACCGCGCCTACGGTCCGGCCGGAAAGGTCTACCCCGAACTACCGATTGCCCGTCACCTGCAAGGCATGTGGGTGTCATGGCTGGACGACTATGGCGACGGCAACGTCGGTGGCGGAAGCTTTTGGCAGGGTAAGGACGGCCGCGAGTTCGGCCCCGGCTACCAAATCAAAGACGGCATTACCACGCTGCATAAGGACATCGAGGCAAATGCGAACTTCGACGAGGCGGGCCGAATGACTGATTTGGATGCCTCGATCGGCGCTGATTCCTACTCGTTTACTTTCGAAACGAGCGGTAGCCCCATCCATTTCTTTGGACCCCTGACCCAGAGCTCGCGGGGCACGTTGCCCGAGCGGAGTTGGTGCTGGGTGGAGTACGCCGGCGGCATGTTGACCCCCGAAATTCTGGATATGACGCTACTGCCATTTCGCCTCGCACGCGGGCGCTGACCAAACCGAAGGAGTTCAGACGGTGGCGGACACGACAAGCCGACAGGCTATGCGAACGTACGACCGACTCTTCATTGGTGGCGAGTGGGTTCCGTCGACGGGGGCCAGCACTATCGACGTCATCTCACCGGCTACCGAACAAGTGATAGGCCATGCGCCCGAGGCGACGGCCGACGACGTCGATCGCGCGGTTCGGGCGGCGAGAGTGGCCTTTGACGAAGGCGAGTGGCCGCGAATGGCGCCGAGTAAGCGCGCCGAGTACCTGACTGCGCTTGCTCGGGGCTACGAGCCTCACGTGGGCGAGATGGCCGCGCTGGTGACCGAAGAAATGGGCTGCCCGATTTCTTATGGCCAAATCGGCCAGGCCTTCGTCGGCGTCATGATCATCGACTCGGGCGTCAAGCTGGCGGCCGGTTACGCGTGGGAGGAGCTGCGTCGAGGCGATATGGCCGACACTCTCGTGCGCCGGATGCCGGTCGGAGTCGTCGCCGCGATCGTGCCATGGAACATGCCGCAACTGAGTGCGCTGACCAAGATCGTTCCCGCCCTGCTTGCCGGGTGCACCGTGGTGCTCAAGCCGGCCGCCGAAACACCAGTAGATGCGCTGCGGCTGGCCGAGATCATCGAGGAAGTCGGTTTCCCCAAGGGTGTCATCAACATCGTCACCGGTGGGCGAGCCGTCGGCGAGCATCTCATCCGGCACCCAGACGTAGACAAGGTGACCTTCACCGGCTCGACCGAGACTGGGCGACATATCGCCTCGGTGTGCGGACAACAGCTCAAGCGAGTCAGTCTAGAACTCGGCGGGAAGTCCGCGGCGATCGTCCTCGACGACGCCGACGTCGGCGTGATGGTCGAATCGTTGCGGCTGGTCTCGTTCGCGAACAACGGCCAGGCATGCGTAGCTCAGACGCGAATCCTCGCTCCTCGCAGTAAATATGACGCCGTGGTGGACGCCGTAGCGGGACTTGCGTCGAGCTTGAGAGTCGGTGACCCTGCTGATCCGACGACCGAGATCGGGCCGCTGGTCACGCGTCGTCAGCAGGAGCGGGTGGAGAAGTACATCGCGGCGGGTCACGAAGAGGGTGCGCGACTCGTCGTCGGCGGCAGCGGTATGCCCGAGGCCATCGACACCGGATGGTACGTGCGGCCAACGGTATTCGCCGATGTCGACAGTCGAATGCGCATCGCTCAAGAGGAGATCTTCGGGCCGGTGTTGTCGATCATTCGTTATGAGGATGTCGATGACGCAGTCCGAATTGCCAACGACTCGCGTTACGGTCTGGCGGGCACGGTGTGGACAAGCGACGTGACGCGTGGAATGGATGTCGCACGTCAGATCCGGACGGGTTCTATCGGGATAAACCAGTACATTCCCGACTTCTCCGCACCGCTGGGCGGATGGAAGGACAGCGGCATCGGCCGAGAGGGCGGCCCCGAAGGCATCGATCAATACGTCGAACTGCAGTCGCTTTTACCCGGGCCGTCCGTCTCGACCTGACCGATCCGTCAATCCAGCGAAAGGGACATCGTATGTCGTATCGCATCATTCAATGGGGGACTGGCAGCGTCGGCAAGCATGCGTTGCGCACCATCATCCAGCGCCCCGACTTCGAGCTGGCGGGTGTCCGGGTCTACAACCCGGACAAGGTCGGACACGACGCCGGTGAGCTGGTCGGGGTGGAGCCGACCGGTGTCTTCGCCACCGATGACGTCGAAGCGCTCCTGGCGCTGGACGCCGACTGCGTGTGTTACAGCCCGTTGGGCGGGTCCCTCGACGGCGGAGTGAGCGCGGTCGAGGACATCACTCGGCTCCTTGCGTCCGGCAAGAACGTAGTGTCCAGCGCCCATGAAGGTCTCGCGTACCTGGGACCGGACGTCGATCTGCCGGGCGCCGATCCCAAGGTCTACGAACGTATGACGCAGGCATGCGCCGACGGCGGCTCGTCCTTCTTTCACGTCGGCATCAATCCTGGTTTCGCGATGGACCTGTGGCCGATGCTGATGACCCGGCTCTGTGGGCGCATCGACACCATCCGGGTCAGCGAGATCGTTGACATGCGCCGGTATGAATCAATTCACATGGTGCGCGACGCAATAGGATTCGGCCTCGCCCCCGACGCCCAAACGCCCTTGGACGCGCACTTCAGTCAGGTGTTCAATTCGCCCTACTACCTGTCCATGCGGATGTTCACCGACGCGATGGGTGTCCACCTCGATGACGTGAAATACCGCCGAGAAGCCGCAGTGACCGAGCGTGACCTGACCATCGCGGCTGGCACCATCGAAGCGGGCACGGTCGCGGCGCTCAAGATGAGCCTTGACGGGATCGTGCACGGTAGGCCGGCCATCGTGTTCGAGCTGATCTGGCGAATTACCGACGACGTGGCACCCGAGTGGCCCACGGGCGACAGCCGCTGGCTGCTGAGCATCGACGGAGACATGAGCGTCGAGTCCGAGGTGACACTCAAGACGAAGCTCGGTGCCGGCCGGGCCGTCTCGCTGGCCGTCGCGACGTTGCTTCTCAACGCCATCCCGTCAGTGTGTAACGCACCCTCGGGTCTCATCAACAACCTGGCCCTGGCGCCCCACGCGGGCGGCTACTTGGTTTAGCCGCCTGCTGTGAACAGCACCGGCAACGCGGCGGGCGACCGCAAGGGCATGCCAACGATTTGCGGGGCCGGCGCGTCAGGATCCAACCTCAGATCTGGCAGCCGCGGCAGGATCGCCTCCAGCGCGACCCGACTCTCCATGCGAGCCAGGTGCATGCCCAGGCAGGCGTGCGCTCCGACGGCAAACGCGATCTGGTGGTTCGGATTTCGGCGCACATCGAACTTGTCGGGCTCGGGAAACACCCGCTCATCGCGATTGGCTGACCCGACGAACAGGTTCACCAATGATCCGGCGGGAATGTCCACGCCGCCGAGTCGACTGGGTTTGGTGCTGATGCGGCCGGTATGGAAGATCGGCGGCTCCCACCGCAAGCCTTCCTCGATAGCGGAGTCGATCAGCGCTGGGTCGTTGCGAATTTCGTCGAGTTGGTCTGGGTGGGTCAACAAAGCGAACAGGAGATTGCCCAGCGACCGGTAGGTCGTCTCGACACCGGCTGGCAACAGCAGCCGCAGGAAGGCGAAGATCTCCTCGTCGGTCAACTTCTGCCCGTCGACCTCGGCCTGAGCGAGTTCGGTGATCAGATCGTCTCGGGGTTCGCGGCGTCGCAGTTCGATTTGCTCACCGAAGTATCTGCGTAGGGCCTCGAACGCGGCCATGCCCCGGTTCCAATCCAGCGGAATGCTGATCATCTCGATCGACCAGCGCTGGAACTTGGGCGCGTCTTCCTTTGGCACACCGAAGATTTGGGCGATTACCCGCACCGGCAGGGCGAACGTGAACCGGCGGACCAGATCAACGCGACCCAAGCCGGCGAAGGAATCGATGAGTTGGTGGGCTATCGGGATGACGAATTCCTTCTCCCAGCGCGCGATGGACTTGGGCCGGAACGCCGGCGCCACCAGCGCACGGTGGGCGCGGTGCTCGGCTCCGTCCATCGCCACGATGGTGTGCGCCAGCAGCGGGCCGATCGCCTGGCCGATCAACGCCGACGAGTAGGTCTCGCTGTCGCGGAAGACAGTCGCCAACTCGTCGTAGCCAAGGACGCAGACCGCGTTGACGTCGTCGTCATCGCCCATCATGCCCTCGGGGCCCAGGGCGGTATCCATGGGTAGCGGCCAGGCGCGCTGAACTGCGTTGCGCCGCCGTGCTTCTGCCACGTAGGGGAACGGGTCCACGGGTTGTCCCAGCTGTAACGTGTCGGGCAGTTCGAACGGGTCGAGATCGCCTTTAGCGCCGGTTTTGGCGGTCATCGTGTCACCTTCCGTGGTGTAAGTGGTTCGAATTCGCCGGATTCCTGGGCGATCATCATCGGTTTGTGCAGGTACTCGCGGCGTCGCTCGGTGCGCCCGAACAGCCATACAAGTTCCCCGAGCCGCTGCTGGGGCCTGGCGGCAACAAGCTCGTTGAGCCGCGCGAGCCCTTCCTCACGGTCGGCAGGTCGGCGGCCGCCGAGAACCTTGCCCATGTCATTCAGGTCGGCGTCGAGAAGCGCCGCGCCGACAGCGGATTCGAGCTGTGCGGCGCGCGCGATCGAGGTGGCGGCGGAGATCTCGAACCTACCGGCGTCGTCGGTTTCGATTGGGGCGCACTTGATATCGAGATATTCCACGAGATAGTCGATCAGGCCGGGCCACGGCGGCGCCGCCGGTTCAGGCAGCTCGGGCGCCTCGATGTCCACGCCGATCGCCTCCGCGAGCGCGTCGGTCAGACCGCGGCGCAAGGTTGCATTCCATCCGAAGGCCGGGAACGCTGGCTCGATGTGCGCCGAGGGGTGCTGCATGATCGGCGACACGCCGATGGGTGTCAGCAGCATCGACATCACCGTGTAGAAGCACAGCGCCTGCCAGTCGAGCGGACGGCCGCTGGCTTCTTCGTAGTGGGCGATCGGCGCACGTAACGACCCGGTCGGGTAGAGCATGTTGCGCATCCGGATCACGCCGAGGTCGATCATCGGGTCGCCGATGTGGGACAGTTCCCAATCGATCAGCGCGGTCAGCTTGCCGTCGGCGAACATGAATTGCCCAGGGCCGGTATCGCCTTGAACGAAGCTGACCCGCCGCTCAC
>CAVXLB010000004.1:0-448441 GCA_963762625.1 uncultured Actinomycetota bacterium
GCCCGCGATCGGTGCGGTCGGGACGGCAATCATCGACGCACCACCTCGCGGGCTGGCCGCATTCGACGCGAACCTGCCGGCCGGAACGCTGCCGGATGGTGGCCCGTTCACCGAAGCGGGCGACAAGACCTGGCATGTGGTGCCCGGGACGACACCGCAGGTCGGTCAGGGCACCGCCAAGGTGTTTCGGTACACCGTCGAGGTCGAAGATGGTCTAGATCCCACGATGTTCGGCGGCGACGACGCATTCGCCCAGATGGTTGACCAGACGCTGGACAATCCGAAGGGCTGGACGCACAACCCGCAATTCGCGTTCATCCGGATCGACAGCGGGAAACCCGACTTCCGGATATCACTGGTGTCTCCGGTGACGGTGCGTGAGGGGTGCGGCTACGAATTCCGGCTGGAGACATCCTGTTACAACCCGTTGTTCGGGTCGGACCGGCAGCCCCGGGTGTTCATCAACGAGGCACGCTGGGTGCGCGGAGCGGTTCCATTCGAAGGCGACGTTGGTTCCTACCGGCAGTACGTCATCAACCACGAGGTCGGCCACGCCATCGGGTATCTGCGCCACGAGCCTTGCGACAAGCAGGGTGGTCTGGCGCCGGTGATGATGCAGCAGACGTTTTCCACGTCGAACGATGACGCCGCCAAGTTCGACCCCGAATACGTCAAGGCGGATGGGAAGACCTGCCGATTCAATCCCTGGCCATATCCGATCGCTTGACCCTGGAGATGTTCGGTGTCGACATCGTTGCCGCCCCTAGTTGAGCCCGCCGGCCGAGCTGAGCCGCGATGAGGTGGCCCGTTACAGCCGGCATCTCGATCATTCCCGAAATGGGTCTGGACGGGCAGAAGCGGCTCAAGAACGCCCGGGTGCTGGTAATCGGCGCTGGCGGGCTTGGAGCGCCGGCGTTGCTGTACCTGGCTGCGGCCGGCGTCGGTACGATCGGCATCGTCGACTTCGACGTCGTCGACGAGTCGAACCTGCAGCGCCAGATCATCCACGGCATGACTGACGTCGGGCGACCCAAGGCGCAATCGGCACGCGACTCCATCGCCGCGATCAACCCCCTGATTCAGGTGCGATTGCACGAGTTCCGGCTGCAGGCGGGCAACGCCGTCGACCTGTTCGGGCAATACGACCTGATACTCGACGGCACCGATAACTTCGCCACCAGATATCTGGTCAACGACGCCGCGGTGCTGGCCGGAAAGCCGTACATGTGGGGGTCGATCTACCGATTCGAGGGCCAGGTCGCGGTGTTCTGGGAGGATGCTCCCGACGGTCGGGGCCTGAACTACCGTGACCTATACCCGGAGCCGCCGCCGCCTGGCACGGTGCCGTCCTGCGCCGAGGGTGGCGTACTGGGCATCATTTGCGCCTCCATCGCGTCGGTGATGGGCACCGAGGCGATCAAACTGATCACCGGCATCGGCGAGCCACTGCTGGGCCGGTTGATGGTCTATGACGCGCTGGAGATGAGCTACCGCACAATCAAGATTCGCAAGGACCCGTCCGACCGACCGAAGATCACCGAACTTATCGACTATGAGGCGTTTTGCGGCGTGGTGTCCGAGGATGGCGCCGAGGCGGCGGCCGCTTCCGCTATCACTCCGCGGGAGTTGCGCGATTTGCTGGATTCGGGCAAGAAATTGGCTCTGATCGACGTCCGCGAGCCCGCGGAGTGGGACATCGTGCACATCGAGGGCGCACAGCTGATCCCGAAGTCGTTGATCACTTCCGGTGAGGGTCTGGCACAAGCTGCCGCAGGACCGCGATGCCGGTGCTGTACTGCAAGACGGGCGTGCGCTCTGCCGAGGCGCTGGTCGCCGTGAAGAAGGCCGGATTCTCCGACGCGGTGCACTTGCAGGGCGGGATCGTGGCCTGGGCCCAACAGATGCAACCCGACATGGTGATGTACTAACCCGATGGCCCTGAGTCGGCTCCATTACGCTAACCCGTGTGACTGTCGAACCACCGCCGGAGCACGTGTTGGCGGCGTTCGGTTTGGCCGGCGTGAAGCCCGTCCCGCTGGGTGCCAGCTGGGAAGGTGGCTGGCGATGCGGCGAGGTCGTGTTGTCGATCGTGGCCGACCACGCCCGCGCCGCCTGGTCCGCCCGGGTGCGCGAGACATTGTTCGTCGACGGGGTGCGGCTGGCGCGGCCGGTCCGCTCGACCGACGGGCGCTACGTGGTCTCTGGGTGGCGGGCGGATACGTTCGTCGCCGGCACGCCTGAGCCACGGCACGACGAGGTCGTCTCGGCGGCGGTTCGTCTGCACGAGGCCACCGGCAAACTGGACCGCCCTCGATTCCTGACCCAGGGGCCCACCGCGCCATGGTCGGACGTCGATGTGTTCATCGCCGCCGACCGTGCTGCGTGGGAGGAGCGGCCGCTGCGTCGGTGCCGCCGGGCGCGCGGACCGCTCCGCCGCCCGCAGACGGCCAGCGATCGGTCGAGCTGATCAGCCAGCTCGCCAGCCTGCGCAAGCCGACCAAGAGCCCCAACCAACTGGTGCACGGAGATCTTTACGGGACAGTGCTTTTCGTCGGCACCGCCGCGCCGGGTATCACCGACATCACGCCCTACTGGCGGCCCGCTTCCTGGGCGGCCGGCGTGGTCGTCGTCGATGCGCTGTCCTGGGGCGAAGCCGACGACGGACTGATCGAACGGTGGAACGCACTGCCGGAGTGGCCACAGATGTTGTTGCGCGCGTTGATGTTTCGCTTGCGGTTCATGCGCTGCACCCGCGATCGACCGCCGACGCGTTCCCGGGTCTGGCGCGCACCGCGGCCCTGGTGCGGCTGGTGCTTTAAGTTAAGGCGCGCTTCTGTGGAAATTCGTAGCGGACCTCGCGTAGCGCGATCCGGCCGTCGACGGCGAGGACCCCTTCGGCTCGCAGCAATTCCAGCTGCCGGGTGGTCAAATGTTGCGCGGGGCGCCCGGATGCGGTGATCACCCGATGCCAGGGCAGGTCGGAGGAGTCGGTGCGCATGATCCAGCCGACGATGCGCGGGCTGGAAAGCCCTGCGACAGAGGCGATGTCGCCATAGGTGGACGACGCTGCCCGGTGGGATGGCCGCGACCAGCGCGCGCACCCGCTCGACCTGCTCGTCGGTCACCGGCGCCACCGTCAGTTCACCGCCAGAAGTTTGCGGATCAGCGCGGCGACTTCGGTGGGCATTGGCGGCGGCCACCATGTGTTGGCAATCGAAATCGAGCAGTTCAAAATCGGTCCCCAACCGCCGCACAAGTCCCGCATAAGTTCCTCGGTAACGTAGGGCGGAGAGGTCCACGTCGCTCGCACCAGCGTGGTCGCCGTTCCGGCCGGAGGCAGCACGATATCGCGGGCCAATTCACTCCAGTACGGACATCATCGCGGGCAGACTGACCCGCCAGCCATATCGTCCGTTGGGCAGCGTGACCAAATGCTCGTCGAGTTCGGCGTCGAGTACCGCGGCGTCCACGTCCGCCCAGGAGCCGGTCGCTTTTTCGGCACGGGCTTCGGCCGCGTCGGGGTAGTCGGGCGAGGACAGCATGGCGTCGGCGATGTTGCGCGTCCAGTTACCGTCCAAGCCGATCGCGGGGTCGAGCAGTAGCAGTGCCGCCACTTGGTCGGGCGAGCCGCGGCCAGATGCATGGCGATTGCGCCGCCGAAGGAGTGCCCTACGACCAGCACCGGGGCGTCGGCTTCGTTGTCGAGCAGCGCCGCCAATGCCGCACGTTAGCGTCGATGGTCCACGGCGCGGCCCAGGATGATCTGCCGTGTCCGAGCAGATCGGGCGCGGCGATGGTGATTTCGGGCAGATGAGTGGTCAACTGTTGCCAGCGCTGCCCGTGGCCGGTCAGTCCATGCAGTGACCAGCAGCCGAACCGGGCCTGACGGACCGTAGCGGTACACATGCAGGTCGGCGGACACGTGTCGATGATGCCAGGCTGGGCAAGTCCGGCATTGTCGGACCCTCGTGATCTCATGCGGCTATGTCGTACATCTGGGGCGCCGAGGCGCGATGATCTTCTGCAGCCCGGTATGCGAGGTCTGATGCGCATGCTGGGGGGTCCCGGGACCGGGAAAAGCAGCCTGCTGGTGGACGCGGCGGTCGCTGCGATCGGCGGCGGTGTTGATCCAGAATCGGTTCTGCTGCTTACCGGTTCCGGCCGGATTCGGGATACAGGCGCGCAGCACGTTGACAAGGCGTTGCTGCGATCGGGTGGGGACGATCCCGCCGCGTCGCGGTTCGCGAGCCATTGGTCCGCACCGTGCACGGGTACGCCTACGCCGTCTGCGCCGGGCCGCCGAGCGGGCCGGTGATGCGCCACCGCGACTGATCACCAGCGCCGAACAGGATGCGATCATCCGGGAACTGCTGGCGGGCGACCTCGAGGATGGGCCGAATGCCGCGACGAGTGGCCAACGCATCTGTGGCCCGCGTTGAGCACCGCAGGCTTCGCCACCGAGCTACGAAACCTATTGGCGCGCTGCGCGGAACGCGGCGTGGACGCCGACGGAGCTGGAGCGGATGGGCCGCCGGGTCCAGCGATCTGAATGGATGGCCGCGGGTCAATTCGCGCGGCAGTACGAGCAGGTGATGTTGCTGCGGGCGGCGGTGGGACGGCTGCGCCGCAGGCGACGACGCCGGCGTTGGGTGCCGCTGAACTCGTGGGTGCGGCTTGGAGGCGTTCGCGGTCGATCCGGAATTGCTGGCCGCAGAGCGTGCTCGGGTTCGGGTGTTGTTGATCAGACGATGCCCAGCAACTCGACCCGCAGGCGGCCCGCCTGGTCCGGGTGCTGGCCGCGGGCAGCGAACTGGCCCTGGTCGCCGGCGACCCCAACCAGGCGGTGTTCGGCTTCCGGGGCGGCGATGCCGCCGGCTTGTTGGTCGGCGACTGCCCGTCGGTGACGTTGACGATGTCGCATCGCTGCGCACCCGCGGTTGCGCGCGCCGTCAGCGGCATGGCGCGCCGGCTGCCCGGCGCGGGCGGCGGCAGGCAGATCGACGGCACCGGTGCCGAAGGATGGTTCGGTGACGGTCCGCCTGGCCGCTACGGCGCATGCGGAGGCGGCGTTGATCGCCGACGCGCTGCGGCGTGCACACCTTGTCGACGGGGTGCCATGGTCACAGATGGCGGTGATCGTCAGATCGGTGCCGCGGGCCGCCGCGCGATTACCCCGCGCGCTGGCTGCCGCCGGGGTCCGGTAGCTGTGCAGCCGGCCGGTTTGTCGCTGGCCGAGGAGCCCGCAGCGCAGGCGTTGCTCACAGTCCTGGCCGCCACCGCTGACGGGCTGGACAGTGAGCGGGCGCTGGCGTTGTTGACCGGGCCCATCGGTCGCGTCGACCCGGTCTCGCTTCGCCAATTGCGCCGGACACTGCGGCGCGCCGCGCCCGATGGTGCGTCGAAGAATTTCGGCGATCTGCTGGTGCAGGCGCTCTCTGGGGGTGCCTCGGTACAGGGCGCGCACTCCCGCCCGCTGCAACGAGTGCGCGCGGTGCTGGATGCGGCCGCCCGCAGCCACCGCGATGGCTTGGGGGCACCACCCGATTGCGGGGGAGATCCGCGCTACACCTTGTGGTCGGCGTGGCATCGGTCCGGTCTGCAGCGTCGGTGGCTGGCGGCCATCGAGCGCGGTGGCCCGGCGGGCGCGCAAGCCACCAGGGATTTGGACACTGTGACCGAGTTGTTCGACATCACCGATGACTATGTGTCTCGCACGTCCGGTGCTTCGTTGCGCGGGCTTGTCGAGCATGTCGCGGCGCTGCAGTTGCCGGGCGTGAACCCTGGGCCGGCGATCGACGACCGAGCAGGTCAGAGTGCTCAGTGCGCACGCCGCGCTGGGACACGAATGGGATTTCGTGGTGATCGCCGGGTTGCAGGACGGGTTGTGGCCCAACACGATTCCACGCGGCGGAGTATTGGGCACCCAGCGACTGCTCGACGTGCTGGACGGTGTGTCCGAGGATGCCTCGGTGCGCGCGCCGCTGCTTGCCGAAGAGCGCCGACTGCTGGTGGCCGCGATGGGCCGGGCCCGCCGCCGCTTGTTGGTGACCGCCGTAGACAGCGAGACGGGCGGGGCAAGCCAGGAGGTGGCGCTCGCCCTCGGCGTTCTTCTTCGAGATCGCGCAGTGGGGCACCGGCGACGGTGATCCCGTTGCGGTGCAACCGGTCTCAGCGCCACGTGTGCTGTCGTCCGCGGCGCTGGTGGGCCGGTTGCGCGGCGTGGTGTGCGCACCCGACGGTGCTGTCGACGATGCGGTTCGTGATTGCGCGGCAACACAATTGGCACGTTTAGCCAACGCGGGTGTGCCGGGTGCCGACCCGGCAGTATGGCATGGCCTGACCCCGGTCAGCACCAATGATCCGCTCTGCAGTGCGGACGATCCGGTCACGCTTACCCCGTCGACCCTGCAGACGCTCAACGACTGCCCGCTGCGCTGGCTGGCCGAACGGCACGGCGGAACAAACCTGCGTGATCTGCGCTCAGCGATCGGCTCGATGCTGCATGCGCTGGTCGCCCAACCGGGCAAAACCGAATCCCAACTGGTGGCCGAGCTGGACCGGGCCTGGGAGCATCTGCCCTTCGACGCCAGGTGGCATTCGGCGAACGAGCTGGCACGGCATCGTGCCATGGTCCAGACGTTCGTCGAGTGGCGCGCGCAAACCCGGGGCGAACTGACCGAGGTCGGCGTCGAGGTCGACATCGACGGAGTCCTCGGTGCGCGGCGCGAAGATGGCGGTGAAATTCGGCTGCGCGGCAGGGTCGACCGGTTGGAACGAGACGGCGCCGGGCGGCAGGTGGTCGTCGACATCAAGACCGGCAAAACGCCGGTGAGCAAGGACGACGCCCAGCAGCACGCTCAGCTGGCGATGTACCAACTGGCGGTGGCCGAAGGCATGTTGCCGCCCGGCCCAGCAGGTGCGGAGCCCGGCGGTGCCCGGCTGGTCTACCTCGGCAAGACCGGGGCCGCGGGTGCCACCGAACGAGAGCAGGATCCACTGACACCGGCCGCTCGCGACGAATGGCGCGACCTGGTGCGTCAGGCGGCCGAGCGCGACGGCCGGGCCGCAGTTCATCGCGCGGCGCAACGACGGTTGCACGCACTGCCCGATACGGCCGTCTTGCCCGGCCTATGTCAGCGGTTCGGCCGACGGGTCGGTGCTGTGAACCCGCTGCCGGCGCGGCACAGCCCTGCTGGATTAGCTTGCTGCGCTTGGTCTTTTCCCGCCTACGGACGAGCAGGCCGCCGTCATCGCCGCGCCGCCGGGTCCGCTGGTCGTTATCGCGGGAGCCGGCGCCGGTAAAACCGAGACGATGGCCGCACGGGTGGTGTGGCTCGTCGCCAACGGCTACGCCGAGCCCGGCCAGGTACTCGGATTGACGTTCACTCGCAAGGCGGCCGGCCAATTGCTGCGTCGCGTCAGATCCCGGTTGGCCCGGTTGGCCGGCATCGGCCTAGACCTGTCCAGCCCCGCCGGGCCGGCAGCTCTCGAACCCGCCGGCGCCCCGTCGTCAGCACCTACCACGCCTTCGCCGGCTCGTTGCTCCGTGAGCACGGGCTGCTATTGCCAGTAGAGCCGGATACCCGGTTGCTCAGTGAGACTGAGCTGTGGCAGCTGGCCTTCGACGTCGTCAATCGGTATGGCGGGGAGCTGCGCACCGATAAGACCCCGGCCGCGGTCACTTCGATGGTGCTGCGGCTGTGGGGTCAGCTCTCCGAGCACCTCGTGGACACCCGCCAGCTCCGTGATACCCACTGGAACTGGAACGGCTGGTCCACAGCCTGCCGGCGGGCCCCTATCAGCGCGACCGCGGTCCGAACCAATGGCTGCTGCGGCTGCTCGCCACCCAGACCGAACGTGCCGAGCTGGTGCCGCTGCTCGACGCACTGCATGAGCGGATGCGCGTGGCGAAGGTGATGGACTTCGGCATGCAGATGGCATCCGCCGCGCGGCTGGCAGCCACCTTCCCGCAGGTCGGCGCGGATCTGCGGAGCCGCTATCGGGTGGTGCTGCTCGACGAATACCAGGACACTGGTACGCCCAGCGCGTCGCGTTGTCGTCATTGTTCGGAGGTGGCATGGACGACGGGCTTGGCGCTGACGGCCGTCGGCGACCCGATTCAATCGATCTACGGCTGGCGCGGCGCCTCGGCGACCAATCTGCCGCTGTTCACCACGGACTTCCCCCGGTCCGACGGCACCCCCGCACCGGTCCTGGAACTGCGGACCAGCTGGCGCAATCCGCCGCGCGCCCTGCAGGTCGCCAACGCTATATCGGCAGAGGCACGGAGACGATCGGTTGCGGTACGCGCGTTGCGCTCGCGCCCGGACGCCCCGCCCGGCACCGTCCGCTGCGCGTTACTCCCGATGTTCAGGCCGAACGGGAGTGGATCGCCGACCACCTGCATGGGCATTACCAGCGAGCCCGCGACGAAGGCGCCGGCCCGCCGACCGCCGCGGTGCTGGTGCGCCGCAACGCCGACGCCGCACCCATCGCCGACGCGTTGCGCGCGCGCGGGATCCCGGTCGAGGTCGTCGGGCTGGCCGGGCTGCTGTCCGTCCCCGAGGTGGCCGACGTCGTGGCCATGCTGCGGCTGGTCGCCGACCCGACGGCCGGCGCGGCGGCGATGCGGGTGCTCGCCGGTCCACGATGGCGGCTCGGTGGTCGGGATATCGCCGCCCTGTGGCGTCGCGCGCAGCTGCTCGGCAGGACGTTGGAGGCACCGCGCCCTTGCGGGGGACGCTACGCCGAGGTGCCCGCGGCCGAATCGATTGCGATGGCGGCCGGTCCCGAAGCCGACACCGCCTGTCTGGCCGATGCGATCGGCGACCCCGGTCCGGCCGGTGCGTATTCGGCTGCCGGATACCAGCGCATCGGCACGTTGTCCGCAGAACTGAGCGCCCTGCGCGGGCACCTCGGCCATTCCCTGCCCGACTTGGTCGCCGAGGTGCGCCGCGTGCTGGGCGTCGACTGCGAAGTCCGGGCCTCGGTCTCATCGTTAGCGTCGCTTGGGGCCCATGGTGCGTGGGCCGGCGGCGAACAACTCGACGCGTTCGCCGACGTCGTCGCCGGTTACGCCGATCGAACCTGCGCAACAGATGTGGCCGACGCGACATCGGTGCCTGGTCTGCTGGCCTACCTGGAAACGGCCGAGGTGGTTGAAAATGGCTTGCCGCCAGCGCCTTTAGTGGTCACTCGAGATCGGGTCCAGGTGCTCACGGTGCACTCGGCGAAGGGCTTGGAATGGCAGGTGGTGGCGGTCGCACACCTGTCGGGCGGAACATTTCCGTCGACCGCATCGCGAAGCACCTGGCTTACCGACGCCGCCGAGCTGCCGCCGCTGCTGCGTGGCGACCGCGCCGCGGCGGGCTTGCTCGGCATCCCGGTCATGGACACCTCGGCAGTCACCAATCGAAAGCAGCTGTCGGACACTATTTCCGAGCATCGTCGCCAGCTCGATCAGCGGCGCGTCGATGAGGAGCGCCGGCTGTTGTATGTCGGCATCACAAGGGCCGAGGACACTTTGCTGGTGTCCGGGCACCACTGGGGTTCCACCGGGATCAAACCGCGGGGACCATCGGATTTCTTGTGCGAGCTCAAGAATGTCATCGACCGTTCGGCCGACGCCGGTGATCCCTGCGGGGTAGTGGAATGCTGGGCGCCCGATCCGGCTGACGGTGAACGAAACCCATTGCACAACAATGCTATCGAAGCGAGTTGGCCCGCCGATCCGTTGGCCGCCCGCCGCGGCGACGTTGAACGCGGGGCGGCGCTGGTGGCCGAAGCGATGTCGGTCGACACGGGCGAGGCCGGCACCGACGTCGAGGGCTGGGCTGCCGACGTCGACGCGTTACTGGCCGAGCGCGCCCGCGCCAAGCGGCCGCCGGCCCGCATCATGCCTGGCCAATTGTCGGTGAGCGGTCTGGTGGATCTGGCGCGCGACCCGGTGGGTGCGGCACAGCGGCTGATGCACCGTCTGCCGACGCGTCCCGATCCGCATGCTTTGTTGGGCAACGCATTCCATTCCTGGGTGCAGAAATTCTACGGCGCCGAGTGGCTGTTTGATCTCGGCGACTTGCCAGGTGCGGCGGACTCCGACGTCGGCGACACCCTGGAGTTGGCCGAGTTGCAGGCGGCATTCGCCGGATCGCGATGGGCGGCCCGCACACCTATGGCCATCGAGGTGCCGTTTGAAATGCCCATCGGCGACACCGTCGTCCGCGGTCGTATTGACGCGGTGTTCGCCGACCCCGATGGCGGCGTGACCATAGTGGACTGGAAGACCGGCCAACCGCCGCACGGGCCGGAAGCCATGTGGCAGGCTGCAGTTCAACTCGCTGTCTATCGCTTGGCTTGGGCCGCTTTGTCTGGGTGCCCGGAGTCGTCGGTGCGCACCGCCTTCTACTACGTGCGCACCGGCGCCACCGTCATCCCCGATGAGCTCCCCGATTCCGCCGAGCTGGCCGGGCTGCTGGCGGGTTCCGACGACGACTGCGATGTTGCTGTCTGATGCGATCAGGTATCTGCGAACCGGCGATCGTGGTTACATTTGAGGCGTGCGTGCGTTGTGGGTGGAGTTCAGCCGATGACGGACAGCCGTGCCCAAGGGTAGGTTGCGGCGGCTGAGAGGTCTCGATGAGACGCTGACCGCCCAGCCCGGTCATCTGCTGGTTGGGGTGCTGCGCATCCCCGAACAGCGCGGCAGCCCCGGCCGCGTCATCGCCCGAAGGGTCGCCATCGCATTGGTGGTGCTACTCGCCGCCACCTTGGTCGTGTATCTGGACCGAAGCGGGTACCGCGATGTTCGCGGCGAGCGGCTGACCTTCCTGGACTGCCTCTATTTCGCTGCGGTGTCGCTTTCGACGACCGGCTACGGCGACATCACCCCGTATACCGAAGCCGCGCGTTTGGTGAACACTGTTGTGTTCACGCCGCTACGGATCGCGTTTTTGGTCGTGTTGGTCGGTACGACGCTCGAGGTGCTCTCAGAGCGGTCCAGACAGGGGTGGAAGATCCAGCGTTGGAGGAACAAAGTGCGCAACCACACAATCGTGATTGGCTACGGCACCAAGGGCAAAAGGGCTGTCGCCGCCAGGGTTAGTGATGAGGATGCCCGGGGCGAGGTCGTCGTCGTCGACACCGATCGAAGCGCACTCGAGCACGCCGCGACCGCCGGGCTGGTCACTGTGCACGGTGACGCCACCAAATCGGATGTGCTGCGGCTGGCTGGGGCCCAGCACGCGGCATCGATCATCGTTGCAACCGGCCGCGACGACACCGCCGTGCTGGTGACCTTGACGGCGCGAGAGATAGCTCCCAAGGCCAGGATCGTGGCGTCGATCCGGGAGGCCGAGAATTCGCACTTGTTGCAGCAGTCGGGCGCGAACTCGGTGGTGGTTTCCTCGGAGACCGCCGGCCGACTGCTCGGCCTGGCCACCACCACGCCCAGCGTTGTGCAGATGATCGAAGATCTACTTACTCCGGACGCCGGGCTGGCTATCGCCGAACGTGAGGTGGAGCAGTCTGAAGTCGGTGGCTCCCCGCGCCACCTGCGTGACATCGTGCTCGGTGTGGTGCGTAACGGCCACCTGCTGCGCATCGGCGCACCCGAAGTGGACGCTATCGAGGCCACCGACCGGCTGCTCTACATCCGGAACGCTGGGAACTAGTGGATTTCCAGCTGCGGGATGTTCCGCTGCTATCGCGCGTCGGCGCCGACAGGGCCGATCAACTGCGCACCGATGTCGACGCGACCGCCACGGGATGGGAGGAAGCGGCTCTGCTGCGAGTCGATTCGCGCAATCAGGTGTTGGTCGCCAATGGCAGGGTGGTACTCGGCGCCGCGGCCGCGCTGGCCGACACGCCGCCGGCGGACGCGGTCTTCCTTGGCCGCATCGAGGGTGGTCGCCACGTCTGGGCAATCCGGGGTGTGCCGGAAGCGCCGGAGGATCCCGACGTACAAGCCGAGGTGCTGAACCTTCGCAGTCTTGGCCCGATATTTGACGACACCAGCAGCCAACTCGTGTCGTCGGCCACCGCGCTGCTGAATTGGCATGACAGCGCGCGGTTTAGCGCGGTGGACGGCTCGCCCACAAAACCGGCCAGGGCCGGCTGGTCACGCGTCAACCCGCTCACCGGCCACGAGGAGTTCCCGCGTATAGATCCAGCGGTGATTTGTCTGGTCCATGACGGCGGTGACCGTGCGGTGCTGGCACGCCAAGCGGTGTGGCCCGAGCGGATGTTCTCGCTGCTGGCCGGGTTCGTCGAGGCCGGTGAGTCGTTCGAAGTCTGTGCTGCTCGGGAGATCCGCGAGGAAATCGGCCTGACCGTGCATGATGTGCGTTATCTGGGCAGCCAGCCGTGGCCGTTTCCGCGCTCGCTCATGGTCGGTTTCCATGCCGTGGGTGACCCGGATGAGGCGTTCTCGTTCAACGATGGTGAAATCGCCGAGGCGGCGTGGTTTACCCGCGACGAGGTGCGCGCCGCCCTTGACGCCGGCGATTGGACCAGTGCGTCAGTGTCGAAATTGCTACTGCCTGGGTCGATCTCGATCGCACGCGTGATCATCGAGTCTTGGGCGGCGCTCGACTGAAGCCCTAGTTAGACTGAGTTTGGCCGGTTTATTCAGCCCTTGACCTGGGCCAGCTTCGCTTTGACCTCGGCTGCGCTCGGATTCGTCAGCGTCGACCCGTCAGCGAACTTCACGGTCGGAACCGTGCAGTTGCCACCGTTAATCGAGCTGACGAACTTAGCGGCCGCCGAGTCCTGCTCGATGTCGACCGCTTCGTAGGGGATTCCGCTGGTCTTGAGTACCGTCATGAGCCGATGGCAATAGCCACACCATGACGTCGTGTAGACGGTCAGCGCTGCAGTGGTCATGGCTCGTAAACGTAGCCCGGCGACGATGCGACCCGCGCAGCGGGTTGCTGAGGAGCTGGGCGATTGGGGTTGAGCCCGGCGACGATGCGACCCGCGCAGCGGGTTGCTGAGGAGCTGGGCGATTGGGGTGTGGCGATGCACGCGGTTTGTCGGCCTGCGCTGACAAGATGGAGGTCATGCCGATGGTCGCCGACCCTTTGACCGCCGGGCTGGACGACGAGCAGCGCGAAGCCGTGCTGGCTCGGCGTGGCCCGGTGTGTGTGCTTGCGGGCGCCGGAACAGGAAAGACTCGAACGATCACTCATCGAATCGCCCAGCTGGTCGCGAACGGTCATGTCGCCGCTGGACAGGTGCTAGCGGTCACATTCACCCAGCGTGCAGCCGGCGAGATGCGGTCCCGTTTGCGGACGCTGGATGCCTCCGCGCGGGCCGGTTGCGGCGTGGGCGCGGTGCAAGCCCTCACCTTCCACGCGGCCGCGCATCGGCAGCTGCGGTATTTCTGGCCGCGGGTGATCGGTGACACCGGCTGGCAGCTGCTGGACAGCAAGTTCGCGGTCGTGGCCAGGGCGGCCAGCCGTTCCAGGATGAACGTCAGCACCGACGACGTGCGGGATTTGGCCGGCGAGATCGAGTGGGCCAAGGCGTCGCTGATCGGCCCGGAGGAATACTCGACCGCCGTGGCCGCTGCCGGTCGGGACATCCCGTTGGACGCCGCGAAGATCGCCAGCGTCTACGCCGCGTACGAGGCGCTCAAAGTTCGTGACGAAGCGGTCGCACTGCTCGACTTCGACGACCTGCTGCTGCATACGGCGGCCGCGATCGAAAACGATGCCGCTGTGGCCGAGGAGTTCCGGGATCGCTACCGCTGCTTTGTCGTCGACGAGTATCAGGACGTCACCCCGCTGCAGCAACGGGTGCTTTCGGCGTGGTTGGGCGATCGGGACGACCTGACAGTAGTTGGCGACGCCAACCAGACCATCTACTCGTTTACCGGCGCCTCACCTCGTTTCCTGCTTGACTTCTCGCGGCGATTTCCGGAGGCAACGGTGGTGCGCCTGGAGCGCGACTACCGCTCCACCCCGCAGGTGGTGTCACTGGCCAACCAGGTGATCGCCGCGGCCCGCGGCCGGGTCGCGGGCAGCAAGCTTCAGCTGGTCGGCCAACGTGAGCCAGGTCCGGCCCCGTCGTTTCAGGAGCATCCCGACGAAACCGCTGAGGCCGCCGCGGTCGCCGCCTCGATAGCGCGGTTGATCGAGTCCGGCACTCCGCCGTCCGAGATCGCCGTGCTCTACCGGGTCAATGCGCAATCCGAGATTTACGAGGAGGCTTTGACCGAGGCAGGTATCGCCTATCAGGTCCGCGGCGGTGAGGGTTTTTTCAACCGTCAGGAGATCAAACAGGCGCTGCTGGCACTACAGCGTGCGGCCGAGCGAGGCGCGGAGGGCCCGTTGCCGGACGTGGTCCGCGGCGTTCTGGAACCGTTGGGGCTCACCGCTGAGGAACCAGTCGGCACCCGCGCCCGGGACCGTTGGGAGGCCCTGACCGCACTGGCCGAGCTGGTCGACGACGAACTGGCGCAACGTCCGCAGCTAGAGCTTCTGGAACTGGTCGCGGAGTTACGGATCCGCGCTGACTCGCGGCACCCACCCGTCGTGCAGGGCGTCACGCTGGCGTCACTGCATGCCGCCAAGGGACTTGAGTGGGACGCAGTGTTCCTGGTCGGGCTGGCCGATGGCACGCTACCGATCTCGCACGCGCTGGCGCACGGGGCCGAGAGCGAGCGTGTCGAGGAAGAGCGCCGACTGTTCTATGTTGGAATCACCAGGGCCCGCATGCATTTGGCGCTCAGCTGGGCGCTGTCACGGTCCCCGGGCGGACGTCAGAGCCGCAAGCCGTCGCGATTCCTCAACGGTATCGCGCCACAGACGCGTGTCGATCCGGCGCCGAGCAAGTCCCGGCGTAACCGGGGCGCCGCGACCCGTTGCCGGATCTGCAACGGCGAGCTGAGCACTCCGGCAGCCGTTTTGCTGCGCCGGTGTGAGACATGTGCCGCCGACATCGACGAGGAGTTGCTCCTGCAGCTCAAGGCCTGGCGGCTGAATACCGCCAAGGAACAGAATGTGCCCGCGTATGTGGTCTTCAGCGACAACACACTGATCGCGATCGCCGAGATGCTGCCCGCCGACGATACGGCGCTGGTCGCGATCCCAGGTATCGGCGCACGCAAGCTCGAGCAGTACGGACCCGACGTCCTGGACTTGGTTCGTCGGCGCTGACGGGTAAACCTGCAGGTCAGAAAATTGTTTGTCACCGGCCGGTGCTACCATTTACCCTCGAGACGCAGACTACTGAGAGGAGGGCGGCCACTATGGTCAACAAAAAGTTCAGCGTGCTTGGCGTAGACGCGGCCGGCGCGGTACCGACCGCGCGAACCTCTCATGCGGGCCACGCTGCCGCCCAGACGGCGGCGGCCAAGCACAGCGTCGCCGCCGCGACCGACGCGTCCGTAGGAACTACCTAGCAGCCTAGTTTTCGCCAAATGGCCACGGACCCGAAGTCACAAGGATCCGTGGCCACAGTTTTGGGTCAACACCCCGCAACCTGGTCCGGATCACTGAAGAAGGACAGCCACCAGACCAGGAAGCAGGTGAAAGGACATGTCGGCACCGACAGTCCCTAAACAGACACTGCCGTCGTTGCCGTGTCATGTAGGCGATCCGGATCTGTGGTTCGCCGACACGCCAGCCAACCTGGAGCGTGCCAAGACGCTGTGCGCGAGCTGCCCGATCCGTCGCCAATGCCTGGCCGCAGCCCTGGAACGGGCTGAGCCGTGGGGGGTCTGGGGCGGCGAGATTTTCGAACGAGGCTCCATCGTGGGTTACAAACGTGCGCGTGGTCGTCCACGCAAAGACGTTGCTGCTTAGTTCCCGGTACCTAGTCCGCGAGACTGTAACCGCCGACACGTTTCTCGAGAGAAGACGTCGGTAGATGCAGTCTCGCGGCGTTAAGCAACAAAACCGGGGACTAGCTCCTCCATCAGCGCTTTGATCGGCACATGCGCGTCGAGCTGACAGAGAATCGCGGTCACGGACGCGATCACCCGCATCGGGATAACCAGCTTGGGCGGTAGGTCCATCTGCCTGGCCGTCTTGATCTGCGACACCGACCGGTCTAGCTGGCTGTAGGTCATCCTCTGCAGCCACTTGCGGGTGTAGTGGAAGACCTCGACCTCGATGGGCTCGACGTACTGGCGCAGCATCTCATCGATGTCGCGCACCGAAACCTGTTGGCCCTTCTGGATGAAGCCGACCTTCTCCATGGTCGGCAATAGCAGGTCATAGTCCTTGTCGCGGGCCAGTCGAATGGTCATCCCGAGCTCGACCGGCAAGCCGCCAGGCAGGGGCGCGACGGCACCGAAGTCGATGACACCCATCCGACCTTCGGGCAGCAGCATGAAGTTGCCCGGGTGGGCGTCGCCATGCTGCATCTCCAGCCGGCGCGGCGCATCGAAGGTGAGTTCCAAAAGCCGCGTGCCGATCAGGTCGCGCTGTTCGGGGGTTCCGTTGCGGATGATTTCCGCCAACGGCACGCCCTGGATCCATTCTTGGACCACAACCTTGGGTGCACTGGCGACGACGCGTGGCACCGCGAAGTGCGGGTGGTCCGCGTACGCCTTGGCGAACTTGCGCTGGTTGTCGGCCTCCAGTCGGTAGTCGAGTTCCATCTCGGTGCGCTCGATCAGCTCGTCCACGACACCCTGGACGTCGGCGCCAGGGGAAAGCTGTTTGAAGACCCCGACCATCCGTTGCATGGTCTTGAGATCGGCCCGCAGGGCCTCGTCGGCTCCGGGGTATTGGATCTTGACGGCCACGTCGCGGGCATCGGACCACACCGCCTTGTGCACCTGCCCGATGCTGGCCGAAGCCACCGGGCTGTCGTCGAACGAAGAGAACCGGTCCCGCCATTTGGTGCCGAGCTGGGCAGCGAGCACCCGGTGCACCTTGTCGGCGGGCAGCGGCGGGGCGTCTTTCTGCAGTTTGGTCAGCGCGTCGCGGTATGGCTCACCGAACTCCTCGGGGATCGCGGCTTCCATCACGGACAAGGCCTGGCCGACTTTCATCGCGCCACCCTTGAGCTCGCCCAGGACGTTGAACAGCTGGTTTGCCGCCTTCTCCATCAACTCGGCCTGAACGTCGTCCTTTGACTTGCCCGTCAGTCGTTTACCGAACCCGAGCGCCGCCCGGCCGGCGAACCCGACCGGAATACTGGCCAGCTTCGCGTTGCGCGCAGCTTGACCACGCTTGATATCTGACACATACCCATCATCCACGACGTTTCGGCCTTTCCAGCATCGGTCCGGCAACAATCGTCAACATGAGCACAAGGGATGTCTGGTCCATTGACGCGCGACGATGGCGCCCGCGTTGAGGTCGAACTCCAGGGTTGCGTTCAGCACCTGGGGCGGCCCGAGATCGGGTACCAGCTCGTGCCCGCGCACCGCCGCGATCACCCGATTCACCTGGCTGAGCGCCAGCGCCGTGGTTGCAAGCAGGGTGGCCCGGTCGGCCACCCCGATGGTGTCCCGCAGTTGGGCAGCGATAGCGGGCCACGCGGCGTCGCGATCGCTACGGTGCCGGTCCGCACAACCCAGACAGCTGGTCACCCCGGGTATCACCAGCGGTCCGACCAGCCCGGTTCCGTCGCGCACTCGCACCGCAATATGCGGGACGCCCCGGCTGTGCAAATCGCGCACTATCCGCGGGTCGGCGACAAGGTAGTCGCTAAGCACCACGAGATCCACGCCCTTGGGTGACACTGCGGCATGCGGCTGGCTGCTGTGCGCAATCCGGGCTCCTGAGCAGCGCAACGCCTCCACGAGCAGGTCAGACAGCGGTCCGCGGCCGTGTATCCGGATGGAGGCGGCCCGGCGGCGGGACGGACGGCATCCGCGGGTTGCGACGCCTGCGTTCACCAGCTGCGCGACCAGGTTCGTCAGGCCGCCAGCATCTGCCAGCCCACGGTCGACGGCCTGCCGCTGTAATTCGGTTACCGGTATCGGTGAACGCATGGACCGCAGTAGGGCGGCCAACTCTGCCGGTGTGAGGCCGCACGGTGGGCGGATTAGCACGGCGCGGCGAGGATCCCATCCCACCTGCACGGCACCATCGGGCCGCAGCAACACCGGCATCGCCGGGTCCAGCGCATACAGAGGAGGCGCGGCGCGTGGCACGAGTTGAGACTGTGCCACGAACGGGGCAGTCGCCTCGTTCAGTTATCCACAGAACCGTCGTCGGGCCCGCTCATCGAGCGGCGCCTCATACGCAGCGTCATCGACACCGGCTTCCAGACCAGGGATAACGAAAAAGGCCGGAATCGTCGATCGCTACGGCTCTGCCGCCGGTACCGCGGCCCTACATGCTTGTGCCACCCTCGCCGTGGACACCTCTGACGCCCCATAGCCGTCCGGGATTGCCGCCGGCCCCGCCGGCCCCGCCAGTGCCGGCGGTCGCGTTTCCGCCGTTTCCGCCGTTTCCGCCGTAGCCGAATAGGGGGGCATTGCCACCGGCCCCGCCGGTGCCCCCGATGGTGTCGCCGACTCCGCCCGTCCCGCCGGTCCCGCCGAAGCCGAAGAATAGGCCCGCCCTGCCGCCGGCTCCGCCGCCGCCCCCGAAGCCAGCACTGGAGTCGCCGCCGGTCCCGCCGGCGCCGCCGGCGCCCAAGAATTCCGCACCGCCGCCGGCGCCGCCGGCGCCGGCGAGGTTGCCGCCGTCGCCGCCGGTCCCGCCGCCGCCGCCGGTGCCGAAGAATAGGCCCGTCCGCCCGCCGGCGCCACCAGTGCCCCCCAAGTTGCCGCCGGCACCGCCGGCACCGCCGGCACCGCCGGAGCCGCCGAACAGGCCGGCGTGGCCGCCGGCACCGCCGGTGCCCCCGGCACCAGTGCTGCTGGATCCGCCGGCCCCGCCATTCCCGCCGACGCCACCGAACAGCCCGCTGAACAGCCCGCCGTTCCCGCCGGCTCCGCCGTTGCCGCCGAACCCGCTGGCGCTGTTGAATCCACCCGCGCCGCCGGCCCCGCCGTTGCCCCACAGCAGCCCGCCGGCCCCGCCGGCCCCGCCGGCCGCGCCGGCCAGTCCGCTGCTCGTCCCGGCGTCCCCGCCGGCACCGCCGTTGCCGATCAGCCCAGCGGCTCCGCCGTTGCCGCCGTTTTGGCCCGCTGCGCCGGAGCCGCCGGCTCCGCCGTTGCCAAACAGCCATCCGCCGACCCCGCCGGTTTGCCCGGTGCCCGCAGCCCCGTTGGCGCCGTTACCGATCAGCGGGCGACTCGTAAGTGCCAGGCTGGGCGCATTGATCAGGCCGAGCAGATCGTGCCCTATCGTCTGCGCCGGATTGGCCGCAAACGCTGCAACGTTGGCGGCCTCCGCGTTCACATAGGACCCCGCGCCCGCGGTCAACGCTTGCACAAACTGGTCATGGAACGCCGCCGCCTGCGCACTGAGTGCCTGAAAGCCCTGACCGTGGGCGGAGAACAGCGTCGCAATCGCCACCGACACCTCGTCCTCGGCCGCGGCGAACACCGCCGTAGTCCGGGTGGCCGCGGCCGCGTTGGCCGCGCTCAGCGTCGATCCCAGACTGGTCAAATCCGTGGCCGCTGTCCCCAGCAGCTCCGGCACCGCTATCACGAACGACATTGCAGACCTCCCGACAAGTCAGGACGATCCAGCTCGCGCAGGGCCGTCGCTGATCCCCAGCGGTATGCAACATACGTGACTCATGGACAGGCATGCCAGATATCTCGGAGATATTTTGACTATTGCCTGTTCATATATACGAAATATGTGATTTATCGGCTGCCGCGACGTCGAGGCCGACCGCCTCTGGCCCCCGAATTGCTCAGCGCGAATAGCGTCAACCGAGCGTTGGGACCCAAACAGCAAGGGCAGGTCCCTCGCTCAGTCATCCACAGCACCGCCGCGCGGGCCGGACTCCTCGGTGTGGCCGCCGTCGCTTTCCTGCTCGAGCCGGGCGATCGCCTCGTCGATACCGCTGGTGTCGCCCCCGATGACTCGGTCGATGAAGCCGGCCGGCTCGTCGAGATCATCCGCGCCAGGCAGCAGATCCGGGTGTTGCCAGATGGCGTCGCGGGCGTCCGCACCGGCGGCCTCGGTCAGACGCTCCCAGAGTGCGGCGGCCTCCCTCAGCTTGCGTGGCCGCAGCTCCAGACCGACCAGTGTCGCGAATGTCTGCTCGGCCGGGCCGCCGCTGGCCCGGCGCCGGCGCAGCGTCTCGCCAAGTGCGGCCGCGCCCGGAATCCGGTCGCCGAGGGCCGCGGTCACCACTACCTGGACCCAGCCCTCGATGAGTGCGAGCAGGGTCTCGAGCCGTTCCAGCGCTTGCATCTGCGCCGGCGTCGCCTTGGGTTCGAATACTCCCTGACCGAGCAGGTTTTCGATGGCCGCAGGATCGGACAGCGACGCCGGATTAAAGTCGCGTGCCAGCTCCTCGATTCCGCTCATGTCGATCTTCATGCCCGTGGCGTACGCCTCTACTGCGCCCAGCAATTGGCTGGACAGCCACGGCACATGGCTGAACAGCCGGTGGTGGGCGGCCTCGCGTGCGGCCAGGAAGGTCAGAATCTCGCTGCGCGGCAGCTCGAGTCCGGCAGCGAAGGCTTCGACGGCATCCGGCAGCATCGCGGCCACACCTTTGGGTCCCAGCGGCAAACCGATATCCGTGGAGGTCAGCACTTCTCGGGATAACCTGCCCAGCGCCTGGCCCAGCTGCGAGCCGAACGCCATCCCACCCATCTGGGACATCATCGACAGCAGCGGGCCGGCCATGCTCTTGGCCTCTTCTGGCAGCGCCGACGCCCATACCGTCGAGACCTGTTGGGCCATCGGATCGCACAGCCGCTTCCAGATCTCCAAGGTGTTGTCTACCCAGTCATTGGGGCTCCAGCCCACTGCCTTGATGGTGCCTGCGGGCAGCGCGGTGGCCCCGTCCAGCCAGGTATCGGCGAGATGGACCGCGTCGACGATCGCCGTGTTGGTCGCGGCGGGGATAGGCGCCACAAAGCCGATGGAGCTCGATGCCACTCGACGTGCCAGTTCGTAGTTGACCGGGCCCGACTCTTTACCACCGGCCGTTACGGTGCTCGAGTTGCTGAACATCTGACCCAGTTGCGTGAAGATTTGCCCCAAATCTCCCATGCCGAAATCGCCACCTATGCCAAACGCGCCTAGCGGGTCTGAGGCTCCGGCGCCGGACTCGCGATCTTTCTTCCCGTGTTGGTCGTGGTCGGGGTCGTCGTCTCCGTGGGAGAAGCCGAAAGGCAGGTCAGCCATAAGGTCAACGGTACTCATAGCAGGAACAGAACGTGCTATCCGCGGTCACGCTCGTAGCTGAACGAGCCCTTGGGCGGCCGCGTCTAGTGTTGTCGGCGTGAACAGGCGGATTCTGACCTTGCTGGTCGCGCTGGTGCCGATCCTGGTTTTCGGCGTGTTGCTCGCCGTGGTGACGGTGCCGTTTGTGTCGCTGGGCCCGGGTCCCACCTTCGACACACTCGGCGAGGTCGACGGCAAGCAGGTTGTACAGATCGAGGGTACCCAGACCCACCCGACGACGGGCCACCTGAACATGACGACGGTGTCCCAGCGCGACGATCTGACCTTTGGCGAAGCCTTGACCCTGTGGCTCTCCGGGCAGGAACAGCTGGTGCCGCGCGACCTCGTTTACCCGCCGGGCAAGTCACGCGAGGACGTTGACAAGGCCAACAACGCTGATTTCAAACAGTCCGAGGACAGCGCCGCGTATGCGGCCCTGGGATACCTGAAATACCCGACGGCGGTAACGGTCGCGACGGTCACCGATCCCGGGCCGTCGGCGGGCAAGCTGAAATCCGGCGACGCCGTAGACGCGGTCAACGGCACCCCGGTGGCTGGTGTCGAGCAGTTCACAGGGTTGCTGAAAGCTACCAAGCCCGGCCAGGTGGTGACGATCGATTTTCGCCGCAAGAATGAGCCGGCCGGCATTACGCAGGTCACGTTGGGCGCAAATAAAGATCGGGATTACGGCTTCCTGGGTGTCGCTGTGCTTGATGCGCCGTGGGCGCCGTTCGCGGTGGACTTCAACCTCGCCAACGTCGGTGGGCCCTCTGCCGGACTGATGTTCAGCTTGGCCGTGGTCGACAAGCTGACCACTGGTGCCTTGGCCGGGACGACGTTCATCGCAGGGACCGGCACGATCTCCGCTGACGGCAAGGTGGGTCAGATCGGTGGTATCTCGCACAAGATGGCTGCGGCCCACGACGCCGGCGCCACCGTGTTTCTAGTGCCCGCCAAGAACTGCTACGAGGCGAGCTCGGACAACCCGTCCGGTTTGCGCCTGGTGAAGGTGGACACGCTCAGCCAGGCGGTGGATGCGCTGCACACGATTACATCGGGGGGCCAGGCCCCAAGCTGCTGACGGCCAATCCGGTCTGGTCCGGGCAATCCGGCGAGCTCGCACTCGGAGCCTGCAGCGATGCGTAGAGTTGTGACCGTCGCCGGCTAAGGCACCGGCTAGTCGAAGCCAGCCAATCGATCAGGGAGCGTAGCCAGTGGGGATGCGGCCCACCGCAAGAATGCCGAAGCTGACTCGGCGTAGCCGGATTCTGATAATGATCGCACTAAGTGTGATCCTTGTGCTGCTCGCCGGTCCGCGGCTGATCGACGCTTACGTCGGCTGGCTGTGGTTCGGTGAGCTCGGCTACCGCTCGGTGTTCACCACTGTGCTGGTTACCCGCATCGCGGTGTTCGTGGTGGCGGGTCTGCTGGTCGGCGGCGTCGTGTTCGCGGGGCTCGCGGTCGCCTACCGCACCCGACCGGTCTTTGTCCCGAGCAACGAGGCCGATCCGGTCGCACGGTATCGCACCGCCGTGTTGGCACGACTGCGATTGGTGGCCGTTGGCATCCCGGCCGCGATCGGCCTGCTGGCCGGTATCGTCGCGCAGAGCTACTGGGTCCGGATCCAGCTGTTCTTGCACGGTGGAGACTTCGGGATCAGGGATCCACAGTTCGGCAAAGACCTCGGCTTCTATGCGTTTGACCTGCCATTCTACCGGCTGGTGCTCAGCTACATGTTCGTTGCCGTATTTCTGGCGTTCGTCGCGAACCTGTTGGCGCATTATATCTTTGGTGGTATCCGGCTCTCGGGGCGTGCTGGCGCGCTAAGTCGCTCAGCGCGGATTCAGCTAGTCAGCCTGGTGGGCATGCTGGTGCTGCTCAAAGCCGCCGCTTATTGGGTGGACCGGTATGAGCTGCTGTCGCACACACGCGGCGGCAAGCCGTTCACCGGCGCCGGGTACACCGACATCAACGCCGTGTTGCCGGCGAAGCTGATTTTGATGGCGATCGCGGTGATTTGCGCCGCTGCGGTGTTTTCCGCGATCGTCCTGCGGGACTTGCGGATTCCAGCCATCGGTCTGGTCTTGTTGCTGTTGTCATCGTTGATCGTGGGTGCCGGCTGGCCGTTGGTCGTTGAGCAGATCAGCGTGAGACCCAATGCCGCGCAAAAGGAAAGCGAATATATCCAGCGAAGCATCACTGCGACGCGGCAAGCATACGGCCTAACCTCCGACGTGGTGACCTATCGCAATTACACCGGCGACGGGCAGGCCACGGCGCAGCAGGTCGCGGCGGACCGCGCGACTACGTCCAACATCCGGCTGCTCGACCCGACGATCGTCAGCCCGGCATTCACCCAGTTCGAGCAGGGCAAGAACTTCTACTATTTCCCCGACCAGCTGTCCATCGACCGCTACCTCGACCACAACGGCGCGTTGCGCGACTACGTCGTCGCGGCCCGTGAACTGAACCCGGACCGGTTGATTGACAACCAGCGTGACTGGATCAACCGCCACACCGTCTACACCCACGGCAACGGATTCATCGCGTCGCCGGCCAACACTGTGCGTGGCATCGCCAACGACCCCAACCAGAACGGCGGGTACCCGGAGTTCCTGGTCAACGCCGTCGGGGCGAACGGCGGCGTCGTGTCCGACGGGCCGGCACCGCTGGACCAGCCGCGCATCTACTACGGGCCGGTCATCTCGAACACCTCCGCGGACTACGCGATCGTCGGACGCAACGGCGCCGACCGTGAATACGACTACGAGACGAACACCGAAACCAAGAACTACACGTACTCTGGCGCCGGCGGAGTTCCGGTCGATAGCTGGATATCCCGAAGCGTCTTCGCCGCAAAGTTCGCCGAGCGAAACTTTTTGTTCTCCAACGTGATTGGTTCCAACAGCAGAATCCTGTTCAATCGTGATCCGGCGCAGCGGGTCGAGGCGGTGGCGCCGTGGCTGACGACGGACAGCGCCGTGTACCCAGCGATCGTCAACAAGCGACTGGTGTGGATCCTCGATGGCTACACCACACTGGACAATTACCCGTACTCCGAACTCACCTCCCTGGAGTCGGCGACCGCTGACTCCACCGAGGTGGCGTTCAACCATTTGGGTCCCGACAAGCAGGTCTCCTACATCCGTAATTCGGTGAAAGCTACCGTCGACGCCTACGACGGCACCGTCACGCTCTACCAGCAGGACGAACAGGATCCGGTACTCAGAGCCTGGATGCAGGTTTTCCCGGGGACGGTCAAACCCAAGAGCGACATCACCCCCGAACTCGCGGAACATCTGCGTTATCCCGAAGACCTGTTCAAGGTGCAGCGGATGCTGCTGGCCAAATATCACGTCAACGACCCCGTGACGTTCTTCTCCACATCGGATTTCTGGGATGTGCCGCTGGACCCGAATCCAACCGCCAGCAGCTATCAGCCGCCGTACTACATCGTCGCGAAAAACATTGCTAAGCAAGACAACTCGTCCTCGTACCAATTGACTACTGCGATGAACAGGTTCAAGCGCGATTATCTGGCGGCTTACATCAGTGCCAGCTCTGATCCCGCGACGTACGGCAGGATCACGGTGCTGACGATTCCGGGTCAGGTCAACGGTCCGAAGCTGGCCAATAACGCGATCACCACCGACCCGGCGGTGTCCCAGGATCTTGGTGTGATCGGACGCGACAACCAGAACCGAATCCGTTGGGGCAACTTGCTCACGCTGCCGGTGGCCCAGGGCGGGCTGCTCTACGTCGAACCCGTCTTTGCCTCCCCGGGAGCCAGCGACGCCGCCTCGTCCTACCCGCGCCTGATCCGGGTGGCGATGATGTACAACGACAAGATCGGCTACGGCCCCACTGTGGGCGACGCACTCACTGGGCTTTTCGGGCCCGGTGCCGGTGCTGCCGCCACTGGGATCGAACCCACCGAGGCCGGTGCCCCGCCGATCCCAGCGGCGAGCCCGCCCACGGCGGCCGGCACACCGGGATCGCCGCCGGCGCCGGCCGCGGCGCCGCCAGCTCCCGACGGGGCGGTCGCGTTGTCGCCCGCCAAGGCCGCAGCGCTGCAGGATATCCAATCGGCGATCGGCGCGGCGCGTGACGCGCAAAAGCGAGGCGATTTCGCCGGGTACGGTTCGGCGCTGCAGCGGCTCGATGACGCCATCACCAAGTTCAATAACGCCAAGTAGATAGCCGCGGCGCTTTCGAAGTCGTGACATCGTGCCCGCGCAGTCGCAAACTAACTACATAGACGATGACCAAGGAGGCGAGACCATGGTTACCCAGTCGACTGACACCGTCGCCGGCATCGCCATACCTGACACCCCACTGGTGCGTGAGGTCACCGAGTTCATTCGCGATTCCGAGAACGACTTGCTCTTCAATCACTCCCGCCGGGTGTTCCTCTTCGGCGCGCTGCAGGGTCACCGCCGCGGGCTACAACCAGACCTGGAGTTGCTCTACGTAGGGGCGATGTTTCACGACCTGGGCCTCACCGAGCGCTACCGGACGTCCGCGGTGCGCTTCGAGGTCGACGGCGCCAACGCGGCACGCGATTTCCTGCTGGAGCGTGGTGTCGACCGAGCAGCCGCCGACAAAGTGTGGTTGAGCATCGCGTTGCACACCACTCCGGGCGTCCCCGAATTCCTGGAACCCGAAATAGCCTTGGTGACCGCCGGTGTCGAAACCGACGTGCTGGGCATCGGCCGCGACGATCTCTCTCCCGAAGCTCTTGCCGCGGTCACCGCCGCCCACCCCCGTCCCGACTTCAAGCAGCGCATCCTGAGCGCTTTCAACGACGGTATGAAGCATCGTCCGCAGACCACATCCGGCACGTGCAACGACGACGTGCTCGAGCGCTTCGACCCGACATTCGTCCGCGACAACTTCGTCGACACCATCCTGAACAACACCTGGCCCGAATAGCAGCACACACCGCACGAAGAGGTATCCAGATGGCAGGTAACCAAATCGGGGTCACCGTAGTGCAACCCGGGGAAGGGGAGCACGTAGCTCTCCCTGGTTTTGGGGCGGTGTTCAAGCTGACCGGCAAGACCAACGGGGGTGAGGTCTCCATCGTCGAGCATCCCTTCGAGGTCGGCGTGATGACGGCCGCGCACCGACACACCCGCGAGGACGAGCATTCCATCGTGCTCACAGGCGAGATCGGCTTCCGCTCCGACGACAGTGAAGTGGTCCTCGGCCCGGGTGGCTACATCACCAAGCCGCGCGGGCAAATGCATGCAATGTGGAACGCCGGCGACGAGCCCGGCCGAATTATCGAGATCATCACGCCCGGCGGATTCGAGAATTACTTCAGGGAGCTCGGGGAGCTGCTCGTCGAGCACGCTGACGGCCCCGTAGGCAAGGTCCTGCACGAGCTACCCGAATTCGGCGACCTCGCCCACAAGTACGGGTTGACGTACGGCAAGCCGCTTTGGGTGGATGACATCGTGCATCGATACGGGCTGAACCCGCCTTCACACTGACGAGCTGTCGGCGCTCCTTGACCCGCGATTTGGTGACCTCGTACATGTTCGGTAACCTGGCATTTACCAACGCGGGGTGGAGCAGCTCGGTAGCTCGCTGGGCTCATAACCCAGAGGTCGCAGGTTCGAATCCTGTCCCCGCTACCATGTGGTGTCGCAAGACGTCGGAATAGTCCTGAACCTACGTTAGGTTCGGGGTTTTTTCCGTACAGCTCGCCGGCCCTTCCTCCGGACCCGCCCAGCCCCGCCGGCGCCAAGCAGTACTTCAGCATCCCAGATCCACCGCCGAACCGCGTGCCGAGGCCCGAGTCCTTCCAGTCGCCCATTGGAACGGCTATCAGAACGCGTTGGCCGGCACGTCGTGGACGTTGACCGCACCTGCCTCGGCCTGGCGCCGCGGGACCCCTGTCGATGTCTCGCGCGATAGCAAGCGGCAGGCCGCCTATCGTGGCAGCACTGCCTCGATGGCCCTGATGACCTCGGGCGCGTCTGGTTCGGTCCGTGGTCGAAACCGATTGACCACGTCACCGTTCGGCGCGACCAGAAATTTCTCGAAGTTCCACTGAATGTCGCCTGCCTCGCCATCGGAATCGACGGCCTTGGTCAGTTCGGTGTAAAGCGACTGGCGGTCGTCGCCGTTGACGTCGGTCTTCGCCAGCAACGGGAACGTCACCCCGTAGGTCTCCGAGCAGAACTCCTGGATCTCGTCGGCCGTGCCCGGTTCCTGGCCCATGAACTGGTTGCACGGCACGCCGATGACCGTAAGGCCACGCTCGCCATAGTCCCTGGCCAGCTTCTCCAATGCCGTGTACTGGGGAGTAAGTCCGCACTTGGAGGCTACGTTCACGACAAGCGTTGCGCCGTGCGACAATTCGGCTAGCGTGGTCGGCTTGCCGTCGAGGGTGGTCAGGGCGATGTCTTTGATGGTCACGCCGATCACGCTAACACTGCGTGCTGTTCAATGGCCGATCGCCGTGATGTGCCCATCTGGCGAGGCACCCATACTGGGGTTACGACTCCTAGCGTGGCCGGCCGGGAGTCAATCACCCCGGTTCTCTGCAGTCCCGTTAGGGACCGTCCGATTGCCGCGGCGAGGCATGCTGAGCGCCGTGGCATACGCTGCATCTAGTCACGGCGAAAGGTCAATGCATGCGAATAAGCCTGCTAACTAATCTCAATAACGGCTCGCCGATCGAAACCTGTATCCGCGAGCTGACCCAAGCGCGCGAGGAAGGATTCGCTCGGCTGTGGATCACCCAGATGCCCTTCGACGTCGACCTGCTGACCGTCTTGGCTGCCGCGTTACGTGAAGTTCCCGATATCGAAGTGGCCAGTGGCGTGGTGCCGATCCAAAACCAGCATCCGTCGCTGCTTGCCCAACGGGCCTTGACTCTCAACATCATTGGCGACGGACGATTCACGTTGGGTATCGGCGTCACGCACCGGGCGGTCACCGAGGGGATGTGGGGTATCTCGTGGGACAAGTCGGTGAAGCGGATGTCCGAATACCTCGACGGCCTGCTGCCCCTCCTGGCCAACGAACCTGCCGACGCACCCGGCGAACTCGTCACGACCAGGGGGGCGCTGCAGATCCCGAATGCCCCGACGCCACAGGTGTACGTCGCGGCGCTGGGCCCGCAGATGTTGCGGGTCGCCGGCCGGCGCACCGCGGGAACCCTCACCTGGATGACGGGCCCAAAGACGCTGCGCGAGCACGTGGGACCCACGCTGCGCGGCGCGGCCGCCGATGCGGGCCGCGCCGACGGCTCGGTCGCGGTGGCCGCCGCACTGCCGATCAGCGTCACAGACGATGTCGGCGCGGCCCGGTCACTGGCCGCTCAGCAGTTCGCGATGTATGGCCACCTGCCCTCTTATCGCGCGATGCTCGACAGAGAGGGTTTCGCCGGCCCGGAGGACGCTGCGCTGATCGGCGACGAATCCACGGTCTGCCGCCAACTCGACGAGCTTCGCGACGCGGGAGTCGACGAGTTCGTCGCTATACCGTTCGACCCGTCGACCGATGGTGGGCAGCGGACCCGGGCTTGCCTTCGGTCGTGGGATTCCCGAGCTTCGACTTCGTAGGCGGCCCGGCTGCGGGCGGTCAGTTAACCGGCGTGACTTCGCGCTGCGGTAGCGGGCGCGACCGCACCAGTGTCGGCCACCAGAACCACGGCCCGAGGATGCGGAGTATGCACGGCACAACGAAAGAACGCACGATCAGCGTGTCGAGGAGCAGGCCGATGCACACGGTCGAACCCACCTGGCCAATAGTTCTGAGATCGCTGGTGAGCATCGCCAGCATGGTGAACGCGAACACCAAACCCGCGGACGTCACCACACCACCGGTGCTGCCGAGCGCCCGGATGAGCCCGGTGTGCAGCCCGGCGTGAATCTCTTCTTTGACCCTGTTGATCAGCAGCAGGTTGTAGTCCGACCCGACCGCCACCAGGATGATGAACGTCAGCGGCAGGACGAGCCAGTGCAGGTGCAGGCCGATCAGGTGCTGCCAGACGAGTATGGACAACCCGAACGCGCCCGCGTAGGAGAAGGCCACCGTGCCGGGAATGACCAAGGCCGCCACCAGACTTCGCGTGATGAACAACATGATCAAGAAGATCAGCACGAACGCGGCGATCGCTGCGATGAGCAGATCGGACACCGCGTATTCCTTGATGTCCTTGTCGTTGGATCCCGAGCCGCCGATGTAGACCCTCGCGCCGGCCAACGAGGTCTCTTTCAAGATCGTCTTTATCGCCTCAGGGAATTTTTCTACGTGTTCCACCCCTTCGGGGCCCATGGCGTCACCCTCGTGGGTGACGATGAAGCGGGCGGCCTTGCCGTCCGGCGACATCATCAATTTCATGCCCGTCTTGACGTCATCGTTGTCGAAACCCTCGTGCGGGATGTAGAAGAAGTCGTCGCTGCGGGACTTGTCGAAGTCGTTCCCGACGTTGATCAGGTCGTCAAATGTCTGGTCCGTCGCCAGCGACTGCAGATCCGCTGAGCCGTAACTGTTGACCAGCTTCCCCTGCAGGGCTTCGGTGTCGTCAGCCGTGGCTTTCAGCTGCGCGATGATTTCGGGGAAGGCCTTGTCGACCTCTGTAAGAGAGATTTTGGCGTACTTGATATCTTCGGCCAATTTGTCGATGTGGTCGAGCGTGTCGAATACCGATCTGAACGTCCAGCAAATCGGGACATCGAAACAGTGTGTGTCCCAATAAAAGTAGCTTTTGATCGGGCGGAAGAAATCATCGAGATTTGAGACTTCCGAATTCATCTCCTCGGTGACCTTTTGCAGATCGTCAACGGTGAGGACCGTCTGGTGCAGCTCATCGGATACCTTTTGGAAGAAGCCGATCTCTTTCCGCAAGACTCCGACAGAGTGCGCCTGGATGTCTGCCTGCTGGTCGGTATTGGAGTTCTGCTCTCTATTGAACGGGAGCTGTTGACCGTTGCCGCTGCCCTGTGTGGTGAACAAGTAGGGAATGCTGGCGTGCTCGAGCGCCCGGCCCAGTGGCCTGGTCATGCCTTGCACCATCGCCACACCAGGAAGGCGAATCAGAGCCCTGGCGACCCGGTCCAGGGAGATGAAGTCGGCCGAATTGCGCATGTCGTGATCGGTTTCGATCATCAGCATCTCGGAAAACAGCTTGCTCTTCGGGAAGTGCCGATCTGCCGCCTGGAAAGCCCAGATTGGCTGGCGCGTCGACCGGCTGGTACTGACGGTCGTCGTAATTCTGCCGGTAGGTCGGGACGAAGATCGCCCCGATCATGACGACGGCCGAACTGGCTGCCAGGATCGGCACCGGCCAGCGCACCACGCTCGCACCGATCCGCCGATACAGATGCGCCTTCGCCGCCTGCTTCGGGTCGAACATCCCGAAAAGGCTGCCCACAGTCAATATCGCCGGACCCAGCGTCATCGCGGCCGCAATGGTGAACAGCATGCTGATAGCTACGGCCGGCCCCATGGTGTGGAAGTAGTTCAGGCGCGCGAACGTCAAGCAATAACACGCGCCGGCGATCGTCAGCCCAGAGCCGATGATGATGGGCGTCACGCCCTTGTATGCGATGTAGAAACTGTCCTCCCGGCTTTCACCGGCTTGCCGGGCCTCGTGATAGCGACCCATCAAGAAGATGCCGTAATCCGTTCCCGCGCCCAGGGTCAGCGCGATGACGATGTTCACGGCGAATGACGAGAGTTCGATGTACCCGAGATGCCCGAGGGTTGAGATAACGCCCTTCGCGACGAGCATCTCGAAGAGGACTCCCATCAAGGCCACCAACAGGGTGGACGGGAGCACGGTACACCAGCAGCAACAGCACGATGATGAGGATGATCGTGACGATCGTGACGTTGTTCAGGCTGGCATTGGCAATACTCAGCGTGTCGGAGGCCAGCGGAGCCGCGCCGCTGACATAGACCTTGAGCCCGGGGGGCGGGGTGTCCTTGGCGACGATGTCGCGGACGGCGTCCACGGACGCGTTCGCCTCAATCTGGCCGATGTCGCCGGCGAGACGCAGTAGCACATACGTGCATTTGCCATCCACGCTTTGCGCCCCCGCCGCGGTGAACGATTTGCCCCACAAATCCATCACGTATTGCACGTGCTTGGTGTCGTGCTGGAGGCGGCGCATCAAATCGTCGTAGTAGCGGTGGTCCTGGTCTCCCAACGGTCGGTTCGCCTCGAACACCACCATGGTCAAGTTGGTCGAGTTGGATTCGTGAAACTTTTCGCCGATGTGCAGCAGCGCCCGCTGTGACGGTGCGTAGTGCGGGACCATCGGCCCGGCAAGTTCTTCTGCGACCCGTTCCACTTGCGGAATAAACGTATTCGTCGTGACCGCGAGTAGGGCCCAGAAGAAGATGATCGGTATCGCAAAAGTACGGACCATTCGGGGGACGAAAGGACGTTTGACCCGGGGCTCATCAACATGAGGCCCACTCACGCGGACTTCACCCTGCATTCGACGTCCGCGTTCTCGTGATTATCCGATTGCTCGTCGCGGACCACGCCATCGACCAGCATCCGGCAGCCCACCTGACCGCCCTGGACGTGCACCGAGATGCTGCCGGACGCCACCGTGAGCGTGGTGGTCTCGGTGTGTGACCACGGCAAGGTCGTGACATCAACCTGATGCGGATGCCCGTCGATGTCCACGTAAACGAGCTTCCCGCCGTCGCCGGCGGAGCCGAACACCTCGTATGTGATCCGCTTGACATTGAATTCGTCGGGTGCCTGCGGACCATTGACGGTGATGACCGGCTCCGGCTCGGAGAACTGATGCACTTTCCACATGCCCAGCAAGCCCACGCCAACGGCAACGACGGCAACCAATGGCATCCAGGCCCGCGCCAAGACAGTCCTGGTGGCTGAAACGACGGCTCACTGGATCACCTTTCGGAACCCGACCGAATCATCGTATTCTCGCCCCCCGGCCCCGGCCTCACGCCATCCAGATAGTAGACGGTCATGTGCCCAATCGGTATATGAGCGTAAAGACTATCGGCACTGCGCCGGAACGCCAACAGCAGGCGTGTGCCCATCGCAACCTGCCTGTGCCGTCCGGCGTCAGACTGCTTTTCGCAGACGCCGTTTCAATAGTGCGTGGCGGCGAAGTTGAATGGCCAGGTTCGTCGAGGTCAACATGGGTATCGCCCCCAGGAATGTCCGCTCGGAGGGCGTCGCTCCGTGTAAGTGGTAAAGGCTGCCGAATACAAAAAAGCAGCCCAGCATGAACAACGCGCCGGGGATGCATACCGCCCTGATGGCGCCACGATCGGCAACGAGTTGCTGCGCATATGTCAACTCATCGGACGACATCGGCTCGCGCTTGCGCACTTTCTTGATGACCGATTTAGCACTGCCAATTTCTTCGCTTATCGGAAGAGTGGGTCGCCGCTCCAGTTGTCTTACGTACAGAAAGCCGATAAACGCCAACACCAATGCCAGCGACAAGGCGGCTATTGTTAGATAACCCCAGAAGAGCTCGCTCATTGTCCGGTCCTTTACCCCGCTGTCGAAGACTCCTGAAAAACGCTACCTCAGACTGCTGTTGTATTCAGTTCGGACTTCCGGCGGCAACTCGGCGCTCCGCACGGGAAGATATCTGCCCACGTTGAGAGTTCCTAGGGTTAAGTCACACCCACTACAGGAGCGAGGCGCCCCCATGACCGCAGATTTGCCTGACAGTGCGCTGGAACTGCGGTCGCTGGTGACGTCGCAGGGCACGCTCGAGCTCTCGCTGCACGACGTCGAAGTTCCAACACCTGCCGCCACCGAGGTCTTGGTACGCGTGGAAGCCTCACCGATCAACCCATCCGACTTGGGCCTCCTCATCCCCGGCGCGGACATGGAGGCCGCGACGGTGGCGGGCACGCCGGAGCGCCCCGTCGTCACTGCTCCGTTGGGGGCGGGCGCCTTGGCAGGGCTTACGGCACGACTCGACCAACCGCTTCCGGTGGGAAACGAGGCCGCCGGCACCGTAGTGGCAACGGGATCGTCACCGGCGGCACAGGCCCTTCTGGGAAAGACGGTGGGGATCGCCGGCGGCGCGATGTACACGCAGTATCGAGCGATCGATGCTTCCGCCTGTCTCGTCGTACCCGAAGGGGCGACGGCAAAGGACGCCGCGTCTTCCTTCGTCAATCCGTTGACGGCGTTGGGGATGCTGGAAACCATGCGCCGCGAGGGTCATTCCGGGCTGGTCCACACGGCTGCGGCGTCGAACCTTGGCCAAATGCTTGTCAAGCTTTGCATCAAAGACGGGGTGCCGCTTGTCAACATCGTCCGCAAGCCCGACCAGGAGGAACTGCTGCGTTCACTCGGCGCAGACCTTGTCTTGAACTCGGCATCACCGTCGTTCAAGACCGATCTCGTCGAGGCCCTCAAGGCGACGTCCGCCACGCTCGCGTTTGACGCCACGGGAGGTGGCACGCTGGCAAGTCAGATTCTCAGCGGGATGGAGGAAGCGGCCAGCTCCACCGCAGCGGAGTACTCACGCTACGGGTCGACCGTCCACAAGCAGGTTTACATTTATGGCGGACTCGACACGGGTCCGACGACGCTTACCAGGAACTTCGGCATGGCGTGGGGTATAGGAGGGTGGTTGCTCACCCAATTCCTCCTGACCAGCGACGCCGAGACGCACGGGCGGCTCCGAGCCCGGGTAGCCGCAGAACTCACCACGACATTCGCGAGCACCTACACGCAGGAAGTGTCACTGGCCGGCATGCTCAGCCCCGAAGCGTTCCACAGCTACCTCAGGCGGGCGACCGGCGAGAAGTTCCTCGTAACTCCACAGGCGGTCCCGTAACTGCATAACCCCCAGGATTTCCGAGGCCAGGCTGCGACCGGGAGTTACCCCGAACGCGAGGTCAATTGGCGTCCCTTGTGCTGACGGGTATATGCCTGGTACGACCACATCGTGGTTTAACTATGACCTCAGATATCCAGTAGAAGAAAGAAACAGGACCTATGAGCGCATCCACCAAGCCCATCCGGGTATTCCAGGTGGCCACCGGCAACGTTGGCTCGGAGATGATCAAGAGGATCGGTCATCGCCCTGACCTTGAACTCATTGGTTTGCATTGCTACTCAGCGGAAAAGATCGGTCGCGACGCCGGCGAGATCGTCGGTCTGCCCCCGATCGGAGTGAAGGCCACCGGCACGGTTCAGGAAATCATTGACGCCAAACCTGACGTCATGACCTTTCATGGGGTCTTCCCCGATGAGGACCTCTACGTCAAGGTCCTCGAGGCAGGCATCAATGTCGTCACCACCGCCGACTGGATCACCGGGTGGCACCGCGACACCAACCACCCGCACCCATCGGGCAAGCCTGTTACGCAACTGCTGGCCGAGGCCTGCCAGAAAGGCGGTTCGACGTTCTACGGGACCGGGATGAACCCGGGGCTGAACCAGATCCTCGGTGTGGTCTGCTCGGCCGATGTCGCCGAGATCGAGAACATCACCACCATCGAATCGGTTGACGTGTCCTGCCACCACTCCAAGGAGACGTGGATCGAGGTCGGCTACGGGTTGTCGGTCGACGATCCGAGCATCCCAGGCAAGCTGGAGAAATACACTCGCGTCTTCGCCGACAGCGTGCTGATGATGGCCGACTGCTTCGGGCTCGAACTCGACGAGGTGAAGTTCAGCTACGAGCTCGGGGCCTGCACCAAGGACGTCGACCTGGGCTGGTACCGGATGCCGAAGGGGTCGCTGGGCGGCAATTACCTCAAGTACCAGGGCATGGTGGACGGGGTTCCGCGCGTCGAAACGCACCTGGAGTGGCAGATGACCCCGCACACCGACCCGAGCTGGGACATCAAGGGCTGCTATATCACTCAAATCAAGGGCGATCCTTGTGTTTACAACAAGCACATGATTTTCCCGAAGCCCGGCGTGGACCTGTCCAATCCGGACAACTTCGCCTCCATCGGCATGACCGTCACCGGCATGCCGGCCCTCAGTGCGATCTCAGCGGTCGTAAAGGCCCCGGCCGGGCTACTGACAAGCGCAGACGTGCCCCTGCGTGGGTTCGCCGGGCGCTTCAAATTCTGAGCAGGCGTGCTCGCCTATCTGGCGAGGTTTCGCCCTAATCGTTTGCCGCCGATCGCGGCAACGCCGGATGCATACGGGTCGGCGTTGAGGATTAATCGGGGGCCACATGGGTAACTTCCACTTAGGCGACGGAAGTGGAGGTGGACATGCGTCTGCGTCGCAGTGTGATGAGCAAGCCGGGGATCATGCGCAAGCGCCGCGGCAAGGGCTTCATTTACGTCGGTCCGAAGTGCGATGTGGTCTCCGACCCGGACACTGTGCAGCGGATCAAGGATTTGGTGATTCCGCCGGCATGGAAGAAGGTGTGGATCTGCCCATACCCCAACGGCCATATCCAGGCCGTCGGAACAGATGCGGCTGGGCGCCGCCAGTACCTCTACCACGAAGCCTGGCAGCAGGAACGTGCGGAGGAGAAGTTCGACCGTGTTCTGGAGTTGTCTAAGCAACTGCCGCTTTGGCGCAAGCGCATCGCACATGATCTTGCCGGCCAAGGGCTGACGCGCGACCGCGTGCTGGCCTTGGCGTTGTACCTGCTCGATCGCGGGTACTTCCGCGCTGGCGGTGAGCGGTACGCAGAGGAACACGAATCGTACGGACTCGCCACCCTGCTTTGCGAGCACGTGGCCGTGCATCGCGACGGAGTGAAGTTCGACTTTCCGGCTAAGAGCGGAGTGCGGCGAACGTTGGAGATCAAGGATGCCGAGGTGGTCCGCGCGGTGCGCTCGCTGATGCGCCGTACCGAGTGCACCGAACGATTGCTGGTGTGCCGCAACGGATCCGGGTGGACAGATATTCGGGCGGACGACCTGAATATTCGGTTCAAGGAGATCGTCGGCGACGAGTTCAGCGTCAAAGACCTGCGTACCTGGCACGGGACGGTGCTGGCCGCTACGGCGTTCGCCGGCGCGGACCCGGCGGTGTCGCAACGGGTGGCCAAGCGAGTTGCGGCCGCAGTGATGAGGGAGGTGGCCGAGGAACTCGGCAACACGCCTGCCGTTGCGCGCGGCTCCTACGTGGATCCGCGCGTCGTGACCGGTTACGAGCAAGGCATCACGATCGCCGCGGCGGCACGGCGCGCGGAGCGCGCCCGTCGACCGAACGCCGCGCAAGAGATCCTGGAGAAGGCCACCCGCATCTTGGTCCGTCGAATAGCCAAGGGTCACGGCCTGAGTGATTCATCACAGGTACTGGCTAAGACCGCCTGACGCACCTGGCCTTAACCGTCAGCGGTCTCCGCTTATTCCAGATTGAGCAACCGACGGCTGATGTCAGTCAGCTTGGTACGCAGCGTGTCGTCATCGATGTCGCCGACCAGTGGATGCATGACCGCGCTGCTGATCGCCCCCGACAGCATCGCGCCTTCGATCCGCCCGTCATCGCCGGTGTCACCCAGCAGCACTTGGTACAGGCGCTCCATGAACCGTTGGAACGCTTCGTGTTCGGCCAGTAACCGGACAACGACGGGATCGAACTGCAAGGTGCGCACCAACCTGCGGTCACGAACCGCCATGTCGATGACTCGCACCAGTAGTTCATCGCGGGCATGCAGCTCGTCGCCGTGGGCCTCGGCTTCCTGCAGCGCCGGCGCCAGCCGGCCCAACTCACGTTCCGTCACTGCCAGCACGACATTGTCTTTGGTCCGGAACTGGTGGTAGATGGCTGCCTTCGTGATCCCTACGGCATCGGCGATCATCTGCAACGAGGTTCCACTGACGCCGTGCTGGGCGAACAGGTCCAACGCAGCATCGAGCACCCGGGTACGCGCGGCGCTGTGCTGGACAAACCGCAACTCCCGGTCAGCGACCGGCGGTTCTGCTGATCCCACTCGACGAGAGTAGCGAAGGAGATTGACCTAAGCTAGCCGATCGGCTAGCTTCCCACACTAGTCGAGTGTTCAGCCCCGACGCCGCCCGGCGGAAGGAGCGGAAGGAGTCCTAGATGTCGCAAAGACGCACCGATGGTGAGGTCATCCTGCTGTGGACGTTGCCCGCGACCGTGATCATCTGGATCGCCTGCTTTTTCCTGTTTCCGGGTTTCAACCCGCCGATGTCACCGACGATGTCGGCGGAGCAGGTCGCCGCGTTCTACCGCGACCCGGCACACATCCCGGAGATCCGCTACAGCATGATCGTGTTCAACTGGTTCGGCGTCAGCCTCATCCCGATTCTCGCCCTGATCGTGCTGCAGGTCCGCAGGATGGCTCATCGCACGCCGATCTTCTCCTACGCCCTGCTGGGCTGCGCGGCCGGCAGCCCAGCCCTGTTCCTTATCGCCAACGTGTGTTGGCTGCTGGCCGCCTTCCGCCCGGAAAGAAGCCCGGAGCTGACTCAACTGTTCAACGATTTCGGCTGGATAACCTTCACCATTCTGGTCCCCTTTCTCATCGGACAAAGCGTAATTCTAGCCCTGGCAATCTATTTGGACGATCAGCCGCGACCGGTATTCAGCCGTTGGGTGGCCCTTTTCAACCTTCTCGTAGCCGCCGCACTGACCCCCGCGGCGTTCGTAGGCGTGTCTTTATCCGGCCCTCTGGCTTGGGACGGCGTGCTGTCGTTCTGGCTGAAGAACATCGCCATCGCCGTGTGGATCGTCGTGATGGGAGTCGCCGTCGGCCAGGCCATTCACCGTGAGCGCGCCGAGAACCGCGAGCCCGGCGACGAACTGGTCAGCGCATGAGCGCAGTGATCACGCCGCCGGCTTCCCCGGCCGTGCCGCCGTCGGGGCCGCTGCATCAACGGATCGCCTGGCATTGGCGACACAACCCCAAGCGCGAGTTGTGGCTGGCCTGGTGGGCGCTCGTCTTCTTCTACAGCGTGTTCTGGCTGATGTTCTTCGTCATCACCCGTGTTCAGCCCCCTCCGCGGCCCACCGCGGACCTCGCGGCGCAGGTCCACTACTTCCACGCGCGCCACCTCGGTGTACCGGTCGGCTTTGCGGTCATCTTCTGTATTGGCGGCATGATCGCGACAAACAACGCCCTCATCGCGTATTCGATGCGGCGAATGTCGGTCAGCCCTGCTTTCGCGTATTCATACTTGATCATGTACTCGCTCAGTGCGATTCCCGGGCTGTTGCTGCTCTGCATCGCGTTGATTGTCGGGACGCTGCGACCCGGGCGAGACCCCGAAGCGATCAGTTGGCTCTACGACTTCGCGTTCTTGTCTTTTGACGGAACCATGGGAGTCTTCCTGATCGGCTCGCTGATCTGGATGCTCGCGATCCTTCTCGACCAAAATCGGGTGTTCCCGAAGTGGTTCGGCTACCTCAACCTCTGCAACGGACTCACCGAGGTCGTCGTGGCACCATGCTGGATCTTCCGGCGAGGCGTCCTCGCCTGGAACGGCCAGATCGCCTGGTGGCTGGACATGGTCGTCTTCGGCGTCTACACAGGCGCTTTCATTTACCTGCTCCGGAGCATGATCCTGCGCGAAGACTTTGGTACCGGGCCCCTCCCAGAACTCAAGCCGAACCTTGAGCGGAAGCCGAAAGCCGGGCGGTCCGACGTCGAGGCAGCCGCGTCATGAGCGATCTCGCCGAAACGACCAAGCGTGTCAGGTCCGTGCCCGGCCAGCCGGATATGTGGGCCTTCGTGCTGTTCGAAACGCTGGTCTTCACAGCCTATTTCGGCTTCTACCTGTTCTCTCGCGCCCGAAGTCCGGAGCTCTTCCTGCACGCTCAGGCACAGCTGGATCTACGTATCGGTGTGGTCAACACGCTGGTATTGCTGCTGAGTTCGTGGTCGGTGGCCCGTTGCGTTCAGTCCGCGCGCGCCGGTGCCTACGGACCGGCCCTCCGGGATGCGTTCCTTACCGCACTGTTCGCTGTGGTGTTCCTCTGCGTCAAGATGTTCGAGTGGGCCCGGCTGAGCCGCGAGGGAGATGGGTTCGACAGCAATGACTTCTTCACCTACTACTACTTTCTCACCGGGATCCATTTCGTCCACCTGCTGATCGGCTTCGTCGTCCTCGGCGTCCTCGTCTACCAACTCCGGAGCCCGATGCGGCGATCTCAGGTACTGATCGAAACCTGCGCGACGTATTGGCACACCGTCGACTTCCTCTGGGTGCTCATCTTCGCGCTGCTCTATGTGGTGAGGTGAGAAGTGACATTCAACAAGAGGCTGCTGTTCGCATGGCTAGTCCTGGCGTCGTTGACGCTGGCCTATCTGTGGATAGACCACACTGCTGACGGGTCACTGCGATCCAGCGCGCTGATCACGTCCGGCGTGATCGTGATCGCACTCGTAAAGGTGCGCATCATCTTCCGGGAGTTCATGGAGGTGCGCCAGGCCCCGGTTCTGCTGTGCCGCCTGACCGACGCGTGGGTCGTGCTGATCGCCGTGGTTCTGCTCGGGTGCTACTTCATCGGCGCCACGGTCGGTGGTGCGTGACCCTCGGCCGAAGCCAGGGGATATGTTTTCTCCGCAGGGTGCATGCGTTTGAGAGAAAAGGGCGGTCATGTCGAGGACAGTGTTGGTTGGCGCGTCGAGCGGGCTCGGGCGTTGTATCGGTGTCGGCCTGGCACAGCGCGGCGGTCAGGTCGCACTGCTGGCCCGCCGTCGTGAGCGCATCGAGGCCGCGGCGCAGGAGGCCGGCCCTAACGCGATCGCCATCGAATGCGATGTCACCGACGAGGCATCGTGCGGATCGGCCATCAGCGCTGCCGCCGAGGCGCTTGGCGGCATCGACAACATCGTGTACACACCCGCCATCGGGCCGCTCGTCCGCATGGTCGATACCGACGCCGACACGTGGCGACGGGTCTTCGATACCAACGTCATCGGCGCGGCGCTGGTGACGGCGGCGGCGATGCCGCACTTGACGGCATCGTCGGGCAAGGCGGTCTACCTGTCCTCGGACGCGGGCACCTTCGGGCCGCCGTGGCCTGGTCTCGGCGCGTACGGCGTCAGCAAGGCGGCCCTGGAAAGACTCGTGGAGGCGTGGCGCGCAGAACACCCCGACATCGGGTTCACCTGCCTCATCGTAGGGGAGTGCCCAGGCGGCGAGGGCGACGCGGCGACGGGAATGAACGTCGGCTGGGATATGGACCTTGCCATGCAGGCCTACCCGCTTTGGGTGGCGCGCGGCTGCATGCCAGGCAAGCTGATGCCTGTCGAAGACCTGGTCCGAGTGGTTGACACGATCCTGCACACCGATGCGTCGACATCCATGCCGGTTGTGGTCGCCAGAGGTGGGCCCGCCAGCTCGGCCGTACTTGCCCCTTCTCAGTGACGTCCGAGCTTTTCGCGGCCCATGTCGGCGAGGAAGCGCCCCGCCGACGTCGGCCGGAACGCGCGGGCCGCCTCGGTCAGTGCATCGCGCGAATCCGCAGGCAGGTCGATGTCGGCTGCGGCGACGTTGAACTCGAGTTGCTCGACGCTGGACGCGCCGGGAATGGCGACCACACCCGGCAGACTGATCAGCCAGGCCAGCGCCACCTGCGCGGGCTTGGCGTCGACCTCGGCTGCGACATCGCGCAGCGTCTGCAGCAGCGGCTCGATCCGCCGCAGGTTTTCGGAGCCGAACAGCGGATTGATAGCGCGAACACCGCCGGGACGATTGTCCACGCCGTATTTGCCGCCCAGCAGTCCCTGTGCCAGTGGGCTGTAGGCGATGATGATGCGATTCTCCCGCTCGGCGAATGGGACCAGATCCTTGAGCGCCTGAGGATGAGCGAGCGAGAAATGCACCTGGTTGCTGATGACCGGCCGCCCGAGCGCGGCGTCGGCCTTCTGCCACCGCGCGAGCGAGTAGTTCGAGACGCCGGCCGCACCGATGGCGCCGCTGTCGAGCAGTTCGCGCATCCCGGGCATGATCACCGAGTCGGGGACCACCGGGTTGGGCTGGTGGACCTGATACAGCGGGATACGGTCCAGCCCGAGCCGCCGCGCGCTGGCGCGTTCCCGCTGCTTGACAATCGCGGGAAAAGGGGCGATGGGCATGACCTTGCTGGCCACCGCGACGGCGGCGCGCTCGTCGCCTAGCGCCTCGCCGAGGATCCGCTCGCTTTTGCCGAACCCGTATATCTCGGCGGTGTCGAACAGCGTGACCCCCAGCGCACGGGCTCTCTGCACAATGTCACGGGCGGCGCCGGCGGCGTAACCGTCCCCGTAACCCCACTCGCGTGAGCCGAACTGCCAGGTGCCCAGACCAATCCTGCTGACCTCGCCGATTCCGTCGACGTCGAGATACCTCATACCCAGAGCCTACTGAGTCGTCAGCCGGGGATCTTGCCGAGAATGTAGTTCGCGATGCCCACGGCAGCCTGCCGCGGGCGTTCACCGTCGGCCTTGCCGCTGTAGGACAGGTACAGGTCGATGAAGACGTTGGCTTTGGCCGCGATCGCACGAACGGAGTGCACCTGTATCCCCTTGTGCGCCACATCCATGGTGGTGACGCCGTTGCCGGCATCGGCGGGAGCGGTCAAATCAAACGGGATGGTTTGCCCACTGGGAATGGTCACGTTGACAGTGGAGCCGCCGCATTGGTGCCATCCGGCCAGCACCTTTGCCAGTTGTGATTGAGCCGCCGGTACTTCGTGAAACACGGCGACGGCCTGGATGACCTCGACAGAGCTGAGCAGGCTGCGCGTGTCGGTGAATTCTTGCGCGTGGTACCCGGACATGGCGCCGAGGTTGTAGGCATCGGGGTTTCCCGGGCCAATGCTTCCCCAGCACTCCGGGCGGTCGATGGTTCCTTCACTGTTGGATCTACTGGGGTGGTCCCACGCTTGGCCGGCCTCGAGGTTCTCGTCACCAGTGATGTTTTTGAGGTCGCCGACGCCGGGTAACAGCATGGGCGCAGCCTGTGGCGCCACCGTTGGGGCCGGGGGCGCTGAGGTGGTGGTTGTGGCGGTGGGTGCCGCGGTCTGGTTGGAGGTTGTGGCGGCCAGGGTGGCCCATGCGATCAGCGCGACGACAGTGAGCGTGATGAATGCGTACGAGAGCGCGAGTCCGACCAGGGCGCGGTTGCGGCCAAGCTCACCGGTGCGGCGGATTTGCGCGAGCCCCAGATGTCCCAGAATGGCCCCGGCCGGGGCGAACACAAACGCGAACACCAACGACAAAGTCGCGAATGGGTTCACGGACGGGCGGTATGGGGGCGGCGGCGGTGCGGCGAAGATCGGTGGTTGCAACGGTGGCTCTTCGTACGGGACGCGGCCAAGCGGGTCGTAACTAAACGGGTTGTGCCCGTAGGGATCCTGAGGATACGTCACGTAGCGGCCTCCTTAACTGAAATCCTTTCGAGAAGCCTGGGTGCTTGTCTTAGCGTAGCCCGCTCAGGCGCGGCGCCAGACGAGTTTGGCGGTGCGGAGTTCCCCGCGCATCAAAATCGGTTCGGCTGTGCTGAGTTCTAGGCGAGAGTCTTCTAGGCGGGCCTTGCGGTACTGGATCCCGCCGACCCAGTTCGGCACCAGACTGAGTTCGACGTGGTGGGCGATCACGTCGTCATCGACGGTATAGGGACCGGCGTAGTGGAAATAGCCCTCAGCGGCCGCAGCTAATTCATCATCGTTGGCCAGGTGGGGATCGTTGCGGTCGAACGGAGTTCGCTGCGAGCGCATGATCTGGGCCGACATGTAGCCGTCTGGGGTGTACATGATGATCCCGTGGGCGTCGTTACCCAGCGGGTACATCGTTGTGGACCCGTCGACGCTGGTGGTCTCGTACGACTGCAGCGTCCAGGCTCCGATCAGTTTGGTGCGCAACTCATTTGCTGTCGTGGTGGTCATGGTCTGGTCTCCCTTTCTGAGTTATGCCGAGGCGGCGGCTGCGGCGGTCAGTTCGGCGATAGCCGCATCAAATGGTTCCGGGCTGCGCAGCACCCGGCTGAGAATGAGCGCGCCTTCCATCGCGGTGACGGCGTTGAGCGCAAGTTTTGCGGCGCGGTCGTCGGGAACGCCCTTCTCGGCGATCCGGGAGGCCAGCGTGGCGATCACGTCCTGAAAGCCGCGGCGAGTGGTGTCGGTGAGCTGAGCCGAGGCCGGGGTCGAGTCGATGACTATTGGAGCAATGGCGCAGCCCTCGCGATAGTCGCTGGCAACGATTTCGTCGCGCGAACGGCGGATGAACGCCGCGATCAGATCCGCGGCGGTGCCGGCCGTTCCCGCAACCCTGTTGATGTGGGCGATGGAGTCGGCGGTGTGCAACAGAGCGACCTCGGTGGCCAGTTCCTCCTTGCCGCCCGGGAAGTGGAAGTACAGCGACCCGCGCGGCGCGGAACTCTCGGTGACAACCTCTGAAAGCGCCGTGCCGAAATAGCCGTGCTCGCGGAACAGGCGGCGGGCCGCCACGATCATCCGGTCCTTACTATCGCTACGTCTAGGCATGTCGTCCATCATACATAGTTGCTTGACTATCGACCACAGTCGGTCTTACTATGGACTTTAGAGTAAGTATAGCGCCCGACATAGTATGACTAGGAGAGATGCCCCATGACCGAGCGGACGTTAGACCAGCCCATCGGCGCGATAGCCCCTGCCAGTGCTCCGGACCGAAACTCGCCCCCTCTGGCCCGTGAGATGGACGGCCAGGTCGCCGTGCTGACCATGCAGCTTGCCCCGCACAACTTCTTAGGGATCGCTCTGTTCACCGCACTTCTGGACGGAATCCGCTGGGCGGCCGACCAGCGTGCCCGCGCAGTGCTGCTGCGTAGCGGCCTGCGCAATTTCTGCGCCGGCGCCGACGTCGCACTGTTCGACAGCGTCGAAGGTGGTGTGGCCCCAGACCTCGACGTTGTCGAGTTGTTGCGCGAGTTCGACACGCTGCCGATTCCGATCCTCGCCGCCGTGCACGGCGTGTGCCTGGGCGGCGGTCTGGAAATCGCGCTGGCGTGCGATCTGATCGTGGCGAGCGAGTCGGCCAAGATCGGCAGTGTCGAAGCAGCGATCGGGCTGAATCCGTTGATGGGCGGCATTCAACGAGTCACCGAGCGCGCCGGCGCCGCGCGTGCCAAGGAGATGGCACTGCTCGCACGTCGCTACGATGCCCGCACGCTGGAGAGATGGAACATCATCAACCGCGTCGTTCCCGACGAGCAGCTTGCCGAGGTCACTTTGACGCTTGCGCACGAACTCGCCAACGGGCCGACCATTGCGCACGCCTCCACCAAAGCCATCGTTTCCCACACGGTTTCGCACGGAGTGCAGGCAACTGACGAGGCTATGCGCGAATTGCAAAAGGACTTCTGGAAGTCCGATGACCTCAAGGCCGGACTGGCCTCGCTGGCGGCCAACGGCCCCGGCGCCGCACGTTTTGAGGGGAAATAATCATGGTGTTGCCACTCGAAGGTGTCAGGGTCGTCGATTTCACTCGTGTGCTCGCCGGTCCGCATTGCACTAAGCACCTGCTTGACCTGGGCGCAGAGGTGATCAAAATTGAACCACCCCAAGGTGATATCACCCGATTGGCGTTTCCGCGCCAAGACGAGATCAGCGGCTATTACGCTCAGCAGAACGCGGGCAAGCGCAATCTCAGTATCGACCTCAACGTGCCCGAAGCCCGCGAGGCGGTGCTACAGCTATGCGACACGGCCGACATCATCGTTGAGAATTTCCGTCCAGGCGCGCTCGCCTCATTCGGGTTGGACTATCAGTCGGTGGCCGCGCGCAACTCCGCTGTCGTGTACGCGTCCATCAGCGGATACGGTCAAGCCGGGCCGTGGCGTACACGGATGGCGTACGCGCCCACCGTTCAAGCCGAGGTCGGGTTCACCGAGAACACGCTCGAGCAGTTCGGTGTCGAAGGCGCAGCCCGCCGATCGGATTCGCTGTCGCATGGCGACGTGTACGCGGGGCTGCATGCCACTATTGCCGTATTGGCTGCCTTGCAGCATCGTCGGCTCACCGGTGCAGGCCAATACATTGACGTCGCGATGGCCGCCGTGCTCACGTCGATCAACGAGCGCGTGCACTATGACCTTTCCGACGTAGACCTCGGTGCCGAACAGCCAATCCTAGGTGCCACCGACTGTGCGTTCTTCACCAGCCCTGAAGGCCACCAATTTGTTTCGCCGATGAGCCTGGTGGGGAGCCTCAGCTTCCCGTTCTACCTGCACGCGATGCGGCGCCCCGATCTCGCCGACGATCCGCGGTTCCGCACGCCGGAATTGCGCAGGCACAACCTCGAGGCACTGCACGCGATTGTGCAGAACTGGATTTACACCTTCGATTCCATGGACTCGCTCGATGCCCAGTTCGACGAGGCCAAGATCGCCACCGGACAACTGCGCGATATGAACGAGTTCAGCGAAACTGACTGGGCCAAGGGCTGGGGGATTACTCGCGAAGTCTCCGACCGGCACGGCGGCAGCATCAAAATCCCTGCTCCGCCATGGCACTTCAGCGGCCACGATGGCACCATGACGACCCAGGTGCCGGCCCGCCAAGGTGAACACAACGAAGAAGTCCTCAAAGAACTCGGCCGCACGGATGACCAGATTCAGGCTCTGGTGATAACCGGCGCGCTAATCGAACCTGCGCGTGCAGCCGGGATGGTCTCCTGACCAGGCCCGACCGTCCACAACGTTTGGTGGCTGCGTTGCCGGGTAGCCCGATCGACAGCGCGCAACAACAGTCCGCGCGCTGAAGAGGACTAACAGGGGAGGACCTATGGCTCAGTCCACAATCACGTCGCCCACTGACGTGGTCAAATTTCTTACCAACCAGCACGAACAGATCAAGTCGCTTTTCACCAAAACGCTTTCCGCATCCGGCAAGTTGCGCGAAGACGCATTCGTCGACCTTCGGCGGCTGCTCGCGGTGCACGAAACCGTCGAAGAGGAGATAGTTCACCCACGGGCGAAGCGAAAGATCGCCAACGGTGCCGCAGTCGTCGACGCGCGACTCAGTGAAGAGCACGAAGCAAAAACGGTTCTCAAGCAGTTGGAGAAGCTCGACGTCGACAGCACGGAATTCACCGACAAGCTGATCGAGCTCCGCGACGCTGTCCTTGATCACGCCCAGCACGAGGAGCGCGACGAGTTCAAGAGGCTGGGAGAGCAATTGAGCGGCGAAGAGCTCGAAAACATGGGCCGCGCCGCCAAACTTGCCGAAGCGATCGCGCCCACCCGGCCGCACGCCGGAGTCGAGTCTCAGGTGGCCAATCTGGTCGCAGGACCTTTCACGGCGATGTTGGACCGCGCTCGCGATGCCATCATCGGGAAGGGCTAGCTCGACTAGTAGCCGCCCATTGCCTGATAAGTGTTGTTCAGACGGGGGCAGTTGACGCTTGTGACACCGACCACGCGATCCGCCGACGAGACCGGAAAGCCATGCTCGTCGTTGTTCGGCCAACCGTGTAACGAAAATCGCACGACAGCAGGTGGTTTAGATGCTCAGGGTGAAACTGATCGCCCGCTTGATCCAGCGCGCGGACGCCGGCCGCCACCGGTCCGAGTCGGGGGGTTTTTGCCGGGGGTGGTTTGATCGGCCGCGAGATGGGAAGCCGGTAGAAAGCGGACGGGTTAATCAGCACGGCAAGTGATGCCAGAACGCGTTGTTCGGCCAAGGTTGCGCAATCGGGTGGTTTAGAGAGAAGCCGCAGGATGGCGAATCGTGGAGCCGGGAACGGTAAGCAGCAACTGGTCAGGCACGTTCGCAATCGAGGGGCGCAAGCTCCGTTACATCAAGAGAAAGGTTCGATCCATGGGGGACCACAACAGCGGACCGGAAGAAGCCATCAAGGGAGTCGTCGAGGGCGTCAAAGGTAAGGCCAAAGAGGTCGGCGGAACCCTGGCCGGTCGTAACGACATCGTCGAAGAGGGCAAGGCTCAGCAGGACAAAGCCGACGCCCAGCGCGACGCGGCCAAGAAAGAAGCCGAGGCGGACGCCGCACGCTCCGGCGCCAAGGCCGCTGAAGAGCGCCAGAAGCAGCACCAGTAAGTCGATTCACGCGGGTGGGTCCGGTCCAAAAGACCGGGCCCACCCTGCGGATCGCGCGGGAAACAAGGTTTCAACCGGTATGTTAGCTATCCTTGCCAGGGAACTGCTGCTTATTGGATGTGCGCCGGTTAGTGAGGTGGAAGATGGGCCTGGCTGACCGGGTTTCGAGCATTACCGCTTTCTTTCGGGCCGGGTACGCCAAGGGCGCGCCTACTACCGGATATGTGCCGCTACTAGCGCTGTTGCGGCGCCCGGTAACCGATGACGAGATCGCTGCGATCGCAAACAATCTGATCGCGCGTGGACGCCGACTGACGGCCGATATCGGGGTGGAGATCACCCGGATAACCGACGAATTACCTTCACTCCATGACTTGGCCCGTGTCCAAGATCGGCTCGCGGCAATCAGACGACCGGACGGAAGCTCGGAACAACAGCCTCAGTGAGAACCGTTACTGCCAATGCCATTCGTGCGGTGTTGGCTCTCAACCGGCTCCGGGAACCTCTTCGCGCGCTGCCACGGACCGCCCATCACCGGTGTCAAACACTTCGATGAGGACGTCACGATCCTTGTACGAGCCGAGCAACGTCAGTCCCGGCGTGCGCGCGATGACGGCATGGGCGGCCGCGCCGCTGAGTGGGTAGTCGGCCACGCCATGGCGCCAGTGTGCCGCGACAACGCTCGCGCCCGGCTGCAGCAGGGCGATTTCGCGGCGTAACGCCATTGCGAGCGTGTCGGGCTCCAAGTAGTACGCGACCTCGCTGAGCACCAGCAAGTCGAACGGTCCGGGCGGCCACGCCGCATCTAGCGAGGATCGGGCCAGCGTTACCCGATCCCGGCAGCCGGCCTCGCGCAGTCGCGCGTCCGCGCCACGCAAAGCGGCGTCGGCCACATCCACCGCTGTTACCTGATCGCAGCGCTGGGCCAACAGCGCGGTCAGCGTCCCGATCGAGCAGCCCGGCTCGAAAGCGTGGCGATAACGACGATCGGGCAGCAGCGCCAGCGTGATGGCGTACTTTCGCTGGTCGTACCACCGCGTCGACAGCTGCCAGGGATCGTCGGCGCCCGCATACATCCGCTCGAAGTACGCGTCGGGTAGCCGCGTGCTCACCGGAACACCACCTCTCCTACTGCCAGCAGCCGCTTCAGCACGAACCCCGGGAGCACCGGCGCCGAGCCGTCGTCGCCAGGTTCGAATTGGCTTTGAAAGCATTGTGTGGCCAGGTATTTGCAGTCGACCGCCCGCGTTGATACGGCCACCGAGTAGGCGCGGTCCCACGGTACCGCCGGGTCGGCGGGCCCCGCCCAGTGCCACATCCAGACCGGATACTCCACCAGAGTGACGCCGGTTCGCTCGCATGCTGCCGCCGCCGCGCGTCCGATGGTCTCGTGATCGGGGTGCCCATCTCCGCGCCAGGTCGCGGCACACCACGTCCCCAACGCGGCGTCCTCGAGGATCGCAACAAGCAAATCCGTGAGCCGATCTTCGTGGTCGGCTAACTGACCGTCGGGCAGACCCAGCGAGACAGGTGGATGAACTCCCAAAATGTCTGTTGCCCTGAGCAGTTCGCTTCTTCGTGCGGTCTCCAGGCGGATTCGGTTCAACGCCGATGCTCCGAGTTGTGCGGCGCCGCCATCGCTGACCGACACCACCTGGACTTCGAGGCCTGAGGCGACCAGATGCGCGGCCGTCGCGCCCAATCCTAGAGTTTCGTCGTCGGGGTGCGGCGCCACGACGACCAGACCTGTGCAGCCGGTCAGGTCCAGTGGCGGCAAGGCTTTTTCTTTGAGGGCGGTCAGCCAGGCCCACGTCGGGGTGCCGCCGCCGGCCAGCGGAGTCGCCGCGAATCGGGAGCAGTTGCCGGTCGGGACGGTTCTCACGGTGTTCTCATCACCGGCGGCCCGCGAGCCGCCCAAGCTCGGCTAGATCCCGCTCTGCATGGCTTTGTCGGATGTAGATGGTGAGGTCGGCCACTCGCTGAGCGTGTCGTCCGTCCTGGCATAACGGGCCCGGGCCCAGGGCACGGCCGGTGCGGGTGATGGCTTCGCTGGCAGCATGTTCCACGACCGCGCGGACCCGCCGCGCAACCAGTTCGGCGGTATCGGATCGATCGAACGGATCGGCGTCGATCTGCGTTGCTGCGGTGGCGAGCATCGCGTCGCCGGCCGCAATTGCGGCGTCCACTGCACCTAGGTGCGCCAGCGTGTGCAGGTCTGCTGATTCGGTTCTGGCGCAACGATATAGGGGCCCGGAAACTCTTCGCGCGCCTCCGAGCCAGCACGCCGCCACGCCGATCGCACCGTGCCAGAAGCCGGGCCGGTTGAGATAGTCATCGGGGTCGCCGACTGGGACTGCATGGGCATTGGTGAACTGCACCGATCGGGTGTCGCTGCCAGCCATCCCAGCGTTCCACCACGTGCTGGGTAACGGCTTTACGGCGGGGTCGGTGACCGCTACCGCGAATAGGTTTCGTCTTCCGTCATCCAGCCGCGCGGTCACTAGCGCGTGCGTACAGAACCCGGACCCTGAGCACCAGACCTTGGTGCCGTTAAGGGTGACCGCGCCGCTACTGCCGGCAGTGGCGGTCAGCACCGCGTCAGGGGATTCGGCCGCCCACACACCCCATAGCTGACCGGATTCGGGGGGTTTGCCACCCAGTTCGTGGAGTATTGCGACGGCATCAACGTGGGCCTCGGCGATTCGGGCCGCCACGATGTCGTCTTCGGCGAGCAGGCCCAGACGTTGCCAGCGTTCGACAGTATGTCCCGATGCGGGCAGCGGCAACTCGAGCCGGCCGGAGTCCAGCCAGTGCGCTACCACACCTGCAGTCACGCGCAACCCTCCGCCACGGATTCCTCCAACTGAGTGAGGTGATGGGCGAATCCGCGTGGTGCCCGGCCCCGGCTGCGTGCCGACGTTGTGACCGACAATTCGGCGTCCCGGTGAATGCAGTATCCCGCGGCCTCGAATCGGGCTACCAGGTCGACGTCTTCGCCGGACGGCATCGGCTGAAAGCCACCAATCCGCCAGTAAGCGCTTGCGCTGAAACCCATGTTCGCGCCGTGCACGTGCGCGTGCCTGCCCTCCGCGTTCCCGTCCGCATCATAAGCCTGCCTGTAGTGGTCGGCGACGTCAGCGGAATGGTGACACCAGTCGTCCACGCGCACTACGCCGAGCACCATGTCCGCACAGGCCTGGAGCTGATGCACCAGCCAGCCGGGATCTACCTGGCTGTCGGCGTCAGTGGTCGCGTACCAGCACGCCTCGTCGTCCGCACGCAGCGAGCGCGCGTAACGGAAGCCGACTGCCCGCGCGGCTCCAACGTTGCAGACGTCGACGCTGACGAAGTGCACATCGGGTCCATACCGCCCGGCCATTTTTGCGCTGTCGTCGTCTGTGGCGTCCAGAACCACCACGATGAGGACCGGGATCGGCGCACACAGAGCTGCCGTCAGCACTGCCCGCAAGCAGGCCGGCAAGCGGGCCTGTTCATTGTGGGCGGGAATAACAACGGCAGCATGATCGTAGGTTCGGACCGCGAGCGTCGGCATATCTGGGGTCTGCCCGTTTCGCGCCTTCTTAAACAGGCGGCAAATTCCCCGGCCCGACTCGGCCAGGATGCGCACGCCGGCGCAGGGCAGGACCGTTACCAAGAAAACCGCTGATTCGTCAATAACTGCGTTTGGTGCTGGCTGCCGGGCTTGGTCAGTGGTTGCGCAGCAGGGCAATCAACTTGTCTTTGGTCAGTCCTGAATACCCCGACATACCAAGTTCTTTGGCCCGTCTCTTCAATTTCGGAACGGTCGAGTCAGCATAGGAACCGGCTTGGGCGCCTTTGCGGCCGACCGAGGATTTACCCCGCACGGCGACGGCGTTGGAAATCCGCGCCGCCTTTTCCTCGGAGTTGCCCTCTTTGCGGAGATCACGATATAGCTTCTCGTTTTTGATCGATGGGTTCGGCACGATAGTCACTTTCGCGTGATTGACAGGACACCGATGTCAGGATTGCCCTGCCTGGTGACGGTTAAACGCGCCCGGGACGTAGCCGTCCCTGCTGCGTGGCAACGTGTCGGCCGTTTCGGCCATTTTGTCGGCAAACACATCAAGCGAGGCGGGGTCGGCGACGATTCGGTCAGCGATGATCCGCACCTTGATGTTTGATTGCTGAGACATCTTGGACAGAAGCGAGAACGCAATTTCACTGTCCACTCCGTATCGCAGCATCACCATGCCGATGGCCTGGTTGATAATCGCCCGTCGCGCACTGATTGTCATTACGGCTTCGGTCAGCCGCTGTTGCGCATCCTTTTCGAACTGATCCCTGATGTCGATGTAAAACCCAGCGATGCCGGCGGGCGCGCCATCATGTTGGAAGAACCGATCACCCACCACAATGACCTCGCGATCCTTGCCGCGGGCATCGATAATCCGGTATCGACTGGTGACGGCGGTCCCCTGCCGGTACACCTCCAAGATCAAGTCGCCCACTGTCGCGTTGTCGTCGGGATGTTTGTGTGCCAAGACCAAGTCGGTAGTGGGAGTGACGGTGCCAGGGCGGTAGCCGTGCATGCGGGCAACCTCGTCAGACCACTCCCATCGGTCGTCACGGACGAAGTAGCGGAAGCTGCCCACGGGCGCCCACGGTTTCGGTAGCAGCGGCGATTCGTCGCGCACCATACACAAGTTTTCCGTCGCTGGTAGGGGCCGCGCGGAACTCGTCGCCTCGTGGGACGACATCGTCCCGAAGCCAGGTTGAATTCCGTTCGAACCGGGTGATTTCGGTTAACCCGCGGCCACGATTGCATAACGATTCGATGGTGGTTTACCCGCAACGTAGAAGCGGTAAACGGAATGAGCCGGCGAACCGCTGTCGACCACGGGTTACCCATTGTGAACTCAGTCTGTGAACTCAGTCTGTGAACTCAGTCCCCGAAGCTCTTTCAGCTCATCGGAAGGGCAGCCGGGGATGCACCTACTTGCCGGGTCAGCCGGCCATGAACGTGCGGTAGGCGGAGTCCAGATTCGGCGGCAGCGCCGACACGTTGCACTGACGCTCGGTGTCGCCGATCGGTGCGAGAATGCCGCGCAGGTCCGTGTACTCCTGTGGGTGCGCGGTGAAATAGCCGCGAATGTTGGTTTCGGCCTGCGGTCGTGGCTCGTCGTAGGCGGCCGCGACCACTTGGTTGGCACCCGGATGAGCGGCGAGATACTGCTGCGCCGAGCCTGTCACTGACGAAACGGTGGCATTGACACCATCGGGACTGCAGTCGGGTGCCGCGGCGGCCGACGGCGCACCGACGATACACATGGCGATCCCCCCGAGCAGGCAGCCGGCGCTGATGCCGGCCGCTCGCCGACGCGCGACGATATTGCTGATGTTCATGATTAGTTTGTCCTTCGAATTGACCCGAATTCGTCATTGATTCCCAGAGGCTCCCGATCCCCAGAATCCAGGGTAACCGAGGCAACCGAGCGGGGCGCCGACGTGCACTTTCAGCTAATCGCGGTGGCTGAATACGCTCATCGGAACCAGATTCCAGCAAACCCCCAGTTCTGGGATGTGGACGACAGCGCTACGGCCTGGCTCGCCGATCCGGCCAATTTTGCTGCCCCGCCGTTTGGCTGCGCGAAGGCGCCGCAGTTCGGTCCGGCGGATCAGCTCATAGCCGGGCGGCGACTTCGGCGGCGGCCCGCCTGCCGGACCTGACGGCGCCGTCCAGGAACCCGGTCCATTCGTCTGCGGATTCGGTGCCGGCCCAGTGAATCGGCCCAACCGGCTCGCGCAACCACGGACCGAATCGTGTCCACGCCCCGGGGGGCACCGCTGCGGTCGGACCTCCAGGCGCGAATTCCTCCGTACCCCAACGATGATCAACGTAGCCGAGAGGATTGAGCGCGTCGTCGCCGAAGAATGACGCGAAGCAGCGGAGTGCGTCGCGGCGACGCTGCTCAGCGGGCAGCGAGTCGAACGCGCGCGCGTCGACGAAGCCCATCAGGATTCCTGGACCGTTGGCGCTCGGGCTGACATCGAAGGTAATGAAAACCGGGCCTTCATCGGACAGCGCCTGCCCAGAGAACCCGTTGGCCCGCCAGAACGGCGTGGGGTAGGCCGCGTAAGCCTTGCTGAGCCGGCCCTGCGGCCACTGCTTTGCGAGTTCCGCATATTCGGCGGGTAGCGGGGGAGTGAACTCGATGGACGCGCGATGCGCCGGCGGGATCGCGACGATGACGTACCCGGCCTCGGCCTGTCCACGATCGGAGGTGATCGTCACTCCGGCACCGTGCCGCTCGATGCGACGCACCGGGGCGTTGAGCACGACGCGGGTGCCGAGTTCGGCCGCCGCCGCCTCGGCGATCTGCTGGGTGCCACCCAGGAAACGGTCTTGTTGGGCACCGTTCTCGACGTCGAGCAGCCGGTCGAGGCCGCCGGCAGCGTGCGTGTAGCGGGCGGCGTGCAGCATTGACACATCGTCGGGCTCGCACCCCCAGGTGACCCTGGCCACGATGGCCAGCAGGTCGCGCGAGGAGGCGCTGGCGCGCACTGAGCGCAACCAGTCACCCAGCGACATGTCGTCGAGCCGTCGCGCCCGTCGCGCATCCCAGGGTGCCGATACCGGAACGCTGCGAGCGATTCGATCGAATTGCCAACGTAGCCGGCCGATATCCAACAGCCCGGTGAGCGAAAGCTTGGGAATAGTGCCGCGGTAGGAACGCGCCCGGCCACGCCACTGGATCACGTTCTTGCCGGCGTGATGGGTTGGGGTGGTCGGGATCTGGAGTTCGGCGGCCAGCGCCAAGACGGCGTCTTGGGTCGGGCCCACAAATGTGCCACCCATGTCAGCGGGCGCACCTGCGACGCTACCGGTGAACGAACGCCCGCCAACGCGGTCGCGGCCCTCGAAGACCAGTACGTCATTGCCCTGTCGTGTCAGCTCGCGCGCCGCGGTCAGTCCGGCAAAGCCAGCTCCGACCACAACAGCGTCGACAATCCACCGGCGGTCTGTCACGCCCCTAGTCAACCGCATTTTGAAGCTTGCGTAGGCCAATTCCCTATTGGCCGCCTGAACCAGGAGACCAACGTCGATTTGTCGGGCTGAATCCGCCGAAACGGCTCAACAATCCGACGTTCGGGAGCTAAGGCGCAACCGTTAGCCAGTCGGTGAATCCCGACGGGTCATGGCGGCCCAGCGCACCATGTTCGTAGAGGCCCCAGCCCTGCACCGGATCACCGTTGCCGTCGCGGCATACCGCCCGGCCAACGTGGTCGATGACGCCGAAGCCGGACCTCGCAATGATCGCCGGATCATTCATGTCGTAGGTCAGCCGTTCGGCGAACTTCTCGCCCTTCCACACGCCGTGTAACCAGTCCGAATCGCCGCCGTAGCCCCCACCGACGTGGATGGGCACCGGCAGCTTGGACTCCACGTCGAGGTGGACGGGGGTGCCGTCGGAAGCGGTCGTCTCGATTGTGGCGCCGGTCGGGATCCGGGTGCCGGAACGGTAGTGGATCTTGACCCGCGGCCAGCCCAGCTGCTCGACGCGACCGTCGCGCCAGACCCGGGTGCAATCGTTGAGTGAGCGGAAACCATTGGGTTCCTCCTGGATGATCAGCACCACGGCGAAATCGTCGAACGCCATCGGCACGTACAGCCACCACATCCCCTCGAACGGCGGATCGGCGGGTCGGCCGGCGGGTTCGGCTTCGCCGATGGGCCGGATGCCCCAGGATCGGTCCCGGCTACCGATCCAGGTGGCCGGGTCGACCGCAATTTCCTGACCGTCGATAGCGATCCGCCCGCTCCAGCTGCCAAGTTGCGCGAACCGCTGCGCGTTCAGCGTTACCCTGTTGCCGGCCCGCAGAATGTGCGGTTGCTCCTGGACGACGTCGAACAACCCCTCCCAGGTGAGATCGGCTGCAATCCCTTCGGTTTCGTCGAGGTTCAACCGCAGTTTGCGTAGCGGGTCGACGACCTCGATCCGGTACCCGTTGACGTTCTGATTGAGCCGGTCCTGGTCGATGGCGTCTGAAACATGCACTGCGGTCTGCGAGTCCCCGCGCCTGATGAGCACGAACGCGTCCTTGACGCCCAGGTTGGGGTAATAGCCGATACCGCTGATCAAAAAGATGTTCCCGGTGCGGTCGTGGGCGTTGAAGTAGGAGCGATCGTAAAAGTTGCGGTCGGAGGACCCCGGCCACGCGATCGGCTGGGGAATCTGGTGTACCGGGAACTCGTCGAGCGGTCCGAGCATTACTGATCCTCTCCGATAAGACGTTTCAGCAGTCCTGCGTGGTAGAACAGCGACTCCACGTCTTCAGGCTTTTCGGTTTCCCCGAAGTGCACCCGACGTGCGCCGGTACGCATGAACACGAGAGCCCATATCACCCCGGAGTACACGTAAAACCATTGCAGGTCACCTACTTCGATGCCGGTGAGCCGATGATAGGTGGCGCGGACGTCGCTCTCGCGCATCACGCCCGGCAGGCCAGGCAGCCCCGCAAGGCCGGTAAGTTCTTGAAACACCATGTGCGCGAAGATCATCCATGCGACATCGATCTCGCGTGGACCGAGCGTGACCATCTCCCAGTCCAGCACCGCCACCGGTCGAAAATCGCGATACAGGACGTTGCCGACCCGGGAGTCGCCCCAGAGCAGCACCGGCTCGTGTGCGGCCACTTCGTCGGGCCAATTATCTTCCAGCCACTGGAAACTGCGCTCCAGCAGGGGAGATCGGCCGATGTCCGGCACCGCGAAGTCGTACCAAGAACGCAACCAGTTGAACTGTCCGCGCAGCGCGGTATCGCCTTGCTGAACCTCGGACAGGTAGGCAAAGGTCTTCTCCGGGTTGGGGATCGAGTGCAGGGTAGCCAGTACCCCGACGGTGGCGTCTTGCAGTTCGCGCTGCCGCTCGGCGGGCGCGTCGGCGAACCAGTTGTTGCCGAAGGTGTAGGGCATGACGTCGGGCGGCACCGCACCGTCGACGTAGTCCATCAGGAAAAAGGGTGTGCCCAGGACGTCGCCGGTGGGCTCGAGCCAGCGCACCCGCGGCACGGGAACGTCGGTCAGTTCGCCGACCGTCCGTATCACGTCGAATTGGTGGTCAAGCCGATACGTCGGGAAGACCTGGATGTCCTCGACGGTAGGCGCGACCCGCGCCACGAATTTCTGCTCTGTGGGTTGCCCGTCCTGTTGCCAGCGGGCGGTCAAGATGATGGTTTCCGACGACATGCCGTTCGAGTCCACACCGCTCTCGACCGCCACCTCGGGTGTTGCGCCGCCGGGCAGGACGGTTGACAGCCATTTCGACATCACCGCAGGCAGGGTGGTGACATCGCGACTGGAGCGCTGAAGTCGGTCGACGTTGTCGATCGCGGGTTCGTTGGGCACGGGGTGCCTCCATTCTTGCCGCTTCTTTGCGGCAATTACGATACTGTAGGTAGCGTTATGAAAGCAGACCGGTCCGCCGTTGACAAGGCCCCGGGTGTCGGGCGTCCCCGGGATCCGCGGATTGCCTCGGCGATAATGTCGGCGACCGCGGAACTGCTTGTGGAAATCGGCTATTCGAGTCTGAGCGTGGCCGCCGTCGCCGAACGCGCCGGAACCACGAAATCCGCGTTGTACCGCCGGTGGTCGAGTAAAGCCGAGTTGGTGCACGAGGCCGCGTTCCCGGTGGCACCCACCGCGCTGCAGTCTCCCGCCGGCGATATCGCCGCGGACGTCCGGATGATGATCGAGGCCACGCGCGACGTGTTCACCACGCCGGTGGTGCGGGCCGCGTTGCCGGGGTTGGTGGCCGACATGACGGCCGACGCCGACCTCAATGCCCGGGTGATGTCGCGCTTCATCGACTTGTTCACCGCGGTGCGGATGCGGCTGCAAGACGCCGTGGACCGGGGTGAAGCACATCCCGGAGTTGACCCGGACCGGTTGATCGAACTGATTGGAGGAGCGACGATGCTCCGGATGCTGCTGCGCCCAGACGAAAAGTTGGATGACGCGTGGGTGGATCAGACCGCCTCCATCGTCCTGCACGGGGTGACGGGATGACTCGGCGACTGGCGGGTCGGGCCGCGATCGTCACCGGCGCCAGCCGCGGCCTGGGCCGGGCGATCGCATTGGCGTTCGCCGCGGAAGGCGTGGCCGTCGCCGTCGTGGGGCGCACCGAACAGGTGTGGGACGACCGATTGCCCGGGACCATTGGTGAGACCGTGACCGAGATCGAGGCGGCGGGCGGGCGAGCGGTAGCGATCCGGGCCGATCTGACGAATCGCGAGGACATCGCACAGTTGGTGAATGCGGCACGAGATGCCCTGGGGCCCATCACGATTCTGGTGAACAACGCCGCGTTCACCGCGCCCGGACGGCCGCCGGTGCCCGGTGCTGAATCGCGTACCAAGCCCGCCAAGGCGGCCTCTGCGGCCGGCAAACCCGGATGGCCGCCGTTCCTCGGTACGCCGCTGCACGCATTCCGACGGCACTTCGACATCGCAGTTTTCGCTGCCTACGAACTGATGCAGATGGTGTGCCCCGACATGATCGACGCGGGCGGTGGCTCGATCATCAACATCACCTCGGTCGCCTCCCGCATCCCCGGCGACGGCCCCTACCCCGACCGCAGTGGAGGTGTCCTGCCCGGTTATGGCGGATCCAAAGCCGCACTCGAGCATCTCACCCAGTGCGCGGCGTTCGATCTCGCCGATCACAACATCGCGGTGAACGCGTTGTCGCCGTCGAAGCCGATCCTCACGCCGGGCCTGGCTTACTACGCGCGCGGATTCGCCGATACCGCTGCGGCGGACGAATTCGCGCAGGCGGCAGTGAATTTGGCGATGGTGGATGCGGATATGGTGACTGGGCGCACGATCGGCCACCGTGAGGTTCTCGACGGCAGCTTCCGGCCGTTCTCCCTCGCGTAGCTCTGGCGCCCCTCAACTTTCGCCCCCGGGCGCCCAGGGATCCCCGTGCAGTAGTTCGTCGGGGTGGTGGGCGTGGTTGACCTCGGGTGGCTCACTACCGTCGGTCCACCCGAGTCGACCGCTGTTGGTGACCACGGTGCGTAGTTCCCCGCGGCTCGCTACGCCATGGTCGCAACCGCACGCGAAAAATAGTTTGTCCGCGTCGGTTTGGCCGCCCTGCGCCCAGTCCGGTGCATGGTGAACCTCGCAGTGATACCCCGGCTCGACACAATTGGGCCGGGTGCAGCCGCGGTCGCGGGCATAGCAGATGAGTCGCTGGTCGGCGGTGGCGATGCGCCTTTGGCGGCCGAGATAAAGTGGTCGCTCGGCGTGGTTGTCGAACACCGCCAGATAGTGGATCGCCTTGGCGGCCATACGGATCAAATCTGACATCGGCAGCCTGGAACCGCCCCCGGTTCTCGCGGGTGCGGGCATCGGGACCGTTGCGTCGGCCGCGGCTTTTGCGGCCTGTTCGAGCTCGGCCAGGGTCGTGGTGACGATTACCGTAACGGGGTGGCCTCGGTGCGTACCGACTTTGCCGGACGCGATCGCGGTCTCCATGCCCAACTTGAATGCGTCGTGGCAGCGTTGGGCTGGGGTGCGATCGTCGCGCATCTCGGGGTCTTTCCGCTCAGCATCGGGCTCGTGGCGACCGGGTCGAACCGCGGCTTCGACGCCTTCGAAATACGCGCGGGCCTCGGGGTCGAGCAATCCGTCCAGCCGGGACATGCCGTCGGGTCCTTGCGGGCCCAAGCGCAGTCCGCGTCGGCGAACTCGATCGTCGTCGGTAAAAAGGCCGTCGGGATTGAGGTAGTCGGCGATTCGTTGACCCAATCGTGTGACTACTCCGGCGTCGACTTTGGTCGCATGCTCTACAAGCCTGCGCTCGGCTTCCGCTATCTCGGTGGGCGGGACACAGCTGGGCAGGACATCGACTGCTCGGCACACGGCGCGAATGTGGTCCTCGCCGACGGTCCCGGCTTGCACCGCATCGGCCAGCTGCGGTAACTCGGGTTGCACCGGCGCACCGGTTAACGAACGCCGCGGCCGAATCCGCGCTGCCAATCTAAAGCGGCGCGTGATTTCTTTGGGAGTGATATGCAGCCGGGCCCACAGCACGTCGCGCACCACGGGCACGAAACCGGCCCCGTCGGGCGGATCAGCGATCTCCCCAAAGAACCGGTACATGAGCCCACGATTGACGCGGTCTTGCGTCTCGAGCCGCTCAGCGACTTTGACGCGGAAATTGTTGCTTACCACGTCCGATGAGGTGGCACGCAGCACATCGTGGGCGGCGTCGATCGCGTCAAGAGCAGCGCTAATCCGCTCCTGAGCCCGCTCGGCGGCCATGAACTCCATCCTGCAAGCGTATCGAACATGTGTGCGAAGAAGGGTAAGAGTTAGTCGGTCTGTGGATGAATCGGCAACTGTGGATACCTTGCGCCTGACGTGCCACTATGAAAAAGCCGATGCCGCAACCGCGGCACGCAACCGGTCGAGTGGTGTGCGCATGCCCGGTACTAAGCACGGTGTCGACAAGGCCACGGGCCGCGTCGTTGCCCTGATCGTGCTGTTGATCATTGCTGCTGCTGCCTTGCGCGGATACCTTCCGGCGTACCAGCCCGCCCCTCGCGTTCAGCCGGGCGGGGGTCAAGCGGCGCTGGTCTCCGTGGTGGTGGTCCTGAGTGCGACGCTGACGCTGCTGGCAATCGCAATCATCGCGCGTTTGCGAGATCCACGTGCGATGGCGCCCGGGCCAGGGGACCTCTCCGGAATGCTCGGCAACCGCGCGGGGCGACCGACTCGGCGTGTGTTGCTGATCGGGCTCGCGGTGATCGCGGCCTGGCTGTTGATCGCGATGCTGCTGTCTCGACTGTGGCTCCCACACGACGTCACTCTCTCGGCACCCCCACCCGATCAGACTGCGCCACCGCCGAACGGCACTGCTCCGGCGCCCAAACGGCACCCGCAGGACAACACCGCAAACATCCTCGGAATCCTGCTCGCCGGCACCATCCCCATCCTGCTGCTGACTGTTGTGGGGTCGGTCATCATGTCGCGGCGGCGATGGCGCGCGGCGACATCGGGCACTATCGCCGACGATGACACCGAATTCCCGGCACATCCCAAGCGTTCGGAATCGCTGGTGCGGGCCGCCGAACGCGGGCTGGCTGAGATGGTGGACCTCAGCCGCGAACCGCGGGAGGCGATCATCGCGTGCTACGCCGCGATGGAGCGCGAGCTGGCGAATGTTCCGGGGGCAGCTCCCCAGGACTTCGACACCGCGACCGAGGTGCTGGCCCGCGCCGTTGAACACCATGCGGTGCATGTCGATAACGCAGTTCAGCTGGTGAACTTGTTCGCCGAGGCGCGGTTCAGCCCGCATGTGATGAACGAGGGCCACCGCGAGTCGGCGGTGCGCGCACTTCGGCTTGTTCTCGATGAGCTAGGCTCGAGGATTTCCACGTGAAACGGCTTGTTGCCCTGGGTGTTTGCCTCATCGTGGGGATCGAGCTGCTGGCGCTGATTGTGCACGATCGTCGGTTCGTATTGGCGGCGTCGGGTGTTGGCCTGGCTTTGGTGCTGGTCAATATCCACCGGATTCTGGCACATCGGACGGGGTCTGACGCCGAGCCGGACCCGGAGGATCTCGGGGATTCGTTGCGCCGCTGGTTGTCCAACACGGAGACAACGATCCGTTGGTCGGACTCCACCCGGGCGGACTGGGACCGTCATCTGCGTCCAATGCTCGCACGGCGCTACGCAATCGCAACCGGCCAAAGACAGGCCAAAGATCCGGTGGCCTTTGACTTAACCGGCCAAATGCTTTTCGGCGCCGAATTATGGAAATGGGTTGATCCCAACAACGTCACGCGTACCGGTAGCCGCGACCCGGGTCCAGGTCGTGGGGCGCTGGAAGAGATTTTGCAAAAGTTGGAGCAGGTATGACAGAACACGTGACTCGGATATGAGCCTGCCAGCCGCGACAACCACGGCGCGCTGCGAGGCGGTCCTGGACGAAATCGAGCGGGTGGTTGTTGGGAAACGTGCCGCGCTCACGCTCATCCTCACTGCGGTCCTCGCGCGTGGCCACGTACTCATTGAAGATCTGCCCGGCCTCGGTAAGACGCTGATCGCACGATCTTTCGCCGCCGCGTTGGGTCTTCGTTTCACCAGGGTGCAGTTCACGCCCGATCTGCTGCCCGCCGACTTGCTCGGCTCAACTATCTACGACATGCAGTCGGGACGGTTCGCGTTCCGACCGGGGCCAATTTTTACTAACCTGCTGCTCGCCGACGAAATCAACCGCACCCCGCCAAAGACCCAAGCGGCGTTGTTAGAGGCGATGGCCGAGGGCCAAGTGAGCATCGACGGCGAAACGCACAAACTGCCGACGCCATTCATCGTTTTGGCCACCGACAACCCAATTGAGTACGAGGGCACCTATCCGTTACCCGAGGCCCAGCTCGATCGATTCGCGATGCGCCTGGAACTCCGATACCTCTCAGAGCGTGATGAGACCTCCATGTTGCGCCGGCGCCTTGAACGTGGTTCGACTGAACCCACGGTGAATCAAGTTGTGGACGCACACGATTTGGTGACGATGCGCGAATCGGTTGAACAGGTGACCGTGCACGAGGACGTTTTGCATTATGTAGTGTCGCTGGCCACCGCGACCCGGCGCCATCCGCAGGTCGCCGTAGGAGCCAGCCCCCGTGCAGAACTCGACCTGGTTCAACTCGCCCGTGCCCGCGCCCTGCTGCTCGGCCGCGACTATGTGATCCCGGAAGATGTCAAAGCCCTCGCCACTGTGGCCGTCGCGCACCGGATCACCTTGCGGCCGGAGATGTGGGTGCGAAAGATTCAGGGTGCCGATGTCGTGGGAGAATTGTTGCGGCGCTTGCCTGTTCCCCGAACGAATGAGACGCTCGAGGATAACGGATGAGCCCGGTGTGACTCAACAGCGAGAGGTCGAGTTACGCTGGCGCGCGTCACAATTGACGCGTGCAGTTGCGGCTTGTACCGGGATTGCGCTGGCCACTGCCGTGATGGATGCTCACTGGCAGCTGATCGCATTTGCGGCACCGCTAATCGGCGTGCTGTGTTCGATCAGCTGGCAGCGCCCAGTGCCGGAGATCCAGGTGCACGGGGAGCCCGACTCGCAACGTTGCTTCGAGAACGACCGGATGCGTTTGCAAGTGTCTGTTACGCAAGGCGGATCCGGAGCGGTATCCGGCTCAGCCACAGCCGAACTGAGCATCTGCGCGGTCGACGGATTGGAAGTCGAGGTTCTCGATTGGGATTCGTATCAGGCGAAAACAGTCGCGGTAATGGCGCAACGCTGGGGAAGATATCCCATCCGGGCCCGCATCGACGTTTTGGCGCGCGGTGGATTGCTGACGGGGACGGCAACTGTCGATGTCGCCGACGTCATTGTGTTTCCGCTGACGCCGCCGCAGTCGACGCCCATCCCACGGACCGAGTTGCTCGACCGCCTCGGCGCCCACCTCACCCGGCATATCGGTCCGGGTGTCGAGTATGCCGACATACGCCCCTATGTGCCCGGCGATCAGCTGCGCACCGTGAACTGGCCGGTGAGCGCGCGCCGCGGTCGATTGCACGTGACGCGGCGATTGACCGATCGCGCCGCAGACGTGGTGGTACTGATAGACACGTACCAGCAGCCGGCGGGCCCGGCGACCGACGCCACCGAGCGAGTGGTGCGCGGCGCGGCGCAGGTGGTGCAGACCGCGCTGCGACACGGTGATCGCGCCGGGATTGTCGCACTCGGGGGCAACCGTCCACGGTGGCTCGGCGCAGACATCGGGCAGCGCCAGTTCTATCGGGTGCTGGACACAGTGCTCCGTGCCGGCGATGGATTCGAAGACACAACTGGGACTTTGGCGCCGCGTGCGGCCGTTCCCGCCGGGGCGATAGTTATCGCGTTCTCCACCTTGCTGGATACCGAATTCGCACTGGCGTTGATCGACCTCCGTAAGCGCGGCCACGTCGTCATCGCGGTGGACGTTCTGGATACCTCCCCGTTTGAAGCCGAGCAGGATCCGCTCGTGGACCGCATGTGGGCGCTGCAGCGTTCGGCGATGTACCGCGACATGGCCACTATCGGTGTCGACGTGGTGTCCTGGAGCGAAGATCGCAGCTTGGAACAGTCGATGGGCGTTTTGCCCGAGCGTCGCCATCGGGTCCACGGACGGCTCCGGGGGTGGCGGTGACACGTGCCCTCTCAACTCTATTCGGCCTTCTGATGGTGGGCTCAGTCGCCGACGGATCTCAGGGGCCGGCAGTTGTCGCGGGCGCAGCCGCTGTTGTTGCGGTGGGCGTCGGGATCGCTTTTCGCCCAGCCGCGACGATCGCCGTGCTGTTCTCGGTGACCGCGATCGTGGTGTCCAATCCGCCGCCTGTCCTCGCCGCGGTGGCTGGACTTTGCGCCGCCGCCTACCTGGTGTGCCGGTACGCGGTCGGCACACCTACCGGCGTCGTCATGGGGAACTGGCCGACAGTTGTTGCTGCCGCCGGATTTACCTTCGTCGGATTGGTTGCGACGTCTTTTCCGCTGCAGTTGCCGTGGTTGCCGCTGGCGGCGCCCCTGGCGGTCCTGGCGATCTATGTGTTGGCCGTACGCCCATTCTTGGGCTGATCGCCGGGTTTGTTCGGTAAGCCCCAAGCCTGATCAGTGCAGCAACTGCGCGGCATTGTCGGCCAGACCGACGAGCTGATGCCGATGGTGCGCCCCGATATCTCGACGGCGGCTTCCGGCCTTTCACGGTGGGCTGAACCTGCTTGGGTCAAACTGGCGACAGAACGACCGAGGTAGTGCGAAGGTAGGGTGAATGCGTCTACGAATTCTCACTTTGCCGCTCTCGCTTGCCGCGGTCACGATGTGTCTGACCACTGCACCGGTGGCGGCCGCCAGTGACGGGGAGTGCGCCATCATCGTGCCGGCGGCCGATAGGCTGGAGGACGGCTTCAATCTGGTCTCCCCAACGGGGACACCGTCCTACGTGGCAGGCCAGATTCGGAGCGCCCTGGCTCCCCTGCACGCGTTGAAGATTCCGGCCGCTGTCGACCTCCGGCTCCGATCCGAGATGCTGGCGTCCCAGGTCGACGCCAGTGACCCCTACCGCCCGGCGAGCCCAGAACAACTCGCCAGCGATCTCGCCAAGGCGAGACAGCAGCTGGCCACGTCTCGTGCCTACTGCGCGCCATAGCGATCTGTCGGCAGCCGCTGAAAAGCTATGTCCCTGAACCGGGGCGGTTTCGAATCGATAGGCGTTGGGCGTTAGGCCAGATGGCGTTGGCGGCCGGTGATGCGCAAAAGGTGTCCTCGGCCTGGCGGAGGTTCATGTCGACGGCGTTGAGGCCGTCTTCCTGGTGGGCCCGGCAATGGACGGTCAAGACCCGATGACTATCCGGGTCTACCTCCTCGGCTTCGATGGTCAACACCACGACGAGCGTGTACCCGGCTCCGGTCGGCAGATAGAAGGTGAGGTCTCGGCTGTCCAGGCCGCCGCCGTTGGTTACCAGATAGCCGTCGCCGCTCGGATAGACGGCCTGGCCAACCATCTGGGTTCGTTCGAAGTGGAGGCGGTCACCTGGCGCGCGCCACACCGAGAACCGGGTGTTTGGGGTGCCGTTGAACAGGTGTTGGGCAATCGGGATGATCAGCTCTTCGCGGCCGTCGCCGTCGACGTCCTGTAATCCGACGCCCCCCGGACTCGAGGGTTCCAACAGCTCATCGATGGTCTGCACCACCTCGCCCGCCGGCTCGGTCACGGTAACTTTCACCGCACGGGGCCCAGGCAGGTCGGGCACGGTCCAGTAGGTGACTGCGAAATCGAGGTTGCCGGAATGCAGGCGGCAGTCCGAATGCGGGGACGTGGCTGTCGGACTGATCACTACGGCCGGCTGTGGGCACGGGAGCAGCGTGGTATCAGCAGCCGCGGTGGGGCATACCCCACCCGCCGCGGCGATCGTCACGACGGTAACCAACTGTGACAGCCGCTGCACGGGCGCTGCACCTACCGTTTCGGTGCCGGTTTGGCGGGACTGGGAGCGAGACTCGGAGCGGGAGATGCGGGAGAGGCGGATGGCTGAGCCGGGATCTGCTGCTCGACGGGCGGGTGGACACCGGTTTTGGGCCCGATATCGGAAACCTGCCAGGCGTTGGCCACCTTGTTCACGGTGACCTGCAGCAGGATGATCGACACCTTGGGCGTCGGGTTCTGCAGATTGCGGGTGGTTTGGTGGGCCGACACCACCACTTGATAGACCCCTCCGGGCTGAGCGATCGGGTCGGTGGCCAGGACCTCGCCGGTGGAGCTGACCTGCGCTTCCAGCATGACGCCCTTGAGCAGGTCGGTGGCATTGACGTATTTGTCTTTAAGCTGTTGCGACACACCGTCTTCGACTGCGCGGAAGAAGGTATCCGGGTCTTCGAAGCTGTATGTCAGCGACTTCAGCGCGTACTCCTTGGCCAGCTGCGCCACCGTGTTGCGGTCTGCCTGGTCTCGACGTATCTCAGCGAGTTGGCCGGTCGCCTGGTGATATTTGATGAACCCGAACACGCCGCCGGCGAGCACCGCCGCCGCTAGAACCGCTCGAGCCCACCGCCAAGGCTTCCCGGGCCGGAGGCGCTGCCCCGGCGACCGGGTGGGCCGTGCGTCGTCGTCGACGGCCTCGTCGGTCTGATCACGGTCGGCCTCGTCGGTCTCATCACCGCCTGCCGCCGGCGTTGTCTGAACTTCGTCGGAGGCCACAGCATCATCGCCGGCAGCCTTGGGCTCGGTGTCGTCAACCATTTCGTCTTCGCTCACAGTTGAGTGGGTCATCCCGGTTCTTTCTCTTCTTTCCATGCGGTTGCTTCATCGCGAATCATCGGTGCCATTCGGGAACGTTGAGTTGAACCCGCAGTCCGCCGGTATCGCTGAAGGTCGACTCCCAGAAGTCGAGCCAGTGCCCGGCGTCCACCTTGATGTCGTGCAGTGGTGCGACCGCCGGTTGCAGGACGGTGGTGAAGGTGCTGAGCGGGCCTGACAGTATGTCGATGTATTCGCCAAGCTTGACCACCAGCAGCCCGGCCGGATCGTCGGGGCCCACCGCGCCCACGCCGGTATGCGAAAGGGTTTCGATCTCGTGGATCAGCCGCAGAAATGCCGGCACTGAGCGCGGTAGCAGTGTGCCGAACTCGCCGATCACTTCGCCGGCGTTGAGTTCGCCCAAATTCGTGGTGAATGTGGCGATGTTGTTGAACAGGGTCGCCAGCAATTGCTTGTCGTCGCGGATCACCTTGGCGGTCAACCCGGCGGTGGTGGCCAGCGAATCGAGGGTGTCGTCGTTGCCGGCGAACGCCGCGGAGACGTTGCTGATGATGGTGTGCGCGTGGTCGACGTCGAGCGCCGAGATCAGGGCGTTGGCTTTGGTGAGCAACTCACTGCTGGTAACCATCGGTGCGACCCGGTCCGCGGGGATCACCGCCCCGTCGGCAAAGTAGGGCGGCGCAATCAGTTTCGGCTTGAAGTCGACGTATTGTTCGCCGGCCGCGGAGAGGTTTTCCACGCTGATCGGGCTGTTGGCGGGGACCGGGTGCTCGCGGTCGAGATCGATCGAGACCGCGAGCCCGGTCGGAGTGCTCTGGATACCGGTCACTCGGCCGATCCTGATGCCGCGCATCGTAACCTCCGACGTCGGCATCAGGCCGCCGGAAGTGTCGAGCATCAAGGTGAGTCGGGTGACCTGCTTGGTCGGGCTCATATCGAGCACGCCGACCGACATGTAAACCGCGCCGAGCAGCGTCAGCACCGCCAGGATGACCAGCGTGTTGCGAGCGTTGAATTTCATGGCACCAGTCCCATCGTCTGCATCGCCGAGATCGCCTGGTCGGCCTTATCCGCGGGGTCTACGCCCTCGCGGCCGGCCGGTGGATGTAGTTCGGAGACGATGTATTTCGGGCCCCCCTTGCCGAAGAAATGGATGAGTTTGTTGCGCAAGAATGCGACGAACTTGTCGGCTAGCACCGGAACGGTGGTGTCAACGGTTGCCAGCGTTCCGAGTATTGGCGTTATGTAGGAAAAGATCTGAATCAGGTCGCCGGTGATTGGGTTGATGATCTGGCCGCCGAGATTGGTGACGTCTTTGGAGTCGTCGACGACGCGAAGGATGGCCATCGTGATCGCGGACAGGCCTTCGAGCTTTGGCGGGCCTTCGGTGACCAGCCGGTTGAACACCGCGGTATTGGCCGCCAGGCTGGTGCTGATGTTCGCCATGCTGGACAAGATGCCGTCGATGGTGTCCTGGTTGGCCGCCAGGTCATTGAGTACGCCGCCCATGGTCTGCTGAATCCGGGTCAGTTCGGCGGGGTCTTTCGGGAACGCCTTGTTGAGGTTGATCACAGTACTTTGCAGCGTGCCGATCGCGCCGCCGGCCACCAGGTTCGACACCGACCTCAAGACGTCTTCAACGTTCGCAGCCGGGGCGGTGTTGCGCAACGGGATGGTGTCGCCTTCGTGCAACACCGATGCCGACGATTCCTCGGGCGGCAGCAGCGCGATATAGATGTCGCCCAGGGGGGTGGCCTGGCGCAGCTCGGCGCGTGTGTTGCCGGGAAGCGCGGTGTCGCCGGACATTTCGACGTAGGCGACCGCCGTGGTGCCGTCCAGCTGGACGTGGTCGAGCACGCCGATCTGTATTCCGCCCGAGTCCACTTTGGCCCGGGCGGGCAGGTTGAGCACGCTGGAGAACTGGATCTTGATTCTGTAGGTGTGATGGGGGGTGTAGGCACCCGGGACCGGCAGCCGGGTCGGATCCAGCGAGCATGCCGCCGTGAGGTTGATTGCCGCCGCAGCCAGCAGTACTGAGGCGGCGCGCGTCCATCGTTGGGTCATGACAATGCGGCCCCCAGAACGAGATCGGTCAGGCCGAGGGTGACCGGGTCCGACGCGGCGCCCGACGCGCACGCTGCGGCAGCACCGGGAACATGTCGCTGTCGCAACCCCTCGCAGATAGCGCCGGCCTGCGCTGGCGAAATCGCCACTTGCGGCGGAATGTAGGTGACGTTGTGGGTGCCCCAGGCCGGTTCGTAGATGTCGGTCAGCCAGTGACTGAACTGCGGCCACGATTTGATGATGGCGACGATGACCGAGGTATGGCGGTTCAGCCAGTCCCGTACCCCGGTAACCCGCCGATCGAGTTTTTCGTAAACCCTTGGCCCCCAACGGTTGAGCGCCTCGACCAAGACCGGCAGCAGGTGCGATATATGGGCCAGGGCCGCTCCGAAGTTGTCCGAGAGGCCCTCGATCAATTGGAGGGTGGCCGGCAGCGTTTGGATTACCGAGGCGAAGCTGTCCCAGTTCTTGAGGAAGTCTGAGGTGAGGATTTCGCTGTTCTCGAACAGCTGGCGATAGTCGGCGTCGGCCTTGTAGGGGTCAGCGAGCATGGTGACGAGATTGCGCAACGTCTGGTTGAGGCCGGAGCCGGTGCCGTCCAACGAGCGGCTGGCCGCGCGCAAGCTGTCGTTGATCGCCTGCACGCCGGGCGCCTGGGTCGGGTCTTGGCCGGGGTGGGGCCCCAAGACGGCGTCGGCGAGCTTGCCTATGGCAACGAAGGTTTCGCTTACACTGATCGGCGTCTTGGTGGACTTTAGTTTGATGCACCCGGACCCGGTGAATTTCGGTCCCCCGATGTAAGTCTTGGTGAGTTCGATATGGCGGTCGGTGACGATCGATTGCGAGTAGGTGACCGCTCCGACGTCAGCCGGCAGTTCGAGGTCGCTGGGCACGGTGAAGTCGACCTCTACGTGGTCGGGCTTGTTGACGATCGCGGTGGTCGAGCCGACCTCGATGCCCAGCAGCGCCACCTTGTTGCCTGGGTAAAGCCCTACCGCGTCGCTGAATTCGGCGCACATCGCCCGGGTGTTGCTGATTCGGGGCATCAACATTTTGGTGCCGATGACCAACGCCGCCGTGACCGCGGCGACGATCGCCATCACTGCTGCGATCACCAGCGGGGAACGCAGCCGCGAGCCGATAGCCGACATGGTCACTTAACAGTTCCTCATGACGTTGGGTAGGCACAGGTCCTGTCCGGGGACCAGACGGTTGTGCTGGTCGAAAACGACCCCGTTCCCAGTCAGCATCGGCAACACGATGTTGAGGGTCTGCCCCAGACCCTCGATCCCTTGGCCGAGGCGTTCGGGATGGGCTTGCAGCGTGTCTTCGATGTCGTCGAGTCCGTTGACGATCGGCCCAACCTCGCGGGCATAGAACACCGTGATGCGGTCAAGGATGCGCGACAATTCGCTTAGCAGGGTGAAGAATTCGACGATGTCGACGGACTTCGAGGTGTACATCTTGCCGAGGACGTCGAGCTGCTCGAACATCGTGATGAGTTGTTTGCGTCCGGCGACGGTGCCCCGCAGGCCGTTGTTGGCGAAGTCCAGGCCGCGATGAAAGTCGTCAGTGGTTTTGCTCAACGACGTGGTCAACGCGTTGGCCGACCGGAGCAGGTCGCGAATCGCGTCGGGATACTTGTTGGCCGCACTGGCGACCTCGGTGAAGGTGTCGTGGATGACTTGGCCGCTGACGTCCTCGATCAGCGGAGTTGCCGCCTGGAGTATGTCGTTGACCTCGAACGGCAGCGTGACGCGTTTCGGCGGAATCACGTTGTGGCCCAGCGGTATACCCCCCTTCGGATCGAGCGCCACATAGTGGCCGCCGAGCGGGGTCAGGAGCTTGACGTCCAGGGTGGATTCCGAACCGACCACCACCGAGCGTTCGATGTCGAATTTCATCTCGACGACGGCGGCGTCCAGTCGGATACTAGTGACCTTCCCGACCGGGATTCCGGCGATGCGAACCTGGTCGCCGACGTGCACACCGCCAGAGTTAGAGAGGTGCGCGGTGTAGCCGGTCTGATCGGTCGGATTCAGATAGGCCATCGCGGTGGCGGCTAACGCCGCGACGATGACGACTACACCGGCGATCCCGTGCCGCCGATTACGGATGGGGGCGGTCCGCTCGTCGAGCAGGGCGCGCCTCGGTCCCAGAATCTTGTTCAACTCGAGTTTCTTGACCGAGGTGATGAATCGTTCGCCGAACACCATTACCGGCACACCACCAAGTTCTGCTGGGCGAATGACACCTGCCCGATCCCGGGCAGGGTGACTTCGCCGTGCGAGCAGGAAAACGACGGCACAGCAGGCTGGTCGTCGGCCAGCCAGTCGCGCATTCCCTCGATCAACGAGGGCGCCAGCGACAGGCCCGCGATGATCGTCGGGGTCTGTGGCCACATCCGGCTGTACAGGTCGTAGAGCGGAACCGTTGTCCCGTCGAAAGTGCGCTCGGCGTATTGCAGGATATGGGTGGCATTTCGTAGCACGGGCAGCCCGCTGTCCATCGCGGCCCGGAACTCGTCTGCCTTGGAACCGAACTTCGTCAACACATCGTTGAGCGTGGCGATGAGATGAAACAGTTGCTGCGATTTGCCGCCGAGATCCTGGGAGATCGCACTGAGGTTGCGGATCATGACGGTGATAACCGCCTGGCGATCCACGGCCAACTTGGAGATGACGTCGAGGTCATGCAGAAATGGGCCGACACCGGATTCATCACCTTGAATCAGCCGCAGCAGGTTCTCACCCAACAGGTTGAACTGGGCAGGGTCGAGGGTCTGGAAGATGGGCCGAAACCCGTTGAAAAGCTTCGCTACATCGAATGACGGGACCGTCTGCCCCAGCGGAAGGGCGCCCCCCGCCGGTAGCCGTTGATCCGGCTTAGGTGGTTGGACGAGTTCCACATAGCGCTGACCGAGCAGAGTTTGGTAGCGCACCGCGGCGACGGTGTTGGCGAACAGCGGGTGATCAGCCTGTGCGGTGAAATCCACCTTGGCGATCCGCCCGTCGAGCCGGACGGTTTCCACCTTGCCGACCTGAACGCCGGAGATGCGAACGTCATCACCGGCATAGAGCCCAGACACATCGGAGAACGCCGCGGTGTAGTGGGAGACCGCCCCGGTGACCGGATTACGCAAAGCGGTCAGCACGACAAGCGTGCACACCACCGCGACCGCGGTGAAGATGGTCAGCCAAAACACGGAATTGGTAACACTTCTCATCGGCCGCTCCGCTGCGGCGGCGCTGGGGATCCAGTCGGGGCCCCGGCGGGCGGCAATGCCGCCGCCAGCCCCGGCATGGCATCCAAAGTGACATCGATCTGCATGCGGACCTTGTCGTCGACGACCGGAAACGCCGCACTGGTGCGGTCCAGCAGGCCCGAGAGCCGGTCGTAGACCGGCGCCACGCTGCCGATGGCATACGACGCCGGCAGCAATCCGCTCATCACCGCGCCGAAGAATGGGGCCAGCCACGAAACGTTCTTCGCGAAGATATTGTTCGCGTTGAAGAGGAGTTTCACGGTCTGGTCCAGGATCGTGTTCATGCGCTCGACCCCGTCAGGGTGCGCCAGGAACTCCATCCCGTTGAGCAAGTCATATGCCAACCCGATAAGCGGGATCGAATCGTTGACACCGTTGACCACCGAGGCGAACACCGACAGCGACTGCGAGAACGGCACCCGCTGGGAGTCGGTAAGCATCTTGATCAGATCGAAGTATGACCGGGTCACTGGCTCGGTCAGCTCGGAGTGACGACGCACTACCGCGATGATGTGGTTGACATCGGGCGAGTCCACGAGCCCGCCGAGCTTTTGGCCCTGACGCAGTAGTCCGGTGATCGACGTGGACCCCGTGTTCGCGGTGATGGCCAGCGTCTGGTTTGGCCTCAACCGAGGGCCGGTACCGGTGCTGACCAGTTCGACCGCTGAGAGGCCAAAAGCATTCGACGTGGTGAACTTGGCGGTGGTGTCGGTGGCCAGGGCGTGCGCTTGGCGCGGCTCGAGTTCCAGCGTCATTTTCTGCTTGTTGTATCCGACCGATTGCAGCGTCTTCACCGATCCGATCGTCAGCCCACGGAGCTTCACCTCCGCGCCCGGCGTCAGACCCTCACCGATCGCGTCTGTCATCACGGTCAGCTTGAACGTGTCGGTGTAGCCGCTGGTACCCAGCTGATACAGCGCGATGCCCGCGATAGCCAGCACCGCGGCAGCAATCAGGCCGCGGATTCGCAACGCGTGCGAACCGGGCGGTCGCCCTCCCTGATCTGACCCCGGCAGTATTGGCATGCCTTACCCGGATATCCGAATGCCGGGGCTGTTGCCCCAGAACAGGAGGGTCAGCACCATGTCGGCGGCGACCACGGTGACGATGCTGGCCCGGATGGCTCGGCCCGAGGCCCGACCAACACCTTCGGGACCACCGGTGGCGTAGTAGCCCTGATAGCCGTGGATGGCGATGATCAGTGTCACGAATATCGCCGCTTTGAGTACCGAGAACACCACGTCGGAAGGCTGGATGAACGAGTCGAAGTAGTGGTAGTAGGTGCCCGACGACTGCCCGTGCAGCACGTTGACCACCAGCGCACAAGACACATAGCTCAATGCCAGCGTCACCACGTACAGCGGAACGATGGTGATCATTCCGGCGATCACCCGGGTCGTGACCACGAACGGGATCGACTGTATGCCAAGGGCTTCCAGTGCGTCGATTTCCTCGGAGATCCGCATGGCGCCGATCTCAGCGGTCATGCGGCACCCGGCCTGGGCGGCAAAGCCGATCCCCGCGATCATCGGTGCCATCTCCCGCGTGTTCGCATACGCGGAGACGAACCCCGTCAGCGGGCCCATGCCGACCATGTCTAGGGCTCCGTACCCCTCGATTCCCACCGAGCCACCGACTGCCGCGCCCATGAACACCAGCACGCCGATGGTGCCCCCGCCGACGATGAGAGAACCGTTTCCCCAGATCATGTCGATCAATAGCACCCCGATCTGGTGCCGGTACTGCTTCAGCGTCTGTGGAATGGAACCGAGCACCCGAAACAGGAAGGTGACCTGATGGCCGAGCCGCTGGAACAGCGAGTCGCCGCGGTCGGCGACCCACAACGGGGCACGTAGCACAGTGGGGATGTGTCGTGCCGGCGCCGCCATCAGCCCACTCTCAGCGGCATGGACATCGACAACCCCTGTGTGATCAGCAGGTTCAGGATGAACACGGCAACCACGCCGATGACGACGGAAGCGTTGACCGCATCGGCCACGCCGCGCGCACCGCCTTTGGTCTCCAGGCCGCGCTGGCAAGCCACCAAGATCACGATCACGCCGAAAAGCCACGTCTTGAGGATGGCGACCCCGACGTCGCCGACGCTGGCGAACGACGCGAACGACGCGATATAACTGCCCGGCGTACCGGACTGGAAGCCGACATTGATTGCATATCCTGCCGCCAGCCCCATGAAGATGATGAAGGAGCACAGCACCGGCGCCACGAACACGATCGCCGCCAGCCGTGGTGTGACCAGCCGCTGCACCGGGTCGATGCCCATGACGCGCAGCGCGTCGACCTCTTCGCGAATCGTGCGGGCGCCAAGATCGGTGGCCACCGCCGAACCGGCCGCACCGCCCAGCAGCAAGGCGGCCACGATCGGCGCACCCTGCCGGATCACCCCGAGGCCGCCGGCCGCGCCCGAGACCGACGAGGCGCCAACCTGTTGAATGAAGTTACCCACCTGCACCGCCACGATCACCCCGAACGGGACAGACACCAATAACGCAGGTATCGCCGTGACGCTGACGATGAACCAGGCTTGGTTGATGGTGTCCCGCCAGGGGTGGCGCAAGCGGATCAAATCCGTGATCAGGCAGGCGAACGCCCGAACGGCCAGCTCGAAGAAGCGGCCTAACGTCTGCAACGACGAATCGGTTTGGTTGAGGCCGTACCGGAGGGGCTTGCCCAGCATCGTGACGACCTGGCTGCGGATCGATGCTTCCACGACCGTCGGGCGATCTTCCGGCTCGCCCGACGTCACCACCACGTGATGGGGGACGTCGTTCACCGTTCGTACTGCTCGCATCGAAACGACGCAGGCGAGTCCGTCGACTTCTGTTTCAGTCTCCGGTTCAGCCGCCGTCGTGTCACGTATGCCTGAGCTCAACGGCGGGTTCTCCTCAGTTGCTGTCGCAGCTTTTCGCTGGCGCAAGATGCCAGCGCTATTTGACATGCGTTCTATGCGCGGTAGCGAGTGTAAGTCCCGGAATGGAGCTGAGTATGGCTTACGCCACAATTGCCAGCTTCGGGTGCCAGCTTCGGGTGCCAGCTTCGGGTGACAGTGGGGGAGGTGCGGGATCTGCCACTGTGACGAATTGGCGGCCAGCCTTGGGGGACCTCCCGCGGATCACGGCTCCGGTCGCCGAAGCTTTGACATGCCGGGCAACAGACCGCGTCGCGGCGGCATCTTTCCGGGCGGGATGGCCGCGTGGCGTGCCAATATGAGGCAAGTACCGCGACCACGCGATACGGGCCGAGCCGGGCGGCGGCCCCCGGCGTTGTTCTTCGTTGTCACCGCCCTAGCCGCGTCGACCGCGTTGTTGGCGTTCGCGGCCGTAAATCTGATCAGTGCAGCAGCTGCGCGGCGTTGTCGGCCAGCTCGAGCAGCGGCTGCGGGAAGATTCCCAAACCCACTGTGAGTACGGCGCACACCGCGATGGCGACCTTGGTCAACAAGCTGGGTGCCACGACATGTGGAGTTTCCTCGGTCGCCTCGGTGAAGAACATCCGCACGATCACCCGAACGTAGAAGTACGCGGCGATCCCGCTCGAGATCACACCGATGATCACCAGTGGCGCCGCGCCGGCCTGGGCGGCGGCCTTGAACACCGAGAGCTTGCTGATGAACCCACTCGTCAGCGGGATACCGGCGAAAGCCAGCAGAAACATCGAAAGCAGGCCGCCCACAATGGGGGAGCGCTGCCCGAGCCCGGCCCAGTGGGACAGCGTGGCGTCTTCGACGCCATCGGCGTTGCGGATCAGACCCACGACGGCGAACGCGCCGACGGTGCTGAAGCTGTAGGCGACCAGATAGAACAACGTCGCCGAAAGACCCGCCGCGCTGCCGGCGATCACGCCGGTGAGGATGAAGCCGACGTGGGCGACTGACGAATAGGCCAGCAGTCGCTTGACGTCGGTCTGGTTCACCGCGGTGATGCTGGCGACCGTCATGGTCAGAATCGAAATCGCCCACAGCACAGGCCGCCACTGGTCCTGCAGCGGCGGCAGCGCGACATAGAACACCCGCAGTAACGCGCCGAACGCGGCGACTTTGGTGGCCGCCGCCATGAAGCCCGTGATCGGGGTGGGCGCACCCTGATAAACGTCGGGAATCCACGAATGGAATGGAACCGCACCGACTTTGAACAGCAGCCCGACCGACAGCAACGCGACGCCGACCAACGCCATCGAGTTGTCGCCGTGCTTCGACAACCCGTCGCGGATCCCGGTCAGGGTCAGGGTGCCGGTCGCGCCGTAGAGCAAAGCCACACCGTAAAGGAAGAACGCCGACGAGAACGCACCGAGCAGGAAGTACTTCATCGCGGCTTCCTGCGACAGCAGGCGGCGACTACGGGCCAGCCCGCAGATCAGGTACAGCGGCAACGACAAGACTTCCAGCGCAACGAACATGGTCAGCAGGTCATTGGACGCGGGGAACACCATCATGCCGCCGACCGACAGCATCACCAGGGGGAAGAGTTCGGTCTGGGCGGCTCCGGCCCGTTCCGCTTCGCGCTCGGCGTCGCTGCCAGGAACCGCGGAAGCCTGCGGGGTAAAGGAATCCAGTCCTCCGCCGACCGTCACGGCCACCTTCGCTTTGGCGGCCTTAACGACGACGCCTTTCCCGGCGGCCGTGCGTTCAGCCATGAAGATGACTGCCAGCATCGCCACCAACAGCACGGTGCCCTGCAGGAACAGCGCTGTCGGGTCGATGGCCACCGCGCCCAGCACTGCGGGGCGACCCGCCCATATCGTCTCGGCCACCACGAGCACCGCGACGAACGCTGCGACCAAACCGCCAAATGCCAACGTCACCTGCGCGCCGTACCGGAGCCGTCTCGGCACGAACGCTTCGACGAGGACACCGGCCACGGCGACCCCGAAGACGATGAGCATCGGGCACAGCAGGAAGTACTCGACGCTGGGAGTGGGCAGGGTCATCGGTGCGGTCCTTCGGCTGGAGCGGGGGCGGCCTTAGAAACCGGGCGAGTAACCGGGCGAGTAACCGGACGAGAAACCGGATGGGTCACACTCGGCACGGGATCATGTTGGCCGATGGTCGTCATGGTGTTCTCGACCGCGGGATTGATCAGATCCAGCACCGGCTTGGGGTAAACCCCGAGAACGAACAACATTGCGATCAACGCGGCCACGACGACAAGCTCGCGCGGCCGTAGATCATCGATATCTTCGTTGCCCTTGGCGACCGGCCCCGTCATCACCCGCTGGTATAGCCACAACATGTAGACCGCCGAGAGGACTAATGCGGTGACCGCGAATGCCGTCGCTAGCCAGTAGCGGCTGAATGAGCCCAGCAGGACGAGGAATTCGCTGATGAATGGCGCCAGACCGGGCAGCGACACGGTGGCCATCGACGAAACGAGGAACGTGCCGGCCAGAACGGGGGCCACCTTCTGCACGCCGCCGTAGTCGGAGATCTTCCGGCTCCCGCGGCGAGAGATCAGGAAGCCCGCGATCAGGAACACCGCCGCCGTCGAGATGCCGTGGTTGAGCATGTAGAGCGTCGACCCGCTCTGTCCCTGACTGGTCATGACGAAGATGCCCAGGATGATGATGCCGAAGTGCGAGATGGAGGTGTAGGCGATCAGGCGCATGATGTCCTTCTGGCCGATCGCCACCACCGCTCCATAGATCACCCCGATGACGGCCAAAACGATGATCATGGGACGGAAATACGTTGCGGCGCTTGGAAACAGCTGCAGGCAATAGCGCAGCATGCCGAAGGTGCCGATCTTGTCCATCACCGCCGTGATCAGTACCGCTGTGGCGGGCGTGGCCTCGACGCAGGCATCGGGCAGCCAGCGGTGGAAAGGCCATAGCGGTGCCTTGATGGCGAAGGCGAACATGAAGCCCAGAAAGAGCGCTTTGATCACCGCGGAGTCAGCGTTGTACCGGCCAGAAGAGAAGCCGGCCACGATGTCGCGGAAGTCGAATGAACCGGTGCCGTGCTTGGCAGTCACCACATAGAGGCCGATCACCGCGGCTAGCATGATCAAACCGCCGAACAGGTTGTACAGCAAGAACTTCACCGCGGCGCGTGACCGTCCTGCGCCTTTACCGAACCCGCCGATCAAAAAGTACATCGGGATCAGCATGGCCTCGAAGAACACGTAGAACAGCAACACGTCCAGCGAGACCACTGCGATCAGCACCATCGACTCGATGGACAGCACCAAAGCGATGAACGCGGGTGCGCCTCGCTCGCCACCGTCGTTCCAGCCCCCGACCAGCAGCAGTGGAATCAGCACCGTGGTCAGCAGTATCAGCACTATCGCAATGCCGTCCACACCGAGGGTGTAGCCGGCGCCGAAAGCCGGTATCCACTCATGGCTTTCGACGAACTGGTAAGGCGCGCCACCGACCTCGAACCCCGCCGTGATGATGACGGCCACCAGCAACACCAACACGCTGATGAAAAGGCCGGCCCACTTGGCGAGCTTTTCCACCTCGGCGGGCATCAGGACGATCAGCACAGAGCCGGCCAGTGGCAACAGCCACAGCACGCTCAGCCACGGCAGAGTCACCACAGCTGCACCGCCAGGATCGCCGCGATCACCAGCGCCGCACCCGTCAGCATCGACAATGCGTAGGAGCGGGCGAAGCCGGTTTGCAGTGCCCGCAGGCGATCCGAGGTCCGGCTGACCAATGCGGCCAGCGCGTTGACCGAGCCGTCTACACCCGCGTCGTCGACTTCGACCAGCGCGTCGGTCAATTGTGCGCCAGGGCGCATGAATACCTCCTCGTTGAAGGCATCGCCGTAGAGATCGGCGCGTGCGGCTGTTGTCAGGACCGAGACCTGGGCGGGGGCCACCCGCGGGATGGCAGCCTTGCCGCCGTACATCCGGTAGGCCACCGCGATACCGACGGCGACGACCGTCAGCGCCACGGTGGTGCTGACCCAGGCGGGCAGGGCGTGGGTGGTCTCTTCATGAACTCCGACGACGGGCTCGAGCCAGTGCTGCAGGGTGCCCCCGACGGCGAACAGTCCGCCGGCGAACACCGAGCCGAAGGCGAGCAGGATCATCGGCCCAGTCATCAGGGCCGGTGCCTCGTGCGGATGGGCGCTCGGGGCCCAACGCTTCTCGCCGAAGAAGGTCATCAGCATCACCCGCGTCATGTAAAACGCGGTGAGGCCCGCGCCGAGCAGCGCCGCACCGCCGAGCACGTAGCCCCGGACACCGCCTTCGCCAAGTGCCGCCTCGATGATCGCATCCTTGGAGAAGAAGCCGGCGAACGGCGGCACGCCGATGATGGCCAGATATCCCAGACCGAACGTGACGAACGTGATCGGCAGGGCCTTGCGCAGTCCGCCGTACCGGCGCATGTTCTGTTCTTCGTGCATCGCGTGGATGATCGAGCCCGATCCGAGGAACAGGCCGGCCTTGAAGAAGCCGTGGGTGAGCAGGTGCATGATCGCGAAGGCATAGCCGGCGGGGCCCAGGCCGGCGGCCAGCACCATGTAGCCGATCTGGCTCATGGTCGACGCTGCCAAGGCGCGTTTGATGTCGTCCTTGGCGCAGCCGACAAAGGCCCCGAACAACAGGGTGACGGTGCCGACGATGACCACGCCCAACTGGGCGTCGGGCGCCAGGTTGAACAGCGGATTGGATCGCACGATCAGATACACGCCGGCGGTCACCATGGTGGCGGCGTGGATCAGCGCGGACACCGGGGTGGGACCTTCCATCGCGTCACCCAGCCAGGCCTGCAGCGGAACCTGTGCGGACTTGGCGCACGCGCCCGCCAGCAGCAACAGCCCCATCGCGGTCAGCGCGCCGCTGCTGGCGCCGGGCGCCCCGGCGAACACTCCGGCGTACGACAGGGTGCCGAAGGTGCTGAACATCAGGAACATGGCTAATGCCAGCCCGGCGTCCCCGACGCGGTTCATCACGAACGCCTTCTTGGCCGCCGTGGCCGCCGTGGGTTTGTGGTACCAGAACCCGATCAGGAGGTAGGACGCCAGCCCGACGCCTTCCCAGCCGACGTAGAGCACCACGTAGTTGTCGGCGACCACCAGCAGCAACATCGAGGCCAGGAACAGGTTGAGGTAGCCGAAAAACCGGCGCCGGTCCGGGTCCTCGGCCATATAGGCGACCGAATAGATGTGGATCAACGATCCGACCCCGGAGATCAGCAGCACGAAGCAAATCGACAACTGGTCGATCTGCAGTCCGAGGTCGACCTGCAGTTGGCCGACGGGGATCCAGGTGAACAGCTTCTGGTGGATGACCCGTTCAGCCGCGTCCAGGTGGAGCAAGTCGGCGAGCAACGTCGCACCCACACCAAACGCCGACAGCGCGGCGGCGCAACCCAGCCAATGTCCCCACGCGTCGGTGCGTCTGCCCCCGAACAGCAGGATTGCGGCGCCCGCCAGCGGCAGTGCTACGAGCAGCCAGGTGAAGTGAGTCATCGTGGCGGTCTCTAGCCTTTGAGTAGGTTCGCGTCGTCGACCGACGCCGATTTGCGGGCACGGAAAATCGTCATGATGATGGCCAGGCCGATCACGACTTCGCAGGCGGCCACCACCATGGTGAAGAACGCGATCATCTGCCCGTCCAATTGGCCTTGCAGCCGTGCGAACGTGACGAACGCCAGATTGACGGCATTGAGCATTAGCTCGACGCACATGAACATCACGATGGCGTTGCGCCGCAACATCACTCCCGCGGCACCGATGGTGAATAGCATCGCCGACAGGTAGAGGTAGTTGGCCGGGTTCACGACGCACCGCCTTTAGCGGGCTCGGGCAGAGCCTCGCGGGGAGCGATCGGCGCGCCGTCGGCGCCGCGGCTTTGCAGGATCGATGAGACCGACAATTCCGAGTAGGAGCCGTCGGGGAGCAGCGCGGCCGAATCCACCGCATTTCGGCGCGCGTACACACCCGGGCCGGGCAGCGGTGTGGGACGCCCGACACCACGGAAGCGTTCTTCGGAGAGTTCGCGCTGAGTCTTGCGGGCCTCAAAACGCTCGCGATGGGCCAGGATCATGGCTCCCACGGCCGCGGTGATCAGCAGCGCGCTGGTCAACTCGAACGCCCACAGATATCGGGAAAAGATCAGAAAGGCCAAGCCTTCGACGTTGCCGTTGGCGTTGGCCGCAGTCAGTCCCGTGTACGTTCTGGTCGTCACGCTGCCGATTGCGGCGGTCAGCAGAATGCCGAATGCGAGGCCGGTCACTACGCCGGCCACCCGCTGTCCGCGCAGCGTTTCCTTCAGCGATTCCGCCGAGTCCACGCCGATCAGCATCAGCACGAAGAGGAACAGCATCATCACCGCGCCGGTGTAGACGACGACTTGAACGACACCCAGAAACGGTGCGTCCTGGACCATATATAGGACCGCCAGGCTGAGCATCGTCATTGCCAGGAACATCGCCGAGTACACCGCGTTGACCGCCATGATGACCCCGACGGCGCCGATCAGCGCCAGCGCACCCAGCACCCAGAACGTCACCGCTTCACCGGTGGAAGTGTGAACGACTGCGGCTTCAGCCACGTTAGAAGCCACGCTGACGCCGGTCATTTGTCTTCTCCGGGGTCGCGTAGGCCATCTGCAGTGATGTTGCCCTGGTAGTAGTCCTTGTCGGTGGCGCCCTCGGCCCTCGGGTGTGGCGGCGCGAGCATGTCCTGCAGCAGCGGGGCCAGCAGCCGGTCCTTTTCGTAGATCAAGTCGGCGCGGTTGTCATCGGCCAGCTCGTAGTCGTTGGTCATCGTCAGTGCCCGGGTGGGGCACGCCTCGATGCATAGCCCGCAGCCGATGCAGCGCAGGTAGTTGATCTGGTAGACGCGGCCGTAGCGTTCTCCCGGGGAAAACCTTGCCTCGTCCGTGTTGTCGGCGCCCTCGACGTAGATCGCGTCGGCCGGGCACGACCAGGCGCACAGCTCGCACCCGATGCACTTCTCCAGGCCGTCGGGGTACCGGTTCAGCTGATGGCGGCCGTGGTACCGCGCTTTGACCGGACCGGGCTTCTCTGGATACCCCTCGGTGACCCTCTTTTTGAACATCGAACTGAACGTCACGCCGAAGCCCGCGACGCCGTCAAGGAATTTAGGCACTTGCTGTCTCCTTGCTCGCTACGGCCTTCTGGTCCGGAAGCGGCGGTGTGGGGAACGCCGGTCCGGCGGCGACGATCGCGGCGGCCTGTTCGCGGCGCAGCCGCCTGAGTTTCCTCCCCTTCGGGGGTGCGAACGGTCTGCGCAACGACAGCACCAGGACGACGGCAAAGACCGCGCTGCTGATCACCAGTGCCGTAGTCCAGTGCTCGTAGCCCTGGTTTCGCAGTGTGCGGATGACCGCCGCGATCAGCACCCAGACCAGCGACGCAGGGATCAGCAGTTTCCAGCCCAACGCCATGAACTGGTCATAGCGCAACCGGGGCAGGCTTCCCCGCAGCCAGATATAGATGAACAGGAAAGTCCACATCTTGGCGGTGAACCACAGCACCGGCCACCAGCCGGTGTCGGCTCCCGCCCACATGTTGAGCGGCCAGGGAGCATGCCAGCCGCCGAAGAACATCACGGTCGCCAGCGACGAAACGGTCATCATGTTGACGTATTCGGCCAACATGAACATCGCGAACTTCAGCGACGAGTACTCGGTGTGGAAGCCGGCGACGAGCTCACCCTCGGCCTCCGGCAGGTCGAATGGCGCGCGGTTGGTTTCGCCCACCATCGAGATGAGGTAGATCACGAACGACGGCAACAGCAGGAAGACGTACCAGACCCGGTCCTGGGCTGCCACGATCTCTGACGTCGACATGGTGCCCGCGTAAAGGAAGACCGCGGCAAAGGACAATCCCATTGCCACCTCGTAGGAGATGACCTGGGCGGTCGATCGGACACCTCCCAGCAGCGGGTAGGTGGACCCAGACGCCCAACCGCCGAGCACGATGCCGTACACCCCGATCGCCGAGAATCCCAGGATGAAAAGCACCGCAACCGGCAGGTCGGTGAGCTGCAACGGAGTCCGGTGGCCGAAAACCGATACCTCGGGGCCGAATGGGATGAACGCGAACGCGGTGAACGCGGGAATCGTCGAGATGACCGGGGCCGCCATGTATACGAACCAGTCGACGCCGCGGGGGGTGATGCTCTCCTTGAGCGCCAGCTTGATCCCGTCGGCCAGGCTCTGCAGGAGGCCCCACGGACCCGCCCGGTTGGGGCCGGGCCGCCGCTGCATCCAGCCCAGGATCTTGCGCTCGGCCAGGATTGCGACCAGCACGTTCAGCATCAGGAACACGAAGACGGCCAGCGCTTTACCTAATACCAGCCACCAGGGGTCGTGCCCGAAAGCGGTCATCTGCGCCGCTCCTCCTCATCGCTTCGCTCTGCATCGTCGCCGGCGGTGCCCACTCCGATCTGCGTCGAGATCTTGACCAAGCCGCCCACCGTCACGCCCAGCTGGCGCTGAACCGCCGAACCCGGTGAGTTAAGCGGAACCCAGGCCACTCGGTCGGGCATGTCGGTGATGGCCAGCGGCAGGGTGATCGAGCCGCGATCGGTGCTGACGGTGACCGCGTCGCCGTCAGCGGCGCCGATTTCCGTCGCCGAACCGGCGGACAGCCGCACCACGGGCGTGCGTGCGGTACCGGCCAGATGCTGTTCGCCGTCTTGCAGCCGGCCGCTGTCGAGCAGCATTCGCCACCCGGCCAGCACAGCTTCGCCGGCTCCGGGTTGGGCCGGCTGCGGGACCGCGACCTGGGGGCCGACGGCACGTTTGCCATCCCAAGAACCCAGCGCCGCCGCTTCCTCGCGGGCGGCGTCGACGTCGGACATTCCCAGGTAGACACCCATTTCGTCGGCCAGCGCGTCAAGCACCTGGTGATCCGACTGACTCGCCTGCTGGGTGCTTCCGTGCAGTGCGGCTGCAAAACCGCGATAGCGGCCCTCCCAATTGACGAAGGCGCCGGCCTTCTGTGTGGTCGGGGCGACCGGAAACACGATGTCAGCGCGCTCGGTGACGGCGCTGTGCCGCAGCTCCAGGCTGACCACGAAGCGTGCGGCGTCCAGCGCGGCCAGCACCGTTTCGGGATCGGCGAAGTCGTCGGGTTCGATGCCGCCGACCAGCAGTGCGCCCAGGGACCCGTCGGCTGCGGCGGCGAGGATGCCGTCCACGTCACGTCCTGCGGTGGCTGGCAATTCGTCGACGTTCCAGGCCGCGGCAACCTGCGCACGGGCCGCGTCGTCGGCGACCGGGCGGCCACCGGGCAGCAGCGTGGGGAGCGCGCCGGCTTCCAGCGCGCCACGCTCACCGGCCCGCCGCGGTACCCATGCCAGCCGGGCTCCGGTCGCGTCGGCGAGCCGGGCCGCGGCGGAGAACCCGCCCGGAACGGTGGCCAGGCGCTCGCCGACCATGATGACCGCGCCAGGCGTGGCCAGCAGATCACCTAACTCACCGATAGCCAGCCCGTCCAGTGTCGAAGCCTCCGCGCCGGGAACGGTCTGGAGCAACCGGCCGGACATCTTGTGCAGCGCGCGGGTGGCGAATGGGGCGATCGCGTACACCGCAACGCCGTTCTTGCGGGCCGCCTTGCGCAGTCGCAGGAACACGATGGGCGACTCGTCTTCGGGTTCGAAGCCGACCAGTAACACCACCGGCGCGGTTTCCAGGTCTGAATAACTGACCGTCATCGGCCGGCCCGCGACGCGAGCGGCCAGGAATTCGGCCTCCTCCGGCGAGTGCGGACGCGCACGGAAATCGATGTCGTTGGTGTCCAGCGTGATTCGAGCGAACTTGGCGTAGGCGTAGGCGTCCTCCCAGGTCGCCCGGCCACCGACCAGCACACCCGCGCGCCCGCGGGCTCCCTCCAGTCCCTGCACCGCGGTAGCGATCGCATGGGACCAGGACGCGGGCTGTAGCGAGCCGTCGGCGTCGCGGATCAAGGGAGTGGTTATCCGGTCCGGCTGGGTCGCGTAGTTGAACGCCCACCGGCCTTTGTCGCAGTTCCACTCTTCGTTGACTTCGGGATCGTCACCGGCAAGCCGACGCAGCACCTTGCCGCGCCGGTGGTCGGTGCGCTGTGCGCATCCCGACGCGCAGTGCTCGCACACGCTCGGGCTGGAGACCAGGTCGAATGGGCGGGCCCGGAACCGATAGGCGGTCCCGGTCAGCGCGCCGACCGGGCAGATCTGCACCGAGTTGCCCGAGAAATATGAATCGAACGGCTCGTTGGCGTAAATGCCGACCTGCTGTAATGCGCCGCGCTCTTGCATGTCGATGAACGGATCGCCGGCGATCTGCTCGGAGAAACGTGTGCAACGGGCGCACAAGATGCAGCGCTCGCGGTCCAGCAAAACCTGCGCGGAGATGTTGATCGGCTTGGCGAAGGTGCGCTTGACGTCCTCGAAACGAGAGTCGTCGCGGCCGTTGGACATTGCCTGGTTCTGCAGCGGGCATTCGCCGCCCTTGTCGCACATCGGACAGTCCAGCGGATGGTTGATCAACAGCAGTTCCATCACGCCGTGCTGGGCCTTGTCGGCTGCCTCGGAGGTGAGTTGGGTGCGCACCACCATTTCGTCGGTGGCCACGATGGTGCACGACGCCATTGGTTTGCGCTGCCCCTCGACCTCGACCAGACACTGCCGGCAGGCGCCAACCGGATCCAGCAGTGGATGGTCGCAGAACCGCGGGATCTGGATGCCCACTAACTCGGCCGCGCGAATCACCAAAGTTCCCTTGGGAACACTGACTTCGACGTCGTCGATGGTCAGCGTGACCATGTCCGGTCGACTCAACTCATCGCCGGTTTCGGTCTTTGCCGCACTAGTCATCGGGCCCCGTCCCTTTCGCGCTATCGACCGTCAGCAGCATGGAGTCTCGGGGGTCGAACGGGCATCCGCCGCCCTCGATGTGGGCGATGTATTCGTCGCGGAAAAGCGCGATCGACGATGCCACCGGGCTTGCGGCGCCATCACCCAACGCGCAGAACGACTTTCCGAGGATGGCGTCGGCAATGTCCACCAGCTTGTCGATGTCCTCGTGGGTGCCCTTCCCGGTTTCCAGCCGCTCGTAGATCTGGTCCAGCCAGAAGGTCCCCTCTCGGCACGGCGTGCATTTACCGCATGACTCGTGCTTGTAGAACTCGGTCCAGCGCCACACCGCGCGCACCACGCACGTGGTTTCATCGAAGATCTCCAGCGCCTTGGTCCCCAGCATCGAACCGGCGGCGGCCACACCCTCGTAGTCCAGCGGTATGTCGAGGTGCTCGTCGGTGAGCAGGGGTGTCGACGACCCGCCGGGAGTCCAGAACTTGAGCCGGTGCCCGGCGCGCACGCCGCCGGCATAGTCGAGCAACTCGCGCAATGTGATACCCAACGGGGCCTCGTACTGCCCGGGGTGGGTGACGTGTCCGGACAGCGAATACAGCGTGAAGCCAGGCGATTTCTCGGTGCCCATCGACCGGAACCACTCGACCCCGTTCAGGATGATCGGCGGGACACTTGCGATCGTCTCGACGTTGTTGATCACCGTCGGGCAGCCGTAAAGCCCGGCAACTGCGGGGAAGGGTGGCCGCAGCCGCGGCTGGCCGCGGCGCCCTTCAAGTGAGTCGAGCAGCGCGGTTTCCTCACCGCAGATGTATGCGCCCGCACCGGCGTGCACCACCAGCTCCAGGTCGAAGCCGGAGCCGGCGATATCGCGGCCCAGGAAGCCGGCCGCATAGGCCTCGGCCACCGCGTTCTGCAGGCGGCGCAGTACCGGCACTACCTCACCGCGCACGTAGATGAACGCATGGCTGGCCCGGATCGCGTACGCGGCGATTATGACGCCTTCGACCAGGACATGCGGGGTCGCCAGCATCAGTGGGATGTCTTTGCATGTACCGGGTTCGGACTCGTCCGCGTTGACCACCAGATAGTGCGGCTTGGCGGCCGCGCCGGTGTCGCCTTGCGGGATGAACGACCACTTCGTGCCGGTCGAGAAGCCTGCGCCGCCGCGCCCGCGCAGTCCGGAATCCTTCACGGCGCTGATCACCGCGTCGGGCTCCATGGCCAGGGCCTTCTTCAATGCTTTGTAGCCATCGTGGCGTTGATACGTCGCCATCGTCCACGACTCGGGGTCATCCCAGTAGCTGCTGATCACCGGGGTCAACGGCGTCGCCTTGGGCGTAGTCGCAGCGGTGGTCATGACTGGCCCTCCGGAGCCGCCGGGGCCTGCATGCCGTGTTCCTTTGCCACCTCAAGCCCGGCCAATGTCGCTGGCCCGACTCCGCCCTGACCCTCGTCCGGACGCTCATCGGGCAGGCCCGCCAGGATCCTCGATGTCTCGCGGAAGCCGCACAGCGGCGCAGCTCCCCGGGTGGGGGCCTTGGGGTTACCCGAGCGCAGGGAGTCGACGAGTTCGCGCGCCGACTCCGTCGTCTGGTTGTCGAAGAACTCCCAGTTGACCATCACCACCGGCGCGAAGTCACACGCGGCGTTGCATTCGATGTGCTGCAGGGTGACGGACCCATCGGAGGTGGTTTCGTCGTTGCCGATGCCGAGATGCTCTTTGAGCGTGCCGAATATGGCGTCGCCGCCCATGACGGCGCACAGCGTGTTGGTGCAGACACCGACCAGATAATCGCCGGTGGGACCGCGGCGATACATCGTGTAGAAGCTCGCGACCGCCGACACCTCGGCCCCGGTCAATCCCAGTTGCCCAGCGCAGAACTCCATTCCTGCCGGCGTGATGTAGGTGTCCTCGGATTGCACCAGGTGCAGCAACGGCAGCAGCGCCGAGCGCTTGTTGGGGTAGCGACCGATGATCTCCTTGGCGTCGACCTCCAGTCGCGCCTGAACCTCTGGTGAATACGACTGCGGAGCACCCGCGACCACGAACTGGTTCGGCTCTTGGGGTGGCGGGCCGAGCCGGATGAATACCCGCTCGCCGCTGCTGCCTGGCGCTGTCACCGGTCGACTCCTCCCATTACCGGGTCGATGCTGGCGACCGCGGAGATCGCGTCGGCGACCATCCCGCCCTCGCACATCGCGGCTACTGCCTGCAGGTTGGTGAAGGAAGGGTCGCGGTAATGGACCCGGTAGGGGCGGGTCCCGCCGTCGCTGACCATGTGTACTCCGAGTTCCCCGCGTGGTGATTCCACCGCCGCGTAGACCTGGCCGGCCGGAACCCGGATGCCCTCGGTGACCAGCTTGAAGTGGTGGATCAACGCCTCCATCGATCCGCTCATGATCTTCTCGATGTGCTCGGGCGAGTTGCCCATGCCGTCCGGGCCTACCTTCAGGTCGGCCGGCCAGGCGATCTTGCGGTCCTCGACCATGGTCGGGCCGGGCTGTAACTTGTCGAGGCACTGCTCGACGATCTTCACCGACTCCCACATCTCCTTGACGCGAATGATGTAGCGACCGTAGGCGTCACAACCGTCATCGGTGATCACGTCGAATTCGTAGTTCTCGTATCCGCAGTAGGGTTCGCTCTTGCGGAGGTCGTGTGGCAACCCGGTGGAACGCAGTATCGGTCCGGTGATGCCCAATGCCATGCACCCGGCTAGGTCCAGGTAGCCAACGTCCTCGGTGCGCGCCTTCCAGATGGCGTTCTCGTTGAGCAGATCGCCCATCTCGCGCATCGCAACCCGCAACGGCTTGAGGGCATCCGAGATCTCGGTCTTCGCGTTCGGCGGCAGATCCTGCGCGACGCCCCCGGGGCGGATGTAGGCGCTGTTCATCCGCAACCCCGTGATGGATTCGAACAGGGTGAGGATGACTTCGCGCCCTTTGAAGCCGCTGAACATCGGGGTCATGGCGCCGAGCTCCATGCCGCCGGTGGCCAACGCGACCAAATGCGACGAGATCCGGTTGAGCTCCATCATCATCACGCGGATGACGTTGACGCGTTCCGGTATCTCGTCGGTGATGCCGAGCAGCTTCTCCACGCCCAGGCAAAAGACGGTCTCGTTGAAAAAAGGCGCCAGGTAGTCCATCCGGGTCACGAACGTGACGCCCTGGGTCCAGTAGCGGAATTCGAGGTTCTTCTCGATCCCGGTGTGCAGGTAGCCGATTCCGCACCGGGCCTCGGTGACGGTCTCTCCCTCGATCTCGAGTATCAACCGCAGCACGCCGTGGGTGGACGGATGCTGGGGGCCCATGTTGACGACGATGCGCTCGCCTGGATCGGCGTTGCGGGCGGCCTGGACGACGTTGTCCCAGTCCTGGCCGCCGGTGACGACGAGCGTTTCCGTTTTCGACATCAGTTGTAGCCCCTCCGCTCGTCGGGCGGAGGTATCTGCGCGCCCTTGTATTCGACCGGGATGCCGCCCAGCGGGTAGTCCTTGCGTTGCGGATGCCCCTGCCAATCGTCGGGCATCTCGATCCGGACGAGCGACGGATGCCCGTCGAAGATGATCCCGAAGAAGTCGTAGGTCTCGCGTTCGTGCCAGTCGTTGGTTGGGTAAATGCCGTAAAGCGTCGGGATGTGCGGATCACCATCCGGCGCAGACACTTCCAGCCGGACCCGGCGATTGTGGGTGATCGACTGCAGCGGGTACACGGCGTGCAATTCCCGGTCGGCCTCGTGCGGGTAGTGCACACCGTTGACGCCCAGGCACAGCTCGAAACGCAGCTCCGGTTCGTCGCGCAGACGCTGTGCGACTTGCGGCAGCAGGTCCCGGCGCACATGCAGCGTGAGTTCACCGCGATCCACCACGGTCGACTCGATCGCGTCGTCCGGGTCCAGGCCCGTGCGTGTCAGCGCGGCGGCGAGGCTGTCGACGACCTCGTCGAAGTAGCCGCCGTATGGCCGGGGGCTGCTGCCCGGGAGTGCGACCTCGCGCACCAGCCGCCCGTATCCGGACGTGTCCCCGGAGCCGGTGACACCGAACATCCCGCGGCGAACGTTAATCAGTTCCGTTCCGGGGGCACCGGCGGCATCGGCTGCACTGGTGGCTGCTTGTTTCGGGTCGTGATCCGGTGAGCTCATCGCAGCAGGCCAAGCATCTCGATCGTCGGCCTGACCCCCAGCGCCGCCTGCTCGGCTTCGGCGATGGCGGTTTCCCGGTTGACACCCAGCGGCATTTCCTGAATCTTCTCGTGCAGCTTGAGGATTGCGTTCAGCAGCATCTCCGGGCGGGGCGGGCAGCCGGGGAGATAGATATCGACAGGAACGATGTGGTCCACGCCCTGCACGATCGCGTAGTTGTTGAACATCCCGCCGGACGACGCGCATACCCCCATGGCCAGCACCCACTTCGGCTCGGCCATCTGGTCGTAGATCTGACGCAACACCGGCGCCATCTTCTGGCTGACCCGTCCGGCCACGATCATCAGGTCGGCCTGCCGGGGCGTCGCCGAGAACCGTTCCATGCCGAATCGGGCGATGTCGAACCTTGGTCCTGCGGTTGCCATCATCTCGATGGCGCAGCACGCCAGGCCGAATGTCGCCGGCCACAGCGAGTTCTTGCGGACGTAGCCGGCCACCGTCTCGACCGTCGACAGCAGGATGCCACCGGGTAGTTGCTCTTCTATGCCCATGTCTTACCTCAATCCCACGTCAGGCCGCCGCGGCGCCATACGTACGCATAGGCCACGAAAACCGTGAGTATGAACACGACCATTTCGACGAGCGCGAACGTCCCCAGGGCGTCGTAACTGACCGCCCAGGGATACAAGAACACAATTTCGATGTCAAAGACGATAAACAGCATTGCGGTCAGGTAATACTTCACCGGGAACCGCTGCCCGGCCGTCGCGTGCGGGCCGCTGACGGGGGTCTCGGTGGGCTCGATTCCGCACTCGTAGGCCGCGAGCTTTGACTTGTTGTACCGGGAAGGGCCGGCCACGCTGGCGATCACGACCGAGCCGATAGCAAACGCTGCGCCGATCGCGGCTAGCACCAGGATGGGTATGTACGCGTTCAATTCGCTCCATCCGTCGTAAGGGGCCGCCAGTGCGGCGGCCGGGTGGGGCTGGGCTGTGCTGTGAAGGAACGGGTCTGTTTCCAATCACAGCGACCTTCAACATAGCGTCGTGATGGTCGGTGCGCTTGCCCGGGGTGATGCTATCTCTCCGGTTGTAGTTTCGTCGCGCCCGAGCGCGTTCTCGCGGCGCGTTAGCCGGGGCATATGACGTACAACGGAGCTGCATGAACCGTTTCGGATCAGATTTCCTGGAGGCCTGAAAGCATTTTGGCGGGTGTCGCAACTACGCATTCGCTTTGCGGCAGTGCTTCTGTATCGCCGCAGGTGAAGGCGGTCATTGCTGGTAACAGGCCATCCGGTCGCCGCAAATCAACGCCTATCGGTTCGCGCATCCCAGCTAAACGGACAGCATTCGGAAGGACTGGGCCACGACCTATTCGGGTGTTCCACCGAGGCCAATTCTTTGCACGCCGTTAATCTATTGGCGCGCTGCCAACCGTCGTCAACAGAGGTTAGGCGGCGGGTGCCCGCAATAATCCGAGCACTGTGCGGCCCAGCACGATGGGGTCGAGCGGATGCGGCACCGCCCCTTCGGCGCGCGACCAGTTCGCCAGCCACGCATCGTCGGGGCGACCGGTGAGCACCACGATCGGTGGGCACACCTCAAGCTCGTCCTTGAGTTGTTTGGCGATTCCCATGCCGCCGGTGGGGGTGGCCTCGCCGTCCAGGATGGCCAAGTCGATGCCACCTTCGTCCATCGTGCGAATCACCACCGGCCCGGTGGCGACCTCGACGTAGTTCAACTCGGGTAGGTCGGGATGCAGGTGCTTGCCCAGCGCTCGCATCACTGTTTCGCGGGTCGCAACGTTGCTGCTGTAGACGAGGATCCGCAGGGCGATCGTGGACTCGGGCACGTTGCAGATGCTACTGCCAACGAGCCGGTCTCACCGGGGTACCCGCGCGAAGACGGTTTCTGCGGCCACGGTCGCCGTCGCGCCCATCATGCCGAGCCTGTTCCAGCCCAGGTTGAACTGGGATCGATCGACCTCGGTTTCGCCGGCTATCTGGATCGAGTCGCCATCGAGCATGGTGATCGTGACCGGTAGTGGTAGCGGCGCGGTGACCCCTTTGATGGTGAAGTCCACTCGAAGATCGGCGGTCGTGCCTTCGGTGGGGTGCACGGCGGTGACGACGACGCTGATGTCGGGGAAGCGCTCGACATCGAAGAAGTCGGCACCGCGCAGGTGCTTATCCCGACGGCCGATGCCGGTGTTCACGGACGCGGCACGGATGTCGACACGGCCCACGACCACGCCGTTACGGGTGAGCTGCCCGTCGCCACCGAACTCGGTGAAGCGGCCTTTGACGGTCAGCAGACCCCACATGTTCTTGATCTTGAAGGTGATGGCCGAGCGATCCGGATCGATGTTCCATACGCCGGCCATGTCGGGATCACTCAGCAGTGTTTCCAGGGTCCTCATCATCACCTCATCGCGAACCAGTCCATCAGGGGTATCACGGTGCAGACTCGTGTGGAGATCAATTGGCCGGCGCCTAACCTCTGTCGTATCCGGGGTGGGCGATCGCCAGCCGGTGTCGAACCAGGGCCCGCAGGCACCGGGTGACGTCGGCTTCTCGGGCTTCCGGGCCCTCCGGGTGGTGGAGGCCCCCGTCGAGCTCGCCGGCCCGGATCGCAGCGGCGAGCCCGGCCTCATCGGCGAAGCCCAGGCCGGCCAGCGCCGCGCGAGCGTCCGAGTCGGCTGTGTCGAGGAGTTCGCGCTCGACAATGCGCAGCGCGTTGGCGGCCACCCTGGCGTGGAAGTTGACCTGACCGCTGGTCGCCCCGCGGACATCGGTCTCCAGGAATTCGGCCGCCGCCGCGACCAATTCGGCCGCCGTCGGGCGTCCGTGCAACGGGCTACCGGATGTCATCGTGCTGCCTCTTCGAGCAGGTCGAGTAGGTCCCATTCGGTCTCGCAGACTCGACGCCCGATCGCCGCCAGCTCCACCGATCGGGCCTGCCCACTCAGGTGGCGCTCGGCCTGGTATCGGCAGATGACGCCCCAGCGCAGTGTGGCCAGCACCAACCACCAGTTGAACGCCAGCCGATCGACGGTGCTGCCGCTGGCCTCCTGGTAGGCGCTGAGGAAATCCTCGATGCTGCCCAGGCCGCCGGCCCCCAGGCTGGCCGGGGCACCGAACCGCCATGCCCGGATGCAGAACCAGGCCAGGTCTTCGTATGCCTCTCCGACGTGCACCAGTTCCCAATCCAGAACGGCGGCAAGGCCGGATCCGTCAACGATGAGGTTCCCCATCCGGAAGTCGCCGTGCACCAGGACCGCGGGCGTCGGTGGCGGCCGGCGGGCGGACAGCCAGCGAAACACCCATTCGAAGGTGGCGGTGGTGTCGCCCATGACGTCGAGTCGCCCGCGCCATTCGACGAGTTGGTCCTCCTGAGCGAGGCCGGGATCCTGCACCCGGCCTATATCGGCCCGGTGGATGGCGGCCAGCGCTTGCGCACACTGGCTCAGTAAACCGGCGCGACTCGCCGGGCCAGCAGCACCGTCAAGCCGACGCTGGATGCGCCGGACGATAGTCTCGCCCCTGATCTCATCGCAGATCAAAAAGGGGTTACCCAGTGCGGTAGGCGAATCGTCGGCCACCAGGATGCGGGGGACTGGTGCGCCGGCCGCCGCGGCGGCGGCCTGCGCGCGGGCTTCGAGCTCCATGCTGGCGTGCACGTCGTCGGGTGGGCCGGTGCGCAGGATCAGCGACCGGCGTTGCCCCGCCGTGACGGCCTCAAATGCCCATGTGGTTCGGCTTGCACCACCGGTGAGTGCACGTAGATTCTCGATGGTGACGCCGGTGCCCAGGGCCTTTTCCAGCACCCGGGCCAAGCGCGGTGATAACTCTGCTGCCTGTTCGCCGACGGTCACTTGTGACCAAAGTCGAACAGCCGTTGCGCCACCCGGCGAATCTGGATTTCCTCTGCGCCCTCGGTGATTCGGTAGCGGCGGTGGTGACGGTAGATGTGTTCGAACGGCTCGTGACGGCTGTAGCCGAGGCCGCCGAAGATCTGCATGGCGCGATCGGCCGCATCGCAGACCAGTCTGTTGGCTCGGTAGTTGGCCATCGACACCTTGTCGGAAACCTCCATGTGGTGGTCACGATCCAAGTGCCAGGCCGCGTATTGGACCAGCAGCCGCACCATTTGGGCCTCGGTCTGCAGCTCGGCCAGTGGCCATTGCACGGCCTGGTTGACCGAGAGTGGCTTGCCGAACACCCGGCGCTTGCCCGCGTAGTCTGCGGCGCGGTCGATACAGTATTGCGCCGCGCCCAGACTGCTGGCCGCTTGGCGGATCCGGTTCTCGTGCAGAAACGTTTGCGCGACCTCCAGGCCGCGGTCCACCGCACCCAGCACCGCGTCGGCGGGAATCCGCACATCGGTCATCTCGACTTCGCCGTGGTCGGTTGGCATGTTGAACGTCCACCAGTAATAAGGGACGCTGAACCCGGGAGTGTCGGTCGGGACCAGAAACGCGGTGATGCCCCGGGCTTGCCCCGGCTCACCGGAGGTGCGGGCGAAGATCAAGTCGTGGGTCGCGCGGTGAACGCCGGTGTTAAACCGCTTGGAACCGTTGATCACCCAGTCGTCGCCGTCAAGTTTGGCAGCTGTTTCCAGCCAGGTCGCATCGGAGCCGTGCTGCGGCTCGGTAAGGCCGAACGCCATCGATCGCTCCCCGGTGATCAACGCCTCTGACCAGTCCCGGCGTTGTGCGTCGGTGCCGAAGCGCTCCATCATGATCACCTGCGGGAAGTTCCCGACGATCGACGATTCGTTCTGCAAGTCGTTGTGCAGACCAAGGCCCTTGTGTGCCAAGTGCTCCCGGATGACAGCCATGTCGACGTTGGTGCCGTCGCGTCCACCCAGCGATGTCGGCAATCCGTAGCGCAGCCAGCCCGCCTTGTCGGCGCGCCTGCGCATCTCGGCGAGCAGATCCTCCCACTCGCGCGACGGGATGCCGTCATTGTCCCAATCGGTGCGGGCATGCTCTCGACGCTGGTCGAAGTACTGCATGTTCTCGGCCTGCAACGGGGCGATATCCCGCTCGATGAAGGCGTCCATCTCGGCAATAAGTCCCGGAAGATGTTCTGGGAGCGTGAAATCCATGATGAACTCCTTTATGCGCCGTAGAGCGTTTTCTTCCAGATGGTTGACAGCGTAGCGATGGCGTCATCGTCGCCGATGCTGACGCCGACGCTGCCAAGGCCCGAAGCGCCGACGAATACGGTGGTGAAGTTCTCGAACAGCAGCGCGATCGCCGCCGCGGTGTGTTCCGGGTTGAGCTCGGATCCGTAGCCCTGCTGCTGGGCTCGGCGGACCGACGCGGCCACAATGTCCATGCCGAACCGCCGAAATTCGTTTTGGACAGCTGCGAAACGTCGCTGAGTGGCGGCGAGCTGGGCGACGGCGATCATGATGCCGATGTTCTGTTTGAACATGTTCCAGTACCCGGTGACTACCGAGGTGAAGAACGCATCGTCGGTTGGGGAGTCCGGCAGCTGAAGGCTCAACCCGGATGGTGTCAGGACATTGCGCAGAAAAGACTCCGCCAGGGCGGCCAACAGATCTTCTTTGTCGGTGAAGTACCGATAGAACACCGCGGGCGACTTTCCGGCGGCGGACGTGATGTCGGCCAGGGTAGTGCCGTGAAAGCCCCTTTCGGCGAACAGTTTCCGCGCCGATTGCTCGATGGAATCCCGGGTCTGCTGGCCTTTGGCAGTCAGTACTCGTGCCGGTTCTCCCGATGGTTTGAGGGCTGGCATCAGCCCGTGATCCGGTCGCCCGCGCGCAACAGCGCGCTCGGCAGGTCATGGCCCACCAACGATTTCGCGACGTTGGCCGCGGCGATGGCAGCCTGCAAGTCGACATCGACGTCAATGTCGCTGTCCCGCAGCAGATAGACCAGATCCTCGGTAGCGATGTTGCCGGTGGCGCCTGGCGCGAACGGACAGCCGCCCAGCCCGCCGACCGAGGCGTCCAGCCGCGTGACTCCGGAGCTGACCGCCGCGTACGCGCTGGCCAGGCCGGCGCCGCGGGTGTTGTGGAAATGTCCACCCAGCGGCAGATCGCCGATCACTGGACGCACCTGTGCGATAAGCGAACTCACCCTTCCCGGTGTTGCGGTGCCGATGGTGTCGGCGATCGAGAACCGGTCGACGCCCCGATCGCGTGCGGCGGCGGCGATATCGAGGACTCGCATCGGCGGAATGGGCCCCTCGAACGGGCAGTCCCACGCAGTGGCGACGACGACCTCGACGGTGACGTCGCTGCCGTGCGCGATGGCGACTATCTCGTCGATCTGGTCGGTTGCCTCCGCACTGCTGCGCCCGACATTGGCCTTGCTGAACGCGTCGCTGGTCGACACCACATACTCGATTGATCGCAGTCCCGCGGCGATGGCCCGCTTGGCACCGTTGGGGCTGGCTACCAACGCGGAGAACTCGATGTCGGGGTAGTCGTGCAGCCGGGCGGCAAGTTCTGCGGCATCAGCCATCGACGGCACTTTCGATGGGGAGACGAAAGCCGTGGCCTCCACTTCGCGCACTCCGGTCGCGGCCACGGCCGCCAGCAGTTCCAGCTTGGCCGACAAGGGGATTGGCTTTTCGATCTGCAGGCCGTCACGCAATGCAACTTCGCGAATGGCAACGTGCATGTTCACAGCACCTCCTCGGCGCGCAGTTCGGCGAGCTCGGCGGCGGTCTTGCCGAGCAGTCCGGTATAGACGTCGTCGTTGTGTTGTCCTGGACGGGCCGGTCCGGCGTTGCGGACACCGCCCGGGGATTCCGAAAGCACCGGCACGACGCCCGGTCCCAAAACGTTGCGCCCGACTCGTTCGTCATAGTGCTCGACCAGCATGCCGCGAGCCCGCAGCTGTGGGTCGTTGACCACTTCTGCGACCGTGTTGATCGGTCCCGCGATCACGCCCGCGGCGCTGAGCGTTTCGATGATCTCGCTGGGTTGCCGTTCGGCTGCCCACGAGCCGATGATCTTGTCGAGTTCGTCTTGGTTGCGGCCGCGGGCGACGTGCGTGGCGAACCGGTCGTCGGTGGCCAGCTCCGGGTGGCACATCGCCACGCACAGCCGAACGAACACTGTGTTCTGGTTGGCGGCGATCACCACCCAGGAGCCGTCGGCGCTGCGGTAGATGTTGGACGGTGCGATGCCCTCCAGCCGGGTGCCCGACGGTCCGCGCACCACGCCGGCCAGATCGTAATCGGGAATGGTGGATTCCTGCACAGCCAAGCATGATTCGGTCAGTGCGACGTCGACCACCTGACCGTGCCCGGTCACACTGCGCCGGTACAGGGCCGCCAATGCACCCTGGGCGCCGAACATGCCGGCCAGGCTGTCGCCCAGTGACAGTGCCAGCCGGGGCGGCGGCCCGCCCGGGAAGCCGTTGAGGTGCCGCAGGCCGCTGGCGGCTTCGGCGACCGAGGCGTAACCGGCCTTGTGCGCGTCGGGTCCGGTCTGTCCGTAGCCGGATACCCGAACCAGGATGATCCCCGAGTTGCGTTGACTGAGCACGTTGTAGCCCAGGTTCCACTTCTCCAGGGTGCCCGGGCGGAAGTTCTCCACCACTATGTCGGACTTCTCGACGAGATCCAGGAACAACTCCCGGCCGGCCGGCCTGCGCAGGTCGAGTGTGATGGCCCTCTTGTTGCGCGCGTGCACCGTCCAGAACACATGCTGCCCGTCCAGTTCGGCCTGACCCCAGGTTCGCAACGGGTCAGGAGCGCCGGGCGGTTCCACCTTGATGACGTCGGCGCCCATGTCGCCGAGCAACCGGCCGGCGAACGGGCCCGCGATCAGTGTGCCCAGCTCGAGCACCCTGATACCGTCCAGCGGGCCGGTCACGGCAAGCTCGCGAAGTCGCGGCGGACCAGCCAGTCGCTGACGATTTCGACAGCCTTCCGCAGCTTGTCGCGTTGGTCAGGGCCCGCGTAATAATGTGTCGCGCCGGGAATTTCGTGCAATTCTTTGTCGGGATGCCCGATCGCGTCGAAAAGCCGTCGGGTGTGGCTCGGTGTGCAGGCGTCGTCGGCCAGGTTCCCGATCACCAGCGCCGGGATAGCGATATCAGGCCCGCAGTCGACCCCGTCACCGTGGGCGTCGTCGTAGCTCCACTGCGACAGCCAGCCGCGCAGCGTCGAGAAGCGGGCCAACCCGACCGGGCTCATGTTCACCAGTTGAGGATCGCCCAAGTAGCAGGTCCCCGGGATGCGTTCGTTGGGATCGACGGCCGGATCCAGCCAGCGCGGATCGGCCATGGTGCCGTGCACGACGAAACCGAACTCCTCATCGGGGCGGCCGTGTGCTTCCAATTCGGCGAGTTTCTGCCGAACCCAGGCGGTGATTCGTCGGTTGCGGTCGATCTGTGCCTGGCGGTACCGGGCCAAGAATTCCTGACTGTAGGGCGGCTGGTTGGGATTGTCGGGGTTGTACAGATCCAGTCCGGGATCGCGCTTGGTGGGATCGGATTCGTCGAGGATCGAAGCGTCCAGCCATTCGGTCAGCGTGCCGTGCCGACTGATGTGCGCGGCGAGCAGCATGATGCCGTCGGCCGCGGGTAGGTCGAGCGCGGTCAGGTCGGGCCCGTCGCCGGACGGACTGGACGTGATGGTCGCGTGCTGGGCCTGCTGCTGGTATAGCACCGACAGTGAGCCGCCGCCGCTCCAGCCGGCCAGCACCACCTTGTAATAGCCCAGCCGGTTTTTCGCGTCCTTGATGCACTCGCCGAGGTCCTCGACTACTTTCTCCATCAGCAGCGCCGAATCCGTGCCGCGAAATCGGCTGTTGCAGTAGATGACGTGGTGGCCCGCCCGGGCCAGCGCGTTGATCATCGGCAGGTATGCGCCGCCGCCGATCGGGTGCATGAACACCAGCACCGTGTCCGACGGCTTGTCTTTCGGCTTGAGCAGATAGCTTTCCAGCACAGTGATCTCGGCCAGCCCGCCGTAGACGTCGCGGACGCTGGAACTATTTTGGAAGGCGACGAGATACGGGATTCTATCGTATTCGTATTTCACAGCTTGTTTCACAGTTTGCGTGCTCCCCATGTCAGTGCTGTCCCAAGTCGTTTGCGAGAACTTCGGCCGACGGTGTCAATCGTCGGCGGGTGTCGATGGCGATGATCTGCCAGTCGACGCGCGAGTGCTCGTCGAACTTGCGGCGGGCTCGTTCCCGCGCCTTCTCCGGCGCGCCATGGTGAACTCCTTGTGGCGCATGGGAGATGAGACCGGGCGGCATCGGGATGCCGTAGAGCGAGCCGCCGTGAAAGAACGCGATCTCGTCGTAGTCGACATTGCGGTGATACCAGGGTGTGCGCTCGGTGCCGGGCACGCCCTCGGCTGGTTTGGGCAGGAAGTTCATCACGTAGACCCCGGTGGCTTGCATGAACAGATGCACGGTCGGCGGCAGATGGACACTGTCGGAGGTGATCACGTTGTAGTCGGCGATGTTGAAGGTGAAGGCGAAGTTGTCGCCGCGCCAGCCTTCGACGTCCATCGGATTGTGTTGATAGAGCAACGTCGTCGGGCCGCCCTCGTGGATCAACCGGACTTCGTACTCGTCACGTCCGGCCGGCCTTGGATCGGCGTCCGACGGGCTGGGGTCGGGGATGGTGGCCTGCGACGGGTCGAACGGGAAGTGCCGGCCCAGTGGGCCGGGCGGCGGCACCCGGAACTCGTCGCGGGCCTCGATCATCAGCAATGTGGTTGCCCCTTCTGCTGAGGGGTCGGGGAGCTGGCGCCAGGTGCACGCCTTCGGGATGTACACCCAGTCGCCTTCGCGATAGCGCAGCGGCCCGAATTCGGTCTCCAGCAGGCCCGCACCCCGGTGCACGAAGCACAGCAGGTCGCCATCCACGTGACGGGTATAGAACGGCATCGGCTCGTGGCGACGGCTCAGCAGAATGCGGCAGTCTTCGTTGCTGAACATCAGCAGTGGTCCGCCGTCGAGGTCGGTGGCGTCGCTGGGTTTGAGTTCACTGGACAACACATCAACGGGGCGCAGCGGGCCGACCGAGCGGTAGGCGGTGGGATCGTGACGGCGGTAGATGTTGGCGGTCCGGCCCGTGAATCCGCCGCGGCCCAGCTCGTCGTCTTTGAGTCCGTCAAGGTCGGCATGGAGTCGGCGGGGTGTCTTGCCTTTTCGCAGGTGAACGAAGGATTCCATGGTGGCTCCCGGAGGTCCGGCGGTAAAGAACTGAAAGTGACATTACTTTTTCTTTTAGCTGCACACAAGAGCCTCAGTCACTCACATCCACCACTTGCGTGTCCTCGGGAAACCACGCTGTGTGCACGCCTGACAGCGACAACTTTTTCGGTGCCTTCACCCAGCATGCCCTGTTCTCTCTCCGAGGCGGGCAAACAGCCGACCCTTCCGTTATTCGCGGACGCGCAGTACGACTTTTCCCTTGGCGCTGCGATTCTCCAGCGATCCGACCGCGGCGGCGGCCTGGTCCAGCGGGTAGACCACCGGCTCCGGCGGGGGCAGCTCACCCGAGCTGAGCAGCCGCTCGATCGCGGCCCACTGCTCGGCCAGCGCGCCGGGGTGCGACAGCGTCCACGAGCCCCAGCCGACACCGACCACATCGACGTTGTTGAGCAGCAGCCGGTTTACCTTCACCGTGGGGATCTCGCCGCCGGTGAAGCCGATGACCAGCAGGCGTCCGCCCGGGGCAAGCGAGCGCAGTGAGTCGGTGAACCGGTCGCCGCCGACCGGGTCGACGACGATGTCGACGCCCCGTCCGCCGGTCAACTCTTTGACCGCATCCTTGAACCCCTCGGACAGCACAACGTCGGTGGCGCCGGCCGCCGTGGCGATCTCACCTTTCTCTTCGGTGCTGACAACCGCGATGATGCGGGATGCGCCGAGTACCGCCGCCAGCCGCAGCGTCGACGTTCCGATGCCGCCGGCCGCCCCGTGCACCAGCATCGTCTCGCCTTGCCGCAGGCGGCCGCGGACGTTCAGCGCGAAGTACATCGTCAGGTCGTTGAACAGCAGACCGGCGCCCGCCTCGAAGCTCACATTGTCGGGCAGCTTGAACACCCGGTCGGGTGCCAACACCGCAACCTCGGCCATGCCGCCGGTGAGCATCGTCAGCCCGACGACCCGGTCGCCGGGGCGCACATGCGAGCCGTCCGGCGCCGATCGAACCACCCCGGCGATCTCGGCGCCGAGCACGAAAGGCGGATCCGGCCGGTACTGGTAGAGGCCGCGGGTGAGTAACGCGTCCGGGAATGCGGCGCCAGCGGCGTAAACGTCGACCACGACTCCGTCGCCGCTGGGTTCGTCGACCTCGGCCAACTCGACCGCGTCCGGACCATCTAACCGAGTCACCCGTATCGCGCGCATGGTCGAACAGCCTACTGCCAGCTCAGAATCCGCCGGCGATGCGTACCACCGCGCGGCCGGAGAACTTCCCGTCGCGCACCTGGTCGATCACATCGACGACATCTTTGACGTCGACATCGCTGGTGACCGCGTCCAGGTGACGCGGCCGCAAGGAGTCACCCAGCAGCCCCCACAGTTTGCGGCGCGGCTCGATCGGCAACAGCACCGAGTCCATTCCGAGCAGGGCGACGCCGCGCAGGATGAACGGCATCACCGTGGTGTGCAGGCCAGCGCCGCCGGTCAGGCCGCTCGCGGCGACCGCCCCGCCGTAATCGACGGCACTGAGCACATCGGCCAGCGTCGCGCCGCCCACGCAGTCCACCGCGCCCGCCCAGCGTGCCTTGTTCAGGGGCCGCGGCTTCGCCTCGGGATCGGCAGGCAGGCGCCCGATAACCTCTGCGGCACCAAGCTCTTTCAGCAGCTCGGTGGCCTTGTCTTTCCCGGTGGATGCCACCACCCGGTAGCCGGCGGCCGCCAGCAGATCCACGCTGACCGAGCCGACACCGCCGGAGGCGCCGGTGACGACGATGGGTCCGGCGTCCGGTGCGATGCCCCGGTCGATCAGGGCTTGCACGCTCATGGCCGCGGTGAAGCCGGCGGTTCCGATCGCGGCGCCATCGTGCGGGCTCAGCGCGCCGAGGTGCACCACCTGCTCGGCGGGCAGTCGCGCGTACTCGGCGTAGCCGCCGTGGTGGCCGGTGCCGATCTGGTACCCGTGTGCCAGCACCTGGTCGCCGACGCTGAAGTCGGGCGATTGCGACTCGACGACTTCGCCGGTCAGGTCGATTCCGGGCACGATGGGATAGTTGCGGACTACGCCGCCGTTCGGGTGTCAGCGCCAGCGCATCCTTGTAGTTGACGCTCGAATACAGCACCCGGATCGTCACCTCACCGGGCGGCAGGTCGGACTGGCTCAGCGTCTCGACCGACGCGGTTATCCGGTCACCATCTTGGCGAGCTACCAGCGCATGAAACGTGTCCATACCACGACGCTAGCCTTGTCCGATGCAGACGTTTCCGCTTGGTCGCTTTTCTGTTGCCCGCATAGGCTTTGGAGCCATCCAACTCCCCGGTCCCGGGGCATTCGGGCCGCCGCGCGACCGGGCCGAGGCGCTGGCGGTGTTGCGGCGGGCCGTCGAACTCGGTGTCGACCACATCGATACCGCCCAGTTCTATGGGCCGGACGTGTCCAACGAGCTGATCCGCGAGGCGCTGCACCCTTACCCGGCGAATCTGGCACTGGTGAGTAAGGTCGGCGGTCGCCGCGACGACAAGGGCGGCTGGCTGGCGGTCGCGGAGCCGGCCGGCCTGCGCCTCGATATCGAGGCCAACCTGCGCGCTCTCGGGATCGACAGGCTGGCGGCGGTCAATCTGCGGCTGCTGCGAAGCGACGGCCCGGACGACCTGTTCGACGAGCAGCTGTCGGTCATGATCGCCGCCCGCGACGACGGATTGATCGAGGGAATCGGGCTGAGCAACATTAGCCGTGAGCACCTGCTTCATGCGCTGGATCGCACCGAAATCGCATGCGTGCAGAATGCTTTCAGCCTCGTCGATCGCTCGTCGGAGCCGGTGTTGCGGGAGTGCACGGCGCGCGGCATCGCGTTCGTCCCGTTCTTTGCCCTGAGGTCGCCGTTTGCGGCGCCCGATCAGGTGTTGGGGCAGCCGGCGGTGGTACGGGCCGCCGCGCGGCTAGGCCGCACCCCGGCGCAGGTCGCGTCGGCGTGGACGCTCAGCGTGGGGCCCAACGTGCTGATGATCCCCGGCACCTCGTCAGTGCTACACCTGGAGGAGAACCTGGCCGTCGCCGATATCGAGCTCGACGCGGAAACCTGCGAGGAGCTCAACGCGGTCGGTTAGGCGCCGAACCGTGGGAACAGCGCCAGCGCATTGGTCCGGTCGATGGCCGTGCCGGTGTCCGCGTCGATTCCCGGGTAGGTGGCCAGTCCCGTCGCGAAGTATTGCGAGGCGACGACGGGGGCGAACGGAAAGTCCGACCCGAAGGTGATGTGGCCCGGTTTCGCGAAGGCGAGCAGCGTGGGTAGCGCCGCCGCACTGGATGACAGGGCCGTGTCGAAGTAGAAGCTGGAGAAGTCCTCGAGTGAATCGGCCGGGCTGCGACCCGTTTCACCGGTGATCGCGATCGCCATCCGGTGACTGGCGTAGGGCACGAAACCGCCGGCATGACTCAGAATAAATTTGATATTCGGGTAGCGCTGCCGTATCCCGTTGCTTACCAAAAGGTATGCGGCCCGGGTGGTGTCGAGCAGGAAGTCGGCTGCGAACGCAGGAATGCCGGGCACCTTCGGCCCCGGCAATTCATTTGGGTGGATGAACGCTACGGCGGAACGCTCGTTGAGGGCGGCGAACAGCGGATCTTGTCCCTCTTCGCCGAGGTACACGCCGGCATCATTCGCCAACAGCACGACCCCGTCGGCCCGCAAATCATCCAGAGCGCGAACCGTTTCGGCGATCGCGGCATCGATGTACGGCATCGGAACGGTGGCGAAAAACCCCAGCCTTTCGGGCTGGGAGCTGACCAGACCGCAGGCGTAGTCGTTGAGGTCGCGCGTTAACGCCACCGCGTCGGCACGGTTGGGCAGGAACGAAGTTCCCGGTGTGGACACCGACAGGATGGCGGTGTCGACACCGAGTTCGGCCATGGCATGCAACGAGCTTTCGAGGCTCCAGTCGGGAAGCGCGCGTCCGGCGGAGCCTTCAAGTCCCGCCTTTTGCACCGCTTTTCGGTAGTCAGGAGGGATCAGGTGGTGATGAGTGTCTATTCGCAACTTCGCGTGCTCCTCTGCGGGCAATGGTTGGGCACGCCCGTGTCATCTGCCGAAAACGCGCGCTGAGCTAGTTCTGTAGTGATTGATACGGTAGTGTAGCAATCACTACAGAGTCAAGGCTGTGCCATCAATGGAGGCTGAAATAACCGACCGAAAGACACCGCGACCCCGCCGCAGCCGGGCCGACGGCGAGTTGTCACGCGCTCGGATCCTGGATGCGGCTTCTGAGATCGCGGGCGAGCGTGGCTATGAGGGCACGAGCATCGCGCTGGTGAGCGCCAAATGCGGGCTGCCTGCCAGCTCGATTTATTGGCACTTCAAGGACAAGGATGATCTGATTGGCGCCGTCATCGAGCGTAGTTTCGGCGCGTGGCTTTCGGCCTGGCGGATTCCCGAAAACGGTGATACTCAGCAGCGGTTCGTGGGCTTGGCTGCTCAGGCGGCCAAAGCACTGTCGGATTCGCCAGACTTCATCCGGCTCGGATTGATGCTGGCGCTGGAACGGCGCCCGACTGAACCCCGCGCGCGCACCATGTTCATGCACGTCCGTGCCCAGGGATTTGAGCGTCTGACGAACAACTTCCGCGAATTCATGCCTGGCCTCTCCGACGCGGAAGTCCGGCAATTGGTGACGTTTGCGATGGCTGGGGCCGACGGCCTGTTCATCGCCAAAGAGATCGGCGGCGACGCGGTTGATCTCATCGCCCTGTTCGAGTTGCACGGGCGTGCGATCTACGACGCTGCCCGTCGGCTCATCGACCAAAGGGCGGTGGGATGACCCCGGCGGCTATTTCAACTCGGCAGACGACAGGCCGAGCAATCGGCGGGCGACCACCAGTTGCTGGATCTGCTGAGTGCCCTCGAAGATGTCCATGATCTTCGAGTCGCGCGCCCACTTCTCCAGCAGGTTCTGCTCGGAATAGCCTGAGGTTCCGACCATTTCGACGGCCTTCAGAGTGATGTCGCTACCGACCCGGCCGGCCTTGGCCTTGGCCATGGACGCTTCTTTGGAGTTGGGAATCTTGTTGTCGGCCTGCCATGCCGCGCGCAGGGTCAGTTGGTAGCTGGCCTCCCAGTCGGACTCCATGCGCAGGAATTCGGCCGCAGCGGCGCTTTGTGCGTGTGACGGCTTGTCGTAGGAGATCTCCACTCCGGCGTCGGTCAGGATTTTGCGCAGCTCCTCCAGGGTGGCGCGGGCAATCCCAACGGCCATGGCGGCAACCACGGGACGGGTGTTATCGAAGGTCTCCATCACCCCGGAGAAGCCCTTGCCTGACTCGATTTCGGGATTGCCCAGCAAGTTGCTTTTAGGGATGCGCGCGTTGTCGAATCGGATGACGGCCGTGTCGGAGCCCTTGATACCGAGCTTGCTCTCCAATCGCTCAACGGTGACGCCGGGGTGTTCGCGCGGCACGATAAACGACTTGATCGCCGGGCGGCCCTGCGATTTGTCCAGCGTCGCCCACACCACGATATGAGTGGCCCGCGAACCCGCTGTGACGAAGATCTTTTCGCCGTTGATGACATAGTCGTCGCCATCGGGCTTGGCGGTCGTGGTCACTGCGGCCGAATCGGAGCCGAACGACGGTTCGGTGATGGCCATCGCCGCCCAGACGCTGCCCAGACGGCTCAGTTGCTCATCGGTGGCCACCCCGGAGATCGCGGCGTTGCCCAGGCCTTGGTAGGGCATCGACAGCATCATCGCCGCGTCACCCCAACTGGCCTCCAGCGTCTGCAGCACCGCGGCCATGTTGGCGCCGTTGCGGTTTTCATCCTTGTCTCCGCCGGCACGGAACGCCTCGGCTCCGGTGAGCCCCAGCGCATTCGACTCGGCGGCCCCGGTGAACAAGTTGGCCAACGTGTCCAGCTCTACTGGGTACGCGTGCTCTCTGAGGTCGTACTTGCGGGCGATCGGCCGCATCATCTGCGCGGCGCCCTGGTGTGCCTTGTCGATCACCGCTTGCATCTTGCGGGGCAGTTCCAGATTGATTGCCATGGTTGGTCTTTCGCTTGAGAAGTACCGGTCAGCGGACGGGCTAGATAACTACAACGCCCTCGGCGACGCCGATGGCCCGCAGGTCGCGGTACCAGCGCTCGACAGGGTGTTCCTTCGTGTAGCCGTGGCCGCCGAGCAGTTGCACGCCGTCCAGGCCGATCTGCATGCCTTTGTCGGCGCCCAGCCGCTTGGCCAGTGCCGCTTCACGGGTGAAGGTGAGCCCTTGTTCGGCACGGGCTGCGCCGCGCCAGGTGATGAGCCGCAACCCGTCCAACTCGATAGCGATGTTGGCGCACATGAACGCTACGGCCTGACGGTGGGCGATCGGCTCGCCGAAAGCCTCGCGTTCTTTGACGTAGGGGACGACGTAGTCGAGCACCGCGTGCGAGGTGCCTACTGCCAGCGCCGCCCAACCCAGCCGGGACAGCGCGATCGCCTCGGAGAAGGCCTTTTCAAATTCGGCGTTGCTCGCCTCTGGTTCGCCCAACCGGGCGCTCAGCGGAACCGTAACCCCGGACAGCTCGACCCGGCCCAGGGCCGCGGCGCGAATCCCCATACTCGGATCTGCCTTGACGGTCAGGCCTTTGGCGGATGACTCGACGATGAACAGCGCCGGCCTACCGTTCAGCTGCGCTCCGACAATGAACAGTTCGGCTTCGGCAGCGGCCGGGACCAACGACTTCACGCCGTCGAGTCGGTATCCGCTCGGTGTGCGCACCGCGGTGGTCTTCAGCCGGGTCGGGTCGAACAGTGGGTGCGGCTCGGCGATGGCCACGCACGCCTGCGGAACGCTTTCGCCCGCGAACTCGCCAAGATAGGTAGCTTGCTGTTCGGCGCTGCCCCAGTGGGTCAGCGCGGAGGCCACACCACCGGGCGCCAGAATCGGCAGCGCCAGGCCCATGTCGCCATAAGCGAGCGCCTCAGCCACGAGCACGTTGGTCACGCTGGAGCGCTGTGCGGCGATGCCGTCGAAGTCTTCGGGAATGTTGATCGCAGTGATGCCCAACTCGGCAGCCTTGGCGATCAGCTCGGACGGGTAGGTCGCGGCCTCGTCGGCATCGTGAGCCGCGGGCCTCAATATCTCCTCGGCGAATTCCTCGAGGGTTTCGACGATCATCTTCTGCTCGTCGTCTGGCGTCAGGTCGTAGAAGTCTTTCCCGCTGGACTTCAGCCGGGTCGGTCCACTGCGCAGATTCTGGACCCGCTTGAACTGACGGCTGGTGGCGCCCGCGGTAGAGAACATCGTCTTCACGCCGTAGCGCAAGCCCCGGTTGAGCGGCGCGCGCAAATTGTATTTGTCCAGGAAGTCCTGACCGACGACTGGAGTCAGCAATGCCAGGGCCACGTCGATCCCGGTGCGCTTGTGCGGTTGCATGCCGACGCCGGCATCGTGGCCGCGACGTTTGGAGCGCGAGCGGGGCTTCTTCGAGCTGGAGAGAATGTCAGTCATTTCAGCAGCCTCGGTCGTTGGAGCGATGCGGACAAAACTCTATCTTACTCAGGAGTAAGATAGCTAGAGCGGCCGTGTTAACAAATTCACACCGCCACGGTGCCGATGCTGCTGAGCACGACGTCATGGAGCAGGCCGTTGGTCGCCACGGCACTGCCGTGGTGCGGTCCGGTGGCACCGCTCAGGCCGGTGAACTTCCCGCCCGCCTCGCGAACCAGGACGTCCAGCGCCGCCAGGTCCCATACCGACACCTCCGGTTCGGCGGCAATGTCGACGGCCCCCTCGGCAACAAGGCAATAGGACAGAAAGTCTCCGTAGCCGCGCACCCGCCACACCGCATCGGTCAGATCGATGAAGCGCTCGCGCAAACCACGTTGCGCCCACCCCGACAAGCTGGAGAACGACAGGCTCGCCGAACCCAGTTCCGGCACTGACGAAACCGACAGCCGGCGGGCCCGGGTTCCGTCGACCGCTGCGAACGCGCCCTGGCCGCGCGCTGCCCACCACCGCCGCTGCAGCGCCGGCGCACTCACCACACCGACCGACGGCACGCCGTCTTCCAGCAACGCGATCAGACTTGCCCATACCGGCACCCCCCGCACGAAGTTCTTGGTTCCGTCGATCGGGTCGATGATCCATTGTCGCCCGGTGAATGTGGTTGCGCCGCCGAACTCCTCGCCGACGACGCTGTCGGCCGGCCGGTCCCGAGCGAGCATCTGGCGCACGTCGGATTCGACCGCCCGGTCGGCGTCGGTCACCGGAGTCAGGTCCGGTTTGGTGTCGACACGCAGGTCGAGTGCGCCGAACCGCGCGCGTGTCAGCATGTCGGCGCGGTCGGCCAGCAGCAGCGCCAGCGCCAGATCGTCCTGACTCATGCCAGCAGTCCTACCATGGCCGGGTGTGGGAATTCGGTCTGCTGCTCCTGCTGGTGGCGATTGTGGTCGGTTTACTCGCCCAGCGGTTCATCCCGCGCGGCCCGCGGGGCCCGCTGGCGAGCGGCACGCTGCTGGTGACGGGGGTCAGTCCGCGGCCAGACGCCGGCGGCGACCAGTACGTCACGATCTCGGGTGTCATCAACGGACCCACCGTCAATGAACACGCCGTCTATCAGCGCATGGCAGTCAACGTCGACGCCTGGCCGATGATGGGCCAACTGTTTCCGGTGGTGTACTCCCCGAGAAATCCAGACAACTGGAAGTTCGCCCCGCCCGAGGTGCCTGCCGGCTAGCTTGCCTTGCGTTTGCCGGGGTCAGTGGCATGCTCAGTGCATGGCCGGCAAGGAGATCGATCGAATTCGGGCGAAGAGCGCCCTCGAAGTGATCAGGGAGCACCCCGTCCTGGTGCTCTTCGCGGCGTCGCCTGCGTTCGCACTGTTGGGTGTCATCTGGTGGCTTGCGGGCGTGGGCTGGGCTATCTCTGCGGGTGTGGTGCTGCTGCTCGCGGGCGCAGCCTTCATCGTTTTCAGAGGCTAGCCCGACGCAGCCCCCTGCTCAGCCGTGGCTGATGTGCAGCAGCTTGGCCACGCTCGGTAGTTTGACGCGCGGCCGCCCGTGCGGCTCGCCGGCCTCGCGCTCGAAGCGGTCGATGAGCTCCCAGTGCGCGGAGGTGACCAGCTTGGGCTGGCGGGAGGCCAGCCACTCGGCTAACCGATCCGCATGGCCGTCCGGAAAATCCGCCAGATCTTTGGCCGCGGCCAAATCGTTGACCAGGGTGTCGACGGTGTCCTGGGAGTCCTTCTTATTGGTGCCGATTATCCCGGTCGGCCCGCGCTTGATCCACCCGACGACGTATTCGTTGCGGCTGCCATCTACCCGGCCGTCTGTGTTCGGGATGGTCGCGGTCTTCTCGTCAAACGGCAGCCCCGGCGTGGGTACGCCTCGATAGCCGACCGACCGCACGACCAGCTGCGCGGGCAGTTCCTCGCGCTCGCCGGTGTCCTTGGCCGACACCCAACCGCTGTCGTCGGTGACCAGTTCGTTGCGGCCGACTACGACGTGCTCCACCTTGCCGTCACCCTTGATCTCGATCGGAGACGTCAAGAACCGGAACACCATGCGGCGGTGTCCCGGACGAGGCTCGCGGTTCGCATAGTCGCGCAAGACCTTGATGTTCAGGTTGGTCGTCTTGCCCGCCGCGGCAGCGTCCTCGTCGCTGATGCCCTCCAGGTGGGCGGGGTCGACGATCACGTCGACGCCCTCGAGGTCGGCCAGCTCACGCAACTCCATGGTGGTGAACGCAGTCTGCAGTGGCCCGCGTCTGCCGAGGATCACGACCTCCTCCACACCGCGCGGGCGGAGCGATTCCAGCGCGTGATCGGCGATGTCGGTAGCTGCCAGCGCGTCCGGCTCGGTGATCAGAATGCGGGCGACGTCGAGTGCGACGTTGCCATTGCCGATGACGACCGCGCGAGCGCCGGACAGATCCGGTGTCATGTCCGCAAAACTCGGATGCGCGTTGTACCAGCCGACGAAATCGACGGCGGCAACACTGCCCGGCAGATCCTCGCCGGGAATGTTCAGTGCGCGGTCGGACTGCGCACCGACGGCGTAGATCACCGCGTCATAGCGCTCGGCGAGTTCAGCCGACTCGAGGTGTTCGCCCACCACAACGTTGCCGAAGAAGCGGAAGCGCGGGTCTTCGGCAGTCTTCTCGAATTGCTTGCTGATGGACTTGATCTTCGGGTGGTCCGGCGCCACGCCCGAGCGCACCAAACCCCACGGGGTCGGCAGCATCTCCAACATGTCGACGGCCACGTCGATCTCACCGGAAGCGTCGGCGGCCTTCAGCAACGATGCTGCGGCGAAAAACCCCGACGGCCCGGAACCGACGACGGCAACGTGATATGGGCGCATCCTCGAGCCTTCTGTTCGTGCCCGGCTGCGCGCAGGGGGCTGTCGCTCGCAGTCGCGCGGTGCACATGATGGTCATCTGATGCTAAACGTTGATGCCGGTAACGTGGGCGCCTGTGGAACCCGACCGTCAAGCCGACATTGCCGCCCTCGACTCCACCCTGACCACGGTGGAGCGGGTGCTCGGTATCGACGGTCTGCGCAGCCGCATCGAAAAGCTCGAGCATGAGGCGTCCGATCCGAAACTGTGGGACGACCAGGCCAACGCGCAGCGGGTGACCAGCCAGTTATCCCACACTCAGGGCGAACTGCGCCGCGTCGAGGAGTTGCGTCAGCGTGTCGACGACCTCCCGGTGCTCTACGAGATGGCAGCCGAGGAGGATGGTGCGGCTGCCGCCGACGCGCTGGCCGAGGCCGACGCCGAGCTCAAGGCGCTGCGCGCCGACATCGAAGCCGCCGAGGTGCGCACTCTGCTCTCGGGTGAGTACGACGAGCGTGAGGCGCTGCTCACCATCCGTTCCGGCGCGGGTGGGGTGGACGCCGCCGACTGGGCCGAGATGCTGATGCGGATGTACATCCGATGGGCCGAACAGCACAAATACAGCGTCGAGGTGTTCGACACCTCTTACGCGGAAGAAGCCGGCATCAAAAGCGCGACCTTCGCCGTGCACGCCCCCTTCGCCTACGGCACCTTGTCCGTCGAACAGGGCACCCACCGGCTGGTCCGGATCAGCCCGTTCGACAACCAGAGCCGGCGTCAGACGTCGTTCGCCGAAGTCGAGGTGTCTGCCGGTGGTGGAGACCACCGATCACATCGACATTCCTGAAGGCGATGTGCGCGTCGACGTCTACCGCTCCAGCGGGCCCGGCGGCCAATCGGTGAACACCACCGACTCGGCGGTTCGGCTTACCCACATCCCAACGGGTATCGTCGTGACTTGCCAGAACGAGAAATCGCAACTGCAGAACAAAGTTTCGGCAATGCGAGTGCTTCAGGCAAAGCTAATGGAGCGTAAGCGTTTAGAAGAGCGCGCTGAGCTGGACGCGTTGAAGGGGGAGGGCGGCAGCTCCTGGGGCAACCAGATGCGCTCTTACGTACTCCACCCGTATCAGATGGTCAAGGATCTGCGAACCGAGTACGAGGTGGGCAATCCGGCGGCCGTACTGGACGGAGACATCGACGGGTTCCTGGAAGCTGGGATCCGGTGGCGCAACAGAAAAGATGACGACTAACACAAGCCTTCTTGCGGGAAAATACCTTCTCGCTACCACAATGACGCAACGCTGGCACGACTTCTGGCGTGGCGAAATCGGTGAATGGGTCATCACCCGGGGTCTGCGCATCGTCATGTTGCTGATCGGGGCGGTGCTGGCGGTCCGCTTCGTCACCTGGGTCGCCGAGCAGGTGACCCGGCAGCTAGACGTCGGATTCGCCGAAAGCGATGCGTTGGTCCGCTCGGAGGCAACCAAGCACCGCCAGGCCGTGGCGTCGGTGATCCAGTGGGTGTCGATCGTCATCATCGCCATCTGGGTCGTCGTTGAGATCGGCGATGTTCTGCAGTTTTCCCTGGGTGGCCTGGTGGCGCCCGCCACGGTGCTGGGCGCAGCGCTGGGCTTCGGTGCTCAGCAGTTGGTCAAAGACCTTCTTTCGGGGTTTTTCATCATTGTTGAGAAGCAGTACGGCTTTGGTGACCTGGTCGAGTTGACGATGGCCGGGGTCCCCGAAGCGCGGGGCACCGTTGAGGACGTGACGTTGCGGGTGACCAGGCTGCGCTCCTCGGATGGCGAGGTGTTCACGGTTCCCAACGGCCAGATCGTCAAGACGGTCAACCTGTCCAAGGACTGGGCGCGCGCGGTGGTGGACGTCCCTGTGTCGACCAACGCCGACCTCAACCGGGTCAACGAGGTCTTGCACCAGGAGTGCGAGCACGCGCTGGATAACCCAGTGCTGGGCGAGTTGCTGTTGGATGCACCCACTGTCATGGGCGTAGAACGTATCGAACTCGACACCGTCACCCTGCGCGTGGTTGCCCGCACGCTGCCCGGCAAACAGTTCGAGGCGGGGCGGCAGTTGCGAGTGCTCGTGATTCGGGCCCTCGCCCGCGCAGGCATCGTGACCGCGGCCGACGCGACGGTGGGCTTGGTGGACGATCCCGCTGTCCCCGCCGCCAAGGTCGCTCTGGAACAAACCGACGCGAAGACCCACGAAGAAACCCACGAAAAAACCGCAGGTTCGGTGTAGCGGTCGTGAAGTTCACGCTCAACATCCTCGACAGGCGCGGCGACGACGAGGAACGACGCTGGCCGAGCTATATCTTTGGCGGCCGGATGCGCACCTCGACCCTGGCGTTGATGGTGGCGTTCCTGGTGGTGTGGTGGGTCTACAGCGCCGAGCGGCCGCGCGAGCCGGCTCACGACGGGCCGCCGGCCACCCAGGTCGTGCCGCCCGGCTTCGTGCCCGACCCCAACTACACCTGGGTGCCGCGCACCGTAGTGCAGCAGCCACCGCCCTCCGTAACGTCTACGCCCACGCCGACCCCGACCACCACGGTGCCGCCGACCACCACTCCGGCACCGTTTACGCCGCCGAAGCTACCCTGCCTGCTGCCGGCGCCCTTCTGCCCGCCAAGCGCGAGCCCGACCACATCGTCACCGCAGCTGCCGCAGCCAGGGCCTGGTCAGGTGCCCACATCGGCGCCACCCGCCGGCTGATCCTCGCTTGCCACTAAAATTCACCGCTACACTGGCGTGCCGTGATGATCACCCTGGACCATGTCAGTAAGCAGTACAAGTCGTCGGCTCGTCCGGCGCTTGACGACGTGAACGTCAAAATCGACAAGGGTGAATTCGTCTTCCTGATCGGGCCCTCCGGTTCGGGCAAATCGACGTTCATGCGGTTGCTGCTGGGCGCGGAGAATCCGACCACCGGTGACGTCCGGGTGTCGAAGTTTCATGTCAACAAACTGCCTGGTCGTCACGTGCCGAAGCTGCGTCAGGTGATCGGCTGCGTATTCCAGGACTTTCGGCTGCTGCAGCAAAAGACGGTGTACGAAAATGTGGCCTTCGCGCTGGAAGTCATCGGCAAACGTGGTGACGTGATCAACCGGGTGGTACCCGATGTGCTCGAGACGGTCGGTCTGTCCGGCAAAGCCAGCCGGTTGCCGGACGAGCTATCGGGCGGCGAGCAGCAACGGGTTGCGATCGCCCGCGCGTTTGTCAACCGGCCCCTGATCCTGCTGGCCGACGAGCCCACCGGCAACCTCGACCCAGACACAAGTAGGGACATCATGGATTTGTTGGAGCGCATCAATCGCACCGGGACGACGGTGGTGATGGCAACGCACGACCATCACATCGTCGACTCGATGCGGCAGCGGGTTGTCGAGCTGTCTCTGGGCAGGCTGGTTCGTGATGAACTGCGCGGCATCTACGGGATGGATCGCTAAGTGCGCTTTGGTTTCCTACTCAACGAGGTCCTCACCGGCCTTCGTCGCAATGTGACGATGACGATCGCGATGATCCTGACGACCGCGATCTCGATCGGCCTGTTCGGTGGTGGTCTGCTGGTAGTTCGGTTGGCCGACCATTCTCGCGCAATCTATCTCGACCGCGTCGAGACGCAGGTCTTCCTCACCGAAGATGTCTCCGCCAATGATCCGGCGTGCGGCACCGACCCCTGCAAAGCGCTGCGGGCAAAAATCGAAGGCCGGCAAGACGTCAAATCGGTGCGGTTCCTCAACCGCCAGGACGCCTACGACGACGCCATCCGTAAGTTCCCGCAGTACAAGGATGTCGCCGGCAAGGATTCCTTCCCTGCATCGTTCGTCGTCAAGCTGGACAACCCCGAGCAGCACAAAGACTTTGATGCCGCGATGCAGGGTCAGCCCGGCGTGCTTGGCGTCCTAAATCAGAAGGAGCTGATCGACCGACTGTTCGCGGTGCTGGACGGGTTGAGCGACGTCGCGTTCGCCGTAGCCCTGGTTCAGGCCATCGGTGCGATCCTGTTGATTGCCAACATGGTCCAGGTCGCGGCCTATACGCGGCGCACCGAGATCGGCATCATGCGACTGGTCGGCGCCAGCCGCTGGTATACCCAGCTGCCCTTCCTGGTGGAGGCGATCTTCGCTGCGACTGTCGGCGTCGTTATCGCCGTCGTCGGCTTGCTCGCGGTGCGCGCGCTGTTCCTGGACAACGCGTTGAACCAGTTCTACCAGGCCAACCTGATCGCACGGGTCGACTATGCCGATATCCTTTACATCGCCCCTATTCTCTTGCTGCTCGGCGTGTCGATGGCGGGGTTGACGTCCTATGCGACGTTGCGCCTGTACGTAAGGCGATAGCTGTGGCCAATAACTCCAGCGGGACCGGCGACAAGCCTGGCACGAAAAAGATCGTCTCCACCAATCGCAAAGCCCGGCACAACTATTCGATCCTCGACGTATACGAGGCCGGCGTGGCGCTGCTGGGCACCGAGGTAAAGAGCCTGCGGGAAGGGCACGCGTCGTTGGCCGATGCGTTCGCCACTGTCGACGACGGCGAAGTGTGGCTGCGCAACCTGCATATTCCGGAGTATCACCACGGCAGCTGGACAAATCATGAGCCCCGTCGCAATCGCAAACTGCTGTTGCATCGCGGGCAGATCGACAACCTGATCGGCAAGATCCGCGACGGCAACCTGACGCTGGTGCCGTTGTCGTTGTACTTCTCCGAGGGCAAGGTCAAGGTCGAGCTCGCGCTGGCGCGGGGCAAGCAAGCACACGACAAACGCCAGGACATGGCACGCCGCGACGCCCAGCGCGAAGTGCTTCGCGAACTGGGCCGCCGAGCTAAAGGCAAGGACTGATCGGGCCTACTATCCGATGATGGCCGACCGCCCCATCACCAAGCTCGACAAGTCCGACGTGCTGTCCGGCCTCTTCGCCGTGTGGGACGCCATTGACGGCCTGCTGGACGGATTGCCCGAGACCGGGTGGCGCGCCGCGACGTCGTTGCCCGTGTGGGACGTTAAGGCCGTGGTGTCGCATATGGTCGGGACCGAGTCATTCCTTTCCGGCGTGGCCCCGCCCGAGGTCGACGTCGACGTTTCGGGGTTCGACCACGTACGCAACGACGTCGGGGCCATGAACGAATGCTGGGTTCGTCACCTGAGCGGGGAATCGGGTGCAGCCGTGCTTGAGCGGTTCCGCGCGGTGACCAACGATCGGCGCGAGGTCCTGGCGAACTTGGACGAAGACGGTTGGGACGCGGTGACGCCGACGCCGGTGGGTCCGGAAAGCTACGGGCGGTTCATGCGGGTGCGGGTCTTCGACTGCTGGATGCACGAGCAAGACATTCGGACGGCATTGCAGCAGCCGTCGTCCGATGACGACCTGGACGGGGCCGCGTCGCGACTGTCCCTGGACGAGATCGCGGCGACGATGGGTTTCGTCGTCGGCAAACTCGCCAAAGCGCCCGACGGTTCACGCGTCCTGTTCGATCTGACAGGTCCGCTGGCGCGCAGCATCCGCGTCAGTGTCGACGGTCGGGCTCAGCTGGTCGATGACTTCGGCGGCCAGGAGCCGACGGCGACAATCCGGCTGGACGCGCTGCAGTTCACCAGGCTCGCCGGTGGCCGGTCGCTGTGCCCCACGCGCGCCCAGGACGTCGGGTTCGGTGGCGACAAGGACGTGGCCGCGCAGATTGTCGAGCACCTCAATTTTGTGATCTGAGCGCTGCGCTTGTCTGGAAGATAATTCCGTTGCCGCTGGTTGATGGCGGCGTAGTATGGGGTGTCCGGCCGAAAATTGGCCGGTGCGAAAAGACCAGAGTGCGAAGAAACAAAGACAAGGGGCTGAACGGTTTCGACTTCGCGCATCGAATCAAGGGAAGCGTGCCGGTGCAGGCAAGAGACCACCGTAAGCGTCGTTGCAACCTTATAAGCGCCGATTCAAATCAGCGCGACTACGCTCTCGCTGCCTAAGCGACAGCTAGTCTGTCAGACCGGGACCTCCCTCGGCCCGGACCCTGGCATCAGCTAGAGGGATCCACCGATGAGTTCGGTCGCGGGACTCATCGGGACATTTACAGCGACTGGGATCGTCATCCTGGCTTGTTTGCGTGACCAGGAGATCCGAGTAGAGGCGTAGCGAACTGCGCACGGAGAAGCCTTGAGGGAATGCCGTAGGACCCGGGTTCGATTCCCGGCAGCTCCACTAGAAAGACGCTGGTCAGAGCCATAAGCTCTGGCCAGTTTCTTTTTCATCAAACCGGTCGAGGGCTGACTGATTCGGCAACTAGCCGCAAACTCGCGAACCGCCGGTCGATCAAACGTCTGAACGTGAGCGCTGCCGTTCATCGGGCACGGTATGCATCCGCGCGGCTGAAGACGCCGACGACGGTGACTTGCCGCCGTTCGTCATCGATTCGGTAGATCACGCGGTAGGTACCGCGACGTGCGCTGTAGCGATCGTGCAATGGTGGTCGGAGCTGCTTGCCAACTCGGCGGGGATTGTCGAGCAGCGGACCGATGATGAACTCGTAGGCCGCAAACGCCACTGATTCGGGAAGTTGTTCGGCTAGTTGCTTTTTCGCGGTCGGCGCGATTATGAGCGCGTATTGTTGGCCGGTCACGTCCTAGCTCGGCGTGCTTGCATCGCTGCGGCAAGGCTCTCCTGGTTCTCCCCTTCCCCGCGGGCTAGCTCAGCATCGGCCTCGCCAAGAGCGCGAAGGGCTGCTGAGTCGGACAGCACGGCTATGGTTTCCTCGAGTGACTCCAGGTCATCGACGGCGAGAAGGACCGCCGTAGGGCGTCCGTGCACCGTGACTGTGATCCGCTCGTGCTGTTCGCCGACGCGGGCTACCAATTCCGACAGATGCGCTTTTGCCTCTGCGAGTGAGCTAACTTCAGACATAGTCATAAGTATGACCAGTTTCTCTCCTGCCGTCCAGGGGAGGCCATGGCTGTAGACCCAGCCGGGCCGCACGTGCCGCTCTTGACGCCGTCAAGACTCGAAACCGAAACCGCAGGTAACGAGCGGTACTGAACGGTAACGAGAGGTAACGAAACCGCACTTCAGGGGGCAATTTGCCTGGTAGATGCTCGGTTTCGATTCCCGGCAGCTCCACTGAGAAGATGCAGGTCACAGGCCTAAAAGTACCGGACATGCGAGCCACGTCTCGATTTGCGTCGAGATTGTGCTGCCCCACTGATCAGTGCGGCCATTGCATCGGGCTGCTCCGGTATCCGGCGATGTGCCCAAGTGCCATGTTGAGGGCCAGTTCGAGGGGGCGGGCGCTGCGCGTGGTCTGCGCCATGAGGAGTCCGCCCTGCAGTGCGCTCATCATCGTTAATGCGAGTTCGTCCGGGTCGGCTTCTGTGGCGAGTTCGCCGTTGTCGCGCATGGCCGCAAATCCGTTGGTCAGATATGACTGCCATTCGGCAAAGGATCGCACGAGCTCATGTCGCGCCGAGTCGGATCGGTCGGCGAGTTCGCCCACGAGCGAGCCGAGTGGGCAGCCGCCGACGCCTTGTGTCGCGCGGGTCATAGCCACGAGATGATCACACCACCGCTTCAGCCCCTCCCACGTGGAGACCTCACGTAGGCGCGGCTCTTGAGCGGCGATGACGCGGCCGAGCTGGGTCTTGATCACCTCGCTGATGAGCGCGTCTTTGTTGACGAAGTAGTGATACATCTGCGACTTGCTGGTGGCGGTGGCTTCCATGACGTCGTCCAGGCTTGTGCCTGCTACCCCGCGCTGCTGAACAAGTGATGCCGCTGCAGCGACGATGCGGGCTTTGGTTGCCGCGCCGCGAGCCGTCAGCCGCGCGGTAGGAGGAGTGCCGTCTTTTGAAGTCACGGCCGCAACCTATCCCAATTGGACTTGTGAGTCCAGTTTGGTCGCGCCATGATGGCCGAGTAGTCAACGAACCACCGGAAAAAGGGACGCGATGTCGCGACTCAATTAGCAGTCGGAAATAGAGCTGACGCGAAGAGGGGAACTTGTGGAGCAAACGCAAGATGACAAGATCTTGAAATATAATTCGATGTTTCTGGGTGTGTTCATGTTCTTATTTGGTTTTTTGAAATTATTTGAGCCCTTTCGTACGTGGTTCGATATCCAGATAGGCAAGAGTGGCTTGCCGCGATTCAGCATTCCACTGGGCAAAGCCGGAGAAATGTCCATCGGCCTCGCCCTGTTTTCGGCTTCCTGCTTCAGGAAGAAGATCCCGAATCTTTATAGCCCGATCGTGTTCGCCGCCTCAGCCGGACTGGTCGTCAACATGGGGATTGCCACTTACGTGCATTTGCAGCCGGAAGTGCCGGCAAACGTACTACCCCTAGGGATAAAACCTCCATTTATCCCATTGTTTGTGATGTTCTTGGCAATAGTGAATCTCTATCAACTTTATCGAGACAATAAGCAACGATCCCGATGGCAGGCCGAAACCGCAAGGGGACCATCACCGCGGTGATTGCCCGCACCGCCGCGCGCAGATCGCAAGCGTTCGTCGATAACGAACCGTGGCGCCACCGCATGATCACCGTCCGCTGGCATCGCACCCGATCAACCGCCGCGAATGCCCTAGTCGAAACGCTCCGACGTGCGGCGCACGCGGTGATCTGCTGCACTCCCGGGGCGGTTTGCAAGGAGGGTGCGTTCGGTCTGGAGGTAAACCTGCTCCTGCAGGTGCGGTGTGCGGGATTTCTTGGAGGATTTCTTGAGTTTGGCGGCCGAGTAGTAGCCGCCGGTGGCGGTGGCCAGGTCAGGGTCGGCCATGATCCGCATGGACCCGCGGGCGGCTTTGGTGGCGTCGGCGAATAGCGGCGCGCCCACCCGTAAAATTAGTCCCATGGTTCCGCCGGCCTTGTCGCCGAAACCGGTGTTCACCGAGCCGGGGTTGACCGCGTTGACGGCGACCCCGCCGCCCTCGAGTCGGCGAGCCAGGGCATAGGTGTACAGCAAGTTGGTCAACTTGGCGTCGAAGTAGGCCTGGGTCTGGGAGTATTTGCCCGGATAGGACCAGTCGGTGACCACTTTGCCGCGCCCCTCCGTGAACGTGGTCAGGTTCACCACCCGCGAAGGATTTCCCAAGGCGTCGGCACCGGCCCGCAGCAACTCGAGGAGTCCGTCTGTCAGGATGACCGGCGCAACGTGGTTGACCGCCATGGTCATCTCGAAGCCATCTGGGGACAGCCGCCGCTGGGCGAACGCGGCGCCGGCGTTGTTGACCAGACCGTGGATGCCCCGGGGGGCTGCGGCTCGGACGGCGTCTACCAGCTGCTGCGCGCCCGCGATCGAGCCCAGATCGGCGGCGACCGGGACGAACCTGCCAGCCCCGCTGCCGTCGACCACGAGGTATTCGACAGTGGCGCCCGCCGCGTCCCGCGTGCGGCCGTGCACCAGGACGGTGGCTCCCTGGTCACCGAGAAGGCGGGCGGTCTCGTACCCGATGCCACCCTTGGTGGTGCCGGTGACCAGGACGGTCTGCCCCGGTATCCGGGGGCCGGACGGGGAGGGGTGCTTGCTCATGAAGTCTCCTAATTGTGAGGTTTTAGCGTGAGAGTGGGGGCGTTGTGCCCGGGATCGGGTGGAGGTGAGGTCGTGTCATCACTACGGTGGCGCTAGACCGCGATGTCGGCGGGACGTTTCGGTCTGCCGGTCCGGGGACAGATCGTTCTGATTGAGCGCGAACGTCATCTCGAGCTTGATGGGCGGTACGACCTCACGTAAGGTAAATGGAATGCTGATCCGGTTGTTGATTAAAGGAATACGGATCATTGTTCCGTTTGTCAAGGGCGACGCGGATGCGCACGATTCATGCGAGGCGAGCGCGTCTTGAACCCCCCCGCCACACGAGCGAAACCGCGCAAGCCAGCGGCGCGTACCATACGCGCCGACGCCCAGCGCAACCTCGATGCGCTGCTCGAAGCGGCGAAGGCCGTCTTCGCCGCGTCGGGTGTGGATGCGCCCGTGCGTGAGGTTGCCGCGAGCGCGAATGTCGGTGTCGCCACTCTCTACCGTCACTTCCCGCAGCGCGCTGACTTGATAGCGGCGGTATTTCGACGCGAGATCGACGCTTGCGCTGCCGCCGCTGGCGCCCTGGAGCGCGAGCACGAGCCGAGCGAAGCGCTGGCGCGGTGGCTTTACCTATACGCCAACTTCATCGCCACCACGCGCGGTCTCTCGGACGCCCTTTCTGGAGACCCGGCATCCGCGGTGCCCGCTTACTTTCAGCAGCATCTAGAGCCCACCGTGAAGGCGCTACTCGATGCGGCGGTGAGCGCTGGTCAGGTTCGTTCGGGTGTCGAGCCGTGCGAGCTGTTGCAAGCAGTGGCCAGGCTCTCAAACGTCTCCGGCGAGGACGGAGCGCTCCGCGGTCGGCGCATGGTCGATCTACTGATCGATGGGCTGCGCTACGGGGCCCCGGCACCGACTGCCGTTCAGAAAGGGCAACGTCGCCCGCGCTGAACGGTTGTGAGGTCTGGCGAGCTCGCCGTCGTCGACCTGACGCATCGAGTGCGAACGTTTGCCCCCCGCGTCGGGGCACGCGGGATGAACTCGATCGAGACGACGTCGCGGTCGGCTATCGGCGGTGGCGGGGAGCCATCCGTGACGGCCTGTTCGCGATGAAGGTCCGCCGCGCACTCGTCGACGGCGCCGACATGACGTTCCGCTCGATCAATCCTGACGCCGCTTCCGAGCAGCAGAAATCGGGCTGAGAAGTGCCGGGTCCGGTCGGAGGGCCCTCGTATGCTCCACGGCATGAGCCAAGCGGCGGCGCCTCGCGGAGCTGACAACAGCTTGTTGGGACCAAGGCAGCCCAACTCACTGACCAGCTCTGTTGATGCCATCAACACCTTCGGCGTTTCCGCAGGTCGCTTCATGTGCTTTCGCGTGCTTTCGCGTACCCGGATTCCGTGTTTCCGCAGTTCAAGCCGATTTATGGGCCGGTTTCGATTCCCGGCAGCTCCACCAGAAAGACAGCAGGATGCGTCACCGCGCAGCGCGTGCTACGTGCACCCGGTGGGTGTTTTATGAGCCGGATTGCAGCAGGGCACGCGGTACGGCCAGGTCAAGATGGGTCAGCAGTGCCGCAACTTTCCGGTCGAGTTCGACACCCACCGCGGCGACGGCGTCGTTACCGAAGCTGCCGAACATATCGCTGGGCTGCTCGAACGTTAGGTGCGCGCGGCCGGCGGTGTCACCCCAAATGGTGGTGTGCAGCGGTGCGTACTGCATGACCTGGGGGTCGTGGCGGAACATGCGTTCGGCGATGGTGTGGTTGCCCATCAGGTAGGCGGTGCACGGTGCTGTGTCTCCGGCCAGCGACATGACGGCGCTAACGTCGTTTCTCGCATAAATCAGGAACCCCAAGGGTGCGGCGTTGGCGATCAGTTCGAGCATCTCGTCCCACGGGGCATTGCGCTGGGCGAGTGCGACTACCTGCTCTACCGGCATCGCGGGCACCGCGTCCTCGTAACGGGAGCGGAAATCCTGCGGGGACTCATCAGAGGCGACGTCCCAACGTGTCACAGTGAACTGGGTCGAGGTTGCGCCGTAGACCATGAGCTGCTCCATGCCGTGGTTGGTGTGAACCTGGATGACGCGAACCGGCGTAATGCCCAGTAAGCGTCTTCTCCTGTGCTCTCTCCGCGCTCGGCGACATAGGTGCGCAATTCGAGGACTGCCCGGCGGTCTAATAGGACCGGTATTCGCGACGATAACAACGTTATCGGCTGATGTCAATGGTGGGTTCAGATGGCGCTGCGGTCAGTGACAATCCGCAAATCGAATGGTGCTCGTAGCGCAGAGCACGACGCCTCAGGTATCCAGGGATGGCGCGGCCCGGTGAAGAACCGGTAGGGCTGCCAATGTCGACGCGGTCGCGCACGCCAGGTCGTCACCAAGACCGACCATAAAGTTAATGCCCATCGGCGCTAGGACCTCCGCGACGCTGTCGGTGAAGTGGTCGAAGTGCTGGGCCAACTCCAGCGAAATGAATCCGTGCACAAAGCTCCACAACTGCGCGGCGATCGCCATCGGATCTTGTGGCCGGATACGCCCCGACGCGACCAATCGCTCGCATCCAGCGAGCAGGTGCACATAGGCCGACTGAAACGCTGCCGAACTGCCCGACGGCACTGCCGGGATTTCCGTCGATGTCGCCCGTCGGATCTGGCGCGTCGACAACCCGAACATCAGGTCATACAGGTGCGGGTTGGCCCGGGCCAAATGGCGAGACGCCAATGCCATTGCGAACAAATCGGTTATCGGGTCCGCGCTGACCGGCACCGCATCGAACGCCCGCGCTAGACGATCGAACCCGTCGTCGATCACCGCGACGATCAACCCCGGCATGCCGCCGAAATAGTTGTAGACCACCATTGTTGACAGGCCCGCCTGCGAGGCGACCGACCGCGCCTTCACCTCGGCCGGTCCGTGCTCAGTCAGCACCGCGAGCGTCGCCAATATCAGCCGCTCCCGGATACCGGGAACCGCCGTATCGGTCGCTTCTTTTAGCTCCATATATGCGCTCGCCCCGCCTTAGCGCTCTAACCCGGCATCCTTGCCGTCCGGGAATAACGTTGTTATCGTAGCACTTACATGGTCTAGGAAATGCGACAAGCTGACCACTCGACTCCGATTGCGTCGATCGCAGATCAGTCACCACAGAGGCTTCCCAACCGAGCGGCCGCTGAACGCCATACTTGGGAGCCTTCATGACCGCCGCCGTAACACCGCAGTCCAGCACCGTGTTTCGCAACGTCCGAATCTTCAACGGAACCGAACCGGCACTGAGCGAACCGTCCGATGTAACCGTCACCGGCAACCTCATTACACAGATCCGCCCGACAGCGCCCGAAACGGCACCGCAGCCGAATCAACGTGTGCTCGACGGCACCGGCAAAACCCTCATCCCGGGCCTGATCGACGCCCACGTGCACCTGATGTTCGCCGCCCTGTCGCCACAGGACGCGTTCACCGCCGACGAAAGTTACATCCACATCGCCGCCGCCGCCAACGCGAAAGCCATGCTGTCGCGCGGCTTCACCACCGTCCGCGACGCCGGCGGACCTACCTTCGGACTCAAACGCGCCATCGACGAAGGAATCGTCCCCGGGCCCCGGATCTACCCGTCAGGGGCGTTCATATCCCAGAGCGGCGGCCACGGCGACTTCCGGCTCCGCAACGAAGTTCCCCGGGGGACGCTCGGATACCTCAGCTCCAGTGAACTCGGGGGCGCGGCAGTCATCGCGGACGGTGAGGCGGCCGTCCTGCAGGGCGCCCGAGAGCAACTGATGCTCGGTGCCACCCAAATCAAAGTCATGGCAGGCGGTGGGGCAATCTCCACCCACGATCCCCTCGACGTCACCCAGTACACCGAACGCGAAATTAGGGCCGCAGTCGATGCCGCCGAAAACTGGGGCACATATGTTTTGGCGCACGCCTACACCCCGCGATCGGTGCAGCAGGCGATACGTGCCGGGGTCCGCAGCATCGAGCACGGACACCTGCTTGACGAACGGACGGTGGAACTGATGGCCGACACCCGGACCTGGTGGTCGCTGCAGGCCTTCTTCGATGACGAGGACAAGGTCGGCGTCGGCGGTGCGTCGGCCGCTAAAGCCCAAACAATGATCCGTGGGACCGACCGGGCATACGAGCTCGGCATCAAACACGGCGTCCAGATCGCCTGGGGCACCGACACGCTCTACAACCCGGCCGCCGCGGGTCGCCAGGGCGTCCAGCTGACCAAACTCACCCGGTGGTTCACGCCCGCGGAAATCCTGACCATGGCCACCTCGACCAACGCAGCCCTTCTCGCAATGTCCGGTCCCCGTAACCCGTATGCAGCCCCGCTTGGCGTCATCACAACTGGCGGTATGGCCGACCTGATCCTCGTTGAAGGCAATCCACTGCAGAATCTCGATCTGATAGCCGCGCCACAGACCGCGTTCACCGTCATAATGAAGAACGGCGAACTCATCAAAAACGAAGCGGGACAACCGTAATCTCCGCGAGAATCTCTGGCGGCCCGACATCCTCGGCGTCCATGGGGGCGTAATGGGGTCCCGATCTCTGTGCTCACCTTTCGACGAGAAGTCGTAATAGAAGCTGCCTTTGCGGGCATCGGCCGCCGCACAGATCTCATCCACCCCGACAGCGTGATATCTGCGCTTGAGAAACAAGAACGCCGCCACCGACACGATGCGCTCGCGGTCGCGGGTATCCGAAGTGGGCACCTACGCGACAGCAGGACAAGTGGACCGGCCAGTCAACGGTGGTGTCTGACGCGCTCCGTGGAATGCACGGGGTTTCGACAAGTACCGCGGGCGCTGTGCAGACGGTTCTCCCGAGGTTGTTGCCCTTGGTTTTTGACCCGCGCGTGTGAGCCTCGCGACGATCGCAAGTCGTGTACCGGTGTCAGGAGTCGCCGGCCAATGGCAATCGGACCTCGAAGCGCGCACCCGTGTCCAGGTTGCAGGCCGACAGCGTGCCGCGGTGCGCCTGCACCAGTCCCGCTGCGATAGCGAGCCCCAGGCCGGACCCACTGGGCAGCGATGAATCTGCACGCGGGACACGGCCGTTGGAGCCCCGATAGGCGACGTCGAACACCCTGGGCAGATCGGCTTCGTCGATGCCGACGCCGGTGTCATCGACTCGCGCCCAGGCCCCCTGCTCGTCGTGGCCCAGCGTCAGGCTGACTCGTCCGCCATGCGGGGTGTGGGCGATCGCATTGGCCACCAGATTCGACAACACTCGCACCAGGGCCCGGTCGCTGCCGATCACCTGCACGGGTTCATCGGGCAGATTGACGTGCAGTGCCACCCCCGCCCGTTCGGCGACGATCCGATGAGCGGCCACCACATCGTCGACCACCTCGTCCAGCGCCACCGTGTCGTGTGCGGGTTGCACCGCGCCGGCGTTGATCTTCGACATTTCGAACAGGTCGTCCACCATCTCCGACAGCCGGATTGACTCCTGCTCGATATGTTTTGCTTGCTCGCGGGCTTCGTACTCGTTCACCACGCCGTCGGCGATCGCCTCGGCCACAGCGCGGATACCGGCCAGCGGCGTACGCAGATCGTGACTGACGAATGCCACCAGACGGCGCCGGGACTGCTCGGCTGCCCGCTCGGAGTCCCGGATCTCCTGTTCCCACACCGTCCTACGGGCCTGGTAACGCGCCAGCAGCACCGCGGCGGGTATCGTCACGACCGACACCACGACCAACACCACCGCGGTACGCTCGAATGTTTCAGTGATCATGAAGCCGCTGGCGCCGAGCACCCCGGTGAAGGTGGCCAGGGTGGGAATCAACACCAGCGCCACCATGCTCACCGCCAGTGACCACGACCGGGCGAGCCGGATGGTCAGCGCGCCGAACAACACCACAGGAATCGAGCAGGCCAGCGCCCAACCGGCGATCTCCCACAAGTCAGTCACCGGCATGTGATGTCTGCCCTTCCTGCCACAGGTAGCCGCGGCCCCAGACGGTCTGCACCCGGTGGGCGTCGCCCAGCTTGGAGCGCAGCCGCTTGATGTGCACGGTGACGGTCGACAGATCACCGAAATCCCACCGCCACACAAGTTTCAGCAGTTCCTGGCGGGAATACACGGTGTCGGTATGGGTCAGCAGGAACGTTAGCAATTCGAACTCCCGGCTGGTCAGGCTGACGGGCCGGTCATCGACCGTCACTGCGCGGGCCGCCGTCAAGACCCGCAGCGAGCCGGCGCTCAGTTCCAACGGTAGATCATTGGCCGTCGACGGGGCGCGGCGCAATACCGATCGGACCCGAAGCACCAGTTCACGTGGACTGAACGGCTTCGTCACATAGTCGTCGGCACCGGCCTCCAATCCGGCGATGCGGTCGTCCTCTTCCCCCAGCGCTGTCAGCAAGATCACCGGCACCGCGTAGCTGTCCCCGCGACGCATACTGCGGCACAACGTCATTCCATCCGGGCCTGGCATCATCACGTCGAGGATGGCGACGTCGACGCGTTCGGTTCCCAGTAGCTGCAGCGCCTCGTTGCCGTCGCGCGCGATCGACACGTCGTGCCCGTCGCGTTCCAGATACCTTCGCAGCACATCCCGGACGATGGGATCGTCGTCGGCAATCAAGATCCGGCTCACACCACCTGACACTAGACCCGAGGCGCGATCATCAGCTGCGGCGTCATGAACTTGTCGCGATTGGCCTGTTGGTCGCTAGTTGGATTCTGACCAACTGGTGGCCGGCTGGCGCCGTCGCCGCCGCTTTCTGGATGGGGGTTCACGCGGTTTCCGGAATTAGGTGTGAAGTACCGGCCCGGCGGCAGAACATTTTCGGGGATTGCCGAGGCGGGGCAGTGGGTGCCGCGATGATAGGCGTCGTCTTGCTACAGCCAGCGTCGCAGTGGCCCCGAGATCAGCTGTGCAGCAATCCGTTTTCGGTTCAGAACTGACACGACGAGCGATGTCGCCGACAGCCGCGCGGCCCAGGCGGACCACGCAATCACGATTGCCGACAAAAGTCCCATGATGGGATACTGCGCGATGAGCTGGTCAGAACTCCAATAGGTCATGAGCATCAGTAGCGATGCCAGGGCCGCGGGAAGGCTGAGCACCCCGATTACCAGTGCGACGCCCAGCGCAGTCTCGAGTAGCGGAATCACGAAACCGAACAGGCCCGGCCAGGTACCGAGTATGCGTGCGGCGAACGCGCCGAAGTACTCAGATACCCGGTTGTTGGACTTCGCGCTGCCCGCGACAAGGAGGATGTCTGCGCGGCCGAAGTGTGCGGTGTACTTGAAAATGCCCTCGTGCAACCACAGGACGCCAAGGGCGACCCTCGCCGCGCCGAAAAAGATCGACGCGACGAGGCTGGTCGGCTTGACCTGCGGCTTCATGTCAGGCCGGCGGCGCCGAACACGGCCTTTGCCTTATCGCAGTGGATCACGACGGTGGTGTATTTCGACGAGTCCGCCCCGTTGGTCGAAAAGGTCTGAGAACTTTTGTCAAACGCAATACTGCCGAGCTCCTTGCCCGCAGCCACAGCGTTTTCGTCCGTGCCGTTGGTGAGATAGATGTGCAAGTCCGGCCCAGCGTCGGAAGAGAAGCCCGACAGCACGATTTGGGCAACTGTCACAGTGGCGGTTCCCGCGACGTGCTTGTCATTGAGACCCCCGAAGGTCCCCGTTCGCGCACTTGCCGCACCTGAAGCCGACGACTGTGACATCGCCGGGGCCGTCGTTGACGGCGACATCGCAGGCCCTGGGTGTGCCTCGTTCGAGGTGCTGCAGGCCGCCAGGGCTACGGCAATCGTGAGCAGAGCTGCGCCCGTTAACGCGGTGGATCGCATGTGGTTTACCTTTCGCTTCGCGCGGGATCGCGCGTTCTGTGGTTGACAATGCCCACGCTACAAAGCAAATGGAGGACTTGGTGACGCTCGACGCTTTCGTCATTGCTACGTCATAATTACGCTGGCTGATTCCCGGTAGGTCCTTCAAGGCCGGCGCCCGCGAATTCCCTCATCCCGGTTCCCATTGCTTCGTCAGGCGGGCTGGGATACGTTGGGGCACTGCGAGAAGCCGATTTTGCGAGTTCTCAAAATGGGACCCGATCGTGCGCGCCTGCGAAAGTTGTTTTTCGACGCCGGCCGGCACAAAAATACCGGCGGATAATCACTTCGATAGCTGCCGCGCAGGTTGTTCCGGCTCAGCTTGGTCTGATGTCGCGCGTTCACGAAAAGCATTGCTAGTAAAACGTTTGGCGGAGCGCATGCAATAGGTCGCGTGAGGACGTCACGCCCGTCCGGTCACAGCGCCGTGAAGGCCATGGCGACGCCGTTCATGCAGTATCGCAGGCCGGTCGGCTGCGGTCCGTCGTTGAATACGTGGCCGAGGTGGCTTCCGCACCGGTTGCAGAGAACTTCGGTGCGTGTCGTGACCAGGCCGGAGTCGGGCCGCTCTAACACGGCGTTGTCCAGGGCTTTCCAGAAACTCGGCCAGCCGGTGCCGCTGTCGAACTTAGTATCCGACGAGTAGAGGTATAGCGCGCAGCCAGCACAACTGAACACGCCGTGACGGTGTTCGTCGTTGAGCGGACTACTGTACGGATCTTCGGTGCCCGCCTCGCGCAGCACGCTGTATTGGGCCACTGTCAGAAGCTTCCGCCACTCGGCGTCGGTATGGGTGACAGCAAAGTGCGTGTCGGGCAACGACGACATCGCGCTCGGGGCGCAGGCGCTTACCGCGACCACCGACAGCGCGGTCACACTTGCGGCGCTGAGAAAGCGCCGTCTCGTCACATCCATCTCACTCATACCTTCGGCTTACAGGGAGATCATCCACCTCCATCACCGTATCGCCGCGTGCGGCGCCGAGTCATCGTCAACGCCATTTCGTCATGGTTCGGTAAGAAGCTCCGGCCGGTGGCCGGGGGGATTCGGGCGCCATTGTTTCGTAAGAATTTGGACCGCCGGTCGCGACTAGCCTGAAGGCAGTAGAGCTGGCATAGACACTGAGCGGGGGCATCATGCGGATATCGTTGAGAACCAACCTGATACGGCTGGCTGTGATTCTGTGCGCGGTCAGTCTCGAAATCACATCCTGCGCAAGACTTTTCTCTGATCTGGGCAGTGCCGCGCCCGCAGCGAACATTCCCGGGCCCGCTGTGGATGAGCCTGTGGGAACCCCCGGGGCCCACGAGACTGCGGTGCTCGCTGGTGGATGCTTTTGGGGTGTGCAGGGTGTCTTCGAACACGTCAAAGGAGTCCAACGGGCGGTGTCTGGGTACGCGGGTGGCACCGAAACGACCGCACACTACGACTTGGTGAGCACCGGCACGACCGGGCACGCGGAGTCGGTGGAGATCACCTACGACCCTTCCCAAATCACCTATGGACAACTGTTGCGGATCTACTTCTCCGTCGTGCACGACCCGACCCAACTCGACAGGCAGGGACCCGATGTGGGAGCCCAATACCGGTCGGCCATCTTCCCGGAGAATGACCCGCAGAAAAGGGTCGCTCAGACCTATATCGCTCAGCTCAACGATGCCAAAGTCTTCGGTGCCCCGGTCGTCACCCGCATCGAGAATGCACCCGAATTCGTTCCCGCCGAGGCACATCATCAAGATTTCATGAACTCCAACCCGTCCTATCCCTATATCGCCATCAACGACATGCCCAAGCTCGACAACCTCATGCGTCAATTCCCGGATCTGTATCGCGAACAGCCGGCTCTCGTCGACGTCAGCAGCAACTGAGGTGGGCACCGGTGACCGCAGCGCTGCGGCGGTAGCGCGCGAAGGGACAGGCGTATCCGATCGGGGACAAGTCAACGACCCTGTGAGTCATCGTTGTTCGGATCGACCTAGCCGGGGAGGGGTTCACCGATCGACATGTTGACACTCATCGCTATCGGCCTTGTCGGCGGGCTGATCACCGGCATCTCGCCGTGCATCTTGCCGGTGCTTCCGGTGATCCTCATGTCCGGCGCTCAGAGTGCCCGGGCCGCAGCGGGGGTACCCGCTGCGGTGGGGACAGTCGGCCCGCCGCCGGCCAAACTCTCACGCGCCGAGTCGCTGCGGCCATATCTCGTGATCGCGGGTCTGGTGGTCAGTTTCAGCGCGGTCACCTTGGCCGGATCCGCGTTGCTGTCGTTGCTGCACCTGCCGCAGGACGCCATCCGGTGGTTGGGATTAGTCGCCCTCGTCGCGATTGGCGTGGGATTGATCTTCCCACCTTTTGAGGCGCTGCTGGAGAAGCCGTTCTCTTGGCTGCCACAGAAGCAATTCGGCTCGGGCAGCAGCGGTTTCGGGCTGGGGCTCACGCTCGGCGTGCTGTACGTGCCGTGCGCGGGGCCAGTGCTGGCCGCTATCGTCCTGGCAGGCGCAACAGGCACAATCGGGTTACCCACGATCGTATTGACATTATCCTTCGCCGTCGGCGCGGTGGTGCCGCTGCTGATCTTCGCACTCGCCGGCCGGCGGGTGGCCGAGCGAGTACGCGCGTTCCGCCGCCGGCAACGCGAGATCCGCATCGCCGCAGGCGTCGTCACCATCCTGTTAGCCGTGGCGCTGGTGTTCAACCTGCCCGCGGCCTTACAACGGGCAATTCCCGACTACACCATGTCCTTCCAGCAGAAACTGGGCGGCGGGGACGAGGTCCGTCGCCAGCTCAACTTGGGCGGCATGGTCAATGACCAGAACGCCGCGTTGTCCAACTGTACGGATGGCGCGACCAAACTCGAAAACTGTGGCACCGCACCGGACATCAGAGGGATCGCCCACTGGCTCAACACATCGGGCGCAGCATCGGTCGACCTGAAGTCACTGCACGGCAAGGTGGTCCTGATCGACTTCTGGGCCTACTCATGTATCAACTGCCAGCGCAGCATCCCCCACGTCGTCGGCTGGTACAACGCATACCGCGATAAGGGATTCGACGTTATCGGTGTCCACACGCCGGAGTACGCCTTCGAGCACGACAAAGGTAACGTTGCGACCGCCGCCGCCGAATTCGGGATCACCTATCCCGTCGCGTTGGACAACGACTATGCGACCTGGACCAACTACCGCAACCAGTATTGGCCGGCCCACTACCTCATCGATACCAACGGCACAGTCCGTCATATCAAGTTTGGCGAAGGCGACTACGACGTCACCGAACACCTGATTCGGCAGCTGCTTTCGCAGACGGACAAGAATGTCAGCCTGCCGCCGGCCGTCGATGCGCCCGACACAACACCGACGTCATCGCTGACCCCGGAGACCTACCTCGGCACTCGAACGGCAGTCAACTACGGCGGCCCGGGAGCCTACAAACAGGGCACCGCCACGTTCGACTATCCCGCCAAACTCCCAGCCGACGCTTTCGCCCTTCGTGGCCGGTGGACCCTGGATGCCCAAGCCGCGTCCGCTGAGGACGGCGACGACACGATCGCGCTCAACTACCACGCCCGCAACGTCTACCTGGTGGTCGGCGGCACCGGCACACTCACTGTGACCAGAGACGGTGAGGCCAAACGAATCTCCGTGACCGGACCCCCCAACATGCACCAAATCGTCTCGGACGACGCCGGCGGCAACGGGCACCTTGAGGTAGGGCTGTCGAATGGATTGCAGGCCTACTCCTTCACCTACGGCTGACGACTATGTATGCAAATGCATCGACTTCGGCAGAACCACCAAAACGGTTCTCGCGCAGCAGGAAGGGGAAGTCAGATTAAATCTGGCTCTGCGAGGGCGATCGCGGTGTGCGGTGGCGCAACCATTCTTGTTTTAGTGGTCGGTTGCGCCGCTGGCGGCGGCAAGTCGTCAACCAGCACGACTACTACGATCCCGACCACGACCACTTCGTCCAGCGTGACGCTAGCACCCCCAGCCGCAGCAACTCCCGGGGGTCCCACCGGCGGCGCCTTCCCCGTACGTCCCATTATGGGATGTTATGTCGGCCTCAACTGTGGTTGTATTCGCCACCTCACCTGCCCCGGGCCAGCTCGGCTACCTCAAGCTGCGCCACCGCCAACACCACCGCCACCACGCCCGGGTGAAGGACCAGATCCGTGATGCCAAGGCACCGGGCTGCTTTTTATAGCCGTCGTTGTCGCGCTCGTAGCGGTCGAACAACGTGGTTGGCGTCGGGTTTTTCCTCCCCATGCGGAACGGTACGACTGCCGCCCGTCACCTCACTGCGTGGCGCGCCGCACTGGACTTTCGGTGTCCACCCGCAGAAGAACTAGCTCGGTGAACCGCGGTTCCGCCGCCGAGGATCGGTTCGACTGTGCCGCGTAGCTCAACATGCGTTCCGGGCTGTTCTCTGTCATTCCGGGCGGTCATGGTGGGGAAGACCGTTGATGCCATCAACGCCTTCGGCGGATCCGCAGGTCGTGAGACGTTGTTTCGCGTCGTTTCGCGTAGCCAAATTCGGTGTTATCGCGGTTCGCAGCCATTTCTGGGCTGGTTTCGATTCCCGGCAGCTCCGCTAAGAAATTGCTGGTCATAGTCTTAAAGGTGCCGCCGCAGACGGCACCGGCGGGCTGAGCGTTGCGCCGGCTGATGGATCGGTGCCTTTAGCGCGATGTTCTCTCGCCCATCTCGCGTCTACAGTTTTTGCGAACTGCTATCCGACTCGACGGCGTGGGCATAAGCTCCGTGCTACTTGGCGATCGGTAATGGCTGGCAACTCGGGAGGTTGCCGTGAGACGGTGGGAGTTGCGCGGTGTCGTATGTTGTTGCGTTGCCTGAGATGATGTCTGCTGCCGCCACGGACGTGGCGTCGATTGGTTCGGTGGTCGCGACGGCAAACCAGGCCGTGGCGGATACCACTACAGGGGTACTAGCCGCGGCCGAGGACGAGGTGTCAGCGGCGATCGCGGCTTTGTTTTCCGCCCACGGCCGGGGCTATCAAGCTCTTAGCGCACAGGCGGCGGCTTTTCATGCCGAGTTCGTGCAGGCACTGACCGGCGCGTCCAGTACATATGCGGCCGCTGAGGCGGCCAACGCTTCGCCTTTGGCCGTCCTTGAGAAGGCGGTGCTCGGTGTTCAGCAGGAAATTCAGCAGATCCCCACGACACTGGTCGCCGGAATCAGCAACGAAGCCAATTTCCTACTCGCAAACCCAGGTTCTCCACTCTTAGCGCTGTTGACCGGCAACAACCCGCTATTTGGGCTGTTTATCGGCAACACCCCGCCAAAATTGTTGCCGTTGCTGCTCGGAGAAACGGTCCAGCACACCACATATGACGGGATGAGCGTCGTGCAGATCACGCCGGCGCACCCAACCGGCGATTACGTGGTTGCCATCCACGGTGGCGCGTTCATCTTTCCGCCCTCTTTCTTCCACTGGATCAATTACGCGGTGACCGCCTATCAGACCGGTGCGACCTTCGAAGTGCCGATTTACCCGTTGCTGCAGCAAGGAGGTACCGCCGGTCCAGTCGTAACCCAGATGGCCGGGCTCATCTCCTCGCAAATCGCTGCACACGGGCCCTCGCACGTCAGCGTGATCGGCGACTCTTCGGGCGGCAACCTCGCGCTGGCGGCCACTGAGTTGTTGGTGGCTAACCATCAGGCCATACCCTCGTCCCTGGTGTTGCTGTCCCCGTGGCTAGACCTACAGTCGACCGGGGGGCAGATCGGCAAGGTGTGGGCAGGCAATCTTTCTGTGACCAACCCTCTGGTAAGTCCGGTGAATGGGTCACTTACCGGGCTTCCGCACACGTACGTCTACACGGGCACAGCGGATTCACTCGAACCATCGGCGCTCGTCCTCCGGCAAGAAGCCATAGCCCAAGGGGCCCCGATGAGCTTCGTGGTCGCTAACGGCCAAATTCACGACTGGGTTCTGCTCACCCCGTGGGGCACCCAATACTGGCCGCAGATCGACCAGGAACTCGGTATCGCGCCCTGATTACGAGTCTCGCAAAAGGCCGACCATGCAGACGACTTCCAGCCCATTGGGTCGAATGGTGTAAGCACCTAGTCTGTGCTCTTCGTGCTCTTCGTGCTCCACCTGCAGATCAACTACCTGACCGTCAGCCGTCGGTGGCTAGCTCGGCCAGGACATCGCGCGTGGCTGGTGTCCAGCCGAGGACCCGGTGGGCGTGGGCGGCGGTGACGCGCTGGTCGAGAGCGAATGCGTCGGCGAGCGGGCCGAATTCGTGTCGAGCCTGTTCCATCGTGATCGAACTGGCGGTACCGGACTGTCCGGCGGCGACGCTGACCGCCTCGGCGATCTGGCGCATGGTCGGTGATTGGCTGTCGTCAACGCCGGCGTAGACGCCGCCCGCCGGGCTCGCAAGCGCCGCGACGTACAGTTCGGCGATGTCCTCGACGTGGACTACCGCCCAACGGTTGTCGCCGGCGCCGATGTAGTGGGCGGCTCCGGAGCGTCCCGGCGCCCCGATGAATCGGCCGATGAGGCCGCCGCCGTGGCCGTAGACGACGCCAGGCATCACGAGAACGGGATGCCCACCGCCGGCGGTCCGCTCAAGAATGCGGCGTTCGTTGTCGCCGCGCCACGACGTGACCGGCGGGGGCGCTTGCGGCGCTGTCTCGTCGACGACACCGTCGGTGTTCCCGTACACCCAGACACCACCGGTATGTATATATGGCCTTGAGCCGAGACCGTCCTGGATTGCGGTGCCTGCGGCCAGGTCGACTACCGCGGTGTCAGGACCGTAGTCCTGCGCGAGGTGAATCGCGGCGTCAACGTCTATCGCCGTCTTGTGAAGTACGTCGAGGTCGGTGAGGCCACCTCGCACGACGGTGGCACCGAGATCCGTGACAACTCGGACGGCGTCGTCGCTGCGTGCCAATGCGACGGCCTGGTGCCCATGTCTTTGCAGAGCGCCGATGGTGGCTTGGCCGAGGTAGCCCGACCCACCGGTGATCAAAACCTTCATGTGTGCTCCCTGCGTTCAGTGGTCTCGACTTCGAGCCTGCCAGCGCCAAAACCGCAGGTCCAACACCTTTTACGTCGTATGCAATACCCTGGAGGTATCAGTTGCCGTGGGAGGCGATATGGATCTTGACCTGCGCAAGGTGCGCTACTTCGTCGCGGTCGCCGAAGTTTTGAACTTCGGCCGTGCGGCCGAGCGCCTGCACATCGCCCAGCCCGTGCTGTCTCGACAGATCCGAGCGCTGGAACGCGAGCTACACGCCCAGTTGTTCGTCCGCGACAGCAGCGGCACCCAGCTGACCCGGGCTGGCACCCAGTTGTTGGCTGATGCGCCGCTGCTACTGGCCGGGGCCGACGCCGCCCGGCGCCGCGTCGCCCAGGCGGCCCGGGCGACCTCGACGTTCACCGTCGGGTTCATGCCCGGTCTGACAGTGACCGAGCCGGTGCTCGCGCTGAGCGCCGCCCATCCCGACCTCACCGTCGAGGTGTTGCGGACCACGTGGACCGACCAGGTCACCGTCCTGCACGACGGCCGCGCCGACATCGGATACATCCGTATGCCTGTCGACCTGGCCGGGCTGCGGACATCGGCACTTTTCAGCGAGCCGCGCGTGGCTGTGGTGCCTGCCGCTCACCGACTCGCCGGCAAGGAGGCCGTCAGCCTTCACGACCTCGCCGACGAGCACCTACTCCAGCACCCCGATGCCGTACCCGAATGGCGTTCCGTCGCAACAGAAATGCACAATCCGCGGCGGGCCGCGGAGACAACCCAGGCGCGCAGCGTCGAGGAGAAGCTCGAACATGTCGCGGCGGGACGCGGTTTCAGTGTGCTGCCCGAATCGACGGCCACCTACTACCAACGCCCCGACGTCGGCTGGACGCCGATTACCGACATCCCACCGAGCGAAGTGCGGCTGGCGTGGGTGGCGACACGTCGCGCCCCGCTGATCGCAGAATTCGTCCAATTCGCCCAGGCTGCGGTAAGGGATGCGTAGCGCGTTCCGACGACGTGGCCGCAGCGGCACGGCGGAAGTTCAACTACTCAAAATCCGTGTTTCTGCAGCTCGTAGCGATTTTTGGGGGCGGGTTCGATTCCCGGCGGATCCTCTAAGTAAGCACTGGTCAATTGCCCGCTTCGATGGCCGCAACTCTTGCCGCGGCTTCGGGTCCGCAAAAGGGCCGGAGGTCGACCTTGCCCACGGTCAGCAGGTCGGTGATGCGATGTTTCAAGTCACCTGAGGAGAGGTGGGCATACAAGTTTGAACCGGGGCACGAAGTTTGGGCTAGGTCCCGATGGCCCGCCAAGGTGTCGGTCGCGACGTTAAAGTTCTGGGCGGCCCATGCGAATGCGAGGGCGGCTCCGCGCAGCTGAGCCTCCGACACAACCTCTTGATCGAAGTCGCCTTCGCAGAGCACAAGGAAATGGCCCGTGGTGTCGTAGTCCGTTGCGGTGTCGCCGGCAATCTTGGTGCTCCGCAGTTCATAGATGTTGCCGTTGCGGTCGACGCCGACGTGGTACGCGATGTCGATCCATCCCAGCTGGTCTTGGTGGTAGTGCTGGTCCTGGCGGAAGCGCGCCGGGGCATTGCGGTTGTCGCCGAGCACCACGGCCTCGTGGTGCAGAGTCATCCGGGTTATGGTGTGGAGCCTGCCTCCGGGCCGGGCAGGTTGGGCACCCCACGCATCGCGGCACAGAAACTCGGCCGACGTAGCAGTCGGGCCGGGCGGGGGTATGGCAGTGGCCTCGGGTGTCGCGGTGCTGGTCGGATCCGGTGAAGCGCCCGCGAGAGGCCTGTCGGAGCAGGCTGCGAGGGTGCTCGCTAGGCCCGCGCCGCCGGCGAAATGGAGCAGCTGACGTCGGCTGACGAAGTTCGGGCTTTCGTCGGACTGGTCCGGGGAGCGTGCCTCCATGGAGGTCACGATAACGATGAAACCGCCAGCCGCGGGGCTGCCTGCGGGCAGGGGCGTGATCGGCGCGGGGTGCTACGGGCGGTGGTGTGGTGGTGCCTCGTCGCGCAGCCAGTCGTCGTTCGACGCCCGCCGCATCAGATCCTCGTCGCCGAACGTGTCCAAGTCCTCGGGCGTAACGTGCACCCGCGGCGGTTTCGGCGCGGCCGGGGGTGGTGGTTCGGGGTCCATGGCGGTGATTGTCTCTCTTTTGGACGGAAAATTCCGCAGCCGCCGCAGAGCATCGGCGCATCGAAAGCCGCACCGGCTCGCGGTTCCGGTGAACGCACACGGCACGTGGCAGGTCTCCTCAGCCCTCCATCGGGTACAGCTGGCCGCCCGCGTCCAGGTTCAGCTGCTCGGCCGCACGATATGCCGCGCGCCCGAGAATTCCTGCATAGGTTGGAAACGAGAGCGGAACGCGGGCTAGGTCGTCCACCCGCATCCGCGCCGCGATGACTATGGCCACCACCTGAACAATCTCGACGGCCCGTTCGCCCACGACATGGCAGCCCAGGATCGTGCAGGTGGCGCGGTCGACGATCAGCTTGCAGAACCCGGTGGTCCGGCCATCAATGATGGTACGGGTGGTCTCGTCGAAGTGAATCGTCGTTACGACCACATCGTGCGATTCTCGGGCTTTCGCCTCGGTGAGTCCGACCTGCGCATACTCGGGGTTGGTGAAGCTGCCGATTGGACTTACTTGATCCGCAAGCGTGGTCGTCGCGCCGCGGACGGCGTTGGTGGCCGCTACCAATCCGTCATGTATGGCCTGCGGAACCAGCATCAGGCGGCCGGTGATGTCGCCCGCCGCGAAGACGTGCGGTGCGGTGGTGCGGAGATAGGAGTCGACGCGTACGTAACCCCGCGGATCGGTCTCTACGCCGGCCTTCGCCAACCCCAGTCCGGCGCTATCGGCAACCCAGCCGACCGCGACAACCGCGATTGCGGCCTCTGCGCTGTCGCGTCTGCCATCCTTCGAAAACACCATCCGTACGCCGCCGGGCGTTTTCTCGAAGGCTTCGATTGTGCCGAAGTTCTCGCGCACCACGATGCCGGATTCGCGGAAGGCGGCCGCGACTGCCGCCGAGACGTCTTCGTCCTCGGTCGTCAGGATGCGCGGGCCGGCTTGGAAGAGCTGCACCCGTGAGCCGAAAGCGTTGAAGATCGAGGCGACCTGCACCCCGGTCGCTCCTCCGCCCACGACCAGCATCGACGGTGGGACCGCGGTGAGGCCCCAGGCATCGCTGTGGGTGGCGGTCAGCTCGAAGCCGGGGATTGGCAGCCGTCGGCTGGTGCCGCCGGCACAGATGATGATTCTGTCGGCCTGCAGTCGTAACCCACTGCCGGTTTCGATCGTGTGCGGATCGACGAAGCGCGCGGTACCGGCCTTTTCGTGGATCGTCACACCCAGCTGCTCGATGTACTCGCGCCGAAGCGAATGCGCCCGCACGTCGTCGACGACCTCGCGGACGCGCGCCAACAAGCGGGGATACGAAAGGACCGGTTCGCTCACGGCGATGCCGTACCGACTGAGCTGGGACGCCTCCCGGAGCAGCCGGACAGCGTGAGCCAGCGTCCGAACCGGCACCGGTCCGTCATTAGCCCCCATGCCGCCAAATTCGTCGCGGGCGATCAGGGTCGTGTTGGCACCCAGGACGGCGGCGCGGTACGCGGCGAAAACACCGGCCGGTCCGGCACCAATAACGATGACGTCCGCCATGCCTATGTCCCGGCCCGAGCACGGTCAACGGCACGCGCGGCACGAGAGAAGAGTTCGTGCGCACGTGGTGTCTGGCGGACCTCGAGATTCCTGCGCGCCAGCGCTAGTGCCCGATGCGGGTCGGCACCCGCATCGAGCCAAAATTCCGCGGCGTGGTCGGCGAAGGCGTCGGGATGCCGCGCGACCAGTTCGTCGTAGCGTGCCGCAGCCCGGGCCCGCCACTCACCGGCCTCGTCCACTCGGCCGACCTCGCTGAGTATGCGGGCGAGCTGTGCCGGGTAATCGGGGTCGTCGGAGGAGCTCGTCAGCGAGTGCGGCCCTTTTGGATTCATGGCAGCGATACCGCGATAGTCATAAGCTGCTGAGCCGCCAGCTCGGCGCACGTTGACGGATTACCAATAATCGGCTTCGTCTGGCCGTAGGTCGCGTGCGGCCCGACAGTCGCGCCAGTCAGCACCTCAAATAGCGAAATTGCCAGCGCCGCGACGTTGTACGGCGGATTCTGCAACCGGCCGATCAAGGCCGCAAGATCGCCGCCGAAATTCTTGCACATCTCCGCAAACAGTGACGCCGTCCACGAACCGTTCAAACCGCTGTAATCGTAAGTGATTCCGTCGACGGTCCACGGGCCCCCGCCGTTACACGCCGCCGGATCACCGGCATTGGCGAAATCCCACCAGCGTTTGTCGACACCGGACTGCAGCCAGGAGTTGACATTGATGCCATGGCCGCCGGGGTCCACGCAGCCGGGCGGGACGGATCCCGCTTGCCTGCACGGGTTACCGTATGTAATGCCCTGTAGAAAGTCACCGTTGCGCGAATGCAGCTTGCCGTTGGGTTTCCAAATCTCTTCGTAGACAGCGGCGATAACCATCGCGCCCTGCGACGTGCCGACCATCGCGAACTTGCCCGGTGTTTGGCTGATCATGTTCATCAGCGTCGCCACGCCCGTCTGGTAGCTGGCATTGAACGGCACGCACGCCGGGTACGGAACCTCCTTGACCCTAACAAGACTCGGTTTGGTCAACTGCGCCAACTTCCACGCTGGGGCCGTCGACGTCGTCGGCGAACCCGCCCGCCCTGCGGTGAGCACTGCTAGCGCAGAAGTGCCCGCGACGTCGAACACAGTCAGCTTCGCGGGCGGCGGTACGGCTTTCGGCGTCGGCGGAACTTTGCTGGGCGTATACCACGGACCGTTTCGAACATCCAGAAGCGCCAGATAGAACAGCACGACGGTGTTGACATTCGAGTCGGTTGGGTGACTGGACTGCACTTCCGCCAGCATCGGCCCCAACCTGTCGAGGTCGGTAACCGCCTGCTCGTTGTTCCACTGCCACTCTTCGGAAATGGATTCCACCAATGTCGCAATCGCCTCGAAGCGGCCATCGGAGTGGTACTGCCTCGACACCGTGCTGAGCGGCGTCGATATCGCGTCGAAGTAGAAGCCAAGGTCCGGCTGCGTCGGGTCAGTCATCTAGTCCTCGCGCGTGAACTGCGACGAAGAACCGCACTCCCTTGCTCGCTGCTCGTATGGCGTCGAGACCCTCACAGATCAGCCCGACATGCGAAAATCCGTGGTCGGTCAGGGCGGTGGCGACGCGCTGCTCGTTTCCTTCACGTACCTCGGGCGGCGTGCACAGCAGGCGCAGGCCCAATACGTCTCGGTAGACCGCCGCAGCGGCCTCACAATCGGGAACACACACCCCGGTGTGGGCCAACCCGCTAATCACGTTCTCGACCTTACGTCGGTTCGCGCGGATTGAGACCCAGACGTCAGTGCCAGTACTGCAGCACGTCGACGGTCGCGAAGGCGGTTAACGACGCGGCGTAGACGATCACTGCTACTACGGCACCGCGCAGGCTGATTCGCCGACTGGCGCCGTCGACCGGGTCGAGCCAGCGACGGCACCATGACGACACCGTGGGCATCAACCACCATTGCATCAACGCCACACCGAGAATTTGACCGAGCCACACTGACAGCCAGGGTTGGGTACCCAACTTGCCGATCACCGGTGCCACAAACCGCGACTGCAGCATCACCACGGGGTAGAGCACCATGAGCAGGAGCATCGCCGTCTTCCAGCTCGGGGTCATCTTCGCCTTCCCGTCCACGTTGCGCACGGTGGTGCCGAGCGGGGTGGTCTGGGCGAATACCGACAAATCTGTCGTCAGACTCGACCGCACCGGCGGCAACACTTCGTTGCGCTGCGGGGACCGTAGCCATGCTGACAGTTGGGGTTCGGTGCGAAACCGGATCAGCGCCATCCATTTTCCCGGCGCGCCGGGCGGGAAGAGAGCCGTGCCCTCATAGCCGGGGAATTGGGAGGCGGCTGTCGTCAGCTTGATATGGGCAGCCTGGAAGTCGGCCTCCATACCGCTAGACACGCTGGAGGAGACAATCGCCACACCGGTGGGTATCACCGCGCCTTCAATGATCACCAAATCCGAAGAAAGCCGCAGAAATCCCCGTGCCGCAGCGGCGCGCACCAAATGCTTCCATGTCGCCCCGTCGAGCCACTGGTGGAGCGAGTCCTCGGATTCGAAGGTCACCGCGACCGCCCAGTCCAGCGGTGCGTCGCGACGGATCGAGGCAGCGAACGCAACGAATCCTGGTGCAGCCTCGGCAGCGGATCGCACGTCGCCGATCCACCCGTCGAAAACTTCGGGGTCAGCGACCCGGTGAAAAATCGTGACGGCCATGGTCTTCATCGCGATCCGCCTCGACCGCGCCGAATCGGCTGCCCGCGCCGGACTTGCGTCGCAACCTTATTTGTCATGCGATCGTCCTTCCTCAGCTAGGTCATCGCTGCCTGGGCTGACTGCAACTTATTCTCATTACGCGTCGGCCAGGTGATGTCGTCCGTCTCCCGCAGATCGGCCGGTGTCACCAGCTGGGGGAGCCTGGCTAGGTTGGGTCGATGGACGCAACCACCGCAAGCTCGATCATTGCTGGTCCGCTCGGGGACGTGGCGGGCAACTTCAACTTCTCCGAACAAGCCGTCGCCCGGAGCGAAGCCGTCGGCCTCGACGCCGTCTCCCTCTACGCTGCCGGTCGGGCATCAGTGCTCGGTGGCGTCGACCCGGAGACGGCCGACGCTATCTTTTACTTCTTCAAGCCCGGCATGATCGCCGCGGTGATAAGACGAGGTCGCAGCCTGGCCAGTGAAGACGCGATCGCGACGGCCCACCTCGGTTCCGCCGACGACTATGCCGAGGCCACCTTTGCCGCAGTGGATTCGGCCACCCTCGGCGCGTTCACCGACGCGGTAAACGCGCTCGTCGCCACGGTCCCCTCGGGCTGTTGGCCGTTTTTCGATGGCTACCGCTCAGCGCCAGCGCCGCCAACGGCCGCCGCTCGGGCCTACCGGGCAGCAATCCTGTTGCGAGAGCTGCGCTTCGGTGTGCACACCGAAGCGGTGAAGGCCGCCGGGCTCTCGCCTGCCACTGCCTGTCAGTTAAACCGAGACCTCGACAACTTCAAGAGGCACGGTTTCACCGAGGAAGACATGGTCGAATACATCCCCGAGATCGAGGCCCAGAAGGCTGCGGCCGAAGCGGCGACGGCTGCGCAGATGGCGGCACTGTTCGCCCCGCTCTCGCAGACCCAACTCGAGGCGGTCGTCGCTGGCACGAATGCCCTCGTAGGCGCCCTCGGCTGATGCTGCTCCTCGGAAGGAGGTCGGACGGGCTGATCGTATCGGGTTCGATTCCCGGCAGCTCCACTGAGAACGTACTGGTCAGGACCGGTGCCGGGTCATCGCGTCGATCATCTGTCGCTATCGATCACGTCGAATACTTTTAGAGCGTGGCCAAACGGCTTCGAGGTGACGCCCAATTCGCCGAAGGGGTGGTCGAGTACGAAAACGAGATAGAGCAGCAAACCGAGGAGGACGGCGACCGCGCTTGACAGGACCATGTGACCACGGTTGCTGTGCAGGCGCAGAAAGCCGGTCAGCGTTATCAGGACCACAGCGCCGAAGATCAGAGAGCACCACAACAGCGGAGGGATCCGTGGTTCGGCGTCGAGGAACCGAGTGTTGCGGTCGGATGCCAACACCGTCAATTGGCCGAGAAATTCGCGGCTGATCGCGCTCGACGCGATACTGGACTGCTCACTGCCAACGACTCGATACATCTCGGTGATCGCGCCTCGGGCTGCGTCGCTGCTGCCGCCGCTGTCTTGCGTGTTCCACTCCGGACCTTCGACCGCGGCCGCGTACTTGCGCAGTAGTCCGCGCAGCTGGGTCTGCTCTGGTTGCGGCATGGCGACCGTCTGTCGGTACATCGTGGTGAGCGTCGATGCCTCATGAGATGCATTCGCTTCGGCGGAGTGGAATTGCTCCCATGCAACGACAACGGTGAAACCCAGCAGAGCACCGTAAACAAGCCCGACAACGGTGATGAAGGGCGACAGTGTCGAATTATGTTCTGGCCCGATGTGACCGAGCTTGCGATTCGCCAGAGACACGCTGGCCACCGCTATGAGTACTGCTATCACGATGGCTGCGGCCAACAGCAGCCATGCCCCTACCGCCCCGAAGCTGCCCATTGAGCAATCAGCATGCCATGCACTCGATGCGCAGGGGCGGCCGATGACGCGAATGAACTGGACCGAGACGGAGCGAAACCGCAGTTCAGGACACATATCTCCTGGTAGAAGCTTGGTACCGGGTGGCCAAGGCTTCGCGCGGTGCTCGGCGCCCAGCCGCTGCGTCTCACGCGCTGTATGGCGACCTAAGCGGGGATAAATGCATGTGCCTACGAGCCACTGCTCGATTGTGCGACCATGATGGTTCACCGCAATGGTTGAGGCGGATGACGCCAAACCCTTCGCGGTTCGTGTGGCGTTGTGGTGAGTCCTGTCGTGGTGGTTCTTGCGGGGGTCTGACGATGGTGGATCGCGATGTTTCGGGTCGTGCGATCGCGGCGGCGACTGAGGCGGGGTTGACGCTCGACGGTAGCGACGCGGTGGGTTTGGTCGTGCAGTCTGCGGCCGGGGTCATCGAGGCGGCGACTCCGGCAGCGGAGAACATACTGGGGTTGACGCTCGCCCAGATGTTGGGGCGTGATTCCGGCGACCCGCACTGGGCCGCTGTCGACGAGGATGGGGTGGCGCTGCGGGCGCAGGACCACCCCGCGATGCGCGCGATCGAAGCCGGTTCACCTGTGTGGGGTTCCGTGATGGGCGTGCACCGGCCAGGCCGTGACCCCGCCGGCGAGCATGTGTGGCTGCTTGTCGATAGCGTGCCGTTAGGTCCCACCGGGGGTGCGCCGACGGCAGTGGTCTCACGCTTTTCGATCATGACCGGTCAGCGGGCAACCGAATTGCGGTTGGCGGCCTCCGAGCGGCTGTATCGGTTCTTGGTGCAAAACGCCCCCGACATCGCGGCGTGGCAGCTCGCCGACACCACTTTTCTGTGGGTATCAACGGCGGTGCGGACGTTATTGGGTCGCGGGCCCGAAGAACTTGTCGGCCATACCGCGTACGAATTCATCCACCCCGACGACGTGGAAAAAGCACGGCAGATCGAATACGAGCCGGCAGCGCATGGCGAATCGGCGCTTACGCCGCGGGTACTTCGGGTGCGTCATCGCGATGGCAACTACCTGTGGATGGAAGTAGTCGGGCAGGTGCTGCGCGATGCCGACGGCGAGCCGTCGCAGCTGCGCACCGCATGGCGGGATGTGACCGCGCGAGTAGCCGCCCGGCACGACCGGGATACGGCGCTGCAGTTGGTGCAGTCGGTGGTGAACAATTCCCCGATCGGTATCGCCGTGTGCGATGTCGATGGCCTGTTCGAGCAGGTAAATCCAGCACTGTGCGCAACGTTGCAACGGGAGTCCCGCCAGCTGCTCGGGCGCAGTCTGCAAGAGTTGATACATCCCGACGATGACGGCACCGAGGGATTCGCTGCGCTGCTGGCCGGCGAGCTGGCAGTGCACGCATCCGACTGCCGTTACTTGCGCGGGAACGACACTTGGATGTGGGGACACCGCTCTGTGGTGGTGCTCCGTGACGGCGGCGCCGGTCGCGGCGCGTGGCGCCTCCTGGTCCAGTTGCAAGACATCACCGAGAGCCGCCTCGCACAAGACCAGCTCGCTTACGCGGCGTTCCACGATCCTCTGACCGGCTTGGCCAATCGCATCGCCCTCGACGAGCATCTTGAGCGTGCAGGCCAGCAGCTCGAGCCTGACGCTAGCAATGGGTTGCTTTTCATCGACATCGACGACTTCAAAGCTGTCAACGACACCTACGGTCACAGGATTGGCGACGAAGTGCTCAGAGATGTCGCCGCCCGGATTAAAACGGCGATTCGCCACGAAGACTTTGCCGCCCGCCTCGGAGGCGACGAGTTTGTGGTTTACTGCCCCAACGTCTGCGATCAGCAGGAAGCCGTCCACATCGCCCAGCGCACCATTGACGCCTTGATGGCCCCATACCCCTTGGGCGACCACATCATCCGCATTTCAGCGAGCATCGGAGTCACCACAGCCAGCGTGGACAATCACGCTCGACTTCTAGCTATGGCAGACCGGGCCATGTACCGAGCAAAACAAGCCGGACGAGGATTCATCAACGAAATCGACCTTGAGTTAGTTGAGCACGACGCGCCTAGCGCCTCGATGGTCGACAACACCACCTAGGCGCGGTGAGGACGATTACGACCGAGGATTGCAGTGCGTCGCGACGCCGTACGTGAATGACGCCGTACTCTTCCAACGTGAACGCGATCGACCCGGACAAGCTCAACACGTGCTTACAGGTACTGGCCGACATCGAGTCGTTGCCGCCCGAGCATCCCGATGCCGTCACAGTGCGTCGGGCCACCGCGAGCATATTCAAGTCAGTCAAGAAGGCCCGCCGCGATGCGAAACGCGACGCGGTGGCGGTCGCCGACCGCGTCGTGACCGCCGCGACCGCCACCGGTGCGCCCGGCCGTATCGACGACGAGACTCGGGGTCTGCCATTGGTGTCCACAACGGCTGGTGCGACCGCAGGCACGTTGCTCCGGTCGCGCGCCTGCTACATATGCAAGAACCGCTACACGGTGGTCGACGCCTTTTACCACCAACTCTGCCCGGGGTGCGCCGCGCTCAACCGCGCCAAGCGCGAGGCTCGCGCCGACCTCAAAGGCAGGAGCGCCCTGCTCACCGGTGGCCGCGCCAAGATCGGCATGTACATCGCGCTGCGACTGCTTCGCGACGGCGCCCACACGACCATCACCACCCGCTTCCCGAACGACGCCGTGCGTCGGTTTACCACGATGCCCGATAGTGCCGACTGGCTGCACCGGCTACGCATCGTGGGTATCGACCTGCGCGACCCAGCGCAGGTCGTCGCGCTCGCGGACACCGTGGCCGCGCAGGGACCGCTGGACATCCTGATCAACAACGCCGCCCAGACGGTGCGCCGAGCTCCTGGCTCCTACGCGGCGCTCGTCGAGGCGGAGCGGACGCCGGCGCCCGAACTCGTCTCGGAACTAGTCGAAGTGATCACTTTCGACCGCGTCAGCGACGCCCATCCCGCGGCGCTTGCAGGCAGCCTCGCAGAGCACCACACTCCGCACGCGGTGACTGAACTGGCCCTCGCCGCCCGAGGCGCGTCTCCGGATCGGATCGCCGCGGGCACTGCCATAGACGCGGGTGGCCTGCTGCCCGATACCGCGTCCGTCAACAGTTGGACCCAACGCGTGCACGAGGTCGATCCGATGGAGCTGCTCGAGGTTCAGCTGTGCAATCAGACGGCGCCGTTTATTCTGGTGAGCCGCCTGCGTCCGGCGATGGCCGCTTCGCCCGCTCGCCGTGCGTACGTCGTGAATGTGTCTGCGATGGAGGGACAGTTCAGCCGTGCATACAAGGGCCCGGGGCATCCGCACACCAACATGGCGAAGGCCGCCCTGAACATGCTCACCCGCACCAGCGCCGCCGAGATGCTGCACCAGGACGGCATTCTCATGACCGCCGTCGACACGGGCTGGATCACCGATGAGCGTCCACACCCGACAAAGCTGCGGCTTGCCGACGAGGGTTTCCATGCCCCGCTCGACCTCGTCGACGGGGCCGCCCGTGTGTATGACCCAATCGTCCGCGGGGAGTCCGGGGAAGATTTGCACGGCTGCTTCCTTAAGGACTACTCGCCGAGCAATTGGTAGCTGCGCCGCCGTTCGGCCTAGATGGCAGTGACATCCGCCTAGGCTCGTGACTGTGGGCAGGGAAGCGGCCGAGGTGGCCGGTGTCGGTGGCGATGTCGTCGCACCGCGCACCCGTGGCCGGCCGGCGCGTATCAGCCGTGAGCGCATACTCGCCGCAGCGCGCACAATATCGCCCGAAGCCTTGACCATGCAGAAGGTCGCCGACGTGCTGGGCGTCGACCCGAAGGCACTCAACTATCACGTCCGGGACCGGGACGGGCTGCGGCAGCTGGTGGTCCTGGATGTATTCGAATCCGAGCTTCGCCGCGTGAAGATACCCGGCGGTGGCGACTGGCGCGACGTAGTGCGCGCTTATGTGCATGCGTTGCGCGACGCAACCATCAAGCTGGGTGCCTTGGCCACCGCGATCCATCTGCCCGGGACCGAAGGTTTGGGCGCGCTCGATCCAGTGGAAAGTGTCCTTCAAGCGCTGGTCGATGCCGGACTCGACATCGAGGGGGCGGGCCGCGCGTTGACGTTCATCAGCGAGTTGGCCTATGCCGCTGGACGTGACGCGCTGCGCTTGGCCGAGAATCCCGTCCACCCGGACGTTCCGGGCATTTCGACCGCGTTGAGGTCCGTAGCTGCCGACGACTTTCCGGTGCTGCGTCAGGTGGTTGCCGCCCGCGAAGGTGGGGGTTCCGACAATGGCCAACTCGAATTCAGCATCGACTTGGTGATCGCCGGGTTGGAGCAACTCGCGGCGTCGAGTGCTAGCAAACGATAATTTTCCCTGTTCGGGAAATAATTTGGCCAAAGTCTCGCGTGGCCGGGTTTGCGCTGGTAGACAGAAGCGAAGCCCGATGTAATCGGCCAGCACAAAGGAGTGTGGCGAAAATGACGACGGTGGACCAAGCCGAGCCGAATCTGGCCCGTCCCTGGGCGCCCCACCGGGCGCGGATCTATTTAGCAACCGGAATGTTCGCAGGCGCCATGTTCGCGCTGATGACCGTCGGCGTCGCCACCGGACTCATCAAACCCACGTTCACCGTCGACGTTATCGGCAACCTGCTGTTCGGTCTCCCTGTGCTCCTGGTTCCCCTCGTCATGCTCTGGGATGCGCCGGGGGAGCACCGTTCTCGTCTCGACAGAGCCGCAGAACTGACCATGTTCTATCTGCCCTACACCGCGAGCAGCCAGGTCAGCTATGAATTTGTCTTCGTGATCGGCTACCGGCTCGGCTGGTGGACGCCGACAACGGATCCCGGCTGGAAGTGGTTTTGGTGGCAGTACGGGCTTGCTGACACGCGATACACCAATGGCAACCCGTGGACGTTCGGCCTTGAGGTCGTCAGCGTCGTCACCGGCACGGTGGTCTTCTTCGCTTGGACCCGGCTCATGCGACCCGACCTGCCGCCCGAGTCCCGCGTTCGTTACCTATGGTTCGCGTTCGCGGGAATCGCGGTGCTGATGAGCACGACCGCCGTCTATGTGGTGTCCGAGGCGGGTGTCGGCTTCGGCGACATGGGACAGGGCGCGTTCGGCCTGTGGTTCAAATTCGCCACCGAGATCTTTCCGTTCATCGTCCTGCCGCCGCTGGTCCTCTACTCGATTCAGCTGCAAATCGACTACCTTGCCCGACGGGCGGGCGCCCGAGACGTTGCGGGCCACGACATGCAACGAAAGGTAGCTTAGTGACACAACTTTCAGGACGCCGGGTGCTTGTGACCGGCGCAAGTGGCGTGGTGGCGTTTCCGGTGGCCGTCGAGCTGGCGAAGTCGAACGAGGTCTTCGCCGTCGCGAGGTTCTCCGACCCCGAGCAGAAGCGGATGCTTGAGGACGCCGGTGCCCATCCGATAGCCTTCGACCTCGCCGATCCCGACTTGTCACCTTTGCCGGAATCAGTCGATGTCGTGATCAATTACGCAGTCCTGCCGCCGCAGCCGAAAGCCTATGAGGTCAATGCGGGTGCGACAGGCCGCCTCGCGCGGCGCTACCGGGACTGCGAGGCGTTCGTGCACGGCAGCACCGGTTCGCTGTATGAGTATCAGGGCGAACGTCCGTTGCGCGAGGACGATCCCTATGGCCTGCATGGCTCGGCCGAGAATTACGCCGCCAGCAAGATCGCCGCAGAGTTCCTGCTCAAGCATCTCAGTGTGGACTACGAGTTGCCGGTGACAATGGTGCGGATTTTCTCGTTCTACGGTCCCCGCGGCGGGGGGGTCACGCAACGCGTCGATCAGCTGATTCGTGGCGAGGCGGTGAGCGTATACCCCGGTGTGCGCAACGTTCACACGCCGTTGTACGAGGACGACTATGTCGAGAAGACCATCGCCGCAGCAGGCATCGCCAAGGTGGGCGCGGAGATCGTCAACGTCGGCGGGACGGAAGCCGTTACGACGCAAGAGTATTGCGAGATAGCGGCCGAAATACTGGGCAAGGAACCGACTTTCGTGGAGAACAGCAAGGCTTGGCCGATCTGGGCCGACACGACCAAGATGGTCGAGCTCTTGGGTCCGAACAAGGTGTCGGTCCGTGAAGGCGTGCGCCGGACCATCGAAGCGGCCAAGGACAGGCTGGGCACCGCCCACCATGTCATCGGCGAACCGGCGAAGGTCTAGGCGCGAGGCAACTGACTAGCCCTGGATGGTTGAGAACAGAAAGGCCCTCGGCGGATGCTACCGTCGTCGCCGTGCCCCCTCCGTACGGGCTGAGCCCGTACGTCGGCTGGCGCCGGCGGCTGCCAGCGGGGTCGCGACGTCTTCCAGCGACTTGCCTTCGGCATCGACCGCGAGGAACCAGGCGACAAGTCCCCCGACCATCATCACCGCCGCGCCCAGCAAGTAACCCAGGAACAACGGGAAGCGTTGGGCGCCATCGCCGATGAGCGCGCCGTAGATGACCGGACCGAGGGCCCCGAAACACTGGGCGATGGCGAAGAATACCGCGATCGCCTTCGCCCGAACCTCCAGCGGAAAGATCTCGCTCACGGTGAGGTAGGCAGCACTGGCCCCGGCCGACGCGAAATAGAATATGACGCACCAGACAATGGTCTGGGTAACTGCGTTGAGCACCCCGGCGTCGAACAAGACCGCGCTCACGGCTAACAGGAAACCGGAAAGCAGGTACGTGCCCGCGATCATCTTCCTGCGGCCGATGGTGTCGAAGAAGTGCCCCAGGGTCAACGGCCCCGCGAGGTTCCCGATCGCGAACGCGATCAGGTACAGCGGTGCCGACCCCGAGGCCACCCCGTAGAACTTGCCGAGCACCAGTGTGTAGGTGAAGAAGATCGCGTTGTAGAGGAACGACTGGCTGATCATGAGCACGGCGCCCAGAACCGACCGGCTCGGGTAGCCGCGGAAAAGGACTCGCGTCAGGGCAAGGTAGCCGATTTTTGCGGTGGGTTGCAGCTCGATAGCTTTGCTGTCGTCGACCGCGGGCAGCGTGATACCGGTGGATTCCACCTCGTGTTCGATGTAGGAGATCGAGCGCTCGGCGGCCTCCACGCGGCCGTTCATGACTTGCCAGCGTGGGCTCTCCGGCAAGTTGCGCCGCACCAGCAGGATCACGAGGCCGAGGACCGGGCCGATCAGGAAAGCGAGCCGCCAACCCAGGCTCAGGTCGATCGTTTTAAGCAAGACGAACGTGCCAAGTGTGCCGAGGATCGCCCCGGCCCAGTACGTGCCGTTGACTGCGATGTCGACTCGGCCCCGGAAGCGGGCCGGGATCAGCTCATCGATCGCTGAATTGATGGCAGCGTATTCCCCGCCGATCCCCATGCCGGCGATAAACCGGGTGACGTAAAGGAAGAAGATCCAACCCGCGCTATTGCCCAGGGTCAACGCGGTGAGACCGCTGCCCACGAGGTATACACCCAAAGTGATCATGAAAAGGTTGCGTCGGCCGAGCTTGTCCGACAGGCGTCCGAAGAACAGCGCGCCGACCACCTCGCCGGCCAGGTACACGGTGGCGACGAGCCCGACCGCCGCCGAAGACAGGCCGAGCGTCTCGGGCTCGGTGAGCGTGTCGGCCACCGCGCTAGCCACGGTGATCTCTAGACCATCGAGGATCCAGGCCACACCGAGCGCGACCACCATCCGCGTATGAAAAGGCGACCACGGCAGCCGGTCAATCCGGGCGGGAATGAGACTGCGGATCACACCCTGGGCCTCAGGGGGTGTCGCCATGATCGCCTCCTCGCGAATCGGCACAACAGCGGAGCTCTCATTCTCGTTCGGGTACCCGCTAAACCGGGGTGACGGGACTGACCAACTGCAGATCAAGAGTAAGCAACGACGCTCGCTCGAGAGTGACGTGCGCCAAATCTATTTGGCGGGCCGCTCAAGCCCAAGATGATCACGCAACGTGTTCCCGGTGTACTCGGTGCGGTATCGGCCACGGCGCTGCAGAATCGGCACGACATGATCGACGAACGCCGTGAGCTCATGCGGCAGTGTCGATCCCATGAATGTGAATCCGTCAACGGCGCCTGCGTCCTGCCACGCGATCACGTGAGCGGCCAGCTGCTCCGGCGTGCCGATGAAATGCGTCGCCGCTGCGCCGCCGGCCACCTGCTGGGCGACCTCGCGTAAGGCAGCGTCCGGTCGCGCACGCGCGGCCGCATAGAGCTGCTCTGCGCGGCTTGACGGTGTCGACTGCTCTGTCCAGAGCGTGGCGGGCAGCGGGGCGTCCGGGTCGAAAGCATCTGGGTCGAGCCCGGCCGTATATAGGGCGTTTTGCCATCGGAACTCTGGACTTGTCAGGTCTTCGAGTTGCTGTGCCCGTGCCTGAGCTTCGGCCACGGTGCCGCCCAACGTCACCATCAACGCGGGCAAGACCAGCACATGCTCGGGCTCGCGGCCAATGGCGGCGGCCTGCGCGTGGAGACCGGCCCGGAAGGCAACCGCCGCCTCGAGTGATGGTGGCCCGGAGAACACCACCTCGGCGTATCGCGCGGCAAGTCCGACGCCGTCTGCCGACTGCCCTGCCTGGACGAGCACCGGGTGCCCCTGGGGGCTGCGCGGAAACGGCAGGATCCCTTCGACGTCGTAATACTGGCCGTGGAAGCGCGGCGCGTGCAGCTTGCCGCGGTCTGCCCACACGCCGCGCTCACGATCACCGATGACCGCGTCGTCCTCCCAGCTGTCCCAAGCACGCGTGACGGCCTCGACGAATTCGTGAGCGCGTGAGTAGCGGTCGGCATGCTCAGGATGGAACTTTTCACCGAAGTTCGCCGCAGCCAACGGTGTGACGGTGGTGACGATGTTCCAGCCGGCGCGACCGCCGCTGAGATGATCCAGTGTGGCGAATCGGCGGGCGAGTTCCCAGGGCTTGCTGTAGGTCGTCGAGCCCGTCCCGATCAGTCCGATGCGATTGGTGACCGCGGCCAGCGCCGATAGCACCGAGATCGGATCGAATTGCGTTTGCGGGAGATACGCGGCGCGGTATTCGGCGATGGCGATGTTGTCGGCCAGGAAGAGCGAGTCCATCAAGCCACGTTCGGCGATCCGCGCGATATCGGTGTAGTAGGGCAGGCCAAGGACGTTGCCAACTTCCCCGTCGACGACGCGCCACGCGGCTTCGTGATAGCCGCTCGGCCAGATGAAAGCGTTGAAGTGCAATGGCTGCGTGCTCATAGGTTCAACTTCTTCGTGCTCGTGAATGGTTCGAGGGACGCGCGTTACCTGATGGCGCAACACGGTCTGAGGTTGAAATAGTCCTGCGCCCCACTGACAGGCAAATGCCGCGCAACAAGATCGCTGCCCCGCGGCGGTCGTTACGCAGGCAATACGATCCCGGAGGCCTGACCCAGGATGATCTGCTGGCCGCCGGGGGATTCGTAGCCGCCGGTGGGCCCGTAGATGCCGTACACCGGGCCGGTCGGGCCCGCCCAGACGTAGATGTCGTTGATCCAGCCCGAGGACAGGGTGTACACCGCCGCGGTGTTGCCGGGCGGGGAGAACTTCGTCACCGCCTGGAGGACGAAGTCGATGACGGGCTTTCCGCCCAGCATCGAGTCGACATGCGAGCCGTTGACGAGCTCGACCCCGACGAACTGCCCCGGGTACAGACCGATCAGTTCATTCGTGGTGGCACCGAAAGCGTTCCACGCCTGGGGCGGCGCGGCCACCACATAGTCGGGGATCTTCAGCGCCTGCAGGTTGGCTATCGACGTCGCGAAGGTCGAGGAATTGGATGAGACCCCGTCGAACATCACCACACCGAGAAGGTGATTGTCGGCGGTGTTCGCTCCCAGGTCCGCGACGTAATCGCCGGCGGCGATCGTGGCCAGGCCGCCGCCGGCGGAGTGTCCGGTCATGATGAAATCCACCGGCAGCCTGCCCTGATAGCCGGCGTGGGTTGCGCTGACGTTCAGCGCTGTCTCGTTGCCCAGGAACAATGCGGCGACGCCTTGTTGCATCTGGGTGCCGTTCAGCCAGGCGCCGAACGGCAAAGGAATCGACGACACGGTGGGAACGACGACGATGCTGTCGGTACTCTCCGCCAGCGCGATGGCCAGCGGGTTGTAGAACCACCCCAATGCCCCGAAGCCGTTCTGCAGATAGATGACACCGTTGGCGTGCACCGAACCGTCGGCCTGCGTGGGGAAGTACCAGTGTGTGGTGGCGGGATAGGTAACGGGGCCGGACTGAATGTTCAAGAGCGAGAACCCCACCTTGACCCCGGTCACTCCGTCAATAGTCAGGCCGGTGGCGGGGATGCTGGCACCGCCTGTACCGAACAGCGGCTGCCCCGTCAGCCGATAGACCAATGAAGCCCCCAGGTTTTGGGCCTGTTGCACCAGCGTCTGCAGCTGCGAGACGGCGGAGGCTTCGGCGTGCGCATACGCGGAGCCCGCCGCGCGCAACGCATGCACGAACTCGCCATGAAACAGCGTCGTCTGTGCGCTCAGCGTCTGAAACTCCTGCGCATAGCTGCCAAAAAGACCCGCGATAGCCGCCGACACCTCATCGCCAGCCGCCGCGACAATCCCCGTCGTCGAGGGCGCCGCTGCTGCGCTGGCCGCCCCAATCGCCTCCCGGATGCCGGTCAAGTCCCCGGACGCCACGGCCAAAGCCTCCGTTGCCGCGATCACATACGACGACATCTGCGGGCTCCCATCCGCGCGGGCGCGACAACCTCAGGTCAGCTCGAGCATGGTAACCCTTTAGATGCCGAGTTCCTGGTCGATCTGCGGCCAGTATTGGGGGCCGTCCGGGGTTAGCAGAATCCAGTCGTGGATTTCGCCGTTGGCCAGTACGAAGCTGAAGGGGGCCCCTGCGGTTGCGGCTTCTTGCCGGAGGACAAGCGCGTCGGGTGAAAGTATGTCCAGGTTGCCCGAGTAGACAGTTGTGTGCGGGAGTCCGGCGAGCGACCCATTCAGCGGACTCACCATGGGGTTGTTCACCGGAAGATTGCCTGCCCACACCTTGCCGAGTTCCTGCGCCGGCCCGAAGGGGAGCAGGGGATCCTGGACGAGCGCGATATTCGGATTGGTCATCGCCAGGTTTAGCCATGGCGACAGCAGAACCATTGACGCCGGTACGGGGTCACCGTGGGCCACCATGTATTCGGTGGCCGCTAGTGCGAGGTTGCCGCCCGCGGAGTCACCGATCACGCTGACGTGAGGGGCCCCGTGCGAAGCGATTTCCATGGACATGAGGCCGGCCATTTGGGGTACAACCGTGCCGGCGGTACCTCCTTGTTGCAGCAACGGGTAGATCGGCACTTCAAGCGTCGCGCCGGTCTGGTAGGCCATCACTGTGTAATCAAGCCAGTGAAAGATTGAGGGCGGGAAGATGAACGCGCCACCATGGATGGCAACCACGTAGTCACCGGATGGATGAGCAGGCGAGATCTGCACGACGCTCATCCCGTTGTATGTGGTGTGCTGGACCGTTTCTCCGAGCAGCAACGACAACAACTGAGGCGGGGTGTTGCCGATAAACAACCCTAATAGTGGATTATTTCCGGTAAACAGCGACAAAAATGGGGAATTCGGCACTGCAAGTTGAGTTTCGAGTCCGGAGAAGGCCAAGAAGGGCTTTACCGGTAACAGCGCAGCCTCTTCAAATCTGGTTGCCAGCGACGGTGTCCCGGTGTAAGTCCCCGACTGTGTCGCCGAGAACGGCGGATAAGCCGGCGACCCGAAGATCCCGGTGAAGACGGTATCGGCCAGTCGGGTGAATCCGGTGGTCAGTGCCGTGGGGGCCTGCTGAATTTCCTGCTCAACGGCATTGATCGCGCCTAGTACATCGCGCTCGATGGTCTGAAGTGGCGACGCGTTGGCGGCCTCGGCACTCGCATACGACGCTGCGCTTGCTCTCAAAGCCTGCGCAAGCTGGGCATGAAAAGCTGCCGCTTCGGCGCTGGCTGTCTGAAATGCTTGGGCGTGTGCGCCAAACAGAGTCGCGATGGCAGTCGACACCTCATCAGCTCCAGCGACCAGCACCCGGGTCGTAGGGCCCGCCGCCGCCAGGTTGGCGGCATCGAGCGTTGAGGCAATGTTGCTTAAATCTTTCGCTGCGGCCACCACTATCTCTGGCTCGGCAATCACAAACGACATACCGCTCACCCCCAGTCCAGCACAGCTAACGAATGGGCCCCATAATTGTCGATCCCTACCAACCCGGATCCTATTCGCTCCAGGCGCCTCCCAAAAGGCCTTTTCTGCTGCAGATGGCCGAGGTTCGGCGACCGCGCATCGCTTGGGGCATCAGCGCTGTCGCGCTTTTGTGATTTGGATACAGTCCAGTGAGCCGGTGATCAACATCTCTCGCAGCGCTTTTCGGTTGAGCTTGCCACTGGGCAACGTAGGTATCTGGTCGCTTGTCGCGATCGCCCAGCGCGTGGGAACCTTGTACGTGGACAACAGGTTGCGCGCACGCGCGGCCAGGGAAGAAATGTCAATCGTTGCTTTCGCCGCAACGACGACGGCACACACCTCTTCGCCTCGCTGGGTGTCATCGATCCCGACGACAATGCATTGCGCAACGTCGAAGAATTCCTCGATAACCGCCTCGACCTCAAGCGGGGATACATTCGCGCCTGCCGTTTTGATGAGTTCGCTGGTCCGTCCGACATAAAACAAGCGTGGGTCGTTTTCCCTGCGGTAGACGCGGTCCCCGGTGTGGTACCAGCCGTTGGTGTCGAAGGTTTCCGACCGCTCGCGCTTGTTGTAGCCGACCATTGCTCCAATCCCGCGGATAAGGAGCTCGCCGGTAGCCCCCGTGGGGACCGGCGCGCCGTGGTCGTCCACGATGTTGATGTCGGTGAAGGCGAAACCACCTGCGGTCTCAGACATGGTGCGGTGCACCGGGAATCCATCGGGTACATCAATCATCGCAAGGTCCAGCGGGCCGTCGCGCAGCATCGGTGCGCTGGCCAGGTCGCGACTGGCGAAGGTTGGGTGTTCACGTAACCGTTGGGTGAAGGCGGGCCATCCAACGATCCCGGTAGCGCGTTCCCTTTCGACCAGATCCAGCGCCGTGCCGGCGTCGAGGCGCGGCATGACCAATAGTGTGATGGGTTCGTGCAGCGCCCCGGTCGCGGCGAGCAACCCGCCGATCCAAAAGAACGGCATCGCGCACAAGATCCGGGCCGCGGACGCGCACCCGGTGACCGATCGGATGGCGCTTGGCCACGTCGAGGTCTGCCGGACCAGTGTGCCGTGGGTGTGCAGCACACCTTTGGGATCGGCGGTGGATCCGGAGGTGTGCACCATGATGGCCAGATCGGCGGGGGACACCTCATCCTCTACTGCGGCCAGTACCTCGTTTGAGACGCCCGCAGCAGTCTCACGGTCCCAGTGTGTCGCCCATGCCCGCTCCGAGGCACCGGTGAGCACGATACGACGCAGATACGGCGCGGCGGGCAGTGCCAGGCTGCCCGCTCGCTGACCGGATAGCTGCGGCAGTGCGGCTTCGAATCGGTTGGCAACATTGATGTCCAGGACATGACTGGGAGCGACTAATAGCCCAATGTCAGCCAGTTTCAGTACTTTTGCGATCTCTGTCGGTGTATACATTGTGCTCATCGGGACCACCAGCGCGCCGATTCGCGACAAAGCGAGCCACCAGGTGATCCACTCCACGCCGTTGGCGAAGAACAGCCCCACGCGACTGCCCTTGCCGACGCCCTCTTGAAGTAACCAGCGCGCGACGTGCGCCGAGCGCTGCTCCGCCTCCTCGTATGTGACGCGATCGGTTGGTGTGACCACGTAGGTTTTGTGGCCGAACTCGCGGGCGCTATGTGCGAGGAGTGCGGGGATGGTGAGCGGTCGTAATTGGGTCACACTCGGATCCTCTCCAACAGCGCTACCAATCTAAGTTGCCGAGGCTACTCCGAATCGCGTACACGGCAGTCGGCGTCCTCACTTTGGCGTTGGCAGCACTGCCGCTATCGAGGCCGCCCGTGACCGCCAATCACCAGGGTGGCGCGACACCCGCGCGGATTCTGCCGACCTCGGCACGGGCGAAGCGCACCCGGTCGGTGTCCGCACCGCGTGCGGCAGCCAGTTCTTCAGCGAGGTCGTATGCGGCGTTGAGGACGTAGCGGCTGCGTTTGCGTTCGCGACGGTTGCGGCTGGCCTTGCGGTAAGCCTTGCGGGCCTTGCGATTGCCGGCCATCGCGTCGAGTTCGGCCGCGGTGATTACGTTGCGGGCTTCCTCAGGGGTCATGACGTCGCGCACGAAATGCCGTTCCCGCCTCACGGTCAACTCATAAACCCGCACGACGATGACGAGCGCTATGACGATCACCGCGATGAGTAGACCGACCAGCGTCAGCGCACTTCCGCCGGCGGTGGCGGCCAGTGAGTCCCATGTGCCGTGCAGCAGCATCGGTATCGCCACCAGTAGCAGACCCCGCCCGACGCGGCGGGGCTCAGCGGGCCGGCCGAGCAGATAGATCACGCCGGCGCAAAAGATTGCGCTGTACACGATGTGCGCGGCGACCCCGCTGACCATTCGGACAAAGATGGTGCCTATCGACGCCCCGATTTGATTTGCGCCGAATTGAGAGCCGGCCGACGTCATGGCGTAGGCGATGTCCTCGATGATCTGGAATCCCAGACCGATGAAAGCGCCCAGGATGAACCCGTCGAACGCGGTTCGGACCTGTCGCGGCGCCAACGCGATGAGCAGCAGCAGCCCCGACCCCTTCGCAATTTCTTCGGTAAGCGGCGCAGACAGCCCCGCACCCCAGTTCAGCGCCCACGACTGACCGAAAGTTTTTGCGTACAAGGCGAGGATCGCGTCGTTGGCGTTAGCCGCCATCGTCCAGGTGGCGGCGAAGCCGCCCCACAGAAAGGCAACAACCATCGACTTGGCGGGAAGTTTTGCGTAGTGATCGATGTGCTGCGTGAACCACCAGAACAGCGCGGCGTACATCGCGAAGGACGTCACCGCCAGCGCGATCGCCGGGCCGTAGGCGTCGTACTCGCCGGTAAGCATGGAGGCGAAGACGAACATGCCCGTTCCGACCAGCGCCAAGTATCCCCAGAACGCGAAGTTGCGTGGCTGGTAGAAGGTGAACCGCCTGCCCCAGCCTGAGAGGTCAAGCGCGACGTTGCGTGCACGATCGAGGTCGGCAAGCGTCGTTGTCATTGCTTTCCCTCTCCGAGATGGCTGATGCTGCGGATCATCCGGACAACCGCGGCCGTGAGCTCCGGGCCGGCGTCGGACGGTCCGGTCCCCACGGCCTCAACTCCGCGATCATCGAATACGAAGGCGGCGATCACACCGCCGGCGTGCGTCCCGCTGACTCGCGCTGTCGCACCCTGTTTGCCCTGATCGCTGACGATGCTGTTGTGCGCGCTGGCCACCTCGAGGCCACGACCGTGGTTGAGAGCTTGGGAGGTCGTTTCGATCTGGTCGAGCAGTTTGTTCGCGTCTCCGTCGAATGGTGCCGTGTGGACGGTGAATTTCACTGCCTTGTTCTCGATGGTCGCGGTCGCCGGATATTCGCCGGACAAAGGGGCGCTACCGGCCCGGACACCGGACGTGATACCCCAGCCAGCCTCCGGAACGAATGTCACATCGCCTTGGAGCTCCACAACGTCACCGGCTCTGACGATGTCGGCGTAGGGCACGATTGCGTTGACGACGGGCAGCACCACCGACATTACGATGACCAGCGCGAATACCGCCATTGTTGGCGCGATGGTGCGCCGATCCACGCCAAACAAGCGCTTATCAGCGGGGACCCAGCCCGCATCGGGTTCGAACCTTGGTGCCGGGGCCGGCGGTGACTTATCGGTTTCGGGATCCGGCATACCTGCCCAACCTTTCAGCCCGCTGCGGCCGACGTCTGAGTGGCGTCGGGGTCGAGAGTAACGAGGCGCGGGGACCTGGTGACCGTAATTGTGACGGCGATCTGGCGGAGGAGTTCAGCGGTGGAGAAGATGTAGGGATGCGTAGCGCCAACGGTATGTGTTCTTGGTCGACGCACGGAACTGCGCATCGGTCCCGCGTGATGTGTTGCAGCATGACGTTGGTCGTCGCGATAGTCACGTTCACGCTCGTCGCGTGCTCAGAGTCGACGAGGTCTGCGTCGACTGCCACGCCGGCACCGGCCGCGACCACGCTCCCCGCGCAGCCGCCGCTGGCCTCGGACCCCGCGCTCCTTGCCGGCGACTTGGTCGCCGACGAGCAGGCGCTGCGTGACCCGTCCTCGTCGGAGGCCGTGTTGGTAGCGGCGGCGCACCGTCAGCAAGCGGCCTACCGCGCCCTCGGACGGCACTCCGAGTGGGACCCGATCGTGCGACCGGGAATCCCCCCGTCGCTGCTGGGAATCTACGATCGCAATGTCGACGCGCGGCGGCACCTCACCGCGCTTAGCCAAGGGGAAGCGAAAGCCACGCCGCCCGCGTGGCGCATCGAGCCGCCGGCGCCGGCCGACGTGTTGCTCGGTGATTACCGCGAAGCGGAGGCGGCGTCCGGCGTCGGCTGGACCTACCTGGCGGCGATCAACCTGGTCGAAACCGGCTTCGGCCGCATCGTCGGGGCGAGCTCAGCCGGCGCGCAAGGTCCCATGCAGTTTCTGCCTTCGACGTTCGCCAAATATGGCGACGGCGGCGACATCCTCTCGCCCCACGACAGCATCATGGCGGCCGGTCGTTTTCTTTCCGCCAACGGCTTCGCCGACAATCATGACCAGGCCATCTTCAGGTACAACAATTCGGGCAACTACGTCTCGGCGGTCAACGACTATGCCGCGGTACTCGCAAGCGATCCGGCCGCCTTCGCCGGCTACTACCGGTGGGATGTCTACTACTACACGAGTTCTGGTGACGACGTGCTCTTGCCCACCGGTTAAGTAGTGACCGAGTGGGTAGTGAAACTCGGCCGAGTAGCCTGAGTGCATTCACATTCCCATCCCCGGCACGGTCGGCGGTCCGATCCGAATTGCTGTGCTGGCGCCGATCGCGTGGAGGACGCCACCTCGCCACTATGGGCCGTGGGAGCAGTTCGCCTCATTGCTCACCGAGGGGCTGGTGGCGGCCGGCCATCACGTCACGTTGTTTGCCACCGCAGACTCGATAACCACGGCCAGCCTGCACGCAACCGCGCCGTTTGGCTGGTCTGAGGATGCGACGGTCGACGCTAAGGTCGCAGAGTGCCTGCACATCGCCTCGGTGTTCGAGCGCGCTGACGAGTTCGACATCATCCACAACGGGTTCGACTTCCTGCCGCTCACATACAGCGATCTTGTCACTACGCCGGTGGTCACCACGATCCATGGGTTTTCGTCTGACCGGATCGTTCCTGTCTACGAGCGTTACGACGGCACCACCGCCTACGTGTCGATAAGTGACGCCGACCGACACCCGAATCTGCACTACGCCGCCACCATTCACCACGGCATCGATGTCGACGGGTTCGCGATCCATCCGAGCCCCGGCGAGCACCTGCTGTTCTTCGGGCGGATCCACCCGGACAAGGGCACTGCCCACGCGATCGAAGTCGCCCGCCGATCCGGCCGCCGACTCGACATCGCCGGGATCATCCAGGACGAGGAGTACTTCCGCGATGAGGTTGCGCCGCACGTCGACGGTGAGCAGGTGCGCTACCTCGGCGCCGTCGACGCCGCTTTGCGTGCGGAGGTACTGGGAGGTGCCCACGCCCTGCTCCACCTGATCGACTTCGACGAACCGTTCGGCTACAGCGTCGTCGAGGCGATGGCCTGTGGCACGCCGGTGATCGCCAACTCAAGAGGCTCGATGGGCGAGTTGATCGCGCACGGGATCACCGGCCATCTGGTCGACGACATCGATTCGGCGGTGGCTGCGGTAGCCGCATCCGGAGGGCTCGATAGGCGCAAGATCGCCGAGCGCGCCGCCAACCGGTTCGCGGTCGCCACCATGGTCGACAAGTACGTAGCGGTGTACCGCGACGTTATCCGGGATCCGCGCTACTAGCGTTTTCGTCAGTTCGGGGAGGGGTTAAGTGTTCACCGACCTTCCCGCTTGCCCGGCTGCCCCGCTGCCGTTATCGCAACACCCTACGTAGTCGCCGCTCATCGCGGGAGCGGCGAACGCGGGTGCGGACGTTGCTCCGGCAGCTACGGTGGCGAAGGTCGCGGCTACGGCAAGCGCCCGCATGATGTCCGTGTTTTTCTCTACGCTCGGGCATTGTCAAGCAGGCCTACGGCCCGCTGACCAGATTGCCGTTTTGAGGGCAGTACGCGTGAATGGAAATGGCCACATAATTGTCGGCATCGCCACCGAGTGCGGGATTACTTCCACGAAATGCCGCGACTATCTGTGGCACCGTCATCCCGAGACGGATGTCGTCGCATATCAACTTGCCGTTATAGATGGCGGCCTCGGGATTGGCGAACGAGATGCCCCGGTCTTTTAGGGCCTGCACGTACTTGCTGTCTTGATCCGGTGTGGATGCGATAGACGGTGGGGCGCCGGCCGGCGCTGACGCCGTCGCCGGTGCCGTCGGAGCAGGCGTCGTACCGTCCGTCGAAGTAGGCGGTGCGGTGGGCGACGACTGCACACCTCTGGTATTCGGGGTCAGCACCCAAAAAGCCACAATGATCGCTCCTGCCAGTGCGAGTCCACCTATGAGTAGCGCAGCGGCTTTGCGCCAAGTGGCGCGCCATGATTGGGGGTCAGCCGCCGGCGCGCTCGGGATGTCATCATCCTCGTCGTGCGACCACTGCAGATCATCGGCAGCCGGGTCCGGCTCGGCCATGAGGGTCATGTTAGCGCCAGCGCCTTGCTGGGCGGCACAGTGCTCAACCGGCATCGAGGGGACTCATTCAGGACCGTCGGGCTTGGAACCAAATACTAGGTCATCGACCATGGTCTGCGCGTTCGGGCGGCCCTGGGTGCGCCCGCATGTAGCGCCGGAAAGAGCAAGACATCTAGTGAGAAATTGCCGGAGAAACCGCACGATATCTCGATCGAGCTGGTGATTGACTGGCAGTGCAGCGTCGGTTACTGTCCGGACAAACATTAGGTTCATCCCGCGGTTGCGTGGGCAGCAGGTCAAAGGAGTGCGGAAGTGGGCGCGGTCATCATGCTGGGCACGCTGTTCGGACTGATCGTCCTTATCCTCGGCCTGGTGCTTCGCTTCGACCCGGAAGCGCGTCGCACTCCGAGCGAAGAGCCCGACCGATGAGCGATCAGTTGACGCCGTTGATGGCGGCGTCCATGGCCTTCGCCTATATCGGGGGTCTCGCATTCATCGCAATCGGCGTTTATCTGACGTATCGTCGCCGGCGCCTGCACCCGCTTCTGCTTGTCTGTATCTCGGCAATCTCGTTCTCCTGGATCGAGGCGCCCTACGACTGGGCGATGTACGCGCAGTTCCCCCCCGCCCTCCCGCGCATGCCGAGCTGGTGGCCCCTGAACATGACCTGGGGCGGCGGGCTCCCGTCGTCGGTGCCCATCGGCTACGTCCAGTACTTCGTGCTGCCTGCCGTGATCGCGGCGGGGGTTGGACGATGGCTGAGCGCAAAGTTTCACTGGCGCAGGCCCATCACACTCCTCGCCGTCGGGCTCGCGGTCGGCTTCGTGTGGGCTCTGCTCTTCAACGCAGGCGTGGGCGCCCATCTCGGCCTCTTCTACTACGGCCGTGTGATTCCCGGGCTTGGGTTGTGGGAGGGGACGAAGCACCAGTACCCGATCTACGACGCCGTCGCGATGGGTATCCAGATGATGGTCTTCACGTACCTGCTCGGACGGACGGATTCCGAAGGACGCAACGTCATCGAAATGTGGGCCGACAAGAGGTCAACGAGCCGTCGTGGATCGGCCGCCTTGTCCATCGTCGCTGTTGTCCTCATCGGAAATGTGCTCTATGGCGCGGTTTTCGCTCCCCATCTGATTACGAAGTTGGGGGGCTGGGTGACCTCCGGGCCCACAGGTCCGTTGTTCCCGGGCGTGCCGGACCAACCGTTGTAAGTTAGCCCCTTGCCGTCGAACAATTACACCCGTAATTTTTGACGACGTACCCGCACCGTCGGGACACAACAGCAAAGGGGCTGTGCCATGGGCGTGCTCAACGGCAAGGTCGCGATCGTGACGGGCACCAGTAGAGGTGTCGGAGTCGGCATTGCTCACGAATTGCTGCGGGCGGGGGCCGTCGTCATCGGCTGCGCACGCTCACCGTTGGACACCATCCCCGGGATCGACGCCGAGCCGGGCTGGGCGGCACGTCGCGACCAAATGGTCTGTGACCAAGGCGATTACCACGCGATCGACGCAATGGTCACCAAGGTCGTCGAACGCCACGGTCGACTGGACATACTGGTCAACAACGCCGGCGGCACCGTTCCCGCCCCCCATGCCGAGGACATCCCCGCGCTGGTCTCCAAGATTCAGGGCGCGCCACGCTAGGACGACGACTTCGAGCGCACCGTGCTGTTTCACTCCTTCGCCGTCCAGATGAACCTCATCAGCCCGCTTTGGTTCGCGATCCGCGCCTACCGCCAGATGCGGAACCAGGACGGAACGGGTTGCATCATCAACGTCTCGAGCGGCGCCGGACATCCCGCCGGCTCCCCGACACTGGTGTCCTATGGCGCGGCGAAGTCGGGCCTCAACCACCTGACCCGCTCGCTCGCCGAGGAGTGGGGTCCCCACGCGCCGGGTCAATTGCGTTGCGCTGGGCCCGACCATCACCGAGAACTTCCGCTCGTTCGTGCTACCCAAGGACGACCCGACCGGTTCGACGTACTTCGACGCCCTGCCCCTCAAACGCGGCGGCGAACCGGCCGAGGTCGGTCGCACCTGCGTCTTCCTCGCCTCCGGGGCGGCCGATTTCATCAACGGCACCACCATCGAGATCGACGGCGGGATGCTGCCCGGTGTGCTCTACGAAGCCGGCCTCAAAACCATCACGGACCTGCTGTGAGAGCGCGCCCGTGCCGCGTCGTGTCATACAGTTCTCCACCGGCAACGTCGGTATCCACGCTCTGCGCACCATCATCGAGCGCCCCGACCTCGAACTCGTCGGGCTCCACGCCGCGGCCAGAACAAGATCGGACGCGACGCGGCGGACTTGTGCGATTTGGCGGAACCGACGCGGCGTCATCGCCACCGACGACATCGACGCCCTGGTAGCCCTGGGCGCGGACTGTGTCGTCTACACCTCGCAAGCCGAGACGCGCCCAAAAGAAGCGTTGTGCGAGATCGCCGGATTCCTGCGGGCCGGCACGAATGTCGTTGGTACTTCTTTTGTCTGGCTGGTGGCACCGGATCAGGCCGACGTTTGGTTGCGTGAGCCGTTAGCGAAGGCATGCGCCGACGGTGATGCAACGCTGTACATCAACGGAATCGATCCGGGGTTCTCCGGCGACACCCTGGTCTACACCGCGCTGAGTCTGGCCGCCCGGGCCACCGCGGTCACCGTGCAGGAGATCTTCGACTACGGCAGCTACGCGGATGCCGAATTCACCGGTGTCAGTTTCGGTTTCGGCACGACTCCCGATCACACCCCGATTATGTTCTCGCCCGGCGTGCTCTCGTCGATGTGGGGTGCCCAGGTGCGCAGCCTGGCGGTCGATCTCGGCATCGAGGTCGACGAGGTCCGGGAGCGCTGCGAGAAGTGGGTCACGCCCGAACCGATCGAGTGCGCGATGATGAACGTCGAGCCCGGCCGGGTTGCCGCCGTTCGCTTTGCGGTGGAGGGTGTCCGCGGCGGGGACGTGGTGATCACCATGGAGCACGTCAACCGGCTCACCGATGTCGCGGCACCGGACTGGCCGTATCCACCCGATGGACATCCCGGGGTGCATCGTGTCATCGTCGAGGGCAGCCCGGGCATCACGATCAACACCCACGTGGGACTTCGGGTATCGACCACAACCAGGGCGGGGTCATCGCCACCGCGGCGCGCGCTGTCAACGTCGTCGAGCCGTGTGCCGGGCTCCAAGCGGGGTCCTGGCCGCCCATGATCTGCGGCCGACCGACCACATTCGCGGCGTTCTGTGGTGACCGGAATGGCATGACCGCGCCCCGGCGGCCGCCCACCGGTGCACCGATCGAGCCGTGGTGCCATCCGCCTAATAGGTGGTGGGTGGGAAATCCCTTACGGGACAGCGGGTTCCGCAACTCTGACACGCGAAGAAGTCAGGGTTTCGCTTCTCTGGAAGGTAAGAACCTTCCCGGGACGACGCCGAATCGCGTGCGTTCGATGAACACAAGGACGACCTCGACCTTGACACCATCGTCTCGATTTTCTGCAAGGATCTCGCTGACCGCGACATCCCGTTCGCGGTGCCGAGCGATCCGTTGCGCGATGACGCACGGAGCACGGTTCTCGGGCAGACTTACCTCGTCAACGCTTTCACGTAGATTGGCACTTTATGCAGATCGGCGTCGTATTCCCGCAGACCGAACTCGGTGGTGACGTCGGCGCGGTCCGCGCCTACGCGCAGGGTGTCGAGCAGCTCGGTTACGCCCACTTGCTTGCCTATGACCATGTGGTCGGCGCCGACCCGGCGATCCACAAAGGGTGGGCAGGGCCCTACGACATTCACACCAGATTCCACGAGCCGTTCGTGCTCTACGGCTACATCGCTGCCATCACCGCGCTCGAGCTCGTAACCGGCATCATCATCCTTCCGCAGCGCCAGACGGCGCTGGTGGCCAAACAAGCGGCCGAGGTGGACCTGCTGACCAACGGCCGCTTCCGCCTGGGAGTCGGGCTGGGCTGGAATGCCGTCGAGTATGAAGCGCTGGGCAAGGACTTTTCGAACCGCGGCACACGCAGCGAAGAGCAGGTCGCGTTGATGCGTCGCTTGTGGACCGAACAGACCGTCACTCACGACGGGCCGAGTGAGCGCGTGACCGGTGCCGGCTTGGCCCCATTGCCGATTCAGCGGCCGATCCCGATTTGGTTCGGAGCCGCGTCGCCACGGGCCTGCCGGCGCGCCGGTCGCCTCGGGGACGGATGGTTTCCGATGGTGGCGCCGGGCCGGAAACTCGACGAGGTCAAGGCCATTGTCGACGCCGCCGCGATCGAAGCCGGACGCGATCCGGCCGCGATAGGGATGGAGGGTCGAGCCAACTGGGTCCCCGAAGGCCTGCAGACGCTGCTCGACGATGTCGAACGATGGAGCGGTGCCGGGGCGACCCACCTGTCCATCAACACGATGGACGCCGGGCTCGCGTCGGTCGACGAGCATCTGTTCGCGCTGGCCGCCGCCGCCGAAGCCCTGGGTTTGACGCGAGAGTGACCACCGCATCGATCGCCCGCGCCCACGACGTGGCCGATAGCCTTTTCGAGGCCAACGCGGCGGTCTTCGGGGGAGATCTGCAGACGTACCGTGGGCATGTCCATCGGGTGATTGGCATCGTCGGACTTCAGTGCGACGTCCCCGCCGCAGTCGCGGGCCCCCTCGGCTTGGCCGGGTTCTTCCACGATGCGGGCATCTGGTTCGACGAAACCTGGGACTACCTTGCGCCGTCGGTGCGTCGTGCCGTTGCCGCGCTGGATGAATCCGATGAGCCGCACTCGGGTCTGGTCTCCAGCTTGATCAGTGAGCATCACCGACTGCGCCGTGCGCGGCACGACGACCCACTGGTCGAGGCGTTTCGGCGGGCCGACCTGACCGACGTCACCGCAGGCCTGATTGCCCCCGGTGTGTCACGCACGCGGTACCGGGCGCTCGTCGCCGAGTACCCCGCAGTTGGCTTTCGGCCCATGCTGTTCAAGGCCTTTGGCCGAGGCCTGCTCGAGTCGCCGTTACGCCCCGCACCGATGGTGAAGTTCTGAGCTACATCTTGACAGGCACGTAGCTGGTCAGCCCGCCGTCGACGACGAACTCGGCTCCGGTCGCATATGCGGACTCGTCACTGACCAGGAACACAACGAATGTGGAGACCTCGGCGGGTGCGGCGCCTCGGCGCATCGGAATGGGTGCCATGAATTCCTCGGTGACGCCTTTGCTCATCGGGGTGTGCACCAGTCCGGGGTGGACGGAGTTGACCCGAATGTTGTGCTGGGCCAGTTCCACTGCAGCCGATTTGGTGATGCCGCGCAGGCCGAACTTGGCGGCCACATAGCTGTGCAGGTGGGCGCTACCGGCCAACCCCTCGACGGAGGAGATGTTGACGATCGATCCGCCGCCGCCGGCGATCATCGGTTCGATCGCGGCTCGCATACCGAGGTAGGCGCCGGTGAGGTTAACGTCGAGGACGCGCTGCCAGTCGGACACGGAAGAACCACGCAACGGACCCACCTTGACGATCCCGGCATTGTTCACCAGCGCGTCGAGTCGGCCGAATGTGGTCACCGCTGCATCGACAGCCCGGTCCCACTGATCTGGATCCGTGACGTCCAGATGCACGAAATGTGCTGAGTCACCAAGGGTTGTGCTGACCGCGGACCCGGCGTCATCGAGCACGTCACCGATCAGCACCCGCGCACCCTCCGAAACCAGCGCCTGGGCGTGGGCAGCGCCCATGCCGCGGGCACCGCCGGTGATCAGCGCCACCTTGCCCTCAACTCGTCGCATGTCGGGTTACCGTACGCCGGTGACGGCACGAAGTTGATCGGGAGCGAGGTGTTAGCGTCTCGGAATGGCGGACTACAACAACGTCAACTTCTTCAGCGACCCCGCCCTGGTCGCGGATCCGTACCCCTTCTACGAACACCTGCGCGCGCAGTGTCCGGTCGCGCATGTGCCCAGCAGCGGGGTGGTCGCGGTGACCGGATACGACGAACTGATCCAGGTGTATCGCGACAGTGCGACCTTTTCCGCGGTCAATTCGTCCTTGGGGCCCTTTCCATTGCCCTTCGACATCACCGGTGACGACATCTCCGAGGAGCTCGAGGCGCATCGCGACAAGTTTCCGATGAGCGAGCACCTAGTCTCGTTCGACCCGCCGAAACACACCGCGCACCGCGCTCTGCTCAACGGCCTGTTCACGCCGAAGCGGCTCAAGGAGAACGAGGAATTCATGTGGCGGCTGGCCGATCAACTGATCGACGAGTTCGTCGGCGACGGGCGTTGTGAGTTCGCCGCGGCGTACGGTCAGCCCTTTCCACTGCTGGTAATCGCCGACCTGCTGGGGGTACCGGAGGCGGACCATTCGATGTTCCGCGAACTGTTGGCCGGCCAGGGCCCCGCGGAGGACCAGAGTTGGGCCGAAAACATGAATCCCCTTGCTTACCTGGATAAGTGGTTCACCACTTACATCAGCGACCGGCGCGAGTCGCCAGTGCAGGACATCCTGACCGAGATGGCCACTGAATGCTTTCCGGATGGCTCACTGCCCGAGGTGGCGGATGTGGTGCGGATCGCCACGTTCCTGTTCATCGCGGGACACGAGACGACCGCCCGGCTGCTATCCAGCGCACTGCGGGTGCTGGCTGAGGATCCAGAGCTACAGAATGGCTTGCGCTCCAACCGCGATCGGATTCCGAACTTCGTCGAGGAGATGCTGCGGCTGGAAAGCCCGATCAAGAGCGACTTCCGGTTGACTCGGGTCGCGACGACGCTGGGTGGCGTCGAGTTGCCCGCGGGCACGACGGTGATGCTGTTACCCGGCGCCGCCAACCGGGATCCGCGCCATTTCGACTGCCCGGCCCAACTGCGAGTGGACCGGCCCAACGCGCGCCAGAACGTGGCGTTCGCCCGGGGGGTGCACAGTTGCCCCGGCGGGCCACTCGCGCGAATCGAGGGGCGAGTCACCATCGAGCGAATCCTCGATCGATTCAACGATATTCGGATCGACGAAGCCCACCACGGCCCGCCATCCGATCGGCGTTTCAGCTACGTGCCGCTCTACATTCTTCGGGGCCTGGAAGAATTGCATATCGAGTTCACCGCGAAGTCATGACTGAATTCGCGACTAAAGGCGATCAGTTACAGGAGTGGCTCGACAAGCTGGCTCTGGCCGAGTTGCTGGCTGTGCTGTCCGCGGCCGTCGACCGCGCCGATCGGGATGCGATCATCGACTGCTACGCCGAGGAGTCTTACGACGACCACGGCGCATTCAAGGGGTCGGGTCGTGAATTCGCCGAGATGATCTGCGCGTCGGCGGATTCCGGCCCTCTGACCGCGATGCATCATCTGCTCGGCCAGTCGGTGTTCGACGTCGATGGCGACGAAGCCTGGGGCGAGACGTTCTTCGTCATGCACGCGATGGCCGGTGGCCGCACGATGGCTTCCTTCGGCCGCTACATCGACTACTTCCGGCGTATCGACGACAAGTGGAAGGTTCAATACCGGCGGGTGGTGCCCGACGCCACCCTTCCCGGCGACGACGCGAAGTACTGGATACCGAGTAGGGACCGCTCCGACCCCCGATACGACCGGCTGACGTCACCCCCGCCATGAGCGCGGGTCTTTTCGGACTCCTGGACGACGTCGCAGTTCTGGCACGGCTGGCGGCCGCGACCGGCCGCGCGACCGCCAAGGCCGCCGGCGTTGTCATCGACGACACCGCAGTGACACCGCAATACGTCCACGGGATCGCTGCCGAGCGTGAGTTGCCCATCATCAAACGCATCGCGATCGGATCCCTGCGCAACAAGCTGCTGTTGATCCTGCCCGCCGCAATGCTGCTCAGTCAGTTCGCGCCGCGGCTGCTGACCCCGATCCTGATGCTCGGCGCGACCTACCTGTGCTACGAAGGCGCCGAGAAGCTGTGGGGCAGCATTCGCGGTCATCACGCCCATGCGGCGCCGGCCACCGAGAACGAGGTGGTGACCGGGGCGATCCGGACTGATTTGATCCTGTCCGCCGAGATCATGGTGATCGCCCTCAACGAGGTGGCCGACCAGGCTTTCGTGCCGAGACTGATCATCCTCATCGTTGTCGCCGTGGTCCTCACCGCTGCGGTGTACGGCGTCGTCGGCGTCATCGTCAAGATGGACGACGTAGGCCTGCACCTCACGGCCACCGCATCCCGGCTTGGGCAGACGGTCGGCCGGGCCCTCGTTGCCTTGATGCCCAAATTGCTCTCGCTGCTTTCCTCGGTTGGAATGGTCGCGATGCTCTGGGTCGGCGGCCACATACTGTTGGCGGGCAGCGATCACGTGGGCTGGCACACTCCCGAGGGCTTGGTCGGCCGCGCCGAAGGCCACGTTCGCCACGCCGTCGAGTCCGTCGGCGGCGTGCTGGCCTGGCTGGTCAATACCGCGGTGTCCGCGGTGATCGGATTGGTCGTCGGAGTCGTGGTCGTGGCACTCGTGCACCTGCTGTCGTCGGTTAACCGATCAGCTTCGTGAGCCAGCCCGCATCCTGATAGTTCACGACCTTGGAGCCGTCCCACACGAACGGCGTGGCATTGGCATTGAGCCCGGCCAGCGTCTCGTTTCCGGCTGCGATCTTCGCTTTGCCGATGCCGACGTCATCCCCTGCCTTGATGCAGGTGATCACCGTCGGGTCCGCGCCGACGGTTTTGGCCAGTTGCGCCAATTCGCTGTCGGTGCGATCTTCTGCACCGCCCTCCTGAGGCTGGAATTCGCTGGCGAACAGGCCGGAGTAGAAGTCGCCGTAGAGCTTCGGGCTGTTCTGCGCTGCGACGCAATACGTAGCCGCCACCGCGCGGGTCGAGTAATTCTTGCTGTGCGACTTGTCATCGAGAAAGCTCAGCAGGTGATAGCGCACCCCGAGCTTCTTGTTGTTCACCGCGGTGTCGATATCGCTCGCATTCGACCTGATGAAGCTGCCGCACGGCGGGCACATGGGTTCGTTGAAAATGTCGATCGTTACCGGTGCCACCGAGCTGCCGACATACACACCGTCATCGAGGACCCGGAGTGCAACCGCATCCGGCGGCGGCGGTGGCGGTGCCGCCGGGGACGAGTGAGACGACCGGGACGACTGCCACGGATGGGCGACCACGATGGCCACGCTCACGAGTGCCGCCACGACGACGGCGGCAAGGCCAACCCACAGCCAGGGTTTACGCCTGTTTTGGGGTGCGGCAAGCAACGGTTGACCCCACGAACCGCCAGACCATCCGGTCGGGAACGGCACTGCGCCGCTCGGGGCGGGTGTTGAACCTGGGGCCGGCATCGCGGGCCACCCGTGTGGCGCAGAGTGGCTCCCCAGCGCATGTGGCGCATATCCACCCGGCGGCTGGCCCGCATACGCGGGCGGCGGCGACGCCACCTGGCTGCGCTGCAAAATGTCGGTGGCACGGTCCCGGTCGGGTGAGGCTAAAGCGGCATAGGCCGCGGCTGATAGGTCACCGCAGGTGGCATAGCGGTCTGCGGGATTCTTGGCCATGCCGGTGGCGATCACCTCGTCGAAGGCGACCGGGATGCCCGGCCGGAGAGTGCTGGCCCGTGGGATTGCCTGGTTCAGATGTGCGCTCATCACGCTGACCTGGTCGCCGCGGTATGGCGGAAATCCGGTCAAGCACTCATACAACACGCAGGTCAATGCATAGATGTCGGCTTGACAGGTCACTTCGGCGTCGGTGAACCGCTCTGGGGCCATGTACTTGAAGGTGCCCACCGTGGTGCCGATCTGCGTCAGTTTTTCGTCGGTGCTGGCGCTGGCGATCCCGAAATCGACGAGGTAGGCGAAGTCATCCGAGCTGACCAGAATGTTCTCGGGCTTCACGTCGCGATGCAGCACCCCGGCAATGTGCGCGGCGTCGAGCGCCGAGCCGATTTGGCGCACTATCGCCACCGCGCGCGGCGGGGACATTGCCCCATAGCGGCTCAACATGCCGGCCACGTCCGAGCCGTCGATCAGGCGCATATCCACATAAAGCTGCCCGTCGATCTCGCCGAAGTCGTGAATCGGCACTACATGCGGTTCCTGCAGTCGCCCCGCGGTGCGGGCCTCGCGCTGCATGCGCGCACGAAAGACCGGATCGCTGGACAACGTCTCCGACATCAACTTCAGCGCCACGATCCGTTCCCGCACCGTGTCTTCAGCCTCGTAGACGTCGCCCATGCCGCCGCGGCCCACCAGTCGCCGCAGCAGGTATTGCCCGAACTGCTCGCCCTCCCGCGGATCCGCGGTCCGTGTCACCCATCGCCGACTCCTCATCCGCCAATCAGCGCCGCAAACCGGGTACGCGTTGGCGTGCCAGGCATAAGGCTAATGGTTTCGGCAACCGCTTGGCGTCCGTCGAAGCAAATCCCAGCAATCTATGGCCAGCGTGTGAACGAGCTGTCGCTAGATGAAGTCACTGCCGCCGTCGACGTTCACCGTAGCCCCGGTGACATAGCCGTTGCGCCGCGACACCAGATAGGTGGTGATCGATGCGATCTCCTCTGGCAATCCGGCTCGGCCCAGGTCGCATGGTTGATGGAAGTTGTTCTCGATCCAGGTCATGACGTCGACGGGGTTGGTGGCGTCCAGTCCGTCGGCGGCCAAGATGTCGCTGAGTTGCTCGGTGAAGCTTGCGGTAACGATGGTGCCGGGGCATACGCAGTTGACCAGGATGCCCTCCCCGGCAAGGCTTTTCGACAGGTTCTTGGTGACGCTGCTCAGCGCTGCTTTTGCGGCCGTGTACGCGACGATGCGTGGATTCTGACGCTGAATGGAGTGCGCCGACAGTGTGACGATCCTGGCCCATTCGGCCGCGCGCAACAGCGGCAGAGCGGCGCGTATCGAGCGTACCCCGGACATGGTGCCGAGCGTGAAAGCGTCGTCCCACTCCGCGTCGGTCATTTCTTCGAAGTAGCCGTCGCCGGGGCCGATCGTGTGCACCAGGCTGTTGAGCTCGCCCCATCGTTCGCGCACGGTATCGAAGGCTGTAGTGATCGAATCGGCATCGGACATATCGACGCTGATGCCTACGGCGTCCGCCGCTCCTGCGGTACGTAATAACTCAACGGCATCGTCGAGCGGTCCCTTGCTTCGGGCCATTACCGCAACACGGGCGCCGTCGGCGGCCAAGGTCTGCGCGATGGCCAGACCCATTCCCTTGCTGCCGCCGGTAACCACCGCTGCCGATCCGGCCAACCCAAGATCCACGTTCGTTCCCTCTCACGGTGTTTGGTGGTGCTTTGCAGGTTCCTTGTCGGAGATGATCTCGTCGATAACGTCCGCGGCACCCAGGCCGCGCAGGCAAAAGCGTAGAACCTGCTTCCGCACCTTGATGAGGTCACAAGTACCTGTCGCCCACTGGCGTTCGACATTCGCCCACACGACGCCGTGTATCGACATCGCCTCCTCTGCTGGATGCCCGGCGGCGAAGAGCCCCAGACGCTTCCCGCAACTGATCTGATCGACCAGCGGGCGCAGAATCTCGGCATAGGCTGGTTCGAGAGATTCGGGTGAGGTAAAGACCTGTGAGCGCGCCTCGGTCGACAATTGCCGGAAGTCGGACTCGATCTCCTCGTCAAAGGCTAAATCCAGGCGCCCCTCTATCCAGGCAGCTACGGCGCGAACGGGATCCTTGTCAGCCATTCTCTTTCTCAGCCGTGCTGCCTCGAGGCGCGCCGCCTCCGCGAACATCGCCGTGACCAACTTGTCTTTGGAGTCGAAATGCCGGTAGAACGCTCGTGTGCTCAGTTGAGTCCGGGCGAGCACCCGGGAGACGCCCAACCCGCCGATGCCCACCTCGTGCACGATGGAAAATGCAGACTCCAGGATCGCCGCCCGAACCTCTGGATCCGGTTCGAGCTTGGGGCGTCCCCTGTGAATGGCATCCATTTCGCCTAACCCTGATCCTGCCTGCCTCAACCCGAGGCGTCATAGGTGGCCAGATAATCACTGAACGCCTCGCGAACCTGTTCGGTCGTCAATCCGTAGTCAGCAAGGTCGTAAGTGTGCGTGCCGCGGTGTCCCGGCTGGTGTCCATCTGCCCAGTCCTGCACCCTGGCTCGCGCCGTATCGCTGAATGATAGTCCCAGTCGCTCGTAACTTCTGCCGACGGTGTTCACCGGATCAGCCTGTAGGTCGGCAAAGGACACGTCGACAAAACGGTCGTCACCGAACTTCCTGCGGAAGGCCATCGCACGTTCGGTGCCCTCCACCCACCACTCAAGTTGTTCGGCACCGAGTTCCGCCGGGTCTTCGCGGTCGCTGCTCCAGCTGCGGACATAGGCGATGAGGCTGCATACCGAACCCAATACCTTGGCTGGATCACGATGACTCCAAAGGAATTTGGCATTCGGATACGCCTCGACGAACGCGTCGAGTGCAAACATGTGTACCGGCGTGCGCAGGTTCCACAGACTGGGCTTGCAGCGCCACTGCAACAGCTTGAGCACGTCTCGATGGAACGTATACGTCTGGCGCATATCGCAACCCATCAACCACTCGATATAACCCGGAACGCGCACCACGCCATCGAAGTGAAACGTGCGGAAGCTCATCCCCATCAGATCCTGGCATTCGGTGGCCGCTTCGGCCTCGGAGTTTATTTGCGTTCGGAAGTCAGGAAACATCTGCTCGATCATTGCAATACCCTCAGCGGCCTGCGCGATGCGTGGATCGGTTTGCTGCGTGGCGGTTTCGGGCGGCGGTGTAGGCGCCTGAGACTCCCAGGTCCGCAGGAATCTGAATTGCGGGTCGGCCGAAATCAATTGCCCTAAAGCGGTGGTTCCGGTTCGCGGTAGTCCAAGGATCACGATGGGGCCGTCGACGACCTCGTTGGCGATCTCGGGGTGCGCCTTGTAGGCGTCGATGATCTTGAGCCGCTGCATCAGCGCGTTGCTGATGGTCGCGTGCTGCATGACCCGCCCGAGGTCGTTGAGGCCGGCTTCGGCGTTGAGCGCATCAACGGTGCGATCGAGACCCTCACGATAGTAAGACGATCCGAAGTCGTCCAGCCCGGTCGCTGCGCGCGCGCCTTCCTCGAGTTCGTCGGCGGAGAAAGTCATCGGTAAAACCTTTCGTGTACGGCACGGCGGCGTGCCGCGATCACCTTGGCGCGATCGTCCGGCGAGATCATCACGGTCTCAGCGGGCAACGCCGACTTCACTTCCTCGAAGTTCACAACCCGCGAATCGGGAACGGGTGCAGACTCCGTCCGCACGCACCGCAACAGCATGGCGCCGTTGCTGTGTCCCGCGGTGTCAAGCCAGTTCGCCACCCCCGGGTCGCGCGCGGCGATAACGAAGCGCGCCATGCCATCTGGGTCGACCACGACCTGGTGCCCGTTCAAGCTGGAGTGATGGCGTCCATAGTGGATGGTCTCCAGCCACGGGTTGCCGAGTGAGATGCTCCAATAGACCCCTTTGGGAGGGGGCAGCTCCAAGATCAACGCCTCATCGGGTTCGAGTTCGAACCGGCCTATCACAGGCCGGTTTTCGGCTGCGGCGCCCATCTGCGTCATGTCCATTGGCGGCACGAAGCCGTTAGCTTGTGGCATAGCGCCGAAGTCGAGGAAGAACTTGAGGTTGTCATAGACGAACTCGCCGAGCGCATGCAGCTGACGCGAAACCGAGACGTTCATGTCGACGCGGTGGCCGGCGGGCAAGACGCCCGAGCCGACACGTTCGATTGACAGCGCAGCCGGTGATTCAGTATCCCAGTCGTAGAAGAAGTTTCGGACTGTCAGGGTCGGATGATCACCTGCTAGTTGGAGCCAGTTGCCGTCGTGCTCGTCGGCGGACAGGATCGCTTCGAAGTTCCCGTCCGGGTCCACCTCGAGATCGTCGACTAGGCAGTTGGCGGTGGCCGCGATCCCGTCCATCGTTTGTAGTCCGACGTAACGAGCGGTGCCCCGATTGCCGAACAATCGATAGGTCTCGCCGGCGCGGAGGCTGGCACTCAGATACAGACAATCCGGACACTCCAGGCCCCATGTGACGATGTCATCCATCCTGGCCCGGTTGACGGCCAGGACCGGGTCGGGATCAGCCCGCAACGCCATATCGATGCCGACGGCCAGCAACACCATCAGATGGCGCATTCCCGCTGCATAGTCGAGCGGGTTTTTGTTGACCGGCGTGGACACCACTAGCCGCTCGGCTTCGCTCAGGCGTTCCTGAAGATGCGCCCACGCGGCGGGCAGGTCCGCGTCGTCTTGGACAGCCGATGGGTCCGCTGATAAAGCGGCCTCGGCGATCGAGTGCGGCAGCCACGCCAGGGGGTTCTTCCACGCTTGCGGCGGCTTGTCGGTCACGGCCCCTCCATCTCGGCACGCTGAGGCAAATTTCGAAAATTGAGTTTTCGAATTACTAGGACGGTACACCTGAACGCACAGATGTCAACGAGTGCATGAAGCCTAAACTCGACGACTCAGGTCATGCAGACGTTGGAAAAGAGCAGAACCGGCCAGGACACTATTGAGCCCAGGAATGAGACCACCAGGTCGGCACCCCGCATCTGGTGTAGGTGCTCCGTATGGGTGCAGGACCAGATGAGTCCAACAATGAGATACGGAGTGCCGAGGATGACCGCGATGCCCATCAGTTCGGCGATGGTCAACTGGTAGCTGAGAACCTGACGGATCTTGGTGAGCATCGTTGGCCCTTCGTGGAGATTGCGCCTCGCAGCTATCTTTGCACTTCGAGACGCAGATGTGAGAGCCTCAAAAGGCTCGGCTGTGTCCGGGCGTTCAGAAACTCTGCCGTGCTTGGGGGTGCGGTTTTGTCTGTCTGGTTGGACCGGACCGAGCGAGCGATGGCTCCGCTTCGGCGCGTGCTGGCCTATCAGGTCAGCATCGAGGCACTGATCGAGTTCGCGATGTGGTTGGCGATTCCATATTTGACCTGCGGCCTGGTGTGGGCGCTGGTTCATCCCGAGCAGACACAGGAACTTCAGACGCGTCTGGAAAAGGTATTGCCGGCCGGCGCCGACGTCGGAGGCTTCGGGTTGATGATGGCATTTTGGCCGGCTTCGATACAGATCGCGGACGCGTGTCCGGCCAAGTGACGGGCAGTATTAGGCTGCGGCCATGCCGATCGACCGTGCCGCGCTCGTCGCGGGCAGCATTCGCCTCGCCTCTGGTGTTCAGTTTCTCGTCGACCCGCTCCGCGCGAACCGGCTCTGGGGCGATCCGGAAGTACCGACGCCTACGGCGCGCCTGCTGTTGCGGTCTATGGGTTACCGTGACGCGTTGATCGGTGGGCTGCTCCTGGCCGCGGGGCTGCGCGGCAAAAACACCCGCGGCTGGTTCCTCGCGTCCGCGGGCGCCGACGCGTCCGACCTGCTCGGCGGGCTGAGTGTGCACGAAGAGCTCAGGCGATCACAACAACTCATCGGCCTTGGTGGTGCTGTGGTCGGCATCGGCGTCGGGCTCTGGGGCGCGGCGCGCCGGACCGCGGCGGCAAGTGAGGTCCCGGCAAGTTGAGCATGCGATTCGGTGTCCTGACGTTTGTCACCGCCGAGGGCATTGGCCCGGTGGAGCTGGGCGAGGCACTTGAGCAGCGCGGGTTTGCTTCGCTGTTCCTCGCCGAGCATTCGCACATCCCGGTGGACGCGAAGACCCCCTATCCGAGTGGTGGCCCGATTCCACCGAAGTACTACCGGACCCTGGACCCGTTTGTGGCGTTGACGGCCGCGGCGGTCGCCACCCAGACACTGGATTTGGGCACCGGTATCGCGTTGATCCCGCAAAGGGACCCGATCCTGACGGCCAAAGAGGTTGCGTCGTTGGATCTGGTGTCCGGGGGACGGTTTCGCTTCGGCGTGGGCGTGGGCTGGCTGCGCGAAGAGATCGCTGACCATGGCGTCGATCCTAAGGTGCGCGGGCGTGTGGTCGAAGAGCGGCTGCGCGCGATGATCGAGATCTGGACGCAGGAGAAGGCCGAATTCCACGGTGAATTCGTAGATTTCGACCCGATCTACAGTTGGCCGAAGCCGGTGACCAAGCCGTATCCGCCGCTGTACCTGGGGGGCGGACCAGCAAGTTTTCCGCGCATCGCCCGGCTTAAGGCCGGGTGGCTCTCGATGACCCCGTCATCGAACGTCCTGTCGGATCAGCTCGAGGAACTGCACAGTGTCGCCGGCGAGGACGTGCCGGTGATCAACTTCCATGGCGGGGAGCCGACGGCGAAAGCCCTTGAGGGCTACCTTCAGCTGGGAGTGGAGCAGGTCTTGCTCGACCTCCCGACCGAGCCCCGCGATGAGACGCTTCGGATTCTCGATCAGATGCAAGCCGAGTTCTCGAAGCTTCCCTAGTGAACGGCACCGCCCCAATCCTGGATCGACCGTGGCGGCGGCCGGGGGTGCTGCCGTACCTGATCAAGCGAGTCCGCGGAGTGCTCCGTCCGCCGATCACGGTTTACCAGGCACCGTCGGACATAGTGGTCGAGCGCGACCTGCCCGTGATAACCAGAGATGGAACAACGTTGCGGGCCAACGTGTATCACCCCCAGGGCGAGGTCCGGAGGCCGGTGATTCTCTCGATTCATCCGTACGGGAAGGATAAGTTGCCAACCCGCCACCACGGCCGGTGGAGCTACTCGTTCCAATACCGCATCATGCGGCAGCCCGGACCGCTGCGGTTCTCGTCGTTGACGGGCTGGGAGGCGCCTGACCCGGCGTGGTGGGTCGAGCGGGGATTTGCCGTGGTCAATGCCGACCTGCGCGGATGCGGTCGCTCCGAGGGCACTGCGCAACTACTGTCTCCGCAGGAGGGGCGCGACGTATACGACGTCGTCCAGTGGGCGGGCGAGCAGCCGTGGAGCGATGGCCGGGTCGTGATGATCGGGGTGTCCTATCTGGCAATCAGCCAGTACGGTGCCGCCGCTCTGCGCCCCTCGGCGCTGCGTGCGATCGTCCCTTGGGAGGGCTTTTCCGATCCCTATCGCGATTTCGCAATGCCGGGAGGGATCCGCGAGAAGGGGTTTATGCGCGTCTGGGGCACCGTCCTGCGACGCACTGTCCGGCAAGCGTATGACCTGATGGCGATGCAACGAACGCATCCTCTTCGCGACGGGTTTTGGGCGTCGCTGACGCCCGATCTGTCGAAGATCGATGTGCCGGTGCTCGTGTGCGGCAGCTTCACCGACCAATCGCTGCACAGCAGTGGATCCATGCGGGTATTCACTACCGCCGGGTCCGCGCATGCGCGTCTCTACACCCACCGCAGCGGTAAGTGGTCGACGTTCTACTCCGACGAAGCGCTCGACGAACAACTCACGTTCGTCCGCGGGGTGCTCGACGGCTCGGCGCCCGCCCGACGATCGGTTCGCCTCGAGGTGCGCGAGGACCGACGCACGATCAGCACCGTCCGCGAGGAATCCGAGTGGCCACTGGCGCGGACGTTATGGCGGCCGCTGTATCTGGCCGCGCCCAGTTCACTCGCGGACGAGCCGCCAGTAGCGGGCGGGCATGTCACGTTCCCCACCCGATCGCGAGCAGCGGCCTTCACTTGGACATTCGCCGAGGACACTGAAGTGACCGGCCCGATGAGCGCGCGGCTATGGGTGGAAACGGTCGGCTGTGACGACGCTAATTTGTTTGTCGGCGTGGAGAAATGGCGCGACGGCAGGTTCGTTCCGTTCGAAGGATCGTTCGGCTACGGTCGTGACCGGGTGGCCACCGGATGGCAGCGTGCGGCGCTGCGGCGGATCGACCCCGTCGAGTCCCGGCCCTGGCAGCCGGTACCGACCTTTACCGACCCGCAGCCGCTGAGCCCCGGCGAGATCGTTGCGGTCGACGTCGCGTTGGGCCCGTCGGCGACTCTGTTCCGCGCGGGAGAACAACTGCGCCTGCTTGTTGCCGCACGGTGGCTGGCACCCGTCAATCCGATCTTCGGCGCGTTTCCATCCCGCTACGTGCGATCGCCCCGCGGTACCGTAACCCTGCATTGGGGCCAGGATCGTCCGGCGCATCTGCTGATTCCGGAGATCCCGGCCCCACCCGTTTTGTGAAGTCGCTACGGTTAGGGGCAACATGACGGCAGATCAATCAATGTATGACCAGGCCAACAGCCAGCCGGCGGATCCCGCTGACGTTGGTTCCCGCATCGATCCAGTTCTCGCCCGGAGTTGGTTGTTGGTAAACGGCGCGCACGCCGACCGGTTTCAGTCGGCGTCGCACTCTCGAGCCGACATTGTCGTTCTCGACATCGAGGATGCCGTCGCGCCCAAAGACAAGGACGCGGCTCGCGACAACGTGGTGCGTTGGCTGGGCGCCGAAAACACCGACTGGGTTCGTATCAACGGCTTCGGCACCCCATGGTGGGCCGACGATTTAGCCGCGCTGGTCGATACGCCGGTTGGCGGAGTGATGCTGGCGATGGTCGAATCGGTCGACCATGTCACCGAGACCGCGAAACGACTGCCCAACGTACCGATCGTGGCTTTGGTGGAAACGGCCAGGGGTCTAGAGCGCATCACCGAGATCGCCGCGACCAAGGGCACTTTCCGGCTGGCCTTCGGCATTGGCGATTTTCGCCGTGACACCGGTTTTGGCGAAGACCCGTCCACCCTGGCCTACGCGCGGTCACGCTTCACGATTGCCGCCAAGGCGGCCAACCTGCCCAGCGCGATCGATGGGCCGACTATCGGCTCCAACGCGCTGAAGCTCATCGAGGCTACGGCTGTGTCCATCGAATTCGGGATGACCGGAAAGATCTGCCTCTCACCGGACCAATGTTCGGTGGTTAACGAGGGATTGTCGCCGTCGCAGGACGAAGTCGCCTGGGCCAAAGAGTTTTTCGCCGAGTTCGAACGTGACGGGGGAGAGATCCGAAACGGTTCCGACCTGCCGCGCATTGCCCGGGCCACCAAGATCCTCGAGCTGGCTCGTTCGTACGGCATCGGAGTGTCCGACTTCGACGACGAATCGGTGCACACGCCCGCCCCGTCGGATACGTACCACTACTGAGTGTTAGGCGGCGTGTCGGGCGAGCGCCATGCCGACTCGGACCTTGACATCGCCGACCGTGACCGCCTCCCGCGATCAATCGCGGCGGTGCCTTCCCTGTTCGTTGGTCTTGATCAGCAGTGGGAACCAGTGGTCGGTCTCGGCATCGTCGGGACGGACATAAATACCGAACGTGAAGACACCAGGCTGGTCAACCGTAAATGGCAGCCTGAGAGCCCAGACGTGCCACTTGAACGGGCGGCCCTCAACGTCATCCCAAAGCCAGGTCAGCTCCGCGTTCCCGCGAGTGACGCCACTGGGATCACGGGCTTGGACGTAGATGCGGGGATTCATATCGTTGCCTGCCTCCGACCAGACACAAAGCAGGAGTGGAACGGTGATGCTCACCGGGAACGTGTTGGAGATGGTGAGACTCGTCTGAGGTACGCCAGTCACATTCACGGTTTCGCCCTCTAAGACGGCGGTGTTGGTAAACGCGAAAGCCGAAATATGCATTAGCGATGTCTCTCTTACGAGGGAGCGGTGGGTTGCCTAACACACTGGCACAGAGCACGCCGGCACATGGGGTGCGGCACCGGGCTAGATCTGCCTCTCACCGGACCAACGTTCGGTGGTGAACGACGGAATTTCGCTGTCGCAGGAGGAGGTCGCCTGGGCCAAACGAGTTTTACGTCGAGTTCGAACGTGACGGGGAGAGATCCGAGGTCGGTGCACACGCCCGCCCCGTCGGATACTTATGACTACTGAGTATTAGGCGGCGTGCCGGGCGATCGCGATGCCGACTCGGACCTCGAGATCGCTGACCGTGACCGCCGGCCCGCGCGGCGGGGCCCCAGACCGGTATCGCCTATCCGTTGGGGTCGTGAATTCAGCTGTGTGCGTGTGGTTCTTGTCGATGCTGGTGGTGACCCGCCAGCCTGCGGCTTCCTTGGCGTAGTTGCAGCGCTCGCAAGACCCGAGCCCGTTCTCCACAGTAGTCTGGCCGCCTTTTGCCCAGGGTTGAGCATGGTCGCGGTGGCGAATCGGCGCGTCGCAGTACGGAGTGCGGCAGCGTTGATCCCGCAACTCGATGAAGGTGGCCAGGCCGCGGGGAAATAGCCGCGCCCGCGATTCCATCGCCACCAGTGCCCCAGTCCGGGGATGGGCGTAGAGCCTGCGCAGCGTTGCCCGGGACCGTCGGTCGGCGAGGGCGTGCCCCACCATTGCGCGGGCGACAGCCGCGGGGATCGGACCATAGCCGGAAATATCAGCCGGCGTGCTGTCAGCGCCCAGCAACGTTTCATCCGACAGGACCAGGTTGACCGCAATCGGAGTCGGAACGGCCGCCTCGCGGCCGGTGACCCGTTCGACGAGGGTGTCTGCCATGACCTGTCCGCGTGAACGCCCGTCGCCGCGGGTATCGGCTTCGCGACGCAGCGCCGCGTACACCGAAACGCCCTGAGCTACCGGCAAGAGTGCAGTCACATACGTCATGGTGTCGGGCGCGGGCCGAATGGTGACCGTGCGTTCGTTCTCGGCCTTGGCCGCCCGGTCGACGATGGCATGCGGGTCCAGCCGATAAGCGATGGCCTTGGCGGTGGCGGCCACCCGCGCGTCACCCATCCCGTCGAGGCCTGCCGGGTCACCACACAATTCGGCATCTAGTGTGCGCCGGTCCTCGACCTCCAAACCGGCGCTTTCGCGGACGATCAGGGTGGCCCGCCACTCCGACAGTGCCCCCGATTCCAGCGCGCGCAGTGTGTGCGGCATCTCGTGCACGAGGGCCTTTGCAAAGCCGAGATGCCGGCCGCCCCGCGCAGGTGAGTCCCGTCGCGCCAGCGCGATCTCATTGGCGATACCACGTCCGCGTCGCGCGGCCGGCACACCGGCGGCCGATTCGGCGGCCCGGCGTGCTGTGTCGAAAGCGGCAGCCGCTCTGGCCTGGCCCGCTGCCGCCGCAGATTTGATGGTCTCCAGCTCGGCTATCCGCTCGATCAACGCCGATTGGTCAGCCATCGGGTCGATGGCCGCTAATGTATCGAACATACATTCGACTATAGCCGGGTGGTGCCGACAACTTCTGACAGGGACGGAAGCTCCGACGCCGCTACTCTGGCGACGTGAGCACCGGTGGCCGGATCCGGGTGGCGCGGGTCTACGACGACATTGACGCCGCCGACGGCCAGCGGGTCCTGGTCGATCGCATCTGGCCGCGAGGAGTCCGTAAGGACGACCCTCGGGTGGGGATCTGGCATAAGGACGTCGCGCCGTCGAAAGAACTGCGCGAGTGGTACCACCACCAACCCGATCTGTTCGACGAATTCGCGTCCCGCTATCAGGCCGAGCTGCAGGGCAGTCCCGCGCTGGAGGAACTGCGCAAGCTGGCCAAGCGCGAAGTCATCACGCTGGTTACGGCCACTCACGACCTGGACATCAGCCAAGCTAGTGTTCTGGCGAAGATCCTGAAAGGCCACTGAACGCAGGCGATTCGTTGCGACGGGCGTGTATCTGCTGCCCGAGCACAACCCGATGGTGGTGGCCACGCAGGCCGCGAGCCTGGATCGGTTGAGCGGCGGACGACTGACGCTGGCCGACCAGTGGGTATCTCCCGCTACCGGGTAATCTCTTCCAGCGCTGATGCCGTATCGAGGTCGGCATAGGCGAACGAATACCGTTGCGCCAGTGCGATAGCGATGTCGCGCCGTTGCCATGCGCCGGCGCTCGCGGTGACCAGCCACAACGTCAGCCCATGGGCCACCGACGCCCGGTAGCGCAGCCAGATTTCCTCCGAATTCGGCAACTCGCCGGCGGCCAACCCGAGCGCGCCGCGGTACTCCTCGAGGAGGTCGCGCTCGCTGCGGCGCCGATCCTCAACCGTCAAGGCGCCCTGCAGGAAATACCCCACATCCAGCGACCAGTTGCCCCGGCGGGCCACCTGCCAGTCGAGGAAGCCGACCTCGCCGCTGGGCAGCAGATAGGTATTGCCGATGTGCGGATCGCCGTGCAGCAGCGTCTGCGGCGACGTGGTCAGCGTGCTGATGTAGGGCTTCCAGATGGAATCGATCAGCTGGTCGATGGTCAGCGATAGGACCTCCTCGGGCGCGTCGTCGCCAAGTTGTTCCAGCGCCTCCGGCAGGGGCGCCGCCTGCATGCCTTCCCATGGCAGAAATGGTTCGAGCCATCCCAGGGCGGGCTCGCGCAGCACGCGTTGGCCCCAATATTTGCCATGCATCCGTCCCAGCCCGCGTACGCCTGTGGCGACTTGCTCGACGGTCATCGGCCGGGTGGCATCGCGGGGATCGGCGCCTCGGGCGGTGAGATCCTCCATGATCATCACGAATTCGTAATCGGCCTCGTCGATCGCAGCGCTGTAGACGATGGGGTGTTCCAGCGGCAACGGCACCTCGCTGATGAATAACCGCGGCTCGTGAAACATGCCGCTGGTCAAACGAATCAGCGCTTTGTGCGCGGGATCGGCGGCCTTGGCGAACACCGTCGCCGGTCCACTGCCCGCGGAGTAGGTCAAGGCCAACCGGGCACGCCGATTGGTTCCGTCGTCGCGGCTCTCGACGGTTACCGCCTGGACGGTGACACCGGGGTAGTCGGCAGCCAGCGCCGCCGACATCCACTCGGGTGTGATGTCTTCCCAGCTCTTGGGCACTGACAGGGCGGTGGTCGTCACCGGCGGGTCCTTCCGTCTAATGTGCGCAATGCAAGAAACGACACGTATCGTATCTTAAATGACGGGAATTCCAGCGCGCGGTCTCGCTCATGCCTGACGAGCGGGTCGGGCGGCCGCGCGATAACCAACTGCATCACGCGATTCTGGTTGCCACCCGCGAACTCCTGGCGACGGGTAGCTACGCCCAGCTGTCGATGGAAAGTGTTGCGGCCCGCGCCGGCGCGGGGAAGAAGACCCTTTACCGGCGATGGTCGTCGAAAGCGCCACTTGTCGCCGAAGCGGTCTTGGAGGCGTACGGCGGATCCGGGTCATTCCCCGTCGCTGACACCGGAAACATCCAGGCCGATCTCCGGTCGTGGCTGGATGAGCACGCCGATTTCTTGGCCGAACCACCGAACGCGGCGTTGGTGCGGGCCCTCGTCGCGGCCGCGGCGGCCAGCTCGGCCGACGGCGCGGCTCTCTATCGGCAGCTGAGCGCGCCCCAGCATGCTGGGTTGATGGCGCGACTTCGTCAAGCCGTCCACGAGGGGCAAATCCGCACGGAGGCAGACCTCGACGCCGTCGCCGACGCCCTGATCGGCACGTTGTTGTTCCACGCGCTAACGCGAGTGAGCCCAGGGGCGAAGGCCCAGTTCGACGGGCTGCTCGACGCGCTGCTCGATGGCGTGCGTCAGTAGTCGTGCCGTGCCAGCGTGATGTCACCGAGCCGTTCGGTCTCGTCGAGAGATAACGCCGCTGGAACCATCTCACTGGTCACCAGCCCGTGACGCGCTGTGAGCTCGTCGACGATGTCGAAACTGCGCGCAATCGACTCCGGCGTATCGACGATGATGGTGGTCATCGGAACCCGCCGCGCAATTTGAAATAGATTGTCTCCGTGGGGTTTATGATCGCCATAAAATCCCCACATGCCGCGCAGCACCGTGGCCCCACGGGCCGTCCTGGAGCGAAGCAGTTGTTGGACAAGCGCGCGGTGGATCGGCAGCCCCTCGTGCCTGGTGGCTTCGGCGGTGTACACCATCAACTTCTGCCAAAGGGTGCGGCCTTGGTCGTCGGTGGCCGGTAGCTGCTGCGGGCGCGCGAACAGCTCACCGTCGCGTTTGCACAGTCGTACCCGTTCGACGGTCAGCAATGGGTTGGGGATCGCAGCGGCGAGTTCCGTTGCGGCGGCTGAAACTTGCGCGGTCGAGCCGATGGCGATGATCATCAGCGGCACATTGACGTTGCGTCCGAAGAAGTGGGCCCGACGGCGCTCACCGTGCGCGGTGCCGTCGACGCCGAGAAGCACTATGGCGCCGGCGAATCCCTGTCGATGCAGCAGGTCGCATACCGCGTAGTGCGCCTGTCTCCCGGCGATGCGTTCCTGGCGGCCCACGTAGACGGTGAGCTTGGCGGCATCCCCGTTGTGGACCCCGTTTTGGTCGCTGAGGTCGCGCAGCACGCTGGCCCCCAGTTGCGGTGTGATCAACCGCGCCCGCTCCAGGGTCACCAGTCCGCGGCCGGTCATTGCGGCCACGTCGTCGACCAGGGTGCGGATCTTCGGTTCGGTGTCGACCGCGGCAATCGCCACTGCCGGGTCCTCGGACAGGCTCAGTGATACGTCGCTGCGCAGCTCGTGGCTCGGCCCGAAACTGGCTATACCGCGCAGCATTACGCTCGTCGCGACGTCGTTGGTGCCGAAGAGATCCAGCATCGCGTCGGCAAGAAACCGGCCCGCCATTCCCGACGGCGCGTTGGCGCTCGGCGAAATAGGTGGTCAACTTCAAGCACGGCTGGTTCATAGCTGGTCCGCAACCCATTGTCCGAGAAACGCCGCGGCAATGCCGAGCGCGACGCTGACGACGATATTGGCGGCCGCTGCCAATGTCTGGCGCTCCTCGCCGAGTCGCTGGGTTTCCAGCATCCACGTGGAAAAGGTGGTGTATGCGCCGACGAACGCGGTGCCGGCCAGCAGGGCCGCATCTTTACTCAAGGCCACGCCGCCGAGGAATCCCAGCAGTGTGGCGCCGCTGATGTTCACCGTCAGCGTGCCGAACGGAAACGGCCGGGCCAACCGGCGCGCCACGGCGCGATCCACCAGGAAGCGCGTCACCGACCCGATCCCGCCGATCAACATGACGCCGGTCCAGACCAAGACCGTCGTTGCGGTCATGAGCGCACCCGCACCCGGCGAACCAGGGCGGTGGCCAGGTGTACCGCGAGCAACCCCAGCACGATGCTGACGGCGGTGTAGCAAGCTGCCAGGGCAAAGTGGCCGTGTTCGATCATCCTCAGCGTCTCGACCTGCATCGTCGAAAAAGTGGTTAATCCGCCGCACAACCCGGTGCCAAGCAGGGGGCGCCGGTAGCTCGACAGCGGCAATCGCTCAAGCAGGCGCGTGGTGAAGTAACCGACCAGGAAGGCGCCGACGATGTTGACGATGAACGTCGGCCATGGCCACCGTGCCGGGTCGGAGACGATGAGAGTGCTCAGGGCCGCGCGGGCCAGCGAACCCAGCGCTCCGCCGGCGAAAACCGCCGCCAATTCGCGATAGTCGTGGTCTGCCACTCGTTGGTTCCCTTCGGTTTGCCGGTGCGATACGCAGCGTATGGCGGAACTCCAGACCGGAGAAGCCCGCGAGAGGCGGTTTACAGGCAGAATTGCTACGCATGGCCCACTCGCGTGCCGGTCAGCCGGCCCTGCCCGAAGACCTTGTCGATCTGCCTCATCTGGTGACCGCGTACTACTCGACACAACCCGATCCCGACGACGTCGCTCAACAGGTGGCGTTCGGCACGTCGGGTCACCGAGGATCGGCGCTAAACGGCGCCTTCAACGAGGCCCACATCCTGGCGATCACCCAAGCCATCGTCGAGTACCGCGCCGCACACGGCACCACCGGGCCCCTGTTCATCGGGCGTGACACCCATGGGCTGTCGGAACCGGCATGGGTGTCGGCACTCGAGGTGCTAGCCGCCAACGACGTCGTGTCCATGATCGACTCCGCGGACCGGTACACGCCGACACCAACGATCAGCCACGCGATCCTGACCTACAACCGCGGCCGTACCGAGGCGCTGGCCGACGGGATCGTCGTGACGCCGTCGCACAACCCGCCGTCCGACGGGGGCTTCAAATACAACCCGCCCAACGGCGGTCCGGCCGACACCGACGCGACCAACGCAATCGCCAAGCGCGCCAATGAGATTCTGCGCAGCCGGGGGCGCAGGGGTGAAGCGCGTCCCGCTGGCCCGGGCGCTGCAGACGGCGCAGCGCCACGACTATCTGGACAGCTATGTCGACGACCTTCCGAACGTGGTCGACGTCGACATGATCCGAAAGGCCGGGGTGCGGATCGGCGCCGACCCGCTCGGCGGGGCCAGTGTGGACTACTGGGCGGTGATCGCCGAACGGCACAACCTCGACCTGACCGTGGTCAATCCGCTGGTCGACGCGACGTGGCGGTTCATGACGCTCGACCACGACGGCAAGATTCGGATGGACTGCAGCTCGCCGGATGCGATGGCAGGGCTCATTACGATTATCGCCAACTCGGATCGCTACCAGATCGCTACCGGCAACGACGCCGATTCCGACCGGCACGGCATCGTCACCCCCGACGCGGGGTCTGATGAACCCGAACCACTATCTGGCGGTGGCGATCGACTACCTCTACACCCATCGGCCGTCCTGGCCGGCGGGCATCGCCGTCGGCAAGACCGCGGTCAGCTCCTCGATCATTGACCGGGTGGTCGCCGGGATCGACCGCAAGCTGGTAGAGGTGCCGGTTGGGTTCAAGTGGTTCGTCGACGGCCTGATCGGCGGCACCATCGGTTTCGGCGGCGAGGAGTCGGCGGGTGCGTCGTTCCTGCGTCGCGACGGATCGGTGTGGACCACCGATAAGGACGGCATCATCCTGGCGTTGCTGGCCTCCGAGATCCTGGCCGTTACCGGAGCCACGCCGTCGCAGCGTTATCAGGAGCTGGCCGCCGAATACGGCACTCCGTTCTATGCGCGGGTCGACGCGCCCGCTGATCGGGAGCAGAAAGCGCGGCTGGCCAAGTTGTCGGCCGAGCAGGTGACCGCCACCGAGTTGGCGGGTGAACCGATCACCGCGAAGCTGACCACCGCTCCCGGTAACGGTGCGCCGCTGGGCGGACTCAAGGTGACGACGGCCAACGCCTGGTTTGCTGCCCGGCCGTCCGGAACCGAGGACGTCTACAAAATCTACGCCGAATCTTTCAACGGGCCCGCTCACTTGGCAGAGGTGCAGGAAGCTGCTCGACAGGTGGTGAATAAAGTCATCGGGTGACCATTTCCCTCCGCCTTGCCCGTCCCGGGGGGCGTGGACTCCGTTCTGAGGAGCTACCGCGCGAAGTTTGGATCCTCAGCTGGGCGAATATTATGATCGCCCTGGGCTACGGTGTCGTTTCGCCGGTGCTGCCGTCTTTTGCCCGCACCTTCGGCGTCAGCATCACGGCGGTGGCTTTCCTGATCACCGTCTTTTCGGTGAGCCGGCTGTGTTTTGCACCGGTAAGCGGCCTATTGGTACAGCACCTGGGTGAGCGACGGATCTATATCGCCGGTTTGCTGGTCGTGGCGTTATCCACCATCGCGTGCGCGGTCGCCCAGACGTACTGGCAACTGCTGCTTTTCCGTGTCACCAGCGGCATCGGGTCGACGATGTTTTTTGTCTCGGCGTTGGGACTGATGATCCACATCAGCCCGCCCGGTGCGCGCGGACGGATCGCGGGCATGTTCACTACCTCGTTCATGATCGGCGCGGTCGGCGGGCCAGCGGTCGGGGCCCTGACGGCCGGCTGGGGGTTGACAGCTCCGTTCATCGTCTACGGCGTTGCCCTGTTAGTCGTGACAGTGGTGCTGGTTTACGGCCTGCGGAATTCGACGCTGGGCGCGCCCCGGGAGATGACCCGATCAACGGTGACCATGCGGGAAGCGCTGCGATTCCGTGCCTATTGGTCGGTGCTGTTCGCCAATTTTGCGACCGGCTGGTCGGCGTTCGGGCTGCGCATCGCGCTGGTCCCACTGTTCATTTCCGACGTCATGGGCCGAGGCGTCGGCGCCATCGGCGTCGTGCTCGGTGCGTTCGCCGCCGGCAACGCTCTGGCTGTCATCCCCAGCGGCTACTTGTCTGACCGGATGGGGCGGCGCACGTTGTCGATCGTCGGCTTAGCCGCGTCCGGTGTGGCGATCATCGCGCTGGGTGTCGTGTCGTCGTTGCCGGCGTTTGTGGTCATTGCTTGTGTGTCGGGCGCGACGACGGGCATCTACATGTCACCGTTGCAGGCCTCCGTCGCCGACATCCTCGGCAGCGAGGCGCGTGCGGGCACTCCGGTGGCGGCGGTGCAGATGATGGCTGATCTGGGCGCCATCATCGGCTCCATGACGGTCGGTTGGGTCGCCCAGCACCTGAGCTTCAGCTGGGACTTCATCATCAGCGGGGTGATTCTGCTGATTGCGGCCGTCGGCTGGGTGCTGGCGCCGGAAACGCGGCCGACGCTCGATGCGATGCCCGATCCGTTGGCGTCTCAGGCGGACGTTGAGGCGGCCTGAGCAGCAACTTTGAAGCACGGTTGCTGGTGGTGTAACTTCGATTGGCACGACTTGGGGCTATGGCGCAGCTGGTAGCGCACCACACTGGCAGTGTGGGGGTCAGGGGTTCGAGTCCCCTTAGCTCCACCAGGAGAAAACCCGCTTTGAACTGGTGTCAGAGCGGGTTTTGTCGTTTGCGGATGTTGCCGGGGCGAACGCCATTTGTCCTAACTTTGTCCTACCGCGCTTGCCGAGAACACCGCCGACGCAGCGGTCAGGCGGTCGTCGGTAACCCGCCCGTAGACCGCCTGTGTCATGCGTTCGGTGTGGCCATGCCAGGCAGCGACCACATCGGCGGCGATACCCGCCGCGCGCATCCGGGAGATATTCGAGTGCCGCAGCTTGCCGAGCGTGATTGCCTTGAGCCCTGCCGCCTTGCGCTGAGCGGTGAACTCGCGGGAGTATTCGCGAACCGGCAACCAAGTGCCGTCGCCCCGCGAAAGCAACAGGTCATCGTCGGCGAGAGGTCGGCCCACCGCCAGGCGCTCACGCAGGTGGGCAGTGCGCATCGCCTTCAGCATCGCCAGTTCGCGGGGCGGCAACGGCAGATCGCGGGCGCTGCGCTCAGTCTTGGTCGCCACGATGGTGTCGCGGCCGTTCACATCAACACGGGCCTGACGGATGCGCAACGTGCCGGCCTCCAGGGCGACGTCTGACCAGCGCAGCCCGCCGACCTCCTCGCGGCGAAGGCCGAGCAGGGTGAGCCCGAAGCACCCGCCGAGGCGATGAGCCGCGACGTGATCGAGGAACGTGCTCATCTGCTCGGGGGTCCAGATGTCATCGGCTGCGGTGGCGGTGATGGCCTTCTGTTCGGGTGATTCGAGATCGGCCGAGGGGTCATAGGTCAGCCAGCGCATCTTGCGCGCGTGCGCCAGGACCGACTTGAGTCGGACGATCGCGCGGCGCTTGGTGGCCGGCGCTAGCGTCGCGCCACCCTTGCCGGTCAGTTTGGCCGACCAGTCCGCCAATGCGGCGGGGGTGAGCTTCTGCACCGGCAACGCACCGAACGCTCTGCGTGCGTAGGCCAGCGACTCGCGGTCAGCGCGAACGGTATTCGGGCCGAGGGACGGGTCGGCCTCGCGCAGCGTCATCCAATGGTCGGCGACCTCATCGAACGTGCGCGTGCACTTCGGCGCCCATGTGGCGGTGCTCCACTGCTGACGTTGCTCGGTCACCCAGTCCTGCGCGGCCTTCTTGGTGGCGAACACCTTGGTTGGCCGGACCTGTCGGCCGGTCACCGGATCGGTGCCAAGAGTGGGCCGGGCGCGCCACCCTTTGCCGTTGGGCAGCTTCTTGATTGAGCTGTCGGTACGCCCGCCGCGCTTCCTGGGGCGCTCGGCCAGTGCGGTGTCGGTACTCATCGGCCGGTCTCCTCGGTGGTCGTGCTCCAGTCGCGGCGAAGGTAGCCGCGTCGCTTGGCCTCGGCGATCCATCTATTTGGAACCCCGCTGGTAGACAGAGCCTTTCATGAGGCTAGTTCACGAAGGCCGGCGGTCACCACGTAGACGCGGCCGCCGAGCCGGCGGACTGGCAGGTCTCCGGAGGCCGCCAGTCGGTAGGCCGCGGCCCGGCTGATTCCCAGCAGCTGAGCGGCTCGGGGCACCGCGAGCAGAAGGGGCAGATCGTTGAACACGTTGTCTTCCAATTTCATCACCACCCTCCGAAGAATCGTTTTGGATAAGGGGCTGTCGGATGCGCGGCAGGCGCTCTATGAGATTGTCGAGTGAATCGCCCTGATTCTCGTGGAGGCTTGGGCTATTGGATTTCGACCAGGGGTTGGTCGGTCCGCTTCGTAGCGTAGAAGATGGCTTCGAACTCTGCTGGGGGTGTGTCGTTGAGGTAGCCGTGCAGGCGGCGGGTGTTGTGCCAGTGGACCCAGCCCAGGGTGGCCAGTTCGACGTCTTCAATGGTCTTCCACGGCCCGGTACGGGCGGGCCCATAGATCAGTTCGGACTTGTAGTAGCCGTTCACCGTCTCCGCAAGAGCATTGTCGAAGCTGTCACCGACGGTACCGATCGAAGGCACCGCACCGATCTCGGCCAGCCGCTCGCCATACCGGATGGACGTGAATTGAGATCCGGCATCGGAGTGACATCTCAAGCCCGGCAGCGTGTTTCCACGTGCCCAGCGCGCCATCTCGATCGCGTCGAGCACCATCGAGGTGCGCATGTGGCCAGCGACGCGCCAGCCCACGATCATCCGGCTGAACGCGTCGGTGATGAAGCAGACGTAGGCCACACCGGCCCAGGTGGGCACGAACGTCAGATCGGTTACCCAGAGTTGATTTGGTCCGTTTGCGGTGAAATCCCGGCTCACCAGATCGGGATGTCGCCCCGCGGCGGGGTCGGGTTTGGTGGTGCGGACCCGTTTGCCACGACGAGCACCGGTGATGCCGGCGGCCCGCATGTGCCGGGCGACCTGATCACGTCCGACGTCGTGGCCAGCACGGCGGGCTGCTTTCCACAGCTTGCGAGCACCGTAGACGCGATAGTTGTCTTCCCAAAGCTCCCGCAGCGCCGGACCGATGATCTCGTCGCGGCAGGCTCGCGCTGAAGGTGGACGCGCCTTATTCGCGTAGTAGGTGCTCGGGGCCACCTGCATCCCTGCTGATCGCAGGACAGTGCAGATGGGCTCGACCCCGAACTCGTCGCGGTTAGCGTCGATGAAGGCGACTACTTCTTGTGTTGGCGGTCGAGCTCCGCCCCGAAGAAACTGGCCGCTCGCTTCAGAATCTCGTTGGCCCGCTTCAGTTCTCGGACCTCCTGCTCAAGATCCTTGACCCGCGCAGACTCCGCCGTACTCACGCCGGGGGCATACCCGTCGTCGATGTCGGCCCGGCGCACCCAGGACCGCACCGACTCCACGCCATAGCCGAGTTGGCGGGCAACCCGATACACCGTCCCGTGATCAGTGCCCAACTCCGCCCGCAAGGTGCGCACCATCCGCACCGCAGCGGCCTTCTCCTCCGGGCTGTACCTACGCGTCGTCGGCTTCCCCGGCAACTGTTCCTTCGGCATGACTCCATCCTCGTTTCCAAGGTTAGGAGCCTCCAGGATTTCCAGGCGATTCACGAGCCCGGTCGGCTTCGCGCTTGGGAGGGCCCTTGATCGCCTAGTCTCACCAAGGCTCTCAACACCATTGTAATTCTCTGCAGTGATGCTTCGTGCAATACTTTTGCGCCCCGCTTCGTGGGTTCGCGTGGCAACGCCTTCGCGCGCATCAAGGCGGACTCGCAAACGCGCGGCCATACCGGCGCAGTCAGCGCATCTCGCTTATCCCCGACCACTCGCAACCACAATCTCGACCCTTTCCATAACATCCCAAAGGCACTGCCCCCGTTACACTTACACTCACCCGTACCACTGCATCCCGCCCTCCGTCACCGCCCCAAGATTCTGCATGGCACATTTGCACAAGGGTGCGAGACTTGTTGTGGCCGAGCAGGTGCCGGCGCACCGGTTGTGGATGGGTTCGCTGTTGTTGACAATCGCGAAGCTCAAGCGGTGGTCGATCAACTACTACGTCGACACCGCGAACACCGCGCAGCGCGCCACTGCGGATCTTCAGCGTGCTAACGGCGGGTTGGGGGAGTACTACAGCGAGCACGAGACGCGAAGCCCGTTGTGGCTGTTAGCCGGCGACATCCGCACCACTGCAGCGCTGGTCGGGTTGACTGATGCGCAACGCGTGGGCGGTGGTGCAGATGCGGCCACGGTGGCGAGCTGGCTTGATGACGGTATCGCCCCGAACGGCGCACACGGGCGCACCTTCGGGACGCGCGGCGTGCACGGCTTCGATCTGACGTTCGCCGCACCCAAGAGCGTGTCACTGATTCGCGGGCTGCGCGGCGATGACGTCGCCACCAAGGCGATCGCCGACGCGCACTCCGCCGCGGTGGGTGAGGCGGTGGAGTATTTGGCCCGGCACGCCGGATACACCCGGGTGCACAACCCGGAGACGGGGGAGAAAGACCTGGTGGCGCTCCCGGGCCTGGTGGCGGTCGCCTACCAGCACGAAACCTCGCGGTGCGGGGATCCGCACCTACATACCCACGTGGTCGTGCCGAATCGGCAAGGCCGCCCCGACGGGGTACTGGTCTCCCTTGACGGGACCTCGTTGTTCCACGAGGCGAGGGCAGCCGGGGTGATCTATCAGGCCACGCTGCGCCGCGAACTGCACCAGTCGCTCGGGATCGAGTGGGAACCGGTCGACCCCAGCACCGGGATGGCCGAAGTCGCCGGAGTGCACCGCGACACCATCACCGCGTGGTCGCGGCGGTCGAGTCAGTTGCGGGACTGGGCGGCCCAACATCTGACCCCTGATGGGCAGCCGCTGTCGGCGGCCCGGCTGGCGGCCGCTCAGAAGGCCACCCGGCCGGCCAAACCCGAAGAGCTGGCCTGGGCGACGTTGCAGGAGCAGTGGCGCGCCGACGCGCGCGGCCTGCGATTGGAACGCGCGCCGTTCGACGAAGCGCGCGCGGCGCGCCGCGCGGCCGCGCGCGTCCCGTTCGACGAAGCGCGCCTCGCGGACGCGGCGGCGCGCATCGAAAAGGCCGCGTTCACCCGCGCTGACCTCGTCGAGCTCATAGGCGCGCAACTGCCCGTCGACGCCGGGCGCGCCCCGCGAGCGGTCCTCGAGGACGCGGTCGACGACTTGTCGGTGCGGTTGAGCGCGCCCCGCGCTGCGCATCAACGTGAAGGCCATGAGCGATTTACCCTGAACGTGATCCTGGCCGAGGAACAAGCTGTGGTCGATATGGTCGACGCGCGCGATGACCGCGCGGTGCTCTGGGAACTGGATGACCGCGACCCGGCCACCGCCGCGCTATCGGCCGATCAGCGCGACGCGGTGCGCAACATCGCGCAATCACCGTGGCTGGTGCAACCGCTGTCCGCGCCGGCCGGCGCGGGCAAGACCACCTCGATGCGCGCACTGCGCGCCGCCGCGCAACGCTGCTACACCCAGGTCCTGGTGCTCGCCCCCACCGGGCAAGCCGTCGACGTCGCCTTGCGCGGAGGCGTCGCCGAGCAGGGCTACACCATCGCCAAAGCCCTGCAACTGCTCGAGACGGATGAGCTGCGGCTGCGGCCGAACACGGTGGTCGTGGTCGACGAGGCCGCCATGGTCGGCACCGACGACCTACGCCGCCTCCTCACCGCTACCACGCAGGCGCGGGTCAAGACGGTCCTGGTCGGCGACGCTCATCAATTGGCGCCGGTCAAGGCGCGCGGCGGCATGTTCGAGCAACTCCAGTCCGATCTGCCGTGGACCCAACACCTGTCCGAGGTGTGGCGCATGCACGACCCAGCAGAGCGGGCCGCCTCACTCGCACTGCGCGACGGCGACCCCGCCGCTGTCCGTCGGGCGGTGCGCTTCTATCAGCGCGAGGACCGGCTGCGCTGCGGCGACCAGATCTCCATGGCCACCGACGCTTTGACTGCCTACCGCACCGACGTCGCGGCGGCCAAGGACGCGCTGCTGGTGTGCGACACCAATGAGATGTCCGACGCGCTCAATCAACGCCTGCATCACCACGCCATCCCCGCGACGGCTGACACCGTGGCGGTGAGCCGCGGTCAGCGTGTCGCGGTCGGTGACCTCATCTTGACCCGCCGCAACGACCCCACCGTCCCCATGCACAACTCCAACGACCCTGAGGCCGAACGCAACATGGTGCGCAACGGCAACCGCTGGCGCGTGGCAGCCATCAACACCGCCACCGGCCGCATCGCCGCTCGGCGCCTCGACGACCACACCATGGCCGCGTTCCCCGCCGACTACGTCCGCGACCACATCGCCCTGGGTTATGCCACCACCGTGCACGCCGCCCAAGGCGTCACCACCGACACCACCCACGCCGTCCTCGGCGACACCGTCAGCCGAAACCTGCTGTACGTCGCCATGACCCGCGGTCGCACCCGCAACACCGCCTACCTCTACCGCCGCCCCACCGAACAGGAATACGGACCATCCGGCACTCCGCCACGTGGCGCGGCGACGCCGCCGACGCCCGGCAACAGCTGACCGAACTCATCACCAGCACCGTCGAACCACCAAGCACCGCACACGACGTCGTCGCACGCTCCACCGGCAACGCGCTACCCACCTACGTCCAGAACGTCGTAGAACGGCGACGAGCAGCCGTGCTGCGCCGACAAGGCGAACACCGGGCATGGCGTCAAGCCGTCCGCATGGCCGCAGCCGAGCGCGCCACCGACCGCGCACGTGCCGCCAGCCGCAGTCGCAGCATCGATGAAGGACTCGAGCTATAGGCCGACGATCGACGACCTGACTCTCTGCGGCGGTGCCCGCTCGATCTAGGTCCTCGCTCTTGACCGAGCAGGATTTTTGGTGCAGTGTGACTCCACATCAGGTTCTGGTGCCGTTATGCTCCAGATGAACGCGGAGGAGGACTGCGGTGGTTCGCTTGTTCGTAGCGCCGCTTGAACTTGCAACACATCACGTTGACCGGGTCGACTTCGTCGCTTCGAATGCAGCACAGGCCATTTCTTCCGCCAGTCAATTGTCTCGCGTCTGAAGATTTGAATGCGAATCATCAGTGAACCGTGCGCGTGCGCCAGCGGAACAAATATTTGTGAGGCCACCTACCATCGGCTGATCGCTGAGAAAGCGATGCCGCCACGACGGATGTTGAACACAGCGTTGGTGTATCCGACTGTTCGGCCGCCCATGCGCGGATGGGGAGTTCGAGCAGCTCCCTCAGCGCAGCGCGATACCCACCTTTCGGCGCAATCACAAGGCCATAGGAACCACTTCCAGCGTTCCGAGATTGAGGAGAGTCAATGACGACAGATCAGAGTTCGAGGCCGGACAGTGTCCCGGAAACGCGGTCGCCGAGCTCGTCGAGCAGCGTATGGACTTGGGTGTGGACCGCCCTCGGCATCGCAACGGTCTTCGTAATTGCATGGAACGCAACGAATTACCCGGACGAGCGAATCGCAAATCCGAATGTTCAAGGCGCGCCACGGCCGGTAGAGCCGCTACTAGGCTTCCATCACTGGATTCCGGTTCTGCAGATCTTCACGCTCATCGCCGTCGTCGGCCTGATCGTGGCGGCCGTGTGGGGTTGGCGGCGCTACGGACCGCACCCGTACATCCTGATGGGCTTGGTAACGACGATCATCGTCTGGCAGGACCCAATGATGAACTGGGCGCCGTATGCCGTGTACGACCCGCGGCTGTGGCATTGGCCCGAGTCATGGCCGTATGTCTCGCTCGCACCGACGGTCGAACCATTCGTCGTCTTCGGCTACGTGATGTTCCAGTTCGGACCCTACTTCCCGGCTGTCTGGGCGCTCCGCAAGATCCAGGCCCGACGCTCTGCCGACAGTTTTTTCTGGCGTCACCCGTTGGTCAGCCTCGGCGTGCTCATCTTCATCTTCGGGTTCATCATCGACGTGATCCTCGAAGTCTCGATGATCCAAACCGGGCTGTACATGTACTCGCAAGTCATTCCATTCGGTTCGATCTTCGCGGGTACCACTCACCAGTTCCCGCTGCTGTGGGAGTCGTCTCTGGTGACCCTCGTCATGATCCCGGCAGGCATCTTGGTCTATCGCGATGACACCGGCCGATCGGTTTCCGAGAAGCTCGCCAAGCGCGCCCGCCTCTTCCCAACGCGGCCAGCGCTCGGATCGTTCATGGTGATGCTCATCATCGTCAACGTGTTCTACCTTGTGTACGGACTCGCTTTCGCCTCCTTCAAGTGGACCGGGATCGCGACTTCAGTCGCCTGCCCATGGCCGTACCCCGACGCGAAAGTCTATGACCCGCAGGGGTTCTACGAGCAGAACGGCCAGAAGGGACCGTACTCGGTCGGTATCTGGTCTGGCTGGATGATGGCCCAACCCGAGGGCCGTCCGAACGTCGAGCTCGGCTCCGTCAGCGACCGCTGCGCAACTCATAAGACGGGGTAACCCCTCGCCGCCGCACCGCGAAGCAAGTCTCACGTACGTATGTTGAAGCCGCAGATTCTATCGGCGCCTCGAAAGGAGACCCTGATGCCCAACCCCATCGCCATTGTCCGCGAGTTCTGTGAGTTGATGGAGAAGCGTGACCCGGATGCACTGCGGCCGTGGCTAGCTGAGGACGCCGTCTACCAGAACGTCGGAATGCCCACCGTCACCGGCGTCGACGCCATCGTCGAGAACTTAGGGGCGCAGTTCGCGATGTTTCCCGACGCCTATGCATTCGAGATCGTGAACATCGCAGGCGATGGCCCGGTAGTTCTGACTGAGCGGCTGGACTACATTCAAGGGCCCAACGGTGACAAGCCCGCGGTGCCAGTCATGGGGACCTTCGTCATCGATGACGACAAGATCACTCGATGGACGGACTACTTCGATCTCAACCTGACCGTGAAACTCCTTCAGGGCGAGGACATCACCACGCTCGTTCCCGCCAGTGCAGGCCGGTAACGCCGCGCCTCGGCGGACGAGTCATTATGTCTAAGACGTGTGTTGTCGACGGTGCAGTCATCGACTACGAGGACACTGGAGCAGGTCCGGTCGTGGTGTTCGTGCACGGTGTGTACGTCACCGGCGCGATCTGGCGTCGCGTGGTGACCGCCATCGGGGGCCGTGCCCGCTGCATCGTCCCGACCTGGCCGCTGGGCGCTCATGAACCAGCGGAGGCCGGTGTCGACCTGAGCGCCGCGGCCACCGCGCGGCGCATCGTCGGCTTCCTCGAAGCCCTCGATCTGCGCGGCGTCACGCTCGTGGCTAACGACACCGGTGGTGGGTTGGTGCTCACCGCGCTCGGCGATCCATCGCTCGATTCGTCGAGAATAGGCAGCCTGGTCTTCACCGACTGCGACAGTTACGAACACTTCCCACCCGGCCAATTCCGGATACTCGTCAAGGTATGCCAGATCAGTCCACGCCTCGGCAGTGCAGTGCTGCGAGCCCTATCGACGAAGCCCGGCTTGAGTGTCTTTCTCAAAGCTGTCTGTAAGCAACCGGTCACCGACGCCGAGAAGTCGGCCATCTTCGGTGCATTTCTCACCAACTCGGAGACGCGACGCCAGGCAGCCGCCGTCACTGCCTCCCTCGATCCAGCACTGACATTGCGGGCGGTTCCTGCAATACGCGCTTTCTCCGGAGCGGTCACCCTTGCATGGGCCACCGGCGACCCGATGTTCCCGTTGCACCACGCGCGCCGGTTGGCGGCGGACTTCCCGAACTCGCAGCTCATCGAGATTCCGGAGAGTCTGACCTACGTCATGCTCGATGCGCCCGAACCGCTCGCCGAGGCGATCTCGTCCATGGTGGCGGCGTCATGAGTTCCGAGGGCGGCAACGAGAGTTGGGGTATCACCGCCAATCTCGGAACGACCGCGCTCGGCGTAGCATCGCAGCGCGCGGCCGAAACTGCGCAACCACACCCTTTGGTGCGTGACGAATTCGCCTCGGTCATGGTCGCGGCGGCCAACCAGCCCGGATGGCGGACGATGGCGACCGGTGATCTCTCCTGGATGGGGCCTGAGGACGACAAGGGGCGACGCGCAGCGGAAACCGGGCGGAACTACGTCGCCACCCGCACGGTGTTCTTCGACGACTACTGCGCCGCTGCGGTAGCGGCCGGCATCGGGCAAATCGTGATTCTGGCATCAGGTCTCGACGCGCGGTCGTACCGCCTTCAATGCCTCAACGACATAGACGTCTACGAAATCGACCAGCCCGAAGTGTTGGCGTTCAAGGATTCCGTCCTTGCCGCGCACGGCGCGGCAGCGGTTGCCGCGTTGCGGTTGGTGCCGATTGATCTGCGCGACGACTCGTGGCCGTCGGTCTTGGGCGCGGCTGGCTTCGAGACATCACGGCCAACGGCGTGGCTCGCGGAGGGGTTGCTTCCCTATCTAGGCTCCGATGAGCATGATCGCTTGTTCACAGCGGTCACCGCTCTCAGTGCACCCGGCAGTCAGTTGGCCGCCGAGGTCTACCCAAATGCCGAAGTGTCTTTCGGCGAGACACGCATGGGAAAGTGGCGCGAGGGGGCGAAGGACATGAACGACACGATCGGCGTCAGCATGGACGTCGCCTCGTTCATCAAAGACGACGACGCCACCGACACTGCCGTATGGCTTTCCCGGCGCGGCTGGGTTGTAGAGACGCTCGACAGTCGCGAGGAGATGACACGACACCGCAGGCCGATTCCCGTCGATGTCATGGACATCGCACCGGTGAGTTCGTTCGTGACCGCGAGACTCGGCCGAATGGCGAACGGATGACGTGTGACGGAAACCGACAGTGACAGTGCGCAGTTCTGAATTCAGCGCTGAGGCGGAGCTCCCTCCCATCCCGGGGCCACGCGCTGCGCACTGCCCACTTCGTCCGCCACCTGAGTCCGCGGCGTGGCGGGAGAAGCAGGGTCTGCAACGCGCCATGTATCAAGGCCAGCCGGCCTGGGTCGTGAGCCGCTACCGCGACATCCGAGCCGCACTGGTCGACCCGCGGTTGAGTGCGAAAACCGTTCCCGTTGACGTGATGTCGAGTGCTGATGGCGATGTTCCAGTGATCTTCGCTCGAACCGACGATCCCGAGCATCAACGATTGCGGCGCATGATGGCCCGCACGTTCACATTCCGGCAATCGGAAAAGATGCGGCCTCTCATTCAGGAGCTCGTTGACCAGCATCTGGACGCGATGATCGAGAAGGGTTCACCTACAGATCTGTTCGGTGACTTCGCCCTGCCCGTGCCGTCGCTAGTCATCTCGCTGCTGCTCGGCGTGCCGCCCGAAGACCTCGAACTCTTCCAACACCACACCGCGATGACGATGGACCCGCGAGCCACGGACGACGAGAGAACCCAGGCTTTCGGATCGATGTTCGTCTACGTACTGGACTTGGTGGATCGCAAACAACGCCAGCCCGGCGATGACCTCATCAGCCGCCTCGCTACCGATTACGTTACCGTCGGTCAGCTTAGCCGCGAGACCGCCGCGCTCAGCGGCGTGATCATGATGCAGGCCGGTCACGAAACCACCGCCAGCACGATTGCGCTGGGAACGATCGCGCTGATGGAGCACCGGGACGTGTTCGAGCGGCTCGGCCAGACCGACGATCGAGCAATCGTGGCGAACGTCGTCGAAGAGTTGATGCGCTACCTGGCCATCGTGCAAGCCCAAGTAGATCGCATCGCGACCGAAGATCTCACGATTGGTGGCGAACTCATTCGCGCGGGAGACATGCTAGTGATGAACCTGCCCGCGGGAAATTGGGATCCCGCGTTCGTCCCTGACCCGGAGACCTTCGACATCGGCAGGAACACCCGCGGGCACTTGGGCTTTGGCTACGGCGCCCACCAGTGCATCGGGCAGAACTTGGCGCGAGTCGAGATGCAGACGGCGTTCGCGACGCTGGCCCGGCGACTACCCGGCTTGCAGTTGGCGGCTCCCGTCGACGAGTTGAGATTCCACACCGAATCGGGCATCTACGGCATCGAGCAACTTCCCGTCACGTGGTGACAGTCCTATCAGCGACCGGCTCAACGTACTGATGATGACGAGTTGCGACCAATCAATCCCCCCCGTCATTCGAGCCTGAACGCGCTGTCCCTCAACGACACACGAGCAGTGCAAAGTGCAACGCGCCTTGGACGGCGCGGGGCCCTGCTACTGCGATGGCGGCGCAGTTCCCTGACGCGGTATGCCCATCGCTAGCCGTGTCACGTGATGCATCACCTGCGTCGGCATGAGGCGATTGGCGGCACAGAGCATATGCGCGTCCCAACCGACCGCGTGTCGGGTGTACGGGCCCTTCGCGCCGAGTGCACGCTCAAGACCGCGAGCGAACCGTTCAGGCTTACCTGCGAACCGCATTGCCATACGGCCCCTGCGCTCAAGGTTGGTGTTCACCGGGGCATACGGCCCGTCGAAACCCCGGTAGTCCGGAGCGCCCTCGTCGGTGATGATGTCGGTGTCGAAAGTGCCCGTAATCAGTACGCTGACACCGAGACCGAACGGTGCGACCTCATTGGCCATTGATTCAGCCCACCTCTCCGATGCGCCCTTGACTGCAGAGTAGGCCGCGATCGCCGGCATCCCCCGGACGCCGCCAGCACTGGAGACGACGATGATCCGGCCCTCTCGCGCTCGTCGCATCGCAGGCAGCAGCTCCTGAGTCAGTGTTACAGGCCCGAAAAGGTTGGTGTGGAACATGTCCCGCCACACGTCAAGTCCCATTTCCTCCACGCAACCCACGGCCGTGACACCCGCGTTGTGCACGAGTGCATATGGCGCTCCAACTTCAGACTCGATCGACTTCGCGGCGGAGGAGATCGATTCGTCATCGGTGAGGTCGAGTCGAACGCCGATCAAACGCGGATCTCCCTTGGCCGCACCACAAGCCGATCGAATCTTGTCCAGGCCGTCCTCAGGATTCCGCATGGCACCGATGACGCGCCAACCGCGCTTGTGCAAGTGAATGGCGGAGGCCAACCCGAGACCGCGAGCGGCGCCCGTAATGACGACGGAACGCCCTAGCGGAGTTGTTCCGTTTCCGAGACGATCACCGTTAGCCGATGGTTTCTTCTGTGCAGTGGTCATCGATGTTCTCCTTGGGATACGTGGGTGTGCAAGCTTGCGAAGTAGGAGCGCCCGGTGTCGCGGCCGTCCGTGCGGGTTCAATCACTGGGATCACTGAAGTACGCGTCGATCATCTCGATGAGCCCCGCGGTGGTTGCGGCGTCGTCGCTCAGTGGTCCCGCGATCGCGGCTCGTGCCGCTTTGGTGGCGGGTAAACCGTCGGCGATGAGCCGTCCTGCTGCGATCAGCACGCGTGTAGACGCAACCTCGCGTAGCCCGGCATTCTCGAGGCGACGGATTGCATGGCCGAACCGAACGAGTTCACTGGCCTGTTCGAGGGTGATGCCGGCCTCCGCGGCGACGACCTTCTCTTCGACGTCCTTTTGTGGGAAACCGAACTCGATGGCTACCATCCGCTGGCGCGTGGAGTCCTTGAGATCCTTGAGCACACTTTGGTATCCGGGGTTGTAGGACACCACGAGACCGAACCCTGGAGCGGCCTTGAGTGTGATTCCCAGGCGCTCGATCGGCAGTTCTCGGCGATGGTCGGCAAGCGGATGAAGCACGACCGTCGTGTCCTGTCGGGCCTCGACCACTTCGTCGAGATAGCACAGCGCGCCTTCGCGCACCGCTCGCGTGAGCGGTCCGTCCACCCACTCGGTCTCACCTCCGCGAAGCAGGAAGCGACCGACCAAGTCGGCAGTCGTTAGGTCGTCGTGGCAGGCAACGGTGATCAATGGCCGACCGATGTCGTGCGCCATCGCCTCAACGAATCGTGTCTTCCCGCAGCCGGTCGGCCCCTTCAGGAGAATGGAAAGCCCCTGCCGATAGGCGGATTTGAAGATCTGCTCTTCGTCGCCGACTCCGACGTAGTACGGCCGGGTTTGGTTCACCGCCGTCTTTAGGCCATTGATGGTGTCGCTCAGTGTCACTGGTGAAGATCCCCTTCATTGTCGCGAATGTCGCCGGAGTCGGCTGGTGGGCGGGCTGGAGTGTCGATTGCGTGATCAGCTTCTTGAAGAGCTGAAAGCGGTCTGAAAACCGGAGCTCTGGGCCATCACTACAAGCGCCCGAACCTTGCGCTGGCTCTGTCGTCGGCGCGCCTCTGCAGACTTCAGAGTCGAACGGAACAGGGGTCCCACGATCTCCGCGAGCTTCTCTGGTCGAGATATGGTCGCGAGCGAGGCAGAGCCGAAGACGCGCCGCAGCTCTGCGACGTCTGTACTTGCGCCGACTGTGAGGCAGAGGCATCCTGTGCCGCGTCGCCGCGCTTCGGCCAGCGCGCGCCGAGCATCGGCGGCGCCGTAGTCGCGTTCGTAGCCGAGATCGTAGGCAAGGCCGTCGGAGATGACGACGAGCAGGCGTCGCGTCGTACCCGACCTCTCCTCTAGCACGGCTGCGCCATGACGGATGGCAGTGCCCAGCCGGGAGTAGGAGCCAGGAACCAAACCGAAGAGGCGGTTCATTACTGATGCGTTGAGTAAGCTGTCGAACTTCTTGATGGGCATGACGTTGACGGACGAACGTCCCTGGGATGCGAACGCGTAGAGCGCAACACGATCGCCAAGGTGGTGAAGCGCGTCCACCAGTGCCGCTGCGGTCGCGCGTTGCTGCTCGTGGACGGTGCGGCCCACTGTGCCCGGTTCTGCCGTTGAGCCGGAGACGTCTAGAAGCACCAGAACACCGAGATCTCTGCGGCGACGGAGCGTGTCGACGTAAACGGCTTCGTCCGGCGATGATCCCGCCAACGCTTCGACTCGGGCCTCCACGGCCGCGTCGATGTCGATGTCGTCGCCTTGTGGCTGGCGGTGACAGGGCTGGAGGCCGACACCAAGGCGTGCCAGCGGTCGACGGAGCCTAGAGTCCGACCATGTGGTCGGAACCTGGTGCTTGATGTCGGGGATCGACTCGCGGACGGTGCACCAATCCTGGCGGTACTGGCGCTTGTACAGGTCCCATTCCGGGTACTTGTATCCGTCGGACTGACCCGGTTCGTCTTCGAAGCTTCCGGCCTGGGTGCGGCTAAAGACAGCATTGACGCTGCGCACTCCGGCGCGGGTTCGATGTGTGGGGGAGTCCGAGCCGGGCGGCCCACTTCCGCTGAGTTTCCGGACGGAGGTCGTCAACTTGGCGAAGAGCTTGCCCATCGGTCCACTCCCGCCGACCGGGCTACTGAACGGGTCGTGGAAGTCGGTGCCATCGTCAGCGTCTTCATCGAACTCTTCGAGGGGCTTGTTCTGCTGCTTGCGCGGAATGTGTTCGTTCGCTTCGCTTGTCCTCTGCGACGCGCGCTCTTTGTCGAGCAGCTTCCGCGGGTGGATGACGCCGAACTGTAGCGGCGGCTCCGCAATGAGCTCACTGGTGCGGGCAATCTCGTAGGAGTCCTGAGGTGACGCGGCTCGTGGGTAGTGCTCCGCCATGAGCAGCGATGACAAGGCAGCCGGTAACAGGAGCGAGTTCACCTGCAGTGCTCGGGCACCTTCGATCGCGAGGTATCGACGAGCCAAGTTGGGCCGGCGGACCAGCTTGGTCGCCATCGCCGCGCCAAGACTGCCCGCCGCGATCAGGCTCGATTGCACGGCCAGCGCTGAAAGTCGCTCTCGCGCCGTGGCATCAGCGTCCACATAGACGGTCTGACCGTCGGTCCACGCGGGTTCGCCTGAACCCGCGTGCTCAACGGCGATGGGACGGCCGGCCAATGCAGATCCCAGCATCTCCAGCCGCCGCAGGTGGTCAGTGCCGCTTGACGTCACCGGCTGTGCGGCGTCAGGATCGACCGATTGCGGTCCCGTCACGACGCGAAATCTCTTGTGTGATCGTTTTTTCGGGGTGTCACGTATCAGTGCCCGTAGGTCTCAACGGCACCCGGTGTGAATGAGGTCAAACCGAGTCCCTTATAACGTGCGACGAGACGGTCGTACTCCCACTTGTTGCGAGCCAGCGGTGTGTGCAGGAGCCGAGTCGGCAACCTGCGGTGGGCGACGCGCAGCAGCCTTGTCGCAATGGCGAACTCGATGTCATGTCGGCGAGTCCAGGGGACGGGGATGATCGCGCGCACCTTCGGATGCATGATGCCGAATCCGAGGATGGTGACCAGATGCCCGATGGCCGGTGCCAAGAGCGTAAACAGCGGCTGGAAGATTGAAGGTACATATTCCGGACGCTTTGGTCGAAGCGTGGCGTCGATGACGATGTCGAGACTCTCGGTATGCGTGAGCGTTTCGTCGACCATGCGGCCGTAGTACGCGCAAAGGTCTTCGTAACGCTCCGTGAGCTGCCTGGCGCGGCCCGGCATCTGTAGGCCCTCGCACATGAAGCGGAAACGATCCCAGATCGCCTGATCGTCTGCCGGGCTGAGCGTTTCGCCGCCGACCGCGATGAAGACACCGCGATGCATGAAGAAGATGCTGATGAGGTTCCAGTTCCAGGGCTCAGGACTCAAGGCGCTATAACGCTTGCCGTCGGGCTGAACGCCCGTGAGGTCTCGATGTAGCCGCACGAGGCGCTCCATCTCGTTCTGACGGTCCACCTTGTGGGAGAAGAAGGCTAGTTGGTCGGACGCCGCAGTGCGTCGTGCGCGGTTGAATGGGTCGGCTCGAATGCGGTCGGTGTCCACGAGTGACGCCGAAACCGCGGGATGCATCATCTCGTCGAAGAGTGCAGGCGCGAACATCGCGGTCAATCTGCAACCCATGATGCGCTCGAATCGGTCGGCAACTGCCTGGCCGCGGGCATCGACAAACCTACCTACGGGAGCGGTCAAAGCGGTGACCGCAGCGACCGACACATCGGGTGAATCAACCGACATGGGAGCTCCGTTCCGAGTGCCGACTGTCTGGTGCCGCATTGCACCAAAAGGTATTCTGGAGCCAGACTGCACCAAAAGTACGTGCGGGTCAAGCGATGAGATAGGGATCGGTCACAATGGTTTCCATGGGGGCGGTAGGTCGGACGTATGGAGGTGTCGCTGCCGATGAGCGACGCGCAACTCGACGGGCCGCCCTCATGGAGGCAGCACTCGACCTCTTCGCCGAGGACGGCGCGCGTGGAGTGTCGAAGCGGGCGGTATGTGCACGCGCCCGACTAAACGACCGCTACTTCTACCAGCACTTCAGCGACGCCGACGCGCTGATCGAGGCGGTCGTTCAGGACGGGACCATCAGAGGCCTCGAGGCGGTCAATGCTGCGAATCAAACGGCCGCCCCAGACATTCGAGCTCAAGTGCACGCCACTGCCATCGCCGCGCTCGACTTTCTCACAGGGGATCCCAGACTCGTGCAACTACTGCTTCGGTCCCACACCTCGGAGGTACTGCAGCGCGCGCGGCTGGAAAGTGCTCGCGCGATCGCGCGCGCGATGGCGGCGCTCATCAACGCGCCTGCCGATGGAGGGGCTGACCAACTCGATTCCGAGATGGCCGCCTACGCACTCGTGAGCGGAGCGATGGAAGTCATCGCCGGCTGGCTGCGCGGGGATTTCGACACAACACAGGATCACATCGCCGCCATCGTCGCCGGTCTTCTGCTTAAGACCGCCGACTTGTCGGCGGAACTCGCCGACGGTCTCATTGAGCGGAAGTGACATTCGCGGACTTACCCGTTTGCATCACAGCGCCATTATTCTTTAGCCCTTGCGTGGGTTCGCGTGCCGACTGCCGATGGGCAAACCGACGTAGTTCTGTGCTAGCCCGGTAACGTCGACCGCGCTGCTGCACAGATCCACCGAGCTGGGCGATCTGCAGGTGGTCGTCGAAGTGACGGATGTAATCGTTAAGGGCTTATGGCAAGGCCTTGCAACAAGATTCGCGCTCGTAGGCCGGTATCAGCTGCTATAGGTGGCTGACGGGGTAGGGTGTTATCGGCGCACCAGTCCGAGAGTGCCGTGGTCAGCACCAATTGTCGACGAGTCGCTCGCCGGTTCTTGGTCATGGCACTTGCCCCGGCCATTGCGAGCGCCTAGCGCGTCACTTTTTGGTCACGGATTTGGTCACCAAACTCTGCGAAACCCCCTGAGAATGGGCAGGATGTGGTGCCACCTGTTGGACGCCCCACCAGTCGTGACCTGCGGTTTTAAGACCCTACGAGAACAGCAAAACTCCCGGTACGTGTCTCATAACCCAGAGGTCCCGTCACCGGTGGGACAGCTGCCGGCGGCGTTCGCCGTCACGACGCCAAGTTCAGTCCGGAACCGGTCCGGCGGCAGTTACCTGGCTGCGGCGCTTCCGACTCGACCTGCGAAATGATGCTCGGCAGGCGCCTCTGACTGGGACTGTTGCCTCAGTTTATTCGGGGCCGAGGGCAAAGACGGAATCGAGGAACGAGGCGACCAGGGTGATCTGGTCGTCGAGGTTCGCCTCGCAGGCGGATTCGAGGTGTTCCTTGCGTCGCCATGCGGCCCATTTCGCTTGTCCGACTGCGCCGTAACCGGCCAGGTGCGGTGCGACGGGTTCGAGGGTGACGGCGCGGTGACGCGCGACGGCCCGTGCCGAGCGGAGCAGTTCATCGGGGTCGACGCCGTGGCGGGCGAGTGCGACGATGTCGACGTAATCACGCCAACGGGTACTGGTGATGCCGCGTTCGAGGATGGTGACGCCCTTCTCGGCGATGGTGGTCTCGGGCGCGTAACCGAGGAGCGTGATCGGGTCGCCGAGGATCCGGTCGATGGTTACCTCGCGGGGAGGCGGAACGATCGGGTCTCCGGTGGATACATCCCAGGCCGCGGCGCCCTTCCAGGGTCCGATCGATACGGCGACCCGTACGCGCAGGCCTGGGTAGTCGGTGTGCTCGCGGATCTCCTGCACGCTGATCGTGTCGAGGTCGAACACCACACCGTCATCGACGTCGGTCGCGGCGATGTCACGGACCACGTGGGCGAGATGCTCGGCGGTGACGTCAGCGTGGATGGCGTTGGAGTCGGCGTCCTTCGTCGGGCGCCGTGCCCCGTAGGCGGCGAGCAGAACCCCGCCCTTGAGGACGAAGTCGCCGGCATGGGAGGTGCGGGTGAGTCGGTCCAGGAACGATTCGAGGGTGTGCCGGATCAGGTACTCCTGCGTCGGTGCGCCGGTCCCGCTGTTGGCCGCTGCGGAACGGGCGACAGACTGGATCCGGTGGAACACCGCGTCGCTGGCGCTCACCCCAGCATGTCCAATGCTTGCAGGATCGGGGACTTCGCCCGCGGGAGGCGGGACGCGATCTCGATCAGCCGGGCCGGTTTGCCACCGCGGCGCTGCCATTCGCGCAGCGCGTCGCGCGCCAGTTCGTATCCGACCTCGCCGCGGAGCCGGAACGCGTCGGCGATCGACCGCTCAGGCGAGTAGATCCCGATCGTCTGATCCGATCCCGGGATCGTGATCTCGTCGCGTCCGATCTCGAATGTGGCCCGGTCGAATTGATGCCATGCGATCGCACCCGTGCTCGCGGGTGTCCTCGACCCCCGTGGGATCGCGACGTCCAGCGCGACGGGGATTGCGTCGGTCAGGTCGTAATGGGCGAGCGCGGAGGTCAGGCAGATCGTGGCATCCGGGCGCCGTGTCGCGGCCTCGAGCAGATCCCAGTCGGCAGCCGAGGCCTTCGCAGGCAGGTAGATACCGCGGGCGATGCGGTCCAAGCGACCAGCACGCGCGCCGCGGTAGAGTGCGCTGCGCGACAGGCCGGCCTGCGCCGCAGTGCTCGGTGTCAGGGCATCCACCAGCGCCACCTCCCCTCCAGAAAATGAAACGGAACGTCTACAGGTAATCGTACCTGTAGACGTTCCGTGTCGCCGACGACCGGCGGCGAGTAAGGCGGCGGAGATGGCGCTGGGCTACCTCGCCGGCGAGATCGACAACGATTTGCAGGCCACCAGAGCGGCGATCGCGATCACCCGCATCAACCTCGATTCAGGCCCGCGCGGGCCGAGTGTAGAACTGGAGGCCAAGAAACTGCGAACACGTGTCCGTCGTGTCCTAGCGATGTCCTATGACACGCGACCACCCGCTGACACCCGTGGGACACATCAGCATGAGAATTGTTCATCTAGCTGTACAGATGTCCACTCTGTAGACACAGCGGAACGGACCAGAACAGTCGCTTTCACCCTGGCAGTGTGGGGGTCAGGGGTTCGAGTCCCCTTAGCTCCACTATATTTAGGCAGTTCAGAGGCGCTTTCTGAAGTTACGTCCGGTTCTACGTAACAGTTCACGTAACATCAACGGTTGTGGCAAGCATCCACGCCCAGAAGAATCGCGCCGGAAACACCTACCGCGTGCTGTGGCGCCAGGACGGCCGCCAGCGCTCGCTGACCTTCGAGAACCTCCCCGCCGCCGAGCGTTTCAAGACTCTGCTGGAGGACCACGGTCCCGACGAGGCGCTGCGCATCATCGAGCTCGACGAGATCGGCCGCCACGTGCCGACGGTCACCGAGTGGCTGCACACCCATATCGACAATCTGACCGGCGTGCAGCCGGCTACCCTCGCGCGTTACCGCACCTACGTCGCCCGCGACGTCGACCCCGTGTTTGGCTCGATGCCGGTCTCCGCGGTCACCGAGACGACCATCGCGAAGTGGGTGAAGCAGCTCGATGGAAGCGGCAAGACCATCGCAAACAAACATGGCTTTCTCTCGGGCGCCTTGAATGCAGCGGTGCGCGCAGGAGTGCTTGCATCCAATCCGTGTCAGGGCCGGCGCCTGCCGCATACCCGGGTCGAGGAGACGGTGTTCCTGACGCCACCTGAGTTCCGGCTGCTGCGTGACCACATCGAGCGGGAACGCTGGAAGAAGCTTGCGACGTGGTTGGTGACGACGGGTATGCGCTTCTCAGAGGCCACCGCACTGACCGCAGCCGACATCGATGCAGACTCCAAGACCTGTCGAATCAACAAGGCCTGGAAGTACTCCGGTAACTATCGGCCGGAGATCGGCCCGCCGAAGACGAAGAAATCAATCCGGACCATCAGTCTGCCGCCGGCGGCTCTGGAGGTCATCGACTTCACGGCGCCGGGCTTCCTGTTCACGAACGGTGCGGGCAATCCCGTTCGCGCACAGGAGTTCTTCAACGGCGGATGGAAACCGGGCCGCGACAGCGCTGTTAAGGCCGGCTTGACGAAATTGCCGCGCGTGCACGACCTCCGGCACACGTGCGCATCCTGGATGATCCAGGCCGGCGTGCCGTTGCCGGTCATTCAGCAGCACCTCGGCCATGAGTCGATCCAGACCACCGTCGGTGTATACGGTCACCTCGACCGACGAAGCGCACAGGTCGCCGCGGACGCCATCGGGTCCGTGTTGAGTTGACGTCGCTTCCAGGCTCTGAGCTGACCCCGTCCTTCGGATCGCGCGGTGGTGCTCGTCGTCACCCCGTGCCTCAGCCGCCCTATTCAGTGACGCGCCGGGTGGCGTTCGAGGTATTCGATAACTGCGCGGCGGATCAGCTCAGACGCTGAGTCGGCTTCGCGCGCTTTGACCCGGCGCTCCAGCTCGGCGCGAATCTGGCTGGGTAGCCGGATGGGCAGCACGGGCGTCTTACCCGCCGCACGGGTGCCCTTGGTGGGACGACCCATGCGGAGAGTGGCGCCGAGCTCAAGTGGGCCGCCGATGGTGTACTCGCCGGCTTCAACTGCGCGGCTCATCTCTTCGTAGTCTTTTGCGCTTCTCTTTGCCATGGCTCAGATCTCCTCTTGTCGTTCGTACTGGGGTCCGATGTCGGGACGTTGTGGGGCTAGGTCGTCGCGAAGGTCGATGATCCCGCCCGAGATTTCGTAGACCTCGTTTGCGACGCGGGGGGTGAGGATCATGGCGTGGAACACCGCCGACGTGTGGCCGTCTTCGTCCTCGGCTGCGACCTCGATCCAGGGTTGGCTTTCGATCCGTGCGATGAACATGTAGGTGTCTGCGTCGGGATAGGCGGTGGTGATGCCGTACCGCAGCAGTGGGTAGGAGATCACCGCGCGGATCTCATCGCCGGTGATGCTGTGCTGCCACCCCGTGGGGAGAACCCTGATCCGCACAAGCATAAAGTGTATTACCCTTTATAGAAAAGTGCAATACACATTTTTCAGCGGATCGCGCGACCCAACGGTCGCTGCTCGCTAGTGGTGTCGAACCCCCACGCAGCTGGGACGCCTGGGTCGACTCCCTCCTCAACGAAGTGGCGAAAGAACTTCGCCCATGCGCCAGACGCCCGGCTCGCGGGCCGGTGCTAGCGACCGGGCCCGCGGGCGGGATCTGCGCATGAGGTAAGTGGGTGGCGTGTGGGCATTGGTGCCAATAGCTACCGCTCAGCTTTCGTCGCGGCGCGGTGGCAACCGCGTCGCCCGGGCTCAAACGTATGAGCCGTCGATAAAGGATTGGGCCGCGTTGCGGACTTCCTCGCAGTGGTCCTCGGTGAGCAGCTCGACCGGGCGCGCGCCGTCAAGGACGCGGTTTTTGGCGTGCAGCCACTGGCCGACACCCCGTGGCGCTAGCGAGTCGGAGAGCACAAGAACGAGCTCACGAAGCTGGGCGAGCCGGTCGCAGCGGTCTGGCCGGATATCGCCGGTGCGCCAGCCGCGTACCGCGCGGTCCGAGACCTGCGTTACCGCGGCGACGTCGACTTGAGTGACGCCGAAGGACTTCAATGCGTCCACAATGTCGCTGGCCTCGACGGCTCGGTCCAACCTAACCGCCATGACGATAGCTCCAATACTTCCGGTTTTACTACCGCTCATGCTGCCGCTTGGTGGCGGCGGCGGCAACGACGCGCCTCGAGAACTCAATGGGTCTGCGGGTCAGAGCTCTTCATCGCGGAGCGGGCGACGGGCATCGAACCCGCGTGGCTAGTTTGGAAGCTATCCGGCGGCGAGGATCATGCGCCGCGCTCGTGTAGTCGGCGTGCGTATCGGCTGCGCTTCGAAAGCCCCGATGGTGAAGGCGGATCTTGCGGCCGTGCCTCAATGCACATTGATTCGATCGCTGCTTCGATCTGGGCTTCTGTCATCGCCCACCGGCCTGCCCTTTTCATGCCGGCGAATGTTCGATCGCGAAGTTTGGATCGAAGGTAGGACTCGGAGAATCCGAGGATGCGTGCCGCTTCTGCGAGGTCATAAATGATGGGGATCATCGTATGCTCCTCCCAGCGCCTCCGGTGGTTGCGTCTCGCGGGGCAGAGGCGTGACCTGTTCGTAGTCGCGCCGCATTAGCTCAACCAGCATTGCCTCACATCGGTCTTCCACCCGCTCGGCTTCCCACTCGAGGATGTCGCTAAGTCGATATCGGACGTGCCGGCCCATCCGGGCGTATCGCGGGCCGGTTCCTTTCGAAGCCCACTGCGCGAGCGTCTTGACAGGCAGTCCCAAGCGAACGGCGAGTTCGCGGCGGCTCAGCCACCGTTCATCGGTGTTGTTGCCCATGGTGTTTCAGTCCTTCCCGCCTGTGGTCAATGCGGTATTACATGAGCGTAAGCCTGCCCAGATGCCCCCTCGGACCAAAGTTTTCGGCTGCGCCATCACTGGGCGTCAATCGCTACGCAGAGCCGTGTCACAACCCACCATCAACTGACATCCACCTGACTCGGTCCTTCTCAACCGCACACCATCCACCCTCAACCTGCTCCATGTACTCTCAATGCATCCCAAAGACATTGCACCACAGCAATATCCAGACCAGGCACACCCAATTTTCTGCACGGCACATTGGCACATGGGTGCAATACTGGTTTTGGGGGCGCTGCCGCGCCCCCGAAACAAGTTCCTCTTCAACAATGTTCACGATCGGGGGTGATGGCGATGCTGACGATCTCGCGGCTCACGCGGTTCGGTATCGCCTACTACAACGACACCGCCGACCAAGCCAAACAGGCCACTCTGGACCGGCAGAAAGCCAATGGCGGCCTGGGGGAGTACTACTCGGAAGGCGAGACCCGCACCCCGACCTGGTTGGTCATCGGCGACACCCAGAGCATCGGTGATACAACAGGACTCACCGAAGGCGCCTTGCACGGCGGCGAGGCCGACACCGAAACTGCGCGTCTCTGGCTGGATGACGGTCGCGCCCCCTCCGGGGCTCACGGGCGCGCCTTCACCGACACCAGCGTGCACGGCTTCGATCTGACCTTCGCCGCACCCAAAAGCGTCTCGCTGATCCGGGCGCTGACCGATGACATCGCCGAGAAGGTTCTGGCGGGCGCGCACACCCAGGCCATCGAGGCTGCCATGGCCTATCTGCACCAGCATGCCGGCTACACCCGGGTGCACAACCCCATCACCGGCCGCAAAGACCTGCAGCGGCTGCCCGGCCTGGTGGCGATCGCCTATCAGCACGAGACGTCGCGCTGCGGCGACCCGCACCTGCATACCCATGTGATCGTGCCCAACCGCCAACCCCGCGCCGACGGGCAGTTGGTGGCCCTGGATTCCAAGTCGCTCTATCACGAGGCCAAGGCCGCCGGGATGATCTACCAAGCCACCCTGCGCCACATCCTGCACGCCGAGCGGGGCTTCGAATGGCAGCCGGTTGACCCGCACACCGGGATGGCCGAGATCGCCGGCGTTCCGACAGAGACGATCACGGCGTGGTCGCAGCGTTCCACCCGGCTGCGGGAGTGGGCGCGCGACAACCTCGTGCTCGTCGACGGCCAGCCCACCGCCGCGCAGCTGGCCGCCGCGCAGAAGGCCACCCGGCCACCCAAACCAGAGTCACTGGCGTGGGCGGCGCTCAAACAGCACTGGCGCCAAGATGAGCGCGGCCTGCGATTGGACCGCGACGCGCACTACGCCGCGCGCGCCGCACGCCGCGCCGCGCACCGCACCACCGTGCTGGACCGCACGCGCACCGCGCGCATGGCCGCGCAGATCGACAAGGCCGCGTTCACCCGTGCGGACCTGGTCGAGCTCATCGGCGCCCAACTCCCCGTTGACGCAGCGGGTGAACCGCGCGAACTGATCGAGCGTGCGGTGGACGCGGTCAGTGTGCGCATCAGTGAGACACGCGCCGCGCACCAGCGTGAAGGGCACGAGCGCTTCACCGTGGAGGCGATCATCGCCGAGGAAGAGCGCGTCTTCGACATGATCGACGCATCCGATACCGCGGCGCGCCTGAATTTGCGCGCCACCGACCTCCACGACCTGTCCGCAGCCCAGCAGCGCGCCTTGCGCGCGATCGCCATTTCGCCGTTCCTCGTTCAGCCGTTGCAGGCGCCGGCCGGCGCGGGCAAAACGCACTCACTGCGGGCGCTGCGCGCCGCCGCGCACCGCGCGCGCAAGGACGTGTTGGTGCTCGCACCCACCGGCAAGGCGGTCGATGAAGCCATCGCCGAGGGGGCAGGTGATCGTGGTCTGACCGTGGCCAAAGCATTGCACCTCATCGCCGCCAACCAACTCACCCTGGACCGCGCCACACTCGTCGTCGTCGATGAAGCCTCCATGCTCGGCACCCCAGAACTTGCCAACCTGCTGTCCGCGGCGGTGGCGGGTCGGGCGAAGATGGTGTTCGTTGGCGACGCGCATCAGCTTGCACCGGTCAAGGCCCGCGGCGGCATGTTCGAGCAGCTGTGCACCGAGCTGCCCTGGAGCCAACACCTGTCCGAAGTGTGGCGGATGCGCGATCCCGTCGAGCGCGACATGTCCCTGGCCCTGCGGTCCGCGCACGGCCACCGTCTGCGCGCCGCGGTCAAGTGGTACCGCACCCACGGCCGCCTGCACACCGGGGATCCGATCGCGATGGCCGCCGACGCCCTCGACGCCTACCGCACAGACCGCGACAACAACAAAGATGCCTTACTGATTTGCGATACCTGGGAGATGGCCGATGCGCTCAACCGGCGGCTGCACGACACCCTGACCACCGAGGGCCCCAGCGTCAAAGCCGCACGCGATCACCACATCCGGGTCGGAGACCTGATCATCAGCCGAGCCAACGACGCCACCATCCAGGTGCGGCCCAACCCGAACCGCACGGCCAACGGTGTCGACCAGGTCCGCAACGGCAACCGCTGGCGGGTGGCCGCGGTCGACCCTGCCACCAATCGGCTTGCTGCCGAACGGCTCACCGACGGGGCCCGCACCGTCCTGGGCGGCGACTATCTGACCGAGCACGTCACGCTCGGCTACGCCACCACCGTGCACGCCGCACAGGGCGTGACAGCTGACAGCTGTCACGCCCTGCTGGGCGAGGGCGCCTCCAGGGCAATGCTCTATGTGGCGATGACCCGCGGGCGTGAAGACAACCAGGCCTACCTCTACCAGAAGCTCAGCCACGAGGCCGACCACGACCACGGCGCACCAGTGGCCGCACCACAACTCCACCAACTGCACCGCGGCGACAAGTACTCAGCCGCACGCGCTTTCCGCATCATTCTGACCAACGACGACCGCCCCACGACCATGCACGCCCACGCCGAACACACCGCGGCCGAGATGCTGCCCGACATGGTCGCTGACGCGCTCCAGCGCAACCAACACCGCCGCCGCGAACGCCAAACGACCTGGAAGGAGCACAACAGGACCGCCGAGGGCTGGCGCACCGGATACGAGCGGATGGCCGCCGCAGAACAGACCCGCAGCGCTGGCATCGCCCTCGACGGGAGCGGACTCGAGCTCTGAGACCGGCTAGCCCAGACGTAACATTGACCACCGTTAATTTTAAAACAGACCCTTGACCAACTCTGCGATTGACCGGCCTGTATCCCGGCGCCGGCGGCGCCACGGCAGCGCCGGAGCTCCGCCCGGAACGGTGGTCACCTACTTGCGCGTATCGACATCCGAACAGGCGCTGTCCGGAGTTGGGCTCGAAGCCCAACGCACGACCGTCGCCGCTTACGCCGAGCGCAAGGGATTGACCATTGTCGGGGAGTACTGCGACGAGGGCATCAGTGCGAAATCCCTGAAAGGTCGCCCCGCCGCACTTGCAGCGCTGGAGGCGGTGTGTGGCGGCGAGGCAGGTGGACTGCTGGTGGCCAAGATGGACAGGTTGAGTCGCTCTGTTGTGGACGGTGCGGGTTTGATGGAGCGGGCCGCTCGCGAGGGCTGGGCGCTGCACTTCGCCGATCTCGACATCGACACGGGCACGCCGGCTGGCGAGATGGCGGCGAATATCATCATTTCGGGTTCCCAGTACGAGCGCCGGCTGATCAGTCAACGCACCCGAGATGCCTTGGCGGCCAAGCGTGCCCGTGGTGAGCGACTGGGAGCAGCGCCAGCCCTTCCGTTGGAGGTCACCCAGCGGATCCTTGCGGAGCGTGCCGACGGACGGACATTTCAGGCGATCGCTGACGGGTTGATGGCAGACTGGATTCCCACCGCGCGAGGCCACAGTCGCTTGGTTTCCGGCGACGATCAAGGCTGTCACAATCAGCGACAACGCCGCCACACTCAAGTAGGCGACCCCGTTCTGCGTATTGCAAAACCACCGTTTTGGTGTACACCTGCGAGGAACCTTCCCCGCTGATCAGTCCGCCCGGTTTACTTGAGACATGTTATCGCCGCGCGATTTCGAGCTTTTTGGACAACGTCATGGCGGCCATGACGCCGCCGTCGCAGATAATGTCGGTGCCGGTGAGATATCCGGCCCTATCACTGGCACAGAACGCTAGAAGTTCGGCGATTTCGCCAGGTTGGCCGAAACGCTTCAGGGCGCCGATCTGAGCCAGCGCTCCCGCGCCGACGTCGGCTTCGAGCTTGCCCATGGCAGTGTCAAACGATCCTGGTGAGACCGATAGTACCCGAGCGCCTGAGGATCCGAACTGGGCAGCAAGTGTCTTGCTGTACCAGATTACGAAGTTCTTGCTCAGCACGTAAGCCAGCTGCGCCCGCCGTGATTCGGGCAACCGGTTGCACACAGCCAGCAAGTCGGAGTGAAACCGTTCGATGTCGGTCCGTGACTTTTTGTAGCGTCGAGTCGGGGTGAGAAATCGCGGAAGCTGGTGCCCGGCGACGGACGCCACGTTGACCAGAGCCATACCCCGTCTCGCGATCCCGAGGAAAGCCTCGTTGATCAACACCGTACCGACCGCGTTGATCTTCAAGATCAGCTCGGCTGAGCCCATGCTGGGGCTCACCCCAGCGGTGTGGACAACTGAGACAACGGTGCCGAGTTCCTTTGCGCGTTGCACTAATTGGCCTACAGATGCAGGATCGGTGACGTCGCAGATGGTCGCAGCACAGTCGATTCCGGCGTTGACGAGTTCACTCTGGGCGCCCTCCACACGCTCTTGGCTGACGTCACTGATCAGCACAGTAGCCTCGCGCCCAAGCGCGTGAGCAACGGCCAGGCCCATCCCCCCGGCGCCGCCAGTTACCACCGCTACGTTCGTCATTGCCGATTGGACTCCTGCCGTCGTGTCGAGCACGTATGTGAACTGCTGTCGGACGTAGCCTGCGCTCGAGCGCGCTCAGCAGACGCGTACGACCTACCGCCACCAATGGGCCGCGGTCTAGTCGGGCCCTTTCTCCATTCCCTTCGTACGTCAAACACGCTGACCGCTATCGGAAGCAGTCCTTGAGGAGGCTTTTCCGTCGACGACTTGGACTGCTATGAGACGGGCTCACAGACAGCGTGGTATGAAACTATCGTTTGTATCAGCGGTGGGCAAGCATACGAGTGGACAGGAGCAGCGGATGAGTAGATCAGTTGCGTTGGTGACGGGCGGAGCTTCTGGTGTCGGCGCGGCAATTGCGGCCCGCTTAAGGACCGACGGCCTCATGGTCACTACATTCGATCTGTCGCCCGTTGACGCTGCCGGTGCGTACACCGTTGATGTAACCGACCGGGATGAAATCGAGAAGGCGCTCGTTGAAATCCGCGCGAACTTCGGTCCGACCGATGTGCTTGTGAATGCCGCAGGCATCGAGGGACAGGGTCACTTCCTCGACATGTCCTTCGACGAGTGGAGCCACGTCGTCAATGTGAACCTCCACAGGGTGTTCCACTGTGTGGAGGCCGTTTTACCCGACATGATGAGACGACGTTGGGGTCGCATCGTGAACATCTCGTCTTCGAGTACTCACTCAGGCGTACCCCTAAAGGCGCACTACGTAGCCGCGAAGTCGGCGGTCAACGGACTCACCAAGGCTCTCGCGCTCGAGTATGGGCCACGCGGCATCACCGTCAATGGCGTCCCCCCGGGCTTTATTGATACTTCGATGCTCCGAAATTCCGCTGCCCGCGGTGATTTCGGCCCGTTCAGCATCGACGACATCATTGCGAGGACGCCGGTTCGTCGCATCGGACTGCCCGCCGACGTTGCGGCCCTCTGCTCGTTCCTGATCTCCAAGGAGGCTGGTTACATAACTGGACAGATCATCGGCGTCAACGGCGGACGCAACACGTGACCCGCAATTAGGAGAGGGGCGGCCGCCGAGAGCAGTGAACGCTCCGCGTCGATGACGAGATCCCCACGACCCGTTAAGCCCACGGTCCAGCACACTTTCGACCCTGGCGCATTCCGCGATACAGGCGGTCGTGATAGCGCAGCTGGATCGCACCGGTTGCATCCTGCGACCGCAACCACTGCCACGACATCCCAGGGTCTCCCATCGGGGAGCCCTAGTTTCTTCCGGTGGTTGGCGATCTTCGCGTGACGCAGCTATACGGCGGCGTCTGGAAGGGGGGAATCGCGAACAGACCGTCACCATGCCTTGCATGCCGACCGAGACAAACGTTAGTTTGATGACTGGCCTTTTAATGATCGTAATTCGGATGGAGTTGCACGTGGGCGTGTTGATTATGTTGGGCACGCTCTTCGGGCTCGTCGCGATCATCGTGGGCCTGGTAGCCCGGTTCGATCCCGAAGCCCGCAGTGCACGGAGCCACACCGGGGGTGCCGAATGATGCTGGCAGCACAGATCGGAACTCTGTTCGCCTACATCGGCGGTACCGTCTTCGTGGCGGCGGGCTTGTATCGATCAGTGCGCCGTCGGCGTCTCGATTCATTACTGCTGGTGTGTATCTCGGCGATCTCATTTTCCTGGTTGGAGGCGCCTTACGACTGGTCGATGTACGCACAGTTCCCGCCGTTCATGCCACGGATGCCGTCCTGGTGGCCGTTCAACATGACCTGGGGCGGCCTCCCCGCCGCCGTACCGCCCGGATATATCGCGTACTTCGTGCTCCCAACTCTCGTCGGCGCCGCATTGGGTCGCACTTTGGCTGCGAAATGGGGATGGCGCCGGCCGTTTGCGCTGCTGGGGTGCGGTTTGATAGTCGGGTTCGCGTGGGCGTTGACGTTCAACGCGGTCATCGGCGCTCAACTGGGAGTGTTCTACTACGGGTACGTGATCGGCGGCCTAGCGATCTTCGAGGGCACCCGTAGCCAGTACCCGCTATACGACGCGTTGGCGATGGGGATTCTAGTGATGGTTTTCGCCTACCTCCTAGGAAGAACGGACCCGGCAGACCGGACGGTCATTGAGCAGTGGTCGGATTCGAAGACCCGCAGTCGGCTCGCGGCGGGTGTCCTTTCGGTCGTCTCGTTCATCGTCATCGGCCACGCGGTCTACGGCGCAGTCTTCGCGCCTCACCTGATCACCAAGCTCGCCGGTCTGGTCAACGTCAGCTCGAACGTACAGTTGTACTCGGATGTTCCGAACCAACCGCACTGACCGACGCACACGGTGCTGATGGACTCGACTGCGCCGAGGGTTGATCTCCGTCGACAGAGATGGTTCACAGGGATATTTCACCTCGGGTTCAGGGTGAAGGGCATCTGGATGGTCAGCCGTCTGTTGATGCCGCACGCCCCGCTCTGTCCCGTGGTCTTGTGCCAACCGACTCAACGCGTCGGGCTGGTCGAACGCGCCAGAACAAGAACAGCTTTTCCCCGGGTGCGGTCGTCCCATCGGCACACGACTGCTAGTCCTGCGCGGTGTGGCGTACCCGCCACGAACCGCTCACGTAACTCGCCTCGCCGGTCCATCCGAAGCGGCTGTTGACCCGCCCGGTGCAGTCATGGACACCTGAGCAGCTCGAGGCGAAGGTCCCAGGTACTGGTGGTGGCCTCGTGGTACCGCAGATTCGTTTGCGCCCATTGGCCGTTGGAGATGGCTAGGAAGACGCTGTTAATTTTCGCCGGTGAACTCCGGTTGAGCCGCTGCGATGCTCGGCTGAGTCCCCGTCAGCGCGAGGATGATTGACGCGACCGTCGCGGCGACGTCGCGCGCGCATATCGGCCCTGCCTTCGGGTCCTTGGGCATGATGCGGATGTGCTCCGTCCCCTCGGCCACACCTTCGATGAACGACGCGGAACCGCACATGCCGATAGGGCAACGATGGTCAGGGCGAGTAGGTGACCCCGGTCAGATCCTCAGACAGCGCCCACAACCTTCTCTGCGCGTCGATGTCGTACGACGCCTTGCTGGACTTGACCACCTTAGGGTGGCCACGGTGCCCACCTAACCCGTCGGGGCCGAGGTACTGCCCACCGAGCACCTCCGGATCAGTCGCTGCGCGCAGCGACGGCAGCGCACCCATCGAGGGAGGCTGCGCGAACACCGGTCCCGCGATCGCGAAGAACTGGCGGAACGGTGTCGGCATCTCACGACTGAACTCGGTGTTCGAACCACCGGGATGCGCGGCGACTGCGATGGTCCCGCTGCCCTGCACCCGTCGCTGGAGTTCGTAGGTGAACAGGAGGTTCGCGAGCTTGGACTGACCGTAAGCGCCGAACCGGCTGTACTCACGTTCCCACTGCGCATCGTCGAAGCGAATACCGCTGGACAAACGATGGCCCAGGCTGCTGACCGTCACCACGCGGGACCCCGGTGTTGCCAGCATGCGATCGAGCAGTAAACCGGTGAGTGCGAAATGACTCAGATGATTGGTGCCGAAGTGCATTTCGAAGCCGTCCGCAGTAGTGGCCTTGGGTGCGAGAACCACGCCCGCGTTGTTGATCAGCACATCGATGGTGTCAAGGTTGGATGTGAGCGCCTCGGCCGCAGCGCGGACGGACGCCAGCGAGCACAAATCGAGAACTTGCAGTTCGACCCTGGCGGCCGGGTACGCCGCCCTGATGCGGCGAATCGCGTTCTCGCCCTTCTCGAGATTGCGCACCGCGAGGACGACTCGCGCCCCGTTGGCGGCGAGCGCCGTCGCCGTCTCGTACCCCAGACCGGTGTTGGCGCCGGTGATGATCGCCGTTCGACCCTTCTGGTCCGGTATGTCAGCGACTGTCCACTTGCGCATGAGTCCCCTTTCGCGAGTGTCTCGCTGACTCCTGCTGGCTGTCCGGGCCAGCGCAGACGACTACGATTACCACCCTGGCCTCAACGAGTCGTCTAGAGCCACAGATACATTCCGGCGAGGACGAGCCACAGGGCGAGGCAATAGGTTTCGAAGATACCTCTGAGAATCAACGGCGCTTCGCGCAGCTCCATGAAATCCAGCCCGACATAGCGCACCTTGATCAACGCCAGTGCCAGAACCCACAAGGCGACCCCCGAACCAATGCCGTGGTCGAAACCGATCGTGAACGACACCAGCGTCGCTATGACCAGACCCAGCCAGACGACAGTGGATCGGGCGCGGAACAAGGACGAGGTCATGCTCAACTCACGAGGTAGATCAGCGGGAACAGGACGATCCAGAGGAGGTCGACCAGATGCCAGAAGCACCCGCCGCCTTCGATGAATGCCATTCTGGTCGGGCTCGGTGCGGCGACACGCGCCGCGAAGAGTAGCGATATGAGAACCACGATCCCGATCAGAACGTGCAGCAGGTGCAACCCGGTAAGGACGTAGTAGTACATGTAGAAGCTGTTCTCGGTAGGCACGTGTCCTTCGCCGACCTTGGACGAGTACTCGACGATTTTCAGACCCACAAAGGCCAGACCGCACGCGAGCGCTCCCGCCAATAACGTCCGAGCGGCTGCGCGGGCGCCAGCTCGGATGGCTCGGATCGCGGTGACCACGAGTAGGGAGCTCGTCAGAAGAATGACGGTATTCGCCAAGCCGATGCCGACATTCAGAGTATGGCGCGATGCGTCGAACAGTTCGGGGGCCTGTGCGCGTTGGTACATGAACAGGACGAAGAAAACGGCGAAAACCAGCATGTCGCCGAATAGCAGTATCCACACCCCTGGCTCTCCAGGAACGCGGCCAGGAGACGCCTCATTGGGCTCAACTGCCTTTGAAACCTCGTTTTCGTCGATCAGCTTCATGCCGCCGGCTCCCACGTTCGCGCAGCGGCGCGCTCCTCTCTCTCCGCGGCTTCGATGTCGACGGCCTTGACTAGGAGGAACACGGTCGGGACGATCCAGACGAAGAATGCACTGACCGGAATCCACCACGCGATGATCCCGTTCCAGCCCAGCGGTCCACTTTGAATAACGTAGACACAACCACCTGGAAGGACGAGGAGTGCCATCCACAGGCTGAGGTATCCGTACCAGCGCGGGAATGTCGGGACGGCGCGCTTGTCGATGAACACTGCCAACGCGAGGATCAACCCCTGCAACACGAGCGGCCCGACGATGCCGACCAGCAGCAGCCAGAACATGTCGCTGAGTGCCTGAATAGCCTGGGGGTCGCGATCGGGTCGATACGCGGCCGCGACGCCGAACACCATGGCCAGAGTGAACACGAACGGGAACGTCACCGACAGGATGACCTCGGTAATCGACATAACACCCCAGTAGCCTTCGATTCGGCGCACTTGCCGGCAAAGCAGCGCGAACACGGGTGTCATGAACCACATACCGAGGATGGTCAGTCCCAATCCCAGGCGGATCGCGAAGTGATTGTCGACGTACCACTGGGCAGTCTGCTCCGCGGTAAAACCCGGATTGATCGGTGGAAGCACGCCCGCTATCAGGCCGAACGTAACCCCGAAGACCACCAACATGGCCAGCGTCGACCAAGCGGCCGCCTTCTCGATCTTCACATGCATGGTGCTCCTGTCATTGAATTCACCTGTCCCCGTGCCGTGTCCGCGCATTCCGGCACCATCGCCGAGCGTGACGACCGGCATGCCGGCTGGCCCGTCAGACTGGCGATGACGCTGAAACGCTGCGCGTGGGTTCCGGACTGCGGCGCAACAGCCATCCTGTCGGAACGAATGCTATCTTCAGTCCGCCCGAATTGGTAGATCAATCGTTTGTTTCGCTCAGAACGAAGATCGATGCCGTGGCCCAACAACACACGGCTTGCGTCACTCCGATCTGCGGGGCGGCTACCCGCCCGCAGAAGGCGCTAAGCGCCTAGGTCACTGATGTCGATGGAATATTGGTGCCCGGCATCGTATTCGGTGAGATCGGCCACACACGGCGATGTTGATCGCGGCGAGGGTGAGACACGGGCGTTTGGACTGATCGTCCGCCGTCTCAATCGCCTTCCCGTGAAGAGTTGAACTCGTCGCCGCAGAGCTTCACCGCTTGCGAACGCCCCGCAACCACGTGTCGCGGGCGAGGGTCAGCGCGTCAGGGGGGGCCATTGACTCGACGATGCTCTGCGGGATCCACAGGACGCTAATCACGCAACGCGACAGCACTTCCAGTGACGTCTCCTCATTGCGGATGGCGCCGCTGTCAATGCCCTCGGAGAGCAGGCCCTTCAACCTCCGCATGCGATTAGCGAAGGCGAAACCGGGGTTCGGGGTGTCCGGAGGCGACTGTCGCATCCATGCCTGTTGAATCTTGAACTCGTCGGGAAAGTGCTTCACCGCGTTGATGTGGACCCAGCTCAGCGCGTCCATCTTCTCGATTGGAGACGAATCCGCGTTCAAAACACCCGAATAGCCCGCTGTGAGCCGCGAGCCGAACGATCGCATGATGAACGCGAGCATCTCCGGCTTGCTGCCCGCCACCCGCGTCAGTTTTCCGAGGCTCACACCCGCTGCGGCTGCGATCTCACGCACCGTCGTGATCTCGTATCCGCGCCTGCCGAACTCCGCGCGCGCCGCCGCGAAGATCCGATCGGCCTCGACGGTGAAATCGTCGGTGTCCGATGCAGAATCTCCCCATGAGCGAACGGCATCCGAAGCCGCCGCGAGCGCCTTCGAATTATCGAGTGTGGAATACCGCGGAGGCCGACGCGCCAGACCATTCAGGATGATTCGACAGAGGACGCCTGCCACCCGTTCGGACGCGGCCTTGTGGCGAACGACGTCGAGCCCGACCGTCACCATCGTTTGAAACACGCGATCGGCTAACGCGATCAGGTCGACCTCCGGCCTGACCGCTCCGAAATCCCGCGCCGAAGTAAGCGTTCGCAGCACCGCTTCGTTTATCAATTCCGGAGGGTTCTTCAGTAGCTCGACGAGTTCCGGTAGCTCGCTCGGCGAATCGTAGAAGGTCATCTGCAGCGCCGCGCGATGCGCAACCGCGCAGTTCGCGATATCGGTACTTAGTCGCTCGATATGCCCGACGACGGTGCGGGCGTTCGACCGCTCCAGCCGGTGTAGCGCTTCCTCGCCGATGAGGTTCATTTCGGCGTAGTAGCGGCCCACCAGTTCGACCAGGATGGCGTCCTTGGAATCGAAGTGGTGATAGAGACTGCCCTTCAACAAGCCCGTGGCGTCCGCGATCTCACGCATTGATGTCCGCAACCCGTGGTCAGCGAGCATGGTCGCAGCGACTTCGAGGATCTGAGACCTCCGCGCACCAGTTACATCGGTGTCCACCAACACCGGGTTGTGGCGCGAATCGGCGTTCTTACGGCTTAGGTCGTTGTCGATGGCGAGTCTCCCGATCGGTCACGGTGCGCAGGCCCGGATGATCATCCGATCCGATCCGATGCGCTCGCGACGTCGCACCGCCTGGATGAGCCTACTGAGCTCGGACTTGCTGGTGGTGAGATTAGCAGTCGGTACGTGGTGACCTAGACCAACTCGCGCGGGCTCAGGCCAGGAGACCCTTCGCGAGATCCATTACTGTGACGGCCTCAGTGCCCGTCTTCCTCAATCGACCGGATGACCTGAAACCCAGATCGACATCTGTCGCCTGAGCTCGAAGCGCGCCCACGGTGAGTTCATCCGTCGGTAGGTGCTTGAACATGTCGAATGAGTACAGCCGAAGGGCGTTCAAGTGGGTGATCCTGTTCACCTCGTCGTCCGGCACGTCGGTGAGGTACCCGGCCAGGACCTCGGGGGAGCGGGGCCAGGTCGCATCCGAATGCGGATAGTCGCATTCCCAGGTCACCATATCGAGGTTAAGCCGATGTCGACTCTCGACGCCGAAGGCGTCGTCGATGAAGCAGAGAGCGACCCGATCGAGGAAGACCTCACTGGGCAACCTGCCGCCGAAGTCTTGATGCGTCCACGCGCGGTGCATGGTGTAAGCCCGGTCGATGCGCTCGAGGAAGTACGGCACCCATCCGATGCCGCCCTCGGAGAGGGCGAACGTGACGTCGGGGAATCGCCGCAGCATCGGTGACCAAATGAGGTCGGCCGCGGCCTGCACGATGCTCATGGGTTGCAGCGTCATCATGGTGTCGACGGGCGCATCCGCTGACGTGATCACAACTGACGACGACGAGCCGATGTGGAGATTGACCACGGTGTTCTCGTCGCTGCAGGCTCGCCAGAACGGATCCCAGTGGGGATCATGCAGCGACGGGTACCCCAGCTTCGTCGGGTTTTCGGAGAACGTTACTGCGTGGCATCCCTTCTCCGCCACACGCCGCACCTCCTCCGCCATCAGCATAGGTTCCCAAATCGGCGGCAGCGCTTGGGGAATCATCCGTCCTGGATACGCGCCGCACCACTGGTCGATGTGCCAATCGTCGTATGCCCCCAACACGGCCAATCCCAGATCCTTGTCCTGCGCGGGCGAAATACTGTCCGCAGAACTGCGGAAAAAACGGGAAGTTCATCGCGGCCGCAACGCCATTCGCATTCATGTCGCGGATGCGCTCATGGATGTCGTAACAGCCTTCGCGGATCTCCGAGAGCTTGGTCGGTTTCGTGCCATACTCTTCGGGTGGCCTGCCTGCGACCGCGTTGAGGCCGACGTTAGTGGCTTCCCGACCCTCGAAAACCCATGCGTCCGTGCCGTCTTCCCGTTGGATGAGTTTGGGGGCGTCGTCCTTGTATTTGGCCGGGATGTGCTTTTCGAACAGGTCCGGCGGTTCGACCAGGTGATCGTCTACGGATACCAGTACGAGGTCTTGCATTTTCACGTCGAATCTCTCCCTTGAACTTCGGTCAGACGCCCGCAAGGGGATCGGCGGCTGACCATACCCACGCTGCGCGGCCGTCCTGATCTCGTGAACAAATCTAGTAGAGAACAAGCGTTTGGTCAATTAAATCGTTGAAACCGGTTGCGATTGTCTCGCAATAGTTTCGGATGCGCATTGACGACGGGAACATGAGCAGCTACGGTCGAAACAAACGTTAGGGAACGGCTACGCCGAACCAGATCAGCGCCCGGACCGGGGCAGGCAAAAGCTCGAAGCGAAGGAACCCAGACATGACGCCGGTGAAGGCGATCGACCTGTACTACGACCCGTTCGACTTCGATATCGACGACGATCCCTACCCCGTTTGGAAGCGGATGCGTGAAGAAGCGCCGCTGTATTACAACGAGAAGTACAACTTCTACGCGTTGAGCCGGTATGACGACGTCGTCCGTGAACTTCCGAACTGGGATACCTATCGTTCGGGCCGCGGCACCACCGCGGACATCCTGTTCAACAACATCGAAGTTCCGCCAGGAATCCTGCTCTTCGAAGACCCACCGCTTCATGACTTGCATCGTCGCCTGCTGTCGCGCGTGTTCACTCCGCGGCGCATGTTGGCCGTCGAAACCCTCGTCCGCGGTTTCTGTGAGCGAGCGCTCGATCCCTTCGTCGGTGCGGGTGGATTCGATTTCATCGCCCACTTGGGCGCGATGATGCCGATGCAGACGATCGGCTATCTACTCGGCATCCCCGAGGGCGATCAGGCCAACATCCGCGATATGAACGGTGTCTCGCTGGAGCTGACCCCGGGTGCGACGCCGGGTGAGGCCAGTCCCAAAATTTTCGAGGAGTCAATCATTCTCTTCGCGGAGTACATCGAGTGGCGCGCCGCCAATCCTTCGGACGACCTGATGACCGAACTGCTTGAAGCAGAGGTCGAAGCGCCCGACGGCACCAGGCGCCGGTTGTCCCGGACGGAGGTGCTTTCGTACACCGCGATGATCGCCGGCGCGGGGAACGAGACGACCGCGCGCCTCATCGGGTTCATGGCTCAACTGCTGTCCGACCACCCGGATCAGCGTCGTGAACTCGGCGCCGACCCGAGCCTGATTCCCGGTGCAATTGAGGAGACGTTGCGGTTTGAGCCGCCGTCGCCTGTGCAGGCGCGCTACGTCGCACGCGAGGCATCGCATTATGGGCAGGTGGTGCCCGAGGGGTCGTTCATGCTGCTGCTAAATGGGTCTGCAAATCGTGACGACCGGCACTTTGTCAATCCCGACGTGTACGACATCCACCGCGGGGGGAGCCATTTGAGCTTCGGTCAGGGATTGCATTTCTGCTTGAGATCGGCGCTGGCCCGGTTGGAAGCAAGAGTCGCCTTCGAAGAGGTGCTGAAACGTTGGCCCGACTGGGAGGTTGATTACGCCAACGCCGAGAGGGCGCACACATCGAGTGTCCGGGGCTGGTCACGACTGCCGGTGTTGACCGTATGATGTTGTGGCACAGTCCCTTCCGTGTGCTCATGTCAGATAGGGCGTCAGAGATCACAAACGTCGCGGCCGACTAACCGCCTGTTGATTCGAGAGGAAATCGTGGAGCCTTTTGAGACGGTGGACTACTTCAGCGATGCTGAACTGATCACCGATCCATACCCATATTTCAACCACCTGAGGGGTCAGTGCCCGGTGCTTCCGGGGGGTCCCGCAGGTGTGGTCACCGTCACCGGCCACGAAGAGGCGGTGTCCGCCTACAAGAATCCGGCGCTATCGGCCGCGACGTCGCTGGTCGGCCCCTTCGCTCCGCTGCCATTCGAGGCGGTGGGGGATGACATCACAGCCTTACTCGAGGAGCACCGCGGACGGATTCCGATGGCAGAACACGTTTCGTCGATGGACCCTCCCCAGCACACACGCACGCGCGGCCTCTTGAGTCGATTGCTCACGCCGAAGCGACTCAGGGAGAACGAGGAGTACATCTCGCGGTTGGTCGACGAGAAACTCGATTCATTCGTCATCGACGGCCGGTGCGAATTCCTTGAGAGCTACGGCAAACCGCTGTCGATGCTCGTGATCGCCGACCTACTCGGTGTCCCGCAGGAGGATCACGACGAATTCAATGAAGTGCTCGCCACCTCGGTGGTCGCAGGAGAAGCCGTGGCCGCACTAAACCCGCTGCAATTCCTCGACGACAAGTTCAACGAGTACATCACCGCCCGGCGTCAGCAGCCGCGCGACGATGTCCTGACGGAGCTGGCCCAGGCTCGATACGAGGACGGCGAGGTTCCCGAGATCGACGAGGTTGTCAAGCTGGCGACGTTCCTCTTTGCCGCGGGACAGGAAACGACGACGAAGCTCTTGTCTCAGGCGGTGCGAAATCTCGGCGAGTTCCCCGACGTTCAGGAACGACTGCGCGCTGACCGGTCACTCATCCCGGTGTTCCTGGAAGAAACTCTGCGACTGGAAAGCCCGGTGAAAAGTCACTTCCGGATCGCCAAGACCACCACGGCGATAGGGGACTGCCCGATCAAGGCGGGTACGACCATCATGTTGCTACCCGGTGCCGCGAACCGAGATCCCCGAAAATTCGATCGGCCCGACGAATTTCAACTCGATCGGAAGAACGTGCGCGAACACGTCGCCTTCGCGCGCGGTCCCCACTCCTGCCCCGGCGCCCCCTTGGCTCGAACGGAAGCGCGGATATCGATTGATCGGATGCTGGACAGGATGGCGAACATCCGGATCTCCGAAGAACATCATGGGCGCGCCGAATCGCGCACGTACGACTACGAACCGACGTTCATCATGAGGGGTCTGACCAAGCTGCACATCGAGTTCGATCCGATCGGTTAGCTAAACAGCCTGACTACCAATCAACCACAATCTGGAGGCTCCGATGTCCTACGAGAGCACGGCCGAACCGATCAAGATCGGCTACCTGATGGACTTCCTTCTCGGCGACTATCCGAAGGAGATGTATGAAGATCTCACAATCCCGTTCGACATGGTGTTCCAAGACGCGTTCGACAAGGGGCTCATCGACCGTCGGGTCGAGATCGTGTACCGCGAGGTGGAGGGACTGCCCAAGGGCACGGTGAAAAACGTCATCGATGCGTACGAGGAACTAGTGGAGGAGGGCTGTCTGCTGGTATTCGGACCGAATATCGGGGACAACATCGTTGCGGCCAAGGAGGCGATCGAGGAGCGCTTCCGGGTTCCGGCGATCAGTGTCACCGGCTCCGACCTCGCGCTCGGCGAGTGGATATTCGCATTTCCCATGGGCTCGCATTACGACGAACCCATCTTCTGGACTGATCTCCTAGTGAAACGCAATCTCAACGATGTGGGAATCCTGATGGAAGCCTCATTGGTCGGAGAGTCCTACGTCGCTAATTTCCAAAAAGCCTGCGCACGACGCGGGATTCGGATCGTCGGTGTTGAGACGATCGCGCAGACCGCTCAAGACGTCAGTAGGGCTGTGCGGAACCTTCGCGAAGCAAACGCCCAGGCTCTCGTTCACGCAGGCTTCGGCTTCGGTCTAGTCTTTGTGAATCCTGCACTCGAGGAGCTTAATTGGGATCCTCCGCGATTCGCCGGCACAGCATTCGAGAACGCTTGGATCAACCCGGTCATGTGGCAGGCGTTCATGGGCTGGACGGGCGTGGACCAGTACGACGAGGGCAATCCGGTAGGACAGCAGTTCCTCGATGAATTCGAGAAACTCCATGGGCGCCGGCCAGAGTACTGCGTTCCGGTGGTGAACCGCGATGTTGCCGTGACCGTTCTTCAGGCGATCCAGGATGCGCAGCCGCTCAGTCCGCGCGGCGTGAAGGAAGCCCTCGAGCGGGTGAAGTCGGTTCCAGCGGCCTCGGGAGCTCCCGGTACTCGAATCTCGTTCGGGAACTGGACTCGCCGAGCGTGGATGGGTTGCGGCTACCTTGTTGCTCGCGAACTGGAGCCCGATGGTGTCAATTCCCGCCTCGTGGATCGCTTCGGCGAGATCTGACGATGGCACCGACGCGCAGCGTCGTCATCACCGGCGCTTCGCGAGGGCTGGGTCTCGCATCTGCCAAGCGGCTCTACGACGAGGGCTGGACGGTGGTCGCCGCGATGCGCTCAGTTAGAACGGGTCTCGAAAATCTGCGGGCGGTAACCGGTGCCGAGGATGGCGACACTCGTCTCGTCGGAGTGCAACTCGATCTGACCGACCCCGCATCTGTTCAAGCGGCTGCTGAGTCGATTCTCGCAACGGTCGGAGCACCCTACGGATTGGTGCACAACGCGGGGGTTTCGGCGGCCGGAATGGTCGAGGAAACCCCGCTCGAAGTGTGGGAGCGAATGTTCGCGACAAACATCTTCGGCCCGGTCGCGTTGACAAGGGCCCTCCTACCATCGATGCGTGCCGCACGTCGGGGCCGAATCGTGTTGATCTCCAGCCAGGCGGGCGCACGTGGGATGCCTGCTACTGCAGCATATTCCGCGGTTAAAGGTGCTATGGAACGGTGGGGTGAATCCATGGCAGGCGAGATCGCTGCATTCGGAATCGGGGTAACCATCTTGGTGACGGGAACCTACGACACCGAGATCATCACCGACGCGGGCGCGACGGATGTGCGCGATCTGGCTGGTCCCTACGCCGCACACCACAGCACGATGGATAAGCGTGGACGGATGGCGATCAAGCTGTCGGCCAAATCCCCGCAGCGCTTTGCCGACCGCCTGAGTAGGGAACTTGACGGCAGCGCACCGTTCGTGCGACGAGCTGTCGGCCCCGACGCACGAATGGTCATGGTCATGACGCGATTACTGCCATCCAAGGTTCTCCATCACACCTTCCGAGTGTTGTTGGGGATTCCGAGGTTTGGCGCGATACAAGAAGTGACCATTACCGGAAGACGTGCGAATACGGATAGAGGGGACGCCACCAATGCCCAGTGATACGCGCTTCGAGCACAGGATGCTCATCAATGGGAAACTGGTTGAAGGTCGCGGAGGTGCGTTCGCGAACATCAATCCGGCCACCGAGGAACTTCTCGGTGAGGTGTCGGATGCCTCTCGCGAGGACATGTCAGCGGCAATCGATGCGGCGCGCGGAGCCTTCGACAATACGGGCTGGTCGACCAACCACGGGTTCCGTCGGCGCTGTCTGCACCAACTGCAGGATGCGCTCGAGGGGGAGCGGGAGGAGCTTCGTGAGGAGCTCATCCGCGAAGTGGGCTGTCCCCGGTCGATCACCCCGGTGGGACTATGACTACACCGGAGGCAGCCAGGATCGACCCGTCCTCGACAAACTGAAGGACAAGCGAGTCGCCATCGTCGGAACCATGAAACCGGGCGCTGCGTTGGCCAAAACCAGAGTGATCAGACCATGCGCGACCAAGTGGAACATCACGCCACGGCGGCGCTGCGGGCGGCCTCTCGCATCCATGGTCTCGTTTCTGCGTCAATCGGAGAGGACGCGGAGACGCTAGACGAGGTCGTCGAGGAGTTCTTCGGGTTAGCAGATCACTTGACGCTGGGCGTGCTCGAAGCGATCGGTCGCCGTCCAGGACCAGTATTCGACTACAGACATGCCTCTGAGTGACCGCACACATTCCGTGAGGGCGCGAGGTAGCTTGTTGGCTTTCCGGGCCAGCACGCGGACTTGATCCCAGTCTGGAGTAGGGCTTTTGACACCCGTGGTCCAAGGCTTCGACACCATCGGCATAGAACCTCAAGGGCGTGCCAGCATTGTTACGTCGCGTAACACACGCAGGCATATCGCCAGCACGCGGACGGCTTGCGCAACAAAGCAAAACAACAATCGGTGCAGCTCAAGGCCCATTTATGCAGGAAACACCAGGGGTTCGAGTCCCCTTAGCTCCACCAGGTAAAACTCAAATCGATGGCTACTCGGAGCCGTTTGACGGCAATGGACGTCCCGAATCGTCGCCCGTGTGTGCGAACAGCGTGCTCATCGAGTCCAGCGCGTCGCACTGCACCGCCGTGATCACCTCGACCTAGGTGCCGGGGGTCCAGTCACGGGATGCCCTAGCCTGCGGACTCGACAGTCAGGCGATCGTAGCGCTGACCACATGGCCGATTGCATACGTGATCATCAGCGCAAGACCACCACCAACGAGATTGCGGACCACTGCTCGACCCGTCGGCGCTCCGCCCAATCCTGCCGACACCGCGCCGGTGATCACCAAAGCCAGGAGTACCGCCACGACGGTGATTGGGATTCTTCACGTTGTCGCCGACGATAAGATTGCAATCAATGGCAGTCAAGCGCCAACCGTAAACGACAGCGCTGAGGACAGCGCCGGTTGCCACGGGTTGGTCAGCGCCGCAGGATCGATACCCAGTTCGACCTCGGCGTGCGCAGCAAAAGCATCGTGGTCGGTGAGTTCCTGAGCGACGGTGCGCGCTGTCGCCGCCGACAGCCCTTTCGATTCATACAGTGTGACAAGCTCATTCAATTCAATGGCGGCGTCATCGCCTAACTCGCGGCGCTCGATGCTCAACAATGCCTGCTCGGTGTCGCCCAACGGCTGGCAAAAGGTCGAGCTTGCATGTGTCGGGACAAATGTGCACTCCCGCGTTAGGCACCGGCGAGCAGGAGACGTAGGCCGAGTTCGAAGCGTTTCTCGGTATTTGTCTTCAGGATTGTTGGTAATGCCTTTGAGCTGAGTGGGAAGCGCGCGGGATCGGCTGCAACCTTCAGTTCGTCGACAAGCCCTCGCCGTGTTCCTTCCGCAGTGCCGCCAGTGCTTGCTCTTCTATGCAGAAACCAACGACAAAGTGGCGCAAGAGAACCGTACGTTGTGCAGATTCGGCGCGGGACAGGCCCGCGTCCTGCCAAGCTTGCAGGGCCGCCTCAGTGATATGAAAGGCCGCCGGGTCTGCGGCGAATGTTTCCGCGAAGACCCGGCCAACGGGCCTGACGTGGGCGACTGAGTTGCGCCGTGGGGGTGCTGATGTGCTGTTGCTGGAGCTGCTCGACCAGCGCGGCATCGAGGTCTCCGTCGAAGCGCCAGGCGGTGCCGAAACCCTTTCTGGCAGTCGCCTAGTGGGCTGCGACGGTGGCCACAGCACCGTATGCAAGCTAGCGTCGAAAACCTACGTCACATAGCAGCTAACCCGTTCACGAGAGAGGAAGTGTCGATGACAACCGTCGCCGATCGCGTCATTTCCACCCTTCGGGCCAGCGGGATTCGCCGGGTGTACGGCGTGTCCGGGGACAGCCTGAACGGATTCACCGACGCGATCCGTCGCGCCGACGGGATGTCCTGGGAACACGTGCGTAACGAGGAGGCGGGCGCCTTCGCTGCCGCCGCCGACGCCGCGCTGACGGGCCGGCTCGCGGTCTGTGCGGGCAGCTGCGGACCGGGCAACCTCCATCTGATCAACGGACTTTTTGATGCCCAGCGCAGCCGCGTCCCCGTGCTGGCGATCGCCGCGCATATTCCGCGGGCTGAGATCGGGTCGGAGTACTTCCAGGAGACCCATCCGCAGGACCTCTTCAGGGAGTGCAGCGTCTATCGCGAACTCGTCAGCACTGCGGAGATGACCCCGCGGATTCTGCAGATGGCGATGCGCACCGCGGTGGAGGAGAACGGTGTCGCGGTCGTCGTCGTGCCCGGTGAGGTGTTTCTGACCCGCAGCGGCGACTCCGGCTGGGATTCCCGCCCCATTGTCGCGACGCAGTCCGTGCTGCGACCCGACGACGGATCGCTTCGCCACGCGGCCGCCCTACTGAACGACGCGAGCAATGTCACCATCCTGGCCGGAGCGGGAGTCGCGGGCGCCCACGACGACGTAATCCGGTTGGCCGCAACGCTTCATGCGCCCATCGTGCATGCGCTTCGCGGCAAGGAGTTCATCGAGTACGACAACCCCTATGACGTCGGCATGACCGGCCTGCTGGGTTTCGCTTCGGGCTACAAGGCGATCAAAGAAGCAGACACTCTGCTGATGCTCGGTACCGACTTCCCCTACCGGCAGTTCTATCCCACCGGCGCCACGATCATCCAGGTCGATATCCGGGGCCGCAACCTGGGCCGCCGCACGCCGGTCGACCTCGGGCTGGTCGGGACCGTGAAAGATACCGTGGCCGCTCTGCAGCCATTGCTGACGCAGAAGGGCCAACGCGATCACCTGGATCGCTCGCTCACCCACTACCGCAAGACCCGCAAATCGCTGGACGCACTGGCGGTCAACGATCGCGACCGCACCCCCATCCGCCCCGAATACCTCGCTGCGTTGACTGATCGGCTCGCTGCCGATGATGCGGTGTTCACCGTCGACGTCGGCTCCCCGGTCATCTGGGCGGCGCGCTACGTCACGATGAATGGCCGTCGTCGACTGGTGGGTTCGTTCAATCACGGCACCATGGCGTGTGCGCTGTCGCATGCCATCGGTGCTCAGACGGCCTTCCCGGAGCGTCAGGTGATCGCGTTGGCCGGCGACGGTGGACTGACCATGCTCTTCGGTGAGCTGCTCACCCTGCTGCAGAACCGGCTGCCGGTGAAGGTCATCGTGTTCAACAACTCGTCGCTGAACTTCGTGGAACTCGAGATGAAGGCTGCGGGAATCGTCAACTTCGGCACCGACCTACACAATCCGAACTTCGCCGCGGTCGCGCAGGCCATCGGAATGTTCGGTCGCCGGGTCGAGCAGCCCACGGAGCTGGAACAGGCCATCGCTGACGCGTTCGCCTACGACGGGCCGGCTCTGATCGATGTCGTCACCGCCCGCCAGGAGCTGTCCATCCCACCGGCCATCACCCTCGAGCAGGCCAAGGGATTCTCCCTGTACGCGATCCGCACCATTCTCGCCGGCAGGGCGGACGAACTGCTGGACCTTGTCACCACGAACGTCTCCCGGCGCATTCTGGATTGACGGTTGCCCGATGCCGCGAGAACGGCTCACGCAGGTGATCTGGACAGACCGACGACGGCTCGCTTCACCATCTTCGCGCGGTTTCGGCGACGAGTCGCTCCGTGGGACGCGCCGCCCAACTCGGCGTGGCTTGTGGGCCCTAACTGTCCGGCGGTTAGGAGTGGTAGAGCGTGTTGATGTTGTCGTGCAGTTTCATCGCCAGGGGTGATGCGGCGTAGGTATCGGTGACGACTTGGATATAGGCCGCGGTGTCGGCTTGGGCGGCCTGTCTGAGTGCTTGATCGAATTCGCCGCAGGTTGACACCCGGGCGGTGAACCAGTCGTCGCAGCCGAGCGCGTGGGGTAGTTCGGTGTAGCGCCAGGACGCGATGTCGTTGTATGTCGTTGGGGGGGTTCGAGTCCTCTTAGCTCACTGATATAACCGCAGTTCAGCTGGCCAAAGAGATCCCTTGGTGCCCAAAAAACGCCGTCAACTAGGAACGCCGCACCACAGCCACGGCACGATGGTGAAGGAAGGATCGTGGAGAGCGTCAGCGATCCACTGTGCCGATTCGTGCGCACCCCCCACAACGCTCAGGCTATTAGCTGCAATGTCCCGAACTGGTTCAAAATCCATCATTTGACTCCGTTCTCGGTCCCCGGATATGTGCTCGTAGCTTTAGTCTTCGGGGGTCTGGCGGAGGATGGCTAGAGTAGTCGACTACCTCATCTTCGTGACCGGTACAGCGCGACTACCTGCGCCGTGGCGCCCCCACCGTCGCGCTCTCGTACATCAACGACAAGCCCAGGCGCGAACGGCGTGGTCCGTCAACGCCACTGGTGCTCCGAACACCCGCGTGATCCCGTCGCAACCGCTCCGGCGCCCCCCACGGCAGCAGCGATGTCCATCGAATGCACCACGTCGGCGAACAAGACCGGCACCTGCTTGTACTCCGCCGATCGGCTGACCTGTGTGACCGGCGCACCGCACTCATATCAGTTTCGTGTCACCACTGATCAGCCAGCATGTGGGCCGGATTCCGCCGATGTGCGAGGCGCGAGCGCGTCTGGTGTGAGATTCTGCGGGGATGTCGGCTCCTGCGGAGGCTGCTCCTTCGAGGGCGGTGACGTTTCTGTTCACCGACGTCGAGGGCTCGACCCGTCTTTGGGAGGTCGACGCGGACGCGATGCGGGCGGCTCTAGCCGCCCATGACGCGGTGCTGCGCGAGGTGATCGAGACTCACGGCGGCTGGCTGTTCAAGCACACCGGCGACGGCGTGTGCGCCGCGTTCGCGTCACCCCGATCTGCGGTCGATGCCGCTGTGGCCGCGCAGCGGGAGCTGGAGTTGCCGGTGCGGATGGGGCTGGCGACCGGCGAAGCGGAGTTGCGCGGAGCAGACTACTTCGGTGCGGTGCTCAATCGCGTGGCGCGGGTGATGGCCGCCGGTCACGGCGGGCAGATTCTGCTGGCCGAATCGACGGCGGGTCTGCTCAGCGGCGTCGATCTGGTGGATCTGGGGCCGCGGCGGTTCCGGGATCTGCCGATCCCAATCGGGGTGTTCCAGGTACGAGCAGCAGGGTTACGCACGGAGTTCGCGGCCCTGCGGGCGCTGGATGCGAGTCCGGGGAACCTGCGGGCTGCGACCACGAGTTTCATCGGGCGCGAGTCCGAGGCCGCCGAGCTGCAAGCCGCGGTGAAGGCTCAGGCTCATCGGCTGGTCACGCTGACCGGGGTGGGTGGAGTCGGCAAGACGCGTCTGGCGCTGGAAGTCGCGGCGCGGCTGGTCGATGAGTTTCCCGACGGGGTTTGGTTTTTCGAGCTGGCCGCAGTCACCGACCCCGTGGCGGTACCCGATGCGGTCGCGGCGGTGTTGGGCATCACCCAGCAACCGGGCAAGACAGTGACCGAGTCGGTGGCCTCCGCGTTGGAGGGCCGGTCGCGGCTGCTGGTGTTCGACAACTGCGAGCACGTTGTCGACAGTGTCGCGGATCTGGTCGAGGCGATCCTGGCCGCCTCGGCAACCGTAACGATTCTGGCTACCAGCCGCGAAGGATTGGGGGTCCGTGAAGAACAGTTATGGCGTGTCCCGTCGCTCGACGTCAACTCCGGAACCGAATCCGCCGCGGTGAATCTTTTCGTCGACCGTGCCCACAGTGTCGTGTCGGACTTCTCGCTGGCCCAGCCCGGCGAGGCGGACGCTGTCGTGGAAATCTGCCGCAGACTCGACGGTGTCCCGTTAGCCATCGAGTTGGCGGCCTCGCGGTTGACGTCGATGACGGCGATCGAGGTGCGTGATCGGCTCCATCAGCGGTTCCGGCTGCTGGTCGGCTCCCGGCGGGGCCTGGCACACCACCAAACACTGCGCCGCGCGGTGGCCTGGTCCTACGATCTGCTCGATGACACGGAAAAGACGCTGCTGGAACGCTGTTCAGTGTTCGCTGGCGGCTTCGATCTCCAAAGTGCCTGCGCGGTAGCCGGATCAGATGACACCGATGACTTCGCCGCTCTGGATCTGCTCGATGTCCTGGTGCGCAAGTCGCTGCTGGTCGTTGACCGGACTTCGGGACGGACCCGGTTTTCGATGCTGGAGACGATCCGCCAGTTCGCCGAGGAGCAGCTCGTGGCCCGCGGCGAAGCATCCGAGATTCGGGCCGCCCACTCGCGGTATTTCGCCGGACGCGAGGCCGAAATCATGGCCCTGTGGGACAGCATCTGCCAGCGGGAGGCCTACGACTGGTTTACTCTCGAGCTGGCCAATCTGCGCACTGCGTTTCGGTGGGCGGCCGACCACGGCGATCTGGATGTCGCCGCCACCATCGCCACCTATGTGGGTTTGCTCGGCCTGTGGGTCCAAACCTTTGAGCCAATAGCCTGGGCTGAAGAGCTGATCGAGCCTGCCCGTGCGGTCGACCATCCCCGGCTGGCGCTCCTGTACGTGATTGCGTCGCTGTGCTACAACACGGGACGGATCGAGGCGGCTGTCGGCTACAGCGACGCCGGCCAGATCGTTCTCGGCAGGAGCCGAGAGGCGCTGCCGCACGGCACCGAAGCCATGCTTGGAATGGCGTATGTATTGATCGGGCGGCCTGACCGGTTGGCCGAGTTGTGCCGCGCCCAGCTCGCACGACGCCGCGACACCCACGTCCACCTCCGGGCATTGCTGGTTTGCGCCCTTTCATTGGCCGGTTCCGATGAGGAGGCGATGGATTGCGCGGATGGCCTGATCGAGGCTGCAGAGGCAACAGGCAACCCGCACTTGCTCGGGTTGGCGCTCGGTGGCTACGGTTTGGCTTTCCGTGCCACAGATCCCGTCGGGGCGCTTAACGCCATGCGCCGGGGTCTGGTGATCGCGCAAGATAGCGGCGACCGCGCCCAGGCGTCAGTGCAAGCGCCGTTTCTGGCACGATTCGAGGCCGAACGGGGCGACACCGTGGCCGCATTCGATCACCTCACTCTGGCAATCCGCAACTACCACAATGCGGGCAACACCACCACGATCCGCACTCCGCTGGCCGTCCTCGCCGCTCTATTCGTCCGGCTCGGACGCTACGAACCGGCGGCCACCATCGCCGGCTTCGCCCTCAGTCCTATGGCCGCAGCGGCGTTCCCCGAGATCAACACTGCGATCACACACATCCGCGAAGTCCTCGGCGACCAGGCCTACGAGTCGCTCGCCCGCACGGGTGAGACGACGACCACCACCGCCATGGTGACCTACGCATGCGACCAAATCGACCAGGCCCGAACAGAACTCGAACACCCCAGCTGAATGCCCCTCAGGAGCGGAGGAGCTACGCGGCGAGGCGGGTGGGCCGCCCGTAAAGTCTGCGCGGCGTCGGAGCGCCGAGAGAGGCCGTCATCTGTTACCCCCCCGGCCATCCCACAACGGTTTTCGCGAAACACCGGGTGCAGATCAAGCGGCCTATCCTTCGGGGTTCGGCCCTGAGGCCCAGTGGCCACTATCCCGGTTTTCGACATCCAGAAAGCGCGAATCTGTCGGGGATCGAGGCTTGGAGCCCAATCATGCTGAGATGTATTGGCGTTCAGGTTGAGATGGAGTCGGGATTGGCATGGGCGTCGTGCGAACTCGTTGAGGCCACCAGAACCAGCGGCCCAGCAACGCGGCGATCGAGGGCGTCATGAACGATCGCACCACTAGCGTGTCGAACAGCAAGCCGAAGCCGATGGTGGTGCCGAGCTGCGCGAGGGCCACCATGGTGCTGGCTCCCATCGCGATCATGGTGAACGCGAACACCAGACCAGCCGAGGTGACGACCGCACCGGTGCCGGCCACGGATCGGATGATGCCGGTCTTGATGCCGGCGTGGATTTCTTCTTTGAATCGGGATACCAGTAGCAGGTTGTAGTCCGATCCGACCGCCAGCAAGATGATCACCGACATCGCCAGGATAAACCAGTTCAACTCGAAGCCCAGGATGTACTGCCAGAACAGCACCGAGAGCCCGAACGATGCCCCGAGGGAGAGCAGGACCGTGCCGACGATGACCGCTGCGGCGATGACGGCGCGGGTCAGGATCAGCATGACGATGAAGATCAGGGTCAGTGCTCCGACTCCGGCGATCAACAGGTCGTAGGTGGATCCGTCTTTCAGGTCCTTGGCGGTGGCCGCGGCGCCGGCGATGTAGATGCGGGCATTTTCTAGCGGGGTGCCTTTGATGGCCTCGAAGGTGGCGTTCTTGATCGCGTCGACGTGGGCGATGCCCTCGACGGTGGCGGGGTCCCCCAGGTGAGAGATGATGAAGCGCACCGCTTTTCCGTCCGGTGAGATGAACATGTCCATGCCCCGTTTGAAGTCGGGGTTGTCGAACACCTCTTGGGGCAGGTAGAACGAGTCGTCGTTCTTGGAGGCATCGAAGGCCTGACCCATGAGGTTGCCTTTGCTCTGCATCGCGGCCCCCTGGTCCTGTAGTCCGGCCATCGTGCTGTGCATCGACAGCATCATGGTGTGCATCGACTTCATCATCGCCACCATCGGTGTCAGCATTTTCAGCATTTGGGGCATGATCGCGTCGAGTTTGTCCATCTCAGGGATCAGCTCGCTGATGGCGTCGCTGACTGTGTCGACGCCATCCAAGGTGTCAAACACCGACCGCAGCGACCAACACATCGGGATGTCGAAACAGTGTTTCTCCCAATAGAAATAACTGCGGACCGGCCGGAAGAATTCGTCGAAATCGGAGATGTGGTCGCGCAGGTCGTGGACTTCGGCCACCATCGATTTCGTCTGCCCAACGATGTCATGGGTAACGCCGGTGAGCTCTTTCATGATCCTGATCATGGTTTCCATGGTGGTGACCATGGTGTCGATCTGGTTGGCCATGACCAGCATGTTGTCCATCTCGGCCTGCATGTAGTCGCGCGTCAACTGCTGCCCCACGCTTTGCATGCCCATCTGATAGGGAATGGAGGTGTGGTCGATGGGGGTGCCCAACGGTCGCGAGATGGTCTGCACCCGCGCGATACCCGGAGTGTGAAAGACGTTGTGGGCGATGCGTTCGACGATCAGCATGTCCGCGGAATTGCGCAGATCCTGCTCGGTTTGGACCATGAGGACTTCCGGATTCATCCGGGCTTGGGAGAAATGCCGGTCGGCGGCGGCGAACCCCTGCATCGCCGCAAGGTCGGGCGGCAAGACCTTACGGTCGTTGTAACTGGTCTTGTAGCCGGGCAGCGCGATCAGCCCAACCAGCGCCAGCGCACAGGCCGCCGCCAGGATCGGCCCCGGCCAGCGGACCACGGCAGTCCCCACCCGTCGCCAACCACGGGTCCGCGCAGCCCGTTTCGACTCGAAGAGCCCGAACCGGCTCCCGATCACCAGCATCGCGGGCGCCATGGTCAAAGATGCCAGCACCGCTACCATGATGCCGATCGCCAGCGGAACACCCAGCGTCTGGAAATAGGGCAGCCGGGTGAAGTGCAGGCAATACGCCGCGCCGGCGATCGTCACGCCCGAGCCGAGGATGACGTGCGCGGTGCCGCGATACATCGTGTAGAAGGCCGTTTGGCGGTCCTCGCCGACATTGCGGGCCTCGTGGTAACGGCCCAGGACGAAGATTGCGTAGTCGGTGCCCGCCGCGATGCCCAACGTCGTCAGTAGGCTCACCGAGTACGTCGACAACCCGATCAGGTCGTAATGCACGAGGGCAGCCACAACGCCGCGGGCTGCCACCACCTCCAGGCCCACCATCACCAGCACGAGCACCACCGTGATGATGGAGCGGTACACGATGAACAAGCTGACCACAATGACCACCAGCGTGACCGCCATGACCAACTTCAGGCTCTCATCCCCGATGTGGTGCTGATCTACGATCAACGCGGTACCGCCGGTGACATAGATGTGGATGCCAGCCGGTGGTGGAATGCTGGCAATGATCTGGCGGACCGCGGCGATGGATTCGTCGGCTCGGCCTTCACCCTGGTTGCCGGCCAGATTGAGTTGCACGTAGGTGGCTTTGCCGTCATCGCTTTGTGCCGCGGCCGCGGTCAGCGGGTCACCCCAGTAATCCTGCACATGCGTGACATGCGCGGTGTCGGCCTTGAGTTTGTTGATCAATTCTGCGTAGTAACGGTGGGCCTCGTCCCCCAGCGGTTGGTCGCCTTCGAACACAATCATCGCCGAGGCGTCGGAGTCGGATTCTTTGAAGACGTGTCCAATGTGTTTCATGGCCTGCATCGAGGGAGCATCGTTGGGGCTCAATGACACCGAGTGCTTCTGACCCGCCTCCTCCAGGGAGGGCACTGCCACGGTGAGTAACACGGTCAGCGCCACCCATCCCAGCGCAAGCGGCACCGCGAATGTTCGAACCAAACGCGGGATGATCGGCCGTTGCGTGATGGTCGTGTGGGCGGCGTTATGAGTCATGCCGATTTCACCTGGCAGAAGGTGAAAGCATCGACGCCCTCGGCGGACTTCTCGTCTTTGACCTTGCCGTCGACGGTGATACGGCAGCCGATGGTCTCGGTGCTGCCATGAGCGAGCAGGATCGGGTTGATCGCCCGCGAGGTCGTGGTCAGTGTGAGCGACCACGGAAGTGGCGCGTGCTTGACGCTCTGGGGATCCGCCGACAGGTCAAGGTAATTGATCATCGCGACGGCGCCCGCCGGCCCGAACACCTCATAGGTCACGCGCTTCGGGTTGAATGGCGCGGCGTCGTTGGCGATCCCGGAGCCTTCGCGTGTGATCTCGTTGTCCGACCCGAAAATCCCCTGCATCCGTAACACCACGAACCCACCGATCGCGACCGCCACCAGTACCAGCAGGGGCAGCCAGAAACGGCTGACTCTCCTCAGCATGAGAGCCCTTGTCTCGAATCATGTTCAGGTCGAAGGCGCTGCAGGTTTCGAATCTGGCTCTGCTGAGTCCGACTTTGCTGCGTCGCCGGTACCGTGCTGGGTAACGTCTTGGCACGGATCGCCGCTATCGCTTTATCAATCTCGGTTGAGTTCATTTGTTTCGTAGGTATTTCGCTAACCTTTCCGTGAGACCAGGTCCGAGCCTTCAAGTTCCAACCAGCACAGTGCTCGTGGGCCTTACGTCTTCCGAGATCTGGACTCGTCCGAACAGCAAACTCATTCGGGGACCTTGAACTGAGATTGCACGTTGATTACTGCGGCCAGGCAAGAGAGCGGTCCGCTCAGCGGACCGAAATAATCGCGAGCGGCGAGCAAGTCCCACCTGCGGACCACCAGCCAGCCATCTGGTCACGTCGCCGGGCACGCATGCTGACCAGTAGCCGCGAAACCACTACCTAGTCTCCGGGATTTCGTAGGATTGATCCACGAATCTGTCCCAGAACTGCAGGCGTTTGGCGGCAAAGCATCAGAGGCTACCTCCCGCCGAAAATTGAGCGCCACCCCTGGGGGCTCTGCCGGTCCGTTGAATGCACCAGCAACCCTCAAGAGGTCGACCACCTGGGTCAGCGCTTCGCGACAACGGAGTCAGCCGTGAGGACCGAAGCCAGGTAGTTAGTGGTGCTCTTGGCGCCGTCAAGACCCGAAAGCGAAACCGCAGGTAGCGAGTGGCTTTTAGCGCTGTTACCGGCAGCAATCCGCCGCTAGGAGTTCTCGGCAGCCATCTTCGTCGCTGCACCGGTCAGCGCGGCCCCGATCCCGACGGTAATTTCAGTCTGATCATTCCCGCAGGTCAGACTTCCACACGTGGATATGTCGAATCGCAGCCTGAACATCAACTGCGACTCAACGGATTCGGGTCAATCGCGGTTTTTGAGCGGATCGAACTCGACATGTAGCGCGCTCAGTCCCCGCAGGATGAACGTCGGATCGTACTCGTAGTTGCGGTCCTCGGGGCGGCCATGCATCGCCTCAGAGATCCTGATGTTGGCCATTCGGTCCAGCAGGCGGTTCATCGAGATACGCGCTTCGGCACGGGCCAGCGGCGCACCGAGACACGAGTGCGGACCCCGCCCGAACGCGACGTGTTCACGCACGTTGCGTCGGTCGGGCCGGAACTCGTGGGGGTCCTCGAACTTTCTGGGGTCGCGGTTACTGGCGCCGGGGAGCAGCATGATGATGGTGCCAGCCTGGATCTCCACGTCACCGATGGTGGTGTTTGTCCGCGCCAATCGAAAATGGCTCTTGACTGGGCTCTCCATCCGCAGAGACTCTTCGAGGAAAGCCGGGATCTGCGTGCGGTCATCGCGAAGCGCCTGCTGGATGTCGGGACATTCGGCCATGACCCGCATGCCGGCGCTGAGCAGCTTGGTGGTGGTCTCCATCCCCGCCGCGAACACGAACGTCGCTAGCTTGACGACCGCATCGACCGCAGGCACCGAACCATCCGGATAGGTAGACGCCGCGAGTTCGGTCATCACGTCCTCGCGTGGTTGGCGCCGGCGGTCGCTGATGTATGTCGAGAACTTCTCGTCCAGCCACACCAGCGGGTTGTGCGCGACGGTATCGCCGCCTTCGCTGAGGTCGCCGAGAGGCTGATTGGTGAGCGCCGCACGGAACTCGTCGTGATCCTCGATGGGAACGCCGAGGAGGTCGGCGATGACCAGCATCGACAGTGGTTTGGCATAGTCCTCCATGAACTCGCAGGAGCCGCGATCGATGAACTGCCCGATCTGCTGATCGGTCAACCGCCACATGAAGTCTTCGTTCTCACTGAGTCGCTTGGGAGTGATCAGTTTGCTGAGCAGGCCACGCGTTTTCGCATGGTCCTCGCCATCCATCGTCACCACATGCTCTGCCATCGGAATCGTTGCGCGGTGCTCTTCGATCTGTGCGCTGATGTCGTCGCCCTCCGGCGTGAACGGCAACGGAGGAAACGGGCCCGCCACCGCTACACAGGACGACAAAGCCGTGTCTTTGTACGCCGCAAGCGCCTCGGAATGTCCCGTCACCACAACCACGCCATACGGCGTAGCCGGACGCACCGGGCATTGCGAACGCAGATAATCGTAGTAGGGATAGGGGTCGGGGACGAGAGACTGGTCACTGAAGTAATCGACCGACTCGAAATCGCGCACATCGCCTCCTCGGGAGCTTCCATCTTCGCTTCGGAGCGAGGCTACAGCCCAATTCCACTCCAGAATGAACAAATATTTGGTTACAACTTAGCGTACGACGTCCCTCATCTCAGCGTGGAGGTCTAGGCCCCGGCCGTATGGGTCGCTCAAAGGACTTACCCGGCCTATGTCGACTCGGGCTCCGTAGATTCTCTGGCGCCTGATGCTTGTCCTCCGGCACGAAAGCGGCAGCCCGAGGAGCCCCGATCAGCTTCGTACTCCCCACTCACTGACCCGCGGGCGTCCAACCGACAGGCAGTCGCTTGATGCCGTGGATGAACGCCGAGCGCAGGATGGCCGGTTCCTCGACGGCGACGATATCGGGGATGCGGTTGTGCAACTCCTCGAACAGCACCCGGATCTCGCGCCGGGCCAGGTTGGCACCCAGACAGAAGTGGGCTCCGCCTCCGCCGTATCCAAAGTGCGGGTTGGGATTTCGGGTGACGTCGAACAACCACGGGTTGTCGAACTTGGTTTCGTCGCGGTTGGCCGAGTTGTACCACATCGAAACCTTGTCGCCGGCCTTCATCGCCACACCGCCGAGTTCGACATCCTCGTTGAGATTGCGTCGCATGAAGATCACCGGAGTAGCCCAGCGCACGATCTCCTCGACCGCGGTAGCGGCGACGCCGTCGAAATCGGCCCACCATTTGTCCCGCGCATCGGGGTAACGGCTCAACGCCACCATGCCGTGACTGATGGCGTTGCGGGTGGTCTCGTTGCCCGCACTGGACAACAGGATGAAGAACGAGGCGATCTCCGCAGACGACAGCCGCTCACCGTCGACCTCTGCCCGCACGAGGTTCGAGGTCAGATCGTCGGCGGGTTCGGCCCGGCGGGACTCCGCCAACTGGGCGCCGTACGCGGCGAGGTCGAGTACCGCCTGAATCACCTCGTCGTGGCAGGTGGCCACCTCCTCGTCACCGGCTCCCAAGATGACCGACGTCCAGTGGAAGACCTTGTGCTCGTCCGCTTCGGGGATGCCCATCATGTCGCAGATGATCTGCACCGGAAGCGGACCCGAGAGGGACTCGACGAAGTCCGCCTCCCCGTCGGCGTGGTTGGCCACCATGTCGCTCACCAGCTGCTGCGCCCGGGTACGAACGCTTTGCTCGATGCGGGCCACCATCTTGGGGGTGAACGCGCGGTTGACGATCGATCGCAGCCGCAGGTGGCGCGGGTCGTCGAGGCTGATCATCGATCCGCTGAACTCCGCGATCGCCGGGTCGATCTCGCTCAACGTCACGCTGGTCGGGATCGAACTGAACACTTCCGGGTGCCGGCTCGCATGGTGCACATGGTCGAACGACGTCAGTGCCCAATGCCCGGGCCCCGAATCGAATCCGGGTACGCGGGGAGCGTCGAAGAACGCTATCGGCGCTTCGCGGCGTAGTGTGACGAACGCTCCGTCGCGGCGGTCGTCGTCCCAACTCCAGAACTCGAGTGAGCCCAGATCGATATCGCCCAACGGCACCTCCGGCGGCCGAGTGCCGTTTGCGCGGTGCGTGATACCCGAGTCAATCGTTGGCATGGTGACCTCCCGGTCCAACCCTGAGTGTGGCACCCCGTCATGTCGGTGGTCCAGAGAACTCGATGTCGCGCGCCGGCGGTGAGAAAGCTCAGCCACCTCAGCCCGCGCTTGCGAGCAACTCCTGAAACGCCGTTTCCATGCATTCGGCATACGTGCCCGGGTCCGGTAGCGCGTTGCGATCCGCAGTAGCGCTGATCGACAGAGCTCCGTTGTAGCTCGCAACGACATGGATGAGGTTCAAGCCCGCAACTAACGGCCCGAGACCGGCGGCGCGTACCAGTCGGGCACCGCTGAAGAAGATCGGTTCGGTTGGACCGGGCACGTTAGTCACGGTCGTGTTGGCGATCGTCGGGCCAGAGAACGGAAGCGCGCTAGCAGCTTTTGCAGTCACACCGAGCAGTGAGGTTGGGACTGTGCCAATCAGATCGAGCAGTTGGGTCCTGGTCGATTGTTCCGACTCCGAACGGCTCGCCGCGGTCGACGTAGCGATTGTGGCGAGCCGCTCAAGCGGATCGGCGATGTCGCTACCGAGCGTTTGTAGCCGGCCGAACAACCTGTTCCCGTTGCTGGTCTTATCGCCCCCTTCGCGTAGCGAGATCAGACACGCTGCAACAAGCGACTCATCGGGCAGTTCGTCGTGGCCAGCCAGATACTCGCGAAGGGCGCCCCCGACGTAGGCCAGCGCCACATCGTTGACCGTCGAACCGGGCACGCTCGCCTTGATCCGCCTGAAATCGGCGAGATCGTGGAATCGGGCCTCGAAGACACGATGCGGCGACACTGTCTGGTTGAAACGGGTCTTCGGTGCAAACGACGGCCCACTACCTGCGGCCACCGCGGACGCGACACCGCCGACCAGCTTGCGCGGCAGACCGGCCAATCCGCGGACTGCCTTAGGGACACTCGAGGCGAGCACGGTGCCTGCCCGCAACGGGTGCAGAGCTGCGTTGACCGCTGTACGCGTGACCAAATCTGCGGTCGAGGGAACAGGGCCGGGGCGCCAGGGACTGTCTGGCCCAGCAGGGCGGGGGCTGTCAGCGGCAAGGTCGTGCAATGCTGCGATCATCTGAACGCTCGCCATCCCGTCGACGGCACAGTGGTGCAGTTTCAATGCCATCGCGAACGAGCCCGTCGGCACGCCGGGCACGGAATTCAGGCCCTCGATGACAGTGATCTCCCACGGCGGACGTCGCAAGTCAACATGTCGGGCGTGCAGCCGCGCGACTTGGATACAAAGCTGCCGCCAGTCACCGGGCTGGGGCAGGCCGATATGACGTACGTGATACTCGAGGTCGAAGTTCGGGTCATCTACCCAGTACGGCCTGTGCAAACCGCCCGGCAGCTCGGCCAACCGCCACCGAAATACATCCGCGAGATGCAGCCGGGCGTCGAGTTCCTCCAGAATCCCCTTAAAGGTCACTTTGCCGTTCGGGGCGGTCGACGGGTCGTAGATCAAGAGCAGCTGAATCTGCAAAGGCGCCGCCGGCGTCTCTGCGCGCAGCATCATGTCATCGGTCCAACTCAGCTGCTGCATAGACGGCCCCTCACTGACGCTCCCTTCGAAAGAGTAGGCCGGTCACACCGCTCAGAGAGAAATTGATTTCGATGGGCCGTCGCCGGCTACCTCTCCGAACTAGCGCGAGGTGCGGAATCGGCGTCTTGTAGCGCGCCAGCTCTTCGCGAGCGGCGCCGCTGCCACGTCCCGTCGGGCCATTCGGGTATGTGGTTTGCCGCTTTTGACGCCATCAAGACCCGAAACGAAACCGGAGGTAACGAACGGGACTGAACGGAACGAGACGGAGCGAAACCCCGGGTAATACGGCATTTTGCCTGGTCAAGGAGGGATTCGAGTCCCTTTACTGACCGTAGACCGCCCACGACGTGCCGATCGAGTCCCATCAGGCGTTGATGTTGACCTTTAATTCGCGTGGGTACAGTCGCCATACCGCATACGGGTGACGGTCCATCTCTGCCTGCAGCGCGGCGAGCTCGCTCTGGAACTGCAACATTGCCGCCTTAGCGCGGTAGTCAAGCGCGACGCGATTGAAATCGTCCATCAGCGCGCGTCGGTGCACGTTCAAGTTGTAGTTTGCGTTGACCAGCCGCTGGTAAACATCCAATGGCTCGCGTTGGAAATTCTTGTACACCCGCGCCGGCTGGCGGTGTGTCCAAAGCTGATAGTCCCACAAGTGACTGCCGAGGATCTCGTGCTGAACGGTCACCAAGTACAGCTGGCCCGCCAGCAGCCGTGCGAGCTTGTCCCAGGTGACATCGTTGGCGCTTACTCCCACGCCATTGGGAACGCGCGCGTTGAGTTCATCGAGCCAAGCCAGCGTCTCGGTGTCGCCGTGCACGGCGCTCGCACCTGTGGCGGCATTCTGCGGGCAGTAAATCTGCAAGTAGTTGCGCACGAAGCGGTGCATCACGTCGAACAGCGCTTCCAAGTTCGTTTGCGTGGGCGTGTCGAAGCCGGCGCCGCGCACACCGCGCGCGTCACCGTCGGCCTCGGGGTCATTGAGGAGGTGCGGGTACGCGGTGTAGGTCTCGTCAAACAACCGGCACATGCCGTTAAAGGTGAGGCTGAAGGTGGTCTCGAAGTCGCCACCGCGTGCCATCTGCCCGCGGGTGACCATGTCGTTGCTTTGCTGGGTGCCGTAGATGTAGGGCCACAGCAGCCGGCACAGCGGATGGCTGCCCGAGAGGCGATTACGCGTCGCAATGGCCAACTGCGCGCCGCCTGCCAAGTGCACCCAGTTGAAGTGGCGCACGAGCGAGAGGTGCGTCGAGGCGGCGCACAACGCGATCTTGCAGGCCTGATCCCATTCTGGATCGGTCGGCTCGATCGAGCCCAGTGCGCATTCGATGCGATGGGCCTGCAGCGAACGTCGCAGTGGATCCACGCGGAACAGCACGCGCGAACCGATCTTCAGCAGCCCGGGGTGATGCTCGTAGTTGTTGAGCACGAGTAGATCCCACTCCCAGGTCGCGTCGTCGACGCGCTTTGTGTAGCAAGCGTAAGGACCGCGCACTGCCAGCGAGCCGAGGTCTGGACTGCCCAGATACTCGGCCGGCAGTTCTGGTGCACGGAAACGGGTGCGACGCAGCCCGGTGAAAGCTCGTTTCAACGCCACCTGCGGGTCGGCGTCGATTGGTGGCAGGCCCGCCTGCATAGGTGAAAACACGCTGTAGAGCCGTACCTGAAACGCATAGAACAACGTCTGCGGTAGCGAGCGTTCATCCCGCGGGATGTTGGCGCGCGGACAAACCATCACATTGCGCAGCGGGACTTGGGGAATCGCCTCGATCATCGGCTTCGGTTCGATGCGGTCCCACTTGGTCGGCGCCCGGATGTCGAGCGGCTTATTGACGGTGAATTTAAACCAGGCTATGAGGTTCCACAACCCGCGCCGCGGGAACCACATCAGCATTCGGCGCTCCCGAAGATGCTTACGCATGGCGGTGCGCGTCGCCGTGCCAAGGGGCATGCTTTGTTTCGGCGTCGCCGGCGCGCAGCGGATGACGCTCGGGGCTTAGCTCTCGCTCTTCGTCCCATGGCTCGAAGGCGTTCTTGACGTTGGCCAGGCCAGTGTCCGCGAGCTCGGGGTGGTGGCGCAGGATCACGGTCTTGAAGTCGGTCCGGTCGATCCAGTTCAGGCCTTCCCAGGTGTAGACGTCCTCGTTGAAGGAGTCGGTGTAGAACCGGTCAGCCTGCAGCCGGCGACTGGCGTTCAGGATGAAGATCTGGAACATCGTCTCGCCGAAACCGAACCCGGTGGGGCGGTGGCCTTCGGCCAGCGTGCCGATCAGCAGATCGAGCTTCTCGACGTCTGTCGGGCCGTCGCCGTAAACCGATTTCAGCTCGTTCCGGACACTCGCATCGTCGTTAAGGTCGTCAAAGCTCTGGATCGGATTCAGCCCCAGCTGGCGGCGGAACTCGTTATAACGCGGCACGCCGCGTTCGCGCGCACGCACGATATCCACCGTGCCCATGTCGAAGAACGGATTGCCCGGGATGCTGAGTTCTTGCATGAAGCGCGGAAAGTTGTTGAGCACCAGGGCGCCGGGGTGCTGGTTGCCGAATGAATAGAACAGGTCGGACATCGCGTAACGCTTGGTGATGCTGGCTGAGCCGCGCTGCCGCGTCGCGGGGAAGGCCACCTCGTCGATATCATCCTGGCCGCGGCGGCGCAGCTGCAGCGTCTCGGGCAGCATCGAATGCAGACGGTAGACCTCGACAAATTCTTCGGATAGCCCGAATGCGCAACCGTGCTTGTTGATCGGGTTGCCGACGAGGCCGCCGATCTCTTCGTTGCGTACCTTCACCTCAGACAGTGTCTTGCGCGCGTTGCCTTTGCGCAGTGCGAAGGTGAGCAAGCCGTACCAGTTTATGTTGAGCGCCGTGTTGAGCGCTGTGTTGGGCAGAATCCCCGGGGTCCATTCGATGGAGTGGATCTTGGCCATTACCGCGGCGTTGACGAGCCGCGCGACATTGAAGAGGCGGTTGTCGTCCCAGCTGGGGTACGCGTCGTGCAACATGTCGCAGATGGCGTTGTGCTCGCGCACGAAAAGGGTGTGCAGCATAGAAAGACCCACCCACCAGTTGCGCCTGAAGCCGGTGTCCTCCACGCCCGTGCCGTCCACCGGCAGCGTGCCGTCGCTATTCAACCGCAGCTTGCCGAGTCGGAAGCTGCGCAGACGGTCCTGCGTGGCCTGGTCGCTGCCGTAGATCTGTGAGCCATCCCACCAGTGAGTGACCTCGTTGATCGAACTCGTGGCTACCGGATCCCGACCATCGATGCGCGTTGGGTCGGGCTGGGTCCTGCCGATGAACATTGTGCTCTGCAGGTAGCGACTGCTTGCCGGGTCATCCCGTTCCAGCGGCACCTCGATCGCGTCGTCGAACAGGATCTCGCCGTGGTTGATCCAGTCGCCGTTCATGAACTGGATCCAAGATGCGGCCAGCAGATTGAGGAAGGGCACTACGGTCATTTCTGGCCGGCCATCGGAATCGCTCGGACGCGTCAGCAGCCGACGGCTGATCTCGCGCGGGTTCGGCGTGAGTAATAGCGCGGTCTCGGGGCGGGTGGCCGAGAACCCGACGTTGCGCAAAAAGCGCGTACCGGCGGCGCCTTCCTTGGGATCGGCGAGGTTGTTCCAGCTTCCGTCCGCGGTGCGGAAGTGCGTGACGCCCGGGGGCGGTTCCTGGCCCGCGGGCTGGAAGCCGACCAGCGTCCCGGCCGGGTAGCTGCTGTCCAAGTTGTGCGCGTTCAACTGCTCGCGCATGTAGGCCAGCGTCAGGACTTCCAGCGTCAACGGGCGGCGGTACCAGTTGGTCCAGACTTTGCCACGGTAGCCGGCGATCCAGCCCACGAGGTCGGTGGCGGTATCCATGAACGTCGTCGATACTATTCCCAGCAACTTGCCCAAGAAGAGACGTAGTCGCTTGAAGTGGCCGTGGCCTGGCCCGGCCGGCAGCGGCGGGGGCAGCGTGCCTTCGCCCACCGAGGGGGGCGCGAGCAGCGCCTTGCGGTCGAAGTAGTGCAGTGCGGGCACGTGCTCGTCTACACCGGCGCGGGCATTGGCCTGCGCGACGGCGAGCATGTCGCGCCAGTCGCTGCGCCCGCCGTCAGCTTGCAGCGCCGCGGTGTAGTGTTGCGCGGCCGCGTCGTAGCGCTCGAGCTGGAAGCTCGCCAGGCCCGCCAGCGCGTGCAGTTTGCTCTCGGGCCGTGCGGCGAGTTCGCACTCGAGCAACGACAGGGCGTGTTCGTATTCACGTCGTTCCAGGGCGGCCAACACCTCGTCGGAAGACATACCGAACTCCTTGCATGGCAGAAAGTCGACATTGAAAAGTTACTCGCACGGGTGGAAAAGGGGGGCATTAATCCCGCAATTCACAAAAGCAAACCTAATCATCGGCAATTCACATGTCTTTATTGTCGCTGGCGAAAAAAGGCCCGCGCTATTGTTGGAGAGATTCAGACGGCTTCCTCCGTGACGCCGGGCGGTCGATAACCGCGCTTTTGCGGCTGCGGAGATTTAGGGTTGGTGCACCGGATGGTCCGCACCATTGGATCAGGAGCGGGAGGGTCGCGTGGGGCCGGCAGACACGGTGTGCCGAACGTGCGGCGTTGAACTGCGCCACGGCGCCAGGTTCTGCCACAGCTGTGGGGCGCCTGCTTCAGAACCGGGAGAGCAGGCGGAGTTCAAGCAGGTGACTGTGTTGATCGCCGATGTGGTGGGTTCCATGGCGATCGCCTCGGCAGTGGGCGCGGAGCGATTGCGCGAGATGATGGCCGACGTCTTTGACTGTGCGGCCGCGATTACTCGGCGCTATGGCGGCACGGTCGATAGGTTCACCGGTGATGGCATCGTGGCGCTGTTCGGGGCACCAGTCGCGTTGGAGGATCATGCTTTTCGGGCCTGTTTGGCGGCCCTGGACATCCAAGAGCGGATCGCGCAGCTTTCCGATGAGGTGCAGCGCCGAGATGGCGTCGTTCTTCGGCTGCGGATCGGGTTGAACTCGGGCCGAGTGATTGCCGGGGAAATCGGCTCTGGACCAATGGGTTACACCGCGGTCGGCGAACAGGTCGACATGGCACAACGGATGGAGTCGGTCGCCCCGGCTGGCGGGGTGATGCTCGCGGAATCCACCGCGCGACTGGTCGAACAGGCCACCGTGCTCGGGGAACCCGAGTGGGTGCAGGTCGAGGGCGGCCAGGAGCCGTTAGCCGCGCGTCGGCTGCTGGGGTCCGCGCCTGAGCGCGGTCAGAACGGCCGGCGCGAGCCGACCCTGGTTGGGCGCACCTGGGAGTTGAACACCCTGGCTGGCATCCTCGACAAGGCGATCACCGGCACCGGGTGTGTGGTCGGGGTGGTCGGGCCACCTGGGATCGGCAAGAGCCGTATCGCGCGCGAAGCGGTGACGCTCGCCACCGACCGCGGGGTCGAGGTGTTCACTGTCTCCTGCGAATCCCATACCCGCGAGATCCCGTTCCACGTTGTGGCGCGACTGCTGCGGACGGTGTTCGGGATCACCGACCTTGACGAGGACGCGGGCCGGGCGCGGGTGCGGGCCCGCATCCCCGCCGCCAACCACGAAGATCTGCTGCTGCTGGACGACCTCCTGGGAGTCGGCGATCCCGGCGTCGCATTGCCCGCTATCACCCCCGATGCCCGCCGGCGGCGGTTGGCGGCATTGTTGAACGCCGCCGCTCTGGCCCGGACCACACCGGCGCAGTTCGTGATCGAGGACGTGCACTGGATCGACGAGGCCACCGAGGCCATGCTTGCTGACTTCGTCACGGTGCTACCGCAAAGCCGCTCGCTGGTGCTGATCACCTACCGCCCCGAATACGGGGGCGTGCTGTCACGGACACCGGGCGCTCAGACGATCTCGTTGGCCCCGCTGAACTCGGCGGAGACAGCGGCGCTGACGACGGAACTGCTCGGTCCTGACCCGTCGGTGACCGGATTGGCGGCCCGGATCGCCGATTGGGCCGCCGGGAACCCGTTCTTCGCCCAAGAGATCGTGCACGATCTGGCCGAACGCGGCGCCCTCGACGGCGACCGCGGCGCTTACATAAGCCGTAATTACGCTGCCGACCTCGGCGTGCCCGCCACGCTGCAGGCCACCATCGCCGCCCGTGTCGACCGCCTCGGTAGACCGGCCAAACATTTCCTGTATGCCGCGTCGGTCATCGGTGCGCGGTTCAGTTCTGAGCTGCTGGCCGCCTTACTGGGGGACATCGAGGGATCGGCGGCGATCGACGAGTTGGTGCAGGTGGAGCTGATCGATCAGGTGATGTTCACCCCGCGCGCCGAGTATGCGTTCAGGCACCCCCTAATCCGCGCCGTGGCCTACGAGTCGCAGTTGAAGTCCGGGCGCGCTGAGCTGCACCGGCGGTTGGCCGTCGCGATCGAACAGCAGGAGCCGGGCTCGGTTGATGAGAACGCCTCCCTGATCGCCGAAAACCTGGAGGCTGCCGGCGATCTGCGTGCGGCGTTCGGCTGGCATATGCGCGCCGGCGCCTGGTCGGCCATCCGCGACATTCGTGCGGCCCGCACGAGCTGGCAGCGGGCCCGCCAGGTCGCCGACCGCCTGCCGGCCGACGCCCCGGATCGGACGTCGATGCGGATCGCGCCCCGCACCCTGCTATGTGGCACCCTATGGCAGGTTGGCGGCAGCATCGCCGCCACCGGCTTCGACGAACTGCGAGAGCTGTGCACAGCGGCTGACGACAAAGTGTCGCTGGCGATCGGCATGACCGGGTTCATCACGTCGTTGACTTTTCACAACCGCTTCCGGGAGGCGGCCCGACTGGCTTCGGAGCACAGCGACCTGCTCGAATCGATCGGAGATCCGACGCTGACCGTGGCTCTGTTGTTCTCGACGATCTACGCCAAATGCGAGGCGGGCGAGATGATCGAGGCGCTGCGATTGACGGATCGCCTCATCGACCTGGCCGACGGCGACCCTACCAAGGGCGACTTGATCTTCGGTTCTCCGCTGAGTTGGGCGATCGCCATGCGCGGCCACGTCAAGATGTGCCTGGGAATCCGGGGTTGGCAAGACGACGCCGCCACGTCAATCGCGATGGCCGCTCCTCTCGACGCGACGAGTTACGTTTTCGCCCTCATGTGGAAGTACGTTGCGTCCATTCCATTCGGGGCGCTGCCGCCCGATGCGACCGCAATGCGCGAGACAGCCGAGGCGCTGCGCATCGCCGAGCGTTCCGGAGAAGACTTCGTTCTCGGAATGGGCCTACTCAGCCGAGGCCTCGTTCTGGTTAGTCGCGACGGCCCCCAACGTGAAGCGGGCCTCGACCTGTTCACCCAAGCCCGCGATGCCGCCCTGACGGAGCGGTTCTCCCTGACCGCGCTGGCGATTGTCGAGCCCGAGTTTGCAACGGAGAAGGCCCGCACCGGGGATATCGATGGCGGTATCGAAATGGTGCGGGCAGTCGTGGACGGCGCGTACGAAAGCGGCGACATGATTTGGCGCGGAAGGGCCACCGAAGTTCTGGTGGAACTGCTGGTCCGACGCGGGTCCGGTGGCGACCAGGACGAAGCGCAGGCGGCGCTCGACCGACTGGCCGCGGTACCCACTGATCCCGGGTTCGTGCTCCACGAACTCCCCCTGTTGCGTTCGCGGGCGCTGCTGGCGCTGGCACGCGGCGACGAAAACAGCAGCCGGAACTTCTTGGAACGCCACCGCGACAAGGCGGCAGCCGCCGGCTTCGACCCTCTCCTGGCCATTGCGGACCCTGTCATTGCGCCCCAAGCTGACCCTGCGGCCCAGTGAATTCTGAAATTCACTCATCCAGAACGACTCTCACAGGTACCTTGATCGTTTTTCGGGGCGCGGCCGACGCCTAGGACCCCGCCAGCTCCTCGATCAACCGATTTTGTGAATTGCTGTGGGTCGGTTGGTACCTTTTTGGGGAGTGGTTCGGCCAACGATGACGAACGTTCGACTTCGACTCAGGAGTTTTCGCCATGTCAGAACTCGGCGAGCGCGCGGTCGTCCTTGGGGCGAGCATGGGTGGGCTGCTCGCCGCGAGGGTCCTGGCTGAATTCTTTGAAACCGTCACCGTGGTCGAGCGGGATATGTTGCCCGACAATCCCGCTAGCCGACGAGGGGTACCTCAGGGTCGGCATGTCCATATTCTGCTGGCCCGCGGTGCGCAGATCTTGGATGAGCTCTTTCCCGGGTTACTCAATGAGCTGGTAGTCCGTGGTGCTCCGGTTTGGGACGACGGGGAATTATCCGGGCTTCACTTGTCTTTCGGCGGCCACGAAATCCTCCGATCGGGCAATATAGCGCCGGAGGCTAAGGCATTGGCGGTGTACATGCCGAGTAGGCCGCTTCTGGAATGCCATGTCCGACAGCGTGTACAGGCGCTGAGGAACGTGACGATTCTAGGCGGCCATGACGTGGCCGACTTGAAGTCGACGGCGGATCGGAATCACGTCACCGGAGTGCGGGTGGTCAACCGCCGCGGCGGTGCCGAACGGGAGTTGATGGCCGATGTTGTCATGGACGCGATGGGCCGCGGTGCCCACACGCCGGCTGTTCTGGAGAGCCTTGGGTACGGCCGACCGGCCGAGGATCACATCGTCACGCATACGACCTACGTAAGCCAACTGCTGCGGATTCCGGAGGGCACGCTGAAGGAGATGCTGGTCGACATCGGCCCCGCGCCGGGCCGGCCAACCGGCATGTTTCTGACCGGCAACGAGAACGACACGTGGACGTTCACGGTCTTCGGAATGGTGGGCCACGAGCCGCCTCGCGACCTGGCTGGGATGCTGTCGTTCGCCCAGGAGTACTGCCCCGCCCACCTGATTGCGGCGATACGGGCCGGCGAACCAGTCGGCGACGTAGCACATCACCGCATGCCGTCCAGCCAGTGGCGACGCTACGACAAGATGCCCCGACTCCCCGACGGCCTGTTGGTCTGCGGTGACGCGATCTGCAGCTTCAACCCCATCTACGGGCAGGGAATGACAGTGGCCGCTCTGGACGCTGCCGCGCTGCGGGACTGTCTGCGCCGCGGCGGCACCGACCTGCCCCGGCGATACTTCCGCGCCTCGGCGAAACCGATTGGCGTGGCCTGGCAGTTGGCAGCGGGCTCTGATCTGGCCATCTCGGGGGTGGCGGGGCGACGGTCGAGGTTGATGCGCGTTGCCATCCGGCTTGTGGACTGGGTGCTGGCCGCCTGTGAGTCCGACCCCGTTGTCGTCGCCCGCTTCTTCAAGGTCAACGACCTCATCGACCCCCCGATTCGCCTGCTCCACCCCGCGTTTGTCTGCCGGGTGGTGGTTGAAAACCTGCACCGCCGGCGACGTGATAGGCAACCTCGGTAGGCCGAAGTGACCGACCAAGCCAATAGCCGTAAGCCGTGGTCGGCGGGCGGCGACCGCTGCTTCGGTTTCTGCACCTATGTCGGAGGTCGATGTTCGAAGCTATTGATTCTAAACAGCATTCCCGTCACACCCGCCGAGCGCGACCGCGGCATATGACGGAGTGTTCGAACAGGTCCACTCAGCCGTAGGTGGTGAGGACCTCAGGATGCTGCCCCAATGCGGTGAGGGAGTCAGGCACGGACAACACGGTCACATGATCATCGGCCGCAACGAGATCGGCGTTCAACACATGATCAAAGTCTTTGCCCAGGAGCCCGGCGTGGCCTTGGGCTGACCGATCACCCGCCCCCGCCGCGGACCGGCCATCGAAGGGCCCATCCCGACGTGATGCGGGTTAGAGGTTGACATGTACGACTTAGAGTGTCAATCATGTCCAACATGATCGGTGGAAATCGGACGGTGAAGACCCCGCACAGCGAGGCCCCGCACGTGCGTATTGCGGTCATTGGTGCGGGCTTCGGCGGGCTTTGCGCGGCGTTCAAACTCGACGCAGCGGGTTACCGGAACATCGTCGTGTACGAACGTGCACCCGAGGTCGGAGGCACCTGGCAAGCCAACACCTATCCAGGAGTCGCGTGCGACGCCCCGTCGCATATCTACAGCTACTCCTTCGCCCAAGATGTGGACTGGTCGCGCCGTTTCGCGCCGGGTGCGGAGATCCAGACCTACTTGCGGCGGTGCGTCGACCGGGCAGGTCTGGCATCCAGGATCCGCACCAACACCGAGGTCACCGAGGCCCGATGGTCCGGCACCGAGTGGATCATCGAACTGGCCGACGGCAGCGTTGACCGCGCCGACGTTCTGATCCCCGCCGTCGGCCACCTTTGCGTGCCATCGTTTCCGGAGCTGGCGGGATTGGAATCCTTTGACGGGCCGCTGTTTCACACCGCCCGCTGGGATCACTCCGTCGATCTGACCGGCAAGAGCGTCGCGGTGGTCGGTACCGGTGCCAGTGCGATTCAAGCCATCCCTGCCATCGCCGACACCGTGAGCCAGATGACCGTGTTCCAGCGCTCGGCGGCCTATGTTATGTCCAAGCCCGATGCGGCCTACACCGACCGGCTGCACCGGTTCCACCGCCGCGTCCTCCCGGCCAAATTGGCTGCGCGCGGGGCGATCTGGGAAGCGTTCGAGATATTCAACTACTCGTTCTGGCGCTATCCGGCCACCATGGCGATTGTACAGAAAGTGCACAGCCGGCAGTTGAAGCGCCAGGTTCCCGATCCCGTTCTGCGGGCGGCGTTAACGCCCGACTATCAGATCGGGTGCAAGCGGATTCCCATCGCCAACGATTTCTACCCGACCATGAATCGATCAAACGTCACACTTGTCACCGATCCGATCACCGGCGTCGTCGCCGATGGCGTCACCACCGCGACGTCGACGTACCCCGCGCAGGTCATCATCTTCGCGACCGGTTTCGAAACTGCGCAGTTCATGAGCAGCGTTACGGTGCGGGGACGAGATGGGCGCACACTGCGGGAACACTGGGCCGACCGTGCGGGGGCGTATCTGGGCTTGTCCATCCCCGACTTTCCGAACATGTTCTTGATGTGGGGCCCCAACACGAACCTGGGCGCGGGATCGATCGTCTACATGATGGAGGCGCAGGCGGACCACATCGTCGGCGCGGTCGAGATTATCGTGAAGCGCCCTGGAGCGACGGTTGAGATCAGCGCCGAGGCATACCGCGAGTTCCTCGATGAGATCCGGGCCAAACAACCGCGGACGGTCTGGGCAGGCTGCCACAACTGGTACCACGACGATCGCGGAAACGACATCCACAATTGGCACGGCTCCATGCGCAGCTATCGGCGACGGCTCAGCCGGCCACACACCCAGGACTATCGGATTGCTTCGACTGCCGGGGAGCAGATCGCGATGGTGACTGAGTAGTGCACATGGACGCCGACGGGCGCGCGGTGGTGTGATGGGCGAAAGCGGTGCTGTTGACGGAGGTCAGAGTGGCTGAGCGACGGGTGCGTTCGCGAACCGTGCCTTGGCACGGCGTCGCTGCACCCGAAGACCCGCGGGCGCAAATCGTGGAAGCCGCCTCGCGCTGTCTGGTCAAGCTGGGTCTGGATCGCACGTCCCTCAGCGCGATCGCGCGCGAGGCGGGTATCTCACGTCAGACCATCTACAACCACTTCACCAGCCGCGAGGAAATCGTTGGCGAGGCGATAGAGCACGCCGCCACCCAAGCCAGCGCCCGCATCATCTTCGAAGCACGAAAGAACGCCACCGCCGCAGGCTTTGTGGTGGAGCTCTGCTTGGCGGCAGTCGACGAGTTCCGCCGCAACCCTGCAATCTCCCCGATGCTCCTTGCGCTCGACGACCCGGACGCACGTAACCGTGTGCTCACTCCCGCGGTCATCGCGCGAGCACGCGAATTTCTTCAGCCGATCGTCGAATACCTGCCGGACCGAGCGCCCTACCTCGACGAGATGACCGAGACTTATCTACGGTTCGAGCTGTCGCTGCTGACGATCGACAGCGCGACTTCCCGATCGCCCGAGTCGATGCGGGGATACCTGCACCGCGTTCTGGTTCCGGCCCTCGGACTGCCGCGTGACGACTAAACCAACGCGCAGGATCAGCCGATATAAGGGCCGCGTCCGAGTTGGCGCCGCGACGCTAGCCCTCGGGCTGGGCGCGATCTTCGTCAAACGGCGGCGTTCACTCGCGCTGGCGGACGACGCGGTTGCGGGTGCGGCGTCGCCGCCCTTTGCGTTCGCGGGAAAACCATCAGGGAAACCGTCAGTGGCAGTCTCCGTCCTTCGCGCGGTGGGAGCAGTGACGGACTTCCTCGGCATCGACTTCGGCACCCAGATCGCGCCGCTGATGGCGTTCGACCACCCGCCGTCATTCACGGTGTCGGGCCTCGACGTTCAACGCGATGACTTTGCGGGCCAGTCGGTGTACGTGATTTGTTCGGGTCATCCGTCCGGGAAATACGTGGTGGCATTGCACGGCGGCGCCTATGTTGTTCAGCCGACGATCAATCACTGGTCGGCCTATGCGGCGATCGTCCGCCGCACCAATGCGACCGTGATTGCGCCGATCTATCCTCTGGCGTCGAATCCGCAGGGCAGGGCGCAGAACGTGATTCCCGACATGGCGGATTTGATCTCGGCTCAGATGGCACTGCACGGCGCAGACAACGTCAGCGTCTACGGCGACTCCGCAGGCGGCGGAATGGCTCTGTCAGTCGCTCAACTCCTGGTAAGTCGGGGGAAGCCGACGCCGTCCCACGTGGTTCTCATCTCTCCATGGCTGGACATCACGATGAGCAACCCCGCCATCGCTTCTATCAACGACCCGGTATTGCGGATCGCGAGCCTGCGGAAAGCAGGCCAGCAGTGGGCTGGCGACCTTCCTCTGACCCATCCATGGGTAAGCCCAATCAACGGCTCGCTGGCCGGTCTGCCGCCCACGGCGGTGTACTGCGGAAGCCTGGAACTGCTCGCGGCCGATGTGCTGCGGCTACAAGAACAGGCGTTCGCGACGGAGTCCAGCGATTTCACCTTCAACCTGCGCAACGGTGCGATTCATGACTGGGCCATGGGCGGTGCCCTGAGCACCCCGGAGGCAGTTGCTGTCCAACGGGACATCTACCGCCAGTTGGGGCTCACCGGGGCCGCCCAACCAACGAAAGAGGACTTCCCATCATGAGCAGCGCACCGGCGAAAAGAACGCCCGCTGAAACCGTTCAGGATTTCATCCGTACCTACAACGAACACGACATGGCCGCCAACCATGCGCTAATCGACCCAGCATTCGTCCGCTACGGCCAGACCACCGGATGGCAGCCATGGGGTACGACTATTACCGCGGCATCTTCGCGCCCTTCCTCGCCGCATTTGCCGACTTCCACTGGGAACTAAGTAATCTCGTCGTCGGCGATGACCGGGTAGCAGCCGAAGTCGTCGAGACCTCCCCTTCAAGGCCGTCTATGAGTAGAGACCGGTGTCATCATCGAGCCCACCGGACAGTCCTACACCTGCCACTACGCGATCTTCTTCAAAGTGCGCCATGGCTTGATCATTGCAGGACAACCTGATCAAGGAACTGGAGATCTACTACCGCTGACCGATCGGGTCGTCGTCGAACTGCTCAGAAGACGCCCAGTCCGCGAAGCGTTGCGGCGTAGGCGTTCACGTCGGTGGCGAACAGTTGGGGTTGTTCGAAGGCGGCGAAGTGGCCGCCGCGTTCCTGCACTGAATAATGTATGAGGTTGTACCGCTTTTCGGCCCAGACCCGAGGCACCCGCATCAGTTCCTGGGGATAGACGGCGTAGCCCGTCGGCACGTCGACCCGTCCGGTCCACGTGCTCAATGCGGCCGTGCCGGCCCGGGCCGCTTCGCAGTACAACCGGGCTGCCGACGTCGCCGTGGCAGTGAGCCAGTAGAGCATCAAGTTGTCGATCAGCCGGTCGGTGCGGATCGGAAAGCCGTCACGAATGTCGCACCAGGCGTGGAACTTCTCCAGGATCCAGCCGGCTAGGCCCAACGGTGAATCGTCGAGCCCGAACCCGATGGAGTGCGGGCGAGTGGCCTGCAGCTCCATGTACGCCGTGCCGTCGGCGAGGCGCGTTGCGGAGGCGATGATGGATGCCAGCTCGTCCTCTGTAACGCCTGCCATGATGTCCGAGTCACCGTCGGCCTCCGCCGTGGTGAACAGCATGTTGGTGTGGATGGCGGCAACATTCGGAGCATGGTGTTCGCCGAGGTACCGGACCACCAGACCGCCCCAGTCACCGCCCTGTGCGACGAAGCGGTCGTAGCCGAGCTGTCCCATCACATCTACGACGGCTGCGGCGACCTTCGCCGTGTCCACGCCGCGTTGTGTGGTCGGTCCGGAGAAACCGTAGCCTGGCATCGACACGACAACCGCGTGGTACTTCTCCCGTAGGAGGGGTAATGCGTCGAGGAACTCGACGATCGATCCGGGCCATCCGTGGATGAGCGCCAATGGGATTGCTTCGTTATCGTCGCTTCGGGCGTGGAGCAGGTGGACACGCTGCCCGGCGGCCGTGGTAACGAACGAACCCCACCCGTTGATCTCCGCCTCGGTTGTCCGCCAGTCGTATCCGTCGACCCAGCGTGCCACGACCGACCTCAGGAAGGTTTGGTCGGTGCCGTAATCCCACGCCGCTCCCGGGATTTCGGCGGGCCACCGCGCGTGTTCGAGTCGACGGCGCAGGTCGTCTAGCTCGACGTCTGCGATGGCGATATCGTGCGGAGTTATGCGATTCTGAGCCAACATGATTCGTTCTCCTTTGGCTCGGCGGTCACTACCGCTGGCCGAGCTTAACAGTCTCGGGGTGAGTGGTCCGGCGTCGGCTGGGTACGAAGCTGCGACGCAGGTGCCTTCCGGACATGCTGGGACTTGACCAGAGTTTGGCCCAAGCTCCAACGTCTACCCGGGCGAATGCCTCGGTGGTTCGAACAATCCGCGATGGGAGCAGTCACTCATCGGCGAGCACCCGATGAGACGCTGGCCGAAGGGTCGCGCGGCTCGCGCATCCGCATTTCGGCGCGCGTCCACGCCAGGGTGGAGACGAAGCGTTCGTCTTCCCAGGTTTCGGCGATGATTTCGATCCGATCGCGCCACTCGCGCATGATCGCGGTGTGGACCGGCCAGCTGATGAAACGACGGAGATCATCTTTGCGCTCCCAGACCGAGAGCGAGCCGCCGCGCAACTCAGACCGCTTGGTCCAAAGCCAGAGCCCGACCGCGCCGTGCATGATCGGCCAGTTTGCACTCAGCCCTAGCCCGCTTTCGAAGATCTGCTGGAGGTCGTCCTTGGAGGTCGCGCGGAAGTCGGTGTAGCTGACCACGACCGAGGCTTTCGTCCCTGCCAGTGGGCCCGGCAGCCACGGTGTGCTCCGGATGCCGCTATCCGCGGTAATTGGCGGCTGACCGTTAGTCATCTTGACGGAGAGGTCGTCATAGAGCGGAGGGAGCGCTGGGGGAGTCAACTTGGTGGCGGCCGCGGGGGTCCTCGGTATTATCGTCATACGTTTACCATCTACCTCAGTAGACGATAAGTCAATGTGTACGCTCCTTTAAGTGAGCGAGCAGCGGCGGGACCTCGGGATGTCGTTCGGTCAGTTGACCCGGGCGATGGTCGACGCCGAGAAGCCGCTGCTCGACGGGCAGGGCGTCCAGATGTGGGACTACATGGTGCTGGTTGGCCTGGAGACGGGCCCCGCCCCCACCCAGCTCCAATTGGCCGACGCCGTGGGCCGGGACAAAACCCGGCTCATCCCGATCCTCGACCGGCTCGAGCATCGTGGGCTCGTCCATCGCCAACCCGATCCGTCGGATCGGCGCAACCGCATCGTAGGGCTGACCGAATCTGGGCGCGCGCTGCTCGGCTCCTGCCGTCAGGCGATCCGCGCAATGGAGGCCGAACTGCTCGACATCCTAGAGCCTTCTGAACGAGCAATCTTCCTGACTGCCCTGGAGAAACTCGTCCTGGCCACCGCCGCCCGACCAAGAATCGGGCGGCACAAGCCGGCGTGAGGCCCCGAGAAGGTGGCCGGCGGTGTGTCACGTGGGGCTTGCCGATACGCCAGGAGCTTGCTAGGCCGATCGGCTAAGCGGTCGGCTCGCATATCGTTAGATGAGACGATGACCGAACCAGATTCCAACCAGGATGTCTTCATCGAGGTAGTCAATCCGGCCGACGGCACGGTAGTGGGCCGGGTTGCCGCGGAATCGGCGCAGGCTGTGCGCGCCAAGGTCGACGAGCTGCGCGTCCACCAGCAGGACTGGGAATCGATAGGCCCCCGCCGGCGCAGAGAGTGGCTGCTTAACTACCAGGACTGGATCCTGGACCACGCCGGTCACATCGCCGACGTGCTGCAGTCGGAAACCGCCAAGACGCGCGCGGACGCCGTTGTCGAGGCGCCTGCGGTGGCCGACCTGATCAAATACTGGGCCGGCCACGCCGAGCGTTTTCTCGCCGACACCCGCGCCAAGCCACACAGCCCGTTGTTCGCTGTCAAGGCACTGCACACCAACTACCGCCCGTACCCGGTGGTGGGGGTGATCACGCCGTGGAACTTCCCGTTCGCCGCACCCGCGATGGACTCGATCCCCGCGCTCGCCGCCGGTGCCGCCGTTCTGGTCAAGCCGTCGGAAGTAACACCACTGAGTGCGCTCGAACTGATGAAGGGCTGGAAGGAGATCGGTGCACCCGCGGTGTTCGCACTGGCCACCGGACGGGGCGAGACGGGCGCCGCCGTGACCGACTTCGTCGACTATGTGCAGTTCACCGGTTCCACCCGGACCGGCCGGCGGATTGCCGTGCGATGCGCCGAGAGGCTGATCCCGTGCACCCTGGAACTTGGCGGCAAGGACCCCGCGCTAGTACTGGCGGACGCCGATATCGAGCGCGCGGTCAACGGCCTGACCTGGGGTGGGATGGTCAACTCCGGCCAGGTGTGCACCTCGGTTGAGCGGGTGTATGTCGAGGCGCCAGTGTACGACGAGTTCGTCGAGAAGCTGACCGCCAAGGTCGCTTCGCTGCGGCAAGGCCATGACGGTCGACGATTCGAGTTCGACGTCGGGGCGATGGCCAACGCGGCTCAGCGGGATATCGTCGCGCGTCACATTGACGACGCTGTCGCCAAGGGGGCCAGGGTGCTCACCGGAGGAAAACCCACCGGCTCAGGCACCTTCTTCGAGCCGACCGTGATCGTCGACGTCGACCACACGATGACGTGCATCCGTGAGGAGACGTTCGGACCGACCCTGCCCGTGATCAAGGTCGCCGACGAATCCGAAGCCATTCGGCTGGCCAATGATTCACACTTCGCCCTGTCGGCGTCGGTGTGGACCGCCGACGTCGAGCGGGGCCTGCGGGTGGCGCGTCGGATCGAGGCAGGTGCGGTCAACATCAACGACGTGATGGCTAACGCGTTCTGCGTCGCAGTTCCCATGGGCGGCTGGAAGGAATCTGGACTTGGCTCGCGGTTCGGCGGCAGATCGGGAATTCTGAAGTACTGCCGCGCGCAGGCCGTCACGGCGCCTCGACTACCCACACCGTCAAACGAGATCATGTGGTACCCGTCCACACGCCGAGGCGTGGGCCTGGCGATGGGCGTGATGCGGGCGACCGCCGCGCGTGGGATGCGGAGATTCGGGCTCAGACCCCGCAGGTGACGAGCGGGCTCAGATCCCGTCGTATTCCGGGAACGTGCTGGACGGGTCCGAACGGATTTGGTCAGTCATCACCTCGCCGTCCATCGTCGCTTTGCCGAGCCGGTTTCGGTTTCCCTTTCCGAGAACCCGGGTAGCTGACAACAAACACTCTGCCTGGACGGAGAACCAGTGACCACCGTCGAACAGCCGCAACCAGAAGGCGACGAACAACCCCCGCAAGCCGCATCCGTCGATGAGCCTGACGACGACTCCGACGCTCCGTGCCCCAGGCGCACCCAATCGCCGGCGGGCAACACCAGAGCCGCAGGCGAGTGAGTCGTGCATCAGCCCCTTACGTTGGACATTCGACTTTGCGCGCTGTGACGCCTCGTTCTGATGCCGTAGATGTCCGCCGTCGGGCTGGCTGGTTGCCCGACGATCAAGACGATTTGGAGTCTTGGCTTGCCGGGCACCGGGAGCGGGTGGAGAACCGGGGCGAGGACGTCGCGCTCCATCCGGTGATCGTCGAATTTCAGGAGTTCATCGACAGCGATCCCATAGTGCGGATGTACTTCGGCCAGATGATTTCGCAGGTACCGAGTACCAAGTCTTACAGCAAGCGACACTTGCAGAGCGTGCCGCAGATGCTCCGCTTGATTAATGAAGTGCTAACGCTGGCCCCTGAGTTCGGCGGCTCAATGGTGACGACACCAATCGGCGCAATCCTGGACTGGACGATGGGCACCCCGGCCGGGTTCGCCGCCTTCCGTGATCCCCGGATCAATGCGATGCTGAAAAAGGTGCTGAACGCCTGGTGCGAATTTCTCAACAGCCCCGATTCGCTTTACGTTCTTAACGATTCACCGTCGGGCTGGAAATGTGCTGAGGCCCGACGGGCCATCGGCGTCGAGCAGTTCGAGCACGATCCGGCTGATCAATACTGGGGTTTCACCTCTTGGAACGATTTCTTCACCCGACGCTTCAAAGAAGACCAACGCCCGGTCGCCCGCCCAGACGACGACACGGTGATCGTCAACGCCTGCGAGTCGACCCCTTACGGCATCGCCACCGACGTGGCGCGCCAGGACCGCTTCTGGATCAAGAGCCAGCCTTACTCGCTGCAGGACTTGCTCGCCCACGACGAGGCGGTTGATCAGTTGGTCGGCGGGACCGTCTATCAGGCCTTTCTGAGCGCGACCAACTATCACCGATGGCACAGCCCGGTCGCGGGGACAATCGTGCGGGCCTTCGTCCAGGAGGGCACCTACTTCTCCGAGGCCGATTCCGAGGGCAGCGACGCGGTCGAGCCGACCAACTCGCAGGCCTACATGACGCACACGGCAGCGCGGGCGATCATCGTCATCGAGGCCGACAATCCCGCCGTCGGCCTAATGGCCTTTGTGGCGGTCGGCATGTCGGATGTGTCTTCTTGCATCATTGACCCGAACATCACCCCGGGTGACCACGTCGCCAAGGGTGAGGAACTGGGGTATTTCCAATTCGGCGGCTCCACGCATTGCCTGATATTTCGTCCCGGCGTCATCGCCGACTTCGCGCTTGCAGCCATTCCCCAACCGCACGACCCCAACGCACCGCTAATGCTCCTCAACTCGAAAGCTCGCCACCGCCAACGCGGTCTAGGGTGCGGTGCGGTGTACAAGTAGACCCCCAAAGCCGCCGTCGCACGAACACCCCAACAAATCATGGCCGTTGGGCCACCGCAGAAGTGGGTAAACAACGCAGTGGGTCGGCGTCAGGTTGGAATCAGTCACTAGTCGGAAGGCGGCATCGAATGGTTCGTCACGAGGGGGGCCGGTGGGACATCGGTACCGAGAACAACGCGGTTTACCTTGAGCGCATATCTGAGAGCGACGAGCACTTATTTGACGATTTGTTAGCACCTGAGGAAGCCCGTGAGCTTGCTGGGCTTTTGACGAAATACGCAGACCAGGCCGACGACTCCGAGGAGTCCGGCCAGTCCGAGGACTCCGCCGACGAATCCGAGTGATTCGACGCTTCGTGACTAGGCGGTGGAGTTCGTCCGGGCCGCGTCGCCGGCCCGTTCATGACGGCCTCGTGTGCCAGTGACGAGATGCTGGCTGTCTACCGGGGCTACCTATTGGAATCGCCCTCGAGCTTCGTGAGGTAGTGCTCAACCAGCGCGAGCGTGTTCTTATGGCCGGTCGAGACGCCGAGGGACTTCTCCATCACCATCACACGCGAGACACTGGCGATCAAGACCATCACTGCGTCGGGGCGTATCACGTCGTTTGTCACCCCTAGTTGTTCGAGGAGTTCGGATAAAGCATTTACCTGCATTCGGCGTAATCGCTTCGCGCCTTCTGCAAGTTCGTTCTGGACGGCCTTTCGGTGGTTGGCCAACGCCATCATCTCGGCCGTGAGAGCTGTGACGTCGGGATCGCTGCTCACTTCCCAAAGGGCGCGTAAGGGTTTCGGCGAATCCAGCGCTCGTGCGAACGCGTCTCGGCTGCGCGCGGTTGCCCTTCGAACGAGGGCCAACAGCAGATCATCCATCGACTCGAAGTAGTAGTGCACGAGCTGCGGCTTGAGGCCCGCCCGGGCGGCAACGTGTCGCGTCGTGACCGCCGCATAGCCCTCTTCGACCATCAGGCCCTGCGCGGCATTCAGCAGCGTCTTGCGGTTCTCGGCGTCGTCGGCGCCTAGCCTGCGTGACGCTGTCATTCTTGTGTCGATCCCCCTCTATACACGATGGGGGACTCCCTCCCGCCTCGAGCCTTACCGGGACTGTACAGTCGTCCAGCAGTGCTGTACAGTCGTCCAGCACAGCCCATGCGATCGTATAGATCCTTATCGGGAGGCGTGTGAATACCGAGTCCGTTGGGCGGAGTTCCGCGTCAGGGCCAGGTCTTGGCCGGCTGAAAACATGCCGAAGGTCGTTCCAACGAATCCGACAGTGTTCGAGCGTGATTCGGGGTGCGCAATGTGATGGCGAACGAGTATTGAACCTTCCCGGGATCCCGCCGCAGACCGCGGCGTGCCATGCAACAGGTGCGACGCAATAGTCGGAAAGGAAGACGTAGTTGACCAAACAATTGCGGGACATCAGAGAGTTCAGTGACGACCCGGAGGCGTATCGAGACGAGTTGTTCCGGCGATGGACGGGGCTGCTCAGCTATCGCTACATCGGTCGGCGGCATTCGTCGATGAATGTGGGCGACGTTGACGATACCGTCACGATCCGTCGGGACATGCGAAACGAGGCAGGTGGAATCATGGTGGCCCCGTTGGCCATTTCGTCACCGGAGGGATGCGTGGCCGACCTCGTGGCCGTGCCGAACCCGGTGATTGCTTCGGTTCAGATTGTCGATCCAGGCTACGACGTGAAGCGCATCGAAGTGGTCGAGTCGGGCAATGTGCACCAGGGTCGGATGATGGGCTACGGGCGTTGCAAGATCGTCGACGCGGACAACCCCGATCGGGTGATCGCTTTCAACGAGGGTCAGGGCGCCATCATCGGGACTCCGCCGGAAGTCCTTGACAAGATGGATGTTTCGGGCACCGATTTGGTCATCGAGGACTCCCCGGATCTACCTCCGCTGTGGGAAGCCTTTGGCGCCTCCAAGCGCCCAGACGGGCATTGGGTGCTGCCCGAGTTGAGTGTCGAGCTGGCATCGCCGGATGCCGCTCTGCACATCGGTCCACAGCACGTCGTGCTCGAAACCGCGGCGATCGATCTCGCCGCTGAGGCGACGGGAACCAGGAAGCTCCAGGTTGTGAGCTGGCACGTAATGTTCATGTCACGGGGAAAGGTCGGGCCGTTCCGGGTGGACGGCACTGCGCACACCGGGGGGTCGGGGAAGGTCGGAGTCCGCATGCTCCTGCGCGACGAGGGCAATGGCGACAAGGCAGTGACGTCCGCCGCCGCGATTTTCGAGATCATTGACTGAACGGACCTAACCGAAGGAACGAATGATGGCTAAGGCCAAAGAAGCCCGTCAATGGGCGCGCCATGCCCTGCACGGTATCGGCGACTCGCTCTACACCCCGTTCAGCGGCGACGACGGCGACGACATCGATTGGGAGGCGTACCGCACACTGGTGCGGCATTGCGTCGGAGCGCTCGGTCACCCGATGCTCTGGGTGACCAGCGGTGTCGCGGAGTTCTGGTCGTTGACGATGGCGGAACGCAAGAAGTTGCTGGAAGTCGCCGTCGAGGAGGCTCGTGCCATCAACCCGGATGTGATCATTCAGTCGTGCACCGCCGCGCTGTCTGCGAAGGAATGCGTCGAGTTGACCCGGCATGCGCAGGAGACTGGCGCCGACATCGTCTACATCCAGACCCCGATGATGGAGTTGCATGGCGGCGAGGGCGTTCTGAACTACTTCCGCTACGTCGCTGACCGCACCGACATTGCGCTGGGGATGTTCAACTCACCCAGCTCGGGGTACGTGCTGAACCCGCAGGAGGGCGCTCGCATTGTCGAGGAGATCCCCGCCGTGTGTGCGACGAAGGAGGGCTCGTTCCGGCCGCATCAGAGTCGGATGCTGCACGAACTCGCGCCGGATCTGGTGATTTGGGAATGCGATACGACGGTGTACCGGGCGGGATGGCTGAAGAGCGGCATCGTCGGTCCGGGCCAGCTCGGTACCACCGGCTATCTCTTTGAAACGCCGGCGAAGCGCGTCATCTCCGGGTACTGGGAGCTGGTCTGGAACGACAAGCTCGTCGAGGCGATGGACTACGCGAAAGAGTCAGGGATGGATCAATTCGAACTCGACATGCGCGGGTGGTTCACCCGCTATCCCGGCCGGCCGGACTACTTCACGCACTGGGGTGGCGCGTTCAAATACGCTGCCTCCGTTCTCGGTCTGCCCATCGGGTCGTATCCGGAATCGCGTCCCCCACAAGTAATATTGCCCGACCAGGCGCGCAAAGACATCCACGCGGCCTATCGGCGCTACGGCCTGATCGACGGCTGATGCGATTCCCCGACCACACGGATGGCAAAGTAATTCATAGGTACGACACAGCGGTTCCATAGCCCGTGGCGGAAGGATGTCCAATTGAGGACCCAGATTGCTGTCGGAGGTGACGCTCGGCCGCAATCCCAGCGGCGCTTTGGGGGGCTATGACTCACAACACGGCCGACGTCCCGCAGCCCGAATTTCTTGGGCCGATCGCGGTTGTCGAACTCACCGGGAATCTCGCCGAGGGTGCTGCCCCTGGTCTGACCAAGCCACGGTTGCGCGGATGGATCCACCAATACTGCGCCATCGTGGCCGCCATCGCGGGTACGGGACTGGTGGCAGTGTCGTGGGCGGAGGCATCCAAGCGCGCCGGGCACTCGACGCTGACGTACGCCCTCACGGTCGTAGCGATGTTCGCCGTCAGCGCCGTTTACCACCGCGTCAACTGGAAGTCTGCGACCGCCCGCCAATGGATGAGGCGCCTCGACCACTCGATGATCTTCGTCCTGATTGCCGGGAGCTATACACCGTTCGCCAGGTTGGCCATGCCGCGCCCGACGGGGTATGTGGTGATGGAGATCGTGTGGGCCGGCGCCGTGGCCGGAATCGCGCTGACGCTGTTCTGGCCGACGGCGCCGCGCTGGGTCGGCGTCCCGCTGTATCTGTTGCTCGGCTGGGTGGCCGTCTGGTTCGCCAACATGATTGTGCACAACGCCGGGTGGACCGCGACAATACTGCTGGTAGTCGGCGGCGTGTTGTACAGCGTTGGTGCGGTGTTCTATGGATTGCGCTGGCCCGACCCGTGGCCGAAGACCTTCGGCTATCACGAGATCTTCCATGCCTGCACCGCCGTCGCGGCAGTCTGCCACTACATCGCCATCTGGTTCGTGGTCTTCTCGGGCTGACCGGGGATCGATTTTCTTTGGCTCCAGCAAAGCTGCGAAGTCTGTTCCCCAGTGCGGAGGTTAGCTGCTGGCAAATCCGCTATCGGTCTCAGCGTTTTCTAAACGAGTGTGCGTAAGCATGGGGGCGGCACCGGCAAATTGTGACGGTGGTACGACGGAGGACCATCGACGTGCTGCGCGGTTACCTTGTCTGTCAACCGATCCGCGGATGTTCGGTTGTAACGGCGATCACCCGATCCGACCCATTCGACGAGACCGGAAGATCACTACCTGATGAATGACGTTACGAAACAGGCGTTGACCAAGGTACCCGCGGTCACTCTGGGCTTTTGGGTCATCAAGATACTGGCGACAACACTCGGCGAAACCGGCGGCGACACTGTGACAATGACGCTGGGTTGGGGCTACCTGGCAGGGGTCGCGCTGTTCGGCGTCGCGCTGCTGGCACTGGTTGCCGCGCAGATATTCGCCAAACGATTCCACGCGACTCTCTACTGGGCGACGATCGTCGCGTCGACGACGTTCGGCACGACCTTGGCCGACTTTGCCGATCGATCGCTCGGGATCGGCTACACGGGCGGATCCCTTCTGCTGCTCGGTTGTCTGCTGGCCACCCTGGGTTTGTGGCATTGGTCGGAGGGAACGGTGTCGGTAAGCACCGTTTCGACGCCGAAAGTAGAGGCGTTCTACTGGGCCACGATCACGTTTTCCCAGACGTTGGGTACCGCTCTCGGTGATTGGCTCGCCGATACTCGCGGGTTTGGCTACGAACGGGGTGCGCTGGTATTCACCGGGGCTCTCATCGCGGTCGTAGCCCTGTATTACTGGACCGGGATGTCGCGTGTCGCTTTGTTTTGGATCGCGTTCATCTTGACGCGGCCGCTAGGCGCAACCGTGGGGGACTTCGTTGACAAGCCCGTGGCCGACGGTGGCCTGGCCTTGAGTCGCCCACTGGCCTCAGCGGTCCTCGCCGTAATAATCGTCACGCTCCTCATTATCTTGCCGCAACGCCCAGGGAGACACCCCGGCAAGGGGAAAGATGGTTCAGTAGTTAGAGGCTAGGTCGGACCGACACCAGGGTGTCAACAGCGGGAAGATCATTGATGCTGGCGCCTCAGCGAGGATCTCCTCACGTCGAAAGTGCACGGGTAGTTAGAATCCGGGCAGTTGTCCGTTCCCCAGTCAGATGGGAAGAGGATTGAGCCAGTCAGCACTGTTCGTCGTTGTGTTCTTGGCATGCTTAGTCGAGGCGGTCGAGGCTCTGACAATTGTGTTGGCAGCAGGTACGGCACGAGATTGGCGGTCCGCCTTCCTGGGATGTTTGGCCGGCCTGCTGTGCCTGGCGGTGATCGTGGCGGCACTCGGCCCAGCTATCTCGGCGATTCCGCTCGACGGCCTACGACTTGTCGTCGGTGGGCTCTTACTCATCTTCGGGCTGCAGTGGCTGCGCAGCGCGGTGCTGCGAGCGAGCGGAAACAAGGCACTCCACGACGAGGCCGTGGTCTTACGGGACACGTTGGCTGCCGCACGACATGCGAATAGTCAGCATCCTGGCGCCGTTGCGGATTGGTACGGCTTTACCTTGGCCTTCAAGGGCGTCGTGCTCGAAGGCCTCGAAGTCGCCTTTATCGTCCTGACCTTTGGCGCCAACCAGCACAACATCCCATTGGCCGCCATGGCGGCCAGCCTGGCGGTGATCGTGGTGTGCATCGCGGGGACAGCGTTGCGCGCGCCCCTGACCCGCGTCCCCAAGAACCTCGTGAAATTCATTGTCGGCGTGCTGCTTACCGCATTCGGGTTGTTCTGGAGCGCTGAGGGCGCGGGTGCGCGCTGGCCCGCCGGTGATGCGACGCTGCTCGTAATCATTCCCGCGGTGGCCGTTTATGCAGTGATACTGGTGGCCGCGTTCCGGCGTCGCTCGCCTGTCAGCGATGCTCGGCTAGGAGCCCCGTTGTGATCTCACGGGTGGGCAGGTTTTGGCGATTCTGGTATGGATTCATCATCGGCGACGACTGGCGCATCGCCGTGGGCGTGGTTGCGGCGCTGGGCATCACAGCGTTACTCGCCAGGACAACCGCGCTACCCGTGTGGTGGATTGTGATTGTGATTGTGTTCGCCCTCTTGCCGTTGAGCGTCCGCAGAGTGGCCAGGGGCCGATCGTTCTCCTCGACACGAACCCGAGCTACGCAGGGCTGACATCCTTTTCGCAATTTAGGAGAATCTTCAGACCGGCCCGACGAGCCCGCACGGACCGCTAGCAGTGGTCCCTTTGAGCCGCGATCTCTACCTGCAAGTGACCAGTCGCCCTTCTGCTGCGCCGCGGTGAGTACGAATTCACGCCATGACAATTGTTGTGATGCTAGGCATGACACCGGCGCCAAACTGTACGAGGATGAAGCGATGCGAATGCTTGTCGTGCGTGTCGGCTTCGCCGCCTTTATAGGCGTGGCGACACCGGCACAGGCCGATCCGGGCGGCAATGATCCGAGCCCTGATGCGAGCTTTCTTGCCGCGCTGGATACGGCCGGGATCACCTATCCGAGCAGGGCTGTCGCCGTTTCAATCGGCAAAGAGGCGTGCGAACTGATGGACCAGGGTAATCCCGAAGCTGACGTCGTCAAAGAGGTGTCGGCGAGCAACCCAGAATTCACACCGTCGGCCGCGACCGATTTCACAGTGATCGCGGCGAGCGCTTACTGTCGCCGACACCTTGGGAATCTGACTGTTCTGCAGGCGCCCCCACCTCCGCCGAGACCGCTGATCGATTTTCCAGTGATTACGCCAGGAGCCGCGTAGGCGGATCTGGTAGGCCGCTCAGATCTCTTCGTACACGAGGAAAGTGCTGGGCGGGTCCGAACGGATTTGGTCGGTCATGATCACCTTGCCGCCCCTCGTCGCTTGGCCGAGCTGTGCGCAGGCGTCCATGACGTCATCGGCCTCGATGTCGTAGATCGCGAGGTAGCGAGGCGCGCCCGGGATGGGGGAGTTCTGCCCTGGGGGGCGGGGCACTGGTCTCTGCAGCCATCTTCGTCGCTCCACCGGTCAACGCGGCCCCGATCCCGATCGGTAATTTCGGTCTGATCATTCCCAGGAGGTCAAACTTACACACGTGGATAGGGTCGATCACCCCCTGCAACAACAGCAGCGACTGCGTTTGGTTGTCGGTGCTCCCGCAGCCGGTCGCGAAGGCATTCAACTACAGCAATGATGCGACGTTCCCGAGGCCTCCGGTGCGGCAACATCTACTACGAATCCACTTCCATGACTCACGACGTCTACACGTGGGATGCGACGACGATCGCCGGCACACTCACATCGTCCTGGTCGGCTAATGCCGAGTTCGCTGGTCAGCCGGGTGATGAACCCGCTCGAACACGGCCTTGTTGGCGATGGCGAATTCGTCGACGGTCAATGCCGGTGTGCCGGTGACGACTTCGATGAGATTGCTTGCGCCGGCGAAGATTCCGTCTTGATAATCGTGGGCGACCTGACTGAGGTGCTGGATCAAAAACGGTGGATAACCCTGGTCGGAGAGGGATTGGGCGAAAGCCGAGATCTCGATCGGCTCGTAACGCACCGAGATGCCCAGTGCCTCAGAAAGCTTGTCCGCGATCTCGTAGTGATTCAGGTCGACCGGGCCGCAAAGCGGGTAGATTTGGCGGTCGTGCGGTGCTGGGTTCGCCAACACCGCCGCCACGAAACGGCCCTGGTCGGCGGCCGCGATTGGGGCGTGTCTGCCCTCCCCGAAGGGTAGGTGCAGCACTGCTCCGCCGTGGTGCCGGGTCCACCCCGCCCGACCGGCGGACCACTGGTGGGGCAGCCATTGGGCGAAGAAGGTCGGGCGGATGTGTGTGGTATTCATCGCGGTCCGATCCAATAGCCGCTCGGCTAGCCAGTGTCGTTGCGCGGCGTGACTTTTAGCTTCTCTCCGAGCCGAGATCTGAGACATGTTCACCACCGCGCGCACGCCCGCTTCGCTGGCCGCCTGCGCAAAGATCGCGGTGGCGTCTACCAAATGTTCTTCGATGGGATAGCAGAAGTACGCTCCGGTGACGCCGGCGATGGCCGAGGACACATCATGGAAATCCAGCAGGTCGCCTTGAATAACCTCGGCGCCAAAGGCTTTGAGTTGATCGGCTCTCTGGTCGACGCGGTGCACGAGCGCGCGGACGCGGATACCGCGCTCGCACAGCGCTTCAACCGTGGAGACACCAGTCTTACCGCTTGCTGATGCCACCAGGATCAGATCTTCAACGGGCATTGATCTCACCTTCTCTTCAACTTTTGTCATGACCACGGGGTCAGGACGACTTTGTCGGCCGTTCGGTGGTCTAGGTAAACATCGGCCCGGCGCATCAGGTCGGCGAAGTTGACCCCGGCCGCCTCGTCCTTCACCAGGACCTGTCCCTGCCGTACGCGGCGAACTGGACCTGCTTCATGGTGTCTCCTGTCGGTGACGCGTTGATCCTTTGGATCGGATATCACCCGTCGAGGCTGAAGGACTTGCGCAGCGAGCGGTCCACCATGCTGGGCGGCATCCACTGACGCAGCCGGCTCAAAAGCGTCGCGTGGCCACCGACCGGGAGTCGCGTGAACCGCGAGGCGTTGATCGCCCGCTCGATGGTGGCCGCGACCATCGTGGGATCAGGAGCGTTGGCGATCTGATGGTTGATGTTGTCGAGGACGCGGTCGCGCTGGGCGGCGTAGGCGTCCAATGGGTTTGCGGCGCGGGGCGAGGCCACGTCGATGTTGGTGCGGGTGAATCCGGGCTCCACCACCACAACCCGGACGCCGAAACCGCGCATCTCGTGATCCATCGATTCGGACAGTCCTTCGATGGCGTGCTTGGACGCGGCGTAGACCCCCATGTAGGGCGCCGGCAAGAAGCCCACCACCGAGCTCACATTGACGATCCGCCCCGCCTGTTGGCGCCGCATGGCGGGCAACACAGCCTGACTCATCCTGAGCACACCCAACACGTTCGTCTCGAACAGCGACCGGGCCTGGTCGACCGAGGTCTCCTCAACCGCGCCGAGGATCGAGGTGCCGGCGTTGTTGACCAGCGCGTCGATCCGCCCGGCTTTCTCCAAGACGCTCGCGACGGCGGCGCTCACCGATGCATCGTCTGTCACGTCGAGGGCAACGACCTCACCATCGTGCAACAGGCCCACCCCATCGGGATGGCGAGCCCCGGCGAACACGCGATACCCGCGCGCGGCGAGGTGCTCGGCGGTGGCCTTGCCGATTCCCGAAGAAGCACCGGTGACAAGAACGACTTGCTCTCTGGCTGCCACAGCACCCCTTTCAGCGACGCCCATTCATGATGAGCATCATGTTTGGTCAGTACGATACATGATGGCTATCATGAATGCCAGTCACCGGCGTCCTACGAATTCGCCGGTTGGAGGAGGAAGACGATGCGCTACCCAGCGGAGGAGACCGCCGTGCGCCACGAGAGCATCCTGGATGCGGCGTCGCAGATGTTCCGGCGAAGCGGATTCGACGGCGTCAGCGTCGCGGCGGTGATGAAGGCGGCCGGACTCACCCACGGCGCCTTCTACTCCCACTTCGAGTCCAAGGACGCCCTCGCCGCCGCCAGCGTCGAGCGCGCGCTGGCAGAAACGCTGGATCTCGCCGACCAAGCCAGCGAGACAGCGGATCCGCTCGCGGCATTCGTCACGGGATATCTCTCGGCGCAGCATCGTGACGAACCCGCCACTGGCTGCACCATGGCGACGCTGGCGCCAGAAATTAGCCGTGCACGCGGACCTGTGCGCCACGCGTTCACTAGTCAGGTTCGTGCGCTGATCGAACGGGTCGCGGTTAAGTTCTTCCCCGCCCAGCGGCCAAACGCACGCGCCGAAGCAATAGTCACGATGTCCACGCTCGTCGGCGCACTGCTCATAGCGCGGGCTGTCGACGCCCCCGCCCTGTCGGCAGAAATACTCGCCGCTAACCGCGCCCACTTCGGGGTGGAGCCCGAGGTGGGGGAATGACGGCAGCTCACGAGTAGTTGACGAGGTGTGACGGCCGGCGTGGGAGGGAAAGAGTGGTGAAGCTGCCGCAGGCACAAGCGCGGAACGTGCTGCCCGCGGTTTTGCTGCTGCTATTCGCCACGGGGTGGGCGGCCAACCACTTTGCGGCCATGTTGCCGGTCTACGCCAGCAGCGAAGGCCTCTCGCGGCGGGCGCTCGATGGCGCGTTCGGAATCTATGCCGTCGGCCTGCTGCCTGCCTTGCTTTTCGGAGGTTCGCTATCGGACCGGCTAGGTCGGCGACCTTTGCTCCTGGCGGGGGCGGCGGTCGCAGGCCTGGGGAATCTGTCCCTGTTGTGCGGGCACGACCAGGCTGGCATCTTCATCGGTCGTCTTATCGTCGGCGCCGGCGTAGGGGCGGCGATGAGCGCCGGCACGGCATGGAGCGCCGATATCGGCGGAGGATCGGGATCGGTTCTGGCCGGCGTCTCCCTGAGTGCGGGGTTCGGTTGCGGTCCGCTCGTTTCGGGGCTTTTGGCGCAGTTCGGTGACTTGGCGACGTTCGTGCCGTTCATCGTGACACTAACGCTGTCGACCACAGCAGTCGTCGTCGGCGCCTTCCTGGCCCGGGTGCCTGTCGACGAAGCCAACCGGTACCGACTCATTGAGACCGATAAGGAGCGTGTCGAGCATGGCGGAAACACCATCGCGGCGCTGAGTTCGGCCCTGCCCATGGCTCTTTGGGTGTTCGCCTGCGCGACCGTCGTGATAGTGACGATGGCTGAACGAATGCAATACCGTTTCAGCGGACCCTGGGTCCCCGGCGTGGCCGCTGCGGTCACGCTGACCGCGGGCGTGGCTACTCAGATGGTGGCCAGACGCCGCGGGTGGAGACGGTCCGCCGGCATCGTTGGTGCCGCGGTCGCCGCGGTGGGCTTCGGTGCCGTCGCCGCGGCGGGCGACACTCCGTCCCTGGCCGTCTTTCTTCTCATCGCCGTCGTGCTCGGTGTCGCCTACGGCTTGTGCTTACGCGAAGGCCTCATCGACATCGAGACGATGTCCCCGCCCAGGCTGCGCGGCACACTGACGGGCGTGTTCTACGTCGTGACATATCTCGGTTTTGGGCTACCCGTCCTCTTGGTGGCGATCAAGCCGGCGGTGGGGGCTGCCACACCGATGGTCGTGCTCAGCGCGTTGGCCGTGACTGCGGCGACGGTACGGGCCGTGCAAGTCTTTGGCCCACGACAACTGCAGATTCACCACCACCAGCCGGCCGTGTGACCCTCGCCTGAAGGGTCCATCCTTATTTGTTGGTCCGTCCTTATTTGTTGGTCCGTCCTTATTTGTTGGCCTAGGTGTATCTCGCATGTGATCTCACCGCGACGGTGACGAAGGATGCTCATCACCATGAGCCTGCTTGCGGGAATCGCCGCCCTCGTGATGGCGACCTGCGGCGGCTACTACTTCGGTCGGCGGGCGAGCTCGACGCCGTCGACTTGGAAGAAGCGGACGAGTCGGATCGAGCTTGGGAAGCTTGCGATCAGCCTCGTCGCGTTGACGACCGTACGTCGCATTCGGCTGAGCTTTCGAGCCGAGCACGTGCTGCTCGACGCAGTGGGCATCCGCGGGCTGAGATTTATTGCGCCACTTGAGCTGCTGCGAGGTAGCCTTGCGCGGATGCGGTCCTATTGAGGTGTGCCAGCCTGGTGACCGCAGTCCCAAGAGCCAGCCCGGCTCTCCTGCGCAAAATCGCCGCGACTAGGGAGAACGAAAACCGGTATGTCAGCACTACAGGGCAAGGTCACGCTGGTGACCGGCGCGTCGTCGGGTCTTGGCGCTGAAACGGCGCAGCTGTTTTCGCGGCAGGGGGCAACGGTTTTCGGCATAGGCCGGGATACCGGACGGTTGGCCGAGGTATTCGCCGGCGTGGAACGTGGTGCGTACGCAACGGTGGACGTCGCTTCCGCGCAGGCCTGCGGAGACGCGGTCGAACAATGCGTCGGAGAGTTCGGGGGATTAGACGTCCTGGTCAACATCGCCGGAAGGCACCAGATGCGTCGGACGGAGTCGATGACCGACGACGACTGGACGCGAGATCTGGCGGTCAACCTCAACGGACCGTTCTACTTATGCAGGGCCGCCCTGCCCCATCTGCTGGAAAGGAGCGGCAACATCATCAACGTCAGTTCCATTGCGGGCGTCGAAGGTCAGGCCTACTCGGCCGGCTACTGCGCTGCCAAGCATGGGCTAATCGGGCTTACCCGCGCTTTGGCAGTCGAGTACAGCGCGGATCGCGTGCGCGTCAACGCGGTATGTCCGGGGGGCATGCTGACACCGCAACTCCAACAATTCAGTGCGCCAGACAGCGCGAACTTCGATCTGATCATGCGTACGGCCTCGCCGCGCGGCATGATGCAGGCCCTCGACGTCGCGAATGTGATCGCGTTCCTTGCCAGCGATGCCGCGGCAGCCATCCATGGCGCCGTCTATCGGGTCGACAACGGCAAGGGCGCCGGCTAACAGGAGCAACGTTGGTGGTCGACGGCGGTGGGTGGTTGACCGCCAGCAGAGTGTCGGATTTACCGGGCTGCCACTGGCTACAACGCCGTTGCCGCCCTCTCAGGCCAGACACGGCCTCAGCGGATTAGGTATTTGGTCCCGAAACGCATTATTCTTGCGCGCGGTTCGTCGTCGACTTAGGAAAACTCCTCATGCCTGTTCAGACCACACTGCGACGCACACAAGTGCTGCGCAGCAGCCGTACCCAAAGCGTCGCTCGTCGGGTGAACTTCCCGACGGTCGGTCAGTCCTTCGATATTGAAGTCAGTCGCGAGACCGATGGCTGGCTGATTCGGATCCCCGAAATCGGCGGCGTCACCCGCGCCGGCCGTCGGGCCACGGTCGAGTTGGCGGCGCGGGAATGCATCGCCACCCGGACGGGCATTCCGATCGGTTACATCGCCGTCTTTGTCGCGAGCGAGACCCGTTAGCGTCGCGTAGCTTCCGCGGCGCTCAGATCTTCACCGACAGCGGCCAGACGTTCCAGATCTCGTCGCAGTACTCGGCGATGGCGCGATCCGACGAGAACTTGCCGCTGCGTGCGGTGTTCAGGATGGACATCTTCGTCCACGACTCCCTGTCCTGCCATGCGGCGCTCACCTGATCCTGGCAGTCCACGTACGACGCGTAGTCGGCGAGCACCAGGAATGGGTCGGCATTGCGGAGGTTGTCCACCAGCGGTTTGAATACCTCGGTGTCGCCGTGCGAGAACGTCCCGCCCGCGATCAGATCCAGCACCGCGCGCAGTTCGTCATTGCCGTCTACGTAGTCGGCCGGGCGGTAGCCGTTCGCCTTGACCGCTTCGACCTCGCTCTCCGTCAGGCCGAACAGGAAGAAGTTCTCGGGGCCCGCCTCTTCGCGCATCTCGACGTTGGCTCCGTCCAGCGTTCCGATGGTCAGGGCGCCGTTGATCATGAACTTCATGTTCCCGGTGCCCGACGCTTCCTTGCCCGCAGTGGAGATCTGCTCAGACAAGTCGGCGGCCGGGTAGATCATGTGCGCGTTCTGCACGTTGAAGTTCGGCACGAATGCCACTTTCAGGAACCGGTTGACGTCCGGGTCGCCGTTGACTGTTTCCCCCACGGCGTTGATCAGCTTGATGATCCGCTTCGCCATGAAGTAGCCGGGCGCGGCTTTGCCGCCAAAGATGAAGGCCCGCAGGGGAATCGACAGCCCGGGGTTCTGTTTGAGGCGGTGGTACAGAGCGACGATGTGTAGCACGTTGAGATGCTGACGCTTGTACTCGTGGATGCGCTTGACCTGGACATCGAACATCCAGTCGGGGTTCAGCTCGACGCCGGCCACCGTGCGGATGTACTTGGCGAGGCGCGACTTGTTGTTGCGTTTCACATCGCGCCATTCGTGGCGGAAGGAGGCGTCGTCAACGAACGGCTCCAGCCCGCGCAGGCGCTGCAGATCGGTCAGCCAGCCGTCACCGACGGTGCGGTCCAGCAACTCGCGGAGCCCAGGGTTGGCCAGCGCAAGGAAGCGGCGTGGCGTCACGCCGTTCGTCTTGTTGCTGAACCGCTCCGGCCACAGTTCGTAGAAGTCTTTCAGCACACTGGCTTTCAGCAGGTCTGAGTGCAGTGCGGCGACACCGTTGATGGCGTGGCTGCCGACCGTCGCGAGATGCGCCATCCGGACTTTCTTGCCGCCGTCCTCGCCGATCAGCGACATCCGGCGGATCCGGGCCTCGTCGCCGGGGAAGCGGCTGCGCACCTCGTCGATGAACCGGCGGTTGATCTCGTAGATGATCTCGAGGTGGCGGGGCAGCGACTCACTGAACAGCTCCAACGGCCAGGTCTCCAGCGCCTCGGGCAGCAGGGTGTGGTTGGTGTAGCCGAACGTCGCGACGGTGAGGGCCCACGCCTCGTCCCAGTCCAGTTGGCGCTCGTCGACAAGCAGCCGCATGAGCTCGGCCACCGCGATCGACGGGTGGGTGTCGTTGAGCTGCAATGCGAACCGCTGGGGGAGTTCCCTGACCCCCGCGTCGGCCAGGTCATCCATGATGTGCAGGACGTGCTGCAAAGAACAGGACACGAAGAAGTACTGCTGCAGCAAACGCAGCCGCTTGCCCGCCTCCGGCTCGTCATTGGGGTATAGGACCTTGGTGACCGTTTCCGAGGTGACCTCGTCCTCGACCGCCTTGTAATAGTCGCCGGTGTTGAAGGCCTCCAGCGCGAACGACTTGACGGCCCGTGCGCTCCATAACGTCAGCACGTTGCAGGTGTTGACGCCGTAACCCTGGATGGGCGTGTCGTAGGCGACGCCTTTCAGCATCCGCCCCGGCACCCATCGGATCCGGTCTTGGCCGGCTTCGTCGGCGTAGTGCTCGGCGTAACCGCCCCACTTGACCAGGTAGTTGACATCTGGTTTTGCGATCTCCCAAGGGTTTCCACTGTCCAGCCAGTTGTCGGTCTGCTCGACCTGCCAGCCGTCGTGGATCTCCTGGTCGAAGATGCCGAATTCGTAGCGGATGCCATAGCCGATCGCCGGACGCTCGAGGGTGGCCAGCGAGTCCAGGTAGCACGCCGCGAGCCTGCCGAGGCCGCCATTGCCCAGTCCCGGTTCCTCCTCGCAAGCAAGGATCTCGTCGAGTTCCTGGCCCATCGCACCCAGCGCGTCTCGCGCGGCCTGCTCCATGCGGAGGTTCAACAGATTGTTGCCCAGTTGCGGACCCATCAGAAATTCGGCCGACAGGTAACAGGTCACCTTGCGACCGAGATCCAGTGAGGTCTGCGTCGAGGCGACTCGGCGGTCCTGCATGCGGTCACGCACGGCCAGCGCAAGAGCCCGGTAGTAGTGCTCGGGCCGCAGGGCCGCGGCCGGGCGGCCAACCGAATAGCGGATGTGATCGGTGATCGCGCGCTGCAGAGCGGCCGCGTGCATCCCGGTGCGAGCGTGCTCGATCTGGTCGGCCGGCGCGGGACCGGTGCCGGTGATTCCGTCGGAGGGAGTCTGATCGACATCGGTCATCGGGAGTCCTACTTCCTAGAGATTTGGGAAGCACCGTACCGATATGCCCGGCGGCGCGCAGATCGTCAGTCTGACAGCGCTTTTTGCACACCAGGCACGCAATTGACGTCCGTCGCGTGAACGTGAGTTCACGTGATGGTGACGAAACGGCGTTGTCGGCGGGGACGGACGCCCGCGGTATTCGTTGGGCTGAATGGGCACCGCCCCACGGGTGTACTCCGCCGGGCCCGGGCTGCGGTCACGGCTACGAGTGTGCGCTCAGGGTTATGAGTGCGCGCCTAGGGCGAAATCCGAGCGGATTTTCCGCCCTGGACGCTCACTCGACGCAACTCGAGGGGGTTCAATTCCAGAAGTGTGGTTTTTTCCAGCGTTTTCGTCGCCTTCGGCATCGTTCCACTCGCCGGACTCGTAGCTGTATGCCTTTTTCGCACCGCCACGGATGACGTCGAGGATGCCATCACTGTTCTTGACGTAGGTGTCGCCGTAGCGCAGGTATTTGTCGGCTCCACCGTTGGGGGAGTGTCACGGCGACTGTCATGGTCGAGACCTCCCCGGAACCGTCAGTCAGCGCATCTTTTCGGGAATCGAATTCAGCGCGTGCAATACGTGCACGGCCAGTTCGCTCGCAGCCTTGTCGGCAAGCTTGGAATGAGTCTTGATCGTGTCCGCGACCAGTTCCAGGCGTAGGTCGTAAGGAGTACGGAGAATTGTTGGCGGAGCCATCAGAATTTTCCTTTTCAGTCGAGCATGTTGGCTCGACATCGAGCTGCCCGATACCGATGACGTTACGCCCTTTCCGGGGCTCGGCTTTCACTAGGGCTGTATGAAGCCAGTGCGCCGTTGAGCTAGGAGACGGTTCGCTAGTCCGACATAGGCGCTCGCCACCACCGGCCACGCCATTTCCGGCGCCCGTCGCCGGGCCTCGGCCGCCATTGAGCCGGCGAGGCGTGGCTGCGTGATGATCTGGTGCAGCGTTGAGGCCAGCGCGACCGGATCGTCGTGGCCGACGATGACGCCTGCTCCGCTGCTCAGCAGCTCGATAGCGTGCGGGAACGCGGTTGCCAAGACTGGTCTGCCGTTCGCGATCGCGTCGACGAGCACGCCGGAGGTCACCTGCTCTGTGGAGTCGTAGGGCAGCACGACGACGGAGGCCTGCTGGATGAGCTCGGTCAGCATGCCCCGGTCGTAATAGCCGGGATCGAAGGACACCGAATCCGCTACGCCGTTGCGCCGAGCCTGTTCGATTCGGGCATTGCGGTACGCCTCGCCTTCAGCGGCCAAGACCTGGGGATGCGTCGGACCGGCAACCAGGTAACGGGGCCGACCGGGCACATCGTTGAGCGAAGGCATTGCGTCGATGACCCGCTCGATACCCTTTCCCGGACCCAGTAAGCCCCAGGTCAAGATGGTTGGTCTACTCGGACGCTTGGCGCGCGGGCTGGTGGGCACGGTTGCGCCGTGCGGGATCATGCTGACCTTGCGGCGGTCGACGGCGTAGCTGGAACACAGGCGTTGTCGCGCGGCGTCGGACATGACAACCACCTGACCCGCCTGCGCCGCGATCTTTTCGAGCACCGAACGTTGCTGTGGGGTCGGATTGTTGGGAATCGTATGGGCGATGACAATTGACGGGACGCACAACCCATCAAAGATGTCAAACATTTCGTCGGCAACTCCGCCGTAGTTGCCGAATTCGTGTTGGATGACCGCTATGTCAACCTCGTTCAGCAAGTCTTTGCATGTCGAATTCGGCCCGTCGGCCATTCGAATGACGCCGGACTGGGATCCGTGGGCGCATAGCGCAGCCGACAAGCCTGCGCTGAACCTTGCCAACCCGTTCGGCGGGGGCGCGAGGGGACCGAGGACGCCGAAACGTACGGTGCGCGAAAGTCGCTGTGGCGCAGCAGGGGACAGTAGCGACTCATGGGTAGGCAGAGCGTTCAAAGGTATCCCGACGTGCGGTCGTTACCGGAGTGTCCGGCGTGAGCGGTTGCTCTGCGAGATCAGCGGAAATCGGTTGATGCATCCCGGACTGGCTGGTTTTCCCAACTACTTGACGCTACACCCAATGCTCGGTGGTCTCAGGATCAGTCAGGCCGACCTGCTGCGGAGATCTCTCATCGGCGTCGCGGGATGTTGAGATTTGGCGAGACCTAACATTTGTGCCAGACTCGGAGTTCGTTCGAGCGTGCATTACTTGTCAGGCGGGGTAAGTCCAGATGTCGACCACCCGGGTTATCCAATGGGCCACCGGCCCAGTCGGGTCGATACAACTCGCCGAGGTCATTGACAACCCCGAATTCGACCTCGTCGGCGTGTTCGTTTACTCTCCCGAGAAAGTGGGAGTGGACGCTGGAACACTGGTGGGGCGCCCTGATACCAGCGTCTTGGCCACCGACGATAAGGACGCGATTCTCGGTCTCGATGCCGACGTGGTGCTACATGCGGCAAGCAAGGCTTACGGTTTCGAGGCCAACACCGACGACATCGTCGCACTTCTTGAATCCGGCAAGAGCGTCATCACCGTGACGTCCTACGCCTATCTGCCCACGCTGGGACCCGACGTCTATGAGCGGGTGAAGCGGGCGTGCCGGGCGGGAGATTCCCGGTTCTATCCGGCAGGGGAGCACCCCGGATTCATGCTGGAAAAGCTCGCAGTTGGGCTGACGGCCCTGTCGCAGCGCGTCGACAAGATCACCGTCCAGCAGTTCGTCGACTGTTCCCATGTCCCCGAGGAGCGAATGCTCGTCGATTTGATGGGCATGGGCAAGCGACCGGAAGAGATCTCGATCGCCTCGCCGGCGTTCCGCGCGGTGTCGACTCAGTCCGAGCAGGCCATGGGGGCGGCGGCCGATGCCCTCGGCGTGAGAATCGACAGGATCCGTCATGTAATCCGAACCGCGGTATCGCCAAAGGACCTGACGTTGGAGTGCACAACGCTTCCGGCGGGAACCGTCGTCGGCCAGATTCTTTCTTGGACTGCGTATCACGACGGCGCGCCCATTCTGGTCGTCGAGGAATATTGGACGTGCACCGCTGATATCCCGGAGTGGGATCTCGCGCTGGACGGCCACGTTGTTCGAGTCCAGGTCGACGGCGTGCCCAATATCGCCGTAGAGGTGCGCGTCGACACCGGGCCGGTTGCCGAATTCGACAATGTATCCGGGGGATACGTCGCCGTTGGTATTTCCGCCGTGCGTGCGGTCCCGTATGTGCTGAGAGCGCCACCGGGAGTAGTGGTCCCCGAGGTCTTCGGGGCGTACCGCTGGCCGGCTTAGCGATTCACCGTGTGCTGAAGGCGTTCCTGGGAATGGTCAGCGGGAGGTCCACCGAACTGAGCAACCCGGGTTCTGCGGCAACCACATAGGGCACGGCATTCACGACGCGCATCGCGGTCGCGACCATCGCCCCGGCGCCGGAAGTCATTCCGGCTATACCCGCCCGACCGGGGTCGCGCAAGGTGGCGGCCAGCGTGCAGTCGATGTCGGGGTCGCCGGTAATGACCACCCGATAAGATAGATCGCCGATACCGGTCGGCCAGTCCGGAGCCACGTCGTGGGCGAGGCGAGTGACGTGTTCGATGACGATGGCCTCGCGTCCGTCGACGACGCCGATGGCCTGCATGCGCAGTGCGCCGGAGGTTCCGGCCTTGACGGTGCCCATCGCTACCTCCAGCGTCCGATGGGTCGCCGCACGATCGAAGGACTCCCGTATTTCCTGCACCTCGACTCCGAGGGCGTCACCGATCAACCGGATCTGCCCTGCCCACTCGCCGGCGATGGCTCCAGGGATCGCGACCCAGGGCTCGAAGTCCAGAGGTTGCCCGAAGCCCAATCCGTTGATCATGATGTCGGGTACGCCGTAATCGTCGTATAAGCCCATTTCGTAGGAGTGGATCTTCTCGATCGACGACGACTGCGTGGACAGCACGAGCGGAAGGTAGTCGGCGGCGAACCCCGGCTCTATGCCAGATGCGTACAGCGACACTTGCCCCTGTTTGGCGGCCGCGACGAGCTGATCCCGCCAAATGTCAGGAGTGTAGGCATGAGGGTTGATCAGACGAGTGGTGCTGGTGGTGACGACGTTGATCCCCGCTTCGAGCAGCTTCACATAATCCGGTATGGCGAGCGCATCGCGTTCGGGGCCGGCTGCTGCGTAGATGACGCAGTCGGGCGCCAGCGCGATGAGTGCGTCGGCGTCGTTTGTCGCGGCCAACCCGATCGGATTCCCGTGGGCCAGCTCGCCGGCGTCCTTGCCGACCTTCTCATCCGAATGCACCCATACGCCGACAAGGTCGAGGTCCGGGCGGTTCGTAACGGTTCGAATCGCGATGGATCCGATGCCGCCGGTCGACCAAACCACTACTCGGTGCTTGCTTTTGGTCATGGGGTCCTTCTGGTAGTCGTTTGTTGCTTGGTGCTTTCGGCTATCACCGATAGAACGGACCTGGTTTTCCCGCCCTCGCGAGGCCGCCGTAGGGGTCGTAGACCTTGACCGCCGGATATGGGTACCGGTCGTAGGCAGGCGAGGTGTACCCGCTGATGCGCAGCAGGCTGAACACCGCGATCGGGACAGCAACGGCCGTCATAAGCAGCGCGGTGGCCATAACTACCAGTCGTCCGGGTGTCGGCAACGCGCCGGACGGTAGGCGCTGTTCCAGCCAGGCGACCACGGTGGGTCGGCCGTCGTCGTCGCTTACGCCCAACACGGCGACGACGGCGAAAAGGACGCTGTCGTAGATGACCATGAACAGCGGCAGCTGCCTTCCGCCGATATGCAGCAGGGGCCCCGCTGCCTGGGTGTAGACGAACCGTCCCACCTTCAGCCAGAGGAACTGCATGAGCGCATTGATGGGCGGGCCTGCGATCCCTCCCCGGCTCCGAGAGCGCAGGCCGCGTTGCGGCCGCGGCGCCAACTCGATCAATGCGGTAACGCCGCCGCACGTGCCGACGATATTGCAGCACAGGCAACGGCGCCGCCCTGGCGGGGTATGCCAGCGTGGCCCATTTCTGCGATCCCTTCACCTGGTTCGCATGAATACCTAACGTTTGATCCGGAAGCTAGCAGTCGCGTCCGAGACGGTCAAGGGCGGTCTCGGCACTGGCTCCCGAAAATCTCATTAGGGAGAACAAAGGTTAGGTTATGGTGGGTAGCGTCATGACGGACAGGTTGCAGAGTCCGTCGCCCAGACCCGCGCGCTTGGAGTTGCTCCTTCGATGCTGACCCTCAGGTTCGACATGCGCAGCCCGCGGTGGGCCGCACCGACGGCCGACTTGTACGGGGCGGCGATTGACATGTGCGCGTGGGCGGAAACCAGAGGGGCCTTCCTCGCGGTACTTTCGGAGCACCATGGGGCCGAGGACGGCCACCTTCCGACGCCGATCGTCTTGGCGTCGGCGATCGCCGCCAGGACGCGCACGCTGTCGATACTTCTGGCCGCGGTGCCGGTTCCGTTCTGGGACCCGGTCAGGTTGGCTGAGGAAATCGTCGTCCTGGATCTCATCAGCAATGGGCGAGTGTCCTATGCCTTTGGGGTCGGACATCGACGCGAGGAATACGACCACTTCGGCACCGAGTGGGATTCTCGCGGCCAGCTCGCCGACGAGAATCTAGCGGCGGTTCGCGGTCTGCTGCACGGCGAGTCCTTCGAATACCGTGGCAGGCGAGTTCGCGTGACGCCGTGGTCGGCGACGGATCACGGTCCGTACATGATGATTGCGGGAGGTAGCAGGCCCGCGGTTCGCCGTGCGGCGCGGCACGGACTGGGTTTCATTTCGCAGTCGGAGGCTCCCGAGTTGAAGGATCTCTACGACACCCTCTGCAGCGATCACGGTCATGAGCCGGGACCGGTTCAGTTTCCGGTCCCGGGTGCGCCGACGGCGGCGTTCGTCGCCGAAGATGTCGACCGGGCCTGGGATGAGCTGGGCCCGCATCTCCTCCACGACGCCGTGACGGCCGCGTCGTACCGGCATGGCGACGATTCGGTCGCGAGCATCACGCGCGCGAGCACGGTGTCCGAACTTCGTGAGATGGCCGGCCCTTACCGGATTTTCACCGTCGACGAGGCTGCCGACTACGTGCGCGGGGGCCGGCCGCTGCCCCTGCATCCCCTGTGCGGCGGTGTTGCGCCTGAGGTTGCGTGGCCGTACCTCAAGTTCGCGGCCGCAGCCAGCGAGCGTGCCCGCTCGCCACACGGCTCGATCGGGAGAGTGTGACGTGACTAAGCCCTTGCGCGTCGTCGTCTGGTCGACCGGTGGAGTCGGCTCGATCGCTGTCGATGCCGTACGGCGCCGCCCCGACCTGGAACTCGTCGGGGTGTGGGTGCACTCGGCTGAGAAGGTGGGCAGGGACGCCGGCGAGCTCGCGGGCGTCGAACCTATTGGAATAAGCGCCACCAACGACGCCGACGAGCTCATCGCGTTGGCCCCCGATTGCGTGGTCTACGCCGCGAGTGGTCCGGATCGCGACGCTGGCGCGGTGCCGGACTATCTTCGGCTGCTCGAGGCGGGGATCAACGTCGTCTCGACGTCATCGACCAGCCTTGTGTACCCGCCGTCGTACTTCGCCGTCGAGTGGCGCGACCAACTCGAGGCGGCGGCCAAGGCCGGCGACGCGTCGTTCTACGTCTCGGGCATCTTCCCGGGCTTCGCGTCGGATCAGCTCGCTCTGCTGATGACGACGCAGTCCAAGAGCATTCGCTCGATCAAGGTCACCGAAGTCGCGCTGAACGATCACTACCCGGTGGCCGACGTGATGATGAACGGGATGGGTTTCGGCAGGCCGCTGGATTTCGAACCGATGCTCAAGCAACCCGGCTTCATCGAGCTCGCATGGAAAGCGCCAATTCACCTGATCGCTAAGGGACTCGGGGTCGATGTCGAGGAGGTCCGCGGGTCGCTGGACCGCCGGTTGACCGACCGCGACATCAAGGTCGCGTTCGGGACCATCGAGGCCGGCACCTGCGGCGCCGTGTGCACCAGGGCGGCCGGCGTGGTCAACGGGCGGGAGGCGATCATCGTCGAACACATCATCCGGATGGCGCGCGACGTCGCCCCCGACTGGCTCGCTTCGGATTACGACGCGACGTACCGCGTGGATATCGACGGCGATCCCGACATCCACTGTGAGATGACGATGGGGGTGGCCGCGGGCCACGGTGCCGGCCACGCCGCCATGGCGGCCACCGCCATGCGTGTGGTCAACGCGATCCCCTACGTGGTCGATGCGCGGGCGGGGCTGTTGAGCTCGCTCGACCTGTCGACGACCTTGCCATTGCATGTATTTGACTGAAAGGGACCCGACCTTGCCCGATACACCCGCTGTCGATCTGTACTACGACCCGTTCGACTTCGAGATCGACGACAACCCCTATCCGGCTTGGAAGAGACTGCGCGAGGAAGCGCCGCTCTATTACAACGAGAAGCACGACTTCTATGCGTTGAGTCGCTACGACGACGTATCCAGGGAGCTGCCGAACTTTCAGATCTACCGGTCTGGCCGCGGCACCACCATGGACATCATCAAGAGCGGCCTCGAGGTGCCACCCGGCGTGATCCTCTTCGAGGATCCCCCTTTGCATGACCTGCACCGTCGGTTGTTGTCGAGGGTTTTCACCCCGCGGCGGATGGAGGCGATCGAGCCACTGACGCGCCAGTTCTGCGAGCGTGCCCTCGATCCACTGGTCGGCTCGGGGGGCTTTGACTTCATCGCGGATCTCGGCGCTCTGATTCCGATGCGGACCATCGGGTATCTGCTGGGCATTCCCGAGCAGGGTCAGGAAGCGATTCGGGACAAGACCGATCACGCCATCAGTCTGAAGGATGGCGGCTCGTCCTACGTCGTCGCCGAAGATGCCTTCGAGCAGGCCTACCAGTTGTTTTCCGACTACATCGACTGGCGGGCCCAACATCCCTCCGATGACCTGATGACGCAGCTTCTGAACGCCGAGATCGAGGACGACGGGGTGGTGCGCCAATTGACGCGCACCGAGGTCCTCACCTACACGAGCATGATCGCCGGTGCGGGCAACGAAACCACCACGCGGTTGATCGGTTTCATCGGCCAGTTGCTGGCCGATCATCCCGATCAGCGGCGCGAGATCGTCGCCGATCCATCGCTCATTCCCGGCGCGATCGAAGAGGTGCTGCGCTACGAGGCGCCCTCGCCGGTCCAGGCGCGCTACGTCGCCCATGACACCGAGTGCCGTGGCGAAAAGATCGCGGAAGGTTCGATCATGCTGCTGCTCAATGGGTCCGCCAATCGGGACGAGAGCCGTTTCCCCCAAGGAGAGCATTTCGATATCCACCGTGGCGGTGGACATCTCAGCTTCGGGCAGGGGCTGCACTTCTGCATGGGTTCGGCACTCGCGCGGATGCAGGCGCGGGTCGCGCTCGAGGAAGTCGTCAAACGATGGCCCGACTGGGTAGTGGACTATCCGAACGCGGGCAAAGCGCACACGGCGAGCGTCCGTGGATGGGCCAAGTTGCCGGTTGTCACCGGCTAACTCTCGGCGCGGGTGACGCCTCGGAGCAAGGTGTCACGGAGATGCACCCGGGCTGCGCTGGTGCCGATGTCGCGCAGGATGTTCTCGGGTATCCACTGCAGGCCGATGACGGAGCGTGCCAGCATCTCCTTTGGTGCGTCGTCGATTTTGATTGATCCCGATCGAATCCCTTGGGAAAGAAGCGTTTTAGTCTGCTTGAGCCGGATGGGGAACTCCATGCTCGGGTTCGGGGCGTCAGGGGGAATCTGACGCATCCACGCGAGCTGGATGCGGAACTCGTCGCCGAACCGATCCAGGGCGTTGATATTGACCCAACTCAGCGCATCGAGTTTCTCGATCGGCGAGGAATTCGACCGAAGCACCTCCCTCGCACCGGCCTCCACTTTGTCGCCGAAGCCACCCATGATGGAGGCAAGTAACTCGTCTTTCGAGCCGATCAGGCGAAACACGTTGCCGTGGCCCATTCCTGCGGCGGAGGCGATGTCCCGGACCGTGGTGCCTTCATAGCCCCTGCGCCCGAACTCCGCGCGCGCAACCGCGCGGATATGGGCCGCCCGGTCGTCGGGTTCGGTGTCTTCGGCCCACCCCTTGATGACCTCATCGGCTGCGAGGAACGCAGCTGACTGATCGAGTTCGGCATCTGTTGGGCGACCAGCAGCCAGGCCTTCCAGCATGATTCGGCAGAGCAGCGTGGCGACCCGGTCGGTTGCGGCGTTATGCCGCATGATGTCGAGGCCGACCTGCAGCACTGACTGGCAGATCCGATCGGCGAGCACATGCAGGTCGATATCCGACAGAATGTAACCGCCCCACCGCGCGGCCCGCAGCGTTTGGAACATGGCTTCCAAGATGGCCGTCGGGCGTCGTTGGGTCCATTCGATAAGATCGGGATTCGAGCTCGGAGTCTCATACATCGAGATCTGGATGGCGGCGCGGTGTGCAACGGCGCACCGAGCTGTGGCGGTTCCCAAAGCGGCGATTCGCGCGAACCCGGGCCGGGAGCCGGGGTCGTCCAGTGCGTCGAGTGCCTGTTGGGCGATGTGGTCGAGATCGGCGTGGTAGCGCCGAAGCAGCTCGACCAACAACGCCTCTTTGGACGCGAAATGGTGATACAAGCTCCCGGTCTGAATGCCGGCGGTGTTGGCGATGTCGTGCATCGACGTCCGCAGTCCCGAAGTGGCGATCAACGACGCTGCGATCTCCAAGACTTCAGCGCGCCGGGTTCCATCGTCTGCCGCCCGTCGCGGCGTCACCGACGGACGCTCCACAACATCGACACGCCTACCGACTCCCATTTGCTGAACGGCACAACCGAACTAACGTTCGGTTAACGCTAGCAGAGCTCAGGTGCCAGCCCGTGGTATCGCTTTAGCATCGCTGGGGCCTGCTTCGGTGTTCATTGAGCAAGCAGATTGATCGCTCTGCCGTGAGGGCGTCGATGGACCCTGCCGCGGTGCCGACGAGCATCAGCCGCCCTGCTGTCCGACTCGAAACCCGTTGACGCAACGGGCCGGCCGTTCGATCCGGCTCGTGGGGCCGACCGACGATCGGTCGCGCAAAGCAGCCGATTGTTCGTTCGAGTTGCCGGACCTGCCCGGCGTCGATCCCGACGAGGTGGGTGGCATCTTGCTGCCGCGGTTCTTCGCAGTGCCGGAAGGGGACGAGACGATCGCCGACCTCAGCCGCGAGGAACTGACCCGCTGGGCCCGCCGGTCATTCGCCAAATTGATGCTCGGCCCGGCGCCCTAGCGCTCCGGATTGCTGGCAGCGTGTGCACAGTCCCCAGAAGGTGACCTCCGCTTCGCGGACCGCAAACCCCTGGTCGCTGTCCGGGGTCAGGCAGGGGGCCCGGCCGACAACGCAGTCGACGTCGCGCACCTCCCCGCACGACTCGCACACCAGATGGTGATGGTTGTCGCCGGTTCGTCGCTCGTAAAGCGCCGCCGAGCCTGCAGGCTCAAACTTGCGGATCAAGCCGGCGCGAGCAAGGTCGTTGAGCACCATGTAGACCGCTTGTGGCGAGGTGCCCGGAAGGTCGTCGCTGATCAGCGCGAACACCTGCTCGGCGGACGAGTGTGGCGCAGACTCCAACGCCCCCAGCACCGCCAGTCGGCCCGACGTCGCGCGCAGCGCCGAGGAGCGCAGCTCCTGCTTGTACTGAGCAACTTTCGGCGCACCCATGCAACAACCTTAGCATGACCTAACAATAAAACCGATATAGTTTTAATATTGATTAAATCAAAATAAAGTCTAGAGTTGTCGGTATAGCCAACCAAAAGCCAACATCAAGGAGGAATGATGACCGCCATCAACCACGCGGTTTCCCACACCGAGTTCGTCGCCTCGCCGGCCCTGACCGCCGACCTGCAGGCCGTGCTGGTGGACCTGCTGGAGCTGCAGAACCAGGCCAAGCAAGCGCACTGGAACCTGGTCGGACCGCACTTCCGTTCCATCCATCTGGAACTCGACGAGGTGGTCGATATGGCGCGCGAGAATGCGGACACGATCGCCGAGCGCATGCGCGCTTTGGAGGTAGTGCCAGACGGGCGCACCCGCACCGTCGTCGACACCACGACGCTCGAAGCATTTCCGGCTGGGGAGATCAGCGTTGATCGCGCCGCCGCCGTGATCGCTGAGCGAATCCTGAATGCTGTCAACGTCATTCGCGCCGTGCACGACGAGGTGGACGACCAGGACCCGACCAGCGCCGACCTGCTCCACGCTGTCCTCGAAGGACTGGAGAAGCAGCGGTGGATGCTGACAGCGCAGTTGCGACACATCTCAAGCTGACGTCGGCTTAGCTGGTGACGGTCATCTGGTCGTCGCTGGTGTCCCACGACCGGGTGAAGAGGGCGATGGCAATTTGCTCGTCTCGGCCGTCTTCGCTGCCGCTGTCGTTGAGGTGCACGAGGCCGGCTGCCGTGTCGACACCGGTCACCACCACGGAGTGATTGGCCTCGGGTTCGCCGTCTGAGGTTTTGTCCTCAACGGGTTCGCGCCAGATGACTTCGGCGTTGAGCCCGACGATCACCTTGCGGCCCCCGGCGAGATCTTGCTCGAGTGCCTTCATGCCCGTGGGAACACCAGTCTTTTTGGCACTTCCCTTGTCGGTGCTCACCGCCTGGATCCCGTAGTGCGCCAGCAGTGCCGGCTCGTCCTCGAAGGATGTGCCGGTGCCGGCCCTGCGTTTGCCGGGTTTGGCGTAGATCGGTCCCTGATGGGAGGGGCTGGGCGTCGATTGGGCCACCTTGACGATCACGTGCTCAGACGGCTGATCACCGTGCAGCTCACCGACCACGTCGGCGACCGCCATTTCCACGCAGTCGTCGTCATATTCCTGGTAGCGCCAGAACGGGGCGGCCGCAGCGGGGTCGCCGTAGAGTGTGCTCGCGCCACTCGGAGGATCGGGTGTGCCGGGAGCTGCTTGGGCTATCCCCATCGATGGGCCCGTCGCCAGGCCCGCCGCAGCCGCGCCGGCCAGCACTACAACGCCGATCCTGCGAGCCCTCCTCGCGATGCCGGTGCGGATCATGCTGGGATTCTACGATGCACGCGTTGCCACGGGTGCTTTACAAATTTGGGCCTGACTGTCACGCTGGCTTCGTGACGTCAGCCCCGCTGCAGGCGCGGATCAGGGAGGACACCATGCGCGTTTCAGTCGACCTCACCAAGTGCACCGGGCACGGTATCTGCGAGTCGATCGCCGAGGACGTATTCGAAGTCCAGGACGACGGAAGTGTCCTCATCCACGCAGAACAGCGCCCCGAGTCGGACCGGGACCGCATGCAAAAGGCGGTCATACAGTGCCCGGCGGCTGCCTTGCGCCTGGAGGACTGACCGAGTGTGTTGGAGACTCGAGTCGGCCCGGACTCTGGCGGCGACTCCTCGAACGGGCATCTCGACACATTGGTCAATGGGCGCCGGACAGGTTCAGCGTGACTACGCCGGCGATGATTAGCCCGACGCCGGCGATCTTCGCGGCGGACAGCGGTGAGCCCAAGAACAGCACCGCTATCAGCACGATGGCCGCCGTGCCGATCGCCGACCATAAGGCGTAGGCGACGTCAGTCTGCATACCGCGCGAGATCGAAAACGCCAGCAGTGCGAAAGAGACGGCGTAACCGACCAGGCAGATTACGGTCGGCCACAGCCGAGTGAAACCTTCCGTGCTCTTCAGCAGGCTGGTCGCCACCACCTCGGCGAAGATCGCGCAGAGTAGGGACAGATAGGCCAAGGCGCCTCCTCGTAGTTGTCGTCCGGGACCAAGTCTGGTCAAAGTTCATCCGTACCGTTGTGCTATGCGGCAGACGCGCAATCATCGTCTCGACCAGTATTCGCCCGTGGTACTGAGCCTCTTCCGATCGGTCTACGGCCTACTCTTCGCGGGGTTCGGCTCACGGATCCTCTTCGACTGGCCCGTCCGTTCGGCCCATCATGTAGAGCTCGGAGCCTGGCCCGGGTGGTTTGCCGGGCTAATCGAAGTCGTCGCGGGTCTCCTGATCGCAGCCGGATTGTTCACCCGTGCTGCTGCGTTTATCGCCTCCGGGGAGATGGCGGTGGCCTACTTCTGGATGCATCAACCGCGCTCACTCTGGCCGATCGGTGATCCACCGGGGGGCAATGGCGGGACCCTCGCCATTCTCTTCTGCTTCGGCTTCTTCCTGCTGGTCTTCACGGGCGCGGGGACCTTCTCGATCGACGCCCGCCGCCGAGGCTGAGGATCAGTCGCCCCACCGGCCATGCAATGCTGCGAGATCCAGCAGGGTGATGCCGTCGCCTTGCCGTTCACGGAGCACTTCTGCCGGCAACGAATATGGAGGCGCCGCCCCAGCGCTGCGCTGTCCGTGGGCCACTATTGCGTCCATCAGTGAGCTCGCCATGGACAGCCGAGGATAGCGGGCGTGGATCGCCGCGGCGGTCCCTTCGTCGATGAACTCTGCGTCGAGGCCGAAATCCACGCCGATGCCCAGGCGAGTCAGGTAGCAGAGCGGTCCGCGCCGCTCGGCAATGCCTGAGGAGCTGTGCAGGGCAATCGCGTCCCACACGCCGTCGACCATCACACGCTCGCAGCCGTGGTCGGTCAGCAGGGCCGCCGCAAGGTCGGCGCCCTCGACCTCACACCGCGCCTTGCCGGGGGCCGCGGTTCCGGCGCCGAGATCGTGCAGGACACAGGCCAAAAACAACGTCTCACTGTCGTAATCGGCGCCCGGGTGCAGCCCGTCGCGTGCGGCGAGCAGCTCACCGAATAAATAGCTGCGCACGCTGTGGTTGAACACCGATCGCGACTCAGTGGACTGGGCTAACCGGATCGCAGCCTGCGCGACATCGGTGCCGATGAGTTTCGAGAGGTCCGGATCTTGCTGCATCGCGATGACGTTAGGGCCACGACTGCGATAGTGGGAGTGGCCAAAACGCCGCGATCCCCACCATTCCGGACACCCACCGGGGGCGTGTTCGGGTGAGCGGGCCATGCCTATACTTCGATCGACCGACGATAATGACATTCTCTGCTTTGGAGAAGCCGTTTTCAGGTCGTTCCAAGCCGTTTCCAAGAAGGCGGTCCCAAGGAGTCGACGATGAGCGCTAACCACCGGTGTGACGGGAAGGTGGCTCTGGTCACCGGAAGTAGCCGAGGCCTCGGCAAGGCGATTGCCGCTCGGCTTGCAGCGCGGGGTGCGACCGTGGCGCTGACTGCCCGCACCATGGAGCCCGACCCCAAATACCACGGTTCGTTGGGCCAGACGCTTGACGAGATCGTGGCAGCCGGCGGCCAGGCTATTGCCGTGCAGGCGGATCTGTCCCAAGCCCAGGAACGAGAGCGGCTCTTCGGTGAGGTGGTGAGTGCCGTCGGCGCCCCCGACATCCTCGTCAACAATGCCGCGGTGACATTCTTGCGGTCCCTGGACGAATTCCCCGAGCGGCGAGTCAGGCTGATGATGGAGATGCATGTCCTCGGGCCGTTGCACCTGAGTCAGTTGGCGATTCCCGCAATGCGCGACCGCGGACGCGGCTGGATCCTGAACCTGACCTCGGTGGGGGGCGACCTGCCGCCCGGACCACCCTTCTCCGAGTTCGACCGGATCGCGGGCTTCGGCATCTACGGGACGGTCAAGGCCGCGCTCAATCGGCTCACGAAAAGCCTTGCCGCCGAACTCTATGACGACGGCATCGCCGTCAACGCCGCTGCTCCGTCCAATCCGGTGGCGACCCCCGGAGCGGGCACTCTCGACCTGGCCAAGACCGACACCGAGGACATCGAACTGATCACCGAGACGGCGTTGCGGTTGTGCACCGGTGATCCGAAGACTATGACCGGGCGCGTCGCGCATACTCAGGCCTTCCTGGCCGAAGTCGGCTGGTCGAACCCGGTCGGCTGACTGGTTTTAAATGGTTGACATCGACCTGGACGAGCTGCGACGGCGACTGGCCGCGGCCGAGGTCGCCGGCGTCGCCCCGCTTGCGGGCGGTGCGTCCAGCCTCACCTTCCGCGGTGCGCGGTTCGGGCGGCAGGTGGTGATCAAGGTGGCTCCGCCGGGCGTGGAACCGGTCGCGCACCGCGACGTCCTGCGCCAGGCGCGGATTGTTAAAGCACTTGCCGCGACAGGGGTCCCGGTCCCCGAGGTGCTTTGGGAGGACCCGGGAATCCCGCCGCAAACGCCGCCGCTGTTCGTGATGTCCCATGTCGAAGGCGACTGTGTGGAGCCGCTTTTCGACGGTTGTCCACCCAGTCCCGACCTCCCGGACCGCTACCGCAACGCGGCCCGGATCATGGCCGACTTGCACAGCGTGTCGCCCGTCGACCTCGGCTTGGGCGGCGAATCAATGCTGGACCCGGTTGCGGAAGTCCACCGGTGGTGCGGCACCTTGCGGACCGTTGACGCGGCACTCGTACCCGACTGGCAGGGTGTGCGCGATGCGCTGCTGCAGCGCGTGCCGCGCGCCATGCGGCCAAGCGTGGTGCACGGCGACTTCCGGCTGGGCAACGTGCTGGCTGTGGGCGCCCGCGTCAACGCCGTGATCGATTGGGAGATCTGGTCGGTCGGTGATCCGCGCATCGATGCGGGCTGGTTCTTGATCAATTGCGACCCGGACACCTACCAACGCGTTCGGTGTGCCGCGGGTATGGCACCGCCGACAGCCGAACTGGCCGATATTTACCGACACGAGCTGGGGGAGGAGATTGGCGACATCGCCTGGTTCACCGCGCTGGCGTGTTTCAAGTCGGCGGCGACGTGGTCGCTGATCGTCAAGCACAACCGGCGAAGGCGTTCTCCGCGAGCCGACTTAGAGGCCATGGCAGCCGCGTTGCCGAGGTTGCTGACACGCGCCCGAACCATGCTGAACGGCGCCGACTAGCCGCGGGTCTGGCTAACGGCAGCGGACCTGTTGATTTTCGCAGAACATCCCAACGCCACCCCAGTTTGCTGAGGGGCCGCCCTGATCGCTCGGATCCCCGATCAGCACTGGAGTCTGCGTCAATAATTGATCGATTATGGACGGCCCGGGTGCCGGAATAGGGTCTGGGTCCGCGTGCGCCACGCCGGTGCCGCACGCGAGAGCCAGCACACTGACCGCACTGGCGAATACGCCAAGGGCGCACGTTTGAAGTCTCATCGCCGCCCTCTCTGTCGTCTGCCTAGGTCATTGCTTATGCCTGAGGATACTCCCCGGCGACAAATTTAAGGTCTGGCTAACGAAACAGGTGCACGGAACCTCCGGGCACGCCAACTGAGCGCGACCGGTCCTCCCAGCGTTCCCTGCTCGTATCGCATATCAGTTACGAACGCACAACAACTTTAGTTGGCCGACCAGCGAACGCCGGAACTCGAATCGGGCGGAGCTTAAGGTGGCGGGCGTGATGCGGCTAGCCAGGTTAGCTCGGCGTACAGCGGTTCTGGCGTTCAGCCTCGTCGTGTCACTGACCGTCGCGCCTTCGGCGGCAGGTGATCCCGATTCCGACCCCGCCGCCGCCCCTGCCGCTGCGGTGTCGCCGGCCGACGGGCGGTTGCCCTCGTCCGATCCGGTCACCATCAACACTCCTGACGGCTGGGTCCTGGCCCTTGGCGCCAAGGACGAGATGCAAATCCCCGTGGCGCCGCTGACCACCGCGATCTCGTCTCGTGAATATCTCGCGACGGGAACATTCGTCGGTTCGCTGCGGGGGCCGGAACCGGCTCGGGGCGAACTGGAGGTGGGCTATGAGATCGGTTGCGGAATCGACATGAGCACGTCCAACGGCGTCACGATGGCGGGTAGCGCCGGCATCACCCCATCGCTCGGCCTGACCGGACCTCTGGCCGGTTTGCCCACGGGTCTGCTGCCGGTGATTTCCACGCCGGTCAGTGGCGTGCTCAGTGTGGGTCTCAAGCCTGGCCTTGTGGTGGTGGTGCCGGTCGTCAAGAAAGAGTTCAAGGGGCCAAACCCCTGGGTCATGATCAGCAACTTCCACGTCAAGATCGACGGATGTGTGGGCCAGTCATTCATTCGCTCCTACGCGACGCTGACCCGAGTGACGGATCAATCCGACGTGGTGGTGTCCTACGTCGGCGTCACCAAAGCCGTCTGATTGCAGTCTCTGGCGCTAGCCGCGGGGGATGCCCGCCAGCTGGTCGGCGAACTTGGCCTCCGCGGCTTGGCGCAGTCGCAGCAGGTGTTCGGAGGGAAACAGATCGGGCGAAACGGGACGGTCTTTGAGCAACAGCCGGGCCAGTGTCACCTTGTGGACTTCGGTTGGACCATCCGCAAGGCCGAGCACGAACGACTCGACCAGGTACTGGACGAAGGGCATCTCGTGGGTGGTGCCCAGCGACCCGTGTAGCTGAAGCGCCCGCGCCGACACGTCATGCAGGACTTTCTGCATCATCGCCTTTACCGCCGAGATGTCAGCCCGCACCGCTTTGTAGTCATTGAATTGGTCTATCTTCCAGGCAGTTTGAAGAGTCAGTAGCCGAAAGGCCTCGATCTCCATCCAAGAGTCGGCGACCATCTCCTGGACGAGTTGCTTATTGGCCAGGACATCGCCCTGGGTGTAGCGCGACACCGCCCGCTCGCAGATCATGTCGAAGATGCGGCGCACCAACCCCACCGTGCGCATGGCGTGGTGGATGCGCCCGCCTCCCAGACGGGTTTGAGCGACGACGAAGGCGCCACCCCGCGGACCCAGCATGTGATCGGCGGGTACCCGCACGTTTTCGTAGCGGACGTATCCTTCACGCCCGCCGCCTGACGGCTGATAACCCAGCCCGACGTCGCGCAGTACCTTGATGCCCGGAGTGTCGCCGGGCACGACGAACATCGAATAGCGCTCATACGGCGGCGCCTCCGGGTCGGTCATCGCCATCACGATAATGAACGATGCCATCGAGGCAAATGAGGAGAACCACTTCTCCCCGTTGATGATCCAATGGTCACCGTCAGCGACCGCGGTTGTGGTGAACACTTTCGGATCGGCGCCGCCCTGCGGTTCGGTCATCGAGAAGCAGGAGATGATCCGGTTGTCCAGCAGCGGCTCGAGGTAGCGCGCTTTGAGCTCGGGCGTGCCGTAGTGCGCGAGGATCTCACTGTTGCCGGAATCGGGTGCCTGCGAGCCGAAGACGATCGGCGCGCATTCCGACCGGCCCAGAATTTCGTTGAGCAGCGCGAGTTTCACCTGACCGTGGCCCGGTCCGCCCAGCCGTGGGCCGAGGTGAGTGGCCCACAGTCCGCGCTGTTTGACGATCTCCTGCAGCGGCGGGATCAGCGCCTGGCGCACGGGATCGTTGAGATCGTGAGATTCCTTGACGATCAGGTCGATCGGCTCGCACTCGGTGCGTACGAAGTCCTCGACCCACTCGAGTTGGTGCGCCCACTCTGGGTCAGTGGAGAAGTCCCAGGACATTTGTCGTCCCTCTCGGTAGATGGTTCAGTGCGAGCTGCGTTGCGCCACCACACCGGCGCTTTCGAGTTCGGCGGCAGCGTCGCCATCGAATCCCAGCTCGCTCAGTAGTGCGTGGGTGTGGTCGCCGGGCAGCGCGGGTGATGACGGCGCCTCGAGCCGGGTGCGTGAGAAGCGGGGAGCCGGCGCGGGCGATGTGATGCCGTCGACGTCGATAAACGTTTCGCGTGCGACAAGGTGCGGGTGCCGTGGCGCCTCAGTCAGCGAAAGCACGGGTGTTGCACAGCATCCCGGTGAATCCAGGATCTCTTCCCACTCGGCGCGGTTCTTCTCGGCGAAGCGAGCGGCCAGTATGTTGCGGTGCTCGGCCCATGCCGATGGGTTCTCGTCGTCGTGCGGGACGCCGACGCCGAGGCGATCGCAGAGTTCCGCGTAGAATTTGGGCTCCATCGCACCAACGGCAACGTGGCGCCCGTCGGCCGTGGCGTAGACGCCGTAGAAGTGGGCGGCGCCGTCGAGCAGGTTGTCCTCGCGACGATCACGCCACGTACCGGCCGGAACCATGCCGAAGTATGGCGCTAGCAGCGTCGCCACGCCGTCGACCATTGCGACGTCGAGCACCTGCCCCGCACCGGATTCGCGAGCCTCGAGGATCGCGCTGAGCAATCCGACCGCCAGCAGCATTCCGCCGCCGCCATAGTCGCCGACCAGATTCAGTGGCGGCACCGGAAATTCGGCCGTGCCGATGCCGTGCAGGGCACCGGTCAACGCGAGGTAGTTGATGTCATGACCGGCGTGGCCAGCGAGAGGTCCATCCTGCCCGTAGCCGGTCATGCGGGCATACACCAGACGAGGATTGCGCTCCCGCAGTATGTCTGGGCCGATGCCCAGACGTTCGGCCACACCGGGCCGGTACACGTCGACGAAGGCATCGGCGTCGCCGGCCAGCCGGTGCACGAGGTCTCTGCCCCGAGGATCCTTGACGTCGGCGGCCAGCGACCGTTGGCTGCGGCGCACCGAGTAGTCGATGGGCTGGGGACCGTCGACGCCCGCGACGGAGTCGACACGGATGACGTCTGCACCCAAGTCCCCCAACAGCATTCCGCAGAACGGGGCTGGGCCCAGGCCACCCATCATGACGATGCGCACCCCGTGCAAGGGGCCGGTCATGACGACCACTTCTTTCGGCGTGCGGCGGCTTCGTCGGTGGCGTGCGTGATCACCTGGTTGCGGTTCTCGAGTTCCAGCGCCGCAGGCAGGTTCGCGGCGTCCGTGTTGACCTGCAGTGCGCGCTTGGTCAGTTCCACTCCCAGGGGAGCAAGGTTTGCGATCAATGTGGCCAATTCTGCAGCGCGCTCGCCAAGTAGTTCGGGCTGGACGAGCTCGCTGACCAGGCCGCGCCGGTCGGCTTCGGTGGCCGATACCGTTCGGCCGGTGAGCATCCAGTCGGCGGCGACGCTAGTGCCCACGATCCGCGGTAGGTGGTAGCTGATGCCCATCTCGGCACCGGACAGCCCGAGCAGAATAGCGGCGTTGCCAAACGACGCCGCCGCCGAACAGATCCGGATGTCGGCTGCGAGGCACAACGCGAAACCCGCTCCGACACAAGGGCCGTTGACCGCGGCGATGACGGGCTGCGGCAACGCGCGGATGGCCTGCGCGAGGGCGGCCATTCTCTCCTGGAACCGCATCCGGTCCAGTGCGGGAGCGCTCGCATCCGGCACGTCGGGTCCGAAGTCGCGCATGTCGATCCCCGCGCAGAAGCCGCGACCGGCGCCGGTGAGGACGACGGCACGAACCGACCGGTCGGCCGTGAAATCGGCGAGCGCATGGTTTAATTCGGTTTGCATGGTCTCGTTGATGGCGTTGAGGCGTTCGGGGCGGTTCAGACTCACAACGACGACGCCGTCACTCGGCCGTTCAAGTTTCAGCGTCCTTGGCATGGTCACGCTCGCTCGATGATCGTCGCCGTTCCCATGCCACCGCCGGTGCACATGGTCACCAGTCCCGTTGTCAGGTCGCGACGTTCGAGCTCATCGAGAATGGTGCCGATAAGCATGGCGCCGGTGGCTCCGATGGGGTGGCCGAGAGCGATCGCCCCGCCGTTGACGTTGACCCGGTCCGGGTCGAGGTCGAGATCACGGATCGTCTTGAGCGGGACCGCCGCGAATGCTTCATTGACCTCCCACAGATCGATGTCGGCAACAGTCATGCCAGCGCGCTCCAAACAGCGCTGTGCTGCAGGCCCGGGTGCGGTGAGCATGATGATCGGTTCGCTGCCGATCGCGGCGGTGGCGCGGATCTGGGCGCGTGGTCGCACACCGTGGGTGCTGATCCAGCGGGCGGAGGCGACAGCCACGGCACCGGCGCCGTCGACGATCCCCGACGAGTTGCCGGCATGGTGGACGTGGTCGATGTGGTCGATGCCCGGGTAGCGATCAAGGCAGATCTCGTCGAACGTTCGTTGCTCACCGTCGATCCGCGTATCGCCCATGGCCGCGAAGGCGGGCTTCAACCGCGAAAGCGCCTCGGCGGAGGTTCCGGGACGGGGATGCTCGTCGGCCGCCACTGCCGAACCGTCCAACGCGATCACCTCGATCAATGATCGGTCGAACCGATGCTCCTCGATGGCGGTGGCGGCCCGGCTTTGGCTAAGCGCAGCGTACGAGTCCACCATCGCGCGAGTGAACCCGTCGAGCGTGGCGATGAGATCGGCCGAAATGCCCTGCGGCACCGTCGGGTAACGCAGCCGGAATTCGGCGTTGTTGCCATCGATCGTCGGGACCCCGGCCGTCACACCCCAGCGGGACATCGATTCGACTCCACCGGCGATCACCAAATCCTCGCCTCCGGCAGCAACCGCGGACGCCGCGACGGTGACGGCCTGCTGGCCCGACCCGCAGAAGCGGTTCAGTGTCATCCCAGGAACCGTCTCAGGCCAGCCGGCCAACAGCACTGCCAGACGGGCGATATCGTCGCCGTGGTCACCGGTGAGGATACCGTTGCCGGCGATCACGTCATCAACCTCGGCGGGGTCGAAGCCAGTGCGCTCGGCCAGGGCGGTGAGGCAACGCGCAAACAGATTCTGCGGGTGGATGTTATGCAGTCCGCCGTCGGGGCGGCCCCGACCGCGCGGCGTGCGTACGGCGTCCAGGATCCAGGCGTCGGTCACGCCGTGACCAGGCGAGAAAGGTTGCCGCCCATGATCTTGGCCTGATCACCCACCGGAAGGTGGCCGAGCGCGTCGGCGAAATGCGTTGGCTGCGCGAGGCCCTCGGGGTGGGGGAAGTCCGAACCGAACAACACTCGCTCAACGCCGACCAGATCGATCAGCTCGCTGACGCCCTCCTCGTAGAACGGGCTGAGGTGGATGCGGTTCTTGATCTCCTCGATCGGGTTGCCGGCGAAGGCCTCCGGCGCCTTCTTGTAGACATCGGCGAGGCTGTCCAGCAGTGGGAACAGCCAACGTGCACCGCTTTCGATCACAGAAACTTTCAGCGTGGGGAAGCGGAACAGGGCGCCGTGGATGACCCATGAGGCGACCGCGTCCTGGACCGGCCGCCACTGCGCGTACATGCCGAAAGCGTCGGTCCGCATGGGCAGCATTTCTTTGCCGTCGCCGTTCCACTCCCCGTTGTAGCGGGCGTAGCCGCTGTCCGAGGTGTGCATGGCAACCAACACGTCGTGCTCGACGCAGCGCTGCCAGAACGGGTCGAACTCCGGCAGCGCGAACGACCGCGGGCCGCCGTAGCCCGGCACGGGTGCCGGCCGGATCAGGACTACGCGAGCGCCGCGGGCCACCACCCAGTCGAGTTCCTCGATCGCCTTCTCCACGATGGGCAGGCTCACGACCGGCACCGTGAAGATGCGGTTCTTGTAGTTGAAGCCCCACACCTCGTCCAGCCACTGGTTCAGTGCGTGCACGACCACATGGATCAGCGCCGGGTCGTCGCGCATGCGCTCCTCGATCAGGCTGGCCAGCGTCGGAAACATCAGGGAGCGGTCCACGCCGAGCTCGTTCATCAGCTCCAGCCGCGGTCCGGGCTCACGAAACGCCGGGATGGCCCGCATCGGCTCGCCGAAGATCTCGCGGCGGCTCTTGCCGTCCGGATTGCCGAACTTGAAATAGTCCTCCATCGCGCCAGGCCGGGCGACGACGTCGAAGGTCGGGTTGGGGATGTAGTCGCTGATCTGGCCGCGGATCGCGATCTTGGTGCGGCCGTTGACCTGGACGTACTGGATCGCGCTTTTGTACTCCTTGGGCAGGAACTGCGTCAACGAATCCTGGGTCTCGTACAGGTGGTTGTCCGCGTCGAACAGCGGATAGGGCAGTTTTGCCGCATTCGTCATGGGATCTCCTTCGATCAAGACCGATCGTAATGTGTCTCTCTGGTCAGGAGAATAACCTTCTCCTAAATAGCAAACCTATTCTCTGTAAAGGAACGAGACGTGTGTGACACGTGTGGCGTGAAGGCCGCTAGCTATCGAAGTTGGTGCAGCTGGTGAGCTTCTCCCACTTCGCGATCTCGTTCGCCCGGCCGTCGGCGACGTAGCGGTAGAGCGCCAGCGCGTCCGGCCCGAGGAGCAGGAATGCCGGGGGCTCGCTCGCTCCGACGGCAGTGATGATCGCGGCAGCCGCCTTGGCGGGATCGCCGGCCTGGTTGCCGTCCATGGTGTCGTTTACCTTGCGGCGCTTCCCGGCCGTGTCCGCGTAGTCGTCGATGACCGTCGGCGATTCGACGAGCGAGCGTCCGGCGAAGTCGGTGCGGAATGCGCCGGGCTCAACGGTCGTCACGGAGATACCCAGCGGGGCGAGCTCGCCGTGAAGCGCGCCAGTTATCCCTTCCATGGCGGCTTTAGCCGCGGCGTAGTAGCCGGACCCGACCGGCGTCACGGTCGCCCCGATCGAGGAGATGTTCACGATCGCTCCGCTGCGGCGTGCCCGCATCCCGGGCAGCACGGCCTTGATCATCGCGACGGTGCCGAAGAAGTGTGTGTCGAACAGGGCACGGACTTCGGCGTCGTCGCCCTCTTCGACGGCGGCACGGTAGCCGTAGCCGGCGTTATTCACCAGGATGTCGACGCAGCCGAATCGCTCTTGCGCCTGTTGGACGGCCGAGGCGACCTGCTCGGGCTCGGTGACGTCGAGCGCGACCGCGAGCACGCGCTCGGGCGCCGTGTCGGCCAGGTCGGCGACCTTCTTGAGGTCGCGTGCGGTGACGACGGCGTTATGGCCGGCGCCGACCACGGCGTCGGCGAGCGCGCGGCCGAGCCCGGTCGAGCAGCCGGTGATAAACCAGGTGGACATAGGGACGTCTCCGATCGGGATTGGTGCGAAGCCCTCGCAGCTCAGTCGGTCTATGCGGGGCCAACAATTAACGGATCCGGCTCGCCGACAACTTCATCATCCTTGCCGTCGTAGTCGAATTTGGCGTCGAATTTGGCGAGGAAGTAGCGCATCGCGTTGTACCCCCCATCGAACGCCGTCTCACAAATTCGTTTCCTCCCATTGCCGCTGCACTTCTCGCTCCGCGGCAGTGGGAATCAAACCCGAGGGCGCGAACAGCCTGGACGGCACCGAGTCGTCTTCGGTCAATGGCCGGCCGCCGCCGCGAGCTGCCTTGAGCGCGACGACAATTCCGGCGACCACCACGATGACGACAACCAACGCGAAGAGGATGGACAAGGTACCCTGGATGAAGGTGTTCCTGATGACGTCATCCAGCTGATCGACGTTCTTGGCCGAACCGAACGCCGTCTTACCCGCGTTCTTAGCTGCTGAATATTGAAAATGCTGCGACCAGTAGCCGATGGTTGGATTCGCGGAGAAGATTTTCTGCCAGGACGCGGTCAGTGTGACTGCCAGATCCCACAGCAGCGGAACACCGGGAATCCACGCCCACTTCAGTAGGCCCTTCTTGATGACGATCACCGTGATCACGGTCAGCGCGATTGCCGCGAGCAGCTGGTTGGCGATACCGAACAGCGGGAACAGCGTGTTGATGCCGCCTAGGGGGTCGGTCACGCCCATCAGCAGGATGCTGCCCCACGCCGCGACCACCGCCAGGCTGCAGATCCAGACGCCGGGGCGCCAGCTCGGATTCCGCAGCTTAACCAGCGGGCCGCCCAAGTTGCCCAACGCGTCGGAGAGCATGAAACGCGCAACCCGGGTGCCCGCATCGACGGCGGTCAGGATGAAGAGCGCTTCAAACATGATCGCGAAGTGGTACCAGAAGGCCTTGAGACCGGCGCCGCCGAATACTTTCTGCAGTACTTCAGACATGCCGAACGCCAGCGTCGGTGCGCCGCCGGTGCGCGACACGATCGATTTTTCGCCGACGCTAGCCGCGGCTTGACTGAGCTGGTCTGCGGTCGCCGGTGCTCCCGACAGGCCGAGCCCATTGACGTATTTAGCGGCGGTGGCAGCGGTGCCGCCCGTCTGCGCCGGCGGAGCGTTAAGGGTGAAGTACAAGTGCTGGTTGATGATCGAGGCGGTAATCAGCGCCATGACGGCCACGAACGACTCGGTCAGCATGCCGCCGTAGCCGATGAAGCGCATCTGGCTTTCCTTTTCAAGCAACTTCGGCGTGGTCCCCGATGAGATCAGCGCGTGGAATCCGGACAGTGCCCCGCACGCGATGGTGATGAACAGAAAGGGGAACAGCGAGCCCGGGAAAACCGGCCCGTCGCCGCTCGTGGCGAACCGTGAGATCGCCGGCGCAGCCATCACCGGGTGGGCAAAACAGATGCCGATCGCGAGCAAAGCGATGGCACCGACCTTCATGAACGTCGAGAGATAATCGCGCGGCGCAAGAAGCAACCAGACCGGCAGCGCCGACGCCACGAAACCGTAGATGACGATCAACCACGACACCTCTACCGGCGTGAGGTTCAACCAGGATGTGCCCCAAGAAGTTTCGCCGACCCAATTGCCGGAGGCCACGGCGAGCATCAATAGCACAAAGCCGATCACTGATACTTCGGTCACCCGCCCGGGGCGTATATATCGCAGGTAGCACCCCATGAACAGGGCGATAGGGATGGTCATGGCGATGGAGAACACTCCCCAGGGGCTCTGAGAGAGTGCCCGCACCACGACCAGTGCGAGCACGGCGATGATGATCACCATGATGACGAAGGCCCCGATGAGGGCTGCGGCTCCACCTACCGCCCCGATCTCGTCGCGGGCCATCTGGCCCAGGGAACGGCCCCGCCGTCGGGTGGAGATCCACAACACCAGGTAGTCCTGCACCGCACCGGCGAACACCGCGCCGAAGATGATCCAAATGCTGCAGGGCAGATAACCCATCTGGGCGGCCAGCACCGGACCGACGAGTGGTCCGGCTCCAGCGATGGCGGCGAAATGGTGGCCGAACAACACCCGACGGTCGGTCGGGACATAGTCGGTGCCGTCGTCGAGGATCTCAGCCGGCGTAGCGTGGTCGTCGCGCGGGCGAACGACCTTCATCTCGATCAACCGCGCATAGAAGCGAAATCCGATGACGTAGGTGCAGATCGCCGCGACCACAAACCAGACCGCGTTCACCGTCTCGCCGCGGGCGAACGCGATGATCGCCCAGGCGATGGCACCGATGACGGCAATTATCCCGAAGACAATCTTGTGCCGGATGGTGATCGGGGACCTGTCGATTATCGCGACCGGCGGCAAGTCTTCGTCGGTGCGGATGTAGCTGATCTGCCCGTCACGGACTTCCGGTGCTGCGATGCGCTCGGTCACGCTCAAACCCTACGACGACTGGGAACAGCCGGGCCAGTGTCAATACAGTGAGCGCACCGCGTCGATGGTGTCGGCCTCGGCGGGGCTCTTGTCCTCGCGGTACCGCACCACCCGGGCGAATCGCAGTGCCAGACCGCCCGGGTAGCGCGGCGACCTTTGCACCCCGTCCAACGCCACCTCGACCACCTGCTCGGGGCGCAGTACGACCACGTGACCATCCGTGCCGCCCACGGCGAGTTCGGTGAACCGGGCGGTTTGCCAGACCAGCATGGCGTCGGTCATGCCCTTGAAAGTCTTTCCCACCATGATGAATTCGCCGGTCGCCGGATCCCGCGCGCCCAGGTGAATATTGGAGAGTTTTCCGCGACGCCGCCCCGAACCCCACTCCACGGCGAGCACCACCAGGTCGAGGGTGTGTACCGGTTTGACCTTCAGCCAGCCGGCCCCGCGGCGGCCCGCCTGATAGGGCGCGGTCGGCGCCTTGGCCATGACGCCTTCGTGGCCGGCGGCCAAGGTGGCGTCCAGGAAGGCGGCCGCATGCATTGGATCGGATGTGATCAGCCGGTCGACGCGGTGCTGCGCCGGAACCAGCGCGTCCAAAGCAGCTAGCCGGTCGGTGGTCGGCGCGTCGAGCAGGTCCAGGCCGTCGCAGTGCAAGATGTCGAAGAAGAACAACGAAAGTGATTGCCCGGCTTGGGCCTCTCCTTTTTTTGAAGCAACATCGACCGATCGGCCGAATCGCGACGCAGTGACCTGGAAGCGGTGTGGTCGGTTGTCGGGCCGCAGCGCGATAGCCTCACCGTCCGCGATGAGGGTGCTCACCGGCAGTGCCAGCGTCGCCTCTACCACTTCGGGCAGCCGCGCGGTGACGTCGTCCAGGCTTCGGGTGTAGACGGTGACGGCGTCGCCGGTCCGGTGAATCTGCACTCGCGCGCCGTCTAGTTTTGCCTCGAAAATTGTTGAGCCGCCGTGGCGGCCGAGCGCATCGGCCACACTGGTCGCGGTCTGTGCCAACATCGGTCCGACCGGCCGGCCGACCCGCAGGGTGAATGCCTCGAGCCCTGCCGTTCCACCTGACGGACCGGCTTTCAAACTGGCCACAGCGACCGCCGACAGATCACCGCCCAACATCGCAGCACGCTGCACAGCGACGGCGGGGATACCTGCCGCCTTGGCGACGGCGTCGGACATGATCCCGGCCAGCGCACCCTGGCGCAGTTCACCGCCGAGTAGACGCAGCAGAAAGGTCTGCTCAGGCTCGGTGGCTGCTGCGAACAGCCTCGCGATGAGTTCGGCGCGCCGCACCAGCGATCCTTTGCCCGACACCGCGCCGATCTCGGTGAAGGTGGCATTGACGCCGGCGACGGTCAAGGATGGCTCCGGTGCGGCGGGCGGCCGCGAGCGCAACGACGCCCAGCCGACGCCGATCTGACGCTGACGAAGCTCACCGGAGAGCCACGACACGATGATTGCGACCTGCTCGGGGTCGGGTGCGGCGCGATGCAGCAACTCGGCGATGTGCCCAACCTTGTCGAGGCGCGACGAGGTTCCGCCTACATTAAGCGATGTGCTTGCGACGTCCAGAAGGAGCACGAACTCAGCTTGGCACGGAGCGCCGACAGCTCCCCGGAGCGGACACGCTAGCGTGCCTACGTAACGTTACAGACTTAAAGGATTCTGATAAGGAGGCTCCGGATGGAGATCAACGGTAAGAAGGTCGTCGTCATCGGCGGCGCGTCGGGGATGGGTCGCGCGAGCGCCGAACTGCTGGCCGAACGTGGCGCAGATGTCGCCGTGCTCGACCGTGAGGGTTCCGACGGCAAGGTCGTTGCCGAGGGGTTCGGTGGCGCGTTCTATCCGGTCGACGTCACCGACTTCACCGGCACCGAGGAGACGCTGCAGGCTGCGGTCGACAAACTCGGCGGCTTGCACGTGATAATCACCACCGCCGGTGGTGGCATCGCGAAGCGCACACTGACCAAATCCGGTCCGCACGACCTCGAATCCTTCCAATCAACAATCGATCTCAACCTCGTCGCTACCTTCAACATCAGCCGGCTGGCGGCCGCTCACATGGCCAAGAACGACCCCGAGGACGAAGAACGCGGCGTCATCATCAACACCGCCTCCATCGCGGCGTTCGAGGGCCAGATCGGCCAGGTCGCCTACACCGCCGCCAAGGCGGGAATCGCCGGCATGTGCCTGACGATGGCTCGCGACCTGGGGTCGATGGGCATCCGGGTGCTGGCGATCGCACCTAGCCTGTTCGCTACGGGGTTGACCAAGGGCATTCCGGACGAGTTCGCCTCGGCGCTGACCAAGGACGCGGCCTTCCCCAAGCGGCTCGGCCGGCCCGAGGAGTACGCCAGGCTGGTCCAGGCCATCGTGGAAGTTCCGATGCTCAACGGCCAATGCCTGCGGCTGGACGCGGGACAGCGGTTCGCCCCAAAGTAGGCGGACCCCCGACGGGCCCCTCCCTGCAATAAGTACACTCTATTAGGCAGCCGCCCCGCTCCCACTCGGAGCGGGGCAGGCAGTCACCTGCGGCGACGACGCCGGCCGGGTAGCAGCGCCAGGAGGGCCCTCATGGGGATCGCACTGACCGATGACCACCGCGAACTCGCCGAGGTAGCTCGCGCGTTCCTGACCTCACAGAAGGCGCGTTGGGCGGCGCGGTCGCTGCTCGATACGCCCGACGAGGCCCGTCCCGGATTCTGGCAAGGCATGGCCGAACTCGGCTGGCTTGGTCTGCACATCGACGAGGAGTACGGCGGCTCGGGTTATGGGTTCCCCGAACTCGTCGTGGTAGTCGAAGAACACGGCCGTGCGGTCGCGCCGGGACCATTCGTCCCGACGGTGATCGCGTCGGCGGCGATCGCCAAAGACGGCACTGCCGATCAGAAGTCGCGATTGTTGCCGGGCCTGATCGACGGAAGCGTCACAGCGGGGATCGGTCTGAACAGTCAGGTGCAGATCACCGATGGGCCAAAAAATGGCATAGCCGATGGCGACGCCGGGATCGTGTTGGGCGCAGGACTGGCCGAGCTGCTGGTGATCGCGGCCGGTGACGATCTGCTGGTGCTGGACCGCGGCCGCGCCGGCGTGTCGGTGGACGTGCCCGACAACCTCGATCCGACTCGGCGGTCGGGACGTGTCCGCCTGCAAAACGTGAGCGTGAGCGCCGACGACATCTTGCCGGGAGCGCGAGAAGCGGCGCTGGCCCGGGCGCGGACCCTGCTGGCCGCCGAGGCGGTTGGTGGGGCGTCCGACTGCGTCGACTCCGCCGTCGCCTATGCCAAGGTGCGCGAACAGTTCGGTCGCACCATCGCCACTTTCCAGGCCGTCAAGCATCATTGCGCGAACATGTTGGTCGCGACCGAGTCGGCGATTGCCGCGGTTTGGGACGCTTCGCGTGCGGCCTCTGAGGACGAGGAGCAGTTCCGTCTTATCGCCGCCGTGGCGGTAGCGCTCGCTTTCCCCGCCTACGCCCGCAACGCCGAACTCAATATCCAGGTGCACGGCGGCATCGGCTTTACCTGGGAACACGACGCGCACCTGCATCTGCGCCGGGCGCTAGTGGTCGCGGCACTGTTCGGTGGCGACGAGCCCGTCCGGGATGTCTTCGAGCGCACCGCGGCCGGCGCAACCCGGGAGAACAGCCTCGACCTGCCACCCGAGGCTGAAGCACTGCGCACCCTGATCCATGCCGACGCCGCCGAGATCGCGGCCCTGGACAAGAACGCGCAGCGCGACAAGCTGATCGAGACGGGTTACGTGATGCCGCACTGGCCCAAGCCATGGGGCCGCGCAGCCGACGCGGTGGAACAGCTGGTCATCGAGGAAGAATTCCGCGCGGCAGCCATCAAGCGGCCGGACTACTCGATCACCGGCTGGGTGATCCTGACGCTGATTCAGCACGGAACTCCTTGGCAAATAGAGAGATTCGTGGAGAAGGCGCTGCGGCAAGACGAAATCTGGTGCCAGCTGTTCTCCGAGCCAGAGGCTGGGTCGGATGCGGCATCGGTCAAAACCCGTGCCACCCGGGTGGATGGCGGCTGGAAGATCAACGGGCAGAAGGTGTGGACCAGCGGGGCGCAGTACTGCGCGCGCGGGCTGGCCACCGTGCGCACCGACCCGGACGTGCCCAAGCATGCCGGCATCACGACGATGATCGTCGATATGAAGGCGCCCGAAGTCGAGGTGCGGCCGTTGCGGCAGATCACTGGTGGTTCGGAGTTCAACGAGGTGTTCTTCAACGACCTGTTCGTCCCCGACGAAGATGTCGTCGGGGCGCCTAACTCGGGGTGGACGGTCGCCCGCGCCACGCTGGGCAACGAGCGGGTGAGCATCGGTGGCAGTGGGTCGTTTTACGAGGGCTTGGCGGCCAAACTGGTGGAGCTCGCGCAGCAAGCGCCAGATCGGTTGGCGGGAGCCCAAATCCGGGTCGGGTTCTACCTCGCCGAGGACCACGCACTTCGGCTGCTGAACCTGCGCCGGGCCGCGCGCAGCGTCGAGGGAGCGGGCCCTGGACCGGAAGGCAACGTCACCAAACTGAAGCTGGCGGACCACATGGTTGAGGGCGCCGCGATCTTGTCGGCGTTGTTAGGGCCTGAGGTTGCGCTGACCGATGGGGTCGGCGTGGTGGCCGGCCGGATGATGATGGGCGCCCGCGGCATGGCGATCGCCGGCGGCACCTCCGAGGTAACCCGCAATCAGATCGCTGAGCGGATTCTCGGCATGCCGCGCGACCCACTGATCAACTAGAGCTGCTCGCCCACTAGGCGGGGCGGGGTACCGCGGCCGATCGTGATTGCCCGATCCAGCCTGGCACGGCCCGGCGGGCGTCCGTAGTTCCTGCGACCGCCAGGGTGCCGTTCAGCATGGCGCGCGACCACGATACGTCGCCGCGCCACAACTCGATCAACGTGCGCAGGCTGGTCTCGACCGTCGCGGCCACCTCGTAACCCGGGTCGAAATCGCAGACGTCGGCGGCTCCCTCGGACACCGTGAGCCACCAGCGGGAAGCATTGGGAGTGACTCCCGTCAACCGGAAGGCCACCACAGTGCGTGCTCTCGGCCAAGCGTCGACGGATATCGAGCGATGGATATCCCACATCAGCAGGTGTGGATCCAGATCGTCGTCGCCTACCTCAGGCACCCAGCGGAGTCCCCACTCGCCGAGCGCATCCACCACCGGTGCGAGCTCCCGACCGCAGGGCGTCAGCGAATACGAGGTGCGACCGTCGGCTTCTGTCCGCTCGACAACGCCGGCCCGTTGCAACGACTTCAAGCGCTTCGACAACAGGGCAGGAGACATCTTCGGCACGCCACGCCGAATATCGTTGAAATGCGCACTGCCCTGAAGCAACTCACGTACGACAAGAAGTGTCCAGCGCTCGTCGAGCAATTCCATCGCCTTGGCCACTGGACAAAACTGCCCATAGGTCGACATCTCGGCACCACCTTTCGCTGCGTCCAGTAGACGCCGTGGCTGCGCAATTGACTAGTACAGATCCTGAACCTCTGCGGGTTCAGATCTGGCACTGGAACCGGTTCAGCGCCCAAGCGGACGATGGTGCCCAACGACCAGAAGGGAATCTGACTGTGACCGTAGCAACTCAAGCCGACCGCGTCCCTGTCGATCGAGGATACGAAAGCAAGCATCGCGCCTTATGGGCGCTGGGCGACTACACCACGGTGGCGACCGAAGTAGTGGCACCGCTCGGCCCCGTGCTGGTGCAGGCCAGCCGAATCGGCGCAGGTGATCGGGTGCTTGATGTGGCGGCCGGGACCGGCAACGTGGCCATACCCGCCGCGCTCACCGGCGCCGAGGTGATTGCGAGCGACTTATGCCCGGATTTACTGGAGCGCGGCCGCGCCGCTGCCGCCACCCACGGCGTCAACCTGCGGTGGCTGGAGGCCAACGCCGAAGCTCTGCCGTGTGACGGTGACGAGTTCGACGCGGTCCTTTCCTGCTTAGGCGTGATGTTTGCGCCGCACCACCAGCTCGCGGCCGACGAATTGGTTCGAGTCTGTCGGCCTGGCGGGGTGCTCGGGCTGGTCAGCTGGACGCCGGAGGGGTTCGTCGGCCAGATGTTCGCAACGATGAAGCCGTACCTGGCCGCGCCGCCGCCGGACGCGCAGCCGGCGACAATGTGGGGCGACGTCGACCACGTCCATCGTCTGCTGGCAGATCGTGTAACGGGATTCACCGCGCACCATCGCATGCTGCGGGTGGAGCGGTTCACTGACGGCGCAGGCTTCCGCGACTACTTCAAAGCCAACTACGGGCCGACAATCGCGGCGTACGGGGGGATCGCTGGCGAGCCCGACCGAGTCGACGCGCTGGACGCGCAGTTGGCTGAACTCGGCGACCGGTACTTGGCTGGGTCGTCGGAGATGGAGTGGGAGTACCTACTGGTCACGGCGCGCAAGCGCTGATCAACTACGCCCTGCTCGCGCTAATTAGGCGGGCGCGAATAAAGGGGCGCCCCCGGCGCCCTTGTCCGGTCGGATGTCCACGGCCATCCCGCACGTCACCGAATCCGGTTCGCACTCGACAATATTCGCGGCCACCCGCAGCCCGCTCTGTTCGGTCAGCTCGACCAGGGCGATCACGTACGGGGTCGGGATGTCCGGGTTAAACGAGTGGTAGTTGACGGTGTAGGTGAACACCGTGCCGTGTCCCGACACCGGCCGGGCAACCAGCGTGCCCCCACACTCACGGCATGCACCGCTCGAGGGATGCACCCAGCGCGCGCAGTCGTCGCAATGTTCGATGAGCAGCGGGGAGGTCGACTCGGCTGACACGAGCAATACAGTACACTCTATTAATTCGAGATTTCACGCGGGTGGCGGATGTCGACCAACGGACGGGTGCACATGACCTACTTCGAGAAAGACGCGATCTTGTCCGGTATCGGCATCTCGCGAATCGGCCGTCGTACCGGCATTCCGGGGCTGGAGTTGACCATGGAGGCGGTGCGGACAGCCATCGCTGATGCCGGCCTGGCCCCGGCCGACATCGACGGCATCGCGACTCTTGGCGACACTCCAGCCGAACAGGTCAACTCCCAACTGCGGATCGATGCGGGGGACTGCGGATCTGGATTCGGAACCGGCGGATTGCTGAATCCCGTGATGTCGGCGTGCCGTGCGGTCGCCGAGCGACGTGCCCGCCATGTGGTGGTCTATCGGACGATACAAATGCTGGGCGGTACGGTCCTGCCCAAAGAGGATGCGCAGCAAGAGAATCCGCCTGCCCCGGCACTTGCGCGCATGCTGGAACCGGTCGAAGGCGCGGCGCGTCCCGCTGTCGGGCCGATGGACGACATCGGCGATCTGGTTGCTGCCCACGCTTACTCCGCTGCCAACTGGCTGGCGTTGCATTGTCGCCGTCATATGGAGCTGTATGGAACCACCAAAGAACAATTGGGCTGGCTGGCGCTCAACGGCAGGCGCAATGCCGCATTGAATCCCCTTGCCGTGTACCGCGACCCGATGACGATGGACGACTATCTGGGCGCGCGGCCGGTATCGACACCATTGGGATTGCTGGACTGTGATGTGCCCATTGATGGCTCGGTCGCGGTGGTGGTGTCGAACTCGGACTACGCCGGCGACTGTCCGCACCGCGCGGTGCGGGTGGAAGCGATCGGCGGTGCCGACGGCGCCGGCGGCTGGTTCCACCGCGACGATTACCCCAAGATGGCGATGTCAGACGCGGCGGCGCAGATGTGGTCGCGCACAGAGTTGAAGCCCGCCGATCTCGGTCTCGCGCAGTTGTACGACGGGTTCACGTTTCTCGCCATGTCGTGGTTGGAAGCTCTGGGAATCTGCGGCGACGGCGAGGCCGGTCCGTTCGTCGAGGGCGGGACGCGGATCGCCCGTGACGGCGTACTGCCGCTGAACACTTACGGTGGTCAACTTTCGGCCGGGCGAATGCACGGCTACTGGACACTGCACGAAGCGTGCCTGCAGCTACGGGGCGAGGCGGGGGAGCGGCAGGTGTCGAAGCGCCCCGAGGTCGGCGTGATTTCCGTGGGTGGTGGGCCCATCGCAGGATGCATGTTGCTCTCTTGTTGAGACGGACTGTGGGAGAGCTTAATTGAGCCTCAGGTGAATGCCGAGCCGGACATCGGCCGAGCGGATAAACGAGCTTCGATGATCGCACGCGAGATCGAGGCGGAGATTGTTCGGCGCGGTTGGACCATCGGTGAATCGCTGGGATCGGAACAATCTCTACAGCAACGCTTTTGCGTGAGTCGCTCAGTGCTGCGGGAAGCGGTGCGTCTCGTCGAGCACCATCAGGTGGCCCGAATGCGCCGCGGGCCCAACGGGGGGCTGCTGATCTGCGAGCCCGATGCGGGGCCCGCCACTCGCGCCATGGTCATCTATCTCGAGTACCTCGGTACGACGCTGAGCGACTTGCTCAGTGCGCGCCTGGTACTCGAACCCTTAGCGGCCTCTCTTGCCGCGGAACGCATCGACGAGGCCGGAATCGACCGGCTACGAGCGATTCTGCGCGCAGAGCAGCAATGGAAGCCCGGACAACCGGTGCCGCGAGACGAGTTTCACATCGCACTCGCGGAGCGATCGAAAAACCCTGTCTTACAACTATTTATCGATGTCTCGATGAGGTTGACCACGCGATACGCGCGCGAATCGCGAACGGACTCGGCCATCGAGGCCATCGAGGCGGTCGGCTATATGCACAAAGACCACTCCGAAATCGTCGCCGCCGTTACCGCGGGTGATTCTGCGCGGGCCAAGACGCTGAGCGAGCGACATATCGAAGCGGTGACCGCCTGGCTGCAGCGCCACCCTGGTGAGAACGCCGGACGGAAAGGCCCGACGAGCCGGGGCGCCGGAGCCGGCCAAGGCCGAATCGCGCGACTCAACCGCGAAGCATCCAGGGGCAAGTTAGCTGAGGTGCTGGCGGCCAGCATTGGCGACGAGATCGCCGCCAGCGGCTGGCAGGTCGGTTCAGTCTTCGGGACCGAGACGGCGCTGCTGGAACGCTATGGGGTGAGCCGCGCGGCCTTGCGTGAGGCCGTGCGGCTACTCGAGTATCACTCGATCGCGCAGATGCGCCGTGGACCCGGCGGCGGCTTGGTCGTTACAAAGCCCCAGGCGCAGGCCAGTATCGACACCATCGCGCTCTGTCTGCAGTACCGCAAGCCCAGTCGGGAAGATCTTCGCTGCGTTCGGGACGCCATCGAGATCGACAACGTCGCCAAAGTCGTAAAACGGCGCACCGAAGCCGGGGTCGCGGCCTTTCTGGCGGTCCATAGCTCGGGGCTCGATGGAAACTCCCGAGAGGTCGATGTGCACGCGGCCGCTGTCGAGGAGTTCCGATTCCACGTTGGACTGGCGCAACTGGCCGGCAATGCACTGCTCGAACTGTTCCTGCGGATCATCGTCGAATTATTCCGGCGGCACTGGACCAGCACCGGGCAGGCGCTGCCCACATGGGACGACGTCGCCGCCGTTGAGCATGCTCACCTGCGGATTCTCGATGCGATCGAAGCCGGCGACGACAGCCTGGCCCGTTATCGGATCCGGCGTCATCTGGATGCGGCGGCCGCCTCGTGGCTCTAGGAGCGCCCGAACGCTCCCGTCGAACGTCCGCTGTGCCCGCGCCCGGGTGTGATTATTGCTTCTGGCGCGCGTAGCGGAGGCCCGTCGCGGGTATGAACTAGATCAGAGGCGGGAGACCCTTCCGGCAGGGGGATGGCGAATTGATCGAAAGCAGGAGCGCTGAGATGACCACGGGCACGGAAGGGAAGCACACAGGCTTCGTCCATTCCGCGTTGCTTTACCACTCCCAGGCCGAGTCTCTGGACTTCGTGGAGCGTTTCGTGGTCGACGGCTTGGCGATGGACGAGCGGGTGTTGGTGGCGGTACCAGGTGACACGCTGACGTTGCTGCGGGAGGCGCTGCGGCGTGCATGCGACGGATTGCCGGCCGATTTGCGGCTGGTCGACATCACCGAGGTGGCCCGCAACCCGAGCCGGTTTTTGGCGGCGGCGGGCTCCTTCGCCGCGGAACAGCCGAATGGACGGGTTCGGATTGTCAGCCAACTGGTCTGGCCCGGCCGCTCGGCCGATGAATCTTTGGCCTGCGCACAGCATGAGGCGTTGGCCAATGCAGTGTTCGAAGGCCACGAGGTGACGGGGTTGTGCCTCTACGACGCGAGCCGGCTGGATGAGGATGTTCTGGCGGACGCTCGCGCGACCCACCCGCTGCTGTGGAGATGCGGATCGGCGCACCACAGCAGCGACTACGCGCCGGCCGAGGTGCTGGCCCGCTGTAACCAGCCGCTACACGCTAATCCAGGGGCCGTTACGTACATGGTCAGGAAATCTGCGGACCTGCGGCCCGCGCGGTCTTTCGCCGTCGACTACGCGGGCTGGGTTGGACTGTCAGAGGACGGTATCGAAGATCTGCAATTGATCGCGACCGAGTTGGCCACCAACAGCTTGATCTATACCAAGGGCGCGTGTCGGTTGGCCTTCTGGCAGCACGACGATCATTTGGTATGTGAGGCGCGCGACAGCGGACGGCTCGACAACCCGCTGGCCGGATGTCTGGACCCCGGACCCGGCGGCACTGCCAGCCGCGGGCTGTTTCTGGTCAACGCCATGTCGGATTTGGTGCGAACCCACACCACCAAGACCGGCACAACCATTCAGGCGTATCTCCGTTTTGACCCCCCGCCGAGGCCGAACAGTTAACGTGGCCGTAGCGGTCTATGGGAGTCGGTGCGTGCTAGCCCGATAGGGCTCGACGTGAAATGAATTTGCATTGCCGGCGCCCAGCGTTTAACGTCGGCGCTCGTGCGTCTTCTTGAGCGAGCCGTAGTAGCCAGTACCCGCAGCGGGGTCTGATCCAGACCGACCCCCCGTTGTGGGTCGAAAGCTACTACCCGTCGGTCGCTCCTGCTGACCAGAGAAGACCGACACAATGACTCTTTCACTACCTCTCCCGACGCGTATCCCGTCGTTCGCCGACCACTTCGGTACCGCCTTGCCGCGGGGGCTGCGCGAACTCGCTGACGACATGTCCTGGGAGAGTTTTGTCGCGACGTACGGGCATACGGCGGGCCCGCTGCGACTCGGACAGTGGGTGTCGATGGACACCGAGGGCCCTAGCAGTCGGCTAGGTGCGCAAGCCCGAAACTTCCGGGCCGTAATTGCCGTCGGCGATCGCATCGGCACCTCGACCGCCATCGCCAGCGGCCCGATCGCGGCGCTCACCGCGATGCTGCACGAGCGCGGGATCCGGGTGGAGATTTTGAGGTTCCATCAGCAGCGGTCATGCCGACACACTGCCACCTTCATCTGCGGCAGCGATGGGATTCGCGCCGAGTGGGCAATGGGCTGGTCGGAGGACCCGACCCAGTCCGCGCTGCGCGCGGTGATCGCTTGCGCTAACCGGCTGTGCAGCGAGCAGAGCGCCGCTTAGTCGGGGGTCAAAGCGGTCGCAACACGATCGGCATACCGTCCTTCGGTATCGGCATGCCCTCGTAGTCCCAGCTCGGCTGGTATCTGGGCCGGGGGAGTTCCAACCGGTAGCGGCGCAGCAGCCGGTGCAGAATCGTCTTGATCTCCAACTGGCCGAACACCATTCCGATGCATTTGTGCGCGCCGGCGCCGAACGGCGTGAACGCGTAGCGATGCCGTTTGTGCTCGTTGCGCGGCTCGGCGAACCGGTCTGGGTCGAATTTCAGCGGGTCCGTCCAAATCTCCGGCAAACGATGAATCATCCCGGGATACGCGAGAACGTTGGTGCCTTTGGGTATGTAGTGGCCCAACAGGTCGGTGTCTCGCACCGTCTGGCGCATCGCCCACTGGACCGGCGTCACCAGTCGGATCGACTCGTTCATCACCAGGTCGAGCGACTCCAGCTTCTCCAACGACTCGATGTCGAGCGGCCCGTCGCCAAGCCGGTCGGATTCGTCGCGGCAGCGCTCCTGCCACTCCGGGTTGGCAGCAAGGTTGTAGACCATAGTCGTGCTGGTCGACGTCGACGTGTCGTGGGCGGCCATCATCAGGAAGATCATGTGGTTGACGATGTCCTCGTCGGAGAACCGATTGCCATCCTCGTCCTCGGTCTGACACAACACCGTCAGCAGGTCGTTGCCGTCCTTACCGCGGCGCTCCTCGACGCGCGCGGCAAAGTAGTGCTCCAGGAGTTCTCGTGCCTTGAGCCCCCGCCACCAGGTGAAGGGCGGCACGCTGGTCCGGAGGATCGCGTTGCCGGCGCGGGTCGTCGTGGTGAACGCCTTGTTCACCTTGGTGACCAGCTCGTGGTCGGTGCCCGGCTCATGGCCCATGAACACCATCGAGGCGATGTCGAGCGTCAGCACCTTCATCGCCGGGTAGAGCAGGAAACGCGCGTCGTTGGCGACCCAGTCGTTGGCGATCGCGTGCGACACAACCTGATCCATCTGCTCGACGTAGCCGACCAGCCGGGACCGAACGAATGCCTCCTGCATGATCCGCCGGTGAAACATGTGTTCTTCAAAGTCGAGCAGCATTAGCCCGCGGCGAAAAAACGGGCCGATCATCGGGACCCAGCCTTGCTGTGAATAGTCCTTGTTGCGGTTGGAGTAGATGACCTGCGCGGCATCAGGGCCCAGCGCCGAGACAGACGGCATAATCGGTGAATCCCTAAATACGAGCGGTCCGTTGGTCTTGTAGAGGTGCACGAGATAGTCGGGTCCGCCACGCATCACCTCGATAAGGTGGCCGACAATCGGCAGCCCGGCGTCGCCCAGGACCGGCTTGAGATCGCTGCCCGGCGGCGGGTCGGCCAGCTTCTTCTCCGGGAATTGCGTGTTCAGCAGCTTGCGTTCGGCGAACCCCAGGCCGGGGAAGTTGTTGATCGACGGTGTGAAGCGGCGCCGTGCTTGGTCCAACAGATAGTGCGGCGTGCTGATGGTGGCTGCCATGGGCGCTCCTTTGCGGTCCCGCGATGGTGACAGTCGTCACTTCGACCATCTTTCGACAGAAACTTGACGCCTGTCAAGTTTTGCTTTGTCGGGCGTGTGGTGCAAGGTCAGAGGGTGAATAACCGTTCCGCCAACCCGGAGGAACACGCGCCGGCGATGCGACGGCGGGGTGACCGGCATCGACAAGCGATTATGCAGGCGGTGCGTGATTTATTGCAGGAGAGACCGTTCGCGGAGCTGTCGGTCAGCACCATCAGCAACCGGGCGGGGGTGGCCCGATCCGGCTTCTACTTCTATTTCGACTCCAAGTACTCAGTGCTCGCGCAGATCCTGGCCGAGGCCGCCGAAGAACTCGAAGAACTCACGCAGTACTTCGCTCCGCGGCAGCCGGACGAGTCGCCGGCGCAGTTCGCCAAGCGGATGGTCGGCAGCGCCGCCGCGGTCTATGCCAACAACGACCTGGTGGCAACGGCCTGTAATACCGCCCGCCACACCGATATTGAGATTGGCAACATCATCGGTGGGCAGTTCGAGGTGGTGCTGCGCCAGATCGTCGCCGTTGTCGAAGCGGAGATGCGGACGGGGACCGCGCATCCCATCAGTGACGACATCCCTACGCTGGTCCGCACCCTGGCCGGCACCACCGCGCTGACGCTGACCGGCGACCCCATCCTTGCCGGTCAAAGCGGTGATGTGGATCGCCGCGTGCGAGTGCTCGAGCAGTTGTGGCTCAACGCACTCTGGGGCGGTGGCGCTAGGTAACGTCACGCCTATGGCGAAGACGGGATCCGGGCGGTATTTCGCGGGCAAGCGGTGCTTCGTCACAGGCGCGGCCAGCGGCATTGGCCGCGCGACCGCGTTGCGGCTCGCCGCCCACGGCGCTGAGCTGTACCTCACTGACCGGGATTCCGCTGGTTTGGCCCAAACCGTGGCCGCCGCCCGCACGCTGGGCGCACAGGTGCCCGAGCATCGGGTACTGGATGTTTCCGACTATGACGCGGTGGCTGCCTTTGCGGCCCACATCCATGCCAGTCGTCCCAGCATGGACGTCGTGATGAATATCGCCGGCGTATCGGCGTGGGGGACCGTCGATCGGCTCACCCACGATCAGTGGAGCAAGATGATCGCGATCAACCTGATGGGTCCGATCCACGTGATCGAGTCGTTCGTCCCGCCCATGGTCGCTGCGGACCAGGGTGGGCGTCTGGTGAATGTGTCCTCGGCGGCCGGGCTGGTTGCGCTGCCCTGGCATGCCGCCTATAGCGCCAGCAAGTTTGGGCTGCGTGGACTTTCTGAGGTGCTGCGTTTCGACCTGGCCCGACACCGGATTGGAGTGTCGGTGGTGGTGCCGGGCGCCGTGCAGACGCCGTTGGTCGACACGGTCGAGATCGCCGGCGTCGACCGCGAGGACCCCAGGGTCAACCGCTGGGTCGACCGCTTCAGCGGCCACGCCATATCGCCAGAGAAAGCGGCCGAGAAGATCTTGGCCGGGGTCGCGAAGAACCGGTACCTCATTTACACGTCACCAGACATCCGAGCGCTTTATGCATTCAAACGGTTGGCCTGGTGGCCGTACAGCGTGGCGATGCGCCAAGTCAACGTGTTGTTCACGCGCGCACTTCGGCCCAAGCCGCGTTCGACCCTCGGCTGACTCGGACAGCTACCTGGGCATCTCGAGCTCGAGTCGCACCCCGAGCAACCGGACGGGTCGGTCCAACTCGAAGAGGTCCAGGACGTTCAGGGCGGCAGTGGTAATGGCGTCGCGGTCGGTGGTAGGCGCGGCCAGCTTGCGGATCTTGGTTCGGGTGTAAAACGTGGCGGTGCGCACGGTCACCGCCACCCGGGTAACGATCCGCGCTTCCGCCAACACGTCATCCAGTGCTTGCAGAGCCAACTCCGTTACTGCCGATTCCATTTCGGGCCGGCCGGTGAGGTCGCGCGGAAAAGTGACGACGTGGCTGCGTGAGCGCGGCACCCATGGCTCTGCGCTGACGCGGGTGTCGCCGCCGCCCTTGGCGAGTAGCAGTAGCCACAGGCCGGTGCGCGGGCCGAACGTGGACGTCAGCAACTCGGCGTCGCTGTGTGCAAGATCCCAGACTGTCGTTATTCCCAGGGCTGCAAGCCTTTTTGCTGTCTTGGGCCCTACCCCCCACAGCGCGTCGACTGGGCGGGCAGCCATCACGGTCATCCAGTTCGCGTCGGTGAGCGTAAAAATCCCGGCCGGTTTGGCGAAGCCGGTGGCGACCTTGGCGCGCTGCTTGTTGTCGCTGATGCCGACCGAGCAGGACAGCCCGGTCTCCGACGAGATGACGGTCCGGATCTGTTCGGCGAGTTCGATGGGATCGGCCGCCACGCCGATTTCCGCGTTTGGTCCGATTTCCGCGTTTAGTCCGATTTCCGCGTTTGGTCCGATTTCCGCGTTTAGTCCGATTTCCGCGTTTAGTCCGATTTCCGCGTTTAGTCCGATATACGCCTCGTCCCAGCCCCACACCTCGAGTGGGTGTCCCAGATCGCGCAGCAACCCCATTACCTGCGCGGACGCCTCGTCGTAGGTGGCTGGATCTGATGGCAGAAAGGTGGCGTCGGGGCAGCGGCGCGCGGCGGCGCGTAACGGCATGCCCGCGTGCACCCCGAACTCGCGGGCCTCGTACGAGGCGCACGTGACCACCTTTCGAGGTTCGGTGGGATCGCCGTTGCCGCCGACGATGACCGGCAGTCCGGCCAGGTCGGGGTGACGGCGCAGTTCGACCGAGGCGAGAAACTGGTCGAGGTCGACGTGCAGGACCCAGTTCGGGGTCGGCTCAGGCAAGGGCATCCGCTCCCGGTTCACCGCCCGCACAGCTTGCGTGCCAGACTCTCCCACGCATCGCCCAACGTCTGCAGGGTGTGGCCGCCCTCGTTGAGCTGATGCTCGATGTAGTCGGCGTCGAGGAGCGACAGCAGGGCATCGGTCTGGAAATCGAGATCACCGGTGGTGTGAGCCGCCTGCAGGAGCACCCGCACATGTATGCGTTGCACCATGGCCGGCGCGTTGTAACGGCTCTGCGGATCGCGGTTGGCTTCCGACAGCAGCGCGTGATGGGTGTGAACGAAGCAGATCCGCTGCCTGCCGAACGTCACCAGCCGATCGATTGGTGGCGCATCGGGTCCCAGTGGTGGCGGACCGAACAGAAATGCCTGCTGATTGGCCCGTTCGTCTTCGTCGAGCAGCACCATCATCAAGCCGGCGCGGCTGCCGAACCGACGGAACAGCGTGCCTTTGCCGACGCCGGCGGCCGCGGCGATGTCGTCCATGGTGACGGCGTCCGCGCCGCGCTTGGCGACCAGGCTGCGGGCCGCTTCCAGTAAAAGTGCGCGATTGCGGGCCGCGTCACCTCGTTCTTGAGGGGGCCCTTGCGGAGCGAGCAGTGGCAACTCACCTAACCGCTGCACGCCGCTCACCCTTGCACTTTAGCTTGATTGGAATAAAGCGGACTATAGTCCGGTTTGGTCGTGCAAGGATGTAGATCAACCAGCGAAGGGAACGGGGACATGTCGAACACGAACATCAAAGTCCTGGCATTAGTGGGAAGCTTGCGCGCGGCGTCGATCAACCGCCAGATCGCCGAGCTGGCCGCAGAGGTGGCCCCCGACGGCGTCACCGTGACGGTCTTCGATGGGCTGGGGGAGTTGCCGTTCTACAACGAGGAAATCGACCCCGCGGTCGGAGCGGAAGGCGACGAACCTGCCCCGGTAGCCGCACTGCGTGCCGCAGCGGCCGAGGCGGACGCCGCTCTGGTGGTCACCCCGGAGTACAACGGCAGCATTCCCGCGGTCGTCAAGAACGCCATCGACTGGCTGTCTCGCCCGTTCGGCAACGGCGCGTTGAGGGGCAAGCCGTTGGCCGTTGTCGGCGGGGCCATGGGCCAGTACGGAGGGGTGTGGGCGCACGACGAGACTCGCAAGTCATTCGGTATTGCCGGTGCGCGCGTGGTCGAGTCGATCAAGCTTTCGGTGCCGTTCCAAACCTTGGAAGGCAAGGCTCCCGCGCAGCACGCTGAGCTCTCGGCGAATGTGCGCGACATTGTCGGCAAGCTCGTCGCTGAAGTGAGCTGACTCACTCGCTGGTCATCGGCAGTACCTTGAGAAATGAATAGTCAAAGCCGCCGGCCTGACCGCTGGCGGCTTTGCTGACGGCCAGCGGCCGGGAAGCTGGCGGCGGCGTTGTCGGTGGTCGCTGATATACCGGGACGCGTGACCATAACCAGCGAGCGCTGTGAGCCGCGACACGCCGGGAGTGCGTGCATGACGAGGCTCACGACCAGCGAATTTCAGAATTGTTATTCAGAACATGTTGTAGCTCGTGATCTTGTCAGCCACTAGGTGTAGTGTTTCGTCCGCCGGCAGATCCCAGGTCCATCAAGCCAGCCGGGCCTGGTGGACTTCCCGGAATCGGCTTGAAGGTGTCGAAGCAAGGCCGTTTCGACCCCAGAGCCGTATGACGGGAATTTAGGGCCTTGCCGCACCGCTGAAACGTAGTGATCAAGTAGTTGCCAGTCGTTAACAATTTCCGCAACTTCCCGCAAAGGAGCGGCTCCAGATGACCATCACCGTGTACACCAAGCCCGCATGCGTACAGTGCAGCGCCACCTACAAGGCACTGGACAAGCAGGGCACTGCCTACGAGAAGGTCGACATCACCCTCGACGCCGAGGCGCGCGACTACGTGATGGCACTGGGCTACCTGCAGGCTCCCGTGGTGGTAGCCGGAAACGACCACTGGTCGGGTTTCCGGCCCGATCGCATCAAGGCGCTCGCCGGCGCCGCGATGAGCGCGTAGCGGGTAGACGATAGGTAAGGAGGTTGCGGTGCAGTCGCGCAGCCTGGTCTATTTCTCCAGCGTGTCGGAGAACACCCACCGCTTTGTACAGAAGCTGGGTGTTCCGGCCACGCGGATACCGCTGCATGGTCGTATCGAGGTCCGCGAGCCGTATGTGCTGGTGTTGCCGACGTACGGCGGCGGCCACGCCAACGGCCCCGACCCGGACGCCGGCGGCTACGTCCCCAAACAGGTCATCGCCTTCTTGAACAACGAGCACAACCGGTCGTTGATTCGCGGTGTCATCGCTGCGGGCAATAACAACTTCGGCGCCGAGTTCGCTTATGCGGGCAACGTGATCTCCCGCAAATGCGGCGTCCCTTACCTCTACCGCTTTGAACTGATGGGAACCCCGGACGACGTGGATGCCGTCCGCGCGGGGCTCACAGACTTCTGGAAGGAACAGACGTGCCACCAACCGTCACTGCAGAGCATGTAACCACCGGCGCGCACGCTCCCCTTTCGGGGGGTCCGGCGGAACTTGATTACCACGCGCTGAATGCGATGCTGAATCTGTACGACGCGGACGGCAAGATTCAGTTCGAAAAGGACGTGCTAGCGGCGCGCCAGTACTTTCTCGAGCACGTCAACCAGAACACGGTGTTCTTCCACAATCAGGACGAGAAGATCGACTACCTGATCCGCGAGAACTACTACGAGCGTGAGGTTCTCGACCAGTACTCACGCAACTTCGTCAAGACGCTGCTGGACCGCGCCTATGCCAAGAAGTTCCGATTCCCGACGTTTCTCGGCGCGTTCAAGTACTACACCTCCTACACGCTGAAGACGTTCGACGGGAAGCGTTATCTGGAGCGCTTCGAGGACCGCGTCTGCATGGTTGCGCTCACGTTGGCGGCCGGCGACACCGGACTGGCCGAAAAGCTTGTCGACGAGATCATCGACGGCCGGTTCCAGCCGGCCACCCCGACGTTTTTGAACTCGGGCAAGAAACAGCGCGGCGAACCGGTGAGCTGCTTTTTGCTGCGCATCGAGGACAACATGGAGTCGATCGGGCGATCGATCAACTCGGCACTGCAGCTTTCCAAGCGCGGCGGGGGAGTCGCGTTGCTGCTGAGTAACATTCGCGAGCACGGGGCACCGATCAAGAACATCGAGAACCAGTCTTCCGGTGTGATCCCGATCATGAAGCTGCTCGAGGACTCGTTCTCCTATGCCAATCAGCTGGGTGCGCGTCAAGGCGCCGGTGCGGTGTACCTGAACGCTCATCACCCCGACATCTACCGCTTTCTGGACACCAAGCGGGAGAACGCCGACGAGAAGATCCGGATCAAGACGCTGAGCCTGGGCGTGGTGATTCCCGACATCACCTTCGAATTGGCCAAGAACAACGACGACATGTATCTGTTCTCGCCCTACGACGTCGAGCGGGTCTACGGTGTGGCTTTCGCCGACATCTCGGTGACCGAGAAGTACTACGAAATGGTGGACGACGCGCGCATCCGTAAGACCAAGATCAAAGCGCGCGAGTTCTTCCAGACGCTGGCCGAGCTGCAGTTCGAGTCCGGCTACCCGTACATCATGTACGAGGACACGGTAAACCGGGCCAACCCTATCGCCGGCAAGATCACCCACTCGAACCTGTGCTCGGAGATCCTGCAGGTGTCCACACCCTCGTTGTTCAATGAGGACCTGACCTACTCCAAGGTCGGCAAGGACATCTCCTGCAACCTCGGGTCGCTGAACATCGCCAAGACCATGGACTCGCCGGACTTTGCGCAGACCATCGAGGTGGCTATCCGTGCGTTGACAGCGGTGAGCGACCATACGCACATCTGGTCGGTGCCCTCGATCGAGCAGGGCAACAACGAGTCCCACGCCATCGGTCTCGGCCAGATGAACCTGCACGGCTACCTGGCCCGCGAACGCATCCACTATGGATCCGAAGAAGGTGTCGACTTCACCAACATCTACTTCTACACGGTGCTTTACCATGCGCTGCGTGCGTCGAATCGCATTGCGATTGAGCGGGGTAGCAGGTTTGGCGGCTTCGAGAAGTCGAAGTACGCCTCTGGTGAATTCTTCGACAAGTACACCGAGCAGGTCTGGGAGCCGGCCACCGTGCGGGTCCGGGAACTGTTCGCCGAGGCGGGCATCCGCATTCCGTCGCAAGAGGATTGGCAGCGACTCAAGGAGTCGGTGCAGCAGCACGGCATCTACAACCAGAACCTGCAGGCCGTCCCGCCGACGGGGTCGATCAGCTATATCAACCACTCGACCAGCTCGATCCACCCGGTGGCGAGCAAGATCGAGATCCGCAAGGAAGGCAAGATCGGCCGCGCCTACTACCCGGCGCCGTATCTGACGAACGACAACCTGGAGTACTACCAGGATGCCTACGAGATCGGTTACGAGAAGATCATCGACACCTACGCCGCGGCCACCCAGCATGTGGACCAAGGGCTTTCGCTGACGTTGTTCTTCAAAGACACCGCCACCACTCGCGACGTGAACAAGGCGCAGATCTACGCCTGGCGCAAGGGAATCAAGACGCTGTACTACATCCGGCTGCGGCAGATGGCGCTGGAAGGCACCGAGGTCGAGGGTTGCGTGTCCTGCATGCTGTAGGGCCGCGCGCGACGCGAGTCCCGCGGAATACCCAGTCTGCCCAGGTCAGCGAATGCAGCGCGTAAAGTGCTTAGCGTGGTGAGAATTCCCCGACCCCACCCCAGCGTGAAACCCGGGGTGAAGGTCGACGCGCGCAGCGAGCGTTGGCGCGAACACCGCAAGAAGGTGCGCGGCGAAATCGTCGAGGCGGCGTTCCGCGCTATCGACCGCCTGGGCCCCGAGCTCAGCGTGCGGGAAATCGCCGAAGAGGCCGGCACCGCCAAGCCCAAGATCTACCGGCATTTCCACGACAAGTCCGACCTGTTCAAGGCGATCGGGGAAAGCCTGCGCGACATGCTGTGGGCGGCGATCTTCCCGTCGCTCGACCTGCAAACCGATTCGGCCCGGGAGGTCGTCCGGCGCAGCGTCGAGGAGTACGTCAACCTCGTCGACAAGCACCCGAACGTGCTGCGCGTGTTTATTCAGGCCACGTCGGGGGGCACCTCCGACTCGACCATTGCGACCCTCAACGAGGGCCGCGAGATCACGCTGGCCATGGCTGACATGTTCGATAATGAGCTGCGCGAGATGGCGCTGGATCACGCGGCGCTGGAGCTGGCCGCGCACGCGGCCTTCGGATCGGCCGCGTCGGCCACGGAGTGGTGGTTGGGCCCAGACTCCGACAGCCCGCGGCGCATGGGGCGCGAGCAATTCGTCGCCCATCTGACGACCATCATGCTGGCGGTAATCGTCGGCACGGCCGAGACGCTCGGCATCACGCTGGATCCTGACCAGCCGATCCACAACGTGCTGCCGAGCAGCCCCGCCGCCAGCTGACTAACGTCTGGCCATTTATAACATTCGTTTTATCCGATACTCTGGGTACTGGGTATTCGCGTGGGCCGGCTGCGGAGGTAAGGATGCGCCGGCGCCGATAGGAGGAGCGATCACGATGACTGATGTCACCACCGTGACTCAGGTGGAGCAAGAGGCCTCCAAGGCCCCGGTCCACACCCGCGCCGTCATCATCGGGACCGGATTCTCTGGTCTGGGTATGGCCATCGCGCTACAGCAGCAGGGCGTGGACTTCGTCATCTTGGAGAAGGCCGAGGACATCGGCGGCACCTGGCGGGACAACAGCTACCCCGGTTGCGCCTGCGACATCCCGTCGCACCTGTACTCGTATTCCTTCGAGCCCAAGCCGGACTGGAAGAACCCGTTCTCGTACCAGCCCGAGATCTGGGAGTACCTCAAAGGCGTTACCGAGAAATACGGGCTGCGCCGATACATCGAGTTCAATTCCCTGGTCGACCGTGGGTACTGGGACGACGACGAATACCGCTGGCATGTGTTCACCACCGACGGGAGCGAGTACGTCGCTCAGTTCCTGGTCTCGGGTGCGGGTGCGTTGCACATCCCGTCCTTCCCGGACATCGAGGGTCGTGAGGAATTCTCGGATGCTGGAGGCCCCGCTTTCCATTCCGCACAGTGGGATCACAGCGTCGATCTGACCGGCAAGCGGGTGGCGATCATCGGGACTGGCGCCAGCGCGATCCAGATCGTGCCGGAGATCGTCGGGCAGGTGGCCGAACTTCAGCTCTACCAACGCACCCCGCCGTGGGTGGTGCCGCGCAGCAACCCCGACATCCCGGTGGGATTGCGCCGGGCTATGCAGAACGTCCCGGGACTGCGTGCGCTGACGCGCGTCGGTATCTACTGGGCACAGGAGGCTCTGGCGTTCGGCATGACCAAGCGGCCGAATGCGCTGAAGATCATCGAGGCCTACGCCAAATACAATATTCGCCGGTCGGTTAAGGACCGCGCCCTGCGCCGCAAGCTGACCCCGGACTATCGCATCGGTTGCAAGCGAATCCTGAACTCCACCACCTATTACCGCGCGGTCGCGGACCCGAAGACCCAATTGATCACCGACCACATCAGCCGAATAACGCCCGACGGGATCGTGACGGCCGACGGGACCGGCGGTGAGGTCTCGCGGAAAGCGGACGTGATCGTGTACGCCACTGGCTTCCATGTCACCGACTCCTACACCTATGTGCAGATCAAAGGTCAGCGCGGCGAGGACCTGGTGGATCGCTGGAACCGCGAAGGCATCGGTGCGCACCGGGGGATCACCGTCGCCGACGTGCCCAACCTGTTCTTTCTGCTGGGACCCAATACCGGGCTGGGACACAACTCGGTGGTGTTCATGATCGAATCTCAAATCCATTACGTCGCAGACGCGATCAAAAAGTGCGACAAGCTGGGCGCGCAGGCGCTGGCGCCGACCCGCGCGGCGCAGGACCGCTTCAACGACGAACTGCAACGCAACCTGACCGACTCGGTGTGGAACACCGGTGGGTGTGCCAGCTGGTATCTCGACGAACACGGTAAGAACACCGTGCTGTGGAGTGGATACACCTGGCAGTACTGGATGGCGACGCGCTCGGTCCAGCGCGACGAATACCAATTCTTCGGCGTGGGTAAGGCCGCTGGCGCCCGGCGCGAGGTTACGGCCAGCGGCTCAGCAGCTGGGTGAAGGCCTTCGCGGCCGCGTCCACGCCGGCGTCGTCGTTGGTGGCCACGAGATCCAGCAGTAGGCCCCGGGTGACAGCGAGCCCAAGCCTGGCTATCGCGGGATCAAATGCACCGTCCGCGACGGCTTCGACCTCGGTGAGCCAGCCACTGACCGCGCCAGGGACCATGCGGTCGAACGGTTTCTCGCCCTGAGCGGCGCGGGCGTAGCACTCGAAGAAGAGGCGTTCCAAGTTTCGCAGTTCGGGTCGATGCAGATCCGCCCACATGGCGGCAAACCCTTCGGCCGGATCCGTGGGCAGCTTACCCAGCAGGCCCATCTGGCGGCGCTCGACTCCCTCGACGATGGCTAGGATCAAATCCTCGCGAGATCCAAAGTGGTGCAGCAGCATTCGGTGACTGGTGCCGACGGCGGCGGCGACGTCGCGCAGCGACCGATCGCCGATGCCGCCTGCGGCGAACTCCTCGATCAGTGCATCGAGCAGTTGCCGGCGCCGGTCCAGGTCAGGACTGCGGGCCATTGGCCCGGCTGAGGTCCTCAGAGCGGGCCTTGAGTCCTTGGGCCTCGAGTTCGAGGAAGCGCTTGGTCTTCTTGGCGATCAGACGCCCGACGAGGGCGCCGAGTACACCGCGCTGGTCGAGTTGCTGGCGCACCAGGGTGCGGCCGCCGGGTCGGGCGATGACCCAGTGACGAGCGGTCACCAGCGCACCGGGAGAGCGTTGCACCCACGTCCAGGACGAGCCAGCGTCGATCTCGGTGACCTTCCACACGAGCTTCTGCATGCCGGGCTGCTTGATCGTGAATCGTTTGCCGATGTCCAGACCGGCTCCATCGTGCGCGAGCAGCGAAGTCACCGACGCAGTCCAATCTGGCCAGTGCTCGACGTCGCTGAAGACCTCCCACACCAGTTGGGCCGGCGCGTCGATCTCGACACTGTCTTTTGTAATCATGTACCAAATGGTACATAAACCACCTGGTTCTGCATAGGGGTCTACGCCGTAGCGTTGGAGTGGGCGGCGGCCACGGCATCATGGGCTTCGAGTTGAGTGGCCACTTCGTCTGGGACAAGTGGCAAACCGCCGCCGAGCAGCTCCTCGAGACCGTCATCGGCCTGCTGCCGGTCCAGCCCGAGTGAGGGTTGAGACCAAAATTCTTCCGGCGGTTACGACACTCGCGCGTTGAGATGCTCGAGTGCCGCCTCAGCGCCGTTCCAGCCGGGGATGCCCGTCACCCCCGGGCCGGGGTGGGTGCACTGGCCACACAGGTAGAGCCCGTCGACGGGCGTGGCGAACTTGTCCTCGCCCTCGACGACGCGGCCGGTCCACAGCTGATTGGGCTGCAGCAGGCCATGCGAGTAATCACCCGCGTGCGCGCTGAAGGTGCTGCCGAAGTACCGGTTGGAGAAGACGACCCGGTTGGTCACGGAGTCGGCGAACCCCGGTGCGTATGTGTCGAAGATCTGCACGCAGGTGTCGGCGTATTGCTCTTTCCAGCTTCGGTTTTCGTCGGCGTCCAGTCCGGTGGGAAAGTACGGGGTGAAGATGGTCGCACTGTGTTTACCTTCGGGCGCCAGCGACGAGTCGACCATGCTGGGAATGTACAGATAGGTGGGCGGGGCGTCGGGAAGCTGTCCCTTGCGGTATTGCTCCCATGCGTCGCTGATGTACTCCGGCGAAGGCGCGTAGGCGACCGTGGGGCACCACTGCCCGTTGTCCTGCATGTAAGGCTGGAGCCGGTCGATCCATCGCGGGGCCTGGTCAATCGTCAGATGGGCCTGAATGTAGCCCAGGTTGAAGTTGATCTCCTTGATCTTGCGAATGTAGTCGGGCGGAAAGTTCTGCGCGCCGGCCAAATTCACGAACGTGGTGTACGGGTCGAGCGAGGAGAGCACCGTCTCCGCAGAAATCGTTGTGCCGTCACGCAATTGGACTCCGGTTGCGCGTCCTTCGGTGATCAGGATCTCCTTGACGTGCTGCTTCATCTGAACCTCGGCGCCCAGCGATTCAGCGCGACGGCACAGCGCCGTGCTCAGCGAGCCGATGCCGCCGCGCGGCATGATGTATTCGACGTTGCCGCCGCCGATCAGGTAGTGGTACAGCGTCGACGCATTCGAGCCGGGCGTCCACGGGCCGCCGTCGAAAGCATCGATGGACATCGCCGCCAGCGAGCCCTGGATGCAGCGGCCCTGGTCGGGCTTCAGGAAACGGCGGACCGTGTCCATGGTGCTGCCGTACCACATCTGGGCGAAATCGTGGCGGTCCTCACGCGTGGGCTGGGACGCGATCACTTCGATGATGTCGGGCGGCGGACCGAACGCCGAATCGACGAAATACGGGGCGAATCGGCCGATGTGTGCGAACAAACCGCCAAGGCCCGTCGCGACCTCGGGTCCGTGATCCTCGAGGAGATGACGTCCCATCCGTTCGAGGTCGTTGTACATCACAAACGGGGTGTCCTCGGCGTCGCCGAACGTACAGGTGGACGTCCACTGATCCATCAGCTCGAAGCCCCACTGGGTGAGCTCCAAGCGCTCGGTCATCTCCTGCCGCCAGATCAACACCGCCCATGCACCGACGCTGTGCTTGTATCCGTCGAAGAGTTCCCGGGTCGCTGCCATCCCGCCGAGGAAGTGCGCCCGTTCTAGGACCAGCACCTTGGCGCCGCCCTTGGCCAGCACATTCGCGGCAACCAAGCCGTTGTGGCCTGCCCCGATGATGATTGCGTCGTAGTCGGCCATGCTGCTGACCTTCCTCCCGAATCCGGTGGTGATCGAGTGCCTGACCGCACCATGTCACAGGTGACATATTTGCGTCAATGCTGACATTTGGTGTGTGCTGGCACCGTGGAATCTCGTGGCCGGCGCACACGTCAGGCGCTACAACAGGCGGCGATGACACGCTTTGTCGCCGACGGCGTGCATAAAACGAGCGTTGCCGACATCGCCGCCGACGTTGGGGTCACCGAGCGAACCTTTTATCGGCATTTCCCGTCTAAGCACGCGGTGATCTTCGCGGATTACGACATCGGCTTTGAGTGGTTTGCTCGCGCGTTGGCCATGCGTCCGCACGGGGAGCCCATCACCGCGTCGGTGCGTAAGGCCGTGGACGCGTTTCCATTTGACTTTCGGATGGTCCGTGAGGCCGCGACGATTCGGTCGCGCGACCTCGACGCGGACATCATCACCAGCCACATTCGACGGATGCGGGATCAGCTCGCCGAAGAGATCCAGCGCTTCATCCATCAACGCTCTAGGCCCAACGCCGACGGCGCCATGATCGCCGACATCGCGGCGCACAGTTTGGCCACCGCGGTGTTCGCCTCGCTGGAGGCGTGGATGAGCAAAGGCGAACAGGACATCGATGAGCTGAGTCGCCTTACCGACATCGCGCTGAGTGCCCTGGAAGACGGCCTCACCCACACCCTGCGGCACGCCGGACTGGACTGACGCAGACCGACTACTGGCTCACGACACGCAAACACAATCCCTTGTGTTGCTTCGCGTTGTCGGACCCCAGGGGTAGTGTCTGGAGCTTGAGTACCGCAGGCAAACCGGCTGGTGAAGTGGGGTTCTGGTGTCCGAAAAAATGAAACTGATTGACCGCGTCTCGGCGATCAACTGGAACCGGCTGCAAGACGACAAGGATGCCGAGGTCTGGGACCGGCTGACGGGCAATTTCTGGCTGCCCGAGAAGGTGCCGGTGTCTAACGATCTCCCATCGTGGGGAACGCTCACCGCCAATGAGAAGCAACTGACAATGCGGGTGTTCACCGGGCTGACGCTGCTGGACACCATTCAGGGCACGGTCGGGGCTGTCAGCCTGATTCCCGATGCGCTCACACCGCACGAGGAAGCCGTCTATACCAACATCGCGTTCATGGAGTCCGTGCACGCCAAGAGCTACAGCTCGATCTTCTCCACACTGTGCTCGACTGCTGAGATCGACGATGCCTTCCGCTGGTCGGAGGAGAACACCAACCTGCAGCGCAAAGCCGAGATCGTGATGGAGTACTACAAGGGTGACGAGCCACTCAAGCGCAAGGTGGCGTCCACGTTGTTGGAAAGCTTCCTCTTCTATTCCGGGTTCTATCTGCCGATGTACTGGTCGAGCCGGGCAAAGCTGACCAACACCGCCGACATGATCCGGCTGATCATCCGCGACGAAGCCGTGCACGGCTACTACATCGGCTACAAATACCAGCGCGGCTTGGCGCTGGTCGATGACATCAGGCGTGCCGAGCTGAAGGACTACACCTACGAGCTGCTTTTCGAGCTCTACGACAACGAGGTTGAGTACACGCAAGATCTCTACGACGAAGTCGGGCTGACCGAAGACGTCAAGAAGTTCCTGCGCTACAACGCCAACAAGGCGTTGATGAACCTCGGGTACGAGGCACTGTTTCCGCGCGACGAGACCGACGTGAACCCGGCGATTCTTTCGGCGCTGTCGCCCAACGCCGACGAGAACCACGACTTCTTCTCCGGGTCCGGGTCGTCGTACGTGATCGGCAAGGCCGTCAACACCGAAGACGAGGACTGGGACTTCTGAATTCCCCGGTCAGCCGTATCTCCGACGGCTCGGTTAGCCGGGTCAGCAACCGTATCCGCAGGCCGCTTTAACCGCTCGTGACCACCCCGTGCCCACATTTTGCCCACATTTTCGCGAGAACAAGCGTTATCCAACGCGGTCGCAACCGCTTCAAGGTCGTCGTCGACCGACACGGGACCATCGCGGTGGCGACCGCCAGGTCGCGGATCGGGAACGGTACGGATCCGACATCGCAGGCGCGGGCGCTCATTGACATCACGAGGTGGCCGGATCCGAATGCGGCGCCAGCGACGCGGGCGAGGTCGGTCCGCTGAGCGGACCGCTGGCTTGCCCATTGCAAGGGGATCGCTGTCGAATGCTTACGGCTCCATACCGCCCGACTACGGGGCTGTCGACACGGGAAGCTCTCCATGCAGGTTGGTCGGGGTGTGGAAAACAAAGATGCGACCTTGGAGCTTGCTGTGTATGACTATTTCTTTTCCGCCAATCAATACATCCGGGTAACCCGCGACGACACGGGGCCGGGCGTCGTGGACGTGGGCTATCCGAGGACGATTTCGCCCAACTGGGGCTGGGGTTCGTTCGGTGCCAACGGTATCGATGCCGCGCTGTATAGCGGCTCGAAGTGTTATTTCTTCGCAGGTGACGAATACATCCGGGTCACGCGCGGGGTGACCGGGCCAGGCACGATCGATCCAGGTTACCCGCGTCCGATTGCACCCAACTGGGGTTGGGGCGTGTTTGGTGCCAATGGCATCGATGCCGCGCTGTACAGCAACTCGAAGTGCTATTTCTTTTCGGGCAAGGAATACATTCGTGTGACTCGCGGCGAGACTGGCCCGGGCACGGTGGACGCCGGGTATCCACGACCGATCTCGGTGTGGGGCTGGGGCTCATTCGGCGCCAATGGCATTGATGCTGCGCTCTATAGCGGGTCGCGCTGCTATTTCTTTTCTCGCGATCAGTACATTCGGGTCACGCGCGCCGATGAAGGTGCAGGCACGGTGGATGCCGGCTACCCCCGGCCTATTTCGCCGAACTGGGGCTGGGGGAACTTCGGCCGCAACGGCATCAGCGCGGCGCTCAATAGCGGCGGCCCATATGCGGCTATTCCCGCGGCCGGGCTGGGCAGCAATTCGAATTACTTCCTGTATAGCCCAGGCCCGTGGGTGGTCCGTGCTCGCGCTGCGTTGGAGCGCCGCCCGGGTATCGGCCTTCCCGTGATTACCCCGTGCAACCACCTGCTGGGGCTCTCGGTCCACATCATCGTGGACACCGATATCACCGGCACCAACGGCTTCGGTTTTCAGATCAACGCGTACTCGGCTAGCGGTGAATACGATGGTGCGCAGCAGTATGTGGTGCTGCTCATCCCCAACAGCAGTTCACCCAGCCTGACGTGCGGGGTGGACAACTGGCATAGCAAACAACAACAGGTGATCAACATCTTCGAATGGCTGGCCGACCTGCCAAGCAATACGCTGCCTGCCGGATACCAGATCATCATGACTCTGCTGAACGACGCGGTCGACAACATCACCGGCGCGACCTTTGTGGTGATCGACAACCACGGCAACACGGTCGGCAACAATACAATCTCGTTCAGCAACAGGCCCGCTGAGGACCTAGCGCCCATCGTCGCCTTCCAGCTCAACTTCGTGGGCGACATCAACGGCGCCACCACCACGCTCGCCTCCGGCGCGGGCACCATGACCTACACCGCCTCCAACCTGATGTCGGTGCTGAACACCGAGCCGCCATGCGTCGATTGGACCTACAAGACGGTGGAAGCTGCCAACAGCATGTACAGCCTGCTTCCCGACACACCGAGCCACAGCTTCACCCAGTCGTTCGGTTTGAGTGCTGGCGGCAAGGTGATCCACCGGGAAGGCAAAGTCCAGCGCACGTTAGCGCCTGCTGCTACTGAGCCGCGATTGTTGTTGGGAGGCGACCCAGCAGGGGAGGGTCGACATCCCTGAGTCGCGATCAACCTGGCGACTACCTGTCGGGACAGGTTTCCCTCCCTGAAAAACGCCACGGAATCGCATGTGTTGCAACAACTTTTTCGAGTGAATTATGTTGCGCAGTAACGTGTTACGAAAGGATTTCCCGGGCCGGCAGGCTTTGGCGTTGGCGCGGCAACTTTCGACTTCGGGCACGATGGGACTCGCGTCGTTATCCCGCGAGTTGCGCGCAATCATGGTCGCGCTGGTCGGTCAGGCCGCTGTTGGGTCTGGCGCTGGTGATTTTGTTGATGAGTTGAGGGCGCGGCGTAATGCCCAACGTGTGCTGTGATGTCGCTATTGCGCCTTGAGTCGGAAAAGGTGAATGTGGCGGCCGACCGCCGCCGTCGTGACGCGATAGTCGGTGTGCACGGTGTAGACCTGCTCGGCCAGTCGACACAGGCGTGCATACTCGTCGGAGTCGGTGACCTCTTTCGCCACAAATCTCTCATCCCCAAATTGGCATTCGGGGTATGCCTTCAAGTTGTAGTACCACTGCGGGTGTTTGGGTCCTCCGCAATATGAGGCGATCAGGATTGGATCGCGTCCATCGTGGAAGTAAGTGAGCTGGACCTCTTGCGGCTGACCCGACTTGGCCCCAGTGGTCATGAGCGGGGCTGGAACCATGCCGCCCAGTACTGCGGGGTAACGCCCGCCCGTGGCGCGGGACAACCACGGGTCGATGCGAGGGAAGAAACGGAGACTTAAAGCCAGTCCTAGACGGGTGCGCGCGAAGCGGACGTTGGCGTCATGCAAGAGGCCATGCTTCTTATTCGCATCGACGTAACGCACCGGCATGCAGCGGACCGTACGCTCGCCCAAACCTCTGCGGAATGCCCTAAACATGGATACATACCATTCACTTAAAAAGTGCATCCCGATGATTTCGTGCTTCCAGTGAAACTGGCGTTCAGCGCGCCTTTGGCGGCCTGATCAGGTGCCGGAGCAGAACCACGACTTCTTCTCCCGCTCGGGGTCGTCCTACCTGATCGGCCAGGCCGTCAACACCGAAGACGAGGACTGGGACTTCTAAAGCCGCAGTTCATGGGTGGTGGCAATGAGCGCACGTCCAGCGCGGAATTGGGGGCCGTCGGGGCTGCTGCTAACTGGGCGAGGGCAGCTCCCAGCCGAGTTCGCCGATAAATTGGGCGATTTCGGCCCGGAAGGAGAGAAAGTCGCCATACGCCAGGTGCCGATCGTGCAGGACGCTCGGATCGATGCCAGCCTCGAGCAGAAGCAGGCCCCGCAACAGCCACGGCGTGACGGTGGCGACGACTGACCAACGGAGATACCGAACCTCGAACGGCTCTTTTTCCTCGTCGAGCGGCGATCGGTGAGCCATCTCATCGCGGGCTTTCGTTAGGCACTCCGGCAGATCAGCCACCGATTCCACGATCTCCGGTATCACAGCACAGACCTTCGTGACCACATCGGTGGCACGCTGCACGTAGTCGACATCATCAAAGTGGGAGAGCGCGCTCATCAACGCAACGTGGACCTGCTGAGGGTCCAGGTTCCGTTTACCAGTGGCCGGGTATCTCGCGGCGCGGCGGGCGGCTTCTGTGATCCGCTTCAACACGCTGGGTGATGCGCTTGCGAATTTCGACTGCTCAAAAATCTTGGGCATCCGGCGATGCAACGCTTCGACTAGGGGTGCAAGTACGAGAACCTGAGTCTGCAGAGGCGCCTTGATCGGGCGAGCCACCACGGAGGCAAGTCCGTCCAGTGCGTCGTTGAACGGGATCCATTTCGCGAACCGCTCGAGGGTGAGTTGCTCCCGTGGCAACAATGTGTCGGCGTCGAACTCGTTCGGGGGCGTGTCAGACCCGGGTCCGTGGACGCTAAGCCAACGATCGCCGTGATTGATGCGCACGTGCGTATCCCGGACGGCGAAATCCTGGTCCAGCGCCAATTCGGCTAGCGCCAGGCAACCCAACACCACTCTGTTTTTAAGTCGCGGCAGTGTAGCCGGGACCGCGGCGGTATACATCAGCCAGTTGCCATCGTCAGACGTTTCGACGCTCAGTGCGGAACCGTCGCTGTCGACGGCACTGGCCCTGGTTTCCCGAAGGTGGGCTAGCCAGTAGGGATCACCAAAGCGGAATCGGATGTTGCTGAATAGCTGATCGATACCGCTCACGTGGCGGTCGCCCAACACGGCGTAGTCGGCTTTGTAGTATGGAGATCCGAAGGCGCCGTCTCGGCCGTGGTTGTACGCGTTGACGAGTGTGACGGCAGGGCCCGTGTCGAGTTGGCCCTGCAGCGTAATTGGCCGAAAAGCCTTGACCGCCGCGGCAGCGGAAGAGGTGAAGACGCGACCGCCGGCGCCGGTCAATCTTACCCGTGGATCATTGACCAAGCCGCCGGCAAGAACCGCCTCGGGCTTACGTCCGCGCTCTGCCCCAAACGCGCCCCACACCGTCGTATCGGGCTTCTCGGGCACCCAGAAGTAGCCGCTCACTTCAATCCACGCGATCCCTCCGCTGGGCAAGGACCGAGCGTCTCTCTCACTCTAATAATTGTCTGCCCATTTGTCCTCGGGGTCGAACGTAGCCCACTAGCGAGCCTCGCGACTCGCTTCAATCAAACCCAGTATCGACGAATTGGCCAACATGCTAATCAATTGCGCACGGACTCTGTCGGGCCACCGAAGCACGGGCCTCCTGGAGGCCAAATTGAATAGCATTCGCGGCCCAACGGCTGTTCAATAGCTCGTCTACATGCGCGGCCCGGTCTGTCTCAGGCAACGCTTCCTCGATGGTCACTGAGGTTTTCGCTCGCCGCCATGGCTGGGTGACGGCGTTGCCGACGGCGCGGGTTGGCGGTCGCAACGCGGATCATCATCTTCGGCCGCAACAGCCGCATGGGCGGGTCGACGAGTGCGACGACCTTGATGAACTGTTCGGCCACGACGAGGTCGGACTCGGTGGCGGTCTGAACCAGGTCGACGTACCTATTGGCGACACGCAACGACAGTGGTCTGGGGCCTTCGACCTCGGGCAGGTTGAGATCACCGCCAACCGCGAATCGCCAAGCCACCCCGATCGGTTTCGCCGCAGCACGGAAATATCGCCGCGCCAAGCCATTCGCGCCGCGGTCTAGACATTGGCGCAGTGCCTGCGCCTGCAGGGCGGCCACCGTCATGCCCTGGCCGTAGATGGGATTAAAGCTGCAGATTGCGTCGCCGAGAACCAGCAGACCGGCGGGGAACCGCCGCATCTTGTCGTAGCGTCGCCAGCGACTCTCGGGGTAACGAAAACGACAGACTTCGGTGAGCGGCTCAGCGGCACTGATCGCCGCCAGAACATGCGCCGGAACCAAACCCTCAGCGAAGGCACGCATTTCGGCCGGCTCGGACGGCGGTTCGCGACCCACCATTCCGCCTACGGTGAACATCCAGGTGTCGTTCTCGTAGCCGGCGAACGCTATTGCGGTGGGCCGGCCCGGGACGGGAGTGACGAGGACGATCAATTCCTTGAGCGTGCCGGGTGGGATCCGCAGCAGCTGACTGGAATAGGCCACACGCACAGCGACTTGGATTTCAGGCGGGCGGCCGTAGCCCAAGGCGTCCAAGAAAGCCGGTGTTCGCGCACCCCGACCGGTGGCGTCTACGACCAGATCCGATGTCAACACCCGTTCACTGTCAGCGCCACGAGAACGCACGCGCGCACCGATTACACGATCCCGTGCTCCGGTCGACGTCAAATCGAGAACGTTATGATCCTCAAGAAACGTGATATTCGCCGTTTCGCGCACCCGTCGCCGAACAAGACACTCCAGCAATGGCCTGCTTGGGATAAAGGCGGGCGGGATGTTTTTGAACCCTCCACTACGCACCAGCTGATGGCCGGCAACACAAGAGAACGCCTCGGACAGGTCGGTGTAATCCAGCACAGGGACCCCGGCCGCAACGAGGTCGTCAAGGAACCCGGGAAAGAGCTCAGCTAGGACCTGGGAACCTCGTCCAAGCAAGGCATGCACATGGCGACCTTGCGGAACCCCCCGCCGATTCACTGCGTCGTCGGGCAACGCGTCGCGCTCGACCACGGTGACCGTCTCATAGAATTCGGAAAGCACCCTGGCGGCGAGCAGGCCGCCCATGCTTGCGCCGAGAACGATCGCAGACTCACCCAACTTGGCCATTAGGCACCACCCACCTGAGCGACTGGGCGTGCCAGCCTATGCCCGAAAGGATGATTTCACCAGTGGCCTTGTGAAAATGCGTTGCCGCTGGTAGCGGCGGCGGCGGACCCGCACCGGTGGGAATCAGAGCCGAAGTGATCTCCGGTTCTAACACTGCCAAATTCACCATGGTCGTCCTCCGACTCGACGCACCACCGGGTAGAGCGGTTGTCCTGAAAGTAAGCCGCCGCGTGCGATCCCAAACGAGTAGTCGACTACCTGTTTTTGGACCGTTCCCAACAACGCAAATCAGCGCCACGGCGAAAGGTCCTCCCAGGGACAGCGCTTTGTCTGAACGTTTCGTTTGCTGATCGGCTTTAGTGAAATAGGTCACCATCGCCCGAGATTGGGCAGCCCGCCCGACGCTGAGGCGTTGTTGCGGAGGCACATATCAAAGCGTTACTCGACTTCCAGCGAGGCAGACATGCGGCACACCACGATCAGCGGGCACCATGTTGGACAACGCCACACAGTCGCCGCCGCGTTCTGGATCCTTGCCGGCATCATCGTGGTCATCGCCGTCGGGGACGTTTTGCTGCTGGTGGCTGCCGCGCTCGCAATCCCGACCATGGTCTGGCGGATTGATCGTCGCATGGAGAAAAACGACGCGAGGAAGGCTCCCGTGACCCATCTTCGTCGGGCGTTGACCGGTGAACGCCATCGGACGAAGCCTTCGGCACAAGGGTCATGGTTTGGTCCTAGTGCCGCGTAACCCCGACGCCATCAGTCAGCATCGCCGGAGGGTGCGCCTACCTTTGCTCAGCGAGTGAGAACGCCGACGGCTGGAGCGGTCGGTCGTCACCCGTGGACAAACGATGGGGTTTCTAGCACCAGATGTTCAGGTCGTGAACTGAATATGAATTGTGGCTACGGCGCGACGCCACACCAGCTGCCCACCGTGAGACTAGGGGGGTGACTTCAACCCACGCTTCTCACAAGCACGCCAAATTCCTCCGGTCAGTGATCCGCTGGCTGGACGTCGGCTACCCGCAGGGAGTCCCCGGGCCGGACCAGGTGGCCCTGTTCGCATTGTTGCAAGCCACCCCACTGACCAAGGAACAGCTTGAAGAGGTGGTCCACAAGATCACCAAGAAATCTGACAGCGATGAGCCGATCGACCGCGAAGAGATCGCCAAATTCATCACCGAGACAACGCACAAGGACCCAGGGCCCGAGAACATCCAACGGGTGGCTGCCACACTGGCCGCTGCCGGTTGGCCGCTGGCCGGCACCGTTCGCGAGGACGAGGACGAGGACGAGGACGAGTAAAGACCCGAACGAATCGCGGAGCGACTCGTTACAAGCGTGAGGTGTCGATCACGAAGCGATACCGCACGTCGCTGGCCAGCACGCGTTCGTAGGCTTCGTTGACGTAAACCGGTTCGATGACCTCGATCTCGGGCGCCACGCCGCGCTCGGCGCAAAAGTCCAGCATCTCCTGGGTCTCGGCGATCCCGCCGATGAACGACCCGGACAGGCTGCGCCGACCCATGACCAGCGGGAACGCCGGCACCTTCATGGGGTGCTCGGGGATGCCCAGTTCGACCAGTGTCCCGTCGACGTCGAGCAGGTTCAGATATTTGCCGAGATCCAGGTTGGCCGAGACGGTGTTCAGGATCAGGTCGAAGCTGCTCCGCAAGTTGCGGAACGTGTGGGGGTCGGACGTCGCGTAATAGTTACTCGCGCCCAGACGCAGTCCGTCTTCCATCTTCTTCAGCGACTGCGACAGCACGGTCACTTCGGCGCCCAGCGCCGCCCCTAGCTTCACACCCATGTGGCCCAGCCCGCCCAAGCCGACGATCGCCAGGCGCGTGTTCGCCCCGGAGTTCCAGTGCCGCAGCGGCGAGTAAAGCGTGATTCCCGCGCACAACAGCGGCGCCGCGGCGTCCAGCGGTAGCGAGTCGGGTATGCGCAGCACGTAGTTCTCGTCGACGACGATCGCTTGGCTGTAGCCACCCTGGGTCGGCTGGCCGTCTTTGCCGATCCCGTTGTAGGTCGGTGTCGTGCCGAGTTTGCAGAATTGCTCGACCCCGGCCAGGCAGTTGCTGCATTCACGGCAGGAATCCACGAAACAGCCCACCCCGACGCGGTCGCCGACCTTGTGCTTGGTGACCTCGGAGCCGATCTCGATGACCACGCCGGCGATCTCGTGGCCAGGGACCACGGGGTAATTCGGTTGGCCCCACTCGGCCCTGACCGCGTGGATGTCTGAGTGACAGATCCCGGCGAACTTGATCTCGATCGCTACGTCATGCGGACCGGGGTCGCGACGGGTGATGGTGGTCTTGGTCAGCGGTTCGGTGGCCGACGTCGCGGCGTATGCCGAAACTGTGCTCATCAGGAATCCTCTTCGGTTCGATGCGTCTCAGAAAAGCTTAGCTAAGGTAAGGGTCTCGGGCCAGCCGGTGGCATGTGCCTTCGGTCACGGTCAATTGATCGGAGCGTTGACCCAGCGCAGATCGTCGACGATGCCGCGGGCCGCGACCGGGCCCTCGCCCGTCTGCCACACCTCGTCGTTGACCACGAAGACCCGGTTGTCGCGATTGGCGGACAGCTTGCGCCACGGGTCGCTGTCCAGGACGGCGGCGGCCCTTTCCGCGGCGGCCGGTGACGCACACGACACATAGATGACGTCGGCGTCAGCAGTGGAGAAATCCGGTCCTTTGGCGAGGTCGGCATCGGTAGTGCCCAGTTCGGTGTATGCCTTGTCGATGAACCGTTGCGCGGCCGGCCGGTCCACCCCGACCGTGGCCAGCACGCTGGCCGGGAAGTTTTTCGCGCCATAAACCCGCATGGTGTCGGTGGTCAGCTGGACGATCGACGCCTGGAAATGGGCTGCATCATGACTGGCACCGATCTGATTGGCGCGTTGCACGAACCCGTCGATCAGCCCCGCGGCGGCAGCGCCGCGCGCGGTAGCGGCGCCCACACCACGCAGGTTGTCTTCCCACGCTGCGCCGGGCGCCGCGGTGAACACCGTCGGAGCGATCGCCGCCAGCTGGGAATACAGCTTGGGCGTCAGACCTTGCGAGCCCAGGATCAGATCCGGATGGGCCGCCGCGACGGCGCCCACGTCAGGCTTGGTGCGGGTCCCGACACCGGGCAGGCCGTGCGCAGCGTTGCCCAGGTAGGAGGGCTGGCTCGAGGAGCCGTCCGGCAAGGCGGCCGCGACCACCCTGGACTGCAGGCCAAGCGCGCACAAGGCGTCCAGCTGGTCGCCGGAGAGCACCACAATGCGCTGCGGCTCGACGGGTACCTGGACGGTGTCCGGATTGACTCCCGCCGCGTTGTGGGCAAGGCGCGTCGGCGGACCCGGATCGGCTCCGGCCGGCTCACGCGCGCACGACTCGTCTGTCCGGCGGTCGTTTCCCAGCACCCCGGCTCCCGCGATTTGGGTGGTGGGGGTGACTACCGATCGCGTCGGCGACGACGCCTTGGGACCGGGCTGTCCGGACCCACATCCGCTGCAGATCGCTGCGACCATGACCGCCACTGAGGCGGCGGCCATAGTGAGCGGCCGAGTAGGTCGCCTCCCGCCGAGTAGCACGGGCTCGACGCTAACATCCGGGCAGCTCGGAGCGGTCTGCCGAACCGGCCCGCAGACACGGGCGCGGCATTTACGACGGTTTGTAGGACCAGCCCTGCCGTCGGCCTGATAGGGGGCTAAGATTCCTCCAGTAATGGGTACTGCGCCCCTGTCCTGCACGGATGTTTGGAGGAGCTGTTGACAGCCGAAGCGCCCCCGTTGGGAGAACTCGAGGCCATTCGCCCGTACCCGGCCCGGATCGGTCCCAAAGGGAACCTCGTCTACAGACTGATCACGACCACCGATCACAAGTTGATCGGCATCATGTACTGCGTCGCCTGCTTCATGTTTTTCTTCATCGGTGGTCTGCTGGCGCTGCTGATGCGCACCGAGTTGGCCGCGCCTGGTCTGCAGTTCTTGTCGAATGAGCAGTTCAACCAGCTGTTCACCATGCACGGCACGATCATGTTGCTGTTCTACGCCACCCCGATCGTGTTCGGTTTCGCCAATCTGGTGCTGCCGTTGCAGATCGGCGCACCAGACGTGGCATTCCCGCGGCTGAACGCCTTCTCCTTCTGGTTGTTCTTGTTTGGCGCCCTGATGGCGACCGCAGGCTTCATCACGCCGGGCGGGGCCGCCGACTTCGGCTGGACGGCCTACACGCCGTTGACCGACGCCATCCACTCACCGGGTGTGGGCGGAGACCTGTGGATCATGGGTATCGCGGTCGGCGGGCTCGGGACCATCCTGGGCGGGGTCAACATGATCACCACCGTGATCTGCATGCGCGCCCCCGGGATGACGATGTTCCGGATGCCGATCTTCACCTGGAACATCCTGGTGACGTCCATCCTGGTACTGATCGCGTTCCCGTTGCTCACCGCCGCGCTCTTCGGGCTGGCCGCCGACCGCCACCTGGGGGCCCACGTCTACGACGCAGCCAACGGCGGAGTTCTGTTATGGCAGCACTTGTTCTGGTTCTTCGGCCACCCCGAGGTGTACATCATCGCGCTGCCGTTTTTCGGGATCGTCTCGGAGATCTTCCCGGTGTTTTCCCGCAAGCCGATCTTCGGCTACACCACGCTGGTCTACGCGACGCTGTCGATCGCCGCGTTGTCGGTCGCGGTGTGGGCGCACCACATGTTCGCCACCGGAGCCGTTCTGCTGCCGTTCTTTTCGTTCATGACGTATCTGATCGCCATCCCGACCGGGATCAAGTTCTTCAACTGGATCGGCACGATGTGGAAGGGCCAGTTGACCTTTGAGACGCCGATGCTGTTCTCGGTCGGCTTCCTGATCACCTTCCTGTTGGGTGGTCTGACCGGTGTGCTGCTGGCCAGCCCGCCGCTGGACTTCCACGTCACCGACAGCTATTTCGTGGTCGCACACTTCCACTACGTGCTGTTTGGCACCATCGTGTTCGCCACCTACGCCGGTATCTACTTCTGGTTCCCGAAGATGACCGGCCGGCTTCTCGACGAGCGCTTGGGCAAGCTGCACTTCTGGTTGACCTTCATCGGCTTTCACACCACATTCCTGGTGCAGCACTGGCTGGGCGACGAGGGCATGCCGCGCCGCTACGCCGACTACCTGCCCACGGACGGTTTCCAGGGCCTGAAACATCGTTTCGACGGTCGGGGCCTTCATCCTGGGTGCCTCGATGTTCCCGTTCGTCTGGAACGTCTTCAAGAGTTGGCGCTACGGCGAGGTTGTCACCGTCGACGACCCCTGGGGGTACGGCAATTCGCTGGAGTGGGCTACCAGCTGCCCGCCGCCGCGGCACAACTTCACCGAGCTGCCCCGGATTCGTTCGGAGCGTCCGGCTTTCGAGCTGCACTACCCGCACATGGTGGAACGAATGCGGGCCGAGTCGCACGTGGGTGGGAGCGCATGGCCATGAGGGCCACGATGTCACCAGGCTCGACGACGTCGACGTCCGTACCTAATAGGGGTAGTTACGGGTGGTGAGCACTTCACCCATGGTGTCGGTGCTGATCACCGTCACCGGCGTGGATCAGCCGGGTGTGACATCGGCGCTTTTCGAGGTCTTGTCGCGGCACGGTGTCGACCTACTCAACGTCGAACAGGTGGTGATCCGGCGGCGCCTGACGCTCGGGGTGCTGGTGTCCTGTCCGCTGGAAGTCGCCGACAGCACCGCGCTACGGCATGACGTGGATTCCGCGATCCGGGGGCTACGTCTGGACGTGAGCATCGAGCGCAGCAACGACTTGCCGATCATCCGGCAACCGTCGACCCATACCATCTACGTGCTGGGGCGCCCGATCACGGCTCGCGCGTTCGGCACGGTGGCCCGTGAGGTGGCCGCCCTCGGCATTAACATCGACTTCATCCGCGGCGTCGCCGACTATCCGGTCACCGGTTTGGAGTTGCGGGTAACGGTGCCGCCGGGAGTCGGTGGCCTCTTGCAGACCACTCTGAACCCGTTGGCCGTCAACGAGCATGTCGACGTGGCCGTCGAGGACTACAGCTTGGGCCGGCGCACCAAACGGCTCGTCGTCTTCGATGTCGATTCGACGCTGGTCCAGGGTGAGGCCATCGAGATGCTGGCAGCCCGGGCGGGGGCGGAAGGGGCGGTCGCAGCGATCACCGACGCGGCGATGCGCGGCGAGCTGGATTTCGCCGAGTCGCTGGAGCAACGAGTGGCCACTCTGGCGGGGCTGCCCGCCACGGTGATCGACGAGGTCGCCGCTCAGCTGGAGCTAATGCCCGGTGCCCGGACCACCATCCGTACGCTGCGACGGCTGGGCTATCGCTGCGGTGCGGTCTCGGGAGGCTTCCGCCGGATCATCGAGCCGTTGGCCGAGGATCTGATGCTCGACTATGTCGCAGCCAACGAGCTGGAGATCGTCGACGGGGTGCTCACCGGCCGCGTAGTGGGCCAGATCGTTGATCGTCCCGGCAAGGCTTGGGCGCTTCGGGACTTCGCGCAAAAGTTCGGCATACCGATGGAGCAGACGGTCGCGGTCGGCGATGGCGCCAACGACATCGACATGCTGGCGGCCGCCGGGCTGGGTATCGCGTTCAACGCCAAGCCGGCGTTGCGTGAGGTCGCCGATGCGTCGTTGAGCCATCCCTACTTGGACTCCGTGCTGTTTCTGCTGGGCGTGACACGCGGCGAGATCGAAGCCGCCGACGCGGGCGACCTTGGCGTGCAACGCGTTGAGATCCCGTCCGAGTAGGTGGCCGCGAGCAGATGCAAAAGCCCTCAATTTCGCTGTGAAATGGGGGCTTTTGCGTCTGCTCGCGCAAGGGTGACCCGGCAGGCGTCCCAGCGTCGCGGTACGGCACGATGATCGAGTGCCGGAAACTGGCCCCGACGTGGTCGACCCCGATCTGCTGATCGACTTCAGAAATGTATCGCTACGCCGCGGCGGACGCACATTAGTCGGGCCCCTGGATTGGGCGGTCGAACTCGACGAGCGTTGGGTCATCATCGGCCCCAATGGAGCCGGCAAGACGTCGCTGCTGCGCATTGCGGCGGCGGCCGAGCACCCGTCGGCGGGCGTCGCCTTCGTGCTCGGTGAGCGTCTGGGCCGGGTCGACATGAGCGAGCTGCGGGCGCGGATCGGGCTGAGTTCCTCAGCGCTGTCGCAGCGGATACCCAGCGATGAGCGGGTGAACGACCTCGTCGTCTCGGCCGGTTATGCGGTGTTGGGCCGCTGGCGGGAACGCTATGACGACGTCGACTATCAGCGGGCGCTGGACATGCTGGAAAGCCTCGGTGCCGAGCACCTCGCGGAGCGCACCTACGGGACGCTCTCGGAAGGGGAGCGCAAGCGGGTGCTGATCGCCCGTGCCCTGATGACCGACCCGGAGCTACTGCTGCTCGACGAACCCGCTGCCGCACTTGATCTGGGCGGCCGCGAGGAATTGGTGGCCCGGCTCACCGACCTGGCTGCCGACCCTGACGCGCCCGCCCTGGTCCTGGTCACCCACCACGTGGAGGAGGTTCCACCCGGCTTCAGCCATGGCCTGCTCCTTTCGGAGGGCCAGGTGGTAGCCGCGGGACTGCTGTCGGATGTGCTGACCGCAGAAAACCTGTCAGCCGCGTTCGGGCAGCGGATCGCCCTCGAATTGATTGACGGGCGGTACTTCGCCCGACGAGTTCGGTCCCGCGCAGCTCATCGGAGGCAGGTATGACTTCACCGCACGGTCAGCTTCCTCTGACACCCAGGCCGGCCGCAACCGTGATGCTGGTCCGCGACGCAAAGGCCGGTTCTGGGGCCGGTTTGGGGGCGGGTATCTCCGTCTTCTTGATGCGGCGCCACCCCAAGATGGAATTCGCCCCCGGGGTCATGGTGTTTCCCGGCGGCGGTGTCGACGAGCGTGACCGCAACGCCGAGATCGCCTGGGCAGGGCCGCCGCCACAGTGGTGGGCACAGCGGTTCGGGATTGCACCCGACTTGGCCGAAGCACTGGTCTGTGCCGCCGCCCGCGAGACCTTCGAAGAATCAGGAGTCCTGTTCGCCGGTCCGGCCGCCGTCCCGGACGGCATCGTCCGGGACGCATCGGTGTACAGCGACTCCCGGTCCGCGCTGGCCGAAGGGACGTTGTCATTCGCAGACTTCCTGCGCCGCGAAAATCTGGTGCTCCGATCCGACCTGCTGCGGCCGTGGGCCAACTGGGTCACCCCGGAGGCCGAGCGCACCCGCCGTTACGACACCTACTTCTTTGTAGCGGCGCTCCCTGAGGGTCAGCGCGCCGACGGCGAGAACACCGAATCCGACCGTGCCGGCTGGACGACGCCGCAGGCCACCATCGACGACTTCGCGGCCGGTCGGAACTTCCTGCTACCGCCGACCTGGACACAGCTGGACTCGCTGGCAGGCCGCAGCGTCGCCGATGTGTTGTCGGTTGAGCGCCAGATCGTGGCGGTTCAGCCGCACTTGGAGATCGTTGGCGACAACTGGATCTTCGAATTCTTCGACTCCGACCGCTACCACCAGGCACGGAAATCCGGCGGATCCATGGGCTGGCCGCTGTGACCGAGTTTGTTCACGTCATGGTGAGCGATGGGTCGCGGGATGCCGGCCTGGCCATGCTGCTGCTATCGCGACCACCCACCAACGCGATGACCCGGCAGGTCTACCGCGAGATCGTGGCCGCCGCCGCCGAGCTGGGGGAACGCGACGACGTCGCCGCGGTGATTCTGTTCGGTGGTCACGACATCTTCTCCGTCGGAGACGATATGCCCGAGCTGCGGACGTTGATCCCGGCGGAGGCCGACACCGCCGCCCGCATCCGGTGCGAGGCGATCGACGCCGTGGCGGCGATCCCCAAGCCGACCGTGGCTGCGATCACCGGATACGCCCTGGGCGCCGGCCTCACTCTGGCGCTCGCGGCCGACTGGCGAGTCAGTGGTGACAACGTGAAGTTCGGGGCGACCGAGATCCTGGCCGGCCTGATCCCCGGTGGCGGCGGAATGGCCCGCCTGGCGCGTGTGGCGGGCGTGAGCAGGGCAAAGGATCTGGTGTTCAGTGGACGCATCTTCGACGCCGCCGAGGCTTCGGAGCTGGGCCTGATCGACGAGATGGTTGCGCCCGACAACGTGTACGACGCCGCGGCTGCGTGGACGCGCCGCTTCCTGGACGGTCCAGCACATGCTCTGGCCGCCGCGAAGGCCGGTATCAACGGCGTCTTCGAACTCGAACCGGCCGAGCGGGCCGCAGCCGAACGCCGTCGTTACGTCGAGGTGTTCGCCGCCGGTTGCGGGGCCGGTGCCCGCGAGGGCGACCCGGCTGGCCATTAAGCTGACCTCCATGACGAGGAGTTCCGAAATCCCCGCTGAAGCCCTTCCCAACCCGCATGCCACGGCCGAGCAGGTCGAGGCCGCTCGGCACGACAGCAAGCTCGCTCAGGTGCTCTACCACGATTGGGAAGCCGAGAGCTACGACGAGAAATGGTCGATCTCCTACGACCAGCGCTGCATCGACTACGCGCGGGGCCGGTTCGACGCCATCGTGCCCGACGAGGTTCTCGCCGAGCTGCCCTACGACCGGGCCCTGGAACTCGGTTGCGGGACCGGATTCTTCCTGCTCAACCTGATCCAGGCCGGAGTTGCCCGGCGCGGGTCGGTCACCGACCTCTCGCCTGGCATGGTCAAGGTCGCCACTCGCAACGGTCAGTCGCTGGGGCTGGACATCGACGGCCGGGTGGCTGACGCCGAAGGCATCCCTTACGAGGACAACACCTTCGACCTGGTGGTCGGGCACGCGGTGCTGCATCACATTCCCGACGTGGAGTTGTCGCTACGCGAGGTGGTCCGGGTACTACGCCCCGGCGGCCGGTTCTTGTTCGCCGGCGAGCCGACCACCATCGGCAATGGCTACGCCCGTGCGTTGGCGGACCTGACGTGGAACGTCACCATCCGGGCCGTGAAGCTGCCGGGGCTGGGCGGCTGGCGCCGTCCGCAGGCAGAGATCGACGAGAACTCCCGCGCGGCGGCCCTGGAGTGGGTGGTCGACCTACACACTTTCGAACCGAAAGACTTGGAGCGGATGGCTACCAACGCTGGCGCCGTGAAAGTGTGCACCGCCAGCGAGGAGTTCACCGCCGCGATGTTCGGCTGGCCGGTCCGGACGTTCGAAGCGACGGTACCGCCCGGGCGGCTGGGCTGGAACTGGGCGAAGTTCGCGTTCGGCGGCTGGAAGGCGTTGAGCTGGGTGGATGCCAACGTATGGCGGCACGTGGCGCCGAAGGGCTGGTTCTATAACGTGATGGTCACCGGGGTCAAACCCTCCTGAACAGTGTCGCCGCAGGCCTCACCTTCAGCACGGACGACGTCAGATATCTGCGGTCGCAATCGGGTGCCGCGGCGCTGGCCGCAGTCGCTGATTTCGCGTTGACCGACACCACCCGATTGGCCGACATCGCCGCGGCGCGCGACCGATTCGGCGACCGGGCCCCGGTGCTGGTGGAGACGACCCTGCTGCGCCGCCGTGCCGCAGACAAGCTGGGCCAGCTGTGTCCAGATTTTCAGGCGTCGAACTGGCTCTTCACCGACGAGGCGCTGCAGCAAGCCACCGCGGCGCCGGTTGCCCGGCACCGGGCCAGGCGGCTGGCCGCCGCCTCGCTGCCGACGGTGCACGATGCGACCTGCTCGATTGGCACCGAAGTGGCCGCACTGCGCGACTCCGGCGTCCGCGTGCTGGGCAGCGATATCGACCCGGTGCGCTTGGCAATGGCGCGCAACAATCTGGGCCCCGCCGTCGACCTGTGCCGCGCCGACGCGCTGTATCCGGTGACGCGCGACGCGGTGGTCGTCGTCGACCCGGGGCGTCGCACCGGCGGTCGGCGCCGCGTGCGCCCGGATGACTATCAGCCGGGTCTTTCTCAGTTGTTGGACAGCTACCGCGAGCGGCACCTCGTTGTAAAGTGTGCTCCTGGAATCGATTTCGATCAGTTAAGGCGCTTCGGTTTCGACGGTGAGATCGAGGTGACGTCATACCGCGGTGCGGTCCGGGAAGCGTGCCTGTGGTCGGCCGGGTTGGCCGGGCCGGGTGTGCGCCGTCGGGCCAGCATTCTCGAGGAAGGCGACCAGCGCACCCAGATCACGGATACCGAACCCGACGACTGCCCGGTGCGGCCCGCGGGTCAATGGATTATCGATCCAGACGGCGCCGTGGTCCGGGCCGGGCTGGTGCGCCACTACGCGGCGCGCCATGGCCTCTGGCAAGTCGACGCCGACATTGCCTACTTGTCCGGGGATCGGCTGCCGCCCGCGGTCCGGGGCTTCGAGGTGATCGAACAACTTGCGTTCGATGAGCGCCGGCTCCGGCAGGCCTTGGCGGCGTTGGATTGCGGGGCGATCGAGATCCTGGTCCGCGGTGTCCAAGTCGACCCCGACGCGCTACGGCGCCGGCTGCGGTTGCGCGGCGGCAGGCCTCTGTCGGCGGTAATCACCCGCATGGGTTCCGGCCCCGCGAGTCACGCGACGGTATTCGTCTGCAGGCCCCGCGGTAGCGCCCAGGTACGCTGACTGCGGTTATTTTCCTGGATGTTCCGGGCATGCCTGCCTTTGTAGTCTGCGAGGACAATTCGACAATGCGTTTTCAGTTAGCGGCTGCGGTGTCGGCTTGCGCTGTTCTGCTGGGCTGGCCGGCGGCCGCCGCGCCGCCTTCTTGTGCAAGCCTGGGGGGCACCATCGAGGCCGCGCAGGTCTGTCACGTGCACGCCTCGAGCCCCACTTACACGCTCAACCTGACGTTTCCCGCCGACTATCCCGACCAACAGGCACTGACCGACTACATCACGCAGAACCGTGACGGATTTCTCAGTGTCGCGCAAGGGTCGGCGCCCGGAGTCGCGCCGGGTTCCGGGGGGCGCGACCAGCCCTTTCAAATGGACGCCACCGCCGAACAACACAGCTCCGGTACGCCGCCACGCAGCCGCAGCGTGGTGCTCAAGTTCTTTCAGGACCTCGGTGGAGCACATCCGTCCAACTGGTACAAGTCGTTCAACTACAACCTCGGCACCAAGCAGCCCATTACCTTCGACAACCTGTTCGCGCCCGGCACCACCCCCCTGGACAGCATCTTCCCCCTCGTGCAGCGCGACCTGGAACGCCAGAACGCGATGGGAGCCGCGATATTGCCTTCGACCGGCCTCGACCCGTCCCACTACCAGAACTTCGCCATTACCGACGACCAGTTGATCTTCTATTTCGCCCAGGGCGAGATGCTGCCGGCGGTTGCCGGTCCGACCCAATCCCAGGTGCCGCGCAACGCCATCCCGCCGCTGGCGCTCTAGGGGCTGGCCCGGTCAGTTCACGCGGGCTGGAAACCGTACACCTGGCCGTCGCTGGTGGTTGTCACCACACGTCGATCGTTGCCGACCGACACCCCGAGAGGATATCCGGTGGCCGCGGGCAGTGGATAGCTGTTGAGGGTGTGGCCGTTGGCCGGATCGAAGACCAGCAATGACATTCCGGGGGCGCCGCCTGCGGGTGGGCCGGATCCTTGATCACCGCGCGAGACCACCGCGTAGCCGACGCCGCCGCCGGCCAGGCTCGGCGCCGAGAGGGGAGTGACGTCGTCACGGCGCCATGCCTGCTCGGCATGATCACCGGCATCCTTGAAAGCCGCCAGCCGCGTGTCGGGCCCGCCGCCGGACACGATCAGACCCTGTGGGCTGATCGCGGGCGGTGTCTGAGCCAGGAACGCCAGCGGCACCGACCACTTCGCTTTCCCGTCGGCCGCATGCAGTGCCCACAGCCGTTGGTCGCGGCCGTTCACGTAAACGGTCGATCCATCGGCCGAAAGCACCGGGCTTGCGATGACGCCGGCGCCGACGGCGTCGCTGGTCCACTCGCGGGCAAGTAGAGGCGTCTGCCCCGGGTGGTACTTCAGCCCGACCAGCCCGGCCGCGGGTGCGCCAGGCTGCCAGACACCGAGCACCACCGTTCCGTTGACCGCCGCGAAGGCAGGGGCTGCGGCGACCGGGCAGCCCGGCCGCGCCGGGGCGCAATCGGCCAACCCCCGCGTCGCATCGGCGGGGTCGACGCCTTCCACTAGGTCCAAAGGACTGCCGACCACCTCGCCGCGGTGCGCATCGAAAACCAGTACCTGCCCCAGGTGAGTGCTGACGAGCAGTTGGCCGCCACCGAGAAACCTTGGGGTGGTAGGCATTCCGATCACGGGTTGGCGCCAGCGCGTCCACTGGGTCACCGGGAAGGAGAGGATCGCCCCCGGCTGGCCGACGTAGAGGTTGTCGAAGCCGTCGAACAACGGACCCCCGAAGCCACCCCCCTGGAACAGCCGCATACACCAGCGTTGCCGGCCGTTGTCGTTGTTCTCCCATTCCATCAGCGAACATCCGGCCGGCGTCTGCGCGTTCAGCGCGAGATAACCGCGCGAACTCAGCGCCGGTCCGGCCGCCAAGCTTCCCTTGACCGACCGCGTCCACTGCAGCGACAGCTTGGTGGCCCCGCTTGTGGTGGTGTAGCTGCTGTTGGCGGCGTCGCCGTATTGCGCGGGCCAGCCCTGCGCGGGCGCCGCGTCCACCCAGGAGTCGGTGTTACCGCAGCCAGCCACCCCGACCGCGAGTCCAATCGCGAGAACCGCCGAAGGCCAACGCCGCAGCATACGTACATGTCGGGGACGTCGGGCGCGCACGTCTTCCTTTCGCAGGGTTCCCCAATCCCTTCCGCAAGGGGTTCGGCATGAGCGGCGATCGAGTACACGTGAGGGTATCGCGTGGAGCCTCGCGGTAGGCTCTCCGGCCATGACGACGATGTGGGGCGCCCCGCTCCATCGGCGCTGGCGCGGAAACCGGCTGCGGGACCCACGCCAGGCGAAGTTCCTGACGTTGGCTTCACTGAAGTGGGTGCTGGCCAACCGCGCGTACACCCCGTGGTACCTGGTGCGCTACTGGCGGCTGCTGAAGTTCAAGCTGGCCAACCCGCACGTCATCACCCGCGGCATGGTGTTCCTCGGTAAGGGTGTCGAGATCCACGCGACACCCGAATTGGCGCAGCTGGAGTTCGGCCGGTGGGTGCACATCGGCGACAAGAACACCATCCGGGCGCACGAGGGCTCGCTGCGGTTCGGCGACAAAGTGGTGCTGGGCCGCGACAACGTCATCAACGCCTATCTCGACGTTGAGATCGGCGATTCGGCGCTGATGGCCGACTGGTGCTACGTCTGCGATTTCGACCACCGGATGGATGACATCAACGTTCCCATCAAGGACCAGGGCATTATCAAGTCCCCAGTCCGGATCGGACCGGACACCTGGGTCGCCACAAAGGTGACGATTTTGCGTGGCACAGCTATCGGGCGGGGTTGCGTTTTGGGATCACACGCAGTGGTCCGTGGCGTTATCCCCGACTATTCGATCGCGGTCGGCGCACCGGCCAAGGTGGTCAAGAACCGCAAGTTGTCCTGGGAAACCTCGGCCGCGGAGCGAGCGGAACTAGCCGCCGCCTTGGCCGACATCGAACGCAAAAAAGCGTCCCACTAAGCCGGCACTGGTCAGGTCGGGCTCTGGCGGGTCGCTGCCAAGAAGTCGTGAAGTCAGGCTGCCGACGCGACCGCTGTGCGGCTGGGCTAACGTACCGGAGGCATGTCGTTGCTGATGAGGTCGAAAAAGCAGCCGACAAGGCCGCAAACGAACGGGGAGTGGGGATGAGGCGGATGAACAGGCCGATGATCGCGATTGTGGGCGTTGTGGCGCTCGGTGCGTTGCTTCCCGCTTGTGGCAGCAATTCGACCACCACGTCCCCCTCGTCGACAGCCGCAAGTTCGTCAGCCGCAGCGTCCTCAACGAGTGCGGCGCCGGCAATGACCGGATCGGCGCCAACCGACTACATCAACCTGTTGGTTCAGGGCAGCGACATCAGCGGTGCGCCGCCGAACGTCTTCACCGCCGTGGACCCGCCCATGGCAAACCCCGGCGGGCTGGTCGGGGCCGCGGTGAAATTCAAAAACCAGGATGATTCCGACCGGATCGTCGACACGGTCCTCATCCTGCCAGATGCCGGCGGTGCGACGACGGCGTTGAATGGCTCGTTAGCGTCGGTCGGTAGCTCGGTCACCGGTGGCAGCCCGCAACCGTTCCCGGTGGGCGGCGGGGGACAGATGGTTGCGGGGACGTCGCCGGACAAGTCCAAAGCGGTGACCGTGTTGCTGTTCACCGAGGGCAAGGCGTTCGTCACGCTGGAATTCGACAGCGCCCCCAACGACCCGGTGCCACCCGACTTCGCGCAAACGGTCGCCGCGCAGCAGGATGCCGCGATCAAGAAGAACCTGGCCAACTAGGCGCGTCGGGTGATGCACTGATAGCGGCGCAGCGCTTCGGCCCGTTCGGCGCAGTGATCGACGATCGGTTCTGGATATCCCTGTGGCCGTGCATCTTTCCGCAGGTGGACGTCGTCGGCGTCGGTTAACTCCGGGATCCAGCGCCGCACGTAGTCACCCGAAGGATCGAACTTCTCGGCCTGCGTGATCGGATTGAACACCCGAAAATACGGCGCGGCGTCGGTGCCGCATCCCGCGCACCACTGCCACCCGTGCTGGTTGCTGGCCATGTCGCCGTCGACCAGTTGATCCAGGAACCATTCGGCACCCCATTGCCACGGCAAGTGCAGGTCCTTCACCAGAAACGACGCGACGATCATCCGCACTCGGTTGTGCATGAAGCCGGTCTCGCGCAGTTGACGCATCCCGGCGTCGACGAGTGGGAACCCGGTTTCGCCTGCCTTCCAGGCTTCGAAGCGACGTTTCGCTTCGGCTCCGGTGTCGGTTTGGATGGCATCGAAATTACTGTTCCAGTTGCGCCATGCGCTGGCCGGACGGTGATGCAGAACATCGGCGTAAAAGTCCCGAAACGCCAACTCCCGCAGGTACGTTTGTGCCCCGATTCCGCACAAGTCGAGGTCGGCGACCATGGTACGGGGATGGATGGAGCCAAACTTCAGATGCGCTGACATCGCGCTGGTGCCCTCGAGGTCGGGCCTGTTGCGCTCCTCGCCATAGCGTTTCAATCGATCGTCGACGAACGACTTCCATTGCTTTCGCGCCGTCGCCTCACCGGCAGCACGGTCAAGCGCAACACCCGGATCGGGGACCTTGCACCGCTTGATCCGCAGCTGCGACGGATCGACCCAGTGCGCGGAACCCAGGCCTGATCGCGCTGGCGGCCGCCAGCCGACCTCGCGCCAGTTGCGGAAAAACGGTGTGAACACCTGGTAGTGGGAGCCGTCCTTCTTGGTGACGCGACCGGGCGAAACTCAGGTATGGAGATCCCGTCGCCACCAACGGAACCGGATCCAGCGCCGCGCGCACTCGTTCGTCGCGACGCCGTCCGAACGGCGCGAAATCGTGCGAGATATGCACCGATGATGCGTTGATTTCCTTGGCAATGCGGGGAATATCCTCTTCGGGGTTTCCGCGGACGACGAGTAGCCGACCATCCAGGTCGTCTCGCAGTTGGCGCAGCGAGTCGCCCAAAAACTGCAGTCGGCGCCGCCCCGACGAAGCCTCCAGCCGCGGATCGAGCACAAAGCATGCGAGCACTTCCCCGCCGCCGGCCGCACCGGATGCAGATGCCAGCGCGGGGTGATCGCCTAACCGCAGATCGCGGCGAAACCACAACAGTGCGGGCATGATTCGATGCTTCCAAGCTCAGCGATTCAGCTGCCAGATGCGGGTGGACAAAACGGTAGCGAAGCTGCACCACAGCGGGTAGGGCAACAGCGCAAGTCCCGCTCGGGTGTCGGCCTCGGCGGTCCGCCGGACCAGGTCGGCGCTGCTGGCGGCCAATGCGGCGGCGCCGAGCGCGGACGCACCGAGTTTGTGATACCGAAAGAAAAGCCAAGTCCATCCGGCGTTGAGCAAGAGATTGACGCTCAACGCGGCCGCGTATCGGTTTGCCTTGTCGTGTTGCCCCGTCGCGCGAAACCGGTCGATGGCGACCGCGGAGGTGGCGGCGATGTCGCCGTACAAGGTGGTCCACGCCAACGGGAACGCCGCGCCGGGCGGCTGGTAGGACGGCTTGCGCAGCCGCGAGTACCACGACGGCACGCGCCTAGGGCTGGCTATGCTTCCGGCGCCGGCGGTCGCGGCGACGGCGAGCGAGGTCGCGGCCAAAATCGATCTGTTCACGGTTGTCCTTAGTTGTCAGGGTCGGCGGGCTTGCGTGGCCACCAGATGCGGTCACCGATAATGGCGAACAGCGCAGGGATGACCAGCGTGCGCACGATGAAGGTGTCGACCAGAATGCCGAGGCCGACGATGATCCCCATTTGTGTGAGCACGATCAGCGGCAACACCCCCAATACGCAGAAGACTGCGGCTAAAACGATTCCCGCACTGGTGATTACGCCGCCGGTCACCGAAACCGCGCGGATCATGCCATCGCGCGTGCCATGCCGCCCGGCTTCCTCGCGCGCCCGGGTGACCAGGAAGATGGTGTAGTCGACACCGAGCGCGGCCAGAAACAGGAAGGCGAGCAAGGGGGTGCTGTTGTCCAAGGCCGGAAACCCGAAGACATGCAGGCTGGCCCAGTCGCCGAGGCCGAGTGCCGCCAGCGCTCCGAGAATGGTCGCGGCGAGCAGGGTCGGCGGCGCAAGCACCGACCGTAGCAGCGCGTACAGGACGATCAGGATCACCGCCAAGATTGCCGGGATCAGCAACACCCGGTCGTGGGTGGCGGCGTCACGGACGTCGAGCGCCTGCGCATCGGGGCCACCCACGAGAGCTTCAGGGGAGCGAGTCGGCATCGAATGCCTCAGTGCTGCGATTGTTGTGAATGCTTGGTTGGATGACGGCGGGGCGTCGATCACCACAGACCATTTCGACCAATTCGTCGATCCAATCGTAGCCCGGCCGGACTCGGTCACCGAGACCACGCCCGGGGTCGCGCTGATCGCCTGCTCCACTTGCGGTGCCTGTGCGGCGGGGGTGACGATCAGTGTGGGATTGGTCAGGCCGGCGGGAAAATGTGCGGCCACGATGTCGTAGCCGGACACCGAATCTGCCCGGACCCGGAATTGCTCGGTCTGAGTCAGTCCGATTCGGGTTCCTATCAGTCCGGTCGCGAGGACTGCCAGGGCCGCGATCGCGACCGCTGCGACCAGCGCGGGACGGCGGGCTACCCGCTCGGCGACGCGGTGCCACGCACCGGAATCAAGGGCCGCGCCGTCTGCACCGTGCGGGATGAATGGCCAAAACAGCCGTCGTCCGCACACTGCCAACAGTGGCGGCAGCACCAGCAGGACCGACGCCGCGGCAACGACCAGTCCACCCGCCGCCAGCGCACCCAGACTGCGGGTGCTGGGGGTCGAAGCGAAGACCAATGTGAGCAACGCGAGCACCACGGTGGCGTTGCTGGCGAGGATTGCCGGGCCGGCCATACGTACCGCGCAGCGCAGGGCCTCGCGATGTTCGGCGTGGCTCCGGAGTTCTTGCCGGTAGCGAGAAATCAACAGCAGCGCGTAATTGGTGCCGGCCCCGAACACCAGCACGCTGGTGATCCCGGAGGTGGCGCCGTCGAAGCTCAGACCGGTGAGCGACGCCACCGCGGTGCCCACCGATGTCGAGACCCGATCGGCCAATGCGATAACCAGCAGCGGTATCAGCCACAGCACCGGCGAGCGGTAGGTCGCCATCAGCAGCAGCGCCACCACCGAGGCCGTCACCGCCAGCAAGGTGACATTGGCGTCGGTGAACGCGTTGGCGATGTCGGCGCCAAAGGCCGGCCCTCCGGTGACATGGGCCACAAGGCCCTCGGGCAACCCCTTGCCGGCGGCGGTGCGCAGCGCGGCGACCGTGTCGTTGAGGTGCAGACCCGACATGTTGGCACTGATGGGCACCACCCCAATGGCGGCCTTGCCGTCGGCCGACACCGACATCGGGATAGCGGCGCCAGGCTGGGCCGGCGTCGGGAGGGCCCGCATCCTGTCGTGCGCCGCGTTGGCGGCATCCACGTCGGCAGAGTCGAGGGCCGCGTCGTCGATGCGACTGACCACCAGGATCAGCGGAAGCTGGTCTCCCCCGGAAAACTGGCGAGCAAGCGCGTCGACCTTTGCGGAATCCGAGTTGGCAGGCACAGACAGCGGCGCCGTACCTGCGGCGGGATTACCGCCAATCAACACCATGAAGCCGATGCCCAGCAAGACAGCGCCCAACCCGGGCAGCCAGGAACGTCGGCCCGCCACTGTCGCGGCGATACGGTCCCACCCCACGAATGCAAGCCTTTCAATTAATTAACCATTAATCAACTTAACCATTGGCTTGAGGAGGCGCTAGAGCGCGTTCGGCCAGGTCTACCGAGAGCTTTCGGGCCGCCGACTTGGGGTTCCGGCGTTCGGAACCAAGTGTGCCGACGATTCGGATCGATCGGCGCGAAGCTCGTCCTCAAACGTTGACATCGCGGCGATCATCGCCGCGAAGACCCGGTGGGCAGCAGCGAGGTCCTGATCGCCCAGATCGTGCAACGCCGTGCGGAGATGCGCGGAGAGCGGAGTGAAGAAAGCACGTGCCACGGTCATGCCGTGATCCTCATAGCGCAACAGCCACTTGCGTCGGTCGTCGGGGTCGGCTTCGCGTCGAATATGGCCCGAGTCGATCATCCGATCGACAAGATAGGTAACCGCGGCGGCCGACATGTCGACGCGGTGCCGTAGCTGCGCCAAAGTCAAAGGGGTTCCAGAGGTTTCAGCCACCATGATGTGCAACAACGCTTGGAAGTCGCCGTTACTGACATCATGCAGACGAGCAAAGTGGCGACCGATGCGATCAGACTGCGCCGTGATCGTCCGCAAGTCAGCTGACAAACCCCTCTCCAGCTCCGCTCGGCGGGACGTTAAGTCTTGATCTTTGCGCTTCGTCACATCATCGCATCCTTAGGCAGATACACCGACGAGCGTATCGGCGCGCTTATGCGAGGTTAGATCAAAGGTCCGCCTTTGAGCCAGAACCTGACAGGGCACTCCAGAAATCCGGTCAGCATTGACGTTTGAGCAACCTAACCGTTGGCCCAGGCGCGCCGCCCCGCAATGAATTTGGCGACGTCAGCAGGCACCCCGCCGCGGGCATGTTCCGCACGTGTCTGATTCGTCGGCATCAGGCAGGAGAGTAGGGCAGCTCCCAGCAAGCCGAGCCGGTTCTTTTCGTGGGGTGGCGACAATTTCCTTACCACGTTCTTAGTGTTCAACGGCGTTCGGCCAGTTTGGGAGTGCCTCCAGCGGGTATTCAGCGCGTTGAGTCGGATGGCAATGCGGCCGCCCGGATTTGGTTTTCGGAGTCATCCGTAGCAAACGTAAAGGGCACAGGCGACTAGGCGAAAGCCAACAGCCCGACCACTGATCGCCATCCGAAAGGAACAAAATGTCTGATCGTGCACCCGCGCTGGCGCAGTTGCAAACGCGCCAGCCAAACTCTACATCAGCGTTGTTGCGGCAGTTGGGAATTCAGCATGTCTCAGCGCTGAACCAGCGTCCGGTACTGGCCAAATGGCTCGAGCGCAACACCGCGAACCCAGAGTTGAAGCTGAGTCTGCGCGCCAACGGCTATGGCATCTTTTTGCTGCCTCGCCCGCTGCGCTGTTCGCCGCTAGGCTAGCTCTGACCTCCGCAATCGCGCCCAGCGACAGCTCGCGGTCCGCTTGGGAAATGGCGTGGTGAGTGTGGCTGCCGCGGTCGGATTGTCCTTCTCGCGAGAACCCGCGTCGTTCAGGGTTTCGTCTAGTCCGCACTACGCCCGAGCAAGTGACGCAGCGCTTGTTCGAGGTCAGGTTGGCGGAACCGGTGCCCCGCCTGGCTGAGCTTGTCGGGGAGCACTCTTTGACTGGCGCAGGCCAGTTCGCGAGCGCCTTGTGCGCCGAGCAATATCCGCGGCCCAAATGACGGTATCGGCAATATCGCGAGCCGGTGCAACACCTGAGCGAGCGTGTGGGTGTATTCGGCATTACGGACCGGTTGCGGAGCAACGGCGTTCACGGGTCCAGACAGCGCGGTGTCCCATAGCGCTCGGTGATACACGTCGACCAGGTCGTCGATGCCAATCCAGGACAGCCATTGTCGGCCGTCGCCGAGCTGGCCACCCAGCCCGGCACTGAACAGCGGACGCATCAGCTTTAACGTGCCGCCCCGCGGCGATTGGACGATGCCGGTGCGCACCCGCACCACCCGAACCCCGGCCCGGTCCGCGGGCCCGGTCGCGTCCTCCCAGTCGGCGACGACGTCGGCTAAAAACCCGTCGCCTCGACCGGTGTCCTCGGAGAGCATCTCGTCGCCACGGTCGGATCCGTAGTAGCCGACCGCCGAGGCCGAGATCAGCACGCCAGGCCGCTCGGCAGTTTGTGCCAAGAGTTCGGCGAGCCGGAAAGTCGGGCGGATTCTGCTGTCGCGGATGGCGTTTCGATGGCCATCGGTGAACCTGCCGGCGATCGAGGCGCCGGCCAAATGAATCACCGCGTCAACTCCGGCGAGCAGGTCCGGGTCGGGGGCCGTTGGGTCCCATCGGCGCTCGTCGCTGGTTTTCGCGAACCCGCGGACCAATGCGATGACGCGATGGCCGCCGGTGCGCAGAAACGCGGTCAACGCCGAACCGACCAGTCCCGACGACCCCGTGACGGCAATGGTCGAAGGGGCCAGACCGTGCTCGGCCGCCAGCCGATGTGCGGCCAAATCGTCGGCGAGCTGGCGGTGCCGATAGACGAACATCTGGCGCAACGCCGCCGCAGGTACCGGCGTTGCCACTTGGTCGATGACGCGAGTCTTGTCGTCGCCGACGTCTTCGAATTCGTGGGTGTGCCGCCACCGCAGGGCGACGCGTGCCGGCAGCGACGCCAGGCCACCGCTGCCGATGGTGTCTACAAAACGACGCGGTGGGTCATAGCCGTCCGGCTGGTGGGCGGCGACCCAGCGCAGTCCGCCGGGCAGCGCGAGCTCGGCTCGCCCGTCCTTGAGGGAGGCGGCCTCGGTGACCAACCGCAGGGGTGACCATGGCGGTGACAGCCGATTGAACGCGCCCGGTCTGGTGTGCCAGCCGAACACCTCGTCGCGCGGCGCGTCGATCACGCTGGAATAAAGTACCCCCATTCCTCGAAGCTACCGGCGAAATCCGGCGCTTGCAGATGGCGATTCGGGGGAACACCATGACGACAGTGACCGCGAGGTGGTCTGGCAGTACTGCGCCGAGGCGATCGGTATCGAAACCCTTGATACCTAACGGTCTGGGAGCGCGTGCTCGACGATGGCCTGACGTGGCTGCGGTTGGCGCTCGCGTCGTTTGGCCGCCAGGTACACCTGCGCGGTCTCCTTGGCCACCGTCTGCCAATCGAAGTCTGAGGTGAGCCGTTCGCGGGCGGCGCTGGCGCGGCGCTGCGCGGCGTCCGGGTCGTCGAGCACGGTGCGCACCGCCGAGGCCAGCCCCGACACGTCGCGGGGCGCGCACGACACCCCCGTCTGTCCGTCGATCACCGCTTCGCCCAGACCGCCGGTGTTCGACGTCACCAGCGGGGTGCCTGCCGCTGCGGCTTCCAGGGCGGCGAGCCCGAACGGCTCGTAATGACTGGGTAGCACGGCGGCGTCGGCCCGATGCAGAGCCGCTAATAGTTGGTCGTGGTCGAGGTGCCCGACGAATCGAGTCGCCTTGATCACCCGGTGCTTACGGGCCTGGTCGACGAGCCAGTCTTGTTGGGTGCCCTCCCCGGCGATGGTCAGCGTGGTGCCCGGGTTTGTGCGTCGGATTCGCGGCATGGCGGCAATTAGGTCGTGTAAACCCTTCTCGTATTCCAGCCGACCAACGTAGAGCAGGTCGGCCGGCCCAGTGCGCGGGCGACGCTGCGCAAACGGCCAACGCGCCGCGTCGATTCCATTGCGGATCACGATGGTCTCGGCCAGGCCGGGGCCGAACAATTCGGTGATCTCGTCCCGCATCGATCCCGAACACGTGATCAGTGAATCGGATTCACGTACCAGCCACGACTCCACCGCATGCACTTGACGGCTGAGCGTTCCGGAAACCCAGCCTGAATGCCGGCCTGCTTCGGTCGCGTGAATAGTGGAAACAATTGGTACGCCATAGAATTGGGCTAGCGCGATGGCTGGATGGGCCACCAGCCAGTCGTGCGCGTGTACCACGTCGGGGCGCCAGGCTCGGTCGGTGCCCTGTTTCTTGAGGGGCAGGCCGGCGCGGATCATCGAGTGCCCCATCGCCAGGGTCCACGCCATCATGTCCTTGGCGAAGGTGAATTCGTGCGGATCCTGTGCGGCTGCGATTACCCGGACGCCCCCGCTGACCTCGTCGGTGGACGGGTGCGTGCTGGGATCGGTGCCCGTAGGACGCCGCGATAGGACCACAACGTCGTGGCCGGCCGCGGCCAGCGCGGTGGACAGGTGGTGCACGTGCCGGCCGAGCCCGCCGATCACCACCGGCGGATACTCCCACGACACCATCAGGATCTTCATCTGGGCAACCGTCGAGCGTCCAGTGCGCCGAACAGGCCGTCAGCGCGGTTCCACCCGTCGGCCAGCCGCTGTGCGCTGTCGCGCCGGCCCGACGCCAGCGCTCCAGCGATCTCGCGGGTGGCGTGGGCATGCAGGTGCGCGCGGTAACGGGCGTAATCGGCGGCCGAATCCTTGCTCACCATGAACGGCCAGTCGCTGGACACGGTGAGCAGGGTCTCGCGCAGGATCTGATCAGCAACGTGATCGCGGGGAGCGGCCCGTCCAGCGACGTCGTCTGCTCGAGCGCTTTGTCGACGGCGCTCAGCGCGGTGTCGACCACTTCGTTGTTGAGCTGGACCAGATCGGCCACCTTGTCACCGGACCACACCTGCCAGTCTTTGCCGGAACCCCATGAGCTGGGCGGCAAGGCGACCGAGTGGCCGACGAATCCTTGGTCGATGGCGTCGCTCAGCGTGCCCACCTGCACACCGGCGGCGGGTAAGGCCCGCAGCACGCGCTGCAGCCACGTCGGCCCCTCGTACCACCAGTGGCCGAACAGTTCGGTGTCGAAGGCGGCGACCACATGAGCGGGCCGTCCGATGCGCTCAGACTCGGCGAGCAGCCGGTTGCGCACCACGTCGACGAAGTCCGCGACATGGCCGTCGACGGCATGGTCGGCGCGGGCGGGGTCGTAGGGCGCCTTGGCCTCCGACGGCACATTGCGGCCGGTTACCCTGGCCGGCTTGAGCCCGGTCAGGTGGTCGTAGGTGTGGAAATCGCGATAGGCGGCATGCCCGGGGTAGCCCGACTTGGGCGACCAGACCCGGTAGCTGATCTGCAGGTCACGCCCGAACACGACCACGTCGGTGTCGCCGACCGGCCGGCCCAGCGCGGTGTCGCCGTGCAACGACGGGCCGTCGACCATGAAATGTGTGACTCCCGCGGCGGCGTAGTCGTGTTCCATACCTGGGGCGTAGGCGCATTCGGGCGCCCAGATCCCGGTCGGGCGTTGCGCGACTCGTAGCTGTGCGTCGGCCAGGCCTTCGCGTAGCGCGAACTCACGCAGGCGCGGCGCCAGCAGTGGTTGGAACGGGTGGGCCAGCGGGCCGCCGAGCAGCTCCACCGTGCCGGCATCGATCAGACTGCGCAGCAGCGGACTTCCGCCGTGCCGCCAGAGGGTAGCGAAATCGTCGAGTGCCTGATCGGCCTCCGCACATTCGCGAACTCCGAAGGCTCGCAACGCTTCCGGCGTACATGACTGGTATTTGGCCGATTTCGATTCGGGGATCGATCGCACGCTGGCGGCCTCGGCAGCACGCAGCCGCCAGTTGGCCAGCCAATGGTGCATGCCGTCGAGGCAATACGGGTCGTCTAACTGCGCGTTGACCACAGGAGTGACCCCGAGGGTGATCAGCCGGTGCCGATCCTCATCGGCCAGAGTGCGGAGCACCCGCACCAGCGGTAAATAGGCCGCCGCCCACGACTGGTAGAGCCATTCCTCACCGACCGGCCAGCGACCGTGGTGAGCCAGCCACGGCAGGTGGGTGTGCAGAACCAGGCTGAACAGACCGGGTACCCGGTCTCCCCCCGAACTGGTGGCGCTCACGGACGCACCGCGACCGCGATGAGGTCCAAGCTGTCATCTATATCGCGCCCATGGCCGGCCTCGACGATCTCGAAGTCGTCGGTGGTGATCGCAGCGACATCTGCCATGAGCTCGGGTGGCCACGGTGCGGCGGCCACCGCGCGCGCGATCTGTGCGTCGATGATGGAGCCGCCGTGGCGGGCATCCATCTCCCGTAGGCGCGGACCGTGGAACAGGCCGCTCATCGACACCTGGGAGAAACCGGCGTCGAGCAGGAGCTGCGTTAGCTCGTCTGCGTTGAGTTCACGCGTGTGAAACGGGTTGATCGGGGTGTCGCGGCCCGGAGAGAAGGTGATCCGGTTTGGGGTGGACACCATCAGCAACCCCGAGGGGCGCAGCACTCGGGCGCATTCCGCCACGAACTGGGCCTGGTCCCACAAGTGCTCGATGACCTGGAAGTTCACCACGACGTCCACCGACGCGTCAGGCAGCGGCAACTCGGCCAGGTTGGCCTGCATGACCTGCACCCTGGTGTAGCGGGCACGCACATGGGCCACCGCGGTCTCGTCGTAGTCCACCGCGACGACCCTGCCCGCGACGCCGGCGATCAACTCAGCGCCGTAACCTTCGCCACAGCCGGCCTCGAGCACGTCGCGGCCCGCGCAGCGCGGTGCCAGGCGCCGGTAAACCACCTGGTGGCGGCGAAACCAGTAATTTTCGATGTCCAAGTCGGGGATGGTGCGTTCGCCCGTCAGCGTCAACACCGCTCGGGACTCTGGTGAGGCCGGCGAGGTGGCGTCGGGGATGCGGTGGGGAACCTCGGGGACGAATGCGCTCATTGAATAGGCAGGCTAACGCGTAGTGTCCGATTCGCGAACCGGGCGTGAGGGTACCCGCGCTTCTGGCGGAGGCACGGGCGAAAGAACCTGCAGTACGACCCGCTATGGTGTGAGAGCGGACCGCACAAAGTTACCCACTAGTAACATGCGCTGTGCAGTGCCGAAATACATGACCGAGGTCCCGCAGTGCAGGAATATTCCCAAGCTGCGGGACTCCCTTCGAGGAGGACGAACCACACTCATGACGAACATCGTGGTCCTGATCAAGCAGGTCCCAGACACCTGGTCGGAGCGCAAGCTGACCGACGGCGATTACACACTGGACCGCGAGGCCGCCGACGCGGTGCTGGACGAGATCAACGAGCGTGCCGTGGAAGAGGCACTGCAGATCAAGGAGAAAGAGGCCGCCGACGGCGTCGAGGGATCGGTGACCGTGCTGACCGCCGGCCCCGAGCGCGCGACCGAGGCGATCCGTAAGGCGCTGTCCATGGGCGCCGACAAGGCCGTTCACCTCAAGGACGACGGCCTGCACGGCTCCGACGTCATCCAGACCGCATGGGCGCTGGCGCGCGCGCTGGGCACCATCGAAGGCACCGACTTGGTCATCACCGGCAACGAGGCAACTGACGGCTCCGGTGGCGCGGTGCCGGCCATCATCGCCGAGTACCTGGGTCTGCCGCAATTGACTCACCTGCGCAAACTGTCCGTTGAGGGCGGCAAGCTCACCGGCGAGCGCGAGACCGACGACGGCTTGTTCACGCTTGAGGCGACACTTCCCGCGGTGGTCAGCGTTACCGAGAAGATCAACGAGCCTCGCTTCCCGTCCTTCAAAGGCATCATGGCTGCCAAGAAGAAGGAGGTCACGGTGCTGACCCTGGCCGAGATCGGCGTCGAGGGTGACGAGGTCGGGCTCGCCAGTGCCGGTACAACCGTGCTGTCGTCGACGCCGAAGCCGGCCAAGACCGCGGGCGAGAAGGTCGCCGACGAGGGTGAGGGCGGCAACCAGATCGTGCAGTACCTGGTCGGCCAGAAAATCATCTAACCGACCGACCATTCCCAGACGACTCCCGAGATTGACGAGAAGAGCGAAATAACCCATGGCTGAAGCATTGGTGCTCGTTGAGCACGCTGAAGGCGCGCTGAAGAAGGTCACCGCCGAATTGATCACCGCGGCCCGCGCGCTGGGCGAACCCGCCGCCGTCGTGGTCGGTGCGCCGGGAACGGCCGCGCCGCTGTTGGACGGGCTGAAGGAGGCAGGTGCCGCCAAGATCTACGTCGCTGAGTCCGACGCTGCCGACAAATACCTGATCACCCCGGTCGTCGACGTGCTGGCCGCGCTGACCGAATCTTCGGCTCCGGCAGCCGTGTTGCTGGCCGCCACCGCCGATGGCAAGGAGATCGCCGGACGGCTCGCGGCCCGGATCGGATCCGGTCTGCTGGTCGACGTGGTCGAGGTGAAAGAGGGCGGCATAGGCGTGCACTCCATCTTCGGTGGCGCGTTCACCGTCGAAGCGCAGGCCAACGGCGATACCCCGGTGATCACAGTGCGGGCCGGTGCGGTCGAGTCCGAGCCTGCCGCCGGCGCCGGCGAGCAGGTCAGCGTGGAGGTACCGGCGGCCGCCGAGAATGCGACCAAGATCACCGCCCGCGAGCCCGCCGTCGTCGGTGACCGTCCGGAGCTGACCGAGGCCACCATCGTGGTCTCCGGCGGCCGCGGCGTCGGCAGCGCGGAGAACTTCAGCGTGATCGAGGCGCTGGCCGACTCGCTGGGTGCCGCGGTCGGCGCGTCGCGTGCCGCGGTGGACTCTGGCTACTACCCGGGACAGTTCCAGGTGGGCCAGACCGGAAAGACGGTATCGCCGCAGCTCTACATTGCGCTGGGCATTTCCGGGGCCATCCAGCACCGTGCGGGCATGCAGACTTCGAAGACGATCGTCGCGGTGAACAAGGACGAAGAGGCGCCCATCTTCGAGATCGCCGACTACGGCGTGGTGGGTGACCTGTTCAAGGTTGCTCCGCAGCTGACCGACGCCGTCAAGGCCCGCAAAGGCTGACTTTTCTGCGCGAGCAGACAGAAAAGCCCCCCACGCCACGGCGTGTCGGGGGCTTTTATGTCTGCTCGCGTAACTTGGCGGTCCCGGTTTTTTTCGCGACATTTCGTCATCTCACGTGCACCGACACGTCACAGCGCGGATGCCGACTAGCAGATCGACTACGCAACTTTGGTGGCATGAGCATTGCGTCTGTCCTGATAGCCAGCGACAAGCCGGACGGGGTGGCGACCAGCTCGTCGGCCGGGCCCCAGTATTCCCTGTTGCTGTCGACCGATCCCAGCCTCATTGACGCGGCGCAGCGGCTGCGTTACGACGTGTTCACCAGCACGCCCGGCTTCGCGTTGCCGGCGGCAGGTGAGATTGACCGGGATGCCGACCGGTTCGACGAATTCTGCGACCACTTGCTGGTCCGCGACGACGACAGCGGCGAGTTGGTGGGTTGTTACCGGATGCTGGCGCCGACGGGCGCGATCGCGGCGGGCGGACTGTATACCGCGACGGAATTCGACGTCAGTGCGTTCGACTCGCTGCGGCCGTCATTGGTGGAGATGGGACGCGCCGTGGTGCGCGATGGTCACCGCAACGGCGGTGTCGTGTTGTTGATGTGGGCGGGAATCCTGGCCTACCTGGACCGCTACGGCTACGACTACGTGACCGGGTGCGTATCGGTGCCGATCGGCGGCGAAGCCGTGGGCGAAACGCCGGGGAGCCAACTCCGCGGGGTTCGCGACTTCATCCTGAGCCGCCATGCGGCGCCGCCACAGCACCGGGTGCGGCCGTACCGGCCGGTGCGGGTAGATGGCAGGACTATCGATGAGATTCCGCCGCCGACGCGACCTACTGTTCCGCCGCTCATGCGCGGCTATCTGCGGCTGGGTGCCAAGGCCTGCGGCGAGCCCGCGCACGATCCGGACTTCGGTGTGGGCGACTTCTGCGTGCTACTGGATAAGCGGCAGGCCGACACCCGATATCTGAAGCGGCTGCGGTCGGTATCGGCGGCTTCGGAAATGGCGGGTGCGATGGCGGGCGGCGCGCGGTGACCATCCCGGCGAGCCCTCCGGCAGGCACCGGACACGCTTGGCTGCCTCGGGCCTCGTGCGACGTCAGCTGCGTGGGTGTCGGCAACGCTGCGCCGTCGCGGCGGTCACTCGCTCGCCTGCGAGTGACGCGTCGCGTCATGCTGGCGTTGCTGCTGCTCCCTGGGTTGCCACTGCTCGGGGTGCCGCTACCGGGCCGAACGCACGTGCAACGCGCCTATTGCCGATTGGTGCTGCGCTGTTTCGGCGTCCGGATCACGGTCACGGGCAGCCCCATCCGCAATCTGCGCGGAGTCCTGGTGGTCAGCTGCCATATGTCCTGGCTGGACGTCTTCGCCATCGGCGCGGTATTGCCGGGATCGTTCGTCGCCCGCGCCGATATGTTCACCGGGCCCGCGACGGGGATCGTGGCCCGGGTCTTGAAGGTCATCCCGATCGAACGGTCCAGTCTGCGGCGGCTGCCCGATGTGGTGAACGCCGTCGCACGCCGGCTGCACGCCGGCCAGACAGTGGTGGCTTTCCCGGAGGGGACCACCTGGTGCGGTCAGGCTGGGCAATCGCACCAAGGTCGCGGGCCCTTTTACCCCGCGATGTTCCAGGCCGCGATTGATTCTGAGCGGCCAGTGCAGCCGCTTCGGCTGACGTATCACCACGTCGACGGAAGCGTGTCGACCGCCCCGGCCTACGTCGGCGACGACACCTTGCTGCGCTCGATTGGCCGGATGCTCGCCATGCGCCGCACGGTGGCCTGCGTGCGCGTCGAATCGCTGCAGCTGCCGGGTAGCGATCGCCGGGCCCTGGCCAGCCGCTGCCAGTCTGCGGTGCACATGGAAGGGTCCCAGCATTCCGGCCAGCATGCAGGTCACGGGCACGCGCTGGTGGCCTGAGTCAGGGCTTGACCGTTCCGGCCTGAATCGTCGCTGGGCCGGACCGGTATCCTGGGGGCCGTCATGGCCTACCTGGATCACGCCGCCACCACCCCGATGCATCCCGCCGCAGTCGAGGCGATGACGGCCGCGCTCGGCGTCGCCGGCAACGCTTCGTCCCTGCATGCCAGTGGCCGGGCGGCGCGGCGGCGCGTCGAGGAGTCTCGTGAACTGCTCGCCGACAAACTGGGCGCGCGTCCTTCCGAGGCGATTTTCACCGCCGGTGGTACCGAGAGCGACAACCTGGCCGTCAAAGGGATCTATTGGGCCCGGCGCGATGCGGAGCCGCGCCATCGGCGCATCGTCACCAGCGAAGTGGAACACCACGCGGTACTGGACTCGGTGAACTGGCTCGTCGAACACGAAGGCGCCGAGGTGACCTGGCTGCCGACCGGCGCCGATGGCTCGGTTTCATCGGCCGCGCTGCGCGAAGTGCTGCAGACCCACGACGACGTCGCGCTGGTGTCGGTGATGTGGGCTAACAACGAGGTCGGCACCGTCCTGCCGATTACCGAACTCGCTGCTGTCTCAGCCGAATTCGGGGTTCCGATGCACAGTGACGCTGTTCAAGCGGTGGGGCAGCTGCCGGTTGACTTCGCCGCCAGCGGGTTGTCGGCGATGAGCGTTGCCGCCCACAAGTTCGGTGGCCCGCCGGCAGTGGGAGCGTTGCTGCTGCGTCGAGACGTCACCTGCGTGCCGTTGGCGCACGGTGGCGGCCAGGAGCGCGACATTCGTTCCGGCACTCCCGATGTCGCCGGTGCTGTAGGAATGGCGGCGGCGGCTCGAATCGCGGTGGACGGACTGGATGCCAACAGTGCGCGGCTGCGCGTGCTGCGAGACCGTCTGGTCGAGGGTGTGCTGACCGGGATTGAAGATGTCTGCTTCAACGGTGCCCGTGATCCGATGCGGCTTCCGGGTAATGCGCACTTCACGTTCCGCGGCTGCGAAGGCGATTCGCTGTTGATGTTGTTGGATGCCAATGGAATCGAGTGTTCGACCGGATCGGCGTGCACCGCCGGCGTGCCACGGCCCTCGCATGTGCTGATCGCGATGGGTGCCGATGCCGCCGCCGCCCGCGGGTCGCTGCGTTTGTCGCTGGGACACACCAGCGTCGGCGCGGATGTCGATGCGGCGCTGCGGGTGCTCCCGGGGGCGGTGGATCGCGCCCGGCGAGCCGCTCTTGCCGCTGCGGGGGCGTCCGGGTGAGGGTCCTGGCCGCGATGAGCGGTGGTGTCGATTCGTCGGTCGCCGCCGCCCGGATGGTCGACGCCGGGCACGATGTGGTTGGCGTGCACTTGGCGCTTTCGTCGGCGCCCGGCACGCTGCGGACCGGCTCGCGCGGCTGCTGTTCCAAAGAAGACGCTTCAGACGCGCGCCGAGTCGCCGATGTGCTCGGAATTCCCTTTTACGTATGGGATTTCGCGGAGAGGTTCTCCGAAGACGTCATCGACGATTTTGTGTCGTCCTACGCACGCGGAGAAACCCCCAACCCCTGCGTGCGGTGCAACCAGCGAATCAAGTTTTCGGCCCTGTCCGCGCGGGCTCTGGCGTTGGGCTTCGATACGGTGGCCACCGGCCACTATGCCCGGCTTTCCGATGGGCGGCTGTGCCGCGCCATCGACCGAGACAAGGATCAGTCCTACGTGCTGGCCGTGCTCACCGCAGATCAGCTGCGCCACGCCACGTTCCCGATCGGCGACACCCCCAAGCCGGAGATTCGCGCGGAGGCGGCTCGTCGCGGCCTGGCGGTTGCCGACAAGCCTGACAGCCATGACATCTGCTTCATACCGTCCGGCGACACCAGAGCCTTTCTGGGTGAGCGCATCGCGGTTCGGCGGGGAACCGTTGTCGACGCGGACGGCGCGGTGCTGGCCGAACACGATGGGGTGCACGGTTTCACCATCGGTCAGCGCAAAGGCCTGGGCATCGCCGGGCCCGGGCCCGACGGCCGCCCGCGCTACGTCACGGCGATCGATGCCGATACCGCGACCATTCAGGTGGGCGAAGCGGCCGACCTCGATGTGCACGCGCTGACGGGACGTGCGCCGGTCTTCACCGCGGGAGCCGCTCCGTCGGGTCCCGTCGAGTGCGCGGTACAGGTGCGTGCGCACGGTGAAACCGCCAGTGCGGTAGCTGAATTGGTTGGTGACGAGCTTTTTGTGCGACTGCGCACTCCGCTGCGCGGTGTGGCGCGCGGGCAGACGTTGGTGCTGTACCGTCCGAATCTCGACGGTGACGAGGTGCTCGGCAGCGCCACCATTGCGGGCACCTCCCGATAATTCGGCCAGGCGCTAGTTCGGAATGTTGGTGGCGATGTTCGTCATCACGATGTCGGACACCGATGCTGGAAAGCCGCAGAAGGTGACTTCCAGCAGAGCTAGCGACACGAGCCGGTAGTCGCGTCCACAGGCGCCCGGCCGGACCTGGAGGGAGTTGGCGTCGGCCTGCCATTCTCCGACATACAGCTGGCCCTGCGAGCCGGCCGCGCAGTCCCCGACTGTCGACACCAGAGCTCCGAAGGCGCCCCGGGCAGTGGCGACATCTCGATAGGTCGCGGCGCCCTCGGAGATCAGCGCTCCGTCGGGCGGGTCCTGGAAGGTGGTCTTGTGGAACTCGGCGATATCGGGTCCGAAGGTCGCGGTTTCGGCGTAGACGAACCGGCATGCCTGCGGTGCGGTCTGGGCCAGCACGTCGATGTCGACCGGATTGTCGCCGTCCATCGTCGGGATGATCGTCAAGTGCTCGCCACCGCCGGTGATGGCGCGCATGCGCGATTGATCCAGCAGGATCGCGTCAACCTTGACACCGTTGACACCCGGCCTTGGGATGCCGGAAACAGGGACCGCGGCGCCGTCCACCACCCGGGTGCAAGCCGCCACCAACGTCGCCGCGCCGCACAAGAGGAGCGGCCGGATAAATCTCGCCGTCGGCCACACGGGTCGCACCCTTCTTTCCTCGAAAATACCCGCGCGGGCCCGCGGTTGACACCCCTGGTGACGGCCGACTGCTGCGACGTCGAATACGGTTGCCGGATGAGTGTTCTCGCCGGTGTGCTCGCAAAGGCCAGCGGCGTCGGATCGTGGCCGGGCACGATGGCGCGACAGGCCGCCGAGGTTGTCGTCGGTGAGTTGGCGGGTGCGCTGGCCCATATCGTCGAACTGCCTGCCAGGGGTGTGGGCGCCGACATGCTCGGGCGGGCCGGCGCGCTGCTGATCGATGTAGCTATCGACACGGTCCCACGGGGCTACCGCATCGTTGCCCGGCCCGGCGCGGTGACCCGCAGGGCCGTCAGCATGCTCGACGAGGACATGGACGCCCTGGAAGAAGCCTGGGAGACGGCCGGTCTGCGCGGCGGCGGGCGCGTGGTCAAGGTGCAGGCACCCGGACCGATTACGCTGGCCGCGGGCTTGGAGCTGTCGAACGGCCACCGGGCGATCACCGACTCCGGTGCGGTGCGTGATCTGGCGGCGTCGCTGGCCGAAGGGGTTGCCGCGCACCGCGCGACGCTGGCCCGGCGACTCGACACACCGGTGGTGGTGCAGTTCGACGAGCCTTCGCTGTCAGCGGCTTTGGGTGGACGGTTGACCGGTGTGACTGCGCTGTCCCCGGTCGCCCCGCTCGACGAGACGGTGGCCGGCGCACTGATCGACACCTGCGTCGCGGCCGCTGGTGCTGAGGTTTTGCTGCACAGCTGCGCCCCGGATCTGCCATGGAAACTGTTGCAGCGCAGTGGTATTAGCGGTGTATCGGTGGACGCCGGGACCTTGCGCGCCGAGGATTTGGAGAGCATCGCGGAGTTCGTCGAGTCGGGTCGGGTCGTCGTGCTGGGTGTGGTCCCCGCGACCGCTCCGGAAAAACGGCCGTCGGCCGAAGAAGTAGCCGCCGCGGTGGTCGCGGTGACCGACCGGCTGGGTTTCGGCCGGTCGGCTCTGAGTGGCCGTGTCGGCGTCACCCCGGCATGTGGTCTGGCCGCGGCGACGCCGCAGTGGGCCCGCACCGCGATCGAGCTTGCCCGCAAGGCCGCCGAGGCGTTCGCCCAGGACCCTGACGCCATCTGAGCGTGAGCCCGCGCGTGGGGGCGATGTCGGTGCCCTCCGATAACCTGCCAGGGTGAGTTCGCGCGATGCCGACCCCGTCCCGTCCGAGGCTCGGCGGCAATGGCGTGAATTGGCCGACGAGGTGCGCGAACACCAGTTCCGCTACTACGTGCGCGACGCGCCCATCATTTCCGATGCGGAATTCGACCAGATGCTGCGTCGACTCGCCGCACTCGAGGAGCAGTACCCCGAGCTGCGCACCCCTGATTCGCCCACCCAACTCGTCGGGGGTGCGGGATTCGCCACCGATTTCACGTCGGCCGAGCATCTGGAACGGATGCTCAGCCTGGATAACGTGTTCAGTACCGAAGAATTCGACGTGTGGGCGGCGCGCATCCGTGCCGACGTCGGTAACGACGTGCCTTACCTGTGTGAACTGAAGATCGATGGTGTCGCTCTGGCTTTGGTCTACCGCGAGGGTCGGCTGGTGCGGGCGGCAACCCGCGGCGACGGCCGCACCGGCGAGGACGTCACGCTGAACGCGCGCACCATTGACGAGGTCCCCGAGCGGCTGACAGCCAGCGAGGAATATCCAATACCGGCCGTCCTCGAGGTCCGCGGTGAGGTGTTCTTCCGGGTCGCCGATTTCGAAGCGCTCAATGCGAACCTCGTCGAAGACGGCAAGGCGCCGTTCGCCAACCCACGCAACAGCGCCGCGGGCTCGCTTCGGCAGAAGGACCCGGCGGTCACCGCTCGTCGCAAGCTGCGAATGATCTGCCACGGGCTGGGACACATCGAAGGATTTCGACCGGCGACGCTGCACGACGCATATCTGGCACTGGGGGCCTGGGGGCTGCCGGTCTCGGAGCACACCACCCGGGTGGAAGACGTGGCCGCCGCGCTGGACCGCATCGCCTATTGGGGTGAGCATCGTCACGACGTGGCCCACGAAATCGACGGCGTCGTCGTCAAAGTCGACGATGTGGCGCTGCAGCGCAGGCTGGGATCCACCTCGCGGGCGCCGCGCTGGGCGATCGCGTACAAGTATCCACCCCAGGAGGTGCAGACCAAGCTGATCGACATCCGGGTCAACGTCGGCCGGACGGGACGCGTCACGCCGTTCGCGTTCATGACTCCGGTGAAGGTGTCCGGGTCGACAGTGGGGCTGGCCACGTTGCACAACGCTGCCGAGGTCAAGCGCAAAGGGGTGCTGATCGGCGACACCGTCGTAATCCGCAAAGCCGGCGACGTGATCCCCGAAGTGCTGGGTCCCATCGTCGACCTGCGCGATGGCTCGGAACGCGAATTCGTCATGCCCACAAACTGCCCCGAGTGCGGCACCGAGCTGGCGCCGGCCAAGGAGGGCGATGCCGACATCCGTTGTCCCAATGCCCGATGCTGCCCGGCACAGTTGAGGGAGCGGGTATTTCACGTCGCCGGCCGCGGTGCATTCGACATCGAGGCGCTGGGCTACGAGGCGGCCGTCGCGCTGCTGCAAGCCGGGGTGATCGCTGACGAGGGAGATCTGTTTTCTCTCACCGAGCACGACCTGTTGCGCACCCAACTCTTCACTACCAAGGACGGCGCACTGTCGGCCAACGGCAAGCGGCTGCTGGCCAACCTCGCCAAGGCCAAGACGGCGCCGCTATGGCGGGTGCTCGTAGCGCTGTCGATCCGGCACGTGGGGCCGACGGCGGCCCGCGCCCTGGCCACGGAGTTCGGCAGCCTGGAAGACATCGATCGTGCGACTGCCGAGCAACTCGCGGCGGTCGAGGGGGTTGGAGCGACCATCGCCGACGCGGTCACCGAGTGGTTCACCGTCGACTGGCACCGCGCGATCGTCGACAAGTGGCAGGCGGCCGGAGTCCAGATGGCCGACGAGCGCGACGCCAACGTGCCCCGCACCCTGGTCGGGCTGACGATCGTTGTCACCGGTTCGCTGAACAGCTTCTCCCGCGACGAAGCCAAAGAGGCGATCGTAGCGCGCGGTGGCAAGGCTGCCGGTTCGGTGTCGAAAAAGACCGATTACGTCGTCGCCGGCGACTCGCCGGGTTCGAAATACGACAAGGCGGTCGAACTGGGCGTGCCAATTCTGGACGAGGAGGGGTTCCGCCGACTGCTGGCCGAGGGGCCAACCGACGTGGGAGCAGACTGAGGGCGTGCAGCGCTGCGCCTGACACCGCCGCCGTTCGATCGTGGGCCCAATGGCCCAGCCACCGCTCGTTCAGCGCAGCATGGTCGCCACGATTCCGGCCAGGTAGCCCAGCCGGGCCACCTCCGATGGCCGGAAATCCGGGCCTGGACGGCCCAGCACCACCGCGGTGTCCGGGTCGCCCAACGGCGCCGCAATGATCGTCGTGTCCATGTCGCGCCAGGCCTGCGGAACCCAGTCGGCGCTGGTGTCCAGCGTCGTAGCCTGCTCGATCGGAAGCCATGGTGCCGAATCCGCGAGCGTTTCCGGTGCACCCGGACTAGCGGCGAGGCGCTGTAGCTCTCCCGGCGAGTTGCGCAACACCGTGCACCAGCTCACCCGCAGCACCCTGGGTGTCTCGTTGGCCAGAACCTGCAGTTTGGATTCCTTGTCCACGGCCGCGGCGACCCGGTCCAGCAGCTCCAGTTCGCGGTGCGCTTCCAGTAGGCCGGTATGCGGACGCACGCTGTCCACTCGGACGCCGGGCAGTGACTCGGCGGCGGTGATCAAAGTGTCAGGCATCGCGCCTGGTGGCAATTCGATGACCAGATCGTCGATCGCACAGCCGGAGCTGCGCTCCACCACGTCGAGCGACAGAATGTCGGCACCCACCGAACCCAGTGCAACGGCCAGCGAGCCCAGGCTGCCTGGGCGGTCGACCAGCTGGATGCGCAACAGATACGACGGCACGGCCAACACTGTTACACAGGGTTGCGCTGACGGCATTTCGGCTGGCCCCGCTCTGGCCTGCGCTTGCCGCGGCCAGGGTGAACGGCCCGGCTCCGCAGCGGCCCGAAGCGGGCCGCCCCTGACGATCCGGGTCACCGGGCTAGGCTTTTCGCTCGTGTCCCAGATCTCCCGCGACGAGGTTGCGCACCTGGCCCGGCTGGCCCGACTGGCGTTGACCGATACCGAGCTGGACGGCTTCGCTAGCCAACTCGACGCCATCCTGACCCACGTCAGCCAGATCCAGGCGGTTGACGTCACCGGTGTCGAAGCCACCGACAACCCGCTCAAGGATGTCAACGTCACGCGCCCCGACGAGGCAACTCCATGCCTGACCCAGCAGGAGGCGTTGGCCGGGGCGCCGGTAGCCGTCGAGGGCCGCTTCGCCGTGCCACAAATCCTGGGGGAGAGCCAGTGACGGACATCATCCGATCCGACGCCGCGACGCTGGCCGCCAAGATCGCGGCCAAGGAGCTGTCGTCCAGCGAGATCACCCAGGCCTGCCTGGACCAGATCGAGGCAACCGATGACCGGTACCACGCCTTCCTGCATGTGGCGGCAGACGAGGCACTGTCCGCGGCGGCCGCCGTCGACAAGGCGCTGGCTGCCGGGGAGCCGCTGCCGTCGGCGCTGGCCGGGGTGCCGCTGGCGCTCAAGGACGTGTTCACCGCCACCGACATGCCGACCACCTGCGCGTCCAAGATCCTGGAGGGCTGGCGTTCCCCCTATGACGCCACGGTCACCGCGCGGCTGCGCGCGGCCGGCATCCCGATACTGGGCAAGACCAACATGGACGAGTTCGCGATGGGGTCGTCGACGGAGAACTCCGCCTACGGCCCCACCCGTAACCCGTGGAACGTCGACCGGGTGCCCGGTGGCTCGGGCGGCGGCAGCGCGGCGGCCTTGGCTGCGTTCCAGGCGCCGTTGGCCATCGGGTCCGACACCGGGGGCTCCATCCGTCAGCCGGCCGCGCTGACCGCGACCGTGGGTGTCAAACCGACCTACGGCACGGTTTCCCGCTACGGCCTGGTGGCCTGCGCTTCGTCGCTGGACCAGGGCGGCCCGTGTGCGCGCACCGTGCTGGACACCGCGCTGCTGCACCAGGTGATCGCGGGCCATGACAACCGTGACTCCACATCCGTGGACGCTGAGGTGCCCGATGTCGTCGGCGCCGCCAAAGCGGGCGCGGCGGGTGATCTGCGCGGGGTGCGCGTCGGGGTGGTCAAGCAGCTGCGCGGCGAGGGCTACCAGCCGGGGGTGCTGGCCTCGTTCCAGGCTGCGGTCGAGCAGTTGACCGCACTGGGGGCAGAGGTCAGCGAAGTCGACTGTCCGCATTTCGAATACGCGCTGCCGGCCTACTACTTGATTTTGCCGTCGGAGGTGTCCAGCAACCTGGCCCGCTTCGACGCGATGCGTTATGGAATGCGGGTCGGTGACGACGGCACCCGCAGCGCCGAGGAAGTCATGGCGCTCACCCGGGCCGCCGGTTTCGGGCCGGAGGTCAAGCGGCGCATCATGATCGGCGCTTACGCACTGTCGGCGGGCTACTACGACGCCTACTACAACCAGGCGCAGAAGGTGCGCACCCTGATCGCCCGTGACCTCGACGAAGCTTATCGATCCGTCGACGTACTGGTGTCGCCGGCGACACCGACCACCGCGTTCCCGCTGGGCGAAAAGGTCGACGATCCGCTCGCGATGTACCTGTTCGACTTGTGCACGCTGCCGCTGAACCTGGCCGGTCATTGCGGCATGTCGGTGCCTTCGGGGCTGTCCCCGGACGACGATCTGCCGGTTGGGCTGCAGATCATGGCGCCGGCACTGGCTGACGATCGGCTGTACCGGGTGGGTGCTGCCTACGAGGCCGCCCGCGGACCCTTACCGTCGGCCATTTAGCGGCGAGCTGGGGGCACCGCCCGCGTATGGGCAGACAAAAAATCGCCCCGGAACCCCCTGGTTCGGGGCGATTTTGCGTCTGCTCGCGCCAATAGACCGGTGCGGGGGCAAGATAAAGGGATGCGGATCGGAGTTCTTACCGGAGGCGGCGACTGCCCTGGGCTGAACGCCGTCATCAGGGCGGTGGTGCGCACCTGCGACGCCCGGTACGGCTCGTCGGTGGTCGGATTCCAGGACGGCTGGCGCGGGCTGCTGGAGAACCGACGCATGCAGCTGAAGAACGACGACCGCAACGACCGGCTGCTCCTCAAGGGCGGGACCGTACTGGGCACCGCCCGAGTGCACCCCGACAAGCTGCGGGCCGGACTCGACCAGATCAAGCAGACTCTGGACGACAACGGCATCGACGTACTCATCCCGATCGGCGGTGAAGGAACTCTGACGGCCGCACACTGGCTGTCAGAAGAGAACGTTCCCGTGGTGGGCGTGCCGAAAACGATCGACAATGACATCGACTGCACCGACGTGACTTTCGGCCACGACACCGCGTTGATGGTAGCGACCGACGCCATCGACCGGCTGCACAGCACCGCCGAATCTCATCAGCGGGTGATGCTGGTGGAAGTGATGGGCAGGCACGCCGGCTGGATCGCATTGAACGCCGGACTGGCTTCTGGGGCGCACATGACGCTGATTCCCGAACAGCCTTTCGACGTCGAGGAGGTGTGCCGCCTCGTCAAACGCCGTTTCCAGCGCGGGGACTCGCACTTCATCTGCGTGGTCGCCGAAGGCGCCAAGCCGATCCCCGGTTCGATTGCGTTGCGCGAGGGCGGTATCGACGAGTTCGGCCATGAGCGCTTTACCGGCGTGGGTGCGCAGCTCGCCTATGAGGTGGAAAAGCGGATCAACAAAGAGGTCCGGGTGACCGTGCTGGGCCACATTCAGCGGGGCGGTACGCCGACGGCCTACGACCGCGTGCTGGCCACCCGGTTCGGGATCAACGCCGCCGACGCCGCGCACGCGGGCGAGTACGGCCAGATGGTGTCACTGCGCGGGCAGGAGATCGGCCGGGTATCGCTGGCGGATGCGACGCGCCACCTCAAGCTGGTGCCCGACACCCGCTACGACGACGCCGCCGCCTTCTTCGGTTGATTCAGCGGCCGGCTCGGCGGGGCTCGCCGGCGTCATTAGGATCGACGTCATGAGTGTTGCCGCCGGGGTTGAATTGCTGCCTTACGACGATGTTCTGGCGCGCTTTGATCCCGTACTGGGCCTCGAGGTGCACGTCGAGCTGTCCACCGTGACCAAGATGTTCTGCGGCTGCTCCACCGTTTTCGGCGCCGAGCCCAACACCCAGGTGTGCCCGGTGTGCCTGGGCCTGCCCGGCTCGCTGCCCGTGCTCAACCGGGCCGCGGTCGAGTCGGCGATCCGGATCGGACTGGCGCTGAACTGCGAGATCGTGCCGTGGTGCCGCTTTGCCAGGAAGAACTACTTCTATCCCGATCAGCCGAAGAACTATCAGATTTCGCAATACGACGAGCCGATCGCCATCAACGGCTACCTCGACGTGCCGCTGGAGGATGGCACGACCTGGCGGGTGGACATCGAGCGGGCGCACATGGAAGAAGACACCGGCAAGCTGACCCACATCGGTAGTGAGACCGGCCGGATCGCGGGTGCCACTGGTTCGCTGATCGACTACAACCGTGCCGGCGTGCCGCTGATTGAAATCGTCACCAAACCCATCGAGGGGACAGCCGCCCGAGCGCCGCAGATCGCCCGGTCCTATGTGACGGCGTTGCGAGATCTTCTGCGCGCCTTAGCGGTATCTGATGTCCGGATGGATCAGGGCTCGATGCGATGCGACGCCAACGTGTCACTGAAGCCGACCGGGGCTGCTGAATTCGGCACGCGTACCGAGACCAAGAACGTCAACTCGCTGAAAAGCGTCGAAGTCGCCGTGCGTTATGAAATGCAACGCCAGGCTGCCGTCCTGCTGGCCGGCGGCCAGATCACCCAGGAGACCAGGCATTTTCACGAGGCCGGATACACCAGCCCGGGTCGCGGCAAGGAGACCGCCCAGGATTATCGTTACTTCCCCGAGCCTGACCTGGAGCCCGTCGCGCCCAGCCGGGAGTTGGTCGATCAGTTGCGGCAGACCATCCCCGAACTACCGTGGTTGAGCCGTAACCGGATTCAGCAGGACTGGGGCATTTCCGACGAGGTCATGCGAGATCTCGTCAACGCCGGCGCGATCGAATTGGTCACCGCGACGGTCGAACACGGCGCGCCCAGCGAGCAGGCGCGCGCCTGGTGGGGAAACTTCCTGATGCAAAAGGCCAACGAGGCGAACATCGCTTTGGACGAGCTGGCCATCACTCCCGCGCAGGTCGCGGCGGTGGTGGCCCTGGTCGAGGAAGGCAAGCTGTCCACCAAGCTGGCCCGCCAGGTCGTGGAGGGTGTGCTGGCTGGGGAAGGCGAGCCCGAGCAGGTGATGGCCGGCCGTGGCTTGGCAATGGTCCGCGACGACTCGGTGACGCAGGCCGCCGTCGACGAGGCGTTGGCTGCCAACCCCGATGTGGCGGAAAAGATTCGTGGGGGCAAGGTGGCAGCCGCGGGCGCAATCGTCGGTGCGGTGATGAAGGCCACCCGCGGGCAGGCTGACGCGGCCCGGGTGCGGGAAATGGTTCTGGCCGCCTGCGGACAGGGCTAGACGCAGCGCGAGGTCGCCGACCGATCGGTCCAAAGGGCTGTCCCATGAATGCGGTGCATGATGTTGATGTGCACGATGAGCCCTTTGATCAGTTGATGGCGATGTTGGACTACCCGGTGTTCGTCGTGACCACCCAGGCCGATGGCCAACCATCGGGTTGTCTGGTTAGCTTTGCCACCCAAATCAGCGCGCGGCCCCCGAGATTTCTCGTCGGTATCTCCAAAAGCAGCCACAACCTCGGGCTGGCGAGCCGATTCGAGTACCTCGCGGTGCACGTGCTGTCGCGGCGGGGCCGTGGGCTGGCCGAACTGTTCGGCGACGAAACCGTCGATCAGCTCGACAAATTCCAGCGTTGCTCCTGGCGCGCCGGCCCCTGTGGGATGCCGATCCTCGACGAAGCGGCCGCCTGGTTCGTCGCCAGGGCACTGAATTGGAGCGATGTCGGCGATCACGTGTGCAACCTGTTGGAGCCCGTCGCCGCGTGGGCTCCCGAGAGCTCAGAAGATTTGCTTTACCTCTCCGATTTCGATGACATCGAACCTGACGACGACGAACCCGACACCCGGTTGGGTCACCGTGAACCACGCGACGCGACACGCCCTTACGGCGTCGTGAGGTTCACGCTCGGCGGGCTCTGAACGGGCCTTTAAACGGATTAGGTCTTGTCGTCGTTGTTGCGTGGGAAGCCGCCGCCCTGCGGGAACAGCGGGAAAACCACGTCGTCGAGCTTCTCAGCGTCACCGGCTGTCTTGTTAACGGTTGCGCCCCAGACGTTTCCGTCCGGCGACATCCGCAGCGCCCACGCGTGCGCGTGCGTATCTTTACGAACTACATCGGGTTCCCCGGTGACGGCACCCGTCGAAGGCGCCAGCCGGACCGCCACCGTCAATTTCGTGTTGACCAGGTTGACCAGCACCGTCCCGTCCATAGCCGCGCAGCCAGCCACGCCGGGTTTGTCGGGCCAAGTCCACACCGTGGAGACCTCTGAGGTCTTCGTGATGCGCTGCAACCGGTCCGCGGTGGGGGTGCGGTCGGCGACATACAACGAGCCATCGACGGGGTCGATGCACAGGCCGCCGCCGGAGCCGACGCCGGACAGCGCCGTCGTCGGGGGCGCCTCGCCGACGGTGGTGGGCTGTTCGATGCGCAACACCTTGCCGGCCAACGACTTGGGATCGGCGGCCATCGCCGGGTTACCCGCATCGCCGGTCAGCACGACCAGCGTGGTGGGGCTGGTGAAGACCAACGCTCCGGTGTTCCCGACGGCCCCTTTCGGGATCCCGGTGAGGATGTCCTTCGGGATGTCACCGTCAGCCACCCGGATGACCCGGTTGTCGGTGGGCGTGCTGATGTACGCATACATCAGGCGGTCTTGCGAATACGTCGGCGACAGCACGATATCCATCAAGCCGCCATCGCCGGACGGGTCGACCGGGATCACCGTCTTCACCTTCGGCTCCGCGCTAACGGAGATCTCCTTGATGGCACCGGTGGTGCGCTCGGCGACCAGCGCGGATTTGCTGTCAGGCGCCCATAATCAGTCCGCTGGTGCTCTCCAGGCAGCCCTGCATCACCCCGGGTGCCGGACACGCCTTCGGGAAAGGAGTCGGCGGCAGCGGCGGCGGCGGGGGAGGCGTCGAGCTGGGCTGGGGCTTGAGTTCGGGGGCGGTGGTAAAGGGCTGCCGACTGGGCGTCGTTGAACCGCGCGCAGCCGCTCGAGACCAGCGTTGCGGCGCAGAGCACAGCGAGTCCGCAGTGGACCGACCGCCGTAATCGCATGATCGACAGGCTACGGACATGGCTGGCCGCCGTCGCCACACGCATGCACTTGGTGTCCTGCCGAAGTCCGCCGGTTTCCCCGGCCTGGCCACCCTTTTCGGGCCATTTTGGCCCTATCCGGGCCAGTTTTGCGGGCTGAGTGCCGATTGCCACGCGAAAGCGCCGCTCAAATCCCCAATCTCGGACGAAATTGCCCTTACCCTGGCTCCCGTGACCAGTCAATCGAATGACGCACGTTGGCGGCGGCCGGGTGAATCTCCGGAGCCGACACCCGGACACCCCGCCTCGGCAAGGCTGGTCGATCCCGAAGACGATCTGACGCCAGTCGGCTACCCCGGTGATTTTGGGGCCACCACCGTCATCCCGTACCAGGACCTCGCTCAGTCGGGCGGCCCCGACGGCTCGGCATACAACCTGCTCGACCAGCAGGAGCCGTTGCCCTACGTCCATCCACAGTCGGGGTCCGGCAGCCGACAGCCGAGCCCGCTGAGATTGAGTCTGATGAGGACAGCGAGCAGCATGAGTGCCATGGGCGGCGTGGGACCCAGAACCTCGGTTTGCTGATCTTGCGGGTGGGGCTCGGCGTGGTGCTGTGCGCCCACGGGCTGCAGAAATTGTTCGGCTGGTGGGGCGGCCAGGGTTTAAGCGGATTCAAGAATTCACTGTCCGACGTCGGCTACCAGCACGCCGATATCCTCTCCTACGTGAGCGCCGGCGGTGAGGTCATCGCAGGGCGTGCTGCTGGTGCTGGGATTGTTTACCCCGGTGGCCGCCGCGGGCGCGCTGGCGTTCCTGCTCAACGGCCTGCTCGCCAGCATCTCGGTGCGGCCGCACTCGCACACCTTCGCTTACTTCTTGCCGGACGGGCATGAGTACCAGATCACTCTGGTCCTCGTCGCCGTCGCGGTCATCCTGTCCGGTCCCGGCCGCTACGGCCTCGACGCGGGCCGGGGCTGGGCCTATCGACCTTTCATCGGGTCGTTCGTGGCCCTGCTGGGTGGCATCGCCGCCGGTGTGGGCGTGTGGGTGCTGCTCAACGGTGTCAATCCGATCGCCTGAACAGGCTTGGGGCTCAGCGATACGGGTTGGGAACGCGTCCCCTGCTGGCGTCGGCCAACAGGGGCAGGGTCGCAAAAGTGACCGCGGGCAATCGCAGCTCTTTGCCGTTATTGAGATCACTTTTGAGCCGGGCGCGGGCCCACGACCCGCGGTGGAAGCGCAGCCCGTCGATGTCAGCCCAGCGCACCGTCTGGCTGCCCAGCAGGGTCCGAACTGTCACGCCCTGATCGTCGGCGACGGTCCGTAGCCGGATGATCAATGTCGACAACAGCACCGGGATGACAAACAGCGGGGCGGTCGGCGGCCAAGCCAGCACCGGCACCAGCAGCCCAAGAGTCAGGAACCCGACGGCCAGATGTGCCATCGGCGACACCTTGATAATCACCGGGGAGGCGGCCGGTGTTTGGGCAGACGAACCAGTGGCCACCCAAGCATCATTTCACCCGCTGCCCGGGCTGAAACTTCGGCGCGCTTGCACGCCGCCGCTCGCGCCTTACCGGGGCCGGATTTGACTGTTGAGCTGTGCGAAGGCTACCGTCGGAAGCTATGGATACCGCCGGAAAGCCCGGAATGCTCGTAGTAATTAGTCAGCGCGTTGGTGCCTGACTAGACCTTCAGCATTTGAAGCGATCCAGCACCAACGCGCAACCCTCGTGCAGCAGCTGAGCTGACGGGGGTTTTTTGTTGCGTACCGTCGAGATTCCATCGAATGAAGACTAAGAGGACACAGTGAGCGCACCCACCAGGCCACAAGCGCCGGCTGCCAAGCCGGAGTCGCAGGATGCGGCCAACGGCGTGCCGGGTGCCGCGAAACCCGCGGCAAAGACCCCGGCGGTCCAGTCGAAACGCGTTGCGCCGGAGCAAGTTACCGGTGCACAGTCGGTGATCCGGTCGTTGGAGGAGCTCGACGTCGAGATCATCTTCGGGATTCCGGGCGGCGCTGTGCTGCCGGTTTATGACCCACTGTTCGACTCGAAAAAGCTACGCCACGTCCTGGTCCGCCACGAGCAGGGCGCCGGTCACGCCGCCAGTGGTTATGCGCACGCCACCGGCAAGGTCGGGGTCTGCATGGCGACGTCGGGTCCCGGTGCCACCAACCTGGTGACCCCGCTGGCCGATGCCCAGATGGACTCGATCCCTGTGGTCGCCATCACCGGCCAGGTCGGCCGTGCGCTGATCGGAACGGACGCCTTCCAGGAGGCCGATATCTCGGGCATCACCATGCCGATCACCAAGCACAACTTCCTGGTCCGTGCTGGTGACGAGATCCCGCGAGTGCTGGCTGAGGCCTTCCATATCGCATCCTCGGGGCGTCCGGGCGCGGTGCTCGTCGACATCCCCAAAGACGTTCTGCAGGGTCAGTGCACGTTCAGTTGGCCACCGAAAATGGACCTGCCCGGCTACAAGCCGAACACCAAACCGCACAACCGGCAGATTCGTGAGGCCGCCAGGCTGATTGCGTCCGCACGCAAACCGGTGCTCTACGTCGGTGGCGGCGTGATCCGCGGCGAAGCCACCGAGCAGCTGCGTGAGCTTGGCGGAGCTGACCGGTATGCCGGTGGTCACTACGCTGATGGCACGCGGCGCGTTTCCGGACAGCCATCGGCAGAACCTGGGGATGCCCGGCATGCACGGCACCGTCGCCGCGGTGGCAGCGCTGCAGCGCAGCGACCTGCTGATCGCGTTGGGCACCCGCTTCGACGACCGGGTGACCGGAAAGCTCGACTCCTTCGCGCCGGAGGCCAAGATCATTCACGCCGATATCGACCCGGCCGAGATCGGCAAGAACCGGCACGCCGATGTGCCGATCGTCGGTGACGTCAAGGCCGTCATCACCGATCTCATCGGGATGCTGCGCCAGGACAGGGGTGCTGGCACCCCGGCAATCCCAGACATGACCGACTGGTGGGCGTATCTGGACGGCATTCGGGACACCTTTCCGTTGAGCTACGGGCCGCAGAGCGACGGCAGCCTGGGCCCGGAGTACGTGATCGAGAAGCTCGGCGAGATCGCCGGCCCGGACGCTGTCTATGTTGCCGGGGTGGGTCAGCATCAGATGTGGGCTGCGCAGTTCATCAAATACGAAAAGCCGCGCACCTGGCTGAACTCCGGTGGGCTGGGCACCATGGGGTTTGCCATCCCGGCGGCCATGGGCGCCAAGATTGCGCTCCCGGACACCGAGGTCTGGGCGATCGACGGCGACGGCTGCTTCCAGATGACCAACCAGGAACTGGCCACCTGCGCGATCGAGGGCATACCGATCAAGGTGGCGCTGATCAACAACGGCAACCTGGGGATGGTGCGGCAGTGGCAGACGCTCTTCTATGAGGAGCGCTACTCGCAGACCGACCTGGCCACGCACTCACACCGCATTCCGGATTTCGTGAAACTGGCTGAGGCTTTGGGTTGCGTCGGGTTGCGTTGCGAGCGTGAAGAGGACGTCGTCGACGTGATCAACCAGGCGCGGGCGATCAACGACCGTCCGGTGGTGATCGACTTCATCGTCGGTGCCGACGCGCAAGTGTGGCCGATGGTGGCCGCCGGGACCAGCAATGACGAGATCCAGGCCGCCCACGGCATCCGTCCGCTGTTCGACGACGAAAGCGAAGGGCACGCGTGATGCGCGCCGGCGACGATCAACAGGGCAGTGCAATCCGAAAACGGGCAGGAGGAGCGGCGCATATGATCGGATCACCGAAGACACACACGTTATCGGTGCTGGTCGAAGACAAGCCCGGTGTGCTCGCGCGGGTGGCGGCGTTGTTCTCGCGGCGGGGTTTCAACATCGAGTCGCTCGCGGTCGGGGCTACCGAGCAAAAGGACATGTCGCGGATGACCATCGTGGTCTCGGCCGAGGAGACTCCGCTCGAGCAGATCACCAAGCAGCTCAACAAGCTGATCAACGTCATCAAGATCATCGAGCAGGACGAGGACAATTCGGTGTCGCGGGAGTTGGCGCTGATCAAAGTTCGCGCCGACGCTGGTACCCGCAGCCAGGTGATCGAGGCAGTGAATCTGTTTCGCGCCAAGGTGATTGACGTATCATCAGAATCGCTCACCATTGAGGCTACCGGTGACCGCGGCAAGATCGAGGCGCTGCTGCGGGTGCTGGAGCCCTTCGGTATCCGCGAAATCGTCCAATCGGGAGTTGTCTCGCTGTCGCGCGGTCCGCGCGGTATCGGCACCGCCAAATAAGTTTCAGCTGTCAAACATAGAAGGAGATATTGCAGTGGCAAACCCATCCGGGGAGGCATTGCCGATGTACTACGACGACGACGCAGACCTGTCGATCATCCAGGGCCGCAAGGTCGGCGTGATCGGATACGGCAGCCAAGGGCACGCGCATTCGCTGAGCCTGCGTGACTCCGGAGTCCAGGTCCGTGTGGGGCTGAAGGAGGGTTCGAAGTCCCGGCCCAAGGTTGAGGAGCAGGGCCTGGATGTCGACACTCCAGCCGAAGTGGCCAACTGGGCAGACGTCATCATGCTGCTGGCGCCCGACACCGCCCAGGCGGAAATCTTCAAGGACGACATCGAGCCAAACCTGAAGGCCGGTGACGCGCTGTTCTTCGGTCACGGACTCAACATCCACTTCGACTTGATCAAGCCGCCCGGCGACGTCACCATCGCGATGGTCGCGCCCAAGGGCCCCGGACACCTGGTGCGACGCCAATTCGTCGACGGCAAGGGCGTGCCCTGCCTCATCGCCGTCGACCAAGACCCGACCGGCAACGGCGAGGCGCTGGCGCTGTCCTATGCAAAGGCCATCGGCGGCACCCGGGCCGGCGTCATCAAGACCACCTTCAAGGACGAAACCGAAACCGACCTGTTCGGTGAGCAGGCCGTATTGTGCGGCGGCACGGAAGAATTGGTGAAGACCGGTTTCGACGTGATGGTCGAGGCGGGCTACCCGCCGGAGATGGCGTACTTCGAGGTGCTGCACGAGCTCAAACTGATCGTCGACCTGATGTACGAGGGCGGCATCGCCCGGATGAACTATTCGGTGTCCGACACCGCCGAGTTCGGCGGGTATCTGTCGGGTCCGCGAGTCATCGACGCCGAAACCAAGGAGCGGATGCGCGGCATCCTCCGCGACATCCAGGACGGCAGCTTCATCAAGAAGCTGGTCGCCAACGTCGAAGGCGGCAACAAGCAGCTCGAGCAGTTGCGCAAGGAAAACGCCGAGCACCCCATCGAGGTCATCGGCAAGAAGCTGCGTGACCTGATGAGCTGGGTCGACCGCCCGATCACCGAGACGGCCTAGCCCGAGGCCGAACGGCACTAGGCGACTTTCGGCGTGTCGCGGTGAGTGACGTTCGGGAAGAGCTGGTACGACGTCGAGGCGGTCGGCGACCGTGACCACCCGGTGGGCTAGGTGGTCCAGGGCGTTGTGGGTGGCTTCGTCGAACTCGGTGATGTTGTCGTGGGTGGCGACCAGGCTCACCCCATACGGATTGCCGTCGACGAACTTGCACGGATCGGTGTAGCCCGGCGGCACGATGATGCCGCCCCAATGGATCAGCGTGATGTACAGCGCGACCAGGGTGGTTTCCTGGCCGCCGTGCAGGGTGTTGGAGGACGTAAAGCCCGCATACACCTTGTCGGCCAGCTTGCCTTCGGACCACAGCCCGCCGAGCGAGTCGATGAAGGTGCGCAACTGCGCTGCGGGCGAGCCGAACCGAGTCGGTGAGCCGAAGATCACGGCGTCGGCCCACACGATGTCGTCGCCGGTGGCGGCCGGCAGATCCTTGGTGGCTTCGTAGTTCGCCGTCCAGGCCGGATTGTGGGCGAACGACTCCGGGTCCTGGGTTTCGGCGACGTGGTCGCACCCGGACTTCAGCGCCGGCGGATTCGGCCGCCGCAGCGACGCGGTTTGCCATCGTGGTGCCGTGACCGGTGGCTGAGTAGTAGATGATCGCGAGTTTCGTCACGGGGTCAGCTTAGGCCTGAGGCTGGCCAAACTTGGAAGGAAGCGATGCCGAATTCTCGGCGCAACAACGTGCGCGCGGCGTAGTAACCGGCCATGCCGTGCACGCCGCCGCCGGGCGGGGTGGCCGCAGAACACAGGTACACCCCGGGAATCGGTGTCTGCCAGGGATCCATGCGCGGCGTAGGGCCGGCGATCGCGCGCCAGGCCGAGTTTCCGCCCATCCCGATATCGCCGCCGACATAATTGGCGTTGTGGTCGGCCATCTGCGCGGCGGGCACGGCGCGGGCCGCCGACCACGACGTCGCGAAAGCCGGGCGCGAACCGCTCGATGACCGCGGTCACGGCCTCGGTCGCATCGAGGTGGAACCCGACGGGACATGCGCGTAGGTCCACAACGGACGGCGGCCGCTGGCAGTCGATTCGGCCGGCATCGGCGACGTGCGGCGAGGCGGCCAGCACCATCGGCCACTGGGCCTGCCGCCCGGCCGCGATGTCGGCCTCGGCGTGCGCCATCTGCTCGCGCGTGCCGCCGAGATGAAGCGTCGGCGCCTGCCGCAGCCGCGGGTCCGACCACGGAATGTCGTCGCTCAGCACGAAATCGACCTTGGCAACTCCAGGCCCAAATCGATAGCGGCGCAATGCTTTAGCGTACCGAGGCGGCAACGCGTCGCCGTATATCCGCAGCAGCGCCGGTCGGCGCGGTGTCGTACACGACCACAGAGCCGGTGGGCCGGGCGGACGGTGATTTCGACGTCGGCGGTCAGCTCGCCGCCGTGCGTGCGCAGGTCTGCGATCAGCGCGTCGGTGATCGCCCGGCTGCCGCCCACCGGAATCGGCCAGCCCACCGAATGGGCCAGGGTCGCCAACATCAAACCGGCGGCGGCCGACGCCAATCGACGGCATCCGCGAAATCACGTGGGCGGCAACGCCGGTGAACAACGCGCGGGCATCCGCACCGGCCAGCGATCCCCACGCCGGGGTGCCTTGGGCGAGCATCCGCAGCCCGAGGCGCAGCGCCGTCGGCAACGATCTGGGCACCGAACGCTTGTCGCCGAGCAGCAATCCGACCACGCCGCGCGAGTCGTCGACCAACGGTCCGAGCAGGCGCCGCCAGGACGCACCGTCTGCCAATTCGGCGCAGGTGCGCTCGAGGTCGCGGTATGCGATCGCCGCGGGTCGGCCCGGCAGCGGGTTGGCATAGGCGATCTCTGGAACGGCCAGCTGCACGCCGCGCGCGGGCAGATCGAACTCGCGCGAAAAACGGCGACGCCAGCGCCAGCGGGTGTACCGCCGAGCAAATGTCGTGTTCGACTCCCGGGAAATTCTGGGTCGGGCGCGGTGCGGGCACCGCCGCCGAACGTCGGCTGCGCCTCGACGACCTGCACTTTCGAGTCCTGCGCGCGCGCAAATCACGGCTGCGGTCAGCCCGTTGGGCCCGCTGCCGACGACTGTGACGTCCACCGCTTCAATTACAGCTGGAGACGCTTGGCCTATAGCCTGGTCGGGTGAACTTGCCTGTTGTGTTAATCGCCGACAAACTCGCCCAATCAACCGTCGCGGCCCTGGGAGACCAGGTCGAGGTGCGCTGGGTGGACGGCCCCGACCGGGAGAAGCTGCTGGCCGCGGTGCCCGAGGCCGACGCGCTGCTGGTGCGTTCGGCCACCACCGTCGACGCCGAGGTGCTGGCGGCCGCCCCCAAGCTGAAGATCGTCGCCCGCGCCGGCGTCGGCCTGGACAACGTCGACGTGGACGCCGCCACCGAGCGCGGTGTGCTGGTGGTCAACGCGCCGACGTCGAACATCCACAGCGCCGCCGAGCACGCCTGGCGCTGCTGCTGGCCGCGGCCCGGCAGATCCCGGCGGCCGACGCCACGCTGCGCGAACACACCTGGAAGCGCTCGAAGTTCTCGGGCACCGAGATCTTCGGCAAGACCGTCGGCATCGTGGGGCTGGGCCGCATCGGCCAGCTGGTCGCCCAGCGGATCGCGGCGTTCGGCACCCACATCATCGCCTACGACCCCTACGTGTCGCCGGCCCGCGCCGCGCAGCTGGGCATCGAACTGCTGACCCTGGACGAACTGCTGGCCCGCGCCGACTTCATCTCGGTGCACCTGCCCAAGACATCCGAGACGGCCGGCCTGATCGACAAGGACGCGCTGGCCAAGACCAAGCCGGGCGTCATCATCGTCAACGCCGCGCGCGGCGGGCTGGTGGACGAGGCGGCGCTGGCCGAAGCGATCAGCAGCGGCCATGTGCGCGCCGCGGGTATGGACGTGTTCTCCAAGCGAACCGTGCACCGACAGCCCGCTTTTCGAGCTTGCCGCAGGTGGTGGTCACGCCGCATCTGGGGGCGTCCACCGAAGAGGCGCAGGACCGGGCCGGCACCGACGTGGCCGAGAGCGTGCGGCTGGCGTTGGCGGGCGAGTTCGTGCCCGATGCGGTCAACGTCGGCGGCGGCGTGGTCAGCGAAGAGGTGGCGCCCTGGCTGGATCTGGCGCGCAAGCTCGGGGTGCTGGCCGCGGCGCTGTCCGACGGCCTGCCGACGTCGTTGTCGGTGCAGGTGCGCGGCGAGCTGGCTGCCGAAGACGTTGAGGTGCTGAAGCTCTCGGCGCTGCGCGGTTTGTTCTCGGCGGTTATCGAGGATCCGGTCACATTCGTCAACGCGCCCGCGCTGGCCGCCGAGCGCGGCGTTACCGCCGAAATCAGCAAGGCCTCGGAAAGTCCCAACCACCGCAGCGTCGTGGACGTGCGGGCGGTCGGTCACGACGGTTCGCCCGTCAACGTCGCCGGCACACTGTCCGGTCCGCAGTTGGTGGAGAAGATCGTGCAGATCAACGGCCGCAACTTCGACCTGCGCGCCGAGGGCACCAACCTGGTGATCAACTACGCCGACCAGCCCGGCGCGCTGGGCAAGATCGGCACCTTGCTGGGCGCGGCGGGGGTGAACATCCAAGCCGCACAGCTGTCCGAGGACGCCGAGGGCCCGAGCGCGACGATGCTGTTGCGGCTGGACCGCGACGTGCCCGCTGATGTGCGCTCGGCGATCGCCTCGGCGGTCGGCGCCAACAAGCTCGAAGTGGTTGACCTGTCGTGAACGCGCGGTAACTTGCGAGCGAAGCGCAGAGAAGCGGGCCGATGAAGCTGCGGTCATCGGCGGCGACGGGATCGGCCCGGAGGTCGTGGCCGAGGCGGTCAAGGTGCTCGACGCGGTGCTGCCCGGCGTGCAGAAGACCGAGTACGACCTGGGCGCTCGGCGCTACCACGCCACCGGCGAGATGCTGCCGGAATCGGTGCTTGCCGAACTGCGTGAGCACGACGCGATCCTGCTCGGGGCGATCGGTGACCCGTCGGTGCCCAGCGGCGTGCTGGAGCGAGGCCTGTTGCTGCGCTTGCGCTTCGAGCTGGACCATCACGTCAACCTGCGGCCGGCGCGGCTGTATCCGGGGGTGAGCAGTCCGCTCGCGGGAAACCCCGACATCGATTTCGTGGTGGTGCGCGAGGGGACCGAGGGCCCCTACACCGGTAACGGTGGCGCGATCCGCGTCGGCACGCCGCACGAGGTCGCCACCGAGGTCAGCGTCAACACCGCGTTCGGTGTGCGGCGAGTGGTCCAGGACGCGTTCGAGCGGGCCCGGCAGCGCCGCAAGCACCTGACGCTGGTGCACAAGACCAACGTGCTGAAGTTCGCCGGAAAGCTGTGGTCGCGGATCGTGGCCGAGGTCGGCGAAGAATATCCCGACGTCGAGGTGGCTTATCAACACGTCGACGCGGCGACCATCTTCCTGGTCACCGACCCCGGCCGCTTCGACGTGATCGTCACCGACAACCTGTTCGGCGACATCATCACCGACTTGGCCGCGGCGGTGTGCGGCGGAATCGGCTTGGCCGCCAGCGGAAATATCGACGCCACCCGGACCAATCCGTCGATGTTCGAGCCGGTGCACGGCAGTGCGCCCGATATCGCCGGCCAGGGCATCGCCGATCCGACCGCGGCGATCATGTCGGTGGCGCTGCTGCTTGGCCCATCTTGGTGAGGATCGATGCCGCTGCTCGGGTGGACCGGGCGGTCGAGACTTATCTGGCGACTCGCGGGAACGAACGGCGCGTCCACCAGCGCTGTCGGCGAACGGATTCGCGCCGCGCTGTAGTTTCCATTCCTGGTGGGATCATCCGGCTCGGCACCAACGGCACCGCCAGCCAGTGGGAACAAGCCGCACAGCACCCACGCCGTGCGGATACCGGCCGCACTGATCAACGCACCGAAGAGCGGGGGCGCGGCGGCCGCCATCAGCCGCTGTGTGGTGTTCTGGATGCCCAGCGCGCGCCCGCTCCAGAATGGCCCGGCGATACTCGGTGATCGCGGTTGCCTCCAAACCGTTGTCGAGCACCGCCAGTACCGCGACCATGATCATCAGCGGCACTTCGAATCGCGAGCCGCGGTGATCGGCGAGGCAAGCAGGAACAGCGTCGTAGCGGCGGCGAGCGGCGATGATGCGGACGGGCCGCATCCGCGAGCCGACCGATCGGACCAGCGGCCCGACCAGGATGCGGCCCAGCGCGCCGAGCAGTTGGGAGATCGTCACCACGCCGCCCGCCCACGCAACCGACCAGCCGTGGTCTTCCATCAGCCAGACCAACATGAACGTGACGGTCACCGTCTGCGGCATCATCAGCAGTGCCGAAGCGCGTGAATTCGCCACAGCGTGCACGAACCTCGATACGGGCTGGCCAGTTCCTCGTCGGTGGCCGCCGCGCGGGTTTCCGCGGCGCGTCGACAATCGCCGACCAGGCTGGCCACTGCCGCCACCGTGCACGCCACTGCCGGAAACATCAGCCCGGCGTGCGGAGCTGTGTTCGGCCAACTCGGGTATCACCAAGGCGCCCAAGGCAATTCCAAGCGGTTGGGCGGTCTGGCGGATTCCCATTGCCAAGCCGCGCTTGTTCGGCGGGAACCAGCCCGATACCAGCCGGCCGCCAGCGCTATTGCAGCTCGCTGCGGCCATGCCGCCGAGGAACAGGAACGCCCCATCGCCACCAGCGAATGCACCGACGCGGCGGCGTAGGCCGCGGCCGCGGTGAGCGCCGAGCCGACGGTCATGCACGATCCGCTCGCCGACCCGATCAGCAGGTAGCCCCAGCAACAAGCGTGACCACCATGCCCCAACTGGGCATCGACGCCAACAGACTGGCTTCGGTCAACGGCGTTCCGCGTGGCTTCCAGCGCGGGGATCAGGAAGGCGACACCGTTGATGAAGAGGAAGGAGCTGGACGTCACCACCAGCCGAGATGACCATGATCGACCAGCGGGCGCCCATGGTGACCGGGACCACATTGGTCGGGTCCTGCGGCATTCGCTCATGCTCGCATAGGCGCTCCTCCGCGGGCCGTTCCGGCCCGCATCGTCACCACGCTGGGTGGGATTGCGTGGTTCCTCCTCGGGCCGTTCCGGCCCGCATCGTCACCACGCTGGATCCCCGTCAAGGACACGCCGATCGATCCCATTACGCTCAATCGAATGCGCCTTGGTCGGATCGCCAGCCCTGACGGTGTCGCCTTCGTCAGCATCGAAGGCGCGCTGGAAGACCCCAGCGGGATGGTGGCCCGTGAGATCGCCGAGCACCCGTTCGGCACACCGACCTTCACCGGCCGCTCATGGCCCATGGCCGATGTTCGGCTGCTGGCTCCGATGCTGGCCGGCAAGGTCGTCTGCGTCGGCAAGAACTACGCCGATCACATCGCAGAAATGGGCGGCCTGACGGGCCCGGCCCCGGCTGATCCGGTGATATTCATGAAGCCCAATACCGCGATTATCGGACCGAATGTACCGATTCGACTGCCCGCCAACGCATCACCGGTGCACTTCGAGGGCGAGTTGGCGGTGGTGATTGGGCGGCCGTGCAAGGACGTCCCGGCCGCCCGGGCTGCCGAAAACATCCTCGGGTACAGCATCGGCAACGACGTGTCGGCACGCGATCAGCAAAAGGCCGACGGTCAGTGGACAAGAGCAAAAGGGCACGACACCTTCTGCCCGGTTGGGCCGTGGATCGTCACCGACATCGACCCAGCCGATCTCGAACTGCGCACCGAAGTCAACGGCCAGGTCAAACAGCACAGCCGTACCTCGCTCATGATCCACGACGTCGGTGCCATCGTGGAATGGATTTCGGCCGTGATGACGTTGCTGCCCGGCGATCTCATCCTCACCGGGACGCCCGCCGGCGTGGGGCCGATCGAGGATGGTGACACCGTCTCCATCACGGTCCAGGGCATCGGCACCCTCACCAATCCCGTAGTCCGCAAAGAACAGTCGTGACCTCGCCAGCCACCTGGGTCAACTCTGATCCGGATCGGGGAAGCCGGTAAACCAGGAAAAGGACGCCGCTGGGCGCCGGGCGCAGGGGCTCGCCCCTTCACGGCAAGGCCGGGCCTGCGGATTGCGCGGCGAGTCTTTGGTAGTCTGCACGTCGGCCGACAATGGCTGGCAGCGGCGCTTCCAGAACGCGCGCAGACGCTTGATCTGCGCCGCGGAATACGCCTTGACCAGCGGTTTTAGGCAGCCGATGGGGTATGGTGTAATTGGCAACACAGCTGATTCTGGTTCAGCCATTCTAGGTTCGAGTCCTGGTACCCCAGCAAAATCTCGCCATTGCAAGCGATTAGGTGGGCCAACCGGGGTGAGCTATGCTGGCTGCTCGGATCGGTTCTGGCCCCGTCGTCTAGCGGCCTAGGACGCCGCCCTCTCACGGCGGTAGCGTGGGTTCGAATCCCATCGGGGCTACAAAACGACCGCTAGCGCGGTTATTGGCCGGTCCCCAGCGCGGCGGGTGCGGTCGACCCGCCGACTGGCATCTGCGGGCATCCCGAGCTTGCGGTGGTCCCACGAACGTGCGCGACGCGCCACGATGCGCACGCAGACCCGCTTGTTCATCATCTGCTCGACGAAGGGCTTCATTTCGTCGCTGTAGGGGCCGGTGTAACGCTCCCATACGCTGACCCCGACCCGATGCGAGACGTCGGGATCGTCGACGACCTCCGCAACGCCTTCAAAAGACACCCCGCGCAGTGTGTCGTAGGTCTGGCCGTCCTCGATCAGGAAGGTCACTCGCGGGTCCCGCAGGAGGTTCACTGCCTTTTGTGACTTGGCCTTGGTCTCAAGCCAGATTTCTCCGTCGACCACCGCGTACCACATCGCGGTCAAATGCGGCTGTCCGTCGGGACCGATAGTGGCCAGGGTGCCGGTGCGGCTCTTCACGACGAAATCGCCGATTTCATCCGCAGTCATCACGATGCTCGCGCGTTGATTCGTTCCCATGGCGCCAGTCTCTCAGGCGGTCTCGAGCCTCTGCGCGTCGAGTGTGCGCAGGCGGCTTTGAGCGTGCGCTGCGGGCGGGAAATCTGCGGATCTTCGCCCAGGAGTCATACTCGACGCTTAGAGGCGGCGAGTGATCGCTTCGGCTGCGGCAAGCAGATCGGCGGCCCAGCGCGCTCCGGGACGTCGGCCCATCCGATCGATGGGGCCGGATACCGATATGGCGGCGACGACGACACCGCGATTGTCGCGCACCGGCGCCGACACGCTCGCTACCCCCGGTTCGCGCTCGGCCACGCTTTGTGCCCAACCGCGCCTGCGCAACCTCGGCCAGCGTACGTTCGGTGAATTTCGCTGTCGGCAGCACCGCTTTCTGGGTGGCCGCGTCGCTGTGAGCCAGCAGCACTTTGGCGCCCGAACCCGCCGTCATCGGCAATCGCGCCCCGACCGGAACGGTATCGCGAAGGCCGGCAGACGGTTCCAGGGCGGCCACACAGACCCGCGAAATGCCCTCGCGACGGTACAACTGCACGCTTTCGCCGGTGGTCTCGCGCAACGCGGGCAGTATCAGCGCGCTCGCGGCCAGCAACGGATCGTTGACGCGGGATGCGAGTTCGGTGACCGCGGGACCGAGGCGCCAGCGGCCTTCGTCGTCGCGCGCCAGCAGGCGATGAACTTCTAGTGCGGCGGCCAGCCGGTACGCGGTGGCCCTGGGCAGGCCGGTTCGATCACACAGTTCGGCTAACCCGCAGGGAGATTCCGCGATTGTATCAGCACGCGCCATGGCTTTGTCGAGTACACCGATACCGCTATGCTGTCTCACAAGGAGATACTAGCGTCTCGCATTATGAGATCCAGCCTGGATCGATCACCAGGCGGGAGGTCCGAATCGAGACCGCGCAGATTGGATTCGAGATGGAAAAGACAGCCAGCGCCGGCAAGCCGCGCACAATGGCAGAAAAGGTCTGGGAAGACCATGTTGTGGTCTCCGGCGGAGGGCTCTGGGCCCGACTTGATCTATATCGACCTGCATATGGTGCACGAGGTCACCACCCCGCAGGCTTTCGACGGCCTGCGCCTGGCCGGGCGCCCGGTGCGGCGGCCCGACTTGACGCTGGCCACCGAGGATCACAACGTGCCCACCATCGATATCGACAAGCCGATCGCCGATCCGGTGGCGCGCATCCAAGTCGAAACCTTGCGGCGAAACTGCGCCGAATTCGGGGTCCGGCTATATCCGATTGGCGATATCGAACAAGGCATCGTGCATGTCATTGGACCGCAGTTGGGCCTCACCCAACCTGGAATGACCATCGTCTGTGGCGACAGCCACACGTCGACCCATGGCGCGTTCGGCGCATTGGCGATGGGCATCGGCACCTCAGAGGTCGAGCATGTGCTCGCCACCCAGACGTTGTCATTGCGGCCATTCAAGACAATGGCCGTCAATGTCGAAGGGCAGTTGCCTGCCGGCGTGACGGCCAAGGACATCATTCTGACGTTGATCGCCAAGATCGGCACCGGTGGCGGGCAGGGGCACGTCATCGAATACCGGGGCAGCGCCATCGAATCGCTGTCCATGGAGGGCCGGATGACGGTCTGCAACATGAGCATCGAAGCCGGCGCCCGGGCAGGCATGGTGGCACCGGACCAAACCACCTACGAATTTCTTCGTGACCGCCCGCACGCGCCGACGGGCGCGCAGTGGGACGCGGCCCTCGAGTACTGGGAACAGCTGCGCACCGACAGCGGCGCCGTGTTCGACACCGAGGTCTTCCTCGACGCGGCCTCCTTGAGCCCGTTCGTCACCTGGGGAACCAACCCCGGCCAGGGGGTGCCATTGGCCGCCGCCGTGCCGGACCCGGAAATGATGAGCGACGAGGAACGGCGGGCCGCCGAGAAAGCATTGGCGTACATGGACCTTCGACCTGGAATGCCGATGCGTGAAATCACCGTCGATGCGGTGTTCGTTGGGTCTTGTACGAACGGACGCATTGAAGATCTGCGGGCGGTGGCTGACATCTTGCGTGGCCGCAAGGTGGCTCAGGGGGTGCGGATGCTGGTCGTTCCGGGCTCAATGCGGGTACGCGCCCAGGCCGAAGCAGAGGGGCTCAGTGAGATATTCACCACTGCGGGTGCCGAATGGCGCCAAGCGGGCTGCTCGATGTGCCTGGGTATGAATGCCGATCAGCTTGTGCACGGGGAGCGGTGCGCTGCGACGTCCAACCGCAACTTCGAAGGGCGGCAGGGCAAAGGCGCCCGGACACATTTGGTTTCTCCGGCCGTTGCTGCTGCGACCGCGGTTCGCGGCACCCTTTCCGCTCCGGCCGACTTGAACTAGCCGACTCAGATTCTAAGAACAGGACGACGATGGAAGCCTTTCGACACACATACCGGTATCGGCGTGCCGTTGCGGCGGTCCAATGTGGATACCGATCAGATCATTCCCGCGGTCTTTTTGAAGCGCATCACCCGAACCGGTTTCGAGGATGCATTGTTCGCGACCTGGCGGTCGGATCCCGCATTCGTACTAAACCTCAGCCCCTTTGACCGAGGGTCAGTCCTGGTTGCCGGGCCTGATTTCGGCACCGGGTCGTCGCGTGAGCACGCGGTGTGGGCGCTCATGGACTACGGATTCCGGGTGGTCATCTCGTCTCGGTTCGGTGACATTTTTCGCGGGAACGCGGGCAAGGCGGGATTGCTGGCGGCCGAAGTCGCCCAAGACGATGTGGAACTCCTTTGGAAGCTCATCGAGCAGAGTCCGGGGTTGGAAATCACTGTCAATCTTCAAGATCGAAATGTGACCGCGGGAACGGCGGTGCTGCCGTTCAAGATTGACGACTACACCGCTTGGCGGCTACTCCAAGGACTGGATGATATAGCCCTTACGCTGCGGAAACTCGGTGAGATCGAGACTTTTGAGGCGGCTTATCCGGACTGGAAACCGCGAACTCTACCGACCTCTTGAGGGGTCGTCCGGGGCGAAAATTCCTCTCGGCCATCTAAGTAAGCCGGGCCCATTTTGAGGCCATGCCACCGGTCAAGGGCGGCAACCGGATTGCGGGAATTCCAATCACTGGCTCCTGAAATTGCGCGTGGCTCTTGGCAATTTGCCAGGTGAGGGTTTACCGTGTCCACTAGTCGGTTCAAAAATGAGGACCACTAGCTTCGGAGGGATTGGATGAATAAAGCAGAGCTCATTGACGTACTCACACAGAAATTGGGCTCGGACCGTCGCCAGGCAACCGCCGCCGTCGAGAATGTCGTCGACACCATTGTGCGCGCGGTGCACAAGGGTGACAGCGTCACCATTACCGGGTTCGGTGTATTCGAACAGCGTCGCCGCGCAGCGCGCGTGGCCCGCAATCCGCGTACCGGTGAGACGGTGAAGGTAAAGCCGACGTCCGTTCCGGCGTTCCGCCCGGGTGCCCAATTCAAAGCGGTTGTGTCTGGCGCTCAGCGTCTCCCGTCGGAAGGACCCGCTGTGAAACGTGGTGTAGTCGCCAGCGCAGCCAAGAAGACAACGGCCAAGAAGGCTCCGGCCAAGAAGGCCGCGACCAAGGCTCCGGCCAAGAAGGCCGCGACCAAGGCTCCGGCCAAGAAGGCTCCGGCCAAGAAGGCTCCGGCCAAGAAGGCTCCGGCCAAGAAGGTCGTCAAGGCAGTGAAGGCGCCCGTCAAGAAGGTGGCCGCCAAGGCGCCGGTAAAGAAAGCCGTCAAGGCGGTGAAGAAGGTCGTCGCCAAGGCGCCAGTGCGCAAGGCGGCAACCAAGGCTCCGGCCAAGAAGGCTCCGGCCAAGAAGGCTCCGGCCAAGAAGGCTCCCGCCAAGAAGGCGCCGGCCAAGCGGGGCCGCAAGTAACGCGGTAAGCAAGCTCACACGCGAATACCCTTCGGTGTCAGTGCTGCCCCCGAAGGGTATTCGCGTCTTAGGCCCGTACGTTGGCGGCCAGCGCGCCGCCGATGTGGTCCGCCGCCATCAGCCGGCCGTCCGATAGCGACAGCACCCAGGTGCTGCCTTTGTGGTTGCGGGATTTGTCGGGGCGTACTCCGTCGCGTTCGCACCACCAAGCGATCAGGTCTGGAATCACTTTGCCCTGAGAGCAGATCACCGGTGTGCCTTCCTGCGCGGCGAGTTCCAGCATCCGGTGTCGGGCGCGTTTGGGGCTCTTGGCGTACGCCTCCTCGGTCAACGCGGGCTCATCGTGGATCGGTACGCCCAACTCTTCGGCGAGTGGTTCCACCGTCTGTTGACAGCGCACCCGGTTGGCCGCGTGCACATTGGTGGCGCCAAAGGCCAGCAGTTGCCCGACCAACGCCTCGGCTTGTGCTCGTCCTCTTTTGTCCAAGGGTCGCTTGGTGTCATCCCCTGAGAAGCGTGATTTTCTGCCGGCGGTGCCGTGCCGGACGACCAACACGGTGTGCGTGTCCGCCGGATGTTTTATGAATTGCCGCAACACCTTTCGATCCTGTGCGTAGTCGAGTTTCTTCATCGCGTCGGCGACCGGCAGCCAGACCAGCTCGTCGACCTCGTTTCCGGGGGTGAATTCTCCACCGGTCCTGCGCGCGACCCAGTAGTACACCTTCTTGACGCCGAGGTCGATCGGGTAGCTCACCGCGGCGAGGCGCCTGCCAAGGATTGAGTGGCTACCGGTCTCTTCGAATACCTCCCGTACGGCGGCCACGGGCGCGGTCTCGCCGGGGTCCACCTTGCCCTTGGGCAGCGACCAGTCGTCATAGCGCGGGCGATGTATTACGGCAATCTCAAGCGCAGCATTCTTATTGGCTGGATCGGCAGCTGGTCGCCACAACACCGCGCCGGCGGCGTACACGATTCGGCTGCCCGCGCGCCGGCTCTGGTTCGGCACCTTCACTCCTGCAGGTTGATTCGGCTCTGGCCGCTCGCGGTCGTGGGGTGGCCTAGAAAAGTTATCGAAACCTATCGTTAGGGGTTGGTGTGCCGCTTCATCAACGATACTTGGTGGTCGCGTACGGTGTGCCCGTCCTGTGGCGACGCGGTCCACTGCCCGTCGGGTCCGAGTTCCCAGCACCGAGTGGACGGGTCCAGCGCGGACTCGAACAAGTCGTCCAGATATGCCGTGAGCTTGGGGTCCTTGACCTGGACCAGCACTTCGACTCGCCGGTCGAGATTGCGGTGCATCATGTCGGCGCTGCCGATCCAGAATTCGTTGAGGTGGCTGAAATGGATGATCCGCGAGTGCTCCAGGAATTGGCCGAGAATCGAGCGGACCGCGATGTTTTCCGAGAACCCTTGCACGCCCGGGCGCAGTGCGCAGATGCCGCGCACCACCACCTCGACCCGCACGCCGGCCTGCGATGCGCGGTAGAGCGCGTCGATGACCTGCTCGTCGACCAGAGCGTTCATCTTCATCCGGATTCGGCCACCGCTGTGTTCGCGGTGAGCGGCAATTTCACGATCGACGCGTTCGATGATGCCCGTGCGAATGCTGTGCGGTGCCACCAAGAGGTTGCGGTAGGACACCTTGCGCGAATAGCCGGTCAGCGAATTGAACAAGTCGGTCAGATCGGCCCCGATGTCGGGGGACGCGGTGAGCAGACCGACGTCCTCGTACAGCCGCGCGGTCTTGCCGTTGTAATTGCCAGTCCCGATATGGCAGTACCGCCGGATCGTCGAACCTTCGCGGCGTACCACCAGGCAGGTCTTGCAGTGCGTCTTAAGTCCGACGTACCCGTAAACCACGTGCACGCCCGCCTGCTCAAGTGCTCGCGCCCAGCGGATGTTGGCTTGCTCGTCGAAGCGAGCCTTGATCTCGACCATTGCCACCACTTGCTTACCGGCCTCGGCGGCTGCAATCAGTGCCCGGACGATCGGCGAATCACCGGATGTGCGGTACAGCGTCTGTTTGATTGCCAGCACGTTGGGGTCGGCGGCGGCCAGTTCGATGAAGCGCTGCACGCTGGTGGAGAACGAGTCATACGGATGATGAAGCAACACATCGCCTTCGCGCAGCGTTGCGAAAATGCTCCTCGGCGTTTCGCGGTCGGCGAAGGCGGGATTGGTCGCGGGAACGAATGTCGGGTCTTTGAGTCCCGGCCGGTCAATGCCGTAGATCTGCCACAACGACGACAGGTCGAGCAGTCCCGGGACTTCAATGACGTCACCGGGATTCACGTCGAGTTCGCGCAGCAGGAGCTCTAACATGCTCTCGGTCATGTCGTCGGCGATCTCGAGCCGCACCGGCGAACCGAACCGCCTGCGCGCCAACTCCCGTTCCAGCGCTTGCAGGAGGTCTTCGTCGCGGTCCTCTTCAACCTCGTAGTCGGCGTTGCGGGTGATGCGAAATGCGTGGTGCTCGACGATTTCCATGCCCGGGAAAAGCACCGGGAGGAAGGCCGCGATCAGCTCTTCCAACGGCAGATACCGCACTACGACCTGTCCCTCTGACCCGTTTGCGCCGTCACGTTTTTTGAGCTCGACGAAGCGATCGACGTTGTCGGGCACCTTGACTCGTGCGAAGTGCTTGGCGCCGTCCTCGGGTTGCTTGACCGTCACCGCCAGATTCAGGCTCAACCCACTGACGAATGGGAACGGGTGTGCCGGGTCGACGGCGAGAGGGGTCAGGACGGGGAAGACCTGCTCGGTGAAATAGGTCGATAGTTCATCACGCTCAGCATGATCCAGATCGGCCCACGTGACGATATAGATGCCCTCCTCGGCCAGCGCCGGGCGCACCGAATCGAGGAACTCGCGAGCGTGCCGCGTAGCGATCCGTTGGGTCTGCTCGCCTATGCGGGCAAGTTGCTCGCGCGGTGTCAGGCCGTCGGCCGACCGGACTGAGAGTCCCATCTCGTCACGGCGCTTCAGGCCGGCCACCCGAACCATGTAGAACTCGTCGAGGTTGGAAGCGAATATCGCCAGGAACTTGGCTCGATCCAAAAGCGGCAGAGAGTTATCGGAGGCCACCGCCAGCACGCGCGCGTTGAAGTCGAGCCAGCTCAGTTCCCGGTTCAGGTAGCGGTCTTCTGGGAGCGGGTCGTCGACCGCGACTTGGGTCGCAGCGGGAGGTGTCGCAGCGTCCGAGTCGCCTGGTTGCCAAGCAGTTTCTTCCGGGCGGGCCTCAGCTTCGATTTCGGTCACCATGGAATCATTGCTCATCACCCCGTGGTGCTGCCAGCGGATGACGGACGTCAATCCGTCGTTGGTGTGCCGTTCACCGTCTCGACAGGTTTGCTGACGCTGCTTCGGCGCGATTACCGGTGCGAGGCTAGTGCTGGGTGAGGGCTCGCGCGGTCGCCGCGCCGACCCCGAGGCGGCGGGCAACCGCCAGGTCGGCGGGTGTGTCGACGTCGCAACGCAGCCCTGGCCACGCACCCGTCAGTTCGATCGCTCCTGAACCGCGGTGTCGTGCCGACGAGTCCGATCCGAATTTCGGGTCGAGCGCGGATCCGAACGCGAAAAGCGCGGCGGTTCCGGTCGCCAGCCGGTCGGCGACGAAGCTGCGCTGATGGTGCCGCGCGGCGGTAACCGCCTCTGACAGCTCCTGTGTTTGTAACGCTGGCAAATCGCCTTGCAGGACAACGACATTAGAGAATGCCTCGATCGCCTCCCGTTCGGCCACGGTGATGGCGTTGTTCAGTGGGTCGCCGTGACCCTCGGGCGTCGGATCCGCCAGTACGTTTGCTCCGAGTGCGACCGCAGCGGCTCCCGCGGCTTCATCGGGCGTGATGACGGTGATCGAGCCGAATGATTCAACGCCTGCCGCCGCGCTCAGTGTGTCCACCAACATCGCCAGCACCACGTTCTCCCGGGTGCGCGCCGAGAACACCGGTGCCAGCCTGGTCTTGGCGGCGGCTAACCGCTTGACGGCGATGATCAGGGCAATATCGCCTGCCCCGTCGGCCCGTGTGCCGCTCATAGCATCATCCTGCCAGCGATGCGTGCGCACCCGTTGCGAGCGTCACGCTGACGCGGTCGTGACGGCCGGTCGCCGCGCTAGTGTGACGGCAGCAGAAGCCGGGTTTGGATGAGTGTGGATGGTCTAGGACAGACGGGGGTGGTGGATGGCCGGCACGTCAGGCGCCGTCGCGGTGATGGGCGCCGGTGCGTGGGGTACGGCGCTGGCCAAGGTACTCGCCGACGCCGGCGGCGAAGTCACCCTGTGGGCGCGACGACCGGAGGTCGCCGCGCAGATCAATGCCACCCGATACAACCCCGCTTACCTGCCGGGCACACTGCTGCCGCCGGGCATCCGCGCTACCGTTGACGCGCACGAGGCGCTCAACGGCGCGACCACGGTGCTGCTGGGTGTCCCGGCCCAGACGATGCGGGCCAATCTCGAGCAGTGGACGGGTTCGTTGGCCGACGGCGCCACTCTGGTCAGTCTGGCCAAGGGCATCGAGCTAGGCACCCTGATGCGGATGAGTCAGGTCATCGTGTCGGTGACCGGCGTGGATCCGGCGCAAGTCGGCGTGATCTCGGGACCGAACCTGGCCAGCGAGATCGCCGAATGCCAGCCGGCCGCCACCGTCGTCGCATGCAGCGATTCCGGCCGCGCAGTCGCGTTGCAGCGCATGTTGAACAGCGGGTATTTCCGTCCGTACACCAACTCCGATGTCGTCGGCACCGAGGTCGGCGGGGCTTGCAAGAACGTCATCGCGCTGGCGTGTGGGATGGCGGCGGGAGTCGGTCTCGGCGAAAACACCGCGTCGGCGATCATCACCCGGGGCCTGGCGGAGATCATGCGGCTGGGGATTGCGCTCGGCGCCAAGGCCACCACCCTGGCCGGTCTGGCGGGGGTGGGTGACCTGGTGGCCACCTGCACGTCGTCGCGTTCGCGCAACCGCTCGTTTGGCGAACGCCTGGGTCGAGGCGAGTCCATACAGGCGATGCTGGGCGGCTCCCCTGATGGCCGAGACGGCCATGTCGTCGAGGGGGTGACGTCGTGTGAGTCGGTGCTGGCGCTGGCGTCCAGTTACGACGTCGAGATGCCGCTCACTGATGCCGTGCACCGGGTGTGTCACAAGGGACTCTCGGTGGACGAGGCGGTGGCTCTGCTGTTGGGTCGGAGCACCAAGCCCGAATGAGCCCGGGCCGATCTCGCGGTGGCCCGGCTGAAACTGCGGCCGGGGCGCGAAATGTGCCGCCAGGGGCCCGCCCGTGGACGCAGGCTCGATGCGGTGACCCCTAAAACGTCAGGTCGGAGGGTTCGGCCCGACTCTGAATCGGTTCACCCGGTAACCTCTCCAGGTTGTGACTTCCTCCGACCGCGTGCGCGTAGCCGTCGTGTTCGGTGGACGCAGCAACGAGCACGCCATCTCCTGTGTGTCTGCCGGAAGCATCCTGCGCAACCTCGATCCGCAGCGGTTCGACGTGGTTGCGATCGGCATCACGCCGGAAGGCTCGTGGGTGCTCACCGACGGCGACCCGGACGCACTGGCGATCAACAACCGCCAGCTTCCGGAGGTGAGCTCCGAATCGGGCACTGAGCTGGCGCTGCCCGCCGACCCGCAGCGAAGCGGCCAGTTGGTGTCACTTCCACCCGGTGCCGGTGAGGTCCTGGCGTTGGTCGACGTGGTGTTCCCGGTGCTACACGGCCCCTACGGCGAGGACGGAACTATCCAGGGGCTGCTCGAACTCGCGGGTGTGCCGTACGTCGGCGCCGGTGTGCTGGCCAGTGCCGCCGGCATGGACAAGGAATTCACCAAGAAACTCCTCGCCGCCGACGGACTTCCGGTCGGCGCGCACGTGGTGCTGCGCCCGTCGCGGCCGGCCTTGCATCCCGAAGAGCGCGAGCTGCTGGGTGTGCCGGTATTCGTCAAACCCGCACGGGGCGGCTCGTCGATCGGCGTCAGCCGCGTGTCGACCTGGGACCAGCTGCCCGCCGCGGTCGCCAACGCTCGCCGGCATGATCCGAAAGTGATCGTCGAGGCTGCCATTCATGGTCGCGAGCTCGAGTGCGGTGTGCTCGAAATGCCGGACGGCACAGTGGAAGCCAGCACTTTGGGGGAAATCCGGGTAGCTGGGGTGCGGGGGCGGGAGGACTCGTTCTACGACTTCGCAACTAAATACCTCGACGATGCAGCCGAATTGGACGTGCCGGCCAAGGTCGACGACGATGTCGCAGATGCGGTGCGCCAGTTGGCGATCCGCGCGTTCAAAGCCATCGACTGCCAGGGACTGGCTCGGGTTGATTTCTTCCTCACCGACGACGGTCCGGTGATCAACGAGATCAACACGATGCCGGGGTTCACTACGATCTCGATGTACCCGCGGATGTGGGCCGCCAGCGGCGTCGACTATCCCACCCTGCTCGCGACCATGGTGGACACGGCGCTGGCCCGGGGCGTGGGTTTGCGCTAAGGGCCCGCGGGGTGGGCCGGGTCGATGGGGACCGCCGCGATGGTGCGGTCGATCACCTCAGAAAGCTGCTGAATGGGCGTCGGCCCGGACCCTGATGGCAGCGTCAGCGCCACATACACCGGCCGGTCCACCGTGTACCAAGTCGATCTGACTGCGGCACCGGCGGATTGCTGTTGGGCTGCCACCTCAAACCACTGCACTCGGTCGACGACCTGGATCGGGGACCCCACCACAAAGTCGACCGGACGCTCGAGTCCACAGCGCAGCACCACCGGCTCGCTTTCGGGCCCGGAACGCCAGGCTGTCGAGCCTTCGGGCGCCGGTTGGGCGATCGGTGCGCGCTGGTAGTCACCGAGCCGCTGCGGCAGCGCCTCCGCCAATGCTCGGCACGCGGCGTTCGCGGCTTGGGGAGCTGGGACGTCGGGAACGGCGACGGGCTGCGGTGGCGCTTCGCGAGTCGCCGCAACGGCCAGGATGACGCCGATCGCCGCGACGGCGAGCGCGACGGCGGCGATCATCAGTGCACGCGGTGGCCCGTCAAAGTCACCTGTCACTGGGCCGTCCACCTCCATTCGACTCGACTGCCCTGCCATACACTGGCGCAGTCCGCTCGCGCGGGCAGTGACCCAACTTACCGCAGGTCGGGCGACCGTTTGGGGCGCGTGCACGGCCAGGACTCGCCGAGGAGGTGGCGTGCGAGACGACGCATCAGGGAAGTCCGAGACCCTGCAGCAGCTCGGTGAGTTCGCGATGATCGACCGGTTGGTGCGGGGCCGCCGACAGCCCGCCGCGGTCGCACTCGGCCCCGGCGATGACGGAGCCGTGGTATCCGCGGGCGACGGTCGTGTCGTGGTGTCGACAGACGTGCTCGTTCAGGACCGGCACTTCCGGCTGGACTGGTCGACGCCCCACGATGTCGGGCGCAAAGCGATCGCCCAGAACGCCGCAGACATCGAGGCGATGGGCGCGCGGGCCACTGCTTTCGTTGTGGGGTTCGGGGCGCCCGGTGATACACCGGCGGCGCAGGTGGCTGCCCTGGTCGACGGAATGTGGGACGAGGCGGGCCTTCTCGGGGCCGGTATCGTCGGTGGCGATCTGGTCAAGTGCCCGCTGTGGGTGTTGTCGGTGACCGTGTTGGGCAACCTGGACGGCCGGGCACCGGTGTTGCGGTCGGGGGCGAAAGCCGGTTCGGTGATCGCGGTAACCGGCGAGCTGGGTCGCTCGGCTGCGGGGTATGCCCTGTGGTGCAGTGGAAGTGACGCGTTCGCTGAACTACGACGCAGTCACGTGGTGCCCCAGCCGCCCTATGGCCAGGGAGCGGTGGCCTCGGTTGCGGGCGCGCAGGCGATGATCGATGTCTCCGACGGTCTGGTCGCCGACCTGCGCCACGTCGCCGACGCATCCGAGGTGACGATCGACCTGTCCGCCAGTGCGCTGGCCGCAGACCACGATGCGCTCGCCGCAGCTGCCGCCGCAATGCGCGTCGACCCGTGGCCGTGGGTGCTGGGCGGCGGCGAGGACCACGCCCTGGTGGCTTGTTTCTCCGGTTCGGCGCCGGCCGGTTGGCGCGTCATCGGGCGGGTGCTCGACGGACCGCCGCGCGTGCTGGTCGACGGGCAGGAGTGGCACGGATACGCGGGCTGGCAGTCCTTTGAGGGTTAGGGTGGCGCAGTGACCGCGCGCCCGTTGAGCGAACTCGTCGAGCAGGGCTGGGCGACCGCGCTGGAGCCGGTGGCCGAACAGGTCACCCAGATGGGGCAGTTCCTGCGCGATGAACTCGCGGCCGGGCGCAGGTACCTACCCGCAGGACCGAATATTTTGCGCGCCTTCGCGTTTCCGTTCGACAAGGTCCGGGTCCTGATCGTCGGGCAGGATCCCTACCCGACGCCGGGACACGCTGTGGGTCTGAGTTTCTCGGTAGCTCCCGACGTGCGCCCGCTGCCCCGCAGTCTGGCCAACGTCTTCGACGAGTATGCCGCCGACCTGGGTTATCCGCAGCCGTCGTGCGGCGACCTGACGCCATGGGCGCAGCGTGGCGTGCTGCTGTTGAACAGGGTGCTCACCGTGCGCCCCAGCAACCCGGCGTCACATCGGGGCAAGGGCTGGGAAGCGGTCACGGAGTGCGCAATCCGTGCGCTGGTCGCGCGGGCGCAGCCGATGGTGGCGATCCTTTGGGGTCGCGATGCTTCGACGCTCAAGCCCATGTTGGCGGTCGGTGGGACTCAGGCCTGCGCGGCGATCGAGTCGCCGCACCCTTCGCCGCTGTCCGCGTCGCGAGGGTTCTTCGGGTCGCGTCCGTTCAGTCGCGCCAACGAGTTACTCGCCGGGATGGGCGCCGACCCGATCGATTGGCGGCTGCCCTGACCGAGATGGTGGCGTTGCGCGCACACCGCCGTGGTGGGCCGGAGGTGCTGGTCGTCGAGCGCGCGCCGGTGCCTGTTCCGGCGCCCGGTGAGGTCTTGGTGGCGGTACATGCCGCGGCCATCACTTTCGACGAGCTGACCTGGGAGGAGACATGGACCCGCGATGGTGTCAGCCGCACTCCGGTGATCCCGTCACATGAAGTGTCCGGCATCGTCGCTGAGATTAATTCGGGTGTAACAGATTTCAAACTCGGCGACGAGGTGTACGGACTGATCAGATTCGATCGCGATGGAGCGGCGGCCGAATTCGTCGCAGTGCCGGAGGCGGATCTGGCCGCCAAGCCGTCGAGGGCGCCACATGGCTGCGCCGCTGCGCTGCCGCTGGCCGGGCTGACCGCGCTGCAAGCGCTGGTCGACCAGGCCGCGGTGCGACCGGGCGACGCGGTCCTGGTGCACGGCGGGGCCGGGGGAGTCGGTGCCTTGACAGTCCAACTGGCCGCCATCCTCGGCGCGCACGTCACCGCGACTATTCGCAGCGACGCCGGCGAACTCGTCCGGGGCTTCGGCGCTGCGCGGGTGATCGACGCGCGTAGCGAAGCTTTCGACGAAAACGGACCCACCTACGACGTAGTGATCGACACTGTTGGCGGGTTCACGTTGGACCGTTCTTTTGCAGTCCTGCGCCGAGGTGGACGGCTGGTCACTCTGTCGGCGCCCCCGCCGGCGGGCAGAGCCGAGGAATACGGCGTCACTGCCACGTTCTTCATCGTCACGCCCAACCGAGAACAGCTTGCCGAACTTGCCGCGCTTGTCGATTGCGGGCGGCTGCATTTACAAATCGCGGAGACGTTTCCACTCGAGGACGGCCGGGAGGCATTCGAAAGCGGGCGGCGTCCGAGCAGACCCGCAGGCAAGACGGTCATCGCTGTTCGGGACTGACGACTATGTTAACCGGTCCGGATGGATCAATCGGTGGTGGGACGCCACATCTCGACGGTGCTGGCGGCTCCGCCGGATAACTCGATGAACTCGATACGTGTCCGTCTAGGTTCACGTCGAGACGACATCCGTCCCGAGGACGCCGGTATAGAAACCGGGGGCGGTGTCCATGTCGGACATGCCGATACCGACGTGCGAGAAGTTCCCTACCTCAATGCCTTTGCCCATCGTCCTACTCCATTTCTGGGCGCCTTAGCCGCGTCGGGCGCCACGGTCGCGAAAATAACAAGGAGCTAATCCATCGACTAATGCGGGGACGAAGTGCAAGGATTTCCGTGATGACAGCCGTCGGAAAGATCGTCGTGGTCGGGGCCACCGGCCTGATCGGCGCCAAGGTGGTCGACATTCTGACCGCTAACGGCCAGCATGTGCTGCCTGCGTCGCGCCGCACCGGTGTTGATGTGCTTACCGGCGAAGGCCTCACCGACGCCCTGCGCGGCGCACGAGTAGTAGTCGAGGTCACCGATTCGCCGTCCTACGAAGACGCCGCGCTGATGAATTTCTTCACCACGTCGACTGCCACCCTGCTCGCGGCTGAGCGGGCCGCCGAGGTGGCTCACCATGTCGCGCTATCCGTCGTCGGCGCCGACCGCATGCCCGACAGTGGATATATGCGGGCCAAGGTTGCGCAGGAGAGCGGGATCGTCACTTCCGGTGTCGCATTCACGATCCTGCGGGCAACGCAGTTCTATGAATTCGCAGCCGGCATAGCCGATTCGTGCGCCGACGGAGACACCATCCGGGTGCCGGCGGCGCTGATCCAGCCGATCGCCGGCACCGAAGTCGCCGCGAAATTAGCGGCCATCGCGATCCAAGCCGAAGCTAATGCCGTCGTAGAAATCGGTGGGCCGGAATACCTTCCGTTCGAGGAATTCATCCGCACCGCGTGCGCCCACTACTCGGATACGCGGGTCGTCGTGACCGATCCGCATGCCCGCTACTTCGGCACCCCACTGCAGGAGCGGACCTTGGTCACCGATGTCGTCGGGGGCAGGATCCGCTACGCTGACTGGCTGACCTGGAGGTAGCCGACTAGGAGGCCGGGAAGTTCACGTCCCGCGTGACAGACTCCCACTCGTCGATCGACGAGGACGTCGCGGAGATCTTGTCACGCATCGCCTTGAGTACGTCGCGGCCGAGCAACAGCCGCAGCGGTGGTTCGTCGAGTTTGGTCACCATCAGCACCGCCTCGGCGACCTTTCGCGGATCGCCGGGCAGGTGATCGGCGAACTGCTTGATCAGGTCCTTGCGCGCCTTCACGTCGGCGTAGTCGGCTATCGGGGTACCCGACTCCTTCATCGATCGCGTCGCCCAGTCGGTACGGAAGGCGCCCGGCTCGATGGCGGTCACCTTGATACCCAGCGGCCGCACTTCGGTGGCGAGCGCTTCGGTCACCGCTTCCAGCGCGAACTTGGTCGACGAGTAGTACGCGTTGGGTGGGTTGGCCACCAGGCCGGTCATCGAGGAGATATTGACAATGTGGCCCGAGCCGCGGGCACGCATGGCCGGCAGCACCGCCTTGATCATGTTGACCGCGCCGAAGTAGTTGACGTCAAACAGCTTTCGGACCTCGGCGTCCTCACCTTCCTCGACCGCGGACAGGTAGCCGTGACCGGCGTTGTTGACCAGGACGTCGATGCCACCGAACGCGTCGTCGGCCGCTGAAATCGCGGCGGCGATCTGGCCGGCGTCGGTCACGTCGAGTGCGACGGCCACGGCCCGATTGCCGAATTCGTCGACGAATTCCCGTACCGTGTCGGCCTTTCGCGCAGTCACCACCACGCTGTGGCCGGCTTCCAGCGCGGCGCGCGCGATCTCGCGGCCGAAGCCGGTGGAGCATCCGGTGACCAGCCAGCGGGCCATCTCAGATCGTCCCTTCCGGGAGGCGCCGCAGATACGCCTTTCGTCGAGCCGTGATCTGGGCCGCCCGTTCCTCGGGGCCCACCGCCCGCAATGTCGGCACCTCGGCGTCGAATCGATCCAGTTTGATCACCCGCCCGCGGGCGCCGAGGTCCTCGCGAGGACCGCTCTCGCCGAACTCAGCCATCCGCAGTGTCAGAATGCCCTCGCGCAGCCCGCCGGAGTCGATCCAATTCGCCACGCCGGGATCGACCGGCGAGATCACGTAGGTGTAGGTGCCGTCCTCGTTGGCCACCGACTGCGCCTTGTTGAGGCTGCCGGTGCGGTCGACGATATCCAGCGTGGTGCCCCAGATATTGCTCAGCGGGACGGTGAAGTATTCGGCGCCACCGTCGCTGAGGTCGACCACGAATGCCTCGTCCGGCGCCAGGTCGAAGCGGCCCATGACATAGACCTGGTTACGCATCGCGCCGGCTTTGTCGGCCGACCACGCCAGGTTGAAATGATTGGGCGGCATCTTGTACACGCCGTGGCTGAGCTTGCCGGTGAAGTCGGCGAAATACGCCATCATTGCCGCCGTCGCCTCGGCCTGCTCGTCGAGTGTGCGCGCCGGAGTCACCGGAGGGCCGCCGAGTCGCTGCACGTCTAGGTGGTTGGGGTCGTCACGGCTCCAGTCCAGCAGCACATCGCGGATGTAGAACTCGTGTGCCGCAGCAGAAGTCTGCACATGGTTTTCTCGCCCGTTGGCGGGCTCGGAGTCGACGGAGATGGTGAAGCAGCCATCGGAGTCGACCGCCATGGTCCTGCCGTTGAGCACATCGACTGTGCCCATGTGGGCGTCCCACAGCGTGAAGTAATTCTCGGTCATGCGGTGCACGCCAACCCGGCCACGGATCTCGTAGCGTTCCGCACCGGATATCGGGATCACCCGGTAGACACTGTCGGGATTGTCGATACCCCAACGAGATCCGGGGATGCAGTGACCTTCCACGGGATGCGCCAGCCGGGTGATGCAACTGACCTTGGGCCGCAGTTTGTCCTGATTGGACGACCATACCGCCGCCGAGAACATCACCTCGGCGAACGCATCGTCGAACCGCTCCCGCATCGCCTCCGACGCCTTGGCGCGGCCCAGCCACTTCTCTGCCACGGTGCGGTACGCCGCCTTGACCGTGGGGTGCTCGATCAGCTCGAGCGCCGCCACTTCCTGTTCGTGTTGGGATGCCGTCGCGACGGGGTCCTCGGCCATGAACTGCTCCTCACTCTCTGGAATCATGCCTAAAACGCTTGTTGTACAATGCAAACCGCTCGTCGACTTGTTCGGGACGCAGGCCGTAGTTCTCCAGTCCGTAGGCTGGGCGCGCCGCCTCGCGGGGACGCTCGTCGAGCCAGCGCAGCATTGCGCCTTCAGCTTCGACCGTAAGCGGCAGGCCGACAGCCTCGTAGATCCGGGATACCTGTCCGATCGGATCGGCCACGGCGTCGTCGAATGCGATGTCGGTGACCCGGGTGGCGATCCCGCAGGCTTCTGGGTTTGTTTCTTGGTCCCAGCCGTCACGGATCGCCATCGCCCGGTCATTCGTCCAGCCCATCCGCTGCAACCATTGCGCGCCGACCCGGTTCAGGTCGACGCTGTCGGCGTGCATCGCGTGCAGGGTCGCATTCAGGCTTGCGCCCGAAGCGATCGTGGTGCGAGGGTTGCGGTGCATGTGCACGATGTGCAAGTCCGCGAACTGCGCGCGCAGCAGGTCCAGATAGCCGAGGTGCGCCGGCGACTTGAGCACCCAGCGCTGCGCTTGCTGGTGCCCCTCGAGACCTCTCTGCCGCTTCTGCCACTGCAGGAACCGCAGCATCCGGTGCAGGTAGTCGTAGGCGGGGGTGAAGTCCTGCTCGTCCAGCCAAGATCGGTAGTTGGGAAGGTGTGCACCGGATTCGGGGACATGCGACAAAAACGCATCCGCCAGAAAGACGATCTCCTCCTCGGCTTCGCGCGCATACATCGGGTGGATCGCGAACAGATCCGGTGCCAGTTCGCGGGATTTCGCTTCACGCATTTCGCTGATGGCGACGCGCGGGTCGACACCGCTGAATTTTTGGTCGAGGGCGAACCTGTGGTCGAACCGGGGCGCGACCTCGACCACTTCCCAGCCGTAGGCGCAGTCGAAGCGAGGGTCGGCGGCCAGCAGTCGCTGCATCAGTGTGGTCCCGCTGCGCATCATCCCGACGACGACGACCGGCGCGGCGATCCGCTCGTCGAGGATCTCGGGGTGGCGGCGGACCCATTCCTGGGCACGCAGCCGCATTCGCAGGCTGTGCACGATGCCCGACCGCAGGATGTGCGTCCCGATCGCGTTGAGGTCGGCGTCGGCGTAATCGGCCAGCAGCACGCTCAGCGGGCGTTCGAACTCGCCGGCGCCCCAATCGGTGAGTGACTCCTTGCGTTGTGCGTCGGCCAGCACGGTGGCTAACTCAAAGGGGTTGTCGAAGGCACCCGGATTACCCACGCGATCAGAACTTCAGGTGGTGGCTTACATCGCCGACCTGGTCGACGAACATGATGCGGCTGTCGAACCACCACACGCCGTCCAGTCGGTGGAACGTGTCCTTGTAATGCCCGGTCACGATCACCTGCAGCGGCAATTCCGCGGTCGCCTGCGTAACGCAGTAGTAGGACGTGCTGCGCGCGGTTCCAGCCGCTTCGTTGATGTGGAGCTGCACATTGCTCGTGTTGTGCTTGGTCTTCGGGGTTCCGTCCTCGTAGATCTTCGTGGCCATGTCGTACAACTTCCGCACCCCGGCGCTTCCTTCGAACACAGTCTCGGGCGGGCCGTTCTCCACGCCGCAGATACGTCCGTGCGCGAAGATCCCGGCCACCGCGTCCAGGTCTCCGGCGTCCAGCCGTTCGGCGTAGGTATAGATCAGGTTGGTGATTTCCAATGCACTGTCACTCATGTCGAATCACGCCGAATCTTCTCTTTTCATGACCGCCCGTACAACGTCGCAGACAATGGTGGCAGAGCTGACCCGGCTGGCGGTCATTTGGGGTCGAATAGGCCACTATTCTGATCGCCGTGACATCACCTTGGTCGCCGAGCCGGCTCGGCAACTTGACCGGCAAACGAATCGTCGTCACCGGGGCAACCAACGGCGTCGGGCTGGGCACGACGCGCGCTCTTGCCCAAGCCGGCGCCCATGTGATCTTGGCCGTCCGCAACACGGAACTCGGTGAGCAACGCGCCGCGCAGGTGGGCGGCTCGACGTCCGTGGTCAAGCTGGATCTCGCCGACCTGGCTTCGGTGCGCGCTTTCCCCGGTCTGGTCGACGGTGACATCGACATCCTGATCAACAATGCGGGCACTATCACCAACCGCCGTACCGACACGGTGGACGGGTTCGAGATGACCCTGGGCACCAACCTGCTCGGCCCGTTCGCGTTGACCAACCTGCTGTTCCCTCGGGTGCGTTCGCAGATCATCAACGTCGGCTCTGAGGGGCACTGGATGGCGAAGCTGCGGCTCGACGACATGCACCTGCGCAACAACAAGTGGACGCGACTTGGCGCCTATGCGCTGTCGAAGCTGGCAGTGATGTTGTGGGGGCTTGAGTTGGACCGCCGACTGCGCGCCGCCGGATCGCCGGTCGTCACCCAACTCACCCACCCTGGCTGGGTGGCATCGAATCTGTCGCAGGTCTCCGACTCGCCGTTATTGTCGCTGGCGCACAAGACCATCAAGGCCGTGGCCGACCGGCTGGCCAATGACGTCGACGAAGGGGCAGCGTCAACGCTGTACTGCATCACCGAACCCATCCCGCCGGGCAGTTACGTCGGCGTCAGCGGCAAGCGGGGGCTGCGCGGCGCCCCGGTGCTCATCGGCCGTTCGGTGGTCGCGTGCGACTACGCCGCCGCCGCCAGCCTCGTGGCCTTCGCCGAGAAAGAGACCGGCACGACCCTCTCGGTGTCTCATGGGTGAGCTCGACAACACCGTCGCCGTCATCACGGGCGCGGCGCGTGGCCAGGGCCGCAGCCACGCCGTCGCACTCGCCGAACAGGGCGCCGACATCATCGCCGTGGATATCTGCGCCGACATCGAGGCAATTCCCTACTCGCTGGGCACAAAATCCGATCTGGACAAGACCGCAAGACTGGTCGAAGCCGCCGGCCGCAGGGTGGTGCCCGTCGTCGCCGACGTTCGTGACCTGGCCCAGCTGGAAGCCGCAGTGCAGACGGGGATCGACGAACTCGGCGACATCGACATCGTCATCGCAAACGCCGGGGTGGTGGCGATCGGCGACCCGGAGGCGCGCGCCGAACCGGTGTTCACCACGATCGTCGACACCAACCTCAAGGGCGTCTGGCACACGTTGCTTGCGACGGTGCCGTCGATCATTCGTAAGGGACGGGGAGGGTCGGTCGTTCTGGTCAGTTCGTCGCAGGGCCTGACCGGCCGGGGCGGTGACGGCAGCGCCGCGATGTTCGCCTATGCGGCATCGAAGCACGGTGTGGTCGGCCTGATGCGCTCGGCGGCGAACGCGTACGCGGCGCACAAGATCCGGGTCAACTCGGTACATCCGAGCGGCGTGGCGACCCCGATGATTCTCAACGACTTCGTAGTGAACCGGATGCTGGAGAATCCGAACCCGCCCGTATCGCAGATGCTGCTGCCCGACGTGCCGCTGGTTGAGTCGCGAGATGTCACCGAGGCGGTGCTGTGGCTTGTCGGCCCGCGGTCTCGGTACGTGACCGGCGTGACGATACCCGTCGATGCCGGCCACCTGGTCATGTAGCTGGGTGGTGGGGCCCGGCCACATGAAGTGACCGGGTGCACCGCAAGCCGACGGCAAGTTAGCCGCGGGTGACCTTGCCTGCCTTTATGCAGGATGCGCAGACGTTGAGTCGTTGCTTGTTGCCGCCGGGGCGGGTCACGGCGTGCACGGTCTGAACGTTGGGGTCCCACCGACGGCTGGTGCGGCGGTGGGAGTGCGACACCGACTTGCCGAAGCCGGGGCCTTTCCCGCAGATATCGCACACAGCGGCCATGTTGAAGCTCCTCAAATCTCCTGCTAGGGGTCCGGCAACTCGAGCATCGGGAGCCGGGACAGCCCAGGCTGATACCGGGCCGGTCCAGGATACCGACTGAAGTGGGCAACCACCAAAACGGTCAACAGCCACCGGACAGGTTACGTCGGTGCTGTCGCCCCCGCTGGCTAGGCTCATTACGCCGGTTCGAGCCCGCGGACGTAGTGGTGCCGTGCGGGCAGCCATCGCATGTCCGGCGCCGAGCTACGCTGGCGCCCACCGGCGGGCTGGCGCGGAGGAGGTGGGTCACACTGGGCAGTTCGGATCGTCCGCTGGACGCGTCGGCATTGCGGGACTGGGCGCACACCGCCGTCAGCGACCTGATCACTCACATCGACGAGATCAACCGGCTCAACGTATTCCCGGTCGCCGATTCCGATACTGGCGCCAACATGCTGTTCACCATGCGCTCCGCCCTGGCCGAAGCCAACGCGGTGGCCAACTCGGGAGCGGATTCGGAGATGGGCCCCGGGTGCGTCGCGCGGGTTGCGGCCGCCATGTCGGCGGGAGCGCTGAACGGGGCGCGCGGCAACTCAGGCGTGATCCTGTCCCAGATCCTGCGCGGTATCGCCGACGTCACAGCGGCGGCGGCCGCACGCTCCGGCGGTGAACTACCCGACATCGACGTCACCATCTTTGGGGCCGCGTTGCAGCGCGGCGTCGAGCTGGTCATCACCTCAATGGGGGGCGAGGAGATCCCGGGGACCATCGTCTCTGTACTACGGGCCGCCGCAGGTGCCGCGGAACAGTCCGCCGGCGGCGGGGAGGGTCTGGCCCGGGCGATCACGGGCGCCGGTGACGCCGCAGTGATCGCGCTGGATAAGACCCCCGAGCAACTCGATGTGCTCGCTGACGCCGGTGCGGTAGACGCCGGCGGACGCGGCCTGTTGGTGCTGCTGGACGCGCTGCGTGCCACGGTCACCGGGCAGGCGCCCGCCCGCACGGTGTACGAGCTGTCACCGCGCGCGTTGCCGGCCTCCGACGCCCCGGCCATCATCACCGAACGCCCGGCGCCGCAGTTCGAGGTGATGTATCTGTTGGGCGGTTGCGATGCCGCCGCGGCGCACGCGTTGCGCGATCGGCTCGGTGAACTTGGCGAATCGGTGGCAATCACGGCTGCGCCGTCGACAACTCAAGGTGGTTACTCGGTGCACGTGCACACCGACGACGCCGGCGCCGCGGTTGAAGCCGGTCTGCTGGCCGGGCGGCTGAGCCGGATCGTGGTCTCGGCGCTGACCTCCGGAGCAACCAGGCTGCCGGCGGGCGGCTGGACGCGGGAACGGGCGGTGTTGGCCGTCGTCGACGGAGACGGTGCGGCGGAGCTGTTCGCCGGCGAGGGTGCCTGCGTGCTGGAACGGGGTCCAGACGCGAGCGATCCAAGCACCGGTATCAGTGCCCACCAGTTGGTACGGGCCGTGGTGGACACCGGTGCCGCGCAGGTAATGGTGCTGCCTAACGGCTATGTGGCCGCCGAGGAGCTGGTGGCCGGCTGCACCGCGGCCATCGGCTGGGGCATCGACGTGGTGCCGATACCCACCGGATCGATGGTCCAGGGGTTGGCCGCCCTGGCCGTGCACGATCCGGGCGGCCAAGCAGTCAACGACGGCTACACCATGGCCCGGGCCGCCGGCGCTGCCCGGCACGGATCGGTGCGCATCGCGACCGAGAGCGCGCTGACCTGGGCGGGTCGGTGCTATCCGGGTGACGGCTTGGGCATCGCCGGCGACGAGGTGCTGATCGTGGCGGCCGACGCGGCGACGGCGGCGATCGGCCTGCTCGATCTGCTGCTGGCGTCCGGCGGTGACCTGGTGACAGTGCTGATGGGAGCCGGCATCGAGGAGGACGCTGAGGTCACCGCGGTGGGCGACATCCTCGAAGACCACGTCCACGACAATCATCCGGGTAGTGAGCTGGTGATCTACCGCACCGGCCATCGCGGTGACGCGCTGTTGATAGGGGTCGAGTAGCGGTGGCGTCACTGTCCGACCGGCTGGATTACGTGATCGGCGGCAAAGCCGCCAAGGATCTCGACGCGTTTTTCGGCATCCGAACCGTCGATGACCTACTGCGCCATTATCCCCGCGACTACACCGTGGGTGCGGCTGTGCGCGGCGCCGATGACCAGCGGCCGGAAGGCGGCCAGCACATCACCATCGTCGACACGATCACCGGTACGGATTCGTTTCGCATGAAGAAGCCGCCGAATCGGATGTGTCACCGCATCACCGTCGGATCCGGACACAACAAGGTGACCGCCACGTTCTTCAACGCGAACTACATCATGAAGGACCTCGTCAAAGACGCCACAGTGATGCTGTCCGGGGAAGTCGGGTATTTCAAGGGGGCCATGCAGCTGACCCATCCGGCATTCCTCATCCTCGAATCGCCGGGCGGAAAGAAGTACGGCACCCGGTCGTTGAGCAAGATCGCTCAGGCCTCAAATGCGGTCAGCAGCGAAGAGGTGACCTCGGCATACGAAGGCCGCTTCTTCCCGATCTATCCGGCCAGCACGAAAATGCAGAGCTGGGACATCTTCGCGTGCGTGCGCCAGGTGCTGGATGTCCTGGATCCGGTCGAGGACCCGTTGCCCGCCGAACTGCGCGCCGAGCTCGGCCTGGTCTCCGAGGACGAGGCGCTACGCGCGATTCATCTGTCGGAGGACGACCACGAACGCCGGTGCGCGCGCGAACGCCTGACCTTCGACGAGGCCGTTGGCCTGCAGTGGGCGCTGGTGGGCCGCCGGCACGGCGAGCTGTCGGAGTCCGGGCCCCCGGCGCCGCCGCGGCCCAACGGTCTAGCGGCGCAGCTTTTGGGGCAGTTGCCGTTCGACCTGACGGCGGGCCAGGTCGAGGTGTTCGATGTGCTGTCCGTTGGGCTCGCGGCGATGCGCCCGCTGAACCGTCTGCTGCAGGGCGAGGTCGGTTCCGGTAAGACGATCGTCGCGGTGCTCGCGATGCTGCAGATGGTCGACGCAGGTTACCAGTGTGCGCTACTTGCGCCAACGGAAGTCCTTGCTGCACAACATCTTCGATCGATCTGCGACGTATTGGGACCGTTGGCGACAGGCGGCCAGCTGGGCGGGGCTGACGACGCCACCAGAGTGGTGTTGCTCACCGGCTCGATGACCGCCGCCCAGAAGAAGCAGGTCCGCGCCGAAGTGGCGAGCGGCGAGGCCGGCATCGTCGTCGGCACGCACGCCCTGCTGCAAGACGCGGTCGAGTTTCACAACCTCGGCATGGTGGTGGTCGACGAACAACATCGCTTCGGGGTCGAGCAACGAGACCGATTGCGCGCCAAGGCTCGTGCGGGAATCACGCCGCACCTGCTGGTGATGACGGCGACGCCGATACCGCGCACCGTCGCGCTCACCGTGTACGGCGACCTGGAAACCTCTACGCTGCGCGAACTCCCACGAGGCCGCCAGCCGATCAAGTCCAACGTCATCTTCGTCAAGGACAAGCCCGCATGGCTCGACCGCGCCTGGGAGCGCATCGTCGAAGAGGTCGCCGCCGGCCGGCAGGCTTACGTGGTGGCGCCCCGCATCGACGAGAGCGACGAGTCGCAGGAGGGAGAGGGAGGCGTCCGGCCCTCGGCGACCGCCGAGGGTCTTTTCTCCCGATTGCGTTGCGGTGAGCTGGCTGACCTGCGACTCGGGCTCATGCACGGACGTTTGCCCGCCGACGATAAGGAAGACGCGATGGCGGCCTTCCGGGCGGGTGAGATCGATGTGCTGGTGTGTACCACGGTCATCGAGGTCGGTGTCGACGTCCCCAACGCCACCGTGATGCTGGTGATGGACGCCGATCGGTTCGGCATCAGCCAACTTCATCAGTTGCGCGGCCGCATCGGCCGCGGCCAGTACCCAAGCCTGTGTCTGCTGGCCAGCTGGGTTTCGCCGCAATCGCCGGCTGCCCGCCGCCTGAGGGCCGTCGCCGACACGTTGGACGGTTTCGCTCTCGCCGACCTGGACCTCAAGGAGCGCCGGGAAGGAGATGTGCTGGGTCGCAACCAGTCTGGAAAAGCGATCAACCTGCGGCTGCTGTCGTTGGCCGACCATCTGGCCTATATCGAGGCCGCCCGCGACTTTTGCGCTCGCGCCTATCAGGATGCGAGCCCGCACTCCGGCCTTACCGCCCTGGCGGCGCGGTTCACCGAAACGGATCGCATCGAATACCTGGACAAGTCATGATGCAGGGCATGAACCGGAAAGTGCTGCTGTGGTTGTCGATTGCCGCAGTGCTCGCCGTGGTGGTCGCTTACCAGACGCTGGGGTCATCGTCGGCCAGGCATGCCGGAGAGATCGCCGCACGCGCCGACATCCCGACGGTGCAACCCGGCGCCGATGTGCTGGCGGGAATTATTGTGCTCCCGCAGCGGGCCCACCGCTACGACTATCGCAGGCTGGCGTTCGGCGACGCCTGGGACGACAACAACGATGCCCCAGGCGGCCACAACGGATGTGACACGCGCGATGACATCCTCAACCGTGATCTCGTCGATAAAACGTATGTGTCGGTCAAGCGCTGTCCGAATGCGGTGGCCACCGGCACCCTGCACGACCCGTACACCAACACCACGGTCGCCTTCCAGCGCGGCGCCCAGGTTGGCGAAGCGGTGCAGATCGATCACATCGTTCCGCTCGCCTACGCCTGGGACATGGGTGCCTACGACTGGCCCGGCGCTGAGCGGCTTCGTTTCGCCAACGACCCAGCCAATCTGCTGGCCGTCGAAGGGCGGGCCAACCAGGACAAGGGCGATTCGCCGCCGGCATCATGGATGCCGCCGAACAAAGCCTTCGCATGTCAATACGCCATACAGTTCATCGCCGTGCTGCGTGGTTACCAGTTGCCGGTAGACCAAGCTTCCACGGACGTGCTGCGTCAGGCCGCAGCCACCTGCCCGGCGGGCTAGCGCCCGTTAGGTGCCGGCGTAGGTCTCGGGGTCCTCGCGCACCCGGGTACCGTCGTTGAGTCCATTGATCGCATCCATATGCTCAGCGGCTAATTCGAAGTCGAAGACGTCGATATTGCTGGCAATGCGCTCGGCTTTGGATGAGCGGAAAATCACCGCATTACCCAGTTGCAGATTCCACCGCAGCAATACTTGCGCGGCTGTCTTGGCGTACTCGCCGGCGATCGAGGTAAGTCATCGGGTTATCCATCAGCCTGCCGAGAACCAGCGGGGTGTATGACTGCGTGACCACGTTGTGCTGCGCATCAGAATTGCGCATCTCGGCCTGGTTGAGCAGTGGGTGCAACTCGATCTGATTGACCGCCGGCGTGACGAAGGTGAGGTCGATGGCCGCCGATAGATGATCCTCAGTGAAATTGGATACGCCAATCGAGCGGGCATACCCGTCTCCGCGGGCTTGGATCAGGCCGCCCCAGGCGTCAACATAGTTGCCGAGCGACGGGGCCGGCCAATGAATCAGGTAGAGGTCGACGTAATCCAGGCCGAGTCGCTCCAAGCTGGCGATACAGGCCTGTGGGGCCTTGCTGAAACCCTGGTCCTTGGTCGCTAGCTTGGTGGTGACGAACAGTTCTGCGCGGGGGATCCCGGACGCGGCAATCGCGCGGCCAACCGCGGCTTCGTTGCCGTAAGCCGCGGCAGTGTCGATGAGCCGGCAGCCGATTTCCAGCGCCGCCGACACCGCGTGCTCAGTCTCGCCGTCAGACAATTCCGCGACGCCCAGACCAAGGACCGGCATTGTGTTTTCGTCATTGAACGTTATCGAGGGGACAGTGGCCCCCGACGTGCCGGCCAACGTCAATCACCTACCTGTGAAATTGAAGGTTCGTGGATTCGGACCAAGACGGGCTCCATCATCCAGTGAGGAGATCGAGGCCATTTGATCGGGGCTGAGTTCGAAATCGAACACGTCGAAGTTGCTCGCGATCCTTGAGGGGTTCACCGACTTGGGGATCACGATATTACCGAGCTGGAGATGCCATCTGATCAATACCTGGGCGGGTGTCCGGCCGCAACTTTCGGCGACGCCGGTGACCGTCGGATGAACCAGCAGCGCACCCTGCCCCAGCGGTGCCCATGCTTCGGTGGCGATGCCGTGATGGGCGTGCACTTCACGCAGTTCTGTCTGGGGTAACCGCGGATGCAGCTCGATCTGATTGACCGCCGGAACGATGCCGATGCCATCGATGAGAACGGTCAGGTGCTCGGACTCGAAGTTGCTGACTCCGATGGACCGGACCCGCCCCTGGTCGCGGAGATGGGCGAAGGCCTTGAAGGTCTCTACATATTTGTTCACCGCAGGCTGCGGCCAGTGGATCAGATAGAGGTCGAGGTAGTCGAGCCCGAGCCGGCTCATGCTCGCGTCGAATGCCGCCAGCGTGCTGTCGTAGCCTTGGTCTGCATTCCACAATTTGGTCACCACGTAGAGTTGGTCGCGAGCCACGCCGGAATCGGCAACCGCTCGCCCGACCTCTCGTTCATTCCGGTAGGCCGCCGCGGTGTCGATGTGCCGATAACCGGCGCGCAGTGCGGCGCTCACCGCCAGCTCAGTGTCTCCCGGGGGGACCTGGAACACTCCGAGCCCTACAGCCGGGATCGAATTGCTGTCGTTCAGCCTGACTACGTTTTTTTCGAGGGGGAAGCCCATGACCAAGAGTCTGCCAGGCGGGCTGGATCTCCACCTTGGAGCCAAACCCGCACCGCTGCGCTGGGCCAGTCGCATGCAGGGCGCCCTCTCCAATGTCGGCGTCAAGGTCATTCCGTGGATTCCGACCCGCGCACAGCGGATGATGTCCGGCGGTCGTTCCGTCATCATCGACGGCAACACGCTTGATCCCACGCTCCAGCTGATGCTGTCGGGTATGCGGCTCGCCGGCATCGATGGCCTGGTCGTCGACGACGACCCGGCGGTATCGCGCACCCAGTTTCGGGAGAGGTTGACGGGGTTTCCCGGACCTCAGATTCACGTCACGGTCGACGATCTATCGATACCCGGCCCAGCAGGCGAGATCCCGGCGCGACACTACCGGCCGGCCAGTGGCGAGGCCGCGGACTTGTTGGTCTTCTACCACGGTGGTGGCTGGGTAATCGGCGACCTGGACAGCTATGACGCGCTGTGCCGGTTGACGTGCCGTGACGCTGGCATTCACGTGTTGTCGGTCGACTACCGGCTGGCACCCGAACATCCGGCCCCGGCGGCGGTCGAGGATGCCTATGCGGCCTTCCGGTGGGCGGTCGAGCACGCGGATGAACTGGGCGCGATCCCCGGGAAGGTCGCGGTCGGTGGCGACAGCGCCGGCGGCAACCTGGCCGCCGTCGTGAGCCAACTGGCGCGAGACAGCGGCGGACCCGCACCAGTGCTGCAGTGGCTGATCTACCCGCGCACCGACTGCACCGCACGGACCCGGTCGCTGGGCTTGTTCGCCAGGGGCTTCGTGCTGACCAAGCGGGACATCGACTGGTTCCACGCGCAATATCTGCGGGATTCCGATCTCGACCCGGCAGATCCGCGTGTGTCGCCGCTGCTGGCCGAGTCGCTGTCCGGACTGGCTCCCGCGTTGATCGCGGTCGCGGGTTTCGATCCACTGCGCGACGAAGGCGAGAGCTACGCCGCGGCGCTGCGGGCTGCCGGGACTCCGGTCGACCTGCGTTCGATGCGTTCGCTGACGCACGGCTTCGTCAACCTGTTTCAGCTCGGCGGCGGCAGCGCTGCCGCGACCAGCGAGCTGATATCGGCCCTGCGTGCTCACCTGACCCGGGTCTGATCTCCTGCATCGATGGCGCCGGTACGCTGGAAACGCCGTCGCCCGGCTAGCCGGGACAAATCGAGCACGTGAGGATCAGCGAACCTGTGGCCGACAAAAAGCGTCCCCCGCGATTCGACCTGAAGTCGACCACCGGCAAATCCGGCCGGCTCGTCCAGATCGGCGGTACCGCGGTCGTTGTGATCTTCGCGGTCGCCGTCGTCGGATACATCGTGATGTCGCATCGCGACAAGACCACCGGGTCGGGCGATACGGTGCGGGTGGCGTCGAGCAACGTGGTTAATCAGCCCGGAACGAACAACCCCAAGGCTGTGGTCTCGTTTTACGAGGACTTTCTGTGTCCGGCCTGCGGTAATTTCGAGCGGACTTTCGGGCCGGCGGTGTCCAAGCTGATAGACATCGGAGCCATTGCCGCCGACTACTCCATGGTTGCCATTCTCGACAGCGCGAAGAACCAGAACTATTCGTCGCGGGCCGGCGCGGCGGCTTTATGCGTCGCCGACGAATCCAAAGATGCGTTCCGGGTTTTCCGTAACCATCTGTTCGCTGACGGCGTCCAACCCGACGAACGCGGAACGTCATTCCCCGACAACGCGAAGTTGATCGAAATCGCCCGCGAGTCGGGCGCCTCGGGCAAGGTACCGGACTGCGTTAACAGCGGGAAATATGTTGACAAGGTCACCGCTGAGGCGGCGGCCGTGAAGATCAATGCAACCCCGACGATCAAGATCAACGGCGAAAACTACGAACCGTCGACACCGGACGCCCTGGTCGCCAAGATCAAAAGTATCGTGGGCGATGTGCCGGGCATCGACACGGTAGTCGCACCTCCGGCAGCGTGACGGTTGCGGTGTCAGCGCAACCGACTGAGCGATCCGGCGACTCGGCACCTGCCTTCACGCATGAAGTGCGGGTAGCCGCGCCCAGCGCGTGGTGGGTCCTGATCGCGGGCGTAATCGGCTTATTGGCCTCGATGACGCTGACGGTGGAAAAGATCGAAATCCTGCTCAACCCCTCGTATGTGCCGTCATGCAACATCAATCCCATCGTGTCGTGCGGCTCGGTGATGACAACGTCGCAGGCTTCCGTGCTGGGCTTCCCTAACCCGCTGCTCGGTCTGGTCGGCTTCACAGTAGTTGTGGTCACCGGTGCGTTGGCGGCAACGAAAGTTCCTCTCCCGCAGTGGTATTGGGTCGGACTGGACGCGGGCATACTGATCGGTGCGGTGTTCGTGCATTGGCTGATCTTTCAGAGCCTGTACCGCATTGGGGCGTTGTGCCCGTACTGCATGGTGGTCTGGGTGGTCACCCTGACACTGCTGGTAGTGGTGACGTCGGTCGCGTTTCGCTCGTCACTCGAGGGCTCGAACGCCGTCGTGCGGGTCTTGTTCCAATGGCGATGGTCGATCGCAGTGCTCTGGTTCACGGGAGTGTTTCTGCTGATCATGGTGCGGTTCTGGAACTATTGGTCGACACTTGTTTAGGTGTCTGTAACTAATGCGGCGCGACGAGGGTAGGGGTCAAGGGTGATCTCCAAAGTGCTGGTGGCCAATCGCGGGGAGATCGCGATCCGTGCGTTTCGTGCCGCCTACGAATTGGGTGTCGGCACAGTCGCCGTCTACGCATACGAGGATCGCAACTCGCAGCACCGCCTCAAAGCCGACGAGTCCTACCAGATCGGCGAGGTCGGCCACCCGGTGCGCGCGTACCTGTCCGTCGACGAAATCGTCGAAACGGCACGCCGGGCAGGTGCGGACGCCGTCTACCCGGGTTACGGGTTCTTGTCGGAGAACCCTGACTTGGCCGCGGCATGCGCGGCCGCGGGCATCACCTTCGTTGGTCCCAACTCCGAAGTGCTTGAGCTGACTGGAAATAAGTCCCGGGCGATTGCCGCGGCCCGCGACGCGGGCCTGCCCGTGCTCACCTCGTCGGCACCGTCAGCCTCGGTGGACGAGCTGGTGTCTTTCCTGGACGGGGAGGCCGCCGGCATGCGGTTTCCGTTGTTCGTCAAGGCGGTTGCCGGCGGCGGGGGCCGTGGTATGCGCCGCGTCAGCGATGTCGCGGCCCTGCCCGAAGCCATCGAAGCCGCCAGCCGGGAGGCCGAGTCGGCATTCGGGGACCCGACGGTCTATCTCGAACAGGCGGTGCTCAACCCACGCCACATCGAGGTGCAGATCCTGGCCGACAACCTCGGCAGCGTGATCCACCTCTACGAGCGCGACTGCAGCCTGCAGCGCCGCCACCAGAAGGTCATCGAACTGGCGCCCGCGCCGAACCTCGCCCTCGAGCTGCGCGACAAGATGTGCGCCGACGCGGTCGCGTTCGCCCGTCACATCGGGTACAGCTGTGCAGGCACTGTCGAGTTTCTGCTCGACGAGAACGGCCAGTACGTCTTCATCGAGATGAATCCTCGGATTCAGGTGGAGCACACCGTCACCGAGGAGATCACCGACGTCGACCTGGTGTCCAGCCAGCTGCGTATCGCGTCGGGGGAGACGCTCGACGACCTGGGTTTGCGGCAGCAGGACGTCGTGCCGCACGGCGCCGCATTGCAGTGCCGGATCACCACCGAGGACCCGGCCAACGGCTTCAGGCCTGACACCGGGCGGATCAGCGCGCTGCGGACCCCCGGCGGCGCAGGCATCCGGCTGGACGGCAGCACCAACCTCGGCGCAGAGATCAGCGCGCACTTTGATTCCATGCTGGTCAAGCTGACCTGCCGGGGCCGTGACTTCCCGACGGCAGTCGCCAGGGCGCGCCGTGCGATCGCGGAGTTCCGGATTCGCGGGGTGTCGACGAATATTCCGTTCCTGCAGGCGGTCCTGGATGACCGGGACTTCCAGGCCGGCCGCGTTACCACATCGTTCATCGACGAGCGGCCGCAGCTGCTGACCGCGCGCGGCTCGGCCGACCGCGGCACGAAGATCCTCAACTATCTGGCTGATGTCACCGTGAACAAGCCGCACGGCGCGCGGCCGTCACGGTCTACCCGCACGACAAATTGCCCTTGATAGATCCGGCCGACCTGCAGGTCGGCGCCACCCGCTGGGTCCAAGCAGCGATTGGTCGAGCTGGGGCCCGAGGGCTTCGCGCGCTGGCTGCGGGAGTCGGCAGCGGTTGGCGTTACCGACACCACGTTCCGGGACGCCCATCAGTCGTTACTGGCCACCCGAGTGCGCACCAGCGGACTGATGGCGGTTGCACCGTATCTCGCCCGCACCATGCCGCAATTGTTGTCTGTCGAGTGCTGGGGCGGTGCGACTTATGACGTGGCGCTGCGCTTCCTGAAGGAGGATCCCTGGGAGCGGCTGGCGACACTGCGTGAAAAGTTGCCCAATATCTGCTTGCAGATGCTGTTGCGGGGCCGGAACACCGTTGGCTACACGCCGTATCCCGAGGTGGTCACCCAGGCGTTCGTGGAAGAGGCCACAGCCACCGGCATCGACATCTTCCGCATCTTCGACGCCCTGAACAACTTGGACTCGATGCGCCCGGCGATCGACGCTGTGCGCGAAACAGGTTCTGCGATAGCCGAAGTCGCGCTGTGCTACACCGGGGACTTGTCCGACCCGGGCGAGCGACTGTACACGCTGGACTACTACCTGACACTTGCCGAGCAAATTGTCGACGCGGGTGCACACGTGCTGGCCATCAAGGACATGGCTGGTCTGTTGCGGCCACAGGCGGCGAAATTGCTGGTCACAGCTCTGCGGAGCCGCTTCGACCTGCCGGTGCACGTGCATACCCACGACACCCCGGGCGGCCAGCTGGCCAGCTATGTGGCGGCGTGGCAGGCCGGGGCCGACGCCGTCGACGGTGCCGCCGCTCCGATGGCCGGAACCACCAGCCAGCCCGCGCTGAGCTCGATCGTCGCCGCTGCCGCGCACACCGAGTACGACACCGGACTGTCGCTCTCAGCGGTATGCGCGCTGGAGCCGTACTGGGAAGCGTTACGAAAGGTGTATGCGCCCTTCGAATCTGGGCTTCCCGGGCCGACGGGACGGGTTTACCACCACGAGATTCCGGGTGGGCAATTGTCGAACCTGCGCCAGCAGGCGATTGCGCTGGGGTTGGGGGATAGATTCGAGGAGGTCGAAGAGGCCTACGCCGGCGCCGACCGGGTGCTGGGTAGGCTGATCAAAGTCACACCGTCGTCGAAGGTTGTTGGCGATCTGGCGCTGGCGCTGGTCGGCGCCGGTGTAACCGCAGACGAATTCGCCGCTGAGCCGGCGCGATTCGACATCCCGGAGTCGGTGCTCGGGTTCCTGCGGGGCGAGCTGGGTGACCCGCCCGGCGGGTGGCCCGAACCGCTGCGTAGCGCGGCCCTGGCCGGCCGCGCCCCGGCCAAGCCCACTCAAGGACTGACCGCGGAAGACGAGGCTGGCCTTGCGCTGACCGGCCACAAGCGCCAGGCCACCCTGAACCGACTGTTGTTCCCCGGCCCGACAAAGGAATTCGAAGAACATCGGGAAACCTTTGGCGATACTTCGCAATTGTCGGCCAACCAATTCTTCTACGGCCTGCGGCAGGGCGAAGAGCACCGAGTGAAACTGGAGCGCGGGGTTGAGCTGTTGATTGGGCTCGAGGCTATCTCGGACCCCGACGAACGCGGCATGCGAACGGTGATGTGCATCATCAACGGCCAGCTGCGGCCGGTGTTGGCGCGCGACCGCAGCATCGCCAGCACCGTTCCGACTGCGGAGAAGGCCGACCGCGGCAATCCCGATCACGTTGCCGCGCCGTTCGCCGGGGTCGTCACCGTCGGAGTGTCGGCCGGCGATCAAGTGCGCGCCGGCGAGACCATCGCCACCATCGAGGCGATGAAGATGGAAGCCCCGATCACCGCCGCGAACGACGCCACCGTGGAGCGGGTGGCGGTGTTGAGCACTGCGCAGGTCGAGGGCGGAGATCTGCTGGTGGTCTAGCTGATCGCGTCGGCGACGATGCGGAGCGAAGCGATGAGGAGCGGCCAATGACCGCGTCGGCGACGATGCAGAGCGAAGCGGTGACGATGCGAGCGAAGCGATGGGGAGGAGCGGCGCAGATGACGAGGATCATCGGCGGCGTCGCGAGCGGTAGGCGCATCGTCGTTCCGCCGCGGGGGACCAGGCCAACCACCGATCGGGTGCGCGAGTCGTTGTTCAACATCGTGAGTGCCCGGCGCGATCTGACCGGCTTGGCGGTGCTGGATCTCTACGCGGGCTCGGGCGCACTGGGGCTGGAGGCGCTGTCGCGCGGAGCCGCCTCTGCGCTGTTTGTGGAGTCCGACCAGCGCACCGGCGCCGTCATCACGCGCAACGTCGAGACTCTCGGTCTGGCCGGTGCCACGCTGCGCCGGGGCGCGGTGACGGCCGTCCTGGCAGCCGGCACTTCCGCACCGATGGACCTCGTTTTTGCCGACCCGCCCTATGACGTTGCCGCCAGCGAGGTTGACCTGGTTTTAGCAGCCCTGACGACCCACTGCTGGGCGCATGAGGGAACGGTCGCGGTAGTGGAGCGTGCGGCCGCCAGCGCGCCGCTGACCTGGCCGGCCGGCTGGTCTTTATGGCCCGGACGTGTTTACGGCGACACCCGTTTGGAGCTGGCCGAGCGGCTCTGAGTCACGGTGTAGCGTCATCCGTCATGCGCGCCGCTCCTCCTCCCAGCTTCGCTCTGCGTCGCGGTCGACTTGCGGCATGGCGCCGCTCCTTCCCATCGCTTCGCTCTGCATCGTCGTGGCGCGGGTCATGAGTGGCGCGGTATGCCCGGGATCGTTTGACCCGGTGACGTTGGGCCACATCGACGTCTTCGAACGCGCCGCGGCGCAGTTCGACGAGGTGGTGGTGGCGATCCTGTTCAACCCCGCCAAAAAGGGCATGTTCGACCTTGACGAGCGGATCGCGATGATCGAGGAGTCGACGACGCATCTGTCCAATTTGCGGGTCGAGGCCGGAAAGGGTCTGGTGGTCGACTTCGTCACGTCCCGCGGGATGACCGCGATCGTGAAGGGTCTGCGCACCGACACCGACTTCGAATACGAGTTGCAGATGGCGCAGATGAACAAGCACATCGCCGGCGTCGACACATTCTTCGTGGCGACCGCGCCGCAGTACTCGTTCGTGTCGTCGTCGCTGGCCAAGGAGGTCGCGATGCTGGGCGGTGACGTGTCGGAGCTGCTGCCCGAGCCGGTGAATCGCCGGCTGCGGGAGAAGTTGTCCGGCGATCGATGAGCACTGACGAACCCCGAGCCACAGTCAGCAGCTTTTGCCAGCGATTGGTGAGGGCCGGCTCGGCGATGCCCGCCGCTGCTGCATGACGAGCGGTCGTTAGTCGCTTGGATGGCTCTGATGGTTGTGTTCGTTTGTCGCCTCGGGAGAGCCGCCCATCATCCGCAGCATCGGCATTCCTCCGGTGGTAAAGAACCGGGCTAGCAGCAGTGCCGCGATGACGAGGAAGGCGATGTTGAGCCAGGTGGTGTAGTTCCATGAGATCCCCGCCTCCATGACCTTGGCGCTGCGCTGGGTTGGGATGAGATTTGCCGTGCTGAAAAGCAATTCGACAATATAGCCAGCGGCTACCATCGCGCCGTAGAAGGTACCGAGGAGGATCAGCATCATCCTGGTTCCGTAGTACTTGCGGTAGATATTCAAGATCGGAATTATCAGCAGATCGGCGAAGATGAACGCGATGACGCCGCCGAAGCTGATGCCTCCGTTCCATAGCACTGCGGCCAGCGGCACGTTGCCGATCGAGCAGACGAAGGAAAAGATTGCCACGATGGGTCCTACGATCGGGCCCCATGCCGCCGCCCAGCCGGGGTGATCAGCCAAAAAGAAGTTCTGCCAAAATGTTTCGGGCACCCATGCCGCGATCGCACCGGCGATGAACAGGCCCACGATCAGATCGCGCAGTATCGCCAACCACTCCATGACGAACACATGCGAGACCGAGGTTAGGCCCTCCGCGGAAAAGAGCCGCTGCCAGAACGATCCGTCCCGTTTGACGGACATGTCCATGGCGGCGTGGCCTTCCATCGAACCGGCCAGGCCCCGGTCGGCCTGCTCGAGGGCGGCATCGATGAGCCGGGAGCGCACGAACAGCCGGAACAAGACAGCAAGTATGACGATCATCAGCGGCCCGCCAACGAATTCTGCGGCAGTGAATTGCCAGCCCATCAACAGCGCGAGAATGATGCCCAGTTCAACCACGAGATTGGTGGACCCGATCTCGAAGGCCATAGCTGCGGTGAAGTTGGCACCTTTGCGGAACAGTGACCGGGCCAAGGCCACCGCGGCGTATGAGCACGACGACGACGCCGCTCCCAGGCCGGCTGCGACCGCGAGGGTGCGCGCCCGGTCGTCGCCCATCAGGCCCACAATCGTGGAGCGCCGCACCACGGCCTGCACCATTGCGGATAGGCCGAATCCCAGGATCAAAGCCCACAGGATTTCCCATGTCATCGACCCCGTCAGCGCCAATGCATGCTCGACCGCTGCTACCACTGTCCCCGTCACTCGGTCCTCCAGGTGGATTACGTACATCGGCGGCGCGCCCAACTCGTCAGGATATACCCCATGGGGGTATCATTCAAGGATGGTCGACTGCCGCGTGCTAATAGAAATGACCTGCTCAACGCCATGACCTTGTGGCAAGCGGGATGATTCGCCTCATTCGCGCGCCACGCTCAGCCACGCTCAGCCCCGCTCGATGCCGTTAGCCGACCCTCCCGTCCCGGTCATCTCGCCATCTCGGCCCCGTTGAGGGTGCTGAGCGGCGCGGATAGCCACCCAGGCGGGGCGTCGCAAGGCCTAGAAGTGGTCGTCGTTGTGATCAGATCGCCACGGCGCGTCGTTGTCGCGGCGACACGCTAGCCTCTATTCGGGGGCCTGGATTCCAGGGCCAATGCCCGACACACCGGCGCCGGGACCGCCGTCACAGACGTAACACCAGGCACACTGGTAACAACAACGAGGCCAGGAGGGCATGGCCGTGTACCGAGTCTTTGAAGCGCTGGACGAATTGGGCGCCATCGTCGAAGAAGCCCGCGGCGTGCCGATGACGGCGGGCTGCGTGGTGCCCCGCGGCGACGTGCTGGAGCTGATCGACGACATCAAAGATGCGATCCCCGGCGAGCTGGACGACGCCCAGGACGTGCTGGACGCGCGTGATTCGATGCTGCACGACGCCAAGGCGCACGCCGAATCCATGGTGTCCTCGGCGACCACCGAGTCGGAGTCGATGCTCAACCACGCCCGCGCCGAGGCCGACCGGCTGCTTTCTGACGCGAAAGGCGCAGGCCGACCGGATGGTGAGCGAGGCCCGCCAGCACAGCGAGCGGATGGTCGGGGAGGCTCGCGAGGAGTCGATTCGCATCGCCACCGCGGCGAAACGCGAGTACGAGGCCAGCGTTGGCCGTGCCAAAGCCGAAGCCGACCGGCTGATCGAAAACGGCAACATCTCCTACGAGAAGGCCGTGCAAGAGGGCATCAAGGAACAGCAGCGCCTGGTGTCGCAGAACGAGGTCGTGCAGGCCGCCAACGCGGAATCCACCCGTCTCATCGACACCGCGCACGCCGGAGTCCGACCGGCTGCGTGGCGAGTGCGACATCTACGTCGACAACAAGCTCGCCGAGTTCGAGGAGTTCCTCAACGGCACGATCCGTTCGGTCGGGCGTGGCCGCCACCAACTCCGCACCGCAGCCGGGACGCACGACTACGCGACGCGGTAGCCGACGAGTCGTTCGTCCTGGCTGGGACCTGACGCTGTGCGTCGGGCACCGTAAGATTTCTGCTATGGCGCGGCAGCACAGCACCACAGCGCGGCGGCATCCGCCCTCGCCGCTGGCGGTGGACATTACTCGGCTCGGTCGACGTCCGGGATCGATGGTTACCCTGCGTAACACCGTGCCCAGCCCCTCGCGCATCGGGCGGCAATGATCGCGATCGAGCAGGGCGCTCCGCTGGACCTGGATCTGCGGTTGGAGTCGGTGTCTGAGGGCGTGTTGGTGACCGGGACGGTGGCCGGGCCCACCGTCGGCGAGTGTGTCCCGGTGCCTGACCCCGCTCAAGGGACACGTGCAGGTCGGCCTGACCGAACTGTTCGCCTACCCGGACAGCACGACCGAGGCGACCACCGAGGAAGACGAAGTCGGCCGCGTGGTCGACGACACCATCGACCTCGAGCAGTCGATCATCGACGCCGTCGGACTCGAACTCCCGTTTTCCCCGCTGTGCAGCTCGGATTGCCCCGGATTATGCCCGGAGTGCGGTATTCAGCTGGCCGATGAGCCCGGCCATCACCATGACCTGATCGACCCACGGTGGGCCAAGTTGGCATCGATGTTGCCACCCGAACCACCCGAACCGGACGGATCGCGGGGTGAGCGGTGACCTCGCGTCGAATGCTGCTCGACGCGCTCGGGGTCGACCTGCCCGAAGAGCTGCTCACACTGGCGTTGACGCACCGCAGCTACGCCTACGAGCACGGCGGCCTGCCGACCAACGAGCGCCTCGAGTTTCTCGGCGACGCCGTCCTGGGCCTCACCATCACCGACGAGCTCTACCACCGTCATCCCGACCGTCCGGAGGTCGTATCTGGCCAAACTGCGGGCCAGCGTCGTCAATACCCAGGCGCTGGCTGACGTCGCGCGAAAACTGTGCGAAGGGGGTCTCGGGCGTTCACCTGCTCCTGGGGCGCGGCGAGGAGAACAGCGGCGGGTGCCGACAAGTCGAGCATCCTGGCCGACGGCATGGAATCGCTGCTGGGCGCGATTTACCTGCAGCACGGAATCGCGGTGGTCGCGCGAGGTGATCCTGCGAGTTATTCGGTCCGCTACTGGACACCGCTCCCACGCTGGGAGCCGGGCTGGACTGGAAGACCAGCCTGCAGGAGCTGACCGCGGCGCGCGGCCTGGGTACGCCGTCCTACCTGGTCACCTCGACCGGTCCCGACCACGACAAGAGAATTCACCGCGGTGGTCGTCGTGATGGAGACCGAATACGGGACAGGTGTGGGCCGCTCCAAGAAGGAGGCCGAGCAAAAGGCTGCGGCAGCGACCTGGGAAGTGCTGGACGCCGCGGGAAAAACACCCGTGTAGATGCCCGAACTGCCCGAAGTCGAGGTGGTGCGCCGCGGCTTGCAGGCCCACGTGCTGGGCAAGACGATCACCGCGGTTCGGGTGCACCATCCCCGGGCGGTGCGCCGCCACGAGGCCGGCCCCGCCGACCTTACGGCCCGGCTGCTCGGCGCGCGGATCACCGGAACCGATCGGCGCGGCAAGTATCTGTGGTTGATGCTGGCCACCGCTGACGGGGAGTCGGACACCGCGCTGGTCGTCCACCTCGGCATGAGCGGGCAGATGCTGCTGGGGACGTCCCGCGCGCCGACCACGTCCGGATCTCGGCGCTGCTCGACGACGGAACCGTGGTCAGCTTCGCCGACCAGCGGACGTTCGGGGGTTGGATGCTTGCCGACCTGGTGACCGTGGACGGCAGCGTGGTGCCCGTGCCCGTCGCCCACCTGGCGCGTGACCCGCTGGACCCCCGGTTCGACGCCGACGCCGTGGTGAAAGTGTTGCGGGGCAAGCATTCCGAGACTCAAGCGCCAGCTACTGGACCAGACCGTCGTCTCCGGGATCGGCAACATCTACGCCGACGAGGCGCTGTGGCGGGCCAAGGTGCACGGCGCCCGGCTTGCCGCCACGCTGAGCCGCACGCAGCTGGGCGCCGTGCTGACGACCGCCGCGGACGTGATGCGTGACGCGCTGGCGAAGGGCGGGACCTCGTTCGATTCGCTATACGTCAACGTCAACGGTGAATCAGGCTACTTCGACCGATCCCTGGATGCCTACGGCCGCGAAGGCGAAAGCTGCCGCCGCTGCGGCGCGGTGATGCGCCGGGAAAGATTTATGAACCGCTCGTCGTTCTATTGTCCGAGATGCCAGCCGCGTCCGCGGCGTTAGGGTCATCTGGGCTGAGTCAGTCGAAGATGTCGCGGCGCACGGTTCCCGGTGACCCCGACGATCCCGATGACGCCCGTGACAGGGCCGGATCGACAAACCATTCGTGGGGGAACAGCAGGCCGAACGCCTGGGGTGGCAGACGAAGAAGTGCCCCGTACATCTGCGCGGCGAGGCCGGTCGTCCCAATCTGGGAGCGATGGGTGGCGAAGGCATCGCGTTTCTGGCGCGCAAACCTGAACACATCAATACGGTGGGTGATGCTTGCCCGCGGCGCGTACGCGGTGCGCACGACATCCGCATCGTAGGGTGCCGGCAGCCGCAGCCTACGTGCGAGATTGCCTATCGTCGCCAATAATTCGCGTGGCATCGTGGCCTCGAGCACGCGCGGCGTCGCCGCGAGTTCGGCGGCCCGCTTTCCAACGTGATGCACCTGAACATGATCGCGGTGGCCGTATCCGCCGTTGGGCTGGTAGCTGATCAGCAGATCCGCGTTTTCGGTGCGAAGGATCTCCGCGAGCCGTTGCGCCGCCTCGTCCACATCCGCTCGGCCGAATCTGACCCGCCCGAGCGGATCCGGGTAGAACATGGGGCCGTAACCGCTGTCCGCATAGCCGAGGCACTCGACGCGGTGCACGCCGAGAATGGCTGCACTTGACCGTAATTCGTCCAGCCGGAAAGTGCCGTCTTGGTTGTGCACGCGCCCGTCGGTTGCCGCCACGACGATCACCCGGTGTCCGGCTGCCGCCGTCCGGGCGAGGGTGCCGCCGGTGAGGATCACCTCGTCGTCGGGATGGGCGTGAAACGCGACCACGGTGGCCATGCGATGAAGTATGCCCGCCGAGCCGAGCCGCGCGTCGAGATCGACGTCGGCCTGGCGACAGGTGGGCCAACCGGTACAAATGAACCATGACGGAACTGTGGGTCGAACGAACCGGATCGCGCCGCTACACGGGATATAGCTCGCGAGGTGCGCAGGTACTCATCGGTTCCGAGGACGTTGACGGTGTGTTCACCCCCGGCGAGCTGCTCAAGATCGCACTCGCCGCCTGCAGCGGGATGTCCAGCGACCAACCACTGGCCCGTCGCCTCGGTGACGACTACAAAGCCGTGGTCCGGGTGTCCGGCGCGGCCGACCGCGAGCAGGAGCGGTATCCGCTGCTGGAGGAGTCCCTCGAGCTTGACCTGTCGGGTTTCAGCGCGGAGGACAAGGAACGCCTGCGGGTGGTCGTCACCCGGGCCATCGAGGCCGTGTGCACGGTCGGGCGCACCCTGACGTCGGGCACTGTGGTTGATTTCGGAGTCGACTTCGAGGTCGCCGATGTCGGGTCCTGACGTACGGCTCACGGCGTGGGTGCACGGGAACGTCCAGGGGGTCGGTTTTCGCTGGTGGACTCGTTGTCGGGCGCTGGAGTTGGGCCTCACCGGATACGCGGCCAACCAAGACGACGGCCGCGTTCTGGTGGTCGCCCAAGGATCGCGGGAGGCAGGCGAGAAACTACTACAACTGCTGGAAGGCGGCGGCACACCGGGGCGCGTCGACAAGGTCGTAGCCGATTTTTCGCGGCCAACGGAGCAGTTCAGCGGATTCGTCGAGCGCTGACTCCGGCATCGTCGAGCGCCGCGAAACTGCGACTGGCGACGGCGCTACCCGGGAAATGTGTTGCCAGTTGCACTTTCGCGACGGGTGACGCAGAGACACATGTGGCTTGTGTGACTAGTGCGACGCGATTGACCACTGTGGTGTGACCGGATTGGAGGCCCGCAAATTTCGAGCTGCCGACACCCCCTCGGGGCGAGGAACCGGGCAATTTGAGCGGTAGTCTGGCACGCCGTGTACCTCAAGAGTCTGACGCTGAAGGGCTTCAAGTCCTTTGCGTCGCCGACGACTCTGCGTTTCGAGCAGGGCATCACCGCAGTCGTCGGGCCTAACGGCTCCGGCAAATCCAACGTCGTCGATGCTCTGGCGTGGGTGATGGGGGAGCAGGGAGCAAAGACGCTGCGCGGCGGCAAGATGGAGGATGTCATCTTCGCGGGCACCTCGTCACGTGCCCCGTTGGGACGCGCCGAAGTCACCGTCACCATCGACAACTCTGACAACGCGCTGCCCATCGAGTACTCCGAGGTATCGATCACCCGCAGGATGTTCCGCGACGGTGCCAGTGAATACGAAATCAATGGCAGCAGCTGCCGTTTGATGGACGTCCAGGAGTTGCTGAGCGACTCTGGCATCGGCCGGGAGATGCATGTGATCGTCGGGCAGGGCAAGCTCGACGAGATCTTACAATCGCGGCCCGAGGACCGTCGGGCGTTCATCGAAGAAGCCGCGGGCGTGCTCAAGCATCGCAAGCGGAAGGAAAAAGCTCTCCGCAAACTCGACGCGATGTCGGCGAATCTGGCCCGGCTCTCCGATCTGACCACCGAACTGCGGCGTCAGCTGAAACCATTGGGTCGACAAGCCGAGGTGGCCCGTCGCGCCCAGACCATCCAGGCCGACCTGCGCGACGCCCGGTTGCGGCTGGCCGCCGACGACCTGGTGAACCGGCAGATGGAGCGAGACGCGATCTTCGAGGCCGAGGCCGCCATGCGCCGCGAGCACGACGAGGCCGCATCCCGGTTGGCGCTGGCATCCGAGGAACTGACTGCGCACGAGACTGCACTGGCCGAGCTCTCGGTCCGGGCCGAGTCGGTCCAGAACACCTGGTTCGCGCTGTCCGCCCTTGCCGAACGGGTGGGTGCCACGGTGCGTATCGCCAACGAACGCGCTCAGCATCTCGATCTCGAGTCCGCGCCGACCAGCGACACCGACCCCAGAAAACCCGAGGAGCTGGAAGCCGAGGCCCAACAGGTGGGGGTCGCCGAGCAGCAACTGTTGGCTGTGCTGGCCGAAACGCGCACCCGGCTGGAGGCCGCCCGCGCGGAGTTGGCCGACCGCGAGCGCCAAGCCGCCGAGGCCGACCGGGCCCATCTGGCCGCTGTCCGAGCCGAGGCCGACCGGCGCGAGGGCCTGGCGCGGTTGACGGGTCAGGTAGAGACCATGCGGGCGCGCGTCGAATCGATCGACGACAGCGTTGCGCGGTTATCCGAGCGCATCGAGGCTGCCGCGGCGCGGGCGCAGCAGACCCGGGCGGAGTTCGAAACCGTGCAGGGCCGAGTCGGTGAACTCGACCAGGGCGAGGTGGGCCTCGATGAGCAACACGAACGGACGGTGGCCGCGCTGCGGTCGGCCGAAGAGCGCGTCACCGAACTGCAGTCGGCCGAGCGCGGCGCCGAACGTCAGGTGGCCTCGCTGCGTGCCCGCATCGATGCGCTCTCGGTCGGGCTTCAACGCAAGGACGGTACCGCGTGGCTTGCGCAGAATCACAGCGGCACAGGACTTCTCGGGCCGATCGCCAAGTTGGTCAAAGTACGGCCGGGCTATGAGGCGGCGCTTGCCGCGGTGCTCGGGTCGGCGGCCGACGCGCTGGCCGCCGAAAGTTTCGGCGCGGCGGGTTCCGCGGTAGCCGCGCTCAAGGAAGCCGACGGGGGCCGCGCGGCGCTGGTTCTGGGCGACTGGCCGGTCCCCGCAGATGCCGCTCCGGCTGCTGTGCTGCCCGCCGGCGCACTGTGGGCACTCGATTTGGTCGAGGCACCGCCGCGACTGCGCGGCGCGATGATCGCCATGCTTTCGGGCGTGACGGTCGTCAATGACGTGGCCGCGGCGCTGGATCTGGTCGCCGTGCGCCCGCAGCTGCGCGCGGTCACGATTGACGGCGATCTGGTGGGCGCCGGCCGGGTAAGCGGGGGCTCCGATCGCAAGCTCTGCACGCTGGAGGTCACCTCCGAGATCGATAAGGCCGGCAACGAGCTGGCGGCCGCGGAGGCGCAGGTGGCCCAACTGAGCGCCGCGCTGTCCGGCGCGCTGACCGAGCAGACTGCCCGGCAGGACTCCGCCGAGCAAGCCTTGGCCGCGCTCAACGAATCCGACACCGCAATCTCTGCGATGTATGAGCAGCTGGGCCGGCTGGGCCAGGACGCCCGCACGGCCGAAGAAGAGTGGAACAGGTTGCTGCGGCAGCGCGAGGAGCTGGAAATCGGGCGCGCCGCCACCCTCGAAGAGGTCACCGAACTGGAAACCCGGCTGCACAACGCCCAAGAGACCCCGCGTGTGGATGGGGCGGAGCCCAGTCCTGCGATGGCCCGGCAGCAGATCGCCGCAGCCGCCGAAAACGCTCGCGGTGTCGAAGTGGAGGCCCGGCTGGCGGTGCGGACTGCTGAGGAACGCGCCAACGCGGTACGCGGGCGCGCGGATTCGCTGCGCCGTGCGGCTGCCGCCGAACGCGAGGCACGGGTGCGCGCCGAACAAGCGCGCGCCGCGCGACTGCGCGCCGCCGGCATAGCCGCAGCGGTGGCCGACGCCGGGCGGCTGCTGGCGGCGCGGTTGAACCAGGTGGTTGGGGCGGCGTCGCGAATTCGCGACGCACTGGTGGCCGAACGTCAGCAGCGATCGGTGTCGATCGCCGCGGTGCGCGCCGAGGTGAACACGCTGGGCACCCGGGTCGCCACACTCACCGACTCGCTACACCGCGACGAGGTGGCCAACGCCCAGGCGGCGATGCGCATCGAGCAGCTCGAACAGATGGTGCTGGAGCAGTTCGGCATGTCGCCGGCCGATTTGGTCGCCGAGTACGGTCCGGATGCTGAGCTACCACCGACGGAACTCGAGATTGCCGAATTCGAGCAGGCCCGCGAACGTGGCGAGCAGGTAATCGCACCCGCCCCGATGCCCTACGACCGCGCCACCCAGGAGCGCCGGGCCAAACGGGCCGAACGCGAGCTGGCGGAACTGGGCAGGGTCAATCCGCTGGCGCTGGAGGAGTTCGCTGCGCTGGAGGAGCGCTATAACTTCCTGGCCACCCAGCTCGAGGATGTCAAGGCGGCCCGCCAGGATCTGCTTGGCGTCGTCGCCGATGTCGATGCCCGCATCCTGCAGGTGTTCAGCGAGGCATTTGACGACGTGGAGCGTGAATTCCGCGGTGTGTTCAGCTCGTTGTTTCCCGGCGGGGAGGGCAGGCTGCGGCTGACCGATCCAGACGACATGCTCACCACCGGCATCGAGGTGGAGGCCCGGCCGCCCGGTAAGAAGGTCTCGCGGCTTTCTTTGCTGTCCGGCGGTGAGAAGGCGCTGACCGCGGTGGCGATGTTGGTGGCCATCTTCAGGGCCCGCCCGTCGCCGTTCTACATCATGGACGAGGTGGAGGCCGCGCTCGACGACACGAATCTGCGCCGCCTGATCGGCCTGTTCGAACAGCTGCGTGCCCAATCGCAGCTCATCATCATCACGCACCAGAAGCCGACCATGGAGGTCGCTGACGCGCTGTACGGCGTGACCATGCAGGGCGACGGCATCACCGCGGTGATCTCGCAGCGGATGCGCGGTCAGCAGGTGGAGCAACTGGTCACTAATTCCTCCTAAGGTCGGCTCTGGGGCGGGGGCGGGTTCAAGGGGCACGTCTGATTCGCATCGCGTCCCTGCAAGGATGTCACCGTGACGCAAGGTCTTTGGATTGCCATCGCGGTTGTCGCGGTCCTGGTTCTGGTTGCCGCGCTGGTTCTGGGCCTGGTGCGCTACCGTCGGCGCCGGATCAGGCTGGCTCCTTCGTTCGAACGCCCCGAACCCGGCGCACTCGATCGGTCGGGCGGCTACACCGCGTCGTCCGGCATCACGTTCAGCCAAACTCAGACGCTCGAGCCCACGGCTGCGCCCGTTGAGCGGATCGACACCAGCGGGCTGCCCGCTGTGGGCGACGACGCGACCATCCCGCGTGACGCCCCAAGGCGTGCGATCTCCGATGTACTACTTCCCGAACCTGAGCTGCCCGGACCTGAGCTGCCCGAACCTGAGCTGCCCGAAGCTGAGCTGCTCGAACCTGAGCTGCCCGAAGCTGAGCCTCGGTCGCCAGAGCCGGCACCCCCGGCCCCCGTGGCCCCGGAGCTCGACGCGATCGCTCCGTCCGAGGGCCGATTGGAACGACTGCGCGGGCGACTCGCCCGATCGCAGAATGCGCTCGGGCGCAGCATGCTGGGCTTGATCGGCGGTGGGGATCTGGACGAGGACTCCTGGCAGGACGTGGAAGACACCCTGCTGATCGCCGACCTAGGACCGGTTGTCACCGAGTCGGTGGTCGCGCAACTGCGGAGCCGGCTGGCGGGTGGCAACGTGCGCACCGAGGCCGACGCACGGGCCGTGCTGCGCGATGTGTTGATCGGAGAGTTGCAACCCGGCATGGACCGCTCGATTCGCGCCCTGCCGCACGCCGACGCTCCCTCGGTGCTGCTGATCGTCGGCGTCAACGGCACCGGGAAAACCACTACCGTGGGCAAGCTGGCCAGGGTGTTGGTTGCCGACGGCCGGCGGGTGGTACTGGGCGCGGCCGACACCTTCCGGGCTGCCGCGGCCGACCAACTGCAGACGTGGGCGGCCAAGGTGGGCGCCGAGGTCGTTTGCGGGGCCGAGGGCGCCGACCCGGCATCGGTGGCGTTCGATGCGGTGGACAGGGGCATTGCGGTCGGAGCCGATGTCGTGGTCATCGACACCGCCGGGCGGTTGCACACCAAGGTCGGGCTGATGGACGAACTCGACAAGGTCAAGCGCGTCGTGACCCGGCGCGCGGCCGTCGACGAGGTGTTGCTGGTGCTCGACGCCACGATTGGCCAGAACGGGCTGGCTCAGGCCCGGGTATTCGCCGACGTGGTCGACATCACCGGCGCCGTGCTGACCAAGCTGGACGGAACGGCCAAGGGCGGCATCGTTTTCCGCGTCCAGCAAGAACTTGGCGTCCCCGTGAAGCTGGTCGGCCTCGGTGAAGGTCCCGATGATTTGGCGCCGTTCGAACCCGCCGCCTTCGTCGACGCCCTGCTTGGCTGAGGTCCTTACACGCCGAGCACGACGTTAATCCTGACGAAACATGGTCGCTCTATTGCCGAAACAACCATTGCGCATGGTTCTGGATCAGGCCACAGGCACGCACGTCTGACGGCCATTCATGCGCAAGTGGAGGTGATAGCGAGTGGCATTCCCGATGATGGGCCAACCGGATACCGGCGATACCGCCTGGATGTTGGCGAGTTCCGCACTGGTGCTGTTGATGACGCCGGGTCTGGCGTTTTTCTACGGCGGCATGGTTCGTACCAGAAGCGTGCTCAACATGATCATGATGAGCGTCAGCGCTATGGGCGTCGTCACGGTGCTGTGGGTGCTGTACGGCTACTCGATGTCATTCGGTGACGACAAATGGGGCGTCGTCGGCAACCCGACCGATTATTGGGGTCTGAAAGGTCTGATCGGCGGCAACGCCGTGAAAGCGGCGGGCAGCACTCCGGCGACCGATATCCCGCTGGCCGGCACGATGCCCGCGACCGTATTTGTGGCCTTCCAGCTGATGTTCGCGATCATCACCGTCGCCTTGATCTCGGGGGCCGTCGCCGACCGGTTGAAGTTCAGCGCCTGGCTGGTGTTCTCCGGACTGTGGGCGACGCTGGTCTACTTCCCGGTTGCGCACTGGGTCTTCGCGGCTGATGGCTTCGCTTCCGAGCACGGAGGCTGGATCAACGCCAAGCTGCACGCGATCGACTTCGCGGGTGGTACCGCCGTCCACATCAACTCCGGTGTGGCCGGCTTGGTGCTGGCGATCGTGCTGGGCAAGCGCAAAGGCTGGCCCACCACGCTGTTCCGCCCGCACAATGTGCCGTTCGTGATGCTCGGCGCGGGCTTGCTGTGGTTCGGTTGGTTCGGGTTCAACGCCGGTTCGGCGACCAGCTCGAACGGCTCCGCGGGTAGCACCTTCATGACCACGACGATCGCGACTGCCACGGCCATGCTCGCGTGGCTGCTGGTCGAGCGCATCCGCGATGGCCATGCAACGACGCTGGGAGGGGCATCGGGCATTGTCGCCGGGCTGGTCGCCATCACACCGTCCTGCTCGTCTGTCAACGTGCTGGGTGCCCTGGTTATCGGGGCGGTCGGCGGGGCGCTGTGCGCGATGGCGGTCGGGCTGAAATTCAAGCTCGGCTTCGACGACTCGCTCGACGTGGTCGGGGTGCACATGATCGGTGGTCTGACGGGCACGCTGCTGGTGGGCCTTGTCGCTGCCCCGGAATCCACCGCCATCAACGGCGTGACCGGTGTCTCCAAGGGATTGTTCTACGGCGGCGGTTTCGCCCAACTGGAACGGCAGGCGGTCGGCGCGTTCTCCGTCCTCTTCTACTCCGCCATCGTCACGCTAATCCTGGCGTTGATTCTGAAGTACACCATCGGGATACGTCTTGGCGCCGAGGAAGAAGCCTCGGGTATCGATGAGGCTGAGCACGCAGAGAGCGCGTACGATTTCGGATTATCTCCGACCGGCTCGGTTCTTTCTCATGCCAGTCTGTCGGATAGCCCTAATGGCTTGGAGGACCGCGTGGACGAGAAAGTAGAGGCAGAGCCCAAATGAAGCTTGTCACCGCGATCGTGAAGCCGTTCACCCTCGACGATGTCAAGACCGCCCTCGAGGAGGCGGGCGTCTTGGGCATGACGGTCAGCGAAATCCAGGGGTATGGACGCCAAAAGGGTCACACCGAGGTTTACCGAGGTGCCGAGTACTCGGTCGATTTTGTTCCGAAGGTTCGGATCGAGGTCGTTGTCGACGATTCCATCGTCGACAAGGTGGTGGACGCCATTGTGCGATCGGCGCGCACCGGCAAGATCGGTGACGGCAAAGTGTGGGTCAGTCCCGTGGAAACCATTGTGCGAGTGCGCACCGGTGAACGCGGAACCGATGCTCTATGACCTTGACCGCACATTGCTGATTGAGGTTGCACCCAGCCGTGGGCGGGCCGGGAGGGTATGAAACAGGACCTGACCGACCCGTCCGGGGCTGGTGGATCGGATGGCCCAGAGCCCATAGAAGCGGGAAGCGCCTGCGGGGTAAGCGATTTGGCTGCCTCGCGGCGCCAACTGCTATCTGATGGTGCTGAACTCGATGCGGCCCGGTTACGGCGAGCGTGGCTGGAGCTGCACGAGTCCTGGCTGAACGCCAAGGCTGCCGAGATCGGCATCACGGAAAGCAGTGGCCTCGCCATCATCGGAGTCGGCGGCTTGGGGCGCCGCGAGCTGTTGCCGTACTCCGATCTCGACCTAATACTGGTGCACGACAACAAATCTGACAGCGAGCTGGAACAGGTCGCCGATCGGTTGTGGTACCCGCTGTGGGACGCAAACGTTCGGCTGGACCACAGCGTGCGGACCGTGTCCGGGGCGCTGGATGTCGCCGATTCCGACATGACGGCCGCGCTGGGCATGCTGGAAGCACGCCATATCACGGGCGACGCAGGGCTTTCGGCCGAGCTGATCGCCGGGGTGCGGCGGCAGTGGCGCAGCGCGATTCGTTCCCGGATGGACGAGCTCGTCGAGATGACGAATGGCCGATGGCTGCGTTGTGGCCGGATCTCACAGCGGGCCGAGCCTGAACTGAAATCCGGTCGCGGCGGCCTACGAGACGTGCAATTGTTGAACGCGCTGGCGCTCGCTCAGCTCATCGATCGCCACGGTATGGCCAACCCCGACTCGCCGGGGGGCTCGCTGGACGACGCCCACCTCACATTGCTCGATGTGCGCACCGAACTGCACCGCGTGTCTGGGCGCGGACGGGATCAGCTGCTGGCCCAGTTCGCCGATGAGATCAGCGCAGCCCTGCATGTCGGCGACCGATTCGACCTGGCGCGCATGTTATCCGGCGCGGGCCGCACCATCGCCTACCACTCGGAAACCGGGCTGAGGACCGCGCAAAACGCGTTGCCCCGGCGCGGCATCTCGGCTCTGGTGGGGCGCCCGAAGCGGCGACCGCTGGACGAGGGCGTTGTCGAGTACGACGGCGAAATCGGGCTTGCCCGCGATGCCAAACCGGAAACCGATCCCGGTTTGGTGCTGCGGGTGGCTGCCGCGTCGGCGGACACTAACTTGCCGATCGGCGCCGGCACGCTGAAGCGGCTGGCGGATAGCGCCCCGGACTTGCCAACTCCCTGGCCCAGGGAGGCGTTGGACGACCTACTGGTGGTGCTCCTGGCCGGGCCCCCGGCGCTGAACACCATCGAGGCACTCGACCGCACCGGGCTGTGGGGCCGGCTACTGCCGGAATGGGACGCGGTTCGCGACCTGCCACCGCGCGACGTTTCCCACAAATGGACCGTGGACCGTCACATCGTCGAAACCACCATCAATGCGGCCCCGCTGACCACCCGCGTTGCTCGATCGGACTTGCTCGCGCTTGGCGCGCTGCTGCACGACATCGGCAAGGGGCGGGGAGTTGACCACTGTGTGCTCGGGGCCGACTTGGTGATCCCGATCGCCGAGAGGCTCGGACTATCGCCCCAGGACGTCGACACGATCTCCAACATGGTGCGCCACCACCTCCTGCTGCCCATAACGGCGAGCCGAAGCGACCTCAACGATCCCAAAACCATCGAGACCGTGTCCGAGGCACTGGGCGGCGATCCGCAACTGCTTGAACTGCTGCACGCGCTGGCGGAGGC